>NZ_JAGHKP010000001.1 GCF_017742215.1 Chitinophaga chungangae
GTTTACTTTTAAGGGCCGTCGGAGACTACGACGTTGATAGGTTACAGGTGTAAGGGTGGTAACATCGAAGCCGAGTAATACTAATTGCCCGTAAGCTTTAATTTTATTTTTTAGCGTTCGTCTCGAAAGAATGCAAGTTCCAAGAGCGTGATATACAACTTCCCAATATGTAAATTATTGAAGAGCCGCTGCGCAAGCAAGCTCAGAAGATCTTATGGTGGTTTTGCCGAGGGTGTTCACCTCTTCCCATTCCGAACAGAGAAGTTAAGCCCCTCATGGCCGATGGTACTGCACTATCATGCGGGAGAGTAGGTAGCTGCCATATTTATTAGAAAGCCTCAACGTACATACGTTGAGGCTTTTCTCATTTATACCAGTTCCCTATTTTCTTTTCAAAACAAGGTAACCCCGCCAAAAATCCGCGACGAACAACTATCGCCCCTTCCCCGCGAAATCACCGCCTGTTACGCAATGATCACCGCAATAGACGAAGGTCGGCCACATCGTGGATGCACTCGAAAAATCAGGAACTTTAAAGAATACGATCATCGTTTTCACCGGCAACAATGGCCTCAACATCGTCGCAGATGGTTTGCCCGGCAAACAAAATCTCTACGAAAAAAGCCTCCCCGCATACTGCTGATCATAGCCGGCCCCGGCATCCCGCAACATACCAGCGGCAACGTACGCTCGCAGCAATGTTACAACTGAAACCGTGATTCCAGCTGGCTTCCGGGAGATTCCAAATAGCTTTGTCACAAGCACTGCGAAGCGCAGCACCTCGTGTATAAAGACGTTCAGCGCGCCATTCGTACCCGCAGAATGGAATACATACCAGGTGAAAGACGTGCGCACCGAACAGCGTTTCTCCTTACTAAAAATCCGTTCAAAAAGATAACCTCACTGCAGATAGGCTTTCGCCATAAAAAAGACGGAGCTCACCGCGCATGCGCCGGGTAGCGAACAATCAGGGCGATTCTTTTGTATTCTGACCGGGTACGCAGATAGACTGCGTATCAAACGCTGATCTTTCCCGTATGAAACCGCTCGAAAATAAAATAGCCCTTGTTGCCGGCTCCACACGGGGCGCCGGCCGCGGGATCGCGTGTATGCTCGGCGAAGCGGGCGCCACAGTGTATTGTACCGGCAGAAGCACCCGCGGAGACCTCGCATCCGGCGTACACCGGCCCGAAACGATCGATGAAACCGCCGAAATAGTGACCGCCCTCGGTGGGAAAGGCATTGCCATAAAAACAGATCATAGCGACGAAACACAGGTGGCCGCTCTCTGTGAAAGGATCGGCAGGGAACAGGGAAGGCTCGACGTACTGGTGAACGATGTTTGGGGAGGAGATGAGCTTACCGAATGGGGCAAACCTTTCTGGAAGATCGAAAACCTGTCCAACGGTTTCAAAATGCTGCAGCAGGCCATCAACACCCACATTATCACCAGCAAATACGCCGTGCCGTTGATGCTCCCGGCCCAAAAAGGGCTCATCATCGAGATCACCGACGGCGATGGGTATTTCTACCGAGGGCAGCTGTTGTATGATCTTGTGAAAACTTCCATCATCAGGCTGGCCTTCGGCATGGCGGAAGAATTAAAAGAACATAACATCGCCGCACTTGCGCTTACGCCGGGCTTTCTACGGTCTGAAGCCATGCTCGGTTATTTTGGCGTTACGGAAGAAAACTGGGAAGAGGGCGTAAAAAAAGATAAAAACTTTATTGCCTCCGAAACGCCATGGTTCGTTGGTCGCGCCGCAGCCGCGCTGGCGGCTGATCCCGGCGTATTCGCCAAAACAGGGAAGGTGTTCAGCTCCTGGAATCTCTCCGACGAATACGGTTTCAAAGACCGGGACGGCAGCACGCCGCATTGGGGCAAACACCTGGAAAACGTGATCCCCGATTATCGCTACAAACGGCTGGACGACGAGTTCTACAGCTACTGGCGCTTCATCTCCGGGAAACGCGTTGGCGACGGAGCCTGGGAATAACACAACAATTCACTGGTACAGACATATTGTTTTAGTTGCGAGAAAAAAGGCCCCGAATTCTTTCAGGGCCTTTCCTTTTAAAACGCAAAACCGGCGAGCTCTTCCGGCTTAATATTATAACGTTCCCGGTTCGTCATGTTCTTGATCGAAATAACGCCGGGCGCAGTTTCCTCCACATAAGCGATGTAAGGTATGCCGCGTTTTTCCGCGTATTTGTATTGTTTGTCCTGCTTGATATCGTCGGGGAAAAGTTCGGCAACGATCCCTCTTTCCCGCAGCTGGTTTACGTATCCGAACACATTGGCCAGTTTTTCCGCGCCAGGGTTAAAAAAGAGCACCTGCGTGCCCTGTTGCGCGGTGGCGGGAAACAGCTTCAATTCTTCCAGCACATCGTAGATCCTGTCCACACCGAAGGAAATGCCCACGCCCGAAATGCCCGGCAGGCCGAAAAGACCGGTGAGGTCGTCGTAACGGCCGCCGCCGCCGATGCTGCCCATATTCACCTGTACGGGGGCTTTCACTTCCACGATCATGCCGGTATAATAATTCAGCCCGCGCGCCAGCGTAAGATCGATCACCGGTGCGGAGTTGAAACGGGCAAGACCGCCGCCGAGAATGAACCGCAGCTCTTCCACGCCTTTTAAACCCGTGGGAGAGCCCGCCAGCAGCTGACTGAGGCGTTCCAGCTTTTCGTCGTTACTGCCTTCCACGGAAATAAAATCCATGACGTTGTTGATCTCCGCCGGCTGAAGCCCTCTTCCCGCCAACTCTTCCCGTACCCCGCCCGCACCGATCTTGTCCAGCTTGTCGATGGCGATGGTGATGTCGGTCATCAGGTCCGGGCGGCCCACCAGTTCGGCGAGACCAGCCAGTATCTTGCGGTTGTTGACTTTCAGCTGGTAACCTTCCAGGCCTAGGTCGGTCAGCACGGTGTCGTATATTTTCAGCAATTCCACTTCATTGATCAGCGCATCGCTCCCGATCACGTCCGCATCGCACTGGTAAAATTCGCGGTAGCGGCCGCGGCTGGGCTTGTCGCCTCTCCACACAGGCTGTATCTGGTACCGTTTGAAGGGAAGGGTGAGTTTGCCGTGATTCATCACCACGTACCGGGCGAAAGGAATGGTAAGGTCGTATTTCAGGGATTTCTCACATAATAAAAGCCCCAGTTCCCGGCTGTCTTTCGCCATCTGCGCCTGGCCGAGGATGTCGCCGTTGTTGAGGATCTTGAATATCAGCCTGTCGCCTTCCTCGCCGTATTTGCCGAGCAGCGTGGAAGTATTTTCCATGGCCGGCGTTTCCAACGGCTGGAAACCGTATAGTTCAAATGTTTTGCGGATGGTCGCAAAAATGTAATTGCGCTTGCGGACTACTTCCGGGTCAAAATCACGGGTGCCTTGTGGTTTGCTTACTTTTATCATTCTATGGAGTGTGAATTGTGGATCGAATTTACCCTATTTTAACGATGCGCTCGCAAGCATTGTAGATCAGCTGGTACACCGGTTCAAACAACGCATCGTCGTACCAGGGGTCGGGCACCGGCTGCTGGTGTTCCAGCAATAATTGTACCTTCTGCCGGTCTCCGTCGCTGCGGGCTTTACGCAGCACGTCGCGGTAATTGTCGAGGTCCATCACGAAGATGCGGTCGAAATCGTCGAAGTCGGCCACCTGGAATTGCCGCCCCCTGAGCTTCGAGATATCGATCCCGTTTTGCCGCGCCACGCGTACGGAGCGGGCGTCCGGCGGATCGCCCACGTGCCAGTTGCCGGTACCGCAGGAATCCACTTCCCAGCCAAGGCCCTGCTGATCGGATAAATGCCTCAGGATGCCTTCCGCGAGCGGGGAACGGCAGATGTTGCCGAGGCAGACCATTAAAATTTTCATCGTGTATAAAATTGCTGAACAGGGTAAGCGGCTGTGAACCAATTAGTTGTTTTCTTTGACCCGCCTGCGTTCCCCCGTTTTTTCAGAGCGCAAAACTACCACATTTTCAGGGAAGTGTATAACGTATTCCCGCGCAATTGCATATGTTAAAACTTTAGTGTAATATGGAATCCGGAAGTTGGAGCATCTCTATAACGAAGGACCAGCACAAGGCCTGGCGGTTTTTTAACAAACGAATAAAGTTTTCATAACTAGAATAAAACAATTTTTTTTGTATACTTGTAATTTGCCACTAATGCAACAGGAGAACGATAACACGAACAAACGGATGAATGTGTCATACCGCCCGATGGGCGAACTGATAAGGGGCTTATTTTTTATCCTCTTCGGACTGTATGCGCTTTTCTCAGAGAAGCTTGGTTTTGGTAAGCTGAACATTTCCATTGAGCTGACCTATGCATTGGGCGGCGTATTATGTGCGTATGGATTATTTCGTGTGTACAGGGGCGTCAAGCAATTATTTTTTTGATTAATTTTTCACCATTAGACTGTGTGTATGTTTTTAAAAGCTAAAAACTGGATGGGGTCGTTATTGGCGGCTTCAGTAGTTGCCCTGACCCTCGCAGGCTGCGCCGGCGGCACATCCCAGGGCGGTGAGAAAGACACTCCTACATCAGGCACCCTGCGTATTTCGGTAGACGAAACCTATCAGCCGCTGATCGCCGCTGAAATAAAAGTGTTCCAGTCTTTATACCCGAAAACGAAGATCATCGCGGAATACAAACCGGAAGCGGATTGTTTTAAAGATATGTTCGACGACAGCTCGCGTATGATCATCGTGACGCGCGACCTGAAGGAAGACGAAAAAGAATATTTCAAAAAGGAAAAGATACGGCCGCAAAGCCTGCAACTGGCCACGGACGCCATTGCCCTGATCGTCAACAATGCCAATCCCGATTCCATTCTTACGATGGACCAGGTGCGCAAGATCATGGACGGCACCAGCGAACGTAAATGGCAGATCGTGTTCGACCATCAGAATTCCAGCACGGTCCGCTTCATACGGGATTCCATCAATAAAGGGAAACCTTTGCCGGCCACTACGATGGCGGCAAAATCGAACCCGGAAGTGATAGAGCACGTTTCGAAAAATAAAGAAGCCATCGGCGTGATCGGCGTGAACTGGATCTCGGATACGAACGATACCAAAGCGATCGAATTTACGAAGATGGTAAACACGGTGAAATTACGTGCGGATAACAATACCGATTTTGTAAAACCTTACCAGTTTTACATCGGCATGAAATCTTACCCGCTCACACGGGGCATGTTCTATATCTTGAAAGAGCCTTACCAGGGCCTGGGCGCGGGGTTTGCCACTTTCCTCGGCGGCCAGGAAGGCCAACTCCTGATAGGCAAGTATAAATTGTATCCTGCAAGATTGAATATCGTCTTCAGGGAAGCCACTTTGAAATAATAAATACTGATAAACACAACTAAAACCGGATTGCTCATGAACAGAAGGAAAAGTTTATTTGTAGCCATGCTCTGCATAGCCAACGGAGCTATGGCACAATCTGTGGAAGATGGTTTGAAGGATTTGTACTACGGCAAATACCAGACCGCGAAACAAAATCTCGAAAAAGCCATCACCGCGAAACCTGAGGACGCCCGTGCCTATTATTATCTCGGTATAGCCGAACTGGGACTGGAAAACAAAGACGCCGCCGCGGCCGCATTTTCCAAAGGTCTCACCGCAGTGCCCAATTCACCGCTGCTTACCGCCGGCCTCGGCCGCATCGACCTGCTGAACGGTAAAACCGCTGAAGCAAAACAGAAATTCGAATCCGCCAGCACCGCCACTGAAGGCCGCGACGGAGACGTTGCCCGCGCAATTGCAGACGCCAACACCGAAGTAACCGGCGGCGACCGCGGATATGCCCTCACCGTGATGGAAAAACTCCTGAACAACGAAGGCCGTAAAAAAAGACAAATGTATGAAGCCACCGCGGCCGATTATATCGAGCTGGGAGACGCTTACCGCTACCTCGGCGGTGAGAACGGCGGTAAAGCCATCACCTCTTACGAAAAAGCAATGGAGCTCGACGCCAACAACGCCGAAGCCGTAATGAAACAAGGCCTGGTGAACTACAACGCCAAACTGCTGCAGCAAGCCGTGGCAGACTGGGCGAAAGCCACCAATATGGACGCCAACTACGCTCCCGCATATTTCGAACTGTACCAGTTCTATATCACTCCCAGAAAAGAACAATTCTCCCTGGAACACGCGGCCAAATACCTCCAGAAATACGTGGAAGTAGGCGACCCGTCAGACAAGGCGAAAAACGAATATTACCTCGCGGCTATCGCTTTCTACCAGAAAGATTATGATGGCGCGATCGCCAAAGCGAAAGCCCTTATGGGTTCCGCTAACGAAGCCTACAAAGGCAAGCTCACCCTGCTGGCTGCCGATGCAAACCTCCAGAAAGGCGATTCCCTCTCCGCAAAAGCACTCATGGACGAACACGTGAAAGCGGTGGGTAACGATAAACTGGAAGTAAACGACCTGAAACTGCTGAGCGCCATCTATGGTAAACTGAAAAGCTCAGACAGCGCCACCCAGGCTAACTACCAGGAACTGGCAGGCAGCTACCTGGAAAGGTATGCTGAAGCAGACACCACCAAAGACGCGGAAAAATTCCGCAACGTAGCCGAAGCTTTCAAAGAAATGCGCAACTATGGTAAAGCCGCCGAATGGTACGGTAAAGCACTTGAGTTCAAAGACAACTCCGGCGCCGTATCCGACCATTTTTACAAAGGTTTCTACGAATATTATGCAGGCAAGTACAGCACTTCAGATAGCACCTGGGCCGCTTTCACCGCCAAATATCCCGAGCAGGTGACCGGCTTCTACTGGCACGGCATGGCTAACGCCGCAATGGATACCGAAGCAAAAGAAGGCAAGGCAAAAGCTCCGTTCGAAAAATACGTTTCCCTCGTGAAACCCGAAGACGAAGCAAGGAACAAAAGGTTCCTGACCAACGCATACACTTACCTGATGCTCTATTATTACAACCTGGAAGACAAAGCAGGCATGCAGCCCTACATGGACAAACTGCTGGCTTTCGACCCGAACAACGACACCGTTCGCCAGGTAAAGGAAAACCTCGCATCCACTGAAAAAGCAGCCTCCGCAGCCGCTTCCAAAGCAGCCGCAAAAGGCACCAAATAAGGTAAATTATTTACCTGCGAAAGGGCAGCGCCGGAATGGCGCTGCCCTTTTTATTTTCCCGCCCAACCTGGGTTTTAACGTTTTCTTACATTGTTTTTTCGGGAATAAATGAGTAAATTCAGTAATGACTGAGCTGCCATCCGTGCGCACTCTGGCATGTTTTTTACTACATGAAGCCATACCGCAGCCGAACTTTAACGGCGGCGGTAATGTTTAGATTAACGGATTAAAACTAAAAAACCATGAAGAAGCGTATAAGTACACTCATTGCTCTGCTTTTCCTGGCTGGCGGGGCAATGGCTCAAACGATAGAAGACGGGTTGAAGAATCTGTATTACGGAAAATTCGCCACCGCAAAATCCGACTTTGAAAAAGCGATCGCGGCAAAACCGAACGATGACCGCGCCTATTATTATCTCGGCATCGCCGAATTAGGCGCTGAAAATAAAGAAGGCGCCGCCGCGGCTTTCCAGAAAGGATTGCAGGCCGTGCCCAACTCCCCGCTGCTGAATGCGGGTATGGGACGCATAGACCTGCTCAATGGTGACGCTGCTGCTGCCAGGCAGAAGTTCGACGCGGCCACTGCCGCCACCAAAGGAAAAAACGGGGACGTTGCCCGCGCCATCGCCGATGCGAACACCGAAGTGAAGGGGGGCGACAAGGCATACGCCCTTACCACCATGGAAACGCTTGTTAACGGCAACGAAGGCAGAAGAGCCTATAAACCCGTTGCCGCCGATTATATTGAACTGGGCGACGCATACCGTTATATGGGCGGTGAAAACGGCGGCAAGGCCATTTCCGCCTACGAAAAAGCACTGGAGCTGGAAGCCAACAACGCCGAAGCGGTCATGAAACAGGGACACGTGAATTACAACGCCAAACTGCTGGAACAGGCCGTGGCAGACTACGCCAAAGCCGCGCAGCTGGACCCGAACTACGCGCCCGTTTTCTACGAATTGTACCAATTCTACTACACACCGAAACCGCGCCAGTTCTCGCTTCCAAAGGCCAAGGAGTATTTGCAGAAATACCTCGCCCTGTCTGATCAGGCGGATAAAACCAAAAACGAATACTACCTGGCTTCCATCATGTTCCTCGACAAGGACTACGACGGAGCCATCGCCAAGGCTCAGAGCCTGATCCCGCAGGCCAACGAATCCTACAAGATCAAGCTCGAACGTATGATCGCGGATGCATACCTGCAGAAAGGGGATTCCCTCGGCGCGAAGAACGCATTCGACCAGTATTCGCAGAAAGTAGGCGAAAGCAAACTGGAGCCGATCGACTATAAGCTCGGCAGCGAGATCTACAGCCGTATCAAACTTTCCGATTCCACCGCCCAGGCCGCCAATGAGGGAAAAGCGCTGACCTACCTGGAAAAATACGCGACCTCGGACACGACGAAAGACCTGGACCGCTACGAAGGCGTGGCCAAAGCTTTTCAGCAGGCCCGTATATTCGGCAAGGCAGGGGACTGGTATAAACGGTATGCGGACCTGAAAGTGGAACAAAAGGAAAAACCCGCCGCGGTGGACCTGTATAACGTAGGTATCAACTATTACCTCGGCTCCGAAGGCGGTAAAGACACCACCATGCTCGTAAAAGCAGATTCCGCCTTTGCACAGCTGGCTTCCAGTTACCCGGACCTCACGACCGGTTATTACTGGCAGGGGATGACCGCCGCCGCCCGCGACGTGGAAGCTAAAACAGGCGTGGCAGTGCCGTATTTTGAAAAATACCTGGCCATGGCCGAAAGCGACCCGGTGAAGAACAAGGCCGGCCTGATCAAGGCGTACACTTATATGATGGTGTACTATTATAATAAAGAGGATAAGGCCAATCTCCAGAAGTTCATGGACAAGCTGACACCGCTGGACCCGACCAGCGAGCCGGTGAAACAGATCAAGGACATACAGGCCCAGAACCAGAACAACAGCCGTAGTACTTCAGGCAGAACCACCACACCTGCAAGGTCAAATAATTAACATTCAGGCTATTAGCAGCCAGAGCCCGGGCCCCTGCCCGGGCTTTTTTTATGTTATCGGTTTAATCTCAATCTATTATGTATAAAATACGCTGAGCCGGAAACTGTGGAAACCAAGTAATCATATCTTATTATATTACATATACAAAAAAAAGATTAGATTTCTTGTCGTCGTCGATTTGATTTCTAGTTTAGTTGCAGTATTTTTGCGCTTTCGGACAATTTATATTGGGAAGCTTATGTTTTTTACCGCTGAAATTTTGACTGCTAACACGCCATTCAGTTATTTCCCTATCGTTTTACAACTGATTGCCGCGCTTGGTTTTGTTGGCGTTACGATGATTGCCACTCACTTTTTAGGACCCAAACGGAAAACCAAAGACAAGCTGGAGAACTTCGAAAGCGGTATCGAGCAGATGGGCAATGCCCGTCAGCCTGTGGCCATCAAGTATTTCCTCACCGCCATCCTCTTCGTGCTGTTCGATGTGGAGGTGATCTTTTTTTATCCGTACGCTGTTAATTTCAAGGAGTTGGGCTGGGAAGGTTTCCTGGCCATGATTGCATTTGTGGCATTTTTTATGGGCGGTTTCTTCTATATTATCAAGAAGGGAGCGCTCCGCTGGGAAGATTAATTTAAGTTAACTATTAATAAAGGTCCCGCCAGGTTTTGGCCTTGCGGGACAGGAGGGTAAAGATATGTCTCGTCCTGTTCAATTTAATAATAAGGTGAAGCTGGTGGAAATGCCGCAAGGCTACTCCGGCGAAGGTTTTTTTGCCACTTCTCTTGATAAGGCGATCGGCCTGGCGCGCAAGAACTCGATCTGGCCGCTGCCATTCGCCACTTCCTGCTGTGGTATTGAATTTATGGCTACCATGGCCGCTCACTACGATCTCGCGCGTTTCGGCTCCGAGCGCCTGGGCTTTACGCCCCGCCAGTGCGACCTGCTGATGGTAATGGGCACGATCGCCAAGAAGATGGGCCCCGTACTGCGCCAGGTATACCTGCAAATGGCTGAGCCCCGCTGGGTGATTGCCGTTGGCGCCTGCGCCAGCAGCGGCGGTATCTTCGATACTTATTCCGTATTGCAGGGCATCGACCAGATCATCCCGGTAGACGTGTACGTGCCGGGCTGCCCGCCCCGCCCGGAAGCCATCCTCGACGGCGTAATGCGCATCCAGGACCTGATCGGCCAGGAAAGCCTGCGCCGCCGCCACAGCGACCGCTATAAAGATTTGATGAATTCCTACGGAATAGAATAGAAACGATAATAGCTTATACATGTCTTTGACGAACGAGCATATAAAAAACAGGCTGGTTGAGAAATTCGGCGAAGCGTTGACGAACTTTGAAGAATCGCACGGGATGCTGTCTTTTCACGCCCCCAAGGAACTGAACCTCAAAGTAATGCAGTTCCTGTACGACGAAGAGGACCTGCAGTTCCGCTTCCTGTCCGACCTCACCGCTGTACATTATCCCGATCAGAAAGGGGCGGAGCTGGCGGTGGTGTACCACCTGCACGCTTTTGTGCCCAATGTTCGCCTCCGGTTTAAAGTATTTACCGACATTCAGGCGCCGCAGGTGTTTACGGCTTCGCAGCTGTTTTCTACCGCCAACTGGATGGAGAGGGAAACGTACGACTTCTTCGGGGTCGATTTTGTGGGCCATCCCAACCTCATCCGCATCCTGAACGTGGATGAAATGGATTATTTCCCCATGCGCAAGGAATTTCCGCTGGAAGACCAGAGCCGTGTGGATAAAGACGATGAAATGTTCGGCCGCGGCGGAAGCGTCGGGATTTAATTAACACTACTATCAAGCTAGGATATGTCAGAGCAGCAACATATAAAATTACCGGAAGGCTCCATCGAGAAACAAACCAGTACGCTCAACCTGGGCCCTACGCATCCTGCCACGCACGGTGTGTTCCAGAACATTCTGGAGATGGACGGCGAAAGGATCGTGTCTGCCACCCCCACCGTGGGCTACATTCACCGCGCATTCGAAAAGATCGCGGAACGCAGGCCGTATTACCAGATCACGCCGCTCACCGACCGCCTCAACTACTGTTCCGCCCCGATCAACAACATCGGCTGGCACCTGACCGTAGAAAAACTGCTGGGCATTCAAACGCCCAAACGCGTGGATTATCTCCGCGTGATCATCATGGAACTGGCGCGCATTACCGACCACCTGATCTGCAACTCCGTGATCGGGGTAGACAGCGGCGCGTTCACCGGTTTCCTTTACGTAATGCAATACCGCGAGCTGGTGTATGAGATCTATGAAGAGATCTGCGGCTCCCGCCTTACTACCAATATCGGCCGCGTGGGCGGTTTCGAAAGAAACTTCACCCCCGTTGCTTTCCAGAAAATTGAAAAGTTCCTCGCCGAATACCCGGCCGTGCTGAAAGAGTTTGAAAACCTTTTCACGCGCAACCGCATCTTCATGGAACGTACCCAGGGCGTTGGCGGCATTTCAGCCGAAAGGGCCATGAACTACGGTTTCACCGGCCCGAACCTGCGCGCTACCGGCGTGGATTACGATGTGCGCGTGGCTAACCCATACAGTTCTTACCAGGACTTCGAGTTCAGCATTCCCGTAGGCTCCACCGGCGACACCTACGACCGCTTCCTGGTGCGCAATGCGGAAATGTGGCAGAGCCTCGGCATCATCCGCCAGGCGATGGACAAGATCAAACAGTTGCCCGAGCATGAATACCATGCGGACGTGCCGGCTTATTACCTGCCTGATAAAGACGACGTATATACGAAAATGGAAGCGCTCATCTATCACTTCAAGATCGTGATGGGTGAAACCGATATTTTACCGGGGGAATTGTACAATCCTGTCGAAGGGGCGAACGGGGAACTGGGCTTCTATCTCATCAGCGATGGCGGCCGTTCGCCATACAGGTTGCACTTCCGCAGGCCCTGTTTCATTTATTACCAGGCTTATCCTGAAATGGTGAAAGGTGCAATGCTCAGCGATGCGATCATTTGTATGAGCTCGCTGAACCTGATCGCGGGTGAGCTGGACGCTTAGGACAATTACGTTCCTTATGATACCTGTGAAAAAAGTTCTTTGTTTTTTAATATGCATAACTACCCTGAAAACCGCCATGGCGCAGGAATACCTGCCACAGCCCTGTACAGGGCCGAAGCAGGAGTTGATCACCTTTCTGAAAGGCGGCAAATGGGGGTTCTGCAACCGTGATAAAAAGCTGGTGATACCTGCTGTGTACGACGATGCCGCTGCTTTCGGAACGGTGCCGCTGAATGCCGGAATGCTGTACTATCCCACGCCGGAGCAGGCGTCGGTGCGGCCATTCCGCCCGTGTGCGATAAAGTAAGCCTTTGGGCGAACGGTGATTTTTACGTGGAGCTCGACCATAAGGCAGGCGTGATGGACAGCAGCAAAAACTGGATCGTGCCGATAGAGTTTGATGAAGTCGTGCAGATCCGGTTGAACAACGAACGGTACCCTGTGATGTTCAGAGGATATAAAGTGATGCGGAACGGCCGGTGGGGGCTGTATGCAGAGGGCCGGCAGAAGATCCCGGCGAAATACCGGCAGCTCATGATCATGGAAGTCTGGAGCTTCAACTGGTACAAAGCGCAAAACGAAAACGGCTCCTGGTGCCTGCTGGACGAGAATGGAAAAAAGATAAGCGATACGTACGAAGAAATGGGGACATATAGCGCGATAGTAGACAGGATGGCGGTGAAAAACAAAGGGAAGTGGGGATTTGTGGACAGTAAAGGAAAGGTACAGATCGCCTGTAAATATGCGGAAGTACAGGAGTTTCATTATGTGAACGGGCTGTCGCTGGTGAAAGACGGGAACCGGAGTTTTTATGTGGATTGCAGCGGGACCGAGTATTACGCAAACTGAAAAGGACAATAAAGTTTATCAATAAAGAAGTTTAATAAATGGCCGTTCAATTTTCTGAAGAGAAGCTGAATAAAGTAAAAGAGATCATAGCGCGCTACCCGGAAGGGAAGCAGAAAAGCGCGTTGATTCCGGTGCTGCACCTGGCCCAGGAATCGTTCGGCGGCTGGCTCAGCTCTGAAACGATGGACTATGTGGCTTCGCTGCTGCAGATCACGCCCATCGAAGTGTACGAGGTGGCTACTTTTTATTCCATGTACAACCTGAAGCCCGTAGGCAAATACCTTTTCGAGGTATGCCATACCGGCCCGTGCATGGTTAGCGGGTCAGACAACATCATTGCATATATCAAAGAGAAGCTGGGCATCGACGTGGGAGAAACCACGCCGGACGGCCTGTTTACCCTCAAAACCGTGGAGTGCCTCGGCGCCTGCGGTTATGCGCCGATGATGCAGCTGGGCAAGTTCTACAAAGAGCACCTCACGAAGGAGAAGGTAGACCAGATCATCGCGGAGCTTCGTGCCCAGGCGAACTAAAGCCACCCGGAAAAGGACCGGAAGCTGACGTGTGCGACGCAACGGCGGCTGAGGAACGATCCGCCGCCGGGAGCATAAAAAATGAAGGGACCGATCGAAGAACAAAGCGGGTCGGGAGGGTTCAGCAAAAAAGTTGCTGAAAGAGAGAAGACAGCGTACAGTCTTCGCACAAAAAACGCCGGTTGCGCGGAACGCAATGCGGCGACGAACAAGAAACAAAACAATTGCCGCAAAGCAATGCTGCAGCGGCACCTTTATAAAGCGAGACAATGGGACGTAAATTATTGTTAGACAAGGCGCATATAGAAGGCATCCGGTACTACGACGTATACCGGAAGAACGGCGGTTATGCCGCTGCTGAAAAGGCCCTGAAGAGCATGAGCCCGGATCAGGTGACAGAAGAAGTTAAAAAAAGCGGTCTCCGCGGCCGTGGCGGCGCGGGTTTCCCCACGGGGCTCAAATGGAGCTTCCTGGCAAAGCCTGAAGGCGTGCCCCGTTACCTTGTTTGCAATGCAGACGAATCGGAGCCCGGTACCTTCAAAGACCGCTACCTGATGGAATTTATCCCGCACCTGCTCATCGAAGGCCTGCTGATCTCCAGCTTCGCCCTCGGCGCAAACCGCACCTACATCTACATCCGCGGCGAATACGCCTGGATCCCCGATATACTCGAAGAAGCGATCGCCGACGCGCATAAAAACGGCTGGCTGGGCAAAAACATCCAGGGCACCGGTTTTGACCTGGACATTTACGTTCAGCGCGGCGCGGGCGCTTACATCTGCGGCGAAGAAACGGCGCTGATTGAATCGCTGGAAGGCAAACGCGGCAACCCGCGCATCAAACCGCCGTTCCCCGCCGTAAAAGGCCTGTGGCAAAGCCCCACCGTGGTGAACAACGTGGAAACGCTCGCAGCCGTAGTGCCCATCATCAACATCGGCGGCGACGAATATTCCAAATTCGGCACCGGCAAATCCACCGGCACCAAGCTCATTTCCGCCTGCGGCAACCTCAACAAGCCCGGCGTGTACGAGATCGACATGAGCATTTCCGTAGAAGAATTTATTTACTCAGACGAATACTGCGGCGGCATCCCGAACGGCAAACGCCTGAAAGCATGCATCCCGGGCGGCTCTTCCGTGCCCATCCTGCCGGCCAACCTGCTGCTCAAAACAGCCAAAGGCGAGACCCGCATGATGACCTACGAAAGCCTTAACGACGGCGGTTTCGCCACCGGTACCATGATGGGCTCCGGCGGTTTTATCGTGCTGGACGAAGACCAGTGCGTGGTGCGCCACACCATGAGCCTGGCTCGTTTTTATCACCACGAAAGCTGCGGGCAGTGCAGCCCCTGCCGCGAAGGCACCGGCTGGATGAAAAAAGTGCTGCTGAACATCGAGAACGGTAAAGGCAAAATGAGCGATATAGACCTGCTGTGGGACATCCAGCGGAAAATAGAGGGCAATACGATTTGTCCCCTCGGCGACGCGGCCGCATGGCCGGTAGCCGCTGCCATCCGCCACTTCAGGGACGAATTCGAATGGCATGTGACGAACCCGGAAGAAGCGGTGAAACGCAACTTCGGGCTGGCGCATTACGCAGACCCGCTGCCAGTGGTAGCCGCGGTGGTGTGATAAGGAAACAACATTATTTTTCTTTTTTACTTTTTTATAATGGCGGAAGAAAAGAAATTATTTAAGGTCAAAATAGATAACATCCCGGTGGAAGTGGAGCCGGGCACTACCATATTAAATGCCGCCCGTTTGATCGGCGGCGATGTGGTGCCGCCCGCGATGTGTTATTATTCCAAACTGCAGGGCAGCGGCGGCAAATGCCGTACCTGCCTCGTGAAAGTGTCTAAAGGCTCCGATGCGGACCCCCGCCCCATGCCCAAGCTGGTAGCCAGCTGCCGCACCACCGTGATGGACGGCATGGAAGTGGCCAACATCACTTCGCCAGAAGTGCTGGAAGCCCGCAAAGGCGTGGTGGAATTCCTGCTGCTGAACCACCCGCTGGACTGCCCCGTATGCGACCAGGCCGGCGAATGCGACCTGCAGGACCTCAGCTACGAGCACGGCGTATCCGCCACCCGCTACGAGTTCAAACGCAGGACCTTCGAAAAGGAAGATATCGGCGAACACATCAAACTGCACATGACGCGCTGCATTCTTTGCTACCGCTGCGTGTTCACCGCCGACCAGCTGACCAACAACCGCCAGCACGGCATCCTGGGCCGCGGCGATCATTCCGAGATCAGTACTTACATTAAAGCATCCCTCGACCAGACCAACTTTATCGGTAACGTGATAGACGTTTGCCCGGTAGGCGCGCTCACCGACAGGACCGCAAGGTTCAAGAACCGCGTATGGTTCCTGAAACCGGTAGACGCTCACCGCGAATGCCACGACCCGAACTGCTGCGGCAAAACCGTGCTTTGGATGCGTGGAGACGAGATCTTCCGCGTAACCGCGCGTAAAGACAAATACGGCGAAGTGGAAGCATTTATCTGCGATACCTGCCGTTTCGAGAAAAAAGACGTGAAAGACTGGGTGGTGGAAGGCCCGCGTAAAGTGGCGCGTTACAGCGTGATCTCACAGGGTCACTACGTAGGCGTGCACAAACCGCACGAAACCGTGGCGAAAGTAATGGACGGCCGCCAGCCCAAACTGCTGATGGACATCCATTCGGTGAGCGAAGTGAACCAGCCCGCGGTAGACCTCAGCAAAATAGAAGGTCCCGCGCATTCCAACGATTTTCCTAAAAACAATGGTGCTCAATAAAGCGAGATATGGATCTGACATTAATCGACAAGTATTTTTTGATTGAAAAGATCGGGCTGATCTCAGCGGTGCTGGCGATATCGCTGCTGATCGCGATGTACTCCACCTGGGCCGAGCGTAAAGTGGCCGCCTGGATACAGGACCGCCGCGGGCCTAACCGCGCAGGGCCTTTCGGTTTGCTGCAGCCATTGGCAGACGGCGGCAAGCTGTTTTTCAAAGAAGAGATCATCCCCTCCACCGCGAACCATTTCCTGTTCGTGCTCGGGCCTTCCATGGCCATGCTCACCGCTTGCCTCACCAGCGCGGTAATTCCCTGGGGCGATGTGCTCAACTTCGGGGGGTATGCCGTAAGCCTCCAGATCGCGGATGTAAACATCGGCGTGCTCTGGATCATGGCCGTTGTAGGCATGGGCGTGTACGGCATCATGATCGGCGGTTGGGCTTCCAACAATAAATTCTCCCTGCTGGCCGCCTGCCGCGGCGCTTCGCAGGTGATCTCGTACGAACTGCCGATGGGCCTCGCGCTGATCGCGTTGTTCATGATCAGCGGTTCCCTCAGCCTGAAAGACATCGTGGAGCAACAACGCGACGGCCTTTGGTACGTAGTGCTGCAGCCTGTCGGTTTCCTTATCTTCCTCATTTGCGCATTCGCCGAATGTAACCGTACGCCATTCGACCTTCCCGAAGCGGAAAACGAGCTGAACGGCGGTTATCACCTGGAATATTCTTCCATGAAACTCGGCTTTTACCTTTTTGCCGAATACATCAACATGTTTATCAGCTCCGCGCTGATGGCCACGCTCTATTTCGGCGGGTATAGCTTCCCGTATATGGACAGCCTGGGGCTCAGTCCCAACCTGGTGACCATCCTCGGCATCTGTGCATTGTTCCTGAAAACATTCGCTTTCATCTTCTTCTTCATGTGGGTAAGGTGGACGCTTCCGCGCTTCCGTTACGACCAGCTGATGAAGCTCGGATGGAAAGTGCTGATACCGCTGGCATTGCTGAACATGCTTATCACCGGCGCGGTGATACTGTACCGCCAGAACGGTTTTTAATTTGATCACGCTGAAACTCATTATATGCAAGCATTAACAAACAGGGCGAAACCGGTAGACAGAAGGCCCATGACATTTTTCGAGAAATTGTACTTACCGGCCATTGCAAAAGGCATGGGCATCACCTTCAAGCATATATTCAGGAAAAAGGCGACGGTGAACTATCCCGAAGAGACCCGTCCCTTCAGCCCGGTATTCCGCGGCCTGCACATCCTTAACCGCGACGAAGAAGGGCGCGAGCGCTGCACCGCCTGCGGTCTTTGCGCCGTAGCCTGCCCTGCCGAAGCCATTACCATGGAAGCGGCGGAAAGACTGCCGGGTGAAGAGCACCTGTACCGTGAAGAGAAATACGCCGCGCGTTACGAGATCAACATGCTGCGCTGCATCTTCTGCGGGTTCTGCGAAGAAGCGTGCCCCAAACAGGCCATTTACATGACCGAAACCTTCGCGCCGGCGAATTACCAGCGTAAAGGTTTTATTTACGGGAAAGACGACCTGCTGATCCCCGATCCTAAAAATCCAATCACTGTAAACAAGTAATACGGCAATGGGAATTGATATGATTATTTTTACGGTGCTTTCCGCGATAGCCATTGCGGCCGCACTCGGTGTGATCCTCAGCAAAAACCCTGTGAACAGCGTGCTTTGCATGATCACCTGCTTCGTAGCCATTGCCGGGCATTACATTATGCTGAACGCGCAGTTCCTGTTCGTAGTGCACCTGATCGTGTATACCGGCGCCATCATGGTGTTGTTCCTGTTCGTGCTCATGATGATGAACCTCAATGCAGACATCGAGCCGCAGAAACGCAACTGGCTGAAATACGCCGGGGCCATCAGCGGCGGCGCATTGCTGCTGGTGCTGGTAGCCGCCCTGCGCGACGCCAGCGTACCCGCTATTCAGTCCGGCGCCCCTACAGACATCGGGCTGATCTCCAACCTCGGAAAAACATTGTTCACCAGTTACGTAGTACCCTTCGAGCTGAGCAGCGTGCTGTTCCTCAGCGCCATGGTTGGGGCGGTGGTTATCGGTAAAAAATAAAAAACGAATTCATGCCTGTTCAATATTACATCTTTCTCAGCATCGCCCTGTTCTGCATCGGGATCATGGGCGTATTGATGCGCAGGAATGCGATCATCATTTTTATGTGCATAGAGCTGATGCTGAATGCCGTGAACCTTTTGCTGGTAGCCTTCTCCAAAATGTGGGTAGACGCCGGCCGCATCGACGCCGCCTCCGCGCAGCTCTTTGTATTTTTCGTGATGGTGGTGGCAGCGGCCGAAGTGTCCGTAGGCCTCGCCATTATCGTGATGATGTACCGCAATACGCATTCGGTAGACATCAACATTCTCAGCAGACTGAAAAACTAAGGAATTTAAAAATAGTATAGATCGATGATACATCTTGTTTGGCTGGTACCGTTCTTACCGTTGTTAGGTTTCCTGATCAATGGATTGGGCCGGAATTTTTTACCTAAATCGCTGACCGGCGTGATAGGTAGCGGCACCGTGCTGGCGGCTTTTGTGATCAGCCTGCTCATTTTCCTCGACGTGAGGCAGCCGGGCTTCGCCCCGCAGGTGATCGCGCTGTTCGATTTCATCAGCGTAGGCAGCCTGCATATTCCCTTCGCATTCCAGGTAGACCAGCTGAGCGCATTGTTCCTGCTGATCATTACCGGCGTAGGCTCGCTGATCCACATTTATTCCACTTCCTACATGCATGAGGAAAGCAACGAAAGTTTCGCGCGGTATTTCGCGTACCTGAACCTTTTCGTGTTCTCCATGCTCATCCTGGTGCTGGGCGCCAACTACGTGATGATGTTCATCGGGTGGGAAGGCGTGGGCCTCTGCTCTTACCTGCTGATCGGCTTCTGGTTCAAAAACATCAGCTACAACAAAGCGGCCAACAAGGCTTTCATCATGAACCGTATCGGCGACCTGGGTTTCCTGCTCGGCATTTTCCTGATCATCCAGCAGTTCGGTTCCGTTACTTTCATGGAAGTATTTGAAAAAGTGCCTGCCATGGGCGAAGGCAGCGGCGTATTGTTCACGATCGCCATGCTGCTGTTCATCGGCGCCATGGGCAAATCCGCACAGATCCCGTTATACACCTGGCTTCCGGACGCGATGGCCGGCCCGACCCCCGTGTCTGCCCTCATCCACGCCGCAACCATGGTAACCGCCGGTATTTACATGGTGGCCCGCAGCAACGTGATCTATTCACTGGCGCCGCACATCCAGGCGATCGTGGCGGTCGTAGGCCTGGTAACCGCCCTGCTGGCGGCTTCTATCGCACTGAAACAAAACGATATCAAAAAAGTACTGGCTTACTCCACCGTCAGCCAGCTGGGTTATATGTTCCTCGCGCTAGGCGTGGGCGCTTACACCGCCGCTGTTTTCCACGTGATGACGCACGCATTTTTCAAAGCCCTGCTGTTCCTCGGCTCCGGTTCCGTGATCCATGCTATGGGCGGCGAGCAGGACATCCGCAAAATGGGCGGCCTCAAAAAATGGATGCCCGTTACCAATTTCACTTTCCTCATCGGCTGTCTTGCCATCGCGGGCATTCCCGGCCTGAGCGGCTTCTTTTCCAAAGACGAAATTCTTGCGCACGCCTGGGGATATAACAAGATCATGTACGCCCTCGCCCTCATCGGAGCGCTGATGACGGCCTTCTACATGTTCCGCCTGTATTACATCACCTTCTCCGGCAAATTCCGCGGCACGCACGAACAGGAACATCACCTGCACGAAAGTCCCGCCGCTATTACCCTGCCGCTGATCATACTGGCCATCCTTTCCGTTATCGGCGGTTATGTGGGCCTGCCCGAAGTATTCGGCGCGCCGCACCTGCTGGCGGAATACCTCAGCCCGATCTTCGCGCCTTCCGTTCCGTACCTCCATGCGGAACATCTCAGTCATGGGCTGGAATGGGGACTGATGGGCCTCAGCACCGGTCTTGTGATCGTGATGATATTCATCGCGCGCGGCAAATTCCGCAATTATGAAGACAGCGGCGCCGAAAACACCGGCATCGCGAAAGTGCTGGAAAATAAATGGTATGTAGACGAACTGTACGACGCCATCATCGTAAAACCGCTCATGGTGCTCAGCCGCTTCTTCCAGGACGTGGTGGAGCGCGCCGGCATAGACGGGCTGGTGAACGGCGTAGGCGCCGGCGTGAAATGGGGCGGCCGCCAGATCAGGCTGCTGCAGAACGGCCAGGTGGGTTTTTACATCTTCGCCATGGTGATAGGTATGATCGTGTTGTTCGTGATCAGTTTGTTTTTATAAATCAGTAGCGGATTAAGAAAAAGATATGTTGACAGTATTACTCATATTGATTCCTTTGATAACAGGTCTGATCACATTCGGACTGAAAGGGCCGGGTGCAAAGGTATTCAGCCTGTTGTCGTCATTTGCCACGCTGGCGGTTGCCGTCTTCGCCTGGGCGCAGTTCCAGGTTGCGCCGGATTCCCTGCAGTTCACCGCAGACTGGATACCGCAGCTCAATAGCCAGTTCAAGGTGGGCCTCGACGGCCTGAGCCTGATGCTGGTATTGCTTACGGCCATTTCCTTCCCGCTGATCTTCATCACGGTTTTTAGCCGCAGCTACGACAGGGCCGGCAGCTTTTACGGGTTGATGCTGCTTTCGCAGGCCGGCCTGCTGGGCGTATTTCTTGCCTATGACGCGCTGCTATTCTACTTCTTCTGGGAACTGGCGCTCATCCCCGTATATTTCCTCTGCTCCATGTGGGGCGGCGAAAGAGCGGTGCCCGTTACCTTCAAATTCTTCGTATACACTTTCGCAGGTTCCCTGCTGATGCTGGTAGGCATCATTTATATTTATTTCCAGACGCCCGGCTCCTTCAGCTGGCAGGCTTTCACCAGCCTGAACCTCAGCAACGGCGAACAATCCTGGCTGTTCTGGCTGTTCTTCGTGGCTTTCGCCATCAAGATGCCGGTATTCCCCTTCCATACCTGGCAGCCGGACACTTACGAACAATCGCCCACACCCGTTACTATGGTGCTGAGCGGCATCATGGTGAAAATGGGCCTTTTCGGCGTGATGCGCTGGCTGGTGCCGGTACTGCCGCAGGGCGTGTACATGTGGCAGGAAGCGGCCATCGTGCTGAGCGTGATCGGGATCATCTACGCCAGCTGCATCGCCATCATGCAAACCGATCTCAAAAAACTGATCGCGTATTCTTCCATCGCCCACATCGGGCTGATGAGCGCGGCCATCTTCGCGAATAACGAACAAAGCATCGCCGGCGTGCAGGTACAGATGTTCAACCACGGCATCAACATCATTGGTTTGTGGATCATCGTGGAAGTGATCGAACAGCGCCTGAAGATCAAAAATATGACCGGGCTGGGCGGCATCGCCACCCATGCGCCCAAACTGGCGATACTGCTGGTGATCGTGAGCCTGGCGAACATTGCGCTGCCCCTTACGAACGGGTTCATCGGCGAATTCCTGATGTTCAGCGGCCTGTTCCAGTACAATCCCTGGTTCGCCGCCGTGGCGGGCCTGGCGGTGATACTCGCGGCCGTGTACATGCTGCGGATGCTGCAAAAAGTACTGTTCGGCGAATCGAATGCGCTGACCGCCACCACCACAGACCTGAAAGCCGGCGAAATGCTGGCCATGGCCTGCATCGTGGCCGTTATTTTCGTACTGGGCTTTTATCCCAAACCGCTGCTCGACCTTGCGTCCGGCCTCGGTTTGCCAAACGCCATAGCCGCCGTTATCACACGCTGATTATTAAATTGAGATTCTGTAACGCTAAGATATGAATGCAATAATTACAACTGCTGTATTCGGGATTGTACTGATGTTCGTGGGACTGTTCGTAAAGAATAAGCAGCAAATAAAATATTTCGCCATCGCGGGCACCATCCTTGCATTTATTGCAAACTGGTACGATTGCACGCTGGCAGGCGGCAGCAGCGTGATCCTGCACGGCATGGTGGAAGTGAGCAAATTTTCCATCCTGTTCAACGGCGTGGCCATTGTTTCCACCTTCCTGTATTTCCTGCTGTGCGGCAGCGCTTTCGAAAGGGTGGGAGACGATGTGGCGGATTATTTCGCCCTCGTGTTCTTCATCCTCAGCGGCGTAATGCTCACCGCTTCTTTCAGCAACCTGCTGATGCTGTTCCTCGCTATCGAGATCATTTCCATTCCCCAGTACATTTTGGCGGGCGCGGATAAAAAGAACCTGAAAAGCAACGAAGCTTCCCTGAAATATTTCCTGACCGGCTCCTTTACCACCGGCATTTTGCTGATGGGCATCGCGCTGCTGTACGGCGCTACCGGCACGTTCAACATCCGCGAAATGGGCCTGGGCACCGGAGACCTCAGCCCGCTGGCGCTTTGCGGCATCATCCTGCTGGCGTTCGCGCTGGCCTTCAAAGTATCCGCCGCGCCCTTTCACTTCTGGACGCCCGACGTATACGACGGCTCGCCCACCGTATTCACCGCATTTATGGCTACCGTCGTAAAAGCCGCCAGTTTCGTGGCCTTTATGCGCCTCTTCTACGTAAGTTTCACCGGCGGCGACATTACCCATCACTGGCAGCTGATCATCGCGCTGATAACGGCAGCTACCCTGCTGATCGGGAACTTCACCGCGGTATTCCAGCAGAGCGTGAAAAGGATGCTGGCCTATTCCAGTATCGCGCAGGCCGGTTTTATGCTGTTCGCCATCGTATCTAACAACGAAATGGCCGCCCAGGGCATGATCCTGTACGCCGCGGCTTACAGCGTGGCCACTATCGGCGTGTTTGCGGTGCTGCTGAAAATGAAGGATTACACATTCGACGGATATAACGGCCTGGCCCGCAGGGAACCGCTGCTGGCGCTGGTGACCACCATCTTTTTGCTCAGCCTGGCAGGCATTCCGCTCACGGCGGGCTTTTTCGCGAAATATTTCGTGTTGAGCGCGGCTGTACAGGCAGGCGGATTGTTGTGGCTGGTGATACTCGGCGTGCTTTGCGCCGCTATCAGCGCCTACTATTATTTCCGCGTGATCATCGCGATGTATTTCAGGGCCGGCGAAGCCGAAACCCTGCCCATTACCGGCGGTTTCAAAGCGGCGCTGCTGCTGGCCGCGGCCATCGTGATCGCTCTCGGGCTGTTCCCCGGCCTGTTGCTGCAATTCCTGTAAAAACCGTCTTCTAAACTTATTGAGCGGCATAACCTTGGTTATGCCGCTTTTTTTATGCCCCGCCGTTCATCCGGAAAGCTGGTTTTGATAAGGGAAATCCGTTAACTTTATACTAACCGTTGTTATGCGATTAAGAGATACATTTTCCCTCGCCCTGCGCTCCATCAGCGCGAACCGCCTCCGGGCCGGCCTGACCATTTCCATTATCGCCTTTGGCATTATGGCGCTGGTAGGCATCCTGACCGCGATCGATTCCATCAAAAGCTCCATTTTCAGCAGCTTCGCCAGCATGGGCGCTAATGGTTTCTCCATCAGGAACCGGGAAATGCGGCTGCATATGGGCGGGCCGGACGGCGCCACCCGCAGCAGCAACAACAAACGGAAAAAAGTACGCACCTCCAACCAGAATAAAGTGATCACTTTCCAGGAAGCGATGGCCTTCAAGGAGAAATTCGCATTTCCCGCCACCGTCAGCGTGTCGTTCAGGGCCGGCGGGAATATGACGGTGTATAAAGACGATAAAAAAACCAATCCCAACGTTCAGGTGGTTGGGGGCGACGAGAATTACCTCGGCCTCAGCAATTTTGAACTGACGATCGGCCGCAATTTTAATAAAGCAGACATCGAATCCGGCCGCAACGTGGCCGTGCTGGGCAGCGACGTGGCCAAAAAACTGTATGGGGACCATCCCGAAAGGGCGCTTAACGACAATATCCGCATTGGCAACGTACGTTACCGGGTGATCGGGCTGCTGAAAGCAAAAGGCAGGAGCAGCATGATGAGCTCGGACAATATCGTGATCACTACGGTAACGAGCACACGAAGAGTATTCAACCGCCCCTGGGCCTCTTACCAGGTAAACGTGAACGTAGACGACGTAAAACAGGTGGAGGCCGCGATGGGCGAAGCTACCGGCGTTTTTCGCATCATCCGGAAAATGAATATCAACGAAGAGAATAATTTCTACATGTCCCGCAGCGACAGTATCGCCGAGATGTTATTCCGCCAGCTGGGCATGGTGACCGCGGGCGCCGCCATCATTGGCATTATCACGCTGTTCGGTTCCGCTATCGGGCTGATGAACATCATGCTGGTGTCTGTTGCCGAACGCACCCGCGAAATAGGCGTCAACAAAGCGATGGGCGCCACCAGCCCGGCCATCCGCCAGCAATTCGTGTTCGAAGCCATCATCATCAGCGTAATGGGCGGCCTGCTCGGCGTAATACTCGGCATGATGGCCGGCAACGTAATATCGCTGCTGCTGGGTACCGGTTTTATCGTGCCCTGGCTGTGGATCTCCGGGGGCATCGCGCTCTGCGCGCTCGTAGGCCTCATTTCCGGCATCTATCCCGCCATCAAGGCGTCCAGGCTGGACCCGATCGTGGCGCTGCGGTACGAATAACCAGCCCTTCGGGAAAAGAAAAGAGGTGGAGCATCAACAGGAGCTCCACCTCTTTTTTTATTTTGCAAGCTCATTCATTATAACGTCAGTTCTCCCGTTTCCATGTCCAGCGCCGTGGCTTCCGGGTGCTGGCGGGTAATGTACGGGATGGTGGTCACCATGTACGGTTTCATCGCCCCTGCGGCAATGGCGGAGCCGATCATACCGCCGCCCACGGCGCTCCACAACATGGCCTGGTTGCGCCGCCTGGCCGCCTGCAGGTAATTGGATACCACGAAACCATGCCCGCTTTTTTCGATAGCGATCACCGCATCGCCGACTACGCGGTACAATTCTCCTTTTGCACAGAACCCCCAGCAATTTTCAATCGGGGTGCGGCTTGCATTGTCTTCATACAATTTGAACCGGTTCCTGCTTTTGATCGTTTTAAACGCGGTGATGGAAGGTTTGTTGGCCTTAAATTCTCCGAAAGACGCATACACGCCGTCGGTATACGCCGCGTCGGTGAGGATGGGTATGTCCAGCGCGGCGAGCTGCGCGGCTTTGATCGCGTCTTTCGGTTGCAGGGCGGGCTGTTCATCCAGCAATGGCAATCCTTTTTCGAGCGTAGTGCGCAGCAGCTGGTGCAGCGCGCGGGAAATGTTTTCATCATGACGTTTGGTAACGTCCATGCCACCACGCACGATCACGGTATCGAATGCCTGTACGAGCGCATACTGCTGCCCGTCCCGCGAAATATAGGCGTCCGCTTTCAGGCGGCAGAAACTTTTTTCGCTCATCTGGAAAGTCCTTTCATTGATCCGCACGTCTTTCACCGCCCACAGCAGGTGTACGCCAGACGCGGTGAGTTTCTCCCCGTATTGTTGCCGGATATATTGCTGCAGGTACTGATCGTAAGGAAGCGAAGGCACGGCCTCGATGCGACGGTTGCCCATGCCGACCTGCACGAATCCCAGGCGGGCAGTGTCCCACTGCACGGAAAGCACTTCTATGGCGGCTACTTTATCCAGCGGCAGTTCGTCGAGTTTATATTTTTTGAGGCTGACGGTTTTTTTGTTCACCGCCGTATCGCCGTACACGGCGTCTTGCGCAAACGCGGCCTGTGCCAGGGAAATGGCGCCGAGAAAAATTAGCAGGGATCTCCGTCTCATGGTATAGGTTTTTTTTATTGGCCTAAAAATAGGCAATTCCCGTATTTTTAAGAAAACCTCGCCCCGCCATGCATTCCTCTGAACTGGACGAACTGATCCTTATTTATGAAGCCGAACAGGCTCATCTTGAGTCGCTTATAAAAGACGCGCTGGAAGAATCGGATTATTTTTTTGCGGCTACGGTAAAGAAAGGACTACTACATGTTAAACAAATGCTGGCAAGCCTCCGCCATTTCCAGGACCCGGACCTGCAGGAAAAACAATGGCTGGAAGGTTGGGTCAAACTGTACACGGGGCTTTCCGAAGAATGGAGGTCTGGGTACCATCCCAATCCAGAAATAGAACAGTTCAAAGCAAAACTGGAAAGCCTGCAGGAAAAACCCGCCGGGGTGACGCCAAACGAAAACGAGCTCACCGACGCTTTATACGATCTTATCGAGCGGAAAAATGCCGGCTTCAGGCTGCATCTCCGGAGAGAACAGGATTTTTTTATCGAGTTCAGGCTGGTTGACCCTTCGGCCATGCGGATCGCCTTCCCGGTAAGATTAAATTATGGGCGCGACTGGGGCCTGCCGATGAACCGGGATGCCGTGTTGCGGCTTGGATTCGGGCCGGCCGAAGGAGAGATAATGGCGCTCATGCAACCGCTTGGGGAGCCCGGCGCGGTGGCCGCGATCAAACGTCTTCTCGCGCGGTTGCTGTTTGAAAATATTTTCTACATCCAATACGACAACCCCGCAACGATCGAATTTTTATGATCCTCCTTTTTCAATAAAATGATGTTCCCGGCCGGTTTCAACCGGGAACAGGCAGGCAACGTATTTAGAAAAACAGCTGCGACAGCACGTTCGTCGCATCGTTCGTTTTCGGTTTCAGCCCGGGGAATTTTGTGTATTGCACGGCGGTGAGAATGCCTTCAGGTTACCGAAAATCCGCTGTGTATGCCGGTGAATTTGCCGGCGTACGCGGCTTTGTCGGTATTCGCAATCGCGGATATGCGAATAATATTCCGGGCGAAACGTTAATAAAAAAAGGTTGTCCGCATAAACGAACAACCTTTTTTCAAATTATCTGTGAGCGGTTACTCAGCTACCACTTCAAATTCCAGCTCGGTCTCATTGCCTTTGCCGAAATCGAGGCGGGCCTTGTAAGTGCCCAGTTCTTTCACGTCGCCGATGATGTGAATGCGGCGGCGGTCGATCTCATAACCTTTCTGTTCTTTGATAGCGCGGGCGATCTGAACGCCGGTAACACTACCGAAGATTTTGCCGGAAGTACCGGTTTTGGCGCCGATCTTCACAGGGCCGGCCTTCAGCACTTCTACCACTTTCGCGATCTCAGCCAACATTTTTTCTTCCTTCACTTTCGCTACTTTCAGACGCTCGTCCAGCTGCTTCAGGTTGGAATTGCTTGCTTCAACGGCAAACTTTTGAGGGATCAGGAAATTCCTGGCGTAACCGTTCTTCACGGTCACCAGTTCGTTTTTCCCGCCCAGGTTGTCTACGTCTTGTATTAAGATTACTTGCATTGTTTCTTACTTTAAAAGGTCAGTAACATAAGGCAATAAAGCCATTTGACGAGCTTTTTTGATAGCCTCAGCCACCTTGCGCTGGAATTTCAGCGAGTTGCCGGTGATACGGCGAGGCAGCATTTTCCCCTGATCGTTCAGGAATTTTTTCAGAAACTCGGCATCTTTGTAATCTACATACTTAATACCTAATTTCTTGAAGCGGCAGTATTTTTTCTGGCGCTTCTCTTGCTTAACCGCGGTTAAGTACTTGATCTCTTGTTTAACTGCCATAACTTTAAGCTTCTACTGGTTTAGGTTCAGCCTCATAGTTACCCTTTTTCCTGGTGTTGTAAGCAACAGCGTGCTTGTCCAGTTTGGTAAACATGTAGCGCAATACATTTTCATCGCGGTTCAGCTGGATCTTCAGCTTGTCATTGAAGTCGGATGGCGCAGTGTATTCCAGAACCAGGTACATGCCCGTGGTTTTTTTCTGGATCGGATACGCCAGTGATTTCAGGCCCCAGGGATTCTCGTGCGAAACTTCGCCGCCGTTGTCTTTCACAAGGTCGACAAATTTCTTCTGGGCGGCTTTGTAGTCCTCCTCAGAGAGCACAGGGGTAAAAATCACCATCAATTCGTAGTTTGACATAAATTTCCCTTGTTAGTGAATTAAAAATTAAAATGGAGTGCAAAGATAGGGGTAATTTCTGATTCTTCCGCTTTACTGGCGCTAATTTCCGCTTTTTTTCACCCCCAACCCCGCATTCCCACCGATAAAAGATCCGGGACCCCGCAAGAAGGCCCCGGATTCTGATTCAATAGATTGTCTATCAGCGATTAATAAATATTTTCTTCACCTCAACCTTGTTGCCGCACTGCACCCTCAGCAAATAAATTCCCGAAGCCATATTCCCCACGTCTACCGACCGGAAATTCATGCCCTTGTAGAAGTTCATTTTGGTCTGATATCTCACAATGCCTTGCAAATCAAATAACTGCATTGTGGCAGGGCCGCTTTCACGCGCATCCATGTAAATATACAGTTGCCGCCCGAGGATAAACCACAGCAGCCTGAACCACGATTCCCTGCTCAATACCAGCACGCTTTGTACCGGGCTGTATTGCTCCGTGCTATCCAGCCCGAACTGGTGCAGGCGGTAATTCCAGTACCCCGGCAGCACCGAGCCGTCGAAGCCCCGGTAAACCGCGCCCTGGCCGTTAACAGCCGTAGCCGCCAGGGTGTCCACCGGCTGCCAGTTGCGGCCGTTCAGCGAGCGTTCTACTACAAAATGACTGTTGTTGATCTCCCGGACGGTATTCCAGGTCAGTTCCACGCCGCCATCGTTTTCCCGCGCCGTGAACATCGTGATCTCCACCGGGTGCGCCAGCACCCGCAGGTCGTAACGGCTCAGGATGGGGAAGTGGTCGGATGTAAAATTGGAGTACGAAGGAATGAGCGATTCCACGCTGCGCACTACCCTGGCCGATCCCGGCAGGTAAGCGTACTGCATTTCGTTGGTGCCCATCGCATGGTCGATCATATCCGCGAAAGACGCAGTAGACCGCTGTTTAGCCAGGCTTAGCGCATATGTCAAAGGAATATAATCCAGGCTGTCCAGCTTAAAATCGATGTAGGAGGTCGTGGTATCCGGCGCCATTTGCGCGGTGATGGTACGGTCGAAATCGTCGTTGAAATCACCCAGCACGAGCACGTTTTTGTATGCGAAATGTGCATCCAGCGTGTCTTTCAACTCTTTCGCCCCGTTCCTGCGGCGGTGCCAGCTTTCGATGTAGTCCGCCGGGCCGTCGCCGGTATTGGCTTTCGCATGTATCACGATGAAATGGATGCGCGCGGAATCGCCGTTCAGGTTCACCATGGCTTCCATCAGGTAAGGGAAGCGGCCGGACGACCAGTTGAAATACGCGTCCGCGCTGGCGTTTTTGCGCAATACGCCGTAAGTGCGCAGGTTTTTCACGAGGTCTTCGCGGTACACAAACGCCAGTTTCTGCGCGCTGTCGTATTGTGGGGAAGTGATACTGTCCACCCGGCTGCCAAAGTCAGACACGGTGTACCGGTACCCCGGCATCGAATCCACGATAGCTTTCAGCCGGACCGTGTCCACCACTTCAACAAGCGCGTAAATGTCGGCGTCGAGGCTTTTCAGCACTTTCAGCGCGTTGGTTTGCTGCAAGGCTTCGTTGGTGGGCCCGAATTGAGGATGGCCGAACCATTCCATATTCCAGTTCACCACTTTCAGCGAGCGCAGGCTGGTGCCCGAAAGCGAAACGCTGTTGCGCTGCAGGCCCGTTGAGCTGAAGCTGATATTGCCGTTGTAGTTTTGGTTGGCGGCGGAAGGCGCAAAACGCACCCAAATGGAATCCAGCGCTGCCACGGCTTCCGCGGCGGGAATGGTGACGCTGGAATGGTATTGAATGTTGTCTGTCGAAACTTCGAAATTCGCCGGCGCCGCGATCACCAGCGGCGCGGTAAGATCGCTGGCCCAATAGGTGAACGGCTGCGGCGCGGAACGCTGGCCCGCGGGCGCATAATCGAAATCCAGCTGCGAAGGCAGCGCGTACACATCAGGCGCGGGCGCCGCGGTGGTGTCGGAAATACGGATGTCGTCGAGCGTCCAGCGGCTGGCCTGCGCGGCGGGCGACGAAGTATAAACCCACGCGATGTACACGTCGGTTCCTTTGAACTGGCTGAGATTAATGCCGGAAGAAGTTTTCCATACATCGCTGCCCACTTCCGGGAAACGCCCGCTGATGCTGGTCCACGTGGCGCCGTGCGGATCGCCGCTACCGGGATAATCGGCGCTCACGCGTAATTCCAGCGAAGGGCCCTGGAAGGCGGAACGGCTGGCAAAGGCCAGCAGCGGAACGTTGAAGCCGCTCAGGTCGAACGCGGGACTGATCAACCAGTCTTCATTTTCCCTTGCGCCACCCGAAAAACCATTGATCTGAACCCCGTTGCCGCTCTGGCCAAACGTAGTGCAGGTCCAGGTTTGCGCGCCGGTCACGTTGTGTTGCGTAAAACCGTCAGGCAGCATATTGCCGCAAACGGTGAAGGGGAAATCCAGCAGCTGGTCGCCGGTAGCAAAACGCCAGCCCGTACTGTCCGCGATGCCGGCAAAGCCGTTGCCGTTGGAATCCTGTATGGCATTGCTGTCCAGCGTAATGTAATATTCCCGGTTGCCACGCAGCCCCGCGGGAATGGAAAGCGTATTGGAAGAAACGATAATGCGCGGATCGGTGATGTTCAGCGTGAGCTGCGTGCCCTGGCCGAGATCGTGTACCCTTACCGAGCCGGTATTTTTACGGATATTTTCATCGAACGTAATGACGGCGTTGCTGCCGGGAACCGCGCCGGTGGTGCCATTGGCGGGCTGCAGGCTGCTGATGACAGGTGAAACATCGTCTCCGCTCAGGCCCCAAACGGCCACGCTGTCTATGGCAAACGAAGGGCGCGAGCCCGCGCCGCTGATCTGCCGGTTCACCCAGCGGAGCTGCACCACCGGCTGGTTCTCGCATTCAGCAGGCAACAGCGCTTCCACAGACACGAGTTGCTGCGGGGTGGTAACGCCGGATGTGGTTTGTGTTTCGGTATTGTTCCGGTACACGGTGGAGGGCAGGGTGGTGAAGTTGCCATCCGTGCCCACACGGTATTGTAACGCCGCCTCGTTGATGCGGGTATTGGAATTGCCGTCGTAAGGATTGCGGAGCGTCATCACCTGGTACCGCACGCGCACATTGGTATTGGCCGCGGTGCTCACGCTCAGCGCCACCGCATTGTCTGCGCTGCCGCTGTTCAGATAACCGATCTTGCCATTGTAATTCAGCACGCCGTTGGTGGTGGAAGACGCGGTATTATTGGCCGCCAGGTTTTTGTCGCCCGCGGCGGGCAGCACGTTGAACGCGGAACCGGGCGCACCGCTCAATGCCCATCCCTGCCAGCCTTCCGGGTAAACGGTGGAAGCATGCGGCAGCGCTGAAAAGTCCTGCAGATAAGGCAGGCCCTGGGGCGCGGGTTGCGTGCCTTGGGCAAAAACCAGTAAAGGGCATAGTAAAATAGCCAGGAGTAGAGGTTTTTTCATAAAGGGTCTTTCGTTTTGGGTGGATTAATCGGGGTTGTAAATTCGTATCCCTAAATTACGGCGGTTATTTCATCCGTCGTTAAAATGATATGATGATTTTGTTAATTTAAGATCTGAAAAACAGGGGCCGCCCGGTCAACTTGTCAGCTTCCGGGGCCATGGCACACCGTTTGACAACAATCCTCCCGTTAAAAACCGATAATCATATGCAGAAAGGTGCAATACGTGTACAAACAGAAAACATTTTCCCCATCATTAAAAAGTTCCTGTATTCAGATCATGACATCTTTTTACGCGAACTGGTGAGCAACGCCGTGGATGCCACACAAAAGCTGAAAACCCTTGCCAGTGTGGGCGAATTTAAAGGAGACACCGGCAGTACCGACATTACGGTTGCATTGGATACGGAGAAAAAAACGATCACGATCTCAGACCGCGGCATTGGCATGACGGCTGAAGAAGTGGACAAATACATCAACCAGGTTGCTTTTTCCGGCGCAGAGGAGTTTGTGAAAAAGTACAAAGGCCAGGGCGATGGCGCCAACATCATCGGCCATTTCGGCCTCGGGTTTTATTCCTCCTTTATGGTGAGCGGCCAGGTGGAGATCATCACGAAATCCTGGAAACCCGGCGCTACGGCCGTTCGCTGGGAATGCGACGGCAGCCCCGAATACCAACTGGAAGAAACGGAAAAGGCAGAACGCGGCACAGACATCGTGCTGCATATCAACGAAGAAAGTGAAGAATTCCTCGACGAGCACCGCATCCGCACCATTCTCGAAAAATTCTGCCGCTTCCTGCCCGTGCCCATCAAATTCCAGGACACACAGATCAACAATACCACGCCTGCATGGGTGAAAAAGCCCAGCGAGCTTACCGCAGACGATTACCAGAATTTTTACAAAGAACTGTATCCCTTCGCGGAACCGCCGCTGTTCTGGATTCACCTGAACGTAGACTATCCGTTCAACCTCACCGGCATTCTTTATTTCCCGAAGATCACCAAATCGTACGAAATTCAGAAAGACAAGATCAGCCTTTACAGCAACCAGGTATTCGTAACCGATGAAGTGAAAAACATCGTGCCCGAGTTCCTCATGCTGCTGCATGGCGTGATCGATTCGCCGGACATCCCGCTGAACGTGAGCCGTAGCTACCTGCAGGGCGATCCCAACGTAAAAAAGATCAATGCGCATATCACTAAAAAAGTGGCGGACAAGCTCGATGAAATGTTCCGCGCCGACCGGAAATCTTTCGAAGAAAAATGGGAGCACATCGCGCTGTTCGTGAAATACGGCATGATGACGGAAGAGAAGTTCCTCGATAAAGCGAACAAGTTCCATCTCATGGAAGGCGCCGCCGGCGGCACTTTTTACACGCTGGAAGAATACCGGACCGCCACCGCCGCATTGCAGACCAATAAAGAAAACAAACTCGTCGTGCTGTATGCCACCAATCCCGTACAGCAGGATAGCTACGTGAGCGCCGCCACCGCCAAAGGTTTCAAGGTGGTGAAGCTGGAAACGATGGTAGACGCCGGTTTCATCAATCACATGGAGCAGAAATGGGAAAACGTGCAGTTCACCCGTGTGGATGCAGACATTCCCGACAACCTGATAGACCACGAAGCCAGCGCCCAGAGCGTGCTGAGCGAAGAGCAGGAAGGCAAACTGAAAGAATTGTTCGGCCAGCAGCTGACGCTGCCTTATATCAAGGTGGAACTGAAAGGCCTTGGCGCGACGGACCAGCCGGTGATCGTTACACGCGGCGAGCTGATGCGCAGGATGAAAGACATGGCGGCCATGGGCGGCTCCGCGGCCAGCTGGTATGCCGGCATGCCGGATGAGGTGACGATGACCGTGAACGCGAACCACCCGATCTACCAGAACATCCTCCAGGAAGGTAATGGCGAGCTGCAGCAGAAACAGGTGCGCAACCTGGCAGACCTGGCGCTGCTTTCGCAGAACCTGCTTACCGGCGCGGACCTTACCGCGTTCGTGCAGCGCAGCGTGGAACTGATGGGCAATAAATAACCGGAAGGAGATTTTGAAAGCGGGTAACCTGCAAAGGTTATCCGCTTTTTTATGATCTTCAAAAAAAGATCAAAAAAATAATACCGGGGAAAGAGCACGCGACTGCTTCCGGCAGGTCGTCATAATCACCGTTGTTGCATATATGAAATTCTGATAGATTATATTTTTTAATAAGCTGGTGGCTGGTTCCGGCGGATTGGAGCGGGAGAATTGGTATAATCATTGTCCCTGCAAGGTCAATCGAAAAACCAATTTAGTAACCATATCCACAATTCATGAAGTACAGAATTATCCTTGGCGCCGCCATTATGTTGCTGATGGCCGCATGTGACAAAACCTCCACCGTAGACCCGGCGAAAAGCGAACCGGAAGCGGCGCCGCCTGCGGCGGGGAAACCGGCTCCACCGCAGGATTCCAGTGATTTTAGGACCCAGCAGACAGGGGTTACATTCCGTAAAGTGAACAACCCGAAAGAAGTAACGGATTATGTGCTGCAGATCCCTGCTTCGTATAACACAGACAAGACCAAACGCTGGCCGGTCATTATTTTCCTGCACGGCGTGGGCGAGCGTGGAAATACGGTGAACGATCTGAACAAAGTGAAAAGGGCGGGCCTGGCGGGCGTTGCGGCGAAAAACCCGGATTTTCCTTATATCGTGATCTCCCCGCAGTGTAAAACAGACAGCTGGTGGAATGTTCCCAGCCTGAACGTGTTATACGACGATATCCTGAAACAATACAACGTGGACCCGAAAAGGATCTATGTTACAGGCCTGAGCATGGGCGGTTTCGGTTGTTGGGAATGGGTGGCTGCTTACCCCTCGAAATTCGCGGCGGCAGTGCCCATCTGCGGCGTAGGGCCGGTAGCGAAAGCCTGTGCGCTGAAAGACAAGCCGGTGTGGGCGTTTCATAATGCGGACGATCCGACGGTGAATGTGTCCGGTTCCAGAAACATGGTGAATGCCATAAAAAACTGCGGCGGTAAAGTGATCAAATACACTGAAAACGCGACCGGCGGCCATGATGCCTGGACGAAAGCCTACAACGATCCCGCACTGTTCACCTGGCTGAGCGCGCAAACGCTGAAGTAGCTCAGGAAGCGGATTCACGGATATCGATCACCTTCAGCTGAAGGGAAACGGTGCCGTTCCATTCATTTTCTTCCACGGTAAATACCATATCAAAGGGTTTTTTATGGCTGATGATGTCGAATTTATCGGCCATAAAAAATCCTATCCCTGAAAACGATCCCCCGTTCCGTTGTTTGACGGACAATTTCAGGTGCTCTTCCTTCACTACTTTCGAAAACCCCGTATCGATCAGGTTCCTGGCGAGAAACACAGGGCGCAGGTTTTCCGGCCCCAGGGGCTCGAATTGCCGCATGATATTATAGAACGACGGCGTAAGGTCCGACAGGGTGATCTCCGTATCGATCACGATCTCCGGGATAAGCAGGTCTGGATTGATGGTAGCGGCCACTACTTCCTCGAATTTCGCCTGGAAAGCAGGCACGTTTTCCGGCTTCATCGTCATGCCGGCGGCGTAAAAGTGCCCGCCGTAATTTTCCAGGAGGTCTTTACACTGATGAATGGCCTCGTACACGTTGAACCCGGAAACGGAGCGCGCGGAGCCGGCTACTTTATCGTTGCTTTGGGTAAGAATAATGGTGGGACGGTAATAATATTTGTCGATCAGCCGGCTGGCCACGATGCCTACAACGCCTTTGTGCCAGTGCGGCTGGAAAAGCACGGTGGATTTCCGGTCCTGCATGGACAGGTCGTTCTGGATGATGCTGACGGCTTCCTGGGTGATGCTCATGTCCACACCTTTGCGTTCCATATTGTCGCCGTGCAGCATTTCGGCGAAAGCGTAGGCTTTGTCGAAATCCTTTTCGATGAAGAGGTTCACGGCTTTGCGCGCGTCGTCCATGCGGCCGGCGGCGTTTACGCGCGGTGCGATCACGAACACGAGGTTGGAAGTGGTCAGTTTTTCCTTGAGGTTGCTGAGCTGGATCAGCGCGCGGATACCTGCGCTGGGCGTATCGTTCACCTGCTTTACGCCGTGGAATGCGAGCACGCGGTTCTCGCCGGTCATCGGAACGATATCCGCCGCGATGCTGGTGGCCACGAGATCGAGGTAACGGTAAACGTCCTGCATGGGCCGGCCTTTTTTCTGGGCCAGTGCGCTGATCAGTTTAAAACCGATGCCGCAGCCGCTGAGCTCTTTGTAAGGGTAGGGGCATCCTTCCTGTTTGGGGTTGAGGATAGCCGCCGCGGGCGGCAGTTCCGGGTCGGGCAGGTGGTGGTCGCAGATGATAAAATCGATGCCGAGCGATTTGGCGTAAGTGATGTATTCGATGGACTTGATCCCGCAATCGAGCGCGATGACGAGGCCGAAATCATTGTCCCGGGCGTATTCTATGCCTTGCAGGGAAATGCCGTAACCTTCGCGGTAGCGATGCGGGATATAAAATTCGATGTTGCTGTAAATGGATTCGAGGAAACCGTACACGGTGGCCACGGCAGTGGTGCCGTCCACATCGTAATCGCCGTAAATGAGGATCTTTTCCTGCCGGAAGAAGGCTTCTTCCAGGCGGGAGACTGCTTTGTCCATATCCTTCATGATCCAGGGGTCGTGAAGGTCGTCCAGGGAAGGGCGGAAAAAATGCCTGGCCTCTTCATACTTTGTAATACCTCTTTGCACCAGCAGGCGGCATAGGATGGGATGTATTTTCAAAGCTGACTGAAGCTGCTGCTCCTGTGTTGGTTGATATTTTTTTACTGTCCAGCGTTTCTGCATGCAATATTATTGGCGGGAATAAAATTCCTCTGTTGGTTCTGACTTCTGTTGTAATATAAGGATGATTAGCGTATTTACGCTAAAAGCGGGAAATTCTCCGGAACAGGGAGAAAAATTCTTAAAATTTCCGGTCCGTGGTAAACCTTACAAGCGATTCGAGCCCGGCCCTGATATTGCTTTCCGGTAATTCGTGCAGGATGGCAAGGGCTTCGTCGCGGTATTGCAGCATTTTCTGCCGGGTATATTCGATCCCGCCGTTCTCTTTTACGAGGGCGATCACTTCGTTGACCCGGTCCTTATCTTTATTATGATTTTTTACTATATTTATTATGTGCCTGCGTTGTTCTTTGCTGCTGTGCTGGAGGGTATAAATGAGGGGGAGGGTCATTTTTTTCTCCCGGATGTCTATCCCCGTAGGTTTGCCGATGTTGGCGGTGCCGTAGTCGAACAGGTCGTCTTTGATCTGGAAAGCGATGCCGACCTTTTCGCCGAAGAGGCGCATTTTTTCGGTGAGGGCATCGTCGGCCGTGGTGCTCCAGGCGCCGGCTGCGCAGGCGGAGGCGAGGAGGGAAGCGGTTTTGCGGCGTATGATCTCGAAATAGATATCTTCTTTAATGTCCAGCTTGCGGGTTTTTTCGATCTGGAGCAATTCGCCTTCGCTCATTTCCTTCACGGCGCGGGAGAGGATCTCCAGGGTACGGAAATCGTTATTGCTGATACTGAGCAGCAGGCCTTTGGAGAGGAGGTAATCGCCCACAAGCACGGCGATCTTGTTTTTCCAGAGTGCGTTGATCGAAAAGAAGCCCCTGCGCTCCAGGGAATCGTCGACCACATCGTCGTGCACGAGGGTGGCGGTGTGTAAAAGTTCCACAAGGGCGGCGGCGCGGTAGGTGTTTTCGTTAATGGCGCTGGAGAATAAACGGGCCGAAAGGAGAACGAACATCGGCCTGATCTGCTTGCCTTTCCTTTTTACGATATAATGCATGATCCGGTCCAGGAGAGGAACATGGCTCTTCACTGCGTCCGCAAACTTTCCTTCGAAATCTTGTAATTCCTTCCCGATCAGTTGTTTAATTTCCTCCATGGATTAAATAAAAAGGTTTGCTAAGCTAGGCCGAAAATAGGACATTTTGCAAAATTGGCCCCGAATTTGTATACATTAGGTGGATGTTCTTTAAATTAAAGTCTAATTTTGAGACAGTTATCAATACAAATAAAATCGCAATAAAAATTTGTATATTCATTTAGGATTTTTACCTTTGCTTGGTAAAAAACGCGTTAATTGTAAAATCTTTAACAGTTTTTAAATAAAAAAACAATTATGGCAAGCAAAAAGTACTTACTACTGGCAGGTGCAATGACTCTTCTGGCAGCATCTCCTGGTTTTGCGCAGGTTAAACCCACATATGATGCCCTGGACTCCTCTAAAGTTTCGGCAAAAAATATGGCGCAATTTAACAGCTTCAGAAACAACCAATCTGACTACCCCGCTAAACCCCGTAACATGTGGGAACTCGGTTTCCACGGTGGTTACCACTTTATCAAAGGTGACGTAGCTGCACTCCCCGGCTTTGGTGGTGGTGTTTCCCTGAGAAAAGCTATCGGTCATACTTTCTCTATCAGAGGTGAATACACCGGTTCTTTCGACTACGGTCTGGATTACCAGATGAAACCCTGGAACGGTTTCTCCGCTTACAATGCTACCCGTCTGGAAAACAATGGTAACATCGTGCCGGCTTATAAAACCGCCACTCACCAGCTGTCTCTGGACTTCATCGCTTCCCTCAGCAACATCCTGTTCTACAAGGCGCAGCCTAAAGTGAACTGGTATGTATTTGGCGGTTACAGCATCATGATGGCAGACGTTGACGTTGACGCCCTGGACGCTTCCGGCAATGGTTACGACTACAGCGGCATCGACTTTAACGGTAAGAAAAAAGACATCCGCGACGCTCTGAAAGATCTGCATGACAAAGAATACGAACAAAACGCTCCCGCTCAGGGCAACCGCGTTCAGATCGGCCGTAACGACGACAACCAGCTGCTCCGTCACGCTGTTGACTTCGGTACTGGTATCGCTTTCAAAGTTTCCAAACGCTTCAACATCGGTATAGAAGAAAAACTCACCCTGCCCTTCGACGATTATCTGGACGGTTATACTGCCGGTCAGTACGACAAGGCTCAGGACTTCTTCTCTTACACCAGCGTTCGCCTGAACTTCAACCTCGGCAACCCGAACAAACGCGTAGAACCCCTCTGGTGGGTTAACCCGCTGGACTTCGCCTACAACGAGCTGAACAGCCCCCGTCGCATGAAACTGCCGACCCCTGTTCTCCCCGATGCTGACGGCGACGGTGTTACCGACCAGTTCGACCGCGAACCCAACACCCCTGCAGGCGCACCCGTTGATTCTCACGGTGTAGCGAAAGATACAGACGGTGACGGCGTTCCCGACTACAAAGACAAACAGCTCATCACTCCGACTTACTGCCAGCCTGTTGACGCAGACGGCGTTGGTAAATGCCCGGATCCTGAGTGCTGCAAAAACATGGTTCAGCAGACCCCTTGCGCTGGCCTGGTATTCCCCAGCGTAGCGTTCAAAGGTTCTTCTACCAAAGTATCTGCTGACAACGAGGCGATCCTCGGCAGCGTAGCAGCTACCCTCCGCAGCAATCCTTCCTGCAACATCCTGGTTACCGGCCACGCTGGTGCCAAAGGCAAAAAAGGTGGTGTAGACCTGAGCTCCCGCCGTGTTGACGCAGTGATCGACTACCTGGCTGAAAAACAAGGTATCGACCGCGGCCGCTTCATCAAACAAAACACTCCTGGTGAATCCTCTACTGTAGACCTGGCTCCCGCCAACTAATACAGACCGGATACCACGGTAAATATTTCAGACAGGCTGCTCATTTGAGCAGCCTGTCCTTTTTTTTGACATTTCTTCCGATTTTATTTCCCCCCGATTGAACTCATTACCCCTTTCGCCCGTTTATAGAGTAACGCGTTTTTTACACTTGCAAATCCTGAGTATTTATCACTAAATTTGACCAGCCTTAAACTTATACTGTTTTTAGCGTGGTAAAAGACTTCAATAAAGCTACCCTGGCCGGTCTGATTGTGGCGTTGGGTATCATCTACGGCGACATCGGTACCTCTCCGCTTTACGTGTTCAAAGCCATTGTTGGAACCAACGAGATCAGCGAACTGCTGGTGATCGGCGGAATTTCCTGCATCATCTGGACACTTACCCTTCAGACGACCGTCAAATACGTAATTCTCACGCTCAAAGCAGATAACAAGGGAGAAGGCGGTATTTTCTCACTGTACGCCCTCGTGCGGCGGCATGGCAAATGGACCGTCGTTTTCGGGATGATCGGTGGGGCCGCGCTGCTGGCAGACGGCATCATTACGCCGCCCATCACGGTCACCTCGGCCGTGGAAGGCTTGCGCACCCTCGACGTGTTCAAGGACCTCAGCACCTGGACCATCGTGAAGATCGTACTGGTGATCATCACACTGCTGTTTTTTATGCAGCAGTTCGGCACCATGTCTATCGGCAAGATGTTCGGGCCCATTATGGTGATCTGGTTCAGTATGCTGGCCATACTGGGGCTGGCCCATATTGCAGACGACCTGTCTGTGCTGAAAGCTTTTAACCCGTATTACGGCGTAAAACTGCTGGTGCTTTACCCGCACGGTTTCCTGTTGCTCGGAGCCGTTTTTCTCTGTACCACGGGGGCGGAGGCCCTCTATTCGGACCTGGGGCACGTGGGCCGGGGAAACATTCGTGTGTCCTGGATCTACGTGAAAATCGCGCTCATTCTCAATTATCTCGGCCAGGGCGCATGGTTGCTCACCCAGCAGGGCAAAACGCTCAACGGCGAAAATCCCTTCTTCCTCATCATGCCGGAATGGTTCGTGATCTTTGGCGTGCTTATCGCCACCATCGCGTCCGTAATCGCCAGCCAGGCGCTGATCTCAGGGTCTTTTACCCTTATTTCCGAAGCCATGCGGCTCAACCTTTGGCCCAAACTCAAGATCAATTACCCCACGGAGCTCCGCGGGCAATTATTTATACCCGGCATCAACCTGATGCTGTTTGTCGGCTGTGCCGCCATCGTACTGCTGTTTAAGGAGTCATCCGCCATGGAGGCGGCTTACGGGCTTTCCATCACCATTTGTATGCTGATGACCTCCTGCCTGTTCGCCTTCTACCTGTATACCCGCCGCGTAAAATTGGCGTGGATCGCCGTGTATCTCGCGGTGTACCTTACCATCGAATTTTCGTTCCTGCTGGCCAATCTCGTGAAATTCACCCACGGCGGTTACGTGACCGTGATCGTGGCCGGCGCGTTGTTTATGGTGATGTACGCTTGGTTCCGCAGCCGCAAGATCAAAAACCGTTACGTGGAGTTCGTGCGGCTGGAAGATTACCTGCCCATTCTGCAGGAACTCAGCAACGACACGTCTATCCCCAAATACGCCACGCACCTCGTATATATGAGCAGTGCAGACAATCCGAAGGAAATAGAGCACAAGATCATCTACTCGGTTCTCAACAAAAAGCCCAAACGCGCTGATCTTTACTGGTTTGTGCATGTGGACGTGGTGGATGAGCCGTATATGAGCGAATACACCGTGCAGACCATCATTCCCAACGAAGTGATCAGGGTGGAGTTCAGGCTTGGGTTCAGGGTGGAGCAGCGGATCAACCTTATGTTCAGGATGGTGGTGGAAGATATGGTGCGCAATAAGGAAGTGAACATCACCAGCCGGTACGAATCCCTCAGCAAAAACAACGTGGTGGGCGATTTCCAGTTCATCGTGATGGAGAAGTTCCTTTCTCACGACAACGACCTGCCGCTGCATGAACGTATCATTATGCGTATTTACTTCATGTTGAAAAAGATCGGGCTGTCTGAAGAACGCGGTTTCGGCCTCGATTCCAGCTACGTGACCATCGAGAAATTCCCGCTGGTGGTGGCGCCCGTTACCAACCTGCAGCTCAAACGCGTGCAGGACCGTTACCGTTACGATATCGAATGAGTTGCATGAAAACACAATAGTCATTATATTGTGTTCTTCAAAAGATGCTACTCACTATGCTTAAACACGTCTTTGCCACGGGCATGTCCCTGGCGTTTACCCTGACATTATGCGCCCAGCACGGCCCTTCGGCCGGTTACCAAGAGCTTAAAGACCCGCGCACCGTTGACCATGCTGCCTGGAGCGGCGTTAAACCCGGCATGAACATCGCTTTTGGCAGCGCCGATGTGCGTTACGACAAGATCTTCGCGCCTGAATCCCGCTCGCTGCGCGACAGCTGGAACACCATAGCCTGGAAAGGCGAAAAAGTACACACCCAGTTCGTACTCTACTCCACCACCCCTGAAACCGGCATCACGGTTACTGCCACTGCGCTCAGCGGCGACAAAGGCGGCAAGATACCCGCAGAAGCCGTTACCACCGGTTTCGTAAGATATGTGATGACCGACGAATTGAACGCCGAAGGCGGCGGCTGCGGCCATCGCAAACCTGGCCAGTTCGATTCTTCGCTGGTGGCGGATGGCATCGACTTCATCAAAAATATCGATATGAGCGCGTATACCACGCAGCCGGTATGGCTTAGCGTGACCGTGCCGCCCCAAACGCCGGCGGGTACTTATTCCGGCAGCGTACAGGTGAAGAACGGGAAAGGCGGACTGCTGAGAACCTTGTCTTACCAGGTAACCGTGACCGGCCGCACTTTGCCCAAACCGCAGGACTGGGCTTTCCACCTCGATCTCTGGCAAAGCCCTTACGCCGTTGCGCGCGTACACAACACGCCGCTCTGGAGCGAAGAGCACTTCGATGCTATGAAACCTTACATGAAAATGCTCGCCAACGCAGGCCAGAAAGTGATCACCACCAGCATCATTTACGACCCCTGGAACGGGCAGACCGAAGATATTTATGGCGACATGGTGAAATGGACGAAAAAGAAAGACGGCAGCTGGCATTTCGATTACACCGTGTTCGACCAGTGGGTGAGCTTTATGCAGGAAATGGGTATCAACAAACAGATCGCATGTTTCAGCATGATCCCCTGGAACCTGAAATTCTACTATTTTGACGAAAGCACCGGTAAAAACGAAGTGCTGGTAGCCAAACCCGGCACGCCGGAATACGACAAACACTGGGGCCCGATGCTGGCGGACTTCGCAAAACACCTCAAATCAAAAGGCTGGTTCGATATCACCTGCATCGCGATGGACGAACGCCCGATGGAGGCCATGCAAAGCGCCATCAAGCTGATACGCAGCGTGGATAAGGATTTTAAAGTATCTCTCGCGGGCAATTACCACAAAGAACTGGTGAACGATATCTATGATTATTGTGTGGCTTCCGGCCAGGATTTTACGAAAGAAGAAAGGAAATGGCGCCTTGAAAAAGGATGGCCGACGACGTATTACACCTGCTGCATGGAAGGTTTTCCGAACACGTTTACGTTCTCCCCGCTGGCGGAATCCGCATGGCTGGGCTGGCATGCCGCCGCGAAGAATTACACCGGCTACCTGCGCTGGGCGTTCAACTGCTGGGTGAAAGATCCCCTGCAGGATTCCCGCTTCCGCACATGGGCGGCCGGAGACACGTACCTGGTATACCCCGGCCCGCGTTCTTCCATGCGTTTCGAAAGAATGATAGAAGGCATCCAGGCGTATGAAAAAATAAGGATACTGAAAGCCGAAGGCAAAGGCCCGCAGCTGGAAAAAATATTGTCCACCTTCGAGCTGAACGCGCTGAAAGCGAAGAAGGCAGGCGATATGGTGGATGCAGGCAACGCGGTGCTGAACTCGCTTTAGCAGCTACACTAACAAACAATCAATACAAAGAAAAAACCTCCGAGGAATCGGAGGTTTTCTTTTAACACAACTAAAAAACAATCAAACTAATATCTTCATCTTTACGATTCATCTTTTCATCAGTCCGGCTTTTTCCCGTCTAAAAAGGTATTGATCGTGTTGATCTCTGCCTGGTTTTCGGAGCTGTTGCCCACGGTGTAGCTGGAATAGAACTGCTCGGCGGAGCCGGCACCGCTGTCCAGGTCTACGTTCCTGCGCAGGTATGCCGGCACGTTTTCGATCTCCTGGTTGTTCTCCATGTTCTTCACGTTGAAGCTGATGCTGCGCAGTTTCGCCACTCTTTCCATCTGTTTGCGTTTCTGTTCTTCCGCCTGTTCGTCCAGCAGCTGTTGCGGCTGGTGTTGTGCCTGCTGCTGTTGTTGCGGCGCCTGGGGCTGTGCAACGGGCTCCGGTTCGGCTGCGGGCTCTTCCTTGAACACCATTTTCATTTCTTCCTGCGTGTTGTTGCTCACCGGTTCCACGTAGATGTTGGAAGGACGGTTGAGATAACCGCCTGAAACGGAGCCGGTGGAAGGAGTGGAGGGCTGCTGCGGGGCCTGTGCGGCGGGTTGTACCGGCTGAACAGGCTGCTGTGGCTGTGCCTGCTGCTGCGGTTGTGCTGGCTCTTCTACCGGCTCGATGTTGAGCGTGTAGGTTTCGCGCTGCGGTTGCGGCTCGGGCCTGGTGAACGATGCAGCGGGCGCGGGATGGGCTACTTGCGGCTCAACGAGCTTGGGGGCCATCACGTCTTTTGTTTCTTCGTCCGGTTCGTCGGAGAAAAGCATGGCCTGGCTGTTCATTTTCTTTTCATCGCCTTCCTGCCCGAGCGTCATCACGATCTTCGGTTCTTCTTTTGAAGGCTGTTCTACCGCGGCGGCGGCTTTCTGCTGGCGGATCGGGTTCTGTTCGAAACCGGTGGCGATGATCGTAACGCCGAGCTTGCGCTCCAGCGACTGATCGTACCCCACGCCGAGGATCACGTCGCAATCCTCGCCGGCCATGCTTTGCACATATGCCTGGATGGTGTCCATTTCGTCGAGCGTATGTTCAAATTCGCCTTCGGCGGAAGAAATATTGATGAGGATCCATTTGGCTCCCTTGATGTCGTTGTCGTTCAGCAGCGGGGAAGTAAGCGCTTCCTCGATGGCTTTCTGCGCGCGGTATTCGCCTTCGGCAACGGCCGCTCCGAGAATGGCTACGCCGCCGTTGCGCATTACTGTGCAAACGTCCGCAAAGTCCACGTTGATCTGGCCGGTGCTGTTGATCACATCGGTGATACATTTCGCGGCGGTGGCCAGCACGTTATCCGCTTTTTCGAACGCGGCCTTGAATTTCAGGTCGCCGAACTTCTGGCGGAGCTTGTCGTTGGAAATGATCAGCAGCGTGTCCACATAATCTTTCAAACGGTTGATGCCTTCTTCGGCCTGCTGCATCCTTTTTTTCCCTTCGTAAGAGAAGGGGGTGGTTACGATGCCGACGGTAAGAATGCCCAGCTCCTTGCATATTTTGGCGATGATGGGCGCGCCGCCGGTGCCGGTGCCGCCGCCCATGCCTGCGGTGATGAACGCCATCTTGGTGTTCACCTCCAGTATTTTTTTGATTTCTTCAAAAGACTCCTCCGTTGCCTGCTCGCCGATGCGGGGATTGGCGCCGGCGCCCAGTCCCTGCGTGAGATGGGGCCCCAGCTGTACCTTGTTGGGCACGGGACTGTTTGCAATAGCCTGTGCATCGGTATTGCATATAATGAAGTTCACCCCGTCTATGTTCTGACTGAACATGTGGTTCACCGCATTGCTACCACCGCCACCAATGCCTATCACTTTGATGATGGAGGATTTTTCCTTTGGAAGATCAAAATGTATCATGACTCTTTCTCTTTAAATGGGTTAGTATTTGGTGTACCGTTTTCCTACGCTACTATTTTTGATCGTGTTTAAAAAATTGAATACATTATGCAACAATCACGCCATGCTGTTACAGTTTGGCGTCTTCCTCTTCGGTGAACATGTCGATGATCTTTGTTTTCATCCTGTCCAGGAAACCTTTGAGGGAAGCGTTGCGTTCGGCCGCTTTGCGGTGCTGGCGCGCATCGGCGGTTTCTTCCGGCTGTTCGTCTTCAATCCATTCCTCGTTATCTTCAGCAATGCGCGCCGCTTTTTCTTTTGCGAAATAGCTGGTGTTGATCTTCACGTAATTCTCTTCCAGCGCGCGTTTATCGTTCTCGTAATCGTTGTATCCTTTCAGGATGAGGCCAACGCAGGTGGCGTACATGGGCTTGGTGAGCTCGTCTGTATGGCCGCTTGCAAGGTGCTCGTTCGGATAACCGATGCGGGCGCTTACGCCGGTAGTGTATTCCGTGAGCTGGATGAGGTGCTTCAGCTGGGAACCGCCGCCGGTGAGGATGATACCGCCGTTGAGCATTTTATTGTCCATCCCGATCTGCTTGAGGTGATACACCACGAAATCGAGGATCTCGCTCATCCTGGCCTGGATGATGTGCGCCAGGTTCTTCACGGAGATCTCTTTTGGGCTTTGGCCGCGCAGGCCGGGTATGGTGATGTACGCGTTGTTTTTCGCTTCGTCTGCAAGGGCGTAACCGAACTGTACCTTCATTTGTTCAGCCTGCGTTTTCAGCACGCCAAGGCCGTTTTTAATATCGTTGGTGATGTTTTCGCCACCATAGGGGATCACAGCGGTATGTTTCAGTACGCCTTCGTAGAATACGGCGAGGTCGGTTGTGCCGCCGCCGATATCCACGATCGCAACGCCGGCTTCGAAGTCCATGTCGCACATAACGGCCGCTGCGGAAGCCAGCGGTTGCAGCACGAGGTCTTTGATGCGCAGGCCGGATTTCTCCACGCTGCGGTTGATATTGCGGATCGCGTTTTTGTCGCCGGTAATGATGTGGAAATTCGCGCCCACTTTCACACCGCTCATCCCGATGGGATAGGTGATGTTCTGCAGGCTGTCCACGATATACTGCTGCGGGATCACGTCGATGATCTGGTCGCTGGCGGGAATAACGGTCTTATACTGATCGTTGATCAGCTGATCGATATCTTTCTGCGAAATTTCCGCGTCGGTATCGCTGCGCACGATATCCCCGCGGGTTTGCAGGCTTTTGATATGATGGCCCGCGATGCCAACGTACACTTCGTTGATCTCGAGGTTCGGATTGGATGCGTAGCAGTTTTCCAGGGCCTGGCGGATGGCCTTTATGGTTTGATCGATGTTCAGTACCATGCCGTGCTGTACACCAAATGATGGGGCTTTCCCGAATCCGAGGATTTCCAGTTTCCCGTATTCATTCTTCCTTCCTGCGATGGCTGCTATCTTCGTGGTGCCAATGTCGAGACCTACAATGATGGGAGCTTCCTGATTCATGGTTCTTTATTGTTTTTAGTTGCGATTACGTTTATTAGGTTTCGTATACACTGCTTTCGGCTTTGTCCCGTTGTTGCGGGCGGCGGCTTTGGCAGCGGGTTTTGAAGCGGTCTTTACCGTTTTGGCCGGCTTTGCGGCCGGTTTGGCGACGGGTTTGTCCGCTGGTCGGGGGTTAGTTGCGGCTGCCGGTTGGGCCAGGTCTGCATCCATTGTTACGTCGGCAATGGACGAATCCCGGTACATCGGCGGCGGGGGAGCGCTCTTTCCGTCTCTTCGTGTTCCGATCACTTCTTCATGATACGCAATGTTTATCCGTGAATAGGTATTCCAGCCCGCTTTGCTTAAACCTTCGCGGTAGAAGATCAGCAGTTTGGAAAATTTGGTAGCTATGTCTGTCCCGTCCCCGAATACGATCACGTGATCGCCGAGCTTGGGCGTGATCTCGAATTTCCTGTCGCCCGTGATCGTCACCTGTTCCACCTGTGCGTTCCAGAAAGTATCCGCCAAAATAAACCGGGCCATATCGCCGATCTGCGCGTACAGCAGGCTGTCTTCCTTTTTGAACTGCGTCGCGTCCGTCGGGAAGCCCGTGAACACGGGCACGCGGGCCGAAAACCGGTCTGATACCGGGATGCGCTCGTTCTGCTCGTCCAGGTAAAAACTGTTGCCGGAGAACGTGAACACTCTCGCCACCGGGTCGCGCTGCACGACGTTCGCGTTGAGCACGCCCTGGTTGTCCAGGTACAGTTCCGCGGAGCGCACCCAGGGATCTCTTTCCACCACGCGTTCGAGGTTGGCGAGATTGATCTGGCTGATGGCCATGCCCACCGGGTTCTGGCTTTTATCGGTAACGATCAGCTGTTTGATGTCTTTTTCATCAATAAAAGCATTGCGGTCGTCGCCTTTGAGGGTAACGTGAATGCTTTTGCATGTTTCGTTTTCCTTGTCATGCACCGCCGCCGCCAGCAGCACGCCAAAGCCTGCCAGCACACCGCTCCAGAGGAGCACTGCGCCGATGCGTTTGAGGGCTGTTTTGGTTTTAGGTTGCATGTTTTTTTATATAACGGTTATCAGTTTAACAGGTCGGTCAGCGGTTCGCGCAGCAGGTCGATGTCTCCCGCGCCGGCCGTGATCAGTAATTCGATGTTGTGCTCCCGCACCCAGTCCGGCACAGCGTTCCGGTCCATGATCATCACTTTCGGCCCGTGGATCTTCCCCGCGATCATTTCACTGGTAACGCCTTCGATCGGCAGTTCCCGCGCGGGATAGATGGGCAGCAGTATCACTTCGTCCGCCAGCGACAAGGTTTCACCAAAACCCTCCGCGAAATCGCGGGTACGGGTGAATAGGTGCGGCTGGAATATGACGGTGCATTTTTTTCCGCTGAACAGCGTTTTGGCGCTGGTGATCAACGCCCGCAGCTCTTCCGGATGATGCGCATAATCGTCGATATACACCACGCGGTCGTTTTTAACGAGATAATCGAACCGGCGGCGGATGCCTTTGAAATCCGCCACCGCCGCCCTGATCTTATCGTTGCCGATGCCGAGCAGGTGCGCCACGCCGATGGCCGCCACCGCGTTCTCCACGTTGTGCATGCCGCCGAGGTGCAGCTTTACGTTATCGATCATCCAATCCTGCCGCACTACGTCGAACTCATACCCGCCGTTTTCCATGCGGATATTGGTGGCGTAGATGTCGGCCGCATCGTTTTGCAGGCTGTAAAAAAGCTGGTTGTCGCCCTGCAGCTCCGCTCCGCGATGCAAACCGTGCCTTGCCAGCAAAGTGCCGTTGGGCTTGATGTTGCGGGTGTATTGAATAAACGCTTCTTCCACTTCCTGTTCGGTGCCGTAGATGTCCAGGTGGTCCGGGTCCATAGCGGTAAGCACGGCAATGTCCGGGCTCAGTTTGAGGAAGGAGCGGTCGTATTCATCGGCTTCTATCACGGCTACCTGTTTTTCGCTGCTCCAGAAGTTTTTGCCGTAGTTGGAGCTGATGCCGCCGAGGAAGGCATTGCAGCCGTACCCGGAATGGCGCAGCAGGTGCGCGATCATGGTGCTTACGGTGGTTTTGCCGTGCGTGCCGGCCACGGTGATGGCGAACAGCTCGCGGGTGATCTCCTGCAGCACGTCGCTGCGTTTTACGACTTCGTAGTTGTTCTCCCGGTAGAACACCAGTTCTTTCTGCGTGGCAGGAATGGCGGGGGTATACACCACCAGGTCCGCGTCGCGGTCTATCTGCGCGAGGTCTTCCGTATAATGAATACGGATGCCTTCGGCTTCAAGCTGCTGCGTGAGCTGGGTCGAGGTACGGTCGTAGCCGCTCACCGCCGCGCCCTTCTCGTTGAAGAAGCGGGCAATGGCGCTCATACCGATACCGCCGATGCCTACAAAGTAGATCCTGTGTATGTTCTTTAACTCCATTCCGGGGACAATATTATCTGATCAGTCCGAGCACTGCCCGGGCGATCGTTATATCAGCATTGGCATTGCCTAACGGGGCAATGTTTTTTTCAAGTTTTTCCATCAGCGCTTTGTTCTGCACGAGGCTGAGCGCTTCATTCGCCAGTTTGCCGAAGGCTTCGTCGTCTTTGATCATCAGCGCGGCCTGTTTGTGCACGAGGGCGAGCGCGTTCTGCGTTTGATGATCTTCGGCGGCAAAAGGATAAGGCACGAAGATGGACGGTTTTTTCACCACGCAAAGCTCGGCGATGGCCAGCGCTCCCGCGCGGGAGATCACGGCATCTGCGGCTTTGTAGGCGAAATCCATCACGTTGATGAAATCGTGCACCTTTACATGCGTCGCGAACGGCGCGGCGGCGGCTTTGGCCTGTTCGTAGAACAATTTGCCGGTTTGCCAGATCAGCTGTACGTCTTTGTTCACAAATTCAGCCAGGTGCGGCAGCAGCGCTTCGTTGATCGATTTGGCGCCCAGGCTTCCGCCTACGGCGAGAACGGTGGGTTTGCCCATCATCAGGCCGAAGTGGCGCATCGCTTCATCTTTCGTTACGGCGCTTTGGGTGATCGATCCGCGTACGGGGTTGCCGGTGTAGAGGAGTTTTTCCGCGGGGAAAAACTTCTCCATGCCTTCATACCCTGTACATATCTTTTCGGCTTTACGGCCTAATATCTTGTTGCTTTTGCCGGCCCAGGAATTTTGTTCCTGGATCAGTGTGGGAATTCCCCTGCGTTGCGCCTGGCGCAGAATGGGAAAACTGGCGTACCCGCCCACGCCCACGGCCACGTCCGGTTGAAAGCGGTTGAGCACGTTTTTGGCCTGGCTGAGGCTTTTGAGCAGTTTAAACGGCAGCAGCAGGTTTTTGAGCATGTTGCTGCGGTTGAACCCTGCAATTTCGAGCCCTTCGATAGGGTAACCCGCCTGCGGCACTTTCTCCATTTCCATTTTGCCTTTCGCGCCCACGAACAGGATATCGATATCCGGCTCCAGTTTGCGGAGGGCATTGGCAATGGCGATTGCGGGGAAGATGTGACCTCCTGTACCGCCGCCTGCTATGATTACTTTATGTGCCAAGTTCAAAAATATTATTCCTTTATGCGGCAACCGCAGGATTGGTAACCTCCTGTTTGATGCCTATTTCTTCAACATTTCTCGATACGCTCAAAATGATGCCGATGGCGAGACTGGTGAATATCACCGAAGAGCCGCCCATGCTCACCAGCGGAAGGGTTAACCCCGTAACCGGCAGCAGGTGAACGTTCACCGCCATGTGCATCAATGCCTGTATCACCAGCGTAACGCTCAGGCCCAGGGCCAGGAATGCGCCGAATGCATACGGACAGTTCTTAAAGATTCTTATACTTCGCAAGAGCAGGATCAGGTACGCCGCCAACACTAAAAAGGCGCCAAAGATACCATACTCTTCAAGAATAATCGCATAAATAAAATCCGAATAAGGGTGCGGCAGAAAATTTCTTGCCGTACTGTTACCCGGGCCTTTGCCCATTGCGCCTCCCGTTGCAATGGCGATGTTCGCTTGCTGCACCTGGTAAGGCACGTCGCTTTCTTCGCTGCTGAAAAAACTTTCGATACGTTTTTCCCAGGTAGCGGTACGCCCTTTGTAAGGCGTAATCTTCGCGATCAGGAACATCAATATCACCAGCCCGATCGCGCAGCCCACCATTCCCAGCAAAAACTTCAGCGGCACGCGGCCGATAAAACAGAGCAGCATGCAACTGGAACCCAGCAGCAGCGCGGTACTCATGTTCGCCGGCATGATCAGCGCGCAGATGATGCCCACGGGCACGATGATCGGGAGGAATCCTTTTTTGAAATCCGTGATCACCGCCTGTTTGCGGCTCAGCTGCCGCGATACGTACATGAACAGCGCCAGCTTCGCAATGTCTGACGTTTGAAACGTCAGGTTGATCACCGGCAGCCTGATCCAGCGGCTGGCTTCGTTCAGGTTCGAGCCGAACAGCAAAGTGTACAGCAGCAGGGGGATCGAGACCAGGAAACCGATCTGCGCCACGCGGGAATAAATGGTGTAATTCACCCGGTGCGCGAAATAGATGATCAGGATGCCCAGTACGAGCACGCTCAGTTGCTTGAACAGGTAATATTCCGTATGCCCGCTGTATACGCGGTATGCCAAAGAGCCGGTTGAACTGTATACTGCCAACAAGCTTACCGCAGACAGGAAGAACACGATCGTCCAGATCACCTTGTCGCCTTTCGTCCTTTGAAGTAAGTTGTTCACGTTGTTCGTTTAAAAAGTTAAAGTTCTCTCACTGCCTCCTTGAACTGGCGGCCTCTCTCTTCATAATTTTTGAAGAGGTCGAAGCTGGCGCAGGCGGGGGAGAGCAATACCACATCGCCTTTGCTGGACAACCGGAAAGCCGCCGCTACGGCATCTTTCATGTTGTCGGTGTTTATCATCACTTCCATGTCTTTAGACAGGGCTTCGTGAATGGGGCGGTTATCGACGCCCAGGCAAACGATCGCTTTCACCTTTTCCCTTACCAGGTCGCGGATGGCGCTGTAATCATTCCCTTTGTCCACGCCGCCCATGATCAGGATCACCGGGCGTTCCATGCTTTCCAGGGCAAACCATACGGAGTTCACGTTGGTAGCTTTGCTGTCGTTGATAAAATCCACGCCGCGCACGGTCGCTACGTATTCCATCCGGTGTTCCAGGCTCGAAAAAGTGCTGAGGCTTTCGCGGATCTTTTCTTTCCGTATATCCATCGTGCGGCCTGCTATGCCTGCTGCCATTGAATTATATAAGTTATGCTTACCTTTTAAAGCCAGGTCGTACATAGACATAATTACCGGTTCATCCTTCACCTGAATGTTCACCTGATCGTTTGCTATAAATCCTCCTTCGTTCAATGGTTCCATAATGCTAAAAGGTATTGGTTCTGAAAAAATGGGTTTCGTCGCTAAATACTTCCTGATCTCAGGATCGTCTTTACAATAAATAAAATAATCTTCCTTCGTTTGATTCATGGCTATGCGGAATTTCGACGCCACATAGTTCTCCATTTTATAATCATAGCGGTCCAGGTGATCGGGCGTGATGTTCAGCAGAATGGCCACGTTCGGCTTGAACTCCACGATGTCGTCCAGCTGGAAGCTGCTGACTTCGATGATATAATAATCGGCCGGCTCCAATGCCACCTGCCGCGCGTAGCTGATCCCGATATTACCCACCAGCGCGGCGTTGAGGCCTGCGGTGCGGAAAATGTGATGGGTGAGCGCCGTGGTGGTGCTTTTCCCGTTGCTTCCCGTAATGGCAATGATCTTTTTGTCTTTGCTGAAACGCCAGGCCAGTTCTATTTCCGATATCACCTTCACACCGCGTTCCCGCACTTTTTTCATCAGCTCGCTTTTCTCCGGTATGCCCGGGCTCTTCACGATTTCATCCGCTCCGAGTATAATGTCCCAGGAATGATGGCCTTCCTCGAAAGGAATATGATTTACCGCCAGTTCCTGTTTATAAATGTCTTTGATCTGCCCGCCGTCGGAAACGAACACGTCGAATCCTTGTTTTTTCCCCAGCAGGGCCGCTCCAATTCCGCTTTCTCCGGCTCCGAGTATTACCAGTCGCATTATCTCATTTTTAAGGTGGCGATGGCAAATACGACGCACATAACGGTCACGATCCAGAAGCGCACTGCGATCTTGCTTTCGTGGTAGCCGAGTTTCTGGTAGTGATGGTGCAGCGGGCTCATGAGGAACACGCGGCGGCCTTCACCGTATTTTTTCTTCGTGTACTTGAAATAAGATACCTGTATCACCACGCTGAGGTTTTCCACGAAAAACACGCCGCAGATGATGGGAAGCAGCAGTTCTTTCCGTACGATGATCGCCAGGGAAGCAATGATGCCGCCCAATGCAAGGCTACCGGTATCGCCCATGAACACCTGCGCGGGATAAGCGTTGTACCATAAAAAGCCCACGCATGCGCCTACGAATGCGGCGATGAAAATGGACAGCTCGCCCAGGTTCGGAATGTACATGATGTTCAGGTATTCCGCGAACTGGATGTTGCCGCTCACATAAGCGAATATGCCCAGCCCGATGCCGATCACCGCCGAAACGCCCGTCGCCAGGCCGTCCAGCCCGTCCGTCAGGTTGGCGCCGTTGGATACGGCCACGATGATCACGATCACGATGAGGATGTACAGCGCCCAGGTGAACCTTTCCGCACCGGGTATCCAGGAGATCAGCTTGGCGTAGTTGAACTCATGGTTTTTTACGAATGGAATGGTGGTGATGGGTGTTTTTACGTCCACGAACTTGCTGCCGTCTTCGGTAATACGTTCGGTGCTGCTGATCACTCTTTCGTAAGGCGCCGGTTTTTTGTCGGTCATCACCTCGCGGGACATCACCACGTTGTCGTTGAAATACAACGTAGCGCCGATGATCACGCCCAGGCCCACCTGGCCGAGGATCTTGAACCGGCCGGCCAAACCTTCCTTATTTTTCCTGAATACCTTGATATAGTCGTCGATAAACCCGATCAGGCCGAGCCAGATGGTAGACAGCAGGATCAGGAGGATGTATACGTTCATCACCCTGGCAAACAGCAGGGTGGGGATCACCATGGCGGAAAGGATAATGAGGCCGCCCATGGTAGGAGTGCCTTTTTTGGTCTGTTCGCCGGCCAGGCCCAGGTCGCGGATCACTTCGCCGATCTGCTTGCGCTGCAGGTACCGCACGATGCGTTTGCCCAGCAGTAACGAGATCACGAGGGAAAGCAGCAGCGCCATGGTCACGCGGAACGTGATGTATTGCCACAGCCCGGTGCCGGTGTAGTCAAATTCAGTTTTGAGATAATTAAATAGATAGTATAACATATTGACTGATCGTGATCTGTTTATTTTTCTAAAAGTTCCAGTACCTCGCTTAACACCTGTTTATCGTCGAAGGGGTGTTTCACGCCCTTGATCTCCTGGTATTTCTCATGGCCTTTTCCGGCGATGAGAATGATGTCTTCCTGCTGCGCAAAGCCCACGGCCGTTTTGATCGCTTCTTTGCGGTCGGCGATAGACAGCGTTTTTTTCCGCTGGTGCACGGCCACGCCTTCTTCCATTTCGCGGATAATTTCCTGCGGGTCTTCCGAACGGGGATTATCTGACGTGAAAATCACCCGGTCGCTGTGCTCCGTCGCCACCTGGCCCATCACGGGGCGTTTGGCCTTGTCCCTGTCTCCGCCGCAGCCTACCACGGTAATGATCTGCTCGTGGCCTTCGCGGAGGTTCTTGATGGTGGCCAGCACGTTCAGCAAAGCGTCCGGCGTATGGGCATAGTCCACGATGCCGATCACGCGGAGCTTTTTTGAAACGATGTAGTCGAAACGGCCTTCGGCGCCCTGGATGTTGCTGAGGGCGGCGAGGATATCGTCTTTTTCTTTTCCCAGCAGCACGGCCGCGCCGTAAACCGCCATGAGATTATATGCATTGAACTCGCCGATGAGGCGGAAATGCACTTCTTTTTCGCCCACCTGCATAATGAGGCCGGTGAGGTTGTTTTCGAGGATCTTGCCTTTGAAGTCGGCCATCGTGCGCAGGCTATACGTAGCTTTGCGCGCTTTGGTGTTCTGCAGCATCACGTTCCCGCGTTTGTCGTCGAGATTGGTGAGCGCGAAGGCGCCGGCAGGCAGCCCGTCGAAAAATGCTTTTTTCACCCGGATGTATTCGTCGAACGTTTTATGGTAGTCGAGGTGATCGTGGGTGATGTTGGAAAAAATGCCGCCCGCGAATTTCAGTCCCGCGATCCTTTGCTGGTGCACGGCGTGGGAGCTTACTTCCATGAAGGCGTAATCGCAGCCCTGGGCCACCATATCCGCCAGCAACGCGTTCAGGTTGATAGGGTCGGGCGTGGTGTGCGTGGCGGGCACGATGTTTTCGCCGATCTGGTTCTGCACGGTGCTCAGCAGGCCGCAGGTATGCCCCAGGCGGGTGAATAATCTGAAAAGCAGCGTGGCGATAGTGGTTTTGCCGTTGGTGCCGGTAACGCCTACAAGCTGCAGTTTGTGCGAAGGATTGTCGTAGAAGTTGCCCGCCATTACGCCGGCCGCCTGGTGACTGTTAGGCACCTGCACGTAACACACGTCGGGAGAAGTGGTGTCGGGAATGGTTTCGCAAACGACGGCGCCCGCTCCCTGGCTGATGGCTTTGGAAATGAAATCGTGGCCGTCTGCCGCGAGGCCGCGGATGGCAATGAAAACATCGCCCGCGCCTACGCGGCGGGAATCGATATGCAGGGCGTGAACGGCAATATCGTTATTGCCGAGCACCTGCCCGATGTTTACATTGTATAATATTTCCCGCAGCGTTTTCATCAGTTCTTATTCGTCTTTTTTATTTGTCTGATGGGGTCTTGCGACCTCATCAGTTCTTATTCGTCTTTTTTATTTGTCTGATGGGGTCTTGCGACCTCATCAGTTCTTATTCGTCTTTTTTATTTGTCTGATGGGGTCTTGCGACCTCATTACTCCTTATTCGTCTTTATTCGTATCAGCTCAATTCAATAATGATCGTTTGTTCCCTTCCGATGGCGGTTCCCCCGGGCACGGACTGACTGATCACTTTCCCGGCTCCTTTGATCACCACGCGGAGGCCTGCATTTTCGAGCAGGTAAAGCGCGTCTTTCAGGCCCATGCCTTTTACGTCGGGCACCGTGCCGCCGCTGTTTTTGATCGGCTCGAAGCTCAGCTTGCTGCCTTCCACCGACGCGCTCACCCAGTTGGAACCGGTGAGGCTTCCCTGCCAGGGCAGGTTAAGGGCAGCCGCTACGCTACGCCATTCGCTGCCTTTGCCGTTTTTGAATGCCATCAGCGTGTCCAGCCCGCCGGCCTGCTGCACAGGCTGCGGTTTCTGAACGGCCAGCGCGTATAATTTATCCGACACCTCCCTGAAAACGGGGCCGGCAACGCTGCCGCCGTAAAATTTGGCGGCGTGCGGTTTGTTTTTGATCACCACTACGCAGGTGTATTGCGGATCGTCTGCCGGGAAATACCCTGCGAACGACGACTGGTAGATCTTGTCCACATACCCCCGGTTGCCGTTGGCTACCAGCGCGGTGCCCGTTTTGCCGGCGATGCGGTAATACGGCGTCTGCAGCTTGGAGGCTGTTCCGTTCAGCACCACGCCTTCCAGCATGTCCTGCAGCTGGCGGAGGGTGCGGGAAGTGCAGATGCTGTCCATCATCACCACCGGTTCGAATTTTTTCACCGGTTCGCCATATTCCATGATGCTGTTCACGAGGTACGGTTTCATCATTTTGCCGTTGTTCGCCACGGCGTTGTAAAGCATGGCGGTTTGCAGCGGGCTTTGCAGCACTTCGTACCCGAAGGCCATCCAGGGCAGGGTAACGGCGCTCCAGCTTTTGTTTTCCGTGGTTTTGATCCGCGGTTTGCCTTCGCCTACGAGATCGATGCCGGTAGGTTGGTCCAGGTGCAGCTTTTTAAGATGCGCGGAAAACTCGTTCGGCTTTTTATAATAGAACTGATAGGCCAGTTTTGCCATGCCTACGTTAGAGCTGCGCTCGAACGCTTTTTTAACCGTTACGGTGGTGAGGTGATGCGGCTCGGAATCGTACACCACACGGCGGTTGATGGGCCAGCGGCCGTAATTGAGGTCTACCATCGAATTGGCGGTCACATATCCGTCTTCCAGCAGCGCGATCATAGTGGCCAGCTTGAAGGTGGAGCCCGGCTCGCCGACGTGCAGGGCGTAATTCTGGTCTTCCCAGTAACTGCCGTCTTTCTGCCGGCCGAGATTGGCGATGGCTTTTATTTTGCCGGTCTTCACTTCCATGAGAATGCAGGTGCCGTGCTCGGCTTCGTTGGACACCATCATTTTCATGAGGGCGTTCTCCGCGATGTCCTGCATGTTAACATCCAGGGTGGTGATGATGTCTTTCCCGTTTTCCGGTTCGATATCGTACCCTTCCACGGGCATATAGGTGCCACCTGCGATGCGGCGCATGAGGCGTTTGCCGGTAACGCCGCTGAGCTGGTCGTCGTACGTTCTTTCAAGGCCTACGTTCTGCGCGTTTTCGCGGGCGAGGCCGATGGTGCGGTTGGCGAGGAGCTTGAAGGGGTTGATGCGTTTATTTTTGGTTTCCACGATCATGCCGCCTTTGTTACGCCCGAGGCGGAACATGGGGAAGTTGCGGAGCTGCTGGTATTCGTCGAAGCGTACGTTGCGTTTTAATAAAAAGTAACGGTCCTTGTCGTTGAACCCGTCTTTCAGCATTTGTTTGTAGCTGGCTGCGGAACGGTCCATAAAAAGTTCCGCCAGGCGGATGGAGAGAGAATCGAGGTTATCCTTGAAAACGGTGCTTTTCGGATCGCTGATGCCGTCGGCCCTGAAGTCGATGCGGATATCGAAATAGGGGATGGAAGTGGAGAGCATGCGGCCTTCTTCGGAGTAGATGGTGCCGCGGTCCGCATCCAGGTCCATGAAGGCGGTGTGCAGGCTGTCTGACATGCTGCGCCAGTAATCGCCCTGGATGTGCTGGATAAAGAATACCCTGCCAAGGATAGCCACAGCAAAAATGCCCATGCCGATGAGGCAAAGATATGCTCGCCATAGTATGTCCTTTTTAATCTCCATGCCGGGTCAGTATCAGTATCTTTAGTTTGTTATTGCTCGTTTTCTTCTTTTGTTTTCACTTCTATGCGTTGCGGCGGGGTGCTTAGTTCTTTCAGGCCCAGCGGTTCCACGGCTTTGCTCACTTCACTCAGTTTGCTGCGGAACATCAGTTCGCTTCTTACGCTCAGGTATTCCCATTTCAGTTCCTTGATCTCCCGGCTCAGCTTGTTGATGCGGCGTACTTTTTTTTCCGCGAGGTGACTGTTGGAAATGTAGACCAGGGCGATCACGGCGAGAAAGAGCAGGAACGGCAGATTCCTGGTGATCAGCTGGTAGTTGATCCGCAGGCGCCATTCCCTCCTGGGCTCCCGTAGAATGTCTTCGGGGAGTGTTTCTTCCGTTTCCGGTATGTGCTTTTCTTCTTCCTGCAACGCTTACAAGGTTTAACGACAGTGTATACGCAATCTTTTTTTTCGGTAACAAGGGGATAGGATGGCAGTAACGGTAACGGCTATATCTTTTCGGCGACCCTTAATTTGGCGCTCCTGCTGCGCGGGTTGGCCCGCAATTCTGTTTCACCGGCCGTTACGGGCTTTTTAGTGATCAGTTTGAATGGTTTGGGCGGCGTTTCGAAGCTGTACGGGTTTTCGTCCGCCGCCTCGAAGGCGCCTGCCTTCATATAGTTCTTCACCAGCCGGTCTTCCAGCGAATGGAAGGTGATGATGGAAAGCCTGCCTCCCGGTTTCAATACCTGCGGCGATTGGGTGAGCAGGTCCTTCAGGGCGCCAAGCTCGTCGTTTACCGCGATCCGCAGGGCCTGGAAGACCTGTGCGAGGTATTTTGCGGGGTTGCCTTTCACGACCGGCTGTATGAGCGATTTGAATTCAGCGATGGTGCGCAGGGAGTGCGCTTTACGCAACTGTACGATCAGCCTGGCCAGGGTGCGGGAGTTGGTCACTTCGCCATAATCCTGGAAAAGCTGGTGCAGGTGCTGTTCGGAATAGGTCTGGAGGATGTCCGCCGCGGTCAGGTTGCCGCGTGTGTCCATCCGCATGTCCAGATTCCCGTCGAACCGGGTGGAAAACCCCCTGGCGCCGGTGTCGAACTGGTGGGACGATACCCCCAGGTCGGCCAGCAGTCCGTCCGCATCCAGCGCTTTGTGCAGCCTGAGAAAACGGTGCAGGTGGCGGAAATTCTCCCGTACGAACGTCACCCTGTCGTCTGCAATGCGGTTGCGGTAAGCGTCCTCATCCTGGTCGAACACGATCAGCCGCCCCTGGGGCCCCAGCTGTTCGAGGATCGCCCGGGAATGACCGCCGCCGCCGAAAGTAGCGTCGATGTACGTGCCGTCCGGCCGTATAGCCATGTTTGCCACCACTTCGTGAAGGAGAACGGGCAGGTGATACTGTGAAGCTTCCATATGCGCCGTTTTACAATCCCAAGTTTGGCCCTTCGCCTCCGCCGGCCATCACCTGCTGGGCGAGGCTGCTGAAGGCGTCCGGTGAAAAATTATCAAAGAACTCCTGGTATTTCTGTTTGTCCCAGATCTCAATTTTATTGTTGGCGGCCGTCAGCACAATGTCTTTATCCAATCCCGCATGCGCCATCAGGTTCTTCGGGATGTTCAGCCTTCCCGCGCTGTCCAGCTCCAGGATGGTGGCCCCGTTCAGGAAATAGCGGCGGAATTCCCTAACTTTCGGGTCAAAATCGTTCAGTTTGCCGATCTTCTCCTGGATAGGTTGCCACTCGTTCATCGGGTACAACGTCAGACATTTCTCAAACCCGCGGTTCAGCACGAACTGGTTGCCCGCACTTTCTGCTATCTGCCGTTTAAAACCGGCAGGGAGCAGGAAGCGCCCTTTCGCGTCCAGCGTTGCTTCATATTCGCCTAAAAATCCCGTCATGTTGCGTTTTAGTACCTGATTTCCATTTTCTAACACAAAATAACACTTTTTCCCACTTTTAACCGAAAAAATGTATTATATATTTTTTCCACAGGAGCATAATGCCTGCGATACCGACTTTGAACCCGATTGTTTTGCATGGGATGTGGATAGCTGCGAGTTGTGTGTGGATAAAATGTTAACAATGTGAGTAAATATGTGCGTAACCACAAAGCCCTTTGTTTTCAGCACTTTTACAAAATTTTAACTCCCCCTTTCTTCATTACTACCATTATTTGCTTTTAATTCGTACCTTCGCGATTCTTTTTTATGAGGAAAATTCTCTTATACACCGGCCTGATGGCCGCCGTTATTACTTCCGCCTCCTGTAACAGGGAGCTCCGGAGGATCGAAAAAAGCAACGACCTGGAGAAAAAACTGGCGTACGCCGATAAGATGTACGAAAAGAAAAAATACCAGCTCGCGCAGACCTTGTATGAGGAAATGATCCCCGTTTTCAAAGGCACCGACAAGTTCGAGCCCCTGTATTACAAGTATGCCTATTGCTCTTTTTATCTGAAAGACTACCAACAGGCCGGTTTCCACTTCAAAAACTACCTCGAGGCGCTGCCCAGCAGCCCCCGCGCACAGGAAATCGACTACCAGGCCGCATATTGTTATTACAAACTCTCCCCCAAGGTTGCCCTCGACCAAACCAACACCATGAAGGCCATCGCCTCCATGCAAACCTTCATCAACACCTATCCCAACTCCGAAAAATCCGCGGAAGCCAGTGTGGTGATAGACCTGCTGAGAAGGAAACTGGAACAGAAAGAATATAACGCAGCCGAACTGTATTACAACCTCGGCCATTATAAAGCCGCCGGCGTCAGCTTCAAAAGCCTCATGAGGGCGTACCCGGATTCCGAAAAAAGCGACAGCTACAAGTACATGGCCATCAAATCCTACTACCTGTATGCCAAAAACAGCGTGTATTACCGCCAGAAAGAACGCTACGAAACCGTGCTGACCGAATATATGGAGTTCTCAGACCGCTACCCGACCAGCAAACTGAAGACGGATGCGGAAAAATATTATAACTTAGCAAAAACAAACATTAAATCCCTGGAAAATGAGCAAAATAAAGAGAAGTCTAACCAGTAGCATCAATCCCTGGGTAGAGACCAGGAACACCACCGATATCAAAAACAGGACCGGTAACCTGTACGAATCGATTGCCATTATTGCCAAAAGGGCAAACCAGATCAACATTACCGTAAAGGAAGAACTCCATTCCAAACTGGAAGAGTTCGCCAGCCATACGGACAACCTGGAGGAAGTGCATGAGAACAAAGAACAGATCGAGATCTCCCGTTTTTACGAAAGACTGGCCAATTCCGCCATCCAGGCTACCAACGAGTTCCTGGACAACAAAATTTATTTCCGTAAGAACGACGACGATCTGTACAGCTGATCTCCATCGGTTATCGAAAAAATACTAACTTCATAGCGGCAGAATGTATCGTTCTGCCGCTTTTGTTTTGTCAACATGTTACAAGGGAAAAAAATTCTATTGGGCGTTTCAGGCAGCATCGCAGCTTATAAAGCCGCCCTGCTCGTGCGCCTGCTCGTTAAAGAAGGCGCCCAGGTAAAAGTGATCATGACGCCCGCCGCCTGCGATTTCATCACGCCGCTCACCCTTTCCACCCTTTCGAAAAATGAAGTGGGACTGCACGTTGCCGAAAACGGCAGCTGGAGCAACCACGTGATGCTCGGCCGCTGGGCAGACGTGATGCTCGTGGCCCCGGCATCCGCCAATACCATCGCAAAAATGGCCAATGGCATCTGCGACAACCTGCTGCTGGCCGTGTATCTCTCCGCTACCTGCCCGGTGCTGTTCGCCCCGGCCATGGATGAGGACATGTGGCTGCACCCTTCCACCAAATCCAACGTGGCCAAACTGCTCAGCTATGGCAACCGCCAGCTGCCCGTGCACCGCGGCGAACTGGCCAGCGGACTGTTCGGCGAAGGCCGCATGGCCGAGCCGGAAGCTATCGTTTCTTTCCTGTACTCCTTTTTCCGGGAGCCGGTGACGGATCAGCCGCTCAAAGGCAAAACCGCGCTGGTGTCCGCCGGTCCTACCCAGGAACCGATCGACCCCGTGCGTTTCATCAGCAATCATTCCAGCGGCAAAATGGGTATTGCGCTCGCCGAAGCCCTTGCGGACGCAGGCGCTTCCGTGCAGCTGGTGCTCGGCCCCACGCCGCTTTCCACTTTGCATAAGGGCGTTACCGTGTCGCGCGTGGTAACCGCCGCCGAGATGTTCGATCAATGCACGGCCTTCGCGCCGCAGTCGGACATTGTAGTGATGGCCGCTGCCGTGGCGGATTACAGGCCGCGCAACGTAGCGGACAAAAAGATCAAGAAAAAAGAGGAGGACATGAACCTGGAGCTGGAAAAAACGGCGGACATCGCGAAGGCGATCGGCGCCGCCAAAAAGAACGGCCAGCTGCTGGTGGGTTTTTCGCTGGAAACCAACAACGAAAAAGAATACGCGCTCAAAAAACTCCACGATAAGAACATGGACATGGTGGTGCTCAACTCCCTCAACGATCCCGGGGCGGGCTTCAACCACGATACCAATAAAGTGACGCTGCTCGCCCGCGACGGCAAGGAGCAGGCGCTGCCCCTGCAATCCAAGCAGGACGTGGCGCGTAATATCGTAAAGGTTATAATCGAATTGCAACATGTTTAGAAAAACCGTGCTTTGCTGCCTGTACCTGCTGGCTTGCTGCTTCAACGCCGGAGCGCAGGAGCTTCGCGCCAACGTTACCGTTCAGGCCAGCCCGCAATTGGGCAACAGTACAGACAGGCGGGTGTTCAACACCCTGCAGACGGCCATGGCGGAGTTTATCAACAACCGCCGCTGGTCAGACGACGCCTACGCGCCCGGCGAGCGCATCGAATGCAATTACATGCTCACCATTTCCGAAGCCCTCGGCAACAATACGTTCAGGGGCTCGCTCACCGTGCAGGCTGCGCGGCCGGTGTACAATTCCTCCTACAATTCCAGCATCCTCAACATACAGGACGCCAACGTCGTGTTCCAGTACGTGGAATTCCAGCCGCTGGAGTTCAACGAACAGCGCATCGTGGGCAACAACCCGCTGCAATCCAATCTCACCGCCATTCTCGCGTTCTACAATTACATTGTGATCGGTCTCGACGCCGATTCTTTCGCACCGCGCGGCGGCGACGTTTTTTTTAAAAAAGCGCTTAATATTGTGAACAATGCGCCCGACGGGAAAGACATTTCCGGGTGGAAGGCGTTTGAAGGCAACAGGAACCGTTACTGGATACAGGACAACCTGCTCAACACCAAGTTCAGCGCCTTTCACGACGTGATGTACCAGTATCACCGCCTCGGGCTGGACATGATGTATGAAGACGTGAACAAAGGCCGCGCCGCGATCATGAACTGTCTGAACATGCTTACGGGCATCAATGCAGACCAGCCTAACTCCATGATCGTGCAGCAGTTTTTCCTCGCCAAAAGCGACGAGCTGCTGAAAGTGTTTTCCAAAGCGCCGCCGCAGGAAAAAGTGCGCGCCGGGCAGTTGCTCGCTTCGCTGGACGTGCCCAATGCCAATAAATATCAGCAATTAAGATAAATGAAGAACATGCGAAAAACGGCCGGGATATTTCTGTTCAGTTTGATGCTGGCCTGCGGAAATGCGGACCGTACGCCTCCTGACGTGCTGCCGAAAGCCAAGATGCGGGATATTTTGCTCGATATGAATTACGCCGATGTGGCCGGCCGCGACCAGATCGTGGATACCGCCAAAGTAAGCGACACCGTGCGGGAAGAAAGAGTGAAGGCCTATTACGTTCAGATCCTCCAGCTGCATGGCGTTACCCGTGAAGAGTTCATACGCAGCTATAAATTTTACGAAGCCCATCCCGACCGCTTCGAGGCCATTTACAAAGAAATGGGCGAGATCGTGCGGCGCAGGCGGGAAGTGATGGATTCTACCGATAATGCGCGGCGCGACCGCGAGGCGAGGGAAGCAGGCGTGAAAACCCGCCGTGATTCCCTGTTCTGGCCGAGCTCAGACAGCCTGAAACTGATTTTACCCTGATTCCACAGATAACAGCTATAACACCAAAACATGAAGAAATTAGTTGCTAACGCCGATGAAGCCGTCGCCGGGATAACCGACGGCGCAACCCTGATGCTGGGGGGCTTTGGTCTTTGCGGCATTCCCGAAAACTGCATCTCCGCGCTCGTGCGCAGCGGCGCGAAAGATCTTACCTGCATTTCCAACAACGCCGGGGTAGATGATTTCGGCCTGGGCCTTTTGCTCAAAACCCGGCAGATCAAAAAGATGATGGCTTCCTACGTTGGCGAAAACGCCGAGTTCGAAAGGCAATTGTTGTCCGGCGAATTGGAAGTGGACCTCATTCCGCAAGGCACGCTGGCTACGCGCATCGCCATGGCGGGCATGGGCATTCCCGCATTTTTCACGCCCGCCGGCTTCGGCACCGAGATCGCCGAAGGCAAGGAAACGCGGCGTTTCAACGGGAAGGACTACCTGATGGAAATGGCGCTTCACGCCGATTTTTCCATTTTAAAAGCATGGAAAGGCGATACGATGGGCAACCTCGTGTTCCGCAAAACCACCCGCAATTTCAGCACATCCATGGCGAAAGCCGGCAACATCACCATCGTGGAAGTAGAGCACCTGGTGCAGCCCGGCGAGTTGGACCCTGATGCGGTCCATGTGCCGGGCATTTACGTGCACCGCATTTTCCAGGGAGATAAGTATGAAAAACGTATTGAAAGAAAAACCGTAAAAATCTAGACACCATGGCGCTCGATAAATATGGCATTGCGAAACGTATCGCGCAGGAATTGCGCGACGGGATGTATGTAAACCTCGGCATCGGGATACCCACCCTGGTGTCTAACTTCGTGCCCGCGGGCATTTCCATTATGCTGCAAAGCGAAAACGGCATGCTGGGCATGGGGCCTTACCCCACCGAAGCAGAAATGGACGCCGACCTCATCAACGCCGGCAAGGAAACAGTAACCGTTCTTCCGGGCGGCGCATTTTTCGATTCGGCGGAAAGTTTTGGCATGATACGCGCCGGCAAGGTAGACCTCACCGTGCTCGGCGCCATGGAAGTGGCAGACAACGGCGACATCGCCAACTGGAAAATTCCCGGTAAAATGGTAAAAGGCATGGGCGGTGCAATGGACCTGGTGGCTTCCGCCAAAAACATCATCGTGGCCATGATGCACACCAATCCCAAAGGAGAAAGCAAACTGCTGCCGCAATGCACGCTGCCGCTTACCGGCGTGCGCTGCGTGAAAAAAATAGTGACCGAACTGGCCGTGCTGGATGTAACGGACAATGGCTTCAGGCTCCTGGAACGCGCGCCGGGCGTGAGCGTGGAAGAGATCAAAGCTAAAACCGCCGGCCGGCTGATAGTTGAGGGAGATGTTCCCGAAATGGTTTTATAATCGTAACTTTCAGTATGCAATTGTGTTATAACGGAAAATTCATGGCGGGAGACAAGCCCTTGCTGACCGTAGATAACCGCAGTTTCAGGTATGGCGACGGATGTTTTGAAACCATGAAAGTGTACCAGGGGCAACTGTTGTTGGCAGATCTTCATTTCGAAAGGCTGATCGCCAGTTTGCATCTCCTGCATTTTCACATACCCGCACACTTTACGAAAGATTATTTCACGGGCCTCATCAGGGAACTTTGCCGCCTCAACAGCGTCAGCGAGCTCGCGCGGGTGCGCCTTACCGTATGGAGGGCCGGCACCGGCCTCTACGATCCCGTAGACCATACGCCGCACTTCATTATCCAGTGCTGGGAACTGCCGGAGCACATTTTTGAGCTGAACTCCGCCGGCCTGCTGCTGGACGTTTTCCCCGACGTGGTGAAAAGCTGCGACAAGATCTCCAGCGTCAAATCCAACAACTGTCTGCCTTACGTACTGGCCGCCCTGTACGCCAAACAGCACCAGGTAAACGAAACCGTGCTGCTCAACCAGCACGGCCGCGTGGCAGACACGACCATTGCAAATATTTTTATCGTCAGGAACAGCCACGTATACACGCCGCCCCTAACCGAAGGCGGTGTGTGCGGCGTGATGCGGAAGTACCTGCTGCAAAAGGAATTTCCGTTCAGGATCAGCGAACAGCCGCTTTCCGTAAAAGACCTGCAGACCGCAGACGAGATCTTCCTGACCAACGCCATCTTCGGCATCCGCTGGGTAGGCCGTTTCCGGAACAGCAGTTATGGCAACGCCACCGCCGCCATCCTGCACGAAATGCTGTTCGAATCCATGCTTTAACGTATGCCCATGAAGGTAGTGGCTGTTAGCCCTGTTTCGCCGCCATTTCCTTCAGCTTCTCCACCGCTTCTTTTCCTTTTTCACCTAGATCGAGGCTGAACTCGTTCACATACAGGTCGATATGCTTGCGCATCACGTTTTCGTCCATTTCCTGCGCGTGTGATTTTACGTAAGGGGAGAGGGTAGGATACTGCGTGTAGGCGTGCTGAAGGCTTTCGTGGATCAGCCGGTCTACTTTCGCGCGGATGTCTGCCGCAATGTCTTTTTTTATAAAAATGCCGCCCAGCGGGATCGGCTGGCCGGTATGCATTTCCCAGAACTCGCCGAGGTCTGTCAGTTTTACGAGGCCTTTTTGCTGGTAAGTAAACCGGTTTTCGTGGATGATCACGCCGGCATCGGCTTCGCCGCTTAACACTGCCTGTTCGATGTCGGAAAATAACATCACCTGTTTGTTATGCGCCTCCGGGAAGGCGATGGAAAACAGCAGGTTGGCGGTCGTAAAAGCACCCGGGATAGCGATCTTCAGGTCTTTTACCTTTTCGAGCGGTACGGCTTCCCGCGCGATCAGCAACGGGCCGCAACCACGGCCGAGCGCGCTGCCGCTGTTAAGCAGTTCGTATTTATCGGATACTTTGAGGCCGGCGGCAAAACTGAGCTTCGTGATGTCCAGCTTGCCCTGAACGGCCCACTGGTTGAGGGTTTCAACATCTTCCAGCCGGGTGTCGAACCGAAGGCCGGCGGTGTCGATGGCGCCGTTTACCAGGGCGTCGAAAATAAAGGTGTCGTTCGGGCAGGGAGAAAATCCAAGGCTCAGGTTCATCTGTCGTATTTTTTGCCGTACAAATGTAAGAAAAGGAGGCCATAGCCTTTGGCGGCGCTTACTTCGAGGTAAGCCCGGCGATCGTTTCCTTCAGCGTATCGTTCAGCATTTTCACCGCCAGCGGGATGTTCCATTTGCTTTTATCCCTGATTTCCACATAGTTAGAAACGGAGCGCAGCTGCAGGAAAGGAACGCCTTCCACCAGGCAGGCGTAGTGGAAAGCGGCGCCTTCCATACTCTCTATATCCGGCTGGTATAGCTGTTCGAGCCGGGCGATAGTGGCCGTTTCCCCGCTCACGGTATTGACGGTCACCCCGGTAACCTGCGGCAACGGTTGCAGGTTTTCAGGGAAAAGGGTCAACGGATTTATTAAATAGTGATGTGTAAAGGGATGCATGTCATGCTGCCAGAGACCGATTGTAAACAAGTCAGTGAACTGCCCGCGGTCTTCCGCGCCAAGGTCCCCGAAGATCTCGCGGGTAACCAGCAGCACCTCGCCGAGCGGCCTTTCGTGCCTGAAACTGCCCGCAATGCCCGCCTGTATGGCAATCCCGGGGCGGTTCTTCGCAAAATACTTCCCCAGCGAATACGCCGTGGCGGCCATGCCGATGCCCGTAACGAGCACTTCCACCTCCCGCGTTTTTGTTTCTTCCAGCCAGTCCAGCAGCGGTTTTACCTCCGCCTGCGTAGCTGCGGCAACAAGTACTTTCATGCGTCAAAAATACGGTTCTCATTGAATTGCTTTAAATTTGCAGAAATTTATATCAGACAAGCATGATCTATCTGACGCGCGTGGAGCATTTTAATGCGGCACACAAATTATTCAACCCGCAGTGGAGCAAGGAGCAAAACCTCGAAGTGTTCGGGAAATGCGCCAATGATAACTGGCATGGCCATAATTATGAGCTGCACGTAACCATTAAAGGCGTGCCCGATCCTGAAACCGGGTTCGTATTCAATGCCAAAACCCTCGGCGTGCTGATCAAGGACGTAGTGGTGGAGAAGCTCGACCATAAAAACCTCAATCTCGACGTGGATTTTATGAAAGACAAATTCACTTCCGCCGAAAATGTCGCGATCGCCATCTGGGAACAACTCGAAAAACACTTGCCGGGTACCGTTCAGCTGCATTGCATCAAACTGCACGAAACACCCAAGATCTACGTGGAGTACTACGGCGGCAAATAACCGAATTAAAGCAAATTCATGGCTTACAACAAGGAAGAATCGTACGACGAACAGGTAACCTCCGGCCTTATCAGGAATTATAAAGATGCGATCGCGCTGCTGGGTGAAGACCCTGAGCGGGAAGGGCTGCTCAAAACGCCCGAAAGGGTTGCGAAAGCCATGCAGTTCCTCACCCAAGGCTACCAGCAGGACGCAAGGGAAGTGCTCAACAGCGCCAAGTTCACCGAAGCATACAGCGAAATGGTGATCGTGAAAGATATCGAACTGTATTCCATGTGTGAGCATCATATGCTGCCGTTCTTCGGCAAGGCGCATGTGGCGTATATCCCTAACGGTTATATCACCGGCCTCAGCAAGATCGCGCGCGTGGTAGACATTTACTCCCGCCGCATGCAGGTGCAGGAGCGCCTCACCCACCAGATCCTGGACGCCATCCAGGAAACGCTGGAACCGCAGGGCGTGGCCGTGGTGATCGAAGCGCAGCACCTTTGTATGATGATGCGCGGCGTACAAAAACAAAACTCCGTGACCACCACCTCCGCTTTCAGCGGGCAGTTCGAGCACGGCGCCACCCGCGCGGAATTTATGAAGCTGATCAGTTCAGACCTCATGTACCGCCGTTAATGCACTGAATAACCAAAGATTTTAATGGTTTAATCCGGCTGAAACACCGATGCCGGGTTAAACCATAATTTTTTATATATATTTGCCACCTGATAATTAATCATATCAATGAAGCACGCATTCGTTTTTCCCGGTCAGGGAGCACAGTTTACCGGGATGGGTAAAAGTTTTTACGATAACCATCCCCGCGCCAAAGCGCTTTTCGAAAAAGCCAACGACATCCTGGGGTTCCGCATTTCAGACGTAATGTTTACCGGGTCTGACGAAGACCTGAAACAGACCAAAGTTACGCAGCCCGCTGTGTTCCTGCATTCCGTGATCGGCTTCCTGTGCCTGAACAATCCGAAGCCCGATATGACGGCCGGCCATTCGCTCGGCGAGTTCTCCGCCCTCGTGGCAAACGGCGCTATGGCGTTTGAAGACGCGCTGCGCCTCGTAAGCATCCGCGCCAACGCCATGCAGAAGGCCTGCGAACTGGTGCCCTCCACCATGGCCGTAGTGCTCGGGCTCGACGATGCGAAGGTGGAAGAAGCCTGCGCCAGCATTACCGACGATGTGGTGGTGCCCGCGAATTACAACTGTCCCGGCCAGCTGGTGATCTCCGGTACCAAAACCGGTATTGCCCGCGCCATGGAAATACTGAAGGCCGCCGGTGCGAAAAGAGTGATGGAACTGGCCGTGGGCGGCGCTTTCCACTCACCGCTGATGGCGCCCGCGCAGGAAGAGCTGAAGGCCGCTATCGAAGCGACCGCTTTCAATACGCCAAACTGCCCCGTTTACCAGAACGTGGTGGCCAAAGCCGTGACCGATCCCGCGGAGATCAAACAGAACCTGATCACGCAGCTCACCGGCGCCGTTCGCTGGACGCAATGCGTACAGGCCATGATCGCCGACGGCGCAACACGTTTCACGGAAGTAGGCCCCGGTAAAGTATTGCAGGGCCTCATCGGCAAGATCGACAAAAATGCGGCGACCGACGGCGTAAGCACCGGTTCTGAAGGAGGCCTGCAATAATCTGTAACTATTCGCAGCGGGCAACCGTTTCACTGTTATAAAAATCCCGATCCCGATGCGTGTTTTATTTTTAGGCCTGGCGGCGGCAGGGCTTTGTGCCTGCAGCAAGTCCGATTCGGCAGGCGAAGAACGATGGCTGGAAACTTCACAGCGGCAGGAAGTAATCGTGTTCAAAGACGGTTTGCCGGACAAAGACCTGCCGGAAGAAAAAAGTTTTTATTTTCAATCGCGCAAGCTCAGCCCTACTTCCGGACAGGTGAACGAATCGGGGATCTATTTTTACAAGCTGGAAGGAGACAGCATTTCGCTGCGCTCCCGCGATGAAAGATATTATTTCAAAATGGGCAACGACAGCAAGTCGTTCATCATCGGCAGGTTCTTCCATGATGTAGGCGGGTTGCCGGAGAAACTGGAATTTGAAAGACAATAAACGCCCGGAAAAATAAAATATAGCGGGACTGGCCGGCATGGTCGGTCCCGCTTTTGTTTTCAACAAAAAAGCCGCTCTCTCAGGCGGCTTTTTTTTTATAAGTCGATGCTGGCGTTCCACCATTCGGGGTCGAACTTTGCGTTGTATTTTTTGTAGAAATTGATCGCCGGTTCGTTCCATTCCAGTACCTGCCACACCATGCCGGAGAATTTTTTTTCTTTCGCTTCCACGATCAGCCGGTCGAACAACAATTTGCCGATCCCTTTCCCGCGGAAACTTTCCGTAACCACAATGTCTTCCAGGAACATCCTGCTGCCTTTCCAGGTGGAATAACGGATGTAATACAGTGCAATGCCCGTGACCACTCCATCTGATTCTGCTACAAACGCCCACCACACGGGGTTTGGGCCGAAGCCGCTTTCCTCGAAATGTTCCAGCGTAACGGTTACCTGTTCCGGCGCTTTTTCGTACAATGCCAGTTCCCGCACCAGTTCCATCATGCGCGGGCAATCCTTTTTTTCTGCTCTCCTGATCGTGATCATATCGTTTGTTCGTGTGTTTTATTGTAAAGCCTGGTCGAGGTCGTTGAGAATGTCTGTCACCGATTCGATGCCCACGCTTACGCGGATGAGGCCGTCGGTGATGTCGTATTTTTCGCGCAGTTCTTTCGGTACGCTGTAATGCGTCATGGATGCGGGGTGACAGATCAGCGTATCGCAGGTGCCGAGTGAAACGGCGCGCAGGCACATCTTCAGCCGGTCGATGAAACGTTTGCCCGCTTCCAGCCCGTCTTTCAGTTCAAAACTCATCATTGCGCCGGCATGTTTCATCTGCCTGCTGGCAATCGCGAAATCAGGGTGCTCCGTAAGGCCGAGGTAATTCACTTTCGACACGGCCGGGTGCCCGTCCAGGAAACCGGCGACTTCCATCGCGTTGTGGCAATGGCGTTCCATGCGTACTTCCAGCGTTTTGATGCCTTGTGTGAGCAGGAAAGCATCGAAGGGATTGCTGTTGGCGCCGAGCAGGCGGTGTACTTTTTCCACCGGGCCTTTCATCAGCTCAATATCGCGCCCGATCAGCACGCCGCCGATAGCGGTGCCATGGCCGTTGAGGAATTTGGTGGTGCTGTGAAACACATAATCCGCCCCGTAAGCAAAAGGTTGCTGCAGGTAAGGCGTGGCAAAAGTGTTGTCTACGGCGGAAACAAGCTCGTGCTCCCGCGCGATGCCAATGAGCGCCTCCAGGTCTACACAGCGAAGCGTAGGATTGGCGGGCGTTTCGAGGTACATCATTTTGATGGACGGATCGGCCTTGATGGCGGCGGCGGTTTTATCGGGGTCGCGCATGTCTATGATCACGGCTTCGATGCCGAGCGGGGGCAATATTTTGCGGAAAAGCTCTTCCGTGCCGCCGTACAACGAATAATGCGAGATCACCTTGTCGCCCGACTTGAGATGGGAGAGGAACAGCGTGGAAAGCGCGCCCATGCCGGAGGAATGAAGCTTGGCCTTGGCCTGTAGCGGTGCGCCGTCCGGCCCGGTTAGACCGAAGGTTTCCAGCGCGGCGATCTTTTCTTCCGCTTCGCGGAAATTGGGACTGTCCCAGCGGGTGTAAATATAACCGTCTTCTTCCCCGGAAAAGCGGCGCATGCCCTGCTCGGCGGAATCGTACACGTAGGTGGAAGAAGCGTAAATGGGTGTGAGATGGGAGTATCTCGGGTCCTGCTCGTGACCGGCGTGCACGCATACGGAACTGAACCCTGAGAGCGGTGATTGTTTCATGAATGGGCTATTTGAATGTTTTCCTGTTATGAGTATCTTGTTAGTGAAATTACCTTGTAAAAATAAGAATTAGATGAAGGAACTCCTACTGCGGTTCGCGATGTACAACATGTGGGCAAACCAGCGGCTGCTGGCGGTACTGAACGGGCTTACGGAAGAACAGCTGGACAGGGACCTCGGCAGCAGTTTCCCCAGCCTTCGCGCCACGGCCTATCACATGTGGAACTCGGAAGGCATATGGCTGCAGCGTTTGCAGCTGCTCAGCCCGGTGTTGCCCCCGGCCCGGGACTTCAGCGGCAGCTGGCAGGAATTCGCGCAGCGTTACAGCAGGCAGAACGAACAGGTGAAAGATCTCATCGCAACGGCTTCGGATGCGAAGCTGGCCCATACCATTGAGTACATTCACCCGGTGAAAGGCGTATGCAAATCGTCTGTGGTGGATACGCTTTTGATGATATTCAACCATACCACCTATCACCGCGGCCAGCTGGTTACCATGCTGCGCCGGCTGGGCGTTTCGAAGATCCCTTCCACTGATTTCATCGAATACACCCTGATAAAAAAATAAAATACCCTTATTTTACGGATATTATGAGCCCTGCATCCTTTTACGCGAACGTACCCAGGCACCTGGTAGCAGTAGACTGCATCATTTTCGGCTTCGAAGATGGGAAGTTAAAGCTCCTCATTATCAAACGGAAAGTAGACCCGATGGAAGGCGCATGGTCGCTGGTGGGCGGTTTTGTGCAGGAAGGGGAAAGTACGGACAATGCGGCTATCAGGGTGTTGCGGCAGACCACCGGCATCCAGGACATTTACATGGACCAGCTGCAGAGTTACGGCGATACGGACAGGGATACGGGCGCGCGGGTGATTTCCATCGCGTATTACGCGTTGATCCGCATCAGCGAGCACGACCGGCTGCTGGCCAATGCGCACGGCGCGCACTGGCTCAGCCTGCACCAAATCCCCGAGCTGATCTTCGACCATAACAAGATGCTGAACGACGCAATGGCCCGTTTGCGTGACCAGGCGCATTTCCACCCGATCGGTTTCGAGCTGCTGCCGGAAAAGTTCACGCTGCCGCAGCTGAGAAATTTGTACGAGGAAATCTATCAGCGTCCGCTGGATAAACGCAACTTCAGGAAGAAGATACTGGCAATGGACATCCTGGAAAAACTGGAGGAAAAAGACAAAAGCTCGTCCAAAAAAGGCGCGCACCTCTACCGGTTCGACAGGCTGAAGTACGACGCGCTAACCCAGCACGGGCTTGTATTCGAGATATAGTTTTCCCGGTTGCCGTTCCGTTTTCGTTATCCCAATTACGCTTGAGGCGGACTTGATCGGGTGTTGATGCGGGTAAAATACCATTAACGAATGCTTTGTTGTATGCAAAAAAAAGTGCAGACCGCATCCGGCCTGCACTTTTGTATGAATAGTTTGCGCTGAAGTTCTTTAATTAGCTGAGCCGTCGTAAGCCCATTTCACGTAGCAGGCGCCCCAGGTGAACCCGCCGCCGAAGGCCGCCAGTACGAGGTTGTCGCCTTTTTTTAATCGATTTTCCCAATCCCAGAGGCATAAAGGAATGGTGCCGGCGGTGGTGTTGCCATACCGCTGGATGTTGATCATTACCTTTTCGGGAGACATGCCCATATAGTCCGCCGTGGCGCTGATGATGCGCAGGTTGGCCTGGTGGGGCACCAGCCATGCGATATCGTCTGCGGAGAGGTGGTTGCGCTCCATGATGCTGCGGGCGGCGTCTGCCATGTTGGCTACGGCGTATTTGAATACGGTCTTGCCTTCCTGGAACACGTAATGTTCGCGCGCGGCAACGGTTTCGGCGGAAGCGGGGCGGGCGGAGCCGCCGGCTTTCATGTTCAGGAATTCCCTGCCGTGGCCGTCGCTTTTAAGCACAGCGTCGAGCACGCCGAAACCTTCGGTGTTGGGCTCCAGCAGCACGCCGCCGGCGCCGTCGCCAAAGATGATGCAGGTGGCGCGGTCTGTATAGTCGATGATGGAGCTCATTTTATCGGCCCCGATGATCATTACTTTTTTGTAGCGGCCGCTTTCGATGAAGCGGGCGCCGGTATCGAGCGCGTAGAGGAAGCCGGAGCAGGCTGCGCCGATATCGAACCCGAAGGCGTTTTTGGCGCCGATCTTATCCGTAACAACATTGGCGGTGGCGGGAAACACCATGTCGGGCGTAACGGTGGCCACGATCAGCAGATCGATCTCTTCCGGCCTGATCCCCCTTTTTTTGCATATTTCAAGAGCTACCGGCACACACAGCTCTGAAGTGCCTTTCCCTTCCCCCTTCAATATCCTCCGCTCTTTAATGCCCGTCCTGGTCGTTATCCATTCATCTGTCGTCTCTACGAGTTTCTCCAATTCCTGGTTAGTCAGTACATAGTCGGGAACATACCCACCCACCGCCGTGATAGCGGCTGTAATTTTGCTCATATTGTTCGGATAAGTTATAAAATGGGCGTAAAAATACGACTTAAACGAATAATTATATTTATAAGTTAAATTCGCCGGCAGATAATTTTCAATATGATCGCATACCTGAATGGCAAATTAGCCCTGAAAACGCCCACCCTCGTGCACCTCGACGTAAACGGGGTAGGTTACGAGGTGCATATCAGTCTTCATACCTGGAGCCAGATCCAGGGAATGGACAACTGTAAGCTGCTCACTTACGTACATATCAAGGAAGACGCGCATACCATGTTCGGCTTTTTTTCCGATGCGGAAAGGACCGTATTCCTGCAGTTGATCAGCGTTTCAGGGGTAGGGGCCGCCACTGCCCGGGTGATGCTCAGCTCCCTGCAGCCGGAAGACGTGCAGCGGGCCATCCTGATGGAAAACGAAAAAATGCTCGAAGGCGTGAAGGGCATCGGCGCGAAAACCGCCAAGCGCATCATTCTCGAGCTAAAAGACAAAATGAAGAAACACCGCGAAGATGTAGTACATTTATCGCTTAATACCCACAATACAATACAGGATGATGCGTTAAATGCTTTGGTAACCCTGGGGATAGCTCGGAATGTGGCAGAACAGGCGATACAAAGGGTGTTGAAAACCGAGCCACAATTGAATGAATTGGAGGCACTTATCAAAAAATCCCTTAAAAATTTATAATTTTAAGTCCTTGACCTCTATAAAACCTAAGATCGCTTGGCAAGAAAGAAATACTATGGTGCACTTGCAGTAATAGGTGTTGTATCTTTTATCATTGTTGATTCGGCCGCCAGAAACAAAACCAGTTCGGGATATACCTATAGAAATTTAAGCGGGCTTGCGGAGGGGAAAATTGATATAACCAACGTTACCAACGTTCCAGATACGACTACTAAACCGGATACACTGAAGTATCCCATCCGCGACAGGAGGGGCACTTCCGTAACGGACCCCGTGCGCAATGCCATCGACCTGAAAGATCCCGCAAACATCAAGAAAAACGTTGAATACGACCCCGTTACCAAACAATACATCGTTACCGAAAAAATAGGCGACCGGTTCTACCGCCAGCCCACCGTAATGAGCTTCGGCGACTTTTACCGCCTCCAGGCCGCCCAAAGCGAAAACGAATACTGGCAGAAACGCGCCGGCACCATCGGTAACCTCAACCAGCGCGCCGGCGCCCCGCAGCTTTATTACGGCGATAAACTCTTCGACCGTGTGTTCGGCGGCACCAAGGTAGACATCAAGCCGCAGGGTAGCCTCGGGCTTACTTTTGGTTACCAGGGGCAGAACGTGAAAAACCCCGTACTGGTGGAAAGAGCCCGTAAAAACGGCGGCTTCGACTTCGACATCGACATCAACATGAACGTGACGGGCAAGATCGGGGACAAACTCAAACTCATCACCAACTATAACACCCAGTCTACCTTCGACTTCGAAAACCAGGTAAAACTGGAATATACCGGCTACCAGGACGAGATCATCAAAAAAATAGAAGCGGGCAACGTGAGCTTCCCCCTGAGCAGTTCGCTTATTCCCGGCGTACAAAGCCTTTTCGGCGTGAAGACCCAGCTGCAGTTCGGCCGCCTTACCATGACCAGCGTGCTTAGCAACCAGAAATCGCAAAAGCAGAACATGGTGCTGCGGGGAGGCAACAGCGTAACGGATTTCGTGCGCCGGGCGGACGAGTATGAAGACAACCGGCACTTCCTGCTGTCCCAGTACTTCCGCGATACCTTCAACTACGCCATGGCCACCCTGCCCGCCATCCGCACGCAGGCAAACATTACCCGCATCGAGGTGTGGGTAACCAACAAATCCGGCGCTACTACAGACACGAGGGACATCGTGGGCCTCATGGACCTCGGCGAAAACCGACCGTATAATACCGCCATCACCAGTCTTACCAGCAGCCGCCTGCCGAACAACGGCTCCAACGACCTTTACCAGAACCTGGCGAGCGACGCCGGTGCCCGCAACACCGGCACCGTGGTAAGCCGCCTGCTGGGCCTCGGTCTTCAGCCGGTGCAGGATTTCGAAAAAACCTTCGCCCGCAAACTGGATTCCACGGACTACATCCTCAACCGCCAGATCGGTTTTATCTCCCTGGTGCAGCAGCTGCAGCCGGACGAAGTGCTGGCCGTGGCTTATGAATACACTTACAACGGCAAGGTTTTTAAAGTGGGCGAGTTCTCGCAGGACGTGCCGCCCGACCAGAACAACTCCGCCAACCAGCGCATCCTGTTCCTGAAAATGCTGAAAGCCACCTCCGCGAGGCCGGCTTTGCCGATTTGGGACCTGATGATGAAAAATATTTATTCTACGGACGCGTTCCAGATCAACCGCGCAGACTTCAAGCTGGACGTGCTGTACAAAGACCCGGGCACCGATACCCGCGCCCCCAGCGAAAAACGTTACCTGCCCGATGCGCAGGGCCAGTATTCCGGCGCGCCCATCATTACCCTGCTGAACCTCGACCGTTTGAATAACCAGAACGATCCCCAGCCGGACGGTGTGTTCGATTACGTGGAAGGTTTCACCATCTTCCCGCAGAACGGCAAGATCATGTTCCCCGTGCTGGAGCCTTTCGGCGAATCGCTGCGGCCCGTGTTCGGCGGAAATCCCGCGCTGGAGAAACAGTACATGTACACCATGCTGTACGATTCCATCAAAGTGATCGCCCAGCAGTTTCCCAACCTCAACCGGTACCTGCTGCGCGGCTCTTATAAATCCGCCAATTCCTCCGAAATTTCCCTCAACGCGCTCAACATCCCCAGGGGATCGGTGACCGTTACGGCCGGCGGGCAGCAGCTGCGTGAAGACGTGGACTTTGTTATCGACTACAACCTGGGCCGTATCAAGATCATCAACGGCGGGGTGCTCAGCTCCGGCGTGCCGATCAACGTACAGTTCGAGAACAATGCGCTGTTTGGCCAGCAGGTGCGCAACTACATGGGCACCCGTCTCGATTATTACGTGAACGACAAGCTGAACCTGGGCGGTACCGTGGTGAGAATGAGCGAAAGGCCCTATTACCAGAAAGTGAATTATGGCGACGACCCGATCAAAAACACCGTGGTGGGGCTGGACGCGAACTATATTTCCGAATGGCGCGGTCTTTCCCGGATGCTGGATAAACTGCCCAATTACCAGACGCAGCAGCCCGCCACCATCAACTTCACGGGCGAGGTAGCGCGGCTCTTCCCCGGGCACAGCAAACTGGTGAACGAGCCCGGCAGCAAACAGGGTCAGGTAATGATCGACGATTTCGAAGGCGCCCGCAACGGCTACGACCTGAAGTTCCCTGCCACCGCCTGGAGCCTGGCCTCCACCCCACGCGACGCGACGGACGCGGCCGGCAACATCCTCTTCCCCGAAGCCGCTTTCAACGATACGCTGGCATACGGCAAAAACAGGGCGCTGCTGGCCTGGTACATCATCGAGCCCACGCTGCAGATCCCGCGTTCGCCGAACCTGCCGCCGGGCGTAACGGACGCATCGCAGTCCGACCCGCGCACCAGGCTGATCTATCAAAGAGACGTGTTCCCCAACCGCTCCACCGACTTCGGCCAGAGCCAGCTGAGCACGCTCGACCTCGCTTATTATCCTGAAGAAAAAGGCCCGTATAACTTCGAAAGCACCGCGGGCGCGCTCACGCCGCAAGGCAGGCTGCGCAACCCGGCGTCCCGCTGGGGCGGCATCATGCGCGCGATCGACAACAGCGACTTCGAAACGGCCAATATCGAGTTCATCGAGTTCTGGATACCCGATCCGTTCTTCAATAATCCAAGCAGCTCCGGCGGTTCTTTGTATTTCAACCTCGGCAACGTGTCTGAAGACGTATTGAAAGATTCCCGCAAATCATTCGAGAACGGCCTGCCCGACCCGAACACCGGCCTGAACAAAGTGGATTCCACCAAATGGGGCCGCGTGCCGAAGTTCCAGCAGCAGATCACCCAGGCGTTCGACAACGATCCCGCCATCCGCCGTTACCAGGACGTTGGTTTCGACGGTCTCGAAAACAACGATGAAAAGAATTTCCGCGCACAATACCTGCAGGACCTCGCCGCCGTATTCGGTGCCTCGTCGCCCGCTTACCAGGACGTAGCCAACGACCCGTCCAACGACGACTACAAATGGTACCGCGACCCTTCGTACGACGCGGCGAGAACGGACATCCTGGGCCGTTACAAAAGGATCAACGGGCCGGACGGCAACTCCCCCGTGTCCAACGACAACTCCCAGTTCTCCAACGCAGCCACCAACTATCCCGAATCGGAAGACCTGAACCGGGACAACACCATGAACGAAACGGAAGAATATTTCCAGTACCGCGTAGACCTGAAGCCGGATATGCAGGTGGGCAGCAATTACGTGGTAGACCGCTTCGTGACCCGCGTAACGCTTCCCAACGGCCAGCAGGCGGACCAGACCTGGTACCAGTTCAAGGTGCCGGTAACGCAATACGACCGGAAAGTGGGCAACATCCCCGACTTCAAGAGCATCCGTTTTATGCGTATGTTCCTCACCGGTTTCGAAGATTCCGTCGTGCTGCGTTTCGCCAAGCTCGATCTCGTGCGCAATCAATGGCGCCGTTATTTATACGAACTGCGCCCCGGCGACCCGGTGCCGGTAGATCAAAACACGGTGTTCAACGCTTCCGCCGTGAACATCGAGGAAAACTCCAAGCGCCAGCCCGTTCCATACGTGCTGCCTCCCGGCATCCTGCGGCAGAACACGTTGAGCACCAACAGCACGAACATTTTGCTGAACGAACAGGCACTGTCTGCACAGATCTGCAACCTGAAAGACGGCGAAGTGCGCGCCATGTACAAAAACGTGCCGCTCGACCTGCGCCAGTACAAACGCCTCCAGATGTTCCTGCACTCCGAGGCCGTAAGCGACCCGCTGTCTCTCAAAGACGGTCAGCTTCAGGCCATCATCCGCGTGGGCAGCGACTTCACCGAAAACTACTACGAATACCGCATCCCGCTGAAAGTAACGCCCTGGGGCTCTGCGCGCGACACGGAAATATGGCCCGTTGAAAACGACGTGGACCTCGACCTGGACAAATTCGCCCAGCTGAAGCAAAAACGTAACATGAGCGGCGCCAGCCCGCTGGTACCTTATGAAGAAACCGAAGGCGCGAACGTGCTTTCCGTGGTGGGCAACCCCAGTCTCGGCGACGTTCGCAACATTATGATCGGCGTGCTGAACCCGAAAGACGACGGCCTGCCCAAATGCACGGAAGTCTGGTTCAACGAGCTTCGCCTTACCGGTCTTGACGAAAAAGGCGGCTATGCCGCGCTTGCCAGGGTAGACCTTGGCCTGAGCGACCTCGGTACGGTCACCTTCAGCGGCAACATGCACACTTCGGGCTTCGGTAATATCGACCAGCGCGTGAACGACCGTTTCCGCGACAACTACCTGCAATACGATATCGCCGCCAACATCGACCCGGGTAAATTGCTGCCGAAGAACCTGGGCATTACCATCCCCGTGTACGCCGGTTATTCGCAAACCACCAGCAACCCGGAATACGATCCGTACGACCTGGACATTAAGCTGAAAGACAAGCTGGCGCTGGCACGCGACCGGGAAGCCCGTGATTCCATCAAAAAAGACGCGCAGGACTTTACGTCCATCACCAGCCTCAACTTTACCAACGTGCGCAAGCTGGCGCTGGACAAAAAGAAGAACCGTCTCTGGGACATCGAGAACTTCGACGTAAGTTATTCTTATTCGCAGATCAGCCGTCATAACCCGCAGATACAAAGCGACGTGCTCACCCGCCACCGCGGCGGCCTGGGTTACAACTATGCCGGCCAGCAGAAATTCCTCGAGCCGCTGAAAGGCCTTATCAAAAGCAAAAGCCCGTGGCTGGCGTTGCTGCGCGATTTCAACGTGAACTACGTTCCCACGCTCATCAGCTTCAGGGCGGACATCACGCGGCAATTCGGCGCCACCCGCATGCGCAACATCGGCGGCGGCGGGTTCCTGCTGCAGGAAACGTACGATAAATATTTCCGTTTCGACCGGTATTATTCATTCAAGTGGGACCTTTCCCGCAGCCTGTCTGTCGACTTCAACGCCGTGAACAATTCACGCATCGACGAACCGGCGGGAAGGATCAACACCGGGCCGAAAAAAGATACCGTGAGCCACAACTTCTGGAACGGCGGCCGCACCACCAACTATTTCCAGAACGCGAACGTGACCTATACGCTGCCCACCACCAAAGTGCCGGCCCTGAGCTGGACGAACGTGGCGCTGAGCTACGCAACGGAATACCGCTGGATCGGCGCGTCAAGGCTGGCGACTTACCTCGGCAACGCCATCGAGAACTCGAACCAGAAAACGCTGAACGCGGAATTCAAATTCAATGAACTGTACAACCGCAGCAAATGGTTGCGGAAAATAAACGCCACCTCCGGTTCGTCGAGCGAATATGTGCCGCCGATGATGAACAATACGCCCGCCGCGCAAAAACAGCAGCAGGCTAAAAAAGAAGAGGAAGGCGATGGCATGTCGCCGGTCGTGAAAGGACTGATGCGTGTCGTGATGGCGCTGAAACGCGTGAACGTGAACTATTCCGAGAATGCCGGCACGCGTATGCCGGGCTACCTGGACAGTACGAAGCTGCTGGGCATGAACTGGCAGTCTATGGCGCCGGGCCTCGCCTTTACCTTCGGAAAGCAGCCAGACAAAGCGTTTATGGACGAGTTCTCCAAAAAAGGACTGCTCAGCCCGGACACGCTGTTCAACATCCAGTTCCAGCAGCAGTTCACCCAAAAGCTGGACGTACAGGCGCAGCTGGAACCGGTACGCGATCTGCGGATCGATCTCAACCTGACCAAATCCTTCTCCAAAACGCATACGGAACTGTTCAAAGACACCATCGGCAACGGCATCTTCAATCACCTGAACCCGTACGACGCGGGCGGTTTCGAGATCACTTTCATCGCGATCAAAACCATGTGGGGCAAGATCAATACGGAAGACGGCGTATCGCAAACCTTCCGCGACTTTGAAGCTTTCCGCAAACGCGTTTCCGAGCGCCTCGGCGATGCGAACCCGTACAATAACAATCCAAACCTGCCGAAATACGATCCGAAAGATCCGGAGTACCGTTATGGGTACGGCCGTTATGCGCAGGACGTGATCATTCCCGCATTCCTCGCGGCCTACACCGGCTCCACGCCCGAAGATGTGCCGCTGATCAAGAACTACGCGAAAAATGTAAGGTCCAATCCGTTCAAAGACATATTGCCCAGGCCTAACTGGCGCATCAGCTACAACGGGCTGAGCCGCATCAAACCGTTCTCCGACTTCCTGACCAACTTCACGCTTACGCATCAGTACACCGGCCTGCTGAGCATGAACTCCTACAATACAGCGCTTGTGTTCTACGATCCGCTGATACTCGGTTACCCCGCGTTCAGGGACAGTGTGAGCGGCAACTACGTGCCTTATTTCCTCGTGCCGAACCTCACCATTACGGAGCAGTTTGTGCCATTGCTGGAGGCGGACATGACCTTCACCAATTCCCTGAACCTGCGCGTGGGTTTCCGCAGAAGCCGCACGCTCAGCCTTAGCCTGATCGATTACCAGCTGAGCGAAATGCGCTCCAGCGAAATAACTGTAGGCGGCGGCTACCGTGTGCGCGGCCTGCCTATGCCGATAAGGATCGGGAAAGACGGCGGGAAACGCCTGGAGAATGATCTCAACTTCCGGCTCGACCTCAGCTTCCGCGACGACAAAACCGTGAACAACAGGCTGGACGCAGACCTGGTGATACCCACCAGCGGCCAGAAAGTAGTGAGTATCGCGCCGTCTATCGACTATGTGGTGAACAACCGCCTCAACATCAAATTCTTCTACGACCGCCGCCAGACCATACCGGTGATCTCCACCGCGTACCCGGTCACCAATACGCGCGGCGGCATCACGCTCCGGTTCATGCTGGCGCAATAAACTTAACAGCAGCCAATGCAGCAGCGGGGGCCCGGTTCACGGGCTCCCGTTTGTTTTTTCAGCGGAATGACTGAAATCATATCAAGGGATCGCCTTAAGCCGTACTTTTGAGCGACATATGAGGTATTTATTCGTCATAACCGTTCTTGCAGGGCTGATGTTGCAAACATTCGGCAAGGGCCTGGTATTGGCTGAATTTATGCTGAACCAGGACTACATTGCAAGAGTGCTTTGTATCAACAAGGCCAAACCAAAACTCGCGTGTAACGGTCAATGCCAGCTCATGAAAAAGATGGAGCAGGAAACCAAAAAGGAACAGAGCGGTAACGCGGTGAAGGACAAATACGAGGTTATTTTCTCCGAAACCGCCGCCAGCTTTAATTTCACGCCCGCCGTTACAGCAGTGAAACTTTATTCAGCCGGTACCGGCTACATTCCCGCCCGCCCGCTTTATGCGGTATTTCACCCACCCCGGGCCTGATTCTCTTCAATTCATACAAGACATGCTTACCCGCCTGAAGGGTAAAGCGCAACTTTGCACAACGTTGCACGGAAATTGTGTTCCCGTACGATGTGGAATGAGCGGCCGAATGCCCTTTAACCGGGCCGGTTATCCGCTATCGTTCCGCTTATGCGGTGCATGAACCGGCAACGGAACTGTGCCCCAATACGTAAACGTTTAAAGCAAACCCATGCATCGCATATCCTTCTTTATATGCCTGACGCTTTGCAGCTTTTCGACATTTGCGCAGGAGGCTTTGCAGGGAAGGGTGATCGATGCCCAAACCCGCGAAGCGCTTCCCGGCGTAAGCATCCGGTCGGCCGGCGGCGGCTGCCTGTCTGACCGCCAGGGGAAATTTTCCCTGGAGGCAGTTAACACCAGCGATTCCATCCGTATTTCCATCATTGGTTATGCGCCGCTGCAAATGGCCGTGAACGGCGAAAAGAACATGACCATTTACCTGGAACCGCTGCCCACGCGGCTCAACGAAGTGATCGTTTCCGCCGGGCGCGACAAACAATACCGAACCGGCGCGCCCGTGGCCATCAGCACCATTTCGACGCAAATGCTGCGCGAAACGAAAGCCACTTCGCTGGACCAGCTGCTCAACAAAGTGAGCGGCGTGTATATGGTAGACCTCGGCAACGAACAGCATACCATGGCCATCCGCCAGCCTATCGGGTACCGCAGTCTTTTCCTGTATCTCGAAGACGGCATTCCCATCCGCACCACCGGCGACTTCAATCACAACGCGCTCATAGAAATAAATATGGCGGCGCTGAAAACGATAGAAGTGATACGCGGCCCGGCGTCTTCGTTGTACGGCAGCGAAGCCGTTGGCGGCGCCGTTAATTTTATCACCGCATCGCCCACCTTGCTGCCCACGGGTAAAATACAGGCGGAAATGAGCGACCAGGGATATAAAAGAACGGACTTCACCTTGTCTACTACTACCGGGAAGCTCGGTTTGCTCCTGGGCGGTTATTATGCGGACCAGCGCAATGGTTATATCGATCACAGCGATTTCCGCAAGCTGGCGCTCACCGCAAAAGCGCAGTACAACATCAGCGACCGCAGCACCTGGACGAACACCGTATCGTATGTGGATTACAAAACAGACCAGACGGGCGGCGTGGACAGCGCGAATTTTTATTCCCGCAACTACAAAAGTTTTCACACGTTTTCGTACCGGCTGGTAAAAGCGTTCCGCGTGCGCAGCACGTTCGGCCATCGCTGGAACGGCAGCAACCACACGAGTTTCACCGCTTTTTACCGCAACAACGAAATAGGCCAGAACCCTTTTTACGCCATTAAAACCACCAGCGACCCGCTGAAAGCGAGAGGTGAGATCAATAGCGACCAGTTCAACAGCTACGGACTGCTGGTGCAGCATAAAAAAGAGTTCGGCTGGAAGAAAACTTCGCTGATCGCGGGGCTAAGCATGGATTACAGCCCTGCTGATTATTTCGCGCAGTACATCGGCGTAGACCGCAATGCGGAAGGTTATTTCACAGGTTTCACGCCCACCGATTCCGTATTGACCGATTACCGCGCGGGATTGCTGAACACCGCCGCCTATGTACAGGCGGAAATGAGCCCTGTCGATCGGCTGAAACTCGTGGCCGCTTTGCGTTACGACCGCATGGATTACAATTTCGACAATCACCTGCTGCCCTCCGCATTCACCGGTTCGCCGGACGAGCGCAATCACTTCAAGGCATGGAGCCCTAAAGCAGGCGTTACGTACGATTTCGGCCGCGACCGCGGGCTGTATGCCAATTATAGCGTAGGTTTCGCGCCGCCGAATATTTCGGAGCTGTACCGCGGCGTGAAAGTGCCCGTGCTCAAACCCGCCACTTACAACAACTACGAAGCCGGCGGCTGGTTTGCCTTTGCGGGCAATAAAGGATACGTAGACGTAAGCGTTTACCGCATGGACGGCGTCAACGAAATTGTAAGCGTGCGGCTGGCGGACAATTCATCCGAAAACAGGAACGCCGGCAAAACCCGCCACAGCGGCGTGGAAGGGAACCTCCGGTATGCGCCGGTGAAAAGCCTTTTATTTCGTATAGGCGGCACCGTGGCAAGGCATGAGTTTATTGAATATGAAGACAAAGGCAAACAGTACGGCGGCAACCGGATGAACGGCGCGCCCAATCTCATTACCAATACGGAACTGACCTACAAACCCGCGTATCTTAAAGGCCTGCGCCTGGGCGTGGAATGGCAGCACATCGGTAAATATTTTATGGACCCTGCCAACACTGAAGAGTATGGCGGTTACGAACTGTTCAACGCGCGTGCGGGTTATGCTTTCGGCGGGTTTGAATGCTGGGTGAACTGTCGCAATGTGGGCAACGTGATGTACGCTACCACCGCGGAAAAAACCGCCTTCGGCAAAAGTTACCGGCCCGGCCCCATCCGTACGTTCAACGTGGGACTGGCTTATACCTTCACCTGCAAGCAAAGTAAAAATTGATGAAACAACTCGTTACGATATTAGTCTTGTTCCTGGCCGCCTGCCATGGCCCGCAGTTTTCGGGCGGGGTGGAAACGGCCGTGTCAGACACCACGCGCATCGCATCGTGCACCTATCTTACCCGCGACGCTTCCGGCAAAGTAGTGTTGAGCTGGGTAGAGCAGCAGGTGGGGGAAGAAACGGGCACGCTCTTCTACGCCGTTTCCCCGGACGAAGGCAAAACTTTCCCGGCGGGCAAACTGGTGCCGACGGCGCAGGGCATTCTTCCCCACGGCGAAAATATGCCTAAGATGATCTTCCGGCCAAACGGGGAAGTGATCGCCATGTACGGCGCGCAAAGCAACGACCCGCGCAATAAATACGCCGGCAAAGTATTCTACACCATCTCCCCGGACGGCGGCGCCACCTGGCAGCCTTCCGTTCCATTGGTGACGGATCCCGCGGGCTACGACCAGCGTTATTTCGACATGGTCGTACTGCCCTCCGGCGAAGCGGCGGTCATCTGGCTGGATAACCGGAAACTTGTTCAAAAGGAGGGCTCTACGCTGTACATCGCCACCACCGGCGGCACGCCCGGCTTCCACCGGGAACGGCCCATCGTGCAAACGGTTTGCCAGTGCTGCCGCACCGCTTTGTACGTAGACGCGCAGGGCGGCCTTCACGCCGCTTTCCGCGACATCATCCAGGATACCATCCGCGATATGGTGCATATTTTTTCGAAAGACGGCGGGGAAACCTTCACGCAGCCGGTGCGCATCAGTGCAGACAACTGGGCCATCAACGGCTGCCCTCACACGGGGCCCGCCATGGTACGTAACGCCAATGGCCTTCATTTTGCCTGGTTCACCATGGGCGGCGGCGAAGGTGTGTTTTACTGCCAAAGCCCGGACAATGGCATCACTTATACCCGCAAAGAAAATATCAGCGCGCTGCCTACCGCCAAACACCCGCAACTTGCCGTGCTCGGAAAAGGAGACCTGGCCCTGGTGTGGGACGAAGCGGCCGATACCAGCGGCAACCGCATCGGCATTCTGCATAAATCGGCGGACGGGAAAACGCTCAACCGCGACTTCCTGACCGCGGAAACGGAATTTGCCGGTTTCCCCGTGCTGGAACAAACCGCGGAAGGCGTGCTGGTGGCTTACAAAAAAAGAAGGAACGGGAAAGAAGGAGTGTATGTAAAAAGCCTCAGATTATAATGGCAGACACCAAACGGAAACCATGTAAATAAAAAAGGCCTTCGGATTCCGAAGGCCTTTTTTATGAAAAAACCTGGTTTTTTCAGTTATAACCGAAAGAGTATTGTTCTTTACCCTTCCAGGTTTGACGCATGGCCCAGCGGCCATAGTTGTTTCTGCGTGAGCTGTCGAAGTAGAAGCTCAGAAATTCTTTGATTCTAGGATAGTACAGCCGGAGCATGTACATAGTAACAAATGTTAGCATAGGGATATGGTTATAGGATTATAGGATTCCAAAATAAGGTCGTCGTTGACTTACGCCCTTTTGGCGTAAGGAATTTCTTATCACAATCTGCTTCGGGTGGTATTTATAAGGCATCCGGCGCCGCTACAAGAGATCGATTCTCACTTAAATTGGCCGGGATTTCAAATATAGATAATTAATATATCTAATTTGATAACACGTATGTGTAATTTTTACCGCTGGATGTAATATGCGTTCGCCTGTGCCGTTGGCGTGAGCACCAGGTCGTTGATACATACATGCGGGGGCAGGGAGCAGCAATAATAGACCACTTCCGCCACGTCTGCCGCGCTCAGCGGGGTAAATCCCTTATACACGTCTTTCGCCCGGCTTTCATCCCCTTTGAACCGCACCAGTGAAAATTCCGTTTCCGCCGCGCCGGGATGTACCGCGGTGACTTTGATGCCATAAGGCAGCAGGTCGATGCGCATGCCCTGGGAAAGCGCGTCTACCGCCGCTTTGCTGGCACAGTACACATTGCCTTTGGCATACACGGTTTTGGCCGCGGTGGAACCGATATTCACGATCTGCCCCTGTTTTCTTTCCTTCATCCAGGGTATTATCACGCGGGACACATACAGCAGGCCTTTTACGTTGGTATCGATCATCGTGTCCCAATCCTCCGTATTTCCTTCGTCGATGGTGGAAAGGTCCAGCGCGAGACCGGCGTTGTTCACCAGCACGTCGATCGATTTCCAGTTATCTTCCAGTGAGTTGAGCGCGGTTTGCACGGCTTCGTTGTTCCGCACGTCAAACGCCAGGGTCTTCACCTCTACGCCGTATTCCTTTTCCAGCGCCGCTTTCAGCGTTTCCAGTCTTTCCGCCCTGCGGCCGGTAATAATGAGACGGTATCCTTCTTTTGCGAACCGCGTTGCGCAGGCTTCTCCGAAACCGGCGGTAGCGCCGGTAATAAGGGCTGTTTTTCCAGTCTTCATGTTTGCTGTTTATCGCAGTAAAGTTACCGTTCCTTTTTTGGAAATCCGCTGCCCGTTAAGGTCGGTTCCCTCGAGTATCCAAAGGTAGGTGTCAATGGCGGCGGGGTGGCCTCTCACCGTACCGTCCCATCCGTGGCGGAAATCGAGCGAGTTGTATACCACTTCGCCCCAGCGGTTGAATATCCTGAAGTAGTGATATTCTTTGATGCCCACGGGTATGAACCGGAAAAAGTCGTTCGTGCCGTCGCCGTTCGGGGTGAATGCGTTTGGAATGTAAAATTCCGGGCCGGTGTAATATTTCACGTTAATGGAATCGAAGCCGAAGCAGCCCTGCTGGTTGCTGACGCGCAGGGTGAACGTGATCTCGTCGTTCCAGGTAAGCAACGGGTCCCTGATATTGGGATCGTTCAGCCCTGTGCCCGGGCTCCAGGCATAGGTTTCCCCGCCTGCGCCCTGCAGCCGAAGGGTTTGGCCGCGCGCCAATATCGTGTCGTTCCCCGCGAAGGGGTTCACTTCATACAGGCGCATGTTCTGTGTAATCGTGGCTTCGCAGCCGCGGTTCGTTCGGAGCGTGAGGTTCACGGTGTATACGCCGCCCGTCGGGAAGCGGTAATCGGCGCTTACCGCGTTACTTGTGTCCGACGAAATATCGGGCACGCCAAAGTCCCATCGCCGGTATACAATGTTGCCATACCGGTACGAGGAAGTGTCGGTGAAGAGAACCGGGTTTTCCCTGCAAAGGCCGCTCAGCGTAAATCCCGACCGCAGGCCGGGGTAGTTGTTGATGCGGCCCGTCATGCTGTCCGTACAAGGCAATCCCGGGTTCACCACGAGTTTTACGGTGTATACGCCGGTGTCGGGGAATTGGTGGAAAAAAACGTCGCGGGTAGTGGTAACGGTGTCTGTGCCGTCGCTGAAGCTCCATTGGTAGGCAGACGTGAAACCCGCCACGCTGTTGTTCGTAATGGGCACGTTAAGGCCGAGCGAATCGTTGCAATGGTTCAGCAGGGCAGGGGTAGACGCGGTGATGCGCGTCTCGCAATTATACACGGTAATGAGAATGTCTTTATGATGCACGCCCAGCAACCGCCCGGTGTGCCGGTCGTATTCAGACACGCACACCGATACCACGAATTTCCCGGACCGGTCCGGCGTGCCGGTAATAAGTCCTGTGTTGTCTATGGCGATAGACCCGCCCATCGGCGAACCGCCGTGATAAGGCGGAATGTAACTCACGGTGGTGGTGTACGGCGGCGGGCTCACGGCTTCGTTCGAGCGGCTGTTGCCGCCTGCCAGCGCGCTGCAAAGCGAATACGTTAAACTATCGCCGTCAGGATCGGTGGCGCGGTAATTATAACGCAAAGGGAGGCCGGAGCAGATCACGGGCGCTTCGTCTATCCCGAAATACGCACTGTTGTTGCCAGGGCGGCTTTCGGAACCGGGTATCCAGGTGTAAAAAGTAGAGCCTTCCCTTTCGGAATTGTAAATGTTGCTGAGCGCTTCGCCGCGGCAGCAGCGTTGGTAGGAAATATAATACCCGCCGGCCATGGGCGGCAGTTCAACGGTGTCACTTTCATAAAATGCCACTTCAAGATAAATGGTTTGCGGGGCAAGACAGGGATTCTTTAACGTATCGCGGATCGGCATCGTGTTTTTGATCTCCATCAGCCGTGAAGGCCCCACGCGATTGCCGGCTGCGTTGAATATGTTGATGGGCACGGGATTTTCGAAGTAATCCAAACAACCCTGCCGGCTTCCGCACACAAAATCGCCGTCGCGGTACAACTTCAGAATAAACACGTAACGGTAATTGCCGGTTGCCTGGTTAAAGCTGATGGTACGGTAATAGAGTTCCCCTCCGATAATGTGGTATGCGTTCACTGTCCCGTAGAGCGAGCAGGCCAGAAATAGAAGCAGGATAACAGATTTGCCCATGGGGTAGAGGCTTTTCTTGTTACTCTGAATTTACGGAAAATAAAGGGCTTGCTGAAATATAAAAGGGCCGCGAATGAATATGAAAAAGATAATAAAGTGTAATGCTTTAGTAGTTAGAATTATCGTTTTTCAGGCCTCCAAACTTTTGTCTTACCGGTACGTCCTTTAGGCCGTTTATACCCTCCGGAAGCGGGAAAACGAAGATTTCGTACAGGCTTTTCCGTGCATATCGCGGCGGTTTTAGCGGATGAGCGTTACTGTTCCGCGCTTCTCCACCATCTGCCCCGCGACGTTCGTGCCGCCGACGATCCAAACGTAGGTGTCCGCCGCGGCGGGACTGCCTTTCTTTTTACCGTCCCAACCTTTCAGGTATTCCACGGAGCTGTAGATCTCTTCGCCCCAGCGGTTGTAGATCCTGAAATATTCCATCCTGGTGAAACCCACCGGCATCGGGCGGAACACGTCGTTCACCCCGTCGCCGTTCGGCGTGAAAGCGTTCGGGATATAGATCTCCGGGCCGGTCATAAAACGGACATGGATATCGTCTTCACCCATACAACCCTCTCGTGTATATACTTTCACGCGATAGGTGATGTCGCGGTTGTAACCGGTAACGGGATCGGGAATGGTGGTGCTGCTGAGGCCGTCTGCAGGAGACCAGCGGTATTGCACGCCGCCGCTGGCGTGCAGCTGGAAAGGCTGGCCTTTGATGATGATGGTGTCGTTGCCCGCAAACGCAGGCACAGGCGGCACCACGGCGATCGTTCTTTGGGCGGTAACAGGTTTTGGGCAACCCAGTGTATCCGTTACCGTTACCATGTAAGTGGTGGTGTCTTTGGGCCAGGCAGTGGTGGTAGCTTTACGCGGACTGGTGAGCGTTTCCGTCGGCGACCAGCTGTAATACGCGCCACCGCTGGCTTGCAGTAATACTTTTTCGCCGAAGCAGATCGTGGTGTCGAGCCCGGCGAATGCCTTGGGCGGGTCTACCGTTCTGAAAAAAATGGAATCGCGGGAATTGCAGCTGCCGAGATCGACCTGCACATAATACGCCCCGGTGCCCACGGGCGTTACGGTCACGGTGTTCGCGCGGCTGATGATCTGCCTTGTGTCCAGGTTCACCCAGGTGAACGCGTAATTGCCGTCGGCCTCCGCGGCGAGGTCTACCGGGTCGCCGGTGCAGATCAGGCTGTCTGCCGAGGTTTTTACAAGTACCGTATCGCGCACGTCGATGCGTACGCGTTTGGTGTTCACGCAGCCGGTGAGGTCGGTGAAAGTAACGTTGTACGCGGTATCTTTTTTAGGTGAAACGAAAGGATCGGCCGTGTTCTCGTTGCGGATATTGTACAAAGGCGCCCAGCTGAAGCTCCCTGCCATTGTGCTTTCCGCGTGAAGCTGCAATTCGTCTTTGATGCATTGCAGCGTATCTCCCGTGGCGGTGAACGGCGGCTTGTCGTATATCTCGATCGTTTTGGTGATCTCTTTTTCGCAGCCTTTGGTGGTGCTCATGAAGAATTTGACCGTGTAGCTGCCCGGCGTGGTGTATTGCCAGGTGGGCGACTGGTTGTTGGAAGTATCGCTGGTGACGGCGGTTACGCCGAAATCCCATTTGAAATAATCGAACGTGCCCACGTCGTTGGTGGAAGTATTGAGGAATTGCGTAGGCTTGGTAGTGCAAAGACCGTTGAAGTCGAAAGACGGCAGTAATTGCGGGTATACCCTGACGGTGGAGAACGCGCTGTCCCCGCAACTGCTGGACGGGTCTACGGTAAGTTTCACGCGGTAGGTGCCCGTGTCCGCATAGCGGTGCGGGAAGCTAGCGAGGTTGTTGGTGGTGAAGGTATTGCCGTCCCCGAAGTCCCAAACATATTCTTTGTTGGGCGTGCTGTTGTTGATGAAGTTGATCACGAAGCCATCGCAGTCCGCGAATTTATCCGGTAAAGCCGCTACAACCTGCCGCACGCAGTTTTCCACGGTAAACTGGAATTCTTTTTTATGTTCCCCGATAAAAACGCCGTTCCTGTATTCGTTCACCGAAACGGTCACGATATACAATCCCGCGCGCGGCGCAATGCCGGAAATAACGCCGGTCTTCGGGTCGATGGTAGCTTTGTCTCCCAACGGCTGCGAGGCGGAAAACGGGGCGTTATAACTTACCGGTGTGTAAGGCGGCGCGGCGGAAACGTTGGGTTTGGGATTGTCGCGGTCCCCGCCGGTATACGCGGTGGAAAAGGAATACACGAGCGAATCCCCTTCCGGGTCCGTTGCCGCGTAATCGTACCTGAATTTGTTGTTGGCGCACACGATGGTGCCTTTCTCCGCGCTGAAACGCGGACCGCTGTTGCGGTCGAAGCCGTTGGCCGTGCCGGGTATTTTGGTGAAATAACTGCCGCCCACGTTGTTGTCGTCCGAAAAGATATTGGTAAGCCTCGTGCGGCGGCAACACCGCTGAAAGGTGGCGTAATAACCTCTCGGGTTAAAGGGCAGCGTTACCTGTGTGGTGTAATACGCGATCTGGTAGCAGACGTAGGGCGGGTTCACGATGCAGGGATCGATGTCTGTAGCGGTATATTGTTCCAGGTTGTTGCGGGTGATCTCACGGAGCGTGGTGTAATAATTTCCCGCGCCATCGTAAATGGCGATGTTCACGTCGGGGTCTATCTGCCCGATAGCAGCGTCGCAACGCACGAAAAGTTTGAGCGTCACCTGGTAATTATTACCGGTGCCGGTAGCGTTCAGCCAGGTGTAATACATCTCTCCGCCGATGATATGGTCGGCCCTCGAAGCCAGAGATACCAGGCCCAGGATGGTTATCAAAAAGACGATCCGCAATGTGCTTGAACTGCTGTGGGGCAGTAATCTAAGTGTTTTCTAAACAGCCCGCTGGCAAAATTCGACAAACTGGTAAAGTATCAGGTTAGATTCCTCGTATACTTCAAGATGGCCGGTATGGCCTACCTGGTCTATAATGTGAATGCTGGCGACGGCCGGCATGGTTACCTGTGATAAAATGTTGTCCAGCGGCACGGCCTGGTCTTCTTTCCCGATAAAAAACAAAACCGGCACTTTGATCTCTTTCAGCACTGCCGTGCGGTCGGGCCGCTCCATCATCGCTTCGTAATAGGCGATCAGGGTTTCCTGCGGTATTTTAATGGCCTGCTGGATGAAATTGTCTACCCGTGCGCCCTGGTTGATCCTGAACGTAGGGGCGAACATATTCGGGAGCAGCTGCCGGAGGAATTGTTCCACCCCGTACTGTTTCAGCATGCGGATCGATTTCCGGCGGCCTTCTTTTTTCTCTTCGGTGTCCGGCTTTGCGGTGGAGCTGAACAGTCCCAGCCCTTCCAGCAGGTGCGGGTATTTTTCCGCGAAGGCCAGCGCCACGTATCCGCCCATGCTATGCCCGATCACCGTCGCCTGGCTGATGCCTTCGGCGGTCATCATGCCGTAGATAAATTCTCCCATGCTTTCCATGGAAAGGGGATGGGTGATGGCGGACTGCCCTGTTCCGGGAAGGTCCGGCACCAGCACGCGGTAATGAACGCGGAGAAAAGCGGTCTGATGTTCCCAAACTGATTGATCTTCCCCGTAACCATGGATCAGGATCACGGCTTTGCCTTCTCCTTCTGCCCAATAAGCGCCGTTTTGGCCTCCGTTGTTAAATGTTTTCCACATATTGCTTGCGAATTACCCGTAATACAATGGTGTATGCCACCAGCAATATACAAAAGATCAGGGGAGCTTTGGCCGCGAGGCTGCCATATTTTACGTAGAACGTTTGATGATAATAAGGTGTTACAGCATGTTCGATAACGGCGGGCTGCCAATATGATTGGGCATCTATCACTTCGCCACGCGGCGAGATGAAGGCGGATATGCCGGTATTGGCGCTGCGCGCAACCCAGCGGCGCGTTTCGATGGCCCGCAGGCGCGCGTACTGCAAATGCTGTCGATGGCCTTCCGTATCGCCCCACCAGCCGTCGTTTGTGCACACTACCAGCAGGTTGGCGCCCTGCCGCACTTTCTCCGCCACAAAATCGCCGTAAACGGATTCGTAACAGATCGCCGTGAAAATGTTGCATTGTTCGTCCGGGTTAAAAAAGATCGGCACGCCCGGCGTAAGGCCGTAGCTGCCGGAAATGCCGCCCATATCCAGCGCGAGTTTTTTCATGAACGGGAGGTAACGCATGTAAGGCGTCAATTCCACGCCCGGTACCAGCTTCGCTTTATGGTACACCTGTATGTTCAGTGATGTGTCGATCTGTATGGATGAATTAAATGCGTCGTAATAAATTTCCCCGTTCAATACCCGCGCGGTAGACGGCACTTCGTCCGACGGCAGGTAACGCCTGAAAGTAGAGGCCCCTGTCACGATCTTCACCTTCGGGTAACGGGCGAGGAAAGCGCGGACCGCCATGATCTCGGGCTGGTCGTTCAGCAGGTGCTCCCACGCACCCTGCGGGAAAAGCGCGGTTTCAGGCCATATCACGAAACGGGTGCCGGTGTCGATCTTTGCCTGCGTCAGCGCCAGGAATTTATGCAGCTGGTCCATGGCCGCGCCATCGGAGAATTTTTCGTCGTACGGGTCGATGTTGGGCTGCACGATCACTACTTTTTTCGAAGGCTCGGAGGTCTCCGATTCGCCCGTGATAACAAAAAAGGACGCGGCCAGCGGGAGGATCAGCAGCAGCAAGGGCTTCCAGCCTTCCTTCCAGAGAAAGAACCAGCCCGGCTCGTGCTGCCCGCGGCGCCAGGCCTGGTAAACAAGGATGTTCATAAGCAACACCCAAAGACTGCCCCCCATTGTGCCGGTATATTCATACCATTGCACCCATCCCGGGCGCATGGCGAAAGCATTGCCCAGCGTAAGCCAGGGCCAGCTCAGTTCCCATTGCTGGTGGATATATTCAAAGGTCAGCCAGTAAACCACCAGGGCGAAATAACCGGTAAGACGGCCCGCCCGGGCGATGGCGCGTTTGTAGCCCCACCATGGGATGGTCATCAGCAGCGCGTTGAATGCATTCGCAAAAATGCCGCTGGCGGGAACGGTGGTATTGCCTACCCACCATGTGGTACCGGTATTCCAGATCCAGAAGGCGAGGAAGACCAGCCCGAAATACGTGCGCCCGTCCTTCACCCGGTCGGTAACGGCCAGCAGCGGTACCAGCCCGATAAAAACGAGAAAGGTCAGGGGAGAGGTAGGCCATCCGGCCCACATGAGTAACCCTGATAAAATACTGAGCAACAGGGGGAAACGTTTTCGCAGGAATGCATTCATCTTTCAAATGTATAAAGGAAAAATGTAAACAATAAAACGGGATTTCCGCCTGCAGCGTATGTGAGGAGATGAATAAACCGCTTTTAACCGGCGCCGAAGCCGTAAAAAGAGGCTTTCCCGCGCAAAATGCCCGTGGGGAGCGCAGAAGGGCGATATAAAATCGTATAGCCGTTTGCATGAAAAAGGGCGCGCCGTGCTGGCGCGCCCCTGTATCTGCGGATTATGTTTATGTAAATTACCTGCTGTAGTTCGGTGCTTCTTTGGTGATCACCACGTCGTGCGGGTGGTTTTCCTTCACGGTTGCGGAAGTGATCTTTACGAACTGCGCGTCCTGAAGGGCTTTGATGTCTTTTGCGCCAACGTAGCCCATACCTGCGCGAAGACCGCCCACAAATTGCTGCACCACTTCGTTCAGCTGGCCTTTGTAAGGCACGCGGCCCACAATGCCTTCCGGAACCAGTTTTTTGATGTCTGCTTCCACATCCTGGAAATAACGGTCTTTGCTGCCTTCGGCCATCGCTTCGATGGAGCCCATGCCGCGGTAGGATTTGAATTTACGGCCTTCGTAAATGATGGTTTCTCCGGGGCTTTCTTCCACGCCGGCGAAAATGGAACCGGCCATGATGGTGGATGCGCCTGCCGCCAGTGCTTTCACCATATCGCCGGTGTAGCGGATGCCGCCGTCTGCGATCACGGGGATGCCTGATTTTTTCAGGGCCTGCGCCGCATTGAGGATGGCGGACAGCTGCGGGAAACCAGCGCCGGTCACTACGCGGGTGGTGCAGATGGAACCGGGGCCAACGCCTACCTTCACCGCGTCTGCGCCTGCGGCAGCGAGTGCCAGCGCGCCTTCGGCCGTAGCCACGTTACCGCCGATCACCTGCAGTTTCGGGAATGATTTTTTGAGTTTTTTGAGCGCTTCGAGCACATATATGGAGTGGCCATGCGCACTGTCTAGGGTTACCACGTCTACGCCAACGTGCAGCAGCGCGGATGCGCGATCCTGCAGGTCGTGCGTGATGCCCAGCGCGGCGCCTACCAGCAGCCTGCCGTAGTTGTCTTTGGCGGCGTTGGGGAAGCTGGTGAGCTGGATGATGTCGCGGTAAGTGATAAGGCCTACCAGTTTGCCCTGTTTGTTCACCACCGGCAGTTTCTCGATGCGGTGCTGCTGCAGGATCTTTTCGGCTTTTTTCAGATCGGTGCCTTCGGGCGCGGTGATCAGGTTGTCTTTGGTCATTACTTCGCTGATCAGCCTTTTGGTATTGGTTTTTTCGAAGCGGAGGTCGCGGTTGGTGAGGATGCCGATGAGTTTTTTGTCGCCGTCTACGATGGGAATGCCGCCGATGCCGTTTTCTCTCATCATGCGGAGGGCCTGGCCTACGGTGGAATCTGCGCTGAGGGTAAGCGGGTCGAGGATCATGCCGCTTTCGCTGCGTTTCACTTTCCTTACCAGTTCAGCCTGTTTTTCCACGCTCATGTTCTTGTGCAGGATGCCGACACCGCCTTCACGTGCAAGCGCAATGGCCAGCGTGGCTTCGGTTACGGTATCCATGGCGGCAGATACCATGGGAATGTTGATGCGTATGTTTTTGGTAAGTTGTGAGGAGATGTTCACTTCTCTTGGCAGTACTTCTGAATAAGCTGGCACAAGTAAAACATCGTCGAAGGTGAGACCGTCAGCTACAAATTTCTGTTTAGATTTTCCCGCAGGCATATTGCAATTATTTTGATAAGTTTCTTAAATAATTGCACGCAAATGTACGACTTTTCCCCGTATTCCAATCAGCCCAAATTCATGTGCTGATTAATTGATATGTATGCCCCGGCATGGCGCGCACCAGCCCCAGCATTTCCAGCTGCATCAGTTCCGCCGCCATGGTGCTGCGGGGAATGCCGCTGTGGTATTGCAATTCGTCGATGTCCAGCTGGCCGTGGCTGGACAATATCTGCAAAATATCCTGCTGGGCGGGCTCCAGGGAATGGAACAGGCTGCTTTGCGCCGCGGGCCGGGCCACCGGTGCGGCGGGCCGCCAGTCCAGCATCCGCAGCACGTCTTCCGGTTCGCTTACCAGCGCCGCTTTGTTTTGTTTGATAAGATCGAGGCAGCCGGCGGAAGAAAGATCGTTCACACGGCCCGGAATGGCCAGCACATCTCGGTTGTAGCCGCAGGCAATGTCTGCCGTGATCAGCGAGCCGCCCGTGCGCCCGCTTTCCACCACCAGCACCGCATCGCAAAGCCCCGCCACAATACGGTTCCGCCTCGGGAAATTCTGCCGGTTCAGTTCGGCGCCGCTGCTGAAGTCGGACAATAAACCGCCCTGCTCCAGCATCCGCGCGGCCGTTCGCGCATGCGCGGCGGGGTACAAACGGTTCAGCCCGTGCGCCAGCACGCCGATGGTGGGCAAGCCATTGTCCAGCGCGGCCTCATGCGCCGTTATATCGATGCCGTACGCCATGCCGCTCACGATGGTAATGCCATGCGGCGCGAACGCTTTCACAAAATCGCGGCAGATGCCGGCGCCGTAATCCGTCGGCCTGCGCGTGCCTACGATGCCAAGCATTTTTTCGGGCTGCAGGCCGCCTTTGCCTTTGTAATATAAAAGCACCGGGCTGTCGTAACAATGCTGCAAACGTTTCGGGTAATCTTCATCCGTAAAAAACACGGGCCTGATGCCATGCCGCTGAAGAAAACGCGCTTCCGCCTCCACGCGGTAAAAATCACGGAACTGTTTGATCGCCGCGGCTTTTACTTTCCCGATGCCGGGAATACATTCCAGCTCGCGCCTGCGGGCATGAAAAACAGCGGATGCGGAACCAAATGTTTCTATCAGGCTTTTGGCCGCCACATCGCCCACCAGCGGCAGGAACGTAAGGGCGATACGGTAGTGAAGCTCTTCGCGCATGGGTTAACAATTTTATCTAATTTCACCAAAATTTCCCGGTTCTTCAAATTTTTAAACCCGCTTTTTTCCACATCCAAAAACATCGTATATGCGTTATAGTTACCTGCTTGCCGTAACGGTTCTTTTCGCCTGCAAAACCACGCAACCACCCGCGGCATCGCATGTTTCAACCGGCGGTCCCGCATGGGCGGCCCTCTGGCAGCAGCGCGCGGCGGAATACAGGGCGCTGTGCCTCCAGGCTTACCGCATCGCCGGTGAAAGAGTGGAAGAAATGATCCATCAGCAAACGCTCCGGCCGAGAGCGATCGTGACGGACATAGACGAGACCGTGCTGGATAACAGCCCCTACACCGCAAAAACAACCCTCGAAGGAAAATCCTGGAGCCAGGCCACCTGGGAAGAATGGACGGCTAAAGCCGCCTGCGACACGGTGCCCGGCGCGCCTTCGTTTTTTAAATATGCCGCGCAAACCGGCCTCACCGTTTATTACGTCACCAACCGCCTCGAAAACGAGCGCGCCGCTACGCTTAAAAACCTGCAGCGCTACAATTTCCCGTTTGCAGACAACGAACATCTCATCATGTCGTCCGGCAATTCCAATAAAGAAGAACGCCGCGCCGCGATCGCGAAAAAATATGAAATTGCGATGCTGGTTGGCGATAACCTCGGCGATTTCGCGGAAGATTTTTACAAAAAGACACCTGAAGAACGGAGTTTGGCCGTAGACCGCCTGCGGGATCAGTTCGGCCGCCGTTTTATCATCATTCCCAACGCCATGTACGGCGACTGGCTGAGCGCACTGGTGCCGCGCGGCGCCGATGCGGACAGCACGTTCCGGAAAGTATTGAGAACTGAATAAAAAACGCGCCCCGGATATTTCCGGGGCGTTTTCATTTGTATCTTATGATCCGAGCAAACCGAACTGTGTAAAGTGGTGCCGGAAATGTTTCTGATGAAACCGCAGCCAGCCTTCGTAATCGAGATATCCGAAAACCGGGTGCGGGGAAGTGTGTTCGGGCGCCTCGGCAAACGTTTCGTGAAAAAGTGCAATCCCTTCATGCAGCGAACGGATGGCGGCATCGAGATCAGGATGAACACATGGTTCGTTATTGAACAGCGGGTTGCGAATGTTGCGTTGCAACGGTTTGTCTGTATCCAGCCACTGGCGGAGCTTTGGGAGCATTTCCGCAGGCGAGCTCACGGCTATCTCCTTGTCACTGGCCGAGTGCCGCACGATCACATCGAGATGTTCGACCATTTGCTGCGCGCTCATGCCGCCCCACAGCGGCGCCGTACCCGGCTGCAGTTTCTCCAGCACTACGCCCAGCGTAGCAGGCTGCGATAAAGGAAACAAAACGATCATGCCGCTAAATTATTACAAACTGATCACTTTCAGCTCCGTGCGCCTGTTCTGCGCGCGGCCCGTTTCCGTGTCGTTGTTGTCTATCGCCTTGGTTTCTCCGTACCCTTTCGCTTTCAGGCGCTGCGCCGGGATGCCGTGCTGCACGAGGTATTCAACCACAGACTTGGCGCGGTTTTCAGACAATTGCTGATTGGCTGCGTCGCTGCCCACATTGTCCGTATGCCCGCTGATCTCCGCCACCATCGTGGGATTGTCTTTCAGCAGCGCCACCAGTTTATCCAGCTCGGTTGCCGAAGCAGGATCGAGCGTGAACTGGTTGGATGGGAAAAATATATTGCGGAGCACCGCCACCGCATTGGGCTCCAGCGGCGTAAGCGGGATGTTTTTCTCGAATGGCTGACCGTTCTGTGTTTCTTTCAGCGAAAAATTTTCGGAATAAAAAAGATACCCTTTCCGGTTCACGGAAAACGCATAATCCTTACCAACTGGCAAGGGCACGAGATAATCCCCGCTGTCGTTGGCGCGGATGGTGGCGATGGTAAGTTTGGTCTGCAGATCGATCAGGTCGAGGCTGGCGGCGAGGCGCTGATTGGTTTTAACATCATACACATATCCCTTGAGATACAGCGTGGGCATGGGCCGCGCGCTTTCGTACAGCTCGAAGCTGTAGATGTCGAGCGAGCCTTTCGAATCGGAACGGTCCGAAGCGTAATACGCGGTTTTGCCGTCGGCCGCTACGGTAAGACTGCCTTCTTCTTCGATCGTGTTGATGGGATAACCGAGATTCACGGCCGGTCCCCAGCTGCCGTCCGCCTGTTTGCGTGAATAAAATATATCGAGCCCGCCAAAGCCGGGGTGGCCGTCTGAAGCAAAGAACAGCGTTTGCCCGTCCGCGTGCAGGAAAGGCGTGGTTTCGCGGCCTTTGGTATTGATCTGCGGGCCGAGCCTTTCAGCAGGCATCCATTGCCCCGCGGCGTTGCGCGTGCTCACGAAAATGTCCGCGCCGGCGTCCTGCGTTTGGCGCGCGAAATACAGGGTTTGTTTATCGGGGGAAAGACAGGGCTGCGATTCCCAAACTTCCGTATTGATAGCGGGACCGATGTTTTTCGGCGGTTGCCAGCCCTGCGGTGTTTTGATGGCATAATAAATGTCGCAGCTGCCGCGGCCGTTAGGGAAATCACAGCCGGTGAACACGAGCATTTCACCGTCCTGTGAAATATTTTGCGCGCCTTCGTTGAAAGCGGTATTGATGGGCTCGCCCATATCGCGGCTGGCATTCCATTGCAGGCTGTCCCGGTCGGCAATGTAAAAGTCCTCGTCGCGGCCGCGCACGCGGCGGGTGTACACGAGGGTTTTACCGTCGATGGTGGGGGAAGGGAAATATTCGGGATCGGGGGAATTGATCTGGTCGCCGAGGTTCTGCGGCTGGAAAGGCACAGCTTGCGTGGTAACAGCGAATTCCATGTTCTTTTTCAGCTGAACGGCTTTGGGCGAAGGGTTCCTCGCGGTTTGCATGTAATCGGTAAGCATGGCGAGCGCTTCTTTGAACTGGCCGTTGCCGGCGAAGGCGCGTGCGTGGGAAGGGCGGATGCTGCGCGCGCCGTCCGGATCGAGCTTTTCAAGTTGTGTAAAGGCCTCTATCGCGGAGGAATATTGTTTCATGGCGATATAGGTAAGCCCCAGCTGGCCGTACGCATCCGGGAAATCCGGCTTCACCTGGATGGCTTCTTTCAGGAATTTGACCGCATCGTTGTATTCATACACCCGCATGGCGTCCATGCTTTGTTCGAGCAGGGACATGGCCTTCTGGTCGGCCTTGCCGGGCTTTTGGGCCATCAGCGGCAGGCTGCAGGCGCAGCAGAGAAATAACAGGAGTTTTTTCATAGTGGTTGCTAAATAACGAAAAAAGAAGGGTTTTATGATGCGGGAGAGCGGTATGGGGGAAACAACAACCGTTTACGGAACGTTGATATACTTGTGGATCTGCAGCGAGATCTGCCACTGCGGGTTGCCTTTGATATAATCCACGATCAGCGGGGTCATTTCCGCGGCGCGGCTCCATTCCGGCTGAAGATATAGCTTACAATGTTTACCGGCCATGGCGGCGTATTTTTCCGCCCATGCAAAGTCGGACTTATTGTAGATGATGATCTTCAGCTCATGTGCCTGTTGGCAGACCTCCGGAAGCGGCGATTTGAATTTTTTAGGGGAAAGCGTGATCCAGTCCCAGTTCCCGCTGAGCGGCGAAGAACCGGACGTTTCGATATGATTGCGGAAACCCGCTTTGTGAAGGGCTTTGGTAAGTGCGTCAAGATTATGCATCAGCGGTTCGCCGCCGGTGATCACGGCGATGCGGCCGGGGTGGGCCGATGCTTCGTTCACCAGGTCGCCAACAGCTATTTGCGGATGTTTGTCCGCATCCCAGCTTTCTTTTACATCGCACCATACGCAGCCCACGTCGCACCCGCCGAGGCGGATGAAATACGCGGCTTTCCCCTGGTGGAACCCCTCACCCTGGATAGTGTAAAAAGATTCCATCACGGGCAGCGCTGCTGTTTGTATGATGGTGGCCTGCATTCTGCAAAGTTAGCTTAAAATCAGTTCTGGTTGCCTTTCTGGCCGATGGCGGCGTGATAGGTGTTTTTCAGCAAAGCCGCGATAGTCATGGGCCCAACGCCACCCGGCACGGGAGTGATAAAGCTGCATTTGGGCGCTACTTCGGCGTAGTTCACGTCGCCCACCAGGCGGAAACCACTCTTTTTGGAAGCGTCCGGCACGCGGTTGATGCCCACGTCCACCACTACCGCGCCTTCTTTCACCATGTCTCCGGTCACAAAATCGGGACGGCCGATGGCTGCCACGATGATGTCTGCCTGCAGGCACAATTCTTTCAGGTTATGCGTATGACTGTGGCAAAGCGTTACGGTGCAGTTGCCGGGATTGGTGTTGCGGCTCAGCAAAATGCTCACGGGCGTACCTACGATGTGGCTGCGGCCGATCACTACGGCGTGTTTGCCTTTGGTGTCGATCTTGTAATGCTCCAGCATCAGCATAATGCCGAAAGGAGTGGCGGGTATGAAGGCGGGAAGACCGGCCACCATTTTGCCCACGTTCATGGGATGGAAACCGTCTACGTCTTTACTGGGGTCGATGGTGTTGATCACCAGTTCTTCGTTGATATGTTTGGGAAGGGGAAGCTGTACCAGGATGCCGTCGATGTCCACATTTTCGTTGAGCATGTTGATATGATCGAGCAGGTGTTTCTCTGAAATGGTATCTTCAAAACGCAGCAGGGTAGAGTTGTACCCGATCTCCGCGCAGGATTTTACCTTGGAAGCCACGTAAGTTTCGCTTGCGCCGTTGTTGCCAACGAGGATGGCCGCCAGGTGGGGTACTTTTTTGCCCTGGGCTTTTAATTCGGCCGTTTTGATGGCCAACTGGTCTTTGATGGCCTGTGAGGTGAGTTTGCCGTCTAAAATTTGCATGCGCAAAGGTATGGAAAATGACGGACAAATGGAAAGGGACCGCCCTAGCCCGAGCGGTCCCCTCAACCAGATTGATAAATGAACGTTGGAATCTAAAAAGGAATTAATAAAGGCAATTAAACTTTAGGCGCGGCTTCCAGGATTTCCGGATCGGCTTTGCCTGCATATTTTTCGAAGTTCTTAACAAATTGTGCGGCCAGGTCGGCGGCCTGCGCATCGTACGCTGCGCCGTCTGCCCAGGTGTTGCGGGGGTCCAGTAATTCGGTAGGCACGCCCGGAACGGCTTCCGGTATGGCTACGCCAAACACTGCATCGTTTTTATAAGCCACTTTGTCCAGCTCGCCTTTCAGCGCCGCGCTGATCATGGCGCGGGTATAGTTCAGCTTGATGCGGCTGCCGGTGCCGTAAGGCCCGCCGGTCCACCCGGTGTTGATCAGCCATACGTTCACGTTGTGTTTCCGCATTTTTTCACCGAGCATCTGCGCGTAACGTGTAGGGTGCAACGGCAGGAAGGGCGCGCCGAAACATGCGCTGAACGTGGATTTTGGCTCGGTGATGCCTGTTTCCGTACCTGCTACTTTGGCGGTGTACCCCGAAATGAACTGGTACATGGCCTGCCCAGGCGTGAGCCTGGAAATGGGCGGCAATACGCCGTAAGCGTCGCAGGTGAGGAAAAAGAGGTTCTTCGGCGTAGCGCCGGTGGAAGGTTCCTTGGCATTGCCGATGTAATGCAGGGGGTAAGACACGCGGGTGTTTTCCGTGATCGTTTTGTCCCCATAATTCACCGTGTTGGTGCCGGGGAAGAAGTTAACGTTTTCCAGCAATGCGCCGTCGCGGATGGCATGGAAAATGGCTGGTTCTTTTTCTTCGCTGAGGTCGATGGTTTTGGCATAACAGCCGCCTTCGAAATTGAAGACGGAAGAAGGCGTCCAGCCGTGCTCGTCGTCGCCGATGAGCTTGCGCTCGGGATCGGCGCTGAGCGTGGTTTTACCGGTACCGCTGAGGCCGAAGAAAACAGCGGTATCGCCGTTTTTGCCTTCATTGGCGGAACAGTGCATGCTGAGCACGTTTTTGGTGTGCGGCAGCAGGTAATTGAGAATGCTGAACACGCCTTTTTTGATCTCGCCGGTGTAGGCGGAGCCGCCGATAAGGATCATTTTCCTGGTGAAGCTGACCACGGCGAAATTGTGCTGGCGGGTACCGTCGGCGCCTGGATCGGCATGCAGGCCGGGAGCCTGGATAACGGTCCAGTCGGGGTCGATGTTTTCCAGCTCTTCTTCGGAGGGGCGGATAAACATGTTGTAGGCGAAAAGGTTGGCCCAGGGTGTTTCCGTGATCACACGGATGTTGATGCGATAGTCAGGGTCGGCGCAGGCTTGGCAATCCCTTACCCAAACAGGCTTCCCGTTGAAATAACGGGTGATCTTGTCTTGCAGCCTGTCGAAGTTTTCGGGCGTGAACGGCAGGTTAAAGTCGTTCCAGTTCACGGTATCAGCGGTGATACTGTCTTTTACAATGAATTTGTCTTTGGGCGAACGGCCGGTAAACTCCCCCGTATTGACCACCAGGGCCCCGGTGTCTGCCAGGCAGCCCTGCTTCAGCGCAAGGGTCTGCTCCGTCAGTTCTTCCGGCGGGAGTTGGTAATGTACGTCGGCGTTCTCTATGCCCAATGCCCGCAATTCCCTGAGTGTATCTCTGACACTGCTGATTTGCATAAAGAAAGATTGTTTTGGTGTATTGGCAAAACTATGATTTTTTTGATACTATCAAATTTTATGGGTGTTGTAACCTTTAAATTTATAGAAATATATACATTTGAGGGGTCTTTTTTAGATATTATTTAAATGCATCGATTTCAATTTGCCGGAAAATCAAAGGAATTGCTAAATATTTAGCGGCGAATACTGCATCAGTTTGAGCGAATACAACATAACTTTTGTGTTACTGTCCGCCGCTGTACCGTAAAGCGCCTGTTTTTGCCGGTTCCTGATTTTCCGGTAAGTTTGATCCTCCAAGACAAAAAAAACAGCAATGAAGTACCTGCCACTCGATCAGAAGATCTTTATCAAGAACCGTGCACGCTTTACCGCGAAAATGCAGCCAGATTCAATCGCCATCTTCAATTCCAACGACGAACTGCCCACCAACGGCGACGCACTTCATCCTTTCCGACAGAATGCCGACCTGTACTGGCTTACCGGTATAGACCAGGAAGATTCCATGCTGGTGCTTTTCCCCGACAACCCGGACCCGAAATACCGCGAAGTGCTCGTGCTCGTACGGCCCAACGAACTGAAAGAAAAATGGGACGGCCACCGCCTCCGCCGCGAAGAAGCACAGGCCATTTCAGGCGTGGAAACCATCGTATGGCTCGACGCGCTCGACGGCCTCCTGCAACCCTGGATCCACGAAGCGGTCAATATTTACCTCAACAGCAATGAAAATAACCGTAAGTCCAATCTCGTGCCCGTGCGCGATTACCGCTACGCCCAGGAGCTGCGCAGCCGTTACCCGCTGCACAATTTTCTCCGGGCCGCACGCATCCTTAAAGAACTGCGCGCCGTAAAAACGGAGGAAGAAATAGCCGTGATGCAAACCGCCATCGACATCACCGAAAAAACGTTCCGCCGCCTCCTGCAATTCATTCAACCAGGCGTGTACGAACATGAAATTCACGCGGAGATCCTGCACGAATTCCTGCGCAACCGCGCTACAGGAGAGGCTTACGGCTCCATCATCGCGTCGGGCGACAGGGCGCGCACGCTTCATTATGTAAGCAACAACCAGGAGTGTAAAGACGGCGAGCTGATCCTGATGGACTTCGGCGCGGCGTACGGCGGTTACAATGCTGACCTCACGCGCACCGTGCCCGTCAGCGGCAAGTTCACCGACCGCCAGCGCGAAGTGTACAACGCCTGCCTGCACCTGCACAATTACGCCAAATCCATTCTCAAACCGGGCGTTACCATCGCCAAATATCATGAAATGGTCGGCGTGGAAGCAGGCAAACAATTCGTAAAACTGGGGCTGCTCACGGAAGCGGACATCAAAAACCAGGACCCTGAAACGCCCGCCTACCGCAAATATCTCTATCATGGTATTTCCCATCACCTTGGCGTGGACGTGCACGACCTCGGCCCTTCCTTCTACCAGCCGATCCCCGATGGCGCGGTGCTGACCGTGGAGCCGGGCATTTACATCGAGGAGGAAAAAATGGGCATCCGCATCGAAAACAACGTGTGGGTGAAGTCCGGCGGCAACGTGGACCTCATGAAGAACATTCCCATCACGGCGGAGGAGATCGAGGCCCTGATGAAAAAATAATAACGCGCACAGCAGATAACTGGCCGGCCGGAAGGTGCAAACTTCCCGGCCGGTCTTTTTTTCAACCGGCCAAAATGTATAACTTGGCCTCTGCTGAAGAAAATCCGATCAATGAAACAGATTCCTAATATCCTTACGCTTTCCAATCTTTTTTGCGGCACGCTGGCCATTATTTTTATTCTGCATGCGCCGGAATATATCGCGGAGTTCAACGGCACGGAGTACACCGTGACCAACCCGGAGCCCGTCTACTGGGCGTCTGCGCTGGTAGTGCTGGCCGGCATCATCGATTTTTTTGACGGATTTGTGGCCCGTTTGCTGAAAGTTTCGTCTCCCCTGGGCAAGGAGCTGGATTCGCTGGCAGACGTTGTTTCGTTTGGCGTAGTGCCCGGCATGATCCTTTTCCGCCTGCTGCGCAGCGCCTATCTGCAAACGCCGGATGTGTTCGACGTTTCTTATTTCAACCTGGCGCCGGCCTTGCTGGTGCCCTGTTTTGCCGCATACCGCCTCGCCGTGTTTAACCTGGACACGCGGCAGAGCGAACATTTTATCGGCGTGCCTACGCCGGCCGTGGGTTTCCTCGTCGCGTCGTTTCCCCTTATCATGCTGTATAACCCTTACAACCTGGCGCACTTGCTGGAAAACGTGTGGGTCCTGTACGGCATTATCGCCGTGTTATGTTACCTGATGGTCAGCCCGCACCCCATGATCAGCCTGAAGTTCAAAAACTTCTCCGTGAAAGACAACTGGCCGCGTTTTTTGCTCGTGCTGCTTACACTGGCGAGCATTCCCGTGCTGGGCTATGCCGCGGTGCCTTTTGTGTTCATCGCCTATGTGGGCCTATCCCTGCTGGTGCCTCCAAAGGCCAGCCATGGCTGATCTTCGAAATTGATCCGGTGGAATTGCCAAGAAATTGCTAGGTTTGCGTCTAAATTTTTCAGACAAATGACATTTACTGCGCATATCAACGTGATGCCGTTGAAAGAACTGCTGGACCCTCAAGGCAAAGCTGTATTGGGCGGATTAAAAAACCTGGGCCTCGGAAATGTACACGACGTACGCATTGGCAAACACATCACCCTTCAAATTGAAGCTTCCAGCCGCGAAGAAGCGCAACAGATCGCTGAAAACGCCTGCCAGAAACTGCTGGCCAACCAGGTAATGGAATTTTACGAAGTTAATATTCAATAAAATTGTCCAGGCTTTACCTCATTCCTTCACCGATCGGCAACCTGGCGGATATCACCTACCGGGCCGTGAAAGTATTGGAGAGCGTGGAGCTGGTGCTGGCGGAAGATACCCGTACATCGGGTGTTCTACTCAGGCATTACAATATCAACAAGCCTGTAACACCTTATCATCAGCACAACGAACATAAGGTGTTGCAGCATCTTGTACAGCAGCTGCAAAGCGGCAAACAAATGGCGCTGCTCACCGACGCGGGCACGCCGGGCGTTTCAGACCCGGGTTTCCTGCTGGTGCGCGAATGCATCCGCGAAGGCGTGCCGGTGGAGTGCCTCCCCGGCGCCACGGCTTTTGTTCCCGCGCTCGTCAACAGCGGCATCCCCATGAACCGCTTTGCCTTTGAAGGTTTTCTTCCCCCCAAAAAAGGCCGCCACACTTTACTCACCCAATTATCCACCGAAGAACGCTGCATGGTGTTCTACGAATCGCCGCACCGCCTCGTGAAAACGCTGGAAGATTTTATCCAGTATTTCGGCGGCGAAAGGCAATGCTGCGTATCGCGCGAGCTCACCAAAATGTTCGAGGAAAACAAACGCGGCACTTTGCAGGAAGTGCGCGATCATTTTTCCGAAAAAGGCGTGAAAGGAGAGATCGTTATTGTAGTGGAGGGCGTATGATGAAAGCATCGCATGTATGTTTTCAGTTTATTGAATTTTTTTGCAGAATGAATTTTATTGTCTAATATTACACTGAGCAATTACAGAATTGTAGCATAGTAGCATTACCCCAAAGGAAAAAAGAGCATACAAAGAGTAGCATAACCCCGGTTTCATTTAACATAGAGAAGGACCCCATAAATCTTAAATCAATGATTGATCAGGTATTGAGTGCAATCATTAGTAAGCTGAATACGTATATCGGTACCCTAGACCCCGAGGTAACTCCCGGGAACATATCTTTTGCCGATGCTTTCCAGGATACGCCCTCGCAAAACCTGACCGACAAGATCGTAGTGTCCGTCGTGAACATCCAGCAGGAAGAAAGCCTGCGCAACATCCCGTTCCGCCGCACCGTAACCGTGGCGGGCCTTCCGCAGGGCGTTGAGCAGCAGGCGGAGATCTATCTCAATGTGTATGTGCTGTTCAGCGCGAACAAAAACAATTATCTCACGGCGCTGCAACGCATTTCACAGGTGATCGCGTTTTTCCAGCGGCAGTTCGTTTTTACCCCGGCGGACACGCCCGTGCTTTCGGCGCTGAATCTCAACAAACTCATCTTCGACCTGTACAGCACGCGTTTTGAAGAACTGAACCAATTGTGGAGCGTGATGGGAGGGAAATACATTCCTTCCGTTATCTACAAAATGCGCATGGCCGTGATACAAGACGCACCGGTGAGCGATGCGGGCATTATTACCGAGATCAATCTGCAATCCCAGATACTGAGTACACAATCCGAATAACCTTCCGTCATGGAAAAAATTGTTTGGCGATACATCCCCGAATTCAGGATCAGTATCCGTATAAACGGCGCCGATCCCGGAGAAACTTTCCGCCTGCGCCCTTCACCGGCAAGCGCGGAAACGGTCCGCAACTACGGCCTGCTCACGCGCACCGTGCCCGGCGGGCTGGTAGCATACATGAAACAGCACCACAACGGCGTAACCTGGGTGCCGGCGGCGCCCATCACGCAGCCCATTCTTTTTTCTTTCTGGTTAACCGTCAACAGCGGCCAGCCTTTTCCCTCGATAGATTTTTTTGAAACGGGCGCGCAGCAACTGGGAAGAAAAATATTCTACGCCAATAATCTTTCCGCCGCCGGCGCGATAGACGCCAACCTTGCCGCTAACACCGTGGTGCTTACCGCAGCCGCGGCGGCCGGAAACGCCGAGCAGGGCGCGCTGAGCGGCCTGTTGTTGTCCAAACGCGTAACGCCCGGCGCATTCACGCAGATAAGAGCGGGAAAGATCGCGGCGGGCGCGCCGGTGAGCTTTACGCTGAACGATCCTATCGCCGCCACCCAGGAATCGGTGGGGCTGGACCTTCGCCTGTTGCCCGGAGGCGCATACGTGGTGCGGCTCGAAGGCGGCGCACCGGTGGAAGAACGTGTGGTGTTCGACCAGCGCGCGGCGGGCGGGGAAGTGAGCGGCATGATCGACATCTATAAAAATGTATGGCATATGGCTCCGCAGCCGCGGGAATACAGCATTAATTTCTTAAGTACTTGATTAAACTGATTGCAAATGTTAAACCTAGCAAACCTCAAAACACCCGGCGTTTATATCGACGAGGTGCCCAAATTTCCGCCCTCCGTGGCGCAGGTCGAAACGGCCATTCCCGCATTTATCGGGTACACGCGTTTAACCACTCTCAACGGTGAATCGCTGATCAACAAGCCCGTGCGCATCACTTCCCTCGTGGAATACGAAGCTATTTTCGGCGCCCGGCTCGAAACGTTCACCGCCGCCGTGAACACCGTTACCGGCGTGAACGTGGTGGCTACGCCGCCCGCCGCGCCCACGGCTTTGTACAGGATGTATTATGCCCTGCAGATGTATTTCTCCAACGGCGGTGGCCCCTGCTACATCGTTTCCATCGGAGCTGACACTACCAATCCCACCACGTTGCTGAACCATACCGCCGGGCTGGCCGCCATCGGCAAGGAAGACGAGCCCACGCTGCTCGTATTCCCCGACGCGCTTTCGCTTGCCCGCGGCGATTTTTATAATCTTTACAGTCTTGCCCTCGCGCAATGCGCCGATCTCAAAGACCGCTTCGCCATCATCGACGTTTTCAACGGTCACCTCGACTACACCATTCCCGCCGGCGACAACGTGATAGACGACAATACCAACGGTTTCCGGACGCTCATCGGCAACAGCAACCTGCCTTACGGCGCGGCCTATTACCCGCAGCTGGAAACTTCATTGTCCTTTAACTACAATGAAGAAGCCGTAGCCATCACCGGTACGCTCAACGGCGCGCCCGTTGTGGCCAACTCCGTGCTGCGTTTATTCGAACCGGCGGATGCGGCGGCCGAAGCGCGTTCGTTGTATCATGTTTCCAACAAACTGTATCACGAAATAAAAAACGCCATCACGGCAATGCCGCTGGTGCTTCCGCCGAGCTCCGCCATCGCGGGCGTTTACGCGACGGTAGACAGTACGCGCGGCGTGTGGAAAGCGCCCGCCAACGTAAGCCTGCGTTTTGTGCGCCGCCCGATGGTGGCGGTAGACGACGCTTCGCAGGAGAACCTGAACGTGCACACCACCGGCAAATCCGTGAACGCGATACGCACCTTTAGCGGGAAAGGCATACTGGTATGGGGCGCGCGCACGCTGGCCGGCAACGATAACGAATGGCGTTATGTGAGCGTTCGCCGTTTCTTCAACATGGTGGAAGAATCCACCAAAAAAGCGACCGAGCCTTTTGTGTTCGAGCCGAACGACGCCAATACCTGGATCAAGGTGCGCGCGATGATCGAGAATTTCCTCATCCTGCAATGGCGCGCGGGCGCATTGGCCGGCGCAAAACCGGAGCACGCCTTTTATGTGAGCGTGGGGCTTGGCCAAACCATGACCGCGCTGGACATACTCGAAGGAAGGATGATCGTGGAGATCGGCATGGCGGTTGTTCGCCCGGCTGAGTTCATCGTACTCCGCTTCAGTCATAAAATGCAGGAATCTTAATCATCAATAATCTGAACGATCATGGATTATAAAACCCCGGGCGTATTCGTAGAGGAGCTGCAGCTCATTCCGCCGTCTGTAGCCTCCGTTGCCACGGCCATCCCTGCCTTTATCGGCCACACCGCCGTAACGGCCGATCCCAAAGGCGCCACGCTGGTGAATGTGCCCATCCGCATCACTTCCATGCTGGAATACACCACCGTTTTCGGCGGCGGTTATTCGCCCGCTTCGTATTCCATCAGAACGGACGCGCAATTCAACATCACCAGGGTTACGCCGGTGAACGGCAGGAGATACCACCTCTTCGACGCCATGCAACATTATTTCGATAATGGCGGCGGCCCCTGTTACATCGTGACCGTAGGCGACTATGCGGCGGACATCATCCTGGGAACTGCTACCACCGGTCTTTTGGGCGGGCTCAGGGCGCTGGAGAAAGTAGACGAGCCTACGCTGCTCGTTGCTCCGGACAGCGTGTCCCTTCACCTGCCGGACGGCGGCGCCGATTATACCAACGGCGGCAACTTCCACCAGGCGGTGATCGAACAATGCGCGCGTTTGCAGGACCGCTTCGGCATACTCGATATGCTGGGCGGCGGCCTTCCGCTGAACCATGCCGACGATCCGATCACCCGGTTCAGAACGGGCGTGGGCAACCAGGAATTAAAATATGCGGCGGGTTATTATCCCTGGCTGCAGACCTCTTACCTGAAAGACGTCAGTTTTTCGCAGCTCAATATCGTAGACAATGCGGACGTTGCCGTGCCGGACGCCACCATCGATACCATGACCGGCAACCCCGTGCTGGATGCGCTGGTGACCGATCTGCGCGCACGTTTGCTGGAAGAGAACCGGGTATTCGGAAAGATCGCGGCGCCGGTGCTGAACCGGGGAAATTACAACCCGATGTCTGCCCACCTCACGCGATTGCGTGCGGACGTAGCCGCCGCGGGCACTCCCGCACAGGCGCGCACTGCTTTTTCCGCCCTCATGACATTTGTGCGCAGCCTCGCGCTTTCCCTCCGCGACCTGGAAGACGATGCCGGCAATTCCCCCGCCATGGTGCATGTGATCGAAGGGCTGAAAGCCAGTACGGCGTTGCGTACGCAGATCATCAACCTGGTCGCTTTTGAAAAGAACCAGCATGTGCGTGCGTCTATCGCCGCCGCCCGCAGCGAAGCGAACGTGGATACGGATTATACGCCGTTCGATCTGCAGGACTGGGTGGCCGGCGCGGCCATCAACACGATCGGCGCGAACGCCACCAACTTCGACGGCGGCACCGTGCCGGCCACGGCCATCAACGCCGCCAATGCGGCCATGCTGCAAACCGCTTTCGAAGCGATCTCCGGCGCGTACGTCGCCATACTGCAGGACGCGATCTTCAGAACGGACCAGGCGCAGCAGCTGCTGTTCCTCAAACACCCGTTCTTCAAAGCCGTATACGAACGCGTACGCGCGGAAATGAGCCTGCTGCCGCCTTCCGGAGCCGTGGCCGGCATTTACGCCGCAACAGACCGTACGCGCGGCGTGTGGAAAGCGCCCGCCAACGTAAGCCTCCGCTCCGTGATAACGCCCGCCTACAAACTGACGGACCAGGAACAAAGTTCGCTCAACGTGCATGAAACAGGCAAATCCATCAACGCCATCCGCGCGTTCACCGGCAAAGGCATTTTAGTGTGGGGCGCGCGCACGCTGGCTGGCAACGACAACGAATGGCGCTACATCAACGTAAGGCGTTTCTTCAATTACGTGGAAGAATCCACCAAAAAAGCGTCTGAGCCGTTCGTGTTCGAAGGCAACGACGCCAATACCTGGGTTCGCATCCGCGCGATGATAGAAAATTTCCTGACGCTGCAATGGCGGCAGGGAGCGCTGGCCGGGGCTACCACCAAACAGGCTTTTTATGTGAAAGTGGGGCTGAACGAAACGATGACCGCATTGGATATTCTCGAAGGAAGACTGATCGTCGAAATAGGCATGGCGGCCGTTCGCCCTGCCGAATTCATCGTGCTGCGTTTCAGCCACAAAATGCAGGAATCCTGATCACCATTGATAATTAACATCCAAAAACCATAAGTTATGGCGAATTATCCGCTTCCCAAATTCCACTTCCAGGTTGAATGGGGTGGTGCAAGCATCGGGTTCACAGAAGTGTCCGGGCTTGACGTACAGACCGATCCCATCGAATACCGCGACGGCGCTAACCCCGAATATGTGAAGACCAAAATGCCCGGCATGCAGAAGTTCAGCAACATCACCATGAAACGCGGCACCTTCAAAGGCGACAACGAATTTTACACCTGGTGGAATACCGTGGCCCTCAATACCATCGAACGCCGCAACGTGACCATCAGCCTGCTTAACGAAAACCACGAGCCGGTGGTGGTATGGAAAGTCAAGAACGCCTGGCCTATCAAGGTGCAAAGCACCGATCTGAAGGCGGACGGCAACGAAGTGGCGATCGAGTCGATCGAGCTGGTACATGAAGGTCTTGTGATCCAAAACGAATAACGGTTATGTCTGCATTCGACACCCCGCAGGTCGGGTTCCATTTCCTGGTGCTGTTCGAAATACTGCCCCAGTTTCCCAACGATGTGCGTTTCCAGGAGGTATCCGGGCTGAGCGTGGACATCGAGATGGAAACGAAGCCCGAAGGCGGCGAGCACCGTTTCGTGCACAACCTGCCCGTGCGCACCAAATACAGCGACGTAACGCTGAAGCGCGGGAAATTCCTGGGCTCCGGCATCCTGCACTGGGCGCGGCAGGCGATAGACGAATTTAAGTTCAAACCGAGCAACGTCATGATCTCCCTCATGAATGCCGATCATGTGCCTTTATATAACTGGTACCTGGTCAACGCCATTCCCAAAAAACTGGAGATCAGCGGCATCAACGCCGGCAGCAATGAGATCGTGGTGGAAACGCTGGTATTGTCTTACCAGTACTTCAAATACTACGACCCCGTAAGCGTGGCGCTCGACCTGGCCGCGGGGCTTACTGCTTCGGCAGACATTGGTATCAGCATCTAAAAAACGCAACACATGCCCATCGAAATTCGTGAACTGGTGATCCGCGCACGCGTGGAAGAAAAAACGCCGCAAACCGCATCTGGCGGCAGCGGCGGCTCCGCGTCCCCTTCACGGGGAATGAACGCCGCCGACATGCAGCGGATCGTGGCCATGTGCGCGGAAGAAGTGATCAAAGCGCTCAAACAACAAAAAGAACGATAAACAATGTTTGATTCCTTATTTGGCACCGGCAAACTGGAGAAGATGATCATCGTCGCCTTCCAGCCCGTTCAGAACGCGGGCGATACGCCTGTGCTGAGCAACGCCGATGAGGACAAGTACAGCGTGCAGGTAAACCCGGACAATTACACCATTAATTACCAGGTGAACTACGACCACTCGCCCGCGCCCGGCGACGCGGGCAGCGAAGCGAAATATGTAAGCACCTCGCCCCCCGCGCTGGAATTTACTTTCCTGTTTGACGGCACCGGCGTGATACCCCCGCCTGCCGGCCCTCTGGACAACGTGCCCATCGCGGGCGCCGTGGCAGGGCTGTTCAGCGGCGACGAACCGTACGACGTGAGCAAGGAGCTGTACAAGTTCGCACATGTTGTTTACACGTACGACGGCACTGGCCATTCGCCGCGCAGGGTACAGCTTACCTGGGGCAAACTGGTGTTCGAAGGCGTGCTTAGCAGCCTGAGCCTCAACTATAAACTGTTCGGGCCAGACGGTTCGCCGCTGCGGGTGGAAGCCCGCGTTACCTTCGACGGCTCTATTGCAGACAGGCTGCGCGAGCTGGAACAAAACAACTCTTCGCCAGACCTTACGCATGTGCGGAAAGTGGTGGCGGGAGACAATATCCTGCTGATGAGCCACGGCATTTACGGCACGCCCAATTATTATATCGAAGTGGCGAAAGTGAACAAGTTGTACAATTTCAGGCAACTGCGGGAAGGACGGGAAATTTTCTTCCCCCCCGCTAAAAAAACCAAAACATGAGCAGCGCCGGATTATTACCGATAGAACAGGATACCAGCCTGGTGACCTTCACGGTGAACGTGAACGGGCAGCCTATTCCCGGCGATATTCCCGTGCATGCCATTTCCATTTACAACGAGGCCAACCGCATTCCTTCCGCGCGCCTGGTGATCACAGACGGCAGCGCCGCGCTCGGCGACTGGCCCGTCAGCAACCAGGGGTTTTTCCTTCCCGGCAACGAGATCGAAATACTGGCGGGGTATCATAGCGTGGAAGAAGTGATCTTCAAAGGCATCGTTACCCGCCATTCCCTGCGCGTGCGCCAGCAGCGGTCTGAGCTGATAGTGGAATGTAAAGACAAAGCGGTGATGCTCACCATCGGCCGCAACAGCGCGGTGTACGAAGAAATGAAAGACAGCGGCATCGCTTCAGCCATTCTCGATAAAGAAGGGCTCACCGGCGACGTGGAAGACACGCCCGTAACGCACGCCGAAATGGTGCAGTACGACTGCACGGACTGGGACTTCCTCATCAGCCGCATCGAATCTGTGGGCTTTATTACCATCGCCCATGAAGGAAAGATCGATGTCAAAAAACCCGTGGTAGACGCCGCAGGCCTGGCCACGCTACGTTACGGCACGAACCTCATCGAGTTCGACGCGGAGATAGACGGCAACCACCAATACGGCAGCGTAAAAGCGCAGGCCTGGGACCCCGCGGGGCAGGCCCTGCTGGAAGCGGAAAGCAACGATCCCGGATGGGTCACGCCCGGCGATCTCGATCCCGCTGAATTCGGCATCCCGCTGTTTACCGTGCGGCAAACCGGCAGGATGAGCGAAGAAGAAGTGCAGCACTGGGCCGACGCGCGCGCCTTGCGCAGCCGCATGGCATTCATGTGCGGAAGAGCGCGGGTGCAGGGTTTCGCGAAAGCGCTGCCCAACATTACCGTGACGCTCGAAGGCCTGGGCACGCGTTTTAACGGCATGGGCTGGGTGAGCGGCGTGCGCCACGAGATCAGCTACGGCAACTGGCTGTGCGATCTTCAACTGGGCATGACGCCCGAACTGCACGCCGAAAAGTTCGACCTGCAGGCGAAGCCCGCGGGCGCATTATTGCCCGGCATCAACGGTTTGCACATCGGCGTGGTTACCGCGCTGGAAGGCGATCCCGACGGCGAAGGGCGCATCCGCGTAAAAGTGGCTTCCGTAGACATGGAAGGCGAAGGCATCTGGGCGCGCATTTCCACGCTCGATGCAGGCAGCTCGCGCGGCAGTTTTTTCCTGCCCGAGGTAAACGATGAAGTGATCGTAGGTTTCCTCGACGACGACCCGCGTTACCCCGTAGTGCTCGGATCGCTCAACAGCAGCGCAAAAGCCGCGCCCCTCACGGCGGCGGACGATAACCACGAAAAAGGTTTCATCACCCGCAGCGGTATGCGCATCCTTTTCAACGACGACAAAAAAATACTCACGATAGATACGCCCGGCGGCAACATGGTGGTGATGGACGAAGACGCGAAGGAGATCAAACTGGAAGATCTGAACGGCAACAAGATCGTTTTGTCCGCAGACGGCATTACGGTCGAAAGCGCGAAAGACCTGGTAATGAAAGCCGGCGGCAGCGTGAAGCTCGAAAGCTCCACCGGGTTTGAAGTAAAAGCCGGCACACAGTTCAAAGCCGAAGGCTCGGCCGGCATGGAGATCAGCTCGAGCGCCATTACGGTGATCAAAGGTTCGCTGGTACAAATAAACTAACCGAATATGTCTTTAGCAGCAAGAGTAGGCGATATGCACGTTTGCCCGATGGTGACGGGAACGGTGCCCCACGTGGGCGGCCCGGCCCTTCCGCCCGGCGGCGCAACGGTGCTGATCGGCGGCGCGCCCGCTCTCCGCGTGGGCGATATGTGCACCTGCACCGGCCCGCCGGACATAGTGATCAAAGGCTCCGCGACGGTCTTGATCGGAGGGATGCCGGCGGCCAGGATGGGCGACAGCACCGCGCACGGCGGTTCCATCATATTAGGCTGCCCCACCGTGCTGATCGGCGGATAACGAACCGACGATGTGACGAAGCCCTTGCCATGTGCCCCGAAACCTGAAAGAAGAAAAACAGAAGAACCGATTTGTGAGCCCCGGAACGTGACCCTGAAAAAATAAAATTGTTTTGCGATGCCCCAGGAAAATGCTTTTCTCGGAAGAGGATGGAGCTTCCCGCCCGTCTTTTCCAAACTGGACAAAGAAGTGAAAATGCTCGAAGCGGAAGAAGACATCCGCAGCAGCATCTCCCTGATCCTCTCCACGGAACTGGGCGAACGCGTTATGCAGCCCGGCTTCGGCTGGAAGCGCGACCGCTGGCTGTTCGAATCGCTCGGCACCACCACCGCCACCGCCATCCAGCATGAGATCAGGACCGCATTGCTGCTGTACGAGCCGCGCATCGACCTCAACGAAGTGAAGCTGCTGCCCGAAGACCGCGAGAACGGAAAAGTGAGCATTCATGTGGATTATACCGTTCGAAGCACCAACAGCCGCAGCAACCTGGTATTTCCTTTCTATTTAACCGAGAAGTAACATGAGCCTTGCCAGTAAAAATATTCTCCAGTACCTGCTGTCTACCGACGGCGTGAACCAGAACGCGCGCGTGCAGCCCGCGCTGGACCCCGCCACCGTGAAGATAGACGGGCGCAATACGAGTGAACTGGTACGCTTTGTTCACCAGATGGCGGCGCAGGTTAATTATTACGACGAAAACAAAATGCCGCAGGGCGACTGGCAGGCTTTTTTCGATCTCGTAAAAAACATGGGAGAGAACGAGCTGCAAACCTTTCTCGCCGCCACCCGCGACCTCAGCCCGCACCTCGCTTTGCTGATGGCTTATCTCCGAGTGTATGCCATTGCGCGGGACGATATGAACCTGCTCACCAAAAAACGCCTCGATTATTATTACGAAGAAGTATTGCAGCTCAAAAGGAATACCGCAACGCCAGACCAGGTGCATGTGCTGTTTGAGCTTGCCAAAAACGCCGCGCCGCTGCCCATAGAATCAGGCACGCTGTTCGATGGCGGGAAAACCGCTACGGGACTGCCTTTGCATTATTCTCTCAACAACGACCTGGTGATCACTCAGGCGCAGGTGGGCATGCTGCGCAGCAGTTTTACCGAATATTCCCCCAACAACAAAGGCATCGTTTTCGCCGCGGCGGACGCAACGAAAGTATTGAACACTACCGCCACGGCATTCAGGCCCTTCGGCGCGCGGCAGCTCTCTTCCCCGGTGGAATCGAGGCGGATGCAAACCGCTTCTCTCGGCTGGGCCGTTGCTTCACCCAACTTATTCCTCGCCGAAGGACTGCGGGAAATTTCCATGAAGCTGCGCCTGAAATCCCTGGCGGGATTTAAACACCCGCTGCAGATCTTTTCCCCTTTCTTCGAAATACAACTGACCACCGAAAAAGAATGGCTCAAAACCGGGATGGTAACAAAAGTGGAACTGAAACCAGACCTCCCGGTGCCCAGCCAGTCAGACATATTGCAAAACGATTTTACGCTGGAAGTGACCTGCACGCTCAACGAATCGCTGCCCGCGGTAACGGCTTACAACGAAGCGGTGCACGCGGGATCGTTCATCACCGCATGGCCCGTGATGAAAGTGCTGCTGCTGCCGGACAGTTACCTGATGGAAACCTTCAGGAATTTTACGGTGGAAAACGTTTCGCTCGGCGTAAACGTAAGAGGAGTAAAAAACCTGGTGCTGCAAAACGACCAGGCCCTGCAGCCGTCGGACAAACCGGTGATTCCCTTTACGGCGCAGCCGCTGATCGGTTCCAATTTTTACATCGGCAATTACGAGATCTTCAGCAAAACGTTGAAGTCGCTCAACATACGGCTGGAATGGCAGGATGCGCCGGCCGACTTCGGTTCGCATTACGCCAATTACGGCAGCGAGGAAGTACCCAGCGCCAGCAGTTTTCACGTAGCGGTGGACCTGCTCAGCAACCGCAACTGGAACACGCGGCTGCTGCATACTTTCCCGATTTTCGACGCTGCCAGTACCGCGAACCCGAAAGACCTCACGATCAATGAATTTACGTTCTCGCTCAGGACCGCCGCCGCGCCTTTCGTGCGCGACCCGGCGCTGCAGCTGGGCGCAGGTTTTACCAATACGGTGAACCAGGGTTTCCTGCGCGTGGTGCTTACCGGCCCCACCAAAGCAGAACTTGGCAACACCGCGTCTGAAGCGCCTTTTGAAGCCTTCGGCCACAAAGCGTTTTCGGCGGCTTACACCAAACAGGTGATCGCATTGAGCAAACATACGGGCAGCAGCCTCACTGCGCCGAAACTGCCCAAGCCGCCGTATACGCCTACGCTGAAGTCCGTAAACATGAGCTACTCCGCGCTGGACGTTTTCCGCCCGGACGCGCCCAACGGCATCGACCAGTTCTTTTTGCAGGACGTGTTCGGTCCCGCCGAATCGCAGAAAAGCGACGTTGCCCCGCTGATGCCCGTGCAATCGGGAGACGGCGCGCTGTACATCGGGCTGGAGAACGCCAATGCACCGCAATCCGTGTCGTTATTGTTCCAGGTGGAAGAAGGCAGTGTGGACAGCGATGCGCTGCTCAACAGCAACGATCTTCACTGGAGCTACCTGGCCGGTCACCGCTGGCAACCCGTGGCGGTGGCGGATATTCTCGAAGAAAGCACCGCCGGTTTCCAGAAGCCGGGCATCATCCGGCTCAACATGGGCGGCGATGCATCCGTTCAGCACAGCCTGATGCCCGCGGGCATGCGCTGGTTGCGCGTGCATGTGACCGACAATCCCGGCGGCGCGGCGGCCATCGGTAAAATAATGACCCAGGCCGGCACGGCCACGCTGGTGCTGCCCGGGACCGGCGCGGAAGGATATGAAGCACATCTCGCATCGCCGCTGGCGCCGAATGTTGTCAGCAAACTGGTGCGCAAGGTGCCCGCTTTGAAAAAAGTATTGCAGCCTTATCCGTCTTTCGGGGGGCAGCACCCCGAGGCGGACACCGCATTTTACCGCCGCGTGAGCGAAAGGCTGCGGCATAAGAACCGCGCGTCTTCCGGGTGGGACTACGAAAAATTATTGCTCGAATATTTCCCGGAGATATTCAAAGTGAAATGCCTGCCGCATACGGATACCGAAGACTGGTTCAGGCCCGGCAACGTGCGCCTGGTAGTGGTGCCGGACTGGCGGAAACGCCCTACCGGCGATCCGCTCCAGCCGAAGGTCAATCTGCAGCGCCTGCGCGAGATCGGTACGTACATGAACGAAACTTTCACTTCCCCCTTCGTAAAACTGCACGTTACCAATCCCGTATACGAAACGTTGCTGGTGGATTGTAAAGTGAGTTTCCACCCAGAGTTCGATCCGGGTTATTACGCCGTTGTGCTCGAAGAAGAGATCAAAAAATTTCTCAGCCCCTGGGCGTACCGCGAAGGGCAGGACATTATGTTCGGCGGCAAACTGCACGCTTCCGAAATTCTTGCATTCATCGAAGGGCGAGGGTATGTGGACTTCATCGTCGATTTCGAATTGTACCACCGGCATAACAGCAACATCGGCGGCGGCATCGGCGAAATGCAGATCGGAACAGATTTTATCATCGGTTTTTCGCTGGAGCCATCCGTGTCCGACACGGCGACCGGTCTTGGCGGAAAGGCCATCGGCGTGGATTTCGTGATCGGCGAGCCGGTGGATGTGGCGGCGGCTACCAGGCCAGATACTATCCTGGTGTCCAACACGGAGCATCGTATCGAAGCGTTGCAGGCGGGCGCGTCTGTTTGCCAGGGCACCCAGATCGGCATCGGGCAAATGATCATAGGACTTGATTTCATCATTATTTCATAATTGTTTAAAAACTTTCATCATGGCCGAACGTAGCAAAACCCATTTAAAACAGGAGTTCAGAGATGGAGAACGCCCAACCGGAGCAGATTTTGGAGACCTCATAGATTCCTTCATCAACAAACTTGATGATGCGGTAACCGTTGACCCGGTGAACAGAAACCTCAATATTCCCGCAGGCCTCAACCTGGCGGACGCCACAGTGGGCAAACCCGGCACCTTGCGTTTCAACGGCGGCAATGTGCAGTTCTTCAACGGCGCAGTTTGGGGAAATGTGGGCGGAAACAGCGGTCCTTTCCTGCCTGTATCCGGCGGCCCGCACTTCGCTTACGCGGGCGGCAACATCGGCATCGGCAATTTCCCGGCGCCGCCGCTGAACCGGCTGGACATCAATCTCGGCAGCAACGAACTGGCCGGCGAGCGCGTACGCTTCGGTTCCGCGGCAATCGCCAACGGGCAGGGCGGCTCCGTGAATATGGCGCAGTTTTCCCACATCAATATGGCGCAGGGCAACAACACCTTCGCGCTGCGGCAGGGCCCCGGCGGAGATGTGAACATCAACGCACCGACCGGCCAGCCCATCGCTTTCACGCACAACCGCCTTACTGCCCGCATGTTCATCAATACAGACGGCATCGTGATCATAGGCAACAGCCAGGCTACCATCGCGGATAATACGCATACGCTGCAGGTACACGGCCATGCCGCAAAAAACGTGGGCGGCGGCACCTGGTTCGCCGTGTCTGACGAACGCGCCAAACAGAACGTGCGCGATTTCGAGGACGGGCTGGAAAAACTCATGAAAGTGCGGACCGTACGTTTCAACTATAACGGGAAATACAATACCAATCCCGAATTGGAAGAATTTGGCGTGATAGGGCAGGAGATCCGCGAGATATTCCCCTACATGACGGCCACCGGCGCTATTTCGGACGACGGTTCCAAAAAAGAGGAAGCCCCGGTGATGTTCAACAGCAGCCCGCTCATCTTCGTAATGGTGAACGCTATACAGGAGCTGACGCAGCGCGTGCAAAACCTTGAAGGCCGGCTGAAAAAGCTGGAAGGAAAAAAATAGACCATGGACGAAGCAACCCACATCTTTGCCGGGCCGCCGGAGATGAAGAGCCAGGATTTCGCCTTTCTCCGCGAAGAAGGCATGCAGTTCCTGCGCAATGTGGCAGCCCTCAGCTGGACGGACCACAACCTGCACGACCCCGGCATTACGCTCCTGGAAGCGTGCTGTTACGCCATTACCGAAATGGGCCTGCGCAGCGGTATGCCTATGCGCGACCTGCTTGCCAGCGATGCGAACGGCCGCCCGCAGGACTTCGTGACCGCAGCCAGCATCCTGCCGGTGGCGCCTGTCACGCAAAAAGATATACGAAAGATCCTGATCGACCACCCGATGGTGCAAAACGCCTGGGTATTCCCGCTGGAATCCGAGCCAGCCGGCAAGATCAAAGTATTGCTGGAGTTTGCGGAAAAACAGCTCAACAATAACAACTTCGCCGTTACCGTACTGCCCCCGATGCTCGGCTTCAACGTGGAAGCGGATATCGCGCTGCCGTTCTGGGACGAGGAAGACGCCCGCCCCTTCGCCGAGAACGTTACGCTGCAGAACGTGACCTTCCAGGCATTCGCTCCCGGCGTGTTCTGGACGCCTATCGAAGGCACCACTTCCTTTTTCGCGCGCATCACCGTGCAATACCAGCCGCCCGTGGGGCCAGTGGCCAACCGCGACCTTTCCGTGGTGGCGCAGATCAATACCGCGCTGCCGGACCCGCTCACGCAGAACCCGCTCGTGCTCGACGAATTGATGACCCTCATCGGTACGCTGGGCGACAATTCGCCGGCAGACCAAACGCTGCTGAAAGAATACAACCGATGGGTGACGCGCGCCAACACCGCCGTCCGTACCATCCAGCGGCATATGACCGCGTATCGCAACCTCTGCGAAGACTTTTCCGCGTTCAAAGCCGTGCGCCTGCAGGAAGTGGCCGTTACTGCCAATATCGACGTGAACGCCGGCGTGCTGCTCGAAGACCTGCTCGCCGATATTTTCCTCAGCATCGACCGATACATCACGCCCGTAAACCTGTTCCGCAGTCTTACCGATCTGCAGCCTGAACTGGGAGCAGATGAGATCTTCGAAGGCCCGCAGATGGCTTCAGGCTTTTTGCCGGACGATGCGCTTACCGCTACCAACCTGCCCGAGCACGTATTCACTTCAGACATCCTGCGCCTCATTCTCCAGCACCGCGACCAGCGCATCACGGACGTGGAGCAGCGCGAAGACGTGACCAGCCGCCGCATCAGCGCCGTGCGCAATCTCAGCCTCGCCCTGTTTATGGACAACCGCGTGATCACCACCAATGCGCGCGATGCGCTTTGCCTCATCAACAGCCAGCAGCATGTGCCGCATCTCAGTCCTACCAAATCGAAGATCGTTTTTTACCGGAACGGGCTCATGGTGCCTTACGATCTCGGCCTTGCCATCACACTGTTCGAAGAACGCAAGCTGGAACAGCTCAACCAGCCCGTGACCGGCCCGGACGATATTGCACTGCCCACCGGGGACAACTATCCCGTATCATCTTATTATCCCATCCAGGAAGACCTGCCGGTGGTGTACGGCGTCGGCTCCGCCGGCCTGCCCGATTCCGCCACGCTTGCGCGGCGCGCGCAGGCTTTGCAGCTGCAGGGGTATCTTTTCTTTTTTGAACAGCTCACGGCGGGGCTGGCCAGTCAGCTCGGCAACCTGAACGCATTTTTTTCCGCCGCGCCGGATGAGGAAAGGACCATTTTCCAGCAGCCGCTGTACAACCTGCCGCAGGCGGCGCAATTGCTGCGCGCGTATAATCCGGCTACCAGTTTCGACACATTTAAAAACGACGAGAACAATAACTACCGTACTGCGCTGCGGCAGGCATCCGAAAACAAAGACCAGTTCCTCGCGCGGCGCAACCGCGTGCTGAACCATTTGCTGGCGATGTTCGGCGAAGACATGTACGATACCATTTCGCTGGCGTACCACGAAGCGTCGATAGTGCCCAATGCCGCATCGTTATTGCTGCCGCAGCTGTTGCAAATACAGCAGGCGCAGCGCGACCAGGCTTCGCAGCAGCTGATCCGCGAGAAGTCCGCTTTTTTCCGCGACCTGCCTTCGCTCAGCAGGCACAGGGCGCAATCGTTCGGCAATCCCGTGTGGAATGCCGCGCATCTTTTGCAGGTATTCCCGTTGCAGGGCGCATTCGGCTGGCATTTGCGGGACGCTTCCGGCGGGCCGGTGCTGCGCCATGCAATGCCGGTTTCTTCTGAGGCCGTTGCGAGGATGAATGCCGCCACCACTATGGCGCTTGCTAAATTCAGCGCCAATTTCAGCACGGTACCGGAGCCCGACGGTGTGAACCTGCGCGTGCAGCTCAAGCCGCATCCAGATGAAGACGCAGTGGCAGTAACGCTTGCCGTGTTTGCGAATCCCGCTGCCGCCGCCACGGCCATCACCGGCATTGTGGACACGATGTTGCAGCATTGGAGAACGTATTCCTACACCCCGCTCGAGCGCCGCCTGCAGCATTTGCTGGAAGTAGCGGTGAAAGAACGCAGGCCTTTGCTGACCGACCCGGGCGTTTACTTTGAAATTTACGACGAACCGCCGCCGATCCAGAAGATGTTCCGGTTGTGGTCGCTGCCGGGATTTACCGGCGCGGAACTGCTGCGCAGCACGAACGGCTACGTTGCCGCTACGGACCCGCTGGCCGTTGCAGCCGCCGAAGCGGCCATTCAAACCACCATCAGCCGCGGTTTGCATTACGATAATTTTACGATCACGCAGTCCGGCCCGAACTTTTTCGGGGTGGAGCTGCGCCTGCAAGACGGTACGCCGATCGCTGAAGCGCCGGCGGTATTTGCAAGCCAGGCACAGGCTAAAGCCGCGGTGATGCAGATCTGGCTGCACCTGCACCGTTTTATGAGCGCGGAAGGTTTTTATATGACGGAGCACCTGTTGCTTGCGCCGAAAGATCCGCCGGTAACGGAGTTGCAGATCAGGGAAGTGAAAGACCCGTATTCTTTCCAGGTCACTTTTATATTTCCTTCGGGATATGCGCAAAATTTCAGCGGAGGGCCGCAGGAGCTTTCCCGCCCGGAAAAATACCGCGACCCGGAGTTCCGCAAACATGCGGAGCAGCAGGTGCGTAAAAGCTGTCCTTCCCACATTTTGCCGCGTGTGTTGTGGGTAGACCGTGAGCTGCCCGGCGCACCGCCCGATTCCCCCAGCTTTGAGAATTTCGAAACCAGGTACCGGCTCTGGCAGGAAGCGTGGATCACGGACGAAACGAATGAAACGGCGATCAGGCCGTTGCGTAATTCGCTGGTAACGATGCTCAATCTTATTTACGAAGATTTTGAAAACGAATAAACATATCATCCAGAAACAGGTGTTCGAAATGCGGGGCTACAGCAAACGTCCCGGTTTTGAATGGGAGCAGTCTGTGGCGGACCATTACAGGTCGGTGATCGCGCCGGGCATTGAAGAATGTTTCGACGCATTGCCTGTTACGGACGAGCACCTGGTGATCGATTCGATCGACATCGACCTGGGCGTGTTTACGCATGAAAGTTTTGTGAACGAAGGGCGGGAACGGCTGGTGAGCTTGCTGGGCGAACATCTGCTGGAATGCCGCAGGAAGGCGGTTGCGGAGAAGGAAAAGCAGTTGCGCGAAATGGAAGAAAATCCAAAAGAAAATGTCTTTCAAAAAACAGCACCCGAAACATTGCCCGGCGAACAGGTGCTGGAATTGGAAATGGCGGAGGGAGAGGCGTTGTTGTATTTTCTGAAGGAAGGCAACTTGCCCTGGTGGTTTACCGCGCCGGAGAACCTTTTCACCCCTTCCGTTCTCTCCAATAAAAGTATTATTCCCCGTTTGCAGCAATTACTGCGTCGCGAAGAAGCCGCCATGATCCGTGCCAGCAGGCATTTTCCGGACGAAACGATGTTGGCGCTGCTGGAACATTTTGTGAAAGATTCCGCCATCGCAAAACGCGGGTGGGAAATATTTTCGAAAACCGCGCAACAATATCCGGCCGTCTTTCCCTTCTTCCGGCAGCGCTTCTGGACGATGTGGCTGCGCGCTAAAGAGGAAATTCCGCACCAGGAAGCGATCACGCATTTGTTCGCGCCATTCGATGAAAAATTTATCGCGGCGATGTACGAGGCGTGCCTTGAAGTACGTGAAGACGAACATTTTGAAATATACGCGGCTTTACTGGAGCCGGCCCTAACCGGAGAAAAAAAACTGCCGGAGAAAGGAAATGCCGATGAAGCTTCTGCTGATGGCGACCGGGAAAAGATCAAACGAAACCCCGGGGAGGAAACACCTGCATCCGTGATTTCCCCTGCGGAAAAAGAAATTGAAGCGAGGGGGAAACCCGCGCTGGATGAAGCCATTTACGTGGAAGCGGCGGGCCTCGTGCTGCTGCATCCTTTCTTCACCGAGCTTTTCAGCAGCACGGGCCTCTGGCAAGAAAACCGCTGGTGTTCGCGGGCGGCGCCGTTCAAAGCCGTACAGCTCCTGTCGTTCCTGACCTATGGCGAAGGTGAAATGCCCGAATACCGGCTCGCCTTCCATAAACTACTCACCGGCATGGACGCCGCCACGCCATTGCCCACCGAAGCGCCGCTGCAGCCTGAAGAAACCGCCACCTGCACCGAACTGCTCGAAGCCGTGCTCCGGCATTGGCCGGCGCTCAGAAACACGGGTGTGGACGGTTTGCGCGAAGGTTTCCTGCTTCGCAACGGCAAAGTGGAACAAACGCCGGACGGCCTGAAGATGGATGTGGAGCGGCTTGCGCAGGATGTGCTGCTGGCGCGCCTGCCCTGGGGCTTTTCCACCGTGAAATTGCCGTGGCTGGAGCCGCTGCTGACGGTGAACTGGATATAGAACTAAAACAAAAAACCAAATATCATGAAGCCAAAAGTGAAAAACTTACTTCAGATGTTCAGGCAGCTATTCCTGTACATCCTTGTTATGTGCCTCCCCATGCTGGCGAAAAGCCAGGAAGTGATCACAGTGAACGTTGCCAATGCAGACCATACCTACAACCTGCCCATCAACGTTGCGATCAATCCCCAGCTGACCATCGGGCCGAGCGGCACCGGTGGAATGGTGTTGTGGGAATTTGCCGCGGCTTTCCCCGGCGGAGCTGCGCCGCTGGGCGGCGGAGACGGGTTCGTCAAAGACGGCGTCCAGGTGCAGCTGCCTGCCGCCGAAAACGTGCCCATCAGCGATGTGGAAAAAGTGATCATTTCCGGCACGCCCACGCAACCGGGTTCCTGGTCGTTTTCGCTGCGCGTTACAGACCAGGCCACATCCACCAGCGGTACGCGCACATTTGAAGTGGAAGTAACCCAGTCGCTGGACCTCGTGATCGTGCTGGACCGTTCGGGCAGCATGCTGTCGCCCACATCCGCCAATCCCGGCGCGCCGAGCCGCTGGAACGCGCTGAAAGAAGCCGTGGGTGGTTTTGCCAATTTGTACCAGCAGGTGACAGTAAACAGGAATGCGAGCAACCGCCTTGGCATCACCTATTTCGCCACTACGCCCGCGCCCGCTTCCGTTTGCTGCAATACCCTGAAACTCGTGGACGCCACACTGGCGACCTCAGTAGGGACAGATATAGACAACGTGGCCGTAACGCCCGTGCCTGCCGGTATGACCGCCCTGGGCGCCGGCATAAAATCCGCTACCACCGTGCTTTCCGACGCAACGAAGGCGCGCAGCATACTCGTGTTTACCGACGGCGAACAGAACCAGAACCCCAGGGTGAACGACGCAGGCACCGGGTATAACGACGGCACCACCATTCCCGGCGGGCCGGCTGCCGGCGGCATTAAAATATCCACCATCGGCATCGGCAGCCCCAGTGCGCCTTTCCATACCGTTTTGCTGGGCCTGGCCACATCCAACCGCGGCAGTTACAACACCACGCTGGACGGTACCAATTTCGAATTCCAGGGCGGGCTTGCCAGCGGCGATCTTTCCATGGGGTTTATGGTGCAGTTCGTGGACATGCTTTCGCAATTCAGCCCGCAGATCGTGACCACCGCGTTTAAAGCGCTGCCGTCCTCCGGAGCGGTGCCGGTGGAGACTTTCCCGCTGAATAAAAAAGTAGACAAGCTCCTGCTCGAGTTCAGGGTAGGCCGCAAGCTGGAAATACCGCAGCTGCTGCAGGTCTACAGGGGCATCCGTATCGAAAAGGACGGCGCAGATGTAAAAAGATACGCCCAGCCCACTTGGGTGGGCAATTACACCAACACGCTGCTGCTCACCATCGATTTTAAGAGAAGTCCTGAAGGAGCGCCGCTGCTGAACCCCGCGGGCACCTGGAGCGTGCAGGCCGCCGATTCCGGCATGAACCTGAGATCGGTGAACCTCAACGTGCTGGCGGACGACCACCGCATGCACATGAAACGTACGCTGGGAAATCTGAAACCCAAAGTGAACGACAAACTGCCCATCACCTTCACGCTCGATAAACTGCAGCTGCCCGTAACAGATGCGGATGTGAAATGCGTGGTGCTGCGCCCCGGCGAAGATCTAGGCGACGTACTGGCCCGCAGCGATAAAAACATCAAGCCCGACGGCGCCGATTCCGCATCCTCCGGCGTGCAGAAATATAACAAGCTGTGGGAAACGGATTCTGCTTTCCGCGCACTCTTCAAACCATCCGAAAACATCGTGCAGCTGACGCATACGGTCGGCGGTAAATACGAAGGCACTTTCGACGGGCTGAGCGTAGCCGGCGTGTACAAGCTCGTTTACCTCGTAAAAGTGAAGAACGATACCATCGGCGAGTTCCAGCGTACTTTCTCCGAAAGCGTGTATGTTACCTTCTCCGGCGTAGACCTTTCCAAATCGGATGTGAGCACTACTATCCAGAACGGCCAGCTGGTGATGACCTTCAGGCCGATGACCAGCTACGGGAAATACATCGGTCCCGCTATGGGCCCGGGTTTCGCCGTTTCCAACAACGACATTAAAATAGCCGGCGTGGAGGATCACCAGGACGGCCGGTATACCATCACCTTCACCGGTGCGATAGACCAGCCTACGAAACTCACCATTGTTGGCCAGGAAATATATTCAGGCAAACTGGAGAATGCAGGCAAGAGCGGCTCATTCATCGACCAGATCAAAAAATGGCTGGAATCCATCGGTCTTCCCGCCTGGACGATCTGGATCATCCTGCTGCTGATCATTCTCCTGCTGTGGCTGATGTTCAGGAAAAAGAAACCGTAAGGCATTTTTAATTTTTGTCATGAACAGGGAAATTACCGCCCCGCCCAAAGGACGTTCTCCCGTTTCGGGAGGGCCTCCTTTCTTCCAGCCCAAGCTCACCATAAACGAGCCGGGCGATATGCATGAAAAAGAAGCGGACGCGATGGCCGACCAGGTGATGCGCATGCCTGACCCACAGCCTTCTTTTTTCGGCAACGCATCGCCAGGCATACAACGCAAATGCGCGGCGTGCGAACAGGAAGAAAAAGAACAGGCGCACCGTAAACCGCTGACGGACAGTATTTCGCCGGTGCAGCGCCATGGCGCCGCACCGGCGCCTGCTGTTGGCGCGCGCACGGAAAGCGCCATCAACAGCAGCCGTGGCGGCGGGCATGCATTGCCGGCCGAAACGCGCGGCTTCATGGAACCCCGCTTCGGGCGCGATTTCGGGGATGTGCGTATTCATGCGGACGATCGTGCCGCGCAGCTCAGCAGCACGCTCAGCGCCCGCGCATTCACAACGGGCAACGACATCTTTTTCAACAAAGGGCAATTCGCGCCCGGTTCAACTTCCGGCCGGCAATTGCTGGCGCATGAGCTGACGCATGTGGTGCAGCAGAACGGTTCGCTTTCCCGGAAGGTGATCCAGCGGTACCCATGGCCTTACCGCATGCGGATGCGCCGCGAAGTGAACGAATCGCAAACGGAAACGATCTCCAACGCGCCGGCGGCCTTCTCCGCCTGGAACGGCACGTTCACCTGGGACGCACGTTTCACCATCGACCTCGACGCACTGATGGGCCGCGTTTCGCTCATCATGCGGCTCAGCTCTACGGCGCCGCGCGCGGTGAGAAGAGCCTGGGAAAGAGCGATAGAACGGAAATGGAGCAACCGCATGTTCCTGCGAATTACGCCGCCGGGCGTGCCGCAAGGCCCGTGCAAACTGCCCATCGTCGTAAATCTTCAATGGGTGAGCGACCCGGCGAGAGCGCATTACGCCATCAACCCGCAGGCGCCCGGAACCGTTTCCCCCGGCGGAATTGCCGGCCTCGGCGGTACCACCAGCATGACGGACTGGGGAACGGGAGATACCGTAGACGTAACGCACGAATTCGGTCATATGATCGGCAACGCGGAAGAATATTTCACTACCAACGGTACGAACTTCGCCACAGGCGGCCGTACCGGCTTCCGCGATCCCGGCGGCGGCGTGATGAACAATCCAGCCGAACGCGCGCACAGGCGGCACTTCAACCTGTTCCGCGAACAGGTGGCCGCCATGCTCGGGCTCAGCACCTCACGCGTGCGCGTGATCTACGACAACGATGCAATACCCAATTGCCAGGCAGACATCGGCGATTTTCCCGTTCCCGAAAGAGAACCGGGCGATTTCCCCGTGATGCCGGGCACAGATACAGGCGAACGCAATGCTTAAACCATCCAACATTACACCCCCGCGCGTCACGTCTAACGGCGTGCACGGTCCTTACCTCGTAGCGGCCCTCGAATACCTGCGCGTTTTTGCGCATGCGCGGCTGGCGGCGCATTTTAAAGGCGAAACGATGACGGTGCCCGAAATGCCGCAGCCGCCCGCGACAGACGAAACTTCTTTTTCAAAATTCATCCGCCATTCGCAAACGGCTCCCGAAGAACTGGTGCTGCTCATGAGCGCCCTCGCGCCGTTTGTGCTGAGCGGTTTTTTTGACCAGCTGATCCAGCAGTTTTTGCCGCAGGGCGGCGAATTCCCGGAATTTGGCGGCGTAAAAGGCACGAGCCACCGCGGCACGCTGGCTACCGGCGAAACCGTGATGTTCCTGCTTGCGGGAACAGACGCGGCGTTGCGGCTCAGAACGTTGCCACTGTTTTCGGAAGAGAGTTATTTTTTCCGGTACAAGATGCTCAGCATCGATACCGTGCGCCCCGGCGAACCGCCGCTGAGCGGTCGGCTGGTGCTCGATCCCGAATATTCCGAAGTATTCACCACCGGCAGGATCGGCCTGCCCCGCCTCAGCATGCATTTTCCCGCGGAGCACATCACGACCATGATGGAATGGGACGACCTCGTGCTGCCCGACGGCGTGTGGAAACAGATCCGCGAGCTGGAAAGCTGGATCAAACATCACGATACGCTGATGCACGACTGGGGCATGAAACGCAAGCTGAAGCCCGGTTACCGCGTACTGTTCTACGGCCCGCCCGGTACGGGGAAAACGCTCACCGCCACGCTACTGGGGAAATACACCGGCAGGGAAGTGTTCCGCATCGACCTGTCGATGGTCATTTCCAAATACATCGGCGAAACGGAAAAAAACCTGGCTTCGCTGTTCGACAAAGCGGAGCACAAAAACTGGATATTATTTTTCGACGAGGCGGACGCGATTTTCGGGAAACGCACCGGCGTACGCGACGCGCACGACAAATACGCCAACCAGGAAGTATCGTACCTGCTGCAGCGCATCGAGATGCATTCTGGCTTAACGATTCTCGCGTCCAATTTTAAAAACAATATGGACGATGCGTTCATCCGCCGTTTCAGTTCCATCATTTATTTCCCGCCGCCCAGGCCGGAAGAAAGGCTGAAACTGCTGCTGAAAGCGTTTCCCGGGGAAGTGAAACTGAAAAAGGACGTAGACCTGCCCGCCATTGCGGAAGCGCATGAGCTGACGGGCTCGCACATCATGAACATGGTACAGTACGTTTGTTTGAACGCGCTGGAAAAGGGAGACCTCGCGCTTTCGCACCAGGACATACTTGCCGGCGTAAAACGCGAGCTGGAGAAGGAAGGAAAATGATTTACTCACATCAACATATACCGTTATGATCACACCCGCGATTAAAAATAAGATCATGGCCATTGTGAACGTATTCGAAACCGGCACGCCGGAAGGCAGGTACGATGCGATCGCCATTTTCCCCGACGGCAGGAACGGCAGCCGCCAGATCACTTATGGCCGCAGCCAGACCACTGAGCAGGGCAACCTGCGCAATTTGCTGGAACGTTACATTGCCATCGGCGGAAAATTCTCCGGCGAATTCAACGCCTTCCTGCCCAAAGTGGGCGCAGTGCCGTTGGTAGACAATAAAGATTTCAAAGACCTGCTGAAAAAAAGCGCGAAGGAAGACCCGCTCATGCGGCAGGCGCAGGATGAAACTTTCGAGATCCTGTATTTCCAGCCCGCGCTGCATTTCTTTACGGCGGAACAGTTTGCGCTGCCGCTGAGCCTGCTCGTGATCTACGACAGCTACATTCATTCCGGCTCCATTCCCGGTTTCCTGCGCGTTCGTTTCCCCGAGCGCACGCCGTTGCGCGGCGGCGACGAAAAAGCCTGGATCGCGGCGTATACCAAAGCGCGGCAGAACTGGCTCGCTACGCATAAAAAGAAAGTGCTTCATCCCACCGTGTACCGCACCAAAACGTTCATCGACCAGATGAGCAAAGGCAACTGGATGCTCGATCAGCCGGTGACCACCCAGGGCAAAACGATCGCGTAGTCTTTTGGAAACAGCTGCCAAAGCAGGTATTACCGGGCATGTGCAACCCGGCGCCGCGGCGTTGCGCCATCCGCCCGGTGCGGCCCGCCGGACCGTATATCCAATATCCGCCCCCGTGCTGAGCGAAATTTCCTATTTTCGCCCCTTAGACCAATGATCTGAATATGAGTAAATCAATCATCCCGGCGCTATTTTTCCTGCTGGGAGCTTCTTCGGCCATGGCACAGGCAGACCGCTGGCAGCAACGCGTAAAATACGACATGGACATCCGGATGGACGTCAAAAACCACCAGTTTACCGGCAAACAACAGCTGGAATACACCAACAATTCTCCCGATACCCTCTCCCGCGTGTTTTATCACCTGCAATGGAACGCCTTTCAGCCCAACAGCATGATGGACGTGCGCAGCCGGGAGCTTGGCAAGATCATTATCGGTAAAGATTCCAAAGGCGTGGACCGGCATGACTGGGACAGCCGCGTAACCGACCGCATTTCCAAACTGCAGCCCAACGAGATCGGTTACCAGAAAGTGCGCTCCCTCACCATGGACGGGCGGCAGCAGCAGTTCAGGACCGAAGAGACCATTCTCGTGGTAGACCTCGACAAACCCATCCTGCCTAAAACCACCGTTACCTTCAACATGGAATTCGACGCGCAGGTGCCCGTGCAGATCCGCCGCAGCGGCAGGAACAACAAGGAAGGAGTGGATTATTCCATGTCGCAGTGGTATCCCAAAATGGCCGAATACGATTACGAAGGCTGGCATCCCACGCCTTACATCGCGCGCGAGTTCTACGGTGTTTGGGGCGACTTCGACGTGAAGATCACCATCGATAAAAATTATGTGCTGGCCGCTACCGGTTACCTGCAAAACCCGCAGCAGATCGGTTATGGTTACGAAACAAAGAGCTCGAAAGTGACGCGCCCGGCGGGCAATACGCTCACCTGGCATTTTAATGCGCCGAACGTGCACGACTTCGTGTGGGCGGCCGATCCGGATTATAAACACATCACGCAGCCGGTAGATGGCTTCACCGCGCATTTTTTCTATATCGAGAACGATACCACGAAAAACACCTGGCCGCAGCTGGCGAAGATGATACCCGTTGCGTACGAGTATATCAAAAAACATTACGGCGCTTACCCGTACAAACAATATTCCTTTATCCAGGGCGGAGACGGGGGCATGGAATATCCCATGGCCACGCTCATCATGGGCAACGGCAAAATGGATGGCCTGTACGGCGTAGCTATCCACGAATGGATGCACAGCTGGTACCAGGGCATGCTCGGTACCAACGAAAGCCTGTACCCCTGGATGGACGAGGGTTTCACCACATTCGCAGAAGACAATACCATCGGCAACACCGTGGATTCGCTGGCGGGCAAATGGCCGCACGCGCCCAGTTACCGTAATTATTTCGCATTGGTGCGCAGCGGTTTTGAAGAACCGATCAGCACGCATGCGGACCATTTCAACACCAATTACGCTTACAGCATCAGTTCCTATTCAAAAGGCGCGATATTCCTCGAGCAGCTGGGTTACGTGATCGGCGCGGCTAACAGGGACGCGGGTTTGCTGCGGTATTACCAGGAATGGCGTTTCAAACATCCCAACGCCAACGATTTTATCAGGGTGATGGAAAAACAAAGCGGCATCCAGCTGGACTGGTACCTGGAATACATGCGCAACACCACCAAACACATCGATTACGCGCTGGACAGCATCAATGAAGTGAATGGCAAAACAGTCGTGACGCTGCGCAGGGTCGGGGAGTTTCCCATGCCGATAGATCTGCAGGTGGAGCTGAAAGACGGGCGGAAAGAATTGCATTACATCCCGCTCACCATCATGTTCGGCAACAAACCCGCCGAAAATGCGGATGAAAAACGCATCGTGCACGACGGCTGGCGCTGGACGCACCCCACTTACACCCTCACCATCGACACGCCGATCAGCCAGCTGAAAAGCATAGACATCGACCCGAGCATGCGCATGGCGGACGTGAACAGGAACAACAACAAGGCGGTGGACGAATGATCCGTCATCTTTATAAAAAAACGGGCGCTCCGCAACGGGCGCCCGTTCCTATTTACAGGCTCTCAAAATATTTCCGGGCGGTTTCTTCGCCGTAAGCCACCATCTTTTTCATTTCCGAAGGGTCGAAGGTGAGGCCGCCGGGGCCGCCGTTGAGCGGCTTTTCCGGGCGGATGATGTGCAGCTTCAGGTCCGATTTCCCGAGAAAGGGATTATCGAACGGCACATCGAAAAACGCTTCGATCTCTTTGTTTTTTATTCCCGCTTCTTTCATTTTTGTTTTCACGGCTTTGAGATATTGCAGGCTGCGGTTCACGTACTTGGGCATGCGGAGGTCGTTCACCGCAACGTCCATCGTGAACCAGTCCATCGTTTGCTGCAATATCTCGAACGGACTTTTGAAAACATGATCGTCTGTTTCCGGTTTTTCTGGCGAAAGCAAAATGGCGTAGATCTCCGTGGCGCCGGTGTCGATGGCGAGATCTACCGGCGCATATTCGCGCAGGCCGCCGTCTACATACTGCAGGCTTTGGCTTTCTATCACGTTATACGGCGGCATGAACACGGGCTGGCAGGACGATGCGAACATGGCGCGGCGGAAAGTGCTGGCGTCCTGTATGCGGATCACATCGTATTCCGGCGAGGTCATGGGCAGGTCGCTGGTGGTGAAATAGGTAATGCGGCCGGTTTGCAGGCAAACGGTGGTGAGGTACAGTCCTTTCGCGGTGTCGAGAATGGACTGGTACATGTTGTCTGTGAAGGTCTTTTTGATAAGCTGCGCCAGCGGCTGCGCGTCGAACAACGAATAAGTATCTTTCCCCGCGAAACGGTTGATCACGTTGCCGGTGATAACGATGTCGCTGGTAACGTGGGTGGTGTATAATTTCTCCAGCAGGTTGATTTCTCCGATGGCGGCGAGCGGTATGATGAGGGAGCCGGTGCTGGTGCCGCAAAGGGTGTCGAACTGGATTTTGGGTGTGGCGGCCATGTATTTGAGCACGCCTACGGCGAACGCTCCTTTGGAGCCTCCGCCACTGATCACCAGTGCTGTTTTGGACATAAAGGGGTGTTTTTGAGGTTTACAAAACGGGCGGGCGGGGCGGTGGTTTTTTGAAAAGATGAATGCCGAAGCTGCCGGTGAACCACCAGTCGTTCCAGGCGTAATCGCGGTGAACTTTCATGCTCATGGTGGCCATCTGCCCGATCTCGAAGGCGAAGCCGCCGCCAACGAGGCGCTGGTTTTCGGTGCCGAACAGGTATTCGCCCACCAGTTGCGCGTTCACCACCGTGCTTTCCATTACTTTAGGGCCCTGGCTGATCATCAGCGATACGCGGCCCCCGCCGGTGCCGTAAATGCGTTTGTTGTAAAAAGCGCCTCCGCCGGTAAGGCCCAGCCGGAGCCTGCCGGGCACCACGGTTACCTGCGGCGAAAAGGCCAGCGTGGCTACAAAAAGATCGGGGTCCGCGCCGTGGAAAGACGTGACCATGCCTCCTCCCCATTCGAGCGGAAAGATCCATCCCTTTGGAAATTCGCTTTGCGCGCGGGTTTTCACGGCAAAACATAATAGCGGAAGCAGACAGGCGAACAGCCATTTCAGTTTCATCGGATCAATGTTTGCGGCAGCACGGGCATCGGAATTTTGGGGTGGCCGGCGGGCTGCCTGAGTTAGTGGATCGGGGTTTTCCTGAAGTTACGAATTTGTGCCGGTACGGCCATAGGTGGAAATACGTTTTTACGAGGGCGTTAGACAAAAAAAATCCCGCTCCCGCGGCGCGGGAACGGGAAAGATCGTTTACGGCGTATCAGAAAATAACCCTTTCGAGCTGTGCGGCCCACGGCTGTTCCAGCTGCTCGCGCGATTGCAGGCTATGCAGGTGATGGTAATTATGATACGCGGTGAAATACAATATCTCGCGGACGGTGAGTTTGCCCATCAGCGGGTGAGGGCCCTGGTAGCGGTCCAGCTCCTGTTCGCTCCAGTTATCGATCAGCTGCAGCATTTTGTCTTTCTGCTGGGCGAACTGTTTGAGCAACGGCTGTTTCTGGTCTGCTTCGCTTACATGCGGGATGTAAGGCCGGGTGGTTACGGCGCCGTTTTTCAGCAAGCCGCGGTAGTTTTCCCTGATCTCTTCAAAGCTGCGGGAAGGCGCGGCGGGTTTGCCGAACCAGCGCAGGAAAAAACGCGGCATGCCCAGGGCGGTGTTCACCGGTTTGGCGCTGCGGATGAGGTGGTCCAGCTGCTGGGCGGCAGACCATTTGCCTTCAGGCGATACGATAAAACGATGGTCTGAAAGCGTTTCGATGAATGCGGAAAAGTCGGTGAAGCTGCCGTTCAGTAGGGTTTGTATGGCTGTCTTTTGCATAAGGTCCGGTTAAATTTGTCATTCAAGCACTTCGCAGAGGAATCCTCTTTCCTGCACGAAACGGATGATGGAATGTTCATCCACTTTCATATCCACCACACGAAGTACTTTATCGCAATCTTCAATATCAATATTGCAGGAAGAGACTTCAAAGTTACTGCAAATTGCGCTGACGATAAGGTTTCGCTCGTGGTACGTGCGGATATTTGTTTTGAAAATGCCGATCATGACGCCGGTGTTGGATACGGGTTGCATACAGTCAGGTTGTAGTGGTTATTCTTCCCTTGCGCCGGTGGTTTCTTCACTGGGTTTGGAACCCCAGCGGCCGGTCATGCAACGGTCAAAATGGCTCTTGAGTTTTTCTCTTTCTTCCGGGGAAAGATGCTCCATTTTTGCTTTCATGTGTTCTTTCCACCGTTCTTTTTTACAGCGCCAGCTTTTGCCTCTGTCGTGCCCGCCGCCTTTCGAGAAGCCGAACAGGAGCTTGCAAAGGATAAAGAGGCCCAATGCCTGCCAGAAGTTGATCACCGGCCCGTTGAAAAGGGAAGGTATCAGCCAGTTCCAGAGATACATGGTGGTAAATCCTAACAGCGCTGCAAATGCGGGGATACCTACGATCGCAGCCAATATTTTCCAGCCGATATGTTTTTTGTTCATATCAATACGTTTAGTCGTTCATTAATTCTTTATACAATACCGCCAGCCTCTCGCGCAGGGCCAGCACCGCGTAACGTTTGCGGCTGAGCAGGGTGTTGACGGACACGCCCGTTTCAGCGGAAATTTCCTTGAAGGATCGGCCTTCCACTTCATGCTGAAGGAACACGTACCGCTGCTCTTCCGGCAATTCGTCGATAGCCTCGGTAATGGCCTCCGACATGAATTTCCGCAGCATGGGCACGTCTGTTTTCGCGGAAGCGTCGGGCAGGATGTCTGACAGGTAGAGGGGCCCCTCGCCGTCGCCAGTTTCGATCGCCGTGTCCGAAAACCGGTCTTCCCGCTTTTTCCGGAACCAGTCTGTAATACGGTTGCGGGTAACCGCGAAAAGCCATCCGGTCAGTGAATCTATATCCGTTCCCAGGCGGAGGTACTGCGTGAACTGGTACAGCACGTCCTGCAGAATATCTTCCGCGTCGGCCACGTTATCCACCCTTTTGCGGATGAATTGCAGGAGCCGGTTGCGTTCCTTTTCCACCGTTCGCTGTATGCGCTCGTTTTGTTCCAGTGCCATGGGTTTTTTTATGGAAAGCCACTCGTTCATCTTAGTTAGGTAGACGAACCAGCAGGCCGCTTATTGTATGCCCGCCACGTTTTTTTTAAACGGGTCTTCGTATTTTTAAGATAATGCACGATCACGCTCACGCTCCCCTGGGAGCTTCCCGGCTGAACAGGGCCTTCCTGGCGGGTATTGGCCTGAACCTCACTTTTGTGGTGGTGGAAGCCGTTGCGGGTTTTTCCACCGGTTCGCTCGCCCTGTTGTCCGACGCGGGCCACAACCTCAGCGACGTGGCCAGCCTGGCCCTGTCGATGCTGGCCTTCCGGCTGGCGCGGGTGCCGCCCGGCCCTAAGTATACGTACGGCTACCGCAAAAGTACCATCCTGATCTCATTATTGAACGCCATTATTTTATTGATCGCCGTGGGAGCCATTGGTTATGAGGCGATTGGGCGCCTCCGCCACCCCGTGCCCCTCTCCGGAGGGCCGGTGGCAAGCGTGGCCGGCATCGGCATCGTGATCAACACCATTTCCGCTTTCCTTTTTTTCCGCGACAAAGAAACCGACCTGAACGTAAAAGGGGCCTACCTGCACCTGATGGCGGACGCGCTGGTGTCTCTCGGCACCGTGGGCGCCGGTTTGCTAATGCTGTACACGCAGCAGTACTGGATAGACGCGGCCGTGAGCATCGTTGTAATGGCCGTGATCGTGTACGGCACCTGGGACCTCCTGCGCGACAGCCTCCGTTTATCCCTCGACGGGGTGCCTTCCGGCATTTCAGTGGCACAAGTGCAGAAAGCGGCCGTTGCCGTTCCGGGCGTGAAAGACCTGCATCACGTGCACATCTGGGCGGTAAGCACCACGGAAAACGCCCTCACGGCCCATGTTACCGTTCAATCCGGGTTAACGGACGAACAGGTGGCTGCCGTGAAAAAAGAACTGAAACACGCGCTGCATCATCTCAATATTTCCCATTGCACGCTCGAAACGGAGCTCAGCCATACAGACGAAGACGCCGGGTTCTGAGCAGGCCCGTTCCAAACGCCCGCCACGCGGGTTATCTTACGGCTACAACATATTTTTCCTGGAAAAACTCTTCGGGAAAGAGCTTGTAGATATTGACCATCTTAGGCCGGGCGCCGCTTTCGGAGATCTCCTGCGCCAGGTCGCCGCCTTTGAGACAGATAAGGCCGGAGGGGCGGCTTTCGTCCGCATTTTTTTTGACGAGCGGCTTGCTCCACTGCCAGAGGTCCTTCAGGGGAGCCACCGCGCGGGATACCACGAGGTCGAACTTGCGGTTTTTGATATCCTCCACCCGGGAATGGGCGGTGGTCACATTCTGTAGATTCAGGGCTTCGGCCACGCCTTCCACCACTTTTATTTTTTTACCGATGGAATCGACGAGGTGAAAATGCACTCCAGGGAAAAAAATGGCCAGCGGAATGCCCGGAAAACCGCCGCCGGTACCGAGGTCCAGCACCTGCAAACCGTCAGGGAGATCGGCTACTGCCGCGATGGCCAGCGAATGCAGCACATGTTTTTCGTACAGCGAATCGATGTCTTTACGTGAGATCACGTTGATCTTTTCGTTCCATTCCCTGTAAAGCGGTTCCAGGGCACGGAACTGGTCGAGCTGTTTGGGCGTAAAATCGGCGAAATATTTTAAAACGGTCTCCATGTTTATTTCCACTTGCTTCGTCCTTTCTGGAAGAACAATGCGGGCGTGAAGATAACATAATAAAGGAACATGAGGATATCCATCAGCCAGCTGTACCAGAATAAGTCCTTCTCGTCCAGCTTTTTAAGCGCCATGAAAGTGATCACGGACTGTATCAGCGCTTTGCCGCCCAGGATGCCGAGCGTTATGTACAGCATCGGCATGTAGAACAATGCGGCCACCATCGCCGGGTAAAATACGAAGTGGGAGAGGGAGAACAGTCCCAGCAGCATTTTATGCCCGAAACGGTAGTGTTTGCCGGTGCTCATATGCCTGTTTTTCTGCGCGAACCAGTGTTTCCATTTGGTTTTCGGCTCGGAGTAGGCGAACGCGTGTTTGTTGATCACAACGCCCACGTTGGAGCCATTGGCGGCGCGGTTCACGAACAGGTCGTCGTCCCCCGAAGTGATATGCTGGTGGGCGGTGAAGCCTTTATGTTTAAAAAAAAGCTCTTTCTTATACGCCAGGTTGCGGCCCACGCCCATATAGGGAATGCCGGCCATGGCGAAGGACAGGTATTGAAGGGCGCTGAAATAAGTTTCGTAGCGGATCACCTTGTTGAGGAAGCCCGGCTTTTTGTAATACGGGCCGTAACCCAGCACGATCTCCTTGCCGTTGCTGAAGCCCTGGGAGATCATCGAAAGCCAGTAGGTGCTGGCGGGCTTGCAGTCTGCGTCCGTAAGCACCACCGTATCGTATTTGGCGCCTTTGATGCCGATGGAAAGGGGGTATTTTTTACCGGGAATGAATTGCGCCGCCTGTTTGATCTCGATATGGCGGTAATGTGAATAACCGTTTTCGATGGAGGCGAGGTAATATTTGGAATCGTCTTCCGAATTATCGTTCACCACGATCACTTCGTATTCCGGCTGCTGATGGATGTGATAGCGTTGCTGGAGCACGGTGGGAAGGTTTTTGGGAAGGCTTCTTTCCTCGTTTTTGGCGCAAATGATGACAGACAGGGCTTCCTGCGGCGGATGATCCTCGTCGAACCGGCGCCGGTAGAACGCCACTCTTGAAAAAAAGACGAGGTAATACAATACCTGCACTCCCGCTGAAGCGGCGAAAACATAAAAAATGATAATCCCCAGGTTGTCCGACATAGGGGGCAAAAATATATGTTTTTATTTACCTATGTAAGGTTGTGGAAAAATTAATACTGGGATATTCAATACCTTTGCCCCCTGAAAAAATACAGACAGTCTTGCAGTTCGATCTTATCACCACTGATCCTTCCGGCGCAAGGGCCGGCACCATTACCACCGCGCATGGCGCCATCCAGACGCCCATTTTTATGCCCGTGGGTACCGTGGGCTCCGTGAAAGCCGTTACCCAGGAACAATTGCGCACCGAAGTGAACGCGCAGATCATCCTCGGCAACACTTATCACCTTTACCTGCGCCCCGGAACGGAGGTGTTGAAACAGGCCGGGGGATTGCATAAGTTCAACGGCTGGGACCGTCCCATCCTCACCGACAGCGGCGGGTACCAGGTGTTTTCCCTCGCCGCCAACCGCAAGATCAAAGAAGAAGGCGTGGTGTTTCAAAGCCATATCGACGGCAGCCGCCATTTGTTCACTCCCGAAAACGTGATGGACATCCAGCGCAGCATCGGGGCGGACATTATCATGGCCTTCGACGAATGCCCGCCTTACCCCAGCGAATACGGCTATGCCAAACGCAGCATGGAGCTCACCCACCGCTGGCTGGACCGCTGCATCAAACGCCTCGGCGAAACTTCGCCGGAATACGGGTACGAACAAACGCTGTTTCCCATCGTGCAGGGCAGTACGTACAAAGACCTCCGGAAGATCTCGGCCGAGGCCATCGCGTCGCGCAACTGCGCCGGCAACGCCATCGGCGGGCTGAGCGTGGGCGAGCCGGAAAACGAGATGTACGAAATGTGCGGGCTGGTTACAGAGCTGCTGCCGGTGGAAAAACCCCGTTACCTCATGGGCGTGGGCACTCCCTGGAATATCCTGAACAACATCGAGCTGGGCATCGATATGTTCGACTGCGTGATGCCTACACGAAACGGGCGCAACGGCATGTTGTTCACCTGGAACGGCGTGATCAACATCCGCAATAAAAAATGGGCGGCAGATTTCAGCCCGCTGGACGAACAAAACCCCTGCGACGCCAGCCGCAACTATTCCAAAGCCTACGTGCGCCACCTCTTCGTGGCCGGCGAAATACTCGGCATGACGCTCGCCAGCATCCACAACCTCTGTTTTTACCTCGAACTGGTCAAAGCCGCGCGGGAACAAATACTGCAGGGCACCTACGGTTCCTGGAAACGGCAGGTGGTGCCGCAGCTGCAAACCAGGCTGTAGTATTTATGTTAAAATTGCTCATCATAGAATAAAATCGCATATTAGATGCACGCGGAATACTAGCTTTGCACCTTTAAGCCCGGCCGCCCAATCAACATATGAAGAAGATAGACTGGTACATACTGCGCAAGTTCATCGGCACGTTCGTTTATTCCCTGATGATCCTGCTGGTGATCTCGGTAGTGATAGACATCACGGAAAAGATCGACGACTTCCTGGAGCACGACCTCTCCATCGGCTTCGTGTTCATGCATTATTACATCGGTTTCATCCCCCATATCGCCGCCCTGCTTTTCCCGCTGTTCATCTTCATTTCGGTGATCTTTTTCACCTCCAAGCTCGCCTACAAAACCGAGATCGTGGCCATCCTGAGCGCCGGCGTAAGTTTCAGGCGTTTCCTCCGGCCTTACTGGGTGGGCGCCGTGCTGTTCGCATCGATACTCTGGGCGGCCAACCGCTGGGTAGTACCCGAAGCCAACCGCATCCGCACTGCCTTCGAGAACAAATACGTAAGCGCGCCGAAAGACCATGAGGCGCTGACCGATAAAACCATGCGGGTAGACAGCGTGACCTATATCACCTTCGGCCTGTACGATCCCAACTATAAGAAAGGTTCCAACTTCGTGCTCAAACGCATCAAAGGCCAGCAGGTGATCTACAACCTGAAGGCGGACCGTGTTTCGTGGGACTCCACCACCCGCAGCTGGAAACTCGACTTCATTACCGAGCGCACCATCAACGGCATGCGCGAAACCCTGCGCACGGCCAGCGACACGACACTCAAGATCCCGCTGCTGCCCGCCGAAATGGTAGAAGAAAAAAACAAGGAACAGGCCATGACCACGCCCGAGCTGAACCGTTACCTGGAAAGGGAGGAGCTGCGCGGTGCGGAAGGGCTGAACGTATTTTATGTTGAAAAACACCGCCGTACCTCCGCCGCCGTGGCGGTGATCATCCTCGTGCTGATCGGCGCGATCATTTCCAGCCGGAAGGTGAGGGGCGGAAGCGGCCTGCACCTGGCGCTGGGCATCGTGATCTCCGCGCTCTATATCCTCTTTATGCAATTCTCCACCGTGTTCGCCACCAAAGCCGACCTGGACCCCCTGCTGGCGGCATGGATACCCAACTTCGTTTTCGCGGGACTGGCCGTTTATCTCTATTTCCGCGCCCCGAAGTAAACCTTCTGATGATTTTTGATCAAAAGCTTGAAATTATACGTTAAATCTCCCTGAAACGATAGGGATTTTAAGTGTTTATCATTACTTTTGTTCATTGATCGATTTCGTTAATTTTTCTAAATCATTGCGGGAAAATGAGTTATATAAAAGAGAAATTCAAGGCTAAAGCAGATGAACTGGGCACAGAGGTAAAGGACCTGCTCAAGAATCATGGTACAAAAAAAGTAGACGATGTAACAGTGGCCCAGGTTTATCAGGGCATGCGCGGCATTACCGGCCTCGTTACCGAAACTTCCCTGCTGGATGCGAATGAAGGTATCCGCTTCCGCGGTTATTCCATCCCCGAACTGAGGGAACATCTTCCAAAAGCCCCCGGCGGCGCGGAGCCCCTGCCGGAAGGTTTATTTTACCTGATGTTGATCGGCGAGCTGCCCACCGAAGCAGACGTACAGACCCTCAGCAGCGTGCTCGGCCGCCGCAGCCACGTGCCCAACCACGTGTTCGACGCCATCGAGGCACTGCCTATCTCCACCCACCCCATGACCATGTTTACCGTTGCGGTAATGGCCCTGCAGACCGAATCCGTGTTTGCGAAAGCATATGCCGACGGTATGAATAAAAAAGATTATTGGAGCTATATGTATGAGGACACGCTGAACCTCATCGCGCGCCTGCCCCGTGTAGCCGCCTATATCTACCGCCGCAAATACAAAAACGGCCAGCATATCCAGCCGGACGGCATGCTCGACTGGGCTGCGAACTTCGCGCATATGCTGGGTTACTCAGACGAAGGGTTCAAAGAACTGATGCGCCTGTACATGGTGATCCACGCAGACCACGAAGGCGGTAACGTGAGCGCGCATACCACGCACCTCGTAGGTTCCGCCCTCAGCGACGCCTACCTGTCTTTCGCGGCGGGCATGAACGGTCTTGCCGGCCCCCTGCACGGCCTCGCCAACCAGGAAGTGATCAAATGGATACTGAGCATGCGCGAAGAGCTTGGCGGCGGCGTTCCCACCAAAGAGCAGATCGCGGCATATGTGAAAAAGACCCTCTCCGAAGGTAAAGTAGTGCCGGGCTACGGCCACGCCGTACTGCGCAAAACCGATCCGCGCTTCACTGCGCAGATGGAGTTCGCAAAAAAACACCTGCCTGAAGACGAGCTGGTACGCATCGTTTGGGCGGTATACGATACCGTTCCAACCATCCTGCAGGACCTTGGCAAGGTGAAAAACCCCTGGCCGAACGTAGACGCGCATTCCGGCGCATTGCTGCTGCACTACGGCCTGGTGGAATACGAATTTTACACCGTGCTGTTCGGCGTAAGCCGCGCGCTCGGCGTATTGGCTTCCCTCTGCTGGGACCGTGCGCTGAACCTCTCCCTCGAAAGGCCGAAATCCGTTACTTCTGAATGGATGAAGCTGTTCGCGGAAGGAAAAGTAGAAGCGATCGCTGAATAATCAGCTTTACGATATCCCTGAAGCCCGGAAGCAGCAACGTTTCCGGGCTTCTTTTTGCATTGCATGCCATACGGCCGTTTGCCTTTTTTTATGAAATTGCCGTACTTCGTACCCTCATTTAACATGCGCTTTTGAGTTATATCTCTTCCATATTGCCCAACCCGATCGAATACCTGAAAGGCGTTGGCCCCCAGCGGGGCGAACTGTTGCGTAAGGAGATCGGCGTGCACACCTTCCGCGACCTGCTGGAATATTACCCCTTCCGGTACGTGGACCGCACGAAAGTGGAAAAGATCCGCCAGTTGAGCGGCATGGAGGAATATGTGCAGATCAGGGGGCGCATCGTGCATATGGAAGTGGTGGGGGATAAACGCGCCAAACGGCTGGTAGCCACGCTGCAGGACGAAACCGGGCGCATCGACCTCGTTTGGTTCCAGGGCTGGCAATGGATGCAGAAGTCGCTGCGCGAAAACGCGGGATACCTTGTGTTCGGCCGGCTGTCGCAGTTCAACGGCATTTTACAGATGGCCCACCCCGAAATGGACCTGCTCACGGAAGAGACGGCCACCGGCAAACAACATCTCGAACCGGTGTATTATACTACTGAAAAACTTAAAGCCCGCGGCCTCACCGCCAAAGCCATCGGCAAACTGACGCACAACCTGCTGGAACAGCTATCCATGGCCGAAATAAAGGAAAACATCCCCGGGTCCATTTTACAGCAGTTCAGGCTGATGCCGCGTTCCCAGGCGTATTTCAAGATACACCTGCCGCAAACGGAAGATGAGGCCCGGCAGGCGCAGCGCAGGCTGAAGTTCGAAGAGCTTTTCCTCGCCCAGGTGCGCATCTGCCGCCTGAAGATCCGCCGCCATAAAAACAGCCAGGGCTTTATTTTCAACAACGTCGGCGATACCTTCAACACCTTTTACAACCACCATCTTCCCTTCGCGCTCACCGGCGCGCAGAAACGCGTGCTGAAAGAGATCCGGAAAGACACGACCACCGGTCACCAGATGAACCGCCTCGTACAGGGCGACGTTGGCTCCGGCAAAACGATGGTGGCGTTGCTGTCACTGCTTATCGCCATAGACAACGGTTTCCAGGGCTGCCTGATGGCGCCTACCGAAATACTGGCGCAGCAGCATTACAAAGGCATTTCCGAACTGCTGAAAGATATGCCGCTGAAAACGGCGCTGCTCACCGGCAACATTAAAGGGAAAGCGCGGAAACAGATACTGGCGGACACCGAGGCAGGAAATATCCATATCCTCATCGGCACGCACGCCCTGCTGGAAAACGAAGTGAAATTCAAACACCTCGGCATGGCGATCGTAGACGAACAGCACCGCTTCGGCGTGGCGCAGCGCGCGCGGCTGTGGGAAAAGAACGATACGCCGCCGCACATCCTGGTGATGACGGCCACGCCCATTCCACGCACGCTGGCCATGACGGTTTACGGCGACCTCGACGTGTCCGTGATCGACGAGCTGCCGCCCGGCCGTAAGCCCATTACCACCGTTCACCGTACGGAATACCAGCGGCCGCAGGTGATGGACTTTATCAAAGACGAGATCCGGAAGGGGAGGCAGGCGTACATCGTATACCCGCTCATCGAGGAATCGGCGAGCCTTGATTTTGAAAATCTTACGAAAGGGTACGAGGAAGTGAAAGCCTTTTTTCCCGAACCGAAATATTATATCAGCATGGTGCACGGGCGCATGACGAACGAGCTGAAAGACGCGAACATGCACCGTTTCGTGACCGGCGACACGCAGATCATGGTGGCCACCACGGTAATTGAAGTAGGCGTGAACGTGCCCAACGCTTCGGTGATGGTGATCGAAAGCACGGAACGTTTCGGGCTGAGCCAGCTGCACCAGCTGCGCGGCCGCGTAGGACGGGGAGCCGAACAAAGCTATTGTATCCTCATGACCGGCAACAAGATCGGGAAAGACAGCCAGGAGCGCGTGAAAGTGATGGTACAGACAAACGACGGTTTCGTGATCTCCGAAAAAGACATGGAGCTGCGCGGCCCCGGCGATATAGAAGGCACCCGCCAGAGCGGGCTGCTGGACCTTAAACTGGCAGACATCGTGCAGGACAGGGCCATGCTCCAGGCCGCCCGCGACTGCGCCGAAAAAATACTGTCGGAAGATCCCGACCTCGAACTTCCTGAAAATAAACCCTTACACGATTTCCTCGCCACACAACGGTCAAAATCCGCATGGAGTAAAATATCATGACGGCTTTTACGTTGAATCTCCGGAATGACTGGCAGGGATGGTTGATCCTGAATATGTTGCTTGCCCAATACCTTCGTGGACCGTCCTCTGCCAGTCGCCAACCAACAAATCCCGCCGTAACATTTTGACGGTTCTATCCGTTAAATAAAGTATATTGAATATTACTAGGCACAATTAAAATACGAAACCGCTTGAAACCTTCGCGCCCTACCGGTCTTTTCAGTGCTTTGCAAGTTTGGATACTGGTTATGATGTTTGGATCGCCTGTTTTTTCCCAGGATCATCAGCACAGTCCAATGTCTTCCCCATTAGAGTTCGTGGAGAACAAAGGGCAGTGGAATACCGATTTCAGGTTCAGGGCGGCGCTGGGCGGTGCCAGCATTTACCTCCGCAATAATGGTTTCAGGGTGCTGCTCATGCACCAGGGAGACATGGCCAAGCTCGACGCTTTCCGCCATGGCGCGCCCAAAGATTCGGTGCGTTACACTTATTACCCGGACGGCGCGCCGAAGGATAAAAAGAAAAATGCCAATAACCGTATTTCCGCCCCCTCCACCGGCGATGGCGGCGATGCCGCCAATCCCCCGAAACCAGAAAATGTAAGAGGCCATTCCTACGACATCCAATTCCTCAACGCGGCGGCCACCCCCGAGATCATCCCGTCCAAACCCACCCAGGACAATATCAGCTACTTTATCGGCAACGATCCTTCCAAATGGAAGTCTGGCATCGGCGCCTATACGAATATCCTGTACAAAAACATGTATCCCAACGTAGACGTACAGGTGTATTCCGAAAGCAGCCAGCTGAAATACGACGTGATCCTATACCCCGGCGCAAACCCTTCCGACATTAAACTGCAATACAGCGGCGCCACTTCGGTAACGCTTAAAAAAGGCAATCTCCATATTCAGACCACCGTGGGCGAAGCTATCGAGCTGGCGCCGTACGCTTACCAATACATCAACGGCCAGCGTAAAACGGTGAATGTGCAATACCAGCTTTCCGGCGACGTGGTGACCTATAAAATTTCCGGCCGGTACGATAACCAGTTTCCGCTGGTGATAGACCCCACCGTGGTATTCGCCACCCTTACCGGCTCCCGCGCTGAAAACTGGGGCTTTACCGCCACCTACGACGCGGGCGGCAACTTCTACGGCGGCGGCATCGCTTTCGAGAATGGCTACCCCGTAAGCCCGGGCGTGTACGACGGCAGTTTCAACGGCGCCACGTACGATATCGCGATCACCAAATTCAATCCCAACGGCAGCCGCATCATTTATTCCACTTACATCGGCGGCATGGGCGAAGAACAGCCCTGCAGCATGTTCGTAGACGCGGCAGGCAACCTCGTGATATCCGGCAGGACAAATTCCACCAACTTCCCCTCGCTCACCAACGTTGGCACGGGCGGCGGTTCCGACATCGTAGTCGTGAAACTCAACGCCAACGGCTCCGCCCTGATCGGCTCCATGCGCATCGGCGGCAGCGGGCTGGACGGTGCGAACATCCGCGGCAGCAAAGGCGGCGGAACGGACGTGCTGCTCCGTAACTATGGCGACGACGCACGCAGCGAAGTAGTGATAGACGGCGCCGGCAACATTTACGTCGCCAGTTCCACCCAGTCCGCCAACTTCCCCGTTACCACCGGCGCTTTTCAAACCACTTATGGCGGCGGCCGCCAGGATGCAGTGGTGCTGAAGATCAATCCTAATTGCAACGCTTTGCTTTGGGCCACTTTCCTCGGCGGCGGTGCAGACGATGCGGCGTATGTGCTGGCGGTGAACGGCGGCAACAGCGTGTACGTGGCCGGCGGTACGGCGAGCAGCAACTTCCCCATGGCAGGCGGCGGCGTTTACAACAGCTATCGCGGCGGCGCGTGCGACGGTTATATCGCCCACCTGTCCGCAGACGGCGCCTCCTTATTGCATTCCACGTTCATGGGGTCGGAGAACTCGCGGGCAGACCAGGTGTACGGCATCCAGCTGGACCGGCAGGGCGCCGTGTACGTAATGGGCACCACAGAAGGCAACTGGCCCATCCAGCAGCCGGCGGGCACAGCCACTTTTTACAACGACAATTCCAAACAATTCATCACCAAACTGCGGCCGGACCTTTCCGCGCTGATATATTCCACCACTTTCGGCAAAAACGCCAGCTCTCCCAGCATCAGCCCCGTGGCTTTCCTGGTAGACCGTTGTCAGAACGTGTATGTTTCCGGCTGGGGCGGCGCCCTGCAAGGCACGGAATACGCCAATTCAGACACGCGTAACCTTCGCGTAACGCCCGACGCCCGCAAATCGCGGTCAGACGGCAGCGATTTTTATTTCTTCGTGATGAAAAGAGACGCGCTCGGCATCCTGTACGGTTCCTTTTACGGCGGCGACGGTTTGTTCGAGCACGTAGACGGCGGCACCAGCCGTTTCGACCAGAACGGCGTGATCTACCAGGCCATTTGCGCGGCATGCCCCATCGGCGGCGCGCGGATCCGCTTCCCGACAACGCCCGGCTCTTATTACACCGGTTTTACGGACGGCTGCAACCTCGGCTCGCTGAAGATCGCATTTAACCTGGATGGTGTACGCGCCGGCTTTACCACGCAGGAAAGAAGAAGGAACTACTGCGTGCCCGCCGATATCCAGTTTATCGACACCACGGGCGTAACCGCGGAAAGCTGGACCTGGAATTTCGGGGACGGCAGTCCTGACGTGGTGACCACCGTGCCCAATACATCGCATTCTTACCCGGCCATCGGCGATTACCGCGTGCGCCTTATCAAGTACGACCCCGCGAGCTGTAACCTGGCGGATACCGCGTATATGGATATCCGTGTGCGGGAAGACCGCGCGCCGATGGGCTTCACCGAGCAACGCCTGCCGCCCTGCACAGCGCTGGAATATCTTTTCGTGAACACGTCTACCCACCCGCCGGGCAAACCTTTCACGCCAACGTCTTTCACCTGGAACTTCGGCGACAACACCCCTGAAGTAGTAACGGATACCGCGCGGCAGACGCATCCCTTCGCATCCGAAGGCATCTACACCGTCAGCCTTACGCTCACCGATACGAACTATTGCAATGCGCCCGAAACGCAGTCCATACAATTACGTGTAGCCGCCAACGTGGTAGCTGCGTTTAACGTGCAGGACAGCAGCTGCGCGCCTTTCATCGCCAACTTCGACAATATTTCCAAAGGCGGCGTAACGTTCAACTGGGATTTCGGCGACGGCACCACCTCCACCGATCCCTACCCGACGCATACCTACACGCAGCCAGGCCGTTACCCGGTAAGGCTCGAGGCGTTCGACCCGAATACCTGCAACCAGCGGCACGACACGACCGTATTCATCACCGTCATGCCGGGCCCCGACGCGCAGTTTACCTACCAGCCTAACAAGCCGGTGGAAAACACGCCGCATATGTTCACCAATCAAAGCACCGGCGCAACGCATTACCGCTGGGATTTCGGGGATGGCAGCACGTCCACCGAAGTGAACCCCACGTACCAGTACCTGCGCACGGGCACCTACGAAGTATGCCTGATCGCGATTACAGATTTTGGTTGTACAGACACGGCCTGCCACCAGGTAAGCGCCATCGTGAACCCGCTGTACGACGTGCCTACGGCATTTTCGCCGAATGGAGACGGAGTGAACGATACCTGGGAGATCAAAGGTTTCGGTATTATACATTACGACATGAAAGTGTTTAACCGCTGGGGCAAGCTGGTATTCCAGAGCAACGACATGAAACTGGGTTGGAACGGCCGTTTTAACGGCGCCGTACAGCCCATGGACGCATACGCTTTTGTGCTGAACATCGAATTTTCGGACGGCAATAAGGTCACAAAAACAGGGAACGTTACATTACTAAGATAAAGGGTTGGTTATGAGAAAGCATGTTTACCATATTATCCTGGTTTATTGCCTCGCGGGCGCTTTGCCGGCTTCCGCGCAAGACCTGCATTTTTCGCAATTCTTCAACTCGCCGCTTTCCACCAATCCCGCCAATACCGGGTTTATCCCCGACGGCAACTACCGCCTCGGCATCAATTACCGCAACCAGTGGGCCACCATTCCCGTTCCGTATAAAACAATGTCCGCCTTCGGCGACTTCCAGCTGTTCCGCGACCAGCTTACCTATGGCTGGGTAGGCGTGGGCGGCATGATCCTGCGGGATGTGGCCGGCAGCGGCAACCTCACTTCCACCAAGGCATACGGCTCCGTGGCCTATCACCAGCTGATGGGGCAGAGCAGCCTGCTGAGCGCGGGTTTTAACGTGGGGTACGCAGACAAAAGGGTAGACCTCACCAAACTGACCTTCGGCAGCCAGTGGAACGGCCAGTTCTTCGATTCGCAGATGTTTTCGGGCGAACCTTTCACCGCCGCGTCCGTCGGGTATTTCGACATGCAGGTGGGCATGAATTACGCATATTTCCCGACCGACAATATTTACATCAACGGCGGTTTTTCCGTGCATCACATCAACACGCCGAAAGAAACCTTTTATGACGGAGACAACAAGATCGACCGCCGTTACATCGGTTTCCTCAACGCCAGCCTCAAACTGAACGACAAGGTGATCCTCAACCCCGGGGCGTATTATTCCAGCCAGGCGAAATCCAGCGAGATCATGGCCGGCGCTTACGCCGCCTACAACCTCTCCGGCGACGGCCACCAGCAGCTGTTCGGCGGCCTGTATTACCGCTTTGAGGACGCGTACGCCTTCCTCGTGGGATACCAGGTGGCCAATTTCAGGCTGATGTTCAACTACGACGTTACCTCCAGCACGCTGGCAGCTGCCAACAGCCGCCAGGGCGCGTACGAGCTGAGCCTCGTTTACATCGGCCTGTACCCCAACAGGAGCTTTTCCAATGCCCGCCGGCTGTCGCTCTGCCCGTCTTTTTAACCTTTATTTTCTTTTACGCAATAACGGCCCCGGCGCCGCACTTTGTCTTGATAGTTATTCGAAATTGATAACTATTTTTGCTGCATGAGCATATTCGCCAAAGTAACGCCCGCTCACATCGCCGCGCTGAAGGCCATTGTAGGGGATGCGTTTGTTTTTACCGACGAAGAGAACATCGAAATATACGCGCACGACGAAACGGAAGATCTGCGTTTTCCGCCGGAGGTGGTCGTAAAACCCGCCACTACCGATGAAGTGAGCCGTATCATGCAACTGTGCAACGAAGCTTTGCTGCCCGTAACGCCCAGGGGCGGCGGCACGGGGCTGAGCGGCGGCGCGCTGGCGCAGCATGGCGGCGTATTGCTTTCCACCGAGAGGCTGAATAAGATCATTGAGATAGACGAACGCAATTTGCAGGTAACCACCGAGCCAGGCGTGATCACGCAGGTATTGCAGGAAGCGGTGCGCGAAAAAGGATTGTTTTACCCGCCCGACCCGAGCAGCCGCGGCACCTGTTTTATCGGCGGCAACATTGCCGAGAACTCCGGAGGGCCCAAGGCCGTGAAATACGGCGTGGTAAAGGATTACGTGCTGAACCTCGAACTGGTGCTGCCCAACGGCGACGTGATCTGGACGGGGGCCAATGTGCTGAAAAACGCGACCGGCTACAATCTCACGCAGCTGGTAGTAGGCAGCGAAGGCACGCTGGGCATCGTTACGAAGATCGTTTTAAGGCTCATTCCCATGCCAAAACACGACCTGCTGATGCTGGTGCCGTTTAATTCCGCCGAATACGCCTGCGCGGCGGTGAGCGCCATTTTCCGCGCGGGGTACACGCCTTCCGCGCTGGAATTTATGGAAAGGGACGCGCTGTTGTGGGTGACGCAGTTTGTAGACAGCAGCATGGTGAAGATCGACGACGAAGTGCAGGCGCACCTGCTGATCGAAGTGGACGGCAACCACCAGGATATGCTGTTCCAGGAAATGGAAGCCATTGCGGCGGTTGTGATGGAATTTGGCTGCGGGGAAATTCTTTTTGCAGACAGTCACCAGCAAAAGGAAGAGCTGTGGAAACTGCGTCGCAGGGTGGCCGAGGCCGTAAAAAGCAACTCCATTTATAAAGAAGAAGATACGGTGGTGCCGCGCGCGGAACTGCCTTTGCTGCTCAACGGCGTAAAGGCCATCGGCAAGCGGTATGGTTTTACGTCCGTTTGTTACGGGCATGCCGGCGACGGCAACCTGCATGTGAACATCATCAAAGGGGATATGAGCGACGAAGCCTGGAACGGCACGCTGAAAGACGGCATCCGCGAGATCTTCGAGCTGGTGAAAAGACTGGGAGGCACTATTTCCGGCGAGCACGGCATAGGGCTGGTGCAGAAGGACTATATGGAGATCATATTCAGCCGGCAGCAGCTGCTGCTCATGAAACAGATCAAACAGGTGTTTGACCCGAACAATATTCTCAATGCGGGAAAAATATTCGACTGACCGGTAAGATAATCGCATAAAGAAACGTTAATGCGTATGGCAGACCGGCGAAAAACAAATAATTTAGCGGGTAATAAAAAATGATCATGAAACGTATATACCTGGCCGTTATCCTGATGATATGCGCGAATGCCGCATCCGCGCAATCCTATAAAACAGATACCGCGCGCGGCTTCGATCCCAGCCGGTTGATGGTGGGCGGCAGCTTTGGTATGGCGTTTGGCGATTATGCGCTGGTGAACATCTCGCCGATCGTCGGTTATCGTTTTTCTCCCATGTTCGCGGGCGGCGTTGCGCTGAACGCACAGCTGTCCTGGGAAAAACTGAGGGACTATAACAGCGGCGAAATTTATGCCCGTTATAATTACACCATGTTCGGCGGCGGGCTTTGGGGAAGATTTTATCCCATCCAGCAATTATTCCTCCAGGCACAGCCCGAATACAACAGCATCGGCGAAAAATTCAGGGATTATACGGCAGACCCGGTGACCACCACCAAAAGCCGCTATGGCGCGCCCAGCCTGCTGCTAGGCGGCGGTTACGCGCAACCCATCGGCATGGGCAACTCCGCTTTCGTGATCATGATCCTGTACGATGTATTGCAGGACGACCGCTCTCCCTACCGCAACCGCCCCGTACTCTCCGCGGGCGTCAACCTCGGGTTCTGATCTTTTCAACCTCCTCTTTTCCAGGCTGCTTGTATATAATAACTAAACAATTATTTACACATACTGCTATGCTGCGTCAAACAGACGTAGGCCCTTTCGTTCGGCCCCGCGCGCAACGTACCCGCGACTTTTTAAAATTCTCTAAATACGTTTCACGCCGTAAAGACGGCTTTCCAGCTGCCTTTTTTGTGCTTTTTCTAGCCTGAAATCCCTATTTTTAGTTTTATTCTAATGTTTACGTCAAAATCTGTACATGGCACCTGACCAGAACCAGTTCATGTCGCCTGGGATATTTATCGTTTTTATCGCCAGCTACTTTTTCCTCTTATTGCTTATCTCTTACCTGACCACGCGAAAGGCGGATGCACAATCGTATTTCATCGGCAATAAAAATTCCGTGTGGTATCTCGTGGCCATCGGTATGATCAGCGATTCACTCTCCGGCGTTACGTTTATTTCCGTGCCGGGAAAAGTAGAGGTTAGTTCGTTTTCTTACCTGCAAACCATTCTCGGTTATATTCTCGGGTATGTGATCATTGCGGCGGTGCTGCTGCCTTTGTATTACAACCGCAATCTCACGTCCATCTACACGTACCTGCAACAGCGTTTCGGCCCCATCACGCAAAAAACCGGCGCGGTGTTCTTTATTTTGTCGCGGCTCGTGGGCGCGGCGGCGCGTTTGTTTCTCGTGGCGGGCGTGCTGCAATTGTTCGTGTTCGATTATTACAACGTTCCTTTTGCATTGTCCGTTTCCATCATGATCGCGCTGATGCTGGTGTATACCTACCGCGGCGGCATTAAAACGCTGGTGTGGACAGACGCGATGCAATCCACGTTTTTATTGCTGGCGGTAGTGCTCACCATCGTGGTGATCTGTTCCGACCTCAACTGGAACGTGGGCGACCTTATCAGCAACGTGGCGAGCAACCCGAGATCAAAAACATTTTTCTGGGACTGGAAAGCATCCAACTTTTTCCCGAAGGAATTTTTCGGCGGCATGATGATAGCCGTTACCATGACGGGCCTGGACCAGAACATGATGCAGAAGAACCTGAGCTGCCGTTCGCTGGGCGAGGCGCAGAAAAATATTTATTCCTTTAGCATCATGCAGCTGGTGGTGAACGTTTTTTTCCTCAGCCTCGGCGTGCTGCTGTATGAATACATGAGCGCAAACGCCCTGCAGGTCCCGCTGGGCGCCGATGGCAGGAAACTCACCGACCAGGTGTTCCCCCTGCTGGCGCTTACGCAGCTCGGTACTTTCGCCAGCATTATTTTTATCGTGGGGCTTACGGCGGCAACGTTTTCCAGTGCAGACAGCGTGCTCACCACACTTACGACTTCTTTTTACATCGATATTCTCGGTCAACCCACCGAAGGCATGGACACGCAGAAGAAACGCCTCCGGAACATCATACATGTTTGCTGCGCGATCGCCTTGCTGCTCACGATCCTTTTATTCAAAGCATTCAACGAAAGCGCGGTGATAGACACGGTGCTGTTTCTCGCAACCATCACGTACGGGCCAATGCTGGGGCTGTTTGCCTTCGGTATCCTGAACAAACGGCCCATCGTGGATTACGGCTCGGTGATCGTATGCGTGATATCGCCCGTCCTTTGTTTTATCCTGTCAAAATATTCGACGGAGTGGCTGGGCGGTTATAAATTCGGCAATGAATTGCTGATCGTGAACGGCCTGTTTACGTATATCGGTCTGTGGTTGTTCTCCAAAAACAAAGCAGCCTTACAGCCGTTGCAGTAAAATTGTGTAGATTGTAAAACAAAACTGAACAGCAGATGAATGATATGTTAAAGAACCTGCAGATGCGGGACTGGACGGAAACCAAAGCCCACTCAAGCTGGCAGATATTCAAGATCATGGCGGAATTTGTGGAAGGGTTCGAAGCGCTGGCAAAGATCGGCCCCTGTATTTCGGTGTTCGGCTCGGCCCGTACGCGCGAAGGCAATCCTTATTACGAACTGGCCTGCGATATTGCGTGCCGGCTTGCGCAGGACGGTTTCGGCATCATTTCCGGTGGAGGCCCCGGCATTATGGAAGCGGCCAACAGAGGCGCGCAGAAAGCAAAAGGCAAAAGCGTGGGGCTCAATATCCAATTGCCGCATGAACAATACGCCAATCCTTTCCTGGACAACGACAAAAATCTCCACTTCGATTATTTTTTCGTGCGCAAAGTGATGTTCGCAAAATATTCGCAGGGCTTTGTGATGATGCCCGGCGGTTTCGGCACGATGGACGAATTTTTCGAAGTAGCCACCCTCATCCAGACGAAAAAAATGACGGAAACGCCGCTGGTATTGGTCGGCAGACAATACTGGAGCGGTTTGCTGAGCTGGATAGACGAGGTGATGATGAAAAAAGAAAGCAACATTCACCCCGAAGACCTCGACCTGCTGAAGGTATTTGATACGGCAGACGAAGTGGTGGAATATTTCCGGGTGTTTTATACCACCAATAAACTCCGCCCCAACTTTTAGTATTATTCCATTAACATATACGTATGGATGATATTTATCCAGTGTAAAAAAATTAAATACATTTATAAAGTCACAGCCTATAGCGGACCATTATAAGATGTTATATGGTCAATAGTTGTGTCTTTTAATGGTTAACATGGGGTAAAGAGCCTGATAGTACTATCAGGCTCGATTTGTTTGAGGCTGACTGATAATTGCTTAGGTTTGCAAAAAAAAAGGAATGGAGGTAATATCACGGGATATTCAGGCGTTTGCAGAGAAGTATACTGCTCCGGAACCGGAGCTGCTGTATCGTTTGCACCGTGAAACTTACCTGAAGGCAGACCAGCCGCACATGCTGAGCGGCCACGTACAGGGCCGTTTTTTAACGATGGTAAGCCAGATGCTGCGCCCGCGGCGCATCCTGGAGATCGGCACTTATACCGGTTATTCCGCGATCTGCCTTGCGCAGGGCCTTGCTGAAGACGGGCATCTGCATACGATAGACATCAACGAAGAGCTGGAAGAAATGAGCAGCCGTTATATCGCCGAAGCCGGTTTCAGCGCGCGCATTACGCAGCATACCGGCAGAGCGGCGGAGATCATCCCGCAGCTGAACGAAACGTTCGACCTCGTGTTTATCGATGCGGACAAAGCAGGTTACAACGGGTATTACGACCTGGTGTGGGAGAAGCTGAGGCCGGGAGGATTTATGCTGGCAGACAATGTGCTGTATCACGGCGAAGTAGTGCTGGCGGAAGAAGAACAAAGCAACAACGCCAAAGCCATGATCGGCTTTTGCGAAAAAGCGGTGGCAGACGGTCGCGCCGAAACACTGCTGCTTACCCTGCGGGACGGTGTGCTGCTGATCCGCAAGAAGTAAGCCCGAAGAACAAGACCCATTAAATTCGACATATACATGCAAGTAAAGTCATACTGCCTGGCCATCTGTTTGCTGGTATGCGTTGTTGTAAGTGCAGCCGCTCAGAGCATGAGCACCACACAGTACATCGATACGTACAAAAACATCGCCATGGAAGAGATGCGCCGCTCAGGCGTGCCTGCCGCCATCAAGCTCGCGCAGGGCATTCTCGAAACCCAGTCCGGCAACGGCTGGCTGGTGCTCAACAGCAACAATCACTTTGGCATCAAATGTAAGAACAACTGGGCCGGTCAAAGCGTGAACTACGACGACGACGAGCGCCAGGAATGTTTCCGCAAATACAATTCCCCGCTGGAATCCTATAAAGACCATTCCGAGTTCCTGCGCAACAATCCCCGTTACAAATTCCTGTTCGACCTCAACCCGGAAGATTATAAAGCCTGGGCTTACGGCCTGAAAACAGCGGGTTACGCCACAGACAGGAATTACCCGCAACGGCTCATCAACATCATCGAAACTTACCAGCTCGCGCAATACAACACCATCGCGATGGGCAAACAGCCGATCCCCGCAAGCCCATCGCTGGCGGGCGACCCCGGCTCATACGAACCGGTAAGGCCGGCGGGCAACACCGCCGTGATCACACCGGCGCCCGCTGCCAAAAAATACCCGGTGAACACCGAGTTCCGCATCAACAATCGCAAAGTAATATTTGTTAGGGAAGGAACGGCGCTGATCCAGCTCGCCAGTCAGTACGACATCCGCCTCAGCTCGCTGCTTAAATACAACGACCTTGCGAAAGACGTTCCGCTACTTGAAAAAGACATGCTGATCTTCCTGCAAAGCAAAAGCAAACGCGGCCAGAACGATTATCACATCGTAGCTCCCGGCGAAACGCTGCACGACATTGCGCAGGCTGAAGGCGTGCAGATGCGCTGGCTCCGCAAACGCAATAAACTCGAAGAAGGCGACCAACCCGCCGCCGGCGAAAGAGTGGCGCTGGACGGGTACGCATCTTCCAAACCGCGCCTGGGCAGCAATTCCGTAGCGAAAGTAGACGAACATAAAGACCTGGAGCCGAAAAAGATCATCAAAGACATCAAGGAAGAGATCGCGAAAGCCACCGCGGCCGCCGCAGAGCCTGCCGCTCCCGCAGTTCCCGCAAACACTGCACCGCGCGGTACGGAAAAACCATCCGGGGGCATTCCGCCCGAAATGGTGGAAGACCTGAAAAAAGTAGGCACCGTAACGCCCGCCGGCTCGCAATACCATACCGTAACGGAAAAAGAAACGCTGTACAGCATTTCACGCAGGTACAACATTACCGTGGCGCAGCTGCAGCAATGGAACAACCTGCAGGACAACGGCATCAGGATCGGGCAGCAGCTCCTGGTGCGCAAATAATTCAATGCAAAAAACGATGATACAGGTACACGACAAAAACTTCATCCCCTTCATCGGCGAAGCCGAATTGCAGGCGCGCGTGAAAGAAATGGCGCAGCAGCTCAGTCACGACCTGCGCGGCGAACGGCCGCTGTTCATCGGCATCCTCAACGGTTCGTTCATGTTCGCCGCCGATATCTTTAAATACCTGGACATCGAGGCGGAAATATCGTTCATCAAACTCGCGTCTTACAAAGGCACCAAAAGCACCGGCAACGTGATCACCGCCATCGGGCTGGAAGAAGACCTGTTCGGCCGCACCGTGGTGATCGTGGAAGATATCGTAGACACGGGCAAAACCCTCAGCCAGTTCCTGCCGCAACTGGAGCATCAGCAGCCGAAGAAGATGATGGTCGTTTCGCTGCTGCATAAACCCGAGGCCACTACCCACCCCGTCAAGATCGACTATCTCGGTTTTTCCGTGCCGGACAAATTCCTGCTGGGCTACGGCCTCGATTACGACGGCCTGGGCCGCAACCTGCCGGAAATATACCAGCTGGCAGACTAAATTTTAGCCGGACGCACCAACTGATTAAATATTTTCCTAATTTTAGGATATTGTATATAATTTAATCATTATGCATAAGCTCCTCATGCTGCTTTGTTGGCTATGCGGGAGCATGATGGCGGAGGCGCAACAACAACATGCCAGGGGAGTAGTGTCCGGCGCGGTGCTGGACAGCGTAAGCCAGAGCCCCATCCAGGGGGTGCGCGTGAGTATTGAGAGCGATACGGTAACGGCGAAGACAAATCAGTATGGACTATTTCGTATAGACGTTCCTGCGGGCAGCACGCTTCTTGTTTTTGAACACCCCGGTTATGCCACCAAAACGGTGCCCCTCAACCATTATGATCGCATGCTCATCGAGCTGAGCCCCACGGCGAAAAATCCAGGTAACGATGCGGACATTGCCAAAGCGAAGGCCAGGGCGAGGTTTGCCCATAGCTCAAACCCCAATTACGGAAATGTAGGCATGGGCGTGGCGGCCTTTTTCGATGAAACGTACGGCAAACTGTTTGAAAATAAATTTGTGGACGCCGTTAAAAACGATCATTCCTCTTTTGCTTTGGATGTAGACCGCGCGGCGTACAGCAACATGCGGCGTTTCGTAAAACTGCGCGAGCACATCCCCGTAGACGCCGTGCGCATCGAAGAGCTGGTGAATTATTTCCATTACAGCTATCCCGCGCCGAAAGGCGACAGCACATTCGTGCTTTATTCCCACTACACCGACTGCCCCTGGACGCCCAAACACAACTTGCTGGAGATCGCAGTGCGGGCGAAACAGATAGAGACGGACAGTCTTCCCGCCAGCAACCTCGTATTCCTGATCGATATTTCCGGTTCCATGGGCACGGCCAACAAACTGCCCCTGCTGCAGGCGGCTTTCCGCGTGCTGGTGAACAATCTTCGCCCGAGAGACCGCGTGGCCATCGTGGCGTATGCCGGCGCGCCCGGCCTGGTGCTGCCCTGCACGCCGGGGAATGAAAAAGAAAAGATCCTCAACGCCATCGACTATCTCAGCGCGGGCGGCGCTACCGCCGGGGAAGCTGCCATCAAAATGGCCTACCAGATCGCGGAAGAAAATTTCATCCCCAACGGCAACAACCGCGTGATAATGGCCACAGACGGCGATTTCAACGTGGGGCAAACCAGCGACCAGGATATGGAAGACCTGATTCTCCAGAAAAAAGAAAGCGGCGTTTTGCTCACCTGCCTGGGTTTCGGGATGAAGGATTATAAGGATAGCAAGCTGGAAACCCTTTCCAGCAAAGGGAACGGCAATTTCGCGTATATAGACGATATGGAGGAAGCCAACAAAGTGTTCGCCCGCGAATTTGGCAGCACGCTGTTCACCGTAGCGCGCGACGTACGGGCGGAGATCACCTTCAACCCCAAACGCGTAAAGGCTTACCGCCTGATCGGTTATGAAAACAAAGTGCTGAAAGAAGATAATTCCAACGGCGAAAAGATCGTGGGCGGCATCGTGGGCTCGGGCAATTGTGTAGTGGCGCTGTACGAGATCGTGCCTGAAGAACCGGATGGGGAAGGACTTTTAGCCACCACGCGCATCAGTTACCGCACCGAGCAGGACACGACCCTGCGCACGCTCACCAAAGCAATCGGCGAACCGCTCGAAATATTCGCCGCCGCCCCGGACGATTTTCGTTTTGCCGCTTCCGTGGCGCTTTTTGGCATGCTGGTGAAAAAATCAGGGTATAAAGGAGAAGGCACTATCAATATGGTTTCCAATATCGCCAAACGCTCGCTCGGGCCGGACAAGGGCGGCTACCGGGCGGAATTTCTCAAGCTCATCAAACTGGTAAGGAAAAACACTACATGGCTGAAGTGACCTGCATGCGTTTCCAACCGAAAGTACCGATGAGCATTCCCGCAATACTGCTCAGCAATCCCACGAACAACGAAGGCGTTTCGGTACTCATCGCTTCACTGTAAATATACCCCAGCGTGCCCAGGACGATCGCCAGGATGGCGCCCGCCTCGTTCGAACGTTTCCAGTACAAACCCGCCGTAAGCGGCACAAACAGCGATACCAGGCTGAGCACGGAGGATGATGCCACCAGCTCGTAAATGTTCTGCCCGCTAAAAGCCATGCCCATGGAGATGGCAGACACGATTACTACAGACAGGCGGATCACGCGCAGGAACTGCCGGTCCGTAATATTTTTGAAGAACGGGCGGATGATGTTTTCGCCGAGCACCGTTGCGGGAGCCAGTATCGCGCCGCTGGTGGTGCTCATTACCGCTGAAAGCAGCGCGCCGAAAAACAATACCTGTATAAAAAGATTGCCATGCCGCAGCACCATGTTCGGCAAAATTTCTTCCGTGCCCATGGCCGCCAGCTCCGGGTAAAGCTGTTGCGCGCAAAGCACGATCAGCAAAGGAACGGAACCGATCACCAGGTACATCAGTGCGCCGAAATAAGAAGAATATTGCGCCACCTTTTCGCTTTTGCTGCTCATGAGCCGCTGGAATACGTCCTGCTGCGGAATGGAGCCCAGCCCGATGGTGAACCATGCGGCCAGGTAATGCAGCCAGCTGTTCCAGTCACGGTCCGGCAAAAAGCGGAAAGTGCCCGCGGGCGCGCGGTCTATCACCGTTTGTATGCCGCCGGCCTTTTGCACCACGATAAACGCGATGATCGCGATGCCGATGATGATCATGATAGTTTGTATAAAATCCGTGACGGATACGGACCACATGCCGCCCATGTACGTGTAGGCCATTACGATCAGCCCGCTGGCGATCATGGCGGTGCCGTGCGGCACGCCCATCACGGTATTGATCACGATGCCCATGGCCACGATCTGCGCGGCGATCCAGCCGAAATAGGAGGGGATCATGAGCAGGGCGGACACTACTTCCGCCTTTCTGCCGAAACGTTCCCGGAAATAGTCGCAAAAGGTGAGCAGGTTGGTGCGGTAGAGCTTACGCGCATAGAATAATCCCACCAGCAACAGGCACAACGATGCGCCGAAAGGGTCTTCCATCACGCCGATCAGCCCGTGCTGCGCAAATTCGCTGGTGGCGCCGAGCATGGTTTCCGAGCCGAACCAGGTGGCGAAGATCACACAGGTGCTGATGCCGAGGGGAAGGCTGCGCCCCGCTACAATGAAGTCTCCCGCGCTTTTCACACGGCGGGCGGCCCAGCGGCCGATGAGTATGGTAATAAGGAGATAAACCAGTACGAACGCGGTGAGCATCGGTCGTTTTTATTTGATGATCCGGAAACAGTGCCTGAGCAGTTTGCCCTGGAAGTCGAACGGCACGGTTTGCGCGGTGATGTTTTTGATGGAAGAAGCATGGATGGCCGGCTCGTCCAGCTCGAACCTGCGCAGGTTGTTGCTGAAATACAACACGCCGTCTTTTTTCATGGTCATCAGCACTTTGTTCACCAGCTCCACATGATCGCGCTGGATGTCCAGGAAATCTTTCATGCGTTTGCTGTTCGAAAACGTGGGAGGGTCCAGCACCACCAGGTCGTAGGTGTTCGTTTTCAGTTCGTCAAGATGCTGCAGCACGTCTGCATGGATGTATTGATGTTTGTCCGGGTCCAGCAACCCGTTCAGCCGCATGTTCTCTTCGGCCCAGGCGAGATAGGTTTTTGAAAGATCGATGGATGTAACGGAAGCCGCGCCTCCCGCGGCCGCATACACGGAAAACGAGCCGGTGTAACAGAAAAGGTTGAGCACTTTTTTGTCTTTCGCTTCCTCACGCACCATGTGGCGGGTAATACGATGGTCGAGGAAAAGGCCGCTGTCCAGGTAATCGCTGAGATTTACTTTGAACTTCAGCCCGTCTTCCTGCACGATCAACTCTTCTTTGGAAAAATCGAGCTTTTCGTACTGGCTTTGCCGGTTCTGTTTGCGCTGGCGGGTGCGCAGGTAAAGGTCGCCCCGCGGCACGTTCAGCACTTTGGCGATCACCTGCTGGCTTTCTTCCAGCCAGGCGTCGTATGCGTCGTCGTCCAGTTTATGGTCGCTCTGGTATTCGGCCACGTACACTTTGTCTTCGTACAGCTCGATGATGAGTGGAAACTCGGGCAGGTCGCGGTCGTACAGCCGGAAGCAGGTAATGCCCTGCCGCCTGGCGGTTTTGCGGAGATGTTTCTCCACTTTCATGAGCCTGTTCTCAAACATCGTGAACTTGTCTGACATAGGTGCAAATATGCGGTTTTTCGCGCGCTTATGCCAGCCGCAAAAAAAATCCCGGGTTGTTTGGCCCGGGATCAGTTATGTTGACTATATGATCAGCTGAAGATATCCTTCACTTTTTCGAAGAAACCTTTTTCGCTTTTTTCAGGGTTCGGTTTGAAGTTGCCGGATTCCTGCATTTTTTCGAGCATGGATTTTTCTTCGGAAGTAAGCGTTTGCGGCGTCCACACGTTCACATGGATCAGCTGGTCGCCTTTTTCGTAGCTGTTCACGGAAGGGAAACCTTTGCCTTTGAGGCGGAAGATCTTGCCGCTTTGCGTGCCCGGCGGTACTTTGATCTTCGCTTTGCCGTCGATGGTTGGCACTTCGAGCGATATGCCGAAAGCCGCGTCGGGAAAGGAGATATGAAGATCGTACGCTACGTTGAGGCCGTCGCGCTGCAATTCTGCATGCGGTTCTTCCTCGATAAGGATCAGCAGGTCGCCGGGGGAGCCGCCTCTTTCGCCGGCATTACCTTTCCCGCTCATGCTCAGCTGCATGCCTTCCATTACGCCCGCCGGGATGTCGATAGACACGGTTTCTTCCCCGTACTGGCGGCCTTCGCCTTTACAAGTGCCGCATTTATTGGTGATCACCTGGCCTTCGCCGTTGCAGGTGGGGCAGGTGGTAACGGTTTGCATCTGGCCCAGGAAGGTCTGGGTTACTTTGCGCACCTGGCCGGAGCCCTGGCAGGTGGTGCAGGTCTGGAAAGAATTGCGGTCTTTCGCGCCCAGGCCGCTGCAGGTGGTGCAGGTAACGTGTTTTTTAACTTTGATCTTTTTATTGGAGCCTTTGGCGATCTCTTCGAAGTTGAGTTTGATCTTTACGCGGAGATTGCTGCCGCGCGTGCCCCGGCTTCTTCTTCCCCCGCCGCCCTGGGCGCGGCCGCCGCCGAAGAAGCTGCCGAAAATGTCTTCGCCGAAAATATCGCCGAAGTTGGAGAAGATGTCGTCCATATTCATATGGCCGCTGCCGCCGTAACCGCCGCGGTTGCCCATGCCGGCATGGCCGAAACGGTCGTATTGCGCGCGTTTGTCGGGATCGCTGAGCACTTCATAGGCCTCGGCCGCTTCCTTGAACTTTTCCTCCGCCTCTTTATTGCCGGGGTTGCGGTCCGGGTGAAACTGCATGGCTACCTTGCGGTACGCCTTTTTGATCTCATCCTGGGAGGAGGATTTGGAAACCCCGAGAATTTCGTAATAATCTCTTTTGGTGGACATGTTGATACACTTGAATAGCCCGCTCAAGGGGAGCAGGCTGTGGTAATTATTTTACTGCAGATGCCGCTGCGCCGTTATTTTCCAACAACAACGCGGGCATGGCGGATGATCTTGTCGTTCAGGTAATAACCTTTTTGCAACACGTCCAGTACCTTCCCTTTCAGCTCTTCCGTAGGGGCGGGAATTTCCGTGATAGCGTCGTGGAGGTCTGCGTCGAATTCCTGGTGAAGGCTCTCCATCGCTTTCAGCCCTTTGCTTTGCAGCACGCTGGCCAACTTGTTGAATACCAGCAGCACGCCTTCTTTTACGGCATCCGTGCCTCCGGCGGTTTCCAGCTGTTTGGCGGCCCTTTCGGAATCGTCCAGCACATCCAGCAAAGCGATGATCACTTCCTTGTTGGCAGTATTTATCAGCTCAATGCGCTCTTTCGCATTGCGTTTTTTGAAATTGTCGAAATCGGCGTTCAGCAGCAGGTACTTTTTACGCAACTCGTCCAGCTCCCCGCGCAGCTTGTCGGATTCGTCCTCCTCCGGCAGCGCATCGTTCAAATGGGTAGACCCGCTTTGGTTCTCATCGGCATTAATGTCCATGTCGTTCGGCCCGGTCTGCCCATTTGCCTGCATATCTTTGTCTTTTTCTGTCATGATGGTATAAATTATCTGCAAATTTACCACCGTCAATAATTTTGCCAAGGGGTGGCGGGTAGACAATTTGGCAGAAAATGCCCCAGTCTTATGGCTGTTTTTTGTTATAAATGGCATTTCCGTTCTTTTACCCCGATAATTGTATTTTTGTGCCCGAATTGTAATAAATGACAAAAGTTTTTCTAAAGAAAAAGATACAGAACCGCGTGCTGCTCGGGCATCCGTGGATTTTCGGGAATGAAGTGAACCAGATCGAAGGGGAAGTGAACGCCGGTGACACGGTAGACGTGTTCCTGCACAACGGTTCCTTTCTCGGAAGGGGCTACATCAACCCTCAAAGCCAGATCCTCGTGCGCCTGCTCACCCGCGACCGCAAGGAAGAGATCAACGAGGCGTTTTTCCTGCACCGCCTGCAGAAAGCCTGGGATTACCGCAAAAAGATCGGGTACGTGGAAAACTGCCGCCTCGTGTTCGGCGAAGCGGACGAACTGCCCGCCCTGGTGATCGACAAATTCAACGATTACCTCGTGATCCAGACGCTGGCCCTCGGCATCGACCGCTGGAAACCGGCGATCGTAGACGCGCTGAACAAGATCTTTTCACCCAAAGGCATCTACGAGCGCAACGACGTGCCCGTACGCGAACTGGAAGGTTTGCCCCAGCAAAAAGGTTTCCTCAGCGCACCGTTCGACACCAACATCATTCTCAACGAAAACGGCCTCAAATTCCATGTGGACATCGAAAATGGCCAGAAAACGGGCTATTTCCTCGATCAGCAGGACAATCGGCGGGAGATCGAACATATCGTGAAAGGCGCAGACGTGCTCGAAGCTTTCTGTTATACAGGCACTTTCAGCTGCCATGCCGGGTATTACGGCGCGAAAAGCGTGCTCGGCCTCGATATTTCGGAGCATGCCGTAGCCACCGCCCGCCGCAATGCGGAGCTGAACAACCTGCAGGACATTTGCAAATTCCAAGCGGTAAATGCCTTCGACCAGCTGAAACAGTGGACGAAAGAGGAAAAGAAATTCGATGTGGTGATACTCGATCCCCCGGCTTTCACCAAAAGCCGTGAGAACATCCAGAAAGCGATCACCGGTTACAAGGAGATCAACCTGCGCGGCATGAAGCTGCTGAAGCCGGGCGGCTTTCTGGTGACGGCGAGCTGCACCAACCTGGTGAACCCGTCGATGTTCCTCGAAACGATCGATATGGCGGCGAAAGACGCGCGGAAGAAACTGCGGCAGGTAACGTTCCAGACGCAGGCGCAGGACCACCCGATACTCTGGAACATCGAAAACACGACCTACCTGAAGTTCCTGATCGTGGAAGTGCAGTAAATGTAGTGGTATTTTAACCGTTGACCGGAAGCGCTCTCCTATATCACTCGTATATCACTCGTATATCGATCCTTTAACTTGGGGATATTGGGTAAAATAATATAAAAAAGGCCGTCGCTGATAACAGTGACGGCCTTTTCAGTATATGTTGAATAAATTATTTCACGACGTTAAATTTGCCCGATTCGACCAGCGTACCGTTCTTTTCGCGGAGCTGGAAAATGTACAATCCGCTGTAGTAATTGTCGAGGGCAACCTCTGTGCGGCCTGAAAGATTTTTGATGTGGTCCACCTTTTTACCAAGGAAGTTGTAAACAATAATTTCGTAAACCTTGTCGTTATTACGCTGGATTTCGAAATAAATCTTACTGGTTGCAGGGTTAGGATATGCCTTCACAACTTTACTCGCACCCTCCGTTTCGGGAAGGGCTGTTTTGCTTTGGGACCAGGCCGGAATGGACAAGGTACAGAGCAGAATAAATAAGATAAGAGTAGAGTTCTTTAACATAGTATCCAAAGATAATGATTTTTTTAAATATTAGCCAAATGTTTCTGGTTTTGGTTCTATTATAAAGATAACAAACGGCGCGCCAAATTGTGTGGATAAATTGTGCTTTTTTTGAAAATTTTAACGCTTGTTAAGATAAACCCTCAAAATTCTTCTTTCTTCAAAAAAACGGCCCGTTCCTTCTCTTTAAATTAACAAATGCAAAGCGGACTAAAAGCTGGGACAGGTTACGCTGTTCAGCGTGGTGTTACGGCTGTTCAGGAAGTTCTTGAACACCATGCTCACCTCGAAGCCGCCCATGGCCTGGCTGGCCGTGCGCAGTTTTGAAATGTTAACATCGTAGCTCACCCCGATCTCGTAAGCGCCCATGTCCAGCCGCACTACCGGCACCACGGCGTCGTTCCAGCGGAGGAACATGCCGGCGTAAAAGCCCCTGTCCGATTCCAGGCCCTGGTCCATCAGGCCGTACCCGATAAGGCCGCCGCCGATAAACTCCGAGTAAGCGCCCTGGTGGATCTGGTTGTAATGCGCCACTATTTTTACGCGTTCCGAAACGGGGACGGTTATCCCCATGTTGAAGCTGAGTTTCGCATCCAGCTCCACTGTTTTGTCGTCGTAAAACGAAACTTTGGGATTGTTGAAATGATAATAAGCCGCACCGATGTAATAAAAAGTGCCTTCGCCGAGGTCGCCGTTATAGCTCATGCCCACGCCCATGTCCCAATACCCGTACCCGATCTTCGCCAGCCTGCCTTCTTCGCCGGTGGGGGCGAAAGGGTCGAAACGGCCCGCGGTATACTGGTTGTTGAAAGTGAGGTGCTGCGGGTCGAACTGGCGCTGCACGTAGCCGCCGGTAAAACCGAGGGAGAGAAAGCTGCTCCTGTCTTCGCTCAGCGACTTATGATAGTTGATGGCCGGCAGTATCTGTACGGAACGCAGATTGGAGGTGCCCGCTTTGTCGTAGGTAAGCTGCAGCCCCGCGGTTACGTGGTCGTTGTAATTGCCTACCGGGAATTTCATTTCGCCGCTCACCGTGCCCGTCTGGTAAGGAACGGTCACGCTGTTCCACTGGTTGCGGTACACGCCCTGCACCCGCACGTCTCCCTTGAAGATCCCGATCAGCGCCGGGTTGCGCAGGATGGGCGTTTCCGCGAACTGTGACAAATGTATATCCTGCGCCTGCGCGCCCATGGCCCCTGCTGCGAGGAGAGCGCTTAACCACAGTTTTTTCATGCTTTGCAGCGTTTTCATGTTTATCGTAATAAGGTTACATTTCCTTTTAATTCAAACCTTTCCCCTGAATCGCACAACCCGTCGAACAGCCAGATGAACACGTCTGAAGGCAGCGGCCTGCCGTTGAACGTGCCGTTCCAGCCATGGCTCATATCGTCTATGTTGAAATTCTCTCTTCTGAATACTTCCTGCCCCGTGCGGCTGTAAATGCGCAGCGAATGGATCGTGCGGATGCCTTTGCCGCGCGGGTAAAAGATGTCGTTCATGCCGTCTCCGTTGGGCGAAAAGCCGTTCGGGAAAAACACCACGCCCTGGTCGCAAAGCAGCTTCACGTTCATCACGTCCGTTTTTTTGCAGCCCTGGCTGTTCGTCACCTCGTAAGCATAGTCCGTCGCAATGCGCGGCGTGGCCACGGTTTGCGGGCAGGTTGCGCAGTCGATGTTCGTGTTGGGTTTCCATTCCCCGCTTACCACATCGGCGCTGAAGGAGGCCGTCAGGTACACGATGCTGCCCACGGTCACCACCTGGTCTGGCCCGGCGTTCACAGTGGGCGCGGGTTTCACGGTTACGGTCACCTGCGCGGCGGCCGAAGGGCAGGCCGCGTCATGACCGGCGGATACGGAATAAGTGGTGGTGGCCTGCGGGGTTACCACGGGCATGGCCGTGTTGGCGCCGTCGATGGTGTTGGGCGTCCAGCTGTAGAAGGTGGCGCCCGCCGCGCGCAGCTGTGCGCTGGCGCCTTCGCAGATGGCCGTGTCCGGGCTCATCACGAGGTTTACGGTTGGCACTACTTTGATCTGCACCGTGTCTTCGGTGGTGCAGCCGAAATTATTGGTGGCGATGGCTTTGTATGCCGTGTCTTTCAAAGGCGTGGCTACCGGGCTGCTGCAATGGGTACAGCTGAGCTGGTAAGCGGGCTGCCATTGCACCGTGCCGTTGCTTACGCCCGTGAGCGTTACGCCGGAGCCTTCGCATATTTTGGATTGCGAGGCCACCGCATTGATGAAAGGCGTCGGGTTCACGGTGATCTGCCGGGAGATGGAATCCGTGCAGTTCCTTGCGTCGGTCACTACCAGCTTCACGTTGTAATTGCCGCTGGCGTTGTAGGTGGTGGCGGGCGTTTGTTGGGTAGACCGCGATCCGTTGCCCAATTCCCACCGCCAGCTGGTAAGCGGGATATTGGGCGAGGGCTGCGATTGCTGGCTGAAGGTGACCGGCTGCCCTTCGCAGGCGCTGGCGGCCAGCGCAAAGTCCGCCTGTGGCGCGATCACCTGCAGGTGATCCGTTTTTATGATGGTATCGTTGCAATACGCGGGGTCTTTGTAGCGGATGATAAGCATGTCCGAAAAATTCCCCGTTATCTCTACTTTCTTCAGGATGTCTACCTCGGTGGTCACCAGCGTGGTGCCGTCCCCGAAGCGCCAGTCGTAGCTGTCCACCAATGTATGCGGCACGTGCACCACGCCGTAAGGCACGTTGCTGCTGCGGCAGATAGTGCCCACGCCGGTATGGAAGTCTGCCGAAAATACCTGTATGGTCTGGTAAATGGAGCTGATGCAGTTCTGCGCGGTGTTCCTCACGGTGAGCCGTACGTTGTAGGTGCCGGGCTGACTGAAAGTGTGGATGGGATGCGCGCTGTTGTCGACCGGTGAATTATCGTCGAAATACCATTCGTAGGTATCGGTGGGCGAGCCGGCGGAAGTGTTGGTGAAATTAAAGGTGTTCCGCATATCGCAGCGGCGCTGGAAGTTGAAACTGGCCACAGGCCCGGTGCTGCTGACGCTCACCGGTTGCGCCTGGGTATAACACCCGTTGGAGCCGGCGCTGAGCTGGATCGTAACGTTGCCGGACGTACGGAATGTGTGGTTCACGTCGTTCTCCGGGCCTTCGTGCGCCGTGCCGTCCCCGAAATCCCAGCGGTACTGGTTGGCGTTGGCGGCCGTAGCCAGCAGGCGGGCGCTGGTACCGGCGCAATTGTCTGGCCGGGTTACGGTGAAACTCACGTTCTGCGGCGCTACGCCGGCTTTCACCAGCTGCGGGAAATTTTTCTGCACGGTGCATCCCTGTTGGGTGGTAACAGACAGGCTCACGTTATAGGCCCCGGCCGTGTTGTATACATGCGAAACATCGGCGGTGGCGGAGTTTACGCTCTGCCCGTCGCCGAAGATCCAGGCGTATTGTGTTACGGGATCGTTGTTGCTGGAAGTGACGGTTACATCCATATTGGCGGTGAAAGGCACGCAGCCTTCCAGTTGCGGCGTATTCAGCGCGATCTCCGGTGTGGCGATCATGATGAAGCCGCTTTTCGTAAGGGTGGAAGAACAGCCGGTGGCATTCACGACGGTAAGCTTCACATCGAACGTGTCCACCCGCGTATATTGGTGCTGCACCACGGCGTCGGTGGTGGTCACCGGAGCGGAGCCGTCCCCGAAATCCCAGGTGCGGTGATGCCCGCCGGGCGTATTGTCTGTAAAGGTGGCGGTGTAAGGGCCGCAGCCTTTCTGTTTATCCACGGAAAATGCCGCAACCGGCATGGGGTATATCTCGAAATCGCGTGTGGCCGTGGCCGTTGCCAGCTGGTAATACGCCGTCAGTTTTACGGACACCGGGCCCGCCACAGTAAAAGTGATCACCGGGTTTGCCTCGGTAGACGTGCGCCCGTCCCCGAATTCCCACAAATAATTCAGCGGGCTGCCCGTGCTGGTATTTTGAAAAGTAACTTTCACCGGCGCACATTGACTTTGGGGTTCTGCAGTATAAGAAAATCCCGCCTGCTGGGCATGCAGCAGCACAGGACCGGCCAACAGGCTGAAAATGAGAGCATACAGGTTTTTCTTCTTAGGTAACTTCATTTTTCACGGATATGGGATACTATAGGTTATGGATTACACAAATCTATAATATTATTTCAATATAACCATCAGTTATCGCAACAGGGTTATATTTCCCTTTAAAAGCATCGGTTCATTCCCGTTGCAGGTCACCTCCACGTAGTAGATGTACACGTCCGGGTTCAGCAGGGCGCCCCCGAAGCGGCCGTCCCACCCGCAGGCCGGGTCGTCGCTCTGGCACCGGTTCCTTTCGAACACCAGCTGGCCCCAGCGGTTGTAGATCCTGAACGATTTGATCGAGTTGATGCCCCTGCCGCGCACGTAGAAAATGTCATTCATGCCGTCCCCGTTCGGGCTGAAAGAGTTGGGAATGAATGCGCTGGCGCCGTCGCAGATCAGCCGGATGGGCAGCAGTGTCACGGAAGTGCAGCCAAAACGGTTGGTGGCCGTGATGTTGTAGGTGATGTTCGCCTGGGGCGTTACTTCCGGGTTCGGACAGGTATAACAGTCCAGCCATTTGGCTGGGTACCAGCTCCAGCTGGTGATATCGTCGCTGCCGGTTACGTTCAGCACCATAGCGGTGCCGGCAGACATCACCCTGTCGCCGCCAATGTTCACCACGGGCGAGGGATGCACGGTAACCGTCACGTTCGCCGTGTCTGTAAAACAGGCGTCGCTGCCGTACCCGATCACCTGGTAGTTGGTGGATTGCTCCGGTTTGGCTACCGGGTTGGGGATGTCGTCGCGGTTGAGGCCGGTTTCAGGTACCCAGCGGTAACGCACGGCGCCGGTGGCGTTGAGCTGTGTTTGTTTGCCTTCGCAAAGCATCGCGTCGGCCGAGCGCACTTCAAACGGATGGCTCACGGTCACGCGCATGGAATCGCGGCGCGTACAGCCGAAACTATTCAGCGCCAGTACTTTGTACATCGTGTCGCGCACGGGGCTTACAACAGGGCTGGGAGATGCAGGGTCGGAGATGTTGTATTCCGTCCAGCTGTATTGGGCGGGCGAGCCGTTGGTCTGCAATTGCAGGCCCTCGCCTTCGCACACTACCGCTTCCCTGGGCGTTACGTTCAGCACAGGCAGTGGGTTCACGGTTAGGTTGATCTCCGATACGTCCGGACAGGTGCCTTCGCTGTTGCGGATCACGAGTTTTACGTTGGTAGCGCCCGGCTGGTCGAAGGTGAGCCTCGGGCCTACGGGGCCCGTCATGGCTTCCACGTCGTTCACCAGCCAGCTCCAGCTGGTGCCGGGCAGGTTCCTGTCTTCCGTGCCGCTGAAAAGAACGGTGGCGCCTTCGCACACCGGGTCTACCGGGCGGATGTTCGCCTGGGGAAGCGGCGCCACCCGCACGGGCATCGTTTTCGTGTCCGTGCAGCCATAACGGCTCGTGGCGGTAAGCGTAGCGGTGTAATCGCCGACGCCGGAATACAGGAAATTCGGGTTTTCATCACCGCTTACATCGTCCGTTCGCCCGGTTATGCCAAAATCCCAGGCATAGGTGAGCGGGTCGCCGTGATTGTCTTTAGACAATGCGGTGGTGGTATTGTTGAACCGGATCACCGCTTCGTCGCAGGCCTGGCTGTCGTCCAGCGCGAAAGACACTATCACCTCGTCTACGATGATGCTGTCTCTCGGCCCCTGCGCTGGCACTTTGCAGCCCTGGGCGTCTTCCAGCACCACGCGCGGGTAATACACGCCCGCTTTTTCGTATTTGTAGGTGAAGGTATTGGTGGTGGTGGTCTGAACGTTACCGTTGTCCAGGTCCCAGATGTATTTCACGGAATTAGGCGAAGTGGCCGAAAGCGTGATGTCGTGCGGGGCGCAGCCGGTGAGCGGTGAAATCGTGCGCGTGCCGATCGGCCCGTCTATCTTGATCTCCGCCGTTTCGGACGCAGGGCAGTTTCCTTCTGAAAATACTTCCAGCCGGATGGTATACGTGCCGGGCAGGTTGTAAATGTGGGAAGGCGCTTCCAGGTCGGACCTGCTGCCGTCGCCAAAGTCCCAAACGGAACGCACAAAATCGCTGCTTTCATTCGTAAGCTGCACCAGCGCGGGCGGGCAAACATTCAGTGTAGACGGCACCGTGAATTTAGCTTTCGGATCGGGCACGGTGATATATTCGTCTTTTTGAATGGAAGAAGAACAGCCTTCATTGTCGGCGATGTCCAGCTTCACGGTGTATTTGCCGGGCGCGGTGTATGTTTTCACGGGATGCACGTCCGTACTGCCGGTTCCGTCACCAAAATCCCAGGTGTAGTTGAGATTTGCGCCGGAAGATGCGTTGCTGAACTGCAGGCCCATGTTCTGGCAGGCGATCTGCGTAGCGGTGTTGAACTGCGCGTTCACGGCGATAACGGTAACGGGTTGGGTCACTACCGTTTCGCAACCGGCCGCGTCGCGGATGGTAAGCGTTACGTCGTAAGTACCGCGGGTGTTAAAAATATGCTCGTAATGCTGCGGCTTCGTGGTGGTTTGTTCTTCCGGCGTGCCGTCCCCGAAATTCCAGGTCCAGGAAGTGATGCCGTAGCCGTGCAGCGGGGTGGAAGCGTCGTTGAAAAGCCGGTCTTCGTTCACGCAGCGCAGGCCGGTAACGTTGAAGTTCGCCAGGGAACCGTTCACTTGTATGGGCAGTGTGTTGGACTGGGTTACACATCCGTTCCTGTCGCGGATCTGCAGCATTACGTTGTAGGTACCGGGATTGCGGTAGGTTTTGGAAATGTCGTTGCCGCCGTTGGGAGCATAGGTGCCGTCGCCCCAAACCCAGTACCAGTCGTCGATCAGGTTCGCATCAAGTTCGTTGCGCGAGATCACGACAGATTCGCCCGCGCAGATCTCCGCTTTGTCGCTGCTGATCACCGGTTTTTCGTCGATCACGTCCAGCGTTTGCCGGTAAACGGATTCGCAATTGCCGTCGGATACGGTCAGGGTAACGGTGTAGCGGCCCGTTTGCGCGTAAACGTGCACGGGCGACTGGTCGGTGGAAGTAAACCCGTCCCCGAAATCCCATTCCCAGGAACGCGGCGAACCCACAATGGGCCCGAAATCCGACTGGTCTGTAAACTGTACGCGGTACCGGTCCGCACAGTCCTGGCGGATGGCGAACTGTGCTATGGGCGGCAATATCCTGATGAAATCGACCTTGGTGAGGCTTCTGCGGCAGCCGTAGTTGCTTACTTCGAGCGTTACGTCGTGCAGGCCGATGCGGCGGAATATATGCCCGGGATTTTCACCGCTTTCCGTGCGGTTGTCGTCTTCCGGGAACAGCCAGAGCCATTCGGTGCCGGGCGGGGTGGAAAGATTGGTGAACTGTACGGGTATATCGGCGCAGGGCGCTTTTGGCGTCGCGTCGAACTCCACTACGGGGATGCGGCCCGCTCTCACGGAGCCCCGCAGCGTAATGCGGCAGCCGCCGCTGATATCGAGCGTAACGCTCACGTTAAAGATGCCTTCGGTGGTGTAAGTATGCGATGGCGTGGGCAGCGCGGAGGTGGCGCCGTCCCCGAAATCCCAGTTGTAACCCGTGATGGTGCCGGCCGTGTTAAGCGCGGCGTTGAAGGTGGTGGTGTGGGGAAGACAGCCTTCCGGCAGATCGATGTACAGCTGCCCCTGCGGCTCATCCACGCGGATGTACTGCGGCAATTGCACTTCGTCTGTACAACCTTGCGTGCTGGTAACCACCAGGCGCACGTTGTAGCTGCCGAAGTTCCGGTAGTTATGCGCGGGCGCGTCTCCCGTGCCGGTTTCCCCGTCCCCGAAATTCCAGGCGTAAGTGGATGCGCCGGTGGACTGCGAAGTGAACTGCGTCGTAAAGGGGACTGCGCAACCCGTTTGCGGGCTGGCCGTAAAGCTGGCCTGCGGCCTGGGATGTACGGTAATGGTTTTGGTGATGGTCTCCTCGCAGCCCGCGGGGCCGGAGGTGAGCGTAATATCGTAAGTGCCGGGCGTGGCGAAAAAGAAAGTGGGATTGGTAGCGTAAGACGTGCGCCCGTCTGGCAACGTCCAAAAGCTGTAAGTGGCCGCCGGCGTAGTGGTGTTGCGCAACGTAACGTTCGTTTCCGAGCAGGCGTTGCCATCTACAGCGAAGTCCGGCTTCGTTTTTTCGATGGCGACAAACGCGGGTTTGGTCACTACGCGCTCGCAGCCCAGCGTGCTCCTGGCGGTGAGCACCACGTTGTACCGGCCTTCGGCGGTGTAAGTGTGCGCGGGGAACTGGTCGCTGGAAGTGCCGCCGTCGCCGAAGGTCCAGGCGAAAGTAGCCGCCCCGGAGCCGGTGGCGCGGAAGTTGACGGTGTGCGGCGTTACGCAGCTGCCCGGCGCATCTGCGGTGAAGTCTACATTCGGCGTTTCGTCTGTCCTGATAAGGTTGGGCCTGGTCAGGCTTTTTTTACAGCCGAAGCTGTTTTCGACAATGGTCGTTACCGAAAAGCTGCCGCCTACGGTATAGGTATGCGAAGCGGTGGTTCCTTGCGCGGTATTGCCGTCTCCGAAGTCCCACACGATGCTGCGGATGGTGCCGGAACCCGGCGTACTGTTGTCTGTAAACGATACGGCAAGCGGCGTACAGCCGGAAGTGATGGACGGGGTGAACGCGGGGGCGGGCACGTCGTGCACGGTGATGGTGGTGGTGAACGTTCGCGGGCCGGCGGGATATGTAACGGTTAAGGTGACGTTGTAAGTGCCCGGATCGGTGAAAACCTTGCCCGCATCGGGGGTGGTGGCATGTGCGCCAAGACCGAAATCCCAGTCGTAGGCGGTGGCGCCGGCATCGGATTGATTGGTAAATGAAACGGTAAGGGGCGCGCATCCGGCTGTAACGTCCGCCGTAAAGCGGGCTGTTTGAGCGTAGGCAGGCAAAACAGCCGTCAGCATAACCAGCAGCATGCCTGTAAGCAGCATCACCCGGCGGCCGGGACGGAAAAGGTGGTTCATAGGTGGTTCCTGATGGTAGATGTATGGTCGCGGCTGAAAAGCCCCTAACAAAAGCTAAAAGTAATATTTAAAAAACAATTATCTGTCTGTATTAACATTATGTTTTCAATGTGTTAACTGATTTATTATTTATTTGCCGGTGAGAGAAGTGTAACAAATACATGAAGTCTTCATAAAGCAATCAGTACAAACAGTATATGGACATGGAAGCATTGGATAAAGCGTATTGGAACGCCCGCTACGAAAGCGGCGAAACGGAGTGGGACATGGGCGTTGTATCTCCTCCGTTGAGAGCGTATATGGATCAGTTACCGAATAAAAATCTGCGCATATTGATCCCCGGCGGGGGCAACAGTTACGAAGCCCGTTATTTGTGGGATTCGGGCTTCCGCGATATCACCGTTCTTGATATTTCTTCCGTGGTGATCGAGCGGTTGAAACGCGAGCACCAGGACACGGGCATCAAATTCGAACTGGGCGATTTTTTTGAGCACGAAGCGGAATACGACCTGATCATCGAACAAACTTTTCTTTGCGCGCTGGACCCAACTTTGCGGCAGGCCTACGCGCGGCATATGTACGACTTGCTCTGGGAAGAAGGCCGCCTGGTGGGCGTTTTGTTTAACCGCGAATTTGAAGAGCCGGGCCCTCCTTTCGGCGGCGGCATCAAGATCTACCGCAGGATGTTCGAGCCATACTTTAGTTTTAAAACCTTCGCTCCCTGCTACAATTCACACCCCGCCCGCCAGGGCAAAGAGGTGTTCATCAACTTCAGGAAGCTGGACGCGCTCGCAAGAAGGCGCAACTAATACCCGCGCCATTTGCTTACCTTTACGGGTATTATTATTCTCCGTTAAAAGACAAAAAAGATGAAAAGAATGATAAGCATTGCCTGCATGCTGCTGGCTGCGATAGCCGTATGGGCGCAGGAAGTGAAACCCAACGATTTTGAAAAAGGCATTCAGCAGCCCGGTGTGCAGGTGCTGGATGTACGCACCGCCAAAGAATTTAAAACAGGCCATCTGCCCGACGCGCTGCAGGCCGATTTCACAAAAAAAGACGAGTTCTTTCAACGCCTGCGGTTCGTAGACAAAAACAAGCCCGTATACGTTTATTGCCTCAGTGGCGGCCGCAGCGCCGCAGCCGCGAAATGGATGCGCGCGAACGGTTACAAAGAAGTAGTGGAGCTCACCGGCGGCACCATGGCCTGGAAGCAGGCGGGTAAAACTTTGACAGGCGCGGTTACCGCACCGCAAATGACCGCCGCGCAATTCGACAAGCAGGTAGCGGAAGCCACCTGGGTGCTGGTAGACGTTGGTGCGGAATGGTGCCCGCCCTGCCGTAAAATGGAACCGGTGGTAAAACAGTTCGTGAAAGAAAAAAAGCTGAAACGCGTGAATGTGGACGGTGGAAATGATACCGATGTGATGAAAGCGATCAATACCGCAACGCTGCCCACTTTTGTGTTGTACAAAAACGGGAAGGAAGTGTGGCGGAAAGAAGGAACGGCAAGCCTCGAAGAGTTTCGCGCAGCGATGAAATAATTGAACAGGAAGGGCGCCCGGGTATGAGCGCCCTTTATTTCAACACCCTATCGCCGGGTAAAACACGACATATTTCGTAACGGAAGTGCCATCTTTTTTCTTCCCTGTAATCCGCAGATAGATCGCGTAGGTAGTAATGAAAGAAGCATTTTCGTTGATGCTTTTATTGTTTTTCACCAGCTCCAGCGCGGATTCCCCGCCGAAGTTTCCCACCGCCGCCTTCCATTCTTCCATCGTCACTTCAGGGAAACGTTCGTTTTCTTCCTTTGAAATTTCATTGCATTGATAACTCCAGAGAAATTCGCCCTCCCCGCCAAAAACTTTCTGCCAGCCGGAACGGTAATATTTCCACTGGTGGAACACATTGGTTTCGCCCTGGTACGAGATCCCCGCCACCGTTTGATGCGATTGCTCCACCGTAATGTTGGTAACACTGTCGCTGCGTATCCGCAAAGCGGCGCCAGACAAGGTTTCAGTCAGTTCGGAAGGGTGGATGAATATCGTGTCCGGGTTGGTGTTGTCCACGTGGGGATCGGTAAGGTAGCAGGTGAATACCAGCGCTTCGTCCGGGTAATGGATGTTTATGCCGCCTGTTTCGCGGCTGGAGACGGGAGTTTCTTCATCCGGTTCTGCAACGGCGGAATCTGCGGAAACGTTCTCGACGGAAAGCGTGTCTTTTTCATGGGTGGCCGGCTGGGCAGACTGGCAAGCGGCCAGGAATACCGGCAGGCATAGGTACAGAAAGGTTTTCATAGGGATCGGTTTAAATTTTCAGCATCCTATCGCCGGATAGAACGTTTCATGCTACAATTTATAAATCCCGCCGAACTTTTCGGTAGCATATTCGAGGAAATAACGGAAGTCCAGCTTTTCGCCCGTCACTTTTTCGCATAACTCGTTGGAAGTCCAGAACCTGCCGTGGCGGTGAATTTTTTCGCGCAGCCAGTGAAGCAGTTTGTCGTATACCCCGGAAGCGATGTCGTTTTCCACGCCGGGCACCTGTGTTTTTGCGGCGGCGAACAGTTGCGCCGCGTAAAAGCTGCCGAGGGAATACGTCGGGAAATACCCGAAGCTGCCGTGGCTCCAGTGAATGTCCTGCAGGATGCCGTTCAGGTCGTCCGTTACTTTCACCTGTAAAAAGTCTTCGTAATATTTGTTCCATACATCACGCAGCTCGCCGGTTTTCAGGTTGCCCGCGATCAGTTCCTTTTCGATCTCGTAACGGATCATTACATGGAAATGATAAGTGAGCTCGTCTGCTTCCGTTCTGATCAGCGAAGGCTGCACCATGTTGATGGCGCGGTAAAAATCCTGGATGGGCACGGCCAGCAGGTTGCTCCTGAAAATGGCCTGCAGCTTGCCGTAATGATGCTGCCAGAAAATAAGGCTGCGGCCCACGTTGTTTTCCCAGAGGCGGGATTGCGATTCGTGGATGCCGAGGCTCGCCGCTTCGCCGCAGGGCAGGCCGTATTCTTCGATAGGCAGGCCCTGTTCGTAAAGCGCATGACCGCCTTCATGGATGCAGCTCCAGGTCATGTTGCCCAGGTCCTGTTCGTCGATGCGGGTGGTCACGCGCACGTCCTGGGGATTAAAGCTGGTGGTGAAGGGGTGTTCGGACACGTCCTGCCGGCCGGCCTGGAAATCGTATCCCATGTCTTTCAGCAGGCCCAGCCCGAATTCCCATTGCTGGTCTTTAGGATAGTGGCGGGAAAGGAATTTGCGCTCCGGCAGGTCTTGCAGGGCGATCTTTTGCAGCAGCGGCAGCAGCGATCCGCGCACGTCGCGGAAGATGGCGTCGAGCATGGCTACGTCTGCGCCTTTTTCGTATTCGTTGAGCAATGCGTCGTAAGGGTGGCCGGTATACCCGAGAATGGAGGTTTCCTGCTGTTTGAGGGCGACCATCTTTTCGAGCGCCGGTTCAAACACCGCGTAGTTCTTTTCCTTGCGCGCGCGGATCCAGGCGTGGTAAGCGGTGTTGGTGGCGTTAGACAGATCGGCGACAAAGGGGGCCGGGTATTTTTTGTTCTTTTCATAATCCTCCAGCGAAAGCGTCACATTCCTTTGCTGGATGGCGGTGAGGTCGTTGCGCTGCTGCAGTTCCTGCAGCAGGCTGCCCAGGTCGTCCCGGGTAAACAGTTCATGCGCCAGGCTGCTGAGGGTGGTGAGCTGCTGGCCCCTGAAAGCCGCGCCTTTTTCGGGAAGATAGGTCTCCTGGTCCCAGCCCAGCACCGCCGCGGCGTTCCGCACATCCGCAATCTGCTGCATCTTTGTTTTGTACTGTTCGTAAAGCTCCGCTGAAGTTTTTTGCACTGTCATGAAAAGGATTTTATTTTACAAATCTATCAACCTGCCTGCATAGCAACAAAATGCGGCGCGGAATGTTGATAACAATCAAGATATGACCATCCGGGAAATTATACAAGTCATTGAAGGGTTCGCGCCTTTAAGTTACCAGGAGCATTACGACAATGCCGGGCTGCTTTTCGGCAGGCCGGAGTGGGAGGTGAAAGGCGCGCTGCTCACGCTGGACGCCACCGAGGCCGTGCTCGACGAAGCGCTGGAAAAGGGCTGCAACCTCGTAATCGCCCATCACCCCATCGTTTTCGGCGGGCTGAAAAAGATCACCGGCCGCAATTATGTGGAAAGGGTGGCCATTAAAGCGATCAAAAACGATATTGCCGTGTACGCGGCGCATACCAACCTGGACAATGTGCGGGCCGGCGTAAGCGCCATGATGGCGGAAAGGCTGGGCCTTACGCATACCCGCGTGCTGGACCCCAAACGGGAGCTGCTGTGCAAACTCTACACCTTTGTGCCGGCGGCCGATGCGGAGATCGTGCGGAATGCGCTGTTTGCGGCGGGAGCGGGGCACATCGGCAAATACAGCGAGTGCAGCTTTTACCATGAAGGCACCGGCACGTTTAAAGGCTCCGCCGAAACGGACCCTTACGTGGGCAAACCCGGGGAAAGGCATGCCGAGGGCGAGATAAAGGTGGAAGTGATATTCCCCGCCTGGATGGAAGGGCAGGTGGTGCAGGCCATGCTGAAACATCATCCCTACGAGGAAGTGGCTTACGACATCGTAAAGCTGGAGAATGGCTACGCCGAGGTAGGCTCCGGCCTGGTGGGCCAGCTGCCCGAAGCGATGGATGAAATGGACTTCCTGCGGTGGGTAAAGGAGCGTTTCCAAACGGGCTGCGTGAGGTATACGCCGCTCCGGGGCAAAAAAGTGCACAAAGTGGCGGTATGCGGCGGGGCGGGGAGCTTTTTGCTGAAACAGGCGAAAGCGGCCGGGGCGGACGCTTTCGTGAGCGCCGACTTTAAGTATCATGAATTTTTTGATGCTGAAAATCAATTAATTATAGCGGATGTCGGACATTTTGAGAGTGAACAGTTCGCAGTAGACTTATTTTATCATATATTGACCGAAAATTTCCGTAACTTCGCGCCTCTAAAATCTATCATCAACACAAACCCGGTAAATTATTTATAATACATGGCTACTGTTAAAGAATACAACGTTGAGGAAAAGCTGGTTTCTGTACTGCGGTTACAGAAGTACGATTCCAAGTTGGACGAAATCCAGATCCTGAAGGGTGAGTTGCCGATCGAAGTGCGGGACCTTGAAGATGAGATTGAGGGATTGAACCACCGCCAGGCCCACATTGAAGATGAGCTGAAAGGTATCCAGGATTTTGTGGCCGCCAAAAAAGCCGCTATCAAGGAAGCTGAAGCCCTGGCTAAAAAATACGAAAAACAGCAGGATAATGTAAAAAACAGCCGCGAGTTCGAAGCGATCTCCAAAGAGATCGAAATGCAGAACCTCGAGATCAAACTGGCTGAAAAACACATTAAAGACGCAAGCGAAGAAATAAAGGAAAAATCCCGCTTACTGGAAGTGGCTAAAAAAGCCGTTGCAGACAAGGAACTGAACCTGAAGCACAAAAAAGGCGAGCTCGAAAAGATCATTGCCGAGACCGAAAAAGAAGAAAAGGCATTCGAAAAACAATCCCTGGAAGCACGCGAAAAAGTAGACGCACGCCTGCTGGCCGCGTACGAGAAGATCCGCAAAAACTACCGCAATGGCCTGGCCGTTGTTACCGTGATGCGCGATTCCTGCGGCGGTTGTTTCAACGCCATTCCCCCGCAAAGGCAGGCTGAGATCCGCCAGCGCAAAAAGATCATCGTTTGCGAACACTGCGGCCGCATCCTGGTAGACAACGACCTGGAAGCCACCGTTACTATCTAAACGTAACAGAACAAAGATATAAAGGAACTCCGCGCACGTCCATTGCGCGGAGTTCCTTATTTTTGTCCCTATGCGTTTCATTTTCATCATAGCCGTGTTTTGCAGTATATCCGTGAGCGTGAGTGCGCGGCAAAAGAAGTACGAGTTCAATGCCCGCTGCCAGCAAGCTTACGACGCCATCATGCAGCTGCGGCTCAACACCGGCAAAAATCTCCTCGAAGAAGAGAAACGCGCCAACCCGGACAATCTCATTCCTTATTTCATCGAGAACTACGCGGATTTTTTTATCCTCTTTTTTAATGAAGACCCCGGCGTATACGCCCGCCAGCGAAAACTGCGCACCGCCCGGCTCGAACTGATGGCCCAGGGGCCGGAAGATTCGCCATATTACCTTTATACACAGGCCGCCATCAAATTCCAGTGGGCCATGATCAGGGTGAAGTTCGGCGAGAAGTGGGACGCGGTGTGGGAAATACGGAAAGCATACCTCACGCTGAAAGACAACCAGCGCAAATTCCCCGGCTTCATGCCCAACAACATGCTGGCCGGTTCTATGCAAACCGTGTTCGGCACCGTTCCCGAAGGTTACAAATGGATCACTAACATCCTCGGTCTGCGCGGCAGCATCAAAGAAGGAATGGCTTCGCTGCAGAAAGTGATAGACAGCAACGATCCCAGCGCGCTGCTGTTCAAGGAAGAATCTTATTATTACTACTGTTATCTCAAACTTTTTATCGAGAACAAACCCGGGCAGCTCTGGTCTTTCATTCAGCAGAAACAGCTGGATACGAAGAACAATTATCTTTTTGCGCTGATGGTGGCCAACCTGAGCTTGAACAACCAAAAGGCCAGCCAGGGCATCAAAGTGCTGGAAGAGCGCACGCAAAGCCCCGAATACGCCGAGATCTGGTACAAGGAATATGTGCTGGGCCTGCTCAAGCTCGAAAGGGGCGATGCGGACGCCATTGCGCACCTGGAGCGGTTCGTGAACAACTTCAAAGGGAAATTCTACGTAAAAGAAGCGCTGCAGCGGCTTAGCTGGGCGTATTACATGAAAGGCGACATGGCGGCGGCCAACCGGTACCGCGCCCTTATTTCGCAGCGCGGCAATACCGAAACGGATGCGGACAAACAGGCGCAGAAAGAAGCGAAAAGCGGCAAATGGCCGGACCCGCTGCTGCTGAAAGCCCGCCTGCTCAGCGACGGCGGTTTTTACGAACAGGCGCGCGAGCTGCTGCTCACCAAACGGGCGAACGACTTCCCGACGGTGGAGCTGAAGCTGGAATACGCCTACCGCCTGGCGCGCATTTACGACGAAATGGGGATGGACAGCAGCGCCATCAAACTCTACGATGCCACGATCAAGATCGGCAGCAACCGGCCGGAATATTTCGCGGCGCGCGCGGCGCTGCAATTAGGGTATATTTATGAAAAAATAGGAGACAAGGCCAAAGCGCGCCAGAGCTTCCAGACCTGTCTTGATATGGAAGGCCACGATTACAAAAATTCGCTGGACCAGCGCGCTAAATCCGGCATGCTCCGCCTGGAAGGGAAATAATTGGCAATTAATTAAGAACTTAGACCTGGAAAATCTTATATGCTATACCGCTTAGTTATTCAGAATTATGCGATCATCGACAGCCTGGAGGTGGATTTCTCCAGGAACCTGAATGTGATCACCGGTGAAACAGGCGCCGGTAAATCCATCCTGCTGGGCGCGCTCAGCCTCATCCTGGGGGAGCGGGCAGACCCCGCGGTGCTGTTCGACAAAACCCGCAAATGCGTGATCGAGGGGATGTTTAAAGTGAAACCGCAGCAGGTGCAGGCTTTTTTTGAAACACATGAGCTGGATATGGAAGAAACGCTCATCATCCGCCGCGAGATAAGCTCCGCCGGCAAAAGCCGCGCTTTTGTGAACGATACGCCCGTAAATCTTTCGCAGCTGAACGAACTGAGCAGCCTGCTGGTAGACCTGCACCAGCAGTTCGATACGCTGGAGCTCGAAAAATCCGGTTTCCAGCGCGAAGTGGTGGACGCGCTCGCCGGCCACCAGGAACAGTTGCAGGCATACTCCCGTCAGTACGGCCAGTACGCGCGCGTGCAGAAAGAACTCAAAGACCTGCAGCAGCAACGTGAGAACGCCAATAAAGAATCCGATTACAATAAATTCCTGCTGGACGAACTGCTCGAGATCGACCTGCGGGAAAATGAAATAGAAACGCTGGAAGCGGAACAGCAGGTGCTGAGCCACGCGGAAGAGATCAAAGGCACGCTCAGCCGCGTGTATTTCCAGCTGAAGGAAGATGAAACGCCCGTGCTGCAGCAATTGCGGCAGCTGCAATCGCAGCTGCAAACGCTGGCCGCTTTTCATAAAGACGTGCCCGCGCTGGCCGAGCGCCTGCAAAGCTCCTACGTGGAACTGCAGGACGTTGCCGCCGAAGTGGAACGCATCAACGATCATGTGCAGTACGACGGCGAGCGGATGGAACAGCTCAACGAAAGGCTGGCGGCGGCTTACAGGCTGCTGAAAAAACACAATGCGCAAAACACCGCGGAGCTTTTGCAGATCAGGGATAACCTCCAGCAATCGCTCGACGGCGTGCTGAACCTGGACGACCGTATTCTCGCGCTGGAAAAACAAAGCGCAGATATCCTGGCCGGGCTGGAAAAAACAGCCGGAGAGCTGTCTGCCCGGCGCAAAGCGCAAACCGCGCCGTTCGAGGAAAAAGTGAACACGTTGCTGGCGCAGGTAGGCATGCCCAATGCCCGCATCAGGGTGGATATCCAGGAATGCCCGCTGCATGTTTTCGGGAAAGACAGCATCGAATTTCTTTTCGACGCCAACAAAAGCAATAACTTCGGGCCGATCCGCAAAGTGGCGTCCGGCGGGGAACTGAGCCGGCTGATGTTGTGCATAAAGAGCCTGGTGGCGCGTTCCGTGGCATTGCCCACATTGATATTCGACGAGATAGATACGGGAATTTCAGGGGAAGCCGCCAAACAGGTGGGCATTATCATGAAAGAGCTGGCGCGCGGGCACCAGGTGATCTGCATCACGCACCAGCCGCAGCTGGCGGGCAAGGCAGACGCGCATTATTTCGTGTACAAACATATGGAGAACGACAAAGTGCGCACGCATGTGCGGCTGCTGACGCAGGACGAGCGGATAACAGCCATTGCGAAAATGCTCGGCGGCGAAAAGCCCACTGCCGCCGCATTGGAGAACGCGCGGGAGATGGTTACGCAATAACATTTCAATTTTCGACTTTAACTACTAAATTTGCCCAAATTTTAATCAATGGCCCACAACTTATTACAAGGGAAGAAAGGTATCATCTTTGGCGCGCTGGACGAAAATTCCATAGCCTGGAAAACCGCGGTGCGCTGCGTGGAAGAAGGCGCCCAGATCGTGCTGACCAATGCGCCTATCGCACTGCGCATGGGTGAGATCAACAAGCTGGCTGAAACCTGCAAAGCCCCGGTAATACCGGCTGATGCCACCAGCATGGACGACCTGAGCAATCTCTTCACCAAATCCATGGAGCACTTCGGCGGAAAGATCGATTTTGTGCTGCATTCCATTGGTATGAGCGTGAACGTAAGAAAAGGCAAACCCTATACCGACCTCGATTACGACTTTTTCCATAAAGGGCTCGACATCTCCGCCATGTCTCTCCACCGCGTGCTGCAAACCGCCTACAAGCTGGACGCCCTCAACGAATGGGGCTCCGTAGTGGCGCTCACGTACATCGCCGCACAGCGCGTATTCCCCGATTACAGCGATATGGCCGATGCCAAATCCATGCTGGAATCCATTTCCCGCAGCTTCGGCTACCACTACGGCGTGAAAAAGAAAGTGCGCATCAACACCATTTCACAGTCTCCCACCAGGACCACCGCGGGCAGCGGCGTAAAAGGCTTTGGCGACTTCATCAGCTACGCCGAAAAAATGAGCCCGCTGGGCAACGCTTCCGCAGACCAATGCGCGGATTACACCGTAACGCTGTTCTCCGACTACACCCGTATGGTTACCATGCAGAACCTGTTCCACGACGGCGGTTTCTCCTTCACCGGCGTATCGCAGTCCGTGATCGAATCCATGGGCGAATAAAGTTCAGGAAAGGCTCAGGCCAGAAAAATAAAAACCGTCCCGGTAGTGTTTACCAGGACGGTTTAATTTTTTTCAGCATAGGCAAAACGCTGAGGACGGAAATAAATGCGGGGCGTAGCGGGGCGGGACTAATATTCGTCTTCGTTGAAGAAGAAGTCGTCTTGCGACGGATAATCAGACCAGATATCCTCTATGCCTTCATAAATTTCACCCTCATCCTCCAGTTCCTGCAGGTTTTCGATAACTTCGATGGGTGCACCGGAACGGATGGCGTAATCTATGAGTTCGTCTTTTGTGGCTGGCCATGGAGCATCCTCCAGGTATGAGGCCAATTCTAAGGTCCAGTACATCGTATATAAATTTTTACTTTTCCAAATTTTCGCAAAAGTATTATTTAATTTGAAATAAACAACTATTACTATTTTAACGGCTAATTTACTTCGTTTCGGCTATGTTAACTGCTCGCAATGTTACCAAAAATTATTCCAACCTTCAGGTACTGAAAGGAGTGGACATTTCTGTCAGTAAAGGAGAGATCGTTACCATCGTTGGTTCGTCCGGCGCTGGCAAAAGCACGCTGCTGCACATCCTGGGAACGCTGGACAGTCCTACCGGCGGGGAGATCACCATCAACGGCATACCTACCGGCGGTTTGCAGGGCAAGCGTCTGGCGGATTTCCGGAACCGCCATATCGGCTTCATTTTCCAGTTCCACCACTTGCTGCCGGAATTCAACGCGCTCGAAAACGTGAGCATTCCGGGTTTCATTGCCGGCGCAAAGAAAGCTGCGGTAAAAGAGCGGGCGGAATACCTGCTGGAAACGCTGGGGCTGAAAGACCGGATGGACCACCGGCCCAGGGAGCTTTCCGGGGGCGAGCAGCAACGCGTGGCCGTAGCCAGGGCGCTGATCAACAGCCCCGCGGTGATCATGGCAGACGAGCCTACGGGCAACCTCGATTCCCGCAACGCCAGGGAGCTGCACCAGCTTTTCCTGCAATTGCGCGACCAGTTCCGCCAAACCTTCATCATCGTAACCCATAATGAAGAGCTGGCCACGCTCAGCGACCGCCAGCTCGTGATGAAAGACGGGAAAATAGTCAGTTGAAAGCGCCGGCAGGCTTATTTGCCGAGGCAAACTGCCAAACTGTCTTTCCAATAGGGAATCTCCAGCCCGAAAACCGATTTGATCTTTTCCTTGTTTAAGACGCTGTAAGCCGGTCTTTGCGCCGGTGTGGGGTATTGGTCTGAAGTAATGGGATTGACCGCGCATTTGGACCCCGTAAGCTCCTTTATGGCCATGGCAAAATCGTACCAGCTGGCCACGCCTTCGTTGCTGTAGTGGTAAATGCCGCCTTCGGCCAGGGAAGGATGTCCCAGGATCGTGAGAATGGCATGCGCCAGGTCGGGCGCGTAAGTAGGGGTACCGGTCTGGTCGAACACCACGTTCAGGCTTTCCCTTTCCTTCATCAGCTCCTGCATGCGCAGCACAAAGTTGACGCCGGTGCGGGAATACAGCCAGGACGTGCGTACGATAATGGCGTTGGGATGGTAACCCAGCACAGCGGCTTCCCCGCGCAGTTTGGACGCCCCGTATACGCTCTGGGCGGACGTTTCGTCTTTTTCGGTATAAGGCCGGTTGCCCCGGCCGTCGAAAACATAATCCGTGGAAACCTGTACGAACGCGCTGTTGTGCTGCGCGGCGGCTTCGGCGAGGATCAGCGGCGCCTGGAAGTTCAATAGGAAGGCGGCTTCTTCATCCTGTTCCGCTTTGTCAACAGCCGTATAACCAGCACAGTTGATCACGGCGTCTATCTGCCGGCTTTCAAAGAACGCGTTCACCGCCGCGGCATCGGTAATGTCCAATTCGTCCCTGCCCGTATAGATCAGTTCGAAACCGGGATACTGCGAGGCCGCGGATCGCAGCGCCTGACCCAGTTGGCCGTTGGCGCCTGTTACCAGGATATGTTTCATATTCGTTTATTGCTGAAAAATAAAATTATGTTGAACGTCCGCGAAAAGTGGCAATACCTTGTCTTTTTCAGACACTACGGCCTTCCCGGCCGGGATGCCCCAGTCGATGGCCAAAGCCGGGTCGTTGTAAAGAATGCCGCCTTCGCTGGCTTTATTGTAAAAATTGTCGCATTTGTACATTACTTCCGCGGTAGGGCTCAGCACGGAATACCCGTGCGCGAAACCCTGCGGCACCAGCAATTGTAACTTGTTCTCGGCGGACAATTCGATGGAATGTACCATTCCGTAAGCAGGTGAGCCGGTACGGAGATCTACCACCACATCGAGAATGCGTCCTTCCAGCACACGGATCAATTTAGTTTGCGCATAAGGCGCCAGTTGAAAATGCAGGCCGCGCAGCACGCCATAGGAGGAACGGGCCTGGTTGTCCTGCACGAACCGGATATCGATACCCTCGTCGTGAAAAGTATTGGCGTTGTAGCTTTCAAAAAAATATCCTCTTTCGTCTCCATGCACTTTGGGCTCGTAAACGAGAAGATCGGGTATTCCGGTTGCTTTAAAGGGCATTATCGTTGCTGGTATTGTTCTTTGTAATATTGTTGATAAGCGCCGCTGGTTACGTGCTGTAGCCATTCTTCGTTGTCCAGATACCAATTTACGGTTTTTTCCAGCCCTTCTTCGAACTGAAGGCTGGGCGCCCAGCCCAGTTCTTTGTTGAGCTTGGTGGCGTCGATGGCGTAACGGAGGTCGTGCCCCGCCCTGTCTTTTACAAAGGTGATGAGTTTTTCGGAAGAACCTTCCTCACGTCCCAGTTTGCGGTCCATCACTTTGCACAGCAGGCGGATGAGGTCGATATTTTTCCATTCGTTGAACCCGCCAATATTGTAGGTTTCTCCAAGACGGCCGTTGTGAAAAATGGTATCGATGGCCCGGGCATGGTCTTCCACGAACAGCCAGTCGCGCACGTTTTCGCCTTTGCCGTACACGGGCACGGGCTTGTTGTTTTTGATGTTGTGGATCGCCAGCGGGATCAGCTTCTCGGGGAAGTGATGAGAGCCGTAGTTGTTGGAGCAGTTGCTCAGCACCACGGGCAGGTGATAGGTGTGGTAATACGCTTTCACGAAATGGTCTGAACTGGCTTTGGAAGCGGAGTAGGGGGAACGCGGATCGTACGCGGTCTCTTCCGTAAAAAATCCTTCCTCGCCGAGAGAGCCGTACACTTCGTCGGTAGACACATGATAGAAACGTTTGTTCTCCATATCGTCTTTCCAGTATTGGCGCGCGGCATTGAGCAGCACGGCGGTGCCCAGCACGTTGGTTTTAATGAATGCGAGCGGGTCGAGAATGGAGCGATCTACATGGCTTTCGGCAGCGAGATGGATCACGCCGTCGAAGCGGTATTTTTCGAAAAGGGCGTTCACGGCGTTTTCGTCGGTGATGTCTGCCTTCTCGAAAATGTAGTTGGAACGGCCTTTTACGTCGGCGAGATTTTCGAGATTGCCGGCGTAAGTGAGCGCATCTCCATTCACAATGGTGTAATCGGCGTATTTGTTAACAAATAACCTTACCACATGGGAGCCGATAAAACCGGCTCCCCCTGTGATCAGTAATGTTTTTTTCATGAGAGTTTATTTTCCCAGTGCCTGTTTGAAATATTCGTAGGTGATCCTTAATCCTTCTTTGCGGTCCACTTTCGGTTCCCAGCCCAGCAGTTCCTTTGCTTTGGTAATGTCGGGTTTTCTTTGTTTCGGATCGTCTTTAGGCAAGGGATGGAAAACGATCTTCTGTTTGGTACCGGTGAGGGCAATGATCTCTTCCGCGAACTGCAGCAGGCTGATCTCCGCGGGGTTCCCGATGTTCACGGGCATGTGGTAATCGCTCAGCAGCAGGCGGTAAATGCCTTCCACGAGATCGGCCACGTAACAGAAAGAACGTGTTTGCGAACCGTCGCCGAACACCGTGAGGTCCTGGCCGGTGAGGGCCTGGCTCATAAAGGCGGGCAGGGCGCGGCCGTCGTCGAGGCGCATGCGCGGGCCGTATGTGTTGAAGATACGGATGATGCGGGTTTCCACGCCATGGAAATTATGATAGGCCATGGTGATGGATTCCATGAAACGTTTGGCTTCGTCGTACACGCCGCGCGGGCCTACGGGGTTTACATTGCCCCAGTATTCCTCGGTTTGCGGATGTACGTTCGGATCACCGTATACTTCCGAAGTGGAAGCCACCAGGATGCGCGCTTTCTTCGATTTGGCGAGGCCCAGCAGGTTATGCGTGCCCAGCGATCCCACTTTCAGGGTCTGGATGGGCATTTTCAGGTAATCGATGGGGCTCGCGGGAGAAGCGAAATGCAGGATATAATCCAGCTCGCCAGGCACATGCACGAACTTGGTCACGTCGTGATGGTAATATTCAAATTCCTTGAGCGGGAAAAGGTGCTCGATGTTTTTGATATTGCCCGTCAGCAGGTTGTCCATGCCGATAACATGATAACCTTCCTTGATGAAGCGGTCGCAAAGGTGGGAGCCGAGAAATCCGGCGGCACCGGTGATCAGTATACGTTTTTTTGTCATAGTTCTTTTGAGTTTAACGTTTCACCGCCAGGCGGCCTACGCTTTCGTAGTGGAAACCGAGCTCTTCCATGCGCGGCACTTCAAAAAGATTGCGGCCGTCGAAGATGGTCTTATTTTTCAGGATGCTTTGGATCTTGTCGAAGTCCGGCGTGCGGAATACGCTCCATTCCGTGGCGATGATCAGCGCGTCCGCGCCTTCCAGCGCTTCGTACTGGTGCTCCGCGAATTTGATCTTGTCGCCCACTACCTGTTTTACGTTCGGCATCGCTTCGGGGTCGAAAGCGGTAACGGTGGCGCCTGCCGCCGTAAGCGCATCGATGATGTACAGGGCGGGCGCTTCGCGGATGTCGTCCGTATTCGGTTTAAAGGCCAGGCCCCACAGCGCGAAATGTTTCCCTTTCAGGTTGTTGCCGAAATATGCTTCGATCTTGGGAATGAGGAACAGTTTCTGTTTTTCGTTCACGTCCATTACCGCTTCCAGTATCCTGAAATCGTAGCGGGCTTCCTGTGACGATTTCACGAGCGCCTGTACGTCTTTCGGGAAACAGCTGCCGCCGTAACCGATGCCGGGGAACAGGAAACGTTTGCCGATGCGGTCGTCGCTGCCGATGCCGCGGCGCACCATGTCCACATCCGCGCCCAGCTTTTCGCACAGTATCGCGATCTCGTTCATGAAGGAGATCTTGGTGGCGAGGAAGGAGTTGGCTGCGTATTTGGTCAGCTCGGCGGATTTTTCGTCCATGTAGATCACCGGGTTGCCCTGGCGCACGAAAGGCGCATACAGGTCGCCCATGATCTTGCGCGCCCTGTCTGACTGGGTGCCGATCACCACGCGGTCCGGTTTCATGAAATCTTCCACGGCCACGCCTTCACGGAGGAATTCGGGGTTGCTCACCACATCGAATTCCACGGTCGCGTTTTTCGCGATGGCTGCATGCACCTTGTCTGCCGTACCTACAGGCACCGTGCTTTTGTCTACGATCACTTTGTAATCTTTCAGGATCTTGCCCAATTGGTCGGCCACTCCCAGGATGTAAGAGAGATCGGCTGAACCGTCTTCGCCGGGAGGCGTGGGCAATGCCAGGAAGATCACGGCCGCTTCACGGATGCCTTCTTCGAGGTTGTTGGTGAAATGCAGGCGCCCTTCTTTCAGGTTGCGCTCGAATAATTTTTCCAGTCCGGGCTCGTAGATCGTGATCTGGCCGGAGGAGAGTTTGTTGACTTTGTTGACATCTATGTCTACGCAGGTCACATCGTTGCCGGTTTCGGCAAAACAGGTACCGGTAACGAGTCCTACGTATCCGGTGCCTACTACAGTAATTTTCATGCGGGGGCTAGTTTAAAAATGATTTGATCGAATAAATGATATGGTCTAGCTGGTCACGATCCATTTCCGTATGGATGGGCAGGGAAATGACTTTCCCGGTCAGGTTGTCTGTTACGGGCAGGTGCATGTTAAGCTCGGTCATGCCTTCGAACATTTTCTGACGGTGCGCCGGAACGGGGTAATAGATCATGGACGGCACTTGTTTTTCTGCCAGGTAGGCCTGGAGCGCATTGCGGTCAGCCCCTTCCAGCTGGAGGGTGTACTGATGGAAAACATGCAGCTGGTTTGGCGCCTGGTACGGCGTTATGATCTGCGGAACGTTGGCAAAGGCAGTGTCATAAGCGTTGGCGACTTCCCTTCTGGAAGCGATATATTGATCGAGTAATTGCAGCTTGATGCGGAGCACTACAGCCTGCAGCGTGTCCAATCTGCTGTTCACGCCCACCGCGTCGTGGTAATAACGCTGGGTCTGACCGTGATTGGCGATGATCCTGATCTTCGCGGCCAGGGCGTCGTCGTCGGTGAACAGCGCGCCGCCGTCTCCATAACAGCCCAGGTTTTTGCTGGGGAAAAAGGAGGTGCAGCCGATATGCCCGAAAGTGCCTACTTTTTTGGTAGTGCCGTCTTTCTTCGTATAGTGGCTGCCGATGGCCTGGGCATTGTCTTCTATCACGTACAGGTTATGTTTCCGCGCAATGTCCATGATCGCCTCGATGTCTGCGCTGTGCCCGTACAGGTGCACCGGCACAATAGCCTTCGTTTTGGGCGTGATGGCCTTTTCAATGGCTTGCGGATCAATGCAGTATGTTTTCGGGTCGATGTCTACGAACACAGGTTTGAGCCGCAGCAGGGCGATCACCTCCGCGGTGGCGATAAAGGTAAAGGAAGGCGTGATCACCTCGTCGCCGGGCTCCAGGCCCAAGGCCATCATGGCTATCTGGAGCGCGTCGGTGCCGTTCGCGCAGGGTATAACATGTTTGGTGCCAAGATATTGGCCCAGTTCCTGCGAAAACTGTTGTACGGGGGCTCCGTTAATAAAGGCGGCACTTTCCAGCACATCCTGAATAGCTGCGTCTACCTGCGGTTTAATTTTGCTGTACTGGCGTTTCAGATCCACCATTTGAATAGGAACCATGAAGGATAACTTTTTTGAGTTCGCAAATTTACAAATTTTGGGATAGGTGTAGGGACTATCTTTGCCAAGCATTCGATTTATTGGGTTAATTATCAATTCCGTGAGTTTATCGATTTTTTTCTATAACGTGGGCATCCGGCTTTACCGGGCGGTTTTGGGCCTGGTGGCGGGTATTGGCGGGAATAAAAAGGCGCAATTGTGGCTAAATGGCCGTAAAAACCCCTGGCCCGCCCTGGAAGCGGCTTTTAAAGGAAGTGGACCGGTGCTTTGGGTACACGCCGCCTCGCTCGGGGAATTTGAGCAGGGAAGGCCCGTGCTGGAAGCCATCCGGAAGGAATATCCCGGCCTGCGCATCCTGCTGACCTTTTTTTCGCCCTCCGGGTACGAAGTACGGAAAGATTATCCCGGGGCGGACCATGTATGTTACCTCCCGCTGGACACGCCCGCCAATGCCCGCAAATTTCTCGATATCGTACAACCGTCCCTCGCCATATTCATCAAATACGAGTTCTGGGTGCATTATTTCCAGGGCATGTACAGCCGGAAGATCCCTGTGATCCTCATTTCCGGCGTTTTCCGTCACGGGCAGGTGTTCTTCAAATGGTACGGCGGCCTCTTCAGAGGGCTGCTGGAGCGGATGGACCGGCTTTTTGTGCAGAACGAGGCTTCGCTGCACCTGCTGCACAATCATGGTATCGACCAGGTGACGGTGGCGGGAGATACGCGGTTCGACCGGGTATGGCAGCTTCGCCGGCATCCCGTTGCCCTCCCGGAAATTGAAAAATTCATAACGCTCGAAAATGTACTGGTGGCGGGCAGCACTTGGGAAGCAGACGAAAAAGTGCTGGCGGAATGGTGGTATGGCGGCGGCCGCGATGGCCGTCAGCTGATCTTGGCCCCGCACGAGGTTACCCCCGCGCATATCGCGGGCGTAAAAAATCTTTTCCCCGACGCCGTAAAATATTCAGCGCTCGCCGCAAGCGAGGCGGGGAACGCGTCCGTATTGATCATCGATAATGTGGGGATGCTTTCCGCATTGTACCGTTATGGCCGCATCGCCTACGTGGGCGGCGGTTTCGGGAAAGACGGCATTCATAACCTGCTGGAACCGGCCACTTACGGCAAACCGGTGATCATCGGCCCCATCTTCCACCAGTTTCTCGAAGCGGAAACGCTGGTGCAAACGCGCGGCGCAATAGTGGTGCACAACGCAGCGGAGCTCACCCGGGCCGTGGATGCGCTCAAAGACCCCTACTATTACGGGCAGGCGTCGGAAATAGCCGGGCGCTTCGTGGAGGAGAACCAGGGCGCCACAGACAAGATCATTCGTTACATTCAGGAAAAACGTTTTCTCACGAGGGAGTAGAACTGGCTCACCGCATGGTCTGATTCATCCCAGCCCAGCTTGATCTTCAGCTCGCGCTCGATCCAGTATTCCGCGTCCTGCAGGGAGGCGGATTCGTTGATGGTCTTGAGCGAACGCTCGTACATGTCTTTATCGCCGCGGAACAGTTCCTGTATGAACAGGAATTTGTCGTTGATGCCGATGGCGCCGCGAAGATCTTTTATGCCGATGCCGCCGAGTTTTTCACCCACTTCAAGATTTTCTTTGCGGAGCTTGTCGTTCAACGAGGGCGCCTGTTTGCCGACAAGGTCGTTGAGCTCCTTGCGGATGCCGTTGGCATGTTCCGCGGGCTGTTTCGGCTGCGTTTGCTGCGGTTCGGCGGGTTTGGGCTGAACGGGAGGGGGAGGGTCGAAGAGCGTGGCGGAAGGCCTTTCTTCCGGGCGCGCGGGTTTTACCGGCACGCGGTCCGGCGCGTAACCGTTGGCTTGCAGCACCTTTTCCTGGACGGGAGGCTGAGCCTTTTCCGGCGCGGGTATTTCCTGCGGCGGAGGTACGGGCGGAGCGGCCTGTCTTTCCACAACAGGCACATGCGCGGGCATGATCACGGCCACGTGACCGTTGCCCCTGAGCTCCTGCTGTTTCTGCAGATTGCGCTGGTGGAGGATCTCCGCCTGCAGCAACTGCGTGTAGTAGGATATGGTTTGCAAACCGGCAGCTGAATTTTTCAGTTCCTGCAGTTTGTCAATTAATGCACTTATCTTTTCCATGCCTTAATTGTTAACGCCGTCTGATAGAAATTATTTTAATTGCACTAAGTTATACTTTTTTTAACAACTTAATAATCAAAATACTATAATATGTTTATTGAACCTTCTCTTACGGGAGGTCGCCGCGGGTGGATAGAAGTGGTCTGCGGCTCCATGTTCTCCGGCAAAACGGAGGAGCTGATCCGGCGGCTGAAACGCGCGCGGTTCGCCAACCTGAGCGTGGAAATCTTTAAACCGGCCATGGATACCCGTTATGATGAGGAACAGATCGTATCGCACAACGAAAACAGGATCATGTCTACCCCGGTGGACAGCTCCCAGCAGATCCTGCTGCTGGGGCAGGGGGTGGATGTAGTGGGCATCGACGAGGCGCAGTTTTTTGACATGGAGCTGCCCAATGTGTGCGACCAGCTGGCCCTTGCGGGCATCAGGGTTATCGTTGCGGGGCTGGACATGAATTTCCAGGGAGCGCCTTTCGGCCCCATTCCCGCGCTGCTGGCCAAAGCGGAATATATCACGAAACTGCACGCCATTTGCGTGCAATGCGGCAATATCGCCACGCATTCTTACCGTAAAAGCAAGGACAAACATCCGGTGCTGCTCGGGGAAACCGACCTGTACGAGCCGCGCTGCCGGGTATGTTATAATAAAGGAGATGAATTGCCGGCTAAGGTTCCACCTTCACTTTGAACGTGAATTTTTTCTGGGTGATGTAGCTGAAACAAACCACGATAACGGTGGTGAGCATCTTGGCGATGGTCGGATAGAAATAGCAGTACTCCACGAACAGTTTCATACATACGTAATTCAGCAGCAGGCAAACGCCCACCAGTATAAAATACCGCACCAGCTGCACTCTTCCGCGGAGATTGGAATCTGAGAAGACAATATATTTATTGAGCAGGAAACCCGTCGGGAAACTGACGAAGAACGCCATGATGAGCGCCGCGATATACGGGCTGATGGTGATAAAAGGCAGGTGCACCATCTGCTGGCGGAGAATAAAGTTGTAGCTGATGAAGAACAGGAGAATGTCCAGCGCCGTGTTGCCGCCCCCGCAGGCGAGGTAGCGGAAGGTCTGAAAGGGCATTATTTTCGCGAAAGGCGTGTAAAAAAATGCCAGGATATTGAGAATCAGCTGTTTCATCGAAAAACGCAGCAAATCTACAAACGTATTCTTAAAAATGACATACGGCGGGTGGATTTTAACATCGTTATAATGTTCCTGCGTTTACCGCATCGTTTTCCTCGATTTCCATTTTGAGGTGGCGGTAACAGCCGTGGGAGCCTGCGCGGCGGCCGGTTTGGCGGCTTGTTGCCACAGCTGCGCGGCAAGGATGGCGGCCGCCCGGGCGGTCTCTTCGTTTTTGTTTTCCAGCGACTGCGGCGTGAAATATTTGGCGATGAAGTTCGTGTCGAATTTCCCTTCGATGAACGGCGCCTGCTGCAGGGCCCATTTGCCGAACGGCAGCGTGGTGCGGACGCCCGTTACACGGTATTCCTCTATCGCCCTGATCAGCCTTTCCCGCGCTTCTTCCCGGTTGGCGCCCCAGGCGATCAGTTTAGAGATCATCGGGTCGTAGAAAATAGGGATGTCCATGCCTTCTTCATAACCATCGTCTACCCGTACCCCGTAACCCTGGGGACGGATATACGTTTCCAGCTTCCCGGTGTCGGGCAGAAAGTTATTGGTGGGGTCTTCCGCGCAAATGCGCAGCTCGATGGCGTGACCGTTGATATGCAGATCGTCCTGCGTGAAGGGCAGTTTCCCCCCGTCTGCAATGCGGATCTGTTCCTTCACCAGATCAAGCCCGGTGATCATTTCGGTAACGGGGTGCTCCACTTGCAGGCGGGTATTCATTTCGAGGAAATAAAAATTCAGGGTATCGTCTACCAGGAACTCCACTGTGCCGGCGCCGTAATAATTGCAGGCGCGGGCCACGTTCACCGCGCATTCGCCCATGGCTTTGCGGATGGCGGGAGTAAGTACGGAAGAAGGCGCTTCTTCGATCAATTTCTGGTGGCGCCGCTGGATGGAACATTCCCTTTCGAAAAGGTACACGCAATTGCCGTGCTGGTCGCCCAGCACCTGTATTTCGATATGCCGCGGGGCGGTCACGTATTTTTCAATGAAAACGGCGTCGTCGCCAAAGGCGCTGAGGGCTTCGCTTTTGGCGAGCCGAACCTGTTCTTCCAGTTCGTTTTCCTGCTGCACCACGCGCATGCCTTTGCCGCCGCCGCCGGCGGATGCTTTGATCAGGATCGGGAAACCGGTCTTTTTCACCACTTCGCGGGCTTCTTCGATGCTGCGCAGCGGCGTTTCGGTGCCGGGCACCATGGGCACGCCGAATTGCTGGGCGGCCTGTTTGGCGGCGAGTTTGCTGCCCATTACCTCGATGGAGGCGGCGGAAGGGCCGATGAAGATGAGGCCCGCGTCGGTAACCGCTTTGGCAAAAGCGGCGTTTTCGCTGAGGAAGCCGTAGCCGGGGTGGATGGCGTCCGCCCCGCGCTGTTTCGCCACTTCGATGATCCTGCTCCCCAGGAGATAACTCTGGCTGGAAGGGGCGGGGCCGATGCAAACGGCCTCGTCTGCATACTGCACGAACGGCATGGTGCGGTCCGCTTCCGAATAAACAGCTACGGTGCTTATGCCCATTTCCCTGGCTGAGCGCATCACGCGGAGGGCAATTTCGCCCCGGTTGGCTACTACGATCTTCTTCATTGGTGTCTGAATCGCTGGTTGAATAAAGCGCTAAAGTTAATGGATTTCAATTTCGCCGGGCAAAGTTATCTTTGCATGCGTGAAAAGTCCGTTATCGCAGATCGTTGCGCTCGTAAAAAAAGACCTGGTGCTGGAATGGCGGCAGCGGCATGCCCTGTTCGGCATACTGCTGTATGTGTTCTCCACCATGTTCGTGATCAACCTGATGGTGAAAGAGCCGGAAGACAAGATATGGAACGCCATGTTCTGGGTGGTGCAGCTGTTCGTATGCGTCAATGCCGTAGCGAAAAGTTTTTTGCAGGAAAGCCGGGGAAGGCTGCTGTATTTTTATTCGTTGGTGCATCCGCGTTATTTCATTACGGCCAAATTGATCTATAATGTGCTGTTGATGACGGTTTTCAGCGTGGTCACGCTGGTATGCTGCATCCTGTTCCTGGGCAACCCGCTCATGCACGGGCTGTATTTCCTGGGGGTGGTATTGCTGGGGGGCATCAGTCTTTCCCTGTTGTTTACCATGCTGGCGGCGATTGCCGCGCAGGCCAGCCAGAACGCCGCGCTGATGGCGATCATGGGTTTCCCGCTCATCATGCCCATCCTGATGCTGCTGAGCAATATCGCTCAAAGCGCCTTCGCACCGGTGGTGCAGCCGGGCCTGGCAGGCATGTTTTTGCTGCTGGCGGGCATGGATGTGCTGGTGATTGCGCTGGCGCTGATACTTTTCCCTTTCCTCTGGAAAGAATAAAATTTAAAAAATACCCTTCCGGGGTATAGGTTTTTCAATGATCCGGGGTGCTGTTGCACGAACGTCAAAATCGGCGGATTGCTTTGTCGTTAACGTTAAATCGTGTAGGTTTGCCCCCACATATTTCAATTGAATAATGGCTAAAAACTGGTGGAAAATCGCCTGCGTCCTTATCCTCCTCTATGTCATCATCGGAGGTTTTCTCGTTCGCGTGCCTTCTATAGGCAATAACCTGCAGGCAATCAGGGGCATCTTCTTTCACCTGCCCATGTGGATGAGCATGTACACGCTCTTCACGATTTCCGTCGTAAATTCCGTATGGTACCTGGCTACCAACGACCTCCGGAGAGATATCAGGGCTTCCAGCGCCAGCAGCATCGGCGTGCTGTTCGGGCTGATGGGCTTCGCCACCGGCATGTTGTGGAGCACCTACACCTGGGGCGGCACCATCGTGAACGATCCCAAACAGATGACCACCGCCATCGCGCTGACCATCTACATGGCCTATCTCGTGCTGCGCCTCTCGTTCACCGACCTGGACAAAAGAGCCCGCGTATCCGCCATTTTCAACGTTTTCGCCTTCGCATTGCTGATCCCGCTGACGTATATCATCCCGAGAATGGTGGAATCCCTTCACCCCGGCAGCGCCAGCAGCCCCGGTTTCAGCTCGCAGGACACCGCCGGCACCATCCGCATGGTGCTCTGGCCCGCCTTCATCGGCTGGACGCTGCTCGGCATCTGGATCTATACTTTACGGAACCGCTACAAAAGATTAGTGCTTAAAAATATTCTTCATGGCTAAAAGACTTTCATACCTCGTTTTCACCTGCCTGATGTTGTCCCTTACCAGCGTTTTCGGGCAGGACACGGCGCTTGCCGTTACCGAAACCGTTCAGCAGCAGAACACAGAAACAGGCCCCGTCAACGAATTTTTCCGCAGCAACGATAAGATCTACGTAGTGGTAGGCCTTCTCGTGATCATTTTTATTTTTGTCATATTATACCTTGTACGGCTGGACCGGCGGCTGACCAAACTCGAGAAAGAATAAAGACCGGCATTTTACAGACCCTGCTTACAACAACACCAAAACAACATATCTAAACCGTTTTTTATGGCTAAAGTAAAAGCGCTGACGCAAGAACAGCACTATAACTTTTTCCACAGCGTGGAAATGAGCTTCGACAAAGCCGCTCAGTTCACCAAGTGGGACAAAGGGATATTGGAACAGATCAAAGCCTGTAACGCCGTATACCGCATTAAATTCCCGGTAAGAGTAGGGGACAGTATCGACGTAATCGAGGCGTACCGGGTACAGCACTCCCACCACAAGCTGCCCTGCAAAGGCGGCATCCGTTTCAGCGAAGAAGTGAACCAGGACGAAGTGATGGCCCTCGCCGCGCTCATGACCTACAAATGCGCCATCGTAAACGTGCCCTTCGGCGGCGCGAAAGGCGGCATCAAGATCAATCCCCGCAACTACACCCCTTTTCAGCTGGAAGCCATTACCCGCCGTTATACCGCGGAACTGGTGAAGAAAAATTTCATCGGCCCCGGCATCGACGTGCCCGCGCCCGATTATGGCACCGGCGAACGCGAAATGAGCTGGATACTCGATACGTACATGAGCCTCCGCCCCGGTGAGATCGACGGTTACGGCTGCGTGACCGGCAAACCCCTGCCCATGGGCGGCGTTCGCGGCCGTAAAGAAGCCACCGGCCTCGGCGTGTTCTACGGCCTGCGCGAGCTGTGCAATGTAAAAGACGATATGAAAAAACTCGGCCTGGAGCCCGGCATCGAAGGTAAAACCGTAGTGGTGCAGGGGATGGGCAACGTAGGTTACCATGCCGCCAAATACTTCCACGAAGCCGGCGCTAAGATCATCGGCCTCATCGAATACGATGGCGCCATTTTTAACTCGAAAGGCATGGACCCGGACGCCGTGCTGAAACACCGCAACGAAACCGGTTCCATCACCGGCTTCCCCGGATCCAAAACCCTCAAAAAGAATACCGACGGCCTCGAGCTGGAATGCGACATCCTCATTCCCGCCGCGCTTGAAAACGTGATCCATGAGGAAAACGCCCCGCGCGTGAAGGCCAAGATCATCGGCGAAGCCGCTAACGGCCCGATAACGCCCGAAGCAGACGAAATTCTCGCCAAAAAAGGCGTGATCGTAGTGCCGGACATGTTCCTCAACGCGGGCGGCGTGACCGTTTCTTATTTCGAATGGCTGAAAAACCTCAGCCATGTGCGTTACGGCCGCCTCGGCAAACGTTTCGACGAAAACATGAATGTGCACATCCTTGGCCAGATCGAAGAACTGACCGGCAAAAAAGTATCCGAAAAAGAAAGGAAATTCATCGCCCATGGCGCTGATGAGGTAGACCTGGTATATTCCGGCCTGGAAGAGACCATGATCACCGCCCTGCACGAAGTACGCGAGAAATCACTCGAACATAAGAAGATCAAGGATATGCGCACGGCAGCGTATGTTTGCGCCATCGATAAGGTGGGCGTGGCGTACGAGCAGCTGGGCATTTTCCCCTGATCCTATTTTATTTTTAAAGGCGGAAACGGCCGGGCGTGTATGCCTGGCCGTTTTTCGTTCGGATATTCCTCACGGGGTCGTCTCACGCCTCGGGTAATGGCGGGTGATAGGGTATTTCCGGCTCCGCGGGCGGCGTTACCGGCGGGTAATCCGGCAGATCGTTCTCAAATTCCCAGCTGCCCGCTTCGGCGTTCAGTTTGCAGCACCAGGTATTGGTGCCGTTCGTGATCACCAGGTAAGGCACGGGCAGGGCCATATGGTAACGCACGATCTGCTCCAGCACCGGCTGCCCCAGCGGAACGCCCATTTCTTTACACTCCACGATCATCCAGGGGGCGGCTTCGCGGGTGTACACCACGATGTCGCAGCGTTTTTTCAATTCGCCCAGGTTCATTTCCTTTTCTATACTCAGCAGCGCGCCGGGATACCGGCGGCTTTTGACGAGGTAATTCAGGAAATTCTGCCTTACCCATTCCTCGGGGGTAAGGGTCACATATTTTTTCCGGTAAGGGTCGAAGATCATCTCCTGTCCGTTGTTGGCGGTGATCTTAAAATCATGCGGGGGGAACTGTATCGCGATCATATCGTAAAACTATGCAACTCGCGGCGCTTTCGGGAAAAAAGATTACATTCACTTGTCAAAAAGCTATGAAGACGAAAGAAGAGATAGTAGCTAATTGGCTTCCCCGCTACACAGGAGAGAAGCTCGAGAATTTCGGCTCGCATATCCTGCTCACTAATTTTTCCAATTACGTGACGATGTTCGCCAAATGGAACAATGCAAAGATCATTGGGGTGGACAGGCCTATGCAATGCTGTACCTCGGGAGACATCACCATCATCAATTTCGGGATGGGCAGCCCCGGCGCGGCCACGGTGATGGATTTGTTAAGTGCTATCTCGCCCAGGGCGGTACTGTTTCTCGGCAAATGCGGCGGGTTGAAGAAAAAAAATTCCATCGGCGACCTGATCCTGCCCATCGCGGCCATCAGGGGAGAAGGTACTTCCAACGACTATTTCCCCGCCGAAGTGCCCGCCCTGCCGGCTTTTGCCCTTCAGAAAGCGATCTCCACCACCATCCGTGAATACGGCTGCGACTACTGGACCGGTACCTGCTACAGCACTAACCGCCGCGTATGGGAGCACGACGCCGATTTCAAAAAATACCTGGAGCGCATCCGCACCATGGCGATAGATATGGAAACGGCCACCATCTTTTCGGTCGGTTTTTATAACAAGATACCTACCGGCGCTTTACTGCTCGTGTCTGACCAGCCAATGGTGCCCGAAGGCGTCAAAACCGAGGAAAGCGATAAAAAAGTGACCAACGAATACGTGGAACGTCACCTGAAAATCGGGATCGAATCGCTCAAAAACCTGATCAACAGTCACCAAACCGTTAAACACCTGCGCTTTTGAGTTCCGCACCGCTCGTATCCATCCGCAACCTGGAAGTTTCGTTCCGTACGGAAAACAGCCTGGTAACAGCCGTGAAAGGCATTTCGCTGGACGTTCGGCCCGGCGAGATACTTGGCATCGTAGGCGAATCCGGCTCGGGCAAATCCGTTACCGCGCTCAGCCTGATGCGGCTCATTGCCGCGCCGGGCGATATCAGCGGCGGGCAGATCCTTTACCAGCCTGAAGGCCGGCAGCCCGTAGACATACTGAAACTGCCGCCCGCGGCCCTTCGCAGCTATCGCGGGCACGAAATAGCCATGATCTTCCAGGAGCCGATGACCTCGCTGAACCCGCTGCACACCTGCGGGCGGCAGGTAGCCGAGGCGATCCGGCTGCATAAAAAAGTCACGGAAGCGGCGGCAAAAAAACAAACCCTCGCTTTATTCGAAAAGGTGCGGATACCGCGCCCCGGGGAAGCATACGATAAATACCCGCATGAATTGTCCGGCGGGCAGAAACAACGCGTGATGATCGCCATGGCGATCTCCTGCGGGCCGCGGCTGCTGATCGCGGACGAGCCCACTACCGCGCTGGACGTTACCGTGCAGAAAACCATCCTGGGCCTGCTGCGCGAGCTGCAGGAAGAGCTGGGCATGAGCGTGATCTTCATCACCCACGACCTTGGCGTGATCGCGGAGATCGCCAGCCGGGTGGCGGTGATGTACAAAGGGGAGATCGTGGAAGAAGGCGCTGTGAAAGATATCTTCGAACATCCGCAACACCCCTACACCAAAGGGCTGCTGGCTTGTCGCCCCCCGCTGGACCTGCGGCTGAGGCGGTTGCCTGTAGTGAAGGACTTTACCGACGAAGGCCGCGCCGCCGATGTGGACGCATTTGTGCGCTCGCTGGTATTGCCCGAAGCGGAGCAGCAGGCCCGGGACGAACTGCTGAAAACCCGGCCGCCGCTGCTGAAAGTGGAAGGCCTCAGCACCTGGTTTCCCGGCAAACGCAGCCTGCTGGGAAGGGTGCATAATTATACCAAAGCGGTAGACGATGTGAGCTTTGAAGTGCGCGAAGGGGAAACGCTGGGGCTGGTGGGGGAATCCGGCTGCGGGAAAACCACGCTCAGCCGCACTTTACTGCGCCTGGTAGAGCCTACGCATGGAAGCATCCGGTATCGCGGGAAAGACCTCTGCAGCCTGAACGCCAAAGAAATGCGCGGCATGCGCAAACATATGCAGCTCATTTTCCAGGACCCGTATTCTTCCCTCAATCCCCGTCTCACTGTGGGCCAGGCTATCCTGGAGCCGATGCAGGTGCACGGGCTGTACGGCGACGACCGGGCAAGGAAGGAAAAAGTGCTGGAGCTGCTGGAAAAAGTGAACCTGCTTCCCGAACATTATCACCGTTACCCTCACGAATTTTCAGGGGGGCAGCGGCAAAGGGTAGTGATCGCACGGGCGCTGGCCGTGAACCCGGAGTTCATTATCTGCGACGAATCTGTTTCCGCGCTGGACGTAAGCGTGCAGGCGCAGGTGCTGAATTTGCTCACGAGGCTGCAACAGGAGTTTAATTTTACGTATATATTTATTTCACATAACTTATCCGTCGTGCATTTTATGAGCGACCGGATGATGGTGATGAACAAGGGGAAGATCGAGGAGATCGGCCATGCGGGCGAGATTTACCATCATCCCCGGAGCGCTTATACGCGGGAGCTGATAGCGGCGATACCGGGCCGGTGAACCTTTTTTCGTAAAGTATGTTATATTCCGTACCTTTGCACACTTTAAATTCATTCATACCGTAATATGAAATTATCACAATTCAAGTTCGATCTGCCCTTAAACCTGATCGCACAACACCCTTCCAAAACAAGAGACGAGAGCCGCCTGATGGTCGTTAACCGCGCCACTGGTAAAATTGAGCACAAGGTTTTCAAAGACATTCTCGGTTATTTTAACGACAAAGACGTGATGGTAGTGAACAACACCAAGGTGTTCCCCGCGCGCCTTTACGGCCGTAAAGAAAAGACCGGCGCCAAGATCGAAGTGTTTTTGCTCCGCGAGCTGAACAAGCAGAACCGTCTCTGGGACGTGATCGTTGATCCCGCAAGGAAGATCAGGGTGGGCAACAAGCTGTATTTTGGAGATGACGAGAGCCTGGTAGCAGAAGTGATCGACAACACAACTTCCCGCGGCCGTACCATCCGTTTCCTGTTCGAAGGCAACGACGAAGAGTTCAAAGCCGTGCTGGACAGTCTGGGCGAAACACCGTTGCCCAAGTACATCAAACGTAAACCCGAAGAAGATGACAAAGAGCGTTACCAGACCGTTTACGCCAAGTACGAAGGAGCCGTGGCCGCGCCTACCGCCGGTTTGCACTTCAGCCGCGAATTGATCAAACGCCTGGAGATCAAAGGCGTGAAGTTCGCCGAAGTAACGCTGCACACCGGTTTGGGTACCTTCCGCCCCATTGAGGTGGAAGACCTGAGCAAGCATAAAATGGATGCGGAATATTTCCACATCGATGAATTTGCCGTGAAGATCGTGAACAAGGCCAAAGAAGAGAACCGCAAGGTCTGCGCTATCGGCACCACCAGCGTTCGCGCCGTGGAATCGTCCGTAACCGCGCAGAACCATCTGAAAGCAGCCGAGGGCTGGACGAACACGTTCATCCACCCGCCGTACGACTTCTCCATCCCGAACGCGTTGGTAACCAACTTCCACCTGCCCAAAACCAGCCTCCTCATCATGGTTTCCGCCTTTGCCGGGTACGATCTCGTGATGGAAGCCTACCAGCAGGCCATCAAGGAAAAATACCGCTTTTTCAGCTATGGCGATGCCATGCTCATCATCTGATGAAACGCAACATTACCGGAAAGGCAAACAGTATCACGCTGTTTGCCTTTTTTTATAAAAATTGCCTTACTTCGTATTCATGGCCAACAGGATCAAAGTAGCCGTTATCGTCGCCGGAGGTTCCGGCACCCGCATGGGCAGCGCCACGCCAAAACAGTTCATGGAGATCGGCGGAAAGCCAATGTTGTATCATACCGTTTCCGCTTTTTTGCAGGCGTATAACGATATGCATATCGTGCTGGTGGTGCCCGAGGCGCACCAGGCTTATATTGCCACGCTGCTCACAGCTTTCGACCACCCGCCTTCCGTTACGATCGTGCCCGGCGGCGAAACCCGCTTCCATTCCGTAAAGAACGGCCTGAACACGATCCGCCAGCCGGCGGTGGTGTTCGTGCACGACGGGGTGCGCCCGTTGCTCAGCCCTTCGTTGATACGCCGCTGTTATGAAGGCGCGCTGGCGAAAGGAAATGCCATTCCCGCCGTGGAAATGAAAGACAGTCTCCGTGAAGTGGACGATGAAGGGAATATGGCGGCAGACCGCAGCCGCTTCCGCATTATACAAACGCCGCAAACGTTCCTGTCTGAAATATTACTGCCTGCTTTCGACCAGCCGTACGATCCTTTATTTACCGACGAGGCCAGCGTGGCAGAAAGGGCCGGTGAAGAGATCCACCTGGTGGAAGGGGAGGAGCAGAATATCAAGATCACCCGCCCGGTGGATATTGCGGTTGCGAATGCGTTTCTTTCGGGGCATGGATTGTAGGGGGATCCGACCTGTGTTTTCTTGGACAGGTATTATGCCGCGGGAACAATTACGAAGCATGCCTTACCTTATTTTTTCCTGAACCCCGGGTCTTCCGCTTTTTTCACATCATCTACGTTTACGCCAACCCTGATTTCCAGGCCGGTTTTGCAGTGGCAGGCGTAACATGCCAGGCCGTCGTTGATGCGTTGAGTATAAGATTGTCTTCATCTTTGAGGTTTGAGGAACGGGATGAAAGCCGCAGTGTTACAGCGTTCCGGTTACTCCGGTTGGCTGCTGCCCTTTCCCGATCTTTTGCAGGATCTGGTGCGCGGCTTCCAGCGCCTGAAAACCGTCTATGACGTTCACAGGCACCGGTTTGTTCTCGAGTATCGCGTCGCGGAAAAGTTCCAGCTCCATGCGGATGGCGTTGGATTGTCTGATTTCCGGGTTGGCGATGGCGATGGTCTTTTTGCCGTTGTTGGTAGCGATGTCCAGCGTGAAGAGCCCTTCGTCCGCGGGAGTTTTGAGTTTGATGATCTCCGTTTTTTTATCCAGGAAGTCGATGCCGATGTAAGCGTCTTTCTGGAAGAGGCGCATTTTGCGCATTTTTTTGAGGGAGATGCGGCTGGAAGTGAGGTTGGCCACGCAGCCGTTGTGAAATTCGATGCGTACGTTGGCGATGTCGGGCGTGTCGCTCATTACAGCCACGCCGCTGGCGGAAATACGGCTGATGCTGGACTTCACGATGCTCAGCACGATGTCGATGTCGTGGATCATCAGGTCGAGGATCACGCTTACGTCTGTGCCGCGCGGATTAAATTCGGCCAGGCGGTGCACTTCAATGAACATTGGGTTGAGCTCCACGCCTTTTAATGCAAGGAACGCGGGATTAAATCTTTCAACATGCCCCACTTGGAATTTGATATTGGCTTCTTCCACCAGTTTCACCAGCAGCTTGGCTTCTTCCATCGTGTTGGTCATGGGTTTTTCCACGAACACGTGTTTACCGTTACGGATCGCCATTTCGCACAATTTGAAATGCTGGGTGGTAGGGGCAACGATGTCGATCGCATCGCATGCCATGATCAGTTCTTCCGCGGAATCGAAACGCTTGAGTTCGTACTGGTCGTGAACGCCCTGTGCATTATCGTCGCTCGGGTCACAAAATCCCACCACTTCCACGTCTTTCATTGTCGCAAGCTGGGATAAATGGATCTTGCCTAAATGCCCTACACCGAACAAGCCTATTTTGAGCATGATTTGATTGATTTTTTATAGAAAATTCTTGCAAATGTAACAAAAGCGCATATTATTACTTTATATATTAATTCATATTGCCTCAATCTTATCCATGCGTTTTTTCTTCCTGGTCATATGCCCCCTGATGCTGACAGCCCACATTGCCGCGGCGCAGGCTTGTACCCAGATAGGGCAAACCCCGCAAAGCGCCTTTCCCATATGCGGCACCAAGGAACTGAAGCAGGCGTCTGTTCCGTTGTGCGCCGGCCGGAAGATCAACATGCCGTCTTGCCGCGATGCTGTTCCGCCTACCGAGTTCACCGACAGAAATCCCTTCTGGTACAAATTCACCTGTTACCAGGCGGGCACGCTGGGTTTCACCATTACGCCCAACGATCTGAGCGACGACTACGACTGGCAATTGTTCGACGTTACCGGCCGGAACCTTGACGAAGTGTACACCAATCCGGGCATCCAGGTGGCGGGCAACTGGAGTGAAATAGAAGGGCTTACCGGGGCGAACAACACCGGTACGCGCCTGATGAACTGCGAAGGCAGGGCTTATCCCAAATGGAGCAGCATGCCCACCCTGCAGGTGGGGCACGATTATCTTCTGCTGGTGAGCCATTTCACCAATACGCAAAGCGGTTACGAACTGGCTTTCGGCGGCGGCAGCGCCGTGATCACCGATCCGAAGCCCGGTGAGTTTACCCGCGCAGCGTACCGCTGCCTCAATAACCGGATCACCGTTAAATTCAATAAACTGTTCCGCTGCAACACGCTGGCCGCCAATGGCAGCGACTTCTTGATCGCGGGCACCAACGCGGTGGTGACCAGCGCCGCCGGCGTGAACTGCGGCAATGGCTTCGATATGGATTCGGTAGTGCTTACGCTCGACCGGCCTTTGCCCGCAGGAAATTACACGCTGCAGGTAAAAACCGGCAGCGACGGCAACACCCTGCTCGACGCCTGCGACAATCCCATCGCCGCGGGCCGCAGCATCGCCATTAACGTGCCTGTTCCACAGGCCGTGCCTTTTGACAGGATCGCGCCGGTTGGCTGCAAGCCGGACATGATCCGCGTTTTACTCAGCGATGCGGTGCGCTGCAGCTCGGTGGCCGCAGACGGCAGCGATTTCAGGATCACCGGCACAGGCCCTGCCGTTGCGGTGGTAGCCGCCGGCACCAAATGTTCAGGGCAGCTGACGGACACGATCGACCTGCTGCTCAACGGCCCGGTATACCTCGAGGGCAATTACCGGATCGACCTTATCCGCGGCGCAGACGGCAATACGCTCATCAGCGAGTGCGGCGTTGAAACCGCGCTGGGGCAAATGGTGCCCTTCACCACGAAAGACACCGTGAATGCAACATTCAACAACCGCGTGCGGCTGGATTGCGTATACGATACCATTTTCCTTCACCACGACGGCGCGCACGGCGTCAACACATGGAACTGGTCGTTCGAAGACGGCGATACCCGCACAGAACAATCACCTGTGAAAGTGTACACCGTATTCGGCCAGAAAACAGCGACGCTGAAAGTCAGCAACGGCGTTTGCGAAGCGGAACACACCGAAAATATCCTGCTGGACAATACGCTGATCGCTGCGTTTACAATAGGCACGCCGGTGCTTTGCCCGCTGGACCTGGCCACTTTCACGAACGAAAGCACGGGTAATATTACCGGTCATCGCTGGGATTTTGGCTTCGGGCCGGGCACGCGGCTGGTAACGCCGCAGCCTTTCCGTTTCCCGATGACCGCCCGCGACCAGGTGTACCAGGTCAGGCTGATCGTAACGGACAACCTGCAATGCGAAGACACGGCGGTGCACACGCTGAAGACGGTCCCCAGCTGCCGGGTGGCGGTGCCTACTGCTTTTACGCCGAATAACGACGGCGTCAACGATTTTCTTTATCCGCTGAACGGCTATAAAACGGCTGACCTGCTGTTCAGGGTGTTCGCCCGCAACGGCCAGCTGGTGTTCGAATCCCGCAACTGGGCGCAAAAATGGGACGGCAAGATCAACGGCTCTCCTGCGCCCGTGGGCACTTATGCCTGGGTGTTGGAATACACGGACACTGAACTGGGGGAACGCGTGTTCCAGAAGGGTGTGGCCACGCTGCTGCGATAACGTTTTCCCAATCCATTCACTTGCCTCCGGGAGACTGAAATAACTGCCTTCGCCAGCAGACATTTACGCCTGGGCCCCCTTAACGCGCCATCATTTCCCGCCTGCGCTTCCGGCTATTTTAGCCGCCAGCTGTTTCCTGCTTACGCTCCGGCTGGCCAGGTAAGCATAACCCTCAATCCATCAATCCATCCTCCAGGAGACTGAAATAACCGCCGTCGGTCACGATGATGTGGTCTACGACCTGGATGTCGAGCATGATGCCGGCCTCTTTCATTTTGCGCGTAAGGCTTATATCTGCGCGGCTGGGGCGCAGGTTGCCCGAAGGATGGTTGTGCGCCAGGAAAAGGCGCGTGGCCTTGTGATGCAGCGCGATCCTGAAAACAACCCGCGGATCGACCGTTGTGGAGGTGATGCCGCCCGTGCTGATACATTCGTGGTGCAGCAGGCGGTTGGCCTGGTTGAGAAAAAGCACGTAAAAACTTTCGAAGGGCTGATCGGCCAATAACGGCCGCAGCCAGGTCGAAGCCTCGCGGGCCGTGCGCACTAGCTGCCCGCTCGCCAGCGGGTCGATCTGCCTGCGCCTGCTCAGTTCCAGCGCCGCCAGGATCCTTACCGCCTTTTTTGGGCCGATACCATGAAAACGCTGTAATTGCGCTACCTCCAGCCGGCTCAGTTCCGCCAGGTTGTTGCCGCAGCTGTCGAGGATCTCGTGGGCCAGCGATACGGCGGACCGTTTTTTCGTGCCGCAAACGATCAGGATCGCCAGCAATTCGGCACGACTGAGCATACGCGCACCCTTCTGAACCAGTTTTTCATGAGGCCGGTCTCCCTCCGCCCAGCGCGAGATCGGCAGATATGTGCTTATAGGGGCCAACAGCCCCGGGTTAACAAACATCCTTTTTTCCATACTTCAATTTACAATTCTCTTTCCGGTTTGCTAATTTTTTTAGCAATTTCTTTTCCACATTTTCCCTTATTTTTTCCGCATATCCCATATAAAATCATAGTTTTGCACCTCTTTCTTTATCATGAATCCATCGGTAAAAATCTTCACAGGGAACAGTAATCCCGCACTGGCAGAGCGAATCGCCGCCAGGTATGGAAACGGTCTGGGTAAGGTGAATATTCAGAAATTCAGCGACGGCGAATTCCAGCCGGTATTTCTGGAAAGCATCCGCGGCCATTACGTTTTCCTCGTACAGGGCACCAGTGCGCCTTCTGACAATCTCATGGAGCTGCTGCTCATGATAGACGCTGCAAAACGCGCCTCCGCAGGCTATATTACGGCTGTTATTCCTTATTTCGGGTTTGCCCGGCAAGACAGGAAAGACAAACCGCGCGTAGCCATCGGCTCCAAACTGATCGCCAACCTGCTCACCGCGGCAGGGGCTAACAGGGTGATTACCATGGATTTACATGCTCCGCAAATCCAGGGTTTCTTCGATATCCCGGTAGACCACCTGGACAGCTCGGCCATTTTTATCCCCTATATTGAGAATCTGAAGCTGAAAAACCTTACCTTTGCGTCCCCCGATGTGGGTTCTACCACCCGTGTGCGCGAAGTGGCCAGTTATTTCAACGCCGAAATGGTGATCTGCGACAAACACCGCAAACGCGCCAACGAAATCGCTTCGATGGTGGTGATCGGAGATGTGACGGACAAGGACATTGTGCTGATAGACGACATCTGCGACACGGCGGGCACCCTTACCAAATCGGCCGCATTGCTGATGGAAAAAGGGGCGAGAAGCGTAAGGGCGTTCTGTACCCACCCCGTGTTCAGCGGCAAGGCGTACGAGAACATCGAAAATTCGGTGCTGGAAGAACTGGTGGTATGCGATACCATCCCGCTCAAACAGCAGAGCTCGAAAGTGAAAGTGATCAGCGTGGCGGACCTCTTTGCAGTGGCCATCCGCAACATGCACGAGAACAAGTCCATTACGAGCCTGTTCGTTCACAGCAACCGCCGGATGCAATAAACAAGTGTATTCTTTTATCTAATAAATGTTTAAACAATGAAAACAATAACCATCGAAGGACAACTCAGGAGCGAATTCGGCAAACAAGCCACCCGCCTTCTCCGTTCTGAGGAAAAAGTGCCTTGCGTTATTTATGGGGGTGCGGAAACTGTGAGCTTCTCAGCTCCTGCGACTGCTTTCAAAAGCCTGGTGTACACGCCCGACTTCCAGCTTGCTGAAGTTAAAGTGGACGGCAAAACCTTCCGCTGCATCCTGAAAGACCTGCAGTTCGACACCGTTACCGACGAACTCACGCACGTGGATTTCCTGGAACTGGTGGAAAACAAAAAAGTGGTAGCCACCCTGCCGCTGAAACTCACCGGTCAGTCCGTTGGCGTTAAAGGCGGCGGTAAACTGGTAGTGAAAATGAAATCCCTGAAAGTGAAAGCGCTGCCGAAAGACCTGCGCGAAAACCTGGAAGTGGACATCACCAACCTCGACCTCAACGAAAACATCCGTGTGGAAGACGTGAAAGCTGAAGGCATCGAAATCCTCAACTCTCCCCGTATCCCGGTTGCTTCCGTTGTTATGACGCGTCAGCTGAAACAGGAAGAAGCTGCTGCTGAAAAGGATGCCAAGAAAAAATAAATAGGCAAAATATTTATATAATAAAGCCCGGCGTAATTTCAGCCGGGCTTTTTATTTTTGGCATCCCGTTATCGCAAACCGCGTAACAATCGTAGTATGAAATATCTGATTGTAGGATTAGGAAACATCGGAACGGATTACCATCATACCCGTCATAATATCGGTTTTGATGTGGCGGACGCATTCGCCGCCAAACATGGCGCCCTGTTCCGGAGCGACCGGCTGGCCGATGTCGCGGAAGTAAAATGGAAAGGCCGCATTTTTGTCGTGATCAAACCGACCACTTACATGAACCTCAGCGGCAAAGCCGTGAAGTATTGGATGGACAAGGAAAAAGTGCCCCTCGAAAATATCCTGGTGATCCTGGACGAGCTCGCACTGCCGCTGGACGTTATCCGCCTCCGCCCCGGCGGCAGCGACGCCGGCCACAACGGCCTTAAAAGCATCCAGGAATCCATCGGCACCAACCAGTACCCCCGCCTGCGCTTCGGCATCGGCAACGATTTTCCGAAAGGCCGGCAGGTAGATTACGTGCTCGGAAAATGGAGCGCGAAAGAAGAGCCCGTGGTGCAGCAAAAGATCGATAAATGCACGGAAGCGATCGAGAGTTTCGGTTCTATTGGTTTACAACGATCTATGAACAATTATAACAACCTTACTTTTCCATTATAGAAGTAAATTGTATATTTCATGCCTGAAAGGTACCCCTACCTTAACCGCTATAGGTCATGATCCGTGTACCACTGATCGTTATATCGCCGGAGCATTGAAAAACCGACAATCCCGATGACAGATCGCACAGTGGGCAATGTATTGTGGACTATGGGTCAAACCATAGGCTTTATTAACCTTACAAAACACACGCATTATGAAAATTATCTGCGTTGGAAGAAACTATGCCAAACATGCAGAAGAATTGAAGAACGAAGTGCCCTCCGAACCCGTGATTTTCATGAAACCAAAGAATGCCCTGCTGCAAAACAACCATCCTTTCTATTATCCGGAGTTCACGGATAACCTTCATTATGAATGCGAACTGGTATTGCGGATCTCAAAAAACGGGAAACACATTCAGGAAAGATTCGCCGGTAAGTACTACGACAGCATTTCCGTTGGGATCGATTTCACAGCCAGGGACCTCCAGGAAAAACAAAAATCAAAAGGACTGCCCTGGGAAATCGCCAAATCGTTCGATAATTCAGCCGTGGTAGGCAAGTTTGTTCCCATTACCGAAACAACAGACCTGAAAGACCTGAACTTTTGCCTGTACAAGAACAAAGAACTTGCGCAACAGGGAAATACAAAAGACCTGTTGTTTTCCTTCGATAAGCTCATCGCCTATATCTCAAGATTTTTCACGCTCAACATCGGGGACCTTGTGTTCACCGGCACTCCCGAAGGCGTGGGACCCGTAGAGATCGGAGATACCCTCGAAGCATTTATTGAAAACGACAGCCTGCTTGAATTCATGGTAAAGTAATTTTCCCTCCCCGGAAAAGAAAAAATTAAAAAGTGAAGAACGCGGGCTTTCTCCTTTTTAATTTTTTCTTTTTATGGGATGTTCGCATAGATCACATCCAGGATGCGGGTCAGCTCGTTATAATCCGTTTCGCTCAGGTTGTTCCAGCCTGTTTTCCTCATTTCCAGCACCAAAGGACGAACTTCCTTATACTTGTTTACGCCCTGGGGGGTTAATTGCACGAATACCTTCCGGCGGTCGTCTGTAGACCCTTGTCTTTCCACCAGGTCTTTTTTCACCAATAATTCGATAATACGCGAAACGGTCGTGATGTCTTTCGAAGTAAGACGGGCTAACTCATTGTGGGTTATACGTTTATGTTTGTACAGGTTCTCGACCAGCAACCACTGGTCCACCGTAATGTCCATCTGCCGGGCATCGAAGTTCTTCTGCCAGTAATTACGGATCTTTTTCAGCGTAGCATCCAGCTTAAAAAAAGATGGATTGCTTACAAAAGTGTCGTGCATATTATTTAATTTGCAGTAGCAATAGTTGTTATAGCAACTAATTTTAAGTCTGGCTCTTCATACACCAAAACTCTGTTACGTGCTTAAAGATAACATAAGCGTACCGACTTTTAAAGCCACCATTACTCATCGTGAGCAGGACAAGGATTTTCAGCACCTCCTGCTCAGGGCCTACCGCATCATGTTCACCGCCCGCACCATGTCGGAAAAATACGAAGCCAACCGCGCCATCTGCAAATACGTGCATTCCACCTCCGCGGGGCACGAAGCCATCCAGATCGCCACCGGCCTGCTGTTGCAGGAATATGATTACGTAAGCCCTTATTACCGGGACGATTGTATGATGCTGGCCATGGGCTACGCGCCCAAAACGCTCATGCTGCAATTGCTTGCCAAAGCGGAAGACCCGTTTAGCGGGGGGAGATCGTATTATTGTCACCCCAGCAGCCGCGGGCCCGGCAAACCCATGATCCCGCATCAGAGCAGCGCTACCGGCATGCAGGTGATACCCACCACGGGTATGGCGCAAGGCGTGCAATATCTGGAAAACGTTGGTCTGCTCAACACTGGGAACAAACCCGTCGTGCTCTGTTCGCTCGGCGACGGCAGCGTTACGGAAGGGGAAGTGAGCGAGGCGCTGCAATTCGCCGTACTGAAAGAGCTTCCCGTTATCTACCTCGTGCAGGACAATGAATGGGGCATTTCCGTAAGCGCCGGCGAAGCCCGGGTGATGGACGCTTACGAATACGCCGCGGGATTTAAAGGACTGGAGCGCATCCGGGTAGACGGCAGCGATTTCGAAGCCAGTTATCATGCCATGGAATCGGCCATCCGTTACGTACGCACCGAACGTAAGCCCGTGCTTGTTCATGCCACCACGCCTTTGCTCGGCCATCATACTTCCGGCGTGCGGAAAGAATGGTACCGCTCCGCGGAAGATTACGACAAACATCTTTCCCGAGACCCGCTGCCCCGGTTGAAACAATTGCTGGCAGACGATTCGGACATCCGGCTGATAGAAGAAGAGGCCATCCTCGCCATAAACGAAGCGTTTGAAGAAGCCGTGAGCAGCGCAGATCCCGCGCCTTCCACCGTCAAAGATCACGTGTTCGCGCCCACGCCCATTACCGCCGAAACGGGTGCCCGCACGCCTTCCGGGGGCAGCAAGGTGGTGATGGTAGACGCCGCGCTGCATGCCATCGAAGAGATCATGCACGCGCACCCCGAAGCAATTCTTTTCGGGCAGGACGTAGGGCGCAGGCTGGGTGGCGTTTTCCGCGAAGCGGCCACGCTCGCCGAAAAGTTCGGCGATCACCGCGTATTTAACACCGCCATCCAGGAAGCGTACATCATCGGCAGTACCGCGGGTTTATCAGCCGTAGGCGTAAAACCCATCGTGGAAGTACAGTTCGCCGATTACATCTATCCCGGTTTCAACCAGCTGGTTACCGAAATATCAAAAAGCTGTTATTTATCGATGGGCAAATTTCCCGTGCAAACGCTCATCCGCATACCCATCGGCGCTTATGGCGGCGGAGGTCCGTATCATTCGGGCTGTATCGAAAGCACTTTGCTGACCGTCAAGGGCATCAAAATTTGTTACCCTTCCAACGCCGCCGATCTGAAAGGTTTGATGAAAGCCGCTTTCCTAGACCCCAACCCGGTCGTGATGCTTGAACATAAAGGTCTTTACTGGAGCAAAGTGCCCGGCACACAGGAAGCCATGACCATCGAGCCTTCCGACGATTATGTGCTGCCGCTGGGCAAAGGCAATACCGTATTGGAAGCGGGCGAAGGCATGACCATCATCACTTACGGCATGGGCGTATACTGGGCGAAAGCCGCCGCCGCGAAATTCCCCGGCCGCGTGGAGATCATCGACCTGCGCACGTTATACCCGCTGGATGAGGAACTCGTTTTTTCTTCGGTGCGCAAACTGGGGAAATGTCTTGTGCTTACGGAAGAACAGCTCACCAATTCCTTCGCCGAATCGTTTGCTGCGAGAATATCCAAAACCTGTTTCCGCTGGCTGGACGCGCCGGTGTACACGCTTGGGGCGATGGACCTGCCGGCCGTTCCGCTGAATATGGGACTGGAAAAAGAGATGTTGCCGACGGCGGAGAAAGTAACGGATTGTGTGCGTGAAATACTGGAATATTAAGTTTCCTTTTTTATCTTTGGCCTTCCAAAATAAAAACTGGCGAGGTAGCTCAGGTGGTTAGAGCGTTGGATTCATAACCCAAAGGTCTCGGGTTCAACTCCCGATCTCGCTACGAATGGGAGAATCTCCTAAGTCACCAGAGGGCTGCTCTACAAAGAGCAGCCCTTTTTCTTTGAGCGTCACTTCGTTATGTATTAAGGCAGGATGGAGATAGGGTGTTCTAAATGCCCCTTCGCGATATGTGAGCCCACGTTTGAACACCCCACGCAACAGATGATGTTTCTGCCTGACGCCGGCGTTTTGATAAATACTTTTGAGGGATGTTAAGTAGGGGAGAACTTGGAAAAGTTTTTCCAGTTTTTCGTGGCGGTTGCGCGTGAGGGAATTGATTTCTTCGGTGAGTAACGCTTTCTGAATCTGGAATTTCTTGTGCCACTTCCGGTACGTTTCCGGTTCGATCATGTCTTCCATAAACCGTTCTTCGTTCTTCTCGATCTTGCGGATTACTTCCTCCAATTCCTTTGTTTTTATGGCTACTTGCTGGGTTCTTTCGGCCAGGGCTTCGTTCATTCTTTCCTTTGCTTTCTCTGCGATGTAGGTAGTTTGTTCCGGCTTGAAGCTGCACAAGTCAAGGATTTTATCCAGTTGATCGTGGACTTTGATCGCGGAGAAGTTCAGGTTATTATGGACGCGGCAGCGGTAGTAATTGTAGTATTTCCGCTTGCCTTTGCTTTTGCCTGCGGTCATGTTGAGGCCGCAGGTGCAGGTGAGGATGCCGCGTAAAGGCACCTCATCCACCGGCATGCATTTGATGGGTTTAATGTTGCCCAGCAATTCCTGTGCGCGCCAAAATTCCGTTTCCGAAATGATCGGTTGATGGATGCCGGAGATTATTTTCTCCGGGGTTTGTTTGCTGGCGGGAACTTTTATCAGTCCGGCATATAGGTGATTATTGAGGATGCGCGGGATGGCGGAGTTGCCAGAATAGGTGAACCCGAGGGCGCGGGCTTCCTTGCAGATTTGCCCGAACGGGTGACCCATCAGGAAATCCCGGAAGATCTTTTTCACGATGAACGAGCGTTCCTCGTCGATTACAATGAAGCCTTTCCCACCTTCTGCTTTTACGTTTTTATATCCGAAGGGGGCGCGGTTTACGAAACGGCCGCTTTCCAATGCCTGGCGAATCCCGGCAGAGGTGCGGCGGCGGATGTTGAAAAGCTCGTTATTAGCCATCATGTATTTGAACGCCCGGGTCATGAAGACGTTGGGATCGGAGGGATCGAGGTCGATGGGTTCGTTTGTCGCCAGTACCTTGATCCCGAATTTCATTTCCAGATGGGATATTTTGTTGAGGGCTTCCGGGAGGTTCCGGCTGAAGCGGTCGTGATCCATGACGATGAGGTACTGGACTTTGCCTTTGTGCTTCTTGATGAAGTCTTCCAGGGCGATCCAGTCGGGGCGGTCGAAGGTGTAGCTGCTTTCGCCGTCGTCCTCGAAGAGGTTGACGAGTTCCAGTTTGTTCCGCTTGCAATAATCCCTGATGCTGTTTTTTTGATAGTCCAGCGAGTATTTGGACTGGTCCTTCGTGCTGATGCGAACATACCCGATTGCGATCATAACGTTTCGTTTAAAATGAGTTCAACAATGATGCAGGCCACTAATTCACAAAATTCTTTCTCTTCTTGAGTCATATGCCCGGAGTTTATATTGTGGAGAATAATAAACTGGCTGCTGAGATGCAGTGGAGTGTGGGATGACGAATATACGTTGCGGAGGGGGCGGGTTCCAAATTTTTCTTTGGGAAAAACTGTTAAAATTCAATCTGGTGGGCGATTATGAATGGAATTCAGTTTAAATCAGTTCAGATAAATTCAATTATAAATTATTCTGAAGGAATATTGAACCTATTTTTACTTTTTTGATTATTCGCAAACATGTATGTGGCTGACTGTCATAAAATTGAATCTTATCAAGGGAAAGTATTATATTGCGTGACCCCAAATTTTACCCATATCGAAACAATTTGAAAAGCTTGTATTTGAGTCCCTACCCAAACAATGAAAAATGATACAAAAAATTGTTTCAATCAAGAATTTTGGAGTTTATACAAATTATGCTTGGCCAACAACATTGAAAGAGTTTCAAGCCAGAAATCTCATTTACGGACCGAATTACTCGGGAAAGACAACTCTATCTAGAATATTTACCTCTTTAAAGAATAGGGAACTGCATAGCGGATTTAAAGATGCAGAGTTTACCTTGATTTGTGATGGGAAGAGTATAAAACACAGCGAGTTAGATAATATTGACTTCAGGGTAGAAGTATTTAATTCTGAATATATTAAAGAGAATTTAAGCTGGGAGCAAAATGAGAAATTAAATGCAATACTTTTTGATGTCGGTGAGAACGTCAAGCTGAGAGAAGAAATAGAAGAGAATCGGAGGAAAATAGAGGTTGTCAACGGTGGGAAAGTTGATTTAGGGAAAATAGGTCACTTGAAAAACGATGTGGATAGTTTCGTTGAACTTACTGGCACAAAATTTACGGCAGAGGCAAAGCGAATAAAAAACGATCTGTTTGACAGTTCTATCGAGTTTACAAAGTCGCATCTTTCTAAGATTGTACCAGATGTAATCAACAATCTGGAATTATATATTATTTTATCCGAAAGTGAAGTCCAAAGCCTGAGAAAGGCCTCAATAGCTAAAAATTCCAAATCGGAGCTTGAACCTAAGAAGTCGCAATTGAAGATACCTGGCTTATACCATGAAGTGAAGAATATCCTTAATAAAAGCCCGGAAAAGACAGAAGTAGAGGATTTAGTGAGCAGTCAAGAAGATATTTATCGATGGGTAAAACAAGGGGTACATATACATTCAACAAAGGATAAATGTCAATTTTGTGATAGCACTTTGGATGCAGAAAGACTAAAACGGTTAAATGCTTTCTTCTCAAATGCTGCCGCAAAAGTTAAAACTGAAATTGGAGATACAAGGACTAAAATCAATAGCCTGATTATCGAGATTGAAAATTATGCTTTTCCCTATAGTGTACAGGATTTTACAGATTCGCTTCAGTCTGATGTAGCAACAGTAAAGGATAAATATAAAGACATTTCAAGTAAGGGAATTAAGTACCTACATTACTTACTAACAGAATTGGAAAGAAAGGAAGGTGAAAACCTTTTCGTGTCTATTGATGCGAAAGAATACGATGATGAAGCTCAATCTGCTATTTCGGGGTGGGCTGATGAATTGAATTCGCTCATAACAAATCACAATTTAATTGTAACAAATTTCTCAACTCAACAAAATGAGGCCAGAGAGAAGTATAAAAAACATCTAGTTGCAAAATTTTTGAAGGAAAATGATTATTTAGATGCCAAGGTGAAAAGTGATCGGGCGAATAATTGGATTAAGCGATATAAATGCTATGTGGAAAAGGTTCTCAAAAAGAATCAGGAATTAGAAAGCCAACTCAAAAGTATTGCTGCCGGAAAAGAACAGTTGAATTTTTACATTCAGAAATTTCTAAATAAGAAGAATATTTCTATTGAAGTTACTCCTGATGATAAATTTAAACTTGTTCGCGGGAAGAAAGTGGCGGATCATTTAAGTGAAGGAGAGAAGACGGCAATTTCGTTCGCTTATTTCTTGGTTTCTCTGGAAAGTTTGCATAGAAACAACGAACTTAAGAATACTATTGTGTTTATTGATGATCCTATTTCCAGTCTGGATTCCAATCACATATCACATGTTTATAGTGTAATCAATAGCTTCTTTTTCAGGCAGAACCTAGATCCTGAGAATCCCAATGCTTATGTTGAATGTTGTAGGCAGCTTTTTATTTCAACTCACAATTTTGAATTTTACGGATTTTTAAAACAATCGAATAGGATTCGGGGAAATAATAAAAGAATAGCATATTATTTCATCCATAGAAAAGGTGCTGATGAGTCAGAAATACAAGACTTGCCGAAAGCCCTATCTGCTTATAAATCAGAGTATATCTATCTTTTTGATATCATTTATAGATATTATGCAGATGGGTGTCTACCAACAGATGAGAGAGTAATATTGATCCCCAATGCGGTAAGGAGATTTCTAGAGATTTACACAAGTTTCAAACTGCCAGATTCTACTGAAGAGATCGATTCTCGCTTAAAGAAATTGCTTGGAGAGCCCAATAGCCTCAAGTTACTTCATCACTTTTCACACTTTACTAACTTTGATAAAATCTCACATCATGATGAGATGCTCATGAATCTACCCGATGCCTTAGCGGAGTTTGTTGAACTTTTAGAGAAAGATCAGATGCACTATGAGTCGCTAAAGAAAGCAATTGGAGTTAGTTAGAATGGAAGGTCAAATGGGTCATTTTCCGATTCGTCTTTGGAAGACGATGAATTTTCTCCGAATTGTCTTAAATCGATATGTCCATCTTTGGAAAATGTATGGTGTCCAGAATCAAATATGTCATAGATAATATTTATACAATATCTTTTTTCAAGAGATTTTTTTATTTTTTTTGTTGGTTTATTGGGTTTACCGGAGATCATCAAAGACGGGGCTAAATGGGCGGGAATGGTTGTTGAGAGCTTGTTTTTTAGGATTGATTTTTTTAGCTCATTTACGATCCCAATAAAATTGAAAATAAGTTCAGGAAAGGGATTGAATTGTTTTACCTCGAAGAAGGTAAGTAAATCTTTATTCAAGACATACGAGAATTTTCTCCTTGTGTCATAATATTCGATTGTTTCTTTAGCGGAATTTTTACGGATAATTGAAATGTCCGGTGTAACAAAAATTTCGTCATCAAATGAGGATTGAACAGCTAGATTGTGTTGGATTTCAAAAGAAAACTTCTTGCGGCCAACCTTTTTGCTAATTTCGAAATAGGAAAAATTGCTTTGAATGCCAGAGGGCGAGCATTTATATCTATACTTCCCATCTTTGAGATTTTGTATTGTTACTTCATATCCCAAATGCTCATAATATTGTACAATAAGGTTGTAGCAACTCATTTCAAAAAAATCACTTATCCTAGTTGCATGATTAATAACGGTCGACTTATACTTATTGATGAACGACTTAATATCATCTTCTAATTCAGTTTGGTCTTTAAAAGGGGATTTTGCTGACTTTTTCTCAGGAACAATTTTATTATCAGTTGCTTTCTTTGTTGGCATCCAAAAGGCTTTTATAGGTAACAAGTTTAAAAAGAAAGTCTTTCGTGAATGTATAGTCCATCAGGTTGGGGGTAAGCGAATACTTAGCTAGTAGGTTTCGATAACCAATTAAAAGGCCAGTAATTTTGTTCTTCTCTACTTTTGTGAAATTGTAGCTACCAATAGTTATAGTATCAGATGAACTTTTTTTACTTATAGTAGTATGAAACTTGGTCGCGCCATCAAGGCTGCAAATTACTCGTTTATGAAAGATTGATAAAGCAAGTAAATTCTCGACGGCAGACATGTTTTTTTGTAAGCTTTCATACCTCCTTGAATTTTCTATTATAAAAACCGCTTCTCTTAGCCTGTCCTGGTATTCGTTATATATTTGTGTCGACAGGCTCCTCGGTAACCTATAAGTAAGAATATTTATTAATGGGGGCTTTTTGGGCATTTAATTAATTCTTTTGAAAAAATCGGTAAAGCTAATGTCCATAGCTTTTAAAATCTTATAAAGGCTACTCAGTCTAAGGTCTTCGCTTCCTCTCTCATACTTTCCATATTGTGCTCTTCCTATATCGTTATCAAAAGCAAATTGTTCGTAGCTATTATATCCTCGTTCAAGTCGCAACTCCTTCATACGTTCACCAACCTTTGTTTTAAAGGCTTCGAATTCGGTGTCAATTTCTTTTATTGATTTTCTACGTGCCATATACGAAGTAAAATAAAATCCACCTATAAAATTACTTTTATATAGATCATATCATATAGATGTATTTAAAAAACGGGAATTAAATAATAGCTTTTCGAGTTTATTTTTCTATATTTGACTTGGGATGCTGCAAAATGAGTGTGGATTCATTGCCTGCAGCCCAAATTTTGTATTTTAGCGACTTCTAAAATATTTGAAGCTCGCTTCTTTGAATCTCACCGGGAAAACCTTGGAAAGTTAAAAATGGATGAGAGGAAAAGGAGAAAGCTCGCGTTAAAGCGCGGGCTCTTCTTGCCTGTCCATAGCCTTTCCAAGGGGCTTCCCGGCGGTGAGTTGAGTGCCGCGTTTCTTTTTGCCCTTCGCTCACCGGTCTCATAGCTAGTAAACTATCACCTCTTAAATAATACGCTATGACAGAACCGAGTAACACATCTAACATCCTCTATGAGGCGCACCACTTGATCATAAGCCTGGCTAAGGAGTTTCGCATCACTTTATGCGAACGGGTCAACTGGACGGAAACCGGCTATATAGATCGGCTACGGCGCAATGCCAGATTAAAACATCTCGAGGCGGAGGAAATTTCTGCCGTAATGCGGGCCGTCTTGTCGAAGGCTCTGGAGTCTTGTAAATAGGCCATAGTCGTAAAACTTGTACCATGAGCGCAAAGATTAAACAAAAGCAAAAACCAATGAAAAGCGAGGTTGTACGGGATTTTGTAGATACCTACCCGTCGGCCCAAAAGGTGAAATCTGAATTATGGGAGTTGCTGATAGCTGCAATGGGTAGTGAGCATGCGGATATGTGGGATAGGAAACAACGTGCGGATAAGTTGCTCATGATCGAATTGCTTGGGGCGCTCGTGGACAGGTTTTATGAATAAAACATAGGAAGAGCCGCACTTCCCCGGAATAATAAATCCCCCCGGGCGCAATCCGCGCCGGGGGCTTTTTATTTTCACTGGGAGGGGAAATTGTTTGGAAACCCCTGCCGGGAAGGGGGAGGGGGAAGGGGCGGTATTAGTCCCTTCCCCGACTTGTGTAAACTACAAATTACTTAGACAGGTCTTTCTAGAAAGTTCCCCTTATCGGTCAATATGTTTTGTTATTTTTTTATACGTGTATAATTAAGCGGGGTTTTTTATAAATTTGTCCTGTGTTGCCGAGCCTAGATTTTTTTCTATTTTTGGTGGTCATCACTCATTGAAATGTTACTGCCGCTGAGTCTATGGTATAAGGTTTATCCCTATCTTATCGGCAACACTCTTAACCTAATCCAATACTTATGAATCCTCTTGCTCAAATAGATGCTGTATTCTTTTGGTTAAAGGATAAACTTTCTACTGGAGGCTATTATGGTTATCACAACATTGAAAATTTTGTAACAAGAACGCCAGAACTGAAGATTAATATCACATTGCTAAAAGAGATTCTAAAGCGACTGGAAGCTGATGGTTATGTAAGTAGAATGCAACCTGCTGGGGGCGGTCAGGAAGTATACAATGTTACTTTTAAGGGATTGGTGTTTGACGGCTACGTTATAGAAGATGAAGAAAAGAAATTGAGCGCTAACATCGCAAAAATAACGGTTAATAACTCCCAAAACCTAAATAGATTAACATTCTGGTTGGTCATATTTTCTGGTATCGCTGCTTTATACTACGCCGTAGAATTATACAAGTTTTTCTGGTGTAAATAAGTCCCACCCATTAGTTAAAATGAAGGGATGAATTGTATTAAGGGAGTTAGAAAATATAAGATGGTTAAGTAATTTAAAAGACTAATAGCGATTGTTTTCTACCAATGCAAGAAAACGTTCAATCTTGGAGAGAAACTGACTTTCCAATGTGAGCTCAGAAGCTCTGATAATTCTCAGCGTTTCGGTAGCTCTAAAAGCTCCATTTTTTAAAATTCGAACCTCGAAAGTAATAACTCCATTTTCCTCTTTGTAATCATCTATTTCAGCGCTGTAACCCTTTTTTTTGTTTATGTAGGCGTTGCAAGTTGTTTTTATGCTATGTAAATCCATATTTAAATATACATTTTTTATCTGGAACTTACGCGAGGGAATGAAGTTACATTAGGCAATAAAAACTAACTATGTTGGTATGTCGAAAATAACTTCTGCTCCATTCTATTCGGATGCCTTGTGGATAGAGTTTCAAATAAAAGGATTAATACTATTTCTTAGAATGCATTTGTACCCAAGTAATAGACAGATTGATTAATTCATCCAATTAGTTATCTCAAACGGAGCCGATGTGGCATTGGGGCGACAAGTCGTTGGCTGTTTAGTTGCTGAAGTTTGCCCCGAATGCTCTGCAAGGAATATCCAATCTCGCTACCTTTCATCCTTACCTTTTGGGCATCTACAAAAGCAATCCCCCGACCCTTATCCACCTCATACCCGCTTAATTTCATCAGTGAAAGAAAAGAGTTAAAGTCCTTTGCTTCAAGTACCGCCTTACTTACCGCACGTTTCAAAGCATTTCTCCGCTGGTCCTCTCGAGGAATCAGTTGGTTTACGGAGGAAAGAAACCGGCGGGGATTCAGGACTTTAGTAAGATTAAATTTTTGCTCCATCTTCCTGCAGAACCGCACGATCTGCCGGTAATTATTACTGTCCGAAACCGTCTTCCCATTATAACGGACGCGGTTGGCAATAATATGAATATGCTGGTGCTGGGTGTCATTATGGGAAATAGCGAGGTACTGGCAGTCAGCAAACCCTAAATCCTCCGCGCACTCCTGGGCAATTGCCTCTTTTAGTCCGGGGCGAACCTTATCTCCCGGCGCCAAGCTCAAAATCACATGCATGACGGGCTTCCCCAATTTGGGATTATGCCCCCTCAGTTCCTCAAACTGCCGGATCAGCGCGTTTTTATCGCCATAACAGTTATTGTAATGAATCACTTCCGCCCGTTCGGCTTGGCCTTGCTTCGGGCTGAGGCAATAACTAATGCAGCCTTTGAAGCTCTTCCCGATAATAATTTTCCCGATCATGGCAGGCTGGATTTGATTTCCGAGGAAAGTTTTTGCAACGTTTCAAGGCAGGAAACCAGCAGTAGCCGCTCCATTTCACCAAGCGAAAGCCCGCAGTTTAATTTCCGGGCCATCTGGTTGAGGAGCGCGGCAGTGTGGTTTATCCTCCCGGTGAATTGGAGGATCTCTCGCGGAATGTGTTTGATTTTTATCGGTGATCCTTTTCCTGCCTGTAACAGATATTCCGAAATGGTGAGGTTAGCTTCCCTTGCTTTTGCCTTAATTACTAACCGATCTACCGGCGTACACATCACCGCCAGTTGCTCGGTTTTCTTGACTTGCTTACGCGGCCTTCCGCCCCTGTTTCTCTTCACTTGCATCGCATACTTTTAAGAACAAAACGTAATCAATAACCCTCCCCGAATGCCGTAGGCATGAGGGGAGCCAGCGCGTTTTGACGAAGTCAAAACATAGCTGGCTATTACCAAAATTCTTTTTCTTTCATCGGGCAACCCGGGAAGAGGGGAGGGCTGCTGTGTAGGAATTTGTGTAAAGTCGCCGGTGAAAAGAAAAATCGAACCGGAAAGCCGATTTCTGTTTTAAATGGCTCATTTGCAAACGTTTAAGGGGCTCACGGTATCAGGTGGCAGGGCTTCGATGATCGGCGTGAATACCTCCGCCAGCTCCATCAGGTGTTCAAACAATCTCCCATCCCCGCTACATCGTTGAATTTCTTCCAAATTTTTGATGGACTGTTCAATTTCGGGCAGTCCATCTTCTACTCTTTACCATCCACCTTCTTCAAGGTTGTCAAAATTTTCTATCTGCGAAAGCCTGGCCAGGCCTTCCAAAGAAATATCGTTCGATTTTTCCTCGAAGACCTCATCTCCGCCTTCTGCTGAAGCGTTGGTGTTGATCCGCTCCATTCGCTTTTTGGTTAAAAAATTGATACTTACCTGCCGGTCGATTCTCGGACCGGTATTGTTGCTTGCATCATAACCGATAAGTTCAAAGTCCGATCCCCGAAGTCTGAACGTGTATTTCCAGTAGCCGTACCGGCCATGCCGGTAATGTACATACAGCTTGTTGCGGCCGATCTCAACGGAAAGTTCAGGAGGGAAATATACCCCGCCATCCTCGTTTTCGGAGGAAAAACAGTTCAGATTTTCAGTCACCTTCTTAAACTGCCCGTTCATTCCTAAAAATACGATCAATCCACGCCGGTTCCTGTCCACTGTTTTGCCGTCTCCGTTATTCTCCAACCGGTCTTTTAATGTTGCTTTCAAAATCAGAACGCTGTCTGGAATTCCGTCACTGTTAAGATCGCCTCCGATGCGGCCGGTAATTTTGTATCCTTTCGGCACAGGGAGAGCCGGAGTGGTTGCCATTCTTGAAACAGCCCTTTTTACCTGAGCGGATATGGTGCTGATAACTTTTGCGCTGGCGGGAGAAATTCCGGATGCATGGCGGATGCAGCTGCCGGAGGCTAAATGACTAACGAGTATCAGACTTATCGAAAGAAGGTATTTTATCATTGTTTTGGGAGATTTAACAAGTGGGAATACAAATGTTCTTATTTGAATTAATCCTTTTTCCCGCCCCATATTATTATTTCTTAACTTACCTAAAATATGCCCTGCCAAAATTCAATTCGAATCCCAATGAAAATCAGAAATCTTGTCGATCTCTTTTCTATCCTTCCCGAAAACGAACGAATAATTGTAGACGTTTTGCGCCAGATAATTATTGAAACGCTTCCGGGATATTGCAAAGAAAAGATCTCATACAATGTCCCATTTTTTTATGGCAACAAAGGGATATGTATTATCTGGCCTGCCGCCGTCCCACGTGGAGGCATCAAAAAAGGAGTTCTTTTAGGTTTCTGGTACGGGCACAAATTAAACGATCCCGATCATTTTCTGTCACATGGAACCAACAAGCAGATCTTTTATAAAATCTACCTGGAGCCGGAAGAGATTGATGACAGGCCAATAAAAAAGCTTTTAAAAGAAGCGATCAGATTAGACCGCACTTTCACGAAAGCATCCTAATCCGTATCAAATTATTATCATAACAGAAATAATCGCTACTCTGGTTTTTCCGCCGGATTCACCGCCTTCCACGACCACTGCTTAAAAAACTGCAGCACTTTCCGGCTGCTATGCCCTTTCCCTTCTTCAAGATACTCGGAGTTCTGCGTGTGTATACGCTCGCCCTTTTCATTCAGGATCACGAACACCGGGAAGCCGAAACGCTCCGGGTGGCCGAGGGATGCGAACACGGCTTCGTTTTTATTTTCCTTGCTATAGTTCACATGCACCACTTCGTAATTTTGCTCCAGGAATGTTTTTAACGTGTCGTTGGATTGAACGAGATTTTCAAACGCTATACACCAGCTGCACCAGTTGCCGCCCATCTGCAGAAAAACATGTTTACCGGATGCGCCCGCTTTTTTTACGGCGGCTTCAATGTCTGCTTTGGCATCGGCTTCCGGGTGGTAGAGTGTGGGTTTTGTGGAGGTTTGTGCAAAGACGGCGGCGCCGCATAGCAACAGCATGCAAAAAACGAGTGTGATCTTTTTCATGGTCGATATTGATTTCCCGGCAAGTTAAGGGAAATATTAGTCACACAATTCTCCGGCCCCCAGGAGAAGAGTGCGGAATTAATTGAACGGCGATCTTCTGATTTCTGACTTTTTATTATAGTTTGCATTCCACAGCAAACGGAAAATGCCCATCAACCAGTCATACAACGAAAAGGAACTGCTTGAGCACATAGCTACCGGAGACGAACAGGCCTTTGCCGTTATTTTCAACAAATACTGGCCGGCCGTTTATTCGGCCGCGCTCGTTATCGCCAAATCCCCGGCATTGGCGGAAGATATCAGCCAGGAAGTATTTACCCGGCTTTGGGAAACCAAAGAAAAGGCCCGCAACATCGGAAATGTAAAAGCTTTCCTGTTCATCGCGGCCAGGAATCTCATTATCAACCGCCTGTCCCGCCAAAAAGTGGAAGAGGCATACCGGGCCTATCAGCTGCACCATTCCCCCGGAACATCGGGCGAAGAGCACGACCTGGACTACCAGCAGCTCGAACAACGGCTTCGTACGGCCATCGAGCGGCTTCCGCCCAGGCAGCAGCGCGCTTTCCTGCTCAGCCGGGAACAGGGGCTCACTTACGAACAGATCGCCGAACAAATGCAGATCAGCCGCGACACGGTGAAGGAACATATCATTAAAGCGCTGGCTTCCCTGCGCAAATCCCTGCACGAGCACGATGCGCTGATATTACTCCTGCTCCTGGAATTTTATTTTTCGTAATTTTTTCCCCGCATACCCCCCTAAACGCGCGGCTGGCTGTCTTTAAATAACAGCAGCCTAAATTCCCGTGTATGACGCAAGCCGAGTTCAGGATATTATTCGAGAAGTACCGGTCGGAAGAGATCTCCGAAGAGGAATTCCGCGCCCTGTGGGAAACGCTGGCCGATGAAACGCAGGTGGAAGACTGGCGGAAGGCGATAGACGACATGCTGAACGACGGCGCCGTGCCCGACCTGAGCGATCCCGCGAAAGGACGGGCCATCCTGGAAAAGATACTCAAACGGCCCGCCAAACACGTCACCATGCGGCCATGGAAAACATGGGCCGCCGCTGCCGCCCTGATACTCATGCTGGGCATAGGTTTCCTATGGCGGCAGGCGAGCGTTGCGCCAAACGATCCTGTGCTGGTAAAAGAAACATCCGATATCCCGCCCGGCGGGAACGGCGCGATACTCACGCTGGCCAATGGTTCTACCGTGGTGCTGGACAGTCTCGGCAACGGCCTCATCGCCGCGCAGCAGGGCTCGCAGGCCATCCTGCAGAACGGTCAGCTGGAATATGAACCGTCCGGCGGAGAAACGGCAGGCCTCAGCTACAACACCATGCGCACACCCAACGGTCGCCAGTTCCGGCTCAAACTGCCCGACGGCACGCTGGTCTGGCTGAACGCCGCCAGTTCCATCCGTTACCCTGTCGCATTTACCGGGAAAGAACGAAGGGTGGAAGTACAGGGCGAAGCATATTTTGAAGTAACGGAAAACGCGCAGATGCCCTTCATAGTCGATGCCGATCACCGCACGGAGATCACGGTGCTGGGAACGCAGTTTAATGTGAACGCGTACGACGACGAGCCCACGCTGAACACCACACTGCTGCAGGGGCGCGTGCGCATTACCGCCGCGGGAAAAAACGTTGAGCTGAAACCGGGGCAGCAAGCGCAGGTAAGCCGTGATCAGCAAATAAAAACGGCGAATGACGCCAATCTCGACAAAGCGGTGGCATGGAAAAACGGCACGTTTAATTTCGAAGGGTCCAACCTCCGGGAAATCATGCGCCAGCTTGAAAGATGGTATGATATAAAAGTCGTGTACGAAAAAGATATCCCTCCGACCGAATATTTCGGCGAGATCAGCAAACGCAACAATCTGCAGGGAGTACTAAGAATACTGGAAAAATCGGAAGTGCGCTTCCGGCTGGAAAATAACAATACACTGGTAGTTACCAGGTAACGGATGATTCGGGATCTTATGCATACAGACATTACGGGGGAGCTTCCGCCTGATGACCGGCAACGCCCGTCAGCAACAAAGATTTTTATGGAATAACGCAAATCGAAGATCGAAAAGAGAACCGGAAGTGTTAGGACCACTTCCGGCGATTGGTCTGGCCGATCTTACAACCGTTTCGTAACAATTATAAACAACCAAAAACCGACCAAAGGTATGCTAAAAACCAATTGCGGGTCCGGGAATTCCTATGCCTCTACTGATCACCATTTGAACAGGCGGAGGCGGGAGTTTCCCGGAACGATGTCCAAAATCCTGCTAGTCATGAAATTGACCATGTTCCTGCTGACGTTCGCTTTCCTGCAGATCCACGCCAACGGCGTAGCGCAATCCGTTACTTTGTCCGGGAAAAATATGCCGCTGAAAGATGTGTTTTCGGCCATCAGGAAACAAACCGGGTACGTTGTTTTCGGCAAAAAGGAATATCTCGCCGAAGCAAAGCCCGTCACGCTTTCCGTGTATAACACGCCGCTGAAGAATGTGCTGGAATTTGCCCTGAAAGACCAGCAGCTTGTTTTCGAGATCAGCGACAGCCTGAAAACCATCGTGCTGTCCAGAAAGCCGGAAACCGCGCAGCGCCTGCCTTTCACGATGGAAGGCATGGTGATCAACACGCGTAACCGCTTATCGCTGCCGGCCGCCACCATCCAGGTAAAAGACCGGCCGGGAGGTACGATCACGGACGCCGGAGGCCGGTTCAAATTAAGCGGCCTGGAAGAAAAAGACCAGCTTGTCGTTTCTTCACTGGGTTTTCACAGCGTTACATTGCCGGTTGAAAGATTGAGCGCCATGGCCACGGGCCAGGTGATCGCATTGCCGAACGTGATCGTGCGGAGGATGGGGGAAAGTTTTCTTTTTGAAATGTTCCCCGCCGATTCGCCGCTGGACGAAATCGTGATACAGGGATACGGCACCGTAAAAAAACGCGATATGATCGGTACCATTTCGCGCGTAACTTCTAAAGAGATCGGCAATATGCCCGTCAGCAATATCATGTCTGCTTTGCAGGGCGCCGTGCCCGGCCTCGAGATATCCAACCCTTCGGGTACTCCGGGAGCCGCGCCGGTCGTGCGTCTCAGGGGTATCAATACCATGAACGACGTGAATAAATCCGTTGCCGCGCTGGTACTGATCGATGGCGTGGCCGTTACCGATTTTTCCTATCTCTCACCCGCCGATGTGGAATCCGTGGAGGTGTTGAAAGACGCGTCTGCCACAGCTATCTACGGGTCACGCGGCGCCGCGGGCGTTATCCTGATCACCACCAAAAGAGGGAAAATGAAAGCAGGCCCCGGCCGGTTGTCTTTCCAGGCTTATACCAGCATCACCAATCCTACCCATACCGCCGGTATGCTCAGTTCGGAGCAATATACAATGCTGCGCAGGGAAGGGTTTGCCAACGATAATGTCGCCATTACGCCCAATAATGCGGCGGACCTGTTCCTGGACGACCACGTGAATACCAACTGGGCCAAAACGTTGTATAAAAACGCCATCGCACAGGATTATCAGCTGAATTTCACCGGGGGCAGCGACAAGATCAATTATTTCCTCAGCGGCGGTTACCGCAACGAAGACGCTATCGTTCGCGGAAACTGGTACCAGCGCAGGATCAATACGCGCATGGGCCTGGACGCCAAAGTGAACGAACGCCTCAGTATCGGCGGCGGCTTCGGGTTCAGCAACCTGAAAAGCAGGGATTATCCCGGCAGCATCGCCTCCACCATTTATTACGCTTTGCCGCTGCTGCCGGCAGACAGTGCCGGGGCGCCCAACATCAAAGCCTATCCGTCTCCCGCTTTTAACCCCAACCGTATGTTGACTGCTTATACGTTGAACAACAGCAGCCAGTTCCTCGGTAATTTTTATTTTAATTACAACATCTGGGATCAACTGTACCTGAGAACGGACGTGAGTTACCAGCAGACCAACGGCAACAGTACATTTTTTTCACCCACCACCTCGGTACAGTTTTCCACTTCCCCAACTTCCGGTTATCCCTTTGCCGCTTACGGTTATACAAATTCAGGCCGGTTTACCGTGGAGCCGCAGCTGAATTACCATTTTTCCACCGGCAGGCACGATGTGAAACTGCTGGCGGGCGCTACGCTGATCAACGGCGTAGCCAAGTCCACTTCTTTTAACGTGACCGGCTTTGCCAACGACCTGCTGCCCACGCTGGAATCCGCCACTACCATGTCTTCCAAAACATACTCGGAAGTTCCTTACAAATTCGCGTCGGCATTCGGCAGGGCGGTTTACAATTACAACGGGAAGTATTTGCTGGAAGGCGTTTTCCGGCGCGACGGCTCTTCCCGTTTCGGCCCCAATTACAAATATGGCAATTTCTGGTCGGCTGGGGCAGGCTGGGTGTTCTCACAGGAGCCATTTTTGAAAAACATCGCCCGCAACGGTTTCTTCGGCAAACTGAAAGTAACGTACGGTATCGCGGGCAGCGACGGTATCACCGATTTCGGTTACCTCGCGTACAGCAACACCGGCAATTATGGCGACAATGTGGCCACATATGTAAATAACCTCGCCAATCCCTATCTGCAATGGGAAGAAACCAGCAAGCTCGACGTGGGCCTGGAACTTTCGTTCTTCAACAACAGGCTGAACGTTTCGGCGGATTATTTCAGTCATCGTTCGGACAATACGCTGTTCAGCCAGGTGCTGTCTGTCGTTACAGGTTTTACGTCTATTTCAGCCAACCTGGACGGGATTGTGACGAACAAGGGGCTGGAGCTTTCGTTGTCCGGCGAACCGGTGAGGGCGGGGAGTTTCAGGTGGAACTCGCAATTGAACCTGAGCACGCTGCGCAATAAACTCGTGTCGCTGCCGGGCCTTAATTCGCTGTCTCCCGTTTACCGCTACCAGTTCCGGGTAGGCGAGCCGCTGGCGCTCGTGTGGGGCCTTCGTTATCTCGGCGTGGACCCCGCAACGGGGCTGGCTTCGTTTGAAGACAAGGATAAATCCAATACCATCGCGTCGTATACAGACGATATGCAGGTGCTCGGCAAAAGCATTCCCGATTTTTACGGCGGCTGGAACAACACTTTTACCTGGAAAAACCTGGAACTGTTCCTGCAAACACAATTCGTAAGCGGCGTGTTGAAATCTTACACCACTTATACTTCTTTTATCGGCGACGCCTACAACCTGCCGCTGGACGCGCTGAACCGCTGGCAGAAACCCAACGACGTCACGAACGTGCCGCGCGCCGCCGCACCCGGCTCCGCTGCGGCCATCAACAATGCTAAACTCATTTCCAGCTCGTATGCTTTCAGCGACGCGTCTTACATCCGCCTGAAAAATATTACGCTCAGTTATACATTCCCGGCACTTGCGCGGCAGCGCATCAGCAACCTGCGGGTTTTCGTGACGGGGTATAATCTCCTGACCATTACCGATTACAAAGGCAACGACCCTGAAAGCGGCCCTACCTATGTGCCCGTTACCAAAATGTACACCGCCGGCGTAAACATTACTTTATAAAACTGATCTTATGCGTTATCTCAGATTCATATATACCATTGCAATGCTGGCGGCGGCGGGAGAATTCGCCGCCTGTAACAAACTGGTGGAAGCCACGCCCGTCGGGAGAGTGCCCGTGGAGATCGCTTATGTGGATTCCGTTGCCGCCGAAGCGAATGTGAACGGCATGTATTACAGCCTGCAGCAGAACGGCAATATCTACAACGGCGGTTTTTACGCCATCCTTCCGCTGCTGAGCGACGAAGCGGCCATCGGAAATTCGTCCACTTCGTTTTATCTCGAACTGGCTAACAATCGTCTCCTGACCAACAATGCGATTGCATCCGGTTTGTGGACGAACAATTACAAAACCATTTACCAGGCCAACTCCGTGCTGGAAAATGTCGGCAAGGTACCGATGAGCCGGGAGCGGATGAACCGCTATTTGGGCGAAGCGCATTTTGTGCGCGGTTATTGTTATTTCATCCTCTCTCAATATTTCGGCAAAGTGCCGCTGTCTGTTTCCACAGATTTTAAGACCAACGGAAGCTTGTCAAGATCAGATACCGCGGTGATCAACGATTTCATTATGGACGAGCTGACGCAGGCCGAAACGCTGCTCCCCGGCGGGTTTGCGGGTTACGGAAATAAAAAGATACGTGTTTGCCGCGAAACGGCGCAGGCCATGCTGGCGCGTGTATGTTTGTTCCGGAAAGATTGGGCCAATGCTGAAACCTGGGCAACGAAAGCGATCAACAGCCCGGCGGCCGGCTTTGCAGACACGTATGAAGATGTATTAAAACCCAACTCCCCGGAAAGCCTTTGGGAGATATGGGCTGCGTCCACGTCGTACGCATACCGGAACAGCGCGGCGTCCATGCTGATGCCTTCCAGCCCCGCCTCCACCTTCAAACCTGCGGTGGTGCCCGGCGCCGGCCTGCTGAACGCTTTTGAGGCGGGCGACAAACGGCAGACGGCTTATCTCGCCTTTTCAACATCCAGCCAAACTTCTTACGTGTACAAATACCGTGATCTGCAGAACGGAATGGACCAGGGCAAGATCCTCCGGATTTCGGAAACGTACCTGGTGCGCGCGGAAGCAAGGGCGATGCAGAACAACGTCACCGGCAGCGGCAGCGCCGCCGAAGACGTGGACAAAATACGCGCCAGGGCAGGACTGGCAGGCACTCCCGCCACAACCCGCGAAGCGATGGTAGACGCCGTAATGCAGGAGCGCTTCGTGGAACTGATGTTTGAGAACCACCGCTGGCTGGACCTGAAACGCACCGGCCGCATCAGGGCCGTAATGGCGCTGGCCAAACCAACCTGGAAACCGGAAACACCCATATTGCTCCCCGTGCCGGCCGCGGAAATAGGCGCCAACGCCAACCTGCTGCCACAAAACGAGGGTTATTGATCAAGATTAGATAAAAACCAACATTATGAGAAGACAATTCAGGAACGTGATAACGTTCGCTGCGGCGGGCCTGCTGATAGCTGCGGGAGCGCAGGCCCAGCAACCCAACTTTGTGCTGAAAGGAAAGATCGGCGATCTTCCTTCGCCGGCGAAACTGTACATCGCCTACACCACCACCGGCACCCAGGGCACATACGATTCCGTGACCATCCACGACGGCCGCTTTGAAATCCGCCAGTATGTGGCCCACCCCGCAAAAGCATTGCTTTCGGTAAGCCGTACCGGCGTATCCAAACGGCTTTTTGCAACGGGAGATCTCACGTTCGTATATATCGAACCGGGCGCCGAAATAGAATTATCCACGCCGGGAAACGATATCAGCGCCGCCGTTTTCAAAGGCTCGGTAACACAAACGCAATACGAGGTTTTCAGAAAAAAAATAAAACCGCTGGAAATAACCCGCGATTCCATCTGGCGCCTGCGATACAGCAAAACTCCCGGCCTGGATACCGCCGCGATGGCCAAACAGGTGACCGTTGCGATGAACGCTTACCTGGCCGGGCTAAAACAATTCGTATCGGCTCACCCCGATTTTTACGTAAGCCTCGACGTACTGGACCTCTATGCAGGCGCCAATTTTGACCTTGCCGAGATAACGCCTTTGTTTAACGCACTCAGCAAAAAAACAAAAACATCGCCCAAAGGCCTGGAATATGCAGACCGCCTTCGGAATGCCAGCCGCTCCGTGATCGGCAAACCGGCACCCGCATTCAGCATGGCGGATACGCTGGGGAAAAAAGTTTCGCTGTCCGACTTTAAAGGAAAATACGTGCTGGTAGATTTCTGGGCCAGCTGGTGCGGCCCCTGCCGGGAAGAAAACCCGAATGTCATTGCAGCCTATCGCCAATACCGCGATAAAAATTTCACCGTGCTCGGCATATCGCTCGATTCCAAAAAAGGCGATTGGATGAAGGCGATCCATCACGATCAGCTGGAATGGACGCAGGTAAGCGACCTGAAAGGCTGGAAAAACGACGCCGCGGTGATGTATGACGTGAAAGCCGTTCCGCACAACGTACTGATAGACCCTTCCGGGAACATCATTGCCAAAAATCTCCGCGGAGAGGCCCTGCAAAAGGAATTGCAGCGCATCCTGGGAAAATAAACGAAACCGATCTCTCCTCCCGCTGCAAAAAAGGGATGAACAAAACGTTCATCCCTTTTTTATTTTGAAGAAGTTACGGATCAATACGTCCACGCATTTTCATATGCTTCGATGATCACATCCTTCACCACGCCGATGTCGTTCGAGATAGAGTTCGTATTCCACGTCAGCTGCACATTGTTGGGAAAATGCGCGATCATTGTATTGATGCCGCGGAATTTGCTGTCGTAGGCCATGCCGGCTTTAAAGTAGTAGGTGCCATGCCGCCCCCTGTATTTCCCGTCGAAGCCCATGAACTTGTTTTTCATTCGCTGTAACATCGCGGCAGACACGATCTTTTTGGATTCCGCCGCCGCATGAACAAGCGCCAGCTCCTTTGCACTCATGTACCAGTTGCCCGCGCCGCCCGATTTATAGTTCGTATAGATCGAAGTGCCGTGGTAAACAGGCTCCGAATAATTGTAGTACAGCGTTTGAGTGCTCCCGGGAGAATTGGGGTTCCCAACGGGGCCCAGGTTGTTCCAGGGGCCGAGGTCTACAAGATAGTAGTAAGGCACGCCCGCGGGATAAAAGATCGCCTGGCGCACGTAGCTCCGGTAGAATTGCGATACCGCTTCATCCGCATTGTTGTCGGACATTGGCGCGTACCAGCCCGCGCCATTGACGATGCAGGCAAGCAATACCCGGCAAAGATGATAGTTCACCGCGGTGTTTTTAAAATGAGCGTCTCCATAACCCGTGGTGGGCGTTTGCATGGTGGCGCGCAGCGAAGTATAATCATAACCGATATACTTCAGCCCGGATGTATGAGACAGCAGGTGCGCAACGGTGATCTTCCTGTTTGCGGCGGGAATGTTCCAGTTGAGCGGCAGCAGCTGCCATACATATGTATTCTCGTCCATGCCTTTGGCTTCCAGCGCTTTTAAAACCGCCAGCGCGGTGATGGTTTGCGTGGCCTCCGCCGTTCCCTGGCGTGTGGTCGGCAAATAAGGATGATGCCCGTCCATCAGCCGGCGCGAATCGCCTCCCGTAATTGTTGTTATCACCTCTCCGTTTTGCGCGATCGAGAAGCCATAACCTATTGTTTTGCCCATGAAAGCTTTCCTCAGGCCCTCCGTAAAAAGCGACCGGTTGAATTTGAGGATAGTGCCCGGTTCCTGGGCGAGCGCGTTGTCTAATTTTTCTTTGGGGACGATGTCCTCTGGCTTCTCACAGCCGGCCAGCAGGGCGCCGGCGAACATCAGCATCACAGTGGATCTTTTCAGTAATGTTTTCATTTGTGTGGTTTGAGGTTTTATGCGGCAAAGATGCAGTGCGTCTGAAAAATGGAGGGAACTGTCTTAATGAATGCGGGTATTGGGTTAACGAAAACGGGAATAAGGGATAACGACTTTTTGTTTTCAATAAAAAAGCTCTCCGGCAGCCTAAATGCCGGAGAGCTGAAAAATAAGCATTGGAAGCCTTCTTTATTTATACCCGCCGATCGCCACAGGCATCAATGTCGGGAATGTCCAGGCAAAGTGGTGTTTTTCGTATACGATCGGGCGGTAAGGCGCTGTGAAATTTTGGTAAGATGCATCTTTATAGATCCCGTACATGCTTTCCAGCAGGTTGGCCGGCCAGAAACCCGTGCCGGAATTGGGGCTTCCCAGGTTCGGGTTGGCGAACCATTTCCATTCCGAAGGATGCTGCTGGTAATACAACAGGTAATCCAGCGCTTTTTTGATAGACCGGCCTTCTTTTTCCAGCGCGAACAAATTCTCGCCGGTGGCGTTATAAGTCACCCAGCAGGCCGCCGTAATGGGCGCCAGGGAAAAGTACGTATACCAGATGCCGTTCTTTTCCCGTCTTACTTCTTCCGGCATATGCCCGTCTGCCGCAATTTTTTCAAACAGGTCCGATTTGATCAGGCGTACATTCTCGGCCAGGTCCGTTTGATCGTCCAGGTAATAATCGGCCAGGATGGAACCGAAACGCCCCCAGTCCGCCCAATTGTTTTTGCGGTTTCGGATCTCGTTGGTCGCTTTCCGGTAAACGTTTTTTACCCATCCCGCAAACCGCTCCCGGTCCGCTTTTTTCCATCCTTTAAAATCCCGCGCCAATTCTGCCGCCATCACCATGGAAGTGCCGGAATAACTTAGCACCAGCGCGCCGTCGTAGTTGGAATAAGTGGTATTTGTGGCGGCCCATGCGTTCAGGAAATACAATGCTTTTTCCGCGTATTTTTTCTTCCCCGTGAGCTGCCAGGCCAGCGCGCAGCTGTACGCGGCAAAGCCGTCGGTTTGTATGGACTGGGAATTTTCCCGGTGTTCCTTCGGTTTGATGTAATACCCGGGAATGTCAAAGTCGGCCAGCGCATGATGCGTGGCGGAAAGCGCTTCGTCTGCTTTCGAGAGCAATTGTTTTTCCGCGGATAAAAAAGGCTCCTTTTTTAAACGGACCTGCTCTTTTACATAATCGATCTGCGCTTTGGGATGCATGCCCCCCGGATGCTGTTGCGCGGAAAGACCGGTCGCGCATAATAAAAAGAGAGGCAATAAAAACGATGTTTTCAGGCTGCGTAAAATCATATCATAACGTGGTTAAGGTTTAAAACTACGAATTTTTACCAGCGGATGAAAGCCCGCGCGGCATTGCATGAGAAAAAAAGAAATGGTAAATTGGCAGACAGAGAAAATTCCACGTACCATGCTCAAAAAACAACTCTCCGTTTTTGCGATCATTTTTCTTGCGTTCCTGTCCTTCGCTCACGCGCAAGACCTGCAGATCATCAAACAAAGGGTAAAGGCCGACCTGCTGGCGCCTCCTGTGAACGAAAAAACAATCAACCAGCTGGTGAAAACTATCCGTCCGGATGGCACCTGGCCCGGTATTAACTATAAAGACGTTTCCCGTACGGGTTTTCAGCACAAAGACCACCTGGAAAATATGCTGGCGCTTGCAAGGGCGTACAAAAAGCCCGGCTCGCCGCTCTTCAACGATCCCGCGGTGAAAAGAACATTTTCCGCGGCGCTCGATTTCTGGCTGGCCAACGATTTCCGCTGCGACAACTGGTGGTGGAACGAAATGGGAACGCCCAACCTGATGATCAATACGCTGCTCGTAATGGACAGCAGCCTGACGGAAAAACAAAGGGCGGAAGGGCTGAAGATCGCCCGCAGGGCCAATCTCGAAACATTCGGCGCACGCCCCGGCGGCGACCTCATGCCCATTGCGGGCATGCTCGGGAAACAGGCATTGTTCACCCATCAGCCGGACACATTAAAACGCGTTATTAAAACAATGGCCGCAGAGATCAAGATCAGCACCGGCCGCGGCATCAACCCGGACCTGGGTTTCCACCACCGCACCGATAACGTGACCTCCGTGCTCACCTACGGCACCAACTTCGCCAGTTCGTTCGCTTACTGGGCCGCCACTATCCGCGGCACACAATTTTCTTTCCCCGAACCGGCCATGAAACTGCTCGTCGATTATTTCCTCGACGGTATCTGCCAGTCGCAGGTATATGCCACCTATCCCGATCCCGGCGCCATGAACCGCGACATCAGCCGCAGGAACGCCATGGAGAAAGAAAATGCGGCCCTGCCGGAAAACCTGCTCGCCTCGACGAACTACCGTGCCGAAGAGCTCAAAACCGTTATCCGTGCGCGTAAAGGAGAAATAAAATACAACCGCACCCGCGACCGTTATTTCTGGTATTCGCATTATTATACCCATCAGCGCCCCGGATATTACACGTCCGTACGCATGCATTCCTCCCGCGCGAACAATATGGAAGAGCCGCATAACGAGGAAGGAATTAAAAACCATCATTACGGAGACGGCTCCATGTTCATTTCGCGCACCGGGCGGGAGTTTTTTAATATTTTCCCGGTATGGGACTGGCAAAAGGTCCCCGGGACAACTATCCTGCAAAAAAAGGACGTGCCACACTGGAAACAGCTGGCTAAAAAAGGGAAAACCGATTTCGCGGGCGGCGTAAGCGATGGCGTGTATGGCGTAGCGGCATTCGATTTTGTGAGTGTGCACGATCCGCTCAAAGCACGCAAGTCCTGGTTTTTCTTCGACGACGAAGTGGTATGCCTCGGCGCGGGCATCCATACCGATACGGCTTTGCCGGTGTTCACCACGCTGAACCAATGCCTGCTGAAATCGCCGGTGACCGTAAATGCCAACAACAAAACGACCGTTCTGAAAAAAGGCAAACACACGTTGCCCGAAGTATCATGGGTGTGCCAGGACGATGTGGCGTATATTTTCCCGGAACCCACGAGCGTCAACATCAGCAACGGCGAACAAACAGGAAACTGGCGGAAGATCAATCACCAGGCCTGGGCTACCGAAGAACCGGTAAAAGAAAATGTATTCTCTCTCTGGCTCGATCACGGCGTGCAGCCGCAGCACGCCAGCTACGCCTGGATCGCGCTGCCCGCAGCAGACGCGAAGGCCGCAGCTGCTTACAGCAAGAAAATACCGGTGAAAATTCTCGCCAATACCGCAGACCTCCAGGCGGTACAGCATACCGGCCTGCAAAGGACCGGGATCGTTTTTTATAAGGCGGGCTCCATCAGCCTAGGCGATAAACTGACGCTCTCCGCCACGGCGCCCTGCATCGTGATGATCAAGGCAGACGGCTCAGCCGCTCCCGCCATCGCCGTTGCCGACCCGACGCAGAAATTAAACGCGTTGCAGTTGAAGGTGAACGAACGGGAGATCAATGTGCCCCTGCCTACGGGCGATCAGGCGGGAAGCTCGGTGATGGTGCAGTAAATTTTTCAGGGAAGTAAAGTATGTTCTTCCGGCGTGTGATGCAGTTCTCCGTCCAGCAGGCGGTAGGCTTCCAGCCGTTGTGCGGGCGGAAAATCGTGCGCTGCGTCGGGATAACTTACCTGTAAATGTTGCGGTACGCCGAAGAAGGAATACACCGGCGCAACGTTCGCCATACCTTCTTTCACCCCTTTTACGTCAAAATTGGCGTCGTTGACGGGTGAATTGGTGTAGAAAGGCCGGGGAGCCAATGTGGCGATCACTTCATCGAAATCAAAAGGCATGCGTTCCTGCTCCAGCTTATATTTGTCGCGCAACAGCGGCATGTAGCGGGTTTGCGCCCAGGGGCCAAGCCGCCCGCCATAACGTTTCGACGCTTCTTCCCCGATATTGTAATAACTGAATTTCGTCCAGCCGCAGCTGGCCACGATCACTTTGATGCGCCGGTCGAATGCGCCCGCGAACATGGCATTGTGCCCGCCGAGAGAATGACCGATCACGCCGATGCGCGCGGAATCCACGTTTTCCATGGTCTGCAGCAGGTCGATGCAGCGCATATGATTAAAAATGGCTTTCATGGTGCCGGATTCGTAACGGTCGTGCTCAAAATCATAATCTTTCATATCGCCAAAGCTGGGGTAATCCGGCGCGATCACCACATAACCCCTGTCCGCCAGTTCTTCCGCATACGCCCTGTTGGTTTTGCCTTTATTTTCGCTGGTTACCGACCGTTTGCCCAGCGCACTCGTGCCATGCAAGGCCAGTATGGCGGCGTGTTTCCCTTTTTTCAACGGCACGAACAAAAGCGCGCTCACCGGTTCGCCCGGCGCGGCCATAAAAGTGATGTTGTAGCGGGTATGATTGCGTTCGGTAAGACTGTCATTAATAATAACCTGCATCGGCGTGTTGAGGTCGCGGGCGGGAAGCGGGCCCATGGCCAGCTGCATCCTGTCGAGGATCTGCCGGCGCTTTGTTTCCCATTGAGCCTTCGTTTGCACCGGCCGGGCTTTATGGGCCGCATCTTCGTACGTCAGGATGTTGCCGGCTGTTTGCGCATGTGCGTTGCCGGTATGCAGGATAGCGGTGAAGATCAGCGCCATGGCGCCGGGGCGGAAAAAATGGCTTGTCATCTTAACAAGATAATAAATAGTTATTTCCGCCGCAAGCGCTCAACCATAGCTGAAGAACATCGCCGCCAAACACAACTTTGTCGTTGTTATTTCTTCAGTTTCCTGTTCAGTTTTCCCTGGAGGTCGGTGATCAGGTTGATGCATTCGTTCAACCGGTCGTACGCCGCCACGCTTTCCACGGCCAGGTCTTTTTTGGTGACCTCCGTTCCCGCGAGAAAGGCTTCCAGGTGAGACAAATACCGGGGCTGTTCGCCATACATGGCGTTGTAAATATCGTCGTTCAGTTTATCGCCTTCGGCCCGCAGGTCTTCGCTCAGCAGGTTGGAAATTCCGCGCATTTGTCCCATCACGGTGCTCATGCCTATTTTGATCGATTCCAGCGCGTTGTCGTCCCGTTTACCGGGCGTGGCATTGGCGCGGATCAGGCTGTCGGAAAGCCTTTTGCGGGTTTTCATGTAGCCGGTCAGCCCGTTTTTCAGCTCGTCCAGGCGCTCGTATTGTTCCGAGCCCCTGTCTTGCGAAAAATATTTGTCCACGCTGTTGTTCATCTCTTTGATCCATTTGTGAAGACCTTGTGTAACGTCTACCACGGCCGTTTGCGCAAAGGCGCCCGCTGAAAGGAACAGCAGGAGAAAAAGAATGGCTCCGGAAAATATGCGGGTGTTCATGCAATGAAAATAATAAATTTCCGGACACGGACTGCATGCAAAACATCACATCTGTCGCGCGAATGCCACAGCATCTACATTCCCGTTACGACCATGATCCTGGTGAGCATCCTGCTTTCGCTGGTGATGTGGGTGATCCAGCGGTTGGGAAAGTAGCCCCGGAACATTCCGGAGCTACCATGATATCCGGTTAATAAAGCTCCTTTACGGCCGGGTATGCCGCAATCTCCTCCGCGCCAGGGGCCTGCGCCCTGCTCAACGTGTTGGCGGCCGTGTTGCGGATGATCACCAGCCTGATCTTGTGATGCCACGATTGCGTGGTAGGCGTGCCGTTCTGGTCTTTGCGCATCAGCACGCTGCCCACCCTGATCTCCGCGGTCACGCGGATATTTCTTTCCGTATGATAAGGCACAATGCCCCAACCCTGGAAATCGGAAGTATAAACATATAACAGGATGGTATTTTTTTCCAGTACATCCGTTTTAAGCACATTGGGAGCGGGAATGGTGAGATAGGAGTACGTGCCGGAAAATTAGACCGGCTTCGCAGCGCGGGCAAGCGTATAAATACTTCTTTCCGCCGGGAGTTAGTACGTTGTTCGCCCATCCGCCGCCAATCCCTACAATTTTATATCTTTAACCCTTATCAGTAAAGGGGGATGAACGGAGGAACAGATATCAACCAGGCCATTTTGGCGGATTTCTCCAAAGGAGACGAACAGGCGTTCCGCCAGGTGTTCGACCTCCTGTTCAGGCCTTTGTGTTTTTTCGCGGGTAAATTCACGGGGCAGAAGGAAGAGGCGGAAGACATGGCCGCACAGGCTTTTCACAAGCTCTGGTTGCGCCGCGACGGTTTCAGTTCGCTGGCGGCCATCCGTTCTTTTTTATATACCACCGTCAGGAATCAATGCCTGGACCTGCTCAAACACAAGGAAGTGGTGAGCCATGCGCATCAGCAGCTGGCGGCCGTTCCGGGCGAGGCGGACACCTTTTCCGAATCGCGGATGATGCAGGCCGAACTGCTGGCAGTGATTTTCGCGGAGATCGGTAAACTTCCGGAAAAATACCGTGTGGTGCTGGAATTAAGTTTTAAAGAGGAGCTTTCCGTGCAGGAAATCGCCCTTCGTACCAATAAAGCCGAAAATCATGTGAGGGCGGACAGATCGAGGGCGCTAGCCCTGCTCAGGGCATCGCTGAAAGATAAAAAGCTGCTGGACGCAGCGCTTGCGCTTTGGGCCGTTTACGAGGCCGGTTATTTCAGCAAATAAAATCTTTTTTAAAAAATTCCTGCCTGTTCTGCTGCGTTTTTGCGCGCCGGTCGTTTTAATCATATATGCAACCCGATCTCTCATTCAACGAACAGCTCCGCGAGGCGCTCCGCAAACACTGGGCCGGCCAGCCGCTCAGCGAAAACGAGCAGGCGCTCCTGGACGAATGGCTTGCCGCATCGCCCGATAACAGGGCGGTTTGGGAAGAGTTGAACGATGAAATGGCGCTGGAATTGCAATTCAGGGAATGGAACGGTTACGACCGCGAAACAGTCTGGCGGAAAACCACCGCGCTCCGCCGGCCGGCTAAAACGTACAGGCTTTATCGCTGGGCCGCCGCTGCCGCCGCCATTTTACTGATCGCCGCCGCCGCTTACCTGTTGCGGCCGAAATCTCCCGATCAGCAAACCGTAGCCCAAACCGTGACCGACGTAGCGCCCGGCGGCAGCAAAGCCGTGCTGGTACTGGCAGACGGCTCTACGGTAACGCTGGACAGCGCGGGCAACCAGGTGATCCGGCAAGGCTCTACGGCCATCCGCCAGCAGGCCGGACAGTTGCGTTACGAGGCGGCGGACGATGCTTCGGAGATAAGTTACAATACGCTCAAAACCCCACGCGGTGGCCAGTTCAGGATCACCCTGCCCGATGGCACCGGCGTATGGCTCAACGCGGAATCTTCCTTGCGTTTCCCCACGGCTTTCCGTGGAAAGGAGCGGCTGGTGGAGGTTTCCGGCGAAGCATATTTTGAAGTGGCGAAAGATGCGGCCCTGCCGTTCCGCGTGAACGTTGCCAACCGCGCCACCATTGAAGTGCTGGGCACGAATTTTAACGTCAATGCGTATGAAGATGAAAGCGAAATTGCCGCTACGCTGCTGAGCGGCGCGGTGAAAGTTGGAACGGGCGGGCGTTCCGCCCTGCTCAAACCCGGTCAGCAGGCGCGGGTGAATACCGGCGTGAGCGTGATGAACGGGGTGGACATCGAAAAAGTGATGGCGTGGAAGAACGGGGTGTTCAATTTTAAAGACGCGAAGCTGAAAGAAGTAATGAAACAATTGTCGAGATGGTACGATATAGAAGTGGAATACAGGGGCAACGTTCCCGACACCGAATTCTGGGGCAAGATGGGCCGCAATCTCACGCTGCTCCAGGTGCTGAACGGGCTGGAAGCGACCGGCATACATTTTAAACTGGAAGACAATGGGAAAAAACTGGTCGTGCTGCCATGACCGGCAAAAATAGCCGCTCCGTCTGAACCACGAAGCGGCCGAAGTTTCAGGCTATACCTTAATTAATCAACCAGAAACCGTTACAAAAGTATGTTTTTTAAAACTTTTTGTGACCGGAACCCTCATGTCCCGCCTTTGAAGGCGCGGTTCCGGATTTCAACCAAAATTGCACGCGTCATGAGATGGACCACCTTTTTGCTCCTGGCGGTTTGTTTACATGTTTCCGCCGGCTCCGCCGCGCAAAACATCACTTACTCCGGCCGGCAGGTGCCGCTGGAGCGGATCTTTACGGAAATAGAAAAACAAACGGGGAACGTGGTGTTTATCAGCAAACAATTGCTGAAAGAATCGAAACCGGTGTCGGTGGACGTGAGAGACATGCCGCTGTCTTCTTTCCTGGCATTGGTGCTGAAAGACCAGCCGCTGGAATTTACGCAGGAAAAACAGACCGTTTTCATCCGTAAAAAACCGGCCGTCCGCACGGCAGATCCTCCCGCGGCGGCGCCCGCATTTTTCCCGGTGAGCGGCGTGGTGATGGATTCCCTCGGTGGTTTTCTCGCCGGAGCGTCCGTGCGCGTGAAAGGCTCCAACGTGTCCACCGTGTCGGACGTGAACGGGCAGTTTACGTTGCAGGCCAATACCGGCGACATTCTCTTGATCTCTTACGTGGGTTTTAAAACGCTGGAATTTAAAGTGATCAATTCCATTCCCATCCTGGTCACGCTCAGCCGCGAAAGCACTACCATCACCGAAGTGGCGGTAACGCTGAATACCGGTTACCAGAGCATCCCGCGCGAAAGGGCCACCGGCTCGTTTTCCATCGTCAACGGCAAGCAGCTGGAAAATAAATTGCGCCCCGACCTGAAATCGGCCCTGGAAGGGCAGGTGGCTGGCATGCAGGTAACCCGCGAAGGCAATATCGAAGTGCGCGGCGTATCTACTTTTATGCTCGACGAAAGGGCGCCGCTCATTATTGTAGACGGCTTCCCCATCACCGGCGGCCTCGAAACGCTCAATATAGACAACATCGAAAGCGTGACGATCCTCAAAGATGGCGTAGCCGCGTCGATCTACGGCGCGCGTTCCTCCAACGGCGTGATCGTGGTGACCACCAAACACGGAAAAAGAGGCACGCTCAACATACAGTACAACGGATCGTTCGGCGTTACCAAAGCGCCCGATCTTTCTTACCTGAAACGCGCCAGCGCGGCCGATTACGTAGACGCCGAACTGGACATTTACGCGCAAAACCCGAACTCTTACAACAACAGCTACAACGGCTACCGTTATCTTTCCCGCGTCAACTACCTGAAAGTAGCGGAAGCGCGCGGTTTTATGAGCACCCGCGAGGTGGAAGCGGAGCTCGCCAAACTACGCACCAACGACGGCATCGGGCAGCTGCAGGATTATCTTTTCCGTAACCAGCTTACACAACAGCATAACATCATGTTGTCCGGCGGGAATGAAAAAAGCCAGACGGCCGCTTCCGCAAAGTTCATCGGCAACCGCGGCAATACGTTGTATGCCAAAGACAACCGGCTGATCATGGACGTGCGCAACGACTGGAAACCCGCGAAATTCCTTTCCTTCCGCCTGTTCTCCAACATTAACTACAATACTGCACAGGCGCCGCTGCGGCCCATGAGCGACTTTCTCAACTATTATTCGCAATACATCATACACCCTTACGATCTCGTGGTAGATCCCGCCACCGGCCAGCCGCAGGATATCTACGCCACCAACCTCAACAAAGTGGCCCGCTACGACGCCATCCCCGGCCTGAAACCGATGAATTACAACCCGCTGACCGACCTCGGGCAGGAAATCACCCGCACGCAAAATTTCCAGTTCCGCATCGGCGGCAACATCAACATCGTGCTGGCAAAAGGCCTCACCCTCGACGCGGGCGGCAGCTGGACGCGCGGTAATTCCTTCACCCGCAGCGTATCCGGCAAAGATTCTTACCGCATGCGCATGGGTTACAACGACGCCACTTCCGTTTCCAACCCGTCCAAACATTACATCCCGGACGGCGATATGGTGAACGAATCGCGGAATGTGAACCAGGCGTATACGCTGCGCTCGCAGCTGAATTTCAGCCGCAGCTTCGGCAAACACAGCCTGATCGCCATCGCCGGTTCAGAAGTGAGCCGCAACGTGCAGGACTATAACGCCTTCCCGACGCGTTTCGGTTACAGCGACCAGGCGGGCACGTTCGCCACTTTTAACTATGCGGATTACATCGCCGGGAATTATAACGCCGATATGTTGCAATCCAGCGGCAAACCCACGGCCAGCATCGGTTCTATCGCTTTCAGAGACAACCGCTTCGTTTCCTGGTATGCCAATGCTTCGTATGAATTCGACCGCCGGTTTCTCGTAAGCGGCAGCATCCGCCTGGACCAGACGAACTTCTTCGGTACCGATCCGCGTTTCCGCTACAAACCGCTGTGGTCTGCGGGCGGCACGTATAAGTTGTCCAACGAACAATTCTTTCACGTGCCCTGGCTGAGCAAATTGTATGTGAGAGGCTCTTTCGGCGTGAACGGGAATATTTCCCTCAACTCCGGGCCCTTCCTGATCATCGCGCCGGGCAGCTACTCCGATCTTACCGGCGACATTTCATACAACATTTCTTCGCCGCCCAACAACTCGCTCCGTTGGGAACGCACCAACACGACCAATTTCGGAACGGACATGAGCCTGTTCTCCAGGATCAACGTATCCATCGACTACTACCTGCGCAAAAGCAAGGAACTGCTGGCTTCAGACCCAGTAGACCCCACGCTGGGCTACACTTCGCTGGTGAGAAACGTGGGACAGATCAACAATACCGGCTTGGAACTGGCTGTGGACGGCGATCTGATCAAAAGCGGCGATTTCTCCTGGGGCGTGCTCGGCACCATGAGCTATAATGCGAACAAAGTGGTGGAATATAACGTCAATTACCCGTTCTCCACTTCGCTCACACAGGTTTCAGTGAACAAGGAAGGGCTGCCAGCCAACGCATTGTACGCATTCCGTTTCGCCGGTCTCGACGCCAATGGCGCGGCGCAATACTACAATCAGAAAGGCGAGAAAGTAGGCGGCGGCGCAGTTGCGGTAGACGATGTGATCTATATGGGCACCTTGCGCCCGAAGTTCGCGTATAGCCTGACCAATACTTTCCGCTACAAAAACTTCGAACTGGCGTTTATGCTGCTGGCGAAAACGGGGAACATCATGCGCCGTTATTCGTACGACGGTAACGCAATTCAGCATGAGGATGTGGGTAAACGCTGGAAAAAGCCGGGGGATGAAAAATACACGAATTTCCCCGCGCTGAACGCGCTCTCGTTTGATTTCTTTTATTACCCGTTGTCAGACATTTTCATCGAAAGCGGCAACTTCATCAAGCTCCGCGACGCGTCCATCACCTATAATTTTAATAAATCATTGCTGCGGAAAGCCGGCATCGGCAACGCCAGCATCATGCTGCAGGGCCGCAACCTGTTTATGTGGGCGGCCAACAGCGACAAGCTGGACCCTGAAGCCTATGAGCTGAACGAGCCCAACGCTTCGCAGGCGGAGCTTGGTTTTACGCCCTGGCGGCCCATGCCCGAATTTTATCTCGGCCTCCGCGCCAATTTTTAAAACTTAACACTACATGGTCATGCGACTACATTCGATATTACTTTTCGCCGCCGCCGCTTCGCTGGCTGCCTGCAACAAGTTCCTCGACGTAAAACCGAAAGGGAAGCTGATACCCACCGAGGTCGCGGAGTTCAATCATTTGCTGGACAACCAGGACATCGTGCGTTATCCTTTCCTCAACAACAACAGCACTTCGCTGCTGGCGTATATGACGGACAATCTCACGCTTTCTGAAGGCATCGGTAAAATTTATTACAAAGCCAACAACAGCCCGAACATCGACTGTTATTACGGCTACATTTTCCGCCCGCCGTTCAAGAACCCTACGCTGGCCGATTATTTCTGGGAATGGGGCACTTACCGTTCCATGAAATACATCAACAACGTGATCGAAGGTGTGAAAGAAATACGCAATCCAGAAAACGCGGAAGAGGCGGACGCGGTGATGGCACAGGCATACGTGGCCCGTGCCTGGAGCTATTTTCACACTACGCTCGTGTACGGCCCCGTGTACAGGCCGGGCGGAACGAACGATACCAAAACGATCCCGTACCTCACTTCCGCGGATGTGGACGCGCCCATGCCCGACCTTTCCACGCAGGAAGAGGTGTTTTCCAAAGTATTGTCCGACCTGCACGCCGCGCTGCCCAACATTCCCGAAGCGACCAATCACCCTTCGCGCGCGAATAAAATGACGACGCAGGCCATGCTGGCTTATTATCACCTGTTCACACAGAAATACGACAGCGTAGCATATTATGCGAACCTTGCATGGACGGCCGCTGCGGCCAACGGAGTGGATAAAGTGCTGTATGATTTTAATACGCTTTCGCTGGTGAACCCGGCGAATCCTACCGCCAGCCAGGTGAACAGCCCGGACAGCAAGATCAACCTGCCCACCAGCCGCGAGATACTTTTCTTTCGCGCATCCGACATAAGGTCAGGCAGGTCCAATTATTCTTATCCTTCAGACGAGTACATTGCGCTGTTCGACAAAACGAACGACCTGCGTTACCAATATTACCTGCTCGAAGCGCCGGGTTACAAAACCACCTACAACGGCGTTACTTACAACGATGGTACCAAGCTGCAATATTTCCGTGGGGAAACGATCAGCGGCGGCCTGTCGAGATTCCAGATAACGGCGGGTTTCAGCTTCCCGGAACTGCTGCTGATGCGTGCGGAAGGATACGCGCGCACCAACCGGCTGGCCGAGGCGATGGCAGACGTGAACCTGCTGCGAAAATACCGGATGGTGACCGGCACGCCCGATCTGGCCATGCCCGCCGGGCAGGACGCGGTGATACAGCTCGTGCTGGAAGAGCGCCGCAGGGAGTTGCCGCTGGCGCATCTCAAACGTTTCTTCGACCTGAAACGGCTTTGCCTGGAGCCGGGCAAACCCTGGGGAAAAACCACGATCGTGCATACGCTGGGCACGGAAACTTTTGAAAATAAAATAGACGACCCGGTGTTCGTGCTTCCGAAAACCAACTCCGTATTGATCTTTAACCCGCAATGGGGCATCGCGCCGGATTCGAGGCCCTTTAACTAAAAACAACCGTTGAACATGAAACATTACATGAAACCAATTTTGATCGCAGCCATCGTGGCCGCTCCAATCATAACCTTCGCGCAGAGCGCGCCTTCTTATACCATCAAAGGGCATATCAGCGGTGTAAAGGAACCGGCGAAAGTGTATGTCGGTTACCGTTCCGGGGAAACTTACGTAAGAGATTCCGCCGAGGTAAAAAACGGCTCCTTCGAACTGAAAGGGAAAGTGGCCGAACCGATAGCCGCCAACCTTAACCTGCAGGCCGCAGGCGCCGAAGGGCGCGACTTTGCGACCGTATACCTGGAAAATACCACCATTACCATCACCGGCGAAAATAAATTGTCCGATGCGAAAATAGAAGGCGGTGAAGCGAACCGCTATTATGCGAAGTTGCAACAGGCGCTGGCGCCGGTAGTGAAACGCGGGAAAGAAATGTCCGCTGAATTTGCCGCGTTGTCCAAAGAAGAAAAAGCGACTGAAGAAACGCGTAAAAAACGCGAAGCCGGTTACGATTCGGTTGACAAAGCGCGAAAACAGATCTATGGCGCGTTCATCAATGCAAATCCCGCCACCGTGGTAAGCCTCGATCTGCTGGATTCTTACGGGGGGCTGTTTCCGGAAGCCAAAGACCTGGAGCCGCTGTACAACAAACTGTCCGGCGAAGTGAAACAAACCGCCAAAGGAAAGGCCTATGCGGAAACGATCGCAAGGTTGAAACGCACGGAAATAGGAGCGATGGCGCCGGAATTTGTGCAGAAAGACACGGAAGGCAAAGCCGTGAAACTTTCCGATTACCGTGGGAAATACGTGCTGGTGGATTTCTGGGCTTCGTGGTGCAAACCCTGCCGCGCGGAAAATCCGGCCGTGGTGAAAGCTTACAACGAATTTAAATCGAAGAACTTCACCGTGCTCGGCGTTTCACTGGACAATGAACGCCTGCGCGCCGCCTGGCTGAAAGCCATCAAAGATGATGGCCTCCCCTGGACGCAGCTGATCGACCTCGACGAAGAAAAAGCCTCCGACATTTACCATGTACAGGCCATCCCGCAAAACTTCCTCATCGATCCGAAAGGCAGGATTGTGGCGAAGAACCTGCGCGGTGAAGAGCTGGCTGTCAAACTGTCCGAAATATTGAACTAAAGATTTTCAGCGGGCCGGTCGGTACCCTGCCGTTCAGTCAAAAACCAACTGGCCCGCACTTTTAATAATCCGCCTGTCCTATCTCCAGTTTATAGATCTTCCCTTCCGCATTGACGTGGAATTTCATGTAGGTTTTAAAATCGCCCCATTTGTCGCTGTGGAAGCGGCCGTACACGTCCAACCCCTTGTTCTCCACTTTATCGATGCTGGTAAAGCGTTCGTGGCCGATCGCTGCGCCAAAGAATTTTTTGAGGTCCATTTTGTTGCCGTCGTCGTACAATTCCGCGTCTGCGGTGAACAGCGCGAACCAGGCATCCGCCTTTCCGGCCTGTAATGCGTCTATCGCGTCTTTAACGATGGGATGGGTGAGCAATGAAGTATCCATGTTTTTGATGTTTGAATGATCGTGCCCGTAACCGCAGGATGTGAGGGCTACCAGCATAACAATTTTTAAGAGTGACATGTTCATCGGGTTTATGATGCAATGTTACGCCGCTGCGCGCGGCCGGGGTTACAAAATCCTAAGAATGTGCTGCAGAATTTAAATACCGCTTCGCGGCTCTTTCTCCGTGGTAAAACGCTTCTTCGAACACGGAAACACCGCTGAGATCGGAATGCGCGAAGCTGATGCGTTCCGGCTCCGTGGGTTTGGGAGCGGTCATAAATCCGGGAATAGGCCGTACCATGCCATGGCCCCACACCTGCACATCGATGTTGTTTACCTGGCGGTAAATGCCGGGATGCATTTTTTCCAGCTGTGTCATGCATTGGTCTACCCAGTCCTTATGTTCCAGTTTCAGCGCGTTGTGCCGCGAAGCGGTGGGCTCCAGCTGGTCGAGCGGCCAGTACAGGGAAATTACCTGCACCTTTTCCGGCGATTGCCGCAGCGACTGGTGTTGCGCGGTGATGTAGCCGAGGCATTGCTGGTTATACATCACATTGTCCCAGCTGAGCGGCGCGCCTTTTTCTTCGGGCAGCCGGTTGAGGGTGATATTGGCTACCAGCCAGGGCGCATATGTAAAATGTGAGGGCGTTTCGTACTGTAAAAGCCTGCCTGCAATGAACTGCGGTATGGCCAGTATACAATGTTCCGCGATGATCTTCGTGGTTTGTTGTTTTTGATGGTCCCAAACATGCACCTGCACTTCATTTCCTACCTGCTCCACCTGGTACGCGAGCGTTCCGGTCATGGTCTGTTTTTCGCTGAACTTCCGCAGATGCCGCACCAGCCTGCCGTTGCCTTCGGGCCAGGTGAGCACCGCGCTGCTGTCTGCATTAGCTGCCCTGCCGCGGCGTGACGCGAAGTAGTGGATGCCCGCCCAGGCAGACACTACTTCAATTCCCGCGCCATAATCGTCTCGGCAGCAATAATTGATATACCACAAAAGCGGTTCGCTGGTGAAATTTTCCTTCCGCAGGAAACCCGCCATGGTCGAACAGTCCAGCGAAGTGAAGACGGCGTCGGAAGAACTGTTGGCCACCGGTATGTCGAACGCCCATTTCCCGTCCGCGCCTTTTTTGTCGCGGTACGTTTGCATCAGCGCCAGGAACCGGCGGATCTCTGTTTCATCCTTCGGGCCGATGCCGAATTGCGGGATCAGCCCTTCCTGCCAGCGGCCATTGTACAGCAAACGTTCCGAAGGCTCGAAACAAAGCGAAGTTTCTTCGTACGCAGGCACACCGTTTTCATAACCGGTCAGAATGCCAGCTTCTTCCAGTAGGTTGAGCAGGGAAATATTTTCAGGGTTGGGAAGCGGCAGGTAATGCGCGCCCAGCGGGTATTGCGTGAGATCGTTGCTGCCGGAAGCAGAATTGCCGCCGGTGGATGCTTCCAGTTCTACCAGCAAAAAATCTTCCATGCCTGCCAGCGACAGCGCCCTGGCCGCGCTGAGGCCCGCAATGCCGCCCCCGGCGATCAGCACTTTGGTGCGTATTTCCTGTTGAGGAGCCGGCAGCTGCCCTTCGCGCAAACGATGACCGACAGCTGCGGAAGCGCCGGTGATTTTGCCGGTGATGTGATTGTACCGGCCGCCTTCATGGCATCCCGCCACGTAAGCGCCGCCGGCCAGCAGGGCCATATACCGTAAAAACTCACTGCGCGAAAGCTTCATTTCCTGTTATTGATAAACGGCCCATTCCTTTTCGAAGAAATGAACGAGCGCCTGGTTGTTCAGTTTGTTGACGGGCAGGTTGACCGCCCGCATGTCTTCCGCGAAAAAAGACATTTGCGCGAAAGCCTCCCGCGAAAACGAGCGGAGATGCTGCGGTAGCGGCAAACCCTTATCAGCGACGTTTCCCGGCGAAGCCATGATGTATCCCCATTCCCCGAACGAAGGTACATAACAATGATAAGGAAGGGTGGCGTACCCGGATTGCTGCAAAGTGGTGTTGATGCACCAGAACGATTGCGGGGCCACGAAAGGAGAGGTGCATTGCACCACCACGGTGCTTTCTGTGGTCAGCACACCGCGCAGCAGCCGGTAAAATGTATTGGTGTACAGCTTCCCGACGGAATAACTGGAAGGGTCGGGGAAGTCGATGATCACGACATCGAAGGTTTTATTTTGATGGCGGAGCCACTGGAACGCGTCTTCGTTCTCCACTTTCAGCTTCGGGTGCCGGAGGCTGCCCTGGTTGAGCTTTTCCAGCATCTTATTGCCGGTGAACAATTCGGTAACGGCGGGGTCGAGATCGACCAGCGTAACCTGCCGCACAGACGGATATTTCAACACTTCCCGCGCCGCCAGCCCGTCGCCCCCGCCAAGGATCAGCACGTTGGCCGGCTGCTGGTGGCACATCATGGGCGGATGCACCAGCGCTTCGTGGTAACGGTATTCGTCGCGCGCGCTGAATTGCAGGTTGCCGTTGAGGTACAGGCGCAGATCGTCTTTGTTACGCGTGAGTACGATGCGCTGGTAAGGCGATGATTTGGAAAAAATGACCTGCTCGTTAAACGCAAGGCTCTCCGCCATATGCATCAACCTATCCGCATACGCGAAACCAGCCGTCAGCAGCAGGATCACGATCACCGACTGGAAAGTCAGGTAACGCGCCCATTTCACTTCTTTTCTGAACTTCACCAGTACCACCATGGCCACGGCCACGTTTAGGATGCCGAAGAAAAAGGAAGTGCGCATCAACCCCAATTGCGGCACCAGCATCAAAGGAAAAATAATGGAAGCCAGCAGCGCGCCGATGTAGTCGAAGGTGAAAACTTTGGACACGAGGTCCTGGAACTCCATGCGGTTCTTCAGAATATTCATCAGCAGCGGGATCTCCAGCCCTACCAGCGTGCCGGTAATGCCCACCAGCAGGTAAAGGATCAGGCGGAAAGAGGCCACCTGGTCGAACAGCATAAAAAGTAAACAGGAGCTGACGCCGCCTACGAAACCCACGAGTATTTCCAGCTGGATGAACCAGCTGAGCAGGTTGCGGGTGAAATACCTCGAAAAGAACGCGCCGATGCCCATCGAGAACAGGTACGCGCCGATGATGGTGGAAAACTGCGTGACGGAATCGCCCAGCAGGTAACTCGCCAGCGTGCCCGCAACCAGCTCGTAGATCAGCCCGCAGGTGGCGATCACGAACACCGATAACAGCAGCAGCAAATGCATGGAACGCGGGTTATCCATGGATCGCCGAACTGATAATAATGGCGATGGCAATGATATACGCCGCGAATACGACCGCGATGGCCATGTTTTTATTTTGCACCAGCTCTTTCCAGGTGTTTTCCGGCGTTAATTTTTCGATGATCCAGAAAGATACCAGCAGGATGATGATGCCGATAACGGAATAAACGATGGACGCTACGATGTACTTCAGTTGTAATACGTCTGACATATAGGTTGTTTTATTTATGATAAAAATGACTGCGCCCGGAAGAGCCCCTGGCGGCGGACCTTTCCTCGCCCGGCTTCCAGTCTTCCGTGTTTTTACAATTGCAATACCTGATCGCGCGCACGTTGCCGTACATGTAAAGCACCAGCAGGCAGGCCGCTACAATGCCGGGCGCCAGGTATGGCCTGATCCTTTTATTCGTCATATGTGTAAGTTGTGAAAGGGCTGTTGTACCAGCGGTTTTTCTCAAAATTGTTCTCCCATGCAAATACGATGGCCGCAAAACCCGCCATGATGCCCATGGCCCAGAGCGCGTTCCACCAGGTAGCCACGTCTTGCCGCAGCACGATGTTCAGCTCCGCGCCGTCGACCGATTGGTCTTTGAACAGGTTGACGACCATATGATACCGGCCCGGCTCAACAGTGCAAAGCAGCTCTTTGGTGCCCATCGAGCCTTCGGACCAGGATTCGCCGCCGTCTACCCCATGATAATATTCCACGCCGGTGGCGAAACTTTTTTCTTCCCCGGTCTGTTCGTTCACCAGGTCGATGGCCGCTTCCACCCAGTTGTTACTCAATATCGCGTAACTCGAAACTTCCAGGTTGGATACGCCGCCGGTGATCTCGAACGATGGCGAGACGATGGGTTTGGCCACGGTGCTGTCGTTTACCTGCACTACATGGCTGTACACTTCTTTGTACATCGCGTTGGACGCGTAAAAATATTGCGCGATGAAAACGATAGCGCAGAAAATGAGCGCCGTTACGATCACTTCGCCGCTGGTGAACCACCGGCTAAAAGGCTGCGCGGGGCTTACGCCTTCGCGGATGGGCAGGTAATATTTGAGATTGAACGCTTTTTTCATATCCCGGGGCCGCATGTACCGAGAGATGGAATAGTCTTTGTCGCCCTGGTCGTTCTCCAGCGCGAGCAGCAGCGGCGGGGCGATATATTCCCGGCAAACGACTGCTTTTTCGGTCGTAGGGTCGTAGGGGAATTCGCCGGAAAGATGGTAATACACGGCTTTGTATTCGGTGAACAGCTCGAAGTCTTCGTTTTGATAGACTGCGATCTTGTCTTCTTCCAGCTGTTTTTTTAATTCCGGCGTCAGTTCGGTTTCGGGGATGTTCTGCACGAACAGCCAGTGGCCGTTGTATTCAGACAGCCATACGGTTTTGCCGGTGAGCACATCTTTGAGCCAGTATTCCTGCCAGCGTTCGGGCTGCCCGGGCTCATTGCGCTGCGCGAAGCCCATCATGCGGTATTCCTGTCCGTCGATGATGCCGGTTTCGCCGGGCTCCAAAACGGGAGAGGTGGTAGCTTTTGCGTTGCGGAGCAGTTTTACGAACCGGCCGTCTTTTTTCTGAAACCAGGAAGCGCATTCGCTGCAGCCGAAATATTCCGTATCGGCATTCCAGCTTTCATGCACGTGGCGGCAGTCCGGGCAAACGATGGTATGTGGAGAATCAGGCATAGGTTATCTGCGGAGGGTTTCGAGTGTATGCTCCGTGACCTGGAAAAAACGCAGTGTGTTTTCCATGAGGGCGCGGGTGGTTTCGTCGTTGTTCCTGCTGAAATTGGACAGGAACACGTCGTAGGTGAACAACTTGTATTCGGGCCATGTATGAATGGAAATATGCGATTCCGTGAGGCAGATCACACCGGTAAAGCCGCCGCCGGGGAAATCGTGAAAGGCTGCGCCTACTTCCTGCAGGCCGTACGCGGCCGTTTGTTCGCGGATGAAGCGGGCCCAGGGCGCCGAAGACCGTAAAAGCGCTGGTTCAGGTACATGGGCGGTGGCCAGTAAATGAAGGCCGGGAGTATAGGTCATATGGCGAAATTAACTTTCTCGTTGGAATAACCAAATTTCCGGCAATTCAGTAGCTTGCAATATGACTACAGACCGAAAGCAGCATTGGGAGAACGTCTATTCGTCCAAACAACCGCACGAAGTAAGCTGGACGCAGGCCGTTCCTGTTATTTCGCTCGACTTTATCAGGAGCTTCAACCTGCCCGAAAATGCCCGCATTATCGATATCGGCGGAGGCGACAGCAAACTGGCGGATTTCCTGCTGGATGAAGGATATGAGAATATCTCGGTGCTCGACATTTCGGAAGCGGCGCTCCGGCGGGCGCAGGAAAGGCTCGGCAAACGCGCATCTGCGGTGAAATGGATCGTGGCAGACGTTACGGAGTTTGTGCCGGAAGAAACGTATGATGTCTGGCACGACAGGGCCGCTTTTCATTTCCTGACCACGCCCGAACAGATCGCGCGATACCTGGATACCGCCAGAGCGCCGTGAGCGGCTATATCGCTATCGGCACGTTCACCGAGAACGGCTCAAAAAAATGCAGCCGCCTTGATATTAAACAGTACAACGAAGCCGGGCTGACGGCCCTGTTGAACGATGACTTCGAAAAGATCCGCTGCGTAACGGAAGATCATGTCACGCCATTCAACACCACACAACATTTCCTGTTTTGCGGTTTCCGGCGGCGGTCGTAATTTAAAGGTATGTACAGCCGCCGCATCTTTTTCTTTTTACTGATCTGTGTTGTTTTCGGGGTTGCCTGCCGCACCGCCTTCCGGTTACCGCTGCCGCCACGGCCCGCGCAGGCTATTTCCGGGGAGGATTTTTACCGGCAGGTGGACAGCATGAAATGGAATACCCGTGAGCCCATTGCGCTGAAAGAAATTTTCTCCGGGAACGTTCCGGATTTTCTCCGGAAGTTCGTGCCGGTGCATACTTCCATCACCGGAGCGAACGGCGAAACAGTAAATGCCGTTTTTTACGTTGCGCCCGATTACCTGTCCATCGGCGGAAATAACGATTTTGCAAGGATTCCGCTCACGCCCGTGGCCGCGCAGCGGATTGCAGACAGCCTGGAATGTTTTCTGCCCACCCGCAAAATGGTGAACGACATTTACCTCGCCGCAAAAGTAAAACTGCCGCCGGTGCCGCTCTACGCTTTCCGCGACAGCGCCATCATTTTCTGGCATCATCATCTCATCATCGAAGGGCAGCGGAAGGGAAGACGCGGCTTGATCGCCGGGATTAAAAAAGATGTAGTGATCAGCGGCAAAATTTCCAGGGATGCGCGCCCGGACCGTGTGGCCATCTACGGCTGGCATAAAACCGACGGAAAGCCCATCCAGCCTTTGTATACGGGGCATGTAAACTGGTATGTGGACTATTCGCACGGCATCCGGCTGGTGTACCGGAAAATAAAAGTGGGCAGGCGGTGGATGGACTATACCGAAGTATTGCAGCACCCGGTGTATAAGGCATTGTTGTGCGACGAAGATGTATGTGATTATTTCCGGTACGGTCAGTAAACGTGGGATAAGCAAACTTCGGCGTAATCGAGCACGCCTTTGACGGAGAGTATGTCCAGCTTCAGTTTTACCGGCCCGTAATCCATGCCCGCCGGCACTTCCATTACAAAGTACCGGCTGCCCCTGCTTTCCGGCGCGCAGCCCACTTCAAGAAAAATTTCACGCACGCCTTCCACATTCCCCGCTTTATCCATCACAAAAACCTGTATCGTTGAATTGCCCGAGGGGCGAATGGTTTCGCGGTAAGTAAGCGCGCATTCGTCGTCGTCGAACTCGGCGAATACATCATTTATTTGAATATGCCGGAATAGACTTTCGTTTCGTAACTGATGGTGATGCGGCCGTTTTCGCTGAACCGGGCGAACAGTTTTTCGAGGTCTTCCATCATTTCCGCGTAACCCGCTTCCGTGGAGAGCGGCATGTAAGAAGAGGAAGACAGCCGTCCTTTAAGCCCTTCCAGGCCGAATACCTGCGCGTTGGTGAAGGTGTTCAACTCCACAGCGTGTGGTGAAAAGAATGCCGCGATGTGTTCCATATCGATATTGCGGTGCCGCACTTTTATGTAATCTTTCCCGTGGCGGTTGATCAGGGCTTCGTAATCTTTTTCAAAATCGGAATGCACCCTTCGCTCGTTCCAGATCAGCGCAACGATGCCGCCGGGGCGGAGAATACGGAGAAATTCGTTTTTGCTTTGCTGCGGGTTGAACCAGTGGAATGCCTGCGCCGCGATCACGGCGTCTACGCTTTCACTCCCGAGGGTCGTGTTTTCGGCGGAGCCGTTCACGGCATGAAAGCCGGGATATTTGCCCAGCATTTCCGTGGCTTTTTCAAGCATGGGCGTATTGGGCTCCACGGCAAATACGGCATAGCCGGCTTTGAGGAACAATGCGGTGGAAATGCCCGTGCCCGCGCCCACATCGGCAATGGGTTTGCCGGGGCCAAGGTTATATTTCCCCTGCAGGAAACCGACCATTTCCGCCGGGTAATCCGGGCGGTAAGCGGCGTAACTTTCAACGCGGTGGTTGAACCTTTGTGTATTGTCCATACCGTAAAGTTCCTTAAAATTTGCCGAACGGCTCCCCGGGGAATTATTGAAAAAAATGCAAGGCTTTGTAACTTTTTGATTTTCGTGCCCGTTTAACCCGTATTGCAATTGTAGAATTTAACCTAACTATTTTTAAAACGGAAGAACCATGAGAAAACACACCTACCGGGCGCCTGGAAAGGCCTTGCTCGCTATTGCATTGTTCGGGATCTTATTCGCAGCCTGTAACGACGATGATTCGCCCACTCCTCCGCCGAAACGCAGCAAGGAATATGCATTCACCGTATCTAACGGCACCGGCGGCGGCAAAGTGATAGCCAAAGAACTTACCGACAGTACGTTCGACCTGGTGATGCGGATCGACAAATCCACCCGCGACACCACTTATAAATTCGCGCTATACAAGGGAAAAACAGCGGATGGCACGCTGGAGCTGTTCCAGGAGATCGGCAGCATCAAAAGCCAGACCACCGGCGCGGCCGTGGAAGCCAAATGGGCAAGCGTGAAGGAGGTGACGGTAGATGGAGGGAAGAAGAAATTCAACTACGACAGCCTGCTGAAGTACCAGGCATTCGCACGCGTATCGTTCGTGGACCAAACGGTTACGCCGGCCAGGGATAGTGTTGTGGCGATCGGCAACATCGGTGCAAGCGCACAGTAAAATAACCCCTGAGTTTTAGTTAATAATTGGCAGAGAGAGCTGTACCCTCGCAGGTACGGCTCTTTTTATGCTTATTTGTTTTTAACGGTGAGCCGGAAAGAGATTTCCCTGCGCGTGCGGAAACCCATCAGCTCGTACACGCCGATGGCGCGGCTGTTAGCGGTGGATGCGTGCAGGAAGGGGATCTTCCCCGCTTCGATATTTTTGCGGCACAGGTGAGCGGTCAGTTGCTGCGCGTATTTCCGCCCGGTGAAATCCGGGTGCGTGCAAATGGCGCTCAGTTCGGTGAAAACATCCGTGCGCATGCGCTCTCCCGCAATTGCCACGAGTTTTCCTTCCTGCCGGATGCCGTAATAATCGCCCATGCGATGGGTGTTCAGCAGGTAATAACCCGGCTGCACAAGCTGCACGAGATCGTACATTTCGCGGGCTTGTTTTTCGACCAATGGTTCGATCTCTACGGTGGCGGGTACTGTTACAGGCGATTCACAAACCATCTGCACGCACGCCAGGTCGTTCTTCACTTCCCAGCCTTCAGGCAGCGGCGGCGGTTCACCGATGATAAAAAAGTGTTCGCCCGCGGCCATCAGCGGGTCCAGCGCGGCAGCCGCGGCAACCGTAGGCTCCGCGAAACCGGTGAATGAAACAATGTCTGCCCTGTATCTTTTCGCAAGCGCCGGACCAATTGCAAACTCGCTGTGCTGGCTTGTAAGCGCGCTCCAGGCGGGATTGTCGAGCGCTGAATATTTGTCTTTTCTCTCCATTTCCATACAAATTTACAGAACGCCGGGCCACGGGCCGCTCTTATTCATATAAAAATTTCTTATACATAAGTTCTTTTCATAGTTTAGCAATGAAAAATACATATCCATGAGGGACCGTTTTCGCCGGCTGTTTATTACCAGTATTATATTGATCGCCGGGCTGGCCGTTCAGGCCCAGGATTCAGGCAGGTTTCACCGTTCCCAGGCCGATTCCGGCAGGCGGCGGTTCAGCAACGATTCCACCCGCAGGCCGGGCGATACCTCGCGGCGCAGGGGCGGAGGCATCATGGGCATGGCCTCCCTGTTCGCCGATTCCGCCAAAATGACCAGCAGCGATTACCAGCAGCAGATCGAAAATACCTATGTGATCCTCAACAATGTGGAGAACAAAAGCGAACTGCCCATCGGCGTGGAACTGGTGGCCATTCATTTACAGGACAGCGATTCGGTGCTGGCCGTTCTGAAAGACAATATCCTCAACAACAGCCGCGCGCTTAACCTCCGCAACCTGCAGGTGTTCCGCACGCTGCTGCAAAACATTCAGCTCGAACTGCGGGACCACCGAAAACTGCTGGACAGCTCCGAAAGCCGGCTGAACGCGCTCCGCACTACACTTAAGCCGCTGGCGGGCGATACCGTGCTGCGCCAGCTTATGCGCGATTCCGCATTGCGGCAGGAATTCGCGCCGCAGCTCAGGGATATGCGCGAAGCGTTCCGCGGCGCCACCCGCGGGCTGCGCGAAAGCATGGCGCGTGTAAATTCGTTGCAGACGCATAACTCCGCCAACGCGATCACTACCAGCAAACTGCTCGAAAGAGTGAACAACCTGCTGAACAGTTCCGCCACGCGCGTGTTCGGGAAAGAATATAATTATCTGTGGGAGAGAGACACGGTGAATGTTTCCTCCGGCGCCCGTTCTTCCTTCGGCAAAGCCTACGAAGGTGAAAGAAAGGCGCTGAACTATTATTTTAGGGACAGCGGCAACAAACGCCTGTTCCTGCTGCTCATTGGGATACTTTTCTTTGCCTGGATCTTCCGCAACATCCGCACCATCCGGCGAAACCAGGCCATGGGCGACATCAGCGAACTGGATTTTGTGTACCTGCCTTCCGGTTACATCGTTTCTTCGTTCATCGTTATGTTCGCCATGGCGCCGCTGTTCGACCTGCACGCGCCTTCGGCTTACATCGAATCGATGCAGTTCCTGCTGATCGTGATCCTCACTATTATCTGCTGGAAAAAATGGCCGCGCCGCCTGTTCTGGTACTGGATCGGGATGGCGGTGCTGTACATCTGTTTCTCGTTCACGCATCATATGGTAGACCCCGGAATAGGGCAACGTTTATGGCTGATGCTGCTCAATGTGCTGTCCGTGGTTTTCGGCATGCTGTTCCTTTCCCGTATGAAAGAGCACCTGCACCTGCAAGGTTTTTTGCGGTATGTGATCGTTCTGCACAATGTTATGAACATACTGTCGCTGCTGTGCAACCTCTGGGGCCGGGTGTCGCTGGCGCAGATCTTCGGCAACGCGGCTATTTTCGCATTTACGCAGGCCGTGGGCCTGGCGGTGTTCAGCAAGATCTGCATGGAAGCCATCATGCTGCAGATCGTGGCCAGCCGCGTGAAACGGGGCGTACAAAGCCGCATCGACTATCAGCCCGTGCTCGATAGTTTCAGAAGGCCGGTACTGTTCCTCGTCGTGATCCTTTGGCTGATCGTGTTCACCACCAACCTGAATATTTACACCGTTGTGCTCGAAGGGCTGATGGACTTTATGCAGACAGACCGCAACATCGGCAACGCCACGTTTACCATCGGCGGTATTTTATTGTTTTTCCTCATCATCTGGATCGCGCATCTTTTGCAGAAATATGTCGGGTACTTTTTCGGCGACGCGGGGCTGGACGAAGAGATTGCCAACAAAGGCGCCCGCAACCGTCTGCTGATCGCGCGGCTGATCTTGCTTTGCCTCGGTTACCTGCTGGCTGTGGCGGCTTCCGGCGTACCGGTGGACAAGATCACGATCGTGCTCGGCGCGCTCGGCGTCGGCATCGGTTTGGGTTTGCAGAATATCGTGAACAACTTCGTGTCGGGCATCATCCTCATTTTCGACCGGCCTTTGCAGATCGGCGATGTGGTGGAGATCGGTGATAAATCAGGGAAGGTACGCGAGATCGGCCTGCGCTCCAGCACGCTGCTGACGCAGAACGGCGCGGAAGTGATCATTCCCAACGGTGACATCCTCTCGCAGCAGATCGTGAACTGGACGCTCAGCAACAATCAGCAGCGGCTGGAAATGGAACTGACCGTAACCGGCAGCAGCGATATGGAAACAGTGGCCACCGCCGTGAAAAACGCGATCCGCCGTTCGAAATATATTTTTGAGAACCGGGAACCGCAGGTGCTGTTCACTAAAGTGCACGAAAACGGCTTTGACCTGAAAGGGTATTTTTGGTGTAAAGACGTGAGCCGCTCCGAAGAAGCGATGAGCGAGATATTGTTATTGCTGCACCAGGCGGGGAAAGAAACCGATCTTATTATCGAATGATGAAAAATATCAAACAAAAAAAGCAGCCAAACGGCTGCTTTTTTTGTTTCTTTTATACCCTGCCCATCACCGGGTCTGTAAATGATTCCTTGCCAGTTTCCACTCTTCCCGCATATCTTCTTTCAAAATCCTGCGAGGCTTTGGAATACACGCTGAAGTCGTACCAGCCGTGTTGTTTGCCCAATGGCAAGATCACTTCCTTGCTGGCGCCTTTCGCGATCTCGACCGTTTTGTCCGACTGTTTGTAGCCATGGTCTTTCAACACCACCGTTGCCGCATCGCCGGAATTATGCAGTTTCAGGATGAGGTTGCCGGTCGGTTTTTTCGCGCGGTCCATTTCGTACGTGCAGCTTACTTCCAGCGAAGGATCTTTTTTGCTGCCGCGGAACTCGCGGAAGAAACCATTCGGCCCGTGCAGGCGGAGGTGATATTTTTGAGCGTCGAATTCTTTCAGCGGCCATTCGTACTGAATGGTATCGCCCGCCACCACGCCGAAATGCCAGTTGCGTGATATCTCGCCGCTGAAGCCGGTAGGCGCGTACACCGTAAACGGCGAGCCCTGCGCGGATTTGCCGAATGCCTGGTTGCCGGCGCCCATGCGGATGGTGAAATGATCTTTCTGGTCGTTCCACACGCCGTCTGCATACAGTTCGTAAGGCAGCGGGCTGGAAGGACGGATGCCTTTTTCCTGCGCCGCGAGCGGGTTTGCGGTAGACGGATCGGCGATCATGGCGGAGATTTCCGATGCCGAAAGCTTTTTATAACCCCCCGGTTCTTCTTTGAACTTTGCGCTGTAGATCGTTTCCACGAACTGCTCTTTGCCGAGGAACGGCATTTTTTTGTCGTCGCCTTCCTGGAACGGCGTGAAAGCCGCGGTGAGATTGCCGCAAATAGCGCGCCGCCATTTGCTGATATTGTCGAGGTGAAGGTTTTTGTTAAACTTGTTGTTCACGAAATGTTCGAGGAACTGGATAGTGGATGTATGGTCGAACAGCTGCGAGCATACTTTCCCGCCGCGGCTCCAGGGGGAAGCGATCAGCATCGGCACCCTGTAACCCAGCCCGATGGCGGCTCCGCGGGCCTGCCGTTTGGGAATGCCCTGCGCGATCTCGTTTTCCACTCGTACAAATTCCACTTCGGTATCGATGCCTTCGGATACTTTGCCGGTGCCGGGTTTTTTATTGTCCGGGATGGAGAACGGCGGCACGTGATCGTAATACCCGTCGTTTTCGTCGTAGGTTACGATGAAGATCGTTTTTTTCCACACTTCCGGGTTGCTGGTCAGGATGTCCATGATCTCGGAAATGTACCAGGCGCCGTACCATGGCGCGCTCGGGTGGTCGGAATAATTCTGCGGGCTGGCCATCCACGATATGGTGGGCAGTTTGCCTTCTTTTACGTCTTTGCGGAACTGGTAAAAAAGGTCCCCGGCGGGCACGGCCAGTTCGCGTTCGGTGCCGTCGTCGTTGTATTTAAGCTGTGAAAGCTTGCGGAACTCGGGATCGGCGCTGTTGATCACGAACGCGCGTTCGTACAGCTCTTTTTGTTTCGGCGAAAGTTTGTCGAAATTTTCCTTGTTCCAGAGCGCCAGTTCAGTTTTTGCATTGTCGAGCGCTTCCTGTTTTTTAGCGATCTCGGTCTTGCGTTTTTTGGTTTCGGCTTCTGAGCCCGAGGTGGCTTCGTTGAGTTTATTGATCTCGTCGGGCAGCGTGTCCACCAGTTTCTGGAGATTCCGCACGTAACGGTCGGAGAATTTTACGTTGAAGGCTTTGTAGAACTCGAGGTTGTTGCAACCGAAATTCGCCAGCCAGCTTCTTTCTTCGCCGACAAGACCGCCGCCGCAACTGAGATCGTTCTGGTAAAATTTCCAGTTCACGCCGTTGTCTGTCAGCAGTTCCGGGAAAGTTTTCCAGGGCTGTTTGCCGTATGTGTAGTCCGTATTGCGGATGTTCGCTTTGGGCAGGCCGGCTTCTTCGGAAAAGATCTGCCCGGTCCAGAAGTACGCGCGGTTGGGCGTGGTGCTGGTCATGGCGGAGCAGAAATTCTGGTCGCAAACGGTGAAAGCGTCTGCCATGGCGTAGTTGAACGGCAGATCTTCGCGGGTGTAATACCCCAGCGTCAGCGGAATATGCCAGTATTGTTTATTGCCAGGCCTTTTGGAGATCAGCCATTTGTCGTATTTGCCGCCGTTATTGGCGTCTACCTGGTCGTGACGGCCGTGGGGCAGCGCGCCCATCCAGGTCACTTTGGTGTCTTTGATATGCAGCCTGAACGGCGAATAGGTTTCGCCTTTGTCGTTCGTTTGCAGCCATACCGGCTTTTTGTCCGGCAGGGAAATGGCGCGGGGATCGTTGAAGCCGCGAACGCCCTGGAGCGAACCGAAACAGTGGTCGAACGAACGGTTTTCCTGCATGAGGATCACGACGTGCTCCGCATCCAGGAAGGTGCTGCCCGGCGCGGGATTGATGGCCATGGCCCGCTGGATGGAGCCCGGCAAAAAGGATTGCAATCCGGCGGCGCCGGATAAAAGCATCGATTTCTTGAGAAATTCTCTTCTGTTATCCATGGTAAAAGCGTGATTTGAGTAGCTGTTTTTCTCTAATCGTGGAACAATGTATAAAAATAAGTCAGCCAGGTGTACTTTTCAATGTTAATTTTATTTTATTTCATTTGGTTTCGTAATTCTTTTTTTATGGACGGTAAAATAGGGGAGATGAAAGATAATTTAAGCCGGGAAAGAATGGGGCCGGGAAGGAAATGTTGGCGGAGAAAACCGTTTTCCAGCGCAAAAACACTCTGGCCATCGGCCGAAAAATGGGCGTCGGGGCAGTCGCGGTAAGTAAATACGCGTTGTTCGTCCTGATCGAACAGTACGGATTCCTTCCGTCCGTTCACGAGGAAATACTCGCCGTTAAAGGAAAACCGGGTAAATTCCAGGGATTTGACGGAGAAATGGATCTCTTTTTCCAGCTTCCCGTTCGTATTGTATTGCCGGATGATATAAGAATTATCGAATTGCACGAAAAGTTTGTCCGCAGTATCGAACACACGGCTGACGAACCGGCGGTTGCTTTCTTCCGTTGCGATCAGCCCGCCGTCGGGCGTAAAAAGATGGAACGCGTCGCGTTGTTCATGGGCGGGCGCCTTGCTGCCCACGCGGGACAGTGGGAGGAAGATCATGGTGTCCCCAAACACCGTCTTTGTTTTCGAAAAGGTCGGCGAATCCTTCACAGTATGCCGCCCCAGCACTTTCCCGGAATAATCCAGGAACTCCAGCACCTTTCCTTCCAGCGACAGCACCACTCTTTTCACCGCGGGAAGTATCACCGCGCGTTTAATGCCCTGTGGCCGGTGAATGCTGCACAGGTGTTTGCCGCCGCACAAAAGGTCGGCCTGTTTTGTATTAAGCAGGTGAATGGTGTACGGCCCTTTTTCCCCGTCTGCCGCCGAAATAATGCGGCCCGGCATATCGGGAAATGCTTTTTTTCCGTCCGCGGCATTCAGCACATGAAAAAAATTGTCGCTGTTCTCAATGATCAGGAAACGCGAATCCGCCGTGAATGCGATCTCCCGCAGGTTCGCCTTTTCGTTCAATGGCACGCGTATCGTCTGGCCGCCGTCCGTCGGGCAAAGCACGAGGCTGCCGGCCTGGTTCATGGCGGCGAGTATTTTTTCATCGGGACTGAAAACGGAATGCCGTACTTCCAGCGTCTTCAGCCGTGCGTTCAGGGTTTGCCCGTTTCGGCCGCACAACCCGTTTTTACCGGTGTCGCGCTCGTGGAAAAAGAAAAAATTGTTGCCGGGGGAAACGGAGAACTGGTCGGTTTCGGGGTTTACAGGGAAATGAATGAAGGAAGGGTATTCGTCATCCCAAACCCTCACCTTTCCGTCGCCGCCCGCCGTTATCACCGTGCCGCTGTTGCGGACGGCCAGCGCTTTTACCACCTTCCTGCTATGATCGAAAGTGCGCAGGTGGTTGCCTTTAAGATCCGTTTCCATCGCGCTGGAATCCGAACATGCGATCAGCAGGGTGTCGCCGCTGCCTGTGCTGATGCCGTTGACCATCGTGTCGAGGCTGAAGCGGTGGAGCGCATCGCCTTCGCCGTTCCGTACGGTGATGTTCCCCATTTTGGCGGCGGTGATAATGTGCCGGCCGTCTGCGGCGATATGCACGACCTTCAGGCTTTCATCGTCGGGAACAACGCGGGTAAGCGTGCCGCCGCGGGACAGGTAAAAACCGCCTTCGTAAGTCTGTACGAACAGTTTGTGCTGCGGCGTTTCATACACCAGGTTCACCGGGTCCGGCGCTGCTTTCCCGCTTAACCGGAAAGTATCGGCGCTGCGGATTTGCAGCTCGTCGAACAGGCGCAGTAAAAGGTGTTTTCCTTTATTTACTAGATGCACTTCGAAGATATCTTCCGGCATGTCCCGCTCCTGTACCAGTTTCCCGTGTATGTCCCACAACCGCCAGTGCCGCTGGCCTGTAGCCCCGATGAATTTCCCGTCTGTCGTACGTTGCGCATGCGTTACCGGCAGGTTGCCGCTGAGTTTTTGTATTTTCTTCCCGAGCATCCAAAGGTCGCCATGGGAAGTAAGCGCGAGCACCGTCTTGTTATCCGCCATTATTTCCACCCATTCTACTTCGGCCCCGAAAGTATGCTCCGCGGCTTTCCCGGTGCGCATGTCGATCACGAGCACGCGCCGGTCGCCGCCGCCGGTCGCCAGTAATTGATTGTTTTCCGATAATACGATATCGTTCACCGAACGCTGGTGCACGAATTCCCATTTGTACATCGCGCGGCGCTTCAGCAGCCATTCGTTGTTGAAAAGCCTGCACAGCAATTGTTTAACCCGCGCAGGCACTTCAATATCATAATCATGACAAATGGCCACGGCTTCTTCCAGCAAGCGTATCGCGCGGGTAAGGTCGGATTCTTCCACCTGTTCTACCTGGTAGGAAATTTCCGAAACGGTGATGCGCGCAAGACGGCGGTTGTGCTCCACGCGGCGCGATCTGCGCAGCTCCCGGCTGTCTTTCAAAAAAAGCGCCTCCTGCCGCGTGAGGTAATGCGGATTGGCACGGAGGATGTCGGCGAGATCGTCTAAATAAGGGCTATCGTGCCACAACACGGTTTCTTCTTCCGCGGCCTGCGCGGCGATGTATTCACCGGCCACGTCTTCGAGCCGTTTCAGCAGCGAAAACTGCTGCATGCCCAACTCCTGTACCCATTTCGATATCTGCGGCCACGAGCGCAGGAACGATTCATGCGCCACTTCGATGTGCTGATCGCCGGCCACGAGCAAACGATAGTCCGCCGAAGTCATCAGCATGATCACCGCGTCCATCCTGCGTTGTTCCGCGGCATCTTCAAACACAAGCCGGGAGCGGTTTACGCGGCGTGATACGATGCGCCCGCCGTCGATATGGATAAGCCGTAAAAGAAGGTGGCGCATGGTACGCTGCAGTTCTTCTTTTGTGCCGGTTATTTTTTCGTGGACGTGTTCGTACAATTCATCGGCCGTTATGCTGATGGCGCCGTACACGCCATTGAGCTCGTTATACACTTTTTCAGACAGCACGTGCCCGCCCGAACGTTTGAAAACGATAGACAGCGTGTACGACAGCAAAGGTAGCGGGCTGGGGGCCTGGGCCAGTTCGGTCACGATATTTTCCTCCCAACCTTCGGTGCCTTCAAACAAAAGCACGGCCTGTTTGGCGGGCTGCAGCACGGCTTCGCGGAGTTCTTCGCGGCTCATTGCGGGGATGGCGAAACGCGCGGGTTGCCAGCTGTCTTCGAATGCGCCGCTGCTGAAATATCTTTCGAAATCGGAACGTACGGTGACGATGATCTGTGTGGGCAGGGCGGCCACCTGTTGCAGGAATTTCTCCGCGTCCGGCAGGCGCAGGGCTTCTTCGAACTGGTCGATCACGAGTATGTCCGGCAATACGGCGGGCCATTCTTCATCCGGGCGTATTACTGCAAGGGAGCGCCTTTCCGCGCGCAGCAGCGGCACCAGCCCCGCCATTACCAGCGAGGATTTTCCGCTGCCGGAAGAACCGGCTACCACCGTAAACCTGCGATGGCGGCTGAAATCGTACAATGCTCTTGTTACCGTTCTTCTTCCGAAAAAGAAGTCGGCGTCTTCTTCCCTGAATTTTTCCAAACCCTTGTAAGGATTGAGGCCGGGAGGTTTGGAAGGAAGGCCGGGAAGCGGGCCGGGGATAAATACAAATTCGCCTTTGTTGTGCCGTGCCAGCGGGAAAAGCGCCGGTGTTTGCCGCAGGCTGAGGCTGGTGTTGAGACTGATCTCTTCCACGCGGGTGCGCAGGTATAGATAAAGCTCCGTGGCGGTCACGATGCCGTCGCCGATCATATCCGCCGCCCCGGTAATGCCTTTGAAAAGAAAGTCTGCGAAAGGCGAATGCAGCGATCCTTCCGATTCGCCGCGGCTGCCGAGGCCCAGTAATTCGTCTATCGCCTGCTGGTCGTGGGCGGAGGAGGTGATCACCTGCCAGGCTTCGTCTGTGGTATATCTCTCAAACAGTTCTTTATACATCACGTTGGGCACGCCGGCGCCCAGGTCGCGCAGGCCGGACGACCAGCGGAACGCCCCGGAAAAACAGCAATCCAGCAGCAGCAGGAAATGCCGGCAGGGTAATTGATTGATCAGCGCCGAAAGCCATTCCATCGACACAAAAGTGGACACGTCTTTTTCGCCGTCGCGCGGGATGAGCCAGCCTTCCGGGCGGTTGGCATGATCGCGGGCCATGCCGTGGCCGGCGTAATAGAGCAGCACCCGGTCGTTCTGCCGGATATTTTTCCGCATGGTTTCGAGGAAATCCGTCAGCTCCTGTTTGTCCGCATCATACAATTCTTCCACCGCAAACTGTTGCGCGCGCAGCAGTCGTGCCAGTTCTTTCCCGTCGTGCAGCGGCGTTTGCAGCGAGGGGAACGATCGGTAATTGCTGATGCCGATGATAAATGCTTTATGTGCGGCGAAGTTGAACATCTGAAATAGGGCGTATGCTAAATTACTCAAACATTTAATGTGTGGCGCGGTTCAGCATTAGGAAATTCAAATTATTGACTATCTTACCGTCAGTAAAACAGTCAACCAGATCAGAATTTTCACTGCGCAAGCCGCTACTCTTGCACAGTTACACAAACCTCGGTAAAGAATGTAAGCCAATGAATCATTCTCCGGACACTCTTTTATTGGACCGCCTGAAGGAAGGGGATGAATCCGCTTTTGAAGCACTCTTCGAAAAGTATTATAAAATGCTTTGCATCAACGCATTCTGGTTCCTGCAACAGGAGCAGGAGGCGAAAGACCTTGTGCAGACGTTTTTTATGGACATCTGGGACAAAAAGCTCTATCATAATTTCGAGGGAGACGTAAAAGGGTACCTGCATACCGCGGTGCGCAACCGTTGCCTGAACCATCTTAAAAAACAACGTATCCGCCTCGACCACCACGAAGCGTTTTTCAGCATGCGCGAAACCGCGGGGCACGACGAGCCGGAAGGGCAGGACTATTACAAACAATTGCATTCCTCTTTAGATAATATCACCGGCCAGAAACGTATGGCCATCCAGATGATCTACCTGCAGGGCAAACGTTACCAGGAAGCGGCGGAGGAAATGGGCATCAGCCTTAACTCCTTCAAAACGCATCTGAAACGCGGATTGAAATTATTGCGAAGCACCGTACAACCGAAAAAATACTAACTTGTTAACCCGGTAACATGAAAGAGAACGAACAGATATTCCAATTATACATACAACACCTTTCCGGCGAACTGACGCCGGAAGAGGCTACTTATATCGAAACGAAACTGAGAGAAGACGAGGATTTCCGGAGAGTATGGGCTTCGTTTTCTGAAGGGGAGCGCGCGCGGCGGACGGAAACTTTTGCGAAAGAACTGTCTGCAGACGGGGCGCTGGCCGAGCTGAAAAGCCGGAAAAGAGGCCGTGGCGGCGTCCGCCGCATGTGGTATGCCGCTGCTGCTGTGGTGACGGGCATTGCCGTTACAGGGGCCATCCTGCTGTGGCAGCAGCGCCCGGCTACGCAAACTACCGCACAACTCCCGGAACTGCCCGCCTCGGCGGTGAATCTGGTGCTGGCGAACGGGCAAACCATTACCCTGAACGGGGACAGCGCGCAGACCATTTCCCTGCAACAGGCCACGCTGCACAACAACAACGGCACGTTGGCCTACCAGAGCACCGATACGTCGAGCAGTACGTTGCGCGTGCCCGCCGGCGGAACGTATAAAATGATGCTGGCAGACGGCACCACCGTTTGGCTCAACGCCTCCAGCAGCCTGCGTTTTCCGTTCAGCTTCAATGGTCCCACCCGCGACGTGTACGTGGATGGGGAAGCGTTTTTTAAAGTGGCCCAAAACGCCGAGCGGCCGTTTATCGTACATACGCCGCAAACCGAAGTGCGCGTGCTGGGCACATCCTTCAACATCAACACCTACCAGCCCGGCGCCGAACGCACCGCCCTCGTGGAAGGCAGCGTGCAGCTGCAAAGCCGCGACGGCAAACAACTTACCCTCAAACCGGGGCTGCAGGCGGATTATTCTTCCAACGGCTTCCGTACCGGCGCGTTCGACGAAGAGGAAGTGACCGCCTGGATGAGCGGGGTCTATTATTTTCATAAAATGCCCGTTGCAGACATCGCCGTCATCGCTTCGCGGTTTTACGGCATCCGTTTCCGGGCAGAAGGGGAGCGGTTCGCATCCGTCGCCATCACAGGGCTGATGGACAGGGCGCGCCTGGATGAATTTCTCAACGACCTGGAAACCACCGCAGGCGCGGATATCCGTGTCGAAAACCAGACCGTTTTCCTGAAATAACACCTCCCGTTTTTCTCCTTCCCGGCAAAAAGAAAAAAATTTCTTCCCACGCTGTCACCCGTTTGAATAAAACGGGTGTAGTTATGTCGTATATCACCTAACCAATTATTCCGAGATGAGAAAATGTATGCGCAATCCGCAGATTATGCGGCTCCTCGTGCTTGGCTGCATCCTGTTTTCCACGCTGATGCCTGCCCTGGCACAGGTAAAAACTCCTTCCCTCCAAACGCCCGTGACCCTCTCGGGCAACGACATGAGCCTGCTGCAGGTGTTCCGGAGCATTAAAAAACAGACCGGGTTCACGCTCGTGTACAGCAACCAGTTGCTGAACGACAGTGAAAAGATGGACCTCAACTTCCGCAACACGCGGCTGAAAGACGTGCTGGACTTTGTGCTGAAAAACAAAAACATCGTGTACGAAGTGCGCAGCAACCGCATTGTGCTGGACCGAAAGCCGGAAGAAACGCCGGCTAATGCCGTCGCCGCGCAGGAAACGGTGAAAGAAGAACCGGTGAAAGGGCAGGTGATGGACGCTGAAGGCAATGCGCTGCCCGGTGTAACGGTGTCTGTAAACGGCACCAGCCGCGGCGTGATCACAGACGCGCTCGGCATTTTTACCATCAATGCGGCGCCGGGCGAAGTGCTGAAAGTGGTGATGATCGGCATGAACACTGAAGAGGTGAGACTTTCCGGGCAAAAAGTGCTGAAAGTAACGCTCACGCCCCGCATCGACAAGCTCAGCGAAGTGGTGGTAGTGGGTTTCGGCAAACAGAAAAAAGTGACCGTTACCGGTTCGGTAGCCACGGTGAACATGCAGGACATGCAGGTGCCAGTGCGCTCGCTCACCAACAACCTGGCCGGTAAAGTGGCCGGCGTGATCTCCATGCAAAGCGGCGGCGGCGAGCCGGGGTACGACAATCCGAACTTCACCCTTCGCGGCATCGGCACATTCGCGGGCAGCGTAAGCCCGTTGATCATCGTGGACGGGGTGCAGCGCGAAGATGTGAACAGCACATACGGCGGGGCTTTTAATAACATCGACCCGGAAGACGTGCAAAGCATCAGCCTGCTGAAAGACGCATCCGCCACGGCGGTGTACGGCGCGCGCGGCGCGAACGGCGTGCTCATCATCACCACCAAACGCGGTGTGGCCGGCAAACCCAAAGTATCCGCCAAAGTGGAATCAGGATATAACGGTTTCACCAAACTGCCCAAACTGCTGGACGGCGTTACGTTTATGCGCCTGTACAACGAAGCGCAGGAAAACGTGGGCGCGCCCGCGCCCTATTCCGAAGAAACCATCGCCAAAACCGCCAGCGGCCTCGATCCGTACCTGTACCCGGACGTGAACTGGATAGACCGCATTTACAAAGACTGGGCGCCCATGGCCAATGCCAACGTAAACGTGAGCGGCGGCGGCGAAGCGATGCGGTATTATGTGTCCATGAGCTTTTACAACCAGGACGGGCAATACAACGTGTCCAAAGCCAACGGGTACAATCCCAATCTCAATTTCAAACGTTACGATTTCAGAAGCAACGTAGACCTGAATATCACCAAAACAACCACCTTATCGCTCAATCTCGCCGCCATGCTGGTAAACAGCCGTTATCCCGGCAATTCGGCGGGTGTTATCTGGTACAATTCCTATTCTACCAACCCCATCGCATTTCCCGTTCAATACCCCGGTGATATGTGGGCCGGCCCGCGCAACAACGGCGGCGCCAATCCTTTTAACCTCGTGCAGAACAGCGGCTACAGTACCGAGTTCAAACCTTCCGTGCAGTCGGTGCTGAGCCTCACGCAGAAGCTGGACGCGGTTACGCCCGGCCTCAGCGCTACGGGCCGTTTTTCGTTCGACAGTTACAGCGAGTTCGGCAACCAGCGCCTCGGCACGAACGATCTTTGGTACGCCGCTTCGCGCAATCCTACCGGGGAACTCAATTTCGAGCGTGTGCGCAACGGCCAGAATTTTCTCGGTTATGGTCAGTATTCCACCGGCGAAAGAGTGATGTACCTCGAAGGCAACCTCAGCTACGACCGCACTTTCGGCGATCATACCATTGGCGGGCTGCTGGTGGGCACCATCCGCAACCGGCAGCTGGGCACCGCCGGCAATGTAAAAAATTCCATTCCTTTCCGCTACCAGAGCGCAGCAGCGAGAGTGACGTATGCGTTCAGGGATAAATATCTTTTTGAAGTGAACATGGGCGCTACCGGTTCGGAGAACTTTGAGCCCGGCAAACGCTGGGGCTTCTTTCCCGCCGTGGCTGCGGGCTGGGTGATCTCCAAAGAAAAATTCATGGAAGGAATGGATTTCTTCTCCCTCCTGAAACTCCGTGCCAGCTATGGCTCTACCGGCAACGACGCCATTTACCAGGACCGCTTCGGTTACCTCACTTACCTCGAAAGCGGCAACGGCATTTCGTTCGGCTCTTCCCCGCAATTCTACGGCGGCAACTACGCCCGCGTGATCGGTACGGAAGACCTCACCTGGGAAACCTCGCACAAATCCAATGTCGGTCTCGACGTGGGCATCGCCAATGTGATCAATCTTACCGTAGACGTGTTCAAAGACAGGAGAAAAGACATCCTCATCCAGCGCCGCTCCATTTCCTCCATCGGCGGTTTTGGCGAGAGCTTCATATTCTCTAACATGGGCGAGATGGTGAACAAAGGCGTGGACGGAAGCGTGGAATACAACGCGAGGATCGGAAGGGATATTTCGCTCCGTTTATTCGGCAACCTCACCTACGCCCGCAACAATATCGTTTTTGCAGACAACCCGAAATTCCTGTACGACTACCAGCAGCCGGAAGGCCGCATGCACATGGAATATTTCGGGTATAAAGCCATCGGCCTGTTCACCGACCAGGACGATGTGGAGAAAAGTCCCACGCAGATGCGCACCGTATACCCGGGAGATATTAAATACGCAGACCTCAACGGCGACGGCGTGATCAACGACAACGACCGCAGTTATCTCGGTAGATCGGAATTCCCGGTATGGTCTTACGGCTACGGTTTTAACCTCGGCATCCGCCGTTTTGAAGTGAGCGCGTTGTTTGCAGGCGTGGCGGACGTTTCCATCATGGCAAACGGCTCGCGAACCAGTATGAACGACGGCACCGCGAACGGCGTGGGCGTAGTGCCATTCACCGGCATCGGGCAATATCCCGCAAACATTCTCAGCAACGCCACAGACCGCTGGACGAAAGACAATCCCCGGCAAGACGCATGGTACCCCCGCCTCACGGTAGCGAACACCTCGGATAATAATTATGTAGACAGCGACTGGTGGCTGAAAGACGGGAGCTTTATGCGTCTCAAACAAGCCACGCTCAGCTACAACATCATCACTTCGGCAGACCGTGTAAAAGGCGTCAACCACCTGCAGGTATATGCCGCGGGCACCAACCTGCTCACCTTCAGCAAATTCAAGGTATGGGACCCCGAACTGGGGCCGAACGGCGCGAAATACCCGTATCCCAAAACGATCACCCTGGGGCTGAGGGCACAATTCTAACGTTAAAAAAGTTTGATCATATGAATAAGATCACCTGTTTCATATTGCTGCTGCTGACTTTCTCTTCCTGTTCGAAGTACCTGGACAAAAAGCCGGACAACCTGCTCACGGAAGAAATGATCTGGACCACCCGCGCCAACGCGGAGAGTTATCTCTATAATATTTACAGTCACGTGTACAGCATTGCCGGTACAGATGGCAGCGACTTCGCAACCGTTGGCGCCAGCGACGAATCGTCCGTTTCCATCGGCACCACCAACGTGCGTCAGATGGTATCCGGCAACTGGAGCCCATCCAGCGGGTACTTTTACAACTGGGGCAGTTATTATACCGGCATCCGCAAAACTTTCATCTTCGAGCAGAACATCGACAAAGTGCCGGGCAACCAGCTGAGCGCTGAGCTGAAAGCGCAGTATAAAGCAGAAGTGGCTTTCCTGCGCGGGTATTTTTACTGGATGATCCTGAAACAATACGGCCCGTTCGTAAAAGTGACCGGCGTATTGAGCCCCAACGAAGATTACAGTCAATATCCCCGCGCGCCTTTCAGCGAATGCGTGGCGTATATCAACGAACAAATGGACGCGGCAGCGGCGGTACTGCCTGCCGAATGGGAATCCAGCACCAACCTGGGCCGGCCTACGAAAGGCAGTTGTTGGGCCATCCAGGCAAAAGCGGCCATACTCGCCGCCAGCCCGCTCTGGAACGGAAACCCTGCTTTCGCCAATTTCAAGAACCAGGACAATACACCACTGGCGCCGCTCACCGCGGACGCTAATCTTTGGAAGACCGCCGCGGACGCCGCAAAAAAAGTGATCGACGGCGGCAAATACAAACTGTTCACCAATCTCGACAACGGCGGCAGCACTTTTGACCCTTACGCTTCCGTGCGCGACGTGCATCTCACCAACTGGAACGACGAGATCATTTTTGCCGTGGTAGGCTGGAGCCGCTGGGGCTGGACGAAATGCGCCTCTCCCGGGCCGGGCGGCTACAACATGTACTGCGCCACGCAGAACCTGGTAGACGCATTTTCCATGAAAAACGGGCGCACGATAGACGATCCCCAATCCGGCTACGTGGAAAACGGTTTCGCCAATTCCGCCGATCCCGCGCGCCCATGGGCGCACCGCGCAGGGGAATGGAACATGTACGCGGACCGTGAAGCGCGTTTTTATGCGAACATCATGTACAATGCCCGCCCCGTAGTGCCCGCCCAGAATACAGACGACCGCAACTACTATTCCTCCGACAACAACGCCAACGGGCAGGGCCGCGTGGAATTTTATTACAACGGCAAATCCGGCCAGAAATCCTCCGGCAGCAACAATATTACGGGTTACCTGCCGCTGAAGCGCGTGAGCCCGGCCAGCAATATCCGCCTGGACAATGTGAGTTTCCATGGTCCGTATATCCTTGTACGTTATGCGGAAATATTGCTCGATTACGTAGAAGCGCTCAACGAATACGAGCCTTCCAATCCCGACATCGTCAAATACCTCAACGAGATCCGTACCCGCGCGGGGCTGCCAGGCATCGACGCTGTATATCCCGACGCTGTGGGCGACCGCGATAAAATGCGCGCGCATATTCTCCGCGAGCGGCAGGTAGAGCTGTGTTTTGAATCGGACAGGTATTACACGCTCACGCGCCGCCTGCTGGCCGGCTTGCCCAAATACACCGCCATTTATGGCATGGACGTGAACGCGAACGACAATGGCCTGGGTTTCTCCTTCACGCAGTTCTACACCCGTAAACTGTACCAGCAGCGATACTGGGACAACAAGATGTACCTGTTCCCCATCAGCCTCGGCGACATCGAGCGCGACCGCGCGCTGGTGCAGAACCCCGGCTGGTGATCCTTTTTATTGACCAATCAATCAATCCCGATATGATCAGATCATTTTTCAGATATCTTCTCGCAGGCATTTTTTTGCTGGCCGCCTGCAAAAAAGACGACGATAACAACAAACATGTGGCCGGCGCGCCGGTGTCGGTGGAAAGTTTCCTGCCGGCGCAGGGCGGAGGCGGCACGTCTATCCTTATCAACGGCGAAAATTTCGGGGACACCACCGAAGTGGAAGTGAGCATCAACGGCAAACCGCTGAAGGTAGTGGGAAGCAATACGAAACAGATTATGGCCGTAGTGCCGCGCAAATGCGGTTCCGGCAAGGTGGTGGTGAAAGTGGGAGGGAAGGAAGTGTCCAGCGACGCCGAGTTCAATTACATTTTCACGCGCAGCGTTACCACGCTGGCGGGCAACGGTGTGGCAGGTTTTGCGAACGGAAAAGGTGAAGACGCGATGTTCCGTTTTAACAGCGAGGGCTGGTACCGCGGCAGCGGCATTGCGGTAGACGACGATCTGAACGTGTATGTGGCAGACCCCGGCAATCACTGCATCCGCAAGATAGACAGCACAGGGAAAGTATCGACGCTGGCGGGGAATATCGCGGAAGGAGACAACGACGGTACGGGCGCTGAAGCGCGTTTCAGGATACCTTACGGCGTAGCCGTGGATGAGCAGGGAAATGTGTACACCGCAGACCCCGGCAGCTGGAAGATCAAAAAGATCACACCCGAAGGCGTGGTAACCACCTGGCTGGATGCCGGCGGTGAAACCTGGCAGGTGGCCGTGGACAAGTCTTCCGGCGAAGTGTTTTACGCCAACAGCGGTGGCGGCGCCATTTACCGCAGTCCTTCCGAAGGAATGAAGATCCTGGTGGCAGACGGTATCAATGTCCCCGGCGGCCTCGACCTGGACAAAGAAGGCAACCTGTATGTGGCCGTCAGCAACAGTCATGTGATCACGCGATACACCAAAGGCACCTGGGCGCCCACCGTGATCGCGGGGCAGATGGATGCGCCCGGTTATGTGAACGGAACGGGCACTGCCGCGAAATTCTCCGTGCCCTGGGGCCTCGCCGTGGATGCGGACGGCAACATTTACGTGGCAGGCAACGGCACCTGGGACGGCGGCGCTTACAACCCGGACCAGAGCATCCGTTTCATCACCCCTGGCAACTGGAACGTGAGCACCTACGCAGGCAGCGGTACATCCGGCTATGCCAACGCCATCGGCGAAGCCGCTGCATTTGCCGGGCCGCTGGGCGTGGCGGTAGATAAAAACGGGACGGTGTACGTGCTCGACAAAAACAACAACCGCGTAAGAAAAATCGTATCGGAATAAAAGACACCGGCATTTATGAAAAGAATGATCGTTATGATAACCCTGCTGGCGGCAGCGGGGTGTGGCAAGAGCAGCTCGCCCGCCCCTGCTGAACAGTCAAAGCAGAACGTGTTTTATGTTTCCCCCAACGGCAGCGATGCGGCCACCGGCACTTTGCAGGCCCCGCTGAAAGGGATCAACGCCGCGCTGGCAAAAGCTTCGCCCGGCGATACGGTGATCGTGCGGGAAGGACGGTATTATGAAAAGGTATTTTTCCCGAAAGCCGGCCGCCTCGAAAAAATGATCACGCTGAAAGCATACGCGGGCGAGCGGCCGGTGATAGACGGAACGGGGCTTTCCGTGAGCGGGAAAGAAGCGCTGGTGACCATCCGCAACGCCAGTTACGTACAGATCGAAGGGTTCGACATTTGTAATCTCAAAAGCAGCACGCCCTGGGTGAACGTGAATGGCATCGTGGCGGACGCGGGCTCTTCCAACATCGTCATCCGCCGCAACAGGATCTACAATATCGAGCACAACGCGGCCCCCACAGACGGGCGCAGCGGTCATGCCATCGAGATAATCGGCAATACGGAAGTGCCGATGAAAAACGTGCTGGTGGAAGAAAATGAAATTCACGACTGCAACACCGGCTACAGCGAAAATCTCACTATCAACGGGTATGTGGACGGGTTCATCATCCGAAAAAATATTATTTACAACGCCGAAAACATCGGCATCGACGCGGCGGGCGGTTATGCAGCCAATTCAGTGCCCGCTTACAATTACGCCCGCAACGGCCTCATCACCGAAAACACGCTTTATAATATCGACATGACGACCGGGCCGATCGGCGGCATCCACGGGCATGGCGCCATCGCGATCTATGTGGACGGCGCGCGGAAGATCACCGTGGAGCGCAACCGCATTTACGATTGCGACCGCGGCATCGGCATCGTAAGTGAAAACGACGCATTCCCCACCAGCGATTGTATCGTGCGGAACAACATCGTAACGGATCTTTACCGCACGGGCATTTATCTCGGCGGATACCTGGGCTACACCAGCGGCGGCACAAGGAATTGTTACGTGGTGAATAATACTTTGGCCGGGAACAACCGCGAGCGCGGCGCTTACGGGGAAATAGAAGGGGAGCTGCGGCTGACGGAACAGTGCTTCGACAATGTGATCCGCAACAACCTGGTAGTAGCCGGGCCGGACGACCTTTTCGTGCATAAATACACCAACACCGGCAGCGGCAACATGATAGACAATAATCTTTATTTCTCCGCCACCACCGCCGGATGGATCTGGAACACGACCAACGGGGCGCCTTACACAGATTTTAACGCATGGAAAACGGCCAGCGGAATGGATGCCAATTCCATCGATGGGAAAGACCCGTTGCTGACGGAAAATTACCGCATTCCCGGGAATTCTCCTGCCAGGCTGGCCGGTCACGTATTGCCGGCAGAGATTCTCGGAACGGTGGATTTTTCAGGCCAGCCGCGTGTTACGGACAATAAAATCAGTATCGGGGCGCATCAGTAAAAGAACTTCGTGATAATGGCCATCGTAACAGCTATGCCGATAATGCCGCCCAGGATGGTAGCGATGGCGTCCATGATCTCATGATGGCCCTTGCCGGTGACCTTAGAGAACAGTTCGAACCCGTAACCGATGCCCGCCACGGCCAGCAGGGCAAGCGTGCCGGAGGCTACCAGGCGACCGGGCGCGATGTAGTCTGCGAAGATCTGCGTGATGCTGCCGATGGGGATGCCCACAAAAAAATGCCGCCATTTATCTTCTGTTATCTTCATAGATTAGCTGTTGTCAGTTGCGCCCGTAAGCTACGAAAAATTGGCTGCGGGCGCGCTGCATTTGCAACTTTCGCCGATTGGCAGTAATTTATGCGCCAGTTAAACAACTCATTCTTATGAAACATTCCACACTCGTTCTTTTCATTTGCCTTCTTTCCGGCGTGTTTTCCGCCGCATCCGCCCATATGCCGCCCCCGGGCCGCGAATTTTACCAGATCAAAATTTATCACCTGAAGACCGAGCGGCAGATCGCGCGCGTAGACAGTTTTCTTTCCGCCGCATACCTGCCTGCGCTGCACCGCGCCGGCATTGCGAAAGTGGGCGTGTTTAAGCCCATCCAGCAGGATACGGCCGATCTGAAGATCTATGTGCTCGTTCCTTTCCGCTCGCTAGAGCAGTTTGAAAAACTGGCTTCCGTGCTGGACAAAGACGAGGCTTACGCCAAGGCTGGCGCATCCTACATTAACGCCGCTTATAACGACATGCCGTACGCAAGACTGGAAAACATACTGCTCAAGGCTTTTCGCGATCATCCCGTAATGGACATGCCGAAACTTACCAGCCCGAAAAACGATCGGGTGTATGAATTGCGCAGCTACGAAAGCCCTACCGAAAAATATCATGCGAACAAAGTAAAAATGTTCAACGACGGCAACGAGATCGGCCTGTTCCGCAGGCTGGGCTTCAACGCGGTGTTCTACGGCCAGGTGATCGCCGGCGGCAGCATGCCGAACCTTATGTACATGACCACCTTCAACGACCGGGCCGACCGCGACGCGCACTGGAAATCTTTTGGCGGCGATGCGGAATGGAAAAAATTGTCCGCCATGGAAGAATATAAAAACAACGTCAGCCGCAATACGCAGTATTTCCTGCGCCCGGTTGAATATTCGGATATTTGATTAACTTGAGGGTTCATTAAACCTATACCATGAAGCGGCTGCCGGCATAAAATGAAAGGCTGCCCTGACAAGGCAGCCTTTGTTGTAAGATGAGACTAGTAATAGAAAAATTTATCAGCAGTCGGCAACCGGCGGCAGCAAGCGCTTTTGCAATTCTTCCGGTAAAGATTGTGCTGCTTTTTCCCTGAAAGTGGGTTTATAATGTTTCGGCGGATGCCATTTGATTTTCGCCGGTTCTTTTTTCACCTCGCGTTCCGCTTTGATTTTGGCGGGTGCGGGTTTAGGTTTTTTCTGCGGCTCACCGGTTATGGGCAATACTTCCACTTCGGTTGGCTCGTTGAGGTAGAGCACCGGCTCGCTTTCGAAACGGATCACCTGCGGCGCGGACGCTTGCCGGTAAACCATGTTCGTTTGGGCGGAAAAAACGATCTGTGGAATGGGAGACAGCTTCATAGTGTTGCCAGGAGAGGCTTTTGGTGCTTTCAGCCGTTTGTGTTCCGGTAACGCTTTAATTTTCTTTTGGAGGGGATCAACGATGAACAGAAGCTTCTTACGATTAATGCTATCCGTGCGTTGCGGTTTATATAACAACAGCAGGCTGTCTGCATTGAGCTTTTTGATCTTTTTATTTTCCATCACGTTCCGGTAGGCCATGATGTACGCCGAATCGTGGAATTTCTTTTTGTTGAAGGGTTGCACGCGGTAAATACTGTCCGCCGTTACGTATTGTACCTGGCCTTTCATTTTGAAACGGGTGGTGTCAGTTGCGATTTTGTAATAGAGCTTCGCTATATATTGACTGTCTTTCCCCCTCTTCTTCATTTGTTGCCGCATCAACGTTTGGTACACGCTGTCGCGGAAGGAGATCACGTGCACGCTGTCTTTCTTTTTCAGCTTGTATACTTTGACCGAATCGGATTTTAACTTGAGCTTGAGCGCTTTCGTGCTGACCTTTTTTACTTTTTCGAGCCTGAAAGGTTTTACGGTCGTGTCTTTCACGACTTCTACACGGATTTCCCGGGGGGCGGGTGGTTCTTGTTGAACAACCGGCTGTTCATTGCCTGCCGGAACAAAACCGAATGCGGTGATACCGGCGAGCCCCAGCAAAAGAATGCCTTTTTCCATGATGGTCAGTTTTTTGTTTTCGTTGGTGAGGATGCGTTTTACCCGGTCGAGCAGGTAAAACCTTTTGCGGCCGAGGCTCATGCCCAGCTGCAGCTGTTGTAGCCCTGCGTGCTCGAAAGCGACGAGTGCCTGCAGGTAGCTGGATTGGCGAGGGGTGTGGGCTACGGCGATATCGTCGCAGCAGGCTTCGCGTTCTTCGCGGATAAGCGCTGAGATCCACAGCAATGCGGGATTAAAGAAAAAGACCGTTTCCGTGAAACGCTGCAGGATATTCACGAGATAATCGCGGCGGCGGATGTGGGCGAGCTCATGCAGCAGGATGGCTTCGAGCTGATCGGCCGGCAATTGCGCCAGCAGGCCCGCCGGCAGGTAGATGCAGGGTTTCAGCCAGCCGATAGTGAAAGGCATTTGTACCTTGGCGCATTCGAGCAGGCACACGGGCGTGCAGATGCCCAGGGAAAGGGCCAGTTGGCGGAGTTTCACGGTCCATTCCCCGGGAGGTTGAACGGTATTAGAGCGGCGGATGCGGAAAATATGATAGAAGCCGGCGCTTATCCTGACGCATTTCAGGAGGAAAATGAGGGCCCAGGCCATCATGATCTGCGTGGTATGCGCATCGATGAACTGCAGGCAGCGTGCGAGCAGGTCTGGCTGCGGTGCGAAAATGTAAGCGGCGGCCGGCGCGGCGGCGATAAACGCTGCGGGAACGGGCTCTGGCGCGGACTGCATTTCAAGCCAGAAGGTAATCCCAGTGCCGGCGAGAAACAGCAGCAGCGCGGCGCCCAGCAGGTTGTACCGCAGGCGGGCGCTGGAGCGTTTGGTGAGCAGCAAAATCATTCCCGCCAGCAATGCGGCGAAAATACCCTGCCAGAGCGAGTGCAGGAAAGTGCGGCAGATGGCCTGGAGCACGTTTTCGGAAATCCATGCATTGATGAGCATAACAGCAGGGTTTATTTGTCCATTTTCCGGAGCAGTTCGCGGATGGCGTCCAGCTCTTTTTTGGAAGTGTTTTTATTGCCGAGCAATTGCATCATGAGGCTGCTGGCGGAGCCGTTGAACATGGTATCTACAAACCGGTCGAGCAGGTGGCCTTTGGTGGAATGTTCTTCCACGGCGGGGCTGTAAATATGTTTCATCTGGCTTTCGTCGCGGTTGAGCAGTTTTTTATCCACCATGATCTGCATGAGTTTGAGGGTGGAGGTATACTGCACTTCGCGTTTTTCTTCGTTCAGCACGTCGTTCACGGTCCTGACGGTGGAGGGGCCCAGCTTCCAGAGAACCTGTAAGATTTCAAGTTCGGAGCGGGTCGGCTCAGGGTTCTGTTCCGGTTTCTGTTTCTTCATGAATTAAAGGTAGGAAAAAATTCGTACGAACAAAATTTTACCTTCCGGAAAAAAGGAAGGAGGTAGCATGAAAAAGATTCTAACTGATTGATAATTAAATAAAAAGGATTTGTTTTCAGGGTTGAAAAAAAACTTAAATTAGCCTTTGTATGAAAACAGTACCGACTTTATATGAATGGGCGGGTGGCGCCGAAGTATTTGAGCGGCTGACGGAGCTTTTTTACGCCAAGGTATTGCAGGACGAGCTGCTGGAGCCTGTTTTCAGGCATATGAGCCCGGATCACAGCAGGCATGTGGCGCATTTTATCGCCGAGGTGTTTGGCGGCCCGAAAACCTATACGCAGCAGGATGAGGGAAGTCATGCCGGCATGGTGCGGCATCACCTGGGCAGGATGCTCACGGAGCCGCAGCGCAGGCGTTGGATCGCGCTGCTGCTGGACAGTGCGGACGAGATCGGCCTGGCGTCTGACCCGGAGTTTCGTTCCGCCCTCGTGGGATACCTGGAATGGGGGAGCCGTTTGGCCGTTATGAACTCCACTACAGACGATAATCCTGTCAACGAAAACGAACCGATGCCCAAATGGGGCTGGGGTGAAACGGGCGGTCCTTACCAGCCCTAACGCGCCGCAGTGGCGGGATAAAAACTTTTTTGCGGGAACTTTTGATTTTAACCGTTTAGCCTGTATCTTTGCACTCCCGATTTTGAAATGATCGCTTTGCGCGGGAAGTTCAGAAAGGAATTTGGCGAGGTAGCTCAGGTGGTTAGAGCGTTGGATTCATAACCCAAAGGTCTCGGGTTCAACTCCCGATCTCGCTACAATACAGATAAGGCTTTCAGGCGTTTTTGCCGAAAGCCTTTTTCTATTGGTACAACATAGGTACAACAATTCGCTCCTGATGGTTGATCCGGCCGGGCAAAATGTCATTCCTTCCATTGACGTTCCCACTTGTTGTCTGTTATTTGAAGCAACGCGATACATGCTTCGTTGGGTGTAGGAACTTTGTGAGAATTTCGGAAAAATATACTTTTTTCAAGAACGGTATAACTTAGACCAGAATGGTTTAGTATACAGGCTGTTTTTACAGCGCCTTCTTTGAAGGCCTTGTATTCAAGATGGTCTGATTTATACCAGTTAAGTTTTTTGTTGTGGGTAATTGATTCTCTCATACTTTGATAAGCTTGTCGAAATTTTCCAAGACAACTGATCTCCTCTTCAGTCAAAGATTTTTCTGATGCAAATCGTACAAAGATTGCTTCAACACCTGCTTCCGCTGAAGAAGCTCTTTTTAACAACTCCCATCTTATCTCTTGGTTGGGGATATGGTTGTGAGTATCCTCCAGATGAAAATTCCATAACTTCCAGATGGAAAAAAATTCACCATATAGTTTGTAAAGATCGGCTAAAGTGGAAAGTTCCTGTTCTTTCCTTTTTTGGCGTATGGCCCAATGATGCGTAAGACGTTGACCCACAAACCAGCCAATCGTAAGTGTTACTGTAGCGAGGATCAAATTCAGCGAGAACTTAAGTAGTTCTAATTCTGTATCAGGCATAAAAAGGGATTTGAGGTTGAATAATATATATTGAAGATACAAATTAGCAGGTAGCTAAACACATTCCTGGAATCAATATGTTTTCAATTGAGTTATTAACCTAGATAATAAAAGGCCGGCAAATCCTGTATCAAAAGGTTAGATAATCCGCCCGATCTCGCTACGAATAAAAAAGCCTTCAGGTAATCCCTAAAGGCTTTTTTGTATTACTTGAGAGTAGAGTTACTATTTTCTGTAGCTATCGCAGTCCGTCCATAAACTTTCCATCGTTCTCATTGATATAAACATTTTTTCACTATCCGGTAAAGTAATAAAACCATACTTCTTATAAAAATTCCTTGCGTCTTCATCCAACGGATCTACAACCACTTCAACAGAACCTACAACCAGGGAATTATCATAGCAAAGCATTTCACCAATCCCCAAACCCTTACAGGATTTATCAACTGCCAATCTGCCAAGTAAAGTAACGGGCCTCTCTATCGCACTATGTTATTCCCAAAGGGTTTGGGAAAACCCTGGCATCTTATTCCCATCCGAAAAGGAATGATTTTTTACGACGAAGTACAGGAAATTCGCTGCCTTTTCTTCAACGCTGGGATAAAGCTCCCGCCCGTCAAAGGATTGGTAGATGGTTGCAATGGAACTCTGGAACGATTCATCTTTTTCATTCCCGAACAGGCTGCTGCCGCCAAATTTTTCTTTGAGACCGCGAATGGCTTTCATCGCTTCTTCATATGTGGCAATGAAAGCCTGTTTTGTATGGATGGCTTCAATTGTCAGATTACGGTGGTCGTATTTATCCAGGACATCTAGTGCATAAGTGTAATCGGTGATTACTTTTAGCAGTCCATTGGCTTCGTCGGAAGAAAGCGGCTGCGTACCGATCACATTGCCCATTAATCGGACAGTTTGTTTGAGTGCTTCAAATTGCTGGCTTTTTTCCTGCAGGCGTTTTTCATTTAGGGAGTAACCTTTGATCAAATAGTCTCTCAGAATTTTGTTTGCCCAGATACGAAATTGTGTACCTCGTATAGAATTTACCCGGTATCCAATAGATATAATCATATCCAGATTATAATGAGATATCTTACGGGAAATCCGTCTGTTACCCTCATTTTGAACTTGTGCAATTTTTGCACAGGTTGCCTCCTCAGATAATTCCGATGATTTATAAATATTTTTTATATGTTTTGTGATGGATGTTCGATCCGTTTGAAAAAGATCGGAGATATTTTGCTGATCGAGCCAAACAGTTTCCTTGTCTAAAAGGACATCTATCGAAATCTCACCATCTGCCGTCTGATAAATTATAATTTGATTATTTTCCATTTTTGTTTTCTTATTCCATAAAATTAACGCCTCAGCAATCCGCAAATCGTTAAAAGCTTGCAAATGATAACACCAGTTTCACTATCCCCCCAAAGCCTCCGTCAGCCGATCAATCAACGCTTTCCCTTCATCAATATCAGCGCCGATCTTCTCTTCATTAAAATCCCGTTCAATAGTGAACGCGCGCAGATGTTGCTCAAACGCCTGCCACATATCTCGAGCACGTTTGTCATCCGATTGAGCCGCCAGTTTTTTCAGGAGCTGCATTTTCTCAAAATCGGCAATTCCTTCCCGCATGGTTTCAAAACGAATGCTGCTGCCGCCGCCGGGATACACCATAAAACAATCCCCCGCAGGCCATGAACCGAAACGCGCATCCCGCACAGGGTCTTCGGGCCAGGCGTCATAAGCCCATCGTAAGAAGCCATGGTAGCCGAATGCAAAAGAATACCAACTGATCCACCGGCCTTCAATAGGCGGAGAGAATACAAAATTGTTCGGTTTGGCAGGATTGCAGCAAACATAAAAAGTGGAAGTCGCGCCGCGCGACCTGCGCTGCTGCAGCTGTTGCGCATTAGGTTCTTTGCCGTACAAAAAGGAATAATCATCCAGCAAGGTGTCCAGCTCCTGGTGCCAGTCGCCCGCATACGTGATGCGCCACGCAGGAGAATGTTTTTTTATCACTTTGATGGCTTCCAGCGTTTGCCGCATTTCATTTTCATTGATGCCTAAATAAGTTTTTTCAAACCATCCTTTTTGTTCAAGATGCATTTTCAGGTCGGTGAGAAAGCTATTCCAGCCGGCGATAAATTGCCCGGATTCCGGAGGCCAGGATGCATATACATAATTACCCGAAGCTTCGTCCATATAACGGAACCGGTTGCCCCAGGGAATAGGCGTATAAATAGTAATCGCCTGATCGACGCCGGCCTCCATGGCAAGCTGTACATAGGTGTCAAAAATGTTGTAATCGAATTTCCAGCGGCCGTTCTTTTGTTTGATCCATTCAATCATACCGCCTTCGATCATATAGGAATTGTCCGCCCAGGGCGAATGAACGGCATACGTGGTGATGTATTTCCCACCGGCATCGGCATACAATTTCAAATGTTGTTTTAATAAAACCTTGTGTTCCGCCGACCAGGGAACGAGGTGATTTTTCCATGCCACCACCCATGGGTTCTGCCACAGGTCCAGCCGGTAGCTCCAGTCGCGTGGCGAAGGCAATACCTGGCCCTGCACTTTTATTTTTACCTGTAACGAAATACTGCTGCTGCCGGTGGTAACGGTGATGATGCCGGAATAGATACCTGTTTCCGCGGAAGCAGGCACATCCAATGAAACCCATACCGGCCGCGTTGTTTTGCCGGGCAGATCAAAACGGTCCAATGTTTCGAGCCTGTCCGGCATCAGGTACCCGTTCTTATACGGCGTTTGACCGCAAACGGCATCAGCGGCGCCATAGGGATAATTCGAGATCACATACCTTACAAGCTGCAAACGGATATTACTGCTGCCGATAACCTTGCCCGCCGCATTGTTCAGATCGGAAACGGTGAGCCGTACCTGTTGCAGGCTGTCGGGCGACCAAACCAGTATCTGCGCGTTCAGCCTTTCTCCTTTCCAACCCGTTGTTTCCCATACGTTTTGCTCAGTTTGCAACGGGACTTCTGTTCTGAAATACGATTTGCCGGAAGAGCCGAATCCCGCATGCAGCCCGCTTTTCTGCGTTTGCCATGCCTGGTTGTTCACGGGTTTGTCAAATGTATATTCAGGCAAATAATGCGCCTGCTGTACAGGCAACAACGATGAATCTATCAAACCGCGATGGTCCTGTGCTACCACCGCTTCGTCAAATTGAAGGAAACAAAGAATAACTGCAATTGTTTTTTTCACGATTCCTTATTTTTAATCGTTACCAGTTGTGTCGTGTGCGGGATCTGAACGAAGTTTGATCTTGATTGTTGTACGGATGGAATATACTTAAAGTTAACAAAAAAGGACGATCACGGTCCGGCGGCCCGTTGTAATTTTATCCTGAAAACACGCATCATGAAAGAAGTTTCGATCCTCATCAACAATCTGAAAGAACTGCTGAACGGCGGTCACGCCCATGCTACCTTCGAACAGGCTGTAAAAGACCTGCCGGCCAAACTGCAGGGTCAGGTGCCCGAAGGCATGCCTTACAGCATATGGCAACTGGTAGAGCACATCCGCATTACGCAGCTCGATATCCTGGAATTTTCCCGCGATCCCGGTTACGAATCCCCCCAATGGCCGGAAGGTTACTGGCCAAAGGAACAGGCCCCCGAAAACGCGGCGGCATGGAAGGAAAGCATAACGCAGATCACGAACGACCGCAAAACTTTTATCGGACTGCTGGAAGCGCCAGGGGCCGACCTCTTCACGCCTTTCGCACATGGGAGCGGACAGAACCTCCTGAGAGAAGCCATGCTGATAGCCGATCATACCAGCTATCATACCGGGGAGATCATCGTGCTGAGAAGACTGATGGGCGCCTGGAAATAAAAAATTGTAACTTTGTTGCAATTTTTTAAAAATGCGCATATGGAGAATGAAACCGGGAAACCGGAATTCTGGGAAGCCGCTTTCAAGGAAAAGCAGGAAATGTGGGGTTTCGGACCGTCCAATTCGGCAATATTGACAAAGGATTTTTTTGTTGGAAAAGCCGTGAAAAATATACTCATCCCCGGGATCGGCTACGGCCGGAACGCACAGGTTTTCAGGGACAACGGCATAACTGTAACCGGGATCGAGATATCGGAAACCGCGATCGAAATGGCAAAAAAACATTACGGCACGGATATGGTCATCCATCACGGCTCGGTAACCGACATGCCGTTCGACAATTACCAATACGACGGAATATTCTGCTACGCGCTGATCCATTTGTTAGACAGTCACGAAAGGCAAAAACTGATCCGCGACTGCTACAACCAGCTAACGGAAAACGGCTACATGTTTTTCACAGCCATCTCGAAAAGTGCGGAAACTTACGGTAAAGGCGAGTTGATCGGCAAAGACCGTTATGAAATGTTCGGCGGGGTTAAGATGTATTTCTACGATAAAACATCCATCCATGAAGAATTTGACCAGGCCGGGTTATTTGAGATCGCGGAAGTGACCGAAAACTACCCAATGTTTTTGATCAAATGCAAAAAAGGATAACCGGCCTACAACCAATCCTGGTCTTCCAGCTCAAAAATTTCATCCGGCCTGCATTGGAGTATTTTGGCAATTTTAAACGCCAGGATCGTTGATGGCAAAAACTTTCCCGTCTCGATCGCTATGATCGTCTGCCGGGCAACTTTCACTTTTTCCGCTAACTCCGCTTGTGTCAGATTTTGTCTCGCACGCTCAACTTTTATAAGATTTTTCATTCCTTTCCGATTGATGTTGCCTGGTGCCGCAGGTAATAAAAGTAGCCTGTGGCAATTATCAGCGTCAAAGCTAAAAACTGGTATGCTGAAATCGAAAGAATAATATCCTTACCGCGCTCCAAACGCCAGTTCAGGAAAAGATAATTGTAAAGATGGGTAAGGGAAAATGAGACGATCACGGCTATGGACAGGGCTTTGAACTTGAGGCTCCGCATCATTTCATCGTCCGTTTTTTCTTTTGAAAAGAAAATAAAAACAAATCCCCAACTTATGCCTACCGCTAGTTCATTAAAATCATACACCCCTTTTTTATAATGCTGCTGGAAAAAACTGAAAATGCCGGCAATAATCACCAGCGCGCCCAATATTTTAAACCAGTGGGAATAGGGAAAAGGATTTTGCTTCATAAATGTAATTTTAACATTACTAAATGTAATTCATACTTTACATTTTACCAAATTTATTTCAAAACAAAAAGCCGACGCTATAACAGCATCGGCCTTTCAGGTATCCGGTAAAATTGAACGATCATCTCCACGCATCGTCATATGCCTTCGCAATCACGTTTTCCGGGTCGCCGATATTGGTCTGGCGGGAATTGGTGTGCCATACCACCTGCACGTTGTTCGGAAAATGCATGATCACGGTGTAAATGCCACGCACCTGCGGGTCGCCCCAGATGCCGTTTTTCCAGTAGTAATTGCCATGTTTGCCGGGCACGATGTTGTCGAAGCCCATGAGCTTCTCCTTCATGCGCGTCAGCATGCCGGAAGACACGATCTTGTGGGCTTCCGCCGTCAGCATCACCTGCACTACTTCCGCGGCGTTCATATACCAGCCGCCTGCCCCGCTTTCGAGGTAGGTCGTGTATTTCATCATGCCGTTCAGCTGGGGAAGGGAATAGTTGTAATACAAGGTCATCTGGCGGTCCGGGTTTTTAAGGGTTATCGGGCCGGCATCGTTCCAGGGGCCGATGTTGATCTTGCTGTAATCCGGCAAGCCGGCCGTTTTGAAGATCTTCTCACGCACATAGGCGCGGTAGAGCTGCGATACGGCTTCGTCTGCCGCCTCGTCAGACTGCCCTTCAAATGCCGCTGTTCCGCTTACGACGCAGGGAAGCAACACGCGGCACATAAGGAAGTTGACGTTATTGTACGCATAGAACTTTTGTTCGTCGCCAAAACCGGTGGTTGGGGTTTGCATGGTTTGGCGGAGGGCGGCGTAACTGTCGCCGAAGTAGGTCAGCCCCGATTTGTGCGACAGGAGGTGAGACACCCTGATCTGCCGGTTAACCGCGGGAATGTTCCAGGAAGGAGGCAACAGTTCCCAGAGAAAAGAATTTTCATTCCTGCTTTTATCTTCCATTGCCTTCAACACCGCCAGCGCCGTAATGGTCTTGGTACAGCTGCCGGTCGCCTGCCGGGTGGTGATCAGGTAATCTGTTTCCGGCGCGTCGATGGCTTTGCGGGCATGGCCGCCGCTGCCATACTTCACGATCTTTCCGTTTTGCGCAATGGCGAAGCCGTAACCTACGGTTTGGCCTTCAGAGCTTGCTTTGAGATTTTTGGAGAAGAGGTCAACATCAAATCCTTTGTTAACAAAATCGTCCGGTTTTTCACAAGCGGTGAACAGGGCACCTGCAAGCACCAGGAGAAGCCCCGAATTTTTGAGTACAGTTTTCATTTTTACAGTGTTTTGAGGTTTATGACGCAAAGATGCGGCGCGCGGGAAAAGGGCAGGCCGGCGGTTTAATGAATACGGGAATTGGGTTAACGAAGCGGGGATTTTTATCATAAACTTTCAAACCAGCCACCCGATTTTTAATTTAAAAAGTACTTTGAATTACAAAGTAAATCATATATTTGTATTGTCACCTGGTTAACGACTGAAAAGCGGTGATGTAGCGGTATGAAAATCGACATCATTATTGTTTATATGCAACGCTATGAATTCGGCCATGAGAAAGACTTTGTGCCGCCCATCACCGGCATTCACCTCGCCGCGTTAACGCCCCGGGAGCATCACGTACGGGTGATCCATCAGCAGGTGCAGCCCGTGGATACCGACAGCGACGCCGATCTCATCGCCATTTCTTTTTTCAGCGGTTTTGCGCCGGCCGCCTTTTCGCTGGCGAAGGAGTTCAGGAAAAGAGGGAAGACCGTCGTCGCCGGCGGGCCGCATGTTACTTACAACATCGAAGAAGGGCTCACGCACTTCGACGCGGTCGTAGCAGGAGAAGCGGAATCGGTCTGGAAACAGCTGCTGGATGATTATTCCAACGGGAAATTGTCGCCCGTTTACAAAGGCGAGCCTACCGACCTGAAAGATATTCCAACGCCCCGGTTCGATCTGCTGCCCGATAAATTCTTCATTAAAAAAGTGATCCAGGCTACCCGCGGATGCCCGTTCTCCTGTTCCTTCTGCACCGTTCCCAGCCTGAATCCCGGCTTCCGGCTGCGCCCCGTGGATGATGTGATCAGGGACGCATCGTATAACGATTTCAAATACTGGTGGCAAAGAAAGGTCGTATGGTTCTGGGACGATAACCTGACCATCAACCGGAAATATATCCGGGAACTGCTGCTGAAGTTAAAAGAACTGAACGTGTGGTGGCTCACCCAGGCGAGCATGGACATTGCGAAGGACGAAGAGCTGCTGCAGCTGATGAAAGAATCCGGCTGCATCGGCGTATTCTTCGGCATAGAATCGTTCGGCAAAGATTCGCTCGCCGATGCCAACAAAAAACAAAATAAAATAGAGCATTATAAAAAGGCCGTTTCCGCCGTTCATAAAAAAGGCATCGCCGTGATGGCCGGTTTTATCTCCGGCTTCGATCACGATACGCGGGAAAGCATCGAAGAAATGGCAGACCGCCTGATGGATATCGGCGTAGATGTGCCCTTCCTGAGCATCATGACGCCTTTCAAAGGAACGCCCATTCATAAAACGTTCGAAAGCCAGGGGAGAATACTGAAAGACCGGGACTGGAGCTTCTACAACGGTTACAATGTGGCTTTCGTGCCGAATAATCTTTCGCCCGACGAATTGCTTCAGGCGCACAGAACGTTGTGGAAAGACGCTTTTTCCTTTTCCAAATCCTTCAAAAGGATCGTGAGAAGTTTTTTTAAGCTGAGACCCGGCGCGTTTTACCTGTCGCTTTTTATGAACGGGTTTTATTGTTTCAAAAGAACGATGAAAAATTATCCCATCGACATGACGAAAAGAAAACAGTACCAGCTGCCGCTTGCGCCGCGACTGCAAAAACACGGCTGAAACGCATGTAAGCTGCTTCCGCAAAAAAATGGGAACAACACCCATAGGTGCGTTCCCATTTAACACTGATATCTAAATTCAACTATGACCTTCCTCTTGGCGACCGCTGGACCGTCCGTTGCGGTGCCCCGGACGAACGTGAGCCGCTGCTGCCGCGATTGATCTGTCCGCCCTGCGGCCTTGAGCCCGGGGCCGAACTGCGGTTGAACTGGCGTTGCGGCCTGTCTGCAGAACGTTGGGCAGGGCTCGGGCTGCGGTTTATTTCACGGCGGTTGTACTGGCGCTGCGGTGCGGCAGAAGGTGCGCTGCTGCGGTCGTAATTACGATTGGGGGCGTTGATCTGCGGCCTGGCCGTATTACGGTCGAACCGGCGAGACGGTGTGCTTCTGTTCACATCGGGCGTACGGTCGGCACGGCCGGGTGCTGTGGGCCTGTTTGCATCCGGTGTACGGTCGTACCGGCGAGACGGTGTGCTTCTGTTCACATCGGGCGTACGGTCGGCACGGCCGGGAGCTGTAGGCCTGTTCACATTGGAATTGCGGTCGAACGTGCGCGGCGTGGTTTTGTTCTCGCTGGTAGCGCGGTCGAACTGGCGCGGGCGTACGCTTCTGTCGTTCCTGTTCACCACGCCGTTGTCCGTACGGCGGGGCATACTTCGGTTGTAGTTTGTTCGGTAGTTATTCACCACTACGCGGTTCCTGTTATATACGTAGGGGGAAGACACGCGCATAGGGCGGTAGATACGCGGTGCGCGCATCACGCGGTGCGTATGCACCACTACGTAGTGAGGGCGGTAACGGTAGCAGATCGGCTGGTAAACGTGCCATGCCAGCGGCTCCCAGGGGTCCCACCAAACGGGGTAATGATACCATCTCCAGGGAGACACCCATACGGTGTAATGCGGCGCGTATACATAACGCACAAACGGCCAGAACCACACGTTCACCACCAGCCCGGAGGCTTCCACAGTGGCGTTGGGCCCGTGCGCCGGGCGGTCTGAAAGCGAATACGTTTCGCCTTCAAAATAGGCGGTTTCTTCTTCGCGGGAAGGCTCTACGATCTTTGATACGCCGTAGATATCCTCGTCGCCCACGATCTGGACCACTGCGGACTGATCACCGGTTTTTTCCAGTTCAATCACGGCAATGTCCTGGCTTTCGGAAGCCGACACTAATGACTGTAATACGAAGAGCTGTACGTCTCCATCTTTTTTATTGACTACGCGGATATAATCGATATTTCCGTCGTTGTTCAGATCGAGGTTATTGATGCCATTCTTCTTCGTATTCAGCATTTTCTCAAATTCCTCGGGATTTCCGGCCTTTTTGAACATCTCCAGCGCGCCTTCGAGGCTGAAGTTGTCTCCAGGCAAACCCGTTTCGTCCTGCGCCTTCACGCCGGTGGTCAGCAAAATGCTGAACAGAACGGCAGGCAATGAATGTAATATTCTCATACGATACGCTGTTGTTTACAATTATTAGACGACTAATGACGAGAAAAGTTTACACTTGAATCTATTGTGGAAATGTTAAAAATTTAACGGGTATCTTTTACACCCTGCAGGGCCTGTTATTAGAAATATAACAACTATAATGCCTAATTATCGTTTGTGGGCCTGGAAGGGGATTTCGCCGGGAAATACCAGCGAAGTATCGGTCAAAATTGGTTTTTTACCCAGCTCGAAGTCGAAAGGGATGTCTATTTCAATAACGTCGTTTTCCCGGGAATATTTCCCCCAATAACAGGTAACCAGCCAATGGTCGCTGCGGGTAGCGACCAAACGCCCGTTTTCCTTGAAATCGACGAAAAGGCCGCCGTCGTTCCCGATCCCGGAAGTGCTTGCCGTGAAACGGGTAGGAGAGTTGTCCAGGGATTCGCGCCGTTTTGCCAGCAGAACGGTTGGGAAGATAAAAGCGGCGCAGATGGCTCATAAACGCCTTAATGAGTATTGGAAAGTACTTTGTATTTCAAAGTTAAAATAATATTTTTGATTGTCAAACGGTATTTCACACTCCTTTCCGCCATGAACAGGATACGCTTCACATGAAAAAGGGCTGCTCTGAACGAACAGCCCTTTTCGGATCACATTTTTTTAAGAGATCAGTTAATTGTATTCGGAACAAATACGCAGTTGGTAGTATCCAGCGCGTAGATCTGGTTGCGGACGCGGTTTGCGGAGAAGCGGTTGTTGTTGATCGTGGAGTTCTGCACATGCAGCACGTAAGCGCTGTACGCGTTGTGGTGTATATAATTGTTCGTTACGAAAATGTTCCTGATTTTGGCGCTGGTGGAAGGTTTGGCGTTCATCTCCACCCCATTCCCGATGTTGTGCGCGATCTCGCAATTCCTGATGTAAACGTTTTGCGCGGTATCGCTGTCCGGCTCGATGTCGATACCGTCCTGCGGAGCGGTGCCGGCGGTGTAGGTGAACACGCAGCTGTCTACCTCCAGCCCGTTCACGCCGCCGATGGTGAGCGCCTGGCGGCGGTTGTTGCTGCTGATGGCCCGCAAGATCGTTACGTCGCGGCTAACGGTGGTGACGCCGTTATTTTTGCGCGCGCCAACCACGATGCCGTCGCCCCAGCAATTGGCGATGGATGTGCGGTTGACCTTCACGTTCGTGCTGCCGTATATCGCGATGCCCATGCCCCATTCGCCCGTGGTGCCGGTGTGAATGTCGCGGTCGCCGACGATTTTGCCGCCGAAGATGCTGACGTTGTCTACGAACTCAACGAGGATGGCGTGATAACGCGTGGAGGAAGTGGGGCGTACGATCAGCCGGCGCGTGGTATCGTACATGTACAGCACCACGTTGTTCTTCATCCTGATGGACGTGTCCGCATCGATGTAATAGTTGCCGGTGCGCACCCGCACGATGCCGCCGCCAAGGCCTGCCATCGAATCGATCGCTTTCTGGAAGGCCCAGGTATCGTTGATCGCATCGGTACCGCTTGCCCCAACGTCGTTCACATATATTTCGGGCAGCAGCAGCTGTGTGTTGCTCAGCATGGATGTTTCTTCAGACGGCGGGGACGGCTCCATTTTGTAACAGCCGATGAGAAAGATCAGCGCGGCCGTGGCAAAGGTAAAAATCGTGCCTTTTAACATAACGGGGAGGTTTACATACATTTTCCGGTTCATAAGAAATTGATTTTAGTGATGAATGATGGATAAAAACAACGGGGCGCCCTCCCGGCCACGGAGGCCGGTTTTGCGGGTCGAACGAAATGTTTGTTTTATGATAAGACAATCGGGAAAAGGCGAGGGAGTACACACATGGAAAAAAAAGAACAGCTGTTTCAAAAAATTTATTACCTTATTTACCAAATCTGAACTATGAAAAGGAAGAATAGCATGGTATTATTGGGGTCAATAGTACTGTCAGTCACGTTATGCTCACTCTCGCTGCCGCAGCAGCAACAGCACGAAAAGGCTAAAAACCTGAAGGTGCTTCCCAAAAACACCAGCCACGAAGAACTTGAAAAAGTAATGAGGGAATTTAAAGACGCGCTGGGCGTAAAATGTAATTTTTGTCATGCGCCGCGTAAAGACGATCCCAAAAAACTGGATTTCGCCAGCGATGAAAACGACCACAAAAAAATCGCGCGCGACATGATGCGTATGACCGCGCGGATCAATAAAAAATATTTTAAAGGCCACCAGGTGGCGGAAGTGTCTTGTTACACCTGTCACCGTGGGAATGAGGAGCCGCTCAAAACACCTCCTGCAAAATAACAACGCTGCAAAGGGATTTTCTGAACGGGAAATCTTTTTTTTAATGGCGGCGCGTGGTATCTGTGGGGTGCGGGGCGGTACTGTCCGCGGGAATAACCTGGGAGCTGTCTGCCGGGGCGGCCTGCGTGGTATCGCGCGTTTTGCCGGTGAGGAGGCTGTCTGCCTGCATGGGCGTGATGCGGGTGTTGGGGGCGGTGCGTTCTTTACCGGTGATCATCCCCATTTTCTCCATTTCTTTTCTTTCTTTTTTGCTGAAGAGGTTATCCGGGTTTTTCTGCCTGCGCAGCCCGTCTTCAAAACGGTGTTCCGCCCCGATGCGTGGCGGCTGGTACACCTGGTTTTTGCGCGAAAAGGTGTTCTGCATGGCCGAACAGCTGTACAGAACAAGCGCAAAAGCGATAATGGCCGTGGCGGGCAGTGGGGAGCGCATGATTTGACGGGTTTAATGCGATACGGTAATAACTCTGCAATGATAACGCGGGGGGCGCGTGTTTATTATTCCATTTTCGAAAACAAAGACGGCTGGAGCAGAAATGACCATCCGAGCGGCAGGAAAGCTTTGGTATCGTTACCTTTGCGGTAAAGCGGCACGGTTATGTTGTTATATCCTGCTTACAGCACCTTCCGGCAAAACCGCCCCTCGCTGCAATTCTTCCCGGAAAACAGTGCGTTCAGCTGGGAAGACAAGCTCGGCACTTATCGTTTTTTTAATCGACAGGGGAAAGATTACCTGGAATTTTCGTTCAATTATGCGCGGGAAGAAACCTACCTGTTCACCATTCTTGAAAAAGAAGGCGAAACCGTTTCCGCTTTCCGGTTGCACGACCGCTGGGGCAAAGAGACGGATTTCAGAAAAATGCAGGAATGAGCGGTAGATCCTTTAAATGCTCCGGAAAGGACTGGGGATTTTCTCCATCAATATCACAAACCCCACGCCCAGCGTATAAGCGAGGATATCGTGCCAGGTGAAATAATTGCCGATGATGATGTTGGCTGCCCGTGAATGTTCCAGGCCCAGGCGTTTTACGATATTCAGATACTGTAGCGCCTCGATAAGGTAAGAAAACGCCAGCACACCCAGCGCTACCGGCCATACCGGCGCCTGCACGAAACTCCGCACAAAACAATAGATCAGGATCACCACGAGAAAATCCCCGGCATAAGGTCGCACAAAATCATCGTGCAGGTACAGGGCGATGAGTACTTCCGTTACAAAGATCAACACGGTGAACGCAAAGTACTGCCAGCTAAAGCGCAGTTTCATCAGGGAAAGATTGTCAAAATTACGCTTCCCTTTCCACCGTGATGGAACAGTCGCCGATCAGCGCCGCCGCGGCTCCCACGGCAGCCAGTATCGGGGCGAACACTACGCCTACCACGCCAATGGTGAGCGGGAAGCTCATGATCTCTTTCCCGTCTTTGTCCGCGATCGAGATCTTCCGCACATTCCCTTCCTCGATCAGCTCCTTTACTTTTTTGACGAGGTTTTCGCCATGAGCGCTAAATGTTTCCTTGAAACTCATACAACGAAGTTTTTCTAAAGTTAAGTTTTTCCTTCTACCGCAGGATTGCATTCCTCCCCCGGAATATATATTTTTATTCTTACCGAAACCAGGTGAGCGATATGACAACACAATCAACGGAAACCCACGCGGCAAAACACGGAAAACTTGCCGGGCTGGACCATCTCAGGGCGCTGGCTATCATGATGGTGCTGTTTTACCACATCCGGATGTTCAAACACCCGGGGTGGATCGACGATATCATGGGTTTCGGATGGTCTGGGGTAGACCTCTTTTTTGTGCTCAGCGGGTATCTTATTTCTTCGCAGCTGTTTGCGGGCATGGCCGCCAGTAGATCCGTTTCCATGCCGGAATTTATGATCAAACGCGTGTTCAGGATCATCCCGGCTTACCTGGTGGTGCTCGCCATCTATTTCGTTTTCCCGGGGTTTCATGAAAGGGAGGCGTTGCCGCCGCTTTGGAAGTTCCTCACGTTTACACAGAATTTTGGTTTTGACATAAAGAATTTCGGTACGTTTTCGCATGTGTGGTCGTTGTGCGTGGAAGAACATTTTTACCTGCTGTTCCCGCTCGTGCTGATCGGGATAACGCGTTCCGGCGTGCAGAAAAGCGGGGGCTGGCTGCTGCTGGGCGTGCTGCTATTCGGTTTCGTGGCGCGGTTGCTGAGCTGGTACCTGCTGATCGTGCCGGATATGGGGAATGCTACTTTCGGTATTACCTGGTATAAACAGATGTATTACCCGACCTACAACCGCCTGGACGGCCTGCTGGCCGGCGTGGCGATCGCCGCGTTGTTCGTATTTGTGCCGAAGGTGAAGGAAAAGATCTTTCAGCATGGCAATAAAGTGCTGGTGCTGGGGCTGCTGGTGTTAACGGGCGCCTGGTTCCTGTGCGACGATCAGAAGAGTTTTTCTGCATCTATTTTTGGTTACCCGGTAGTGTCTGCCGGGTATGGCCTGCTGGTAATGGCCGCCATTTGCCCGACCTGTTTTTTATACAGGTATAGCAGCCGTTTTACCGCGCTGGTCGCTAAATTATCCTTCTCCCTGTATTTGCTGCACAAAGGCGTGATCCACGTCGTGCAGCCGCTGCTGATCGATGCGGGCCTGGAGCCGAAGGGCAACGTGATGTTCGTGCTTTGCCTGCTGGCAGCGGGCCTGGCGGCGTGGGTGCTGAATAAAACCGTGGAAGCGCCGTTCCTGAAGCTCCGGCAGCGGGTATTGGAAAGAAGGAAGGCGGCGGCTATGGTTTCAGTTCCGCAATCCTGAATCGCACGATCCTTTTGATAAGCGCCAGCGGCATCGTTTCGCTGAGCGGGAATTGTACAGATCCTTTCCCTGTTTTGTACCTGGAAAAATCTTTCTGGAAATCAGGATGACCGGTGGGCGCTGCGTAAAATCCGATAAAACTATCGCAATACAACAAAACAAACGCGGTGAAACGTGCCAGTTTCCGGGCCTATCGCGACAAACCGCTCAATACTCTTACCGTTACGTTCAGCTGCCCTATGTGCCGCATGGTATGTTCGGCTGCATGCACAAGCAGGCCGATCACGTTGGTAGGCACCTGTTTGCGCCCGATGCCCCGGAAATCGGTGAGCGTGGCCTCGTTTGTATTGGAAAGTTGTTGTAAAGCGAGCCGTACCTGTTCGTGGAAACGGGAGAGGAGCGCGGGAACGGTGAGACCGGGCTGCGGCGCTACATTTTCGAGGCGGAGCAGTTCCATTTGTTCCGGTGAAAGCGTCTCCCCGCGAGCGTAGGTAAGCAGCCTGTCTATCACGCCGGAAAGATGTTGCAGGTGAAAGCCCGGCGAAGCAACGCCCGCGGGTTTTTCCCACAGCAGGTTTTCGTCGAAGCCCTGCATGAGGGCGTCCAGCTCTTCACCAGCGTGCAACAGCGCATGCGCTACGGGTTGCAGCAGCAGGGGAATGCCTTCTACCGGGCCTCTTTGCCAGACTTCGGGTCGGTTGGGTGTGGCCATTTATGAATGTGTTTTATGGTCTGCGACAGACGTGATCAGTTTTGCAAGCGAAGCGTCGGCGGGCGGTACATACGCTTCGCCCAGGAAAGTTTTTACGACTTCAATTTTTCCCTGTATTTCGCTGTTGAATGCCGCCAGTTCTTCGGCAGGCACCCACAGCTCGTTGTGGATCTCCCCGCCAACGTTCTGCACTTTGTATTTTGCGAAAAGCGCCGCCGGGATTTGAAAACGTGTCACGATCCCGCAATAACCCGATCCTGCGTCGTTCGTATTCCACTCCAGCGCGATCTGCTCCGCATATGGCTGGTTCAGCACGGGATAAAAAATGGGCTGCCACGAAAGCCGCGGCGGAAACTCCCTGAAACCGGCGGCGGCGATCAGTTCCAGTTCTTTTAACCCTGTAGGCCGGTATAAAGTGACGGTATCCATCTTTACTTTTTTACCTGCTCAAAATAATAAACCCCTTTCTTATTTGACGTAATAATATCTAACAAACCGTCTTTGTTGAGATCGGTGACGGTGAAACTGTTGCCCACGCCGGAATTGTCGTCGATCTGGTGGGGCGTCCAGGAGGGAGTTTTGCCGGGTTTGTACTCGAACCAGTACAGCACGGCGGGCTCGAACGCGCCGGGGTCTTTGCCGTTGTGCGCGAAATACCGTTTGCCTGTCACGAGGTCGGGGTGACCGTCGTTATTCATATCTTCCAGCGCCATGGAATGCGTTTGCGAAAACTGTTTGCCGATCTCGTGGGTAACGAAACCGTCCGATTTTTGTTCGTGCCACCAGATGCCATATTTGTGCGCGGATGCGCTTATTACGTCCATATCGCCGTCGCCGTCCGCATCCAGCACGAACATATTGGAGGCTTCTTCGCCGAGTGCAGCGGGGTGGAATCGCCAGTTTTCCTGTGTTACGTTTGCCGGGGATTCCCACCAGCCTTCGCGGATGATCACATCGTTGCGGCCGTCTTTATTCACATCGCCCCATCCGAGGCCGTGGGTGTATTTATGGGTGCCCAGCAGGCTGTCGTTGCTGATGATGTGTTTCGTCCAGGCGGTATCCCCTTTTTTGGAAGGCGCTTTTATCCACAATACCTGCCGGTTGCGGGAATCGTTGCAGATGATATCCTTTTTGCCGTCGTTGTCCACATCTACAAAAATCGGTGTTTCGTTACCCGCGTTGGCGAGAATGAGATGCGATTTCCAAAGGACTTCTTTCCCGCGCGGATTTTCGTACCACACGCATACATCGCCCGGCTGGTCGAAACGGATGAGGTCGGGCCAGCCGTCGTTATTCACGTCCGTACAAAAATTCAGGAACGTGGTGCAATAACCGGGAAGATGATTTAGCGTATCCGCATGCACAACGTGCCGTTTCCAGCCGGGCGCTTCAAACCAATAAAAGCCGGCGAGAATGTCCGTTTTCCCGTCGCGGTTTACATCGCCGGTGGCGGCGCCTTCGGAAATAAAGACGTTGAGGAGCGTATGTTTTTTGAAACTTACCTGCGCCCCTGCGAACTGGGAGAATAACAATAATCCGGTGAGAATGGCCGCGCATGTTTTCATACATGGAATTTTTTAAGGGTCTCTTAAAATAACAAATAAAAATCAGGCTTTACACAAGAAGATAAAAAATCCCTTCGCCGGCAACCCGCACCATCCTGCCCCCTGTAAATGCCCCGATGAATAATTTCTATTAGTCTACTTGTTTTATAGGATAATAGGATTATCTTTGTTCCGCAAGCCCCCGTGCGTATTGGCTGGCGCGGGGGAGAGCAGACTGGCTTTGCATGAATTGTAAACATTGGGCATATGAGACCAACATCAGGGCCTTTAGCTGAACGGCCCTTTATTTTTGAAACCGCCAAAGTCAACCGTGGCTGTTGTGATATGTGCTGACCGGAATCCCCGTCAGTTTTTTTCTGTCTTATCTATATAAAAAAATCATGGCACATCAATTTATGATGCCCTCAGACAGGGCTGGTCCGTAGCGTTCATAAAAAAGATGGCCGGCATCGTTGGAGCGATAACCGGCCTGTATAAAAAGGCTGACGCAAATCATGGCAGGAGGGCATTTGAATGCTCTTCCGCCGCCTTATTACCTGGACCGAATATAAATAAATTCGTATGAAAATTAAGTGGTTATTATGGCTCAAAATGCTTTTGGCCATCGCCACCGTAACCTCCGCCCAGTCGGTTGCCCTGAAACAGGTTTCCGGCGTGGTGAGGTCAGACAAAGGAGAGATCCTCGAAGGTGTGAACATAGCGGTGAAAGGCACTTCCCGCGGCACGGTCACCGATAGTTCCGGCAAATTCAGCATCAACGCGCCGGATGGCGGGAACCTGGTATTTTCCTTTACCGGTTTTAATTCCCGCGAAGTACCGGTGAACGGCCAGCGGCATATTTCCATCGTGCTGCAATACAATATCGGGCAGCTGGATGAAGTGGTGGTGACGGCTTTAGGTATCAAAACCACTAAAAAATCGATCAATTATTCCGTACAAAATTTAAAAGGAACGGAGATAACCGCCACGAAAGAACCCAACATCGTGTCTGCCCTCAGCGGCAAGGTGGCAGGCGTTCAGATCAACACCAGCAGCGGCCAGCCGGGCGGTTCCGCCACCATCCGCATCCGGGGTTCGGCTTCGGTGCTGGGCGAAAATTCTCCGTTGTTTATCCTCGACGGCATGCCCATCGATAATTCCAACACGGGCCTCGCGATCCAGAATGCCAACCAGATCGTGAACCAGTCGAACCGCGCGGTAGACCTCAACCCCAACGACATCGAAAGTATTGCTGTGCTGAAAGGCCCGGCTGCGGCGGCGTTGTACGGTATCCGCGCGTCTAACGGGGCGGTGGTGATCACCAGCAAAAAGGGCGGCAGCGGGAAGGAGCCGCGGAAATTAAAAGTATCGCTGTACAGCAGTCTTACTTTCGAAAACATCGCACGCCGGTTGCAGCCGCTGCAGCGGAAATTCGCGCAGGGTTTCGGAAAAAAATACCTGGCGCCGGGGCAGAACGGCTCGGAAGACAGCTGGGGGCCGCTGCTGGACACGCTTACCTACAGCACGACGCCCAGCAAATGGGACGTGAACGGCGCCATCGTAGGCAAGAGCGACCCTACCTCCAACGGCATTCCGGTGAACCGCTACGACAACATCGGCAACTTTTTTGAAACCGGCCATACCAACGACAATTCCGTAAGCGTAACCGGCAAAACGGAGAAGTTCGGTTATTATTTTTCCTTCGGAAGGCTTTCCCAGAAAGGAATTGTGCCCACCACCGACTTTTTCCGCAACACCGCCCGTTTCGGCGCTACTTTCCAGGCTTCAGACAAGCTGGACTTTTCCGTGTCCGCCAACTACTTCAAAACCGGCTCAGGCAACAGGATGCTGCCCGGAGGCGCGCCTGGCGGGGCTTTACGAAGCCTGATGAACACGCCGGCGAATTTCGACATCACCAACGGGCTGAAAGACCCTGCCAACGATCCGCGCTCGTACACCTTCGAAGACGGCTCCCAGCGCGCGTATGCAGGCGGCACTTTCGGGTTCGACGGTCCATATTGGTCCCTCAACAACAACCCGCATACCGACAACAACAACCGCGTGGTGCTGGTGGAAGAAACCAATTACCGGCTTTTCGACTGGCTCACGGCCACCCTGCGCGTGGGAGCGGACATCTACAACGAAAAAAGGATGGCCCTTTTCAACAAAGGGTCGGTGGCGTTTCCGGCGGGCGTGCTCATGAATTACACGTTCCTCAACCGCGATATCAATACCGATCTTTACCTCACGGCCAGCAGGAAACTGTCCAACCGGTTCAACCTGAAAGTGATCGCCGGTCATAATTATTTCGACCACCAGCTGGACGCTGCCGTGAACCAGGGCAACAATCTCAACCTGCCCGGCTTCGAGAACATCAGCAACGCGTCTACCTTCAACGTTACGCAGGCGACCACGCAACGCAGGCTGGTGGCGGGTTATGCCAGCGCCGAGCTGGATTACCGCAACTGGCTGATATTAAACGTTACGGGACGGAACGAATGGACCTCTACACTTGCCAAAGGGAAAAACTCCTTCTTTTACCCGTCCGCAAGCCTCGGCTGGATCGTGAACGAATCGCTGAACTGGGACGTGCCCTGGCTGGATTACCTGAAGCTTCGCGCATCGTACGCGCAGGTGGGCAACGACGCGCAGCCGTATTCGCTCGGCACGTATTATTCCTCCACCACGGTGACCGGCTCTGCGCAGGGGCAAACGCTGAATTTCCCGTTCAACGGCCTCGCAGGTTACAGTCTTGACGCTACGCTGGGCAATAAAGGCCTCAAACCGGAAAGGATCACTTCTTACGAAGGCGGTCTGGAAGCATGGTTCTTCAAAAACAGACTGGGCGTGGAAGCGACGTATTACAAAAACGAAAGCCGCGACCAGATACTGCCCGTGAGCATCCCCGCGTCCACCGGTTACAGCAGCTTCATTACCAATGCCGGTCTTATTACCAACAGCGGCGTGGAAGCCATCGTAACCGGCGTGCTGGTGAACAAACGCAACTTCCGCTGGTCGGCCGTGCTCAACTTCGCGCATAACAAAAGTTTCGTACATGCGTTGACGGGAGAAAACAGCATGATCTCGCTGATGAGCACCAACGGCGGCACTCAGATCATTGCGCCGGGTAACGCTTTCAGCGTGATCTACGGCCGTGCGCTTCGCACCAATGCTGAAGGAAAGGTGCTGATAGACGACCGGGAGCAGATCAACGGCGGGCCTAACGGCAACTACGGCCTGCCCCTCGCGGAAGCTTCACCCAGCGTGATCGGCGACCCCAATCCCTTGTGGAATGCAGGCTTGCGCAATACGATCAGTTATAAGAACATCAGTTTTTCTTTCTTGTTGGACAACCGGCAGAACTTCGACATCTACAACAGTACGCTGGCGCAGATGGTGAACAACGGGGTGGCGAAAGAAACGGAAAACCGTTACGACCAGGTGGTGTTCGACGGCGTAGGCCTTTCCAGCGGCAAACAGAACACCATCAAAGTAGTGCCGGGTGAAGCCTGGTATAAAAGCACGATCAACTACGGTTCGGTTTTTATTGAAAAAGACCTCTGGTGGCTGCGGCTGCGCGATGTGAACCTGAGCTACAGTTTCCCGAAAAGCCTGGTGCAGCGCCTGCGGCTGTCTGAACTGGAACTGACGCTCACCGGCCGGAACCTCATCACCTGGACGAACTACACCGGCAGCGACCCGGACGTGAACCTGCGCGGAGGCTCTACCAACGGCTACGGATCGGATTTCTTCAATTATCCCACCACCAAAAGTTATGGCGCCGCGCTGAGAGTTTCGTTCTAACCTATTGTAAAAAGATCTGTCATGACAATAAAAACATTGCGAAGGCTGGCAATGCTTGCGGCGATACCGTTGATCGGTTCCTGCGGCAATTTGCTGGAAGACGCCAATATCAACAAAAACAATCCTTCAGACATACCGCTGACCGGTATGCTGCCCAGCGCGGAAGTGGCGCTGGTTTACAACAACGCGGCGGATTTTTCGCTCCGTACTTCCGTATTCGTGCAATACATCAGCGGCATCGGCGGTTTTGCGGTGAACGAAGACCGTTACGATTTCGCCACCAGCAACTTCGACGGTTCCTGGGGCAAGGCTTACACGAACGTGCTGAACAATTTGTCGCGTATCGTTAAAAAGGCGGAAAGCACCAATGCGCCGCGGTACGCGGGTGTGGCGAAAATATTGACGGCCCTGGCGCTGGGCACGCTGACCGACGCTTTTGGAGACATCCCGTACGAAGAAGCGCTGAACCCGGACATACTGGCGCCGGGATACGAAAGCCAGGAAGCCATTTATGCGCGGATACAGGCGCTGCTCAGCGCGGCCGTCACGGATCTGCAGCAAACCGGCGGCATTGCGCCGGGGAAAGAGGATCTCGTGTATGGCGGAAATGTTGCACAGTGGACGGCCGCGGCATGGACCTTAAAAGCCCGCTACGCCCTGCATCTCTCCGGCATCGACGCGCAAAAGGCGGCGCAGGAAGCCCTGCAGTTCCTTTACGAAGGCAATACCTGGCGTGGCATCCGGAACAACGACGGCGACCTGGACATCGTGTTCGGTAATTCAAACAACCAGGCATCGCCATGGTTCACACAGAACGCCGGCAGGCCTGGCTGGTACGGCATGGGAGCTTATATCGTGAACCTGCTGAATGGTAATCCGCCCGCTGTGCCTGTAGATCCCAGGAGAGCGGCGTTTGCCGCGCCGCGGCCCGCACCGGCTCCGGCGGACACCTATGTGGGCGCATTGCCCGGCGTGCCTTCGGCGGCTTCGAACATTGCGGGGGAACGGACGTATTACGGCAGGAATATTTCCCCTGTGTCCATCCTCAGCTATCCCGAAGCGAAGTTCATCGAAGCGGAAGCGCGGCTTATTCTCAACGAAAACGACCCGCTTGTTAAAACAGCCCTGGAAACGGCCGTACGCGCATCTTTCGACAAAGTGGCCTCATCGGCCGATCCATTTGCCACGCCCGAAAAACGGGACGATTACATCAGCAAAAGAGTGCAGCTGGCTGGCAGTTTCGAACAGAAACTGGAAACGGTCATCACGCAGAAATACATCGCGCTGTTCCTGAACCCCGAAGCCTGGACGGATTACCGTCGCACGGGTTATCCCGCGCTTTCGCCTGCTACCGGGGGCGTAACGGCCATCAATCCGACCGGGGGCATTCCGCGCCGTTTTGCTTATCCCAACAGCGAAGCCAACCTGAACCCGAAACTGCCGGTGAAAAATTCCAACCTGCAAACGCCGAAGCTCTGGTGGGACCGCTAAATCATTCATTCACAAAAAAGAAAAAATGAACAGAAACATAAAAACAAACCTGCTGCTGCTCGCCATGCTCGGCAGTTTCACCGCCTCCGCGCAAAACGGCGGGGGAACGGAATTTAAAGGAAAGATCGGCAAGACGGTGGAAGAATCCGTGGAATGGTGGCCCGCCAAAAAGAAAGCGCCCGCCAACGCGCCCAATGTGATCGTGCTGCTGATAGACGACGCGGGTTACGGCACCTCCAGCGCGTTCGGCGGGCTGATGCAGACGCCGATGCTGGACAGTCTTGCCAACAAAGGCCTGCGTTACACCAACTTCCACACCACCGGCGTTTGTTCGCCTACCCGTGCCGCGCTGCTCACCGGCCGCAATCATCACTCCGTGCATATGGGGCATCTCAACTACGCATCGCTCGGCTACCCGGGCTACGACGCGGTGATGCCCGCGGATAAGGCCACCGTTACTGAAATTCTCAAAGAAAACAATTACAACAACTACATCGTGGGCAAATACCACGTTGCGCCGGTGAACGAGATCACTTCCGTAGGTCCGTTCGACCGCTGGCCGCTGGGCCGCGGTTTCGACCATTTTTACGGCTGGCATCTCGGGCATACCGATCAGTATTATCCGAATTTGTATGATGACAACCAGGTCGCGGTGCCGGACAATTCAGGCAAACACGTGACCACGCTGCTGGCGGACAAAGCGATCAAATACATCGCCAACCAGAAATCCATTGCGCCGGAGAACCCGTTTTTCCTGTATTTCTCCGTAGGCGCCATTCATTCCCCGCACCAGGTCGATAAAAAATGGAGCGACCTTTACAAAGGAAAATTCGACAAAGGCTGGGACTGGTACCGCGAAGAGGTGTTCGCCCGCCAGAAAAAACTCGGCATTCTTCCCGCCAACGCCGTGCTGCCGGACCGCGACCCCACGGTGGCGCCATGGGAAAGCCTGAGCCCGGAAGCGAAAAAAGTATACGCGCGTTACATGGAAATTTATGCGGGTTTTATGACGCATACCGATTATGAATTCAGCCGCGTGATCCATTATTTGCAGGAAACAGGTCATTTCGGGAACACGCTCGTTATCGCCATCATCGGCGACAATGGTTCCAGTCATGGCCCGAAACACGGCGCCCTCAACGGTTACGTGAGCAGGCAGGACGATGATAAACAGGTGGCCGAAGCGGCGAAGAACCTTTCCAAATTCGGCACCGAACATTCTTTCATGGATGCGCCCGCAGGCTGGACGCAGGCTACCAATACGCCTTTCCGCCTCTGGAAAACCGACGCCAACGCCGAAGGCGGCACCCGCAACCCGCTGATCGTGTATTATCCCGAAAAGATCAAAGAGCAGGGCGGCATCCGCAATCAATACGGTCATGTTACGGACATCACGCCCACCATTCTCGATTTTGCGGGCGCAAATGTTCCGGAAACCATCAAAGGTGTGAAACAGCAGCCGTTCGAAGGTACGAGCCTCGTGTATTCCGCTAACGACGCGGCCGCGCCGGACCGGCATACGGTTCAGTATTACGAACTGCGGGGTAAACGCGCCATTTACAAAGACGGTTGGAAAGCATCTGTTTTCCACGAAGCAGGCACGAAGTTCGAAGACGATGTGTGGGAATTATACGATCTGAAAAACGATTTCAACGAAAGAATTGACGTGGCCAAACAACATCCCCAGAAGCTGAAAGAGCTGCAGGCGCTGTTTGACGCGGAAGCGCAGAAATACAACGTGTACCCGCTGGTAGACGCCACGCAGGGCCGTGGCGCGGCCGGCAGGCAGAGAAGCGCCTTTACGGCGGACAGGATCGTGCTGTACCCGGGCGTAGACCAGCTGCTTACCATGAGCGGGCCGCAGTTCCAGGGAGAATCGTTTTCCATTACGGCCGAAGTGAATATCCGCAGCGCGCAGGACGAAGGCGTGCTGTTCGCCACGGGAAGCGAGTTTGAAGGGCTGAGCCTGTTCGTGAAAGACGGGAAGTTCCAGGTGGCGCACAATACGGGCTCCATCGTGAAACATCTTGAATCGCCGGCGAACCTTGCGCCGGGCAAACACCAGCTGCGGTTCGAGCTGCATTACACCGGCAAAGGCGGTCCCGTGGGGCATGGCGTAAAACCGCCGCAGAAGCCGGATGTGGACGGCGGCACCGAAGCGATCTATATCGACGGGGTGAAAGTGGGAGAGCGTACGATCAAAGAATCCGAAGCGCGGTACATCGGTTTTTATAAAGATGCGATAGACGTGGGGCAGGACCTGAATTCCCCCGTAACCGGCCGGTACCAAACGCCATTTAAATTCACCGGCGACCTGAAGAACGTAACGATAGAATATAAGTAGTGGAAACCCTGCACTCGTCTTAAACAAAAAGGACTGCTCATCCGAACAGTCCTTTTTTAATTTTTTAGTAATCAGATTTGATGATGACGATCTTGACATCGAGCGGGGCGGTTATTCGTACCGGCGCCGTACCTGTGGCGTTCTGCGTGTCCAGGTACAATTTGCCGGGGCTGTACGAATAGAGGTACGAAACGCCGTTAAACACCTGCGGGAGCGGTTCCCAGATGTTGGAGCCGAAAGAGATGTACACCTGCACGGCATCCAGCTCAACGGTTTGGCCGTCCAGCTCGGGAATATTGAGCGTGGCCTGGTAAGAATTGTTGCCGGTGTTCAGCAGCCACATATCCGTGGATACATTGCCGATGATGGTCTGGTTCGGGATCACCACTTCGTTGGTTTCTTTCGTGCACGAGCTGAAGAAGATAGTTCCCAGGAAAATGAATGGCAGGATAAACGTTTTCATGTTGATTCGGGTTATATACCACCTGGTATACCAAAGGCTATGCCAATCAGCATAGTCTCCGGCTCCAAAAAGGATGAGCGGTACGCCCGCGCCTTTACCGCCTGATATCGTCTATCGTTCCTTTGTCGAACAATTCCTTCAGTTCGTTTTTCGTAAATGCCTCCTCTTCCGGCGAAAATTCCTTTTTCATCAGGTCCGCCAGGCCGGAGCTTTTGTTGGTTTCGTACAGATTATGCAGCACGTACACGCTGTCTCCCGCAACGCGCGCCACTTTGTACAGCGTATAACTGCCGGGCGCTTCTTTCACTTCGTACACATCGCCCGCCTGCGGCGCCAGTATCATTTTGGCATTGGCCGCGGCGCTTTGCCTGGCGGCAAAAATGCCGAAAGTCACGATCAGGCCGATCACGATCAGGCCCGAGAACGTCCAGATGGGTGTTTTGGCGCGGGAACGGAGACTGTCGTACGAGAGTTTCAGGTCGTTCGGCATTTCTTTCGGTTTGAGCGTTTGTTTGCAGTGGGTGCAGACGGAACCGCCGGTTTTGCCGAGCGGGAATGCGGGTATCCAGAAAATGTGGGCGTATTTCTGGTACACAAATACCTGGACAGACATCATCGTTCCGCAGTGGGAACATTTTGCGCCAAGGTCTTCGTGGCCGACGGGAGTTGCTTTCCAGCCATAGATGATCATAGTATATGGGATTTAGGGTATGGTGTAAAACGAAGATAACGATATTAACGGGATGCTGCAACGGGCATCCGGGCATTCTTCGCCGGGGTTGTGAGTTGACGGGCGGTAAAACAGGCTATTTGGCCAGTTCGCGGATGCGCTGCTGACCGGTGATCACATCGGCCTTCAGGTCGCTGAGCATGGAATACAGGCCGAAATACGTGCGGTTGATGTACAGGCTGTGCCTGCTTCCCCTCGCTACTTTCGAATCGCGCACTTCTTTCAGGTTGGCGAGATAATCCATGTAAGCGTATATCTCGTTGAAATAAGCTTCGTTGCCGAAGTCGAAACGTTCCACGGTGAAAGGATGCGTCATCAGGCGGATCATTTCCTGGAACAGCCCGGAGAAAAAGGTGATCTCTTTTTCCGTATCGCTGGGGTGGATCATTTCGAGGTTCATGTAAATTTCCTTGCGGCGGGCTTCGTTTTTCAGCACCTCTTTGTCGGTCAGCAGGAAATAATTCTCATAAAAATCTTCCGGCACTTCTTTCACGCAACCAAAATCGAATATGCCGACCGAACCGTCTTCCCGCAACAGGAAATTCCCGGGATGCGGGTCTGCATGCACTTTGCGCAGGCTGTGCACCTGGAACTGGTAAAAATCCCACAGCGCCTGCCCGATCCTGTTGCGTATTTCCTGCGAAGGATTGGTTTCGAGAAATTCTTTGAGATGTTTGCCGTTGAGCCAGTCCATCGTAATGATGCGGTCAGACGACATCTCAGGGTAATATTTTGGGAACACGAGGTTCGGGATGTGCGCGCATCGGGCGGAAAGCTCCTGCGAGCGGCGTAGTTCCAGGTCGTAATCCGTTTCTTCCAGCAGTTTAGTTTCGATCTCGTCGAAATATTTGTCCATGTCCACTTCACTCATGCCTACGATGCGCATGGCGAAAGGTTTTACGATGCGAAGGTCCGACTTCACGCTGCTGGCTACGCCGGGATACTGGATCTTCACGGCCAGCTGCTGACCATTTTTCTCCGCCCGGTGAACCTGCCCGATGGACGCGGCGTTACTGGCTTTCATGTCGAATTTGTCGTACAGCTGCGCGGGCGTTTTGCCGAGCGTTTTCACGAAAGTGTTTACTACCAGCGGGCCGGAAAGCGGCGGCGCGCTGTACTGGCTCATCGCGAAACGTTCGCTGTAGGCCTTGGGCAGCATGCCCCTGTCCATGCTCAGCATTTGCGCTACTTTCAGCGCGCTGCCTTTCAGGTTGCTGAGGGTCTCGTAAATATCTTCGGCGTTTTCCTGGTGAAGCGCTTCTTTGGTGATGGTAGGGTCCATCAGTTTGCGCGTGTAGTGTTTGATGTAATTAGTGCCCACTTTCAGCCCTGTTGTCACAAAACGCCCGGCTCTTTCCACTTTGCCGGTGGGAATGTTCGTCTGTTCCTTCATTCGTTATTGTTTGTCCTTTTCATCCTGGTGTAACCCGGGTTATTTTTTGGTCAGTATGAATTTTCCGAAATCCAGCAGGCTGTCCAGCGTATTGGAATGCATCAGCTGGAAGCTCAGGTTCACGGCTTTTTCGATGGCCGCGTCCGTCATTTCGAAATTCACGCTGCTGTCTTCGATCCAGTATTTCAGCACAAACAGCGCCTGCATCCAGAAGCCGTGCGTGTATTTGTCTGAAATGAATTTCCGCTCCTTGATCTCCGCGGTGGCGTAACCTTCTTTGATAAGGTCTGACGCGTAATTGTAAAAAACTTTTTTAAATGAGTTCAGCTGGCCGAGCTGGCTGAGGGGAAGGCGCGAACGGTCTGCCTGTTGCAGGATGTAACTGCGGTCTTCTTTCAGCTTCTGCACCCAGAGGAAATAAAACGCCAGCAGTTTTTCCTGCGCATTATACTGCTGGTAGATCTCGTCGGTTTTCAGTTGGGAAATGGTGCGGTCGAAAAGATCCAGCCATATATCTTCTTCCACAGCGTCGAACGAGCTGTAATGCAGGTAAAAATCGGCTTCGGGAATGTCGAGTATCTTGCAAAGGGCGTACACCGAAACGGGTTTTTTGCCGTTTTCGAGCCAGTAGCGTTTGTATGCTTCGCGGATAGTGTGCTTTTCCATAATGAAGATCGTTTTAAAACAATGAAAAATCGGAGCGGGCCAGGGATTTATACAAATTTACGGCAGCATTGCATACCGGCCGTGAACCGGTTCAGATTTATTTTTCTTGACGAGTTGAAATGAAGTGTGGTTAAGGATTTTGGAGGATATGTTAAACTTTTCACAACGAAAAACGGCGTATATTCGGCATGACAAAAATCATGTTTATGCCGCAATATTTTAAAGGGCTGAGAACAGCCATTTACCGCGTTACGGATATCAGGGAAGGAAAAGAATGGTACGCCAAAGCTTTCGGCACGCAACCCTATTTCGACGAGCCCTTTTACGTGGGGTTCGAGATCGGCGGGTACGAGCTGGGCGTTCAGCCGGTGGAAAGCGGCGGGCCGCATCCCGGGCAGGGCGGGGTGGAAACGTTGTGGGGGGTGGACGATATCGACGAAACCTACAAACACCTGCTGTCTATCGGTGCAACGCCGCACCAGGAGCCGACAGGCGTGGGCGGGCCGTTGAAAGTGGCGGTGGTGAAAGATCCCTGGGGCAACCTGCTGGGAATGATCTACAACCCGCTGTTCAAGACCGCGTAAAAAAAGGAGCCGATCTTTGCAGGTCGGCTCCTTTTTCTCCAATATCTTTTCTTAATGCGCCGGCATCACGTTTTCCGGCGGCGCCGCGTCCATTTTTTCGCCGGTGATCTGCCTGTTCAGCAAATAGATCATGACGGTGGTGATAATGAGCGCGCCAACGATCACGAAACCCAGCGTATCGTAATGTTCCAGGTAACCGGTGCCGGTTTTGTGGATGATCTGCCCTGCCAGCACGGCCGCGAGGCCGCCCGCCAGCTGCTGGATAGACGCGTTGACGCTCATAAAAGCGCCACGGTCCTGCATGGCCGGCATGGAAGTCATGATCGCCTGCACGGGGATCATCCTGCCGAATACGCCGATCATCATGATGGAATTGATCACGATCGCAAGCCACAGCGGCGTGATGCCGCGATGGGTGAGGATCACCACCATTACGAGCGTGAGCATGCTGGCGGCATAAAATACGTTCACGCGGCCGAGCTTGTCCGTAAACCGGCCGATAAACGGCGCGGACACGAGGTTGGCGATGCCGACGGCCACGAACAGCACCGTGATATCGTTCGGGTCGATGCCCATATTATGAATGGAAAAGGCGTTGCCGAAAGGCATCAGCATGTAACCGCCCGTGGCCATCAGTACCATGGTGCCGAAAGCCAGCGTGTAGCGGCGGTTCTGCAGCGTGTCCCACAAATGTTTAAAGGCGTTTTTCTCCGTTCTTTTGGTAAGATGTTCCGTGATCGGTTTCATGTATACCGCGATCAGCACGCCCATAATGGTGCCCAATACGGCGATCATCCAGAAGGGAGCGTGCCATTCGAACGCCAGCGCCAGTTTCCAGCCGATGGGAATGCCCACGATCTGGCTGAGGGCGAACGCCATCTGGATAAAGCCCATCACGCGGCCGCGGGTTTCGGGCCTGAACAGGTCTGCCACGATGGCCATGCCGATGGCGCTGATCACGCCGCCAAACAGGCCGGTAATGATGCGGGCCACAAGCAGCATGTGATAATTGGGCGCCAGGGCGCAGAGGTAAGTGCCGATGATGAAGCCGGTGTAAAATACCATCAGCATTTTTTTACGGTCGAATTTGTCCGCAAAACCCGCGGCCAGTATGCCTGAGATACCGGCGCTGAAAGCGTAGCCCGATACCACGAAACCGAATTGCGAAGCGGAGATGTCCCACTTGCGCATCAAAATTTCGCTGAGCGGGTTGAGCACCATGAAGTCGAGAATGACGGTGAATTGCAGCAATGCCAGGATGGCTATGACAAAAACCTGGTACCGGGAAAAGATCCTTTCTTTAGGAGCAGTGGTTGTGTCCATAAAATGTTTCGTAGTGTGTGTTGAATCTGTTAAACCTCAGCCCGGGAGCTCTTCGCAGAAGAAACCTTCGCGGCTGACGAGCTGAATGACCTTTTCGGGCGTGAGCGCGGACGCTTCAATGCGGAGCACCTTGTCGGCGTCTTCCCGGTCTACGTTCCATTTCAGCACGCCGGGCTCTTTTTCCAGCACCGGGCCGATCTGCCGGAGGTCTTTTTTGAACCGGATATTGGTACGGAATACCAGTATTTCGGGGGCGGTTGAATAAGCAATGTGCATGGTCGTTAGCATTTGGTCAGGTTAAAAAATATGGTATTTACGGTCTGAGCGCTTTTAAGACGAGTTGCAGCGTTTGTTCCATGGTGTCTTCGGTGAACGTGTATTTTTTATGCCCGAAGGATTTTTCCTGCGTATGGAATTTGATGAGCTGGTACAGGGGCGCGAAAGCCACAGCCCAGTATACTTCGAACGGCAGCGGGATCAGCTGTTTCCGCGCCACTGCGTTCTGGTAGAATTTGCTCATTACTTCCTTGAAAGTGGTGTACAGGTGCACGGCCATTTTATCGTAGAGGTGCGAATACCGCATCTTTTCGACAAACTCCACGTCCATCGGGTTTTTCAGGAAATAGCGCGCGCGGTTTTGCCATTGTTTGCGGAGACCTTCCTCAAAACTCATCTCGGGGTCGAACCCTTCAAGGCTTTCTTTGAGCATCCGGTCGGATACATGCAGCGATACCTGCACGATCAGGTCTTCCCTATCTTTGAAATAAATATAAATGGTAGCGGGAGATACCCCGGCCGCTTTGGCGAGTTTGTTCACCCCGAAGCCGTCCAGCCCTTCCTGCACGATCATCTCAATAGCTTTCTGGTGGAGCAGGCAGATCTTATTTTCATCCCTCGTACGCATCGGGCACAAAGATAAGTGAGCGTTCGCTTATTTATAAAATTTATTTTCCACAGGATAAAAAAAACGGGGCTGCCCTGGTGAAAAGGCGGCCCCGGTAATGCTTTGCGCCCGGTTTCCCGCGCGCCCGGTTTATTTTGCGGGCATGTCACCCGTCCCCGGCTTCCGCTTCGGGCGCCGACAGGAACCGCGTTTCCGGAAAACGCAGCGCCAGCGGGAAACCGTTTGACAGGCAACCGGGAAATAACGGCCGTTTTACCGGCCGCCGGGACTGTATAACATGCGCCGACGACCCCGCCAGGCGGGACAGGCAACGCCCGTCAATGTTCAAAAAACGGGTTTGAAAAACATGCAGCCGCCACACAGTGGAACAATGCAGCGGTACATGCGCATCGTTCATTCCCATGCGGCGGCCGCATGCGGATGTGATCTTACCCGCGGCAGGTTAAAATGAGCCGTTATGGTCTTGGAAACTGGTACGGATACACGTTTTCCAACCGTCAGGTGAAAAGATTACATTAAAGATTAAATAAAAAAAGAAGAAGAGGCCTCACAGGGAGGGTGGAAAATTGCGCTGGCCCCGGTATACCGGTACAGGCTGGGAAGCATGCCGGTTTCGGGGCGGGAGGGGAGCAGCCGGGGCAAAACGACTGTTTCGGAGGCGACAGGCACGTAATCCTGTACCTTCAATACGACAGGTTTCGCCTGCATTTGCCGGTCCCCCGGTTGATCTTCGCCAAATGTGGCGGCCAGGTGCCTGATACATTCGCAATCCACCGCAAGTCCGGTGTGCTGCACCATGTAGGTCGTCACCACGCATTGCACGTACCCGGTAAGCCGGGTGGCGTACTGCATGCCGAGGGCCGCAAGGAGACATATGGCAAGTAAAGGGCGCAAAGCACAGTAAATATAGTGAAAATATTGTAAGTGAATGCATTTTTCCCGAATGCGATGAAAGTTTTCCCGATGCGAGTTGCCGGGCCGGTAGGTGTTTCGGACTTTTGTTACGAAAGCTCAGAACAGACAAAATGAAGAAAATAGTAGGGAAAATACACCTCTGGCTCGGTTTAACCTCCGGGCTGGTGGTATTTATCATTAGCGTCACCGGGTGCCTGCTGGCATTCGAGTGGGAATTGCGGAGCATCTTTTCCGGGTCGTATTTCCATATCGAACAGCCGCAGGCCGATGTGCAGCCCCTGCCTCCTTCCGCCTTACGGGCGATCGCCGAAAAGCAGTTCCCGGGCAAAGCCGCCAACGGGATCAACTACGGCGGCGCCGATTACAGCACCGTGGTACAGTTTTACGGCGGCGATCCCGAATATTATTACCAGGTGTTCCTCAACCCCTACACCGGCGACGTGCTGAAAGTGTGGGACGCCAAAGACGATTTTTTCCGCATCATCCTCGAAGGCCATTTCTACCTCTGGCTGCCGCATGAGATCGGTCAGCCTGTCGTGGCGTACGCCACGTTGATCTTCTTTATCATGCTGGTGACCGGCATGGTGCTCTGGTGGCCGAAAAATAAAGCCGCGCGCAAACAGCGTTTTTCCATCAAGTGGAATGCGAAGTGGCGCCGCCTCAATTACGACCTGCACAACGTGCTCGGTTTTTACGCCATGGCCGTAGCGCTGGTGCTGGTGATCACCGGGCTGGTATGGGGTTTCGAATGGTGGAGCAATTCATTGTATTACGCTACTACCGGCGGCAAATCGCTCAGCGACGCGGTATATCCCGTTTCTGACACTACCGTGCAGCAAAGGCCGTACACGCTGCAACAGGCTACGGACATGGCCTGGCAGCGGGTGCGCAAGCAGGCCCCGGCAGGCGCGGGCACATCCGTTTATTTCGGCGAAGGCCCGCAGGCCCCGCTGAGCGTTTCGATCAATTACCGGCCCGGCACCTATTATAAAACGGACAATTACGAATTCGACCAATACACCCTCAAACCCCTTGAAGCCAAAGGGCCTTATGCCGGAACCTACGAGAACAAAAGCATGGGCGATAAATTCCGCCGCATGAACTACGACGTGCATACCGGCGCCGTGTGGGGCTTTGCCGGGAAGCTGCTGATGTTTTTCGCCAGCCTGATCTGCGCCAGCCTGCCCGTTACCGGGGTATACATCTGGTGGGGAAGGCGGAAAAAGAAACCCCTAGCGCAGAAAAAACTCCGGCAGAAAATGGCGGTGGCTTCATAGTTGTAGCAGAAATCCCAAAAACGCTGTATGTTTAGCTCATGAAAACAACAGCGGCTTACTGGCGGGACACTTTGCAACTGAACAAACATGTGGAAGGAGGTTCTTTCCGCGAGACCTACCGTGCGGCGGCCGTTATTGAGCCCGCAGGTTTCAAAGGACCGCGCAATGTTTCCACGGGTATCTATTTCCTGCTGGAAGACGGCGATTTCTCCGCTTTTCACCGCATCGCTTCCGATGAAATGTGGCATTTTTACGATGGCATCACCCTTCATATTTACGAGATCACGCCGGACGGGCTGCTGAAAGTGCACCGGCTGGGCAGGGATTACAGCCAGGGAGAGCAGCTGCAGCTGGTGATTCCCGCGGGCAGCTGGTTCGCTTCGTGCGTGGAGGAAACAGGCGGTTTCGCGCTGGTAGGATGCACGGTGGCGCCAGGTTTCGACTTTGCCGACTTCGAACTGGCGGGAAGGGAAGAGCTCTCCGGCCTTTTTCCCCAACATGCAGGGCTGATCGCTTTATTGACAAGATCGTAACGGGCAATTCATTAATTTGTTCTACATTTATACAAAATACAAAACCCAATGGCAAAAACTGATCTGATCAAAGATCTGGGGCCCATCTCGCAGCGCACTATGGCCGATGTGGTGGAAAAGGAATTGCGCGACTACCTCAAAAAGAAATTGTTTAAACCCGGAGATGCCCTGCCGTCGGAGCTGGAACTGGCGGACGCGCTTGGCGTAAGCCGCAACGTGGTGCGCGAGGCGCTCAGCCGTTTGCGCATGCTGGGCATGATCGAAACAAAAAAACGCCGCGGCATGATCCTCTCCACGCCGGACATTCTCGGTTCTTTCGAACGGGTGCTGGACCCGCTCATTATCGACGACAGCACGCTGCAGGATATATTCGAACTGCGTCTTACGCTTGAAATGGGACTGGCGGACATTCTTTACCTGCGCAAAAAGAAAAAGGACATCGCCGAGCTGGAAGCCATCGCCAAAAGCCAGGATGGCGGCGGGAAAGGACAGGCTTTCCGCATCAACAACGAGATCGCTTTCCATGGCAAGATCTACCAGATGACCGGCAACGAAACGCTCATGCGGTTCCAAAATATGCTGCTTCCCATTTTCGGGTATGTGATCAGCCTTGAAAAAGTACCGCAGATCGGCAAGGTGTCGCACATCGACCTCGTGAATATCCTGAAAGACGGCACGAAAGAAGAGTTCCGCGAAGGCATGCTGGAACATCTGAAACCGCATTTCAACAAGTTAAAATAGTTAACGGCTGGCGGGCGGAAATGCCCGCCGGATTTGTTTTTCATCGCCTGCATCGGATTCGCGCCGGCGTTTTTTTGCTTTTCATTTGCGTAACCGCGTCTTTCCCGGGAAATGTTACCCCTGTTTAAACCACATCAACGGTCTTTAATATTTTACCCCCTTACGTTAACTCTCCATCCTTCACGGATATTTTTCTATCAATCGGCCCGCCTCCTCAAAAATTTCTTTGAAGATTGGAATATTTTGCCCTACATTTGATATATGTAGGACATATCTACAATAGTCAACTTAGCCATCAACAGTCAACAAATCTTGTAGCAATCAATTCCATTACTGTCTAAACAGTGATTCGTTATGAACCTGATCCAATCTATTCCTTCATTATGGAGGCTGCTGCTTGCCGCTTTCATCATCTTCCTGCCGCAACTGGCAGGCGCTCAAACCACCATTACCGGTAAGATCACCGATTCTACCGGCAGAGCCATCGAGTTTGCAAGCGTGCAGGTAAAAGGCACCACCAAAGGCGCTTTTACCGGGGCGGAAGGCAGCTTCAGCATTGCCGCGCCTTCCAACGCAGTACTGGTTTTTTCCAGCATGGGCTTCGTTTCCAAAGAAGTGCCCGTGAACGGGCAATCCGTTATCAACGTTCAGCTGGCCTCTTCCAACCGGACGCTTGAAGACGTAGTTGTAGTGGGCTATATGCAGCAATCGCGGACCAAAACTTCCGCTTCCATCTCGAAGCTGAACGCCGACGAACTGAAGAACACCTCGAATCCCAACCCGGTGCAGGCCATGCAGGGTAAGATCGCGGGCGTGTCTCTTCCCATCTCGTCCGGCCAGCCGGGCGCAGGCGCCGCCAACATCATTATCCGCGGCGGCACCAAACTCAACGTATATGGTTCCGGACAAGGCACTTCCGGCGGCAATGTATCGTCTGTAGACAGGGGCAGCAACGTATTGTTCGTGATCGACGGCGTGTTCCGCAATTCCATGAACGACGTGAACCCGGACAACATCGAATCCATCCAGGTGATGAAAGATGCGGCTTCCACTGCCATTTACGGCGCACGAGGCGCCAACGGCGTAGTGGTGATCAAAACAAAATCAGGGAAGTTCGGTTCGAAAATGAACCTTTCCATCAATCACCGCACCACCTGGGAAACCAAAGCGCGCGATTATAAGTATCTCAACGCCACAGATTATCTCCGCCTCGCGCGTACCACCGTTCAAAACACGGACGACCTTCTCAAGAAAGACAACCTGCTGAACAACGGCGGTTTTTCCGCGGGCACCCGTGTGTATACCGAACCGGGCCAGTATGGCAAAAACGTAAACCTCACCGCGCTGTACGACAATATCGTGGCAGTTGAAGGCCAGGCATACGTGGACAATCTCCTCGCCAATGGTTGGATGGTAATGGACGATCCTATCAATCCCGGTACGAAGCTGCTGTATGCAGACAACCATTACCAGGACCTGCTTTGGAATACCGGTCTTACCAACAATACCAACGTGGCCGTAAACGGCGGCACCGACAAGGCCAACTATAACGTATCGCTGGGATATACAGACCAGGCGGGCATTTTCATCGGCACAAAATATAAACGTTACGACGTGCTCGGCAACTTCGGTTTCCAGGCGGCCGAGAACTTCAAAATAGACGCGTCTATCAACTACCAGAACGTGCTGCCGAACTACGTGGAGAACTTCACGAATGAGCTCACGCGTGGCACGCGTCTCACGCCGCTGATCCGCATCATGAAAGACGACGGCAATCCCGCGGTGGGCGAGCTGTATTCAGCCCGCAACCGCCTGCATACCATCAAATACGACGATGTGCGCTCTTCCACGGAACGCCTCGTGTCCCGCCTCGCCGGCGACTGGACGATCACCAAAGGACTGCACTACAGGCCGTCTATTTCTTACCTGTTGCAGGACTACCGTTATATGTTCATGCGTAAGAAAACACCGGCAGACGAGGTGCAGCCTTCCACGCAGCGCCAAAAGAGTGAAAAGACCGACAACTACCGTCAGCTGATGATAGACCAGGTGCTGCAATACGATTTCTCTTTCCAGAACCGTCATAATTTCACGGTGCTGGGCGGTTTTAACTTCACCAAGGAAAATAACAGCAAGATCAACATCGGTTCGCAGCGCGCAGCCAACGACTACATTTATACGATCGAAGAGCCGCCGATGACTTCCATAGAGGGCAAACCGGTGACCAACGTAACAGACTTCGGTACCGAGCTGATCGAAGAACGTTCCGCCAGCTTCTTCGGGCAGGTGAACTACGATTATAAGTCAAAATATATCCTGGGCGCTACCCTGCGTTACGACGGATTTTCCAACTTCGCGCCGGGTAACAAATACGCTTACTTCCCCTCCGTGTCAGCAGCATGGAACATTCACCGTGAAAAATTCTGGAACGTAAAACCTGTAAGTTCCCTCAAGCTGCGCGCCAGCTGGGGCGTTGCTGGAGACAACAGTCTTCTTCTCACAGACACTTACGGCGGATACTCCGGCGTGAATTATGCGCTGGGCTCCGGCATCGTGCGCAGCAACCTGAGCAATCCCGACCTGAAATGGGAAAGTACAAGGTCTATGGACGTTGCGATAGAAGCGGGTTTCTTCGAGAACCGCATCAACGTGACGGTGGACTGGTATAACAAACTCACGAGAGACAGGCTGGCCAGCATGCCGCTGCCTTCGGAAGCTCCTTTCCCGTCTATCGTATACAACAACGGTTCGTTGCAGAACAGCGGCTGGGAAGTTGAGATCGGGGGAACGGTGCTGAAGAAAGGCGATTTCACCTGGAACACGAACTTCTCTTTTGCTTACAACAAACAACTGATCAAAGAACTGCCGGACAACGGCCGCGAGAAGAACCGCCAGAACGGCGCGCCTGTGTGGGACCCCGTACAGGGCAAGGAAGTGGAAGCAGGCGGTTATGCCGAAGGTGAAAGACCGTTCGGGCTTTGGGCCTATAAAGTGGAAGGCGTATTCGCCACCAATGAAGAAGCGGAAAAATGGAACCAGTCGCATAAAGACATGATGTCTTCCCCCGAAGGCCAGAAAGTAGGCAAACGCGCGGGTGACTTCATTTTCGCGGACCTGAACGAAGACGGGCTGATAGACACCAAAGACCTCGTATTCATGGGTTACCGCACACCGGACAAGATCGGCGGCTGGCAGAACAGCTTCAGCTACAAAGGCATTTCACTCCGCGTTTCCCTGGACTACGCGATGGGCCATATGATCAGCAACGGTGCGCTTGCGCGCTCGCTGGGCCAGGGCCGCGCTTTCAACGAAGGCGCTCCCGAGCAGGCGCTGGGGCCGGACATCTGGCAGAAATCAGGCGACGCGGGTAAAAAATATGCACGCTTCTCTTTTGCGGACTATGATTTCGGTCAACGTAACTACCTCCGCAATACACCGCTGGGCGTGAACAACAGCTATTCCTCCGACGTATCCGCGATGATCGAGAAAGGCGATTTCCTGGCCCTCCGAGAGATCACCCTCAGCTACGACCTGCCGGCGGTATGGATGCGCAAGATCGGCTCCAGCGGCATGAACGTGTTCGCCAGCGTATTCAACGTGGGCTATCTCACGAAATACACCGGCATCAATCCTGAGAATTACACCGGCTTCGATGCGATCGGCTACCCGAGGCCCAGGCAGTTCTCACTTGGCGCAACACTCCGGTTCTAATCGAAAAAAACATTATGAAACCGAGCATGATAAACGTTTTTCACAGCGGCATGTTATTGCGAGGTTCCATCCGACTTTAAAAAGTTCAAAATATTAACGGATGAAAAAGATATTCTTCTATATACTCGGCATACTGATCTTCACCAGCTGCGATTCGCTGCTGGACGTGAAACCGCAGTCTTCCATCACGGAAGCGGTCTATTGGCAGGATGAAGGTGATTTTGAGCCTTACGTCACCGGCATCTATCCTTACATGCGTTTTTTTGCCAACAACATAACCTATGGCACGGAAAGAAGCGAACAGCTGGTTTCCGCGCTCAACTCACGTTTTACCGCGGCATGGGGGCAGAACATTTCGCCCACTTCCGGCGCGCTGAATTATGCGGACTGGTACAGGGCTATCGGTCATTGCAACCTGTTGCTGGAAAAGATCCAGCCGTTCCGGTTCGCATCCAATCCTGATCTGAAAAAAAGAATACTGGCTGAAACCTATAGCCTGCGCGCTTATTTTTATTTCCATCTCACCCGTGTGATCGGCGATGCGCCGCTGATGCTGGAAGCCGTGACGGATACGGAAGTGCCGTTGCTGGCCCGTTCTCCCGCGCCCGATGTGATCCGCCAGATCACGGCGGACCTGGATGAGGCCATTGCATTATTCAAATCCACCGGCGGCTTCACGCCGGCCAAAATCGAATCTAAGTACCGTTTCTCCTATGCTTCCGCGCAGGCGCTGAAAGCAGACGTAAAACTCTGGAGCGCCAAAGTGCTGGGCGGCGGCAATGCAGACCTGAACGCGGCTATCGAAGCCCTCAATGAAGTGGAAAAATCCGGCGCCACTTTGAACGCGGATTTCAAAAATGCAGCCAATTCCCGCGCCGCTTCCAATCCTGAAGTGCTGCTGGCGGCCTTCTTCCTGAGAGACGAGCCTACCGGGGCGGTGGGCGGCGTGCCGGCCACTTCGCACATGTGCGTGAATGCATTCCCGTATAAAACCGGCGTAGACGGCGCCAGCAACCTGGACAGCCTGCCATATGCCGAAACTACCGCCAACGGCCAGGGCGCTTACCAGATCAGCCCGAAGTCCAAAGCGCTGTTTACCGACCCGGCAGACAAACGTATACCTTATACCTGGGTAACGGAAAGACACGGCACGGAGCTTAAAATTTCCTGGATCACCAAGTTCACCGGCACTATTTACGCAGACGGCCGCGTGGCGGACAACGATATTCCCATGTACCGGCTGGCTGACATCTTTTTGATGAAAGCCGAAGCATATGCAGCACTTAACCAAACAACCGATGCAATTGAGTATCTTGAAAAGGTAAGACTGCGTGCGGGCACCGGCGAATACACCGGCGCCACCGATAAACAGAGCGTTGAAAAGGAAATACTGGACGAGCGCGGGCGCGAGCTGTTTTTTGAGAACAAACGCTGGTACGATCTCGTGCGTTTCCACAAAGGCGGCACTATCGACGTGTATACTTACGTGCCCAACCTGGTCGGGAAAACCACGCCTTTGTTCTGGCCGCTGAACGTTACCGTACTGGCCAACAACAGTCTTATTAAACAAACCGAAGGATATAAATAATATGGAAAAAGTAACAGGACTAATTGCCGCAGCTTTCACCCCTTTTCATGAAGACGGCGCTATCAATCATTCACTCATTCCCGCACTGGTAGACAAGCTGGTGGAAGACGGCCTGCGGGGTATTTTCGTTTGCGGTTCGAACGGCGAAGGGCCGAACATGACCACGGCGGAAAGAATGGAAGTGGCAGAAGCATTTGTAAAAGCTGCGGGTAAAAGGCTCCTGGTGTTTGTGCATGTAGGGCACAGCAGCATTGCCGAAGCACGCACGCTGGCAGCTCATGCGCAATCCATCGGCGCAGACGCCATTTCGGCGGTAGCCGCGTTTTATTTCAAGCCTACTTCCGTGCAGAACCTGGCGGACAGCATGGCGCAGATCGCCGCGGCCGCGCCCGAACTGCCTTTTTATTACTACCACATCCCGCATCTTACCGGCGTGGGCATGGATATGATCGAGTTCCTGCGTATTGCAGGGCCGGCCATTCCGAACCTGGCAGGCATCAAGTACACGGCTACTTCGTTGCACGAATACCAGTCCTGCCTGGAATACGAAAACGGTAAATTCGATATCCTTTTCGGGCTGGACGAAATGCTGCTTCCCGCGATGGCTGTTGGCGCCAAAGGAGCGATCGGTAGCACGTACACTTTCGCCGCGCCGCTGTACCTGAAAACCATAGAGGCTTTCAAAAACGGTAAAGTGGAAGAAGCGCGCGCTTCGCACGCATACATGGTGGAAGTGATCCGCTACCTGCTGAGATACCCGCCCATCCCCGGCCAGAAAGCCATCATGCAGATGCTTGGCTGGGACCTTGGCCCCTGCAGGCTGCCGCTGACCACGCTCAGCCCCGAAGCCTCCGCAAAATTCAAGGGAGAGCTGGCGCGTTTGAATTTCTTCGACAAAGCACCCGTGCGAAAAACTGTACAAACACCTTAAAATACCTAAATGCGAATATTGAACAGATGGTTAGTGATACTGGCCTGCCTGCTGACTTTGGAAGCCTACCCGCAACAACCCGAAACTTTCTTTTCCTGGAAAGAAGGGGCGCAATTGCCGGATAAGGACGGCCTGGCCGGCAGTTATGCCGGTGTAAGCAACGGCGCGCTGATAATCGCGGGCGGTGCGAACTTCCCGGGCAACGGCCGCCCATGGGCCGGCGGCGTTAAAACCTGGCACGATTCCGTATGGGTGATGGAAACGCCCGGCGGCGAATGGAAAGCGGCCGGCACACTTCCCCGCCCGATGGGCTACGGCGTATCGCTCACTGCCAGCAACGCGCTGATCTGCCTCGGCGGCGGCGACGCGACTTCTAATTACAAAGACGCGTTCATGCTGCGTTATGCAAACGGAAAGATCACCCGTGAAGCATTACCCGAACTGCCCGCGCCTGTTATCAATGCCTGCGGCGCCATCGTTGACGGAACCATCTATCTCGCCGGCGGCGTAAACAGCATCGGCGGCTCCACCGAACAACAATGCTGGAGCCTCGACCTCAACTCGGGCAGCCGTGCATGGAAAGTATTGCCGCCCTTGCCCGGCGTGTCGCGCATGCTTGCGATGGCCGGCGCCATGAACGGGAACTTTTATGTTTTCGGCGGCGTGCATCAGCCCGCGGGCACGGAACGCCAGTATCTTAAAGATTGCTGGGAATATACGCCCTCCACCGGCTGGAAAAAGATCGCCGACCTGCCGCACCCGCTGGCAGCTGCGCCCACGCCGGCTTACCCGGCCGGGCAAAGCCACCTGCTGCTGTTCGGCGGAGACGATGGCGCGAATGCCGCTAAAGTAAACGACCTGAAAGACGAGCATCCCGGCTTCAGCCAAGACGTGCTTGCCTACAATATCATTACAGACGCATGGTCTGTAACCGGCACGATGCCGGTCGACAAAAAAGCCGACGCATCGCAAAACCCGCATGCCAGCGTGTATGCACCGGTTACCACGCCGCTGGTGATCTGGAATGAACAGATCGTATTGCCGGGCGGGGAAGCCAGGCCCGCGGTGCGCAGCCGTCATGTATTGATGGCCGCGGCGCAGCAGCCGCAGGGCCGCTTCGGCGGGCTCGACTGGATGGTGATCGCATTGTATTTCGCAGTGGTGATCGGCATCAGCGTGTACGTGTCGAGAAAAATGGGAGAGACCACCGGCGACTTTTTCCTGGGAGGACAAAAAATTCCCTGGTGGGCGGCCGGTTTGAGCATATTCGGCTCCAAGCTGAGCGCGCTCACGTTCATCGCCATCCCGGCCAAAGCTTATGCGACGGATTGGGTATATATTCTCAACAACCTGATGATCCTCGCCGTAGTGCCGATCGTTACGGGATTCTACCTGCCTTATTTCCGCAAGCTGCGCATCACCAGCGTGTACGAATACCTGCAGGTTCGCTTCGACGCAAAAGTGAAACTGCTGGGCAGTCTTACCTTCGTGGTCTTCCAGCTCAGCCGTCTCGGCGTAGTGATCTATCTCCCGGCGCTGGTGCTGAGCACCGTAACCGGCACGAATATATTCCTTTGCATTTTCCTCACCACGCTGGTGACCACCGCGTACAGCGTATTCGGCGGCATCGAGGCGGTGGTATGGACGGAAGTGATGCAGGTGTTTGTATTGCTCGGCGGCGCGCTCGTCAGTTTTTTCTTTATAACGGCCAATACAGACGGCGGTTTGGGTGGATTCTTCAACGAAGCGGCGGCGGCAGGCAAGTTCAAAATTGCAGACCTCGGCTGGAGCATGTCGCAGCCCGTGTTGTGGGTGGTCGTGATCGGCGCGTTCCTGACAAACCTCGTTACCTACACCTCAGACCAGGTGGTGGTGCAGCGTTACCTTACTACCAGCACTGAAGGAGAGGCCCGCCGGTCTATCTGGACGAACGCGCTGATGGTGATACCCGCCACTTTCATATTTTTCGGCGTAGGCACGGCATTGTGGTTCTTTTACCGGCATCACCCGGCAGACCTGAACCCGCATGGCAGAACAGACGATGTGTTCCCCTGGTTCATTTCGCAGCAATTGCCCGCAGGGCTTTCCGGGCTGGTGATCGCGGGATTGTTCGCCGCCACGATGTCTACCATCAGTTCCAGCATGAACGCCATTGCCACGGTGCTCACCACCGATTTTTACAAAACATTCAAAAAAGACGCCACCGATAAACAAAGCCTCGTGTTCGCCAAACGCATCACCATGCTGCTGGGCGCAACCGGCTGCGCTATCGCCGTTTACCTCGTATATCTGCAGAACGTATCCATCTGGGACCAGTACCTGAAGATCATCGGGCTGTTTGGCGGATGCCTGGCGGGCATGTTCGCGGCGGGCATCTTCTTCCCGAAGATCAATGCCAGGGGCATTTTCCTCGGCTTCATCCTCAGCAGCATCGGCCTTTATTTTGTGCAACGCAGCGAAGCGATCAGCTTTTTCCTCTACCCCGTGTTTGCCGTGATCGGCTGCGTGATAGCAGGATATATCTTCAGTTTCATTTTCCCTGACACCAAAGACAAAACACAGACCGCATCATGAAAAAGATACTCAGCGCCATAACATTATTCATCGCCTGCCTGCCCGCATGGGCGCAGGTAACGGTATACGAATCAGGAAAAGAAGGGTATAAATCGTTCCGCATCCCCGGTATCGTAAAACTGCCTAACGGCACGCTGCTGGCCTTTGCGGAAGGAAGGGTAGGCGATGCGAACGATTTCGGCGATATCGATATCGTGGTGAAAAAAAGCAAAGACAACGGCAAAACCTGGGGCCCGCTGCAGGTAGTGGCCGACAACAAAAATATGCAGGCCGGCAACCCGGCTCCTGTAGTGGATTTCACGGACCCCGCCTATCCGCAGGGCCGTGTTTTCCTTTTTTACAATACCGGTAATAACCATGAAAGCGAAGTAAGAAAAGGCAACGGCCTGCGCGAAGCCTGGTACGTCGCTTCCGGCGACGGCGATACCTGGGACGCGCCCGTGAACATCACTGCGATGGTGCACCGGCCCAAACAGGCGCCGTACAATTTCAAGGAAGACTGGCGCTGTTTCTTCAACACGCCAGGCCACGCCATGCAGTTCACCACCGGAAAATACAAAGGCCGCATCTACGTAGCCACCAATCATTCCGCGGGCGACCCGCAGCCGCGGTTTATGGAATACCGGGCCGGCGGTTATTATTCAGACGATCATGGAAAAACGTTCCAGATCAGCGAAGACCTGAGTTTCCCCGGCGGCAACGAAGCCATGGCCGCCGAGCTGGGCAACGATAAACTGATGCTGAACGTGCGCAACCAGCAGAAAAACGTGAAAGCCCGCATCGTTGCCATCAGCAGCGACGGCCGCAGCTGGGATACCGCTTATTACGACCACCAGCTGCCCGACCCCGTGTGCCAGGGAAGCCTTATTACACTGGGTTTCCGGAAAGGCAAGGCGATCCTCGCGTTTTCCAACAACGCCGATACCGTGAACCGCGACAACCTTACCCTGCGCATCAGCAAAGACGAAGGCAAAACCTGGACGCAAAAATTCCAGATAGACAGCACCGGCGCCCGCAACAACTCCGCTTATTCCGACATCATCGCATTGCGGAAACGCGAGATCGGTATCCTGTACGAAAAACACAACTACAGCCGCATCATTTTCACCACCCGTAAATACAAGAAATAAGAAATCTGAAAATTATTGCCCGATAAACTCCCGATTTGTTATTTTTCAGGACTAATCGAGCAATATGAGCAGAAGAAAATTTCTCAGGCAGTCTGCAGTACTGTCTTCCGCGATCCTGCTGCGCCCGGCTTTGAGCTGGGCCGGCACGCAGGACTTCCCTGTAGTGCGCATTCCCGCCGCGCAAAGAAAATTCCGCAGCGAAGCGGTGGAAAAGGCCATCGCCGCCGTAAAAAGCAAAAGCAGGAACCAGGAATTGTCCTGGCTTTTTGAGAACTGCTTTCCCAATACGCTGGACACCACCGTTGAATACACGCAGGCAGACGGCCGGCCCGATACCTACGTGATCACCGGCGATATAGACGCCATGTGGCTGCGCGACAGCACGGCCCAGGTGAGCCCGTACCTGCCGCTGGTGAAGGAAGACAAAGAATTGCAGCATCTTATCGCCGGCGTGATCAATCACCAGGTGAAATGTATTCTCAAAGATCCTTACGCCAACGCGTTCTATAAAGACCCGAACAAACAGGGCGAGTGGAAAACCGATCTCACCGATATGAAACCCGGCATCCACGAACGGAAATGGGAGATCGATTCACTGTGTTACCCTATCCGCCTGGGTTACATGTACTGGAAAAATACCGGCGATACTTCCCCGTTCAACGATGCATGGAAAAGCTCCATTGCGCTGACCGTTAAAACCTTCAAAGAGCAGCAGCGGAAAGACGGTCCCGGCCCGTACCATTTCCAGCGCAACACCGCCTGGGCTACGGATGGCGTGCCTTTGGCCGGTTACGGTTATCCCGTGAAACCCGTGGGGCTGATCTGCTCCATCTTCCGGCCCAGCGACGACGCCACGATCTTCCCCTTCCTCATACCTTCCAACTTCTTCGCCGTAGTAAGCCTGCGGCAGGCCGCGGAAATGGTGCAGGCGTTCCATAAAGACGCTGCGCTGGCCGCCGAATGCCGCGCACTGGCCGCTGAAGTGGAAAAAGCCATCCAGCAGTACGCCATCGTTACGCACCCGAAATTCGGCAAAGTGTACGCGTTTGAAGTGAACGGTTTCGGCAGCTTCAACCTGATGGACGACGCCAATGTGCCCAGCCTGCTGGCGCTGCCATATCTCGGCGCGGTGAAGCCGAACGACCCGGTTTATGCGAACACGAGAAAGTTGATCCTTTCCTCCGAAAACCCCTTCTTCTTCGAAGGCAAGGCAGGCAAAGGCATCGGCAGCCCGCACACCGGCATGCAGCGCATATGGCCCATCAGCGTGGTGATGCAGGCGCTTACCAGCCACAATGAAACCGAAATAAAACAATGCCTCGCGATATTGCAGAAATGCCATGCGGGGAAAGGGTTCATGCACGAATCGTTTCAGAAAGACGATCCCGCGCAGTTCACCCGCTCCTGGTTCGCCTGGGCCAACACGATCTTTGGCGAGCTCATCTGGAAAATATACCGTGAAAGGCCGCATTTGCTGGCATAAACGATTATTGCTTATTTTTAAACAGTCTTATCGCTAACGCACCCGATCCCTTATGGAGAATAAGCAAAATGCCTATTTTATCACCAGGTGGCAATCCCAGATCAAAAAAGGACTGTTCGAATATATCATTATGCTCCTGCTGCAAAAAAAGGAGCGGTACGGTTATGAGCTGATCAGCGAGATCAAGAAGCTTGCGGACATGGATATTGCCGAAGGCACCATTTACCCGCTGCTCAGCCGCCTGAAAAAGGAAAAACTGGTGGAAAGCCGCTGGGTGGAAATGGATGAAGGCGTGCCCCGCAAATATTACAAACTCACCGACCAGGGCAACGAATACCTCGAGACCATGTATAAGTATCTCGGCGAGCTGATGCAGGCGATCACTGACCTGAAGGATGTTTAAATAACAGGAAATGAACAGCGACAAAAAATATATACTGTCCCTCGATCTGGGTTCCAGCGCCGCAGGCGCCGTGCTGTTCAACCGGCAGGGCCAGGTGGTGAGACAGTTACAGAAAGAATACGAAAAATATTACCCGCAGCCCGGCTGGATAGAAGTAGACCCAAACGAGATCTGGTACACCATGCTTTCCGTGATGGAAGAGCTGGTGGCCACCGCCGGCATACAGGCTTCGGAGATCGCGGGCATCGGCATCGCCAACCAGCGGGAAACCACCGTGATCTGGGACCGTGGTACCGGAGAGCCGGTGTACAACGCCATCCCCTGGCAGGACAGAAGGACCAGCAAACTGGTCGACGAGTTCCGCTACCAGGGCTTCTCCGGGCTGGTGCAGCGTAAAACCGGCCTCATCCTCGACGCATATTTTTCTGCCAGCAAAATATCCTGGATACTCGATCACGTAAGCGACGCGCGCATCCGCGCGGAGCAGGGCCAGCTGGCCTTCGGCACCATCGACGCCTGGCTGATCTGGAAACTTACCGCGGGAAAAACGCATGTGAGCGACCTTACCAACGCCTCGCGCACCATGCTGTTCAACATTCATACGCTGGAATGGGACCAGGAGCTGCTGCGGTTATTCAACATCCCGCATCAATTGCTGCCGGCCATCTGCAGCAACAGCGAAGTGATCGCGCATACCGCGCCCGGCATACTGGAAGCAGGCATTCCCATCGCGGGGGTGGCGGGCGACCAGCAGGCCGCGCTTTTCGGGCAGATGTGCCTGGAGCCCGGCATGGTAAAAAATACCTACGGAAGCGGCTGTTTCGCGCTGATGAACACCGGCGCCAAACCCGTGGCTTCCGACCATTACCTGCTCACCACCATTGCCTGGCGTATCGGGGAAAATGTCACGTACGCGCTTGAAGGCAGCGTATTCGGCGGCAGCTCGGTGTTCCGCTGGATCAGGGACGGGCTGGGACTGATAGAATCGACGGCGGAGATCGAAGAGCTGGCGCAAACCGAACCGGACAACGGGGGCGTATTGTTCGTGCCCGCATTATCCGGCCTGGGCACCCCGCATTGGGACCCCTACGCCCGCGGCATGATCATCGGCATCACCCGCGGCACCTCCAGCGGGCATATTGCGCGGGCGGCCCTGGAAGGCGTGGCCCTCGGCATTGCGGACGCACTGGACGCGATGGAGAAAGACAGCGGCCGGGCGATCACCGAACTGCGGGTAGACGGCACATCCGCCACTTACGACTTTTTTATGCAGATGCAGACCGACATCCTGCAATACCCTGTGATGCGGCCCCGGGTAATGCCCGCCAGCGCCACGGGAGCGGCGTACCTGGCCGGTCTTGCCACCGGCTTCTGGACCCTGCAGGAGATCAAAGACCAGTATACTATTGCAAGAGTGTTCAGCCCGGAAGTGCCGGGCAACGGCAAACTGCGCGAAAAATGGCAAAAGGCCATCGCGCGGGTGAAGAACTGGGACCTGTAAGCCGGAAGGTGCGGCGCGGCGGCTAACCATATCACATACATTTGCCCGATAATAGGTGCACAAAGCATCTATATTATTAAAGGCGGAAGGGAAAACCCCCTTCCGCCTTTTGTTTTCTTTCACATTCTTTCGATTATTTCTAAAAATGTTTATTTTGCTTTCAAATTCCGTCGAAATGTTATAACTTCCAACCAAATTTTTTCATCGGATGTTATATTCATAACCTATTAAATACCCAGGAACATGAGCTGTAACATAAATTTCTCCCGAACCTGCCGCAAAAACAAGTAAATTTGCCAGTATCGGAATACGATGTATCTAGTATAATAATGCCTTTGAACACAAAGAGACAATGAACCGTACAGAACAATTGCAAAAGATCGAAAACGAGGAGTGGGATGTAGTCGTGATAGGAGGAGGGGCCACAGGGCTTGGTGCCGCGCTGGAAGCTACTACCCGGGGATACAAAACACTGCTGCTCGAACAATCCGACTTCGCTAAATCCACGTCCAGTAAAGCTACCAAACTACTCCACGGCGGCGTCCGTTACCTTGCGCAGGGCGATGTGGCCCTCGTAAGGGAAGCCAGCATCGAACGCGGGCTGCTGCTCAAAAACGCCCAACACCTCGCCAAGAACCTTTCTTTTGTGATTCCCGCCTACAGCTGGTGGGACGGCATTTTCTACACCGTGGGCCTCAAAATATACGACTGGATGGCGGGGCGCCTCAGCCTCGGCAGCTCCGTGCATCTTTCCCGCAAAAAGACCCTCGAAAAACTCCCCGGTTTGAAGGCAGACCATCTTTCCGCCGGCATTCTTTACCACGACGGGCAGTTCGACGACGCCCGCCTGGCGGTGAACCTGATGCAGACCATTTACGACAAGGGCGGCATCGCCCTCAACTATATGAAAGTGACCGGTCTTAAGAAGAACGGGAACGGCCAGCTGGGCCTCATTTCTGTGGAAGACACCGAAACCGGCCGCCGGTTTACGCTGCACGCCAAAGGCATCATCAACGCTACCGGTGTGTTTGTAGACGACATCCTCGAAATGGACGACCCCACCATCAAACGCAAGATCGTAGCCAGCCAGGGCGTGCACCTCGTGCTGGACCGCAGCTTCCTGCCGGGCAACAACGCCCTCATGATCCCCAAAACCAGCGACGGCCGCGTATTGTTCGCCGTGCCCTGGCACAACAAGATCGTGGTGGGCACTACAGACAACCCGGTGAACGAGATCAGCCTCGACCCGGTCGCCATGGAAAAAGAGATCCGCTTTATTCTCGAAACCGCCGGGCAATACCTCGAAAAAACGCCCACCCGTGCAGACGTGAAAAGCGTTTGGGCCGGCCTGCGCCCGCTCGCCAAACCGGAAAAAAGCGAAAAAACGAAAGAGATCTCCCGCAATCATAAGATCATGGTATCCGCCACGGGGCTGGTCACCATCCTCGGCGGCAAATGGACCACCTACCGTAAGATGGGCGAAGATGTGGTAGACCGGCTGGAGAAAGTAAAACAATGGTCGCCCACCCAATCGGTAACCCGCAACCTGCCGGTACATGGCTCCGGGCAAAAGCTGGACGAAAGCGATCCTTTATATTATTACGGTTCAGACGCGGCGGTGGTAAAAAGCCTGCCCGGCGCGAAAGAAACGCTGAGCGAACCGCTCGGTATCGTGAAAGCGCAGGTGCTGTGGGCAGTGCGCACGGAAATGGCGCATACCGTAGAAGACGTGCTGGCGCGAAGAACGCGGGCATTGTTCCTGGACGCGGACGAAGCGGTGCGCATTGCGCCGAAAGTGGCGGCCATTATGGCGGAGGAAACGGGGAAAGACAGGTTGTGGGAAGAAGAACAGGTACGTTCGTTCCATGACCTGGCCCAAACGTACCTGCTGCAGAAATTACGCGTTGCAATAAAATAATTACATCCACTTTACTTTTTCTTCAAGAGGCTTCACGCGCCGGCCGGTGCGTGGAGCCTCGTCTGTATAGCCCAGGTACAAAAAGCCCATCACTTTGTCTTCGTCGCGCAGGCCAAGATAGTCCTGCATGGCGGGGTGATAGGTCATACCGCCGGAGCCCCAGTACACGGCCAGCTGTTTGGCGGTGGCCGCAAGCCAGATGTTTTCCACGGCACAGGCTACCGACGCAATTTCTTCGATCTCGGGGATCTTTGGATTGGCGCCGCGTTTCATGCAGATGGCGATCACGTGGCTGGCGAGGTCGCCCTGTGTTTTCAGCTTGTCGTAACTCCCTTCCGTGAAGAGGTTGGCGGGCGTGTAGGTTTTGTAGAGGTCCGCATGCGCGGTACAAAATTCCTGTACTTTTTCGCCGCCGTACACCACGAAATACCATGGCTCGGTGAGGCCGTGGGTAGGTGCCCAGTCTGCAAGCTGCAATAATTCCCTGACGGTTCCGTCGTCCACCTTTTTGCCGTTCATGCCGGTAGGTTTTACCGTGCGCCGGTGGGTAATGATCTGTGTGATATCGTTCATGCTGTTGTATTGCTGGTTTGTTGTTTGAATGGTTCCGGCAGGCGCGCCACTTTGCGGGCCTGGTAATCGAAACATACCATGCCGGTTTTGGCTTCCGCGATGACCAGTATCTTGCCGTCGCGCGTGGTGCTGAGGCGGTAAAACAGGTCGAAGCCGACGCTGCTGAGCTCGCCGGCCGTTACTTCCACGGTGAGCGTATCGCCGTAAAAACCTTCGCCTTTATAGACGATCGCCAGGTCGCTCATAATAAGCCCGGTGCCGAAAAATTCCAGTTCGGAGCATCCGAGGGATCGAAGGTATTGCATCCTGGATTCGTGCAGGATAGACACGATCGCGTCATTGCCCAGGTGCCCGCCGTAATTCACATCGGTGATCCGCACTGGTATGCTGGTACTGAAAGCGAATGCTGCCGGCATGTCTATCTTAACTCTTGCCATGCTGTTGCTGTAAAAAAGTGATCAGTTTTTTGAATGCCTTTGCGCGGTGACTGTATTGATTTTTCTCGGCCAGTTCCATTTCCGCGAAACTTTTTTCGCTGCCTTCCGGCCGGAAGATGGGATCGTAGCCGAAACCTTCGCCGCCTTTTTTGTCCTGCAGAATATGGCCTTCGGCCACGCCTTCGAACTGGTGCTCCTTTCCGTCGAGGATGAGGGAAATGACGGTGCGGAAGCGGGCGCTGCGGCGGGGTTCGTCTTTCATCAGCCGCAATACCTTTTCGATATTGTCCGCGGCTTTTTTCTGTTCACCGGCATAACGCGCGGAAAGCACGCCGGGCTCGCCGTTGAGCGCGTCTATTTCAAGACCGGTGTCTTCCGAAAAACAATTTTTGCCGGTCATGTTAAAAATGACGGTGGATTTTTCCCGCGCGTTGGCTTCGAGCGTGTCGTGCGGCTCGGGAATGTCTATGTCTATGCCCGCTTCGTGAAGGGTGATGATGGAAAATGCATCGCCGAGCATGGAGCGGATCTCTTTTACTTTATTGTCGTTGTTGGTAGCGAATACGAAAGTCATGTTACGTGCTGAAGATTAAATGCCGAATAATTGTTTGAGCCCCATCCAGAGCCTGCCTTTTAAATTTTTGTCTGTTGCAATCAGTTGCAAACCGTCTGAATACAAAACGGGAAGCTGTTCATGCGTTTCCAGCTGGTAGGTTTGCATCGGCGGAAGACCAATACTGCCGGGCGTTACCGCGAAAATAATGCACTGGCGGACGGGCACCGCTGTTTTGTAATCCGCGAGGGTAAGGCCTGGATAAGTTGCAGCGTTTACCAATGCAACATCCTGCATTCCGAGTTTGCAAGCATTCAAAATATTGGTGAGGAGATTGAATAATTCCTCGTTTAAATATGCTTCGCTTTCGTTTTGTATCAGCAGCAGGATGTTTTTTTGATTTTCGCCTAAATATTTCACTTTGGGCAATGCTTTCTCCGTTGCGGGAGCCGCCTTCACCGCCTCGGGGATGATAGGCTGGTCGTACATTTGCGCCAAAAGATATGGGTCCAGCTGCAATTGCTCAAGGCTCATAAATATTGTGTTAAGGTTTAATGTGACGATCCCTTCTCAGGGAAATAACTTTTATTTGCAGATCGTTCGGTGGAACGGTACCGCCTTTTTGGTTTGTGATGAATTACAAACCAAGAAAGTGTAAAAATATTGAGATTAAACTGATAAACCATGATGGCAGTTGAGCAAACCACCGCTAAATCTACAGTAATGGAAGAGGCGAAGAGAAGAATTAAAGTCACCAAAACAACAAAAAGCCGCCTGGCTGAAGTGGATTTTAACAACCTCGTTTTTGGTAAAAAGTACGCCGACCATATGCTGGTGGCTGATTTTGACGGTAAGGAATGGAAAAACGCAGAGATCCTGCCTTTCCAGAACCTGAGCGTAAGCCCTTCCAATGCCGCCTGGCATTACGGGCAGGCGATCTTTGAAGGCATCAAGGCGTATAACGACCAGGAAGGCCATCCTATGATCTTCCGCCCGTACGACAATTACGCCCGTTTTAATAAAAGCGCCGAACGGATGGGCATGCCCGATGTGCCGGAATGGCTTTTTATCGGCGGCATGGCGATGCTGATCGACCTGGACAGGCAATGGGTGCCGTCTAACGAAGGCTGTTCGCTGTACCTGCGGCCGTTTATGATCGCGGCGGACGAATTTATCGGCGTACGCCCTTCAGACACGTACAAGTTCGCGGTGATCAACAGTCCTTCCGGGCCTTATTTCAATAAACCGATCCACCTGCTGGTGCAGGACAAATACATCCGTGCCTTCCCGGGCGGCGTGGGTTACGCCAAGGCCGCGGGCAACTACGGCGGCGCGATGTACCCGACCATGCAGGCCCGCAAGGAGGGTTACGACCAGATCCTGTGGGTAGACGGGCATGAATACAAATGGCTGCAGGAATGCGGCACGATGAACGTATTCGTGATCATCGGCAACCGGGCCCTTACGCCGGACCTGACGAACGGCACCATCCTGGCGGGCGTTACCCGGGCCAGCGTGATGGACGTGCTGGCAGACATGGGGCTGGAGGTGGAGGAAAGGCCGGTATCCATCGAAGAGGTGGTGGCGGCTTATGAGAACGGTACCCTGCGCGAGATCTTCGGCACGGGCACGGCGGCCAGCGTAGCTTACGTGGAGCAGCTGGACTATAAAGACCACAAGATCAGCATGGATACCACGAAATACGAGATCGGCGCCGAGGTGATCAACCGCCTGGATGCGATCCGTACGGGGAAGGCGGAAGATACCCGCGGGTGGAATTACCATGTGTAATGATCTTCACATATTAATGTCGGAAAGGGCCCTTTGAAGGGCCCTTTTTGATGAATGGTGATGGTGTGTTTCGATATCGCTTTGGTAGCGCTTTAGTAGGGCTTTAGTAGGGATACCGTAACAGGACCGTAGCAATGAGCTTTTTAACAAAGTTGTGCGGATGCAGGCGGCTTTGTATCTTTGCGGACTTATGACAATAGCCGCTTTCAAGACCTCATTGAACAACCAGGTGCCGCCTGCGGGGCTTACGCCCGCGTTGCTGGCGCTTTGGTGGGACGGAAAGGGGGATTGGGACCGCAGTCATGATATTGCCCAGGAAGACCATACCCGTGCGGGGTCGTGGGTACATGCCTATCTTCACCGGAAGGAGGGAGACCCGGGCAATGCCGCTTACTGGTATTCGCGTGCGGGGAAAGCGGTGTTTCGCGGCAGCCTGGAAGCGGAGTGGGAGCAGATCTCGGGGAGTTTATTGTTGGAAAATGCCGGTTAATCCTGCTTTTTTCGAATTTTTCCGATCACAATTTTGGTTTATAAAAGGAAAGTGATACCTTTGCCCTCCCAAATTCTCACAATGGGCTATTTGGATGTGATTGTAAACAAGCAGAAAAATATAAAATAGGTAAGAATGCCTACAATACAACAATTAGTAAGAAAAGGAAGAGAAATTATCCGGGCCAAGTCCAAATCCAGAGCGCTGGATGCTTGCCCTCAGCGTCGTGGCGTATGTACCCGTGTGTACACTACCACCCCTAAAAAGCCTAACTCCGCTCTGCGTAAGGTAGCCAAAGTGCGCCTGACGAACAAAGTAGAGGTGATCGCTTACATCCCGGGTGAAGGCCACAACCTGCAGGAGCACTCCATCGTACTGATCCGCGGCGGCAGGGTGAAAGACCTTCCGGGTGTTCGTTACCACATCGTACGTGGTTCCCTGGATACTGCAGGCGTGAAAGACAGGAAGCAGAGCCGTTCCAAGTATGGTACCAAAAAGGAAAAGGCTAAGAAATAATCAATTATAAATAGTTACAATTTTTCTAATAAATGAGAAAGCAAGCTGCGAAAAAATTACCCCTGGCTCCGGACCCAAGATTCCAGGACAAGCTGGTAACCCGTTTCGTGAATAACATCATGGAGCAGGGCAAAAAAAGCATTGCCTATAAAATTTTCTATGACGCGGTAGACCGCGTTAGCCAGATCACCAACGAAAATGGCTACGAAATCTGGAAAAAAGCATTAACGAATGTTACGCCTGCCGTAGAAGTTCGCAGCCGTCGTATCGGTGGCGCTACCTTCCAGATCCCCGCCGAGGTTCGCGCAGACCGTAAAGTATCCCTGAGCATCAAATGGCTGGTACGTTACGCAAGCGAAAGAAACGGTAAGAGCATGGCAGAGAAACTGGCAAACGAGATCGTTGCAGCCAGCAAAGGTGAAGGCGCCGCTTTCAAAAAGAAAGAAGACACCCACCGTATGGCTGAAGCGAACAAAGCTTTCTCCCACTTCAAAGTTTAGTACATTCCCGCCTTTGGCGGATGCATATAACTCAGCGAACATCCTCCGGATTCCGGAGGATGTTCGCTTTTTTTGTATATTCACCTTATGTCCCCGTACCTAAAAGCTACCCTTATACCCGTGGTGATCGTAAGCACCGCCGCAGCCCTTTATTTCGACCTCAGTTTTTTTCTCCGCGATGATTACGCTTTCGGGGCGTATCTTCCCGGCTGCCTGTTCACTATCAGCTATCTTATCGTAAAATGCTGCAGCGTACCGTTAGGTTTCAACAGGGTGCGCACCCGTCTCGCCGCCAGCTTCGCACTTTATACCATCTTTATCTGCCTGTACCATTACCCGCTCTGGTGGTCGTTTTTCGACAGGTTCCGCGACAATGATTTTATGCACGTCTTTATTATTATCACGCTTACGGAGTTCTTCCACACGTACCGCGAATATTTCTTCGGCTCCCAAAAATAGAAAGGGCCGTTCCAGATGGAACAGCCCCCTCACAAAACCAGACATATACCTTTGATAACAAAAGTATGTCTGCCGGTCTACGACCGGCGTACCCGGTTTTTCAACACTATTTAACGTTGACGAGTACCTTGATTTTCCCGGTGCCTGAAGCCAGCTCCTGCAAGGCTTTCCCGAGCACCTGGCCGGTTTTCACTTTGGAAGGATCGGCCTTCATCGCATAACCCGGTTTGCTGCTGGTAACCAGCAGGTCGCCGCGTTTGATCGGCCCGCCTTCGTCGCACACTTTGGTGGGTATTACGCCCACCACGCCCAGCGGCACCATATCCGTAATATCTTCCACGCCTTCTTTTTCCGTGAGCAGCACGCCCGGTTTGGTCGCATAAACGCCGGCTACCAGGGTGGAATATGCTTCTGCGGATTTTTCCATGGTACGGTCGGTGGAAGTGGAGATCACCATCACATCGCCTGGCTCATAAGCGGAAAGGTCGCCGGTTACATCGAATGTTTCAGCAAGGTCGGCGCCGCTGTTCTGCGTGCCTCCGTTGAAGAAACCGCGGCCGGCGGAGTTGATGCGGGCCACGTTCACGGAACCGGGGTTACCGGATCTGAACACGGCGATGGAGCCGTTGCTATGCTGCTCCACGGTGAGCACAGGATTGGTGTTTCCGGTATTGTAATTCACGAAACGGGCGGCCCTGCCATTACCGAAGTTAGGAACCCAGGCATAAATAGCGCTGCCGGTGCCGTCTGCCGTGGTTTCCACCCCATCGCCGGTATTGCTTGCATTGGCGGTGATGCCGTTGCCATTGCCGTCTGCGATGGCGATCAGCGCGGGACCGTTACCCGCAGGGTTGCTGGCGTGGAAGAGGCCCGCATACCCGCCGGTGCCGGAAGATATCCCGTAAATACCGGCTGTGCCGAAGTTGGCGAACTGCGAGTTTACCTCACCGCGCACTGCGGGGACGGTGGCAGTAATATTGTCTACCTTAAAATTGCCGGCAATGCCTTTACCGATAGTGGTGACGGTAACAACGTCGCTGGTGTTATTTTCATTGAAGTTGTTAAAACGACCCGCCCTGCCGGTCGCGAAAGAAGGCACCCAGGCGTACAACGCGTTGCCGGCCCCGTCTATGTTGGCTTCAACTGCATTCCCGTCTTTACTGGCATTAGCGGTGATAGCATTGCCGTTGCCGTCCTGGATCGCCACTACTGCCGGGCCATTGCCGCTGACGTTGGAAGAGTGGAACAGGCCCGCGAAACCGCCGGTGCCGGAAGATATCCCGAAGATGCCGGCCGCGCCGAAATTGCCGAAGATGGTTTTTACTTCACCCCGCACCGCGGCGGCCACGCTGTTGGTATTGTTTACCAGGAACGAAGCTGCGTTGCCCTGGGTATTGTCGGGAATATTGCCGTTGCCGTTGGTTTCTACCTCGAGCGTATTGCCCGTGGTGTTGGTCGCGTTAAAGTTCTCGAATCTTCCCGCCCGGCCGGTGCTGTTATTCAACCCCACCTGCCCGAGCACGCCTATGGCGGTGCCGGCTGTGTTGGTGGCTATAAAACCCCTCACGCCATAACCGCCGCCATCGTTGCGGCCTACCACCGCACCCGCGATATCGCTGGTAGTGCGGCCTACCACCGCTTCCCCACCGCCGTTGTTGTCGCCTACCACGCCCGCAGAAGTTTGTGTGCTGGTAATGCCATGCACGCCAAAACCAGCGACGGTAGAGCTGCGTACGCCCGCGCCGTTCCCTGTGGTGGTAACGTTCACAACCGTACCATTGCCTACTGTATTGGCAACCAGTACGCTATTGTTGTTGGCGTTATTGAAGATAGACATGTTCGCAGCGATGCCGTTGTTGCTGGTGGCATTAAGACCCGTGCCGGTATTGCTGTTCGCATATACGCCGTAACCGTTCGCGCTGGCATTGCCGTATACGCCCAGGCCGTTGGGCGTAGTACCGTAAACGCCCCACCCGGAGCCGTTCTGCGAGCCGTAAACGCCTACGCCAAGGCCGCCGGTGCCGTTGTTGATGCCTCTTACGCCCGCGGAGAACCCGCCCGGGCTGGTGCTGCTTACGATCCCTCTCACAGCCGCAATGTTGGAAGTGGTCGTGTTGTTCACGCCTTCAACGGATGTGCCGTCGCCATCGTTGGTGATGGAGAACAGCGTGCCCGCATTGTTTTCGGTCACGATATAAGGAAGCGTAAAACCGCCGCCGCCGGGGATGGTGGCGGGCGCCCAGTCAACGCCGTTGAACTTCAGCACCTGGTCTGCAACAGGCGCTACGTTCGTAACGCCTCTGCCTTGTATTTTCACTACCAACGGATTGGGATAAGTACCGCCCAGGTCGCCACCCGCAGGGCCGGCAAGGGCGCCCGCAGGGCCAACGGGGCCAACAGGACCGGCGGGACCAACCGGGCCAACCGGGCCTGCAACGCCGGCAGGGCCGGCAGGGCCCACCGCACCGGCGGGACCAACGGGGCCAACCGGACCAGCGGGGCCTGCAGGGCCTGCAACGCCGGCAGGACCGGCGGGACCTACCGCGCCAGCCGGGCCAACAGGGCCAACGGCACCAACAGGGCCAATGTCACCAACCGGGCCAACAGGACCTTCGGGACCTACCGCGCCGGCGGGACCAACGGGGCCAACCGGGCCGGCAGGGCCAGCGGGACCAGCTGCACCGGCGGGACCAACAGGGCCAACTGCTCCGGCAGGGCCAGCAGGGCCTGCGGGGCCGGCAACGCCGTTAGCGGAGAATTGTGCAAAGGGAACGCTCATCAGCTGGTTGGCGCCCAGTGCCACGAAACCGTTGCCGGAATTTACTTCCACCTGCAGGAACTGGTTGGCGTTCGCCCAGGGAACGGCTGCGAAAGTGCCGCTCACGGGCGTGCCACGGCCTACCTGCAAGCTGAAAAGGCCGAGGTTATTGGTGTTTACGTTATGAGTTTCCTGGTATTGAACCGGGCCGGCGGCGGAACCGCCGCGGATGGTGAACCGCACCGTCAATGGCTGGTTGCCTAGCACGGTGCCGTTGGTGTTGCGGGCTACGGCCTGGTAGTTAAAGCCAGACATCCCGTTCTGCGAAAAACTCTCCTGCGTGATCAGCAGCAGCATTGTTATGGCTAGGAATAGTATTTTTTTCATAGTGCTCAGTTTTTGGGTTTGGGGCTGTTTTCCGCGCCCTGGTCAATTTTGGGAACGATGGTTTTTGCTTTCAGGGCTTCGCGCTCCGCCTGTATCTCTTTGCCTGCATCTTCAGCGGATTTTGCGGAAGGCAGCGTGGCCGGCGCCGTTTTGCTGACGGGGCGGGCCGAACTGCCGCCTGCGGCTTTGCTGGTATTGGAAAATATGTACGCCCTGATCGCTTCCCGGTTGGCAAGCGTGGCCTCAACGGGCCTTACAGAAAGCGGGAGCGAATTTTCTTTGAGTTTGGCCTGGTCGGAGGCGTAATTGGGGAACAGGATGTCCCTCGTTTTTTGCTGCGCGCTGGCGGAATGCATGCCGAGCGCCGCAAAGAAGATGAATAGGAATAATGCTTTCATATTGAGGTGTTTGTGAGGTTAGTTGTTTCTGTTAAAAGGCGAATACATCAGCGTGAAGTTGAAGCTTCTCCTTCTTAGCTGACTGGTACCGGTGGGCATGAGGTAAGCCATGTCCACTTCAAAACCCTGGATATTCACCCCGATGCCCGCGGTGAAATGCTGGCGGTTGCCTTTGTCAGGATGTTCATAGAAATACCCCGTGCGCAGGAAAAACTTGCGCTGGTAGTTGTATTCTATGCCGCCGGCGATCGAAAATTCGCGCAGCTCTTCCTGGAACCCGCCGGGTGCATCGCCGAAGGAGGAAAAGATGGCATCCGCCACGCCCCGGTTGGGGTCTTTCCCCTTTTCGATCTCGCTGGTGGGCATGCCGTTGATATCCAGCTTGTAAATGGGCGGGGTGGGCACCAATAGCTTGTTGATGTCCGCGGCCAGGGTGAAGGTGTGGTCTTCGGTATGCACGAAGGAATACCCGCCGCCGATGCGGAGGTTCATGGGCAGGAAGGTCTTCTTCGTATTATCGTCCGAATATCGCAGCCTGGAGCCGAGATTGGTAAAGCTCACGCCCCAGCAATAGCGGTTGCCGCCTTCGATGTGGTTGGCGAAGCCCTGGTAATACAGGCCCACATCTCCCGCCACGGCGTTGGCCGGCTGCAGCTGCTGGCCGTTGAAGGTGCCGGAGCCCATTTCGCTACGGATATACCGCAGGGCCACTGCCAGGCTGAATTTTTCGCCGAGCTTGCGGGCGTAAGTGGCGTCGATGGCGTATTCCTTGGGCCGGTACTGCTGCAGTTCCATGCCGTTTTCGTCGCGGAAGGTAACGTCGCCGTAATTGAAATATTTAACGGAAAGGCCGATGCTTTGCTGCTCTTCAAAGGTTTTGAAGGCGGAAACGTAGGCCATATGCGTTTTTTGATCGTTGAGGTCGAACATCCAGGGGGCGTAGGACGCGCTCACGCCCCAATCCCCCGCGAAAGGCAGCTTGGCGGCGTTGCCGAATATGCTGTTGGCGTCCGGCTCTGCGCCGGTAACGGCGCCGCCCATGCCGCTGGTACGGGCATCGGGGTTAACGAGCAGGAAAGACGCGCCGACATTCAGCTGCTTTTGCTGGGTTTTTTGCGCCATCAACGGATGCACGGCCGCGAGGGTCACAAGTGCGATCATGATCAAATGCTTCATGGTGATCTGTTTTAGGCTACTGAACAATGAGTTTTTCGGTGAAAACATGCCCGTTCACCTTAAAGATGACCGTGTAGATGCCCGATGCGAGCTTATCTACAGGAGTGGGGATGGTGATCTTGCCGGCCCCGTACACCTTTACGTCCTGGTAGATCACCTGGCCGGCGGTATTCATGAGCATGAACACAACGGTGGCGTCTGTAAGGAGGTTAAAGGAGATCCTGACGGTAGTGAGCGCAGGATTGGGGAAAAGCATGAAATCCATAACGGGGTTGGCGCCCTGGGCCGGTTTGGGGATCACTTCGGGCTGGTGAAAGCCCTGGGTAAGCATCAGGCCGCTGCCGGGAAGCGTGAGCACGGCCGGCTCGCCGATGGTGTAATCCAGCAGGATGTTGCCGGCCGGGCCCGATCCGCCGCTGCTGGCCACCACTTCTCTCACGAGCACGAGCTGGGAACGGGCCGGCATCCAGGCGAGGGCGAGGAAAACCGCCATCAGCAAGAGTTTGGTAGAACAATGTTTCATACATGAATGGTTATGTGATGGTTAAGAAAACGCAATACAGAGCCATACGCAGGATTTACTGCGCGAAAACCTGAAAATCATGGCAATGAAATCCCTGGATGCAGATTTCGCGGCATAACTTTCATTGGAGAATGACAATAAACGGGCTGTAGGCAAGGAATAATGCTGCGTTCAGCCCGGGGTGCGCGCCCGGGGAAATGGTTACTGCACTGCGCCGGTCTTTTGGTTAGCAACCGGCTCTCGATCTTTCCGGTACCGGGTCGTTGATCGTTAAAACCGTTACAAACGGCCTGCCGGGGCATGTATTCGGTTCTGCCCGGCCATTTTATCGCTTATTCGGTCAATAGATAGTGTGTTAACATAATCGGGGTCCAAAATTTAACAACGCAAATGTAATTACAGACCGTCACCGGGGAAACCTTCATTTCATTTTTGGCGGGTTTGCCGTGACGGGCGGTTGGATTTCGATGACATTCTAACAATGCATGGCGTAAATTTGTTCCGGAAAATGCCGGGAATCCTTGTAAAGAGGTAGCTGCCGGCCTGGATGTCAAGCGTGTGGATATTTAACAATTATGCAAAGAATATCGGCTTTATTTATTGATAAATAATGATTACCTTTGCCCCCCAAATTGCATTACTTATAGTCATTTTACTTTTATGGCAGACTTAAGATTTCAAAGAAACTTTGGTATTGCGGCGCACATCGATGCCGGTAAGACCACTACCACAGAGCGTATCCTGTATTATACAGGGAAGACCCACAAAATCGGTGAGGTTCACGAAGGGGCAGCTACCATGGACTGGATGGCCCAGGAGCAGGAGAGAGGTATTACCATCACATCTGCTGCTACCACCTGTTTCTGGAACTTCCCGACCAACCAGGGCAAGAATACGCCAGATACCAAACAATATAAATTCAACATCATCGATACCCCGGGTCACGTGGACTTTACCGTGGAAGTAGAGCGCTCCCTGCGCGTACTCGACGGTCTGGTTGCGCTGTTCTGCGCCGTATCCGGTGTTGAGCCCCAGTCTGAGACCGTATGGCGCCAGGCGAACAAATACCGCGTTCCCCGCGTTGGTTTCGTTAACAAAATGGACCGCTCCGGCGCAGACTTCCTGAACGTGGTAAAACAGGTGAAGGAAATGCTCGGCGCAAACCCCGTTCCCCTGATGCTGCCGATCGGCGCTGAAGACAGCTTCAAAGGCGTGGTAGACCTGATCACCATGAAAGGTATCATCTGGGACGAAGAAGGTAAAGGCGCAACTTACCAGGAGATCGACATTCCCGCCGATATGAAGGACGAAGCCGAAGAATGGCGCGCGAAACTCGTTGAGGCGGTTGCTGAATACGACGACAAACTGATGGAGAAATTCTTCGAAGACCCCAATTCCATCTCCGAAGACGAGATCCATGAAGCGATCCGCAAAGCCACTATCGACATGGCGATCATCCCGATGATGTGCGGTTCTTCCTTCAAAAACAAAGGCGTTCAGAAAATGCTGGACGGCGTTTGCCGCTACCTGCCCTCCCCGATGGACGTTGAGGCTGTAAAAGGCACCAACCCGGACAACGGCGAGGAAATCGAGCGTCACCCCAACGCGAAAGAACCTTTCGCAGCCCTGGCGTTCAAGATCGCTACCGACCCCTTCGTGGGCCGTCTCGCGTTCTTCCGGGTGTATTCCGGCCGCCTGGACGGTGGTTCTTACGTACTGAACACCCGCACCGGCAAAAACGAGCGTATCAGCCGTATCATGCAGATGCACGCTAACAAGCAGAACCCGATCGACTTCATCGAAGCCGGCGATATCGGCGCTGCTGTTGGTTTTAAAGATATCAAAACCGGTGACACATTGTGCGCGGAAGATCATCCGATCGTTCTCGAATCCATGTCTTTCCCCGAGCCCGTGATCCACATCGCCATCGAGCCTAAAACTCAGGCGGACGTTGATAAAATGGGTATGGCTATCGCAAAACTGGTAGAAGAAGATCCTACCCTGAAAGCGAAAACCGACGAAGAAACCGGCCAGACCGTACTGAGCGGCATGGGTGAGCTCCACCTGGAGATCATCGTAGACCGTATGCGCCGCGAATTTAAAGTGGAAGTTAACCAGGGCGCTCCCCAGGTTGCTTACAAAGAAGCGCTCACCAAAAACGTTGAACACCGCGAGGTATTCAAGAAACAAACCGGTGGCCGTGGTAAATTCGCAGACATCCAGGTTGAGATCGGCCCTGCTGACGCAGAATGGCTGAAAGAAAACGAAGGCAAATCCTTCCAGTTCGTAAATGACATCTTCGGCGGTTCTATCCCGAAAGAGTTCATCCCCGCGGTACAGAAAGGCTTCGAACTGTCCATGAATAATGGCGTTCTCGCTAACTTCCCGCTCACGAGCCTGAAAGTGCGTTTGTTCGACGGTTCCTTCCACGCGGTGGACTCCGATGCAATGTCTTTCGAGCTTTGCGCCAAATCCGCCTTCCGTGAAGCCGGCCGTAAAGCCAAACCGGTTCTGCTCGAGCCTATCATGAAGGTAGAAGTAACCACTCCCGACCAGTACATGGGCGACGTAACGGGCGACCTGAACCGCCGCCGCGGTATGCTGGAAGGTATGGAAAGCCGCAACGGCGCACAGGTGATCAAAGCCAAAGTGCCCCTGAGCGAAATGTTCGGTTACGTAACGCAGCTGCGTTCACTGTCTTCCGGCCGCGCTACCTCCATCATGGAGTTCTCTCACTACAACCCCGCACCGAATAACATCGCTGAAGAAGTGGTGGCTAAGGTGAAAGGTAAAGTGAATGCCTAATCAGCACAAGTTGATAGATAGAAATAAGAAAAGGCCCCGGCGTATGCCGGGGCTTTTTTTGTGACTAGATTTTTTCATCCCCCTTCACGATTCTGGGTCGCTCACCTCGATGATCTTGCCGGGTGAAGTATCCGTGCAGATGTACACACGGCCGTACGGCGACACGCATACGTCGCGCAGGCGGCCGAACCGGTTGACGAAATAGTTTTTGGAACCGCTCACCGTTTGCCCGTCTGCAGAGAGTTTCAGCTGGTAGAGTGTGGCGTTTTTGAGGCTTACCAGTATCAGCGAATGTTTCCATTGCGGAATGCGGTCATGGTTATAATAATCCAGTCCCGAAAGCGCGAAAGTGCCGTTGCCCGTGCTCCAGATAGGTTGTTTTATATTGTTGGCGTTACAGAAATTCACCTCCCCGCCGTTGCAGGGCCCTTCCACATCTGGCCAGCCATAGTTGCGGTTCTTCTCTATAATATTCACCTCATCCTCCACACCCGCGCCATGCTCGGAAGCGTACAGGATGTTGTTCACATACACCAGCCCCTGCGGATTGCGGTGCCCCCGGCTCCAGACGGGGCTGCCGGCTACGGGATTATCGCCGGGTATGCTGCCGTCCAGGTTGAGGCGCAGCACCTTGCCGCTCAGCGATGCGTCCGTTTGCGCGTTGGAGGCGGTGCTGGCGTCGCCGGTGGTGTAATAGAGCTTCCGGTCCGGCCCGATCACCAGGCGCGAACCATTGTGAATGCCCGCCGCGGGGATGTTGCCGATGATCACCGTTGGCTGCGAAAGCGCGCCGTTCTGGTAAGTGTAACGCACCACTTTTTCCTTATACGGATTGCCGTAGTTGTACACCACGAACACATGCGGTGTTTGCGCGAAATCAGGGTGCAATACCATACCCAGCAGGCCGCCTTCGCCATTGGCCACGATGTCTGGCAGGGTGAGCAGGGGGTTCAGCTCACCGGTTTTGGGATCTACCCGGCTGATCTTGCCGCCTCTTTCCGTCATCCAAATGTGGTTATCTGGCCCCCAGAGGATCTCCCAGGGGCGGGAAATACCGTTATCCAGCACTACCCTCACTTTACCCGCCGGCCAGTCCGGGTCTTCTTCCGGCAGCGGGGGATTATTGTTCGAACTTTTTTTACAGGCGAGGCCGATGCCGAGAAGGCACAGGAAGAAGGTTGATATGGCCAGTGGTTTCATAGCGGCAGATTTATATAAGAAAACATCATAAAAAGCAACAAATTGTCTGCCAGCCTAAAAAAAAGGACCGGGCAGTCAACCTTTTCGTGGCGAGGATGTTAAAACTTAAAGCTATTGTATTCATAATCAACCATATCCTGTTATCCCACATGCCCTTGAATGTTCATTGCAAGCAAAAAACATCAAAAACAATTTACCATGAAGAAAATCGGTTACTTAACCCTCATCCTGGCAGGCATGTTATTTTCGACCAACATTAAAGCACAAACGCAAAAGGGGAATGTGCTGGTAGGCGCCCAGCTGGCTAATATCGGCGGTACATTCCAGGACGGCGGCAGTACCTTCAGCCTGAACCTGTCGCCACAGGCGGGATGGTTTATTAAAGACGACCTGGCTATCGGTCCCAAGGTAGACCTGGGGCTTACCACCGGCAACGGGTCCACTACCTTTACTTACGGCGTGGGTGCTTTCGGCCGGTATTATATCCGGGACAAAAGTATCGAGGTGATGGATAAAACCCGCTGGTTCCTGGAAGCCAACGTAGGCGTAAATGGCGTGAACGTAGACGTGGACGGCGGCAGCAGCACGAATACCAACGGTCTTGGCGTCGGTTTCGGGCCGGGACTGGCTTATTTCATCACGCCCAACATTGCGCTGGAAGCCTTGCTGAAATACGACCTCACGGTAGGATTCGGCAGTTCCACTACTGCGCACAGGGTAGGGCTGAACCTTGGATTCCAAATCTATTTGCCCGGCCGCAAAATGAAGCAGCAGATACAGTCTGACATGAGCAAATAGTACCTGAAAAGTTGGGAATATACTCCCGGGAACGGGCTGATACGCGCCATGGAGGCGGGTGTCAGTCCGTTTTCGTTTTTTGCGCGGTGGAGCGGGGCGGTTCGAAGCGCACGATCACCTTGTGTTTGGCGGTAACGGGCTTGCCGTCGAGCTTTGCGGGGATCCAGCGGGGCATTTTCTCCACGATGCGGACGGCCTCTTCTTCCAGGCCGTAGCCGATCACGTCTCCCAGGGTGCCGGCGTTGCCGACGGTGCCGTTGGACATAACGAGGAACTCTACGATAACGGCGCCGCCGATGCCGGCTTTGCGGGCTTCGGCGGGGTAGCGCATGTTTTTACGGATAAAATAGGCGAGGGCCTGGCCGCCGCCGCGGTATTGCGGCAGATTGCCAAGCTCGGGCGTGGGCACGTCGTAGGGTTTGCGTTTGGTATTGCCGAGGTCTACGTTGATGGGCATAGACACGTTGAGGCTCACGGGTTTACGGTTGAGGTAACCGGGCTGCCAGGGGGGCATGTTGCTGAAAAGGTTGATCACTTCCCGGTCCAGCTGCCGGAAGCCCGGCGTGCGGATGCGGGCATTGCTGATCTCGCCGGTATGCTCCACGACGAAATCGACGATAACGGTTACGATGGTATCGTTTTCGAGAAGGATATAGGGCACCACGAGGTGGCTGGCGATGTAGAGGCGGAGTTTGTCCGGCCCGCCGGGGAACTGGGGCAGCTGATCTGCCTGGATGTTCTCGTAAAATCCGGGATCGGGCTCGCGTGGGATGGAATCCTGCTGTTGGGCGAGGGCGGAGAGAGAAAAAAAGAGAAATATGGCGGCGAGGGTGATTTGCATGGCGGAAAGGGAGAAAAGGCCGGTTAAATGACTGGAAATAAAAAGGTTAAATAAAAGAGTTACCTTGCGGGCGTAAGCCGGGGCATGTATAAAACTATGGAAAGGGCGGCAAAAAGTCAATGATCCCTGGAAAATATCCTCTAAAATTATTTGTCGCAATTAAAATAAAGATTACCTTTGCCCTCCCAAATTGAGGGGTAATAAAGAAGAAGTTCATTGCATATGTCTCAGAGAATTAGAATCAAGCTGAAGTCCTACGATCACAACCTGGTGGATAAATCTGCCGAGAAGATCGTTAAAACCGTGCGTAACACGGGTGCCGTGGTAACAGGTCCTATTCCTTTACCTACAGAGAAGAAAATCTTTACGGTACTGCGTTCTCCGCACGTTAACAAAAAGGCGCGTGAGCAATTCCAGCTGTGTACGCATAAGCGTTTGTTGGACATTTACACTTCGTCTTCCAGGACGGTGGACGCGCTGAGCAAGCTCGACCTGCCTTCCGGCGTAGAGGTGGAGATCAAAGCGTAGGAGAAGGGCCTCAGCAGGGTGGGCAATCGAGCAGAAGTTTCATTGGCCGTTGAAAGGACGGAGAACTGCGAGATAGGAAGCCCGCCCGGGGTTGTTTTATGACGACAGCATCAACAATAGGTTACGCCTTCCGGGTAACCGCCCAATAGCATTTAAACCGCTCATCCTGAGGATAGCTAGAGATCCCTCAGGCGCTGGGCTAAATTATATAACACAATGAAAGGTATTATTGGTAAAAAGATTGGCATGACCAGCATCTTCGAGGCCAGCGGCAAACAGACCGCCGTTACCATTATCGAAGCCGGTCCCTGCGTGGTTACCCAGGTGAAATCCCAGAGCACCGACGGGTACGACGCTGTTCAGGTAGCATTTGGTGAGAAGAAAGAAAAGAACACCACCAAAGCTGAACAAAATCACTTCGCGAAAGCACAAACCTCCCCTAAACGTTACGTTACTGAATTCCGTAATCCGGATGCATCCGTGGCTAAAGCCCTGGGTGAAACGCTCACCTGCGATATATTCGCTGAAGGTGAGACGATCGACGTTGTGGGTACTTCCAAAGGTAAAGGTTTCCAGGGTGTTGTAAAACGTCATGGTTTCTCCGGTGTGGGCGAGGCTACGCACGGTCAGCACGACCGTCAGCGCGCTCCCGGTTCCGTGGGCGGTTCTTCTTATCCTTCCCGTGTATTCAAGGGTATGCGTATGGCTGGCCAGACCGGTAACGAAAGAGTGAAAGTGAAAGGCCTGAAGATCGTTAAGATATTCCCTGAGAAGAATTATATCCTGGTAAGTGGTTCCGTTCCCGGCCACATTGGTTCAATCGTTTTAATCCAGAAGTAACATGCAACTTGACATTTTAAATATAGAAGGTAAGAAAACCGGCCGTACCATCGAGCTCCCCGAAGAGATCTTTGGCGTAGAGCCGAACAACCACGTGATCTACCTGGCAGTAAAACAGTACCTGGCCGCCCAGCGTCAGGGTACGCACAAGGTAAAAACGCGTGCAGAGGTGAAAGGTGCTTCCCGCAAGCTGCACAAACAGAAAGGTACCGGCGGTTCCCGTAAAGGCAACATCCGTAACCCGCTTTATAAAGGCGGTGGTACCATCTTCGGTCCCAAACCTCACCGTTACGATATCAAACTGAACCGTAAGGTGAAAGACGTGGCGAAGATCTCCGCGCTTTCCACCAAGGCTAAGGAAAACAGCATCATCATCGTTGAAGACATCAACCTGAGCGCTCCTAAGACCAAGCAGTTCCAGTCTATCCTGGGCAACCTGAACATCAACGTTGCCGGCAAAAAAACCCTGGTGGTATTGCCCGAGTACAACGATAACGTATACCTGTCACTGCGCAACATCCCGACTGTGGACAGCACCGTGCTGAGCGACGTGAATACTTACGATATCATGAACAGCAACTTCCTGGTGTTCACCGAAAGCGCGGCGAAGATCTTCACAGAAGAGGCCGACGTGGTAGAAGGGTAAATAGTTTAAGTAAACAAAGCGCCGTGATGCGGGGTAAGACCCGGGGGCGGCGACAAAATAGAAACAGATGAGACCGTAAGGTCCCGTCTGACCGTTAACAAATCAAACAAGAACAGATGAAACTGTCTGATGTTTTAATCAAACCGGTGATTTCGGAGAAGGTAAACAAAGCTACCGAGAAGTTTAACCGCTTTTACTTCGTTGTTGACAAAAAAGCCAACAAACTGGAGATCAAAAAAGCAGTGGAAGATTTCTACGGGGTTACCGTTGCGGAAGTGAATACCATGGTAGTGCCCGGTAAGAACAAGACCCGTTTTACGAAAGCAGGTTTTATTTCCGGCCGCAAGCCTTCTTACAAGAAAGCTGTGGTTACCCTGGCAGAAGGAGAATCCATCGATCTGTATGCTAACATATAATATACCAGTGCCGTTAGCGGCGTAAGCCGTTAACCTGGATGTATATACAGATCAAATAACAATAGTCTATTAAATCATTGAATTAAGTAGAAAATGGCACTGAAAAAGTACAAACCGATTACAGCCGGTACCCGTTGGAAGATTGGCAACGCTTATGCGGAGCTGACCACGGACACTCCTGAGAAGAGCCTGCTGGCTCCGGCACAGAGAACCGGCGGTAGGAACGCACAGGGCAGAAGGTCTATGCGTTACATCGGCGGCGGTCACAAAAAACAATACCGTATCGTGGATTTTAAACGCGATAAAGTTAACATCCCCGCTACCGTTAAAACCATCGAGTACGATCCGAACCGTACCGCATTCATCGCGCTGCTGAACTATGCGGATGGCGAGAAGCGTTACATCATTGCCCCCCAGGGCCTGCAGGTAGGTTCTACCGTAGTGAGCGGACCTGAAGTTGCGCCTGAGCTGGGTAATGCGTTACCGTTGAAAAATATGCCTCTTGGTACCGTTGTGCACAACATCGAGCTGCAGCCTGGCAAAGGCGGTGCGATCGCACGCAGCGCCGGTGCATACGCACAGCTGAGCAACAAGGAGGAAAAATACGCTGTATTGAAAATGCCTTCCGGCGAGCTGCGCAAAGTGCTGAACACCTGCATGGCGACCGTAGGCACCGTTTCCAACTCAGATCACGGCCTGCAGTCCATCGGTAAAGCCGGTGCGAACCGCTGGAGAGGCATCAAGCCCCGTAACCGTGGTGTGGCGATGAACCCTGTGGATCACCCGATGGGTGGTGGTGAAGGTAAATCTTCCGGTGGTCACCCGAGGTCCAGGACCGGCAAATATGCGAAAGGCCTGAAAACCAGGAAAGCGCATAAGAGCTCAGACAAACTGATCATCAGCCGCAAAAACGGTAAGAAATTATAATTACGTATAACAGGTTCAGCCCTGGGCAACCGGGGTTGATCTTAAATAAACAAACACATGGGTCGTTCCATTAAAAAAGGTCCTTACGTAGACTTTAAATTAGAAAAGAAGGTAGAAAAACAGAACGAAGGCACCAAGCGTACGGTTATCAAAACCTGGAGCCGCCGTTCTACGATCACTCCTGATTTTGTGGGCCACACTTTTGCCGTACACAACGGTAACAAGTTCATCCCGGTTTACGTAACCGAGTTCATGGTGGGTCATAAGCTGGGTGAGTTTGCGCCTACCCGCAACTTCAAAGGACACGCTAACAAGAAAATGTAGTATCCGTTTTTAAAGTTTCCCGTTTTCGGTTCCGGATAAGTAAGAACAAAGAAAGGCGAAGGAAACAGCAGGACCGGAAGCTGAAACAAGAAACTTATATAACACAGAAACAAATAACAATGGAAGCAGTAGCTAAGCTGAATAATAATCCTACCTCCACCCGCAAAATGCGTTTGCTTGCAGACCTGATCCGCGGCCTGGATGTTGAGAAAGCTTTGAATATTTTGAAATTCCATCCTAAACACCCGAGCACTCCGCTGGAGAAGCTGTTGCTCAGCGCAGTGGCTAACTGGAAAGTGAAGAACGAAGGCGCGCGGGTAGAAGATGCCAACCTGTTCGTTAAAACCGTTTTTGTAGACGGTGGCCGTGTTCTGAAAAGAATGCGCCCGGCTCCGCAAGGCAGGGGTTACCGTATCCGCAAGAGAAGTAATCACGTAACGATTGTTGTGGACGGACGCCCGGTTCAACAATAAGGCAAACTGTAGGAAAAATTATATTTAAACTCATAGACAAATAAAACCAGAACATGGGTCAGAAAACAAATCCTATTGGTAACAGGTTAGGTATCATCAGAGGATGGGACTCTAATTGGTATGGCAGCAAAAAAGATTATGCTGTTAAACTGATCGAAGATAACAAGATCAGGACTTACCTGAATGCGCGTATCAACAAGGGCGGTATTTCCCGCGTGGTGATCGAGCGTACGCTGGGTAAGCTCATCATTACCATTCATACCTCCAAACCTGGTATCATCATAGGTAAAGGCGGTAACGAAGTGGATCGCATCAAGGAAGAGCTGAAGAAGCTGACCGGCAAAGAAGATGTACAGATCAACATTCTTGAGATCCGTCGCCCCGAAGTGGATGCAACCATCGTTGCTGAAACCATCGCAAAACAGATCGAAAGCCGCATCAACTATAAACGCGCCATCAAAATGGCGATCGCTACCGCTCTGCGCATGGGCGCGGAAGGTATCAAGGTGAAAGTAGGCGGCCGTTTGGGCGGTGCTGAAATCGCGCGTTCCGAAGAAATGAAACAAGGCCGTGTGCCCCTGCATACTTACCGCATGGACATCGACTATGCTTCCCTGTTCGCGCTGACCGTTTACGGTAAGATCGGCATCAAGGTATGGATCTGTAAAGGTGAAGTGCTGGGCAAACGCGATCTGAACCCGAATGCGGTTTCCGGTAAGGAAGAAGGCCAGCGTACAGGCGGCGATCATCACCGTGGTGGTGGAGACCGTGGCGGCCGTGGCGGTGAAAGGAGAGACAGGCCGGGTGGCGGCGACAGGAGAGGCGGTGGAGACCGTGGCCCGCGCAAATAATCACACAGCCTGAAGAAATATCATTTAAACAAACTTTTTAACAACATAAACGATGTTACAGCCCAAGAGAACGAAACACAGGAAGATGCACAAAGGCCGCATCAAAGGTAACGCAAAGAGGGGCGCTGCTCTTTCTTTCGGTTCATTCGGCCTCAAAGCATTGGAACCCAAGTGGATCACAGACAGGCAGATTGAAGCTGCCAGGGTGGCGCTGACCAGGTCTATGAAGCGTGAAGGTAACGTGTGGATCCGTATTTTCCCCGACAAGCCGATCACTGCCAAACCGTTAGAGGTGAGGATGGGTAAAGGTAAAGGTGCTCCCGATCACTGGGCGGCTGTTGTAAAACCCGGCCGTATCCTGTTCGAAGCAGACGGTGTGCCCTTAGACGTAGCGAAACAGGCTATGGAACTGGCTGCCCAGAAACTGCCGATCAAGGTGAAATTCGTAGTACGCCGCGATTACGTTGCTTAAGCAGCATCCAAAGCGGAATTTAACAAACCTGATAACCAGACAAAACTTTATAACAATGCCTAAAGCAAAACTGGACCTGAAAGGCCTGAGCGACCAGGATCTGAAAGACAAACTGTCTGAAGAATCGCTGCGCCTGAAAAAGGTATCGTTCAGCCATGCGGTAACGCCGATCGAGAACCCGATGAGCATCCGTTTCATGAGGAGAGAGATCGCGCGCATCCAGACGGAGATCCGCAGAAGAGAGCTGGGATTCTAGTAATTCCGGGGTGAGATAGTGATAGCTATTGGAACCGAGCAAACAATAAACAATTTTATAGCCGTGTAACAGCGGCCCGGAGGTAAAATAACTTTCAAAATGACCGAAAGAAAATTAAGAAAAACCAGGATTGGCGTAGTATCCAGCAACAAAATGGATAAGACTGTTTCCGTAAGCGTTGAGCGTAAAGTGAAACACCCGATCTATGGTAAGTTCGTAAAGAAGACCACCAAATTCATGGCACACGACGAAAAGAACGAGTGCAGCATTGGTGATACCGTACGGATTATGGAAACCCGTCCGCTGAGCAAGAACAAATGCTGGCGTATGGTGGAAATAATCGAAAAAGTAAAATAATTAATTATTTGTTTCAAGCTGCCGGTTGGAAGAGCCTGCAGCCGCTGCTAAACAATTCAAACGTATTACGATGATACAACAAGAATCAAGGCTGAACGTAGCAGATAACAGCGGTGCCAAAGAAGTACTCTGCATCCGCGTGCTCGGCAACTCCGGTCAGGACTATGCCGGTGTAGGCGATAAGATTGTAGTAACGGTAAAAGACGCCATCCCCGGTGGCGGTATGAAAAAAGGCACCGTAACCAAAGCTGTTATTGTTAGAACGAAGAAGAAGCTCCGTCGCCGCGACGGTTCTTACATCCGCTTCGACGACAATGCCGTTGTATTGCTGAACAACTCCGACGAGCCCCGCGGTACCCGTATTTTCGGTCCGGTTGCCCGAGAGCTTCGCGATAAAGGATACATGAAGATCATCTCCCTGGCGCCCGAGGTGCTTTAAGGAGTCGATATAATTGTTTCGGATCTTGGGTTCAAGCTTGGTAATAAAGGGATTAGATATACAAAATACCTTTATTTGAATGCTTAAATTCAAGATCCGAAATCTTTGCATATCTTTGCAGCCCGTTTCAAAAACGACAAAAAATATTAATCAAGCGGAGCCCAAGTTCTGCTTGGCGTTTAAACAAACAAACAGATGAAAACTAGATTTAAGCCTAAGTTCAACATTAAGAAAGGCGACCTGGTTGTGGTGGTTACCGGCGACGATAAAGACCGCACGAAGCCCCGCAAGGTGTTGGAGGTAATTACCGACAAATCCCGCGTACTGGTGGAAGGCGTGAACATTATCACCAAACACACCAAGCCGACTGCGCAGAATACCAAAGGCGGTATTGTTAAGCAGGAGGCGCCGATCGCTATTTCCAACGTAATGTTGTGGGATGCTAAGGCCGGCAAACCTACTCGTGTAGCTCGCCAGAGAGAAAACGGTAAAGTAGTTCGTATCGCTAAAAAATCAGGGGAGGTAATCAAATAATGGCAAACACATCATATCAACCCAGGCTGCAGGCGAAATACCGCACTGAAGTAGTAAGCGCGCTGCAAAAGAAATTCAACTATAAAAGCGTAATGCAGGTTCCCCGTCTTACCAAGATCTGCCTGAACCAGGGTATCAATGGTGCGGTGAGCGACAAGAAGCTGGTAGATATCGCAGTAGACGAAATGAGCCGCATCGCGGGTCAGAAAGCTATCGCGACCCTGTCTAAAAAAGACATCTCCAACTTCAAACTGCGTAAACATATGCCCATCGGCGCGCGTGTAACACTGCGCGGCGTGAACATGTACGAGTTCCTGGACAGGCTGATCGCCGTATCCCTGCCCCGCGTGCGTGACTTCAAAGGTGTGAACGAAAAAGCTTTCGACGGCCGTGGCAACTACACCCTGGGCGTTACCGAGCAGATCATCTTCCCGGAGATCGACATCGATAAAGTGACCAAGATCACCGGTATGGACATCACTTTCGTGACCACTGCCCAGACCAACGAAGAAGCTTACGAGCTGCTGAAAGAACTGGGTATGCCGTTCAAGAACATCAAAAAAGATAATCAATAATATCACATGGCAAAAGAATCCGTAAAAGCCAGACAAAGAAAGAGAGAGGCAATGGTAGCCAAGTTCGCTGAAAAACGCGCTGCATTGAAAGCAGAGGGTAACTATGCTGAACTGGACAAACTGCCCAAAAACGCTTCTCCCGTTCGCCTGCACAACCGTTGCCAGCTGTCCGGCCGCCCGAAAGGTTACATCCGTCAGTTCGGCATCTGCCGTAACATGTTCCGCGACATGGCGCTGGCAGGTAAGATCCCCGGCGTTCGCAAAGCTTCCTGGTAAGCAGCGCCGAAAGGCTTTAAGTAGTATTTGATTTTCCTTTCTATATCGATTGGATATCGCATTGTAATTCACATTTAGTAAACTAATCTAACAATGGTTACTGATCCAATAGCAGATTTTCTCACACGTATCCGCAACGCCCAGATGGCCAATCACAGGATCGTGGAAATTCCGGCTTCCAAACTGAAGAAACGTATTACCGAAATCCTGTACGACAAAGGATATATCCTGAAGTACAAATTCGAAGAAGATAACAAGCAGGGTCTCATCAAGATCGCGCTGAAATACGACCCGCAAACCAAGGTTCCTGCGATCCAGGACCTGCAGAGGATCTCCCGTCCCGGTCTGCGCCAGTATTCCAAACCCGGTGAGTTCAAACGCATCAAGAACGGTCTGGGCATCGCTATTATCTCCACTTCCAAAGGTGTGATGACCGACAAGGAAGCGAAATTGCAAAACGTAGGTGGCGAAGTAGTTTGCTTCGTTTATTAATATATTTTTTCCCGCTCCGCAGCAATGCAGGGCGGGATACGGCATATCTGACAATTAAGCCTTCTATACGGGCTGAACACGGGATGCCGGAATCACAACAATAAAACTGACGAACATGTCACGTATAGGCAGAGCTCCTATTAAATTGGCCAGCGGTGTAACGGTAAACGTTTCCGCTGCGAACGAGATCACTGTTAAAGGCCCGAAAGGCGAACTGAAACAGTTGATCGACCGCGATATCAAAGTGGAAGTGAAAGACGGTGAACTGAACATCGTTCGCCCGACCGACCAGATCCGCCACCGCGCCCTGCATGGTTTGTACCGTGCACTGATCGCCAACATGGTGACCGGCGTAACCGAAGGTTTCAAGAAACAACTGGAACTGGTAGGTGTGGGTTACAAGGCTGCGAACGCAGGTCAGTTGCTGGACTTATCTTTAGGTTATTCCCACAACATCATCTTCGAGGTTCCCAAAGAGCTGAAAGTGAGCACGCTCACCGAAAAAGGAAAGAACCCGCAGATCATGCTGGAAGGTATCGACAACCAGCTGCTGGGCCAGGTTGCCGCGAAAATCCGCAGCCTGCGCAAACCCGAGCCGTACAAAGGTAAAGGTGTGCGTTACAGCGACGAGGTGGTACGTAAGAAAGCAGGTAAATCTGCCGGTAAATAATCGTAGCCTCCGGTTGACTTTAAACAGAATTATTAAACCAGCGGCAGATACCGGTATAGCAATATTCCGGTATCTGCTCAACATAGTCCCGGCAGCATCGGGCCTTAAATACACTTAGTAATGATTACAAAACTTAACAGAAGACAGAATATCCGCTTCCGTATCCGTAAAAAGATCAGCGGAACTGCACAGAAACCGAGACTGTCTGTATTCCGCAGTAATTCAGACATCTATCTGCAGCTGATCGACGATACCACCGGCACCACCCTGGCGGCCGCTTCCACCCGTGAGAAAGGTATTACAGCCGCAGCAGGTAACAAATCAGAGAAAGCCAAGCTGGCGGGCGCTGCCCTGGCTGCGAAAGCTGTAGCGGTAGGCATTACCACCTGCGTTTTCGACAGGAGCGGTTACCTCTACCACGGCCGTGTAAAAGCTACTGCCGACGGCGCACGCGAAGGCGGCCTGCAATTCTAATACGTTAAAAGGATTAGAAGAATAAACAATCTGATATCGTAATTCTTATTAAATAAAAATGGCAAAGAATTCATTCAATAAAGTAAAAGCTGGCGATCTGGAGCTGAAAGAAAAGGTTGTGGCTATCAACAGGGTTACCAAAACCACCAAAGGCGGCCGTACTTTCAGTTTCTCCGCGCTGGTAGTAGTTGGTAACGAGAACGGTGTAGTGGGTCACGGTCTTGGCAAAGCCAAGGAAGTGCAGGAAGCGATCACCAAAGGTATCGACGACGCGAAGAAGAACCTGATCAAGATCCCGATACATCACGGTACAATTCCTCACGACCAGCTGGCGAAGGAAGGTGCTGCGAAAGTGCTGATCAAACCGGCCGCACATGGTACCGGCGTGATCGCAGGTGGTTCTATGCGCGCCGTGCTGGAAAGCGCAGGCATCACCGACGTACTGGCAAAATCCCTGGGCTCCGCTAACCCCCACAACGTGGTAAAAGCGACCTTCAAAGCCCTTGGCATGCTGCGCGAGCCGATCGTTATCGCAAGGACGCGCAACGTGTCTATGAAAAAAGTATTCAACGGTTAAGCAAAGATTCCAAATCCTGCGCGCACTGCTGAAACAGGAGCGCAGTATTCCTAATCGGAAATATTAAAAGAAAATGGCAAAGATCAAGATCACCCAGGTAAAAAGCGGTATCGATCGTCCTGAGCGCCAGAAGCTGACCCTGTTGGCACTCGGCCTGAAGAAGATGAACAATTCCGTAGAAGTGGAAGCTACCCCCCAGATCCTGGGCATGGTACGCAAAGTGAACCATCTGGTTAAAGTGGAAGAAGTGAATGCTTAGTGTAAAATTTTGATGATTACATTGACATTCTACTTTTTTAAATTATCATTGTAAAAGCGAGCGGTTGATTTCCGCGTAAGTAAAACAATTCAAGACTATGAACTTACAGAATTTAAGGCCTGCAAAAGGCGCAGTACATAAAGAGAAACGTTTGGGCCGTGGTGAAGCTTCCGGTAAAGGCGGTACCGCCACGAAAGGTAACAAAGGTGCGCAATCCAACACCGGTTACTCCAGCAAAAGAGGCCACGAAGGCGGTCAGATGCCTATCCAGCGCCGTCTGCCGAAACGCGGTTTTATCCCTATCGACCGTACTGAATATAAAGTGTTCAACATCGGCCAGCTTGACCAGATCATCGAGAAATACGGTATCCAGGAATTCTCCCTGGAAAACCTGTATATGAACGGCCTGATCAGCAAGACCAACAAAGTGAAAGTGCTCGGCCACGGAGAACTGAAAAGCAAAGTAACGCTGAAAGTGAACGCGATCAGCGAGAAAGCCAAATCAGCCATCGAAGCAGCCGGTGGATCTGTAGAACTGGTTTAAGAAATTACGATAGAGAAGGCGCCTACGGAGTAGTGCGTCTTTTCGAATTTTAACACGCGTTATTAAACTCTTATCTTCCTGTGAAGAAATTTATCGAAACCATAAAGAACATCTGGAGCATCGAGGACCTGCGCAAGCGCATTCTCACCACGCTGCTCCTGGTACTTGTGTACCGTGTGGGCTCCTATATCACCCTTCCCGGTCTCGATCCCAACCAACTGGCCAACTTCTCCGAAACGTCCCAAAAAGGCATTCTCGGTCTGTTCAACATGTTCGCCGGGGGATCCTTTTCGCGTGCTTCCATCTTCGCACTGGGCATCATGCCGTACATCTCGGCATCCATCGCCATCCAGCTGCTGACCATCGCTGTTCCCTACTTCCAGAAACTGCAGAAGGAAGGAGACAGCGGCCGCAAAAAGATCAACCAGTACACCCGCCTGCTCACCGTGATCGTGACCGCCTTCCAGGCCAGCGCATACGTTGCTTACCTGAGAACGCAGTCCACCTCGGCGCTGATACCCGAATACGGTACCTTCCTGTTCTGGCTCTCCACAACGGTTGTGCTTACCGCAGGTACGATGTTCGTAATGTGGCTGGGTGAAAAGATCACGGATAAAGGGATTGGTAACGGTACTTCCATCATCATCATGGTGGGCATCCTCGCCCGTCTCCCCGAAGCCCTGTTGCAGGAGTTCACCCTGAAAACGACTGGCGCAGGCGGCGGCCTCCTCATCTTCCTCGTGGAACTCGCATTCTTCATCCTGATCACCATCGGCCTCATCCTGCTGGTACAGGGCACGCGCAAGATACCCGTGAACTATGCAAAACGCATCGTCGGTAATAAACAATATGGCGGTGTACGCCAGTTCATTCCCCTCAAAGTGAATGCAGCTGGTGTAATGCCCATCATCTTCGCCCAGGCCATCATGTTCATTCCCGCCACCGCCATCGGGTTCGCTACGCAAAGCGACAGCGCTTCCGGCTTCATCCGCATTTTCAGCGACCATACCAATCCCTGGTATAACGTGATCTATGCGGTGCTGGTAGTCGTGTTCACTTTCTTCTATACGGCGCTCATTTTCAACCCCACCCAAATGGCGGATGAAATGAAAAAGAACAACGGTTTCATCCCCGGTGTTAAACCCGGTAAAGCGACCGCCGATTACATCGGCGCCGTGATGGACCGCATCACCCTGCCGGGCGCGTTTTTCCTCGCCGTGGTAGGTATCATGCCGGGCATCGCCGCCGCACTGAGGATCAACAGCAACTTCGCCACCTTCTTCGGCGGTACGTCACTGCTGATCATGGTAGGCGTAATTCTCGACACCCTGCAGCAGATCGAAAGCCAGCTGCTCATGCGCCATTACGACGGCCTTATGAGCTCCGGCCGCATCAAAGGCAGAACAACGCCGGCCAACGCCTGATAAACAGCTTACATCATATTGGCAGCCATCCGGAACCCGGGTGGCTGTTTTGTTATTATTGACTAACTTCGCATGTTATGATCCATTATAAAACGAAAGAAGAAATCGAGCTCATCCGCGAAAGCGCGCAGCTTGTGAGCGCTACCCTCGCCGAAGTGGCCGCCAGGCTGAAGCCGGGGATGAGCACATTGGATGTGGACGCCATTGCCGAAACATTCATCCGCGATCATGGAGCGGTGCCCTCGTTTAAAAACTATAAAGGTTTTCCCAATACCTGCTGCATATCCGTGAACGAAGCCGTGGTGCACGGCATTCCCAACGCCTACACGCTGCGCGACGGAGACATCGTGTCGGTTGACGTAGGCGTGTTCAAGAACGGTTTTCATGGAGACAGCGCTTATACCTTCGCCATCGGGGAAATACCCCCGCATGTGCAGAAACTGATGGCCGCTACCAAAACGGCGCTGGCCAAAGGCGTCGAAAAGGCCGTGGTGGGAAACCGTGTGGGAGACATTGCGTATGCCATCCAGGAATACGTGGAAAAGGTGAGGGGCTACGGTGTGGTACGCGAGCTGGTAGGGCATGGCCTGGGCCGCAACCTGCATGAAGACCCCCAGGTGCCTAATTACGGGCGCAGGGGCAGCGGAGCGGTGCTGAAAGAAGGGCTGGTGATCGCCATCGAGCCGATGGTGAACCTGGGCACGCGCGATGTGGAATACCTGGAAGACGGCTGGACGGTGGTAACGCGCGACCGCAAGGCGAGCGTACATTACGAACATACGGTGGCCGTGGCGAAAGGGAAACCGGACCTGTTGTCTACCTTCGCAAACATTGAATTGGCTGAAAAGGGAAATACCGCGTTATTTTCCGGGCATATTCCGGCGACTGTATCCTGAGGCAAGGGGGCGCGGGATGTGGAAAAATCCGTATATTCGCAGGCTGCTGAAGGGAAAAAGAGAAAAAGCCTGCTATATCCCCGGTTACTGATTATATAGTTTTCAGCTTTATAAGTTACTGGAACAGAAGAGCTTTCATCAAGCGAGGTGGATATTTTTAAAAGTTATCCACACAGCGAGGCTTTTTCGAAGATTATTTCCCGTAATTTTTTCGGTTTCAGAAACTTTTATGGTATCTTTGCATTCCTAAAAATTTTTATGGCGAAACAGGCATTGATCAAACAGGATGGTATTATTCTCGAAGCCTTATCAAATGCGATGTTCCGGGTTAAACTGGAGAACGGACATGAGATTTTGGCCACCATTTCTGGAAAAATGAGGATGCACTATATTCGCATCCTGCCGGGAGATAAGGTTGGTGTAGAGATGAGCCCTTACGATTTGAGCAGGGGTCGTATAATTTTCAGGTACAAGTAAGAAACAACTCTGGTAGATTTATAACAATTGACTCATGAAAGTAAGAGCTTCCATCAAAAAAAGAAGTGCAGATTGCAAGATCGTTCGCCGCAAGGGTAAACTGCTGGTGATCAACAAAAAGAATCCCCGTTTTAAGCAACGTCAGGGTTAATCGCATCTGTATCTATTAAATCGAATAAAAACTAAACAATAATATGGCACGTATAGCCGGTATTGATCTTCCTAAAAACAAAAGAGGTGAAATTGGCCTGACCTATATCTTCGGTATTGGTCACTCTACCTCCGTATATATCCTGGAAAAAGCAGGGATTGATTTGAATAAAAAGGTGAAGGACTGGAATGACGACGAACAGGCCGCCATCCGTAACATCATCAACAACGAATTTAAAGTAGAAGGTCAGCTGCGCTCTGAAGTTCAGATGAACATCAAACGCCTGCTGGACATTGCCTGCTACCGTGGTCTGCGTCACAGGAAAGGTCTGCCGGTTAGAGGCCAGCGTACCCGTACCAACAGCCGTACCAGGAAAGGTAAGCGTAAAACGGTTGCAGGTAAAAAGAAAGCACCGAAAAAATAGTAAGCTCCCTTTGCCGGGTTTGCTCTTTCCAGATCGGGAGAGTTGCGGCATAAAGGGTTTTTATATCAACGATCTGGAATTTCATAGTTGGAATTTTAACGAATTATGGCAAAAGCAACTAATACAAAGGCTGCCGCTAAAAAGAGGGTAGTAAAGGTGGATAACTTCGGGGACGTGCATATCTCTGCAAGTTTCAACAACATCATCGTGAGCATCACCAACAAGCAGGGTCAGGTTATTTCCTGGTCTTCCGCTGGTAAAATGGGCTTCAAGGGTTCTAAAAAGAACACTCCTTATGCTGCTCAGCTGGCTGCGTCCGATGCTGCTAAAACCGCCTTCGACGCAGGTCTGAAAAGGGCAGACGTATTTGTAAAAGGTCCCGGCGCCGGCCGTGAAAGCGCGATCCGCGCCATCTCTAACTCCGGTATCGAGGTAACCCTGATCAAAGACGTAACGCCGCTGCCGCACAACGGTTGCCGTCCTCCCAAAAAGAGAAGGGTATAGTCGAAACGCATTTTCTTGTACGAATTATCCGTTGCAATGAACATTTGTATCGGGTAATTCGTATTCGTAATTGATAATTAGTATATTTATTCATCACTTGGGTGTACGATCGAATTTTAAGATTTTTAAATGAGCGTGCACCGGAACTAAAAATCTGAACCACAGAACATGGCAAGGTACACAGGTCCGAAGACCAAGATCTCCAGGATATTTGGAGAGCCGATTTTAGGCAACGGCAAGTATTTAGGCAAGAACAGCAACCCTCCCGGCCAGCACGGCGCACAGCGCAAGCGTAAACAGCTCGGTGAGTACGCGCTGCAGCTGAGAGAAAAACAAAAAGCGAAATACACTTACGGTGTGCTGGAAAAACAATTCCGCAACCTGTTCGAAGAAGCTAACCGCAGGAAAGGCGTTACCGGTGAGGTATTGATCAAACTGCTGGAAGCCCGTCTGGACAACACCGTATTCCGTATGGGCATCGCGCCTTCCCGCCCCGCTGCACGCCAGCTGGTGGCCCACAAACACGTAACCGTGAACGGCGTGATCGTAAACGTTCCCTCATATCAGCTGAAACCCGGCGACACCATCGGTCTGAAAGAAAAGACCACCGGCAACACTTCCCTCACCAGCGCCATCCGCGGCAAGAACCCGAAATTCAGCTGGCTGGACTGGAATGAAAAAGATATGAAAGGCACTTTCATCGCGTATCCTGAGAGAGAAAGCGTTCCTGAGAACATTAAGGAACAGCTGATCGTGGAATTGTACAGCAAGTAATAAGTTATAGCCACCTTAACGGGTGGCTTTAACCATATAACATACGTTAAAACTCAAAAATCAAGCATATCAATGGCAATTCTTAATTTCCAAAAGCCTGACAAGATCGTTTTGCAGAAGTCTACCGACTTTGAAGCTCAATTCGAATTCCGTCCATTAGAACCAGGTTATGGTGTGACAATCGGTAACGCGCTCCGCCGTGTACTGTTGTCTTCATTAGAGGGCTATGCCATTGTTGGGATAAAGATCGAAGGCGCCGATCACGAGTTTGCCACCCTGAAAGGGATCACGGAAGACGTTACCGAGATCATCCTCAACCTGAAACAGGTACGGTTCAAAAAGATCGTAGAGAATGAAGTAAGCAGCGAAAAGATCCAGATCTCCATCAAAGGCAAAACCGAGTTCAGGGCAGACATGATCGAGAAAGCCACCAACTCTTTCCAGATCATGAACCCGGAACTGCTGATCTGCACCCTTGACCCTTCCGCCAAGCTGGACATTGAACTGACCATCGGCAAAGGCCGCGGTTACGTGCCGGCTGAGGAAAACAGGCCCAAAGATGCGATCTTCGGCTACATCGCCATCGATTCCGTTTTCACGCCCATCAAAAACGTGAAATACAGCATCGAGAACACCCGTGTGGAACAAAAGACCGACTACGAAAAGCTGATCATGGAAGTGATCACCGACGGTACCATCCACCCGGAAGAAGCGGTGAAACAAGCTTCCCGTATCCTGATCCAACACCTGATGATCATCACCGATGAAAACATCAGCTTCGATACCAAAGATGCAGAGAAAGAAGATGTGGTAGACGAACAGACCCTGCAGCTGCGCAAGATCCTGAAAACTCCCCTGGAAGACCTGGACCTCAGCGTACGCGCGTTTAACTGTTTGAAAGCCGCGAAGATCAACTCCCTCAGCGAACTGGTACAGTACGAGCAGGAAGAACTGATGAAGTTCCGCAACTTCGGTCAGAAATCCCTCAGCGAAATCGAACAGGTGCTCGGCGAACGCGGTCTGCACTTCGGTATGGACCTGTCCAAACTGAAACTGGACGAAGAATAAACAATCATATTGCAAATCACGGCTGCCCAACAGCGCCGTGATTTGTATTTTATAACAAGTACCCTGTAATTCCTGACACGGTGCAGGGGAACACAAACAACAAATGTCATGCGTCACGGAGTAAAATTAAACAGGCTGAGCCGTACTTCCGCTCACCGTAAAAGCCTGATGAGCAACCTCGCCATCGAGCTGATCAGTCACAAACGTATTCAAACCACCCTGGCTAAAGCAAAAGCACTGCGCGTTTACATCGAACCGCTGCTGACCCGCGCCAAAACCGACAGCACTCACAACCGTCGTATCATTTTCAGCTACCTGCAGGATAAAGAATCCATCCAGGAACTGTTTGGTACCATCAGCGAAAAGATCGCCAACCGTCCCGGCGGTTACACCCGTATCATCAAACTCGGCAAAAGGGTTGGTGACAATGCGGAAGTAGCCCTGATCGAACTGGTAGACTTCAACGAGATCTACGGTAAAACCGCAGCTGCTGAAAAAGCGCCCGCGAAGAAAACCCGTCGTGCAGGTGGTGCTAAAAAGAAAGCAGACGAAGCCGCCCCTGAAGCGCCCGCTGCTGAAGAAAAAGCCGCCGAATAGTTTATCTGAACAATATATGAAAGGGATAGAGCATTTGCTTTATCCCTTTTTTTATGCCCGGCCTTTGCAGTAGACGCAATCACCCGCGTTATGATCGGTGCCGGAGGAAGCGCTACCATATTGAATAACAGGACTTCCCGGGAAAAATCCATCACTTCCCCTTTAAATAGCTGCTACAAAACGCGAAGTATATAAAAAAATCGTAATTTAGCAGAAGCCTAATACAACACCATACCTATGTATTACCTGAAATGCGGTCATTGCCCGGAAATGAGCGCCATCAAATCCGAATACATCACCTTTTGCGACCACTGCGGCAAAAAGTTCCCGCTCACTTATGCAGACTGGAAGGCCCAGCGCCCTGACGGCACGTTGAACGTCTTCGGGCAGGAACGGGGTATTTCTGAAGAAAGATACCAGGCCATCATGAAAAAACGCCGCCGCAACCGTTTCGACCTGCGCGGCAAAGCCGCGCTCATCACCGGCATCGTGGTACTGATCACCTGCGGTACGCTGAGCGCCTTTTACGGGCCGGAACTGGTGAAGATCTTCCGCGCGCCGAAAGTAGCGCCAACAATGCTGGAAATGAACAACTGGCGCACTTTCAGGGGCAATATCCTGCGCATCCAAAGCCCGTTGTCGTTATCTCCCGCAACGGTGGCCGATGCGCCGAATATGCGCCGGAAAACGTTTAAAGGCGGCAGTTATGCAGACGGGCTGGTGATCCGCATGGACGAAACCGTTTATCTTTCCGACGCCCACATCGAGCTGGACGCGGCGGCGGCAGACGCGACGCGCGTCATGGAAAAAACGATCGGCGTTTCCAAATTCAGCTATAAAACCCGCGAACTGAGCCTCAACGGCGAAAAAGCGCTCCTGCAGCAGGGCAGCTACATTCTCCGGGAAAATTCCCCCCTGGAATTTAATAGCCTGGTGGTGGTTCGCGGCGGATCGAGGGTACAGCTGTTAGTGACGCACCCGGCCAACGATGAAACGGGCCGCAAGGTGGCCGAAAAGATCATGCGCTCCGCCGTAATGAATTAGATAGAAAAACCTGTTCAAAATTCATAATCTTGCCCTAACTTTGCACAGTTTTAACCGTCCCTAAAAGGGACATAAAAAAAGAAAGGGTAAGAAGAATGCCGCAGACTACCAGATCCACACAGCCGGCCATGCTGTTGTTAGAAGATGGCACCGTATTCCATGGCAAAGCGTTCGGAAAAGTTGGAACAGCAGCCGGGGAACTTTGTTTCAATACCGGGATGACCGGTTACCAGGAGGTATTCACCGATCCTTCCTACAAAGGGCAGGTGCTGATCATGAACAACTGTTACGTAGGTAACTATGGTACAAAAAATGAGGACGTAGAGAGCAGCAGCGTAAAGATCAGCGGGCTGATCTGCAAAAACATCGCCCACAACTTCTCCCGCAAAATGGCCGACGAATCGCTGGCCCAGTTCCTCGAAGAAAATAACCTGGTAGCGATCCATGAAGTGGACACCCGCGCACTGGTTTCGCATATCCGCAACAAAGGCGCCATGAACTGCATCATTTCCTCCGAAATACTGGATGAGAAAGAACTGCAGGCCAGGCTGAAAGGAGTTCCCTCCATGGAAGGTCTCGCCCTTTGCGCGGAAGTATCCACCAAAGAACCTTATTTCATCGGCGATCCCAACGCGGAGATCCGCATCGCGGTGATGGACAATGGCGTGAAACGCAACATGCTGAAATGCCTGTCTGAAAAAGGCGCTTACCTGAAAGTTCATCCCACGCAAACTTCTTTCGAAGAATGCGAAACTTTCAAACCGCACGCTTATTTTATTTCAAACGGTCCCGGCGACCCGGCGCCGCTCACGTACGCGGTAGATACCATCAAAAAGGTGCTGGATGCGGAACGCCCGCTGTTCGGCATTTGCCTGGGCCACCAGCTGCTGGCGATGGCCAACGGCATCCCGACGTATAAAATGCACCACGGTCACCGCGGTTTGAACCACCCGGTAAAGAACCTGCTCACCGGCAAATGCGAGATCACCACGCAGAACCACGGTTTCGCGATCGACGCAAAAGCGGTGGCGGCTTCCGAAAATGTGGAAGTAACGCACGTGAACCTCAACGACCAGTCTGTTGAAGGGATCAGGATCAAAAACAAACCTGCGTTCTCCGTGCAATACCACCCTGAATCTACTCCGGGCCCGCACGATTCGCGTTACCTGTTCGACGATTTCTTTTCGATGATCCGCGCAAACATGTCGAAGTAAAGAAATATTGCACTAATAAATCAGTGAAGTCCCGGCCATGCGCCGGGATTTTTTTTATGCCTGCATGTTGTGCGTGGTGGTTAGTGCAAGCGGGTTTATGAACCCGTTAAGGCGTACCGGTTTGCCGGTGAAGTTTTTTAAAGCATGAATGAAAGATGGTGATGACATTCGAACGAAGGGAATGACAATCCGGGAGCTGTATAAATAACGAACGGTCCTGAGGAATCAGGACCGTGCATTTTAAAATTCCACGTTATGAAAACTAGCGAAAGGTATTATGCGGTTAAGCACAATACCCACCTTGTCTTTTCATTACATGACAATAATATGAAAAAAATGGCGAGTTGGTATTGTTAAAAGGGGGGAAGTTTTCTTGAAATAGACGAATTCAAATTGCAATCGGTTGGAAAAATGAATTTGGTGGGGAAAAGGGCAAAAAAATACGGCTCTGTGAACAGAGCCGTTTGCCTTTATAAATTCCACGTTATGAAAAACTGATACAAAAATATGTTGTTTGGCTAAAACGTTTTAGTTCGTCGCCGCATTTTTTACTTTATCTTGATAATGCAAAGGTCGCGCCATTTTCCGAATTGTCAAAATTCTATAAGTTAAATTTTTGCTAAGCAGGTTTAGATTTTTTGTTAACTCGTATACTTACTTTTCTTCATCTATCTCTTTTAACACCTTTGCGTCCCGATTACACAGTAAAAATAGCTATAAAATTTAAATTACAAAATCATATTTCTAAAAATAATCGACTTATTGCTTAAAAAAACTCGTATAGAATTATTTGTAATGCAAATTTGTTGTATTGACAAGCATTCCAGCCGTTAAAATTGAAAACATGATTTTTGTCAGGTTTTCAAAGGGTAATGTTTTTTTAACACTATTTGAAAACATTTTGCCTCCTTTTATTGTACCCGGCCGGGGTAAATTTCCAGCGCTTTGCCCAGGCAATCCATCGCTTTTGCAATATTTTCCCTGTTCAGCACGTACGCCAGCCTTACTTCCTGTTTGCCAAGACCCGGGGTAGCGTAAAAACCTGTTGCAGGAGCCAGCATCACCGTTTGGTCTTCGAAAGAAAATTCCTCCAGCAGCCATTGGCAGAACTTGTCCGAATCGTCGATGGGAAGCCGCGCCATGGCGTAAAAAGCGCCGCCAGGGTTGGGGCAGAACACGCCGGGGATCTGGTTCAACCTGCTCACCAGCAGGTCGCGGCGGCTCTGGTACTCGCTTTTGATCTCGTCGAAGTAATTGTCCGGCAGGTCTACAGCGGCTTCCGCAGCGATCTGCGCAAAGCTCGGGGGGCTCAGCCTGGCCTGCGCGAATTTCATCACCGCATCGAGAATGGCGCGGTTGTGCGTTACAACCGCCCCGATCCTTGCGCCGCAGGCGCTGTAACGTTTGGAGATCGTGTCGAACACCACCACGTGATTGTCCAGCCCGCTGAGGTTCAGTGCGGAAATATTTTCACCGTCGTACGAAAATTCGCGGTAAGCCTCGTCGGAGAACAGGAACAGGTTGTGTTTGAGGCAGATGTCTTTCAGCGTTTCCATTTCCGCGCGGCTGTAAAGGTAGCCGGTGGGGTTGTTGGGATTGCAGATAAGGATCGCTTTGGTTTTGGGCGTGATCAGCTTTTCGAAATCGCCGATAGGAGGCAGGGCGAAACCGCTTTCGATACCGGAAGTAACGGGCACGACCTTTACCTCGGCTTCCACGGCAAAACCGTTGTAATTGGCGTAAAACGGCTCGGGAACGATCACTTCGTCGCCCGGGTCGAGGCAGGCCATAAAACCGAACAGGATGGCCTCTGAACCGCCTGTGGTGACGATGATCTCGGTATGGTCCACCGTAATGTCGAACTTCCTGTAATAACCGGTCAGTTTACGGCGGTAACTTTCGTTGCCGGCGCTGTGACTGTATTCAAGGATCTTGAATTGGGAATTGCGCACCGCGTCCAGCACGGGCTGAGGGGTTTCGATGTCTGGTTGGCCGATGTTGAGATGATAAACCGTAACTCCTTTCTTTTTAGCTGCTTCAGCATAGGGAACCAGCTTCCGGATCGGAGAAGGCGGCATTTGATGGCCGCGCTCACTGATGTTTGGCATTTTGTACTTTTTTGCGTTGCAAATGTAAGGGAATGAAATGTTCAATAAACAAAAAGGCCTCCCGGATATTGATCGGGAGGCCATTATGCAGAATTATTGTTCTTTTAATTCTCTACTGTACCGGTGAGGAACAGCTCTTTTTCCTGGTCTACCCCTTTTACTTTCACATAAACCGTTTTCATCGGTTTACCTACCTGGTTCGCACTGTAGGTCGCGCTGATGGTGCCGGTTTTGCCAGGCAGGATAGGCTCAACGGTCCATTTCGGAACGGTACAGCCGCAGCTGGGTTTCGCCGATTCGATCAGTACGGGCTCTTTGGAGATGTTGGTGAATTCAAAAACCACGGTTACGGGTTTGTTGTACTTGGTCTTCCCGAAATCAACGGTCTCTTTTTTGAATTTCAGCTTCGCGTCAACCGCGTTGGCGGCGCCGCCTCCCTGTGCCTGTGCCCACACAGCGGTGGTTACCAGTAAAGTCGCAAATAGGGATACGATAAACTTTTTCATGTTTTAATTGGGTTTTAAAACGATTGGTTAAAACGTTTGTTCCATCCAGTTTCCAAAATCAAATTTACGGCCAAAAATTGAACCTTACGTATCAAGATATTAAAAATTTCTTAAAAATTAATTGACAGGGCCTCCGGAGGCATTTACCCATTCATCATTTTCCCCTACATTTGTGCTTTAACACGGACGGCATGATCGAAAACAACGAATTAGCTATGAATTTGCAAAGCCAGCTTTCATTTGAAGAGTTCCGCCGGGAAGTACTGAATGATTTCAGGCTGGCCTGTATCAGCAGGGAAATCAGCCTTTTGGGCCGCCGGGAAGTACTCACCGGGAAGGCAAAATTCGGTATTTTTGGCGATGGTAAGGAAGTGGCGCAGATCGCAATGGCCAAATATTTCAAACCGGGCGATTTCCGTTCCGGTTATTACCGCGACCAGACCTTTGCGTTTGCCAGCGGCATCGCGACCGTAGAACAATTTTTCTCCCAGCTTTACGCTGATCCCAATATCGAGCACGACCCGTTTTCGGCGGGCAGGCAGATGAACTCGCATTTTGCCACGCCTAATGTAAATGCCAACGGAGAATGGATGAACCTTGCGTCCATGAAAAACACCGCGGCAGACATGGCGCCCACCGCCGCGCAAATGCCGCGCGCGCTGGGCCTGGCCTTTGCATCGAAAATGTTCCGCGAAGTGCCCGAGCTGAAAGAATACCAGCATCTTTCCAATGAAGGCAACGAAGTATGTTTCGCCACTATCGGCGACGCCTCTACGAGCGAAGGCCATTTCTGGGAAACCATGAACGCGGCCGGCGTTTTGCAGGTGCCGCTCGTGGTGTTCGTGTGGGACGACGGCTACGGCATTTCCGTGCCGCGCAAGTACCAGACCACCAAAGGTTCCATCAGCACCGTCATGGAAGGTTTCCGCAAAAGCGAAGGCTCCAACGGCTTCGAGATCTATAATGTAAAAGGATGGGATTACGCCGGCATGTGCGAAACCTTCGAGGAAGGCATCCGCAAGGCCCGTGAAACTCACGTGCCCGTGCTTTTCCACGTGGAAGAGATCACCCAGCCGCAGGGCCATTCCACTTCCGGCTCGCACGAGCGGTATAAAAGCAAGGAGCGCCTGGCATGGGAAAAAGAATTCGACTGTAACCTGAAAATGCGCCAGTGGCTGCTCGAAAACGCGCTGGCAGACGAACAGATACTCCAGCAGATCGAGGCGGACGCGAAGAATATTGCGCAGGAAGGCCGTAAAAAAGCATGGGAAAAATACATCGCGCCCATCAGGGAGCAGGTGCAGGTTTTCCTCGGCCTTTGTCAGCAGATCGTGGAAGAAGGCCGCGGCGAAACAGATTTTGTGAACCAGGTAATGCAGGAACTGGCCGCCAACCGCGAACCGGCCCGCAGAGACATCCTGAAAGCCGCCGCGGGCATACTTTTCCGTCATCCCCGCAATTTCTCCGGCGCGCTGGACGAACTGCAGTTGTATTACGATAACCAGCTGCTGGCCGAAAAAGAAAATTACAATACCTACACTTACGCCGCCGGCCCCAACTCCGCGCTCAATGTGAAGGAAGTGCCCGCCATTTACGCGGACGAAGCGCCTTCCATCAACGGGTACGAAGTGCTGAACAAATATTTCGACCAGCTGTTTGCCCGCCACCCCCTCGTGTTCGCCTTCGGCGAAGACGTTGGAAAGATCGGCGACGTGAACCAGGGTTTTGCCGGGCTTCAGCAGAAACACGGCAAGCTGCGCATCGCCGATACCGGCATCCGCGAACTGACCATCATGGGGCAGGGGATCGGCATGGCGCTGAGAGGCCTCCGCCCGATCGCGGAGATCCAGTACCTGGATTACATGCTGTACGGCCTCCAGCCGCTCAGCGACGATGTGGCTTCCCTGCAATACCGCACCAAAGGCACGCAGTTCTGCCCCATCATCGTACGCACGCGCGGCCACAGGCTCGAAGGCATCTGGCATTCCGGTTCGCCCATGGGCATGATCATCAACTCCCTGCGCGGCATGTACGTGTGCGTACCGCGCAATATGGTGCAGGCCGCCGGCATGTACAATACCTTATTGCTGGCGAACGAACCGGCCCTCGTGATCGAATCGCTGAACGGCTACCGCCTGAAGGAAAGGCTGCCTGAAAACCTGCACGACTTCACCGTGCCCATGGGCATCCCCGAAGTGCTCCATATCGGTTCAGATATCACCATCGTATCATACGGCTCCACGCTGCGCATCATCGAAGAAGCAATGCACATCCTCGGGCCGCTGGGGATCTCCTGCGAACTGATCGACGTGCAGACCCTGCTGCCTTTCGACATCGAACATTCCATTGTCGATTCGCTGAAAAAAACAAACCGCATACTTTTTGTGGATGAAGACGTACCGGGAGGCGGCAGCGCCTTTATGTACCAGCAGGTAATGGAAGTGCAGGGCGGTTACCGCTGGCTGGACGTGGCGCCGCGCACGCTCGCCGCGCAGCCGCACAGGCCGGCGTACGGTTCCGACGGGGATTATTTCTCCAAACCGAACGTGGAAGACGTGGTGAAAATCGTGATGGAAATGATCAGGGAGTAGCGTTCCTGCAACATAATATTTTATGGCAACGCCTCCTGTAACACCTGCAGGGGGCGTTTTTTTCAACAAGGTGTTTCAATCGAACGTTATTATAACAGGAATATGGAATACAAAGACTATTATAAAATACTGGGTGTGGATAAAAAAGCCAGCGCGGCCGACATCAAAAAAGCGTACCGCAAACTGGCCGTGAAATATCACCCGGACAAGAACCCGGACGACAAGCTGGCCGAGGAGAAGTTCAAGGAACTGAACGAAGCGTACGAGGTGTTGGGCGACGAAGAGAAAAGAAAGAAGTACGATGAATTTGGCGAGAACTGGAAATATTACGAACAGGCGGGCCAGAACGGCGGCGATTTCGACTGGGGCCGATGGCGCGCGTCGCAGGGCGGCAGGCAGCAACAGCAGTACGAAGACATGGAAGGGATGTTTGGCGAAGGCGGGCAGTTTTCCGATTTCTTCGAACATCTTTTCGGCGGCGGGTTCCGGAGCCGCGGTCAGCAGGGCAGAGCCAGAAGCCGCCGTGGCGCGGACCTGCAGGCCACCATGCAGGTAAGCCTCGACGATGTGTACACCGGCGCCACGAAGCAGATAGAAGTGAACGGCCAGAAGCTGAACCTGAAAATAAAGCCCGGTACATACAACGGGCAGGTGTTGAGGCTGAAGGGGAAAGGCCGTCCCGGGCAGAACGGGGCGGAAGCGGGCGATCTGTTGATAGAGATCGGCATTGCGGCGGATGCGCGGTATGAGCTGAAGGGGAAAGATGTGTATATGGATGTGCCGTTGGAGATGTATACGGCCGTAATGGGCGGCAAATTGCAGGTGGCCGTGCCCGGTAGCCCGCTGCAGTTAACGGTACCGGCGGGAACGGACAGCGGCAGGCTGTTCCGTTTGAGAGGCAAGGGCATTCCTGCGCCGGAAGGCAGTGGCGATGTGGCCGGGGATTTGTATGTGAAAGTAATGATCGTTGTGCCGAAGAATTTGAGCGAGCAGGAAAAAGAGATGTTTACACGGCTGATGGAATTGAGGAAATAAAATGCAGCGATGATTTTGTAACCTGAAAATCTTACGTATATGTTGCAGTCATTCGATTACCTGGACGAGATACTGGAGCGGCAGCACCGTACTGCGCGCGATATGGAGCCGGCGTATTATGCGAGTGAATTGCTGGAAGCGCTGGGGTATAGTTTGCAGGAGGCGGGGGGAGCGATGGAGCGGGCGATGCAGGCGTGCGCGGCGTTGCATATCCCGGTGGAGTTGAATTTCAGGCGGGCGTATTGTTGTAATAACTCCGAAATGGAAGCGGATTGGTTACTCAGCGGGCTGGCGGGATATTTTCTAATCGTTAACTGCGACCCGCGGCACCCGGCGGTGGCCCGCGCGCAAATACATTTGCTTAAAAAGCATTATTCATTCTAATGTCGATATGTTTCGTTTTCAAGCACTTCCCCGTTCATATTAACCTTGAATGTTCATTCCCCGTTCATTGTCCCGTCACCCTTTTCTCATATACCGGAAAGGGATAAATTGCAATTCATTCACAAAAAATAAAATTGCTTAGACGGTTCAAATAGGCTGAAAACGGGGGCCGTTTCTCTACGGGGGCGGCCTTCCTTCAGTTTTCTTTTTCCTTTGAAACAGCATCGTATATTTTAGTAAGCAGATTGTAACCTTAACCACATCCTTTGATAACTATTCGTTCGGAACCCGGAGCTTGGTTTTTAAAAATTGTTTAACCATCATCCTTTGATTGCTGGCGGGAAGTCAGAAAAAACAGGCCCAGGTTTTTTAACCCGTTCCGGAAGGATTTTCTTCACTTTAGCTTTTCTAAGATTTGATCGTGTGTTTGGTAATCCGTTTATATGTATGCATGCGGCATAACAGGGGCAAAAAGCAACCAGAATAAACGTTATTGAATTATGGAAACCAGATGTATCAGGTGCAGCACTATCGTGCAGTCTCATAAGAAGTTGTCTGAATTAAAATGCAGATGCGGCGGCCAGCTTCAGCGGATGAAATTCATCCGGTTGATAGAAGGCACACACCCGCTGGGAAAAGAACATAACCTGGAATTGAACGGCAAACTTTGTTACGGCACTTACCGTTCGGTATTTGGTAATTTCGTGATCGACCGGGTCAATAATACTTTCCGGCGCGTTAACCTGTTGCGGTAAAATTATTAAGATGCGGGTAATCCCTGTAGCTGCTTCGGAGGCTATTATTAACCGGCTAACAACCGCCATCGCAGGAGAGGCGCAGGGGTTTCCCGCATCATTTTGTTAACCCGGGCACACACGGCGCGAACGCAATAGAAAATCGTGGATTTGCAGGATTTTGACAGAATATTCCGGTAGCCGATATACCGGGATGTTGGCATCCGTCATAAGAAAACGGCGGCCGCAAATCCATGGTCGCGGTTTATCTGCACGGTCTCAGGCAAACGATACCTTTGCCGGTGGAATTGTGTACTTTTATCCCTTCACCATTTCCTGTTTTCATGAATATCGTAGTACTGGACGGTTACACGCTTAACCCCGGAGACCTCAGCTGGAGCGCGCTGGAAGCATTGGGTAACGTGAAGATCTTCGACAGAACGCCGCCCGGCCAGGTTTTGCAACGCGCAAAAGACGCCAATATCATCCTGACGAACAAAGCCATCGTGAATGCCGAAACCATCAACGCCCTCACCGGCCTGCAATACATCGGCGTTATGGCGACGGGGTACAATGTGGTAGACATCCAGGTGGCTAACGCCCGCAACATCACGGTATGCAATGTACCCGCCTACAGCACCGCTTCCGTGGCACAGCTCACTTTCTCGCTGCTGCTCGAGCTTTGCCAGGGCGCCGGCGCGCATTCCGCCAGCGTGCACAAAGGCGAATGGGCCGCTTCACAGGATTTCAGCTACTGGAAAATGCCGCTGACCGAACTGCAGCATAAAACGCTCGCCATCATCGGCTTCGGACAGATAGGACAGGCTGTTGCAAAAATAGCCATGGCATTCGGCATGCGCGTGATCGCCAGTCATAAACACCCGGAAAGGGACAAAATGGAAGGCGTTACGTTCAAAGACCAGGCAACCTGTTTCAGGGAGGCCGATGTTGTATCGCTGCATTGCCCGCTGAACGCGGAAAACAAGGGGTTTGTGAATGCCGCGCTGCTGGCTTCCATGAAACCGTCCGCACTGCTCGTCAATACGAGCCGCGGCCCGTTGATCCGGGAAGACGATCTCGCTGAAGCGCTCAACAAAGGCGTTATTGCCGGCGCCGGCCTGGACGTGCTTACGGTGGAGCCTCCGCCGGCAGACAATCCCCTGCTCTCCGCCAAAAACTGCGTGATCACGCCGCATATTGCATGGGCCAGCAAAGAAGCCCGCAGCCGGTTGATGGATAAGGTCGTATCGAATATCAAAGCATTCCTGGAAGGGAAACCGGTGAACGTAGTCAAATAACTGTTTGCCGGGGATCATAAATGCAGAAAGCTGTGGAATGCAAATACTAGATCGTATAACGTAATCGCATTTTATTTCACCGCATAAAAAAGCCCCGGCGTATGCCGGGGCTTTCAATTGTATTGCGGATAAGATTATTTCAGATTGTGGAACACCTGCTGCACGTCGTCGTCCTGCTCGAGGCGGTCTATCAGTTCCAATACTTCTTTCGCCTGTTCTTCGTTCAGCTCCACCGTGGTGGCGGGAATACGTTTCAGTTCGGCGGTGATCACGTTCAGCCCTTTTTCTTCCAGCGCTTTCGCCATGTTGCCGAATTCTGTGAAAGACGCGCGGATGATGATATTGCCTTCACTGTCCTCGCCGATCTCTTCCAGGCCGAAATCGATCAGCTCCAGCTCGAGCTCTTCGAGGTCCTGCCCTTCATTTTTTATTTTGAACTCACCGATGCGGTTGAACATAAAACCCACGGAACCGCTGTTGCCGAGGCTTCCGCCCAGTTTATTGAAATGCATGCGCACGTTGGCGACGGTACGGGTGGTATTGTCCGTGGCGGTTTCCACCATTACGGCCACGCCATGCGGCGCGTACCCTTCGTATACAACTTCTTCGTAATCGGTTTTGTCTTTACCCATCGCACGTTTGATCGCTGCTTCCACACGGTCTTTAGGCATGTTCACGCCTTTCGCGTTCTGGTAACAGCGGCGCAGCGCCGGGTTATTGTCAGGGTCGGGGCCGCCGTTCTTTACCGCAATTGCAATTTCTTTACCGATCCGGGTAAATTGTTTGGCCATGCGGTCCCAACGGGCGAACATGGTATGTTTTCTTACTTCAAAAATACGTCCCATAAAATGTGCTGATTGTTTCTCACAGGCCGGAGCCCGGTTGCGAGCGCAAATTTATTAAATTCTGACGGAGTGGCGTAAAAAAAATGCCGCCGGTATTAAAACCGGAAGCTGCCCCACAGGAGGCAGCTTCCGGACATATCGATTAAAAAAATATCATGATCAGCTCTTTGCTTTCCGCACTTTGCTGTTTTTAACACTGTAGCCAAAGTAAATGGCGAGACCGATCAGCAGCCAAACGCCCAGCCGTTCCCAGTTTTCTTTGCCCAGGCTCACGATCATCGCCAGGCACACGAGCGCGCCCAGGGCCGGTACGAAGGGCACCAGCGGTGTTTTGAATGAGCGGGGAGCATCGGGATTGTTCTTACGCATCACGATCACGCCGATACATACGAGCACAAAGGCGAACAGGGTGCCTATGCTGGTCATGTTGCCCACTACGTGGTCGGGGATGAAGCCGGCGAACAGCGATACGAAAACAAAAAATACCCATTGCGATTTATAGGGCGTCCGGTGTTTCGGATGCAGCGCAGAAAAGACTTTGGGAACCAGCCCGTCGTTAGACATGGAGTAGAATACGCGGGTCTGCCCCAGCAGCATCACGAGTATCACGGAGCTGAAACCCGCCAGGATCGCGATGGTGATCAGCGTGGACAACCAGCTGTAACCGGGCATGTAAGTATCGATCGCATAAGCCACGGACGCTTCGCTGCCGGACTTCAGGAAATCCTGGTAGGGCGCAACGCCGGTCAGTACATGGGAGAACAGGATGTACAGCACTGTACAAACGGCCAGGGAAACCAGGATGCCGAAGGGCATGGTCTTGCTGGGGTTTTTGGTTTCCTGCGCGGCGGTGGATACCGCATCGAAGCCGATGAAGGCGAAGAATACAATGCCTGCACCCGTCATCACACCGGCGAAGCCGTTGTTCCAGAATAACGAATAATCCACCACGCTGCCGTCGCTCAGGTTCACTGTGCCGGCCGTGGAAGGGATCATGTAAGGAGTATGATTAGCCGGGTTGATGAATTGCCAGCCCAGGCAAATGAACAGGATCACGATGAACACTTTGACGATCACGATGACCGTGTTCACTACGGCGGATTGCTGCGTGCCGCGGATCAGCAGCAGGGTCAGCAACAGGAGGATGACCATCGCCGGGATGTTGACGATGCCGCTTACGCCCGCTTCAGACACCTGGAAGGGCGAGTGGCTCCATTCATATGGTATAGAGGTGCCAAAGACGACCTCCAATAGTTTATTTAGATACTGGCTCCAGCCGATTGCCACAGTAGCGGCGCCCAGGGCGTATTCCAGCACCAGGTCCCAACCGATGATCCAGGCGATGAACTCGCCCATGGTGGCATAGGAATAAGTGTAAGCGCTGCCCGCGATGGGGATCATCGAAGCGAACTCGGCATAACAAAGGCCCGCGAGGGCGCAGCCGATAGCGGCGATGATGAACGAGATAGTAACGGCGGAACCCGCGTGCGCGCCTGCGGCCGCGGCTGTACGAACAAAAAGACCGGCGCCGATGATCGCACCGATGCCCAGCGCTACCAGCGCCCACGGACCGAGCGTTCGCTTAAGGCCTTTTTCAGAATCCGATGCTTCCGCAAGTAAAGATGACAAAGGTTTTTTGGCAAAGAGCATGCTCATAGAGTGGTTGATTGATATTAGCGTTGTTTAGATTTGTGATCTTTCAAAGATCGTCAAATATAGTGTGTAAAATTATAAAGCAATATTTTATTTTACGGGTGACCCGGCCGCGAAGCAAGGCCCGGCGGCTCAATGCATGAAGGCCGTCCGTCAACATTTATGCGAATTTTGCGGCGAGAACCTTATTTTTGGGCAATTTTTTACCAATGGGGGGCCAATGGACGGTTTTCCCCGTGTTCAGCAAAACTAAAATCACCTCGCTCAATGAACAAGAAACAGGCAGCGCTCATTGCATTGATCACCTTTACCATCGTAGCAGTGCTTCATACACTGGACCATTTTCAATGGCTGCCGATTTCACCCGTTGTGCTGATGGTGTTCCGCTGGATCGCCGTGGCCTCCGTTGCCTGGTTCGCCATTCATAAAAAATCCCTCACCACCTGGATACTTGTGAGCATGGTGATCGGTGCGGAGCTTGGGCACGACTGGCCCGCTATCGCCGTGAATTTCCAGGTGCTCAGCAAAATATTCCTCCAGCTTATTAAGACCGTGATCGCGCCGTTGCTCTTCGCCACGCTGGTGGTGGGTATCGCCGGGCATTCGGATATCAGGCAGGTAGGCCGCATGGGCTGGAAATCGCTCGTTTATTTCGAGATCGTTACCACCATCGCGTTATTCATCGGCCTGGCCGCGATCAATATCAGCCAGGCGGGCGCCGGCATCAAAATGCCGCCGGACGCGCTGCACGAAAAACTGCCTGAAACCAAACCCCAAACCTGGCAGGAAGTAGTGCTGCACGTATTCCCCGAAAATATCGCGAAAAGCATTTACCATGGCGACATTCTGCCCATCGTGGTGTTCAGCGTGATCTTCGGTATTTCGCTGCTGCTGGTGAAGGACAAATTCCGCGGGCCGATGCTTGGTTTCTGCGAAAGCCTGTCTGAGGTCATGTTCAAGTTCACCAATATCGTGATGTATTTCGCGCCGGTGGGCGTGGGCGCCGCCATCGCCTACACGGTGGGGCACGGCGGACTGTCGATCCTCGGCAACCTGCTGCAGCTGCTCGTTACCCTTTACTTGGCGTTGGCCGTGTTTATCGTCGTGGTGTTCATACCGGTGGCGCTGATCATCAAGCTGCCCATCGGCCGGTTCATCAAAGAAATCTCCGAGCCGGTATCTATCGCTTTCGCCACCACCAGCTCCGAATCCGCCCTGCCCAAGGCCATGGAAGCCATGGAACGTATGGGCGTGCCCCGGAAAGTGATCGCGTTCGTAATGCCGACCGGGTATAGTTTTAATCTCGACGGTTCTACCCTGTACCTCGCGCTGGCCTCGGTTTTCGTGGCCCAGGCGGCGGGCACGCCGCTGAGCTTCGGCCAGCAGATCATCATGGTGTTCACGCTGATGCTGACCAGCAAAGGGGTGGCGGGCGTTCCCCGCGCCACGCTGGTGATCATTCTCGGCACCATCGCCTCGTTCCACCTGCCGTCCTGGCCGGTATTCCTGATTTTGGGCATAGACGAGCTGATGGACATGGCGCGCACATCGGTGAACGTGATCGGCAACTGCCTTGCCACCGCGGTGATCGGCAAGTGGGAAGGGGAGGTGGATTTTCAGAAGCTGCCGGCTGAAACGAAAGCCTAGCGCCCGTTTTCAGGAAATATTAACTTCCTCTTGACATTAAATAGCTTATTTTTAGCCGCTCTAACTATATTTTAAGACATACAGCATGGACCAGATTATTGACTTTTTTAAGCATCTTATCGACCCCGAGTGGATTATAGCGCATGGTGGTTTGTATTTGATTTTAGGGATCGTGTTCGCGGAAACCGGTCTGTTCGTGGGATTTTTCCTGCCAGGGGATTCCCTGCTTTTCGTGGCTGGCATTTATGTCGAAGAACTGGCCGCGCACTTTTTTAACGTGCCGTATATCCTGATCATCGCAATGATCGCCTTAACCGGTATCATCGGAAATATGGTGGGGTATTGGTTCGGTAAAAAATCAGGCCCCCTTTTGTTTAAAAGAAAAGACACCTTCCTCTTCAAAAAGAAACATCTCTGGCAGGCCAAGGAGTTTTACGACAAATACGGCGGCGGCGCCATCTTCGTTTCCCGCTTTCTGCCCGTTGTGCGCACCTTTGCGCCGATCGTGGCCGGTATCGTGAACATGGAAAGGAAAAAATTCATGTTCTGGAACGTCGTCGGCTCCATTTCCTGGGTGTTTTCCATGATGCTGGCGGGGCATTTCCTGAATAAGGCGATCCCCACGCTGAAAGACCACCTGGAGTGGATCATCATCATCATCGTCGTGATCACGACCCTGCCGGTTGCCATCAAGTTCATTTTCGGCAAGTCGCCGATCCACAAACATTTCGACGAGTTCGGCAACCCTATTGAGCAGCCGCCCGTTAAAGAGGAAATAAAATCATAAATTATTTTAAATTGTTTTGATATTTAAAGAGACACAATTATTTTGTGTCTCTTTCCTTTTACAGGGAAGCCAAGCACAGTTATATCAACCTTTACTAAATTCACGTTCCTTTTATGAATTCCGCCAACAAACCGGTGCGGCTGCTGAACGCCGCTGTGATCGTAGCTTCCCTGGGTTATTTCGTAGACATTTACGACCTCCTTCTTTTCGGCATCATCCGCATCAAAAGCCTGCAATCGCTGAACCTTACCGGCGAGGAGATAGACAGTGTGGGGATGTGGCTGATCAATGTCCAGATGATCGGCATGCTGATCGGCGGCATTATCTGGGGCGTGCTGGGCGATAAAAAGGGCCGTTTGTCCGTACTGTTCGGTTCTATTTTGCTGTATTCCGTGGCCAATGTGGCGAACGGCCTGATCGGGGGAGACAATGCGATCGCCTGGTATATGATCTGGCGTTTCCTGGCGGGTTTGGGCCTGGCGGGCGAGCTGGGCGCGGGCATCACTCTTGTGTCTGAAGTGCTGCCGAAGGAAAAACGCGGCCTGGGCACGATGATCGTGGCGAGCGTAGGCATTTCCGGGGCTGTGGTGGCGTATTTCGTGTCGGAATATTTTGGAGACAACTGGCGGGTATGTTATTACATCGGCGGCGGGCTGGGCCTGGCGCTGCTCATCCTCCGCATCAGCGTGGTGGAATCGGGCATGTTCAACAATATCAAAGAGGCCACCCACGTGAGCCGCGGTAATTATTTATCTTTTTTCACCAATAAGGAAAGGTTTTTCCGGTATATCAAATGCATCATGATCGGCCTGCCTACCTGGTATGTGGTAGGCATTCTCATGACCTTCTCCAACGCCTTCGCCGAAAAAATGGGCGTGCAGGGAAAGATCGACCCGGGAAAGGCCATTATGATCTGTTACGCCGCGCTTACCTTCGGCGATTTCGCCAGCGGTTATCTCAGCCAGCTGATGCGCAGCCGGAAAAAGGTATTGTATATTTTCTACGCGCTGGTGCTCGTCAGCGTGATCTGGTATTTCAATGCCTATAACTATTCAGTCAGCGGCTTTTACACGATTTGCGGCGTAATGGGCTTCAGCGTGGGGTTCTGGGCGATATTCGTAACGGTGGCCGCCGAGCAGTTCGGCACCAACCTTCGCGCCACCGCGGCCACTACGGCTCCCAACTACGCAAGGGGACTGCTGCCGGTGATCTCGCTGCTTTTCACGGGGCTGCAGAGCCTGGGCCTCAGCTACCTGCAAAGCGGGCTGGTAACGGGTCTTGTCTCTATCGTGCTGGCCTTTGTGTTCGCATTTACGATGGAGGAAACGTTCGGGAAAGATCTCGATTACGTGGAGGAAGTATAAACTTTCCCGCAGGGCTCAGGGGTAAGCCGTCAGCATCTTGTCCAGCAGCTTGTTAAGCTGCACCACTTCCTTGTCTGTCAGGGAGGTTTTTAACATGTCTTCCAGCGTGTACAGTTCTTCGTCGATCTCTTTGAGCAGCTGCAGGCCTTTGGGGGAAATTTTCACGTCCACCGCGCGGCGGTCTGCCTCGCAGCTTTTGCGTTCCACGAGCTCGGCTTTGCGGAGCCGTTCCACGAGGCGGGACACATCGCTCATCTTGTCCAGCATCCTTTCCTTCAAAGTATTGATGCTGGCCGATTTTGGATGCTGGCCGCGAAGGATGCGCAGGATGTTGAACTGCTGCATCGTGATGTCGTACTTTTTGAAAAACGACTGTTGCTTCGAAATGATCCAGTTTCCCACGAAAATGAGGCTGACGAGGCTTTTATGGTGGTCGCTGGTAAAACTTTTAATAGCTATCAATTTTTCGATATTGGACATATGCGGCAAAAAATAATTCACAATTTAACTGTTACGCGGATATAAAACGCAATTGCTAACGCTTTCATCCTGTTAGGTTTATTCTTTGATGAATTCGAGTTTCAGTTCCAGGTTGACCATCTTGTCCACCACCATGCCGCCGGCTTCGGTCATTTTATCCCATTTGAGGTTGTAGTCGAAGCGGTTGATATAGGTATTTGCCTTGAAACCTGCTCTCAGCTTGCCTGTGGGGTCTTTGGCCGTTCCGCCGTAGGTGACGTTGAACTTCACTTTTTTGGTCACGTCGCGGATGGTCAGTTCCCCGTCCAGCAAATATTTCCCTTCGGTGATGCGGTTAAAGGAAGTGCTTTTGAAGGTCATTTTCGGGTATTGCTCCGCATGTAAAAAGTCTTTGGATTTCAAATGGTTATCCCTGGGATCGTTGCCGGTGTTGATGCTGAAAACGTCTACGCTGAAATGGATCTGAGCGTCCGTAAGGTCCGGTTTGGCGGCTTTGAGCTCTCCTTCGAAATTTTTAAAGTTGCCCTCCACTTCGGAGATCACCAGGTGGGTAACGGAAAAGCCCACTGAGGAATGATCGCGGTCCACCTTCCACGTGGCCGCCTGTGTGCCGGCAAAAAGCGGGCTGTGCAGCATCAAGGCCAACAGCAGCTTTTTCATGATATGGTCTTTTGGGAGTACATCATGTTTGAACAGTTACAGGTTTAACAGTCCCGGTTGCGCGTCGTTAATTTTGTATATAGCCCGTTTCTTGTATAACAGTTCTCTTCTTTTCTAAAAATATGGTTCACAACCTGATAGGCCCTCTGTTACGGTAAAGTTACGAATATCAGTTGTTATAACAGCGAATAGGGGGCAAACAAAAAGCATCCCGTTGTTGCGGGATGCTTTTTATGATTTGAACTGCCTGTAATTAAGCAGGAGTTTTCATGTTGTCGAGCACGTCCATCACTTCTTTCACGTGTTTGGCGGAAGTTTCCAGCAGCGCTTTTTCTTCGTTGTTGAGCTGCAGCTCGATGATCTTTTCGATACCGTCTTTGCCCAGCACTACGGGAACGCCGAGGTAGATGTTGTTGAGGCCGTATTCGCCGGTGAGCCATGCGCACACGGGGAAGATGCGTTTTTCATCTTTGACGATGGCTTCCACCATTTGCGCCGCGGCCGCGCCGGGAGCGTACCAGGCGGAAGTGCCCAGCAGGTTCACGATCTCGCCGCCGCCTACTTTGGTGCGCTGGATGATGGCTTCCAGTTTATCGGCCGCTACCAGCTCCGTAACGGGGATGCCGCCTACGGTGGTGTAACGGGGGAGGGGCACCATGGTGTCTCCATGGCCGCCCATCAGGATGGCCTGGATATCTTTCGGGGAACAGCCGATCTCGTCTGCCAAAAATGCGCGGTAGCGGGCGGTATCGAGGATGCCGGCCATGCCGAATACCTTGCTGCTGTCTTTTTTGGCAGTCAGGTAAGCGCAGTAGGTCATTACGTCGAGCGGGTTGGATACCACGATGATGATCGCGTCCGGAGAAAATTTGGTAACGTTCTCGGTAACAGATTTAACGATATTGGCGTTGGTGGAGATCAGGTCGTCGCGGCTCATGCCCGGTTTGCGGGGAAGGCCGGAAGTGATCACCACCACATCGCTGTTGGCGGTTTTGGAGTAATCGTTGGTCACACCCGTCACTTTCGTGCTGTAATAATCAATGGGGGCTTGCTGCCAGGTATCCAGGGCCTTTCCTTCTGCGGTGCCTTCCTTGATGTCAAGCAAAACAACCTCCTGCAGAAAATCTCTGTGGGCCAGCACGTTAGCGCAGGTTGCGCCTACATTTCCAGCTCCTACAACAGTAACTTTCATCGTATCTGAGTATTTTAAAAAGGTGAAGAATTATTTGGGAAACAAAAATAGGACATCGGACGGGTAATTTCAGCGGAATCTGCTAAATTTTCCCGATCCGCAACCCGCCGGTGAAAAATTTACAAGCGCTTTAACAAAGTGTCCAGTTTAACGGTACCTTCGTAGTCTGCCACCAACCGGTGCTTTTTGTCGTAGATATAAATCCCGGGGAAATTGTGCAGCCCGTAATAATACACGATCTGCCGCGTGGGCTCGGCGGCCATGATGATGTTCGGGTATTTGCCGATGTTGTACTGGTCGTACCAGGCCTTCATCCGGTCCAGCCTGAACGGGGTGATCATCAGCAGGGTGGTTTTACCGAACTTGTCGATGTTTTTAAGGATGTCCTGCGTCATATGCGCACAATGGTCGCATTCCACGCTGAACAAAAACACGACAACGGGTTTATTTCTGGGAAGATCGTTTTTGGTGAAGGTCTGGCCTCCATACAGCTGCATCGGTTGCGGCGAAATGATGGAAAATTGCTTAAAAGGCGGGATATTTGCCGGATCGTTTGTATGGGATTGCGCTTTCAGCAAGGCGGGAAGCAGCAGCAACAGGCAGAGCCATCTTCTCATATTCATATTTTTTAATTGATAAAATGAAAGGAATATCCTGCATATTGCGCCAAAACTGTACCGCTTTTGTGGGAATTCCGGTAAGTTTTGTTTGTTCATATGCGAAAATTTTTACTTTTGCAATCCTAATGTAAATTTTTAACTTTAAATCAGTGACCTTTTTATGGCTACCACCGCAGATATCAGAACAGGATTGATCATTAAGCTGGATAACAGCTTGTATTCTGTTGTAGAGTTTGGTCAGAACAAAACCGCCCGTGCAGCCGCGAAAGTGTGGGCAAAATTGAAGGGCGTTGACAATAGCCGTTCCATCGAGCATACCTGGAACTCCGGCGATACCATTTACCCGGTGCGCGTTGAGAAAAAATCGTTTCAGTTCCTTTACCAGGACGACAGCGGATATAATTTCATGGACAAAGAGACCTTCGAGCAAATCGTAGTGGCGGAATCGCTGGTGGATGCGCCCCAGTTCCTGAAAGACGGCGACGAAGTGGCCATTGCCATCAATACCGAAACCGAATTGCCGATGGCGGTGGAACTGCCTGACAAGATCGTGCTGAAAGTGACCTACTCGGAGCCGGGCATGAAAGGCGACACTGCTACCCGTACCCTGAAACCTGCCACCGTAGAAGGCGGCGCTACCGTGATGGTGCCCCTGTTTGTGAATGAAGGCGAACTGATCCGTATCAACACCAAAACAGGTGAATACATCGAGAGAGTAAAAGAATAACCATATTTCTACATTTTCTTTCATTAGCGAACCAGCAATTACTAAAAACCAAAAACTGTCTACATGGACTTTAAACAGATTCAGGAGCTGATTAAAATGATCAACAAATCAAATATCAGCGAACTGAGCATTGAGCAGGACAAGTTCAAAATTACCATAAAACAAAAGGAAAGCGAAGTACAGCAGATCGTAACAGTACCGGCGGTAACGGCGGTTCAACCCGTGGCAGTGGCTCCCCAGCCCGTAGCTGCCGCACCTGCGCCCGCTGCGGCCGCTCCCGCGGCGCCTGCGGCAGCGGCAGCTTCCAACCTTATCACCATCAAATCTCCCATGATCGGTACCTTTTACCGCAGCGCGGGGCCAGACAAGCCGCCGTTCGTAAACGTGGGCGACGATGTGGCGCAGGGCAAAGTAGTATGCATCATTGAAGCCATGAAGCTGTTTAACGAAATCGAGAGCGAAGTAAGCGGCAAGATCGTGAAAGTGCTGGTAGACGATGCGTCTCCCGTGGAATACGACCAGCCCTTGTTCCTGGTAGAACCGTAACTCTTTGAAAGGTTGTAAGGTTGCTTGCAACCTTTTCCTTTTTTTTCGATTGATAACCTATAAGAAAAACATGTTCAAAAAGATACTGATCGCCAACCGTGGCGAGATTGCCCTGCGCATCATCCGTACCTGCAAAGAGATGGGGATCAAAACAGTGGCAGTGTATTCAACCGCCGATAAAGACAGCCTGCACGTCCGGTTCGCGGATGAAGCCGTGTGTATTGGAAAACCGCAAAGCAGCGATTCTTACCTGAATATACCGCACCTCATGGCGGCCGCCGAAATCACCAATGCAGACGCGATCCATCCCGGGTACGGCTTCCTCGCCGAAAACGCGCGTTTCGCGGAGATCTGCGGCGAACATGGCATCAAGTTCATCGGCCCCACCCCGGAAATGATCCGCAGGATGGGCGATAAAATGACCGCCAAAGAAACCATGATCGCGGCCGGCGTACCCGTTATCCCCGGCTCCGAAGGCCTGCTGGAAAGCGTGGAAGAAGCCAAAAAACTCGCCAAACAAATGGGCCTGCCCGTGATCATGAAAGCCACCGCCGGCGGCGGCGGCAAAGGCATGCGCGTGGTGTGGGACGAAAACGAGATAGAGAACGCCTATACCATGGCTAAAACCGAAGCCAAAGCAGCGTTCAGCAACGACGGCATCTACATGGAAAAATTCGTGGAAGAACCCCGTCATATCGAGATACAGATTGCGGGAGACCAGTACGGCAAAGTTTGCCACCTCAGCGAACGCGACTGCTCCATCCAGCGCCGCCACCAGAAGCTCGTGGAAGAATCTCCCTCCCCCTTCATGACGCCCGAACTGCGTGAAAAGATGGGCGAAGCCGCCATCAAAGCCGCCAGCGCCATCAATTACGAAAGCGTGGGCACGATCGAGTTCCTGGTAGACAAACACCGCAATTTTTATTTCATGGAAATGAACACCCGCATCCAGGTGGAGCACGGTGTTACCGAAGAAGTGATCAATTTCGACCTCATCAAGGAACAGATCAAGATCGCCGCGGGCATCCCTATTTCCGGAAAAAATTACACCCCGCAGATGCACGCCATCGAGTGCCGCATCAACGCGGAAGACCCGTATAACGATTTCCGCCCTTCACCCGGCAAGATCACCGTGCTGCACACGCCCGGCGGTCATGGCGTAAGGGTCGATTCGCACATCTACGCCGGTTACGTAATTCCCCCGTACTACGATTCCATGGTTTCCAAAGTGATCGCCGTAGCGCAAACCCGCGAAGAAGCCATCAACACCATGGAAAGGGCGCTGAGCGAATTCGTGATCGAAGGCGTGAAAACCACCATCCCGTTCCACCAGCAGCTGATGCAGGACGAGAACTTCCGGAAAGGCAACTTCACGACCAAATTCACCGAAGGTTTCAAACTGCAGTAAACAGCGGTTTTACCCGATACTAAAAAAGGCTTCTGCGTTTGCAGGAGCCTTTTTTGCATGACGGTACCCAATGCGGGCCTGGGTGTGCTTTTCAGCACGTTATTGGATGAAAATGCCCGGTACCGCCCGGCACAACTTAGAGCCAACAAAAAGCAGGCCACCCGGAGGCAGCCTGCTTTAAACCTTAAAACCTTTTCAAAATTAAATGTCAGATTGTATGCTGATGAAAAGTATGCCGTGAACCATTTGCGGCACCCAATTCACTCCATCAAAGATTTTCTGCCGGGGCGGCGGGCGCTTTTTTCCGCTTTTTCATGCCGTCTTTCCAGCTCTTCGCCCGTTCTTTTTCCCAGGCTTCGTATTTGCTGTAGCTTTCGTCTCCCAATGCCGTTTTGATCTTCTGCTGCCTTTCATCCTTCAAAGCCTTCATTTTAGCCGTCTTCTCTTCTTTATCCAGTCCTTTCAGCGCCATCGCCTTGGTCATGTATTCCTTGTTGATGGCTTTCAGTTCCTGGCCCTGGCTGTCTGTAAGGCCCAGTTCCTTTGCGGGAATTTCATGCGGGCGTTTCCCTTTTTTGCCGGCTTTGTGTTTATAATGGCCGGCACGTGCCATCGTCTGTTCGCGGTTCTGCTGCCATTTGGCGTATTGGTCCGCGTCCAGCACGTTTTTGATCTTGCCGCTGCGTTCTGTCTGCAGGGCGTCCAGCTTCGATTTTTGATCTTCGCGGCTGAGACTTTTGTTTTTCCTTATATCCTGAACGCTTCCCATGTAGGATTTATTGATATCCCGCATGGCCTGCGATTGTTTTTCATTCAGTTTCAGGTCGGCATTTTGCCTTACATACTTTTTCGTTCTCACGGAATCCTGTGCAAAACCGCTGTGGGCTGCAAATGCCAGGAAAATCAACAATAAGGTCTGCTTCATGTTACTTGGTTTACAATTATAGACTGTTCACGGCGTCGAAAGTTTAAAGGAAGTGATGAACGGCTCACGGCTGATAAAACCAGTTTTTAATGATCCAGCCATGGCGGCCGATTTGCACAGTTTTTCCTTTTTTAACGGTGAAGGATAGCCGGCGACAGGGCTACAGCAGGCCGGCGACCGCCTTTTCCACCGCGTCGGGATCGCTTGGGCGCGGCGCCTGGTTGGTAATGAATTTTCCTTCTTTATCGATGAGAATATAGGTCGGGAAGCCGCGGTAGAGGTATTTTTTCTCGATCATGGATTGCTGGGCTTTGGGCAGGTTGTAGTGAACAACGTTGTCGCCGGTGATCATGAGTTGTTTGATGGCGGTTTTCCAGGCCGTTTCGGGGGAATTGTTGGCGAGATAGACAAACACCACGTCTTTCCCTTTCAGCCGTTGTTTGAGGGCGGGCGAGTACTGCATCTGGTCGCGGCAGGGCGCGCACCAGGTGCCCCAGATGTCCATATACACCACTTTTCCTTTGAACTGGCTTGCGATATGGGCCATCAGTTCTTCTGCCGTGGCAAGTTCCGGTATGGTGGTGATAAGACGGGTGTTTTTCAGCAATGCGTCGTTCTGCGCGAGTTTGAGCAATTCATTGTTTCTCGCATTTATTTCGGAGCGGAGGTACGGGTCTTTTACCTTGTCCTCAAACGCCTGCAGCTCGTTGTTTCCCAGGGAATTGGAAGCGGCAAGGTGCTGATTCGTGGTCCAGGTGTAGGCAAGTTCTTTTTCGAAATCATTTTTTAAAAGAGAGTACCAGACAGAATCGATCTCTTTTGTTTTGGCTTTATTGGCAAGGGTGTAGGCGTAATTTTTTTTGTCGCGGAGCGCCATCATGTAATCTCCCGGGAAAAATTCCGCCGATTGCGCCATCATATGAATGGAATCGATGCTTGAAAGATATGCCGGGCTTATTTCACTGCTGCTGCCTGTCAGTTTGTAGATAAACTGCGTCATGGCGCCGGCTGTGGAAAAACGCAGGTAAGCCTGTATGATCTGTACGGAACGTTTGTCCAGGTTTTGTTTGCGGGCATAATCGTCCAGTTTGCGGAGCTTTCGTTGCAGAACGGTTACCGCGCTGTCCCTGTATTCCAGGCCGGAAGAAAGGCGGTTCCGGAGCGAGTACAAACTGTCGCCCGCGGTGCGCATTACATCGTAGTAATAACGCATATAGTCGGTATGCACATTCGCGTTAGCGCCTTCAAAACGGGTACTGACAGGAGCTTTCGTGCCTTTGTATTCAGCGAGGTCCGCATACAGGCGGATCGTTTCACCGGGGAATGCAACATTTGCTTCGTAGATGCGGCCCCAGTCTAGGTAAATATCTCCCGCAACCGGGAAGGGGAATTTGATGGTGAATTTCCCGGAAGGGTCGATCGGCGCGGAATATTTTTTCTGATGGGAACCGGCCCAGTCGTAAACGGTTACATTGAACTGGTCTCCCGTCTGGTGGTCGTAATGGTCATACTGACCGGTGACGGTAACCGAATCGATCTTCAATTGGGGTTGGGCGAAACTGCTGAAGGCGTAGAGGATAAGGGCAAGGGTGCTTAAGGATTTCAACATATAAAGAGTTTTACGTCATACAATATACGGAAAATCTATCAGCTAGGAAATATTTCGTAGGTTATTGCAAAAAAGAACCCCCGGTGAATACCGGGGGCCATCATACACCAAAACAATCTTACGGTTTTTATCGCAAGAAAAGCAGCTCTCTGTATTTGGGGAGACCCCAGATCTTGTCATCCACCAGGAACTCCAGTTTGTCGGAGTGGTAACGGATCACGTCGAAGTACGGTTCTTTGATCTTCTCGCAGTAGTCGATCGCTTTTTGACGGCTATCGGTCAGCTTGTTAGCCACTTTGCGGGCTTCGATCATCGCCTGTACATTCTCACTGATGACATTTATGTGTTCAGATATTTTCGTTGCAATCTGGAGTTGCGCTTTGTAAGCGTCTTCTCCGAAACCAGCGTCTTTCAGGCCTTTGATGTTGGCGAGCAGTTCGTTCTGGTATTTGATAGCGGCGGGCAGTACGTGGTTGGTGGCCAGGTCGCCGATCACGCGCGCTTCGATCTGCACTTTTTTCACGTAGTCCTCCAGCAGGATCTCGTGACGGGCATGCAGTTCTTTTTCGTTGTATACGCCGGTGCCTACGAAGAGGTCGGTGGATTTTTTGGTAACGAATGCATCCAGCGCTTTAGGCGTGGTTTTCACATTCTGGAGACCGCGTTTTTCAGCTTCTTTCGCCCATTCTTCGCTGTAACCGTCGCCTTCGAAGAGTACTTTCTCTGCATCAACGATGTATTTGCGGAGCGTCTGCATGATGGCGATCTCTTTTTTCTCGCCTTTTTCGATCAGGCCGTCTACTTCTTTTTTGAAGTCTACCAGGGTTTTGGCCATGATGGTGTTCAGCACGGTCATTGCGGAAGCGCAGTTTGCGGAAGAACCTACGGCGCGGAACTCGAACTTGTTGCCGGTGAAAGCGAACGGAGAGGTACGGTTACGGTCGGTGTTGTCCAGCATCAATTCCGGGATGTGACGGTGCAGGTCCAGTTTCAGGATGGCTTCATCCTGCTCGTCGAACTTGTTGTTCACGCGGCTTTTTACTTCCTGCAGTACTTCGTAAAGATATTTACCGGTGAATACGGAGATGATTGCCGGGGGAGCTTCGTTGGCGCCCAGACGGAAGTCGTTGCTGGGGGTTGCGATGGAAGCGCGCAGCAGGTCTGCGTAATCGTGTACGGCTTTGATGGTGTTCACGAAGAAAGTGAGGAACATCAGGTTGGTCTTCGGCGTTTTGCCGGGAGCCAGCAGGTTCACACCGGTGTCTGTAGCGAGGGACCAGTTGTTGTGTTTACCTGAACCGTTGATGCCTGCGAAAGGTTTTTCGTGGAGCAGCACTTTCAGTTTATGGCGTTTGGCCACTTTGCTCATCACGTCCATCAGCAGGGAGTTGTGGTCTACCGCGATGTTCACTTCTTCGAAGATGGGAGCGCACTCGAACTGAGCGGGCGCCACTTCGTTGTGACGGGTCCTTAAAGGAATGCCCAGTTTGTAAGATTCTTCTTCGAAATCGCGCATGTAAGCGTATACACGCTCGGGGATGGCGCCGAAGTAGTGGTCTTCCAGCTGCTGGCCTTTCGCGGGAGCGTGGCCTACAACGGTACGGCCGGCGAGAACGAGGTCAGGGCGGGCGTTAGCCAGGCCTTCGTCTATCATAAAGTATTCCTGTTCCCAACCGAGGGTAGCAGTTACTTTGGTTACGTTTTTGTCGAAGTAGTTGCATACGTCTACAGCGGCTTTGTCCAGCGAAGACAGTGCTTTCAGCAGGGGCGCCTTGTAGTCCAGCGATTCGCCGGTGTAAGCGACAAAGATGGTGGGGATGCAAAGGGTTTTACCGGTGCCCTGTTCGATGATGAAGGCAGGGGAGGAAGGGTCCCATGCAGTGTAGCCGCGAGCTTCGAAAGTAGCGCGGATGCCGCCGTTGGGGAAAGAGGAAGCATCGGGCTCCTGTTGAACGAGGGCGTCGCCGTCGAAGGTTTCGATGCTGGAGCCGTCTCCTTTAATAGTAAAGAAGGAATCATGTTTTTCGGCGGTGGTGCCGGTGAGAGGCTGGAACCAGTGGGTATAGTGGGTTACACCTTTCTTCATAGCCCAGGATTTCAAACCGGAAGCGATCTGTTCGGCCATTTTGCGCTCGATCTTGTTGCCACCTTTAATAGAGTTCATCAGGCTTTTGTAAGCCTCATCGCTCAGGTTTTCCCGCATTGCTTTGCCGGTAAAAACATTACTGCCGAACACGTCTGTGATCTTGCCATTCAGTTCGGGCTTTACTTTGAAGTCAACGCCGGTCAGATTCTCCAGCGCTTGAAAGCGTAACGATTGCATGATGTGAAATATTTTCTACAAAAGAACGCCAGTTTGGGTTAAAATGCAAGTTCTTTCACGCTTTTTAACCAAAATATTGCATTTGTCGTTTAAAAACCTTATATTTTTGAAATTTGGCCAAATATTTGGCATCGCGATACTTTAAAACTGATATATACATAAATTATTAATGTGTATATCGCCCAAACTTTCTTAATTGTCAATTGCGGGAAAACTATGTAGTTTTGCATCTTCTTTTTAAACCTTCATCATTTCATGCAAACCACAGTAGAAACCGCCGAACAGTTAGGACTTACAGCAGACGAATTTGAACGCATAAAATCCATCCTGGGCCGCACGCCGAACTTCACCGAACTGAGCATGTACTCCGTGATGTGGAGCGAGCATTGCAGTTACAAAAACTCCATCGTGTGGCTGAAAAGTCTTCCCCGGGAAGGCGGCAGGCTGCTGGTAAAAGCCGGTGAAGAAAATGCCGGTCTTGTGGATATTGGTGACGGATGGGCCTGCGTGTTCAAGATCGAATCCCATAACCACCCTTCCGCACTGGAGCCTTTCCAGGGTGCGGCCACCGGGGTAGGCGGTATTCACCGCGACATCTTCACCATGGGCGCACGCCCCATCGCGGCCCTCAACTCCCTGCGTTTCGGCAATATTAATGATAAAAAGAACCAGCACCTGCTCAAAGGCGTGGTAGACGGCATCGGCCACTACGGCAACTGCTTTGGCGTACCCACCGTGGGCGGGGAAGTATATTTCGAAGACTGCTACGGCGTAAACCCCCTCGTGAACGCCATGAGCGTGGGCGTGCTGAAAGTAGGCACCATGGTGTCCGCCACCAGCTACGGCCCCGGCAACCCCGTGTTTATCGTGGGCTCCGCTACCGGTAAAGACGGTATCGGCGGCGCTTCTTTCGCTTCCGCGGACATCACCGAGGAAAGCGCTAAAGACCTCCCGGCGGTTCAGGTGGGCGACCCCTTCCAGGAAAAGAAACTCCTCGAAGCCTGCCTCGAAGTTGTAAAAACAAACGCGCTCGTCGGCATGCAGGATATGGGCGCGGCAGGCATCACCTGCTCCACCGCCGAAATGAGCGCCAAAGGCGAGCACGGCATGAACATCCACCTGGATAAAGTGCCCACCCGCCAGCAGAACATGAAAGGCTGGGAAATGCTCCTCTCCGAAAGCCAGGAGCGCATGCTGATCGTAGTACACAAAGGCCGCGAAAAAGAAGTGCTCGACATCTTCGATAAATGGGACCTGCACTGCGTACAGATCGGCGAAGTAACCAAAGAACCGATCCTTCGTTTCTACATGAATGGCGCGCTGGAAGCGGAAGTGCCCGCTGAAAGCCTCGTGCTGGGCGGCGGCGCTCCCCAGTATCACCGCGCTTATGTAGCGCCTAAATATTTTGAAAAAGTGAACGCGTTCGATATCCAGAATATCCCGGATATCACCAACGCGCGGAAAGTGGCCGAAAAGATCGCGCAGCTGCCGAACATCGCTTCCAAACACTGGGTGTACACGCAGTACGACAGCATGGTAGGCACCGCCAACGCCAGCACGAACGCTCCCAGCGACGCGTCTATCGTAGTCGTGAAAGGCACCCGCAAAGCGCTGGCCGTTACCACGGACTGCAACAGCCGGTACGTACATGCCAACCCGCATGTGGGCGGCCAGATCGCGGTGGCGGAAGCGGCGCGCAACATTGTGTGCAGCGGCGGCGAACCGGTGGCTATCACCAACTGCCTCAACTTCGGCAACCCTTACGATCCGGAAGTATATTACCAGTTCGTTCACGCCGTACAGGGCATGGGCGAAGCCTGCCGCAAGTTCAACACCCCCGTTACCGGCGGCAACGTGAGCTTCTATAACCAAAGCCCTGATGGCCCGGTGTATCCCACCCCCACCATCGGTATGCTTGGCGTGCTGGACAGCATGGACCAGCGCATGACCCTCGATTTCAAACAGGCCGGCGACCTCATTTATCTGGTTGGCCGCAGCTACAACGATATCAGCAGTTCCGAATACCTGCACAAGCTGATCGGCGTGGAATACAGCCCTGCTCCGCATTTCGGCCTGGAGGAAGAACATCAGCTGCAGCAGGCCATCACCAAACTGATCGGCGCAGGCCTCATCAGGTCCGCGCACGACGTAAGCGAGGGCGGCCTGTTCACCACCCTGCTGGAAAGTGCCATGGTACGTGGTCTGGGCTTCGATGTGCATACCAACAAACATTTCCGTAAAGACGCATACCTGTTCGGCGAATCGCAAAGCCGCGTAGTGGTAAGCGTAAGCCCGGAAAACAAAGAGAAGTTCGAAGCGCTGCTGCATGGCCTGGTAGACGCATCAGACCACTCCGTTCGTTACGAGAAGATCGGTACCGTGAAAGGAGAGAGCATTGTAGTGGACGGCGAAGACTGGGGCGTGGTAAGCAGCTGGAAATCCAAATATGATACCGCGCTGGAAAATCACCTGTAAGATTTTTTCAGTGATGAAATAAAAAGACCGCCCGGGAAAGGCGGTCTTTTTTATGATGGTATTTTAGCTCTTGCGGAGGATGTCAGACAGGTAAAAGATGGGTATAGGACAGGTATAGGAGAGGTATAGGAGAAGACCGGAAAACGGCATGGTAAAATAATACCGATCATCGTTTAGCCATTCTTTTTTTGACAATGAACTTCCGGCGGTACCAGATCAGGATTCCCGACAGCGCCAGGGCGCCCGGCGTGAGGCCCAGCAACGTCCACAGTATTTTCAGGGGGATGCCGCCGTAGTTGCCGAAATGCAGGGGAATTACGCTGGCGTTGAGTTTCTGGGAGAAGCCGGCCGTTTTGAAATCTATCTTTTTCACCACTTTACCGTCTTCCGGCTGTACGGACACGGTGCTGGAATATTCCCCGAAAAGCGCGGGCTCACCCGCATTGCCAAGGAACAATACGGGCCCGCCGGCAGTTTTCGGCGGACGTATGCCCATGATCGTTATACCGGGTATTTCAGCGCGCGCAACCGTTAGGAGGTGGTCGTAATCGATCGGCTCCTGCGGGATTTCATAGGCGGTCGTTTTCGCCACCCGCGAGCTCACCACCCTCAGCTGGATGGTGATGCCGGTGATCACCATCAGCAGGTTAAACAGCAGCGCCCAAACTCCCACAACGCGGTGCAGGTTGCGCCAGCGGCGCTGGCGGTATTTCCATTCTATCTTGTCGCGGAAAGTGAGCACTTTACCGAGATGTTTGCGGTAAACGTACAGCCCCGTCGCGATGGAAATGAGCATCAGCACGGTTGCGCAGAGAATAATGATGGAACCGTTGCGGCCGCTCAACAACGTAAAATGCAGGAACAGCAGCCAGCCGGTGAAATAATTTTTATTGCCGCGGCGGTAGATCACTTCGCCCGTGTATGGGTCCAGGTAGTTGTACACTTTGTCTTCCGCCGAATACTCCGCCCGCATAATGAGGCTTTCGTTCGGCGCCTGCGGCAGGCGCAGGAAAGTGAGGTACGGGCTTCCCGGATTGGCGGCCGCTCCTTTTTGGTACAGCTCGTTGAGCGGCAGGCGGTCGCCGCCGGGTTTTACTTCATACAACCCTTTATTGACCGCATGGTCTATCTCGTCGCTGAATACAAGCAGGCTGCCGGTAAAACTTAATAGCAGGAGAAAAACTCCTGCTATTAAGCCCGTTATACGGTGTATCTTAAATATCTGCTGATTGAGCACGGTCAGAATTTGTAATTGTAGTTCAGGGTTACGCGTGCGCCGGTACCTTTGATCCAGTTTTCATCACGCGCGTTCCATTGCGAAGATACAAGGTAGTAATCTGCATTAAAAAGATTTTCCACGCCTAAAGAGAGACGGCTGTGCGCGTCCAGCTCAAGACCGCCGAGGAAACTGAAGGTGGTGAACCCGTCCACCGGGCCGGTACCGTAAGAATACAGGCCGTTCACCGGTTCAAAGCGGTCGCGTTTGCCGGAATGCAGCATTTGCAGGCGGAAGTTCAGTTTTTCGATGGGCGCGTAACGTACGTAGGCGGTCACTTTGGGCGCGGCAATGCGGTCGCTGCCGATGTATTTGTCTGCCGCGTCGCCGTATTTGCCGTTATCGTCGATGTCCTGTTTGCCTTCGATGTAGGAGTAAGAAGCGCCCACGCCGAGGTTGGGCAGAATGCTTGCGTCTGCCGCGATCTCGAAACCGTATACTTTTTCAGGCGCGCGCTGTATCTCGAATTTGCCGTTTACTTCCTTGAATGAAGAGCCGAGTTTGGAAGTGCTGATATAGTAACTGGCTTCCAGTTCCAGCGGGCCGAGCGTGCTGTTGAAACCGGCTTCGTAGTTGTTGGCGATCACCGCTTCGGTTTTCAGCATCGACACGGTGTTTTCTTTGGCGGCGCGCAGGATGCGGCCCAGCTCCATGATGGAAAAGCTTTGTGAATAACTGATGAAGGGCTTGAAGAACCTGAACCGGTTGTAACGCAGGCCGGCATTGTATACCAGCGCATTGTAGCTGAGGTCGCCGCCAGCCACGCTTACACCGCCTTCGGTGAACTCGCCGGTAACGCGGTTCAGCTGTTTAACGGTCACATAATCCGGTATGCTGATGTTGATGTTCTCGAAACGCGCGCCTGCTTTGAACACGAAATGTTTGTACAGGTTAAGCTTTACCTGCGCGTAGGGCGCATAGTTCTTCATGTCCATATCGGGCACCCAGGTACGGCCGTCGAGCAGGCTTTGGGAGGTTTTGTCGTTCATATAATCCAAACCGTACACCAGCGACAGGTCGTAATTGTGATTGATATGCACCGGTGTGCTGAGGTTGATGCGCGCGCCCTGTTTGGCGGATGATATCTCGGACTGGCCGCCGAACTCGAAACTGGGCACCCAGCTGTACACGGTTTTGAAACGCTGCATGTACAGGTTCACGTCCAGGTCCGTGCCGCCGATAATGCCTTCGCTGCTCCAGCGCAGGCTGGCGTTGTGGTTGTAGGGCGTGCCTTCCGGGTCGCCGGGGCGGTTGCCGATGATGCCGGTGGCGGCGGAATCTTTATTCAAAAATTTACCGGGTTTCAGGATGTAATCGCTGCGCTGCTGGCTGCCGAAGAAGTTGTACATCATTTCCACGCGGTTGCGGGTGTTAATGTCGTACCCGATCTTTGCAAAGCCGTTCCAGATCTGCGATTCGCCAAGACTGTACTCGGGGGAGTTCACTATGCCGTTGGCGTCTTTGTAAACGCCGGTCTGCTCGTAATGACCAGACACTACGAAGTCCCATTTTTTATACGAGCCGCTCAGCAGCTGGCCCACTGCAAACCCGCCGGTATGCTGCGCTTCCACCAGCTGGGTGTTGGCGCCGAGCGTGGTTTCGCCGTGAATGCCCGGCTGTTTTTTGTTGCCTTTTTTGGTGATGTAGTTGATCAGGCCGCCGTCTGCCCCGTTGCCGTAAATGGCGGTAGCGCCTTTGATCACTTCCACGCGCTCGATGGCGGAGGGGTCGATGCTGCGGATGTCGCGGCTGCCGTTGCGGAGCGGCGTGCTCTGCGGGATGCCGTCGATCATTACGAGTACGTTGCGGCCGCGGAGGGTTTGACCGGTGTTGCTGGTGGAGTTATCGTTCACGCCAAGGCCGGGAACGGTGTTGGCGAGCACGGACATGATATTGTTGTTGATGCTCTTCTGCGCTTCGATATCGCGGGGGCTAACGATGGTAACCGATGATGGCACTTCGTCGAGCGTTTCTTTTTTGCGGCTGGCGGATACGATCACTTCCTGCAGGTCCCCGTTGGATTGCATGGTCACGTCCTGTATGGTGGTATCGGCCGTAAAAGCGACGTTCTGTTCTGAAGTGGTGAAACCTACGCCGGAAAAACGCAGGAAGTGCGAACCGGAGGGTGCTGAGAGTGTATAATTGCCGTTGGCGTTGGCTACGGTGCCTTTTTTGATGCCCGGAATGCTGATGTTGGCGAATGGAACGGGCTGCCCCTGGTCGTTGCGCACGGTGCCTTTGATCACGCCCTGGGGGGCCTGCGCCTGGGCGGTCATGGAAGCCGCTGCTAATACGGCTATCGTAAATATCTTCCTCATCTGATTTGTTAAAGTCGCCGCAAAGGTACCCCGCTGGAGAATGCGTATATTTACGCAAAGCGGAAAAAGAATGATCGGATCGGGAAAAAACGTTAGAAACTGCCTTGGATAAATGTTATAACCTGACAGTACTTTAACAGTGTGTTAACAAAATACCACGTTAGTGTGATGGTATTGCTGTAGAACTACATTATTTTTGGTTAACGCTTACAAGTTCGGGAACGGAAAGAGCCTAATCTATTAATACTAAGATTTCCAACTACTTATAATATAATTCGACAATCATAAAATATTTCCATGGGTTAACATTTAATAGTGTAAATCCATATTCTATGATGGCCCAAACTTTTTATTACCATGTCCTACTGAACGATCGATTCTTAAGATCATGTATTACACCTAGTGAAAGAACGATTTGTTTGCCGGGGCTGACTAACCATCAGCCCCCTTTTTTTGCCCTATGGGCAAGGGTTTGAGCCCGGCTTCCCCTCTTTTTTCAACCGCCGTTGCGTCGCACACTTCAGCTTTTTTTTCCTTTTTTTCGCTGTAATTCTTTTTCAGGGATCTTTATTTTTCTTGAATAACACGTTTGTTAATCGTCCATTCGCAAAATGGGGAAGGTTCCGGCGATTTATCACCCGGATAAAAAAGAGCGCCCGTTCAGGCGCTCCTTTTATTATACTGTACTTACTGTCGCTTGTTATACCATCGGGATCTCGGCCACTGCATAAGTTTTCTGGTCAAGCTTCTGCTTGGTTTCGGTGAAAGCTTTCAGCGTCAGCTCGATGTCCTCGTCGGAGTGAGCCGCGGTCGGGATCAGGCGGTAGATGATCTGTCCTTTCGGGATCACAGGGTATACCACGATGGAGCAGAAAATATTGTAGTTCTCGCGGAGGTCTAGGCACATGGCGGTCGCTTCCGGGATGTCGCCCTGCAGGTAAATAGGCGTTACCGGGGAATTGGTGCGGCCGATGTTGAACCCTCTGTCTCGCAGGCCCTGCTGCAGTTTGTTCACGTTGCTCCAGAGTTTTGCCTTCATCTGCGGCTGCTGGCGCATGAGCTGCACGCGTTTCAGGTGGCCGATCACCAGCGGTAAAGGAATGGATTTCGCGAAGATCTGCGAGCGCATATTGTAACGCAGGTAATTGATAATGGCTTTGTCGCCGCTCATAAACGCGCCGATGGAAGCGCCCGATTTCGCGAAGGTGTTGAACAGCAGGTCGATCTCGTCCTGCACGCCCTGTTCTTCGCCGGTACCGGCGCCGGTTTTGCCCATGGTGCCGAAGCCGTGCGCATCGTCTACCATCAGGCGGAACTCGTACTGGCTTTTCAGCGCCGCGATCTCACGCAGCTTGCCCTGGTCGCCGGCCATGCCGAATACGCCCTCGGTGATCACGAGAATGCCGCCGCCGCTGGTTTTGATGTACTCCACTGCGCGTTTCAGCTGTTTTTCGCAATCTTCTATATCGTTGTGTTTGAATACATAGCGGTGGCCCTGGTGCAGGCGCAGGCCGTCTACAATGGAAGCATGGCATTCCGCGTCGTACACGATCACGTCGCGGCGGTTGCAAATGGCGTCTATGGCGCTCATAATGCCCTGGTAACCGTAGTTCAGCAGCACCGTGTCTTCTTTGCCCATGTAATCGCTCAGCTCTTTTTCCAGCTGCTCATGGAAATTGGTGTTGCCGCTCATCATACGCGCACCCATAGGGGCTGCGAGACCGTGTTCGGCCGCTGCTCTGGCATCGGTAGCCCTCACCTCGGGGTGATTGGCCAGGCCCAGATAGTTATTAAGGCTCCATACGATCTTTTCTTTACCCCGGAACTTCATCCTGGGGCCAATCTCGCCTTCCAGCTTGGGAAAGGCAAAATAACCGTGCGCTCTGTCGGAATGTTCTCCGATAGGGCCCATATGCTTCAGCAGTTTCTCGAATATATCCATATGATTATTAAAATGAAATTAAAATTCCGCTACAAAGGTATTAAAATATTATTTTTTGTAAACTTAGGTTACTTTTACGGACAATTTTTTTCCACGTTCAGAACGGAGAGCTAACAAAGGAACAAATTTAAAAAGTAATATGAGCCGTATTAAAATTCTGGCCGTCCTTTTTATGATGACGGCGCCGGCGGTATTTGGTCAAAAAGCCACTTCGCCGACAACGGGGTTTCCGCCCAGCTATGGAAAAAAAGCGCAAAAAGAAGTACCCAGGCCTAAATTGGTGGTAGGCATGGTGGTAGACCAGATGAGATGGGATTTCCTGTACCGTTATTACGACCGTTACACCAACGACGGCTTTAAACGCCTCCTCAACGAAGGTTTTTCCTGCGAAAACACGCTGATCCCTTATACGCCGACCATTACCGCGTGCGGCCATACCTGCGCCTATACCGGCTCAGTACCCGCCATTCACGGTATTATCGGTAACAACTGGTACAGCCGCGAGCTTGGCCGCAGCGTTTATTGCACCGAAGATACCGCGGCAACCGCCGTTGGCGGCAGCGACGCGCCGGGCCGCATGAGCCCCCGCAATATGCTCACTACCACCATCACGGACGAACTGCGCCTGGCTACCAACTTCCGCAGCAAAGTGGTGGGCGTGGCCATCAAAGACCGTGGCGCCATTCTCCCCGCGGGCCACAGCGCCAATGCCGCCTATTGGTTCGACGGCGCTACCGGCAACTTCATGACCAGCAACTATTACATGACCAGCCTTCCCGCATGGGCACAGGCTTTCAACCGCCTGGGCCTGCCTGCGAAATATCTCAGCAAACCCTGGAATACACTGTACCCGGTAGAGACCTACATCCAAAGCAGCGGCGACGATAAGCCCTACGAAGGCCGCTTCAGGGGCCAGCAGAACTCCGCCTTCCCCCACGAGCTCGCCGGCTCTATGGGCAACAGCTTCGGACAACTGTCTTCCACCCCCTTCGGCAATACCTTCACCCTCGAGTTCGCCAAAGCGGCCCTGGAAGGTCACCAACTGGGCAAAGGCCCTGTTACGGACTTCCTCGCGGTAAGCCTTTCCTCTACCGACTACGTAGGCCATCAGCACGGCCCCAACTCCGTGGAGGCTGAAGACACCTACCTGCGCCTCGATAAAGACCTCGGCGAGTTCTTCAAATTCCTTGACCAGAAAGTAGGCAAGGGCAACTGGCTGTTTTTCATCACGGCAGACCATGGCGTGGCGCACGTTCCCGGTTTCCTCGAAGAAAACAGGCTGCCCAACGGCCTTTGGAGCGAAAGCGCGATGGCGAAAGAACTTAACAATGCGGTCGAAAAACAATTCGGCATCAAAAAAGCCATCATTTCCAATTTCAACTACGAATTTTTCCTCGATATCGACGGCCTCGAAAAAGCGGGCAAACTGGACGAAGTGAAAAAATTCATTCTGAAAGAAGGCATGAAATGGCCCGGCGTTGCCAATATGGTGGACCTTCACCAGCTGGCTTCCACTACACTGCCCGAACCGCAGAAATTCATGATGACCAACGGTTTCAACGCACACCGCAGCGGCGACATTATGGTAGTGCTGCAGCCGGGCTGGCTGGCAGGTGGTAAAACCGGCACCACGCACGGTCTCTGGAACCCGTACGACGCGCATATCCCGCTGGTATGGATGGGCTGGGGCGTAAAACCCGGCAAAACCAACCGCACCACGCATATGACGGACATTGCGCCCACCGTGGCCGCCATGCTCCGCATCCAGATGCCGAGCGGCAACGTGGGGAATCCTATCCAGGAAGTAACAAAATAACGGGATGCGGCAACCCCGGTACGCCGGATGCCGTAATATCAGCAGATAATTAATGAGCAAAAACCTCTGTCAGACGTAAAAATCCGGCAGAGGTTTTTTGTTTTCAGTAAGTTACACATGCGTTAATATCATTAAAAATAATTCGCTTACATTTGGAAGATGTCCGCCGTTACCTATCATATCGCAGACCGGATCGCCACCATCACGCTTAACCGGCCGGAGAAACGCAACGCGCTGAACGGAGACGTGGTGCGGGAATTGCGGGAAACGTTCGCCGCTGCTTCTGCAGACGACAATGTGAAAGTGGTGGTGCTGGCGGGAAATGGGAAAGCGTTTTGTGCCGGGGCGGACCTGGATTACCTGCAGCAGCTGCAGGCCAATAACCTGGAAGCCAACCTGGCAGACAGCCGCGAGCTGATGTTGCTGATGCAGGAGATCTACCGTATGGAAAAAGTTGTGATCGCCCGGATAGAGGGAGATGCGATTGCCGGCGGTTGCGGCCTGGCCACCATCGCCGATCTGAGCTACGCCGTTCCGGACGCCCGTTTTGGGTATACGGAAGTAAAAATCGGCTTCGTGCCCGCGCTGGTAAGCGTGTTTCTCGTCCGTAAAATAGGGGAGGGCCGCGCGCGCGACCTGTTGCTCACCGGCAGGCTGATCACCGCAGAAAAAGCCGCCGCATTCGGCCTGATCAACGAAATCGTACCGGCCGGCACTATAAAGGATTACGTGCAGCAGGTGGCGGTGAGCCTTTGTGTGGATGCGTCCGCTAATTCACTGAACGTCACAAAAAAACTGATAAGCGCAGCGCTGGAAAATCCGCTGACGGAAGCGCTGGAATCCGCTGCCCGCATCAATGCCGAAACAAGGCAGCACCCGGACTGCCGCAAGGGCGTCGGGGCATTTTTGAATAAGCTAAAACCAGACTGGTAAAGGGTTTTGACCTTTTGGCACAGATTTTTCTCAACACCTATGTATTAACTAACAATTATGCTGAAATTGTCACATTTCCGGATATTGCTCACCGCCTGCGTTATAGGCTGGGCAACACCGCTGCTGGCACAAAGGACCATATCCGACGCGAGGATCGAATACAAGCTGGAACTGCCGCCCGAGCAGCTGCAAATGGAGGCCATGTTTGCCGGCAGCTCCATGATCCAGTATATCCGGGGGAACTTGAGCCGGATAGACATGAACTTCAACATCGTGAATTACATCTATCTCATCAATGCGCAAACGGAAGGATTGATCACGCTGCTGGACAATCATGGCGACAAATACCTGATCCGTACGGACAAAAAAGCGTACGAGGAAGACATGAAACGTTTCCAGACCACGACCTTCACCGATCAGGCCGAAACCCGCGACATTGCCGGTTTCAAGTGCCGCAAAGCCATCGGTAAAATGCAGGATGGCAGTACGTTCGACGTATATTACACGCTGGACATCATACCGGAGAACCGTTATTACAACCGGCGTTTTTTGAACCTGAAGGGCATTCCGCTGGAGTATGAGATCGTGATGAAATCCGGTTCGAAAATGAAGGCGATCGCCACGAAAGTAGACCTGAGCCCGGTGCCGATGTCTGTATTCGAGGTACCGAAAGGTTACCGTGAGATCACGGCGGATGAGCTGAAGAAGATCAGGGGGTAAAGTTATTTTCATATTGAAATTGAAAGCCGCAGTTTGACGCTGCGGCTTTCTTTATTTTTTGAAAATCAATAAGTTATGTTGTATTTGGCATAAATTTGTGAAGAAGGAAAAATCGAGGTCGCGATCAAAAATTCCTTTGTTTGTTCATCTTTAAAATTGAAAATTATGCAAGTAATTGATTTATTAAGAAACCCTGGGAAGGAAGAGCCTTCGAAGTTTTTTTTACAGCTCAAAAGATTGATTGAGATACAGAAGGAGATATCCGACCATCTTGATAACGGAGGGGAGCTCGCCGACCTCAGCGGTAAATACCCCTGCTTTAGGCCCCTGCCTGGTGGGGCTGTCACTATTTAGCCAAAGCGATAAGATGTATTGATTTAACCTGAAAAACCACAACTTGTTTAACTCATATCCTATCAAATACGATGGAGATTCTTCCTATGAGTTCATCACGGATAATGGAATAAAATACAGAGCTTATTTCATGGAAAGTGGTTTCTCATTCGAAGTGTTTCCCATTATGGAGCCATTCGTTTACATTTTATATTAAAGTGTTATCAGGAGATGCCACGCAAAGCGGGCCAGATCCTCGTGTTGCGGATACGATTGTTAAGGTGTTCGTAGACTTTATTATGAAACACGAATGGAGAGCAGTAACCTACATCTGCGATTCATCTGATTCGAAAGAACTGGCGCGTAAACGGAAATTCGATCAGTGGTTCAGCAAATACAACCGGGTGATGTTTGCCAAATGCGATTGCATTGCCGTTTTCGGAAAGCAGCAGATACAAAATGCTATGATAGTAAGAACGGACAACCGCTTTTGGGACGTTTACCTGATAGTGTATCACCAACTGAACCGCGTTATAGGGAAAATGGACGACGAAGAACGTGCCGCATGATCCCGGGAAAATAAAGAAGGCTGCCAACCGGCAGCCTTCTTCATAAAAATCTCTTTCAAAATTTCAACCTTAACCTTTCCGGAACGGCAACCTCACCTGGAGGTGATGATATTGCATGTCCGCCTGCGGAGCCGGCGTTTGCACCTGTACGGAATAAGGAAGGATATAGGTAACGTTGCCCTTTTTGTAAGTCATTACAGACTTTACGCTAACGGCATTGTCAGAGCTTAATTTAAAGTCTGAGCTTAGCTTGAATGCGTTGTTCAGAAAACCATTTGCCTTATATCCTGCATCCAGGCTGAGGTTGGTCTTCGGCATGGCGGTAAGCCGGTATTTGACCTCGGTTTTCTTGCCCAGTTTGTCCTCGTTGTTATCCAAATTACCGCCCAGCTCATTGGCATACCCACGGAGCGATACTGCGGACAGCATGCATACCATGAGGCAACTCAATGATAATGATTGGATTATGTAATTTAGCTTCTTCATCTTACTGCAAATATACGAAAAAATTATCTATCATAACGGAATCTTAAAGCAAGGTAACTTTTTATCTTAAAAAAATGTTAAAAAATACACGAGCGGTAAGCCTCCCGGTGTTTGGTGACAGCATCAAAATCGCATATATTTACATTAATGAATCACGACTTCCCATCATTTAATGAGTTTAACGAGGATTTTGAAGATTTGAGGGACCTGCTTCAGCAATTTGAAAATCTAAAGGAAGGGCGTTCCCACGCCTTCCTGGATGAGGATTCGTTTGAACAGATCATCGATTATTATGATGAGCACGACGAACTCAACAATGCCCTTCAGGCTGTGGAAATCGCCATCGAGCAGTTTCCCTTCTCTTCCGCTCTCCTCCTGAAAAAATCCGCCTTACTGATCGAAACCAAAAAATACCGTGAAGCCCTCGCTTTGCTGGAAAAAGCCGCATTGCTGGACAGTAACGATATTAACCTGTATATCCTCAAAACAGACGTTTACCTCGCCATGAACCAGCACGAAAAAGCCGCTGCCCTGCTCGAGGAACAGATCCAGGTGTTCGACGGCGAAGACCGTACCGACCTGCTGCTGGAACTGGCGGACGTGTACGACGACTGGGAGGAATTCGAAAAAGTGTTCGACTGCCTCAAACTCCTGCTGGAATACGATCCCAACAACGAGGAAGCGCTCCACAAGATCTGCTTCTGGACGGAATTTACCGGCCGCAACGAGGAGAGTATCCGCCTGCATACCAATATCATCAACGACCACCCTTACAACCAGCTCGCCTGGTTCAACCTGGGCACGGCTTACCAGGGCCTCAAGCTGTACGAAAAAGCCATCGACGCCTACCAGTACGCCGTCGTGATCGATGAAAAGTTCGATTACGCTTACCGCAACATGGGCGATGCCTATATTCACCTGCGCAAATACAACGAAGCCATCGAAGTGCTGCAGAAACACCTTGAGATCGCCAAACCCGAAGATGTGATCTACGAGGCTATCGGCCACTGCTACGAAAAAATGCGCAAGTTCACCCAGGCCCGTTATTATTACCGCAAGGCATCCCACCTCAGCCCGCACGACGATAAGCTGTACCTGAAGATCGCCAAGGCGTACATGACGGAAGAAAGCTGGGAAAACGCCATCAAGTCCCTCCAGTCCGCCCTGCGCATCAACAAACACAGCGCGGAATACAATATCACCCTCGGCCAGTGTTACCTACAGCTGGGCATGGACAAGGAAGCCCTCGTGCAGTTCCTCAGCGCGGTGCGCCTCCGGCCCAACAGCGCCCAGGCCTGGAAAGAGTTCATCCGCGGCCTTTACGCCGCCGGCCATGTGGAAGAAGCCCTTACCCAACTGGAAGCGGCGGAAGCCAAAATCGGCCGCAAACCGGTGTTCCTGTTCTATAAAGCGGTCATTCTCATTGCCGTCGGTAAAACCAAAGAAGGACTGCTACAACTGGAAACCGCCCTGCAACTGCATCCCAGGCAGGTGAAAAAAATGCTCGAACTGGACCCGTCTATCCTGCAGCATACCGCTGTGGTAGAGCTTATTGCAAGGTACAGGCGTAAACGTTAAGTCATTTTTTGCTCCTTCTATCGTATTACTTCTTATTTTTGCCGCGGTTTTTTATTTTGGGGCACCGGAATAAAAAACGGAAAAACCAATCCAATACAGGTAGGCATAGCTTTGTATTTTGGTAGGAAAAGACCATTAAGAAGAATAAAATCAGTGAAAAAATGAATTTTAATCTGACGCAAATTCCTGAAAGAACCAGCCAGCCACGTAGCTTCGGCCTTACCATGGTGATGGACAAAGGGCTCAGTGTTGAAGAAGCGAAGAACTTTTTGTCGGCCGCAGCGCCACATGTGGATATCGTGAAGCTGGGATTCGGAACGTCGTTTGTAACGCCTAACCTGCGCACAAAGATCGAACTGTACCAGGCCGCCAACATCCCCGTTTATTTCGGCGGCACCCTGTTTGAAGCCTTCCTCATCAGGAACCAGTTCGAAGAATACGTGAAAGTGATCAAAGATTACGGTATTTCCTGGATGGAAGTGTCTGACGGCTCCATTACCATACCGCACGCGGAAAAATGCGGCTATATCGAAAAACTTACCAAACACGGCACCGTACTAAGCGAAGTGGGTTCCAAAGATGCCGAGCACATCATTCCTCCCTACAAATGGATCGAACTGATGCGCGCCGAGCTGTCGGCAGGCGCCACCTACGTGATCGCGGAAGCGCGCGAAGGCGGCAACGTGGGCATTTACCGCGGTTCCGGCGAAGTGCGCGAAGGGCTGGTGCAGGAGATACTCACGCAGATACCCGCTGAAAAGATCATCTGGGAAGCGCCGCAGAAAGACCAGCAGCTCTATTTCCTCGAGCTGGTGGGCTGCAACGCCAACCTCGGCAACCTCGCGCCGCACGAAGTGATACCGCTGGAAGCGATGCGTGTAGGGCTTCGCGGGGATACCTTCCACCTTTTCCTCGATAAAGAATAACTTTTTATACAAGGATTGCCGGCCTCCGGCAATCCTTTCATTTTATAATCCGTCGTCACCCGTGCGTTTATTCGGCCTCATCGGTTTCCCGCTTTCTCATTCCTTCAGCAAAGGTTTTTTTGCGGACAAGTTCAGCAAAGAAAACATAACCGGCTGTGTTTATGAAAACTTTCCCATTCCCGCGATAGAAGAGTTTCCCGGCCTGTGGCGGCAATACGAAGAGCTGGAGGGCCTCAACGTCACCATTCCTTACAAACAGGCGGTGATCCCTTACCTCGACGAGCTGAGCGATGCCGCGAAAGCCATCGGCGCGGTGAATTGCATCCGCCGCAAAAACGGCAAACTCACGGGCAACAATACCGATGTGACCGGTTTCAGCCGCTCCCTGCAGCCGCTGTTGCAGCCGCATCACACCAAAGCGCTCATCCTGGGCACCGGCGGCGCGGCGAAAGCGGTAAAATATTCGCTCGCTCAAATGGGCATTCAATACACCGAAGTAAGCCGCAGCGGCCCCGTTCCGTACGAAGCGCTCACCGAAACCATCATACGGGAGCACACGCTGATCGTGAACACCACGCCGCTGGGCATGTACCCCAACGAGATCGACGCTCCGCCTATCCCGTATGAATTTACGGGCGCGCAACATCTTTATTATGACCTGATCTATAACCCGGCAGAAACGCAGTTTATGAAAAACGGCGCCGCACAAGGGGCCGCGGTGAAGAATGGCCACGAAATGCTCGTGCTGCAGGCCGAAGCAAGCTGGGAGATATGGAACGCCTGAGTTGTAAATACATCCCGCCTATGATATTAGCTTCCCTCGATCTGTTTTCTGGCCGGAGAAAAAGCTGGTGGAATTGAAAACCGTTCTTCAATATATGAACAATGGAAAAAGTAACGTTGATGTAAAGCTGAATGTCAGGCAGGACGTTTTTGCGGACAGATGGAGTGCCCTGGAAGTACAGATCGTTTACAGGAGAAAGGATTATTTCATCCAACGCGAATCCGGCCCGTGGACAAACGACAAGATGCTATCGTTTCAAAAGACGCTGAAAGATTTTTCCCATCTCAACCCTTCGGCTTAATCATATAATACATACACGTCGTAAAAAAATTCCGCACGAAAGGAATTCCTTTCAGCCAGCCGAATTGCTCCCTGGGCTTGAGTTTGAACTTGTATTTATAGATCGGGTTGATCAGGTAATATTTCCGTTGCGTGATCTCGTAGCCCGTTTCTTTCGCGATCTTTTCGAACCGCTCGATGGAAATGCCCGTGTCTACCAGTTCCATCAGTTCCTGTATCGTGCCCTGGCTTTCGCCGGCGGCTTTAAGCAGTCCGCGGTAAAGGGGGCGGGGGAGCAGGTGGATGTAAGGCAGGAAGCTGAGCACCTTGCTTTGACAGATCTGCTGGTGGCCGCCGTGCGGCATGTACCAGGGCGGAAAACCGAAATACACCTGTCCGCGCGGGCTGAGCAATTCTTTCAGATAAGCGATCAGTTTGTGCTGGTCGGGGATATGCTCGATGGCGTCTTTGAGAATGATGATATCGAAAGCATGACGGAACTCGCCGAAGAAGTCCACATCATAAATATTTTTTGCGATCAGCCGCAGCTGGCCGCCGTCTGCATAATTACCGAGAAAGCCTTTCGCCAGTTCGATACGCTCGGGCCACAGGTCTACCCCCACGCATTCGCAGCCCTGTTCGAGAAAAGGCGTGAGCACGCCGCCTTCGCCGCAGCCGATCTCCATAACGCGGAGGCCGCGCAGGCCGGGAAATTCCCGGGCGATGAAAGGGAGTACGTAATTCCTCGAGTTTTCTACCTGCTGCTGGTAGCGCAGGGTGGCATCTGAATGTTGCGGTAATGACATGCGTTGTTCCTAAAATTCCGTGAAAATAGAATTATTTTTTCAAGTCCCGCTGCCCCGATTGCAGCAATTGTTCCTTTCCTTATTTTTGGAATGGTTTTAGCCTATGAAGAACATGCTCAGAACGATTTTCCTTTTATTACTGGCGCTGCCTGCCGCCGCTCAGCAAAAGAGCGTGGCGTACGTGACGGCCGTGTACGATTCCGGCTCCGTGGCGGAGCTCTACAGCACTACGCCCATCGGGCTGATCGTGACGTATGCGGACAGCAGCAAGCGCCGTACGGCCGGTTTGCTCAAAGGCGACCTCCGCTGGAGCCAGGTAAAAGTGGAAACGCCTTACGGCGAATGTAATAACGGCGTGCTGCGATTCAACCGCAACGCCATCAGGCCGGACAATTACCGGATGCGCCTGCTGGTAACGCTGGCCGAACAGCCTGGCAAACAGCATGAAACCTACCTCCAGCTGCCGTTTCTCACGGCCATACGGTTTCATCATTATGCAGACAGCCTGAAAAGAGGCATTCATTTTTATCTCAACGTGGAAGGCATTTACAACAGCGGCCGCATTTACCCGCTGGATACTTCGCGGGTAAGGCTTTTTGCGGACAAAGGAAAAATAATCGGGCAGGACCTGCTGATCCCGCAGAACGACAGCCTTACGCGCAGCATTTCGGTAAAAGCGGTATATCGCGGCAATCAGGCCATCAACGCGGCATCCGAGATACCGGTGAAAATACTGCCGGACGACGAATCGCTCATTATCCAGGATGCGCGCGACCTTTACAAAAAACCTTCGCGGAAGAAAAAAGAGGAGTAGGCCGAAAAACAGCTTTGGAATAATTTGCAAATTAATAGGCATTGAATTACCTTTGCAACGGCAAGTCTTATACGACCAGCTCCTGCTGAACTCCCCCAGGACAGGAATGTAGCAAGGGTAGGTGGTTGTAGCGGTGCGATATAAGTAACTTGCCATTTTTTTTCCCTTTATGGCCGATTTCTCTCCTTATTATTTCCGAAATTAGTTTGTTGGTTTGTTCGAATTGCCCGGAATGTTCGGAGAAGGGCGTCACGTGATCTTTTTTTAACAACAAGCATAAAATTTTCTCAATATGAAATTCTTTATTGATACAGCAAACCTGGCGCAGATCCAGGAGGCGCACGACCTGGGCATTTTGGACGGCGTGACCACCAATCCTTCGCTCATGGCCAAGGAAGGGATCAAAGGCGAAGCTGCCATCATGAAACACTACGAAGCGATCTGCGAACTGGTGGAAGGAGACGTTAGCGCGGAAGTATTTTCCACCGACTTCAACAGCATTATCGAAGAAGGTAAAAAACTGGCTGCCATTCACCCGAACATCGTAGTGAAAGTGCCGATGATCAAAGACGGCGTAAAAGCCATCAAATGGTTCACCGAAAACGGTATCCGGACCAACTGCACCCTCGTATTTTCCGCCGGTCAGGCCATTTTGGCCGCCAAAGCCGGCGCCGCATATGTTTCTCCGTTCATCGGCCGTATCGACGACAGCAACTGGGACGGTGTTGAGCTGATCGCGCAGATCGCGCAGATCTACAGCATCCAGGGCTTCAAAACCGAGATCCTGGCAGCTTCCATCCGCAACGCCCTCCACATTGTGAAGTGCGCTGAAAGCGGCGCTGATGTATGCACCTGCCCGCTGGATTCTATCCTCGGCCTGCTGAAACACCCGCTGACAGACATTGGCCTGGCGAAATTCCTGGAAGACGCTAAAAAGATGTAATCCGAAGACGATAATTTTTCATGTATAAAAGGGCCGTTCTCACCAGGACGGCTCTTTTTCTTTTTAAAACGCCTGGCTCCACCGGGTACACATTTTCCAACACCCGTCCCTCCTTTCAACCTTCAACACTTTTCCTACCTGCCTCCCGGCAGGTACATGTTTCCGAACGCCCCTGCCTTCCTTTCAAACCTTCAACACTTTTCCCACCTGCCTCCCGGCAGGCACTTGTTTTCCAACATCCGTCTACCTTTCAAACCTTCAGCATTTTCCCACCTGCCTCCCGGCAGGCACTTGTTTTTCCAACATCCACCTTCCTTTCAAAACCTTTCGCGCAGCCCCGCCACTAACCCCGCGCCAGGCCCGTTCTGCGGGCTTAACCAAATGTTGCCCGATCAATTTGCCCCTTCCCCGAAATTTTTTTTACTTTTAATTTATTACATGTATCTTACTACCTCGTAAAACAATGTACCACGTTAAACTATACTTAAATCACCTAAAATAGCCAGAACACTTTCGATGGAAGCAAAATTCATTATGGCCCTCGACCAGGGAACCACCAGCTCCCGCGCTATTATCTTTGACCGGGCGGGAAATATCGTAGCCGTAGCGCAGAAGGAATTTAACCAGATCTATCCCCAGCCAGGATGGGTGGAGCACGATCCGAACGAGATCTGGTCTACCCAGGCCGGCGTTGCCGCTGAAGTGATCGTAAAAGCCGGCACCACGGGCGACCAGATCGCCGCCATGGGCATTACCAACCAGCGGGAGACCACCATCGTGTGGGATCGCGCCACCGGGAAACCGCTGTATAACGCTATCGTTTGGCAGGACCGCCGTACCGCGGCCTATTGCGACGAGCTCAAGGCGAGAGGTCTTGCCGAAGACATCCGTTCCAAAACCGGCCTGATCGTAGACGCATATTTTTCCGGCACCAAAGTGAAATGGATACTGGACAACGTGGAAGGCGCCCGCAAAAAGGCGGAGGCGGGTGAACTGGCCTTTGGGACCGTTGATTCCTGGCTGATCTGGAACTTCACCAAAGGCAAACTGCATGTTACCGACGTGAGCAACGCCTCACGCACCATGCTGTACAATATTCATAAACAGGAGTGGGACCAGAGCCTGCTGGACCTGATGGGCATTCCCGCTTCCATGCTGCCGGACGTACGGCCTTCCAGCGAAGTGTACGGGCATACGGAAGCCACGCTCACCCCCTTCGAAATACCGATCGCCGGTATCGCGGGAGACCAGCAGGCGGCGCTTTTCGGGCAAATGTGCACCGAGCCGGGCATGGTGAAAAATACTTACGGCACCGGTTGTTTTATGATGCTGAACACCGGCGAAAAAGCCATCACTTCCACCCATAACCTGCTTACCACCATCGCATGGCGCATTGGCAACACTACGCATTATGCGCTGGAGGGCAGCATCTTTATCGGCGGCGCCGTAGTGCAATGGTTGCGCGACGGGCTGGGCATCATCCGCCATTCGGCAGACGTTGAGGCGCTGGCTGCCCAGGTGAAAGATACGGACGGCGTTTACCTCGTGCCCGCATTCGCCGGCCTGGGGGCGCCCCACTGGAACCAATACGCCCGCGGAACCATCGTGGGCATGACGCGCGGTACCAAAGACGCGCATATCGCCCGCGCCGCGCTGGACAGCATCGCTTACCAGACCATGGACGTGCTGAAAGCCATGGAGGCGGACGCCGGCCTGAATATCCAGGAACTGCGCGTAGACGGCGGCGCAACGGCCAACAACCTGCTGATGCAGTTCCAGGCTGACATCCTGGAATCGCAGGTGGTGCGCCCGAAAGTAACGGAAACCACCGCGCTGGGCGCGGCCTATCTCGCCGGTCTGGCCACAGGCTTCTGGGACAGCATCGACACCATCCGCCAGCAATGGCAGGAAGATGCAAGGTTCAAGCCTTCCATGGACGAAACCAAACGGAAATCCCTCACCAAAAACTGGGAACGCGCCGTAAAAGCCGCGAAAGTTTGGGCAGACGAACAATAATCCTTCACTGAAAATACAGACCAACTATGTCAATTTTCCTGGCAGAACTTATCGGAACCGCCCTGCTGATCATCCTTGGCGACGGGGTGGTGGCCAACTGCGTATTAAACAAAAGCAAAGGGCAGAACGGCGGCTGGATCGTTATTACCATGGGCTGGGCCATGGCCGTTTTTGTAGGCGTATTTGCCGTGGGAGCCTACAGCGGCGCCCATCTCAATTCCGCCGTAACGCTGGCGCTGGCCGTAGCGGGCTCCGTTCCCTGGGAACAGGTGCCGGTGTACATTGCCGCGCAGATGCTGGGCGCATTTATCGGCGCCTGCGTGGTATACGCCACTTACAAACAACATTTCGACGTTACGGACGATGCGAACGGCAAACTGGCCGTTTTTTGCACCGCCCCGGCCATCCGCAGCACCATTCCTAACCTGGTGACGGAAATTGTGGGAACTTTTGTACTCATTTTCGGGGTCTTTTACATCACCAAAGGCGATGTGGGCCTCGGCGCGGTAGACGCGCTGCCGGTGGCTTTACTGGTGCTCGGCATCGGTTTGTCGCTCGGCGGGCCTACCGGTTACGCCATCAATCCCGCCCGCGATCTGGGGCCGCGCATCGCGCATGCCATCCTGCCGATCAAAGGCAAACGGGACAGCGACTGGGGTTATGCCTGGATTCCCATTGTGGGCCCGGCCATCGGCGCTTTGCTGGCGGCGGCGCTGCACCTCGTGCTCAAAATGCCGGCCTAAAACCGCGGTTTTAAAAACGAAAAATAACAGGGGAAGGGCGTGCCAATGGCGCGCCCTTTTTATATTTAACACAGCTTTATTTTCAAATCTTTCATTTTATACTGAAAGTTTTGTAATTTTGGGAAACAATTCCGATGGTATGGCATTTGAGACTGATGTTGTACTATCCAAAACATACAAATCATGATACAACCGAACATTCCGGACTCAGACCTTCCCCGGGTCGTAATCGTTGGCGGCGGATTTGCGGGCATCAACCTGGCCAAAGCCCTGAAAAGGGCCCCTGTGCAGGTAGTGCTGCTGGACAGGAACAACTATCATCTTTTTCAGCCCCTTTTATACCAGGTAGCCACGGCCGGCCTGGAACCCGATAGCATCGCATTCCCTCTCAGGGGCATCTTCAAACGCCAGAAAAACTTCATTTTTCGGATGGCGGAAGTAAAAAACATCAACCGTGAGCAGAGTACGCTGGAAACCAATATCGGCGACATCCGGTACAATTACCTCGTGCTCGCTACCGGCAGCAATACCAACTTTTTCGGCAATAAACTGATAGAAGAACACGCCATCGGCATGAAATCGCTGATAGAGGCCGTACAGATCAGGAACTACGTGCTGAAACAATTCGAGGAATCGCTGCTGTTGAAAGAGGAAGCGGAGATCCGCCCGAAACTGAATTTCGTGATGGTAGGCGGTGGCCCTACCGGCGTAGAGCTGGCCGGGGCGTTCGCCGAACTGCGCAAATACATTCTTCCGAAAGATTACCCGGAACTGCCGCTTCACCTGATGGACATTTACCTCATCGAGGCAGGGCCGCGCGTGCTGGCCGGCATGGCCGAAGAAACCAGCCGAAAAACCCTGGCAAGCCTCGAACATATCGGCGTAAAAGTGCTCACGAACACCGCGGTGAAAGATTACGACGGTAAAAACCTGCTGCTCAGCAACGGCCATGTGATCGAAACGCAGTCGCTGTTATGGTCCGCCGGCGTAAAAGGCATGGCCCTCGCCGGTTTGCCCGAAGATGCCCTGCTGCCCAACGGCCGCGTGAATGTCAACGATGTGAACCTCGTTAACGGCACCGGCAATATTTTTGCAGTGGGAGACATCGCGCAGATGCTGAACGACAAACGTTTTCCCAAAGGTTACCCCATGGTGGCGCAGGTAGCGATGCAGCAAGGCAAACAGCTTGGTAAAAACCTGCAGTCTTCCCTGAAAGGCGGCGGCATGAAACCTTTCAAATACACCGACCTCGGCAGCATGGCAACCATCGGCCGCAACAGGGCCGTGGCCGAATTTGCAGGCATCCGCCTCAGCGGCTATATCGCCTGGGTGGCGTGGATGATCGTACACCTGCTAAACCTGCTGGGCTTCCGCAACAAACTGGTCGTGCTGATCAACTGGAGTTACCGTTACCTTACGTACGACCGCGGTACGCGCATCATCATCAAACGCGGCGCGGCCAACATCGTGAAGCTGCGGCAAAGCGTTTACCAGGCCGATCCTTTGACCCCCTGATGAAACTAAAAAAGGCGCTGCATGAACTTCAAGCAGCGCCTTTTAAATATTTTGTTTTTTGTTTACCGCATCCGGTTGATCAGCGAGTTTAGCCGCAATTGCCCCACCAGCTCGTCGTGGCGGCCGCCAAGCGCTTTGTAGTATACCAGCACGGTGTACGCGTTTTCCGTTTCCCACCAGTTTCCTTCCGTATATTCCGTACTGAACCGGTTGTTATTTTTATCGATCAGCCCGTACACGTAATTATAATACCCCTGCTTCAGGAACAACGCGCCTTCATAGGCCTGTTTGGCGCCGTTCCAGGTCATTTTGTTGAAGTCGTTGCACTCGTAGTCCGTCATCTGCCCGAAGATGTACATATCGTAACCGGCGTAGGGCTCTTTTACGGGGAAGGTGAAATCCACCCGTGCGTAATCCCCTTCGAAATTCGGGTCGTAATCCTCTATAGTGGCGGGATAGAACAGGCCGTTAATATCTTTCAGGTATTGATACACCATGTTGTCTCTCGGGAAATCCGGCATAACGTGCACATCGGTGCCGTTGCGTTTGTAGTCGGTTTTGGCCACCCTTTCCGTTTGCAGGCGGAAGCTGCGGAGGTCTACCCACCGCCATTCGCGCATGGCCGGGAAGATGCAGTCCTGCTCGGCGTTATATTCGATCACATCGCCTTTGATGAACATCGGTTTGATGTTGGTAATGGCATTGTCCCAGCGGAAGTTCTGCATGATCACTATTTTCAGCTGGTCGAAGGGGTTCTGGATGTTCAGGCCTTTGGTGTTCACCTGTACGTTCAGTTTCTGGCTGTTCCTGAAAAGTTTGGGATTGGTGGGCTGCGAGATCCAGCCGGTAACGCCGGACCGGTTATTGATCACCATCAGCCTGCGGGTGAAGGCGAGATGCGTGGTATCTCCGTCCAGGTAAACTTTCAGGAGATAATTGCCGGCCCTGGTAGGCTGGCAGGTTTGATTGGGAATGCTCACTTTGTAGTGCACATATTTTTGCAGCGCGATGCTGGAGAAGCGGTAATCCCTGATCTGGTTCTCCGAAAAGCCGCGCAGGTATTCGATGGTGTTGAGCTGGGCGGGCGTCCAGTCCGCATTGCAAAGCACGAGCGTGTAATAGTACGTTTTCACTTCGTTCATCAGGTCGTCGAAATGCAGCTCGAGCGTTTCGCCGCTGTTGAGCTGGATGATAGGGAGCCCGAGATAGTCTCCGGGCGGGGTGAACTTGACCGTTTTAATGTTCTGGTGATAAATATGATCCGCGGTGATCCTGTTTTCCTGGGCCTTTGCGTTTCCATGAATGAATATCGCGGTAACGGCGAAGCATATAAGTGCAACTGTCCTCATAACTGTAATTTACAATGAATTTCTAAATTGTTAAATTGCATCATGCGCGTATCCATGTTTATTGCCGGAAGGATTGCCTTTAACCGGTTCTCTTCCTTCACCAAATTCATCATCAACATCGCCCTGGCCGCTACCGCTTTCAGCGTGGCGATCATGATCGTGGCTACCGCAATGATCAATGGTTTCCAGCAGGTCATTTCCGAGAAAATCTTCAGTTTCTGGGGGCATATGCACGTAACCCAGTACCAGATGAACCTCGGCGCTTTGGCCGAACAAACCCCTTTCCCGGAGGAGCCGGCCTTCCGCAAACAAATGCTGGCCCTGCCGATGGTGACCGCCGTGAACGAGTTCGCTACTAAATCGGTGATCGTCAAAAAAGGAAGGGAAACGGAAGGCATGATCTTCAAAGGCGTGGGCGCGGGCACCAAAATGGAATTTCTCCAGGAAGGCCGCCCGATAAGGTTTACAGACAGCGGGTACGCCTCCGAAGTGATCGTTTCCGCCACCACTGCGGCCCTGCTGCAGCTGAAGCTGAACGACGCGGTGATCGTGTATTTCATGCGGGGCGACGGGGAGGCGCCGCGCGCGCGCAAGCTCAGCATCTGCGGCATTTATAAAACGGGCATCGAGGAATACGATAAGACCTATATCGTGGGCGACATCAACCTCATCCGGCGGCTCAACGACTGGGAGCCGGACCAGATCGGCGGGTACGAAGTGTTCCTGACCGATTACCGCAGGATAGACAGCGCCCGCAGCCAGATCGGGGAGCTGCTGCCCAGCGAGCTGGCCATCCGCAGCATGCAGGAAGTATACCCCAACATCTTCGACTGGCTGGGACTGCAGAATAAGAACGAGATCATCATCCTCGTCATTATGGTGATCGTGGCGGTGATCAACATGATCACGGCCATCCTGATCCTGATCCTGGAGCGCACGAACATGGTGGGCATCCTGAAAGCGCTGGGCATGCGCAACGGAGCCATACAAAGCATTTTCATTTACCAGGCGGCTTACATCACGCTCGCGGGCATCGTGATCGGCAACGTGCTGGGCATCGGGCTGGCCCTGCTGCAGCAGCACACGGGTTTCCTGAAACTCCCGGAAGAATCGTACTACATGTCCGTTGCCCCGATCGCGATACAATGGTGGAAAGTGGCGCTTATAAACGGCGGAACCCTGCTGATATGCGTGCTGGTACTGATCATCCCGAGCCTGCTGATCCGGCGGATACTGCCGGTAAAAGCGATCCAGTTCAAATAAGAAGGCGGCCGCAGATAATACCGGCGGCTACCGCGGCGTTCAAAGATTCAGCCTGGCCGTTGCGGGGAATGGTGATGTGATGACTGCTGCGCCGGAGCACTTCTTCGCTGAGGCCGCGGGATTCGTTGCCGATAAGAATAATGCCTTCGCGGATGGTTTTGGTATGGATGATATTGTCGCCATGAAGGGTGGCGGCATAGGAGGGAATTTTTGGATACTTATCGAGCAGTTCGGCGATGCCGTGCACGATCACGGGTACACGCATGATGCTGCCCATGGTGGCCTGGATGGTTTTGGCGTTGAACGCGTCCGCACTGTCTGGCGAGCACACGATCTGACGGATGCCAAACCAGTCGGCTATACGAATAATAGTGCCCATGTTCCCGGGGTCCTGTATGGTTTCGAGGGCGAGGGTAATGTTGCCTTCGGGCTGAAGGGCGGGGGCTTTGGGGATGTTGACGAGCGCAAGCGCGCGGTTGGGGGTGGAAAGGGAAGAAAGCTGTTTGAGCACAGCCGGCTCCACTTCCTGAATGTCAATATCGACGGCGCTTTCAGCCAGTTCCCGGTGGTCCAGCAGCCAGTCGCGCGTGGCATACACGGCTTTTACGTCCGGGCGGTCCTGGAGCAGTTCCTGCACGATCTTATCTCCCTCAGCCACAAACTGGCCAAATTTTTGACGGTATTTTTTGTGCTGTAATGAGACAATATATTTAATTTGCGCCTTTGATAACATGGGGTCAAACCTACAAGAAATCCGGCATTCAGCCAACAACCCCGTACTCCGGGCCTTATCAGATACCCGTTAATTCAATGCACCAGTGAAGAAAAAGACATACCCATCATACATGAATGTGCCGGGACCGGTTGTGTTGCTGATGGTGTGCCTGTTGCTGAGCGCGTGCTCCAACACGCGGTATCTTCAAAAAGACCAGAGCCTCCTCACCAAAACGGGCGTAGACATCGAAGGGAAACTTTCCTCCACCGAAAAAACGGATGTCAGGAACGACCTCAATTCCCGCTCCCTCATGCTGCAGCAGCCTAATCAAAAGGTGCTGGGCACGCGGCTGAAAGTGTGGCTTTACAACCAGAAGAACTACGAGAAAAAAAGGAACTGGTTCTGGAACCTCATGCTCAGCGAGCGGAATCTCCAGGCCCCGGTGATCTACGATTCCATGAAAACGAAGGAATCGGCCGAACGAATGGTGTCTTACCTCAACAACCAGGGCTATTTTTACGCCACCGTCGGGTACAACGCTGAAACCAAGGGACAAAAAACTTCCGTCACTTATAAAGTCAACACCGGCAAAAATTTCGTGATCAAAAAGATCACCTACGACATCCCGGACACAGCCATTGCGCGCGTGGTAAAGGAGGGCGAACGGTTTTCGCTGCTGCATGTGAACGCGCCGTACAAAGCGTCTGACCTGAGCAGCGAGCGCGAGCGCCTCATGCGCCTCATCCGCGACGCGGGGTATTTTAAGTTCAACCGCGACCTGATCACTTTTACGGTAGACACGCTCAATAAATCGTTGTTCGTAGACCCGCTGAACCCTTTCGAGGTAATGCCTTCCGTGCTCAGCGCCGATCAGAAGCCCACGCTGGATGTGGACGTGGTGATCAAAAACCCGGAAGATTCCTCCAATGATCTTACGAAGCTGTTCTACATCCGTAAAATTTATGTTTTCCCGGACATCCTGCTGCAGGAAAGCATCACCGATTCCACCTTCAGCACCACCAACAGCCGCTTCCTGACGATCAAATACCACCAGAACATCATCCGGCCGAGAGTGCTCACGCGCGCTATCCAGCTGCGGCCCGGCTCGCGGTATTCGACGGAGGAATACAACAACACGGTGAACCGCCTGTTCGATCTCAACATCTGGCAGTTCGTGAACGTGCAGTACAAAGATGTGAAAGACAGCGCCCAGCAACTGGACGCATACATCCAGCTTACGCCCCGCAAAAAGCAGGAGCTGAGCGCCAACATAGACCTTACCACCGGCAGCCAGTATTTCCTGGGCAGCGGTTTGTCTTTCGGTTACCGTCACTTCAACCTCAACCGCGCGGCCAACGAGCTGCACATTACGCTGAAAGGCGGCCTGGAAGTGATCCGTAACGAAGACAATAAATTCGAGATGCAGGCGCAGGAATATGGGATCAATGCAGACCTGGTGTTGCCGCGTTTCATGATCCCGTTCCGCGTGCGGCAAAATAACCGCTCCACCTCCAAAACGAGGATCTCCGCGGGTTTCAACAATCTCCGGCGTATCGACAAGTTCAACATCCGCACGGTAAACGGCGCGTTCGGTTACGAATGGCGCGAATCGATCTATAAAAGCTGGAACCTGAAACCTTTTACGCTCAATTACGTGGGCGTGTCGCTCAACCCGAACTTCAAAAAAGACGTGGTAGACGAAAACCCTTACCTGCAAAGGAGCTTCGAGCCGGCGTTCATCGGCGGCGAAGCGGCTACTTTTACGTTCAGCAACAACGATCTTTTCCATAAAAGACAGAATACCTTTTTCAGGGCAACGGCGGAAGAATCCGGTTTGTGGCTGGAAGGGGTGAACAGCCTGGTAAGCGGTGTAACGGGCGGCAACCAGAACCTGGAAACGCTGGCGAAAGTGAAGATCTCCCAGTTTATCAGGCTGGAAGCGGATTACCGCCATTACTGGAACTACCCGAAAACATCCGTGGCTACGCGTGCGTACGCAGGCGTGGGCATTCCGTACGGTAAAAGCGATGTGTTGCCTTACATCAGGCAGTTTACGTCGGGCGGCCCCAACAGCATCCGCGCATGGCGGCTGCGCACGCTGGGCCCCGGCTCTTTCGTGGATACCACGGCCACCGCGCAGCTGTTCCCCGATCAGACGGGCGACATGAAACTGGAAGGCAACGTGGAATACCGTTTCGACCTGCTGCGCCTGTTCGGCGGCAGTATGTACCTGAAAGGCGCCACCTTCCTCGATTTCGGCAATATCTGGATGTTGAAGAAAGATACGCTGCGCGCGGGCGCCGAGTTCCAGTTCAAGAACCTATACCGGGAACTGGCGATCGGCACGGGCGCGGGCCTGCGGCTGGATTTCAGCTATTTCGTGATACGCCTCGACTGGGGCATACCGCTCAAAAAACCTTATCCCACACAAAACAAAAGCGGCTGGTACATCGGTGAATGGATGCTTGGAGACAGCCGCTGGAGGCGGGAAAACATCATCTGGAACGTAGCGATCGGCTACCCGTTCTGATGCTCCTGCGCTTTTTTATATTTTTCAATGAAATCGGTTACCTCGACGGCGTCTTCCAGCCTGAACGCGCCGATGCGGGTACGGCAAAGGCTGCTCAGGTGCGCGCCGCAGCCAACGGCGGCGCCGAAATCGTGCGCCAGCGAACGGATGTAAGTGCCCGTGCTGCATTGCACCCTGAAATGCACGACCGGTAATTCCACCGCCGTGATCTCGAAAACATGGATAACGATGGAACGCGGTTCCACCTTTACTTCCACGCCCTGGCGCGCCAGGTGGTAGATCGGTTTGCCGTTTTGTTTGATGGCGGAATGAATGGGGGGTAATTGCTGCAGCGGGCCGGTGAAGCGGTCTGCGATGGCCTGCAGCGCGGCTTTGTCCAGCCCGGGCACGGGCTGATGGTCCTGCGGCTCCGATTCAAGATCGTAGGTGGGGGTAACGGACCCGAGGGTGAAGGTGCCGGTGTATTCTTTTTCCTGCGCCTGGTATTCGTTGATCTTTTTGGTCATTTTACCGGTGCAGCAAATGAGCAGCCCGGTAGCGAGCGGATCGAGCGTGCCTGCGTGGCCTATTTTGGCTTTGGTGGTATTGCGGATCTTGCGCACAACGTCGAACGAGGTCCATGTGAGCGGTTTATTGATCAACAGCACTGCGCCTTCCTGGAAATTTTGTGTTTCGGGCATTTTGCAAAGATAATGTGTTTTGTGCGCCTCAACGGAAAGACCGCAGCGTTTCGTCATATTCTTCCATCAGCCGCGCCACGATCTCTTCCACGGGCATTACGTCGTTCACCATTTCCACGCTTTGGCCGGCGCTCCACAGCTGGTGGTAATTGTTGGGCTTCACGGCTTTTTCGAGCAGTTTCATGCCTTTCATCTGCACCATCATCTTGAAATACTTGCGGGTGCGCGGGTTGCGGCCGAGCCATTTTTCCCAGCCGGTCTGTTTATAGCCCATTTTCTGCGCGGCTGGCGTGTTGATGATGTTGCAGGGCGTGCCGGAGAGGCGCTCGGTAAGCACGATGTCTTCCATGCCGTGCTCCAGGATAGCCTGTTTGTATTCCTCGCTCACGGCGGCTTCCGCGCTGGCGATGAAGCGGGTGCCGATGCTCACGGCATCTGCGCCGAGCACCATGGCGCTGGCCATCTGCCGGCCGGAGGCGATGCCGCCTGCGGCTACCACGGGAATGTGGGGGAAGGCGTTTTTCAAAGCGGGCACCAGCACATGCATCGGGTAGGGGCCGGCATGGCCGCCCGCGCCGGAACTGACGGCAATAAACGCGTCTGCCCCGTGCTGCACGGCTTTTTCGGCGTGCGCGAGGTTGGTTACGTCGCAGATCACTTTGGCGCCGTAGCTGTGCGCGGCTTCGGTTACGTCGCGCGGGTTGCCGAGCGAGGTGATGTAAAACGGCACTTTGGCCGCCACGCAGGCGTCCAGGTGTTTTTTATAGAGCGGGTTCGTTTTCTGCACGATGATGTTCACCCCGTAAGTGCCTTGCGGGTATTGTGCTTTCGTTTCGTTGAGCCTTTCCAGCAGTGCGGGCAGCTCGCCTTCCTTCCGGTAATTGAGGGAAGGGAAAGTGCCTGCGATGCCGCTGCGGATGGCCGCTTTCATCATGGCTTCATTGCTCACGAGGAACATGGGGGCCATGATGAGTGGGTATTTCATGCCGAGGCTTTGCGTTAAGTTCGGGTTCATGTTGTGACGGGATGGCTTGCGCGTGTGATTAACTGCCGGGCGACGTATTTGCCCAGGATGTCGAATTCAAGGTTCACGGTATCGCCGGGTTGCAGGTATTGGATATTGGTATGCTCGTAAGTATACGGTATGATCGCCACGGAAAAGGCGTCTGTAGCGATGTCGAACACGGTAAGGCTGATGCCGTTGAGGCAGATGGAGCCTTTTTCCACGATCAGCGGCGCAAATTCCGGGTCGAAGCCAATGCGGTACAGCCAGCTGCCATCCTGCGCGGAAACGGATTCGCATACGCCGGTGCCGTCTACATGGCCCTGAACGATATGCCCGTCTATCCGGCTGTTGAACACCATGGCCCTTTCGAGGTTCACGGAATGGCCGGGCCGCAGGCTGCCGAGATTGGTCTTCTGCAGGGTTTCGGCAACCGCCACGGTGGTATATTGCCGCTCGTCCACCGCGGTCACGGTCAGGCAAACGCCGTTATGAGATACGCTCTGGTCTATCTTTAATTCCTGTGCCAGGGGGGAGTGAATGGTCAGCTCCAGGTTGCCGCCGGAAGGTTTGGCCGCGGCAACGGTCCCCATCGTTTCGATGATTCCTGTAAACATAATCCACAAAGTTACTGACGAATCGCCTAATTTTGCAGTCCGCATTGCCGGCGGGGCGAAGCGGGAACGGTTGGAAAGAAAATTCGGGAAGGGGAGCGTGGAAATTTGGCAAATAAAAGAGGAATACATATCTTTGCCGTCCGTAAAAAACTTTAAAGGAGATTTATGTTAATTATCGATTCCAAAGATTGCGAAAACATTGACAAAGCGCTCAAAAAGTATAAAAAGAAATTTGAGAAAGCGAAAATTCTGCTGCAACTGAGAGAGCGTCAGTCATTTACAAAGCCGTCTATCCGTCGCCGCACCCAGGTGCTGAAAGCTGTTTACAAGCAGCAGGTGGCTACCGGCAAGTATGACGTATAGTAACGAGCCAGTATTTAAATCTGAATACATAAAATTGATGATTGTAAGGTTTTCGATAACTTTACAGTCATCAATTTTTTTGTGTTGGTCATGAATGAACTACCGCCGGTCGCACAGGGATTCCTGGCTTATCTTGAGCTGGAGAAACGTTATTCGCAGCATACGGTACAGTCTTACGGGCTGGACCTCCTCCAGTTTTTCCGTTATCTCTCCCTGCAATACGGGGAATTGCCGCTGGACCGGCTGACCCATTTCCATATTCAATCGTGGCTGGCCCTGGGCCTGGAGCCCAAACATCCTTCCCAAAACAAAAAGAAACAGCCCGGGCCCGTTACGCCGGCCACTATCCGGCGGAAGATCTCCACCCTTAAATCCTTTTTCAAATACGCCCTGCGCAAGGGCGAGCTGGCGCAAAGCCCGATGGCGAAAGTGGTGAGCCCGAAAATGCGGGGCCGCCTTCCCGTGTTCGTCGACGAAAAGGCCATGCGGCAGGTGGAAGAGAACCAATCGGAAGGGGAGCGGCTGTTTGGAGACGATTTCGACGGCGCCACGCGGCGGCTGATCGTGGAATTGCTGTACCAGAGCGGCATCCGCCAGGCGGAGTTGCTGGGGCTTACGCATCGCAGCATGGACCTGAGCAACAGCCAGATGAAAGTGCTCGGGAAAGGCAATAAGGAGCGCATTATTCCCCTCAGCCGGCCTTTGATGGCGATGATCAGGGAATACGACGAAAGGCGGCGCAAGGAAGTCGGGAGTGCGGAAACGGGGCAGCTGCTGGTGCGGGCGAACGGTAAGGGGATCACGAAGGCGTTTGTATACCGTACGGTAAGGGAGGCACTGGACAGGGTAACGACCATTTCGAAACGCAGCCCGCATGTGCTGCGGCATACGTTTGCGACACATTTGATGAACAACGGGGCGGACATCAACGCGGTGAAGGAATTGCTGGGCCATGCGAGCCTGGCGAGCACGCAGGTATATACGCACAATACGATCGAGAAGCTGAAGAAAGTGCATCAGCAGGCGCATCCCAAAGCGTGAATGATCGGTATCAAGCATTTTATTGACAAATGAATGCACCCGGGCTGATGCGGATCAGTTGCGGGCGGGGAAATATGGGGTAGTATTGCCGGAGAGGATTTTAACAAAATTTTTCTGACCAAAATAGGAAAGGGAAGGAAAGTTTGTTAAATTAGTAATCGGTTCTTTACATAAAAAAATACGCCTATGATTGATGGTTACGTGCTTGAAACTAGATTGTTAAATGTTAAATTTTAGTGCTATGAATGTTCAAATTCAAACTGTGCGTTTTGATGCCGACGCCAAACTCATTGATCACGTGAATAAGAGAATTCAGAAGCTTTCCATCTTTTATGACCGGATCGTGAATGTAGAAGTTTTTTTAAAATTAGATCAGTTAGCCCACCAGGTAAAAGACAAGATTGCCGAAATTAAAGTGCATATCCCCCGTCACGACTTCTTTGTAAAGCATGAGAGCAAATCCTTCGAGGAGTCCTTCGACTTAGCGTTTGACAGCCTTGTTACCCAGATCAAACGTCAGAAGGAGAAGAATTTACATTAAAATCCTAAAAATATTTTGGAATTAATTTTCTCTTTACTACCTTTGCCATCCCGATTCAAAAAGGGATCGGTGAAGGTAGTAAAGTTCTTTACTGTAGGGCATTTTAGCCGACTTGAATTGAGTTGAAGGGGCACTTTCCCGGGGTTAAAAAAATATTTGTTTCTTAAAAAGATTCACATTTATTTTGCGGCTCCTTTTACAGGATGTGAAACTTTTTCTTGACAGAAATTGCCAGCATAGCTCAGTTGGCCAGAGCTACTGATTTGTAATCAGTGGGTCGGGGGTTCGAATCCCTCTGCTGGCTCGCAAGTGTTTTCCGGGGTTAGGCCTGGCGCGAGAAATTTTTAAGTTGGGCAGGTTCCAGAGCGGCCAAATGGGGCGGACTGTAAATCCGCTGTCTTTCGACTTCACAGGTTCGAATCCTGTCCTGCCCACACCAATTTTTCATTGCGGATTACGGCAAGTTGGTCACTACGGGTTTTTTTGCCCGGGGTTGATGAATGCGCGTAGTTCGTAATTGAGTATGCGGGAGTAGCTCAGTTGGTAGAGCGACAGCCTTCCAAGCTGTAGGTCGCGGGTTCGAACCTCGTCTCCCGCTCAGAAAAAGATCATGCTGTTGTAGCTCAGGGGTAGAGCACTTCCTTGGTAAGGAAGAGGTCGTGAGTTCAATTCTCATCAACAGCTCAAAAGAGTTTCGGATGCAGGGTAGCCGGATGGTCCGTAAAAGGAAGTTCGGGGCCGGGTGTCCGAAATTTGAAGTTTAACAAAGCCGGTAAGCTCAATGGATGAGCATCCCGGGAACAAATCGGGGAGGAGCAGGTTCAATTCCTGTGACGGGCTCAAGTTTGTTGTGATTTGCTTTACTAAAAAACTAATATCAAAAAAGTAATCTTTACAAACCATCTTAAAAAAAAATACAATGGCAAAAGAAACCTTTAAGCGGGATAAACCCCACGTTAACATTGGTACCATCGGTCACGTTGACCACGGTAAAACTACCTTGACTGCTGCCATTACTACAATTCTGGCAAACAAGGGCTTGGCTGAGAAGAAAGGATATGACGAGATCGATGCGGCTCCTGAAGAAAAAGAAAGAGGTATCACCATCAATACAGCACACGTTGAGTACCAGACAGCAAACCGTCACTACGCGCACGTAGATTGCCCCGGTCACGCTGACTATGTGAAAAACATGATTACCGGTGCTGCCCAGATGGACGGTGCTATCCTGGTGGTTGCCGCTACAGATGGTCCGATGCCGCAAACCAAGGAGCACGTACTGCTGGCCCGCCAGGTAGGTGTACCCCGTATGGTTGTATTCATGAACAAAGTAGACCTGGTAGACGATCCGGAACTGCTGGAACTCGTTGAGATCGAGCTCCGCGAACTGCTGTCTTCCTATGGTTTCGATGGCGACAATGTGCCCATCATCCAGGGTTCTGCTACCGGCGCTCTCGCTGGCGACGCTAAATGGGTTGCTAAGATCGAAGAGCTGATGGAAGCTGTGGATACTTACATCCCGCTGCCTCCCCGCCCGGTTGACCAGCCGTTCCTGATGTCTGTGGAAGACGTGTTCTCCATCACCGGTCGTGGTACTGTTGCTACCGGTCGTATCGAGCGCGGTCGCATCAAAGTTGGTGAGAACGTTGAGATCGTAGGTCTGCAGTCCGAATCACTGAAATCTACCTGCACCGGTGTGGAAATGTTCAAAAAACTGCTGGACGAAGGTGAAGCTGGCGACAACGCCGGTCTGCTGCTCCGCGGTATTGAGAAAACCCAGATCCGTCGCGGTATGGTTATCTGCCAGCCCGGTTCCATCACTCCGCACACCGACTTCAAATGCGAAGTGTATGTACTGAGCAAAGAAGAAGGTGGCCGTCACACGCCGTTCTTCCAGAAATACCGTCCCCAGTTCTACTTCCGTACAACTGACGTTACCGGTGAGGTTGAACTGCCTGCAGGTGTTGAAATGGTGATGCCTGGTGATAACATCAGCCTGACCGTTAAACTGATCCAGCCGATCGCTATGGAAAAAGGTCTGAAATTCGCTATCCGCGAAGGTGGCCGTACCGTAGGCGCTGGTCAGGTAACTGAGATCCTGAAATAATCAGTAGCAATACTGGTCACATAAAAAAAGTCCATTAGCAAGTAACAAGTAATCAATAGTAGATTATATTTGCTGAGACGAACATTACGGCTAATGGCTTTTTTGAATACGGGTATGGTGCAACGGTAGCATACGGGTCTCCAAAACCTTTGATCTGGGTTCGAATCCTAGTACCCGTGCGGAATAAAAAATGAATTGCCGGAAAGTTAAATTGCTGGTTTTTTACGGAACACCTGCAATTTTTCTCCACGGCAATTTTTATCGTTCATATCAGGATAACTTATTACGATGAACAAAATCTTCAGCTATTTCAGGGAATCATATTACGAACTGGTTCATAAAGTATCCTGGCCCACCTGGCGGGAGCTGCAATCCTCTACCATGATCGTTCTGATCGCCACTATCATCATCACCCTGATGGTATGGGGGATGGACAGTGCCTCTCACCTTGTTTTAACGCAATACTATAAACTGTTTTCATAATGGATGAAGCCCAAAACCCCACTCAGCCCACTCAGGAAACCAAATGGTACGTGCTGCGCGTGGTGAGTGGCAAAGAGAAGAAAGTAAAGGAATATCTGGACATCGAAGTTCGCCGCGGCGACTGGGGTGGCATTATCACCCAGATCTTCCTGCCGGTGGAAAAAGTTTATAAAGTGCAGGCCGGTAAAAAGGTGATGCGTGAAAAGAACTTCTACCCCGGTTACGTGATGATCGAAGCCATCGACGGTAAAATGAACGACGAAGTGATCCAGGCCATCCGCAACGTTTCCGGCGTGATCCACTTCCTCGGCAAAGAAAAGCCCATCGCTCTCCGCAAATCCGAAGTCAATAAAATGCTCGGTAAAGTAGACGAGATCTCCGATCAGGGCCTCACCATGAGCGAGCCTTACATCGTCGGCGAAACCATCAAGATCATCGACGGCCCGTTCAACGATTTCAACGGGGTGATCGAAGAAGTACTGGAAGACAAAAAGAAACTGAAAGTAACCGTGAAGATCTTTGGCCGCGCCACACCGGTAGAGCTGAACTTCATGCAGGTAGAAAAGATCAGCTAAGACTGTTCAGCATATTAAAAAAGCCGTCCCGATGGGGCGGCTTTTTTCGTTGGGGGAAACAATGGCGTTATTTGCGGGTGAATTTTAATTCCATGCTTTTGTACTCTTTCCCGTCGGCCATCATGTACATTTCCATCACCTGGGTATTGTCGTCTACCCATTTAAACACCTCGCGCACAGGCATCGCTTTGCCCGCCATCGCGTCGGTGGCATTGCCGGTGAATGTGATGGAACGAGTGGCCTCGTCCCACTTTCCTTCAAGATACATAATGCCCGTGCCCATATTGTCGATCCAGGTGGATACGAACATTTTCCGGACATTGTCGTACCCCAGCAGCCCGGTGCCTTCGAAAGGCTGCCCGTCCATACTGCTGGTAAAACGGCTTTCCTGGTAACGGCCGCCCATGATCATCTTGTTGGTGCAGCTGCCCGTGGTGGTCATCGGCTGCGCGCCAGGCGCCATCCAAAAGGTCATGTCGGTTTTCCAGTCGCCGTCGGCCATGGCGATCATTTTCTGCATAGACCCGGGAGTCGCGTAATCCATCCAGGCTTTCATGGCGGCATCGTCCTGCGAGTGCGCGGAGAGCGCAGCGATCATTGCTGTGAGTGCTAACAATATGCGTTTCATAATGGGGTGATTTAGGATGATGAAGTTACGCAATACTTGTTTCAGCAACTTTTTAGATGGTGCCACATGTATTTATTCCACCCATTTCAGGCAAACGGGCGTGGGCACGGCCAGCTCTTCGCCGGTCGCGGTCAGCAGGCCGGTGTTCAAATCTCTTTTAAACACCACGATGGTATTACTTTTTTGATTGGCAGCCAGCAGGTATTGCCCGTCCGGCGTAATGAGGAAGTTGCGCGGTTCTTTGCCCAGCGTGGGCTGGTGGCCGATGAGGAAGAGCGTGCCGTCTTTTTCGCTGATGCGGTAGATGGAAAGGTTGCTGAGGTCGCCGCGGGAGGACATATACAGGAACTTTCCGTCCGGCGACACATGAATGTCCGCGCTGCCGAAGCTGGAGCCTTTGTAATCCGCCGGGGCGCCGGAGATAGTTTGCAGGAGGGCGAGGTGGCCGTTGGCGTAGCTGAAGGCGGCGGTTTTGCCGCTGATCTCGAGCACGAGATAGGCGTAGCGGCCGTTGGGATGGAAAACGAGGTGACGCGGGCCTCCGCCGGGCTCCACACTGGCGAAGGGCTGTGCGGCGGGCTGGAGGGGGCGCATTTTGCGGGAAGGCTCAAAATCGTAGATCATCACCTTATCGGTACCGAGGTCCGGTACGAGCAGCTGTTTGCCATCCGGCGAAAAGTTGGCCGAATGCACATGCGGTGTTTTTTGGCGGGAGGCTACGGGGCCGGAGCCCTGGTGAACGATCTGCTGCACGGCGGCGGCGAGGCTGCCGTCTGCCTGAACGGGCAGCACGGTGAGGCTTCCGCCGTTGTAGTTGCCGGTGAACACGAAGCGGTTGGCGGCGTCGGTGCTGATGTGGCAGGGGCCGGCGCCGGTAAGCTGGTGATTGATGAGTTGCAGGGTGCCGGCATTGCGGTCGAAAGCGTAGGAGAATGCGCTGCCGGTGCTGTCTTTGGAAAATTCGCTGACGGCGTACAGGAACTGTTTATCGGGCGAGAGGGTGAGGAAAGAGGGGTTGGGGACGCCTCCGGCGGTGTCTGTGGGGATGAACCGGCCGGTGACGGCGTCTTTCCTGAAAACGTAAATGCCTTTGCTGCCAGCATTGGTGTAGGTGCCAACGATGAGGAATTGATTTTTCTGCATGGGTTTGTGAGTTGCGAAAAGGGTCAGTATTAAAAACGTGGTAATGATTTTCATACGGGTTAAAATACGGAAAAAATCCGGCTGGCAATAGTGCTTCCCGGGATAGGGGAAAGGGGTGAGCATCTTTTTGAAAATGAACAGGCTGAACAGGGGAAATGTGGATGGTAAGGGATAAATTCGGTGATACAACTATTGGGAGAGTTATCCACTATTAGTAACTTTGCAGATTGTTTAAAGGAGGGTTAGCTGTCAGATAACTTTTTGACCTAATTCTGACTGTCGGAAATGTTTGTTATCTCTATTGTTATCAGTCACTTAGCCATTAAATTTAATCCCAATCCCCGTATAATAGCAAAAAAAATGCCGAACTCCAAACATTTTTTGTTATTGATTTAAAATATACCTACCTTTGCATCCCCCTTAAAATGTCTTTCTGAGACTTTTGAGTTTTGGGAGTTTTGCTGCCGGCAACGGCGGCGGAACGTTTCACCAAATTAAAAACAGACTAATGGCTAAAGAGATCGCAACGTACGTGAAATTGCAGGTTAAAGGCGGCCAAGCCAACCCTGCACCTCCGATTGGTCCCGCTCTGGGTTCCAAAGGTGTGAACATCATGGAGTTCTGCAAACAGTTCAATGCCCGCACCCAGGATAAAATGGGTAAGGTGCTGCCTGTGTTGCTGACCGTTTACACAGACAAATCATTCGACTTTGTAATTAAGACGCCTCCGGCTCCCGTACAGCTGCTGGAAGCTGCCAAAATTCAAGGTGGTTCTAAAGAACCTAACCGTAACAAGGTGGGTAAAGTTACCTGGGCTCAGGTAGAGGCGATTGCCAAAGACAAGATGCCTGACCTTAACTGCTTCACGGTTGAAAGCGCCATGAGAATGGTAGCCGGCACCGCGCGCAGCATGGGTATTACCGTTGACGGTAAAGCTCCCTGGGAAAACTAAATTGTTCACCCTGTTAAAGCAGGTTAACTTTTAAATCATTCAGAAATGGCAACTAAGAAAAGAAAAGTGGCTGACGTTAAGGTGGACAAAAACAAAAGCTATAGCCTGAAAGAGGCTTCCACCCTCGTTAAAGACATCAACTGCACCAAGTTCGACTCTTCCGTCGATCTGCATATCCGTTTGGGCGTAGATCCCAAAAAAGCTGACCAGGCTATCCGCGGCTCCGTTACACTGCCGCATGGTACTGGTAAGACCAAAAAAGTACTGGTTCTCTGCACGCCCGACAAAGAAGCGTCTGCAAAAGAAGCCGGTGCCGATTTCGTAGGCCTGGACGAGTTTATCCAGAAGATCGAAGCCGGCTGGACCGAGATCGACGTGATCGTCGCTACTCCCGCCGTAATGCCGAAGATCGGTAAACTGGGTAAGATCCTGGGCCCCCGCAACCTGATGCCTAACCCGAAGACCGGTACTGTTACGAACGACGTGGCAGCTGCGGTAAACGAGGTAAAAGGCGGCAAGATCACCTTCAAAGTGGATAAAGCCGGTATCATTCACGCTTCCATCGGCCGCATCTCCTTCGCTCCCGAAAAGATCGAAGAGAACTCACAGGAGCTGATCAACGCGATCATCAAACTGAAACCCGCGACCGCGAAAGGCACATACCTGAGAGGTCTGTCCATGGCCAGCACGATGAGCCCGGGTATCGTTATTGACACTAAATCTGTTCAAAACTAATTGACCGCCCTGTAGCCGGAGCCTTTAGGGGCTGAGAAGGCGAAACGGTCAATGCCAAACACAAAGCAATGAACAAAGATCAAAAGAATGAGGTAATCGAACTGCTGAAAGGCAAGTTTGCTCAATACAACAACTTCTACATTACCAATACCGAATCTCTGACGGTTGCGCAGGTGAACCACCTCAGAAGGGTTTGCTTCGACAAGAACGTGGAAATGAAGGTGGCTAAGAACACCCTCATCAAGAAAGCGCTGGAAAGCCTGGACAACGAGAAATATGCGGGTATTTACGAAGCGCTGAACGGCGTAACGGCCCTGATGTTCTCCGACAGCCCGAAAGAGCCCGCGCTGATCATCAGCACTTTCCGCAAGGAAAACGCGAAACTGGAAAAACCCGTTCTGAAAGCTGCTTTTGTGGGCGAGGAGATCTACCTGGGCGACAACCAGCTGGCAAGCCTGGTGAAGATCAAGACCAAAAACGAGCTTATCGGCGAAGTTATCGGTCTGCTGCAGTCTCCCGCAAAACGCGTTATCGCTGCGCTGCTTGAGAAAGGTAAAAAAGAAGAAGGTGGCGCTGCAACCGCAGAAGCTGCCGCACCCGCACCGGATGCCCCGGCATCAGATGCGCCCGCTGCGGAGTAACTCCAAGGCACATAACATCGGCTTCCAAGTCACAACATAAACAAACATCTGTTTAACAACATTTTAAAAAACTACAAAAATATCATACAATGGCAGACGTAAAAGCATTAGCTGAACAATTAGTAGGTCTTACTGTTAAGGAAGTACAGGAACTGGCAGACGTTCTGAAAAACGAATACGGTATTGAACCTGCTGCTGCTGCAGTAGTTGTTGCTGCTGACGGTGGTGGCGGAGCCGCTGCTGCTGAAGAAAAAACTGCATTCAACGTAGTTCTGAAAGCTGCTGGTGCCAGCAAGCTGAACGTGGTGAAAGTAGTGAAAGATCTGACAGGTCTCGGTCTGAAAGAAGCCAAAGAACTGGTTGACGGTGCTCCGAAATCAGTGAAAGAAGGCGTTAGCAAGGCTGAAGCTGAAGATCTGAAAGCGAAGCTGACTGAGGCTGGCGCTGAAGTAGAAATTCAGTAATTCTTTGTTTAATATACATCTTTATTAAGGTCAAAAAGTGCCCCGGTACTTTTTGGCCTTACTCCCTTTGGGAAGGTGGGTTTCCGCTACGTCCGGCAAAACGGGAAATAAGCCGGTCACAGGTGTTGAAACACAATATTTTGGGTGTATTGACAAAGAATCATTAATTTCCCTTATTCATACAAGTCATATTAACTGCTAACTTCGAATATGTCTCTAAAAAAAGCCCAAACTAACGAAAGAGTAAATTTTGGAAAGATCAAACAAGTTGCTGAGACACCGGATCTGTTGGCTATCCAAATCCAATCTTTCAAGGATTTCTTCCAATTAGAAACCACACCAGACAAGCGTAACAACGAAGGCCTTTTTAAAGTATTCAAGGAAAATTTCCCGATTACAGATACCAGAAATATCTTTAATCTGGAGTTCCTGGATTATTTCGTGGACCCTCCGCGTTATACCATCGAAGAATGTATTGAGCGGGGGCTTACGTACTCCGTGCCGCTCAAGGCAAAGCTCCGGTTGAGCTGTAATGATGAGGAGCACGTAGATTTCCAGACCATTGTGCAGGACGTTTTCCTCGGGAACATCCCCTACATGACCCCCAGAGGTACCTTCGTAATCAACGGCGCTGAACGTGTAGTTGTATCCCAGCTGCACCGTTCCCCAGGTGTGTTCTTTGGTCAATCCATCCATCCCAACGGCACCAAGATCTACTCCGCAAGGGTGATCCCTTTCAAAGGCGCCTGGATGGAGTTTGCTACGGACATCAACAACGTGATGTACGCGTACATCGACCGTAAGAAGAAGTTCCCGGTTACCACGCTGCTTCGTGCCATCGGCTATGAAACAGACAAGGATATCCTGGAACTGTTTGGCATGGCTGACGAAGTAAAAGCAGACCGCAAAAACCTGGAAAAATACGCCGGCAAAAAGCTGGCCGCCCGCGTTTTACGCAGCTGGGTGGAAGATTTCGTGGATGAGGACACCGGTGAGGTGGTGAGCATCGAACGTAACGAGATCGTTCTGGAACGCGACAGCATCCTGGACGAAGGGAACATCGAGCTGATCACAGACATGGGCGTGAAATCCGTGTTCGTACAGAAAGAAGAGGTGAGCGGCGACTTTGCCATCATCTATAACACCCTCAATAAAGATACCTCCAACTCCGAGCTCGAAGCCGTTCAGCACATCTACCGCCAGCTCCGCGGTGCAGATGCTCCGGACGACGAAACAGCAAGGGGCATCATCGATAAACTGTTCTTCTCCGACAAACGGTACGACCTCGGGGATGTAGGCCGCTACAAGATCAACCGTAAGCTTGGCCTGCCCACTCCGCTGGACATGAAAGTGCTGACCAAGGCGGACATTATCTCGATCATCAAATACCTGGTGCAACTCACCAACGGTAAAGCGGAGATCGACGATATCGACCACCTGTCCAACCGCCGCGTACGCACCGTAGGCGAGCAGCTGTACGCCCAGTTCGGCGTAGGCCTCGCACGTATGGCGCGCACCATCCGCGAGCGTATGAACGTGAGAGACAACGAGGTGTTCACACCGGTAGACCTGATCAATGCAAGAACGCTTTCTTCCGTGATCAACTCTTTCTTCGGTACCTCCCAGCTCTCCCAGTTCCTGGACCAGACCAACCCGCTGTCTGAGATCACCCACAAACGCCGTATCTCCGCGCTCGGGCCCGGTGGCCTCAGCCGCGAACGTGCGGGCTTTGAGGTGCGCGACGTTCACTACTCCCACTACGGCCGTCTTTGCACGATCGAAACCCCTGAAGGACCGAACATCGGTCTGATCTCCACCCTGTGCGTACATGCCATGGTGAACGAGATGGGCTTCATCGAAACGCCTTACCGCAAAGTAAAAGACGGTAAAGTAGACATGGTGAAGATCGAATACCTGAGCGCTGAAGAAGAAGATTCCGTGAAGATCGCCCAGGCCAACGCACCGTTGGACGAAAAAGGCGCCTTCACCGGCGATAAAGTGAAATCACGCGAAACCGGCGATTTCCCGATCCTCGAACCGCAGGAAGTGGAATATATGGACGTGGCTCCCAACCAGATCGTTGGTTTGAGCGCTTCCCTGATCCCCTTCCTCGAACATGACGACGCCAACCGTGCGCTCATGGGATCGAACATGCAACGTCAGGCCGTTCCGCTGATCTCTCCGCAGGTGCCCATCGTAGGTACCGGCCTGGAAGGAAAAGCAGCGCGCGATTCCCGCCTGCAGATCACCTCTAACGGCAAAGGCGTGGTGGAGTTTGTAGATGCAAACGAAATTCACGTTCGTTACGAGCGCGATGAAATGCAGAAACTGGTGAGCTTTGAAGACGATCTCGTGATATACCAGCTGACCAAATTCGTGAAGACCAACCAGAGCACCTGCATCAACCTTCGCCCCGCGGTGAAGAAAGGGCAGCGTGTGGTGGAAGGCGACTTCCTCACGGAAGGTTACGCCACCCGCGCCGGTGAGCTGGCCCTGGGCCGCAACCTGAAAGTGGCGTTCATGCCCTGGAAAGGTTACAACTTCGAGGATGCGATCGTGATCTCCGAGCGTGTTGCACGCGAAGACTGGTTCACTTCCATCCACATCGACGAATATGAACTGGAAGTGCGCGACACCAAACTCGGTGAAGAAGAACTGACGCCGGATATCCCGAACGTGAGCGAAGAAGCCACCAAGGACCTGGACCAGAACGGTATCATCCGTGTTGGCGCGCATATCAAAGAAGGCGATATCCTGATCGGCAAGATCACCCCGCGTGGCGAATCCGATCCTTCACCCGAAGAAAAACTGCTTCGCGCGATCTTCGGCGACAAGGCGTCCGACGCGAAAGACGCTTCACTGAAAGCGCCCCCGTCTACCGAAGGCGTGGTGATCGACAAGAAGCTGTTCTCCCGCGCGAAAAAAGATAAAAATTCCAAGACCCGTGAAAAAGCGGCATTGGAAAAACTGGAGAAGATCCACCAGAAGAACGAGGAAGACCTCATGGAAGTGCTGATGGGCAAGCTGTTGACGCTGCTGAAAGAGAAAACCTCCGCAGGCATCACCAACACTTACGGCGAAGTGCTGATCTCCAAAGGTTCCAAATTCTCCAATAAAAACCTGGCTAACGTAGACTTCCAGAACGTAAATCCGCTCGGATGGACTACCGATCAGGATACCAACGACCAGATCAACACCCTGCTCCACAACTACAATATCAAATACAACGAGGAGCTGGGCCGTTACAAACGCGAGAAGTTCAACATCTCCATCGGGGACGAGCTGCCCGCGGGCGTGCTGAAACTGGCGAAAGTATACCTGGCCAGCAAACGTAAGCTGAAAGTAGGGGATAAAATGGCGGGCCGCCACGGGAACAAAGGTATCGTTGCGAAGATCGTTCGCGACGAAGACATGCCTTTCCTGGAAGACGGCACACCGGTAGACATCGTGCTGAACCCGCTGGGCGTACCTTCGCGTATGAACCTCGGTCAGATCTACGAAACCGTACTCGGCTGGGCCGGTCAGAAACTGGGCGTTCGTTTTGCTACGCCGATCTTCGACGGCGCAAGCACCGAAGAGATCGCAGAATACATCACTGAAGCGAAACTCCCGAGCTTCGGCCATACTTACCTGAGCGACGGTGAAACCGGCGAGCGCTTCCACCAGAAAGCGACCGTAGGCATCATCTACATGCTTAAACTCAGCCACATGGTGGACGACAAAATGCACGCCCGTTCCATCGGACCGTACTCTCTCATTACACAGCAGCCGCTGGGTGGTAAAGCCCAGTTCGGTGGCCAGCGTTTTGGTGAGATGGAGGTTTGGGCACTGGAAGCATACGGCGCGTCCAACATCCTGCAGGAGCTGCTGACGATCAAATCCGATGATATCGTGGGCCGTGCGAAAGCATATGAATCCATCGTAAAAGGAGACAACATCCCGAAAGCCGGCGTGCCTGAATCCTTCAACGTATTGATCCATGAGCTTCGTGGTCTGGGCCTGGACCTGAAATTCGATTGATAAAAATATTCCGTATCCCGGTGCAAACCGGGGTACGGTTCTTTCCATTTCAGTTCCGGAATTTTAAAGTGAATGTTTAAGGAAAGCAAAGAACGGAACACCTGCTGCCCGACTTCACTTACGACATAGAGTTTTCTTTAAAAAACATACAATGGCCATCAAAAAAGAAAATCGTCCTAAATCAAATTTTAGCAGCATCACCATTAGCCTCGCTTCACCGGATACCATCCTGGAGCGTTCTTATGGCGAGGTGCTGAAACCCGAAACCATCAACTACCGTACTTACAAGCCGGAGCGTGATGGTTTGTTCTGCGAAAGGATATTCGGCCCTGTGAAGGACTATGAATGTTACTGCGGAAAATATAAGCGTATCCGTTATAAGGGCATTGTGTGCGACCGCTGTGGTGTTGAAGTTACCGAGAAGAAAGTGCGCCGCGAAAGAATGGGCCACATTCGCCTGGTAGTGCCCGTTGTACATATCTGGTATTTCAAATCATTACCCAATAAAATCGGTTACCTGCTCGGTATGAGCTCCAAAAAACTGGAAACGATCGTGTATTACGAAAGATACGTGATCATCCAGAGCGGGGTGAAACAGGAGAAAGGACTGAACTATGGCGATCTGCTCACAGAAGAAGAGTACCTGGACATCCTGGATACCCTTCCCAAAGACAACCAGATCCTGCCCGACGAAGACCCGAACAAATTCATCGCCAAAATGGGCGCTGAAGCGGTGGAAATGATGCTGGCGCGTATCGATCTCGACGGCCTTTCCTACCAGCTCCGCAACCAGGCGGCTACCGAAACTTCACAACAGCGTAAAGCCGAAGCGCTGAAACGCCTCAGTGTTGTGGAAGCGTTCCGCGATGCCAACGGCCGTGTTGATAACCGTCCCGAATGGATGGTGATGCAATACATTCCCGTGGTGCCGCCGGAACTGCGCCCGCTCGTTCCCCTGGACGGCGGCCGTTTCGCGTCTTCCGACCTCAACGACCTCTACCGCCGCGTGATCATCCGCAACAACCGTCTCAAACGCCTGATCGAGATCAAGGCGCCGGAGGTGATCCTGCGTAACGAAAAACGCATGCTGCAGGAAGCCGTGGATTCCCTGTTCGACAACTCCAGGAAATCCAACGCGGTGAAAGCAGAAGGCGGCCGCGCGCTGAAGTCGCTCTCCGATGTGCTGAAAGGTAAACAAGGCCGTTTCCGTCAGAACCTTCTCGGTAAACGTGTGGACTACTCCGGTCGTTCCGTTATCGTGGTTGGCCCTGAACTGAAACTGCACGAGTGCGGCCTGCCGAAAGACATGGCTGCCGAACTGTTCAAACCGTTCATTATCCGCAAGCTCATCGAAAGAGGCATCGTTAAAACCGTTAAATCAGCTAAAAAGCTCGTAGATAGAAAAGAAGCAGTGGTTTGGGACATCCTGGAAAATGTACTGAAAGGTCACCCTGTGATGCTCAACCGTGCGCCGACCCTTCACCGCCTGTCCATCCAGGCATTCCAGCCGAAACTGGTGGAAGGTAAAGCGATCCAGCTGCACCCGCTCGTGTGCTCTGCGTTCAACGCGGACTTCGACGGTGACCAGATGGCGGTACACGTGCCTTTGAGCAACGCCGCGATCCTGGAAGCACAGCTGCTGATGCTCTCTTCGCACAACATTCTCAACCCGCAGAACGGTACGCCTATCACCCTGCCTTCACAGGACATGGTACTCGGCCTCTACTACATTTCCAAGGGTAAGAAAACCATGGGCGACGAGATCGTGAAAGGCGAAGGCAAAGCCTTCTACTCCGCGGAAGAAGTGATCATCGCGCACAACGAAGGCCGTGTGGACCTGCACGCACATATCAAGGTGAAAGCCGATGTGCGTAAAGCCGACGGAACGCTCGAGCGCAAACTGATCGAAACTACCGTGGGCCGCGTGATCTTCAACCAGTTCGTTCCGAAAGAAGCAGGTTATGTAAATGCCCTGCTTACCAAAAAATCACTGCGCGAGATCATCGGCGACATCATCAAAGCGACCGACATTCCGAAAACCGCGAAATTCCTGGACGACATCAAACAACTTGGTTTCCGTACAGCATTCCGTGGCGGTCTGTCCTTCAATATCAACGACCTGATCATCCCCGACGCCAAACAGCTCATGATCGATGGAGCCGCCGGCGAAGTGGACGAGGTGTGGGATAACTACAACATGGGGCTGATCACCAACAACGAACGCTACAACCAGATCATCGACATCTGGAGCCGTGTGGACACGAAAGTGACCGAAACGCTGATCCGCGAGCTGGCTACGGACAAACAAGGTTTCAACTCAGTTTACATGATGCTTGATTCCGGCGCCCGTGGTTCCAAACAGCAGATCAAACAGCTGGCCGGTTTGAGGGGATTGATGGCGAAACCGCGCAAGAGCGGTTCCACCGGTTCCGAGATCATCGAGAACCCGATCCTTTCCAACTTCAAAGACGGGCTGAACGTATTGGAATACTTCATCTCCACGCACGGTGCGCGTAAAGGTCTTGCGGATACGGCCCTTAAAACGGCGGACGCAGGTTACCTCACCCGCCGCCTGGTAGACGTTGCGCAAGACGTTGTGATCACCGAAGAGGATTGCGGAACGCTCCGCGGCATTGCTACTTCAGCGCTGAAAGACAACGAAGAAATAGTAGAACCGCTGTACGACCGTATCCTGGGCCGTACTTCCCTGCACGACATCTTCAACCCGCAGAACGAAAACGAGCTTTTTGTTGCGGCCGGTGAAGAGATCACGGAAGAAATTGCAAAAACGATCGAAGACAGCAGCATAGACCTGGTAGAGATCCGTTCCGTACTCACCTGCGAAAGCAGAAGAGGCGTGTGCGTGAAATGTTACGGCAAGAACCTGGCGACCGGGTACACTGCACAACGTGGTGATGCCGTTGGTATCATCGCCGCGCAGTCCATCGGCGAGCCCGGTACACAGCTTACACTGCGTACGTTCCACGTAGGTGGTGTGGCCGGTTCCGCTTCCGTAGAATCTACCCTCAATGCGAAATTCGACGGTACCGTACAGTTCGACGGCCTGCGTACCACTACCTTCGAGAACAACGAAGGCGAGAAAGTACAGGTGGTTATCGGCCGTACCGGTGAGCTGAGGATCATGGACGTGAAAAACGACCGCCTGCTGATCACCAACAACGTACCTTACGGTTCTACCCTGGTCGTAAAAGACGGGCAGAAAGTAGCGAAAGGGGATGTGATCTGCACATGGGACCCGTTCAACGCCGTTATCGTTTCCGAGATCGCCGGTAAAATTCGTTTCGACAGCATCATCGAAGGCATCACCTTCCGTGAAGAAGCCGACGAACAAACCGGTCACCGCGAAAAAGTGGTAATCGAAACCAAGGATAAAAACAAGATCCCGTCTCTGCTCGTAGATGGCAATAAAGAAGTGAAATCTTACAACCTTCCCGTAGGTTCTCACATCATCATCGAAGAAGGCGCTCCCGTGAAGGCCGGACAGGTGATCGTGAAGATCCCCCGCGTGATCGGTAAACTGAGAGACATCACCGGTGGTCTGCCGCGCGTAACCGAGCTGTTCGAAGCCCGTAACCCGAGCAACCCCGCCATCGTATCCGAGATCGACGGTGTGGTGGCATTCGGTAACATCAAACGCGGTAACCGCGAGATCATTATCGAAAGCCGCGAAAGCCAGGTGAAAAAGTACCTCGTTCCGCTGACCCGCCACATCCTGGTACAGGACGGCGACTTCGTGAAAGCAGGCACTGCGCTCTCCGACGGTTCCATCACCCCGGCAGACATCCTCTCCATCAAAGGTCCTTTTGCAGTGCAGGAGTACCTCGTGAACGAGATCCAGGAAGTTTACCGCCTGCAGGGTGTGAAGATCAACGATAAACACATCGAGGTGATCGTACGCCAGATGATGCGTAAAGTAACCATCGAAGATCCGGGAGATACCCGCTTCCTCGAAGGCGACACGACCGATAAATTCGAATTCTTTGAAGAGAACGACCAGATCTTCGACAAGAAGGTAGTTACCGAAGCCGGCGATTCCGGTGTGATGAAAGCTGGCCAGATCGTTACCCTCCGCCAGGTGCGCGAAGAGAACAGCATCCTGCGCCGTGCAGACAAAAAGCTTGTGGAATACCGCGACGCCGAATCTGCAACGTCCAGCCCGCTGCTGCTCGGTATCACCAAAGCGTCTCTGGGTACGCACAGCTGGATCTCCGCAGCGTCCTTCCAGGAAACCACCAAAGTACTGTCTTCCGCTGCCATCAACGGCAAAACGGACGATATGCTGGGCCTGAAAGAGAACGTGATCACGGGTCACCTGATCCCTGCCGGTACCGGTCTGAGAGAGTTCGAGAACATGATCGTAGGCTCCAAAGAAGAATACGACATCCTCGCATCTTCCAAAGAAGTGTTCCAGTTCGACGAAGAAGAATAGGTTCAAAGCCTTTACTGATAGTCCAAAGCCCCGGTATAACGCCGGGGCTTTTTTTATTTTCCTGACATATTAAAACCCTGTGCCGGCCGAGTGATGCAAAACTTTGTTACCTTTTTATAAAATCTCCTGCTGCTATTTTGATTTATCCACTCACCACCGTATTTTGTAACTTAATGTAACAAAATTGAAAGCTGAAAGAAATAATCCGTAAGCTTGTGTAACTGATACAAACGAAAGAAAACAACATACCATGCGTTTACGTTATCGAATCATGATCCCGGCTTTACTCGCAGCAGCGGCCGTTAACGGGCAGGCGCCCCTTCACATGGACAATTACACCATTCCCGTCGGCAAATCCGGCGCTAAGGTTGGCACCATTTACACGCCGCAGGGCGCGGCCAAAGGCGTGCAGCTGGCGGAAGACACGTCAGGCCTTTTTACTGTCAGCAAAAAAGGCGTGCTGCAGCTGAAGAAAAAAGCCAGCCTGGGCGCGGACGCGGCGATGCAATACGCCGTTACCCTCAAAACAGGCGATGCCAGCGAATCGTTCATCCTCGTAAAAGATGAATTTAACCGCAACAAAGTAGTGGCGCACCGCGGCGCATGGAAAAACAACGCCGGCAGCCAGAACTCCATCACTTCTTTCAGGGATGCAGTCCGCATCGGTTGCGAAGGCTCCGAGTTCGACGTATGGCTGTCTAAAGACGGCGTACCCATGCTCAGCCACGACGGGCATATCGGCGGCAAAACCATCGAAGAAACGCCCATCGCGGAACTGACCGCCATTGAACTCAAGAACGGCGATCATGTGCCCCTGTTCGAAGATTATATCAAAGAGGCCATGAAGCAAAACAAAACCCGCCTGGTGCTGGAGCTGAAACCCTCCAAAACCGGCCGTGGAGAGCAGTTGGCGCAAACCTGCATGGACCTGATCCGCAAATACAAATGCGAAGCATGGATGCTGTACATCAGCTTCGACTACAACATCTGCAAAAAGGTGGCGGCTATCGACCCGCATGCGAAAGTGGCGTATCTGAATGGCGATAAAACGCCTGCGGAGCTGAAAGCCGACGGCATCTGGGGTTTTGACTACAATTGGAAAGTGATCGACAAAGACCCGAACATCTTTAAAGAGGCCCGCAAAAACAAAGTGACGGTGAATATCTGGACGGTGAACGATCCCGCGCAGATGAGCACGTATCTCAATGCAGGCGCAGATTTCCTGACGACAGACGAGCCTGAGAAAGCACTCGAGCTTGTTAAAAAATAACCGCGGGGAGGGCAATGGCCCTCCCTTTTTTCTTTTTCCCGCTGTTGACTTCCAAACCCTTGCCCACACTTTCTTTTCGCGATTTTCATTTTAACGTTTTTTTGTATCCCAAAAATGTTATTTTAGCCGTTCCAAGATTTTCTATTTCAATTTAAAGGGTTAAAAATCTACCGATCAACATGTACACTCGTCAACTTTTTGTGAAAAATGGACTTTTCCTGGCGGCGATAGCCGGAGTATTTGCGGCATGCCAACAGGGTAACAACAAGACCGCGGCAAAAAACGGCGCCGATTCATCGGCCCAGGCAGCGGCAGCCGACGGTTTGGGCGGCCAAAAGCTGGCATTCGTAGATATTGATTCCCTGGAAGCGCACTACAATTATTTCAAAGAAAAGAAAGCAGAGCTCGACAAGAAAAAAGAAGGGGCACAGAACGATATAGTAGGAAGGGAAAGACAATTGCAGAACGAACTGTACACGCTGCAGCAACGCGCCCCGAACATGACGCAGCAGGAAGGCCAGGCAGCCGAAGCAGGCCTGCAGAAAAAAGCGCAGCAGCATGAACAATACAAACAGAACCTCATCGCGCAGCTGCAAACGCAGGAAGCCCAGTTCAACGAAGACCTTCAGAAAAGATTGAATGAGACCATCAAAAAATTCAATGCGGACAAACGTTACGCATTCATCTTTTCCTACCGCGAAGGCGCCAGCAACATCCTGTACAAAGATGAAGCCTACGACATTACCAAGGAGGTGATCGAGCAGCTCAACGCAGAGACACCGGCACAGAAGAAATAATGAACGGAAAATATTACATTTAATCCCGGCGAACAGCCGGGATTTTTATTATCAACCATTCATCAACCTTTATGTCAATCAACCAGGAAAACTCTTTTAAACCCAGTCTCAGTCTGGTGGACGCCACCATGATCGTTGCCGGTTCCATGATTGGTTCCGGTATTTTTATTGTCTCCGCCGAAGTGGCCCGTTCCATGGGCTCCGCCGGCTGGATGATGGCCATGTGGGTGCTGGCCGGTGTGGTAACGCTGATTGCCGCGTTGAGCTACGGCGAGCTGTCTGGCATGTTCCCCAAAGCCGGCGGCCAGTACGTATATCTCCGCGAGGCTTACAATCCCTTTATCGCATTCCTTTTCGGATGGACGCAGTTCGGCGTGATCCAGACGGGTACCATCGCCGCCGTGGCCATGGCCTTTGCCAAGTACCTGGGGTATATCGTGCCGGCCCTGGGTGAGAAAAATATCCTGTTCAGCATCGGTAGTTTTTCCGTGAACGTGGCGCAACTCGTCGCCATTGCTTCCATACTCCTGCTGACTTACATTAATACGCGGGGGGTGAAGAACGGGAAGATCATCCAGACCGTGTTCACCTTCACCAAACTGTTTTCCCTTTTCGGCCTTATCGTTTTCGGTCTTATCATCGGCGCAAAGGCCGAGATCTGGAACGCCAACTGGCAAAACGCCTGGTCGTACTCCACCGTCAACATGAATGGTGAAGTGATCGCCAATACACTGGGCAGCATGGCTTTCCTCGGCGCCATCGCCGTATCCATGAAAGGCACTTTGTTTTCAAGCGACGCCTGGAACAACGTGACGTTCATTGCCGGGGAGATCAAAAATCCGCAGAAAAATATCGGCCGGGCGCTGTTCCTCGGCACTTTCATCGTAACCATCATTTACGTTTCCGCCAACCTGATGTACCTGGCCGTGCTGCCGTTCAACGAGATCGCGTTCGCCGAGCAGGACAGGGTAGGGGTAGCTGCCGCCGAGAACATTTTCGGCGCGGGCGCCGGGGCGGTTACCATCGCAGTGATGATCATCATATCCACTTTCGGCTGCAACAACGGCCTGATCCTCTCCGGCGCGAGAATTTATTACACCATGGCGAAAGACGGCCTGTTTTTCCGCAAAGCGGGCGAACTGAACCGCTTCGACGTGCCGGCCTACGGCCTCTGGGTACAGGTGATCTGGGCCAGCCTGCTCTGCCTCAGCGGCAAATACGGCGACCTGCTGGCCATGGTGATCTTCGGCGTGCTGGTGTTCTACGTGATCACCATCCTCGGCATCTTCATTCTCCGCAAAACCCGGCCGGACGTGCCGCGCAGCTACAAAGCCTTCGGCTACCCGGTGCTGCCCGCTATTTACATCGTGGTGGCGCTGAGCCTGGCCGTGCTGCTGCTCATTTACGAGCCGCGTTACGCCATACCGGGCCTGGGCATCATTTTGCTGGGCATCCCGTTGTATTTCCTCGCCAAAAAAGAACTGAAATAACTGCTTCCATTGCGAAAAAATGGCGCACCGCTGCTGTGGCGCGCCATTTTTATTTTACAACCGCCCGGTTTACAATAATTTAGATGTAGTAACACATAATTTTTTCTCACTGCGGAAATATTACAGCCGTTTCCTGTAATTTCGGGTAAGCCTTAAGATAAAAGAATATGTTAATGCCAATTTACCCTAGCTTAAGTCAACAGTGATTACTAAATAACCCAAAACAATACCTGTAGAGAAGATATAACCAGACAAGACACGGAAAATCTCACCATGATTTTCCAGACATTTTTATGTGCATGCATTGTTGTTAGTCATGTTGCGGGCGTCTCCAACATGCTAATAACGTGCATGACAATCAGGATTTTAGCAATTTTAATGATTTTCAAAGCCCTCTTTAGAGAACCATTGAAAGCCTACACAATTGCATTCTCGAACATTCACATGATTTTATGCCCGGCACCTGTTTCTACAGCGTGCCTTTTTTTTGCCCTGCCGTGGCGGCATGCCATGAGGGATTTTCAAATTTCCAGATTACATTTGCTGCATGTTTACGGCACTTTGTATCAGCATATTCGACCAGAGCATACGCGATTATCATGTTCATGATGATATTCACCGTATGATTGAGAATCCTTACGAAAAAACGGCTATCGAACATCTTTTGTACGCCAAAAACTGGATCGATACGGTGCAGTGGCACTTGGAAGACGTGATCCGCGACCCGAAAATCGACCCGGTGAAAGCACTGGAAATGAAGCGGTGGATAGACCGCAGCAACCAGGAAAGAACGGACATGGTGGAGCACATCGACAGTTATTTCCTGGATAAATACAACACCGTGATCCCTGTTCCGGGCGCGTCTATCAACACCGAAAGCCCGGCCTGGGCCATCGACCGTTTGTCTATCCTCGGCCTTAAAATATGGCACATGCGCGAAGAGGCCACCCGTGCGGACGCCAGCGAAACGCACCGCGAAGCCTGCCGCAAAAAGCTGGAAATTTTGCTCGAGCAGCAGCGCGATCTTTCCACCGCTATCGAAGAACTGCTGGAAGATATCGGTAAAGGCCGCAAATACATGAAAGTGTACAAACAGATGAAAATGTACAACGATCCTTCGCTCAACCCGGTGCTGTATGGCCAAAAGCCCTGATCATAAAACTATCCTCGCCATCCGTTTTTCCGCCATGGGCGATGTGGCCATGACCATCCCCGTGATGAAACAGGTGCTGGACGCGCATCCTGGTGTTACCATCGTATTCGTGACGAACAAAAACTGGAGCGCGTTGTGCGAAGGCATTCCCCGCCTCGTGTTTTTCCCCGCCGATCTGAAAGGCGAGCACAAAGGGCTGAAAGGCCTCTACAAGCTGTTCAGGGCTATCCGCAAGGCGCATCCCGCCGTTAGTGCGGTGGCGGACCTGCATCATGTGCTGCGCTCGCGCATCGTGCGTACTTTTTATAAATTTTCCGGCATACGCGTAGCGGTGATCGATAAAGGAAGGGCCGGCAAAAAGGCGCTCACACGGAAAGAAAACAAAATTTTCCGGCCGCTCAAAACCACTATCGACCGCTACCGCGATGTATTCGCCGCGCTCGGCCTTTCCGCCGGCGACACGCCGGGAACGCTGCCACAGCAGCCTTCTCCGGGCAAAACCCAGATCGGCATCGCGCCTTTTGCAACCTATCTTGAAAAAACATACCCGCTCGAAAAAATGGAGCAGGTGATCGAAATACTCACGCGCGACGGATCGGTGGAGATCCTGCTGTTCGGCGGCGGAAAAGAAGAGGTGACGAAGCTGGAAAACCTTGCCCAAGGCCGGCCGCAGCTGAAAGTAATGGCAGGGAAATACAGCCTGAACGAAGAGCTTCGCACCATCAGCGGGTTGTCGGTGATGGTGAGCATGGATTCCGCGAACATGCACCTTGCCTCGCTGTACGGCGTGCCCGTGGTTTCCGTATGGGGCGCCACGCATCCTTACGCGGGGTTTATGGGGTTTGGGCAAAAGGACGAAAATGCGGCGCAAATTGAGCTATATTGCCGCCCCTGCTCGGTATTCGGCAATAAGCCCTGTTTCCGGGGCGATCATGCCTGTATGCAACAGCTGGCTCCGGAAATAATCGTGGGAAAAGTGCGGGAAACCTTGGCTGGACGGGCTTTGACGTGATATTCCGGGAAAAAAAGCGGCAAGTTTTTTGGAAGAAATGGAAAAAAGTCTACTTTTGCAATCCCAACGAACGAATTGTCCCATAGTATAATGGTAGTACGACAGATTTTGGTTCTGTTTGTCTTGGTTCGAATCCAGGTGGGACAACCAAAAAACCGCTGCAGGTCTGACTTGCAGCGGTTTTTTTTATGGTCGCCCGGCGTTATCTTTTGACAATGCTTTTTTATTTTTCATAAGTTGACATACATCATTCCCGGTCGTCTGCTCCTGACATAAGGCTGTCACCCGGCCGTTATAGCTTTACGTTATAAAAACTTTTTTCCATGCCACTACACACCACAAACCAATTCAATACTTTCATCATCGTGGCGGACGATTGCCCTGCCGTAAACGGGGAAATACCCCCGGTTAAAGGAGAGAACAAAACGGCCGCGAACATCCAGTTTGATATGATCAGCAAAAAACCATACGGATATACTTCCGACGATGTGCTTTTCCAGGTGTTTGCGGATAAAAACGATCTGACTAAAAACGAGTACAAAACGGAAAGAGAGAAGTTCTTTTCCAAAGGCCAGGCCTGCTTCCGTGCCTCCCCGCTTACAAAGCGTTACGGATGGGGCCTTCATTACAACGAAGAAGGCAAAATAGCGCTTTTCGGCCGTGAAACGAAAGAGTATGAAAAACTTTCGAAAGACAAAAAACTGAAAGTGGTGAAAGCGATGAGATCTTCGAGATAAGATCCATCCGGGCCAAGTCGACAACAAGCCATGGAAATAACAACATCTTCCCGGTTTTCATTTTCATCCTAGCGATTTTAATCTTAAATTGGTTAATCCTTGCGCCCCAAAAATGCGCCCCGCAATTTTACCATAAAAAATTATCCCTTATGGACTGGAAAGAACTGGAAACTAAAGTCGCCGATATTTTCAAACTATTTGGCTACGATGTGACTGCCGATACAAAGATCGATGCTGCGCAAACAGATGCAATCGCTACCTCGCATAACAAATTCAAGCCGCGCATACTGATCGAATGCAAGTTTCATGAAAGCGCCGGCAAAGTAGGCATCAATGAAGTAGAAAATTTCAAGGCCCGCGTGCTCACGTTGCGCATGAAAGGTAAAATCGACCAAGGATATCTCATCACCAACACCGGCTTTACCGCCAGCGCCAAAGAATCATTGTCCGACGCAGCCAGCTACGTTTTTCTGATGAGCTATGACGATCTACTGCACCAGATGATAGACGTGGATTATTACCTGAAGAATTTTGTGGAGCGGTACGAAAAGGAGCGCCTTCAAAGGTATGTCGATCTCCGCATTATCGATATTAGTCAACTGCAAACGCTCAATTATAATTACGTAATCGAGGAACTGATGCGGATGGAGATTGAGTTTCACAGTACCCAACGTTTCGGGATGTTCTATGAAGATCTGGATATAAGAGCATATCTTGAAAAGGGGCGTCCCTTATCCGCTAGATCAAGGAGAGCAAGGGAGTCGATCGAGGCTTGGCGCAAAGCGATATTTGAGAAGATCGATCTCTTCAGCAGCTATATTTCCTCGTTTACAGGCAGCGATCAGAATGTATCGATCGTACTGGCTGATTTTGGCGGAGGAAAATCCACTTCGCTGGAGCACACGATGTACTGCCTGGCAAAGGCGAAGCTGGAAAACATTGGCAATGGCCAACAAAAGATCCCGCTGTTGTTGACCTTAAAGCATTACAATAAAGTACCCGATATCGATTCAATGCTGATCAATTTTTTTACCACGGAAATTGGTTATTCCAATATCAACCTGCAGGTCTTCAAGAGAATGAACGAATTAGGCCACTTCGTGATCCTGCTTGACGGGTTCGACGAAATGGCCAAACTCGTTACGCCCATCGAAAGAAAGCTTACGTTTATCGAAATATGCAAGCTGGTAACGCCGAATAACAAGGTCATCCTGAGCTCGCGGCCCGGCTATTTTCCCGAAAATAAAGAATTTGGCGAGCTGCTTAGAAAATACCTTCCCAGGAAAAAAGGCGACGGAACAAAAAAATATTGCGGCATCCACGTGCCAGACAATTGCCGGATAGCCTGCCTGCAGCTGATGGACACAGCAAAGATCAATGAGTATATAAAAAAAGCCATCGATTCGGGCGATAAAGACAAGATCGAAGGCATCCTGCGTCATAAATCCGTGCGCGACCTGGCGGCTAGGCCGGTGCTGCTCAATATTATATCTGAGACCTATGATGACCTGAAAGACCTGCCGGACGAAGAGGTAAGCCTTAAAAAGTTATACGACATTTATACCAGCAAATGGATTAACAGGGAAGAAGATAAAGGGCTTTTCAGAGTGTTGATCAATGCAGACGAGAAACTCGCGTTTATTGTGCTGCTGGCCGTACAGATGCATGAGCAGGACAGCCTGGAAGTACATTTTTCTGTGCTGGATAAATTGATCAGGGATAGGTTTGGGATAGACAACCAGGAAAAGGTCGATCATTTTAGTCATGATATCAGGACCTGCGCTTTCCTGAACCGCGACGACCAGGGGAATTACGCATTTATCCACCGTTCTTTCCTGGAATATTTTGTGGCGAGGGAATTTTACAACTTTCGCGCACCCATATATGGAGACCGTTTTTACAAGCTGTTCAGCGACGGCATCTTATCCTTCATCGACATCTACGATAAGACTTTCGGTGATATATTTTCGTCTCTTAAGGAATACCGGCTGGTGAAGAATGAAGTGGTTAAAAAGCAGAAATTCGAAATGGCCGCCAATTTGAGGGAGGCGGAAAAGGACCTGTATGGAAAGATTCAGGGGACATGGCCTGATTTTAAAGATATCGCTGCCCTCAACAGCGATTATCGGCAAAAGCTGGGCGAGTTTGTGATTGAATAGCCTCATTGGGATGCGGCGCGTTCATCACGGTCAAACTTTGATTTCAGCAAATCTTTCGTAATTTTTCGCGATGATCCCCCTGAAAAGAGCATTCCCGGCACTATGTTCCCTGCTGTTCAGCCTTACGGCAACGGCGGCGGAAAATCCTTTGTGGCTGCGTTACCCGGCCATTTCACCGGATGGCAGGACCATCGCGTTCACCTACCGCGGAAATCTTTACAAAGTGCCGTCCACAGGCGGCACGGCGGTTCCGCTCACGATGGACGGCGCGGGCAACTGTATGCCGGTATGGAGCCGCAACGGCGGGGCGATCGCTTTTGCGGGAAAAAGCGCGGGCAATTTCGATGTGTACGTAGTGCCTTCCGAAGGCGGCGAAGCCAAACGCCTTACCTGGCATTCCGCCGATGAACTTCCATACGATTTCACAAAGAACGGCGTGGTGTTCGGCGCCGTGCGGCTGGACGATCCGGCCAACCGGCAATTCCCTTCAGACGCTTTGCAGGAGCTGTACATTGTTCCGGCCACCGGCGGGCGCGTGCAACAATTGCTTACTACGCCGGCGGAAGACGCGAAACTGAGCGAAGACGGGCGTTTTATCGTGTACCACGACCGCAAGGGCCGCGAAAATATCTGGCGCAAACATCAAACGTCATCCATTGCGCGTGATGTATGGTTGTACGATACACAAACTAAAAAACACCGCAAGGTCAGCTATTTTGACGGTGAAGACCGCAGCCCTGTGTGGTCGGGGAGCTGGATTTTTTTTCTCAGCGAAAAAAACGGCAGCTTTAATGTATACCATACTTCCCTGCACGAGATGATGCAGCCGCAGCAGATCACCTTTTTGAAAGACCATCCCGTGCGTTTCCTTAGCATCGCGGAAAATGGCACGCTGTGTTTTGGTTACGATGGAGGGATATACCTGAAAACGCGCGACGGAAGCCCTTCCCGGCTGAACGTAACGATTCCCGTTGCGGGAAAAAATGACGACGAAAAAAATGTGCCGTTCGGCGAGATCACGGAAATGGCCGTATCGCCCACGGGAAAAGAAATAGCATTTATCGCACGCGGCGAAGTGTTTGCCGGCAGCGCAGACGGAAGTTTTGTGCGCCGCATTACCCGCACCGCGGGAGCCGAAGCGGGACTCAGCTTTTCGCCGGACGGGCAGTCGCTGCTCTATGCCGGCGAGCGAAACGGCCGCTGGAACATTTACCGTTCGGAGATCGTGAACGGGAAAGAACTTTATTTTTTTAACGCGACTTCCTTAAAAGAAACGGCGGTGATCGCGAACGAACAGGAGAACTACCAGCCAAAGTTTTCCCCCGACGGCAAATCGATCGCTTTCATCGAAAACAGGGCCACGCTTAAAATATTCGATCCTTCCACCCAACAAAGCCGCACCATCGTTGGCAACGAACAGCTTTACAGCCGCAGCGACTTCGACCAGCATTTCGAATGGAGCCCGGACGGGAAGTGGCTGCTCGTGAAATACAACGGCGCAGGCAACGGCAACGACGAGATCGGCATCGTGCCCGCCAACGGCAAAGAAACACTGGTAAACCTCACCCGCAGCGGCTACAGCGATTCCAAACCGCAATGGGCCATGAACGGCAGGATGATGATCTGGCAAACCGACCGCAACGGCCTGCACAGTTACGCCAACAGCAGCACGCGGCAGAACGACGTGTACGCGCTGTTCTTCGACCGCGGCCTTTGGAAAGACTTCGGCCTGAGCAAAGACGAGGCCGCCTTGCAGAAAGAACTGCGCGCAAAAACGCCGCAACCCGCCGCAGGCAAGCAGAATGAAATAGACTGGGAGGGGCTGGAGCTGCGGAAAACACGTTTGACCGCGCATCCTTCACTGCTGGGAAGCGCGCTGGTGAGCAAAGACGGCGAAACGTTGTATTATCTCGCCAAATTCGAAAAAGACTACGATCTCTGGAGCTGCAACCTGCGCACCAAAGAAACAAAACTGCTGCTGCCGCTGAACATCGACGATGCGTCTATGCAGTGGGACAACGAAAAAAAATATGCCTGGCTGCTGGCAGACGGCAAAGTGATCCGCATCGACCCGGCCGCGGGCAAAAAAGAGAACATTGCATTTACTGGTGAAATGACGGTGAACACCGCGGAAGAGAGAAAAGCGATGTTTGAGCATGTATGGCGCAGGACGAAGGAAACCTTTTACACCGGCAGTCTGCACGGCGTTGACTGGGACGCGCTGAAAAAAGATTACGAAAAATTCCTTCCTTCCATCGATAACAATTACGATTTCGCGGAATTGCTGAATGAGATGCTCGGCGAGCTGAATGTAAGCCATACCGGCGCCAGCTTCAACGAAGAAAAGAAAGACCGCGACGTTACCGCGTCGCTCGGCGCGTTTTACGATCCCGCGTACAAAGGCCCGGGCCTGATGGTCGCGGAAATAATGGCGGGCGGCCCGCTGGACGATCCCGCTTTGGGCGTCGCGGCGGGAACGGTGATCGAAACGATAGACGGTGAAAAGATCGGAACGGACAAAGACGTTGCGGCGTATTTTAACCGGAAGGCCGGGAAAAAAATATTGCTGGGTATCCGCAAAGGCAATACCATTCAGCAGTTGCAGGTAAAACCCGTATCGCCCGAAAGAGAATTCGACCTGCTGTACGAGCGTTGGGTGAAGCGCAACGAAGCTGAAACGGACAAACTCAGCAACGGCCAGCTCGGTTACGTGCATCTTTACCGGATGAACGACGCAGCCTACCGCCGCACTTACGAAGAAGTGCTGGGCCGTTTCCCCGGGCGCAAAGGCATTGTGGTAGACACGCGTTTCAACCGCGGCGGCGACCTGGCTTCCGAGCTCATCATGTTCCTCAGCGGCCGGAAGATCCGCAACAACACGAACGATCACTTCCTGGTATACAGCGAGCCCGCTTTCCGCTGGACGAAACCTTCCGTGGTGCTGGCCTGCGAGGCCAACTACAGCGACGGGCACTGTTTCGTGCACGATTACCAGGAACTGAAAATGGGCAAACTGGTGGGCATGCCCGTGCCCGGCAGCTGCACGTGGATGACGGGGCAGACCCTTCACGATAACGCCATACATTTCAGTGTGCCCACGCTCGGCGTAAAAGACCTGCAGGGCCGTTATCTTGAAAATTCACAAACACAGCCTGATATCGAAGTAAGGAACGATTTCGATAAAGTGGCGGCCGGCCGCGACCAGCAGCTGGAAGCCGCCGTGGAGGCATTGATGAAAGAACCAAGCTCAAACCGTTGACAGGGGAAGAAAATAATATGGCTTATTGGGAAGGGATCAGGAAAGGCAACAAACAGGCCTTTTTTGATCTCTACAACAATACCTATTTCCACCTGGTGCGTTTCGGCCTGAAAATTACGGCCAACGACGAGCTGGTGAAAGATTCCGTTACGCAGCTGTTTCTCCAGATCTGGGAAAAACGTCACCGGCTGAGCCCCGTTACGCAGGTGCGGGCCTATCTTTTCACCGCGCTGCGCCGCATGCTGATCGACCAGCTGGAATATCACGCCAAAATAGAGACCGCCATCGAGCGCATGGGACAGCAGGAAGCCGCCAGCGAGCTGCCGTACGAGGAGATCATCGTGCGGGTGCAGCAGGACGAGGAGCTGAAACGCAGGCTGTACCATGCCATGCAGCAGCTTACGCCCCGGCAGAAGGAATTGATCGGCCTTATGTTCTTCGAAGGGTACAGTTACCAGCAGATCGCAGACCATACCTCCCAAAGCGTAAAAACAGTGTACAATACGATGTACAACGCGATCCGGCAGCTCCGTGAGCTGCTGAAATGACCTTTCTCAAAAAAAAGTTAAAATTTCTTTGGGCAAAACCGCTTTTTCCGCCGTCAGTATTGGAAAGGTGTATGTAGTATGAGCGACCAATACCGCAACGCAGAGGATTTTGTCTGCGACGAATCCTTCCAGCGTTACTGCCTGGGAACGGACCCGTCCGCCACTGATTTCTGGGAAAACTGGATAAAGGAGCATCCTGAAGCTTCGGGTGAAATAACCGAAGCGAGGAAACTTTTTTCCATGCTCAACGCCAACCAGGGCAACCTGGAACAGCAGGTGCGCGAGCTGAAAGACGGTATGGAGAGGTCTATGCTGCTGAAAGAAGGTTTCGGCCAGCTGGAGGCCCGCAGCCGCAGGCCGCGCAGGTGGCTGTATGCGGGTGTGGCCGCGGCAGTGCTGATCGTTGCCGGTACTTTCTTTTTGACGGACAGGCCTGCGGGCAAACCGGCGGCAGTTTTGCCGGTGGCGGTTTCCACGGTAAAAACCGGGGATGAGCCGCGTAAAACGCTGATGCTGGCAGACGGCTCGATACTTACCATGCGCAACAACACCACGGTATCCCTTTCCGAAGGTTTCAGCAAAACCAACCGTGTGCTCAGCCTCTCCGGCGAAGCATTTTTCGACGTAAAGCCCGATCCCGAGCATCCTTTCATCGTACATACCAAAGACGCGAGCATTGAAGTGCTGGGTACCGTTTTTAACGTAAGCGCCTATCCCGGCAACGCCTATACTGAAACGGCCCTGTTCAGGGGCCGGGTGGAAGTGACTTCCAAAGAAGACCCTTCCCGCAAAACCGTACTGATGCCCAGCCAGAAGCTGGTGATCCAGTCGGGAGGCAGGAGAGACACGTCTTTTGCCGTGCGCTCGCTGGCCGTAGACCCGGTGGACCATAAAGCCAAAGAAATCGCCTGGATCAGGAGCCGCCTGAAGATCCAGGACGAATCGCTGGAGCAGATCGCGCAACGATTGGAGCAGTGGTACGGCATTTCCATCGTGTTCACAGACGAAGCGGTAAAACAATACAGCTATTCCGGCACATTCGAGAGTGAAACTGTCATCAAGGCATTGGAAGCCTTGCAGTTATCGTATCCCTTCAATTTTGTGGCAGAGCAAGACAGGATCGTTATCAGCAAATAAAACAACCAGGGTCAAAATTCTATAAAGGAAAAAAGAAGCGTTGGCGCGCTTCTCATCAACCAAAAAACAAAAAAAATGGGAAGTGTTGGCGCACTTCCCGGAGTTTAGCAATTGAGAGCAAATCACAACGAAAATGAATAAGGCTATTCACTCACTAAACCATAACAAAGTTATGAAACTCCCGCTATTGTTGGCTATGAAACTAATTACGCTATTGCTTCTACTGGGTTTCCAGGTGCAGGCCGTTACCGGCAGGGGGCAGGACAAGATCAGTCTTGATCTCCACAAAAGCAGCATCCGGAATGTGCTCAACCAGGTAGAAAAACAAACCACTTACCGCTTTGTGTACCACACGGGCACGCTGCCAGAAGGCCAGCGCGTAAGCATTTCCGTGCAGAACGCAGAGCTGTCGCAGGTGCTTTCCCGGGCATTCGCCGGCCTGGGCCTGAGTTATGTGATCAAGGAAGACAACCTGGTGGTGATCCTTGCCAACGGCCAGCAAGCCGTTGCAGACAGGCTTGTGAAAGGCCGGGTGGTAAGCAACACCAACGAGCCGCTGCCCGGTGTAGCCGTTCGCGTAACCGGCACCAACACCGGTACCGCTACCGGCGGAGACGGGCGTTTCGCCATCAGCGTGGGCGATGCGGCCAAAACTTTGGAATTTTCCCTGCTGGGCTTCGTTGCCCAAACGGTAACCATCGGCCAGCTCACGGAATTTAACGTGGTGCTGCAGCCTTCCACCACCAGCCTGGGAGAAGTGGTGGTAACGGGTTATACCGGTTACAACAGGAGCAAATCCGTTTCGGCGGCCACCACCGTGGGGGGAGATAAGATCAACGAAGTGCCTGCCGCCACTTTCGAGCAGGCTTTGCAGGGCCGCGTGCCGGGCCTGCAGGTGAACGCGGTGTCTGGTCAGCCCGGCACCAGCGCCAACGTAACGCTCAGGGGCATCGGCACCATCGCCGGCAACACCAGCGTGTTGTACGTAATGGACGGCGTGCCCATCGAGGCGGGGGCTTTCCAGGCCATCAACCCGGGAGACATCGAATCGGTTACCGTGCTGAAAGACGCGTCTGCCAAGGCGCTGTACGGCTCGCGTGGCTCCAACGGCGTGATCGTGATCACCACCAAAAAAGGCAAATCGGGCAAAGTAGCCGTGGAATACCGTTCGCAATACGGTGTTTCCACCCTTACCACGCCCCGCTTTAATATGATGAACTCGAAAGAGCGGAAAGAATTCGAAGAAGGCATCGGCGTAGAGACCGGCGCCGAAGCGGGGCCTTTCTGGATATACTCCAAGCTCCACCCCGATTACGCCACGATGACGCCGGCCCAGCAAGCTAATGCTGACCGTATTGTAGACAGTCTGCTGCAAATGAACACCGACTGGCGCGACCTTTTTATGCGCAACGGCAAATACATGGAGCAGCAGGTGAGCGCCAGCGGCGGCAACGAAAACATCCGGTTCTATTCATCCCTCAACTATTTCGATCAGCAGGGCCTTGTACGGGTCTCTGACATGAAACGTTACACCGTAAAAAACAATCTCGACTTCACGGCGGGAAAATTCACCGCCAACCTCAACGCGAACGTAGGATATTCAAAAAGCAGCTTCATCCAGCAGGAAGGCAGCACCGCGGCCAACAACCCGCTGTCTGCCGTGTATTACGCACTGCCTTATGAATATCCCTACGCGCCTGACGGCAAACTGGTGACCACCGGAGACGGTGCGGACTATCCCGTGCTGGACCTGCGCGAAGGCAGCGATTCTTATGAGAGAATGCTCAACACCAGCAAAATGCAGAACCAGCTGAAAATGATCCTCAGCACCTCGCTCAATTACGAGATCGTAAAAGGGCTGGTAGCGAAAACCAGGCTGGGTATCGATTATAAAGACCTGACCACCGAAGACTGGTTCAACCCGGATTCCTACGCCGGCCGCAGGGTGTCCAACGGCAACCAGGGCAGCTACGGCGAAGGCGTTTCCCGCCGCACTTCCGTGATCTCCACATCGGGCTTTACTTACAACAATGTGATCGATACGAAACATGAGCTGGAAGTATCCGGTTATTTCGAGTACCTGAAAAACACTTACCGTTCTTTCGGCTATACCGGTTACGGTCTTGACCCGCGCCTGCCCAGAACGCCCGCCGGCGTTGGCGATCCGGGCACCTACACGCCTTTGCTGAACGGCGGCAAATCTTCCAACGCCACCGCTTCTTTCATCGGCCTACTGCGTTACACTTACAACAACAAATACACCTTCAACGGAAGTTACCGTTACGACGGATCTTCCATGGTACCTGAAACCAACCGCTGGCACGGCTTTTACTCGGCGGGTGTAAGCTGGGAAACCAAACGCGAAGCTTTCCTCGAAGACGTGGACTTTATTTCCGCATTACGTTTCAGGGCCAGCTACGGCACCACCGCCAGCCAGTTCCTCAACGACTTCGCTTATCTCGCCACCTTCGAAAGAGCCTCCTATGGCGGCAATCCGGCCATCGTGCCGAGCCAGCCGGGCAACGCCGAATACGATTGGGAATATGCGAAAGAGCTGAACATCGGTTTCGACCTCGGGCTTACCCGCGGCAACCGCATCAGGCTGACGGCTGAATATTACAACCGCATCACCAGCAACCTGTTCATCGACCAGCGCCTTTCCTTCACCGCCGGCGTGCCCGACGAAACGTTGCCCATCAGCTCCGGCAAAATGCGCAACAGGGGCGTTGAGATCGACCTGCAGGGCGATATCGTGCGCAAGGCGGACCTTACCTGGACCGTGGGCGTGAACATGGCTTACAACAAAAACAAAGTGCTCGATCTCGGCGGCGCCGATGAATTCGAGAACGGATATACCGGCATCATCCGCGTAGGCCTGCCCTTCGGTGCGCATTACGCGCCAAAATGGGCCGGTGTGGACCCTGCCAACGGCGACCCGCTGTATTACGACATCGACGGCAAGATCACCACCGATTACGATGCGGCTACCATGAGCGTAGCGGAATTCGGTACTTACATTCCCGAGCTCACGGGCGGTTTTAATACGGGCCTTACCTGGAAAAATTTCTATGTGAACGCGCTGCTGAGCTTCAACGCCAAAGTGATGCGTTATAACAATGAAGATTATTTCAACGAAAACCCCAGCTTCATCACCAGCAACCAAAGCACTAGGCTGCTGTACGACCGCTGGAAAAAACCGGGAGACAATGCCATATTGCCCCGCATCAGCGCAGACCGCAACTTCACTTCGCGCGATATTCAGGACGCGTCGTTCCTCCGCCTGCGCAATGCGAACATCGGCTACAACCTGCCCAAACACGTACTGAACAACCTGCGCATCATCAAAGGCGCAACTATTTACGTGCAGGGCCAGAACCTGTTCACCTGGACCAAATGGAGAGGTTTCGACCCCGAAAACGGCAATGAATACGCACGTTTCAGCTATCCTACTCCGCGCACCTACGTGGTGGGTTTAAATGTTAACTTTTAATCTTTCATTATGCGCAGCATGAAAAAATATTTGCTTTACATATCAGCCGCCGCCTTTTTCACTTCAGCCTGCAACAAACAGCTGGACCTCCGCCCCTCGGATTACATCGATCCCGAAGGCGCTTACCAGAACGTGGACGACGTGAACCAGGGCCTGCTCGGCGCGTATTCCGCACTGAACTACTATTCCAGCATCCGTTACACTTCGCTCATTACGGACGAGAACATGCTTCCGTCTGAAAACAGCACCGGGTCCGGGTTTGCGACCCACCGCTGGCAGTACGACGGCAGTTTTTTGCACGATTCCTGGAAAGACAATTACATCGCCATCGACCGGCTGAACAGGGCGCTGAGCGCGTCGTACGGCGTAGCCGTAAAACCCACCGAACATGAAGCGCTGGCGCAATACCAGGGCGAACTGCTGGCGCTGCGGGCTTATTGTCATCTCGAGCTTGTGCGCAACTTCGCGGAGAAATATGAAAGCGCCGCCATGGGCGTGCCTTACATGGACAGTTCCTACATCGGCAAACCTTCCAGGCTCACCTTCGGGGAAACCATGGCGCGCATCAACGAAGACCTTGCCGCTGCGAAAGGATTGATACCCGCCGGCTTCGACGACCGCACCCGCATCACCAAAGCCGCGGTGGCCGCTTTGCAGGCGCGTGTGGCTTTGTATGAGAAGAACTGGGACAATGCCATCACTTTCGCCACCGAAGCGATCGACGCATTGCCGCTGGCGAACCGCACGCAGTTCCCCCAGATATGGAAAGACAACAGCACCGCGGAAGTGTTCTGGAAACTGAAAAGAGTGATCGGCGACGAAGAGGTCGGCAGTTTTTACACACAGGCGGGTTTCCTGAACAACCCGGCCGGCAGAAGGATCTACTATGCGCCGTCTTTCAAGCTGGTGAACCTTTTCGACAAAACCAACGACATCCGTTTTTCTTCCTACATCACCGTTGACGCAGGCCGCCAGGCTGCGGGAAACGTGCCGAACGCGGTGACCAAATACGTGGCCGCCAATACCGAAAGCAACCTGGCAGACATCAAGCTGCTGCGTACGGGAGAAATGTATCTCATCCGCGCGGAAGCATATGCCGAAAAGGATATGCCCGGCCCCGCGGCAGACGATATCAACGACCTGAGAGCCACGCGCATTGCGGGTTACACACCGCAGGCATTTGCCAATAAAACAGCGCTGGTCAATGCGGTAATGACGGAGCGTTTTAAAGAGCTCGCGTTCGAAGGGCATCGTCATTTCGATCTCAGGAGAAGAAATCTCAACATCTCCCGTAATCCCGAAGACGCGGTGAACGCGCTCGGCGCCGTATTGCTTACGCCCAACGATCCGGAATACGTGTTCCCGATCCCGAACAGCGAGCTGCGCGCCAACCCGAATGTGAAACAGAATCCAGGTTACGTGAATAAATAAAGACAGGCATGAGGAAATTACTGACGGTATTTTTTATAGGGCTTTCCGTGTATACGCAGGCCCAATCGATAAGGGAAGCAAACGTGATCAGCGGAAGAAAAGCTTCGCTGGGCGTTACGGGCGACACAACGGACGTGGTGACCAAAACACGCGGGGGCGTGGCCCTCGTGGGCGGCGGTGGCGATGTGCCCGGCGCGTTCAGGTGGATGATCGATCGCAGCGGTGGGGGGAATGTAGTGGTGATACGCGCTTCCAGCAATTATTTGTATAACCGCACCATCGACAGCCTGGGCAAGGTCAGCTCCGTGGAAACGCTGCTGATCGATTCCCGCGAAACGGCCAACGATCCCGAAGTGGCAAGAGTGATCCGCAACGCTGAAATGCTTTTTATTTCCGGCGGCGATCAGTCCAACTATATGAACTTCTGGAGAAATACCAAAACCTCCGAAGCGATCAATTACCTGCTGAATGAGAAAAAAGTGCCGGTGGGCGGCACCAGCGCGGGCTGCGCCGTGCTCACCGGCATGTATTACAGCGGCGAGACCGGCAGCGCCACGGCCAAAGCGCTGCTGAACCCGTACGATACGCTCGTGACGCTGTACAACAACGATTTCCTGCAGCCGCCTTTCCTGCGCAACGTGATCAGCGACCAGCATTACGTGGCCCGCAAACGGCAGGGCCGGCACATGGCTTTCCTCGCGCGCATCATCACCGACTGGAAAGTATTTCCCAAAGGCATTGCGCCGGATGAAAGAACGGCCGTGTGCATCGACGAAAAAGGGAATGCGCGGGTGTACGGCGAAGGGAAGGCTTATTTCCTGATCACAAGCGCCAAACATGCGCCCGAACAATGTGCGCCGGGGAAACCGGTAGAGTGGGCCGCCAACAAAGAAGCCGTAAGCGTGTATGAATTGCAGGGCGCGGAGAACGGCAATGGGTTTTTCTCCGTATCGGACTTCAAACCGGCTAAAGCAAAAGGCGGCCAGTGGTATTTTTGGTGGGTGGAAAATGGTATCTTAAAAGAAAGAAACAAATAACATGCGTAGAAATTATTGTTATTCCGTATTGCTGCTTGTTATCGCCGTAACGCTCGGCGCCTGTATGCAGAAGGCGCCCGAAGCGAAAACCGGCGATTACGTCCTGGTGATCCATGGCGGGGCGGGCACGATCCTTAAAAAGAACATGACGCCTGAAAAAGAAGCCGCATACAGATCCGCCTTGGAAACGTCGCTAAAAAAAGGCTACGATGTGCTGCAGGCTGGCGGTTCCAGCCTCGATGCCGTTGAAGCGGCCATTCATGTGCTGGAAGACAATCCGCTGTTCAACGCGGGCAAAGGCGCCGTGTTCACGCACGACGGCCGCAACGAGCTGGACGCCTCCATTATGGACGGCGGCACGCTGGCAGCGGGCGCCGTGGCGGGCGTACGGGTGATCAAAAACCCGATCTCACTGGCAAGGGCCGTGATGGAAAAATCCGAGCACGTGATGATGGCGGGCCGCGGCGCGGAAGAATTTGCCGCGCAGGCAGGCGTGGAGATCGTAGATACGGCTTACTTCCGGACGCAGGAACGTTGGGACGGACTGCAGAAAGCGCTGGCGGAAGATTCGGCCAAAGCCAAACTGGATCACAGTTTTATTCCTTCGCACAAACTCGGTATTCAAAACATCGACAATAAATTCGGAACAGTGGGCTGCGTGGCGCTGGATAAAAAAGGTAATCTTGCGGCGGGCACATCCACCGGCGGCATGACCAACAAAAAATTCGGCCGCATCGGCGATTCGCCCGTCATCGGGGCGGGCACTTATGCGAACAACTCCACGGTAGCGGTTTCCTGCACGGGCTGGGGCGAATTTTACATCCGCAATGTAGTGGCGCACGACCTTTCCGCGATGATGGAATATAAAGGTCTTTCCGTGGAAGATGCGGGCAAGGCGGTTATTAAAAAAGTGGGAGACCTTGGCGGGGACGGCGGTTTGATCGCGCTCGACAAAAACGGCAACATCGCGATGCCGTTCAACACCGAAGGCATGTACCGCGGAACGGTGACTAAAGAAGGGAAGATTGAAGTATTGATCTACAAAAATTAACCTGCAAACTGGATAAAGGCCGGCCGCTCCACCGAAAGGGAGCGGTCTTTTTATTACCAGATGAACGCCGTCAGCCCCAGCCCGAACACGAAATGATTAAAACGCACTTTCTCCCGCCCGATATGCCTGAAAATGAATTTTCCTTCCGCATCCACATCGTCTACGATATCGATATCGAAATCATGATCTGAATCGAAATAACTCGTGTAGGCTTTGAGACCGAGATTACGCGCGATGCGTTTTTGTATGCCCAGGCCGGCGGACCAGCTGAAAGTGGCTTCCGGCTTGTATCGCAGGTAGGGAAACTCATTCATTTCCAGGAATTCTTTCCACTCGTCGTTGAGCACCAGCACCACGTTGCCGTCTGCCCCCAGCGAAGAGCCAGCCAGCACTTTACCGGTAATGAACCAGTTGTGCGGAAGCGGCACGCTGAAAAACGGCCCCGCGTGCAGGTAGCGAATGCCCATCGGCTGGGTGTAATGCGCGTTGCTGATCTCGGTAACGTCGGGATCGTCTATTACCAGCCCTTCGTCGTTAATGGGAAAACTGGTGAACGCGAACTCGCCGCCGATGCCGATGTTGCGGTGCGGAAACCATGCGCCCGAAAGTCCGAGGTTAAATCCTTCCTTCGCTTTGATGCCGTCTACGCGGCCGGTAAGATCTTTGGTGGTGGCGGTCGCGAAGCCCATCCGCATTTCCAGGAAACTCGGCTTGCCGTCTACCGGTATCGGGTCTTTATGCAGCACGGGGCGCTCGCCTTTGTCTTTATACACTTTCTCCGCGATAAGATAACCCAGTTCGGTAGACAATATGCCGATGCCCGCGCCTGCCAGCACATCGCTCACCCAGTGACGGTTATTGAGCTGCCGGCCGATGGCCGTGGCGGTAGACATGGCGTAGCCGCCCACGCTGTACAGCGGGTGACGGTACTGCCCGTATTCCTTATGCAGGAAAGTAGCGTTCATGAACGAATTGGCGGTATGCCCTGAAGGAAAGGAATTATTCTGCGAGCCGTCCGGTCTTTCCACTTTCGCCGTGTATTTGATGGCATTTACCGTAACGCCCATGATCACCGCGGAAAATGCGTAAGAAAAGAATGCGCGTTTCAAAGTGTGTTTCCCTTTCACGCCGGCGGCATTCAGCCCGAAAACGGCTACTGCGGGCACATATTGCATATAGTCGTCGAAGTGATAACGGAAGGTGGGGATATAACGGTTACGCAGTTCCCTCACATTTTTCCGCTCGCCCCAGGTGAGCGCGCTGCCGGCAAAAAGAATGACGGGCACGGTGGTGATGCGTACGGCTTCGCTTTGCCAGAAACCGGGACGGACCAGTGTGTCCGGCGGCAATTGCTGCGCGCGCGAAGAGAGCAGGAAGAATGTGGCGGTAAATCCGAGAAGCAGCCTTTTGCTGAAAGGAAATATCATACGTTCGCTTTAGGTTAATGGCAGATGGATATTATTGTTTGATTTTGACGGAACCGTTGCATACTTCTCCTTCGTCAATGCCGTCCATCCACTTTTTAAGATGTTTGATACGCTGGACTGTAAGCCCGGTTTTATAGCTGCTCCGGCACATGGGCTCGATGCTGCCATAAGTATACGGCTCGGGGAACTTCGTATCCATTTCCGCGTCGCGGAGCTGCAGCCAGAGGCGCTGCGAGATCCTGAGACGGCGGGTAAAAGCTGTATCGGCCTTATAGTCCGTGAGAACTTGCTGGTAAACGGCATTTAATTCCTTATCGGCCTTCTGGAAATCTTTAGCGGCGGCAGCATTCATTTCAGCCTGGCTCTGGCTGAAACATACATCCGTTATAAAAAGGAGGGCGGCAACGATGGGCAAACATTTCATGCAGACATGTTTTAAGGGGATAATGCAGGAATAACAATGAAAACGGGTGAATGTTCAGGTAATTATTTATATCATAATTTTTAAATATAATTCCGGTTGATTTTGGGGCAAAAAAAAAGCGGAAAACCGCATCTGCTGCAATTTTCCGCTTTGTTGCCTGACCTGGATTCGAACCAAGACAAACAGAGTCAGAGTCTGTCGTACTACCGTTATACTATCAGGCAAAGTCCCGATGCTTTCGCATTTTTGAGGCTGCAATACTACGTATTAAATTATTCAAATCCAAATTAAACGTTTCAAATCCGCTTCCCGCTTTTTTGCTCCTGTCGGTTTTGTTCTATTTTCCCGCTTCGGGCCGGCCTAGTTTTGTATCACTAAATAACCAAACTATGATAGCGATTACAGGCGCCAACGGCAACTTAGGCAAAGCCACCATTTCATTTTTATTCGACAAAACGGCTCCCTCCAATATCGTGGCGGTGGTAAGGGACGCCGCCAAAGTGCAGGACTATGCCGAAGCGGGCATCCAGGTGAGGGTGGCGGATTATAACGATCCGGCTTCCCTGCGCAGGGCGTTCGAAAATGTCGGTAAAGTATTGCAGATCTCGTCTGCCGGCTTCGGCGAAACCGCCATCCGCGAGGAAAACAACGTAGTGCAGGCCGCGAAGGATTCCGGGGTGCGGCACATCGTGTACACCAGCACGCTCAAACCCGGCGACAACGCGCATTTTTTCGCGGGCCGCACCTGCAACAACACCGAGCGGGCCATTAAGAACTCGGGCATGCAGTACACCATCTTCCGCAACAGCATGTATTTCGAAACCATCCCGCTGTTTATCGGCAGCGCCATGAACGACGGCCAGATCTATTACCCTGCCGGCATCGGCAAAGTGAGCTTCGTGTTCCGGCCGGATATCGCGGAAGCGCTCGCCAATGTGCTCGTCAGCGATAATAACGGCAACGCAGTGTACAACATCACCGGCAGCGATGCTTACAGTTTTGGCGATATTGCCGGCCTGCTGCGCTCTGAAAAAGGAATGGACGCCGCCGCGTATTTCGATGTGCCGGCAGACGCTTACCGCGCCGAACTGGTGAAATTCGGCATGCCCGAAGGCGAGATCGGTTTTTATATGAGCATGGCCCACAGCATCAAAGCGCACGAGTTCTCGCAAACGGACGATGTGCTGGAACAATTGCTGCAACGGCCGAGGCTGACCATCCGGGAATTTATCCGCGCCATTTAAATTTTCGTGCGGAAACCAGGGCTGCTTTACTTCGTAAGGCGGCCTTTTTTTGATGATGTCAGCCCGGGCCGCATTTTGTCGCGAACTGTATCTTTTGCCGGAAAGAAATGTAGTTTCTTTGCGGTCAAATCACCCCAAAATGCAAAAGATTTTCAACCCCGGCGCCATTGCGCTGCTGCTGATGCTGACGGTTTCAGGCTGTAAAAAATCCACGGACAAAGAACCGCAGCCCGATCTTCCCACGCAGGGCGCCGTACGTCCCAAAGGAGTGCCAGACGGGGAAATAGTGCGGAAAACCATCGGCCCGGAAGGCGGCACGCTGGCCATCGAAGGCGGAAGGCTTACGCTCGTAGTGCCTCCCGGCGCGGTTGCAGCCGCCACCGATTTTTCCATGCAGCCCGTCACCAAAACGCTGCCGAACAGCCCGGGCAAAAGTTACAGGCTGCTGCCCGAAGGCGTCACTTTTACCAAACCCGTTACGCTCACCCTGCGATATACCGGCGAAGACCTGGAAGGCACCGACCCGCAGGCGCTGTTCCTCGCTTTCCAGGCTGAAGACGGCATCTGGCGCTACGACCCGCTTACCGCGATAGACGAGACCGCGCGCACGCTTACGGTACAGACCACGCATTTCAGCGACTGGGGCATTTTTGCGGAGTTTTTTTTATCCTGCCCCCGAACGGTGCAACCGGGTAAAAGCATCCAGGTTTTGCTGCACAGTCCCGCGATAGTAGTGCCCACGCGCGGTAAAGAAAACGACCCGCTGCAGATTGCGGACATTAACCCGCTGAAAGACCCGGATAATATCCGTAACTGGGCGCTGGCAGGCGAAGGCGTGCTGAAACCCGCCGCAAAAAAAGTGGACGCGGAATATACGGCGCCTGCAAGAACGCCGCAGCGCAACCCCGTGCGCATCAGCGTGGAAGTGTGGAATTTCGTGCCGCCGGGCGAACCGCGGCGGAGGGCCGGCGGGAAAGGCCGCGCCATCATATGGGAAGACGTGTACATCGGCGAGGAATTATATTTCAAAGGAAAGCTGGACAACACAGACTTCGAGCTGACCTCCGAACTGGCGCACTTTACGCGGGCAGACGATCTGCTGATCGTACAGGGCGTGCTGCCCAACGGCCAGTCGGTCACGCTCACGGGTTACATCAGCGGGAAGATCGAAAGGACTTACGGGTTTAACCTGAACAGCATCCCGGGCACGGCGGCGGCCATATTCCTGGAAGGCCCGGGCGTGGCGTTTTATCATCTGTGGCGCCCCTGTGAGGCGTTGCCGGTCGTATCGCCGGGCTCGCTGAAAATCACGAAACATCTGGTTGCAGGCGCATATGAATACCTTGAAGGAGAGTTCAGCTGCACCGTGTACCGCGAGATGGGCGGCTGCCCCTACAAAAACGCGTTGACGCATACGCTGTCGGGCAAATTTAAAGTAAGAAGAAGCGGGTGATGGGTGATCGATACAGGTCAGGCTATATGCCAGGCGGCCCGTGCATACGGTGCCGCCTTTATTATTTTTTGGATGAATCCCGCCGGGGCATCACATTTCCCGCGGTGAAATACTATATTTATCGTGCAAACAAATCCGGGGGCACTTGTTTTTGACTATTTAACCCTGAAAATTATGGCACAATTGATAACCGGTATCCATCACATCACCGCGATGGCCGGCGATTCTCAGAAAAACATTGATTTTTATGCCGGCATTCTCGGGCTCAGGCTCGTAAAAAAGACCGTCAATTTCGACGCGCCGGACGTGTATCATTTTTATTACGGGGATGAAGCAGGCAATCCCGGCAGCATACTCACTTTTTTCCCTTACGGAGGCATTGCCAGGGGCCGGCGCGGTAAAGGGAAACTGAATACCACTTCGTTTTCCGTTCCGGCGGCTTCGGTGGATTACTGGCGGGAAAGACTGATGAAATTCAGCATCACGCCCAAAACGCCGGAGGAAAGGTTCGGAAAGGAACTGGTGATGTATTTCGAGGATCACGACGGTCTTGGCCTCGAGCTCGTGTTCAACGACAACGATCCGCGCCCCGGCTTCAGTTACGGCCAGATACCGCCTGAATATGCCATCAAAGGGTTTTACGGCGCGGAAATATGGGAAGAAGGGTATGAACAAACAGCGGCGTTGCTCACCGGGCAAATGGATCATCAACTGATCGCTGAAAGCGGCAACCGCTTCCGTTTTGCCGCCACCGACGCGCCGGGCAATTATCTCGACATCCTTTGTTCGCCAGACAGCCTGCGCGGCCTCAGCGGCGGCGGTACCGTGCATCACATCGCTTTTGCCACGCCAGACCGCAAGGCGCAGGAAGCCGCGCGCGAAAAGCTGCTCGCGATGAACCCCACGCCCATTCTCGACCGCAACTATTTTACCTCCATTTATTTCCGCGAACCGGGCGGTGTTTTATTCGAGGTAGCTACTTCCGGCCCCGGTTTCGCGATCGACGAATCGCCCGCCCATCTTGGCGAAGCGCTGAAATTGCCGCCGCAATACGAGCCTTTGCGCGCCGAACTGGACCAAAGCCTGCCGCCTGTTTCCATCAACATTGAAAAATTCAGGTGATATGCATCAGAAAAATGTATTCATCGCGGGGAAAAAACTTACGGAAGCCAAACGCGCGCTGGTGCTGGTTCATGGCCGGGGAGGCACGGCAGACGATATTCTCGGCCTGGGCTCGCATCTGCGTGTAAAAGATTTCGCGCTGGTAGCGCCGGAGGCCACCGGCAACAGCTGGTACCCCTATTCCTTTATGGCGCCGCCTTCGCAGAACGAGCCATGGCTTTCGTCTGCCATCGCTTTACTGGGAGAAGTGGTGAACGATGTCGCCGCAAAAGGCATCGCCAGGGAAAATATTTTCTTCACCGGCTTTTCACAGGGAGCTTGTCTTATTCTTGAATTTCTTGCGCGTTATGCCGCGAAATACGGCGGGGTAGCGGCGTTTACCGGCGGGCTTATCGGCGACCGCATTTATACGGACAACTACAAAGGAAGTTTTGCGCAAACACCCATATTCCTTGGCAGCGGCAGCCCGGACCTGCATGTACCGGTAAAAAGAGTGGGAGAAACCGCGGACATACTCGAGGGTATGCAGGCGAAAGTAACGCTGAAACTGTATCCCGGCAGAATGCATACCGTTAGTGCAGACGAGATCGCCACCGCCAACGAGCTGATCTTTACTCCCGCATCATAAATTCCTGGAAAAGATCGACGTACTGCCCTACATGATACCCGTCCATCAGCGCGTGATGCACATGAACGGACACCGGCATGCTGCGCCTGCCGGCCGTTTCCGTCATTTTGCCGAATGAGATCTTCGGGATGCTGTCTTTAAACGAAAAACTGCGCGCGTGAGACAGCGACGTGAATTTCACCCACGGCATGGAAGAATAATGGATCACGTTTTCGCCGGACACGGCCGGGATCAGGCCGGTACTTTGCTGCACCTTTTCCGTTTCTGCTTTGGCCCCCGCGATAAAATCGGCGAAATCTTCTTGATAATCAATGTACGCGAAACCGAAAGTACCGTCTGGCCGGTTGATGGTGGGGGAGGCGTGCACCGCGTCGTATTCCCACACTTCGCCGTCTGCAATGCGATAACGGAACGGTGTTACCTGGTTGGCCGCTTTCAGCGACTGGTACAGGTAATAGAGGAAAAACGAAACGCCCCGCGTTTTGGCCGCGTCGTAAGCGCGCGTGCAATCTATTTCCACGCAAACGCCGAAATACGGTTCTTCAAAGCGGCTGAAGAAATTAAAATGGTCGAGGCGGGGCCATTGCTGAAGGTCGAGTTTTTGTTTCATGGAAGCAGGGCCGGTAAAATTTCTGAAATGGTGGTAAGCTGCCGGAATTGTTCGTGCTCCACGTTATGGTCTATTTTTTCATGCGACCAGGTAACGTGGTAAGGAATGTGCACGGCATGACCGCCGATGGCGAGCACGGGCATCACGTCAGACTTCAGCGAATTGCCAATCATAAGGAATTCTTCCGGTTTGCAGTCCAGGTGGCGGATCAGCTTGCTGTAATCTTTTTCCTGTTTGTCGCTCATGATCTCGATATGATGGAAATAATGCGAGAGGCCTGATTTCAGCAGTTTCCGTTCCTGGTCCAGCAGGTCTCCTTTTGTAGCCACTACGAGCCTGTATTTTCCTTTCAGGGCTTTCAGCACGTCTTCCACCCCTTCCAGCAATTCAACGGGCTTGTTGAGCATTTCCTTGCCGGTTTCGATGGCTTTCATGATCAGTTCGGGGCTGGCGGTGTTGTTGGTCACGCGGATGATGGTTTCGATCATACAAAGCATAAAAGCCTTGATGCCGTAACCGTACAGCGGGAGGTTCGCCATTTCCGTTTTGAACAGTTCCTGTGAAGTGGTATGCATGGGCAGGTAATCTTCCAGCAGGGCGCAGAATTGTTGTTCCGTTTCCTGGAAATACGGTTCGTTCACCCACAATGTATCGTCCGCGTCGAACGCGATCACTTGTATGTTAGTCATGGTACCTGATGTCTTTTGGTAATCTTCCGAAATGTTTTTTGAATGCTTTTGAAAAGTTGGCCGCTTCGCTGTAACCGAGTGAATCCGCCACATCGGCTACGGGTCGTGCCGTATCCCGCAGCAGTTCCAGCGCATGGTTCATCTTTACTTCGTTAAGATAACCAAAAACGGTGGTGCCGAACAGTTCCCTGAAGCCTTTTTTCAGTTTGAAGTCGTTCAGGCCGCAGTGCCGCGCTACTTCCAGCAGGGTGAACGGTTCCAGTACGCGGCTTTTTACAAATTCTCTCGCGGCGTACAGTTTGTCGCGGTCGGCGGCTTTGATGCGGGGCGGGCGCAGGCCCTGCAGCAGCTGCGCCTGTTCCATCTGCAAAAGAAAAAGATCGGTGATGCGCGATTCGAGAAAAAGCTGTTTCATAAAACCGCTGTAACGGCCGTACTGCAGGTCTGATATCGCCGCCATCTGCCTGCCGGTAAGGGGCATGGGCCTGTGGGTAAGACAGGCCGGGCGGTTGCTGCGCACATTATCCCAAAAACGGCCGGAGAAACCGTCTTCGTCGATCATGAAACGTTCGAAGAACTGTTCTTCCATTTCAATGCTCAGCAGCCTGATCACCGGGCTGGTAATGCTGTAATGACCGTGAAAACCGGGACTGAAATAAAAGAGGGCATGTTGCGCGTCGGTAAGCGTGGCAGTTACGCTGCTATCCCGCGAATGTGCGGCGCTGCTGCCTTCCAGGCAGAAATACATGTCGAGGAAAGATTCGGTGCGGTCGTCTTCCCGTGTCACTTCTTTTTGCTGGTACCCGTTGGCGAAAATAATGCTGACCCCTTCGAAGGAGGCGGTACTCACTTCGGAATCGGCAAAATCTTCCGTTTGACGGAACTTGTGTTCGGTAAGCGTGTATTGTGCAGGCATGGCGTTCAGCGTAGTTAGGCGGCGTGGTCAAAAAACAAATCGGGCGTCAAATATAAGCCATTTCTGTTTTCCGCGCGCCGTTTTACAGCATGAAAACCGACAGGATGTAAACTATGGCAAAAGTGACCACCCCCATCAGGATGGTTGCACCGGAATAAACTTTCAGCATGGGGTTCATTTCGAGGCCGGAGAATTTGCTGATCACCCAGAAGTAGGCGTCGTTGGCGTGGGAAACCATCATGGAGCCGCCTCCCAGGGCCAGCATGCACAGCAGGCGGCCGGTATCGCCGTCCAGCCCGAGCACGGGCAGCAGCGGCTGGATGATGGACGCGGCGGTCATGATCGCCACGGTGGACGAGCCTTGCGCCGTTTTGAGCAATACGGCGAGCAGGAAAGGGAATATGATGCCGATGTGGCCGAGTTGTAATGAGGAGGAAAAGTGATCGCCGATTTTGGTGGTGGCGAGTATGGCGCCGAAAGCGCCGCCCGCGCCGATGATCACGAGTATGCCGCCGGCTTTTTCCGCCGCTTCGGTCATGAGATGGCTTACGGCCGTGCGTTTCCAATTCTTCCCCGTATAAAAGGCCAGCAAAACGCCCACCGCCAGGGCAATCACGGGGTCGCCGAGCACATGCAGCAGGCTGCCGCCTTTTTGCAAATCGCTGAAAGCGCCCGCGCCGATCAGCACGATGGGCAGGATGATGGGGAGAAATGCTTTCCAGGCGGGCATTTCAGGCAAAGGTTCTTCTTCATGATCTTCGGCGGTATCGGTAACGGGAATACGTTTTCCCATAAACGACGCCCACCAGCACCCGGCGATAGCGGCAGGAATGGCCACCAGGGCGCCGATCAGGATCAGTTTGCCGATATCGGCGCCGATAATGCCCGCGGCGGCCGTTGCCCCGGGATGCGGCGGGATCAAACAATGCACGGCGTACAGGCCCGAAGCCAGCGATACAGACATCACCAGGATCGAGGCCCCGCTTCGTTTGGCGACGGAACGGTTCAGCCCGCTCAACACAATGTACCCCGAATCGCAGAAGATCGGCAAGCCCACGATAAAACCCGTGATGCCCATGGCCGCCGCCGCTCTTTTTTCCCCCACGATCTTTAGTATCGCCGCCGCCATTACGCGCGTAGCGCCGGTATGCTCCAGTATCACGCCAAGCATGGTACCCAGCATGATGATAAAACCAAGACTGCGGAGAATATGACCGAAGCCGTCTTTCATCGTGTTGATCACCGCGGCGAAAGGCAGCTGCACGCCCAGCCCTACCACGAAACAGGCGAGGAATAACGCGAAGAACGCATGCATTCTGAAACGTACTGTCAGCAAAATGATAAGGGCAATGCCGGCCGCGAGCGCCAGCAATACTTGCGGGAAGGATGTGGTCATAACCACAATATAATAATAAATCGTGGTCAGATAAGGTCGAATGCCTGCGCGAAACGCGTGATGTCGTAAGCGGACTGTGCGTTGAGTTTGTTTTTGATGTTACGGCGATGCGTGGAGACCGTTTTTTCGGAAATGTTCAGCCCCGCCGCAATGTCCGCCGAATTGGAGCCCAGCGCCATCAGCCGCAGGATCTCCTTTTCGCGGTGCGTGAGCGCCGCGAAGATGTGTTTATATTTGCGCAGGAAATTATTTTCCTCCAGCAGCCGGTTCACTTTCATGGTGATGTGATGTTCCGGGTGAATGGGCATGGCCAGCGTGATGCAATGGGTGGGCGCCCCTTCGTCGTTGCGCATGAATATTCTCGTGGCGCTGAGGTACCATTCCCAGTCCATGCCCGGATGCGCGCGCACCTGCTGGAAAAAAGACACGAACGCGTCGTCGAGGTTCTCATGAATGAGGCGCATGATACGCGGAAGATAATCTTCCATATCCTGCGGATTAAAAAAACGGTGGAAATATTCGGGCCCCATGGCGCGAAGTTCAGGCAGGCTGGTTTGCAGTATTTCCTGCCCTTTGGCTGACATGTATTCTACAGATTGCGTGTCGAGGTTATGTACAATGATAACAGCCGGAAATTCCTCTCCCATTTTTTCCAGTGCTGCTATTTTTTGATACAGGGATCGCGCCGGATTGCTCATATCCACAAGATACACAGAAAGTTAGGTATCCGAAACAGCGGAAGCGGAAATTATCTCAGCCGGCGCCGGGATATAGCAGTTTATTGCGTACCAGCAGGCAGGCACCGATAATGCCGGCCTTTTCGCCGAGGCGGCTCAGCACCAGCTGCGTGTCGTTATTGACGAGGCTGAGGGAATACTTGTTGATGGCGCTTTTGATGGGCAGGCGGATGTAATCGCCGGTAGTGGCGATGCTGCCGCCCAGTATCACCAGCTCGGGGTTGAAAAGGTTGATGAGCATGGCGATGCCTTTGCCGAGTTTTTCGCCGACCTCGGCCACCAGCTCGATGGCAAGCATGTCGTCGTTGTTGGCGGCGTGAATGATATCTGCCAGCGTAATTTGTTCGGTTTTTTTCAGCTTGCGCATGACGGAGGAGGAAGAACCGGCTTTGATCTTTTCCTGGAACTTGCGCACCAGCGCCTGGCCGGAGGCTTCGGTCTCCAGGCAGCCTTTTTTGCCGCAGTGGCAGATCACTTCGTTGTTGAAGAAGGGAATGTGACCGAATTCCCCCGCGAAACCGGATTTGCCGTAATACAGCTGCCCGTTGATGAGAATGCCGAGGCCGATACCATGGTCCAGGTTGACGAACAGCACGTTCTTTTCGTTGTTCACGGTGCCGCTGCTGAACTCGCCGTAAGCCATGGCGCGGGAATCGTTCTCGAGGAAGGTGCGTATGCCGATGCGCGCTTCTATCACGCGGCTCAGCGGCTCTTCGTCGAAATGGAAAAAGCTGTAGCTGTAGCCCGTGGCGTAATTGATGCGGCCGGAAAGGTTCACGCCCACACCCAGGATCTTTTCGCGGCCCACCGGCAGTTCGTCCGTAAAACGGAGGATGATCTTGCACAATTCGTCCAGCGAAGCGGCGGTGTTTTGCAACTCGTAAGGGATCTTTTCCGAAAATTTGACGAGGTTCCGTTTAAAATCCAGCAGGCCTATATTGATATGATACTTTTTTACTTCCACCCCGATAAAAAAACCGGCGTCGGGGGCCATGCCGTAAAGATTGGGCTTGCGGCCGCCGGTGCTGTCCACCTTCCCGTAATCGTTCACCAGGCCTTCCTGCAGCAATTCGTTCAGCAGGTGCGTCACTTTGGGCGTGGAAGCGTTCAGCTCCTTCGCCAGGTCGGCAATGGTGGCATTGTTGATATTGGTGAAATAAGCGATGATCTTTTTCTTCAGGCTCAGGTTCTTGTAAGCCACTCCGCCCAGGGTTTCATTATTCAATTCTTCAAAGAATGTACTCATTGTTGGGGAAGGTTTTAAAACGTTTCGTTACACAAATATATTCTTTTTAAAAAAAATTAAAAACAAATTCTCCAAAGCACCCGCTTCCCAATTACCACCCCCGCAATTCTCCAAAACAGCTGTAAGGAATAATATTATTTTGATTTACGTCCGGACTTAAAATTCAATTCCGGTTAATTACTTCGTAGTTAAAAAAATAAATTAAAAAGTACTTGTGTTTTAATAAATTTTATTCTTATTTAGTGGGATCATTTTAAGAATTAGATCGTACACCTTATGCCGTCTTAATTTTTAAACGCTAACGCCTACACGTTTTTTGCTGTTCCCTGCAACAGCGGTCAATCAAATAATCGCCGGGTAAACACGGGAACCGGCCCCGGGAAAATTGGAACACGTAATGAACAGAACAACGCGCACCGGCTTCCGGTGGATCATACTGCTACTCAGCCTGGTTGGCCTTCAAGCGAAAGCGCAGCGGCAAACGGACCTTCTCATCGTTGGCGGCGGCGCCAGCGGTACCATGGCCGGCATCCAGGCGGCAAGAATGGGCGTGCAGGCGCTGGTGATCGAAGAAACGGACTGGCTCGGCGGCATGCTTACCTCCGCGGGCGTTTCGGCGATAGACGGCAATCACCGCATGCCTTCCGGTCTTTGGGGCGAATTTCGCGCACAGCTGTATAATTATTACGGCGGGCCGGAAAAAGTATTTACCGGCTGGGTTAGCAATACGCTTTTCGAACCGCATGTGGGCAACAATATTTTAAAAAAAATGGCGGCGAAGGAAAAGAACCTTCAGATCAGCTACCAGACCAGGTTTCAGTCTATCCGGAAAGAAAACGGCCAATGGCTGGTGACCGTTGCCAAAGGAAAAAGAACTTCCGTCATCTCCGCGAAACTGGTGATAGACGCCACCGAACTCGGCGATGTAATGGCCGCCGCCGGCGCGAAATACAATATCGGGATGGACGCGCGCGAAGAGACGGGAGAAACACAGGCTCCGGCCGTTTCCAACGACATTATACAGGACCTTACTTATGTAGTGGTGTTGAAAGATTACGGTAAAGGCGCGAACAAAACCATCCGCAAACCCGAAGGTTACAACGCGGACGAGTTCAAACACAGCTGCGACGTGTCCGACCCCGCATCCTTCGATTCGCCGGACAACAACTGCAACAAAATGATCCAGTACGGCCGTTTGCCGAACAATAAATACATGATCAACTGGCCGAAAAGCGGCAATGATTTTTACCTGAACATCATCGAGAAAACGCCTGCCCAGCGGGAGGAAGCGCTGAAAGCCGCCAAACTGCACAGCCTGCGTTTTATTTATTACCTGCAAACCGAGCTGGGGTATAAAAACCTGGGCATTGCAGACGATGAGTTTCCTACCGCGGACAAACTGCCCATGATCCCTTACCACCGCGAAAGCCGCCGCCTGAAAGGTGAAGCGCTGCTAACCGTGAACCACGTGGCCAAACCTTACGAACAGCCCGAGCCGCTGTACCGCACCGGTATTGCTGTGGGCGATTATACCATCGATCATCACCATGAAAAAAATCCGGCCGCGCCGAAGATCGATTTCGTGAAGATCCGCGTGCCTTCGTATAACGTGCCGCTGGGCAGCCTGGTGCCTAACGAAGTGGACGGGCTGATCGTTGCGGAAAAAAGCATCGGCGTGACCAATATCGTGAACGGCGCCACCCGCCTGCAACCCGTAGTGCTGGGCATCGGTCAGGCTGCGGGCGCGCTGGCGGCCGTGTCGCTGAAACAGCATATTCAGCCAAGGCAGGCTGCTATCCGCGACGTACAGCAGGCGCTGCTGGACAGCAAAGCTTACATCATGCCCTTCATCGATGTAAATGCCGAAAGCCCGTACTTCGCCGCCATCCAGCGCATCGGCGCCACAGGCATCCTGAAAGGCTCGGGTGTGCCGTACCAGTGGGCGAACCAGACCTGGTTTTACCCGGACGATATTCCCACGCGTTACGAAGTAATGGACGGCCTGCGCGCTTATTACGAGCCGCTGCGCACGTTCTGGGGCGCTTCCGGAGAACCGCTCAGCCTGCAGTTCCTCCTGGAGCTGTTCGAAAAATGCGGCAAAAAGATCACCCTGCAACAAGCGCGGGCCGACTGGAAAAAATTATCCTTACCCGGTACACCTGCTGCGGATATCACGCTTAACCGCGCCGCCACCGCAGTGCTCATCGACCATTATCTCGATCCATTCCGGCGCGGTGTCAACTTTGCCGGGCAATTGCAATGATTTAAGAACGGAACAAACGAACAAGATGAATTTCAAAAAATTAGCACTGGGCCTGTGTATGCTGACCGGATGCTGCGTTGCTGCCAGCGCGCAGCAAAAGCACCCCCACAGGAATATCCTCTGGTTTGACGCTACCGCCAACTTCAAACGTTTCACCGTGAAGGATTCCATCACTTATTACCTCGAAAGATCGAAAGAGGCGGGCGTTACCGATGTGGTGGTGGATGTAAAGCCCATTACGGGCGAGGTGCTGTATCCCAGCAAGATAGCGCCGGTAATGAAAGAATGGAAAGGGGAATACCAAAGCGGCGTGAAGGACCTTTCGTGGGACATGCTTACCGTGTTTCTGCAGGAAGGTCATCGTCTCGGCCTGAAAGTACACGCCAGCACCAACGTTTTCGTGGCCGGTCACAATCATTTCGACCGCGGCGTGGTGTACAGCGACGCTTCCAAAACCAACTGGCAAACCATTAGTTACCTGCCCGGCACCGGCTTCACCAAAATTACCGGGCAGAAAAACAAATACTCGGCCATGCTTAATCCCGCCAACCGGGACGTGCAGCAATACGAGCTGTCCATTCTGAAAGAACTCGTAAAAATGTACCCGCAGCTGGACGGCATCATTCTCGACCGCGTACGATACGATGCCCTGTCTACGGACTTCTCCGACTATTCCCGCAAGGCTTTCGAAAAATACCTCGGTAAAAAAATAAGCCGCTGGCCGGAAGATATTTTGTCGTACACCGGGGGCGATAAACCCGAAAAAGTAAAAGGCCCGCTTTTTAATCAATGGATCGAATGGCGCGCAAAAGTGATCCACGACTTTGTGTACGAAGCGCGCGGCGTGATCAAAAAAGTCAACCCTAAGATCGTTTTCGGCGACTATACCGGCAGCTGGTACCCCACGTACTACGAGCTGGGCGTGAACTGGGCCAGCAAAGACTACGATCCTTCCAAAGAGTTTTCATGGGCCACGCCCGGTTATAAAAAATACGCCTACGCCGAAGCGCTTGATCTTTTCACGACCGGCAACTACTATTTCGAAGTAACCAAAGCCGAGAAAAACAAGATCGACACCAGCAGGGTGAACCGCACGGAAGCCGCGCAGACCAGGGCGGCGGAAGACTGGTATACCGTGGAAGGTTCCGCGGACCTGGTGAACCGTCTTACCGGCGGTAAAATACCGGTGTACGCCGGTTTGTATGTAGAACAATACAAAGGGCACCCCGAACAATTCATAAAAGCCATGAAAATGTGCCGCGAAAAGTCCGACGGCGCCATGGTGTTCGACATCGTGCATATTATTAACTACGGCTGGTGGGAAGAACTGAAGGAAGGATTGAAGAATTAAAGCAAGACATTGATCCGCGAACAGCCGGTGTGTGCCGGCGGTTCGTTTTGAAATTTTTTTTATGAACCGGAGTAACAGTCTGGACGCCTTGCGGGGCTTCGCTATCCTGGCCATGGTGCTGTCGAGCAGCATCGCGTTCGGCATTTTGCCGGCGTGGATGTACCATGCGCAAACGCCGCCGCCGTATCACCAGTTCAGGCCTGAAGTGGCGGGCATTACGTGGGTAGACCTTGTGTTCCCGTTTTTCCTGTTCAGCATGGGCGCGGCCATCCCGCTGGCCTTTCAGAAAAAGATCCGGGAAAATACGCCAGCCTGGAAACTGCTGGGGCATATGCTGCAACGTTTCGCCCTGCTGGTGTTCTTCGCCATTTTCACGCTGCATGCCCGCGCCTGGGTGCAGTCCGGCACACCCGGAGCAGCGGAGCAATTGATTTCCATCGGCGCGTTCGCATTGTTGTGTTTGATGTTCATCCGGATGAAAAGTATAGTGCCGAAGATCGTGGCTTTCGCGCTGGCAGCGGGTTTCCTGTTCTACCAAAAAATCGACCTGTCCCGCAGCGACGTGATCATTATCGTGCTGGCAAACATGGCGCTGTTCGGCACGCTCATTTGGTGGCTCACCGTTAAACAGCCGCTGTTGCGGATCGGCGTGCTGCCGTTCATCGTGGCCGTGTTCCTTTCCGCCCAAACGGCAGACAGCTGGGGCAAGGCAGTGTACGACTGGAGCCCCTTGCCCTGGGCGTACAAATTCTATTATCTCAAATACCTGTTCATCATCATACCCGGCACATTTGCCGGGGAATGGCTGCAGCTGGCGCTTCCGGCGGGCAATGCCGGAGACAAACGCAAATGGCAGCTGATCGCCGCGGGCACGCTGGCGCTGGTGCTCATCAATCTTGTCTTCCTTTTCAACCGGCAGCTGGTGCTCAACCTGGCGCTGAACGTTGGGGTAGGAGCGGCCATGCTGTTCCTCGCGCGTAAAATGCTCAGCCCGGTGCCTTCCTGGATGAACTTTTTGCAGGCGGGCGTATACCTGCTGTGGCTGGGCCTGTTCTTCGACTGTACGCAGGGCGGGATCAAAAAAGATCCTTCCAATTACAGTTATTATTTTGTGACCGGCGGGCTGGCATTCCTGGTGATACTGGGTTTTTGCATCATGGAATATTACGGTTATTGCAACCGGCTGATCCGTTACCTGGCCGCGAACGGGCGAAACCCGATGGTAGCATACGTAGCCGGGAACCTGCTGCTATTGCCGCTGATGCATCTCAGCGGCCTGATGCAGGGGTACAAAAACATGGATGCGAACGTTTGGCTGGGCGTGCTGAAAGGCTTGCTGTTCACGGGCGTCGTATCGCTCATCACAATATTTTTCGTCAACCGGAAATGGTTCTGGAAAACATAAACACATACAGATGTCATTAAGCATATTGGATATCGGGATCATTATCGGCTACATCATCGCCATCCTGTTCCTGGGTTTTTACATCGCGAAAAAAGCGTCGAAAGACCTGCAGAGTTATTTTCTTGGCGGCAACAAGATGAAATGGTACATGCTGGGCCTCAGCAATGCTTCCGGCATGTTCGACATTTCGGGCACGATGTGGACAGTGAGCATTCTTTTTATCTACGGCCTCAAAAGCGCCTTCATTCCATGGCTGTGGCCGGTTTGGAACCAGGTTTTCGTATTTGTTTACCTCGCCATCTGGATGCGCCGCTCCAATGTAATGACCGGCGCGCAATGGATCACTTTCCGTTTTGGCGACGGTAAAGGCGCGCGGCTTTCGCATATCATCATCGTTATTTTCGCCATCGTGAGCGTGATCGGGTTTATCGCTTACTTTTTTGAAGGCATCGGCAAGTTCTGCACGTCCATTCTCCCCTGGGACCTGGCGGTGCAGATCGGTTCGCTGCATCTTTCGTCTGAAAGAAGTTACGCGCTGATCCTGTGCATTCTCACCACGCTTTACACCATCAAAGGCGGCATGTACAGCGTGGTGGCCACCGAGGTGATGCAGTTTGTGATCATGACCATCAGCTGTTTCGTGATCGGGTACATCGCTTATACTTCGGTAACGGCGGAACAGGTGCAGGCGGCGATACCCGGTGGCTGGAAAGACCTCGGTTTCGGCTGGGACCTCGGGCTGAACTGGGCGAACACACCCTTTCCCGGGGTGAACGAAAAGATCGCAAAAGACGGTTTCGGGCTGTTCGGCATCCTCATCATGATGATGTTGTTCAAAGGCATTTTTGCCTCCATTGCGGGGCCGGTGCCGAGCTACGACATGCAGCGTGTGCTGAGCACCCGCACGCCCGGCGACGCGGCCAAAATGAGCTTTACCACCATCTGGGTGATGTACATTCCGCGTTACCTCATGGTGGCGGCTTTCGCCGTGCTGGCGCTGGTGTACATGCAAACGGAGCTGGGCGCGCAGGGCGGCAATATCGATTTTGAAAAGATCGCGCCGCTGGCGATCGCGAAGTTCGTGCCGGCTGGTTTCAAAGGTCTGCTGCTGGCGGGTTTGCTCGCATCGTTCATGGGCACTTTTTCCGCTTTCGTGAATGCCGCCCCGGCTTATATCGTGAACGACATCTACAAAAAATACATCAACCCCAACAGTTCCAACGAAAAGCTGATCCGTATGAGCATCCTGTCTTCCATGGTGCTGGTGTGTATCGGCATCCTGTTCGGTTTTATGGGCGCTTCGCTGAACAAACTCACGCTGTGGATCACCTCTGCGCTGTACGGCGGTTATGCCGCGGCCAACTTCCTGAAATGGATCTGGTGGCGTTTTACCGGCTACGGTTATTTCTACGGCATGTTGTTCGGCCTTATCGGCAGCACTATCAAACTGTTTTTCTTCCCCGATATCGTGGACATTTACGTGTTCCCCATCATCCTGCTGTTCTCTTTCGGCGGATGCATTCTCGGCACATATTTGTCCCCGCTGGTCAACCGCGAAGCCGTGAAAGCGTTTTACAAACAGACCAATCCCTGGGGCTTCTGGGGCCCGATCAAAAAAGAAGTGCAGGCCGAAGACCCGGATTTCAAACCGAACGGGGATTTCAAACGCGACATGGTCAACATTTTCACCGGCATCGTTTGGCAAATGGCGCAGGTGGTTATACCCATCTATTTCATGATCCGCGAAAATTACCAGCTCCTCGGCTGGACGCTCATCTTTATCGCCACCACCTGGATGCTGAAGAAAAACTGGTGGAACCGTTTGAAAGACGTGGACGAACAATACAAAAAACAGACGACATGAAACAGCTCATCATAACGGGATTTGTTTTGCTGGCTGCCCTCCCGGGCATGTGCCAGTCAATAGACAGTTCGTTCGACAACATGCATTACCGTGAAAGAATGGCGCTGTTCGCTGTTTTGCCCGCACAGAAAAACGCCATCGTTTTCCTCGGCAACAGCATCACCGAAGCGGGTAAATGGAACGACATCCTGCCCGGCCGGCCCGTGCAGAACCGCGGCATCAGCGGAGACGTAACGTATGGCGTGCTGAACCGCCTCCCGCAGATCATCGCCGCCAGGCCCGCGAAAATATTCCTGCTCATCGGCGTGAACGATCTCAAACGCGGCACGCCCGTGAACGTGGTGGCCCGCAACATCGAACGGGCGGCGGAAATGATAAAGTCCGGCTCGCCCAAAACCAAAGTGTACCTGCAAAGCGTATTGCCGGTGAACGATACGGCGCTCGTGGAAGGTTTCAAAAAAGTGACCAACGCCAACGTGGCGCTGCTCAACGAATCCATCAGGAAGATCGCCAAGGAAAAACGGTATACTTACGTGAACCTGCACGCAGTATTCGCCGATGCCAAAGGCCAGCTTAAAATCGAAGAAACCCCCGACGGGCTGCATCTTCGCGTGGGGTCTTACCCCGCCTGGGTGCGTTACCTGCAAAGCAAAAAATACCTTTAACATGAAGCAGTTCATCCTCGCCCTCTGCCTGCTTCCCTTTGCAGGCGTGGCACAAAAGAAAACCGACAGCAGCTATGCCAACTGGTATTACCAGGACCGTATGAAACTGTACGGCCAGCTGAACACCCGGCCGGCGGACATCCTGTTCCTCGGCAACAGTATCACCGAACGCGGCGAGTGGCACGAGCTGCTGCCCGGCCGCAAAGTAGCCAACCGCGGCATCGGCGGCGATAACACTTTCGGCGTGCTGGCCCGCCTCGACGGAATAATTCAGCAAAAACCGGAAAAGATCTTCCTGCTCATCGGCATCAACGACGTCGGCCGCGGCCTGCCTACCGAAATGAGCCTGAACAATTACCGCCGCATTCTCGAACGCCTCACTACGGCGCTTCCCAAAACGAAGATCGTGGTGCAGAGCGTGCTGCCGCTCAATGAAGAAAAACTTCCCTACGCGTATCTCAAAGGCAAAGCCCACATGGTGAAAGCGATCAACGAAGGCATCGTGAAACTGGCGGAAGACTTCCATCTCACTTATCTCAACCTGCACGAGCTGTTTGCCGGCGAAAACGGCGAACTAAAGGCGGAATACACGAAAGACGGCATTCACCTGCTGCCGGCCGCGTATGTGGATTGGGTGAACTGGTTAAAAATGAAAAAACAATTGTAGTATGAAAATAACCGGCACTTTCCTGGACGAGATCAGTCACGACATACCCCACCAGAACTGGGGCAGGGAAGAATGGGACCGCGATTTCGGGCATATGAAAGCCATCGGCATCGACACCGTGATCCTGATCAGGAGCGGCTACCGGCGGTTCATCACGTACCCGTCCGCCTACCTGCAAAAGCAGTTCGGCTGTTACGAACCACCGGTAGACCTGGTGAAAATGTACCTGGAGCTGGCGGATAAACACGGCATGCAGTTCTATTTCGGGCTGTACGACAGCGGTTTGTACTGGGACAGCGGGAACATGCAGCACGAGATCGACGCCAACCGCTTCGTGATCGATGAAGTGTGGAAACAATACGGCCATTACAAAAGTTTCCGCGGCTGGTATCTCAGCATGGAGATCAGCCGCAGAACGAAAGGCGCGGTGGAAGCGTTTTCCACGCTCGGCAACCAGTGCAAGGCGGTGAGCAACGGCCTGCCCACTTTCATTTCCCCGTGGATAGACGGCAAAAAGGCCGTGATGGCCGCATCGGCAGAACTTACCAAGGCCGATGCCGTTTCCGTGCACGAACACGAAAAGGAATGGAGCGAAATATTCGACGGCGTGCGCGGCGTGGTAGACGCCATCGCTTTCCAGGACGGGCATATCGATTACCATGAACTGCCGGAATTTTTCGCCGTCAACAAAAAGATGGCGGACAAATTCGGCATGCAATGCTGGACGAACGCGGAAACTTTCGACCGCGACATGCCCATCAAGTTCCTGCCGATCAAGTTCGAAAAGCTGCGGCTGAAGCTGGAAGCGGCCCGCATGGCTGGTTACGACAAAGCCATTACGTTCGAATTTTCGCATTTTATGAGCCCGCAGTCTGCTTACCTGCAGGCCGGGCATTTATATAACCGATATCAGGAGTACATCGCCGGATTAAAATAACCCATCAGCAAATTCATGAAACAATTAGCCGAGCTATATAAACGGGAATTATTGGAAAACGTGCTGCCATTCTGGATCGCGAACTCGCGCGACGAAGAGAATGGCGGCTTTTTTACCTGCCTGGACCGGCAGGGAAAAGTATTCGACACAGATAAGTTCATGTGGCTGCAGGGCCGCGAAGTATGGATGTTTTCCATGCTGCACGACAAATTGGGCGCCAATGCGCAGTGGAAAGATATGGCGCTGCACGGCGCGAAATTCATGGAAAAACACGGCCGCGACGCGGAAGGCAACTGGTATTTTTCGATGACGAAAGAAGGGAAACCGCTCATCCAGCCGTACAATATTTTTTCGGATTGTTTTGCCGCCATGGGTTTTGGCGCGCTGTATAAGATCGCGCCGGATGAAAGGTATCATGCCATCGCGAAAGATACTTTTGACAACATCCTCCGCCGCCGTAACGACCCGAAAGGAAAATACACGAAGAATTTCCCGGGAACGCGGCCGCTGAAGAACTTCGCGCTGCCCATGATCCTGTGCAATCTTTCCCTGGAGCTGGAGCATATCCTGGGAAGCGGGAAGGTGAGCGAATTTATTCCCGAAGTGCTGCACGAGGTGATGGAAGTGTTTTACCACAAAGAAACGGGCCTGATATTGGAGAACGTGCTGGCAGACGGCAGCTTTTCCGACAGTTTCGAAGGCCGCCTGCTCAATCCCGGCCACGCTATTGAAGCGATGTGGTTTATCATGGACCTGGCGGTGCGGCTGAACGACCCGCTGCTGGCGCGCAAAGCTTGCGACATCGGGCTGCGGATGCTGGAGTACGGCTGGGATAAGGAACATGGCGGTATCTTTTATTTCATGGACATTCATAACCGGCCGCCGCAGCAGCTGGAATGGGACCAGAAACTCTGGTGGGTGCATCTCGAAACGCTCGTATTCCTTGCCAAAGGCTGGCAGCTGACGGGAGACGAGGCCTGCAAAACCTGGTTCGAAAAAGTGCATGCATATACGTGGGAACATTTCCGTGACAGGGAACATCCCGAATGGTTCGGGTACCTTAACCGCCAGGGCCAGCCGCTGCTGCAGCTGAAAGGCGGGAAATGGAAGGGGTGTTTTCATGTGCCGCGCGGGTTGTACCAGGTGTGGCAAACGCTGGAAAAAGCCCCGGCATTTTATGTTGAGCCGGTAATTGTTTAAATTAGTCGCCTATGAAATGGATAATCGCACTCATACTGCTTCCCTGCGTGCTGCAGGCGCAAACCAGGATTACATACGCCGTAAAGGGTAACGATACGCTTTACATCGACCATTACGAACCGACTGTTTCGCCAAACGGCATGAGTATCATGTTCGTGCACGGCGGCGGTTTTACCGGCGGCGACCCCAAGAACCAGAAACCCTTTGCCGAAGGCATGCAAAAAAGGGGGTACAACGTATTCGTGATCTCTTACCGGCTTTACCTGAAAGGCGGCGAATTTGGCTGCAATACGGTTACGCCGGTGAAGCTCAAAGCCATCAGCACCGCGGTGGAAGATGCCGCCGATGCGGCGAAGTATATTATTTCGAACGCCGCAACGTTGAAGGTCGATACGTCGAAATTCTTCATCTCCGGCAGCAGCGCCGGCGCAGAAACGATCTTGCAGCTGCTGTACAATCCCTGGGCAAAAACGGACAAAGCGCGGTACGATTATTTTGCCACGCCGCGTTTCAAAGGCGCGCTGATATTTGCCGGGGCGTTGATAGACATCAACACGCTGAAACAGGAAAACTGGGTGCCGATGTTGCTGATGCATGGCACGAAAGACCAGTTGGTGCCATACGGAACGGCCTCGCATCACTATTGTCCCGCCAATTCCGACGGCTGGATGATCATGTTCGGCGCCAAAACGATCCTGGAGCAGGCCAAGACCTGGAACAAACCCGCGCTGCTATATACGTACACCGGCAAAGGCCACGAGGTAAGCGGCTATATGTTCCGCGAGTTCGACAAAATAGACAGCTTCATGCAAGATGTGGTGAAAGGAAAAACGATCGCGCCGGAAGATATTGTGATCGGTGCGGGAGTGAAATAGGATATCCCGGTCAATTGGCTCAACACTGTTGAGCCAATTAGAATTATTTGCAAATCAATATAAGATTGATAAAAGAGTCTCATTTTTCTAAGATTTTGCACGCTGAATCCCCTTAGTCCCGGTAGTCTCCTTTGAAGGTCGTCAGAAATTTGCTCAAGCATTTTAGTACCCCAGCCCGCGGCCGTAATTGGTGAGAATATATCGGGAATGAAGAGTTATTTCGAATAGTAGGTTTCATGCAATTAATTGATTATCAATTATATGTTTATTGTTTGCTAAAATGAAAAATTCCTTCCAATAAAAACAGTCTGATTCTCAATCCTATACCTCTCCGATAAAAAGATAAATTTCTCCCCCGAAGAATGTATTTTCGGGCCGCCCTATAACACAACTGTTTATATGAAAGTATCCGGGTTCACCTTTGTTCGAAATGCCGTTAAATTCGACTATCCTGTCGTGGAATCGATCCGTTCCGTGCTGCCGCTTTGCGATGAATTGATCGTTAGCGTTGGCGATTCCGAAGACGAAACGCTTGCACTTATCCAGTGCATCGATTCTCCGAAGATCAAAATATTCCATTCCGTATGGGACGATTCGCTGAAAGAAGGCGGTCGCATCCTGGCCGTGGAAACCGATAAAGCTTACGCGCACATCAGTCCCGATGCCACCTGGGCGTTTTATATCCAGGCAGACGAGGTTGTGCACGAAAACGATTATGCCGCCATCCGCGCGGCTATGGAGCAGTATAAAGACGATCAAAAAGTAGAAGGGCTGCTGTTCAGGTACCGTCATTTTTACGGAAGCTACGATTACCTCGGCGATTCGCGCACCTGGTACAACCAGGAGATCAGGATCGTGCGGCATCTCCCCGATGTGCGCTCGTACAAAGACGCGCAGGGCTTCCGCATCAACGGCAGAAAACTGCGCGTAAAGGCCATCAACGCGTACATTTACCACTATGGCTGGGTGAAAGACCTGCTGCACGCGATGAACAAATGGAAAAACACCGCGAAACTCTATCACGGCAATCATCCTGAAAAGATCAAACACGTGATAGATGCGGAGTGGTTCGACTACTCAGGCATCGATTCACTGAAACACTTCACAGGTACGCATCCCGAAGTGATGAAAGCACGCGTTGCCAGCAAAAACTGGGAGTTCGAGCACGACGTGAACAAAAAACAATTCAAAAGTTTCCGTAAAAAATTATTGTACTGGATAGAGCAGAAAATAGGAAAACGTTTGTTCGATTACAGGAATTACAAACTCATAAAATAAGAAAGAGCCCGTGAGAGGGCTCTTTCTGTTTATATCAACCTTTGATCTCTACTTTTAATTCTCCTTTCACCCCGTTGTTCTTCGATTTGAGAACGATCCTCTCCAGACCGCCGGGCCAGCTGCGTTCCAGCCGCGGGTCTTTGTTGTCGATGTGCTCGGTGCTGGCTTCCAGCTGGCTGGCGTTGTAACGCATGTTCAGCGTGAAGTCCTGCCCGGAAAGTTTGATCACGCCGGGTGTGGAAACGTCTACCTTGCAGGCGGAAAGAAAATGCAGCTCCGGTGCGGCCACGAAAGCGTCCAGCTGGTAAATGTCACTGATGGTGAAGGATTTGCCGCGCTGCATTGTATAACTTCTTTTCCAGGATTTTACTTTGGCGTCTTTCGGATAAGCCGTGGCAATGTCCGCCGTAAATTTCACTTGTTTGGAGGTGGCGGAGAACGTTGCCGAAGCCGCTTTGAAACTGCGCCCGTTCATCTGCTGCACGCCGTTGATCAGCGGCAGGTTGTGGTAGGCGGACTGCATGGTCCAGATCTTGTAACGGTCCGGGCTGAAGGTCTGGCGCACGTATGTGCCTACGCCCGCGTCTACCAGGCAGGGCATGCCATTGTAATACAGTATGAAGGTGCCCACGTCGTTGTGGTTATGCGATTCCGCGTTGTGCCCGCCTTTGCCCGCGAAATAAAAACCTTTCTGGCTGCCGGGATATTCCCGCGCGATGGCCACCTGGTTGTCCGGGTACCAGGCGTGATCGATCAGCGGCTCTTTCGCGGGGCTGGCCATGATCTCTTTCATGGTGGTAAGATCGGTGATCACGGCTTCGATGGTACCGGAAGAGGCGTGTTCGTCCATTTTGTCCATATGTGCGACGAACGATCCGAAGCCCGTCATTTCCGCACTGCCGATGGCTTTGCCAAAGCGGTACACCATGCCTTCGTTGATGCCGCCTTTGGCGCCGGCGTCCGCGAAGTTCACGAAATACGGCGCCTTGATGTACACATTGGCGATATATTGCCCCATGTTTTTGATGAGCGGGTGGGAATATACGTTCAGCTTGCCTTTGGTGGCATGGTTCAGCAGCTCGAGGCATTCGAAATATTTGCCCCCGGCATGGCTCCAGTAGGAGGGGCCTTCGTCGCAGGCGCCGTCCGGCAGGTACCAGTCGGTGAACCGGTCGATGGATTGTATGGCTTTGTAAATGTTTTTGGTGCGCAGCGCCTGGTCGTTTTCCAGCAGCAGGATGCACTGCATCACGTTGTAATTGATCCAGGGGTTCCAGTTGTTCTGCGCGCGGTCGTTGAAGCCCATCCACCAGAAATCGGTGCGTTTGTAATAGGGCTCCAGTATTTTATTCCGCACTTCGTTCCGGATGCGCGCCGCGATGTACGGGTTCACTTCATCCAGCTTGTCGTGGAAAAAATAATGCACCCATGCCAGCAATGCGCCCGCGTCCGCCGAGCCAAGGTCTATCACGGGATTGGTCACGTCCGGCACCAGATCTTTGTTTTTGGTAACGGGAAGATGCGCGCTCAGCACCCAGGAGCTTTGTTCGCATATGGCCCATACGCCGTTGATCAGCTGGTCGGTGAACCGGCCCTTGCCTTCGGCCAGCTCGGCCAGTGCAAGCGCCTGCAGCGCGTTTTTGCGTTGGGTGTTGGGCGTCTGCATGATGTCGCGGTTGCCTGTGCGGGTGAACTCCATGTAATCGGTGGCTTTTACAACGCCCCAGCCGAAATTCAAAGCGTTTTCGCCGCGCGAGATCAATTCGCCGCGGATGGAAGCGGGCAGGCCGTCCCAGAACGCGCGGTCGGAATAGGAGGGTAACGTGACCCAGTCCTGGTTGCTCACCAGCATGGCGGCCAGCTGTGCCTCGGAGTAGCGGCTCGTCAGCAGTTTTTGATGTTCCTGATGTTCCTGCGCATGGGTAAATACTGGCAGCAGGATTGCCAGAAAGAGTAGGATTCGTTTCATACCGTGGATACTTTTTTGTTTGAAAACAAAATACCACGAAATTGGCGAAGATCAAATAGCGAGGCGGATTATCTTTCCTTCAGTTTGTTCAGGTTGATCTTGAACGTTTGCCCCACTGGCAGGCTCTCATCCAGCACCACCACATGTCTCGGTCCCCATTCTTCCACTTTGTCCGCCGCTATGATGTAGGATTTGTGTATGCGCACGAAATGGCATTCCGGCAGCAGTTTTTCCATTTCGGCGGTGGTGGCGTTTACGATCAGGCATTTATTTTCGAGGTACACTTTCACGTAATTGCCCATGCTTTGCACGTAGTAGATGTCCATCGGGTCTACGGTGGTTTGCGTGCTGCCGGTTTTAAGCACCAGCGGCTCCACGGGCGGCGAGGTAACCGGCGCTTCCTGCTGGAGGATCTTGTTCACCGCTTTGAGGAAACGCGGAAAACTGATGGGTTTGAGAATATAATCCACTACGTCGTACTCGTAACTTTCCAGCGCAAATTCGCTGTAAGCGGTGGTGAGTATGATCTTCGGGTGATTATTGTTGAGGGTCTTGAGAAGGTCCAGCCCGCTCAGCTCCGGCATGTTGATGTCGAGGAACACAACGTCCACCTTCTCGCGGTGGAGAAAGTTGGCGGCTTCCATGGCGTTGTAGCAATGCCCTACCACCTGCAGGGCCTGTACTTTTTCAATATGCGCTTCCAGCACGTAGTGCGCCCCGGGTTCGTCATCTACGATCAGGCAACGGAGTGTTTGCATGGCGGTCCAGTGTTAAAATGAGTTCTGTATAATAAATGTTATTCTCTTCGTGCGTGATGAGGGTATGCCGCTTGGAATAGGCCAGCGCCAGGCGCTGTTTTACGTTGTTCAACCCTACGCCCGTCGAAGATACGGATTGTTTGTTGTCCGGCACGGTGTTGCGGATCTTCATATGCAGCGTTTCCCCCTTGATCTCCAGCTCCACCTTGATATAACTGGCGCTCATGCTGGACGGCGCGTATTTGAACGCGTTTTCCACGAACGCGATCAGGATCAGCGGGGTGATGAGCAGGTCTTTTTCATGGCCTTTTTTCTTGAAATTCACCTGGCAGCGCTGGCGCACGCGCGCCCTTTCGAGATGCACGTAGTTGCGGATGAACTGCAGCTCGTCTTCCAGCGGCACGAACTGTTTGCGCGAGCTTTCGAGCTGGTAACGCATGAGCTCGGAAATGCTGAGGATCAGTTCGGGCGTTTTGTTCGGGTAACGAAGGCTTACCCCATACAGGTTGTTCAATGTGTTGAAGAAAAAATGCGGGTTGAGCTGGCTTTGCAGGTATTGCAGCTCTTTTTCCCTTAACAGGAGCGAGTTGCGCAGTTCGGTGGTTTGCAAGGTGGCGCCGCGGTAGAGGAACCACAGCCCGATGCCGATCAGCAGGCAAGCCAGGGCGAACACGAAGTCGCCGATCCAGAGCATGTCCATGTCGGTCCTGAACACGTCTACCCGCAGCCTGTAGGTCACAAAAGTGGTAACGGCCAGGCCGGAAGCGATCACGGCCAGGTATTTCCAGTACTGCCTTTTGATGATGAGCAGCTGCAAAGCGAATTTGTTGTGAAGCGCGGCCATGATGTAAATAAATACCAAAGACACGCCCTGGTAAAGGTATAGCCGCGTATTGCTGATAGGTTCATATTGCAGGTTGATGAGCAGGTTTACCGCCAGCAGCACGATCAGGAACAGAATATTGACTACCCAGCTGTTGTTGAATATGTTCTTAAGAGCCATATAGGCGGCAATTTAAGACGATCCGCGAGTACATCGGGCCATTTTTCTGATATCCCGCATTCGTCATTTCCCCTGAGGGTTTGGTCAGCTATTTTTGGTTCCCAAGTTTTCAAGTTGCAGCTTTGTGTCCTGTAAAATCAGCCCCCGTTCTACAACCTGAAATTGTTTGTTATTCAAGCCCATGTTGACCATTTAACCACTAAAGGCCGTCTCAATGTTTGAGATGGCCTGTTTCTTTTATGCAAAAATACGCCTATTAAATTTTTTATTTTAAAAACACTTATTAATTAATAAAAATTATTACTAAGTTTGAAAAGTCTTTAAATTATTTGAATTACGACGCCCGCCACGATCGTGCCATTTAACATGTAATAAAAAAAATGAAACAACCAGACTGGAAAACATTGTTGCTCGCCTGCATCCTGGCATCGCCCGGTACGCTGGCGCAGGAATTGAAGCCTGAACTGACCAGCGCGATCCTTCGTACCAAACAGGGAAGCATTGTTGAACTGCCGGATTTGCTGATGGAGAAGATACCGGACATCGCGTACCGTAAAGTAATAATGCCGGGCCCGCAATACCTGATCGCAGACGATCCCGAATACATCCGGGTGCCGGAAGGCATCGCGCTGCAGGAACCGGTTCAGCCCGGTGCGGTTAGGTTGTATGTTTATAATGTGAATGGCGTTAAAGAACCGGCGAAAATAGACCGCCGCATCACGGCCGTGATCAAAAATACCGGTACGGGAAACATGCACATCCGCATGCTGAAATATTCTTCCCAGAAACCGAGCGCCAATTATTACCAGGTGGGCAAGCAGGGACTGGCGGACTACTTCGCGTCGAAGCCGCAGCGCAATAGCCGTACCATAAAGCCGGGCCAGGCGATCGCCATCGATGAACAGCTGGAAAAGAACATTGTGAGGTACAACGAGCTGGTACATGGATTCTACGAATTCGTGATCGACCAGCCGGGCGAGATCAGCGTGATCCAGACAGACCTGAAAACCACCGGCCCGGACGCTTTGAAACGCATCACGAATATCATTCCGCCCAAAGGCCAGAATGCCGGCCGCGGCGTATTCGGCGTCAGTAATTACAGGGTGATCGCAGATTCTTTATACGATACGAAAAACGGCACGATGGAGATCGTTCTCGCAGATGGCGCGAGGGACCCCTGGGTGGAAGGCAAAATGCAGGGCCGGCCGGACGTTGCGGCGCTTGCGGGCAATTACGGCGTGATGTATAACATCGAAATGAAGTGGAAGAGCAGCGATGGCAAAGGATTGGCTTTGGTAACCTGGAACGCCCGCAGCGGCAACAACCAGTGGTGCGCGGGCATGGCAAATACGATGGTGGTCAGCAAGGGAAAATTCCGTGAAGGGATCATCCAGCTGCCGTCGGACCGGCTTGTCACGAAAGCCGCGCCGGAAGCGGTGCTCATCCAGATATTCGAACCGGCCGCAAACGGTGGGGAACAAACGATCAGGCTGACTTATTCACCACCCGGCGCTTCCTGCCTGCCAACGCCGCTCGTTTTTATACCGGTTGATCTGAAATAGACACAAGCGGCCGGAAGTATTGCGGTTTTGAATATTTTCCATGAAAATGCCGCGAAAACCGAATAATTTCTATAAAATGTCCGGGTGTTTTGAATTTTAAAATTAGTTCCTACATTTGCACCGGATTCACAAATTATGATCAACAACGTACATACACACCATCACCATTCTTACCCGACCGGTAGGCAGGGGATGCTGTAACAAGTACTTTACAGATATTCACCATCAAAGGCTTACCGGACACGGTAGGCCTTTTTTGTTTCAAAAACAACATTCAAAGAAACATTCAATTATGAGACCGTAAGGTCCCATCTGGCCCGTAAAAAAATAAACATGCCTCAGATGAAGTTGCGAATTGCCATTCAGAAATCCGGCCGCTTACACGAAGATTCTATCAAACTGCTGAAAGAATGCGGGATAGACATCAATAACGGCGTGAACAAACTCAAGACAGAAGCCACCAATTTCCCGCTGGAAGTGTTTTTCCTCCGCGACGACGATATTCCGCAATACGTGGAAGACGGCGTGGCAGACCTCGGCATCGTGGGCGAAAATGTAGTGCTGGAAAAGAACAGGCCCCTGCGCACCGTCGAAAAGCTGGGTTTTGGCAAATGCCGTTTAGCCATGGCCGTTCCCAAATCCATGGAATACAGCTCCATCCGCGACCTGCAGGGCCAGCGCATCGCCACCAGCTATCCCGTGATCGTGAACGATTTCCTGCGGAAACTGGACATCCAGGCGGAGATCCACGAGATCAGCGGTTCCGTGGAAATAGCGCCGGGCATTGGTTTGGCGGATGCCATCTGCGACCTGGTGAGCAGCGGGTCCACCCTGTTCATGAACGGGCTGAAGGAAGTGGAAACGGTGCTGCGCTCCGAAGCGGTGCTGGTGAGCAACGACAAACTTTCGCCCGGGCAGCAGCAATTGCTGGCCAAGCTGCAATTCCGCATCCAGGCAGTGAAAAAAGCCAAGAACAACAAATACGTGCTGCTGAACGCCCCCAACGATAAACTTCCCGAGATAATCGGTTTGCTGCCCGGCATGAAAAGCCCGACCGTACTGCCTTTGGCGGAAGAAGGCTGGAGCTCCGTGCACTCCGTGCTGAATGAAAACGATTTCTGGGACATCATCGAAAACCTCAAGGCCGCCGGCGCGCAAGGCATTCTGGTAGTGCCGATCGAGAAAATGGTCGTTTAAAACAAAGAGCTATGCAAATTATCCGTTACCCGGAGAAAAATACATGGGAACAGTTGCTGAAACGCCCCGCGTTTGATACACGCGAGCTGGAATACACCGTGTCGGCCATTCTCGGTGATGTAAAGGAAAACGGCGACGCGGCCCTTCGCCGCTATACCGCGCAGTTCGACAAAGTGACGCTGGAAGAGATCGCCGTAACGGCGGAAGAATTTGAAGCGGCGAACGCCGTGCTGGACGAATCCCTGAAAACGGCCATCCGCACCGCGGCGACCAACATCGAAACGTTCCACCGCGCGCAGGTGGAGCCCGTTACGATGCTCGAAACCATGCCCGGCGTGCAATGCTGGCGCAAACCGGTTGGCATCGAAAAAGTAGGTTTATATATTCCCGGCGGCACCGCCCCGCTGTTCTCCACCATCCTGATGCTGGCCATCCCCGCCAGGCTGGCGGGTTGCAGCGAGATCGTGCTGTGCACGCCCCCGGGCAAAAACGGCGCGGTGCATCCTGCAGTGCTCTGGGCCGCGCGTTATACCGGCATCACGCAGGTATTCAAGACAGGCGGCGTGCAGGCGATCGGCGCCATGGCTTACGGCACGGAAAGCGTGCCGAAAGTGTACAAGATATTCGGCCCGGGCAACCAGTACGTGACCTGCGCCAAACAGCTGGTAAACAGCGCGGGCGTGGCGATCGATATGCCGGCGGGCCCTTCCGAAGTAGCGGTATTTGCAGACGATTCCTGCGTGCCGGCCTTTGTGGCGGCGGACCTGCTGTCGCAGGCGGAACATGGGGCGGACAGCCAGGTGCTGCTCGTGACCACCTCCAAAACCGTGATCGCAGCCGTGGAGCAGGAAGTAGCCGCACAGCTGGCGTTGCTGCCCCGGAAAGAACTGGCCGTGAAAGCGCTGGACAACAGCAAACTGGTGCTGGTGAACGACCGCGACGAAGCCATGGACATGCTCAACGCCTACGCGCCCGAACATCTCATCATGGCTTGCGAAAACGATGAAGCGCTGGCTACCCGCGTGGTGAACGCAGGCTCCGTTTTCCTTGGCAACTATTCCCCGGAAAGCGCCGGCGATTACGCATCCGGCACCAATCACACGCTGCCCACCAACGGTTACGCCACGGCCTACAGCGGTGTGAGCGTAGACAGTTTTGTGAAAAAGATCACCTTCCAGCGGCTTTCCCGTGAAGGACTGCAGGCGCTGGCCCCGGCCATCGAGGCCATGGCGGCGGCAGAAGGACTGGAAGCGCACAGGAACGCAGTTTCAATCAGAATAAAAAACTTGTAACATATGTTCGACCTGGACAGTATTTTAAGGGACAATATCAAAAGACTGGTGCCTTATTCATCCGCCCGCGATGAGTTCAAAGGCGAAGCCTCCGTATACCTCGACGCCAACGAAAACAGCTTCGGCTCCCCGCTCCCGGTGAATTATCATCGTTATCCCGATCCCCTGCAATGGAAGGTGAAATACCGCCTTGCGGAGATCAAAGGCGTGCCGCCGCAGAACATTTTCCTCGGCAACGGCAGCGACGAAGCCATCGACATCCTGTACCGCGCTTTCTGCCGCCCCGGCATCGACAACGTGGTGCTGTGCCCGCCCACCTACGGCATGTACGAAGTAAGCGCCAACATCAACGACGTGATCGTGCGCAAAGCCTCGCTCACGTCAGAATTCCAGCTCGACCTCCAGGCCATCGAAAACGCGATAGACGAAAACACGAAGCTCATTTTCATCTGTTCGCCCAACAACCCGACCGCCAACGCCATCAACCGGCAAGACATCGAGGTGGTGCTGAATAATTTCGACGGCATCGTGGTAATAGACGAGGCGTACATCAACTTTTCCCGCCAGAAATCTTTCATACAGGAATTGACCGAATACCCGAACCTCGTAGTGATGCAGACCCTTTCCAAAGCCTGGGGCCTGGCAGCGCTGCGCGTAGGAATGGCTTTCGCAAGCGAAGACATCATCAACGTGTTCAATAAAATAAAACCGCCCTACAACATTAACCAGGCCTCGCAGGAGCTGGCGTTGCAGGCGCTGGACAATATCGACCAGGTGAACAACTGGATCAAAGAAACCGTGGAAGAGCGCGCCAAACTGGAAGCCGAGCTGGTGAAACTGCCCATCGTAGAGCAGGTTTACCCCAGCGACGCGAATTTTTTGCTGGTGAAAACCGTTGACGCCAAGGGCATTTACAACCGCCTGGTGCAGGATGGCATTATCGTGCGGGACCGCTCGAAAGTAGAGCTGTGCGCAGGAAGCCTCCGCATTACCATTGGCACGCCGGAAGAAAACATCACTTTGCTGAACACTTTAAAAACGATCCCCGCAAAATGAAACGCGTATTATTCATAGACCGCGACGGCACCATGATCCGCGAAGTGCCGCCCACGTACCAGATCGACTGCCTGGAGAAAGTGGAATTTTACCCGAAAGTGTTCACCTATCTCGGGAAAATAGCGGCGGAGCTGGATTACGAGCTGGTGCTGGTGAGCAACCAGGACGGCATGGGCACGGATTCTTTCCCGGAGCACACCTTCCATCCGCCCCACAACCACATCATCCGCGCGTTTGCCAACGAGGGCATCGTGTTCGCCCGCGAGCACATCGACGTGTCGCTGCCGGCGGATAACAAACCCACGCGCAAGCCCGGCATTGGCATGCTTAGCCAATATTTCACCCCGGAATACGATCTCGCCAATTCCTTTGTGATCGGCGACCGCATTACCGACGTGAAACTCGCCCAGAACCTGGGCGCAAAAGCCATCTGGATCAATGAAGGCACCGGCCTGGGCGCCGCGGAGGTAAAGGGAGACGAAAGCCTGAAAGACGTGATCGCCCTCGAAACCACCGACTGGGCGAAGATCTACGAGTTCCTCAAGATCGGGCTGCGCAAGGTGAGCCATACCCGCACCACCAAGGAAACAGACATTCACATCGAGCTGAACCTCGACGGGACAGGGCAGGCAGACATTCACACCGGTCTTCACTTTTTCGACCATATGCTCGACCAGATCGCCCGCCACGGCAGCATAGACCTGAAAATACAGGCCAAAGGCGACCTGCACATAGACGAACATCACACCATCGAAGATACCGGCATTGCGCTGGGAGAGGCCTTCGCAATGGGGCTGGCGGACAAAAAAGGCATGGAGCGATACGGTTTCTGCCTGCCCATGGACGATTGCCTGGCCCAGGCCGCCATCGACTTCGGGGGCCGTAACTGGATCGTGTGGGATGCGGAGTTCAAACGCGAAAAAGTGGGAGACATGCCGACGGAAATGTTCTTCCATTTCTTCAAATCCTTCTCCGACGCGGCCCGCTGCAACCTGAACATTAAGGCGGAAGGGGAGAACGAGCACCACAAGATCGAGGCCATTTTCAAAGCCTTCGCGAAGGCGATCAAAATGGCGGTGAAGCGCAACCCGGACAATATGCAATTGCCCAGCACCAAAGGCGTACTGTAACATGAAGAAAGAAAAATTTGCATTTTCGGATAAAACCCCGCATATTTGCCCTCACAATGCAAATGAACAACACATACAAACTTTGGTGGCACGCAGGCAATTTCTCCGCTGTGTAGCAGTGCCGTGTTTGTATTAAACATACTTGAAAGAAGGCTCGCTGTACACAGCGGGCCTTCTTCGTTTTCAGCCGGTTTGGTGCCGGGCGGAACTGAAATCAAATCAAATGGCAAATAGATGACACCGTAAGGTGCCATGTGGCAAATAGAGAAGACAAACACGAACGCATGACATCGTAAGATGCCATTCGGCAATTGAAAAGTCAAACTTGAACGAATGAAACAAATTCAGGTAAAAACAAAGTCAAAAAAGATGCTCGCTGATGTGTTCACGCCCGTCAGCATTTATCTCCGCATCCGCGACAAATTCCCCGGCTCCATTCTCCTGGAAAGCACGGATTCCAACGCCAGCGAAAACAGCTGGTCGTTCATCGGGATCAAACCTATCGCCGGCATCGAAGTGACCTCCACGGACATTTTCGAGTTCAAATACCCCGGTCAGCCCGTTGAGCACAAACAGCTCTCCAGCAAAGCCGCCGTGCTCAAAGAGATGGACGCCTTCCTGAAAAGTTTCGTGTTCGCCGAAAAATCGCCCATCCCTTTCGGGGAAGGTCTCTACGGCTACAGTACTTACGACGCAGTGCAGTTCTTCGAAAAGATCAGCTTTCAAAAACGCGCCGCGGCCGGTAACACCATCCCGCTCATGCGTTACCGTTTTTACCAGTACGTGATCGCCATCAATCATTTTAAAGACGACATGTACCTCATCGAAAACCAGGTAGACGGCCAGGAAAGCGAGTTCGATTTCCTGGAATCGCTTATCCGCAACAAGGATTTCCCCATGTACGCCTTCACCGGCAAAGGCGAAGAGCAGACCAACATGACGGACGAACAATACATGCAGATGGTGGAAAAAGGCAAACAGCACTGCTTCCGCGGCGATGTGTTCCAGATCGTATTGTCCCGCTCGTTCCACCGCGAGTTCGCCGGCGACGAGTTCAACGTATACCGCGCGCTGCGCTCCATCAATCCCTCTCCTTACCTTTTTTATTTCGATTACGGCGATTACAAGCTGATGGGCTCTTCACCAGAAGCGCAGCTCATCATCAAAAACCGGAAGGCCGTGATACACCCGATAGCAGGCACTTTCAGGCGCACCGGCAACGACGAGCAGGACAAACAACTGGCGGACCAGTTGCTGGAAGACCCGAAAGAAAATGCGGAACATGTGATGCTGGTAGACCTGGCGCGCAACGACCTGAGCCGTTACGCCAAAAACGTGGAAGTGGAAACTTACCGGCAGATCAAATATTATTCGCACGTGATACACCTGGTGAGCGAGGTAACCGGCGAACTGGAACCGAACAGCAGCCCGTTCGACATACTGGCGGCCACTTTCCCGGCAGGCACGCTTTCCGGCGCGCCAAAATACAAAGCCATGGAACTGATCGACAGCTACGAGCCCACCGCGCGAGGTTTTTACGGCGGATGTGTGGGATTTGTGGGTTTCAACGGTGACTTCAACCACGCGATCATGATCCGCTCCATCCTGAGCAGGAACAATACGCTGTATTACCAGGCGGGCGCGGGCGTTGTGGCCAAATCTGTCGCCAGTTCGGAGCTGCAGGAAGTGAATAATAAACTTAACGCATTAAAACAGGCCATTATCCTGGCGCAAAATATCTGATATGAACATCCTGGTATTTGATAATTACGATTCGTTCACCTACAACCTCGTGCACCTCGTCGAGAAGATCATCGGTGGGAAAGTGACGGTGGTGAGGAATGACGAGATCGCACTGGACGATGTGGGCCAATACGACCGGATCATTCTTTCGCCGGGCCCCGGCATTCCCGAAGAGGCGGGTTTGCTGCTGCCGCTCATCAAACGGTATGCGGCCACCAAACCTATATTCGGCGTGTGTTTGGGCCAGCAGGCCATCGGCGAGGCGTTTGGCGCCAAACTCATCAATCTCACCGATGTGTACCACGGCGTAGCCACTCCCGTCAACATAATTTCCCGCAGCGGCCGCCTGTTCAACCACCTACCGGAAGAGCTGGAAGCAGGCCGGTACCACTCCTGGGTGGTAGACGAAGCAACGCTTCCCGCCGAGCTGGAAGTGACCGCCCGCGACGCGCAGGGTTACATCATGGCATTGCAGCACCGTAAGTACGACGTTTGCGGCGTGCAGTTCCACCCTGAAAGCGTGCTGACCCCGCAGGGCGAACAAATTCTCCGCAACTGGTTAGGGCTGTAACATCCACAAAAGAACGACAATGAAAAAGATACTCAACTATCTGTTCGAACATAAAACTTTCAGCCGCGAAAGCGCAAAAGAGATATTGACCAATATTTCGAAAGGCGTGTACAACGAAAGCGAGCTGGCCGCCTTCATGACGGTGTTCCTCATGCGCAGCATCACCATCGAAGAGCTGCTGGGCTTCCGGGACGCGCTGCTGGAGCTTTGCGTGCCGGTGAAGCTGGACGACAGCGTGCTCGACATCGTGGGCACCGGAGGCGACGGCAAAAACACCTTCAACATTTCTACGCTCAGCTGCTTCCTGGTGGCGGGTGCGGGTGGAAAGGTGGCGAAACACGGCAACTACGGCGTATCGTCCATCAGCGGCGCATCGAACGTAATGGAAAGCGTAGGGTACAAATTCAAGAACGACGAAGGGAAATTGCAGCGTGAAATGGCCGAAGCCGGCATCTGTTTCCTGCATGCCCCGTTGTTTCACCCCGCCCTGAAAAACGTGGCGCCGGTGCGCCGTCAGCTCGGCGTGCGCACGTTCTTCAACATGCTCGGCCCGCTGGTAAACCCGGCTTTCGCCCAGCACCAGCTGATCGGCGTGTACAGCCTCGAAATGGCGCGCATCTACAATTATCTTTTCCAGCAGACGGACAAACGCTACGCCATCGTGCACAGTCTTGACGGGTACGACGAAATTTCCCTCACAGGAGACACGCGCATCATCACGAACAAAGGCGAGCAGGACTGGACGCCTGAAGCGCTCGGTAAAAGAAAAGTGCATGCGGAAGACATTTTCGGCGGCAACACCACCGAAGACGCGGCGAAGATTTTCGTAAAAGTGCTGAAAGGCGAAGGCACCTGGGCGCAGCATTCCGTGGTGATGGCCAACGCCGCCATGGGCCTGTATTGCCTGGAGAAATACCCGACGTACGACGAATGTTTCCAGGCGGCCGTAGCATCGCTGGAATCGGGCGCGGCCTACAAAGTATTCCAGAAATTGATTTCGTTACAATAGTACCGTATGAAAAATATCCTCGCGGAAATTACCGCGCACAAAGCCGTGGAAGTAGCGGAACGGCAGAAAATGAGGCCGGCGCAGGAACTGGAGAACACCTCCATGTTCAGCCGCACGCCGCTTTCGCTCCGCAGTTTCCTGAAACAACCGGGGCGCAACGGTATTATCGCCGAATTCAAGCGCAAAAGCCCGTCCAAAGGCATTATCAACGATACCGTCACCGTGCAGGAAGTGACCACCGCCTATGCGCGTCACGGCGCATCGGGGCTGAGCGTGCTTACCGATCAAAACTATTTCGGTGGTTCGATGGACGATCTGCAGACCGCCCGCGCGGCCAACACGATTCCCATCCTGCGGAAAGACTTCGTGATCGGCGAATATCAAATTCTCGAAGCGAAAGCCATTGGCGCCGACGTGATATTGCTCATTGCCGAATGCCTTACCAGGCAGGAAGTGAAACACCTCGCGGAATTTGCGCATAACCTTGGCCTGGAAGTGCTGCTGGAAGTGCATACCGGCGAACAGCTGGAAAAGATCACCCCGCACACGCATCTCGTTGGCATCAACAACCGCGACCTGAAAACGTTCCAGGTGGATATTTACCGCTCCATGGAACTGCTCAAACAAATACCCGCGGAACACAGCAGGGTGGCCGAAAGCGGCATGGACGACCCCGCCACCATCGTTACGCTGCGCAATGCGGGATTCGACGGGTTCCTGATCGGGGAACATTTCATGAAAGCCGAAAATCCCGGCGCGGCCTTCGAATCGTTCACCCAAAAACTGGCTTCGTTATGAAGATAAAAGTCTGCGGCATCACCCGGAAAGAAGACCTGGACGCACTCGTGCAGCTGGGCGCCGATTACGCCGGGTTCATTTTCTACGGCAAATCGCCCCGCTTCGTGGGCAATAAGCTGGACGGGCGCACCGTGCGCGAAACAGGCGGGAAGATCGGGAAAGTGGGCGTGTTCGTAAACGCCGACCCGCAGCAGGTGCTGCAAACGGTGAAAGATTACGGGCTGGACATGGTGCAGCTGCATGGGGAAGAATCCATAGCGGTATGCCAGCAATTACGTTTGTCCGTACCCGTTATAAAAGCGTTCCCGATGGGAGAAAAGGCAGGTGGCGCGGATTATGCGGCGCCGTTTATGGCGGTAACCGATTATTTCCTGTTCGATACGGCCGGTAAAGAATACGGCGGCACCGGCAGGCAGTTCGACTGGCAGCTTTTGAACGGTTACAGCTACGACAAACCGTTTTTCCTCAGCGGCGGCATTGGCCCGGAAGACGCGGAAGCGGTGCTGCGATGGCGGCACGGCCATCTTTTTTCGCTGGACGTGAACAGCAGGTTCGAAACCGCTCCCGGCGTAAAGGATATGGACAAAGTAGCGGCATTCATCAAAACGATAAAAAAATAACGAGTTATGGATATAGCGGTGAATACATCACAATCCAAATATCATGTCAATAAAAAGGGTTACTACGGCGAATTTGGCGGCGCATACATCCCCGAGATGCTGTACCCTAACGTGGAAGAGCTGCAGCAACAATACATGCAGATCATTTCCGACCCTTCTTTCCGGCAGGAGTTTGAACAGCTGCTGAAAGATTACGTAGGCAGGCCTTCTCCCCTGTATTTCGCGAAACGGTTGTCTGAAAAGTACAAAGCGAAGATCTACCTGAAACGTGAAGACCTCAATCATACGGGCGCGCACAAAGTGAACAACACCATCGGGCAGATATTACTGGCGAAACGCCTGGGCAAAAAACGCATCATCGCCGAAACCGGCGCTGGTCAGCACGGCGTGGCCACCGCTACCGTTTGCGCCCTGATGGGCCTGGAATGCGTGGTGTACATGGGCAGTGTGGACATCCAGCGGCAGGCGCCCAACGTGGCCCGCATGAAAATGCTCGGCGCCACCGTAATACCCGCCACCAGCGGCAGTAAAACCCTGAAAGACGCTACCAACGAAGCGATCCGCGACTGGATCAACAACCCGGTGGATACGCATTACATCATCGGCTCCGTAGTGGGGCCGCACCCGTATCCTGATATGGTGGCGCGTTTCCAGTCCGTGATCAGCGAAGAGATCAGGCAGCAGCTGGTTGAAAAGACCGGCAAGCCCGATCCCGATTACGTGATGGCCTGCGTAGGCGGCGGCAGCAATGCGGCCGGCGCGTTCTTTCATTTCACCGATGCGGAAAACGTAAAACTGGTGGCCGTTGAAGCGGCGGGCCAGGGCGTGAACAGCGGGTATTCCGCGGCTACCAGCCAGTTGGGCCGGCCCGGCATCATCCACGCCAGCAAAACCCTGCTGATGCAAACGGACGACGGGCAGATCGTGGAGCCGCACTCCATTTCCGCCGGCCTGGATTACCCCGGCGTAGGCCCGATGCACGCGAACCTGTATGCCACCGGCCGCGCGTTGTTCCTCAACGCCACCGACGACGAATCGCTGGCCGCCGGCTACGAGCTGAGCCTGCTGGAAGGCATCATTCCCGCACTGGAATCGGCGCATGCGCTCGCGAAGCTGAAAGACCTGCCGCTGAAACCGGAAGACGTAGTGGTGGTGTGCCTCAGCGGCCGCGGAGACAAAGACCTGGAAACCTATATCAAACATTTAAAGTAAAAGAGCATGAACAGGATCGATCAACTCTTTCAAAATAAACCGAAAGACATTCTGAATGTGTACTGCACGGCCGGATACCCTTCCCTGAACGATACCGTTGCCATTGTGGAGGCGTTGCAGCAAAGCGGCGCAGACATGGTGGAGCTGGGCATGCCTTTCTCCGACCCGCTGGCAGACGGCCCGGTGATCCAGGAAAGCAGCACCCGCGCGATCAAAAACGGCATGCGCATCAGCGTATTGTTCGAACAGTTGAAAGGCTTGCGGAGCAAGGTTTCCATTCCCCTCGTCCTCATGGGTTACATGAACCCGGTAATGCAGTTCGGGGTGGAGAATTTCCTGCAAAAATGCGCAGAAACCGGCGTGGACGGCCTTATTCTGCCCGATCTGCCGATGGACGAATACGAATCCCAATACAAACCGCTGTTTGAAAAATACGGCCTGCACAACATCTTCCTCGTAACGCCGGAAACCAACGAGGCCCGCATCCGCAGGATAGACGGGGTGAGCAACGGTTTTGTATATGCCGTGTCTTCTTCGTCCACCACCGGTAAAGACAAAGACATGAGCCACCAGGAAGCGTATTTTCAGCGGCTGAAAGCCATGAACCTGCGCAACCCGGTACTGATCGGGTTCGGCATCAAAGACAGCAAAACCTTCCGGGAAGCCTGCCGCCACAGCAACGGCGCAATTATCGGCAGCGCTTTTGTGAAAGCCATCGAAAACAGTGCTAACTTGCAGGCTACCGTGAAAGAATTCGTGGCAGGCATCAAAAGTTAAAAGACAAAATGAACAGATGAAACAACGTTCCATCTGACCAATAAAAAAGACAAAATGAACAGATGAAACAACGTTCCATCTGACCAATAAAAAAGACAAAATGAACAGATGAAAACAGCGATCATCAAGTACAACGCCGGCAACACCCGCTCCGTGCTGTTCGCCCTGGAAAGGCTGGGCGTGGAAGCTACGGTAACGGACGATCCGGAAGAGCTGAAGTCCGCGGACAAGGTGATCTTCCCGGGCGTGGGAGAAGCCAGCACCGCCATGGCTTACCTGCGCGAACGCAAGCTGGACACGCTGATCAAAGACCTGAAGCAGCCGGTGCTCGGTATTTGCCTCGGTATGCAATTGCTTTGCAAACACTCCGAAGAAAACGATACGGACTGCATCGGCGTATTCGACCTGGACGTAAAAAAGTTCCAGAGCCCGGTGGAGAACCTGCTGAAGATCCCGCAGATCGGCTGGAACAACATCACCGGGCTGCACAGCGTGATCTTCGAGCACGTAGGGCAGAACGATTACATGTATTTCGTGCACAGCTATTTCGCGGAACTGGGGCCGGAAACCACGGCCATCGCCAATTACGTGATTAACTACAGCGCGGCTTTGCAGAAAGACAATTTCTACGCGGTGCAGTTTCACCCTGAAAAGTCCGCGCAGTCGGGCCAGAACATCATCGAAAGTTTTTTACGGCTGTGAGCATACACATCAGGAATATCACCACGGCAGACACGCTGCAATTACGCAGGGACGTGATGTACCCTACCTGGCCATTGGAACGGGTAACGCTGCCGCATGATGCAGACGGCCTGCATTACGGCCTCTACAGCGGCGGCCGGCTGGTAACCGTGGTGTCCCTTTTTATCGAAGACGATACCGCCCAGTTCCGCAAGCTCGCTACCGCGCAGGATCAGCAGGGCCGGGGTTTTGGTAAACTGATGATGAAACATTTGCTGGACGTTTGCCGCGAGCGCGGCATTACCACGCTCTGGTGCAACGCCCGCGAAAGCGCGCTGGACTTTTACCGGCAACTGGGTTTCACCGCTTTCAGCGAACGATTTTTTAAAGACGATCTTCCTTTCCTCAAAATGAAAATACCCGTACAGCCCGCACAGGCCAAAGGTTTTACGATCATTCCCGCCATAGACATCATCGGCGGCAAATGCGTGCGTCTCACACAGGGCGATTACGCACAGCAAAAAGTATACAACGAAAACCCGCTCGAAGTAGCGGTGGAGTTTGAAGACGCCGGCATTCAGCGCCTGCACCTGGTAGATCTCGACGGCGCCAAAAAAGGCACGGTGGTGAACTGGAAAGTGCTGGAAGCCATCGCCGGCAAAACCGCGCTTGCCATCGATTTCGGCGGCGGCATCAAAAGCGGCGACGACTTGAAGATCGTATTTGAATCCGGCGCGGCGCTGGCTACCATCGGCAGCGTGGCCGTAAAACAGCCCGAACTGTTCTTCAGCTGGCTCGATCAGTACGGCGCCGAGAAGATGTTTCTCGGGGCAGACGTAAAAGACGAGAAGATCGCCGTGGGCGGCTGGCTGGAAACCACGGACAAAAGCATTTTCGATTTCCTGCGCGTGAATCTCGAACGGGGGGTAAAGGAAGTATTTTGTACGGACATTGCGAAAGACGGCCTGCTGCAAGGCCCTTCCACTGAACTATATAAAAAGATCATTGCAGAGCTGCCCGGCATCCGCCTCACTGCCAGCGGCGGCGTCAGCCACATCGGCGACGTGGAAGCGCTGCAGGAAGCAGGACTGGCCGGCGTCATCATTGGCAAGGCCATTTACGAAGGCCGCATTACATTACAGGAACTGAAGAAATTTTTCTAAAATATGCTTACAAAACGCATCATACCCTGCCTGGACATCAAAGACGGGCGCACCGTAAAAGGGGTGAACTTCGAGAACATCCGCGACGCGGGCGACCCGATAGAATTGGGCGCGCTGTATGCGGAGCAGGGGGCGGACGAACTGGTGTTCCTCGACATCACCGCCACCAACGAAAGGCGTAAAACGCTGGCGGAACTGGTCACCAGGATCGCGCGGCATGTGAACATCCCGTTCACCGTGGGCGGCGGCATTTCTTCCGTGGAAGACGTGAGCGTGCTGCTGAACTCCGGCGCAGACAAAGTGTCTGTGAACACCGCCGCGTTTAAAAACCCGCAGCTGCTCAATGAATTGTCCCGCGAGTTCGGCAGCCAGTGCATCGTGCTGGCGATCGATACGCGTTTCGAGGAAGGCGACTGGTTCGTATACCTCAACGGCGGCCGCGTAAAAACGGACATCCGCACGGCAGACTGGGCAAAAGAGGCCGTAGACCGCGGCGCGGGCGAGATCTTGCTCACTTCCATGAACAACGACGGCACCAAACAGGGTTTCGCGCTGGACATCACCGGCCGCCTTTCCCAAAGTTTGCACGTGCCCGTCATCGCTTCCGGCGGGGCAGGCACTATGGAGCACTTCTCAGACGTTTTTGAGAAAGCGGGCGCGGATGCGGCACTGGCTGCCAGCATTTTCCACTATAAAGAAATGGAAATCCCGGACCTGAAAAATTACCTCTACAAAAGAGGCATTCAGATCCGGTTCTAGTTTGATATATATTTATTATATTTAAAGTGTTTTTGTACCCATGGAGGTAGATTTTTCAAAGTCGCCGGACGGACTGGTACCGGCCATCATACAGGATGCTATCACCCACCGCGTGCTGATGCTGGGGTATATGAACCGCGAAGCGCTGGACAAGACGCTGGCGGAAAAACGGGTGACCTTTTTCAGCCGTTCGAAGAACCGGTTGTGGACGAAAGGGGAGGAAAGCGGTAATTTCCTGAACCTGGTAAGCGCCGCGCTGGATTGCGACCAGGACACGCTGCTGCTGAAAGTGCATCCGGTTGGGCCTGTTTGCCATACCGGCGCAGATACCTGCTGGAACGAAAAAAACAAAGACGCCGCGTCTTTCCTCGCCGGCCTCGAACAGGTGATCCGCGACAGGAAAGAGAACCCGACCGAAAAATCGTACACCGCTTCATTGTTCGCCAAAGGCATCAACAAAGTAGCGCAAAAGGTGGGCGAAGAAGCGGTGGAACTGGTGATAGAGGCGAAAGACGACAACCGGGACCTGTTCCTGGGCGAAGCGGCCGATTTGTTGTTTCATTATTTAATTTTGTTGCAGGCCAAGGGCTTCACGCTCGAAGATGTAATAACCATATTAAAAGAACGGCACAAATGAGAACCGTATCCATCCTCTTTTCCATTTTAACAGCCGCCACAACGGCCAGCGCCCAGTTTAAAGTAAGCGGCAACATCGCGGAAGCGCGCGAAGGACAGAAATTATACTTCGTGAGCGAAGACGGCAATACCCGGGATTCCTCCGAGCTGAAAAACGGGCAATTTTCTTTCGTAACCGCCTACAATCCAGCTCCGGACGATATGTTCGCATTGATACTCGAAGGCAAACAATACCCGATGCTGCTGGTGGCAGACAAAAAGGAAGTGGAAATACAGGGTGACGAAGCGGGTTTCCCCGTGGCCAAAACCGTAAAGGCAGGCCAGCAAACCCAGTGGATGCAGGCCTATCACAAAGCCATGGAGCCCGTTCTCAAAAAAGTGCAGGAGCTGAATGCCGAAGCAGCCAGCATCAACGGCGAGGATGAGGCCGCCAAAGCCACTTTCCGCGCCAAAGCCACCGATTTTGAAGGCCAGCTGATGAACACCGGCATGAGTTTCCTGAAAGCCCACCCCAAGGCGCAGGCCAGCCTTTTCCTGCTGATAGGCGAAATGCGTGAGAGACTTACGGAAGACGAGTTCAGCAAACAATTCAACGCGCTGGACGCTTCCGTGAAAAATACCCGCTTCGGGAAGTCCGTTGCCGGCGAAATAGCCGCCGCCAAAGCTGAAAAGGCCAATGCGGGCCTTGCGAAAGACTTTGAGCAGAAAGACCCGAACGGGAAACCGGTGAAATTATCCTCCTTCCGCGGCAAATACGTGCTGATCGACTTCTGGGCCAGCTGGTGCGGCCCCTGCCGGCAGGAAAACCCTCATGTAGTAGCGGCTTACCACAAATTCAAAAATAAGAACTTCACCATCCTCGGCGTGTCGCTGGACAAAAGCAAGACTGCCTGGGTAGAGGCCATAGAACAGGATAAACTGGTGTGGACGCAGGTATCCGATCTGCAGGGCTGGGCGAACGCGGCGGCGCAGCTGTACCGTGTGCAGGGCATCCCGCAGAACTTCCTGGTAGACCCGCAGGGAAAGATCATCGCCACCAACCTCCGGGGCCGCGCCCTGGAAATGAAGCTGGCACAGGTGCTGAAATAGCCGTCCCGGCCGAACCGCTTATCATTTTCACCTTGCTTTTAGCGGGTGGAATAGCCAACTTTGCCTGTAGACAAAACTGTTACCAAGTATGAAGAAATTGCTCCTTGCAGCTGTGCTGTTAAGCCCGGCTGCAATGTTGTTGGCGCAGGATAAAAAAACAAAAACCTACCAGTACCATATCGAGGGAAGCATTATCAACGCGAACCAGGAAAAACCGGCCAAATACATTCTCAGGATGAGAACGGCGGGGGTTTTTAAGATGGACAGTGCAGTCGCCAGCGATGGAAAATTCTCATTTACCGGCAATATCACCGAACCGCAGCTTGCACAGGTATTTGCCGTGATACCCGGAACGGGGGACAATCCCGTGAACAGGAAGGAAGTGGCATTGATCTTTCTCGGCAAAGGCACCACGCAGCTGAACCTCGCTTCGCCCGCATCCCGGGCCGAAGCCGGCGGAACCCACGAGCAGGGCGCTTTTAACGAGCTTAACGACCTGCTTCGTTCTGTAAATAAAGACTACGAAACAGCCGTTAAAAAATACCGTGAAGCGGCGGAATCCAAAGACGAAGACAAACTCAAAAAAGCCGAAATACGCCTGGAACAGCTGGAAGCCAGCAAAAAGGCCGTGATGCGGAAATACCTGGTGGAAAATCCCGGTACGCCCATCGGCATGTACGTGCTGAACCAGGTGGCGGGGTACGAGCTGAACCCGGACGATGTGGAGCCGCTGTTCAACGCGCTTTCCAAAACGGTGCGCAAATATCCTTCCGCAAAGGAATTCGAATACCGGATGGACCTTGCCAAGAAACTGGCCGTAGGCCAGCCCGCGATCGATTTCGCCCAGAAGGACGCGGAAGGCAAACCCGTGTCGCTCGCGTCTTTCAGGGGAAAATATGTGCTGGTGGATTTCTGGGCCAGCTGGTGCGGCCCCTGCCGCGCCGAGAACCCCAATGTGGTAAAGGCTTACAACCGTTTCAAAGATAAAGGTTTCACCATCCTGGGCGTATCGTTCGACGAGCGGAAAGACAAATGGCAACAGGCCATCGAGCAGGACAATCTTAGCTGGACGCACGTGTCTGACCTCAAAGGTTGGGGCAACGAAGTGGGCAAACTCTACGGCATCCGCGCCATCCCGCAGAACGTGCTGGTAGACCCGCAGGGCAGGATCATCGCGCGGAACCTGCGCGCGGAAGACCTGAACCGCAAGCTGGAAGAGCTGCTGAAATAAATTGTTTTTTTTATAAATCCTGTGAACGCCGGTCCGGAAGGGCCGGCGTTTTTACTTTGATAGTATTTTGCTTTCGGGATATAATTTTTTCAAAGATATTTGGAAGTGTTACGAAATGTTCGTAGATTTACGATAGTATCGTAATCATGAGACTTGTATTGCTTGGAATTTTGATCTGTCTGGCCGCAGGAATCACGCCCGCCGTTGCGCAAACGGTATTTTCAGTGAGCGGCAAAGTGCAGGACGAGAGCGGGAAACCACTGCCTTTTGCCAGCGCTTTTCTGAACCAGACCACACTGGGAGACAGGACCACCGAAGCCGGCACGTTTACGGTCCGGCAGATACCGCCGGGCAAATATGAGCTGATCGTGTCTTATCTTGGATACGAACCGGTGATCACCCCGGTGGAGGTACAGGCCGATGTGAGCGGTATTACGATCGTGTTGAAACCGAAGGCGGGCGTGCTGAAAGAGCACGTAGTGCGCAGGGACCCGGAGCGGGAAAAATGGATGCGCGTATTTTTGAACACCTTCGTCGGGCAGAGCAGCCTTGCCAAACAATGTGAGCTGATGAACGGGGAAATAGTGGACCTGCATTACGACCGGCAGACCAATACGCTGACTGCGGGGGCAGACGATTTTCTCGTGATAGAAAATCCCGCGCTGGGGTATCGCGTCAAATTCCTGCTGATGTATTTTACGTACGATATGAGGGCGGGTTATTCCATGTATTACGGCAACCCGATGTTTGAGCCGATGAAACCGAAGAACAAACGCCAGTTGCAAAAGTGGGCGGCCAACCGGAAAGCGGCGTACCTGGGCTCCACCATGCACTTCTACAAAAGCCTGCTGGCTAAAACGCTGGAGCAGGACGGGTTTATGGTACAGAAGCTGGTGCGCAAGGAAAGGAAACGCGATTACGTGGAGCCCGTACCCGGGCTGGAAACGGGCGAAGCAAAAATGCAGAAACCCGGCACGTTCTCCAAATACGTGAATTACCTGTACACAGCACGTTTGCCGTACGACAGCATCTATTACAAATCCGGCAACGGCTACGTGATGAATTTCAAAGACCTGTTGTACGTGACATATAAAAAGGAAAAGGAAGACAGGCTGTACGTGACCACGCTGCTGCCGCCCGGTTCCGTGAGAGGCCACCAGGTATCGGTGCTGAAGCTGCTGGCGCCGGAAGTGAAGCTGGACCGTAACGGCAATGTGGAAACACCGATGGACGTGATCTGCGAGCAATACTGGGGATGGGAAAAGCTGGCCGAAATGTTACCGCTTGACTATAAACTATAACACTGTAAAAATTTTCAAACCGTTCATTATATGGAAAAATTGACCAAACAGGAAGAAGCTGCCATGCAGGCCATCTGGAAAGTGGGCAGCGGGTTTGTGAAAGACTTCCTCGAAGCGCACGCCGCGCCTGCGCCTCCTTATACCACACTGGCTTCCACCATCAAAAACCTGGAGAAAAAAGGGTATGTGGACGCAAAAAAAATTGGTAACGTATACGAATACACGCCGTCTATCGACGAAGCGGATTACAAGAAAAAGTTCATGAGCGGGTTTGTGAAAGATTATTTCGAAAACTCGTACAAGGAACTGGTCACATTTTTCGCCAAAGACAAAAAGATCAGTCCTGAAGAGCTGCAGGAGATCATCAACATGATTGGGAAAAAGTAATGCTGAACTTATAAACTTACGGTATGACAGCCTTGTTCATATACCTGATAAAAGCCAATATCGCGCTTTGCCTTTTTTATCTCGCTTACCGGCTGGGCCTGCGCAGGCTCACGTTTTACACGCTCAACCGCGTTTTCCTCATCACGGGCATCGTGTTTTCGTCGTTGTTCCCGCTGGTAGATGTGAACGACTTTTTCTCCCGCAACGAAATCATTGCCGCGCAGGTAGTACAGTACGTACCTGATTTTGGCGTACTGCAGGCGGCGCAGCCGGAGGCCTTTACCGTGTGGGCATTGCTGGAATGGGTGTTCTGGACCGGCGTGGTCGTAATGGGCCTGCGGCTGGCGATACAGTTGATATCGCTGCTGGTGCTGCATCGCAGATCGGAGCCGGCGAACATGCAGGGGCAGGACGTGCGTAAAATGGATGGGGACATCAACCCGTTCTCGTTTTTTAATAATATTTACGTGAACCCGGACATGCATTCGGAAGAAGAGCTGGAAGCCATCATCCGGCACGAACAGATACACGTGCGCCAGTGGCATTCGGCAGACGTGATGATGAGCGAAGTGAACAATGTGTTTTACTGGTTCAATCCCGGCGCATGGCTGATGAAAACGGCGGTGAAGGAAAACCTCGAGTTTATCACCGACCGCAAGATCCTCCGCTCCGGCGTGAATGCCGCTACTTACCAATACAGCCTCGTGAAGGTAAGCACCGCACAGTATGCGGCGGGTGTGGCCAACAACTTTAATTTCTCACATTTAAAAAACCGCATCAAGATGATGAACAAAACAACATCTTCGCGCGTGCACCTCTACCGCTATGGAGTGCTTGCCGGCGTAGTATGCGGCGTTCTTTTATCCCTGAACTATACAAAAGCCGGCACGGTGGTGAATCATGTGGTAAGCGAAGTGAAAGACGTGCTGGAAATTGCTCCCGGGGATACCACAACGCCTGTACAGAAAGACCAATTCAGCGCAAAACCCGTTGAAACGCGCAAGCCTGTTGAAGAAAAATTCCAAGGCGTAAAAGCCGACCAGTTCCAGACTATCGAAGGCAAATCCCAAAAGCCCGACAATATCATCGAACTGACGGAAGACGGTGTTAACGCAACGTTACACGAGCCTGGCGGCACCGCCGCTACGCTGAACGGCAAAAAACTGACGATGCGCGGAGGTAAAAATTCCTCCCTGCCGACCAACACGATTATTATATCCAACGCAAGCGGCACCACAGGCGCCGCGGCGGGCAGCAGGCCTACACGCGGCTCGTATGCAGGCGTGATGCGGCTTGGGGGCGCCGGTAACAGTCCTGCCGTTACGTTCAGGGCAGACACCACGAACAAACCGCTGATCGTTGTGGATGGAAAACCTTATCCTCCCAATGGCATCAATTATCCCACGCTGAACAACCTCGATCCCAACACGATCGAATCCATCACCGTGCTGAAGGACAAATCGGCTTCCGCTATCTACGGTTCCGCCGGCAACTACGGCGTGATCCTCATCACTACTAAAAAAGGTGCTGACGAGAAAAAACGCACCGAACCGAACAAATTGAAAGAAGTGACCGTAGTGGGTTATCCGTCCGCGGACGAGCAGCAGGAAAATATGCTGAACCAGGTAGTGGTAGTGGGATATGGCACAAAAAACACGAATGAAGCGAAAGCGGGAACAGGCGACGTAAAAGAAGAAGTGGTGGTAACCGGTTACAGTTCAAAGAACCTGAAAGCGGATTCAACAGCCACGTATCGCACCGGGAAACAGACCATGCTCGCACTGGCGAAAACCGACGGGGCGGCGGATCATGCATCCACCAGCACGTATCCCAATCCCACCAAAGGCATCGTGAACGTTGCGTTCACTATCCCGAAGGCATCCAACAGCAATTTCCTGGAGGTAACCGATATGAACGGCAAACCGCTTTACCGGCAGTCGCTCGCGGGTTATAAAGGGAGTTACAAAGGCCAGGTGGACCTCACCCGTTACCCTGCAGCCAGTTACATTATCAAAGTAAAGCTCGACGGCGCCGATATGAGCTCCATCGTAGTGAAACAATAGATTTTTCGAGAATCAGCAGAATTTAATTTTGTTAGCTGTTAACAACGATGTAGCGGCGGGCTTTTCAGCCTGCCGGCGTTGTTGAGGAAAGGTTGACGAAGACCTTATTTCGCGCTGCGGGCGCAACGGAAGCCAAGGTTCGACAAGCCGGAAGTGGGCGTTGTTTTCATTCTCGCGGAAACCCTGTACCCCCTGCAATATTCATCGCTGCACATAAACGATCCGCCACGGATCACCCTTTTTGCGCTGGGCTCTTCCGGGTCGTTGGGCGTGTGTGAGCCTTCGGGGTTCAGCGTACCGGGTTTCACCTGGGCGTAATAACCTGCGTCGTACCAGTCTGCGGTCCATTCCCATACATTGCCGGCCATGTCGTACAGCTGGTAACCGTTTGCGGCGAAGGATTTAACCGGCGCGGTGCCGTAAAAGCCATCTGCCTCCGTGTTTTCGTAAGGAAAATGGCCGTTCCAGATATTGGTTTTGCCCGGGCTCGCCTGCGGCGTTTCTGCGCCCCAGGGGAAAGGCTGGTTCTTCAACCCGCCGCGCGCCGCGTATTCCCATTCCGCTTCTGTGGGCAGGCGTTTGCCGGCCCATTTGGCGTAGGCCTGCGCATCTTCCCAGCTCACATGTATCACGGGGTGCTGTTCTTTTCCTTTGATGTCGCTGCCCGGCCCGTTTGGCGCTTTCCAGCTCGCGCCCGGCACCACGCTCCACCACTGGCTCACGTCGCGGAGGTCTACGGCCGTTTCCGTAGGTACGAATACGAGAGAGGCTGGGGCCAGGAGAGAACTATCCGGCTCGGGAGAGCCCGGCGGCAGGGTAGCCATCACTTCTTCTTTAGGAATGGGTTTTTCAGCCGTGGTTACATACCCCGTAGCCTGCACGAAAGCGGTGAACTCCGCATTGGTCACTTCATGTTCGTCGAGCCAGAAGGAATCGACCTTTACGAGGTGTTTCGGGTATTCGTCGGGCGAGCCGGAATCGTCGTCCGCCCCCATTTCAAACTCCCCGGCCGGTATCAACCGCATCGGGTTCAGCTGCTCCACCACCTGCTGGTTCTTTTTGGCCGGCGTTTGGTTGCATGCCGCCAGCATTATTACGAGGGCCAGCGCCTGGCCTGAATATTTAACTATCATACAGGCACAAATGTACAACGGGGTTGTTAAATTGTTAAATTGTTTCCGACGGGCCCCAAAAAGCCCATAATCTGTAACTTGCTGCCCATGGCTTTCACGCGAGAAGATTTCGGACCCGGTTTCAAATGGGGGGTGGTGATTTCCGCTTTTCAAAACGAAGGGTCGCACAACGCTCACGGCAAGGGCCTTTCCATCTGGGACGCTTTCCAGGACCGGAAAGGAAAGATCAAAGACAACACGCACGCCCGCATTGCCTGTGATTTTTACAACCGTTACCGGGAAGATATCCTCCTGGCCCGTTCCCTCGGTTTTTCCGTATTCCGTTTCTCCCTTTCCTGGCCCCGCATTCTGCCGCAGGGCACCGGCGTGGTGAACCAGGCCGGCATCGATTTTTACCACCGGGTGATAGACGCCTGCCTGGAAGCCGGCATGGAGCCTTATGTTACGCTCTATCACTGGGACCTTCCGCAGGCGCTCGAGCAAAAGGGCGGATGGTGCCACCGCGGCACCGTTTTCGCATTCGAGGAGTTCGCCAATCTTTGCGCGCGCGCTTACGGGCATAAAGTGAAGAACTGGATCGTGCTCAACGAGCCTTTCGGTTTTACCTCGCTCGGTTATATGCTGGGCGTGCATGCGCCGGGGAAGTTCGGCCTCAGCTATTTTTTTCCCGCCGTGCATCATACCGCGCTGGCGCAGGCCGGCGGCGGAAGGGCGGTGCGCGATGAAATAACCAACGCGCGCATCGGCACCACTTTTTCCTGTTCACAGATCATTCCCTATACCCAAAATGAAAAAGACCAGGCCGCGGCGCACCGGGCAGACGCATTGTTTAACAGGCTGTTTATCGAGCCGGCGCTGGGCCTCGGTTACCCTACGGACGTATTCCCGCTGCTGAAGCGCATCGGCAGGCGTTATGCGCTTTGGCGCGACTGGGAAAAACTGCCTTTTGATTTTGATTTCATCGGTATTCAGAATTATTTCCCGCTGGTGATCCGTTACAACGCTTTTATGCCTTACATCCAGGCTTCGGAAGTAAAACCCGCGCAGCGCCGCGTGCCGCAAACCGCCCTGGGGTGGGAGATCAGCGGGGCGGGCATGTTCAGCATCCTGCAGCAGTTTGCCGCGTACAAGGGCGTTAAGGAAGTTATCGTCACCGAAAGCGGGGCGGCCTTCAAAGACGCGGTGATCGACGGCGCGGTAGACGACGCGGGCCGTACCGCGTATTTCCGGGAATACCTGGAAGGCGTGCTGGCGGCAAAACGTACAGGCGTTCCCGTTAGCGGTTATTTTGCATGGACGCTCACCGATAATTTTGAATGGGCCGAAGGGTTTAATGCACGTTTCGGATTGGTGCATGTAGACCATGATACGCAGGTGCGCACGCTGAAATCGTCCGGCCGGTGGTTCCGCGAGCTGCTGACAAAATAAAACACCGGCGGGCAAAAGAAATCCGTTTTGGGATTAACGTCCGTATAAAGGTTGCTGAGAATCGTATTCCTTTTACCCGCCGGGCTTTTTTATAATTCTTTGCGTTTGAAGAACCAGTTGTCTTTTAAACCGAGATGCAGCACCACGTTAAAATAGTTTTCCGTGATAAGGCCGCTGCCGGCCGTGCCGCGCTGCCCGCCTTCCAGTCCCAGGTAATATCTCAAATGCCCCGTTCTGCTGGGCAGCGAAGCGCCTACCGATAAACCGAAGTCCCTTATCTTTTCCCCTTTCACCTGGATATAACCGGTATGATAGCTCAGGCCCGCCTGAACGGACAGGTGCTCGATACGTTTGTCGAAATAATATTTGTAGAAGGAATATTCCATGCCGCCTGCGAAACGCTGCGAGTTCACGTACCGGAAATCGGTTTTCGTGCGGTTGTTCACGTCTTCCCATTGCTGCCTGCGGTAATCGGCCAGCAGCGTAAGATGTTCGTTGTTCATGGAAAGGCCGAAACCGATCTGCGGGGGGAGGTAATAACTGCCTTTACTGTCTCCGCCGTCGAACAGCACGTTGTCGTTCTCGTCGCGGATGGCCATTTCTGCTTCGCTTTGGAGGCGGGTTTGCCAGCGGTAGGTAGCACCGGCGCCTATTACCCAGTCGCCTGCCGTGCCGGTGTATTGAATGCCTGCGGTAAAATTGAAGGCGCGGTAGAACGAACGTTCTTCCGAACGGATCTCGTTATTGCCAAGGCTGTCTGTAATGGTGATGGGGCCGAAGAGCAATGCGGAAGAAAGACCCGCGTAAAAATTCTTCATCAGCTTCACGCCGTTGGAAAAATATAGCCGGTTGATGCCGCCGCTTCCTTCCACCGCGTTCTGCACTTCCGCGCCGGTGCCCGCGATGCTGGTATTGTTGATCAGCTTGAAGTCTACCCGGCTGTAAGGCATCAACCCGAAACTGAGGCCCCATCGCGGGTTCACTTTAAAGCCCAGTGCAAAACGTTTGAACGAGATATCGCCCGCGCTTTGGTTGACGGTGGAACTGTTGTAGGTAATGCTTTTCGCCGCCACCGAAGCTTCGAAGAAAAACGTCTCCATGGGTATGCGGCCGTAGGACGCGGGGTTCAGCTCGTTCAGGAAATTGCCTGACGGCCGGGCGATGCCTGCGCTGCCGGTACCGAAGTTGCGGCTGTAATCTTTTTCCTCGAGGTCGCCGATGCCGTAAGCGGAATACAGGGAGTTGACGCCTTTCTGCGCCTGTGCCTGCATGCACAGCAATATCATACAGCAGCCGATCGTATAGGTTCGCATCATTCGTATAAGAGGTAATAAATTTTTAATTGCGCGCGGTATTGTTTGCTGCCGCCATCGCCAACCACCAGCCGGTTCAGTTGGGTGTGAAATTCGCTGAAAGGCGCGGCCAGCAATAATCCGCGGTAGTTATATTCATCCGCCGCCATCATCGCGCGGCAATATTCCGTAAGGTCCCAGGAATACTGATTGTTCTCCGGGTACAGTTTATCCGTCACAAGATTTCCATATTGCACGCCGGCGGCGTTGGAGATCGTATCGCCCTGCGTTACGACGTTTTTTTTATCGGCCAGCGTAAGCGTGAGCCTCGGCGGTACCGGATAATTTTTGATGGTGCCGTTATCCGGTTTGATCACCAGTTCCGCCTGCATGATGCGCCCGTAACGCCCCAGTTCTTTCAGCGCGGCGATCGATGGAAAATCGATACGCGTAACAGCGCCGGTCAATGGCTGAATGAAAGTGCGGTTGCCCGTGGTTTCGCCCATAATGCCGTCTGCGCCGGGCGTCAAACCAGCGATGGGCGTGCCGCTGCGGTCGTACGAATAAGAGTTGAACTGCAGCTCGGAAAGGTTCATGTGAAAGTCGATCGTTTTTTCTTCTACCGTTTCTTTCACGATATGATAATGAATGCGCATCACGACGGCCGTATCGTTCATCAGCAGGCGGAAGGCCGCGGAATTGTCCACGCCGCGGATCGTAAGCCCTTTGAAATAGTCGCGCCAGTATTCTTCATTTTTAATATCGTCCGACTTGCTCCGGATCTTTTCGAACAATTCCAGGCCGAACTGCTGGTTCATTCGCAGGTGCACCTTGTTGCCCGACGTAGGCCGGATTCGCTGGGTAACGTCGGCCAGTGGCTGGTCGTTCACGGGAAATTGCTGGTGACTGTAAAATGCATCGTAATCTTTCGGCAGCACCAGCGGGCGGCTGAGCTGGTACACCTGGAAACGTTGCAGGGGAAGCGTGTCCCCGTAATAATGCCCGTCCGGCTGCAGCACGAGCTCTACCGAATCGTAAATGGCTTTGAGGCCGGGATCGGTTTCGGAGGGAAGGCCGAGGCGGAAGGAGGAAGATGAAGTGAATTTACCGAACAAAGGATCGGCATAGCTGCCGACGAGGCCGGTACCGGTGCCGGAAGTACGAATAGAATCCAGCTGCACGGTACGCATCTGCACCTGCAGCGAATCCAGCAGCGAATATTGCAGGCTTCCGCCGTCGTCGATGATATTATCGTAATTGAATCCGCTCTTGTCGCACGCGGCAAGACAGGCCATTGCGGCCAGCACGCTTATCCGCTTCATAAAGCCATGGTTCGTCAGTTGCATAGTTGCGCAATGATAATCAGGTTCGCCTACGCGCTGCCGGATAATATGCGGGCGCCATTTTTTTACCGATCATACCGGGATATTTCCCGGCGAATGCCCTTCCGGGCCTGTTTTATCCCGCTTCCGGGCGAAACGGGGCAAAGCGGCGATTGGCAGATAAAAACAGGTTATTCGTCCGCAAATGAGCGCAGTCCGTCTATTTTAAACTACCTATAACAGTTCCCCGGATAATTTTGGCCGTGTTAAAAAAACTATTGTATGCAGAAAGCAGGAATTTATTGCTGTATACTCGCGGCCATGCTGGCGGGGTGTAACAAAGACGATTCATCGGATGATGAGAACAACGGGAACTGGAAAAAAGGTTACCCGGAATTGTCCGGCGATCAGCGCGCGGAATCGGTGGTATTCGTGATCGGGGATACCGCTTATCTCGGCACGGGCATCAACAGGGACGGCGAATATCTGCGCGACTTCATGAAGTTTACCGCCAACCAGGGCTGGACGCAGATCGCGGACCTGCCTGAAGGCGCGGACGCGCGCAGCGGCGCGGTGGCGTTCGTTGCGGACGGCACGGCGTATGTCGGCACGGGGCAGAACGAAGATGGTTACCGGCTGAACGATTTCTGGGCGTATTCCCCCCTGAAAGGCTACTGGGAAAAAAAGGCGAAGCTGGTTGACCCGGACAATGCGGCGAGGGACCTTTCCCGCAAAGATGCGGTAGCTTTCGCCGTTAAAGGAAAAGGATATGTAGCGACTGGCTGGGAACAGGGCGGGCTGAACGATGTCTGGCAATACGTTCCTGCCGACGACAAATGGTACCGCAGGCGTTCGTTCGAAGGCGCGAAACGGTCTGAAGCCGTGGCGTTCGTGATACAGGACATCGCTTACTTGGCCACCGGCGTGAACAACAGCGAGAACAAAGTTGATTTCTGGATGTACAAAGCCGATGAAGACGACTGGGTGCAGCTGCGCGACATCGCCAATACGAACGATGAAGAGGATTACGACAACGATTACGACATTGCGTGCAGCAATGCGGCGGTGGCGGTGAAAAACAACAAAGCCTACATCAGCACCGGCACCAAAGGCGGCATTTCAAAACAAACCTGGGAGTACAACCCGGTAACCGACATGTGGGCGCAGAAGCGGGAATTTGAAGGCGCGGCGCGCACCGGCGCGGTCGCATTTACGTTGGGCAACGTGATCTATTTGTCCACCGGCCGCAGCAGCGGCAGCTATTTCGACGATACGTACAGCTTCGATCCGGACGCGACCTACGACGAAAAGGATTAACAGTTGCATGCAGAACGGAAGCGTCAAAAAACCTGCAGCAAACAATATTCATGAGGAAACTATGCAAGTTATCCGCGGTACTGTGTTTGCTGGCCTGCCGCCAGCAGCCGGTGCTGCGGCTGACCACCGAAAAAACAGTGAACGGCTGGGCTTACAGGATCACGCATAAAGGGAAACCGCTGATCTACCAGGAAAACATTCCCGCCATTCCGGGCCTTCACCCGTTCAAAAGCCGCAACGACGCACAGCGCACGGGTGAACTGGTATTAAACAAACTGGAGAACCATGCGCATCCCGCGCTTAGCATAAGAGAGATAGACAGTCTGCAGCTCACACGGTAACTTTAACACTTGCTTAAGAGTTCGGCCGGCTCTTTTAACACTTGCTTAAGTTTATGAAGGGTAAGTTTACGGCCGATTCACGCCTATGATCAGTATCAGGAATATTTTCAGGAACAAACTAGTGCTTGTGGCCGCTCACGTGGCGGCGTGGCTGTGTCTTTTCCTGTTTCCTTTTTTTGTGTACCGCATCAGGGTGGAAGATCATTCCTTTTATGTGAAGGAGGTGATCAATACATTGTTCATCATCGGACTTTTTTACCTGAACATCTATGTGTTGATACCACGGTTTTTTACGTTGAAGAAGATCGGGATCTACATTGGTTTTGTGCTGTTGTCGTTGTTGTTCATCGGCGTGCAGCAGGCGCTGGTGGAATACCAGTTCATGAAACGGATGATCGCCTACAGGATGGGCAACACGGTGGAGCTGTCCACGCCGCCTGGCATGCTGTTGCCGGCGCGGGGCAAGGTGATGATCGCGGGAGGAGGAATTATTGACGAAGGCGGGCCGGCGCTGCATATTGCGTACGCTTCGCCGGGATGGCGGAAACATGCGCTGATCAACGATTACCGCAGCGCGCGGCCGGTGATCATTGGCATGAAGTTCGATTCCGCGCGATTGGCGGATACTGCAAGCCTGGCGCCAGCATTGCCTTTCGGCGACACGATGTTCATCCGGCATTTCTTTTTCCCGGAAGTGTTCCGCAAAAGCGCCACGTTCACCCTGCTGATGCTGTTTATGAGCGGCTTTATCAAAATAGGGCTGGAATGGTTCAAAAGCGAAAAACAGCGCGAGCAATTGAAGCTCGCCAATCTCAACGCGGAATTGAAATTCCTGAAGTCGCAGATCAACCCGCATTTTTTATTTAACAGCCTGAATACGATCTATTCCCTTGCCCACCGCAGTTCTCCGGAAACGGAGCATGCGCTGGTGAAGCTGTCCAACATCCTCCGGTATATGATCTACCAGAGCAACGAAGACAAGGTGCAGCTGGGCAGCGAACTGCGGTATTTGCAGGATTATATCGACATACAACGTTTGCGCATGACGCGCAACATACCCGTTGAGTTCAGCCAGGAAGGCGATACCGCGGGTCTCGAAATAGCGCCGATGCTGCTGATCCCGTTCGTGGAAAATGCGTTCAAACACGGGATCAGCTATAAGGAAGAATCGTTCATCAACATCCGGCTGCATGTGGAGCCGGGCGGCATTGTACACCTGGTGGTGCGCAACCGCCTGTTCAAACAGCGTGTGGCGGAAAAAGGCGGAGTAGGTTTGAATAATGCGCTCAAACGGTTGAGCTTGCTATACCATGATGCACATACCATAACTGTCCGCGAGCACGGAGATGAATATATTGCTGACCTTAAAATTGCATTGAAACATGATGAAGTGTTTAGCGCTGGATGACGAGCCGCTGGCCCTGGAGATCATCGCCGACTTTGCCGCGAAGGCGCCTGTGCCCATGCAGCTGAAAACTTTCGAGAACGCCGCGCTCGCCCTCCGGTATTTGCAGGAAGAGCCGGTGGACCTGATCTTTCTCGATATCAAAATGCCGGACATTACGGGCATACAATTTCTTAAATCGCTGAAACAGCCGCCGATGGTGATCTTCACGACAGCGTACGAAGAGTATGCGCTGGACGGTTTCGAGCTGAACGTGGTGGATTACCTGCTGAAACCGATCCCTTTCGAACGGTTCATGAAAGCGGTGATACGTGCGCAGGAACATCTCAGCGTAACGCAGCCCCGCACGGCAGAAACGGATTACATCTTCGTGAAAACGGAATACAAGATCATCAAGATCAACATCGAGGATATTTTGTATATCGAAGCGTTAAAAGATTATATCAAGATCTACACCGCGCATCAGCCGGTACTTACGCTCAAAAGCCTGAAGTCGTTCGAAAGCCGTCTGCCCAAAGACAAGTTCATGCGCGTGCACCGCAGCTACCTGGTAGCGATGAACAAGATCAATTCCGTGGAACGCAATACGGTCATGATTGCCAATCAATCCATCCCGATCAGCGAAGGTTACCGCGACAGGTTTTATGATGTGATCACGCGGTATTCATGATGAGCGTAACAGCCATTGGAAAAACAAATATGTGAAAATGCGATCACCCTTGTTTGTGGTTTTGCTGTCTTAATAGATAGAAAAACCGCATACACTTATGACATCATTTTACGACCTTAACTACATCATTGAGCTCAATGAGAAAAGATTGGAGCAGTACGATGCTGCTTACCAGAAAATTGTAAACCAGTTTACGATTTTACTTGTTATTTATTCTGCTTTTGCATTTTTTTAATTCCTGTTATTGAAGCGTTGTATTCGTCGGACGTCGGCTTTCACTGGCTTTATCGTGCGTCGCTTTACGTCTGCCTGTTTTTTGTAGGTTATTCGTTGTTTTACACCATTAAATTTTTGATACCTAAGGATGTTAGTCACCTTTTAGCGCCGCTGGAATATTATGAGATACATCGGGTGAAATACGAAAGTGAGACAAATGATAGGCATGAAGTAGATGTGCTATTGAAAGCTGCTTACATCGACGAACTGGAATCGGCAGTAAAGACCAATAAGCTAAATGTAACAAGGAAGATAAAATTCTATCGTAAGGCCTTTACCCTTGCAATGTGGGCAATCATTCCATACTTGATATGCGTGGGATTTTATGTTTGCATGAAGCAAGATGGCATTTATAAGGTAGAGATCATCAATAAATTCATTAACTTTATTAAAACAAATGACGATGGAGAATAATAATTGTAATTTGCAAGAAGCGGAATCATCGAAATTTACCCGTTTACCCGGGGTAAATAGATTGGTAAAAGCTCCCGGGCGTTTTGTTGTCCAGGATGGCTTTTATCTCGACTTCCACAAAGATATCTGGAACGGAATAAAAAAGATTTTACATAAAATAGGCGTCTTGTAAGACGCCTTTCTTTTTAACCCCAATAAAAAACCGCCCCGGAAATCCGGAGCGGTCAAAAAAATCTCACTCAAAATATCAGATCAGCTCTTTCAGCTTTTCCACCACCTTGTCCACCTCTTTTTTCGTATTATGCCTGGAGAAAGAAAATCTCACGGCCACCCTGTTCGGATCGTTGTTGATGGCGCGGATCACGTGCGAGCCGGCGTCTGCACCGGAAGTACAGGCACTGCCGCCTGACGCGCAGATGCCGTTGATGTCCAGGTTGAACAGCAACATTTCGCTTTTCTCCGATTTGGGGAATGAAACGTTGAGCACGGTGTAAAGGCTGCGGCCGCGGAGGTCGCCGTTAAAACCGACGGCGGGGATGTGCTGCTGCAGCTGGTCTGCCATGTACAGGCGGAGGTCGTTGATATATTGACTGTGTTCTTCGTAATGTTCGGTGGCCAGTTCAAGCGCTTTGGCGAACCCTACGATGCCATACAGGTTCTCCGTGCCGGCGCGCATGTTCCTTTCCTGCGATCCCCCCTGGATGTAAGGGGTGATCTTCACGTTTTCGTTGATGTACAGAATGCCGACGCCTTTCGGGCCATGGAACTTATGCCCGGCGCCGTTAACGAAATGCACGGGCGTGTTGCGCAGGTCGAAAGGGTAGTGGCCTACGGTCTGCACCGTATCTGAATGGAAAATGGCGTCGTATTCCTTGCAGAGATTGCCAACGGCATGAAGATCCAGCAGGTTGCCGATCTCGTTGTTGGCGTGCATAAGGCTCACGAGGCTTCTTTCTTTGGAGCCGGCCAGCAGCGCGCGCAGGTCGTCCATGTCCACATGCCCGTCCGGCAGCAGTTTTACCCAGGACACTTTCACGTCTTCCTTATGACCGGCATGCTCTACCGTATGCAGGGTAGCGTGGTGCTCGATAGGGGAAGAAATGATGTGACGGCAGCCCAGGTCGCGGATAGCTGCGGTGATGGCCGTATTGCTGCTTTCCGTTCCGCCGGAGGTGAAAAATATCTCACCGGGATGGGCGTTGAGGATCTTCGCGACGGTTTTGCGGGCGTTTTCGATCCCCAGGCGCGATTCGCGGCCGTAGGAGTAAATGGAGGACGGGTTGCCGAACTTTTCGGTCATATAAGGCAGCATGGTATCCAATACTGCCTTGTCAAGCGCCGTAGTGGCGGCATTGTCGAAGTAGATCCTTTCCAATTTCTTGCGGTGGTTTGGTTTTTGACTAAAAGCGCCACAAATTTAAGGAATTAGCCATAAACAAAAACGGATGGCGGTGTATTCCGCCATCCGTTTTTGTATATTTAAGTCTATAGGAATTATATAAATTCCTTAATGTCCTGCATGATCTTGCGGGCGATATTGTCCGCGGTGGTCTCGTTCTGGCTCTCGGCATAGATACGGATGATGGGCTCCGTATTGGATGTGCGCAGGTGCACCCAGTCTTTGTCGAACTCGATCTTCAGGCCGTCTTCGGTGTTCTGGGGCTGGTTTTTATATTTCCCTTTGATCTTTTCGAAGATCTCTTTCACGTCGATCCCTTTGTCCAGCTCGATCTTGTTCTTGGAAATGAAATAATCGGGGTAGGAATTGCGCAGGGCTTTCATTTTTTTCTTGCTTTGGGCAAGGTGGCTCAGGAACAGGCCGATGCCGATGAGGGCGTCGCGGCCGTAATGCAGGTCCGGAACAATGATGCCTCCGTTGCCTTCGCCGCCGATCACCGCGTTCACGGCTTTCATGCGGTTCACCACGTTCACTTCGCCAACGGCTGAAGGATGGTATTCACCGCCGTTTTTGAGGGTGATGTCCTTCAACGCCTGGGTAGAGCTAAGATTGCTCACGGTGTTGCCTTTCCTGTGTTTAAGCACATAATCGGCCACCGCCACCAGTGTGTATTCCTCGCCGAACATGCTGCCGTCTTCACATACAAAACAAAGACGGTCCACATCAGGGTCTACGGCAATGCCGAAGTCCGCCTGCGATTTGTTCACCTCGTTGGAAAGCGCGGTCAGATTTTCGGGGAGAGGCTCGGGGTTATGGGAGAATTTGCCGTTCACTTCGCCGAACAGCACGGTCACTTCTTCCACGCCAAGGGCTTTCAGCAGGGCAGGCACGTAAATGGCGCCGGTGGAATTCACCGCGTCCACCACTACCCTGAAATTTGCGGCTTTGATGGCTGCAACGTCTACCAGCGGGTAGTTCACAACCAGGTCCACGTGTTTCTGCAGGTAAGAATCGTCCGTCCGGTAAGTGCCCAGTTTGTTCACGTCCGCAAACACAAAGTCTTCTTTGGCCGCGATGTCCAGCACTTCCGCGCCGTCTGCACCGGAAATGAACTCGCCTTTGGCGTTCAGCAGCTTCAGCGCGTTCCATTCCCTGGGGTTATGGCTGGCGGTGAGAATGATGCCGCCGGCGGCCTGTTCCATCGTAACGGCGATCTCCACCGTGGGAGTGGTGCTGAGGTCCAGGTCCACCACGTCGATACCCAAACCGTTCAGGGTAGATACCACGAGATTTTTGACCATTTCCCCGGAAATACGCCCGTCCCGCCCGATCACTACCTTTTTGTTCTCGGCATTTTGCCGCAGCAGCCAGGTGCCGTAAGCGGCGGTGAATTTCACAACATCAAGGGGGGAAAGGCCTTCTCCCGGCTTGCCGCCGATCGTGCCACGAATGCCCGAAATTGATTTAATCAGTGCCACAATTATGGATTTTTTTTTGGACAGCAAAGATAGGCGATTAGAACTTTATCCGGCCTGTTAATTTGCCATGAACAAAGCATTAAATACTTGTTACCGCATTTAGGCTATATTTGCAGCTACGTATAAAATTTAACGAGAATATAATATAATGATTCATCTTTGGTCGCGTATACCCAGGTATATCCGGTATATTTTCATACAAACCCTGTACCTGTTCGTATTCCTGGTTTTCTGGCGCGTGATCTTCTACTGCTTCTTTTTCACCAGCACCATTCACGACACTTCCGTGATCCTGAAAGCATGGGGCCTGGGGTTGAGGTTCGACCTGCGGCTTGCCCTCCTGCTCATGATCCCCGTCGGGCTTATCGCCGTGATCGCCCGGGACCGCCTTTTCGGCCATCGTGCGCTCCGCCGCGGCATTTACACGTATTTTTTCCTGCTATACCTCGTAGTTACCTTCTTTTATGTGATCGACCTGGGCCATTACAGCTACCTCGGCATCCGCGTCGAGCCTTCCGTGACGCGTTTCCTGGCGGCTGGCGAAAGGGCCACCAACGCCCGGATGCTGTGGGAAAGTTACCCTGTTGTGTGGGGATTGCTGGGCGTGCTGCTGCTGCTGGTGCTGCTTAATTGGAGCTGCCAGGTGATTTTCCGCCGCTATGCCGGCAAAGAGGGCGTCCCGCTGCGCCCGCGCAGCTACGCGGCCTGGATAGTGGCGCTGGTGCTGATTTTTGCCGCGGGCATTTACGGCAACGTCGCCTATTTCCCCCTGCGCTGGAGCCAGGCCATGTTCACGAGAGACAATGGCATCACCAGTCTCGCCCTCAACCCCGTGACCTATTTCATCAATAATTTTTCGGTAAAAGACGATACGTTCGACAAAACAAAGACCCGCCAGTATTACGCACCTATCGCCGAATACCTGGGGGTAGACCATCCGGACGCAGAAAAGCTCAGTTACGCCCGCAGCTTCGCGGCAGACAGCTCGAAGCCGCGCCAGAACGTGATCGTCGTGATGCTCGAATCGGGCGGGGCGGCCATGATGAGCATGTTCAACAATCCCATGCAGGCCACGCCCAACCTGCAAAAGCTGGCTGGCGAAGGGCTGCTGTTCACCGACTTCCACGTACCGGCCATGAGCACCGCCCGCACCGTGTTCGGCGTAACCACCGGCCTGCCCGACGTATGCAAGTTCAAAACCGCCAGCCGCCACCCCGGGATCGTAGACCAGCGCGTGATCCTCGACCAGTTCGAGGGCTATGAAAAATATTACCTGCTCGGCGGCAATACCAACTGGGCCAACATCCGCGCCGTGTTCACCAATAACGTGGACGGCATCAAAATTTACGAAGAAGGGTATTTCAAGGCGCCGAAGGCAGACGTGTGGGGCGTTTCAGACTTCGACCTCATCACCGAGGCGGACGAGATCTTCAAAGCCGCGCACGACCGCAAACAGCCGTTCATCGCCTACCTGCAAACGGCGGACAATCACGAGCCTTACACCACCACCGCCGGCAAAGGCGATTTTAAAAAGGTGACGGAGAAAGACATCGACATGGAAGCGTTCAAAAAAAGCGGGTTCCTGTCTGTAGACCAGCTCAACGCCCTGCGGTACATGGACTACAACATCGGTTACCTGATGGAAAAGGCCGCGCAGAGCGGTTACCTGGACAATACCATTTTCGTGTTCTTCGGCGATCACAGCGCGCGGCTGAACCCATTCAAACATATGCCGCTGCCGGAATACGAGATGGGCACTTTTGTGGATCACGTGCCCTGCATCATTTACAACCCGAAGCTGCTGAAGCCGCAGAAGATAGACCGGATGGGCAGTTTGCTGGACGTATACCCCACCGTGGCGAAGCTGGCCGGCATCCCGTTCACCAATTACACGATGGGCGTGGATATGCTGGACACCACTTTCCAGGGAGAGCGGTACGCCTTTATCACCTACACCCGCAACCTGCAATCGTTTTACGCATTGCAGGGCCGGCAGTATCTTTGCGAGATCGGGCTGGAATCGGGGGATATGAAGTTGTACGACCTGAAAGCCGATCCGTTCAGGGATGTAAAGGAAAAAGAACCGGAAATTGCGGCACGCCTGGATAAATTAACGCGGGGTTTTTACGAAAGCTCCCGATATTTGATGTTTAACAACAAGAAACCGAGATAACACAGCGCAGAGAATGGAAGTTCCGAAACAATGGTTCAAAGACTGGTTCAATTCACCTTATTATCACCTGCTGTACAGCAACAGGGATGAAAGGGAAGCGTCTTCCTTTATCGACAAGCTGGTAGGCTACCTCCGCCCTGCGCCCGGCGCGCTGATGCTCGACGTGGCCTGCGGCAAGGGCCGGCACGCCAAATACCTGGCCGACAAAGGGTTCAACGTAACCGGCATCGACCTTTCGGAGGAAAGCATTGCGGCTGCCCGGAAGCTGGAGAACGACCACCTGAGTTTTTTCCAGCACGATATGCGGCTGCCGTTCCGGATCAATTATTTCGACGTGGTGTTCAACTTCTTCACGAGTTTCGGCTATTTCGAGACCCGCCATGAGAACGACAATGCGCTGCGCACGCTGGCCAATTCGCTGAAGCCCGGCGGCAGGCTGGTGCTGGATTACCTCAACAGCGCCTACGTGGCCGCCCACCTGGTGACAGACGAAGTGAAAGAGCTGGGCGACGTGGTGTTCGACATTCACCGGGAAACGGAAGGCGGCAAATTCCTTAAAAAGATCCACATCCTCGATAAAAAACAACTGCTCCGCGCCACTTTTGCCGAAAGCGTCAGCGCTTTCCGCAAAAAGGATTTCGAAGAAATGTTCGCGCTGCAGGGCCTGCAAATCACCGATGTGTTCGGCGATTATCATTTTAATATCTTCGATGAGGAGCACTCCCCGAGGCTCATTCTCATTGCGCAAAAACCGATTGGCCGATGAATAACCTGCTTACCTGGGACCTGAAGGCGTTTTTTTACATCAACAACAAATGGACGAACGGGTTCTTCGATTTCCTGCTGCCCTGGCTGCGCGAACCGTATATCTGGGCGCCGCTGTACCTGTTCCTGCTCGTTTTTGTGACGTATAATTTCCGCTGGAGGGGCTTTTTCTGGATCGTGTTTTTCATCATCACCTTCGCGATCACGGACCAGTCCAGCATGTTTTTTAAAAACCTGGTGGGCCGCCTGCGCCCGGGCAACGACCCGGTGATAGCGCCCTACGTGCGGGTGCTGGTGGAATATTACCCGCGAAGCGGCAGCTTCACCTCCTCGCATGCCGCCAACCATTTCGGGCTGGCGATGTTTTCTTTTATAACTTTAAAACCGCAGATAGGGAAGTGGGCCTGGCTTTTTTTCGTGTGGGCGGCCGTGATATGTTACTCACAGGTGTACGTAGGCGTGCATTACCCGCTTGACATCGCGGGAGGCGCATTGCTGGGCATGCTGGCCGGCCTGCTTAGCGGCGGATTTTTTCAACGAAGGATCAGACTGGAGCTGGAACAGACAACATGAACCTCACATACCTTATATTGATACTGGCCGCCACCATCGGCGGGGGTATGATCCCCATGCTTTTCAAACGGGTGCACCCCAACCTGCCGATCTACCTGCTGGCATTTACGGGCGCTTTCCTGTTCGGGATCACCATTATGCACCTCCTTCCCGAAGTGTACCACGAATTGGGGCACTCCGCGGGTATTTATATCGTTCTCGGCTTCTTTTTACAGGTTTTCCTCCAGCAGCTGAGCCATGGCATGGAGCACGGGCATACCCATCTGCCCGCCGCCGCCGGCAATCACCATCATGTGGCGGTGCTGCCGCTGCTCGTGGGCCTGTCTATCCACGCTTTTATGGAAGGCATCCCGCTGGGGTTCCATTATGAGGACCAGTCCGCCCTGCCTTCGCTGATGCTGGGCGTAATGGCGCATAAAGTGCCGGAAGCGCTTACGCTCATCACTGTGATGATACACGCGCACCAGTCGAAAACGCAGTTGTGGAGGATCTTAATCATTTTTTCACTGATCACTCCTTTATCCGCTATACTTGCCGCGCAGCTGGGCAGGGAATTTGAAGTTGTCACCCATTCCCTCGTTTACCTCGTGGCGCTGGTGGTAGGCGCGTTCCTGCATATTTCCACCACTATCTTTTACGAAAGCGGGACCAAACATCATGAACTGAGCCGCAAGAAGGTGCTGGCGATCGCTGCCGGCATTGCTTTAGCTTTTGTTACACTGATATTTGAATAATTAATTATTTTTAGGCTTAATATTATGGAAGTCGTCATTATCCTCGTCCTCATTTTGGTCAACGGTATCTTCTCTATGGCGGAGATAGCCCTGGTTTCCGCACGAAAAGTGCGTCTTGAGAATGCAGCCAGGCAAGGGGACGAAAAAGCCAAAGCCGCTCTTAAATTATCCAATAACCCGGATACGTTCCTGTCTACCGTGCAGATCGGCATTACGCTGATCGGTATTTTGACCGGTTTGTACTCCGGCGAACAGCTGAAAGAGGACGTAAAGCTCTATTTCATGCAGTGGCCGCTGCTGGCCCCTTATGCCAACGGCATCGCCACGACGGTGCTCGTTATCGGCGTTACCTACTTCACCCTCGTGCTCGGTGAGCTGCTGCCCAAAAGGATCGGGCTGGCCAACCCCGAAACCATCGCGAAAGCCGTGGCCAAGCCGATGTACTTCATTTCCCGCCTCACTTTTCCCTTCGTTTGGCTGCTGAGCCGCTCCACCAGCCTGCTGGTGAAGGTGATCGGCCTCAAACGATCGTCAGACAGCAATGTGACGGAAGAAGAGATCAAAGCCATCATTTCCGAAGGCACCTCCTCCGGCGCCATCGAAGAAACCGAGCAGGAGATCATCGAGCGCGTGTTCCACCTCGGCGACCGCAACATCACCTCCCTCATGACCCACCGCACGGACATCATCTGGCTGGACGTGCATGAAGAAGGCGAAAGCTACAAACGCAAGATCAGAACCTCCCCGCACTCCGTTTACCCCGTTTGCGACGGACAGATAGACCATATCAAGGGCATTCTCACCATCAAAGACCTATATGCCGCCGGCAACGTGGCCGTACTGAAGGACGTGATGAAAAAACCCCTGTTCATCCCCGACAACAATACCGCTTACCAGGTGCTCGAAAAGTTCAAGGAAACCCAGATCCACGCCGCGTTTATCGTGGACGAGTACGGCACTTTCCTGGGCATGATCACCCTGAACGACATCCTGGAGGCCATTGTGGGCGATATGCCCGAAACCGGCCAGGACGATTACAACATGGTGAAACGCGAAGACGGCTCCTATCTCATTGACGCCCAGATACCTTTCTATGATTTTCTCAGCGAGTTCGACATGGAAGACCTCATGGCCGAATTCGAGCAGGAATTCGATACGCTGGCCGGCTTTATCCTCCACCACCTGGAACACATACCCCAGACAGGCGAGAAACTGGAATGGAGGGATTTTACCTTTGAAATCGTAGACATGGACGCCCACCGCATTGATAAAATATTAGTGACGCCCCCTGAAAATATAGCGGAAGAGTAATACATTTACATCAGAAAACGCTGTCCGGCAGCGGTTTCAGGTGTAAAAAGCGGACTATTTCCCGAATGGACAGAAACCTGCAACAGCGGTACAACTAGTTGAATGCCAAGCCGGTAACAGGAAAGTTATCAGTGATGAAAATTTTATAGGGGGATATTAAAAAAAATCCGTCTTTATACTATTTTTGAGCACTTTTTTACATAAACATTTAATTTAATTTAATAAGATAATGGTCGTACTTGGAAGTAAGGTGCTTTCTTTGGAAGAGGTGCATAGAGTACTGTTTGGAGGGGAAGAGCTGGTGTTGGACGAGGCTGCCGTAAAAAATGTGAATGACAACTTTGAGTTCCTCGAAAAATTCTCATCAAAAAAGCTCATTTACGGTATAAACACCGGTTTTGGCCCGATGGCGCAATACCGCATCCCCGAAGAGGACACTTTCCAGCTGCAATACAACCTCATCCGCAGTCATAGCTCCGGCGCCGGCAAATGCCTCGCGCCCGTGCTCACCAAAAGCCTGATGATCGCGCGCCTCAGCAGTTTCATGCAGGGCTTTTCCGGCATTCATCCCGAACTGGTGCACCTCCTGCGCGACATGATCAATCACAACATTTACCCCTGCATATACGAGCACGGCGGCGTAGGGGCCAGCGGCGACCTCGTGCAGCTCGCGCATCTCGCGCACGCGCTGATCGGGGAAGGGAACGTGCTGTACGAAGACGAGATCCACCCTGCCGCGGTAGTGTTCGCGCGGCTCGGCCTCAAACCGCTGGACGTGCATATCCGCGAAGGCCTCGCCGTGATCAACGGCACTTCCGCCATGACCGGCATTGCACTGGTGAACATCATCGAAGCGCGCAAACTGCTGCTCTGGAGCTGCAGCCTCAGCGCCATGATCAACGAAGTGGTGGAAGCGTTCGACGATCATCTCAGTTACGAGCTGAACGCTGTGAAACGCCATAACGGGCAGAACAAAGTGGCCGAAATGATGCGCGGCATGCTGAAAGGCAGCAAAATGATCCGCCACAGGCCCGATCACCTTTACAAGGAACTGGAAGAAGAGATCTTCAAAGACAAGGTGCAGGAATATTATTCGCTCCGATGTGTGCCACAGATACTCGGGCCGATTTTCGATACGCTGGTACATGCGGAAAATATCGTAGTGGGCGAGCTCAATTCCGTGAGCGACAACCCGGTGGTTGACCATCGCCAGCAGAACGTTTTCCACGGCGGAAACTTCCACGGGGATTATATCGCACTGGAAATGGACAAGGTGAAGATCGCCATGACCAAACTTTCCATGCTGAGCGAACGCCAGCTGAACTACCTGCTGAACGATAAGCTGAACCACAAGTTCCCGCCGTTCATGAACCTCGGCAAACTCGGGTTTAATTTCGGCATGCAGGGCGTACAGTTCACCGCAACCTCTACCGTGGCGGAAAACCAGACGCTCAGTTTCCCGATGTACATCCACAGCATCCCCAACAACAACGATAACCAGGACATCGTGAGCATGGGCTGCAACGCGGCGCAGATGACCTACAAAGTGATCGAGAATACCTTCGAGGTGCTGACGGTGCAGGTGATGACCCTGCTCCAGGCAGTGGATTACCTGGGCTGCCAGGACCGCCTCGCGGGTTTTTCCTACAAGATCTACCAGGACGTGAGAGCTATTTTCCCTAAATTTATCGAAGACGCTCCCCGCTACAACGACGTGCAGAAGATCAAAGCCTACCTGATGCGCCACGAGCCTTCGCTGAACGAGCCCGCCGTGGAGAAAAAACAAAAATCATCATCCGTACGGTAACAGCAGGGGATAAACGACTAACTATAAAAGACAAATAATTACGAATGAACTGCGCACTAGTAACAGGAGGTTCCAGGGGAATAGGCAGAGCGGTATGCATCAAACTGGCGGAACAGGGATATCACATCCTGATCAATTATAAAGGCAATACGGCTGCCGCCGAAGAAACGCTTGCAGCGGTGCGCGCCAAAGGCGCGGACGGCACGCTGATGCAATTCAACGTGGGAAAGGAAGAAGAAGTGCAGAACGTACTGGGCGCATGGATAGACGCGAATAAAGACAAACAGATCGAGGTGCTGGTGAACAACGCCGGCATCCGCCAGGATATGATGATGTTCCAGATGAGCACGGACAACTGGAAAAACGTGATAGAATCCAGTCTTGACGGGTTCTTTTACGTGACCAAAACGGTGCTCACCGGCATGTTGCTGAAACGTTACGGCCGCATCGTGAACATGGTATCGCTGTCTGGCCTGAAAGGCACGCCGGGCCAGGTGAACTACAGCGCCGCCAAGGCCGGCCTGATAGGCGCCACCAAAGCGCTCGCGCAGGAAGTGGCCAAACGCAACGTAACGGTCAACGCCGTTGCCCCGGGATTTATCAGAACGGATATGACGGAAGGCCTTCCCGAAAAAGAGCTCTCCGCCATGGTGCCCATGCAGCGTTTCGGAACGGCCGAAGAAGTGGCGGAAGCAGTGAGCTTCCTCGCTTCGAAAGGCGCATCGTACATCACGGGAGAAGTGCTGAACATCAACGGCGGACTTTACTCCTGATAAAAACACAGAGAAAAAAAATGTTGGCCCGCATCCAATCCGCGGCATACAAAGATTAAGCGCATGAACAGAGTAGTGATAACAGGAACCGGTATTTACTCCTGCATCGGCACCAGCCTTGAAGCGGTAAAAGAATCGCTGTTCCAGGGCCGTTCCGGCATTGTGCTCGACGCAGAACGCAAACAATTCGGCTACCGCTCGGGCCTCACCGGCTACGTGCCCCGCCCCGAGCTGAAAGGCCTGCTGGACCGCCGGGCAAGGCTGATGATGCCGGAGCAGGCGGAATATGCTTATATGTCTACCCGCGAGGCGCTCGCCAATGCCGGCGTAGACCAGGACTATCTCGATTCGAAAGAAGTAGGCCTGCTGTTCGGCAACGACAGCTCCGCCAAACCCACCATAGAAGCCACAGACATCATCCGCGAAAAAAAAGACACGATGCTGGTGGGCTCCGGCTCCGTGTTCCAGACCATGAACTCCACCGTGAACATGAACCTGGCCACGATCTTCAAGCTCAAGGGCGTGAATTTCAGCGTGAGCGCGGCCTGCGCCAGCGGCTCGCATGCTATCGGCCTCGGCTATATGTTTATCCGCAACGGCCTGCAGGATATGGTGATCTGCGGCGGTGCGCAGGAAGTGAATAAATTTGCGATGGGCAATTTCGATGCTATCGCGGCATTTTCGGTGAAGGAAGACGAGCCCGCCAAAGCTTCCCGCCCCTTCGACCGCGACCGGGACGGGCTGGTGCCCAGCGGCGGCGCGGCTACCGTAATACTCGAAAGCCTGGAATCCGCCCAGCGCAGGGGAGCCACCATCCTCGGCGAAGTACTGGGATACGGTTTTTCCAGCAACGGCGCCCACATCAGCAACCCCAGCGTAGACGGGCCTATGCGCAGCCTCGAAATGGCCCTGCGCGAATCCGGCCTCAACGCTTCCGATATCGGTTACATCAACGCCCACGCCACGTCTACCCCCGCCGGCGACGCCAGCGAAGCCAAAGCCCTGGCCACCATCTTCGAAAGCTGCAAAACGCCCGTGAGCTCCACCAAAAGCATGACCGGCCACGAATGCTGGATGGCGGGCGCCAGCGAGATCGTTTATTCCATGATCATGATGCAGAACGACTTCATCGCCCCGAATATCAATTTCGAGAACCCCGACGAAGATTCCGCCCGGCTAAATATCATTTCAAATACAATTAATAAAAATTTTAATATATTTTTGTCTAATTCTTTTGGCTTTGGGGGAACTAACTCCTCTCTCGTAGTCAGGAAATGGCAATAAAAGGCGATATGCGTCGGTTATGGGCATAATTTCTATAATTTTGCCGGTAGCAAGGCCCCATATTGAAACGGGAATGCTTATTGTAAATCAGCCTATATCTGTAGAACACACTTATTTATGGAAATTAACGAGATTATCACAAGAACGAACGCTTTCCTGGCGGAAGAATTTGAAGTCGCCCTGGAAAGCATTACCCCCGGGGCCGATCTGAAGGCCACGCTGGAGCTGGACAGCCTGGACTATATAGACCTGGTAGTGGCCATTGAGAACAACTTTGGATTTAAAGTTAAGCCCGAAGATTTTCAAGGTATTGTTACCTTTCAGGACTTCTACGATTATGTAATTGCCCGTGTTAAACAAAAAGAGCTGGTATAATGCCATCCTGGCAGGGTAAGTCCAAAGGAAATAAGCTGGGGTATCGGATCTTTATCGGTGTTTTGCGTTATGGAGGAGTACGGCCGGCTTATTTTCTCCTGGCATTTGTTGCAAGTTATTACTGCCTTTTCTCCTATCGCTCCACCAAATCCATTTTCCAGTATTTTCACAGTAAAATCGGTCTGAGCCGTTTCCGGTCTTTGGTCAACGTTTACCGCAACTATTACGTGTTCGGGCAAACGCTGATAGACAAGATCGTGGTGATGGCAGGCATTCCCAACCGGTTTACCTTCCGGTTCGACGGCGAAGAACATCTTCACGAAGTGGTTTCTGGCGGGAAAGGGGGCATATTGCTCAGCGCTCATCTCGGAAACTGGGAAGTGGCCGGCCACCTGTTCACCCGCCTGCAAACCCGCATCAACATCGTGATGTTCGACGGGGAGCACCAGCGGATCAAAAGTTACCTGGAAGGCATCACCGGCGGGAGGAATGTAAATGTCATTGTTTTAAAGGACGATTTATCGCATATTTACGCCATCCACGACGCGCTGAGCAAGCAGGAATTGGTGTGTATGCATGCAGACAGGTTTTTGGGGGGAAATAAAACGGCGGAAATACCGTTTCTCGGTGAAGCCGCGCGTTTCCCGATAGGTCCTTTCCTGCTGGCTTCCACCTTCAGGGTGCCTGTTTCGTTCGTTTTTGCTTTTAAAGAAACCCGTACGCATTATCACCTGTTCGCCACCCCGCCCAAAGTTTACCAGGGGGCAAAACAGGGAGGCCTGGAAACATCCATGAAAGATTTTGTGGAGGTAATGGAAGAGAAGGTGCGGCAGTACCCCCTGCAGTGGTTCAATTATTATGATTTTTGGTCAAAAGACTGATATACCTGGATAAATACCATGATCAACAAAGAAGACATAACGGAATACATTCCCCAACGCCCCCCGATCGTGATGATCAGCCGCCTGCTGGAAGCAGGGGACAAAAACATCCGCACCGGTTTCGATATCGCGGAGGATAATGTATTTGTGCAGAACGGCCGGTTCATGGCGCCGGGGCTCGTGGAAAACATCGCGCAGACCGCCGCCGCGCGCATCGGGTATCTTGCCAAACAACACAACGTGCCGGTGCCCCTCGGCTTTATCGGCGCCATACAGAACCTCGAGATCGTGGAGCTTCCGCAGGCAGGCGCCAGCCTCGAAACGGAGATCGTGATCGAGCACGAAGTGTTCAACGCAACGGTGGTGCACGGCACGGTGAAACAGAACGGCCGCCTCATGGCCCAATGCGATATGAAGATTTTTGTGTCCCAAAATAAATAAGCAAATGAAAATGAAACACCTGACACTGGCCTTTGTGGCCCTGATGCTGACAGTAACCACGGTAACCGCCCAAACCGCAAAAGACGTATTTGACAGGTCTGTAAAACTGACCTATCTGGGGATCGATTTCACGAAATCGAAGATCATTGGAGACGCCGCGCTGAAAACGGACGATATTCCGGACGTACATTACGCGAGCATCAACCAGAAAGTGGTCAACGAAGCGAAAAAATACACCATCGCCGAAGCCTTCAACAGGGCGGAAGTAAGCACAGACATCGGCCCCGTGAACAAAAGGAACGCGAAGATCGATCCCGATGAGATCAAATCAGACAACTCAGACGATTACCAGGCGCTGAAACCCGAAGACGTGACCGCCCTCGTAAAAGGTTTTGACTTCAACGGCAAAACCGGTCTGGGCCTGCTTTTCGTGGCAGACGGCATGAACAATACCAAAAAACAGATCTCTATCTACGTAACCCTGGTGGACATGAAAGCTAAAAAAGTGCTGTTCACCGAGCGAGTGGAAGGTTCGCTGGGCGGCCGTATGGGCATCACCTTCGGCCTGGCCAACAAATATCTCAGCGGTGTGAAAGACATTGTGGACGATATCGAAAAGAAAAAATACAAGGAGTGGAAATCCACTTACGGCGAATAATTCAACAATCAGATAAAACATTACATGCAACCTGTATTGAGCGAGCGTGCTGAAGTGCTGATCCGGTTCAACGAAGCCGATCCGCTGGGAATCGTATGGCACGGCCATTACATCCGGTATTTCGAAGACGGGCGCGAGGCATTCGGAAGCAAATACAGGTTGCGTTACCTGGATATTTTCGATCACGGGTACACCGTGCCCGTGGTGAACGTGGAATGTAATTACAAACGGCCGCTCCGGTATGGAGACAGCGTGGTGGTGGAAACCCGCTACGTAAACACCGAGGCCGCGAAGATCAGGTTTGAGTACACCCTTTACAACGCGGCAACGCGTGAAGTGGTGTGCACCGGTTCTTCCATACAGGTTTTCCTGGACAAAGAAGGGTCCATGTTGCAACTCACCGTTCCGCCCTTCTTTGCGGAATGGAAAAAGCAGTGGGGTTTGATATGACGGAGGTATTCGTAGCCGCGGAAAACATCGTGTCTCCGCTGGGCTTAACCGCCCGTGAGAACTTCGGGCGGGTAAAAGCCGGCGAAAGCGGTATCAGCCGCCAGCCCGGCGGCTTTTTCGCCTCCGTGATACCAGACGGTCTGCTGCTAACGCCGGTAAAGGAAAATAACCTTTCCGGCTATACGAAATTCGAGCGGCTGCTGATCCTGAGCGTTCAGGAAGCGCTGTCTCACACCAGCATCAGCCTGCGCGACAAACGCACGGCTTTTATCGTTTCCACCACCAAAGGGAACATTGCCCTGCTGGAACAGGGGATGGGGGCGGATGTAGCGCCCATGCAACTGTATAACACCGCCGTAAAAACAGCGGAATTTTTTAGTGCGGCCAACCGCCCCGTGGTGATTAGCAACGCCTGCATCTCAGGCCTGCTGGCCATTTTGATCGGGCAGCGAATGATCCGCTCCGGTGCGTACGATCACGCGGTAGTATGCGGCGCCGACATGCTGACGAAATTCGTGCTCTCCGGCTTCCAGTCTTTCCAGGCCGTCAGCGACGAGCCCTGCCGCCCGTTCGACGCGGACAGGAAAGGTATCACGCTCGGCGAAGGAGCCGCCACCGTCGTTTTAACGAAGAACAAAACATTGTTGACCGGGAAAGAAACCATCCGCCTCGGCGAAGGCGCTTCCAGCAACGATGCCAATCATATTTCAGGCCCGTCGAGAACGGGCGCCGAACTGGCCGGTGCCGTTACAAAGGCGATGCGGCTAAGCGGCGTTCAACCCTCGGATATCGGGTTCGTATCCGCGCATGGCACCGCTACCCTCTACAACGACGAAATGGAAGCCAAAGCCTTCCATCTCTCGGGCCTGCAGCACGTGCCGGTGAACAGCCTCAAAGGTTATTACGGTCATACCCTCGGTGCGGCCGGCCTGATAGAGGCCATCATCGGCATGTACGGCATGCGGGAAGAAGTAGTGATACCCACCGCAGGCTTTGCTTCATCCGGAATCAGCCATCCATTGATGGTGAGCAGTCAATTAGAGCCACGGCCCATGGCACATTACATCAAAACCACCTCCGGTTTCGGGGGATGTAATGCCGCGATGGTGTTCAGTAAAGTGAAATTGTAAATCTTAAAAAGCAGATCATCAATGAATTTTTTTACCAAGGAAACAAAAACCGCGTTACAGGCTAAAGAACAGGCGCTCTGGCTGGCGTTCGCTCCCATCGCATTCCAGGCGTCCAAAGCGCTGAGGGATCTCGGCATTCTCCAGGCAGTGGCAGACAGTGGGATGAACGGCGTAACCATCGAAGAGATACTCGACAAGGTGAAACTCTCCCGCTATTCCGCCCGCGTGCTGCTGGAAGCAGGTCTTGGCCTTGAAATGCTGGTAGTGAACGATAAAAAGTATACGCTCACCAAAACCGGTTTTTTTATCCTGAGTGATACGCTGACCCGCATCAATATGGACTTTTCACACGACGTTTGTTATAAGGCCATGTACCATCTGCAGGACAGTCTTACCGAAGGCAAGCCCCGCGGCCTGCAGGAGCTGGGCCCCTGGGACACCATTTACCAGGGCCTTTCCATTCTCCCCGAGCCGAGCCGCACCAGCTGGTTCAACTTCGATCACTATTATTCCGATCTCGCTTTCCCCGGCGTATTGCCGATCGTATTCGAACATGCGCCGAAGTCGCTGCTGGACATTGGCGGCAATACCGGCAAATGGTCCATGGCCTGCGCCAAACACGACCCGGACGTGCATATCACCATCATGGACCTGCCCGTGCAGGTAAACGTCGCCCGTAAAAATATTCAGGAAGCGGGCCTGGAAGACCGTGTGTCTTTCTTCGAAACCAACATTCTCGACGAAAGCCTGCCGTTCGCCAAAGGTTTCGACGTGATCTGGATGAGCCAGTTCCTGGACTGCTTTTCCGAAGCCGAGATCATCAGCATTCTGCGCCGTTGCCGTGAATCGCTCAACGAAGGCGGCAGCGTGTTTATCCTGGAGCCGTTCTGGAACAAACAGCAGTTCAAATCCGCGGCGTTCTGCCTGCAGCAAACGTCGCTTTATTTCACCGCTATTGCCAACGGCAACAGCCAGATGTACCATACAGACGATTTCTTCGCCTGCATCCGCGCGGCCGGGCTGGAAGTGGTGATGGAAAACAACAACGTAGGGCTGAGTTATACCCTGCTGCGTTGCGTCAAAGCATAAGAAAATTTAAACCCTTTAATATGCAAACTGAAAAGGTGGATGTACTCGTAATCGGCGCCGGCCCTGCTGGAACGGTAGCCGCATCCATAATCAACAAAGCCGGCTACTCAGTTAAGATCGTAGAAAAACTGAAATTCCCCCGCTTCGTGATCGGGGAAAGCCTTTTACCGCGTTGTATGGACGCGCTCACGGAAGCCGGCTTTATCGATGCCATTTCCGAGCGCGGCTTCCAGAAAAAGTCCGGCGCCAAGTTCGTCAAGAACGGCAGGATCTGCGACTTCACCTTTGAAAACCAGCATACACCAGGTTGGACCTGGACCTGGCAGGTGCCCCGCGCCGATTTCGATTTCACCCTCGCGCAAACCGTCGAAAAAATGGGCGTTCCGGTGGAATATGAAACGACCGTAACGGGCATCGTGTTCAACGGTACAGATTCCGTAACAACCGTAGAAGATATCCACGGCCATAAAAAACAGATCGAAGCGCGTTTTATCGTAGATGGAAGCGGCTACGGCAGGGTGATACCCAAACTGTTCAATCTTGAGAAACAGTCCGTATTGCAGCCCCGCAAAGCGCTGTTCGCCCATACTAACGACATCCGCCGTTCCATGGCCGACGAGCCCAACCGCATTACCGCCGTTGTGCACGAAAAAGGCGTCTGGATCTGGATCATTCCTTTCTCCACCGGCGTAACGTCTGTAGGTTTCGTGGGCGACCACACCTTCCACGACCGCTTCAAAGGCACACCCGAAGAGCAATACCGCGCCATGCTCGATTCCGAGCCATACACGAAAGAACGTTTCAAAGACGTGGAATTCCTCTTCGAGCCGCGTAAACTCGAGGCCTGGAGCGCCACCACCGATAAATTTTATGGCGAGGGATTTGTACTGACCGGTAACGTTACAGAGTTTCTCGACCCGATTTTCTCATCCGGCGTAACTTTGGCGACGGTTTCGGCGCAAACTGCCGCCAAACTGGTGATCAAAAAACTGAAAGGCGAAGCGGTGGACTGGGAAAAAGAATACATGGAGCCCACGCTGCAGGGCGTGAACGTGTTCCGCTCTTATGTAATGGCATGGTACGAAGGCACGTTGGACACCATCTTTTTCAGCAAAAATCCCGACCCGGAGATCAAACGGCAGATCTGCTCCGTACTGGCCGGTTATGTTTGGGACCAAAGCAACCCGTACGTAAAAAATCACGACGAAGCGCCGAAAAGACTGGCGCGCCTGATTGAAGTGACCGAAAAATTAAACCCGACGGCGTGAGCGAAAACGCATATATCACCTCGGCCTGCGTGATCCGCAACAATATGGTGACCAGGAACGGCGAAAAGGTATTCGAAGAAAAAAATGCCGCATTGCCGGAGTTCCTGCGCGCCCTGTACGACCGCTACAGCGGCCAGTACCCGAAGTTCCACAAAATGGACCTGCTCAGCAAGCTGGGCTGGGCCGCCGTGGAAATACTGCTGCAGGAGACGCCGATGGATATGTATGCGCCCGAAGATACGGGCGTGGTGCTGGCAAACACCAGCAGCAGCCTCGATACGGACGAACGGTATTACGAAACTGTCAGCGAAATAGCCAGTCCCGCCCTGTTCGTATACACCCTCCCCAACATCGTGATCGGGGAGATCAGCATACGGCACAAATTCAAAGGCGAGAACGCTTTTTTTGTGGACGACCGTTTCGATATTGGATTTATCGCCGGGTATGTGCGGCAACTGCTGGAAACGGGCGCTGTGAAAGCCTGTGTTTGTGGTTGGGTAGAGCAATATCATACCGGCTACGAAGCGGCATTGTACCTGGTGGAAAAAAACGCCCGCGGCATGGCTTTGCCTTTCACCGCGGAACAAGTAGAAAAATTGTACAGATAATATATATGGAAAAGTTGATGGCAGATCTGAAAGTGCAGATCATTCAGCAATTGAATTTGCAGGAAGTAAAACCGGAAGACATCGGGAACGACCAGCCTTTGTTCAAAGAAGGGCTGGGATTGGATTCCATCGATGCGTTGGAGCTGATCGTGCTGTTGCAGCAGCATCACAACATCCGTATTGCAAAGCCGGAAGACGGGCCGAATATTTTTTATTCCGTTCGTACCATGGCTGAATATATTACCGCGGAACAAAACAAGACCGCATGAGCGGAAACGTATGGATAGCGGGAGGCGGCGTTATTTCCGGCATTGGTCAGAATCTTGGCCAGTGTATGGCTGCGTTTGAAGCCATGCAGCCGGGAATGGAAAAAATGCGGCACCTGCAATCCGTGCACGCCGGCACTTTCCCCGTGGCGGAAGTAAAGGCGGACAATGAAGAGCTGGCGCGGAAAGCGGGCATGCCCGCGCACTGGAGCCGGACGGCCCTGCTGAGCATGCTCGCCGCGAAAGAAGCCTGGCAAAGCGCCGGGCTGGGCGATATCTCGCAGTACCGCGCGGGTTTTGTATCGGCCAATACCGTTGGCGGGATGGACAAAACCGAAGATTTCATGAAATCTTTCCTGGACAACGCCGCTTCCGGCAGGCTGCGCCACGTGGTGCACCACGAATGCGGCGCGGTAACGGAACTGGTGGCGGACGCGCTCGGCATCCGGCATCATGTGTCCACCATCAGCACCGCATGTTCGTCGGGCGCCAACGCGCTGATGTATGGCGCGCGCATGATACGCGCCGGCATGCTCGACGTGGTGATCGCCGGGGGAACGGATTCCCTTACGCGTTTCACCCTCAACGGTTTTAACACGCTCATGATCCTCGACCAGCAGCCCTGCCGCCCCTTCGACGATACCCGTACAGGCCTCAATCTCGGCGAAGGCGCAGGTTACGTGGTGCTGGTGAGCGACGAAATAGCCAGGAAGATCAAACCCTGGTGTAGGATCAGCGGTTTTGCCAATGCGAACGACGCCTATCATCAAACGGCTTCCTCGCCCGAGGGTATCGGGAACTTCAAGGCCATGGAAGGCGCGCTGAAAATGAGCGGGCTGGCGGCTTCGGAGATCGATTACATCAATCTTCACGGCACCGGCACGCAGAACAACGACAGCTCGGAAGGGCGGGCGGTGGAAAGGCTTTTTGCGCCCTCGTATCCGCCGCTGAGCTCTACCAAAAGTTTTACCGGGCATACGCTCGGCGCCAGCGGCGGTATCGAGGCGGTATTTTCCGCCTGGGCGCTCCGCGAAGGCATCATTTACCCGAACGCGAACTTTACCACGCAAATGAAAGAAGTGCCCTTCAGTCCTGTTACGCATTTTTCAAAAGGCCATGCGCTCAGGCACGTGATGTCCAACTCTTTCGGCTTCGGCGGTAACTGCTCGAGTCTGGTATTTTCAAAGGAATGAACGCAATGCAACAAGCATACATACAAGGCATCGGTTGCGTATCCGCCCAGGATAACGCCCTGTTCTCCGGAACTGTCCGGCAGCACGAGGGAAACCGTTTGCCTGTGGCAGACCCGGATTACAAACAGTGGATCGACATCAAACAGATCCGCCGGATGGGCCGTGTGATCAAAATGGGCGTGGCCGCGTCTCACATCAGTCTTGAACAGGCCGGCGTAGCCCGGCCCGACGCCATCGTGATGGGCACAGCTTACGGCTGCCTCGCAGATACCGGCGTGTTCCTCAATAAACTGGTGACGCAAAACGAAGACATGCTCACGCCCACCGCGTTCATCCAGAGCACACACAACACAGTGAGCGGGCAGATCGCGCTGATGCTGGGCTGCCATGCTTACAACAACACTTTCGTGCACGGCGCTTTTTCGCTGGAAAATGCATTGCAGGACAGCCTGCTGCTGCTCGCGGAAGATCCCTCCAAACAAATCCTCGCCGGCGCGGTTGACGAGATCACGGATTATTCCCACAACATTCTTTCCCGTTTCAGGTTGTATAAAAACGCATCCACGCAAAACCTGCTGCAGTCCAATACGCACGGCACCATTGCGGGCGAAGGAGCGGTATTTTTTGTTTTAGGTGCGGAAAAAAACGAACGTTCCATGGCCGCGCTCACCGCGGTGGAAATGTTGTACAATCCTGCTTCCGAAAAAGAAACTTTCGCGCACATCGCGAAATTCCTCGATACATATGGTCAACCTGACCTGCTGCTCGCAGGCCGCAACGGCGATACGAAGAACGACGCCTATTACGCCGCGGGCGAAGAAAAACTTTTTGCGGGCGTGCCCGTTGCCGCGTTTAAACATTTGTGCGGGGAATTTCCCACTGCCGCCGCTTTCGCTATGTGGATGGCGGCCGGCGTGCTGAAGAACGGCGCCGTTCCCGCCGCCGCGATGTTCAAAGGCAAAGCGCCCGCCGCGCCAAAGAAAATACTGATCTGGAACCACGGGGGCGGCAAACATCATTCACTTATTTTATTAAGCGCATGCTGAGAGACTGGGTAACATATCTGACCTTGCTGGTCTTTTTCGTGCTCCTGTACCAATACAGGATGGGCTTTATCCCTTTTGGGGTAACGCTTATCCCGCTGGCGGTGGCAACCGGCATTTCCGCCTGGGGAGCCAGCCGCGTTGATTCCAATTATTTTATCAAAACATTGTGCCGCGCAGACACCAAAGAAAATGCGGTTGCGCTTTCTTTCGACGACGGCCCCGTGTCTGACTACACCCCGCAGATACTCGACATTCTCAATAAACACGGCATATCCGCCGCGTTTTTCTGCATCGGTCACCGCGCTGCCGCCGATCCCGCGCTGCTTCGCAGGATATATGCGGAAGGCCATCTGATCGGGAATCACAGTTATTCCCATCATGCGCTTTTCGACCTGTACCCGGCTTCCAAGATGAAAGCCGACCTGCAAAAAGCGAACGAAACGATCGAAAATGCGATCGGCGAGACACCCAAACTTTTCCGCCCGCCCTACGGCGTTACCAACCCGATGCTGGCGAAAGCGGTCAAAAAATTCGATTTTATTTCAGTGGGTTGGAGCATCCGCTCGCTGGACACAGTGATCAAAGACGAAGACGAGCTGTTCGCGCGTGTGACCAGGAACATCAAAGCGGGAGACATTTTCCTGTTTCACGATACCTGCGCCGCTACGGTCAGCATTCTACCCGCGCTTATCAAAAAGCTGCAACGCGAAGGTTTCGCCATCAAAAGGATCGATGAACTTTTAAAAATACCGGCTTATGCGTAAATGGATCGTATGGTGTTGTTGCCTGCTGGCGCTGAATGCCACTGCCCAAACGAGTTTTAAGCCCGTAGGGAATATGGAGCAGTTCAAACAGCAGTTCGCAAAAGCCGCACAGCAGACCAATACCATCAAAAGCGATTTTGTGCAGGAGAAACATCTCAGCATGCTGCAGGACAAGATCGTGAGCAAAGGAAAATTCTGGTTCAAAAAAGAGAACAAGGTGCGCATGGAATACAGCAGCCCTTCGTATTACCTGATGGTGATCAACGGGAAAAACTTCCGCATCAAAGACGCCCGGACGGATAAGAATATTTCCGCCGCCGGCAATAAACTGTTCGAACAGATCAGCAAGATCACGGCGGATTGCGTGCAGGGCAACGTGCTGAGCAACACCGACTTTTCCACCAAAGTGCAGGAAAACGCGCAGTATTATTTATTGCAGATGACGCCGGTGAGCAAAGGCATGAAAGATTTTTTCGCCTCTATCGACCTGCTGGTGGACAAAAAAGACCTGTCCGTCCAAAAGATCACCATGCACGAACGTTCGGGAGACGATACCATCATCAGTTTTAATCATAAAGAAACAAACGTTCCCATCGGCGATGAGATATTTGCGCTTAAATAGCCTGGTGCTGCTGATGATGCTCGCCTCCTGCACGTCCGCCTACCGCGGCTTGCAGCGAACGGACAATGATGTGGCCGCATGTTTGGAACGTTTCCGGCCGAAAATAGAACAGCCTGTGTTGTACGCCACGCAGGTAGACGTATTGCAGCATCATCTTTCCGGCCTGCTGTATTTTAAGCCGATGGAAGACGGCAGCATGCGCGTGGTGTTCATGAGCGAAATGGGCATGAAGTTTTTTGATTTCGAGTTCGCGAAAGACGGCAGTTTTACCAAACACTACATGTTGCCCAAAATGGACAAAAAAGCGGTCGTGAAAACGCTGAAAAAGGATTTCGAAATGGTGCTCATGCGCCAGGACCCCGCGAAAGGAACTTCGTACGTCCTGAACGGGCAACGTTATACCGCGTTCGATCTGCCGAAAGGGAAGATCTATTACATCACCGACGGTGATTGCCGGGAATTGCTGCGCGTGGAGAACGCCTCGAAACGCAAACCGGTGGCGGAAGCGTTTCTGACACATTACCGCAACGGCGTGCCAGACAGCCTGTTGGTGCGGCATAAAAAATTTACATTCACGATTTCATCACAACGAGTGGAAAAATAATGTTAACAGGAAAATTCTTTACAATCGTTTCCCAACAGCAGCCGGATGAAAAGTCCGTGCACGCAGTAATCGACTGGAACGCCGCCCACCCGATCTTCGGGGGCCACTTTCCCGATCAGCCGGTGGTGCCGGGGGTTTGTATGATGCAAACCATCCAGGAGCTGTTGTGCGCCGCCGTGGGAAAGGAACTGCTGGTGGAAAAAGTTTCCAATATGAAGTTCCTCAACATGATAGACCCGCGCCAAACGCCGCAGGTAACCATCGAGATCGGCTGGACGCCTGAAGAAGACGCTTATAAAGCCACAGCCATAATCAAACACGACGCTACCGTGTTCCTGAAATTCCAGGGACGGTTCAAATAAATGGGACCTTTGCCAACATACGATCCGCAGTTCGGCGCCGGGAAAATCTGCGTGCTGGTGCCTACCTACAACAACGCCGGCACACTCGGCGATGTGCTGCGGGGCGTGCTTTCCTATACCAGCCACGTGATCGTGGTAAATGACGGCGCTACCGATCATACCGCCGAAGTGCTTGCTGATTTCCCGCAGGTTTCTGTGGTATCTTATTCTCCCAACCAGGGAAAGGGGATTGCGCTGCGCCGTGGTTTCCGGTTCGCGATAGACAAAGGGTACGATTACGCGATCACCATCGATGCAGACGGGCAGCATTTTGCCAGCGACATTCCCGTATTTCTTGAAAAATTGAAAACCGAGCCCAAGGCCATTCTCGTTGGTGCAAGAAACCTGCAACAGGAGAACATGCCGGGCAAAAATACTTTCGCCAACAAATTCTCCAACTTTTGGTTCTACGTGGAAACGGGGCTCAAAATGCCGGACACGCAGTCCGGTTACCGCCTGTACCCTTTGCATGCCATGAAAAAGATGCGGTTTTTCTGCCGGAAGTACGAGTTTGAAATAGAAGTAATGGTGCGCAGCTCCTGGAAAGGCATCAAGGTAGATTGGGTGCCGGTGCAGGTGTATTACCCGCCCGCGGGGGAAAGGGTTTCCCACTTCAGGCCGTTCCGCGATTTTTCGCGCATCAGCGCGCTGAATACCGTGCTGGTGACCATCGCATTCCTTTACATACATCCCCGCAACTTTTTTCGCCTGCTGTTTTCAAAGGGCGGTTTAAAACAGATCGTCACCACCCTTTTGCTGGACCCGAAAGAAACGACCGGCCGGAAGGCGCTGTCCGTAGGCTTCGGCATCTTCATGGGCATCGTGCCCATCTGGGGTTTCCAGATGCTGGTGGCGATCGCGCTGGCCACTTTGTGGCGGCTGAACAAAACGCTGGTGATCGTAGCGGCGAACATCAGCATTCCGCCAATGATCCCGCTGATCATTTACATGAGTTTCGTGACGGGGCGCATGTATGTGACGGAAGACGCCACCTGGCTGGTGTTCAGCAAAAATATCACCGTGGAATCCGTAAAACAGAACCTGTTCCAATATATCACTGGCGCCGTTACGCTGGCTGTAATAGCCGGTCTGGCGGCGGGATTGATAACATATGTGCTGTTGTCGGTTTTCAGGAAAAAACGCGTGGCGGTTAACCAGTAATTTCGATCATGGGAACTTTTTTTATATCCATTTATAATTTCTTTAATGCCCGTAAATGGCTGCTGTGGCTGTTTACGCTGGTTTTATTCGCCGTGGCCGGCTTGCTGGCCGCGCAGATAAAGCTGGAAGAAGATATTACGCGCATCCTTCCCAGGGATAAAAAGATCGATCAGCTGAACCAGTTTTTGCAGAACTCGAAGTTTGCGGATAAACTGGTGATCATGGTGTCTCAGAAAGACACTGCTGCGGAAGCGCAGCCGGACAGCCTGGTGGCCCTGGCGCAGGAATTTGTGGCCGGGCTGGAGAACGAACCACTGAAAAAAGACATCAAAGCCGTGCAGGGGCAGCAGGACGATGCGATGATCATGGGGCTGATGAACACGGTGCAGGAACATCTGCCGGTTTTTCTTGAAGAAAAAGATTACACGCAGATCGATTCGCTGATTGCGCCGGTTAAGGTCAAACAAACGCTTGAAGCTAATTACAATACGCTGATCTCGCCCGCGGGCATGGTGCTGAAACGGGTGATACAATCCGACCCCGTGGGCATTACCTGGCTGGGCGTGAAAAAACTGCAGGCTTTGCAGGTAGACGACCAGTTTGAACTGTACGAAGGATTTGTGATCAGCAAAGACCACCGCAACATCCTGCTGTTCGTTACGCCGCAGCACCCGCCCAACGAAACGGGCAAAAACAAAATATTCCTTTCCAACCTCGATAACTGGATCGACACGGTACAAACGGCGCACGCCGCGGCGGGCATCAGTTATTTTGGGGCAACGGCCGTGTCTGTCGGCAACGCCGTGCAGCTGCGGCAGGACACTTATTTCACGCAGGGCATCACCATACTGCTGCTGATCGTGATGATCGCGGTGTTTTTCCGCCGGAAACGCGCGCCTTTACTGGTGATGCTGCCGGTAGTGTTTGGCGCGCTGTTCTCCATCGCCATGGTCTATCTCGTACAGGGCGGCATTTCGGTGATCGCGCTGGGAGCGGGCTGCGTGGTGCTGGGCATCGCGGTGAACTATTCGCTGCATGTGTTTAACCATTACCGCCATTTGCCTGACATCCGGCTGGTGATCCGCGACCTGGCCATGCCCATGACGGTTGGCAGTTTTACGACCGTGGGCGGTTTTCTCTGCCTGCAGTTCGTGAAATCGCCCATGCTGCAGGATATCGGGCTGTTCGCGGCTTTCAGCCTCATCGGCGCTTCGTTGTTTTCACTGATCATTTTACCGCACCTGATCGTGCTGGGCAAACAGCCCGCGAAAGCAGCGGCATCGTCTCACAACCTCATCGACCGGCTCAGCCACTGGCGGCCGGAACGTAATAAATACCTCGTTGGCGCTATTGTGCTGCTCACCATCGTGTTCTTTTTCACCGCGAAAAACGTGACGTTCGAAAGCGATATGATGCGGATGAACTTTATGACGGAGCGTTTGCGGAAAGCGGAAGCGCAGCTGAACAGGCTGAACGCCTACACCGCGCAAAGCGTGTACATGCTGTCTGAAGGCAACACCCTCAACGAAGCGCTGCAGCGCCGTGAAAACACTGACACCACGCTGCAACGTTTATTGCAATCGGGCGCGGTGAAAAAAGTAGCGGGAACGGGCGGGCTGCTGCTGTCGGAAACGGAACAGGCCGCGCGCATTGCACGCTGGAAAGCTTACTGGACGCCGGAGAAACAACAGCGGCTATTGCAGCAGCTGCAAACCGAAGGACAAGCCTACAAATTCAAAACCACCGCGTTCGACCCGTTCGCGGCATTGCTCGGTAAAGAATATGCGCCTGTACCGCCGGAAAGGTCCGCGCTGCTGGACGTGGGTATGATCAGCGACCTGGTAACGCTGAAGCCGCAGCTGGTTTCCGTATCGAGCCTGCTGAAGGTGGACCCGGCGCGTAAAGCGGAGGTGTACGCAGCCCTGGAAAACCAGCCAGGCACCGTCGTGATGGACAAACAATACACTGCCAACCGGCTGGCGGAGCTGATCCGCGACGAGTTCAACACCATCGCGTGGATGACCTCCCTGCTGGTGTTTTTTGCATTGCTGCTGTCTTATGGCAGGATAGAACTGGCGCTGATCACCTTTATTCCCATGCTGGTGAGCTGGGTGTGGATACTCGGCATCATGGGGCTTTTCGGCATCCCGTTCAACATCGTCAACATTATCCTTTCCACCTTCATCTTCGGTCTCGGTGACGATTACAGCATCTTCACGATGGACGGCCTGCAGCAGGAATACAGAACGGGCAGTAAACATTTGCCCTCCTTCAAATCCTCCATTTTCTTTTCCGCGCTCACCACCATCCTCGGGCTGGGCGTGCTGATCTTCGCGAATCATCCTTCCCTGCGTTCCATCGCGCTCATCGCCGTGATCGGCATCAGCTGCGTGGTGATCACTTCGCAGGTGCTGATACCTTTTTTCTTCAATTTCCTCATCACCAACCGCGTCAACAAAGGCCAGCGGCCGCCGTGGACGCTCTGGAGCTGGTCGAAGTCCATGTTCGCCTTTACATATTACACGCTGGGCGCGGTGCTCCTGACGGTGATCGGCGTGATACTCACCCGCATCAACTTCATCCATCTCGAAAAAGGGAAAAAAATATACCACTGGATCTTATCGAAATTCACCTGGAGCCTGCTGCACATTATGGGCAACATCCGGAAAGTGACGGTGAACACCAGCGGGGAAGATTTTAAAAAACCGGCGGTGATCATCAGCAATCACCAGTCTTTCCTCGACATTCTCATGTCTACCGCCATGACGCCCAACGTGGTATTGCTGACGAACCAATGGGTGTACAACTCGCCGCTGTTCGGTTACGTGGTGAAAATGGCGGATTATTATCCTGTGGCGGAAGGTGCGGAAGCCAGCATCGACAAGCTGAAAGACCGTGTGGACAATGGTTATTCCATCGTCATTTATCCCGAAGGCACCCGTTCCACCGACGCTTCCATCAAACGTTTTCATAAAGGCGCGTTTTATCTTGCGCAGGAGCTGCATCTCGACATTATTCCCGTGGTGCTTCACGGCACCGCCTATACGATGTCTAAAGGCGACTTTTTGCTGAAAAACGGCACGGTCACGCAGAAGATCCTGCCGCGCATCAGGCCGGGCGATACTCGCTGGGGCGACAATTACAGCACCCGCACCAAACTGGTGAGCCGTTATTTCCGGCAGGAATACGAACAGATGCGCAAAGAAAACGAAACGCCCGCGTGGTGGCGCGAGCAGCTGGTGTACCAGTATCTCTACAAAGGCCCGGTGCTGGAATGGTACATGCGCATCAAAACCAAAATGGAAAACAATTACGCATTGTTCCATGAACTGCTTCCGCAAAAAGGGCGGATCATGGACATTGGTTGCGGATATGGTTTCATGAGTTATATGCTGCACTTCCTCAGCCATGAAAGAACCTTGCTGGGGGTGGATTACGACGAAGACAAGATCGCGGTGGCGCAGCATTGTTATATCAGAAACGAACATGTACGTTTTGAAGCGGCGGACATTACGCAGTACGATCTGCCGAACCAGGACGCGTTCGTAATACTCGACGTGTTGCATTACCTGCGGCCCGAATCGCAGGAAAAACTGGTGCGCCAATGCCTGCAAAAGCTCAATCCCGGCGGCGTCATTATCGTGCGCGACGGCGACGCCGACCTGAAAGAAAGGCACAAAGGCACGCAGCTCACCGAATTGTTCAGCACACGTTTGTTGGGCTTTAACAAAACGGGGAACAAACTGTCATTCTTTTCTTCGTCCACCCTCCGCGGCATCGTGGAAAAAAGCGGCGGCACGATGGAACAGATAGACAACACGAAGTTCACTTCCAACGTTATTTTCATTATCAAACATTCATTCAGCGAGCAATATGCATAATTACGATGTAGTGATCATTGGCAGCGGCCTGGGCGGACTGACCTGCGGAGCGATCCTCAGCAAGAACGGCTACAAAGTGTGCGTGCTGGAAAAAAACAAACAGATCGGCGGTTGCCTGCAAACGTTCACGCGCGACAGGACCATCTTCGATTCCGGCGTGCATTATGTGGGCGGGCTGGAGCCGGGGCAGAACATGCACCAGATATTCAAATATCTCGGCATCATGGAAAAGCTCAACCTGAAACGGCTGGACATCGACTGTTTCGACCGCATTGCGTTTGCGGGAGATACGAAGGAATACAAGATGGCGCAGGGTTACGAACGTTTTATCGAAGGTTTGCTGAAAGATTTTCCGGAAGATGAAAAGGCGCTGCGCGAATATTGTGACATGCTACAGGAGATCTGCACTAAATTCCCGCTGTATAACCTGCGCATGGGCGGTTTTGATGAAAAAGCATCCGTGCTCAGCATCAATGCGGCGGAATATATGAACGGGCTTACCGGTAACCGTCGCCTCTCGCAGGTATTGGCGGCAAACAACCCGCTGTACGCAGGCGTTGAACACAAAACGCCGATGTACGTGCATGCGCTGGTGCTGAACAGTTACATCGAAAGCTCGTGGAAATGCGTGAACGGCGGTTCGCAGATAGGGAAGTGGCTCGGCCGCGTGATCCTCGAAAACGGCGGCACGATGATCAAACACCAGGAAGTAAAACGTATCGTAGCGGAAGGAAAGGAAGTGACGTTTGTGGAAACCGCGACGGGGCAAAGATATTACGGCAAACATTTTATCTCCAACGCGCACCCGGCCAAAACGCTGGATATGCTGGAGGCGGACGTGATCCGTCATGCTTACCGTTCCCGCATCAAATCGCTGGAGAACGGCAGCTCTACCCTGATGCTGAACTGCGTGCTGAAGCCCGGCATGTTCCCGCACATGAACTACAATTATTATTATCATGGCGTAGACGACGTTTGGGGCGGGCACGCTTATACGGAAGATACCTGGCCGCTGAGCTACGCGATGTTCGTTTCCCCCGATGCGAAAGATCACCGTTTTGCCAACGGCGTTTCGTTTATGGCTTATATGAACATCAAAGACGTGGCGCCGTGGGTGGATACTTTTAACACCGTGTCGCAGGAAAACAACCGTGGTGCGGATTACGAAGCGTTCAAAAGAGAAAAGGCCGAAAAACTGCTGGATATGGTGGAGCAGCGTTTCCCCGTGATCAGGCAGTGCATACATAGCTATACGGTAGCCACCCCATTGTCTTTCCGCGACTACATCGGCACAGACGACGGCTCGATGTACGGCGTGCTGAAGGACAGTAACGATCCTTTGCGTACCTTCATTTCTTCCCGGACGAAGCTGAACAACCTGTTTCTCACCGGGCAGAACCTGAACATGCACGGCATACTCGGCGTAAGCATGAGCGCGGTGGTAACGTGTTCGGAACTGGTGGACATGGAAAAATTATTGCACGATATCAAGATGGCGTAAAATGGCGGAAAAGAAAAAAAGACCGGTTTGGAAAAGATTGCTGAGGGTATTGTTTTTTATCCTCGGTTTTTTTGTGTTGCTGATCGCGGGCCTGTTCATATACCTGTACGCCGTGGCGCGCATGCATCCGCCGGAGATCGCGGATAAAAGCAGCCTGCAGTGGCAGCGCAGCGCCCTCGATTCCACCGCTTTTACGCTCAATAAAAACTGGTTCCGCAAGAGCCGCAGCGGGCTGTATGAAATGTACGTGGAAGGAAGACCTTTCGAAAGAGGCGTGGTATACGGCAAACTGGCGGAAGAACTGGTGCGGCGGCAGGAAGATCATTTCACCGAACAGATCGGCAAAATGATCCCCTCCAAAACCTACCAGCACTTTTTGAAATACCTCATTGGCTGGTTTAACCGGCATATGGACGAAAACGTGCCGGAAGAATATAAGGAAGAAATTTACGGCGTGTCTTTCGCGGCCAGCTCCGAATACGAGTTCATCGGCTCCAATTACCAGCGGATCATGAACTATCACGCCGCGCACGATATCGGTCATGCCCTGCAAAACCTGGCGCTGGTGGGCTGTACGTCTTTCGGCACCTGGAACGACCGCTCGGAAGACAGCTCGCTCATCATCGGCCGCAATTTCGATTTTTACGTGGGCGACAAATTCGCGGAAGATAAGATCGTTGCGTTTTACAAGCCGGACAAAGGCCACCGTTTTATGTTCATCACCTGGGGAGGCTTTACGGGCGTGGTTTCCGGCATGAACGAACAGGGGCTGACGGTGACGATCAACGCCGCGAAATCCGGCATCCCTTCAGGATCGGCCACGCCGGTATCGCTGGTGGCGAGAGAAATATTGCAATACGCAAAAAACATACAGGAAGCATACGCCATTGCGCAGAAAAGAAAAATGTTCGTGTCCGAATCTTTCCTGATCGGCTCGGCGAACGACAACCGCGCCGCCATTATCGAAAAAACGCCGGACGAGCTGGCGCTGTACGATCCCCATGGCAACGAGATTTCCTGCGCCAATCATTTCCAGAGCAAAACGCTGGGAGCATCCGCCCCCAATAAAGAACAGCTGGAGGAAAGCGCTTCGCCGTACCGCTACAAACGCCTGCAGGAGCTGCTGGAGCGGAACGGGAAAAACACCGTTCCCAAAACCATCGCCATCCTCCGCGACCGCAAGGGACTGCACGATTCGGACATCGGGATGGGCAATGAAAAAGCCCTGAACCAGCTGATCGCGCACCATTCCGTGGTATTTGAGCCGAAGCAGCTGAAAGTATGGGTGAGCACCGCGCCCTGGCAGTTGGGCGAGTTCGTTGCATACGACCTCAGAAAAGTGTTCGCCATGAACGGCCTGCAAACCGATCATGAGATCTGCGACAGCGCGCTGAACATACCGGCAGACAGCTTTCTGCAGACGGCGGATTACCGCAAATTCGTGGATTTCCGGGCGCTGAAGGCCGCTGTGATGGACAACCAGCTGATTGACGTGGAAAGGCTGGTGGCCGATAATCCTGCTTACTACCACGCGTATGTGCTGGCAGGTGATTATCTTTATCGTCAGAAAGATTACAAACAGGCCAAACAATATTACCAGCAAGCGCTCACCAAAGAGATCGCGACGAAAGCCGAGAAAGATCATGTGCTGCAGCGCATTGCGGATTGTGATAAAAATTTATGATGCAAGGCATCGGTACAGATATCGTTGAAGTAGACCGCATCGCCTCCAAGATCGAAAAGGGGCAAGGGTTTCGCGAGCTGGTGTTTACGCCGCTCGAGATCGCTTATTGCGAAAAACAGGTGAATAAATTCGAAAATTACGCCGCCCGTTTTGCCGCGAAAGAAGCTTTTCTGAAAGCCCTGGGCACGGGTTATGGCGGAAGCGGCATTCATTTTAACGAGATAGAGGTGAGGAACGATGCAGCCGGGAAACCGGGATTGTTCCTCATCGGCAACGCGGCGCCGCGTATGGAAGGGTTGAACGCGCTGCTGTCCATGTCTCACGTAAAAGCCTTCGCCATGGCCACCGTTGTGATCTTCTAACCGGAAAAGTTATGTACATACCTGATATAGAATTGCAGTCACCCGCCGCCATCCGGCAGTTCCAGGCCAAAGCCCTGCAGCACCAGCTGGGTTACCTGCGGCAATTCTCGCCTTTTTACAAAGAATGGTTCGCCCGCCACAGCATCGATACAGACGGCATCCGGGATGTGGAAGACCTCCGCAGGATACCGCCGGTCGGCAAGGAAGAGCTGCAGCAGCGCAACTGGGATTTTTTGTGCGTGGACAAAGGCAGGATCGCGGAATACACTTCCACATCAGGTACCCTGGGCAAACCGGTGATCATTCCCCTTACGGAAAAAGACCTGGAGCGCCTTACTTACAACGAATTTATTTCCTTCAGCTGCGCAGGCGGCACCGACGAAGATATTTACCAGCTCATGCTCACGCTCGACCGGCAGTTCATGGCCGGCATGGCGTATTATTCGGGCATCCGGAAAATAGGCGCGGGCGTGCTGCGCGTGGGGCCTGGCGTGCCTTCCATGCAATGGGAGAACATCGCGCGGATACAGCCCACCGTGATCGTGGCCGTTCCTTCCTTCATGCTCAAACTGATCGCATTCGCGGAGGAACACGGCATCGACATCAACGCGTCTTCCGTTAAAAAAGCCGTTTGCATCGGCGAAAACATCCGTCATACCGATTACAGCTACAACGTGCTCGGTAAAAAGATCACGGATAAATGGAACATTCAGCTGTTTTCCACCTATGCTTCCACCGAAATGCAAACCGCCTTTACGGAATGCAAAGCGGGCAGGGGAGGGCATCATCACCCCGAACTGCTTATCGTGGAGCTGCTCGGTGAAAACAACGAGCCCGTGCCGCCCGGTGCGCCCGGCGAGGTAACCATCACCACCCTCGGCGTGGAAGCCATGCCCCTGCTGCGTTACAAAACCGGCGACATCTGCCAGTACGATACAACGCCCTGCAGCTGCGGCCGGCAAACGCTGCGCCTTTCCCCCGTGATCGGCCGCAGGAAACAAATGATCAAATACAAAGGCACTACGCTGTACCCGCCCGCGCTCTACGATCTGCTGAGCGATATGGAAGAAGTGAAAGAGTTTGTCGTGGAAGTGTTCTCCAACGAGATCGGTACAGACGAAATATTGCTGCACCTCAGTCCCGCGGAGGTGAACGAAGACGTGGACCGCCGCATCAAATCGTACCTGCAGGCCAAACTGAGAGTGATTCCGCAGGTGAAATACTGTTCCATGCAGGAGATCCTAAAAATGCAGTTCCCCGAAGGCAGCCGCAAACCCGTAAAATTCCTGGACAACCGTTAAAGATCGAAGCTGGCAGCAGCTTTCGGATTATCGATCTTGGTGCTTTTCCGCTGGTCGTTCACGATCAGGTGGATCATGTGCCCCTGTGTGTCGTGCTCCGCGTACAGCACGTCGTTTTGAATGTCGAGATGCTTGAAAGGTGCCATGGGAGCGTGTTCAAGGAAACACCACACCGCGTCTTCGGAGATCTGGTAACCGAGATATTGCAACGGAAGTTTTTTACCGTCCGCGCTCAGCGCTAAATGCTGGCGCAGGTACCGCGCGATCATCGTGTCTACCGACGGGCGGTCTTTCGGTTTGATAATGTCGAGAGAGGTTTTGTTGTATTTTTTGAGGGCGTTCTCCAGGTCGTCAGTAAAGATGCGGCAGCTCACTTCCAGCGACTTGCGGGGCTGGTTATACCTGATTTCCGTGACGCTCATGTAAAAAGGATGCACTGCGCCGAACCATACGGGCAACAACCATTTGCATAATAATACTCCCATTTGCCACCAAAAATTTTATTTTTAAACTTGTCTTGCTTATAATTACGAAGTTACACAAAAATCTACGCCATGGAGGAATTCAGCTTGTATTTCGCTGAAGGCTGGAAACATATCGCCGATCTGAACGGTTATGATCACATTCTTTTTGTAATGGCGCTTTGCGCCGTTTACCTGGTGAAAGACTGGAAAAAGGTGCTGGTATTGGTCACCGCTTTTACGGCAGGGCATTCCATTACCCTGGCGCTCAGCGTGTTGAACGTGATCAGGGTGCCCACGGCGCTGATCGAGTTCCTGATACCGGTTACCATCGTGATCACCGCGCTGGTGAACATTATCCGGAGAGACAGGTCTGACGCGGGGTTGCGGATCAATTATTTCCTGGCGCTTTTTTTCGGGCTGATACACGGGATGGGTTTTTCCAATTACCTGAAAAGCATGCTGGGCACGCAGACCAACGTGGTGAAACCTTTGCTGGCCTTTAACCTCGGCCTGGAATTCGGGCAGGTGCTGATCGTGCTGGCCATTTTGCTGATGGCGCAGGTCGTGGTGAACCTCACCCGCATGGCCCGCCGCGACTGGATCATGTTTTTATCCGCCGCGATCTTCGGCTGCGCGTTTATCATGAGCATTGAAAGATTGAAAGAATTACTGCATTAGAATATCAAACTATGAAGAAGTCGACCATAATTTGCCTGCTGGTACTGGCCGCACCGGCTTTGAAGGCACAGAACCCCGGGTCTAACCACGGTAACCGCTTCGAACAGCTGAGTTACCTGCTGGCGGACCCGAACATGTACCGCTCCGCTTCGGGCGTGCCGGGGCCGAAATACTGGCAGCAGAAAGCCGATTACGACATCACCGCGGAACTGGACGACGAAAAACGCCGCCTGACGGGCGCGGAGAGCATCACGTATTACAACAACTCGCCCGACCCGCTTACCTACATCTGGCTGCAGCTGGACGAAAACGAGCACGACCCGAAAAGCGACAACAACAGCTTCGACGAAAGTTCCATGCGCGACCGCATGACCAGCCGCTCGATCAACCGCATCCTGGGCATGGAGCAGGGGCATGGCGTGAATATCGTGAAATGCACCGATGCAGCGGGCAATGCGCTGACATACACCATCAACCAGACGATGATGCGCGTTGAGCTGCCGAAAACACTGATGCCGGGTGAAAAATTCCGCTTCAACGTCAACTGGTGGTACAACATCCCCAACCGCATGACGCTCGGCGGCCGCGGCGGGTATGAAAATTTCCCGGAAGACAACAACAACCTCTACACCATGGCCCAATGGTACCCGAGGCTGGCCGTGTATTCGGACTTCCAGGGCTGGCAGAACAAACAGTTCACCGGCAGGGGGGAATTCGCCCTTACCTTCGGTGATTTCAAAGTAAAAATGACCGTTCCGGCAGACCATGTGGTGGGCGCCACCGGTGAATGCCGCAACTATAAAGAAATGCTTACGCCCGCGCAATATCAGCGCTGGCAGCAGGCGCAGAGCGCGAAAGAACCCGTGGAGATCGTAACGCTCGGCGAAGCGAACGACGCCATCAAAGAGAAGGCCAGCGCTAAAAAGACCTGGATCTACGAAGCGCGGAACGTGCGCGACTTTGCATGGGTAAGTTCCCGCCGTCTCGTGTGGGACGCGATGGGCGTGAACGTGGAAGGCAAACACGCGATGGCGATGAGTTATTACGGCCCTGAGGCTTACCCGCTGTACCGCCGTTATTCCACCAAAGTAGTGGCGCATACGTTGAAGACCTATTCCAAACATACCATCGCATACCCTTATCCCGTCGCTATTTCCGTGGAAGCGGCCAATGGCATGGAATACCCGATGATCTGCTTCAACTACGGCCGCGCCGAAAAAGACGGCACCTATTCCGAAGCCACCAAAAACGGCATGATCGGCGTGATCATCCACGAAGTGGGGCATAATTTCTTCCCAATGATCGTGAATTCGGACGAGCGCCAGTGGACCTGGATGGACGAAGGGCTGAACACTTTCTGCCAGTTCCTCACCGAACAGGAATGGGACAATAATTTTCCTTCCCGCAGGGGGCCCGCGCAGAAGATCACCGAATACATGGCCTTACCGAAAGACCAGCTGGAACCGGTAATGAGCAATTCGGAAAACATCGTGCAGTTTGGTCCCAACGCGTATGCCAAACCCGCCACCGCGCTGAATATCCTGCGTGAAACGATCATGGGCCGCGAGCTGTTCGATTATGCGTTCAAAGAATATTCCCGCCGCTGGGCTTTCAAACATCCCACGCCGAGCGATTTTTTCAGAACGATGGAAGATGCGTCCGCCGTGGATCTTGACTGGTTCTGGCGGGGATGGTTCTTCGGCATCGAGCCGGTAGACATCTCCCTCGATTCCGTGAAATGGTATCGCATGGACACAAAAAATCCCGCGGTGGAAAATAAGCTCAAACAGCAGGCGGCCAACGCGGAAGACGTTCACATCGCGCAAACGCGCAACAAAGCGGCCGGCGTAAAATTCGCGGTGGAACAGGATACCAGCCTGCAGGATTTCTACAGCAAATGGGACCGTTACGCCGTAACGCCCGACCAGACGGAGGCTTACAGCAAAATGCAGGCGAGCCTTACACCCGAGGAAAAACGTTTGTACGAAAGCAAAAAGAATTTCTACGAGCTTTCTTTCCGCAACGTGGGCGGCAATGTAATGCCCCTCATCATCGAATGGACGTTTGCGGACGGTACGAAAGAAACAGACCGCATTTCCGCGTACATCTGGCGGCACAACGAACAGGAAGTAACGAAAGTGTTCGCGAAAGATAAAGAAGTAACCGCCATCCGCCTCGACCCGTACAAGGAAACGGCGGACATCAACGAACAGAACAATGCATGGCCGCGTCAGTCCGTACCGTCGAGGTTCGAGCTGTTCAGGATGGAAGGCGGCCCGAGAGGCACCAACAACAGCGGCAACCCGATGCAGCGCGCAAGACAATAAACGCTGCCGTAAAATAGTAAGGCCGGCCCGATGTGGCCGGCCTTTTTTATGGCGGGGCAGCGGGCGCTGCTATGTTTTTTTGTTGCTGGCATCTTTCTTTTTGTCTGCCCGTCCCGCTTCTTTCAGCGCTCTTGCGATGATCCATTCCATTTGCCCGTTCACGCTGCGGAACTCGTCTGCGGCCCAGCGTTCCAGCGCTTCGTAGGTGGCATTGTCTATACGCAGCACAAAAGATTTTTTTTCCTTTCCGGCCATGGATTAATGATATAAAGATCCGGCGTTTAAGATCGGGGTGGCTGCTTTTTCGCCGCAGAGCACCACCATCAGGTTGCTGACCATGGCTGCTTTTTTCTCTTCGTCCAGCTCCACGATCTGTTTTTTCGACAATTGTTCCAGCGCCATTTCCACCATGCCCACGGCGCCTTCCACGATCTTGGAGCGCGCGGCCACGATAGCGGTGGCCTGCTGGCGCTGCAGCATGGCGCCCGCGATCTCGGGGGCGTAGGCGAGGTGGCTGATGCGCGCTTCCCGCACAAGAATGCCGGCGGCAAACAATCTTTCGTTCAGCTCCTGTTCCAGCAGCTCGTTCACTTTTTCGCCGCCGTCGCGCAGCGTGATCTCCGCGTTTTCATCTTCCATGCGGTCGTAAGGGCAGCTGGTGGCCAGGTGGCGCACGGCCGCTTCGCTTTGCACCTGCACGTATTGATTGTAACCTTCCACTTCAAACGCGGCCTTGTACGTGTCTTTCACCTGCCAAACGATCACCGCGGCGATCTCGATCGGATTGCCGAGCTTGTCGTTCACCTTCAGGGTCTGCCCGTTGAGGTTGTTGGAGCGGAGGGAAATGCGCAGTGAACCGTAAAGCGGGTTCACCCAAAGCAGGCCGTTCTGTTTTACGCTGCCCACGTATTTGCCGAAGAAAGTGAGCACCCGGGAATGGTTGGGATTTACGATCATGATGCCTTTAGATAAAAAAATAAAGGCGATGAAAAGCAGGATGGCGAGCAGTATCCAGAGGCCGGAGGATTCGGACCTGCTGATCTGGAAGAGGGCGTAAACGCCGGCGAGAAAACTGAGAATGGTAAGCACGAATGCGAGGTAGCCGCTCATGGGCCTGACGATCTTTTCCATATGGGGATAATTTAGTTTAATATCAAAATGATATCAAAAATAATGAACTCTTCCGACATAAAAAAATGGATAGTGTACAACAGACACCATGAAGGATTAAAATTTTGCTTCGCAAAAAAAGTTCTAATTTTAAAGAGAATTATTATTTTCAGCCCCGGTTAACCGGGATGTGACACGTTAGAAAGAACAAAAGAATTGTAGTACAACCACATCGACAGCGTTTTATCAACCAGCATTTATTATGTACCCTGGCTATTCAGACGAGCAATTGTTATCGTTATTGCGTGATGGCGACAGTATGGCTTTTAATACCATCTACGACCGGTACAGCAGGCCATTGTACCTTTACATCCTCAGCAAAACGGACCGCGGCGAAACCAGCAAAGACGTGCTGCAGGACCTTTTCTGCACCCTTTGGGAAAAACGCGGCGCGCTGGACATTCACCAGTCGCTCCGTTCGTACCTGTACCAGTCGGTACGGCATAAGATCATCGACCTGTACCGGAAAGACAATACCTACCGCAAATATCTCCAGCAGCTGATCGAACATTTTGACGCGCAGCCGCATAGTATTTCCGAAACTTACGATTACAAGGCCAAAGCCACGGAAGTGTTCGAGGCCATCAACCGGTTGCCTGAAAAAATGAAAGAGATATTTATGCTCAGCCGCTTCGAAAACCTTAGCATTGAACAGATTGCGTCCCGGCTGGGCCTTTCCCAGCAAACGGTGAAAAACCAGATATCCAAAGCGTTGAAGATCCTCCGCAGTCATTACACCCAGACGGACCTGCTGGCCCTGGCGGTGATATTTTCCATTCTCTGAAAAAAATCTTTGTTTCCTGATGGTACTTTTTAGGGGTTGATACGACTTCCCTGTATCACCAACTTCTAAAAACTACCGCTGTGGATATTGAACAGATCAGGAAAGTCCTGGAGCGTTACACGCAGGGCAAGTGCAGCCCCGAAGAGATCAGCATTATCGAAAAATGGTTCGACAGCATCAACCGGCACCGCTCCGCCATGATAGAAGACGATTTTCTCGCGGAGCAGCTGGAAGAAGTGCGCATGCGTATCCGGGAGCAGGTGGAGCTGCCGCAGGCGGAAGCGCCGGTTCGCAGGCGCCGCCTCAGGGCCTGGCTGTATTCCGGCGTGGCGGCCATGATCGCGGGGGCTGTAGCCATTACCTTATTGTACAAACCAATGCCTGCCGGTCATCCAGCCAACCCGTCCCATCCGGCGGTACAATCTGCAGTGGCGAAAACGAACAGGGTGATCCGGAACGGATACGTAGAGATCACGACTACCAAAGGTTCCACTGAAAAGATTGTACTTGCTGATGGTTCCACCATTATGGTGAATGCTTCTTCCAAACTCCGCTACCCGGAAAACTTCGGCGATTCCCGCAACATTTACCTCGAAGAAGGCGAGGCTTTTTTTAAAGTGGCCAGCGACCCCAAACGCCCGTTCGTGGTGCATAGCGGCAACATCGCCACTACCGCGCTGGGCACGTCCTTCAACATCCGGAGCTACAGCCGCGAGCAACGCATTACTGTGGCATTGCTGACCGGTAAAGTGAAAGTGGACCATGCAGAAACGAAGCAGCCGGTGATTTTGCTTCCCAGCGAACAGGTGAGCATAGACCGGCATTCGATGGCGATGGCGAAATCGATGTTTAGCAAAGAAGATGATATTATCGGCTGGAAAAACGGCTATATCGTATTCAGGGATGCCAGCTACAACGAAGTGGCGACGGAGATCGAGAACCGCTATAACGTAACGGTGATCAACGAATCGGGGGATGCGGAGTGGACGTACACGGGATTTTTCAAAGACGAAAACCTGCAGGAGATCATGGAAACCATTTGCCTGACCAAAAACATCAGCTACACGCTCAAGAACGACACAATATTCCTTACCCGCAAAAACTAGATGTATGAACAAATGCCTACGCCTTGTTTCCCTGGTTGTGCTTGCGATGGCCATCACACTGGCGGCTCCTTACACCGCCAGTGCTCGTGCCGAGTCGCAGGACACCAAGAACGTCAGTATCACCATCCAGGTCAAGAACAAAAACATGGAGGAGGTGTTCACTGAAATTTCTGCTAAAACAGGCCTCAGTTTCCATTACGACAAATCCGATCTGAATCTCAAAAAGAAGATCAATCTGAACTGCGTGAAGCAACCTATCGACGAGGTGCTCCAGCTGCTGACAGAACAAACCGGACTGAAATTTACGAGAAAAAACAATAAAGTCATAGTAAATCAGGAACAACACGCCGCCGGCTCCGTAACGACCGTAGCCCTGATGACCGGCGCGGGCAGCCTCGAAAAGGAAGTGCGGGGCGTAGTGAAAGACGCCAACGGCAACCCGCTGCCCGGCGTGACCATTATGGTGAAAAACACCAACCGCGGCACGCAGACCAACGCCACCGGCAATTTCGTGCTGAGCGCCAATCCCGGCGACATCCTGGTGATCCGTTTTTTGGGGTTTACCACCCAGGAAATAGCGGTGGGCGCTAGTGACGTGATCAACATCATGCTCACGGAAAACTCCCGGTCGCTGAGCGAATTCGTGGTAACGGCGCTGGGCATAGAAAAGAAATCAAAAGAACTCACATATTCCACCCAGCAGCTGAGCAACAGCGACCTGAGCCGGGTAAAAGACGCAAACGTGATCAACAGCCTGGCCGGTAAAGCCGCCGGCGTTACCATCAGCAGAAGCGCGTCCGGTCTGGGCGGCACCGCCCGCGTGATCATGCGCGGCAACAAATCTACCCGCGAAAACCAGCCCCTGTACGTAATAGACGGCGTGCCGATGGCGAACTTCTCGCCCTCGCAGCCCGCCAACGTGTACGGCCAGTCTTCAGATATCCAGTCCGGCGCCGGCCGCGACGGCGGAGACGGCATCTCCAACATCAACCCGGACGATATCGAGACGATCAACATCCTGAAAGGCGCCTCCGCATCGGCCCTTTACGGCAGCCAGGCCGCCAACGGCGTGATCATCATCACCACCAAAAAAGGTCGCGCAGGCAAGGCGCGAATCGATGTAAGCTCAGACGCTACTTTCGAATCGCCCATGCTGAAACCCGACCTGCAATACCGTTATGCGCAAACGCCTTCCACCTCCAAACCGGGCAGCAATCAAAGCTGGGGACCGAAAACCAATGCGCCCGATCATATAGACGATTTTTTCAAAACCGGCGCAACCTATACCAACAGCCTGGCGCTGAGCGGCGGCAACGAAGTGGCGCAGTCTTATTTCTCCTATTCCAACACCAGCAGCAAAGGCATTATGCCCACCGCCAAGTTCAACCGGCATACTTTTAATTTCCGCGAAACGCTGAAGCTGCTCGACAATAAACTGACCGCCGACGCGAACATCACCTTCCTCGCACAGAAGGCGCACAACAGGCCCGGCACCGGTTTTTATTTCAACCCGCTTACCGGCCTCTACCTGTTTCCCCGCGGGCTGAACTTCGATACTTACAAAAACAATTACACGTATTTCTCTCCCAAACGCAACACCGACCTGCAAAACTGGTGGAACCTCAACTCAGATTCAGGATGGGCGGGCGATCCCGAACAGCAGAACCCCTACTGGATACAGCATAGGAACCTCCGCGACGAAAGCAGGACGCGCGGCATGGCCTCGCTGTCCCTGAAATACCAGCTGCTCGACTGGCTGAGCATCCAGGGCCGCGGCAGCTTCGACAAAAGTTACGACGAATACGAAATGAAAGCGTACGCCAGCACACAAGCCTCCCTGGCGCCGCCGAACGGGCGTTACACCGTTGAAAAGGAATTTAATACCCAATTATATGCTGACCTTATTCTTTCCGCCAACAAAAAACTGAGCGAGCAGTTCAACCTGGCCGCCACGCTCGGCACCAGCGTCACCGATCAGAAGGTCAGGGACCGAAATCTCACCGACGTCGCTTTCGATGCGGCGCAGGGGCTTGTTTACGCCAACAAGTTCCAGGTAACCAACATCGACCCGATGGCGCTTACTTCCATCGAGGGGCTCGACCGCAAACAGGTGCAGGCGCTGTTCGGAAGCGTGCAGCTGGGGTTTAAGGATTACCTGTTCGTGGACCTCACCGGCCGCAACGACTGGTCGAGCACACTGGCCTTCACGCCGCTCAAAAGCAAAGGATTCTTTTATTATTCAGCGGGCATCACCGGCGTGCTCAGCGAAATGCTGAAATTCCCCGAGGCCGTCAACTTCGCAAAAGTGCGTTTTTCCTACGCCAAAGTGGGCAACGACATTGCGCCGTACAACTCGCGCCCGGCGGACTTCACCGTTCGCATCACCGGCGGCGCGCCGCAGCTGCTGCTCAACAACAGCGGGCCTTATCCCGGCACTTATCTCAAACCTGAAGACAACCGTTCCATCGAAGCCGGTTTCGATGTCCATTTTTTCAACGACCGCCTGTCGCTGGACATGACCTTCTACAAAAACAACAACTTCAGGCAGTACATGGAAATCCCCGCCCCGTCCGGCTCCGAATTCCTCACGTATTTTGTGAACCTCGGCAACATCCAGAACAAGGGCCTCGAAGCAATGCTGACGGCGGTGCCGGTGAAAGGAAAAGATTTTACCTGGACTTCCAACGTGAACTTCTCGGCCAACCAGAACAGGGTGGTGAAATTGTCGGACGAAGCCATTTCCGGCGCGGACCCGAGCAGCCGTTTCGTGCTCACGCAGTTTGGCTCCAACATGTTCGGCTCCTTTATCCAGGAAGGCGGTTCATGGGGCGACATCTACACCAACCGTTCGCTGCGTTACACCAAAGACGGCGCGATGATCGTGGACAACACCGGCAAACCCATGGACAGCACCAGCGGATTTTACAACGTCGGCAATCCCAACCCGAAATTCAACCTCGGATGGAACAACACGTTCGACTACAAAAATTTCTCTCTCACCTTCCTGATCGACGGGCGGTTTGGCGGTAAAGTGATGAGCATGACGCAGGCCGTGCTGGACCAGTACGGCGTGAGCGAAGCCAGCGCCGCAGCGAGAGACAATGGTGGGGTGAACGTACGGGCGGTAGACGAAACCGGCAAAGCGGTTACGAAAATAGACGCGAACAAATATTACCTGGCCGTTGCGGGCCGCGCGGGCGTGGGCAGTTTGTACATGTACGACGCCACCAACATTCGCCTCCGCGAACTGGCGCTCAGCTACCGGGTACCGGTAAATTCAAAAGTGATCCGCAACCTGCAGGTGGCGGTGATCGGGCGGAATTTGTTTTTCCTGAAGAACGACGCGCCGTTTGACCCCGAAGTGAGCGCCGGCGGCGACAACAGGCTGCAGGGGATAGACGTGTTCGGTCAGCCGGCCACGCGCAGCATCGGCGCCAGCCTGAAAGTAGGATTCTAACAGCACCGACAAGTATTTGACAAAAAAACAAAACAATGAGAACGTTAAAATCAAAATATATCCGGAACCTCGCCATAGCAGGGATCAGTGCTGTGGTTGCGCTGGCGGGTTGCACCAAAGACTTCGAGCGCATCAACACCAATCCTTACGGGGTGAGCGAAGACGATCTTAAAACGGATTTCCGCCTCATCGGCGAGCCGTTCAAACAGATACAGAACAGCATTTACGGCAATTCTCCCGGTTGGGTGATGCAGATCCAGCAGAACCTTGAAGGGGACATCTGGAGCGGTTACATGGGCGTTCCCGGGCCTTTCGGCAACGGGGGCAACAACAACTCCACCTACAACCTGATAGACGGGTGGACGGTGGTGATGTGGGGCTGCGCTTACGGCAATTATCCCGACGCGCCAAACCTTTCCGTAATGCCCGTCGCCCGAAGGATAGAGCAGCTGGCGGGAGAGGAGTTCAAAGACTTCAAAGCCTGGATGCTGATATTAAAAGTGCTCGTGATGCAGCGCGTCAGCGATGTGTATGGCCCGATCATTTACACCAAATACGGCGTGATCAATCCCGATAAAAGCATCGATTACGATTCGCAGAAAGACGCGTATTACGCCTTTTTCAAAGACCTCAACGACGCCATTACGGTGCTCACGCCGCTGCGCACTTCCACGCTCAAACCTTTCGAAAAATTCGATCTGACCTACGACGGCAGTTATTCCGCCTGGCTGAAATTCGCCAACAGCCTCCGGTTGCGCCTCGCCATCAGGATCGCGAAAATAGACCCGGGGAAAGCGAAAACCGAAGGCGAAGCCGCGCTCGCCAATCCCGGCGGGCTGCTCGAAACCACTGCAGACATTGCGGCCGTGAACATCGCGCCGACGCCAAACCCTTACAACACGTACACCAGCGGGTATAACGACATCAGGATGGGCGCTCCCATGGAATCCATCCTTACCGGTTACAAAGATCCGCGCATGCCCAAGTACTTCGAGCCTTCCGCCGCCGTGCCGGGAGTTTACAAAGGCATCCGCACCGGCATCGCATTGCCGGACAAGATCTATGCGGACTATTCCAAACTGGCGCCCATGCCCAGCAAAATGCAGCTGATGACCGCCGCCGAAGTATGGTTCCTCAAAGCCGAAGCAGCCCTCCGCGGCTGGACCGGCGCGGGCGATGCGGCGGAAAATTATGAACAGGGGGTGAGGGCTTCTTTTGCGCAGTACGAACTGTCTTCAAGAGCAGACGCTTACCTCGCAGACAACACCAGCAGGGCAGTGCCGTACGTGGATACCAAAAACGCCGCGAACAACGTGGGCGCCGGCCATGCCACGCTCAGCAACATCACCATCCGCTGGGAAGAAGGAGACGCTTTCGAGAGAAAACTGGAAAGGATCATCACCCAGAAATGGATCGCCGTATTCCCCGACGGGCAGGAAGCCTGGAGCGAATTCCGCAGAACGGGTTACCCGAAACTGTTCAAGGTGGTGGTGAACAACAGCGGCGGAAAGATCCCGACAGACCTGTACATCCGCCGCGTGAACTTCGCATTTACCGAGTATGCGTCCAACCCGCTGGGCGTACAACGAGCCGTTACTTTACTAGGTGGTCCCGATAACGGGGGTACCCGCCTTTGGTGGGACAAACCATAGCATTTATAGACATAGCTCATCTAAGAATGACCGGCCGGCCCTTTCGGGCCGGCTTTTTTATTGCGGCTGAAAAGGCATGACAATACAGGCCCGTACGGGAAGCGTACAGGGAATATGCCGGAAGATTTTTTAAAATGAAATGGTTAAAACGGGAATTACGCTTCTTTGAGCCGCAGCTCGTTCTTGTACTCTTTCGGCGTTTTGCCGACGATCTCTTTAAAAAAGCGGTTGAAATTGGAAAGGTTCTTAAACCCGCATGAATAGGCGATTTCCGCGATGGACCAGTCTTCTTCGGTAAGGCGTTTGCAGGCATGGCCGATGCGTACTTCGTTGAGGAACTGCACGAAGGATTTTTTGGTCCTGTTCTTAAAAAAGCGGCAGAAGCTCTGAGGGGAAAGGTTGGTGATGCTGGCAACGTCCTGCAGGGAAATTTCCTTGGAGAAATTGTTCATCACGTACTTGAACACCTCGTCGATCTTGTGGTTGTCTTTTACGTTGTACGCGTGCGAATAGCCTGTGCTGGCCAGGTAGTAGCAGTCTTTGGTTTCCGAGAGCGTTTTGAGGATCTGCAGCAGGGAAATGATACGTTCCAGCCCGTCTTTTTTAGGCAGGGAAAGAATTTCCTCCTTCAGTTTTTCCTGGGTGTTGCCGATGATCTTCATGCCGCGTTGCGCGCGGTGAAAAAGGTCTGTCAGCGCCTTGGTTTCCGGCAGGCCGTAAAATTTGTCGCCGAAAATGTCTTTTGGAAAATAGATCACAACGGACCTTGCCTTGAGCGACTCATCATTTTTATGATAGGCTTCGTCGTTATACCACACATGCGGTATGTTCGGCCCCAGGAATACCATGTCCCCCACGTCAAAACTTTCGATGCTGTCTCCCACGATGCGTTTACCCTGGCTTTCGGTAACATACACCAGCTCGCATTCGGGATGAAAATGGAAAGGTGTATTGAAATGAGGATCACAGCGTTCGATGATGGTGATCTGGTTGTCGGCAAAGGCCCCCACTTTTATCAGAATGGGTTTCATGTTTGCTTCCTTATTGGTTTAGTCCTATGAAAGTATTAGCAGGTTGGTAGTTCTGCCATTTTGAATTCTATTTTGCCAAATTATTAAATTTCGGTTAAAAAAATACTAGTCGGGCCTATTTTCCGATAATATTTGCGCAGCTTGAAAAATATGACCTGCGGCAAACGCTCAAGGCCCTTTGCAGTAGCCGCTTTGCTGCTAAAACTATCCCGCAGGGGGCTTCAGGCCCGGGATTTCTTTTTTGTTTTATCGATTTTTTAGTACCTTGTTCATGCTAAATCGTTATAGCTCGTACGACCGATAATTCCATATGAAGGGTATATCCATCAAAGATATTGCTAAACAAGCAGGCGTTTCTCCCACGACCGTCTCATTTGTACTCAACGGCAAAGCGAAAGAAAAGCGCATCAGCGACCAGGTCAGCAAAAAGATCCTCAAGCTCGCCGCCAAGCTCAAGTATAAACCGAACCAGCTCGCAAGAGGGCTGCGCACCGGCAAAACCAAAACCATCGGCCTTATCGTCGAAGATATCGCCAACCACTTTTTTGCCAATGTGGCGAAAATAGTGGAGGAAGAAGCCGATAAATTCGGGTATAAAGTGCTGTATGGCTCCACCGAAGACAATCTCGTGAAAGCCCGCGGGCTGCTCGAAGTGCTCGAATACCGGCAGGTAGACGGGTACATTATCACGCCCACGCCCAATCTCGACAAAGAGATCGAAGTGCTGAAAAATTCGCGCAAGCCCATGGTGCTCATGGACCGTTATCTTCCGCAGATCCCCACCAATTATGTGATGGTGAACAATTTCCAGGGGGCCTACGATGCGGCGGAATACCTGCTCGAACTCGGTTATCAGAAGATCGCGCTGGTAACCACCACGTCCGAACAGATCCAGATGAAGGAACGTTTCAACGGCTTCACCGCCGCCATGAAAGCGCACCGCGCCAGCCTTCCCCGCAAAATGTGCAAAAAGATCCCCTTCGGCGCCACCAACGAAGAAGCGGTGAGCCAGATCACGGAGTTCATAAAAGGATTGCCCGGCCTCGACGCCATTTTTTTTACCACCAATTATCTCGGCATTTACGGCATCGAAAGCGTGAAGGAACTGGGCATGAAGATCGGGGAAGACGTTGCGCTCATCAGCTTCGACGATCATGATCTTTTCCGCCTGCACACGCCCGGCATCACCTGCGTGGCGCAGCCTATTCACGACATCGCGCGCAACCTGATACAGGTGCTCATGAACGAGCTCAACCAGCACAATAACCAGATCAACCAGGTAGTGCTGCCCGCCACGCTCGTTAAACGGGAAAGCTGCCGAAAAAAGGCTAAAACCGTCGCCTGACAAATCAATTCACCGGGTAAACATATAAAAAACCAAGAGGCCGCATCTGTACGATACGGCCTCTTTTGTTGACGTGGAATCCGGCTAACGGCCCGTCCACCACACCGGGGTGGTGTAATTGTTGGCGGCTTTCACCGCCTGGAAGTTGGTGGGATTGTTCAGTTCTTCGCTTGTCGGGTACACCGTTCTTTCCATCATCCTGATATTGCTCGGCGATTTGCGCACCCTCGCGCCCAACTCTTTCATCAGCCTGCGTGTATCCGCCCACAGCTCGTAAGGTTTCAGCATGTTGTAATGAATGTACCGCTGGTCGTAGATCAGCCCGATCTTTTCATTGCCAATGGCTGCGTTGAACTCCGCCGTTTTCTGGTCGAGGAAGGTGTTGATGTCCGCATCCGGAGGTTTTACGGCCTTCGAAGCGGGAATGTACCCGTTGTAGGTCGTGTTCGTATTCAACGCGTTGATCTCGTAATAAATATCGATGGATTCTTTGATGGCCGCGCGGTATTCGTCTGCCGCAACGATCACGAGGTCTGCCCAGCGCAATTTCGCTTCGGCCTTGAGCAGGTGGATCTCCGAAGACGTAATGATCTGGTAAGGCATCCCGAAATTCCGCTCGAAGGTGGTGCGGTTGTACATCGACGGGAAAGTGGCCGCCAGGTCGGTAGTGGTGATCTGCGCGGCAATGGCCGCCACATCGGGCGCCTCGGTGGGCATGGCGGTGTAGTTGCCGTCTTTGTCCGGCTGGAACAGCACGGGAATGCGCGGATCGTCCGCAAAACCGGGCTTGCGCATCAGGTTGAGCATATTGGCGGGCACAAACAGCCGCGCGGTAAGCCTTTCGGAAAGGGAACGGAAGATCAGCAATTCCATGGCCTGGTCCTGCCGCCGGTCTACCAGCGTGATGGAAGTGGCCCTGTCTTTCGCATAAACACCGTCTGCCAGCACTTCCTGGATGGTGCTTTTCGCAAGGTCGGGCATTACGTTGGTGAGGCGCAGCGCCAGCCGCAGCCGCAGACTGTTGATAAACACGCGCCACATGGTGATGTTGCCGTTGAAATACACGTCGTTGCGGGGGAACTGCTGCTGGATAAAACTGCTGTTCAGCGTATATCCGTCCAGGTTAGTGGATATTTCCTTCAGGTTCGCCAGCATGGCCGGGTATATGTCCGACTGTTTGTCGAACGGCGGGAAGAAGTTGAGGTCCGTTCCCTGCATGGCGTTGAAATAAGGCACATCGCCGCAGATGTCCGTGAGCTGGTGGAAAATGTATTCCTTGATAGCGCCCGCCGTCCACATGAATATCTCGTAATCCTGTTTGTCCTGCTCGGAAAGGCCGTTGTACACCTGCTGCATGGCGGCGAAGGAGCGCAGTTTGCTGTAGGCGTCGCTGTACGGGTCGTGCACCCACGAGAAGCTGCTGGGCGCGCCGTCGTTCTGAAAGCCGCCGGAGCCCAGTACCGGGTTCAGCGTGTTGAAGTCGTGGAACATTTCGCCGTAAGAATACCTGAAAATGCCGAGCTGCTGCTGGGTGTTCGTATAAAACCCTTCGATGGTAGGACTGGTGAACCCGTCCGGGTCGAGGTAAAGGCCTTCGAGCTTGCTCTGGCACGAAACGGCGGACAGCAGCAGGATTCCGGCAAATGCACTAAATATTTTTTTCGTTTTCATGATGTTCGTTTTTTGCGGTTAGAACGATGCCCTGATGCTGGCGCCATAACTCCTGGTGGTGGGGAACGCGTTGTTTTCGTAGAACACGTTCGTGCCGTTCAACGCTTCCGCGTCTACGTTCGGCATTGTTTTGTAGATGTACCAGAGGTTGTTGGCAAACAGCGAAACCGCGAGCCTGTCGAAATGGATCCTGTTGGTGATCTTTTTGGGCAGCTCGTACGTCAGCACGATGTTGCGCAGCTTGATGTAATCGTTTTTATACACGATGTCAGGCTGGATGTCCATAAACGTCTGCCAGTAATACGAATGTTTGTCCGCCGCAGTGATGATGGTTTCGTTCGGCTTGCCGTCAGGCTGTACGCCGGGCAATATCACGCCGTCGTGCATGATGAAAGGATATTTCGAATCGGCGGGCACGGCGGAGGTATGGCTGGGAAGCAATACCAGCGTGCTGCTGTTGTTGATGTAATAGGGAAGGCCGCCGTGCGCCTCGTCGCGGTACGCGGTGGTGGAAGCGGCGGAACCGTTGCCCACCATGTACATGTTGGTCTGCGAAACGAGGGTGGAGCCGAACTGGTAATCGATATTAAAGTCGAGTGAAAAACCTTTGTAGGAAACGGTGTTGTTGAAACCGCCGGCGATGTCGGGCAATACTTTGCCGATCACTTCTTCTTTAGTGGGGTCGGTGGAATAATACCCGCCTTCCACGATCCTTTCGCCGTTTTCGTTCACTTTGTACGGCCGCACCACTACCTGGCCCCATGGCTGGCCTTCAACCGCCACCACGCGCGCGCCGGACATGCCCCACAATCCCTGCGTGGTAATGCCCTGCGCGAGTTTTTTCACTTTCGGTTTGTCGCTGTGGAAGTTCAGCACGGTGTTCCAGTTGAAGTTGGAAGTTCTAAACGGCGTGGCGTTGATGAACACCTCGATGCCGCTGTGCGAGATCTGCCCGGCGTTGATCTTGGTATCGCCGAAGCCGGAAGAGGGCGGCACGCTCAGGCCCATGATCTGGTCGTAGGTGTTGCCGTTGTAATAGTTCACTTCCAGGCCGAGGCGGCTGTTGAGGAATTTGGTTTCGAGACCAAGCTCCACTTCACGTTTGCGTTCAGGCTTCAGGTCTTCCGGCGGGCGCGAGCCGCGCGGGGCATAGGTGATCACGCCGCCGTAGTTGCCGATGTCGTACACGTTGTTCGCGAAATATTCGGGGCCGGGGCGGCCCACGTCTGCCCAGGAAACCCGGAATTTACCGAAGCTGACCCAGTCCGGCATTTTGAGCGCTTCGCTGAAGATCCAGGAAACGCTGGCGCCGGGATAGAAATAGGAATTGTTGGCGGGCGGGAGAATGGAAGACCAGTCGTTGCGCCCCTGCAATTCCAGGTACAGCCATTCCTTAAACCCGATCTGTACCGAGCCGAAAGCCCCGTACAACAGGCTGTAGCGGCGGAAGCCGTTGCTTTCCACCGGCGTGGTTTTGGCGTTGCTGAAAGAGAACCAGTCGCGGGTAATGAACCCGTCAGACCGGGTGTTGCGGCTCGTCCATTCGCTGGTGCGTTTCTGGATCACGCCGCCTACGAAGGCGTTGAGGCTGTAGTTGGGACTGAGCTGTTTTTCGTAGCTCACGATGGCCTGGCCGTTGTAATACACGTCTGTGCTGTTGTAGAGGTAATACCTGCCGCCTTCGCCCATGGAGAGCGGCCTGCGCAGTTTTTCCTTCTGTTCGTTTTTATTCGTCACCCAGTCGAAACCGCCCAACAGCTGGAATTTAAATCCCTTGGCGATGTCTACGTCGATGGTGGCGGAGTTGATGAAGTGATTGCGGGTATTGTCGTAATCGTTCTGCATCTGGTTCCAGAAATAATTGCCGGCCAGCCCGTCCCGCACGATTCCGCCCGTGGGGTAACGCGTTTGCCGGTTTTCCATGGCCCACCAGAAATAGTTGTCGTTCGCCGGGTCTACCACCTGCGTTCGCAGCAGTTCGGTGCTCAGCTGCCGGGGCACGCCGTAGGTCACGAACACGTCCTGGTTGGTGGGTGGCGAATTGTGGTTGAAGGTGTTGGCGTATGTGCTCACCAGCTTGAAGTTCACGCGGCTGGTGATCTTGATGTTGCCGTTGAAGGTGAAATTGTTGTCGTGCAGCTTAAACCCTTCGAAAATGCCTTTGTAATCTTTGCGGGTGTACGATACGCGAAAGCCGCCGTTTTCGCCGCCGCCCTGCAGGGCTACGTTGGCGGAACTGGTGTACCCGTTGCGGTAGAAGTTGCGGATGTTGTCCGGCTGCGCGACGTAAGGCCGCATCACGCTGTCGTACCAGAGAATCTGCCGGCCGTCCATTTTGGGGCCGAAGTTGTAATTGGTGGGATAATAAGCCTGCACGCCGTTTTTCTGGTAAAAACCTTCCGCGTCCACCACGCCGGGGTTCACCCATGCTGCGGGGAAGCCGGAGCCGAACTCGTTTTGGAATTTCTGCATGAGCCACACACGGTCCTGCGAATGGGTAAGGTTCACGTCTACGCCGAAGCCGCGTTTTTTGGTGCCGCTTTTCGTGGTGATGAGGATCACGCCGTTGGCGCCCTGGGAGCCATAGAGCACGGCGGCTTTGGCGCCTTTCAGCACGTCGAAGCTGGCGATATCGTCCATATTGAGGTCGTTCAGCCCGTTGCCGGTGCTGCGGTTAATGTCGGTCTGCCAGTCGAGCATGGGGATGCCGTCTATCACGAACAGCGGCCTGTTGGTGGAACCTTCGTACAGGGCCACGGCGTTGCGGATGTTGATGGAAATGCCGCCGGCGGGCCCGAGCGCGGTGCCGGTGATCTTGAGGCCGGCCACCTGGCCATACAGCGCGCTGAAAGCGTTTACGGGCGAGCCGATGTTTTCGAGCTGCTCGGCTTTTACGGTGCCCTGGGAATAACCGAGGGCTTTGCGCGCGCGGGGGATGTTGAGGCCGGTAACCACCACTTCGTTGAGGCCGGTCACGTCTTCGTGCATCACGATGTTGTAGGCGGCGGCGTCGCCGGTTTTGATCTCCTGGCGGAGGAAGCCGATGTAATTAATACGAGGGTGGCATTGGGCGCCACGCTGAGGCGGTAGCTGCCGTCTGTTTGCGAGATGGCGCCGTTGGAAGTGCCTTTTTCGGTAATAGTAACCCCGGGTATGGCGTCGCCATTGGCGGTGCGCACGGAGCCAGACACGGTTTTCCTGGCCTGCGCGAAGGACAATTGATCGCACAGGCTGATGAAGACCGCCAGAAGTAGTAGCGTTCTTTTCATTGTTCACTGTTTTAGTTACAAAAATGAAATGCGGGTATGTGGACGGGTTTTAATGAACAGGTGAATAGAGGGCCGGTGTTTTGCGTCCCTGTATCGGTTCGATGGTTATTGCGGTTTAGAATGAAGCTGTTGCCTGGTTATCGATGTATTGCTTTTAAGTGTTTTGCATTGCCGTTGCCTGGAGTCCGTTGTATGTTGATTTGGTTGACCTGAAGTCGATATTTGGCTGATTGCTGATCCGGGTGATGCGCGCGGGTTATCTAAAACGTTTTAGCCTTGTTTTCTAAAAAAAGGACCGGGGTGCCTTGCTGTTTGCCCTGTTCCGAACGATCGCCCGGGGAGGCGGTTATTGTTATCCAAACTTACCGAATTTTTCGAAAACGGCCATGGCCGTTTATCAATTTTTTGTCTTCAAAAAACATGACAAGATCGTTACCCCGGTGCTTATACGAACCGGTGGTAGAGAAGGCTGAAACCTTTCAGCGGTTTGATTTTGCAGGCGACGATAAAATTTGCGTATGATTTTCGCGCGGGGTGATGATTTTTTCCGGTTTGTTAGCGTAATGTAAAGGGCGCATCAAAAAAAAGTTAAATTTTCTTTTGCCGCTTTACAAAGTTTGACTAGTTTGCACCTGTTCGTTTTTCCGAACCAAATCTGTGCGAGTAGAAAGAATTTTGTAGCGCTTGGCATGTCACAGGTTTTTTTTATTGGTAGAATGCTAAAACGTTTTATCTGATAAGTTGAACCTGTGATCTGTGAAAATGAAGGCGGGGCAAGGATTGCACGGATTTTTTATTGGATGGAACGCTAAAACGTTTTAACCCGGTTCGGAAATAACGGAGAAAGTGAACGGAGCTGGCTTAGAGATACGCAGTGAACATAAAATCTAAATCTATCTCTTTTTTACAGCAACACTATATGCACGCGCCCGCCTGAAATAGCGGACAGGGACCGTATTCGTTTTATCAGCCGCAGAAACTCAAATGTAGACCTGCCTCCGGGAGGCGGGAAGGATTTGTATTGCATTGCAGCCAATGCACCGGGCGGAGCTGTGCCTGCCCGGCCATCGGCTATCAACCAATAAAGGATAACTATTGTTTTTCACGTTCAAACTTAAAATCTAAGGAAGCTATGCGAAGAATTCTTCTGCTCGCCACCCTGCTGTCTTTCTGCTTCGCCCCGGCCGTTTGGGCGCAGAACAAAAAAGCAGTCTCCGGCACCGTCAAGGATGTTAACGGCCAGCTTTTACCCGGTGTTACCGTTATCGAAAAAGGAACTTCCAATGGCGCGGTTACCCTCGCCGACGGTTCCTTCAAACTCAGCGCAGATCCCAACGGAACGCTGGTTTTCACGTTCATGGGCTACGCCCAGCAGGAAGTGCCCGCTTCCGCCCCTTCTTTCAACATCGTGCTGAAAGAAGATTCCAAAAACCTGAATGAAGTTGTAGTGACCGCGCTCGGTTTCAAACGCGAACAACGCAAGCTCGGTTACGCCGTTACCGAACTGAAAGGCTCCGAAGTGGCGAAAACCAACGCCATCAACCCCGTTGCCGCATTGCAGGGCAAAGTGGCCGGCCTCGACATTTCCGGCGCGGCGGGCGGCCCGCAGTCTGCCAACCGCATCGTGCTGCGCGGCGCAAAATCGCTCAACGGTAAAGACCAGCCTATTTTCGTAATAGACGGTACCATCTTCGAAAACGAAGAGGCAGACAATGCCGTGAACTTCGGCAACGTGCTCAAAAACTTCAACCCTGACGATTTTGAATCCGTAACCGTGCTCAAAGGCGCCGCCGCTACCGCACTTTACGGCACCCGCGCCATCAACGGCGCCATCCTCATCACCACCAAAAAAGGCACCACCCGCAAAGGCCTCGGCGTAGACTTCAGTCAAACCGTGCAGTTCGAGCAGGTGTACCGCACGCCCATCGCGCTGCAGAATACCTATGGCGCGGGTTACAATCCCTTTTTCGGAAAAGACGCGGATGATAATAATGTCGTGGAATGGGCAGGCGCTTACAGCTTCGGCCCCAAAATGGACGGCAGCCCCGCCAAAATCATCAACGGCGACATCGTTCCTTTCAGCGCACAGCCCAACAACTGGAAAAACACTTACCAGACCGGTAAATATTTTAATACCAACGTAGCCGTGGAAGGCGGCAACGAAAAAGCGAATTTCCGCTTTTCGTATTCGCATGTGGACAATAACAGCGTAATGCCGAACAACGGTTTTAAAAGAGACGCGTTCTCCCTGAAATCGTCCGCCGTTATTTCCAAATTCCTTTCGGCTGAAGGCGGCGTCACTTTCACTTCCAGCGAAACCACCAATCCCACCCGCCAGGGCGGCGATTACACCAACGAAAACGTAGGCCGCAAATGGATCTACATTTTCCCCCGCAACTACGACGCCGGTTACTGGCAGGCGCGCTACATGGGGCCCAACCCCGGCAAGCAGGACCTGAACGATTATCTCGGCCAGTACCCCGGCGCAGATTATTGGTTTGCGCTCGAAAACGACAACTGGTTGCGCAAGGAAAAACTCCTCATGGGTAACCTTTCGCTCACCGGCACCGCTACCGACTGGCTGAAATTCATCGCCCGTGGTAACTTCAGCTACGAACAGAATGCAGACGACCGCCGCCAGCTGGGCTGGGGCCCGAACTTCACGGGCAACCGCGGCCTCTTCGTGCTTTCCGGTCTCAACAGAACGCAATACACCTTTACCGGCATGGCCGTGATCACGCCGAAACTCGGTTCCGATTTCAACGCCAGCCTTAACCTCGGCGCCGAAACCTGGACTTCCGGCATCGGTAATAACTTCCGCACCGCCACCACCAACGGCCTCCGCATTCCGGGCCTGTATGCCATGACCAACAGCGTAGGACAGGTAGACGCAAAAGCTGCGATAGAAAAACAGAAAAGGATCAATTCCCTGTTCTTCGCCGCCAGCTTCTCCTACAAAAACGCGTGGTTCCTGGACGTGACCGGCCGTAACGACTGGTCTTCCGCCCTGATGTACCCTGACGGGCACGGTACGCCTTCTTACTTCTACCCGTCTGTAAGCGCGGCCTGGGAGTTTACCGAAACCTTTAAACAGAGCATGCCTTCCTGGGTGACCTACGGTAAGCTCCGCGCTTCGTATGCATTTGTGGGCGGCGATATGCTGCCCTGGGACAATAACTCGGGTTATGTCACCTCTTCCGTGTGGAACGGCGCGGCCGATCTTTTGCCGATCAACGAGTATTACCAGCCGGGCACGCTGCCTAACATGAACCTGAAACCCTCCACTTCCAGTTCCGTGGAACTGGGCGCGGACGTGCGTTTCCTCAAAAACCGTTTAGGCCTCGACGTAGCCTGGTACCGCTCTATCATTAAAGACCAGATCCTGAAGATACCCGCTGCGCCCGAAAGCGGCGTGAACGAACGTTATATCAACGCCGGCAAATTCAGGAACAGCGGTATCGAGATCGCCATCAACGCCAGGCCCATCGAGACTAAAAACTTCGGCTGGGACCTGACGCTGAACGGCAGCAAAAACAATAACAAGATCATTTCCCTTTACGGCAATGAAAAAGAGTACGAAATGGGCAACGACCAGGACGTACGCGTGCTGGCCATGGTGGGCGCCGCATACGGCGTGATCCAGACCAACTACGGTTATACCCGTTACCAGGGTAAAGACGCCAACGATCCGAACAACGGCAAACCCATCATTTCACCCAACTCCACCGACCTGCCGTATAAATTCAAACGCGGCGCGGCGGTAGTGGGCAATATCACGCCAGACTTCAACCTTGGCCTGAACAACAACTTCAACTACAAAAACTGGAGCCTCGGCTTCCTGGTACAGGCAAGGATCGGCGGCGACATGTTCTCCGCATCCCACCAATACGGCACCGGCCGCGGCACCGTAGCCAGCACCATCAACGGCCGCGACGCGGAGCACGGCGGTATTGCATGGACGGATAAATCAGGCCGCCAGCGCAACGACGGCATCATTCCCGAAGGCGTGTTCGAAGACGGTTACAAGATCACGCACAACGGTTCTGAAGTGGACCTCGGCGGCATGAGCTACCGCGACGCTTTCGACAAAGGGTATGTAAACCCGATGAGCCCGTATGAATATTACAGCATGGTGGGCGATTGGGGCATCGGCATCCGCGAAGCATCCGTGTTCGACGCAACGTATGTTGCGCTGCGCGAGGTGTCTCTCGGTTATACCATGCCCAGCAAGATCGCGGAGAAGATCCGCATGAACAAAGTGCGTGTACTGCTGATCGGCCGCAATCTCGGTTACCTGTACAACAACCTGCCCGATCACATCAACCCGGAAAGCCTCCGCAACAACAGCACCAGCGCGTTTTCCGAATACGGCGGCACGCCCTTCGTGCGGAACATGGCGGTAACCCTTCAACTTGGCTTCTAATTTCAAAACGAAACAATCATGAAAGCGATTCATACATTGGGAATAGGGGCGTTGGCACTGGTAACATTCGCCAGCTCCTGCACAAAGGATTTTGAGAACATCAATAAAAATCCCGAGATCACGCCGGACATTTCCCCCGAGCAGCTGATCACCACTTCGCAGAAAGCGATGGTAGACCGTGATTTCGACTGGTTTTACGAGCACTACCAATACCTGATGCGTTATGCGCAGTACACCGTAAGTTATCCGGACGGGAATAACAGCGGCATGTTCGCCAACCCGCGCGTGAATGATTTTTATTCCGCGTTTTACCGGAACATCGGGCGTAACCTGGCCGATATCCAGCAGGTGGTAGACAAAAAGACCGGCGAGGATAAAACCTATTATTCGCAGGTAAGGGCGATCGCCACCATCAACAAGGTGTATTCCGCCTTCCGCGTATCGGACGTGAACGGGAGCATTCCTTATACCGAAGCTTTTCAGGCGCGCATCGACGGCACTTTAACGCCGGTGTACGACAGCCAGGAAAAACTGTTCGGCATTTTTGATGCGGAGCTGAAAGAAGCGATCGCTGCTTTAACGGCCACCGGTGAGTTTATGAAATACGGCAACTCGGATATTTTCTATAACGGAGACGCGGCGAAATGGGCCAAAGCCGCCAATGTGCTGCGTTTGAAGATCGCGATGCGCCTCGGCAAACGGGATGCGGACAAACTGAAAGCTATCGCCGCTGAAGTAATGGCCAGCCCTGCGGGCCTGTTCACCGGCAATGCGGACGAATGGAAATTCGTTTCCAGTACCAACTTTGCAAGAGGCGGCAACTGGAACGCACAAGGCAACGCCACCCGCGGCGGCAAAACGCTCGTGGATTTTATGTACGATAATGCGGACCCGCGCCTGAGCCTGTTCTTCAAAAAGAACGGTTTCACCGAAGCGGTATTTAACCGCCTGAAAGCCGGCGGCGCATTTCCCGCATCCGCGGTATACAACCCGCGTCAGTACGTGGGCATGCCCGAAAGCCCGGACGACAGGGCCAATCCCGCCTATGCCAGGCTGTTCGGCGTAAAAAGCTACAGCATCGTGGAAAACGGCCAGAACGTGACCGTGCAGGTAGACACGCTGTCTATGTTCCAGAACCGCATTTTCGACCTGGGTTCAGACGGCAACCTGGACGGCAAGTACACCCAGCCGATCATGACCTACGCCGAAATGTGCTTCATGCTGTCTGAGCTTTCGCTCAAAGGCATTGTACCCGGTGATGCGGCGGACTGGTACAACAAAGGCGTGACCGCGTCCATCAACGCGTACAGCGCGATCGCCACGCTGGCGCCCGCCATCGGGTTCGCAACGCCCACGGCCGACGCTATCAACGCTTACCTGGCCAAACCCGCCATCGCTTTTGCGGGCACGGACGAGCAGAAGCTGGAAAAGATCGGCATCCAGCAATATCTCAACAGCTTCAAAACGCCGTGGGAAGCATGGGGTTACTACAAATTGCTGGGCTACCCGAAAGTGGGCGGCGTCCTCAATCGCAAGGAATTTATTGCAAGCGGTGTAAGGCAGGAAGTGCCGCGCCGCTGGCCGCTGCCCATCTCCAACCAGAACATCGACAATTACAATAAAGCCGTTGCTGAAATGAAGGCGACCGGCGAATACGGCAACGCGGTGGAAGATATCACCGGCCGCGTTTGGTGGGATAAAAAATAGTGAAGAATGGAATGAGCTGACAAAAGCCCCGGCATATCGCCGGGGCTTTTTTATTGCGTTGCTCCGGCAAAAGATGTAGTACTACATTACCCTAATTGTACTTTTAAAGGATCGTGCTATGAAAGTACTATGGTTGTTGAAGGTGAGGCGCACATGTGCCGATAAAGGAGCCGGCCTTCCGGAAGGCCCGCTTTAACAGATGCATCGGAAAGCCGGTATCTCAAAATATCTACTGCAAAAGGTCTTTGATCTCGCTCAGTTTCATCAGCGCTTCCACGGGCGTGAGGCGGTTGATGTCTACCGCGTTGAGTTTTTCGCGGATGTTCTGGAACGTATCGCTGTGCGCATCGAAGATGCTGAGCTGTACTTTCTGCACCGGCGCCGCGATCTGTTCCATCGGCGATTCGATGTGCTGGCTTTCGAGCTGGGAAAGGATCTCGTTGGCGCGGTCTATCAGCTGCGGCGGCATGCCCGCTATCTTCGCCACGTGAATGCCGAAGCTATGCCTGCTGCCGCCAGGGGCGAGCTTGCGCAGGAAGATGATCTTGTTGCCTACCTCTTTATTGGTGATATGGAAATTTTTCACGCGGCTGTGCGTGTTCTCCAGTTCGTTCAGCTCGTGATAGTGCGTGGCGAACAGCGTTTTCGGCCGGTGCGGCGTCATGTCGTGCAGGTATTCCACGATGCTCCACGCGATGGAAATGCCGTCGTACGTACTGGTGCCGCGCCCGATCTCGTCGAGAATAATGAGGCTGCGCGGCGTGATGTTGTTGATGATGCTAGCGGTTTCGTTCATTTCCACCATAAAGGTGCTTTCGCCGCCGCTCAGGTTGTCTGACGCGCCTACCCGGGTAAATATTTTATCCGTCAGCCCGATCTCCGCGGAAGCGGCCGGCACAAAGCTGCCCATGTGCGCCATCAGCGTGATCAGCGCCGTTTGCCGCAGCAGCGCGGATTTACCGCTCATGTTGGGCCCCGTGAGAATGATCACCTGCTGATCGTCGCGGCGCAGCAGCAGGTCGTTGGTCACGTAACTTTCCCCGGTGGGCAATCCCTGTTCGATCACGGGGTGACGGCCTTCTTTGATATCGATATTGTGCGAATCGTTTACGTCTGGCCGGCGGTATTTGAACTGCACGGCGTTGTGCGCGAAACAAAGCAGGCAGTCCAGCCGCGCCAGCGCCTGCGCGTTGCGCTGGATAGGCACGATGTATTCCTGCAGGGCCAGCAGCAGTGCGTCGTACAGCTGCATTTCCAGCGCCAGTATCTTTTCTTCCGCACCGGTGATCTTCTCCTCGTATTCTTTCAGCTCCGGCGTAATGTACCTTTCCGCGTTCGCCAGCGTTTGTTTCCTGATCCAGGTGTTGGGCACTTTGTTTTTGTGCGTGTTGGTCACTTCGAGATAATACCCGAACACATTATTGAACGCTACTTTCAGCGAAGGAATGCCGGTGGCTTCCGATTCCTGCTGCTGGATGCGCAGCAAATATTCTTTACCGGAAGTGGCGATGGCGCGGAGATCGTCCAGCGCGGCGTCGGTGCCTTCGCGGATCACGCCGCCCTTGTTGGCCAGCACCGGCGGATTGTCTGCCACCTGCGCCAGGATGCGCTCCAGGATGGGCCTGCAGGGGTCGAGCTGTTCCTGCAACTGCCGCAGCAGCGCATTGTCGGTACCGGAAAGCACATTGGAAATTTCTTCGACCTGCTGCAATGCTTTCGCCAGCTGCATCACTTCGCGCGGGTTGATCTTTTTCAGCGGGATCTTCGATACCACTCTTTCCAGGTCGCCCACTATTTTCAGATGTGTTTGCAGCAGTTTGGTATTGTCCGCTTCGCGGATGAGCGTTTCCACCGCATCGAGCCTTTCGTGGATCTTGCCGATGTCGCGCAGCGGGAAGATGATCCAGCGTTTCAGCAGGCGCGCGCCCATGGGAGACAAGGTATTGTCCAGCGTGCCGATCAGCGATCTGCCCTGTTCCACGGTACTTTGCAGCAGCTCGAGGTTGCGGATGGTGAAACGGTCCATCCACAGGAACTCGTCCTGGTCTACGCGCGTGATGGCGGTGATATGTTGCAGGTTAGGATGTTCGGTATCTTTGAGGTAATGCATGGTGGCGCCCGCCGCAATAATGCCGTCGGTCATTTCCTCCACGCCGAACCCTTTCAGGGAATGCGTCTCGAAATGTTTGTGCAGGACCTCCTTTGCATAAGTATTGGTGAAGATCCATTCCTCAAGGGTGTAGGTGTAGAAGCGGCTGCCGAACGTTTGCCGGAAATGTTTCTGCTGCTGTTTGGCGAACACCACTTCCTGCGGGCGGAAACTCTGCAGGAGTTTATCTACATACTCCAGCGAGCCCTGCGCCACGAAAAATTCCCCCGTCGAAATATCGAGGAAAGCCACGCCCGCCTGTTCGTTCTGCCCGAAATGCACCGCCGCCAGGAAGTTGTTGGTGCCGTTGTCCAGCAATTTATCGTTCACGGCCACGCCGGGCGTTACCATTTCGGTGACGCCGCGTTTCACGATGCCTTTCACCATTTTCGGGTCTTCCAGCTGGTCGCAAATGGCTACGCGATGGCCGGCTTTCACGAGTTTGTGCAGGTAACTGTCCAGCGAATGATGCGGGAACCCCGCGAGGTCTACGTAAGAGGCGCTGCCGTTGGCCCTTTTGGTGAGTACGATGCCGAGCACTTTGGAGGCGATCACCGCGTCGGCGTTGAACGTCTCATAAAAATCCCCGACCCTGAAAAGCAGCACCGCGTCCGGATACCGGGCTTTGATAGCGTTGTGCTGCTGCATCAGGGGCGTTTCTTCCGTTTTACTTTTAGCCATGCGGCAAATATAAGAAGCTGCGGGCATTAACTTATAGTCAACTATCTTTGCACCCATGCGGAAGTTAAACATGCAGGAACTGGGCCGTAAAACGGTGGCCGAGTTCAAGGCGGCGGACAAAACGCCGCTGGTGCTGGTGCTGGACAATGTGCGCAGCATGCACAACGTGGGCTCGGTGTTCAGAACGGCAGACGCTTTCCTGTTGCAGGGCATCGCGCTGTGCGGGTATACGCCCGTGCCCCCGCACCGCGACATCCAGAAAACGGCGCTGGGCGCCACCGAAACGGTGGAATGGCAATATTTTCCCACTACCGTGGAAGCCGTGCAATCCTTAAAGGAACAGGGTTACGCCATCATCGCCATCGAACAGGCGGCGCAAAGCGTGATGCTGGACGCGTTCAGGCCGGAAGATCAGCCGCTGGCGCTGGTTTTTGGCAACGAAGTAAGCGGGGTGGACCCGAACGTGATGGCGCTGGCAGACGGCTGCATCGAAATTCCCCAGCTGGGCATGAAACATTCCCTCAATATTTCCGTGAGCACCGGTATCGTGATCTGGGACCTGTTTTGTAAACTGAAACCTGTAAATTAGCGCCATGCCCTCAACTGTTAAGAACTACCTTTCATTAGTAAAGTTCAGTCACACCATTTTCGCCATGCCTTTCGCCATGACCGGTTTTGTGATGGCCGTAAGCTGGGCGGGATATTCCTTCAGCTGGGCCCTGCTGCTGCTCGTGGTGCTCTGCATGGTGTTCGCCCGCAGCGCGGCCATGGCCTTCAACCGCTGGCTGGACGCTGAATACGATAAAAAGAACCCGCGCACCGCCCGGCGCGAGATCCCCGCCGGGATCATTTCGCCCTCCAACGCCCTGTGGTTCGTGATCGGCAACGTCATATTATTTATGGCCACCACCTGGTTCATCAACCTTGTTTGTTTTTTCCTGTCGCCCGTAGCGATGCTGGTGGTGCTGGGATATAGTTATACCAAACGTTTCACTGCATTGTGCCACCTGGTGCTGGGCGTGGGGCTCAGCCTCGCGCCGATAGGCGCTTTCCTGGCGGTTACCGGGCATTTCAGCCTGCTGCCGGTATTGCTGAGCGTGATGGTGCTTTGCTGGGTGTCCGGCTTTGATATTATTTATGCTTTGCAGGACGAGGAATTCGACCGTTCGCAGCAGCTGCATTCCATTCCCACCTGGCTTGGAAAAGCAGGCGGGCTGCGGTTTTCGGAAGGACTGCACGTGGTGGCCGCGGCTTTGGCCGTAACCATCGGCGTAATGGGGCAGTTCAGCTGGCTGTACTGGATCGGCGCAGGCGTGTTTATCCTGATGCTGTTCATGCAGCACCGGCTGGTGAAACCGCACGATCTTTCCCGCGTGAACATCGCTTTTATGACCACCAACGGCATTGCCAGCGTGGTGTATGCCGTATTCGCGATTGCTGACATGCTGATATTCAAACAATAAGGCCATGCCTAGGATACTCGCCATCGATTACGGGAAAAAACGCACGGGGCTGGCCGTAACCGATCCGCTGAAGATCATCGCCACCGGCCTCGGCACCGTTCTTTCACACGAACTGATCCCTTACCTCCGGAAATATTTTGCGGCGGAACCCGTGGAGCTGGTGCTGATAGGGCTTCCCCGCAACCTGGACGGGAGCGCCACAGACGCTACCGCATTAGTGGAAGAATGCATCCGCATCCTCACCAAAAATTTCCCCGGCATGCCGCTGAAAAAGGTAGACGAACGGTTCACCTCCAAAATGGCCGCCAGGAGCATGATAGACAGCGGGTTGAAAAAGAAGGACCGGCAGAATAAAGGACTGGTAGACGAGATCAGCGCCACGATCATGCTGCAGGAATACCTTCATCACCACAACGGCTAAGCCCTTCGGGGAAAAAACGTAACTTTGCATTTTTCCATTTTTGATTCGCATAACAGATGATTTTACCAATCGTAGCCTATGGGGCGCCCGTTTTAAGAGAAGTAAGCCAGGACATTACGCCTGATTACCCCGATCTGCAGAAACTGATCGAAAACATGTGGGAAACCATGTATGCCTCCAGTGGGGTGGGCCTCGCGGCGCCGCAGATCAACAAACCCATCCGTCTTTTTGTGGTAGACAGCGAGCAGATCATCAACAACCTGGAAGAAGACGAGGAAAACCTTTATCCCGGCGACCATGGCATCAAACAGGCGTTCATCAACGCGAAGATCGTGGAGACGGAAGGAGACGACTGGGCGTATAACGAAGGCTGCCTCAGCATTCCCAAGATCAGGGAGGACGTTTACCGCCCGGAGAAAGTGAGGATCAAATATTTCGACGAAAATTTCCAGCCGCATGAACGCACGTTTCACGGCATTACCGCGCGCGTGATTTTTCATGAATACGATCACATCGAAGGGAAACTTTTTATCGACTACCTGAAGCCGCTGAAAAAAAGAATGATCAAAGGCAAGCTGGAAGATATTTCCAAGGGAAAGGTGCGGGTGGATTACAAAATGACATTCCCGCGATAAATATTAATCTTTCCGGGCATTATAAAAAATAAATATGCCTAAGAATTTCATATTGTAAGTATTTTCATTATTTTAGTGCCACTATTTTCCGATAACATCACTTGGGAACTGCAAATACATATACTGAACTCGAACTGGTACAAGGACTGAAAGCCCGTGACCAGCAGATATTCGGTTATCTGTACGACCACTATTCACCGGCGCTTTATGGCGTGGTGCTCAAAGTGCTCAACGATGAAAATACCGCAAGCGACGTGCTGCAGGAAGTATTCCTGAAAATCTGGCGAAGCATAGACAAATACGACACAGAAAAAGGGCGCCTCTTCACCTGGATGCTCAATATCGCCAGAAATACCGCTATCGATTCACTCCGCTCGAAAGGGCATAAGCTGGATCAAAAAATCCAGGAGCTTAGCAACGACGTATATCTACAAACAAGTCAGTTAACGGTTCAACCTGCCGTGGATCACCTGGGCCTCTCCAAGGTGCTGGAAAAGCTTAACAAAGAACAGCGGACTATTATTGATCTTGCCTACTATAAGGGCTGCACTCAGGAAGAAATCGCCAGGGTGCTGGACATTCCTTTGGGCACCGTAAAAACTAGAATGCGAAACGCAATTATACAATTGAGAAATATCTTAAAACAATTGTAAGCAAAGTGGACGTACAACGTTACATATCATCCGGTATAATCGAAAGCTACGTAGCTGGGCTGGCTACGGACCAGGAGGTCCGTGACCTGCAGGCAGCGATGGCCCAGTCGCCGGAAGTAAGGGCCGCGGTGGATGCCGCGCAGCTCGATATGGAGCGTTATGTGGACATGCAGCAGATTGCGCCGCCGCCCGCTTTGAAAGACCGTATTTTCCAGCTGATCAATAATGAAGGTGTGGAAACCGCGGTGCCGGTGGGCAGTGCATCTTTCGAAGAAGAAATTCCCGAAGAGCCCAAAGAACCGAAACGCGTGAGCGTGGTATGGGCATACGTAGCCGCCGCCGCGCTGATCGGCCTGGCGGCGAGCGCGTGGATGAATATGCAATATTCCAACAGCAGTAAGGAATGGCAGGATAAATACCAGGCCCTGCTGACTGAAAAAGATAAAATGATAGCGGATAATACCGTGATGCAGACGAGGATGGAAGAATCCCAGAAAATGCTGCAATCGCTTCGCTACATGAAACTGGTGCACATGTACACGGTAACGGCTGCCCGCCCGGGCTTGCTGGCCACTGTATATTGGAACCCGAAATCGGAAGAAGTATTCCTCACCGTTACCAACCTGCCCGCGCCCGCCGCCGATCAGCAATACCAGCTGTGGGGCATCGTGAACGGCAAACCGGTTGACGCGGGCGTGTTCGATATGGAACAGGCGGCGAAAGGTTTTGCGAAAATGAAAACCATGGTGGCCAATGCACAGATGTTCGCTATCACGCTTGAGAAAAAAGGCGGCTCTCCCACACCAACGCTTACTGCCATGTACGTAGCCGGCAAAGTTTCCGGCTGATCCTTTTTTATTTTTCCGTTAAACATTACAGCCGCATCAGCCGCATTTCGCTGCGCGAGCCGTTCAGCCCCCTTCTGGCCTGAATATTGCACTTTCATAACCAGCCGAATTGCTTAAATTTGCCCGATGCGAAAAATCCTGCTACTGTTATACCTGATACCCTGCATTCCCGCATTGGCGCAGGATACCGCCAGATATAAAGGCATGACCATTAACCTGGACGAACATGTGGTGAAAGCCAAACGTATAGGCTTCGACGTGAACGGTTTTATACAAAGAGTGGAAGAAGACACCACGTTTTACCGCGCTTTCAAAAATCTCCGCCTCATTAATTTTACTGCCGATAACGATATCCGGGTAACCGACAAAAAAGGCGGCAAAACGCTCGCTTCGCTTAAATCGCGCACCCGCCAGGTAATGAAAGACAATTGCCGCAGCATGGAAACGCTGGAGGAGAAAACCACCGGCAATTTCTACAACCGCAAAGGCGATTACAATTATTACACCGCCGAGCTGTACGCCAACCTGTTCTTCACCAAAGGCACCGTGTGCAATGAAGACGGCGGGGGAGACAAAGGCAGCCTTGCCCGTCATAAATCGCAGCTCAAACAACTGATATTCAATCCCGGCAAACCCATATCCGGCGTGCCGGTGGTGGGTAATAAAGTCGCCATTTTCGACCGCAACCTCATGCGTTTCTACGACTTTTCCATCACCTCCGAAAAATTCACCGGCACCGATTGTTACGTGTTCAGCGCGGTGATGAAAAAGAACCTGAGCGGGGTTGACCGCGCGGAGATCGTGTACGACGAACTGATCACGTATTTCAACAAAGAAACGATGGAGATCGTCGGGCGGAAATATTCCCTTTCTTACAAAACCCTCGTATTCGATTTTAATGTGCGCATGAACGTGGAAATGACCAAGCTCGACGATCTGCTGCTGCCCGCGCTCATTACGTACGACGGTACCTGGAACGTGCCTTTCAAAAAACGGGAGACGGCCGTGTTTACCGCTAAATTCTTCGATTTCAAACATTGATATTTCAGCGATAAAAGAAAAGGGACGCAGCGATTGCGTCCCTTTTTTATGCGGTAATGTCTGGTTTACCTGATCAGCGTGACCGCGCCCGACTTGCGGTAATATTTCGCGTTCAGTTCGTCTATATATTCCACCACCCAAACGTAAGTGCCCAGTGAAGCGGGCTCCCCGTTGTGTTTGCCGTTCCAGGCCACGCCCGGGTCGGTGGTGAAGAAGATGAAATCGCCCCAGCGGTTGTAAATGCTGAGTTTATATTGTGTGATCTGGCACCGGTATTTCGGCCTGAACAGGTCGTTAACCCCGTCGCCGTTCGGCGTGAAGCCCGTCGGGAAAAATAGCTGGCAATCGCAGTTCTGGTACCAGACGTTCACGGAATCGGTGGCGCGGTTGCATACGTTTTCGGCCACGATGGCGTAAACGCCGGGCTGCGTAACGGTGAAGCTGGCTACGGAACTGCTGTCCTGCCACTTGTAATTCATACCCGCGCCTCTTGGCGTAAGTGTCAGCGTTTCGCCCACGCACAGCACGGAATCCATGCCCAGCGTAACCTGCAGCGAATCCTGGAAGTCCACGCGGATGGTGTCCATTTCCACGCAACGCCCGATCTGCACGCGAACGTGATAATATCCCGAGCTGTCTACGTGGTATGTAGCCTGGTCAGACCCGTCCTGCCAGAGATAATTGCCCGTTCCGAAATCCGCCGTCAGCACCAGGAAATCGCCGTTGCAAAGCGTGGTATCGTTGCCGAGATCGATCGGGCGGAGGCGGCTGTAACGCACGCCGATAGTGTCCAGCACATCGCAGATGCCGTTGATGGTCACAAATACGGAATAATCGCCGTTGCTCGCCACGTTGATCTGCGGCGTGGTGGCGCCGGTATTCCACTGGTAGCGCGTGCCTTCGGGCCGCAATGCATTCAATATCACCGATTCTCCGGGGCAAAGCAGCGTATCCGGCCCGAGGTTGAACGGGTAGGGCGTGCCGGTGAAAGTGATGGTCACCTGGTCGCTGAAATCGCCGCAACCCGCCACATGCGCCGTTACCGTGTAGGTTTGCGTAACGCCGGTGGTGAGAATGGTGGGCGTGGTTTCGCCGGTGCTCCAGGTATAAGTGGCGTTCTGGGCCGTGGCGTCGAGCGTCATCAGCTCATCGGTGCACAATGTGCGGTCGGGGCCCAGGTCGAAGTCGGGGATCGGGGAATAAAAGATGTTCACCGAATCGATCTCGCGGCAGCCGTTGATGGCTACGTGATAAGTGGCCATTTCAGTAACGGTGAAGGTGTTGACCGTGCCGGTAGACACGGTGTCTTCCAGGTAATACCAGGTATATTCCGCGCCAGGTATAGCCGGCGCCGTTATAACCGTAGTGCCGTTCTCGCAAAGCGTGAGATCCGGCCCGAGGTTGGCGTTTTGCCGCGCTACGATGGTGATGGTTTGGGTGGTGATATCTTCCACGCCTGCGCGGTACGCTTTCAGCGTAACGGTATAGGTGCCGGGCGCGGCGTAAATATGATAAGCGCCTTCAATGAGGTCAGACGAATCTTCGGCCACTACGGGCGGACTTACAAAATACCATTTCACGGAATCGATCGTCGTTATATCGTCGGTGATCACGAATTTGACGCTATCGTTGAGGCAGGTGGTGCTGTAGGTAAAGTTTGTGAGCAGGGGACGGGGTTTTGCCACAGCCGAAACAGACGCTGTAAGCAAAAAAGTCAGGATAAGTGCCTGGAGCCTGGCTAGGTTTTTCATCGGAACCATCGGAGCACTAAATTAATAGAAATATTGAATATGTAGATTGTTTTTAATAAAATAATTAATCGTTAACAGGCATGGGACTGCAGGGCGGGAGGGGCTTCCGGGGCCATTGGTCTGCACTGTGATTTGGTTGAATAAAAAACGGGGAATTGCCGGTAAAAGTATGGCCGGGGGTAAATGTCCGCCCGCTTATTCGTCGTCTTTCCGCCGGTACCTGCGCCATTTTTCGAGCACACCGGTAAAATCCGCGGGCAATTCGCTTTCGAACAGCATCGGTTTGCGGGTGCGCGGGTGAATAAAGCCCAGGGTTTGCGCGTGCAGCGCGTGCCGGGGCATTATTTCGAAGCAGTTTTCAACGAATTGTTTGTATTTGGCGAACACGGTGCCTTTTACGATGCGGTCGCCGCCATAAGTATCGTCGTTGAACAGCGGATGGCCGATGTGCTGCATGTGCACGCGGATCTGGTGCGTGCGGCCGGTTTCGAGCCTGCAGGCGATGAGGCTTACGTAGTTGAAGCGTTCCAGCACTTCGTAATGGGTGATCGCGTCTTTGCCATGCTCGCCGTCGGGATAAGCGGTCATGATCTTGCGCAGGCGCTGGTGGCGGCCCACATGGGCTATCACGGTGCCGGCGCTTTCCTCGAAATCGCCCCAGACGAGGGCCAGGTAACGGCGCTGCACGGTATGGTCGAAGAACTGTTTAGCCAGGTCGCTCATCGCTTTTTCGGATTTGGCCACTACCAGCAGGCCGCTGGTGTTTTTGTCGATGCGGTGCACCAGCCCGAAACGCGGGATCTCCGGTTCTACGGCCGTTTCCTTGTCGTCGCTGAGATAATACGCCAGGGCGTTTACGAGTGTGCCGGAATAGTTGCCGCAGCCGGGGTGCACCACCATGCCGGGCGGTTTGTTGATGATGAGCAGGTCTTCATCTTCATATACGATGTTCAGCGGGATATTTTCGGGCTTAACCTCGGTGGATTCGGGGTTTTTGGTGGAATACACGATCAGGCGGTCGAGCGGCCGCACCTTGTAGTTGGATTTAACGGGCTTGTCGTTCACCAGCACCATGCCGGCCTCGATGGACTGCTGTACTTTGTTGCGGGTGGCGCCTTCGATCCGGTTCTGGATGAATTTGTCGATCCGCAGGGGCTCCTGGCCTTTATCCACCACCAGGTTCACTCTTTCGTACATTTCCTCGCTGCCTTCGCCGTTTTCCAGTTCGTCTTCCAGCTCTTCGATCTGATCGGTCATCGGTAAAAATTTTTGCAAAGATAGCTTATAGTTATCTTTGTGGGGATGAAACAGCAGATTAAAGTGAGCGACCTGGGCGTGATCCCCTACCAGGACGCGTGGGACCTGCAGGAGCGGTTATTGCAGGAAAGTGTGGCCCTGAAGGCCGATATCCGCAACGGCCTGGCGGCGCCGGGCGCAAGCACGCAGCATCATTTGCTCTTTTGCGAGCATCCTCCCGTATATACCCTCGGAAAAAGCGGCCACATGGAAAACCTGCTGGTCAACGACCAGGCGCTGGCGCAGAAAGGCATCGGTTTCGTGCATACCAACCGCGGCGGCGATATCACCTTTCACGGCGAAGGCCAGATCGTGGGGTACCCGATCATCGACCTGGAGCAGTTTTTCACCGATATCGGCCGTTACCTCCGTTTCCTGGAGGAAGTGATCATCCGCACCCTGGCCGATTACGGGCTGAAAGGGGAACGGTCGAAAGGGGAAACGGGCGTTTGGCTGGAGCCGGACGTGCCCGGCAGGGCGCGCAAGATCTGCGCCATGGGCGTGCGTTGCAGCCGCTGGGTCACCATGCACGGCTTTGCCATCAACGTCAATACCGATCTTAATTATTTCTCCAATATCGTCGCCTGCGGTATTCCCGACAAGGCGGTCACTTCCCTGCAAAAAGAAACCGGGCGCGTAATTCCCCTGGAGGAAGTACAGGCCCGGATATTGTGTCATTTCGCCCAGGTATTTGAGGCTGAGATGGTTATGAGCGGTAATTGAGCGGTATGTACAGGCTCCACTTCTCGAGGAGCTTCCCGTCTTCGTATATCTCGAAATTAAACCAGCCGGCATGCATAAATATGGCCTTTTCCAGTATCAGGAAAGGCTCGGCCACCTGTTCCACTTCAAAAAGGAATGCGCCGGTAGGCTCGAAGAATTTAATATGATATTTTTTCTGCGCGGCTTGCGGCAGGCGGATGTTCACATTCCCATCTGCCGTGGTATACACGTAGTTGCTGGGTTTCCAGGGAATCACCGTTCCTGTGCCGGTAGCGTTGTTCGTATTGGTGGCAGCCACGTCCTGCGCGCCCAGCTTGGTGTTGGCTGCAATGCTGCTGTCCGACACGGCCAGTACCGTTTTACTGTACATGTACCGGTTGTTTTTGAAAAGGATGAACAGGCGGTAGTAGTTTTTCCCGGGCAGCGGTTTATTGTCCAGGTAGGCGTTGCGCGTTTGATCGGGATAACTGGCGTAGCCGATAGTGGTGAAGTTCAGCACACTGTCCAGCGATCGCTGGATGCCGATCTGCACTGCGTTCGGGAAACCCGATATCCAGTCCAGCTGTATTTTCCCTGTTTTGATCAATGCGGAAAAATCGGGGAGCACCGGGGGAGTGGGCCCCGGAATTGCATCCTGCGCTTTGGCTATGGTGATGGTACCTATAAAAATCACGGTGGCGATAAGGCTTCTAACAGTCTGCTTCATACAGTACATCAAAAAAACGTCTTAAGTTGGCAAAAATACGATCCGAAGGTCAAATATACGGTTCCGTGTTTTAAAAGCATAGAACGCCGGGCGCTAAAGATTCATTGCCCTGCAGCCCGCCGGAATGTATCAGCAGTACGCGGCTCCCCGCAGGGAAATACGATTGTTCCGCCAGCCGCCTGAAAGCCAGCGCCATTTTACCGGTATACACTTTATCCGTCGGGATGCCCGTTTCGCGGTAAAAATCGTTCATAAAACTGATCAGCTCCGGGGAATGTTTGGCGTAACCGCCTTCGTGGAAGTCGTGCAGGAGGCGCCACTGCGAAGAAGGCGCTTTCAGCAGGTTTTCCACTTCCTGTTCCAGCGAAAAGGCCCCTTTTAATGCGGATATGCCGGTGATATGCTGACCGGTGCCGGCATTGACGAGCCCCGCCAGCGTGGTGCCGGTGCCCACGGCACAAAGGATATGGGTGAAGGCGGAAGTGTCCGCCAGTTTCAAAATATCCTCGCAACCTCTCGCCCCTTCCGCATTATGCCCGCCTTCCGGTATCACGTAAGCCTGGTCCAGCAGGTGCTGCATCAGCTGCATCATTTCGCCGCCGCTTTTAAGCTGCGAGTACAGCTCGCGGCTCACGTAATGCAGCTCCATACCCAGTTCCGCGGCTTTTTGCAGGGTATGCCCGGGCGACGCGGGCTTTTCGCCGCGTATGATGCCCACGGAGGTCAGCCCGTACAGCCTGCAGGCCGCGGCCGTGGCCACAATGTGGTTGGAATATGCGCCGCCGAAGGTCACGATGCGGGTATTGCCCGCGGCTTCGAGGTTGTATTTGAGCTTGAACCATTTGTTGCCCTGCACCAGCGGATGGATCGTGTCCAAACGCAACATGGCTGCCTGGATGTTGCCGGGCAGCCATGTGGTATGGAAAGGTTGCAATATGTCCTTAGTGGAAAAGTGCATTCCGCAAGTTAATGCTTTGTTTGCCTTTAAGGCCAAAGCTCACCTGCAAACTCTGATCGCCGCCCACGTTAAAATATTGCAGCCGGATCTTGTGATATCCTTTCAACAGGGGCACCATGCCGGTTTTTTCTACCGCGCCATGCTCCCCGTCGTTGTCTACGATCAGCTCGTCGTCTATCGCCAGCACGGAACCATCGTCTGAATTGGTCTTGAATTCATACAGCCCCGTTTCGTCGATCTTGATATACCCCTCGAAGCTCACGCCGTATTTCACGCGGTGCATAAAGGGACGGATGGAAAAATCGGGCGCCGCGCCGCTGCTGTCCGCAGTTCCCCCGCCTATCTGCCTGGCCTGCTGAAAGGTTTTGCCGTATACGGAAAACTGCACGCCTTTGCGCGGGGGACTCACGTTCCGCGCGGTTTTGTAAGGTTTGCGCGTGTAAGTGTTGGAATACACCGCGCTGCTCCGGCCGGAAGGCAATACCACGATGTATTTGAGCGTAACGGTCGCTTTTTGCGCGGGCGCTATCACGATCGGTTTCGTGTATGCTTTTCCGTGAGGCGATGGCAAAGTGCCGTCTGTCGTGTAGAATATTTTCCCGCCGGATACAGGCTTCAGGGTTACCGTGGTGCTGGCCCCGGAAAGCACGAGGTTTTCGGCGCCCATGGCTTCCGGTATGCGGAAGTTCACCCCGCGCGCATCGAGGTCTTCCAACGCGCCTTTCAGCTTTTCCTTGAAAGTTCTGTAGTTCTTTTTAGAAGCCGGGCTCCAGGCGATCTCCGCCAGCGCAAGCGCCCGGGGATAAGTGAAATAGTCCACGCCTTTGTCGTCGGGAATGTATTCCGTCCACACATTGCCCTGCACGCCTTTGATGTATTTCTTTTCTTCGGCGCTCAGCGTGGGCGGGTAAGGCTCGTAGCTGTACACCTTCTCCAGCGGCAGGTATCCGCCGATCCCCAGCGGTTCCGTGGCCGGGTTGCCCTGGTGATAATCGAGATAGAGATAGGTGTTGGGCGTCATGATCACGTCGTGTTTTTGTTTGGCCGCCGCAATGCCGCCGGCTTCGCCGCGCCAGCTCATCACCGTGGCGTCGGGCGCGAGGCCGCCTTCGAGTATCTCGTCCCACCCGATGATCTTTTTGCCTTTGCTGTTGAGGAATTTTTCCATGCGCTGGATAAAATAACTCTGCAGCTCATGTTCGTCTTTTAGTCCCAGCGCCTTCATGCGGGCCTGGCATTTCGGGCATTCTTTCCACCGGTCTTTCGGGCATTCGTCTCCGCCGATATGCACATACTGGCCGGGAAAAAGCGGCATCACTTCGTTGAGCACGTCTTCCAGGAATGCAAACACCGAATCGTTGCCGGCACAGTACACTTCTTTGTGAACGCCCCATTTGGTAGACACCTCGTACGGCCCGCCGGTGCAGCCCAGGTTGGGGTACGCCGCCAGCGCGGCCTGCGCGTGGCCGGGCATTTCGATCTCGGGCACTACTGTAATGAAGCGGTCTGCCGCGTATTTCACCACGTCTTTCACTTCTTCCTGCGTATAATACCCGCCGTAAGGTTTGCCGTCGTATTTGCCGTCCCGGTAAGGGCCCATCATGGTCTCTTTCCGTTGGGAGGCCACGCTTTGCAGCCGCGGGTATTTTTTGATCTCGATGCGCCAGCCCTGGTCTTCCGTGAGGTGCCAGTGAAAACGGTTGAGCTTGTAATGCGCCATCACGTCGATGAACTGTTTGATGTAAGACACGGGAAAAAAGTGCCTGCCTACATCGAGCATCAGCCCGCGGTAGGCGAAGCGCGGCTGGTCTTTGATGGTAACGGCGGGAACGTAGATGAGCGTTTTGTTCCGCGTGATCAGCTGCTGCAGCGTTTGCACGGCGTAAAACAAACCGGCTTCGTGGCCCTGCAGCACGATCTTGGTGCGGTAGGCGGTAAGCTGGTAGCCTTCCGCGGGCAGCATCTCGTCGTCTGAAAAGATGAGCGTGGCGTTTTTAATGGTGCCTTTTTCGAGGCGCAGCTTGTAATTGGCTTCCAGGAAAGTGTTGAACAGTTCGGCCGCGCGTTCGGCGGCTTCGCTGTTGCTGAAATATTTCATGCGCGCGTTGACCGGCACATGGCCTTCCCTCATTTCCATGGATTGCGGTTCGGGGATAATGCCGGGCCGCGAGACCTTCAATTGCGCAAAACCTGCTGCGGAGGCCAGCGACATCAAAATAAATAGGAGCGTTTTTTTCATATGTAGATTAAGATAGTATATGCGTTTCCGTTAGCCGCCCAATCCGCCTTTGCCCCTGTAGAGCTTCACGGGTTTGTCCAGCTTCAGTTCCAGCACGGTCATGTATTCATCCTGCACGTTGGCGGGCACAGTAATGTAAACGAGCCCTGGCACGGGGCTCCAGGAAATTTTCCCCACGATCTTATGCTGCAGTCTGGCGCCGTTCCCTACAACGGTGATGTCTTGTATCTTGTTGTCCAGCCCCTTGACCATAATATTGCCGGTTACTTTGCCGGGCAGGAAAAGATAGAGGCTGGTGCTGTCTTTACTGAGTGTGGTAGGCCCGTAGAAATGTCCCTGCGGGATGCCGCCGATGGTGCTGAAGATCGCTTTTTCATGTTTTTTGTTCCATTTGCCGAGCTCTTTCAGCACGTTGATCTCTTCGGGCGGAATGGTGCCGTCTTCTTTCGGGCCGATGTCGAGCAGCATATTGCCGCCGTTGCTGATGGCGTCCGCGAAGATGGTAATGATCTCGTAAGGCGTTTTCCAGTTGGTGTCTTGCGGCTGCCAGCCCCAGTTGTTATTGATGGTCATGCAGAGCTCCCACCAGTTGTAATGCGGGCGTTCCACGGGGAAGTTCTGCTCGGGCGTGTCGTAATCGCCGTAGCCGGTGAGCCTTCCGTTGATGATGGTATTGGGATTGAAGTCTGTGAGCATTTTACGCACTTTCACGGCCTGCCATTCTTCGGCGCTGCGTTCCCAGTCGCCGTCGAACCACCAAAGATCGGGATTGAACTGTTTCATGACCTCGGCCATCTGCCCCTGGTAAAACGCCTGGAATTTCGCCCATCGCTGCGGCTGCTCGCTGATCTTGTAGCGGCTGCTGTCTTTCAGGAAACCGGGATAATCGGGCGATGACCAGTCCAGCAGGCTGAAATAAGCGCCTGTTTTGATATTATTTTTGCGAAGCGCGGCGAAGAAGGGGCTGAGCACGTCCCTTTTGGCCGGGGTACTTTTGGTGGTGGAGAGTTTATTGAACTTCGTGTCCCACAGGGCAACGCCATCGTGGTGTTTGGTGGTGATCACGGCGTACCGGGCACCGGATTCCCTGATCAGGTCTGCCCAGGCCTGGGGATCGTATTTGCCGGCGGTAAAACCCTTGAGCTGGGCCATATAATCCGCATGAGATATTTTTTTATTATGAAAGCTCCAGCTTTCGTCGATGCCTTTCACGGAGTAAATGCCCCAATGGATAAAGATGCCGAGCTTGGCGTCTGCAAACCATTGCATTTTCGACTTTATCTCTTCCGGGCTGGTTTTCTGCTGCGCTTTGGCCGGCGTCAGCAAATGCAATACCATGGCTGCTGCCACTGCGATTTTTTTCATCAGTTTTGTTTTGTCGTACTAATATGATTAAGTTAAATGCCGGCATCGCTTATCATACAAAAAGTGCCGGTCGGGAGGGGGCATACGTTGGATCGAAAAAATAAAAGTAGCAAAATTCCGCTTTACGGCCGTCATTCTTTTACTCATTTAAGTATGGGGTGAAGTGGAAAATCCTCCTAAATTTGGCCGGTATTTTAAAATTTAAGGATTTCGGGGATTGGGAAAAATTTATGTTTATTTTTAGCCCCCGATATTAATCTGAGTGAAATTTATAAACTAATATCAACAAATGCAACCGACATTATTGATCCTGGCGGCCGGTATGGCCAGCCGTTACGGAAGTTTGAAGCAAATCCAGCAGTTTGGCCCCAGCGGAGAAACGATTATCGATTATTCAATCTATGACGCTATCCGCGCGGGTTTTGGCAAGATCGTGTTTATCATACGCGAGAATTTCGCCGAGGAGTTCAAAGAGATCTTTGAGCCTAAACTGAAAGGAAAAGTAGAAACAGCATACGTGTTCCAGAATATGGACGCATTTACCGACGGTTTCGAGATACCGGCGGACCGTACCAAACCCTGGGGCACCGCCCACGCGGTATTATGCGCGAAAGACGCTATCAACGAGCCTTTTGCGGTGATCAACGCAGACGATTTTTATGGCCGGGACGCATTTGAAAAAATGGCGGCTTTCCTGAAGACCGAATGCGCGGGCGACAAATACAGCGTGGTAGGTTACGAACTGGGCAAAACCGTGAGCGAGTACGGCTTTGTGAGCCGCGGCGTATGCGAGGTGAGCAATGGCAACCTGAGCGGTATTACCGAACGTACCAAGATCGTGGTGGAAGACGGGAAGATCGTTTACGAAGAAGGGGACAAAAAAGTAGAACTGGGCCCGAAAACGCCCGTATCCATGAACTTCTGGGGTTTTGCGCCGTCTGTGTTCGAGGTGAGCGAAAAACTGTTCAGCCAGTTCCTGGAACAAAATATCAGCAATCCTAAATCAGAATTTTTCATACCGATCGTAGTGGACCAATTCATTGCGGCAGGCCTGGGCTCCGTAAAAGTGATCCCGACCAGCAGCCAGTGGTTTGGCGTCACTTACAAAGAAGACGCGCCCGGGGTACAGCAAAGCCTGTCTGCCCTGGTGCAAAACGGGGAATACCCGGACAATCTCTGGAAATAATTTCCATAATGGTGAATACAGACATAATCCGAGCCTTCGGATTGGAGCCTGCCAGCTTTGACGTGAAGAAATTCGGGAGCGGCCACATCAACAACACATTTCTTTTGAGTGGCCGCGGCGGTGAAAATTTCATCCTCCAGAAAATCAACACGTATGTATTCAGGGAACCGGGTGTAATAGCCCGGAACCAAAGGCTGGCGGCCGATTTCCTGGCTTCGAACCACCCAAGCTACCTCTTTATTGTTCCCATCCCTACCGCTACAGGGGATGAGCTCTTTCATTTCAACGATGAGTATTGGCGCATGATCCCTTTCATACCGGATTCCACTTCGGTAGACCAGGCGGACACGCCCAAGCAGGCATTCGAAGCGGCCCGCCAGTTCGGGCTGATGGCCCGGATGTTCCATGGCATCGATCTGCATGAGTTTAAGGCCAGCATTCCCAACTTCCACAACCTGACCCTGCGGTACGCCTCCTTCCAGGAAGCCATCCGCCAGGCGAAAGAAGACAGGAAAGGGTTTGCCGACGAGCTGATCGCGCAGTTCCTCCGCCATAGCGACATCGCGGTTACCTTCGAAACGCTGAAGACCGCCCCGGAATTCAGCGACCGCCTCATGCATCACGATACCAAGATCAACAACGTGCTGCTCCGGAAAGACAGCTACGAAGGCATTTGCGTATGCGACCTGGATACGCTCATGCCCGGGAAGATCATCTCCGACCTCGGCGATATGGTGCGTACTTACGTATGCCCCGTTTCCGAAGAAGAGCGCGACTTTTCGCAGATCCGTATCCGTGAGGAATATTTTGAAGCGCTTATGAAAGGCTACCTTTCCGAAGTAGGCAGCACCTTATCGGCGACAGAAAAAGCGCACCTGTTCTATGCCGGCAAATTCATGATCTACATGCAGGGCATCCGTTTCCTGACGGATTACCTCAACGGGGACGTGTATTACCCGGTAAAATACCCCGAGCATAACTTCAACCGGGCGAAAAACCAGTTCATACTGCTGGAAAAGCTCATCGAAAAGGAGGATGTGCTGCAAAGGGTGATAGACGATTGCCTTAAAACTGCAACGCTCGTACGCGAAAAATAACCGAAGGCCCCTCACAAGGGGGCCTTTTTTGTTTTGACAGGAGTGCGGTGAAACAGCTGTTTCTTGATTTTTTTCCAACAAAAGCGCTTTTGTTTTCGATATTTTAAAAAATCGCCTATTGGGTTGATTTTTCTCAAAAGTTTTCGCCCTGTATTGTTTTTTATTTTATTCACCAATACATTTGTAGTGATAATAAAAATCATCAGGACCTCCATGTGGGTAAACAAAAACAATAACAAGATCAGTCACATCGTACCGCAGCTCAACTGGGCTATTACGCTCGTCGTGATCGTCATTGTCATTGTCACCCGTCAACCGATAGGAGGATAACACGCGCGTACAATACAACTGAAAATAAACGCCTTCCTCCACCAGGAAGGCTTTTTTTATGTGCAAATTCCAATTATATGTATAGCTATTACAACGAAAACACGATTCTTTACTTTGACGGGGCTTATACGAAAGCCACAGAGGCCAAAATTGACCTGTATGGTCAGTCGCTGCATTACGGATACGCGGTATTTGAAGGCATCCGCGCTTACAAGACCGCCAGTGGCGAGGTGAAAATCTTCAAACCCAAGGAGCACTTCGACCGGTTCAAGCGTTCCTGCGAGCTGATACATATACCTTACAAGTACAACAACGACGAACTGATCGCCGCTTGTTATAAAGTGCTGGAGCTGAACAACCTGGAGGAAGCATACATCCGCCCGCTGGTGTTCTGCCCGCCGAATATGACCCTGAAAGCCGCTTCCGAAACCCACATCCTGATCTGCGCATGGGACTGGGGCGCTTACCTGGGCGAAAAACTGCTCCGCGTATGCATTTCTTCCTACCAACGCCCCAACCCGAAAGCGTTCAAGATCGAATCCAAAGCCGCCGGCCTGTACGTAAACTCTATCCTGGCTTCGCAAGAGGCGAAAGAAAAAGGGTACGACGAAGCTTTGCTGCTGGATATCAACGGTTTTGTGGCTGAAGGCCCCGGCGCCAACCTGTTCTACGAAAAAGCAGGCACCATTTATACGCCCGCCCCGGGCAACATCCTCCCTGGCATCACCCGCGCCACCGTGATCGAGATCTGCGGCGAACTGGGCATTCCGCTGGTGGAAAAACAGATCACCGTGGAAGAGCTGAAACAGGCCGAAGCAGTGTTCTACTGCGGTACTGCCGCCGAAGTGATCGGATGGGACAGCCTCGACGGGCAAGGTTTCTCCAAACCCTGGGCCGAATCCCTCGGCAAGGTCATCCAGCAGGCTTACAAAGCCAAAGTGCTGGAAAAAGAATTCAAACGCGAGGCAATTCCTGCCTGATAATACCCGGAAGCTCCCCCTTCCGCCGTTGCAACCGGAAGGGGGGATTTTCTTAAAAAAAAGCGTGGGACACAGCCGTTGAATGGCGTAAACGCTTTTCTTCCTAACTCATACCCATAGCGGATTTTGGCCATCCTGCCTGCCTTTTGAAGACCGGGAACGACCGAATTATTGGTTTGAATAAACGCCGCACCGGGAATAACTTGTACGATAATTAGAAATTCAGATAGCCGTGACCCGGTAATAACGACCTTATTAATATGGAGTTAAACAAATACAGCAAGACGATTACGCAAGATCCCACACAGCCCGCCGCACAGGCCATGCTGTACGGGATAGGACTGACTGAGGAAGACCTGAAAAAAGCACAGGTGGGCATTGTGAGCATGGGCTACGATGGCAATACCTGCAACATGCACCTGAACGACCTGGCCAAACAGGTAAAAAAAGGCGTATGGGCCAACGACCTGGTAGGGCTTATTTTCAACACCATCGGCGTGAGCGACGGTATCAGCAACGGTACCGACGGCATGCGTTATTCGCTCGTCAGCCGCGATCTGATCGCTGATTCCATTGAAACCGTGTGCGGCGCGCAATATTACGACGGAGTGATTACCGTGCCCGGCTGCGATAAGAACATGCCCGGCTCGCTGATGGCCATGGGCCGCCTGAACCGTCCCGCCATCATGGTGTACGGCGGAACGATCGCGCCCGGCAGATACAAAGGGCAGGACCTGAACATCATATCCGCTTTCGAAGCGCTCGGCCAGAAGATGGCGGGCAACCTCGACGAGGGCGACTTCAAAGGCATCGTACAAAATTCCTGTCCCGGCGCCGGCGCCTGCGGCGGCATGTACACGGCCAACACCATGAGTTCCGCTATCGAAGCGCTGGGCATGAGCCTTCCGTACAGCTCCTCCAATCCCGCGCTGAGCAAGGAAAAACAGGAGGAATGCCTGGAAGCGGGCAAATACATCCGCCTGTTGCTCGAAAGAGACATCAAACCGAAAGACATCATGACCCGTGAAGCGTTCGAGAACGCGATCACCGTGATCATGGCAACCGGCGGCAGCACCAATGCGGTACTGCATTTCATCGCCATCGCCAAATCCGTTGGCGTAAACATCACTATGGCCGACTTCCAGCGCCTGAGCGACGCCACGCCTTTACTGGCGGACCTCAAGCCCAGCGGCAAATACCTGATGGAAGACCTCCACAACATCGGCGGCATTCCCATGGTCATGAAATACCTGCTGAAACAGGGCAGGTTACACGGAAATTGTTTGACCGTTACGGGCAAGACCCTGGCGGAAAACCTGGAATCCGTGCCCGACATCGATTTTTCAAAACAAGACATTATACATCCGCTGGAGAAGCCGCTGAAAGCCAACGGCCACATCCAGATCCTGTACGGCAACCTGGCCGAGCAGGGCTCCGTGGCGAAGATCACCGGCAAGGAAGGCGAAAAATTCTCCGGCCCGGCCCGTGTATTCGACGGAGAATTCGAGCTGATCGCGGGGATACAGTCCGGCAAAGTGAAAGCGGGAGACGTCGTCGTCATTCGCTACGTAGGCCCCAAAGGCGGCCCCGGCATGCCGGAGATGCTGAAACCCACTTCCGCCATTATGGGCGTTGGCCTGGGTAAAAGCGTGGCCCTCATTACAGACGGCCGTTTTTCCGGTGGCACGCACGGCTTTGTGGTAGGGCATATCGTACCGGAGGCCTACGAAGGCGGTACCATCGCGCTCGTAAAAGACGACGACATTATCGAACTGGACGCCGTAAACAATATCATCAAGGTTAACCTGACGCCCGAAGAGCTCGCGGAAAGAAAAGCAGCATGGAAAAGACCGGCTCTGAAGGCTACGAACGGGATATTATTCAAGTACGCAAAACAAGTAAAAAATGCAACAGAAGGATGTGTTACCGATGAAGACTGATCAGTCTGACAAGCGGGCTGCCGCCGCCCCCGAGATCATCACCGGCGCGGAAGCAGTGATCCGGTCGCTGATTGCGGAAGGTGTGGACACCATTTTCGGTTACCCCGGCGGCGCCATTATGCCGATCTACGACGCTCTTTATGATTTCCAGGACCAGGTGCACCACATCCTGGTGCGCCACGAACAAGGCGCCACGCACGCCGCCCAGGGTTATGCCCGTGCAAACGGCAGGGTAGGCGTGGTATTCGCCACCTCCGGCCCCGGCGCCACCAACCTGGTGACCGGCCTTGCAGATGCGCAGATGGACTCAACCCCCATGGTGTGCATCACCGGCCAGGTAGCCGCGGCATTGCTCGGTACAGACGCTTTCCAGGAAACGGACGTGATCGGCATCACCACACCTATCACCAAATGGAACATACAGGTTACCAGGCCTGAAGATATACCCGGCGCCATCGCCAAAGCATTTTACATTGCGCGCAGCGGCCGCCCCGGCGCCGTATTGGTAGACATCACCAAAAACGCGCAGTTCGGCAAACTGGATTTCCAGTACAAAGCCTGCGAAAGCATCCGCAGCTATCACCCGCACCCCGTGCTGAACATGGACCAGGTGAAAGCCGCAGCCGAACTGATCAACAACGCCAAACGCCCGTACATTCTCTGCGGCCACGGCGTACTGATCTCCGGCGCGGAAAAAGAACTGATCGCAGTGGCCGAAAAGGCGGACATCGCGATCGCCTCCACGCTGCTCGGCCTTTCCGCCGTGCCCGTAAATCACCCGTGTTACGTGGGTTACACCGGCATGCACGGCAATTACGGCCCGAACATCAATACGAACGAATGCGACGTACTGATCGCGGTAGGCATGCGTTTCGACGACCGCATCACCGGCGACGTGAACGAATTTGCCCGCCAGGCCAAAGTAGTCCACATCGAGATCGATAAAGCGGAGATCAATAAGATCATCCCGGCAGACGTGGCCGTACATGCTGACGCGAAAGAAGCGCTTGCCGCATTGCTGCCGCTGCTCAAAGAAGCGAAACATCCCGAATGGCTGCAGCTGTTCAGGGAAGCCGATAAAAAAGAAGATGAAAAAGTTCGTCACCGCGAACTGCACCCCACCGAAGGCCAGATCAAAATGGCGGAAGTGATCCGCATCATCTCCGAACAAACAAAGGGCAAAGCGATTTTGGTAACAGACGTAGGTCAGCACCAGATGATCGCTTCGCGTTATTACCGCTTCGAAGACCCGAACACCAACATCACCAGCGGCGGCATGGGCACCATGGGCTTCGCCCTTCCGGCGGCCATGGGCGCCAAAGTGGGCGCGCCCGACAGGGAAGTGGTGGCCATCATCGGCGACGGGTGTTTCCAGATGACGCTGCAGGAGCTCGGCACCATTTACCAATCCGAGATCGGCGTGAAAATCGTGATCCTGAACAACAACTTCCTCGGCATGGTTCGCCAGTGGCAGCAATTGTTCTTCGACAAACGGTATTCTTCCACCGTGATGATCAACCCGGATTTTGTACAGATCGCGAAAGGTTTTTACGTACCGGGCCGCAAGGTGACCGAACGCGCGGACCTCGAAGGCGCCGTAAAGGAAATGCTGGACACAAAAGGCGCCTACCTGCTGGAAGTAGTGGTGGAGCAGGAAGACAACGTATTCCCGATGGTGCCGGCAGGCGCACCCATCTCGTCTATCCGCCTCGAGTAGCAGTTCATCACCATTAATCCAGACACAACATGCAAAAGGAATATACAGTTACGGTATACACAGAAGACAGGGTAGGCATCACCAACCGCATCTCCGTGATCTTCACGCGCCGTGGCATCAACATCACCAGTCTTACCACCGCCGAAACGGAAATCACCGGGGTGTATAAATTCATCATCACGGTATTGTCCACCCGCGACAGGCTGGAAAAAGTAGTAGGCCAGATCGAAAAACTCATCGAAGTGCACCGCGCATTTGTGCACGACGAAGACGAAGTGGTTTACCAGGAGCTGGCGTTGTACAAAATATCCACCAAAAGCCTTCACAATGGCGACATTGAGAAGATCATCCGGGACAACAACGCGCGCATCCTCACCATTACGGAAGATTACTTCGTACTTGAAAAAACAGGCCACCAGCAGGAGCTGATCGCGATGCTCCAGAAGCTGGAACCGTACGGCCTCATAGAATATTCCAAAAGCGGCCGCGTAGCGATCGTGAAATGGAGCCGCCGTTTCCATGAACATCTCAAAGACCTGTCGCTCATCGAGGCAGACAGCCTGAAAGACTGATAACGGCAAAGAATGCAATAACCTAGAACTTAAAACTTTTTAAAAACCACTAACAAAACATGGCAACCATCAATTTTGGCGGGGTACTGGAAGACGTAGTAACCAGAGAAGAATTCCCCATGGAAAAGGCAAGAGAAGTGCTGAAGAATGAAACTATCGCGATCATCGGTTACGGCGTACAAGGTCCCGGTCAGGCGCTGAACCTGAAAGACAATGGTTTCAACGTGATCATCGGCCAGCGTAAAGATTCCAAAACCTGGGACAAAGCCGTTGCAGACGGTTGGGTTCCCGGCGAAACGCTGTTCGGGATCGAAGAAGCCGCCCAGAAAGGCACCATCATTCAGTACCTGCTGTCAGACGCCGGCCAGATCCAGCTGTGGCCCACGCTGAAGCCCTTCCTGACCAAAGGTAAAGCCCTGTATTTCTCACACGGTTTCGGCATTACTTTCAAAGAAAAGACCAATATCATTCCCCCGGCAGACGTAGACGTGATCCTGGTAGCACCCAAAGGCTCCGGCACTTCACTGCGCAGGCTGTTCCTCGCCGGCCAGGGCCTGAACTCCAGCTTCGCCATTTTCCAGGACGCCACCGGCCGCGCACGTGAACGCGTGATCGCACTCGGCATCGGCGTTGGCTCCGGTTACCTGTTCGAAACAGACTTCAAAAAAGAAGTGTATTCCGACCTTACCGGCGAACGCGGCACCCTGATGGGCGCTATCCAGGGCATTTTCGCTGCACAGTACCAAACGCTGCGCAACAACGGCCACTCACCTTCCGAAGCGTTCAACGAAACCGTTGAAGAGCTGACCCAATCCCTGATGCCCCTGGTAGCAGAGAACGGCATGGACTGGATGTACGCCAACTGCTCTACCACTGCACAACGCGGCGCGCTCGACTGGTGGAAAAAATTCAAAGACGCTACCCAGCCCGTATTCGACGAACTGTACGCTTCCGTTGCTACCGGTAAAGAAGCACAGCGTTCCATCGACCTGAACGGCCAGGCGGATTACCGCCCCAAGCTGAACGCAGAGCTCGAAGAACTGCGTAACAGCGAAATGTGGCAGGCAGGCGCGGCAGTAAGAAAGCTCCGCCCCGGCAAGTAAAAAGCTATAAAAAATAAAATATGAAAAGTATCAGGAGAGTTGTTGGCAACGGTTGCGGAGGAGTGTGTTCGATTTGACGCCGGCGCATTTTTCCTGATACTTTTCTTTTTTATTTTTTAACAGAACCAACATGACTGAAGTACTGCAACAAAACCGGCCCATAGACACCAACCAGATAAAAGCAGCCGCCGAAAGACTACGCTCCGTGGTCACCCGCACACCGTTAACCTACAATGCAAATCTTTCACGCCGCTACCAGTGCGATGTGTATCTCAAAAGAGAAGACATGCAGGTGGTGCGTTCCTACAAACTGCGCGGTGCATACAATCTCATGAGCAGCCTGACGCCGCTTCAGCTGGCCAACGGCGTTACCTGCGCCAGCGCGGGCAATCACGCACAGGGCTTTGCTTACAGCTGCCGCCTGCTGAACCTAAAAGGCGTGGTGTTCATGCCCATCATTACACCGAAACAAAAAGTAAACCAGGTCAAGATGTTTGGCGGAGACAACATCGGGATCAGGCTGGTAGGGGATACGTTCGACGATTGTTCCGCCGAGGCCCAGGCATTCACGCGCGAACAACATATGACGTTCATCCCGCCGTTCGACGATGAGAAGATCATCGAAGGGCAGGGTACCGTAGGCCTGGAGATACTGGACGAACAGCCGGAGGTCGATTACCTGTTCGTGCCCGTTGGGGGCGGCGGGCTGGCATCGGGCACCGGGTCTTATTTCCGCAGCGTGAGCCCGTCCACAAAGATCATCGGGCTGGAGCCGGAAGGCGCGCCTTCCATGCTGAAAGCGCTGGAAAACGGCGGGCCTGTTACATTGCCTGAAATAGACAGGTTTGTTGACGGAGCGGCGGTGAAAAGAGTGGGAGAGCTCACTTACCGGATCTGTAAAGACGTGCTGGATAAAATGAGCCTGGTGCCGGAAGGGCGCATTTGCTCCACGATCCTCAAGTTGTACAACGAAGACGCGATCGTGGTAGAGCCCGCCGGGGCCTTGTCTATCGCCGCGCTGGAAGATTTCGCGGAAGAGATCAAAGGGAAAAAAGTGGTTTGCGTGGTGAGCGGCAGCAACAACGACATCGACCGGATGCAGGAGATCAAAGAGCGGTCGTTGCTGTACGAAGGACTGAAACATTATTTCATCGTCCGTTTTGCCCAGCGGCCGGGCGCTTTGAAGGAATTTGTGAACCATGTGCTAGGCCCGGGAGACGACATCACCCGCTTCGAGTTCATCCAGAAACACAACAAGGAAACCGGCCCCGCGCTGGTAGGCATCGAGCTGAAAAACAGGGAAGATTACGATGTGCTGCTCACGAACATGACGAAGTATAACGTGCATTATACCGAACTGAACAAAGACGATAATCTTTTCGGTTACCTGGTGTAACCGGTCTGAATAGTTGCAATAGCGCAGCCCCGGCCCCCGTTGGCAGGGGCTTTCTTTGTAATCCGCCAATATTTTGTAAGTTGCCGGCGTTATTAATATCCAAAATCCGGTCTATGTCGAAAAACCTGTTCCTGTCGGGCTGCCTTGCGGCGCTAGCATGCTGCGCTGCCTGTTCCAAAAACGAAGATTCCGTGGAGGACAAAGGCGCTAAACTCATTTTCAAATACAAATTCGATCCTAACCAGGAGCGCCTGGGCAACCTGGGGCAGCCGGTATCGGTGCCTGCGGGGAATGCCGCGCAGAGCCCGGCTTTCAGGGTGATGAGCTCGCACTACCTGGAGCTGGCGCCCGGTGCGTTAACGGCTTTGGGAAAAGGAGCGGTGCTGTACAAACACCAGGAAACGGCGAAAGGAGGCGAAACGGCCATAGATTTTGCGAGCGCGAAGCTGGCGGGAGATGGGGAGGTGTTTTATGAGGTGCCGCTGAAGGATGTGCCTGCGGGAAAGTATGAATACCTGCGGGTGTCGCTGGCGTACCAGAATTACGATATCAAATTCAATGCGCTGGGGCAGGAATGGACCGGTTCGGTGGCTTCATTCATCGGGTTTAACAGCTATATCACGAGTTATAAGATCAAAGACAGCACGCAGCAGGTGAACGGGAACCGCAAGCAGGGATATTGGGCGCTGGAAACGAAATACAGCGTGGTAAGCGGTCAGGCGCCGGCAGGGGCTACCACGGTGCCGAACCCGATCGCGGCTACTTCGCCGGTGCCTGCGGGCTCCTGCGTGGTAACGGGGCCGTTTGATACGCCGTTGCAGATCACGGGAAAGGAAAAGCAGGATGTGGTGGTAACGGTGTCGTTGTCTGTCAATAAAAGTTTTGAATGGAAAGACACGAACGGCAACGGCAAATACGACCCGCTGGAAGGGGAGGCTGTGGTGGATATGGGCGTGCGGGGGCTGAAGCCGCTGGTGAATTAACTACGCTACCTTTTTGGCTTTATGGCCCCTGCTCTTCGTTTCTTTGACGGGCAGGGGCTTTTTTAATGCCGGTTTGTAACGTTTGAGCTTAAGTTTGGCGATGCGGGGCCGGGCTTCGTTAATATTGTAAGCGGCCTGCAAACGCTGCCAGTACTCCGCGGTGCCGCCGAATACCATTTCGATGCGCAGGCTCATGTCTACGGAAAGGTCCGCCTTGCCATTGGCAAGGTGAGAAAGCGCCGTGCGGGTTACGCCCAGCATTTCGGCGGCATTGGAAATACTGAGGCCGTGTTCGTCGAAAATGAGGCCTTTGATAAGAATGCCGGGATGCTCAAGTTTCATTTTGCGTTCCATATCTAAAATTTTTAGTGATAGTCAATGTAATCCACATCGTATGCGTGCCCTTTCATAAAAATGAAAACGATCCTGTAATTGCGGTTTACTTTTACACTCCAGTGATCTTTATAATTTCCTTTCAGAGAATGTATGTCGCAGTAGCTCAGTTCATCCGGAACTATCTGTGCGCTATCGATTGCCTGAAGCAGCCACCTGATCTTGTTGAGCATGGCGGGAGGCAGCTTCATACAATCGTCATTATCCCAGCAAAGCTTTAACGCTTTGCTTCTAAAGCTTTTTATCATTGTTTTCTATTTACTCTTATAAAGAGCAGAAAACGATGATAAAGGGCGAATGAAAAAGGTGAGAATATCTCAGTGTTTCAGGGCTATTTCTCAAAAATACGGAGATGACTTTTTCATCCCCTGCCTGTATAGTGTAAAGTTACGCTTTACACTATATCAACCCAAAAAATATTCAAAAGCGTAAAGCCACGCTTTACACTTTGCTTCTACCGTTCCCAAAAAGATGGTAATAGATTTTTTTGTTACATTCGCAATATGCTGAGCTACTGGGAAAAACAAAGCCTTCTCCAATACGACTGCATCCTTCTCGGAAGCGGCATCGTCGGCCTTTCCACAGCGATCAGCCTCAAAGAACGTTTCCCCCGCCAACGCATCCTCGTACTTGAACGCGGCCTCCTCCCCACCGGCGCATCCACCCGCAACGCCGGCTTCGCCTGCATCGGCAGTCTCACCGAAATCCTCGACGACCTGCAGCATATGCCCGCAAATGATGTCGTGGCCCTTGTGCAAATGCGCCGCAAAGGCCTGCAACTCCTCCGCAGCCGCATCGGAGACGATCGTATGGATTACCGCGAAAACGGCAGCTTCGAGCTGATCAGCGATAACGAAACGCCCGCGCTCGAACAGCTCGGGAAAATAAACGAGCTGCTGTTCGACATCCTGCCCGGCCCCGCCTTTTCCCCCGCCGATGAAAAGATCGCGCAGAAAGGCATCGTTGCAAAACACCTCGTGCAGAACAATTACGAAGGCGAGCTGAACACCGGCAAAATGATGCGCACGCTCATCGACGTCGCCATCGAACGCGGCATCGAGATCAAAACAGGCTGCAACGTTACTCACTTTGAAGAAAAAGGAGACAGGGTAGAAGTCGCCGTGAACGACGGCGTCGTTTTCTCCGCCCCGCGCCTCGCCATATGCACCAACGCTTTTGCAAAAGGACTGGTCCCCGGGCTGGACGTAACGCCCGGCCGCGGACAGGTGCTCATCACCGCGCCCGTCAAAAAACTGCCTTTCAAAGGCATCTATCATTTCGACCAGGGATATTATTATTTCCGTGAACTGAACGGCCGCGTATTGTTCGGCGGCGGCCGCAATCTCGATTTCAATGGCGAAGCCACCACCGAATTCGCTTTGAGCCAACGCATACAGCAAGACCTTGAGGAAAAACTGAAAACCATCATCCTTCCCCATCACCAGTTTACCATCGAAGACCGCTGGGCGGGCATTATGGCCTTCGGCAAAACGAAGCAGCCCATCGTGCAGGCATATTCTTCCCGCATCTGGCTGGCCGTCCGCATGGGCGGAATGGGCGTGGCCATCGGTTCTGAAGTGGGCAGAACGCTTGCGGCCATGATGCAGGACTAACGGATCGTCTCAAATAGTGGTATTTAATTAACGGTATGTTGTAAGCCAACGCCTCATTTATTATATTTATCCTAATCCTACATCGTTTACAGTTATGAAAAAGCTCCTTATACTACTGTTACTGTTCTCCAATGCGGCCATGGCGCAGGAATCCATGCAGCTGTGGTACAAACAGCCCGCCCGCAGATGGGAAGAGGCTTTGCCCGTCGGCAACGGCCGAATGGGCGCGATGGTTTACGGGCGGCCTGAAAAAGAGATACTCCAGGTCAACGAAGAAAGCGTATGGGCCGGCGTTAAATTCAACGACGCCAATCCCAATGCATACAAAGTATTGGATACCATCCGCCAGCTGCTGTTCGAAGGGAAGAACCAGGAAGCGCTCACTATCGCGCAGGCCAACTTCCTCGCGGTAGACGCGGAAAATTCCACCAAAACCGCGCGCGCATTCCGCTCTTATCAAACGCTGATGAACGTGAACATCCACTACGGCTTCAGCGCCTACGATCATTATAAACGCAGTCTCGACCTCAACACCGGCATCGCCGCCACCACCTTTACGGTGAACGGCGTTGAATACAAACAGGAAGTGCTCGCTTCCGCGCCGGACAATGTGATCGTGGTGCATATCACCGCGTCGAAACCCGGCTCCATCAACGCCGCGTTCAGTATCGACCGGCCTGACATCCGCGATACAAGCAACCGCTTCGCCGATTGCAGGGTAACCGCCGCGGGCAGCAGCCAGCTGGTGCTCAACGGGCAGATCAACGACAAAAACGGCAGGGAAGACCGCGGCCCCGAAGGCCTGCATATGAAATTCGCGGGCATGCTGCAGGTGTCCAACGCCGGCGGCAGCAGGGCCGTAAACGGGCAGGAAATAAAAGTGAAGAACGCGAACACCGTAACCCTGTACATCCAGGGCGCCACCAATTACAATTACAAAAAACAGGATTTCGAGAACGCCGTGTCTGCCCTCAATAAATGTAAAAAACTGTTGCAATCCGCCGCGGCAAAGAGTTACGCAAATATCTCCGCCAAACATGTGCAGGACCTGGAGCCCATCATGGAACGCGTGAGCCTGCGCATCAACGGCCCGCATGCAGACGATCTGCCTACGGACGAGCGGCTGCTGAGAACAAAACAAGGTATCGAAGACCCGCACCTGATCAGTCTTTTCTTTCAATACGGAAGATACCTGCTCGTAAGCAGTTCCCGCGCGCCGGGCGTTTTGCCCGCCAATCTCCAGGGCATCTGGAACCAGCATCTCGACGCGCCCTGGAACGCGGATTTTCATACCAACATCAATCTCCAGATGAACTACTGGCCGGCGGAAGTGACGAATATTTCCTTCACCACCGCGCCGCTGTTCGACTTCATGGACTACATCCGGCCGGAAGGGCGCATCACCGCAAAAAAAATGTACAACGCCCGCGGCTGGGTAGTGCATCACTGTACGGATGCATTTGGTAAAACAGGAGTGCAGAACGGCGTGGCATGGGGTACTTTTCCGATGGCCGCCAGCTGGATGTGCCTGCATTTCTGGGAACATTTCGCGTTCACGCTCGATTACGCTTTCCTCAAAAACAAAGCGTATCCCGTGATGAAAGAACACGCGCTGTTCGTGGAAGATTATCTCGTGAAAAGCCCGGAAGGTTACCTCGTGACCTCCCCAGGCAGCTCCCCGGAGAACCAGTTCGTGCACCCGGTTACCGGCAAGCCCACCGGCCTCACTTACGGGCCTACGATGGACAGCCAGATCCTCCGCGAATTCCTCGGCAAATGCATCGCCGCTGCCAAAGCGCTGCGCACCGATTCTGCTGAGATCGCGCGCTGGGAAAGCATCATCGCGCAGCTGCCGCCCACCAAAACCGGGAAAGACGGGCGCATTCTCGAGTGGATGCAGGAATACCAGGAAGTAGAGCCCGGCCACCGGCACATCTCGCACCTGTTCGGCCTGCACCCCGGCACACAGATCACCGAACAAACGCCGGCTTTGTATGAAGGCGCATTGCGCACGCTCACCGGCCGTCTTGCCAAAGGCGGCGGCCACACCGGCTGGAGCCGCGCATGGATCATCAACTTCTACGCCCGCCTCAAACAGGCGGACAGTGTGAGAAACCATTTGCAGGCGCTTTTCGCCAAATCCACCCTGCCCAATCTTTTCGACAACCATCCGCCTTTCCAAATAGACGGGAATTTCGGCGCCACCGCCGGCATTGCGGAAGCGCTGCTGCAAAGCCATGGCGATTACGTGGAGCTGTTGCCCGCAGTGCCCGCCGAATGGACTTCCGGGGAGATCAAGGGGCTTTGCGCGCGCGGCGGTTTTGTGCTGGACATTGCCTGGGAGAACGGCACGCTTTCCGCCGTGAAAGTACATTCCACCACGGGGCGCAACCTGGTGCTGAAGTACCGCCAGCATTTATTGCCGCTCACCGTTGAACGAGGAAAAGAAATAACGGTATCCGTCGATCAGCTTTTATAAAAAAACACGTCAATTATATGAGATCATTAAAATGTTTGTTATGGCTGCTTTTGCCATTCACCGCGATGGCGCAGCAGTACAAGCCCACCTGGGAATCGCTGGACAGCAGGCCGGTTCCCGCATGGTTCGAAAACGCAAAGTTCGGGATATTCATCCACTGGGGCGTGTATTCCGTGCCCGCATGGGCGCCGAAAGGCGTGTACTCGGAATGGTACCAGTACTGGCTGCAATCCAAACAGGTGCACGGGAATAACAATCCCAAACCCACCGCCGTGTACGACCATCACGCAAAAGTGTATGGCGACGATTTTTCGTATTACAAATTCGCGGACCTTTTTAAAGCCGAAGACTTCGACCCGGACGCATGGGCGAAACTCTTCGAAAAATCAGGCGCCAAATACATCGTGCTTACTTCCAAACACCACGACGGTTTTGCCCTCTGGCCCAGCAAAGAAGCCACCAAAGCCTTCGGCACGCCCTGGAACGCGGTAGATGCGGGCGCCAAACGCGACCTGCTGGGCGACCTCACCGCCGCCGTGCGCAAAACGCCGGTGAAGATGGGCTTTTATTATTCGCTGTACGAATGGTACAACCCGCTGTACAAAAACAAACAATACAAAGCGTACGTGAACGATCATATGATCCCGCAGCTGAAAGACCTCGTGAACCGTTACGAGCCGGACATTATCTGGCCCGACGGCGAATGGGAGCAGTCGGACACGCTGTGGCAAAGCCGCGAATTCCTCACCTGGCTGTACAACGAATCGCCGGTGAAAGACAAGATCGCGGTGAACGACCGCTGGGGCAAAGGCATCCGTAAAAAACACGGCGGTTATTACACCACGGAATACGAAGTGGGAGCGAAGTTTGCCCGCCCCTGGGAAGAATGCCGCGGCATGGGCTTTTCGTTCGGTTATAACAGGAATGAGGACGTAGAGGATTACAACAGCGCGCAGTCGCTGATATACCTGCTGCTCGATATCGTGAGCAGCGGCGGCAACCTGTTGCTGGACATCGGGCCGGATGCGCAGGGCAAGATCCCGCCCATTATGCAGGAACGCCTGCTGCAGATCGGCAAATGGCTCGATGTGAACGGCGAGGCCATCTACAACACCCGCGCCTGGAAAACGCATGTGCAATGGTCTGAAGGCCGCCAGGACTGGAAGCCGGCGAATAAAGGCATGGTAAGCGGCGAGGTGATGCTGAAACAGACCGTAAACCCCGACCCCGGTTATGCCCGCAAAGAATTGTTCTTCACCGTGAACGGCGACAATGTTTACGCCATCGCGCCCGTTCTTCCCGAAGGCAGGCTGCTCATTAAAGGCGTACAGCCTTCTGCAGGCACGAAAGTTCGGCTGCTGGGCTACGACAAAGACCTTTCTTTCAAAAAAGTAACGGGCGGCATCGAGGTTTCCGTGCCCAGGCTGAGCGTGAAAGAAACGCCCTGCGAGCATGCGTTCACGTTTAAGATCACTAAAGCCAGTTAATTGATTGTGAACAGTTTGGACCGGCCCGTGGGGATGCCCCTCCCGGGCCGGTCTTTTTTATGCCAATATTTTTAACTGTAGATTTAACAATTAAAAATAGTTTGTTATCTTGACACACTATTAATTTTTCTCACGTTATTCTGATACAAAATGGAACTGAAAGATTATTTCGTCTTTGCCATTTACTTTGTGATCGTAGCAGGCTATGGCTACTATATCTACAACCGTAAAAAGAAAGCTGTCGCCGACACAAAAGACTTTTTTCTTGCAGAAGGGTCTCTTACCTGGTGGGCTATCGGCGCATCGCTGATCGCCTCCAATATTTCCGCCGAGCAGTTCATCGGCATGAGCGGCTCCGGCTTTAAAATGGGGCTTGCTATCAGTACTTACGAATGGATGGCGGCCGCTACACTGCTGGTGGTGGCGATCTTTTTCCTGCCTATTTACCTCAAAAATAAGATCTATACCATGCCGCAGTTCCTGCAGCAACGGTACGATTCAAGGGTAAGCACGGTGATGGCGGTGTTCTGGCTGTTGCTGTACGTGTTCGTGAACCTCACTTCCATCCTTTATCTCGGGGCGCTCGCGGTATCTACCATTTCCGGCTTCAGCTTTACGGCGTGCATGATCGGTTTGGCGGTGTTCGCGGTGATCATTACGCTAGGCGGTATGAAAGTGATCGGTTTTACCGACGTGATCCAGGTGTTTTTCCTGATCCTCGGCGGCCTGGCTACTACATACCTGGCGCTAAACCTCGTATCGCAGAATCTCGGCAGCGGCGGGCAGGGTTATTCCATCGACGGGATGATGAACGGGCTGGGACTGCTGCGGCAGAAAGCGCCCGAGCATTTCCATATGATCTTCGACAAAAGCAATCCCAATTACATGGAGCTTCCCGGGCTGGCCGTACTGATCGGCGGCATGTGGATCGTGAACCTGAATTACTGGGGCTGTAACCAATATATCACGCAGCGCGCGCTGGGCGCGGACCTGAAGACCGCGCGCAACGGCCTGCTGTTTGCCGGTTTCCTCAAGCTGCTCATGCCGATTATCGTAGTGCTGCCCGGTATTGCGACATACGTGTTGTGGAAGAACGGCATGTTCCAGCAAGAAATGCTCGGTTTCGTAGACGGCAAGGAAGTAGTGAAGCCGGACAATGCGTATCCCATCCTGCTGAACCTGCTGCCCGCGGGCCTGAAAGGGCTTTCCTTCGCAGCGCTCACCGCCGCCATCGTGGCGTCCCTGGCTGGTAAAGCGAACAGCATCGCAACGATCTTCACGCTCGATATCTACAAGCACATCTTCAAGAAAAATGCTACCGAGCAGGACCAGGTGAAGGTAGGCCGCATCGTGATCATCGTATCCTGCATCATCGCGGCCATTGTTGCGCCCGCGCTGAAGAGCCTCGACCAGGGTTTCCAGTTCATCCAGGAATACACCGGGTTTATTTCCCCGGGCGTGTTCGCGATCTTCATTCTCGGGTTCTTCTGGAAACGCACCACCGCCAATGCCGCATTGGCAGGCGCCGCGCTGGCGATCCCGCTGTCTGTCTGGTTAAAGTTCCAGTTCACCACGCTGCCCTTCATCAACAGGATGGGCTGGGTGTTCCTGATCATCGTTGCCGTTATGGCCGTGATCAGCCTGGCTGACCCGCGCAGCAAAGACAATCCGAAAGCGCTTAAAATTGATGCGTCCATGTTCAAACTCAACCCGGCATTCACTATCGGCGCCATCCTCATTTGCGGGATATTGGCGGCGTTGTACACCGTGTTCTGGTAACAGGTAACATCGTTTTTTTACATTCCACGCATTACGCTACAGTATTATGTTTTTAATCGGTTATGATATCGGCTCTTCGTCTATAAAGGCCGCCCTGCTGGATGCCGCAACAGGCTGTTGCCTGGCGGCTTCCACCGGGTCGGATGGCGAACTGGTCATGAATGTGCCCCGCTCCGGCTGGGCCGAGCAGGACCCTGAAATGTGGTGGCAGGAAGTGATCAAAGCCACCCGCGCCCTCCGCGGACAATATGCATTCGATCCCGCCGCCGTAAAAGGCATCGGCATCGCTTACCAGATGCACGGATTGGTGTGCATAGACGAAAACCAGCAGGCCCTGCGGCCTTCCATTATCTGGTGCGACAGCCGCGCCGTGGCCCTTGGAGACAAAGCCGCGCAGGACCTCGGCAGCGCCTACACCCTTCCGCATCTCCTCAATTCCCCCGGGAATTTCACCGCTTCCAAACTCAAATGGGTGCAGGAAAACGAGCCGGCGCTCTACGCCCGCATCAAACATATCATGCTGCCCGGCGATTTTATCGCGATGCGCCTCACCGGCCAGCCCGCCACTACGCTTTCCGGCCTGTCCGAAGGCATTTTCTGGGACTTTGCGGAGCAGCAGGTATCGCAACGTTTGCTCGATTATTACAAAATAGACCGTAGCCTGTTGTCGCCCATCGTGCCCACGTTCGGCGAACAGGGCCGTGTGACGGACAAAGCGGCGGAGCTGCTCGGTTTGCGTGCAGGCATTCCCGTTACCTACCGCTCCGGCGATCAGCCGAACAACGCATTTTCGCTGAACGTGCTGCAGCCCGGCGAAGCCGCCACCACAGCGGGCACTTCGGGAGTGGTGTACGCCGTGCACGATGCCGCGGCGTACGATGCGGAAAGCAGGGTGAATACCTTCATGCACGTGAACCAGACCGATAAAGATATTCGCAACGGCGTGCTGATGTGCCTCAACGGCACCGGCATCCTCAACAGCTGGCTGCGCGGCATCACCGGCGGGCTTTCGTACGACGACATGAACCAGCTTGCCGCCAAAGCGCCCATCGGCTCGGAAGGTTTGCAGATATTTCCTTTCGGCAACGGCGCGGAGCGCATTCTCGCCAACCGTCAGCCAGGCGCAAGAATAGAAGGCCTCGAGTTTGGCGTGCATCATCGCGAGCACTTGCTGCGCGCGGGCCAGGAGGGGATCGTATTTGCATTGACCTACGGCGTGGACATCATGCGGCAAATGGGCCTGCAGATCAGCCGCGTGAGAGCGGGCAAAGCCAACATGTTCCTCAGCCCGCTGTTCCGGGAAGTTTTCGCCAATACCGCGGGCGTTACGATTGAATTGTATAATACAGACGGCGCGCTGGGCGCGGCAAGAGGCGCGGGGGTGGGCGCGGGCGTGTATGGCTCGTTCCCCGAAGCGTTCATTGGCATGGAATGCCTGGCCTCCATCGAGCCGGATGCGAATATCAGCAAAGCTTACGGCGAAACGTACGAAAAATGGAAAAACCGCCTCGGCCAGATCCTTTCAACTCTTTAAAAACTTTTGACCATGAATATCATTACCGGCAACAAAACATATTTCCCGACAGTAGGGAAGATCAGCTTTGAAGGCGCACAATCAGATAATCCGTTCGCCTATAAATGGTACGACGAAAACAAAGTGATCAACGGCAAACCGCTGAAAGAACTCTTCCGTTTCGCAGTGGCTTATTGGCACACGTTCTGCGGCACCGGCGGCGATCCTTTCGGTCCCGGTACCAAGGCCTTTCCCTGGCTCACGGCCTCCGATCCCGTGCAGCAGGCGAAAGACAAAATGGACGCGGCTTTTGAGTTCATCACCAAACTCGGCGTGCCGTATTATTGTTTTCATGATATCGACCTGGTAGACGAAGGCGGCAGTCTTTCCCAATACGAAAGCCACCTGCAGCAGATCGTTGAGTATGCGAAGGAAAAACAAAAAGCCAGCGGCGTGAAATTGCTCTGGGGCACCGCCAACGTGTTCAGCAACCCGCGTTATATGAACGGCGCTTCCACCAATCCCGATTTTGCAGTAGTGGCTTACGCCGGCACGCAGATCAAAAACGCGCTGGACGCCACGATCGCGCTGGGCGGTGAAAACTACGTGTTCTGGGGCGGCCGCGAAGGGTACATGACGCTGCTGAACACCGATATGAAAAGAGAGCTGGAGCATCTTGCCCGCTTTCTCACCATGGCCCGCGATTATGCGCGTAAACAGGGCTTTAAGGGAACGTTCTTCATCGAACCGAAACCCTGTGAGCCTACCAAACATCAATACGACTACGACAGCGCCACGGTGATCGGTTTCCTGCGCCAGTTCGGTCTTGATAAAGACTTTAAGCTCAACATCGAAGTGAACCACGCTACGCTGGCCGGCCATACCTTCCAGCACGAACTGCAAACGGCGGCAGACGCGGGCATGCTGGGCAGCATCGACGCCAACCGCGGCGATTACCAGAACGGCTGGGACACCGACCAGTTCCCGATGAACCTCAACGAATTGGTGGAAACCATGCTGGTGATCCTGGAATCGGGCGGTTTTGCAGGCGGCGGCGTAAACTTCGACGCAAAAGCGCGCCGCAACTCCACCGATCTTGAGGATATTTTCCACGCGCACATCGGCGGCATGGACGCATTTGCGCGCGCGGCCATCGTTGCAGACAAGATCCTGCGCGAATCGCCCTATCGCAAATTCCGCACGGAACGGTACGCTTCCTTCGATAGCGGCCAGGGTAAAGCCTTTGAAGAAGGCAAACTGCAGCTGGAAGATCTCCGCGCGTTCGCCATCGCCAACGGCGAGCCCAAGCAGACCAGCGGCCGGCAGGAATGGCTGGAAAACATCATCAACCAGTACATTTAATTTTTTCAATCATAAAAAAGGCGCCGTTGTTACCGCAGCGACGCCTTTTTGCATATGAACTTTTTGCCGCCATTTTGTATTTTACCGCAAATTGACAGCATGGGATTTAGTATCGAACACCTGGAGGAAAACGGTTTCTCCATTATTGCCCTGAAAGACGACGCAGGGGCCCAAGTGCATGTGATCCCCTCTTTCGGGGCGCTGCTGCACGCGTTTATCGTGCCTAACGGCAATGGAAAACTGAATGTAATAGACAGCTATAAGAATGTAAGCGAGCTCAACGCGGGCGTTACCGGCAGTTTCAAAAGCGTAAAGCTCAGCCCCTTCGCCTGTCGCATCAAAGACGCGCGGTACAACTGGCAGGGAAAAAGTTATACCGTTCAGAAATCCCCCATCCACGGCCTGCTGTACGACCAGGCATTCACCATTACAAAAGAGGAAGTGAACGACAGTTACGCCGAGATCGAGCTGGAACATCATTATCCTGGTTCAGACGCCGGTTATCCTTTCCCGTACAGCTGCGAAGTAAAATACCGCCTGCTGCCCGACCAGATGCTGCAGGTAACCACCGCCATCCTCAACCAGCATTCCGGCGCTATCCCCGTCATGGACGGCTGGCACCCGTACTTTACGACGGGCACGCCGGTAGACCAGCTGGAACTGCAATTCTGGTCGAAAGAGATCGTCGAATTCGACGAAAAACTCATTCCCACCGGCAAAGTGTTGCCTTTCAACGGCTACAGCGAAAGCAAAAGCCTCCATGGCGTGAGCCTGGACAATTCCTTCCTGCTCGATTTTAACCGCCCCGCGCCGCTCTGCACCCTGAAAGACCCGGTAAAAGGCGTACAGATCGAGTTTTTCCCCGATCAGGCCTATCCCGTACTGCAGGTATACACGCCGCCGCACCGCAACAGCATTGCGATTGAAAACCTGACCGGCGCCCCGAACGCTTTCAACAACGGCATGGGACTGGTTACCCTGGAAGCGGGGGAAAGTATGCTTTTTACCACGGCCGTTCGCGTAAAATAGCCACCATAGCCGGTTTTGATCAATAACTGCTGTTTGGCACAAACTTTGGATTTCAGGTAGCATGACCCCTCATTTTTCACAATTAAATGTCATGATATGGACATCCTGATGATCAAGGACCGGTGGACGGAGATAAAGAGCAAGCTGAAACAAATGTTTGACGACCTGACGGATAAAGACCTGTATTACGAGCAGGGAAAAGACGACCGCCTGATCGGGCAGATCCAGATCAAGCTGGGTAAGTCGCGGGATGAAGTGATTTCGCTCATCCGGTCTTTGTAAAAAGCAAGAACTACGGCAATTCCCGGGAGACCAGTGCACTCCCGGGAATTGATTTTTATATTACATTCGTGTATTAACTATTCACAGGCACAATTGTTAGTAAATACATGATCAGCAGACTGTTATTTGGAACCATGCTTGCCGTCCTGCTTGCGGGAGGCGCTTTCACCCCGGCCGGGGCGCAGGATTATCAGAACCCCGTTACCCTGCGCGGCCAGATCACCAGTGCAGACGGGCAGCTGGTGTTGTACCCAGCCACTATCCGGAATAAAAACACCGGCGCCAGGGTATTTTCCGACCAGGGCGGCTATTACCGCATCAATGCCAACAGCGGCGACGAAATTCTCATCTCTTTTATCGGTTACGTGTCAGACAGCGTGAAGGTGACCAATGTGGCCGGCACGCAGATCTACAATGCGCGGCTGCGGATGAAAGAGCGGTTTCTGCCGCAGGTGGAGGTTTCCGGCCGCTGGAACCCTTACCAGCTCGATTCCATAGCGCGGTACGAGGAGTTCAGGCCGTTCCTGGAAGAAAAAACGCGTACGCTGGTGGATACCTCGAAACGCACCAGCGGCGGCTTCGGGATTACATTCAGTCCCTTTACGCGCGCTTCGCGGAAACAAAAGGACCTCCGGAAATTCAAAAAGCTGTACGCGGAAAACGAGATACAGCAATACATCGACTACCGTTATTCCAAAAGTTTTGTAAGCCGGGTAACCGGGTTCACGGGCGATACGCTGATGCAGTTCATGCAGGTGTACACACCGTCTTACGGCCTGCTGCGCAAGATCACCAACGAAGACCTGATCATGTGGATCTCCGTGAGAGCAAAACAATGGAAGCAGGACCCGAAAAGGGTGCTGAAGGAAAACGATCTGCAATAACGGATCAACTTACCGCAAATAAAGAAAGGGCCGGATCACTCCGGCCCTTTTCTTTTTATTTTTCATTTTGGAAAGCAAATCACAACAACCCGCGGTTTAGTTATACACTTTCACCATATACACAAACTCTTCGAGCTTTTTAGCCTGGTCTACGCGGTTGAGGCCGCCCAGCTGGCTTTTCTGTTTCAGGTCCCTGCGGTTGAATTTTTCTTTGGGAAGCTCGTCCAGCAGACGTTTCAGGTGGCCGGACTTCACTGCGAAAGCAATACCGTCTGAAGAGGATTGTTTGCCGGTGATGATGCCGATCACTTCGCCGCTGTTATCCAGCAGGGGAGCGCCGCTGTTGCCGGGGTTCACGGGGATGCTTACCTGGTAGGCCAGGGTATCGCCGTTGAAGCCGGTCTGTGCGCTGATGTAGCCCATGCCATAAACGATCTCGTCTCTCGGGAAGCCCATGCTGAACACTTCCTGGCCGAGGCGGGAAGGCTGCAGTTTCAGCGAGTAGGGAAGCGCCGGCGTGCGGAAATTGGAATCCGCCACGCGAAGCACCGCCAGGTCGCTGGACACGTCTTCGAAAATGCTCACCGCCTTGAAGGCTTCGCCTTTGTTGTTTTGAATATAAATGGAATCCGCCCCGGCGATTACGTGGTAATTAGTGACCATGAAACCGTTGCGGCTGATGGCGAAACAGGTGCCGCCATAGGTGCCGGGGTTGAGGGGAGGATTGTTTTTGCTGATATCGCGGATGAGAGCGTTCTGCGAGCGCTGGATATTGTTCAGCACGCGGCGCACGTCTTCATACTTGGAAGTGTAAGACCTTTTGGCATTATTCTGCATAATGGCCATGGTGGCGAGGGAAGTGATGAGCGCGATGGATGCTGCCGCGGCGAGGTTGAGCCAGGTGCGGCGGCGGCTGCGCAGCGGTACCACCGGCGCCAGTGCGGGCGGAGCGACGGGTATTTCCGCTTTGGCATGGATGGAATCCATGCGGCGGAGCAGGTCTTTCCGCATGCCGTTGGCCCTAAGCTGCTGCAACAGCAGCCGGTGCTCGGTTACCTGCCGGTCGATAGCGGAATCGCTGCGGCGGAGAGATTCGAAGGCCTCCTTTTCAGGGGCGCTCATTTCTCCGTCGAGATAACGTTCTATTTCCTGGATTAAATGTATATCGTTCATCACAACAGCCTCCCTGGCTTTTATTTATATGGTGCAAAGAATAATTTCTTCAGTCGCATCAGGCATTTGTATTTCTGGTTCTTCGCATTTTCGGCGTTGGTGTAGCCGAACCTTTCCGCGATATCCTGCATACTCTGCCGGTGGATGTAATAATCTTCAAGGATGGTTTTGCAAGGCTCCCCGATCTTCCCCATCGCCTCTTCCATTTGTTTGAACTGCCGGTCGCGTTCGAGATGTGCTTCAAGGGCGTCTTCTGCGGCGGTGGTTTCTTCCAGCTCCCCGAAAAGGGGCGCGCTGAGGGAAGAGCTTTGTAACTTCTTGAGCCACAGCCTTCTGCAAACGGAATAAAGGAAGGTCTTTAAACGCGAGCTTAGCACAAATCCCCCTTCCTGCACCTTTTCATACAACACGATCATCGCTTCCTGGAAGATGTCTTTGGCATCGTCTTCCGACCCGTTATTCTGCATGACCATCCTGGCGATTGCCGGGAAATTTTCTAAATAAATGGTTTCCAAAGACTTATCGTCGTTGGCGGCCAGCCCGTGCAGTAATTCCTGATCCCTTTCTATGTGCAAAAGATTATTCACTTATTAATACGATTAGCGGCTTTTAGTAACCCAAAGTAGGAAAAATAATTTTTTTTGAAATGGCGGGTTACCTTTTGGGTGATCCCGGAATAAAGTATAAATCTCATTTCAAATAAACCTTAAAAACATTCAAAATGAAAAAGTTTGGTTTCCTGGCACTCGCCCTCGGTCTGTTCGTTGCAGCTTGTAACAATGCTGGTACTTCCGGTTCTGGTGATTCTACCAACCTGGACAGCGCGATCAACAACAGCGTAGACACTTCTACCATCGCTCCCGTTGACACTGCTGCAGTGGTTGACTCTGCGGTTGTAGCTCCTGCTGATTCTGCTAAATAATTATAGGCAAGCAAAAGGATATTCATCCGGGCCCCGCTGCGTAAGCGGGGCTTTTTTTTGCCTTGTCCGCGCCAGGCACAAAGCTCTCCCCAGCAAATTTCCTTCCGGAAAATTATTTGCTATAGCATACAAAACGCCTCTTTGATGCCAATATTGTACCATTTTTATCCCGTTTTTGAATAAAATCTATGTAATTAATTGTTTTGTTTGATGATTTTTATATTTTTGCACGGCTCTTTGAACAATTAAAATCCTGGCTTACTTTTGTTCTATCAAAATAAACAGCAATGCAACAACGCACTTTCGGTTACTTTTACGGCTTTTACTTTTTCTGGTACCAGGAATAGGAGGTTCGTTTGTGCTGAAAATGCTTAAAAATATAACGGGCCTCCTGGAAAGGGGGCCTTTCTTTTTACAATGAATTCCGATAAACAGATTATATGTCACAAAAGAGCTTTAGCCTGTATTTCTTTTATTTTTTCTTTTACCACGAAGAAAGCGGGACTCTCTTGTAACAACGGTTTATCAAAAACGAACAAATGAAGGGTCCCGCTCAAAAGGGGGCCCTTTTTTATTGACTCAATCATTCATATTCTCAGCTCATGCGTATTGCCATACAAGGATTCGAAGGATGTTTTCACCAGATCGCCGCGCGCAACTATTTCGGGAAACAGTCCGAAATTGAAGCCTGCGCCTCTTTCCCCGAGCTTGTCAGGAAAGTGAAGAATGCAGACAATGCCGATGCCGGCATGATGGCCATCGAAAACTCCATTGCCGGGAGCATCCTGCCCAATTACAGCCTGCTTAAAAACTCAGGCCTGCACGTGATCGGCGAGGTTTACCTCCAGATCAACCAGCACCTGATGGTAATGCCCGGGCAGTCCATCGAAGACATCAAGGAAGTGCACAGTCACCCCATGGCCCTGCTGCAGTGTATGGACTTCCTGGCGAAACACCCGCAGATCAAACTAGTGGAAACGGAAGACACGGCCCTCAGCGCCAAACATGTGCGCCAGAAAAAGCTGAAAAGCACGGCGGCCATCGCGGGCGACCTCGCGGCGGAGATCTATGAGCTGGACATCATCGGGCGCAACATTCATACCGCCAAGAACAATTACACCCGTTTCCTGGCGATTTCAAAAAATGGCGTGCAACCGCCCGCTGATGCAAACAAATCTTCCGTATATTTCCAAACTTCCAACGAGAGCGGCAGCCTGGCGAAGGTGCTCACCCGGATCGCAGGGGAAGGTATTAACCTCAGCAAGATCCAGAGCTTCCCCATCCCGGCGAAAGAATGGCATTATTATTTCCATGCCGACATGGAATTCGAATCCCTGGATCATTTCCAGCAGGCGCTGAAAAAGATCACACCGCTTACGGAGCGCCTCACGGTGCTGGGTATATACAAAAAAGGCAATACGCATACCTGATACCTGAAATCATAAACTAATGCAACCATCCGTAGCCAAACGATTACAGCATACAGAGGAATATTATTTCTCACGGAAGCTCCGCGAAATCGACGATATGAATAAAGCGGGCGCCAACGTGATCAACCTGGGCATCGGCAGTCCCGACCTGCCGCCGCACCCCTCGGTGACGGCCGCGCTCAACGAGCACGCCGCCAAGCCCAACACCCACGCCTACCAGGGCTACAAAGGCATTCCCGCCCTCAGGCAGGCCATTGCCGGCTGGTACGGCCGTTACTACAACGTTCCCCTCAACCCCGATATGGAAGTGCTGCCGCTTATCGGCTCCAAGGAAGGCATCATGCACATCTGCATGACGTTCCTCCAGGAAGGAGACGAAGCCCTCATTCCCGACCCGGGTTACCCCACCTACCGTTCCGCCGTGCAGCTTTCGGGCGCCACGCCGGTTACCTACGATCTGGACGTCGCCAACGACTGGCAGCCGGATCTCGCCGCCCTGGAACAGCGCGACCTGACGAACGTTAAGCTCATGTGGGTGAATTACCCGCATATGCCCACCGGCGCGCAGGCAAAAAAAGATACTTTCGAAAAACTGGTGGCCTTCGCCACCAAACATCATATTCTTCTTTGCCACGACAACCCGTACAGTTTTATCCTGAACGACCGCCCCGCCAGCCTCATGGCCACGCCGGGCGCAAAAGAAGTGGCGCTGGAACTGAATTCCCTCAGCAAAAGCGGCAATATGGCCGGATGGCGTGTAGGCATGCTCGTGGGGAAAGCGGAATTCCTCAACGACATCCTGCGCTTTAAAAGCAATATGGATTCGGGCATGTTCCAGCCCGTGCAGATGGCCGCCGTGGCCGCGCTTGAGCTGGGGCCTGAATGGTACGCCGAACTGAATACCATTTACGCCGGCCGCCGCAAAAAAGTGTTCGAGCTGCTGGAACTGCTGGGCGCGCAATTCGACCGCAACCAGGTAGGCATGTTCGTTTGGGCGAAAATACCGGCGGGATATGCGGACGGTTATGCCGTGAGCGACGCCGTGCTGCAGAAAGCGCATGTGTTCATCACCCCCGGCGGCATCTTTGGCGCGAACGGGCAGCAATACATCCGCGTAAGCCTTTGCCGCGACGAACAGGTATTCGCCGAAGCGATCGAGCGGGTGAGAAAAACGATTGTTGCACCTCAAACCGCCGCCATATGATAGCCGCCGTCGTAGGAGTGGGCCTGATCGGCGGTTCGCTCGCCCTCAGCCTCAAAGAAAAAGGTGTGGCCAACTGGATCATCGGCGTGGATTTTAACGAAGAAAATCTCGCCAAAGCCCAGGAACTGAAAATAATCGACGAAGGCTCCACGCTCGAAGATGCGCTGGAACGCGCGCAGCTGATCGTGCTGGCCATCCCGGTAGACGCGCTGCTGCAAACACTTACGTCTATTCTCGATAAAGTGAAGCCGCATCATGTGATCATGGACGTGGGCTCCACCAAACAAAAATTATTGCAGCTCGCTGCCGGTCATCCTCAAAGAGGCCGCTTTGTAGCCGCCCACCCGATGGCCGGCACCGAGTATTCCGGTCCTGAAGCGGCCGTGCGCAACCTGTTCGCGCAAAAAACGATGGTGCTCTGCGATGTGAAGAACAGCGACGAAGACGCGCTGGAGCTGGTGGAATCGATGGTGGACAAACTGAACATGCGCATCGTGTACATGAATGCCGAAGAGCACGACCTGCACACGGCGTACGTGAGCCACATTTCCCACATCACCTCCTTCGCGCTGGCATTAACGGTGCTGAAAAAAGAGAAAGAGCAGGGAAGGATCTTCGAGCTGGCCAGCGGCGGTTTCGAATCCACCGTAAGGCTTGCCAAAAGCTCGCCGGACATGTGGGTGCCGATCTTCAAACACAACCGCAACAATGTGCTGGACGTACTGGAGGAGCATATCAACCAATTACAGCAGATGAAACAGCTGCTGCAGGCGGAAGATTACGACACCTTCTACAAGCTGATCCAGAAAAGCAATAAGATCAGGAAGATCCTGAAATAACAAATCATTTGTAAACTCTTAACACGTCACGATAACAATGGAACAGATCTTAGCAAAAACAAAATTCGCAGATCCGGCTTCAGACAAAAAGCCGCTGATCATTTCAGGCCCCTGCTCGGCCGAAACTGAGGAACAAACGCTTGCCACCGCGCTGGCGCTGGCAAAAACCGGTAAAGTGGATGTGCTGCGCGCCGGTATCTGGAAGCCCCGCACCCGCCCCGGCTCTTTCGAAGGCATCGGTGCAAAAGGCCTGCCCTGGCTGCAGAAAGCCAAAGAACTGACGGGCATGCCTACAACGGTGGAAGTAGCTACCGCCAAACAGGTGGAAGACGCGCTGCATTTCGGTGTAGACATCCTCTGGATCGGCGCCCGCACTACCGTAAACCCCTTCTCCGTGCAGGACGTGGCCGACGCGCTGAAAGGCGTGAAGATCCCCGTGCTGATCAAAAACCCGATCAACCCCGACCTGGAACTGTGGATCGGCGCCGTTGAGCGTATCGCCAAAGCAGGCATCGAGAAGATCGGTTTGATCCACCGCGGCTTCTCCAGCTACGGCAACACCGAATACCGCAACGCGCCCATGTGGCACCTGGCGATCGAACTGAAACGCCGCCACCCCGAACTGCCCATGATCTGCGACCCGAGCCACATCAGCGGCCGCCGCGACATTCTGCAGGCAGTAGCGCAGGAAGCGATCGACCTCGATTACGATGGCCTGATGCTCGAAACGCACGTTGATCCGGATAACGCATGGAGCGACGCCAAACAGCAGATCACGCCCGAGAAATTCGGCGAAATGCTGGACAACATCACCTGGAGGCACGAGCGTACCGACCAGAAAGATTTTAACACCGCGCTGGAAAAACTGCGCAACCAGATCAACGGCATCGACGACGAGATCCTGCTGCTGCTGGGCAACCGCATGAAGATCGCGGAGAAGATCGGCCAGTACAAAAAAGAGAACAACATCACGATCCTGCAGACCAACCGCTGGAACGAGATCCTGGACCGCGGCATCCGCGCCGGCGAAAAGCTGGGCCTTACCAAAGATTTCGTGCTGAAATACTTTGACGCGGTGCACCTGGAATCCATCAACCGCCAGAACAAAGTGATGAACGACTAAGCCCAATTTTTCAGTACGATATATGATCAAACAGACGCACCGCTTTCAAAACGCCTCCACCGAATATTATCTCGGTGAAAGCATCGCCAATCTCGGCAACTATGTGGACAAATCGCGCACCATCCTGCTGGTAGACGAAAACGTAGACCAGCATTACGCGGAAATGTTCCCGGGCTGGAAAAAACTCGTGATCCCCGACGGGGAAGAAAACAAGAACATGGACGTGATCGACCAGATCATCAACGGGCTGATAGAACTGGAGGCAGACAGGAAAACGATGCTGGTAGGCATCGGCGGGGGCATGCTCACGGATATGTGCGGTTTTGCCGCGAACATTTACATGCGCGGCATTCCTTTCGGCTTTGTGCCGTCCACTTTGCTGGCGCAGGTAGATGCATCCATCGGCGGAAAGAACGGCGTGAGCCACGGCATGCATAAAAACATGCTCGGCACCATCAGCCAGCCGCGTTTTATTCTTTTCGATTATTCGCTGCCTTCCACTATGCCCGAAGGAGAATGGTGCAACGGCTTCGCGGAGATCATCAAATATGCCTGCATCTACGACGCGGAATTATTCGATTATCTCGAAATGAATAAAGATAAAGCGATGGCGAAAGACGTGGGCACGCTGGAATACCTCGTGCAGCGGTCTGTGGAAATCAAAACAAAATTTGTACTGGAAGACGAGTTTGAAAGCGGCGTCCGCCGCTGGCTGAACTTCGGGCATACCCTCGGGCATGCCGTGGAAAAGCTGGAGAGTATCGCGCACGGACAAGCGGTGGCCATCGGGATGGTAGCAGCTGCTAAGATCTCCGAAAAATACGATCTGCTGCCGGCCGAACAAACCAACCGGTTGATCCGTTTGATCAATGATTACCGCCTGCCGGTAACCATGACCTCAGACAAGGAGGCGGTATTCTCCATCTTCAAACTTGACAAAAAAAGGGAAAAAGATCACATTCACTTCGTGCTGCTCGAAAAGCTCGGCCAGGCCAAAACCCAGCCGATACTGCTCGATGAGCTGAAGCAGATCTTACAGGAAATATAATGTAACCGCTCAACAGCGGGATTTCATTTGACCGTTTAAAAACAGCATGTGCAAATGCAAGTAACCATACAGCCTGCGCCGGTAAGCGGCACCGTTACGGCCAACCCGTCCAAAAGCGCGATGCAACGCGCGGTGGCGGCGGCGCTGCTGGCAAAGGGCAAAACCATCATCCGCAACCCGGGGCTCAGCAACGATTGCCTTGCCGCCCTCGAAGTGGCCGAAAACCTCGGCGCAATGGTAAAACGGGTGGATGAGGAAATTCACATCACCAGCAACGGCGTAAAACCTTTTTACGACGAGATCAACTGCGGCGAATCCGGCCTGGGCATCCGCATGTTCACGCCCATTGCGGCGCTGGCCGAAACGCCCATCACCATCAACGGTCATGGCAGCCTCATTACGCGCCCCATGCACTTCTTCGAGGAAGTGCTGCCGCAGCTCGGCGTTTCGATCAAAAGCAGGGACGGCAAGCTGCCCCTTGAGATCAAAGGGCCGCTGCAGGCAAAGAACATTACGATAGACGGCAGCCTTTCCTCGCAGTTCCTCACCGGCCTGCTCATGGCTTTCGGCAGCGTGGCGGATAAAACAGCCATCACCGTAAAAGACCTGAAAAGCAAGCCGTATATCGCGCTTACTTTGCAGCTGATGGAACTGTTCGGCGTGAAAGTGCGCAACGAGAATTTCGAAGTGTTCCATTTCGACGGCCCGCAACAGTACAAAGCGGTGGAATACACCGTGGAAGGCGACTGGAGCGGTGCGGCCTTCCTGCTGGTAGCCGCAGCCGTGGCCGGTAAAGCCGAAGTGCATCACCTGAACACGCAATCCGCGCAGTCAGACAAAGTGATCATGGAAGCGCTCGAAAAAGCGGGAGCCGAAATCCTCCCCGGCGTGTACACCATCATCGTGCAGAAAAAAGAACTGACAGCTTTCGAACTGGACGCTACGGACTGCCCGGACCTGTTTCCCCCGCTGGTGGCCCTGGCCGCCAACTGCAGCGGTGTTACCAAGATCAAGGGCGTAAGCCGCCTGGCGCACAAGGAAAGCGACCGCGGCATCACGCTGCAGCAGGAGTTCGGTAAAATGGGCATCCAAATCGACCTGGACGGCGATTACATGTACGTGCACGGCGGTACCGGCATTAAAGGCGCTACCGTGCATTCGCACAACGACCACCGCATTGCTATGGCCTGCGCCGTGGCGGCGCTCAATGCGAGCGGGGCCGTTACCATCGAAAACGCGGAAGCGATCAACAAATCATATCCCGAGTTCTACGATCACCTGGAATTGCTGGGTGTGGCCGTGCAACGGCAGGAACAAACGGTGTAAAAATCAGTACCATGAACAGTTTTGGCAGAATATTCAGGGTGAATGTTTTCGGGGAATCGCACGGGGAAAGCGTCGGCGTGAACATCGACGGCATTCCCGCAGGCATCCCTTTGGAACAGGAAGACTTTTTGCCTGACCTGGAACGCCGGAAAGGCGGCGCACGCGGCACTACGCCTCGTAAAGAAGAAGATCTGCCGTTCCTGAAGTCCGGCGTTTTCAACAACCGTACCACCGGTGCGCCCGTTACCATCCTTTTCGAGAACAATAACACCCGCAGCGCGGATTACGCCAAGCTGCGCGAATTTCCCCGGCCCGGGCACGCCGATTTCGTAGCGGCCAAAAAGTTCGGCGGTTTCGAAGACTATCGCGGCGGCGGCCACTTCAGCGGCAGGCTCACGCTCAACCTCGTTGCGGCGGGCGTGATCGCTAAAAAGATCCTCGGCGACAACATCCAGGTAAACGCCGTGATCAAAGAAGTAGGCGGTTACGCGGATGCGGAAGAAGGGCTGGAAGAAGCCATCAAAGCGAAAGATTCCGTGGGCGGCATCGTGGAATGCACGGTAGACGGGCTTCCCATTGGCCTCGGCGAACCTTTTTTCGATTCCGTTGAATCGGCTTTGGCGCACGCGGCCTTCGCGATCCCCGCTATCAAAGGCATCGAGTTCGGCGCCGGTTTTGCAGCGGCAAAAATGAAAGGGCTCGAGCACAACGACCCGATCGTGGACGCTTCCGGCAAAACGGCCACCAATCACGCCGGCGGCGTGGTAGGCGGTATTACCAACGGTAACCGGCTGGTGTTCCGCGTAGCGGTAAAACCAACGTCCAGCACGCCGAAAGAACAGCAAACGCTCAACATCGCCAGCGGACAGGTGGAAACTTTTTCCGTGAAAGGCCGCCACGACCTCTGCATCGCATTGCGCGTGCCCGTAGTGCTGGAGGCGGTTACAGCCATGGTGCTGGCGGATTTTATGCTGCTGGAAATGCGCGTGCCGAGAGTGTTCGCTCAATAAGATACATCATTGGAAAAAATAGAAAGGGCCGTTCAATGCTGAGCGGCCCTTTTTTTATTTGATGTCCATCTTTCTGATCTGCGCGATCTTCAACAGGGTGGAGAGCATTTCGCGGGGGAAGAAAGGTTTGTTGAGAATATCGAAAATACCTTTGCGGGCAAATTGTCTTCGTACTTCAGGCATAATATCCGCCGTGAAGATCACGATATGCGTATCCGGGTATTCGTTGCGGATCATTTCAGACAGCTGGTAGCCGTTTATTTCGGGCATGTGCAGGTCTACGAACGCAATGTCGTAACGGTTCTCCTTCAGCAGTTCCGCTGCTTCGCTGCCATTCAGCGCGCAATCTGGCTGTATGCCGAAATATTCCAGCTGCCGTTTCGCTACCATCACGTTGATGGGATTGTCTTCCACGAACAGCAGGCGCAGGCCTTTGAATTTTTTTTCGTAGGCAGACAGCTCGCTGATCGGCGCGCGTTTGGGCGGGCTGTTCTTTTTGGTGGGTATGGTGAAGGTGAGGTCGAAATAAAATTCCGTGCCTTCGCCTGGCTTGCTTTTCAGGAATATCTGGCTGTTGTGCAGCGCGATCAGTTTCTGCGTGATGGTAAGGCCCAGGCCCGTGCCTGAAGGCCTTCGCAGGGCCGAATGCTCCACCTGCCGGAAACTTTCGAAGATGGTATGGTGATGTTCTTCGGCGATGCCCACGCCCGTGTCTTTCACCGAAAAATGGATATGCACCTTTTCCGTTTGTTTTTTGATGAGATAAGCAGACACGATCACTTCGCCCTGTTCCGTGTAATGGATCGCGTTACTGACAAGATTATTGAGTATCTGGCTGAGCCGTATCACGTCGGCCAACACTTTTTTCGGGATGTCTTTATCTATGTCCGTGATCAGCGTGATCTTTTTAGCGTCGGCCAGGGATTTGAACTGGTTGTGGATATTGCGCAGCAGCTCGTGCAGGTTCGTTACGGAATAAGACAGTTCGAACTGGTCTTTTTCGATCTTGTTGAGATCGAGGATGTCGTTGATCAGCTGCAGCAGGTGATCGGCGGAGAACATCAGGTTGGTCACGTATTCTTTCTGCTCTTCGGAATAATTCAGCTTGAGCAGGTTGGCGATGCCGATAATGCCGTTGAGCGGCGTGCGGATCTCGTGGCTCATGATGGAAAGGAAGTCCGATTTTGCCCTGGCAGCCTCTTCCGCCGCGTTTTTGGCGGCGATCAGTTCCTGTTCGGCGTTATGTTGCGCGGTGTAATCCTTTACGCTGATAATGATGATGTATTTGTCGGGATCGCCGGATTTAATGACGGGTTTTACGCTGGTTTTGTACCATTGCGGGATGGATTCGTCTATGTGCCGGTACACCATCTCACGTTCTTCGCCGCAGCGCACCACTTCTTCGATCAGGCTGCTGAACATGGCGGCCTGCGGGCCCATCACGTCGCCGACCTTTTTGCCGAGGAAGGCTTCTTTGGGCATGTAAAGCGTGCTTTCATCCTTCACCCAAACGTTGAGGAACACCTGGCTGGCGTTGATCTCGAACACAATATCTTCCAGCGAGGCAATGAGCGCCTGCAGGTGCGTGGTGAGCTCCGGCTGATTGTTTTCGGTCAGTTTTTCAGCGGTAACGTCCTGCACATAACCGAGGAAATAATCCCCGCGCGTGCCGGGCGCACCGGTCACGGAATGCAGGCTGGCCTTGCAATAACGGAGGCCTTTTTCGGGATGCGTGATGCGGTAGGTATAGGTCACCGGTGCGGCGGGAGGCGACTGTACCGCGTTTTGCATGAGAGCGGTCAGTTCAGGGATATCGTCTTTCAGGACGATCTTCAGCCAGCCTTTACCTTGTGATGCTGAAAAACTCAGGCCGGTGATCTTTTCCAATTCTTTGTTGACGAAGAAACAGTTACCCTCCATATCCGCCAGGAAGGCTCCAATAGGTGCAATCTGCAATGCTTTCTCAATATAGGTATCTTCTCCGTCCGAAGTTTTAATGGTCATTGGCGTAGTTTAAAAATGACTCTGCGTCTTAAATATAGGACTTTCCATAAAATTACGGCTGGTATTAACTTATATTCATATGTAATACGTTAGGATGCCTGATCATTGCCGTAATGCTCCGGTGCCTTACCGGTAAAGCGTTTGCGCTTTATATGTTCTACAATAAAACACAAAGCCGCTTATGTGAGACAGCATTGTATGCAATGTTGTTTGTGCGTGTGGAAGTGCGCTACAAACCTCTAAAAAGAAACGGCTGATCACGAAAATGATCAGCCGTTTTTATGACAATGATATTTGACTTATTGCGCGGGCGTGGCGGGAAGTATTTCCAGCAGTTCCACATCGAACACCAGTGTGCTGTTCGGCGTGATCTTCGCACCTGCCTGGCGTTCGCCGTAAGCAAGGTTCGCCGGGATGAAGAGTTTCCATTTCGAGCCTACGGGCATCAGCTGCAGCGCTTCCGTCCAGCCGGCGATCACTCCGGTTACGGGCAGGGTGATGGGCTCGCCGCGGTCGATGCTGCTGTCGAAAGTGGTGCCGTCTATCAGCATGCCGTGGTAGTGCACTTTCACTTTGTCCTGCAGGGTGGGCTTGGGCCCGGTGCCTGCTTTCAGCACCTGGAACTGCAGGCCGCTGGGCAATACCGCCACGCCGGGTTTGGTTTTATTCTGCGCCAGGAAGGCTTCGCCTTCGGCTTTATTTTTTGCGGCTTTTTCAGCTTTTATTTTCTGAATGTAGGCGCTCACCACCGTCTTGCCCTGGTCTGCCGTCAGCAGGGCAGTATCGCCTTTAAAACAATCTTCGAGCGCGGCCATGAACAATTTCAGGTTCAGCGAATCGAGGCCCTGGCCTTTCATCATTTCCCCCATGTCGTTCCCGATCGCATAACTCACGGAATCGAGCGTGGTGGCGATGACCGGGGCGGGCGGCGGGGGAGGCGTTTTGCTTTTTCTCCGCTGGCCATAGGCAGTTTGCAGGCTGAGCAGGCTCAATGTGCAGATAAACAGGCATTTCTTGAATGTCATACAGCTATGTAAAATTTGAGCTGCAATATAGCACATTATTCAATCCTGCTCCATATTTCGCTGATCGGGTCGCCTTTCGAGCTTTTGCCGCTGTGGTGCCACTGTTTGCCGTCTACCTTGCCGTCGAAAGTAAGCGCCGCGCCTACGCGGGTATTGTCGCGGGAAAAGAAGGTGATGTTTTCGGTGTATTTGCCGTTCTCAAAGGTGTAAGTGCCGCCGCCCGTGCCGAAAAACTCTTTGGTCTCGGTATTGATGGCCGCCCATTGAAAACGGGTGCCGGAAAGGATCTTCAGCGTTTTACGCGGCCCGGGCCGCATAGGCACCATCGAGCCGCCGTTTTCGCGCGCGGTGATCCGCCAGGCGCCCGCCAGCGGCGCTTTGCCTTCGTCTACCCGCTGCCAGGTGCTGGCCTGGCCGTTGCAGGTGATCACTAACTGGTTGTTGTTCAGCTGGTAAGTGCATTCGTTCACGGTGCCTACTTTTTCCTTGTCCGCCGTGTTGAACTCGATCGTTTCCTTTAAGCCCGTGCCGCTGGTTTCCAGCTTGCCGCCATGGGTGCTGATGAATTGTTTGCCCTTTTCGTCGAAATGGGTCTGCATGAAATAACTGTCTTCAATGATCCTTACGGTTTGCGGGTCGCCGTTGGCGGACGCGAGTTTCCAGGCGCCGTCCAGGTTTTGCGCAAAGCCGTACTGCGAAAGCAGCAACAGCGCTGCGGGAATAAGTGCTTTCATATTGCGTATGTTTTAACGTGTGGAATTTACGGTACCACGGGCAGCAGGATCTTTGAAGGATGCGCCGCGTCGTGATGTATACTGATAATTGATTTGACGAACTGATCGTTCCGCGCTTTGTAAATATCCGTAAAAACCTGCGGATTACGGTCTGCCAGCGGAAACCAGCTGCTCTGCACCTGGATCATCAGCCGGTGGCCCTTTTTGAAAGTGTGCGCCACATCGGGCAGGGTGAATTTTAAGGGCGTGATCTTCCCGGGCGTGAACGGCGCGGGCGTTTCAAAGCTGTTACGGTATTTGCCCCGCATAATTTCCCCGCGCACCAGCATTTGGTAACCGCCCATGGGATAGGTAGGGGAAGTATAGCGGCGGTGCGCGAGCTTCACCGTATCTGGCCCGTAGCTGAAATCGTCCGGGAACACGTCTATTACTTTCACCACAAAATCCGCGTCGGTGGTGCTGATGCTTACCTGCAGATCAGCCACCACAGGGCCTGCCAGCGTTATATCCTCCGTCAGCGCCTCCGTTTGGAACACCAGCACGTCCGGCCGGCGCGATGCAAACCGCTGATCGTCCGTCATATAACTGATCGTGCGGGTATGGTGCACATCTTCCGTATAAGGCACCGGTTTGGCCGGGTCGCTGGTATACCGGCTGGCGGATCTTTGCGCGGCGGGCGCGTTAAACGACAATCCGCCTCCCGGCTGCAGGTACAGCGCACGGGTCTGCATGTCCGCCGGAGGCCAGGCTGCCAGCCGCTTCCATTCATTTTCACCGGTGAAGAATACCGTCGCTTCGCTGATGTCAGGCTCAGGGCTTTTCCCTTTCAGGTAATAATTAAAGAACGGCACTTCAATGTTCTCCTGGTACCAGGTGGAAGTATTGGCGCCGAATTTCACATGGCCGAGATAAGTGCCGTCGTCCGATCCCCATTGGCCGTGATACCAGGGCCCCATTACGATACGGTTGTTCGCGCCGGGATTTTGTTTTTCGATGGCCTGGTACGTAGCCCAGGCGCCAAAACAATCTTCCGCGTCGAACGTGCCGCCCACGACGAGCATCGCGGGCTGTACCTGTTTGAGATGCGGCCGCACGTTGCGCGCTTTCCACCACGCATCGTAATTGGGATGCGCATACAGGTCTTTCCAGAACGCAATGCTGTCGCCCATCAGCTTCGCAATATCCGGCAGGGCGCCGGCGTCGAGATAAAATTTATAATTGTCATGCGTGGGATACACGTAATCCGTCGGGCGTTTGGTAGTAGGCTGCGGGCGCGGCTTCCCGAAGGAAGTGTAGAACGCGAACGCATCGTTGAGCATAAACGCGCCGTTGTGGTGGAAGTCGTCGCCAATGAACCAGTCTGTTACCGGCGCCTGCGGACTAACGGCCTTCAGCGCGGGATGCCGGCTCAAAGCGGCCATGGTGGAATAAAAGCCAGGATAGGAGGTACCCAGCACGCCCACCTTGCCGTTGTTGTTCTCCAGGTTTTTCACCAGCCAGTCTATCGTATCGTAAGTATCGCTGGCCTCGTCGGTAGCATTGCCGGTTTTGGCGGGATTAAAGGGCCGCACGTCCTGGAAAACGCCTTCGCTCATCCAGCGGCCGCGAACGTCCTGGAAAACAATGATGTATCCCTCACCGGTGTAATGCCGGAAATATCCTTTCATCGAAGGGAACGAATCGGTTCCGTAAGGCGCGCAGGAATACGGCGTGCGGCTCATGAGGATGGGATGTTTTTCCCGGCCATCTTTCGGCTGGTACACCGCCGTAAACAATTTCACCCCGTCGCGCATGGGTATCATCACTTCCTTTTTGGTGTAATTCGCGGGGAACCAGTCGGTTTGCTGTGCGTAAGCGTTAAAGCAGCCAGCCAGCAAAAGTATCAGGGCGAATACTTTTTTATGCATGTTCTTTGATTAAAATAATGCAGGTTAGATTGGGTTATCCGATCGAGGGATAAATATAAGCCATTGGCCTGATAAACGGGATTTATCCTAACTTCCGGTAAAATTTTAAACCTATGGCAAGACCATCGCAAGGCGACTACGGCGCGTTTTACGAAACCTACGTCAGCAAGGTGCAGGAAGACGATATTTACGAAGCGTTCAGAAAACATACGGCGGAAGTGCTGGATTTTTTCGAGAAGGTGCCGGCGCAGAAGCTGGACTATGCTTACGCCACCGGCAAATGGACGATCAAACAGGTGCTGCAGCATTTGATAGACGCGGAAAGGATCTTCGCGTACAGGGCCTTGCGTTTTGCCCGTAAAGATTACACGCCGCTGTCTCCATTCGAAGAAAACGATTACGCCGCCGAAGCGCGGGTAGATGAACGGGAATGGATGGATATGGTCGAGGAGTTCCAGCTGGTCAGGCTTTCGTCCGAGCACCTGTTCCGGTCGCTGAACGAAGAAGAGCTTCAGCGCAGCGGCATCGCCAGCGGCGTGCCGGTAAGCGTGCTCAGCCTGGGTTACATCCTCATCGGCCACGCCATTCACCACATGGGGATTGTCAGCGAACGGTATCTTTAAGCATCACCCGTCAGATATGAAAAATAAAAGGCTTCCATTAGGAAGCCTTTTTCGATGGTGCCGTTTTACGAAATTAAAATATCATGAAACCGCCGCCGCCATTGTAACGCCGGGAAGGCCTCACTTTGCCGAATTTGGAAATGTTGTAGCTCAGGGTGACCATAAAATATTGTTCGATCAGGTCGGTTTGTGTGTCGAACGTGCCCAGCTCGGTCACGTTCCTGCGGATATTGGTATTCTGACGCAGCAGATCGTAAGCGTACAGTTTCACCTGCGCGCGTTTTTCTTTCAGGAAATCGAAGCCCAGCGCTGCATTGTACACCACGATGCCTTTTTTGAAACCCGGCGCCGTTTGGGAATTGTAGGTGTATGCCAGGTCGTTCTCTACGAAAAAACCTTTCGGCAGGTAACCCGTGGCGCCCACGGATAACCGCTGCGTGAAATTGCTGGTCGTTACGTCGTTCAGCTGGCTTTTTACACGGTTATAACCCGGCCGGTAATTCACGCTCATTTCAAATACTTCTTTATAGGCATAGGAGATCGAAAAGAACGGCGCCAGCATGAGGTTCTGCGAAACGTTTTTACGCACGGCGGTATCACCTTTCGGGTTGTTGATGTTGGAGAAATTCACCTGCCGCCCGAAATTGCCGTACAGGTTGCCGTTGGCGCGCATCTGCCAGTCTTTTGTTTTTTTGCTGTAGCTGCCGCCGAGGTTCACGTTCGCGCTGTAAGCGCCGTCCACATTCACGGTCTGCACCGTTTGCCCGCCGTTTGCGTTTACCCGCGTGATCGTGGAGAACCGGTTCATCATCGGCGAAAAACCGATGGAAGAAAATGTTCCGAATCCCGTGGGGCTGTATTTGGCGTATTGAATGCTCACGTTGTGGTTAAACTGCGGTTTGAGATCGGCGTTGCCGATACGGATATTGAGCGGGTTGGTATTGTCGCGCACCGGCTGCAGCTGCTCCACGCTGGGCTGCATCATATAGCCGCTGTAGTTGAGAGACAGCTGGCTGTTGTTTTTCAACTTGTAGGAGATGCGGCTGTTCGGCGCAAAGTTCGTCTGGTCCTGTTTCAGGCTGGTATTGTCCAGGTAAGAGCGGTTGTCGAGCGAAGTGAAATACACCGCCGCGCCGATGCTGGCGTTGAGTTTTTTGTCGGCGCTGCTGTGGTTGAAACGGAGCGACGGCTGATGCGTGGTATTGATGGTGCGGAAACGGTTGGAATACAGGCTGTCCAGGTCCGTATAACCTTTCAGGTCCCCGTCGAAATTATAGGTGTTGCGGTTGGAAGTGCTGATGCCGTAGGAGTATTTGTAGTCCAGGTGCAGCTTCCAGGTTTTGGAGAGCGGCTGGCCGTAATACAGGCTGATGTCGTAACGTTCGTTCCGGCTGTTGATCACGTTTTTCTGGTCCAGTATTTTCGTTGAATCGAGCACGTTATCTTCGAAGAACTGCTGGGTGGAATTGTTGAATGCATTCCCGTCCTGCGTGTTGTACGAATTGGCGAAAGTGAAGCCGATGGCCTGGCCGTTTTTGTTGAGAATACGGTTGATGCCGATGCTGTTTTCGAAGTTCAGGCGGTTCATGCGCAGCAGGTTCGCGCTGTGATTGGTATTGCCCAGGTCGTTCGGCCCGAGGTAGGTGGTATCGATGCTCGATGTGTTGGACGTTTGCCGGGTGTAACCGAATTTCGGCGCAATGTTCAGCGTGGTCATCGAATCGAGCTCCACGTCCAGGGAAAGCGCGACGTTATGACTGTAGTTCCGCCCGTTGCCGCTGCGGATGCCGCTGATGTTGCGCCCGTCGTTGTACTGGTTGTTGGTGCGGGTGGTGAAACGCGCGTCGGTGTTATTGAAGGAATAGCTGTTGTTGACATTTACATTTTTGCCCCAGGCGTCGTTGTAATTATACCCCGCCATGGAAGCGGTGCGGATGCCTTCGCCGCCCGCGCCGAAGTTGATGCCGTTCATGTTAAGGGCGCCTTCGGAAGAAACGGACATGTACATGCCGCCGCCTTTTCTTTCGCTGGCCGTCATCATTTCGTTCTGCGTGAAGCCGATCTTGTTCAGGTTGTTGGAAGAGCCCAGCACGCTGATCTGGCGGGAGCCGGAGAAGGCGTTGAGCATGCCGCTGAGCTCAAACCGGTCGTCTGTGCCGCCCCCGGCAGACAGCCGGCCGAAATAACCCTGTTTTTTGTCTGCTTTAAGCGTAACGTTGATGGTACGGTCTTCCCCGTCTTTTTCGATGCCCAGCTTGGCTTCCTGTTTGGTTTTGGTATCTACCACCTGCACTTTGTCCACGATGGCGGAAGGAAGATTTTTGGTGGCGAGCTTGGGGTCGTTGCCGAAAAATTCCTTGCCGTCTACCAGTATACGGCTCACGGTTTTTCCATTCACTTTGATGCCGCCGTTTTCGTCTACTTCCACGCCGGGCAGTTTTTTGAGAAGGTCTTCCACCACCGCGTTGGGTTTTGTTTTAAAAGCGGCGGCGTTAAATTCGATGGTATCTTTGCGGATGGCGATGGGAGGGCGGTCTCCTTCCACCACTACCGTGTTCAGCTCAGTAGCGGCCATGGCGAGGTGAATGTTGCCCGCATCATCCGTACGGTCGGCGCCCAGTATTTTTGAAAAGGTACGGTAGCCGGTGTAAGACACAAGCAGGCGAACGGGTTTATTGGCGGGAAGACCCGAGAGACGGAAAGCGCCTTTGTTGTCGGTAAGGGTGTAGGTGATGAGGCTGCTGTCTTTGGCGTCCTGCACGCTCACGGTGGCCATTTCAAGCATTTCTTTGCTGGCCGAATCCGCCACGCTGCCTTTCAGCTGCGTGCGCTGCTGGGCGACCGCGGCACTGCCGGTCATACATACAAGGATCAATAGCATTGCATTACGTAACATGGCGGTAGTTGTTTCGGCATTCAAAATACGAAAGTTTCGTAGAAAGACGAATTTTCTAGTTAAAAACTGGCCGGGTGGATGTAAAAAAGGTTGGGCGGCTGAAGTTTACGGAGAAGAAAAACGAATGAATTACACGATGCGGCGCAAACCGCAATGCCGGCAGGGACGGCTTCCCCGGATGACCTGCGAAAAAAAAGCAGCGGCTGTAAGGCCGCTGCTCTATATTTTTTGTATTGATTGACGTTGTTATGCTTCCGCTTCGGCATAAGAGCTTGCAGGCTCGCAGGTGCAGATGAGGTTGCGGTCGCCAAAGGTGTTGTTGATGCGGCTTACGGAAGGCCAGAATTTGTTCAGGCTTACGTATTCCAGCGGGAAAGCAGCCTGCTGGCGGCTGTACGGGCGCGTCCATTCATCGGCGGTAATTACGGCCTGCGTATGGGGAGCATGTTTCAGCACGTTGTTTGTTTTGTCTGCCTTGCCTTCTTCCACCGCGCGGATCTCTTCGCGGATGGCCAGCAGGGCGTCGCAGAAGCGGTCCAGTTCGGCTTTGTCCTCGCTTTCCGTCGGCTCGATCATGATGGTGCCCGGTACCGGGAAGCTCATGGTCGGAGCGTGGAAACCATAGTCCATCAAACGTTTGGCAACGTCTTCGGCTTCAATGCCGGCGGTGTTTTTGAACGGCCGCAGGTCCACGATGAACTCGTGGGCGCAGGTGCCGCTTACGCCGGTGTAAAGGATCTCGTATGCGTTCTCCAGGCGCGCCTTCATATAGTTGGCGTTCAGGATGGCGAATTCTGTGGATTTGCGTACGCCGGTTTTGCCCAGCATGCGGATGTACGCGTAAGAGATCAGCAGGATGCTGGCGCTGCCGTACGGCGCCGCCGATACTGCGTGTGCCTGTTTGCTGCCGTTGCCGGTGGCCTGCTGGTTTACGTGGCCGGGCAGGAAAGGCGCGAGGTGTTTTGCCACGCAGATGGGGCCCATGCCGGGGCCACCGCCGCCATGCGGGATGGCGAAGGTTTTGTGCAGGTTCAGGTGACAAACGTCTGCGCCGATGATGCCGGGTGCGGTAAGCCCCACCTGTGCGTTCATGTTGGCGCCGTCCATATACACCTGGCCGCCGTTGGCGTGGATGATGTCGCAGGCTTCTTTCACGCCTTCTTCGTATACGCCGTAGGTAGACGGATAGGTGATCATCACGCCGGCGAGGTTGTCTTTATGCTGTTCCGCTTTTGCTTTCAGGTCTGCCACGTCGATGTAGCCGTTTTCCAGCGCTTTTACGATCACTACTTTGTAACCGGCCATTACCGCGCTGGCGGGGTTGGTGCCGTGTGCGGAAATGGGGATCAGGATCACGTTGCGGTGATGGTCGCCGCGGCTTTCGTGGTAAGCCTTGATGGTGAGCAGGCCTGCATATTCGCCTTGCGCGCCGGAGTTAGGCTGAAGGCTGCATGCGTCGAATGCGGTGATCTTGCAAAGGTATTCGCTCAATTCCTTCACGATCTGCCCGTAACCCGCTACTTGCGCCAGCGGCGCGAAGGGATGGATCTTGCTCCAGTGGCTCCAGCTCAGGGGGATCATTTCGGTGGCCGCATTCAGTTTCATGGTGCAGCTGCCGAGGGAGATCATGGAAGTATTGAGGGAAAGGTCTTTATTTTCCAGCATCTTGATGTAACGCATCATCTCGGTTTCGCTGTGGTGGCTGTTAAACACCGGGTGCAGCAGGTAGGAAGACTTGCGTTCCAGCGAAGCGGGAATGCCGCTCTGCGCTTTTTCCACGTCCGCGTCGGTAATGCTGCCGGCATTGAACACGCCGAGGATCACGTTCACATCGTCCGTCTGCGTGGTTTCGTCCAGCGAAATACCGAGCTGCGTGTTGCCGATCGCGCGGAAGTTGATGCCTGCCGCGTTGGCTTTTGCGTGCAGTGCGGCAGCGTCGGCAGTTTCGATGGTGAGGGTGTCGAACTGGCTGCTGTTGGCCAGCTTAATGCCGGCCGCTTTCAGTTTGGCGGAGAGCACGCCGGTGAGCAGCGCGGTTTTGAGCGCAATGTTTTGCAGGCCCTGCGGACCGTGGTACACGGCGTACATCGCGGCCATGTTGGCCAGCAATGCCTGTGCGGTGCAGATATTGGAAGTTGCTTTTTCGCGTTTGATGTGTTGTTCGCGGGTTTGCAGCGCCATGCGCAGCGCGCGTTTGTTCTGCGCGTCGATGCTTACGCCGATGATACGGCCGGGGATGGCGCGTTTGAATTCGTCTTTACAGGAAAAGAAAGCTGCGTGCGGGCCGCCGAAGCCCAGGGGAACGCCGAAACGCTGTGCGCTGCCCAATGCAGCGTCTGCCCCCAGCTCGCCCGGAGGCGTGAGCAGCGTAAGCGCCAGCAGGTCTGTAGCCATGGCTACGTAAGCGCCAACGGCATGCACTTTTTCGATGAACTGGCGGAAGTCCGCCACCGTACCGTCTGCCGCCGGGTATTGCACCAGTGCGCCGAAATAATCGCCGTCGATCTCCGCTTTCGCGAAATCGCCGGACACCACTTCGATCTGCAGGGGATTGGCGCGGGTGAGGATCACGTCTTTGGTTTGCGGGAACACGTTTTCGTCTACGAAGAACTTGCCGCGGGTAATATGGTCGTGATCTTTATTGAGCGCGTTGAAAAACATGGTCATGGCCTCAGCCGCCGCGGTGGCTTCATCCAGCAGGGAGGCGTTGGCGATCGGGAGGTCGGTGAGGTCGCTCACCATGGTCTGGAAATTCAGCAGGCTTTCGAGGCGGCCTTGGGAAATTTCCGCTTGGTACGGCGTGTATTGGGTGTACCATCCCGGGTTTTCGAAAACGTTGCGGAGAATGACGCTGGGGGTAATGGTGTCGTAATAACCCTGACCGATATACGATTTGAATACTTTGTTTTTGAGGGAGATGTCTTTAAGCTGGCTCAGGTAGGTAAATTCGCTTACCGCTTCGGGAATGTCCAGGTCTTTTTTCATGCGGATGGCCGAAGGCACCGTTTTGTCGATCAGTTCGTCCAGCGACCCGATGCCGATCTTCCCGAGCATGGCGCGGGTTTCCGCTTCGTTGGGGCCGATATGGCGACCAATGAACTCATTCTTGAAAGTATTCAAAAGATTCATGATGTAAGCAGGTATTTATAAAAGAATGCGCAAAGCTATGATGTTTTTAAGCAACCGCCAAACCCGCCGGGGTATAGGGAAAGTAGACTGATATTCCGGCTGCCGGGCGGGGCGTGATTGTCACGGGATTTTCATCTGGCCGGAGTTTGTTAGCTTTGCGGAAAAACCGGCAATGGGCGATATCCTCTCCGATTGGGAGAAAAAGGCGAAAGAGCAGCAGAAATCTTACAAACAGTTCCTGCAGAAAATGCAGACCAAAAAAGGCAAAGGGGCCGAAAAGCTCCTGCCGGGCCTGCACGACGAGGCGTTTGAGCAGATCGACTGCCTGCAATGCGCCGGCTGTTGCAAAACCATCAGCCCGCGTTTCAAAACGCCGGACATCAAAAAGGTGTCCAAATACCTCGGCCTGCGCGAATCCGTTTTTATCGAAACTTACCTCCGGCTGGACGAAGACGGCGATTACGTCGTAAAACGCAGCCCCTGCCCGTTCCTCGGCAGCGACAACTACTGCTCCATTTACGACGTGCGCCCCGGCGACTGCCGCAATTACCCTTATACAGACAGCGGCGAGTTCTTCAAACGCCCCAATACCACGCTGCTCAACTCCACCATTTGCCCCGCGGTGTATTTTGTGCTGGAAAGACTGAAAACGATAGCTGGATAATGATACTTTTTTGCTTTTTGCTCTCCTTCTTCTCTCCTATATCACTCGTATATCGATCCTATAACGTTCGTATATGCGCCATACCGGTAAAATAACATTCAAAGGAAAACTTCGCCGCAGGGCTCAAAAACAAAGGCCGCTCCAGGCGGAGCGGCCTTTTATGAAAGTTTGATTTTAACCAATTGATTATCAAGCCTTCAAATCCAGTTTCCGCATCGCCGGCGAAATAATGTAAGTGGTGATCACCACGCCCAGCGTCATACAGCCGCCGAACACCACGGAGCCCACCGGCCCCAGGATGGTTGCGGCCACCCCGCTCTCGAAACTGCCCAGTTCGTTGCTGCTGCCCACAAAAATGGAGCTTACCGACGATACGCGCCCCCGCATATCGTCCGGGGTTTTTAGCTGGAGGATCGTTTGCCGGATAATCACGCTGATGCCGTCCATCATGCCGCTGAAAAACAGCGCGGCCAGCGACAGCAGGAAGTTTTTGGACAGGCCGAACACGATAATGCACAGCCCGAACGCAAACACTGCCGACAGCAGTTTGATGCCCGGTTTGGTCACGATCGGCCGGTAAGCCAGCAGCAAAAGGGTGAGGAAGGCGCCCACGGCCGGGGCCGCGCGCATCGCGCCGAAACCCGCCGGGCCTATGTGAAGAATGTCGTTTGCATAGATCGTCATCATCGCCACCGATCCGCCGAACAGCACGGCGAACATGTCCAGCGCCATCGCGTTCAGCAGCACTTTCGTGTTCCACACGAATTTTAAACCCTTCGACAGCCTTTCCCTTACTGTTTCCCCTATTTCCTTGTAATGCACGGGTTTGACGGTGATCCGCGAAATGCAGAACAGCGCCACCAGCACAAAGCCGATCACCAGCAACATGCTCCAGTGAATACCCAGCCAGCCCATGCAAAGCCCGCCCAGCGCGGGCCCGGCGATAGCGCCGATCTGCCAGGCGGAAGTGCTCCAGGTAGTAGCGTTGGGGTATAGCGGCCGCGGCACCAGTAGCGACAGCAACGTAAAATTGCTCGGCCCCGTAAAAGCACGGATAATACCCCCGCAGAACACGAGGAAATAGATCAGGATCAGTACGGTAGGTGTGGGAATGCCGGTCATCAGCTGGTCCCAGGTGAGCAGGAACAACCCCGTGCCGGTAAACAGGTAACCGGTGATGCATTTGAGCACCATCCCGCGTTTTTCTCTTTTATCGACGATATTGCCGGCGAACAATGCCAGGCCGATGGCGGGAACAAACTCCGCGAGGCCGATCAGACCGAGGTTCAGCGGGTTGCGGGTGAGCTGGTACACTTTCCATTCCACGATGGCGAATTGCATGGCCAGCGCGAAAATGAGTGAAAAACGGATGACCAGGAAATACCTGAATTCTTTGTATCGCAGTGATGCATACGGGTCGTTCGGCAGGGTAGCGGCTTCGTCCAATCTGTAAGTTTTTGCGGCCCTAAAATTAAATCTTTCCCGTTAAACTGTCCACTCATTATCCAATGGTCAACTTTTTATAACAAGTATGCGGGCAATTGTTATTTTTATCACCTAAAATTCCAACACACGTATGAAGCTAGTTAAATTATTATTGGCCGGGGCTTTGACCGTTCCCGCTGCGGGGCATGTTCATGCCCAGAAAATAAAAGTGCAGCTGGTCACCGACAAGGTGCAGTCGCCCGTATGCATGGCTACCCCGGCCGACGGCTCCCACCGCCAGTTCATCGTTCAGAAGGAGGGACGGGTTTGGGTGGTGCGGAACGGCAAACTGCTCGATCAGCCTTTTATCGACGTGAGCGCCGATATGGTGAAGGTGAACCCCGCCTACGACGAGCGCGGACTGCTCGGCATGGCCTTTCACCCGAAATTTAAGACAAACGGAAAATTCTATCTCTATTTCAGCGCACCCGTGGCCAATGCCCGCAAAGGCCTGAACCATAAAAGCGTAGTGGCGGAATATCGTGTGAACAAATCTTCCGACAACGTGGCGCAGCCCGCCACCAAAAGGGTTTTGATGGAATTTGACCAGCCCGAGAGCAACCACAACGGCGGCGATATCATTTTCGGCCGCGACGGTTATCTCTATATTTCCACCGGCGACGGCGGCGGCGGCGGCGACAAACACGGCACTACCGGCAACGGGCAGGATCTCAACACGCTGCTGGGCAAGATCCTCCGCATCGATGTGAACGGTGAGCCTTATTCCGTGCCGAAAGACAATCCTTTCGTGGGCAAAAACAACGTTCGCCCCGAGATCTGGGCCTACGGCCTGCGCAACGCATGGCGCATTTCCTTCGACAAGGCCAACGGCCGCCTTTTTGCGGGCGATGTAGGGCAGAATAAATATGAGGAAGTGGACATCATCACCAAAGGCGGCAACTACGGCTGGAGGATCATGGAAGGTTACCACGAGTTCAATGTGCCGGAAGGCGCCGATAAAAGCAAACTCATCGCGCCGATACACGAATACGATCACGACGACGGCATCAGCATTACCGGCGGTTATGTGTACCGCGGCAAAGCCGTTCCGGCGCTCACGGGAAAATATGTTTTCGGCGATTACAACGGCAAAACCTGGACGCTGACCCAAAAAGGCAACAAATGGGAGCGCGAAGACCTCGTTTTTGAAAACAAGCCGGAAGGCAACCTGCAGCTGCTCAGCTGGGGGCAGGACGATGCCGGCGAACTGTACATGCTCGTGACCATCGCGGGCGCCAGCAACAAAGGCGGTGTGTACAAGCTGGTGAAATAAGTACGGGCGATCGATTACGGGTTACGAATGGCGCAATGTTTGTTCCAGTGGTAACAAGTGAGAAGAAAACGTGCTTTTTCAACGGCAAGAATATGTTAAAATGCCTGCGGGCCTTGGGAACAATGCATGTCCGCTGCGCGATATGGCTTATATTTGGATAAGAATTTCGGAACAACTGTTCGTTGTTCGTCATTCGTAAATGATATTTAGTAATTGATCTTTGGGTTATGAAGATGAAACTGAAAGTGATAGTTCCGGTAATGCTGATCGTGCTTACCGCTGGCATATTTGCATTTACTAAGATCGCCGCAAAAGGCGATCCGCCCACCCGGTACCAGGCCATTATTGCACTGGTGGGCCAGATACTGAAGGAAGGCCATTACCAGCCGAAAGAGATCGACGACGCCTTTTCGCGCGAAGTATTTGCCAAATACCTCAAAAATCTTGACGGTGAAAAGAAGTTTTTCCTGAAAAACGACATCCAGACGCTCAAGCCGCTTGAGATGCATGTGGACGAAGAGCTGAACGGCGCGCCGCTCGATTTTTTCAACCGCACCAACGAAATTATTAAAAAACGCATCGCCGAAGTAGCGGTACTGTACCCGGAAATACTCGCCAAACCTTTCGACTTCACCAAAAAGGAAACGGTAGTGATAGACCCGGAAAGCGCAGACTGGCCCGCAACCGACGCGGAGCGCAAGGAAGCGTGGCGCAAGTCGCTGAAGTACCGCGCGCTTGAAAAATACGCGGAGCTTACCGACCAGCGCGATAAAGACAAAACCGGCAAAACCGACGCCGAACTGGAAGTGGAAGCCCGCGCGCGTGTGAAAAAGATCTACGACCGGTATTTCGACCGGCTGAAGAACCGTACGAGCGAAGACGACCGTTTCTCCCTGTACGTAAATTCCATCACCACCACGATGGACCCGCATACCGATTATTTCCCGCCCGTTGAAAAACGCTCTTTCCAGGAATCGATGGCCGGCAAGTTCTACGGCATCGGGGCGCAGCTGCGGGAAGACGAAGGCCGCATCAAGATCGTGAGCATCGTGCCCGGCAGCCCCAGCTGGAAAGACGGCAAGCTGAAGGCGGACGATGTGATCCTGAAAGTAGGCGAAGGCAGCAAGGAAGCGGTAGACATCAGCGGTTACGCCGTAGATGAAGCCGTTACGCTCATTCGCGGCAGTAAAGGCACCGAAGTGAAACTCACCGTAAAAAGCGGCGATGGTACCATCAAGGAGGTTTCGCTTATCCGCGACGAGATCAAGATCGACGACACTTTCGCCAAGTCGGCCATTATCAACGGCGCGCACAAGATCGGGTATATTTACCTGCCTGAGTTCTATGCAGACTTCACCGACCGCGACGGCGCATTTTCTTACGACGATGTGGCCGCGGAAATAAAGAAACTGAAAGACGAAAAAGTGGAAGGCATCATCCTCGACCTTCGTTTCAACGGCGGCGGCTCGCTGCCCGACGTGATCAAGATGGCCGGCCTGTTCGTGCCCGAAGGCACCATGGTGCAGGTACGTTCACGCGGCGGGGAGATCCAGCAGCAAAGGGACCGCGATAAATCCGTGCAGTACGAAGGCCCGCTCGCCATTATGGTGAACGAATACAGCGCCTCCGCTTCCGAGATCATGGCGGCCGCTATGCAGGACTACAAACGCGCCGTGGTTATCGGCAGCCAGTCTTCCTTCGGCAAGGGTACGGTTCAGCGCCTGCTCGAATTAGACAATTTCGTTCGCGGCGATCTCGGCGGCAGCCTCGGCGCCATCAAACTTACCGTACAGAAATTCTACCGCGCCAACGGCGGCTCCACCCAGCTGAAAGGCGTGGAATCGGATGTGGTGCTGCCTTCTCCGTATTATGAAGTAGGTGAAAAACGCGATAAAGACGCCCTTAAATGGGACGTTATACCCAAGGCCAATTACGAAACCTGGCGCGACCCGGTAGACGTTGAGCCGCTGAAACGCAACAGCGCACAACGCGTCGCCAACAACGAAGCCTTCAAAATGATCAATGAGAACATCGCCACCCTCAAAAAGCTGGACGAGCAGAAAACCTATCCGCTCGATATCACCAGCTACAAGACCGATGTGAAAAAGAGCGCCGCCGCTTCCAAACGTTACGACGCCGTAAACGAAAAAGTAACGCCGCTCAACATCACCAGCCTGAAGGTGGATATGGCGAAGATCCAGAACGATACAATAAAGGTGGCGCGCAACAAAGACTGGATCAAAGCGCGTTACAAAGACCCGTACCTCAGCGAAGCCGTGAACGTGATGAACGACCTCATCATGCAAACCGCTTATCCCAAGCTGAAAAACAACTACACAGACGCCAAAGTGCCCGCTAACAAATAGCAGTGGCATCAACAATAAAAAAAGAAAAGGGTAAAGCTGGCTGCTTTACCCTTTTTTATGCCTTCAAATGCCGTTATTTTTTGTTCAGCCCGATGTCAATCACCTTTCTCGTCTTTTTCGCCTTCATCTTTTCCGGCACCTGCGCCAATATTTCCTTCTTAAACGCCTCAATTACGGCCTGTTTGATAAAATAGCGGTGGGTAACCAGGCTGATCTCCCTGACGGGCTCAGGGGCCTTAAAAAAGCGCACCATGTTCATTTGTTTGGCGCTCAGGTCCTGCAGCGACAGCTCGGGCAGGATCGTGTAGCCTTCGTTCAGCTCTACCATGCGTTTGAGCGTTTCCACGCTGCCGGTATTGTATTCCAGGTTTTTGAACTCGCCCATGCTGAATTTGTCCCGGCATATATTGAGCACCTGGTTGCGCATGCAATGCCCTTCGTTGAGCACCCATATGTCCTTGGTTTCCAGGTCTTCCGGCTGGATGAGTTTTTTATCGGAGAGTTTATGGCTTTTGGCGGTGAATATCACGAAGTTCTCGTAGAAAAGCGGGTGCTCTTCCAGGTGCTGGTTATGCAGCGGCGTTGCCAGCAGCCCGCAGTCCAGCTGTTCCTGCCGCAGCAGCTGGATGATCTGTTCGGTGGAATATTCCCATACCTCGAGTTTCACTTTCGGGTATTTTTTCATGAAAGCGGTGAGCACTCTCGGCAGCAGGTACGGCGCCAGGGTGGGAATGATGCCCACTTTCAGGGTGCCCTGCACTTCCTTTTTCTGGTCGGCGATGATCTCGCGGATACGCGCGTTTTCCTTCAGTATCACCCTTGCCTGCGCGATCACGGCGGAGCCGATCTCGGTGGGCACTACGGGAAGTTTGCTGCGGTCGAACATTTTTACGCCCAGCTCGTCTTCCAGCTTCTGGATCTGCATGCTCAGGGTGGGTTGCGTCACGAAACATTTTTCGGCGGCGGTTACGAAGCTCCGGTAGGTGTCTACTGCTACTACGTATTCTAATTGTACGGTAGTCATAATTCAGTAATAAATAGTTGGAATCAATCGCAAGGTAATACAGTATAGGTAAACTCTATAAAAAGAATTACGAACGGGTATGAGCCGTTCGTAATTCCGATTTGAGACGTACAATGAAGGCGTACAATGAATATTTTTAGAATATCCGGTACCTGTATTTGATCTTGTCTACGTTGAGCGTCAGTTCTTTCATATTGATGGAAGCTTGTATCTCCTTCACCGCCTCGTCTTTCAGGGCACGGAATTCGGCCTGTTTGGCTTCTACAACGGGTCTTTCGGCGAGGGCATTGTCTTGCGCGAGGCGCAGGGAATGGTTCACCTTGGTGTAGTAGGAATCCAGCAGGCTGAAATATTCGTTGTACAGGTTTTCGAAACGTTTGGTCTGCAGCACCAGGTCTTCCAGCTGGTTGTTGGCCTCTTTGAGGTTGGGATTGTCCCGCAGCAGCGCTTCGTAGTTGATCTTGTTGTTTTTGGTATACTGTGTTTCCAGTTTCTGGAAAAAATCGATCACTTTATCTTTTTTGAAATCGATGAAATAATCGTTCAGCGATTCGGCGATGGTTTTGTTCCCGCGCGCGGGCAGGGGCATTTTCAGTACGTTCGACGTAAAGGCGAGGTGGTCGTACATATTGTCCTGCAGCAGCGAAAGCTGGTCTTTATTGAAGTTGAGCCCGAACTCGAATTTCTGGTTCGCGTCGTTGAGCGCGGTGTAATAGATCACGTATTTATTCAGCTCTTTCTCGAATTCCTGCAACAGTTTGTGGTTGATGGCCTTGTTGCTCTGGCTTACGCTGTGGAGGAAATTCATCACCGAGCTGGCGATGGCCAGGGGTGGGGTGAGCGAGGTGAAGCTTTTGAAGATGGGGCTATTGATGATGGATTTGGTGGATTCCACCAGTTTGGTGTTCCTTTCGTTTTTGTCGGATTTGCCTTTCAGGATGATCTTTTCCACGAGCTCCACCACGCGGTCGCTGAGGGAAAAGCCCAGTTCCTTGCTCTCCGGGTTGTTGAGCGAGGTGATAAAAACGTCGAGGTTGCTGGTGGTGGTCCTGGATTTGAGATCGATTATCTTTTTGTTGAGCAAATAGTAGGTTTCCGATGCCTGGATCAGGTTATTTTTGATCAGGTCGTATTTGGTGATGTTGTCCAGCTCCCTGCCGAGAGAGAGTTGTTCGATGGCTTTGGCGTTCTGTTTGTCGCTGTCTGCCACCCGCTGGAGATCTTCCATGATTTTCTTAATGGTAGTATCCGCAGTGCGCACCTGTGGCGATTTGACCTCTAGTGGCGGTTTTACCTCCGTTCTAGGCGTATCCTGGGCGGAGGCGGTCATATTCACAAATCCCGTCAACAACAGCGGCATCATCCATCTGATTAGCTTGAGCATGCTTGAAAACTCCTTTTTTTATGTTAAGAAAACCTTAAAGAAAATATAATGCCAAAAATGTCCAAGAGACAAAGATAACAAATTTATCTACTGCATAATCCAAAGGGTTGTATAAGCGACGAACGTATTACGCATATTTTTATACCTTTGCCGCTCAAAGGCCCTGTTTTCATGCTGAAACAACAAAAAAAGGTAGTAGTGGTGCTGCATCAATTTCGCGCGAAGCGGCAAATGTGGCCCGGGTCTGCTCCGGGGTTCCGATACGGCACCGCATGCATCAACGGGGATTGATAAAGGCTAAAATTTATTCATTTTGAGCGTAAGGCATCAGGCAGAACTGGCAAAAAAATACATCCGCTATTATTTTTCAGCGGGCAACCGCCACAGCGTGCATTCTCCCTTCGTTTATGCGTTGGTGGAGGATGTGCTCAATAAAAAACAATTCCTCTCCGCATACGCCCCCATGGAAAACCTGCGGGCCGGACTGCTTAAAAGCGCGGAGGTGCTGAATGTGACCGATCTCGGCGCCGGTTCGCTAATGGGCGCCACCAATGTGCGCAAAGTGAAGGATATCACCCGTCATGCCGCCAAACCGCCCAAATTCGGGCAATTGTTCTACCGCCTCGTAAAATACCTCGGCGCCTCTACTGTCCTCGAACTGGGCACTTCCATGGGCCTCTCCACCGCTTACATGGCTTCCGCCGGGGCAGACGTTTATACCATCGAAGGCTGCCCCAACATCGCCGCCCGCGCCGCGAAAAATTTCCGGGACCTTGGCCTGCAAAACAAGATCCATCAGCATATCGGCAACTTCGATACGGAACTTTCCAAAGTGCTGCAACAGATCCCTTCCCCCGATATCGTGTATATCGACGGCAATCACCGCGAAGAGCCCACCGTACAATATTTCCTGGATTGTCTCCCGCATCTCAAACCCTCGTCGCTGCTCATTTTCGACGATGTGCACTGGACGGAAGGAATGGAACGCGCCTGGGAAACCATCAAAGCGCACCCGGCCGTTACGACTTCCATCGACCTGTTTTTTATCGGGCTGGTGTTTGTTAGCCCGGATTTTAAGGAGAAACAGGCGTTTGAGTTGAAGTTTTAGGCAGGGGAAGTAAGACGCGGTAGGGAGCACCACATATGATGCTTCGACAGCTCCGGTGACGCAATGCTGCGTGGAGTTTATAAGCCTTTTTTGACAGGAATATTCCGGAGCATGGGCACGCTTATTATTTTTCTCAAACAAGATCGATTCGGTGATGAAATATAGCGCTTCGCCTTTTGCAATCAGCGTCGGTTCGCCGGCGGATGAAATGAACATCACTACCGTGGCAAGCCTCGTCAATACATCGGAATATATCCTGGCCGTTAAGGCACCTTGTACCTGTAAAAAGGCAAAATTCCGGCTTCGAAAGGCTGGGAATGAAAACGGTGTATGATCGATCAGGAGGGCGTTAACAGTGTAGGAAGGGCATGATGTCAGCGAAAATCAGGTGTTTTGGCGGTTAAAAAAAATATTTCCCACCACCACAAAGATGTTTAGCTTTCTTCGTCTTTTTTTTCCGTTAATATTATGAAATGCCAAATGTTTTAATTTACTTTGGTTAACCTATTGCAGTAATCGTTTTATTTCATTAATTGTTTTTCCCTACCCTATGAATAAGTTAATATGGTTTGTTTTCCTGTTATTCCTTGGAAACCAGCTTTGTGCCCAGAAAGTTTACCAGATACGCGCAGACAGTGTGCGGATTTACAGTGACTGTGATACTTCCGAGCTTATAATTGAGAACCGTACGAAAGGCACCCCGGGTTTTTTGTACAACAAAGGCAACGGCCGCACCGAGTTTCGCAAAGCGGAGCTGGAGCGTGTGGGAGATTCTTCGCTTGCCATAAAAGGGCACGATACGCTCGACATCAGGATGATGGCCCTGTTTCAGCTGGGAGACCCGCTGCTGATCACCAGGGATACCGTGCTGAGCCCGTCGCACCGTTTCGTGATAGTGCGGAATACCATCCAGATAACGGTTACCCTGCCGCCTGCGGCGCAATGCTCGGGCAGGATATTCGTGATCAAAAGCCTGATGAACCCCTGGCCCGCTTGTGTGAACACCGTGCGGCTGAACGCCGCCATAGGGGAAAAGATCGATAATTCGAACGGATTCAGTGCCTGCGGCAATAACATGGCCGTTCAGTTGTATTGTGATGGCCTACAATGGTATGTGATCGGCGTGTATTCACGGAATGTGCTCGCCTGACGAGTGTAACCCGGCATTCATTTTTCTTTTTTTTGAGTAACCCTAACAGCACCGTTTTGAGATATTTGGTTTTTCTCATACTTATGATCTGTAGTGCGTGCCTGTGCCATGCCCAACAAACATTCCGCGTCCTTTCACACGAAAAACGCGCGGATACGCTGGGTGGTTTTTATTACCAGGTTACAGACAGCGGTTTTTTTGTTATGCCTGCAGGAAATTGCAAAAGCGTAATGCTGCTGCCGATGTTCCGTTATACGTTACGTGAAGATACGGTAACGGGCATACGGATCAGGGAGCCGCGCCGGTATGCGCCCTCCGCCGGCCCTTCTAAAAAACCTTTTCTGTCCGTCCACGGGAATGTGATGTATGATTTTTATTATCAGTCCAACACGGATACGCCATACTTAGAAAAAGAAATATACCAGCATACGCTGCAAACCACGCTGGACATTATGGTGCGCGATCAATATCCGCTGCATCTTACGTTCAGCACCAGCAGGAGTAATTCCAGCCTTCTGCGGGACATTACCGGCATGAACTTTCAATACAACAGCCTGGATCTCAAACGTTCCGTCCTTCAGAAAGCGAATGCATGGGACGCGGGCCGGTTGAAGCAATGGAAAGAACTGGATGGAATGAAACGGAAGCTGAATGAAAAATGGGATTCGCTGTACCGCCTCAAAAACTGGTTTTCCGCGCCGTCGCAAATACAGCGGCTGATTGAAGCCAGGGAACGGGAGTTGTATGGTGTGAAAGAACTGAAAATGCCTGCTTTGCCCGGGAGATTGTCATTGCCCTTAAAAGGAGGGATCAGGGATTACAAACCAAAACTACCGGCGAACGATAGCAGCGTGCAGCGCATCGCAAAAGAATACGAGATTAAAAAAGCGAAGATCGATTCCCTTGAAAAGGAGATCGGTGCAATGGAACAGCGATATAATGCGGCGTTAAAAAGGCTGGGTGTTAAAAAGGAAAGCCTTTCCAAAGTGCTTACACAAAAGATGAGCACCAAAGAACTGACGGAACGGCTGGAGGCTATGAACCTGCCGGACAGCGTGCTGCCGCGCGGATATAAACCTTTGCTGGCCTTACGTTCAGCGGGTATTGGACGAACCATGGTAGACTACTCGGAACTGACCGCCAGGCACATCAGTATTATCGGCGTGCAGGCGGAATTCAATCCCTCGTGGTATTTCGCTTTCGGATCGGGCGCGGTGGATTACCGTTTCCGCGATTTCGTGGTCAATACCGGGCGCAGGAAACAATACCTCAATATTATCCGCGGCGGGTACGGCATGCGCGACGGAAATAATCTCATCCTGTCTTATTACACCGGTAAAAAACAGGCTTACAATTTTAATACGGGTGCAGACCCGAACATTTCCGTGCCAGACAACAGGATCATGGGAGTGGCGCTGGAAGGCCGCTGGCAGGTGGACAAAAACAATTATATCATAGGCGAAGTGGCAAAGTCGAGCCTTCCCCAGCATGAACGAACCGCTCACCAGCAGGGAATGATGGGCAGCATGCTTGCCATCAGCGAACATAGTAACCAGGCTTACGCTTTGTCTGCCAACTCCTTCGTTCCCGCCACCGGCACACGCATTACCGGCATGTACAAAATGATGGGCGCCAATTTTCAGTCCTTCAGCCTTTATGCTTCCGGTGCTTCGCAAACAGGGTGGATGGTTAAAGTGGATCAGCCGTTTTTCCGCCAACAGTTGACTGTTTCGGCGTCTGTCAGGAAAAATGCGTTCACCAGCATTTTCGAAAGTTCCAGTTATTTGAGCAATACCGTGTTTAAAAGCATCCAGGCCACTTTCAGGAGAAGGCGCTGGCCCGTGGTATCGCTTGGCTATTTCCCTAGCTCTCAGTTGATAAAAACAGGGGAAGACAAATTCATGGAGAACATGTTTTACACCATGGTAGGCACTGTCAGTCATTTTTACCAGCACCGCGGCGTAAGTATGAACACGATGTTTTCCGGTACCCGGTTTTACAACCGCCAGTCAGACAGCAGTTTTGTGTATTTCAACAGTACCAGCCTGGTGTTGCAGCACAGCGTTTTCCTGGGCAGGCTTACGCTGAACGGCGGTGCAAACCTTGCTGCCAACCAGGATTATGCTTTATATGGCGGCGATGCGAACGCGCATTACAAAGTGAGGAAATGGCTGGACGTGGGCGGCGGGCTGAAATATAATTACCAGACTGTGTACAGGTTGCGACAGTTGGGTTATGCTGCCAATGTGCGGGTGGAAGTGCCGAAGGTGGGAGAATTGATGTTGCTGGCAGACCAGGGTTTTGTGCCGGGAACAGACCGGAGGCTTGTGCCTAATAAAACGGGGCGGCTTACTTATACCAGGATATTTTAAAAGAATATATAATGAGAAAATCCCTATGCCTTGTCATGCTTTTACTGGCTTTACGCGCCGGCGCACAGGTGAGCATGATGCCGCAGGTGCCTCCTGCGGGCGTGATATTAAAGGCCCAGTTGTGGAATATTTTACTGGTCTCCGCTTCAGACAGGCCGGTGAATGTAACCATCAGCCTGCGCCTGCTGGACGCGCAGCAAAATCAGCCCCTGCTTACCGGCATTACGAAGAACATCACGCTTACCAAAGGAGCAAAACAGCTGCAGATGGCGGATGTATCGCCGGTGCGATATGAATATCTCTCCGCCAATATCGACCGGAGCGTAAACGGTTTTTTGCCTGCAGGGCAATACCTCGCCTGTTATAGCCTTCATGTGGAAGGCGGCAAAGAATATAACAATCGTGAAGACTGCATTCCATTTACCATAGAACCGGTAAGCCCGCCCATGCTGAACTTGCCGGAAGATGGAGCCGTACTGGAAAGCCGCCTGCCGCAATTTACCTGGCTGCCGCCGGCCCCGGTAAACCTGTTCTCGCAACTGAACTATGAAATGCTGCTGACGGAGGTGCATGCCGGGCAATCGGCCCCGGAAGCCATCCAGCAAAACCTGCCGGTGCTGCGGCTCACGAAGTTGCGTGATAACTATGCGATCTATCCTTCTTCGGCCGCCAGGCTCGACACTGGTAGAACCTATGCCTGGTGTGTGATCGCGAAAAACGGAGAGCAGTTCGCCGCGCAAACCGAGGTATGGGCCTTCCGCATCGCCGGTAAAAAAAATATATCCGGTTCTTCCAATGCCGTGTACGCCCGCCTTCGCCGCCAATTGGACGGTAACATTCTCTATACTTCCCGTACTGTATATATAGACTATATCAACGAAACCGCGGATAGCACGGTACGGTATGAAGTGCTCGCACTGGAAGACGGTAACCGCGCTATTCACCACGGTTCGCTGGCATTACAGCGCGGCGGGAACCGGCTGGAAGTAACCATCCCCGCCAAAGCGGGCCTCCATAATGGCGCCAGCTATCTCTTCCGCCTGCTGAACAGCAGGGGAGAATATTGGCAGCTGAAGTTTGTATATCAATCCGAAAATTAACCTGTACCTGAAAATATTCTACGATGATTCTTGCATTGGCTAAAGGAAGAAAAGGACTTGCATGGGGAATGCTTGGGCTGCTCTATTTCGAGGCGGTGATACCTGCCCGGGCGGCATTGACCCGGGGCGCCGAGGTATGGCCCCGGGAAAGCAGAAAAATGGCCGGCCTGTCGCGCATCAGCCCGCAACCGGCTGCTGCCATTCCAAAAACGGGAAAAACGCCTTTCAACGGTGGCCCAACCCAACCGGAAACACAAGCTTTCTCCTCGGTGAACGGCGATAATATGGTAGACCTGTTTACCGGCGATTTCAGTTACAACATCCCATTGATAGACGTGGGTGGCTATCCGCTTGCGCTTGGTTACAACAGCGGTGTGACCATGGACCAGGAAGCCAGCTGGTGCGGGCTCGGGTGGAATATCAACCCGGGCTCCATCACGCGCAATATGCGTGGCATCCCGGATGATTTTAACGGGCAGGATACCATTGCAAAAACTGCTTGGGTAAAAACCAATAAGACCATTGGCGTCACAACGGGCGCCGGCATCGAGATCGCGGGATTCCCGAAAGGCGCGGCCAGCGCAGGTGGCGTGCAAGACAGCGTGAATGTCAGTCTTGGCGTGAACCTTGGCATCTTTCACAATACCTACAGGGGATGGGGGCTGGAAGCGGGCATTAATCCCAGTATTAACGCCGGTGGTGTGGCAGGCGGTTCGCTCAGTGGGGGGCTGGCCATCACCAACAACTCACAGGAAGGCTTATCGCTTTCGCCAAGCCTGTCATACGCATGGGCCAGGCAGGAAGCGGATGGTTCCGGTGGCTTTGGCGGCAATGTAGGCATAGGCACTTCCTACAATTCCCGTTCGGGCATGAAGGCGTTGCAATTTTCCGGCGGCGTTCGGCAATTCAAGTCAGCAGCCAATATTCAGAAGGAAATTAATAAGATCAAACAGGGTAAGAATAATAACCTGCGGTTGCTGCACACCGGTTCGGGGACCGTGTTCAGCAGCAGTCTTTCATTCGCCTATCCCGGTTATTCTCCCACTATTTCCATGCCTTTCACCAACAGCATGTTCACAGCCATGGTAAAAGTAGGAGTTGAGTATAAATCCATCGATCCTAACTTCTATATCGGGGGGTATGTGACCAAACAATATATCGAAGACGCGGATACAACCCGTTATCTGCCCGCGTTTGGCTACCTGTATTACCAGGAAGGAGCGGATAACCCCGTTGCTTTGCTTGATTACAACCGGGAAAGGGAAATCCCTTACCGGGAGAAACCCGAGTTCCCGAATATCGCGGTGCCGGTATATACCTATGATGTGTTCACTATGTCAGGTGAAGGAACGGGCGGTACTTTCCGTGCATACCGCAGCGACGTAGGTTATGTATTCGATCACCAGATGCGCACGAGGGATAAGTCCCTGACCGGCAACCTGGATCTTGGTTTTGGCGACCTGTTGCATGTGGGTGTAGACGTGTCCGCCACTAAAGCGTTTTCAGAGACCTCTGCCTGGAAAAGCGCCAATCCGCTTGCTTCCGCCGTGCCTTTCACTCGATCGTCCGGCAAATACGAAGCTGCATATTTCCGCAACCCGGGAGAAAAGGCGGTGAACACCAAAGCTTTTTATGACAAGATCGGTGGCGACGATGTGGTATATGCCAAACTGAGCCAGCCGAACCGCGTTTTGCCTTCCATTACATCCACCAACAAACTTGTACGTTATCGCGGTGGGAACGAGGTAGGCGAGGTGACAGTTACGCCCGGCCAGGCGGTGAAGACGGAAAGAGACAAACGGACGCAGGTGATCTCTTACCTGAATGCGGAAGAGGCGGGCACGGCAGGTTTCTCCAAGTATATCGAGAACTACGGGTTAAATCAGTACGTACTTGCCAATTGCAACGACGAGTTTCCGACAGATACGGAAGGGGAAGGCGTTGGCCTGCAGGGTGAATATTACCAGGGAGACCAGTTCCAGAACTTCAAATTTTCCCGCATAGATACCGATTTTGATATTGCCAATAAGGAGGAGTTTTATACCAGGCAGGACCAGAATTACAATTACATGGGGAATCAGCGGTCTACCGTGCGATGGACCGGGCGTATCAAGGCGCCGGTGACGGGGCGGTACAAGATCTCGATGTGGGCGGACGACGGTGTCCAGTTCTGGGTGAACGATCTCCATGTACTGAAAACATTCGACGGGGAGAACGATGGCAGCACCGAGAGGATCAGCTATCTGAACCTCGAAGCCGGCGAGATATATTCCCTGGAGATACAATATGTTAACCGCAACCCCGAACAGGCGAAATTTAAAATGGTGTGGCAGTGCGGGGATACGCAGCTCTCCTGGAAGGATATGTACCTTCCTCCCAGGACGGACACTTTTGAGGTTGTAAAAGACAAGCTGTATAAAGAAAAACGCGTCAACGCCTTTCGGAAGAAAAACCACATTTCCCAGATCGATGTACTGAACACGGACGGGAGGAGGTATATATACGGCGTTCCCGTGTACAACCTGAAACAGAAAGAAGTGACCTTTGCCGCCAGGCGTGAGAACGGCGATCCGCTCGCGGATACTGTGAAATATGCACATGGTATAGACAATACGGCCAAACAGAACCGCAATGGCATCGACAACTATTACAGCAGCGAAGTGACGCCTGCTTACGCGCATACCTTCCTGCTTTCCGGCATCCTTTCCCCGGATTATGTGGATGCTACCGGCGACGGCATTTCAGACGACGATCCGGGGGATGCCGTTAAGTTTAATTACACCAAGGTTGCCGGCATAAAAAATCCATTCAAATGGAGAACTCCGCATGGATATGCCGCTTCTTACAATCAGGGGCTGCGCTCCGAGAACCGGGACGATAAAGGTAGTTATGTATATGGTGAAAAAGAGCTCTGGTACCTCAACTCTATAGAATCGAAAACCATGATCGCCACCTTTAAGCTGGAAGACCGGAATGACCTTTTTTCGGTGAAAGAAAATGGTGAGCCGGAATTAGATATCCGGGCTAAAAAGCTCGTGGAGATCAACCTGTATTCCAAAGCGGAATATCTCCGCTACGGCACAAAGGCACGACCCGTCAAAACCGTTCATTTTGAATATGGTGATGTGCTTTGCCCTGATAATACCTATACCGGTATGCCCCGGGCAAAGCTCACGCTAAAGAGCGTTTATTTCACTTACAACGGCAATAAAAAAGGCAAAAAGAATGCCTACCATTTCCACTACCATGCCAACAACCCTTCGTACAGCAGCAACGCATACGACAGATGGGGCAATTACAAGAACGCCATGAGCAACCCCGGCTCTCAGCCCGGTAACGTTGTTACGAACGCAGATTATCCTTATGCCCTGCAAGACAGTGCAATTGCCGCTAACAATGCCGCCGCCTGGGCGTTGGATTCAGTCGTTCTTCCCTCGGGCGGCAGGCTGAAAGTGAACTATGAAAGCGACGACTATGCATTCGTACAAAATAAAAGAGCCGCCCAAATGTTTCGGGTAGCGGGTTTTTCAGCTGCACAACCTGCCGCCAGGAACGACCTGAGCAACCAGCTCTACGGTTCGCGGGAACATCTTTATATAGCGGTGGACGTACCTGATGCGGTCTCATCTAATAAAGAAGTCATGGAAAAATATCTTGAAGGCATCGAAAAGCTGTACTTCCGCCTGAACGTAAAAATGCCTTCGGACAATTGGGGCGGGGGGTACGACTTTGTTTCCGGTTATTGCAAGCTGGAGCCGGGGCAGTATGGCTACCTTCCGGGTGGAAACACCATCTGGATGAAAATGATCCCGGTGGATAAAAAAGGATTCGACTATGGCCCTTACAGTCCGATGGCGCGCACGGCATCGCAGTTCCTGCGGCTGAACCTTCCAGGCAAAGCGTATCGCGGGTCGGACGTAGGTGATGACCTGGACCTGGCTGCCGGCGTACAGATGATCGCAGGCATGGCAGGTAATATCGTGAATGCTTTCCGTTCCTTTGATGAGGCGGCAAGATCGCAACACTGGGTGCAGGAAGTTGATCTTGCACGTGCTTATGTGCGTTTGAACACACCCGCCTACAAAAAGTTGGGCGGCGGCCACCGTGTTCGCCAGATACTCGTTTATGATAACTGGAATGCTATGACCGGTCAGAAAGAATCCATTTATGGCACGGAGTATTCGTACGTCACCAGGCGCCGCATACATGGAAAGGATGTTGTGATCAGCAGCGGCGTTGCCGCTTACGAACCGGTTATCGGCGGCGAGGAAAATCCCTGGAAACAACCTCTCGAATATCGCGAACAGGTGGCTTCTTTGGCACCTACCACGCTGGGTTATGTCGAAACGCCGCTTGGCGAAACCTTTTTTCCCGCTCCGACGGTGGGTTACAGTAACGTTCGCACACGTTCCATCCGTACCGCCAAAACCCGTTCCGCCAACGGTTTTGTGGAAACAGGTTTTTACACTGCATTTGATTTTCCCGTGATTGTCGAGCATTCACTGTTGGGCCCCGATACCAAGCTGCGCTACAGTCCATGGCTGACGAACCTGCTGGAGGTAAACGTGATGCGCCACCTCGTAATAAGCCAGGGCTTTAAAGTCGAATTGAACGACATGCACGGCCAGATGAAGTACAAAAAGGTATACGCGGAAACAGACAGCATTAATCCTATCAGCAGCACTACCTATCATTACCACTTGGATAATACGCCATCGCTCTCCGGCCGTCTCAGCAGCACTGTACCCGCCATGAATGCAAACGGGCAGATAGATCCTGAAACGCAGATGGGAAAAGACATGGAACTGATGCTGGACATGCGCCAGCAGTTGAGCATCAGCCATGCCATAGACTTCAATGTAAACGGCGACATCTTTAGTTTTGGCCTTCCCCCGATCCTCGGCTACCCGTCTTTCTGGGCATTTCCGCACCGGCAGGAGAATCTTTTCAGGTCGGTCGCCGCCACGAAGGTCATTTACCGGCATGGTATCATGGACAGCACCGTTGTAATAGATAAAGGCAGCCGCGTCGCCACCCGCAATCTCCTGTTTGATGCGGAAAGCGGTAATGTTATCCTCACCGCCATCCAAAACGAACATGATGATCTCGTTTACCAATTCACTTATCCTGCCGGTTGGGTATATGATGGCATGAGCGGCGCGTACAAGAATATTGGCACACTGCTGCAGGAAGCCACGTTCCGCGAGGGCAGGCTCGTTACAAACCTCGGTATGGATTCCATATCCGGTATGTTCGCATCGGGTGATGAGATACTGGTGTATTCCCAGAATAATATCAGCGGGAATGGCTGTGACCCGTTGATAGCCACTTTCAGAAGCGCCGGGGTGATATGGGCGGTGGATGCAAACGCACTCAGCGGCGAACCGGCCAATATCTTTTTCATGGACAAAAACGGCAGGCCGTTTTCGGGGGATGGCGTGAATCTGAAGGTGATTCGCTCCGGAAGAAAAAACATTTCCGCCGCCGCAGGAATGGTAACGATGTTGGAAAACCCGCTGAAGAAGCTGCCATCCGGCGAATATGTACTGCAAATAGATGCAGATAGCCGGATCATCAACGCCCAGATGATGGAATTCAAACAGAACTGGCAGGTAGAAGACAGAAAAAAGGAAAAGATCATCTGCCTGTTTTAACGACGATAATATGCACAATATGAAAAAATATTTATTGCTGACCTGTGTACTGATGGCAGTGAGTTTTTCGAATACTGCAGCGCAGTATACAGACACGAGCGCATTACGATTGACGGGGAAATGGGAACTGGAAAAAGTAACGGTAAAGGAAACAGCGTACGGTACCGGCGCTTTAGTGAAAGAATATACGCTTACCGACAAAACGCGGATCGGGACGGTGAGGGCGGAACTGCTTACAGAAATGGAATTCCGTGGCAACTCGTACCGCAGCACCCGCCAGGGCAGAACGGAGGGAGGAGTATTTATCCCCGCTGGCAACGGCCTTGTACGGCTTACCCGGCAACAGCCGGACGATCAGTGGCATTTTACCTATTCATGGGCAAGGCCTTCGGAAGATATACTGATACTTGCCCGTCCGTATACCGTAACGGAAGACACCTCCGGTCAACTGATAAAAGCGGATTATACCTGCCAATACAGAAGAATTCCCCAAAAACAATAACCTGGATTACCTATGAGGATAAGCGGAAAAATATTACTGATAGTCATACTGGTATCCGGATGGATGCTTACATCGGTAAAAACGGCCCGGGCGCAGTGCGACTGGTCTGCTCAGGCCGTTACTGATTCCTCCCGCTGCGCAGCAAGCGGTAAGATTACCATATTGCTGACGGGGCCGGATAAGGATAACGTGACCAACAAACTGTATAAATTGAAATCGGCATCCGGGCTTGAATACCCTGAGATCGGCACGCCGGTGTTCGAGAACCTCGCGGCGGGAGAATATTCCGTACTGGTATCCGGCATTTGCGGCGGTCAGCTGGATTCTGTTATGGTACTTGCGACCGTTCCCGGGAATTATGTGCCTTTTTCCGGAGACGCGTTGAAGGTTCGCGACCCTTTCCCTAACTGCAACTCCGGACAGGTAAAGCTGACTTTTACCAACGGGCGGAAACCTTACAGGGCAACCATCACCGCAGCACCGGGAACGTACACAGGCGCTGCAGAATTTTTTTCCAGCAACCTGGAACTGATAGTAGGTGACCTGCCTACCGGGAATTATACGTTTGTGCTTTCGGATTCCTGCGGCATAGGGTCCGAGGAGGAAGTAAGCATGGGTACCGTTCCGGAACCTACCCTCACTTCACTGAACCTGCATAGCATGAGTGTCACGCAGCAGAACTGCAACAAACTGGTGGTGCCGTCTCCTCCCATATCGTCCGCCTCCGCATACGCAGGTTACGTCTACGCTGGGTCCGGCTTTCAGTATGGCGCTGCATGGCCGGGCCAGACACCCGCCGCTTACCACGATGTTTATTACGGCAATACATTGTTATTGGACCTGCCTGCCGGTGAAACGGCTTCCTATGCTTACGGGAAGGTGATCAACTATTATATCAAATCCCCCTGCGGGCAGATATGGATATTGCCATACACAGTTAATCCGCCGCTCGTGAATGTAACACAGGTTAAGAACTGTAATATCGATTTTGGTCTCGCCTGTATATTCAGTTTTATGTCAGACCGCTTCTGTATGCCCATGCAAATAAAAGTGAGGAACAGGAATACCCTGCAGGAGTGGAACTTCACGGTATATGACCCGAATGGCTGGAGCGAACAGGGTTTCCCTTATGGCATTTATGATATTGACGTCCGTTCGGCGGATAATTATCCACTGTACACTGCGGACAGCCTGGTAATACAACCGGAGGACCCGGCATCGCAGTACAGCATCTATTTTACCGCTCAAACAAACGGCATGCATAATTCAGCGCTCGTGACGGTGAATATGCGGTCCGGCCTTTCGTGGGCGGCAGGCGACGTGATTGAGCTGGTGGCGCCTGCCACCCACCGTGCAAGACGTGTTGTGCCATTTGCCGGCAGCGGTGGTTACCTGTTTTATGAGTCAGATAACGGCCTGCCTTTTACACCGAACAATTACGTCTGGAAAATTACGGACCGGTGCGGCTCCCATTATATCAATATGAACATCGCACCTGAAGATGTATACTTTTATGAATGGGATTATTCAACCTCCGATACCTGTGGGGGCATGGCAGTAAGAGGAAACGGCACCGTAAAATTCCACGGGCAGGTCAGACCTACGTATTATAAGATCACCTCCAGCCCTCCCGGCATAATCGTAGACCAAAGTATCGTTCCGGCCGGCTCTCCCCTTACTTTACCCGCGGAAGGCAATTACAAGATCAGTGTAACGGCCTCTCCCACTAGTGTCAGCGACTGGGACAACAACACGATGGTGGTCAACTACGCACCAAAACGAATTGCCATCGACGCAACGCTCACGTCTGGCTTCATATGTCCCCAGGGCGCACCCAACAGCGGCAGTATCGTGGTACATGCACGCAATGGCACCGGAGGTTACCAGTATATGCTGGCCGAAGCGGGAAACGGGCTCAACGGGCCCTACCTCGATGCCAATAACACTGGCAGGTTCTTTTCCGGTTCGGGGTATTCACTGATGGTAAACGAAAACTATGATGTAAAAGTAGTAGATGGTTGCGGTGCTTTCGCCGTTCAAACCGTGAAGATACTGGATTACGCCACCGCCCAGCTGGCTATGCTGGATAAAGAAACCTATTGCGTAGGCGATGTTGCCCGGTTGAATGTGTTACAACTGCCTACAACAGCCATTACTTACCGTTGGGCCTTCCCCGATGGCGCCGTTGATACGGCGAAAGCCCCTGTGATCCGTGATCTCGGGCCGCAGCATCGCGGTATTTTCAAAGTGGCTATTAGCGCGGATATCTGCCAGGATACTATCCGTGGTGAAGTGACGCTGGATCTTGCAGACTTTGAACGCATTTGTTACAGCAGTGTTACCGATACCAGTGTAAATCCTTATACAGCCGGGCTGCTGGGCAATTGGAGAGCATTTAAATCCTACGCTTATTACGGCGCGCGGAAAGAATCCGACCCCGGCCAGCCGACCAATACCCGTACAGACGGTACCTACCAGGATTTCCTCAGTTTCTGGCAAAAACAGCAGAATGGCTGGAAAGCAAGCCAGGATACAACCCGCTGGCTTTGGACGACAGAATCGACCTTATTCAATAAAAAAGGGTATGAACTGGAAAACAAAGACCCGCTGGGAAGATTTAACGCAGCGATCTACGGCTTCGAGAATACACTGGCTGTGGCGGTGGTGCAGAACAGCCGGTACCGGGAAGCCGCGTTCGAAGGATTCGAGGATTATGATCTCGCCTCCGACGTATGCGAAATGGATTGTTCTGCAGGGCGCCGTTTCGATTTTAGCGGTTACCTCGGTATGCTGGATTCGACCCAGCGCCATACCGGTAGGTACTCCATGCGTCTTGCGGCAGGCGATACCATGTTTACCAGTCATGCAGTGACGGACACAGGAGGCGCCGCAACCCTTCCGGTATTCGTTACCGGCGCGGCGCAATGCAGCACCCCAGGGCTCGTGCTGAAATCCGTGAAGGCGGATTCTACCGTGTTGCTGCCTTCCTTTTCGCCCCTTACCGGTAAAAAGGTACTGTTCAGTGCATGGGTGAAAGAACAGGCTGACTGCAATTGTTCCGCTTATAGTTCAAACGTGGTGAAGCTGGTGATCAAAAAAGGAGAAGAGACCTTTATCCATACCGTACAGCCATCCGGCAATATCATTGAAGGATGGCAGCGCTACGAATATGCAGTGGACGTGCCGGCCGGCAGTTCACAGATTTCGGTCCTCTTCATCGCCACCGGCACCTCCGATATTTTTATCGACGACGTGCGGTTCCATCCATACAATGCCAATATGAAATCTTATGCTTACGACCCTATGACTATGCGTATGATGGCCGAACTTGATGAGAATAATTACGCCACCTTCTACGAATACGACGACGACGGCGTGCTGATACGCGTGAAAAAAGAAACGGAACGAGGCATTAAAACCATTAAGGAAACAAGGAGCGGACTTATAAAAGAATAAACATGTACAGGATACCGGCAATTATTATGATCGTATTATCCGCACTGGGCGCGGGAGCGCAACAGGTGGACACCAGCAGGCTGTTCAGAGAGATCACGGAAGTACAGGCCATGTTCCGTGATAAAGAACTGGCATTCGATATGCGATACACCTATGCGGATGAAAGCAGGCCGCTTGCTATCATCGATTCCGCAAAGGGAAAGATGGAGATGACAAAAGCAGGCAGCCGGTACGAGCTGTCTAACGTTGTGTGCGTGAACAACAACCGTTATGTGATCGTGCTGTTTAAGGATGATAAACTGATGTACCTCTCAAAAGCTTTCTTTATGACGCCTGCAGACCCGTTCCAGCAAATGCGCGCAATGATAGGCCAGGGCAGCGTACGCAAATTCAGTGTCGAAAAAACAGCGGACGGGAAAAAACTACAGCTGGAGTTTGACCCACAGGGCCCATGCAGAAAGATAGAACTGGAAACAAATCCTGTGGATGGCGTGGTGAAAAAAATCAGGTACACGATCCGTACAGAAATGATCCGGGGCGGCAGCCTGGGACAAATCTCCACAGAGCATGCGGGCGATTTCGGGGAACATGTCGTCGTTTCCATGTATTTCGAAAAATACCGGAAACCGGAATGGAGCGCGGCGCAGTTCGATGAAAAGAACTTCTTTTTCAGGGAAGGCGAAGAACTGAAGACCACAGCCGCTTATCAGGATTATACCATATTTAAAGCATCGACCAATTTATAGCACCGAAACCTATGAAATTGTTCTTACAGAAACATCCCCTTGTTGTAGCCCTGCTGGCCTTTTTTATGCTGGCCGCAACAACAGCCGGTGCCCAGCACCGGAAAAGCATTGTACTGAAAAAGACCCTGGACGGGGCGGCTGGCCAGCTTGTTAAGGACTCCGTGCTGGAAGTGTTCGACAGCGCTTTTTATAACCCGGCGCTGGCGGGCAAGCTGGATACTCCTTACAACGTAAGGAATATCATCACCTTCAGGATCAATGAATACTCCAGCAAATATATCCCTGCAAATTTCCAGGCTACAGCATCCGTTCGCCTGTATTATTACGGCGGCGGAAGCGTGCACGATTCAGTAGACCGTACGCTTGTGATCAACTATGACACGCTGCAGCCGTATACCATGCGAAACAGTTTCGTGTTCAACAATGCACACCGCGTAAAGGTAAAAGTGCTGGATCTGGCCGCGCCGGTGGAAATGATTGATATACTGCAACTCGACAATGAAATGGAAGTGCAGCCGCAATACAGACTGTCCTGCACCGGTGATGCTATAAGAACCATCTCTTTTAATATGCCTTCCGGCGAAACGCCGGATGAGTTGCAGGTATACTGGCCGGTTGTGCAGGGCGCTGATGCCTACGACCTGGAGTGGGCCTATGTGGATTCCAGCACGCTTGCGTCCCTGCGTTTCGGCCAGCCGGTAGACCCGGCACGGGTGTTTGACAATAATGCCACAAGGGTAAGCATAACAGACAATGCCTATGTTATCCCGCTGATGTTTGACGGTAACGGAAAATTGTTTTTCCGGGTAAGAGCAATACAGGTGAAGGCAGGTGAACAACGGGTGGAAACAGCGTGGAGCTCGCAGTTTACCGGGGGAACGGGCGAATTTTCATTTGAAGGGCATGAAAGAAAGCTGAATTGGCAGGCGAGTATCACGTTTGCCGAGAATGGTAAAAAAAGCGTGGTGGCCGAATATTTTGATGGCAGCCTTCGGAACCGACAGGTGGTCACAAAAGACAATACTTCCCAGACAACGGTAGTAACGGAAAGCTTTTACGACTATCAGGGCCGCCCGGTTATACAGGTACTTCCGGCTCCCACGCTCAACACAATTATTAAATATACCCCGCTTTTTAACAGGGATATTAACGGCGCTGAATACGATAAAGATCATTACGATTATATCGCCGGCACCGAAGAATATCTCACCGGCAGTGCCGCGCCAATGGGTAAAAGCTCGGGCGCCAGCCAATATTATTCTGACAACAACCCCCTGAAATCATCGGGCGTACATCAATTCATTCCGGATGCCGGAGGCAGGCCATTTGCTGAAACAGAGTATACACAAGACAATACCGGAAGGGTTTCCCGGGAAGGCGGATTGGGGCCGACATTTAAACTGGGAAGCAATCACGAAACGAAATACTTCTATACCACACCCACCCAGGAAGAGCTGGACGCCCTTTTCGGCACCGAAGCGGGGTTGGCATATCATTATTTTAAGAACACCGTGATGGACCCCAACGGCCAGGTGGCCGTAAATTATCAGGACATGCAGGGACGCACGGTGGCCACCGCACTGGTAGGTTCGCCCGAAAGCGCTTCACTGGATGATCTGCCTACAAAAGATGAGATCGAGGTAACTGATTCTCTTTCCGGCGACGGAAAAAATATGATCAGGGAAATGTCCATCGAAAGCCGCAATTCCCAAACGGTGGCCAAAGCGGGCGTATATAGCTTTAAATACCGGCTAATACCGCCGGTGTTTAGTAAAAAGGATTGTAATAACAACACGGTTTGTTATAACGGGATTTATGACCTGCGCATCCGGATCACGGATGATGTAGACAATCTTCACCTCGGAGGAAGACCATTTGATACGATTATCCGGAACTTCCATCCGGATAGCCTGCTGGTAAACTGTTCTGCGCCGCAGCCCATTGAGGTGGACTTTACCATTTATCTGGAAAGGGGCAGTTACGATATTGCCAAAACCCTTTCGGTTAACCAGGAAGTATTACAATATTACCGCGACAGCGTGTTCGGATTTTCCAATATATGTACCACGCAGGAAGAGCTTATTGAACAGGAAAAAATAGAGCAGCGCACCGCCGCCTGTGTGCCGGACTGCCAAAGCTGTCTTGATGGGATCGGGGATTGGGCCTCATTCCGTAGCCGGTATATGTCAGAAGCAGGCATTCCGGTTGCAGATACGGTATTCTACCGCTCCGAGGCGCTTGTAGCCTACAATAATGCTATTGCAGCCTGCGACGATCTCTGCGGCAAAGCCAATATCATCGACAAAATGCGGCAATTCATGGTAATGGACATGATGGCGCCTTCCGGTCAATACGCAGGCCTGGAGAACAGGGACAAACTGCATAATATATTTTACCAGTCATCGCCCGGCGTTTTACCTGCTTATAAGCAGGCGGGCATTCTGTATACAGACGAAAACGGCAGGAAGGATACCGTTGTAGACCCATTGACGGGATCCAGATGGATACCGCAGCAACTTACGCCTGAATCGTTCAACAGTATGTTCAGGGCTTCATGGGCGGAAAATCTGTTACGTTTCCATCCCGAATATTGCAGGTTATTGGAGTACGAAAAATTCAGGCAAAGCATTGATTGGGAAAAACGATTCGAAGCCACTGATACTTATCACGAAGCGAAAGCGCTAGGTTACCTGAACCCTACCGGTCTTGACAGTGTTCCTTTCCCAAAAGGCAGCGACCCGCTCGCTGTTACACACCAAAATGCGCTGAACATGTCCCTGAATGGACCTTTTGCCGGTTATTCAGCCTGGAGTACGGCCGGTGCAATGGTCAGCTGCGGTCCCAAAGACAAAGACTGCTTGTATGCCAACCGCAGACCTCAATTCGCATTTGACAGTATTGCTAAATGTGCCGCAGACCTGGATATGGCCTGGAGGCACTTCAGGGGAATGTATCTGAATGCCAGGAAGGACATCATTGGCAAGGCAGTGAACAGCGTAAGCTGTGGTTCCACCGCCGTTGAACTGACGCTTATGGGATACCAGGCCCGCATTCAGGATCGGGCTTCGATGCTGTCGCAGAGCGGTGTTGGCGATCTTACCGGCACGAACCAGTCAGAGGCGGCACTGAAACAGGAAGCCGACCAGCGCGAGCAGCAGATGTACAGCGATAACTGCGACGCCTGGGTAACAGCCTGGGTACAGCAGCTTGCCCCCTGCAACTATCCTCAGGCAGATCTTGACAACGTTATCATCCCGAGGCTGAAGGAAGTATGCCGCCAGGGAGCCGATCGCGATCACCCCCGCGGCGCCGGCACGGTAAGGCCAACTTCTACTTACCGCTACCGTAGCTTCGAAGACGTTATCAATGAATACAATGTGCAGCACGGAATTGCCAATTCCCTTCGGTGCAACCCGCAACTGATCACCATGCCGCTGCCTTACGGCAAACAGCCACCCGGTGGTGACAAACTTAGTTATACCCGCCCGGAGGATTGCGAATGCCGTACACTGCAAGCGTTCAGCCAGGAGTATAACAAGCTGAAAACCTCTGCAGATAGCACGTTTGCCGCATATCTGAACAGAACCCGCAAAATCAATGTATCCCAGGCCAACCTCAACATCCTGTTAGACGCCTGTTCGCCCGGTGGTATGGCGGATTGCAACTTCCTGCCGTCACCGGTATCCATCCCGGTAGTAATCCAATGCCGCACAGCGCCCCCTTGTGTGAGCTGCGAAGAAGTAAAAACTGCATTTCAGCAGTATCTCGGCGAATATCCTTCCTTTGCGCCGGATTATGTTACGAACGATTCAGCGCAGGCGGCAAAGAATGACCTGTTCACCCGCTACATGAACAATCGTTTCGGCTACAGCAAACAGGGCTGGGAATATGTACATTTTATGGATAGCTGCGACGTGCCCCATCCCGTTCACAGTGAAATGGTGTGTATTGCCGGCGATTCCGCATCCAGAAAGCTCGTCAGCGCTTATACCAATGGCGGCAATAATGTGATCAACGACATCCAGCGTACGGCCGATAACGGTTATATTCTTGCTGGCTCCACTACCGGAAGAGGCGCAGGCGGCAAAGACGGTTATCTCGTTAAAACGGACAGCCTCGGTAATTTCCGTTGGGCAAAAACTTTCGGTGCGGAAATGGATGATGAGTTCGCCCGGCTGAAAACGACCGCCGACGGCGGATTCATTATCACCGGTAACACCTTCTCCTATTGTTACGATCGCGGTGCGGCAACTATTCTCAAACTTGATTCTGCCGGCAATATCGAATGGAACCGCGTGATCGACTTCGGACAGACGCATGGTGCCAAAGGCGTGGATATTCTCCCTTTGCAGAATGGCAATTTCGGGTTCGCAGGGTTGAGAAATAGCACCGCCGCCAATACGGACTGGCTCATGGGCGTATTCAGCGCGTACGGCGAAATGAAATGGCTCAACCGGGTGGGGTATATCGCCCCGAGACAGGAGATCAACATCCTTGAGCACAACGACACGCTGATTGCCGCGGCTTCTGTCAGGGAAACGGCCAATTATGATGTGCTGCTGATAAGAATGAACAAAAACACGGGAACGCTGATCCAGCTGGCGCAGTTTGATGTGGAAGGAAAAGACAATATAGTGACCGGTTTCCTCAAAATTCCCAACGGTTACAAGATCGCCATGGTGAATATGACCGGGATGGGCAGCACCAACGGCAACGGGGTGCTGATGGACGTTACCAGCGGCAATTTTATTATGAACATCACCAGGCTCGACAATCCGGGAAGCCTGGATCTGCGGTCCTTTACCGTAAGCCCTGCACTGGACGGCGGTTATTATGCCGCCCAATCTAACCAGGACGTATACTGGCATAAGCTCCGCACCGACAACTCCGTGCAGTGGACCCGACAGTCCCGCAATGGCGGAACGGACCGCATCCGCCGCATCCTCCAGGATCCTGACGGCACACTGGCAGGAGCGGGTGAATACAACGAACAGTCTGCCCTGCTAATGCTCGCTGGGGCAGACGGGCGCTCCGGTTGCCTTGATACTGTCGCTGCTCTCAGCTCTGCGAATATCACATACGCGGGCGCACGAACGGCAACTTATTTCCAGGAGGTCGTGGCAATTTCCACCAACCAGGTAAGTACGGTGAATGTTATTGAAACAGCCGTAACCCCGGAAAGGCTGGTAATGAACTGCCCGGGTATGGACAGCTGCTATGAAGTGAGCGACCGCATCATGCTTTGCGGAAATGCAGCGCCGGTATTCCCGCCGGTGGCACTGGAAAACATCACGGCATGTGCGGATAGCACGTATTTTGCCGTGAGCGCAGGATCTGTGAAGTATAAGAATTATGTGGACTCGGTGAAGAATGATTTTGTGGCCGGATATATCAATACCGCGCTGTCTGCAAAAGCGCTGGAGCAGTTCTCCGTAACATACACTTCCGCGGAATATCACTATACCCTTTATTATTACGATCAGGCAGGTAACCTGGTGAAAACAGTGCCTCCGGCAGGTGTAAACAAAAGAAGGGAAAGAAGCTGGCTGGATAGCGTGGCAGCCGCCAGAAAGGCCGGGGAATGGCTGGTGCCGGGTCATACGATGGCAACGGAGTTTCGTTACAATACGCTAAATAAAGTAATAGCGAGAAAATCCCCGGATGCAGGCCTCAGCCGTTTTTGGTACGACAAATTAGTACGCCTGGTAATTTCGCAGGATGCGGAACAATTGCTCGCAAATAACTATAGCTATTCGTTATACGATTTCATAGGCCGCACAACAGAAACAGGCGAGGTGACGAGCTCCACCCCCATGACCGAAAGCATTTCCCGTAACAACGATATGTTTGGACAGTGGCTTGCGGATGGCGCCGGAAGCAAAACGCAGATCAAAAAAATAGTGTACGACGTGCCTCATACGCCATTTGCCGGGTTGGCACTGAACGCGGAAAATCTAAGGAACCGGGTTTCGTGGTCGGCGGTATACGACAACGCTGCAGATCTTGCCGCGGGTGAAAGAGCTTCCGGGTCATTTTATGATTATGATATTCTCGGAAATGTTAAGACATTGATCCAGGATTACAACTCCAAAACAACATCCGATCATTCCAATAGATTTAAGACGATTACCTATCAATATGATCTCCTGAATGGAAATGTTCAGCAGATAAACTATCAGCCTGGGCAGGCAGATGCATTTTATCATCGTTATTCATTCGATGCGGAAGATAATCTGATCAATGTGGAAACCAGCCGGGATAGCGTGTATTGGGAAAATGATGCTTATTACCTCTTTTATAGGCACGGCTTACTGGCAAGGGCTGTGTTGGGTCAGCAGCAGGTGCAGGGTTTGGATTACGCCTATACCCTTCAGGGCTGGTTGAAGGGGATGAATGCAACAACGCTCAAGCCAGAATTTGATATGGGAGGCGATGGCAACCCGGGGGGGATTACGGCGGAAGACGCGATCGGTTTTTCACTGAATTACTTTGGAAATGAAGACTATCAGCCTGTTAATTCAGGAAAAACGCCCTTTGCACTTTTAGGAAGCGCCACAAGCCCGATGTATAATGGAGGCATCAGCGCGATCAGCGTGAATATACCAAAGCTGGGAGAGCCGCTTTTGTACCTGTACCGGTACGATGCATTGAATCGCCTTACAAAATACGATGTATCAAGAAACCTGAATTCAAACAATAATACATGGTCGCCTGTTGCTGTTCCCGATTTTGCTGAAAGAATAGCCTATGATCCGAATGGGAATATTCTCGGATACAAACGCAATGGTAATCATACCTGGATGAATAAGCCTTTGGGTATGGATAGTCTCCGTTATCATTACAAACCCGGGACCAATCAGCTTGATTACATTACGGATTCTATTCCGGGGGCGGCTTATGCTGAAGATATTGATCAGCAAGAGGCGGGAAATTATCTTTATGACAAAGTGGGTAATCTCATAGCAGATCAGCAAGCCGGAGTAAACATTGAATGGAATACAAGCGGGAAGGTCAGCAAGGTAACCAAAACAGACGGTACCGTAATTGAATACAAGTATGACTTTTCAGGAAGAAGGATAGGTAAGGTAATCAACGGAAAAGAAACACGGTATATACGGGACGCAGGAGGAAATGTGCTGAGCCTGTATGTTGAGGACGATAGTCAATTTAATAGCGGCAAACTTACGCAACGGGAGGTGTACCTGTACGGTAACGGCAGACTGGGCGTAGTGAACGTTAATCTTGATGTGGAAACAGGGGAAGGTAACAATGTAGTTCCATTGCCAGCCCTGGGAACGGGATTTAATAGTAGTTTTGCGAGAAGAGAAAAGATCTTTGAATTAAGCAACCATTTGGGCAATGTTCTGGCGACCATAACAGACCGGAAGATAGGAATAACTGCCGGTGATGGAATGATTTCCAGCTATCGCCCTGACATTCTTTCCGCCCAGGATTATTATCCATTTGGTATGCAGATGATCGGAAGAGGGTTCGAGACGGATAAATACAGGTACGGTTTTAACGGGCAGGAAAAGGCTGATGACCTGAACGGAGACGGCAACGTCTATACGGCTGAGTTTTGGGAATATGATTCCAGAATTGGAAGACGGTGGAATATTGACCCCGTTTTTAAGGAATGGGAGAGCCCCTATGCCGCTTTTTCCAATAGTCCGATAGACAGGGTGGATGTCAATGGAGATTCCGATACGGCAAGTGCGGCGCGGATCTCTATGTATAAGAGCGTAATGGACTATAGCCTGAAGAGAATGGAGGAGCTTGGTATTTCCTATCAGAAATATACGGACGCCATCAACCAGATGAAAAGCCTGTTGAACCAGAAGAATGTTGTGGATTTGGGCATGTTCTGGAATCCCTACTACTGGGTGCCGGATATGGCATCCGGGGCTGTTTTTGGAAGCCAGACGGATTATATGGCGGCCCAGATTTCAGCAAGGTTAACGGAACTTCACGGCATTATTCAGGAATATAACAACGAATATCTCAATTATTCTTACGCTGCGCAGTCCCTGAAGATGGAAGTGCAGGACGCCAGACATCTTGAAGTAGAAGGGGTTGTTCACCAGAAGTTATCAGGAGTAGGCGGTACAACGGCAAGAGTATTGGCAGGGGCAAAGATGCTGAATTTAAATACCCATGCTGCGGAAGGAGCTTTTGTTTTATATGAGATCATAGTTGACGGGCAAACGTTCAAGTTCGGAATAGCTGATGCGGGCAGAATTCGCAAGACAGGTGAATTTAAGGGGCTTCCGGTGAGATTGGCGCAACAGCTGGCGAAAATAAAAAAGTACGCTCCGCATCTGGAGGTTATACACAAAATGTCAGAAGTGTATAATGTGACCAAAGGGGCGATGATTGATATTGAAACAACTGCAATTGCCGCACATGCAAGAAAATTTGGTGTTCCTATCGGGAATGTGGCGCATATTAAAAACTTTGTGGGATCGTTTGGCCGTGCAGGGCTCAGCGCAAGGGCCATTTCGGCATTAAGTAAATTTTTAAAATTCTAAACCATTTATGAACGCTAAATTTCTTATATCTCAGAACGCTGTGGATCAGGCCAGGCCGCCGATTTCACATCAGGTCGCGAAATACCTGGAGCATTTTATTACCGAACGTGTGCTAAAGGAAAAGCGGATCATATTGGATGGCCAGTGGAATGTGCGGTTATCCATGTTTTTTATTGAGGACGGCCCCCGTTTTCAGCTGAATGGCGTTTTGTTTCAGCAGACTGCAACAGCCAGGACGGTAAAAGCTGAAAGATTAAAGATCTTCCAGGTATTTGTATCATATACGGCGATCCTGAAATCTGAAGATCCCTATCGTAAGACGATAACGTTAATGTACGAGGCAATTAAAGCCTTTTTTACTTCAATCTATAAAAAAGTATCGCCCGATTTTATGGATGAACTATTTGAGGAACTGGATTTTGCGTATCTGATGTCCTTGCCATATCCGGCTCCTTTTGAGGATCAAAAATATGTAGGTGATAGTATCGTGCCTGGGGAAGGCAATAGGCTGTAAAAATTAAACGGTTTTTATTTTCGCTGGAGCTCCGCCCAGATCAAATTAGTAAAAGATTAATGCCCTATGAAACAAATAAAATGGCTCCTGGCCCTGGTGACCTTACTAACGACCAATGCTTATTCACAGCACGTGTACCAGATCCGGGCAGACAGTGTGCGCATCTACAACGTATGCGATACCGCGGAACTGATCATCGAAAACCGTACCCGCGGCATATCCGGCTTTTTATTTAATAAAGGCAATGGCCGCACGGAATTCCGGCAATTACGCCTGGAGACAATTGGCGACAACAAGCTGGCCATTTCCGGGCAGGATACGATCGATATCAGCACAATCGCGGCAGGAATCGATACGATCTTCCGCGCAGGAGACAGCATCCGGTACCAAAAAAATGGCCGTCAACACGCCGTTTATGCACCGCAGACCGGTGGCTCAGGCTCCCCGGGCGGCTTGGACGGACAGGTGCAATTTAACAATGCCGGTGCTTTCGGCGGATCAGACAGCTTCAAATGGGATAATTCCAACCAGACATTAAACTTAGGCGCCAGCGGTTCGATGGAAAGCGGCAAGATCAATGGGGCAGGGGAAAGCCTGCGCCTGCAGAAATCCGGAACGGACAGGATTGTTGTCGATAATACTGCAACGACCATATCCAATGCCAGTGTGCTGACGTTGGCGTCCACCTCCAGCCTGTGGGCAACCGCGGAATTTGAGCTCAGTGCAGCTGTAGGATTCAATGGTTTTAACGTGAGTACGACTGAGGCAAAAATGTATGCCGGGGGAGGATATTTATCGATACCCACAACTCCCTGGGGGTGGGAGGTGCCGGTATTAATGGGCGAATCACAGTTGGATGTATTATCAAACGGAATAGTAAACGTTCGTGCATTGAGCGATGCATATATCTCAGGGTCAACTGTTAAAATTCAGAATTACATGGGAGACGACCTGTTGGTAGCTTTGGAAAACCAGGTAACAATAGGTTCTATATTCCCGGAGGCCACCAAGATAAATTTGCTTGTTAAAGGTTCCACCACTACAGAAAGCGCTATTTATGAGCATACCGCCCTTCCGGCGACCGCAACAAGCTATGAGATATTGGCGACCGATCATGTAGTAAAGCTCACCTCGCCGAACCCGGGCGGCGCTAACAATCTCACGCTTCCGGACCCAAGTCAGGCAGAAGGCCGCATCCTCAAAATATACGCAGCCGGCGGCGCCAGCTGGACCACCAACTACAGCATCGAAGTCCCGGCATCCGCAACTACCACCAGTACTCTCGCAGGCTTAAAAACCATCCAGGTGATTGGCGGCGCATGGGTGCTTATCAATTGACCAACCCTGGCGCTCCGGTCCGGATCAAAACCAATAAAGATTAATACCTATGAAAAGGATCAAATGGCTCTTCGCCTTGTTTTTCTTACTGGCTACCAATGCATATTCACAGCATGTATACCAGATCCGAGCAGACAGCGTGCGCATCTACAACGTATGCGATACCGCGGAACTGATCATCGAAAACCGCACGCGCGGCGTATCGGGCTACCTGTTCAACAAAGGCAACGGACGCACTGAATTCCGGCCTATCCGGCTGGAAACCGTCGGAAGCAGCCAGATCGCGATCACCGGGCAGGATACGCTTGATATTGCCAGCCTCTCCGGCTTGAGTGGCGGGATAGATTCGATATACAGGAGCGGGGATAGTTTGATATATGTGAAGAACGGGGTAGCTTATGGCGTATCGGCACCCGGTTCAGGAGGAGGCGCAAATATCTATACAGCAGATGGAACGCTAACCGGTAACCGGGTTCTGCTTGGAAGCGGCCGTGCTTATAGTTTGACATTGGACTCGCTGAATCAATTCAGAGCAAAAGGGAATTTGGTCAGCGTTGTCGGTGGTCAAAATAACACGCAAGCCAGTTTGCTCCTGCAGGGTGGGCAAAGTAACTGGGATTTGCTCAGTTCGGGTACACGGGTGGTGTCTATGCAATTGGATGTTGGTCGGGCGCTGCTCATGGTTGATAGCGCATCCCTCTCCGTGGGGGCAAGTACGAGCATGAGTCCGGGTGTCCGGCTGGAAGGGGCTGTGACAATGGATTTTATGCTCCTTCTAATGAACCATACGATTGGAAAAAAAGGATACTTCTTTGCGATGAATACACAATTCCAGAATATCACGATTGCTCTTCCTCCTTCAACAGTCGGCCGGGTACTGATGTTTAAAAAGGTACACGCAGCGAACGTTGTAACGCTCACCCCGTACGGCTCGGAAAAAATAGACGGTCAAACCTCCGCAACACTAACCGACAATAACCAGGTGCTGCGGCTGGTCGGGATGGGTTCCGGCTGGTATATCATGTAATTCACGGACAAAAAAACTCCGGCCCCAAAAGGCCGGAGTCTCTACTTCACTCTCCCATTTCCCTGCGCCGGAATTACCCGGATCAGGTTCTAAAGGTGTAATCTCAGGCTTGAAGTTGCCACCCTTATTGAGAAAAAGTGAGTAAACTCTTATTTTATCTTCTCCTGTTCTTTTTTGATCATGTCCAAATGCTTGCGCAACTCTGGCAACGTTTTGCCGAACCATGCCTTCACATCCGGGTCATTTGCGTCGGCCGCTGTTTTGTCAAACAGGTTGATGGCTCTTTCGTGCGCGTCTTTCAATTCCTCTAAATAAGCTTTATCGAAATCCGTGCCGCTTTTTGCAAACAGGTCCGAAACGTCTTTAGCTTTCGCATCGGAAATGGCCGTCGGCAAAATCACGTTTTTCTTTCCTGCAAGGTCCATCAACTCCTTATTCGCTTTTTCATGCGCCTCCTGCATGTGTTTGGCTACATTCTTCACGCCGGCATTGGTAGTTTTGGTCTGCGCGTCGGTAGATACTTTTACTTCCCACAGCCCGTCTTCAGCCGCTTCCGTCATGGCTTTGGAATCGCCGCGAAGGCTATCGCCCTCCAGCATATCCTTGTTCACGTCCTGCGCAAGGTCCTGCGTAATGCCCGTGTCCGCTGCCGTCGTCGTATCGTTTGCATTGCGGTTGGCGCCGCTGTTACAGGCGAACAGCCCGGTAATGGCCAGCGGCAATAATAATGTGGTTAGGTTTTTCATTGTTTCGGTTTTTCGATTCGCAAATAATAGTGAAAAGATTATGCCATCCGCCTACACCGCTGTTTTACAAGCCTTTGACTGTGGAATGTGTGGAATTACATGCATGGCTGTTTTCCCGGATCAGGTAATTTACATGACATATGTGTTATTAATTTCATATATTTGGGTTGAATTAGCGCCTTGCCTATGAATACCCTCCAATTCCTGGCCTTTTTCCTGCTGCAGCTGAATTTTTCGCAGCCAGCCGTAAAGACCTTTCCCATCGCCGATTTCAACGATAAAGTGCGTACGGCAGAATGGATGCTGGCCTACGACAGCGCCGCCTGGCGCATGTCTGACCTCGTTACGCATATAGACAACGACCTGCTCGCCCGCATGGGCCGCGAATGGTTCTGCTTCCGCGGGCCGGATAGCCTCTGGAATGGTGTTTACGGGAAATATAAAGACGACCGCTACGATCTCGTCATTCATTACCGCATCATCGAAGCCGATTCCATCGCAATAGTGGAGGAAGAAAAGGTGGACAGCACCCTGCTCATTGCCGTTTCCAAAGCGATCAACGCCGCGTATGCTGAAGCCGGCTCACGGCTGGGGAAATCGTACGTGCGTTTCAACAAGTTCGTGCGCTGCCATGCCGATCAAACTATCACCATCTGGCTGCTGCCGGCCTTGCAACCCGCTGAAGTAGCCATGTACGGCGGAGAATTTTATTATCATTTCGACCGTACCGGCGAAAAGCTGCTAGACCGCTGGGAATACCTGCAAAGTTTTAAAGGTTTTCGTTTCGGAAAGGAGCGGGAAGTGAAGCTGGAATACGAAGCAATGGCCATGCCGCCGCAGGGCGCCGTGTATTTCGCGCTGCAGTACCGCAACCGGTTCAAAGGGGTGCAGATCGAAACGAAAGAGAACGTCAGCACGTTAAATTTTAGTCAAACTAAAGGATATTATTGGGAACATAAAGCAAAAGACCTGCGGAAAATTGTAAATTAATGGGCTTAAACCCACATTTGCACCATGAGACACATCTTTTTGTACCTGTTCCTGTGTTGCCCTTTCCTTGCCGGGGCGCAGGATTTTGAAGCAAAACTGTTCCTCCGCGGCGCCGATACCCTGCCATACCGCATCCTGATGCCTGAAAATTACAGCGCCGTAAGAAAATACCCGCTGGTCGTATTTATGCATGGCGCGGGCGAAAGAGGCAACGACAACCAGGCGCAGCTCACGCACGGCAGCGCGCTTTTCCTGAAAGACAGCGTGCGCAAGGAGTTTCCTGCTATCGTGATTTTCCCGCAATGCGCTAAAAATACTTCCTGGGCCACGCTTCGCCCGCAGCTGGACAGCGCGGGCAACCGCACCGGCTTCCTGTTTCCCGCGGAAGCCGCGCCCACCGTGCCTTCTATGCTTTTATACAAGTTGATCGACAGCCTGCTCGCTTCCAAAAGCGTAGACACCAAACGCGTGTACGTGGGCGGCCTGTCCATGGGCGGCATGGGCACGTTCGACATGTTGTCGCGTTTCCCTTCGCGTTTCGCGGCGGCCTTCCCCATTTGCGGCGCAGGCAACGAAACGCTCAGCAACCGTTACGCTAAAAATACCGCCCTCTGGATCTTCCACGGCGGCGACGATAATGTAGTGCCGCCAGGCTCTTCCCGCAAATTTTACGAACTGCTCAAACAAGCCGGCGCCGACGTGCGTTACACGGAATACCCGGGCGTGGGGCACAACAGTTGGGACAATGCTTTCGCCGAACCGGAACTGCTGCCATGGCTGTTCTCCCATCATCTCTGAACAAAAACGAACGCATAAATAAAAATGTCCCGCAAGCGCCGGGACATTTTTATTTATGGAAAAACCCCGGCAAGTACCGGGGCCACTCTTCACATTCCTGGATTGATCTTGATCGTTAACTTCTTATTTGATCGCCTGCATAGACGCTTTGGCGGCATTGATGGTAAATTCGATGTCTTCCTGGCCGAGGGCATGACTGATGAACCAGCTTTCGAATGCGCTGGGCGGCAGGTATACGCCTCTCTCGAGCATGGCGTGGAAGAAACGCCTGAACAGTTCGTTGTTCGCGCCGGAAGCGGCGGTGAAGTCGACGATGGGATATTCCGCGAAATGCACGCTCATCATCGAACCGATGTGGTTGATCTGGTACACTACGCCGGCGGCGCCGAACGTTTCGCGGAGGCCTGCCACCAGCTGGGAAGTTTTTTCTTCCAGCTGTGTGTAGATGGCCGGGCGTTCCTGCAGCGTTTTCAGCAGCGTGTAACCCGCGATCATCGCGATGGGGTTGCCGCTGAGCGTGCCCGCCTGGTATATTTTGCCCGAAGGCGCAATGTGCTCCATGATCTCGCGGCGGCCCGCGAAAGCGCCTACCGGCATGCCTCCGCCGATGATCTTGCCGAATGTCACGATGTCCGCTTTTACGCCGAGCAGTTCCTGTGCGCCGCCTTTCGCCAGCCTGAAGCCGGTCATCACCTCGTCCATGATAAACACGATGCCGTGCGTATCGCACAGCGTGCGGAGGCCTTCCAGGAAGCCCGGCTGCGGCAGGATGCAGCCCATATTGCCGGCCACCGGTTCTACGATGATGGCCGCTATCTGTTCGGGGTATTCAGCCACGAGCTGTTCTACCGCGGGAAGATTGTTGTAAGGCACGCTCAGCGTGTCTTCAGCCACAGTGGCCGTTACGCCGGGCACAGACTGAATGCCGAGGGTGGCAACGCCGCTGCCCGCGCTCACGAGGAACGAATCCGCATGGCCATGGTAATTGCCTTCGAACTTGATCACCTTATTGCGGCCGGTGAAGCCGCGGGCCAGGCGCAGGGCGGACATGCAGGCTTCCGTGCCCGAGTTCACCATCCGCACCATGTCGATATTCGGCACCATGCTTACGATCAGCTCCGCCATGGCTATTTCCAGCTCGGTAGGCGCGCCGAACGAAGTGGAATACGTCGCGTATTCCTGGATGGCCTTTACTACCGGTTCGTAGGCATGACCAAGGATCATCGGGCCCCAGGAGTTGATGTAATCGATATAACGGTTGCCGTCTACGTCGTACATGTAAGCTCCTTTCGCGTGCTGCATGAACACGGGCGTGCCGCCCACGCTCCTGAAGGCGCGCACGGGCGAGTTAACGCCGCCGGGTATTACCTGCCGGGCTTTCTCGAATAATGTTTTGCTTTTGGTATACATGCGGAATAAGGTTTTTATTGGTTTAACAGGCGCACCGCGTCTTTTGCGAAGTAAGTGGCGATCAGGTCCGCACCGGCTCTTTTGATGCTGGTGAGGCTTTCGATGATGGCCTTTTCTTCATTGATCCATCCCATTTTGGCGGCGGCTTTGATCATCGCGTATTCGCCGCTGACGTGGTAAGCGCTCACGGGAAGGGTTACACTGTCTTTAATGAGGCGGATGATGTCCAGGTAAGCCATGGCGGGTTTCACCATCACGATGTCCGCCCCTTCGTCCACATCCATCAGCGTTTCGCGCAGCGCTTCCCGGGCGTTGGCGAAATCCATCTGGTAAGTTTTTTTATCGCCGAAACCGGGCGCGGAATCCAGCGCGTCGCGGAAAGGGCCGTAGAAACAACTGGCGTATTTGGCGCTGTAGGCCATGATGCCGGTCTTCGTAAAGTTGTTTTCTTCCAATGCCTCGCGGATTGCCAGGATGCGGCCGTCCATCATATCGCTCGGCGCCACAACGTCCGCCCCGGCCTGTGCATGGCTTACGCTCATCTGCGCGAGCACTTCCACGGTCGCGTCGTTCACGATCTCTTCGTTTTCCACGATGCCGTCGTGACCGTAAGAAGAGAAGGGGTCGAGCGCCACATCCGTCATTACCACCATGCCGGGCACAGCGTCTTTCACGGCTTTGATGGCCCTTTGCATAAGACCGTCGGGATTCAGGGCTTCGGTGCCTTTGTTGTCTTTCAGTTCATCCGCACATTTTACGAACAGCAGCACGCTTTTGATGCCCATGCTCCAGAGTTCTTTTGTTTCCTGCACGGTACCGTCCAGCGAATGGCGGAAATAACCGGGCATGGAGGAGATCTCTTCTTTCACGCCTTTTCCTTCCGTGATAAACAACGGGGCGATGAAATCGTTGGGCGTCAAAATGGTTTCCGCCACCATCGCGCGGATGGCAGGGGTCGTGCGTAAGATTCTGTTTCTTCTGATCATCACTTTCTGTTTATGTTGTCTGCTAATCTTTTACCCATTCACGCGGTTTGAGGTATTCCAGCAACCTGGCTTCCTCGCTGCCCGGCTCGGGCTGAAAGTCGTACTCCCAGCGGGCCCTGGGCGGAAGGCTCATCAAAATGGATTCTATCCTTCCGTTCGTTTTCAGGCCGAACAGCGTGCCGCGGTCGTGTATCAGATTAAACTCTACGTAACGGCCGCGCCTGTATTCCTGCCAGTCCGTCTGCGCTTCGGTGTACGGCAGCTCTTTGCGTTTGTTCACCAGCGGCAGGTAAGACGCGATGAACGAACCGCCCACCGCCACCTGGAATTTCAGGAGGTCTTCCGCCGTGCGTTCAGGCTGCGGGCGGAGGTAATCGTAAAAGATGCCCCCGATGCCGCGCGCTTCGTTGTTGCGGTGTTTATTGATGAAATATTCGTCGCAATGTTTTTTATACTGCGGGTACAGTTCTTTGCCGAACGGGTCGCAGGCATCCTTAAAGGTACGATGGAAATGTGCGCCGTCTTCCTCGAAAATGTAATACGGCGTAAGATCGGCGCCGCCGCCGAACCAGCTGTCTTTCACTTCACCGTTTTCCCCGTACAGCTCAAAATACCGCCAGTTGGCGTGTACAGTGGGCACGAAGGGATTTTGGGGATGAATGACCAGCGAAATGCCCGCCGCCAGGAAGCTGCTGTTGTCTGCAACGTTGAACTGCTGCGCCATCACGGCGGGCAGCGTGCCGTGCACCACGGAGGTGTTCACGCCGCCTTTCTGGAATACGTTGCCATCGGCGATCACGCGGGTAATGCCCCCGCCGCCGCCCGCGCGCTCCCAGCGGTCTTCACGGAACTTCGCCTTGCCGTCGGCCGTTTCGAGGCCGTGGCAGATATCGTTCTGCAGCTGGTGTATGAAGGAAATAAATTCGTCTTTGATGCTCATGGCCTGGTCAATTTAAGCAAAACTCTTCACCGCTTCCACGAACGCTTTCGCGTGATCGACGGGGATGTTGGGCAAAATGCCGTGGCCCAGGTTGGCGATGTAACGTTGCGGGCCAAACGCGTTGATCATATTTTTCACGGATTTCTGTATCTCCGGGATCGGCTTCATCAGCTGTGCGGGATCGAAGTTGCCCTGCAAAGTTACGCCGGGGCCGGCAAACTGGCGTGCCAGCTGCGGTTTGATGCACCAGTCGAGGCCGAGGCCCTGCGCGCCGGTGGCGGCCATTTCTTCCAGCGCGAACCATGCGCCTTTGGCGAACACGATCACCGGGGCAACGCCCTGCAAAGCAGCCACGATGCGGCGGATGTAGCGGAGAGAAAACTCTTCGAAGTCTTCCGGGCTCAGCAGCCCTCCCCATGAATCGAATATCTGCACCACGTCCGCGCCGGCCAGCACCTGCGCTTTCAGGTAGGCGATGGTGGTTTCGGTCACACGGTTAAGCAGCTCATGCGCCACTTCCGGCTGTGTATAACAGAATGTTTTTGCTTCGTCGAAAGTTTTGGAGCCTTTGCCCTGCACCATGTAACACAGCAGCGTCCAGGGCGCGCCGGCAAACCCGATGAGGGGCACGCGGCCCGCCAGCGTTTGTTTGGTGAGCTTCAGCGCGTCCATTACATAATGCAGACGGTCGTTCACATCGGGTATTTCGATGCGGGCCAGGTCTGCGGCGGATTTGATGGGTTGCGGCAGCAGCGGGCCCACCTTTTCCACCAGCTGCACTTCCATGCCCATCGCCTGCGGCACCACGAGGATGTCGGAGAAGATGATGGCGGCGTCTACGCCTACCTGGTCTACCGGCATTACGGTGATCTCGGTGGCCAGTTCGGGCGTCTGGCAACGTTCGAAGAAGGAATATTTATCGCGCAGTTTGATATAATCGGGCAGGAAACGGCCGGCCTGGCGCATCATCCATACAGGCGGGCGGGAAACCGGGGCCCCGGCCAGCGCTTTCAGCAGTAAGTCATTCTGTAATCCGCTCATTCGTAGCAATTGATATTGTCAAAGTAAAAAATAGCTGTTTCGACCAGCTTGGCCACGGAGGGCCCGGGGCTGGTGATCACCCGGTTGGCCGTAAACGCCGCGATGGCGGTGGCCGTGGTGCTGCCGATGGCGAAACATGCCGTATCGGCCGGCAGCGAATTGCTGGTGAAAAAACTGCGCACGCTGCTGGGACTGAAAAACATCACGCCGTCGTAATCTTCATCCAGCGCGGCGGGCGTTTCCACCGTATTGTATACCACCATTTCCTCCAGCGCAATGCCATTTTCCTGCAGGTAATCCGGCAGGTCCGGCCGGCGGATGTTGCCGCTGAAAAAGATCACCTTGCCCGTAATGCCGTCCCGTACGATACGTTTCGCCAGTTCCAGCGAATTGGCGGCCGTGCCTTCGATCACTACGTTGCGCATCCTTTCTTCCGCGGCCTGCCGGGTGGCGCCTTCCAGGCAATACACGCGGTGGCGTGCAGCCAGGCTGTTTTCGTCGTGCATCCACACGCCGGTGACGAACTTTACGGCGTTAGGACTGGTGAACACGAGCACGGTGCCAGTTGACGCCAGCTCCTGGATGTGTTTGCGCATATCCGGCGTTATCACCGGCTGTACGTCGATGAAAGCCTGCGCCAGTATGGCGATGTCATGTTCGGCGGCCATGTGCACCAGCTCCTGGGGCAGCGGTTTTGTGCTTAATATGCGGTATTTATGCCTGGGCATTCCTGATGGCTTCAATGATAATGTCGCCGCCTTTTGCCAGCACTTCTTCCGCCGCGTCTTTCCCGATGCCGCCGGCCGTTTCCACGGGCGCCTGCCGGGTAACGGTGATGCTGCGGTCGCCATTAAGGCTGCAAAGGTTGCCCTCAAAAACGACCCGGCCATCGCTCACATACGCGTAAGCGCTGATGGGCGTGGTGCAGCCGCCGAGAAGGGTGCGGAGGAATGCTCTTTCTATGCTGGTGCAAAGTGCGGTTTCAGTATGATTGAGGGGGGCGAGGGCTTCGCGGCAGAAGCCGTCGTTTTCGCGGCAGGCTACCACAATGGCGCCCTGCGCGGGGGCGGGCAGCATCCAGTTGAGAATCACCGAATTGGCGGGCCTTACGTTGATCCGCTCCAGGCCGGCGGCGGCGAAAATGGCCGCGTCCCAGTTCTCGGAAGCCAGCTTTTGCAGCCGGGTGTTCACATTGCCGCGCAGGTTGTGCAATTGGTGCTGCGGGTAACGCCTGAGCCACTGCGCTTTGCGGCGGATGCTGCTGGTGGCGATGTTGGCGGTGTATGCCGTATCGTTGAGGAAATCCGTATCGTTTTTGTATACCAGCAGGTCTTTTACGTTGCCGCGTTCGATCACGGCGGCGTTCATGAGGCCTTTCGGCAGCTGGGTAGGCACGTCTTTGAAGGAATGCACGGCGATGTCTATCCGGTTGGCGAGCATCGCGGCGTCGAGGCTTTTGGTGAAAATGCCCTGCACGCCTATTTCGTAAAGCGGGGTAATGAGGTCGATGTCCCCGTCGCTTTTGATGGGGACCAGTTCCGCGGAATGACCGTTAGCGGTCAAAAGATCTTTCACCAGGTTAGCCTGCCACAGTGCGAGCTGGCTTTCCCGTGTACCTATCCTGATAACTTTGTCCATTGCTTATTCCTGGTTATTGCCTGTCTCGAATATTTCGCTGATCATGGCGATGTATTGGTCGCCTTTGTCGGATTCAGCTTCACGGCGCACTTTCCCGGCCATCAGATTGATCATTTTCTGGATGATGCGGGAAGATACTTCTTCGATGTCTTCCAGCTTGTAGTGTGCGCCGTTTTTCTGCTCTTTTATTTCGCGGGCGTGGATCTCGGTGAGTTTTTCTTTCACGGCCTTCAGCACTACGGCATGTTTGCGCATTTTGAACCAGTACAGGAACTCTTCCATGTGCTCTTCGATAATGCCCATGGCTTTGGGCACTTCGTTGAGGCGTTTCTGAAGGGTTTCGTCCTGCACTTTGCTCAGGTCGTCCACATTCACCACTTCCACATGCGCCAGCTCCCGCACTTCCGGGGCCACGTTGAACGGAATGGAAAGGTCTACGATCAGTTTGGCGGAATGGCCTTCCACATGCGATTGGAGGATGGTGGGGTTGGGCGCGTTGGTGGCCACGAGAATAACGTCCGCGCTTTTCAGCACTTCGTCCATCTGCTCATAAGGCGCGTATTGCAGGCCGTGCTGCCCCGCAAAGTCTTCCGCTACCGCGGTGGTGCGGTTGAGCAGCGTGATATTGCGCACGCCTAAGTATTCCATCATGTTCTTGCAGGTGTTGCGGCCTATTTTGCCCACCCCAAGCAGCACGATCTTTTTTTGTTGTATATCGGCTACTTTGTTTTCCAGCAGCCTCACCGCGGCGAATGCGACGGATACGGTGCCGGAGCTGAGCCCCGTTTCGTTTTTGATGAGCTTGGAAACCTGCAGCACGCTGTTCACGAGCCTTTCGAGGAAAGTGCCCACACAGCCATGCGACTTGGCGAACTTGGCCGCGCCCTTAATTTGACCGATGATCTCGTAATCGCCGAGTATCTGGGAATCCAGCCCGGTGCCCACGTGATAAAGATGGCGGATGGCCTGCTCACCGGATTTGTGATAGGCCATTTCGGCGAATACCTGCGGGTTGCCGCCGGCCGCAGCGCACAACAGCGCCGTCAGATCCTTTGGATCGCTGGCGAAACCGTATATTTCCGTGCGGTTACAGGTGGAAAGCACGAACAGATCGTCCATGCCTGCTGCCTTGGCGGCGTGTAAAAGTTGCTGATATTGGTCCTGGTTAATCGCAAATAATCCACGGATCGCAGCGTCAGTTTTCTTATAGTTGATTCCAACGATATGAAAATTCGATATGTCTTTGGGCTGATTGACCTGCATGATTCTATTCTAAAAAAGCTTCCGGTTGCAAAAATACAGGCCTGCGCTTCAAAACCACGCCCATAGCTGTCACTCATCTGTCATTTCTACCCCTGGTGAAGAGGGCTTCAAAAAAATGATTTTGGTCATATGTCCGTATACGCTGTACTGCATTGCGTTACAACAAATCAATGACATAAACCGCCCTTTCAAACGTGATGCCTGTCATCTCAAACACTGCCATGCACAAGGGCTTTCAAAGAATGAATCTAACAATTCGATGACAGAAGATGACGGAGAAAGCATCAAAAGCGCTTACTTTTGCATCAATTTTTTAGGTCTTATGGTCGCGAAGTCTGATACTGCAATTATACTGATGAACCTCGGTTCCCCGGATTCGACCGCCGTTCCGGATGTGAAGAAATACCTGCTTGAATTTCTGATGGACAAACGGGTGATCGATTACCCCTGGCTGATGCGCAAGCTGCTGGTGGGCGGGGTGATCGTGCCGAAACGCGCGGAAAAAAGCGCGGAAGCGTATAAAAGCATCTGGTGGGAAGACGGCTCGCCGCTGATCGTACTCACAAAACAGTTGCAAAAGGCCCTGCAGCACGACCTGGAAATCCCGGTGGAGATCACCATGCGGTACGGCAATCCTTCGCCCGCCGAAACGTTCGACAAACTCATGAAAGAACATCCCGGCCTGAAAGACGTGATACTCGTGCCGCTGTACCCGCATTACGCCATGAGCAGCTACGAAACCGCCGCGGAATACGCGAAAGTGGTCCACCGTAAAAAACGGTATCCTTTCGAACTGAAAATAGTGGAGCCATTTTATAAACATCCCGATTATATCCACGCCATGGCCGAAAGCATGCGCCCGTACCTGGAGAAAGAATACGATCACGTGCTGTTCAGCTATCACGGGGTACCGGTAAGGCACCTACGAAAAGGAGACATCACCGGCGGGCATTGCATGAAAGTGAACGATTGCTGCCATGTGAACAGCGCCGCGCATACGCAATGCTACAAACACCAGGTGACCGTTACCTCAGAGCTGGTGGCGCGCGAGCTGGGCATTCCGCGGGATAAATGGAGCATGAGCTTCCAGAGCAGGCTGGGGCGTGAGGAATGGATAAGGCCTTATACGGACGAAACGTTCCGTTCGCTGCCCGCGCAGGGCAAAAAAAAGCTGCTGGTGGCATGCCCGGCTTTTGTGAGCGATTGCCTTGAAACGCTGGAAGAGATCGCCGTGGAAGGTAAACATACGTTCATCAGCAGCGGGGGAGACAGCTTTGTGATGATCCCCTGTATGAACACGCATCCCGTATGGGTAAAGGCCCTCGGCAATTTGTGCCGCGAAAAGATGGAAGCAGTAACGGTCTGAGGCCGTTTAAAAGATAATACCGAGGCCTGCGCTGTGGATACACGATCAGCGCAGGCTTTTTTTATGTGCGGCGGGCGGTATCTCCGCTTTTTTCTTTAAATTCCATCAGCAAAAATCAACTCCGATGATCCTGGCCGTATTGAAAGAAAAATCAGGAGAGAACAGGGTGTCGCTCGTTCCGGAAGTCGTGAAACAGCTTGTGCAACAGCAGGTGGAAGTATGGGTGGAAGAAGGGGCGGGCCAAGGCGCGTTTTACCCGGATGCCATGTTTACAGAAGCAGGAGCGCTGCTCAAACCCCGCGGCGAAATGTTGCAGAAGGCAGACCTTCTGCTGTCCCTCCGCCAGCCCGACCGGGAAGACTGGGAGCAGGTTCCCGCCGGGAAGGTCTGGATGGGCGTTTATCAGCCCCTGTATCATCCCGCGCTCATGCAGCAATGGGCCGCAAAAAAGTTCACCGTTTTCAGCCTTGACACCATTCCCCGCACCACCCGCGCCCAAAGCATGGACGTGCTCAGCTCGCAGGCCAATATCGCCGGTTATAAGGCCGTATTGCTCGCGGCGTATACCTATGGGCGTTATTTCCCGATGTTCATGACCGCGGCGGGCAGCATTCCTCCCGCCAAAGCGCTCATCCTCGGCGCGGGCGTGGCCGGTTTGCAGGCCATTGCCACCGCACGAAGGCTGGGGGCCGTGGTGGAAGTGTTCGACACGCGGCCGGCCGTGAAGGAAGAAGTGATGAGCCTCGGCGCGAAGTTCGTGGAAGTGGACGGCGCGGCGGACGCGTCGAAAGCGGGCGGCTACGCGGTGGAACAATCCGCTGATTACCAGGCCCGCCAGACCGCGAAGATCGCGGAAAGCGCCGCAAAGGCAGACATCATCATCACCACTGCGCAGATACCCGGCAAACCCGCTCCCATATTGATAAGCAAAGCCATGATAGAAGCCATGCGGGCCGGTTCTGTCATTATCGACCTGGCCGCCGCCACCGGGGGCAATACGGAAATCACGAAAGATGCGGCCACCGTTGTGCATAACGGCGTGACCGTTATCGGCAATTCAGACCTCGCGGGCGCCGCCCCGGCAGACGCCAGCAAACTCTACGCCCGCAACGTGCTGAATTTCCTCAAACTGATACTGACCAAAGAAGGCGCCCTGCACCTTAATTTCGAGGACGATCTCGTGAAAGGCGCCTGCATCGTGCACAAGGGCGAGATCGTGAACGATCGCGTGAAACAGCTGCAACCCGCCGCAGTATAACAATTTCAAACTCAAATACCCTGCATATGACCGCAGTACTGGACTTTTTACAACTGCACATCGAAATGGTGTATGTCGTGATCCTTTCCATTTTTCTCGGCATCGAAGTGATCGGCCGCGTGCCTTCCGTGCTGCATACGCCGCTGATGAGCGGCGCCAACGCGATACACGGCGTGGTGATCATCGGCGCCATTATCGTAATGGGAAAAGCCGAACCTGACAATTACCTCGCACTGGTGCTCGGGTTTCTCGCGGTGATATTGGGAACGCTCAATGTGGTGGGCGGTTTTGTGGTGACGGACAGAATGTTGGAAATGTTTAAAAAGAAGAAATAATCATATGGGCAGCGCTTCTTCCATCCTGGCAATCGCCTACCTGATCGGCTCGGTAACGTTCATCGTCGGCCTTAAAATGCTCAGCAATCCCGCTACCGCGCGGAAAGGCAACCTGATAGCGGCGGCCGGCATGTTCCTCGCGATCGCGGGCACTATTTTCCTGTACGAAGAGAACGGGCGGAAACTGGGGAACTATGGCTGGATATTCGCCGGCCTCGCCATCGGCTCCGTGGTCGGCGTACTGGCGGCCAAAAAAGTGAAAATGACCGCCATGCCGGAAATGGTGAGCATGTTCAACGGTATGGGCGGCGCCTGCGCCATGCTCATTTCCATCGTGGAGTTCAACCACCTCGTGCACGGCGGCGCGGAAGTGAATATCGTAGCGGGTTTCAAGGCCATCATGGCCGGCGCTGAATACAACGCTTTTACCAATGTTACCGGCAAATTGCTGGTGATCCTGCTCGGGCTTATCATCGGCAGCGTTTCCTTCGCCGGCAGCGTGATCGCCTGGGGCAAGCTCAACGGGAAGATCAAAGATTTTGCATTCAAAGGCCAGCATATCGTGAACCTGGCGGTGCTCGGCGTGATCCTGGTGCTCATGGTCTGGTTGCTCGTATCCGCCCATCATACCAGCACTTCCGACTATTCCATCGACCTGCAGATAAACGACGCCGGCCTGCAGCTCACCAGCGGCGGCGCATTGGCGGGGCTGAGCGCGTTTTTTTATATCATCCTCATTTTATCCATCGCATACGGCGTGCTGTTCGTAATGCCTATCGGCGGGGCAGACATGCCCGTGGTGATCTCGCTGCTCAACTCCTTCACCGGCGTGGCGGCGGCCTGCGGCGGTTTCCTGTACAACAATCCCGTGATGCTCACCGGCGGCATTCTCGTGGGTTCGGCGGGCACCATTCTCACCATTCTCATGTGCAAGGCAATGAACCGTTCCCTCAAAAACGTGCTCATCGGCTCGTTCGGCGCTTCGGCCAAAAGTGGCGGCGGTACGGCAGTGCAGGGAAATTATAAAGAGATCAGTTTGTCCGACGCGGCGGTGGTGCTGCGTTATGCCGGCAAAGTGATGATCGTGCCGGGATACGGGCTGGCCGTTGCGCAGGCGCAGCACGTGTGCCACGAGCTGGAAAAGCTGCTGGAAGACCGCGGCGTGGAAGTGAATTATGCCATCCATCCCGTAGCGGGCCGCATGCCCGGGCATATGAACGTGTTGCTGGCGGAAGCTGACGTGCCGTATGAAAAACTTGAGGAAATGGAACAGGCCAACGCCGCCATGCCCACTACCGACGCGGTGCTGGTGCTCGGCGCGAACGACGTGGTGAATCCCGCCGCGAAGAACGATCCTTCCAGCCCGATCTACGGCATGCCCATCCTCGAAGTGGAGCTGGCGAAAATGGTGATCGTGAACAAACGCAGCATGAAACCAGGGTACGCCGGCATTGAGAACGAGCTGTTCTTCCAGCCCAAAACCTCCATGCTTTTCGGCGACGCTAAAACCGTGCTGCAGCAGCTGGTGGCCGAAGTGAAGGCGCTCTAACCGTAAAACAGTACCTTTGCGCAAAAACTGACATTGCCAGCATTACCCAAGGCTTTCACAGATACATTACAAGGGCTTCCCGGTTTCCGGGAAGAAACATTTCTCCGGGTGCACGAATCGCCGGAACGCGTAACCTCCATCCGGTTGCAGCGGCAGAAAATAACTGATGTCAAGGAATTGTTCCCTCAGCTGGAAACCACTCCCGTGCCCTGGACCTCAGGCGGTTATTACCTTTCCAGCCGCCCTTCCTTTACATTCGATCCGTATTTTCATGCCGGCGCATATTATGTGCAGGAAGCTTCTTCGATGTTCCTCGAAGAGGCCATCCGCCAAACCACCGGCGGCGAACCGCTCAAAGCGCTCGATCTTTGTGCCGCGCCCGGCGGCAAAAGCACATTGATACAGGGTATTCTGCATGCAGACAGCGTGCTGGTGGCCAACGAAGTGATCAAGGCCCGCGCGGCGCTGCTGGCGGACAATCTCACCAAATGGGGCGCGGCCAACGTGGTGGTGACCAACAACGATCCCCGCGATTTTGCGCGCCTTCCCGAATATTTCGACCTGGTGGCGGTGGATGCGCCCTGCTCCGGCTCAGGCCTTTTCCGCCGCGACCCCGAAGCGGTGGAAGAATGGAGCCAGGACAATGTGATGCTCTGCAGCCAGCGCCAGCAAAGGATTCTGGCGGATGTGTTTCCCGCGCTCAGGCCCGGCGGGGTGCTCATTTATTCCACCTGTTCGTATGCCGTGGAGGAAGACGAGCAGATCATGGACTGGCTGGTCGAAAATTTCGGAATGGAAAACATCCCGCTGCAGCTGCGGCCCGGATGGCATATCGTGGAAACGGCCTCGGGGCAGCACCACGCGAAGGGTTACCGTTTTTATCCCGACCAGGTGAAGGGGGAAGGATTTTTTATCGCCTGTTTCCGCAAGCCAGGCACGGCCGGCTCGCCGCAGAAATTCAAAGCGGGCTTCAGCGCGTTGCCGAAAAAAGAAGCGGAACTGGTACTGCCCTGGCTGCGGAACGGCGCGGAAATGGCGCTGATGGCGCACAACGGCGAAGCCATCGCGCTCACGCTGCCGTTGGCGAAAGAAATGCCGCTGCTGCAAAAACAATTGTACATCCGCAAAGCGGGCGTAAAAGCGGGCCAGCTCACGGCGAAGGAACTGGTGCCCGATCACCAGCTGGCGGTGAGCAATTGCGTGGCGGAAGGGCTGCCCGCGGCGGAATTGTCGCAGGAGCAGGCTTTGCGTTACCTCCGCAAGGAAGACCTGGCGCTGGAAAACGCCGCGAAAGGCTGGAACCTCATGCGTTTCAACGGGAAAAACCTGGGCTGGGCGAAAGTGCTGCCCAACCGCGTCAACAATTATTACCCGAAAGAATTGCGCATCCTGAAAGCCGGCACGCCCGATTTATAAACATGTGAAGAAATAGTGCCCGCAAGGTTTGGGAGGCTGCAACAAATTCAGTTTTTTGCCGTTCAGTAATAAACAATAATTCATATTAAACACATATATTCGTTCCGTTAAAGTATTAGAAATTATGTTAAAGTCAGCTTTGGTAGGTGTATTGATGACCGGTGCAATGAGTGTAGCCGCACAGGATACGCTGATCGTACAGGGCAGTTCACCCGATCTGTATTTGACGCACACCGTGAAGAAAGGGGAGACCTGGTACAGCCTGGGCCGCGCCTACGGCCTCAGCCCGAAAGATATTGCCGCAAGGAACAAAATGCAGATGGATCAGGGCCTCAGCCTTGGCAAACAGGTGACGATACCGCTCAATAAAAATAATTTCGTGCAGGCGAAAAACGCAGGTTCCGGCGTAAGGCCCGTGTACCACCGTGTGATCGAGAAGGAAACCCTGTACAGGATCCATGTGAAATACGGCAAAGTGCCGCTGGAAAATGTGCGCGAGTGGAACCATTTTTCGGGAGACGGTGTGCAGAAAGACGCTTACCTGGTGGTAGGCTACGTAAAAGGCAACGGCCAGTCCGTGATTTTGCCTTCCGCCACAAAGTCCGCGCCCGATGTGGCCGCGAGCACGCCTAAACCTTCGCAGCCCGCCGCGCCGGAAACCAAACCCGTTCCTACATCGCAGTCCGCTGCCCCCGAAACGCCCCCCGCGGCAAAGTCGCAACCCGCCGCGCCGGAAACCCGGCCTTCCCAGTCGGTGGAACCTGAAATCAAGCCGGTAGCCAAAACGCAATCCGCCGAGCCCGAAACAAAACCTGTCGAAAGAGAAACGCCGGTAACCACCAGCGTAGGCAGAACACCCTCGATTCCCGAAGGCGGTTTCGAGCAGCAATACCTGCAGCAGACCAACAACGGCCGCGACATCGTGGGCGAAAAAGGCCCCGGCAGCTGGTTCAAAAGCAACGCGGTAATAGGTTCCGGGAAATATTACGCGCTGCACAACACGGCGCCGCGCGGCACCATCGTAAAAGTGACCAATCCGCTTACGGGCCGCTCCATCTACGCCAAAGTGCTGGACGCCATCCCGCAGCTTAAAGCCAATGCAAACCTCATCATCAAACTCAGCGACGCCGCGCAGGATGCGCTGGGCATCACCGAACCGAGGTTTTATTGCGAGCTGGCGTACGACGAAAAATAATTCCAAGATCGTAATCCAATAAAAAAACCGGCAATTCGTGTTGCCGGTTTTTTTTTTATGCTGATCGTGCAATGTTTAAAATCTGAACCCTCTCAAAAACTCCACCACGCCCATTCTTTTTTTGCCTTCCAGCTGGATGTCCGTTACATGGATGTAACCGCCCGGCGCGGCGAATTTCAGGTACGTTTTCTGATCGCTGTGCACGGAGCCGGGCGCGTGCGAATGTTGCGATAATTCTTTTTCCGCTTTGAATATCTTCAGCGTTTTATCCTGCAAAACGGTGAACGCCGTAGGGTAGGGGCTGAGGCCGCGGATGAGGTTGTAAATGCGCTCCACCGGCATTTCCCAGTCGATGCGGCAATCTTCTTTGAATATTTTCGGCGCGTGTTTTAATTCTTCCGGCGGGATGTTGTTTTGCACGGTGCCCGTAATATCGCCTTTTTCAAGCGCTGATACGGTCTGGATCAATACTTTCGCGCCTTCCTTCATCAGCGCGTCGTATAGTTCTCCGGCGGTTTCGTCGTCGCGGATGGGCACTTTGGAAGCGTACAGGATATTGCCGGTATCGATCTCATGCTGCAACCTGAAAGTGGTAACGCCGGATTCTTTTTCCCCGTTGATCACCGCCCAGTTGATTGGCGCCGCGCCACGGTATTGCGGCAGCAGTGAAGCGTGAACGTTCACCGTGCCGAAGCGCGGCATATTCCACACCATTTCCGGCAGCATACGGAATGCCACCACCACCTGCAGGTCTGCGTTATACGATCTCAACTCTTCCAGGAAAGCGGGATTCTTCAGCTTCTCGGGCTGCAGCACGGGAATGTTTTTCGAAACGGCGTATTGTTTCACCGCGCTTTGCTGCAGCTGTAACCCTCTGCCCGCGGGCTTGTCCGGCGCGGTGATCACCGCGGCCACATCGTAACCATGCCGTACCAGCGCATCCAGGGAGGCCACCGCAAACTCCGGCGTGCCCATAAAAATGATCCTCATGGGTGCAAAGGTATTTTATAATTTGCTGATGTCGGGATAGAGCAGGTACTTCTTCCTGATTTTCCTGAACGCTTTAAGGCCCGGCTGCCAGCTTTTGTAGATCGCCGATGCGCTTTTCCCCGCTTTGATCTGCGCCTGCAGTTCCGCATTTCCCGCCAGTTTGTTGAAAAACGCGTTGAAGAATTTATCCTTGTCGGGGAAAAGTTTGTAGGCGTTGAGGAGGTATTGCAGGTCAACGCCAGCTACCATCGCCTTGCGCGGGACGGAGAGATCGTAGCCGTAACAGACGGAACCCTTCAGCACCGGCGATTTGGCGCCGGGCGTGCTTCGCGGCGTGAACGAATAAAGATTTTTCGGGAAAGACGGATGGCCATATACCTCGAAAGGTTTATCCGTACCGCGTCCCATGCTCACGGCGGTGCCTTCCAGCAGGCAAAGGCCGGGGTAAAGATGAATGGCGTTCATGGTGCGAAGGTTCGGCGACGGCGGTATCGTGATCTCATAACCGAAAGGAAGCCTGCGATCGTAATGCTGGCAGGTGATGACGGTAAGGTCGCATTGCGCCTTGTTTGAAAGCCATCCTTCCCCGTTCAGCATCTTCGCATATTCGCCAACGGTCATGCCATGCATGATGGGAATGGGCTGCATGCCCACGAAGGAACGGAAAGCCGTGTCCAGCACGGGGCCGCTAACGGCGAAACCGTTTGGATTGGGCCTGTCCAGCACGATGAGCGGTTTATGATTTTCCGCCGCGGATTCCATCAGTTCCTGGAGGGTGGAAATGTAAGTGTAGAAACGCGTGCCAACGTCCTGCACGTCGAACACCAGCACGTCCACATCCGCAAGATCTGTTGAATCCGCTTTGCGGTGTTTGCCGTAAAGGGAAATAATGGGGATGCCTGTTTTTTCATCGGTGCTGTTGTTCACTTTTTCGCCTGCATCGGCCTGCCCGCGGAAACCGTGCTCGGGGCTGAAGATCTTCACGATGTTCACCCTGCGTTTCAGCAGTGAATCCACGAGATGCATTCCGGGAGCGATCACGGAGGTTTGATTGACGAGCATGCCGACACGTCTGCCTTCCAGGAAAGACATATAGGCTTCAGTACGTTGCGCGCCGGTAACGACGGGCGGCGTTTTCTGTGAAAATGCGGTTAAACAGCTGGTTAGCAGCAGTATGCAAACGAAGATCCTCATAACGTTCGGTTGTTGGATGCAACAAAATAACGAGGCTGAACCGTAAATCAAAAACAAAATCTGTACCTTCACTGTCTATTATCTTATTTTAAATATTTTATATGCAACAAGTTAAGTCCGGAGATAAGGTTAGGGTTCACTATCACGGCCGGTTACAAAATGGCAACACTTTTGATTCCTCGGAAGGTAGAGACCCGCTGGAGTTTACGGTAGGTTCCGGGCAGGTGATCAAAGGGTTCGACAATGGTGTGCTGGATATGAAGCCAGGCGATAAAAAAACGCTGAACATCCCCGTGGAAGAAGCGTACGGCCCGAAAAGCGACGAGCTGATCATGGAGTTCCCCAAAGCCAACATCCCGGCTGATCTCAATCCTGAGGTAGGCATGGAACTGCAGATGAGCAACCCCCAGGGCCAGGTGTTCCCCGTGAAAGTGGCGGCCATCGGCGCGGAGTTCATCACCCTCGACGCTAACCACCCTCTCGCCGGCGAAGCGCTGGTGTTCGAGATCGAACTGGTGGAAATAGTTTAGTGCATTCAATTCAACACAAATATTGAAAGTAAAAAAGCGGGCATCGTCCTGCTTTTTTCTTTTTTATTTTTACGCCATGAACAAAGATTACGTGTATTCAGTAACGGAGCGTTTCCTGCGCTATGTGCAGATCGATACGCAGTCTGACCCTCTCAGCAAAACGTTCCCTTCCACCGAAAAACAGAAAGACCTGTCCCGTTTGTTGGTACAGGAATTGCAGCAGATCGGCATTTCCGACGCGGAAACTGACGAATACGGTTACGTGTACGCCACCATTCCCGCCACCACGGATAAAAACGTGCCCGTGATCTGTCTTTGCGCCCATATGGACACGGCGCCCGATTGCAGCGGCGCCAACGTGAAACCCATTGTGCATAAGGCTTTCGACGGAACGGACATCGTGCTGCCGGGCGACGCCACACAGGTGATCTCCGTAAAGGAGCATCCTTACCTGGCGGAAAAAAAGGGAGACGACATCATCACCGCCAGCGGCGCTACGCTGCTGGGGGCGGACAATAAAGCCGGCGTGGCCGAGATCATGGATGCCGCGCAATATCTTGTGCAGCACCCGGAGATCAAACATGGAAAGATCAGGATTTTGTTTACGCCGGACGAAGAAGTGGGCCGCGGCGTGGAACATGTGAACATGGAAAAGCTGGGAGCGGACTTCGGGTATACGATGGACGGCGGCGAGCTGGGCGCGCTGGAAGACGAAACGTTTTCCGCAGACGGCGTCAAGATCGTGATCCACGGCGTAAGCGTGCATCCTGGTGCGGCGAAAAACAAACTGGTGAGCGCTATCAAGATCGCGGCGGACATATTGCATGCGCTGCCGAAAGACATCCTGTCTCCCGAAACCACCGAAGACCGCCAGGGTTTTATACACCCGGTGCGCATCGAGGGCATCACCGAAAAAGCGGAGATCGATTTTATCATCCGCGACTTCACCACGGCTGAGCTGCAGGGGCATGAATTTTTCCTGCGCAGGATCATGGAAACGGAAGTGGCGAAACACCCCGGTGCGAAAGGCGAGTTCAGGGTGACGGAGCAATACCGCAACATGAAAGAAGTGCTGGATAAGTATCCGCAAGTAGTGGCCAATGCGGAGGAAGCGATAAAAAGGGCGGGCATCGATCCGCTGAAAATGAGCATCAGGGGCGGAACGGACGGCAGCAGGCTGTCTTTCATGGGCCTTCCCTGCCCGAACATCTTCACCGGCGAAATGGCTTTGCACAGCAAACATGAATACATCAGCGTGCAGGACATGCAGAAGGCCGTAGATACGATCATCCAACTCGTCCAGGTTTGGGAAGAACGCAGCTGATAATATTTTCAGGGGCAAATCCGTTTTTATTATTACTTTAAACCCTTGTTATACTTCAGGGTATACACATTTGAAAGGATAAAATTCAATACATGTTGCTAGGACTCGTTACAGTTATGCAGGACACGCTTTTGCAGGCAAAGGCGGACACCGTGGCCGCGGGCATCAATGCGGCCGCCGCAGCGCCCCAGGAAATCAAACTCTGGGATATGATCGTAAAGGGCGGCCCCCTCATGATCCCGCTGGGCATACTTTCCGTGATAGCCGTATACGTGTTCGTGGAAAGGTATATCACTATTTCCCGGGCAGGTAAGCTGGAAAACAATTTCATGCCGATGGTGCGCGATCACATCACCTCCGGCAATATCAGCGCCGCGCGCTCTTTGTCTAAAAACACCGCCGGGCCTATCGCGCGGATGATCGATAAAGGCATCCAGCGTATCGGCAAACCGACGGACGCCATCGAAAAATCCATGGAGAACGTTGGCAAGCTGGAGATCTATAAAATGGAAAAGAACCTCGTGATACTCGCCATCATCGCGGGCATTGCGCCGATGTTCGGCTTCCTGGGCACCATCGCCGGGATGATCCAGACCTTTTTCAACATCTCCCAGACTTCAGATATCACCCTCAGCACCATCGCGGGCGGCATCTACGTAAAAATGGTGACCTCCGCGGCGGGCCTTATCATCGGCCTCGTGGCCTATATCGGCTACAGTTACCTGCAGGCGCAGATAGACAAGGTGATCAATAAAATGGAAGGCTCGTCTTCAGAGTTCATCGACGTGCTGCTGGAGCCTTCTAAATAATTCATTGATAATTCGAAACTGGTAAATATGAATTTGCGGAGGACTAAAAAAGGTACGGCGGAACTGCACAGCGGCGCGTTGAACGACATCCTGTTCATCCTGCTCCTGTTTTTCCTGATCGTGTCTTCACTGGCCAATCCCAACGTTATCAAGCTGATGTTGCCCAAGGCCAAAAGCAATACCAAAGCAAAACAAACGGTAGTGGTAAGCATCGACGCGGGGCAGCAATATTACGTGGGCACCAATAAGGTGGATTTCCCCAGCCTGCGCCAGGTGCTGGTTACCAAACTTCCGCCGGGAGAAGTAGACCCCACCATCGTGATCAACGCCGAAGAAACCGTGCCCATCGGGCTGGTGGTAGGCGTAATGCAGATCGCGAGGGAACTGGGCGCCAAAACCGTGCTGGGCACTGCCAACCCGCAGAATGCGCCGACGGCGAAATAAAAGGTCAGTATAACAAACGGAAATAACCGGTCCCGGCACGCGTTGCCGGGATTATTTTTTTACGGCTTTTATCATCCGGTCTTTGCCGAACATATCCTGCCGCAGCGCCACTTCCCTGAACTTTTCTTTTTCCAGCAGGTCTATTACTGCTTTGCCGAAAGATTCGTGGATCTCGAAATACAATTTGCCGCCCGGTTCCAGCTTTTCCTGTGCCAGCTGCGCGATGCGCCGGTAGAAGAGCAGCGGGTCCTTATCGGGCACGAACAGCGCCAGGGAAGGCTCGAATTCCGTGACCAAAGGCTGCATTTCAGCGCGTTCCTGTTCGGGAATGTAGGGCGGGTTGCTGATGACGATATTGAGGGAAGGAAGCACCTGCGAAGCGTCCGCGCTGAGCACGTCCTGCGTAACGAAGCGGATGGGCGTATGCTGCGCGCTGGCGTTGCGGGTGGCCAGGCTGACGGCGCCGGGGCTCACGTCCATGGCCCACACGTCTGCCGCGGGCCAGTGTTTTTTGAGGGCGATGGGAATACAGCCGCTGCCGGTGCCAATGTCCAGCAGGCGCCAGGCGGGCTGGGAGGGGTGGTCTTTGAGGATCCATTCCACGAGCTCTTCCGTTTCGGGCCGGGGGATCAGCACCTGGTCGCTTACCTGCAGTTCGAGGCCGTAGAACCAGCTTTTGCCGGTGATATGCTGTATGGGCTTGTGTGCCAGCAGGTCGGCAAGCGCTTGCTGGTAAAGGTTTTCCTGGGCGGGGGTAAGGTCGCCGTCTTTATGCACGATGCGGTCCAGCTTGCCAAGGCCGGTGATGTGCTCCATCAGCAAGTGCCCGATGTTCGCGGCTTCGCGGGCGTCGTACAGGTGCCTGATGGCAGCCGTTACCCCGGCGAATGCAGATTGAATAGTCATGATATTCGGATGATCAACGGGAAAATCGCCGTTGAAACGATATTTTTGCACAAACTTATTATTTCAGCCGCAATCATGCACGCCCATCCGCACGAAATTTTTATGCAGCGTTGTATCAGCCTGTCTCTCAACGGGGAAGGAATGGTAGCGCCCAATCCCATGGTGGGGGCGGTGCTGGTGCATGAAGGAAAGATCATCGGCGAAGGTTTTCACCGGGTGTACGGCGAATCCCATGCCGAAGTGAACTGCGTGAACAGCGTGGAGCCGGAATTGCAGGAGCTGATCCCGCATTCGGTGATGTACGTAAGCCTGGAGCCCTGCGCGCATCATGGCAAAACGCCACCCTGTGCGGACCTGATCGTTGCCCGCAACATTCCGGAAGTGGTGATCGGCTGTGTGGACAGCTTTTCGGAAGTGGCCGGGAAAGGCATCGAAAAACTGCGGGCCGCCGGCGTAAAAGTGACCACCGGCCTGCTGGAAGACGAATGCAGGCAGGTGAACCGCCGTTTTTTCACCTTCCACGAACAGCGGCGGCCTTACGTGGTGCTCAAATGGGCGCAAAGCGCGGACGGGTATATCGCTCCGCCGGACGGCGCGCCGGTGAGGATCTCCGGGCCCTATGCAGACAGGCTGGTGCATCAATGGCGAAGCCGCGAAGCGGGCATCATGGTGGGCACGCGCACCGCTTTGAACGACAATCCGAGGCTGAATACGCGGCTCTGGCCGGGTAAAAGCCCCGTCCGCATCATTCTCGACCTCGGGGGCAAAATACCCCGCGATTTTCACGTGCACGACGGTTCGGTGCGCACCATCTTCCTCACCGCGAACGAAATCGACCGTTCGAAGGCCCTCGTGCCCCAGGTATTGGCGCTGCTGCATGCGGAATCGGTGCAGAGTATTCTCGTGGAAGGCGGAGCGAACCTTTTACAGCAATTCATCCACAGCGGCCTTTGGGACGAAATGAGGGTGATCACCGGGCAGCAGCCTTTGGGCCAGGGCCTGCGGGCGCCGGAGACGGGGGAAGTGCGGCTGCTGGAAAAGCTGGACGTGGCGGGAGACGAAGTGGCCGTGTATGGCCGGCCGGCATAAAAAACAGGAAAATGGAAGTTTATTATACGATCGAAAAGAAGGCAGTAGCGGAGTTTAAAGACCGGGGAAGCAAGTTCCTCGCTTTCGCGTTCCCCGTAAAATCCACCGAACAGGTGAAAGAGTGTTTGCAGGAAGTGAAAAAAGAACACCCCAAAGCCACCCATCATTGTTACGCTTACCGGCTGGGAACAGACGGGCTGCAATACCGCGCAGTAGACGACGGCGAGCCTTCCGGCTCCGCGGGCAAGCCCATCCTGGGACAGATAGACAGCAAACAGCTTACGGACGTGCTGGTGATAGTGGTGCGTTATTTCGGGGGTACGCTGCTCGGCGTGCCGGGACTGATCAACGCCTATAAAATGTCCTGCGCGCTGGTGCTGCAGCTGATACCCGCCGTACAAAAAAACGTTGAAGCGCGTTACCAGCTGGTGTTCGATTATACCATCCTGAACGATGTGATGATAGTGGTGAAACAGAACAACTGCACCGTACTCAACCAGGACATCCAGTTGTTCTGCAGCATGGAGATCGGCATCCCCAAATCCAGCCTGGACCTTTGCCTCCTGCGCCTGAAGGATATTTACAACCTCGAGGTGAAGGCGATGTAACTACCGGAAAGCATTTTCCACTTCTTTGAGGCTGACCCCGAATAATTTTTTCACGACAGGATCGAGATGTTTTTCGCTGCCCTGCAGATGGATGGTGCGGTGATAATGTTCCAGGCGGCCGCCGGGTTTGAGTGCGGCCGCGGGGGAAGAGCTTTCCAGTTCGTAGAAACGCCCCATTTGTGCGCCTGAATCGCCTGCCGGGCCGTCGTTGTAAGCATTGATCACATCGCCGGCAAAAGGCTTCGCCTGTATGCCCCATGAAGAATTGACGTATCGGTGCGAGGCCGAAGGCATGGTGAACTGCACCACCGTAAGCACTTTATTGGCTGCATCGTAGCTGCCCAGCACGTTGTAGCAGGCCTGGCGGCGCAGGCCGATCTTGCTGCGGTGGTTGGCGTCTGCCCGGAAATAAACGATGTTTTTGTTGGTTTTGAGCCTTTCTGCGGGCACTTTCCCGAAATAATCATCCTTAACGGTACCGCCTGTACGAAGCGGGATCATCACCGTGTTTTTTTCCGCGGCGGGGAACATGCCGAGAATCCAGATGGAGGGCATGCCGTAAGCCGTGTCCCACTTATGCTGCCCGGCGTTTACGATGGTGTTGGCGGAATGAAAGCCGACGGCGTGAACACTGCGGTGAAGGTCTGTGCCGAGATAGTTGCGCAGGTCGCGGCGCGCGATGAGCGTAACGGTGCGGGTAACTTTGATATCGAAGATATGGCCTTTGTAATTGGGCAATTGCATGTTGCGCTCGAAGGTAACGGCCGATTTGCTGCGGGCGGTTACGTTGAAGGGCTCTGAATCCAATGCTGCGGGCACCTGCCAGTGTGCGAGATCGAAGGTGTCTCCCGGCGCGAAATAAAAGCTGTTCTGGCTGCCTTCCGGGCCGAGCCAGAAGCGGTCTTCCCCGCCGAAAGCATTGATGTGCGGCTGCAGTTTTTTCTCCGCGATAAGCGAATGGTTGATCCATCCGAGGCTTTTGCCTTTGTCGCCTTCGGCGGTGCTGGTCATCACGCGGCCCTGCCACGCCGGCGCAAGGGCGATGGCGGATTTGCTGGTGCTGTCCGTCAATACGATGGTTTCGGTATGTTCTTCCAGGAATGCAACGTCCGCCCCGAAGTTCTCCGGCCTGGATATGGTTTGTTGCGGCTGTGTTGCGGGCTGCTGTGCCGGTTGTTTGCGGGGGCCGCAGGCAGCCAGGCACAGTGTGCCGTAGAGCACATATTTTTTCATGAGATAGCGGTGGAATGGTCGTTAATGAACTGCAATGATAAAGTTTAATTTTAACAACATTACCGCGCCTATATTGTGTTGGAGAAAATTTTTCGCGTGAATCCGAAATATTATTTGCTGATTTCAAACTGTTTCCTATTTTTGCAATCCCAAAACGGGAAGCGCGGAAGTAGCTCATTTGGTAGAGCACGACCTTGCCAAGGTCGGGGTGGCCGGTTCGAGCCCGGTCTTCCGCTCAAAAAACAAAAAGCCTGGTTGTTGCAACCGGGCTTTTTTATGCGATTTAATGCCGAAACACAACAAAGAACAACGCTGTACGGCCCAGGGTAAATCAGCATTTAACCTTCTTCATCAGCAGTATTTTTAAGATCTGCCGCGAGCGGCCTGTTTCCGGGGCCTGTCAAAAAAAAAACAGCCATTTCAACAACCATTCCCTTTCATTACAAAAGCAATTAAAATTATCCTTTATATAACCCCTCCGGGCACAAAAAAAGCCGCGCCATTGCGCAGCTTTTCTCAATATCCTTAGCTGTAATTTATTTGTATTTCGGATCGTACAGGGAGCTTTCCGGAACGGCCACTTTAGGTTTGCCTTTATAACGGTGCCCGAAGAGCGCATAACTTCCGCCTACCAGGAATGCCAGGATGCAGGCAATTTTCAAATAAAACAGGAAGCGGGAGGAAGATACCCAGTCGCGGGTAAAATCGTTCGTATTTTCAACTGTATGCTGGTCCATATTCATTTTTTTCGCTCTGCAAACTTACAAAGCAAATTTTTAAAGTCCAAATCGCTTTTATTTCTTCTTCGGGTGCCAAAGGGTCGAAAAAGTGCGTTTGTTGAGGAAATAATAGCGCCAGATCATGATCCCGTGAAACACGCCGTTGAGGTCGAACAGGCGTTTGCGGGGGATCGTGTCCCGGATGTTTTTTTCTTCCGTTCTGCGCCAGCGGTAATAATCGCGGTAGGCGCGGAAGATGGCCATCATGTCTTTCGGTTTGCCTGATACCAGGCTTTTAATAGCCGCCATCAGGTCCAGCACATGGCGTTGTGTGAGGATGATCCATTGCTCGCCGAAATGCAGGTTTTTGCAGAGCATGATCAGGTTGTTTCGGAAATTGAGATATAATTTGCGGGGATTGCCCTGCGGAAGGCTGCCGCCGCCCACATGGTACACCACGGCCGAAGGGCAGAAACATATCCGGTAATCTGCCCGCTGCAATCGCCAGCACAGGTCTACTTCTTCCATATGCGCAAAAAAATAAGGATCGAAGCCGCCCACTTCCCAGAAAGCGGACGAGCGGATGAACAGCGCAGCGCCCGTTGCCCAGAAAATATCCTGCGGATTGTCGTATTGCCCTTTATCTTCTTCCGTTGTATAAAGAATGCGGCCCCGGCAGAAAGTGTAGCCGAGAATGTCCATCCAGCCGCCGGCCGCGCCCGCGTACTCGAAACTTTCCCGGTCGTGGTAAGCCCGCAGTTTGGGCTGGCATGCCGCAATACGCTCGTCTGCCTGCATCTGCGCCACCACCGGCGGTATCCAGCCGGGCTCCACTTCCACGTCCTGGTTGAGCAGCACGTAAATATCGGCCTTCACATGTTGGAGGGCTTCGTTGTAACCGCCTGCAAAACCGCTGTTGGTGGGGTTGCGGATGATCTTTACCTGTGGAAAGGCGGATTCGGTGAAAGCAACGCTGTTGTCTGAAGAAGCATTGTCCGCCACGTAGATCTCCAGGTTGCCATCATATACGGAAGCGCATACGGAAGGAAGAAAGCGTTCGAGAAAGGCTTTTCCGTTCCAATTGAGGATCACGACCGCTACCGAGGGCAATACTGTCAAAAGAGTTCCGTTTAATCCGTGACGTAATAATTTAGCGTTGCAAATATGCAACAAAGCCTCCAAATATTACTAAATTAGTTCATTGTTAACAGTCGGTACCGATTGTGGTTTATAAACTCACTGATGTTTAAACAGTACATAGGCTGGAAATTTACCCTGGTAGCGGTGGCGGTGGTCATCATTGTAACCACTATCTGGTTTGTCAACAACCTGTCCGAGAAAATACAGCACGAAGAAACGAAGAACGTGGCCACCTGGGTGGAAGCCAACCGCGAACTGCTGCAGGCCCCGGATGACGCGAACCTCAACCTGGCCGTGGGGATCGTTACCACTAATACCACCATTCCGTTGATCCTGACGGACGATCACGGCCAGATCATCGACCATCGTAATATGGATTCGGCGAAGGTGATGAACGACAAGGAGTACCTGCCGCGGCAGCTCACCGCTTTCCGCAAGCAGCATCCGCCTTTCATTATGGCCATCGACGCCAAAACCAATTACTACATTTATTACGGCGATTCCCTGATCCTTAAACAGGTGCGTTATTACCCGTACATACAGCTGCTGGTGGTGGCTTTGTTCATCGGCATCGTACTTTTCGCATTGTCCAGCACCAACCGGGCCACGCAGAACTTGGTGTGGGTGGGCATGGCGAAAGAAACGGCGCACCAGCTGGGCACGCCGCTCAGCTCGATGGAGGCCTGGCTGGAAATACTGAAAGACAAAGAGGAAAATGTCGCCATCGCCAGCGAGCTGGGCAAAGACGTAGACCGGCTGAAGCTGATCAGCGAGCGTTTTTCCAAGATCGGCAGCGTGCCCAGCCTGGAAGAGCGCAACGTGGTGGAGCAGGTGGCGAATATGGTGGCGTACATCCGCAAGCGGGCGCCGCAAAAAGTGCGGTTCACTTTGCAGTCGGCCGAGGAGGAAGTAATGGCGATGATCTCGCCGGCGCTGTTCGACTGGGTGCTGGAAAACCTGCTGAAAAACGCGCTGGACGCGATGGAAGGGAAGGGAGACATTACGGTGCTGATCGAAAATCACCCGGCGCATATTTGTATCGATGTAACGGATACGGGGAAGGGGATACCGAAAAGTTTGCAGGACAAGGTATTTAATCCCGGTTTCAGCACCAAAAAGCGGGGCTGGGGGCTGGGGCTGTCGCTGGCGAAACGGATCATCCAGGACTATCACAAAGGCCGCCTGACGGTGAAATGGAGCGAGGCGAACAAGGGCACGACGTTCCGTATTTTGCTCCGGAAATAAATTTATTTGCTTATTATTAAAAAGGCTTTATTTTTGCAACCCACAAACAAGCGCGGAGGTGGCGAAATTGGTAGACGCGCTACTTTGAGGTGGTAGTGCCTGAAAGGGCTTGGGAGTTCGAATCTCCTCCTCCGCACACACGAGACAAATGAGGGAAATCCTTGTTTGTCTCGTTTTCTTTTTAGCGGAATTCCATATCCAGCATATATATCAGCCGAATGGCCTCATTCACTCTTTTAGTTCGAAAATTTCGTCCGTCAAAAGTCAACTTTTCGGGATAAATCGAATTAAGAAATTGTCAATTCCATCAATGCCATCTTTTAACAGTTTCTTACGAGCCACTACCACATCGTTACGGTTCAACCGGAGAATGCAACAGGTTGTTGCGTTGTTTCCTGAGTGCCTGCAGCCGCACGATCGTATCGAGCCCATGTGTTTTTTCCTGCGTCAGGAAGCACTATTTTTTCCCGCCTGTTGGCCTGATATTGTTTCAGTATCATAGTTGGCGCCACTTGTACACATTCCCATAGACAAACTGCACGCCGTGAACGGTACTTTTTCTTTGGACTATTCCGAATGCTGAAAAGTTTTATATATTTTAGTACTCCACGCAACGTTATGAAAATGGACCGTCATCACCACCCGGAATCATTGTCCGTACGCCTCTCCGAAGGTGATGAATCTGCGTTCCGCGAGTTCTTTCACCTGTACAGCCACCACATTTACAACGTTGCTTTTATCATGACCAAATCTGCCGGGCTGGCGGAAGACATGGTGCAGGAAGTGTTCCTCAAGATCTGGCTCAGCCGCGCCAGCCTTGCCGGCGTGGAAAACCTGAAAGCTTACCTCTATACCAGCGCGCGGCATCATATCCTGAACGAACTGCGCAAAAAATCCCACAACCTGCAGTTTACCGATGCTTTACTGGAATACTTCAGCGAGTCTGCGGACAATCCTGAGCAGGCCCTGCTGAGAAAGGAGTCCCGCGGTTTTCTCCACCAGGCCATTGCCCACCTGCCTGACCGGCAACGCCTCATCTACCGGCTGAGCAAGGAAAAAGGGCTGAAGCAGGAAGAGATAGCCGCCCGGCTCAACATCAGCCAACATACCGTACGTAACCACCTGGCCCAGGCGTTGGTGAATATTCGTCACTTCCTCGAACGCGCCACCACGGGCACCTTACTGCTTTTCTGCCTGTTACAGGCAGGCTTCTGAAAAAAAAATTGCGGGAGACTAGTAATATCCCTGCCGGGATGTGTCTTTATACATAACACATGCCTACAAGATTCGAGATATTGCTGCAGGGCTACATTACCGGTACGCTTACGCCGCCGGAGGTGGAGGAGTTCCTGCAACTGATGAGAGACCGAGACCTGCGCCTCCCTGACGCGGTGCAGCATCTGCTGGAAACGGCCGATCATCCACCATTACCCCCTGAAAAAGAAGCGGAGCTGGCCGGCGCGATCCTCCGCAGGGCGCGCCGCGCAGAACGCCGCCGCCCTGTTTACTGGCTGGCAGCCGCCGCTGTGCTGGCCATAGCGGGTACCGGGTTGCTGTACATGCTGCGGCAGGAACGGCCCGCGGCCCCGATGCAGACCGGCAGTGTAACCAGCAAGGTACATCCCGGTTACAACCAGGCCACGCTGGTACTGGCAGACGGCACCACCGTACCGCTAGACAGTACGGGCAACCAGCAGATACGCCGGAACATCCGTCAAAGCAACGGCCAGCTGCATTATACCGCGGGCGACCAGGCTTCCCAGATCAATACCCTGGTAACGCCTAAAGGGGGCCGCTTTGGCATCACCCTGCCGGATGGCAGTAAGGTATGGCTCAACTCCGCCTCCTCCCTCCGCTACCCCACCGCCTTCACCGGGCAGCAAAGAGTGGTAGAGCTGAAAGGCCAGGGTTATTTTGAAATAACGCCGGCGTATTCCAAACCCTTTGTGGTAAAGGTGAATGATATGGAGGTACAAGTGCTGGGCACCCGTTTTGACGTGATGGCTTATGAAGATGAAAAGGCCGTTAACACCACGCTGCTGAGCGGGGCTGTAAGGGTAAGGAACGCGGCGGCTGCACAAACGCTGCGGCCGGGGCAGCAGGCGGTGCTGGAAGGCGGCGGCACGCGCATTGCCGTGCAGCAGGCAGATACGGCCAAAGCCATTGCCTGGAAGAACGGCCTTTTCCTGTTTGACAACATGGACCTTGAAACGATATTAAGAGAGGTATCGCGCTGGTACAATGTAGAAGTAGTGTACCATGTAAAACCCAGCGCAGAGCTGTACGGCGGGGCCATCAGCCGTAGCATGAGCCTGGAAGCCGTACTGCATATGCTGGAGGGCAGCGGATTTAACCACCTGCAACTGGAAGGGAGAAATATAACGGTACTGCCATAATCATACAACAACACAAAAACGCCACGTAATTACTTCAACCAAATAAAAACAGTAAATAAAACTTTTACGGGAATACACAAAAAAACCGGAAGTGGTTGCATCACTCCCGGCTGCATCTGGTATTCCCGATAATCTGAGAAGGACTATTGTTAGACTACCAAACACCGCTAAAGTATGTATTTTAATGCGAATGAAAAAGCCCTGCACCGGCACAGGCTTTTAACTACGTTGTGTAAAATGATCAAGATCACTGCATTTATCCTCTTTGTAACATGCATGCATGTGAGTGCAACCGGTCTTTCACAGCAGGTAACGCTGTCGGTCAAAAACGTACCGCTGCAAAAACTGTTCAAGGAAATCACCGCGCGCACCGGCGTGTCTGTGATCTATGGCGAAACGGTGCTGCGCAATACAGCGCCGGTTACGCTTTCTGTTAAGAACGCCTCACTGAAGCAGGTGCTGGACCTTTGTATAAAAGACCAGCCGCTCAGCTACACCCTTGAAGGCAACAGCATCATCATTAAACGCCGGCCTGCCGGCAACCCGCCCGAAGCGCCGCCGGCCGCCGCGGCAGACTCGCTGATCACAGCCACCGGCAGGGTTACAGATTCCAAAGGCGAGCCGGTGCCGGGCGCTACCGTGTTGGTGAAAGGCACCATGCATGGCACCAACACAGACGGTAACGGCCACTTTTCCCTGAAGGGCGTGCCGCCCGGCGCAGTGCTGCAGGTCAGCTCACTGGGTTTTGAGCCGCAGGAGCTGGCGGCCCGCAGCGGCGGGGTGAGCATTATGCTCAAAGAATCCGCCAGCAGCCTCAACGAAACGGTGGTGGTAGGGTACGGCACGGTGAAGAAAAGCGACCTCACCGGCGCAGTGGCCAAAGTAGGAGAAGCGGCCATCAAATCAACCCCCATCCCGTCTTTAGACAGGGCTATGCAGGGCCGCGCCGCGGGCGTACAGGTTACTACCAATTCCGCGCGGCCAGGCGGTGCGGCCACCATCCGCATACGCGGTTCCGGCTCCGTGAATGCCGGCAACGACCCCTTGTACGTGATAGACGGCTTCCCCGTATCCGGCGGGCTTAATTCTATTAACGCAGACGACGTAGAATCTATCGAAATACTGAAAGATGCTTCCGCTACTGCCATCTATGGCTCCAGGGGCTCTAACGGCGTAGTGATGGTCACCACCAAACAAGGCAGGCCGGGTAAGGCCGTGGTGAGCTACAACGGCTACTATGGCTCCCAATCCGCACGCAGAACTATTCCGCTGCTGAACGCGCAGCAGTTCGCATTGTTCGTGAACGAAGCGCTGACCAACAACGGCGCGGCGCCTTACTTTAACGGCAGCACGCCGGAAAGGGCGCTGCCGGAAACTTTCGGAGAAGGCACAGACTGGCAGGATGTTATATTGCGCAATGCGCCCATCCAGAACCACCAGCTGGGCGTGAGCGGCGGCTCTGAAAAATCCCGCTACTCCATTTCAGCAGGGTATTACGACCAGCAGGGCATCATCAAAAACTCCGGCTTCAAACGGTATACCCTGCGCGCGAACCTCGCTAACGACATCAGTTCCCGCGTAAAGACCGGCCTTTCCATGCAGGGCGCCTACACACAGAGCAACAGCGCCAAAACGGATGTAGACGGTACAGAAGGCGGCGGCGTTACCAGCTCGGCCCTGAGCTATTCCCCTACCTTTCCTGTGTTTAATGAAGACGGCAGTTATTATAAAAACCAGGGCTCGCTGAACGGGTACGGGGTAGATAATCCGCTGGCCGTTGCCAACGAGATCATCAACAAAAATTCCGTGCTGCGCCTGCTGGCCAATACTTACCTGGACTATGAGATCATTGACGGGCTGCATTTCCGCACCAGCCTTGGCGCAGACCTGCAAGCCTCCAAAACCAACAATTACACCACGCGCAAAGCCCTGGCCGGCGCTTCCCTGGGCGGCTCCGCCGCTGTGGCCAACTCGCAGAGCATCAACTGGCTCAATGAAAACACACTGCATTACACCCGCCAACTGGGTCGTTATCATTCTCTCAACGCACTGCTGGGTTATACCATCCAGGGCCTGAGCACAGAAAACGCGACGGCAAGGGCCAATACTTTTTCTGACGACTTTGCCCGGTACAACAACCTGGAGGCGGGCTCTACGCTCGTAGCCCCCAGTTCGGACGCCAGCAATTGGAAACTGATCTCTTACATCGCGCGCGTCAATTACGGGTTCGACGATCGTTTCCTGCTCACCCTTACCGCCCGGCGTGATGGTTCCAGCCGCTTCGGCCCGCGGCGCAAGTTCGGCGTCTTCCCCTCCGGCGCGCTGGCCTGGAAGCTGATGAACGAGCGCTTCATGCAGAAGCAGTCCATTTTCTCCGACGCCAAAGTGCGCGTGAGCTATGGCCTTTCCGGCAACCAGGAAATCGGGGATTATCAATACCTGGCCAATATTGTCATTTCCCAATACGTACTGGGCGGTACCCTGCAGTCTTCCGCCCACACCTCCGGCATTGCCAACCCTGACCTGCGCTGGGAGAAGAACGCGCAGTTCGATGCCGGTATCGACCTGGCCTTCTTCAACAACCGCCTTCAGCTCACGGCCGACTATTACAATAAAAAAACCGCTGACCTGCTGTTTTCCGTGAGCGTGCCCACCTCTTCCGGCTTCACCACCACGCTCAAGAACATCGGCAGCGTGCGCAACCGGGGCGTGGAACTGGCGCTGGCCAGCGTGAATATAGACCGGCATGATTTCCGGTGGACCACCGATTTCAACATCACCTTCAACCGTAACAAGGTACTGCGGCTGGATGGCCGGGAAAGTTTTACCGCCGGTGCAGACGCCCGCCTTTTCAACACCGCCATCAATCCCATCCTGCTGCAGGTAGGCAGCTCCCTTGGCAATTTTTACGGGCTGGTGATGGATGGCATCTTCCAGAACAAGGAAGAAATAGACGCCTCCGCCCAGAAAACCGCCAAGCCCGGAGACATCCGTTACAAAGACGGCAACAATGACGGTGTGATCAATGATAACGACAGGGACATTATCGGCAATTCCAACCCTGATCTTTTCGGCGGCCTTAATAATACTTTCACTTACAGGGGGATAGAACTGAACGTGTTCATACAGGGCAACTATGGGAACGAGATACTGAACTACGGCAACTTTGACCTGCTGAACCTTACCGCCGGCAACAACCAGAGCGCCCGCGTGCTGGACCGTTGGACGCCGCAGCACCCCAGCAATAACATGCCCCGCGCCAACGCGGCAGGCGGCTCCCGCGTGCTCAGCAGCTTCCAGGTGGAAGACGGCTCTTATCTCCGCTTCAAGAATATTTCATTGGGCTACAACCTGCCGCAGAGCTGGCTCGGCCGTCTGCATGTCAACTCCCTGAAAGTGTACATTGCCGCGCAGAACCTGTTCACCATTACCCGGTACAATGGCTACGACCCGGAGGTGAACCGCTTCGGTAGCTCCTCTCTCAGCCAGGGGCTCGACTATGGTACCTATCCGGCAGCCAAAACCGTACTGGCAGGCATTAACCTGAAATTTTAATCTTATGAAGATGATCAAACAAACAATATATATGCTGATGGTGGGGATACTATTGACGGGCACCGCCTGCGAAAAGCAGCTGGACATTGCATCCGTTACCAACCTCACCAACGCCACCTACTATAAAACAGCGGAAGACGCCAAGTCCGCCCTGGGCGTGTGTTACAAGAACATGGGCGTGCTGGACCCATTCCCGGACCTGGTGACTACAGACGACGCTGTGCCTTTCCTTTCCGGCGCCGCAGACAGGGTGCTGCTTTGGCGGTACAACCTCACGCCTTCCAATTCTTTCATCAACATTTACAGCGGCGCGTATGCAGGCATCAACCGGTCTAATACGGTGATAGACAGGCTGCCCGGCATTCCCATGAACGAAGACCTGAAAAACAGGTACATAGCCGAAGCCAAGGTGCTGCGCGCCCTGCACTACTTCAACCTGGTACGCCTCTATGGCGGCGTGCCCGTCACTATAACGGAAACGACTACACTGGAAGGGCTTGACATACCACGTAAAGGCGTTGACGAAGTATATGCGCAGATAGAAAAAGACCTCACGGAAGCGGAAAACGTACTGCCGCCCAGCTATCCCGCCGCGGACGCCGGCAGGGTGACTTCAGGAGCCGCCAAAGGGTTGCTGGCAAAAGTATTCCTCACCCGCGCGGGTACAGACAAAAACTCTCCCTTCTGGGCCCGGGCGGCCGCCAAGGCCAAAGAAGTGATAGACCAGGGGGTGTATGGCCTCCACGCCAATTTTGCGGATGCCTTTGCACTCACCGCCCGCGGCGGCAAGGAAAACATGCTGGAAGTGCAATACCTCACAGACGTTTACGGTCACGGCACAGGGCGGGGCTATGGGCCGCGCGCAGCGCCTATTTTCCCCGGCGGCGGCTCTGCCATTGCAAGGCCCACGGAAAGCCTCTTCAACGCTTACGCGGCTAACGACAAGCGGAAGCCTGTTACCTTCATGACCTCCTATACCTACAACGGCGTTACTACCAATCTTTCCATCACAGACCCCGATCCCAGCAAAGCCGTGTCTTTCCAGAAGCTGTGGGACAGAACCGCCAAAACCAATGGAGGCGAAGGCACCAGCCGGCCGGTATTGCGGTATGCAGACGTGTTGCTCATATACGCCGAAGCCGCCAATGAAGCTAACGGCGCACCTACCGTTGAAGCCTATACCGCGTTGAACGACGTGCGCGCGCGTGCCGGACTGGCAGACCTGAACGGACTGAGCTACCAGGCTTTCAAAGAGGCCGTTTGGCTGGAAAGAAGGCTGGAGCTGGCTTTTGAGAACAACCGCCGCTTTGACCTGGTGCGCACGGGCAGGCTGTTAGACGCCGTGAAAGCGGAGAACAGCTACAACCGGAATGCGGAGATACAACCCTTCCATGTACTGTTTCCCATCCCCCTGTCTGTTATGGACGCCAGCCCCACGCTGGAACAAAACCCAGGCTATTAATCCATTAAAACAACAACATCATGTATACACGCAGACACTTTCTGACCCAAACGCCGGCCATGCTGGCATTGCTGGCGGGCCTGCCCTCACTGGCCAGCTCCTGCAACAGCAAAAAGAAAACCATCTTGCTCCGCTCTTCATGGCAAACCGTCAACATCGGGGATATTGGCCATACCCCCGGCGTGCTCGCGCTGCTGGAAAAACATATTCCCGATGCGGACGTCATACTCTGGCCTTCCAGTGTAGATAACGGCGTGAAAGAAATGCTGGAGCTGCGTTTCCCGAAAGTAAAAATAGTGCAGGGTGAAGAAGAAATAGAAGCCGCCATTGCCCAGTCTGATTTTCTGGTGCATGGCTCCGGCCCTTCCCTGACAGCTCGTAAAGACGTAGCGCGCTGGGCCGCCACCGGCAAGCCTTACGGCATTTACGGCATTACATTTCCCGGCTACTACGGAGAGCCGTCTGCCGCCACCAAAGCAGCTTTCCCCACGGAAGTGGAGCTGCTCACCAAAGCGCAGTTTGCTTATTTCCGGGATTCCATTTCCCTGCAGTTTGCGAAAGATCATGGCGTGAAATGCCCCATTATGGGCTTTGCGCCAGACGGCGCTTTTGCAGTAGACCTGCAGAACGATGCAGCGGCAGAGGCTTTCATGAAAGCACACGGGCTGGAAGCAGGCCAGTTCCTTTGCGTGATACCCCGGCAGCGTTTCACGCCCTACTGGGAAATACCTTCTAAAAAACGGCCATTAGACGAAAAAAAGAACGCACGCAACCAGGAAATGAGAGAGCATGATAACGCTCCCATACGCGAAGCCATTGTAGAAGTGGTGCGGCAAACACCCATGAAAATACTCATCTGCCCCGAAGATGAAACACAGGTAAAACTGGGTAAAGAAATTTTGTACGATAAATTGCCGGAAGATGTAAAAGCGAAAGTGGTTTGGAGGGACCGTTACTGGCTGACAGACGAAGCTGTGAGCACTTACCGCCGCTCCGCCGGCATGTTCGGGCTGGAAATGCACTCTCCCATTATGTGCATCGGCAACGGCATTCCGGCCATGGTAGGCCGCTTTCATGAACAAACCAGCAAAGGCGTAATGTGGCTGGACATTGGCCTGGGCGAGTGGCTGTTTGATATGGACAATGAGGCAGACATCCCCAAAATACTGCCCGCCGCACTGGCCATGGCCAAAGATCCCGCCGCAGCAAAGCAGCTGGCAAAGAAGGGGCAGCAGTTCGTAGAAGATAAACAGCGTGAAACAATGGGCGTGCTGAAAAGCAAGCTGAATGCATAAGTGAAAAAGGGATAGCAGTTTTTGGAACAGAGATCCGCTACGGCTTGACACTGTAGCGGATCTTTCGTTTAAGTTGCCGCATGTATGCAAACGCCGGCTTATCGAAATAACAAAACGGGGGAACCCAAAGGCTCCCCCGTTTCAATGCATTAACACAACAGCCCCGTCACTTTCCCCAAACAAAAATCTCTGCGCTGCCAGGCGTTATAATCACCCGGCGCCCCTTGTCTTCATCGTCTCCCAACTGTCTTGTTTCCCGCACCAGTACAAACGTAATGTCCGATGCGGCGTGTTTTTTCACCAGTTCGGTAACGTCCAGCCAATGATCTGCCGCAGTGCCGGTAAACGCCAGTTCGCCCGCCACAAAAGCATTGCGGCCTACTTCTTCTACCAGCGCTTCCTTACGGTTCAGCAGCGGCGCATTTTGCCAGTTTAGTGACGCGGCGCTCCACTTGCTGTTGGGGATGCCGTATACATGCAGCCGGAACGGACGGCTGTTGTCGCTGCTGCGGCCATTTACGCGCAGCAACACGCGTGCTGCCTGTGGAATGTTTTGGCCCGCGAGGTTAAAACGCAGGTAAGTTACCTGGTTGTTGGAAGGTGTGGCGGCATCCAGTTGCACCTGCAATTGTTTTGGGCCGCCCTGCATGCTGATGCCTGCTTCTGCCGCGGCTTTCAGCGGGCGCGCGGCTTTTGCATGTTTGGGAATGGTGAGCAGCATGACCGTTTGCGGCGGTAATGTCACGTCTATTTTTTTGTTGGCGGCAAGCGGTCCCAGCAGGCTGGCCTCGCCGTATTTTTCGGCGTTTACGGTTTCGGCGATGACTGGCGTGGAGGTGGTTATGCCCAGCGCGGAAACATCCAGTTGCAGGCGGTATTCAAACGGGCCGCGTTGTACCAGCCAGATATAGTAGTTGCCGGTTTTTTCATCGTAAGCCGTACAGGCGTCCAGGCCGCTGTCGTTCACGGACGTGATGGTTTCGTACAGCGGTCTGCTGCCGCGGAAACCTTTTGCGAAGAGGCGCACCACTTCGCCGGTACGCTGAATGCCGGACACGTTGTAGTTGGGTTGTAAAGAAGGCCCGTCGCCGGCGGCGAACAGTTTTATTTCACGAACGGTGAGACTGCCTTTGTCTGTGCTGATGAAACGCACTTTACCGGTGGTTACCGGTTGGGTGAAGGAACTGAATACCTGGGCGTATTTGTTATTTTCCACCGCCGTGCCGGTAATATCTTTCCAGCCGTCGGCCGCGGCGTACTGCAATCTGAAATTGCGGATGCGGTCTGGCGCGGTGTATACGCCGCCGTCGCTGCCGGTGTAGATCACGGCGCTGCCCAGCGTTTGCGGTGTTCCGAGGTCTATTTCCAGCCATTTTTCAGCAGCGGAGGAATCTGAGGTCCATGCCGACTGGTTGGATTTGTCGTTGTCCGTTACGGCTGCGGCATCGCCGCCGGAGCTGCGTACTGGCTTGTTGAGCGCGAGGTTGCGGTATGCGTCTTCCACGATGCGCCGGCCCTGCCAGATGAAATGATGACCGGATTTGATACCCCTGGGATAGGGGCCGCTGGCGGTATTGGCAAATTTGAAGGCCCACATGCCGTAACCGCCGTTTTTCATATTGTTGGTGTAGATGCCCGCCCATTCGGTAAAGAGGGACGGGGAATCCATCGTTTCTTCTTTGTCTATGAGGTAAGCGTTCATCCAGCGGCCTATTTCCGTGTAGGCAATGGGCAACGGATTACCGGCGGGATGATTTTCCTGTATAATGCTGCGGATATTATTGATGCGCGATGCGTAACCCACTGCGGGGGAGTTGTAGGAATGGGTGGAAAAAATTTCCAGCAGGTCTTTCCCTACTTTTTTACCGTGATAATCCGTGCGGATAGCACGCGCTACACCCGCCCACCAGTCTGTATTCTGGCCGGCGGTCACCGGGCCTACGAATTTAGGTACGAGGCGTGTGCCGTATTTTTTGTTCACATCTTCCACCGCCGCATGAATAGCATCGGACACGACCTGCATGCCCATGATCCACTGATCCAGCTGCATAGGGCCGGAGTTCCGGTGATTGGGCTCGTTCTGCATGGCAAACATCGCCACGTTGCCTTTGCGGGCGGCATGGTAAGCCAGCGCATAATAACGCTGCCATTGTTTCCATTTATTTTCCCAGTTGTCTTTAAAGTCGGTACTGCCCATTTGCAGCACCACGTCAACATCCAGCCGTTTCAGCTCCGTGAGCGCATAGTTGAACACCATGGCGTTGGTGGAAGAAGAATCCGGCAGATCGTACAGCGGCAGCAACTGCTCCCATTTGATGAAGCGATTGTGCTCGGGGTTGGCGCGTAATTCTGCTTTTCTTTTATCGAATTCTTCTACGGATTGCAGCGTTTTATCTACCTGCACGCTTTTTTCCGGCACAAAAGCATTCATCGAGGCCCATACCCTGAAACTGTTTACCTGCGAGTATTCCACCCAGCCGGATACATTGCTGCGCGGCATGTAATAACCCTGGTTGTAACCTACGTATTGAAGAGAAGCGCCGCTTATTTGGTTGCTCACGGTGATAACGGCCTGCCGGGGAGCGGTGGAAACTTCCTGCACCTGCAGCGAAGAGGTGGCGGCGGGCGGTTCGGGCATATTGGCGGCAGGTGTGCCGAAGGCTTCGATTTCCATCACGTTCACGGGCTCGCCGTCGTCGCATACCAGCCGTATTTTGTAAGTGGTAACGGTAGGACTGTATTTGAAAACCACGGTCACCAGGCGGTTTTCATGCACTTCGCTTTTAGGGAAATCGCTCCAGTTGGCATCGTCCCAATATTGCATCTTAAAATTTTTCATCGACCAGAAGCCTGCTGCCTGCGTGGTTTCGTCGGGCCGCTTTTCCGCATCGGCAATACCGGTATGGATGCGAAGTTCGTTGATGTTATAATATTTTTTCAGGTCTATTTCGATGATGTGCGGCGCTTTGCCGTTGGCCGCCTCCCAGCGCGCATGGCGGGATATTTTCCCGTCAACGATATTGGCGGCGGAACTGCCGGGAGCCTGTGAAGTAACTGCCACGGGCTTATGCAGGGCAAGGTTCTGCTGCTGTGCGGCAGCATGCAAACCGGCCAGCAGGCTGTATGAGAAAAAAAGAATTTTTGCGTTCATGTGACTGTCTGAAATTTTCAAGAATGATAACACGCCGCGTTTATCTGAATGCGGTTTCCAGCAATACAAGCCTCCTGTCCCCGCTGTATTGCATCTTCACGGTAGTGCTGTTCAGCGGGCAATCCACCCATGTGCTGGCGCCTGCGGCAATTTCTTTGCGAACGGGGGCCTGGCCGTTTACCTGTACGGTAATCGGCAAAGCTTCGTCCGCTTGGTTCCACACCAGTGTGGCGGCGGTTTTGCGGCCTTCCGGCACACGGCACCAGAAAAATCCTTCGCCTATATTGCCGGTGGTATCGATCGGTTCGGGCACATTGCCAAAGCCGCGGAGAATATAAGGGCCGTACATACGGCGGCCATTGGCCACATACTGCACCCCGGGCCTGGTGTTGAAGCCGCCGCCGGCGCCCTGGAAACGGTTGCCTTCGCGGGTGACCCGTACCGTGCTTTTGATATTGGCCGGCGCACGTGGTACGGCGTGTACCATGAGGCCGCTGTTAACGCCCGTCAGTACGCCTTTTTCAGTATCATAGTCTCCCCACACGATAGGCGCGGTAATAAGCGGGTAACGGTCGTGGCCCGGTTTGCCGGCCATGTAGTTCACCAGGTTGGTCAGCATACGGTCCGCCACAGGATCTATGCCTGCGCGGGCCGCGAGGTCGAGGCCGCAGAGCAGCAGGCTGCCTTTGCCATCAAAGAATTCCGCAAGGGCCATGCCTTCCAGCGCAACACCGTAGTTGCCCAGCACTGCAATATGTTCCAGGTCTTTTTTGTGAACAGGCACAAAACCATCGGTAACGGGGTACACCGCGGGAAAACCGGGTTGGGATTCATTCCAGCCTGTATAGTCCGACCATACGCGTAAACGTTCTCTTGCGATGCCGTTAAACACAGGATGCTCCGGTCTTTCAGGGTTCAGGTAAAGCCCGTTGCGGGAAGGGCGCGGTGGCGGCGGATAGGTGGGCACATCCAGCTGCGCGGTGATATTTTTGACCGGCACGGGCAACAGGCTGTTCAATGCGGGCATGTGCGCACTATCCTGCCGGAGACATAACACCCGGCCGCCGGCCCGCACAAATGAACGCAGACTGCTCATCTGCGTCTGCGCGCTGTTTTCACCTAATACTACGGTAGCGCCCGCAGGCAGCTGCTGCAGGGAAGCAAGTTTTCTGAACGGGATATTGCCGCGGTTAAACGCGGCCGCGGTTTTGCCGGACGGGTCGTAGAGGTAGATATTGGATACCGTTGGCGTCGCGCTTTTGATGCCGATGTATAATGCATCGTAATTTTCTGATACGACTTTGTTTTCCCGCAATATTTTTCCCACCAGTTCGTAATTGCCGCTTTGCAGCGTTGCAGGCAAAATAATGGACAACTTTTTCTGCCAGGTGCTGTAATAAGCCACGGCAGGTAATTGCAGCGTGTCGCTCAGTATGGTGATGTGACCGTTGCTGCGCAGCTGATACACCAGCTTCGCGTTACGCAGGTCTTCGAACCGGTCGTCGTCGTTTACCACATGCAGCACTGGTTGAATGGTAGCGCCGGCATATGCCTGCGTGGTCCAGTTTTCCCAGCTTACCAGCAGCGGCTGGTAGGAGAGACGGGCCTGCCGGGTAACGGGCTTCGGGTCCATGTCTACGAACTGCTGCACATTGTTCCAGTTATAAAAAAGAATGGTGAAAGGAAATACGCCGCTCAGCTCGGGATTGATCACACGGAGGCGCCTGAACAGTTCCGTCGCTTTTTTGAAGGTAAAGGACTGGTGCTCGTCCGCCAGCCTGGCCTGTTCGTTCCAGGGTGCGTGGCCCGTCCAGTTCAGCTGCGAGCCGGGATTTTTATGGTCAGGCGTCAGGTTGTACTTACCGTCCGGACCGGTATAGTTGCCCACGCATTCGGTAAAAGTAACAGGCTGCACTTTTTTGGGAAAGGGCACGATGGCTGCGTTGTTGCGGATGTTGATGAAGTTGAAAGGCGAGCAGTAATACCAGCCCCAGTAACGGTGCAGGTCGCAGATGTCGCCGGATTTGCCGTAGCCGTAACCGGCATTGGCGATGTAAAGGCGCGTGCTGTCCCAGCGGCGGAGTGCGGGATGGGCGTAAGACAGGAATTTTTCCCAGCGTTCGCTGATCTCGCCTGTGTAGGGCACTTCATTCGTCATGGCGTATACCATCAGGCTGGGGTGACTGGCAATATCTGCATAGGCTTCGTTCTTATACCAGTTTACGGCTTTATCATAAGCGGCGGGCGGTTTTTCTCCCATCACGGTGCTGCTGTAGTTGCCGCCGAATACCATCATGCCCAGCTCGTCGCATACGTCATACCAGTTTTCGTTATTGGGAATGCGGATGATGTTGACGTGCAGGCTTTTCATGAACCGCACGTATTCTTCCGCAAACCGGCGGCTTTTTTCGATGGAATCGGGAATACCGCGGCCGGGGGGATTGATGGCGATGCCGCGGAGGAACACCGGTTTGCCGTTGAGCCACAGCTGCCCGTTGCGGGATTCGAAGAACCGGAAGCCGATGCGCCGTTGCAGCGTTTGTTCCTGCCTGCCGGGTTCGCTCACCGTGAAGCTGAGCTGGTAAAGGTTTGGCACGGAGGGCGTCCAGCTCCTGGCGTTGATATGACCGGTGTGGAAGACCAGTTTTTTTTCTTCCGCCAGCACGGCCGAAGGCGTCAGCGCCTGGTCAAAGATGGTGGTGCCCGTGAGGCTGTCCGTTATCCTGATCCTGTATTGCGCGCCAGCTGCGGGTAATCCGTCAAAAATGGCTTCGAGCTTCACCGAGCTGAGCGTGGTAAAAGTTGTAATGCGCTGCGGCACGCCGTTGGCGCTTAGCTGGCAGTACAATACAAGGGCCATGTGTAACAAAGCCAGTTTCCTGAATACGTTCATCAATTTTACGTTTTAAGACCTGTGCTTTTGCAAGGCTTTCATTTTTGCCGCGAAACGTTTGCCGTATTCGGTGGCAGACGCGGCATCAAAATGTGTGTTATCTCCTTTATGGTTCAGTCCTTCTGAAGTGGCTACCGCCGTGAAGGGTACCAGTTGCGGCAATTTATCCAGCTCGGTATTGAACTGGCGGTAGTTTTCCCGGAAAGCACCCAGCTCCCCCGCCACGAAGGGCAGCTGCGGGTTTCCGGCTACCGTGCGGATGCGCGTTATCAGCGCCTGCAGTTTGGCGAGATAGGCTTTGGTCTTTTCCGGGCTCGTGTCCGCCTCTCCCTGCAGCCAGATCACGCCGCGCAGCGTGCCGCTTTTCATGGCTTCCTGCAACCGGGTCAGCATATCGTCGTACGGATGCGTGCCGGTAGGTTTGTCAAAGCCGCCGGGCGTCCACGATTCAATGGAGCTGCCGCCTACGGCGCAGGGTATCAGCGCAATGGTTTTCCGTTTCTTTTTTTGGGCCATGGCCTCCCCAAAAGAAAGGCCCGGGCCAACGCCCGCCACTTTCGGTTTATCGAAATGCAGCGGGTGTTTGGCCTGTACCCATTGCAGGGCTTTGGTAAACATCACAACATGGCGGGGCGCCGCTGCCTGGTACGCCCCGCTTATTTCGCCACGGCCCGCCATGTTAGACTGGCCGATCAGCAGGTAAAGGTCATAATCCGTCCGCTGCTGTGCTTTAATGCCGCTTACTAGCGCCAGCAGCGCCATGCAACAGGCGGCTGCCAGCTTGAAGGAATATTGTATCATCATTGGTCGTATCCCAAATTTTGTTCCATGGGCTTGGTAAGGTTTGCGTCTATCACGCTCTGCGGAATGGGCAGCAGCGTGTCTCTCAATGCTATTTTCGCGCCGGTGAACCGGTTGTATTGTTTCGTACGGGCAAACCAGGTGCCGGTGCGCAGCAATGTGTAACGCCGGTGCTCTTCTGAAAACAGCTCGCGGGAACGTTCATCCAGGATAAAGTTCATGTTGACATCCGCAGCGTCGATAGGCGTGGCATGTGCGCGGTTGCGCAGGGCATTGATGGTGGTAGCCGCGCCGGAAGGATCGTTCAGCTTGAACTGGGCTTCCGCCAGCAGCAGGTATGTTTCCGCCAGGCGGAGGTACACCTGGTCGTTATAGTTGGAAGAATTTTCTACATCCGGCGGAGGCGGCGCCCAGTCCCATTTGCGGGTGCTCGGCCAGTTCTGTGCCGTGGTAGCGCTCGGGTTCGGCTCCTCGCAGTCGATGCTGAGCTTTATGGTATCTCCCAGCGCGGAGCCGGTCCAGCCAGGCGCGGCGCAGGTGGCAGTGGGCTTCGATCCCGTGGGCAGAGACGACGGGTTGTTGATGAGGTAGAAATAACGCCATGCATGGTAAGAACCACGGTCGTCGCCGGGGCCGTACACGGAAAACGCGTATTTGGTGGCGGCAAACCGGCCGATGCCGCGCCCGCCGTTCTCTACGGAGAAAGTAATGGGCGTTTTATTGTTTACTTTGATGGTGTTGTAACGGTTCACCCACCATCTTCTCATAATATTCACATCGCCGCCTACGGTGAGGTATTCGTTCTGGAAGGTCCAGAGCACTTCCCGGTTGCCTTCGCTGCGGTTGGAGTTTTTGTCGAGAAACATGTCGGTGAAGGGCGTGCCGGGTTGGTTGGCGTTTACGCCGTACCGGGCGGTGATGAGGTTGTAGTTGCCGTTGGATACCACGGCCTGCGCCTTTTCCCTGGCTTTTTCATTTTCGCCCATGGCGAGATACAGTTCCGCCAGATAGTGCTGGGCCACTACTTTGCTGGCTCTGCCGTCCATCACGGGTACATCGGGCAGGTGCGCTTCCGCGAACAGCCAGTCCTGCTCCATGGCGGCGCGTACTTCGGCTACCGGCGTTCTCTCCCAGTCTGTGCGGATGCTGTTGCCGTCGGATTCATGAAGGTTTAACGGCACGTTGCCCCAGAGGTAGGTGAGGTGGCGGTACGCCCATGCCCTGATGAGGCGCGCTTCCGCGAGCACCTGGTTCTTTTCGTCTTCCGTCCATTCCACATCGGGATTGTCCGCCCGGTCTACGATGGTGTTGGCGGCGTTGATGGTCTGGTAGAGATATTCCCACAGGTTGCGTATGTATCCGGCAGTAGGGTTCATCCGCACGCCGAAATCGTTGAATACGGATTCCGCCGCGCCGCCAGCAGGGTAGAGGCTGTAAGCATTGTCTACGCCAATGATGGCAGCAGTGCTGGTAAGATCGTTGCTGGCGCCGTTGATACCTTTGCGCTCTGACCGTACCTGGCTGTAAAGCCCGTACAGGCCCGCGTCGAAACCCGCCTTGTTTACATACAGGTTATCCGGCGCGATGATTGCTTTGGGTTCTTCATCGAGAAAACCCTTGCGGCACTGCACGCTGCTGAGGACTAATATGATGGAAAGCGATAGCTTGGTGAATTTGTTCATAACAATTGTTTTCTGATAAAAAACCGATTATAACCCAATGGTAAGACCCACTACAATTTCCCGCTGAAGCGGAATGCCATACTGGTTTGAAAGCTCCGGGTCCAGGCCTTTGTAGCTGGTAACCGTGGCCAGGTTGCGCGCAGTTACGTAACATTTGGCGGCATTGAGCTGCAGCCTCTTTTTGAGGGATGAAGGCAGCTCGTAGGCCAGTGATACGTCTTTCAGGCGCATAAAGCTGCCGTTCTCATACTGCTGCACGCTCAGCTTGTTGGCATTGGCGTCGTTGGAAAAATGCGTGCCGTTGGGATTTTTGGGAGACCACCAGTCTTTTTTCACCGTATTGCGGCGGGTATCGGCAAATACGTTATCGCTTTGCAGCGGGTTGTCTTTCGTAACGCCCTGTACGCCGAACAGGAACACCATCAGGCTGAATTCCTTGTAGCGGAAAGTGTTGGTGAGGCCCCAGGTGAACTTGGGATCGCGCTGGCCGATAAAGGTACGGTCGGCGGCGGTGTTGATGGTGCCGCTGCCGTCTACGTCCTTCACCCTTACCCAGCCTGGCTGCGCGTCTTTCTGGGCAGAGGCCGCCACTTCTTCTTCAGACTTGAAAATGCCGTCGTATTGCAGGGCGTAGATCATGCGGATGGGTTTGTTGATGAACCATCCGTTCAGCACATCGTCTTTCCCGTCTCCATACAGGTCCAGTATCCTGTTCCGGTTGCTGGAGAAGTTGGCGTTCGTGTTCCAGTTAAAGTTCCTGGATTTGATGTTGGTGGAAGTAATGCCGATCTCTATGCCTTTGTTGGATGTTTTGCCGATGTTCTGCAGCACCTCGGTGATGCCTTGTACGGAAGAAATGCTCCGCAGCAGCAGCAGGTCTTCCGTGCGGGCCGAGTACATATCCACCGTACCCTGGATGCGGCCGTTGAACAGCCCGAAATCCAGGCCCAGCGAAAAGGAGCGGGTAGATTCCCAGCCGAGGTTTTCGTTGGATAATTTATTGGGAATATAACCCGGGTACAACGTGGTGCCGCTGATGTACGGCGCGCTGGTCATGGTAGCCAGCGAGCTGTAGCTGGATACGGCCTGGTTGCCGTTGAGGCCGTAAGAAGCGCGCAGCTTGAGGTTGCTGATAACTTCCGCCTGCTTCATGAAATTTTCTTCGGAAATATTCCAGGCCACCGCGGCAGAAGGGAATATGCCGTATTTTTTGTCCTTACCGAAAGCGGAATAACCGTCGCGGCGGGCGGTAAGCGTTAACAGGTACCGGCCGTCGTAGCCGTAGTTCACGCGGACCATTTGCGAGAGCAGGTTCTGCTTGAAGTTGGTAGACGATGGCGTGAGCAGCGAGGCCTGGTTCATCTGGTAGTTGGTGAGCACATCATTCGGAAAATCCACGCCTTCGAGCTGATCGCGGTCGAAATCCTCGCTCTGGCTGCTGTACAGCGCGGTAACGTTGAGGCTGTGCACGCCGAACTCGCGGGAGTAGTTCAAGATGTTCTCGACGGTGAAGTTCCGGCCGAGGGAAGTGTAATTGATGGCGTTGCCGTTCTTTTCCAGTCCAACGGCCACGTCCCTGCCATAATAGGTTTTGCGCGACACGTTCTCATATTCCACACCGGTGTTCAGCTTGTAGCTAAGGCCCTTTACAAAAGGAACATCTATTTTCAGGCTGTTGGTGCTGAAGATGCGGTAGGAATTATCCTGGTTCTTCACCAGCATGCTGCCCAGCGGGTTGCGGGCCTGCTTGTTATCAAGATAAGCATATACGGCAATAGTACCATCTTCGTTATACGGCGCGGTAAGCGGGTTGAAGAAGTTGGCCCCGCCGCCTGCATTGCGGCTGTCGTCGAACTCTACGGGTAGGCCTGAACGGTCCTGGAAAGAAATCTGTGTGCTCGTGGCCATGGTGAGCCACGGAGTAATTTTAATGTCTAATGTCGGGCGGAAGGAATAACGTTTAAAACGGTCGTTTTGCGCTACGCCTTTTACATCAAGATAAGTTCCGCCTACGTAATAAGTTACTTTGTCCGTACCGCCGCGTAAAGAAAGAGAATGCTGCATTTTGCTGCCCTGCCGGGTAGCCAGGTCATACCAGTTCACCCATTTGCCGGCGTCGTACACTTCCTGCTCCTGTGGGCTCAATATGTTGGTATTAGCGTTGAGGCGGGTGGTCTTGAACTCGTAGAACTCCGGCCCGGTGAGCAGCCGGGGTTTGTTGATGAGGGTTTGGGTGGAGTAGTACCCGTCGTAGGTAATATCCGCCTTGCCTTTTCTGCCTTGTTTGCTGGTGATAAGAATAACGCCGTTAGAGCCTCTTGACCCGTAAATAGCGGCTGCGGACGCGTCTTTCAGCACTTCTATCGATTCCACGTCGTTGGGATTGATCTCTGAAATACCGCCGGTATAGGGGATGCCGTCCCAGATGATGAGCGGGCTGTTGCTGGCGCTGATGGAGTTGCGGCCCCTTACCAGTATGGAAAGATCGTTACCTTCGGCGCCGCCGGCGTTGGTATTGATCTGCAGGCCGGGCACGGAGCCCTGCAAAGCCTCTGCTACGTTGGTGTTGGGGAGCTGCGTCAATCTTTCTTTGGGGATGGAGGCTACCGCCCCGGTTACATCCCTTTTGCGCTGCGTGCCGTAGCCTACTACCACTACGGCGTTGAGGGACTGTTCGGATTTTTCGAGCTGCACATCGTAAAATGTGCCGCTGCCAAGCGTTATTTCCTTTTCCGCAAAACCAAGGGAAGAAATAACGAGTACAACGCCGGTTGTTTTAGTCAACTGGAGAGAAAATGTGCCGTCCGGCTGTGTGGTGGTGCCGGACGAAGTGCCTTTAACTGCCACGGTGGCGCCTGGGATGGAGTTTCCATCCGTATCTGCTACCCGCCCTTTGATGTGCGTGGTCTGCGAAAAGGCCAGCCGTGGAATGATCAGCAATACCATGAAGGTAATTCTTAACGTGGCGGAGATCGACATAGGCAATCGTTTAAAATAAGTAAATAATGATGGTGAGATTAGTCCGGTCGGTAATTTTTGGTTGCATTCCGATAACCTAATTTATGTACAAACTCCGTGGAAAACCAGCAGGAAGCGGCTGAATGGCTACTATAACGATTGAAATTGAAAATGTAGCGGTATATTCCTGTTTCAATTAGGATATTTTTGTCAGATAACCGGTAAAATAATTCCACATGAAAAGAGGCGTTACACTGAAAGATATTGCCCGTAAGCTTAATATGTCTGTTTCCACGGTGTCCAAAGCGCTGAGCAACGATCCCACCATCAGCCTGCCGACCAGGGCGCGGGTAAAGAAGCTGGCGGATGAATGGAATTATATCCCGAACGAAGCGGCGCGGCATTTTAAGCTCAGCAGAACGTCTACCATCGGCCTCATCATTCCCGACCTGATGGACCAGTATTATGCGCTGGCGATCAACGGCGCGGAAAAAGTGGCGGGCCAGCATCAGTATAATGTGATCATCGCACAGTCTCACGAAGACCCCGGGCGGGAAGATGAGATCGTGGACCTGATGTTGCGCAATCGTGTAGACGGTTTGCTGGTGGCTATTTCCAAAAAAAGAGAAGATATGTCGGTTTTCAAAAAAACCGCTTACACCGGTATCCCGGTCATATTTTTCGCCCGCCCGCCGAAAGAAGACGGTTTTGACGCCGTTATTTCAGACAATGAGCACGGCGCTTTTAAAGCCACCGAATTTTTGATCAAAAAAGGGCATAAGCAGATAGGGTACATTATGGGCCCGGAATCCATGTCCGTAAGTTATACGCGGCTGGACGGCTACCGCCGCGCGCTGGATAAGTATAAGCTGCCGTACAACGGTGCGCTGGTAAAGTCCGTCGATTTTACGCAGGAGGCCACGTTTGCCGCCATGCGGCGTTTCATGAAAATGGCGACGCCGCCCACGGCATTTTTCGCGTTCAAAAATTACATCGCGCTGGACGCTATAGAATATCTCAAGAGGAAACATCCGGCCCTGTTGCAGCAGATCGATTTTGCCGGCTTCGGGAACCTGCCGCTGCTGCAATACCTCGATCACAAACCGGTAGCGTCCATAGAAGAAAGCTCGTACGAAATGGGAGAAGAAGCAGCCCGGCTGCTGCTGCGCACGATCCACGAAGAAATACCGGAAGAAGGCCGCCCGGTGCAGCACATCCAGATCAGCTGCAAACTGCTGGTGCATAAGTAGGTATTTATTATTTGCCGGCCCGCATATATTTCTTCAAATACCCGCTCTTGTCCAGGAAGTCTTTATGGTCTTTAATGTTGAGCATTTCACGCACCGCCTGTTTTTTATCGGGGGAATTCCGGAAATATTGCCGCGTAATTTTGTAGCCCATCCAATAACCGAGGTCATTGGGCCGGTCGTCTTTCCCTGAAACGCCATACAGCCAGTCTTGATAATCCGTACCATCCATCCGCCGGACAAATTCTTCACACAGCCGCTCTTCATGTTGATCGCCGTATGCCATTGCCTTATCGTCGCCGGCGCGGCCGGAGATCAGCTCCCCTAAAAAATCCGCGACGCCTTCCATAATGCTTTGCTGCAGTAAGGTCGGGTTTTCGGGCCAGTTCTTTTGCTGGAAATGGATCAGCTCATGTGCCACAACATAGGGAACGCCCTCCGCATCAGCCTGTTTTTCGGCACCGATATACACGCCGGTTTCACCTGCCGTGCCTCCCGAATTAAATGCGCCTATCACAAAATAAACGGGAGGGAACCTTGCTTCGGGATACCAATATTTCAAGGCATAAAATGTACTTCTGCATTGTTTTTCTTTCGTGGTCATCTGCATGGTGATGTCCCTTACTTTCCCGTAATCTTTTTCCCGCTTTTTAACTACCTCCAGTAAATGCTCCGCGCTTTTGATCCTGTTTGGTATAAATCCTTTCACACCGGCGCTGCCGATATCAATATAAGCGCTGCCAAAAGGATTGGTTGTGGTGTCTTGTTTGAACAGGTCAAAGGCCTTCCAGAAATTATTGATGTCTTTCGTAATAAAAACAGCGCTGTCGGGATCGCTGGGGTAAGGCGCCTGGGCTTTGGCGCTCTGGGTTAAAAGCACGCCCGTTACCAGCGCCAGGTAATATTTTATCATGTAAAACAACTTTTATCAATAAAGACGACCGGGTAATGGAAAAGTTGCACAGGTCCGCGCAACCCTGCCTCATCCCAACATCGTTAAACAACATTCAGAACGTAGAATAGGTCGTTCCAGGTTATCGTCCGCCCGCTGGGCTTTGCACAACGCTATTTTTTTGATCAAAATACAGTTCATGTTACGTTTATTATGCATTGCATTCTGTTTTCTGACCGGTTGCCCGGCCATGTCGCAGCTTACGCCGTGCAGCCGCGCGAAAGCTTTTTTTGATGCCTTTCCTTCCATGGCTGGTACTTCGGCGGAAACGCACGCTTTATATTACAACGCTTCCGGGAAGGATCGTTTTAGGGAGTTCAATGATCTTATCGACGACTACCTGGATTCACTGCTGGCCCGCGCCGGCACGAAAAGCTTTGCTTTATGGTGGATCGTGATCAACCCAAGACTGTACTCAGCCCTTCTATCAAAACAGAACCCGTGTTAGCTCCTTCCATCAAAACAAACAGAACCCGTGTTAGCTCCTTCTATCAAAACAGAACCCCTGTTAGCTCCTTCCATCAAAACAAACAGAACCCCTGTTAGCTCCTTCCATCAAAACAAACAGAACCCGTGTTAGCTCCTTCCATCAAACAAACAGAACCGTGTTAACCCCTTCCAACAAAACAAAACAGAACCCGCCAGGAAAAGCAGGTTGGTTTTTAATTTTCCAATGCACTTGTTGAAGAATGCACAATGTTTACCAAAATCCGGGTATGCCCGTGGATACGGTCCCCCGTGTCAGAGTTCCCCAAAATGAATCAGTAATTTAATTATCGCGACTTTCAGCATGTGGAAACATGCCTCGTCCTTTTGTTTTCTGTTTCCAAATTCCGAAACCAAATTTCGGAAGGAGAAGGATCAAAACATGAAAAACAGGCTGAGGAAATCTCCGGATTAGAATAGAATATCCCGGAAAAGGCGATGGAAAATGAAATTTGCAATAGGGCGCCGCGGGAAACGGCATTACTGAAAAATCGGCTAACTTTACACCCACGCACGCAGATACACTGCGCTTCGCCGCCGGAGATTTAAACCGGCTATTAATCATGTGAACTATGGGAACTTCAATCACCTGCCCGGCCTGCAAACATCATTTCGTCATGGAAGATGCTTTCGCAGCAGATATCGAACGGGAAATGCGGACAAAAATGGCCGCCGAATGGCGAAAAAAACTCGATGAACTGCAGGCGCAGAAAAACGAAATAGAGCAACAAACACTGGCCGCCAAAAACCAGATGGAAAAAGAACGACAGCAAATCGCGCAAGACCGCGAGACCATCCTCCGGCAACGCCAGCAACAAGACGAAGAGCTTGGTAAACGCCTCCAGGCCGAAAAAATAAAACTGCAGGAACAAATGTCCGCTTCCATCCGCAAAGACGTGGCCGCCGACTTCGAAAACCAGCTGCAACTGCTCAGACAGTCACAGCAAGACAACGAAGAGAAACTCAAAGAAGCCCGCCTCAAAGAGCTGGAATTCCTCAAAAAAGCGCAGGACCTCCAAAACCGCGAACAGGAACTCGAACTTTCCCTCCAGAAACGGATCCTCGAAGAACGTACCCGCCTCACCGAACAGATCCGCAAAGACGAGGCCGAACGCAATAACCTGAAAGAAACCGAGCACCAGATGCGCATCCGCGAAATGGAAAAACAACTGGAAGACCAGCGCCGCCTCGCCGAAGAAATGCGCCGCAAAGCCGAACAAGGCTCCATGCAGCTCCAGGGCGAAGTTCAGGAGCTCGCGCTCGAAGAAATGCTGCGCGCCACCTTCCCCTTCGACGCCGTCAGCGAAGTGGGCAAAGGCGTGCGCGGGGCCGACTGTATCCAGACCGTGCGCAACCAGTACGGCCAGGAATGCGGAAAGATTATCTACGAAAGCAAACGCACCAGCAGCTTTTCCCCTGAATGGATCGAAAAGCTGAAAGCCGACATGCGCAGCCAGGGCGCCGACGTAGCCGTGCTCGTTACCCGCACCATGCCCCCCGGCTTCGAACGCTTCGGCGAAAAGGAAGGCGTATGGATCTGCTCTTTCCACGAAGTGAAAAGCCTCACCTACGTGCTCCGCGACGCCATCCTGAAGATCTACAGCTCCGCCAAAAGCCAGGAAAACAAAGGCGATAAGATGCACCTCCTCTATCATTACCTCACCAGCGGCGAATTCGCAGAACAATGGAGCGCCATCCGCGAAGGTTTCCGCGCCATGAAAGCCTCTATCCAGAAGGAACGCGAAGCCATGGAGAAACTCTGGAAAGCCCGCGAAAAACAATTGGAAAAAGTGCTGCTCAACGCCGCACACATCAAAGGTTCCATCGAAGGCATCGCCGGCAGCGACTCGGTAGACCTCCAACTGCTCGACGAAGCTGCCGATGCCCTGCTGACAGGCCCCGGCCGGCAGCCGGACGACCAGTCTTAGATATTTTATAAAAAAAATTGATATAAAGCCTTGCTTGCCAGCGAACCGTGCAATACATTTACCGTTATGAAACCGGGCCCCAGTTCCCGGAACCAATAAAGATAAGATTCAATGAAAAACCACGCTTACCACTCCATCATATTTGATCTCGGCGCCGTGCTCGTTGACTGGAACCCCCGTTACCTGTACAGCAAGATCTTCGCGACGCCGGAAGAAGTGGAAGATTTCCTCGAAAACGTCTGCACCTCCGACTGGAACGAGACCCAGGACGAAGGCCGCAGTCTCGCCGAAGGCACCGACCTGCTCATCGCGCAGCACCCGCAGTACGAAGCGCAGATACGCGCTTTTTACGGCAGATGGAAGGAAATGCTGGGCGGCCCCATCCCGGAAACCGTGGAAATTCTCAAAAAACTCAAGGAAAGCGGCCGCTTCAAACTCTACGCCCTCACCAACTGGAGCAACGAAACCTTTCCCATCGCCCTCATGGAATACCAGTTCCTGCAATGGTTCGACGGGATCGTGGTGTCCGGAAAGGAAAAACTCCGCAAACCGCATCACCCGTTCTACCAGCTGCTGCTCGACCGTTATAACGTCGATAAATCAACGTCCATTTTTATCGACGATAATTCCAGGAACGTAAAAGCCGCTGAAGAATTCGGCATCGAATCCATCCATTTTCTCAGCCCCGCGCAACTGCAGGAAGAACTCTCCAGCCGTGGCATACTAAACTGACCTTTCCGGCGTTCTACAACGCAAAAACATAACATTTATTTTCGAGAATATATAAGGTAAATCCCCCATGCAAGCCGCCCCCAGGGCGGCTTTTGCTTTAACATTTCTTTAGCGGTATTTTAACTTTTCTACTGTAAACCAACAGTAACTTTCTCCTGTCTATAGCGTTCAATAAAAAGACAGCCGGAGTGACGTTGATATCGTGAGAATATGGAGAATGATGTGGGTCCGTTTACCAAATTGACAGTAATGCAGGGTAGAAACAGTGTGTGAACGGACTGCATCTTCCGGCCATTCCCTAAAACCGGATAAAAATTGAACACATATGAAAAGAACAGGATTTATGTTAAGCGTGTTGGCTGCGGGCGCATTGCTGGTAAGCAGTTGCAGGAAGGACCCTCTCAAAGACATGACGGCTGAAGAATCCCGTATTTATGTAACGAATTACGACGAAGAAGCCGATTTCTCCTCTTACAAAACTTTCAGCATAGTAGATTCCGTTGCAGTCATCAGCAACCGCCAGGGCGCCGCAAAAGAACTGACGGCTTACGATCAGGCGCTGCTGACGAACCTTAAATCGTCCATGCAGTCGCGCGGGTACACGCTGGTAGACAAAAGCGCGAAACCCGATCTCGCCATGAACGTTACCCGTATCGACAACACTACCACACAGGTGGGCTACGACCCCGGTTACTGGGCAGGATGGCCCGGGTATTGGGATACCGGCTATTGGGGCTACCCGGGCTGGAACTACTGGTTCCCGTCTTATTACACCGTATTCCAGTACAATGAAAAATCGGTGGCGGTAGACCTTGTGGACCTGAAAAATGCGGCCAGTCATGGCAACCAGCTTACCGCCATCTGGAACGCGCAGCTGCGCGGCACCGGCGTGTGGAACGGCAATAACCTTGATTCCATGCTCAAGGCGGTGTTCGACCAGAGCCAGTACCTGAAAACATCTAACTAACTGATTGGTGAAAGTTAAAAAAGAAGAAAAATGAAAAGTATCAAAACAATCATACTCGTGCTGATCGGCTCGCTGGGCGTAAGCGGCGCTTTCGCGCAAAGCAGCAGGCCGCCGTTGTCGCTCAACCTGAACTATTCCATCGCGCAGCCGCTCGGCTCCCTGAGCGATTACGCCAAAAACACCAGCTTCCGCGGCTGGCAGATAGGCCTGCAATACGCGCTCAACGACCGCCTGGCGCTGGGCCTCAAAACCGGTTTCAGCGATTTTTATGAAAGAGTGCCCCGCGCCGTATATCCCGGCAAAGGCGAAGATGTGAGCGCCATGCAAACCCACACGCTGCAAACCATTCCCATCCTCGCTACCGTGCAGTACACGCTGGCTTCCCCCGAAGCAAGGGTGATGCCGTATGCCGGCCTGGGCGTGGGTACCGCCAACATGAACTACGAAAAATACTGGGGCGAGTTCGTGGAGAAAGAAAATAAATGGGCGTTCCAGGTGAGCCCCGAACTGGGCGTTAACGTGCCTTTCGGAAAATATTCGCCGGTAATGCTGAATGCAAACGTTCAGTACAATTACGCGCCGTTTAAAGTGAACGAGATCTCAAACTTCAATTCGATACAAGCAAATATTGGCGTGAAGTTCCATATCCAGTAACCACAATTGACGGAACATGTGAGTGTGAGGGGCTGCCAGGGGCGGCCCCATTTTTTTACCGTTGTTCGAAGAACCCTTCGGAATATTTTTCGCGCACCTGCCCGTCTGCATCCTTGTAGATATACAGGGCGCCGAGTTTCAGTTTGGGATGATCGCGGATAAAATCCAGTCCTTTTTCCACGCCCAGCAATATCAGCGCATTGTCGTAGGCATCGGCCGTGATAGCGTCTGGCGCGGTTACGGTTACGGTGATGATGTTGTTGTGGACGGCTTCGCCGGTGCGCGGATTGATGGTATGCGCGAAACGCGTGCCGCCTTCGTCGAAGAAACGCCGGTAATTGCCGCTGGTGGCCACCGCGCCGCTGGTCATCATCAGCAGGTTTTGATGGCCCGCCCCCTGTTCCAGCCTTTCGATGCCCACGCTCCAGGGCAGTCCTTTTTCGTTGTTCCCCAAGGCCACCAGTTCGCCGCCCACGTCCACGAGGTAATTGGAGATACCGCGCGACAGCAGGAATTTGGCGATCACGTCTGACGTATATCCCTGCGCAATGCCGTTGCAGTCTATTTCAACGCCGGGCTCTTTTTTAAGCAGGTACCGCGAGCGTAATGTAAGGTTTTGATAGCCCACATGCCGCAATGTTCGCCTGATGGCCTCGGGCGTGGGTTTGCCGTTGTTGTGCCGTTCCACACCGAAGCCCCAGAGGTCTACCAGCGGTTTCACGGTAATGTCGAACAGCCCGTCGGTTACGCGCGATACTTCCTGCGCTTTTTTGATCACCGTGCGCATATGATCGTCCATGATCACCTTGCCGCTTTTATTGAAGCGGCTGATCAGCGAGCTGGGCAGGTACAGGGAAAGGGAGCGGTCTATCTGTTTGAAAAGCCCTTCGATCTCCGGCTGCAGGGAAACGGTATCCCTGCTGAGGTATTTGATCACGTAATAAGTGCCCTGCGCTTTGCCGGAAACGGTGATGGCCTTTTGCGCGTACGAACTAACGGTGATGCATATACTTAGCAGCAATAATAAACCCTTCATGCGCACAATTTAATAAAATCGTCAGGAAAATGCATTTTGACCGGTAATGTCCATGCCGGTGATGAGCAGGTGTATCTCGTGTGTGCCTTCATAGGTGAGTACGCTTTCCAGGTTCATCATGTGCCGCATGATCGGGTATTCGCCGGAAATACCCATCGCGCCCAGGATCTGCCGGGCTTCGCGTGCGATGTGCGAGGCGGTTTCGCAGGCGTTGCGTTTGGCCATGGATATTTGTTCGGGCGTGGCTTTATTGTTGTTTTTCAATACGCCCAGCCGCCAGTTCAGCAGTTGCGCCTTGGTGATCTCGGTGATCATTTCGGCGAGTTTTTTTTGGATCAGCTGGAAACCGCCGATGGGTTTGCCGAACTGAACGCGTTCCTTCGAATAACGGAGCGCGGTATCGTAACAGTCCATGGCCGCGCCGATAGCGCCCCAGGCGATGCCGTAGCGGGCGCTGGAAAGGCAGGAGAGGGGCGCTTTCAGCCCGGAAGCGCCGGGAAGGATGTTGCTTTTGGGGACACGCACGTTGTCCAACACCAGTTCGCCGGTAGCGCTGGCGCGCAGGCTCCATTTGTTGCGGGTCTCGGGGGTGGAAAACCCTTCCATCCCGCGTTCCACGATCACCCCGCGCACTTTTCCCGCAGGGTCTTTGGCCCATACGAGGGCAATATGCGCAAAGGGTGCGTTCGATATCCACATTTTGGCGCCGTTGAGCAGGATGTGGTCGCCGTCGTCGTCGAAATAAGTGAGCATCCCGGCGGGATTGGAGCCGAAATCCGGCTCGGTAAGCCCGAAACATCCCATGATCTCGCCGGTGGCCATTTTGGGCAGGAAACGCCGTTTCTGCTCTTCACTGCCGTAAGTGAAGATCGGGTGCATCACCAGCGAACCCTGTACGGAAGCGGTCGAGCGCACGCCGCTGTCGCCGCGTTCCAGTTCCTGCATCATCAGGCCGTAGGAGATATAATCCAGTCCGCCGCCGCCGTATTCCACGGGAAGCGTAGGGCCGAAGCAGCCCTGCTGGCCCAGGCCGGGTAAAATGTGCTCGGGAAAGGCGGCCCGCTGGCAATAGTCGTCTATGACGGGAGTGACGGCCTTCTTTACCCATTCCCGCACGGAAGCGCGCACGAGTTGATGTTCTTCGGTAAGCAATTCGTCCAGTTGATAATAGTCCGGCGATTGAAACAGGTCCTGGTGCATGGGTAAAGATTTTGTGTATGGTTCCAATTTACGGAATTACACCAAAGTTGCTACCTTAGGGCAGAGCAAATCTGTTCCGTATGGCCAAACTGATGCCTGTGTTCCTGCTGGCGGTGTTCCTGACTTTCGTGATCGCCACTTTTTCTTCCCGTACCCTCCGTTTTACCGCCGAACAAAACCAGCCGGTGGCCGGTATCGATGCGGAACCGCAGGTGGAAGTGAAACAATACTGGATGGTATTTCTCGAAGCCGGGCCCAACCGCGGGCAGGACGCTGCCAGCACCGCGCTTATCCAGGAAAAACACATCGCGGGCATCCGGAAAATGGCGGCGGACGGCAAACTGCTGGCCGCGGGGCCTTTCGGACATGCAGACAGCCTGCGCGGGATCTTTATTCTCAATTGTAAAGACAGCCTCGAAGCCGTTTCGCTGATCGATTCGGATACGGCGGTAATGACGGGAAGATTGACCTACACGATCAAACCCTGGTGGACGGTGAAGAACTGCCTGTTCCGCTAAAAAAAGCGCCCCGCAATCGCGAGGCGCCCATGAATATTGTTTCTTTCTTTTTTAGAGATAACCTGCCATTTCTTTTTGCAACTGCAACGCGGCGGCATGCGCATCGTCGGCAAACCGCTCGTCGTTGCCCGCATAAATTACCGCGCGGCTGGCGTTCACCAGCAGGCCTACATCCTGGTTCATCCCTTTTTCGGAGATGTCGTTCAGGCTTCCGCCCTGCGCGCCCACGCCGGGAACGAGGAAAAAATGGTCCGGCACCACCTTGCGGATATCTGCCACGGCGCTGGCCTGCGTGGCGCCTACCACGAACATCATATTATCAGGCGAGCCCCATGAGGCGCATGTTCTCATCACGTTTTCATACAATTTTTCCTTTCCCAGCGTCTGCTTCTGGAAATCGGCGCTGCCCGCGTTGGAGGTAAGCCCCAGTACGATCGCCCATTTTTCCGGGAAGGCGAGGAAAGGCTCCACGCTGTCGCGGCCCATGTAAGGCGCCACGGTCACGGAATCGAAGCCGTAGGTTTCGTAGAAGGTTTTGGCGTAATAAGTGGAAGTATTGCCGATATCGCCGCGTTTGGCGTCGGCGATGGTGAATATGTCTTTCGGGATGTATTCCACGGTGCGCTGCAGGCTTTCCCAGCCGCGGATGCCCTGGCATTCATAAAAGGCCGTGTTGATCTTGTAAGCAACGCAAAGGTCTTTTGTAGCGTCGATGATGGCCTTGTTGAAGGCGAACATCGGGTCGGGGTGGGATAGCAGGTGTTTGGGGATCTTGTGAATGTCCGTATCGAGACCGACACATAAATAAGACTTCCTGTCCCTGATGAGCTGCACCAATTCCTGTCTGTTCATAGTGTAATTTGCAATTAGCAGCGAATTTCAGGCATTTTTGCCAAATCCCCATTTTGATTTTCCGATTTAAGTGCTTATTTTTTGCTGTGCCACGGTATGTAAAAACTAGATTCCCATGAAATTATCCGCGTTGTTCAGCCTGTTATTCGCCCTCGTATGGCCTTTTTTGCAATCGAATGCGCAAACGCTGCCGCAGATCGGCGTAGCCACTTCTTTCGACAACGACAGCCTGCTCAGCAGCGCCGGTTACGTGTATATCGAAGAATCAGCCCGTAAACTGCTTGCCCCCGGTGTGCCCGATTCCACCTACCGCCACCAGCTGGCCCGCCTCAAAGCCATGAAGCTCGAAGTACGCTCCTGCAACCTTTTCCTGCCCGGCACCATCCGCCTCATCGGCCCCGGCGCCACGCCCGAAAAAGAAATTCTCGGGTATGTGGACACCCTCATGTCTCACGCCCGTGAAGCCGGCATCAAGATCATCGTGTTCGGCAGCGCCGGCTCCCGCAAACTGCTCGACGGCATGGACCGGCAAACTTCCGTCAAAGAACTGGTCGCCATTTCCCGCAAAATGGCACAGGTGGCCGCTAAATACGACCGGATCATCGCCATTGAAAACCTGAACAGCACGGAAGATAATTTCCTTACCACCCTCGAAATGGTCACCAGCCTGGTGAAAGCCGTGGACCATCCGAATTTCAGGATCACGGCAGACATCTATCATATGAAAAAAGAATCGGAAGATCCGGAACATATCGTGAAAGCCGCGCCCTGGCTGGTGCATTGCCACATCGCCGAAAAAGAAGGCCGCCGCGCGCCGGGCACGCTGCCGGAAGATTTCAGGCCTTATTTCGCCGCGCTGAAAAAAGCCGGCTACAAAGGCCGCATCACCATCGAATGCAGGTGGGAAAACATGAAGGAAGAATGCAGGCCCGCATTGGTATTCATGCAGCAGCAGCTCAAAGAAGCCTATCAATAACACAGCATAGCACAATCACTACAACAAAAAAATGATCCGATATGACCGAAGTTAAAAAGGACCGCCGCGAATTCCTGAAACTGTCCCTGATGGGCGGCGCGGGCGTTGCACTCAGCGCAATGGGGATGCCGGCCAGCAGCTACGCCCGCATCATGGGCGCCAACGACCGGGTAAACGTAGGCGTGGTGGGTTTTTCAGACCGTTTCAGACAGGCGCTTATGCCCTGTTTTATGGGGAACCGCAAAGATTTGAACTTTGATATCGTGGCCGTGTCCGACATCTGGAACAGGCGCCGCGAAGAAGGGAAAGCCATTCTTGAAAAACAACTGGGGCACGGCATACAGACCTGCGTGAACAACGACGAACTGTACAAGATCAAAGACCTCGACGCGGTGATGATCGCCACGGCAGACTTCCAGCACGCTTTTCATGCCACCGAAGCCGTTAATAACAAAAAAGATGTGTACTGTGAAAAACCTTTCGCCGAAACCATGGCCGACGCGCGGATGGCGCTCAAAGCAGTGAAAGAATCCGGCAAAGTGTTCCAGGTAGGCACGCAGCGCAGAAGCGGGACAAGCTATCACGCCGCCGCCAAATTCATACAAGAGGGAAAATTCGGCCCCATCACCATGGTGGAAATGACCTGGAACGTAAACCAGCCGGGCCGCTGGCGCAGGCCGGACCTTACGGGGTCCATCAAAGAATCGGATGTAGACTGGCAACGTTTTCTCTGCACGCGCCCCAAAGACAGCTGGGACCCGCGCAAATACCTCGAGTTCCGCCTATTCTGGCCTTATTCCTCCGGCATTTTCGGCCAGTGGATGACGCACCAGATCGATACGGTCCACTGGTTCAGCGGTCTCAAACACCCGCGCAGCGCCGTTGCCAACGGCGGCATCTACCAGTGGAAAGACGGCCGCACAAACGCAGACACGCTCACCGCAGTGTTCGACTATGGCCCGCAAAACGACCCCTCCAACGGTTTCCAGGTGGTATACAGCTCCCGCTTCCACAATTCGGCAGGCGGCACCAAGGAATTGTATTTTTCCAACGGCGGCATGATCGATATGAGCACGAATAAGATCAGTCCTACCGGCGGCCTTCGCGAAAGGGAAGCGAAAGAAATGGGCATGAAGGCGAACCTGCTGCCGGAGCTCGACCTCAGCAAAAACGCCGCTGCAGTGGAAGCCGGCGCCAACACCGGCGGCGACGATACCACGAACGCGCATGTGCGCAACTGGATGGAATGCGTAAGAAAACAGGACGTGAAAACGAATGCGCCCATCGAAGCCGCATATTCCCATTCCATCGCGCTCATCATGGGCACCGCCGCTTACAGAACGGGCATGAAAGCAACATTCGACGAAGCCAAACAAGACGTAATCGTAGGAGGGAAGGTGTTTACACTATAATTTTCCCCGCGCTATGGTGGGCCGGGTTGAAATATATATTTTAAGAAAATAAACTGGGCTGTGTGTTTCTTTTTATCGTGCTCAGTATTTTCTTAAAATATATATTTCAACCCGGCCCTTCTTTTTTGACTGCGTTGGAAAATTTTAGTGTTTTTTGGTGGGAGCAGGGGAAATTGGTGGGTTGGGGGAGTGTTTTCTTTTTTTGCATTGGCATTGGGGATCTCAATCAGGTGAATGTTTGTGGCATGACGAATTTTCATCCTCCATCTTTTTTCATGGAATTTCCCCCGGGGAAAAGAGATCATTCAAATTTTTATAAAAAGCTGTGCATCCTGCCCCGAAATGCAAGACAAAGTTCTTTTTATAAAAATTTGAATGATCTCTTTTTAGCTGCGCCGTTTAATCATTTCAGCAGCGATCTCCTGTGCGCCGGATGAGGGATGCTGCTGTAAATGCTGCACCACGCTGGCATAATCTTTATCGCTTTTATTCTGACTGAGCTTAAAACGCGTATCGATGCGCGTGATAGCGATCTCGAAACCGGTAATGGCTTTGAGATTGTTGCGGATCTCTTTTTCGCCGATGTCTGACATGGTTACGGGGCGCCGGCTGGCGGCTTCGTATTTGTTCATCAGCGCCCCGAGCGATTCGATAAGCTCGTTTTCGCTCTGGATGCGGAGTGTGCCGTATACGTGCACTGCAATATAATTCCAGGTGGGGATCTTATCTTTTTCGTACCAGGAAGAAGAAATGTAGGCGTGGGGGTCGGAGAATACCGTGAGGAAAGTTTGCCCGCTGGTGAAAGCCGCGGCCTGCGTGTTGGCATTCGCGATATGACCGCGGAGCACGAACTCGCCGGGAGATTTTTCCGCCAGCTCAACCGGCAGGTGCGTACCTGTGGGGAGGCCGTCCTGCACGCTGATCAACAGCGCAAAACTATGCCGGTGGATAAACGCCGCGATGGTTTCCCAATCCTGTTCCTGGTGAAGGCGTGGAGCGTACATTTTTTGTTGTGTTTGATTTTATGTATGTTAGTGATATCGTTTTCCCGTTTCTATTCCCCTTAATAATACCTGTACCATGAAACATTCGTCTGACCTCGAAGTTATCGAATATCCCCTTTTGATTAAAAGGATACAGTCGGCGACCGCCGATTTCCTGGTGATTATTTTGCTGATGCTGGTTGCTTCCAAGCTGCTGGAGGCTTTGGGTGAAGACAGGCCCGACTGGGTGAATATCGTTCTTTTTATCGCGGTATGGGGCGTATATGAGCCGCTTTGCACGGCTTTCGCCTGTACCGCCGGCAACCTGGTGTGCGGCATCCGGGTGAGGGACGTGAAAGATCCGGGAAAGAGGATCTGTTTGGGGAAGGCGTACATCCGCTATATACTGAAGGCTGCGCTGGGCTGGTTGTCTTTTTTAACGATTCATTCCAATCCCGAACGCCGCGCCATTCATGACCTCGGCGCCGGGAGTGTAATGATTATAAAAAGAGCTTAAACTACGATCTCCACGATCTTTGTCGGGGCGATGTTGGCATTGCGCATCGCGATGCTGCGGGCGGTATTGCCTGCAAATTCGGCGAACGCTTCTTTGGTAACGGAATCGTTGCCTGCAACCGCGGGCACGCCTTCGTCGCCGCCTTCGCGGATGCTTTGCACCAGCGGGATCTGTCCCAGGAAGGGAATTTCCAGTTCTTCAGCGAGCCTTTTGCCGCCTTCCTTGCCAAAAATATAATACTTGTTCTGCGGCAGCTCGGCCGGCGTGAAATACGCCATATTCTCCACCAAACCGATGATCGGCACGCGGATCTGCGGGCTGCTGAACATGCTGATACCTTTTTTGGCGTCCGCCAGGGCAACGTCCTGCGGCGTGGTTACGATCACCGCGCCCGTAACAGGCACCGTCTGCACCAGCGTAAGATGGATATCACCGGTGCCGGGAGGCATATCAATGATCAGGTAATCCAGTTCTTCCCAGTACACATCGCTCACGAATTGTTTCAGCGCGCTGCTGGCCATGGGGCCACGCCATACGATGGCCTGTTTTTCGTCTACCAGTAGACCGATAGACATGAATTTGATGCCGTATTTCTCCATCGGCACGATCATGCCTTTGCCGTCCACGTTCACCATCATCGGGCGCTCGCCGCGTACCCCGAACATGATGGGCACGGAAGGGCCGTAAATATCGGCGTCCATCAGGCCTACCTTGGCGCCATCCTGCGCGAGCGCAAGGGCCAGGTTGGCCGCTACGGTGGATTTGCCCACGCCGCCTTTGCCGGAGGCCACCATGATGATATTTTTAACGTTCGGCAGCAGCGATTTGCCGTCCTTACGGTTGGAGCTTACGTTTGCGGTCATTTTTACCTCTACCTCAGCCTCTTTGCTCACCAGGTGAACGATCGCGTTTATACAGGCGTTTTTGATCATTTCCTTCAGCGGACAGGCCGGTGTGGTGAGCACTACCGTGAATTTTACTTTATTGCCGTCGACCTCAATGTCCTTCACCATGTTAAGGGTCACCAAATCCTTGCCCAGATCGGGTTCTTCCACATTCGACAGTGCCTCGAGGACCTTTTCTTTTGTGATCATAAATTGATGTTAAAATTGTTTCCGATCTGCAAAGTTAACCTAAATTGATGTTTAATTTGTTGGTTTTATATTCGTGTTTCCGGGAGGAACATATATCTTAGTAGCTGCATGCATAAGAAACTGATCATACTATTTTCCCTGCTGTTTATGCCGTTTTTGCTAAGAGCGCAGCTGAAAGCGTTCAAAGACAGCATTATACAAATTTCCGGTATTACCATGACGGCCGACAGCCTCCGCGCGATCCCCGCGGTGAGCATCCTCGTGAAAGGCCAGAACCGCGGCACTATTTCCAATAGCCAGGGCGTGTTTTCCATCGTGGCCTTCAAAGGCGACACCCTTACTTTCAGCGCCGTAGGTTTCCGTAAAAAAGACTACAGGATTCCGGTGGAACTGGTCGGGAACAGCTATTCCCTTATTCAATTGATGACGGAAGACACGCTTTACCTCGCCGAAACCGTGATCCATCCATATCCCACCCGCCGCGAATTTGAAAAGATGTTCGTGAATATGGACATCCCCAACGATATGTACGAAGTGGCCCGAAAAAACAACGAACAGGCCAAATTGCGCGCCATGGCCCGTTACATACCGGTAGACGGCGGCGGCGCCTATAACGTGTTCATGCAAAAACAGCAGCAATCGCTCTACTACGCCGGGCAAACCCCGCCGCAGAACATCTTTAACCCGCTGGCCTGGGCCCAGTTCATCGAATCGTGGAAACGCGGCGATTTCAAGCGCAAAGATTAAACATCAACGGTTATCCTGATCCAAACTCCTGCGGCTATGTGCGGCCCGGAATGCCTTTTTCCTTAAATTGCCGCTCATTGATCAACCACCAAAATAGATCTTCTATGCAGAAAGTAGCTGTGATCGGCGCAGGCACCATGGGAAACGGCATCGCTCACGTATTCGCCCAGCACGGGTTTGCGGTTCACCTCGTAGATGTGTCGCAACAGGCGCTGGATAAAGCGCTGGACACCATCATCCGCAACCTCAACCGCCAGTTGTCCAAAGAAAGCATTACCGAGGCAGACAAACAGCAGACCATTTCCAATCTCCATACCTTCACCAGCCTCGCCGCCGGCGTGCAGAACGTAGACCTGGTGGTGGAAGCCGCCACGGAAAACGTGGAGCTGAAACTGAAGATCTTCCGCGAGCTGGACGAACATACCGGCCCGGACGTAATTCTGGCCAGCAATACTTCTTCCATTTCCATCACGAAGATCGCCGCGGTTACCCAAAAACCCGGAAAAGTGATCGGCATGCATTTCATGAACCCCGTGCCCGTGATGAAACTCGTGGAGATCATCAACGGTTACGCAACTGAAAAAAGCGTGACGGAACACATCACGGAACTTTCCAAAAAACTCGGTAAAGTGCCCAGCGTGGCAAACGATTACCCCGGGTTTATCGCCAACCGAATCCTGATGCCGATGATCAACGAAGCGATCTACACCTTATACGAAGGTGTGGGCGGCGTAGAAGAGATCGATACGGTGATGAAACTCGGCATGGCCCATCCCATGGGCCCCTTGCAGCTGGCGGATTTCATCGGGCTGGACGTTTGCCTGTCTATCCTCAACGTGCTGTACGACGGCTTCGGCAATCAGAAATACGCGCCCTGCCCTTTATTGGTGAACATGGTGACCGCCGGTTACCTGGGCGCCAAAAGCGGCGAAGGGTTTTATAAATATACCGCGGGCAGTAAGGACCTCGTGGTGAGCGAACGTTTTCTCTGAAAAATTGTAACCCGCCGGCACAAGCCTGGCGGGTTACTCATTCAAAATCCCATATCAAATCAAAATCTTTTTCTGCATCGCATGGCTTGGCTGCGCAGACAGCAAAAAATAATATTGCCAGGTGTTTCATCTGCCTTCCGGCACGTACATACGTTGCGGCATACCCGTTTCCGTTAGATCGTTAAAGAAGCGCATATCAATGCCTGTTTCATTTTCATGAAATCAATTTAACGAGTGCTGATTGATGCTAGAGGGTTACTGATTGATTAACAGGATTCCGTTGTTTTTGTTCAGCCCGCGTATTTTTCGCGGTATTCTTTGGGGGAAAGGCCTACTATTTTCCGGAACAGCTGGCGGAAGGCCTTCGCGTCTTCATAACCGGTCTGCATCATCACGCCGGTGATGTTTTCCTGTTTCTGTTCGAGCATTCTTTTCGCCGCTTCGATGCGCAGCCTTTGCAAATATTCGATGGGTGTTACGCCGGTCGCTATTTTGAAGCGCCTGATAAAATTGCGGCGGCTCACAGGCAGGCCGCGTATCACTTCTTCCACGGTGAGCCTGTCGCGAAAGCGCTCTTCCATTCTTTGCTGCGCCTCGCACACCAGCTCGTCCTGGTGCTCGCGCGAGGGTGACCAGTTGGCGAAATAGGATTGCTGCGCGCGGTCCATATCGATGGCAAAAACTTTGGCGGTATGGATGGCGGTTTTTCGGTTGCAATATTTTTCGAGGATGTGCAGCAAAAGATGGAAAGTGGAAGTAGCGCCGCCGCTGGTGTAGATGCCGTTATCGTCCGTCACCACAACGTCCGGCTCCACGATCACGTCCGGGTAGGCACGGGCCAGCTCTTTAACGGCCGTAACGTGTGATGTGGCCCTTTTGTTCCTGAGCAGGCCGGTGGCGGCGAGCAAAAAAGCGCCGGTGCAAAAGCTGGCCACTTCCGCGCCTTTGTCTGCCTGCTGGCGTATCCAGCCGATAAACCCTGCGTTTTCGCGCACGTAAGCGGGAATGTCGCCGCTCACAAAAGCGGGGATCAGCACCAGGTCTGAATGGTTTACTTCGCAGAGCGGCACGGCCTCGTACATTTCGTGGAAAGAAGGCGCTGTATCGCGGCCTTCGAGCGTTACCAGCCGGATGTCGAAGAAGGGGAGGCCGGTATGTTCCTGGTAATACTGATTCACGGTCTGGAAAACGTCCAGTATGGCGGCAATACTGATAGGACGGTAATGCTGGCTGAGGATTACAGAAAGCTTTTTCATAATCAGGTGAAATGGTTTAGCAAGTTACTAAAAATTTTGGCATAAATGACCCGGTAAATTGACCATCCTGCCCTCCGAAAATCCCTGCAGGTGATTGTAAATTAGCAGTAAATACCACCTGTTATGCAAAAAAAGCCCGGCACCCTCATTGGGTTCGACCTCACGGTGAACGACGCGGAAACCGTCAGCCAGTTCTATCATAAAGTGATCGGTTGGGAAATAGGCGCGCAGAAAATGGGGGATTACGAAGATTATTTCATGAAAAACCCCGCTACCGGCGACATTATAGCCGGTGTTTGCCATGCGCGCGGCGGCAATAAAGACCTTCCGCCGGTCTGGCTCGCGTACATCCAGGTGGAAGACCTCGACGCCAGCCTGGCGCAGGTAGAGAAACTGGGTGGAAAGATCATGAGCGAAAAAAGAAAAGCGGGTGAAATGGGAAGTTATGTGCTGGTGCAGGACCCCGCGGGCGCTTATTTTATGTTATGGGGATAAAAAGGAACGCCATACACAACCTGGTACGGGGCCGCCAATGCGCGGCCCCGTTGGTTTTCAGGGAGAGGGCATTTCGTATTCCATGAAAAAAAACCGGGCGCGGCAGGCCGGGCTTCCGGTTATTTTTAACGGGTTTTGATGAATTCATGCCCGCAATAAGGGCAATGCGTCAGCCCCGCCTGTTTCACGCCTTTCGCGCCGCACGCCGGGCAATTGCGGTTAGGCGGTGAAGACGCCTGGCCTGCCGGCGGCCCCAGCTTCAGCTTGTCAATGATGTCCAGCGGTTTGTTTTTGTCTTTTTCTTCTGTCATACCATACATTTTTCTAGTGGTTCTTAAAATCTGCTGTGCGTAAAAATGTGCTTATAGGGAAACCAGCTGCCTGAATTAACGGATATAAATATAATAAAAAAGTGTAAAATGAAAATATTGATGGATGAACGGCAGGTTTTAATCCGTACATTTAGCCACTGTCCTCCAGGATGAAAATGGATTCATGCTGAAAAAATTATTACTATACCTGCTGCTGATCTTCGTCGGCCGCGCCCAGGCCCAGGATTGCACCGCACTCGGACAAAACCCGTCCACCGCATTCCCCGTTTGCGGCGATCAAACCTTCCTGCAGCGTTCCGTTCCCATTTGCGGGGACCAGCAGGTGCCCGGCCCTACCTGCAACACCCCGGGCGCCGGGCAGCACAGGAATAAAAATCCTTACTGGTATAAATTCACCTGCTACAAAACCGGCACGCTCGGTTTCCTGATCAAACCGCTGATACTCGAAGAAGACTACGACTGGCAGCTGTTCGACATCACCGGCAAAGACCCCGAAAACGTGTATTTCGACCGCACGATGTACGTCGCCATGAACTGGTCCGGGGAATACGGCCTTACCGGCGCTTCGGTAGACGGCACCAGCGTTACCGTCTGCAGCGGCCGGGGGCAGGCCCTGTTCAGCGAAATGCCGCAGCTTACGGAAGGGCACGAATACCTGTTGCTGATCAGCCATTTCAGCGATACACAAAGCGGTTATGAATTGTCTTTCGGCGGCGGTACGGCCGAGATCATCGACCCGGTGTTGCCGGAGATCACTTCCGTAAAATACGACTGTGCATCTTATTCCGTGGGCATTAAACTGAGCAGAAAAGTGCTCTGCAGCAGTCTTGCCGCCAACGGCAGCGATTTCCGGCTTTCCGCCGGCGCGCCCGCCATCGTTTCAGCGAGAGGCGTGACCTGCGGCAACGGCTTCGATCTCGATTCGATCACCCTCTTCCTGGCCGGGCCCCCCGCGCCGGGGCAGTATACCGTAAGCGTACGCAATGGCAGCGACAACAATACCTTGCTCAACGTGTGCAGCAAACAAATGCTGGCAGGCAACAGCATGGATTTTTCCATGCCCGCGTTCCCCGCGCCGCGCATGGCCGCAGTGCAAACGCCCGATTGCGGGCCCAACGAGATCGTGCTGGCATTTCCCGACCCTATCCGCTGCAGCTCCGTAGCGGCCAATGGCAGCGACTTTACCATCACCGGCCCTTCGGCGGTGAGCATCGTGGCGGCTGCTACCGCCTGCGCCGCCAACGATCTGACCAACACCGTTACGCTCAGGCTGAACGCGCGGATCATTACGCCCGGCACTTACACCGTGCGCCTGGCGGGCAGCGTGCTCAGCGAATGCCATATTCCCAGCCTGCCCGGCGGCGAAGCGGATTTCGATATTCCCCCGCAACCGCCCGTGCTGCTGCGCGGCATTCCCGTTGTGGGTTGCGAGCCTTCGGCCGTAAAGATCGGGCTGAGCGTTCCGGTGCGTTGCAGCTCTATTGCGGCGGACGGCAGCGATTTCACGATCCGCGGCAATGCATCCGTAAGGATTGCCGGCGCTACCGGCATTTGTAACGCGGAAGGGTTGGCGGATTCAATTGAATTGCGTTTCGGCGCGCCCATTCAAACCGGCGGAACGTATGAAGTGGTTTCCGCTTCCGGCACAGACGGCAACACCCTGTTCAGCGAATGCTGGCAACCCGCCGCCACCGGGCAGATCGCGGTATTCAACGCGGCGGATACGGTGAATGCGGACTTCACTTTCGGTCTTGATTTTAACTGCAAGCTCACCACCGCCAATTTCCATCACCACGGCCGCAACGGCGTCGATTCGTGGAACTGGCTGCTGGACGGCACAGACCGTTTCAGCATACAACACCCCGTAAAAGTGTACGACAGCTTCGGCTCCAAAACAGTGACGCTGGAAGTAAGCAACGGTGTTTGCCGCGCAAGGAAAGACACGGCGATCACGATCGTCAGCGAACTGACGGCAGGCTTCAGCGTTGATTACGGGCCGTATTGCCCGCTGGAAATGGTACGCCCCGTTGATCAGAGCACTGGCAATATCGTGCGCTGGACCTGGGACTATGGAAACAACGCAACATCCACCGGCAGGGAAGCCGTTCCCATGCGTTATTTTCCGCAGCTCCGCGACCAGGATTATACCATCCGGCTGATCGTGGAGAACGACAAACATTGCCGCGACACCGCCATACATACGATCAAGGCGGCCCGCAGCTGTTACGTGGAAATTCCCTCCGCGTTTTCGCCGAACAACGACGGCGTGAACGATTATTTCTATCCCGTGAACGCCTACAAAGTCACCGATCTTCGCCTTGCCGTGTACACCCGTGGCGGTCAGCTGGTATTCGAAACGAACAATTGGCTCAAACGCTGGGACGGCAAGATCAACGGCTCTCCCGCGGAAGTGGGCACCTACGCCTGGATGATCGAATACACGGACCAGCTCGGCGAAAAAGTGCAGAAAAAAGGTACCGTCGTGCTGATACGCTGATAAAAAAGCCGCCTCTCCCGGAGGCGGCCGGTTCATGATAGTTATGGTTTCTTAAAGATTTTGTGTTCGGCCTCAAAGGCAAAGAAGCGCGGTACATCCGTGTGAAAGCGCCTACGCAGAAGGGTTTTATTTTCACGGACGAGATTATCGTATATTAGGAGTATGAAGTACCATACACTGGGCCGTTCGCCGCTAAAAGTGAGCGAAGTGGCGTTCGGCTGCATGTCTCTCGGGATGGACGATGCGGCTAACGAAAAGCTGATCCACCGCGCATTGAACGAAGGCATCAACTTTTTTGATACGGCGGACCTGTACGATAAAGGATTCAATGAATCCTCGCTGGGCAAGGCGCTGAAAGGAAAAAGGGAAAAAGCGGTGATCGCCACGAAAGTGGGCAACCAGTGGCGGGCAGACGGTTCCGGCTGGGACTGGAACCCGCGTAAGGAGTATATCATCGCCTGCGTGGAGAAAAGCCTGCAGCGGCTGCAAACCGACCGTATCGACCTGTACCAGCTGCACGGCGGCACTATCGACGACCCGATCGATGAGACCATCGGGGCGTTTGAACTGTTACAGCAACAGGGGAAGATCCTTTATTACGGCATTTCTTCCATCCGGCCCAATGTGATCCGCGAATACGCAAAACGCTCCAATATCGTAACCGTGATGATGCAGTACAGCCTGCTGGACCGGCGGCCGGAAGTATCCTGCTTCGGCGTGTTGCAGCAGCATGGCATCGGCGTGCTGGCGCGGGGCAGTCTTGCAAAAGGCATATTGGTGAATAAACCCGCCGTTGCTTATCTCGATTACAGCGAAGCGGAAGTGCAGAAAGCGAAAGACACGATAGCAGCGGTTTCCGGCGCAGAACGCAACCCGGCACAGACGGCGTTGAAATATGCGCTGATGCACCCGGTGGTGTCCAGCGCGGTGACGGGCATCAGAACAATGGAACAGCTGCTGGAACTGGCGAAGGAAACGCCGCGGCTGAACGAAATGGAATACGAACAATTAACCGCCGCAGTGCCGGTGAAAGATTATACGCAGCACGTGTGAGCGTGTTTGCAAAACAAATTAAAAAGGCTGAACGGGTTTTCCTTCAGCCTCTATTTTTTACTTCTTCAGCAAACCTTCCCTTTCCAGCTGCCCTACCAGCGCGGCGGTGTAGCTTTTCGAGAAATCGTCTACGCTGTTGGGGTTCATGGTAGACGATTGCATGGAAAACAGCAGCGTTTCCGTTTGCGCATCGTACATGTTGCCTTCCATGAAATAAGTTTTGTCCGTCGTGTAATAACCCGGATCGTACATCATCGGCCCCCAATAGCTGTAATATCCCCAGAAGCTGCCGTACCAGCCATAAGCGGGATACGGGCGGTAAGGGCCGGAGCCGGGCACGTAGCGGGTTTCGCTGGTCTTATCTACCAGCGCCACGGTAAAGATCGCGTCGCAGCCCAGTTCGCGCACCTTGTCGAGGATGGTTTCTTTATTGGGGATCTTGTCGCGGGTGAAATTGGGAGGGAATATGTCCGCGCTTTTTATAGCCTTGTAACCCCTGGCCTGCGCGGCATTGGCGAGGTTGGTCTCGATAGCGTTCTTCGCATTCACATTATGCACCAGTGCCGCAATAAAAATGGACTGGTAAGATTTCTTCGGGGCGTCGGGGTTGCGGTAGAAATCGGTAACGCGGGTAGTGGTGCTGCATGCGGCCAGCGTCATGCAGGCGAATAACATCAGCCGGTATGTATTTCTCATAACATTGATGGTTTAGACAAAAAAACTAACAAGGATCGTGCGGGAAAAATTGTTGCCGGGTGTCCGTTATCGGACAGTTGTTGTAACATTTCCGGACATTCCCGGCCCTTGAAAAGTTTGTATGATGTTGAAAATCAATATATGTTCCCTTGGTATTTAATTTGTCCGCTACCGGTCATGCTCACCAATTACCTGAAAATCGCCTGGAGGAACCTGTTGAAAAACAAAACCTTCTCCCTGATCAATATCACCGGCCTGGCCATCGGGATGGCGGCTTGTATCGTGATCATGCTGTTCGTTTCTTATGAAAAGAACTTCGACGGCATGCACAAAAAGAGCCTTTACCGGCTTTGCGAAGTGCAGAAACCGGAGGGAATGGCGGCGCCGCAGAACGTTGCACTCAGCATGTACCCGATGGCTACCGCGCTGAAAATGGAATACCCCGAGGTGAAGAACTTCGTGCGGGTCAGCGGCGGGGAAGACCTTGGGCTGGGGTATAAAGACAAAAAACATTATCTCAAAAAATTTAACCTGGCAGATTCCACATTCTTCCAGATATTCGATTTTCCGCTGTTGGAAGGCGACCGCCGTTCGGCGCTGATGAAGCCCGGGAGCATGGTGCTTACGAAAGACGCGGCAAAAAAATTGTTCGGAGAAGAAGACCCGATGGGCAAAACAGTGATGCGTTATTCCCGCGATACGCTCGCCCTTACCGTAACCGGTATAATGGAAGTGCCCGCAAATTCGCACCTGCAGTTTGAAGCGCTGATCGCGATGAATACGCTCTACAGGCCGGAATGGGAGCAGAATTGGGGAGGCAACTGGCTGGTGACCTATCTCGAGCTGGAGAAAAACGCCGACATAACGGCGCTGAACAATAAATTCCCGGCTTTTCTCAAAAAATACCTCGCGCGAAACGATGCCTGGAAAGGATATGAGCTTTTCCTGCAACCGCTTTCAGACGTACACGCCGCGTCTAACCATATCACGCACGATTACAACAACTTCCAGAAATTCGACCGACGTTATACTTACATCTTTTCATTCATCGGCATCCTGATACTCGTGATCGCCTGCATCAACTTCGTGAACCTTTCCACCGCGCGCTCCGCGGAAAGGGCCAGGGAAGTAGGCATCCGCAAGTCGGTAGGCGCGCACCGCAGGCAGCTGGCCTGGCAGTTCGTCGGCGAATCGGTAATGCTGTCGCTGATCGCGCTGGTGTTCGCCGTGATGATCGTGAAACTCAGCCTCCCATGGATCGTGAATTTCAGCGAAAGACCGCTTGAGTTTCCCATCTTTTCCAATTTTACACTGCTACTTGTTACAATAGGCGGGACCATGCTGGTTGGGGTCCTGGCGGGGCTTTATCCCGCCGGGTACCTTTCCTCTTTCCAACCGGTGAAAGTATTAAAAGGCTCCGTGCTCGCCGGGAAAAATAAAGGCGCTATGAGGAATATATTGGTAGTGACGCAATTCACCGGCGCTGTGTTCCTCATCATCGCCACGCTGTTCGCTTTGCGGCAGCTGAAATTCATGCAGACCAAAGACCGCGGTTTTAACGGCGACCAGGTATTGCTCGTTCCGCTGGACAATGCGGCGAATTATAAATACCTCGCCATGAAACAGGACCTGCAGAACAGTTCGCTGATCGGCAAGGTCAGCGGCTCACAGCAGCGCATGGGCAACAACTTTCACCAGACCATGATGACGTATCACGGCGACGGGCCGGTCCGTTCGCTGATTACTTCGCAGGTGGTGGTAGACAAAGATTTCGTGACGCTGTACAAAATACCGCTGGCGGCGGGAAGTAATTTCTCCCAGGACGTTTCGCGCAACGGCAAAGAATATATCATCAACGAAGCGCTGGCGCATGAGCTGCTGAAAAACGATGAAAAGGGCAGATCGCTGGAATCGCTCGTAGGCAGAAGGTTCGGCTTTAATTTTAACGGGCTCGATACGGCTGGCAAGATCGTGGGCGTGGCGAAAGACTTCAACTTCAATTCCCTGCATCACAAAATAGAAACGCTGGCGCTGACGAACCAGGTGGAATGGGGTTTCAGCGAAATGTCCATCCGCATCAGCGGCGGCAAAACAAAAGAAGCGATCGCATTGGTGGAATCCGTCTGGAAAAAGCACGGCAACACGCATCCTTTCAGCTACAGTTTCCTCGACGAACATTTTGCGCAGATCTATCATTCAGACCAGCAGGTAAGCGGCGTGATAACGATGCTGGCAGTGCTGGCGATCATCGTGTCGTGCCTGGGTTTGTTCGGCCTTGCGTCTTTCGCGGCGGAAAGAAGGGTGAAAGAGATCGGCATCCGCAAAGTGCTGGGCGCAACGGTGGAAAACATCGTGGCGATGCTCAGTAAAGATTTTGTGAAGCTGGTGCTGATCGCGAACCTGATTGCGTGGCCCATTACATATTTCGCAGTGCGGGCCTGGCTGCAGGATTTTGCGTACCGCATCAGCCTGAGTTGGTGGGTGTTCGCCATTGCGGGGATCGGGGCTATCCTGATCGCGCTGTTTACCGTGAGTTTCCAGGCGTTGCGCGCCGCGCGAAGCAACCCGGTTCGGAGCCTGAAAATTGATTGATATTTTTCGCTACCGCAATAACTTCAGCAATGCCGTTGACGGGCAGTCCGTCAGCGGCATTGCCACAATACGTCGGTGAACCAGCGTTTGCTGTCGTAGAAAAATTCCACCGGCCTGAACCCGCTTCGGCTGGCCAGTTCGTTGATCTCCTCCATATCGTATTTCTGCGATATTTCCATGTACACGGGCTCGTTGGCGCCAAAGCGCACCGTTTGCCCGGCAATCTCCACAGCCTGTTCGCGTTTGCTGATAAGAAAACTTTTGCAGGCGCCCGAAACCGGGTCGTAAGTGGGGTAATGCTCGAATTGAGAAATATCGAAATTGCCGTCGAGCTCGCGGTTGATCCTTTCCAGCAGGTTGAGGTTAAACGCGCGGGTGATGCCGCCTTTGTCGTTGTACGCGTCGAGGATGGTCTGCGGGTTTTTCCGCAGGTCGAAGCCGATCAGCACCAGGTCTCCCGGGCGCAATTGCTGGCGCAGCCGCGTGCAGAACTGCACGGCTTCGGCCGGCGTAAAATTCCCGATGCTGGAGCCCATGAACATTACCAGTTTTTGTTGCGCGGTGATCTGCCCCGCTGCCTGCAGCATTTCCATGTATTCGCCGTTAAGCCCCTGCACCTGCAGCCCCGGCAGTTTTGCGGGCAGCGACTGCTGCAACTGCGTGATGATGTTGGGCGAAATATCGATGGGGAAATAAGTGTCCGTAACACCCATGCGCAGCATTTCCTTCAGCAGGAAAAACGATTTGGATGCGTCTCCCGCGCCCAGCTCCACCAGGTCGAACCCGGGCGCATGCCGGCGCACGGCCTGCACGATCTTTTCGGATTGCCCCCGCAGGATGTCCATCTCGCAGCGGGTGAGATAATATTCCGGGCAATGCATGATCTGCTGGAACAAGGCATCGCCTTTGGCGTCGTAAAAATATTTTGAATACAGGCGTTTGGGCTGCAGCTGCAGCCCCGCCAATACGTCTTTTTCAAATGTCAGCTGCTGTTTTTCAACGATGGTGTTATGTTGGAATGCCTGTGCTGCTCTCATCTCGGTAGTTTTACAGTAGTTATTGGATGTTTTTCGCCAGCCGTATGCCAGACAGCTGCCAGCGCATGGGCGCATGGAAAAAATTCCTGTAAGTGGCCCTGCTGTGGCCTTTCGGCGTGTAGTCGGATGCGCCGCGCAGCACTTTCTGGTTCACCATGAACTTGCCGTTGTATTCGCCCACTGGCCCCGCTGCGCGTTCGAATCCGGGATAGGGGAGATATGCGCTTTCCGTCCATTCCCAGCTGCGGCCCCAGTTGAACTGGCCCGCGGCGGCTTCCCATTCAAATTCGGTGGGCAGGCGCAGGCCTTTCCAGGCGGCGAATGCGGCGGCTTCGTAGAAGCTGACGTGCTGAACGGGGTTTTCCGGCTGCACGGCCTGCAGGCCGTACAGCGTGTAATGTTGCCACCGGCCGTCTATCTTGTGCCAGTAAAGCGGCGCCCGCACATCGTTGTTCTTCACCCAATCCCAGCCTTCGGCATGCCAGTACGAAAATTCCTGATAACCGCCGGCTTTGATGAACTCAAGGTATTCGCCGTTGGTGACCGGTTCTTTTGCAATGGCGTAAGGCTGCAAATAATTTTTATGACGGCCCAGCTCGTTGTCGTAGCAAAACCCGGGGCCTGAAAAACCGGCTTCATAGACGCCCCCGGGCATTTCCACAAAACCCTGCTGCCGCGCTTCGGGGCGCCCACTGCCGTCTTCCCCCGCATACGCGGGGAAAAGCGGGTTGTGACCGAGAATGTATTTAATGTCGTACCAAAGCAGTTCCTGGTGTTGCTGCTCGTGATGACAGCCCAGTTCAAGCAATGTTTTCGCTTCGGCGGGCAGCGGGTTTTCGAGCAGCTGTTCCATGGCCGCGTCCACAAAAGCGCGGTAACGGTAGATCTCATCCACGGTAGGGCGGCTCAGGTTACCGCGCTGCGTGCGGATCACGCGGGCGCCGAGGCTTTCGTAATAGCTGTTGAAAACGAAGTTGAAATTCGGGTCGTATTCGGTATAACCGGGCATAAATTGTTTGAGCACCAATGTTTCAAAAAACCAGGTGGAATGGCCGAGGTGCCATTTGGGAGGGCTTACAAACTCCACAGGTTGTACCACATAATCCTCTTTCTGTAGCGGGCGGCAAATGTCTTCCGTCCATTGGCGAACGCTCCTGTACTGTTGTAACAGCGGTGCCGCCGTGGTAATGGTAATCATGTTAATCTTTTTGCGTATTCAACAATTGCGTAAGGTCGGTGATGGTGCGAAGCTGCAGTTCGTCCGCTTTTTCCCTCCTCATCATTAATGCGTATGCGTTGTTAAAGCCGATGGGTTTCAGCCAGCTGAGCCTGTAACGCTCGCTGAACTGTTCCTGCACAAAGGCGTAAACACTGTCTTTGTTCCTGAGCCGCTCCGTGAGCGGCGCTTGTAATATTACCAGCAGGCCTGTTCCTGTATATTCGGGATAAAGGTCGATCTGGTTGTTCGTTAATGCATCAAAACAAATTTTCGTGCCACCTAACCCGGTTTTGGATTCCACCCGCAGGTCGGTATGGCCTTGTATGAGCATTTTGTACATTTCCCCGAGAATGTATTGTTCGGTGAAGATCTTCGTGCCGATGCGGACCACGCCTTTGTTGCCGGCCCGGGGCGGAAGCAACAGCCGCTGCTCCTGCAAAAAGGATTCGGCTACCTGTTCCGGGCTTTCCTTGAGATAATCCACCCTGTAGTTCAGGTAGGTCATCACCGAATCGTTGATGCGCCCGGCGAGAAGATCGAGCGCGTTTTCCAGTTCGGGATATTGTTCCAGCACGGGCTGCCGTACCACCGGCGCAGCGTAATACGGCGGGAAAATAAATTTATCGTCGCCGAGGATCACGAGGTTGTACGCCCTAATGCGCCCGTCCGTACTGTAGCCGCTCACCACATCGAGCTTATTTTCATGCAGCGCCTGGTACATCACCGCGTCGTTGATCACCACGGTTGGGATGCGCAGGTGGTACACGCTTTTAAGGCCAAGATAACCGTCTTGCCGGCCCATGAACTCCGGCGTGAAACCCGCGAGCAGCTTACCTTTGGTGGCGGCAGGCAGCATGGCGAAACACAATATGGCGATGCCCGCGCCGCCCAGCAGCAGCTTGTATTTCCGCCAGTCGGTCTTTTGTATGCGCGACAGCAGGAAGTCGAACAGCAAAGCGAGCAGTGCGGCCGGAATGGCGCCTGCAAGGATCATATTGGTATTGTTCAGCGCGATGCCGCCGAAAATAAATTCCCCCAGCCCGCCGGCGGCGATGTAAGCGGCGAGGGTGGCCACACCTACGTTGATCACGGCAGCGGTGCGGATGCCCGCGATCAGCACGGGCATGGCAAGCGGAAGCTCCACTTTGAAAAGCACCTGCCGGGGCGTCATGCCCATGCCTTTGGCGGCTTCTTTTACATATGCGTCCACCCCGTTGATGCCGGTGTAAGTGTTGCGGATGATGGGCAGCAATGCGTACAGGAATAATGCGAAGATGGCGGGTTTCGGCCCGATGCCGAGCAGGGGGATGAGAAAACCCAGCAGCGCAATGCTCGGAATGGTCTGCATTACGCCGGCAAAACCCAGCACCGTGCCGGCTATTTTCGCCCTTTTGGCGATCAGGATGCCCAGCGGCACGCCCACGGCAATGGCAATGCCCACGCTGATGAGCGTCAGGCTGATGTGGGTGAGCGTTTGCTGGAGCAGTTTGTCTGACTGCGAAACCAGGAATTCAAAAAATCCGTTCATTGCGGTTCATATTGTCCTTTCAGGAAGTTGCTTACAAATTCATTCACCGGGTTGCTGCGCAGTTCTTCGGGCGTGCCCAGTTGCACGATCTTTCCTTTGTCCATCAGGCAGATGCGGTCGCCCAGCGTAAATGCGTCGTGAATGTCGTGCGTGACCATAATGATGGTCTTTTCCCGGAACTCGTCCAGCTCCGCGAAATCTTTGCGGATGCGGTGGCGGGTAACGGGGTCCAGCGCGCCGAATGGCTCGTCCATCAGCAGCACGGGCGGATTGGCCGCGAGGGCGCGGGCGAGGCCCACGCGTTGCTGCTGGCCGCCGCTCAGTTCGTGCGGGAACATATGCGCGTGCGTTTCACGGCTCAGGCCCAGCTTGGCAAGCAAGGCGCCCGTTCTTTCGTGGATGCGCTGTTTGTCCCAATGCTCGAGCTTCGGCACCACGGCGATATTTTCTTCGACGGTGTAATGCGGGAACAGGCCGGTTTGCTGCAGCACGTAGCCCATTTGCCGCCGCAGCGTTTCCGGCTGCAGGTCGCGGGTATTCGTGCCGCGGAAAAACACCTCGCCGCCATCGGGCTCCAGCAGGCGGTTGATCATGCGCAGTGTGGTGGTTTTGCCGCAGCCGCTGGTGCCCAGCAGGATCAGGTTTTCGCCTTCCCCGACGGTGAAGGAAACGTCTTGCACGGCGGGCGTGCCGTTAAAATTTTTCCGGAGATGCCGTACTTCAATCATTATCGAGCGTAAAGAAAAGATTGTTTAATGATTCTGAAAATGTGGGATGCGCGAATACGTTATCCCGCAGTTGTTCGTATGTGATCCCGCCCATCATGGCCATTTGCAGCACGCTCATCACCTCGCCGCCGCTCACGGACAAAATGGCCGCGCCCAGGATTTGCTTGGTTTCCGCGTCTATCACGGCTTTCATCAAGCCGCGCGTATCGCCCGTCTCGACGCCCCGGGCTACTTTGTTTAGCGGCAGCCGCGCCACTTTGATGCGGTAGCCTTTTTTCAGCGCTTCTTTTTCGCTGAGGCCCACGCGGCCCAGCTCAGGGTCGGTGAACATACAATAGGGCGTTATGCGGTCTTTAATGCTCAAATGTTGTCTGTCTATAATGTTCCGGGCCACAATAAGATGATCGTTATAGGAAATATGCGTGAACGCCGGGCCGCCGTTTACGTCTCCCAGCGCATAAATGCCACGGGCGGAGGTTTCCAGCCTGTCGTTCACTTCAATGTGCCCGTGAGGGCCGGTTTTGACGCCAGCCACGGAAAGGTTCAACTCTTCCGTGTTGGGCGTTCTGCCGGCGGCTACCAGCAAATGACTGCCCGTAATACGTTTTTCCTCCCCGTTCTGCGTGAGCGTCAGCTCCGTTTCACCGTCTAATTTACGGGATACTTTGGTAACCGCCACGTTTGTCAGAAACGTAACGTTTTCTTCTTCCAATATCTGCCTGATCGCGGCAGCCACGTCATCGTCCTCTTTCTCCAGCGGCGCGGCGTTGCGCTCCAGTACCGTTACGCGGCTGCCGAAGCGGGCGAACATCTGGCCCAGCTCCATGGCAATATAGCCGCTGCCGAGTATCACAAGATGCGCGGGAATGGTATCGATGTCGAGAATAGTGGTGGAAGTGAGATACGGTACGTCCGCAAGACCGGGAATGGGCGGTATCGAAGGCCTTGCGCCGGTGTTGATGAAGATGAGCCCGGCTGAAAGCTCTTCCCCGTTCACGCGCAGCGTGTTGGCGCCGGTGAAGGAGGCAGTCGCGTGAAATACATCGAGGTCTTTTGTTTCGTCGAGACTTTTTTCGATGCCGGAACGGGAACGCTCCACCACCTGGTTCTTTTTGTCCGTCACCGTGCTGATGCGCAGCTGCGAAGGATCGGACGGAATGCCGAATTGCTGCGCCCTGCGGGAAAGATAACTGAGGCGCGCAACGGCTATCATGGTTTTGGTAGGGGTGCAGCCGTCGTTTACACAGGTGCCGCCCATCAGCCTTTTTTCGATGATCGCGGTGCGGCGGCCGGAAGCGGCGAGTTTTTTAGCGAGCGGAACGCCGGCCTGCCCGGCGCCGATAACAATTGCATCGTAAATTTTCATGTTTTGGTTTTACAGGCCTGTAAATTCTCTATAACAGCTACACACTGCGCAATGTTCATACCACCATTTGATCTGCGGGAAGAAAGCCGTATTTTGTCGGGATGATTGTAGAGCTCTGCGTAATATTTTTTCTCATCGCGTTGATTTATTCTTCCGCCGGTTTTGGCGGCGGATCGAGTTACCTGGCGTTGCTGGCCCTGTATGGCGTTGGTTTTCAGCTGGTGAAGTCTACCGCGCTGATCTGCAACGTGGCTGTGGTAGCGGGCGGCGTGTGGCAATTTCATGCCAGCGGGCAATTGCCGTGGAAAAAAGCGTTGCAGCTTACGGGTTTAAGTATTCCCATGGCGTTTATTGGCAGTTATATGCCGTTGCGGCAGGAAATTTTTTTCCTGTTGCTGGGCATTGCGTTGGTATCCGCGGCTTTGCTGATGGCGCTGAAGTTGTTGAAAGAAAGACAATATACCCCGGAAACCCGGAAAGGATGGCGGTTTGCGGCGGTGGGCGGCGGTATCGGTTTTTTGTCGGGCATCACGGGCATCGGCGGAGGCATTTACCTGGCGCCGGTTTTACGGTTGGGGAAATACGATACGCCTAAACATATCGCAGGACTGTGCAGTTTTTTTATCCTCGTGAATTCACTGGCCGGGCTGCTGGGCCAATGGGCGAAAAGTGCGGTGGTGTTCCGCGCGGAGATAACGTTGCCGCTGCTGGCGGCGGTGATCGCGGGCGGGCAGATCGGTTCACGGCTGAGCGCCGCGGTGCTGAAGCCGCGCTGGGTGGAAGTGGCTACCGCCGTGCTGATCCTGTATGCGGGGATCAGGCTTTTGCTGAAATAGATAATTTAGTTGTTTTCAATACGAATGTTTGGCCGCGGCATGACTTAAATCATCCCCCGATGGCAGACATGCTTTCCAGCATCTTCCGCGCATTGGCGCGCTCCGCGCTGAACCCGTCCGCATGTTTGCCCGCAATGGCCGACCTGATAGCGCTGATCAGCGATCCGTCGGAAAAACCGTCCCTCATCAAGTCCCGCACATTCATCGCATCGTGCCCATACAGACAGGTTTTGACGCCGCCCGTGGGCGTGACGCGCAGGCGGTTGCAGGTTCCGCAGAACGTTCTGCTGAAAGCAGGTATCACGCCGATATTGCCGGCATGGCCGGGAATACGGTAGGAGAGAGCAGTGCTCCCCGGCGCATCCTGCCGTTTTTGTAGTTCGAATTTTTCACCGATGTGTGAAAGTATGCGGCGGTAATGCCATTCAATGCCCGAAAAACCGTTTCCCTGCCCGTTAAACGGCATTTCTTCTATAAACCTTACCGATAAAAGGTTTTGGCGGGTCAGTTCCGTGAAGGCATGCAGCTCGTCCGTATTCACTCCGTTCATCACCACCATGTTGATCTTTACTTCCATCTCATGCTCAAGCAACGTTTGCAGTGTGTTCATGACGGCAGCGAACCCGTCGCGGCGGGTGATGCGCTGAAAACGCTCCGCGTGCAGCGTATCCAGGCTCAGGTTCACTTTTTTAACGCCCATTTTTCGCAACGCGGGCACAAACGGGGCCGTGAGCACGCCGTTGGTGGTAACCGCCACTTCACAATGCGCGGCGATGATCTCCAATAACGAAAGCAAATCTTTCCGTAAAAAAGGCTCCCCGCCCGTAATGCGCACGCGTTCGATGCCTTCCGCCGCCAGCAGCCGCACCAGCCGCGATATTTCTTCGAAAGTAAGCAGCGACGCGCGGCCGAGGAATTGCATCTTCTCCGGCATACAATACGTGCAGCGCAGGTTGCAGCGGTCGGTTACGGCCAGGCGCAGGTAACTGATCCGGCGGTCATGTTGGTCTGTAAGCATATCAGCAGTTTTGGCCGGCGTTTGGGTTCTCGAAAGCATGACTGTCGTCCTCGTCCCGCACTGTCACGCATTTGAAATCCTTTTCCACCAGTATTTTTAACATCGATCCGTCCGCATTCGGTATGCTGAACTGAATGCCGGTTTCTTCCGTGCCCAGCAAGCCATCGAGCATGTTTACCGGGATGCCCAGGTGCAGGCCCGCGTTTTCCAGCTGAATGGCGGGCGCGGCCAGATCCCCGCGCGAACGGATGCAGAAATGAAGCGCCTTCGCGCCGATCTGCGTGTGTTCTTCCACCTTTCCCGTTTCCTGTACCGCCGCTACGTCCGCCTGGTCGAGCCGGTAACGGATGCTGTTTCCCCTGATCCTGATTTTCATGCCGAGATATTTTATGTATGAATGGTTTTATTGTAGCTTTATGCCGTTATGAAGATTATGTTTTTCGGTATCACGAAAGAGCTGGCGGGCGGCCCTTCGCTCGATGTGCCGCTGCAACCCGCAACGGTAGGCGAGCTTCGCGGCTGGCTGATGGAGCGGTACCCGGCCATGAAAAACCTGCGCGCCGTGATGATCGCGGTGAACAAAACATACGCCGGAGATGCGCAGCCCCTTGCCGAAGGCGACGAAGTGGCCGTTATTCCTCCTTTGAGCGGCGGATAAAAATTGGCGTATGAGATCATTGATCAAAATTGTTTCGCATATACAAACCGACGAAGCCATCCGTTTCGTTGAATCCCCCGAAAGCGGCGGCATCGTCACTTTTATCGGCACCGTGCGCAACCAGACGCAGGGCAAACCCGTGCTGAAACTTTTCTTCGAAAGCTACGAGCCCATGGCCCTGCTCGAAATGGAAAAGATCGCGCGGCAGGCCGCCGTACAGTGGAACGTGCAGCACATCGCTATCATTCACGCCACCGGCGAAAAACTGCCCGGCGAAGAAGTAGTGGTGATCGCCGTGGCCGCCCCGCACCGCGGCGCCGCTTTCGCCGCCTGCCAGTACGCGATAGACACGCTCAAGGAAACCGTTCCCATCTGGAAACGGGAATTTTTTGAAGACGGTGCCGTATGGGTAGCCGCACATCCCTGACATCATTTTAATTTTTCCATCGCATTGTCCATTTCATCGGGCGTATTCGCATTGTACTGCTCGCGCCGGAAAGGATTGTCCAGCAGCGCAACTTCCAGCGAGGCCAGCGTTTTACGCGGACAGGTCTTTCCGTTTCCCACATCCTCCGCCAGCTGCTGCAGCCCCGCCGGTTCCCATATCGCGATGAGCGGTTCCGGCTGGTCGTTGAAAGGGCTGATGAACGAAGTGGCGCTCATTTTCGGGTCGCGTTTTTCCACCAGCAGCGCAATGCTTTGCGTGCTGATCAACGGCAGGTCGCAGGCCAGCACCAGCCACGATGCGGCTGGGTCCTGCGCGTGCGCGCTGAGCAGGCCTGATGAAGGGCCCGCGCCGTCCACGCTGTCGCGGATAATGAATTTGCAGCCCTGGAATTTTTGCCCTTCCCGCGCGGAAAGCCATACTTCCGGCACAAAACCTTTCAGCAGGTTGTAGAGGTATTGCCACTGCGGAAGACCATGATACTGTATCTTGCTTTTATCCTGCTGCATGCGCGTGCTTTTTCCGCCGCACAACACCAATCCTTTAAGCGCCATGTTTCCCTCCTGTTTTTGAAATGAGCTTTGTGCCGGTGATCTCCATTTCCATGGAAAGCGCTTTGCACATGTCGTACACGGTGAGCGCCGCAACGCTTGCCCCGGTAAGGGCTTCCATTTCCACGCCGGTTTTGCCATACGTTTTTACGGTGCACCTGATCACGGCTTCTTCCGTTTCCAGTGTAATGTCTACGCTGCAATGATGCAGCAACAGGGTATGGCAGAGCGGTATCAGCTCCGGCGTTTTTTTCGCGGCCATAATGCCGGCGACGGTCGCGGTCTGGAACACGGCGCCTTTTTTTGTGACCAGCTCCTGCCCGCTGATACACGCGCGCACAGCAGACGGCAGGTAGATGCGGCTTTCCGCTACGGCTGTTCTTTCTGTGTCCGCCTTGTAACCCACGTCTACCATCTGCGGGCGGTCTTGTTCGTCAAGATGCGTGAAAGCGGTATTTGACGCATTGCTCATAATTGAATAAATTTATCGTAACAAAAAATTGCAAGCTCATGTTGCCCGTCTCCGAAGCATTTAAAGCAGTAATGGCTACCGTGAAAGACACGGGGATCACCACCGTGCTGCTGGAAGCCGCTGCCGGCCGTATTTTGCGTGAGCAGGTGCTGGCAGACAGGCCGTTTCCGCCGTACGACCGTGTGGCGATGGACGGTATCGCCATTGCGTTCGACAGCTATGCGCGCGGCCAGCGCGTGTTTGGCGTCGAAGAAGTGCAGGCCGCCGGTATGCCGCGCAAGCAGCTGATGAACCTTGCGGATTGTATGGAAGTAATGACCGGCGCCGTGATCCCCGACCTTACCGACGCGGTGATCCCTTACGAACATCTTGAAGCCGCGGAACATGAAGGGTTCAAACGTTTCACCATCAAGAAAAATGTGGTGGCCGGACAGAACATTCACCGCATGGGCAGCGATGTACCGGCCGGTAAAGTGTTGCTGGGCCCGGGTACGCGTATCGGCGCGCCGGAAGCGGGCGTGCTGGCCAGCGTGGGAAAAGCGGAAGTGAAAGTGAGTGCGCTGCCGCGCATTTGCCTGGTGGCTACGGGTGACGAACTGGTGGAGATCCGCGCTACGCCCGAACAACACCAGGTGCGCATGTCTAACGTATACAGCATTGCCGCGGCGCTGCACCTGCTGGGCATTCCGGCGTCCGTTATTCACCTGCGCGACGAACCGGCCAGTATGGAACAACAGCTCCGCCCGCTGCTTTCCAAAGCGGATGTGCTGATTTGTTCGGGTGCCGTTTCTGCCGGTAAATTCGATCATCTTCCCCAGGTATTGCAACGCTGCGGTATGCAGCGCGTGTTTCATAAAATTGAACAGAAGCCCGGAAAACCTTTCCTGTTCGGTACTGTCAATAACGGGCCGGTGGTGTTTGCGTTGCCGGGCAACCCCGTGTCCGTACTGCTTTGTTATTACCGCTACATTCAGCCATGGCTGCTCGCTTCAATGCAGCATATGCCGGAAGAGCAATTATTCGCCTCGCTGGAAAAAGAAGTGAAGTTCGATAAACCCCTCACTTATTTCCTGCCGGTGCAGCTGCAGCACGCGCCGGGCGCACGTCTCACCGCTTTGCCCGTTACCTATGGCGGCTCGGGCGATATGGCTTCCCTGCTGCATGCCGATGCGTTTATGGAATTGCCGCCTGAGCTAAACGTATTTCCCGAAGGCGCGGTGTTCCCTGTCTGGAAGATCAGGTAAGCGGCGCAGCCAGGGCCGACAAAGCCACCGGTGCAAACTCTTTCACAGGCGTGCCGCAGATGTAACACGCATAATCTTCAGGCAGCGATACAACCGGCGTTCCCGCTGCAATGCCATGTTCCGCATCCCCGGCCGTTTCGTCGTACACCGTCATGCACGAAGGGCATTGATGCACCGTTTTCTCCGGGCTGATGCTCACCGCTGCGGCCTTTTGCCCTGAAACATATTCCTGCAGCACATTCCACTCCGTTCCTTTTTCATAATACTGCCTGCACAACGCCGCGATGTAAGGCCCCAGATGTTCCTTCAGCACTTCGCTGCGGTAAGGGATCAGCTGGTGCGTGTTCGGGTTGAAATCGGGCGTGTACAGCACGTCGTAACGCTGTAAATATTTCAGTTTGCTGCGGTGTTTGTTTTCCTGCCGCCTGATCACGATGGAGCCGAAGTGGTGTTTGCCCACATCAAGACTGATATTAAAACACAGGCCGTACGTACGCACGTCTGCCGTGTCGAAATGCCGGATGATGTGACGTTTCAGGATCAGGCTGTCTTCACAATGGTCCGCCACCTGCCAGTTCAGCTCGTTGGCCGCGTGCCGCACGTTGATGCCGTGTTTGCCCAAAACATAATCCCACAGCTTGCGGTGCGAGGGCTCGATGTTTTTGATGATGACGGACTTCCAGGGCGTGGCGTAAAACTGCCCGATGCCGGTTTCCAGGCAAACGGAGCACATATCTTTCAAAAAATCCACGTCGAATGTTTCGTCGCGGCGGTAAATGCCCAGCCAGTACTGATCGTTGTGCCGGTTAAAGCCTTCATAATACGGAAGGCGGAAGGCCGGCAATTCCAGCTCTTTGTCGATGTCGCGGTGAATACATTCCAGCGGCGTGTTCAGCAGCGACGCCGGCTCTTCCTGCGAAAGTATCCGCGTTTCGAGCAGCGCCGTTACCTGCGGGATGCTGTTGGTGTAGATCAGCCGGGGCCAGCGCCAGCTTTCGGTTTGACCGGGATAACGCACATACAGGTACCAGTAATGCGGCTGCGGTGAAGCCACCCAGTTGATGTGCCCGCTGAAAAGCGGCACGAACGTTTGCCGGCTGTCGCAGATGTTGATCTTCAGTTTCGGCGGCTGCGCGAACGCGTCGAAAATATCTTTGTAGGTGCCTTCGGTTAACCAGGAATCGGTGATGAAGATGCCTGCTGCAGGGTAGGAGCTGGTGATGTTCGGCGTTCCGTCTTCCAGCTGGAATTCCACGCCTTTTTCGCGGCATACGTTTTCAAAAACGTCAAAATGTTTGTAAGGCACCTGTAAAAACAACTGCTGCCGCAGGCCGAACCGTACGTCTTCCACACGTGCGGCCTCCGCTGCTTCGAGTATTTCCAGCAGGTAACCCGGCGAAATGATCCCGCCGGTGAAATTAAACCGTACCAGATGTGATTGTTTCGCCATGGTGCATGGTTTTAATGGATGGAAGCGCCTGTTCGATCAGGCGGAGCACTTCGGGCCTGCAGCTGCCGCAGCCCATGCCCGCGCCGCTTGCGCGGCAAACGCCGTCCAGGTCCGTATGCCCGCCGCGGATCGTTTCTTTGATGTTGCCGTCGCCCACGTTGCCGCAGGAACAGATGAGCTTGCCCAGCACGGGCGCTCCTTTTTTGCCGGAACGCAACAACTCCAGGCGTTTGTCCGACAATTCGGTTTTCTGGCGGATCAGGTCGCGGAACTCCGCCAGCTCGCTTTTATCGCCGATGAGGATCGCGCCCACGAGCTTGTCCTGGTGAATAATGCATTTTTTATAATAGCGTTTTGCTTTGTCGATGAATACGACTTCCTCATACGCGGGATCGCCGGGCGTTTCCACCATACCGAGCGAACAAAGGTCCATGCCCTGCACTTTCAGGATGTTGATGAATAAAGACCCTTCGTAATACCCCGATATGTCGCCGTTGAGATAACGCGCCGCCACCGCGGCCTGCTGCTCGGCTGCGGCGGTGATGCCGTACAGTATGTTCTCGAACGCCGCAATTTCGCCGATCGCATAGATGGACGGATCGCTGGTTTGCAGGTAAGGATTTACCACTACGCCGCGGTTGCATTCCAGCTTGGCAGCCTGCGCCAGTTCTATGTTCGGAATGGTGCCGATGGAAAATACGACGGCCTGGCAATCCACGAACCGCCCGCTTTTCAGGCGGATGCCTTCCACCTGCCTGGTGCCGGAGAATTGTTCTATTTCGTCATTGAAAAATATCTCGATGTCGCGTTCGCGTAATTCTTCACTGAGCAGCTGCGCGCCGAGCGCATCCAGCTGGCGGTCCATCAGCCGCGAAGTACGTTGTATCACCGCCACGCCGATGTTCATTTCGCGCAGCGATGCGGCGAGCTCTATGCCCAGCAGGCCGCCGCCGGCGATCACCACCTTGCCTTTGCCCGGCGAAATATGCCGCATGAAATCGTCGGCGTTTTTCCGCGTGCGCATGGTGAAAATGCCTTCCAGCGACGGTACGTCTTTGAGCGTGGCGGCGCGGCTGCCCGTGGCGAGGATCAGCACGTCGTAATCGTGTACGCCGCCTTTGCTGTCCGTTACCTGTTTGTTTTCCCGGTCGATCTTTTCGATGCTTACGCCCCGGTGCAGCGTGATGTTGAGCGCGGCTTCCTCCGCGTCGGACATCTTCACCAGCTGCGCCCATTGCTGAGCGCCGCTGATGTAGTCCGGCAGCATAACGCGGTTATAAAAAGGCAAATCTTCCTTGCTGAATACGGTGATCGCGTCCACCCTGTTCAACGCGCGGTACGAGCGCACAAAACCGCAGGCCCCGGCGCCCGCACCAACCACAACGATCTTCTGCGGCGGTTTCACATATTTCCGCACTTCCACGGCCGCGAATTTCAGATCGGGCTGCCGCGAAATGGGATCGGTCAGGTTGTTCGTGAGATTGTTCGCCCGGTTCAGATCGTTCTGCAATATCTTACCCCAGTGCATTGGCATAAACACCACGCCCGGCTTAATGTCCCGGCTGATCTTCACTTTTACGCGCACCTGCCCGCGCGCGCTGCTCACTTCCGCCAGGTCGTCCTGCCGGAGATGGCGCGCTTCCGCGTCGTCCGGGTGAATTTCGAGAAATGAAGAAACGATGTGCTGTTTCAGTTTGCTCACTTTTCCCGTTTTGCTCATGGTGTGCCATTGGTCGCGGATGCGGCCGGTGGTGAGGATGAGCGGGAAATCTTCGCAGGGCGCTTCGGATGTATTTTCGTCGTTGACGGTATGGATCACCGCTTTTTGATGCGGCGTGTAAAAACGATGGTCGGTGAAAAGGCGCGCCGTTCCCTGGCCGTCCCGGTAAGGCCATTGGATGCTCCTGCGCTCCTGTAATATTTTGTAGGAAAGCCCGCTGATGTCTATGCGCGTGCCGGCGGTAAGACGGCAATGTTCGTCATAGATCTCGCCCGCATGCGAATAGTCGAACCCTTTGTAGCCCATTTTTTGGGCGAACCGGCAGATGATCTCCGAATCGGGCAGCGCTTCGCCGGGCGCATCGGTGATCTTCGAGAGATAGCTGATACGGCGCTCCGCGTTGGTCATGGTGCCTTCTTTTTCGGCCCATGCCGCGGCGGGAAGAATCACGTCCGCATATTTCAACGTTTCGGGTTTCGAGGAAATTTCCTGCACCACCACGAAGCTCGCTTTCTGCAAAGCCGCTTCCATGGCCCGCGCATCGGGCAACGACACGAGCGGGTTGGAGCCCATGATCCAGATGGCTTTCAGGCTGCCGTTTTGCAGGGCGGCGAACATGTCTGTGGCGGTAAGGCCTGGTTTTTCCGAGATCGTCGTTCCTCCCCAAAATGCCTGTACTTCCTCGCGGTGTTTCGGGTCGTTCAGCAAACGGTGGCCGGGCAGCAGGTTGGCAAGGCCGCCGGTTTCCCTTCCGCCCATGGCGTTGGGCTGACCGGTGAGCGAAAACGGCCCGTTGCCCGGTTTGCCGATCTTGCCGGTGATGAGATGGAGGTTGATGAGGCTGAGATTCTTGGAAACGCCTACCGCGCTTTGATTCAGCCCCATCGTCCACATCGTCATGAATCCTTTTGACGCGCCGATGATCGCGGCCGCTTCATACAATTGCTGCTCCGGGATACCGCAAACGATCGCGGCTTCAGTAATGCTGCGCTGCATTACGGCATCGCGGTAACGTGCGAAACCTTCGGTGTGCTGGTGTATAAAATTTTTATCGGTATGGCCCTGCTCGATGAGCAAACGGCCGATGGCATGATGTAAAACGATGTCCGTTCCCGGGTTGAGCTGCAAATGAAGATCGGCGGAAGCGCAGCTCTGCGTTACGCGCGGATCGCTCACGATGATGCGCAGTGAAGGATTGGCGGCTTTTGCGGCTTCTATCCGCCGCCAAAGGATCGGGTGGCACCAGGCGGGATTGGCCCCGGCCACGAAAATGCAGTCCGCCAGTTCGATGTCGTCGTAAGTGCCTGGCACGGTATCTTCCCCCAGCGCCATTTTGTAAGCCGCCACGGCGCTGCTCATGCAAAGGCGCGAATTGGTGTCGATGTTGTTGCTGCCGATGAAACCTTTGATCAGTTTATTGACGACATAATATTCTTCTGTAAGGCATTGCCCGGAAGCATAAAACGCCACCGCGTCAGGTCCGTATTTCCGGATGATGCTGGTAAACACCGCTGCGGTCCTGTCCAGCGCCTGGTCCCACGAAACCCGCATCCGGGGAGCGTTGCGATGGTAACGCATTTCCGGGTGCAGCAGCCTGTCGCTCGTGTCCGTCACGGTGTAGTGCAGGTTCATGCCTTTGGAACAAAGCATGCCCCTGTTTACGGGATGGTCTTTATCGCCTTCCAGGCTGAGTTTCCCCTGCCTGTCGCGATGCACGACTATCCCGCATCCTACGCCGCAGTAGCAGCAGGTGGTTTTGAAGCTGGACATCATTATTGGGTGATAAGTTTTGGAACCCTCCTCGCGGAGGGCTCTTTTGAAAATCCTGTGAACAGTACAATACAGCCTGTAACGATCACCGCATAAGCGATCCAGGTGAATGCCTGCTCGTACGAAATGTTGTCTGCCTTGAACAGAAAACCGAACAGCATGCCGCCCAGGTTGCCGCCTGCGCCAACGATGCCGCTCACCAGTCCTACGTTACGCGGATCTATAAAGGGAACAATGCCGTAAGTGGCGCCATTCGCCATTTTCAGGAATAATGCAAAGCCGATCATCGCGACGATGGCGAGTTGCAGGTTGGCCGCGCCGGCGAACAACAACAATCCGCCGCCTTCCGCCAGCAGCACCAGTGCCAGCAGGATGCCCTTGCCTTTCAGGCCCTGTTTAAGCCCGATGCGGTCAGACACGAAGCCGCCTAATGCGCGGGCGAACAGGTTCATCAATCCAAAGGCGCCCGCCCAGAACCCGGCGCTGGCCTGCGAAAGATGGTACGTGTCCACGAAATGGAGCGATGCTACGTTGTCGAAAGTGATCTCCATTCCGAAGCACATGGCGTAAGCGAGCATCAGCGCCCAGATGCGCCAGTCTTTTAATACCGACCAGTCGGTTTTATTTTTTTTCGTGTCGCGTTCGATTTCATCGTAATTGCCCGCGGGCGTGTCTTTTGTATAACGGTGATACAAAAAAGCCACGCCCAGCATCATTAGGCCCGGTACGATCATAGCCAGCCGCCAGGATTGACCTGCGGTATACCCGAAACCCATGATGGTGGCGAATATGAGGGGCATCACGATGTTGGTGACGCCGCCGCCAAGATTGCCCCAGCCACCGGTGATGGCGTTGGCGGTGCCTTTGATGCTGGCGTCGAACATCATGGAGGTGTGGAACTGGGTGATGACGAACGATGCGCCGATGGCGCCGATAGCGAAGCGGAATAAAAGGAATGTCGTATAGTCATGGGCGAGGCCCGCGAGAAAAACGGGGATGGAGCCCAGTAAAAGCAATCGTACAGCGGTTTTGCGCGGCCCCCAGGTATCGCAGAGGCGGCCGATGATGAGCCTTGCGATGATGGTGCCCGACACGGACGCGATCATCACGTTGCCGACCTGCGATTTGGTAAGACCAAGGTCTTCCCGGATAGTGGGCATCAGCGGCGCCAGGCCGAACCAGCCGAAGAAACAGGTGAAAAACATCAGCCAGGTGATGTGAAAAGTGCGCATCTGCACCGTGCCCAGGCTGAAAAGCGAGAGTTTCCGCAAAGGTTCCGGGAATGGATTTTTCATGTAAATTTGAGAAATTTTAAGTGAGCCATCATATTAAAATTCAGAAGCCCGGACGGTCTGCAAACTGCCCGGGTTTTCGCATTTACAGCGCTTCCACCGTAACCGGCACGCCAACCTCCACGCCGGATTGTATGCCGATGTACACCCGGTCGTCTTCCAGTCTTACAGGATATACCGTCAGCGAACATTCATGTTCGTCTGTAAGACAGCGCCCGTCTTTCAGCGAAAAGGTCTTTTTGTGGAACGGGCAGGCTACCTTCGGCTCGCCCTGGTGCGTGCCCGTCATGCCGCGGCTCAGCGCCATCTGGCGGCGATGCGGGCAAAGGTTCTGCGTAGCGTACCAGGTATCGCTGCGCGAAAAATAGAATAACGCGATCTGTTCGTCCTTGTATTTGATGCAAACGCCGCCGTTATGCGGCACATCGGTTGTTTTGCAGGCGAAAAACCAGTTGATGGCGGTTGAGCTGATGGTAGACATAAAAGTTAAGTTTGGTTATTTCCAATCCGCGGCTTTTTTCTGGTCGCGGAGCGTTTCGAATTTTACGGTCGGGTCTTTTTCTTCGGGTGCATTGATGAAATGCGAGAATTTTTTGCGCAGTTCCGGGCTTTCCACCACTTCTTTCCATTCGCATTTGTAATTGTCCACGAGCGACTGCATTTCCGCTTCCAGCGATGCGGCAATGCCCAGGCTGTCGTTCACCACCACGTTGCGGAGGTATTCGATGCCGCCTTCCAGTTTGTTGAGCCAGGTGGCGGTGCGGGTGAGGGGGTCGGCGGTTTTGATGTAGAACATCAGGAAGCGGTCGATATACCGGATGCAGGTTTCGCTGTCGAGGTCTTGCGCCAGCAGCAGCGCGTGCTGCGGTTTGGAGCCGCCGTTGCCGCATACATAAAGGTTCCAGCCTTTTTCTGTGGCGATGATGCCGAAGTCTTTCGACTGCGCTTCCGCGCACTCCCTGATGCAGCCCGATACCGCGCTTTTAATTTTGTGCGGCGCGCGCAACCCGCGGTACCTTTCTTCGATGCGGATGGCGTAACTCACGCTGTCGTGCAGGCCAAAGCGGCACCAGGTAGAACCTACGCAGCTTTTTACCGTTCTGAGCGCTTTGCCATAAGCGTGCCCGCTCTCGAAACCCGCCGCTATCAAGGCTTCCCAGATAGCAGGCAGGTCGCCGAGATGCGCGCCGAAGAGGTCGATGCGCTGGCCGCCGGTAATTTTGGTGTAGAGATTATAGTCTTTGGCGATGGTGCCGATGATGATCAGTTTTTCCGGCGTGATCTCTCCGCCGGGGATGCGGGGCACCACGGAATAGGTGCCGCCTTTCTGGATGTTCGCAAGATAACGGTCGTTGCTGTCCTGCGCGGTGTCGTTGCCTTTGGCGAGGATCATGTCGTTCCATAAACTGGCGAGAATGGAGCTGACCACGGGTTTGCAGATCTCACAGCCTTCGCCGTGACCGTAATGGTCCAGCGCTTCGTCGAAAGAGCGGAGCGATTTTACTTTGATGAGATCGAGCAGTTCCTGGCGGGAATAATCGAAGTGCTCGCATACCACGTTGCGGATGTATTTGCCCTGCGCCTTCATGGTGGCGGAAATAAGGTCTTTCACCATCGGCGTGCAGCCGCCGCAGCAGGTGCCGGCTTTGGTACATTTTTTAACTGCGTCCAACGTTTCTTGGCCGTCTGTAACGGCCTGGCAGATGGCGGCTTTGGTGATGCTTTCACAGCTGCAGATCACCGCTTCGTCCGGCAAGGCGTCTACGCCCGCGCCTGCGGATGCGCTGCCGTTGCGTGGGCCCAGCAGGATGTCTGCAGGATTGGCGGGCAGCGGCATGTTGTTCTTGCAGGTTTGCAGCAGCATGTTGTATGCGTCCGCATTTCCGATGAGGATGCCGCCGAGCAGGTATTTACCGTCCTGCGACACGTTGATGCGCTGGTAAACGCCGCTGATGCTGTCTTCCATCACGATGCTATGGCCCTGGCCGGGGAAAGGGTCGCCGAAACTGGCCACGTCTACGCCGATGAGCTTCAGTTTGGTGCTCATGTCGAAGCCGGTGAAGGATTTCAGCGCGGATGAATCTTGCCTGGAAGTTTCGGTGATATGCGTGGCGGCTACTTCGGCCATTTCATACCCGGGCGCTACCAGCCCGTAGATCATATTATTATATAAGGCGCATTCGCCGATGGCGTAAATGAAAGGGTCGGTGGTCTGCAGCAGGTCGTTCACCACAATGCCGCCGCGCGGGCCGGTTTCGAGGCCGCAGGCCGCGGCCAGTTCGTCGCGTGGTTTGATGCCGGCGGAGATCACGAGCATGTCTGCATTCAGCGAGGTGCCGTCGGAGAAGGCAAGACCGGTGATAGTATCTTCGCCGAGGATGGCTGAAGTATTTTTGCCGGTGAGCACCTGCAGGCCGAGCTGCTGGAGTTTGGACTGCAAAACGGCGGAGCCTTTATCGTCGATCTGGCGGGGCATCAGCCTGGGGGCGAACTCGATCACGCTGGTGTCGGCAATGCCGAGGTCCAGCAGGGCTTTGGCGGCTTCCAGCCCGAGCAGCCCTCCGCCGATCACGGCGCCGCGGCTGGTGCGGGGTGCGTAGCTTTTCATCAGCTCCAGGTCTTCGATGGTACGGTAAATAAATACGCCTTTTTTATCCGTTCCTGCTATATTAGGCACAAAAGCGGCGGAGCCGGTGGCCATCACGAGAAAGTCGTATGTTTCGGAAATGCCTTTCAGGGAAGTAACGGTTTTGTTGACGCGGTCGATGGAATGGACAGGATCGCCAAGATGAAGGGTGATGCCCTGGGAGACGTACCAGCCGGCGGGGGCGAGGAAAAGATCGTCTGCAGTTTTGCCGGAAAAGTATTCGCTGAGATGAACGCGGTCGTACGCGGGGAGGGTTTCTTCGCCAAAAATGACGATACGGGCGGTGTTTATGCCAAGTTTTTGTGTGATTTTCTCACAAAATTTATGGCCGACCATGCCATTTCCAATTACTACGATCTTCATAATAGATATATTAATAAATAATTAATATAATTGTTATCAGCTTTAAAAACGTAGAAATTGAATTAGGTGTATGATCTGTATCATAAATTTACGGCAAAATGTTTTAAATTTTGGTATGTTTGGTCTGATAATAGTTATATATATTTAATCATAATGTGATATTCTATGCCTGAAGCTGCATTAACTTTGATCGGGGCGGGGCCGGGAGACCCGGAAATGATCACTTTAAAAGCCATCCGCGCCCTCGGTTCCGCCGATGTAGTGCTGTACGATGCCCTCGTAAACCCGCAGTTGCTTGAATATGCGCCCAAACAGGCCGTTTGCCAATTCGTCGGCAAACGTTTCGGCTGCCATTCCCTCTCGCAGGACGAGATCAACGAGCTGATTATCAGTTCCGCAAAACAATACGGGCATGTCGTGCGGCTCAAAGGCGGCGACCCGTTCGTATTCGGCAGGGCGGTGGAAGAAATTGAAGCGGCCTCCCGCGCCGGCATTCGCGTAAAAGTGGTGCCCGGCATTTCAAGCGCTCTTTCCGTACCGGCCATGCAAATGATCCCGCTCACCAGCCGCGGCGTGGCCGAAAGTTTCTGGGTAACCACCGGCACCACCCGCAGCGGCGACATTTCCGGAGACGTTTATCTCGCCGCCCGGTCTACCGCCACCGTGGTCATTTTAATGGCCATGAGTCGCATCGGCGCCATCATGGACATTTTTAAAGAAGCCGGGAAAACGAACGTACCCGTGGCCGTGATCCAGAACGGTACCACCGACCAGGAAAAGATCCTCACCGGCAAAGTGTCTGGCATTGCGGCGGAAGCGGAGGCGCAGGGCGTTGGCAACCCCGCCGTGATCGTGATCGGCGAAGTGGTAAAGTGGCGGGAGCAGCTGGCGGGCATCGTGGCCAGCGCGCAAGGTCATTATATATATGAAGAAAGATAAACCGGGTTGCGATACCCAAACCTGCATGGTGTGCCGTTTGTGCATGAAAGAATGGCTGCCCGCCGTGGAAGCCGGCAGCAAACATTTCACTTACCGCAAGGGGCAGGAGCTGTTCAGGGAAGGAGATCCGGTGAAAGGGATCTTTTTCATCTACAAAGGCAGCGTAAAAGTGCATAAACATTGGGACGAAGAAAAGGAGCTGATCCTTCGTTTCGCCCGGAAAGGAGACATTGTCGGTCACCGCGGGATCGGTCTGCAGCCCGTGTACCCCGTTACGGCTACCGCGCTGGAGCAGGTAACGGTCTGTTATTTCGATCTTGTTTTTTGGGAAGCGTCTTTAAAGGTCAACCAGCCTTTATTGTACGAACTGATGTTGTTCTACGCCCGCGAGCTGCAGGAATCCGAAAGAAAAATGCGCAACCTTGCGCATATGCCGGTGAAAGGACGGATCGCGCAGGCCCTGGTGTCGCTGGAAAAACAATTCGGCAGGAATGAGAACGGTTTTATCGGCTTCACGCTTTCGCGGCAGGACCTTGCGTCTTACATCGGCGCCACTTACGAAACCACGTTCAGGATCTTGCAGGAAATGATCCAGGAACACCTGGTCGTAATCTCCGGCAAAGAGATCGCGATCACGGACGAGGCCCGGCTCTTGCGTTTATGCGGGCTGCCGGAGGGGAAATAACGAATTACAACGATGTAGCTCCGGCGGCATAACAACCGTTTCATATTTTTTCAGATATTGCCGCCGTTAAAAAATTCCGCGTTTTAAACTTACCGCACATATGCCAATGGAACAAACAATGCGCTGGTTCGGCCCTAACGATCCCGTTAGTCTTTGGGACATCCGGCAAGCCGGCTGCACCGGCGTCGTAACCGCTCTCCACCAGGTGCCCGTCGGGGAAATATGGACCGTTACGGAGATCAACCGCCGCAAAGCCCTGATCGCCGCCGCCGGTATGCGCTGGTCCGTAGTGGAAAGCCTGCCCGTGCACGAAGACATCAAACGCGGCACGGGCGATTATGCGCGGTATATCGATAATTACAAGGTCAGCCTGCAAAACCTCGCCGCCTGCGGCATCACCGTGATCACTTACAATTTTATGCCGGTGATGGACTGGATGCGGACGGACATTAATTATGTAATGCCCGACGGTAGCCGCGCTTTGTATTACGAACGCAACGCTTTCATCGCTTTTGACCTGTACCTGCTTAAAAGGCCGGGAGCAGAAAAAGATTATACGGCACAAGAGATCGAAGCCGCGGAAAAACGCCTTGCTTCGATGACCGGAACGGAAAAAGAAACGCTTTTTCACAACGCCCTGCTGGGCCTCCCCGGCAGCGACGACCGTTTTACGCCCGAAGCCGTGCTGGCAGCGCTCGACAAATACGCGCACATCAACGCGGAAAAACTCCGCGAACATCTTTTTGCTTTCCTGCGCGAAGTAGTGCCCGTAGCGGAATCCCTCGGCATGCAGCTCGCCATTCACCCGGACGATCCGCCGTATCCCCTGCTGGGCCTGCCCCGCATCGTAAGCACCGAAGCAGACCTGGAAGCCATTCTCAGCGCCGCGCCTTCACCCGCCAACGGTTTATGTTATTGCACCGGCTCGCTGGGCGTGCGTGCAGACAACGATCTGCCCGGCATCGTGCGCCGTCATGGGGATCATATTCATTTTATTCATCTCCGCAACATCCGCCGCGACGGTAGCGGCAATTTCTACGAAGCAGACCATCTCGACGGCGACGTGAACATGTTCGCCGTGGTATCCGAGCTTACGCAGGTAATGCAGCGGCGGAAAATTTCGCTGCCCATGCGCCCCGATCACGGTCACCAGATGCTCGACGATCTCGGCAAACAAACCTACCCGGGATATAGCGCCATCGGGCGTTTGAAGGGATTGGCGGAACTGCGCGGGCTGGAGTACGGTATTTTGCAATACCAGCGTTAACTATACGCCGATCAATTTATTTTATGTTTCAAAGCCGGATTTTCTCACGATCTTCGCGTGAAATTTCCCCGGCTTTGAAACGTTCGACCTATTTTTTTCTGATCCTGATCCTCGGAAGCCTTACTGCCCTCGGCCCTTTCACGATAGATATGTATTTGCCCGGCTTCGGGGCTATCGCACAAGATCTTCACACGGATGTATCCAGCGTTGGTCTTACTTTGTCCAGTTATTTCTTCGGCATTTTCGCCGGGCAATTGCTGTTCGGCCCGCTGCTGGACAAATTCGGGCGCAAACGCCCGCTTTACATCGGTTTACTGGTGTATATCCTTACTTCTGCCGGTTGTGTGATCACCCAAAATATTGATCATTTCATCGCGTTGCGGTTCTTCCAGGCAATCGGCAGCTGCGCCGCGACAGTGACCGCCATGGCAATGGTGCGCGACCTCTTCCCTGTGAGCGAGAATGCAAAGGTTTTCGCACTGCTGATGCTCGTTGTAGGCGCTTCGCCGATGATCGCGCCGACAGTGGGAGGGTATGTGACCAGTTCCATCGGATGGCACGCGATCTTTATCATTTTAACGATCATGGGCATACTGATGCTGTTAGCCAGTATTTTTTGGCTCCCGGGCAGTTTTAAACCGGACCGTGCGCTTTCGCTTGCGCCGGGGCCTATTATCCGGGGTTTCTGGCAAGTAGCGAAGGAAGCCCGGTTTTATACTTATGCGATAACGGGCGCAATCGCTTTTTCTGCTTTGTTCGCTTATGTGTCCGCTTCGCCGAAAGTTTTTATGGACGTGTATCATGTAGACGAGAAAGTTTACGGCTGGATTTTCGCTGCATTATCCGTTGGATTTATCGGTTCAAGCCAGGTGAATACTTTGTTGCTGCGAAGATTTTCGAGCGTGCAGATCCTGCCGGTGGCGCTGGGCGTACAGTCTTCCGTGGGACTGCTTTTTGCCGTCGCTGCCGCTGGCGGATGGTTGAGCCTTTGGAGCACATTGGCGTTGCTGTTCATTTTGCTGTGCAGCCTTGGTTTTGTGAACCCCAATACCGCCGCGCTTTCGCTTGCCCCGTTCGAAAGAAATGCGGGAACTGCATCGTCGTTACTGGGCGCATTGCAAATGGGCGCGGGCGGGCTCGCTTCGGTGTTTGTAAGTCTCGATAAAACAAACAGCGCGCTGCCGCTGGCTTTGGTGATGGCAGTGACGGGAAGCGTTGCGCTGGCCGTATTGCTCATTTGCCGGAGGAACATCCGACCGGAAGCACCGCTCGGCACCGCCTGACCGGTCTGGGGAAAAAGTCCTAATTTCCCGGTACAAATCATCCGCATATGCCTGACAAGATCCGCGTAATCGTTACCGGTGTTACCGGGATGGTGGGAGAAGGCGTGCTTCACGAATGTCTGCAGCACCCGGCGGTGGAAGCCGTACTGATCATCAACCGTAAACCCTCCGGCTTCAGTCACCCCAAACTGAAGGAGATCGTCCACGAAGATTTTTTCAACATTACTTCACTGGCCCCGCAACTGGAAGGTTACGACGGGTGTTTTTTCTGCCTGGGCGTTACTTCTCTCGGCAAAAACGAAGAAACGTATTACCGGCTCACGTACACGCTCACCCTGCACGTCGCGGAAGTGATGAGCAAAGCCAGCCCGCAGATGGCTTTCTGTTATATTTCAGGTTCGGGAACGGACAGTAGTGAGAATGGCAGGGTGATGTGGGCGCGCGTGAAAGGAAAAACGGAGAACGATCTCATGAAACTCCCCTTCAGAGCGGTGTATGCGTTCCGCCCCGGCATCCTGTACGCCACGAAAGGGGCGAAGAACGTGCCTGCTTTATATAAGTTCGTTTCCTGGCTCTACCCGCTGTTAGGCCCGTTGATACCGTCTTTTGCCGGAACCCTGGCGGAGCTTGGGCAGGCGATGATCAAAGTGACGATGCATGGTTACGGCAAAAAAGTGCTGGAAGTAAAAGATATCCGCAAAGTGGCGAAAGAATATTAAATGTCTTTTTCAAAATCTTCCGCGCAAAGCTGGCCGTTGCAGCTGCCTGCCGCGGCATGACCACCCGCTGCGGCCATAGACACCTGGTGCAGCCTGTCGTGGCTCACGTCTCCCGCCGCAAATACGCCGGGCACAGTGGTTTCATACATAAAATTCACAACCACCGATCCCATCCCGCTCAATTCGCAGCCCAGTTGTTTGGCGATCTCATTATGGTATTGTAAGGTTTCCCCGCGGTAATACGCCGCTGTTTTGTGAATGGACGAGCCGTCTGCAAACGTAATGCGGATGCCGCCGTTTTCTTTTTCCTTTTGCACGGAGGCAATCGGTATTTCGATAGTGGAAAATCCTTTGCGCTGCAATTTTCCTGTTTGCTCGGAACTTAGTGCGGACGGGCCGTTGGTGAGGAAAGTGATGTCTTTGTTGAGCTGTGAAACGATCTGCGCGAAATGCCATGCATTATCGCCGTTCGCGATGATGGCGACAGGCTCGCCTTTTATTTCCCAGCCGTGGCAATACGGGCAATGAAAAATGGATTCGCCCCAAAGCTCCTGCAGGCCTTCGATAGCGGGCAGAATATCTTTTACGCCGGTGGCGATGATGATCTTTCTTGTTTCGAAACGTTCGCCGCTGAGCGCGGTGAGCAGGAATCCATGCGTGGTTTTTTCTGCAGTTGCGATGGAAAGCTGTTGCAGCTCTACGGAAGGGTAGGGCTGAAGCTGTTCCCTGGCGATGCGCAGCAGTTCCGCCGGCGGTTCGCCGTCGCGGGTGAAGAAGTTGTGCGCGTGCGCTGCGGGTTTGTTGCGCGGCGCGCCGGTATCAAATACGATCGTACGTCTGCCGAAGCGGCCGAGTGTAAGGGCCGCCGCCAATCCCGCGGAAGAACCGCCGACGATCGCGGCTTCATATGCTGTTGTATTCATACCATAAAGTTAGGCCGATGCGGCTTTTAAATCTTGTGCAGATAGCGGTAAAAATTGTACTTTTCGAGGATTGATGAAAATGAGACGGTGATTTGTGAAACGGTCGATTCATTTATCTTATAGTGTGGTAGCGTTTTTGAATCGATTTGTTTGGACGAAGAGGGGGAACGGTCTGTTGTATTTTTTGAGCGCCACGAAATCCTTGCGACGTATGCTTAATTTTGGCGGGCCTGGTATTTGCCGGGAATGGAGCATATGGTAAACAGGAAAAGGAAGCATCTCAAACGCTGGCAAGTATTTTTATGGTCTTTTAAGGATGCGTTCACAGAATTGCAGGCTAACGACCCCCTGCGCATGGCCGGCGCTACCGCGTTTTTCACCACCTTCGCGCTTCCCGCTATCCTGGTTATCATTCTTCAGGCGCTGCGCCTGCTTTTCGAGCCGCGCGTCATTTCACGCCGGTTGTTCGCGCAACTGATAGAGATCATCGGGCCGGAAGTGACGCATGAAGTGGTGGAAACGCTGAAAGCCTTCAGGGGCATCGCGCAGAACTGGCTGATCGCTATCGCGGGGTTTGTTTTTCTGGTGTTTGTAGCCACTACCTTGCTGAAAGTAATGACCAGCTCGGTGAACCAGCTGTGGCGCGTAAGGCCCATTGCGGCGGGGAATTTCAGGCATATCATGCTCAGCCGTTTACGCGGCCTGGCGCTGATCCTCCTTACCGGCGTGCTTTTCGTGATGGGCATTCTCGCCGATTCCGCGCAGGGCTTTATCGGGAAATACGTTTCGCATTATGCGCCCGCGCTTTCTATTTATTTCAACGGCGTTTTACGGTACGGCATTTCCATCGTTACCGTTACGCTGTGGTTTGCCCTGGTGTTTTTCCTGCTGCCGGACGGCAGGCCGCGCTGGAAAATACTCTTCACCGGCGCGTTGGTTACCAGTGTGCTGTTTAATATCGGGAAACTTATTTTGCGCTGGCTGCTCACGTACAGCAACATCAACAGCATTTACGGAGCGTCCGCATCCACGGTGCTGCTGCTGCTGTTCGTGTTTTACGTGGCCCTGATCTTTTATTACGGCGCATCTTTCGCGAACGTATGGGCCAATGCCAGCAACAAGCCCATCCAGCCCCTGCACTACGCCATCAAATACCAGCTCACCGACCTGGAACCGGAAAACGAAGAAGCGTGACCTATAAACCTTCCTGTTCCTTTATTTTTCGTATGTCCGCAGCCGGTATACTGTCCGCCTGGTTGCGCCATGCGCCGCGGATGTAGCTGGTAACGGCGGCCAGGTCTTCATCAGGCATAAATGCAAAACCTGGCATTTGTTCTCCCGTATTTTTTTTGCTTCCTTTTAGAACAAGCTGCACCAAGGCGGCGGCATCGCCCGTTACCACTTTGCTTCTGTCCAGCGCGGGAAAGGTTTTTTTAATACCGCGCCCGTCCGGTTTATGACAGGCTTCACAATAACTGGCGTACAACATTGCGCCTTTCGCCAGCGACGCGGTATTGCGGTTTACGGACTTGGGCAGCATCTTTAGATTGCCGGCGGATTGGATGGGAGAGAGACGGATGATCCGGTCGTCGTGCTCCTTTGGAAAACCCTGGCCGGGATTCCAGTCGCGGTTGCTGGTGGCAAGGTACACATCGCCGTAAGGCGAAACGCAAAGGTCGCGCAGGCGGCCGAAAATGCCGGTGAGATAAACGGTTTCTCCCAGCACCGAATCCTGCCGCTCATTCAGCCTGATCACGCGGAGACTGGCGTTCTTCAGCGTGCCCATGAGGATCGTGTTTCTCCATTCGTGAATTTCGCCGGACATATAATGTTCGATACCTGCGGGCGCAATGGTGGGCGTCCAGGAGAATACGGGCGGGATGAACGCGAATGTGTCCGCGTATGTTTTTTCTTTCGGCCGGTCTGCGTACCCTTCAATGTGCGGCCAGGCATAATATCCTTTTGGCCGGATAAGGTTCAGTTCATCGTCCGTCGCATCGCCGTGTTCCGACGCGAAAAAATTACCGTTCGATGTGTACGCCAATCCCTGGATATTACGATGACCGCGGCTCCACATGAGTTTGCCGGGATAAGGATTGTCGGCGGGCACGGAACCGTCCGTATTCATACGAAGTATTTTTCCGTTCAGCGAAGCGGTGTCCGGCGCATTGGGATAACGCGCCGCATCTCCGGTGGCGAGCATTACTTTCCCGTCCGGTGCGATGGTCACCCGGGAACCGTTGTGGCCGGTGTTGCCGGGAAATTCGAGCAGCAGCAGCGGGTCTTTCAACGTATCCGCCGTACGGGTGTAACGCACGAGTTTAGACACGATGGTGGAATCTTTTTTAAGGTGGGTATAGTCCACGAACACGTAAGGCTCGGTTGGGTGAACCGCCATGCCCAACATGCCGAGCGAGCGCTGGCGGTACACTTCGGGGATGGTAAGCATCACTTTACGCTCGCCGGTTTCGGGCGTTACCGCGCTGATGCTGCCGCTTTGTTCGGTGAACCAGATGCGGCCGTCGGGTCCCCAGCAGATCTCCCAGGGAACGTTGAGGTCTTCTATCACCGTACTTACGCCGAGCACGGTAGCATCCAGTGCCAGCGCGCTTTCTGTGGGTTGTGAAAAGGATTTCCGTGGTTGCTGGCGGCAGGCGCTTCCCGCAACAAAACATACGAGCAGGAGCGAAACATTCCAGGATGTTGTCATTGGCTGATAAATATTTTCAGGTAAAAGGAGCGTGCGTTCTGACCGATATACCCGGTTTTCGGGTACGTTACCGAAAAATAGAGATTATTTCGTGAAATTCCAGCATGGAGATGTTTTTTTGAGATGACTTTTTTGTGAATGGTAACAAAACAGACGGTAAACAAAAACAGTTTACCGTATATTTACAAAATGCAAAACCCGGAATACGATGCCGTAGTGGTGGGCGCGGGGCCGAACGGCCTTTCGGCCGCCATCGCGCTGCAACAGCAAGGCCTCAGGGTGTTGCTCATCGAAGGGAAGGCTACCGTCGGCGGCGGCTTGCGCAGTGCGGAGCTCACACTTCCCGGTTACCTGCACGACATCTGTTCCGCCATTCACCCGCTTGCCGCGGGCTCGCCTTTTTTTCAGACGTTGCCGCTGGCAGATCACGGCCTTCAATTCCTTCATCCAACATACGCTGCCGCGCATCCTTTCGATGGGGGGCATGCCGCGGTGCTAAGCAAAGACCTCGGTTTTACGCTCAGCACATTGGGGAAAGACGCGGAGACCTATAAAAAGCTGATCGCGCCGCTTTTGCGCGACTGGCCATACATTGCGAACGACTCGCTCGGGCCTTTGCATTTTCCTTCGCACCCGTTCAAAATGGCGCGTTTCGGCCTGAAGGCCCTGCAGCCGCTTACCACGCTGGCGCGCCGTTTTAAAGATCCTTTTGCCCGTGGCTTGCTTGCGGGCATGGGCGCACATGCCATCCAGCCGCTCGAAAATATCGCCACCTCCGCCATTGCGCTCGTGCTGACCATCACCGGGCATTTGCAAGGCTGGCCATTGCCCAAAGGCGGCTCGCAGCAGATCGCGGATGCGCTGGCGGGGTATTTTATTTCCCTGGGCGGCGAGATCGTTACCAATACCTACATCAGCCGGCTGGAGCAGCTTCCCCCGCACCGCGCCCTGTTGCTGGACGTTACGCCCAAACAACTGCTGGAGATCGCCGGTCACCGTTTTTCTTCCATCTACAAATGGCAGTTGAAAAAATACCGTTACGGCATGGGCGTGTTCAAGATCGACTGGGCCCTTTCTTCTCCCGTTCCCTTTATCAATGCAGCCTGCCGCGAAGCGGGCACCGTACATATCGGCAATACGCTCGGCGAGATCGCGCAGGCGGAACGGGAAACCGCCGCCGGTCAGCATCCCGAACGGCCGTTCGTGCTGTTCGCGCAACAAAGCGAAACGGACCCTACGCGCGCGCCGGAAGGCGGGCACACGGCCTGGGCCTATTGCCATGTACCGAACGGCTCCACCAAAGACATGACCGCCGCCATCGAGAACCAGGTGGAAAGATTTGCCCCTGGCTTCCGTGATACCATTTTAGCGCGGCATACTTTTAACACCGAAGCGCTGGAAAACTACAATCCCAATTATATCGGCGGAGACATCAACGGAGGCATCATCGATATCCGCCAGCTATTTACCCGCCCGGCCCTGCGCCGTTCGCCGTACCGCACGTCCGCAAAGGGCATTTATGTCTGTTCGTCCTCCACGCCTCCCGGCGGCGGCGTGCATGGCATGTGCGGTTTTTACGCGGCAAAGTGTGCGTTATCGGACATTTTCAACATCAAAATTCCGGCCCTTGCCGGTGTTACCCGTTAGCCGCCATTCCTCCCCGTCCGTTACCTTTTATCAAGTGGATGCAACTAATGGTCAAGCCAGTCGTCTTTCTTGTATAAAACGAAATAATATCGTCGTACCAGAAATTAAGTTTGTAATAAAGTACTCCAGTGCGTAAGAATAGGGATGAGCGGGAACGGATTGTGCGGGGCATCTCCGAACTTTACGGCATTAACCTCTGGCTCCAAATTACGACTTAACTAACTATAGAACTAGTACCGCTTATGAAGACACGATCCATATTAATCCTCCTGCTATTGACGGCCCTTAGCAATATCGTTTTTGCACAGGGTTCCGTGAGCGTGAAGATCGGCGATGCCTCCGGCAACCCGCTTCCATATGCCAGCGTGGCCGTGCGCAAATCGTCGGACAGCAGCCTGCTGAAAGGCCAGATGAGCGATGCGGACGGCAAATGTTTCTTTGAAAAGATCGCACCCGGTTCATATTACCTCGATATTTCCCAGATGGGATTTACGCCCAAAAAAAGCGCCGTGTTCCAGGTGAAGAACGCGCTGGTAGACCTTAAGATCATCACGCTGGAAGCCGCTCCCAAAAGCCTGAAAGCCGTGGAAGTGACCGCGCAGAAACCTTTTATCGAAAGGTCGGAAGGGAAAACCATCCTGAACGTGGAAAGCAGCGTGGCCGCCGCGGGAAACACCGTGCTCGACCTGCTTCGCCGCGCGCCGGGCATTACCGTGGATAAAGACGAGAACCTCGTCATGAAAGGCAAACAGGGCGTTACCGTTATGCTCGACGGCAAGCTCACCTATCTTTCCGCCGAAGCGCTCGCGGAACTGCTCAAAAGCATGACCGCCGAATCCGTTTCACAGATCGAAATAATAACCAGTCCCAGCGCGAAATACGATGCGGCCGGCACGGCGGGCATCATCAATATCAAAACCAAAAAAGGGCAGATGACCGGCACTAACGGCACGCTCACCCTGAGCGGCGGGGGCGGGCGGTATATGTTCTTTTCCACCGGTCTCAGCCTGAACTGGCGCACCAAAAAATTCAACGTATTTACGAATCTCAACTGGGCGGACCGCCAGTTTTTCAACACCCGCGAGCTGATCCGCAAAACGCCCGGCGACGAGCCGCTGCATTTCCAGCAGAACGTATTCCAGAAAGGCCACTTCCTCAACCGCTCCGGCAAAGCGGGTATCGACTGGTACATCAACGACAAACATACCCTGGGCGTTATGGTGAACGCCTACCGCAACGCGTTCTGGCGCGATGCGCCCAGCGCCACGCAGATCTCGAGGCAGGGTGTAAAAGCGATCGATTCCGTGCTGTATTCCTCCGTGGAAGGCAACAACCGTTTCAACAGCACTTCATACAACCTCAACTATAAAATAAAGATCGACACCTCCGGCTCCGAGTTCACTATGGACGCAGATTACATGCAGTTCGACAACAATATGAGAACATGGATGTCCGACAGCATCCTGCTGCTGCCCGCCAACATGGTGAAAGACCATAACTCCGTGCGCACGCTGCCGTACACAGACATTACCATCCGCAGCATTAAAGGCGACCTGGTGAGAGCGCTGAACAAAACCAGCAAGATAGAAGCCGGCGTGAAAGCCAGCTTTGTGACCACGCAGAACAACATGCGTTACGATTCGCTGAAGAACGGCACGTATCAGCCCGTGTCCGAACAATACGATGAGTTTCTCTACGACGAGAATGTGCTGGCCGCTTACCTGATCTATAAAAAACAGTTCAAAAAAACGGATTTCGTGATCGGGCTGCGTTTGGAACAGACCATTTCCGACGCCACGAGCAATTCGCTTAAAAGCAATGTGAAAAGGACCTATCTCGATTATTTCCCCAACTTCACGGCCGATCATAAATTCTCCGACGATCACAAGCTGGGCATAACGTTCAACAAACGGATCAACCGCCCGGGCTACGGCATGCTGAACCCGTTCATGTTTTTCCTGGACAAATACACGTACTTCCGCGGCAACTCCTATCTTACGCCGGAGTACATCCACAATACGGAACTGACGTACACATTCAAGAACAAATACATCGCCACGCTGGGTTACAGCCGCGTAAACGATGTGTACGACGAGTTCCTGATCCTGAACCCGGATACAAAAGTGACCATCAGCACGAACAAAAACCTGGGCAAACAAAATTCCTATTCACTCAACTTCACCCTTCCCTTCGACCCGGTAAAATGGTGGAACACGAGCAACAACGCTTCGGTGTATTACAACGAATACCAGATCCTGGATTCGCTGGGCAATTTCACGACGCGCCAGGTGGCATGGAACTTCAACTCCACCAATACTTTCACGCTGCCGAAAGACTTCAAGTTCGAGCTGAGCGGCTGGTTCGAAGCGCCGAACGTGTATGGCATCTGGCGTTCGAAAGCCATGTGGAGCGTGAATTGCGGCGTGCAGAAGACCGTGCTCAAAAAGAAAGGCACCATCAAAGTGAACCTGAACGATATTTTCGCGTCGCAGCGTTTCCGCGGCGTGGCCGATTTCAACAATATTTACCTGAGCGTAAACAACCGTTGGCAGAACCGTACGCTGAACGTGGCTTTCAGCTACCGTTTCGGCAATACCAAAATGGAAACGAAAGAAAGGCAAAGCGGCACGGATGAAAGCCGCCGCGCAGGAAACTAGTTCAAACTAACCCGTTCATATCGAAAGTCCCGCTGTCGCCGCCATGACAACGGGCTTTTTATTTTGTTCAACAAGGTTTTGGGAACGGTTGCAATGTTAATGAAAAGGCGATGGCCTGAAAATTTCCTTTGGCCGAATCGAAATTTTCCTATTTTTAGGATGACTACGTTATGCTCTAAGTATTCCACATGCCGTTCCCATGGAACCGATGAACAATGAAACCGAACTGGTACGTTATGCTGCTTCCGGCGATGCTACGGCATTTGCGGCGCTATTCAGGTTGTATAAGGACAAATTATACGGTTTCCTGCTGAAAGCCACGGGTGCGCCCGAGATGGCGGAAGACATTATACAGGACATTTTCCTGCGCCTGTGGAAGAACCGCGAAAAGCTTCCCGAAATCACCCATTTTGAAGGATATATTTACCAGGCGGCCCGCAACCAGGTGATCAATTCCCTGAAACGTATGGCCCGGGAGACCCTCATTCTCGACGAGCTGGTTAAAACCCGCGAGGCCGGAAGAACGGACGCGGAAGACCGGCTGAATGTGCATGAAATGAACAAAAACCTGCATTCCGCGCTTGAAAAACTCACGCCCCGGCAGAAACTGGTGTACACGCTCAGCCGCGACAAAGGACTGAAACACGAGGAGATAGCCCGGTTCCTGGATATTTCCCCTTCCACCGTCAACAACCATCTCATCGAGGCATTGCGCCTTATCCGGCAGCAGCTCGCCGCCCGGCCGGAAGCCTTTACCATCCTCATTTTCTGCTTCCTGGAAAATTTTTTCTGAAAAAACCAGGTATACTTTTCTCCCCGATTGTCTATATAACCGGGTAAACCACTCAATATGTTGCGAGAACGATTGCTGTACCTCATGGAAAGGTACTTTCAAGGCGCATGTACGGAGGATGAACGAAGGGAGCTGGCGCAATTCATCGGTACGGAGCAGGACGACGACCTGCTGAAAGAAGTGCTGGACGATACCTGGGAACGGTTTCAGCCTGAAAGTCCCATGCCCGAAGCGATGAGCGGCCGCATACAGCGGGCGCTGACCGGTGCGCCCGTGGTGCCCGTCCGCAAACGCCGGCCCCTGATGGCCGCGGCCGCGGCGGTATTGCTGCTGCTCGCGGCAGGCGGGCTGTGGCTGAGCCGCGAACAATCTGCCAGCGTTCAGCAACCGTCTGTGGCACAGGTGCAAAAAGCGCCCGTGCACGACGTGGCGCCGGGCGGCAGCAAAGCCGTGCTTACGCTCGGAGACGGCACGGTGATAGAGCTGGACAGTTCCCGTAACGGCGTGGTGGCGCAGCAGGGCAGCGTGAAGGTAGTGAAGCTCGCCAACGGCCAGCTGGCGTACGAGCGCGAAGGGCAGGCCCCCGCTGAGATATTGTTTAACACCATGCGCACGCCACGTGGCGGCGAATACCGCCTGACGCTGCCGGACGGCAGCCGCGTGTGGCTCAACGCCGCATCGTCTGTCACCTACCCGACGATGTTCGCCGGCGAGATCCGCGAAGTGTCTATTACCGGGGAGGCCTATTTTGAAGTAGCGGAACGGGCCGATATGCCGTTCCGTGTAAAAACGGCGGGAATGACGGTGGAAGTGCTCGGCACGCATTTTAACGTAAACGCTTATACGGAGGAAAAAACAATAAGGACCACATTGCTGGAAGGCGCTGTGAAAGTGCGCGCCGGAGGGAGCGAGGCCTTGCTGAAACCCGGTCAGCAGGCGGGTTTGCAGGGGAACGGTCGGCTGAACATCAAAAACAATGTGAACGTGGATGAAGTGGTGGCATGGAAAAACGGCCTGTTCCAGTTTACCGATGCGGACATGCCGGCCGTGATGCGGCAGCTGGAGAACTGGTACGACGTGAACGTGATCTACGAAGGGAACGTGCCCGAAAGAAGTTTCGGTGGCGCCATCCAGCGTTCGCTGCCATTGGCGCAGGTGCTGAAGATACTCGAAGAAAGCAATGTGAAATTCAGACTGGAAGGAAGAAATATATACGTTATGAAATAGAACGGACTGCCCGGTCAAAAAAAAGCCAGAAATGCTGCGAACATCTCTGGCGGACGTTTGGCGGGGAATATCAGAACAATCGGTAAGACAGCCTAATTATTCAACCAAACAATGCAAATGTATGCAATTTAAACTTATCGCTTTGCGTGGGCGGACGGCCGTTGCCATACCCTGGCGGCGCCGGTTCCAAACGGGCGATGCGGCCGCCACGGGCCGCCAGAGATGCTCAACCAAAATACTGTTAGCTATGAAGTTAACATGCTTTTTCCTGACGGTGCTGTTCCTGAACGTAAGTGCTACGGTACGTTCCCAAACAGTCAGTTTTTCCGGTAAAAATGTAAAACTGACCACGATCTTTTCGGCGATCCGTAAACAAACGGGGTACGTGGTGTTTTACGACAACAATGTGATCAATACCTCGCGGCCGGTATCGGTGGCGCTGAGAGACGTATCTGTAGATGCGCTGCTCTCCGCTACGCTGCAGGGGCAGGGACTGAGTTATTCCATTACGGACAAAACCATTTCGATCCATAAATTGCCGCCCGTGCCGGGGCTGCTGATGCCCGCCGCACAGCAGGCCGTGCCGCTGACCGGCAAAGTGGTAGACGATACCGGCGCGCCGCTGCCGGGGGTAACAGTGCTGATCAAAGGCACGCAAACCGCCACCATCACGGATGAAAAAGGAGAGTTCAAACTCCCCGACGTAAAAGACGACGCCACGATCGTGTTCTCCTACATCGGTTTCGAAAAACAGGAGCAGCCGCTCAACGGCCGCCGCAGGCTGGATATCAGCATGAAACTGGCGGATAACACCGCGCTGGAAGGCGTGGTGGTGGTAGGTTACGGCTCCATCAGGAAAAGCGACCTTACCGGCTCGGTATCCGCCGTGCAGGGAGACGCGATCACCGCGCGGAAAACCACCAACATCACTTCCGCACTGCAGGGCGCGATGCCCGGTGTAATGGTGACCCGCTCGGGCAACGCTCCCGGCGCCACGCCTGCCGTAAGGGTGCGCGGCATCACCACCATCAGCCCCGCCGGCGCCAACCCGCTTTACATCCTCGACGGCGTGCCCATCGACGATATCAACACCATCAATCCTAACGACGTAGATAATATTTCCGTGCTGAAAGACGCAGCTTCAGCTTCCATCTACGGTTCAAGGGCCGCCGCCGGCGTTATTCTCATTACCAGCAAACGCGCCAGGAACGGGCAGCTGAGCCTGGACTACACTTACGAGTACGGCATCGAAAAGGCGACGAAACTTCCCGCCTATGTAGACGCGGTGCGTTACATGCAGCTCACCAACGAGCTGCGCTGGAACGATAACGGCAACAACGCCAACGAGTATCCCACCTACGCTAAAAATATTGTCGACAACTACTACGAACTGAACGCCCAGAACCCGGACGAATACCCGAATACCGACTGGCGCGGCCTCATTCTCCGCAACAGCGCGCCGCGCCAAAGCCATATCATGAGCCTTTCCGGCGGCGGCAAAAATATCCGTACGCGTGTATCGCTCGGGTACGACAAGTCGGAAGCGCTGTATCCCGGCCGTACGTACGAACGGCTGACCGCGCGCATCAACAACGACATCACCATTTCCAAATACCTCTCCGCCAGCGCGGATATCAATTTCCGCCGCACCATCATCAAACAGCCGGTAACCAATCCCATGTACAAAATGGGCATCGTGCCGCCGATCTACGCAGCCATGTGGTCGGACGGGCGCATCGGCGCGGGTAAAGACGGCGCGAACATTTACGCGCTGATGAAAGAAGGCGGTTTTTACAACGACTGGTACAACCAGATCGGCGGCAAAATAGGCGTGGATTTCACGCCGATCGAAGGATTGAAGTTCTCCGGGGTCGTATCGCCTTTTCTCAACTTCAACAAATTCAAACATTTCACCCGCAGGCTTCCCTACACTTCGTGGAACAACCCGAACTCCACTTCCGGTTACATCGAAGGCGCCACGGAAACCAAGCTGGACGAAGACCGTAACGACAATTACCGTTATACGATGCAGTTCATGGCGAACTACATAAAAACGCTGGGCAAACATAACTTCAACCTGCTGGCGGGTTACGAATATTTTCATGCTTTTAACGAAGAGTTGGGCGCGTACCGCGGCCAGTACGGCCTGAGCAATTATCCTTACCTGGACCTGGGGCCGCTGGAATTCCGCGACAACAACGGCCGGGCCTGGGAAACGGCCTACCGTTCCTGGTTTGGGCGCGTGATGTACAGCTTCGATGAAAAATACCTGCTGCAGGCGAACATCCGTTACGACGCATCTTCGCGGTTTGCGCCGGGTTATCGCTGGGGCTCGTTCCCCTCCATTTCCGCGGGCTGGATCGTGTCGCAGGAAAACTTTATGCACCGTACGGCGGAATGGCTGTCGTTCCTGAAAGTGCGCGCCTCATGGGGCTCGCTGGGCAACGAAAGGATCGGCGATTACCCGTACCAGGCGCTGCTCCGCTTCGAAAACAATTCGCTGTTCTACAAAGGAAACAGCGCGGTGAGCGCACAGTCTGCCGCGCAATGGGAATACGCCATCCGCGACATTTCCTGGGAAACAACCCGTTCGTTCGACATCGGCGCCGACGTGAATTTCCTGGGCAACCGCCTGCGCGTTACCGGCGATTACTTCCAGAAAACCACCAGCGACATGCTGCTGGAACTTGAAATACCGGATTACATCGGCTACGACAATCCCTTCCAGAACACCGGCAGGATGTTCACCAAAGGCTGGGAGCTGCAGGCGGGCTGGTACGACAAAAAAGGCGATTTCACCTACAGCGTTTCCGTAAACGTGTCCGACTTTATCACGGAGATGGGCGATCTCGGCGGCACCGTATTTTTAGGCGATACGATCAAAACTTTCGGCAGCGAGTTCAACGAATGGTACGGCTACCGCGCCGAAGGCATTTACCAGACGCAGGATGAAGTGGACAAATCCGCCAAGCTGAACGCTAACGTACGCCCCGGCGACATCCATTACCGCGACATCAGCGGTCCTGCCGGCGTGCCAGACGGGAAGATCTCCCCGGAATACGACCGTGTGCTGCTGGGTGGTTCGCTGCCGCGTTACATGTGGGGCGCCAACCTCCAGGCAGGTTACAAAAACTGGAACCTCGGCATCGTGCTGCAAGGAGTAGGCAAACAAAACGTTCGCCTCACAACGGACATCGTGCGGCCGCTGCTCGAAAACTACGGCGGATTCCCTGCGATACTCGACGGCCAGAGCTGGAGCAAATACAACACGCCGGAACAGAATCAGCACGCAAAATACCCGCGGTATACCAACACTTCGGCCGGCAACAACTACGCCATGTCCGACTTCTGGATGGTCAACGGCGCGTATTTCCGCCTGAAGAACATCAACCTGAGCTATAGCCTGCCGAAACATCTGCTCACGCAGCTGCATATCCAGGATGTTCGTATATACGGCTCCGTTACAGACCTTTTGTCTGTGCACCGCCTGCCGCGCGGATGGGACCCTGAGAACCTGTATCTCGGTTATCCCATCACTGCGTCTTACGTAATGGGCGTATCTGTCAAGTTTTAAAACAGCGAATTATGAAACAAAAAATATGGATCTGCATCGGCGTCGTTCTGCTGAGCGCCTGCGGAAAACTGGATCTCAACCCGCTGTCTGACGGCTCCAGCGAAACCTGGAACTCCAACGCGGAAGAGATCGAGATGTCTTTGAACGGTCTTTATAAAGACGCATTCTGGCCCGGGGACCAGGACGACTGGTCGGACGATTTTGTGTACCGCGACGTAAGCACGGCCATTACCGGCGCTACCCTAAACGGGGAAACGGATTTCGTGAAAACCTGGTGGGTGAATACTTATAAAGCCATCGCCCGCGCGAACAACGTAATATTCAGCATCGGGCGCGCCGCGGACAAACTGAGTGCCGCGCAGATCAGCCGGTACACGGCTGAAGCAAAATTCGTGCGCGCCTGCATGAACGCCAGGCTGGTGTCTCATTACGGCAATATCATCTACACCGAAACCGCGCTGGATATTGAAGAGGCGATGAAATTAAAACAGGAAGACAAAACCGTGACGATGCCGAAAATTTATGCGGACTTCGATGAAGCGGCTTTAAATCTTCCCAAAACATACGGCGCCAGCGAGCTGAAACGCGCGGCATCCGGCGCGGCATTGGCCATGAAAGCGCGTTTCGCGCTGCAGATGGGCGATTTTGCCACAGCCGCTGCCGCTGCCAAGGCCTGCATGGACCAGAACGTGTATAAACTGCACGCGGATTTCAGCAGCCTGTTTTTGTCCAAAACGAAAAACTCCGTCGAAACCATTTTCGGCCTGCCGAGATCGGTGGCGCTGAAAGTAACGCTGGGCGACCTGCAAAACTATGTGCCGCGCAACGCCGGCGGCTGGGGCGCGAAAAACCCTTCATGGGACCTGTTTTGCGCATTCCTTTGTAAAGACGGCCTGCCGATAGACGAATCGCCGATGTACGACCCGCACAAGCCTTTCCAAAACCGCGACCCGCGTTGCGCCGCCACTATCCAGGAATTCCAGAAACCGCTCCTGGGCTACATTTACCAGCCGCATCCCGATTCGGTGAAGGTTTGGAAAGAATCCGACCAGAAATACGTTGAAAATAAAGATACCCGTTCTGTTGCCATCTTTGCCTCCTACAACGGGCTGGTATGGAAAAAAGGCGTGGACGGCGACTGGCTGCTCAATTCCTGGACGGCGGAGCCGGACAAGATCATCATCCGTTATGCGGATGTGCTGCTGATCTATGCGGAAGCGAAGATCGAGCAGAACCAAATAGACCAGTCCGTGCTGGACGCCATCAACACCGTGCGCGCCCGCGCTTATGGCGTGCCGGTTACCAGCACTACGGAATATCCCGCCGTGACGGAAACAGGCCAGACCGCGCTGCGCAGCATCCTGCGCGTGGAAAGAAGGATGGAATTTGCGCTGGAAGGCGTGCGTTATATGGACATCATCCGCTGGAAGATTGCGGAGAAAGTGCTGAACACGCCGAACTACGGCCTGCTAGACCCTGCGGATCTCCGCACAAAGGTAGTGCAGCCGGGCCTTTGGTTCTTCCCGCAAACGCCTGACGTTGACGAAAATGGCAGCGCAAACCTAAAACCCATGTACGAAGCGGGTCTCATCAAACAGATCGCTTTGCGTAAATTCGACCAGACACGCCAGTATCTCTGGCCCATTCCAACTTCAGAGGTGCTGAGCAGCGGCCTCACACAAAACCCGAATTATTGATGAAGCGTTTGAAAATGATATTGCTGGCGGTGCTGCCTTTTGCAGGACTGCCCGCTATGGCACAACAGAAATATCCTTCCTACAGCGGCGTTTACCCGCACCTGGCCATGTACAACAACGAAGGGGAATGCGGCACCGGCGCGGTAGTGCCCTGGGCGGGGAAATTGTGGGTGATCACCTACGGCCCGCATTTGCCGTTCGGTTCGTCGGACAAGCTGTATGAAGTTTCCTCTTCCCTTCAACAGACCGTAAGACCGGAAAGCATCGGCGGAACGCCTGCCAACCGCATGGTACACAAAGAAAGCAACCAGCTGTTCATCGGCCCCTATGCGATAGACGGCAGCGGCAAAGTTCGTACGATCCCCTACACGGCGATGCCGGGAAGGCATACGGGAAATGCCCGCCACCTCAGCGATCCGGCGGGGAAGATCTATTACGCAACGATGGAAGAAGGGTTTTATGAAGTGGATGTAAAAACGCTTCAGCCCACGCTGTTGTACGAAGACGGGAATGTGAAACAAAAGAAAGAAAAAGACGAAGCCAACAATCACCGCGGCGAACTGCTGCCCGGCGCGCATGGCAAAGGCGTGTACAGCGGCCAGGGCGTGATGGTGTATTCGAACAACGGGGAACCGGGGCCGCAGGCTTTGAAACAATTCGATATCGAAGCCGGCTCGCTGTCTGAGTGGGACGGAAAGAACTGGAAAGTGGTGCGCCGCAACCAGTTCGTGGAAATTACCGGCCCGGGCGGCATTCACGGCAATGCGAATCCCGCTTCCGACCCGATCTGGGCCACCGGCTGGGACCATAAATCGGTGCTGCTGGGCGTGCGCGACAAAGGCAGCTGGCACTTTTTCCGTTTGCCCAAAGCCAGTCATAGTTACGACGGCGCGCACGGCTGGAACACGGAATGGCCGCGCATCCGCGATGTCGGTACGCCGGGGAAACCGGAATATCTCATGACCATGCACGGTTTGTTCTGGCATTTCCCGGGCAACTTCAGCAGCACGCAAACGGCGGGTATCCGCCCGCGCTCGGCCTACCTGAAAGTGATCGGTGATTTTACGCGCTGGAACAACCAGCTGGTGTTCGGCTGCGACGATTCCGCACAAAAAGAATTTCTCAACAAACGCAAGGCGAAAGGAAATATCGAAGGGCCGGGGCAATCCAATTCCAACCTCTGGTTCACTTCGTTCGCGCTGCCCGACCAGCTCGGCCCGAACTCAGCGGAAGGCGCGGTATGGCTGAATGAGAACGTAAAAGCAGGCGAACCTTCGGAACCTTTTCTCTTCGCCGGTTGGCCGCAGCGCGCGGCCTGGGTGAAGAACAACGGAACTGCAGGCGCAACCTTCATATTCGAAAGCGGTGAACGGCAAAAATGGTCGCATGTAAAAACGGTGCAGCTGCAGGCAGGGGAAGCCACGCAGATCGTGTTCCCCGCAAGCACGCCCGGCGAATGGGTGCGCGTAAAAACCAATGCCGATGCAAAAGCGACAGTGCAGTTTAACTACGCCGGGAAAGATGCACGCGGCATTTCACCCGCCGCTATTTTCAACGGTCTTTCCAAAGCCACGTCCGGCAATACTTCCGGCGGGCTGTTGTACGGCCTTGGCGATAACCGCAGGGCATTGGGCATGGCCGCCGGCGACGGTTATTACGAGCTGAATGAGAAAATGGAATTGCAGCGGAAAGACGATGCAAAAACATTATCGTTCATCAAAGAAAAGTTCGCCATTCCCAAACAGGCCGTAACAGTGGAAGCCGCTTCTGTGCTGATCGCGGACGACAACGGCCGCCGCTGGCGTTTGCCGCTGGGCAATAAAGCTTTTACGGGCCTCACGGAGCAAGGCGCGTTGCGCATTTGCCGCGAAGTGGCCACGGAAAGGGACCTGCTGAACTGCCATGGTACTTTTTACGAGCTGCCCGCTGAGAATGCGGACGGTTATGCCAAAATTCGCCCGGTAGCTTCACATAATTTCCGCATCAATGATTATGCATCTTACCGCGGTTTGCTTATTTTGACGGGAATAGACGCTGCGGCGAAAAATCCGCGCATCATCCGTTCGGCAGACGGCAAAGCGGCCATTTGGGCCGGCGTGATCGACGATCTCTGGAAAATGGGCAAACCCGTCGGCAAAGGCGGTCCGTGGTTTTCCACGGCCATCAAAGCCGGCGAACCTTCAGACCCGTACCTGATCGGGTTTTACGATCAGCGTGACCTGCAATTGTCGCAAAAAGGCAATGCAGCCGTTACGTTCACGGTCGAAATGGACCCGGTGGGCAATGGTGTGTGGATGAAATACAAAGAAGTGACCGTAAAACCCGGCGAAACGTTCCGCCATCATTTCCCGGACGGCATCCAGGCGCGCTGGATACGGTTTACCGGGAACCGCGATTGCGAAGCGACGGCAATATTAGAATACAAATAAACGATACCATGCGGCTCTGTTTGCTCACATTATTATGTTTGCTCACCGCTGAAGCGGCTGCCACGTTGCCCTCCCTGAAAGATACCCTCCGGCGGTACGAGATCAGGGAGGGCGACACGGCCGCTTATACGCTCAACCTCGCGCTGGACCGCGCGGGCAGGCCGAAATATTTTTTCAGGAACATTTTTACGCCCGTGTGCAACACCGGCGAATGCAGGCCCGTGTACATCAATCTTTACTGGGACCTGCTCGGTAATTACCTCCGCTACGACCTTCCCGGCGACGAAGTGCTCACCAAAACCGATCACCGCGATTTTAAAGAAGAAGATTACCGCAAGCTGCAGGACATTCTCGCCAAAGAATCTTCCATCTTCTCCGAATTAAAAATGGAAGACCTCGTGGTGAAAGGAACGGAGAATATTTCCGATTCGGCCAACGTTCGCACCGGCGCCACTTTAAAAACCATCCGCAACGAAGTGATCGAAGGCGCGGTGTTCACCTGTTACACGCTCTGGCATTTTGCGCACGGCGGCACAACGGAACAGATCAAAAACATCACGGATTCGCTGGAAACGCCTGCCATGCTGCATAATTTCCTGCGCAGCGGCAATCATCATTACCAATATTGGGCTATGGACAAGGTGATGGATGCGGACGGGAAAGTACAACCGGGTTATGAAGAAGACATCGCCGGCGTGATCCGCGGGAAAAATATCTTCACCGCGCGGTATGCCCTGCAAAAGGTACACCCGGATTATTTCGAACCCTCGAAACGCCAGGACTGGCTGTGGACGGCTTATCACAAGGCATCTTACCCGCTGCAGATGACCATCCTCAAAAAACTGTCGGATATAACGGTAACGGATAAGCTCTGTAATAAAATAGCCGCTACCATCACGGAGGGCAATCGCGAACAATTGAAGGCGAAACTGAAAATTTTGTCCGCCCGGCCGAAGCTGCCCGTAAAAACGCAGCAGCTGCTGGCGGAGCAACTGTCGCACCCCGGCATGGGGGAAGACATTTACCAGGCATTAAAGCAGCTGAAACAGGCGGATGCGTCTGTCCGGCAAAAAATATCAGCTTACGAAAAGAAAAACGAATGATATGGCAAAAATAAAAACCCTGTTCCTCCTGTTGCTTTTTAACATGGCGGCTTTTGCCCAGCAACATGTATTAGTGGAAGCGGAATCGTTTACGGACAAAGGCGGCTGGGTGACGGACCAGCAGTCGTTCGTCGTGATAGGCTCGTCGTACCTCATGGCGCACGGCATGGGCAAGCCCGTAAAAGACGCTTCCACCACTGTGAAATTCCCGTCTAAAGGCAAATACCGCATGTGGGTGCGCACCAAAGACTGGGCGCCGTTCCCCACCGGCCCGGGCAAATTCACCATCAGCATAGACGGCCGGCAGGCCGGGCAGGTGATGGGCGCCAGCGGAGACGATGCATGGAAATGGTACGATGCGGGTGTGGTGGATATTTCCAAAGAGGAAATAAACCTGGTGATGAAAGACCTTACCGGTTTCAACGGCCGTTGCGACGCGATCCTGTTTACCGACGCGCTGAAATTCACGCCGCCGAATACATTGCAGGCGCTGAACGATTTCCGTCACAAGGTACTGCACACTTCCGCCACGCCGAAAGACGCGGGCCAGTTCGATCTCGTTGTGATCGGCGGCGGTATTGCCGGCACCTGCGCCGCTATTTCCGCGGCGCGCATGGGGCTGAAAACCGCGCTGATACAGGACCGCCCGGTGCTGGGCGGCAACAACAGCTCCGAAGTGCGCGTACACCTGAAAGGCGATATCGATAAAAATCATTATCCCAAACTGGGCCGCATCGTGCGTGAAATGGACAACGGCGACCCCGGCAACGGCAACCCCGATGCGAGTGAATATGGCGACGCGCGCAAGATCTCCATTGTGAAAGCGGAAAGGAACCTGCATCTTTTCCTTAACACGCATGTGCATAAAGTGGAAATGAAAGACAAAAAGATCGCGGCGGTGATCGGCCGGAATATTTCCACCAACGAAGAAACACGTTTCTCCGGCACTTATTTCTCCGACTGCACCGGCGACGGCACGGTCGGTTACCTGGCGGGCGCCGATTTCAGGATGGGCCGCGAAAGCAAAGCGGAAACCGGCGAATCGCTGGCCGCTGAAAAGTCTGACAATTTTACGCTCGGCACGTCTAACCTTTGGGCGTCGCTGGAAAAGGACACCGTTTCCAGTTTCCCCGAAACGCCCTGGGCGCTGCAGTTCTCCGATGAATATCACATCGACGAAGCAAGGTCCGACTGGGAATGGGAAACTGGTTTCGGCAACTTCAACACCATTACCGACGCCGAAAAGATCCGCGATCACAACCTCCGGGCGATCTACGGCAACTGGTCTTACCTCAAAAAGAACAAACCCGAAAAATACGCGAAACGCGAACTGGCCTGGGTGGCTTACATCGGCGGCAAACGCGAATCGCGCAGGATTCTTGGCGATCATGTGCTTACGCAGATGGACATCCAGGAAGGTAAATTTTACCCGGACGGCACCGTTACCGCTACCTGGACGATCGACCTGCATTTTCCGAATAAGGAAAACAGCAAATATTTCGAAGGACAGGAATTTTTTGCGGGCACCAAACACATCAGGGTAGCGCCCTACACGATCCCGTACCGCTGTCTTTACAGCCGCAACATTTCCAACCTGTTCATGGCGGGAAGAAATATCAGCACCACACACGTTGCGTTCGGCAGTACGCGTGTAATGCGCACCTGCGGCATGATGGGCGAGGTAGTTGGTTTTGCGGCCGCGGTGGCGAAAAAACACAACACTTCCCCGAGGGGCGTTTACACCGATCATCTCGGCGAACTGATGGGCATCATCAAAGATGAAACGCCGCCGCAGCAAACACTGCAAAACCCGCCGGCGACCAAATGATGTACCTGGCCGCGATATGGATATTGCTGCAAAGCGGCCCGGTAATAAAGCTGCAGGGCTTTGCACAGGGCACTTCGTGGCATGTTCAGTATGAAGACGGCGGCCAGCGGAACTTCAGGGCGCAGGCCGATTCCATATTCCTTGAAATAGACAGGGCATTGTCTACCTACCGGGCTGATTCCGAAATATCATCCTTCAACCAGTTTGATGATTGGCGGTTTCAGTCCGGTCATTTTTTTAACGTGCTGCAACGCGCCAGGCAAGTATACAAAGCCACGGATGGCGCTTTCGACCCCACTGTAATGCCGCTCGTGGAAGCTTACCGCGAAGGAAAGCGCCATGGCGCCGACTGGACGCGAAAAGCGGATTCGCTGCTGCAATACGTCGGTTTCCGGTACATCGTTTTCGACCGCGAGGCCGTTCACAAAACAAAACCCGGCGTGCGCCTCGACCTGGACGGTATCGCGCAGGGTTATACGGTGGACGTGCTGGCGGAATACCTTGAAACGAAAGGCGTTCAGCACTACATGGTGGAAGTGGGCGGTGAAGCGAGATGTAAAGGAAGCTGGCAGATCGGCGTTGAAGATCCGCAACAACCGGGGAAAGATCTCTTCAAATTACAACTCCGCGATGCGGCGGCCAGCACGGCGGGCAATTATCAGAATTCCTATTCTTCCGGAGGCCGTACTTTCGGCCACATCATTCATCCCCGGAAAGGCTACACGCTGCCCGATTCCCTGCTGAGCGTAACGATCATCGCGCGGGAAGCCGTGGTGGCGGACGGTTTTGATACCCCCTGTTTTGTATTGGGGTTTGAAGGAAGCAAACGGCTGTTGCAAAAAGAGCCGGGCCTGGAGGCCATTTTATTGTACAAAGATCACAATGGCCGTACGGCTGTTTATTTTACCGAAGGCGCAAAGGCGCTGGTGGTACGGTAATTGTGTTCTCCGGTTTATGAAACAACCCATTTTTTACATCGCCTGCGCAGCCCTGTTAACCGCCTGCGCCAGCCGCCAGCAGCAAGATCATACAGACACCGTGGCCGTAGCGCCCACGGAAGATTCCGCACTGCAGACCACCGGCGCCAATCCGCCGGCCGTTAGTACGGAAGAACAGGAGTTCCGCACTTATTTTACTTCATTACGCGAGCTCTCCGATGGCGTGCACGACACTACCTTGCGCGGAATGGTCAATTTCCCGCTGCCGGTGGATACCATGACGAAAAAATATACCCGGAAAGATTACCGCAGGCTTTTCAGTGAAAAGATGCAGCAGAAACTCCACCTTGTTAATGATGAAAATATTACCAGGATTGAGGATAATCTGCCCGGGGAATACCATCAGCGCCTGCGCCAGATCTCAGACAGCGGCACCGCCATTTACAGCGTGAAAGTGGAAGACACGACGCTTTTCTTTGGAAAAGTACAGGGTCAATATAAAATGATCGCGCTGAAAAGGTAATTTTTGTATTTTATCGATATGAAAATTCCACGCCTCCTTTTTGTGACGCTGCTGGTGCTGCTGGCAACAGGCAGCGTCGCCCAAAATACCCTGCCCGATTGGGCGCTGGGCGGCTTTATACGCGTACGCGGGAAAAATCCCGTCATTTCACCCAATGGCAACACGTATTTCTGGTGCCCCATGCAAAAAGATTCCATCGCCTGGGAATCCAACGACACGTTTAATCCCGCCGCGGCCGTGCTGAAAAAAGACATCGTGGTGCTGTACCGCGCGGAAGACAAAAGCGGGCAGGGCATCGGCAGGCGCACTTCCCGCATCGGGTATGCCGCAAGCCGCAACGGTACTGATTTTACGAGAAAACCGGTTCCGGTGCTGTATCCCAATAACGACGATCAGCAAAAGTTCGAATTTCCCGGCGGCTGCGAAGATCCGCGGGTGGCCGTTACCGCAGACGGTTTGTACGTGATGCTCTACACGCAATGGAACCGCAGCGTGGCGCGCCTGGGCGTGGCCACTTCGCGCGACCTCGTGCATTGGGAGAAACACGGGCCGGCTTTTGAAAATGCGTATGACGGGAAATTCCTCGAACATTGGAGCAAATCCGCCTCCATCGTTACGCAGGTGCGGCAAGGCAAACAGGTGATCACCAAAGTGAACGGGAAATATTTTATGTACTGGGGCGAACATGCCGTGTACGGCGCAACGTCCGAGAACCTGCTGGACTGGCAGCCTGTGCTCGACGATACCGGCGGCATCAAGCCGTTCATCCGGCCGCGCAAAGGTTATTTCGACAGCGACCTTACCGAATGCGGCCCGCCCGCGGTGATCACCGATAAAGGGATTTTGTTGCTGTATAATGGTAAGAACAGCGGGGGCGAAGGCAGGGACAAACGTTTCAACGCCAACGCCTACTGCGCCGGCCAGGTATTGTTCGACAAAAACGATCCTACCCAACCCATCGCCCGGCTGGACGTGCCTTTCCTCCGGCCCATGGAAGCCTTTGAAAAAAGCGGTCAGTATAAAGACGGCACCGTGTTCATCGAAGGGCTGGTCTATCACCGCAAAAAATGGTTCCTGTATTACGGATGCGCCGATTCGCGGGTAGCGGTGGCCGTATTCGACCCCAAACATCCCATCCCGGGCGACCCGGTGCCCGCGAAGTAGCTGCGGAACAGCCGTTTATCAATTGCCGCTTGCATAAGCCGGAGAATTGCCTAGTTTTAGCATACTATCTTATAACCGATCGTATGTCAAAATTTAACGCCCTCCTTTGCCCTTTAGTGCTGGCCGCAGGTTTGCTGCATGCCCAGCAGAAAATGGACTTCGAAAAGTACGACCCTGTTTCGACCCTCGTGGTGCCGGAACATCCCCTGAAAAAAGCCAAATTCCCTTTTATCGACGTGCATAACCACCAGCGGGGGCTGGGCTCCGGGAACCTGGAGAACCTGACCCGCGACATGGACGCGCTGAACATGAAAGTGATGGTGAACCTCAGCGGCGGTAACGGCTCCGGTCTCAAAGCAATGACCGATAACGTGAAAGCCAATGCGCCCAAACGTTTTATCATATTCGCCAATATCGATTTCAGCGGCATCGGTGAGCAGGGCTGGACGGAAAAAGCCGTGAAACAGCTGCAGGCCGATTACGACGCGGGCGCGGGAGGATTGAAAGTGTTCAAGAATCTCGGTCTCAGCGTAAGGGACAACAGCGGCAAACGCGTAACGGTCGATGACCCGCGGCTGGACGCAATTTGGGACAAATGCGGCGAACTGAAAATGCCCGTGCTGATCCATACCGCAGACCCCAAACCTTTCTGGGACCCGATGGACGATCACAACGAACGCTGGCTGGAATTGCAGACCCATCCGGGGCGCAGGAGAGGGCCGGACAACCCGGCGCCATGGGAAACGCTCATCGCCGAGCAACACCGCATGTTCAAAAAACACCCGCGCACCACGTTCATCGACGCGCATTTCGGATGGTACGCCAACGATCTCGGCCATCTTTCCAAACTGATGGACGAAATGCCCAATATCGTGGTGGAATTCGGCGCCGTGATCGCCGAACTGGGCCGCCAGCCCAAAATGGCGCGGCAATTTTTTGAAAAATATCAGGACAGGATACTTTTCGGCAAAGATTCCTGGCAGCCCGACGAATACGCCACCTATTTCCGTGTACTCGAAACGGCGGACGAATATTTCCCCTATCACAAAAAATACCACGCCTTCTGGCGCATGTACGGCATGAACCTGCCGGACGACATCTTGCGCAAGGTCTACTACAAAAACGCATTACGCATCATTCCCCGCATCGACAAATCACTTTTTCCCTGATGAAGGTTCAAAACTGCAATAAACGTAAATTGCAGTATGCAGTATAAAATGGAAAATCCCGTCAGGGGAACGACCGGTGAAATAAATTACCGCTGCCGGATCGAATGGCGGAACGGAACGATCATTGCCGACGAGCCCGTCTCCCTCGGCGGGCAGGACGCAGGGCCGGACCCGTTCACCCTCTTCCTTTCCTCTATCGTGTCGTGTACGCTGGCAACGCTGCGCATGTATATCGACCGCAAAGGCTGGAACATTCCTGATTTGGCCATGAACGCCAATCTCAGCCAGGCCACGCGCGACGGGAAGCTGGTGACGCAGGTGGACAAAGACCTGTATTTCCTCAGCCCCGTAAGCGACGAGCAGCGGGAACGCCTGATCGGCATCGCGAAAGCCTGCCCCGTATCCAGGCTGCTGGAAGGCGCCATCGTGCTCACCACCGAAGTGCGCGACGCGCAGCCCGAAGCAGGCATGCTGCCCCGCGTATCCGTATGATTCCTGATTAAAAATGAAACGATATGGCCGGAACTTTTGAGAAGATCAAACAGGCTTACAAGCTGTTCAAATCCATCGATTTTGAAAAACTGGACAAGCTGAGCCGGAAAGTGGACCTGCAAAAGGTCATGGATGGTTTTTCGAAGCTGGACGACAGTCAGCTGAAAGGCCTGATGAAAATGATGGATGGCGGGCAGAAGAAAAAAGAACTGCCGGAGATCAATGGCGACTTTTACGAGCTGCATTTGCGGTTGAGTGAAGAAGACAGGGCCGTGCAGCTGAAGGTGCGCGAGTTCATGGAAAAAGAGATCAAGCCGCTGGTGAACAATTACTGGCTGCACGACGACTTTCCCCACGAGATCATTCCAAAATTCGCGGAGCTGAACCTTTGCGGCGTAACCTATAAAGGGTACGGCTGCCCCGGAAAATCGTTCCTCATGGAAGGCATCATCGCCATGGAAATGGCGCGGATCGATTCGTCCATCGCCACTTTTTTCGGCGTGCAGAGCGGCCTGGCGATGGGCTCCATTTATATGTGCGGCTCCGAAGAACAGAAACAGGAATGGTTGCCAAAAATGCAGCAGATGCAGGTGATCGGCGCGTTCGGGCTTACTGAGCCCGAAGTTGGTTCCGGCGCGGCAGGCGGCTTAACGGTAACGGCTAAACGCACTGCAGGCGGATGGGTGCTGAACGGACAGAAAAAATGGATCGGCAACGCGCCGTTCGCCGATGTGACCATTATCTGGGCGCGGGATACAGACGACGGCCAGGTAAAAGGTTTCCTGGTTCGGAAAGGCACGCCCGGCTTTAACGTGGAGAAGATCAAAGGGAAAATGGCGCTGCGCATCGTGCAGAACGGGCTCATCACGCTGACGGATTGCGTGGTGGAGAAAAAAGACCGGCTGCAAAACGCCAATTCCTTTAAAGACACGGCCCGCGTGCTGCAAATGACGCGCGCAGGCGTAGCCTGGATGGCGGTGGGCTGTGCGCGCGGCGCATATGAGAACGCGCTGGATTACACCCGCAAACGCAAGCAGTTCGGCAAACCCATCGCATCGTTCCAGCTGATCCAGAACCATCTCGTGGAAATGCTCTCCAATCTCACGGCTATGCAGTCGCTGGTGTTTCGCCTGTCTGAACTGCAGGACCAGGGCCTGCTCCGTGATGAACATGCTTCCCTCGCCAAGGTATTTTGTTCCCTGCGCACGAGAGACATCGTGAGCAAGGCGCGTGAAGTGATGGGAGGCAACGGCATCCTGCTGGAGTACGACGTGGCGCGGTTTGTAGCCGACGCCGAAGCGATCTATTCTTACGAAGGCACCAAAGAGATCAATTCGCTGATCGTAGGCAGGGCGATCACCGGTTTCAGTGCATTCGTATAAACGATATTCTTTTTAGAAAGAGCGCCCCTGGAAGGCGCTTTTTTTTTGTCCCGAAGTCCCCCGGTATTTGTCGCGACAGGCTCCGTGAAGAGACGGTGAGAGGTCTTAGTTTTATAGTCCAAAAACGGAACGTATGGCTTTATTACCCAAAATAGGAGAGAAAGACCCCAGGTTTGACGTGCTGCTGCGCAGGAATTTCAACAAACGTTTTACCGGCAGGCCGGAATACATCAGGCTGGCGGAGAAACCTGAAGACGTAGTGGCGGCCGTGCAGGAAGCGTTAAACGACGGCAAACGCCTTTCCGTGCGTAGCGGCGGGCATTGCCTGGAAGGATCGATCCGTATCATGAGCTATTTTGGGCATTGACGGGCGCCGGTGGCGGGTATTACGGCATCGTAACGAAATTCTGGTTCAGGAAACATTGCGTGAGCAGCGGCAATCCGTGGGAAGGCGTGAGTGAAGAAACTTCGTGCGGCTGGTGAAAAATTATTGTAGCGGATGCGAGCAAAACAGCCGGTCGGGAATGCCCGAGGCGACTTTATACAACCTGCTGATGTTACGCCGTTTGCAGATCGGCTCGTTCGCAATGTTTGGCCTCAGCACTGCGGAAACGGATGTAGCGGCGCTTTGCAGGAAACATGTGGATGCGGTGAATGAAGGCGCCGATCCTGCGTTCAATACTTCGGGCCTTCACTACAGCGCCTTTTACTGGAAAGAAAATTATCCGCGGCTGCAACAGGTAAAGATGCGGTATGATCCTTTGAACATCTTCAAACATGCGCTTTCCATTCAACCGCTACAATAAAACGAAAAAGGCTGCGGAAATCGCAGCCTTTTTTATGGTTAAACGCTAAGAAAGATCATTCGGAACGCAACGAGCGCATCGGGTTCATCAACGCGGCCTGCACCGAGCGATAGCCGATTGAAACCACCGCCACCACTACCGTTACAAGGATCGCCAGGGCAAAGATACCCACGCCGATCCTGATGCGGTAAGCAAAATTCTGCAGCCAGTCGGTCATTACATACCAGGCCACCGGCGCGGCGATCACGAACGCGATCAGCAGCAGTTTGCCAAATTCTTTGCCGAACAGCCAGAGGATATTTTGCACGCTGGCGCCCAGCACTTTCCGCACGCCCACTTCTTTTGTTTTTTGCGCGGCCATGAAAGACATGAGGCCGTAGAGCCCCATGCAGCCTATCAGGATCGCAACGGCCGCGAAAAATTGTATGAGCCGCAGCAGCATATCGTCCAGCTGGTAAAACCGCGCGATCTTTTCGTCGAGGAAATCATATTTGTAAAGGTGATCGGGAAACGTTTTGTTCCAGGCGGCTTCGATGGCCGGCATAGCGGCGCTGAGGCGGGATGCGTCCACTTTTACGGCGCAGCGGCCGTACCAGCCGGTGCCGCTGGTAAGACAAATGGGAATGATCGGCTCATGAAAGGATCGGTTATGGAAATCCTTTACCACGCCCACGATCAGCCCCTGGCTGCCATCTATTCTTACCGGCTGGTTGATGGCTTGTTCGGGAGAAGAAAGACCGAGTTTTTTTACCGTGGTTTCGTTGACGAGATACTCTTTGCTCGTGTCGATCGGGGAGAGATTGCGCCCCGCAGCCAGCTGCAGGCCGAATACGGGCACGTAGCGCGCGTCAGCGCCTTTGAGATAGATGGAGAAGTCTTCGGATTTTTCCCTGCCCGCGTAACGGATATTGGTGATGTAGGTTTCGTGCCCGGCGGGCTCTTCCCCGCAAAAAGTTAGGCCTTCCACGCCGGGAGCCGCCGCCAACAGGGCGTTGAGCGTGCCGGTGGAAGCCTGGTCCCGCACCGGGACGGGCAGCATCACCATCGCGTCTTTCCTGAAACCGAGATCGGCCTGTTTGGCGTAGCGCATCTGGTTGGCGATCACCAGCGTGCCGATGATCAGCAGCTGCGAAATGGCGAACTGGGTTACCACCAGGCCTTTCCGCACATTCAGCCCGCCGGCGTGGCGGTGCGAAAGTTTTCCCTTTAACGCTGCCACCGGCTGAAAGCCGGCAAGGATAAGCCCCGGGTAGGAACCAGCGAAAAATATCACGGCCAGCAACAGCACCGGCAAAAAGAGCATCAGCTGCACGTCGCTGAAAAGATGAATGCTGAGTTGCGTGCCGAACAATTGATTGACGTATGGCAATATCGAAATAGATAACACAAAAGCCAATACCATGGCCGTTGTGGCGATAATGGCCGTTTCGGTGATGAACTGCCGGAACAGTTGCAGGCGCAGGCTGCCGAGCACTTTTCGTATGCCGATCTCTTTGGAGCGGCTCAAAGCCTGCGCCGTGGCAAGGTTGATGAAATTCACGCAGGCCGTGATAACGAGGAACAACCCCGTGAGTGACAATGCCCAGAGATGCTGCCTGTCCACCTTTCCGTCGATGCCCGTGTTGAAATGTATGTCAGATAAAGGCTGCAGGCTGAACCGGAAACGATTTTCCTGCTGCGGGTTGTAATGTTTATCGCTGAAAGCCGGTAATACGTTTGCCGCTTCCGCCGCCGTGGCGCCGGGTTTCAGGCGAAAGTACGACTGGTGGATGGCGGATGTCTGGTACCAGTTGTCTTCCGCGAAACCACGGTGGAAATCGTGAAGGTTTTGATAGGAGAGATAGACTTCCTGCCGGCGGTCTGTATTGGCGGGCAGGTTTTGCAGGATGCCGGTGACCCTGAATTCCAGCTTGTTGTTGTTGAACCGGTTGATCACGCGGATGCTGCGGCCGATGGCATTTGTATTGCCGAAATATTTTTCCGCGATCCGCTCCGTGATCACGGCGGTATTGGGCTTGGCCATCAGGCTGCCTTTGGCGAGCGGGTAATGCATGATGCGGAAAAAGGAGGGGTCAGCGAATGAAAATCCCGCTTCTTCCTGGAATTTTTTAACGGAAACTTCCTGCGGCACGCTCACGAGCTGATCTTTGAAAGTCGCTACCCTGCCTGCTTCTTCGATAAATGCATAATCGTTGCGCATGGCTTCCGCAAGCGGCGGCGGAACGCCTGGCTGCCAGGTCATCTGCCCGCCCTGCACAGCTGTAAGCACGCGGTAGATGCGTTCTTTCCCTTCATGGAAATTATCGAAGCTCAGGTGGAATTTTACGAGGCTGAAGATAAGAATGGCGCAGGCCAGGCCCAGCGTAAGGCCGAGTATATTGACGAGCGTATAGGCTTTATTGCGTTGCAGCGTTCTCAGGGCGGTCTTGAAGTAGTTCATCAGCATAAAACAGGCGCAGCAAGAAAACTGCCATTTTACAGGGCTGGTGTATGTCACCGGGGATTAAAATTTTATATATTTTGATAGTTCTAATCTGATTCAGTCCCGTTCATTTCCGGACAGCGCGTGTTCAATAACATGCGCGGCGAGCCCGCGATAATCGTGTGCGGCGGGCAGGTTCATTTTCCCGGCGATCAGGGCGCAGATGTCTTCCGCGTGTTTTCCTTCATTGCGCAGGAAATGGATGGAAGTGTCGCCGGCGGATTTGGAGAGTTTGCGGCCGGGGCTTTCCGTCAGCAGCGGGTGATGGTAAAATGTGTTTTGTGAAAAAGATGAGCCGGGAATAAAACGCGACAGGTAAAGCTGTGCCAGCGTTGAATCCCAGAGGTCCTGTCCCCGTACGACGAGGTCTACGTTGTAATGGTCGTCGTCTGCCACGGAGCTGAGCTGGTACGCCGGGAATCCGTCTTTTTTCTTCACGACGAAATCTTTCACCGAAAGCGGCAATGTAGCCTGAATGGATTTCCCGGACAGGGTTTGAACGTTCAGCACCGTTTCATGATCGGTGCGGAGCCGCCAGCTGACGCCGGGCTGCTGCAACGGAATGTCTTTGCAGGCGCAGGGTTTGGCGGCCGCCAGTTGTGAGCGCGAACAGGCGCAGGCGAAAACCCGTCCGCTGCCGGCCAGTTGATCCAACGCTTTTTCGTATAACGGCATGCGGTGGAGCTGGGAGAAATTCGCGTTAAAATCCTCCGCATCCATTGGCCCTTCCTGCCAGGGAATGCCCATAAAACGCAGCGTGTCGAAAATATCCTGCACGTACGGCGGCCTTACGCGGTCGCGGTCCATATCGTCTATCCGCAGCAGCGTTTTCGCACCGGTACGCTCTGCCAGCGCTGCGGTAACGGCGAAAGAAAAAAAGTTCCCCAGGTGCAGAAACCCGCTGGGCGTAGGCGCAATTCTTGTTCTGGAAAGATTCATCAAATGTTGTTGATGCTGCAAAATAACAGTTTGTCCCGAATTGCCACCTAACTTGTCATTACCGCCCACCTCTTAATCGAACGGATGAACGGATATTTGTAAAAAAAGAAATCATATGGAAGCGGATATCAGGATCGCAGCAGACGACGCCATCACTGAAATGGCGGGACTTCTGGCCTCATGCAGCCAGGAACAGGCCAACCGGGTACCTTTCTCCGGCAGCTGGACGGCAGCACAGGTAGTAGAACATATGCGCATATCGATCAGCGGGTGCATCGAGCTGCTGCAGGGCGGCGCCAAACCCACCACACATCGCTCGCCCGACGCCAAGGTACCGGACCTCCAGGTATTTCTCGATTACAACATCAAAATGGAATCGCCGGATTTTGTACAGCCCGAAGACAAAATATACGACAAAGAAGCATTGAGCAAAGAGATGGAAAAGCTTCGCCGCGAGCTCAACGGCACGCTGGGCGGCAAAGACCTCAACGAAACATTAACCGGTTTCGATTTCCCTTTCCTCGGCGAATTGACGCGAACGGAGTTGGTGCATTTTGTGGCATGGCATACAACGCGGCATAACAGGCAGTTGAGGAAGATTGTGGGGGTGTTGAAGGGAGGGGAGGCGTAGTTGTTCATGGCCTCTAGTCCACCTTGTATCGGCCTGCACCGGCCTTGATCGGCCATATGTTCGCCTTGAGGGGTGGAGATAAGTGCTCTCAAAAGTCGCAGCTTTATTTTCTCCTCCATAAATGCAGGACTGAAAGGCAAATGCTTCACTGAAACCTTAACGGATTTTGACTTTTATTTCTCCGCGGAGCCGACGTGGCCGAGCTGGTGGTTTTTTGGTGTATCATACGCGAAAGCATAGTTGGTAATTGAGGGAAATTTTGGGAGGGGAAGTTGAATGTATTATTGTACAATATATTTTGTTGCCGATAGTCTATTAGCCTCTTGTCTCAGGAGCCTTGTAATAGGCATTATATTGATTTTTATCAAATACATTTTTGTAAGTCTGATCAGTTGGAATTGCATTCAATATACGTTGACATGATTAATTCGCAATGATGCCTAAGCACGCGAATAAACCAATTGGTCTGTGATTTGCTTTCATTTTTAAAAGAGAATATTGACCTTTTGTATTTTATAAAAAATTCCTATCTTCAATTCGAAGCAAATCACAATAAGGATTATTCCGTAGTGAAAACTATTACAAGAGTCCCGCGAACAGCGGGATTGTTGTTTTTAGGGATGTCTCATAAGTAAAGGCGACTTAAACATTTGAAAGGGATTTGTGCACCCTATTTTATCAAAAAATAAAACTTCTGCTTGTTAATCATCTGTTAATGAGTGATATTTGACTGCGCGATTCTTAAAGTGAGTCTCTCTGACAACAAAATATCAGCATCGCCCACACCGGCGTATGCATACCGGGTAGTTTAACGAAATTATTTATCATTCTTCTTCCTCATAAACACCGGCGCAAAATCAAAAGTAAGCATGCCGCGAAGATCCCGGTCGGGGAGGCCTTCTACATGCTGGTCTATCTTGTAATATTCAAGCCCGAACTTCACCATGTCGAAAAATGTAAGGCGCGTAAGTACGCCGTACATGTCCGGCGATTGTGCATTGAAGGGGTCTTGTTTGCCGTAATTGAAAGTTGCGTCTATCCCGGTGCTGAGCGGCAGCGGGAAGTTGGGAGCGTTAAACCTGCGCGACAAGGCAAGGTTCGTTCTGAAATCGAACGCGCCGGGCTCTTCGCCGGAAGGCAACAGTCCGCCGGCTGCGGCGCCCAGCTGGAATTTCCATTTGTCGTTGTCGAGTATGTCGAACCCCGCCGCTGCGTTGAGGCGGCCGCGGTAAGGCGAAGGAACGTCCGGCCGGTAATCCAGCTCGCCGGTGAGCTGCATTAAGCTGAGCGGGCCGATGTTTTTCATCATGAAACCCGCGCGGGCATAGGTTTCCAAAGCAGACGAATCGCTGAACCGCGCACCGCCTTCCAGCAGGCCGTAATAACCGGCGGCGCCGGTGTAAAGGCCGCCCATGAACTTGTGTTTTTCGTCCGGTGCGGGTTTGCCTTCCGCCTGCTCTTTATGTGAATACGAGAAATATGGGAAAAACTCGAAGCCTTTGTATTTGGGTTTGTCTTTTTCATTCTCCGGGTATTTACCCAAAGCCGAAGCCAGGTTGAATCCCAACCCCAGGCTCCATTTTTTTTCTTCGGCTTCTTTGTCGGTGCCGGAATATTTTAATTCGAATTTCTCCGGCGCATCCAGGAAGGGCGATTTCCAACGTTTGTCCGGGATATTGTTGAGCAGGAAAGGCCGCTTGAAACCTGCCGGCGGCTCGGTGTATTTGCCGGTGGCAGGTCCGATCAGCGAACTGAAATCCAGCTCGCTGCCCATCAGCGCGTTAAGGCCCACCATGCCGCCCTGCAGCAGCGCGCCGGTGATCAGGAAAGTTGGAAGATTGTCTTTCGCGTAAGCGGGCAGGTCGACTGACAGGTATTTTTTCATGTCTTTATGCAGCACGATGGAAGCAAGACTGATATACGTGCCGGAAGTGCCGGACAATTGTTCCGCCATTTCGAGCCCCTTCGAAAAATCGACTTTGCTGCCGTACGGCGACGTGGCTTTTAATTGCAACGCGTAAAACACGTTCCACAAAGCCATGATCTCGTTAGACAGCAGTTCCTGCCCGAACGCGGGATCGAACACGATACTGGTGCCGAATTGTTTGGAACGGTAATAGGAATCCTGCCAGCGTTTCGGGAATTGCAGCACGAGATCGTCGAAGATGCTGTAGAAGACGTGTGGCTTTTCAGGCGCCGGTTCTTTCTTCGGTTCCTGTTTGGGAGATTCCGCCCCTTTATCTTCGTCCTGTTTCTGTACGGTATCCGGTGCGGCTTTGCCGGGTTGGAAAAACGGGTCGGGCACGCCGCCGGGGCCGAAAAACGGCTTTGTTTGTGGGGCGCTGCCTGCCGTATCAGGTGTATGAACGGGTTTGCCCATGGGGTTGGATTGAAATTTTCGGGGTTAAATACACCCTGAATTTCCGAAAAAATACCCAAACCGCGCGGATAAAATCTTCCTATTGCGCCGCCACCATGGAAGGCGCCATGCCAAAGGCCTTTTTAAAGGCGTAGGAAAAATGCGAAAAGTCTTTGAAACCGACTTCCATGTACACATCCGAGGTTTTCCAGCCTTTTTCTTTCAGCAGCACGTAAGCGTCTTCCAGGCGTTTTTGCTGCAGCCAGCGGTTAGGCGAAGTGTGATAGATCTTTTCGAAATCGCGTTTGAAAGTGGCGAGGCTTCTGCCGGTGAGATAAGCGAACCGCGCAATGTCCACATTAAAACGGTAATGTTCGTTCATGTACGCTTCCAGGTCGATCTTGCCCGGCTCGCTGAAGTCGAACAGCACGTTCTGCAGTTCGGGATTGGTTTCGAGCAGGATCATCGCGGCTTCGCGCACTTTGATGTTGGTAAGCGCGGGATTGATGACCTGCCCGCTATCCATGTAAGGTTTGAGGGAACTGATAAAACTGCTGAAAAGATTATGCGGCCGGAGGGTGATAATGCCGTCGCCGGTGTAGGGTTTGCGGACGGGAAGATGTAATTCGTTACTCAGCGTTTGCAGCGTGTTTTTGTCCATCAGCACGCTGATGGCACGGTATTCGCCGCCCGCGGGCGGATGTTTTACGAACCGGGCAAGCTGGTTTTTCCGGAAAAAACGGTAATCGCCTTCACCGAAAAGATATTTTTTTCCGCCGGCGAACATCTCCATGCTGCCGGACATTACATAGCTGAAAACATGTTCCGGCACAAAGTTTTCCCCTTCGCGGCTCAGGTGCGAATAACAGGCATACAAAATATGCGGCTTCTCCAGATCTTCCATATGTTCATGTTAATTCGGAACGGCATTATTGCACAAATCTATGCAACAATACCGTTCCGCTGAAAAAGAGGTTTACATTCCTTTGGCTCTCGAAACAAGAGCATTGGCTTCGGATTCGAAAAAATTCTCCGCATCGTCCGCATCCGTGGAAACGCTCACATGTTTCCAGGCGGCGGCTTCCGCGTCGCGGGCGGCGTTGGCCTGTTCCAGCAATGCTACCGCCTCGCTGCCGAATACCAGGTGTACCGGCGGGCTGGGGTGGGAGGCCAGGTCCACAATGGCTTTGGCGGCCTTGTCCGGATCGCCCATGGGCTTGAACTTCCCGCTGGACAAGATCTCTTCGATCACGCCGATATTCGTTTCATACCCTTCCACGCCCGGCGCGAAGGTCATGGAGCTGCCCGCCCAATCGGTACGGAAACCGCCCGGTTCTACGCTGGTAACATGAATGCCCAGGTGCGCCACTTCTTTGGCGAGCGCTTCGGAGAAGCCGGCCACGGCGAATTTGGTGGCATGGTAAATGCTCAGCCCTGCATTGCCGAAACGGCCGCCAATGGAGCTTACCTGTAAAATGCGGCCCGAACGCTGTTTGCGCAGGTAAGGCAATACAGCGCGCGATACTTCAATGGGGCCGTAAAGGTTCGTTTCGATCTGGCTGCGCACCTGCTCGTCTGTATACCCTTCCGTGGCGCCGGTAATGCCGAAGCCGGCATTGTTCACCACCACGTCGAGGCGGCCGAAATGCGCCACGGCGTCTGCCACGGCCCGGCGCACCTGCCCGGCGTCTGAAACGTCCAGGCGGAGGGGGAGTATTTGACCGGGATACTTTTCTTCGAGGTCTTGTAACTGAGCGGTGTTCCTGGCGGTGGCGGCTACCTTATGGCCGGCTTCCAGCGCGGCGGCGGTGATGCTGCGGCCCAACCCGCGGGAACTTCCTGTGATAAACCAAACTTGTGTCATTGTGATAAGTATTTACTGCAAAGTAAGGCCGTATTTCAAGCCGCCATTTTGTTAGAAAGCTCAATTTATTTTGTTAAAAAGCTCATGTTTGGGGGAACAAATAACATTGGGGTCTATGAGATCCACCCGTTTTGAATTAAATTCATCCTTCGTTACAATGTAAACCTTGCAATTCCTATGTCTTTACAATTATCCCGCACCTGGAGCTCCGGTCAAAAGCTGCTCTTCCGGTTCTTCTTCGTTTTTTTCGTGCTGTATATTCCTTTTTCCTTTATCCCGTACCTGGGCGAAGGATATGAATTTCTCTGGCGCCAGGCCGTGCCCTGGGTGGGGGAGCACGTGCTGCACCTGCCCGGTAAGATCACGATCTTCACCAATGGCAGCGGCGATACCACTTACGATTATGTAAAATTGTTCTGCATGGCGGTGCTGTCTGTTACGGCTGCGCTGGTTTGGTCTGCGGCGGACAGGCGCCGCCGGAATTACGATGCCCTGCATCACTGGCTGCGCGTGGGTTTGCGGTATTATATGTTTTATATGATGGGCGTGTACGGTTTCGCGAAAGTGTTTCACCTGCAGATGCCTTCCCCTTTCCTGTCGCAGCTGGTGCAGCCTTTTGGCGACAAAAGCCCGATGGGCCTGGCCTGGTCGTACGTTGGGTTTTCGGCGGCGTTCAGCGCGTTCGCCGGTTGGGCCGAAGTGATCTCGGGCATGCTGCTGCTGTTCAGGCGTACCGTGCTGATGGGATCGGTGCTTTGCGCGTTCGTAATGCTCAACGTGGTAGCGATCAATTTCTGTTTCGACGTGCCGGTGAAATTATATTCCTCTTTCCTGCTGCTGGTCTCGCTGTTCCTGATGGCGCCGGACATGCGGCGGCTGGGCAACCTGTTCCTTTTCAACAAAACCGTACAGCCGAAAGTATACCGCACTTACCTGAACAAACGCTGGCTGCGCATTACGGCCGGCGTGGTGAAATTCCTGTTTATCGGCCTGGTGCTGTATTCGCAGGTAGCGAACTCGATGAGCGGGGCCAAAAGATATGGCGCCGCCGCCAGTCGCCCGCCGTTGTATGGCATTTACAACACCGAACTGCTCGTGCGCAACCACGATACGATACCGCCGCTGATGACGGACACTACGCGCTGGCGGCAGGTCATCATCCAGTTCGCGAATTATGCGCAGGTGAAACTGATGAACGATTCGCTGAAAGCCCTGGCCTTCGATATAGATACGACGGCGAAAACCGCAACGGTATTTACCCCGGGCGATACTTCGCGCAAAAACGTGATGCGTTATACGCTTGATTCAACCTATCTTACGTTGGATGGCGTACTGAACAACGACACCGTAACATACCGTTTGAAAAAATTCGATCACCGCACTTTCAGGCTTGTTAGCCGCGGTTTCAGATGGGTGAACGAGTATCCGTATAACTGGTAAAACATTCCGTTTTCATGCCAGACGGGACCAGTACCGGCCGTTACGGATGTAGCGGCCGGTATTGTTTTGTTGGCATCTTCGCCCGGCGTGCGTTATAACATGCAATCCATTTCATAAAAACCCCGTGCGCACCATGCAAATTTGCACAAACGATTGCGCATTTTTCGGATCGATTCCTGACTTATATTTGAATTGTCAACCAGCGATATCCTTGATAGTACAACTGATTAGCACAAACTGAGAGAGAAAAAATACGCAAGCACAGACGTCGTAAAAACGATTCATCCTTTTAACGTTTTCATACGGGTGGTGGTGTAAAACCGCCGCGGGACTGTTATTTGCTACTCTTTAAAAATTGTAAGCACTTTGATGATAAGCATCGCCATAAGCAGCCGTTAGATGCTACTCTTTATTGTTTTCTTTTAACACAACATTATCCTTCCCTGCCAACCGTTTTTTATTTCTGTATGCTGAACACGAGTTCGGGGAGAATCTCTTCGGTATAAAACTCGTCTGACTGTTCTTCGTGCATCGCGCGGATAATCAGTTCCATGGCCTTTTCGCCCTGCCTGAACGGAAATTGTTCAAGCGATGCGGCGGGCGGGAATGCGATGTAACTGGTAACGGGGAGATTGGCGTAGCTGGCGAAAATAATGTCTTCGTTCACTTTCACGCCCTGCTGCTGCGCGTAGCGCGCCGCATCCATATGTACATAATCGTTGAAGCTGATAATAGCCGTGGGCGGCTTTTTCAGGCGAAGCAGCCGCGCAACCGCCGCGGAAGTTTCTTCGCTGGAAAGGTCCGTGGTTTCCACCAGCTGCATATCCACCTTGATCTGTTTTTTCGAAAGCGCTTCGATGTAACCCACCAGTCTTTCCTTGCTGGCAGGCATACTGTCCGGCCCGTTGATCAGCGCGATGCGCCTGTGTTTGGCGGCCAGCAGCCAGTTCACCATCTGCACGGTGCCGCGGTGCATGTTGCAGAACACTTTATGCGCGCTTTTAAACGGCGGCACCCTGTCGAAATACACGACGGGAATTCCATATTTATTGAGCGATAAAAGGTGTTCGTAATTAACGGTGTATTTGCTGAGGGAAATGATCAAACCGTCTACCCGTTGCTTTTTCATAGCCGCCACAATCTTTTTTTCCTGTTCGGGATCGTCGAGGCTTTGCCCGAAAAGGATGGTGTAATCCTGTGCGATGGCGGCCATTTCGATGGCGCTGATGGCGGAGGAAAAAAAATCTTCGCGGATGAAAGGGAGAATGACGCCAATAATGGAAGTGCGTTTCTGTTTGAATGAAATGGCCTGCGAATTAGGCTCGTAGCCCATGTCGCGGGCAAGCGCCTGCACCTGCATCCGCATTTTCAGGCCAATGCGCGGGTGATTGCCTAATGCTCGGGATACGGTAGAGGGCGACACTTTAAGTTTTTCAGCTATATCCTTGATAGTGACAACACTACTTTTCATATCGGACTAAAAGATAGTGAAAATATACCGCCAGCAGCAATATTATTTTGCCGGCGCCGGCGGCTGCCGGGCCGTCAAATGGTATAAAAAACTACTATTTCAGCGCCGCTCAGGCAAGCAGCTCTTTTGCTTTCGAGGAAATAAGATCGGAGATCATGCCTTTGAAAAAAGAGAGGGCAAAAGGAAGCTCGCCCTGGATATCCACGCTTTCAGGATTTACCTGGATGCCGCCGGAAATATCGAAACCCTTGATGTTAAAGGAGAAAGTGGCATTGTCGCCTTCCCAGTTCTCTTTTACGTCGGAAACTTTGTCCGCCTGCTGTTCTTTCAGGTTGGTCAGCAGTTTTTTGATCCTTTCCTGTGCTTCTTCTTTCGGCAGCTGATGGGGAATATTTACGTTGAGTGTGGACATCTTTGCTTGAAATTTCGGGCAAAGGTACAAAATACGGGCCGGCTTGCGCTTTCCGGCGGATACAAAAAGCGCCCCTTTGCGGAGCGCTTTTTCAGAAACTATTTTACATGCCCTCAGCGGCCGCTTCTTTTGGCGGCTTTGGCCCCGGGCGCTTTATTTGCAGCGGTTTTACGGGCCGTCGTTTTTTTCTTTTTAGGAATGACGATCTTCTGCGTATCGTCGGCCGTTACCTCGCGGGTGATGTTCCTGCCGTAATCGTTGCCGAGATTGGGCCCGCCTTGTTCGAGCCCGCTGCTGCCGATGGTTCTGCGTGCCATAACGATCATTTAAATGAACAATACGTTTCCGTGTAAAAGCGGCCAAAACTGTGCCACCCGTACGGTTGATCGTATTTTTTGTATTTTGATCAGCAATCCGCATGTTATGAAGATCCGCTTCCTCCTTATCCTTTGTTTCGTTTCAACATTTTGCCAGGCCCAGCTGCGCGTGAGCGATAACGGCCGTTACCTCCTGCGCGACGGTAAAACTTTTTTCTGGCTGGGAGACACTGCATGGGAGTTGTTCCACCGGTTGAACCGCAACGAGGCTGACGAATACCTCAAACATCGCGCGGAACAAGGGTTTACCGTAATCCAGGCGGTGCTGCTCGCGGAATTCGACGGGCTGGCCACGCCCAATGCCAACGGCGATCTTCCTTTGCAGCACAATGATCCCGCAAAACCCAACGAGGCCTATTTTAAATATGCAGACACATTGATCGGCCTGGCCGACCGTTACGGCCTGGTGATCGGGCTGCTGCCCACCTGGGGCGACAAAGTGTGGAAGTCGTCGTGGGGGAAAGGCCCTGAAGTGTTTAACCCGCAGAACGCCCGCGTGTACGGCCGCTGGCTGGGCAAGCGGTATGGCGGCAGGAAAAATATAATATGGATACTCGGTGGCGACCGCAACCCGCAAAACGATACGCATGTAACCATCTGGCGCGAAATGGCCGCGGGCATCCTGGAAGGGGTGGGGAAAGAAAGCCGCCCGCTTATTACTTTTCACCCTCAGCCCAATGCCGCCGGCTCAGCGGAATGGTTCCATAACGACAGCTGGCTGAGCTTCAACATGTTCCAGAACGGCCATTGCAGGAATACGGCGGTGTACGACAAGATCAGATCCGTATACGACCGCGAGCCGGTAAAACCTGTACTGGACGGGGAACCGCTGTACGAAGACCATCCCGTATGTTTCAACGCCGCCGACCTCGGCACTTCCTCGGCGTACGATGTGCGGATGTACGCCTATCTCGATCTTTTTGCCGGGGCTTTCGGTCATACTTACGGCTGTCATGACATCTGGCAGTTTTATGCCGAAGGGAGGGAAGCCGTGAACGGGCCGCATGTGTATTGGCGGCAGGCGATGGACTTGCCGGGCGCGAAGCAAATGGCGTTCGTGCGAAAGCTGATGGAGGCATCACCGGCGGAGGGCCGTGAGCCGGACCAGTCGCTGGTGAAGGAAAACGGCCTGCCGGCGGCGGTGCGGGTGCAGGCCTTGCGGGGGAAAGATTATGTTTATATCTATACCTGTACGGGCCGGGCGTTTACGGTGAACCTGGGCCGGGTAAGCGGCGCGAGGCTGCAAACGGGCTGGTTCAACCCGCGCAACGGGCAATATAAACCTGCTGAAATGATTGATAACCATGGGCAACATACTTTCCGGCCGCCTTCGTCGGGTTACGGGCAGGATTGGGTGCTGGTGCTGCAGGATGCGGCGCGTGCTGTCACTTTATAACCCATCTCTCTTTTTTACGATTCCCGCTTTGTTTTATGATCAGGACTATTTCATTTGTGAAAGCTTTTTCTTTCGCTATATTTCATATTGTGTTTTGAATAATTATTTTTATTTTAATTTTGTTTAATTTCGTTTTTTCTCTACTTTAGCATTGTCCCTTTTGAAGATGAGGTCGAAGCAGACGGGTTCCACGATATGTCCGGCTGAAAACCGGGTATAATGCATCATTAGCAAGGATTTCCGGGAGTTTCCGGCTTGGAAGCCGGGTTTTTTAGAATTTCACGTATGCCGCCCGGCCTTACCGCCGCAGGCAGGTTGTCAATTTTCCGTACCAGTTTATTTAAGTCCCTTTAAAGTAACAGACCAAAGTCAGTAACGCTATGAATGTAATACGTCGCTTTTCCAGGAATGAGCCGCAGTGGACTATTCTGTGCCATTTCCACACATTTTCCCCCGTCCCTGCGGAATTATCGGGACTTAATAATCACTTAACATTGACTTTAAAACGGCTCCGCCTACCTTTGCGGCCAATAAATAAACTGAAATTTTAAAACGTTTTTAAAACTGCATCGTCGTTTCCATCTTTTTCATCTGTTATAACGGGGTTATAATTACTTACAAAATTTTGTTGAATGAAACATTTTTTCCTACTTATCTCCGGCCTGCAATTGTTTGCCAGTAGCATTGCGTTTGGTAAGGCTGACATCAAACATCCTGGCGCTTCTTTTCCGGAAGCCAAAACAACGGAATATGCTGCGCCCGCTGCATACCAGGCAGATTCCAATATTGTGGTGAGAGGTAGAGTGACGGATGAAAAAGGAGAAGCCCTGATCGGGGTGAACATCAAAACCAAATCGGGTGGCAAAGGCTCGGTAACCGGCCCCGACGGTACTTATACCCTGATTATTCCCGGCAGCAATTCATTGATATTTTCGTTCATCGGCTACCTGCCGCGTGAGTTTGCCGTTACCAAAACGGAGCGCCTTGACGTGCAGCTGCTGCCCGACCCCAAAAGCCTCGACGAAGTGGTGGTAACTTCCCTCGGTATCAAACGCGACGAAAAAGCGCTGGGTTATTCCGCTACCGTGGTGAAAAACGAACAGCTTACCGATGCGATCTCCAATAACTGGACGGACGCGCTTTCCGGCAAAGTGGCGGGCCTCAACCTGATCCGCTCCGGCGGCGGCCCTACCGGTTCCAACAAGATCGTGCTGCGCGGTGAAAGCAATCTCACCGGCGTTACCGAAGCGCTGATCGTGGTAGACGGCGTGGTGATCAACAACGCCAGCGGCGCGCGCACAGCGGTTTCCGGCGAAAGCGTATACGGTACCGGCAGCGACAACATGCCCGCGGATTACGGCAGCGGCCTGAACGATATCAACCCCGACGATATTGAGACCATCACCGTACTGAAAGGCCCCGGCGCTGCGGCGCTGTACGGTCAGCGCGGTGCAGGCGGCGCATTGATCATCACCACCAAATCGGGCGGCGGTAAAAAGAAAGGTCTTGGCGTAACCGTCAATTCCAATGCTTCCCGCGAATACGTGAACCGCTGGCCCGACCTGCAGTTCGAATACGGCCAGGGCCTCGAAGGCATGAATTATTATTCCTACGGCGCATCGGCAGACGGCGGCAGCACCAGCGGCACCAGCTCCGCCTACGGCCCCCGTTTCGAAGGCCAGAACTTTTTCCAGTACGACCCGAAATTGCAGGGCGTGGGCAAAGAAAGAACGCCCTGGGTTGCTTATCCGAATAAAGTGAACGAATATTTCCGCCCCGGCGAAACCTATACCAACTCCGTGAGCGTAGACGGCAGCACCGAAAAAACATCGGCCCGTTTCTCCATCACCAACGTGAACAACAGCTGGATCATGCCCAACACCGGTTACAAACGTAACACCGTAGCATTGTCCGTCAATTCAAAAGTGAGCGACAAGCTGCAGATCGCGGCCAAAGTGAACTATACCAACAAATCCAGCGACAACCTGCCAGGCGCCGGTTATGGCAACCAGTCCATTATGTACTGGTACATCTTCTGGCAGCCGAACGCAGATCTCGACTGGCTGCGCGATTACTGGGTAACCGGCGATGAAAAAAGGAAGATCAAATTCCCTTTCAGCAGCTATCCTGAAAACCCTTACGCCGTGGCGTACGAGTTTATCAACGAATCCAACCGTCATAACGTAACAGGCAACATCTCGGCTACGTATAATTTTACGAAAGACCTGAGCCTGATGGTGAGAACCTCGCTGGACATGGCTTACGAAAACCGTGCGCAGAAGCGCCCGTACGACGCAGGCACCAAACTTTCCAAAGGCAGCTACCGCACGCAGAACATCTTCGGTATGGAATCCACCACCGACTTCCTGCTGCGTTACAGCAAAAAGATCGGCAAAGACTTCGACATCTCCGGCACGCTCGGCGGCAGCCTTCTGCGGAACAATTATACGAAGGATGAATTACGCGCGGATTCGCTGATCATCCCCGGCGTTTACAGCATGGCAAACGCCGCGGGCACGCTCGTGACCATGCCTTTCAGCAGCAAATACGCCATCAACAGCGGATATGGAATGCTGGCGTTTGGTTATAAAGACTACCTGTTTGTAGACTTCACCGGCCGCCAGGACTATAACAGCGTATTGGCGACCCCGCTACGCTCGGATGGCGCGGGTTTTATGTACGGTTCCGCCAACGCCAGCTTTGTGTTGTCTGAAGTAGCGAAACTTCCCGAGGCCTTCAACTACGCAAAGATCAGGTTCTCCGCTTCCAGCGTGGGCAGCGGCAACACCGCGGCTTATCTCACGGCCTACACCTACGAACGGGCCGGCGGCCTTTCTTCCGGCCTGCAGAACCCGACCCTGCTGGCTAACCCGAACCTGAAACCGCTCAGAACGAACTCCTATGAAGCGGGCGTTGCGGCAAAAATGTTCAAGAACCGCCTGGGCTTCGACGTGGCAGTTTATACAGGCGCCACAAAAGACCAGCACCTTCGCCGTATTGTAGACAGGGCTTCCGGTTACAACCAGATCCTGATCAATGCCGGCAAGGTAAGTAACCAGGGTGTTGAAATTGCACTGAACGGTACGCCGGTTTCTTCCCGCAGCGGTTTCAAATGGACCTCCAGCGTTGTGTTTTCGGCTAACAGGAACAGGGTTGAAGAATTGTTAGACAGCTCCGTGGTGCTGAGAACCGGCCCCGTGGGCGGCGGCCAGATCGTGGCCAGCGTAGGCGGCAGCATGGGCGATCTTTACGGAAGGGGATATGTACGCTCCCCCGATGGCCAGATCGTATACGATGCGAGAACCGGCTTCGCGCTGATCTCGCAGGATGTGGTATATCTCGGCAACACCATCCCGAAATGGAAACTGGGCTTCACCAACGAATTTTCTTACAAAGGTTTCCGCATCGGCATCCAGTTCGACGGGCAGTACGGCGGCGTGGCGCATTCACTGATGCACTACAAACTCGCCGAACAGGGTAAACTGACCAAAACGCTGCCCGGCCGTTACAACGGCATCATCGGCAACGGCGTGGTAATGGATGCAGACGGGAAATACCGTCCCAACGACGTGATCGCTACCGACATCGACGAATATTACCGCTCGCATTACGGTATCGACAATGCGGAAGGCAGCACTTTCAGCACCAACTTCATCAAATTCAGGGAAGCCCGCATCGATTATACGCTCAATGCGCGCATGCTGAAAAGACTGGGCCTGCAAAAAGCTACCCTGGGCGTTTACGGCCGTAACCTGTTCATCTGGTCCGACTGGCCGATATTCGATCCCGAGTTCGGTACCATGTCCGGCACGGATATCGTTCAGGGCTTCGAAACCGGTCAGTTCCCGTCTACCCGCACTATGGGCTTAAACCTTACTGTTGGATTTTAATTTGAAAAAGAATGAAGCGAATCATCTATAAATTATCGTTGGCAGCAGTTTTGATCAGTATGATCGTTACTTCCTGCACCAAAGACTTCGAAGAAATCAATACAAACCCTAACAACTCGCCGGAGGCGCTGCCGCAGCAATTGCTGCCGCCCGCGCTGATAAGCACGATGGGATATCTCCAGCTGCGCAACCGCAACTTCAACAACGAACTGATGCAGGTGACCGTAGACGCCAGCGACGCGGAAGGTAAAGTATTCAGGTACGATTTCCGTTCCAACTGGGCCGATTATCTCTATAACGGGCTGTATTCGGAGCTGACCAATATCAAGGACGTTTATAAGAACGCCCATGAAAAAGACAGCATGACCTACAAGGGCATTTCACTGATCTGCCAGTCCTGGATGTATTCCATCCTCAGCGATACTTACGGCGACGTGCCTTATTCCCAGTCTAACCTGGCGAAAGAACAAGGCATTTTCGAGCCGGTGTTCGACAGCCAGAAAGAGATCTATCTCGATATCTTCGAAAAACTGGAAGAGGCTAATACCATTCTTTCCAGCGGAGCCCCTACGCTTGTAATGACTTCCGCGGACCCCATTTATGCCGGCAACCCGGCCTTGTGGCGCAAATTCGGCAACTCGTTGTATCTCCGCCTGCTGCTAAGGGTAGCGCATAAATCAGACGTATCGGCGGAAGTGATCGCCAAGATCCAGGACATGCTCGGCGCCAGCGCCAGCAAATACCCGCTGATCAACTCCGTAGCCGAATCGGCCGTGTTGAAATGGACCGGTGAGGGAGCGCTTGTATCGCCGCTGATGAGCGTGCGCGCGCAGGATTATTCTTCTCCCGCTATCGCCGAGTTCTTTATCAAAAACCTCGTTTCCTGGAACGATCCCCGCATCGACATTCCCACATGGGGCGGCGGCACCGCCAACAGGTGGCGCATCGCACCTTCGCAGGGCGCTTACGTTGGCGTTCCCAGCGGTTACGCGCCAGGAGAGAACCCGGTGAAACGTTCCTATTTCTATTCCACCACCAGCGCCCTTACTTTGATGAACGATGCCATGACCGGCCTGATCTTCCCTTATGCGGAAATAAGGTTCATTAAAGCTGAGCTGATGGTAAAAGGCATCATTACCGGCAACGCGGGAACGGAATACCTCAACGGCGTGAACGCCGGTATTCAATACTGGCTGCCCGCATGGCCCACCGCCAACACCACCACTTATCTTACAGATGCGGACATCCAGTGGGACGATGCATATACCGAAGAACAAAAAATGGCAATGGTCCATTTGCAGAAATATTACGCGCTCTTTTTGGTAGACATGCAGCAGTGGTTTGAATACCGCCGTACCGGCCTCCCGGTGCTGCCGAAAGGCGCAGGTTTGAGGAACGGCGGCGTGATGCCCGCAAGGATGACCTATCCAGTGTACGTGCAATCCACCAATCCTACCAATTACAAACTGGCCGTTGCGGCCCAGGGACCGGATGTGATTTCCACACAGGTATGGTGGCAGAAACCGTAATGCCTGATGATCAAAGACTAGTTGTTACGCACTAAAAAAAGCATAATGAAAAAAACGCTCATATATTCATTCCTTTTACTGTCGCTGGCCTTCCTGTGGGGCTGCGCGGACGATAATTATCCCGGGGCGCAGGTAAGCCCCTACTTCTCGATGTACGATCTCCGGAGCCTGTACAAAGGGGAAGACGTGACGCTTACCAAAGACAAAATGTTCGGTTCGGACAAACTCACCGGCGTGGTAGTATCCGACCATTCGGCAGGCAACCTGCCCGCGGGCCTGTTGTGCATCCAGGATGCGCGCCGCATCGGCCTTCGCGGCATCTCCATCGATCTCGGCGCGGCCGCGGCCAACTATGTTCCCGGCGATTCCGTTATCGTGAACGTGGAAGGCGCTACGCTGAAAAGAGTGAACACCGTGCTGCAGGTAACCGGCGTAACGGCGGACGATATCACCAAAGTAGCGTCCGGCAAGCCCATTGCGGTAAACCGCGTACCGGTGAACAAGTTGCTGGCTAACCCGGACAACTACGAAAGTTCCCTGGTAGTGATCGTAAAAGGCGGCTTCGACCCGCTGCCACAGCCCGGCGATAAACTGTCCGGCGATAAAAAGCTCAACGACGGTTTCGGTTATGTGAACCTGCATACGGAGGCCACCAGCCCGATCGCCAACGTGGATGCACCCGTGCTGGCCAACTATTATTGCATTCCTTTCAACAAACAGGTAACCGAAGATTCCGTGGCGCCGCAGCTGCATATGCGCACGCCGGACGATGTGGTGCTGCTCAGCTCGGACATTACCATTGCACCGGTGATCATCACCGGCATGGTGACCGACGTTAAAGGCGGCGACGGCAACTACGAATACTTCCAGCTGATGGCTACCCGCGACATCGACTTCTCCGTAACGCCGTTCTCGCTCGTAACCACCAATAACGCAAACGCCTCTACGCCCACCGGCCCCCCGATCGCAGGATGGGCCACCGGCAGTATGCGCACGTTTAAATTCAACCTTACCACCGGCCACGCGGCAAAAGGCACCTTCTTTTATGTTGGCGGCTCCGGCAGGAAGATTAACGGTTCCGGCTCTACAGACATCTCATCTTCCAACTGGATCAGGTATTTTAACTACACCAACACCGACGGCGACGGCTTCGGCAACAAAACCGGCGGCCTGATGGCGAACAGCGGCAACGCCTGCGGCGTGGCAGTGTTCGAAGGCACGAACATCACCGTGGATTCCCGCCCGGTAGACGTGCTCTTTATCCACAACGGCGGCAGCCTCTGGGGTGCTGGTCCTCCCGAAAGAGGATACAAGATCACCAACACGGATTATTACGATATCAAAAATCCGATCACCCTCGAAAGCCAGGCCTATTACACCAAAGGCTCCAATATGCTTTGCCTCGGTTACAATACCGCGGACGTGGGTTTCTGGTACATGCTCGGCGGTGAGTACAACGTCACCCTCGGCCGCTGGATGAAAGCACGCCAGCATATCAATTTCGAAATGACCAAACAAACGACCATCGAAGAACTGGAAGGCGAAGGCGCCACCAAGCTTTTAGAATAGATTTTTTGCCAACTTTCGGAGCAAAGGGTTACCCGATCAGGGGTAGCCCTTTTTTGTTTCGTTTTCGTTGTATATTGTGATGTTGAATAACGAAAACGAAATACATATGCGGATACAAACCCTGGTACTTTTCCTCGCGCTGCTGTGCACCGGATTGCTGGCTGGCGCTTTTTATTACGGTGCGCTCAATATGGTGCCCGCTTTTTATGATGTGCCGCCCGCCGTGCACCTGGTGTATCGTGTGCACTTAATGAAATACAATTCCGCTTCCATGCAGGCCGTTATGGCATTGGGTTTCGCGATGCCGCTCTGGTTTGCCTGGCTGGCGCGCAAGGAAAAGGCAGCCCGCGACCTGGCCATGGCGGCGGGTTTGCTTGCCGTCACGGCGTTGTTGGTCACCCGGTTTGGCAATGTGCCCATCAACGGCCTGATACGCAGCTGGCCGCCCGAAGCCCCGCCGGAGGGATGGCTGGAGCACCTCCGCCGCTGGAACTGGTTTAACCTCGCGCGCACGCTGGCGGGCGGGGGAAGTTTCGTGGCGATGATCTTTTGCGTGTTGAAATACCGGAAAATAACCGCTATAGGGCCGCTGGTATAAAATAATTAGCGACGCAATTTTATTTTTTATACTTTGGAAACCTCATTTTAAAATTCCTCTTAGATGAACAACGAATATTCCAGAAGGTCGTTCCTTAAAAAAGCGATGCTGGCGTCCGCCGCGGCGGCCACTCCCGGCATCCTGATGGCCGGCCAGCGAGGCCCGCGCAGGATCGGGCCCAACGACAAAGTAAATCTCGCCTGTATCGGTATCGGTAACCGCGGCGGGGAAATCACCGAGGCTTTCGCCAAAACAGGCCTGGCCAACTTTGTAGCGTTTTGTGATGTGGACATGGGCGCTCCCCATACCCAGAAGATCCTCAAACAATTCCCCGACGTGCCTCGTTTCCAGGACTTCAGGGAAATGTTCGACAAAATGGGCAACAAGATAGACGCCGTAACCGTAGGCGTGCCCGATTTCTCGCACTTCCCCATCACCATGATGGCGATCGGCCTCGGCAAACACGTGTATTGCGAAAAACCGATGGCGCGTACTTTCAACGAAGTGGAACTGATGATGAAAGCTGCCGCGAAACACCCGAAAGTGGTTACCCAAATGGGCAACCAGGGCCATTCCGACGCGAACTATTTCCAGTTCAAAACCTGGGTAGACGCAGGCATTATCAAAGACGTGACCCGCATAGACGCGCATATGAACTCTCCGCGCCGCTGGCACGGATGGGACCCGAATATCAAATCATTCCCCGCGGCCGAGCCCGTTCCTTCCACGCTGGACTGGAACGTTTGGCAGATGGCCACACAAGGTCATACCTACAATAAAGATTTTGTGAACGGCCAGTGGCGCTGCTGGTTCGACTTCGGCATGGGCGCCCTCGGCGACTGGGGCGCGCACATCCTCGATACCGCCCACCAGTTCCTCGATCTCGGCCTGCCTTACGAAGTAGACCCGCTCAAACTGGACGGACACAATAATTTCTTCTACCCCATGAGCACCACGCTCAGCTTCAAATTCCCCGAGCGCAAAAACATGCCCGCGGTAGAAGTAAAATGGTACGACGGCCTGGACAACCTGCCGCCGATCCCCGCCGGTTATGGCGTTTCCGGACTGGACCCGAATATCCCGCCGCCGAGCACCGGCGCCATCAAACCCGCCAAGCTCAACCCGGGCAAGATCATTTACGGCAAAGACCTGACCTTCAAAGGCGCTTCCCACGGCAGCACGCTTTCCATCATTCCCGAAGAAAAAGCGAAGGAAATGGCTTCCAAACTGCCCGAAGTACCGAAAAGCCCGTCCAACCACTTCGCCAACTTCCTGAAAGCCTGTAAAGGCGAAGAAAAAACGCGTTCCCCGTTCTCCATCGCGGGCCCGCTTAGCCAGGTGTTCTGCCTCGGCGTACTGGCCCAATGGACCGGTGAAAAGATCCAGTTCGACCGCACGAAAAAGATCATCACGAACAACAAACATGCAAACGAGCTGCTCATTGGCCCGCCGCCGCGCAAAGGCTGGGAGCAGTACTACAAAGTGTAGTGCATTGCATGCGAAATATTCCGGGAGACGGCCGTTTGGGCCGTCTCTTTTTTTGCAGATTTTCATAGTTTTTGGAAAACCCGCTGAGCCCTCTCTTCACTGTTATGTTTGTGATTTTTCCCATTAACAAATGATTAGCACGGAATCATCCTGCGAATGTTAAAATTTATTGTGACCTGTAAACCCTGGCCTTCATGGGCTTTTTTCTCATTCAATTTCGCTTATGAAGTATTGTTATCTTCCCCTGTTCGGCTTTCTTCTTATACTGGCAGCCTGCAAAAAAGAGATTTCCGACGCAACGCCTCCACCCGGCGGCAAAGAAACACTTGCGGACGAGCCGGTTACGCCCATCGGCAAACCGATCCCTCTTCCGCCCGGCGGTAAACATCAAAACGCAAGGGCCGGCAATATCCCGATTATCATGGTGCATGGTTTCGGCGGCATCGGTCCCGGCGATATGCTCGATAAATACCGCTACTGGGGCGGCTTCGACGATATCCCGAAATTCCTCACCGAAAGCGGCTATCCCGCGTTTGCCGCCAAGGTAGGGCCTTTCAGCAGCAACTGGGACCGCGCGGTGGAGCTTTATTATTACATCAAAGGCGGTCATGTGGATTATGGCCGCTTTCACAGCGGTCAATACGGTCACAGCCGCATGAAAGGCCGTTATTATCCTGGTATTTACCCGGAGTGGGATGCGGATCATCCCGTTCATTTGCTGGGCCACAGCATGGGAGGCCTTACCGTGCGCAAACTGGTTACGCTGCTGGAACGGGGAGATGCCGCGGAGCGTCAACAGCCGGACCATTCGCCGGTTTTTAACGGCGATAAGACCGGTTGGGTGAAATCGGTGACCACCATCAGTACGCCGCACAACGGCGCCACGCTGACTTACATTCTGGAAGACGGTTACATTCCTTTCGTGCGGCAGCTGATCACTTCCGTTGCCGCGTTGGCCGGGCTTTTCCCGGGGGTAGATAAGATCTATGATTTCAGTCTTGAACAATGGGGACTGGAACAAAAGCCCGGTGAAAACTGGCTGGCTTATGCGAAACGGGTGGAAGAAAGCGCCATTTGGCAAACAGCCGATTATTCCGGGCACGATGTTACGCCCGAAGCGGCGCTGGAACGAAAGGTTGCCGAACCTGATTCGCGTAACGTCTATTATTTTTCCATTTCCACGAAAGCCTCGCTGCGAGGGATTTTGACAGGGTGGGAATATCCGCGCCCCGACATGTTCCCCGCACTGATGGCCGTTTCTTTCCCGGTGCCGTTGCTGAAAGGTATCGGCAATTACACGCGTTCCGGCAAAGTAACCATCGATTCGAAATGGTGGCCAAACGATGGCGCGGCGAACGTGTATGGCATGAGCGGCCCCGAAGGTTCCGCGCTCGTGGAATATAATCCCGCAATGCCGCTTCAGAAAGGCGTTTGGAATCACATCGGCTTATATAACGGTTACGATCATTTTGATGTGATCGGCATCGGTTATCCGCAAAGCGTACGGCCGTTCTACACGAATATCGCGAAACTGTTATCGCAGATGGAATAGAAAGTTTGGATGTCCATTTAAAAAGAAAGGACGGCCGGGATGGCCGTCTTTTTCTTTACCGGTGCACGCTGCCGCGGTTAGTGCTTCCAGATCGTGTACACCACAGGCCCTTCCGGGTAATCGCTCCACATGATCTTCAGACTGTCTTTGTTCAGCAGCAGTATCTCGCATTCGGCAATATATTCAGGATAATAGATCGTCAGTTTCCGGTCTTCCAGTTTGTAAGGCATCGCCCCGTCTCCATCAAAATCTACAATGAAAAAATGCTCTTTTGAAATTTGAAAGTCCGCGTGCGGCGCTTCCGGGCCGGGATGGGCCACCCATGTTCTTAACAGCAGCCCGGTATCCAGCGTAGTGCGGATCGTGGAAGAACCTGGCCGTTCGGCATTGTGAGCCGCGGGATGAATGGTATCCGCCACGACGAAGCTGTCTGTTTTTGCGGGGGAAGAACGATTGTTGCAGGCGCAGCATAACAGCAAAAGAAAGACGGGATAAACCTTGCGCAAAGGATACGTTTTTTGAGCTTTCAATGTACAATTTTTACGTTTCCCGGATCGCCGGAAAAATGCGATATTCAGTAACAATACTTTTTAACGATGAAACAAAGCGCAGAAGTGATCGTTATCGGCGGCGGCCTGTCTGGCCTGGTGGCCGCAAAAGAACTCGCGGAAAACGGCGTGAAAGTAACGCTGCTGGAACAGGAGGGCGAACAAAGCCTCGGCGGGCAGGCGTTCTGGTCGCTGGGTGGTTTGTTCCTGGTAGATTCCCCGTTGCAGCGGCGCATGGGCATTAAAGACAGTCTTGAGCTGGCCCTGCAGGACTGGATGGGCACCGCGGCGTTCGACCGGGAAGAAGACCGCTGGCCGCGCAAATGGGCGGAAGCTTATGTACATTTTGCAGCCGGTGAAAAATACAGCTGGCTCAGGCAGCACGGCCTCCGGTTTTTCCCGGTGGTGGGCTGGGCCGAGCGCGGCGGTTACGGTGCGATAGGGCATGGTAATTCCGTGCCGCGTTTTCATGTTACCTGGGGCACGGGCCCGGGAGTGATGGAGCCGTTTGCGGAAAGGGTGAAGGAGGCGGCAAAAAAAGGAATGGTGGAATTGAAATTCAGGCACCGCGTTACGGAACTGGTGGTGGAGAACGGTGCAGTGAAGGGCGTGCGCGGCGTGATATTGGAACCTACCAATGTAAACAGGGGGGAGCGCAGCTCGGAAACCATTACCGGCGATTTTTACGTAGGGGCGTCAACGGTAGTGATCACTTCAGGAGGCATTGGCGCGAATCACGATCTCGTGCGCAAAAACTGGCCGGAGCGGCTCGGCCCCGCGCCAGCGCATATGCTGAGCGGCGTGCCGCATTACGTGGACGGCCGCATGTTGCAAGCAGCCGCAGCTTCCGGCGCGCGCATCATCAATCCTGACCGCATGTGGCATTACACCGAAGGGATCAAAAACTGGTCGCCCATCTGGCAGAACCATGGCATCAGGATATTGCCCGGCCCTTCGTCGCTCTGGCTGGACGCGCGCGGCAACCGACTGCCCGTGCCGCTGTTCCCCGGTTTCGATACGCTGGGCACGCTGCAACACATCGGTCATACAGGCTTCGATTATTCCTGGTTCATCCTCACTCAAAAGATCATCAAAAAAGAATTTGCATTGTCCGGCTCGGAGCAGAACCCCGACCTAACCAACAAAGACTGGAAACAGGTGCTGGGCCGCGCCGCCGGTAAAAAGGCCACCGGCCCGGTGGAAGCGTTCAAGGAAAAGGGGGAAGACTTTGTGGTGGCCAACGATCTGAAAACATTGGTGGAAGGCATGAACAAACTGACGCCGGAAGCATTGCTGGATTATGAACAGGTGCTGCGGGAAGTAAGGTCCCGCGACAACGAACTGGACAATAAATTCTGCAAAGACCTGCAGATAGCGGCCATCCGCAACGCCCGCCAGTATCTCGGCGACAGGCTCATCCGCACCGCGCCGCTGCACAAACTGCTCGATCGTTCCGCCGGTCCGCTCATCGCGGTGAAGCTGCACATCATTACCCGCAAAACGCTCGGCGGCCTCGAAACCAATCTGCAGGGCCAGGTGCTCGGCTTTTCGGGAAAACCGCTGGAAGGATTGTACGCCGCGGGCGAAGCCGCCGGTTTCGGCGGCGGGGGCATGCACGGCTATCGTGCGCTGGAAGGCACTTTCCTGGGCGGATGTATTTTTTCGGGAAGAACGGCGGCGAGGGGGATATTGGGGGTTAAATAGGCCGGGGCGGTTTTGTTTTTCCGTAACGTTTAAATAATAAAACCTTAATACGCCTGGCCGTGATATTTCGCGTAACGTAAGCATCTTTACCGCTTCAACGTTACCTCGCAATGAAAAGAAGACAATTTCTGCAACAATCTTCCCTCGCGGCCTTAGCCGCTTCCATATTCGCGCCCGCGCAGCTGCTGGCTTCCGGAACGGAAACTAAAAACGGGGAATGGGACGGCACCACCGCCCGCAATATCATTTTCCTCGTCAGCGACGGCATGAGCATCGGCACTTTGTCTATGACCAATATACTGCTGCACAGGAAAGAAGGCCGCTCCAGCGCCTGGATGGAACTGTACGAACAGGGCAAGGCAAAAAGAGGTTTGATGGATACGGCATCCGCCAACAATCTGGTTACCGATTCCGCCGCCGGAAGCTCCGCCTGGGGCGGCGGCGTACGCGTGCCGAACGGAATGCTCAACGTGAATGCAGACGGCTCTTTTAACACGCCCATTCTTCAAAAGTTCAAAGCCGCCGGAAAAGCCACGGGTTGCGTAACCACCGTGCCCATCACCCACGCTACCCCGGCCGGTTTTTGCGTGAACAACGCCAGCCGCAACGCACAACCCGGGATCGCGGAGCAATATCTCCAGCTCCGTTTTGATGTGATGATGGGCGGCGGTACGGAATTTTTCAGCGCGGAAAAACGCCCGGATAAACAGGACCTTTTCGCAAAATACGCGCAAGCCGGCTTCAGCGTGGCGCGCACAAAGCAGGAAATGCTGGATGGCGCGGCAGGCCAGCCGCTGATGGCCGTTTTTCATGAAGACGCCATTCCTTACAGCATCGATCATATACAAGACACGGAATTCCAGGCTACGATCCCAACATTGGCAGAAATGACCAAAAACGCCATCGATCGTCTCAATAAAAACAAAAAGGGTTTCGTATTGCAGGTGGAAGGCGGAAAGGTAGACTGGGGCGCACATTCCAACGACCTCGGCGGCCTGGTCTACGACCAGGTGGCTTTCGACGAAGCGATCCGGGTGGCGGTCGATTTTGCGGAGAAAGACAAAAACACCCTCATTATCATTACCACCGATCACGGCAACGCCAACCCCGGCATCTTCGGCGGCAGCAAAGACAATAAAAAATTCGACAGCATTTTCGGTTTCAAACACACCAACGACTGGATCCTGAAAGGCATCAACAAAGATTTTACGGCCAGCCAGGTGAGGGAAAGGGTGGAAGCCGCGCTGGGCTTTACGATCAGCCCCGATGAAGCGCGGCAGCTGCTGGGCCATTACGCCCGGCCCGACGGTGAAGGACTTTACAACAAGGCGAAGCTGCCGTTTAAAGAACTGGGTGAGATGCTCGGCAATTATACCACCGTTCGCTGGGCTTCCATGGACCATTCGGGCGATCATGTGGAACTGACCATGCTCGGCCCCGGCAGCGAATTGCTGAAACCCTTCATGAAAAATACAGAACTGCATAACCTGATGCTGGAAGCCGCCGGCGTAAAAAAGGCATAGACGGCGGGGGTATTTATAGTGGAACTTATGGGGCTGGTCATTCGACCGGCCCTTTTGCCTGCGTTACGGCTGAAGCGACCGTAGTACAACTACTACAAGGCTATCGTACTTGCACTAGCAGCGACGGCTTTTCCCGGCATTACCTTAGTGCAAGACACCCCGGCCCAATACTCAGGACAGGGCGAACTATTCAATAACCATCGACGCCTATGAAGAATTTTATCCTTCGTGTGCGGGTGCGCTTCAAGGCGTATTCGGGAGCAGCAATTGCATTATCAGGTTTGTTTGCCACGGCGTTTGCAAAAGCGGCCGCATTTCGCGTCAGGAAAATATACGATCACTCACCAGCGATATTTCCGGTACCCAATAAATCTTTTATCCGTAAAACAGGCCGCGAACAGAATTTCGCCGGAACGGCCGTTTCACGGGGACTTTCAATAAAACGAATATTGTGAACTCCTGCAAAAAACGGCACTCTCCGCAGCGATGAGGCCGGAACCGCAGGTCATCTACTAATGGCTTCGAATAATGGTTATCATAGGAAAAGGGGCTGTCTGTCAAGACGGCCTTCTTTTTTTATCTTTGCAGAATGAAGATCCACCAGGCATTTATACGGTTGCATGAAAAAAAACGCGGTTTTCATCTCATTACCGCCGAAGTGTTGCAGGCGCTGCCGCAGCTGCGCGAATTGAAGACCGGCATGTGCCAGGTATTTATCCGCCACACTTCCGCCTCGCTTACCATCAACGAAAATGCGGACCCTACCGTGCGGAAGGATTTTGAAATGTATTTCAGCAAAACAGTCCCGGAAAACGACCCGGATTACGAGCACGATTACGAAGGCGCGGACGATATGCCCGCTCATCTGAAAGCCTCGCTGCTGGGCAGTTCTGTGATGATCCCGGTGCGCAACGGGCAGCTGGCGCTCGGCACCTGGCAAGGCGTTTATCTCTGCGAGCACCGCAACCACGGCGGCCCGCGCGAACTGGTGATTACGGCATGGGGAGAGGAATAGGCTGAAGGACAATTTAAACGTAATGGAAGGAAGTAACGGTCATTTAGTAATTTAGCGCCTTAGCTTCCCTTAACAGGAGCGATTTTTCTTATGAGCAACAAAATACAAAGCGGGATTTACCAGTACAGCCAGGCCATTGCCTGGGAAAACGCCGCACCGGGCATCCAGCGGCAGGTATTCGGTTACGACGAAACCATGATGCTGGTAAAAGTGAAATTCGAAAAGGGCGCGGTTGGCGATATGCACCAGCATCCCCACACGCAGGCCAGTTATGTTGAAAGCGGTTCTTTCGAGCTGACCATCGGGGGCGAGAAAAAAACGCTGCATACCGGCGACGGCTATTTTGTGCCTTCAAACGTGCCGCACGGCTGCGTATGTCTCGAGCCCGGCGTGCTGATCGACGTATTCACGCCTCTCCGCGAAGATTTTTTAACAGGAAAATAAACGACATGCAATATCCCGAGATCGCCACTTTCATCAACACATTGATCGACAAAGTAGAAGCGCTGATACCCGAATACATGGCCCGGAAAGAAGACAGAGAAAAAGAAAGAGGCGGCACGGCCGTTTGCATCCTCGACCCCGAAGGCCGCGTGTACGGCAAAATGTTCGGAACAGACGCCATCATGGCCCGCGAGCGTTACCGCGTAGCCTGGATCAAGGCCAGCCAGGCATGGATCACCGGCCTGCCTACCGGCGAATATGAAAGACAGGTGTTTAACAAGGAAATAGACGAAGGCAAATACGGCATCCGCCGCCCGGACCTCATCGGCTGGGAAGGCGGCCAGCCTCTCGCCCTGCCCGACGGCACAATGATCGCCGCGGGCTTTGGCGGCTTCACCAGCGCCAGCGACCTGGAAATTGTGCGGAGAGCGCTGGCAATGATGCAATAAACGGTTAGTCCTTAACTTTAAATAAAAAAGAACATGGCAAAAGCATTTTTAGGCATGGGCCTGCTTGGCGCGAATTTCGTAAAGGCGATGCTGGAGAAAGGAGAGAAAGTGCAGGTGTGGAACCGCAATCCCGCCAGGGCCCAGGCGCTGGAAGCATCCGGCGCAACGGTGCTGGCTACCGCGGCTGAAGCCGTAACAGGCGCCGATTACGTGCATATCACGGTGAAAGACGATGCGGCGGTGGACGAAGTGCTGGCCGCGGCTGCTCCCGGCCTCAAGCCCGGCGCTGTCATCATCGACCATACCACTACCACCGCCGAAGGCGCGCGCCAGCGCACGAAGGAATGGAAAGGAAAAGGTTTTGTATATCTCCATGCGCCCGTATTCATGGGCCCCGCAAATGCCCGCGAAGGCAGCGGTTTTATGCTCGTGTCCGGGAACCAGCAGGTGATCGGGCAGGTGCAGCCCCTGCTGGAAAAAATGACGGGAAAGCTCGTCAACCTCGGCCCGGAAGAAGGAAAGGCCGCGGGTATGAAACTGATTGGGAACAGCTTCCTGGTGGCGTTTGTAGCCGGTTTGTCCGATACTTTGTCGCTCGGTAAAGCGCTCGGTATTTCCGCGGAAGACATCGGCTCGCTGCTCGGTATCTGGAACCCCGCGCAAATGCTCAGCGGCCGCCTGCAGCGCCTGAGCAGCGGCGATTACAACAATGCGTCCTGGGAATTGAACATGGCGCGGAAAGACACGCAGATATTCATCGATACCGTGAATGCGCAGAACGGTTCGCTGACCGTATTGCCCGCCATCGCCGCGCAGATGGACAAAATGATCGGGCAGGGATTCGGCGCCAGCGACTGGACGGTGATCGCGAAAGATTCGATAAAATAATCCCAACGAAAAAAGGCTCCTGCGGGAGCCTTTTTTATTCGCTTTTATTATTCAGAACAGCGTTGATCTGTTCGTACAAAGCGCCTTTCTCGCTTGGCGTTCTGGCTTTGCTCACCACAAGTTTGCCATTTTTATCGAAGAGAAAATATTGCGGGTAATATTCGGCTTTGTCAGGATGACCGGCCAATAACTCCTTCCAGAACGGCGCGATCGAATGGCGGTTTTTACGGAGATGTACGCCTTCCATGTCGTTGACCCGGATAAAATTTTTCCAGAGCGCGTCGCGGCTTTCGTCGTCCATGTCCAGGTACACGAACGCAACGTCTTTCCCCGCGAATGCGGCTTTGAGACCGGGCAGATGTTTGAGCTCTTCCTTGCAGGGCCCGCACCAGGTGCCCCAGACGTCCAGGTACACCACTTTTCCTTTCAACGGTTTTATCACTTCGTAAATGGATCGTACGTTGTTGTAATCTTTCACCAGCACAATGTTTTCATTGTTATTATTGGCGGAAAGCCTGTTCTGCAATTCGGCGACCATGCCGCGGATCTCGCTATTGTAGCGGCTTTTCGGGAAACGTTGCATAAAAGCGCTTGCGAGGCTTTGCGCCTGGTTGAGGTCTTTGTCGTAGTACTGGTTTTTGATCTCCTGGAAGGTATAGGTTTCCGTTACGTCCTGCGGGAAATGGCGGAGACTGCCTATCCAGCGCCAGTAGGGTTTTCCGTATTTCTGAACGAGCGTGTTGGCGCTGTCGAGGCTGATGCCGAAATAGGGAATGGGCTGACCGGGCGGGATGTTTTCTTTCCGGATCTTCACGAAAGCTTTTGTTTCGAGGTAACGGAGATAATTATCTGCAAAAGCGTAATACTGCGGCCCGGCGGGTACAAATTCAGGATCTATCATGCAATGGTCGAACACTTCGATAACAAAGGCGTTAATGGTTTCCCGGTCGCGGAGTTGTGTTCTTGCAAAATCGCTGAGATAATTGTAGCCGAGGTATTTCACCTCCGAAGCCACCAGTTTTTTATCACGCGCGCTGATGTTGCTGGCGTTGATCAGCCTGAATTTTTCTTCCTGCTTCGCCATAAACGGCTGCAGCACTTTTTCTTTTAACGCTTCAGGGGAAAGTTTTGCGAGTGAAGTATCGCTCATAAAAAACGGCGGCGTGTCCATATCGAGCTGCTGCAGCAGCCGGTTTTCAGGGGAAGCGGTACCACCGGTTATCCGTAGTGTTTTTTCGCCCGGTTCAACGCGCAGGTCTTTCCCTTCCGTAAGCAGCAGAGTATAAAACTGCCTGCGGTATATCAGCGACACGAATTTTTGCCCTTTCACGGGAAGGATAACATTAAACGTTCCCGTTTTACCGATGGAGATATCGACAGTGTTTTCCCTGTTAAACCCATACACGACGGGCGTATTCACCTGTACAAGGGTATCGCCTTTTTGCGGCGTTTTACCGCCCAGGGTGAACTGGGCGGGGAGCCGCAGAGCTAACGGCAGAAGTAGTGCCAGACAACAGATTGTTTTCATGGAATAAAAATAACACGGCTTCCGCCCCCCTTTTCCGGGAAGTGACGGAACCGCCCAAACCTGTGACGAACCGGTCGGGAAATGCCATAAAAAAGGCTTCCCTCACGGAAGCCTTTCCTGATACGTTTGAGCCGTTACGCAAAAAACTCCGGCAACAGGTCTTTACATATTTTCCTGGCGTCTTCCACTTCGTTTTCGGAGATCCATTTGTAAGGCCAGCGGAGCCGGGTGCCTACTTCCGCCCAACCGCCAACGGCCGCGAGGAATTTGTCTACCGCCTGGTTGGAATACCCTTTCTGCGTGATGTACGGCACGATCTGTTCGTTCATGAACCGCTGGATGCGCGATTCCAATTCCAGCGCGCCTTCCATGTCCGTCTGCATGCTGTCGTACCATTGCTGCGCCGTAAGCGGGTTCAGACAGGCCACGTTGGAATAAGCGCCATGCGCGCCCGCGCGTACGCCCGTGGCCAGGTGGTGGCCGGGAATGAATACGGACAGGCCCGGGTTCAGCGAAAGCATTTCTTTATACCACGCCGCATCGCCCCCGGGCAGCTTGCAGCCCACGAGCGAAATGCCCGCTTCGCGGATGGTTTTGAAATCCGACGGGCTCAGTCTTACTTTCGAATGCGGCGGATTGTACAGCACCAGGCCGATATCGCCCGAGGCTTCCTGCATTTTGCGGAGGAACGAAACGGTCTCTTCCATTTTTGGCGGGAACCAGTCCGGCAATATCACCTGGATGGCTGAAGGCGCAAGCGCCACCGCCCTTTTGAGCCTTTCGAGAGAAATGACCGGGCTCATATGGCTGCAGCCCACCTGGAACGGGACGCCGGCGGCATTGCATTTTTCGGCCAGTATGCGGTTCACTTCGTCGAATTCCTGTTCGGTTTGATTGTAAAATTCGCCGGCCGTGCCGTTGGAATAAATGCCGTCTACCTTCATGCCCGTCAGCAGGTCGATCTCGTCTGCCAGCCGGCTGTAATCGATGTTGTCGTCCGTACCGATGGGCAGCAGCAGCGTAGCCCAGTTGCCGCGTATCCCGCGGCTTTGTAAAGGAATCATGATAATGTTTTATAAAGAAACAGACCTGGGAAAAAATCGACAGCCAATTTAATACAGAATTGCCGCTTTCCATTATTAATTATTCCAAGCCGGCTGTGGCGGAACGATGGAACATGGTATATTTGGTAATATGAACAAGTTGTTGGACCGCTCGCTGAAAAAACTGTTGATCTATGCCGGTATTGTGCTGGCGTTCAGCATCCCGGTGTATTACATCACCATCAGCCTGCTGCTGCGATATGAATTTGACGAGCATAATATTATTCCTTCGGCGGAAGATGGCCGGGAAGACCGTTACCTTATCATCCTGGCCGTTACGGTATTGACCGTGCTGTTTTTTGCGCTCATGCTCGCCGGTTTTATTTTGCTGAACCGGAGAATATCGAACCGGTTGTGGCAGCCTTTTTACAGGAGCCTCGAGCAAATCAAAAAATTCGACCTGGGGCGGCAGGAAAAGATCATGTTCGGCGAAACGGATATCGAGGAATTTTCAGAGTTGAATCACGGGCTGGACAGGCTGATAGACGGCAGTATCGCCGCTTATGCGCAGCAGAAGGAGTTTGCGGACAATGCCTCGCACGAGTTGCAGACGCCGCTGGCCATCGTGCAGTCGAAATTAGACCTGTTGCTGCAAAACAAATCGCTTACGACCGAACAATACAACATCATCGAAGATGCGAACCGGGCGTTGGCCAGGGTAACGCGCATCAATAAAAATCTTTTGCTGCTCACCAAGATCGAGAACAGCCAGTTTATGGACCGGGAGCGGATCGACCTTTCGGCTTTGCTGGACAATAATGCGTCGTTGTTCGCCACGCTGGCGGAAGGCCGGGGGCTTTCACTGGAAACAAACATCCGGCATGGGGTGGAAGTGGAAGGTAACAGGATACTGGTGGAAATACTGCTCAATAACCTGGTGACCAATGCGATCCGTTACAGTCCTGAAGGCGGGAAGATCGTGCTGAGCCTGGCCCCGGACAGTTTAACGGTTCGTAATCCGGGAGAAGTGGGGTTGAAGGAAGAGCAGCTGTTCAGGCGTTTCAGTACCGCATCGTCTCAATCGCCCGGCACGGGTTTGGGGCTTGCGCTGGTAAAGCAGATCTGCGGGCGTTATGGCTGGCAGGTTGTATACCGGTTCGGGAATGCGGCGCATATTTTTTCGATAAGGTTTTCAGCATAAGATATTACTCAGCTGATACTTTTTTAACCCCCGATCAAGTCCGGCTCATGTCCGCCTCATCTGCGTCACTTCTTCAATGCTGGCATAGCTTTCTTTATTATCCTCCAGGATCGTCTCAAAGGGGTAATATATCATCAATATATGCCTGGAAGGAAGTTTTTCCAGGCATTATTATTTTGAATACTAAAAAATTTAGTATTATTGCTAATAAATTGAGCATCCTTAACCATTACAGACATGAACAGTGGCAAAGCAGATATTATTGCTGCCTTGCAAAGGGAGATCCTTTCTTTGCAGGGTTACAGGGCCGTTAGCGATGGCGCTGCTGTGAATGTAGGGCTGGAAGCGATTACAAGATCTTTCCCCCATGCAGTTTTCCCTACCGGTGCTTTGCACGAATTTCTGACGGAAGCGCCCGAACACACTGCCGCGACGGGCGGTTTTATTGCCGGGTTGCTGGCTACGCTGATGCAGCGTGGCGGCGCCTGTATCTGGATCAGTACATCGCGCAGGTTTTTTCCGCCTGCATTAAAAATGTTCGGCGTGGAGCCGGACAGGTTCATATTTGTTGACCTGCAGCGGGAGAAGGATGTGTTGTGGGCGATGGAGGAGAGTTTGAAATGTGAAGGGCTTTCCGCGGTGATCGTGGACCTGGCGGGCATGACGTTTACGCAGTCGCGGAGGGTGCAGCTGGTGGTGGAGCAGAGCGGTGTCACTTGTTTTTTGCTGCGTACCGATCCGCGGAAGCTGAATACGATTGCAAGTGTTGCACAGTGGAAGGTGCGGCCTTTGCCCAGCCTGCTGGAAGAAGGGATGCCTGGCGTTGGTTTCCCGCGCTGGAATGTGGAACTGTTGAAAGTGCGCAATGGTCAGCCCGGTGCATGGAAAGTAGAATGGTCGGCCGGGCAGTTTGCGATGCTGCCGGAGCAGTTGGTTTCCACGGCGCCGGATCAGAACAGGAAGGCGGGGTAATGATAGTGGGAAGGCTTGTCTGGCCTGAAAACATTTTTGCACATAGGGCTTATTTAGCAGCGTGGTAACGGTGAAAAAGAAGAGAAGGACAGGATGATGAAATAGTTTGTTGCAATAGGATTCCGCTACGCGGTAACCGGCTGTATAGCCCGATGTTGGTTTGTTTAGCCGGGAAATGCTTTTGTACATAAAAGCATATTTATCAGCGTAACATCCGGTGAAAAAAGAGGAGGATAAGATGGAGAAACGGTATGTTGCAATATGGTTCCGTTACCTCGTAACGGATTGGATGGCCCGCCGGCGGCCTGTTTTGCGGAAAACGCCTTTTGTATTCGCTGCGCCGGTGCACGGGCGCATGACCATCACCGCGGTGAACAGGCTGGCGGAAGTAACCGGTCTTGTCCCCGGCATGCCCGTTGCCGACGCAAAAGCGATTGAACCGGGTTTAACGGTATTCGACGACGTGCCCGGACTGGAAGAGAAATTATTAAGAACACTCGCCGAATGGTGCATCCGTTTTACGCCGGTTGCCGCAATAGATGCGCCCGACGGTATCGTGCTCGACGCGAGCGGCTGCGCCCATCTCTGGGGCGGCGAACAGGCTTACCTGGATGAGATATTGACCAAATTGAAAGCCGCCGGCTTCGACGCGCGGGCGGCAATGGCCGGCACCGTAGGCGCGGCATGGGCCGTCTCGCGGTTCGGAGAGAAAAATATTATTGCCGACGATGAATTGATGGCCACATTGTTGCCCTTACCGCCCGCCGCATTACGGCCCGATCCGGCAGTGTTGTTGAAATTGCAGAAATTGGGCTTTCATCGCATTGCGGGTTTTGCGGACATGCCAAGAGCCGTGCTGCGAAGGCGTTTCGGCGAAGACCTGCTGGTCAGGCTGAGCCAGGCGCTGGGGCAGGCGGAAGAATTTCTCCGTCCCGTTTACATTAATCCGCCGTACCAGGAACGGCTCAATTGCCTGGAACCTATCCAAACGGCGACGGGCATCGGCATTGCCATCGACCGCCTGCTGGAAACGCTTTGCAAACGCCTGGAAGCGGAAGGGAAAGGATTGAGGACCGCTGCGCTGAAATGTTTCAGGGTAGATGGAAAAATGGTGGAGATAAACGTGGCCGTTACCCGCGCTTCGCATCACAGGGAGCATTTGTACAAATTATTCGAACAGAAAATATCCGCCATCGAGCCGGCGCTGGGCATCGAATTATTTGTGCTGGAAGCGCCGCAGGTGGAAGAAGTGGAACATGAGCAGGAGAAACTATGGGCATCCGGCCCGGGCCTGGAAGACGCTGCTGTGGCGGAATTGCTGGACAGGCTGGCCGGTAAGGCAGGGGAAGGCGCCGTCCGCCGGTTTTTGCCCGGCGAACATTACTGGCCGGAAAGATCAGTAACGAAGGCGTTGTCTTTAAAAGACAAACCGGCCTCCGGCTGGCGGCTGGACAGGCCGAGGCCGGTGCTGTTGCTGCCGCATCCCGAAGAGGTGGAGGTCACTGCGCCCATTCCCGATTACCCGCCGATGTTGTTCCGCTACAGGGGCCGGTTGCACCAGATCAAAAAAGCGGACGGCCCGGAGCGCATAGAACGCGAATGGTGGATCGATGGAGGGGAGCACCGGGATTATTACACCGTGGAAGACGAACAGGGCGGCCGTTACTGGCTGTTCCGGTCCGGGCATTACAACGAAGACCAGCGCAGGCAGTGGTTTATACATGGTTTTTTTGCGTGAGGGGAAAACCGCATTTTCGATTTCGGGTATTACAGTGCAGGCAGTGGTTTAAAATTAATCTCATAAAACAAAACAACGTTTGTAGCCCGGGAAAATTTCCATAAAGTAAAAATGATAAATGATTTGTTTGCCCGGAATGGTTTTACCTATACATTTTTTGCGTGAAGAAAGAAAAGAGGCATGAATTATACAGAACTGCAGGTTACCAGCAATTTCAGTTTCCTTCGCGGCGCATCGCACCCGGAAGAACTGGTGGAACAGGCCGCTGAATACGGCTATTCGGCAATTGCCATTACCGACAGGAACACTTTTGCCGGTATCGTGCGCGGGCATGCCGCCGCTAAAGAATACGGCATCCGCATTATTCCCGCATGCCGCATCGATCTGCTGGACGGTCCCAGCCTGCTGGCCTACCCGACGGATAAAGACGCTTACAGCCGCCTGTCCGCGCTGCTCACCACCGGCAACCTGCGCGCCGAAAAAGGACAATGCCACCTCTACCGGCAGGATGTATACGCGCATCATCACGGTATGAAACTGATCGTGGTGCCGCCCGTCACGCTCAACGCACAATTCGATTTCGAAGAGGATTTTACGGCGGCATTGCAGCAATACCGCGAAGCATTCGGACAAAACCTTTATCTCGGCGCAAGCCGCTCTTATGATGGCGACGATCAGAAAAAACTCTACCGCCTCGCCCGGCTTTCCGAAAAATTCGGCATGCCCATGGTAGCCACCAACGACGTGCATTATCACATCCCGCAACGCCGCGAGCTGCAGGACGTGCTTACCTGCGTGCGCGAAAAAACGACCATCCAGGAAGCGGGATACCTGCTGCACAGCAACGCAGAACGTTACCTCAAACCGATCGGTGAAATGCAGCGCCTCTTCATGCGTTACCCCGACGCGATCAGGCGGAGCAAAGAGATCGAAGAAGCCTGCGTTTTTTCGCTAAGCAGCCTGGAATATATTTATCCCGAAGAACTGACCACCGATGGCCGCACGCCCCAGGAGGAACTTACCCACCTTGCCTGGGAAGGCGCGCGCGAACATTTCGGCAACAATATCCCGGAAAAGATCTCCTCGGCCATCGTTTACGAACTGGCTTTCATGGAGGAAATGAACTACGCCTCTTATTTCCTGACCGTACACGACATCGTTCGTTTTGCGCGGAAACAAGGCATCCTGTGCCAGGGACGCGGTTCCGCGGCCAACTCCACCGTCTGTTATTGCCTCGGCATCACCGCGGTGAACCCGGCCAAGTTCGACACGCTGTTCGAACGTTTCATTTCATCGGCCCGCAACGAGCCGCCCGATATCGACGTGGATTTTGAGCACGAACGCCGCGAAGAAGTGATCCAGTACATTTATGAAAAATACGGCCGCGACCGCGCCGCCATCGTAGCCACCGTTACCCAGCAACGGCAAAAAGGCGCGGTGAGGGACGTGGGAAAGGCCATGGGCCTTTCGATCGACCTGATCGACCGGTTGAGCGGCGCATTGTCTTATTTCGATGACGGGGTAGACGAAGACCGCATCCGGGAAGAAGGGCTCGACCCCTCCGAACCGCATTTGCGGAAAGTACTGGAACTGACGGAACAGATGATGGGCTTCCCACGCCAGCTGGGCCAGCATACCGGCGGCTTCGTGATCACGCGCGGCAAATTGACCGACCTCTGCCCGGTGATGAACGCAAGAATGGAAGACAGAACGAATATTGAATGGAATAAAGATGACATCGACACGCTCGGTTTCCTGAAAATAGACGTACTGGCGCTGGGCATGCTTACCTGCATCCGCAAGGCTTTTGACCTTGCGAAGCAGCATTACGGCCGGGCGCTCACGCTCGCGAATATCCCGCAAGATGATGCCGACGTGTATAAAATGATCAGTCATGCCGATACGCTCGGCGTATTCCAGATCGAAAGCCGCGCCCAAATGTCGATGCTGCCGCGGCTCAAACCGAAATGTTTTTACGATCTCGTGATCGAAGTGGCCATTGTGCGGCCCGGGCCTATACAGGGAGACATGGTGCATCCTTACCTGCGGCGGAGAAATAAAGAAGAGGATGTGGAATACCCTTCAAAAGAATTGGAAGATATTCTCAAACGCACGCTGGGCGTGCCGCTGTTCCAGGAACAGGCGATGAAGATCGCGATCGTTGCAGCGGGATTTACGCCCGCAGAAGCAGACGAGCTGCGGCGCAGCATGGCCACCTTCAAGTCCCACGGAAAAGTAAGCCGCTTCGAAAAAAAACTGGTCGACGGCATGATGAAAAAAGGTTACAAGGAAGATTTCGCCCGCCGCGTATTCCACCAGCTGGAAGGTTTCGGCAGCTACGGTTTCCCCGAAAGCCATGCCGCAAGTTTCGCATTGCTGGTATATGTCAGCTCCTGGCTGAAATATCATCACCCTGACGTATTCGCCACCGCATTGCTCAACAGCATGCCGATGGGATTTTACCAGCCCGCGCAGATCGTGATCGATGCGCGAAAACACGGCGTGGAAGTGCGCCCCGTGGATGTGAACCATTCCCTTTGGGACAATACCCTCGAAAACGGCGCCCCGAAATACCGCGCGATCCGCCTCGGTTTCCGGCAGGTAGGCGGCTTTAAACAAGAAGATACGGATACGCTCACCGCCGCACGCGGAACAGGTTATACCAGCATCACCGCCATCCGCGAAGCGGGCGTTTCACAAACCGCGCTGGAAAAACTGGCGGACGCCGATGCTTTCCGCTCGCTCGGCCTCGACCGCCGGCAGGCCCTCTGGGAAGTGGCCGCCCTGCACGACAGGCCCATCGCGCTTTTTGAAGGGCAGCCTTCGGAAAGCGCAAAAGAAATACAGGTGGAGCTGCCGTTTATGAGCGAAGCGGAACACGTAGTGCAGGATTACGCTTCCACCACATTATCGCTGAAAGCGCACCCGGTGAGTTTTGTACGGGAACAGCTGAAGATGCTGAACGTGCTCTCCACGAAGGAGATCAGCGAAACAATAGACGGTTCGCTCGTGAAAGTGGCCGGCCTCGTGCTGGTGAGGCAACGCCCCTCTACCGCCAGCGGCGTGTGTTTTATCACTATCGAAGACGAAACCAGTTTTTCCAACCTCGTGGTCTTCGAAAAGCTGTTCGACAAATACCGCAAGGAGATCGTACAATCGAGATTGCTGATGGTGGAGGGAAAAGTGCAGCGCGAAGGGGAAGTGGTGCACGTAGTCGTTCAGAAATGTTTTAACCTCACCAAACTGCTGCGCAACATGACCATCCCCGGAGACGACCAACCGCTGATCCCCACCCCGCAACAACCAACGCCCGGCGAAACGGACGCGAAAAACATCTTCTACAAAGGCCGGAACTTTCATTAAGAGAAAATAAACGAAAATAGATGGATAAAATATGTAATTTCGATCCGTTTAAAAATTAATCCCTTAACGTATGAAAAAATTACTTTTTCTCGCAATGTTCGCGGGAGCCCCGTTTATCGCCCTGCAGTCGAAGGCACAGGAAGTGACCAAAGGCAGCCTTGTATTTCTCAAAGACGTATCTGAAATGAAAGTGTCGTTCATATACGACAAACTCCGTGTAGGCGAGCTCGGTAAAGAAGAGAACTACATCAAAAAGAAGAAAAAGGAAAAAAATGACAAGGAGGCCGGCAAAGGCGATGAATGGGAAAAAAGCTGGTATGCAGACAGGGAGAAACGTTATCATCCCAAATTCATAGAGCTGTTTTCCAAATACGCCGAAATCAAACTCGACGAGGGCGCCGCTTCGAAATATGTGATGGTGGTAGACACCCGTTTTATCGAGCCGGGTTACAACGTGGGCATTAAATCCGCTTACGCGGAAATTGAGCTGGAAATCGCCATTTATGATACGGCCGACCTGAAAAAACCGGTCTGCAAGATCAGGGTAGACCGTGAAAAAGGCGGTAAAGGCCAGTTCGACACGGGTTTGCGCATCGGCGACGCTTATGCCAAAGCCGGTAAGGATTTCGGCAAACTGGTAGCAAAAAAGGCAAAATAACAGGTTTCAAAATAAACGAAAGGGCTGCTTTAAACAGAGCAGCCCTTTTTTATGCGATTATTTTCCCGTCTTAAAAAGCTGTTCCAACTGTTGCAGCGAAATTTCATTCCCCGGCGTGAACTGTTCGCCGGCCGCGTACCGTTGCAGGCTGTACAGCAACTGCCGGGCCACGGGCCTTTTGTCCATATCGTGCACCAGGTCTACGCTCGTCATCAACAGGCTGCCTTTCCCGACTTTCGCTTCAAACACCAACCCAATTTTGTTGTTTTTGTTCCAGTCCGGTATCATCTGCACAAGTGGTTTAAACGACGCGGGCATACTGTCCAGCAGCATGGGGCGGGAATGCGCCACAACATCCCACCATTGCCAGTTGGAATGGTATTCGGTCGGGAAATCGGCCAGCGCCGGATGCTGCGGGTCGCAAAGAATGCCTAGCAGGTTGGGCGGCATACCAGACCATACCGCGTTCCAGGAAATGCCGGAAAAACCCGGCGGCACATCGGATGCGATGGCGGCCGTATCCGCCAGCAGCAATACTTTCCCGCCGTTCTGCAATGTCTTTTTCGCCTTGTCGTTCAGGCTGCCCGTTACCAGTACGCCTTTGGCCGGCACGGCGGGCAGCGTGGCCGGGTATACCCAGATGCGCCATTCGTTGCTGTGCCCGCCCGCATTCACGGTGAGCGTCATGCGCGAGGCTTTTTCTATCCGGTTCAGCGGCAACGATATTTCCCCGAGCGTGAAAGGACTGCCTATCGCAATATGTTGCTGCGGGAAGCTGCCTTTTTCATAAGCCCGGCCGTCTTCGTATTGCAGCGACCATTCCGTGGAAACGTTCTCCATCGCGGAAGGGCCGAAGTTGGCGAATTGAATGGTGGCGCGGAAAGTTTGCGAATTGGTATAGGTGAGCCCGTCCGTTCTCATTAACGGCACCCTTGCGGCCTGGTAAGCGCTGAATTCTTTGGCGGAAACGTAAGGTTTGGGGTCCCAGAATACGTCTACCACACCCACGGGCGACGTGCCCTGGCCGGGGAAGTCGTTCAGCTGCAGCAGGTGATAACCCGCCAGCTGCGGCGTTCGCAGGTACGATTCGATCTCTTCTTTTTTCTGTATCACCTGGAATTTCCCCGAAGCCATCGTGAATTGTTCCGCCTGGTCCAGCATATGATGCTCGCGCAACGATTCGCGGAAAAGCTCGTAGTTGTAGGGTTTGAGCACGCCGGTGTATTTCGGCAGCTCGGCGAAGTTCGGGTACACGCACCATTGCCCCACTTCATGCGTGATCATCGGCACCTCCGATTTGGCGACGTATTCCGCATAATCGTACCGTGTATCGAGCGGTTTTACGTTGAACCTTCCTTTTAAGCCTTCTTTCCACCGCTGGGGGCGGGCGCCGTAAAAAACGTTGAACTGGTTTTCCGGCACCATCGGGTAAGCCGCGCTGCCGGTGTAAATGCGGCGCGGGTCTTTTTTCCGCCATTCGCTCACGAGGCCGGAAAGAAATGGTTTCACCGTAGGGCCTACCAGTTCGTTGCCTTCGCCCATCATCGTAAACGAAGGATGATTGCCGTATGTTTCGAGTATGCGCACGGCTTCTTCCTGCAGGAAACGGTTGGTGGCGGAATCCTGCCCGACGGTGAACCGCCAGTCGGAATTTTCGACCTGTAGATACAGCCCCAATTGGTCTGCCGCATCAAACGCCGCTTCGGGCGGGCACCAGGAATGGAAACGCACGGCGTTGAGGCCGTAAGCCTTGCAGGTATAAAAAATGCGGAGCCACGCGTCGATGTCGGCGGGCGGGTAACCGGTGACCGGGAATTCCGCGCAATGAACGGTAGCCCTGATAAACACCGGCCTGCCGTTGACGGCGATGCGTTTGTTATCGGTGGTTATTTCGCGCATACCGAAAGTAATGTCGCGCGAATCGCGGTAAGTTTGTTCGCCTGCGCCGGCGGACAAATCAGAATGAAGCGTGTATAATGAAGGATCAAATTCATCCCACAAACGCATATCGCCGCCAAGCGGCAGCACCGCCTCCGCGTGAATAATGGAATCTTTTCCGGAGAACGCGGTGGTGGCGGTTTTGGAGCCGGAAGTGAAATTGAGTTTTCCCTGCACCGGTTTGCCACTGTTGTTCACCACTTTTATTTTCAACCGGGCCTGTTTCTGCGCGATGTCCGGGAATACCTCCACGTCGCCGATGCGCACTTTATCGAACGCCTGCAGCATCATTTTGCCGGTGATGCCGTTCCAGTTGGTTTGTGTTTCGGCGCTGATGGCGTGGCTATACGCGATGCCGTAGATGTTGTCATTGTTCACGCGGATAAGGATGGTATTGATCTTCCCCGGCTGGATGGACCCGGTAACCATGTAGGTATGCGGGGTGGAAAGACTTTCGCGTTTGCCGGCCGGTTTGCCGTTGATCCATATGCTGGACTGCCAGTGTACCCTTTCGAGGAACAGTTGCACGTCTTTGTGCTGCCATTCGGCGGGAACGAATATTTTCTTTTCGTACCAGGCCGGGCCTTTGTATTCGAACAGCCGGGTGAGGCGCAGCGAGCCCATGTCCTGCGTTTTATAGCCTTTTCCAGCCTGGTCCGTAGAGCCCGGCAGCGTGATCTCTTCAGGCAGCGAAGGCAAGAGTTGCACGCCGTTGGCGCTGATGCCGGTTTCGAAGGCGTCGAGCTTGAATTTCCAGATGCCGGCGAGTGAAATGGACGATGTATTTTCCCGCTGCTGGGCATTTACATGCGGCGCGGCAGCCAGCAACAATAACAGGAATACATAACGGGATACATTGTTTTTCATTACACGTGGATTGTTGATCGATGCCGCTAAAATAGAAGATACAGCCCTGCGCCCAAATAGAGGATGTATGGAAATTGATGGATTATTTTACGATCCCCTCGCATCGCCTGTTCCAGCTTGTTTTACGGCTTACTGCCGAATAACACGATTGTGCTAAAAGTTGAAGAGCGGTTTTGACTTCTAACGCATAAATTTTATTTTTGCGATTCGTGATGCGGAAAAACAAACACATATTAAAGCAATGGATGATCTGTGTCATCATGCTGACCATTCAGCTGGTGAGCCTTTCCGTGCCCGTTGTAGCAGCGCATCGCCAGCTTGCGGACGGCGGCTGGCAGTCTCTTGCGGAGAAACACCGAGCGCCGGTGCACATGGAAGAAGACGAGCCCGTTCATGAGATCGCGAAAACACCGAAACACCGCCGCAAATCGCGCCTGTATATTTCCGGCGCTTCCAGGCAATACAGCTTCGAGAATTACGCCATCTTCAGGCTTCCGCAAAACCCTACATTAAGCATCTTCATCCCCGAAAACAAAACCGGGGAATATCGTTTCCAACACGCATTTTTACCTGCGTACTATTCTTTCCTTTTCCGGTTAACCCCATTCTGACAATCGCTTCCAGCATTTTTGTTCCTACTTTTTTAACGGCCGAATGTCGGCCGGCCGGGATTTTTTTTGCCGTAACCAAATACTTATAACTTTTTATTATGCAACTGACGAAGTGGCTGATCGCATCGCTGCCTGTGCTTGCCATGGCCGGATGCGCCGCGAAAGGAGAAAAGACCAACGAAAAAGACATCAAAACATTACCCGTAACCGAGCTGATCGCAACAGACACCATGTTCTACCGCTCGTACGTAGCCAATATACAGGCCGTTCAGAACGTGGAAGTAAGGGCCAGGGTAAGCGGTTTTCTTGAAAAGATCTATGTGGACGAAGGCCAGGAAGTGAAAAAAGGCCAGTTGCTGTTCAGCATCAGCGATGCCGAATACAGCGCCGAGCTTGCCCGCGCCAAAGCCGCCCTCACCAACGTGATCGCCGAAGCGAAAGCCGCCGAGCTCGAAACAGGCAAAGTGAAATTGCTCGTGGAAAAAAAAGTAGTGGCGGCAACGGAACTGGAAGTGGCCGAAGCGCGGCTTGCCGCGGCCAAAGCGAAAATAGACGAAGCCCGCTCCGCCGAAGCCAACGCGGCCATGCGGCTGAGCTACACCAACGTGCGCGCGCCGTTCGACGGGTTGATAGACCGCATCCCGCTGAAAACCGGCAGCCTCATCAACGAAGGCTCGCTGTTCACCACCGTGTCTGACACGCGCCAGGTGTACGCCTATTTTTCCGTTTCCGAAACCGAGTACCTGCATTATAAAAAATCCCTCGCCAACGGGGAAGACGCCTACCGCAAAGTACGCCTCGAACTGGCGGACGGCGCGCGTTACGCGCACATCGGCGAGATCGAAACGGTGGAAGGGGAGTTCGAGGAAAACACCGGTTCCATCGCGTTCCGCGCACGGTTCCCGAACCCCGGCAAATTGCTCAAACACGGCGCCAGCGGTAAAGTAAAGCTCCGCAGCGAACTGGAAGACGTGGTGATCGTACCGCAAAAGGCCGTGTTTGAAATGCAGGACAAAAACTATGTTTTCGTGGTGGATAAGGAAAATAAAGTGAAAATGAAAAACTTCCATCCGCAAACGCGGTTCGCTCATTTTTATATCGTGGAAAGCGGGCTGAAGCCCGGGGAACGCGTGGTCTGCGAAGGCGTGCGCAATATCCGCGACGGTATGAAGATCGAGCCGAAACCCGTTGCAATGGACAGTTTGCTGCGTAGTTGACCTAAACCTCCTTTATCGGAAAAATCACGAAGAACATGTTTGATACTTTTATAAAAAGACCGGTGTTATCACTGGTCATATCTCTTATTATCCTGCTGGTAGGCCTGCTGGCGCTCATTTCGCTGCCGGTCACGCAATTCCCGGACATCGTGCCGCCTTCCGTAACGGTAACGGCGAAATACACCGGCGCTAACGCCGAAGTATGCGCCAAAGCAGTGGCCACGCCGCTGGAGCGTGCCATCAACGGCGTGCCGGGCATGACCTACATGTCCTCCGTTTCCAGCAACAACGGTCTTACCGTGATCACGATCAATTTCAGCGTGGAGACCGATCCCGACCAGGCCGCAGTGAACGTGCAGAACCGCGTGGCCACCATCATCGACGAGCTGCCGGAAGAGGTGATCAAAAGCGGGGTGACCACGGAAAAGGAAGTGAACAGCATGCTGCTCTACCTCAACATCATGAGCGACGATACCACGCTCGACGAGCAGTTCATTTACAATTTTGCGGACATCACCGTGTTGCAGGAGCTCAAACGCATCGACGGCGTGGGCCGTGCGGAGATCATGGGCGCTAAGGAATACGCGATGCGCGTCTGGCTGAAGCCCGACCGTATGCTGGCATACAATATTTCCGCCGAAGAAGTGATCGCCGCCATCCGCAAACAGAACGTAGAAGCCGCGCCGGGCAAAACGGGCGAAAGCTCGGACAAAGACCCGCTGATGCTGCAATATGTACTGCGGTACACCGGTAAATTTTTCGAGCCGGAGCAATACAAACAGATCGTGCTGCGCTCGGGATCGGACGGGGCTTTGTTGTTGCTGAAAGACGTGGCGGACGTGGAATTCGGTTCGCTCACGTACAGCATGGTGTCCAAAACAGACGGCAAACCGTCGGCTTCCATCATGCTCAAACAACGCCCCGGCTCCAATGCCCGCGACGTGATCAGCAACGTAAAAGCGAAGATGGAAGAAATGCAGCGTACGTCGTTCCCTCCGGGCATGACCTACAACTTCAACTACGACGTTTCCCGCTTCCTCGACGCTTCTATTTCCGAAGTGATGCGCACGCTGGTGGAAGCTTTCCTGCTGGTGTTCCTGGTGGTGTTCATCTTTTTGCAGGACTTCCGGTCAACGCTCATTCCCGCGCTGGCAGTGCCTGTAGCGCTGATCGGCACGCTGGCGTTTATGCAGATGATGGGTTTTTCCATCAACCTGCTCACCCTGTTTGCACTCGTGCTGGCGATCGGCATCGTGGTAGACAATGCGATCGTGGTGGTGGAGGCCGTGCATGTGAAGATGACAGAGGAACACATGCCGCCCATGGAAGCCACGCTGGCGGCCATGCGCGAGATCAGCGGCGCTCTGGTGGCCATTACGCTCGTGATGTCCGCCGTGTTTATCCCGGTGGCGTTTTTATCCGGCCCCGTGGGCGTGTTTTACCGGCAGTTCTCGCTTACCCTGGCGGTGGCGATCGTGATCTCCGGCATCAACGCCGTTACGCTTACCCCCGCGCTTTGCGCCATCATGCTGAAACATAATACCGGCAGGAAAAAAGGTTGGCTGCAACGTTTCTTCAACGGCTTTAACCGAGGCTATAACGCAACGGAACGCGGTTACGCCCGCTTCATGCGGCTGATAGCCGGCCGCAGGTGGGTGACGCTGATCAGCCTCATATTGTTCTTCATTTTCACCTGGGGCGTCAGCGCGGTGCTGCCTTCCGGTTTTATCCCGACGGAAGACCAGGGGATCATCTACGTGAACGTAACGGCGCCGCCGGGCGCTACGCTGGAGCGCACGGAAAAGGTGCTGGACGAAGTGCAGGCCATTGCCGGGCAGTTCGATGAAGTGGAATCGATCTCCACGCTGGCGGGTTACAGCCTCGTGAACGAAGTGGCCGGCGCATCGTACGGTATGGCGATGGTGAACCTCAAATCCTGGGAAGAGCGTGAGATGGACGTTAACGCGGTGATCGCGAAACTGCAAAAAGAGACCCGCTCCATTTCCGACGCTTCGATAGAATTTTTCCCGCCGCCCACCGTACCGGGCTTTGGTAACTCCAGCGGTTTTGAATTACGCGTGATAGACCGCACGGGCAGCAGCGATTTCGTGCAAACGGCGCGCATCACGAACAAGTTCATCGACGCGCTCAACGACCGCCCCGAGATCAGCAGCGCTTTTACCAGCTTCGACGCGGAATTTCCGCAATACCTCATCCACCTCGACCAGGCGATGGCCGCCAAAAAAGGCGTGAATATCGACAATGCGATGAGTAACCTTCAAACGCTGGTGGGCAGCTATTATGCGTCCAACTTTATCCGTTTCGGGCAGATGTACAAGGTGATGGTGCAGGCCGAACCGCAGTTCCGCAGCAAACCGGAAGACCTGTTGCTGCTGCACGTCAAAAACGACCGGGGAGAAATGGTGCCTTACGCGGATTTCATCAAACTGGAACGGGTATACGGACCTGAACAGCTCACACGTTACAATATGTACACCTCCGCCATGATCAACGGCGATGCCTCACCCGGCTACAGCAGCGGAGACGCCATCCGTGCGGCGGAAGAAGTTGCCGCGAAGGAGTTGCCGCGCGGTTTCACGTACGAATGGAGCGGCATGACGCGCGAACAGATCGCTTCCGGCAACCAGGCGGCGTTTATTTTCCTGATCTGCCTGGTATTCGTTTACCTGCTGCTCGCCGCGCAATACGAAAGCCTGCTGCTGCCTTTGCCGGTACTGCTTTCGCTGCCCGCAGGCATTTTCGGCGCGTTTTTCAGCCTGTACCTGCTGGGCCTGGAAAACAACATCTACGCACAGGTTGCGCTGGTGATGCTGATCGGCCTGCTGGGCAAAAACGCGATCCTGATCGTGGAGTTCGCCGTACTGCGCAACAAACAGGGCGCAAGTATCCGGAAGGCGGCGATACAGGGAGCGGTGTCGAGGCTGCGGCCGATCCTGATGACCTCTTTCGCGTTCATCGCGGGTTTGATACCATTGTGTCTTGCATCGGGCGCGGGCGCCATGGGCAACCGTTCCATCGGTACCGCCGCGGCGGGCGGCATGCTGATCGGCACGCTGTTCGGCGTGATCGTTATACCCGGTTTGTATGTGCTGTTTGCGTCCATCACGAGGAAAAAGAATGTTGAATTAAATGCTTATACGAATGAATAATATATGCAAAGGCTTGCTGGTATTGACGATGACGGGCCTTGGCGCGTGCAGTATGCCCGGGAAGCTCACCCTGCCCGAAGCCCGGCCCGTACCGGTTGCGGGGAACGATACGCTTTCTTTGTCCGCTTTTCAGCAAGTGTTCCGCGACCCGCATCTTCGCGCGCTGATAGATACGGCCATGTTGCGCAACAACGACCTGCTGGCCGCGGCGCAGCGCATCGAAGCGGCGCGCGCGAATTTGTTGTCCGCAAAAAACGCGGCATTGCCTTCCCTTGATCTTTCCGTGAGCGCAGGCGTGGAGAAATACGGCGATTATACGATGAACGGCGTCGGGAATTTTGATACGAACCTGTCGCCCAACATCGATAAAGACCAGCGCATCCCGCGCAACGTGCCCGATTATTTCGTGGGCTTGCGCAGTTCGTGGGAGATCGATCTGTGGGGGAAACTGAAAAGCCGGAAAAAAGCTGCGTACCACCGGCTGCTGGCTTCGCAGGAAGGGCAGCGGCTGCTGAAAACACAGATTGCCGCCGGCATTGCGGGCATGTATTACGAGCTTACCGCGCTGGATGAGGAGCTGAGGATCATTGAAAGGAATATTCTTTTGCAGGAAACCGCCGTAGCCACCGTGAACGTGCAGAAGGCCGCGGGGCGCGCCACCGAGCTGGCCGTACAGCAGTTCACCGCACAGCTGTTGAGCACGCAGGGGCTGGCGTATAACATCCGGCAGGAGATCAATGCGATCGAGAACCAGCTGAACGCCGCGCTGGGCCGCTTCCCGATGCCCATCGCCCGGAGGGTGGACACTTCGTTGCCCGTCGCGGTAACGGGCAACATCCCCGTAAGTTTGCTGCTGCGGCGCCCGGACGTACGCCAGGCCGAACTGGAATTGGCCGCCAGCCGCGCGGATGTGGAAGCCGCGCGCGCTTCTTTCCTGCCGTCGCTTACCCTTACGCCTTACGCGGGTTTTAATTCATTTAAAGCGGGACTGCTGTTTCAAACCCCTGCGTCCATCGCATGGGGCATTGCTGGCGGCATTACCGCGCCGATCTTTAACAAACGGCAACTGAAATCGCAGTTCAATATCTCCACCGCATCGGCCACCAGCGCGTTTTATCATTGGCAGCAGGCCGTGGTGGACGGTTACAAAGAGATCGCCACGGCGTTGAACAAAGTGGAGAACCAGCAGCGGGTATATGCTTTGAAAAATAAGGAAGTAGCTGTGCTCACGGGCGCGGTGGCTACCGCCAATACCATGTACACGACCGGCTACGCCTCGTACCTCGAGGTGATCACCGCGCAGAAAAGCGTGCTGGAAGCGGAGCTGGCGCTGGTTTCCACGAGAAGGCACGTAAATGTGGGCCTCGTGGAACTGTACCGGGCGCTTGGCGGGGGGGTGCTGCAATAATATCAATAAAAATTACTGACTTATACCGGCGGGACGGGTTGTAATGACCTGTTCCGCCTTTTTTTTTCAAAACGATTGTTAACCTGCCACATATATATAAACATACTCCCCCGTAATACGCATTGGTTTGTTTTATTTCAATTTTTAACCTCCTGCATTAACGATTTAGCAGTATGTTTGCAAAAGACAGGTAGAAGAGATTTTGGGTAATTCAACCACATTTTAATACCTACATTGATGGCGGTCATCCATCTGCAATTCCACACTGATGAAGAACTCTTGGGTCTTCTCCGGAGCGGTGAGCCGCACGCGTTCCGGGAGATTTATAAAAGGTATTGGGATAAATTGCTTTACATCGCGGGCAAAAAACTGAACGACGTTTCCGAAGCGGAAAGCATTGTGCAGGACGTGTTCACCGACCTCTGGCAGCGCCGCGAATCGCTGGAGGTACGGGAGCAGCTGACCGGTTACCTGGTGGTGGCCGTGCGGTACCGCATCCTGAATTTCCTCGCCCGGCAGCACAAAGCCGAAACTTATCTCCGCGATACCGCACGCAGTCTTTCGCCCGAAGACCGCTCCACCGAAGAATGGCTCGGGTTCGAAGACCTGAGAGGCTGGCTCGAAAAAATGGTCGCCGCGCTGCCTGAAAAATGCCGGCTCGCGTACCGCCTTCGCGGCGAGGGATACAGCCAGCGCGAAATAGCCCGTTACATGAAAGTGTCCGAAAAAACCGTCGAAACCCACATCAGCAGGGCGCTTAAAGTACTCCGCGCCGGCCTCGGGCAGCTCATTTCCAGGATGCTGATGATGTTCCTGTAATCCCTTTCAAAATTTTTTTTCCTTCCGTTCAGGGTAAATCCTTTTTCAATTGACCTTGTATTAGAAACCCTTTTGCTGATGCAAGGCCATTCCACGAACGAACGTTACCGCGAGCTTGCCCGAAAGCAGCTGCAGGGCGATATTACGCCCGAAGAATCTGCTGAGCTGGCCGGATGGCTGGCCCACGATGACGGACGTGAGCTGGAAGTGCCGTCGTTGCTGGCAGAAAGCCGCGAGCTTCATGAAAAAAGACTGCTACGCACTATCGAGCAGAAGATCGGGTGGCGGAAAACCGCGCGCATCCGCACTTTGAGGCGTGTCGCCACCGCTGCGGCCATACTGCTGTTTGCCGCGTTGGGCTGGTGGCTGCTCAAACCTTCTCCTGTTTCTCCCGTTACCGCTGTTGCCATTCACGAAAACGACCGCCCCCCGGGCGGTAACAAAGCCACGCTCACATTAGGCAATGGTCGGCGTATTGTGCTGGACAGTGCGTCTAACGGCACGTTATTCGCGCAGGGCGGCATCCGCGCGATAAAGCTGGACAGCGGCAGCCTGGCGTACAACGCCGGCGCGGATGCGGGTGCGATACAGGTGCATACGCTTTCCACGCCGGTAGGCGGGCAATTCAGGATCACGCTGGCAGACGGCACGAACGTATGGCTCAATGCCGCTTCCTCGCTTCGTTTCCCTTCCGCGTTCAGCGCGCGGGAGCGCGCCGTGGAAATTACCGGCGAAGCCTACTTTGAAGTAACGAAAGACGCCGCGCGGCCCTTCAAAGTATCGTTCAACGGCACCGCGGTGGAAGTGCTCGGTACGCATTTCAACGTAATGGCCTACCCGGACGAATCCAAAAGCAAAGTAACGCTGCTGGAAGGCAGCGTGGCCGTGAGCAACGCATCCGGCAGGAAGCTGCTGAAACCCGGCATGCAGGCGGTGGTCGGCAATGCCATCACTACCAGGCAGGCGAACGTGGAAGAAGCCGTGGCCTGGAAGAACGGGCTTTTTATTTTCGATAACGAAGAAATCCATAGCATTATGCGCAAACTCGCCCGCTGGTACGACGTTCGGTCCGTATACGCGGGCGACATGCCGGGGCTGACCTTCTCCGGCACCGTATCACGTTACAGTAATGTTTCCGGCGTATTAGAGATGCTGGAAATGACAGAAAGCGTTCGTTTTGAACTGAAAGGCGGCACGATCGAGGTGCTCCGCTGATCGCCATATCATATTTGCCATTATTAACCATAACAGCCAAAATGTTTGCTATGCAACGGTTCCACACATTGAAATTCCTCATTTTTGGGAAGCTGACTTTCGCGTTATGTATGATCGCATTTATGCAGGTGCGGGCGTCCGCATTTGCGCAACTGATCACACTGAAGGTCAAAGACGCTTCGGTAGAAGCCGTGCTGATCGAATTAAAACGACAAAGCGGCTACCGGCTGCTGTACAACGATGCCCAGCTGGCATCCGCCCGCCCGGTGAGCATTTCCGTGGAAAAGGCCACGGTAAAGGAAGTGCTCGATCTCTGTTTTGAAAACCAGCCGTTAGATTATACCATCCGCGAAAACACCATCGTGGTGAAACCGCGCAGCAGCCCCATACAGGCTGCATTCACCGTAAAAGGAAAAGTGACGGACGAAAGCGGCCAGCCGCTGCCCGGCGTAAGCGTGGCGGTGAAAGGCACATCCAAAGGCACGGCCACGCGGGATGACGGCACTTATGTGCTGTCTGTACCCCTCGGAACGGAAACGCTCGTATTTTCTTTCATCGGTTATACCAGCCAGGAAATACCGATCGAAAAAAAGACCACCCTTAACGTAAAACTGGCGGTGGAAAACAAATCATTGACCACCCTGGTGGTAGTGGGTTACGGCGTGCAAAAAAAAGCGACGCTCACGGGCTCGGTAGCTTCGGTTACTTCGAAAGAGATCAACACCACAAAAAACGAAAGCGTGGTGAATATGCTGACCGGTAAAGTGCCCGGCCTGCGCGTTGTGCAAAACAGCGCGGAGCCTGGTTCTTTCGACAACAACTTCGACATCCGCGGTTTCGGCGCGCCGCTCATGATCATCGACGGCATTCCCCGCGATAACATCGCGCGCCTCGATCCGAACGACATCGAATCCGTATCCGTGCTAAAAGACGCTTCCGCCGCCGTGTACGGCGTGCGCGCGGCGAACGGCGTGGTGCTGGTGACCACCAAACGCGGCAAGATCGGCCGTCAGCTTACCTACAACGGCTCCTACACCTGGCAAACGCCATCCGGCCTGCCGCGTTCTCTCGACGCCATCGGTTACATGACGCTGGTGAACGAAAAACTGATGCATAATGTGAACGGCGGGCGCCTGGCGTACACGGACGCCGATTTCGAAGCATACCACAACGGCAGCAAACAAAGCACGGACTGGTACACGCCCACCATCAAAAACGTGGTGCCGCAGATGCAGCACAACCTCAACGCGTCCGGCGGCAGCGAAGATATCAGTTATTACGTGAGCCTCGGTTACACCGAACAGCAGGGTTTCCTGCGCAGCGGCGACCTCAACTACAAACGTTACAACGTTCGCACCAACGTTACCGGAAAAGTAACTAAAGATATTACCGTAGATCTCAACCTGACCGGCATTCTCGACCAGAAGAACCAGCCCTACCAGGACGCCTGGTGGATCATCCGGTCCTTCTGGCGGCAAAACCCGCTGGAGCCGGTTTACGCCAACAACAACCCGGAATATCTCGCGCACACGCCGGTAGACGGCACCAACCCCATCGCGATGTCTGACAAAAACATTTCGGGGTACAAGATATTTATGAACCGCTGGTTCCAATCGTCCGTATCCGCCACGTACCAGGCGCCGTTCCTCAACGGGCTGAAGTTTAAGGGCATGTACAGCTACGACTTCAACAGTTTCACCAACAAAATTTACCAGCAGCAATACAACCAGTACACTTACGACGCCGCGTCTGACGTATACACGGCGCGGCCGCAGCAATCGCCCAGCAGTTTGCGCAGGGAATATTTCGAGCGGCCGAACACCTTGTTCCAGCTGTCTGCCAACTACGACCACCAGTTTAATTCCGTGCACGACGTAAGCGCTTTGCTGCTGTACGAAAACAGCGTGCGCAGCGGCGACAACTTCTACGCATTGCGCGAGCTTTCCCTGGCGGTAGACCAGCTGATGGCGGGCAACAGCACCAACCAGCAGGGGAATATGTCGTCTTCGCTGAACGACCTTTACCGCAACGCCAACCGCGCGCTGGTGGGCAGGATCAATTACGCGTACAAACAGAAATACCTGCTGGAAGCGAGTTTCAGAAGAGACGGCTCGTCGAAGTTCCCGGAAGACAAACGGTTCGGGTTTTTCCCGGGCGCGTCTATCGGCTGGAGAATTTCCGAGGAAGGGTTCTTTAAAGGTTCTTCCGCTTTAAAAATGATCAGCAACCTGAAGCTGCGCGCATCTTACGGCGAGCTGGGCGACGATGGCGCGGTCGCTTACCAGTTCATCACCGGTTACACTTATCCTGCGTCCGGCAACAACAACCAGCTGCCGCCAGGGCACATGTTCGACAATGAATTTATCAACGGCCTGCAAAGCAAAGGCATCCCCAATCCATACATCACCTGGTTCGTGGCTAAAACCGCCAACCTGGGCATCGACATCGATGCGTGGCGCGGTATGCTGGGCGTAACGGTAGACGTGTTCCGCCGCAACGGCACGGGCCTGCTCACCACCCGCGCGCAAAGCCTGCCCGGCGTGGTAGGGGCGGAGCTTCCGCAAGAAAACCTTAACAGCAACCGTTCGCAGGGCATCGAGATAGAAGTGAACCACGGGAATAAGATCGGCGATTTTATGTATTACGCCAAAGCGATCTATTCGTATACCCGTACGCGTAACCAGTTTGTGGAACGTGCGGCGGCGGGCAATTCCTACGAAAACTGGCGGCAGAATTCCAACAACCGCTTCAACAACGCCCGCTGGGGCCTTGGAGACGGCGGCCGTTTCGCTTCCTGGCAGGATATTCTCGACAGCAAAATCTATGTGGGAAGAGGTGCATTGCCCGGCGATTATGCTTACGAAGACTGGAATGGAGATGGCATGATCAGCGACCTGGACGTGCATCCCATCGCTTACAACGGCATCCCGCTGATCAATTACGGGCTGATGCTGGGCGGCGAATGGAAAGGCATCGATTTCAACCTGCTTATACAAGGCTCCGGGATGGTGAACGTGGGTTACAACGAACAGCTGCGCGAATCGCTCTGGGGCGGCGGCAGCGGCCTGGCGCTGTTCCTGGACAGGTGGCATCCCGCCGATCCCAAGGCAGACCCTTACGATCCCAATATCGAGTGGATACCCGGTAAATATGCGTACACCGGCACCGTGCCCGACGAAAACTCCGGCTTCAATGTGCAGAACGCCGCTTACGTACGCCTGAAAAGCGCGGAGATCGGTTATTCGCTGCCGGAATCGCTCATGAAAAGGATCGGTCTTGGCGGCGTACGCGCATACGTAAACGGCTACAACCTGATCACGATCACCGACATCAAGTATGTGGACCCCGAGCACCCGGCTACTTTGTACAGCTACCTGTATCCGCTCAACAGGACATTTTCCGTAGGCCTGAACGTTAAATTTTAATGTTATGAAACTCAAGATATTCCTGCTTTCCATCATCCTGATCACCAGCCACGCCGCGTGTACCGACCTGGACATTCCGCCCATGAACGTGATACAGGACAAAGACGTGTTTAATACCGAAGGCGGCGTGCGGATCTATATGGCGCGTTGTTACAGCGAGCTGGCGATGGAAGATTTCCGTTATTCGCCCACCCGCGGCACCAACCATTTCTGGATCATCAATCCGCAGCCGGCCAATACCGGCGAGGCTTTGAGCCGCGACCTGAACGGCGCCACCGCCGAGCAGTTCAACTTCTGGGAACGGGCATACCCGCTGATCCGCGAAGCGAATTATTTCCTGCAAACGATGCCTGCTTACGCTAAAAATTTCCCGGAAGCGGATGTGAACCATTGGCTGGGAGAGGCACATTTTATCCGGGCGTTCACTTACATGGCGCTTGTGAAACGCTACGGCGGCGTGCCCATCGTGAAAGAAGTGCTGAACTACCCGGAAGAAAGCATCGACGAACTGAAGGTTCCGCGCTCGTCTGAACAAGCAGTGTATGATTTTATCGCCGAAGACCTGGATTTCGCGTACAGCAACATGAAAGAATCCAGCGAGCGCGGCCGCGCGAACAAATACACCGCGGCGGCGTTTAAGTCCCGCGCCATGCTGTACGCCGGTTCCATCGCCAAATACAACCAGATCCAATTGTTCGACGGTTCGCAAAACCGCCTCTGCGGTATACCCGTGGCGAAAGCGAACGAATATTTCAAAGCCGCCTACGATGCGGCGGGCCTGCTGGACGGCAAATACAGCCTGTACAAAAAGACCTGGGCGGCCGGGGACAAACAGGCGCAGATGGACAATTACATCAACCTGTTTTTTGATGAAAGCAGCCCGGAAAACATTTTGGTGAAGGATTACAAATACCCGGAAACCGTTCACGGATACGATGCATACAACGTTCCGCGCCAGCTGATGGGCGGCAACGGGTATTCCGCAGAAGTGAACCCCACGCTTAATTTCGTGGAGCTGTTCGATGGCATTCCGAAAAATGCGGACGGCACGATCAAAACGCTGGACGATGCGGGGAAATACATCCTGTACACCAATACGCTCGACCTCTTTGCGGATGCGGAACCGCGGCTGCGCGCCACGGTGATCGTTCCGGGAGATATATTCAAGAATGAAAGCATCGAGATCTACCGCGGCATTTATACCGGCCCTGTTACGGGCGGGATCAGCCGCCTGCTGCCGGAAGGCTCCACTGCGCCGTATCCCGCGGCGAATATCGTATCTTCTCCCAATGCGCAGCAAACGCCGTACACCTTGCCGGACAACACGAAAAAGAACCCTGCGGGCCGCAGCGGCGTGTTCACTGCAGACGGCACCTGCGCTGTGTCGGGTTTTTCCGTGAGGAAATACCTTGACCCGGAAAGGCCCACCGCCGAAGTGCTCGAAAACCGTTCAGACCAGACCTGGATCGAAATGCGGTATGCGGAAGTGATGCTGAACCGCGCGGAAGCGGCGTACGAGCTGTATGCGGCCGGGCAGGCCGGTAATTACCTGCAGGACGCGTTTACGTTGATCAACCAGGTCCGCGAGCGGGCGGGCGCCAACCTGCTGGCTTCCGCGGCGGCGCTGAACAACATCAATATCGTTCGGAATGAAAGGAGGAAGGAGCTGGCGTTTGAAAACAAAGTCTGGTGGGACCTTAAAAGATGGCGCATTCTTGACAGGGAACAGAACGGTACGGTGTACCGCACCCTGATGCCCTTTTTCGCGGCCAACGCCAACAAATATTTTTTCGATGCGCGGCCGGACGAACGCAATTCCCGCTACACTTTCGATAACCGCTGGTATTACCAGGAAATTCCCGGCTCGGAAATTTCCAAAAGCCAGAACCTGATCCAGAACCCGGGTTATTAACGTAAAAAGAAAAATCATGAAAAAGCTGATCTATCATATTGCGCTGTTTGTTTGTATCTTATTGACAGGCGCCTGCAACAAGGAATTCGACGATTACCCGGAGCCCGCTGAAACGCTCGCCGGCAACATCAAAGACGCTAATTCCAAAAACAACCTGCAATCCGAGGCAGGAGACAGGGGCATGCGGCTGGTGCTGGAAGAACTGAGCTGGAGCGCCACGCCCACGCCGTATTATTTTTTCGCGATGCAGGACGGATCGTTCCGCAACACGAAGATCTTCAAAGGCAAATACCGCATTTCCGTGGAAGGCCCCTTCGTGCCGCTGCTGCAATACGACGGCTCCGGCGCCATAACGGTGGACAATCGCAAGACCATGGACGTAGCGGGCAACACCAACGTGGATTTCGAAGTGGAGCCCTTCCTGAACGTGGAATGGATTGGAGAACCGGTGTACAACAGCACAGACCAGACCGTTTCCGTGCAGGTGCGTTTTACGCGCGGCACTGCCAACACCGCGTTTCACGCAAATGTAACGGACGTGTTCCTGTTCGTAAGCCCGAACACTTATGTGGGCAACAACAACTACGACAACAAATATTCCGTGCAGGTGAACTACGGCGGCACATCCGGCAACGACCAGCTGGGGCAGACCGTTACGCTTACCACGAAAGACAAGCTGCCTGCTTCGCGTAAATTTTTCCTCCGCGTTGGCGCGCGCATCGATTACGGTTTGAAATACTACAACTATACCACCGTTAAAACCATAGACATACCATGATTAAAACGTCATTCACGATTGTTTGCAGCCTGAGCTTCGTCCTTGCATCGGCGCAGCAGAAAACGGCCTTCCAGACCAGCAGTGCGTGGACCCCTGAGATCGATGTGCGCTCGGATATCGCCATCGTTTACGGCGCCAACGACCGCCGCAATATGACGTTCGAAGAACGGGTGCGGTCGTGGCGCGAGCGCGGCTACCAGACGCACTTCATGACCGGCATCGCCTGGGGCTCGTACGAGGAATATTTTACCGGGAAATGGGATGGCAAGAACCATTTCGGTATCGGCCAGGTGGAGCAGGACGGCGATACCATCTGGCATGGCCGCAACGTGCCCTATGTGGTGCCCGAAAGCACTTTTATCCGTTACATGAAAGAAGGCGTGGTGAAAAAGGTGATAGACGCGGGCATCAGCCACATTCACCTGGAAGAGCCGGAATTCTGGGCCCGTGCGGGTTACAGCGAAGCGTTCAAAAAGGAATGGCAGGTTTATTACGGTTTCCCCTGGCGGCCGCAGCATGAATCGCCGGAGAATACGTATTTGTCCAGCAAATTAAAGTATTATCTTTATTTCAACGCCATTAAAGAAGTGTCTGAATACGCCAAAGCCTACGGCAAACAAAAGGGCATGGACGTAAAAGTGTACATTCCCACGCATTCGCTCGTGAATTATTCTTCGTGGCGCATCGTAAGCCCTGAAGCCAGTCTTGCATCGCTGCCGAGCATAGACGGGTATATCGCGCAGGTATGGACGGGCACTTCCCGCGAACCGACATTTTACAACGGCCTGCGGAAAGAGCGGGTGTTCGAAAACGCCTTCCTCGAATACGGTTCCATGATCTCCATGACGGCGCCCACCAACCGGAAAATTTTCCTGCTCACCGACCCCATCGAAGACTGGCCGCGCGACTGGGGCGATTACAAACGCAACTACGAAGCCACTTTCACGGCCAAGCTGCTATACCCAATGGTGGCGGATTACGAAGTAATGCCCTGGCCGGAGCGGATCTATACACGGCCGTACAAACTGCCGGACAGCGATTCCAGCATCCTGATCCCGAAATATTATTCCACGCAGATGCAGATCATGGTGAACGCGCTGAACAGCATGCCCGTGTCTGAGAACAAGGTATCCGGCGTGCACGGCATCGGCGTGCTGATGGGCAACTCCATGATGTTCCAGCGCTTCCCCACGCACCAGGGTTTTGAAGACCCGCAGTTCTCCAACTTTTACGGGCAAACGCTGCCGCTGCTGAAACTCGGCGTTCCGGTGGAAACGGTGCATATGGAGAACCTGCCTTTTGAGAACACGCTGAAAAATATCAAAGTGCTGGTGATGAGTTATTCCAACATGAAACCCATGAGCCCGGAAGTGCACGAGCACCTGGCGGCCTGGGTGAAAAAAGGCGGCGTGCTGATCTACTGCGGTGCAGACGATGATCCGTACCAGTCCGTGCGGGAATGGTGGAATACAAAAGGCAATACGTTCAAATCCCCGTCTGAGCACCTGTTCCGTTTGCTGGGCGTAAATGCGGCGCAGCCTGAAGCCCGTGTTGGGAAAGGTTTTGTATACATCGTGCGGCAGCATCCGAAAGAATTTGTGATGAATGCCGGCGGGGAAAAAGGATTTGTGGCGCTGGTAAAAAAGGCGTTCGAGGAAAATGCGAAGGCCGGGAAACTCTCTTTCAGCAATACTTTGCACGTATCGAGAGGTATGTACGATGTGGTAGCGGTGATGGACGAAAGCACGGGCGCGGAGCCGTTCGTGGTAAAAGGCCCGGTGATCGATCTGTTTGATCCCAAACTGCCGGTGCTGGAGAGCAAATCCGTGACACCCGGCACGCAGGCGCTGCTGCTGAATGTGGGCCGCGTGGAGCATCCTGAAAGACCGCAGGTATTGGCCGCCGCTTGCCGTGTATACGACGAGGAGCGTAAAACGGGCTCTTATCATTTCACGGCGAAAAGCCCCGCGAAAACGATCAACGTCATGCGCATCCTGCTGCCCGCAGCGCCGAAAGAGACCACCGTTACCGCTGCGGATGGATCGAAGCTGGAAGCGCCCGCTTCCTGGGACGCGGGGTCAAAAACGCTTTTGTTGCAGTTTGATAACAGTCCGGAGGGGGTAAAAGTGGCGATCGGGTGGTGAGACGAAATGGCAGAAATTACCCCAAAAGATTTCGCAAATAGCCGCCGTATTTGATATGCCTATTATCTATCTTTGATTTAACAACGCGGGACAAATCAACGCATCAAAAAAAGCGGAAGCTATTTCATCAAAAAAAATTTCAGTGTATGAATACAAAAAGAATATGGGCCAATTTCGGCGTCCAGGACCTGGAGCGAACTACTACATTCTATAAACGGATCGGGTTTAAACAGAACGGGGCGTCGGACCAGTTGACCAGCTTCTTTTTCGGAGAGAAGGACTTTATCATTCATTTTTTTTTGAAAGACGTACTTGAGCCCAACATAAAAGGAACGATAATCAATGCGAAAGCCGGGAATGAGATCGTCTTCACCCTTTCCGCCGATACCAGGGAAGAGGTGGACAATTGGGAAAAGGAAGTGCGGGAAGCCGGGGGAACGATCGTTTCCAAACCGGAAGCGTTTGGAGAAGGCTATTACGGTTTTGTGTTTACCGATCCTGATGGTCACAAGTTCAATGTATTTCAAATGTAGACATCATCAAAATTCATCAAACTATTATATGAAGGCGGCCATTGGCCGTCTTTTTCATTGCTGTTAAACAACAGTAAGGTGGTACCGTTAACAATTTCTGTTTTCGCCCGTTTTTTTTGTTAAATTGAGGTAATGAGTAACGTTAAACTCCATATCATTCTTGCCGACGACGACCACGACGATTGTTTTTTATTCGACGACGCGTTAAAGGAACTGGGTATCGGGTTTGAGCTGATGCTGGTGCATGACGGGGACCACCTCATGTCGCATCTTTCCGGTAGCCCGCAGCTGCCCGATATTTTATTCCTCGATCTGAACATGCCGCGCAAGACGGGGTTTGAATGTTTGTCTGAAATAAAGACCAGCGATAAGCTGAAGGACGTTCCAGTGGTGATCTATTCCACCTCCATGGATGCGGACGCGGCCAATTTGCTTTACCATAAAGGCGCCAGCCTTTTTATACGAAAGCCCAACCAATTCTCACAGATAAAAGACGTGCTTCGGCAATCGCTTGCATTCGTTGAGCGGAACAAGATCGCACAGCCCCCGCGCGATAAGTTTATCGTGACAACGAGCTCCGGCATTTAACGAAATATCAGAAAGTAATTTCTACGGGAAGAGAAGCTTTAAACATCCCGGCGTAACCCGCAATAAAAAAACGGGCCCCGAAAGACCCGTGTTTCATCGTAGGAAAAAATGCCGTTGCTGTTACGGCGTATGGATAGTTACATCGGCGGAAACAAAAAAGTGATCACTGGGATACCGTCCCTCCATCTTGTTTTTGATCACACTAGCCGCCAGCGCCGTTACCGGGCCTTTGCTGAAAATAAAATCGATCCTTCCGTCTGGTTTGCCTTTCGTATACTGCTCCCCTTCAAAAGCATGCGCCGTAAAACTCACAGGTTTGCTGCCGTGAACTGCGGAATAAGTATCCGCCCAGCCGCCGGTTTTCACCGGCTCAAAAACGTCGCTCGTTGCTTTCGAATTAAAATCGCCGGTCAGTATCTGCGGAAAATCGCTTTGATATTGCGCGCTTTCTTCCACGATCATTTTTGCCTGCTGCCGTTTCGCTTCGGCGGACACGTGATCGAGATGTAAATTGATCACCCGCAGTTCCTGCCCGGTTTTTCTTTCACGCAGCCGCACCCAGTTCGCATGCCTGGCACGCGCGGTGCCCCAGGACATGCTGCCGGCGACCAGCGGTGTTTCAGACAGCCAGTATATGCCGCCGCCGGTGAGCTCGTAACGTTCCTCCGAAAAAAGGATCGGGTTTTTCGCGATGCCGTGATACCCTTCGGTATGTGCGTCCATCTCGGGGCCGTCGTAACCAAAAAGACCGTGTTTGGGAAATGCCTTGCGGATGTCTTCCGCCTGCACTTTCAACACTTCCTGGAACCCGACGATGTCCGGCCGCTGGTTTTTGATGATCTTCAGGCAAATGTCTTTCCGTTGCGGCCATCCCCGGCCGTTGGCTTCGTCTTCCGGCAGCGCCACGCGGATGTTGCAGGTGAGCACGCGGTGGAAAGCCGCCGCCGGTTTGCTTGCGGCGGCGGACCATTGGGGAAGGAGAGACGCGAGTGACGCGGCGCCCAGGTTGCCCAGGAAGCGCCGCCTGGATTGTGTATGGCTCATGCGTTGTGTTTGATGTTAATTGTTCGCTTTTTCGGTTACCGGCGTGCGGAGGTAGGCGCCTTTGGCGATCAGCTCCCGCTGGAGCTTGCGCACGTCCACATCAGCGGGCTGCACGCCGTCTGCGAGCGCCATTTTCGCCGCGCGGCCGGCCGCTTCGCCCATCGCCATGCAGGGCGCCATTACGCGGATGGCAGACATGGCTTCGTGTGTCGTGGAAATGCAACGGCCCGCCACGATCAGGTTTTTGACCTTTTTCGGGATGAGCGAACCGTAGGGAACGTCGTAACAATCGCCGCACCATTCCAGCGTGCAGCCGCCGCCTTGCGGGTGGTGGATGTCCAGCGGGTAACTGGCCACGGCAATGGCGTCGTCGAAATGCGCGCAGCTCATGATGTCTTCACGCGTCATCGTGTATTGCCCCTGTATGCGCCGCGTTTCGCGGATGCCCAGGAACGGCGCGGTTTTCAGGAAGTAAGCGTTCTCAAATCCAGGCACGTATTCCACCAGGTATTGCTGGATGTCGTAGATCTGCCTGCGGCCTTCGATCTCGCCGTAGGTAAGACTGTCGGGATCGGTGCCGTTCACGCCGCTCACGCGCGTCATGTTCACCCACACTTCGCCTTTACGCAAACCGGTGATGAGAATGGTGCGCTCGGTGGTGAGCGTCAGGCCCGCGTCCTGCGCTTTTTTGATGAGGTTGCGCATGCCTACGAGCACGAACTGGTTGTTCTGCCCGAAATATTCGGCGGGAATGAAATCGGTGAGGTAGGTCCTCGGTTCTTCCGCGATGCTGAGGCGCAGTTTTTCGGTGTCTACGCCACCGAGGCAGAACATGAGGGTGGGCGGCTGCACGCCTTGCTGTTCGTTGCCATAATCGCAGGGGACGCCGCTTTTAAAGGCCACGTCCGCGTCGCCGCTGCAGTCGATGATCACTTTGGCGAGAATGGCCTCGCGGCCGGCTTTGCTTTCCACGATCACGCCTTTCAATTCGTCGCCTTCCATTACCACGCCGGCGCAGAATGTGTAGAACTGTACTTCCACGCCGCTTTCCACGAGCATCTCCAGCGCCACGGTCTTCACGCTTTCCGGCTCCACGAGCGTGAGGCTCATGTGCAGCGGGCAGGGGCGGTGCTCGCTGGCCGCGTTGCGCGCTTTTAAGCGGTCGATCAGTTTTTGGGGAAGACCTTTGATGATCTGGTTGCCTTTCTGGCCGAGAAAGCCCAGTATCGGCAAACCGATCGTCATGTTGCCGCCCACGAAGCTCCGGCTTTCGATGAGCAGCACTTTGGCGCCGTCTTCCGCGGCCGCCTGCGCGGCAATGATGCCTGACGGCCCGCCGCCTACCACTAATACGTCTACGGTTTTTCTTACGGGAATAGACCTCGCTGGTTCTGAGATGACTTGATTGTTCATACAGTGTTTATTTGAATGTTTTTATTAACTACCGGTTTGAAGGAATGTTCGCGCCGCACCATCGTCCACAGCACTACCACGGCGAGCGGGTGCATGAAGGCCATCAGCATAAAAATATTTCCTGCGCCCACACTTCCGATCATCTGCCCGACGAAATAGTTGAACACCACTGCGCCCAATGCGCCGAAACCGCCCGCTATTCCGAGTACGCTGGCTACGTTTCTCACGGGAAAAGCTTCCGCCACCACCACGCTTACGTTGAACAGCCAGCTGAGCGCCATCACGGCAATAAGACTGAATACGGCGAGCGTGCCGGCAACGCCGGGAAGATAACTGATGAGCATGCAAAGCGGCGCCACCACAGCGGTAGTGCTGAGCATCACTTTGCGCGCCCGTAACGGCTGCATGCCTTTGCTCACCATTTTGTCCGACCAGGCGGATACGCCAATGCTGCCCAGGTCGGCCACCAGGAAGGGTATCCAGCCTACCATGCCCACCTGCGCCAGCGTAAGGCCTGAACCTTCCTGCAGATAGCCGGGCAGCCAGAAAAGACAGAAATACCACACCGGGTCGCTAAGGAAACGGATCAGCAAAATGCCCCAGAGGCTTTTTGTGCCCCACAGTTGCCACCAGCTGAAACCCGCACCGTCGTTAGGGTCTATGATGTCTTTCGCCACGGAAGCGGGCGGGTTGCGGTAAATGAGTTTCCATAGCACGGCGATCGCGATGCCGGTTGCGCCGCATACGAGAAAGGCGGTTTTCCAGCTGAACGTAAGCGTGAGCCAGGCAATGAGCGGCGGCGCAATGATGGCGCCGATGGAACTTCCTGCCACGCATAAACTGTTGGCGGTGGCGCGCACGCTGCCGGAAAACCAAATGGCTACCGTTTTCAGCTGTGCGGGGAAATTGGCCGGCTCCGCAACGCCCAGCAACCCGCGGAAAATGCCGAACTGCCCGATGGTGCGCGAAAGCCCGCCGCCAATGCTGGCAACGGACCACAGCAGGATGCTGTAGAACATCACTTTGCCTGCGCCGAATTTATCCACCAGCCAGCCGGAAACAGGGTACATCACTGCATAACAGATCGTGAAGATGTTCACGATCACGGCGTACCCGGCGTCGTCGAGACTGAATTCCGTTTTCAGCAAGGGTTTCAGGATCGATACCATTTGCCTGTCTACATAATTAAAAACGATCGCGGTAAAAATGATCGCAACAATGAACCATCGTCTTTTTTTATGGAGCCATCCGCCCTTTTGTTGTTCCGCTGTGGTCATGCTAGTTCAGTTCGAAGGTGAATTGATCGAATGTTTCCCGCCGCCGCGCCAGGTGTTCCGTACTGGGCGATGCGGCGAAGAAGGGTGAAAACGTTTTCACTTTTACCGTTTTTCCGTCCGGCAGAAATTCCAGTATGCGCAGCCAGCCGTCGCCGCCGTTGCCATAATGCCCGCCGCCCATGGCCTGCGCGTTGAAGGTCATCTGGTGAACGGTTTTGCCGGCGTTGTTTGTATCGGTGCGGAAACCGACGTGTTTACGCGCATTGTTTTTCTCGCCGATATGCCCCGAGATCACGAGGCGGATGTTGGCGGAAGGTTTCACGAGTTTTTCCCAGATATCCCGGCCGTAATGCGCATCCTGCAGATCGTATTTTGCCTGTACGATCCGTTCGTTTTTGTAATTAAGGTACGCATGCGTGAGCAGGATCACCGTATGGTTTTTGTATTTTTCCTGCGATACCACGCTTCTGGCCCATTGCAGCACGGTGTCGCGCGGCGCAAATTCGACCGTCATGAACAGGTAAGGCTTCCCTTGCGGCGATTGCCATTCAAAACAGGCGTTCTCCAGGCTCAGGCGGCCTTCCGGGTTTTTGGTCACTTCGCGCAGCAGTTGCTGGTTGAGGTAATTTTTATCCGCGGGAAAATAATCAGGATAAGAAGTGTATTTCGGCCAGTGCGAATAGCTGAAGATGTTGTAGTCGTGGTTGCCCGCCGCGGCCACATAAGGCAGTCGCCCGTCGAGTTTGCCGAAGGCGGCTGAAATGGCCTGCCATTGCTGTTTTCCGGTCTGGTCCATTTTTTTTCCGTCAGGATTGATGATGTCGTTGTGCTCCACCAGGTCGCCGGTGCACAGTACCATTTTGATCTGCAGGCGCTCCTGCTGATCCGTGATCCAGTTCATCATCATGTCCAGCAAAGGCTGGTTGCGTTTGAATTTGACGTAGTTTTGCGGGTCGGGCAGCACCACTACCGACCAGGAACCCTCGCTGCCGAGCGCGGGTTGTATGCTGTCTTTTTCCTGCGCGGTTGCGGTGAAAACAAACAGCAGCAGGCAGCAGATGATCTCCCTCGGTTTTCTACCAGTTCGCATTTTGCTCCAGTTTTTTATTCGTCAGTATTTCGATGTTCGGGATGGGCCAGAGGTAATCGCGGTTGGGATCGAATACCATGTTCTCGATAATACGCATGCTGCCTGCGTTCGGCACGCCGGAATAATCGGGAATGGTATTTTCGTCAAGCGCAGGCGCTTTGCTCAGCCATGCGGTACGGATGCGGCCGTAACGCGGGCCTTTCATTACTTTTTCGGCGATATGCCAGCGGCGGATGTCGGAAAGGCGAAGCCCTTCATTCGCCAGTTCCACTTTACGCTCGCGGCGCACCAGCGAACGGAGATAAGCCTGCGAACTGTTGCGTGGCACAACGGGCATACCCGCGCGCACGCGCACGGAATCCAGCGCGAGGTATACGGATTCGTCGATCCTGTTCGCTTCGATGCGCGCTTCCGCGTAAGTAAGCAGCACTTCCGCATAACGGATCAGCACGATGTCGCCTTCGCAGTTTTCATCATCGGGCATGTCTTTGATGTCTGTCCATTTGCGCCAGAGATACCCCGTGAAGGTCGCGTAAGTGTTGGTGGCGTCGGTATTGCGGATGCGGATGGCGGGCGTTACGTTATAGTTCCACACAAATGTGCTGTCCGGGTGGGTTTCGAACTGGTAGCCGTAATACACGCTGCCCGGCACGGCAATGCTCATCGCCAGCCGCGGGTCCCTGTTGTTGAAAGGATGCTGCGGGTCGAACAGCGGCGATCTGTCGATGGTAAGACCATCCGTACACTCGTACGAATCGAGCATCTGCTGCGTGGGCACTTCGTTGGATACGCCGCCTGCAAGGCGCGATGAAATGAAGTTAGAATTGGAATGCGTGAGCGTGCCTTTCAGGTATTGCAACGAAAAAATATGCTCTTTGCAATATTCGCCGGTGTAGTTGAAGAGGTTGCCGTAATTTTCGTACAGCCCGTATTTGCCGGTTCTTCTCGCCGCATTGGCGGCTTCCGCGGCAATGTCCCATTTTTCGTTGTAAAGCGCAACGCGCGCTTTTAATGCGTAAGCGGCAGCTTGCGTGGCGCGGCCGGTAATATTGCCGGTGTTGAAGGGCGGAAGGTCGGGCGCCGCTTCGTCCAGCTCCTGCAAGATCCAGTCGGCTATTTCGGCTTTGGATGTTTTTTCCATCTGCGCTTCCTCTACTTTCAGCATTCTCGTTACCAGCGGCACGCCGCCAAACATTTCGGTCAGCATCGCGTAGCTGAAAGCCCTTACGAAGCGGGCTTCGGCAACCACCTGCCGGAAATATTTTTCGTCGATGTTGTTTTTCGCGTTATCGATATTGTCGAGCAAAAAATTGGCGCGGCCGATGGCTTTGTAAAAACCGGCCCATGCGTTCTGCGCGGATTCATTCGTGCTGGTGGCGGTGCCGTTGCCCAGTTCCTGCGAAGGATGCGAGCTGCGGTTCCAGCTTACGTCGGTGGTGTTGTCCATCATTACAGGCCAGGGCCGGGTAGACTTCAGTTCCCAGGTAAGCGCCTTGTAACAGCCGAGCACGCCCAGTTCCACTTCGGTGGCGTCGTTGTAGAACGAGGCGGACGACGGACTGTCCAGCGGCAGTTTGTCGAGTTGTTTATTGCAGCCCGCGGCCAGGAAGCCGAGGCAGCCGATCGTTATAACGGCTATGTTGAGTTTCATGATCTTCAATTTAACGGTTTAGAACTTGACGTCGAGGCCGATGGTGAACACTTTTACCTGCGGGTAGCGGTTGCCCGTGCCCACAGGCGCTTCCACATCATAGCCGTCCCAGAATTTGTCCCATGTGAACATGTTCTGTCCCGCGGCATACACCCGGGCGGATTTGAGCTTCAGCCTGCCAATTACGCTTTGCGGCAATGCATAGGCGATCTGAAGGTTCTTCAGGCGCAGGTATGCCGCGCTTTTCATCCAGAAGCTGGACGGCTGGTAGTTGTTGCCGTTATCGCCGTAGGTAAGACGGGGAAATTTGGCTTCCCGGTTGTCTTCCCGCCAGGAATCCTTATGCTGCTCGTGTGCCGTGCCGCCTGAATAAAATGGCTGTACGCTGTAAGAATACAGGTAACCGTCTGCCTTGCCCACGCCCTGGAAAAAGGCATTGAGCGAAAAGTTGCGGAACGATGCGTTGAGATTAAAGCTGTACGTATAACGCGGGATCGTGCTGCCGATCACTTTGTAATCTTCGTTGGTAATGGCCGCGTCTTTATTCTGATTCACGTAACGGATGTCGCCGGGAGCCAGGATGCCGATCTGTTTGGCATGCCCGTCGATCTCCGCCTGCGACTGGAAATAACCGTCCGCCTGCAGCGCGTAAATGGAATTGATCGAATATCCTTCGCGGCTGATGAGCAGGTCGGTGCTGTTGATACCGCGCAGGTCGAGCACTTCGTTGTGCACATCCGCAATATTGGCGTTGATGCCGTAGTTGAGATCGCCGATGTTGCTGGAATAGTTCAGGCCGAGTTCCCAGCCCTGGTTCAGCACTTTGCCCGCGTTCTGGTAAGGCGCGTTAAGGCCGATGCTGAGCGGGATGTTGAGCTTGAGCAGGATGTCGCTGGTAACCTTGCGGTACCAGTCGGCGGTAACGGTCAGGTTGCGGAACAGCGCCACGTCTACGCCGAAGTTGGTCATGGTGGTGGTTTCCCAGGTGATCTCCTCGTTGCCCATATCGTTGAGCGCTGCGATGGACACTACTTCTCCTCCCATGGAATACGCGCCCATGGCCAGGTTGGAAGCGAAGGGATAGGTGCCGATGTTCTGGTTGCCGAGTTTGCCCCAGGAGCCGCGCAGCTTCAGGTCGTTTACGACGGGTTTGATGAACTGCATGAAGTTCTCTTCGGAAACGCGCCAGCCTGCTGAAAAAGAGGGGAAGAATCCATAGCGCCGGCTGCGCAGGAAACGGGACGAGCCGTCGTACCGTGCATTGGCCTCGAACAGGTAACGCTGGTTATACCCGTAGTTGAGGCGGCCGAAGAACGATTGCAGCGCCCATTCGGAAGCAGTGCCGGTGGTTTGCATGTTTTCGCGGGAACCTGCGTCCTGCACGGGGTATTGCGGGAACAGGAAGTTGTCGCGGAAAGCGGTGAAGCCGTTGCCGGAGAATGTTTCGCGGGAAGCGCCCAGCAATAGTTTGGTTTCGTGGCGGCTGAAAGTTTTATGCGCGGTGAGGCTTGCGCGGTAGTTGCCATAAAATCCGCGGTCTGTGCCGTTGGTCAGTTCGCTTTTGGCCGGTTGCGTGTACGCGATGTTGCCCGCCGCGGTATAAGTGGGCACGGCTTTCACGAAATTGTTGTCGTAGGAATTATTAAAACGCGGCGCCGCCATCACTTCGGCGGTGAGCCATTTGGTGGGCTGATAATTGAGTTGCAGGTTGCCGAACAGGCTGAGCGTATTGTTGCGCAGCTCGCCGCCGTCTTCCACCATGGCAATCGGGTTGTTGCCGTTCCATCCTTCGCCGTATTGCCCGTTGAGGAACCTGCCGGGCTGTACGGCCGGAATGCGGTTCATTTGAAGGAACACGTTCGTCATGCCGCGGCCCGGTTCGGTGGTAGTGCGGTTGATAAGCTGCAGGTCGAGTTTCATGGATAGTTTGTCGTTGAACCGGATGTCTGCATTATTCCGCAAAGTATACCGCTCGAAACCGGAAGTTTTGATGATGCCGTTCTGGTTGAGATAACCGAGGGAGGTCATAAAACGCAGCTTGCCGGACGAACCGCTGATGCCCACATAATGATTTTGCATGACGCCGGAGCCGGTCAGCACTTCCTTTTGCCAGTCGGTGTTGGGGAAGTTGTCCGGGTCGGTGATCATTTTCTGCTGGTATTCCTCGATCTGTGCGTCGGAGTAAAGCGGGGTAAGACCGGTGTTTTTGTAGGCCATGTTCAGCAGCCGCATATGGTCGAGGGCGTCTACTTTGTCGGGCAGGTTGGTGGGCGATTGCCAGCCGACGTAGCCGTTGTAGCTGATGCTGAGTTGGTCGCCTTTCGCTCTTTTGGTGGTCACCAATACCACGCCGTTGGCGGCGCGGGAACCATAGATGGCTGAAGACGCGGCGTCTTTCAATACGGAAACGGATTCGATCAGGTTCGGGTCGATCTCGTTCATGTTCCCTTCCACGCCGTCTATCAGGATCAGCGGGTTGGCGTTGTTGAGCGTGCCGATGCCGCGGATGCGGATGGTGCCTGCGTCCGCGCCGGGCGCGCCGGTGGTGGTGGTAACCGTTACGCCGGGCGCGATGCCCTGCAGGGCGGTGGAAAGCTGGGTAACAGGGCGGTCGGTGAGCCTGGCGGAGGAGATCTGTTCCACGGCGCCGGTGAGGTTCACTTTCTTTTGCGTGCCGTAACCCACTACCACTACTTCGCCAAGACCGGTGGCATCTTGCTCGAGCACGATATTGATGAGGGTTTTGCCTTTTACGGGCATTTCTTTCGGAAGGTAACCGACGTAGGAGAACAGGAGCGTGCCGGCGTCGTTGGGCAGGCTGATGCTGAAGTTGCCGTTTTCGTCGGTGGTGGTGCCGATGCTGCTGCCTTTGAGCGTAATGGTCACGCCCGGGAGGGAGGCGGCGCCTTTTTCGGAAACATGCCCTTTAATAATGACCGGCGCATGTTGAAAGGCGGCGGCGCGGGCGGACAGGAGCAATGCGCATAGCAGCAGGGCTGCGCATCGGGTCAAAAGGAACTTGCCAGGACGTTGGATGCCTGTTTGTTGTTTCATAACGGTCAAATTTTTGGTACATGGCGGGTGCCTAAATCATGCCTTTGATGTTTAAAAATGTTTAAATATGCTGCATTTTATCCGTTGACGCAGGAAATTAAACAATAATTAATAATAACTTAATAGACGACAAGTAATAGGTAAAATGGCCATGGATGTCGCACAGGATGCCTTCTTCTACGTGGAACGGGTGATTATTTAATAATCACAGTGAAAGTAAAATTAACATTATTTAATAAAAATTAAATAAAATTTAAGTTTAGGTGGGAAAAGACCCTGGGGCAAAAAATAGAAAGAGACGACCGGGCGGCCGTCTCTTTTTTATAAAAAGTATGTTTAGGAATGCGCGTCAGTTCAGCGCGCGGCAGTTGTTGTGGATCATCTGCCGGTGTTTCCAGGCATCAAGCAGGTCGATGTTCCTGGTTTGGTGCGCCTGGAATATTTCCATCGCCGCGGTGATCTTCGAAAGATATTCCCGGTCTTCCTCGCCAAAAGAACGGCCGGAGGCGCTCGTTTTTTTGGAGGAAAGCGTTTTCAGCAAAGCGTAGGGCTCGTCTGTGCTCCGGATAAACGCCTGAATCGTACGTTCGATCTGTTCGACGCCCTCAACGTCTGTGCCCAGGTATTTATCGGCGAGCTTCGCGGCAACAGGCCGCAGCGTTTCTATCAGGTACGCGGCCACCAGGCTGTGGCATTTACCGATGCCTGCGGTGAGTTTTCTTGCGGCCGGGTGCAGCTTCGCGGCAAAAGCGCGCGCCGTGCACCACTCGCCCGCCTGCTGCAGCAGCTGCAACAGCTCTTCCGCCGCGGGTATGTCGGTATGTTTCAGTTTTTTGGTGATCTTGACGCTGTAATGGCTCGAATCATGTTCCCGGCTGTGCCATTCCAGCAGCTTCCTCAGATCGTCTTTCCCCGTATAACATTTATAGATCAGCGTATCGTGCTGTTCAAGATATTTGAAAGGAAAGAAGGAAAATCCTTCGCAGAATTTCTTTTGCAGTTCGGTGTCGGTAAATGCAGGCATATTCGGTTTCAGTTTACAATGATCAGGTATAGGTTTTTCACAGATAGTAATGTATTCCTTTTCAAAGATATAGCCTTCACCGGCCGCAATGGTACCCCTAAAGTGGTAGAACGGCGGTTAACAACAATAACGGGCGTTGTATTCTCGTGTTATTGGCCCGCGAAAAAAAGGGCCGGCTTTGCGGCCGGCCCCTTCGGGTAAATGCGAATATGAAACTAATACTAATACCCTTCGTTCTGACGCAGGCCCGGTTCCACTTTGAGGCTGTTCTCGTGGAACGGCCACAGGTAGTTGTTCGGGCGGAATGCGCGGTCTTCCACTTTCAACGTTTCCATGCGCCCGTTCACCATGCGGGAGTGCCCCAGCGCGGGCTGGTTCAATACCTGCTCGGCGATCCTCCAGCGGATGATGTCGTCATAGCGGCGGCCTTCGCCGGCGAGCTCAACGCGGCGCTCGTTGCGGATCAGGCTGATCCATTGCTGCTGCGAATAAGTGGCGTATTTCGGCAGGGTAACATCTGCGGCCGTCATATCAAGACCGCCGCGTTTGCGGATGTCGTTGATGCATTTTTTGGCGAGGTCGTCCACCTGGTTCTGCATGATCTTCGCTTCGGCATATGTGAGCAGCACTTCCGCGTAACGGATGAAAGGGAAGTGCATGTTGCCGCCGGTTTTGAACGCGTCGGTTACGTCCACGAACTTTTTGTACCAGAAGCCGGAGCGGCTTGCGCGGGCTTTTTCGTAATACATCGGGTTGTTCGGGTCGTAAATTTCGATCGGCTCGTTCACGAAAATATCGCCGGGAATAAAGATGCTGGCGGCCAGGCGCGGGTCGCGGTTGAGTTTCGGGTTCAGCTCGTATTCCTGTTTGGTGTGCAGCGGGCTGGCGTCGATCGGGTCGCCCTGCAGCGTCCAGTAAGCGTCTACCAGCGCTTTCAGCGGTACCAGGTACGACTGGCCGTTGCCGGTGCGGTACTGTGGCGCCAGGTACTGGAACGATTGTGTGGCGCTGTTGGCGTGGCTTTCCATGTCCATTTTCAGGATGAACTCCTTGTTGGTTTTGTCTGCCTTGTAGCTGAACAGGTCGCCGTATACAGGGTGCAGCTGGTATTTCTGCGAATCCATGATCTCTTTGGCAAGGCGCGCCGCCATATCCCAGCGTTCGAAATACAATGCGTAACGCATGATCATCGCTTTCATGGAATAACGGTTGAACATGTAGGCGTCTGAGCCGTATTCATCCGGCGGCAGCCTGTCGGCAATGGCTTCAGCCAGCGGGAAAAGCTCGGCGAGGATCTCTTCTTTCGGTTTGGCCGGTTGCAGGGCGGAGGTAAGATCTGCGGGTTCCAGGAAAAAAGGAACGCTGCCCCAGCGCGCTACCAGCTCAAAATAATGCCATGCGCGGATGCCTTCGAGAATGTTGCGGTATTTTTCACGAACGGCTTCGTCTTCCACGTACGGAATGTCCGCATTCGCGATGAACACGTTGAGACGGCCCAGGTGTTTCATGTGCAGCTCGTAGTGATACAGGAACGCGGTGGTGTTGGAGTTGAAGTTGCCGTTGGCGATACGTTGGTGGTGATGGCTTTCCGTGCGGCTGTATGCGTCGTCGGACTTGCCGTCTTCCATAAAAGGCAGGCGCTGCAGCAGGGTAGGACTGGTGTATACGTCCAGCATGCTGGAATACACTACGCGGCGGAGGTCTTCTTCGGTGTTAAAGAACTCGGAGAATTTCGTGGCCGTCGGGTCGTGTTTATCGAGGAATTTTTCGCATCCCGTCAGCGCGGTGACCAGGAGGGAAGCGCAAATTAATTTCTTGATCTTCATATGCGGTGAATAAGTTGATTAGAACATTGTAGCTTTTAATCCAAGGCTGAAAATAGCCATGCGGGGATAGGTGCCGTTGCCGCCGTTACGCTCTGGCTCCAGGCCTTCCCATTTGGTGATGGTGATGGCGTCCTGCGCGTTCACGTATACACGCACGTTGCGGATCTGCGATCCGATCTTCGGGATGGTGTAACCCAGCTGGATCATTTTGAAACGGAAGAAGGAGGCGTCGCTCAGCCAGACATCTGCCAGGTTGGTGTTGGTGGAGGTACCGGTCCATACGCGGGGGAAGCGGCTGTCCGGGTTTTCCGGCGTCCAGCGGTTGTCCGCATAATACTGGCGGGGCGCGCCGAGCGCGTTGGTGGCGCCGTCTACCAGGATCGGGTAACCTTCCATCCCGCCGAGGCGGCCGGTGCGTTTGCCTACGCCCTGGCCGAGCACGGCAAAGTCCCAGCGCCTGAAGCTCAGGTTCAGGTTAACGGAATAGTTCATATGCGGGAACGGATCGCCGAGGTTCACACGGTCTTCGTTGTTGATCACGCCGTCTTTGTTCTGGTCGATGTAACGTATGTCTCCGGGCAGCGTGTTGGGCATCTTCGCGGGGGAAGCGGCTACCTCTTCCGCACTGCGGTAGAAGCCGTCTGTCTGGTAACCGTAGTAGTTGTCCAGTGCAATGCCCCTGTACCAGATCTTGTCGTTGTTGTCTTTGAAGATCAGCGTATCGTTGTCTTTATAACCTGCTTTGATCACTTCGTTGCGGTTGTCGAAAAGCATGCCGCCGATGGAATAGTTGAGCTCGCCGATGCGGTCGCTCCAGGTGGCGGATACTTCAAAACCTTTGTTGTCTACCTGCCCGATGTTCACGGCAGATTCCAGGTAATAGGAACCGGTGAGCGGCGGTACGGGGAAGTTGGCATAGATCAGGTCGAAGGAGTGTTTTTTATAGATATCGGCCGTAAGGGTCAGGCGTTTGTCCAGCAAAGTGGCTTCCATGCCGAGGTTGGCCTGTTTCTGTTTTTCCCAGGAGAAGTTCGGGTTGGGCAGGCGCATCGTCCAGCCCCAGGTGTTCACGATTTCTTCCCAGAGATAGGGATCTACGTTTTCGTTACCGATCAAACCGTAAGACACGCGGAATTTCAAACTGTTCAGTTTGCCCGATTCCACGATCGGCCGCATGAACGATTCGTTGGTCACGTTCCAGGCCAGCGCGCCCGAGGGGAAGAAGCCCCAGCGGTTTTCGGGAGAGAATTTGCTGCTGCCGTCTGCACGGGGCGTAAACTCAAGAATGTAACGGTTGTCGAAGGAGTAGTTCAGTTTGCCGAAGAAAGAAGCTTTGCTGATCTCCTTGAAATCGGTATAGTTCCAGCTCATTACCTCACCGCCCGCGGTAAAGTAGATCTTGTCTTTGTTTTTGCGAAGATTGCCAACGTAGTTCACGAGCACGCGGCCGGTCACCTGGCTGTTGCTCACGCCCTGTTCCGCTCCTACGGCGTTAGCCCAGGTAGTCACGGGTTTGCCGTTGCCATCGTAGAACTTGAAGGTCTCGCGTTTCCATTTGTTGGCCGATTTGGTGATCAGGTACGACACGTTGCCCTCGATGTTGAGGTTTTTGGTGATGTTGTACCTGGGGCGCAGGTTGATGGAACTGTTATCGTGCAGGTAGTTCTTAACGCCGCCGCGCTCGATAGAGGCGAGAGGGTTGAGGTTGTTGTGCAGGATGTAGTGGTCGGGAAGGGTTGAGCCGGGATAAAATACCTGTTGGGAGGCGTTCATTCTCCAGGCATTGGAATAAAGGCCGTTGCCGTCGTCGTTGGCGTACAGGCGGTCCACCTGCAGGCGGTGCGCGTAGAAGTCTGCCATCAGCACGAACTTGTCCGCGATATTGATATTCGTATTAAAACGGGCGGAATATTTCCGGGAACCTTCGATGTTATTGAGGCCGTTTTCACGAAGATGGCCGAGCATCAGGTTGAAGGTGCCCACGCCGCCGCCGCCGGATACGCTGAGGGCAACGTTCTGCGAATTGGCGCGGCGCTGCATCACTTCATCCAGCCAGTCAACGCTGGGAAGCTCTCCGGTTTCCATCTTGCGGATGGAATCTTCGGAGAAAGTAGGCGTTTGGCCCTGGAGTATGCGCGCTTCGTTGTTCAGGCGCATGTAATCCGCGCCGTTCACAAATTTCGGCAGGTCGATCGGCTGCTGGAATGCGGTCCAGGTGTTGAGGTCTACCTTGAACTTGCCGGTGGTGCCCCTTTCCGTTTCGATGATGATTACGCCGTTGGCGCCGCGGGAACCGTACATGGAGGCGGATGCCGCGTCTTTCAGTACGGTGATGCTTTTTACCTGGTTAGGATCGATGTCTGTCAGGGACTGTTCCATCCCGTCCACGATCACAAGCGGTTCCGCATTCTGCAGGGTGCTGATGCCGCGGATGGAGATAGTGCCGGGCACGCTGCCGGGCAGGTTGGTGCCCTGCTGCATGGTCACGCCCGCAATGGTGCCCGAGAAGGCTTCCTGCAGTTTAATGACCGGCCGCGTTTTGGCCTGTTTCATGTCCATCTGGGCTACAGACGAAGCCACGTGCTGGCGCTCCACTTTGGAGAAACCCATTACTACTACCGCGTTGAGGTCTTTGCCGCCCTGGAGCAGCCTGACGTTCAATACGGATTGTTTGCCCACGGCCACTTCCCTGTCCTGGAAGCCCATGGAGGTAAAGATGAGCACGGCGTTGTCTCCGGGCACCCTGAGCTCGTAACGCCCGTCGGCGCCGGCTGCCGTACCAATGTTGGTGCCTTTTACCAGTACTGTTGCGCCTGGTATCGGGGCGCCCGCGGAATCCGCGACGCTGCCCGTAATGGTCCGCTGCTGGGCCTGGGCTTGCAGCATGCAGAGCAGGAACGATGAGAATAAGAGTAGATACTTCATAGTATTAGCTGTGTTGAAGGTGCTAGGTCGATCGTGGGCAAAAGCTCCGCCATGCCCGCAAACGCTCTTTTGCGGGCGGGCTGTGAATGAACTCACAAACATGTTATGGATGAGGTAAAGGGATGAAAGTCTCCCAAACGTGTTAAATAGATCCTGGCTGTTTTCCTGTTGACGCCTGTTGATCCAATCAGTCCTGCTGGCTTAGCTGTTTCACTTTCTTACAAATAGTTGGAAATTTTTTGCTTTTCTTTAACTCTCAGTTACATTAAAACCTCAAATAATTGTCGTATGCATTTCAAATATGCGTACTATTTTCGCTAAAGAATAAAGTTTTTTGATCTTTTATTCAATGAAAGAAACTTTATCTAAAATTTGCAGGAAGTGTACGCTTAAAAGATAAAATGTTTGAAGAAATGAATGCGCAATTGTTAAACCGGGAGTTGTTCTGGTTTCAAAAAAGTAACAGTAAGAAACAGGAACAGCTGAAATACCGGCTGCTACAGCATCTGTACACCCATGGCCCGTCGCCCGTCGCAACCCTTTGCGATACCCTGGGCATTTCAACGCCCACTGCGGTGAAACTGCTTTCCGAAATGAGCCGCGAACGGATCGTCGAGAAAAAAGGCCAGGGCGAATCTATCGGCGGGCGCCGGCCAGACCTGTTCAGACTGCGTAAACACGTACTGTTCATCATTTGTATCGACATCGAGCTGTTTAAGACCAGCATGGTGATCGTAGACAATAACAATAACCTCATCACCCCCGTCAAATCCATCCCCGTCACGCTTTCCCGCAACCGTGCCGCGTTCCTCGAAACGCTGCTCGTGCATATGCGCGAGCTTGCCGAAGCCGCCAATATCGAATCCAGCCGGCTGATCGGTTGCAGCGTGGGCATGCCCGGCCTGATAGATACGCAGCTGGGCGAAAATCTCAGTTACCTGCTCGACGAAACCAGCCACCTCAGTCTTCGCGAAGCGTTCGAACAACATCTCGGCCTGCCCGTAGTGATCCAGAACGACGTGAAAGGCTCTGCGCTGGCGGAGCTTCGTTTCGGGCACGCAAAAGGCAAAAAGAACGTGCTCGTGATCCTGATGGACTGGGGCATCGGTCTCGGCATTATCATGGATGGCAAGGTGCAGCAGGGCAGCTCGGGATTTTCAGGCGAAATGGGCCATATGCCCTTCGCGGAAAACGGCGAACTATGTTATTGCGGCAAACATGGCTGCCTCGAAACGGTAGCCTCGGGCATGACGCTTTCGAAAACCGCCCGGCAGGGCATTCTTTCAGGGCAGAACTCCATCATCAACGACCTGTCCAACAAAGAAGTATACCGCATCGAAACGGAACTGATCATCCGCGCGGCCAACAACGGCGACCAATATTCCATCCAGCTGCTGTCCAACATCGGTACGCATTTGGGCAAAGGCATTTCCATCCTGATCCAGCTTTTTAACCCGGAACTGGTGATCCTGAGCGGGAAGATCGCCGCGGCGAAACAATACATCACGCTGCCCATGCAACAGGCGATCAATACGTATTGTATGACGCAGATCCGCGAAAAGGCGCAGATCGTGAGCTCCGAGCTGGGCGACGAATCGCGGCTGCTGGGGTACGCGGCCGAAGGTATCACCCAGTTCTTCGAGGTCATGATCGCGCAGGCGAAAACAACCTGAATTCTGGTACAGAATTTGATATTTGTAACGGGAATGCCTATGTGATTTCCCGGTAACTCAAACTTATATCTACGCTATGAAATTTTTCCCCGTACTGACAGGTTTTGCGCTGCTCTTGCTTGGTGTAACTTCCTGCAAAACGATCGCAATCAATTCCGTCGTCAAAAAATACAATTCCGAAACCGGCAGGGAATTTCCCGGTATCGCGGCCGCGGAAACGCTCAACGGAGAGCCTTTTGCCCTGGCCGGTCCCTCGCAAAAAGTGAGGTATGTGCATGTATGGTCTACCACCTGCTCGCCCTGTATCAACGGAATGCCCGACCTGAACGCGCTCTCAAAAAAAATGAAAGAATATGAAGACGTGGAGATCGTTAATATTTGCGCGGACGATGCGGAAAATAAAGAAAGATGGAAGGCGCTGGTAAACAAACACAATATTTCCGGCGAAAATTATTTTATCACGGACGATAATGCTTTTATGAAAGATTTCAACGTGAGCAACCAGGGCCTTCCTTATTTTTTGATCGTCGGTAAAGACGGGAAAGTGCTGGGAAAAAACCTCGAGCCGGGAGATGGCGTTTTAACCATATACAGCCTGGTTCAGGCGAGGGAAAACCGGAACGTGAAACAATCCATCGATAACATGATGCGCCAATCGAAACGCATCAAAAAACATGACGACGATGAAACCCGTCAGTTCGTTGCTTTCCTGGAGAAATATGCGGGGAAATAATGAAATAAAATTAGAGTGACCGATCTGTTCAACCGCCGGAAAGTGGAACGCGGCTAAACAGCTGGCTGACTGATTTAAAAATGCCCGCAATATTTCTTGACAGGAAATATTATTTTCGCATAAGGAAATATTTGCAATGACAACTATCTCGGGAATCACCGGCCGCCTCATGCTGTTCGACGGCCCCGGCAAGCCGTTCCGGCTGGAAAAGCAGCCCCTGCAGGCATTACAGCCGGGCGAGGTGCTCATACGCACCGTCTACACCACCATTTGCGGCAGCGACCTCCATACTTACTGCGGTTTGCGGGAGGAACCTTGTCCTACCGTGCTGGGCCACGAGATCGTCGGGGAGATCGTGGAGTTGCATCCTGCGCACGAGGGAACCGACCTGCAGGGCGAAACGCTGCAGCCGGGCGACCGCATCACCTGGACGATCTTCGCCAGCGACCCGTTATCCGCCAATTCGCTCCGTGGGATGCCGCAGAAAGGAGAGGGACTGTTTAAATACGGGCATGCGCGCGTTTCCCCCCAAGATGCTTTCCATGGCGGACTGGCGGAATATTGTGTGCTGAAGGCGCATACCGGTATTATCAAACTCCCGGAAAACATGCCGGCTGCCGTGGCAGCTACGCTGAACTGTTCCGTTTCCACCGTGGCCGGCGCGCTGCGGATGGCGGGCGATGTAAAAGGAAAAAATGTGCTCGTCACAGGCATGGGGCATCTCGGCATCACCTGCGCGGCCATGTGCCGGGAAGCCGGTGCGGCATGGATCGCGGCGGCGGATATTTCGGAAAAAAGACTGGAAGAAGCGCCGCATTTCGGCGCCAGTGAGTGTTTTAATATGAAAGACGACAATGCCGCGCTGCTGGGAGCATTACGTGAACGCACCAACGGAAACGGCATCGATGTTGTTTTTGATATGAGCGGCTCTCCGGACGCGATGGAATTTGGATTGGCCGCCCTCGGCATCGGCGGATGCGCGGTGTGGATCGGCGCCGTTTTTAATACCCGGCCTTTGCAGATCGCCCCGGAAAAGGTGATCCGCGGCCTGCTCACTATTAAAGGATTGCACAATTATAATTTCGACGACTTCAGGTATGCCTTCGGTTTTATGCAGCGGAACTGGCAGAAATATCCCTTCGGAAGCGTGGTGGAAAAAGAATTTCGATTGGAAGAAGTGAAAGGGGCATTTGAATACGCGATCGCTGAAAAGCCGCTGCGCGTGGGCATAAAATTTTAAGAAAGACTTGTAAAAAAAGGAAAAGCCGCGCTACGATCAGCGCGGCTTTTCTTTATTTGAAGATCTCGGTAACCGGTTTGCCGATCCAGACCTGCGGCTGCGTAAGCCGGAACAGTTTAGCAATAGTGGCCGCCGTGTCGAACGTCATCACGCTGCTTTGCACCTCGTGATTTTTCCGGATGCCCGGGCCTTTTACGATCCAGGGAATTTCCATTTCGTTCATGGAAATAGCGCCGTGGCCTTTGTTGATGCCGCCATGGTCCGCCGTAAAGATCACGACGGTGTTCTCCTCCATGCCCGCGTCGCGGATAGCCTGGAGAATTTCGCCTACATGTGCGTCCGTACGCTCGATGGCCGCGTAATATTCAGGCGTGCCATGACCTACTTTATGACCCACGCTGTCTACATCATGCTGATGTACGAACAGGAAATCCGGCTTTTTTGTTTTGATGTATTCGCAGGCCGCGGCAGATACGGCAACGTCATTGTCGCAGTGCTGATCTTTATTCACGGCCGCTTTCGGGAAAAGATAACCTATTCCGTCCCACTCATACACCACGCCGATCTCGCTTTGCGGTTTTGCTTTGCGCAGCAGCGAATACACGCTGGGGAACATGCCGTATTCATCCAGCATCCGCGCGGGCAGGTCCGGTTTTTTACTGCCCCAGGTAGTGTAACCGTGCAGCTCCGGCCCCGCGCCCATTACCATCGAAGCCCAGTTGGGCGCGCTGGAAGAAGGCAGCACGGTCCTGGCATGAAGCGTCCACGAGCCCTGTCGCATCATCTCCCGGAGCACCGGCGTTTTGGATTGCTGAAAGGCGTACGCGCCAAAACCGTCAGTGCCGATAAGGATCACATGCTGCGGCCTGCGCTGCGCGACCGCCTGCTGGCAAACGAATAATATGCACAGGAAAAAGGCCCTGGCAAATTTTGCGGATATCATACAACTAAAGATTTTCCCCAAGATAAAAATTTCTTTATAGGAAAATAAATTTCTTTTTATTAAATTTAGTCACCGGTTCAGTTCACCGAAAAAATACATCACCAATAGTTTTACCGTGGTTTTTTGGGAATTGACCGGCACGTGGGCGATGTTGCCGTCGAAGAACAGGGAATCGCCTTCAGACAGGTCGAAGGTTTTGTCTTCCAACTGGTATTGCAGGTTGCCGCTGAGCACGTAAAGATATTCGTAAGCGGCCGTGGTTACCGGCTGCCGCTGCGCGCCGGGGCGAAGGGTGAGCAGCGAGATCTGGAAAGCGCCGCCTTCAAAATTATTTTCAAGAATGGATTGGTATTCGAAACCGGTGGCGCCTTCTTCTTTTTCATACGGGGTGTAACTGTCTTTCGGGATCAGGATATACCCCGGGAAATGATGTTCCGCGCTCAGCTCGGCAAAAAACGTTTCCGTTTTTATGCCCAGTTTCTGGATGATGGTGAAAAGCGTGGGAATGGTGGGCAGCATCCTGCCGTTCTCTATCTTCGACAGCATCGCGGACTTGATGCCGGTTACGCCGGAAAGATCGAGCAGCTTCAGGCCTTTTTCTTTACGGTAACGGCGGATAAGCCCGCCAATCCTGTGATAGACGAGATGCCCGCTGTTCACCGCATCCTGTTGTGGTTCCTGGTTCATATGGACTTAACGATTATTTAAAAACATGTCCGCTAATTTAACGAATAAGAAATATAATTTCGTTTTAGGAAAATGTTACCGCCATTTTACGCGGCGGGTATTGTTTGTATGATAAGTTTTTTCAGCGCATCCATTCCAGGTGCGCGCGGCTAAACCTTTTGCATGATGGACCAACAAAACACGCGTGCGCACCTGGAAAACGGGCGGTGGAGGATGTTGCTGCTTACAATGTTCTGCTACCTGTTTTTTTACACCGGCCGGCACAATTTCGGCTGGGCTTCGCATCAGCTGGCGGAAACCCTGCATATTTCCTTTGAAAGGATCGGGTGGATCAGTTTCGCCATGCTGGCGGGTTACGCGTTGGGGCAAATGATCAACGGCAACCTGGCGGACCGTCTCAGCCCGAAACATATGATCGCAACAGGCGGTTTGTTGTCTGTTTCCGCCAATATCCTCATCAGTTTTTCGGACGATTACGCCACGATCCTTATCCTGTGGTGTTTGAACGGTTATTTCCAGTCTATGGCCTGGGCCGCCGGCAGCAGGATCATCGCCAACTGGTGGCGCGACGGTAACAAAGGAATGGCGTATGGTTTGTACACCATGTCTGCAGGTTTATCGTCCGTTATCACCTACCTGTTTTCCATCCTGCTCGTGGAAGAGAACTGGCGCAGCATTTTTCGTATTCCCGTATTGTTCCTCGCCGGCGCGGTGATCATTTTTTTCATTTTCGTGCGCAATGCGCCGCGATATGATGGCGGGGAAAAAACGGCGGCCGAAACGCGGCCGGGATGGAAGGAAGCGTATGCCGCGGCGCTGGGCAACAAACGTTTTTTGATCGTTTGCCTAGCATTGGGTTTCCAAAGCATGGCCCGGTACGCGCTCATTTTCTGGATCCCGTTATATTTCTTAAGCGCCACTTTCGAAGACGCGCCCTCCAAAGTATGGATCAGCATATTATTGCCGATAGGCATGGCGGCGGGGGCGTTCGCTTTCGGTTTTATATCGGACAAATTTTTCCGCGGCAACCGGATGTTGTCCATTTTCGCGGGCATGACGGCCTGCTGCATGCTTTCCGCGCTGATCTATTTTTTGAATGTAAAAAGCGGCGTCACCATCGGTGCGCTCGTGTTTTGCGCGGGTTTTTTCTCTTATGGCCCCCAGGCCAACTTCTGGCCGCTGGCGCCGGAATTGCTCGGGCAGCGTTACGTAGGCACCGGCACGGGTATCATGAATATGTCCGCTTACGTGTTCGCCGCTATCGGCGAGCCGCTGATGGGAAAAGTGATCGACGCGACGGGCAATAAAGCCGTGATGTTTTTAGTAGTGGCGTTGATCGCTTTGCTGGCCGCGCTGACGATATTGCTGGCGGCGCGGCCGCGGCTGCCGGAAAACCAAATGGCGGCGCGCGTTGTTGATGCTGGATGATTTCTCCCTCACTATATACCGTGTAAAATCCCGGCGCTTGGCGAAATATCGTGACACGTCAAGAACCGGTTATTGCATATTTAATTGATCTTCATATTGTTAACCCCATGGCACACAGGTTGCAAACCCTATCACGCAATAATTGTGTTGCGTTCAATCACAAAAAACAAAAGCCATGATTGCAATTTCTCAACTCCTTCGCGGCCTTTTTAAAGGCGACGATCCCAAACCCACCGTAACCAACGACGAAACGCCCATCCACGAAGTGCATGAGAAAGACACCTACCAGGGCGGCGAATTCCTCGACGACCAGATCAGGACAGACGATATTGAAGAAGACGAAATCTATTAGCACCGGAACATATGCACATAGGAAAATCATACCCGTTAACCGACTTTCTCTACTGGACCCGGAGGGAGATCTATTTGCTTATCGTGCTGGGCACGATGCCGGTGGTATTGTACCAAGTGCTGGGCGTCAAATGGATGGTAGTGCCCTGGACGGTCGTTTCGCTCCTGGGCACGGCCACTGCTTTTATCGTCGGTTTTAAGAACACTCAGACGTACAACCGCACCTGGGGCGCGCTGGGCGTATGGGGCAGCATCGTGAACACCAGCAAATACTGGGGAATCATCTGCCGCGATTCCTTCAAAGACCCTGAGCTGGTGCGCACCCTCATCTACCGCCATTTCGCCTGGCTCACCGCCATCCGGTTCGAGCTGCGGAAACACCGCGTATGGGAAAAAGTAGATGCGCATCACAACGCCGAATACCAGCGGTTTTACAAGATCCCCGAACGCAAAAGCGAATGCGAAAACGAAATGCTGAAATATATTTCCAAAGAAGAACTGGCATCCGTATCGAAGGCGCACAGCATGGCGACGCAGCTGCTGGCCCTGCAAAGCAGGGATATCAAAGCGGTGCACGACAGCCAGGGCATCGTGCCTACGCAGTTCGTGGAAATGCAACGGACGATCAACGCCTTTTTCGCCCAGCAGTCGCAGGTGGAAGGGTTGAAAGACACGCCTTACCCGCGGCAATACTCCATTATCAACACGATTTTCGTGCGCATGTTCTGCATTTTACTGCCGTTCGGCATGCTGCAGGAGTTCGATAAGCTCAACGGCGTGGTGAACGGGGTGATGAAAGGGCATATGATCTGGTTGCTGATACCTTTTACCGTGATCATATCCTGGATGTACACCTCGTTGGTGCAGGTAGGGGATAGCACCGAAAACCCTTTCGAAGGAAGCCCCAACGACGTGCCCATTTCCAGCATCTGCCGGTCTATCGAGATCGATCTCCGGGAAATGCTGGGAGAAACCGAATTGCCCGCGCCCGTGAAGGCGCAAAACGAAATCCTCGTCTGATGAAAAAAAAATTCCGGGAATTTGTCCAATCCGGAAAACGCGATTGTTATTGATATAAACACCCAATTTTAAAAAGATGGAAAAAAGAACTAATTTTTTCGAAAAAGGGCCCGGCGCTCTTAAAACGCTCTTTCACACCGGCGCGTATCTCAAAAAATCTTTGATCGAGCAGAAATTGCATGAACTGGTAGACTTCCGCGTATCGCAGATCAACGGCTGCGCGTATTGCCTGGACATGCATTCCAAAGACGCTCTGGCGCATGGAGAGCTCGACCAGCGTTTGTTCTGCGTAAGCGCCTGGCGCGAAACGCCGTTCTTTACAGACAGGGAAAGGGCCGCGCTGGCATGGGCCGAAGCGGTAACCGCCTGTCATGTGCCTGATGAAACCTACGCAAGGGTAAAAGCGCAGTTCACCGACGAAGAACTGGTGGACCTCACGCTGGTGATCACCACCATCAACACCTGGAACCGCTTCAATATCGCGTTTTCGAACCCTGAAGTGGTGGGCACATACCAGGCAGGACAATTTGCGTAAGGCGCCGCACAAAAGCACCAAAAAAACCATGATATATGAATGATTTCTTATTAGTATTCCGGAGAGATTACAAAACGAAGGAGATTCAACCGTCGCCGGAGCAATTGCAGGCGCATTTGAGCCGGTGGCGGGAATGGTTTAACGATCTCAGGGCGCGCGATCTGCTCGCAAGGCCGGTACAGCCCTGGGAAGCCGGCGGCATGGTGCTGCAGAACGACAAAAGCGTGACGGACGGCCCTTACGCCGAGATCAAGGAATCCATCGGGGGATTTATCGTTATCAAAGCCGGCAGCTATGAAGAGGCCGCGGAAATAGCGAAAGGCTCGCCGATCTTCGAACTGGGCGGGACGGTTGAAATTCGTATGGCCGTTGTGTAACGCGATGGATAGGAATCCTTTCTTATTTTTGCAATAAGCTTTTTGTTTGTTCGCATGAATGGGAAAGAATTATTACCGCACTTATTCAGAACGGAGTATCAGAAAATGGTTTCGGTACTAAGCTCGCTGTTTGGCATGGAGCACATAGAACTGGCGGAAGATATCGTGAGCGATACTTTTCTGGCCGCCACCGAATCGTGGAGCGCGAAAGGCGTGCCGGAAAACCCGACCGCCTGGCTGTACGTGGTGGCCAAGAATAAAACGAAGAACTGGCTGAAACGCGATAATTTTTTCCAGCAGCAACTGCTGACGGACCTGCGGCGCAACACCCCGGAAGGGGAAGAGATCGAGATCGACCTTTCCGAGCGCAATATTTCCGACAGCCAGCTGGCCATGATGTTCGCGGTATGCCATCCTTCCATTCCCGCCGAATCGCAGGTGGCGCTTGCGCTCAACCTGCTTTGCGGCTTCGGCGCCCAGGAGATCGCGGATGCGTACCTCACCACCAAAACCGTTATTTACAAACGGCTGAGCCGCGCGAAGGAAAAGCTGAAGGAAACGAAGATCGAAATTCAGCCGCCCACCGCGCATGAAATTGAAGAAAGGCTGGAAACGGTGCTGAAAACGATCTACCTGCTTTTTTCAGAAGGATATTATTCCATCTCCCATAATACCGTGCTGCGAAAAGAACTGTGCGTGGAAGCCATGCGGCTCGGTTACCTGCTGGTGGAACAGCCGCTCACCAACCGGCCCGCCGCCAACGCGTTACTTGCGCTGATGTGTTTTCACGCCTCTCGTTTCGATGCGAGAATGAACGAAACCGGGGAAATGGTGTTGTACGAAGAACAGGACGAATCGCGCTGGAACCGCGAGCTGATCAGAAAAGGGGAATATTACCTCAACCGGGCGGCCGATACGCCCGTTTTAACAAGGTATCACCTGGAAGCCGCCATCGCTTACTGGCACACGCATAAAGAAGATACCGCGGAAAAATGGGACAATATCCTCGACCTGTATAACCAGCTCCTGATCCTGGAATATTCGCCGGTTGCCGCGCTCAACCGCACTTTCGCGCTGTCTAAAGCCAGAGGCAAACGGGAAGCGATCCGCGAGGCGGAAAAACTGGGATTGACGGACAACTACTTTTATTATTCATTGTTGGGAAACCTCTACACATATATTGACGATAAAAAGGCGATGCAACACTACCAGACAGCGTTGCAGCAGGCGAATACACCCGCCGATGTCGCCTTGATTGAAAAGAACATCGGGCAAATCAGGCGCAGGCTGAGCGAATAAACTTTCATCCCGCTATTTTATTCTTTCGCAACCCCGTATTGATCCGGACCGGTCGGCAGGCTCTTCTTTTGCCCACTACAAACAGGAATTATGAAAACGACAGAAAACAAAAAACACATCGTGGTGATCGGCGGCGGTTTTGCGGGGCTTAATTTTGTGAAGCGCCTTTTCCGCAGCAGGCATTTCAACATCACGGTGGTGGACAAAAACAACTACAATTATTTTACGCCCCTGCTGTACCAGGTGGCCACCAGTTTTCTTGAGCCTTCCAGCATCAGCTACCCGTTCAGGAAACTGTTCCGGAAAGAACACATCGTTTTCCGCATGGCGGAACTGCTGGAAGTGGATACTGCCGCTCATAAACTCCGCCTCAGCGACGGCGGCGAGCTGGTATACGACATCCTCGTTTTCGCGGCCGGCTCCAAAACCAATTTCTTCGGCAACGACGCCATCCGCCGGCATTCTTTTTCGCTGAAAGGAATAGACGATGCGATCTACATGCGCAACGAATTGCTGAAAACGCTGGAAAAAGCGTCGCTGGAGGAAGACCCGGAAGAGCGCAAAAAACTGCTCACCGTGGTGATCGCCGGCGGCGGCCCCACCGGTGTGGAAGTGGCCGGCATGCTGGCGGAATCGAAGGCTTTCCTCGGCAACGATTATCCCAGCCTGAAACGCGCCATGGGCAACATTCACGTGATAGACGGATCGCCGTACCTGCTGGCGCCGATGAGCGATAAAACACATGCCGCCGCATATAAAGCGTTAAAAAAACTGGGCGTACAGGTAAAGCTGAACACGCAGGTGAAAGATTTTAAGAACGACCAGGTGCTGTTGTCTGACGGTTCCGTGATAGAAGCGAAAACGCTGATATGGGCCGCGGGCGTAACCGCCAATACTTTCCGCGGCATCGACCCCGCCAGCATCGGCAGGGGCAACCGCATGATCACCGATTCGATCAACAAGGTGCAGGGGTATGCAGATATCTACGCCATCGGCGACATCAGCATCCAGTTTACAGACAAACTTTATCCCAACGGCCACCCGCAGCTTGCGCAACCCGCCATCCAGCAGGGTAAAACCCTTGCGAAAAATCTTGTCCGCATGGAGGAAGGCAAGGCGCCGGTACCTTTCAAATATTTTGACCGGGGAGACATGGCGATTATCGGAAGGCAATTTGCAGTGGCGGACCTTTTTAAGCACAAGGTGCATCTTGGAGGACTGCTTGGGTTACTCAGCTGGCTTTTTATACATGTGCTTTCCCTGGTCAATTACAACAATAAAATAAAAACGCTTTATAACTGGGCGGTGGCTTATGCTACGAAAGATCAGGCGCTCCGGATGATTTTCAGACCGGGCAACCGTGAAACCGTGAGCTGATCCAAAACCCGTAAAACTTATACCCATGCTGAGTTTCAAACAATTTTTCCGATCGTCGCTGGGGAGGAAACTGGTCATGTCGATGACAGGTCTTTTCCTCTGCCTCTTCCTGATCGTGCACCTGGGCGGCAACCTTACGTTGTTTTCGGGTGATGAAGGTTATAATTTTAATATTTACGCGCATTTCATGACGCACTTTTTACCGGTGGAGATCATCGGGTACATCCTGTATATTTCCATTCTGATCCATGCGTTGTATGCGCTGATACTGACGGTGAAAAACAAACGGTCGCGGCCGGTGAAATATGCCGTTGCCCCCAAATCCGGTTCCAGCTGGGCTTCCCTTAACATGGGGCTGTTGGGCAGCATCATTTTCCTGTTCCTGGTCATTCACATGACGAACTTCTGGGGCCGTTACAAATTCACCGAAGGCACGTACCGCGAATACCGTACGGACCTGATGACGGACAAGCTCATTTCATCAACGGTTTACGTGCCGCCTTCCCCGGACTTCGAATATGCCGTGCTTACCGAAGGGGAAGTGGAGATCGTGCGGGTGAAAGACCTGTACGCGATCGTATCCGGAAGTTTCAGCCTGCTGTGGTACGTGCTGCTGTACCTGGTGGCGATGGTGGCGGTGGCTTATCATATGTATCACGGTTTCCAGAGCGCGTTCCAGACTACCGGGCTGGCCAGCCGGAAGTATACGCCGGCCATTAAGTTCATCGGCATCTGGATCTTCGCGGTGATCATTCCGCTTGCATTCGCGTCGATGCCAATCGTATTTTATATCAAGAGCCTGTTGTAGTGGACGATGAAGAACAGAAAGAAGCCTTTGCGGGATCGCAAAGGCTCTTCTGTTTACTGTTTACTGTTTCCTGTTAACTGTTCAAATGTTCTTTGATTAAACTACCGGCACTGCCATACGAACTTCAACGATCGCGCCGTACTGGATGATGGGGCAGCCTTTCGCCACCTCTACCGCGTCGTCGTAATCTTTTGCTTTAATCAGGATGAGGCCGCCGATGGATTCTTTGCCTTCGGCATAAGGCCCGCTGAGCACCTGTTCTTTCTTTTTATCGTGCCTGATCACCCTGCCGTCTACGTCCCAGCGTTTGGGAGGCGCTACCAACCTGTCTTGCGCGGCGATGCCCGCCACCCAGTCCTGGTAAGGTTTGAGGGCTGCTTTCATTTGTTCGGGGCTGGGCGCCGGGTTAGCGCTGGTGAGGTCCCGGTGGATCACTAAGAGAAATTCCTGCATGTTGTTTTTGTTTTTTAAAATGAATATGCGTTGATGATGTCGCCGGTGGAAACTTCCCGGCCTGCCGGGCGCCGGTGTGTCGTTGTGTTGCTGACCGGATGTCGCGGCCCGGAGGCGCGCCGGCGTTTGGGAGCTATCATGCGCGAACGGGTGGAAAGCGCATGCCATTTACAACAGCCTCAACGAACTGACACCCGTCATCTTCGTTACAAACAGCACCGGGCAGGCCCCGGAAGTTTCAAAGTTGAGAGCTAGGCTTTCGCCGGCGGACGGTTCGTGAACCAGGTGTCATAATCGATCCTGCCGATCCTGGGGTTTGCGCCGGGGCCGGGTATCAACGTATGATCGCTGAGCTTTGCGCCGAAATAAAGCGCGTTGGCATCGGCGATCACTTTACGCGGGTCGTTCACTTCGCTCAGGTAACGGGCTACCAGGCCGGAAAGCGTCGCCACTTCCGGTCCCGCGATCTCTAAGGTACCGTTCAGCGGGGCGCCCAGCGCTACGTCAGCCACCGCCGCCGCCACATCGTCCGAGGCAATGGGCTGCACCGCCGCCGTTGATAAATGGATCGCCTGGTCTTTCGCCGCAGAGGCCGCAATGCCGCCCAGGAACTCGAAAAACTGCGTGGAATGGACAATCGAATACGGTATGCCGGATTGTTTGATCAGGTCTTCCTGCACCTGCTTGGCGCGGAAATAACCGCTGTCCTGCAGGCGGTCCGTACCTACCACCGACAGTGCGATGTGATGTTTTACACCCGCTTTCGTTTCGGCGGCCAGCAGGTTCTGGCCGGAAGTTTTGAAAAATTCCATCACGGCGTTGTCTTCAAAAGAAGGGGAATTGGCAACGTCTATCACCACGTCAGTGCCCGCCAAAGCCTCGTCGAGGCCCTCGCCGGTGATCGTGTTCACGCCGGACGCAGGAGAGGCCGCGAGCACCTCATGACCCTGTTCACGGAGCTTTGTTACTGTTTTGGAGCCGATAAGGCCGCTCCCGCCGATGACTACGATTTTCATGTTCTCAATGTTTAGTGATGACGCCCGTGCGGGCTGTGTTATTTCATTTGCAGAATACTTTGCAAGAGGAGTGCCAGCAGGTTAACTATTTGTAGTTCAATTAATTATATTGGCATGAGGTGTTTTTTTTCACTGTATTAAGAGGATCGTACCGGTGTTTCACGAAATACAGCGTAATGCCGCCGTGTAAATAGAAAAAGGCCGGAACGATGTGCGTTCCGGCCTTTCGTATATTGGTTCCCGATTCATTTTATAAAATAATCCGCTTTCGCGATCTTCAGTTTTCTCATTTTGGAATGCAGCGTGGTGCCCGGCACCTCGAGTATTTCCGCGGCGCCGCCCACACCGGATATTTTCCCGCTGCAACGTTTTAATACTTCGATGATGTACGTTCTTTCGATCTGTTCCAGCGTTCTCGCGGAGCCGGGTTGTTCGCTGCCGTTCTCTTCCTGCTGGCGCCCGGGCAAGTGCACTTCTTTCAGCACATCACCTTCCGCAAGCAGGATGCCTCTTTCGATCTGGTGCTCCAGTTCGCGCACGTTGCCCGGCCAGTCGTAGCTTTTTAATTGCTGCAGCACTTTCCCGGAAATGCCGGTTACGCGTTTACCGATGTTTTTGCTGAATTTCAGGATAAATGAATTCGCCAGCGGCTCGATATCTTCCAGCCGCTCGCGCAACGGCGGCAGCTGAATGGGGAATACATTGAGCCGGTAATAGAGGTCAGACCGGAAGCGCCCCGCCTGCACTTCCGCTTCGAGATTGCGGTTGGTGGCGGCAATAATGCGCACGTCTACTTTGATGGTGCTTTTCCCGCCGATCCTTTCCAGTTCCCTTTCCTGCAGCACGCGCAACAATTTCACCTGCAGCTCCGGCGGCATTTCGCCGATCTCGTCGAGGAAAAGCGTGCTGTTGTTGGCCAGTTCGAACTTCCCGATACGGCGGTCTATCGCGCCGGTGAACGCGCCTTTTTCGTGGCCGAACAATTCGCTTTCGATCAGGTGGGTGGGCAAAGCGGCGCAGTTCACTTTCACCATCAGTTTGTTTTTGCGCGGGGAGGCGTTGTGTATGGCGCGCGCGATCAGTTCCTTGCCGGTGCCCGTTTCGCCGAGCAGCAGCACGGTGGAGGAAGATTCGGCTACATGCGTCATCAAACGGTATACCTTCTGCATTTGCGCACCGCTGCCCACGATCTCGGAAAAATTGTAGATCGTTTTGATCTGTTCGCGCAGGTAATCGTTTTCATTTTCCAGTTTCTGTTTGTACGCGAGCACTTTTTCGTTGGCGCGGATGTTCGATATGGCAACGGAGATCTGCGCACAGATGCTTTTCAGCAGTTCGATATTAAATTCATCTCCGAGCAGCCACATCGTGCCGATATTATTATTGCCGGCGCGCAGCGCGGAAGCGAATGCTTTTTTCTTCCCCACCTGCGTCCACAGCCTGATCACAGGACTGTTTTTACCGCTGGCTATTTCTTCGGCGACATCAAAAACGATAGGCTCGTCGTTTTTCAGCACGCGGGCGGACAATTCTTCATGAATATCGTAGGAAGCCTGCGAAAGCTCTTTGTACAGGGGAACGTCTTTATTTCCGAGCATCAGTTCGTCGGACATGTAGGGACTGAGCGTAACGCCATCGTCTTCTATGATGCGCAGCATCGCCAGCCGGAGGTCCAGCACATGATGCAGCACGTTGGTGATGGCGCGCTGCAGGTCGTCTTTCGTATGCAGCGCGGCAATGTCGCGGCTGAACTCGTACAGGAACGATTGTTCTTTTTCGCGGCGCATCAGCTCTTCGTTGGCGATGATGTTGTACATCGCGATGGAGATCTGCGCGCAAATGCCCTGCAGCAGCGGCATATTGATGTCTTCAAGACTGAGCCACAAAATGCCGAGGTTGAGGTTGCCGGTGCGCAGGGGCGTGCCTACCACGGTTTTGAACCCGATCTTTTTCCAGATCTGCAGGTAAGGAGCGGTATTGCCGCGGCTGATCTCCGCGTTTACGCTGAAGAACAGCGGGATCTCGCTGTTCAATACCCGGTTTTGCAACCCGTCGTCGATAGGCAGCCGGGCGGTGAGCATTTGCTCCACCAGTTTCATGTCTTCTATTTTCAGCGTATCGTCGTAAATGTAAGTGGTAGTGGTGGCCTGGTCGTCGTTGAGCTTGCGGATCACGTAGCCGTCGAGCGAGCTGATCTGTTTCAGGCTTTTGCGCACGGCGTCTGCCAGGTCTGCTTTGCTGCGCACCGCTGCGATGTCGTTGCTGAAGTCGAGCAGGAAAGATTTTTCGTTTTCCCGTTTAATGATCTCTTCATTGGCGGCAATGTTCGAAATGGCGGCGAACAGCTGGCTGGAAATGCGGTTGACGATGTTGACGGCTTCTTCGCCAAAGGCGCCTTTTTCGCGGGAAAACAGCATCAGGCTGTATTTGGAAGAACCGTTCCCGCCAAGGATCTTGATGATCATCTCCCGAGCGCCGGCTTCGTAATGCAGCCGGAACCAAAGCGGCAGGTTCTCATGTTCATAAGCCTGCATGTCGAACACCAGCGGTTTGTAATACAACGAAGCGATATCGTAAATGCCGTCTTCCGCCGGCGTGGGCATATGGAACGCGTCGATCGAATCGGTCAGTTCTTTCAGCGTGGCGTCGCCGTCCATCAGGTAGGCTTTATAATATTCCTCTTTTTCGTCCATCACGGTGATCATGCTGGCAGAAAACGGCACCAGGTCTTTCAGGTGCGAGCCGAGCATTTTCAGCAGGTCTTGCCGGTTGCGCACTTTTACGATCCCGTTGCTCAGCGAAAGCAGTATTTCGTTCACCGATTCGTTGCGCCGCATCGCTTCGTTCTTCTGGATATTGGCCACGGCGCCGGAGATCTGCGGCGCGATGCCGGTAATGATGCTTTTGAATTGTTCAGTGAAACCGGCCACGTCTTTCGCGTACATATGCAGGAAGCCGATGATCTGGTCTTTGTCTTTTAACGGCGTCATCATGATCGCGCGGATGCCCGCTTCATAATTGACTTTGAGGAACGACGGCGCGCCGGGCACGCCGATAATGTCTTCCATGATAAAAACGGTCGGCTGGCCGTTGTTGTACACCGCCTGGATGAACGGCTCGTTCATCGGGAATTTGCCCGCCACCAGTTTCGGATATAACGCATGGTGCTGGATGGGAGACGATTTTGGGTCGAGCAGGAACGGCGTGTAGGTTTGCTGCCCGGGGTCGATGAGGGTAACGATGGAATGGGAGAACGTAAAAAGCTCCCTGATCTTCTTCGAAAGCACGATGATCAGGTCGGTTTTTTCCCGCACTTTCGTCAGCTCGTTGCCCAGCTCCAGCAGGATGCGGCGTTCCGTTTCCAATAATGCGATGTGGTCTGCCTGCCCTTCGGCGGCAGGGATGCTTTTTGTTGTTGTCATGCTAAATAGACAGATTTTTCAGCGTATGGATGCGCCCGTTAATTTACATAACAATCGAAAACCCATAATTGGACAAATCCCGGCATTAATTTTTATTAAGACACTTTCCGCAGCTTCGCCTGATCGAGATACTGCCTTCCCCAGCCCTCCAGCGCGGAAAACACGCCCGCCAGCGACCTGCCCAGTTCGGTAAGGCAGTATTCCACCCTGGGCGGCACTTCGGGGTACACCCGGCGGATGAGCAGCCCGTCCGCCTCCATTTCTTTCAGCTGGGCGGCAAGCGTTTTATCGGAGATCCGGCCGATGGCGCCGGCCAGCTCGTTGAACCGCATCACTTCGTTCGCCCGGATGATCTTGTATATTTTCAGTTTCCACTTCCCGCCCAATACCGCCAGGGCCGCTTCTACCGAACAATCCGCATCCGGGTTGGTTTCGCAGTTGAGGGTGGGTATTCTCTGGTAACTCATTTTCGCAATTTTTTTTCCATGATAAAAGCTTTCAAATCAATGATACCTACTCCCGCGTAGGTTGCTTACGTCAGTGTAAGTTATTGTTTATCAGTTCGTTTTGACTGATTTTTGCATTATAAAACATACATTTTATGAGCAAGAACATAGTAATAACGGGAGGGTCGTCGGGGATAGGCAAAGGTATTGCAAAATATTTCTTTTCGAAAGGGTACCAGGTGCTGATCACCGGCCGGAACTTAGAAAAGCTGGAACGGATCGGAACGGAAATGCCGGGCATTTCAACCTTGCAATACGACAATGCGAACGAGCACGATCATCTTAAAATTACCACATTTATCAAAGAACGGTGGAACGGAAAGCTGCACATTCTTGTGAACAACGCCGGCATTGTGCAGTTAAGCGAGCTTGGCGCCATCAATCTCGAATCGATGGAAACAATGTTCCGTTCGCACGTGTTCGGGCCTTCCATACTGGCTTCCGCATGCCTTCCCTTCCTGGAAGCGGCGAAAGGCCAGATATTGAACATCACCAGCAGCGTGGGCATCAAACCTTATGCGCAAACCAGCGCGTACGGTTCCGCCAAAGCTGCGCTCAATATGCTCACCAAGATCTGGGCGCTGGAACTGGCCCCCAAAGGTATCCGCGTGAACGCTATTGCACCCGGGCCCACCGAAACCGGCATCCTCAAATCTTCCGGGCTGGACGATGAAATGGTCAAAGCCATCCACGAAGCGGAAAGGGCCGCCATCCCGCTGCAAAGAAGGGGATATGTGGACGATATCGTCGCCAGCGCCGTGATGCTGCTCGATTCCTGGTCTGACTGGACGACGGGCATCGTGCTGCCGGCGGATGGCGGGGTATCGATCTCGTAAAAAGGTGAAGAATGGCAGGCAGTGAAAGTGTTGGAAAAAACCGGGTAAGAGTACCCGGTTTTTTCATCTTTACATTCTACTGATATATACTGCCAAGGCGTTAAAGTTCTTTTGCCGCGTCCATGATGATCTTCGCTACTTTATCCGGCTGCGATACCATCGGTATGTGGCTGGATTTGAGCTCAGTCACTTTTGCTTTGATCATTTTCGCTTCCGCTCTTGCGAGATCGAGGGGCACCATGCCGTCTTCCGTGCCGATAATAAACCAGGAAGGACGTGTTTTCCAGGCCGCGGTGGAAATTTTGGTAACGGTGGCTTTCGCCGCCCAGGGCGTTTGCGTGGCGAAGATCACGTCTCTTTCTTCGGCGGGAAGGTCTTGCGCGAAATGCTGGTGAATGCCTTTCTGAGACAGGCTCAGGAAACCGGATTCATCCTGCCGGAACTCCGCGCTGCCGGGGCCGGGGGGAAAAGCAGAGGTAACGTCCTGCACGGTTTGCCCGTCGTTGGGCACCAGGGAGCAAACGTATACGAGGCCCACCACTTTCGGGTCGTTGCCCGCTTCGGTGATCACCATGCCGCCGTAAGAGTGGCCTACGAGCAGCACTGGTCCTTCCATCAATGCGATGGCCCGTTTGGTGGCCGCTACATCGTCTTCCAGGGAGATCAGCGGGTTTTGTACCGCGATCACGTTGAGGCCGCTGGCTTGCAGCTGCGGAATGATTTTGGCCCAGCTGGAGCCGTCTGCAAATGCGCCGTGCACCAGCACGACATTTTTTACGCCTTTGGCTGCGGCGGTAGATTGCGCGCCGGCGGGATCGGATGCGATGGATGCTGCGGTCATGGCCGTAGCGGTCACAATTTGTTTGATAGACATACGATTTGGTTTTTTTGTTTTAAATAATAGGAATGAAAGGCCGGGGTAAAACAGGGTTATTCATGTAAAGCTTTTTTGATAACGGCTGCCGCCTGCAGCAGCGCCGTCTTTACGGCGGGCACGTCGGCGATCGCGTTCAGCAGGCCGTAATCGTGGATCAGGCCGGGGTATCGCGTGAGGGTCACCGGCACGCCCGCTTCGTCGAGCTTGCGCGCATAAGCTTCGCCTTCGTCGCGGAGCACATCGTTCTCCGCGGTTTGCACCAGCGCCGGTGGCAGGCCTTTCAGCTGCTCGATGGTAGCCTGCAACGGCGAAGCGTAGATCTCCTTCCGCCTTTTTTTGTCAGGCAGGTAGCTGTCCCAGAACCAGATCATCATCTTTTTGGTGAGGAAACGTTCCTTTCCCATTTCTTTGTAGGAGCGCGTCTTGAAATCCGCGTCTGTAACGGGCCACAGCATCACCTGGAGTTTGATGGCGGGGCCGCGTTTATCTTTCGCCATCAGCGCCACGGCGGCGGTCATGTTGCCGCCCACGCTATTGCCCACAACGGCGAGGTTTTTACCGTTCACGCCAATTTCGGCGCCATGCTGTGCTACCCATTTGGTAGCCGCATAGACCTGGTTGATCGCAACGGGGTATCGCGCTTCGGGGGAAGGCGTGTAGTCGGGGAAAACCGCTACGGCGCCGCTTTCCACAACGAGGTCCCTGACGATCCTGCGATGGGTGGGATAATCGCCCAGCACCCATCCGCCGCCGTGGATATAAATGAACACAGGCGCGTTGGGCCGGGAATACAGGGGTTTTACGATGTGCAGTTTTACCATTTCGCCGTCCTGGGAAATGATCTTTTCCGATTCTTCGATGCCGGAATAATCTACGGTCACGCTGTTTTGCGCGCCGATCAGCACGTTGCGCGCGTCGGCGGGGCTCAACTGTTCGATGGGCTTACCGTTACCGGCATTCAGTTGTTTCAGGAATCCCCTCACCTGCACAAAAATGCGTTCGTCGTTTTCCGCTTTTGCCGGTTTTTTGGATTGTGCCATGATGGTGTTGTTTAATTGAATGAATAAAATCGTCAAGCACGCTAGTCGCGTAAAAATGATCTGCATACAAAAAGGGTTTGAAGGTTTTACATTATTCCTTGCTCTCGTGTTCCCTTATTTGCAAGCGATGCGCCATTTGGCAAATCATTGATAATCAATAGCAGCAGGGAATGGCGCCGGAATTTTTTGGCGGTATTTCGTAAAAACGCAACAGGAGGCCCTGAATATCGGGAATGGGGAAGTGAAAAAGCGGTTTTTGCGCGTTACGTGGAATCGGGGTTGGGGAAAACAGGGAGATCAGCGCGTATAACAACCGCTTATCCACTCAAAAAAATCGAAGTATTTCAGCATCGGTTTTTCATCGTGGTTTTCACGCGCTTCTTCGATGGCGGGCGATATCTTTTCATAAGCCGCCTTTTTTCTCGGCTGGCTGCACATTTTTGGGTTCAGCTGCACGGTGCGGAAAAGCAATTTTTCCAGCCGGTAATGCCGCCCGTGTTTGCTGTAAAAACGTTTGAAAGCCCTGATCTCGTAATCGAGATAGGCCGTATTGCCCGTTTCATAATGAATAAGGATATGCATCAGTCTGCAGGCCCGGTACGCCAGCGCAGCGCTCATCGCCTTGTGGCCGTTCAGCGCAAAGGAAACGTAACGGTTGGCCTCGTCGTATTGCCGGTGCTGAAAACACGTGATCGTGGCGAACAATAACAGTTGAAGCTGTTTGTCCGTTTTATGGAAGCCGGTATTCAGCAGCACCGTGTCGTGTATCTGCCGGATGAACGCCAGCGCATCGTCGAACGCCTGCGCGCCTGCCATGCTGCTCAGGCGGTGCAAACAAAACGTCTGGTAACACAGGTTCCGGAAATGCTCGGGATAAGGCCGGGCCATCAGCTGCTCCAGCTTCCCGGTAAAAAAATCCATTTCATGATAATAACCGATGCTGTACAGGTTGTCGAGAATGCCGTCGAGCGCGGACAGGTTGTCGTACGGCGGGTTGTTCCATAATGATTCGTTCTCTTCGAACAACGCATTCAGCGCTTTGAAGACATTTAATGCGGGATGATATTGTTTTGTATGCACGAGAAAAAACGACTGGAAAAGCAGGTGCGTTTTTCTCGATTCAAACAGGTGCCTGCCGCCCATGCTGATAATGCCCAGTTCGCCCAGCACAAGATCGTTGATCATTTTCCCGTTCCTTTCCAATCCTATCTGTTCGTTGATGAGCCGCAGCTTCAGCAATTCGTAGAGCGAGTGATGCTCGTGGATCTGGTGCAGTTCTTTCAGCGCCTGTTTGGAGCGCATTTGCAGGTCTACCACTTCCTGTTCGTTCATGCCGGGAAAACCCACGTCTGCCAGGTAATTCAGCTCTTCGCGAACGGCCTGGTAATACAATGTATGGTCCTGCGCCTGCAGGGCCAGCTGCTGCGTCTTTTTTAATTCATGATGCGCGCGCCCGGGCAACGAGCGCTCAAAACAAAGCCGGGCTTTCATGAAAGCGTGGTGACGGGCATACCATTTGTCTTGCCCCACGCGCACCGTTACCAGCTGGTCTGTCAATACTTTGAAAAGATAATGCACGGTATTGTCGAACGATGCGGCGCGCGTTTTTTTACCGAAAAGCGATTCCACTTCCGCCAGGCTTTTGTTTTCCTTACACAGCAGGTCGAAAAGCAGGAGGTAATCTTTTTCTTTTTCGGTTCCCGAAGCAGACAGCCGGAAATGTTTTTTTTCCGCGGGAGACAGGGAGCGGACCATTTTTTCAAGTTCGAGCGCGATCATGTTATAATTCAGGAAAATGGAGTGGAATGAATATCATAATGTATTGAATTATATGTTTTTATGTCATATTGTGCCGTTGCCGGCATTCATGAAAATAGGAAAAAGTGGCCAATTTCTGGAGATGTATCGCTTTATATTTGAAACTGTGCGGCCGCAGTGTGCGCCGTCATCCATTCAACTCAACAGCAAAACAGTTCCAGGTTATGTCAAACAAGATCCTCGTGGTAGGCAGTATCAATATGGACATGGTGGTGAAAACAGCGCATATTCCGCGGCCGGGTGAAACGGTACTGGGCGGCGTGTTTTTTATGAACCCGGGCGGCAAGGGCGCGAACCAGGCCGTTGCGGTGGCGCGCCTTGGCGGCAAAGCCGCGTTCATCGGAAAGATCGGGGATGATATTTTCGGCAAACAATCCGCGCATTTATTCGACCAGGAAGGAGTAGACATCAGCGGGCTGGCGTTCGACCCTGAATCGCCGTCGGGCATTGCCATGATCACGGTAGACGAAGCAGGGGAAAACAGCATCGTGGTGGCGCCCGGCGCCAATGCGCATTTGCAGCCGGAAGACCTGGCCGCGGCATTCGACCGCCACCCGGACGCAAAAGTGTTGCTGATACAACTGGAAATACCGATGGAAACGGTGCAATATGCCGCGCGTTATGCGCGAGAAAAAGGCCTGCTCGTGATCCTGAACCCTGCGCCGGCCAACGAGCGTATTCCCGGGTTGCTTCACCTGGTAGACGTGATCACGCCGAATGAGAACGAAGCGGAAATGTTGTCCGGCATCACGATCAAAGATATTGCCGGCGCCAAACGCGCGGCGGAGCGTATCGTGTCGCTCGGCGTGAAAAGCGTGATCGTTACCTTGGGCAGGCAGGGCGCGGTGGTGCTGCATAACGGGCAGTTTCACCATGTGCCCGCGCCGAAAGTGGAAACGGTAGACACCACCGCCGCCGGCGATGTGTTCAACGGCGCGCTGGCTACCGCACTCGCGGAGGGGAAACCCTTAGAAGCGGCGGCGGCATTCGCCTGCAACGCCGCTTCCATCGCGGTAACCAGGCTGGGTGCGCAATCTTCCATTCCATACCGCAACGAAGTGTTGTTCAATATTATGACCTAGGTTTTCTTCCAACAGACCAAAATAAATGCTGACGTTATGTTTATCGTAGAAAGTTATTCCCTCGCCGTTATCTTCTGCCTGGTAACCATGCTGTGCTGGGGCTCCTGGGCCAACACACAGAAGCTGGTAGCCGGAAAATGGCGCTTCGAGCTGTTTTATTGGGACTATGTGATCGGCATACTTTTATTTTCCCTGCTGGGCGCGTTTACGCTTGGCAGCTCGGGCAGCGGCGGGCGCGCTTTCCCGGACGACCTCGCGCAGGCCGGGGCTTCCAACATCCGCAGCGCATTGCTGGGCGGCGTCGTGTTTAATCTCGCCAACATCCTGCTCACGGCCGCCATCGCCGGCGCCGGCATGGCGGTGGCTTTCCCCGTAGGCATTGGACTGGCATTGGTGATCGGCGTGGTGCTCAATTACCTGCTGGCCGCGAAAGGCGATCCCGCGCTGCTATTCACCGGCGTGCTGCTGGTAACGCTCGCCATCATCGTCAATGCGCTCGCTTACCGCAGGCATTCGGGCAGTACGGGCAAAAAAGGCGTCGGCAAATGGATCGTCATTTCCGTGGTGGCCGGCGTGCTGATGTCCACTTTTTATCCTTTCGTTGCCGCTGCGATGGACCTGGAGAACTTCCACGCGCCCGCTGCCGGTAAAATGACGCCTTATACCGCTTTCGTGATCTTTTCGCTGGGCATCTTCGCCAGTAATTTCATTTTCAACGCCATCCTGATGCGTCGTCCGCTGGAAGGGCCGCCCATCGCGATTTCCGCGTGGTTTCGCGGCAGGCCGGGCATACACCTGGTAGGCGTGCTCGGCGGCTGTATCTGGGGATTGGGCAATCTTTTTAACCTGATCGCTTCGGGCAAAGCGGGGCCGGCCATTTCTTACGGTCTCGGGCAGGGCGCCACACTGGTTGCCGCGCTCTGGGGCGTGCTGATCTGGAAGGAATTTAAAGGCGGCACGCCCGCCGTCCGGAAACTGGTTTCCTGCATGTTCGTCCTGTTTGTAGCGGGCCTCGCGCTGATCATAGCCGCAGGCCGCTGAACCCGCCATTCGTCAACACGCTACACGTTAAAATTTCATGTATGAAAAACAGGTTATTCAAAAGTATGGCCGGCATGTTCATGCTGTTGCTTTGTACGCAGCTCGCCTCCGCCCAGTTCAGGGTAACGGGACAGGTAACGGACAGCCTCAGCGGCCAGCCGCTTCCCAACGCCTCGCTCCGTGAAGCAGGTGGCTCCGCCAGCGCCACCGCAGACGCGCAGGGCAATTATTCTATCACGCTTTCTTCCACCACCGCATCCATCGAGATCAGCTTTGTAGGTTACAGGCGCATGCTGGTGCCGGTGAACGGCCGTTCCGCCGTAAACGTAATACTGGCACGGGACCTGGGTGACCTGGGCGAAGTCGTGATCGTCGGTTACGGCGTTCAGAAAAAAAGCGATATCTCCGGCTCGGTAGTGTCTATCGACGCGGAAAAACTCGCCCCGCAAACGTCCGCCAGCATAGCAGAGCTGATCCGCGGCAAAGCTTCCGGCGTGCAGGTTACGCAGGGCAGCGCGAGGCCCGGGGGCTGGGCGAACATCACCATTCGCGGCACGCGTTCATTGAACGGCGGAAACGCCCCGCTGTTCGTACTCGACGGCGTACCGGTGTCTGATATCGATAACGTGAACATCAACGATATCGCTACCATCGAAGTACTGAAAGACGCCGCTTCCACCGCCATTTACGGCGCCCGCGCGGCCAACGGCGTAGTGCTCGTCAATACCAAACGCGCGAAAACCAACAGCCTCCAGCTGGAAGTAACCGGCCAGCATTCGCTGCAGCAGCTCAAACGCAACTTCGACCTGTATTCGCCCGACGAATGGGTGCAGCTGCGCCGCGAAGCGGTAAGAACGAAGAACGGCGGCGTATACCCGACGGACGAACAGGCTTTTCCCGCTCCTATTCTTTCCGCCATCCGCAACGGTCAAACCGCGGATTGGCAAAAGCTGATGCTCCGGGACGCATGGGTGCGGAAATACGACGCCAGCGTGCGCTCCGGCACAGACCGCACCCGCGTAGCGTTTTCAGGCGGTTATCTCGGGCAGGACGGCCTGGCGAAAGACGCGGGGTACGATCGTACCAACTTCCGCCTCAACCTCGATCATAAACTCCTGTCTTCGCTGTCGCTCGGCGCCAATGTAGCCTATTCCTTCGCCACACAAACCTTCGAAGACGGCTCCTGGGACGGGTTTTACCGTCACCTTACCGCGCCGCCCTACGCCACGCCTTTTAACGAGAACGGGGAGCTGAACTATATCATCGGCGAATCGAACAGCACCAACCCGCTGTGGAACTCCCGCGAATCGTCCAACCAGACGAAATACCGCAACCTGCTGGCCAACGTGTTCGCGGAATGGGAAATCGTAAAAGGCCTTCGTTACAAGCTCAATACCAGCGTGAACAGCAACACGTCTTCCAATAAATTTTACCAGACCAGCCTGCATCAGAACGGCCGGATCTTCAACGGCAACGGCTCGCTCAGCGAAACGCGCAATACGGACTTCCTGCTGGAAAACATTTTGTCTTACGCCCGCTCTTTCAGCAACGGTCATAACCTGGACGTGACGCTCGTGCAAAGCGTCAACAAAATAGACTACGAATCCAGCGGCGTGAGCGCCACCGATTTTCCGTACGACAAATTCGGGGCAGACGGCATCGCCAGCGCGCAGAAACCCAACACGCCCACGCACAGCGTGACCAACAGGAAAATTTTGTCTTATATGGCGCGCGCCCGCTACAACATCCACGATAAATACCTGGCCACGTTCACCATGCGGGCAGACGGTTCTTCCGTATTCGGCGAAAACAACAAGTTCGGTTATTTCCCTTCCGGCTCGCTGATGTGGCGGCTTTCGCAGGAAGATTTCCTGAAAGACAAAAACTGGCTTTCCGACCTGAAGCTGCGCGCCAGCTACGGCGCGGTGGGCAACCAGGCAGTGTCTCCCTACAATTCGCTGGGCGTAACCGTGCTGTACCAGGGCATCCTGATGAACAACGCAGGCTCTCCGTCCATCACTTCCGGTTTTCTTCCTTCCGCTTCTTTATACAATCCGAACCTGAAATGGGAAACCTCGCTGTCTTCCAACCTGGGCCTGGATTTCAGCCTGCTGGCCGACCGTATCAGCGGCTCCTTCGAATATTACAGCACACGCACGACGGACCTGCTGGTGAGCAAATCGCTGCCCAACATACTCGGCTATACTTCGCAGCTGGTGAATCTAGGCGAGGTGAAGAACAGCGGGCTGGAAGCAATGATCAACGTCAGGCCGGTGCAGCATAAAGATATCGACTGGAACGTGGGGCTGGTGTTTTCGCGCAACGTGAACAAACTGGTGAAGATCGACGGCAGGACCGACGAAAAAGGCCAGCCGGTGAACGATCTGAACAACAACTGGTTCATCGGCAAATCGGTGAACGTGTATTTCGATCACCGTTTCGACGGCATCTGGCAAACTGGCGATAAAGACTTTACCGACGCACACCCCACGTTGAACGCAAAACCCGGCGACGTGCGCGTGGCCGATCTCAACGGTGATTTTGTGATCAATGAATCAGACAAGATCATTTACCGCCGCGACCCGAAATTCACGGCTTCCGTCAATTCCTCCTTCCGCTTCAAAGGTTTCGACCTGTATTGGGATCTGTATTGGGTGAACGGGGTGTACAAACAAAACCCTTATCTTTTCAGCAGCAACCAGGGCGGCGCGCTCACGGGGCTTACCAACGGACTGAAAGTAGATTACTGGACGCCGGAGAACCCTTCCAATACCGCGCCGCGCCCGCGTGAGACCGGCATGGAAAACCCTTACCTGCACGTGCTCGGTTACCAGGACGCTTCGTATGTCCGTTTCCGTAATATCACGCTCGGCTACACGCTTCCTTCGCAGCTTACGAAAGCCGCGCGGATCAGGTCGGTGCGGGTGTATGCGGGCCTGGAGAACTTCTTCACGTTCACGGACTACCAGTCTTACAGCCCGGAATCCAATCCCGGGGATTTCCCCGAGCCGCGTGTTTTCCAGTTCGGTTTGAACATCAAACTTTAACATGAATGTTATGAGAAAGATTTGCAACCTGATGATATTTGCCGTTTTGTTTTTCACCGGCTGTAAAGACCAGCTGCTGGAAGAAAGCAAGACCAACCTCACCCTGGTGGAATTATATTCCACGCCGCAGGGGCTTCAAAAGGCCATGACGGGCCTGTATATCCTCGAACAGCGCGGCCCGCGCGACGGCGCGTGGTGGGACGGCGCGGAGGTCCTGTCCATCATCGGCGGCACGGACATTACCGTGGCCAATGGCGGCCCGGGCAACGGTTACCGCACCTACGACCCGATCGAGATGCAGAACGGCGGCGGTGTGGCCGCCACGATCTGGAAATACCACTACTCGGTGATCGGCAAGGCAAACGAGATTATTTTTTACGGGGAAAAAATGGCCGCAGAACACCCGGAAGTAAAAAGTATCATTGCGGAAGCGCGTTACTTCCGCGCTCATTCCTACTTCTGGCTGTTCCGCAAATACGACCGCATCTGGCTCAACACTGCGCCCACCACGCCCGAAAACGTAAACCAGCCGAGAGATTACCGCCCGGCCACGCCCGCGGAAGTGTATGCGCTGCTGAACAGCGACCTGGATTATAGCATTGAAAACATCAATAAAGACGCCCGCGATCCTGGCAAAGTAACGGAAGTGCTGGCCAGGCACATCCGCGCGGATGTTGCGATGTGGCAGCAGGATTGGAGCGAGGCCATCACGCAAACGGAAGCTATCTTTAAACACACGGATTATGCCCTGGTGTCGCTGGACAGGCTGTTTACCGGCGCAAGGCTCGATCACAGCGAGGCGCTGTATGTGTTACGCAGCGCAAAAGGCGGGTACGACGTGAGCACCAACCGGATGCAGTCGCATTTTATTCCCTGGTACGACAAAGTATGCGGCGAGCGCAGCTATACCAACGGCGGCTGGGGATGGGGCTGGCTGTACCCGAACGATTACCTGTTCAGTCTTTACGACCCTGCGAAGGACCAGCGTTACGCCAAATTCTACAAAACGGAATACGTGGTAACGAAAGTAGTGCCCGGCATGCCGCCCGGCACGCAGGTGGGGGATGTGGTGAAAGTGACGGAAGCGAATAAAAGCCTCTATTATACGGCCTTTCATCCTACCACCACCAAATTCGTAGACACCTGGACGGTTTCTTCGCCAGACGATGGCTGGTCGTACAAAGACTTCATGGTCTACCGTCTCGCCCAAACGTATCTTTTCGCGGCAGAAGCGTATATGCGTTCGGGTGATAACGTTAACGCCCTGAAATATTACAACAAAACCTGGGAGCGCGCCGGCAATACGGCTTTTGCGGGCACCGTCTCCGAACAGCTGATTATGGACGAGCAGGCGCGAGAACTGGGGCTGGAAGGCCATCGCTGGTTTTTCCTGAAACGGATCGGCAAGCTGCTTAGCCAGGTGCGGCTGCACGCGGGTGAAGAAAACCCCTACACGGCGGAAAATTACCTGCTGCCGCGCACCAACATCAAAGATCACAACGTGCGCTGGCCGATACCGAACAGCGAGCTGAACGTGATGGGGAAAGAACATTTCCCGCAAAACCCGGGCTACAACCCATAACCTGTCAAAAAAAACTGATATGAAAAAGATCATCGCCGCATGCGTGGCATTGTGCAGTACGATAGCCTGCGCGCAAAACAAGGGAACCGCCACCCGCCCGGACACAAAGATCACTACCGCTGTGCTCCAGGACAAGATCAAAGGAGGTTGGGCGGGACAAACGATTGGCGTCACCTACGGCGGGCCCTTCGAGTTCAAATTCAACGGTACCATGGTACAGGATTATATACCTGTAAAGCCCTGGGACAGCACCACCATCGAATGGTGGTACGACCATGGAGCCGGCCTGTACGACGATGTGTACATGGACCTGACCTTCGTGAAAGTATTTGATAAATACGGCCTCAACGCGCCGCTGGATTCCTTTGCCAATGCATTTGCCTATGCCTCCTATCCCTTGTGGCACGCCAACCAGGCTGCCCGTTACAACCTGCTGAACGGCGTTAAAGCGCCGCAAAGCGGGCACTGGCGGAACAATCCGCATGCAGACGATATCGACTTCCAGATCGAGGCGGATTTTGCGGGGCTGATGGCGCCGGGTATGGTGAACACCGCCACTACCATCTGCGACAGCATCGGGCATATCATGAATTACGGTGAAGGATGGTACGGCGGCGTTTATGTCGCGGCCATGTATTCGCTGGCGTTTGTGTCCGACGATATCAACTGGATCGTAACGGAAGCGCTGCAAGCCATTCCGAAGGAAAGCCGGTACCGCCAATGCATGGAAGCCGTTATCGCCGGTCACAAAAAGTACCCCGACGATTGGAAACGCACCTGGTTTGAAGTGGAGCGCAATTTCAGCGAAGACCTGCATTGCCCGGATGGCGTGTTCGCGCCATTCAACATCGATGCTACCACCAATTCCGCTTATATCCTGATCGGCCTGCTGTACGGCGGAGGCGACTTTACCAAAACGATGGATATTTCCATGCGCTGCGGGCAGGATGCGGACTGCAATCCCGCGTCGGCGGCGGGCATCCTGGGCACGATGATCGGTTACAGCCGCATTCCGGAAAAATACCTGGCGGCAATACGTCCCGTGGAAGCCAGGAACTTTGTGTACACAGATGCTTCACTCAACGATCTGTACAGGATGAGCTACAACCATGCATTGCAGCTGGTGCGCAAACATAACGGAACAGTAAATGGAGCGGATGTGACCATTCCTTACCAGGCGGTGAAGCCCGTGAGGCTGGAAGAGGGGTTTGAAGGACATTACCCCGTGAAAAAAACAGCTGTGAACAAACCGGTTGCGGAAGTGGGAGAAGTGCAGTTCAACGGCAATGGGATCATTTTTAAAGGATATGTACAGGGCCCCGGGAATTATGTTGCGCAAGTGGACCTGCTGGTAGACGGCAAACCTTTACGCACATCGGGCCTGCCCGCAAACCATACTACGCGCAGGGATGAAGTGGGGTACGCTTATGAATTGCCCGCCGGCAGCCATGTGGCTTCCCTGCAATGGAAAAACCCAAACGACAGTGCGAAAGTGCAGGTGCTGGAAGTAATCGTATTCGATCATCCCCCGGTGAAAAAATGAAAAAGTTACTGATCCTCCTGGCGATGGCGCCCACATTGAACCTTCACGCGCAATCCCCATCCGGCGCTGAATTACGGTTGCCCGTAAGCACTGTAACGGACAAGATCCGCGGCGGCTTGCTGGGGCAGATGCTGGGCAATCTTAACGGCATCCCGCACGAGCATAAATATATCCATGCGCCGGGCAACGTGGAGCAATACATGCCTGCATTGCCAGGCGGCGCGTGGACGGACGACGACACGGATTTTGAATGGGTGTACATTTTTGAGATGCAGCGGCGCCGCCAGGTGCTGCTGCCTTATGACACGATCGCCGCGCTCTGGAAAGGGCGCATCAACAAAAACATCTGGTGCTCTAACCGCTATGCACGGCATTTGATGGACATGGGGTTCCTGCCGCCGTTAACCGGCGACCCGTTGCTGAACCCCTGGGCGGCCTTCAACGTGTCCGGCCAGTTCCTCTGCGAAACGTTTGGCCTGCTGGCGCCCGCCATGCCCGCAACCGCCGCGGAGATCGGGCTGCATTATACAAGGGTGGCCATCGGCGGCGAGCCGGCGCAGACCACGCAGTTTTTCACCGCTATGATCGCCATGGCATTTGTGAACAACGATGTGGACAGCCTGCTGAACGCGGGCATGGCGGCTGTAGACCGCCGCAGCCATACTTTCCAGCTGATAGACAGCGTCCGCAATTGGCACCGGCAAAATCCCGGCGACTGGAAAAAGGCCCGCCAGCTGCTGCACGACCGTTACACCCGGGAAAACGGCGGTCTTCGCGACAAAAACGGCACCGAACTGAACACCGGCGCGATCGTGATGGCGTTGCTGTACGGGAAGGGCGACTTCGCGGAGAGCCTGCGGCTGGCGTTTAACCTGGGGTGGGACGCGGATTGCAACGCCGCCACGGTAGGCAGCATCCTGGGCGCGATGCGCGGTTACCGGAAAATGCTGGCGAATGGCTGGAAAATAACCGACCGTTACGCCAATACCAGCCGCGACCATATGCCGGCAGATGAAACGATCACCAGTTTTGCGGACCGCCTGGTGGAGCTGTTCGAAATGGTAAATGAACAGCAGGGCGGGCGCCGCGAATTATCCGGCGGCCGGCCGGTATACCTGATCCGGCAACAGCGGCCGGCGCCGGTACTGCTGCAAAAAACCGGGAAAGAACGGCAGGCTGGTCTGCCCGGCGAAGATCCGCTCCGGCAGCTGACGCTGGGCATTACAACCGGAACAAACCCCGAAAAAGCCCGCGCCGCTTACATGGCCGTATGCCTCGGCTTCGACCGCCGGCTTGCCCGCAGCCATCCGCAGGCATGGCGGGAAGCGAAGGCGCAGCTCGGCGGTTATTGGAAAGTGATGAACAATATTTTCAGCGAAGGTTTCAACGACCTGGCGGCCTTCCGCAAAAAATTCGAGGAAGCCGGTTTCCGCGCGCCCCGCCAGCGGTACGCCGATTCGGTGATCTACGGCGATGCCGTGTACTGGAAACAGCCTGAAGAAGCGCGCTAACTTTGAAGTTTGATCTGATCGCCAGGATGTTTATCTTGAGGTAATTCTATCAAACAGATGAACACGATCCCGGTTAAATCAAAGATCAGCGCGGAAAGCCTGTTTAAGATCAGCATGATGAAGACGGTCATAAAGCCCACGTCGCCCCATCGCCATGCGGATTATCATGAGTTCGTTTTCCTGGATGCGGGCTCGGGATTTCATGACATCAACGGCGTAAGTTTTGAAGTAACGCCGGCCGCCGCTTTTTATATAAGGCCCGGCCAAACGCACTGCTGGAACTTTTCAGCGCTGCCGAAAGGTTACGTGCTGCTGTTCAGGGAAGAGCTGCTGCTGAAAGAAGATCTCGGCATTTTATTTGATCTGCCAGCGCATATCCCGCTAAAAGAGCAGCCCGCGTTATTCCGTTTGTTGACAGACCTGCACGAGGAATACAAGGTTGCCGCGGCGGGGGATGCGGTGTACAGCGCGTATCTTCATTTACTGATCGCAAAACTTAAACAGCTGTCCCGCACGAAAAATAACGTGCTTACGTTCTCCGACGGAATTTTCCAGCAATACAAACGCCTGGTGAACGATAATTTCCCCGGCCACAGGCAATTGAAGTTTTATGTCGAAAAACTGAATACCACCACCGGAACCTTAAATGAGATCTGCAAAAGATCGGGCGGCAAAACGGCCTCGGCAGTAATCAACGAACGCGTGCTGCTGGAAGCCAAAATGCTGTTGTCCGCTACCGTCAGCCCGGTGAAGGAAATTGCGGCGGCGCTCAAATTCTCCGACGCGCCGCATTTCGTAAAATTCTTCAAGCTTTACACCAATCTTACCCCCGGGCAATACCGGGAAATGGCGCTTTCCAAAAAATAATTGTACAACTGTTGCCCTGAATATTACAATAGCGATATAAATTCTGGCGGGTATCTTTGCGATGATTTTAAATCATCCGGATGAACTTTAGATTGTTTATTGCTATTTTTTTCCTGGGAGTTTCCCAGGCGGCTTTTGGGCAAAAGGCGGCCGTTACAGGCGCAGTCGTTGATAAAAAAGACGGTCAGCCGCTGGAATACGCCAGCGTAGCCGTTTTCAAAACCGCCGATTCTTCGCTGGTTGCCGGCGCCGTAACCGATGCAAAAGGCGCTTTTACACTGGAAAAATTAAAACCGGGGAACTACCACCTGCGGGTGTTGTTCATGGGGTATGAAGCCGGGTACGTCAGCGGCATCAACTTAACGGAAGGGCAGCGGCTGAGCCTGGGCAAGGTTTCCCTCAGCCGGGGCAGCGCTTTGCTGAACCAGGTGAACGTTACCGGCGAACGCGCGGATGTGTCGAGCAGGATAGACAAACAAACATTCCGCGCGGGGCAGTTTGAATCCGCAAAAGGAGGCAACGCCATCGATGTGCTGAAAAACCTGCCTTCCGTTTCGATGGACGGGCAGGGCGGCATCACCGTCCGCGGTTCTTCGGGTTTCCTGGTGTTGATCAACGGGAAACCGGTGATTACGGATGCACAGACGGTCTTAAGCCAGCTCCCCGCCAATGCGGTGGAAAATATCGAGCTTATTACTTCGCCGTCCGCAAAATATGATCCCGACGGTAAAGGAGGCATCATCAATATCATTACCAAAAAAGGAGCAACAGACGGGCTGGCCGTCTCTGCCAACATCATGGCCGGTTTGCCCAGTACCACCGATCATGGCAATAAAGAAAACCCCAAACGTTTTGGCGGCGACCTGACCGTCAATTTTAAAAAGAATAAATGGGATGTTTCCATCAGCGGTAATTATACCAGGAACGACAACGCGGGCTACCGCGAAGGGGACGTTTATACAAAAAACTTCACTTCCGGCATTATTACCCGTTTCCCGTCGAACGGTGAAAGAAGTTTTGACAAATACAATTACGCAGGGCGCGCCTCCGCAACGTTTACACCGGATTCTAACAACACTTTCTCCGCAGGCTTTTTTATCGGTAAAAGGTACCAGGCCAGGCTGGCGGATATCCTTTATAACAATACGGCCTCAGACCTTAACACTGGCGAACTGATCAGCAGCACGATCTATTTTAACTCCAATCTCCAAACGAAAGAAGGCAACTTTTCCCTCGGTAACCTGGATTATACGCGCAGGTTCCGGAATCAATCCACCCTCACCGCTTCGGCATTGTTTGAAAGCGCGCGGCTTTACGGCAATACCTGTAACAGGAACCTCGGCTACCCGGATATGACGAAGGTGCTGCAGGAGGTCCGCAATCCCTACGAAAACCCGATCGACGGGTACCGGTTCAAACTGGATTATTCGGTCAATATCGGGAAAGGGAAACTGGAGAGCGGCTACCAGTTCAGGCACGACAGGCAGAACGGTAAATTCGATTACTTCGTAGATCCCGCCACTTCCCAGCCGGATGCGGAACGGTTCAGGGGATCGGCCAAAACACGCAACCAGGTCAATTCCGTGTATACCCAGTATTCCGGGCGGCAGCAAAAACTGGAATATGTAGCCGGTTTGCGGTATGAATACGCCGCAAGAACGGTGGAGCTTTCGTATGACCCGGAGCCTCACAAGCTGGACCTGTCCAACCTGTTCCCCTCCGTTAATTTGCTGTATAATATCAATGAAAAGTGGAAAACAAAAGCAGGGTACAGCAAAAGAATCCAACGTACAAATAATTTTGAGCTGAACCCTATACCGGAACGGGAACACTCCGAAACGCTGGAACAGGGCGATCCCGATCTGCTGCCTTCTTTTATCGACCTGGCGGAAGCAGGCCCGGTTTACAATTTTAAAAACGGGTCCGTTTTCGTGACTGCCTATTACCAGCACATCAAAAACCCGATCCAGCGGGTAAACAGCGTTTATGCCGATACGATCTTAAACCGCGTGTTCACCAATGCGGAAGCCGCGCGTACGTTCGGTCTTGAAGCGGGCACCAATCTTCAGCCGGCAAAATGGTGGAGCCTGTACCTGGGAGGCAATGTGTACAACTACAGGATCAAAGGCAACCTGGAGATCCTGGGCGTAAGCTCCACGGTCAACAATAAAAACTGGGTATATTCCCTGAATATGAATACCAGTTTCAAATTGGGAACCACCTGGAGCCTGCAGGCGAACGTCAATTATCTTTCCGCCAGGCCCACCGCGCAGGGTGAGGATTCCCGTTTCCTGGTGCCCAATACTTCCCTGAAAAGAACGTTTATGGATGGCCGTATGGCCGCCACCTTACAATGGCAGAACATGGACCTTGGCATGAAACAAACGCAGCGGCAGCGCATCACTACCAGCGGCCGGGATTTTTATACCACTACCAACTACATTTACGAAACGGACGTGTTCCTGCTTAATCTCAGTTTCAACCTGAACAAACCAGGCGGAAAATCCAGGCTGCCCAACAGCGAATTTGGGGATAAAGAATTTTAAACGGCTCCCGGGAGCTAAAAAAAGGAAGTATTTGCTTAACTTAAACGAAGCTGAACATACAGCGTCCTTTTTTCTCTGACCTGGGCCACATGAAATATTACCTGAAACGGACCATACCCCTCCTGGGCGCTTTGGCGTTCGTCCTGACATGCTGCACGCGGAAAGAAAACCCCTTCCGGATCGGGTTCGAATCCGAACGGCCGGCTACGCTGCCCCGCAACTGGACCGTTATCGACGAGCAGAACGATTATAAAATTTATTCAGACAGCCTGACCGCCCATAGCGGCAAAAGATCGTTGCTGCTGGAATGCAGGAACAACGCTTCGCAGCCGGCGCTCCGCTTTGGCAGGGGGTTCCTTCGTTTTCCCGTGGACTTTAAAGGTTCGCAGGTGACGCTGGCCGGGTACATCAAAACAGAGAACGTGAAGAACGGATTTGGCGGGTTACTGTTGTGGATGGAAGGGGAGAGGGAATGGTTTTTGGTGAAAAGCACGGCGTCTGAAAAGATAGGCGGCACCGGCGATTGGAAGCGGTATGAGATCAAACTTCCGCTGAAAAGCGGCGCGCGGGAAATTTACGCCGGGGCTTTCTCTACTGGTAGCGGGAAAGTTTGGGTCGACGATCTGGAATTACTGGTAGATGGGAAAGAGCCGGGCGCGGGAGGGCGCATCGATCTTCCGCCGGCGTTGAAGGACACGGCTTTTCAGCAGGGCTCCGGGGTGGTGATAGACAGTCTTTCGCCCCGCCTGCAGCACGACCTGGTGGTGTTGGGCAAAGTGTGGGGATTCCTGAAATATTATCATCCCGCCGTAGCTGCCGGGCAATATAACTGGGATTTTGAGTTGTTCCGCGTGTTGCCCGGGATCGTTGCGGCTGCGAACAAACAGGAGCGCAACGCAGTGCTGCTGAAATGGCTGAACGGCCTGAAACAGGTTGGCGCAAATAATAAACCCGCGATGAAAGCGCCCGCAGATGCGCGGCTGCTGCCGGAGCTTGACTGGCTGACCAACTACGAAGAGTTGGGAGAACCGCTATCTGCCGCACTGGAAGCCGTGCGGCGTTCGTCTGCGAATGAACGGCATTTTTATTTAGACTGGCATGTGGGGGGAGACGCTGCGTTCAATGAATCGCGTTACCGTTTTTTGGGTTTCCCCGACGATGGTTACCGGCTGCTGGCGTTGTACCGTTACTGGAATATCATTCAATATTATTATCCTTACCGGCACCTGATCGGTGAAAACTGGGAAGACGTGCTCAACCGGTTCATTCCCGCGTTTGTGCAGACCCCTTCGGCGGAAGCGTACCAGTTCACCGCTATGAAACTGATCGCTTCGATTCACGATTCGCATGCATTCCTGACTGAAAATACCGCCGGGGTTGATCGATTTATCGGCAATTATGTAGTACCGGCGGAAGTGCTTTTTGTGGAAGGCAAAGCTACCGTAGTAAGTGTTCCGAAAGACAAGGAAAACCAGCCGGGAGGCCTGTTGAGAGGCGATGTGATCCTGGCCGTAAACGGCCATGCCGTGCAGGAGATACAAGAGCGGCTGGGACCTTATATATCGGCGTCCAACGAGCCGCAGCGGCTGTTTGGGATAGCAAGCCGTTTACTGAAAGGAAACGATTCAACGTTTAACATCCGGATAATGCGTGACGGCAATGCGGTGGATGTAAAATTACTCAGCGGCGCCCGGCAGTTTGCATATCCCGCCTTCGACTACCGGCTGCACCCCGGCCCCTGGAAAGTATTGCCGGGCAATATCGGCTATATTTTCCCCGGAACGTTAAAAAGGGACGATATCCCGCAAATGATGAAAGAGTTGTGGTCAACAAAGGCGATCATCATCGATATCAGGTGTTACCCGATGGAAATGATCGGCGATGCATTATGCAGGTACTTTACGGACAAACGGGTGGAATTTGCAAAAGCGTATTACGCCAGCATGGAGCACCCGGGCCTGTTCGAGATGCGGCCTGCCTTTTCTGTAGGCGGCTATAACAAGTTGCCATATTTGGGCAAAGTAGTGGTGCTGGTAAACGAATTTACGGAGAGCAGGGCCGAATACCTGACCATGGCGCTGAAAGCGATGCCGAATGCCACGGTGATTGGCGGTGTCACCGCGGGAACAGACGGCGATGCATCTGAATTTTATCTTCCCGGCGGGCTGAAAACCAGGATCACAGGAGTGGGCTATTGCTGGCCGGACGGCTCTGAAACACAGCGCATCGGCATTATACCCGATATATTGGTAAAACGGACGTTGAAAGGCGTTCGCGCAGGAAAGGACGAGCAACTGGATGCCGCGTTGCTGTTCGCCGGGAAATGAATTTACTGACCTTTAATTTCCCCCGTTAAAAGCGTTATTTGTCTTTAAATATATTACCTATGCAAACGCTTCAATCCCTGAAATCCGAACTAGAACGACAATTTCCTGAAATGACGTTCCGGATCGGACAACGGGCCTTTGTTCAATGCATCATTGCAAAAAGCTCCCGGTTCAGCGGGGCGGATATTTTCCTTGAAAAAAACGGCATTACCATTGAACCGGGCATACCCGAAATGCGCACGCGCATCCTGGTCGGGTCGGGTGCCCTCCTTTTGAAGATCTTCAGCCGGAATTTTTCCGCTCCTGCCGTAAAGATCAAAGGATACCTGGAAGGAAAGTATGAAAACGTAAAATTCAGGAGCTAAAAAGCGCCCATTTTCACCCTGGTCGCAAATAACCCCACAATTGTCGTATACAGCCTCTGCCGGTTCGGTTTTTTCCCGCCATCTTTGTAATGCAAACAATCGGCAGTGGAGCAGCGACCACGATAAAAAACGGGCGGCACCGAAAAGCCAGATGAGTAGGGAACAAAATTGAATTTTATGTCAGGTACTGTTTCATTACACAGAATGTTGAAAGCGTCTCCTGAAAAGGTATACCGCGCATTTACCGAAGCCTCCGCCATCGCTTCCTGGCTTCCTCCTTACGGCTATCTCTGCACCGTTCATGAATTAACGGTTAAAAAAGGCGGCACTTATAAAATGTCGTTCCAAAACTTCACCACCGGCAACAGCCATTCCTTCGGCGGGGAATACGTGGAGATCAAACCGAACGAATTCCTGAAATACACCGATCAATTCGATGATCCGAACATGCCCGGCGTAATGACCACCTCCGTTTGGCTGACGAAAACCGTCGCAGGCACCGAATTAAAGATTGTGCAGGAAGGCATTCCCGATTTTATCCCCGAAGCCATGTGTTACCTTGGCTGGCAGGATTCGCTGGACAAACTGATAAGGCTGGTTGAGCCCGAAATTCCCGATGCATGATCCCAGGATAACCGGCATTTAAATAAAAAAAAGCGGGAAGAACGATCGTTCTTCCCGCTTTTTATTGCAGAACGGCCGCCTAAATCCTGCATTTTCAACGTTTTACACAATTCCTTTGCAGATTGGGCCCGGAATAACTGCCGTAAGCGGAATATTCGTAAATTAGGAGACCAGTGAAGATTGTTTTCCGGACCATACCCCAACCGGATTCCCCAAAGACATGAATATATACTTATGACCAAGATCGTCAACTCCAAAATATCCTTTCATGCTCTCAAATTTCTATTTTTTATGAGACAGATCTGCTTCACACTTATTTCGATATGTATCTTTTCCGCATGCCACAACCGCAGCAAGACCGAAGAAAAACAGGCTTCAGGTAAAGCCGCGCAGTCCATGGGTTGCGCCGTACCGCCCACGCACGACAAAGACTGGTATACCTCCGGGAAAAAAGCGCCGCTCTTTGAAGGCCTCGGCGGCATTGATTGTAAGATCACCACTTCCGTAAAAGAAGCCCAGGCGTATTTTAACCAGGGCATGATGTTGTCTTACGGATTTAACCATGCCGAAGCGGCCAGGTCTTTCTTCGAAGCAACGCGCCTGGATTCCTCCTGTGCCATGGCGTATTGGGGCTTTGCGTACGTGCTCGGCCCCAACTACAACGGCGGAATGGAAGAAGATAATTTCCAGCGCGCCTACGAAGCGGCCGTTAAAGCGCAGTCGCTTTCGAAAAACTGCACGCCCAAAGAAATTGCGCTGATCGGGGCATTGACCGCCCGCTACGCCAAAGAGCCGCCAGCCGACCGCAGCGCGCTCGACATCGCGTACGCCGCGGCGATGAAAAAAGTGTACGCGCAATATCCTTCCGACCCGGACGTGGGCGCTTTATATGCCGAAGCGATGATGGACCTTCACCCCTGGGACCTCTACGATAAAAAAACAAAAGCCCCCAAACCCTGGACGCCCGAGCTGATCGGGGTATTGGAGCATCTCATGAAGCTCCACCCGAAACATCCCGGGGCGCATCATTTTTATGTGCATGCATTGGAAGCTTCCGCCACGCCAGAAAAAGCGATAGCCAGCGCGGAATTGCTGTACACACTGGTGCCGGGCGCCGGCCATTTGGTACATATGCCTTCGCACATCTACATCAACACCGGCGATTATCATCTCGGCTCGCTTTCCAATATCCGCGCGGTGGAGGTAGACAGTGTGTATACCACCGCCTGTCATGCCCAGGGCGCTTATCCTTTGGCATATTTCCCGCACAACTATCATTTCCTCGCCGCAACGGCCACGCTGGAAGGCAATAGCGCGCTGGCCTGGAGCGCGGCGAAGAGACTGCAGCAGCACACTTCCGGAGAGATCATGCGCATGCCGGGCTGGGGCACCGTGCAACATTATTATACGATCCCCTGGTACGTCGCGGTGAAATTATCGATGTGGGATACGGTCATGGCGATACCGCCGCCGTCAAAAGACCTCGTATATCCCCGCGCCATCCGGCACTACGCGAGAGGCATGGCCTTTTTGGGGAAACATGATGCGGCCGGTGCAAAAAAGGAATTGGACAGCCTGAATCTATTGGCCACAGACACCGTTCTCAAAGACCTTACCATCTGGAATATCAATACCACTGCCGACCTGGTGCAGATCGCGTCGAAGGTGCTGTCTGCCGGCATCGCCTTGCAGGAAGGGCAGCCCGGCCAGTCCGTTTCGATGCTGAAAGAAGCCGTAGCCATGGAAGACGCGCTCAATTACAACGAGCCGCCGGATTGGTTTTTCTCGATCAGGCATCACCTGGGAGCGGTATTGCTCAAGGAAAAAAAATACAAAGAAGCGGAGGAAGTGTACCGAAAAGACCTGCAAACCTGGCGGAAGAACGGCTGGGCGCTGATTGGCTTGCAGCAGGCGCTGGCGATGCAAAACAAAAACGAGGAAGCGCGTATTACCCAAACTGCGTTCGACGAAGCGTGGAAATATGCGGATGTGAAAATTAATTCGTCTTCCAGCATTACCGAATAAAAACTTCGACACGCAACAACGCATAAGGCCCCGTCAAGGGGCTGCATCCTGATTGACATTACAGGGTTTTCCGGCGATCGCCGGGCGGCTTGCCATTCATACAAATGCGCCACCGGAAAGCGGCGCATTTGTAATTAATGTCAATTTCATTGAACTAAACATCGTATGGGATTAGATACCATAATTAACCTATGACTTGTGCTGAATTTGGTTGATATCAACAGCATTTGCGCAGCTGATTTGATGGCCCGAAAACAATTGCATTCTTTGCGAAGCGCCGGCAGACAAATTTTCTTTTTGGAGTAGTCAATTGTCTGCAAATATTTGTGCCTGCTTTTTGTCTCTACAATAGCTCTTGCCGGGAATGGACAAGATCGTCGGAAAACACGGTGAAAATTACCGGGTGACGTTTCCGGCGCTTTTTGTAAATTTATGCGGGTGCAGTTATGAGCTGCTGTCTCAGTTACTTTATGCGAGATACCAATGATATAGCCTTGTTAGCATTGTTGAAAGAAGGGGACGAAACTGCTTTTACGGAAATTTACAACCAGTATTGGGAGCCGCTGTATTTCATGGCACACAAGCGCCTGCAATCCGCGCAGGACGCGGAAGAAATCGTTCAGCAGGTATTTTTGACGCTCTGGCAGAAAAGAGCTTCCCTGGCGATACAATCGCTTCCTTTTTACCTCGCGGCAATGGTCCGGTACGCCGTTTACCGCCATTTTGCCAACCTGCAGCGAAAAAAAGAACAGGCCGATACCTTGCAGGGCGTTACGGCGGAACAATCGCCCGCATTCGACATCGATAACAAATTCCTGCTGGAAATACTGAATAAACTGGCCAACGAACTGCCCGACAAACATCGCATCGTGTTTCTGCAACACAAACTTTTAGACCGGCCCCTCGAAGAAGTGGCCGGCGAACTGGGCGTATCCGTGCGCACCGCCGAAGGATACGTGCTCCGCGTAATGCAGGTGATGCGCCAGCGGCGCGAATACCTTACCCTGGCCGTGATTTTTATGCTGACCAGGTAACCCGGATATTTTTTTCTCCTTTTTTGCGTGTGAATTGTTTTTACAATGCTCTATTATTACAAAGGGCATAGTTTCATCTTTAATTGCAATCAATGGATACAACGCAGATCAGCGTTTTGGCTAAAAAATACCTGGAGGGCACGGCCACTGCGGACGAGCAGAAAGTCCTGCACGACTGGTACGACCAGGTGAACGGAGGCGATACGGAAGTAGTGGTAAGCGGACGGGACAGTACGCTGGAAGGCGCTAAATCGCGGATGCTGCGCCAGTTGCAGGAAGAGATCTCACGGGATAAGAAAGCCCCGTTACGGGCGCTTCCCGGCCGCCGGAAATGGCTGTCGTGGGCCGCTGCCGCCGTTATACTGGCGGCGGTGGGCACTTACCTGCTGCGGCAACCGGAGAAACCGGGAAACACAACGGTCGTGTCGGTGCCGCCGGCGGGCAACAAAGCCACGCTTACCCTGGGCAACGGCGCCGTGGTAGACCTGAGCGCCGGTACAGACGGCGCTATCGCGGAGCAGGAAGGAGCTACGGTGAACAAACAACAGGCTTTACTGGTATACGACGCCGGTAATGGCGACGCTGGTTTCGTTATTAATAAACTGACCGTGCCGCGCGGCGGCAAATACCGGCTGATATTGGCGGACGGCACGAAAGTGTGGTTGAACGCCGCCAGCGAGCTGCAGTTCCCGACGGCGTTTCCCGGTACGGAAAGAGTGGTGGAGCTGAAAGGGGAAGGTTATTTTGAAGTGGCACAGAATGCGGCCAAGCCCTTTATCGTTAAAACCGAAGATATTCGCGTGGAAGTACTCGGCACGCATTTTAACGTAAAGGCTTATGCAGACGAGCCCGCCACCAATACCGCCCTGCTGGAAGGAAGCGTGCGGATCGTAACGGCGGGCGGGCAAAGCAGCCTGCTGAAACCGGGAGACCTGGCGAAAGTAACCGCCGGCAACCATATCGATGTAGCGCGCGACCCTGACCCGGGGCAGGCCGTTGCCTGGAAAGACGGGCTTTTTGCGTTCAGGAATACGGAAATGACCGTTATACTCCGGGAGATCGGCCGTTGGTACGATGTGGACGTAAGTTATGAAGGGCCCGTCACGAGGCGGCGTTTTACGGGGAAAGTTTCCCGCAGCTACAGCCTCGCCGAAACCCTTTCGATCCTCGAAGCCAGCGATCTGCATTTCAGGCAGGAAGGGAAAAAGATCATCGTTTTACCATAAAAAACCAAAATACACAGGATAGAAAGACCAAAATCGTACACCAGCTTCTGATAGAATTTAATTAAATCATTAACCAACCGTTTTATGATCTCAACTTCCTATTGCCCACAGCGGCAGGGCAGGTTATGCCTATCAACCAAATCCGGGCTGCGCCCGTTCACAAAAAGATTGATCACCGTGAAGCTGTCAGTTATCTTTTTTTTACTTGGAGCAATGCAGTTAAGCGCGGCCGTTTCCGCGCAAAAGATCTCCATTTCACAAAAAAATGCGCCGCTCGAAAAAATACTCGGCGAAATCGAGCGGCAGAGCGGTTACCAGGTCTGGTACGAGGAGGGTACTTTGCCCGCCGGCGAAGTGGTAAGCATCGCCCTGAACAATGTTTCGCTGGAGGAAGCTCTCGACGCCTGCCTGAATGGCCGCCATCTAAAATGGACGATCATCCGCAAAACGATCGTGCTTAAAAAAGAAGCGCAGCTTCCTTTTATTCCGCGCCCTCCGCAAAAGATCCGCGGCGTGGTGAAAGACGCCGCAACGGGCGCGGCTTTGCCGGGCGCTACCGTACAGCTCCGCGGTACGACCAAAGCGACGGTTACCAATGCCAGTGGCGAGTTCGAACTGGAAACGGATGCCCGCGAAGTAATGTTGGACATATCTTTTGTCGGCTACGAGCCGCAACGCGTAAAAGCCGCCGGCAGTCAGTCCATCACCATCCTGCTGTCTGTTTCCACTTCAAAGCTCGATGAGTTGATCATCACCGGTTATTCCGCCAAAAAAACGGGCGAGCTCACCGGCGCGGTGCAGAAGATCAGCGGCGATCAACTCAGGAAAGGCATTACCACGGCAGATCCCGTTTCGCTGCTGAAAGGCCGCGCTACCGGCCTGTACATTTCCGAACAGGGCGCGGGCGACCCCACCAGCCCCGGCGGACAGATATTCGTGCGCGGGCAGAGCAGCATCGTTGGCGTTGGCGTAGACCAGGCGAACGAATTCGTGATGCCCACACAGAACTACGGCCCGCTGCTCGTGCTGGACGGGGTGATCATGCCCAACCAGAACCTGAAGGAACTGATCAACCCGCAGGACATCGATAACCTCACCATCCTGAAAGACGCCGCAGCCACCGCCATTTACGGCTCCCGCGCCGCGGCCGGCGTGATTGTGGTCACTACCAAAAAAGGCGTGGCGGGCAAACCGCAGATCCTGGCCGAGATAAAATACGGGCTGAACAAACCCAACCGTGGCTCGCTGCGTTTCCTCTCCGGCCCGGAATTATATGAAGTGCAGAAACGTTATTTCACGGAAGATTACCGCGTCAACAACGGCAGCCTCGCGCCGCAATACCCCACGCTGCAGTCGTACCTGGACAATCGCCTGCCCGATATGGCCGACGTGCAGAACAGTTTCGACTGGGAGAAATACGCTTTCCTCAACAGCAACATGAAGCAGGTGAACCTTTCCGCCAGGGGCGGCACCGAAAACACGCGGTATTACATCGGCGGCACTTATTATGATGAACAGTCCACCGGCGTAAACAATAGCCTGAAACGCGGCACCTTCCGCATCAACCTCGAAACGCGGCTCACGAAAAGACTGACCACCAACATTTCGTTGAACGGCATTTTCGACAACGGCAACCGGGAAAATTCCAACAGCGGCGTTTTTCTCTACAATATGATTCCCTGGGTAAATCCGTACAATGCGGACGGCTCTCCGAAACCAGCGCTGGAATACAAGCTGAACGGCAGTATGCGGAAAGCCGAAAACCCCATCTTCGAAAACCTGTACAATTATGTTCATCCCAAAGCGCAGCGTTTCGCGGGCTCCATCAAAGCGGATTACCAGTTCACCGACTGGCTCAGTTTTTCCAGCACCAACTCCGCCAATCTCAACTATACCAAAGATGAGCGGTATGTAGACGCCAGGAGCTTTCAGGGTTCAGGAACCGCCACTTCCTCCAAAGGCTTCCTGGGCACCAATACCAACTATATCAACACTTTCCTCACCTCCAACCAGCTGAACTTCCGCAAAACGTTCGGCGAACATGCGCTGCGCGCTTTGGTGGCCACGGAATACGGCCGCACGAAAATGGAGAACATGCTGGTGAACGTAAACAATGTAAGGGCCGGTTATCCCGTGATCTCGCTGGGCAGGCTGGTGGGCGGCCGGTACGATTATTCCATCTACGGCATTCCAACCACCAAAACCAATAACATAGAAGGTGGCAAGGAAGACCGCGCGTCTTTTTCAGCTTTCGGCGAAGCCGGCTACACGTATAACGATAAATACAGCGTGAGCGCTTCGTTGAGAACGGATGCGTCCAGCAGTTTCGGGCGCGACAAACGGTACGGCACATTTTATTCCGTCGGCGGCGCATGGGTGGTCAGCAACGAACAGTTCGCCCAGAACCTGCACTTCCTGAGCAACCTGAAATTACGCACCAACTACGGCACCAGCGGTTCGCAGCTGGGAGACAACTTCCTTACCCGCACCCTGTACGACCCGCGGTATACTTACAACATGCAGGCCGGGGCCATTATTTCCGTACTGGCCAATCCCGAACTGAAATGGGAAGTCACCAAAACGTTCAGCGCGGGCGCTGACATCGGCCTGTTCAACCGGATCACCGCCAGCGTGGACTATTACAGCCGCCGCTCTGAAGACCTGCTGCAGAAAGTGACACTCGATGCCGTCAGCGGTTTCCCCACACAATGGCAGAACGTGGCCACCGTGCAGAACAGGGGATGGGAAGTGCTGATCAATTCAGACAATATCACCGGTAAAAATTTCCGGTGGAACACGTCCTTTAACATCAGCTTCAACAAAAACAAGATCCTCAGCGTAGCCAACGATTCCCTGCGGCAGGGTTTCTACAACGCCAACAGTTTTTACCTGTTCGCCGGCGACGATATCAATTCGCTGAAAGCCGTGAAGTATGCGGGAGTAGACCCTGAAACGGGCAAACCGCTCTTCGAAAAACTGATCTTCGACGACAAAGGACAGAAAACCGGCGTTGAATATGTGAATACGGTAGACGAAGTAGGCGCGGCCGCAGATCCGCGGCAGTTCCAGTACATCGGCAATTTTCAGCCGAAATTCTATGGAGGTTTGACGAATACTTTCAGCTACCGCAGTTTTTCGCTGGACGTGCTGATCACTTATGCATACGGTTACGTAATCACAGACGACCTGGCGCAGCAGAACCAGGGCTCGAACATCACGAGCTTCAACCAGATCGCATACCGCAAACACCAGAAACAATGGACCACGCCAGGGCAAACGGACGCCACGGAGCCGGAGCTGTACACGCATGCCAATACGGATTATTTTGGTTCCAGCAAATACATGCACGACGGCAGTCATGCCCGCCTGCGCAGCGTTCGCCTCGGGTACGAGCTGCCAAAAACGTTCCTGAAAAAACTGAGCCTCTCGCAGGCGAATGTGTACGTGAGCGGCGACAACCTGTACACGCTTTATTCCAAAGAGATCATTTCGACAGACCCGGAAGGCCCGTCCGTAGGGCAGGCGCAGGATTTCGGCGGCTCGGTCGGTTCCGGTATCGGCATTCCCCGCCGTTATGTGTTCGGCCTGCAGGTCGGGTTTTAATTTTTTCTGTCCCAAATCTTGAAAAAAATGAGAAACATCATCATATTCATATTCGCCAGCCTGCTGGTAACAGCGTGCAACAAACAAATAGACAGCGTGCGCCCGTTGACGAAGATCGACAAGGAAGGAGAGCTGTCTTCGCTCGCCGGTATCGAGGAAACCACCATCGGCAACTACGTTCTGCTGCAGGGCAGCGGGTTTAATTACTTCGATGTGCCCTTGCACGATTTTGCGGAAAGCCGCGGCAACAATGTTACGCTGCAAAACTGGGCGCCGGTAGGCAAAACCACCGATGCGTTCTTTTTCAGGAACAGCAGCAGCCCCACGCAAGGCAACAGCGCCGATCTTTATCGCGGCGCCTACCAGATCATCGTGAGCGTTAATACCACGCTGGAAGGCATTGCGGCCATGGAAAGCAGCGGTTATTCCACATTGACGGAAACCGAAAAGAACAGGTTCCGTTATGCGAAAGGAGAAAATCTTTTTATCCGCGCGCTCGTGTATTTTAACCTCGTGCGGGTATACGGAAAACCCTATTATCAATCGGCTGCGTCAAGCCCCGGCGTGATCGTGAAAACCAGCAGTGACATTAAAGACGTCCCGGAACGCGGCACCGTGAAAGAAGTGTACGACTTTATTCTCCGCGATCTCGATGCGGCGGCGCAGCTGATGAAAGCGCCCGTCGCTAAAACCAACGCATTTGCCGGCACAGCGGCCGCATGGTCGCTGATGTCCCGCGCATACCTGTACATGGGTGGCAGCGCCGCTGCGCCGGACGCGGCGGCCAACCAGCGCGCCATCGATTATGCAGACAGCGTGATCACACAGACCGGCGGGAAATACATCCTGCTGCAGGGCGGCGATTATAACAAGATGTTTGCGGACGACGAGCTGGGCAATATCGGCCGCGCCAACAGCGCTGCCAACAAAGAGATCATCTTTGCGTTCGACAATTCTTCCCGTGCCAGCACGCTCGGCCAGTTTTATCATTACGACGCCATTTACAACGTGGGCGCTACGTTCCTCCCTTCCGCCAACTTTAAAAGCCTGCTTGCGCCCGGCGACGCCAGGGCGGCTTTCCTCAAGCTGAACCCTAATTCAGGCTTCGTGGAAACCACCAAATTCCTGGTGCTGCCCGAGGCATGGCTCACCCGTGCGCCGTACATCTATTTCCGTTTGGCCGAACTGTATCTCAACAGGGCCGAAGCATATGCGAAGCTGGGCAATGTGGCGAAAGCAAAAGAGAACCTGAAAACGATCCACACCCGCGCGGGCCTGCCGGCGGCGGATGTAGACAACCTGGCAACGGCGGACGTGCTGCCCGCGGTATTGAAGGAAAGAAGGATTGAGCTGGCATTCGAAGGCCACAACAGCTTCGATTATTTCCGCAATGGCCTGCCCATGACGAGAACGGCGGCGGACAATAACGGCACGGCGTTCACCATCGAACCGACAGATCCGAAAGTAATACTCGATTTACCTAAAAACTGACAGAACCAGCCATGATCAAACAAACCATTCTCGCAACCATCGCCATCGCGCTGCTGTCTGCGCACGAGCCCGGCTCTTTCCGGATAACGGGAAAGATCAGCGGGCAGGTGGAAGGCAAAAAAGTATACCTGAAGTATGCGGACATTCCTTCCCGGACCATCCTGGACAGCGCCGTGATCCGCGACGGAAAGTTCACCTTCAGCGGCAACGCCGCCACGCCCCGGTTTTATTCCCTCGTATTTAAAAACGAGGAAGTAACGAACAGGGCGCTGCAGGACCGTGTGATCAACCTTTTCGCTACGAATAACGACAACATCGCCATTGCCGCGGAATACGACAGCCTGAAAAAAGAGATCGACCTGTATTCCGGCGGCGGCACGTCCCTGGCCGCCAGGGTAAGCGGTAGTGCGGGCAACGATCTTTTCCTGCAATATTACCGGCAGAAAAATGTTTTTGATGAAGAAACCGACAGTTATTTCGACGGGTACATCGCCTACCTGAACCCCGGGAAAGGAAAAGAGAAAGGCCCGCGCGAGATCGGCATGGACCTGTGCAGGAAGATGGACGCGGTGGAGAAAAAACGGAAAACATTCATGAATGATTTTGTGCTGAATAATAAACCTTCTGAAGTGCTGGCGTTCATAGCACTGCAGGCGGCGGAGCAGCGCAGCATCAATACCGGTGAGATAGACCGGCTAATGCGGCATTTTGAAGACGCGCCGGAAAAAGGCCCGCTCACAAAATATTTCCTCGAAAAAGCGGAATCGAACAAACAGGCGGCAATCGGCTCAACGGTGCTGGACTTCACCCTGCAGGATACTACCGGCGCGCAACACCGCCTGAAAGATTACATCGGCAAAGGAAAATATGTGCTGTTCGAATTCTGGGCATCCTGGTGCGGTCCCTGCCGGGCGGATATTCCGCATTTGCGGGAAGTATATGCGCTGTACAACAAAAAAGGTTTCGAGATCGTCAGTATTTCCATGGACGACGACAAGGAAAAATGGCTGAAAGCCATCAACGAAGAAAAGATGAAATGGACCCAGCTCTCCGATCTCAAAGCCTTCGACAGCGAGCTGGCCAAAGCCTACCGCATCCGCGGCATTCCTTCCTGCCTGCTGTTCGACCCGCAGGGCAAACTGGTGACCCGCAACATGCGCGGCTCCTGGATGGACGCTGCTTTGATAGACATGTACGGCGATATTTTTCCGAAACACTAAAACACAAACCGACCATCATGCATATAAAAACCATTTTCTTTTGCTTATCCGCCACCGCAATCTGTGCTTGCGGAACGGGAACGAAACGACAGGCCACGATCACGGCCGACATCACCGGCCTGAAAGATTCAGTGGTGTACCTTTCCGTACCGCTGGCCGATTCTTCAAAAACAGACACCATTCGCGTAAAAGACGGCAAGTTCACCTGGACGGGCGAAGCCGCGGAACCGGTAAAAGCTTACCTGATGTTCCCCACGCGGTACTTCGATTTTTTCCTGGAAAACAGTGATATTCACATCACCGGAAACGCCGATTCGCTGGACAGGCTGAAGGTGACGGGCTCTGCCAGTCATGATGAAAGCCTTGCCTACAAAGCTTCCATCAAACACATCACCGACCAGGAAGAGCAGCTGTACGGAAAATATCAGGAAGTGCAGAAAAACGATTCTGCGAAGGCCGCATGGGAGCAGCAGCTGGACGTGCTGCGCAAACAGCGGAGAACGGAAACGATGCATTACATCACCGGTCATCCCAAAAGCCCGGTAAGTCTTTCCCTGCTGTCAGACATGGCTATTATGGGCGAATACAAGCAGCTGGACAGCCTGTACAGCACGCTGGACGCGTCCATGCAGCAAACGGCAGCCGGCAGCCGTTTATCGTCGCGCATTGTAATATTAAAAAAGAGCGCCATCGGGGAACCGATGATAGACTTCACGCAGCCAGACGTAAACGGAAAGCCCGTAACGCTGAGCGACTTCAAAGGAAAGTACGTGCTGCTCGATTTCTGGGCCAGCTGGTGCGGCCCCTGCAGGGCGGAGAATCCCAACGTGCTGAAGGCATACAACGCTTACAAGGATAAAAACTTTACGGTAGTAGGCGTGTCGCTGGACGATAGCGGTGAAAAGTGGCGCAAGGCGATCGAAGAAGACGGGATGCCCTGGATACAGCTTTCTGACCTGAAAGGGCACCGCAACGAGGTAGCGAAACAATACGGCGTACAGGCCATTCCATCCACCTTTTTGCTCAGCCCCGAAGGCGTTATCATCGCGAAAAATCTCAGGGGCGAAGAGTTGCATCAAAAGCTGGCGGAGTTAATGAATTAATCTTTTATCCATTTATTTAATCATCAGTCATGAAACAAATTTCGCTGCTCGTCGCCGCATGTTTATGCCAGGCGGCCGTACAGGGGCAATCTTTCACGCTTACCGGCACGGTGGAAGGCCAGCGTTCGGGTTACGTCTATTTAACTTACCCCATCGGCGGGGACAGTTACCATACAGACAGCGTGCAGCTGAAGGACGGGAAATTTTCCTTCACCGGCAATATCAATGGCCCCGCCATGAGTAGCCTGACGCTGGAAAGGCCCGCCGCAATGTCGTACGACGCGGACATGGCTTCCCTTTTCCTTGAGCCAGCGGCCATGACGGCGACCCTGAAAAAAGGCAGCCTGAAAACCGCCGTACTGCACGGTTCCAAAGCGCAGGACGATATGGAATTGCTGAACACGGCCCGGAAACCGGTAATGGACGGTCTCGCCCCGCTGTCCGCCGAATACAACAAACGCAACATGGCGTACATCGCTGCGCGTAAAGCGGAAAAAGACAGCGCCTCGCTGGCCGCCATGCTGGACGGGCTGGAAGCGGTAAAAGACAAAATGGAGCCTTATTACGAAAAGATGAACGCCGTCGATAAGGACTTTATAGCCAAACATCCATCGTCGTACGCCACTGCATACCTGCTTCGTTTCCGCATTAGCAATATGTCTTTACAGGAGGCGGAAGCCGCTTACAACCGCATGTCGCCGGCCGTGCAGCAAAGCGGTTTCGGGAAGGAAATAAAAAAGGAGGTGGAAAGCCTGCGCAGCGGTTCCCCCGGCAGCGTGGCTTACATTTTCAGCAAAACGGACATCAACGGGCAGCCATTGAGCCTGGGCGATTTCAAAGGCCGGTACGTGCTGGTCGATTTCTGGGCCAGCTGGTGCGTGCCCTGCCGGAAAGGCAATCCCCATCTGAAACAGCTGTATGCGAAGTACAAGGGCAAAGGGCTGGAGATTATCGGTATTTCTGACGACGACAGCCGCCCCGAAGAATGGAAAAAAGCGGTGGCGCACGACGGCATTGGCATTTGGAAACATGTGCTCCGCGGGCTGGACATGGAGAAACGCCGGCGTAAAGAGCCCAACCCGGAAGACATCAGCGACCGGTATGGCATTCATTCTTTGCCTACCAAGATATTGATAGATCCGAAAGGCGTAATTGTAGGCCGTTATGGCGGCGGGGGAGAAAACGATGAGGCGATGGACCGGAAACTGGCGGAGGTATTCGGGAATTGATTTTTTTTTTTGGATAACCGGGAACGGGCTGCTCTAGAGGCGGCCCGTTTTTTTATGCACTGCCTGTACGATATGGGATGATAATCAATAATTGGATTTTTTTTAATTGTTTTGCATTCAATTCATTTTGGCCGATTATCAGACATATAACGACAATGCACTCCTTTTGCGGATCGCGGAAGGGGATGAGGCCGCTTTTTCCCTTCTGTTTAACAGGTATTACCAGGCGATGGTATCTTTCGTGCAGCGTTTTACCGAATCGGCGCCCGTGTCTGAAGAGATCGTGCAGGACGTGTTCCTCAAGATCTGGATGACCCGCGAAACACTGGCGGCGGTAACGCATTGCAAGGCATACCTCATGACCGTCGCGAAGAACCAGACGATCAACGCCCTGAAGAAACTTGCGCGGGAACAGGAAAAGGCCCGCGAAATACAGGAAGCGCCGCAGTTGCAACAGGAAACCGAAGACGATCCGCGTTTTCACGTGATAGACCGCGCCATCGACCAGCTGCCGCCGCAGCGGAAGACCGTTTACCTGATGGCCCGCCACGGGCGGCTGAGTTATGAGGAGATCGGGCGGCAGCTGAACATTTCGGCCAAGACCGTTAAAAAACATATGCAACTGGCCATCGCTTCCGTGACGGCTTTTATCAAGGCGAACGCCCGCCTGCTCCTGGCTTTTTTGTTTTGGCTGAAATTTTTTTCCGGGGCGTTACTCTTTTTCTAACCTTCTTTTTGTCTTATAAGTGATGGACAACGCGCAACAACGATTTCAGACGCTGCTCCGGCGGTATTTCGACAAAACCGCCACCCCGGAAGAACGGGAGGAATTTTTCGCGTTGGTCCGTACCGGGCAGTTCGATGCCGAGCTGTCTGCTTTTGTTTCCGGTGAATGGGAGACGTTTGACCTGTCTGCCGGAACTGCCGCCGCAGGCCAGGCTGCCGGTGTGCTGGAGCATATCCTGCGGGGCGGGCAAACGGAAGCACCTGTACGCCGAATCCCTGTACTGCGGCGTGTTTGGGTCCGTTACGCGGCGGCAGCCGCGCTTTTGTTGGGAGTGAGCGCTTATCTCTGGAAAACGCAGCGGCCCGTACAGCCGCCTGTGGCTGCGGGTGTGCGGCCTGAAGAAAACTTCGCTCCCGGCCACGAGGGGGCCGTACTGACATTGGCCGACCGTTCGGAAGTACTGCTGGACAGCGCGGGTAACGGGCTGATTGCCACCCAGCACGGCACGGAGGTAATGCTGCAGGACGGAACGCTTACTTACGAAGGCGCGCCAAACGAAGTGGCTTTTAATACCATGCGCACGCCCAGGGGCCGCCAGTTCCGGCTCACGCTGCCGGACGGCTCGAAGGTGTGGCTGAATGCCGCCAGCGCCATCACTTATCCGACCGCGTTCACCGGCGGCGAACGAAATGTGGAGATCGAAGGTGAAGCCTATTTCGAAGTATCCGGCGACGCGGCAAAACCGTTCCGCATCAAAACCGGCGAAGGGGCTGAAGTGGAGGTGCTTGGCACGCGTTTCAACATCAGCGCCTACCGCAACGACGAAGATATGAGAACGACGCTGGTGGAAGGGGCCGTGCGTGTTACCTCGCAGCAACGTTCCCGCGTGCTTGCGCCGGGCCAGCAGGCCATTGTAACGGCGCGGCAGCTGAAAGTGGAAGAACGTGCCGACATCACAAAAGCCCTGGCCTGGAAGAACGGGTTGTTCGATTTCTCCGGCATGCCGCTGCAAACGGTATTACGGCAGCTGGAACGCTGGTACGACATTGAAGTGGAATACCGGGGGGCGGTTAAAAACATAGAGTTTTACGGCAAGATCGACCGCAACGCCAGCCTGAACAGCATTCTTCGCGTACTGAAGGCCTCCGGCGCCGATTTCAGGCAGGAAGGCAGAAAGCTGATCATGCTGCCCTGATACCTTTTTGAATATGCATCATACACCACGTACATAACGCATACATAGACAAGCCGGCTTACGGCTGAATAAAAAAAGCCGCCGCGGCTGGAACCCGCGACGGCAGAAAAGTTCAGTTGAATCAACGGTTGCTCGACCATTTTAACAACCAAAACCAACGCAATTTATGCAAAAAAAAGCGTTTTGGTCTGGCCCTCCTATGCGCCGGACCCGCACCAAAATCCTGCTAGTGATGAGGCTGACCGCTTTGCTGGTCTTTACAGCAATTATCCAGAGCCACGCTACTGCCGTGGCACAATCCGTAACTATCTCGGGAAAAGACATGCCGCTGAAAACGATCTTTACGGAGATCGAAAAACAGACGGGCTACGTCGTCTTCAGCAGCAACGAAGTTTTCCTGAACGCACATCCGGTTACGGTCCGGATCAGCGCCATGCCGCTCGCCGATGCGCTCGGCGTGATCATGAAAGATCAGCCGATCTGGTATTTCCTCGACGCCAAAAGCATTTTCCTTTTTCCTGAAAATAAGCCCGCGCCCGTTGCCGTTCCGCAGGAAGAGCCCCGTGTGAAGGGGCTTGTGCGGGATACCCTCGGGCGCGTCCTGTACGGCGCCACCGTCGTTAACCAGCGCACGAAAAAATCCGTAATGACCGACGCCGGCGGCGCGTTCGAGATCGAAGCGAAAGCAGACGATGTGCTGGGTTTTTCCTTCATCGGGTTCGAATCGCAGCTGGTGAACGTACGTGGAAGGAACACGGTGATCGTTTTACTTTCAAATAAAAATTCCAGCCTCGACGAAACGGTGGTGATCGCCTACGGCACTACCACGCGCCGTTTCTCCACGGGCAACATCACTTCCATCAAAGCCGCGGAGATCGAAAAACAACCGGTCCAAAACCCGCTGCTGGCGCTGCAGGGAAGGGTGCCGGGGCTTTTCATCCAGCAACAAAGCGGTTATGAACACGGGCCGATACGTATCGAAGTAAGGGGAAGAAATTCCATCAACCCCAGGTTCTCCACCGATCCGCTGTTCATCATCGACGGCGTGCCGCTGACCGTGTTGAATCTGCCCGGTGCGAGGAATCCTGCAGAGGGAGAAACCCTCGTTTCCACCGGTCTCGACCAGGTGAGCATGTCGCCCGCCGGAGGACAGAATCCCCTGTACAACATGAACCCCTCGGATATCGAATCGATCGAAGTGCTGAAAGACGCGGATGCCACGGCGATTTACGGCAGCCGCGGCTCAAACGGGGTGATCCTGATCACCACCAAAAAAGGCGCGCCCGGCAAAACGCGCATCAAGGTGGATTATTCCCAGGGCGTACGTTTCGTGACCCGGAGATGGGATATGCTCAATACGCAGGAATACCTGGCCATGCGGCGCGAAGCGTTCGCCAATAAAGGGCTTACGCCAAGCCCCCTTCCGGGCACGGCTGCATATGCTGCCGACCTGTTCGCATGGGATACGACCCGTTATACCGACTGGCAGGATTATGCCTGGGGCCGCATGGGTACGTGGAACAAGGCGCAGGTGGACATTTCCGGCGGAACCGCCTCCACCAATTTCCGCATCGCGGGCGGGTATGGGCGTACATCCGACATTACGGCGAGAAGCGGCATCAACCAGAATGCTTCACTTTCATTCAGCCTTCAGCACCAGGGTTCGGACAAACGTTTCAAACTCCAGCTCACGGCCAATTACGGATATTCAGACATCAACGTCCGTGGAGTCGGCAGCGGGCCTAACACTTCCACGCTTCCCCCGCATGCTCCCGAAGCGTTCGACGAAGCGGGAAGGCTGAACTTCGTAGCATGGAAGGCCGGTGGAAAGACCAATCCGTTCGATGACCTTATTCAGCCATATAACAGCAGCACGAATTCGTTGCAAAGCGGCCTTCAGTTGAGCTACAATATCGCTCCGCGCCTGAATGCGATGGTAAACCTGGGATACAATCAAAATTTCAGCAACCAGACCCGGCTGACGCCCATTGCATCGATAGATACCACAGGCTCCACCAAGACCGGGACTGCCGCCTTTGCCAACACACGGGCCACGAACTTTCTCGTTGAGCCACAGCTGGACTATTCGTTAGACGTGGCGTCCGGTAAAGGACGGCTTTCAGTTCTGGCAGGCGGTACTTTTCAATCGAATAATACAAACGGCATACGGATTACCGGTACCGGCTATACGAACGATGCCCTTATAGGAAGTATTTCCAATGCCAACGGCATCGCTTCCTACGACCGTGCCGGTCAATACAAGTACGCGGGCGTGTTTGCACGTATTGGCTTCCGCTGGGCAGACCGCTATATGCTAAACCTCAACGCGCGCCGCGACGGCAGCAGCCGTTTCGGTCCGGGCAACCAGTTCGGCAACTTCGGCTCCATCGGTGCGGCATGGATACTGAGCGAAGAAGCGGCTATCAGGTCGCTGCTGCCGGAAGCGATCAGCTTTTTGAAACTGCGCGGCAGCTACGGCATCACAGGCAGCGACGCCGCGGGGGATTACCAGTTCGTTTCGCAGTGGGGCAATCTTGCCCCGAAACTTTTTCCCTACAATGGTATATCACCGCTTACGCCGCAGATCCAGCCGAATCCGTACCTGCAATGGGAAACCAACCGGAAAGCGGAAATAGCGCTGGAAATGGGATTTTTGAACGACAGGCTGAATATGGGCGTATCGTATTACCGGAACCAGTGCGGTAACCAGCTTGTCGATTATCCTACACCGCTTTATACGGGTTTCTCTTCCGTAACAGCCAACCTCCCGGCGGAAGTGCTCAACTACGGCTGGGAAGGAACAGTTGGAGGATATGTAGTGCATGGCAGGAAATTTTCCTGGCGCGCAGACTTCAATATCAGCGCCAACCGCAACAAGCTCCTTTCTTATCCCAATATCGAAGAGACGCCTTATTACGATCAATACATCATTGGCGAGCCGCTGAGCCTGAAATTTCTTTATCACCTGATCGGCGTAGATCCGGAGACGGGGAAATACATGTACGAAGATTACAATCATGACGGCAAGATCACAAAGACAGACGGTGTTCAGCCGGGCTCAGGCGAAGACGACCGTTATATCCGCGTCAATACAAGACCTAAATTCGGCGGAGGGCTGAACAACCAGATCACGTACAAGAACTGGATGTTCTCTTTTTTCTTCGAGTTCACAAAAAAAATGGCTACCAATTACCTGGGCGGCGTTCCCGGAACGAGTGCCAACATACCGAGATGGTTATACGAAAACCGCTGGCAATACCCGGGGCATATGGCCGCCGCACCTGCGCTGACCACTACAGGCGACCTCACCTATTCCAATTTCAACCTTTCCGATGCAAACTATACCGATGCGAGCTATATCCGGCTGCGGACCGTAGCCTTGTCTTGGTCGTTGCCCGAAAAGATCGCGAAGGCGGCAAAACTGACGCGCGCCGCGGTGAACCTGAATGCGCAGAACCTGTTCACTTTTACCAAATATCAGGGCCTCGACCCGGACGTTACAAACTTCGGAGGCATGCCACCGGTGCGGACAATAACAGCCGGACTCTCCTGCACTTTTTAATCTTTTCAAACACCTGGTATGAATCAACTTCGACCATTCACGATATTATGGCTCCTGCCCCTTGCAATATGCTGGCAGGGCTGCAAAAAACTGATCACGGTAGACCCTCCGGTGAGCATCATCGGCACGGAGGAGGTCTTTAAAACCAACGCGCAGGCGAATTCGGCATTGGCGGGCATATATGCCGAAATGACGGGCAATGTGGGCTCGATGACATTCAGCAACGGCGGTCTTTCCGTTTACGGAGGTTTGTCTGCCGACGAGCTCGTACCCCTCACGGGCACAAACAACGAGACGGAATACCAGATATTCTCCAATAAGCTCGACTATACGAACGGTATTCCCATGGGTATCATCTGGAAGCCGGCTTACAGATATATCTACAGCGCCAATTCGGTGATCGAGGGCATCGCCGCTTCCACTTCACCGCAACTGGAAGCAGCATACCGCGACGCATACACCGGCGAGGCGCTTTTCATCCGCGCGTTCTCTTATTTCTACCTGACGAATTATTTCGGCGATGTGCCTTTGGCGCTGTTTTCTGATTACAATCAGACGAGAACGATGAGAAAAACGCCGCAGGCGGAAGTATATGCGCAAATAGTGCGGGACCTGGAGGAAGCCATCAGGCTGTTGCCCGGCGATTCCAGGATCGGCGGCGGAGAGCGCGTGCGCGCCAATAAATGGGCAGCCACGGCGCTGCTGGCGCGTGTGCAATTGTTTCGCGGGGAATGGGAGGCCGCGGCCGGACATGCCGGCGCCGTTATCGGCGAAGGATCGTTCAACCTCACGGCTGACCCTGGCGGCGCATTCCTGAAAGCCAGCAGGGAAGCCATATGGCAGTTGAAGCCGCAGCTGGGCATTCTCCCGAATAACGGCACCTGGGATGGCCAGAACTTTCTGCCGGCGCAAAAGATCTCGGGGTACCCGCCTTCGCAGCTTGCAGAAATACTGGTACCTGAAATATTTATAGGTTTTTCCCCGATTATCGTTCCGCCGTACTACCTGACGCCGCAAGCCGCAGCCGTTTTTGAGCCGGGCGATAAAAGAAAATTAAAATGGATAGACAGCGTACCTACGCCCTCGATCGAACCATACAACAGCATCCCGCTTTTTTACCCGCGTAAATACACCGTAAAAAGGACCAGCGCCTCGGGGGCTATACCGGAATACAATATGATCCTGCGCCTCGCGGAACAATACCTCATCCGCGCAGAGGCGCGCGCGCAACTCAACGATCTTGCGGGTGCAACGGCAGATATCGATACGGTCCGCCACAGGGCAGGTCTCCAACCCACAACGGCAACCGGGAAAGCCGAATTGCTCGATGCTATCGCGCAGGAACGGCGGGCGGAACTGTTTACGGAATGGGGCCACCGCTGGCTGGACCTGAAACGCACCGGCCGCGCGCAGACCGTATTGGGAGCCATCAGCACCAAACAGCCCTGGGACAATAACCAGCTCCTTTATCCCATTCCGCCGGAGGAGATATCCGCCAACCCGAACCTGAAACAGAACCCGGGATACTGATACGCATATATGCAACCGGCCTCGCAACAGGGAACACCTTCCCTGACGGGGAGCTATTTTAAAAAAAGCAAACCAATGAATAGAATACACCTTTTTTGTATCGCGCTCGCTGCGGCGCTCTGCAGCTGCGGCGGCCCGATGGCGCTGCCGGCCGAGCGCAAAAAACTGCCCGGCGACGAAAGCACTACGAGCATTCCGCTGCCGAACGCGGCAGACGATTCCGCCACCATGAACCTGGTGAACACGTATAAACCGATGGCTGTTCCGCTGCTGGCGCAATGGGCGCAGCAAGGCGGCACGGGCGTAACGATAGACCTGCGGGCGGATGCAACGCGGCCAGCGCTGCGTGCGGAATACCGCGTAGAGCGGGCGCAGGAATTTTCGATCCCGGTAGAATTTGTCTGGGACGCGGCTTCCGCCGGCCGTGCCGCCGTCTTTATCCGGGAACTGGAATCCTGGTCTGCCGTGAGCGTACGCAGCATCGGCAGCGCCTCCGGAAATTGTTTTCAACCATAACATCAAAAAACCATGCTTCGAAAAATATCATTGCTGCTGTTTGCCGCCGCCATATGGGGAAATGTCTCCGGGCAAGACACGCCGGCAGATTCAACAAAAGCGGATTCAACAAAAAAAAGTACGCCGGTTTCCCTGCGTTCAAGGAAAGCGCCGAAAACCTACGCCACGATCGTTACTGCAAACTTTACCACGCAAAAAGGCATGTTCACCGTGCATCAGCATGGAGACACGATCTATTTTGAAATACCCGATTCCATCCTGAAAAGGGACATCATGGTGCTCAACCGGCTGCGTATGGCCCCCGCCGGCCTGAACGTATTCGCCGGCGAAGCTTTGGAGCAACGCACCATTCAATTCGAAAAAGGGCGCGATTCCACGATCCATGTACGGTACAACCTGTTGCTGAACCGCGCGGATTCTGGCGAAGCCATCCATGCCGGGGTACTGCGGTCTAACCTCAACCCGGTAGTGTATTCTTTCCCGATCATCGCTTATACGAAAGATTCTACGGGTTATGTGATCGACGCCTCGAAGTTCCTGCGGGAAAAAACGTTCGTGAACGATGCGGGGAATTTGTCTTCCCAGCTGAATGTGCAGAACATGAAGGATGTGAAAGTGGAATCGGTGCAGGTTTATCCTATCAACGTGGAGATCGGCATCACTAAAAACGTGCAGACCAAAGGCGCCGGCGGCGACCCGGTAACGCTTTTCACGCAGTCGTCTTTCGTGTTATTGCCCAAAGTGCCGATGGCCCAGCGCCTGTTCGATCCGCGGGTGGGATATTTTACGCATACGTTCAATGCTTTCGGAGACAAGCAGCAACGCGCCGAAGAACGCCGGATGATCGTGCGGTGGCGGCTGGAGCCAAAGCCGGGCGACCGGAAGAAATGGGAACGCGGCCAGCTGGTAGAGCCCGAAAAGCCAATCGTGATCTACATCGATCCGGCGACGCCGAAACAATGGCGGCCATATCTCATCCAGGGCATCAACGACTGGCAGGCGGCATTCGAGCAGGCCGGCTTCAAACGCGCGATCATCGGCAAGGAATGGCCTGAGAACGATCCTGATATGCACCTGGAAGATGCGCGGTATTCCGTTCTTCAATATTTTCCGTCCGCCACGCCCAATGCGTACGGCCCGCAGATACACGACCCCCGCAGCGGCGAGATCATACAGACCCGCATCGGGTGGCATCATAACGTGATGAAGCTGCTGCATTCATGGTACCTCATTCAGACCTCGGCGGTGGACCCGAAAGCACGTAAAGCGGTCTTCGACGAAAAAACGATGGGCGAGCTGATCCGTTTCGTGGCCAGTCACGAAGTAGGCCATACCCTGGGCCTGCGCCACAATTTCGGCAGCAGCAGCCGCACGCCGGTAGACAGCCTGCGCAGCCTTTCTTATCTCAAAAAACACGGCCATACGGTGAGCATCATGGATTATGCGCGTTTCAATTATGTAGCGCAACCCGAAGACAAGATACCCCAGCAATACCTCTTCCCCGGCATCGGGGAATATGACCGCTGGGCGATTGAATGGGGATACAAAAATGCAAATGCCCGCAGCCTGGAAGAAGACACCAAAACCGTCCGCAAATGGATCGAAGAGCGGTTGCGGCAAAACCCGCGCCTGTGGTTCGGCGACGGCGAAACCAAAAAGACCGATCCCCGCTGCCAGACGGAAGACCTCGGCGACGATGCGGTGAAAGCCGGTACCTACGGCATCGCCAATCTGAAACGTATACTTCCGCACCTCGCCGAATGGACCTACGAAGAAGGCGGCGTGCAGCAAAACCTGTCGGAAACCTACGAAGCGCTGAAGAATCAATATACCCGGTACATCGGCCATGCCCTGAAGAACATCGGCGGCGTATACGAAACGTTGCGCACGGATGGTGACACCGCCAGCGTTTTCGAGATCGTGCCCGCGGCGAAGCAGTTGCAGACGGTGGTTTTTTTCCAATCGCAATTGTTCGAAACGCCGCACTGGCTGCTCGATCCCGCCGTGGTTCGGAAAACCGGCGGCCCCGCCGCTCCCAATTTTGTGGCAGACATGCAGGCCCGCGCCGTCAACAGCCTGCTGGACATTGGCCGGCTGAACAAACTGGCGGCCAATATGCAGCAGTTCGGCGAAAAAGCATTGCCCTTAACGGATTACGTGGAAGCCGTGCATGCAGGTGTCTGGAAAGAGCTTGGCGCTGGCGGTTCACTGGTGATCGACAGCTACCGCCGCGGTTTGCAGAAGGCGTATTTCGGCGCAGTGTTGTCGGTGATCGCCTCCAAAGATGCAGGCGTGAACGAAACCGACGCTGCGTCTATACTGCGGGCGGACCTGTTCCGCCTCCGCGAGGAAATAGACGCCGCGCTCGTGAACACCAAAGACCCGCTGACATTATATCACCTGAAAGACCTTCAATACAGGATAGCAAGCGTGCTCCAGCCGCCAAAGAGCTGATACTGTCCTGCCAACCATCCCTGCCTGCCCCGGAGCGATCCGGGGCTTTTTTTGATAGTGTTTGCCGGGTAAAAAAGATGAATAATATATGTAAATTATTTGATATATTTATGATGTTAAAATTACTCCTATGCCGTATTGTTTTAAATGCAACCGTAAGATCGAGCGGGGACAGGGCGTGAGGAAGGAAGTGTACACAGGTCATCACAAGAGCGCCGGATTCTCAGGCAACAGGCCTTGGGCCGGTAAAAGGAAGTATTACGCGATGCGCATTGTTTGTAATGATTGCGCAAAACCCTCAACTTCCGAAAGCCTGTTTACAGCATTAACCGTGATGTTCTTATTGTTTCTGCTCTGGTGTTTTCGTGGCTGGGTTTGTTAACCGGCGCCCCGATCGGTTCTTTTGCGCACCGGCGCTTCGTTTGTTAAAGGCTCGTCTTTCAAAGTAAATTTTTTTATTTTAGGTCTACCACAAATCACGCGTTATGAAAACCTGGCGTTACCTGCCATTGGCACTATTGTTTGCCGCCGCCTGTGAGCAACCCGCGGACAGAGGAACCGAGATCGCCCAAAGCCTGGACCTCTATCTTCCCAACAACCTCGAGGTTACGCTATGGGCGGAATCCCCGATGTGCTACAATCCCACCAATATGGACGTGGACGCCAGGGGCAGGATCTGGGTCACCGAAGCAGTGGATTACAGGAATTACAACAACGATTCGGCGACACATCTGCATCATGCGGCGGGAGACAGGGTGATGATACTTGAAGACACCGACGGGGACGGTAAATCCGATACCTCGAAGGTTTTTGTGCAGGACAGAGACCTGCTTGCGCCGGTCGGCATCGCCGTGATCGGCAACAAAATCGTGGTATCGTGCTCGCCGAACCTGGTCGTATATACAGACGAAAATGGAGACGACCGCCCCGATAAAAAAGAAATTTTCCTCACCGGTTTCGGCGGCCTGGATCACGATCATTCTCTGCACGCAGTGTATGCCGGGCCGGACGGCAACTGGTACTTCAACACGGGCAACGCGGGCCCGCACGTAGTGAAAGACAAAAGCGGCTGGACGTTGCGGTCGGGCAGCATTTACACGGGCGGTTCGCCTTACAATACAGAAAACAGCGGCAACATGAAAAGCGACGACGGCAAGGTGTGGGTCGGCGGTCTTGCGTTGCGCATCAACCCCGATGGCACCGGCCTGAAAGTAATGGGGCATAATTTCCGGAACGCATATGAAGTGATCCCCGATTCTTACGGCAATCTTTGGCAGAACGATAACGACGACCAGGTGGTGGCATGCAGGACCACCTGGCTGATGGAAGGCGGCAACGCCGGGTATTTCAGCACAGACGGCACCCGTTTCTGGCAGGCTGACCAGCGCCCCGGGCAGGAAGTTTTTACCGCGCACTGGCACCAGGACGATCCGGGTGTAATGCCCGCAGGCGACCGTTCGGGAGCGGGAGCGCCCACGGGCATTACCGTATATGAAAGCGATGCGTTGGGGAAAAATTACCTGGGGCTGTTGATGAGTGCGGACGCCGGGCGGAACGTCATTTTCGGTTATCGTCCCGCGCTGAGCGGTTCGGGTTTTGATTTGGGGAAAAGGGAAAACTTCATCAGTTCCATCGCAGACGATAAGGAGCCTTATATATGGAACGATTCGGCGCGGAACGCAAAAAAAGAAAGCTGGTTCCGCCCCAGCGACGTTACGGTGGGTACGGACGGCGCGATTTACATCGCGGATTGGTACGACCCGGTAGTGGGTGGTCACCAGATGCAGGACAGCACCGGGTATGGAAGGATCTACCGCATCGCGCCGCGGAATAAAAAACTAACCGCGCCGAAAATTGATCTGCGCACCACGGAAGGCCAGGTGGAAGCGTTGAAAAGTCCGGCCATCAATGTCCGTTACCAGGGTTTCGCGTTGCTTAAAAGCAAGGGGGCCGCTTCCGTGCAGCCTGTTAAAGCTTTGCTGAACAATTCCAATCCATATATACAGGCCAGGGCCGTTTGGCTGCTGTCGCAATTAGGGCCCGAAGGCAAAGCTGCGGCGGAAGAAGTACTGCAGCATCCGGACGTGCAATTGAGAGCCACGGCTTATCGCGCCTTGCGCCAGACCGGCGGAGACGTACAATATTACGCGAAGAAAATGGCGAACGACACTTCCGCTTTTGTAAGGCGGGAAGTGGCCATTTCCCTGCGGGACGAGCCCTACGACATCAAAAAGCCTTTGCTGCTGGAGCTGGTAAAAAAGTTCGACGGAAAAGACCGCTGGTATCTCGAAACGCTCGGCTCCTGTTTCGACGGGCACGAATCGGAAATATACCCTGAGATCGTAAAAGTATTCGGGGAAGGCAAATCCGCTTCCCGCTGGAGCCCTGCCATGGCCGCGCTCGCGTGGCGCTTGCATCCGCCCGAAGCCGTGGCGCAGCTGGCGGAAAGAGCCGCAGATACTGCTTTACCGGTAAATGAAAGAACGGCTGCGTTAACCGCGCTGGCCTTTATCAATACAAAGCCCGCCGCCGCGGCGATGGTAAGCCTTGCAAAACAAAACCTGCCGGGTGTTTCCGAAACGGCGGCATACTGGCTTTCTTTCCGGCAGGGAAACGACTGGTTCGCCCTGGCGGACTGGAACGCCGCAGGTATCAATACCGCCTACCAGCGCAAGCTGGCGAAGATGAAGGGAAAAAAACAATTCCTGCTGGACGAACATCAGCCGCTCGCGGAAAGAATGCAGCGCGTCCGCGAAATGTCCGCCGATTCAGTGGGAGGGCAGCTGCTGATCGGCATGGCGGAAGATAATACCCTGCCTGCTGAGCTGCGCTCCGTGCTTGCGGAAAAGATATTTTCGAACCCCGATGCCACCATCCGGATGCAGGCCGGTAAATATTTCAAACAACCCGGTGCGGACAGGCAATATTCCATACCTGGCATGTTGAAGCTGAAGGCTGATATTAAGAAAGGCCGCACCGTATTTTCCACCCGCTGCGCCAGCTGTCATAAGCTGGATGGCGCGGGTTCCGGTATCGGTCCCGACCTCTCCGGCATCGGTAAAAAATTCGACAACGCCGCCTTGTTCGATGCTATCGTGAACCCCAGCGCAGGGATCGTTTTCGGCTACGAATCGTGGTTGGTGAACACGAGCGACGGCGCGTCCCTCTTTGGTTTCCTGGTGTCCGAAAACGAGCGTTCCATCGTTGTGAAAGACATCGGCGGGCAAAAACACGTAGTGGATAAAAAGAAAGTGATCTCGCGGAAAAAGCAGGAGAAAAGCCTGATGCCAGATCCCGTCAGCAATCATCTTTCGGAAGAGGATATTGCGGATGTAGTGGGTTATTTGATCAATTATTCATCGCGCTTTTCTCAGCATCGGCCGTAAAACAGGCGAGCTGCCGGATTGAATTTCGCCGATCACCTCGAAGCCGTGACGCTGATATAGTGAAATGTTTTTGGGGTTGGAAGATTCGAGGTATGCGATGGCCCCGTCACGGTCAACGGCCTTGAGCGCTTCCGCCATCAATGCGGAACCTGTCCCCGCGCCCTGGTGCGCCGGGTCTACGCCTATCATCGGCAGGAACCAGTGGGGTTCGGCGGGATGAAATTTTCCCATTTCCCCGAAAATTTTCTGCATATCCTCTTTTATATCGTCGCCGGTGTTCTCGTCGAACAACTTCTTTAAAGTTTCTTCATCGGATTTCACACCGGGCGGCAGCCATAATGCAGCACCGGTGAAATCATCGGCAATGTAAGCCGTTCCTTTCCCGAACGCGCTTCCGCCGAAAGCCTTCGTCAGCGAAGGAAAAACGGCTAAATATTTTGCAGGGTCAGGCAAAGACCATCGCGCCATCGGATCGATACTGAATGCCAGCGTTAATATGCCGATGGCGCCGGGTTGGTCTGCTGGTATGGCTGTTTTTATTTTCATGACGATGTTTTTATATAAACTGCTTTTTGCGAAACGGGTACATCTGTTTAGTGTGTCGCATCAGCTCTTTTGTTTCTTCACGCGACTTTTAGAAGTAACAATTAATAGGGTGTGAGTGTTCAAGCTGAACGGTTGTTCCCCGGCGCCGTATGCTTTCTTATCTTGTGTTATATATTGCTTCATTTTTCTTTTTCACCGAAATTCTTTAATATCTTTCAGTCTGGGAAACCAGGACCCTAAACAGAAATGTAAACTTGTAAATTATGCGTGTTGGCCGAAATCTTTTCTCCGGGAAAGGCAGGTACCTGGGCGGGTTGATACTGCTCCTGGTTATTTTTGCAGTCTGCCTCGCTTACAATATGACGGTCGGCGACGACTTTGGTCTCGCCAGAAAAGAGGTTTTGCTCCGCAAGATCGGGCATGAACTGCTTTTGCAGTCGGGCGACCGTACCTCAAGGGTGCTCCCGGTTAAAAAGATCGCGGCAACTGAATACCAGATCAGCTTTGAGAACGAACTTACTTTTCAGCCGGATTCCCTGATGAATATAACCCGGCGCGTGCTGGCCAAAGACCCCCTCACACGTGACTATGTAGTGAACGTTGTGAACCGTGGCAACGGCAGTGTGATCTACGGATTCGCTATGTCCGGCAATGAGCAGGATAATATTGTAACTTGTTCAGGAAGAGTGCAACCCCGGGCACGTTACATGATCAATATCAAATTTAAACCGGTGGAAACAAATACAGCCAGGAATACATATCTCCTGGGCAGTCTGCCGTTTTTAGCATTGGTTGGTTTTATTGTTTTCAGATCTGCTAAGCCGCGGAAGGTTTTGCCTGACAGGCAGCATGCCAGCATATTCACTTTTGGCCCGGTGTTGTTCGATGCGCAGGAACGACGCCTGACAATAAATGAAAATACCACAGACCTGACCAAAACGGAAACACGGCTGATGCTCATTTTTGCAATGTCTCCTAATGAAACGATAGAAAGAAGCCGGCTGCAAAAGGAGATATGGGAAGACGAAGGTGTTATTGTAGGGCGTAGCCTGGATATGTTCATATCAAAACTCAGGAAAAAACTGGAGGTTGATCCGAATATCAACATTGTTGTTGTACGCGGCAAAGGATATAAGCTTGAAACCAGCTATCAGGAGGGTGTTGCATAAACATAAAGGCCCCCTCGCGGAAGCCTTTACAGATCGTAGCAGTTTCTGCAGTTATTATTTTATTTTCTCCAGACTGTCAATTGAATATTGGACAGTTATTAACCGGGCATGAACGGTTCCGACTTGCTTCTTTTTAACCTCAGCGCTGTCGTAATCGCCTTTTTGCATGAAGGCGCCTATCCTTTCGTTTATATTATTAGCGCTATCCTTCAGGATTTTTTGTTCGTACAAAAGTTTTGTTCTCACTGCATTACGATTGCATCCGAAAGAGAACAGGATGAGCAGGCCTAATACGGCTGAATATTTCATGTAAATTTTAATTAAAATTGAAAAAAATGAGAGAATCGCCTTAATCGATTCGTTTACCGGGCATCTCTTGCCCATTCTGGAAAAGGATCAGCTTTTCCGGGCTGCCCTGCTCATTTTTTACGAATAAGATCCTGTCGTTAATTGCCTTCATGAAAAATTTGGTTGCTGATTCCGCGTATAGTTCATGGCGGGGCTGGTTGGTAGCTTGTGCATACAATCTCCCTTCCTCTTTGGTTATCGAAATCACGAAAGAAGGTTTCAACTGGTATTTTCCAACATAGGTATCCAGGATCTTGTCCTCCACTGTTGCCTCTTTGGGATCGGGAACCTTTTCACCCAGCTCATTTAATTTTCTGATGGCGTTCATACTAAAAGGGTCCAGCTCGAGTGATTTTTTATAATCCGGAATGGCCTTTGCCTTTTCCCCATTCAGCATATATGCTTCTCCCCGGCTATCCCAGGCATTGGCCGACCGGGGAAACTGTGTTACATTAATATTCATCAGCACAATCGCTTCTTTGATCTTGCCTACACTGATCAAATTATATCCCATTTGATTGATCTCCCCCTCATCGAGATTATAAGCAGGCTGCTTTTTTATCTTCTCAAACTGGGTCAGCGCATCTGTCAAAGATTTATTTTGGATCGCATTACCAAGAATATATGCAACGGAGACTTTAGGCAGGTCAAAGGGTTGGTGATACAAGATCTTTATGATATCATTTTGCATCGCGCCTAAATTAGCACCCCCGGTATTATCGAGTAATACCACCAGTTGTTTGTTCTTTGGAATCCTGATTAGCGAAGTATTGAAGCCATTGATAGCACCCTGGTGCCGCATCGCTTCAATGGAATCTTTCAATTGACCGACCTGCATTTTTCCAACGCCCCAACCGTATGCATAATCACTTTTGTAAGGTGTAAACAGGATGGCTTTCGAGGAGGCAGACAGAAGCTTATCGGTGTACAAGGCCTGGTCCCAAATCGCCAGATCTTCAACAGTTGAATACAGGGCACCGGCGGCATATGGAATGGACATATCAATGTAGGGAGCATTCTCATACACTAAATTCCATCGCTGGTAGCCGGAGGCCCGATTGGGTAATACTTTGTAGGATGCATCATAGCCTGTATTATGCATCTGGAGCGGTGTGAAAATGTTCTCCTGCAAAACTTTTTCATAGGGTTTACCGGTAACTTTTTCGATAATAGCTCCAAGCAATACATAACCTGAATTACTGTAAGCAAAAGCAGAGCCTGGTTCAAATTCAAGGGGTAGATCCGAAAACTTTTTAATGAAATCGGCTGGTTTGTATCGATCGCGTTCAAACGTTCTATAGTCAGGAAGGTTGGTATAGTTGGGAATGCCGGAGGTATGGGTCAGCAAATGGTGAAGGGTAATTTTGTCGCCTGCCGCTTTGGGGTAATCGGCCAGGTAGTCGGTGATTTTTCCATCCAGCTTTAGTTTGCCTTGTTCTGCCAGCTGCATGATCAGCATGGCCGTAAATTGCTTGGTGAGCGAACCCAGGCGAAACTTGGTGTTTGGGGTATTGGGAATATCCCATTCCATATTTGCCAGGCCGTATCCTTTCTTAAAGATCACTTTCCCATTTTCTGCAACCAGCACAGATCCGTTGAACTTGCCATTGTCCACATACCTGCGCATGAGATCGTCGATCTGTTTGGCTTTTTCCTGGGCGAATGCCATAGGAGCGAGGGCAAACAGCGCAAAAACGGTTATCCAATAACGGGCTGTCGTACATTTCTTTTTCATGCTTGAGATTATTTAAATTATTGTTTCTGAATTATAGTGAAGGCACTGGCGTTTTAAGCCGGTTAATATTGTATGCAGCGAATTTACTTTAATACATTCCGGCCCGGGAAATTTGTACTGTAAATAGAAATGTAAACTTTGTAAATATTCCAGGATCGTGTGTGGTGGCCGGATTCCCTTTCCGGGTAGACATGGGTATCTGTATGGGGTGATCTTGTTTGGGTGGATTTTTTGGAATATAAGCGGTATCTATTGGGGAGGTGAGCGGTAAAAACAAAAAAGCCCATCTATGATGAGCTTTTTTATTCGTCTTTCGTACCCGGGACGGGAGTCGAACCCGTACGAGCCTTGCAGCTCACAGGATTTTAAGTCCGGCGTGTCTACCAATTCCACCACCCGGGTATCCTGCTTTGTAAATGTATACCATTCACAAAGAACTTTAAACAAAAATTCCAAACCGCCTCGCGACAGTTTGGAACCTTTATTATGGAGCGGAAGACCGGGCTCGAACCGGCCACCCCGACCTTGGCAAGGTCGTGCTCTACCAAATGAGCTACTTCCGCATGTCTTGTAAGAACTTTTTTCTGTTGGGATTGCAAAGATAGGAATTGTTTACAATCTGCAAAGTATTTTTTTACCTATTGAAAAAATTCATACATGTAACGCACCATCCCCAGCAGCTCTTTTTCTTTGCCATAGCACTCTTCCCGCGCAGGCAATCCCTTCTCGTCGTAGCTGTATTTCCATACCAGGTAGTCGCCCGTTTCCGCGTTCACCACCGTCATCTGCGCCAGCCGGTCCTGCGCGTCGTACTCGAAACTATAGTCCGGCAGCATCCGTTTGCGGCTGGGGTGGTACCGCAGCACGTCCGTCAGGCGGCCTTTGGCGTCGTAGTTGTAATATACGCGCTGGCGGCCCGGGGCGGCTTCTTCGGTCACTTTGCCGGCCGTGTCCGTCTGAAACAGTACGATCGTGCTGTCCAGCCCTTCTTTTTTGATCACCAGCCGCTGCAGTTTGCCCGTGCTGTCGTATTCGTACCGGCGTTTTTCGGCGGTGCGGAACTTGTCTTCCCGCCCTTTGCTGTTCGCCTGTATTTCGGCCAGCGCGCCCGCGGCCGTATACTGGTACTGCATCGTGCTGATGCTGTTCACCGCGCTGTCTACCGTGCGCGTTAGTTTGCCGCTGCCCGAAAAGGTGCTCGTCAGCACGCTGCGGCCGCTCACACGGCTTTGCGTCACGGCTTTCAGCTGCCGGAAGCTGGGATTGGTGCTCCGGATGCAAATAAAATCATTGTCCGTTTCCTGGTTGGCGTCCAGCGTTTTAACCGTCTGAAAGCTCACCTTGTTGGCCTTGAACCGGGCCATGGTAGCGGCCGTTTGAGCGGTATTATAAATGTCCTGGTAATAGTACTGCGCCCGGGCGGCGGTGCCCAGGGCCAATAAAAAGAATATATTGATGAGTATACGCATGTCTGGTGGCAATGTTCGCAAAAGTACTAACGTTCCGGGCAATTTAAAACGTATATGCGCGGGAATAATTCATAAATCTATATCTTTAACCGTCCTAAACCTGTCAAGTACTCTTGAAAACACAGCATCTCAGAAAAGATAAAACCTGTCTCAACTGCGGCCGCGAAGTGCCGGACCGCTTTTGCGGCCATTGCGGGCAGGAGAACGTGGAAACAAAGGAATCTTTCGGCCACCTCGTGAGCCATTTTTTCCAGGATATCACCCATTACGATTCCAAACTCCTCCTCACACTCAAATATCTTTTCTTTTACCCCGGCCTGCTCACCAAAAAGTATATGCAGGGCCACCGCATGGATTATGTGAACCCCATCCGGCTGTATGTATTCACTTCCTTCGTATTTTTCCTCATGCTCAGCTTTACGCAGGAAAGCCACAACCCATACGTCCGCCACAAAGAGCGGCCGACGGTGGCGCTTACCTTCGATACGGTGGGCATAGAACTGAAAAAGGCGCTGGACAGCGGTAAGGTGAAAGATTCCGCCGAAATCGCCAAAACAAAAACGGCTGTGGAAATAATGAGGACCATGAGGGACCTGGCGCACGACACCACCGGCCGCGCCGCTTTCATCTACGATTCCCTGCAGCAGGCCATTCCCAAGAGTGAAAGGCACGGCTTCCTGCTCGGCAATACCCTCCACCGTTATTACGAAATGCAGGACAAATACGGCGATAATGTGCAGGACGTAGTGCGCGACAAGATCACGCACAACTATCCCAAGCTCATGTTCCTGCTGCTGCCTTTCTTCGCATTGCTGCTCAAATGGTTCTTTTTCCGGAAAGCGCATTATTATGCGGACCATGCCATCTTTGCGATCCACATGCATACCTTTATTTTTATGCTGGGCATCATCGCGATAATGATCAATCTCCTGCTGCATTCAGATGCGTTATACGCCTGGTTCCTGCTGCCGGCATACATATATTTCGTGTTCGCGCTCCGCAATACCTACGCCGTGTCGCTGGGCACGGCCATCCTCGATTCCGTGCTGATCCTGCTATGTTACGCGCTGGGCACTTTGATTGTCGTGATTTTATTCCTATTGCTTATTTTCGCGATAGTATAATCACTAAATCATACACCAAATGACAGCCCCCGGATTCATTATCGTACAACCGCAGGTGCGGCCTTTTATCGCCCACATCCGGCTCAACCGGCCGAAGGAGCTCAACGCCCTCAACCTTCAGCTGATGCAGGAATTGAGAGACGCGCTGAAGCAGCTGGACGAAGACCCGCAGGTGCGCGTGATCGTGATCGGCGGCAACGAAAAAGCGTTCGCCGCGGGGGCGGACATCCGGCAGATGGTGGGCCTTTCGGCGATGGATATGTACAACATCGACCAGTTCGCCACCTGGGACGTGATCAAAAAAATAAAAAAACCGCTCATTGCCGCCGTCAGCGGCTTCGCATTGGGCGGAGGCTGCGAACTGGCCATGCTCTGCGATATGATCGTGGCGTCTGAAACGGCGAAGTTCGGCCAGCCGGAGATCAAAATAGGGGTAATGCCCGGTGCGGGCGGCACACAGCGCCTCACACGCGCCGTTGGCAAAGCCCTCGCCATGGAAATGGTGCTCACGGGCAGGTTCATTTCCGCGCAGGAAGCGCTGAGTGCAGGGCTGATCAACCGCATTGCGCCGGTGGAGCTGTACCTGGAAGAAACTTTCCGCCTCGCGGCGGAGGTGGCCAAACAAAGCCCGCTGGCGGTGAAGATGGCAAAAGAATCGGTGCTCCGCGCATTCGACAGCACGCTGGAAGAAGGGCTGCACTTCGAAAGAAAAAATTTCTACCTGCTGTTCTCTTCAGACGATCAGAAAGAAGGCATGAACGCCTTCATCGAAAAAAGAGAACCGGTATTTACAGGCAAGTAACTATAAAAAAATTCAGACACCATGAATCCATTCGAACAATTGCTGGCAAACAACAAAGCATGGGCGGCCAAACAGGTTGAGCGTGACAAAGATTTTTTTAAACGGCTGCAGGACCAGCAGGCGCCAAAGTTCCTGTGGATCGGGTGTTCAGACAGCAGGGTGCCTGCCAACGAGATCACAGACACGCTGCCCGGCGAGATCTTCGTGCACCGCAATGTGGCGAATATGGTGGTGCATACGGACATGAACCTGCTCACCGTGCTCGAATACGCCGTAAAAGTGCTGGGCGTGGAGCACATTCTCGTGGTAGGCCACTACGGCTGCGGCGGCGTAAGAGCGGCCATGACGCAGCAAAATTTCGGCATCATCAACCCCTGGCTCAAACATATCAAAGACGTTTACCGCCTGCATAAGGACGAGCTGGACCAGCTGGAAACGCAGGACCAGCAGGTGGACCGCCTCACCGAACTGAACGTGATCGAGCAGGTGAACAACCTCGCCAAAACCATCACCGTCCAGGAAGCATGGGCCGCCGAAAAACGCCCGCACCTGCACGGATGGGTGTACGGCCTGAAAGACGGCCTCATCAATCCCGTGTACCACATGCCGCCCTGCACCCCGCAGGACCCGATATACGAGTTCAACCTTAATTCTCCCAAATAATGAGGCCATTCCTCACCATCGCCGCATGTTGCCTGGCGCTGGCCTGCAACAGTCCTGCCGGCACAGACAAAAAGCAGCGCACGCCCGATTCCGTGGTCATGATCCCTACGGACACGATGATCCACATTACGGACACAACCGTTACGCCCGCGCTGATCGAATCCTGGAAAACGTTTGAGAAATTCAACGGCAAATACGCCGCGGATATCAGGCTGCTCGACCAGAAGCCGCTCAAAGCGCGCCTGAAGGAAATGCTGGGGACGGAAGAAGCGGATTTCGTGGCGCGCTATAAAGTAACGCCGCCGCTGGAAGTGGATGCGGGCGTGCTGTTCAACGAAGGCTGCAAACCGCACAATTGCGGCGTGGAAGAAGCGGCTATCGCCATCGACATGAAAAAGGACGTGATCTACATCGGCATCGCGCGCAACAAAGCGGTGAAACTTTATGGCGAAAAAGGCGATGTGGCCTACCCGGAGCGGTTAATGCAGTGGATGATGAAATTCGAGGAAAAATAATTTGTTTGATCACAGTCCGTCGAAAAAGCTGCTGATAGACTGTCCCGTTTTCAAACCCAGTTTTTTCCGTATCCGGTAACGGTGTATCTCCACGCCCCGCACGGAAATATTATGCAGTTGCGAGATCTGTTTGGACGAGAAGTTCAGCCGCAGGTACGCGCATATTTTCAGATCGCTCCGCGACAAATCCGGGTACGCTTTTTTCAGTTTCATCAAAAGATCGTTGTTCACTTCATCGAAATGTTCGGCGAACTTGTCCCAGTTCGCGTTGCTTTCTTCCGCTCCTTTCACCAGCGCGATGATCTTTTTCATCTCCGTTTCCCCGCTGCCCGCGTGGCTGTTCAGTTTCACCACCTGGTCCTTCAGTTTGCTTAACGTATCCGTATTGCCCGCCAGCTGCATGGTGGCGCTGGCAAGTTCTTTGTTTTTGAGCGCTACTTCGCCGGCGAGTTTTTCATTCTGCAGCTGGATGATCTCTTTCTCGCTTTTTTCCCGCTCCAGCTGGTGAATGTATTCAAGCTGTTTTTTCTTTTCATCGAATTTTTGTTGCTGCTGCCGCAATTTCCTTTTATGCCAGGCGCGAAGCAGGTAAAAAACCAAAATGCCGATCACAGCATATCCCGGCATGGCCCAGGGAGATTTGTACCAGGGCGGGCTGATCACGAAGGAATATTCCAGCTGGTTCGATTCGTTATGCAGGTTGTCGCGCGCTTTTACCATGAAGGTGTATCGCCCGTCCGGCAGGTTGGTGTAGTCTTTCGCGGTTTTCGTGCTCCAGGCGCTCCATTCCCTTTCATATCCTTTCAGCCGGTAACTGTATTCGATGTCGTTGGTGAAACCATATGCCGGCACGCTGTATTCGAAGTGAAAAGCATTAAAATTGGGTGGAAGGGAATGCATTTCCCGCTGCTGCCCGCCAGCCTGGTAAAACCCGCCGGAAAGCAGGCTGTCTCTCGCCCCGATGGCTTTCGCCTCGTTCAGGAAAATGGTAAGCGCCCGTTTTTGCGATACGTATTTTTTGTAGTTGATATGGATGGCGCCTTTTTCGGAACCGATAAAAATATTCTCGGGATTGTAAGGATAGATGTTGTCGAATTTCGAGAGCATGTGCGCTTCCAGCTCCGGGAAAAAAGTAATGGAGTAGGGATGCGCCGTGTCTTTTGCCGAAAACCTCGCCAGGCCCAGCTTCCGGCCGCTGCAAAACCAGATGTTGCCTTCCGCGTCTTCTTTCATGTACCGCACGGCCATCCCGCTGAACACGGACAGAAAATCCGATGGAACGAATTTGTCTGCGGCAGTGTTAAACTCGTAAATGCCGGATTCCGTGGGAAACACCACACGGTTCTTTATCATGAACACATAGTTGTTGAACGCCGAAGGCAGGCCGTTTGCCGCGGAATAAAAACGTGTTTCATAACGCAGGCTGTCCGCCGAAACCCGCAACCGGTAAATGCCCCGGTAAGGATGGGAGCTCCAGATGTCGCCGTTTTCGTCCATCGTCAAAAAGCGGTAAGAATCGGTGGTGCCTTTCAGCCTCCCTGCATATTGAAATCCTTTTTCATCGAAATGCAGCAGGTCGATGCCCCAATAACCGCCCACCAGTATGTTTTTAATGGGATAAACCGAGCTCATCGGCAGGAATTTCCACGATCCCATACCTTTCGAAACGGGAAACGCTTCATGGTCACGGATCACGTACGTGCCATTGTTGTGGGTGGAAAGCAGCTGCCCGTTCATTTCTTCGAGCTGCCAGGCTTCGCCGCGATCGCTGTTTTTTACCAGGGAAAACTGGCTTTTCTGCAAGCTCATGTCGCCCGCCCCGTCCGCCAGGGGCGCGGCATACACGCCGTTGGAGGTGGAAAGGTACAGCCGGCCGTCGTAGATCATCGTCGAAAAACCGATCACATCGTTCACCCTGTCCGGCCGCAGGAATTTGATCGGCGAACCGTAGCTGATGAACGAGATGGCATTGTCCACGCCCGCCCAGATATTTTTGTCCCTGTCAACAAACACCGATGTAGCATTGTTATTTTGAAGACCCTCGGCCACAGATATCCGCTGGATAAGTTGATGGCGGGCGTCGCGCACGAGGCAGCCTTCCAGGGCGGTGGCGGCTACGAATACGCTGTCGCTGAGCTGGGAAAACGAAGGGGTGTACACATCTTTCTGCGGAATGCCTTTTATGGTGAAAATGGAATCATTGTGCAACCAAAATGAAACATTATTGAGCGTTTCGATCCTGTAATCATCTTTCCCGGACGGAAAAACGGCAGTTACAGACATTTTTTGCAGCAGCCTGCCATTCTTTAACGGCGCCCAGCGCTCGTTTTTATATTCCAGCAGGCCGGTGCCCGCATCCTGCGCAAAAAGCCGCCCGCCGGCTTTCCCGAGAAAAGACCATTCCCCGGTAGGCTTATATACCGCAATACGTTGGTTGTCCAGCTTGAAGATCCGGTCGGAAACCCGGAAAAACACGGCTTTTTCGTGTACGATAGTATTCCATACGTCCGCAAAATCCTGGTATTGCCGTGGGATCAGCTTTTTGAGGGAAGTATAACGCAAAGTGTGATAATCGCCGGCTTCGAAATAGCCGATTTCATCCTGCCCGCCGGCATAGATCCGGTCGTTTTTGTCGATATAGATGGACCTTAAGACAGTTTTGTTCGGCAAAGGGAACAGTTTCCAGAAACTGCCGTTGAAGGTAACCAGCCCCTCGTCGTTGGCGAAATACATGATGCCTTTGTTATCCTGTTTGATGTCCCAGGTACGGCTGCCGCCATTAAAAAGGGCTTTATGGTAATTGGCGACAAAGGGCGTTCCCAAAGTATTCTGGGCATAGGCGGCGTTACTGCAGAATGCAAGCAGGACGATTAAAGTTCTCATATGCAAGAATTTCCTACTTAGATGAGGCGATGAAGTAATTTGAATTTACTGAAAAATAACCACTTAGAAATTTTTGATGAGGAAATGATGTAGTGGAATTCCGGGATCAGGCTGCTAAGGTCGTTAATTTTGATAACGTTTGACTAACCGCTTCTATAACCTAAATTAAATTCCCACGTATGAAGTATTTTTATTTATCAGTACTCCTGTTCATGCTGGCTTCTTCTGCATTCGCCCAAACCAGGACCGTCAGGGGCAGGGTGCAGGATGAAAAAGGGCTTCCCGTTCCCGGTGCAACCGTCACCGTAAAAAATTCCCCGGGAGTGGGCGCTATTTCCACGGAAACCGGCACTTTCACTTTAAATGTGCCCTCCAATGCCGATTCGCTGGTGGTGACCGTGATCGGGTACAACAGGCAGGCAGTTGCCGTTGCGGACAACGTGCAGATTTCCCTCGAAGTGGCCGAAGGCGCCACGCTGGAACAGGTGGTGGTGATCGGTTACGGCACCCAGCGGAAAGGGGACCTCACCGCGCCGATCACGACCGTGAACACCGAAAACATGATGAAACGCACTACATCATCCCCGATGGACGCCCTCCAGGGAAGCGTGCCGGGCGTGCAGATAGTAGGCAACGGGGCGCCGGGCAGCCCGCCGAGCGTGCGCGTTCGCGGGGTAGGGTCTTTTAATAACGAAGCGCCGCTGTATGTGGTAGATGGCATGTTCGTCAACGACATCACTTTCCTCAACCCGGCGGACATTGCAGACATGTCTATCCTCAAAGACGCTTCCGGCGCCGCCATTTACGGCGTGCGCGCCGCCAATGGCGTGGTGCTGATCACGACAAAAAAAGGAAAACTCAATATGAAAACCCGCGTTACCTACAACGGTTACGTGGGCATGCAGGTGCCCGTCAATATGCTGAAAATGGCCAACGGGCAGCAGTACACCAAATTTTCACTGGAGCGCCGGACCACGCAGGACAGCAATACTGTGCGCCTTTCTTCCGAAAGGTTCGGCGGCAGCGGCCTGAACCCCACCACCAGCACAGACTGGTACGACGAACTGCTGAAGAAGCAGGCGCTGATCACCAACCATGGCATAGACCTGCAGGGCGGCAGCGATAAAGTGACCTGGTCCGTCGGGCTCAACTATACTTACCAGGACGGCATCCAGGAATCCAAGAACAGTTTCGAAAGGTACAATGCCAGGTTCCAGCTGGAAGCAAGGGCTTTCCCCTGGCTGAAAGTGGGCTTAACCACCTATATCGTCAACTCCAGGACATTTGTGCCCAACAGCGAAGCGTTTTCCGATGCGTATTCCGCCACGCCGCTGTTCCCGGTGTACGACGAACAGAACGTAAACGCCTTCCCGGAAAAATTCGCCGCCGCGGCGGTAATCGGCAGGGAAGACGCAAATCCCGTTGCCAACGCATTTTACAATTACAACCGGCTGAAAGATTTCCAGGTATTGCCGACGCTGTATGCTGAAGCGAGCTTCTGGAAAGACCGGCTGACGTTCCGTTCGCAGATCAACCAGCTGTACGCTTCCAGCCTGCGCTCTCAATACAGCCCTGAGCGCAACCTCGGCCCGGGCACCAGCGTGACCGCCTCCAATTTAAGGTCCACGCAGGAACGCACCACCAATTACATCCTGGACAACCTGCTTACTTACCGCGACGGCGCGGGCAAACATCACTGGTCGCTGTTGCTGGGCCAGTCTACCCGGGAAGAACGCTGGCGGCAAACATGGGTGTCTGCAGACAACGTGCCCGCCGCGGAAGAATTCTGGTATGCGGGAGCGCAGGGCGCCAGGAACGCGAACGGCTACAGTGAAGACGGTATCCGCAACGCCGGTTTGTCTTTCTTCACCCGAGGCACTTACGACTACGACAACAAATACCTGCTCACCGCCACTTTCCGTGCAGACGGCAGCTCCAAGTACCAGACCAAATGGGGGTATTTCCCTTCCGTAGGCCTCGGCTGGGTGGTTACCGGCGAAGATTTTATGAAAGGCCAGCACATCTTCGATTTCCTGAAACTGCGCGGCAGCTGGGGTAAGCTAGGGAACGACGGTGTGAACGCCAACGCCGGTTACGCCATCGTATCCACGGGAAGCGCGAACTCGGCAATATTCGGCAGCACCGCGGATGCTAACGGTCTTTACGTGCCCGGCTATACGGTAAACAGGTTCTTTGCAAACGTTACCTGGGAAGTAGTAACGGAATGGGACGGCGGTATCGACTTCGAAGTGCTCGGAAGAAGGCTGAAAGGTTCCGTGGACTACTATCACCGCACCACTTCAAACGCAGCGTTCGACAAACCGTTCGGGTATACCTACGGCAGCGTTTACGGCAACTGGGCGGAAATGGTGAACAGCGGCATCGATCTGCAGTTGAATTGGAACGACAGGATAGGGGACCTGAATTATTCAATAGGCGGCAACCTCTCCACGCTGAAAAACGAAGTGACGGACCTGGGTTCCCTGCCCAGCCTGATGAGCGGCGTATTCCCGTATGTGGCGGAGTTTCCCAACAAGATCGAAGTAGGTCAGCCGCTCCGGTATTTTTACGGGTATGAAATGATCGGCGTATACCAGACGGACGACGAGATCGCGAAAGATCCCGTCGCATCCAGCTACAACGCCACGGCGCTTTCGAAAATACGCCCGGGTTTCCTGAAGTATAAAGACCAGGACGGCAACGGCGTTCTCGATAACAACGACCGTGTGAACATCGGCAACTATCTTCCCAAGATCACTTACGGGTTCAACGTGGCCCTCGATTACAAAAAATTCGATTTCAGCATCGCTTTCCAGGGATCGGGCGGCAATAAGATCCTCAACCTGAACCGCGGCAAATTATATAAAGCGTCCAATTCGCTGAATGTAGACGAAGCGTTCGCCAACGGCTTCTGGACAGGGCCCGGCTCCACCAATTCTTACCCTTCCGCAAATGCGATCGCGGACGGATGGTTCAAGGTCGGCAACTCTTTCTTCGTGGAAAACGGTTCTTATCTGCGCATACAGAACATACAGCTGGGTTATACGTTTAACGTTGGCAAGGAGAGCGCGCAGTCTACCATCCGTGTATTCGCCACGGCAGACAGGCCATTCATTTTCACCAAATACAACGGCTTCACGCCCGAGGTGTCCGGCTGGGGGTACGACATGAACGTATATCCCATATCCGCCACTTACAGCCTGGGCGTGAGGGCCGCATTCTGATTTAAACCTGTCAACTACAAAAAAAATTCTTATGAAACGATATAAACAAATAGCAGTACTGGTAACGGCGATTACTTTACTGTCCGCTTGTTCCAAATTCCTCGACCGCCCGCTGGAAAACAAACAACAGGTTACCGCGATCGATTATTCGAATCTTTCGCTTATGTACCAGCCGGTTTCAGGCGTATACAGGACCGCCGCGAGCGGCACCTTCGCCAAATGGATCAGCGTTGCCATCAGGAGCGTGCGCGGCGATGAAATAGAAACCGGGAACGACGATGCAGGGCAGATCGCCATCCATAATTTTCAGAACAACGTAACGGTAAAAAGTTACTGGGGCATCAACGATATGTGGATCAGCCTTTACGGCGTAGTGCTCGCCGCCAACAGCGCGCTGGCCGAGCTGGACGAATTCGGGAAAAACATCCCTTCCGGCGATGCCGCCAGTCAGAAACTCCTGGAACAATACCGCGCGGAAGTGCGCTTCTTCAGGGCGCTCGGGCATTACTGGGCCGCCAGGTACTGGGGCGATGTGCCCGTTCTTGGCATGGAAAGCAACGATCCCAACGCTTTGAGCAACTCCACCAAGTCTTCCGTTGACGATGTAAGGCTGCACGTGATGGAAGAGATGGACTTTTGCATCGCCAACCTCGAAGATGCGCGCCCCAACCAGGCTACGCATATGGGCGGCGTAACGAAATACACCGCGCTGATGCTGAAAGCTAAAGCCGCGATGGACCTTGCGGGGAACAATAATGGAAGTCCATATTGGGACGTGGTGCTGGATTGCACCAACCAGATCTTCAGCAGCAACAAGTTCAACCTTTTCCCCGATTATTACCAGCTCTGGAAAAAACCGGGCAAACTCAGCAACGAAGCCATCCTCGAATTCCAATACTCCGATTTCGGCAACGAAACCGGCGACATCGTTACCTCCGGCGGCGCCAACGAGTTATGGGGGAATTTCTTCCTGTTCCAGGGCCCGGACAATACCTACGGCATGCCTATCTCCGGTTCAGGCTGGATGGTGCCTTCGCAGAAAGCCGTGGATTTTCTGACCGCGCGCAACGATACGCTCCGGAAAAGAACGACGATCCTGCTTTGCGGCGTGAACGGTCAGCCAGGTACCACCGCCTTCACGCCCGACGGCGACCCGGTTTCGGGGAACGCGGGCCTGAAAAAATACTTCAACGGCAAAGCCTATTACCCGAAATCACAAATGACGCCGGGCAGGGTAGACTATTACGGCGCCAACAACAACATCCGCGTGTTCCGTTACGCGGAAGCGCTGCTGATGAACGCTGAAGCCAAAGTACGCAAAGGCCAGAACGGCGACGTGCCTTTTAACCTGGTGCGCGTGCGCGCAAAACTCAACCCGATCGCCGGCGTTACGCTGCAGCAGGTGCTGGACGAGCGCCGCGCCGAACTGATCTGCGAATGGTGGGGAGAAAGGTTCAACGACCTGCTTCGCACCGGCCAGGCCGCTATAGTGCTGCCGGGCTTTACGACCGGGCAAAGCGAATACCTGCCGATACCACAGGAGCAGGAAGACAGGAACAGTAATCTGAAAAATTAAAAATGGCGGTATTCGTCTAAAGTAATATCTTAAGATCAGCTAATAAAAAAGAAGGGTCATCTCCGGCAAGGAGATGGCCCTTTCATAAAATGTTGAAAGATGAATGTATTCAAAATAGCGATCGAGGAAATTAAAAACAATGCGGAAAAGGGAGGCGTAGTTATTACGGATGATGAGATCGCAGCGAAACTTTCAATTTCCCGCGAAGAGTATGCTACTTATCTAAGAACGGATACCGCATCTATTGAGATACTGGAATCAATTGCTTCGAATTTCAAAGCCTACTCCACATTCAGCATCGAGCTGGTTAGTTTCGAAGAAACCGCGCTTGATCCGCCGGAACCTCCTTTGCCGGGTGACCCGGAGGGAGATGAATGATGTACAACAAAAAAGGCGTCTCTGTTTTGAGACGCCTTTTTGTTATTACTTGAATTTCGATTTCAATGCCTGCAATTTCGCCTGGAAGTCGTTGAGCGGCGCTTCTTTCGAAGGTTTGTTCTCACGCCGTTCCCTGCGCTGGCCGCCACCGCCGCCCGCATTGGGCTCATTGTCTTTCATCGACAACGAAATACGTTTGCGCGCAATATCCACTTCCAGTACCGTTACCGTTACTTTCTGGTTGAGTTTCACGGCTTCGTTCGGGTTGGAGATGAATTTGTTGGAAAGGTGGGAGATATGTACGAGCCCGTCCTGCTTCACGCCAATGTCTACGAACGCGCCGAATGCGGTGATGTTGGTCACCACGCCGGGCAACGTCATGCCGGGGTGTACGTCTTCCATGGTTTTGATGCCTTCGGCGTATTCAAAAATGGCGATCTCGTCGCGCGGGTCGCGGCTGGGTTTGGCGAGTTCTTTCAGAATGTCTTCCAGCGTGAGCTGTCCTACTTCTTCGCTGATGTATTCCTTTACGTTCACCTTTTTACGGAGATCGTCGCGGCCGATCAGTTCGGATACGGTGCATTGCTGCCCCGCGGCAATGGCCTGCACCACCGGGTAACGCTCGGGGTGAACCGCGGAATTGTCCAGCGGGTTGTCGCCGTTTTCGATGCGGAGGAAGCCCGCGCATTGTTCGAAGGCTTTATCGCCGAGGCGGGTCACTTTTTTCAGCTCCTGGCGGTTTTTGAACGCGCCGTTTTCCTTGCGGTATTTCACGATGTTTTCAGCAAGGGAGGGGCCGAGACCGGAAACGTACGCCAGCAGGTGTTTGGAGGCGGTGTTGAGGTTCACGCCCACATTGTTCACGCAGCTCACCACCACGCGGTCCAGGCTTTGTTTGAGATGGCTTTGGTTCACGTCGTGCTGGTATTGCCCTACGCCGATGGCTTTCGGGTCTATTTTCACCAGTTCTGCCAGCGGGTCTATCAGCCTTCGGCCGATGGATACGGAGCCGCGCACGGTCACGTCTTCGTTGGGGAATTCTTCGCGGGCCACTTCGGAAGCGGAGTACACGGATGCGCCGCTTTCGTTCACCATGAACACGTTCACTTTTTTGCCGAAGTCGATCTTTTTGATGAAATCTTCGGTTTCGCGGCCCGCGGTACCGTTGCCCACGGCAATGGCCTGGATGTCGTATTTGTTCACCCAGTTGCGGAGCAGGTGCTCGGCGTCCTGCGCTTTGTAGTTTTTTTCGAGGGGAAATATCACGTCGTGCGCGAGCATATTGCCCTGGTTGTCCAGCGCAACGGTTTTACAGCCGGTACGGTAACCCGGGTCCACCGCGATCACGGCTTTCGGGCCGAGCGGGGCTGCAAGCAGCAGCTGGCGCAGGTTTTCGGCAAACACTTCAATGGCTTCGTTATCCGCTTTTTCTTTCGCAGCGGCACGGCTTTCGTTTTCGAGCGAAGGGCGAAGCAGGCGTTTGTAAGCATCGGCGGCGGCTTTTTCAACCTGCTGGCTGGCGGGCCCGTTGCCGGTCACGAATTGTTTGATGATTATGTTTTGCGCTTCTTCCTCTTCCGGAGAAATATTGCCGAAAAGAATGCCTTCGGCTTCGGCGCGCAGAATGGCCAGCACCCGGTGCGAAGGAATGGAGTGCAGCTCTTCGGAAAAGTCGAAATAGTCTTTGTATTTCACGCCTTCCGTTTCTTTGCCTTCGATCACTTTGGAGCTGAACTTGGCGGTATGGGTGAAGAGCTTGCGCAATTTGTCGCGCAGCTCCGCGTTTTCGTTGATCCTTTCCGCGATGATGTCACGGGCGCCTTTCAGCGCTTCGTCCCCGGACGCCACCTGTTCGTTGATGTAGGTTTTGGCCGCTTCGTCTATCTCGCCGGCCTCCTGCGCCATAAGGAGGTCCGCCAGCGGCTCGAGACCTTTTTCGATAGCCGCCATGGCGCGGGTCTTGCGTTTCGGCTTGTAGGGGAGATACATATCTTCCAGCTCGGTAAGCACCCAGCTGGCTTCCAGTTTGGCGAGCAGCTCGTCGGTCATTTTACCCTGCTCGGTGATGGTTTTGATGATGAATGCCCGGCGGTCGTCCACTTCCTGGTAGCGTTTGCCCAGGTCTTCCACTTTGCCGATCTGCACCTCGTCCAGGCTGCCGGTCTGCTCCTTCCGGTAACGGCTGATAAAGGGGACGGTGGAGCCTTCTGCCAGCAAGCTCATGGTATTCTCAGCCTGCTTCATCGAAATGTTCAGTTCCGCAGAAATGAGGGCCACGTGTTTCGGATTCATATTCGTTTCTTTTGTGATTTTACTAAGGCCGCAAAGCTAATTAAATTGGCTATTCCGCCAAGAAAAAGAAATTAACAATACCCCGCCTTTTCCCGCATATCCTGAAATTGCATTATTTTACCGCTTCTTAGTTAATATTTAATGTTATGCAGCCGGAACAAGCCTTCAGCAGATTATTACAGATTATGGACGACCTGCGGGAAAAATGCCCCTGGGACAGGAAGCAGACCATCCAGTCGCTGCGGCAGCTCACTATCGAGGAATTGTACGAGCTGGCGGACGCCATTACCGGGGAAGATTTTAAAGGCATCAAAGAGGAACTGGGCGACCTGCTGCTGCATATCGTGTTTTATGCCAAGATCGGCGCGGAACAACGGCAATTTACGATCACCGACGTGATCAACGGCATTTGCGATAAACTGGTGGCCCGGCACCCGCATATTTACGGGGACGTAAAGGTGGAAAACGAAGAACAGGTGAAGCAGAACTGGGAAAAACTGAAGCTGAAGGAAGGAAAAACGTCTGTGCTGGGCGGCGTGCCCGCCTCGCTGCCCGCGCTGGTAAAAGCCATGCGCCTGCAGGAAAAGGCGAAACAGGTGGGGTTTGAATGGGAAAACCGCGGCCAGGTGTGGGATAAAGTGGAAGAGGAAATGCGGGAGCTGAAGGAAGCCGTCGAAAAAGGCGAAGAAGGGGAAATAGAGGCTGAATTCGGCGACCTGGTGTTTTCGCTGGTAAACTACAGCCGGTTTTTGAAAACAGACGCTGAAAACGCCCTGGAACGCACCAACAAAAAATTCATCCGCCGCTTTCAGCGAATGGAAGAAATGGCGGCCGAGAGCGGCAAACGGCTCGACGAAATGAGCCTCACCGAAATGGACGGGCTCTGGAACAAAATAAAGGAAGGCGAATAAACATATGCTCGATCTGAGGGAAATAAGGTTTTTTATCCTGCGGAACGGCTACCTGCTCATTATTGCGGCGTGGCTGTTCACGTTCGCGTTCCTGTTCAACAACTACTGGAGTTATTATTCTTCCCCCCACGGCGTGCAGCGCAGCCTGGAAAGCGACATTGCAGGCAGGCAGGAAGCTTTTGCGGACCTGGCGGCGGATACGGCGCGGGTGAACAGCCTTTTCCGGGGCGATTTTAACCAGGAAACGGTGGAAGACATTGCGGGGGAAAACTTCTTTGTGTTCGCCTACGATTCGTTGGAATACGGCCCCCGCCTGCGTTTCTGGAGCACCAGCTCCGTACAGCCGCCGGTGGACGATGTTTTTTCCCCCGGCGTAACCTTTATGCGGCTTGCCAACGGTTATTACGTGGTGATCTGCCACAAAGCCGCCCCCGAGAAGTACCTCATTGGTCTTATTCCCGTCAAAAAGGAATTCGCGATCACCAACGATTATCTCGGCAACTCGTTTTACGGCCGCCCGGCCATCGGCCCGGAATACACCATCCAGAACCGCCCGCCCGGCCTGCCCGTGCTCGACGCGAACAAAACCATCCTGTTCTACCTGCACTACGACCCGAACAAATCCAACGATTCGCCCAGTCTTGCCAGCGTACTGCTGCTTACCCTGGGCTGCATCTGCGTGTTCATATTCATCAACCTTTTTGCCACACTGATGGCCAAAAAGCTCACCCCGGGCTGGGGATTTCTTTTCCTGCTGGTAGTGGTAGCCGGTTTCCGGCTATTGACCTATCTCTATCGTTTCCCGATAGACCTTAGCACGCTGAACCTTTTCCAGCCAACGATCTACGCGAAAGACGACGTGTTCCGCAGCCTGGGCGACCTTTCGCTGAACGTGCTGCTCACCTTCTGGCTGATCCTCTTTTTCCGCCAGCATGTGCGCACCATTCACCCGCCCGTGCTGGGCAAAAAATGGCAAAGCTGGCTCATTATCGGCGCGGCAGGCCTCGTGATGTTCATCGCCGGGCAATTCCTGCTCGACCTGATCCGCAGCCTCGTGATCGATTCTAAAATTTCGTACGACGTTACCAACTTTTTCAGCCTCAACGAATACAGCGTGATCGGCAGCATGAGCCTCGGTTTTATCGCCATCAGCTTCCTGTTTTTCTCGCAGATCGTCAACTATTTGCTGAACCAGCTCACCGATTTCCAGTACCGCACCAAATACATTTCACTGGCCGTGGTAGGGCTTATCTGGCTGGCGTTCCGCTTCAATCTGCCCGATTTTGGCGCCTCCGGCGTGCTCATGTTATGGCTGCTGGCATATGTGGTGATACTCGACCTGCTGGAGCTGCGTTTTTCCGGCAATTCCGCCACGCTGCCCTTCATCATGTGGATGCTGATGATGACGGTGACCACCTCCGCCGTGCTCATTTATTACAACAACCAGAAAGAATTGTCCACCCGCCTGCGCGTCGCGCAAAACCTCTCCAAGCAGCGCGATCCGTACATCGAAACATTGCTCAACGACGTAGGGGAGCGGCTCACCAAAGATTCTTTCGTGCGCCAGTATTTCCAGACGCCCACTCGGAACTATAAACAAAGACTGGAAGCGTCGCTGCGCGAAAAATATTTCTCGCGTTACCTCAGCCGCTTTCAACTTACCTTTTACACCTACGACGCCGAAGGCCAGCCGCTTTACAACGGCGACCCCGTGCCGTTCGTAGCCCTGCAGGGCCGCATCATGGGCAACACGCTTGCGCATGTGCTGGGCAACGACCTGTATTACGATGAACGCAGTTTCCGCGACTACAGTTATATCGGCAAAAAGGAATTTACAGGCCCGGAGGGTCTGCCCGTCGGTTACCTGTTCTATGAAGTACGGTCCGAATCGGAGATCGCGCAGCCGGACCGTTTATACCCCGAACTGCTCATCGAAGCGGGGGCAGACGATGTGGGACAGGAGCTCACCGAGCAATATTCCTACGCCGTGTACGACAAAGGCGTGCTGGTGAACAACCACGGCAATTATCCTTTTAAAACGACGCTGGCCCCGCATGAGCTGCCCGTTGCGGATATTGTGGTGGAAGAAATAGAGAACAATTCGATGCTGTATTACCGGGCCTCGAAAGACAAAGTGGTGGTGATGGTGCGCAAAATGGCGAACTTCCTGGAATTCATCACGTTGTTCGCTTACATGTTCTGTTTGTTCCTGCTGATCATTGCCGTGTACAGCCTGCTGGACCTGCTGATCAAAGCGAGGCTCCGCATGTCTAACCTGCGCGTGCTGGTAAAACTGAGCATCCGCATGAAAGTGCAGACCACTATCATCGGCGCGGTGGTATTCGCTTTCCTCGCGCTGGGCCTGGCCACCATCCTGTTTTTCTATGGCCGTTACCGTGCAGAGAACGCTGAAAAGCTGAGCAACACCGTGCATAGCATCGGCGCCGATATTGAAGAGGAATTTTACACCCTCCGACAATTCGACGAAATGGACATGCTCTACGATTCCATTTTCGTGACGCGGCTTTCCGCCTCTGTAGCCGATATCGCGACGGAACACAACGTAGACATCAACATTTATGATACCGACGGGCAGCTGCAACTTTCCGCGCAGCCGCTGATGATAGAAAAGGGATTGTTGTCTGAAGCCATGAACCCGCTGGCGTTTTACCAGCTGAGCCGGCTCAACAAGATCCAGTACATCCAGGAAGAGCGCATCGGCAATATGAAGTACATCAGCGGTTATGTGCCGCTGCGCAGCCAGGGGCGCGTGTTTGCGTACCTTAACGTGCCTTATTTCGCGACGCAGACGGAGCTGAACCAGCAGATCTCCACCTTCCTCGTGGCGCTGATCAACATCAACGCCTTCATTTTCCTGATCGCGGGCATGCTGGTGCTGCTGATCTCCAACACCATCACCAAATCGTTTTCGCTCATCACCAACAAACTGCGCAGCGTAAACCTGGGGCAGCACAACGAACAGATCCAGTGGGACAACGACGACGAGATCGGCCTGCTGGTGGCGGAATACAACAAAATGGTGCAAAAGCTGGAAGTGAGCGCCGAAATGCTGGCGAAAAGCGAAAGAGAAGGGGCCTGGCGCGAAATGGCGCGGCAGGTGGCGCATGAGATCAAGAACCCGCTCACGCCCATGAAACTGAGCATTCAATACCTGCAGCGCGCCATCGCCAACGATTCCCCGGATGTAAAAGCGCTGTCGCGCAATGTGGCGAACACGCTGGTGGAACAGATCGAGCACCTGTCCAACATCGCGTCGGACTTTGCGGCGTTTGCGCATATCACGAAGGTGAACAACGAAGTGTTTTCGCTGGGCGAAGTGCTGCAATCCGTTACAGCGCTGTATATGAGCAGCCCCGAATGTCATATCTATTATGAGCGGCAGGACAAACCGTACCTGATCGACGCGGATAAAACGCAGATCAACCGCGTGTTCACCAACCTGCTGCAAAACGCCATCCAGGCCATTCCCGAAGGGCAGGAAGGGCATGTGGCCATCAGCGTCCATGAAGAAGAAAACGAAGACGGCGAATCGGTGGTAGTGGAGGTGATAGACAATGGCACCGGCATTCCGCCGGAAGTACAGCCGAAAATATTCGTGCCGAACTTCACGACGAAATCTTCCGGTACGGGCCTGGGCCTTGCGATGTGTAAAAACATTGTAGAACAGGCGGGCGGGGAGATCTGGTTCAAAACCACGCCTGGCACAGGCACTACGTTCTTCGTACGTTTGCCGCTGGTGCCGTGACGGTTATTTTTTCGGCTTTGGCGGTGCCATCCGTCAGCTCCGATTTCAGGAATTCTTTTCTGAAGAAAAAATGCAGCACTTTCGAACCGCTTCCTTCCGATAACGGGAAAGCGTCTACGAATTTCCAGCCCAGGGAACCCATGTAATTCAATGCGTCCACCACGGAATTGAAATTCTTCGCCTTGCCCAGCTCGTCTTTGATGCGGGCGTCTTTAAATTCAAAGAACTTTTTTTCCTGCCCGAAGTCGATCTCGATGGTCACTTTGGTGCTGAACATTTTGGCGGTCGCGATCAGTTCGCAGTACTTTTCCACTTTTTCCTGGGCGTATGTGTTGGCGGATAACAGGATCAGCGAGAAGAAGATGATCTTTTTCATAGTGTTTAATGTGGGTTATTTAAGTCAGGTTTCGGAAAACGCTAAGGTAGGTAATTGCGGGTTTGCCGGGATACCGGGAAACCCGTATTTTCCGGTACCGGTATACGTGGAAGATAAAAACAGCCGGCGCTGGACTAGCCCGTGGGGATGTGCTTGGGGGCGGACTTACCGATGTTCCGGTATACATAAAAGAAACAAAAAGGCCGTTCCGGCATAATGCGGAACGGCCTTTAATATTTTACCGTGTCTGGTTATCCTTCTTTGGTAACGACGAAACTTTCTTTGATCTTATCGAGCAGTTTGCTTTCGATCATTTGTTTGGCGAGAACGATCATATTGGAGAAAGCCCTTGCGCCGGAAATGCCGTGACCGATGATCACGGGCTCGGCTACGCCGAGAACGGGCGTGCCGCCATATTGCTCGAAATCGAATTTATCGATGTATTCGTCTTTGATATTGCGGCGAACGGCCACATCGTGGAACGATTCCGCCATTTTCAGCACTACGTTGCCGGTGAAACCTTCGCAAACGATCACGTCTACGTGGTCTTTAAAGATATCGCGGCCTTCCACGTTGCCAATGAAATTGATCTGCGTGTTTTCTTTCAGCAGGGGGTAGGTGGCCTGGGCGAGGAGGTTTCCTTTTCCTTCTTCTTCACCGATATTCAGCAGGCCGACCTTCGGTGAAGTGGTGCCCATGATGTATTGGGAATAGAGGGAACCGAGAACGGCGAACTGCGCCAGGTTTTCGGGCTTGCAATCCGCGTTGATGCCCACATCCAGCAATAGACCCAAAGAACCGTTCTCGCGGGGGAGAATGGTGGAAATGGTAGGCCGCTGGACGCCTTCGATAAGTTTGATGGAATAGATGGCGCCCACCATCATAGCGCCGGTATTGCCGGCACTGATGAAAGCGTCGATCTTTTTATTCTGCAGGAGATAAAAGCCGATGGAGATGGAAGATTGCGGCTTTTCCTTGAGTGCTTTGGTAGGATGTTCATTCATCCCGATGATCTGGGATGAATGAACGACTGTATATCTTGACTGGTCCAACTGCGCGCCGGCGAGCAATGGTGTTAAGACTTGCTCATCACCAATCAGCACGAGGTGCGCATCTGTTGCCACACTGCTTAAAAATAACTGTACTCCTTTTACTGCTTCTACGGGGGCGTAATCGCCGCCCATCATATCAAGCCCGATTCTCATGAAACTGCTGTTTGTCTGTTAGCTCGGGGGTAAAATTAGTAAAAATTATTATTTAGCAGCTGCTTGTTTTTCCAAAACAACTTTTCCTTTGTAGAACAGTTTGTTCTCTACCCAATGAGCACGGTGTCTCAGGTGCACTTCGCCGGTAGCGCTGTCTGTGCTTAAAGTGTCAGCAACTGCCTTGTAATGCGTCCTTCTCTTGGCTGATCTTTGTTGCGAGTGTCTGCGTTTAGGATTCGGCATCTTATTTAATTTTTAATTGTCTACGTTTTTATTTTAATTGTCCCTGAATTTCTCCAATCCTTTCCAGATCGGGTTGGTGTCGTCGTCGCCCGGTTTGTTCATTTTAGCCAGCATCTCCAGCACTTTCGGGTCGCAGCCGCTGGTACCGTCCGGATTGTCCGGGTGGATGCGCTGCATCGGGATGCTCAGGTTGATGAACTCGTACACGAGGTCCGCCACGTTCAGGTGGCTTTCGGTCCGGCTGATATACGTCACATCCGGGTCCTCATCCGTGTTCATCTCCCCGGGATTATCCACCAGTTTGATCACCTGGTTGAAATCGTCCCATAACTGCATCTCGAAAGGCTGGCCGCAACGGTCGCAGGTAACGGTTACCGTACCCCCGACCTCGAATTTCAACAGGAAAAAACCCGTTTTCTTATCAAATTGTAACTTTACAGTGGCGTTACAGTTCGAGAAATCCTGCTGACCGTAGTTCTCAAAGAAACTGTCAGTGATCTGGTATTGGAATGTATGCACTCCGGGCGTCAGACCTACAAAAGCTATGTCGAATTCGCGGAGATGCTTCATATCTAAAACCTCACTTTTAGAGGGATGCAAAGGTAATCAAATATTCTCAAAAGCAAAAATTTCCTACTTTTGCTGATTGTCAATCAGGTATTATATATGAAAATATATAAAAATGTCAGATATTTAGAGATAGATACTTCCGTCAAAATTAATAACTTCACACAGTACTCGGATAATTTTGTTGTTTAATGCCTTATGGAATCCTATAAAGCCCCCTATTCCCCAGACGATATGGCACCTAAAGGTAGAATAGGCCGGACAAAAAAACGCGCGCTGAAGACCACTTCCACACCCCAGGAAGGGCTGCCGGACATTTTTGCCCTGCCCATTTCAGTGTACCTTCAGAATACCAACGCAGGTGTGCTCGTTTCGGATGAAAAACACCGTTTCATCTGGGGCAACGACGTATTCATGGGCTACAATACCTTTCCCTACACCGGGAACATCATCAACATCGCTTTCCAGCCCTTTATCGATCATATTGCCCCGCTGACTACCGATCCGTCAGGATTCGAGTTGAAAATGAAAGAGTTACGTAAGAAGAAAAAACCTTTCTTCGGCTGGGAGCTCACTTTCAGCACCGGGCATATCCGGGAAGTCAGCTACATCCCCGTGTTCGACAACAACCGTTTTGCCGGCAGCATCTGGCAGATCGTGGACGTTACCCGCCACCGCCAGTGGCAGGAAGAGCTGAAACGGGCGGACGAAAAATACCGCGTCATCCTCGACAATCTCAACGCCGCCCTTTGCGAAACCGACCTGGAAGGCAATATCACCAAGGTCTATGAAAGTTTCTGCCGCATGTCCGGCTACACCGAGGAAGAACTGATCGGCCGCAACATCACCGATGTGTTCGTGCCCGAAGAAAACCGGGAATACGCCCGCAACCTGCGCCGTTACCGCGTCGAAAAAAAGCTCGCCCTGCTGTACGATATGGAGATCGTGCTGAAAGACGGCACCCGCAAATGGGTGCTGGCCAGCTCCGGCAATATCTACGACCGCGAAGGCAACGCCATCGGCGGCGTGGGCATTCATATGGACATCACCCCCCAGAAAGCCCTTCAAAAAGAGCTGGAACAGGCCAAACAGGCCGCCGAAGAAGCCCAGCGCGCCCAGAAGGAATTCCTGGCCAATATGAGCCACGAGATCCGCACGCCGCTCAACGCCATCATCGGTATGGCCCACCTGCTCGACGAAACCGCCCTCAACGACGAACAAAAAGAATATATCAAAATTTTAAAACATTCATCCGGCATCCTGCACGGCCTGATCACCGACATTCTCGACATTTCCAAGATCGAGGCCGGCAAACAGGAAGTGCACCCCCGCGAGTTCGACCTGCGCGATCTTATCCAGAGCATGAAACACACTTTCCAGCTGAAACTGGCGCAAAGGCCCGTGGAAGTTACGGTGGAGCTGGACAAACGCATCGATTCCCTGCTGATCGGCGACGATATGATCCTGAACCAGATCCTGATGAATTTGCTGGGAAATGCGGAAAAATTCACCAAAGAAGGTGAAATTGCAATAAAGGTTTACCTTGAGAATATCCAGGGTAACGCCCTCTGGATCAGGTTCATGGTTTGCGATACGGGCATCGGCATCCAGAAAGACAAGCTGGAACTGATCTTCCAGAATTACAAACAGGCGGAAAAAGACATCCGCGAGCGGTACGGCGGCACAGGCCTCGGCCTGGCCATCGCCAAACAGCTGGTGGAACTGCAGGGCGGGCACATTTCCGTGGAAGAAGGGCCCGATTACAGCACCTGTTTCAGTTTCACGCTGCCTTTCATCGATACGCGGAAGGCCGTGCACCCCGTGGGCGAGCACGATATGGAAAACAAATACTCAAGGATCGATTTTGGGCAAGCGAAAGTGCTGGTGGTGGAAGACAACCCGATGAACCTCAAGTATATCATCAGCCTGCTGGAAAAGTACAGGATCAACTACCAGCTGGCCACCAACGGCCCCGATGCGCTGTATTTCCTCGAATCCAGGCAATACGACCTGGTGCTGATGGACATCCGCATTCCGGGCATGGACGGTTTCGAGCTGGCGCGCAAGATCCGGGAAGACGAAAGCCGGCCCAACGTGGCGACCCCGGTGATCGCCACTACGGCCGCCGCTATGCCCAGCACCATTTCGCTGGCGCGCAGCATCGGCATTACGGATATCCTGACAAAACCCTATACTCCGGACCAGCTGTTGCAGGTACTCAACAAGTACCTCAACGAAGATGAAACAGAAATCATTATGGAAGTGCAAAATATAAGCGGTTATGAATTCCATCCGGCGCTCGACGTCAGGTACCTCAACACCCTCTATGAAAGCAACATCGGCTACGCGATCGATCTGTTCGAGATTTTCGTGATGACCATCAGGGAGGAAATGGACAAACTGGAGAGAGTGGCGGAGGAGCAGGACTGGGAAAAACTGAAATTCCAGGTACATAAGATCAAGCCTAACTTTTCAATGGTCGGGCTCACCTGGATCACGGGCAAAATGGAAGCCCTGGAAAGCATCCTGCGCAAAGCCGAGGAGCTGAACGTGATCCCGGGCATGCTGGAAGAGATCACCACGGAAGTGAACGGTCTTTATCCGACGATCGAATCAGAGCTGCAAAAAATGTACGCGTTCGTGAAGAATCATGAGAATTCCTAATTGTATTGCTGTAACACGTCCTTCACGTCATTGTAGTAATTCCCGCCGAAAAGATTGAGGTGTACCAGCAAAGGGTACAGCTGACAAAGCCCCAGGCGCTGCTGCCATCCCGGTTCCAGGGGGCGGATGGCCTGGTAGGTGTAGTAGAACCGTGTGTCGAAACCGCCAAAAAGGCGCGTCATCGCAAGGTCCATTTCACGATGACCGTAATACACCGCGGGGTCGAAAATAACGGCCTTGCCGTTTGCGCCTACCAGGAAGTTGCCGCTCCAAAGATCGCCGTGCAGCAAAGCGGGCGGCTCGTCCGGGAACAATTGGGGAAGGCGCCGGCAAAGGGTTTCCAGCTGCTGCAGCACGGGTTTGTCTATCCGGTAATTGTCGAACGCCATCTTCGCGAGCGGCATCAGCCGGTTGAACGCGTAAAAAACGCTCCAGTTGGTATAAGGCGTGTTGTATTGTTTGATGGAACCGATGTAATTGGCGGAATTCAGCCCGAAAAACGGCCTCGTCTGATCGTGCATGCGCGACAGTGAAGCGGCAAAACTTTCCCAGAAATCGGGCGCCGCGGTGCCTTTTTCGAGAAATTCCAGCAGCAGGAAAGCACGGTTGCCCGCGGAACCATAACACAAGGGCCTGGGCACGGTAATAACGTTGGCGGCGCGCAGCTCTTCCAGCCCGCTCAGTTCCCTTTCGAACATGTCCGGGTATTTCCGCGCGTCGTTCATCTTCAGGAAAAAACGGCCTTCCGTGGTATCGAGAAGGAAAGTTTCATTGATATCACCGCCATGTATCCGCTCTGCGCGATTTATCTGTATTTTCACCGATAATTGACGGGAAAGGGCGGTGTTCAGTTCCCGTTGGATCATTTCATCAATCATAGTCCTTTCTGCTTAAATGGAAACAAGGGTCCGGCCGGTAAAACATATCATTTCAACAGCTGCCGGTATGGCGGGTATAATTTTGCTGACCTGGATTTTCGCCGCGGACGGGTGGCTGGCGGAGCTCTATTTTCATAGGTGGTACGAATTTATCAGTACGTTATTGAGAAATATTTTCGGAAGAGTGCCTTTCAGTATCGGCGATGTAATATACTGCGTCTGGGTCGGAATCAGTATAATTTTTTTGTTAAGATGCTTGTGGATGCTCATTCGCGGCCGATGGAAAGATCTGCTGGACCTGTTCCTCAAAGGCGTTTCCTCGCTCGTCTGGCTGTACTTCATTTTCCTGCTGCTGTGGGGCGGGCATTATCACCGCACTTCCATGGTAGCAGATCTTGGTTTTAAAACGAAGGATTACACCACGGCCGATCTTTACCTGCTTACGGACACCCTGGTAAAACTCGCTAACCGCGACCGTGCTGCGATGGACACGCAGGCGCTTCCGCGCAAACAAATGTTCACGCTCGCCGCGCGGGGGTACAACCAGCTCGCGCGTTCCGCGCCCACGCTGCAATACAGGAATACATCCGTTAAATCTTCGCTGTTCGGGGAATACCTGAATTATCTCGGCATAACGGGTTACCTGAACCCTTTTACGAATGAAGCGCAGGTGAACACCACCGTGCCGCATTTCCAGCAGCCGTTTGTTACCTGTCATGAAATAGCCCACCAGCTTGGGTTTGCGCCGGAGGAAGACGCGAATTTTATCGGCTATCTTGTCGCCAGCAGGATGGAAGACGGCCGTTTCCGTTATGCCGCCAATTTCGACATGCTGCTTTACAGCATCCGCAGGCTGGGCCGCCGGAACAGTTACCTGGCAAGGGTGTTGTGGGAAAAAACATCGCCCGGGGTGCGGGAAGACGTACGGGCGCTGATCCGTTTTTATGAACGATACGAAGGGCCGGCAGACGATTATTCCGCCCTGCTCTACGATCAATACCTCAAAGCTAACCGCCAGAAACACGGTATCCGCAGTTACAGCGAAGTGATCGGCTGGCTGATGACGTACTACCGCATTTAGTTCATCATCAGCACGTTCACGCTGCGCTGCAGGATGTTGAACGCGATCTCCGCCATCAAATTTTCCCTGTCCAGCGTAGGGTTCACTTCCGTGATCTCGAAACAGCAGATCTTGCGGTGCTGCATGAACTTCGAGATCAGGTCTTCCGCTTCCCTTTCCCGCAAACCATTGCTCACAGGCGTGCCCGTACCGCGGGAGATAGACGCGTCGAGACTGTCAACGTCAAAAGAAACATAGATGTATTCGCAATCGCTCAGGTAACGGAACACGGAGCGGGCGATGGCCTCGGGGCCTTTACGGCGCACTTCGTTGGTGGTGAACACCTTCATGCCGTATTTTTTGATCAGATGTTCTTCTTCTTTTTCGTAATCCCGCAAAGAAATGAACACGATGTCTTCCGGCAATACCTTCGGCGAGATCTTCCCCAGGTTTTTGAGGTTGTTCCACATGCGGAGGGTATTGTCGTCCAGCTCATGCACTTTATGGTCCTCATTGTCTTCCGCGATGGAAATGGCCAGCGGCATGCCGTGCATGTTGCCGGAAGGCGTGGTGAAAGGGGTGTGAAGATCGGCGTGCGCATCGATCCAGATCACGCCCAGCTTGGCTTTGGGCCTTGCTATCTTGAGCCCCGCAATGGTGGCGCCCGCCGTGCTGTGATCGCCGGACAGCACCACGGGAAACCAGTTTTGTTTGATGGTGTCGCAAACGCTTTTGCTGATGCGCTCATACAAGGTATGCGTGCCTTTGATGCGTTTGGCGTACGGGGATTCTATCGGTTCAAAAAGCAGCTTGTTCTCCGTTTCGATCTCTTCGGTGGGAAAATGCACGAAGAAATTGCTCATAAAATCGAGCGCGGCGATCTTGATCGCATCCACTCCCAGGCTGGCGCCGCGCGTGCCTGCGCCGATCTCGGACTTAACCTCGATGATCTTGATGTTTTTCATACATTGTTTTGGTGTGTGGCCGCTGATGCCGGTTTAGCCCAGTATGCCGCGGCTGATCACGATCCGTTGTACTTCGGACGTGCCTTCGTAAATCTGTGTGATCTTCGCGTCGCGCATAAGCCGCTCCACGTGATATTCTTTTACATAACCATACCCGCCGTGCACCTGTACGGCTTCCGTGGTTACCCACATGGCGGTTTCGGAAGCGAACACTTTCGCCATGGAGCTGCTGAGCGTGTAATCCAGGTGATTGTCTTTTTCCCAGGCCGCGCGCAGGCACAGCAGTCTTGCCGCTTCGATGCGCGTGGCCATGTCCGCCAGTTTGAACTGGATGGCCTGGTGCTGGGAGATCTCTTTCCCGAATGCTTTTCTTGTTTTGGAATATTTTAACGCCAGCTCGTACGCGCCGCTCGCAAGGCCCAGCGCCTGCGACGCAATGCCGATGCGGCCGCCGCCAAGCGTTTTCATGGCAAATTTGAAGCCGAACCCGTCTTCCCCAATGCGGTTTTCCTTCGGCACCTTCACGTCCTGGAACATCACGCTGTGCGTATCGCTGCCGCGGATGCCGAGTTTATTTTCCTTTGCGCCGATGGTAATGCCCGGCGTGTTTTTTTCGACGATCAGCGCGTTGATGCCTTTGCTGCCCAATTCGGCATGCGTTTGCACCATCACGAGGTATATGCTGGCGGAATTGCCGTTGGTGATCCAGTTTTTGGTGCCGTTCACCAGGTAATGGTCGCCTTTATCTTCCCCGAGCGTACGCTGTGAAGTGGCGTCGGAGCCGGCTTCCGGCTCGCTGAGCAGGAATGCGCCGATCACTTCGCCTTTTGCCAGCGGCGCCAGGTATTTTTGTTTTTGTTCTTCAGTACCATAGGTTTCAAGCCCCCAGCAAACGAGGGAATTGTTCACGCTCATCACTACGGAAGCGGATGCGTCTACTTTCGAGATCTCTTCCATGGCCAGCACATACGAAACAGTGTCCAGCCCGGAACCGCCGTATTTCGGATCGACCATCATGCCCAGAAAGCCCAGCTCACCCAGTTTTTTGACCTGTTCCGCCGGAAATTTCTGCTGTTCGTCCCGTTCAATTACGCCCGGCAATAATTCGTTCACGGCAAAATCCCTCGCCGCTTTTTGTATCATCAGGTGTTCTTCCGTTAACTGAAATTCCATGTAAATTTTGTTTTAGGATAAGATTGTTGGTGTTTACAAACCTATTTTAAAATGAGGATGTAAAAAAATCACCCCCGCAGAATTAAACGGTAACAAGCATTTCAACGGTATTGTTGAATATTTTGCAGCAATCCGGGCCGATTTCTTGGGCTTTTTCCATTTGCGGCCGCGCTGAAAATGCCTGAAGTCTATTATTTTTGTAGGAATATGGCAGTGAATTTTAACAACTACCGGCAGGTGTTGCAGCAACTGGAACCCTATAAGGCAAAACTGGTAGCAGTATCAAAAACCAAACCCGTAGAAGATATCCGGGACCTTTACGCCGAAGGCCAGCGCATATTCGGGGAGAATTATGTGCAGGAACTGGTGGATAAGGCCGGCCAGCTCCCGCAGGACGTGCAATGGCATTTCATCGGCCACCTGCAATCCAACAAGGTAAAATACATCGCGCCTTTCGTGGGCATGATACACGGGGTAGACAGTCTGAAGCTGCTCGCGGAGATCAGCAAACAAGCGCTGAAACATCACCGCGTGATCGATTGCCTGCTGCAGGTGCATATTGCGACGGAAGAAACCAAGTTCGGGCTCAGCGAAACCGAATTGTTCCAGCTGCTGGAGCAGGCCGGGAGCCTCGCGGGCGTGCGCATCGCCGGCCTGATGGGCATGGCGAGCAATACGGACGATGAAACGCAGGTGCGCAGGGAATTTGCGGGGCTTAAAACGCTGCATAACGCTGTGAAGGAGAAGTATTTCCCCGGCGATGAATTTTTCAAAGAATTATCCACCGGCATGAGCGGTGATTATAAAATCGCGCTCGAAGAAGGCAGTACGCTGGTACGCATCGGCAGCCTGCTTTTCGGCGCAAGGAACTATGCTTAAACAGATCAGTATGAAAAAATGGATGATCGTTGCAGTGATCGGCCTTGCCGCCTGCAGCGCAAACAAAAAGGCCACCCTGGCCACCGGCCCCTGGCAGGCGCACCTGCTGCGGGAAGACGGCGGCGATATCGTATTTAATTTCGAGCTCACTGACAGCGCCGGCAAAAAGGCCATTCACATTCTCAACGCCGGTGAACGCATGCTGGTAGATGATGTGCGGCAGGAAGGCGATTCCGTCTTCATCCGCATGCCCTTTTTCGATTCCGAATTTAAAACCGCCCTTCAGCCGGACGGCAGCCTGCAGGGCCTGTGGATACGCCATCTGGCGGCAAACGACGCGAACATCGCGTTTAAAGCGGTGCCCGGTGTGGCAGAGCGTTTTGCGTCCGCCAACCCGGCCAAACATAATGTATCCGGCCGCTGGCCCACTTATTTTACATCGGCAGACGGGAAAGATACCAGCTTAGCCATCGGCGAATTTGCGCAGAACGGCAACGCGGTGACCGGCACCTATCTCACCACCACCGGCGATTACCGTTACCTGCAGGGCGTGGTGGACGGCGACACGCTGAAACTCTCCACCTTCGACGGTTCGCATGCTTACCTGTTCACCGCCAAAGTGGAAAACGATTCCACCCTCAGCAACGGCGTGTTCTTCGCAGGCATCACCAATAAGGAACAGTTCACCGCGAAAAAAGACAGCAGCGCCAAACTGCAGGACGCCACCACCATCGCCACCGTAAAGGAAACCGGCGCCACGCTCGATTTTGTTTTCCCCGATGTCAACGGGCAGAAAGTGTCTATCAAAGACGAACGTTTCAAAAACAAAGCCGTGATCGTACAAATCTCCGGCTCCTGGTGCCCCAACTGCATGGACGAGACCGCTTATCTCAGCGAATGGTACAAACAGAACAAAGACCGTGGCGTGGAGATCATCATGTTGTGTTACGAGCGCACCACCGATTTCGAAAAATCGAAAAAAGCGGTGCAAAGCTTCATCAAACGGTTCGATGTAACGTATCCCGTACTGATCACCGGCGTTACGCCTTCCGATCCGCAAAAAACGGAGAAAACGCTGCCGCAGCTCACCGCGCTTAAAGGTTTTCCCACTACCATTTACCTGGATAAAACCGGCAAAGTGAAAGAAGTGCATACCGGGTTTAACGGTCCTGGTACGGGAGAGCACTACGAAACCTACAAAAAAGAGTTCAACCACCTGATGGACGGGCTTTTGCAATAACGCCCGCACGATATTTCATCCAAAAAGGACCGCCTTGCGCCAGGGCGGTCTTTTTTTATGCGCGATTCCTTTTTATATTTCGGAACAATCACGTTTATGAAAACAACCCTTTTTTTCCTCGCCGCCCTTTTTGCCGTGCCCTGTGTGGCGCAGCAGCAGCTGAAACCGGCCGTAAACGCCGCGGAAGCGGGTTTTTCCGCGGCAAGGCTCGCCCGTATAGACAGTTTTTTCAATGATGCCGTCGCCAAAGGATATACGCCCAACGCGGTCACTTTCATCGCCCGCAACGGCAAGATCGTGCATAACAAAGCCTATGGCTACGCCAATATTGAAAAGAAGGTCCCGGCGAGGACGGACGATTTTTTCCGCATCGCGTCGCAGACCAAACTGGTGACCACCATCGCCGTGCTGATGTTGTACGAGGAAGGAAAGCTGTTCCTGGACGACCCGGTGGCGAAGTACCTGCCCGAGTTCAGCGACATGCAGGTGCTGGACAGTGTGGACAAGGCTACGGGCAAAGCCATCACGCACAAAGCGCGGAAAGCCGTTACCATCCGGCATTTGTTGTCTCACACGGCAGGCATCCCATACCAGCACCCCACGCACAAAGTGCCCGGCGGCGCCCTCAGCGACCTGGACGGTCTTACGCTGGATTCGCTCATCCGGCAAGTGGCCGCGCGGCCATTGGTGCACGAGCCAGGTGAAAAATTCACGTACGGTTACAATACAGACATTGCGGGAAGGGTAGTGGAGGTGATCTCCGGGATGAACCTTAGCCAGTTTTTCACGACCCGCATCTTCCGGCCGCTGGGCATGAACGATTGTTATTTTTACCTGCCGCCTTCGAAAGCCGGCCGCCTGGTGGAGCTGTACGCCAAACGCACGATGGATGACCCCATCACGCTCAGCACCAGCGTGGAAAACCGTACTTTCCCTGTTGCCGGGAAACAAACGCTGTTCCTTGGCGGGGCGGGACTGGTGTGCACGGCGGCGGATTATGCGAAAATATGCCAGCTGATCCTCAACGGCGGCAGCTACAATAACGTGCGGCTGCTGTCGCGGAAGACAATAGAGCTGATGGGCCGCAACCAGATCGGCGACAATTTCGTGTGGGACCGCAACGACAAGTTCGGCCTGGGTTTCCAGATCATTACGGAAGACACGCGGTACGGCGACCAGGCGACGCCGGGCTCGCTCACCTGGGGCGGGGCATATTGTTCCGAGCATACGATCGACAAAAAAGAGGGATTGATCCTGCTGGTGTTCACGAATGTGAGCCCGTATGCCTGGTATGGCGATTTTGTGCGGAAGTTCAGGATATTGACGTACGGGGCGCTGGAGTAGTTGCGGTTTTTCGTTTTGAATCTTCGCGTTTCGGAGACTTTCTCAGTTGCTTGGAATGGATGGGGAATGGGGGTAAATTGCTTTTGATGGCCGGTTATGTCAAAAAACAATCAATTGAGCAATGGTTAAGAAAAGAGAAATCATAGTAAATGACACTACTATAGGCGTGGTTGGTTATAATAACGATGATTACATATCAATAACTGATATGTTGAAAGCAAAGGAGGGGGATTTTTTTATATCCGACTGGCTTAGGAACAGAAATACCGTTGAGTTTTTAAGTATCTGGGAATCGATCAATAATCCGGATTTTAATTATGGCGAATCTGCCATAATTAAAAGTAAGGCCGGGTTGAATAACTATAAGATAAGTGTAAAGGAATGGGTTGAAAAAACAAAAGCAGTGGGACTTATCGCAAAAGCAGGCAGATATGGAGGGACGTATGCCCATAAGGATATTGCCTTTGAATTTGGTACATGGATAAGCCCTGCCTTTAAATTGTACTTAATTAAAGAGTTTCAGCGGCTGAAAGAACTGGAAAGTAACATACACCACCTGGAATGGAACTTTCGAAGGAGTTTAGCGGCAACCAACTATAGAATCCATACCGATGCCATAAAAGACAAGCTGATCCCCTGGGGAGATACGCCTCAGAAAAACGACGCTTACATTTATGCAGAAGAAGCAGACCTGATAAACCTGGCTTTATTCGGTCTCACGGCAAAACAATGGAGGGAACAATACCCGGAAGAAGCGTATGGGCATGCAACAATCAGAGATTGTGCAGACACCCATCAACTTATCGTGCTTTCCAATCTTGAAAATCTTAATGCGGTTTGGATCAGACAGGGAGTCGGGAAGAAGGAACGGTATGAAATGATGAGAGAAGCCGCAATCGATCAGCTGGCTTCTCTTCAAAAATATCTAGCAGATCCTGCAACTATTGGAAGTCCTAAAAAGAAAAAAATATAGTCGGAAACTTTAAAAGTCATTCCTTAAAACTCATTCTTCCACATCATGCTCTCCACCGGCCGCACCGTTCTGCCATTGTATTTGGCATTGCCCTTTTTGTTGTAGAAAGTCTCGATATCGCCTTCCACCGCGAAATAGATCAGCTGGCCGATGGGCATGCCGGCGTATATCCGCACGGGTTGCGCGCAGGAGATCTCCAGCGTCCAGGTATTGCAAAAACCTACGTCGCCCTTGCCCGCCGTGGCGTGAATGTCGATCCCCAGCCGGCCCGTACTGCTTTTGCCTTCCAGGAACGGCACATGCGCATGGGTTTCGGTATATTCATACGTTACGCCCAGGTAAAGCGTGTTCGGCTGCAGCACATAACCCTCCTCCGGGATCTCGAAATGCACGATCTCGTTATGCCTGCGGGCATCCAGCACCCGGTCCGCATACGTGGCGAGGTATTTCCCCAGGTGCACGTCGTACGAATTGGTGCCCAGGTATTTGCGATCATAAGGGCTGATCACGATAGTGCCCTTTTCAATTTCCTCCAATATCCTTTTGTCAGACAAGATCATGATGTGGTTTGTTTAGGTTTAGGCCGGTTGGGTATTTCCGATTAAATTCGCGTTTAATAGCGGCGAATTTATGGCTTTAATACGAACGATACAAATTGACCCCGCCACGAAGCTGGGAGTGTGGAAAATTGGTGAAGAAGAAGCGTTTTTCCGGTCCGAGGTCATCATCGAGCCCGGCGTTCATCACCCCCACAAACGCCTCCAGCATTTCGCCGGCCGGTATCTCCTCCGCCAGCTGTTCCCGGACCTCCCTGTCAACGAAATCCGCATCCTCGAAAGCAGAAAACCGTATATTCCCGGAAATCCTTATTATTTTTCCATCTCGCATTGCGGAGACTTTGCCGCCGCCATCGTGAGCACAAGGGAACATGTTGGCATCGATATCGAAAACGTTCAGCCCAAGATCGGCCGCGTAGCGCACAAATTCCTCGCCCCCAGGGAAGCGGAATTTATGTCGGCGCAACACCGGCTGCAGCATCAAACCGTCTGCTGGTCCGCCAAAGAAGCGGTCTACAAATGGTACGGGCTCGGCGGGCTCGACTTCAAAGCCAACATGCAGCTGCAAGCCTTTCCCTTTCAGAACACGGGTTTCATTACCTGCGATTTCCTGAAAGAAGACAGGCTGGCCTGCCTCGACCTGCAATACATACTGGAAGATAACCTATGCCTGGCCTGGACGGCGGGAGAAAGAAAACAACAGACAACATGAGAATATTTCTGCTCGGTTTTATGGGTGCCGGAAAATCCTATTGGGGCAAACAGCTCGCCAGTCACTGGAACCTGCCGTATTTCGACCTGGACGATGTGATCGTGGAAAGGGAAGGAATGGCCGTTGCCGAGATCTTCGCCGAAAAAGGCGAAACCTACTTCCGGGAACAGGAAGGCCGCATCCTGCGCGAACTGGCACTGGACAACGACACCTTCCTTATCGCCTGCGGCGGCGGAACGCCCTGCTTCAGCGATACGATGGACTTCATGAACCAGCACGGCATCACCATCTGGCTGAACCCTTCCGTGCCCGTAATGGTCGAACGGCTGCAGCGCAAACAGGCAAAAAGGCCGCTGATACAAGACCTTTCAGCCGAAGAACTGACCGCCTTCACGGAAAAAAAACTGGCGGAGCGGCAGCCGTTTTATGAGCAAAGTCAGGTGATCATCAGCGACGATGCCATATCTTTGGAAACTTTCGATAAATTGGTAAGGCATGCATAAAACATTTCTCGTATGGGCGGCGCTGCTGGGCGCGCTGGCAGTTATTCTCGGCGCATTCGGCGCGCATAAGCTGAAGGAGCTCGTGCCTCCTGAAACCGTCAGCACGTTCCAGACCGGCGTTACCTACCAGTTTTACCACGTTTTCGCCTTGCTGGCGGTGGGCATCCTGTACGCTCATGTGCCCGGCCCGCAGCTCATCTGGGCCGGCCGGTTGTTCCTCATCGGGATGCTCCTGTTTTCCGGCTCGCTGTACGTGCTCACCCTCCTGAAAGCCACAGACACCGTGGGTTTGCGCGGCATCGGCGCCATTACGCCCATCGGCGGGCTGGCCTTCATCGGCGGATGGGTAATGCTGCTGCTGGGCATTCTCAAAAAATAATCTCCCTTATGATCAAGAAGGCGGCCCTATGCCTGTTGCTGTTATTATCGTCCGTTACGTATGCCCAACATCAACCGGCGTATGAAGGCGTGAGTATTCCCAATAAAAACGTTACCCTGTCCGGCACACTCACCATTCCGGCGGCAGACAAGCCTGTTCCCGCCGTGGTGCTTATTTCCGGCAGCGGCCCGCACGACCGCGATGAAACGATGATGGGCAAAAAACCTTTTCTCGTGATCGCGGAATACCTGACCCGGCGCGGCATTGCCGTGCTCCGGTACGACGACAGGGGCACGCACCGCTCCACCGGCAATTACGCGCAATCTACTATTCCGGACTTTGCCGCGGATGCCCAGGCTGCATTCGATTTCCTCAAAAAATATCCGGGCATCGATCCGGAAAAAATAGGCATACTCGGTCACAGCGAAGGCGCAATGATCGGGCAGGTAATGGTGGCTGGGGAGAAAAGCGCAGCGTTTTTTGTATCGCTGGCGGGGCCCGGGCAGAACGGTGATCTTCTGATGAAAGAACAATCGGCCCAGCATTTCAAAAGCCTTTCGGAAAAAGAAGTTAAAGCACAAATGGCTATGCTGGACACTGTGCTGCAGATCGTGAAAGACGAAAACGATACGCTCGTAATGCAAAACAGGCTCCGCAATCTGTTCGGGGATTTTTACGACAATAGCCCGGCCACGCTGACCAGCGCCATTTCGAAGGAAGACCTGATAAAAAGAGGGCTCGTCAACTATACCCGCGTGAATTTCAAAGCCATCTTGCAGCACGATCCCGCAAAGTTTTTTCCCCACATCAAATGCCCTGTGCTGGCCATCAACGGCGATAAGGACACACAAGTGGCCTGCGATACGAACCTGAAAGCATGGAACGATGGCCTGGCCGCCGCCGGCAATAAAAAAGTAACCGTCAAATCCTTTCCCGGCCTCAACCATCTTTTCCAGCATTGCAAAACCTGCACGATGTTTGAGTACGGACAGCTGCCCGAAACAATATCTCCCGAAGTTCTTGCGTATATTCAGGCATGGATAGCCGTGCAAACCGGGCTGAAAAAAAGCTGATCATGAAAAGAGCCGCCTTTTGTTTATTGCTGATTTCCCTTTGCTGCACAGTGTTTGCGCAGCAGGCGGAGATCCCCGCATTTAAAACCAGGGAAGTCGTTTTTCACAACATCGCCGATTCGGTGATGCTGAGCGGCACGCTCACCTATCAGCAAACTTTCGAGCCTGCGCCCGCTATCCTGCTTATCGGCGGCTCCGGCGCCACGGACCGCGACGGAACGGTATTCGGGCATAAATTCCTGAAAACGGTCGCGGAATACCTGAGCGGGAAAGGTTTTACCGTGCTGCGGTACGACGAGCGAGGGGTGGGGCGGTCTACCGGGAAAGCGCAGGGTGCGGACATTGCAGACCTCACCCGCGACGCCAAAGCCGCGCTGGCCTTTCTGCGGCAAGACAAGCAGGTGAACCCCAAAAAACTGGGCATCCTCGGCCACAGCGAAGGCGGCGCCATCGGGCTGAGGCTGGCGGCGGAAGACCCTTCCGTGAAATTTTTTATATCCATGGCCGGCCCGGGTGTGGACGGCGTACAAATGATACTGGCGCAAACGGAAGCGATCTACAGGAACATGGGCATGAAAGACAGCATGGTGCGGATCAAGGTAGCGGAACAACGCGCCATGGCCACCGCCATCGCCGGAGAGCCGGATACCACTAAGCTCAAAGCCCGCATCATAGCCAATGCCAAAGCGCAATACGCGGCCAACCCGATGCTGAAAACGGCTTATACGGAAGAAAAATTCACGTCGATGTTGGCTTCGGTGTACATGATGCCGGAATATTTATCCATAATCCGCTTCGACCCGAAAAAATATTTCCCCGCCGTAAAATGCCCCGTGCTGGTGCTGAACGGCGCGAAAGACATACAAATACTAAGCGGCGTGAACCTCGGAGGCTGGCGCAAAGGCGTGCCAAAAGCCACTGTGAAGGAAATGCCCGGATTGAACCATCTTTTCCAGGAATGCAACACCTGCAGCGTGCAGGAATATGCATCCATCAAACAAACCATATCGCCCGCCGTGCTGGAAGAAATAAACAGCTGGCTGTGGCAAACGGCCGGGCGCCGGAAATAATTTTCCGCGATTGCCCGGGCAATAGTTAATTTTGATTTCGATTATGGCAGGTAACAAACTGAAATCAGAGAAGAAAGAACCTAAAAAGAAAAAAGAGCAATTACCGGACCCATCCACGCTGAAGCCCGATAAGGAGCCCGAAGTGAAGGTGAAGGAACTGGTGAAGGACGAGCGCACCCACAAAGTACTGGGCGCTTTTTTCCTGTTGCTGTCTCTCTACTGTTTTATTGCATTTACTTCTTACCTGTTCACCTGGGAAGAAGATTTCGATAAAGTACACCGGTATTCCTCATCGGTGCTGTTCAGGCATGAAATTGAAGTGGACAACCTGCTGGGCCGCCTCGGCGCGTTCACGTCCCACTGGTTTTTCTTCAAAGGGTTCGGCATCGCTTCGTACCTGTTCTGTTATTTCTTTTTCATCATCGGTATCAATTTTATTGTAGGCCGCCGCGTATTCCGCTTCTGGCGCAATGTGAAATATATCATTTTCGGGTTGCTGTTCATCAGCATGACCTTCGCGTTCCTCACCGGCAAATCGGCCTTCCCATGGGGAGGCGCCCTGGGCGATGCGCTCAATCGCTGGACCAGCGGCTTCCTCGGTAAAACCGGCGCGGGCCTCCTGCTGGTGGTGGCCGGTCTGAGCTGGATCATCTGGAAGTTCAACGTCGATTTTAAATGGCCTGAAAAGAAACCCAAACCGGTGAAAGAGCCGTTTGCAGGTTTCGGCGAGCCGGATGAAGAACTGGAAGACGATGAAAGTTCCGCTCCCTTTGCAACGCAGCCCGCGAAAAACAACGCGATGAAAGGCGACGGAAGCCCCATCACCGTAATCCCGCCGGTGGAAGAAGAAGCGTTCGAACAGGAATTGCAGCTGATCGAAAAAGAAGAAGAGCCCGCGGCCAAATCGATCACTTACATCCCGCCAGTACCCGAACCGGAACTCACGATGACGGTAAATGAACCGGAGCCCGAGCCAGAGCCAGAGCCGGAACCGGAGATCTACACGCCGCCGGTTCCCAAAAAGAACACGAAGGCGGAAGAAGTGGCCTTCGAGATCAAACCCGTGTACGAAGACCCGACCGACGACGAGGTGGAAGAGATCGTGCCCGTGCGCGAAGCCGTGCCCACAGATCCTTACGAGCCTACGCTCGACCTGCGCGACTACAAATACCCCGCGCTGGACCTGCTGGAAAACCACGGGTCGGACAAGATCGTGCAGGACGCTTCCGAACTGGAAAAGAACAAAAACCAGATCATCGACACCCTCAAGAACTACGATATTTCCATCCAGAAGATCAGCGCCACCGTCGGGCCTACCGTTACGCTGTACGAGATCGTACCGGCGGCGGGCGTGCGCATTTCGAGGATCAAGAACCTGGAAGACGATATCGCCCTGAGCCTTTCGGCGCTGGGCATCCGCATCATCGCGCCCATCCCGGGCCGCGGTACCATCGGTATAGAAGTGCCGAACGTGAAAAAGACCATCGTGTCGCTCCGCAACATGCTGGCCTCCGACAAGTTCCAGCACAGCCAGATGGACCTGCCCATCGCGATCGGGAAAAAGATCGACAACGAAAACTTTATCGCGGACCTTGCCAAAATGCCCCACCTGCTGATGGCGGGCGCTACCGGCCAGGGTAAGTCCGTGGGCATCAACACCCTGCTGGTGTCGCTGCTGTATAAAAAACATCCCTCGCAGCTGAAGTTCGTGCTGGTAGACCCGAAAAAAGTGGAATTGTCGCTGTACAAGCTGATCGAAAAACACTTCCTCGCCAAACTGCCCGGGGAAGAAGACGCGATCATCACCGACACCAAAAAGGTGGTGCATACCCTCAACGCATTGTGTATCGAAATGGACCTGCGGTACGACCTGCTGAAAGAAGCGGGCACCCGCAACATCCGCGAATACAACGGCAAATTCACCCAGCGCAGGCTCAATCCGCAGAAAGGCCACCGTTACCTTCCCTTCATCGTGCTGGTGATAGACGAGTTCGCCGACCTGATCATGACGGCGGGCAAGGAAGTGGAAATGCCGATCGCCAGGCTGGCGCAGCTGGCGCGCGCCGTGGGCATACACCTCATTATCGCCACGCAGCGCCCGTCTGTGAACATCATCACGGGCACCATCAAAGCCAACTTCCCGGCGCGTATCGCCTTTAAAGTATCTTCCAAGATAGATTCCCGCACCATTCTGGACATCGGCGGCGCCGAGCAGCTCATCGGCCAGGGAGACATGCTGATCTCCTTCAACGGCGAGCTGGTGCGCCTTCAGTGCGCATTCGTAGACACGCCCGAAGTGGAAAGCGTGGCCGAGTTCATCGGGGAGCAGCGCGGATATCCTGACGCGTTCCTGCTGCCGGAGTACGTCGACGAAAAAGATATGGAAGGCAAAGACTTTTCGCTGGCCGACCGCGACCCGCTCTTTGAAGAGGCCGCACGTGTGATCGTGCAGAACCAGCAGGGCTCCACCTCGCTGCTGCAGCGCCGGATGAAGCTCGGCTACAACCGCGCGGGCCGCCTGATGGACCAGCTGGAAGCCGCCGGGATCGTAGGCCCCAACATGGGCAGCAAAGCACGCGACGTGAATGTGAAAACCGAAGCCGATCTCGAAGAAATTCTTAACAGTATGTTATAATTTGCGCCGGAAGGCAGCGCATGTTTCCGCATTTGGCGGAAATAAACGAATTTTGCATTTCTTTAACATGACGGTATAAACTTACCGGCATAAGATTTGGTCTAATTCCCTACAACTAGAACATTTAAAATTATGATGATGAAGAAAACGGTACTTACGGGTTTGATCATATGCGGAATGGTGATCGGCGCAAACGCCCAAACCGGTTCCGCCGGCAAAAACGACCCGAAAGCCAAGGTGGTGCTGGACGGCGTGAGCAAAAAATTCAAATCCCTCAAATCTGTTATCGCTAATTTCGTGCTCAAGGTGGAAGGCGCCAATAACAGCGTGAACGACACCAAAAAAGGCTCCGTTTACGTAAAAGGCCCCAAATACAAGGTGATCATGGACGGGCAGGAGATCATCAGCGACAATAAAACCTCCTGGACCTACGCTAAAGACGTGAATGAAGTGACGATCAGCAATGTGGACCAGAGCAACAGCAGCATGACGCCCGCCAAGATCTTCACCAATTTCTACGACAACGACTTCCTGTACCGCCTCAACGGTGAAACCACCGAAAAAGGCAAAGTATTGCAGAATATCGAACTGACGCCAACCGACAAATCCAAGAACTTCTTCAAAGTGCTGGTAGACGTGGATAAAAAGAACCAAACCCTCGCCCGCATGAAGGTTTTCGAGAAAAACGGCAACCGTTACACCTACGAGATCCTCAATTTCCAGCCGAATGGCGCTGTGAAAGACGATCTGTTCACTTTCGACGCCAAAAAATATCCCGGCGTGGAAGTGGTGGACCTCCGCTAACAGCAACCTTTTCAACTATATAGATACGGCTCCCGTACTGGGAGCCGTTTTCATTTGCAGCGGCCAGTCTCCGCCGAATGTCATCTATCGGCCGCAACTAGCATAACTTTGCATTTTTTTGCTACATTTGCCAAGTTTTATTCTAAAAATCAAGCAATATGGCATACGACGTAATCGTAATTGGTAGCGGCCCCGGTGGATACGTGGCGGCTATCCGGGCTTCTCAACTGGGATTTAAAACAGCAATTGTAGAAAAGGAGAGTTTGGGCGGTATCTGTTTGAACTGGGGCTGCATCCCGACCAAGGCATTGTTAAAATCCGCACAGGTAGTTGAATACATCAACCATTCCAAAGATTACGGCGTAACCGTTGAGGGATCTACGGTGGATTTTCCTGCCGTGATCAAACGCAGCCGCGGCGCGGCCGATAAAATGAGCAAAGGCGTTCAGTTCCTCATGAAGAAGAACAAGATCGACGTGATCATGGGCACCGCCAAGCTCGTCGCCAAAGGCAAAATAGAAGTGACCGATAAAGACGGCAAAGTGTCCGCACAGGAAGCCAAACACATCATCCTGGCCACCGGCGCCCGCTCCCGCGAGCTGCCGAACCTGAAGATCGACGGTAAAAACGTGATCGGGTACCGCCAGGCCATGAACCTGCCCACACAGCCCAAAAGCATGATCGTGGTCGGCTCCGGCGCCATCGGCGTTGAATTTGCCTACTTCTACGCCACCCTCGGCACCAAAGTGACCATCGTTGAATTCATGCCGCGCATCGTGCCGGTGGAAGATGAAGATATCTCCAAAGAACTGGAAAAGATCTACAAGAAAAAAGGCATCGAGGTAATGACCAATGCCAGCGTGGAAGCGGTGGAAGGCGCCAAAAACGGTGTGAAAGCCAAAGTGAAGACCGCCACCGGTGAAGTGACCCTCGAAGCGGACGTTGTGCTGAGCGCCGTAGGCATCTCCGCCAACATCGAAGGCCTGGGCCTCGAAACCCTCGGCGTAAAAACCGACAAAGGCAAAGTAACCGTAGACGCGTTCTACAACACCAACGTTGCCGGCATCTATGCCATCGGCGACATGGTGCCTGGCCAGGCCCTGGCGCACGTTGCTTCCAAAGAAGCCATCGTTTGCGTGGAAGCCATCGCTTACGCCGAGAAAAAATACAACCACAAACCGCACCCGATCGACTATAACAACGTTCCCGGCTGTACCTACTGCACGCCTGAGATCGCTTCCGTAGGCTATACCGAAAAAGCGGCCAAAGAAGCCGGTTACGAAGTGAAAGTGGGCAAGTTCCCCTTCAGCGCTTCCGGCAAGGCTGTTGGCGCCGGCGCTACCGAAGGTTTCGTAAAAGTGATTTTCGACGCCAAATACGGCGAATGGCTGGGCACCCACATGATCGGGATGAACGTGACCGAAGCCATCGTGCAGACGGTTACCGCGCGTACGCTGGAAACCACTTACATGGAAGTGCTCAATTCCATCCACCCGCACCCGACCATGAGCGAATCCGTAAAAGATGCGATCGAAGTGGCTTACGGCGAAGCGATTCACCTGTAAATCAAACGATTGATACGATATGGCAAGGGCCGCACCAGCTGGTGCGGCCTTTTTTGTGTTATGGTTAATCCTCCGGTTTACAGTAAATTGCCGCTTTGATTCACCAAATCCATCTTATGAGGCAAAAAATCGCGACCTGCCTGTTGCTGGCAGTTTTATCCCTCGCACATCTTTCCGTTTTTGCCACGGAAGGCATGTGGCTGCCGCAGCTGCTCGGCAGGCTGAACGAAAAGGAAATGAAGGGCATGGGCCTGAAGATCACCGCGGCAGATATCTACAACGTCAACAAAGGCAGCCTGAAAGACGCCATCGTTAGTTTCGGCGGCTTCTGCACCGGGGAGGTCATTTCCTCCAAAGGCCTGCTGCTCACCAACCACCACTGCGGCTTCGACGCCATCCAGAAACATTCTTCCCTGCAAAACAATTACCTCGACCGCGGCTTCTGGGCGCGCAGCATCCGCGAAGAACTCCCCAATCCCGGGCTCTTCGCCACTTTCATCGTACGCATCGAAGACGTTACCAGGCAGGCGCTGGAAGGCGTTGCCGGCGATCTTTCCGAAAGCCAACGCCAGAGCGCGATCGATAAAAATCTGAACAGGATCAAAGAAACCGCGAAAAAGGAAGCCTGGCAGGAAACCCTCGTCAAGCCGTTTTTTGAAGGCAACCAGTATTTCCTGTTCGTAACAGAAACTTATAAAGACGTTCGCCTCGTTGGCGCGCCGCCTTCCTCCATCGGCAAGTTCGGCGCGGATACGGACAATTGGGTGTGGCCCCGCCATACCGGCGACTTTTCCATTTTTCGCGTGTATGCCGGGAAAGACGGCCGCCCCGCGGAATATTCGGCAGACAATGTGCCGCTTCAACCCAAACATTTCCTCCCCATTTCGCTGGACGGCATCGCGGAGAACGACTTCACAATGGTATTCGGTTTTCCCGGCCGCACCAACGAATACCTGCCTTCCGAAGCGATGAAGCTCACAGTGGAAGGGCAGGACCCCGCCCGCGTCAGCATGCGCGACGCCGCGCTGAAAGTGATCGACGGCTTCATGCGGAAAGACGAACAGATCAAAATTCAATATGCCGCCAAACAGGCTTCCATCGCCAATTCCTGGAAAAAATGGATCGGCGAGATGCAGGGCGTGCGCCAGACGGGCGGCATCCAACGCAAACTGGATTATGAAGCCCGTTTTCAGCAACTCGTAAAAAACAACGCCGTATACCGCGGTACCTACAGCGGCCTGCTCGATTCGCTGAATAATCTTTATAAATCGCAGGCGCCTTACGCCGTTGCCCGCGATTATTACAGCGAGCTCGTCCGTAACGTGGAAATGCTCGGTTTCGCCAACAACGCCATCACGCTGCTGCAGGAAACAAGGCTGAAAGGAGAGGAGCAATACGAAACGCTGAAACAGGCTTATCTCGCCAAGGCAAAACCACAATACCAGAACTATAACAACGATGTGGACCGCGAGGTGGCCACTGCTTTGCTGGATATTTATTTCAAAGAGGTGCCTTCAAATAAGATCGGTGGAGAAGCTTACCAGATCTGGATGGAAACGAATAAAGACGGGAAAAGGACGGCCGATAAAATGTACAGCCAGTCTGCGTTTGTTTCGTACGACAAACTGACCGCATTCCTCAACAGGCCTTACAAAACCGTGTCTGCCGACGTATGGAAAGACCCCGCCACCCGTCTCATGATCGGTCTGCGCAACGGTTATATCGACTTCATCAACAAACCGTACGACGCGCTGCAGCCTGAGATCAACCGCCTGCAACGCCGCTATATGGCCGCGCAGATGGAAGTGATGAAAGACAAACGTTTTTACCCGGACGCCAACAGCACCATGCGCGTCACCTATGGCAAAGTGAACGGTTATGCGCCGCGCGACGCCGTGCGGTACGACTTCATCACCACGCTGGACGGTGTAATGGAAAAATACAAGCCCGGCGATTATGAGTTCGACGTGCCTGAGAAACTGCGCGAGCTTTACGCCAAAAAAGATTACGGCCCATACGGCGCAAACGGCAAAATGCCGGTATGTTTTATCGCCAGCAATCACACTACCGGCGGCAATTCCGGCAGTCCCGCGCTGGATGCGCACGGCAACCTTATCGGCCTCAACTTCGACCGTACCTGGGAAGGCACGATGAGCGACATCAATTACGATCCTTCCATTTGCAGGAATATTATGGTAGACATCCGGTATGTGCTCTTTATCGTGGATAAATTCGCGGGCGCGAAAAACCTGATAGACGAACTGAAACTGGTGCATCCAAAGAAGAAGGGAACGAAGGTAACGACGCCATTGAAGAAAGCGTCTTAAAATAAAAAGCCCCGGATTTTTTCCGGGGCTTTTTTATGAAGGGATTTTTTACCAGTTATGCCCTGGTGCGAACGCCCCGCTGCGGTTTCCCAGCGTGAGCCCGATAGTGATCTCGTGCGTGCCTTTGCTGATATAGTTCAGGGAAGACGCCGTATAGTCGTATGCGTAACCGATATTCAGCACGGGTGTGATATAAACTCCCAGCAGGCCCGCAAATCCGTCGTCTACCCGGTAATTCGCGCCTAACCAGAGACGGTCGCGGTAAAGCAGTTTTGCATTCACGTCAATGCCCAGGGGCGCAGGCTCTATCACTTTCAGCATCACGGAAGGCAATACGCTGAAATCGTTATTCAGCCACAGCCGGTAACCCGCGGTGATGAAGAGGTGCGGCATGAGTTTGCCGCGTTCGTCGGCCGTAATTACTTCTCCTTTATCAAAAGTCAGTTCCTGCGGGATGATGTTCTGCATGGAAACGCCACCAAAAAAATCCGCGGAATACAGCCAGATGCCAGCCGAAATATCCGGCTTCCATTTTCTCATCAGGCCCACGCCGGTCATGGTCGGGTCGCCGGGATCGGCAAACTCGAGTTTGTCCGCATCAAGACTGTAGGTTTGCATGCCTGCTCCAATACCAAGACTGATGCTGGTTTTGGGCCCGAGGCCGATGTGATGCGCATAGGCGGCGTTCACGGAAAAACGGCGGATGGGGCCGGTTACGTCGCTGAGCACGGTGAGGCCCACGCCGGGATGGCCTTCGGGAGCTTTGTAATCGTCCCAGTAAGTTTTGTCCCGCGACGTATACCGCATATCGGTAGGCGTGGTGTTATTGCGGGAATATTTGCCGACCGGGCCGTGCGCGGAGAGGTAAGTGGTTACCGGTGCGTCCTGCAGGCCGGCCCATTGGTGGCGGTGACTGGCTTTGATGTCCCAGTAACTTTCAATGCCCGCCACGGCGGGATTGAGGATGAACGGGTTCATGATGTATTGCGTATAGTGCGGCTGTTGCTGGGCCATGGCGGCCGGTGCAAGCACCAGTATCAGCAGGATCGTGCGTAAACATTGTCTGATCATAACAAATGTTATTTGAGGATGGTAACGGAGCCGGAAACGGATTTTCCGCCGTCGCCGGGTTGGATGACGTAATAATAAGTGCCTACCGGCAAGGTGTCTCCGCGGTATTTACCGTCCCACGAAGTGCCGTAACCGGCGGAACGGTAAAGGCGCTGGCCGTAACGGTTGAATATTTCCACGATGCAATTGGGATAATTAACCAGCTCCCGGATCACCCAGGTATCGTTGATATTATCGCCATTGGGAGAAAATACGTTCGGCGGTTTGATGGCCTTGATGACGGTGACCGTTACCTGGTCCGTTGCGCTGCAGCTGCTGCCGCTTTGGGCGGTGAGCGTATATACCGCGTCTTGGGTGGCTGTAAGTGTTGCCCGCAGCACGTTGGGATCGGTAAATTCCCCAGCCGGCGACCAGCGGAAAGTGACCTGGGTGGAATCGTTCGCCGTAGGCTGGAATTGTATCCGCGTACCTTCTCTGACGGTAAACGAGGGGCCCGCATCGATCACCGGCAGAACGGTTGCCACCACGGGCAGACTGAATGGCTCGGAAATGCAGCCATGCACGTCGGTTACGCGGAGGCTTACGCTGAATGTACCGGCCCGGTTAAAACGATGATCCGGGTTTGCGGCGGATGCGTTTCCTCCGTCCCCGAAATTCCAGTTCCATGCCGCCATACCGCCGGTGCTCATGTCTGTAAAGGAAAGGCTGCCGCCTTGGCAAACTGAATCCGAGGAAGCAACAAAACCCGCTACAGGCAAGGCGTTCACGGTAATGTCGCTGCTGGCGGAATCTACACAGCCATCGGTGGTGGTAAAAATATATTTAACGGCGTGTGTGCCAACTCCTGCCACTGCAGGGGCAAAGTTGCCGTTGGTGCTAACGCCTTCACCGGAATAAATGCCGCTTCCTGTGAGGTTATTTTCCACGGAAGCCGTAGCCACGCTTACAGGGCCCTGCGCTGACACACATACCGGCGGGATTACGCTGTAGGCGAGGTCGGGCAGCATGCTGAGTTTCACCTGCACGCTGGTATCGCTCGTACAGCCGTTTACGGTAGTCGCCGAATAAGTAACATTGAAAGTGCCCGGCGCTGTATAATGATGCACAGGGTTTTGGTCCGCGGAATTGGCCGATCCATCCCCGAAGTTCCACAGGTAGCCGTTAACAGCCTGTCCATCGGAAGTGGTGGCGTTGCTGCTGAAAGCGGCTTCACCGTTCACCGGCATACAACCTTCCGGCAACGTGAGGCTGATGTCTGGTTTGGCGCGTATGGTGAAGGGGGCGGATATGGAATCAATACAGCCCGCTGTGGTCGTGAAAATGTATTTGGCGGTATGATCGCCTACGCCGGCAATACCTGGCTGTAACGCGCCGCTGTCTTCAATTCCGGGGCCGCTGTAAATACCCGTGCCGGTTACGCCGTTCTGGACGCCCGCCAGCGCAACGGTGGAAGGCCCGGGAACGTTTTCACAAACCGGCGGCACAACGGAATACCTTAATTCCGGCTTCGCGGAAACGTCTATGTTGAATGAGCTGTCGCTTACGCAACCGTTGTTGGTGGTGGCGGTGTATTGCACGGTGTACGTGCCATCGCTTGTATACTGGTATACGGGATCTTTGTCTGTGGAAACACCCGAACCGTCGCCGAAATCCCATTGATAACCGGCGATCGTTTGCCCGCCCGGAGCAGTGGTGTTGTTGGTGAACCTGGCGGAACGGTCGGCGGGAAGGCAATCGCCGGGCGTTATAAATTCAATAATGGGTTTTGCGTGTATGGCCACGGATACATGTGCGGTATCGCTGACGCAAAGGTCGCTTACTTTTGCCACCATTTTCGCTTCATAAGTGCCGTAGCTGGCATAAGCCGCCTGTTCGGATGTATTGGCGCTGTTCACCGGCGAAGCGCCGTTCCCGAAATCCCAATAACGCGCCGAAACCGGCGCCGTTCCTGCATAAGCGGAACCATTATCTTCAAAAGTGATAAGGCCGCCTTCGCATACCGCCGCGGTGGAACTGCTGAAACTGGCCGTGGGGCGGTCGTGTATGGTGAACGATACTGAATCGAGGCTGGCGCAACCCATTGTCGTGACGGCCCTGAGCTTTATTTTATGGGTGCCGGGCTGGAAGATCTTCTTCGCTTCACGTGTGCCGGCGGTGCTGCCGTCGGGGAACGTCCATGCCCATCGGTCGAATGTAAAGGCGCCATTCGTTTCGCCGGCGGAAAAATAAACCGTGTCCAGCGTACAGGCAGTTGGAGTGGTGAAGGCCGCCATCGCTTGTGGGCCGGCTCTCACTTCCACGGGAATATTGATGGTTTCGGTATGGCCGCACATCGTGATGGAGGGGTGCGTGGCTTCCACCGGGACCGTATAATCCCCGCCGGTATTAAAGGTATAATCTTGCGGCAATATGTACTGGTAATACAGGATGCCGTCGATACGCAGCGTGTCTGCCGCGGGGGGCATGTTTTGGAGCACGTCCGCGTTCGGGGAAACGGCGCTTCCCAATGCGCTGATCTTCCAGTTCAGCACGGTGGGCTGATAGGGCAGGAGCACCGACAGTTTTACCGGCGTGCCCAGGCAGGTGAATTCACTGCTTTCATCGGTGCTTTCACTGTTTTTGATCCGCCCGGTACCGTTGAGGTTTTCCAGGTTCAGGCCAATATTGTAACCGTAACTTTCCACACTGCCCAGGCCATAGGTAACACCGGTAAAAGGCTGGTCGCAGGTAATGGAGCCGGTGGCATTGGCTGCCGCATATCGTTTTACGGCAACGCTGTAGCCGGGCATTTGCGGATGCGCGTACACATGGTCCACGCCGGCTGCGCCGTCTATCTGCAAAGAAGCCAGGCCGGCATCGGGCAATATCAGCGTAACGTACTGTATGTTCATGGATTCGTGCGTGGTACGGTAGAACACGGTCCTTTTTACACCCTGGCCGAGCGGGCTCAGGTAGATCATTTCCGGGTCTCCGCCGCCAAGGGTGTTGGCGCAACCGTTGCTGGAAGACATATATTGCGCCATCATCACCGGTTTATCCGCTTCGATCAGGTCCGCCGTATTGCTTTGAAATTCGTAATAGACGTTGTCAATAAGCCCTCCCAACGTACTGCCGTTGCGTTTTACTACCGTAGCGGGGTCGCTCACGATCACCCGGAACATGTCCGTTTTCAGGTTACCCGCTCCATTTTCATTGGAAAACGGCGCGGTAAGGTAACGCCGCCCCCAGGTATGTTTGGGAAATAGCTGCTGGATGATGTTGTCTCCTCCTCCGGGCGAGCCGCCGGGGCAGGCAATGTACGTGCGGCTGCTGCCGGAAAACGCTGCAATGGGATGGCATACGCCGTCGACATCGGGGATGGAGCGCACTTTCGTGCCGGTAAGATCGTTTCCGTACCCCCCGCCGAGGGCGGCGCCGAGTACCTGGTAGATATTGCCTTTATGGAGGGTAACGGTGAAGGGCACACCGGGCACGCGGCCATTCCGCGAGGGTTTGGAAGGCGTGATCTCAATCACCGTGTTATCTTCCTTCGCGATCACGAACATCCAGGAAAAGGCGTTGTCCTGGTAATACTGCTGGCTGTTGAGGGAAATGTACTCATACCCCCAGGCATTGCTGGGTATCAGCATGGAAGCGCCGCTGGAGGCGCTGCCGTATATGTGGGTATTGACCACCACCGGCACGTCGCTTTCGATGTGAATGGCTTTGTTGGCGAAAATGCCTTCGCCGCCGGTTCCGCCGAACGAAGGCGGCGGCGAATATAACCGGGCGTCATAAAACCCGGCTTTGGGTATTGTTTCGGTGGTAATGGAGGTGTTGGCGGGAATGCTGTAATTGCGTACCCAGGCGGTTCCATGGATGGAAACGGTTACGTTGGCGGCAGCTTGTCCGGCGCTGATGTAAAGCACCATTTCCTGGCTGTTGCCCATACCGGGTTCCATAAACTGATGATGCCCGTACCCGACCCAGAAATCCGTGCCGGTATTGGATAGATGCTGAGCGGAAACGTAATGCCGGAACGACAATACACAGGTAATACATAACAGTGCGCGCCGGATAAAAGCGCGGGGTAAAGGTGTATTCATGCAGGGTAAACGGTTTAAAGCACAGGGGATTCCGAATGGGAGGCAAGATAAGGAACTATTCGGGGAAAGTCCAGACGCGGGCGCCCTATCCCCCAAAAGGGGGAGGGGTATGCTTATGCGAGCGCGTAATCAGCGTAATATTGAAGCCTGTCGCGTTCCATTATTTTTTCAGGGCGGAAAGGGCCCGCATGCGTTTGAAGAACAATACCAGCGTAAAAGTGAACGCGGTCAGTACGGTGGCGTAACAAAACCACATTACCCCTGAGCTGCCGGCGATCTTGAGCGCTATTTCCCACCAGGGTTTGCCGGTGCCTTCCGCGAGGCGGAACATCAGCACATTGTACAGCACCAGCACTAAAACCGCCAGCCCGGAATACAGCAGGTATTGTCTTGCATTGAACAGGTTGCGGCGGGCGTTGTCGTATGCGAGCAATTCCATTACCTCCTCTACTTCCCAGGGCTGTAACCCTTTGCGGGCAAGCAATGCGGGGATGTCGGAAAATTTTTTCCCTTTGCCTGCTTCTACTGCATACAGCGCGTGCTCGTGCAATTTTTCCTCGGTCATAGGTAAAATTTTACAGCGGTTTTATTTCATACACGATGGAGCTGCATTTGTCCACATGCCGCCATGCTTTCCAGTAAGAGCGGAGGCCGTTCCAGCCGCCGGCTGCAAGACCGTTGCCGCCTTTGCTGTTTTTTTCGCTGAGCAGGCTTACGTAAAACGCGTCGAACACCATGGGATATTTCTGCACGATCTTCAGTTCGTGGCGTTGCAACAGGATGTCCATGCAGCGGGGAGAGAAGTGGTAAAGATGGCGCGGAACGTCGTACGCGGCCCATTCGCCGCCATAGATGCGCGCATCGGTGGATGTATAATTCGGCACGGCGATCAGCAGCGCGCCGCCGGGTTTCAGCAATGTACGCAATTGTTGCAGGTAACCGTGCAGGTCGTGCACATGCTCCAGCACATGCCACATGGTGATGCAGTCGAACTGTGCCGGTGCCAGGCTGAAAAGCGCTTCCATGCTTTGTGTATCGAGCTGGTAGAGGGTTTGGGCGTTTTCTCTTGCGCCGGAATCCGGTTCCAACCCGGTTACATCCCAGCCGAGCTGTTTCATATGGTGAAGAAAAGCGCCGGTGCCGCTGCCGATGTCGAGCAGCTTGCCGGTTTTTACGCCTGCGGCGGTTTTCACCCAGTTCTGTTTGGAGCGCATGGTGATCTTGCGCACGCTGTGATACATGCGGTTGATGATCCCTTCGCGGGTTTCGGTATGTGAAATGTATTCTTCCGAACGGTAATACCGGCCGATCTCTTCGATCGGGGGAACATCCTGTGTGAAGCGGCCCGTGCAGGCGGCGCATTCCCAGATGTCGAAGTTTTCTTTCGATACGGTATAGTCTTTTGCGGTAAGCGCTTTGGAAATCTTCGCCGATCCGCAAACCGGGCATTGCTGGTAATGGATACTACTCATGGTGATCATAAAGCTGGCTGCAAGATAATCAATTTAAATCCCCCTGTACTCTCCCCATACGTTCCGCAGGCAGTCTGCGATCTCGCCGAGGGTGCAGTAATTTTCAACGGCTTCCACCACCAGGGGCATCAGGTTTTCGGAGGTTTGGGCGCGGGCCGCGATGGCCGACAGCAGCGCCGTTACCTTTTCGTTGTTTCTGCGGCTGCGGAGGCGATGCAGTTTGTCGGACTGCTCCTTGCGGATGCTGTCGTCTATTCGGAACACTTCGGTATCGGGCTCTTCCTTCACGGTGAATTTATTCACGCCCACGATGATCTTTTCGCCGTTTTCGATCTCCTTCTGGTACTGGTAAGCGCTGCGGGCGATCTCGTCTTGGATGAAACCCTGCTCTATCGCGCTCACGGACCCGCCCATCGCGTCTATCTTTTCGATCAGTTCCCAGGCGCGGGTCTCCACTTCTTTGGTGAGCGCTTCCACGTAATAGGAGCCGGCCAGCGGGTCTACCGTGTCTGCAATCCCGCTTTCGTAGCCGATGATCTGCTGCGTGCGCAGCGCAATGCGTGCAGCCGCTTCCGTGGGAAGGGAAATGGCTTCGTCGAAACCGTTGGTATGCAGGCTTTGCGTACCGCCAAGCGTGGCGGCGAGCGTTTGCACGGCCACGCGCACGATGTTGTTCTGCGGCTGCTGCGCCGTAAGCGTGCTGCCGCCGGTTTGTGTATGGAAACGCAGCATCTGCGCTTTCGGGTCGGTGGCGCCCAGCTCTTTGGTGATGTGCGCCCACATATTGCGCGCCGCGCGGAATTTGGCCACTTCTTCAAAAAGATGGTTGTGCGCGTTGAAGAAAAAACTGAGGCGTTTGGCGAACACATTGATATCTAACCCCACGGCCAGCGCGGATTTCAGATAGGCTTTGCCGTTGGAAAGCGTAAAAGCCAGCTCCTGTACTGCGTTTGCGCCCGCTTCGCGGATGTGGTAGCCGCTGATGGAAATGGTGTTCCATTTGGGCACTTCACGGCTGCAATAATCGAAAATATCGGTGATGAGCCGCATGGAAGGCTGCGGGGGATAAATGAAAGTGCCGCGCGCGGCGTATTCCTTCAGAATGTCGTTTTGAATAGTGCCGGAGATCTTCTGCAGATCGGCGCCCTGTTTTTTGGCGAGGGCGATGTACAACGCCAGCAGGATAAAAGCGGTGGCGTTGATGGTCATGGAGGTAGACACCTTTTCCAGTTCGATGCCGTCGAACAATACTTCCATGTCTTCCAGCGAATCGATCGCCACGCCTACTTTCCCCACTTCCCCTTCCGCCATCGCGTGATCGGAATCGTAACCGATCTGCGTGGGCAGGTCGAAGGCCACGCTGAGGCCGCTTACGCCCTGGCTGAGCAGGTAATGGTAACGTTTGTTGGACGCCTCCGCGGTGCTGAAGCCCGCGTATTGCCGCATGGTCCACAGCTTATCCCGGTACATCGAAGCATGTATGCCCCTGGTAAAGGGAAATTCGCCGGGCATTTCGTTCATCGGCAGGGGAGTGGCGTACAACGGTTGTATTTCAATCCCCGAATCCGTCCTGATCTTCTTTTCCATATTTACAATGTTACTTTAAAAACGATAAATTGCGGTAAATTTTGTTGCCCGGCTATGATCACTTATTTGTTATTGGCGCTTACGATCGGATTGGCAGCGCTCAGTATTTTCCTGATGTACCGCGCGTCCCGGAAACCTCTTGCAGACCTGGTGTTTACGGCCGTGCTCTCGGTTTTCCTGGCTTTGTTCATCTACCTGTACGGCATGTGGGTGTTCCTCAGCATCTATCTCAAATATGTTTTCGGCATCCTGTTCCTGCTCAGCACCGGCTGGTTTTTTATCCGGCGGAAACAAACCCTCCGGTCCCGGCCCATCTGGCTTAAATTCTTTTTCGCCGTTTGGCTGTGCGTTGCGGTGGTTTTATACTTCACCGGCACAACGGGGAAACCCAGGACGGTAGAGCTCGACTTCCCGCTTAAAAAAGGCCGTTATTTCGTGCTGCAGGGCGGAAAAGGACTACCCACCAATATTTTCCATTTCAGCCTGCGCGGCGCCATTTACGCGATGGATATCGTAAAGCTGAACGATTACGGCAACCGCGCCAACACCGTGTTTTCCCGCAACCTGGAAGACTATGCCATTTTCGGCGACACCATTTACAGCCCCTGTGCCGGCAAAGTGGTGCGCGCGTATGGCGACAATCCCGACAATATTCCTCCCAATATGGAACGCGGCCCGAAGAATACGAACATGGTGGTGATCGAAGGTGAACATTACACCGTGTTTATGGGCCATCTCAAAAAAGGCAGCGTAATGGTGGGGGAAGGGGATGTGGTAAAAATGGGCCAGCCGCTGGGCTGCGTGGGTAATTCCGGCTTCAGCTCCGAGCCGCACCTTCACATACAGGTGCATGAAAAAGAAGAAGGGCGGCCCTGGTATGCGAGCACGCCCCTGTATATACGTTTTAACGGCAGAAGTTACCTGCTGAATGAAATGATCAAAAAGAAAAACCTATAAAAAGAAGAGACCCTCATGGTCGCTTCGTTAATGTCTTTAATGTTGCATCAGCTTGCGCGCTTCGGAATTGATGATCTCTATCGCAATATCCGACGGTGATTCGGGCTGCAGCATGAACAGTTCCAGGATCTGTTTGTTAAGCTCGATGGAAGGCGCGTCCGGCGGTAGTTTCAGCCCGATCTGGTTGATGATGGAAATGGTTTGTTCCTTCACGGTTTTTACGGCTTCCCAGGCCTGCGCCGTTACATATATCTGCTGCGAAACGTTGTGGTCGTATTCCGATTTGATGCTCGATACCATGGCGATCTGCATGTCCAGCACGGTAAAGCCCGGCTGGTTCACACGGCTGATCAGGTTTTGTGGTGCAATGCGCTCCACGAACAGCACGATGCGCTCGTAAGCCTGCAGTTGCAGCGGCAATATCACTCCGCCGCCTTCGGTTTTACCTGCAGCGGCTTTCAGCTCTTTTTCCTTTTCCTCTTTTTCTTTCTTTTCGCCTTTTTTCAGCGTGTCTTTCAGGGTCCAGATAACAAGCACTACCGCGCCGGCAATAATTACGATAAACAACAGTTCCTGACTGGATGGCATCATCGAATGGGTTTTAGAATTACAAATATAATAGGAATTTATTATTTGTAAGTGAAAACCTTCGGTTAAATAAAAAAAGCGTTCCGTGGTAGCGGAACGCCTTGAATGATATTGCTGAAACGCCTAACATTCCGGCAGGCTGATCGGGATGTTCACCGCCAGGCCGCCATCGGACGTTTCCTTGTATTTCGAGTTCATGTCCTGCGCGGTTTCCCACATGGTTTTCACCACCGCGTCCAGCGAAACCTTCGCCAGCTCGGGGTTGCTTTGGAGCGCCAGCTGCGAGGCCGTAATGGCTTTGATGGCGCCCATCGTGTTCCTTTCGATGCAGGGCACCTGCACGAGGCCGCCGATAGGGTCGCAGGTTAGGCCGAGATGATGCTCCATGGCTATTTCGGCCGCCATCAGCACCTGGCGCTGGCTGCCGCCCATACATTCCGTGAGGGCCGCCGCCGCCATGGCGCTCGATACGCCGATCTCCGCCTGGCATCCGCCCATGGCCGCCGAAATGGTCGCGCGTTTTTTGAAGATGCTGCCCACTTCCGAAGCGGTGAGCACGAACTGGATGATCTTTTCCGTATGCAGCCCGTCGCAGAAGGTAATGAAATACTGCAGCACGGCGGGTATCACACCTGCGGCGCCATTGGTTGGCGCCGTTACCACCCGGCCGAAAGAGGCGTTCTCTTCATTCACGGCCAGCGCAAAACAGCTTACCCAGTCCAGCGTGTACGAAAAATGTTCCCCGCCCGCGCGGATGGCTTCCACCCAGCTGTTATAATCGGTATAAGTTCTTCCTTTTAATAATTTGAGATTGAGCGCCGCGGCCCTGCGCCCAACTTTCAGCCCGCCGGGCAGCTCGCCGGTGGTATGGCAGCCGCGGTAAATGCAGTCGCGCATTACTTCCCATATCCGCAGCACGCCCGCTTTGGTGTCGGCTTCGCTGCGCCAGGCCGTTTCATTTTCCATCACCAGTTCGGAAATGGAATAACCCGTTTTGATGCACCACTGCAGCAGCTGCCGCGCCGTATCCACCGGGAAAGGCAGGTCTACGTTGTTTTTCCCGCCGCCCGCAATTTCTCCTTCCTTCACCACAAATCCCCCGCCGATGGAATACCAGGTAGACGCCAGCTGTTCGCCATCCTGCAGCGTTACCAAAAAAGTAAGCGCGTTAGGATGGAAAGGAAGCGATTCGTCGTAAAGGAATTGAATATCGGTAAGCGGGTCGAAACCGATCGTGAATTGCCCGTGCAGGTGAAGTTGTTTGTCGCGCCGGATCTTTTCCACTTTAGCGTCGATGTCGTTCACATCGCAGGTAACGGGGTCTTCGCCCGAAAGCCCGAGCTGGATGGCGATGTCCGTTCCGTGGCCATGCCCTGTTTTGGCAAGCGAGCCGTAAAGCAATATGCTGAGCTGTTGCACGGAAGCGAGTTTGCCGGTTGCCTCCAGTTCCCCGATGAAACGCATGGCGGCGCGCCAGGGGCCTAATGTATGCGAGCTGCTGGGGCCTACGCCGATCTTGAAAATATCAAATACTGAGATACACTCGTGTGGCACAATAAACGTGTTTAATCTTCAAAGTTAAGGGATTTGCGGGCACGACCGTTCAGCGCAAAAAAATACGCGCTACCGCAAGCAGTAACGCGCATATGTTGACAGATAGAGAAAGACTTATTTGTTCCACCACAATTTGCCGTAGAGGCCGTCTCCGGCTCCTGCAAACTGGCGGGTAACGGCGTCGTTGTAATTTTTGCCGTTGTTGAACACTTCGTCCGGCGGGTAACCCTGGCGGCTGGGCGCATCTTTGCCCTGCGGTTTCACGAAGGTGGGGTAGCCTGTTCTTCTCCATTCGGCCCAGGCTTCGTAGCCGTGCATGAACAGGTGTACCCAGCGCTGCACGCCGATCTGCTCGTAGCCGGTGGCGGCGTTGTAGGCCATGCCGGGTGCGGCCATCATGACGCCGTAACCGGTGGTATCGTTTTTATTCCACTGGCGAACCGAATGTTCGATGGCTTGTTCATAAAAGTCCGCCGCCGCGGCGTCTCCGCCGCCGGTCCAGCCGCGTTTGGCGGCTTCCGCCCGCGCGAAAAGCGCCTGTGCGTAGGTAACGAGGTACACCGATGCATCCTGCCGGCGGATCTCTTCGCCCAGCAACGAAAATTCGGTGGTGCTCAGGCCGTCGAGCGCGCCGAAGGGAAGCCCGGCATATTCGCCGTCGTTGTTCGGGTCGCCGTATACGGGCAGGCGCGGATCGTTCACCGGTTTCATTTTGCTCACCAGCAGTTCGCTGAGCGCCCACCATAAACGGTTCTGGTCTTCGATCTGGTCGTACCAGTAACTTTCATTGGCTTCTTCGGGCAGGTGTTTGAACACCATGTTGTCGTCGTTTTCGGTCATGATGCCATTAGTCAGCGCTTTGTTGAACTCTTCCCTGCCTTTGGTGGCATTTACTTCCGAGATGCGCAGCGCCATCAGCAAACGGATCGTGTTGCCCAGTTTTTTCCACCGGTCCATATCGCCGTCGTACAGCACGTCGTTGGTAATGTCGCCGTCCACGATGGATTTATCCGCTTCGTCCAGCAGGGCGAACAGGTTGTTGTAGATGGATTCCTGCGTGTCGTACACCGGGGTGAACTTTTCGGAGCCCTTGAGCGCTTCCGAATACGGCACATCGCCCCAGCGGTCTGTAATATGCCAAAAATAATATGCTTTCAGGATCTTCGCGACGGCCAGCTGGTTGGCGATGGGGCCTTCTTTTGCGTCGAGCTGTTTGGAATTGATCACGGTTTCCAGGTTCATCAGCGGGCCCTGGTAAATACCGTAGAAGCTCGCTGAAACCTGGTTGTATAACGAAAGGTTAGGGTATTGCGTTTCGGAAAGGTATTGCGCGTTGTATTCGCCCTGCGGGGATTCCTGCAATACCGGCAGGTATAGCTCCGCATTGGCGATCAGCTGCGTATTGGAAGCCTGGCTGGGCAGGTTGGGATTGACGTTGATGTCGCCAAATTTGTTGCAAGCCCCGAAGATGAAAACGATTCCTGTCAAGAGATATTTGCTTTTCATGTGGGTGTGGCTTTAAAAGTTGACGATAAGGTTTACTCCGTAAGAACGCACCGTGTTAGCCTGGCCGGATTCCAGCCAGCTGATGCTTTGGCTGCCGCTGGAAAGCTCGGTAGGGTCGAGACCTTTCGGCGCTTTCTGCCAGATCATCCAGGGGTTGCGCGCGATCAGCGCCACGTTGATGCTGCTGAACGGCAGCTTCGAAAGGTTCGCCTTGCTGAAAGTATATCCCAGCCTCAGTTCCCGCAGTTTGATATAGTCGCTTTCGTACAGCCATTCCTCGTAAACATGGGTGCCCAGCACAGTACGGTAATACTGGCGCGCGTCCACATATGCCGTCACCATTTCTTTGGTGGATGCTTTCATACCGGTTACTTTCACGCCGCCGCCGTCTGCCAGCGGGTCGCGCACGTTTTTGCCGTTTTCGTTGATGGCCGCGGTTTCTTCCGCCATGCCGGTTTTAACGGCCAGCATGCGCGAACGGCTGAAGAACATGCCGCCCACCTGGTAATCGATCATCGCGCTGAGGTCGAAATTGCCGATGGTGAAGGTATTCTGCCATCCGCCGGTGGCGTCGGGCATTACGGAGCCGAAGTTATGCGTGGCCTCGGTATACAGCGGCATATTGTTCGCTCCCAGCAAAATGGTGCCGGTGGCGGAATCGCGCTGGTACGCCTTGCCGATGAGGCTGCCGAAAGGTTTGCCCACATAGGCGTTGAGGTAAGCGGTTACGCCGGAATAAGTGGAAGAATACAGGGGATACACGTTCTGGTTGGGCGCCAGTTCCACCACCATGCTTTTGTTCCTGCTGATGTTGAAGGCGGTGTTCCAGCTGAAGTTCTTCGTACGTACGGGCGTGGCCGTTATCGCCACTTCAAATCCCTTGTTCTCGATCAGCCCCGCATTGATGGTGGTGGTGCTGTAACCGCTTGTGCCGGACAGCGCGAGGGGAATGATCTGGTTTTTGTTCTTTTGCATGTAGTATGTAAAATCCAGTCCCAGCCTGTTGTCGAGGAACTTCAGGTCTAAACCTGCTTCGTAAGAATGGGCGAACGAAGGTTTGATGTTCTGGTTTACCAGGTTGTCTAGCACGTACAGCGAGTTCACCGCGGTGCCGGATGGCGGCCTGTAAATGCCGCCCACGCCGTAGTTGACCGAAGTTTCATATACTGAAACGTCGGCGCCCGCCTGTGCGTAGCTGAGGCGCAGTTTGCCGTAGCTCAGCGGCTTCCATTTCAGCACGTCGCTGAATACGAAGCTGGTAGATACGGAGGGATACCAGTAAGAGTTGTTGCTGCGGTTGAGGGTCGAAGAGTTGTCGTTGCGCAGCGACGCTTCCAGGAACAGCAGGTTCTTATAACCCACGGATGCCATGCCGTATGCGCTGCGGATCGTTTTCCGCAGCAGGTAGGAGCTGGCCTCGGGCCGGTCTATCGACGCTTCGAGGCTGTAGTAGCCCGGGCTGGAAAGACCGCCGGCCGTTGCGCCGTATACATAAGTGTACCTGCGGTTGAAGATGTTGCCGCCGAGGTTCACGTTGAAGGAGAAGTCGTTCACCGTTTTGTTGTACTGCGCAAGGAACTCGTAGTTCATTTCTTTGTTCTGGTACTTGCCCACGGTGTATTCCGGCACCCTTCTGCTGCCGAATGCGATCCTCGTTTCGATGTTCTGCGTATACACGTCGCCGCGCACAAAACCGCTCAGCTTGAGGCCTGGCAGCAGGTTGTAGGTGAGGCCCACGTCGCCGAAGAAACGGTCGCGGTTGTCGTTGCTGGTGTTTTCGAAGGCGTCGAAATAAGGATTGTCCCAATAAAGCGGTTCAAAGTCGGTGATCACGCCGTCGCTGCCGTTGGCGGGCGGGTCGATATTCCAGTGCAGGTTAGTGCCGTCCGCGTATTTGTAATTGCGCATCTTTTTCATGTCGATGTTGCGCTGGAACCATTGCACGATGTAACGCGCGCCCCATTCGGAGCCCTGAGACGGGCGCTGGGCGCTGTTGTTCGCGTAGTTGATATTGGTGGATACCTGCAGTTTGCTGGTGAGATCGAGCGAGGCGCTTACGCCGAGATTGTTCCTTTTCAGCCAGCTGTTGGGCTCTATGCCGCGAACGTTGGTATTGTTGTAGCTCAGGCGGAACGTGGCGTTTTCGCTGCCGCCGGATACGTTGATGCCGTTGTTGAAAGTGGTGCCCGTCTCATAAAAATCCTCGATGTTGGTAGGGTGCGGCACAAAGGGCGTTTCTTTGCCGTAATCGGGATCGAGGGGATAAAAACTGTTCACCTGGCGCACGGGCGTGCCGTCCATTTTGGGCCCCCAGCTTTCGTCCCAGTCCATCTGCACTACTTTCTGGCCGTTGGCCAGCGTGTTCCAGGTTTGTTTCGAACCGGCGCCGTAGAGATTTTGCAGTTTCATGAAGTTGGCGGCTTTTTCAACCGAGAACGCGCTGTTGAGCTGCACGTTCACTTTTTTCGCGCCGCGCTGCCCTTTTTTGGTGGTGATCATGATCACGCCGTATTGCCCGCGGATGCCGTAAAGCGCCGATGCGGCGGGCCCTTTCAGCACATTGATGTCTGCAATGTCTTCGGGGTTGATGTCCTGCGCAAGGTTGCCGTAGTCCGCACGGTCGCTGTTGGCGAAGTTGGCGTTGGAAATGGGCGTGCCGTCTACCACGATCAGCGGCTGGTCCGACCCGGAAATGGAATTCACGCCGCGGATCTTGATCTTCTGCGTACCGCCCATGCTGGCGCCGGAAGCGCCTACCACCTGCACGCCCGCCACTTTGCCGGCCAGCGCGCCGAGCACGTTCTGGTCTTTGGCGTAAGTGAGGTTTTCACCTTTCACGCCTTGCGTGGCGTAGCCGAGCGACCGCTGGTTGCGCGTGATGCCGAGCGCCGTTACCACTACTTCAGACAGGTCGGTATCGCCCAATTGGAGGTTGAAATCGGCGGTCACGGTCTGGTTGTTGACCACGGTCACGTCGAGGGTTTGGGCTTCGTACCCCATGGCGGTAACCCGCAGCTTGTAAGCGCCGGCTTCCACGCCTACAATGGCGAAACGGCCCTGGTCGTCTGCCACGGCGCCTTTGGTGGAGCCTACGATCTGCACGGTAGCGTAAGGCACCGGGTTGCCCGAAGGGTCGCGCACAACGCCGCGGATGCCGCCTTCAAAGGTAGCCGCCGCCACACCGGCCGGGGCAAGACCGGCGGTGAGGGGAACGGCGCCTTTTTTAATGACGATATTGGCGTTTACCTGCTCGTAACGCAGGTCTGTGGTGCGCAGCAGCTCGTCGAGCAGGCGGTTGACGGGGATGTCTGTAGCGCGGTAAGTGATATTGTTGTAACCTGCAACGTCCTGTGTTCTGTAGGTAAAGGAGCAGTCGGCCAGCGATTCGATCTTTTTGAACGCCTGTTTAAGCGATGCGTTCCGCAGGTCGATAGACACGGTGATCTTGCTCAGGTCCTGCCCGCTACCGCTGGCGGCCATCAATAAGCCATTGATTGTGAGCAATATTGCCAGAATGGAAATCCTCATAATACACCTTTTGAATGAAAGCCGCCGGAAGATGGGCGCCGGCCGCTTTTTTTCATTGCATAGCGGAGCAATGAAATTGCTTTTTTCTACATACAAATTCATAGCTTTGGTAAGTTTAATAATTCATGAAAAGGGATTATTCAACTGCAAACAGGAGCCGCTGCCAGGTCGCAATTGGAGCGGCTCTCTGCTTTTTGTAACAATCAGCCGGATGCAAGAATGCATGGATGGTTCATTGACTTCGATTTTGGTTAATGGATCGTATAAATTCCTTCTGTTAATGTCAGTTTGGTATCGGTCAGCCTGCACAGCACCTGCAGGGCCTGTTCCACCCCGATGTCCCGCTTGAACGAAGTGCTCACCGGCACTTTCCGCAACTCTTCCTGCGTGATCGATATTTTTACGTCGTATACCCGTTCCAGGTCTGCAATAATATCCGCCAGCGTTTCGCCGTCGTATTGCAGGTCTCCCTGTTTCCATGGCGCCGCCTCGGCGATCAGCGTTTTTTTGCCGGCGGGGGCCAGGCGGCCGAGGTCTACTTTCAGCTGCTGGCCTTTGGTGAGGGTAGTGGGACTGTTTTCCCCGTAATCCACGCTCACTTTACCCTGGCTCACGCTCACCACCACGTTTTTACGCCCCGGATAAGCTTTGATGTTGAAAGCCGTGCCCAATACGGTGGTGGATATTTTGCCGGTATGGATAATAAAAGGCTGCTGTTCCGCGTGCTCCACGTCGAAGTAGGCTTCGCCGGTGAGGTACACTTCCCTTTTGCTTTCGCTGAATTGCTGCGGAAATTCGAGCGTGCTGGCAGCGTTGAGCCAGACCTCCGAGCCGTCCGGCAGGCGCAGGTGTTTGTATTCGCTGCGGGCGGTATGCTGGCGGGCCATGTTTACGATCGGGCCGCGCTTGCGTTCGGGCATCAGCCAGAGCGCGGCGGCCACGGCGGCTACGAATATGGCGGCCATGGCCAGCGCTTTGCGCAATATGGCGCGGTTGCGTCGGAAAGGCGCCACCAGCTGGCCGTGCCCGTTCACGTAGGTTTCCGCGGGCGTATTGGCGGCCTCGGCCTCGTAAACCTGGCGGATCAGCTCGCGCACGTCCTCGTCGTGCGAGCCTTGCCGGAGAAGGGCGAAAAATTCTTCGTACTCCTGCGGCGTGCACGTGTTGTCCCGGTATCTCCTGAATAAATATTGTATCCGTTCTTCCATCGCGGGGTGGTTGTAATGGTGTACTTATACCGGGAAGACGAAGCAGCGGGAAAATGTTCCTATCGGGTTTGAAAAAAAATCTGAATTTTTTTTTGGAAGGGGCTCAGAAGAAGAATGGGCAAAGGAAGGTAAGCGGCCCCGCGGTTTTGGCCACGAAGTTGCGGATGGCCTGCAGGGCGGTAGACAGCTGGTTTTTGACCGTATGGCGCGATATTTTGAGCTCTTCGGCGATCTCCCGGTAGTTGAGCCCCTGCTCGCGGTTGAGGCAATAAATGAGCTTTCTTTGGGGCGGAAGGCGGTCTATCGCTTTCCGGAGAATGTGATGGTATTCGCGGGCTTCCACGACGGCGGCGGTAGCATCGGGGTTGACGGGCATGGCGTTCCAGATGGATTCGCGGAGGCGCTCGTCTGCGGCGGCTTTGCGCAGGAAATCGATCACGCGGTTCTCGGTGAGCCGGTACAGCCAGGCTTCCATGTTGCGGATCTGCCCGAAATCTTCCTTGTGTTCCCAGAGTTTGATGAACACATCCTGGATCACGTCCTGGGCGTAAGCGTCGGATTTGGTGAGTTTGAGGGCCAGGGCATACAGCCGGCCTTCGTGCCTGCGGAATATCTGCATGAAATGCAGTTCCAACGGGTCCTTACAATCGGGGCGGTATCTCGTTTCATTGTGCATGCGATACGCGGGAATAATTACAGCGATTTTCTCGATTCTGGTCTTCTTAAATGTAGTACATTTTCCCGGTAATATAAAATGCCTGTTGCGGTGAACAACAGGCATTTTGTATAAAAAATTCAAACTGAATCAGTAATAATAATTATTCAGCTTTACTTCGAAGATCAGCACGGAGTTGGGGGGGATGGAGCCCTTGTCCTGGTCGCGGTAGCCCAGCACGGAAGGGATAAAATACCGTACGGTGCCGCCTTTGGTCGTTTTCATCGGGCCTACTTTAAAACCTTCGATCAAACCGGGCTGGCCCAGGCGCATATCGCCGAAGGTCACCGCCCTGGCGGAATCGAAGCGGGTGCCGTTCAGCAGGAACCCTTTATAATCGATGTTAAAACGGTCGGTGAGCTTGATGGTATCGCCGCCCTGGCCGTTTACCAGCACTTTAAAATAAACGCCGGTGGTATCGCGCACATAACCGGTGAGATTATTGGCCGCGATATAATCTTTGATCTTCTGCTCGTCGATGGCGGCCTGTTTGTCGTAATCGTACGGTGGTTGCGGGTCGTCTTTTTTGTTGCAGGCAAAGATCAGTGCAATCGCCAGAAGGCTCACAAGGCCAAGGATGTTTCTCTTCATCATATAGTGTTGCTGTTATTTGATATTGATAAGGCTGACATCGCATTCGAGGATGGCGTTGGGGGGAATGGTGCCTGGCACCCCGATTTCGCCGAATGCCAGCCGCGACGGGATGTATAAAATAATGCGGCCTCCTTTGGTGATCAGCTGCAGGCCGATCTGCCAGCCTGCGATATGGTCTTTCAGCTGCCGGTTGTCGAACGAAGTGGGCAGCGGGCTTTGCTCTACGATCCTCGGGTTGCCCAGGATGCGGCGGGTAAAGGTAACCACCGGCACCTGGTTGAGGTGAATGGTGTCTTTTTCATTGCCTTTGTCCATGATCTTGTACACTACCCCGCTGGGGTGGTACTGCACGCCGGAATCCTGCCGGGTGGAAACCAGGTAGTTCCTGATAACGTCCGTATCCCTGTACACGGCATCCAGCGCTGATTCGAGGCTGGGTGTTTCCTTGGAGCAGGAAACCAGCAGCGTTATCTGGACCGTAAGCAGGAAAAAAGTCAGAATACGACGGTACAACATGCCTGAATTTAGCTTTTTTTCAAAAATCACACCCGTTAAACGGCGGGGATGGCGGGAAAGTTACAATAAAAAAATCCCGCCGCGGAATACCGGGGCGGGACTTTGGAAATTTTATTCCCGGGAGGATTAATAATCCATGCCCATACCGTGGCCGCCCGGCATTGCGGGAGCAGCGGATTTAGGCTCGGGTTTATCAGCGATCACGCATTCGGTGGTGAGCAGCATACCAGCGATGGATGCGGCGTTTTCCAGTGCGATGCGGGATACTTTGGTTGGGTCGATTACACCGGCTGCGAGCATTTTCTCGTAAGTTTCGGTGCGGGCGTTGAAACCGAAGTCGGCTTTGCCTTCCTTCACTTTCTGTACCACGATGGAACCTTCGATGCCTGCGTTTTCGGTGATCTGGCGCAGCGGCTCTTCGATCGCGCGTTTAACGATCGCGATACCGGTCTGCTCGTCTTCGTTCTCGCCTTTCAGTTTGTCCAGCGATTCGATGGCGCGGATGAACGCAACACCGCCGCCTGCTACGATGCCTTCTTCAACGGCAGCGCGGGTAGCGTGCAGGGCGTCGTCCACACGGTCTTTTTTCTCTTTCATTTCCACTTCGGTGGCGGCGCCAACGTACAGTACGGCTACACCGCCGCTCAGTTTGGCGAGGCGTTCCTGCAGTTTTTCACGGTCGTAATCAGAAGTCGTCACTTCGATCTGTGATTTGATCTGGTTGATACGGCCCTGGATGGCTTCTTTATCGCCTTTACCGCCTACAACGGTGGTATTGTCTTTGTCGATGGTTACGGATTCAGCGCGGCCCAGGTAGGTCAGGTCGGCGTTTTCCAGTTTGTAACCCTGCTCTTCGGAGATTACCACGCCTGCGGTGAGGGTAGCGATGTCCTGCAGCATTTCCTTCCTGCGGTCGCCGAAGCCGGGAGCTTTTACAGCAGCCACTTTCAGGGTGCCGCGCAGTTTGTTCACCACGAGGGTGGCCAGTGCTTCGCCTTCCAGGTCTTCAGAAATGATCACGAGGGGAGCGCCCTGCTGGGCTACTTTTTCCAGGATGTGCAGGATGTCCTTCATGGTGCTGATCTTTTTGTCGTAGATCAGGATGTAGGGGCTCTGCAGCTCGGCCTGCATTTTTTCGCTGTTGGTAATAAAGTAAGGGGAGAGGTAGCCACGGTCGAACTGCATGCCTTCCACTACTTCCACGGTGGTTTCGGTGCCTTTCGCTTCTTCAACGGTGATAACGCCGTCTTTGGTCACTTTCTGCATGGCTTCGGCGATCAGTTTGCCGATTTCCGCGTCGTTGTTGGCAGAAATTGCGGCTACCTGTTCGATCTTTTTATTGTCGCTGCCTACTTTTTCGGACTGGCTTTTCAGGTTCTCGACAACCGCTTTAACGGCTTTGTCGATACCGCGTTTCAGGTCCATGGGATTTGCGCCCGCGGCCACGTTTTTAAGGCCTTCGCCGATAATGGACTGCGCCAGCACAGTAGCGGTGGTGGTACCGTCGCCCGCGATATCGGCGGTTTTGGACGCTACTTCTTTCACCATTTGCGCGCCCATGTTCTCGATGGGGTCTTCCAGCTCAATTTCTTTCGCTACGGTAACACCGTCTTTGGTTACGCCGGGGGCGCCGAATTTCTTTTCGATCACCACGTTGCGGCCTTTGGGGCCCAGGGTCACTTTCACTGCGTTAGCCAGGGTGTCAACGCCTTTTTTCATTTTGTTGCGGGCGTCTGTATTGAAGAAGATCTGTTTTGCCATAGTTGTACTATTTTCTTTGGTCGTGTTTAAGTAATAATGATGCCGGCGTTACGATTAGATAACGGCCAGGATGTCTGATTCGCGCATGATCAGGTAATCGTCGCCTTCCAGGCTGATCTCTGTACCGGAGTATTTGCCGTACAGCACGGTATCGCCTACTTTCACGCTCACGGGTTCATCTTTTTTACCGGGGCCGGCTGCTACTACCGTACCACGCTGCGGTTTTTCTTTAGCGGTATCGGGGATGATGATGCCGCCTGCGGTTTTTTCTTCAGCTGCTGCGGGTTTTACGATCACCCTGTCTGCCAGAGGTTTAATACTTAAATTTTTAGCCATTGTGATTCTATTTTTAAAAAGATGAGATTTGTGAAATTTGATGGTTTTTCCTTTCACGAAGATTGTGCCAACCAGGCCATGAGCCAAATTTGCAGGAAGCAAAGATAAGCAAATCGGAACGGGACTGTCAAGAAATGCCATTTTTTCATTTTTTACCTGTCACGCCCCCTTCCAGTGGCAGTTTGAAGCCTCCCCGCCATGCCGCCCCGGGAAGTATTTTTTAAAAAGTCCCTGTAAAACAGTAGATTTGCGGCCATTTTCCTAAGCGTACAATGATCAGTAGAAGAAACATACGGGTAAAAGTAATGCAAACGCTGTATGCCATGGATACCATGGAGCAGGAAACCGTGAAACCGGGAACTGCAACGGGTTTGCTTAACGAAAAGCTGGACCAGACCTGCCAGATATTCACTTATATACTGTACACGCTGGCCCGCGTGGCCCAGTATGCGGAGACGGACGCCCAGGCCAGGGCCGGCAAACACCTGCCCAGCGCCGAAGACCTCGCCGTCAATACCAAGATCGCCGGGAACGACTTCGTGTTCCAGGTGCTGCAAGACAAAGGGTTCCAGGTAAATCTCGATACCTGGAAGCTCCGGAAGTTCGAAGACCAGGACCTTATCCGCAGGCTCTACAACCAGCTGGCGGAATCGGAAACCTACAAGACCTATATCGCGGAGCCCTCGAGAGACAAAGCTTCCGAGAAACACATCGTCGAATATATCTATAGGCACATCCTCGAAAAAAACGAACTGTTCCGCCAGCATATGGAAGACAGCTTCCTGCATTGGGGCGACGATGAAGACATGATGGGCATCCTGGTAGGCAACTACCTTTCAAAGCCACAGCTGTTCAACTTCCTGCAGCTTATCAGCCGCGAAAAGCTCGAGTACGCGCGCGACCTGCTCACTACCGTGATCAATAAAAAGGATTATTGCATGGAGCTGATCAAACCGAAGCTCCAGAACTGGGACCCTGAGCGCATCGCGGCGGTAGATATGCTGCTGATGGAAATGGGCGTGTGCGAGTTCCTTTATTTTCCCACCATTCCCACGAAAGTGTCCATCAACGAATATATCGACCTGGCCAAAGCCTACAGCACGCCGCAAAGCGGGCAGTTCGTCAACGGCATCCTCGATAATATCCTCAAAGACCTGGTGCAGGCGAACCTGGTGGAAAAAACGGACAGAAACAAGAAATAAGACTATTTGTATATGCGACCGATCTTGTACCTTTTTTTGGCCGCTGCCATGGCGGTTACCGCCTGCGGCGGGCCTTCCGGGAACAACGTTTCCCGGCCCACCGACGCGGCAGACACCTCGAAAGGCACCTGGCCGGTGATGACTTTTGAAAAGGAAAGCCATAACTTTGGCAATGTAACGGAAGGCGAAGTGGTGGAATATTCATTCAAATTCACCAATACCGGCAACCGCGACCTGCTGATCACCAAGGCAGAAGCCAGCTGCGGCTGCACCGTGCCGGAATGGCCGAAAGAGCCGCTGAAACCGGGAGAAAGCGGGTTCATGAAAGTGAAGTTCGACAGCAAGGGCCGCCCGGAAGGATATACCGAAAAAGAACTGTATATCCAGGCCAATACCAATCCGGCCATGATCAACGGCCCGAAAATCCAATGCGTGATCGTGGCAAAGAAATAGTAATTTTACCAGCTTCAAATCAATAAACAACATACGATGTACAATTTATTAAACGTATTCCTGATGACGCCCCCGGCCGGTGGCCAGGGCGGCGGCGGCTTCAGCGCGAGCACCCTGCTGTTTTTCGGCGGTATGATCCTCGTAATGTGGCTCTTTATGATCCGCCCGCAGACCAAAAAAGCAAAAGCACAGAAACAATTCATCGATAACCTGAGGGAAGGAGATAAAGTGGTGACCATCGCGGGTATTCATGGTAAAGTGAAAAAGATCAACGACAACAACACCCTGCAGATCGAAGTGAGCCCCGGTACTTTCTTTACCGTCGAGCGTTCTGCCGTGAGCATGGAATATACCGCCGCACTCAACAAAGCCGCTGAGACCAAATAATCGTTAAGATTTAAGAATATGAAAGAGAGGAGGCGTTCCCTTCTCTCTTTTTTTTATATTTTGCCGGAATATGCAGATCATAGGCATTACAGGAGGAATCGGTTCGGGTAAAACAACCGTTGCGAAGATTTTTTCCCTGCTGGGCATTCCCGTGTATTCGGCGGACGATGCGGCCAAGGAGATCATGGTGAAGGACCCCCTGCTCGTAACCCAGATCAGGGAACATTTTGGCGACGCCGCCTATTTTGACGACGGATCGCTCAACCGCAAACATATCTCCAATATCGTGTTTGCCGACAAAGAGCAGCTGGAGCTGCTCAACTCCCTCGTACATCCCGCCACCATCCGCGATTCCGAAGCATGGGCCCGCCAGCAAAGCAGTCCCTACGTGCTCAAGGAAGCCGCCCTTATGTACGAAACCGAATCGTTCCATCATGTAGACAAAGTGATCGTGGTATCCGCGCCGCAGGCCCTGCGCATCCAGCGGGTGATGAAACGCGACGGGGTAGACCGCAATGCCGTGCTGGCGCGCATGCACAAGCAGCTGGACGAAGCCATCAAGCTCAAGCTGGCCGATTACATTATTTACAACGACGAACAGCAGATGGTGATCCCGCAGGTGCTGAGCCTCCACCGGCAACTTTTAACTTTTTCCTCACAGTCCGACGGCCGCTTTTAACGTTTCTTTTGAACGTTATCGTATAGTTTCAGTGCATGAATCCAAGGTTTCTTGCCCTGATGAGCGCGTCCGTATGGTGCTCCGCCGCTTCGGCGCAGCAGCTCCCCAAACGGGACACGTTTCCCTATCCCCGGTACATCACGCAGTTTAAAGATTCCCTGCGTAAAGACAGCGTGCCCATGCGCGTTTACCAGCTGAAGGAGTTCAACGTGCGCCACCGCGGCCTGGCGGAAGATTCGGCGATGCTGAAAAAGCTGATGCAGCCGAAACTCAACCTGGTTCTTCCCTTTGAGGAACAAAAAGGGATCACCTATGAGAAAGAGGGTAAAACGCATCATCTCCCCGGCGTATCGCTGAACGTCGCCGCTATCGCATCTGTATTCGATTTTAAGAAAAAGGCCAGGGACGAGGCTTTCCGGCGGCGGATCACGGCGAAGCTGGAAGAACGCGCCGTGGACAGGATGTATAATGCTTACCTGGTGGGCCGCTTCATTCCGCTGAAGGGCGACAGCCTGGAGGCGTTTATCGAGAAAACCAGGCCCAATGCGGGTTTCTTAATGGGCGTTACGGCTTATGACCTCGGTGTGTACGTAAAACAGCGTTATAAAGAATACACCGATACCCTGAAAAACTAATGGCGCCCCAAAAGGCGCCATCCGTCTATCTTTCAGGCTGGTTTGTTATTTCAGTTTGCCCAGCCATTCCTTCATTCTTTTCATGCCTTCCTGTATGCGGTCCATGCCCGTGGCGTACGAAATGCGGATGCATTGCGGCTGCTCGAAAGCCTTGCCGGATACCACGGTCACGTTTGCTTTATGCAGCAGGTACATGCAGAGATCGTCCGCATCTTTCACCGTTACGTCTTCAAACGATTTGCCGAAGAAGTGGCTTACGTTGGGAAACATGTAAAACGCGCCGTCCGGCTCGTTCACTTTCAGCCCGGGGATGTCGCCGAGCGCTTTGAAGATGAATGCGCGTCTTTCACGGAAAGCGGCCACCATTTCCTTCGCCGTGTCCAGCGGGCCGCGCAGGGCCGTGATGGCGCAGCGCTGCGTGATGGAACAGGTGGCGGAAGTGAACTGGCTCTGCACCATGTCGCAGGCTTTGGCGATCTCCAGCGGCGCGGCCAGGTAACCGAGGCGCCAGCCGGTCATGGCAAAACCTTTACTGAGCCCGTTGATGATCACGGTGCGGTCTTTCAGCGTGCCGAAGCCGGCGATGCTGCTGTGAGGCGCCACGTAATTGATATATTCGTAGATCTCGTCGGAAATGATGAAGATCTCCGGGTGTTTTTCGAACACTTCCGCCAGGCCTTTCAGTTCTTCGTGCGAATACACGGAACCGGTGGGGTTGCAGGGTGAGGAGAACATAAACAGCCTGGTTTTGGGCGTGATGGCGGCTTCCAGCCTTTCGGGCGTGATCTTGTAATCGTCTTCGATGCCGCAGGGCACAAATTTCACGACGCCCTGGCAAAGTTTCACCAGCTCTGAATACGTTACCCAGTAAGGGGTGGGGATGATCACTTCGTCTCCAGGGTTCACGATGCTGAGCACCGCGTTGGCGATGCTTTGTTTGGCCCCGGTGCTCACCACGATCTGTTCTGGCGTGTATTCCAGCGAATTGTCGCGCTGCAGTTTATGCGCCACGGCTTGTTTGAGATCAGCATAACCCGCCACCGGCGTGTAATGCGTATATCCTTCGTCGATGGCTTTTTTGGCGGCTTCGCGGATGTGCTGCGGCGTATCGAAGTCCGGTTCGCCGATGCTGAGATCGACGATATCAATTCCCCGGGCTTTCAGTTCGCGGCTGAGCTTTGCCATTCTGATGGTTTGCGGCACGGATATCCGTGTTAATCTTTCGGCTAATTGCATAGGCGTTATTTTTTTGGGTTGACCGCGGCAAACCTACTGCAAAAAAATGAAAAAGCCCCGGGCAATGCCGGGGCCTTTCCTGTTTTAAACCGGAGCGTATCTTTATTGATAGGTGATTACTTTGATCACGGGTTTGGTAACGCCGGTGGAATCTTTCTGCCCCATGAGGTAGATGTTGTAAGCCCCGCCAACTGCCGTGAGCGCTGCATCGCCTTTGGTGGCGATCTGGGTGCCCGCGGCATCTTTTACCGTAACGGTGGTGTTGCCGGCGTCTACCGCTTCGAACTGGGAATATCCCCCGCCTACAAAGTCGGCATAATAACGGGACGCGAATATTTTATTGGCGCCGATGAATACGTCCACACCGTCGGGGCCGGACATCAGGTTGTAAAAACGCACGTTGGTTTTTGTCCTGGAAATATTCTCGAAGTTCTCGAGGATACGATGTACTTCAATGCCGGTGGATTGCTCGCCGTATACCACTACCGTGTTGTACGCCGAAGTATCATAAGTGGCGGTAAGCGTGTTCAGCAGGCTGTCCACACCGCCTTTTTTGAAATCGAATTTGTACCTGTCCGGTTTGAAACGTGCTCCCACGGCTTCGCCGAACGCGATGGGGGTGGGGGTGATCTTCTGACCTTCCTGGAAAATGTCCAGTCCGTACGTGGGGCTTGCCACGCCGTTCACGAACGCGATCAGCGTCTGCGGTTCGGGAGGGGTGGGATCGCTGTTTTTCAGACAGGAGGAAAAACCGGTAATTGCTACTGCCACTGCGGCCAGTGCCCATAAACGGCTCTTTTTAGTTACCATGCGCTCTTTCATTTTATGATTTAAGACTTGTATATGAATGTTGATCAAGGTTGTTTTTCGGTCCCGTACGTCATTCTATAACGCTGAAGGTCCGGTTTGTATTTTCTTTCGCGTTTCAGTTCCGTTTCGTAGATCAGCTGGCCGAGCTCTTTCAGGAAAGGCTGGCCGGTCGATTCAAAGTCGTAGGTATCGTCCCCGATGATCCCGTCTTTATTGACGTACACGGTGGCTGACAACATAAATTCCACGCCGTTGGCAAAGTCTGCAAAATAAGCCACATCCGTTAAAAAGCCATATGCCCATCCCGGTTTGTTGAATATTCTGAGCCCCGGCGGCAGCTCGGTTTTTGCATCGGCCCCGCCCAGCAGGTATTTCACATAGTTGCGGTGAAATTCAGCGGTGTCGTAGGCCGGCCGGTCGGTTTCCGTTGGCAGTTGAGACATGCACCGGTATAAAAACCGGTAATCTTCCCCAGTTAAACGAAACCGCTGCGCAGATGTTACACTTTCCGGAAAAATTACGCTGCGGAGGATCTGATGAAGGTCCGCCAGCACGATCCGGTTCTTTTCGGAGAAGTTGAACGGGGCGTTGACGAGTTTATCGCCTTCGTAATGCTGCTTTCCCACGGAATCGTGCCGGGGCTGGAACTGCAGCCGGCTGTGCTGTTCGGGCTGGAAATAAACGGTTTCGCCGTTTTTGGTGAAACGGATGGCGTTGGTGAGGCGGTTGGCTTCCGGTGGCAGTGCGATGCTGAGCCGGTGGCGGATTTGGGCGGAAGGATAGCCCTTGTTCCACAACGCGCGGTTAAAATCTTCCTGGCCGAGAAATTCGTAGAGCCGGTTAAATGCGTCGTTGTCGCTGACGAGGAATATTTTTTTAATATAATGCGCTACGGAAGGCTGCAGGTTGGCCGCGCTGCTGTCTGCCGTAACGGCCGTAGTAATGGCTGACAGACTGTCGGTATGCATGACGGTGTGTTTGTCCAGCCCGAGCCGGTTCATTTTTTCGAGAGCGAGGAAAGCGGCGGGCATTTTGACGGTGGAAGCCGGGTAAAAGTAGGTTTCAGGGGAAAGGCGATAAGTGAAGTCGGTAAAAACCGGGCGGTTGCGGGCATTGCGGTCGATGCGGGTGTAGATGACCTGGAGGCGGTATTCCGCCGGATCGGCCATGACAGGGCCCAGGCGCGTGGCATTCGTTTTCAGCAGCGAATCCAGGAATACATCGGAATTTTTTGTCATAGCGGTGGAAATTATCGCCCTGGGAGTTTGGCAGTTCGCAAAAAAAACCAATATTGCACCTGCCAGAAAAAACCGTTGCGCCATAGAAAGGATTTTTTAGCCGGAAGGCAGCTCAAAACCAATCAGATATTGGTTTTAGAACTGTTTGTATCCGGGCTTTAATATATCAATTTAAATTCTATCTTTGCAACTCTTAAAAAATTTATATTAATAATCAAACAAAATGCAACTAAAAGGACTGGTTAGATTTTTTGCTGTCGCACTGATCCTTATCTCTTTGTATCAGTTGTCCTTCACGTTCGTGGTGCGGAACTATGAGAAAAAGATAAAGACCCAGGCCGAAGACTTTGTGGCCAAGCAGTATCCCTCCGCCGAACAGAAGTATGCCGGTAACAAAGAGGCGCAATCCCTGTACAGAGATACCCTCAACGACTACATCAAAGCGCGTACGGAACAGATACTGGACAGCACCAGTGGCAAGGAGATTGCAGGATTTCCCTGGTTTACCACCTATACCAAAGCGAAAGAAAAACAGCTGAACCTGGGCCTCGACCTCCAGGGCGGTATGAACGTTGTGCTCGAGGTTAGCGTGGAAGACGTTGTGCGCCAGCTCGCCAATCAATCCAAAGATCCCGCGTTCAACAAAGCGATCGCCAAGGCGAAAGAACGTAAAAAGAACAGCCAGTCCGATTTCGTGACGCTGTTTGGCGAAGCTTATAAAGAAGAAGCGCCCAATGGCAAACTTTCTTCCATCTTCGCCAGCGCGCAGCAGAAGCAGATCACCTTCAACAGCAGTAACGACCAGGTGCTGAACGTGATCCGCAACGAAGCCAAAGCAGCGATCAAAAACACGCATAAAGTATTACAGAACAGGATCGACAAGTTCGGTGTGGCTTCCCCCTCCATCAACCTCGACGAGAACCGCGGCATCATTTCCGTGGAACTGGCGGGTGTGGACGATGCGGAGCGCGTACGCAAGTACCTGCAGGCCAGCGCCAACCTCGAGTTCCGTGAAACATACAAAACCAGCCAGCAGTTCTACGAAGAAGTGCTGCTGCCCATGAACGAAGCCATCAAGGCCGCGCAGGGCAACGCTCCCAAAGTAGACACCGGCGCCGTAACAACGGATTCCACCGCTACCGCAGCCGCCCCGGCTTCCCCCGATTCCACCGGCTCCCTCGCAGACATTCTCGCGAAAGATTCCGGCAAGAACGTGGCGAAAGGCGATTCCGCAGCGCTCGCGCTTGCAAGGGACCAGAAGGAAATGCCGCTGTTCGTGATCTTCAAGATCAATCCCGAACCAAGCTCCATGCTGGGCCAGATGCTCCCGAGAGATACCGCCACTTTCCGTCGCTACCTCGAAATGCCCGCGGTGAAAGCGGCCATGCCGAAAGACCTCGTGTTCCTTTACGGCCCTTCCAATAAAGAAGACCGCAACCAATACCTCCAGGTGTTCGGCATCAAAGTGAACCCGACCAACCCGAAAGCGAAAATCACCGGTGAAAGGGTGATCGCCGCGCGTGCAGACTTCGGCCAGGACCACCAGGTGGAAGTGAGCATGAGCATGGACAATGTGGGCACCCGCGACTGGCGCAACCTTACCCGCCAGCTGAAGCCCAGCAATCCGGACGACCGCAGCACTTATAATTACGTAGCGATCGTGCTGGACAACGTCGTGTACACCGCGCCTTCCATCATCAACGAAATTCCCAACGGCAACTCCTCTATCAGCGGCAGCTTCACTACCGAAGAGGCGGACGACCTTGCGAACATCCTGATGTCCGGCCGTATGCCCGCCCCCGCCAAGATCGTGCAGGAGCAGGTGGTAGGCCCCACTCTCGGCCAGGAATCCATCGCCGCGGGCGCCAAATCATTCATCATCTCTTTCGTCGTGATCTTCGTGCTCATGCTGGTGTACTTCAACACCGGCGGCTGGGTGGCCAACATCGCGCTGATACTCAACCTGCTGTTCACCGTAGGCATCCTCGCATCGCTGGGCGCCACGCTCACCATGCCCGGCATCGCCGGCCTGGTGCTTACCATCGGTATGGCAGTGGATACGAACGTAATTATCTTTGAAAGGATCAAGGACGAGCTGAGCCGCGGTAAAACCTACCAGCAGGCGGTGGAAGACGGTTACAAACGTTCTTACGCGCCGGTGCTCGACGGTCACATCACCTCGCTGCTCACAGCCTGCATCCTGTTCTACTTCGGTCTTGGCCCCGTATTGGGCTTCGCCACCACGCAGATCATCGGTCTGCTCCTGTCCCTGTTCTGCGGTATCCTCGTATCCCGCATGATCACCGACTGGTGGACGAACAAAAAACGCCACCTGGAGTATTTCACCCCGATCTCCCGCAGGATCTTCAGGCATGCCAACTACGATTTCGTAGGCATGCGCAAATACACTTACGTTATCTCCGCAATCGTGCTCGTACTGGGCGTTGGGTCTTTCTTCAACGGTTTCGACCGTGGCGTGGACTTCAACGGCGGCCGCAGCTACACCGTGCGTTTCGACAAACCGGTGAACCGCGAAGCCGTACATGATGCGCTGAACAAAGAGTTCGAATCCGAGACTTACGTAAAGACCATCGGCACCAACAACCAGCTGAACATCACTACCGCTTACAAGATCGACGAGAATACCGACGAAGTGGGCAAGGAAGTGCTCGGCAAACTGTACAACGGCATTAAATCCAACTACGAGGGCAACCTCGACCTGGCTGCCTGGCAGTCGAAATACCTGGTTGGCTCGCAGACCGTACAGCCTACGATCTCAGACGACTTGAGGACCGGCGCCGTGAAAGCCACCATCCTGTCGCTGCTTGTGGTGTTCCTGTACATCCTGCTGCGATTCAACAAATGGCAGTACTCTATCGGCACCATCTTCTCCCTGCTGCACGACGTGCTCGTAACGCTGGCAGTGTTCTCTTTCTGCCGCAGCTGGGTACCGTTCGCACTGGAGATCGACCAGCACTTCATCGCGGCGATCCTTACGGTGATCGGCTTCTCGATGAACGATACGGTGATCGTGTTCGACAGGATCCGTGAGAACTTCCGCCTCACCAAAGGTGGAGATAGCAAAACAGTGATCAACCGCGCGATCAACGAAACGCTGAGCCGTACGATCATGACCTCTGTAACGGTGTTCCTCACCATCCTTATCCTCTTCATCTTCGGCGGTGAAGTTACCCGCGGTTTCGCTTTCGCGATGCTGATCGGCGTGCTCACCGGCGCTTACTCTTCCATCTTCGTGGCGGCTCCCATCCTGGTAGACTTCGACAAGAAGAATACCCTGGCCAATGAGACCGAAGCGGTGAAAGTGGAAAAAGCTCCCCCGCTGGTAAGAGGCAAATAAGCTGAAAAATAAATTTTCATAAAAGGCCGTTCCGTTTGGAGCGGCCTTTGTTTTTGAGGCCCGCGGCGAAGGTTTTTCTTTGAATGTTATTTTACTGGGATGCGGTGCATATACGATCCGTATAGGATCGATATACGAGTGATATAGGAGAGAAGAAGGAGAGCGAAAAGCAAAAAAGTATCAATGGCGGGGTTCATATAACATCAAGGCCCTCCCGGAGGGGAAGGCCTTTGCTATAAATATGCTTTTCCTGCAATGATCAAACCGCGAATGATGTTCCGCAGCCGCAGCTGGAGGTGGCGTTCGGGTTGGTGAAAGTGAAACCGCGCGCGTTCAGCCCGTGCTGGAAGTCGATTTCCATGCCCAGGAGATACAGGCCGTGCGATTTTTTCATCACAACGGGAATGCCTTCAATTTCGTAAACCTCGTCATCTTCCATTTTAGCGTCAAAGCCCAGCACGTAGGAAAGGCCGGAGCAACCCCCGCCTTTCACGCCGATGCGCAGGTACTGGCTCTGGTCGAAGCTTTCTTCCGCGCGGAGGCGTTGCAGCTCCTTTATGGCGCCGCTGGTGAGATTTATAGGTGCGTTGGTGATTGTTTCCATTGTTTTGATACGATTTATACACAAAAATACGGAAAAATGAAGAATGTATGTTGTCACATGAAGGTCAGGCCGGGAGATATGAAAGTAAAAAATTGTATGTAATTTGTTTCCCGGTGCCTAACCCATCTCATATGCAAAGACTACTATGCCTTGCCGTGGCCGTTTTATTAGCCAACCAGGCGGCTGCACAACTGTTCGGCGGCAACCCGCCCTCCCAAAAGTGGCAACAGGTGAATACGGATACGGTGCGGGTGATTTTCCCTTATGGCATGGAAACGCAGGGGAGGCGCGTGGCGGACCTCGTGCGGCACATGAGCCGTTACAATACCGGCAGCCTCGGCCCGAAGGTGAAAAAGATCAATATCATCCTGCAACATCAAACGCTGCAATCCAACGGTTATGTACAGGTGGGGCCGTATCGCTCCGAATTTTTCATCACCCCGCCGCCTAACAGTACGGAGCTGGGCTCCATCAACTGGCTGGACCAGCTGGCGCTGCACGAATACCGGCACGTGGTGCAGAACAACAATTTCAAAAAAGGCATCAGCAAAGTGTTTTACTGGCTCGGCGGCGAACTGGGGCAGGGTGCCGCCAGCGCCGTGGCGGTGCCGGACTGGTTCTGGGAAGGCGATGCCGTAACCATGGAAACCGCGCTCAGCTTACAGGGCCGCGGCCGCCTGCCCGCGTTTTTCGACGGGTTCCGCGCGCTTACGCTGGCCGATAAAAACTACAGTTACATGCAGGTGCGCAACGGGTCGTACAAAAAATTCATGCCCAACCATTACAATACCGGCTACCTCATGAGCAGTTACGGAAGGCTGCAATACGGGAAAGACTTCTGGAAGGGCGTTACGGACGACGCGGTACGTTACCGCGGCGTGTTTTATCCCTTTTCGCAAAGCCTGAAACGCCGCACCGGCAAAAACGCCGCTTCGTTCTTCGCCGCTTCGCTCGACCATTATGCAAAAAACTGGAAGCCGAAGGACGTGGAAAAGGCCGATACGCTTACGCCCGCGGGCCGCACCGTGTCTAATTACCGGTATGTGTACGCGGTAAACGACAGCACGCTTATTTACCAGCATAATTCCTATAAGGAGCCCGCCAGTTTCAGGCTGCGGCACGCTGACGGCAGCGAAGAGCTGATCGCGCGGCCGGGTATCGGTTTCGACGATTATTTCAGCTACCGCAACGGCCGTATTTTGTGGACGGAAGCACGGTACGACCCGCGCTGGAACCGGAAAGACTATTCCGTCGTGAAAGTGTTCGACCGGCAGACGGGGCGCGCCGCCACGCTCAAACACGAGCGCCGCTGTTTTTCGCCGGACCTGAGCCACAACGGCAAATGGATCGTGGTGAATGCGGTAACGCCGGAGCAACGATATCAACTGGAAATCTTGGATGCGGCAACAGGGCAGGTGCTCAGGGAGCCGGAAAACCCCGCAAACTGGTACTATACCTATCCAAAATTCACGGAAGACGATCAGTATATCGTCAGCGCGGTGCGCGATCAGCAAGGCAGGATGGCGTTGATCAGGCAGCGGCTGCGGTATGTTCCGGACAAATTGCAGGCCGCAAAAGGGAAATGGGAATCGTACCCGCCGCTGCACGGCATGGGAGACACTTCAATCGGGATGAAGAAAGGGGAACTGCCAAAAATGTCCCCGGCGTTTATTGACCAAAGAAATAAAGCGCTGCTGGACATGCTGGTGGGAATGGGGGAAATCGAATTTCTCGTTCCTTTCGGCACTCAAACCATCGGCATTTCCAGCATAGAAGGCGACAAAGTGTACTTCCAGGCATCGTTCGCCGATGCGGACAACATTTATTCCGTGCCGCTGGCCGGCGGCCCCGTGCGCCGCATCACCCGCCGCCCCAACGGCGTGAGCCACATGGCCGTTCAGCAGGATAAGATCGTTTTCAGCGAATTCACCGCCGAAGGTTACAAGCTGCTGCGGGAACCGCTGGCGGAAGGCACGCCCTTCAACCCGCAGGAAAATCACCACAGCGCATGGTTACGGCCCGATCTGGGCGAAGAAGGCAACATTCTCGATAAAGTGCCTGTCAGCAACCTGGAGGCCCGCAAATACGCTAAAACGCACCGTCTTTTTAATTTCCACAGCTGGATACCGAGCATCAACGACCCGGAATACGGCTGGTACCTGTATGGAGACAATGTGCTGGGCACCCTTCAAAGCACGATCGGCGCGTATTACAATACGAATGAGAACAGCCCGGCGGTGAGCGGGTCGCTTACTTACGCGGGCTTCTTCCCGTACCTGCGCACCGGGGCCGATTACCGCATGGACCGTTACCTTTTCGTGAACGATACAGTGCAGGTGCAATGGAACGAGCTGGACTGGTACGGCGGTATGAGCGTTCCGCTGACGTTCTCCGCGGGAAAATATTACACCGGCCTCACGGTCGGCGGCAATTACCACGAAGTGAACCGCACGCGCGCCGGCAATTCCAAATACCGCTTTACCGACAGCCACATCCAGTACCTCGACCTGAGCCTCGGTTTTTCCAACCAGCGCATCAAAGCGTTGCAAAATATTTACTCGCACTTCGGGCAGTCGCTGAGCCTGCGTTACAATAGATCCGTGAACGATGTGCCGGCCGAGCAGCTCTATGGCCGCCTGGACCTTTACCTGCCGGGCCTTTCAGCCAATCACAGCATCGTGCTGCAGGGCGCGTTCCAGCAGCGCGACACGATGCTCCGGTATAGTTTCAGCGATAATTTCGTGTACGCAAGAGGCTACAGCAAACCTTTCTACGAACATATCTGGAAGGTGGGCGTCAACTATCATTTCCCGATTGCTTATCCTGACTGGGGTTTTGCGAACCTGTTATATTTTATGCGCATCAGGGGCAACGCGTTTTACGATTACAGTTCCGCGTACAACTTTCGCAGCAGGCAGGATGTTACTTATGCATCCGCGGGGGGAGAGCTGTATTTCGATACGAAGGTGGGAAATACGCTGCCGTTTACTTTCGGGCTGCGTTACAGTTACCTGCTGAACACCAATCCCGGCGCCCCTTCGCGGAAAGACCGTTTCGAAGTGATCGTGCCGTTGCAGCAATTATTTTCTTTTTAAAAACAACTGAATGAAACCGGTAACCAACAAACCGCCTTTTTATATCAAATTGAGCCATGTGCTGCTGAGCCTGGTGCTGATCGTGGTGATATTGCGCACGATGAAGGAAATACTGGCGCCGGTGGCTTTCGGTTTTCTTTTCGCCGTGCTGCTGCTGCCGCTGGCGCAGGGGCTGGAAAGGCTGAAATTCTCCAGGGGCTGGGCTTCCACAGTAGCCGTACTGATCTTCGTGATATCGATGCTGGGCATGGTGTATTTTATTTCCTGGCAAACCACCACTTTTCTCAGCGACCTCCCCGTGCTGGAAAAAAGAATGATGGCGCTGTCGAACGACCTCACCATCTGGGTCGACGAAAAATTCAAGATCGATTCGGACCAGCAGGTGGCCTGGATCAACGAAACGGCGGCCAAAAGCGTGAGCACCGTATCGCAGTTCGCGGTGAACACCATCTCGTCTGTATCTTCCATGCTGATATTCCTCGTTTTTATCCCGCTGTATACTTTTTTCCTGCTTTTTTACCGCCGCCTGCTCATGAATTTCCTGCTGCGGCTTTTCAAACACGAACATGCGGACCAGGTGCGGGAAGTGATCGGGCATTCGCGCATCGTGATCAAAAGTTACGTGGTAGGGCTTTTCATTGAAATGATCGTGGTGGCGGCGCTGTACATTATCGCGCTGCTGTCGCTCGGTGTGAAGTACGCCGTGCTGTTAGGCACGCTGGGCGCGATCTTCAACGTGATTCCCTACATCGGCATGGTGATCACGATTTTGGTGACGGTGCTGGTAACGCTCACCACCGGCACGGCCGCGCAGGCCCTGTGGGCGGCGATCATCATGTTCGGCATTCACCTGCTCGACGCAAACGTGCTGCTGCCGCGGATCGTAGGCTCGAAAGTGTCCATCAATGCAATGATCACCCTGCTGGGCGTGTTCGTAGGCAGTATGATCTGGGGAATTGCGGGGATGTTCATTTCCATTCCCGCGATGGCTTTGCTGAAAGTGATCTTCGACCGCATCCCGAACATGCGCGCATGGGGGCTGCTGATGGGGCAGGGGGAACAGATCTAATTTACGACGATGCGCACTTCAGGCACGCGGTAATATTTATCGCCGGTGTAGCGCACCACGATGTTGGAGAATAACAACACTTCGCCTTTTTGCACGGTTTCCTTCAGCCGTGTGCTCCACAGTGTGCTGAGACGGTCGCTTTTAAAGGAATCGCCGATGGCGTCGGTGTAAAAACCGACCTGCTGCGTGGTATCGTTCAGGTATGCTTCTTTTGTTTCGTAAGTGAAGTCGAAAGACACGACGGGGAATTTGTTGTTTTTATTGTCGCGCACAACAAGCGACGAATCAAGGAGTTTTACGACTTCGGGGCGGGGCAGCGTATCGCTGAGGAAAATGCCCCAGGTGGTGCGGAAACTGAGCGGTTTTTCTTTCGCGGCGGGCTTCTGTGCAGGCTTTTGGGAGGACGAGGGTTTTCCCGCCTGTGCCGTGGCCGCAGCGGAGCAGCAAATAAAAAGCAATACCGTGTAAAATAGTTTCTGCATCATAGGGAACCGGTAAAAAAGCCCGTCCGGTTACTAAAACGCCGGACGGGCTTTAAAATTATAACAGTTTGAGACTTTCTTCTATCGCCTGGATGCGCGCTTCGCAGTCCGCCAGTTTGCGCCGCTCGGCTTCCACCGCTTCGGGTTTGGCGTTCTGCACGAATTTTTCGTTGGACAGTTTTGCCGTAACAGACTTCAAAAAGCCCTGCTGGTAAACGAGGTCTTTCAGCAATTGTTCTTTCTGCGCCGCCGGGTCTATCAGGGTATCGGTCAGCATGTAGAACTTGTCTTTGCCCACCACCAGCGCGATAGCGCCGGGCACCGCGTTACGGGTGTAAGCCAGTTCGCGCGCGTTGAGCTGTTTGGCGAGTATGCTTTTTATACGCTGGAAGGCGTTCTCATGGCGTGTTTCGATATGCAGCGCAATGGTGTCTTTCGGCTTCACCTGGTTTTTGTTGCGCGCGTCGCGGATGCCGGTGATCACTTCTTTCGCCAGCGCGCCTTCGGCGAGAATGGCCTGGTGCGTGGCGGCGGGAGTGGAAAACTGGCGGATCACCAGGTCGTCTCCAGGCTGGCGGTCGCGCAGCAGGTGATACAGCTCTTCCGTCACAAACGGCATGAACGGGTGCAACAGCTGCACGAGGCGCTCGAAGAAACCGATCGTTTTTTCGTACACGCCCGCGTCTATCGGCTGTTCGTAACCGGGTTTGATCCACTCGAGGTACCAGGAGCAGAAATCGTCCCAGATAAGGCTGTAAATGGCTTTGAGGGCTTCGCTGAGACGGAAGTCCTTAAACAGTTTTTCCACTTCGGCATGCACTTCGTTCAAACGGTTCTCCATCCATTCCACGGCAAAATCCGGAACGGGGGCGCCGGTATCCGCGGCGGGTTTCCACATTTTCACGAGTTTGAGCGCGTTCCACATCTTGTTGTTGAAGTTGCGGCCCTGCTCGCAGCTGGTGTCGTCGAACAGCAGGTCGTTGCCTGCGGGGGAAGAGATCATGATGCCGAAACGCACCGCGTCCGCACCGAAACGTTCGATCAGCTCCAGCAGGTCGGGCGAGTTGCCGAGCTGCTTGCTCATTTTACGCCCGAGCTTGTCGCGCACCATGCCGGTGAAATATACGTCGCTGAAGGGTTTTTCGTGTTTGTATTCCAGGCCGGCCATGATCATGCGGGCCACCCAGAAAAAAATGATATCCTGCCCGGTTACCAGTACGGAAGTGGGGTAATAATAGTTGATGTCCGCGTTGTTAGGCTGGCTGATGCCGTTGAAAACCTCCATGGGCCAGAGCCAGGAAGAGAACCAGGTATCGAGGCAATCTTCGTCCTGCCGCAGCGACGGTACGGTTTTGCCGAACTTCTCCGCATACAGCTTCAACGCATCATCCTGCGTTTCCGCTACCACGAACTGGCCCGCTTCGTCGTACCAGGCGGGGATCTGCTGGCCCCACCACAGCTGGCGGGAAATACACCAGTCCTTCACGTTTTCCATCCAGTATTTGTAAGTGGCCAGGAAGCGGTCGCCGGGATGAATACGTACATCGCCGTTCACCACCGCGTCCAGCGCGGGTTGCGCCATGTCCGCCATTTTTACGAACCATTGCGTGGAAATGCGCGGTTCAACAACGGTATCCGGGTTGCGCTGGCTGTAACCGAGGCGGGTGGTGTATTCCTGTTCTTTTACGAGAAGGCCCTGCTCGCCGAGCGCAGCCACTACTTTTTTGCGCGCGCGGAAACGGTCTTCGCCGACGAACACGATGGCGGCTGCGCTGAGCGTGCCGTCGTCGTTCAGCGTGTCCACCACTTCGAGGTGGTGTTTCAGGCCGAGGTTATAGTCGTTGATGTCGTGCGCGGGCGTTACTTTGAGGGCGCCGGTGCCGAATTCTTTGTCTACATATTCGTCGAAGATCACGGGCACCTTGCGGTTTACCAGCGGCACCACGGCAAAGTGGCCTTTGAGATGTGCGTAACGCTCATCGCCGGGATTTACGCAGATGGCGGTATCGCCCATGATGGTTTCGGGGCGTTGCGTGGCGATGGTGATGAACTCGCCGGTGGCTTCGCCCGCGGCATTTACCACAGCGTATTTCACGTGGTAAAGTTTGCCGTTGATCTCTTTATATTCCACTTCCTCGTCGCTGAGGGCGGTTTTTGCCTTGGGGTCCCAGTTGATCATGCGGGCGCCGCGGTAAATGAGCCCTTTATTGTAAAGGTCTACGAACACGCGGATCACCGCCTGGTAATAATGATCGTCCATCGTGAAAGACACGCGGTCCCAATCCACCGAGCAGCCCAGTTTTTTGATCTGGTGGTAGATGATGCCGCCGTATTTTTCCTTCCATTCGTAGGCGTATTTGAGAAATTCGGGTCGGGTAAGCTGGCTTTTTTCGATGCCTTTTTCTTCTTTCAGCATATTCACCACCTTCGATTCGGTGGCGATGGAAGCATGGTCGCTGCCCGGCACCCAGCATGCGTTGAAGCCGCTCATGCGGGCGTGGCGCACCAAGATGTCCTGCACGGTCTCATTCAGCGTATGGCCCATGTGCAGCACGCCGGTTACGTTCGGCGGCGGTATTACGATGGTAAAGGGAGGCCGCTCGTCGGGAACGGAACGGAAATACTGCTTCTCCATCCAATACTGGTACCATTTGTCTTCTGCCGCGGCAGGGATGTAATTTTTCGAAAGTTCCATGCTGTTTAATATATGCAGTTTTCTTTTACAGGATTGCAAAAATATTGAATCCGTGGCTGATTCGGAAATAACCGGCCATTAACCTGAATGGCCGGTCCGTGAAGGAAAACCCTTCATCAGATCATCGGCCGGGATGGCCTGGTGCGTGCAGGCCCCGATCTTCGCGATTACGGATCGGCGAAACGGTATTACAACATCAGTATGCCGGATTGAGCCGTGCTCAGGCCATGGTGCGGATCACGCCGATGGTCTTTTCCACCATTTCGGGCGTAATGTCCAGGTGCAGCACCATCCTTACCTGTGTGGGTGAGATGGCCATCACGCGGATGCCTTCGCGCTCGAGGTAGTCGCGGAATTTGACGGGCGTCCACCCGCCGTGCACTTCAAAAATGAGGATATTGGTCTCCACGGGGAGCATATGCCCCACGAAGGTTTGTTCCAGCAACGCTGCGGCGATCATTTTGGCATGTGCGTGATCGTCTGCCAGCCTGTCTACATGCTGTTCCAGCGCATAAATGCCGGTAGCGGCCATATACCCGGCCTGCCGCATGCCGCCGCCGAACTTTTTGCGCACGCGGCGCGCTTCTTTGATAAAAGCTTTGCTGCCGAGCAGCACGGAGCCCATGGGGCAGCCGAGGCCTTTATTGAGGCAGACGGAAATGCTGTCGAACGTTTTGCCGTATTGCGCGGCTGTTTGACCGGTGGCGAGCAGCGCGTTGAAAAGACGGGCGCCGTCGAGGTGAAGCTGAAGGTTATTGGCGTCGCAAACGGCCCTGATCTTTTCGATCTCTTCCCAGTCGTAGCAGCATCCGCCGCCGCGGTTGGAGGTGTTTTCGAGGCATACGAGGGTGGTGCGTGCTTTATGAACGTCGTCGGGATTGATGGCGGCTTCGACATCGGCTGCCGCGATCATGCCGCGGTCTCCTTCGAGGGGGCGTACCTGTGCGCCGGCGTTGAAGGCGATGCCGCCGCCTTCGTAAATGTATACGTGGGCGAGGGAACTGCAGATCACTTCGTCGCCGGGGCGGGTGTGCACTTTGATGGCGACCTGGTTGCTCATTGTGCCGGAAGGGCAGTAAAGGGCGGCCTCCATGTCAAAAAGTGCTGACATCCTGGCTTCCAGTTCGTTCACGGAAGGGTCTTCACTGAAAACGTCGTCGCCCACGGGGGCATTAAGCATGGCCTCCAGCATGGCCGGAGTGGGTTTTGTAAAAGTGTCGCTCCTGAAATCCATTAAATAATTTGCAAAAGGTGGTTAGATAAATTAGTGAAGTTATTAATTTGAATGAGTATATTTTTCAATTGTTAAAATTTACATAAACCCCCGGAAATACGGACGAATTCGCTATTAAAATCCGTTTATATGGAGTACTTTGTTATGACGGGCAGGCATGGAGACTGTCCGGCTGACAGCGCTCAGCGATTGAAAGTGAACATGTAATGAGCAATTCTTTGACCCGGTTCCGTAACCCAGCCTAACCATATCGCAGTAATTTGGAAGAGTGGGGGATTAGCACGATCTTTGCAGGCTAATTTCGCAACCGTGTAAGATATACCATTTAAATGTTACAACAAAATAATCTTTCGGCTGTTAATATAATATTCTTAAACTAATACTTGTAAAATATGAGGCAACTTAAAATTGCCACCCAGATCACCAATCGTGATTCGCAGGCGGTAGAAAAGTACCTGCAGGAAATCTCGAAGATCCCTTTGTTAACTCCAGAGGAAGAGACCATTCTGGCTCAGCGCATAAAAATGGGCGACCAGCGGGCTCTTGAAAGATTAACTACAGGAAACCTTCGTTTCGTTGTTTCTGTGGCCAAACAATATCAGCACCAGGGCTTAAGCCTCTCCGACCTCATCAATGAAGGTAATTTAGGGTTGATCAAGGCAGCACAACGTTTCGATGAAACCAAGGGTTTCAAATTCATCTCTTATGCCGTATGGTGGATCCGCCAGTCCATTTTACAGGCATTGGCCGAGCAGGGCCGTCTGGTCCGCCTGCCGCAAAACAAAATTGGCACTTACAATAAAGCGAATAAAGCGTACATGGCATTCGAACAGGAAAACGAACGCGAGCCTTCCACCGAAGAGCTGGCCGAGATCCTCGAAATGTCCGAGTCTGAGATCAACAACATTTTCCAGAGCAATACCCGCCACATGAGCCTCGACGCACCCGTGCACGAAGCGGAAGACGTGGCGATGGGCGACCTCCTGGAAGGCGGCGACGTGACCGACGACGATGTAATGCAGGATTCGCTGAGAGAAGAGATCCGCCGCGTGCTCAAATCCCTGAGCCCCCGCGAAGCGGAGATCGTGAACGCATATTTTGGTCTGGATGGTGAAAACGGCGCAACGATCGAACAAATAGGGCAGAAGTACGATTTGACGAAAGAACGCATCCGCCAAATCAAGGAAAGAGCCATTAAAAGGCTTCAGAAAGCCCGCTACAGCGGCGCACTGAAATCCTATCTGGGATAATTGAACTAGAAATATTTTACTGAACCCGGGATAAAGGCATCCCGCCCTATTTACATAAGGCGGGATGTTTTTTTTATGCCTATAGGTGCCGTCTATACTAATATAGAGTCATATAGACGACGGTACTTCCATTTCCGGATTCGAAAATCTCCTTTCAACCCTTTATTTTTGCAATCTTATGCGAAAGGCATACTTCACATTCGTTTTTCTGACAGTAATCGGTACGGCCTGTGAAAAAGAAATCAACGTTGATCTTCAGCGCACTGAAGACATGGTTGTAGTGGAAGGCATCATTGAACAGGGAAGTTTCCCCATGGTGCGGATCAGCAAGAGCCTGAACTATTTCAGCAGGATCACCCCGCAGCAGCTGCTGGAGTCGTTCGTGCACAATGCGGCCGTAACCGTCAGCAACGGCGTACAAACGCACCGGCTGCGCGAATACCGGACAGACACCACCGGCGGCATCGCCCTCTACTTTTATACGGTAGATACGGCAGACATGCAGACGGCGTTTTTCGGCGAGCCCGGTAAAAGTTATACGCTGCGGATAGAAACAGAGGGGCAAACGTTCCATTCCATCACCACGATCCCCGAGCCGAAGTTCAGGATCGATACGATGTGGTGGAAGTTCGGGAAGGAAGAGGATTCCAACCGGGCGGAAATACTCCTGAAAGTGACGGACCCGCCGGAAAGAGGCAACTATTTCCGGTATTTCACTTCGCTGAACCGCGGCCGTTTCCTGCCGGCGCTCAGCTCCGTGTTCGACGACCAGGTGGTGAACGGCACCAGCTTCGACGTGGTGGTGGCCCCGGGCGTAGATAAGAACCGCAGCTCCGGCATCAGCGGCGATTACGGTTTTTTTGACAAGGGGGATACGGTGACGCTGAAATTCTGCAACATCGATCATAACACCTATGATTTCTGGCGCACGGCGGAATTTGCCTATTCGTCCGCCGGCAATCCCTTCTCATCGCCCACCCGCACGATGGGCAACGTAAAAGGAGCGCTGGGCTACTGGGGAGGCTACAGCGTGGCATTGAAAACCATTATCATACCTAAATAAAATCAAAACCAACACCAACACATTAAACGACAGCATGGAAAACAAGACATCACAGGAACATGTACATGTACTGATCATCGGGTCGGGCCCGGCGGGGTACACGGCAGCCATTTATGCCGCCCGCGCCAACCTCAAACCCGTACTATACCAGGGCATCCAGCCCGGCGGCCAGCTTACCATCACCACCGAAGTTGAAAACTATCCCGGTTACCCCGAAGGCATCCAGGGCCCGGAAATGATGGTGGACTTCGAGAAACAGGCCAGCCGCATGGGGGCAGATATCCGTTATGGCATGGCTACCGCCGTGGACTTCAGTTCCCAGCCTTATAAAGTAGAGATCGACGAAGAAAAAACCATTACCGCGGACGCGATCATTATCGCCACCGGGGCTTCCGCCAAATGGCTGGGGCTGCCTTCCGAGCAGCGCCTCAACGGCAGCGGCGTATCCGCCTGCGCCGTGTGCGACGGGTTCTTTTTCCGCGGGAAAGAAGCGGCCATCGTTGGCGCGGGAGATACCGCGGCCGAAGAAGCGCTCTATCTTTCCAAGATCTGCTCCAACGTGCATATGCTCGTTCGCCGTCATGAAATGAGGGCCAGCAAAGTAATGCAGGACAGGGTGCTGAAAACTTCCAACATCATGGTATACTGGAACACCGAAACCCTCGAAGTGACCGGGGAGAACAAGGTAGACGGCGTACGCATCCTCAACACGCAGACCAAAGAAGAAAAAACGATCCCCGTGAGCGCGTTTTTCGTAGCCATCGGCCACCAGCCCAACTCCGGCATTTTCGCCAGCAAGCTGGAAATGGACGACCAGGGTTATATCAAAACCGTTCCCGGCAGCACCCGCACCAGCGTGGAAGGCGTATTCGCCTGCGGCGACGTGCAGGACAAGATCTACCGCCAGGCGGTGACCGCAGCCGGCAGCGGCTGTATGGCCGCGCTGGACGCGGAAAGATACCTCTCCGCAAAAGGACATTAATTTTTTTCACGGGCCGGCCAGCGAAGGCCGGCCTTTTTTTATCTTTTATCATTATGCTGACCATCGCGCTGGAAAGTGCCCGCTTCTTCGCCTTTCACGGGCTTTACCAGGAAGAACAGGTGCTGGGCAATCATTTTATACTCGATGTGCAGGTAAGTATTCCTGAGCCGGAACATCCTTCGATGCTGTCTGAATCGGTGAATTACGAAGAGCTGTACAACATCGCCTGCGGCGTGATGAAAGTGCCGCAGCCGCTGCTGGAGCAGGTGGTGCACGACATTACCGCCGCCATCCGCGAACGGTACCCCGCCGTTGCGCATTCCAAAGTGACGCTGCGCAAGCAGGCCCCGCCGTTCGGCGGCGATCTCGCTTATTCGGTGGTGAGCCTGGAGAAACATTATTGAAGAACGGCTGTTATTTACAGGCAGGAACGCTTAAATTTGATGACCCATAAATTCAAATTAAAGTCCTATGCTTAAGAAAACCATCTTGCTGCTTATGTTTTGCGGCATTGCGCCGGCCTCCATGGCCCAAAGCGCGGAAGAGCTGCTCACGCAGGCGCAAACACTGATGAAACAAATGAAGGAAACCGAGGCCCTTGCCAAATACAAGGAGCTTTTGCAGGTATCTCCCGGCCATGTGGCCGCTTTCACGCAATCCAGCCTTATCTGCAGCCGCGAAGCCGCCCGCCAGAAAGATAAAGCCGCCAAACAGACCTGGCTCGACCAGGCACGCATCTACGCCTACGAAGCATTGAAGGCCGAGCCGGAAAACGCCGAAGCCAATTATGCGCAGGCCGTGTATTACGCCCGCCTGGCGCAGATCTCGGGAGCGAAAGAAAAAGTGGCCGCCGCGAAAGAAGTGAAAAAGTATGCGGACCTTGCCCTGAAGTTCAAACCCGGCTACGGGGAAGCCTTTCACCTGATCGGCAAATGGAATTTCGACCTGTACAACCTCAGCTCCATCGAAAAAGCGGCCGCTAAAGTATTGTTCGGCGGCGTGCCTCCCGGTACCATGGAAGAAGCGATCGCCAACTATGAAAAATGCATGCAGCTGAAACCTTCCTTCATCCTCAATTACCTCGACCTCGCCATTGCTTTCAAACAAAACAACCAGGAAACGCAAAGCATGGAAGTGCTCAACAAGGCCGTAAAGCTCCGCCCTATTTTCCAGGACGATATCGCGTACAAAGCGGAATGTAAAAAGATGCTGGAAGACATGCAATAACCGCAATTAAGCCAGCACCTTGCCTTTCCACCGGCCGCTGCGCAGGTACAGCCATGCCTGTCCGCCCATGGCGGTCCAGTACACGAACTCCGCGCCCCAGGCCCAATGCAGCGGGCTTCGCCATTTTTCGATGATCACGATGCAATAGGTAAGGTATACCACCACCGAAACAAATTCGATCAGCAGGTTGATGCGCGTGTTGCCGGTACCGGTAACGCCGTTGAACGTGACGGCCGTCATGGCAGACAGCAGCATCACTAACGTGCAAACCCTGATGGAAGGGATCGAATCGGTGATGAGCGTCATATCTGAAGTATATATCCGCAGCAGCTGGTAAGGGAACAAATTGATGAGCAGGCAAACGAAGCTGGCGCACAGCAACGCGATGCCCATGATCCTTTTCACCAGTTTCAGCACATCTTCTTCCCGCTGCTGGCCGATAAGGTTGCTCACCATCGTGTTGCAGGTGGAAGCCAGCGCCCAGGTGAATATCCCGAACAGCCCGAACACGCTGCGCATCATGTTAGACACCGCCAGCGGCCGCTGCCCCAGGTGCTCGATGAAAATAAAGAACACCAGCCAGCTGCCGATGCTGAACAGGAACTGCACGATCAGCGGCGCGGAAATGGTCAGGATATTTTTGATCGCCTGCCATTCCGGCCTGAAGGTTTCGAACAACCTGAACTTCGCCGGGAATTTCAGGCCGAACAGCAGGGAATAAGCCGCTATAAAACCCGTCAGTTCCGCGATAACAGACGCGTAGGCCGCCCCGTTCAGTCCCAGTGCGGGAAGACCGAGATTGCCGAAGATAAAACCATAGTCCAGCGTAATATTCACCGCTTCCTGGAAAATGGACGTAATGGCGAGCAGCCTCGTGTTGCCGGTACCGATATAAAATGCGTTGCAGAGGCTCATGAGCATCAGAAAGGGCAGTCCCCATATCCTGATACGTACAAAATCAGACGCCGCGCCCATAATGGCATGGTCGTGCAGGGAAGCGGAGAAAAACGCAGGCGCGAAGGCGTAGGTGATGAAGATGGCGAAGGCGGAGAAGATCAAAGCGAGGAAAAAACCGTTGGAGAAGATCCTGCCCATGCCGCCGTAGTTCATTTCACCGGCCCTGCGGGCGAACAGTACCTGCAAGCCGTTGTTCAGCCCGTAGGAGATCATGTGCATGACGAGGTAATATATGCCGGCAATGCCGTTCACCGCAAACGGGAATTCCCCGAGATGGCCGAGGAAGGCCGCATTCGTCATATGATTGATCTGGGGCAAAATGAGTGCGAGACATATGGGCCCGGCGATCTTTATGATCTGCTTATAAGTTAAATTAACTTGCATACGTTAGGTGGCGCAAGATACTCAAAACCTTGCTACTGCTGCTTTATAAAGGGAGCAATGTGTTTCGTCATCTGCTCAATCAGCTTCAACGGATGCCAAATTTTTCATAAAAGAAACTGGGCAGTGTTTTTTGAGGCTGCGGGCACAGCTTTTTATAAAATATTCGATACCCGTTTCCGCCCCGCTTTTTGAGGGGTGGAGGGTGGAAGATGGTCCTGGTACTGCGTTTTTCCTTTTTGGATGCAGAGACCGTTTCAAATGGTGAAGTTGCAAGGGTGTTTCCGGGGTGCATCATATTATAATTCCTTGTCCTGGTACTACGTTTTTCCTTTTTTGGGTTACGGAAACGGATGTCTCAAATTTGGTAAAAAAGCTGTGCCCCCAGCCCCAAAGAACCTCCACCCAGTTCTTTTTTACCAAATTTGAGACATCCGTTGGAGCTTTTTGTTTATTATTGTGCGGATTTTATCTTTATCAAAAATGCCCGTGGCATATACCATACAACCCACATACGCGATAGACGACGCCTCCCTGCTGGAGACGGACCTCACTACCTGCACGCTTTTGGTGCTCATCGGCTCCGGTACGTTCAGTTATGCGGTGATGTCGCCGCTTCAGCGGAAGTTCCTGGCGCTGAAGAGTTACAGTTATCAGCCTAAAACGGTGGCAATGGCGGACCTGGAGATGATCGAGCACATTTTTGATGCGGACAAGCTCCTTTTCACAGCGTTCAAACAGGTGCTGCTCGCTTTCGATTCGCCGGACAATACCCTGGTGCCGGAAACGCATTTCCAGTCCCAGCTGAAAAAGGACTACCTGAGAGCGGTGCTACCGGAAAAGATACATGAGGCCGTATTAAACGACCTGCTGCCTGAACTGGGCATGGTGAATGTTTTCGCAGTGGATAAGGATATGCTGGGATTCTTAAGAAAGGAATTTTCCACCGACCGCGTGATCCACGCGCATTCGGCACTGCTGAAAGCCTACGGGGCAGACCGCGATATTCAGCACCCCGAGGGCATCGCCTTCATCGAAGTGGCGCCCCAGCAATTCACGCTTACCATTTACGCTGCCGGCAACCTGCAGATGCAACAGCAATACACTTACCGCAGCGGTCTTGATATCGTATACTACATCGTCAATTCCCTGCGACAGCTGGGCTTTGCGGAGCAGCAGGCCAGGATCAAGCTGGGTGGCGCGCTCACGCAGGATTCCCAGGTATACCAGGAGCTGAACCGCTTCCTGCCAAGACTGGAATGGGCGCATAAGCCGGACGGGTTCCTGTATATCCCGAAAATGAACGAGCTGCCGCCGCATCATTTCCACAATCTTTATGCACTGGCGTTATGCGTATAATCGGAGGCACATTGGGCGGTCACCGCATCAGCCCCCCTGCGAATATGCCGCATACCAGGCCCACGACAGACATTGCGAAGGGCGGCCTTTTTAATATCATCGAAAACAACCTGGACATCTCCGAACTGAAAACGCTGGACATCTTCGGCGGCACCGGGGCCATCAGTTACGAACTGGCGTCCCGCGGGGCTACGGACCAGACGATCGTAGAGAAAGACAATGCCATGGCGGATTTTATCGCCAAAACCTCGGCTTCGCTGGGCATCAATCTCAAACTCGTCCGGATGGATGTGTTCAAGTTCCTGGAACAGTGCAACGAACAGTTCGATTTTATCTTCGCCGGGCCGCCTTACGCGCTGGGCACGATAGACGAGCTGCCGAAGGTGGTGTTCCGGAAAGAGCTGCTGAAGCCCGAAGGCTGGTTTGTGCTGGAACATACACCCCGCAACGATTACAAACAATTCAGCTATTACCGCACGCAACGTAATTACGGAACGACTATTTTCTCTATATTCATCAACCGGGAAGAACTGCGGAAACCGTCTCCCGGAGAATAATACACAAGACGTATGCAAAGAATCTGCTTATTCCCCGGTACTTTCGATCCCGTAACGCTGGGCCATACCGACATCATCGACCGGGCGCTGCCGCTTTTCGACGAGCTGGTGATCGGCATTGGGGTGAATGCCGGCAAAGAGCCCATGTTCAGCGTGGAGCAGCGCGTGGAATGGATCAAAGAGATCTATCGCGGGCAATCTTCCATCAGGGTGACGGCTTACGAAGGGTTGACGGTGAACTTCTGCAAACAGATCGGTGCGAGGTTTATTTTGAGGGGCATCCGGTATGTGAGTGATTTTGAATACGAAAAAGCGATCGCGGACATCAACCGCAAAATGGAACATGAAGTGGAAACCATTTTCCTGACCTGTTCGCCGGAATATTCCACCATCGCCAGCACGCTGGTAAGAGACGTGATCCGCCACGGCGGGCCCGCAGAACAGTTCCTGCCGGACCCTGTGGCCGCTTCGATCGTTGCTGCAGCAAAAAACAAAAAGTAAAAACTATAACATGAAACCGATCTGGTTTACGCTGGATATTTCGCTGGACCAGCTGAATGAAAACTCGGCCGATACCATGGCTGCCTGCCTGGGCATGGAGTTCACGGAAATCGGGCCGGATTACCTGCGCGCCATGATGCCGGTAGACCATCGCACCGTTCAGCCTTACCGCCTGTTGCACGGCGGGGCTTCGGCCGCGCTTGCGGAAACCGTTGGCAGCGTGGCCTCCGCGTTGGTGATCGATTCGCAGAAACAGATCTGTGTAGGGCTGGAGATCAATGCCAATCACGTGCGCGGCGTACGCGAAGGGTATGTGCATGCCATCGCGAAACCGCTGCACCTCGGCAGCACCACGCATGTGTGGGATATCCGGATCACAGACGATCATCACAAGCTGGTGTGCGTAAGCCGCCTGACGGTAGCCGTGCTGCCGAAACGCGACCTTGCAGCGGGAGACGCGGGCTGAGCAGGTTACCCCCTGTTTTTTTCCGCCACCAGGTAATGCATGCGGGCGATCACCTCGTGATCGCGCACGGTGAAACCGGCGGCGGTCAGCATAACTTTCACCTGTTCAATCCCCAGCCGCAGCTTTTGATAGCTGCTTACTTTTTGTATCCACTGCCCGTTTATTTTTTCCATCAACACATCAAACACCCTTACGAACCCGGGGAAATACTCCAGGAAACAGGTGTGTATGCGCTCGTCTTCCGCTTTTACGGGAATGAACCGTTCTTCGTGGTGCAGTTCCTGCGTGAGGTCGCGGAAAGATAATACCAGCTTGCCCCCGGGAGGCAGCATGCGCTGCCATTGCTCCAGCAGCGTAGTTACCTGCTGGATGCTTTCGAGATGGGTGAGGGTGTCGCCCATGCAGGTGATCAGCTCCGCGTCCATGGCGTATTGCGCGGTGTTGGTCAGGTTCCCGAGGATGGTGCGCACGGGCATGCCTTTGGCGCGGGCGTTGAGCTCAGACAGCAGGTGCTGGTTGAAGTCCACCGCAAATACCGTAAACCCCAGGTTGGCCAGCGAAATGGTCTGCAGGCCATGCCCGGCGCCCAAGTCTACCGCTACGCGGTTGCCGGCTGGCGCAATGTGCTTGCGCCTGAAATAATCTTCCTGTTCCTGCTGTTTGGTGTCGAAATTCCCGGTCATCCAGGCATAGAAGGCGGCCAGGTGATTGTCGTAATGTTCTTTAGCGTTCATAGGTCTGACTTTTATATCCTGCTTTCTCCACCACATCAACGATGTTCTGGTAGGAGTATTGCATGTATTTGGCAAGGTTCTCCGGCCGTATCCACTGGATGTCCATAATATCTTCCTCGATCTGTGGGATGGTAAGTTCCGTGCCGGTGAAGTACATGCGGTACCAGTAGCTGTGTTTCAGCACTTTTTTATCTTTCAGGGGGTAATAATGCCAGGTTTCGGTGATCAGGTGGCCGAGTTTTACGTTCTGCAGGCCGGTTTCTTCCTGAACTTCGCGGAGGGCGCATTCTTCGAGCGTTTCCCCCTCATCCTGCTTGCCTTTGGGCATATCCCATTTACCGCGGCGGAACATTAGCAGCACTTCGCCGGTGGCGTTGGTAATGAGGCCGCCCGCAGCCACGAATTCTGTAAAATGGCTTTTCACCCGTTCCAGCACGGTCTCCGGCGCGGGGCTCCGCAGCACGGCCATAGGCAATTCGCCTTTTTCGAGCAGTCGCAGGGTTTGAGCCACTTCTTCATCCGTCGGGGAAAAAAGGGTGGCGGCATTCACGAAAGCGGGGGGCAGATGTTGTTGGTTGTTCGCTATTACCAACGGTCTTTCATTTATATATATATTAACGGGTGTTTCCATGCTGCAAAAATAATCCTTTGCATTATTCATCGTACTTTTGCCACCGTTATGAATAAAGTCAGTGAAAAACAGGTAGCTGAAAAGCTGCTCCAGATTCAGGCCGTAAAACTCAGCCCGGCCCAGCCCTTTACCTGGGCTTCAGGATGGAAATCCCCGATCTATTGCGATAACCGCACGGTATTGTCTTTCCCGTACATCCGCGACTATATCAAATCCGAGCTTGCCAACCTGATATTTGAGGCTTACCCGGAAGCGGCCGTGATCGCGGGCGTAGCTACGGCAGGCATTCCACATGGCGCCATGGTGGCCGATCAGCTGAAACTGCCGTTTATTTATGTACGGTCGAAGCCGAAAGAACATGGCATGGGCAACCGCATCGAAGGGGTATTGCAGCCGGGGCAGCCGGTAGTAGTGGTGGAAGACCTGATCTCTACCGGCAAAAGCAGCCTGGAAGCGGTACAGGCCATCCGTGAAGCGGGCGGCGAAGTGATCGGGATGGTATCGATCTTCAATTACGGTTTCGATGTGGCGGTGAAAGCGTTCGAAGCGGCAGGCGTGCCCTTCCGGTCGCTGAGCAATTACAGCGCGCTGATAGAGCTGGCGGTGGAAAAAGGGACGGTTTCCCCGGAACAGCAGGAGACCCTGAACGCCTGGCGCGCCGCTCCCGACGTGTGGGGGAAATAAACAGGATATATTTACGTTTATTTGTATATTGAGACTTAAATAATCATGCTATGCGTATCATTCAACTCATGCTGGTGTTCATTTTGTGCGGTGCAGGCGCTGCCATGGCCCAGTCTAACAAACAAACGCTGACCACGGCCAAGATCAAGGTGCCTTCCGTGCAGTGCAACATGTGCAAAGACAGGATCCAGCGTTATTTCCTGAAGGAAGAAGGGGTGAAAAGTATGGTGGTGGACGTTAAAAAGAAAGAAGCTACCGTAAAATACTATACCGACCGTACGAATATTGAGAACATCAAAACCGCGATCGCAAACGCGGGTTATGATGCGGACGATGTAACGGCCAACGAAGATTCCTACGATGCCCTGCCGAAGTGCTGCAAGAAACCTGAAGACGGCGGAGGGCCGGTGAAAAAGAACTAACTCACGTAAATTTTATATTACAACCGCTCCGGAGTTCCGGGGCGGTTTTTTATTGGGCTTAACCTAAGCTTCCCCGGAGAGTAAGCCATCAATCTCTTTGAGCAAACCGGCAGCCTGTATTGTATGATATCCCACACGATCTGGTTATTTATCCCAAAGTATTCATGAATGATGAAATTTCTAAAGTCTTTAATGATCCTCCACTCAATTCCGGGATGTAATTCCTTAAAATCGGCTGGAATTCTTGAAGAAGCTTCTCCAATAATTTCAAAATTTCTTTCTACCGCATCCTTTGTTTTTGAGTCGGCCTCATAAGCATCGAAGGAAATGCCTTTGGTATACTCAAGAATTTTACTGATAGAAACCTTAATATCCAGTAGCAGCAATGATACGTGCGTTCAGATGGATAAGGTTTTTTTCTATATAAGGCAAATACTGCGGTTTTATGCCCTTCCGTGAAACCATGTCAATTTTATGGTGGAAGGTATGGTCGAATGCCCCTGTCCCCATCAAAAAAAGTCCAGTTTCTGCTTCGTCTCGCAACGGATCGGGAAGGGCAGGTAAACGCCTTTTTTGCCCACTTTGCAGTTGCCTGAGGCCTTGATCGTGACCTCCTTGTTGCCGAGAGCGCCCAGCACATTTTTGAAAACGTTGCCCATTTCCACGTCCAGTTTCACGGGGAAATAAAAGGTGTCGCGGGCGGGGATGTCGATCAGGGTGTCCTGCAAAGAATGGCCGACTTTGGTATCGTCAAGAAAAACGTCGAACTCGGCATCTTTGAGGCGGAGCGAAAAATTGTTCGGGTTGAAATAGGCGAGCTCCATTTTAACGGTGCTTTTTGAGAAACTCAGGCTTTCGAAATCGAAACTGGCGACCCGGAGAAATTCCAGGTCCTTCATTTTATCGCAGGAACTGAGCCCTCCCCAAATGAACAAAATAACGAGGCACCAACGAAACCGTTTCATGAACTGCTGTTTAAGATTTCATCAAACCTACGAAACTCCATCTAAAGATTACGTTAAAGGTTCATTTCCGGAAGGCTGGGAGCGTGCCTCCTGCTTCAAATTTTACTTCAAGTAAAAATGCGTCAAAATCAATCATTTTTCAGACTAATAACTTTAGTATTTTTGTTGACTTTTACAATTCCGCTTTAAACTGCGGAATCCTAAAATAAATAGCATATTTAATATCATTCTATGAACTGCATTTCAATAAATTATGCAATTGAATTGATAACTTAACATTAAATTTTAAACAGGCGGTTTTCATCATTTTTACACCCGGAAAAGTTCAATCGTGACGATATGACAGCAACGAACAATTCGAAAATTTTACTTATTGAAAGTCAATACTTTCCATCAGTTTATTTTTATAAAACTTTAATTGAGAGCGAAATATTACAAATTGAGAGATATGAACACTACCAAAAGGTGAGTTTCAGGAACCGTTGTTACGTTGCGGGGCCGAACGGCGTCATCCTTTTGAGCGTTCCCCTTTCGAAGGGAAAAAATCAGCGGACGGTAATGAAGGATGTCCGGATCAGCAATGTGGAAAACTGGCAGGCCCTTCATTGGAAGACCCTCACTTCCGCTTACCGCCGTTCCCCCTGGTTCGAATATTTTGAACCGGAACTGGAAGAATTGTATGAAAAGCGGTTCGAGTTCCTGCTGGACTGGAACCTTGCCTGCCTCGAATGGGTCAACCAGGCGCTGGGCATACACCCCGAGGTCCGGCTGACGGACGAGTTCCGCAAAACTTACGACCCGGCCACCAATGTTTCCGATAAAAGGGACCATATGGTGCCCGGTCAGCTCCCGGAAGAAGCGCCCGTTTACACCCAGGTTTTTGGCGAGCGCACGGGTTTTTTCCCGAACCTCAGCATCCTGGACCTGTTATTCTGCGAAGGAAAAAGGGGACTTGAACTATTAAAATGATTCTGAAGCGATTGTAATATTCCTGTCATGCTCTTACATATAAGGGAATAAGATATTGGGTTGTTGTTATTTTTATTAGATATAATTATGCTGAATTAATTGACTGTCAAACAATTAATATAGTTATTCACCTTTCATAAAAAAGAGGGAAAAATTTTGGTTTTCCATTAGAACAAAGTGTTAGATTTGCATCCGATTTTGCTGGGTCAACGAACTTACGTAGGTATTGTGATTTGCTTTCAACTATCAAACCAGAAGTCCTCCAGCTCATTTATACTGTAGTTTAAGTTTTTACTAACTCTAAAATTCATTCACAGCGTTAAATGAACAACACCTATACGGACCTCGTTAACCAAACCTTCGAGTTCCCCCAGGAGGGTTTCGAAGTGAAGGACAACAACCTCGTGTTTAACGGGTTGGATATCCGGGCCCTGATCGACAAGTACGGGACGCCTTTCAAACTGACCTATCTTCCCAAGATCGGGATGCAGGTGAACAGGGCGAAAAAGATGTTCCAGGACGCGATCAAAAAGAACCGGTACGATGGCAATTATTATTATTGTTATTGCACCAAAAGTTCGCACTTCTCCTTTATTATGGAGGAGACCCTGAAACACGGGGTGCATATCGAAACTTCCTTCGCCTACGATATTGATATCATCAATAAACTGTACGAAAGGAAAAAGATAAGCAAGGACACGTACGTTATCTGCAACGGTTATAAGACAAAAACTTATACCCGCAGCATCGCCAAACTGGTCAACAGCGGTTTTACCAATGTGATACCGGTACTGGACAATAAAGAGGAGTTGGAAGACTATTCCAAATTCATCCGCACCAAAGATCCCGTTAAACTGGGCATCCGGATCGCGGCGGAAGAGGAGCCGACCTTCGACTTTTATACCTCCCGTTTGGGCGTTGCCCCCCGCGACATCCTCGAGTTTTACGTGGACAAGCTGAAGGGTAACCCGAAGTTCGAGCTGAAAATGCTCCACTTCTTTATGAACAAGGGGATCAAGGACGATATATTTTACTGGAGCCAGTTCAACAAAGTGTTGAACCTCTACTGCCAGCTGAAAAAGATCGCTCCCGAACTGGAAAGCATTAACCTCGGCGGCGGCTTCCCGATCAAACACTCCCTCGGGTTCGACTACGATTACGCTTACATCGTGAACGAGATCGTAGCCAACATCAAGAGCGTTTGCAAAAAGAACAAAGTGCCCGTTCCCGACATTTACACGGAATTCGGCTCGTTCACAGTGGGAGAGAGCGGCGCAGTGATCTACAGCGTGCTGGGCGAAAAACAACAGAACGACCGCGAGGCCTGGTATATGATCGACAGTTCTTTCATTACCACGCTGCCGGACACCTGGGGCATCGGCGAGAAATTCCTGATGCTGCCCATCAACAAATGGGACCAGGAATACCAGGAGGTGCACCTTGGAGGGCTTACCTGCGACGGGTACGACTTCTACACCTCGGAAGAACACATCAACGCCGTGTTCCTTCCCAAGCTGACCAACGGGGAGCCTCTGTATATCGGGTTCTTCCACACCGGCGCCTACCAGGATCAACTGAGCGGGTACGGGGGCATCAAGCACTGCCTGATCCCTTCCCCCAAACACGTGATCGTAGGCTACGATAAAAACGGACAATTAAAAGACTGGTTATATGCCAAGGAGCAAACCTCCCAAAGCATGCTGAAAATTTTGGGTTATTAAAAAAATGGGTTAGTAATCCACTTAAAAACCCTCCGGTTCTCCGGAGGGTTTCTGTTTTTATAGCGGTTATAACCCGGTGCAACCGTTTGTACCAAAACGCCCGGAATTCACAAAGGGGTTCGGTAACTTAAGTAAAACATCGCAAGACCGCGTTCTCTTTCCGCCGCTTTCGTTTTACGGAACCTGACTATCACATAATTGAATAGGCTCTCCAGGGGGAGAGCCTACAATTTCATAGGATAGATCGATCCAACATTCATAGCAAGGGAATAAAAGGAAACTCAAGGCATAAGGTAAAAAGGAACATTTCAAGGCACAAGGAAAAAGGAACCATTCATGGCATAAGGACAAGGAAATCTCAAGGTATCGGGCAATAGGTTACGAATAATTACGTAATCAAAAATAGTTCGCCTTCTTTCGATTGCAAATACCATTTAGTTGTATCTTTTAACAACTTTTTTACACAAAATACGTTGCGACCATTTCGGCCCCATACTTGATAATATTAAATTAAGCCGCTTTATCAATTATGAAATATTTCAAATTACTCCCTTTTATATTATTAATCATATGTTCCCGCCCTGCCGCAGCGCAGCATTCAGAGGAAGAAGCCGTAAAGAACGCCATCCGTCAACTATTTGAAGGAATGAAACGCGGGGATAGCGCGATGGTAAAGGCCGTCTTCTACGAAAACCCTGTAATGCAGACCGCTCTTACCACCAAAGACGGCAGCCTCCGCCTGGTAACCGCCTCCCTTGAAAAATTTCTAACAGCCGTAGGTACGCCTCACACGGACGTGTGGGATGAGCGGATTACGTTTAGCAAAGTTTTAGTAGACGGGCCGCTCGCCAGCGTATGGACCCCGTATTCGTTTTACCTCAACAACAAGTTCGCCCATTGCGGGGTCAATTCTTTCCAGTTATTCAAAAGCCCGGAAGGTTGGAAGATCATTTACCTGGTAGATACAAGAAGGAAGGATAAGTGCCTTTAAACCGGCGGTTATTCCGGCTGCGCCCCGTCCAGGTACTGGATGGCGGTGTCGCATTGTTTTTCGATCTCTGAAAAGCAGGCATCCAGCATTTCGGTGTTGCCCTCCTGGTTCTCGGTTTTGCCTGAGCGGGAAAGCCCCTTTACCAGCAGGAACTGTTTGGTCAATTTCTGGTTGATCATGGCAGTGAATCGCTGCTGCTGCTCCAACCGGGCCTTTTGTTCCATCCGGGTGATGTTCAGGTAATACACGCCCCATACCCGCAGGCATACGATCATGTAACCCGCCATCAGGAAAGGGGTAACGAGGTATTTGTCCATGGGGGAATAGGTAGGCGGCAGCAATACCGGGATGTTGTTGATCTTGATAACGGCCACCAGCCCGAGATATGCCAGCAAAACGCCGCTTAGTCCCAATGCCGCCCGGAGGTTAAGCACGAAGTAGCCGAGAAGGCAGGCCATCATCCAGGGTATGGCATAAATGGGGGATACGTCCAGGTCGTTGGCGAAGGAGCTGACCATCGGCACTACCAGGGTGTTGAGCGAGGCAATCGCGCCGGTGACGGCGATATTGACGCCCGCGGCCATCAATGCGGCGCATAACACGAAAATGGAGACAAAACAAACGGTGACGAACGTATTGGTCCAGTCCCGGTGATAGATCACCGCCGGCAGGATAGGCAGCAGTACGAGGCTGTAGAAGAAAAGATAATCGAACAGCATTTTGACACGGGCCTGCTCGAAGGGGCAGGCGGTATTACGTATAAGCCTTCCTGTTACCCATGTTTCGGCGTAGCCGTAAAGGGTATTCGAGAGACGACGTAAACTGTTCACCGTGGCAGGCATAAGGGCTACATGCTTTCCAGCAAGGTACTCTCATCCTGCGGCCCCGCCATTCAACGTTAGTGGTAATTTGAGGGCATAAAAAAAGGAGCCGCTCTTGAAAGAGCAGCTCCGTAATGTTGAAATTCGAATGTCAAATCGCAACTATTCCTAACCCTTATGCAACTGTAATTTCTTTTACGGTTTCCTGTTTTGCCTCTTTTTTGGGCAGGGTCAGTTTCAGGACGCCGTTATCGTATTTCGCGTTGATCTTTTCAGCATCCACGTTCTCGTCCAGGTTAAAGGAGCGGGAGAAGGAGCGGAAGCTGTATTCGCGCCGGATGTGTTTGTCGGTTTCTTCTTTCTGTTCGGTTTTCTTTTCCGCGCTGATAGTCAATGTCTGTGCGTCGATCTTGATCTTGAAGTCTTCTTTGGCCAGGCCGGGCGCTACCACGTCGAGCACATAGGCGTCTTTGGTTTCCACGATGTTAACCGGCGTATGGCTGCCGAAGAAATCGGAGGTGGCGAAGTCGCGGTTAATGAATTTGCCGTTGAAAATATCGTCTACAAGGCTGCTAAAGGTCTTAACCGGCTGATGATTGAATTTTACGAGTGTCATAGTGTTTATAATTTTGAGTTAAACCATTTTTTTCGGTTACGCGAGGTATAGATCAAATGGGATACCAATGCCGGAAAACGGTAAATTGTGCAGAAGATAGACGTGTTTTAATGACAAGTTGTCAAAACATTTGTATATTTGCAGACAAATTGTCAAAATACGATATTTATTGAAGTATGTCGATATATTATTAACTTTGCAAAAAACAAATAATTATGTACCCTGCGGAACTCGTGATGCCGATGAAGGCAGAATTAACAGATAATGGTTTTGAAGAAATGCTCACCCCTGAAAAGGTAGATGACGTATTAAAGCAAAGCGGTACAACCCTGGTGGTGATCAACTCCGTATGCGGTTGCTCCGCCGGTACTGCGCGCCCCGGTGTGCTGATGGCGGTAACTGCCAGCGAAAAGAAACCCGACAGGCTGACGACCAGCTTCGCCGGTTTTGATTCCGCTGCCGTGCAGCAGATCCGCACGCACCTGATGCCTTACCCGCCGTCTTCCCCGTCTATCGCATTATTCAAAGACGGTCAGCTGGTGCACTTCATTGAGCGCCACATGATCGAAGGCCGTTCGGCCCAGATGATCGCGACCAACCTGCTGGCCGCGTTCGACGAATACTGTTAATAATATGATAACGGTTACGGATAGTGTTTGAAATTCGTAATGGTTAATTCATATTTGAAATGTAACTTGGTGGTTTGATTTTCCAACTGACTAATTCGGCTTTGTTCATAGGAAAACAGATCACCATTTTTTTTGCCTATGTATCCTAACTTGTATTACGCTTTTGAGGATTTGTTCGGGGTGCAGATCCCGTTCCTGAAAGTGTTCCAGACATTCGGCTTTTTTGTAGCGCTGGCTTTCCTGGCCGCGGCGTACGTGCTTACTTCCGAATTGCGCCGGCGCGAGCGGCTCGGCCTTTTGCATCCCGTGCCCGAAAAAGTGATGGTGGGCCAGCCCGCGTCGATGACGGAGATCATTACCAACGCGGTGATCGGTTTTATTATCGGTTTTAAGGTATTCGGCCTTTTCAGCGCGGAAGGCGATCTCCGGGATTATTTCCTTTCCATGCAGGGCAGCGTTATCGGCGGCTTGCTGGCGGGCGCGGCGCTGGGGTATTATAAATATTACGCCCGCAAAAAGAAGGCGCTTCCCAAACCCAAAGAAGAAACCGTGCTCGTATACCCGCACCAGCGCGTGCCTGATTTTACCATCATGGCCGCCGTTGCAGGACTGATAGGAGCGAAGGTGTTCCATAACCTGGAAAACTGGGGCGAATTCGTGAAAAATCCCTGGGGCTCCATTTTCTCCGCCAGCGGCCTCACCTTTTATGGCGGCCTCATCGTGGCGGCTTACGTCATCATCCGGTATGCGCATAAAAAAGGCATCAGCTGGAAACACCTGATAGACAGTGCGGGCCCCGCCCTGATGCTGGCTTACGCCGTGGGCCGCATGGGCTGCCAGTTTGCCGGAGACGGCGACTGGGGCATCAACAACAGCGCTTACGGCACCGATCCCTCCGGGAATGTGGTGAAGATCGCGCCGGCGCAATACCAGGAGATCGTTCAGAAAAACAAGACATATTTTATTAACCAATTCGGCAGTCTCGACGCCGTGCCGCACCGCAGCTTCGAAAAACCGGAAGCCCTCAGCTGGCTGCCCGACTTTTTTGTGGCGTACAGTTATCCGCGTAACGTGGTGAACGACGGTATCGCCATCCAGGGCTGCTCAGGGGAATACTGCAGCGCTTTGCCCGTGGGCGTTTTCCCGACGCCGTTGTATGAGATCATCGTATGCGGGCTGTTTTTCGTGGTGCTGATGGCGATCCGGAAAAAAGTGACCACCCCGGGCGTGATATTCGGTATCTATTTAATACTCAATGGCGTAGAACGTTTCTTCGTGGAAAAGATACGGGTCAATACAAAATATGATATCTTCGGCTTCCATCCCACGCAGGCCGAGCTGATCGCCAGCCTGCTGGTAATAGGAGGGGCCGTGCTGATCTGGTACGCCCGCAGAACGAATACGCTTAAAACAGCATAGATGCAGCGTCATCCCAATTTGATCCCGCTTTCGCACGAACATAAAAGCCTGCTTTTTGTATGCAGGTACCTGAAAAAAGACGCCGCGCCTTACGAGGGCTACCCGCTGGAAACCAACGCCAAAATGGATTACATGGTGAAAGTGTTCCAGGAAGTAATGGTGCCGCATATTCAGAAAGAAGACCATCTTTTTGAACAATGCCGGGGCTTTTCCCCCGAAATGGACGCCATGCTCGACGAACTGCTCCACGAGCACCGGGTTATCTCCGGCATGTACAGCACACTGGTAGACAGTAAAGACCTTATAACGGACATGGATACACTGGCCCGCAGCCTCGAGGAGCACATCCGCAAAGAAGAACGGGTGGTGTTCGAAAAAATGCAGGAGCTGCTGCCGGAAGTGCTGGACAGGCTGAAATTCGACTGACGGTTCTTGTAAGATCAATTTCCCTATGTCATGAAAAAACGATCCGTTTAATTGTTGCGCCCTGACCGGGATATATTATTAGACAGAGCCGCCTTTCACCGGGCGGCTCTTTGTTTTGCCCCGTTCCTCGCCATGTAGCCCCGTTCATCCACTTACCCCGAAAAATTTGCAACATATTTCCCCGCCCGTCGTCTTTTATCCTGAATACGATTCCAAAAGAAACGGCGCGGACTTAACCTGACTAATCATTTCCAGATCCAAATCCCGGTTTTACCAATCGTCACCATCATACGACCACTTGTGTATAATTATGTACTATGCAAAACATACTACCTATCTTTGCACTGTAGTTGATAAAGAAAGGAACTATAAATTATCAAAATCTACAATCCTCCTTATATGAAATCTAACTTTATGCTGCTGATCCTTAGCGTGTTACTGATAAGTAACAGTTATAATGGACAGGCACAAACAACCCCCGACCTAACTGACGAAAAAGGCAAAGTAACCGGCACAGTACTTAAAACAGGCAACAAACCTGTAGAATTTGCCACCGTAACGCTCCTTAAAGTAAAAGATTCTTCCCTTGTGAAAGGGGCCATTGCGGACATGGAAGGGAAGTACGTTTTTGAAGGCATCGCCGAAGGTCAGTACCTCGTGGCGGCCGCCAATATGGGGTACAAAAAGAATTTCAGCAAACCCCTCAAAGTAAACGGCTCCCCCGTGAAAGTGCCCGCCATCGTGCTTTCAGAAGAAACCCGCAACCTGAAGGAAATAAATGTGACGGGTAAACGCCCTTTCATCGAACAAAAGGCCGATAAAATGGTGGTGAACGTGGAGAACAGCATCGTGGCCGCAGGCGGCACCGCCCTGGAAGTGCTGCAGCAATCGCCCGGCATCCAGGTAGATAAAGACGACAATATATCCATGCGTGGCAAGAACGGTGTGATCATCATGATCGACGGCAAACCCACGAACATGTCTCCCCAGGACGTTGCACTGCTGCTGAAAAATATGCCCAGCTCGAACATCGACCAGATCGAGCTGATTGCCAATCCTTCCGCCAAATACGACGCAGCAGGCAACGCCGGGATCATTAACATCAAACTGAAGAAAAATTCCAACTTCGGCACCAATGGCAGCGTGAACGCCACGTACGGCCAGGGCAAGCTCCCCCGCGGCAACGCCGGCCTCAACCTCAACCACCGCAACCAGCATCTCAATGTTTACGGTTCGTATAATTACAGCTACAACCGCCAGTTCGAAGCGCTGGACATTTACCGCGACAACATCGAGAAAAGCGGCCGCATCGTGTTCGACCAGCATTCTTTCCTGGATAAGGAAAGTCAATACCACGGCGCCAAAGCCGGCATCGACTGGTTTCTCGATAAAAACCACACCCTCGGTGTGATGGTGAATGTGGCGGGCAACCGCTGGAAAGGGGACGGCAACAGCGAAACCTGGATCGGCAACGGCCAAAGGATCGATTCCAGCCTGAAAACGATCACAGACAACCGGCAGAACATGAACCGCCAGAGCTACAACCTTAACTATAAAGGCAAGCTGGACACCACCGGGAAAGAGATCAACATCGACCTGGACTATTCCCGCAACGCCGAAGACCAGCACGCATTGCTGTATTCGGGCTACATGGACGCGCACGGCAAGATCTATTTCCGCGGAGATACCACCCGCAGCCTGCAGCCTTCCATCATCAACATCAAAACCGCCAAAATAGATTACACACATCCGCTGAAGAACGACGCCAAGTTCGAGGCCGGGGTGAAGATCAGCTTCGTGGAATCGGACAATAATTCCCGCTTCGATTCGCTCCGTTATGGCAGCTGGGAATACGATTACAACCGCTCCAACTACTTCGTTTACAAAGAAAACGTGAACGCGGCGTACCTCAACTTCAGCAAACAGTTCAAAAAAATCGGCGTACAGGCCGGTCTGCGCGCCGAACAAACGAACGTGGAAGGCAATTCCGTTACGCTCAAACAGGTGAACGACACGAGTTACCTGAACTTCTTCCCCAGCATCTTCCTGAGCTACAACGCCAGCAAAGACCACCAGTGGGGCATTTCCTACAGCCGCAGGCTGCAGCGCCCGAGCTACGACGACCTGAACCCGTTCGAATTTTACCTGGACCGCTACACCAAAGCCGGGGGCAACCCGAACCTGCGCCCGCAGTACTCCAGCAACTTCGACCTGACACATACCTTCAAATCGTTCCTGACCACGGCCATCGGCTACAGTCATACCACCGACATGCTGTCGCGCATCCTGGAGCCGGGCGTAGACAGCGAAACCGGCGATACCACCATTGTAGTGTACCGCTATATGAACGTAGCGAAAAAAGACAACGTGAACCTGAACATCTCCGCGCCGGTGCCCGTCACCAAATGGTGGAAAACCTTCACCACGTTCTCCGTTTTTTATAACGCCTTCGAAACCACCGTAAACGGGGAGCTGATCAAACGCTCTTCCGGCGGCTTCTTCGGCAACACCCAACATACGTTCACACTGGGCAAGGGTTATACAGCCGAGGCATCGTTCTGGTACAACTCTTCGCAGATCTCCCAGGAAGGGCTTTTCAGAATGAACCCGATGTACGCTTTTAATGTCGGTTTCCAGAAAACCGTGCTGGATAAGAAAGGCACGATTCGCCTGAATGTGAACGACGTTTTCAACACCCAGCGCTTCGGCGGCACCTACAGCGTCACCAACCGCGACATCAAACTCGCGAACCGTTGGGATAGCCGCCAGGTAAGGGTTTCCTTCACCTACCGCTTCGGCAACTCCAACGTCAAAGAGGCCCGGAACCGTAAAACCGGTCTGGAAGACGAACAGAGCCGGGTGAAGTAACACAAACACGTACCTAATCATGTTTTAGGTATATAAGGATGGAAAGAACGCGGCTTCTCGTAAGTCGCGTTCTCTTTTATATGCCGGTGATTTTCAGTATTTTGAAAATAATTGTCACCCGCATGCAACCCTGGTTTTAATCCCGCGTCTTTAATATGACTTTATACCCTGACAATTTGGAAAACACGCCTGTAACTAATCAAATCGTGGTACGCTGCCGCAAGGGAGACGTAAGGGCATACCGCGAGCTGTACGAGGCGTATTCCAAAGCGATGTACAACATCTGCCTGAGAATGACGGGGCAGCAGGCAGATGCGGAAGACGTATTGCAGGAAGCATTCGTGCAGGTGTTCAAAAATCTCGACAAGCTGGCGACCGACAGCAGTCTTACAGCCTGGATCAAAAGGATCGTGGTCAATCACTGCCTCAGTTACCTCCGCAAAAAGAAAGTGCATTTCGAGGAAGTAGGGGAAGGGGAGTATGAAGAAGCGGAAAAGGTAGACGAATCGGAGCACGCCATGACGGTAACGGCCGTAAAAGACGCCATCAGCCAGTTGCCGGACGGTTACAGAACGGTGATCAACCTGTACCTTTTCGAAGAGTACTCTCACCGGGAGATCGCATCGCTGCTCGGCATTTCGGAATCGACCGTGAAAACCCAGTACATGCGCGCCAAGGAAAAAGTAAGGCAATTGGTGAAAATAAAAACCAGAGAAGTATGAAACTGGAAGATTTCATTCAGCAGAACAGAAATGCTTTCGAAGAAGAAGGTCCTGGCCCGGGAGTGTGGGCTGCGCTGGAAAAAGAGCTGCCGGTAAAGCAGAAGGCCAGGGTGATATCAATGATGGCCCGCCACTGGTGGAAGGCTGCCATCCTGGTTGCGCTTGTGGCAAATGCGGGCATCCTCCTCATTTTCCTGCAAACTAAAAAGGAAGTGGCGGTGGTGATCCCGGAAATGCAGGAGATGGAACAGTTCTATACCACGCGCATCGAAGAAAAGCTGGATGAGCTGAAACGCATACCGGCCGCGGAACTTGGGCTGGACAGCACTACCAGCAAAGAACTGGAGCTGCGCAACGAAACGTACCGGATGCTCGAAAAAGAACTGGCGGGCAATCCCGGCAACGAACGCATCCGCTCCGCCATGATCCGCTATTACCAGATGAAACTGGAACTGCTGGAAAAGATCCTCGACGAGCACCATAAATATAATAACGACGCTAACAATTCCGACTCCACACCATTAATCAGAAAAAATGTTATTTAAATCTACATTATTACTCTTTTTGTTGTGCCCGTTGCTGGTGCTCGCCTCCAAAGGCGATGAAGAGCATAAGCTGCGCATCACCAAAACCTTCGGCGTAAGCGGCAGTTCGAAAGTGATGGTGTCTAACAAATATGGAAAGATCACGGTCAACATCTGGAACCGCCAGGAATGCAAGGCCGATATCGAGATCACCGGTTTTGGCAATAACGCCGACCAGGCCCGCAGGATGGCGGAAATGGTGGAAATAAAGGCGAACAGCAACGGCAGCGACGTGAAGATGGAAACTGCCTACAATGCCAACAGCGGCGCCGGCAAATGGTTCAACTTCGGCAAAAAAGATTCGCGCGATTATGTGAAAGTGAATTACAATCTTTTTGTGCCCGCCAATATCGCTTACCTGATGCTCGATAATAATTTTGGCGATGTGCTTGCCCGCGAACTGCCCATGGCGGCCGTTGTACAGGTGAACTACGGTTTTGTGGACATTGCGGAAGCCGGTAAGAAATTGTCCGTTCGCATCAACTATACCGATAAATGCCGCATTGGCAAAGCCAAAGACCTCGACATCAGCGCGAATTACTCCAGTATAAAAGTAGGCAACGCCGGGAATGTAGACATCCGTTCCAACAACGGCGATCATTCGTTCGGCTCGGTAGGGGATGTGAAAATGCATTCCAATTACGACGACATAAAATTCCAGCGCGTGAAATCGCTTAGCCTCGATGCGAACTATACGGATTTTAAATCGGAGCAGCTGGACGGGGCGCTGACGTTAAGCGCCAATTACGGGGATATTGTTCTGCGCCACGTATCCAACGATTTTAAGAACATGCAGCTAAACCTGAATTATACGGACGTAGTGCTGGGCATCAGCGACCGCGCGGCTTTCCGGCTGCACGCGTCGATGAAGAACGGAGATCTGAAAACGAAAGATTTTGAATGGAAGAACGTGAACCAGGTCCGCAAAAACGAAAACCTCTCCTTTTCCGCCATAACTGCCAACGGATCAGACGCGTCACCGGCAATTTCGATCAATGCCCGGTACAGCGATGTGAAGTTGGGAGGAGATTAACACAAAACGCCTCATAAAATCCAACATCATGAAGAAAATCGCAACCTTCCTGTCTGCTGTGCTCATCATTGCCGCCGGCACCCTGCACGCGCAGGAAAAGATCACCGGCAACGGCTCGCTTAAAAAAGAGAAACGCCCGGTAAACGGTTCTTTCAACGAGATCTCCTCATCCGGGAAATACAAGCTGATGCTGAAACAGGGGGCTACGCATTCCGTCGAGCTGGAAGCGGATGAAAACATCCTTCCGTACATCGAAACGGAGATCGACGGCAACGAACTGAAACTGCACCCGAAAAAAGGGTATAATATCAACCCGAGCAAACCTATCACCGTTTGGATCACCCTCGCCACGCTGAAAGAGATCAACGCGAGCGGCCAGGTGGAGATCACCACCGACGGTACCATTAAAGGGGCCAGTCTTGAAACCAATTTCAGCGGCAGGGTAGACGCAAAGATGGACGTGCAATATGAAAAACTGGAAGTGGCCATGTCCGGCTCCGGCAAGCTGAAACTCAACGGCCGCGCGGATGATACCGAGGTGAGCATTTCCGGTTCCGGCGAAGTGGATGCGCCTGATATGCAGTCGCAGAACATGGAACTGCATATATCCGGCAGCGGCAACGCCAGTGTGAACGTTTCAAAATCGCTCGACGTAGCTATTTCCGGCAGCGGCAACGTAAAATATAAAGGCAATCCCGGCAAGGTAAACCAGGCTGTTTCCGGCAGGGGCAAAGTGACGCAGGAAAACTAGGCCGCTTTCCGTACCTTAGCTGCAAAATATGCCGCTTATGAGAAAAGACACAATGTTGCTCCTGGGCCTGGCTTTCAGCCTGCAGGCCGCAGCGCAGGAACATCCCGTCGCCATTAACGCGCCCGTTGAAGGAGTGAGCGTTATCAGGAACAATACGGCCACTGAGGTCAAAGACCAGGGAAACACCGGCACATGCTGGTGTTTTGCCACTACATCCCTTATCGAAAGCGAATGCGTGAAAAAAGGCGGAGACAAACCTGACCTATCGGAAATGTTCACCGTGCGCAACGTGTACCTGATCAAAGCGCGCAATTACGTAATGCGCCAGGGCGACGCGAAGTTTGGCGAAGGCGGTCTCGGTCATGATGTATTGATCGCCGCGGAAAGATACGGGTTGATGCCCGAATCAGTGTACCATGGCCTTAATGCGGGCCAAACCCGGCCAGACCACAGCAAAATGGCCGATACGCTTAAAAAATTCCTGGACACGATGTTGCGCAAAAGGCCCATCCCTGTGAACTGGGAGCAACAATACGCCGCGCTGATGGACCAGTACATGGGCGGCGCGCCTCCCGCTACGTTCGAGTACCAGGGCCGTTCTTACACGCCGCAGCAATTTGCGGAAAAAGTGATAAAATTTAACCCGGCCGATTATGTGAACCTTACTTCGTTCACGCATCATCCTTATTATAGCAATTTTATTCTCGAACTGCCGGACAATCATGCCAACGGCAGTTTTTATAACGTAACGCTCGAAGAATTGATCGGCACCACCAAAACCGCCGTGGAAAAGGGGTACACCGTAATGTGGGATGCGGACGTGAGTAACCGCGGTTTCGTAACTTCCAGCGGTTATGCTTTTGCGCCGCAGGCAGACAGTTTATTCAACCGCAAAAAACCGAACCCCGATCTCCAGGAAGTGAATGCCACGCAGGGTTACCGGCAGGAGCTGTTTGAAAAGCTGGTGACGCAGGACGATCACCTGATGCACATTACCGGCATCGGGAAAAGCCCGGCGGGCAAATCGTTTTTTATCGTGAAAAATTCCTGGGGCAAACAATCGTCGCCATTCGGCGGGTATGTATATGTTTCGGAGCCGTATTTCGCGGTGAACACGATCAATATCATCGTTCCGAAATCGGCGCTGGACAAAGCTTTGCTAAAGAAACTCCAGATCAACTAAAGTTTAAGATACAAATGATTTTAAAAAACGGCGAAGGCAAGATGCCTTCGCCGTTTTTTGTCAAAAGTTGACACAGGTTCTCATGTGTATTGATACTAGCTAATGATCAGACATTGAATGCCGGCAGCATACGAACATGAATTACCGGGAATGGTGTGTGGGTGCTGTCTGTCAAAAAAAATATGGAATGGATAGGGATGTGTTACTGGTAGCGTTTCATCAGCAGGTCTATCACCCTTACGTCGAGCGCGTCTGCCAGTTGGCCGGCGGTGCGGAGGGTGATGTTGATGTCGCCTTTTTCCATCCTTGAGATGTCCGCATTGTCTACATTGCACCGGGACGACAGCTCCCGCTGGCTGTATCCTTTTTCGTGCCGGATGCGCTTGAGATTTTCACCGAAGATGTTTAATATGTCGGTTTCTTGTAAAGCCATTGATTGATTGTTTGCTATGCGGGCAAATTGGATTTTTTTATTGACGTAAGCGTTGGGTGTTATCCCAGCATACGAAAATAATTACACAGGCAAGTTGGCGTATTTATCTGACTTAAGCATTGGGTTAAAGCCCGCTGGGGTGTTTTTTGCGCTGAAATGCCTGATGGTGGTTGTTCCAGGCAGGGAATCAATCAAGGCTGCATGAAATATTTTTAGCTGTGAAGTATTTCGAAACCTGAAATATTTTCCATGGGGCCGTCTGTAATATCGAGCGACGTTACGGTTGCGCCGGACGGGCCGATGCGGCACCAGCTGATAAATTCTTCGAGCAGTTGCGGCGGCCCTTCGGCAACGATCCAAACGCTGCCGTCCGGGAGATTTTTAACGGCGCCGTTAAGCCCGAGCCTCACTGCAACGGACCGCGCGGTGGCCCTGAAATAGACGCCCTGTACTTTACCTTTCACGACGATTTCTTTGTGGATCATCTTCTTTTCAAAATTAACCGGGTTATAAAATAACAAGGATGAACGGCCCAGGGTTTTACCCGGCGGAGATGCAACGTTGCAATTGCCCGATATCAGAGGCAAAAGCCGTTGCGCCGCCGGGGTAAAAAATAAAGAACCTGGACGGGCCGTCGTCTGGTTCCTGCACTTCGTGCACCTGGATGTATAAAGACGGATGAAAGTAAAAATATTCCACGGCAGCGGGGGAGATGTTCCTTTTCTGCTGTTCCAGCTGGAAACCGGCCCTGGCGAGCAGGGAGAATACGGTTTGCCCGGCGGACGGCTGCATGCGGCCGTTGTAGTATGATGGTTTGATATTGCCCCATTCCATATTTTTAAATTTAGCAGGGAGTAATTCAATGGACGTTGGGTATTGGCCCAACGTCCTGTATTTTTTTAAAACATCCGCGTGCATCAGGCCCTGGCAGAGGTTTCCCCCGGCCAGGGCATGTGCGTTACGCGTATGGAATTGTTGTTCATTGCTATGGATCATTCCTTTCGGGTAAGCCATGGCTGCTATTCTTCGAATGCAAAACAATGCCTCTCAACAGGGCGCAATAAACCTGCCAGCCGGCATATTTCCTGCTCCTTTGAATGCAAAATACAAGGGTGAATCGGATGGGTCGTAAGTAGGGAAAAGAGGGGCCGGGAGATCAACGCCCGACCCGATGAGATATGATACTGACTCTTAAAAAAAGATAATGTCTCCTAAATTGTATGATTAAACAATGAGCAAAATACCGGGATAAAATCTCAATATCGTCACCCTGTTTTTTCTGTGGTTTAAACATCGAACGCACTGCCGGGAATATGTCTCTACAATATCAGCACTCTTCATCCAGCCGCATCGTTAAACATCAAGAGCAACACCGTAATGTGATTCCTCAATATTATCATTCTCCATTTAAACCGTGTAATTGAAAAGTCTGTGCCTTGCCGGGAATATATCGCCTCAATATCATCACTCTTCATCTAACCACGTTGTCTAAACTTCTGGCGCAATGCCGGAATGTGTTTCCCGCGCAGTATCACTCTTCATCTAACCACGTAGTCTAAACCTCTCGCGCAATACCGGAATGTGTTTCCCGCACATTATCACTCTTCATCTAACCACGTAGTCTAACCCCCTGGCGTAATTCGGGAATATGCTTTCCGCGCGCCATCACTCTTCATTTAAACTGCGTAGTCTAAACCTCTCGCGCAATACCGGAATGTGTTTCCCGCGCACCATCACTCTTCATCTGACCACGTTGCCTAAACCGCTGGCGCAATACTGGAATATGTTATGTTCCTGAAATCATCGCCATCACTCTTCATCCAAACCACATCGTTTAAACGTCGAACGCAATGCCCGGAATATGTTCCTTAAATCATCACCATCCTTCATCCAAACGCGCATGGTTTAAACAGCGAACGAACGCCACGCCGGAACAACTTTCCCAGGAAAAACACGCTCTGTTTAAGCCGCATGGTTAAACAGGGGATGCCTGGCCGGCGTGTCCTTTCCGAACATAAATTCTCTCACTATTTCATACTTTCTGCCGCCTGCGGGCTTCCGCAACAGGCTGAAACTCTGGCAATGGAAACTGCGGACGAACATCTTGTTGGCAAGATAAGGCGCCAGCTGGTTGAATTGCTGCTGGCTGACAGAACGCGCCAGCGTGATATGAGGACGGTAAGCGCCGCCCTTCAGCTCGAACGCGTCCAGTATCCTGCGGTGCAATTCCTCCACCGGCCGGGGATTGGCCACGTTCACATAAAACATATGTTTCGTATCGCCCTGCTTGCAATGATCGATACGGGAGGTATACACCGTAAAAGCCGACTGGTCCGTTACCAAAGCTTCCAGCATCCCCACAAACTCCGTTTCATAACGCTCGGGGAACTCCGACCGGAAAAGCGCAATATGTGCCTGCGAAAACGCACCCGGGAAAGGGCCCAGCTCCTCCGCTATCAGGTGCTTGTACATGCTCACATCCTGCACCGTCTGCGCGTCAGGTTGCAATACCAGCATGTAATCATATAATACGTCCTGTTCCATGTCTTTCTGATTTAGCAATCATCAATTTGAAACAATCACTGTCGTTTACAGCAGCGCGACAATGATCCCTCTTTTCACAATACAAATATACAAACTAAATCTGAAAATACTAAAATTATTAGCAAAAAATACTAAAAAAAATGGCTGACAGGTGATCCCCGTCAGCCGTCCCTGCTGTGTTTCCGCAGTATTACAGACTTTTCACGATCGCCGTGAAGTCGGCAGCCACCAGCGATGCTCCGCCGATCAGCCCGCCGTCTACGTCCGCGCTTGCAAACAGCTCACCGGCATTGGAAGGCTTCGCGCTGCCGCCGTACAGGATCGTAAGGCCCAAAGCCGCTTCCCGCCCGAATTTCTCGGCGATGCGCGCGCGGATGAACGCATGCATGTCCTGCGCCTGCTGCGCGCTGGCCGTTAAACCCGTGCCAATGGCCCAGATCGGCTCGTATGCGATCACAATATTTTTCAGCGCGGCCGCATCCAGGTGGTAGAGGCTCTCCTCCAGCTGACGCGCCACGTATTCGTTCTGCGTTTCCGCTTTCCGCACTTCCAGCGGCTCGCCGCAGCAGAAGATCGGTTTGATGCCGTTCGCCAGCGCCAGGTCTATCTTTTTAGCCAGCTGCGCATTGCTTTCGGAAAAATATTCGCGGCGCTCGGAATGACCGAGTATCACGTAATCCACGCCCACCGAAGCAAGCATTTCCGCCGAAACCTCGCCGGTATAAGCGCCGGATTTTTCGCTGGCGCAGTTCTGTGCCGCCAGGTAAATGCCGGGGTAATTGCGTATCAGCTGTTTTACCTTGATCAGGTAAGGGAAGGGGGGCGCTACCACCACTTCCTGGCCTTCCGCCAGTTTGATGCCGGCGGCAACGATGTCGTTCACCAACTGCTCGCCCTGCGCCAGTGTGAGGTTCATTTTCCAGTTGCCTGCTACGATCTTTTTTCTCATAGACGTTACGTTACTTTTGATAAGAGGCGCGAAAAATACGCATTTATCCCTTAAATATTTTCTCAAGTATTTGCCGGTCCTGCTCACTTAGCGACGCGCCTTTCAGCCGCATCCACGAATCCGCGTCGCGCAGGGCTTCCGCCAGCCTGTACCGGTCGGTGATGCCGGCCCCGCCCCAACTGAAGGAGGGCAGGAATTTGGGCGGAAAATTGCCGCCGAAGATGTTGCAGCTCACGCCCACCACGGTGCCGGTGTTGAACATCGTGTTGATGCCGCTGCGGCTGAAATCGCCCATCATCACCCCGCATTTGTTGCCCGCCGGCCAGCTTTCCTGTTTCGCTTCCATCCATACGCGCACTTCGCCGGCATTGTTCTTCATATTGGAACAACTGGTGTTGGCGCCCAGGTTGCACCATTCGCCGATCACCGCATCGCCGAGGTAACCGTCGTGCCCCTTGTTGGAATGGTCGAAAAATACGCTGTTCTTGATCTCGCCGCCCGCCACGCAGCGCGCCCCGAGCGAGGTGGCGCCGTATATGCGGGCGCCCATTTTTACGACGGACTGTTCGCCCATGCCAAACGGCCCGCGGATAAGACTGCCTTCCATTACAAGGGAGTTTTTACCGATGTAGACCGGCCCGGTGGAAGCGTTGAGCACGCTGTGCTCCACTTTCGCGCCCGGCTCCAGGAATACCTGTTTGGGGTTTTCCACGCGGTTGGTATTGCTGATGGGCGCGCTTTTGCGGCCGCGGGTCAGCAGCTCGAAATCCGCCCGCAGCGCGGCGTCGTTGTATTGCGCGATATGCCACGGCTGGTCGATGCGGATGATGTCTTCCTCAAAATCGGTCCTGCTGGCGGTGGGCACGAAAAAATCGTCGCCGCTTACGGCTTTTACGAGCAGCCGGCCGTTTTTATAGATCTCCTGCCCGGGCTGCAGTTTGCCGATCTCTTCCACGAGCGGGGCGGAGGGAAGGAGGTGACCGTTGATCAGCACGGTAACGGCGTTTTTAGGCGCTTTAACGAGCGGGTATTTATCCTGGAGGTAATCCATCGTGAAATAGCTGATCGGGCTTACGTTCAGCCATTTTTCCCATTTTTCACGGATCGTGAGCAGCCCGATGCGGCAGGCCGCAACCGGCCGGGTGTGGGTAAAGGGGTAGAGCTGGTCGCGTTCAGGCGTGTCAAACAGGATGTAGTGCGGGTTCATTTGGGCAAAATAAAAAAATCCCGCCGATATTGACCGGCAGGATTTGTTAAAAAAATATCGCGGTACGCTTATTTAGCGTCTTTCTTGTAACGTTTGTTGAATTTGTCGATACGGCCCGCGGTATCAACCAGTACGTTCTTACCAGTGTAGAAGGGGTGAGAAGTATTGGAGATCTCAAGCTTGATCAACGGATACTCGTTACCATCTTCCCATTTCACGGTCTCGCGAGAAGGGGTGGTAGAACGGCTCAGAAAGCTATGCCCGTTGGACATATCTTTAAACACTACGAATCTATAATTTTCCGGATGGATTCCCTGTTTCATATCAAAAAGTTAAATACAGAGCGCAAAGGTAACAGATTATTTTAAATAAGCCAAGAATTTTTTAGCTTTTCATATTCACGTACTGCAGCGGAATGCCCAGGTTGCCGCCCCGGCACAGCTGTATAACGTCTTGTAAATCATCGATTTTTTTGCCGGTAACCCGTACAATGTCGTCCATGATCGCGGCCTGTACCTTTAAACCCGAATCTTTGATCATCTTAACGATCTTTTTGGCGTCTTCCTGTTTGATGCCGTTGCGCACGGGTATTTCCTTTTTCACCACTTTGCCGCTCTGGAAATGTTCCTTACCCTGGTCGAAGATCGTCGCATCCAGCCCCTGGCGCATGCTGCGGCTGATCAGCACTTCTATCACCTGGTCCAGCTTCATTTCCGATTCCACTTCCAGCTTTACCACCAGCTCCTTTTTATCCAGTTCAATGCTCACATGCGAGCCTTTGAAGTCGTACCGGGTGGTGATCTCTTTTTTTACGGTATTGATGGCGTTGTCCAGGGTTTGCAGGTCTACTTTGCTCACGATGTCGAAAGACGGCATAATTGGGCTTTTAAAGGGTGAATAAACGAACGGCAAATATAATAAAAAACCGCTACCAGACGGGCAGCGGCTTTTAAATAGAATGGCGGAGTAAATGGTTCACATGGACGGAAAAGAGCACTGACAGTTACTGATTGTCGTTCGACTGGATATTCAGGCTGTTTTTGCTTCCACGTATAGTAACGTTATCGTTCTTGAGATATTGTTCATATTTCTTTAATACGTCGGGGGATTGTTTTTTTCCGTTGATAAAAAGGTCGCCGCCTTTCTTTTCAACCTGGTATTCGGCATTGCGGTCGATTAGTTTGTCCGCCTCCATGCCGTCCAGCAACTGGCGGTACGATTTGCTCACCGCTTCGGCCTTTGCGCGGTTCTCTTCGGCTTTTTTCATGGATTCTTCGCGGAGCGCTTTCATTTTTTCCATGTTCTCTTCCCGCATTTTCAGCGAACGTTCCCTGGTTTCCTGCTGCCGCGCCCGTGCGATGGCTACCTGTTCCTCCCGCTGCGCTTTTATTTTTTCCTTGGTTTCCTGCTGCCTGGCGCGGGCCATGGCCACGTGCTCTTCCTGTATTTTCCTGTTGCGCTCCCTTGCTTCGTCGAACGCGGCGCGGTTGCGGGCCAGGTTCCTCTCATGCTGGGCACGGGCGCGCGCCCTGCTGCGGTCTATGCTCGTGTCGCCGCTGCCGTCGATGTCGAGGTCGAAGTCGAAATCATGATCGTAGTCGAAGTTGTAATGAAAGCTGCTGTCGAATTTTACGTTTTCCATCGCTTTCTTCACGTCGTTCTCGATCTTTTTCCAGTCTATCTTCTCAAGGGATTCCCGGATGTCTTTGTTCATTTTGTCCCAGTCCTGGTTTTTCAGCTGGTTTTTCATCTGGTCGCTGATCTTGTCCCACTGGATCTCTTTCATCTGTTTGGCAAGGTCTGTTTGCATCTTTTGCCAGTCGATGTTTTTCATGCTTTCGGAAACCTGTTTGTTGATCTTCTCCCAATCCACATTTTTCATGCTTTCGGAGATCTGCGCGTTCATTTTGGTCCAATCGATGTTATCGATGGCGGCCCGCGCGTTTTTCATGGCCTGTTTGATCTCGTCCTGGTTAGGTTTATACTGGAAGCTGGCCTTTGCCTGCTGCATTTTGTAAAAACTTTCCTCCATGCGTTTGCGGTCTGCCGCGGGCATTTCGTCGATGCTGCGGTATTCCTTTTTGTTCCCCTTGTCGTCTACGATCACGATCTTTTGGCCGGGGGCGAGCGTGTCCTGGAAATAGAAATTACCGTTATAGTGGCCGTTGTAATTGTTATTGTAGCTCACCCAGTTCGGAGGGCCGGGAGGAGTGGGCGGAAGGGGAGTTGCGGCGGGCCAGGATGCGGGCGCCATCGGCGGCATAGGCGCCAGCGGGGCCAGTGGCGCTTCGGGCGCGGCTGCCGGGAAAGGGGTCGGGCTTGCAAAAGCTACAGGCGCTGGCGGAGCGGGCGGCGCTGATACATCCGCGGTGGGCGCTGGCGTCGGCGGCGCCGGCGGCGCGGGCGTTATGCCGGGCGCTATGGGCGCAACGGGCGGTTTGGGCAGAATGGTGTCTTGCAGAACGGATGACTGTTTTTCCTTTTTCCCGTTTTTCCTGTCGGGGCTCAGCCATGCGATAGACACAAGGCCGGTCACGATGATGAGCAATGCAAGGAACCGCTGGCTATAATTGAGATTTTTCGTTTTCATTTCCATGATGCGTTTAATGCGATGAAGTAAGAAGTGTTTATCATGCGCAGCCGCCATGGCCATCGGGTTAGCGGTGATCCGGTACTCCTCGAGCGCCACAAGGGCTTTGGCATAATGCATGGGCTGAACGGTGCCTGCGATCACCAGGTCGTCACAGCAATGTTCCCTCTCCTGGCGGATGTTCCGGGATATCCACCATACGAACGGGTTAAAGAACAAAATGGTTTCAACAATGGACTGGAAGATATTCAACAGATAATCATTACGCTTGATATGCGCCAGCTCGTGCAGCAGGATGGCTTCCAGCTGTTCCGGGCTCAGGTTGCTCACCATGGCGGCGGGCAGCAGTATCACTGGTTTCAGGAAACCGATCATCACCGGTACCTGCAGGTGCTCGGAAATAAACAGCTGCACTTTTTTAGATATGCCCAGGCGTTTGCCCAGTTCCCTGAGATGCTGTTCCCACACGGGCCCCATGGGCGTTACGCCCAGCCTGCGCACATGGCGCAGCTGCGAAAGGTCTACGCAAAGTTTGATGGTCATTACCGTTACTCCTACCACGTAAATGCCTACCAGCAAGGGAAAGTAGCTTTCCATGCCGGGAAACAGCACCTGCAGCCCGTCTGCCTGCGGCGGCGGCGTATGCTGCGCGGCTTTCGCCAGCACATCGGGGCGTAGCTGCAACGCCACCATCTGCCGGATCTCCTGTGCTTCCCGCAGGATGGTCAACTGGCGGTACAACGTTGCCACGAACCAGCCAAAAATGCCGGCCAGGCTCAGGTACGACAGGTGGTACTTAATGGATGCGCTTGCCTGCGGCCATAGCCGCAATACGATGCGAAGGCACGCGAATACAAAAAAGGCCTGCCAGAAAGAGTGCAGCAGCGTCCAGCCGAACGCCCGGATCAGATCTTGGGTAAAAGGAAGCAACGAAGTCATGGCAAAATGTTTATTTCTGCTTTTTTTCCATCTCGTTCAGGTATTGGCGGATCATGTCCAGCTCTTCGGGGGAAGACCGGTGATGCCCCAAAGCCTGCATCACCAGTTGTGAAGCGGACCCTTTAAAAACGGTGTCGATCATTTTGTTGAGCAATTGCCGCTGCGTCAGTTCACGGTCCACGGCCGCTTCGTAAATATGCGTTTTGGCGCTGGCGTCGCGCGTCACCAATCCTTTTTCATGCATGATCTGCATCAGCTTCAGGGTAGTGGTGTAACCCGCTTCCTTCTGCCGTTCCAGGATCTCATGTATTTCCCTTACCGTACTGGGCCCTCTTTCCCAGAGGATGGCCAGTATTTCCAGTTCACTTTCCGTCGGCTTGATGGGCTTGTTCATGTTATTGTCGTATTGTAATGATCTGTTTGTACGAATATCTTCGTAAACGAATGTACGACACTTTTCGTAATAACAAAACTCCGGGCTTTATTTTTGGATAAATGGCGATCCGGGAGGAGGAGCGGAGGCATTGCGCGCCGCTTCCCTCAGTTGCCGGGTGGTTTGCCTGCTGCCATCCGGGCTCCAGCCGGGGGCGCCAAATAAATAATACCATACGTCGCGCCAGGAGCGGGCCTTACGGAGGTCTTTCCCGATCGCTGCCCATTCGTGCGTGGCTATTTTAAGGGGATTGTAAGTTTGGATATTGGTGGTGAGCCCGTACACGGGTTTTTCCTCTTCCGGCTGAAAGGTGCCAAACAGCCGGTCCCATACGATCAGCACGCCCGCATGGTTCTTATCCAGGTATTTCAGGTCGGAGGAATGATGCACGCGGTGATGCGAAGGCGTATTGAGCACAAATTCCAGCGGCCGCGGCAGCCTGCGGATGGCCTCGGTATGGATCCAGAACTGGTAAATGAGGCTGATAGCCTGCATCGTCATCACCATCGCCGGGTGAAAACCGGCAAGCGGCATCCAGCACCAGAAGAGGAAAGTACCGGTGAGGTTGCCGGTCCAGGTCTGGCGCAGCGCGGTGGAAAGGTTGTAACGGCGGCTGGAATGGTGTATCACATGACTGGCCCAGTAAAACCGGATATTATGACTGAAGCGGTGAAACCAGTAATACGTGAAGTCGTCCGCAAAAAAACAGAGCGCCCATACCCACCAGAGGCCGGCGTCGAGGGTGAGGAATCGGAACTGGTAAACGAAGTCGTAAACGAGGTAAATAATGCCCTTGATGAAAAGCCCGATAAAAACGTTGCCGAGGCCCATGGCGATGCTGCTCACGGCGTCTTTGGTTTCGTAGAGATGGCGGTGTTCCCGGGCGGAGAAGATCACTTCCGCCAGCAGCAACAGCACAAAACCGGGTATAGCGAGATGTATCGGGTCCATGATTTGAACGGATTACGAATGGAGGCGATATTCCTTTTGCCAAAAGTTACTGAATATCTGCGGAACTCAGGCGACATTTCCCAAAAATCCGGCCCCGCACCCGTAACCCGTAAGGTCTTGAAAAAGCCTGCCCCGCGCGGCATTCCGGCGGGGCAGCACCTATGTATGGTTTCGTCAGTAATAATATTAAAAACGGCCCGCCTTGATCGTAAAGTGAGCCGCGGGGCCGCTCAGCTTTTCGTCAGTAATACCGGCGGTATTGGACCCGCTGACGAAGCGGTACGATCCGCCCACGGCCAGGCGCAGGTATGAGGTGATGTTCATTTCAAAGTTCACATGCGGCTCGCCTACAAAAAAGCCGCTGACATCGAAGTTTTCCGTTTCGTCGAGCCCTTTGTAACGTTCGTTCTTCATCACGCCGCCCCCGCCGATCAGCGCGCCTACCGCCATGTGGAACAGTTTGTTCGATTTGATGGTGTATTCCGGCACGAACCCGGTGTACCACATGTTCCAGTAAAGCGTCGGGTCGCTTACATCCGTGCGCGGCGCTTCGATGTTGTTCACCAGCGCGTATGCGCCGGCGCCCAGCATGATCCTGCTGTTCAGCATCACGCCGGCGTAACCGCCCAGCAGCACGCCCAATTGATCGTCGAACGTGGTGAACTTGATGGCGGGCGCGCCGAAACCGCCCACGCGGATCTTCGTTTTGCCTTTCCCGGCAAGGCTCTCTATTTGCCCGTCCTGCGCAAACCCCATGTGGGAAAGCAGCACGGCGGCGATCACAAAAAATAATTTTTTCATTTTCATAAGTTTCGTGTTTGGATTTTATTTCACCATCGTGCGTTCCTTGAACTGTACGGCGGATGTGCCGAACCAGCCCAGTATTTTCGCGTTGCTGGAAGTGTTTACGTTTTTAAGATTGCTCGGCACGTTCTCGAGGATCTTCGCGAACAGGCCGCCGGCGTTCAGCTGGCTTTGCACCATTTCGAGGAAGGCGTGGCTGCGCGAGGTAACGGAGGCGAGGCGAACGATCACTTTTTCATTTTCCAGGAAAGGTCTGTCGAAGCGGGTAATGGCTTCGCTGATCGGGTAAATGAAAGTCATGCCGTCGGCAATGTCTGCTTCATAAGAGCCGTCTATCGCGAATGCGTCTTCCACGCGGTTGTCCGTGCTGTTGAGGTAACTGCGTATCCAGTACCAGTCGGTAGCGCCCGCAAGGTCTTTGCCGTGCCAGCGCGCATAAAATCCTTCTTCTCCGCTGGCCGCTTCTTCTTTGGTCTTAAATTCATAGCTGATGGAATCGATCACGGGCACGCGTTTGAGCGTATCGGTGGCTTCAAAGGTGGATTCGCTCAGCTCCACGCGCAGTTTGTACACGTGGTTCACAATGCCGATGCTCACGCCCGCGCCGGGATCGTAGCTGTATTTGCCGTTCGAAAAAGTAAAAGGGTATACCTGTCCGCTGGTAACGTCGGTGAGCGTTACCACGGCGTTATTCACGATGGGAGCGGGGGCCTGGCTGGTGTAAGGCACGCTTTGGGTGATGCGCAGTTCCTGTTTGCCCGGCGCGTCGGTGATCCATGCGTCTACCACGGTGAAGGTTTTGCCTTCGGGCACTTCCACGTCTATCACGTCTTCGCAGGAAACAAACGCCGCGGCTGCAAAAAGAAGGGCGATGAATTTATATTGTATGATGTTCCGTTTCATATGATCGAATGCTTTGCTGGTTAGAATTTGAAGTTGTAAGTAATGCCGGGAATGATGGAACCGAGGATGGATAAACGAACGGCTTCCTTCTGGTCCGGGTTGTCCGGGTTCTGGCGGAAATACACGGTGTAGGCGTTCCTGCGGGCGTACACGTTGTACAGCGAGAATACCCATTCGCCTTTCCAGCGTTTCAGCTGTTTGCCTTTGTAGGTTACAGACAGATCGAGGCGGTGGAAGGGTTTCAGGCGGTAGTTATTTCTTTTTTCGGTGGTGTTGTAAGGAATGTCCCAGTCCTGGAACTCCAGGCGCGCGTCCGCAAAAGTAGCGGGCGTGCCGGATGCGAATACCCAGTTGCCGCTGAGGCTGAGGCGTTTGGTAAATTCATGGCTTACCACCACGTTTACGTTGTGCGTGCGGTCGTAACGGTTGATGAACCACTCGTTGAGGCTCAGCCCTGGCGTTTTTCGCTCGGAACGGCTGAGGGTGTAGCTTACCCAGCCTGTGGTGTTGCCGATATCTTTTTTCGCGTACAGTTCCAGGCCATATGCACGGCCTTTCGCGGAAAGCAGGTCGGCTTCGATGAACTGGTTCAGGTCAAGGTCCGCATCGTCGATGTAATCCAGCTGGTTCTGCATGCTTTTGTAGAATACTTCGGCGGATACTTCGAATTTATCGCCGGGCGCGCTGTAGAAATATCCCGCGGTTACCTGGTCGGTCACCTGCGGTTTTACGTTGTTGGAAACGGGCGTCCAGATATCAACGGGCGTGGGAGACGCGGTGTTGCTCAGCTGGTGCATGTATTGCGCGCTGCGGCTGTAGGCCACTTTTACGGCGGATGTGCTGTTGAGGGCGTAACGTGCGGAAAGGCGCGGCTCCAGGTTGTAATAGTCCGCGATGGTTTGCCCTGCATCGAAATCTTTCGTGCCGGTGAGGCGTTTGCGGATGCCGGGTACCGTGTCTGCATAATAATATGCGGTGCCTTTTCCGCGGAACTGGAAGCCGGAATAACGCACGCCGTATTGTATGCCGAACTTATCGCCGATCTTCAGCTCATGATCGAGATACAGCGCGGCTTCCACGGCGTTTTTATCTTTTACGGTGATGCGCGTTTCGTGCTCGTCCTCCCTCGAAGTGCCGGTGCCGGGCTTGAAGGTGTAATACGTGCCCTGTACGCCGAAATGCAGGGTGTTGCTGGCGTTGAGGTAATAGGTAAATGCCGGTTTCACGCCGTAGTTGATGATGTTGGAGGTCCATTTGAAAGCCTGTTTCACTGGTTCTTCCGGGTCGGTTTTGAACTCGAGGCTGTAGTCGTATTTCGTGTAATACGTGGTCAGGTTGAGGAACAGGCGGCTGTTGAAAATGTGGTTCCAGCGCACGGACACTGTGTTGTTGCCCCAGTTCATATTGGCTTCGTTGCCGAACCCGAACACGTCGCGGCCGAAATAGGTGCTTACGAACAGGTTGTTGTTTTTGTTGAGGTTGAAGTTCACTTTGGCGGTAAGGTCGTAGAAATACAGCTTGGTGTCTTTCATATCGCCTTTGAGGAACGGTTTCATGAGCACGTCCATATAAGAACGGCGCGCCGCCACGATGAAGGAGGATTTGTCTTTCTGCAGCGGGCCTTCCACGGCCAGGCGGCTGAAAATGTTGCCGATGCCGCCGGTAAGACCGAATTTCTGGTTGTTCCCGTCCTTCATCCTGATATCGAGCACGGAAGCCGTTCTGCCCCCGAACTCGGCGGGGAAGCCACCCTTGATAAGATTGATGTTTTTTACAGCGTCCGGGTTGAACACGGAGAAAAAGCCGAGCATGTGGGTGGAGTTGTATACGGGCGCTTCGTCGAGCAGGATGAGGTTTTCGTCCCCGTTACCGCCGCGCACGTTGAAGCTGGCCGCGCCTTCGCCCACGGTGTTCACCCCGGGCAGCGTCTGTATGGTGCGTATCACGTCCACCTCGCCCATAAGGGTAGGCAGTTTTTTGATCTCCGAAATGTCCAGCTTGTTGACGCTGGTGCTAAGCGTATTGATGTTTTTTTCCTGCTGCCTGCTGGTGATCACCACCTCGTTCAGCTGCCGGTCCGCCTGCGTGAGCTTCACGTCGTGCCGTTTGTTGGAGGTCAGGTCGATGGTGAATTTCTGGGCGGTGTAACCAATGTAGGAAAACTGGATGTCGTGCGTTCCGGCAGGCAATGTCAGCGAATAAAAGCCGTATTCGTTGGTAACCGTGCCTACTGTGGTGCCGGGCTTGCCGATCGAGATCCCGATGAGGGATTCGCCGGACTGGGCGTCCTTTACATACCCGCTGATGGTAAAACGTTGCTGTTGTGCCGATGAATTAAATGCTGTCAGCATGAACAAGCAAAAGGGCAAAAGCCAGTTTGCGATCCTTTTCATTTGGTTTTCAGGTTTTTATATGTTAAATGGTGAACGGATGGGATGGTTTCCGCCGTTTTCCGAAAGTATGACGTGCAAAATAAAGGATACCCCTACGGGAAATAAATAAATCACATAGACGTGGGGGAGGGGTTAACTGACGAACGTCATGTTTTTTCCGGGGATTTGGGTGCAATTTTAATCAGTCCAGTACCGAGCACTGGAAACCGAGGCTGCAAACGAAGGAGATCACGTGGTCTTCTTCCAGCTGCTGGCAAACTACGCGCAACACCTTGTCGCAGTCTTCAAGGTCCAGCGTGCAGGTGGTGGTGGCAAACCTGCCGGCCACTGCGTCTATCACCCTGTTTTTGTCCTGGAGCGTAACAATATTGGTTTTGAAGATGCCGATCATGTGCCTGAATTGAATAATTTCACACAAAATTCGCACCCGGCCGGCAAACGGGCTTATACCAGGCGGATTATTATTTATACTTAACGGATTTTTATGCCATTCACTATCACCGACGACGACCGTTCCGTTCTTTACCACGACGATACGGTATACCCCGCGGAAATGTTCCTGAAACCCGAGCTGGTGGAGCAACATCACCGCCTGGAATTCAGTTTCGGGAGAGCGGAAATGAAGGAATCGCATTTCGACGGGTTCATGATGGGCTTCGGCACCGCCGCCGTTCACCAGCGGCTTCACATCGAAAGCAGCGAAGAGCTGCAGCGCATCGGCATGCATTTTATGATCCGAGGCGAAGTAACCTCGCATATCCGCGGCGCCGTAAAAAAACTCGTCACTTCCAGCTACCAGCATACCATCGTGTACAGCCCGGAATCGAATGAGATCGTGCGGGTGGAGCGGCAGCCGGACATACAAATGTTCGGGCTGGGCTTCATCAAGGAAACGTTCGTGGCGCTGGCCGCCAACAACGGGCCTGTGCTGGACCGCTACGCGGAAAATGTGGCGAACAACCGGCCGGTGTACCTGCCGCGCTGTTACCACATCACGCCGCGCATGATGCAGGTGATCGAGGAAGTGCGGCATTGTCATTTTACAGGCGGGCTGAAAAAATTGTTCCTTCAGTCCAAAGCCATCGAGCTGCTGGCTTTGCAGTGCGAACAGATAGAAACGGAATCGAAGCGTACCCCGGAAACAGGAAAGGTGTCCCGCACGGATGAAGAAAAAATTTACCACGCCCGCGACCTGCTGCTGGCACATGCGCAGGACCCGCTTTCGCTGGCGGAGCTCGCGCGCAAAGCGGGACTGAACGAATTCAAGCTGAAGAACGGTTTCAGAAAAGTATTCGACAACACCGTGTTCGGCTACCTGAACGATCACCGGCTGGAACAAAGCCGCGAAATGATCCGGCAGGGCGATCTGTCGTTCACCGAAATCGCCGACACACTGGGATACTCATCCCTGCAGCATTTCAGCAATGCGTTCAGGAAAAAGTACGGCCTGAGCCCGCGGGAAGTGAAAAAATGGGCGTGATAACATTTAAAAAACGATACAAAAAAGCGGCTGCATTGTAAAGGTGCAGCCGCTTTTTTGTATGAAATAAACGCCGTTAGAATTTCGCGGCGTTCGCCTTTGCAAAATCTTCGAAAGAGGTAAGGGGAAGCACCATACCTGCCAAATAAATTCCGGTGAAAAGGGCAAAAAAAGAAAAACCGGCTGAGGGAATAATTTCGCAGCCGGTTTTTTATGATCAATTCGTTGTGATTAAAGTTTCACGGTTGTTTTTTCGGCGGTTTCAGCCTTTTTTACGACTTCCTGCACTTTTTCCGGCGCTGTCTTCGACGCCGTCGTTTCGTTGTGCAATTCCGCCAGTGTGGGGGCAATAACGAGGGATACGATAGACATCAGTTTGATGAGGATGTTCATAGACGGGCCGGAGGTGTCTTTGAACGGGTCGCCCACGGTATCGCCGGTTACGGACGCTTTATGCGGCTCGGACTTTTTGTAATAGATCTCGCCGTTGATCTCCACGCCTTTTTCGAAGGATTTTTTGGCATTGTCCCATGCGCCGCCGGCGTTGTTCTGGAACATGCCCATCAGCACGCCGCTTACGGTTGCGCCGGCGAGGAAACCGCCGAGCACTTCGGGGCCGAAAATGAAGCCCATCAGAATCGGGGAGAGCAGGGCGATAGCGCCGGGCACCATCATTTTTTTGATGGAAGCTTCGGTGGAAATTGCCACGCATTTGTCGTATTCCGGTTTGCCCGTGCCTTCCATAATGCCGGGGATGGTGCGGAACTGGCGGCGAACTTCCTCCACCATGCTCATGGCCGCTTCGCCTACGGCGCGGATGGCGAGGGAAGAGAAGATAAAGGGTATCATCGCGCCCACGAACAGGCCGGCGAGTACGTCCGCTTTATAAATATCGATGCCGGAAATGCCCGCCACGCCAACAAAAGCGGCGAAAAGCGCCAGTGCCGTAAGAGCGGCGGAAGCGATGGCGAAACCTTTACCGGTAGCGGCGGTGGTATTGCCTACCGCATCCAGGATGTCTGTTTTTTCACGCACGTCTTTCGGCAGCTCGCTCATTTCGGCGATACCGCCCGCATTATCTGCAATCGGGCCGAAAGCGTCGATAGCCAGCTGCATGGCAGTGGTGGCCATCATACCGGCCGCCGCGATCGCAACGCCGTAAAGGCCCGCGCAGGCGTGAGAGCCGTAGATGCCCGCTGCCAGCACGATGATGGGGAGCAGGGTAGATTCCATGCCCACGGCCAAACCGCCGATCACGTTGGTGGCGTGGCCGGTGGAAGACTGGCGGATGATGGATTTCACCGGGCGTTTGCCCATGGCCGTATAATATTCCGTGATGATGCTCATAAGGGTGCCTACCACCAGGCCCACGATAATGGCGCCGAACACGCCGTTGCGGGTGAAGTCGTGGCCGCGGAGGGTCATGCTTTCAGGCAGTATCCAGTTTACGGCGAAATAACAAACGATGGCCGTGAGCACAATGGAGCTCCAGTTGCCCAGGTTCAATGCGCGTTGTACGGCTGCGGTGCTCAAACCGGTGTTTTCGCCGATGCGCACGAAGAAGGTGCCGATGATGGAAAGGATGATACCGGTACCGGCAATGAACATCGGCAGCAGCACGGGGGCCAGGCCGCCGAAATTGTCGGTGGAAGTGGTTTCAACGCCCAGTACCATGGTGGCCAGCACGGTGGCTACGTAAGAGCCGAAAAGGTCCGCGCCCATCCCGGCTACGTCGCCTACGTTATCGCCTACGTTATCGGCAATGGTGGCGGGGTTGCGGGGATCGTCCTCGGGAATGCCCGCTTCCACTTTACCTACCAGGTCCGCGCCCACGTCGGCCGCTTTGGTATAAATGCCCCCGCCCACGCGTGCGAACAGCGCAATGCTTTCCGCCCCGAGGGAGAAGCCCGTCAGTACTTCGATGGTCTTGATCATCTCAGCCGTATTGGCTTCAGCGCCGAAATACGCTTTGAGGATGATAAAAAGGCTGCCCAGCCCGAGCACTGCAAGGCCCGCAACGCCCATGCCCATCACGGAGCCGCCGGTGAAAGAAACTTTCAGGGCTTTGGAAAGGCTGGTGCGCGCGGCGTGCGCCGTGCGTACGTTGGCTTTGGTAGCTATTTTCATGCCTATGAAACCGGCGCAGGCGGAAAATACCGCGCCAATCACAAAGGCCAGTGCGATCGTCCAGTCAGAGTTCTTATGGGAATAGCCCATATAGCCCAGCAACAGGGCCGCGATGATCACGAAATAGGTGAGGATCTTGTACTCAGCCTTCAGGAAGGCCATGGCGCCTTCAGCGATGTGTCTGGCAATGTCCTGCATTCTCTCATTGCCTGCGTCCTGGCGGGTAACCCAGGCGCTTTGGATAGCGGTGAATAACAGTGCAATCAGTCCGAACAGTGGAATAACGTAAACTATACTCATACTCATTTATAAGCCTTTTAAAATTTACAAGGTTGACGAAGATAATGTATTAGGATTTATTTTACTAGTGCTCGAAATTATTCAGTAGAAGTGTATTATGGACGCTTTTATTGCCGGGTCCTGAGGTATGCCTGCCCCAGGTAATGAACGATGTCTTCCGCAGTTAACGCCTCCTCGGAAAGATCGTCCGCCGCCAGGTCGCCCGCCAGCCCGTGCAGCCACGCGCCCAGCAGCAGCGCGGCTTTTGGTGTGTAACCCTGGCTCAGCAGGCCCGTCAGGATGCCGGTGAGCACGTCGCCTGCCCCGGCAGTGGCCATGCCGGGATTGCCGGTGGGATTAAAATACACGGCCCCGTCAGGACAGGCCATGGCGCTGTATTTCCCTTTCAGCAAAACATACAGTTTCAATTCCCGTGCCTTGCGGGTCAACAGTTCCAGCCGTTCGAAATGGTCGCCCGTTGCGCCAAAAAGCCGTTCGAACTCTTTGGGGTGTGGGGTCAGGATCGAATCTTCGGGGATTTCGGCCAGTAAAGCCGGGTATTTCCCCACAATGTTCAACGCGTCCGCATCCAGCACCATCGGCTTGCGGTAAGCCAGCAGCAGGCGTTCCAGCGCTTTGGCGGTCGCATTTTCGGTGCCAATGCCCGGCCCGATGCCGATCGCCGCGTAATCAGGCGCCTGGTGCAAGCGGAAAGGCTCGTCGAAATGGGAAGAATAATGCGCGGATTCTTCGGTATTACACATCGCTTCCGGCACGGCCGTTTGCAGGATCTCGTAACCGCAGCGGGGGATATGCGCCGTTACCAGCCCGGCGCCCGCTTTCAGGCAGGCCCGCGTTGCGAGCAAAGCCGCGCCCATTTTGCCGTAGCTTCCCGCGATCATCAGCGCGTGACCATAAGTGCCTTTATGCGAAAACGCGTTGCGCGGCCGGTAGATCGTGTGGATGACAGCCGGGTCGGTAAGATGGTATTCGGTTTGTACCTGCGCCGTAAACGCCGGGTGGATGCCGATCTTCAGCACCTCCACCTGCCCCGTGCGCTCACCGTTTTCCGGCAGCAGAAAAGCCAGTTTGTAAAATTCGAAAGTGAGTGTATAACGTGCATGCACACACGGAAATTGAACGGACGACGAATCCGCCATCATTCCCGAAGGCATGTCTACGGAGACGACGGTATGTTTGTGCCGCTGGTCGTTGATCTTGTGGATCACGCCGGCTGCCCATCCTTCCACCGGGCGGTTGAGGCCTGTGCCAAACAGCGCGTCCACGATAATGCCCGGCTCTTCCATCTCCGGGAATTCCGCCAGTTCATGGATATGCCGCAGCTCCGGGTAATACGGCTGATTGGCCGCATTGTCTGCAGACGCATTGCCGGAAGTATGCACCAGCCAGGCCTGCACCGCAAAACCCTGTTCCTGCAGCTTACGCGCGATCACCAGGCCGTCTCCGCCGTTGTTGCCCATTCCGCAGAAAATGTAATAGGGCGGGGGCGTTTCGCCGAAAGTATGCACCATCCATCCCGCGCATTCCGATGCGGCGCGTTCCATCAGCAGCACGCTGCTAACGGGCTCATGTTGTATCGTGTAGGCGTCTGCCTCGCGGACCTGCTGTGCGGAAAGTATCTTCATACCTTCCGAAGATAACAAAAAAAAGCGGCTGCCCCGTTACGAAGCAGCCGCCTGAAGTGTGTTATCCTTTTAACTTATTTGAACGTGTACCGTACGGAGAATCCGCCGATCTGCTCGCCGATGAAGTCGTTGTAACCATTGAAGTTCACATACGGCTTGAGGTCTGCGCTGAGGTTCAGGGGAATGTTCTTGAAGGTGTATTCCACCCCGAAGATACCGTCGAGGCCCACGGCAACGTCCGTGCCTTCGCCTCTGCGGCGCCCGTTGTCCCAATAATAATCCCTCCAGAACCCGAGATGCGCGCCGCCGCCGGCGTACATGTTCCATTCGGATTTGCCGAATACGTTCCAGTGGTATTCGTAAAGACCGGTAAACGTTACGTTGGAGGCATCGTCGCCGTTTTCGAAATAATGGTGCACAATGCCTTCAATTGCGTGCGGCCCTTTAATGAAGTGCTTTACGGTGAAACCCACGAGCCAGGGATTGACCCTTACGCCCAGCGCGGTATTGTAATCGGCCGGATCGCCTCCGCCGGATGTTCTGCGCTGTGCATTTGCCTGGAAGGCCATCAATGAAAGTACTCCGAAGAGCAACATGATCCTTTTCATATGTTCGTCTTTAATTAGTCCGTGTATTTATTTCTTCCAGCCGAAACGGTACCGCGCCGATACGGCGAAGTCTGCCAGGTTGGGAGAGTTGCCGAAATGAATGGCGGGTTTCCAGTCGAGGCTGAGGTTAAGCGGGATGGTCTGGAAGTTGTAATTGATGCCCGCAATGCCGTCTACCCCTGCCAGGAATTTCTGGCTGCCGTCTATTTCCCGCGTGCCCAGGTGTGCGCCCGCGCCCGCATACCAGCCAAAGCCGTTCACGGTGAGGGCAGACAGGTCCCAGTGGTACTGGTACAACCCGGTTATGGAAAATGTCTTGTTGTAAAGGGCCACAATTCCTTCCACGGCGGAGCGGTCTGTAAAAAAATACCTTCCTGTAATGCCCAGCGGCAGGCCAAGTCTTACGCCAGCCTCGATCTGCCCTTTTTCTCCGGCCGCCTGCTGCGCCCTTGCGTTAACGGCAAGGCCTAAAGCCAGCATAGCGGCAATGATGCGATATTTCATGCGATTAGATATTTGCAATAACAATGCCAAAGGGGCGACAGAAGGGAAATCCGGTTGACGACAGGTTGCTTCAAAAACGGCTATTCGGCGATTTTATTTTGTACGGCCCCGCCGCGTTTTGCGGAAGGTTCGCGGGTAAGCAGCCGCAGGAAAATAAAACCCGCCACCGACGCGATCGCGGACGCGGCGATAACAGACATAATGGATACGATTTGTATGTCCGCTGCGTCGAACGCGAGGCCGGCGATAAATATGCTCATGGTAAAACCGATGCCCGCGATCATGCCCACGCCCCAGAGCTGTTTCCAGTTTGTTTGCGCGGGAAGGCTGGCCAGCCGCAGTTTTACGGCTACAAAACAGAAAAGGAAAATGCCGAGCGGTTTGCCCAGCACCAGGCCGGTCATAATGCCAAAGCTGACCGCATGGCTGAATGCCTGCAAAATGTCTGCGGGAAAGGGGATCGCGGTATTGGCCAGCGCGAACACGGGCATGATCAGGAAGTTCACCGGGTCGTGCAGCGTATGTTCCAGGTTGTTTATTTTATCGAGCGGAATGGTGAACGCGAGCAGCACGCCCGCGATGGTAGCGTGAATGCCGGAATTAAAAAGACAGTACCAGAGCAGGATGCCGGGGATAAAATAAAATATCAGCCGTTTTACTTTACAATAATTCAGCAAAAGCAGCAGCGCGAAAATGCCTGCGCCGAAATACAGGTAAGTGGTATGCAGCTCGTCCGTATAAAACAGCGCGATAGTGAGGATGGCCCCGAGATCGTCGATAATGGCCAGCGCGGTGAGAAACACTTTGAGGCTTAAAGGCACTCTTTTCCCCAGTAGCGAAATGATGCCCAGCGAAAAAGCGATGTCCGTAGCCATAGGAATGCCCCAGCCCTGGTGATATTCCGTATTGTGGTTAAACAGCGCATATATCAGCGCGGGCGCCGCCATACCGCCTACCGCGGCCAGCGCGGGCAACAATGCTTTTTTGAAACTTGCCAGCTCGCCGGTGGTCAGTTCACGTTTGATCTCCATTCCCACCAGGAAAAAGAAAAAGGCCATGAACCCGTCGTTGATCCACAGCAACCAGGAATTGGGAAGATGAAGCCCGTGGAAATTCAAGTGGTGGCCACCTCCGGCGTCGAAGAGCCGGGTGAAGAAACCGATGTACGGTTCCCGCCATGCTGAGTTGGCAATGAGCATCGAAATGATGGTGCAAACGATCAGGATAATGCCGACAGCGCGACTGTCTTGTAAAAATTGAAAAATAGGGGAGATGACGCGTTGTTTGATCGTCTGCTGCAGTTTCATTTTGATCTTTTAGGTGAAAAATTACTGGCCGATCAGCTCGTATTTCGATTTGGGCTTGCGGTGGATCTCCCACTTGAAGCCCGGCAGTTTTTTCTGGTCTTCCGGCATCTGCGTAAACGGGTACATCGTGGCTTCGGGCTCTTTCACGAATACGATCCTTTCCAGCTCGCCGTTCTCGAAATACACGCGGGTATTGGCGGAAAGCAGGCGGTTAATGCTCACGAAGGCGCTGTCGTCGTCCTGCACGTAATAAATATTCTCCGCGTTCCCGTTCACATACATCGAATCGAGTTTTTCGTCGCCGAAATAACCGAGGATGGTGTTGCCTTTGATCTGGTTGTACATTTCCGGGCCCGGACTGTTCACGATCAGCGCGTTCTGGTCCAGCAGCAGTTTGTCTGCCTTCTGGTTTTTAGTGAACAGGAAGATGGTGTCTCCCGTGAGCTGGTTATTGTTGGCCCACAGCACGGGGTCGCGGTAAAGGCGGAAGATGGAATCCACGCCGGAATAATACACGCTGTCTGCCACGCCCTGCAGCGAATCGGAGAAGATCTTCACATGATGATAGGCGATGAGGAAACGTTTTTCCGCGGTGTCTGATTTGTTGATATTAGCGGTGTCTCCACGCGCAATGCGGGCGCTGTCTTCAGCCAGCGCGGCGGAATCTTTCAGGATGGGCACGATGCCGGAGAACAGCGTGTCTGCCGCTACGAACAGCGTATCGTCTTTCCCTTCCAGCAGCATCACGGGTTTCTGTGTGGCCAGCACGGTTTTGACGTTCTGGTTCACGATGCCGTAATTGGCCAGCACGGCTACTTTCTGCGCGGTATCGCGCCAGATCATGTTGCCCGTGGCGATGGAAATGCCGGTGGCTTTATCGGTCTGTATCTCGTTGGCGGTGAAGGTATTCGTGCTGTCTTCGATGGTGGGCCGTTGCGCGAAGTTGCCATAACCAAGTTCTGTATTGTAATACCCGGAAGTCACGTACATGGTCATCTTGCCATCGTTGATGGTAGTGGGCGCCATGATGGTGGCTATTTTGGTCACGGTGTTGTACATGAGCGTGTCTGTACCGAGCGTGAAACCGGGGTCTACCACCACTACATCCTTTTTAAAATACACGTCTTTCGGTTCCCCATAATAAATGCCTTCGCGGCTGGTAAGCACCGATTCGCCATTTACGAGTTTGCCGCCCTGGTCGTATGTGCCGATCTTGGTGTTCAGGTCGTAATTGAGGGTAGGGCTGGTAAGCACGATCTTGCTGTCCGTCAGTTTGGCGTTGCCCGTAAGCGTTGCCAGGCGCTGGTTGCCGCGGTAAAGTAATTGGTCGGAGTAGGTATGCACGCTGTCGTCCTGGTTGATATGTACATTTCCCCAGGCTTCGATAATGTTGGTATTGGCGTTGAAGGAGGCGCTATCGCAGGATAACAGGCTGGTGCCCTGTCTGAAGAGCACGTCGCCCACGAAGCGTCTTTCGCTGAGGGTGTCTGTCTGCAGGTTCACCACGCTTTTGGCCTTCAGGAGATAGATCTTTTTGGTAGTGTCTTGCTGCACGGGCACGGTTTCCGGCCTTTTCAGCGGCAGGCGCGCGGGGTCGCGGTATGCGGCTGTCAGCATCCCGGAAGCGCCTATTCCTCCTAAAAGTACCAGGCCGTATAATACGTTCTTAAGCATCGTCCTTATTGTAATTGAACCGTGTCTGACGGGATGGGCACTACTTTGTTTTTCCTGCCGAACACGCTCAGGTGCACGTATCTCCAGGGATTGTACCGCAGGTCTTCCAGCAGTTTGTTAAGGCTGCTGAGAGAATTTTGCAGGTTGTTGTAGGCTTTGCGGTCGTTTACCAGCATGCCGAGCGTGCCGTCGGTGCTGCTTACTTTGGCCACAACGCTGTTGAGCCTTTCCATGGTGAAGCGCAGCTGATTGATAGTGGTGTCCAGCTGGCCGTCGGCGAAGGAGCCGGACAGCTTGTCGAAATTATCGATGATGTGGGAGATCTTTTCGTTGTTGTTCTTCAGGTTTTCAGACACCGCCTGGAAGTTGTCGAACGTGCCGGAGATCTTTCCTTCGTCTGCCAGCATGCCGTTGATATTGCGGGTTGCCAGCGAAAGGTTCTGCATGGTGCCGTTGAGCCCTGCGATGGCTGTGCGGATGTTTTGTTTGGCGGTGGTGTCGAACACGGAGTTGACGGTAACGAGCAGCGTGTCTACGGAGCCGAGGGCCGTTTCCAGTTTTTTCACGAGCGGGCTGAGCTGTTCTTTCAGCGCGTCGGTGATGGAACCGTCTACCGCGGCATAAATGGTGTCTTTATTTTTTAGCGATTCGTTGGTATTGCCGAAATCGATCTCCACTTTGCGCGTGCCCAGCAGGTCGGAGCTGATGCGGGCGACGGAGTTTTTCGGGATCTCGATGTCTTTGTCGATCTGCAGGGTCACCAGGATGCGGCCGGCGCGTTTGTCCATCACTTCGAGATCGAGTACGCTGCCGATGGTGAGGCCGTTCACGGTCACCGCGTTGGACGGCTGGAGGCCGTTCACCTGCTGGTAAACCGCGTAGATCGTCTTTTTATTGGAAAACAGGCTCCGGCCTTTCAGGACATTAAAACCCAGGATCAGCAGCACAATGGCAACGGTGGTCAGAATACCTACTTTCGTTTCGTTATTGATTTTCAGCATCGTTTATACAAATGTTCGTAGCAAAAATAGTTAAAACAACGGTGCGGCAGTTGTAGGTAATCAGAATATCTGCAAAAGGCGGGCCAGGGCTTGGGGTCAGTCGATGCGCTCGCCGTCTTTGAACGTGAGCACAAAAGCGTCTGAAAAGCCCTGTTTACGGGCTTTGTATACGGCCGCCTGGGCTTCGGCTTCGGTGCGGAAGCTGCCCCAAACGTATTTGTTGATTTTTTTCTTTCCCTGTGAGGATTGTTCCCTTTCGATGGTGCCTTTCAGGTTTTTGAACAGGGGATTGGTGCGGGCGTACACTTTTTCGGTGGTCATCAGCTGCACTTTGTAGCTGAAGCTTTCTTCTTCTTCTTCCGCCGCAGGTGTTTCCACGGCGTTACTAACGGCCGCGGGTATATGGTTCACTACCTGGCGGGCGGGGGCGGGAGGCGTTACCGCGGGGGCGGCGGGCGCTTGCCCGGCCGGGTGCGGGTGCCTGGCGGCTTCGCCGTTTTTGTAGACCCTTTCCAGTTCCTCTTTATATTTTTTTACAGCCTGGTAGATGCAGCCGGCCAGTTCGTTCTGCCCGTCGGCGGAATTGAGGTATTTCTCTTCCTCGGGATTGCTGATGAAGCCGAGCTCTACCAGCACGCTGGGCATGGCGGTGGCATGCAGCACCAGGATGCCTTTTTCGTTGCGCTGGCGGGCACCGCGGTTGATGCGGCCCACGCGGGCGAATTCGTCCTGCACGAGCGTGGAAAGGCGTACGCTCTGGTCGAAATACACGTTGCGCAAAGTATTGAGCATGATGAGGGTCTCCGGGTCTTTATTATCCATGAGCGCCTGTACCTCTTCCGAATTGGCATCGAACACGACTACGGAGCTGTTGCGCAGCGATTCGGTTTTCGCCGCGTTCTTAGTAGGGGCCCATATGTACGTTTCCGTTCCCTGGGCGGGATTGGGCGAAGTTTTATAGATGGGCACCTTGCGGGTGCGTTTTCTTTTCTTTTTATCGCGGTAAGTAACTGTTTTGTGGCCCACGATCCTTTTTACGGCGGGGGCGGCGTTGCAGTGAATGGATATAAAAAGGTCGCCCTTGGCTTCGTTGGCGATGGCGGATTTGCGGTGCACGTCGTCGAAACGGTCGTTTTTGCGGGTATATACCACTTTCACATCGGGCATGGCCTCTTCGATGAGTTTGCCCAGCCTGAGCGCAACGTCAAGGGTTATATCTTTTTCATACGAAAAGCTGCCGCGGGCGCCCGCGTCGCTGCCGCCATGGCCCGCATCGATCACGATGGTGCGGATCGGCCTGTCCTGCACAGGTATCGGGAAATCCGGTGTAGTTTTTGCATGAATGAACAAGGTATAGATCAGTCCTATGCCTAAACCTGAAAATAATACTCTTTTCCAGCGCATGTCAACATTTTATTTTAATGGGTTGTATTCAATCGTGTCCAGGTCCTTCATTAATTGTTCACCTTAATTTTATACGTTTATGATGCACGTCCGCCCGACATTCCATACCTTTCCTCCCTCCAGGGGCATTGGCGAACTATGTAATAATTTGTATAAAATCATGTAGGTTTGTGCCCGCTTAACACATGGACCCTTTCTGCAAAAATAATTATAAAAACTTTCTAAGGCGGCTCTTCCTGCCTTTGATTCTTCTTTTGTTCATGGCCTGGTCCCTGTTAAAAGACGATTTCGCCCGTGCATCCGCGATCCCGGCGGGTTACTTTAACAAAACTTTCACAGACACCGTGCCATTGCCGCATCCCGTCACTTTCCCCGACCGCGATTCGCTGGCGAAAGATACGGCGCGCCGCCCGGTTATAAAACGCACGATCGATACAATTCCGTCTGTCATGCCCGATTCTCTTCACCTCACGGATACTTCGCGCATCAGCGCCGATTCGCTGAAGGCAGACACATCGGGCATCCGCATCTCGAAAGACAGTCTCAGCGCGCCTGTGTACTACAAAGCGCAGGATTCCATCGTAATGCTCGTGAAAAAGAAAGAATTCCGCCTTTATAATAAGGCAGACGTAAAATACGAACAGACGCAGCTTACCGGCAATACGATGGACTTCAACCAGGCTACGGGCATTCTCACCTCCAGGATGGGGATAGACACGGCCGGGAAACCCATAGACAAAGCCGTGCTCAACGACGGTTCCACCAGTTCAGACATGGATTCGGTGCAATACAACTTCAACAGCGGCAAGGCCATGATCTACCAAACCCGCGCCCAGTACGGCGAAGGTTTTGTGAGCAGCCAGAAGGTTAAAAAGCAGCCAGACAATACCGTGTTCGGTTTCAGGAACGGCTATACCACCTGTAACCTGGACACGCCGCACTTCGCGTTCCGCGCCAAAAAGATCAAAGTGATCCCTAACACTTTAATTGTATCAGGCCCGGCCAACCTGGAGATCGAAGGCATTCCCACACCCCTGTTCATCCCCTTCGCCATATTCCCCCTCAGCCAGGGCCAGCGTACGGGTCTGCTGCCGCCGCAGTACGTGGTAGACCAGCAAAGGGGTCTCGGCCTGCAAAACGGCGGTTATTATTTCGGGCTGGGAGAGTACCTGGACGTTACCGTTCGGGCAGACATCTACTCCTACGGCAGCTGGGGAACCACTTTCAGTCCCACTTACCGTAAACGGTATAAATATAACGGCGGCATGAACCTGTCTTACGCCCTCACCCGCATCGGCGACCCGGAGGTGAAGCAGGATTACACCCGCTCGCAGGACTACAAGATCTCCTGGAGCCACAGTATGGACGGGAAGGCCAGGCCCGGTACCAACTTCAGCGCCAGCGTGCTGTTCGGTACCTCCACCTTCAACCAGTACAACGTGCGCGATGCGGCCACCAGGCTCAATAATAACATGAGCTCGTCCATCACCTATTCCAAAAACTGGATCGGCAAACCGTACAACCTTTCCATCGCCGCGAACCATAACCAGAACACGCTGACCCGCCAGGTGACCATCAACTTCCCCGACGGTTCGTTCAACGTGAACACCATTTACCCTTTCCAGCGCGAAGAGATGGTGGGCACGCCCAAATGGTACGAGAAGATCGGCGCGAGTTACAACCTGCTGTTCAGGAACAATATGAACTTTGCGGATTCCAGCTTCGGCAAGCCCGCCATGTTCGACCGCCTGCAGGCCGGCATGCAGCATCAGATCCCGCTCACGCTGTCTATCCCGCTGTTCAGTAACCTTACGCTCTCGCCCAGCATCAACTATACTGAAAAATGGTACATCCGCCAGCAGGTGATGAGCTGGAACGAACAGCGCAGGAACTACGATACCACTTACAACAGCGGCTTCTACAGAAGCAGCGCCGTGTCTACCGGCGCCTCCCTGGCCACGGCGATTTACGGCATGTACGCTTTTAAGAACAAAAATTCGAAGGTGCAGGCCATCCGCCATGTTATGCGGCCCAATGTGGGCGTAAGTTATTCGCCGGACCTCGCCAGCAAGGATTATTACATGGTGCAGTCGGATACAACGGGCCGTATGAGCCGGTTTTCGTACTACGACGGCGCGCCTTTCGGGCCTTCGCCAGCGGAAACCTTCGCGGGGCTTAACTTTGGGATAGATAACAACCTTGAAATGAAGGTGAAGTCCGACAAAGACACTTCCGGTTTCAGGAAAATCAAGATACTCGACGGTTTCGGCGTGAACAGCAGTTACAACTTCGTGGCGGATTCGTTCAACCTCGCGCCGTTCTCGCTTAATGCGCGCACCAACCTGTTCGACAAGGTGAACATTTCCTTCAACGGCACCATTGACCCTTACCAGGTAGACAGCATGGGCTACCGCATAGACAAATACACCTGGAAAGGCGAAAAATTCAGCATCGGCCGCCTTACACAGGCAAACATCGCGATCAGTACCTCTTTCCAAAGCCAGGACGCCAAAAGCAAAGCCAAACAAAAACAGAAAGAGGAAATGGAAGAGCAGGAAGGCGTATTGCCGGAAGCCCAGCTGGAAGAACAGCGGCGGCAGATGGAAATGATGCGCAATAACCCGGGGGATTATGTGGATTTCGACATTCCCTGGCGCCTCGATCTCTCGTACAGCCTTAACTATACCCGCGGCCGTTCGGCAGACCGCCTGCGGGACACGACGATATTCACGCAGGGCCTGAACTTCAGCGGCGATTTCAGTCTTACGCCCAAATGGAAGATCATTATGAGCAGCGGTTTCGATTTCCGCCTCAAACAGGTATCCTACACCACGCTTACCGTATCTCGCGATATGCACTGCTGGCAGATGAGCATCAACCTGGTGCCTTTCGGCTCTTACAGGCAATTCAGCATCACGATCAACCCCAAGGCGGGCATCCTGCGCGACCTGAGAGTGAACCGAACGCGGCAGTTCTTCGACTTGTAGCGGGCCGGCTGCAACGCCCGGCCCTTGCGGACGAAAAGCAATTAAAAAGGGCGGTCTTTGCAGAGACCGCCCTTTACTTTTTCATGTAATTTTTGCCTGCTAGAAATTAAAGATGCCTGCAAGGCCGAAAAGGTTGAGTTTGTTATCGTCCAGGCCCCGGTAGTAGGAGAGTTTTATCTCGATGTTTTTGCCGCTGTTGCCCACGCCGATGCGCATGCCTGCGTTGCCTGCGGGGCCGAACACCGTGCCGCCGGTATTCCGGTAGTCCGGGTTGCCGGCTTCGTCGTAAAACACCTGGTCGGTGGAAGCGCTCCAGTGCAGCCCGAAACCTGCGCCTACGAATGCGCCGAGGCGGCTTTCGTTGTCGCGGGAAGAACCTGCGCCGAAGTTGAGGTTGAGCATTACCGGTGCGTTCAGGAATACGGCCACGCTGCCGTCGCCTGACATGTAGGGATCTTCTTCCCAGCCGGAGCGGGAATTGTAGGTGCCGCTGTAGCTGCCTGCGAGGGCTACGCTGATGGGAATGCCCACGGATACAGACATGCTTTCGGATTCCGCGAAGTTAAAACGGGGAGAATAGGTGAAACCAAAGCCGGGGCGCGCATCGAGGTCCTGCATTTTATCGACCATAACGGTAACGCCTACACCGTGCGTGAAACTTTGTGAAAAAGCGGTGGCGGCGCTGAAGCATACGGCCGCCAGGAGTAACAGTTTTTTCATTGTTGATTGGGATGAGGGATAATAAATACTAAAAAAGGTATAGTGTAACGTTTAAAGATAATTCATTGATTTTAAAAACAAAACATAATTAATAAATTCTTATCTAGTGCGAGAAAAAACCGGGCAGGAATGCCCGGTAAGTTTGTATGTCCATTTTAAAATTTCACCGGAGTGAATATTATTGTGTGTCTTTGGTTCGGAGAATAACGGTGGCTTCGATATCTGTCGCCGGGTAATAATGCTGCGAGGTGAACGGTTTGCCATCCAGCAGCATGGTATCGATCTTCACGTCGGGAAGGAAATGCGATTCGTTGCCGGCAATGCTGAGCCCAATATAGCTGATACCATCATCCTTGAGGCTGTTGATGAAGGCGATGATTTTTTGCTGAAGCTGAATTGCGGGGCTTGTGTCCATACCTTTCTTTGGGTCTAGTTCGATAACAGTGTTAACAGTTTACGGAAAGGTAAGGAAAAAAACGTTCCGTTGGTTGATTGCCCAGCGCAGTTCAATAACTTTTCCGGCGAACTGATTGCCGCTTTCGCAGTATGATTTTCAGGCAGTTGTTGCGGCATTTTCCGGGCGTTTGGGAAAAAATGAGCAAGGCCGTTGGAAAATGGATGGCATCCGGGTTGCGTGTTTCCCCCTTATCAGGAAAGAGCCGCCATTGGTCGTACCATCACATACAATCCTCCCCGATCGTGATAGTATCCTTCAGCAGCAGCGGTTTTGCCGCTCAGAAAAAATGCCCGCTTTGTTTATCGCGCAAACATCTTATCCCGATTGTTTACGGTTACCCCAGCAAGAAGATGTTCAGGAAAGCAAAGACGAATAAGATATTCCTTGGAAGCTGCGTGTTGTCGGAGACAGCGCCCAGGTTTTATTGCCGGAAAGACGAATTTGAGTTTTAGCCGATCGGTGATGAATTAATCACGTCTCCGACTCCAGGGTTGTTTCTTAACGACCCAAACGATAAAAATAATGAGGTATATTCCCCAGATCCCAAAAAGTGCCATTGAATAAATTTATTGGTTAGTTTTTCCACCGCGTTCATATGTTTCGGTATAAGGATGGTGCCGAAGATAAGCGTTGATCCGTAAACAGGAAAGCGCCGGCTCTCAAATAGTTTCCAGCGCCAGTTCCATTTGTATGTTACATCTTTCGTACGGTGATTTATGCCCTGCCACTTTGCGGAAGCCCAGCTTGTGATACAGGTTGATGGCAGGTTTGAGAATGGTGTTGCTTTCCAGGTAGATCATTGATGCCCCGAGCTCCTTTGCTTTCCGGATGATGGCCCCGCCCAGCAGCCAGCCGATATTTTTGCCGCGCGCTTTGGGGGAAACGGCCATTTTCGCCAGCTCGAAATCATAATGCGGGTCGTTCATTTTGATGAGCGCGCAAACGCCCACGGGTTCGCCGTTGTAGAGCGCTACGATAATGGCGCCGCCGTTTTTGAGAATGTACGAATCGGGATTGTCCAGCGCTTTGTGATCGGCTTCCTCCATTTTGAAATAAGTGGAGATCCATTCTTCGTTCAAAGTTTTAAAAGCCGCGGCATATGCGGGTTTGTAATCCACGATCTGCACGTTGCCGCTTTCGCGCAGCTTTTTCTGTTCCTGCACGCGCCGCAGCAGGCTTTTTTGTTCGAGCACAAATTCCCATTCGCCGATGGCTTTCCAAAGGTCGTTGCGGGTGCCGGAAAGGATGTCTTCTATGGCGCTGTTCACATCCGTAAGCTGGTCTTTGATCTTCTCCGCGATCTCCTGGCCCTTTCGGGAAAGGCCCACCATGTTGCGGCGTTTGTCCGTCTTGTCTTTTTTCTCGGTAACGATCCCTTTTTTCGACATTTCCGCGACGATCTTGCTCACGGAAGGGTGGGAGTGGCCGATCAGCTGGGCGATCCCGGTGATGGTGTTGTCCTTTTGCGACAAGGCATGGAAAACGGGGAACCATTTGGGTTGAAGATCAACCTGGTAAAGTTTGTAGATCTCCGCGGCGTCTTCGGTGATCTTGTCGGTGAGCAGCCTCAGCCTGCTGCCAATCGCCATTTTGCCGGTGTGGTCGTAAAAGTTCATCTCGTTCTAAATTACGTTCCTGGTTACGCAAATATATGATTTTCCAAAAAAATCACGGAAATAAAAAAAATCTCCCGGAACAGGCTTGGATTTTCCATTTTAATCGTAATATTGCGATAATGGGAATTACAAAAGCTGATTTATTTACCAGGCAGCAGAACGCAATAGCCCGCATGGCAAAGGCAATTGCGCATCCCGCGAGGGTCGCCATCCTGCAATATCTCGTCAAAAAAAACGCCTGCGTGTGCGGCGACCTGGTCGAAGAGCTGGGCCTGGCGCAGGCTACCACCTCCCAGCATCTGAAGGAGCTGAAAACGGCGGGGATCATCCAGGGAACCGTTGAAGGGGTGAACGTCTGTTATTGCATCGATCCGAAAGTATGGAAACAGTACAGGGAACTATTCAACGTATTTTTTAAAGACGTGACGCTGGAAGGCGGGAATTGCTGCTGATTTTTTTTGTTTTTATTAATCGCAATATTGCAATGGATTATTAAATGATTATGTTATGTCCGATCAGGCAACAAAAGACATGGTGCGGCAGAAATATACCGAGATCGCCGCGCAGGATAAAGATGTGAATGCAGCGTCCTGCTGCGGCTCCGGCTGCTGTTCATCTGAAGTGTACAATATCATGAGCGACGATTATAGTCAGCTGGAAGGCTACAACCCGGATGCGGACCTGGGCCTCGGCTGCGGCCTGCCCACGCAGTTTGCGCAGATCAAAGCAGGAGACACCGTGATCGACCTTGGCAGCGGCGCGGGCAACGACTGTTTTATCGCGCGGCATGAAACCGGTGAAACGGGCAAGGTGATCGGTATCGACTTTACGCCCGCCATGATCGAACGCGCCCGGCAGAACGCGGAGACGCGTGGTTTCAATAATGTAGAGTTCCGGCAGGGAGATATCGAGCAGATGCCCGTTACCGCCAACGTAGCGGATGTTGTGGTCAGCAATTGCGTGCTGAACCTGGTGCCGAACAAAGCGGGCGTATTTAAGGAAATTTACCGCGTTCTCAAACCCGGCGGGCATTTCAGCATATCAGACATTGTATTGGAAGGGGAGCTGCCGCAGAATCTCCAGCAGGCAGCGGAGATGTATGCCGGTTGTGTTGCAGGCGCTATTCAGAAAGACGCATATCTTGGCCTGATCGAAAACACCGGGTTCACCGGCATCAGGATTCAAAAAGAAAAACAGATCGTGATACCGGACGATATTCTAAGCAATTATTTAAACCCCGGGGAGCTTGCCCTGTACAAAAGCAGTTCTACGGGCATCTTCAGCATCACTGTTTATGCAGAAAAATCAATACAGGAAAAGGATTGCTGCGGCCCGGATTGCTGCAAATAGCGCCCTGAAAGGGAAATACCGCAAACCAATGGTGATTACCCTTTCGGTGATTATTCTCAATATTGTTTTCGGCTTCGATCCGAAATTTACTATCATTAACCTTGTATGGCTGCTGCCATTTAAAAACGACGAATGAAAAAGGTCTTAGTACTCTGTACGGGAAACAGCTGCCGCAGCCAGATAGCGGAAGGGTACCTGCGGGCGTTTGCCGCGGGCAAAGCGGAAGTGTACAGCGCGGGCATGGAAACCCACGGCGTCAATCCCCGCGCCGTGACTACGATGGCGGAAGACGGCATAGACATCTCCGCGCACACGTCCAACAACGTCAATGAATACGCCGGTATTCCCTTCGATTATGTGATCACGGTCTGCGACAATGCAAAAGAACGTTGCCCGTATTTTCCCGGCACCGCGGAACGGTTCCATCACAACTTCCCCGACCCGGCAAAGGCGGCGGGAACCGAAGATGAAATAACACAGGAGTTCCGTGCCGTCCGGGATTTGATAAAAGATTATTGCCGCGCATTTGTGCGGGATCATATTTGATAAGACGTCGAAAAGTCTTCAGGTCATACCGGCCTGAAGGCCTTGTATTTTTTCACGAATCCAATGAGGCCCCACACGGTGCACTTTTCTTAAAACTTTTTCCAGCACTTTAAGGTCCTCTTGTAACTTTTCCATCTCAAACTTTTTTTCCGGGTTGTACGACGTTTGAGCTTGCAGTTGAGGCTGTACTGCAAAAAATAATACCGGGGCTAATATGATGTGGAGAATTTTTATTAAAAATTCATGTCGATTCTCAAACTACGGGAAAATAGCGATTTCTGCAACAGGACGGATGGAAATACTATGAATTTCAACCAGGCCTTACCAAATTCCTGTGTTCCCCATTCCAAATTTCTTCTAAATCAGTTGCGAGCTTTGCGGAAAAAGCAAAGGACGATCCTGCCATCAACGTTTCGGACCTCGCCGGCGCCTTGCCGGTCGACCGGAAGATAAAGCGGGATACGCCCGGATTTAAGCGACCAACGATGTTTTCAATCAGTAATAAAAATTACCGGCTGCTCACCGGTTTCGCCATCATGATCATCGGGCTGTCTGCCCTTTTGCGCATAACGCTCCTGTTTATTTCCCTGGAAAACCTGGACCTGACGTTCACGGGCGTATTGAGGATCTTCGGCTTTGGTTTGTTGTTCGACGCCGGCGTGGCCACATTTTTCATATTGCCTTACGCCGCATACCTGCTCTTTTTGCCCCTGCGATGGAGCGGGAGCCTGTTTAACCGGATCGTGACATATGTTTTTTTCTTTGTCACAACGCTGGTGCTGATGTTCTCCTTCTTTGCGGAATTCACCTTCTGGCTTGAATTTGAGAGCAGGTTTAACTTCATTGCGGTGGATTACCTGGTGTATACGTACGAAGTGGTACAAAATATTAACGAATCGTATCCGTTGCCGGTACTGATCACCTGCATGCTGTCGGTGACGGGCATTGTTACCTGGGGTTTTGCCGCGGCGGGAATGTTCCGGGCGGCATTCCGGGGCAATGCGCCGTTCTTTCGGCGGGCAGGCGTTTTTGTTGTGCTGCTGGGGCTCGCAACGGTGTATGCGCTCTTTATCGGCAACGGGCTCGCGGAAAAAGGCCGCAACCGGTACCACGACGAGCTGGCAAAAGCAGGCATCTATTCCTTTTTCTCGGCTTTCAAAAACAATGAGCTGAACTACGAACAATTTTACCGGCTGATCGGCGACCAGGAAGCTTTCGCCATTACGCGCGCCGGCATGAAAGAAAAGAACAGCGAATACCTGCAGAACGGCTCCTCGATCCGCAGGCGCATCCGGGCAGGAGGAACGGAAATTCATCCCAACGTAATTTTGGTAACGATAGAAAGCCTGAGCGCCGATTTTATGGAGCGGTTCGGCAATTCGCGGCATATTACGCCGGTGCTGGATTCCCTCGCTCGGAAAAACCTGGTGTTCGATCAAATGTACGCCACTGGCACGCGCACTGTGCGTGGAATGGAAGCCCTGTCGCTGGCGGTGCCGCCAACGCCGGGCAGCAGCATCGTTCGCCGGCCGGAGAACGGGAACCTTTCGACCGTAGGCGCTATTTTCCGCGCAAAGGGTTATTCAGCGAGCTTTCTCTATGGCGGCGACGGTTACTTCGATAATATGAACCAGTTTTTCGGAAGCAACGGTTACAACATCATCGACAAAGGCAGGGGCCTTGTGTTCAGGGACCGGTTTGCCGCCAGCAGAACCGAAATCCCCGATAGCCTGGTCCATTTCCGCAATGCGTGGGGAATTTGTGATGAAGATCTGTATGCGGCCGTTATCCGCGACGCCGGGCGGAAGTTCAGGGAAGGGAAACCTTTTTTTGATTTCGTAATGACCACCTCCAACCACCGGCCATTTACATACCCCGAAGGCAAGGTGAATTATCCTTCCGGTTCCGGCAGGGAAGGGGCTGTGCAATACACCGATTACGCGATCGGGCAATTCCTGAAGGCCGCGCAGAAAGAACCCTGGTACCGCAATACCGTGATCATATTCGTTGCCGACCACTGCGCGAGCAGCGCGGGGAAAAACGAGATCGACATCGCACGGTACCATATCCCGGCGGTGGTCTGTAATCTCCCCGGCGGTTATTGCGATTCAATTCCGCAGGTTTGCTCGCAGATCGATCTGTTCCCTACGCTGTTCGGGCTGCTCAGGTGGAGCTACAACAGCAATCTCTATGGAATGGACGTTCGCCAGCCGGGTTATATTTCGCGGGCGTTCATCGGCACTTACCAAAAACTTGCATACCTGAAAAACGACAGCCTGGTGATACTTTCGCCGCAGCAACGGGTGGAAACGATGTTGTATTCACCCGCTTCCAATAGCCAGACGCCCGCTGCGGAAAATAAAAAGATCGCCCGCGAGGCAATTGCGTATTACCAGACGGCATATTACCTGTTCAAGCATGGCGGGCTGCGTTTAAATTAATGGGCAAAGGGGATGATGGGGAGCGGTACGAAGCCGTGCATATCATTGGCGGCTGGCGGTGAGAGAATGCCTGCCCTTCAGAATTTTGAAAAAAAATAAAAAAATCAAAAAAATCTAATAACTTGATCCGTACACGGACTGATATTGTCGTATTTCACATAAACCACTGCAATTGGAAAATACACGATTGTCTGAAATATCCAAACGGATCGAGAACGACGATGAAAATGCATTCAGGGAGATCTTCGATCTGTTCTATTTTGACCTGATCGCCTTTTCCCGGCAAATCATTGCGGATGGGCAGGCTTCGGAAGACATTGTGGAAAACGTGTTTATCCGGCTTTGGCAAAACCGCAAGACGCTGGGCAATATCAATAACCTGTCCGCCTACCTTTACACCGCCGTCAAATACGCCTCTATCAATTATCTCAAAGCGAGGAAGAACATCAGCGACGTGTCTATCGACGACCTCGACGACCGGGGCCTTTATTCCTTTACCACTCCCGAATCTTCCATGATCGGGAAGGAAGAGGTGCTCACCATCGAGAATGCCATCAACCAGCTGCCGCCCAAATCGAAGCTCGTGTTTTATCTTGTGAAGGAAAAAGGGCTGAATTGCCGGGAAGTGGCCAAGATACTGAACTCTTCCGTCCGCACGGTGGAAACCCAGCTTTATCATTCCCTGAAAAAGATCGCCGCTGTGCTGGAAGAAAACCAGGTGATCCTGCCGCGCCGGAGCAGCCGGTAAGGTGGCCCCCAGGTATCCCGTTCCCCCTCCAATCCCCGTCCATCCTGCATTACGCATCTTTTCCCGGTTCCCGGAAATTTTTTTTCCATCCGACTACGTAAATCGGCCTGTTCCGTTGTCATACAATGGAAGAACTTATCGTCAAGTCCATGCATAGAAGCCGTTTAATTGAATTGCTCGCAAAAAAGAAAGCAGGGAGCATTTCGCTCAAGGAACAGTTTGAGTTGTCAAAATGGCTGCAGGGGAATGACGACGATAAGGACCTGGCAGCGCAGATAGATGAATTGTTTGCCCTGGAATACGGGCCGGAACATACGGACGAAGAGCAGCGGAGCAAGGAAAAAAGCTGGGACCGCGTCATGAAGTCCATGCATTCGGAAAGCGGCGACGAGCCGTTTTTACCGAAGAAGCGGCAGAACTTTACATGGCGCCGCATCATCCCGCTGGCAGCCGCGTCTATTGTTTTGTTATGCGTGGTGGGAGCGGGAGGCTGGTATTGGCATTCCGCCAGGGAAGAGGCCCGCGCGGCCCAGAATATCGTCGGCACCGAAAAAGGGTCGCGCTCCAAGCTCACGCTGCCGGATGGCTCGAGGGTTTGGCTGAACGGGGACAGCAAGATCTCCTACGGCGCCAGCTTCGGCAAAAACAACCGGGAGCTGACCCTCACGGGGGAAGCGTATTTCGATGTGGCCGGCGACCCTAACCACCCGATGATCATCAGAACGGCCGCCGTCACCATCAGGGTGCTCGGTACCGCCTTCAACGTACGCGCCTACCCCGGGGAAAAAACCACTGCCACCACGCTGGTGAAGGGGAAAGTACAGGTGTCTGTCAACAATAAAAAAGAACTTAGCTATATGCTGGCGCCGGATGAAAAACTCATCATAAAAAACGATTCCGGCCTGCCCGAAGGAACGAATGAAAAACGCAGCAAAAAAGAGTCTACGGAAGAGATAACCAAAATCAAAATAGTAAAAACTGATGCAATTCCTGCCGAAGCACAATGGATCCAAAACAAGCTGGTCTTCACGGACCAACCGCTCCACGAAGTAGCCAATATTTTATCGAGCTGGTATGGCGTGAGCGTTATCGTGCAGGGCGGCGGCGACATGAAAACCAGGCATTATACAGGCATTTTTGAGAATCAAAGTATCCAAAGCGTTATGGAATCACTGAAAGTAGCCGGCGGTTTCAGTTACAGTATGAAGAACGACACAATTTTGATAGCGCCTTAAACCAAAATCACGTTGCGTATGATTAGTTAACGATCCCAGTTTTTTGCAGAAACCGGAGGGAACTCCACGTGCCCTACCGTAAACGATCAACAAACTTCGGCCGTGCAATGCCGGTTGATTTTCAATTGAACTTTTAAGATATGACTTACATGTACCGCTATAGCCGAGGCTATATGTTTAAGCAATTGGTTGCCATGAAAATTTTATTTTTTCTTGCGCTCTTTACCGGTTCGTCCCTGCTGGCAAACGATCTTTCGGGGCAGGACAAGATCACCCTTAACTTCAGCCGCGCGTCCATCGAAAGCGTTCTCCGCACGATACAGGCGCAAAGCAGGTATTCTTTCGTGTACCAGTCCGAGATGATCCCGCCGGGCATCGAGATCAACATCAACGCCAAAAATGCCTCCATCGATTCGGTGATGACGCAGGTGCTGCGCAACACGCCGCTGTATTATAAAAAGATGGAGAACAACGTGATCGTTATCCTCAACCGGCAGGCGCCCGACACGCGGTCATCCTCGCATCCGCCGGTCACCGTCAGGGGCGTGGTGAAAGACAGGGCGGGCGGCATGATGCCGCTCGTGTCCGTGTATATCAAAGGCACGCAGACGGGCACGGTCACCAATGAAAAAGGTGAGTTCAGGATCGAGGCTAACCTGTACGACAGCCTCGTTTTTTCGTTTGTGGGCTACAAGCCGCAAACCGTTTTCATCAGCGACAGCCGCCCGTTGAACATCGTGATGGACGCGCAGGAAGGCAGCCTTAACGAAGTGGCGGTGGTAGGTTATTCCCGCCAGAAAAAATCCAGCATGGTGGCGTCGGTCACCACCATCAATCCGGGTGAGCTGCGCATACCGAGCAGCAATCTTACCAACTCCCTCGCCGGCCGCCTTGCCGGCGTAGTCGCCTACCAGCGAAGCGGTGAGCCGGGGCAGGACAATACGGCCTTCTTCATACGGGGCATCACCTCATTCGGGGCCTCGGCAAAAAAAGACCCGCTTATCCTCATCGACGGCATCGAGCTTAGCACCAGCGACCTGGCCCGGCTGAACCCGGACGACATCGCGAGCTTCAGCATCATGAAAGACGCGCTGGCCACCGCGCTGTACGGCGCCAGGGGCGCCAATGGCGTTATTCTCGTTACCACCAAAGAAGGGAAGGAAGGGAAAATGAGGGTGGACCTTCGTTTTGAAAATTCCTTCTCCATGCCCACCAAACGGATCGAGACCTCCGACCCCGTAACTTTCATGAAAATGCACAACGAATCGGTGAAGACCCGCGACCCCCTCGGGCAAACGCTTTATACCGACGAGCAGATCACCTTCACCGAAATGGGCGAGCACAGGGACATCTATCCCGCTACGGACTGGTACAACTCCATGTTCAAAGACGCCACCGTCAACAACCGGCTCAACCTCAGCTTCACCGGCGGCGGAAGCGTTGCCCGTTACTATGTGGCCGGCACCGTTACAAGAGACAGGGGCAACATGCGCATCGACAAAAAGAACGACTTCAACTCCAACATCGATCTCTACAAATATTCCATCCGCTCGAACGTCAACATCAACCTGACGAAAACCACGGAAATGTCCACCCGCTTCGTGGCGAATTTCGACGACTATACCGGCCCGATCGACGGCGGCTCGTCTATGTACCGCAAAGTGATGCAGGCGAACCCCGTTCGTTTCAAGCCCTATTACGAGCCCGATTCCGCGTTCTCCTACGCAAAGCACATCCTGTTCGGCAACTTCGAAACGGGCAACTATCTTAACCCGTACGCGGAAGCGCTGCGCGGCTACCGCGACTACAGCCGCAGCAACATGCTCACCACCGTGGAGCTGAAACAAAACCTGGACCAGTTCGTGAAAGGCCTCATGATACGCGGTCTCGTGAATTTCGACCGGCGGTCGGAGTACGCTATTTCCCGCGCTTACGTACCTTTCTATTATGATGTTTCCGCGTTCGACCTGAAGGACGATTCTTACAGGCTCGTACGCCTCAACCCCAGGGACGGCCGCGAAACGCTGGATTACGACCCCATTAATACCAGCCGCACCGTATCCAACAGCTTTTATTTCGAAGGCGCCAGCCAGTATAACAACAACTTCGGAAAGAACAGCGTGAACGGCCTGCTGGTGTTCACCGCGCGCCAGTTCAAAGAGGGCGCGCCGAATACCATCCAGCTGTCGCTGCCAACGCGCAACGTCAGCCTCTCCGGCCGTTTTTCCTATAACTTCGATTCGCGTTATCTCGCCGAGTTCGCATTCGGCTATAACGCATCCGAACGTTTTTCCAAGCGGAACCGCTGGGGCTTTTTTCCCTCTTTCGGCGCAGGCTGGGTGATCTCCAACGAGCCCATGTTCGCGTCTCTCCGTTCGGTGTTCCGCCAGCTGAAGATCCGCGGCTCTTACGGCATCGCGGGCAACGAGGCCATCGGCAGCGCATCGGAACGTTTCTTTTATCTCTCCGAAGTAGACCTCAACGCGCCCTACAATGTGAACTGGGGGATCAATATGAACGAAAACCCCGGCGGCATCAACGTGAGCCGCTATGCGAACGACCAGGTAGGTTGGGAGCGTTCGTTCAAATCCAATCTCGTGCTCGAGTTCAACCTCGTCAACGGCTTTTCGTCCATTATAGAAGTGTATAAGGAAAGAAGGAAGAACATCCTGCAGGAAAGGATCATTCCCGCCACTATGGGCATTTTGCCGGCGGTAAAAGCCAACCTCGGCGAAGCCGAAGGCAAAGGCATCGATATCGAGCTGAACTACGACAAGAGCTTTGGCAAAAACCTGCAGCTCACCGGCCGCGGCACCTTCACCTACAGCACCAGCAGGGTGATCAAATGGGAAGAGCCGGATTACGGCGCCAACCGCTGGCTGTCGCGCATCGGCACCAACCTCGGGCAAACCTGGGGCCTGATCGCGGAAAGGCTTTTCGTGGACGACGCAGAAGTGAAGAATTCGCCCAGGCAGGAGTTCGGCGCCTACACCGGCGGCGACATCAAATACCGCGACATCAACCGCGACGGGAAGATCGACGCGCTCGACTTCGTGCCCATCGGTCACCCCACCACGCCGGAGATCATTTACGGTTTCGGTTTGTCCGTGGCGTATAAAAATTTCGATGTCAACTTCTTCTTCCAGGGGCTGGCCCGCGAATCCTTCTGGTTCAACCTGGACAATGTAACACCGTTCATCGACGGCGACAACGACGACGGCAGGGTAGGGCAGAACGCTGTGATGAAGGCCATTGCGAACGATTATTGGTCTGAATCGGACCGCGACCCCTACGCTTTCTGGCCGCGCCTCGCCAACTACCGGATCGAGAACAACCGGCAGCATAGCACCTGGTTCATGCAGAACGGTTCCTTCCTGCGGCTTAAATCAGTAGACATCGGTTACACGCTCCCCAACAAATGGCTGAAGAGATACAAGGTGAGCAACCTGCGTCTCTACGCCAGCGGTTCCAACCTGGGATTATGGAGCGCGTTCAAGCTCTGGGACCCCGAAATGGCGGGCTCCGGGTTCGACTATCCCCTGCAGAAAGTGTATAACGTAGGATTTAACATAAGCCTGTAAAAAGATTACATATGAAGAACGTATTTTTTAAGATGGCTGTCTTTTGCAGCGTTTTGACGGGAGCGGTTTCGTGCAACAAATACCTCGATGTGGTGCCGGACAACATCCCGACGATCGAGAATGCTTTTTCCGACCGTTACAATGCCATGAAATTCCTGGCAACCTGCTACTGGGGCATTCCCAAATCCGCGGGCTGGAACGAAAACCCCGCGATGCTCGGCGCCATGGAGCTGATCTTTAACCGCGACCACCGCACCGAAGGCGGCATGCAGTACGCCCTTGGCGAAAACAGCGCGGTGCTCGCCATCACCAATTACTGGAGTTCCGGCGGCACCATGGTGCGGTCGCTTTACGCCGGCATGCGCGATTGCAATACCTTCCTGGAAAACATCGACGGCGTGCAGGACGTGAACCGCTACGAAAAAGAGCGGATGAAGGCGGAGGTGAAGCTGATCAAGGCTTACCTGAACTTTTACCTGATACAGTATTACGGCCCCATCACGCCGCTGCGGAAAAATACCTCGCTCACGGAATCCACTTCAGGCATCCGCGTGTACCGCGAAACGATCGACGAGTGTTTCGGTTATGTGCTGGAGCTGATCGACGAAGTGATCGCATCCGATGCGCTGCCGCTCAACATCGAGGGCAAAAGCACCGAGCTGGGCCGCTTCTCCCGTCCTGTAGCTTATTTTCTCAGGGCCAAAGTGCTCACGTACTGGGCCAGTCCCCTGTTCAACGGTAACGCCGATTACAGCGGGTTCGTCAACCACGAGGGCGTTCCTTTTTTCAACCAGCAATACAACGCCGCGCGTTGGGACAGTGCGGCCAGCGCCTGCAAAAAGGCGATCGAAGTGTGCAGCGCCGCCGGTCACCGGCTATATACGCCTTCCGACTTCAGGGCCGTGAACTCAAAACCGACCTCCGATACTACTTTGCTGATCAATACGCTCCGCAGCTCGGTCACCCAGCGCTGGAACCCGGAGATCATCTGGGCCAACTCTTCGTACCCGGCCAACTGGAACTACCAGATCACCGCCATCACGAGAATGGAGCCCGGCACCTCCACGCCGTCAGGTTATACGGGCACGCTCAGCGTACCATTGTCTACCGTGGAGCAGTTCTATTCCAGCAAAGGCGTGCCCATCAACGAGGACGTGTCGTATCCTTACTCCACCCGGTACAATATCCGGGAGGGAGACGAGGCGCATAACCTCTTCATCGCGAAAGGTGAAAAAACCGCCGCGCTGAACTTCGACCGTGAAATGCGTTTTTATTCCACGCTCGGCTTTGACAGGGGCCGCTGGTACGGCAATACTTATCTCGTGTCAACCGAGCAGGAATCTCCTTTCCCCAAAAACCGTTTTGGCGAATATTCCTCCGTGTTCAATCCCGGCGAATACAATGCCACGGGGTACTGGCCGAAAAAGCTCGTTTCCATGAACACCACCTGGCGCGATCCCAACAGCGTTTCCGAAGAAAGTTATCCTTACCCTGAAATGCGTTTTGCCGACCTGCTGCTCCTTTGCGCGGAAGCGCTTAACGAAACCAAGGCCGCGCCGGACGCTGAAGTGTACCGGTACATCGATTCCGTACGGGCGCGCGCGGGGCTTAAAGGCGTGCTCGACAGCTGGTCGCAGTATTCCAACCAGCCCGCCAAACCGCAGTCCAAACAAGGCATGCGGCAGATCATCCAGCAGGAAAGGAAGATAGAGCTCGCCGCCGAAGGCGTTTACCTCTGGGACAGCAACCGCTGGAAAACGGCGATGAAAGAACGCAACCGTCCCATACAAGGCTGGAACGTGAACGGCAGGGAAGCGGAGGAGTATTATTCCGTTACCACGGTGTATTTCCAGCGCTTCACCTACAGGGATTATTTCGCGCCTATCCCGCAGTCTGAATTGATCAAAAATCCCCTGCTTATCCAAAACCCGGGTTGGTAAGGTCAAAATAAAGGTTATGAAAAAATTCTTTTTAGTGATCATCGTTTTTGCAGGCGCATTGCACGCCTGTACAAAAAAGGTAAATGAACCGATATCGCCCAAAACCGGCAAGCCCGGCGAAGTAACGGAAGTATCGGTCGCCAACTTGAACGGCGGCGCAACCATCACTTACCGCATCCCGAACCAGGCGGAGGTGATCAGCGTAAAGGCAGTGTACACCCTGTCCAACGGCAAGCAGTACGAAGCCCTTTCGTCCATGTACGAAAACAAGCTGACCCTCATGGGCTACAACGACGAAAACGAGCACGAAGTGCTGCTGTATACCGTCAACCGGGCACAGGAATTGTCGGACCCGGTGAAATGCACCATCAAGCCGAAGATATCGCCGCTGAAGCTGGCAGCTGCCACCGTACACGTCCAGGAAGACTTTGGCGGGGCGCGTTTCAGCTGGCAGAACGAACTGAAATCGCCGCTGGCTTTTGAAATGTATACACCGGATTCCCTTGGCCGCATGACCCTCGTGCGCGTCATCAACTCGCAGGTGGAGGAAGGCACGCAGGCGCTGCGCGGCTATCCGCCCGTACCGCGCGTATTCGGGCTGGTGGTGAAAGACAATTTCGGCAACCGGTCAGACACGATCTTCCCGCCCAACAGGAAGCTCACGCCGCTGTTCGAAGAACGGCTTCCCAAAAACGCCATGAGTATCATGAGGCTGGCCAACGATCAGAGTTTCACCAACTGGGAAGGCTCCGACCAGAAGATCATCGACGACGACCTGACCTCCTTTGGCCACTCCGCATCTTCCTCGCTTCCCGCGCCCTTTACGCTCGACCTGGGCGTAACGGCGAAAGTGAGCCGCTTCGTGCTGTTCCAGCGCAAATTCAGCGACAGCTATTACAACTGGGGCAATCCCAGGACCTTTGACGTGTACGTGAGAGCCACCGCGCCTTCACAAAGCGGCGACTGGAGCGAATGGACAAAAGTAATGGAAGCCGAGGTCATCAAACCCTCCGGCGCAAGTACCAGCACGGTCACGGACGACGACCTCCGCGCCGCGGAGAACGGGCACGAATTCACCTTCGACCTTTCGCTGGAACCGGTCCGCTACATCCGCATCGTGGTGCGTTCTACCTGGGGCAGCACCACGTTCACCCATCCTGCGGAAGTGGACGTATACGGCGAGCGGAAATAAATATCAATCTAAACTGACAAGCACATGAAATATATACTGCATGTTTTTTCGTTTTTGTGCATCGTGACTGCGGTGGCCTCCTGCGATAAATTCACGGACATACACAAGGAGTACCTGGAAGGCGGGGAGATCATTTATGCAGTGAAGCCGGATTCCGTTGTGTTCATCGCCGGGAAGGAAAGGCTGATGATGCGGCTCTGGATGGAAAACGCCCAGAACATCAAGGAAGTGATCGTATCGTGGAACAGCGGGCAGGATTCGATGGTGATACCCGCGAAATTCAAGACCGGCCTCGACAGCCTCGAAGTAATGCTCGGCGGCCTGGCCGAAAAATCCTATTCTTTCAACATATACACGATGGATAATTTCGGCCACCGCTCGCTCACTTATACTCAGTTCGGCGCGGCTTACGGCGCCGGTTACGCGGGATCTCTCCAGAACCGCAGGATCAAAAGCACCTCCCTCACCGAAACCGCGGGAGAGATCGAATGGTTCTCCCCGGCGGAAGGAATGATCGCCAACGAAGTGAAGTTCGTGAACCGCCGCGGTACCGACACCATCGTGCGTTTTCACGCCGATTCGTTCAACGTGGCATTCGACGCCCCGGGCGGCACCGAGTTCCAGTTCCGTTCGCTGTACATTCCCGAGGAAGAATCGATCGATACCTTTGCGACGGATTGGGGAACCGATAAGCTGCCCGATTTCTACACGATCGACCGTTCGGAATGGGAAGCGCTGGAAGTATCCGACGAAACCGCCAGCGACGGCGGCGGCAAGGCTGCGCTGGTAGACGGCAATCTCGGTTCCTACTGGCACTCCCAATGGGGGCCGGACATCGATCCGCCGCATTGGGCCATCATCGACATGGCGTCCGCAAAAAACATCGCTTATTTCACCATATACCGCCGCCCCGGCAATACCGACGCCAAAACCGCACGGTTCTATCTCGGCGACAGCCCCGACCCCAACGGCGCCTGGACGCTTGCCGGCGAAGGCGTGTTCGGCTCCGGCGATATGATGAGCGTAGACAATACGAACCATGCTTCCGGGAGGTATCTGAAGATCTACCTGCCAGACAGCAACAGATCACCGTTCACGAGTATAGCGGAGATCTATGCGTATGGGCAGTGATGAGAAAAATAAGGCAGACAGAAAAGGCAGCTCTTTGCGGGGCTGTCTTTTTTTTATGCCGACAGCGCCCCGGACCGGATAAATTGTTTGCCTGCCGCGGAAACCTCCGAAAGAAACGACCCTTCCCGATAATTTTATTACATTGGCAATAATTCAACCAACAGATCGCATCCCGCGTTACAGGCATGTACGACCGATTGCAAACAGACAAAGCATTATTCCAGTTAATTGCTGAAGGCGACGAAGCCGCTTTCCGTGAGCTGTTCCATGCCTACATTCCGCAACTGGAGCCGCTGGTGATGCACCTTACCAAAACGGCATCCGTAACGGAAGACATTATCCAGGAAACATTCCTGAGGGTATGGCTGAACCGCGACAAACTGCCGGCTATCGAGAATCCGCGTTCCTGGCTGCTGCGCATCGTTTTTTACCAGTCGTTTACCTGGCTGCGCCGCCGTAGCGTGCATCACAAAGCCCTGGACGCCATGGCCCTGGGCGGCGAACCAATGCGCAGCACCACCGAAGAAGAAATCGTGTATGCCGCCATGCTGCGTTTGGTGGGAGAAGCTGTGCAGCAGTTGCCGGCCCAGGCAAAAAAGATCTACAAGCTCAGCCGCGAAGGCGGCCTTCGCATCCCGGAAATAGCGGAGCAGCTTGGCCTGTCGCCTCATACCGTGAAAAATTCCCTCGTCCGCTCGCTGCAAACTATCCGGCGGCAAATTGAAGCGGGAGGATACTGGCTGCCGCTGATAACGTTATGGCTCCTGCCAGCCGCGCTGGTACCGTAATATTAATTATTAGCCCTCTCATGGCGTATTTCCGCTTATCCGGGATTTTTTTTCTTCCCCATAGGTCCTGAATCTCCGGTTGCGCGTCTGTATGTATGAAAGCGCCACGTAAAACTGAAAAACGATACAAAATTGACTACCCAACAACGTATAGCCGTACTTCTTAAAAAAGCTGCGGATGCCACGGCCACGGCGGAAGAATTGCAGGAGCTGGCAGACCTTGTACAGCAGGACCTCACGGGCGAACGCTCGCTGGAGATGGAAACAATGCTGCGCAACGATGCGGCGCCCGCGCAGCCATACGACGAAGCCCACTGGAACAGGCTGGCCGATACTATTCTCTCGGCAGACCGTCCTCAGCCAGCCAAAGTAATAACCTGGCGCGCCGGGGCCTGGGCTGCGGCCGTAATGCTGCTGCTGGCGTCTTCCCTTACCTTCTGGCTGCTGCGGAAGCCCGCTTCCGTAAAAGAGCCGGCGCTGGCGGCGCAACCCCAGAAAGACATCGCCCCGGGCGGCAACAGGGCCGTGCTCACGCTGGGGGACGGTACGGAAATATCGCTGGACAGCGCGGGCAGCGGCCTGCTTGCGCAGCAAGGCAACGCAAAAGTGATCAAAACCGGCAACGGCGAGCTGCAATACAATGCCTCGCAGGATGGCGGCCATTCCGTCTTTAATACCATCGCCACTCCCCGCGGGGGACAATACACCATTACCCTTCCCGACGGCAGCCGCGTATGGCTGAACGCATCCAGCAGCCTGCGTTATCCCACCGTCTTCAATGGTAAGGGGAGGGTCGTGGAGCTGCAGGGCGAAGCCTATTTTGAAGTGGCGAAGCAGCCCGGTCAATCCTTTGTGGTGAAAGTGGATGAGATGGAAGTAAAAGTACTTGGCACGCACTTTAACATCATGGCGTACGACGATGAGCCGGAGGTGAAGACCGTTTTGCTGGAAGGGGCGGTTGAAGTAAAAAAGGCCGGCGTCGCCAGGAAGCTGAAACCCGGCCAGGGCGCCAGCCTTGACCGCCAAAGCGGTGTGCTGGAATTGATGTCCGGGGTGAACACGGAAGAAGCGGTGGCATGGAAAAACGGTTTTATCCAGCTGGAAGGGAACGACATCCGCTCCGCCATGCGCCAGATCGCGCGCTGGTACGATGTGGAAGTAGTGTATAAAGGAAATGTGCCGGCGCACTTCACGGGGATCGTACCGCGGAACGTGCCTGTATCGCAGGTTTTAAAGATGCTGGAATTGACGGGGGAAGTGCATTTCGAGATAGGAGACAGGCAAATTATCGTATCACCATAAAAAAGTAGCGATCACCAAAATTTCAACGTTATGAGTCCCTGAACTATGACACAATGATGGCCCAAATAAATGCCGGAAGCGTTCGTACCGCTCCCGGCGGGTTTGGGTGCATAAACCACAATCGTTTCGCAATTATTATTTAATTACCCATAACCGTACAAAAATATGCTTTTTTCTCAAAGCAGGCCCCGGCATGCCCGGCGGCGACTAAAGATTCCGCGATTATCAGCAAAAACGTTACTGATCATGAAATTGATAGTGCTTTTGATGACCACCGCTTTGCTGGAGGTGCACGCTTCCGGCTTCGCGCAAACCGTGTCGATCTCCGCACGAAGCACCTCCCTGCAAAAGGTTTTCAGGGAGATCAGGAAACAAACGGGTTATACCTTCCTGTATACGGACGAGCAGCTGTTCCATTCCCACGCTTTCAGCATCGAGCTGAAAGACGTGCCGTTGCGCGACGCGCTCGACCGGTGTTTTGAAAACCAGCCATTGCTCTATACCATTGAAAATAAAACCATCGTGGTAAAACGCAGGCCTGGTGCAGCCACTGCGCCTGCTCCCGCCGACGTGACCGTGAAAGGAAAGATAACCGACGATAAAGGACTGCCCCTGCCGGGCGTTACCGTGCAGGTGAAAGGCACTTCCCGCGGTGTGGTAAGCAACGCGAACGGGGAATACAGCATCGAAGCGCCCGGTCCTGACGCCGTGCTGATCGTTTCTTCCATCGGTTACGACCGCAGGGAGGTGGCGGTAAACGGCAACGCGGAACTGAACATCGTTCTTACGGCGTCGGCTTCAAGGATGTCTGAGCTGGTGGTGATCGGTTATGGCGAACAAAAAAGAGGCAGTCTTACCAGCTCCATCTCTTCCCTTACCGCCAAAGACTTTCAGGCTCAGCCGGTCAACCGCATCGACCAGGTATTGCAGGGCCGCGTAACCGGCGTGCAGGTAACGAATTCCGCGGGCTCGCCCGGCGGCGCGGTGCGCATCCGCATCAGGGGCGCCAATTCCATCAACGGCGATAACGGTCCTATCTACGTGGTAGACGGGTTTGTAGGCGCTGAGCTCTTTGCCATTAACCCCGACGATATCGAATCCATCCAGGTGCTGAAAGACGCGGCCGCTACCGCCATTTACGGCAGCAGGGGCTCCAACGGCGTTATTCTCGTTACCACCAGGAAAGGCAGCAAAGGTGGCCTGAAGGTGAATTTCACCACACGTCTTTCCTCTTCGCAGGTCATCAAAAAAATGGACCTGCTCAATGCCGCCGAGTTCGCTTCCACGGTAAACGAACGCGCCGACGCGTTGGGCACCACCAAACCTTTTACGGATGAACAGATAGAAGGCTACCGGAAAAATGGCGGCACAGACTGGCAGGACGAGATCTTCCGCACCGCGCTCGGCCAGGAATACATGCTGAACCTCTCGGGAGGCAATGATAAAAGCGGGTACTTCATCTCCGGCAATTATCTCGACCAGGACGGCGTGATCAACAATTCATCGTACAAACGCTACACCCTCCGCTCGAATATCAATTCAAGGCTTACGGACAAGATCTCCACTTTCCTCAACATTACCGGCTCCTACAGCACCGCGCAGAACGTGGATATCCCGGCAGACGGGCCTCACAGCCCGCTCGCGCAGGCCGCCACATGGTCTCCCACCGTGCCCGTACGCAAGGCGGACGGTACGTACACCGCGGCGGACCCTATCGGCTCGGTGTTCTTCAACCCGCTGGCGCTTACCACAGAGCAGCTGTCTGTACGGGAACGCATGCTGGTGAACGGCATCGGGGGATTCAAGTTTGACGACATCGCCGTGCCCGGGTTGTCGCTCAGCATTCAATACGGCGCCAATTATCTCGAATACCAGGATAAAGCTTTCGCCGGTAAAGTGATCAACTCCGGTACCACTACCGCCAGCCTTCGCACCAACAAAGAGACCAAACTGCAGAACACGAATATGCTCAACTACCGGAGAACGTTCAATGACCACAGCCTGGACCTGACGGCGGTAATGGAATACCAGCAGATCGTGTACAGCTTCATGTCCGCCGGGGCGTCCAACCTTACGTATGAATCTTTCCAGTGGAACAACCTGGCGCTGGGAACGGCCGGCAGCCCGGGCTCCGGTTATTCCAAATCTTCGATCTTCTCCCTGGTGGGCCGTGCGAATTATGGTTATAAGGACCGTTACCTGTTATCCGCCGCGGTCCGCCGCGATGGTTCCTCCAAATTCCTTGGCGGCAATAAGTTCAGTTATTTCCCCTCTTTTTCCGCAGGATGGATCATCAGCGAAGAACCGTTCATGAAAGACCAGCAGGTCTTCAGCAACCTGAAGCTCCGCGGCAGCTGGGGCTTTACAGGCAACGACGGCGTTGGCCCCTACAGCACGTTCTCCGCATATTCCAACAGGAACGCATCGTTTACCAACAGCACTTTCAAGAACGGCATCATCCTCGGCGTGATCGGCAATCCCGATCTGAAATGGGAAACCACCGAACAGCAGAACATCGGGATAGACGCTTCGCTACTGAAAGGCCGCATCGATATCAGCGCAGATTATTTTGTAAAAAATACGCGTGACCTGCTGCTGAACGAAAACCTGCCGATCTACCTGGGCAATAACGTTATTACCCGCAATATCGGCTCCGTGCAGAACAAAGGCTGGGAATTGCTGGTAGAGGCCGATGTTTTCGACAAAGGCGCCTTCAGATGGAACACCGGCGTGAATGTTTCCTTCGTAAAAAATAACGTGCAGTCCACGGGTTCGAAATCCATCATTTTCGACCCGAACAACCGGCGCATCGGCGGCGGCATGTCGCCGCAGGCAGAGTTCGTAGTAATAGCAGGCAAGCCGCTGGGCGCTATCTGGGGCCTGGAATACCTGGGCACCTGGAAGCCGGGCCAGGAAACCGAAGCCGCCAAATTCGGCGCCAAACCGGGCGATGCGAGATACCGGGACGTTAAGGAAGACGGCGTGATCGATGCAGGCGACTATGGCGTGATCGGCACGGGTATTCCCCGCACAACGCTGGGCTGGAACAACACCTTCAATTATAGATCTTTCTCCCTGAACATTTTCTTCCAGGGCATGTTCGGGTTCGACAAGCTCAACTACAACAATGCCGCGGCCATGTATCTCGGCGGCGACGCAAGGCAGGCCACGCTGCGCGACATCCTCGACCGCTATATTCCCGGCAAGAGCGAAACGTCCGACATACCGGCTTTCAGCGCCACCAATAAAAATTTCACGCAGTCCACGCGTTTCCTCGAAAAAGCGGATTTCCTGCGGCTGAAAAACATCAGTCTTTCCTACACCCTGCCCAAACCCATCATGAAACATGCGGGACTGAAGGTATTCGTGAGCGCTACGAACATGCTCACCTTCACCGATTACACCGGCATCGATCCCGAAGCCAGCTCTTCGTCGGGCGATTTCAGGCAGGGAATAGATTATGGCTCGTACCCAAACGCAAAAACGATCACCGGCGGGGTTACACTGAATTTTTAATGGATTGATCCAAAACAGCAAAACATGAAAAAGATATATTTCTTCGCACTCATCATAATATTCACCGGCTGCAGCAAAGCGCTCGAAGAAGATCCGCGCGGCCTGGTAATAGGCAGCGAGGGCCTGAGCAGCCAGGCCGGCCTGGAAGCCGCGCTCACCGGTGCTTACGGCAGCCTGATGGTTCCCTGGGAAAGCGGCTTCACCACCGTTTCGCAGATTGCCATGTGTATGGGGGCGGACGATCTCACCACGCATCCGGGCTCCAACAAGGAGGAGTTCAGGGAGTTCGACCAGTTCAGCGTATCGTCGCTCAACAGCCGTATGACGCCCATCTGGCGCGGTTGTTACAAGACGATACAATCCGCCAACAATATCATCAACAATTATGAGGCGGTAAAAGACGGCGACGAAGCCACAGTGCAGGCCATCGTGGGCGAAGCGTATTTCCTGCGCGCGCTCTGCTATTACTGGCTTACCCGCTACTGGGGCGCCGTGCCGCTGGTGCTCACCGAAAAATATACTTCAGACCAGCTGAATATGCAGAAAAGCGGGCCGGCGGACATTTACAAACAGATCGAAGCCGACCTGCTGAAAGCGGAGGAATGGGTGCCGAATACCAAACGCGATCCCGGAAGGCCGAACAAGGGTTCTGTAAAAGCGCTGCTGGCGGACGTGTATCTCACGGAAGGCGGATGGCCGCTGAAAGACCATGGCAAATACGCCCTGGCCGCCGCGAAAGCAAAAGAAGTGATCGACGACAAAGGCGTATACAAATTCGATCTTTACCAGGACGGTTTCCTGAAAATATTCGCGGGCGGCACCGTGGAAGATGTGTTTACCCTGTTCACCCGCGGGCAGTGGTCCACCTACAATTCCTTTTACGGCTTATCCACCATGCCCGAAAACGAAGGCGGCTGGTCCGACTTTTTCCCCGAGCTGAATTTCTTCAACAGCTTCCCCGCAGGCAGCAGGAAAGACGCCACATTCTCCACTTCTTTCGTGGTGGGCGGCGTTACGATCCCCTGGCAGGACGTTACAACAAAACACCCCTATTACAAAAAGTTCACCATCCAGAGCGGACAAAAGGACACTTATATGTCCAACAATCCGGTGGTAATGATCCGTTATGCGCACGTGCTGCTCATTTATGCCGAAGCGCAGGCCAGGTCTTCAGCCGCGCCTTCCATCGAAGCATATGCCGCCGTGAATGCGGTGCGCCTGCGCGCGGGATTGGGAGACCTTGCGCCCGGACTGAACAGCGCCGCATTTGCGGATGCCGTGGTGAATGAAAGGGCCTGGGAATTTGCCGGCGAATGGAGCCGCTGGTTCGACCTCGTGCGGCTCGAAAAAGTGGAAGCGGCCAACGCTTCGAAAGACCCCGGAGACCTTGAGCCCGGCACGATCACCAAAGAGAAATACTGGCTGCCCATTCCCGGGGCGGACGCGCAGATGAACCCGAACCTTTGATCCCGCATTTCCACGATACGAATACAAATCCTTTCCACATACAACCTCGCATGAAAGATGTTTCATGCGAGGTTACATCAGACCGTTAGCGCAATACCAGGATCGACACAGACCGGGCATGGACAGGTTCCGATGATGAACGGCCGCATGCGAGGTTACCTCAGAAAAAATCAATTATCACTGATGAAAAACACCCGTTATGAAAAAACTTTTACTGCTCCTGCTGGGCGGACTGCTTTGCTGCAATATGCTGCGCGCCCAGTTCCTGCTGCTGGACGATTTTGAGGGCAACGGCCCCTGTTCCGGCAGATGGACCTATTACGCCGGCGCAAACGCCACCGGCAATGTATTGTTCAACGTGCCCAACCCGGCGCCTTCATCCCTTAACCCCAGCCCGCATGTGGCGAAATTCACGAAAGACACGACCTGCTTCGAGTACATGAGCGCCAGCTGCGGCCTCACCACTCCCTTCGACCTTAACGGCGCCTCCGTGTTCAAAATGCTGGTGTACAGCAACGTGCGCGAAGAAGTGATGTTCAAGCTGCAACCCGGTAACGATTACACGAAAGCGGTATTTTTTACGTACAAGGTGAAGAACGTCAACCAGTGGGAAGAAGCGACCTTTAACTTCTCGAGCGTGGCAAACAGGACGGATTTCAACCGCATTGCCGTACAGTTCATCGACGGCCGGAAAGCCAATGGCATCCTGTATTTCGACCTGGTGCAGGCGCCCAATCCGATCAGCCTCACCTTTGTGAACACCAGCATCCTGATGGGCCAGGAACATGGCGCGGTGATACCGGTGAAACTGAGCCGCGCTGTTTTTAACGACACGCTCCGCCAGGCGAACTGGAATGCGGAGAACCTGCCGCCGGGCGTGAGCATCGGCAGCATTCAGCGGGTGAACGATACGATGGCGAACGTTGTGCTGGCAGGCAATTCCCCCGCCAACTATTCCCGCACCGCCCTCAAACTGACGGTGGCAGGGCAGGAGGTAGACAGCGCCAACACACCGTCTTATACGGTGAAAGGCAACGCTATTTTTGACGGCAACCCCAACTGGACGATGATCTACAACGACGAGTTCAACGTAGACGGCATACCCGACCGCAGCAAATGGACGGTAGATCCCCAGCCGAAAGGCTGGATCAACGGGGAGCAGCAGGTGTATACCGACAGTACGCACGACAATGCGCGCGTACGCAACGGCAACCTGGTGATCACCGGTAAAAAAGATTTCCCGAACGGCGTATCCACCGAACCATGGTCGTCCGCCCGCGTGATATCGCAGAACAAAATGGATTTCCTCTATGGCAAGGTGGAAGTAAGGGCTAAGCTGCCCAAAGCGCGCGGTTCCTGGCCCGCCATCTGGATGATGCCCACCAGCAGCGTGTACGGCGGTTGGCCGAAAAGCGGCGAGATCGATATCATGGAACATATCGGGAACCAGCTCGGCAGGGTGATGTCTACCGTGCATACACAAAACAGCAACTGGACCAACGGCGGTCATCTTACCGGTTCCCGCAACTTCCCTGATGCGCATACCGCTTACCATACCTATTCGCTGGAATGGTCGCCGGACTCGCTGATGTTCACTTTCGACAGCCTGCATGTATATACTTACAGGAACCCGCATACGGATTGGAAAGACTGGCCTTTCGACCAGAAATTCCACATCATCCTCAACGTTGCCATTGGCGGCGGCATGGGCGGCACGATCGTGGAAAGCGACTGGCCGGACAGTATGAACGTAGATTATGTGCGCGTATACCAGAAAGGCCTGGGCACGCCTTATCCGGATACCGTGATCGTAACGCCCGCCAACCAGCTGGTGCTGGCCGGCAAATCGTTGCAGTATACCGCTAAAGTACTGGACCAGAATGGGCATGTGATGGACCTGGCGCCCCAATGGAACATTACCGGCGCGGGCAACACCATCACCAGCAGCGGTCTTGCCACGCTGGATACTTCCGGCATCATTACGGCCACCGCCATGCAGGACACGATATCGGTCAGCGGATCGGCCTATGTTAATGTGCGCACGCCCAATTACAAGCCCATCCCCGCAAGGATCGAAGCGGAAGCATTCGATAATTCCAACTCCTGCTGCACCGAACCTACACAGGACACGAGCGGCACGGTGAACATCAGTTATATCGGCAAAGGCACCTGGTTCGATTACGATATCGACGTGCCCGAAGGCAACCGGTACCGGGTGCAGCTCAGGGCGGCGGTAAGCGCTGCTACCAGCGCCAATATTTACCAGGACACCGTTTTGCTCGCCACCGTAAAACTACCGGCGAGCGGTGGCTGGCAGAAATGGATCACCGTTTCCTCACCCAAGATCAGGCTCAAACAGGGCAAACAAACCATCCGCATTTTCTCCAATGCATCCGGCTGGAACTACAACTGGCTGCGGATCGTAGATGCAGACAGCGTGGTGGTGACGAACGTGGTGGTAACGCCCGATTCCGTGACGCGCAAATACGGAGAAACCCAGCAATATAGCGCCAAGGCTTTCGACCAGCGCGGCGATATCGTATCCTTCGCGCCCGAATGGAAATTGCGCAACGGCGACACCGTGAATGCGATCGACCAGCAGGGCCTGTTCACAGCAGGAGATGCTGCCGGCTGGTTTATGGTAAAGGCAAGAGACGAAGGGGCGACCGGTACGGCCATGGTGAAAGTGGTGCCTGTACCCGTATTGACGCGGGTGACCATTTCACCGCGCAACGCTACGGTACCGGTAGATGCGTCCCAGGCCTTTGCCATCACCGGGTACGACCAGTTCGACAGCATTATGACCGTACCGGCGCAAAGCGGCTGGGCGGTTACCGGAACGCGTAACCGTGTAAGTACCGCGGGCGTATTCACCGCCGGCGATTCCATCGGGACTTTTATGGTCACGTTTGCAAGCGGCGCCGCGAAAGATACGGTGTACGCCACTACCGCCTACACCTGTACGGTGAATGATCATTATGAGGCGGAATCCGCTTCGTCCGTGGCTGGCGGCTCTACGCTGCAGGCTTGTACAGACGTAGGCGGCGGCCAGAACTATGTGAACCTGGCAAGCGGCCACCGCTTCACTTACAGCAACGTCAACGTGCCCAATCCCGGCAAGTATACTTTCCGCATCAGGGTATCTTCCACCTATCCCGGGGAAATGAGGGTGAATTATAACAACCAGGTATACGGCTACATCAAGATACCCAACACCAGCGGCAAATGGACGACCATTTCAGATACTATTCACCTGCCCGCCCTCACGACCCTGAACATCACCGTGGGCTCCGGCAGTCCCAAGTTCAACTGGTTCAGCCTCGAGAACTGCGCGCCGGAAATAGTGCGGCTGGAACTGAGCCCCGATACGGCAGATGTGAGCGTCGGAAATGCGCAGCCGTTTATACTGACAGCCTACGATTCAAGCAATACCGCGGTGATGCTGCCCCCTACACAGTGGTCTGCCACGGGCGCGAATAACACTATCAGCCCGTTAGGCATGTTTACCGCGGGCAGCGCCACCGGCAGCTACACGGTAACAGCGGTGGTGCGCGGCCTCAGCGTTTCGGCGCCGGTAAACGTGGTGAGCGCGCCCTGTACCATCAATAACAAACGCGAAGCCGAAGCCTTCACCACGCGGCACGCAGGCCCCTGGCTGCAAACCTGCACGGATGTTGGCGGCGGACAGAATTTCGCCGGCCTGGCCACAGGCCACTGGTTCTCTTACGATAACCTGAATGTGCCCGCAGCCGGTGTTTACACCGTGAGCGTCAGGGTCAATTCCACAGCGACCGGGCAGATCGGCATCGGGTACTCGGGCGTTACGTTCGGACTGATAGACGTGCCCAATACCGGCGGCACCTGGCAAACGGTGAAAGATACGGTCACACTTCCCGCATCGCCCAATATTACCGTAAGCGTAAAGGCGGGCACGTTCAAATACAATTGGTTCAGCATCGATAACTGTACCCAGGTGCCGGAAGAAACCGCACCGCTCATCGCCGTGTCTCCAAAGATGGAGCAGCCGGCACATGCGAAGAGCACGGCGGCTGTCAGGATTTATCCCAACCCTGTTTCACACAACGTAACGATAGACCTGCCGGAAGGCTTCCGTACCGCCACCCTGTTCGACCTGCAGGGCCGGGTGATCAGGCAATGGATCATCAGGCAGGGTGAAACGAGACTGGTAAAAGATCTTGGTTTCCTGAAAAACGGTTTTTACCTGATCAAGCTCGAAGGCACGGGGAAGACGGAAATGGTGCGGGTAATAAAACAGTAAAATAGCTATTACGGAGTGGATGGGTTACAGGCAATGTCTCCAGGCTTTTGGGGACATTGCCTTTTTTATGCAGGTAACTGATGTATAAGCTGGATAAAAGTTTGAACCAAAATGAAAATGGACAAACCAGCGGAGATCCTGATTTGTCCAATTCAGTGAACCGGATTGGATTCGAACCAATGGCCTGCTGCTTAGAAGGCAGCTGCTCTATCCAGCTGAGCTACCGGTCCGGTAACGTATCACAATAAATTTATTTTTATTGGGAGTGCAAATTTATATAATTTTCCACCAATTAATCAAATAAATCGCTGACCCAAAGGTAATATAATGGACGTAAAGATTGAAAGCAGCTGGAAAGAAGCGTTGAAAGAAGAGTTTCAAAAATCCTATTTCGAGCAGATCGTCATGTTCCTCAAACATGAAAAAGCCCTCGGCAAAACCATCTATCCACAGGGCTCCCAGATCTTTAATGCATTCGATAAAACTCCTTTTGACAAAGTGAGGGTGGTTATTCTCGGGCAAGACCCCTACCATGGCCCCGGACAGGCGCATGGCCTTTGTTTTTCCGTACAGAAAGGCACCAAACCGCCGCCTTCGCTCGTGAATATTTACAAAGAAATGAACGCGGACCTGGGCATTCCCATCGCACAAACCGGCGACCTTACTCCCTGGGCGGAAAACGGCGTGTTATTGCTCAATGCCTTCCTTACCGTGCGCGACGGCGAGCCCCTGTCGCACAGCAAGATCGGCTGGGAAACCTTTACGGACGCGGTTATACGCACTGTCAGCAACAAAAAGGAAGGCGTGGTGTTTATGTTATGGGGCAAGTTCGCGCAGGACAAACAAGTGCTTATCGACGGCACCCAGCATCATATCCTCAAAGCGGCGCATCCCTCTCCATTCAGTGCAGACAAAGGTTTCTTCGGCTGCAAACATTTCTCGAAGGCGAACGAACTGCTTATCCGGCAAGGTAAAGAGCCGGTGAACTGGCAATTGTGATTTTTTCTTAATATTACGTTTCATTCCCCTTGCGCATGAAATGGCTTAAAAACATAGCAGGTCGGGTTTTTGCAATTTACGGGCTCCTGCTCTTTGTTGCGACCCTGTTGATCGTGCTCATCCCTATATGGATCGTCTCTTTTTTCCCAGATCCCCGTAAAACGCGTTATTTCCTTAACATCGGAAGGGTGTGGATGGGCGTTTACATGCCGCTGATCGGCTGCCCCGTATTCCGCAAAGGCCTGGAACATTTCAAAAAAGGAAAACAATTCGTGGTGGTGTGCAATCACAATTCTTTCATCGACGTGCCTGTTACCACACCCGGCGTGCCCGGCGTGAACAAAACGCTCGCCAAGGCCGAAATGGCGAAGATCCCGCTCTTCGGCATGATGTACCGCATCGGCGGCATCATGGTGAACCGGCAGGACGATCAAAGCCGCCGCCAGAGCTTCGAACATATGCACAACGCGCTGAACATGGGTATGCACATGGTGCTGTTCCCGGAAGGCACGCGCAACCGTACAGGAATGCCCCTCAAAAAGTTCTACGACGGCGCATTCATTCTCGCCATCGACGCGCAGACGCCCATCATTCCCGCGCTGCTGTTCAATACCAAAAAAATACAGGTGCCGGGCAAATTCCTGTTTGCACTGCCGCACAGGATAGACTTCCACTTCCTGCCGCCGGTGGATACCGCCGGTCTTACCCGCGACAACCTGCTTGAACTGAAAGAAAAGGTATTTAACATCATGTGGGACTATTACACGCTGCATGCGAAAGACGCGGCTGTAAGTCCCGCCCCTGAACTGGCCTGATCTACAACTGCGTGATCCACCACATATTGCCGAACATGTCTTTTACGCCCGCAGACCGGCCATAGTCCTTGTTTTCAGGCACAGCTTCCGAAGTGGCGCCTTCCGCCAGCGCTTTGTAGTACACTTCATCCGTATTGCTCACGTACATAAAAACACCGCCTGTTTGCGGCGGATATTGTTCGTTGCTGTTGCCGAACATCACCACGCTGTCGCCTATCCGCATTTCCGCGTGCATGATGCCGCCATCGTCATTGCGGTACACGGCATGTTCTTCTGCGCCGAAAACATTTTGGAGGAAGGAGAGGAATCGATTGCCGTCCGGCATTAGGAAATAAGGGCAAAGCGTGGGAATGCCCGCGGGTTTATTGGTGGTTGCCATAAGTTTTTGAATGCAAATTAAGGGAGAGGGAGGGAAGGAAATTGGAGAAAAACGACATTTTAATCCCTGTACTCGATCCCTTCCGGCCGGCCTGAAAAATACCGGCGCGGGTGATACCCGGAAAATTCTTTGAAGTCGTGGATAAAATGGCTTTGATCGTAATACCCGCATTCGTACGCCAGCGCCGTCAGGTTTTCTTCGATGCGGCCGTACTGGGCCGCGGCCCGCTGGAAGCGGACGATCCGCGCATAGGTTTTGGCGGGAAAACCCGCGTAGGCTTTGAAATTACGCTCGAACTGGCGCGCGCTCAGGCAAAGGTCCGCCGCCAGTTCCGTTACGTTCACCATGCCCTGCGCTTTGATGATGGTCTTAATGGCATGATGTGCGGCCGTTTCGGCGGGTTTGCGTTTTTCCAGCTGCCGCAGCAGGAAACCGGACAGGATCTCCACCCGCTGATGATGATATTTTGCGGTCATCACCCTTTCTTCCAGCCAGCGGCCTTCCGCGCCGCAAACGGCGGACAGCTCAGGCATTTCATTGCTGAAAGACCCGGCGGAAAAACCGAACAGCTGCGGCAGCGCCGAAGGATAGAGATAGGCCCCGAATATCCCGAAGCTGCCATGGGTGAGAAAGCGGCGGTAACGGCTGGTTTGCGCGTGCAGCACGGCGGCCTGGTCGCAGGTGCCGTCCAGCTCGGTGAAGCGGCTTTTGTAATGAAACACCATTTCCGCGCATCCGTCTGCCAGCGAACGGTATACGTACGGCTGCCCGTCGGGCACCTGGTACTCGAACGCCCAGAACATGCGTACATAGGGGGCGAGGGGAGCGGGAGGCGGAAAGGTGACGTACATGATCGAAAATTCCTTAAAGTTAAGAATATCGGCCGGAACCGGCTTTTTCAATCAAAATATGCCTCATTTCCTCCCAAAACAGCCATTCTGTATTTTCACTTCTTTAAAAAATTTAATAAAGTATTTTTCATTACGTAAAAAATCAGAAAACTTTACTCTTTAGCAAAAATGTTGCGCATATTGGGAACGAATACCGCGATTAAATGGAGATAAGCGATCATTTTACTTCAATATACCATCAGCATTCACAAAATCAACTTCGTATTTTGTAACCGCGAAAAAATCACGTTTATACATAAAGAAAACCATGGGAAAGAAAGTACATCAATCTTCCAGGAGAGCGTTCATGCGGAACTCGCTGGGGGCGCTCGCAGCCTTTACCATCGTGCCCCGTCATGTGCTGGGCCGCGGCTATCTGGCTCCCTCCGATACGCTGACGAAGGCCGTAGTAGGCACCGGCGGCATGGGCCGCGGGCACTTCGGGTATGCAGGCACCCGCGTAGTGGCCATCTGCGATGTGGATAAAAGTCACATCCAGAAAGGTTTGAATGCGCTGCCCAACGGCGGCAAAGGCGTAAAAACGTTTGCCGATTACCGTGAGCTGATCCAGCTGCCGGAGGTAGACATTGTGCATGTGGCCACGCCGCCGCACTGGCATGGCATTATCGCGGCGGACGCCGCCCGCGCCGGGAAAGACGTATGGTGCGAAAAACCGATGACCGCCACCATCGGCGAAGGCAAACGCCTGGTGGAAGCCGTTCAGCAGCATGGCCGGATCTTCAGGCTCAACACCTGGTTCCGCTTCTCCGACCGTTTTTACGGCATGGGCACCACCGTGGAGCCGATCAAAAAACTGGTAGAAAGCGGTTTGCTGGGCTGGCCGCTGAAAGTGACCATCAGCAAACACACCGGTTTCGACTGGAAATTTTACTGGGTGGGCAAAACCAACCTCGAGCCGCAGGCCGTTCCCAAAGAACTGGACTACGACATGTGGCTGGGCCCCGCACCCTACAAACCATATAACGTACACCGTGTGCACAGCACGTTCCGCGGGTATTGGGATTACGATGGCGGCGGCCTTGGAGACATGGGCCAGCACTACATCGACCCTGTGCAGTATTTCCTCGGGAAAGACGATACCAGCCCTGTAAAAGTAGAAGTAGACGCTCCCCAGCAGCACAGCGACGCCGTTGGCACCTGGCGCAAGATCACCTATACTTATGCAGACGGTTGCCAGATCGTGCTCGATGGCGCAGGCACCGAAACCAAAGCCGCTTATATTGAAGGGCCGAAAGGCAAGCTGTATCCCGGTTTCAAGTCAGACATCCCGGACCTGGAAAAGAAACTCGCCCAGTTCCCCGACCCGGCGCCACAGGTGACAGACTTCGTGGAAGCCGTGAAAAAACGCCAGAAATTCGCGCTCAATGAAGAGAACGGTCACCGTTCCGCCACGATCGTGAACATGGGCAAGATCGCCCTGCAACTCGGCCGCAACCTCGAGTTCGACCCTGTGAAACAGGAATTTGTCAACGACGAAGGCGCCAACAGGCTGATATTCCAGCCCATGCGCGGCCCCTGGACCATATAGCCTTGCATTTACCCGACAACTACCAAACACAATGAAAAAAATACTGATTGCTGCCGTTTGTTGTTTTCTTCAGCTGGGCGTTATGGCCCAACCGAAGCAGGATAACCGTGCCGCACATACGAAAATAGCAGACCTGCTGCAACAGCAGCCTGCAAAAGACCAGGCCGCCCTTAACGCTAATATGGCCGCCCTCGGCGAACTGGGGGAAGAAGGCATCACCGGCATGGCCGCCATGCTGGCTGCGCCCGGCAAGGGAGACAATTCCGCCGTGCAATACGCCCTCTCCGGCTACGCGTTTTACGTTACGCAGCCCGGTAAGGAAAACCTGCGCAAAACCGCGGTAACCGCCTATACCAAAGCGCTGGGCCAGGTGCAGGACAAGGAAAACAAAGCCTTCCTGCTCGTTCAGCTGCAACACATCGGTACAGACGAAGCAGTGACCGTCATTGCGCCTTACCTGACGGACGAACGCCTGGCAGACCCCGCCGCGCGCACCCTCGCGAAGATCAATACGCCCGCCGCGCAACAGGCGCTGGTGGCTGCATTGCCCAGGCTCAGCGGCCGCAACAAACAAAGCCTCGTGGAAGCCATCGGCGATGCCGGCGCAGCTTCCGCCACCGCCGCGCTGATCCCGCTCACGAACGATGCGGACAAAATGCTGGCGAAAACCGCGCTGTACGCCCTGGCGCAGATAGCCGACCCCGCGCCGGCCACCGCACAGGCGCTGGAAGCAGCAGCCGCGCGCGCCAAATATCAATACGACATCACCAATGCGGCAGGTTCGTACCTCGCTTATGCGCAGAACCTGCTTGCAAAAGGCCATAAAAAAGAAGCGTCGCTGATAGCGCAAAACCTTCAGAAACGCGCCACCGCCCCGGGGCAGGTACACCTGCGCACCGGTGCGCTTTATATTTTGAACCATGCCGAAGGCGAAAAAGCGCTGCCGCTGCTGCTGGCCGCTGTTAACGACAAACAGCCCGAGTACCGCGACGCCGCCATGAAATTCGCGGGCGGTTCCCTGGGCACCGTTGCCACCGCCGCATGGATCAAATCGTTATCCAAAGCCACGCCGGAAGGCAAGGCCGCGGTAATTACCATGTTGGGCAACAACAAAGTGGAAGCCGCTTTGCCTTCCATTCTGCCTTTCCTGAAAAGTAAGGATCAACCTGTGAAACTGGCCGCCATCACGGCAGCCGGGCAGATCGGCGGTGAAAAGGTTGTGCCTTCGCTGCTGGCTGTTATGAAAACAGGCAATACCGCTGAGATAGCCGCCGTAAAAGGCGCGCTGAAAACCATCAAAGGTGATGAAGTGACCGCGCAGAGCGGCTCCCTGCTGGCAGGCATGCCGCCAGCCGCACAGGTGGCGCTGATAGACGTTCTGGCTTCCCGCAAGGCAGACGGCCGCGTGCAGGATGTATTGCCGCTGACGCAGTCTTCCGACGCAAATGTCCGCAAAGCAGCCATGGTAGCTTTACAGGATATGGCCACCGCGCAGAACCTGCCTACGCTGTACAAACTGCTGGGCGCCGCAACGGCCGCTGAAGACATCAAAGCCCTGCAAGCCGCTGTAATAGCGGCCGCGCCCGGCCAGCAAAAAGCCGTGATCGCGCAGATGAAGCAGGAACAACCTGCCAACCAGGAGCGTTATTACGCCATCCTCGCAGGTTTGGGTGGCCCTGAAGCATTGAAAGTAGTGAACGGCGCATTCGAAACCGGTTCCGCTTCGCAGAAAACCGCCGCCGTTGCAGCGCTCAACGCCTGGACGGACGATGGCGCCACCAATTCGCTGCTGCAGATCGCCCGTAAAGACGCGGCATACCGCGCCACCGCATTGCAGGGTTATGTACGCCTCGCCCGCGCGGTGAAACTGCCCGAGCAGCGCCTGCTGATGCTGATCAACGCCATGGAGCTGAAACCTGAAGGAGCCTTGAAGAAAAATATCCTGCAACAGGCGGAACAATGCAAAACATTCCCCGCCCTCATTTTCGCCGGCAATTTCCTGGACGACCCCTCCGTGCAGCAAGAAGCAGCGCAGGCGGTAATGAACGTGGCGCTGGCGGATAAAACCTACAGCGGGGCTACCGTGCGCAGCCTGCTCGAAAAAACCTCCTCCGTGCTGAAAGGCGGCGACGCCGATTACCAGCGCGAGGCCATCCGCAAATATCTTGCTGAAATGCCCGCCGGCGAAGGTTTTGTAAGCATGTTCAACGGAAAAGACCTCACCGGCTGGAAAGGCCTCGTGGCCAACCCGATCAAACGCGCGCAGATGGACGCGGCCACCCTTGCCAAAGAGCAGGAAAAAGCCGACGCCAAAATGCGCGAAGGATGGAGCGTGAGCAACAATATGCTTGTTTTTAACGGCCATGGCGACAACCTCTGCACCGACAAAAAATACGGCGACATCGAAATGTTCGTGGACTGGAAAATAGAGCCCAACGGCGACGCAGGCATTTATCTCCGCGGCACGCCCCAGGTACAGATCTGGGACACCGCGCGTAAAGACGTTGGCGCCCAGGTAGGTTCCGGCGGTTTGTACAACAACCAGGTGAACGCGAGCAAACCCACCGTGCTGGCCGATAACACGCCGGGCGAGTGGAACACGTTCCGCATCATCATGAAAGGCGACCGCGTAACCGTGTATCTCAACGGCCAGGAAGTAGTGAACAACGTAGTGTTGGAAAATTACTGGGACCGCAAGCTGCCCATCTTCCCCGAAGAGCAGCTGGAACTGCAGGCCCACGGCACCAAAGTATATTACCGCAACCTGTACGTGCGCGAGTTCGCCCGTCCGAAACCCTTCGTGCTGAGCGACGCTGAACAAAAAGAAGGTTACCGCATCCTGTTCGACGGCACCAACATGCACGAATGGACCGGCAACCTGGCCGGCTACAACATCGAAGACGGCAACATGGTGTGCAACCCGAAAAGCGGCAGCGGCGGCAACATCTACACAAAAGACGAGTTCTCCGACTTCATCTACCGTTTTGAGTTCCAGCTCACGCCCGGCGCGAATAACGGCCTGGGCATCCGCGCCCCGCTCGGCGGCGATGCTGCGTACAAAGGCATGGAGCTGCAGATCCTCGACAACGAAGCCGACATCTACAAGAACCTCCATGTATACCAGTACCACGGTTCCGTATACGGCGTAATTCCCGCCAAACGCGGCTTCCTGAAGCCGGTAGGCGAGTGGAACTACGAGCAGGTGACCGTTAAAGGCACGCACATCACCGTAGAGCTGAACGGCACCGTGATCCTCGACGGCGACATCGCCGAAGCGCGCGACAACGGCACGCTGGACCACAAAGACCACCCGGGCCTGAAAAATACGACCGGCCATATCGGCTATCTCGGCCACGGCTCCGTAGTGCGTTTCAGGAATATCAGGGTTAAAGACCTGTCGAAAGACGTAGCGGTGAAAGAAGTGACGAAGAAATCGAAAAAATCGAAAAAGAAATAAGGTTACACGTAAAAATAAACGAAGGGCTTCCGGTTACCGGGGGCCCTTTGTTGTTTTTAAGGCCGGATGGGTAGGGGGAAAGGGGGGCGCGGTGCGTCGTATAACCAGGGGGATGTGGATTTCTGTAACCAGGGTGAACCAACAACCAGGCAAATTTATCCACAATCCCGCTGTGGAAACATTCTTCAGCGGCCCCTGTAAACCTTTTACAGGTTGGCACGTTATAGGATATAACCAAATCGTAACCAGTTAATATTTAAACCGAAAATTAACAACACCCTCTATGAAGACGGTAACCATCATTGGCGGCATTACAGGGATCATCATGGCAGTGATCGCTTACTTTGCGGAGCTGAACAGCTGGATGAGCACCGAAGCCATTTTAACTATCGGTTTTGCCGGGTATGTGCTCATTATCACGGCAATAGCATATTTCCTGCTGGCCTGGCTGTACAAAGGCAGCAAAAAGCTGGATGTGCTCTGAAAAATTACGGTATAAGCATTAGACTTGACACCGGGAGACCGGAATAGAAAAAGACGCCCCGGGGGCGTCTTTTTTGTGTCGTAAAGTATTGGTTACTATTTCTTCAGCTTCTCAGCAAAAGCCTTTTTGAATTTTTCCAGCTTCGGCCTTACCACGAACTGGCAGTACGGCTGCGAACCGTTCTGGTTATAGTAATTCTGGTGGTAGTTCTCCGCTTTGTAAAAAGCCTTGAAGGGCGTGATCTCCGTTACGATCGGGCTGGAATAGGAACCGGATTCCTGCAGTTCCTTTTTGTAGAACTCGGCTTCTTTCCGCTGCTCTTCGTTGTGGTAGAAAATTACGCCCCGGTACTGCGTGCCCACGTCGTTGCCCTGGCGGTTCAGCTGGGTTGGGTCGTGGCTGAGCCAGAACGCTTCCAGCAAGGTGGCGAAGCTGATTTTCGACGGGTCGTACGTAATGTGCACTACCTCGGCATGGCCGGTATTGCCGGTGCATACCTCCTCGTAGGTAGGGTTGGGCTTGTCGCCCCCGGAATACCCGGATTCTACGGTCAAAACGCCTTCCAGCTGCTGGAACTGGGCTTCCGTGCACCAGAAGCAGCCGGTGCCGAAGGTGGCCTGTTCGGTCTTTGTGTCTGTTGGAATGGTCATATCCCCTGGTTCTTTACTTGTTTTGGACTTAGACTGCGCGCAGCCGGCCAGGCCGGAGCCGAGGAAAAGCATTGCGAGCAGGTATTTTTTCAGGTACATCATATGTTTGTTCTGTCTATCAAATTACGATATCCCTGGTGCTTTGGATCAACAAGTTAAGTAACTTTAACATTCTTTTGATAAAAGACGGATGATGAACCGCATTTGTCATTCGTACCCGTTTATTGATCAATCGTTTTTGAGCATTTCCGGGAGATAGGCCAATTTTGCGGAACGAAAAAAGGAACAAAGGTTGCACCGGGCCGGCAGCCATAAAATTAAATTGACGAAAAAGTGAAATATTTTCCAGAGTCGGCGCTGGTACAGTTGGAGTTTGACAAGGTAAAAACATTATTGCAGGAGCATTGCAAAACGGAGCTGGGCAAGCAAATGGCCGAAGAGCTGCGCCTGCATACGCACATCGACTATGTGAGAACGGCGCTTCAACAAGTGCACGAGTATAAGCAGCTGGTGCTGATCCAGGTGCATTTCCCCAACGACTATGTGCTGAACCTCCGGCAGGAACTGCGCCTGCTTGAAATACAGGGGGCGGTGCTCACCGGGGAGCAGTTCATGCTGATCCGCAAGCTGGCGGAAAGCATGCACAGCATCGTACGTTTTTTTGACGCCGACAGAAGAGTGACCTATGCGGCTTTGCATGGGGTGATCGCACATACACACTACGAAAAAAAGATCGTTACGCTGATAGACGACGTGCTGGACGAGGCCGGGCAGGTGAGGGACAATGCCACGCCCGAACTGGCGAAGCTTCGCACGCAGCTTTTCAGGAAACGTACCGAGCTGAGAAGGGTGTTCGAACGCATCCTTTCCAAATTACAGAAACAGGGCTACCTGGCGGACATCGAGGAGAGTTTTCTCAACGGCCGCCGGGTAGTGGCCATTTTCGCCGAACAGAAACGCATGGTGAAGGGCATCCTTCACGGTGAATCGGACACGCGGCGCACGGCCTTCCTGGAGCCGGAAGAAACCATCCAGCTCAACAACGAAGTGCATTCCCTCGAAAGGGACGAACAACGGGAGGTATACCGGATACTCCGCACCCTCACGGCCGAACTGGCGCAGCATCACGGCCTGCTGAGCGGGTATCACGACATCCTGGGCACGTACGATTTTATCCGTGCGAAAGCCCGACTGGCATTGGACATCAACGGGAATTTCCCGATGCTGATGCCCCACGCGCAGGTTCACCTGGTGGAAGCGTACCATCCGTTGCTGCTGCTGTACAACCGTAAGCAGAACAAACCTACCATCCCCGTAAGCCTTACGCTGGACAAGGACAATCACATCCTGGTGATCAGCGGGCCGAACGCGGGCGGGAAAACAGTGACGCTGAAGACCGTGGGGCTCATCCAGCTGATGCTGCAGGCCGGTTTGCTGGTGCCCGTGCACCCTACCAGCCAGCTGGGCATTTTCAGGCAGGTGATGATACACATCGGCGACACGCAGAGCCTTGAATTTGAACTGAGCACCTACAGTTCGCATTTGAAGAACATGAAACATTTCATGGAAAATGCGAACGGCAGAACGCTCTTTTTTATCGATGAGCTCGGCAGCGGCTCCGATCCCAACCTGGGCGGGGCTTTCGCGGAAGTGATCATGGAAGAGCTGGCGCGCAAACATGCCTTCGGCATCGTTACCACGCACTATCTCAACCTGAAGATCATGGCCGGAAAAGTAAAAGGCATCATCAATGCCGCCATGGGCTTCGACGAGCAGAACCTGCTGCCCATGTACAAACTGCTGGTGGGCAAGCCGGGAAGCTCCTACACCTTCAGCATCGCGCAGCGCATCGGGCTGGACCAGGGGCTGATCAACCGCGCGAGGAAACTGGTGGACGAAGGGCATTTCAGGCTGGACAAGCTGCTCAACAAGGCCGAACAGGACCTTCAGCGCGTGGAAAGCCGCGAGAAGGAATTGCAGAAGCTGATGAAGGAAAATGAAAAACTAAAGAAGGAGTACGAAATACTGTCCGACAAGGAACGCGTGCAGCAGGCATACACCCTGCAGAAGCTGCAGAACAAGATCAAGGAGGAAGACATCAGCTACCTCAAAGACATGGAGCGCAAGCTGAAGCAGATCGTGATAGAATGGAAACGTACGGACGACAAGCAGAAAGTGATCAAACAGGCGGAGGCATTGCTGTTCAACCGCAAAAGCCAGGCCATCAACGAAAAGATCAAAAAGAAGGTGCAGGACAGGTTCGAGGAAATGAAAGGAGAGGTGAAAACCGGCGACCAGGTGAAGATCCGGACGAACAACCAGGTGGGGAAAGTGAACGAGCTGCGGGGCAAAACCGCGGTGGTGCAGATCGGCAACATCCCCATTCAGGTGAAGATCTCGGACCTGGTACTGGTGCAGGAACGGCAAAAAGCGGAATAACGTATCTTTACGGTCTTCTTTAGAGAGAATTACCCGGGCAAAGGGATCATTTAACCGATAAAAACACACATCCCATGCAACTGACGAAATTCAATCATATACCGATGGTAAGCGTGCAGGATTCGCCTTATGCGGAAGAAGGCTCCCAGTTCCTGATACACCTGGCCAACCTGCGCGACATCGATTGGGAAGGTTTTGATCTTCCCCACCGGCACGACGGCTACACCATCGACATCCTGCTGAAAGGCAGCGTTACCCAGTACATCGATTTCGAGAAACATACCATCCACGCCCCGGCCATCATCATGCTGGAGCCCGAACAGATCCATCAGCACGACCGCAGCGCAGACGCGGAAGTGCTGGCGATGTATTTCACACGCGATTTCCTGGTGACGGAAACGCTGGGCGTGCTCAGCTGCTGGCAGTGCGTGTTTAAAGACAACATCCTCCACCTCGAGGAAAACCAGCTGCAGGAGGTGCTCAGCTTCGCGCGTATTTTACTGCACGAGTTCCGCAACGACAAACCGCGGAAAGAAGCGGTGCTTCGCCACATCCTGAGCGCCTTCATCATCGCCTGCGGGCGCATTGCGCGGCCCGAAACGGGCAATACGGAGATCTACCGTTCCGAAGCGACGTTCAACGGGCTGGGCATACAGTTCAAAATACTGGTAGACGAACATTTCAGGGAGAAGGTACAGGTGGCGGAATATGCCGAGATGTTACACGTTACCCCCGGGCATTTGAACGATACGGTAAAAAACACCATCGGCCGCAGCGCCAAACAGATCATAGACGCCAAACGCATCATGGAAGCCAAAAGGCTGCTGTTCTGGCAAAAGCACTCTGTGAAACAGATTGCGGGCGAACTGAACTTCGACGACGACGCTTATTTCTCCCGTTTCTTTAAAAAACACACCGGTCAGACGCCCGCTTTATTCCAAAGAACCATCCGCGAAAAGTACAATTAATACCGCGATTCGGAACGTACAACTTTCTGATAGAGTTTATACATTTGCATTGTCAATTGCAACGCATCAATACAACAGAACGATGAAACTTATGTAACCTAACTGTAACAGCCCCGTTTAAGATATAACAGCAATATTGATAACGGAACCATGCCAGTTACGGATATACTGCAAGCCCAGGCAGTATTACAGTCTTCCTTTTTTCACACCATGTTTTGAATACACAGGGACCGTCATGCCCTGATGTTATCTTATTGCCTTCCGCTTTGCGGGATGGAACATGGCCGTGCATTTTCTAAACTTTTCTATAAACAACCGAAGCATGAAACCAGTATTTAATTCAGACAACAAACTCGTGGCCGGCGCGGCGGTAAGCATCGTGGCGTGCCTGTTTTTATACGGATGCGGCACTTCTTCAGCCAGGCCTGAAACGCAGCATACGAAGCATTAACCTGTTAACGGCGGCGATCTGTTCAACATCATATCCGCCTTAACAGCGTAAACCAAACTCACTTCAAATTCTATAACACAACAACACATGAAACGCTTACAAAAAACAATGATCACACATAAGCCACTCAGTTACTCAGCCGGTATCCTGCTGCTGACTGTATTCATATATGGCTGTTCGTCTCCCCAGGCGGGCACGCCTCCCCAGGGCCCCCCGCAGTTGCCGGTGATGGTGGTTGCATCCGCCCCGGCTACCACTTACCTGGAATTTCCCGCTTCGCTGGAAGGAAAGGTGAATGTAGACGTACGCCCGCAGGTATCCGGCTATCTGGAAAAGATATACGTGGATGAAGGCGCCTATGTAAAAGCAGGCCAGCCTTTGTTTAAGATCGATCCGAAAGTATACGCCGAACAGTTGAACGGCGCCAGTTCGAACCAGCTCGCCGCACAGGCTAACGTTGAAAAGGCGCAGGTGGAAGTGGACCGCCTGGCCCCGCTTGTTGCCAGCAATGTGGTTTCTGACGTGCAGCTGAAAACGGCGAAAGCCAACTACGAAGTAGCGAAAGCCGCTTTGGCGCAGGCGAAAGCCGCGGTAGGCGGCGCGCGGATCAATGTAGGTTATACCCTCGTTACCGCACCGGTGAGCGGTTACATCGGGAGGATTCCCTACAAAGTGGGCGCCCTGGTAAGCAATATCGACGCACAGCCGCTTACCGTGCTTTCAGAAGTGCGTGAAATGTACGCTTACTTTTCAATGAGCGAAGCGGATTTTATCACGTTCAAGAACGACTTCCCGGGCAAAACGCTGGAAGAAAAACTGAAGAACGCGCCTGCTGTAGAACTGATCCTGGCCGATAACAGCACGTTCGCCCAAAAAGGGAGGATCGGAATGATAGACGGGCAATTCGACAAAACAACCGGCGCTATCACTTTCCGCGCGGCTTTCCCCAATCCCGACGGCGTACTGCGCACAGGCAACACCGGCAAAGTAAGGTTCGCCCGCGAGGTACCCGCTGCCATTACGATACCGCAGGAAGCTACGTTCGAGATCCAGGACAAAGTGCTGGTATATACCGTAGCCGATAGCAACAAAGTGACCAGCAGGCCCATTCACATCGCCGGAAAAACAGCGAACCTTTATTTTGTGAACGACGGGCTGAAAGCGGGCGAAAAGATCGTTCTGTCCGGAACGGCCAACTTAAAGGACGGCGCTGTAATCACACCCCAGCCGGTACCGGCAGACAGTGTGCTCAAGTCAAAACAATTGTAAGTAACAGGCGATACTTTAATTGAAAAGTATAACACGCAAGAACCAGTTTCGCTTACGATCTAAAAAGTGAATTCATCATGTTAAGAAGATTTATATTAAGGCCGGTCCTTTCTACGGTAGTGTCCATAATACTGCTATTATTGGGCATCATATCATATTTCGCCCTGCCTGTTACGTTGTTCCCGGACATCGCGCCGCCCAGCGTGACGGTGACGGCCGTTTATCCCGGCGCCAACGCCGAAGTGGTGGCCCGTTCCGTGGCTAACCCGATAGAGGAATCCGTGAACGGGGTGGAGAACATGACCTACATGACCTCCAACTCCAATAACGACGGCAGCATGGTGTTGACCGTTTATTTCAAACAGGGGACCGATCCGGATATCGCTGCCGTAAACGTGCAGAACAGGGTATCCAAAGCCACTAGCCAGCTGCCCGCGGAGGTAGTAACGGCGGGCATCAGCACGCAGAAAGTGCAGAACGGTTTCATCATGTTCATGGGGTTGTATAGTGAAAACCCTAAAGAATACGACGAAAAGTTCCTGCAAAACTATATCAAGATCAACCTGATCCCCCAGATCCAACGTGTACCCGGCGTGGCCCAGGCGCAGATCTTCGGCGCCAAGGACTATTCCATGCGCGTCTGGTTAAAACCCGACCGTCTTGCCGCGAATAACCTTGCCCCGCAGGACGTGCTGAACGCGATCAGGGACCAGAACATAGAATCCGCCCCGGGCCGTTTGGGCGAAAACAGCGCGGAAACCTTTGAATTTGTATTAAAATACAAAGGCAAGCTGAGCCTGAACGAGGACTATGAGAACATTGTCATAAAAGCGAACAGCGACGGCTCGATGCTTCGCCTGAAAGACGTGGCCCGCGTAGAGTTCGGGTCGCTCAACTACGGCGCGAACAACCTGCTGGATGGCAAACCGGCCGCAGGTTTTGCGATCATTCAAACGGCCGGCTCCAACGCCAACGAGATCCTTGACAACATCGAGCATCTGCTGGTGGATTTCAGGGCCACGCTCCCTACCGGCGTGAAAACGGAAGTGATGTACAACGCTAAAGACTTCCTGGACGCGTCTATTCACCAGGTGCGTGAAACGCTGGTGATCGCATTTCTGCTCGTATTCCTGGTGGTATACCTGTTCCTGCAAGACCTCCGTTCTACGTTGATCCCCGCTATTGCAGTGCCGGTGGCCATTTTAGGCACCTTCTTCTTCCTCCAGCTGTTTGGTTTCAGTATCAACCTGCTCACCCTGTTCGCCCTCGTGCTGGCAATCGGCATAGTAGTGGACGACGCGATCGTGGTGGTGGAAGCGGTGCATGCCAAAATGGAACAAACGCGGTGGCCGGCAAGAAAAGCTACCCTGAAGTCGATGGATGAAATATCAGGAGCCGTTATTTCCATTACCCTGGTAATGATGGCGGTATTTATACCCGTCGGTTTTATGGAAGGCCCCGCAGGCGTGTTCTACAGGCAGTTTGCGTTTACGCTGGCCATTGCCATCATGATCTCGGCGATCAATGCATTGACCCTGAGCCCCGCGCTGTGCGCCCTGTTCTTAAAACCTGAACATGGCGAACATGGACAGAAAACAGGATTCGGCAGCCGCTTCTTTAATGCCTTCAACGCCGGTTTCCGCTCCATGACGAACCGGTACATCAGGAGCCTTAATTTCCTGATAAAACGGAAAGCGATTGCCATCGGCCTGCTGGTTGTTGTAACCATCGGAGCTTTTATATTGATCAGAAAAACGCCTACCGGGTTTATTCCCACGGAAGACCAGGGCTTCGTATTATATGCGCTGAACACGCCTCCGGGCAGCTCATTGGACAGAACGCATAAGTCTACCTCAAAAATAGACGAAAAGCTCCGCCAATTCCCGTCGGTGAAACATACATGGACGGTGGACGGTTTTAACTTCATCAGCAATGCCGCCGCATCTCCTTATGCAGCAGGGTTTATACGCCTGAAAGACAAAGGTGAAAGGGGCGACGTGGATAATATCGACCAGATCACCGGCATGATGTACGGACCGGCGAGCGAGCTGAAAGATGCCGGCGCCTTCTTCTTCAACTTTCCGACGGTGCAGGGCTTTGGTAACGTGAGCGGCTTTGAGTTCATGCTGCAGGATAAGCAGGGGCGCCCGCTGGACCAGTTGGGCAATAATGCCTGGGCTTTTATCGGCGCTTTGATGCAAAGACCGGAGATCGGCGCGGCCTTCACCACCTTCTCCGCGGGCAACCCCCAGTACAAGGTGGAAGTGGATAATTTTAAAGCCAAACAATTGGGCGTATCCGTCAGCGATCTGATGCAGACCTTGCAGATCTATTATGGCAGCAGCTACGTTTCGGACTTTAACCGTTTTGGAAAGTACTATCGCGTGGTAGCGCAGGCTGATGTGCCTTATCGTACGGACATTCATTCGCTGGATGGCATTTACGTGAAGAACAGCCAGAGCGAGATGGTGCCGGTAAAATCGATGGTGACGCTCAAGCGTGTATACGGCCCTGAAACGGTGACCCGCAACAACATGTTCAATGCCGTTACCATCAATGGTACGCCCAAACCTGGTTACAGTACGGGCGACGCCATCAAGGCCATTGAAGAGACCGCGAAAACGGCGTTGCCGCACGGATATGGGTACGAATGGACCGGGGCGACCCGCGAGGAGATCAAAGCGGGCGACCAGCAGATCTACATATTCCTGCTCAGCATCCTGTTCGTATACTTCCTGCTGGCGGCTCAATACGAAAGTTATGTATTGCCGCTCGCCGTTATCCTGACCATCCCGACGGGCATCCTGGGCGTATTTGCCTTCATCGGTTTTGCCGGCCTGGACAATAACATCTATGTCCAGATCGGTATGATCATGCTGATAGGCCTGCTCGCGAAGAACGCCATCCTGATCGTGGAATTTGCGGTCCAGCGGCGCCGCAACGGCATGGGCCTGCTCGAATCGGCGCTGGCCGGGGCAAGAGCCAGGCTGCGCCCGATCCTGATGACTTCGTTCGCCTTTATCGTAGGCCTGATACCCCTGGTATTTGTGCAGAAAGGTTCCGCGGTGGGTAACCATTCCATTGGTTACAGTGCCATCGGCGGGATGTTGACCGGTGTAATACTCGGCGTATTTATTATTCCTGTGCTGTATGTGATATTCCAGTTCTTACAGGAAAAAATAACCGGCCGTCCTGGTTTAAGGGTTTACGAAGAAGAGATGGAAGAAGAGCTGGAAGAAGCAACTATATAAGTAAAATCAAGGATTATCATGACGCAATATTCAAAATATATCATTGTTATACTCACGGCAGCTTCGTTTGCCGCGTGCAAGGTCGGTAAAGACTTCCAGCGGCCGGAAGTGGCGCTGCCCGAACAGTTCGGCAGCACCACGCCCACCGCAGACAGCTCCATCGCCAACGCGCAATGGCGGCAGTTTTTCCCCGATCCGGCCCTGCAAAACCTGATCACGGAAGCGCTGAAGAACAATTTCGACCTGCAGATAGCCCTGAAGCGCATCGACGCCGCTTCCAGCTACGTAAAACAGGCCAGGGCGCAACTGCTGCCTTCCGTAACGGCCAACGCCACGGGCAATACGTCCATTCCGTCTAAAAACAGCCTCAACGGCGTCAGCCTGAACGAGTTCCTGAAGACCAGTCATATCGAGGACTTTAACCTCGGTGTGGGCATCAGCTGGGAAATCGACATCTGGGGTAAGATCCGCCGGCAGAAAGAATCCGCGCTGGCTTCTTACCTGCAGAGCTTCGAGGCGGCAAAGGCCGTGCAGACCGGCATCATCGCCAACGTGGCCAACAGTTATTTTAACCTGCTGATGCTGGACGCGCAGCTCGAAATAGCGCGGAAGAACGTAGCGCTGAGCGACACCATCGTACAGATGATCAAAATGCAGAAAACAGCCGGGGACGTTACGGAACTGGCCGTACAGCAGGCCGTGGCGCAGAAGCAGAATGCTGAATTGCTGGTGCCGCAGCTGGAACAGGCCGCCGCTATCCAGGAAAATGCCATCCGCATCCTGATGGGGCAAATGCCCGGCAACATCGCCCGCGGGGGCACGCTGGACGCTTATCCCATCTGGGACGAACTGCAGACAGGTATTCCCGCAAAGGTGATCGCCAACCGGCCGGACGTAAAAGCGTCCGAGCTCGGCCTTAAAGCCGCCAACGCCAATGTGGGTGCGGCGCAGGGCGCGATGTACCCGGCTCTCAGCCTCACGGCCAACGGCGGTCTGAACGCTTATGAGATCGGCAAATGGTTTTCCATACCGAACTCGCTGTTCGGAACGGTGGCCGGCAATATCTCACAGCCGATCTTCCAGCAGCGCCGTTTAAAAACGAACCTGGAAGTAGCCAAAGTAGAGCGCGACCAGGCGGTGATCCTTTTCCGCCAGAGCGTAACGGTAGCCGTACAGGAAGTGTCCAACGCGCTGATCCAGCTGGACAAGCTGGAGGGCCAGCAAGACATTGCAGGCGCCCGGCTGCAAACCACGCAGCAGGCCGTGAGCAATGCCCGCCTGCTGTTCCGCAGCGGCCTGGCGAATTACCTCGAGGTGATCAACGCGCAGGGCAGCAGCCTGCAGGCGGAGCTTACGCAGGCAGACATCAGGCGCCAGCGCCTTACCGCAATGGTAGACCTCTACCGCTCACTGGGCGGCGGATATCAATAAAAGGAGGGAAGGACCGGAGACAGGTGATAGTTGTTAATTTTCGGATCAACAGACAGGTTTACGGAAGAATGCAAGGGCAACTGTCATCTGTCACCGGTTATCTTTCTTCATGAACATCAGGTTGTACCGGCAGGCTTAGCGGAAACGCGGTTTGCCGGTTTTTTTATGGGGTCATGGCTACACGTATCATAGATGAGATCGTCGCCGGCGAAGCGCTCCCCGCGATCACCCGTTAATACGTCCGGGGCGTTGATAATGGAGGAAAAGGGGAGCATGGAGAAATTTTGATCCTTTGTAACCCTTTACTGTATTGGCTTTCATGAGTTTTTTATTGCCCGGGCGAAAAATAATTTTTTTAAATTCAACCGGATTTATACTTTTGCGCCGGAGGAATGGCAGAGCGGTCGATTGCGGCAGTCTTGAAAACTGTTGACTGTAACAGGTCCGGGGGTTCGAATCCCTCTTCCTCCGCTGAGAGGCGCTTCATCATGAAGCGCCTCTTTTTTATGTATATCAATTGTCCTTCTCTTTCATTTTCAAATGATTATGCGACAGAGGTTCTACATTGCAGGTGTTCGGTCAAAAACCGTTTTTAAGTATGGATCGCCGAACAGTTTGTTTACAAAGTCTCTTTTTTCTGTAGGAAAAATTCCCTTAACCCCGTTTTACAGGAATGTTCCGAATCGCTCAAAGTGGCAAGTGTACCCGTTAGGGTGTTTTACGAGATAATCCTGGTGATAGTCTTCAGCAGGCCAGAATTTAGTAAACGGTTCTAATGTGGTCACCACTTTTCCCGGCCAACGTTTTGAATCGTTCACCAGCTGGATCATATCCACCGCATCGATCCCTTCTTCATCATTCTGAATAAACAGTGCTGAACGGTAGCTTTTACCTCTATCGTTCCCCTGCCTGTCTACCGTGCTGGGATCATGTACTCTAAAAAAATAATCCAGCAATTCCTTATACGTCGTCTTACCCGGATCATAAGTAATTTCAATTCCTTCGGCGTGTCCCGGATGGTTCTGATACGTTGGGTTTTCGTTCTCCCCACCTAAGTAACCAACTTCGGTATCGATTACGCCCGGACGTGTTCTGAAAAGATCTTCCATACCCCAGAAACATCCGCCTGCCAGGTATGCTTTTTTATTATTCTCCATAAAATTTCTTTTAATATTATTTTAATCGCTGTTTTGTGCGTCATCATCCGCTCACTTTGTCAGTCATTTCCTCAATAACACCGTGTTCCATTGCCAATAAATACCGCTCGCAATCCAATGCGGCCATGCAGCCGCTTCCCGCAGCAGTGACCGCTTGCCGGTAATCCGCGTCCTGTGCGTCGCCACAACAGAAAATACCGGGAATATTGGTTTTTGTGGTACAGTTCTTTGTTTTGATGTATCCTACATCATCCATATCGATCCACGCTTTGAACACTTCAGTATTCGGGCGGTGACCGATAGCTAAAAAAATACCTTTGATATCCAGTCTTGTTTCCTGCAATGTAACATTATTATATAACTGCGCACCATTCACCTTTTGCCCGTCCCCGAGGATCTCTTTTACTTCCACATTGAATCTGACTTCGATGTTGGGTATATTTTCTACGCGACGAATCATTGTCTTTGTAGCTTTAAAACCCGATTTCCGGACCAGCATATAAACCTTCCTGCAAAGCTTTGACAAATGCAGGGCTTCCTCGGCAGCGGTGTCTCCCGCACCGACGATCGCCACGTCTTCACCTTTAAAGAAGTAGCCGTCACAGGTGGCGCAGGCCGAAACGCCGTGACCGGCATATTGCTGTTCAGATGCAAGCCCCAGCCATTTCGGTGTTGCCCCCGTGGCAATGATGACTGAATCCGCCAGTACGACTTTGTTGTCATCGATGGTAACTTTGTAGGGCGATTGGGAAAAGTCCACGGCGCTGACGAACCCGATGCGCAGATCCGTACCCATCCTCGAAGCTTGTTTGTGAAAATTCTCCATCATTCGCGGCCCCATAATACCATCAGGATAGCCCGGGTAATTCTCTACATCAGACGTTTTTGTCAGCTGTCCGCCAATTAGCAAGCCCGTATATAGTACGGGTTTTAAGTCTGCCCTGGCAGTATAGATGGCGGCCGTATAGCCGGATGGCCCTGATCCGATGATCAGGCATTTTATTCGTTCGTGTTGTTCCGTATTCAATGGTATTCTTTTTTATCAGGTAAGCATTATTGCATGGATCATCGCCGAGGACCAAAGGACAGACTGTCCGGATTCTTAAGATCGTCAATGCACCAGGATGGCAAGTTAAAAACTTGCCCCCTTTCAGACATTGACATTTGTCACACAAATTAGACGTGTTAAACCGGGCTCCTCCACGGCGGATATCCGTGGGATGCAGTGGTTTTTTGCTCCGGCTCAAGCCCGGTTATAGTCGAGATGCCTCACCATCGCGGTTCTGCAGTTTCTGTTTATTTTCTGTGATATATGTCAATGATAAAAAGATGAATGCTGCCGTACTTTGACGAATAAAGAACGAGGGATTTAAACTTATTCCATTCTGAAAATTTAAAAAGAATATGAGCCCGAAAAGCAATATCGTAAAGATCGTAAAGGAGCTGGATAAGCTGGGATATACCGAAGAATTCAGGATTGTCGGCGGGAAATTATATTGGGTGGAAACGTCCGACAGGTATGACCCGGATCAAATCGAAGTTGATCATGCTTACCGTTTTGAAAGTTCGGGCACGCGTGAAGATTCTTCTTTGGTTTATGGAATTTCAGTTCCGAAAGAAAGGATAAAGGGTATTCTTATTGATGTGTTTGATACATTGTCATCACTGGAAGATACTCCTGTCGTTAATAAGGTCCTGTCGGCAACGACATTATTATTAACCCATGAAGACAGCGGTCTGGAGCTGAAATTTGGCTTGCTGCCAAAGGTGCACAAATCAAAATTTGATGAGGATCCTCATCGATATGTGTTAAGGAAGGGCTTTCCCGACTTTCCGCCCTGCCCGTTTGCGCAAAGTTTTTCCATGTTGGGATATGACCATAAATTGAAGCAATACGTTTGGTTAACTACCAGTATTCTGAAAGATGAAAGATTAAAAGCAATAGATTATAAGCAGGGAGCAGATCTAGGCTGAAGCTACAGGTCTTGCTGAATATCGCGAAAACTTTTTATTAGCTAAAAAATAGAGAACGTACATGAAATCATTTCCACTCCCCACAAAGCCCGAGGATGTTATTCCTTCACTTGTTGAACGTTTCAATTCAGGTGATATCAATAACCAAATGGCTTTGTATGCCCCCGAAGCCGTATTTGTTGCGAACGACGGGCGACTTGTTACCGACCGTGAAGAGATCGCTGCCATAATAGGGCGCGACATCAAACTCGGACTTTCACTTAATACCAACGTGCGTCACGTGTTTACCGCCGGAGACACTGCACAGATTATCGTGGACTGGTCCATTGAGGGCATAGGGCCTGACGGCAGGGAAGTCAAGCTCGGAGGCTCGGCATGTGATATCGTACGGCGCGGCGCGGATGGTTTCTGGAGGTATATTATCGATAATAACCAGGGAACCGCGGTTCGGCAGTAACAACAGATAACTTAAAAAAACAAAAAACATGAAGTTGAGATTCCTTTCTCCGGGTAATCATGGCATAGTCGATTACCTTGCTGCCGCAGCACTGATCGTCTCGCCATTTATTTTGCAATTAGGCAGCAGCAATCCTTCAGCACGGTGGATATCTGTTGTTGCAGGTATTGTTGTCATCATCGTCAGCCTGGCTACAAAGTACCGTTACGGCGCATTTAAAATAATACCATTTGGCGGGCATCTTACACTCGATTTACTGGCGGCAACTTCTTTTATGCTGGTGCCGTTCCTTTTTAAACTGGAAGGTTTCGATGCCGCATATTATTATATCAATGCGGCCGTAGTATACTTGGTAGTTGCCGTTACCGCAAGTGAAAGCGTGCTTGCTGACAGGTAAAAAAACGATCTTCAGAAGATGGGCCGGCATAAGGATACCCCGCCGGTAGTACCCGGGTTATTTTAATGACCGGGTACTACCGGCCCGTCGGATTAAGTTTCCGCCATTTTGCTCCGTATTCTTGTTAACGTCTCTCTCGATACGCCGAGATACGAAGCGATCACATACATTGGAATACGGTCATGCAAATTCGGGAAACTCCGGATAAACTGCCTGTATCTTTCTTCCGCCTGAAGGCTGAGCATCATGTATATCCTGTCACGGGCCACATTGTAATCATCCTTAATGATCTTATTATTTACTTCGTTAAAACCGGGGATATTTTCCATAAGCGTTTTAAAGCTATTCGTTGAAAGCTGTATAACGGTACTATCTTCCAACGCGTCGATAAAGTCATTCGAAGGCGAGCCACCAAGAAGGCTAACCGGGTCGCTTACCCAATAATTAGCAGGGGAGAGGCCTATGATGTGCTCGCAGCCCTCATCGTCGATCCGGTATGATCTGAGACAACCGCTGCATACAAAAGTGTGATACCTGCATACGCTCCCCTGGCGAAGCAGATATTGCTTCTTTTTAAGGTGTTTGGGTATGGCCAGCGACTTAATGATTGCAATCTCATCGTCAGAGAACAGGCCATACGCTCTAATATAACTTTCAAAGAAATTGAATGTACTCTCAGGCATTAATAGAAACCGCTAATCGCATTAAAAAAACACATGCTTTCGTTGCACTTAATTGCAAAAAAGCCGTAACCCGGTTTTTGACCGTTTTTTATCGTCATAAAGCCACAACAGGGCGTTAAAATTAGATTATAGAACAAGCGATGAAAATGGACGCAAAGGACAATCTGTTGTAGAAAACACCCAGTTTTTGACGGAATAGGCCGATCTGTTCTTTCCGAGTGTGTGACATTTGTCAATGTATGGCTTGTTCGAAGTCTATACTTTAGAATCCAATGATGCCGGCTTAAATTTTACCATGCAATTGAAGCGAAAAAAATATTTAGCATAAAAATTTCATTTTTAGAAATCAACATCGATGAAAGCAATTTACAATGAACAGGTGATCGCGGAAAGCGATAACACGGTTGTGATCGAAGGCAATCATTATTTTCCGGCAGATTCGGTAAAAAAAGAATTCCTGACGGCGTCCGGTACGCATACGACCTGTCCCTGGAAAGGCGTCGCATCTTATTACAATGTGACTGTTAACGGAGAAATGGCGGCCGATGCGGCATGGTACTATCCAAACCCCAGCCCGTTAGCGGAAGGTATAAAAGGGCGCATTGCATTTTGGAATGGGGTAGCGGTAATTAAGTAGCATTATGATGTCTGTTATTATACGGCACCGGAATTGATTACTTTATTTTTTATGTCAAAAACAATTTTGATAACAGGCAGTGGTTCGGGTTATGGCAATTTAATTGCCAAAGCTTTGTCTGAAGAAGGGCATGGAGTGATTGCAGGCATGCAAATCATAGACGAAAAAAGCAGGAAAGCTGCCGATGACCTTTGCTCAATTCCTAACATTGAAGTAGTGGCTATAGATCTGGATAACGAAAGATCTATATCAGAAAGCGTAGGGCGGATCATTCATAAATACGGAGCTATCGACATATTGATCAACGATGCGGAAGTGGCCAGCTTCGGGTTGCTCGAGGCAACTTCCATCGCTCAAATAAGACAGGTGCTCGACATCGGCTTATTGAGCGTAATACGGATGATACAGGCTGTATTACCTGATATGCGAAAGAACAAGGCAGGGGTTATTTTAAATATCTGTTGCGGACCGTCTCTTTTTTCGGCGCCATTTCTAATACCTCAAACATTGGCAAAAATGGGCATCATGGCGTTATCGGAAGGGTTACAAGCCGAACTGAAGCTTGAAGGGATTGATTGCCTTGCTGTTTTAATTGATAATTGTTTATCCGGATCTATAAATAATAAGCTTTTTGAAGCCGACCTGCCGGAAATTGCCGGGGCTTATAAGATTGAATCCCGGCAAGTCATCCGGAAGGTAGAACGATCGATCCGGGAACCAGAACTGGCACTGGAAAAACGACAGGATGTTGCCAAAGATATCGTTGACCTGTTGAATATGAAAAGCGGGTTGAGACCAAAACAGTTGATTGTCGACAAAAAAAACGAGCGTACCATCCGGGAGCTGTTCGTCAGAAAGATCGAGTTAAAAAATAAATGGGCGGAACGAGCCGGCATAAAGCTATCGGCAACAACCTGAAGTTGCGGTTATGCCACAATGTGGTAAAAATGTTACCCCATAGTGCCAAAGTTTGTGATCCGATCCGAAATATCCGCCGTCATAAAGTCACTTCACTCAAAAGTCACCTGATAATATACACAACAAAGCATACAGGATTTCAGCACAGAAAGCAAAAGTTGTAGTTCTCCCGATTTGACGCCGGCATACCTGCGGGTAGGAGGGGTGGCTTTGGCCAGGAAATTTTTATTCCGTAAAAAGTTTGCAGGTTTAAAATTTAAATTTTACATTTGTTATGTACTACATAAGTACTAGTATACATAACATGATACAGTTGGTCCCGGCGTTAGCCGGCAGATTGCCTGTATGGAAGGTTTACAACCAATATCATTATTGCTGCCGTCCCTATCGACAAGGTTTTTGAACCGGGCAGCCAAATTTAGAATTCCACTGGTTAAGAAAATTACGCTTCATTCTTATTTAGAAGATCACGCAAGCCGATTGTAGCGGATACTTTTTAAGAGACCATCCCATATTGTTATTCCGGTACGATCTGATTTTGTTTGCAACGTTGTTTTTGCAATCGATGGAAATGGGCAGTGTGCAAGTGCAAAAGCCTATCATCTAAATTGTAATATTTCTGCAATCGATGGAAATAGTTGGGGCCGGGAAACCGGGCACCGGCACGGTCGCGTTTTTGATAACCGGAAATGCAGGAAAATGATGCGGAAAGGTACGCTGACAGTTTTATATCCCGATAACCGGTAATCCTGGACAGGAAATGAGTTGCCACGTTATTTCGCACAGTTATGATCTGATTCCCGTTGATTTTACAACAGATACAAAAATATAGGCTCATGATCCCTAGAAATTATTTTAACACGATTTCCAAAAGGATTTTTTTGGTTGCTGCGTGCATTTTGTATGCGTTTACCGTCTTTTCCAACGATGATAAAGGGAAAGACAAAAAATATAATGTGCTTTTTATCATGGTCGACGATCTGAGACCAAACCTGGCCTGTTATGGCGATAAAAAAGCCATTACGCCCAATATCGACAAACTTGCGCGCCGCGGTACGATGTTTAAAAACGCGTATTGCCAGCAGGCGGTTTGTAATCCCTCCCGCGCTTCCATTTTAACCGGGCTCCGCCCGAATCAGAATGGCGTTACCGATCTGATCACGCATTTCAGGGATAAGGTCCCGGGCGTTGCCACCCTGCCGCAGGCGTTTAAAAATAACGGGTACACCGCCGTGGGCGTAGGCAAGATCTTCCACGACACAAAAAGCACGGTGGATACCATCAGCTGGTCGCCCGTGCAATCGGAGATCGACGAAAAAAAAGGCAAAGAATATTTTCTCGAAAGGAATAAAAAGGGCGGCAAAGCCGATGCCTATGAGTTTACCGATCGCGACGACGCCAGTTATCCCGACGGAAAGGTTGCGGACCAGGCTGTTGAACTGTTAAGGCGGTTCAAAAATTCCGGCGAAAGTTTTTTCCTGGCAGCCGGCTTCAGAAAACCGCATCTTCCATTTTGCGCTCCCCAAAAGTACTGGGATATGTACGCGCACACTGCTTTCCCCGGTGTGGAAAACAGGAACAGGCCCATTGGCGCACCGGAAATCGCGTTTCACCAGGGTCAGGAATTGAGAGGTTATACCGATATACCCGATGAAGGGCCGCTCGCCGCCGGGAAAGAAAAAGACCTGATCCGCGCTTATTACGCATGTATCAGTTTTGCGGACGCACAGGTGGGCAAAGTACTGGACGAGCTGAACAGGCTCGGGCTGAGCGATAACACGATCGTTGTGCTGGTAGGCGATCACGGGTATCATTTGGGCGAGCAGGACCTGTGGTGCAAATCCACCAATTTCGAGCTGGACGCAAGAGTGCCTTTGATAATTTCCGTACCAAAAGCCAGTCAGAAAAACGGCGGCACCGATGCGATCGTTGAAGCCGTTGATATTTATCCTACGCTTACAGCCCTCTGCAAGATCGACCCGGCCCCGAAGCTCAGCGGCACCAGTCTTGTTCCCCTCCTGCAGAACCCCGCTATCCGGTGGGACAGGGTAGCCTACAGCCAGTTCGCCCGGCCCTATAAAGCATTGTTCTCAAAAACCGCCACGCATATGGGATACTCCGTCAGGGACCGGGAATGGCGATATACCGTTTGGTACAATTTGTCCGGCAACGCCATCGAAAACAAAGAGCTGTATTACCTGGGCAATGGCGGGATCGAAAAAGAAAACCTCTCCGGAACGGCAAAATATCAGCCGGTTGAAAAAAAACTGGGCGAATTATTGGAAACATACAGGAACATACAATAGGATTCAACCAAGCCAGGATCTTACATACAGGGCATAACCATTTTACAGTATAACCACTCAACTAATTCACGTATGTGTCAAGGGACAACTATTTTTAATTTTCCGGGTTGCGCGCGCATCAAAACGGTCATGCGGCACGGTGTACAATGCGCCATGCTGATGATTGCGCTGGTTGTTTTGTCGTGCCCCGCATCGGCGCAACAGGTTTCGCCCTCCGTTACAGGAAAGGTGACCGACGACCAGGGCGTTGGCCTGCCCGGCGTAAGCGTACGGCTGAAGAACGGAACGGCCGGCGCCAGCACGGATAAAAACGGCGCTTTTACGGTAAAAGTGCCCAATCTCCAGGGAACGCTCGTTTTTAACCATATCGGTTTTAAAAAACATGAAGAACCTTTGCGGGGACGAACTTCCATTACGATAACCCTGCTGGAAGACGCTTCGAAGCTGAATGAAGTGGTAGTGATCGGCTACGGCAGCACTTCCAAAAAAGACCTCACGGGATCGGTATCGCAGGTGCAGGTGGAAGACCTTCAAAAAGCGCCGGTTTTATCATTCGACCAGGCCCTTGCGGGAAGGGTGGCCGGCGTGCAGGTATCTTCCAACGACGGGCAGCCCGGCGCGGAAGGGATCAATATCGTGATCCGCGGCGCCAACTCGCTTTCCCAAAGCAATTCGCCGCTTTTTGTCGTAGACGGGTTCCCGATGGAAGACCCGGAAAATATGTCGCTGAACCCGGAAGACATCAAAACCATCAATATCCTGAAAGACGCTTCGGCTACCGCCATCTACGGCGCAAGAGGCGCAAACGGGGTAGTGGTGATCGAAACCAAACGCGGGCAGATCGGCGCGCCGGTTATCACCGCCACCGCATCGCTGGGTTTCCAGGAAGTATCGAAACGAATGGACGTAATGAGCCCCTACGAGTTCGTCAGCTACCAGCTTGAACGGGATTCGACGAATGCAAAGACCAGCTATCTTTCAAACGCTACGTTAGACGACTATAAAAATGTAAAGGGCGTAGACTGGCAGGATGAACTGTTCCGCAACGCGCCGATGCAGGTATACAACCTGGCGATGCGCGGCGGGAACCAGGGCACGAAATACTCCGTTTCAGGCTCCGTGGCCGATCAGCAGGGCGTGTTGGTCAATTCCGGGTTAAGCCGCTACCAGGGCCGTTTTGTGATCGATCAGAACATCGGTAAAAAAGTAACGGCGGGGCTGAATGTGAACTACAGCAAAGTGAGCAATTTCGGCCAGATCGCATCCAGCATCAATGCCGGTAACGGCGCCAGCGCCTACCTGTTATATTCCGTGTGGGGTTACAGGCCGGTTTCCGGCAAAAGCCTCGACGACGCCACCGACCTGAGCGAAGAGCTGATGGACGATGAGATAGACGAGACGATGGATTACCGCATCAACCCCATCATCAATGCAAAAAATGAAGTACGGCGGTCCGCGACGAAAAACCTCCTGGCGAACGCCTACATCGCTTATGAAATTATTCCCGGCCTCAAGCTGCGGATAAGCGGCGGCGTGGAAAACCTCAGCCGGCAAAATACCAGCTTTTATAACTCGCTTACTTCCAGGGGAACGCCTTTATTCCCTAACAATACGAAAGGCCAGTACGGCAGCGTAAACTTTGTGGAAAGAAGCAGCTGGCTGAACGAAAATACCCTTACCTGGACAAAAAGATTCAACCGGAAACACCGGCTGGAAGTGCTGGGCGGTTTCACCATGCAGGGGAACAAAGCAAGCGGCTACGGTTTTATGTCGCAAAACGTTCCGAACGAATCGCTGGGCGTTGCCGGGCTTGAACAGGGCATTCCCGGCTCCACGTCTTCCTCCGCCACTGAAAGTAAGCTGGGCTCGTTCCTGGCGCGCGTGAATTACAATTTCCTTTCGAGATATTTGCTGACAGTGAGTTTCCGGGCGGATGGATCTTCCAAGTTCGCTCCCGAGAACCGCTGGGCGTATTTTCCTTCGGCGGCTTTTGCCTGGCAGATCAAAGAGGAGAAGTTCATGCAATCGCTTCCGTTCATTTCCGACGCCAAACTCCGCACCAGCTACGGCGTTACGGGCAACAACCGCGTAAACGATTTCGCTACGCTTCCGGCGCTTACCAGCCCGATCGGCGCGTCTTATTCCTTCAACAACAGCATGCCGCAAACAGGGGTGATACAAACTTCCCTGGGTAATACGAAACTGAAATGGGAAACCACCGCGCAGGCCGATCTCGGTCTCGACCTCGGTTTCCTGAAAAACAGGATCCAGTTCACGGTAGACCTCTACCGGAAAACCACTTCCGATCTGCTGCTCAATGCAGACCTTCCCGCTACCACGGCTTTTGCAAGAGTATACAAAAACATCGGCAAAGTAAGGAACGAAGGGCTTGAGCTGACGCTGACCACCACCAACATAAAATCCGGCAGCTTCAGCTGGAGCACCGACGTTAACGTCAGCTTCAACCGCAATAAGGTATTGGGCCTGTCTGAAAACCAGGATAATCTTCTCAGCACCGTGGGCTGGGAGAACAGCTTCAGCACGGTGCCGCTGTACGTTGCCGCCCTCAACCAGCCCGCCGCCATGTTCTTCGGTTACCTGACGGACGGTTTGTACCAGGTAGACGATTTTGACGTGTCTGCCAGCGGCGCATATACCCTGAAGCTCAGCGAACCTACCAACGGCATGGCGAATTATCGTATTCAGCCGGGCGATATCAGGTATAAAGATGTAAACCTCGACGGCGTGGTGGACGAAAAAGACAGGGTGGTTATCGGGCGCGTGCTGCCGAAACATGTGGGTGGCCTGAACAATAACTTCAGGTATAAAGGTTTTGATCTTGGGATCTTTTTCCAATGGTCTTACGGCAACAAGATCTACAACGCCAACAGAACGATGTTCGAAGGGAATATGAGCAACCGCACCGGCCTGAACCAGTTCGCTTCCTACACCGACCGCTGGTCGATCGATAACCAGGACAGCAAAAGGTTCCGCGCCGGGGGATACGGCCCTGCCGGTTATTATTCCGATTATTTCCTGGAAGACGGCTCGTACCTGCGCCTGAAAACCGTGTCGCTGAGCTATGCGATCCCTTCAAAGATCCTGCGGTCTTCTTTCGTGAAAAATATCTCGGCTTCCGTTGCCGCGCAGAACCTCTATACCTGGACGAAATATTCCGGCATGGACCCGGAGGTTTCCGTACGTAATTCCGCGCTGACGCCCGGTTTCGACTACTCGGCTTATCCAAGGGCCCGCACGCTTACTTTCAGCATCCGGGCAGGCTTTTAACCTTTGACAAATTCACCTTATGAAAAAAATACTCATACATATTTTCGCGCTTCCCCTGCTTGTGCTGGGTAGCTGTAATAAGTACCTGGAAACGCAACCGAGCGATTTTCTCGCGCCAAGTACTTACTACAATACGGAAAAGGAACTGAATTTCGCATTGAACGGCGTTTACGAGGTGCTGGGCAACGCGGACCTTTATGGAGACAACATGTTTTACCAGTTCGATATTTCGGACGAAGGGGTGTATGGTCATGCGGGCGTGGTAAACGGCGTGCAGGTATATAATCTTTCCAATTCAGACCCTACCGTGGCGCGTACCTGGGAAACGCTTTACAACGGCGTGGGCCGGGCAAACCTGCTGCTGGAAAATATCGACAGGCCCAATATGGACGAAGGAAAAAGGAAGGTGATAAAAGGCGAGACGCTTTTTTTGCGCGCCTATTATTATTTCCTGCTTGCCCAGATGTGGGGCGATGTGCCGCTGGTGCTGGAAACCACGAAGTCACCCGAAAACACGCAGGTGCCCCGTGCGCCGCTCGCGCAGGTGTACAACCAGATACTCGCCGATCTGAAAGAAGCGGAAACGCTCGTGCTGCCGATCAAAACCATCGGTTTCGGCGGCCGGGTCAGCAAATCCGCTGTGCGCGGCATATTGGCGCGCGTTTGCCTGCATATGGCCGGTTACCCGCTGAACGACAGGTCGAAATACGCCGATGCGCGCGATTGGGCGAAAAAAGTAATGGACGACGGAGAAGCGGGCCATGCCCTGAACAGCTCCTACAACCAGGTATTTATCAACCTTGCGGCGGACAAATACGATATCGGGGAAAGTATTTTTGAAGTGGAATTCTGGGGCAACCGCTCAGACGCTTACACGGAAAGCGGCCGCCTCGGCTCGCGTAACGGCATCCGCTGCACGAATGTGGACACAGGTTACAGCCTCGGCCGCATCAACGCCACGCCGCGTTTTTACGCGCGTTACCAGCCTACCGACGACCGCCGCGACTGGAACATTGCGCCCTACATTTACGGCGGAACGGACAATGCCGAACGGGAATACTGGCCTGTTACCAACCTTTGGCAGCGAAGCTGCGGAAAATACCGGAGGATGTACGAAGTGCTGACGCCCAAAAGCACCAGCTTCACGCCGATCAATTACCCCATCCTCCGTTATGCGGACATCCTGCTGATGTTTGCGGAAGCAGACAACGAACTGACGGCCGCTCCTTCCGCCGAAGCGGTGAACGCCGTGAGCCTCGTCAGAAAAAGAGGGTACGGCAAGGCGCTTCATGGTGAAAACCTCGCGGAAATAACGATTACGAACGGCGGCAGCGGATATTCGTCTTCCAATCCGCCCACCGTGACCATCAGCGGCGGCGCAGGCAGCGGCGCCAGCGCCATCGCGACGATCGCGAACGGAAGGGTGGCCACCATCATTATCACCGACCGGGGCAGATTTTATACGTCGAACCCTACCGTAACCATCAGCGGCGGCGGCACCGGGGCCACCGCAACGGCTACGATCACCGTTGCCGGAGACGATGAGGTCCCCGCGGCGGATTACGCCACCAAAGAAAATTTCAGATCATTCATCCACGACGAGCGCAGCCGCGAATTATGTTTCGAAGGCCTGCGGAAAGGCGACCTCATCCGCTGGCAGGAGTTTCTTACCGAGATGCGCGCGGCCGGCACGGAAATTTACCAGATCGCCGCATCCGCCTACCGATTCGAATCGAGAGCGGGACTGAATGTAACCGAAAAGAATTTCCTTTTTCCCATCCCGACCGGCGAAATGTCCCTGAACCGTGCGCTCGTGCAAAACCCGGGATGGTAATTACCCATTAAAATCAAACGTATGAAACTCAAATATATCGCGATCGTTTTATGTCTCGGCATCGTTGCCGCCGCCTGCGGGGAGAAGGATGCCGTTGTTGCGCCGGATTTTAATGTTACGGGATACGAAGTGACCGCTATTACCGATTCGGCCGGTAATGCGGTGAACCAGGTAACCTTCAGTTTTTCAGGCGATGCGCAGATCATATCTTTTTACTCCGGCGTGCTCGGCAACGACTACGACTACCGCGAAGGCCGCACGCTGGATATTAACGCGATATTGTCTTCGTTTTCCACCACCCTGAACAACGGGGCGCAGGAAGACCAGCTGTCCGTGCTTGTTTCCAGCGACTTTAACGGCACGTACGATATCGGCAACATCCGCGCGGCTACCTGGACGGACATCACCGGCCGTTTTACGCTGAACACGAGGAACGCGTCGGCCTCGCTTCCTTCCGGCACAAAAGATATCAAAGACCTTCATGTGGAAGGGAAGCCTTTTTATTATGCGTTCCGTTATGTCTGCAAACCACAGTCGGAATTCGGGGCCAACTCCACCTGGCGCATCCGCGCATTCTCGCTGGAATCGCAGACCGACCTCGGGAACGCATCGCTTGCCACGCTGACTAACGCAGACTGGCACCTCGTGAACGAGGGCTCGATAGTGGACCCGAACAGGGGCGCCGTTATCGAAAGCTCGGGCGCCATCCGTTTCAACGGCAATCATCTCAACAAAGAAGTGGAAACCGAATCCTGGGCTATCAGCAAAGGATTTGAGCTTACCAAAACCGATATGGGGCCGGACAGGCCGATCGCCATCAAAAGCGTGATCAATCCCCGCCTCACCACTTATGCTTTTAATTATACCACCGCCGGAACCTACAAAGTTGCTTTCGTTGCTTCCAACACGAGTTATGAAGGACATTCCGGCGTGGTTCGTGAAATTGAGGTTAAGATTCCCTGACATCATTCACTTTTAAACCCATTGCGTTATGAAAGAGAAATTGAATTTCCCGGGATTTTTGTTTCAACGGCATAAAAACCGCCGTTCCCTGCCGGGAAGGGCAAATGCCCTGAAGCTGATCGCCGCCGCCGTATTTTTTTGTGCAGCCTGCGGCGACAACCGCGACGATCTTTTGAAAAACGGGCTGGATGACCGCAAAAGCACAACAGCGGCGGTTGACGCCGAATTGGGAGCAGCAGTGCATACCAGCATCAAATTGTTCGACGGCGGCACCGATGGGTTCCATGCCTATCGCATTCCTTCCATTGTACGTACCACCAACGGAACGCTGATCGCATTTTGCGAAGGCCGTGCGGATACGGACAACGATTACGGGAACATCAACGTCGTTTATAAAACTTCCGGCAACAACGGCGCAACCTGGTCGGCTTTGAAAACAGTAGTGGGCCTGGGACTGGGCACCTGGGGAAATCCCACGGCGGTGGTGGATTGGGATACCGGCCGCGTATGGCTTTTTATGTCCTGGAACGATGCGGACCACAGCGAAAACGGGAGCGGCGATACCGAGCCGGTCGATACCTGGGGGGAACGGAGGGTATTCGTGACCTGGAGCGACGACAATGGAAATACATGGGCCAATCCTGTAGATAAAACCAGCACGCTTTTGCCTTCCACCATGACCTGGGACGTGATGGGCCCCGGCATTGGTATCCAGACGACGGGAGGCCCGCATCCGGGCCGGCTGATCATCCCGGCGCGCAGGCGTAATATTTACAGCGACGATCATGGTCAAACCTGGAACTACCAGGTCATTCCCGCATCGACAGACGAAGGCACCATCGTGGAGCTTTCAGACGGCACCCTTATGCGCAACGACCGCCCCGGGGGAACACCCTGGAACGAAAACAAACGGCGCCGTATTTCCACGGGGACCATTGAAAGCGGTTTTTCCGCCTTTGCGCCGGACTTTGCGCTGCCTGACCCGCGTTGTGAAGGATCGATCCTGCGTTACGCGGGTACCCGCTCCCGGATCATTTTCATGAATTCCGAAAGCACGACCACGCGGTATAACGTAACGGCAAAGATCAGCTACAACGAAGGGGCGACATGGTATGCGAAACGGCGTGTTCATAACACCATCACCCAGGAAGAAGCCGCGGCACAGGGGAAAGGCGGCTACACCAGCATGACCAAAACCGCGGACTTCGCCATTGGCGCGCTGATAGAGCAGAAAGAAACGCCTTCAAGCACAAACAGCCACTGGTCGATCGAGTTTCAGAAATTTAATTTAACATGGCTGTTGAACGGGCAACCGGAACCTTAAACAGATACCTTACTTAATTTGAAAGCATATTCAATGAAATTGATCCGTTCCTTCGGCAGAACATTACTTATTTTTACAGGATTATTTTTACTGACGTCCTTTTCAAAACCGGAAGGGCCAGACCCGGATTTTCACCTGTACCTGCTCGTCGGCCAATCCAATATGTCGGGCCGGGGCGTGCTTACCGATGAATACCGCCATCTTTCCCAACCCAATGTGCTCATGCTCGACAAAGACGGCAACTGGGTAGAGGCGGCGCACCCGCTTCATTTCGATAAGCCCAGAATAGCGGGAGTAGGGCCGGGGCTTTCATTCGGTCTTGAAATGGCAAATGCCGACCCGAATGTCCGCATAGGCCTCATCCCCTGCGCCGTGGGAGGCACACCTATCGAATCGTGGGAGCCCGGCGCGATGGACAGGGCGACAAAAAAATATCCGTACGACGACGCAACGAAACGTTTGAAGATCGCCATGAAAAAAGGCGTGATCAAAGGGATCATCTGGCTTCAGGGCGAAGCGAACAGCAAACCGGGGAGATCGGAAGGGTATCTTGAGAAACTCGAAGTGCTGATCGGGCGTTTCCGCGAGACGGCGGGTGATAAGAACCTGCCCGTTGTGGCAGGGGAACTCGGACGGTACAGGCCGGCGTACAGCCTTATCAACGAACAGCTGGCGCAACTGCCGGGAAAGGTAAAAAACACGGCGGTAGCCAGTTCCGAAGGCTTCACCCATAAAGGGGACAACACCCATTTCGATGCGGCTTCCGCCACCGGATTCGGAAAACGTTTCGCAGAAAAAATGTTATCACTTCAGCAAAAAAAAATAGACTGATAAATATGAAAAAAATTTGGATCGGCTTGCTGATACTGGCAAGCATCAAGGTAAACGGCAAAGTGGTCCTCCCGTCCGTGATCGATCACAACATGGTGCTTCAGCAGAAAACCCAGGCGGCGCTTTGGGGCAAAGCCCGCCCGATGTCCAAAGTGAAAGTAACCACCAGCTGGAACGGTAAAGTGTATGTTGCCAATACGGGCGCGGACAGTTTGTGGCGCGTTTCGGTAAGCACGCCTTCGGCAGGCGGTCCTTTCCAGATCACGTTCGACGACGGTGAAAAATTAACCCTGAAAAACATACTGATCGGCGAGGTGTGGATCTGTTCGGGGCAGTCTAACATGACGATGCCTGTCAAAGGATACGGCAATCAGCCCGTTTCAGGCGCGAACGATATATTGATGGACGCGAAGAATTCCAAAATAAGGCTCTTCCAGATCAAACGGCAGCTGTCCGCCCGCCCGCAGTTCCAGGCCGAAGCGCGGCATTGGGAAGAAGCGGATGTGAAAAGCGTCAGCGAAATGAGCGCCGTGGGGTATCTTTTTGCAAAGATCGTCCAGCAAAAGCTCGATGTGCCCGTCGGCATTATTCTTACTTCCTGGGGCGGAACGCGGATAGAAGCATGGATGAGCGCGCAAAGCCTGCAGCATTTCCCCTCGGCGAAGATCCCCCTGCCGGAAGACACCGCGAAATTGAACCAGAACCGCGCCACAGTGCTGTACAACGCGATGATCCATCCTATAGAAGGGTTTACCGCAAAGGGCATTTTATGGTACCAGGGCGAAGCGAACCGGAAAAACCACCAGGAATATGCGCAATTGATGCAATCAATGGTGGCCGACTGGCGCACGCGCTGGAACCAGGGAGAATGGCCGTTCTATTACGTACAGATAGCGCCGTTCAGATACGACGGGGACAATATCACGTTTTATCTGCGGGAAGCACAGCAGAAGGCGCTGAAACTGATTCCTAATTCAGCGATGGCGGTAAGTGCCGACGCAGGCATGGAAAAGTCCATTCATCCGCCGGATAAGCTGACCATCGCCAAACGCCTCGCATATTGCGCGTTCGCCCGGGATTATGGCGTTGCCGGCCTGCCGTACCAAGGACCGGTATATAAAGCAATGAAAATTAATAACGATAAGATCGACCTCACCTTCGACAACGCCCCGAACGGGCTGTATGCAGGCGGCAAAGAGCTGACGTTGTTTGAAATTGCCGGTGAAGACAAAGTTTTTTACCCGGCGGAAGCCCAAATAACCAAAACCGGCATCCAGGTAAAATCTGCCCGGGTAAAAAAGCCGGTGGCCGTACGGTATGCTTTTAAAGACTGGTTTACAGGCGAGCTTTTTAATAATGAAGGATTGCCTGCATCGCCTTTCAGGACGGATGATTGGTAATTGTAATCCTATTAGCCGGCAAGCCGAAAATGCACGCATTACCGGCTTGCCGGTAACTTTTTAAACGTTATTGATAGCCGCGTTTCAGCAGGTATTTGGCGCCTGCATCAAATGCTTTGTTCCCCGGAACAAAAAAGCCGAAAGCATCCGCCAAACGGTTAGTGACATTAAATGCAAAACATACGGCAAGCGCGTCTTCTATTTGTTCTGCGGAAACGCCCGAAGACATCACTGAACGTATATCGCTGGCATCGATCTTATGTTCGCGTGTAAGCTTGCCTAACAGGATCAACATAGCGCGCAACGGGGAGGGGATCGGGGCGGTCTCCACATCGGCAAGTGCCCGGGCTACCAACGAACTGTCGCTGTAAGCCCTGGCTGAAACGGCGCTGTGGGCTTTAACGCAAAACGAGCAGGAATTGATGCCGGATACATATGCAGCCATCAATTCCCTGTCTCCGACCGACCAGGAAGAGGGGCCGCGCATGGCTTTGTGGGTAAATTTCTTGGCAGGCGTTCCGTAAAAATCAGGACGGTAAAATACAAGCCGCGCCGCGTCCGGCAAAGGGTAGCCGGAAATTGCCTTTATAACCGAAAACAGAATCCTGGTCCCCAGCTTATACCCGTTGTTGAGAATATCAAGACGCATGTTGACCTCCTTCTTTTACTACTTCTTCCAACGCCTTTAAACCGTTCTCATATTGCCGGGATGCCTGGCCTACCGCGGCGCATACGATCAATTCAAACAGCTGGTCTTCGCTCAGGCCTGTTTGTTTGGCCGCATCGATGTCTGCATCAGTGACTTTATAAGCATGGTGCGCGACCTTATCGACCAGTGCATGCAAAGGTTGGGGCAGATCTGCATTGTTAAACGCAGCCTGGCGCTCCGGCCGCGGGCTGTGGCCATCGCCATGAAGAATGCGGTTGACCAGGTCCTGATATAGCTGCCTGTAACCGGTATCCGTTTTTCCCTGTTCCATAAGAAAAGTTTTATTGACCGGGTTTTTGAAATAAAATCGAAAGAAACACGATATCCCGCTTCATCCGATGTAGGCGTGACCCATGTGTTTGCCGGTCATCAGCGCGCAGCGGCTGGGCGCGCATACCGTGCTGCCTGAATAGAACCGCGTGAATTTGGTGCCTTCTTTCCCCAGCCGGTCGATGTTGGGCGTGGGTACTTTATGCCGTGGGTTGAAACGTATAAACAATTAAACTACGATGAAAATTTACTGCTTCACCACTTCCGAGCCCGCATGCACAAACACGTTCCCTTCAAGGGTATTGTCGTAAGGCGCCACATCCTGCATCACGCGGGAAGGATACCGCACGGTATCGAATTTCCCCGTCCAGTCGGCGTTTTTGCTGTCGCCGATGAAGATGCCGGTGGTGGTATTTTCCAGGCGGTTGTTGGCGATCACGCAATTGCCCGCGGCCACGTAAAACCCGGTTTCGGTTTTGCTTTTGGTCATGCCGTACATCAGGCGGATGCCTGTTTTTACATCGCTGATGCGGTTGTGCGTGATGCGGTGGCCGGTACCGTTCACACGGATGCCGCTGCTGCCGCCTTTGATCGTGTTGCTGTCTACCACGCAATCGTGCCCGCCGCGCATCACGATCTCGCCGATACAGTTTTCCAGCTGGTTTTTGATGTATTGATTGTTGCTGCTTTTGTTGCTGATCACTTCCGGCTCGCCGTTGCAGCGGATGAAACGGTTTTCGCGCACGATGGCCGTTGCGCTCACGGTGCCCAGCAGTATCGGGTCCTGGCCGATCTGCACGCACTCGCCGCCGTTGCCGTTTTTCCAGCTAACGGGATTTTTGTTTTCGAACAGGTTGTTGTCTATCAGCGTATGCTGCGGCGTGTTGTCTTTCGTCACTTTAACGGTTACGTCCATGTTGTCTGCGTTATGACTGAACGTGCAATGGTCCACGCGATTGTGTTCGCCGTTGCCGGACACGGTTACGAGCGGCATGTACTGCGATTTCGCGGTTACCCTGCGGAACGTGCATTCCGTCATCCTGCAATGTTGCGAGTTGTTCATTTCAACGAGCAGGCCGGAGCGTTTTTCAACTTTCACGAGATTGCAGTCTTCGAACGTAAGCCCGCGCAGCACGATGTAGCTGCCGGTGATCTTGAAGGAAGTCCGGCCGGCGTCGCCTTTGAAGATCACTTTCCCCTTCGTTTCCGCTTCGATGGTAAGCGGCTGGCTGGCCGTGGCGGCGGTGCCGATGGTAACGGACCAGGGCGTGTAAGTGCCGTTGGCGATGCGCACCTTGTCGCCGGCTTTCAGCGAAGGCAGGATGTCTGTCAGCTCTTTTTCGTTGTGAACGAGGTACGATTTGCAGAATGCGTTGGCGGCGCCCAAAAGGAGGAGCGCTGAAAAGATCAGGTGTTTCATTTCTGTGGAATATTATCGTGCCAAGGTAGTGAAATTTCCTTACCCCCGGAACGCCCGCGGCGTGGTCTGCTCGTTTTTCCGGAAAAACTTAACAAAGTGCGAAGGGTCTTCAAAACCCAGGCACCAGCCGATATCGGCCACGCTCCAGTCCGTATGTTTGAGCAATGCCCGCGCTTCCAGCGCCAGACGCTCGGCCAGCAGGCGGGAAGTGGTTTTGCCCGTGGTTTCTTTCAGCACTTTATTGAGATGATTGCTGTGTACGTTGAGATGGGCGGCAAACTCGCCAGGCGTGTGCAGTTTGATGCGCTGCATGGGCGATTCGATGGGGAATTGCCTTTCCAGCAGTTCGAGGAACAGCCCGGTGATCCTTTCCGCGGCATGGGCGCCGCCGGTGTCTGCCGGGGTGATGAGGGCGGGGCGGAGTTTCATCGCGGTATGCACCAGCTCCATCACGAGATTGCGCAGCACGTCGTATTTGAATACGTATTCGGATTCGATCTCGGCGAACATCTTGCCGTAGATCGTTTTCACCTGTTCAAACTCTTCATCCGTAATGGAAATGATCGGTGTGCCGCCGGGCTGGAACATGGGGTACGACCGGATATTGCCGTACCCCTTGAAAAATTCTTCCGTAAACACGCAATAGAACCCTGATTTCCTGTCGTCGGGCGACAGATCCCAGTTGTAAGGCACCTGGGGATTGGCGAACAGCAGCATGTTCTGTTCCGCATCGAAGGTTTTGTCTGCATAATGCACGCGGTTGCTGCCGGAAATGAGGCTGATCTTGAAATAATCTTTCCGGCTGTACGGCATTTTTGCTTTGCCCGCCGCCACATCTTCCAGCTCAAACACGTTGAACTGCCCGATCCGCGCGATAATTTCGCTGGGAAGGTCGCCGAATTTGAGCCGGTAGAAGTCGGATAATGAAATGGTCTTTTCGATCATAAGTATTCAACACACAAGGTGCATGCGATGTTTAGAGATTCTGCCCGCCTGATATTTCGATGCGTTGCGCCGTGATCCAGCGCGCATCGTCTGTACAGAGGAAAGCTACCACGCCGCCGATGTCTTCCGGCAGGCCAACGCGGCCCAGGGCGATGGTGGCGGCGATGTGCGCGTTTACGTCCGCATTGTCTCTCACCGTGCCGCCGCCGAAATCCGTTGCGATTACGCCGGGCGCCACGATGTTGGAGCGGATGCCTCTTTTGCCGAGCTCATTGGCCTGGTAGCGGGTAACCACTTCCATTGCGCCTTTCATGGCGGCGTAAGCGGAATAACCGGGGATGGCGAACCTGGCAAGACCGGTGGAAACGTTGATGATGCCGCCGCCGTCCGCCAGCAGGCGCAGCGCTTTTTGCGTGAAGAAATATACGCCTTTAAAATGGATGTTGAACAGCGTATCGAAATCTTCCTCTCGCGTGGCGTCGAATGCGGCATGAACGCCGATGCCCGCGTTATTGACAAGGTAATCGATCTGCGCAGCGCCGAAAGTTTGCGGCAGGGCTTTTTCCAGTTCGCCGAAAAATGTATCAAAACTTTTTACGTCGCCGGTATTAAGCTGAAGCGCGAGCGCTTTGCGCCCCAGTTTTTCAATAGCCGCAACGGTTTGCAGCGCGTCGTCTTTTTGGGAATGGTAGGTGATGATTACATCCAGCCCTTTTTCCGCGATGCGGAGGGCCATGTTTTTACCTAAGCCGCGGCTGCCGCCGGTAACGAGCGCGATCTTTGCTGATTGTGACATGTTCTTTTTTTGACAAAGGTAGAACGGCCTGCAGGGCGGCTGTTAGTCCGGATCGGTGTATTTCTGGTATATTTCAAATAATGGGGGAAAAGTTTCTGCCGAATAATATCTTTACCCCCGTTTTCAACAAACATCATTCATGCCAACGATGGGCACGCCGAGAGGCAAACTGGTACTGGCGGGGATCACCTTCGCGTTTTTATGGGCCTCCGCGTCGGTGGGCACCAAGATAGGGCTTAGCGCCGTGCAGCCGCTGGTACTGTTCGTGCCGCGTTTTTTCCTGGCTTCGGCCATCATGTTGCTGATTTCGCACGCAGGCATGAAAAAGCGCCTCCCGCAAGGCCGGGAATGGCTGCAGCTGGCGGTTTACGGGCTTTTTAACATCTCGCTTTATCTCGGTATTTACGTGGTAGGCATGAAGGAAACTTCCGCGGGGCTGGGCGCGCTCGCCACCGCTACCAATCCCGTTTTTATCAGTCTTTTGAGCGCGATATGGCTGCGCAGGCCGCTGCACCTGGTAACAGTGCTGAGCCTGGTGCTTTGCCTCTGCGGCATCGGCATCGCGGCCTGGCCGTTGATTGCGGAGAGTTATGCCACGCCGCTGGGATTGGGCCTCGTATTGCTCAGCATGATCGCTTATTCCGTGGGCGCCATTTATTTTTCCGCCAGCAACCTCGGCGGCAGCCTGCATATTTTTACCATCAACGGCTGGCAAACATTGTTCGGCGGGCTTTTCCTGCTGCCGGCGATGCTGGTGTGGTACGAGCCATCGCAGAACGATTTTAACCTTACCTGGCTGCTCGCCACTTTATGGCTGGTGGGCCCGGTGTCGATACTGGCGGTATTGCTCTGGCTTTTCCTGCTGAAAGACAATCCCGTGAAAGCCTCTTTCTGGCTCTTCCTGTGCCCGGTTTTCGGCTTCGCCATCTCCGCCGTGCTGATGCATGAGCCGCTCAGCTTGTTCACCCTGGCGGGCGTGGCGCTGGTGATCTTCGGGCTTTGCCTGGTGCAATGGTACCGGGGGAAACAATAACATCGCGATTTTATCATTTATTTGGGCGTGCTGCCTACCTTTGCCATATGAAAATATTGCTGCCCCTGATCCTTTTCTGCTGCTGGCAAACCGCCGCCACGGCGCAGATCACCAGGGCCGGATGGCTGACCGGCACCTGGGAACACAAAACCCCGCGCGGCATTACCTACGAAACCTGGAAAAAAGTGAGCGCCGACGAACTGCAGGGCGCCAGTTATTCCCTGGAAGGCAACGATACCACCATATTTGAATCCGTCCGCCTGCTGCAAAAAGAAGGTCGACTATATTACGTCCCCACGGTGAAAGGGCAGAACAACGGCCAGCCGGTGAGTTTTGCGCTGAAACAGGCTACGGACGAACAGCTTGTGTTCGAAAACCCGCAGCACGATTTCCCGCAAACCGTCTCATACCGTCGCATCGGCGCAGATTCGCTGGTGGCGCAGATCTCCGGCACCAGGAACGGGCAGTTCCGCACGGTCGTTTTCCCGATGAAAAAGATAAGATAAAGTTTCTTGCGCCGCCAGCCCGGCACGTCGTCTTTTTTTCCGAAATTGTACAGGAAACTTTACCGCATATGCCGTTCCCCGTTATCGAAAAAACGATCGAGATACATGCGCCGCCGTCGAAAGTATGGCGTGTGTTCACCGACCCCGCGCTGAGCCGGCAGATGGGCGGCGAATATGTTTCAGACTGGAGGCCCGGCAGCGCTTTCGGCTGGAAAGGGCCCGACGGTAAAATGCTCACCAGCGGCACCATCCTCGAAATAATGCCTGAAAAACTTTTAAAACACGACCTCTCCGATAAAAACAACCTGCTCTCCGTGATCACCTACGAATTGATCCCGCACCAGGAAGCCACGCTCGTTGCAGCACGGGAAGAACTGCAGTATGAACTCACGGAAGAGCAGCTGCAGGAAGCGGAAGAAGGCTGGGAGATCGCGCTGCGCGCGGTGAAAGACCTCGCTGAAAAAACAGAAGCCGCCTCCTGAGAAGCGGCTTTTCCCTGCCTGCATGTTTTTACATATCCTGCAAATTCTCCACCCCCTGGTTCTTCATATTTTTCCGTTTAAACAGGCTCAGATCCATTTTTCCGAAACGGTAAGCAAAGTTCAGCTTTAATACCTGAGGGTTGTTCAGCCGGTAAAAATCCTGCGTAAAGCCCGGCCCTTCCGAATACATGTCCGTTTTGCGGCTGCGGAACACATCGTTCATGCCCAGCGTAAGCGATGCCGCCTGGTCTTTCCCGAACGTTTTTTTGATCGCTATATCCACCCCGTAAAATGGGCGGATATATCCTTGCGATGCGCTTTGCGCCTGGCTCGGCGGACCAAATCCCTGGTTGATGTTCACCGGCAGGTTCGTTTTCCCCTGGTAATCCGCCGAAAGCTGGATCGTGAAATTGCGGGGCAGTTTGAAGTGGTTGTTCACCTTCACGAACACGCTCCACAAAGGATCGGCGGCGTTTTCCGCGCTGATCTCCGAACGGTACACATTGGCGTTGGCGGTCAGTTCCCACCAGGTAGCCGGCGTGCTTACGGAGGTGATCTCCGCGCCATACGCATCCGCGTGATCGGCATTGATGAACGTATTGATGTACGTTTCCTCCCCGGTAACCGGGTGCGGGCCTTTGGTGAGGTACCGGGTGATGAGGTTGCCCGTGCGTTTGTAATACGCGGATGCCAGTAAGGTATGGTTGCCCGCGAAGGTTTTGTGGTAGGAAAATTCCGCGGCGCTGGTGAACTCGGGCACGAGTGCCGGGTTGCCGCGCGTGATGTTGAGATTGTCCGTAAAATCGGTGTATGGCGAAAGCTGGTAGAAGCTCGGGCGGTTCACCCTGCGCGTGAGGTTCAGCTGCAGTTCCTGTTCTTTGTTCAGCTTGCGGGTCAGCGCCAGGGAAGGGAATAGGCTGAAAGGATAATCGGTGTCGAATTTTTCGCCCGTATTGGTCAGTTTGCCGGTGTATCCCGAGCTTTCGGCCCTAAGCCCTGCCTTGTAGGTAAAAACGCGTTTTACGGCCCCGGAAAGCGTAATGTAGCCGGCATACACATGACTGGTGGTGGCGTAGTTCACCGAAGCGTTGTGTACCTGGTCGAAATCGCCGCCGGGAAAACGTATGAAGTTCGCATTGTCGTTCGTCACGTCGCTGAGCTGTGCGCGTAGACCGGCTTCCAGCTTGCTGTTGGGCGATAGCGGGGAAACGTAGTCCGTTTGCGCGAGCAGCAGTTTATTGTCTGCCCCGAGGATATTTTTTTGCTGCATGATCTCCCCATGCCCCTCAGCGTCCACGGAAATGATCCCGTCACCGCTTACGGTGCGCGTGCTCCAGGTAACGTCTGCCGTCCATTCGCGGCCAGGTTTCGGGAAATTCTGTTTCATGCCCAGCTGCAACGTGGTTCCGTCGATCGTTCTGTCTGAAGTGTACGTTCTGTTGCCGGCTACGCTTACCGTACCGGAAGGAAACAGGCTGTCTGTCCGTACCCCGGTCGTTTCACCGGGTTTAAACCTGCCGTGCATCCGGATGGCGGAAAGAGAGAAGGTCGTTCTGTTGGTTACAAGATAGTCCAGCCCCAGCTTGCCAAAAAGGAAACCGCCTTTGGTGTTGTTGACGTTGTTTTGATGAATGTTCACCGCCGGAGGGCCTGCCAGGTAACGGTCCGTGTAGCCGGTAGTGCGGTTGCGCACATGATTGTTCATGAGCGTGGCGGAGAAGTTGAATTTGCCCTGCCGCAGGTTAAAAATGCCGCCGGCGTTGTAGCCGCCGCGACTGTCCGCACCGGCCATCACATTCCCGTTGTAACCCGTCTGCCGGTTCTTTTTCAATACGATGTTGAGTATGCCGCCGCTGGACGCGTCGTATTTCGCGGAGGGATTGGTGATCACTTCGACGCTGGCGATCTCCCCGGCAGGCACCTGGTCGAGCGAGAGCGTAGTGGGGCGGCCGTCGATGAAGATCTGCGGCGTGGCGTTGCGCACCTTTACGTTGCCATCGATGTCCGTTTGCACGGAAGGCACGTTGCGCATTACGTCTGCCGCGGTGCCGCCCGCCGATGCGAGGTTTTTGTCTACGTTGAAGATCTTTTTTTCTCCATCCAGCAGCATCAGCGGCCGCGTGGCGCTTACGGTCACGCCCTGCAGCTGTTTTTCCGCAACGCTGAGCCTGATATTGCCCAGGTCTTTATCGAACATGCTCAGGTCCGGCATACGCCCGGGCGCACCGCCCGCCGAAGAACGATAAGCTGTATTGCCTGCTGCCGGCGGTTTTGCGGCCGAACGGCCGGTGTCGTTGCCGGGTTTGCCCAAAGGCCGTTGCATTTGGATGAACGTTACTTCCTGTTCGTGCCCGCCAAAGCCCTGCGCGGAGATCTTCAGCCTGAATTTCCCCATCACCGGCAATTCCGGCAAACTAAATTCGCCATTGCCGCCGGTGGTAGCGCCTTTCACCAGCACTTCTCGCGCCTTGCGCGATGTGGAATCGAATTTTTGCTGAAGAAGATATACGGACGCATCGCTCACAGGTTTGCCCTGTGCGTCGGTTATTTTTCCGTAAAGATGCCCGATATTGGCCGGCCTGCCATGCATTTGCGCGGCGGCTTGCAGTACAGCGACGAAAAAGAGCGTCGCGAATAGGATCAGCTGTTTCATACATGAGGTTTTCAGCGAAGCTATTCCAACGCGGAAAGGGGAAAAGCGAAGTGTAGACCATCCGGCCGTTCACCGCGACAAAACCGGCAAATCCTCAAAAGCCCCTTACGAAACGCAATACCCTGCTGTTTTTGACGGGAATGAACTCGTCGCGGAAAATGCCGGTGTAGTCGTGCCATTTACCCGGCAGGTATACACAGCTGTCCGCAGCCGTGATAATAAGCCGGAGGGGCCGTATCTTTATTGCCATGAAGTCGTTTTTCAGGTCCCGGTATATTAACGTCGCGCTGCACGTGCTCATCTGGGGCGCGCTGCTGCTCATGCCTTACGTCGTATCCTCCGCCGAAAGCGGTTACGCCATCGGCGCCATTTCGGGCCTGTTCTTTTCCATTTCCGTGCTGATCCACATGGGCATCTTCTACGGCAATGCCTATTTCCTCATCCCCAAACTGCTCAACCGCCGTTTCTGGTGGCTGTATTTTATATCGGCGTTTGTGCTCACGGGCCTGTCTATCCCGCTGAAATGGGTAATACTCGCCCGCTGGTGGCCGGAAGTGCTCAGAGATTTTACGCTGTACCGTTTTGTGTTCGCGCCTTCGTTCATCACGCTGGTGATCAGTTTTCTCTACCGCATCCTGACAGACAGGATCAGGCATGAAAAAGAACAGGAAGAACATCGTGCCGAACAGCTCGCCAGCGAACTGAAATTTCTCCGCTCGCAGATCAGCCCGCATTTTCTTTTTAACGTGCTCACCAATCTCGTGTCGCTGGCAAGAAAAAAGTCCGACCTGATGGAACCCGCGCTGATAAGGCTTTCCGGCCTTATGCGATATATGCTGTACGATACCCGGCAGCAAAAAGTGGAACTGCGCAAAGAGATCGAGTACCTGGACAGCTATGTGGAACTGCAAAAACTGCGTTTCGGCAACGACGTAAAGATCCGGTACGAAGTAAATGCGGGTGAAGGGCATTACATGATAGAGCCCATGCTGCTGATCGCTTTCGTGGAAAACGCCTTTAAACACGGAACCGGCTCCGGCACGGACGCATGGATCGGTATACGGCTGCACGTCAATAATGGCGAAATGACGTTTGACGTGAAGAACCGTTTTGAAGAACAGGGGAGCAAAGACGACAGCTCAGGCATCGGCCTGCACAATGTGCGCGCGCGGCTCGGTCTTTTGTACAAAAACAGGCATAAGCTGGAGATCGCTGAAGAGAACAATATATTCCAGGTAACCTTAACCCTTCAACTCACATGATACGCTGTATTGTTATAGATGATGAACAACTGGTGCGCGAACTGCTGGAAGACAACATCCGGCAGATACCTTACCTGCAGCTGGTAAAATCGTGCCGCAACGCCATGGAAGCCATGGAGGCGCTGCAGTCCGGCGAAGTTGATCTTATGTTCCTCGACATCCAGATGCCGGGGCTCAGCGGCCTGCAGTTCCTGCAATCGCTGCAAAACCCGCCGCTCACCATTCTCGTGACCGCTTATGAAAAATATGCGCTGGAAGGGTACAGCCTGCAGGTGGTGGATTATCTGCTGAAACCCTTCAGCTTCGAGCGTTTCCTAAAAGCCTGCAACCGCGCGGACGAACTGCTGAAGCTCCGGCAGAAACCACCGGCGGCTGCGCAGGATTTTTTCGTGAACGTGGAATACACACAGGTAAAAATTACTGTATCGGATATTGAATACATCGAAGGGTTAAAGGACTACATCAAAATACATCTTTCCTCTTCCCCCAAACCCGTTCTCACGCGCATGACCATGAAAGCGATGGAGGAAAAGCTTCCCGCAGGCGCGTTTATCCGCACCCATAAATCCTACCTGGTAGCGGCTTCAAAGATCACGATGATCAAAAGGGACCTGGTGTACATTGGCAAAACGGAGATACCCGTGAGCGAATCGTACAAGGAAAACGTGAACCGCCTGAGCAACAGTTGACCGTTTCGTCTACACAATTGCCCGGCGCGTCTACATGCCCTTAAATAAAGGTTTTGACGGGATTAGTTTTGTATCGGCATCAAAATTATTCACCACAAAAACTGACGATCATGGGATTCGCATTCATCATTTTTTTACGGATACTGTTTGCCGCGTGTATGGTATTTGTAATCGGCTATATTTTCGGCGGCTTCTCCAAACGGCCTGCACTGGCGCGTATCACGAAAGTGGCGGCCATTCTTGCCATCGTGTTGTTCATCGGCACCAACCTGCTGCTGAACAGGCTGGTGTTCGCACAGCATCGCGGCGGCCCGGGCGGCTGGCGTTGCAACGACCGTGAATGGAGATATGACAGGGACCATCGCATGGAAGAACACCGGCAGGCGCCCGCAACGCTGCCGCCGGCGGCAGCTGATTCGACCACGCAGTAATGTTGTTGGATAAATGACAGCTGAAGCCTGTTGTGCGTTTGCACGGCAGGCTTTTTTATTCCACCTCTTCCAGCTCGCCGTCTTCCGTTTCCAGGTCGCCCGGCGTTACGGCCGTATTCCTTCTTTCGCCGATCTGCTGGCGCCACATGGCATAATACAATCCTTTTTTATCGACCAGCTCGTCGTGCGTGCCGGTTTCCGCGATCTGTCCTTTTTCGAGCACGATGATGCGGTCCGCATGCATGATGGTGGAAAGGCGGTGTGCGATAAGAATGGTGATCTGTTCGCGGAGGGCGGAGATGTTGCGCACGGTGTCTGTAATGGCTTCTTCGGTGAGCGAATCGAGGGCGGACGTAGCCTCGTCGAAGATGAGGAGGCGCGGGTGGCGCACCAGCGCTCGGGCGATGGAGATGCGTTGTTTTTCGCCGCCGGAAAGTTTTAGCCCGCCTTCGCCGAGTTTAGTGTAAATACCTTTGCCGGTGCGGTTGAGCAGGGCAGTGGCAGACGCTTTTTCCAGTGATTCGGTGATCTCGGCGTCTGTAGCGTCCGGTTTTACGAAAAGGAGATTGTCTTTGACGGTGCCGGCAAACAGCTGCGTGTCCTGCGTTACAAAGCCGATCTGGCGGCGGAGGGCATTGTAGCGGATGTCTTTCGACGAAACGTCGTTAAACAGAATATCGCCTTCCACGGGTTTATACAGTCCTACGAGCAGTTTCACCAGCGTAGATTTTCCCGAGCCTGAAGGGCCTACGAATGCAATGGTGTCGCCGGTTTTCACGGAAAAGGAAATATGGTCGATGGCGTTGACGGCAGCCGTTTTGTGACGGAACACCACGTCGTCGAAGCGCATTTCTTCCAGCTCGCCGATCTCCACCGGTTCTTCGGGCCGCTCTTCCACCGGGCGTTGCATCAGCCGGTCGAACAGCTGCATTGAAGCTTCCGCTTCTCGGTACTGGATGATGATATTGCCCAGGTCCTGCAGGGGCACGAATATGGCGGTGGTGATGAATTGCATGGTGATCAGCTCGCCGGTGCTGAGCACGTTGCGGAAAATGAGCCACAGCAAAATAAACAGGATGGATTGTTTGAGCAGGTTGAGCGTGGTGCCCTGGAGAAAAGAAAGGGTGCGCACCTGCCGGGTTTTTTCCATTTCAAGGTTGAATATCTGCTGGGTGAACGTCTTCAGCCGCCTGATCTCCGGGAAAGTAAGGCCCAGGCTTTTCACCAGTTCGATATTGCGCAGCGATTCGGTTATGGCGCCGGAAAGCTGCAGCGTTTCACGGTTGATGGCCCGCTGCACGGATTTCATCTTTTTGCTTAGCAGCCCCGTAAGCCCGCCCAGCACCAGTATTCCGATCACGAACACGGGAATGAGCGCCCAGTGTTTGGTAATGGCGTACCATACCAAAAAGCCCATGCCCACCAAAGAAGTGAACAGGATATTGATAAACGCATTGATGAACCTTTCGGTGTCCGTTCTCACTTTTTGCAGCACGGCCAGCGTTTCCCCGCTGCGTTGTTCTTCATATTCCTCGAAAGACAGGCGCAGCGTTTGTTTCAGCCCGTCGTTGAACACCTGCATGCCGAATTTCTGCACTACCAGCCGCATCATGTATTCCTGGAACGATTTGGCCGCACGGGCCAGCAATGCGATCGCAATGGCGATGCCCAGCCAGTACAGCACGCCTTTGATCAGCTCCGGCTCCGCCCGCGTGGTATGTCCGGAAGCATAATCGTCGATGATCTTCCCGAAAATAAGCGGATCTATCATGATCAGCACCTGGCTGGCCCCGGCCAGCAGCAGCGACCAGAACACAAGCCAGCGGTGAGGTTTGAGGTAATTCCACAGGATTTGCATATTTAAATGTACGATTCAATTGTTAATGAACGGCGGCTTCGGTGCAGGGTTTCATTTCGTCTATAAAGAATATGCCGTCGAAATAACGGTTCCATGCGGCTTTCGCTTCGGCATTGATGTATGTTTTCATAAAAAACGGCGCTTCGTCGCCTGCCAGTTCTTTATTCAGCTTGCTGAAATCAAGGAACGCATACAGATAACCGCGCCGGTGCAGCCAGTTTTCAATGCTTTGTTTATGCGGTTTCGTTACTTTTTCAGCGGGGCGGGACAACATTAATTTTCCTTTGCCCTGGTACGCCGTGAAGCCGAGGATGTATGTTTGCCCGTTCAGCGCAGCGTCTTTCGTAAAATAACGCCCCATGCTGTTGTACAGGTTATGTTTGGCGGAATCCGCGTTTCCCTTTTCGATGTGCATGTTGTGCGCCCAGACGATGATCTTCTCATCCGGGTATTTAACCCGTGCCAGCCATTCCAGGTTCGCCGCCATTTGCCGGTCGTGAAGCGGGTAATTTTTGCCGGTTTTTGCATAGATGCTGTCGGAGCGGTAATAAATACCCATTTTGTAAAAGGCCAGCTGGCTTTCCAGCAGTTTCCCGTAAAAGCTTTGCCTGGCAGGGACTGGCAGTTGATCTATAATGAGACCGGTGTAATGGACGAGGCTGTCCATCCCGCGCCGGTTCTTCCCGCCGGCCATGCGCGGGGCCATTTTCAGGTATTTGAGATAATCGCTGTAGGAAGGGCCTTTCACGAAAGGGATCTGAACCGAATCTAAAAAGGCACGGATGGCCGCGGGCAGGTGTCTCAGACCGTAGCCGCTGTAACCCCGGTTGTCGAAGCCGGCGAGTTTCAGCTCGTTTTTGCCCGCGCAATCTTTTACGTATTGCGGCACCTGCTGCCATTCGGGGCATTGCGTCCAAACAGGAAAGATGGAAAGGTAAATTAAACTGTCAAGGGAGATCGTGCCTGATTTGTACGCGTCCCATCCATGGTTCAGCGCAAAGAAGTCGGATTCCCAGGCCAGCACGTTAAACCCCATCTTTTCATGCAAAAAACGGATCAGCCGCGCTTTGGCCTGGAAAGCCGCCGCGTCTCCGTGATAAAGCTCGCCGAGCATCACGATCCTTTTGTTCCCGATGGCTTCGCTCAGCGGCAACAGGTCGGCATAATCCGTATCGTGCGGCCCGATGCTTCTCACGGGAACCGCGTGGCCGGCTGCCGATCGCCCGATCTGGCCATAACCGGGACGCGCAAACGACAGGTTAAAAAGTAACAGGAGCCAATAAGCCAGGGATGCATGTTTTCCGGTGGTCAAGGGTAGGGGAATTTGTTTCAAACGAATGTAGGTACAAGCAAAAGCCCGTCCGTTATTCACGACCGGGCCTGCATTAATTTTTTGTTCCTTTAGCTGATGCCCAACAGTTCCACTTCAAAAATAAGGGTGCTGTTCGGGCCGATCTGGGCGCTTACCTGGCGGTCGCCATACCCAAGGTCCGCCGGGATGAAAAAACGCCATTTGCTGCCCTGCGGCATCAATTGCAGCCCTTCCGTCCAGCCCTTGATCACCATGTTCAGCGGGAACGTGGCCGGCTGGCCGCGCTGCACCGAACTGTCGAACACCGTGCCGTCTATCAGCGTGCCATGGTAATGGCAGGTTACTTTACTGCTGGCTGAAGGTTTGGGGCCAGTGCCGTCACTGATCACCTCGTATTGCAGCCCGCTCGGCAGCGCCGTTACGCCCGGTTTCTGTTTGTTGTTTTCCAGGAATTCCTGGCCGGCTTTCAGGTTGGCCGCCGCTTTTTCGTTCTTCATCTGGAAAAGTTTGTCCGCTATGCCCATAAGTTGCTTTTTTGCAAAAGTAGGAAATCCCGCGCGGGCAAAGATCATTCTGATTTAACAGCTGCCGGCCGGCGCATTCAGCGGAATTATTGTTATTTTGGCCGGGCTACTCAAACCCGAACAATTTATGGATTCAAGAAGAGAATTTCTCCGCAAAGCCGCCCTGCTTACAGGCGCCGGCGGTCTTGCCACCATGCTGCCCGACACCATCCGCCGCGCAATGGCGATCGATCCCGTCCCGGGCAGCACTTTCCTCGATGCGGAGCACGTCGTGTTCCTCATGCAGGAAAACCGCTCGTTCGACCATTGTTTCGGTACGCTCAAAGGCGTACGCGGCTTCAACGACCCCAGGGCGCTTAAAACACCGGTCGCGCCGAACGTTTTTTTTCAGAAAAATGAGAGCGGGGAATATTACACGCCCTTCCGCATGGACATCAAAGACACCAAAGCCACCTGGATGAGCGCCCTGCCGCATTCCTGGGCAGACCAGGTAGACGCACGGAACAACGGGCATTACGACCGCTGGCTGGACGTAAAACGCTCCGGCAACCGTGAATACGGCAAAATGCCCCTCACCATGGGATATTACAACCGCGAGGATATCCCGTTCTATTACGCGCTGGCAGACGCTTTCACCGTTTGCGACCAGCATTTCTGCTCCTCCCTTACCGGCACCACGCCCAACCGGCTTTATTTCTGGACGGGCACCCTCCGCGAAGAACAGCACCCGAACGTAAAGGCCAACGTCTGGAATTCCGACGTGGATTATGGCCGCCCGGCGAAATGGAAAACCTTTCCTGAAGTGCTCGAACAACACGCTATCAGCTGGAAGATCTACCAGAACGAGATCAGCGTGGGTGTTGGGTTTGAAGGGGAAGAAGACGCCTGGCTCGGGAATTTCACCGATAACCCCATCGAATGGTTCAGCCAGTACCACGTTGAATACCACGAGCCGCACCTGGCGTACCTCCGGAAAATGAAGGGCGAAGCGCCAGCCCGTATCGCGCAGCTCGAAAAAGAGCTGGCCGGCATGGAAAAGGGCTCGAAGACATATACCGACCAGGAAAAGAAACTCGCACGAAGCAAAAATGCGTTGCAACGCGCGCTGGACACGCTTAAAAGGGTAGAAGAAAAACCTTTTTCCGCATTGCCCGCCTTCGAGCAGCAACTCCATAAAAAAGCCTTCACCACCAACCGCAACGATCCGGATTACCATTCGCTGTCGCGGCTGCAGTACAAAGACGGGGAAACGGAACGCGAAGTACAGCTGCCGAAAGGCGATGTGCTGCACCAGTTCCGGCAGGACGTGGAAAACAAGCAGCTGCCCGCCGTGTCGTGGATCGTGGCGCCGGAGAATTTCTCCGACCACCCAGGGGCGCCGTGGTACGGGGCATGGTACCTCAGCGAAGTGATGGACATTCTTACGCGCAACCCCGAGGTTTGGAAAAAGACCATTTTTGTGCTCACTTATGATGAAAACGACGGTTATTTCGATCATGTGCCGCCTTTTACCGCGCCCGCGCCGGGGAAAGGAAAAGTGTCTGCCAGGATAGACGCTTCGGTGGAATGGGTGAACAAAGACGCGCAGGAGCAGGGCAGGGGCGTGCGGGAAAGCGCCATCGGCCTCGGTTACCGTGTGCCCATGGTAGTGGCTTCGCCCTGGAGCCGCGGCGGGTACGTCAATTCACAGGTATTCGACCATACCTCCAACCTGCAGTTCCTGGAAAAATTCTTCAGCCACAAACTGAAAAAAGAAGTGCGCACGGAAGACATTTCCAGCTGGCGCCGCGCCGTTTGCGGCGATCTTACCTCCATCTTCAGACCTTACAACGGGGAGATCATCGATGCGCCCGCGTCGCTGGACAAAGAAAAATTCATCGAAACCATCCACAACGCGAAATTCAAGGCCGCGCCTTCCAACTTCAAACCGGTAACCATGCCGGTGCGGAATATGAGAGACCACCTGCCGCGGCAGGAAAAGGGCGTCCGCCCCGCCTGCGCCATCCCTTACGAGCTGAACGCGCAGATATTGCCCGGGAAAGACGGCCGCACGCTGCATCTCGAACTGGAAGCGGGCGACAAACTGTTCAAAGAAAAAAGCGCGGGCGCGCCCTTCAACGTATACGGCGCAAACATGGAAAACCGCAGCTACGCGGTGCTGCCTGGTGATAAACTTACCGACGAATGGACAGGAAAGGAGCTGGACGTATACGGCCCGAACGGCTTCTACAGGGCGTTTAAAGGCAAAGCGGGCAAATTCCCGCCGGTGGATATCCGTTTCGGCTACACGCCCAAAGGCGAAGTTACGCTGGGCTTCAAATGCCACGACAATCAACCGCTGAACATAGCGGTCAAACAGTCGCATCTCTGGCAACCGGAAAAAAAGAAAATAACGGGCAGTTATACCGGCAAATATTCCACCGAAATGCTGCGCGGCTGGTACGATATCACAGTACAGCTGCCGGACTATGGCGCGGAGCTTCAGTTCGCAGGGCACGTGGAAACGGGCAAAGAAAGCATCAGTGACCCGATGATGGCGGATATCGGGATCACGAAATAATAAAACAACGGCCGGCAATGGATGCCGGCCGTTTTTATATGTTTACCTGTATTTCCAGTTCCTGTCTTTCCCTTCCGCGATCTGCTCCACCGCCTGCGCCAGCCGTTTGTCGCGGGTGGCTGCTGTTTTAGCTTCGCTGATCCATTCGGAATATTCTTTTTTGTGGGAATAACTCCAGCCGTCCCAGACCTTTTGAGCGGCTTTGTTCTTTTTAAGCGCGGCAGTGAGTTCCGGGGGCACCGCCAGCTCCTTTTTAGCCGCGGCCGGCGCTTTGGCCACCTTGATGCCTTCTTTGTTGAGCTTGTCCGCCTCTTTGAGATAGGCGATCAGTATTTTATCAGGAGGCAGGTCTTCCAGCGCGGTGATCTTTCCCAGGCTGCCCATGGCATTTTTTTCGCCGGTTTCGATAATGCCGTGTTTGTCTTCCAGCAGGCTGCCCTTCCAGAACCCGAACGCGCAATGCTGCTTGAACGCAGCGAAATTGCAAAGATTGTCGCCATGGGTCATAAAAAACGGCATGCCCCATTTCATGGCTTCGGCGGCGTGCGGGCAGGCCTTGTGCACGAGGGCGCGGATGTGCTCCAGGATGGGCCGCGCAAAGGGAGCGGATTTTGCGATGTATGCGTCTAAAGGGTCCATACACTAATTTAAGGAAAATCCCTATCTTGTATCACGGCCATATCTACGCCCCGTGTGCATAACAAGATTTCCATCCGTATAAATACGTGAATATTTCGAGGGGTTATACCTGCCCGCAAACGTTCCGGTAGCTGTAAATTGCAATCACTCACATAAAACCTCAAACTGTTATGAAAAGATCAACATTCGTGCCCTGGCTCATCGTTCTGCTGTTGCTGGCGATACTTATTTACCGGGAGCTGAACCGCAAAATTCCCGTGAACGGAGAAAGGGTGAAGGAGCACGTGATCAGCATGAAACAAGCGGAAGGTTATACCAAAGCCTTCAAGGAAGCCAAAACCCTGCTCATGCGCCAGCTGCCCAACCCCGGCTACCTGGACAGCAATTTTAATCTCCCCCAGTGCGAGCTTTTCAACAAAGACGCCATCGGCGCCATTCTCAACAAACCCGGCACGGAAGGCCTCCGCATCTATCTCGGCCTTAATCCCAAAAAAGAAGTTTGTTTTGTGCTGGTACCGGTAACGGGGAAAGGGAAAGACATTACCGAACGCCTCGCCATAGACTACAATTCCTGGCTGCCGGGCATTTCTTCCGCCCGCGCCGGTTATACGGAAGACGCCGAAGCGATCGAAAGAGGTTTGCGCTGCCCGCACATCTGCGATCTGGAAAGCCCCTTGTCAAAAAACTGATCCTTTAAAAGGACCTCTACAGCGATGAACCTGAGCGTAACCACCATATTTACATCTTCGATACTCATCCCGATCGTTATAGGGCTGGTGCGGCTGAACCGTATCAGGGCCAGCTACCAGCCCTTCCTGATCTTCCTGCTGCTGGCGTTTACCGCGGAGCTGGTGGGTTTTATCAGTATCAAGCTGGTACATAACAACAACGTGTCCACGAACATTTACACCCTGCTGGAAGCCGTTGTGATCGCCTATATCTTTTATGCCTGGGGGTTTTTCAGGCAGCATAAAAAACTCTTTACCGGCGTGCTGGTGCTTTACAGCGCGGTATGGAGCACGGAAAACATCGTGCTGGAGCATTTGGAAGACGGCATCTGCTCTTATTTTATCATGCTCTATTCGCTGGTGACCGTATTGTTGTGCATCAACGAAATAAACGCCCTCGTGTCCATGCGCGGCAACCTGTTCAAAAACGCGCGTTTTCTTATCTGCATGGGCCTTATCATCATGTGCGTGTACAGTCTTATTACCGAAGGAACGCTGCTGATCGACCCGGACAACGGCCCGCTGTCTATAAAGATCTTCACTTTTTATGTTTATATCAATGCATTCGTTAATATTGTTTATGCAGTGGCGGTATATTTCATGCCCGAAAGGGATGACATTTACTTTTCCAAACGGTTCAATGCATAAATAACCCCATGGAAGAAAGGATACTTTATATCACGATATTCCTCTCCTCGCTGCTGGCGGTGATCATCCTCTTTTTCATCGCTTCGATCATCCGTTATCACCGGCGTTTTATCCGCCTCCAGCGGGAACGCATCACCGCCGAGATCCGTTTGCTGGAAAACGAGCGCAAACGCATCGCCACCGATCTGCACGACAGCCTGGGGCCGCTGCTGTCCAGCGTCAAGCTCAATGTGAGCAGCGTGGAAGTGACCGACCCGCAAGACAGGCTGGTGATCTCCAAATCCACGAAATACATAGACGAGATCATCACTTCCATGCGGCAGATCTCCTACAACCTGCTGCCCACCACGCTCGAACGCAAAGGCCTGCTGGACGCCATCCGCGAATTTTGCCGTTACCTCGGGCAGGAAGACCTGCTCGAAGTGCATGTGTACGCCATGAACGCCATCACGCCCAATCCCGAACAGGACATTCACATTTTCCGCATCATCCAGGAGGTGATCCACAACACGCTCAAACATGCCGGCGCCACCCGGCTGGACATCGGGTTCAACCAGGACGCAAAAGAGCTGTTGGTGCTGATCAAAGACAACGGCAAAGGCTTCAACGTCGAAAAGGCCATGCGCGATTCCAGCGGGTTGGGGCTGAAGAGCCTCGAGATCAGGACAGACATTATGCACGGCGCCATCAACATCCGCTCCACGCCTGGCGAAGGCACGAATTATTACATTCGCATCCCGCGGGGATAAACCTTTCATCGATTTTTTGCGCCAACGTTTTCATGATGCGATAACATCCGCAGCTGCGGGCAAATAATTTGTATATTGTGGACGGCAACCATATTTTACCGACCCTAAGCACAACATTTTCATGAAATACGATATCAGGCTGGTAGTGGCGGACGACCACGAGATCTTCCTGGACGGGCTGGCGCTCATGCTGTCCCGGCAGGAGCATATCACCCTGGTAGGGCAGGCTGCGGACGGGCGGGAGCTGGTAGAACTGGTGAATGCCGAAAACCCCGATGTGGTGATGACCGACATCAAAATGCCCAAAATGGACGGCATCGCCGCCACCCGGCTGCTGGTGCAGCAAAACCCCGAAGTGCGCGTGATCGCCCTTTCCATGTTCGACGAAGAAGACCAGATCGTTGAAATGCTCGAAGCGGGCGCGAAAGGTTACCTGCTGAAAAATGCCGACAAACAGGAGATCCTCGACGCCATCACGAGTGTATATGAAGACCGTGTATATTATTGCAAAAGCACTTCCGCCAAACTGGCGGGCATGATCGCGAAAAGCAAATTTAATCCCTATAAGCAGAGAGAAACGATCACTTTCACCGACCGGGAGCAGGAGATCATCAAACTGATATGCCTGCAATATACCGCCCAGCAGATCGGTGAGCGCATTTTCCTGAGCAAACGCACCGTGGAAGGTTACAGGACGCGCATCCTCGAAAAAATGAACGTGCGCAACACCGCCGGTGTAGTGATGTATGCCCTCAAAAACAACCTGATCAAAGAAGAAGATATCCTTTAAACAATAAGACACAACTACGATCTGCTATGAGAAAATCGTTGACTTTGCTGGCCTTGCTGGCTTCCGGCGCTGCTTTTGCGCAGGACGCGGTAACGTACCAGCGGCCGCCGGCTGTAATCGAGGAGCTGTTGATGGCCAAACCTACCCCTTCCGCAAGTATCGGTAAAACAGGCGAATGGCTGCTGCTGGCCGAACGCGTGCCGTACCCCGGCATCGACGAACTGGCGGAGCCGGAGCTACGCATTGCCGGCCTGCGCCTCAACCCGCGCAACTTCAGTACCACGCGCGGCATTTACAGCGCAGCCCTGCGGCTGAAAAACATTAAAACAAAAGAAACTTTCCCCGTAACCGGCCTGCCGGAAAATCTGCGCGCCAACAGCCCGCAATGGAGCCAGGACGGGAGCAAAGTGGCGTTCCTGCATTATGGCCCCGGGCGTGTAGACCTTTACGTGATAACCGTAGCGGACAGATCGGCGGCGAAAGTGAACACCGCCGCGCTGAGCGCCACCTCCGGCAACACTTTCGCGTGGGTAGACAATCACACGCTGCTCTACAAAACCGTGCCAGCCGGCATCGGCGAGCTGCCTGTTGCGCCGCCCGCGCCCAAAGGTCCCGTGGTACAGCAAAACCTGGGCAAAAGCGCCGCTTCGCGCACCTACCAGGACCTCATCAAAAATCCCCACGACGAAACCCTCTTTTCCTATATGGCCACCTCGCAGTTCGTGGTCAACGACGGGCAAAACGAAAAGCCCCTCGGCCCGCCTTCGGTGGTCACCTCCTTCAGCGTTTCGCCGGACAAACAATACCTGCTGGTGAGACGGGTGGAAAAACCGTATTCCTACCTCGTGCCCGTGTACGGCTTCCCGCATACCTGGCTGGTGCTGGACATGCGGGGGCGCGAAGTGAAACAACTGGCCCAAAACCCGTCTTCCGAAGGCGCGCCCATCGGTTTCGACGACGTGATGGACGTACCGCGCGATTTTTCCTGGAAAAATGACGAGCCGCACACGATCACCTTCGTAAAAGCGCTGGACGGCGGCCTGGGCAAACAAAAAGCCGAATACCGCGATGCGCTGTATGCCACCGATATAACCGGCAACGCCCAGCCCAAAGAGCTCTTCCGTACCAAACGCCGCTTCGACGGCATTACCTGGGGCAATAAAGAAATAGCGCTGGTGCACGAATCCATGTTTGCAGACAGGCGGGAGCGCATCAGCGTGTACAACCAAACCACCGGCAAACTCGATTCGCTCTTCGAAAAAAGCAGCAACGACGCCTACAGCGACATCGGTACGCCTTTTACCGTACGCAACCGGTACGACAAACCGGTGCTTTTCATACAAAAGAACGGCAGCCTGCTCATGCGCTCGCAGGGCGCATCGCCGGAAGGGGACATGCCTTTTGTGCAGGCCTACGATCTCAAAACCGGCAAAGGCAGCATCCTCTGGCGCTGCCCGGCCGGTACGTACGAATACGTGGTGGAAGCCCTCGACCCGGAAAAACTTATCATGCTCACCTCCCGCGAAAGCCAGACCGAAGTGCCCAACTACTACGTGCGCGACCTGCGGAAACGTTCGCTCACCGGTACGCCCGTTACGGATTTCACCAATCCCTACAAAGCCATGGAAGGCGTGAGCAAACAAAAGATCTCCTATAAAAGGGCAGACGGCATCAACCTCACCGGCGACCTGTACCTGCCCAAAGGTTACGACGCTAAAAAAGACGGCCCGCTGCCGGTGTTCATCTGGGCGTACCCCCGCGAATACAGGTCCGCCGCGGACGCTGCCCAGGTAAGGGGCTCCCGCAATACCTTTACCCGCGTGGGTTATGGCGGCCCCATCTTCTGGGTCACCCAGGGCTACGCCATTCTCGACAACGCCGAAATGCCCATCGTAGGCGAAGGCAGCAGTCAGCCCAACGACAACTTCATTCCCCAGCTTTATCTCAACGCCCACGCCGCCATTCAGGCGCTGGCCAAAATGGGCGTGGGAGACAGCAACCGCGTGGCGGTGGGCGGCCATAGCTACGGCGCTTTTATGACCGCTAACCTGCTCGCACATACGAAACTGTTCAAAGCCGGCATCGCACGCAGCGGCGCTTACAACAGAACGCTCACGCCCTTCGGCTTCCAGGCGGAAGAGCGCACCTACTGGGAAGCGCCCGAAGTGTACTTCAACATGAGCCCGTTCAGCTTCGCCGACAAGATCAAAACCCCGCTGCTGATGATCCACGGGGAGCTGGACAACAATTCCGGCACTTTCCCCATCCAGACCGAAAGGCTGTACAACGCCATCAAAGGCCACGGCGGCACCGTGCGTTATGTGCAGCTGCCGTTCGAAAGCCATGGTTATTCCGCCCGGGAAAACCTGCTGCATATGCTGTGGGAGCAAAACCAGTGGCTGAACAAATACGTAAAAGAGGCCCGGTAAGTACTTTTTAAACTTTTCCTGATAGACAGTTGCCTGATACTATGGCAACTGTCTTTTTTTTGCAGGGCTCAAAGGTTTTGGAAGGGAACGGCGTCAAATCTAGCAGAACTATATACAACTATCACAGTATGCGGCATGCATTGATCTTTACATTGCTTTTACTGACCTGCGCTCAGTTATCGTTTGCGCAGAATCTGGTGCTGAAGGGTGTGTTGAAAGATAAAGGGGACAGTACGGCACTCAGGAACGCCACTATCAGGCTCAGCTCCCCGGAAGATGCCGCATTTAAAAAACAGGCTATTACGGATAAAGACGGCGCTTTCGAGATCACCGGTCTTTCGGCGAAACCTTACATCGTTACCATTTCTTACATAGGTTACGGGGAATTGACCCGCGCCATTATGTTGCAGGCAGAAACGCAGAACCTGGGCACCATCCTGATGCCCAAAAGCAGCCGCGACCTGCAGGAAGTAGTGATCAAAGGCCAGGTGCCGCCCAGCCAGCAAAAGGGCGATACCCTGCAATACAACGCGGACGCGTATAAAGTAAACCCTGACGCGAGCGGGGAAGACCTCATCAAAAAGATGCCCGGCATTACCGTGGAGAACGGTACAGTGAAGGCGGGCGGCGAGGAAGTAAAAAAAGTGACGGTGGACGGGAAGGACTTTTTTGGAGACGATGCGGCCATGGCGTTGAAAAACCTCCCGGCAGACGCCATTTCCAAAATAGAAGTGTTTGACCGCCAGAGCGACCAGGCACGTTTCACCGGCTTCGACGACGGCAACGCCGTGAAAGCCATTAATATCGTGACCCGCGCGGAAATGAAAAACGCTCACTTCGGCAGGGTGTACGCCGGTTACGGCACCGATCAGCGGTATTCCGCCGGCGGCAGCGTGAACTTCTTCAAAGACAATAAACGCATTACCGTTTTAGGTATCGCCAATAACGTGAACCAGCAGAATTTCTCTACCCAGGACCTCCTCGGCGTGCAAAGCGCGGCTTCCGGCCGTGGCGGCGGCGGAAGGGGCGGTCGCGGTGGCGGCGGAAGAGGCGGCGGAGGTTTCGGCGGCGGGGGAGGAAATTTCCTGACCGGCGGCCAGAGCGGCCTGAACAAGACCAATTCCTTCGGTATCAATTTCAACGACAACTGGGGCAAAAAAGTGACCTTCAGCGGCAGTTATTTCTTTAATAACTCCAACAGCAGCAATACCGAGATCTCGCGTACGCAAACGCAGTTCCAGAAAGGAGTGCAGCTCGAGAACGATACCGCCGTCAGCGGCAGCCACAACTACAACCACCGTTTTAACGTCCGCCTCGAATATAAAATAGATTCCAGCAACGAGATCATTTTCGAACCGAACATCAGTTTCCAGAAAAACGACCGGTTCTCCAATTCATTCGGCAACATTTTTATGGCAGACACGCTGGTGAGCACAAACCTGCGCGGTACCACCAGCGAAAATTCCGGCTACAACCTGAACGGTAACCTGACCTTCCGCCACGCCTTCGCCAAAAGAGGCCGCACGGTAACCCTGGGCCTCGGCGCCAGGACGAACGACCGCAATGGGGAAAGTTTCACCAACAGCGATCTCGTGTACCCGGCAGACCCGCTGTCTAACGATTCGCTGCGCCAGCGCGTGCGCCCCCTCAGCGACGGGCAGAGCCTGAACGTGAACGTGGCCTACACCGAGCCCATCGGCAAATCCGGCCAGCTGCAGGTGAACTACAGTCCCAGCTGGTCGAAGAACAACTCAGACCGCCGGGCTTACCAGTACGATTACACCGGGAAAGACTACAGCATACTCGATCCCGAGCAGTCCAACATGTTCAGCAACCGCTACAACACGCAGGCGGCGGGCCTCAGCTATCGTATCGGCAACCGCGACCGTATGCTGGCCGTGGGCGTGAACTACCAGTATGCCGAAATGGAAACCAAAAGGGAATACCCGACCCAAAATTACGCCACGCAAAGCTACCAGAACATATTGCCCAACGCGATGCTGATGTACAAATTGAACGACTACAGCCGCATCCGCATATTTTACCGCGCCAGTACCCAGCAGCCGGACATCGACCAGCTGCAGGACGTGTACATTTATTCCGGGCTCACCAACGTATCTATCGGTAACCCGAACCTGAGCCCGCAGTTCGGCCATGGCGTATTCGGCCGTTACAATTACACCAATACGCAGAACGGGCAGAACCTGTTCGTGAACATGAACGTGCAGGCCAACAGCAATTACATCGCCAATGCGATCTACACGCCCACCAACGGGAAAGATTCCCTGCTCACGCCGGTGGACACGCTGAAAGTAGGCGGCAGGCTCTCCAAACCGATCAATATGGAGGGGTATTTCAACGGCCGCACCAGCGTTACCTGGGCCATGCCGGTAAAATTCATCAAATCCAACCTGAACGTGAACGCGGGCGTTGGTTACAGCAAGATCCCGGGCGTAACGAACTCGCTCCAGGGTTTTACCCACAACTATAATTACAACCTGGGCGCAGGGCTGAGCAGCAATATCAGCGAGTATATCGACTTCAACCTGTCTTACAACGCGATGTTCAACATCGTGAACAATACGATCCAGCCGGAAAACAACAGTAATTATTCCACCCACAACGCCAGCGCCAGCGTGAACCTGCTTTCCAAAAACGGTTTCGTGCTGCAGAACGACGTCAACTATACCTTCACCCACGGGCTGGGCGACGGTTTCGACCAGCGGTTCGTGCTTTGGAACGCCAGCGTGGGCAAAAAATTTCTGAAAGACCAACGGGCGGAGCTGCGGCTCTCCGTATTCGACCTGCTGAAACAGAACCGTAGCGTGAACCGTACGGTGAACGGGCTGGACATCGTGGACGAGCAGAACTCCGTGCTTACCCAATATTTTATGCTTACATTTACTTACCGGCTGAAGAATTTCGGTAAGCTGAAAGCTCCCGAAGGCGGCGAACAGCGCCGTTGGAACCGTGAAGGCGGGGACCGTCCCGGAGGCGGCAGAATGATGCCAGGCGGCCCCGGCGGTGGCGGCATGCGCAGGGACTTCTAGTTACCGTTTTAACACCTATATGCAAGTAGCTTGACGGATATCATAGCACATCTGAAACAGGGCAGCGAAGCCGCCTTTAAGGAACTGGTGGCTCAGTGGAAGGGCATGGTGTATAACACCGCGCTCGGCATCCTGCAGAATGAAGCGGATGCGGAGGATGTGTCTCAGGAAGTGTTTATGCAGGTATTCGAATCGATCGGCACCTTCAAAGGCGAATCGCAGATATCTACCTGGCTGTACCGCATTACGGTCACCAAATGCCTTGATTTTCTGCGTAAAAAGACGCGGAAAAAACGTTGGGGGAAGGTATACAGTCTTTTCGGGGCCAATAACGAACTGGTGATAGACCCACCCGAATTCCACCACCCCGGCGTGGTGCTGGCCAACAAGGAAAGGGCGCAGCTGCTCTTTAAAGCCATCGCCCGGCTGCCGGACAGCCAAAAGGCCGCGTTTGTGCTCAACAAGCTGGAAGGATTGAGTTCCAAGGAGATAGCAGGGATTATGGACGCGTCCGTGTCTGCCGTGGAGGGACTGCTGCACCGCGCCAAACAGAACCTGCGGGACCAGCTGGAAGATTATTACAGAAATCAGGAATAAATACAAGTATTCAGCATAATTGTCGTCTAAACTAAATATAGCGATTATGAAAGCGAGACGAGACATAGAACAGGAAATAAACAGGACGCTCGGCAGCCTCGAGGGGGTGCAGCGGGCGGAGCCGGGGGATTTCTTTTTTACCCGTCTCCAGGCCCGCCTGGGGCGCAAAGAGCCGGCCGACGCATGGGAACGCTTTATCGGCGTGATTGCCCGGCCCTCTGTAGCGTTTACAGCCCTGGCGCTGATCCTGGCCGTCAACGGCATCATGTTCGCCATTAATCTGCCCACCGCCGAAAGGCAGGAGCAGGCCGCGCTTCAGCAGGCATTCCTGGATGATGAGTACCAACTGGGTATCTCCAATTTTTATGAGTTAGAAAAACCGGAATAAATGATGAGGGAAACATTCGCGAGGAATAAAGTACTGAGTATATTGGTGATCATCCTGCTGCTGACGAACTTTTTACTGCTGTTTTTTTTCGTTTGGAAAACGCCTGAAGAGGCGCCGAAGACCGGCACATCGAGAGGCAGGGGCGAAGTAATGCAGCTGCTTGAAAAAGAAGTGGGTTTCTCAAAGCAGCAGCTCGATCAGTATAAACAATTGAAAGACCAGCATTGGGAGCGCCTCAAGCCCGCTTTTGGCGACCTGCGCGCCGCCCGCGACCGGTTTTATGTATTACTGAAAGAAGATTCGGTGGCCGATTCGGTGCTGACCGCGGCAGCCGATTCCATCGGCGCCAGACAGGTGGTGATAGACCTGCAGACCTACCGCCACTTCCGCGACGTGCGCGCCCTGTGCACGACGGAACAATTGCCGCGTTTCGATTCGGTAGTGCAGCACGTGATGAAAAAAATGAACAATTTCAGGAAAAGTCCTCCGAAAGTAGACAGCCTGAAAAAATGACCATGAGCATTTAACATACAACTCCAGAACCCTTAAACAATCACAACATGAAGAAACAGATCCTGTTCGCGCTGGCGTTTATGCTGGCAGTGAATGTAGCCGCTTTTGCCCAGCAGGGTGGCGGAAACGGCCAGCGCCGTACTCCCGAAGAGCGCGTTAAAATGACCGTAGAGCGCCTCACTACGGAGCTGCAGCTGAACAAAGAGCAGGCGGTGAAACTGGACACAGTGTTCACCAAATTCTACAAAGACATGCAGAAGATGCGTGAAGAGGCCCAGGCCGGCGGCGGACGCATGGACCGTGAAGCGTTTCAGAAACTGGGCGGCGAAAGGGACGAAAAGGTGAAGACCGTTCTGACCGACGACCAGTTCAAAAAGTACAAGGAACAGATGGAGGCGATGCGCCAGCGCGGTGGCAACCGTGGCGGCGGCGGAAACAACTAACGTTCCGGTAAAAACTGTGGCCGTATTATACTGCAAATAACCCTGAAGAATGCACGCAGTATAGTACGGCTTTTTTGTGCCCTGAAATATCGTAATTTGCCGGCGTATGTTGCAATTCCTACAAGACCACTGGCAGTCCATCGGCCTCGTCATCCTTTATGGCATCACCTTCGTGGTGGCCGCGAAAGCACTGCTCGAAACACGGTCTACCGGCAAAACGCTCGCATATCTTCTCCTGCTTTTTTTCCTCCCCGGCATCGGCGTGCTCGTATACCTGCTCATCGGCGTGAACCGGCGGATCAACCGCATCTACAGCCGCAAATGGATGAGCAACGTGCGCCTCAGCGAACGCCTGCAGGAATACCTGCGCCAGGAAAACCGGCAGACCCTGCTGGAACATCCCGATCTGATGACCAATAAAACCGGCATCGCAAAATTACTGTTCAAAGATTCGCTGTCGCCGCTTACGCCGGATAATGAAGCCATCCTGCTGATCAACGGCGAAGAAAAATTCCCTTACCTGCTCGACGCATTGCGTTCCGCCAAACACCACATCCATCTCGAATATTACATCTTCGAAGAAGGCACGATCGGCACCGAAGTAATGGAAGTGCTGAAACAAAAAGCGAAAGAAGGCGTGGAAGTGCGGTTTATTTACGACGACTTCGGCAGTTCGGACATTAACCGCCGTTTCCTGCGCCAGATGCGGGCCGCGGGCGTGGAAGTATATCCTTTTTACCGTGTGCGGCTGCTCGCCAACCGGCTCAATTACCGCAATCACCGCAAGATCGTGGTGGTAGACGGGCATACCGGTTTTATCGGCGGCATCAATGTGGCGGACCGTTACGTGAACGATCCCAAATACCGTGAAAAACAATCGAAATGGCCATATTGGAGAGACACGCACCTGTGCATCAAAGGGCAGGGCGTGCATACGTTGCAGTTCCTTTTTATGGGCGACTGGAATTTTTGCGCCGAAGCGGACCTTCCCATCACGCAGGAATTTTTCCCGGACGTGCCTGTTTCAGGGAAAGACCTGGTGCAGATCGCGGCGAGCGGGCCGGATTCGGAGCGTTCGTCTATCATGCTGAGTTACCTGGCGGCCATTAACCAGGCGCAGCGGTCCGTATACATTACAACGCCGTACTTTATCCCGAACGAGCCGATCTGGAACGCGTTGCAGCAGGCCGCGCTTTCGGGTGTGGACGTGCGTTTGCTGGTACCGGGCAGCGTGAGCGACAGCCGGGTGGTGAACAAGGCGGCGGAATCGTTTTATGAAGACCTGCTGGCGGCGGGCGTGCGCATTTTCCGTTACACGAAAGGGTTTGTGCATGCAAAAACCATGGTGGTGGATGATAATCTTACCGTGGTAGGCACAGCGAACATGGACATCCGCAGTTTCGACTTTAATTTCGAGGTGAATGCTTTTGTATATAGCCGCGAAGCGAACTGGAAACTGACCGAAGTGTTTTTGCAGGATTGTTTGTACAGTACCGAGCTGCTGCTGGAAGACTGGCGGGGCAGGGGCCGCTGGGTGCGGTTGGGGGAAGCGGTGGTGCGGCTTTTTAGTCCCTTGTTGTAGGGTGAAATGTACTGTGAGAGAGGATTCGGTCTGTTTCAGCCCCGTTTTTCATCTTCCTTTCCAAAAAAATAGATCGATATATTTCGATATTTCAAAAAAGTACCTATATTTGCACCATGATCATAGACGAAGCGATGATAGTGAAGGCGGCGAACGCACTTTCAGATAAACACCGGATGGCTATCCTTATGCAGATAGCCAGGCAGGAGTGTAGTATCTGCTGTGGCGCGATCCAGGACCTGACATGTTTATCGCAACCCACTGTGTCTCACCATATCAAGATATTGGTAGACAGCGGCGTGCTGATCAGCTCAAAAGAAGGCCGTAATGTGAACCTGACGATCAATCGTGAGATGATGAAACAATTGTCGATGTTCTTCCTCCAGCTCAGCTGACCTTTTTTTTGCCTAAAAATATCGAAGTTTTTAAATAAATCGATACAATCAATATATACACAAACACACACACTATGAGCACCTTGAAAGATAAAGTAGCGGTAGTAACGGGCGGCAATAGCGGGATAGGTTATGCCACCGCGGAGGAGTTCCTGGCCAGGGGGGCGAAAGTGGTGATCACCGGGCGTAACCGCGATGCTGTAGAAGCGGCTGCGACCGGGCTGGGCGGCGGTACACTGGGCGTGACCGCAAACCAGGCGAGCATCGCAGACGCTGAAGGTTTGGTGAACACCGTGAAGGAGCGTTACGGCAAAGTTGACGTGCTGTTCGTCAACGCCGGCATAGGCGCCTTCGCACCGGTAAACGACGTAACAGAAGATCAGTTCGACGAAACGATGAATATAAATTTCAAAGGCGCGTTCTTCACGATCCAAAAATTTCTGCCGTTGCTCAACGACGGCGCTTCCATCATTCTTTTATCATCGGTAAACGCTTTCACCGGTATGCCCGGCGCAAGCGTTTATTCCGCCAGCAAAGCAGCGCTCAATTCACTGGGCCGTACGTTGAGCCGCGAGCTGGCAGACCGTGGCATCCGTGTAAACACGGTGAACCCCGGGCCGATCAAAACGCCCATCCTGGCGAAAGCCGGGCTGGACGAAGAAGGCGTGACCGCCTTCCGTCAAAAATCCGCGGAGCGGGTGCCGCTTAATCGCACCGGTGAATCCGCAGAGGTTGCAAAACTTGTGGCATTCCTTGCCTCGGCAGATGCATCCTTTATCACCGGTGCGGAATATACCATCGACGGAGGGCTCACAGTACATCAATTGTTGGGTTAAAAAGTAAGACTGCATATTTTCATTATCCGTTGTAACCCTGATGCGTTTAAAACAAATTGACACAATCAAGCCGGGGCGGTTTCGCACCGCCCTGGCACTTTAAAAAAAACAATGCCTAACTTTATTCGTAAAACCATGCTATATGACTGTCAAAGAACCGTCTTCGCTGTACACCGTAAGGTTTAACGACTGCGACCCGTTCGGGCATTTGAACAATGCGGCTTACATCAACTATTTTATGAACGCGAGGGAAGACCATCTCGCGGAAAGTTATAATCTTCACCTGAAGGAATATGCTTCGAGGGGATTGGGCTGGGTGGTTACGCAGCACCAGATCTCTTACCTGAAGCCCGCTTTGGTAGCGGAAAAAGTATCTATCCATTCGCGGGTGCTGGAGTTTACGGACAACCAGATATTGGTGGAAATGTGGATGACGGACGAGCAGCAAAAGAAAGTAAAATCCTTTTTATGGTCGCGCTTTACGCACGTCGACCTGAAAACGGGAAAAAGGACCATGCACGATGAGCCGCTGATGAAGCTGCTGGAAGAGATCCGCGTGGAGCACAATGGTATAGAAACGTTTGATCAAAGGGTGGGAGCGGTGCTTCAGTCCTTTTGAGCCTCATAAAAAAACTTTAGTAAACAGTTGTAGGTAACAGGCGCCGGGGTAGTCTTGCTCCGGCTTTTCTGTTTTTTCCGCGGAAGCGCAACCGCTTTCCGGTGCTGTTTTCCTGGTAACCCTGCCTAAAAAAATCTGTACAATTAGCAATCAACAGGTTAAAACTTTTTAAAATTTTCCTTGGCGTTCTGCTCATTTTCCCTTTACCTTTGCATTAACCAAATGGTTAAACAACTTAGTTAAACGATGCAAACGACCAATACCACCGAACAGCAGATCATTGAAGCGGCCAGGAAAATATTCATGCAGCGTGGCCTGAGCGGGGCGCGTATGCAGGATATCGCGGATGCGGCGGGTATCAACAAAGCCATGCTGCATTATTATTACCGCAGTAAAGACAAACTTTTCGAGATCGTGTTCGCCGAAGCCGTGCAGGCGCTGCTGGGCCGCGTGAATGCCATTTTCGCCGGGGATATGCCCTGGAAGGAGAAGATCGTTGCGGCGATAGACAACTACATCACTTCCATCAGCGAAAACCCTTACCTGCCGCTGTTTGTGCTGCATGAGATCAATCAGAACCCGGACCGGTTGGTGAGCCAGTTTCTCCACGGCCCGCTGTTCCCCAACCTTCGTGCATTTATGGCGGAACTGGCTGAAGAGGCCGCCAAAGGGAACATCCGCAAGGTAGACCCGCTGCAGCTCATGATCAGCATCATCTCGATGTGCGTTTTCCCGTTTGCCGCCAAGCCCTTGCTCACAGGCGTTTTCCAGATGGATGCGAATGCCTTCGGCAAGTTCATCGAAGAAAGAAAAAAATTCGTCGGCAGCTTCGTGCTCAACGCGCTGGAGCCCTGATATTTTTTTGCCGTGGAATTAACCAAATAGTTAAATAAAAGAGTTAGTTATGAGATCGTTCCTTTCGCTGCTGTTGTACCTGGCCTGCCTGCAGACCGCCATCGCACAGCAGCCCCTTACGCTCGATTCCGCCTGGGAAGCCGCCCGCCGCCATTATCCGCTGCTCAAACAGCAGGAGGTGACGGACCAGGTGACCGCCCTTCAGCTCCGCAACATCCGCACCAGCTACCTGCCGCAGGTGGAGCTGAACGGTAAAGCCACTTACCAGTCCGAGGTGGTGAGCATCCCCATCAAACTTCCCAACGTAAACATCCCCACGCTGCCCAAAGACCAATACAACGCCACGGTAGACGTAAAGCAGACGATCTACGACGGCGGCGCCGCCGCGGGCCAGCGCGATCTGCAATTGGCGCAGCAGCAGGCGGACAAACAAAAAGTGGAGGTGGAAATGTACAAGCTCCGCCAGCAGGTGATGCAGGTTTTTTTTAACGCCCTGATCTGGAACGAGCATATCAGCGCACGCAAACAGATGATCGAAGAAGTGAAACAACGTATGGAACGCGTACAGGCCGGGGTAGACAATGGCACGGTGCTCGCCAGCCAGGTAGACATTCTCAAAGCGGAACTGCTCAAAGCCGGCCAGCAGCTGGAAGAAGCGACCAACGGCAAAAATACCGCCATCGGCCTTTTAGCCCTGCTAACTGGAATGGATACACGCGAAATAGGGGAGCTGCAAATGCCGGCGGCCGCCACCGCGCTCGATCAAAACATCCGCCGGCCGGAACTGGAACTGTACCGCATGCAGACCGACGTGCTCCGGCAGCAATCGAAACTTACGGGAACAAAAAGTCTTCCCAAGATCAGCGCTTTTGCACAGGGCGGCTACGGAAGGCCGGGCCTCAATGTGCTGGACAATAAATTCGATTTCTATTACATCGGCGGCCTGCGCCTGCAATGGACGCTCTGGAACTGGCGCTACACCCGCACGGAGCGCGACATTCTCAGGGTGCAGGAACAGTCGCTGCAATCGCAGTCCGAGACGTTTACCCTGCAAACCAGGTCGCAGCTGATCCAGCAATCGGGCGAGATCAGCACGCTGGCTTCCGCCATGGAAAAGGATAAAGACATCGTGGCGCTGCGCACGAAAGTAAAAGATGTATCCGCCGCCCAGGTAGACAACGGGGTGCTGACCGTGCACGATTACCTCAGCGACCTCTTTGCCGAAACGCAGGCGGTGATCACGCAAAAGACGCATGAGATCCAGTGGGTGTATGCAACCATTCATTACCAGGTTATTAAAGGATATTAAACATGAAAACGAGCATGATAAACAACCTATTCACGGCTATCGCCATTACGCTTTGTTTTTCCGCCTGTTCCGGCAGCGACGATGCGGCGGACGCTTACGGGAATTTTGAATCCACCGAAGTGATCGTATCCGCGGAAGCCACCGGCCGCCTGCTGAGCTTCGACGTGGAAGAAGGCGCCGTGCTGGCCGCCAACACGCCCGTGGGCGGCATCGATTCCGTTCAGCTGAAACTCCGCAAAGACCAGCTGGGCGCGAACATCAAAGCCGTGCTCAGCAAAACGCCGGACGTTTCGCCCCAGCTGGCCGTGATCCGCCAGCAGATCGCCACGCAGCAGCGTGAAAAAACGCGCATCGAAGACCTGCTCAAAGCCAATGCCGCCACGCCCAAACAGCTGGACGACATCAACGCGGCCATCGCGGTGCTGGAGAAACAGTATGCGTCCACCGCATCGTCGCTCCACACGCAGGTAAGCGGCATATCCAGCGAAACGCAGCCGTTGCAGGTACAGGTGGAACAAGTGAAGGAACAGCTGGCGCAATCGCGCGTGGTGAACCCCGTGAACGGCACCGTGCTGGTGAAATACGTTGAAAAAGGGGAAGTGGTGACGTACGGCAAACCGCTTTACAAGATCGCGGACCTGCAAACCATGTACCTGCGCGCATACATCAGCGAAAACCAGCTTTCCCGCGTAAAGACCGGTCAGCAGGTGAACGTGCAGCTCGATCAGCCGGACGGCTCGCTCAAAACGCTGCCCGGCACCATCAGCTGGATCGCTTCGGAAGCGGAGTTTACGCCTAAAACCATCCAGACGCGCGAAGAAAGGGTGAACCTCGTGTATGCCCTGAAAGTACGCGTACAGAACGACGGCAGCCTGAAGATCGGCATGCCGGGAGAAATGAGGATTGTTACAAAATAACCGTTATGCAGCCCATCATTGTTGAAAATATCCACAAAAGTTTCGGGGACGTAAAAGCCCTGCACGACATTTCCTTCACCATCGGCGAAGGCGAGCTGTTCGGCCTGATCGGCCCTGACGGCGCGGGAAAAAGCACGCTCTTCCGTATACTCGCCACTTTGCTGCTGGCCGATGAGGGAAATGCGAAAGTGAACGGGAGGGACGTGGTGAAGGAATACCGTACCATCCGCCGCGAGGTGGGTTATATGCCCGGCAGGTTTTCGCTTTACCAGGACCTTACCATCGAAGAGAACCTCAATTTTTTCGCCACCATTTTCAACACCACGGTGGAGGAGAATTACGAGCTGATCAAAGAGATTTACGAACAGATCGCACCGTTTGCCAAACGCCCTGCGGGCAAACTTTCCGGCGGCATGAAACAAAAACTCGCCCTTTGCTGCGCGCTGGTGCACAAACCCAAAGTGCTTTTTCTCGACGAGCCCACCACGGGCGTAGACCCGGTATCGAGAAAAGAATTCTGGGACATGCTGCAGCGCCTCAAAACAAAAGGCATTCCGATCCTTGTATCCACCCCTTACATGGACGAAGCCGTGCTCTGCGACCGGGTGGCGCTGATCCAGAAGGGCGCCATCATGCAGATCAATACGCCGGCCAATATCGTGGCGGGTTTCGGGATGCCGGTATGGGCCATGAAAGCGAAGAACATATACCGTCTTATCCACGACCTGCGCGCATTTAAAGGAGTGCTGAGCTGTTATGCCTTCGGCGAATACCTGCACGTAACGTTAGATACGGAGCTGGACGACGTAAAGGCATACCTCGCGCCGCTGGGGCACGAAGCGCTGGAAATAAAGCCCGCAGCGCCCGGAATTGAAGACGCATTTATGCAGCTGATGCAGGAACAAAACGAACTGACATGAACAACAACGCGATCGTTACCAAAGACCTGACCAAACGTTTCGGAGATTTTACCGCCACCAACGCCATCACCTTCGAAGTGGGGCAGGGGGAGATCTTCGGTTTTCTCGGGGCGAACGGCGCCGGCAAAACCACGGCCATGCGTATGTTGTGCGGCCTGCTGAAACCCAGCAGCGGAGAGGCAAAAGTGGCAGGCTACGATATCTACACGCAAACGGAGCAGATCAAAAAACGGATCGGGTATATGAGCCAGAAGTTTTCGTTGTACGAAGACCTGACGGTGAAAGAGAACATCCGTTTTTATGGCGGCATTTACGGTCTTTCCAACCGGCAAATCAAAGAAAAAACACGGCAGCTGCTCGCGCGGCTGCAGCTGGAAAAGGAAGCAGGCCATCTCGTAAGCTCCCTGCCGCTGGGCTGGAAACAAAAATTGTCCTTCTCCATCGCCGTGCTGCACGACCCTTCCATCGTATTCCTCGACGAGCCTACCGGCGGCGTGGACCCCATCACCCGCCGCCAGTTCTGGGACCTGATCTACGAATCGGCGGACAAGGGCGTGACCATTTTCGTAACCACGCACTACATGGACGAAGCCGAGTATTGCAACCGCATCTCGATCATGGTAGATGGGAAGATCAAAGCGCTGGACACGCCTTCCGGACTGAAAAAACAATACAACGCCGGTTCGATGAACGACGTTTTCCTGCAGCTCGCAAGGGCCAAATCTTAAAAAAATACTTGCACGGATGAAACAGTTTTTTGTATTCGTCAGAAAGGAATGTTATCATATTTTTCGCGATAAACGTACGCTGCTGATCCTTTTCGGCATGCCGCTGGTGCTGATCGTGCTGTTCGGTTTCGCCATCACCAACGAGATCCATCACGTGCAAATCGCCGTGCTCGATCAAAGCCGCGACAGCTACAGCCAGCGCCTGGTGCAGAAAATGACGGCTTCGCGGTATTTCACCGTCAACCGTTACCTGTCCGGCGAAAAAGACATTGAGCCGGCGTTCAGGCAGGGTGATGTGAAGATGGTGATGGTGATACCCAACCGGTTCGCGCACGACTTTTTCCATGAAAAAAAGGCCGCCATACAGCTGCTGACAGACGCCAGCGACCCGAACACCGCCACTACGCTCATCAATTACGCCAATTCGATGATCATGCAGTACCAGCAGGAACTGACGGGTGAACTGAAGCTGCCGCTCACCATTTCGGGGGAAGTGCAGATGGTGTACAATCCTTCGCTCAAAGGCGTGTTCCTGTTCGTTCCGGGGGTGATGACGCTGATCCTCATGCTCGTGTCTGCCATGATGACCTCTATCACCATCACCCGCGAAAAGGAGCTGGGCACGATGGAAATATTGCTGGTGTCGCCGCTGAAACCGGTGATGATCATCGCCGGGAAAGTGATCCCCTACATCGTGCTGTCGTTCCTGATTGCGCTGATCATTCTCGCGATGGGCGCCTGGGTATTTGCGATGCCGGTGAAAGGCAGCCTGCTGCTGCTTTTGCTGGAATGTATCCTGTTCGGTCTTACGGCGCTTTCGCTGGGCATACTGATCTCAAGCGTCACCAATTCGCAGCAAACCGCCATGATGATCTCGCTGATGGGGCTGATGCTGCCTACCATTTTGCTTTCCGGTTTTGTGTTCCCGCTGGAGAGCATGCCGAAGGCTTTGCAGGTGGTGGCCAATGCGATCCCGGCGAAATGGTTCAATATCATTTTGAAAGACGTGATGCTGAAAGGCATGGGGCTGCGGCAGGTTTGGATGCCGACGCTTATTCTTTGCGGCATGACGGTCTTTTTCCTGGCAGTAAGTATCCGCAAATTTAAAATCCGATTAAGCTGATGCGTACCATCTTCTTCCTGTTACAAAAAGAATTTCTGCAGATATTCCGCAACCGGTCTATGCTGCCGATCATTTTCCTGGTGCCGGTGGTGCAGTTGCTGGTGCTCGCTTTCGCGGCGAATTACGAAATAAAGAACCTCAGCATCGACGTGGTGGACCAGGACGGTGGCGCATGGAGCCGGCAGCTGCGCGACAAGCTCACCGCTTCGGGATATTTTTCATTGTACAAACAACCGGCCAGCACCGAAGCGGCGTTCGAAGACCTGGAATCGGGCGGGGCGGACCTGGTTCTTGTCATTCCGCGCCACTTCGAGCGCGACCTGGTGCGGCACAACGAAGTGAAAGTGCAGCTGCTCGTCAATGCCATCAACGGCAGCAAAGCAGGACTGGCAGCGGGTTATGCCGGAAATATCATCGGGGATTTTAACCGCCGCGTCAGGCTGGAATGGCTTGCGCTGGACGAAGACGACGCGCCTTCGCATTTTGATGTCAGTTACCGTTACTGGTACAATCCGGATATGAATTATAAATTTTTTATGGTGCCGGGCATACTCGTGGTGCTGGTCACCATGATCGGCGCGTTCCTCAGCGGGATGAACATCGTTAAGGAAAAGGAGATCGGCACGATAGAACAGCTGAATGTAACGCCTATCAAAAAGATACATTTTATCACCGGCAAGCTGCTCCCGTTCTGGATCATCGCGCTGTTTGAGCTGGCATTTGGGCTGACGGTGGGGAAACTCGTGTTTGACCTGCCGATGGTGGGCAATATCGGTTGGGTGTTTTTGTTTGCGGCGGCATACCTGCTGGTGATGCTGGGGCTTGGCCTGCTGATCTCCACCATTACGGAAACGCAGCAGCAGAGCATGTTCATCACCTGGTTTTTCCTTATCATTTTTATTCTTATGAGCGGGTTGTTCACGCCGATCGAAAGCATGCCGGTGTGGGCGCAGAAGATCACGTTATTTAATCCCGTGGCTTATTTCGTGAAGGTGATCAGGATGGTGATGCTGAAGGGCAGCGGCTGGGGAGATATCAGTTATTACCTGGGGGTGATGTTGCTTTTTGCCGTTGCATTAAATGGAATTGCGGTATGGAATTACCGGAAGACAGTATAACAAACAGTTGTAGGTAAACAGGTGCCGGGGTATTCGTGCCCCGGCTTTTTTTATCCCGTTACCCCATTTGTCCCGCCAGTTTGCCGATCAGCTTCAGCCCGTCTTCCACCTGTTTGTTCCAGGGATTGGCGTAACTGATGCGCAGGCAGTTGTTGTAACGGTCCTGCAGCGAAAAGATGCGGCCCGGTGCGAATACAACCTTGCGGCGCAGCGCCTGCTCATATAATTCTATCGTATTGACGGACTGGTTCAGCTCCAGCCAGAGCACATAACCGCCCTGCGGGCGCGATACGCAGGTGTCTTCCGGGAAATAATCCGCGATGGCCTGCTGGTAACGCAGGCATTGTGTATGCAGCATTTTACGCAGGTTGCGCATATGGTGCTCGTACCGCCCGTTTTCCAGGAAATGCGCGATGGCGGCCTGCGGCAGCGTGGCGCTGGATACGCTGTGGTTGAGCTTGAGGCGCAGCACGCGGTCTTTGTATTTGCCGGGTATCGTCCAGCCGACGCGGTAGCCGGGGGCGAGGGATTTGGAAAAGGAATTGCACAGCAGCACGTTGCCGTTGCGGTCGTATTGTTTGCAGCTGGAAGGGCGCAGCTTACCGAAATATATATCGGCGTAAATATCGTCTTCTATCAGCGGAATGTCGTATTTATTGACGATCCTCACCAGCTCGCGTTTGTTTTTGTCCGGCATGCAGGACCCGATAGGGTTGCTGAAATTGGTGACGAATACGCAGGCTTTGATCTTAAATTTGGGAATGGCTTTATCAAGATATTCGAGATCGACCCCGCTAACGGGATTGGTGGGCACTTCCAGCACTTTCAGGCCGAGGCTTTCGGCCAGCTGGAAGGTGCCGCTATAGGCGGGGCTTTCCAGCGCGATCACATCACCGGGCTGGGTGGTGGCGGAAAGGCAGAGGGTGAGCGCGTCCATGCAGCCGGTGGTGGTCACGATGTCGTGCTCGGTAATGCTGCCGCCCCATTGCAGGCTTTGCCGGGCGATCTGCCGCCGCAGGTCGAGATTGCCCTGGATGTTTTCGTAATTGAGACCGCCGCCGGTGATGCGCATGGCCGCCAGCATGCTTTTGCTGAGTTTGGCGGAAGGCAGCAGGGCCGCGGTGGGCGCGGCTACGGAGAAACGAAGGAGATCTTCCGCCGCATGGTGGCTGAACACTTCGGTGATCATCTCGTTGACGTTCACTTCAGTGGCCTTTTTGACCGGCCTGCTGATGCTGGGCATCTCCGGCAGCCTGCGCGGGCTGAAACATACGTAATAACCCGATTTAGGCCGTGGCTCGATGAATCCCTTGCTTTCCAGGTGATAATATGCCTGGAACACCGTGCTCATGCTGATGCCCTGCTCTTTGCTGAGCGAACGGACGGAAGGCAGCTTGTCGCCAATACGGATCACTTCTTTTTCAATCATCGCCTGGATGCGGTCTGCCACCTGCATGTATAATGTTTCCATGGTGCGCGGTTTGTACTGATATGGTCAAATTTACGAAAATGGAATCTGTTTCTTTTATATTTTATATTTTCATATCCCCGTTTTCAACAACAAAAAGGAAACCATGAACAATTTACCTTACAGCGTGGCCCAGCGTTTACAGTCGCAACACCTTTCCATGGCGGAGATGATGGGCGCCGTGCCCGATGAAAAACTGCAGGCGGAGATAATTACCGGCAAATGGTCTGCGCTGGACAATGCGGCCCACCTCGCCGTGTTCCAGGATATTTTTAAAGGCCGCATCGAACGCGTGCTGGAAGAGGACGAACCGCTGTTCCCGCCGTACAAGTGGGAAGAAGACCCGCTGTTTGCGGAATACCGCAAACTGCCGGTGAAAGAGCTGATCGCGGTGTATAACGATGGCCGGGCGGACTTCACCCGTTTTGCGAACACCATCGCGCCCGAATCGTTCGGCCGTTACGGCAGGCATTCGGTATATGGCCGTTTTTCCGTGGCGGAGCTTGTTGAAATGATGATATTGCATGAAAGTCATCACCTGTTCATCATCTTCAAACTGCTGCGCGTTACGCCGAAATGATCATTCTTCCCATTACCGACCCGTCGCATTTCAGTTTTGCGGAATGCCTGCTGTTCCTCAACCGCAGCGACCGCGAATGCCTGCATGCCGTGCGGAACAGCGCGGTGTACAAGCTTTTCGCGCCGGAAGGCAGCCCCGTGCTGGTACGTATCCGCGAAGAAGCCGGCAAACCCTTCCTGGTGGCGGACATCTTGCATGGACGATTGAGCGCGGAAGGTGAAAAAAACATTCGTAATTTCATCACCCGATGGCTCCATCTCGACGGTGATATGGGGCCGTTCTATGACTTTTCCGCGAAAGACGCCCTGCTGGGCCCGCTAGTGCGTGATTACAACGGCCTCCGCCTGATCGGCATACCCGATCTGTTCGAGGCCGTTACCTGGACGATCACGGGGCAGCAGATCAACCTCGGTTTCGCCTACACGCTGAAACAAAGGCTGATACAGGCTTTCGGGTATGTGCTGGAAGAAGGCGGGCATACGTATCACCTTTACCCGCATCCCGCCGTGATAGCGGTTTTGCAACCGGAAGCGCTCACCGTTATGCAGTTTTCGCGGAGCAAGGCCGAAGCGCTCATCCGCGTGGCGAAACTGATGGCGGCGGGGGAGCTGAACGAAGAAAAGATCGCGGCGCAAAGTTTTGAAGAAGCGAAAAATACGCTTACCGCCATCAAAGGCATCGGGCCGTGGAGCGCCAACTATGTGCTGATGAAATTCGCGCAGCACCCGCAGGCGCTGCCGCTGGAAGACGCTGGGCTTCACAACGCGCTGAAAGCCCGGCTGAACATGCCCGCCAAGCCCACGCTGGCCGAAGTAAAACAAATTACCCGACACTGGCAACAACATGCTGCATATGCAACCTTCTATTGCTGGCGAGCGCTCTCCAACGGATGAGCAGCTGATCTATATAGGCAGTCCCCTCGGCCGCATCGCCATCCGCGGCAACGCCGATTTTATTACGGCCGTATTATTCGCGGACGGCGAACAGGAAGATGTTGTAACACCTAACGCGTCGCCGCTGTTATACACGGCAGCACAGCAGCTGGAAGAATATTTCACCAAACAGCGCAAGATGTTCGACCTGCCGCTACAGCAGCCCGGAACGGCCTTTCAGCAGCTGGTTTGGCGCAACCTGCTCACCATTCCTTTCGGTGAAACCATTACCTATCTCGCCCTGGCCAAACGCGTGGGAAATGTAAAAAGCATCCGCGCGGTAGGCACCACTAACGGTAAAAACGCCCTCTCCATTATCGTGCCCTGCCACCGTGTAATCGGCAGCAATGGCGTGCTTACGGGATACGCGGGCGGGCTTTGGCGCAAACAATGGCTGCTCGACCATGAAAAAGGCGGGCTGCTTTTTTGAATGACGAACCGCATTCGTCATGGATCATTATTTTTGATCACCCCATCTGATATGGTCAAAATTTACAAAACTGTATCTGTTTTTTATTGGGGATTTGTCTGAATTTTGGGTCGTCAATTCACAACCTCGAAACGCCGTATCATGAATGCAACATTCCGCGAGGATCTCTTACAGTTGAACGACCTTTTGCAACAGACAGCCAACTACGCAGGAGACTTTCTCAGCCGCATACACGAGCTGCCCGTAAGCAGGCAGCTGCCCGCCTTTTCGCCTTCCGTTTTGCCGGAAAAGGGAATGGGAGCGGCGGCGGCCATGGAATTGTTCGATAACCGTTTCGGCGACCATCTGACGGCCAATGCGGGGCCGCGTTATTTCGGTTTTGTGACGGGTGGCGTTACGCCCGCGGCGCTGGCCGGCGATTGGCTGGCCGGTACGGTGGACATGAACCCCGGCGACAGGGCAGACGTGTCTTTCCAGGTAGAAACGGAAACCCTCGGTTTGCTCCGCCAGCTTTTTTCGCTGCCGGAAACATTTCTCGGCTGCTTCGTAAGCGGCGCCACCATGAGCAATTTCACGGGGCTTGCCACGGCCAGGCAATGGCTGGGGCGGCAACAGGGCGTGAACGTGGCGGAACAGGGCGCGGGAGCGGTCAAAGACATTAAAATACTCGCGGCAACGCCGCATTCCAGCATCGGCAAGGCATTGTCCATGCTCGGGCTGGGCCGCAACTCGCTCGTGCTGCTGCCAACGCTGCCCGGCAGGGAAGCGGTGGACATCGACGCACTCAAAGCCTGGATCGGCGAACATCCCGGTCAGCCTTTCATCTACAGTGCCAGCGCGGGCACCGTAAATACGGTGGACTTCGACGATATCGCGGCGCTGGCGGCCCTCAAAAAAGAACATAACTTCTGGTTGCACGTAGATGCGGCCTTTGGCGGTTTCGCCGCGGTAAGCCCGCGTTACAGGTATTTGCTCAATGGGTGGGAACATGCGGACAGCATCACGATTGACGCGCATAAATGGCTGAACGTGCCTTACGATTCCGCGATGATATTCACACGCCATCCGCAATTGCAGCTGGAGGTGTTTCAGAATGCGGGCGCCGCTTATCTCGGCGATCCGTCCGCAAATTTCAACTTTATCAACTATGCACCGGAAAACAGCCGGCGCCTGCGCTCGCTGCCCGCGTGGTTTTCGCTGAAAGCATACGGCGCTGAAGGTTACCGCGACCTGGTGGAGCAAAACATCCGCCTGGCGCAGCAGCTCGGCGAGGCCCTTTCGCGAAGCGGGCGTTTTAAACTGCTGGCGCCGGTGAGAATGTGCGTGGTGTGTTTTACGCTGGAAACCGAAGAACGGAACCGGGGCAATCATGTGACGCTGTTCCTGCAAAAGCTCGTCAAGCGCGGGGTGGTGAACATGACACCCACCACGTACAAAGGCGTACCGGCCATACGTGCGGCGCTGGTGAACTGGCGCACCACCGAACAGGACATCGATAAAGTCATTACAGAACTGGAAACCGTGGCAGCAGACATTTCCGACCTGTCTGCCATTATTGAAAATAATTGATTTAGAGGTTGATATTAGTAGCGGCGATGGGTCTCTACCCATTGCACGTTTTTCTATTCATTAACACACACGGATTATGCAATACGACCTGACAGAGCTTGTTTCCTTCACGGAAATGAAAGCGCAGTACCACCTGTTACAGCAATTGAACCCACGGCTTCTGCAAGACGAATACGAAACCATGCTGCCCGATATGATCCGCAACGGCTACCGGCAGGTAGTGGTGCGGGAAAACGGCCGCGTGATCGCCATGAGCGGATTCTGGATCAATACCAAGCTGTATTGCGGGAAATACATCGAGATGGACAACGTAGTGACCGGCGTGGCGCACCGGGGCAAAGGCATCGGCAGCCTGCTCTGCGACTGGATCACACAAAAAGGCCGCTCCGAAGGCTGCAGACACATCCTGCTCGACGCCTACGTGAACAACCGCGATGCGCACCGTTTTTATTTCAGGGAAGGGTTTTTTATCGAAGGTTTTCACATGAACAAAAAGATCGCGGAATAAACGAACGGAACCCATGAAAAAACAACATACAAATGCCTACCTGGCATTGGTGATCGTGAGCATATTCTGGGGCACCACTTACCTGGCCGCCCGGATAGGCGTGCAGCACATGCACGGCATGATGCTGGCGGGGCTGCGGCAAACCAGCGCAGGGCTGATACTCACCGCATTTTTCCTGCTGAAAGGATATAAACTGCCCGAAATGCCGGTGCTGAGCAGGCTTTTCGTGATCGGCGTGATCATGCTTTGCGGCAGCAACGGGCTTATGACCTGGGCCATGCAATACATTCCCAGCGGGCTGGGCGCCATCATTGCGGCAACGGTGCCGATCTGGGTCACCATCTTCAGTTTTTTCCTCGTGCAGCGCACGAAAATCTCCTGGCAGCTGGTAGCCGGCATGCTCATCGGTTTGCTCGGCATCGGCGGTATTTTTTACGACAACCTTGCGCACCTGATGGAGCCGGAATACCGCTTCGGCGTATTGCTTATCACCGCGGCCTGCGTGTTCTGGGCGCTGGGCTCCGTGCTTACGGCCAAGTGGGCGCTGGGGATCAATTACCTTTATGGCGCGGGATACCAGATGTTGTTCAGCGGCATCGTGATGCTGGTGATCTCCGCGCTGATGGGGCAGCACCTGAACTTTGGCAGTTTTACGGGCGAACTGTGGGGGAGCCTGCTGTACCTGGTGTTCATCGGTTCGCTGCTGAGTTATTCCGCGTATGTGTTCGCGCTCAACAACCTGCCGCCCTCGCTGGTGTCCGTTTACGCGTACATCAATCCTGTGGTGGCCGTGCTGCTGGGCTGGCTGATACTGAGCGAAAAACTTAACTGGACGATGGGCGTGAGCTGCATGGTGACGTTGCTGGGCGTGTACATCGTCAATAAAGCATTTAACAAGCAAAAGAGTTATGAACGCAGTTAACAACGCGCGGGTGCTGTGCTGGAATGCCGCGTACCGGGAAGACTTCGGGCGGCTCAATAAAGCCTGGATCGAAAAGTTTTTCACGCTGGAGCCTTTTGATATCGAATTGCTGGAAAAACCGGCGGAAAAGATCATCGCGCGGGGCGGCGATATTATATTCGTGGCCGTGGGGAAACAGATAGCCGGTACGGTGGCTTATCTTCCGCTGGACGAAGAAACCGTGGAAATGACAAAAATGGCCGTGGACGAAACATTCCAGGGCCAGCGGCTGGGATGGTTGCTCGGGAAAGCCATCATCGAAAGGGCCGCAGGGGCGGGTTTTAAAAAGATGGTGCTGTTTTCCAACCGCGTGCTGGAACCGGCCATCAACATGTACCACAAGCTGGGTTTCGTGGAAACGGAGCTGGACCCGGGGAGATACAAACGCAGCAATATCAAAATGACGATGGACCTGCAGGAACCGCCACTGGCAGGCCTCGGCCGGAGCCTGGCCGATACCGTGCACGCCACGGAGGAGAGATTGCTGCGATTTACAGACGAAGAAGCCGGCCGGCGCCCCTCCGCGGACAAATGGAGCCGTAAGGAAGTGCTCGGCCACCTGATCGATTCGGCGATGAACAATTATCCGCGCTTTATTCGCAGTCAGCAGGCTGAATACCTGGACACGCCCGGTTACAACCAGGATTTCTGGGTAGACGTGCGGCGTTACCAGGAAGAAGACTGGCGGGAGCTGGTGCAGATCTGGAAAATGCTGAACCTGCACATCGCGCGGGTGCTGCCGCTGCTCCCGGAAGAAACGCTGGGGCATATCCTGGCCATTGGCCCGAATGCGCCGGTAACACTGCGTTACGTTGCGGATGATTATCTTCGTCACCTTAAACATCACCTTACACAAATATTTCCCGTACATGCGAATTATTAAAGCCACAACAGACCATTTGCCGCAGCTGGCGGTACTTTTCGACCTCTACCGCCAGCATTACGAGCAGCAGCCCGACGTTGCCGGGGCCGAAAGTTACCTCATGGAACGGCTGGTGCGGAACGAAAGCGTGATCTATGTGGCGGAAGAGGGAGGGGAGCTGATCGGTTTTACACAGCTGTATCCCGTGTTTTCTTCTATCGGCATGAAAAAGGCCTGGATATTGAACGACCTGTACGTATCTGAGCAGCACCGCCGCAAAGGAGCGGCCCGCGGCCTGCTGAGCGCGTCGCGCGAACTGGGAGAGGCTACGGACGCGCGTTACCTCATGCTGCAAACGCACACCACCAACGAAAAGGCGCGTGCGTTGTATGAATCCAATGGCTGGAAACGTGACGACGAATTTTATTACTACTATCTCTCCATTTAACCATTAGCTATACATGTAACCCTGGAAGGGGCGCGTTTGCGCCCTTTTTTGCGCGGAGTGTTTTGCTGAACAGCCCGATTTCTTCGGCAAAGCGCTTGTGGCGGCAAAATAATTCATGCTGCCGGTTGCTTTCTGCGGCATTGCGCATGTGTGCACAAAGCGCTTTCCGGAACCGCTGTTTTGTATTTTCTTTGCTGCATGGAAACGCAACAGAACCCATGGCAGATACTGGAATCGACGGTCCCCTACGATAACCGCTGGATAAGGCTTACAGAACACCAGGTGATCAATCCCGCCGGAGGGCGCGGCATTTACGGCATCGTGCATTTCAAGAACCTGGCGATCGGCGTGGTGGCGCTGGATGAGGAGCAGAACATCTACCTGGTGGGGCAATACCGGCTGGCCATCGATGCTTTCAGCTGGGAAATCCCTGAAGGCGGCGGCCCGCTGGGCACGGACCCGCTGGAATCCGCCAAACGCGAGCTGCTGGAAGAGACCGGTCTTACCGCCAGCCGATGGGAGCCCATCATACATATGCACCTCAGCAATTCCGTGAGCGACGAGGCCGGGATCGTATACCTGGCGCGGGGCCTGCGGCAGGGTGAAGCGGAACCCGAGGAAACGGAGCAGCTGTTTTTGCAGAAAATTCCCTTCATGGAAGCATATCAAATGGTGAAGGACCACCGCATCACCGATTCCCTTTCCCTGGCCGCGATCCAAAAGATCAGGCTGATGATGCTGGAAGGGGAGCTTTGATGCGTTATCTTTGCCGCGATGAACAACAGATTTAAACCGTCGCCGCCCAAACCGAAGCAGTCCAGCCTGATCATAGGCCGGCAGCCGATACTGGAAGCCATGAAGGCCGGGAAGGCCATTGAGCGTATATTCCTCCTGAAGAGCGCCACCGGCGACATTATTCCCCAGCTGCGCCAGCTGGCCACCGAACAGCGCATCCCCGTGAACCTGGTGCCCATGGAGAAGCTCAACAGCCTCACACAGGCCAACCACCAGGGCGTAATAGCCATCACGGCCAAAGTGGCCTACCTGGACCTGCAGGACGTGATCTCCCACGTGGTAGACAAAGGCGAAACCCCGCTGTTCCTCATCCTCGACGGCATCACCGACGTGCGCAACATTGGCGCTATCGCCCGCAGCGCGGTTTGCTGCGGCGCGCAGGCCATCATCATCCCGGACAAAGGGATCGCCGCCCTCAACGAAGAAGCCATCAAATCCTCCGCCGGCGCTCTTGAAAAGATCGCCATCTGCCGCGTGAACAGCCTGCTGAAGGCCATCGACACCCTGCACCTCAACGGCATCAAAATAATGGCGAGTGAAATGGAAGCGCCCAAACAATTGTTCGACCTTCCCTGGCTGGAACCGGTGGCGGTGATCATGGGCTCGGAAGACAAAGGCGTATATCCCGCCCTGCTGAAAGCGGCGGACGAGCAGTTTCACATCCCGATGCAGAACAGTTTCGAATCGTTTAACGTAAGCGTGGCGGCCGGCATTATTTTGTACGAAGCGATGAAGCAGCGGATGAAGGCGGGGGCGTGATTTTTCCTTATTTTAGCTTATGCTCAAATTCATTGAATGCCCGCGCGACGCCATGCAGGGCTGGCCGCGCCAGATACCGGCGAATGAAAAGATCGGCTACCTGAATGCCCTGCTGGACGTAGGTTTCGATACGCTCGACTTCGGCAGTTTCGTTTCCGCTAAAGCCGTTCCGCAAATGGCCGATACGGCCGAAGTGATGAAAGGGCTCAAACCTTCTTCCACCAAGCTGCTCGCCATTGTCGCAAATGTGCGCGGGGCGGAGGAAGCTGTTGGGTATGATGCAATTTCTTATCTCGGATTCCCCTTTTCCATTGCAGAGACCTTCCAGCTGCGGAATACCAACAAAACCATCGCCGAAGCGATGGAGCAGGTACAGGCCATTCAGGAACTGTGCCTCAAAAACAACAAACAGCTGGTGATCTATATTTCCATGGGCTTCGGCAACCCGTATGGCGATCCCTACAGCACCGATACCGTGCTGCACTGGGCCGGCAATTTCGCCGAGCTCAACATCCCCGTCATATCGCTGGCCGATACGGTGGGCGTGGCCGAGCCGGAGGGCATCGCAAAGCTGTTCTCGCATCTCGTTCCCGCATATCCTGACATCGAATTCGGCGCGCATTTTCACTCCACCCCGCAACTGTGGAAAGAAAAGATCGCCGCGGCCTACGATAACGGCTGCCGGCGGTTCGACAGCGCCATCCGCGGCATCGGCGGCTGCCCTTTCGCGCAGGACGACCTCGTGGGCAACATCGCGACGGAAAACCTCGTGCATTTCTGCAACGACCGTAAACTGCCCGTTCCGCTGAATCTTGAGCGTTTTGCGGCGGCAGGGGCTTTGGCGGATAAAGTTTTCAATCATTAGAATCCCTGCCGGATTTAATACTTTTGCAGCATGAACTTCCGCCTGACCTTCCCGGTAGCTCCGCTGGAGCCTTCGCTGCAATATTCAGACAAAATACTGCTTTCCGGCTCCTGCTTCGCCGAAGAAATAGGCGCGCGCCTGCTGCAGCATAAATTCAACGCGCAGGTCAATCCCAACGGCATCCTGTTCAATCCCCTCAGTATCGCGCAAAGCATGCAGGCATACCTGGACGGGCGGCGTTATACCGATACCGACCTGTTCCTGCATGAAGATATCTGGCACAGCTGGGACCATCATTCCCGCTACTCCGGCACCCAACAGCAGGAGGTGCTCGATCAGATCAATCACTCGCAGGCGGAAGCGTCGCGCAGGCTGAAAGAGGCGGACTGGCTGATGATCACGCTGGGCTCTGCATATGTGTATGTGCTGAAGGAAAACAGCCGCATCGTGAGCAATTGTCATAAAGTGCCCGAAGCGGCCTTTTACAAAAGACTGCTCTCGGCAGACGAGATCATTGCCGCGCTGGACAACATGATGCACCGCCTTTTCTTTTCCAATTCCAAAATAAATATCCTTTTCACCGTAAGCCCCGTGCGGTATGCGAGAGACGGTGTGGTGGAGAACAATCTCAGCAAGGCGGTGCTGCTGCAGGCCGTGCATCACCTGGTGAACAAGTTCAGCCGCCTGCATTATTTCCCGGCTTATGAACTGGTGATAGACGATCTGCGCGATTATCGTTTTTTTAAGGAAGATCTCGTGCACCCCAACGAACTGGCCATTCAATACGTATGGGAACATTTTACGAACGCGTGTATGACGCCCGCCACGCAACAGCTTGAAAAACAGGTGTCTGACCTGTTGCGCGCACGCCAGCACCGGCCGTTTAACGCAGACAGTCCGCAGCACCGCCAGTTCCTCGACGCCTACGCCGTCAAAACCCAGGCGCTGCAGGCACAGCATCCTTATCTCGATCTTTCTGAAGAACTGGATTATTTCAGAAGCTGATCTTCCGGTTTTATACGGATGGAACCCAGCGGGTGTTTGGGTTCGTGATCGTGCTGTTGTTGTCTGCCAGGAAAGAATAGGGGGATGGAAAAGATATTGAACCGTTGGATGTTTTATTAAAAAATAAAGACCGGCCTCCTGCGGCCGGTCTTTTTCTTCATGAACACAATTGTAGGTATAAAAAGTAATACAGGACGAGTTTATACTTCCGGTTCTTCCGCATACCCGTCTTTTGTTTTCTTTTCCTTGATAAACACCATGCCGATCACCATACAGATAACGGCGACGGTCACAGGATAGAAAAGGCCCGCGAGGTGATTGCCCGTGCGCTGCACCATCAAGGTAGCGATGGCGGGCAGCAGGCCGCCGAACACGCCGTTGCCGATGTGGTAAGGCAGGCTCATGGAGGTGTAACGGATGCGCGTGGGGAACAGTTCCACCAGGAAGGCCGCGATGGGGCCGTAGACCATGGTTACGAATATTACCTGGATAAACACGAGGAAGATCAGCCAGACCATGGACGCGTTGCCCACTTTGATCTCCTTATGCTGCGTGGTTTTACCCGCTTTGGTGGTGGTTACGTCGCGCACGACGGTACTGTCGGAATAGGTGCGCACTTTGGCGGAGCGTTCCGTCATTTTCCCGTCTTCGTCCGGCACCACGGAGCCTTCCACGCGGTACATGGAGGATATTTCCTGTTTGGAGGAGAGATCCACTGTTTTGTCCATCGCGTTATAAATGGGGAAGTAGCTGATGGCGGCCACGAACATCCCGATCATCATGATCTTTTTGCGGCCTATCCTGTCAGACAATCCGCCGAAATAAATAAAGAACGGCGTGCCGAACAGCAGTGCCACGGCGATGATGATGTTGGACTGCACGAACTCGATCTTCATCGTGTTCTGCAGGAAAGACAGCGCGTAGAACTGCCCGGTGTACCACACCACGCCCTGGCCCATGGCCGCGCCGAAGAGCGCCAGCAGCACGAGTTTCAGGTTTTCTTTATTGCCGAAGCTCTCCTTGAGCGGGTTCTTCGAGGTTTTGCCTTCCGATTTGAGTTTGCTGAACAGCGGGGATTCGTGCAGTTTGATGCGGATGTAATAACTCATCATCACCAGGAACACGCTCAGCCAGAAAGGAATGCGCCAGCCCCATTCGTTGAATTTCTCCGGCGTCATGGAAAGGCGGGTGGCAAGAATTACGCCCAGCGAAACGAACAGGCCAAGCGTAGCCGTGGTTTGGATAAAGCTGGTATAATACCCCCTGCGGTTGGCCGGCGCGTGCTCTGCAACGTAAGTGGCCGCGCCGCCGTATTCCCCGCCCAGGGCCAGCCCCTGCGCAAGGCGCAGTATCAATACGAGAATAGGGGCGAATATGCCGATGGAAGCATAACTGGGAATGAGGCCGATAGCGAACGTAGAGCCGCCCATGATCAGCAGCGTAAGCAGGAAGGTGTATTTCCTGCCCACCATATCGCCGAGACGGCCAAACACGATGGCGCCGAAAGGGCGAACGATAAAACCGACGGCAAACGTGGCCAGGGTGGCGATGTATCCGAGGGTGGGATTGGAATCCGGGAAAAATTTTTCGGCCAGTATCAATGAAAGGCTGCCGAAGATGTAAAAGTCGTACCATTCTATCAGGGTTCCGGCAGACGAGGCGAATATCACCTGCCAGATACTCTGCTTTGCAGACGTTGAGCTCATAATGTGAAATTGTTATCCGGAAAAGATAGAGAATAACTTTAATAAATAAAACAAGTTTCCGTTCCCGACAGCATTTGAATAGCAGAAACCTTTATCTTTATTTAAACACCAGAGGACGGTTAACCAATGTGGCGGATCATTTTAATCTTACTATTTGCGGGGCTGCATCCCTATATAACCCTCGCCCAGCGCCCGGGCGTAGGGCTTACCCTGAGCGGCGGCGGCGCCAAGGGGCTGGCCCATATCGGCATCCTGCAGGCGATAGACAGCGCGGGGCTGAAGATCGATTACATCACCGGTACCAGCATGGGCAGCATCGTGGGCGGGCTTTACGCCATTGGCTATTCGGGCGATTCCATCGAGGCGATGGCCCGCAAGCTGAACTGGAACGAACTTTTCTCCAACCAGCCCGTGCTGGACGATATCAGTTACGAAGAAAAGGCGGAGTATAACCGCTACATGATAGAGATCCCTTTCGAGTACGGTAAGCCCAAACTCACGTCCGGCGTGATTTCCGGGGAGCAGCTGTGGCTGGAGCTGGCCCGGATGTGCTGGCCGGTGCGGGATGTGAAAGATTTTTCCAAATTCAGCATTCCTTTCAAATGTATCGCCACGGATGTGGCCACGGGCGAGATCGTAACGCTGGACGGCGGGGAGCTTGTGTCGTGTATGCGTGCCAGTATGGCCATTCCTTCCGTGTTCACCGCCGTGAAGATCGGCAGCCGCAAACTGGTAGACGGCGGCGTGGTGCGTAATTTTCCCACCATTACCGCCCGCGACATGGGGGCGAAGATCATCATCGGCAGCAATGTGAGCGGCGGCCTCCGCCCGGCGGAAGAGCTGGTAACGCCCATCGACATCCTGTACCAGCTGGGATTTTATAAAGACGCGCAGGATTTTGTCAAAGCCCGCAAGATCACCGACGTATACATTCATCATGAACTGAAAGGTTACGGCGCCGCCAGTTTCGGCAGCGTCGATTCCATCCTGGAAGAAGGCAAAAGGAAAGGCCGGGAACTGTACCCCGTTTTTAAACATCTGGCCGATTCGCTGAACGCCCTGTATCCCGAAGCGCCGCCGGTGGCAGACCGCCTGCCGCAGGTGCCTGATATCGAAATTGTAGATGTGAAAGTGAAAGGCCTGCTGCATTCCGACGAAAAATTCTTCCGCGGCAGGCTGGGGCTGCAGCCGGGCGGCTGTTATTCGCCTGACAAGATCCGAGAGGCCATCCTGAACGTGTACGGCACGCGGTTCTACAAACAGATCACCTATCACATGAACCCGCTGGGTTACGGCCGGAGCGAACTGGAGATAGACGTGGAGGAAACCCCGCTCACTTATGTGAAACTGGGCCTGCACTACAACACATTTACCAACGTAAGCGCGATCGTCAATATCACGCAAAGGAACTTCATAGTGCCCAACAGCCGCGCGTTCGTGACCGTGGCCATCAGCGAAAACCCGCGGCTGCGCGCGGAATATTTCAAGTACCTCGGCCGCAAACGCAACGTGGGCTTTGGTTTGGGCGCCTATTACGAGAACGATCCGCTGAACTATTACGACAATTTCAAAAAGATCCAGGAGTACCGCAGCAAATACGCCAACGTAGACGTGCATATGCAGTTCATGCTCAACCGCGTGATGGCGCTGGGCGTGGGCACGCGCTGGGAATACATCCGCGTGAAGCCTAAACTTTCGCCCTACGTGGAGCTGGACGGCAACAACAAACAATACCAGTCGTTTTTCTACTACGGCCTCAACACCGTCGACCGCAAGCTGTACCCCACGCGGGGGGCGCAAATCCAGCTGGAAGGCGGGGTGGTGTACGGGCAGAACCCGGATATCAGGCTGCGGGAGATGGGGGAAGACCTGCCGCTGGACAGCCTGGGCTATAACTTCAACGATTACCAGCGCCTCACGCTGAAAATGAACTATTATTTCCCGCTCAGCCGCAAATCCACCCTTAACCTCAACGGCTACGCGGGTTTTAACTTCAACTACGATCTTGAGCTGCTGAACGATTTTATGATCGGCGGGGTAACTGATTTCAGCCGCAACCAGATACCTTTTGCAGGGCTGTACGACGGGGAGATCAACACCTCCAGCGTGGCGGCCATCCAGCTGGGCTGGCAGTACGAGCTGCTGCGTAACGTATTCGTGATCCCGCGCGCGAACGCGGCCGTGTATGATCTCAACGGCAAGGCAAGCCCGAAATACCAGTATGTAACGGGGTATGGCATCACGGCGGGTTTCGCGTCGCGGTTAGGCCCCATGGAAGCCACGATCATGTACAGCGACCAGGCCCGATACCTGAAAGGTTATGTGAACCTCGGTTTCCATTTCTAGTGCATGCGGTCGCCGCGCACGGGCAGCTTTTGGATCATATCCGCTTCGAATTTCAGCCATTCGGCCCAGCGTGTTTTCACTTTTTCTTCGGGGAGATATTCGTTCGCCAGATCGATAAATAGACGGTAATGCCCGGCTTCGGAAACCATGAAACGGCGGTAGAACTCGCGGAGGTATTCATCTTCCAGCCCTTCGCTCAGCAGCCTGAAACGCTCGCAGCTGCGCGCTTCGATCAGCGCGAATATCAGCAGCCGGTCCAGCAGCACGTCTGCCGGCGCGCCGCCTTTTTGCTGGAAATCCATGAGATTGTTCACGTATTCGTCTTTCCGCTGTTTGCCCAGCACAAAGCCGCGTTTTTTCATTTCGGCGAGCACCTGTCGGAAGTGGCCCCATTCTTCGGTAACGATGGGCGCAAGCTCGTCTACCAACTTTTGTTTGTCCGGGTATCGCTGTATGAGCGAGATGCAGGAAGTGGCAGCTTTTTGTTCGCAGAAAGCGTGATCGGTGAGCACTTCTTCCAGCGAAATAGCCGCCAGGTTCACCCAGCGCGGGTCCGTGGGTAACTTCAGGCCGAGTATCGAAACTTTACTGCTCATACGGTGTTGATATTGAAACGCGAAGTTACAGAGAAGATACTTAGTTTTGAACTATGCAAAAGGAAGACTTTCTCCAGGCGGCGCTCGCCAAACGCCGCGATCAGCACGCCCTGCGGCAGCTGTGGCTGACGGGCCAGCGAACGGACTTCTGCTCCAACGATTACCTGGGCCTTGCGCGCAGCGAAAAAGTGCAGGAAAACGCGCACGCCATCGCCAAACAGCTGGACCAGGTGCATGGCAGCGGCGGCTCTCGACTGCTCGCCGGCAATTACGAGCTGATGGAAGAAGCCGAGCAGCTGATCGCCGAATTTCACGACGCGCCCGCCGGCCTTATATTTAATTCCGGTTACGACGCCAACCTGGGGCTGTTTTCCTGCGTGCCGCAGAAGGGAGACGTGGTCGTGTACGATCAGCTCATCCACGCCAGCATCCGCGACGGCATCAGGCTTTCCGCGGCGCAGGCGTATTCTTTCCAGCACAACGACCTGGAAGACCTGCAGAAAAAACTGCTGAACGCGGATGGCCGCATTTTTGTGGCAGTAGAATCGGTGTATTCGATGGATGGCGATACGGCCCCCCTGGAGGCCATTTGCGACCTTTGCGACCGGCACGATGCGCATCTGATCGTAGACGAGGCGCATGCAACCGGCGTGGTAGGCGGCAGGGGAGAAGGCCTCGTGCAGGAACTGGGGCTTACGGAACGTTGTTTCGCCCGTGTGCATACGTTTGGCAAAGCCGTGGGCTGCCATGGCGCGATCGTGCTGGGCAGTCATTTTTTACGGGAATATCTCATCAATTTCTGCCGTCCGTTCATTTACACCACTGCATTGCCGCCGCAGGCGGTGGCCGTGATGCTGAGCGCGTACGCCATTTTCCCGGACATGCACGCCGAGCGGAAACATTTACAGCATCTGATAAAGTTGTTCCGCGAACGCCTCGGCGGCAACAGCCTTACGCCGATACAGGTAGTGATGGCGCCGGGCAACGAACGGGTGCGGCAGCTGGCCGGGCAGCTGCAGGAAGAAGGGCTCGATGTGAGGGCTATTCTGCATCCTACGGTGCCCAAAGGACAGGAGCGTTTAAGAGTGGTGTTGCATAGTTTTAATACGGTTGAAGAAGTAGAACAACTCGCTGCAATTGTATTGTCATATTCCTGAAAAGGCGTATATTAACATTGGATTTCCTTACCTTCTAAAGTTTTTTTATGGAGATGAACCCAGTCTGGAAAAAAGTATTAGAAGAAGTCGGATTTGTATCCTGGTACCGCGCATTATCTGACGAGTTCCGCACAGAGCCGCCCTTTACCGACCACAGCGTTACCGAGGCACAGGATATGATCATGGAGTTCGGTTTCAAAAAAACACAGTACGATCCGAAGACTTCTTTCTACCAGGTAGAAGGCGTGGACGACACGCGTATCGTAAAAGGTTTGGGCTCCGGCGTGAGCGTTTCGCTGAAAGACGGCAGCTTGGAAGTGGTGGTAGCCTTCGACCTCGACAACGACACCCGGGTGGGCGGCACTTTCAGCCTGCTGCCGGGTATGCTGGGAGATACCGGTTCTCCCATCCGGAAACCAGTTTTTACCAATTACAAAGAATTATACGCTTTACTGAAAAAGATCTTCCAGAAGTATGATGACATCGGTAATAAAGTCATCGACATCTACCTGGCCGAACCGGCTACCATGTAATCCAGTTTATGAGAATTATCCCGCTGATCTTCACGGTTGCGCTTTTATGGGCGCTTAATCACCGTTGGGGCGCCACGCCTCCTTTTGGTATGCTTTTCAGTCCCCAGCACGGTTTCTGGGTACATGCCGAGCCGGTCAATTCCCCCGTTAGCGAAACTCTCGTGTTTCCGCAGCTGAAAGGCAAAGCAGAAGTGTGGTTCGACGACCGGATGGTGGCCCATGTTTTCGCGGAACAGGAAGCTGACGCGTATTTCATCCAGGGCTACCTGCACGCCAAAAACCGCCTCTGGCAGATGGAATTGCAGACCCATGCGGCAGGCGGAAGGCTCAGCGAGATCCTCGGCCCCAAACTGCTGGATTACGACCGCCGCAAACGCCGCGAAGGTATGGTATACGGCGCCGAACAGGTAGTGAAAGGCATCGAAGCGGACCCTGTCACCAAAATGGAGCTGGACAGCTATACCGCGGGCATCAACGCGTATATCAAAGAATTGAGCAAACGGGATTACCCCCTGGAATACAAACTGCTGGGCTACAGCCCGGAGCCATGGACCAATATCAAGACCGGCCTGCTGGTAAAATACATGAGCGCCGACCTCGCCGCCACGGCAGACGATATTCCGTACACCAACGCACGCAATCATTTTTCCAGAGAAGATTTTAACCAGTTGTACCCGGATTTCCCGGACGTAATGGCGCCCATCATCCCGAAAGGCACCCCATACCCCGCGCCCACGCGCAGGGCCGTGCCCCCGCCGGACAGTGTGGTGAACGCGGAATTCAAATACAACATTCCGCAGCAGGACCGCGACAAAGGCAGCAACAACTGGGCCGTGGCCGGCAGCAAAACGAAAAGCGGCAATCCCATTCTCTGCAACGACCCGCACCTGGAATTGAGCCTGCCCAGTCTTTTTTATGAAATGCAGATCAAAACGCCGTCTATGAACGTATACGGCGTAAGCCTGCCTGGTGCGCCCGGCATCATTATCGGTTTTAACGACAATATGGGCTGGGGTTTCACGAACGGTTATGTGGACGTGCTGGACTTTTACAAAATGCAGTTCCGCAACGGCAAAAAAGAATACCTGTTCAACGGCCAATACCGCCCCGCGGAGCTGCGGGTGGAAGCCATCAAAATAAAAGGCCGGCCTACGTTCTATGATACGGTAGCCTACACCGTATGGGGCCCGGTGCTGTACGACGAAACCTTTACCGACCCGCGTTTCAAAGGTTACCTCGCCATGCGCTGGACGGCGCACGACGAGAGCAACGAACTGCGCACGATTCACCTGCTGAACCACGCCAAAGGTTACAGCGATTATCTCGAGGCCATGAAATCGTGGAGCTGTCCCGGCCAGAACTTCATTTACGCCGGCAAAAAAGACGGCATCGCGATCTGGCACAACGGTAAACATCCGCTGCGCTGGAAAGACCAGGGCAAGTTCGTAACACCCGGCAGCGACAGCACCTACGCCTGGCAGGGCTTTATTCCGCAGGCGGAAAACCCGCACGTGTACAATCCCGCCGAAGGTTTTGTGAGCTCCGCCAACCAGCAGGCCACAGACAGCACGTATCCATACGATCTTTTCGGTTATTACGACCTGTTCCGCGGTATGCGCATACAGGAGCAGCTGGGCCAGATGAACGGCATAACGCCGGAAGACATGATGAGGCTGCAGAACGACAACAAAAACCGGCTGGCGGAGGCTGCCATGCCTTTCCTGAGCAATTTTGTGGCCGCCAATACTTTAACGTCCCGGCAACAGGAATACTGGCGCATGCTGTTCGCCTGGGACGGCACGGCCGGCCCGGACAGCAAAGCCGCCACAGTCTTTAATCTCTGGTGGAGCAACCTGGAAGACAATATTTGGGGCGACGAGCTGCCGCTGGAAGACAGCATCGCCTACGTACAGCCCGAAGAAAGAACGCTGCTGTACTGGCTGATGCGCGACAGCGCCATGCATTTTGTGGACAACATCCACACGCCTGTCCGCGAAACGCTCAGCGGGCAGGTAACCGCCAGCTTCCGCGCCGCCGCCGATACAGCTGCCGCGCTGGACGGCAGGGGAGAACTGGCGCTGGGGAAATTCCGCGGTACGGACATCCGGCATCTCAGTCGCAGCATACCCGCATTCAGCCGCATGCACCTCAACACCGGCGGCGGCCGTCACATTATCAACGCCACGAAAAAGACCACCGGCCCCAGCTGGCGGATGGTGGTGGAACTGGGCCCGCAAACCAAAGCCTGGGGCATATTCCCCGGCGGTCAAAGCGGCAATCCCGGCAGCAAATATTATGATAACATGGTAGACGACTGGCTGGCGGGGAAATATTACGCGTTGAAAGTCATGGACCAGCAAAAGCCGGAAGGAATCACCGGCCGCATTGTATTTGAGAAAGGGGCGGAGTAAGGAATTTACTCATATGTTGAATGGCGGGTAAAATTTTTATCTCCTATAATGCTTTATGGTAAAGGGTTTGAGCGGAAATGTGAATTTTAATGCATGAAATATTTGGCAAAAATAATTTAATACATATCTTTGCAATCCCAAAACGAAACGGGGATGATTCCGTAGCTCAGTTGGTAGAGCAATACACTTTTAATGTATGGGCCCTGGGTTCGAGTCCCAGCGGGATCACAGTAATTCGGCAAGACCTGCGCTATGCGCGGGTCTTTGTTTTTTACGCTATAATTTGCTCTATAAAATCACGTTTCAGTTATTTGGTTTTACGGAACATAATAAAGTCTGATCTATCCTTACAAAGATAAATAAATACATGCCAGGTTTTTCGGCAGAAAATGGTTCTTCGTCACTTTTGGTGTAACCCATAAATTTTGAACCAACCCTAAATGGCGGTGAAGGCCAGATCTCCATTCTTGTGAATCAGGGCGATTTTTAATTGTTAATACATGCATCTTCACCAAAGTGGGGAAGAACCAGATTCCTCATAATGTAAATACTGATGGAAGAATCGCAGAGTACATTGTCTGGAGTGTGAATTCCACTGTGATTTTCACATACTTCCAAATTGGAGAATGATGGTGGAGGATGAACAAAAAGGAAAAGAACGCGCAGCTTATGCCTCTGGAACTCTAAAAAACCTTGACAGGTATTTAACAGAACGAGAGTAAGTTAAGTCTATCATGCATAATGTCAAGATTTATTTACGAAGGTTACATTTTAATTTACAATCCAAATTCCTCGAACCGAAAAATATCAAAGTAAATTCGCTGAATCAATTCTAATAGGATCAATAAATAGAAAATTATGAGATACATACACGTATGTGCTTTGATCTTAATGTCTGTTTTTCTCACTTCCTGTGGACAAAACCAACCAAACGTCCCAAAAGATAACATCAGGTCCGAAATTAAAGACATAGGGCCTAACATAATGGTTCGTAATATAAAAAAAGGTAAAAATGGCACCATTTTGATTGCTGGCCCGAACAACTCATCATTTGGTGATGTTTTTCGATACGATGGAAAATCTTTTACTAATCTCACAAGTAAAATAGGTTCGCACCAATTCTGGGATGTCCTGGAAGATGAACGAGGGAATATCTGGTTCACTTCTACTGATTCAGGCGTTTATTATTATAACGGGAAATCCATTCAGCATTTCACTACCACGGAGGGACTTGCCAATAATCGGGTTAGATCTGTTTATGAAGATAAAGCAGGTATTATTTGGTTCGGCACTGGAAATGGCCTGAGCCGTTACGACGGGAAGTCTTTTCGAAATTTTAAAAACCCGAACGCCTCGCTTTTTTATAAAGAAGGGCATTTGAATAATGATATTAATACAATCATTGAAGATAAATCAGGGAAATTGTGGGTTGGTACACAGGGCGACGCCTTTGTTTATGACGGGAAAAAATTTACCACTTTAACCCATAAAGGCGAACCCTTTCTCGACGTTTGGGGTATAATGGAAGACAGAAAAGGCAATATTTGGCTCAGCGGTTTCAATGGCTGGAAAGTAAGCCAGACCGGTGGCCTTTGGCGCTATGACGGCAGTAACTTTACTAAGGTATCGCAGAGAGGTGCTTATGCTATAATCGAAGATAAAAAAGGAAATATCTGGACTACTGGTTCAGTAAATCCTGCTAATTGGGCTATCCAGGCACTCTCCCGTTATGATGCAAAGTCCTTGTATAGCAATAAGCCTGCTGTAACCGAAATTATGTCAGGAAGTGCTTTTATGGGGCTTTTGGAAGCTAACGATGGAAGTATTTGGTTTGGAGATGCGACCGGAGTGTATCGTTATGATGGAACCACCATTACGGACTTTTATAATAAAGAGGGGCAGAAAAAATATATCATAGATACGAAGCAAAGTGTTGTAGCATGGAAATGTTCTATGCTACTTGGGGCATGGGAAGGTTCTGTGTTACTTGGTGATGGTTCCCTCAAAGGGGACGTCGAAATATTAAAAGGAGAATTGTTGTTCGAAAACAGTCATTTGGTGGGCGGTGAAGTTGAAGTCGACATGAATACAATTGAACAAAAATTTGATGATCCAGGTCCACATAATAAATTACCCGAAGTTTTTGATGTCAAAAAATTCCCTGTTTCTACATTTGCAATTACGAAGGTTGAAACATGGAATAATAGAAATAAAAAAGTTACGGGGAACAATATAAAAGTTACAGGGAACCTGACCATTGAAGGTATCACGAAGGTAGTTACTTTTCCAGCCAAAATGGATTTTAAGGACAGAATGGACGGAACTGTCGTGGTGAATGGCGCGCTGATCCTTGATCGAACAGATTGGGGTATCAATTATTTATCAGAAAAGCGCTTTGACAAGTATGGTGATGGAACTATTTCGGACGACGTTAAACTCCTTATGAAAATCGTAGCAAAAAAACATAGCAGATAATTGGAGATTCAGGTCTGTAATTAATTCTAAATCACTTAAAAAAGTTCGACCTATCGTGAAGTTCTTTTTGCACACTGGCTTGATTGGAAGCATCATGGTTACTCTATAATTTACTCTATAAATATTGCGTCAGCCTTTATAAAGTTCGTAAACCTAAAGTCTAAACGGTATTATAGAATATTTAAAATCATAGAGTTAATGTAATGTTGTGTAAGGCAGTGAAAAGAAGAATATTGCCTTACGCATCCCAGCTGGATCACCAAAGCGAAAGCAAACAAAATTAAAGCCGCATAAAACATAGTGTTTATGCGGCTTTTGTGTTTTTGGTCAGGTGATTGTAATCGATGTGATATCAAGCAAAAGGGTAGCAAAAAAGGTTACACTGAAAATTTTGGAAATAGTGTAACCGATTTCGTCCGGAGTGCTTTACTGTACTGCGTTTCATGATATGGACCTGGACGCCGGGCTGGAAAAGCTGATGGGCTGGATAACTATGGAAGCGGCAAAGGGAGATATGTGATAACTTTGATTATAATCCGGTGTATATGATCAGGAGGAAAAGTCAACGAAAGTATCTTATTAAGCGGTGGCGGGAAATGCGGCGGCAGTTGCTTGCTTATACCTGCACTGGCAACTTTGAGCCGCTGCACGGGCTACGTGTGGAGATGAAGAAAGTGAGAGCATTCATAAAATTTACCAAGGCATATACCCGGAAGAAACGCACCGTGGCGCAGCCGGAAGCCATCAGGAAAATTTTCAAACGGGCGGGGATTATTCGGGAAGCCGGTATTAACCTGCAGCTGCTAAAGCGATTCAATATCAGGCATCCTGCGTTCAGGGAAGGGGAGACGCATGTATTCGAAAAGGAGATCCATCGGTTCAGGGCGCATTCCGTCCAGTATGATCATTGTATTGGTCAGGCTTTCCGATATCTCCTTGGCACGTTGCATCCCGTCAGGAACCGTCGCGTCAGGCATTGGTTAATGCGGCAGTTGAAGACCATAGGGGGAATTGTCGTTGCTCCTTCGATGGGCAAACTTCACCTGGCCCGCAAGAAAATAAAGTATCTCCTTTATATACACGGGCTGCTTAGCAGCCAGCCGGCGCTCGTTTCGAAAATAAACATTTCCTACCTCGACCAACTGCAGGACGCCATCGGAAAATGGCACGATATAGCGGTAGCCATTACGATGCTGGATGCCCAGGGTGTTGGAGGTAAAACTGCTATCAACAGGATGAAGAAAGAGCGAAACGAAGCAAGCGCTGATGTTCATGCGATCGGTGATGGTTTTTGGAAGAAGGTTTTTATGTCATAAACTAACCGGATCTTAAGTGTTTTGCTGTTTTATCATAGATACTATCAATTACGTTAGAAAAGGGAATATACAGTATTCGCCGGCACTATAACAAAAACTGTGTAAACATAGAAAATCGGAGCTTTTAAGAGCTCCGATTTTTTTATTTTTAAACCTTTACACAGAGAATGAAAGCAGAAGAATTTTTATCAGACGACTTTTTGAAGCAATGTAAGACCGGCCAGCAACTAGTCGGCCTTGTATTCGCATTGTATCGGCCTTGAATCCGCGTTGCACGGCCTTTAATCCGCATCATACTCGCTTCACCCCGGCCTTGCCCTCGCTTTTATCGGCCATTATCGCTATACCTGCCATCAGAAAAACTCCCGCACATCATCTTCCGTCAACCCCGTGAGTTCGCAAAATTCTGTGACCGTCACATATTGCCCGGGCGCTTTTTTTATCGCGCACAACTTCTGCATCAGCTCCCTGGCAGAGCCGTCATCTTTGCCGAGGATGTTCTGTATACCCTTGGTAGTGATCACCACCCACATCGGCAGCGATCCACACGCGGCGCAGGCAGTGATAGCTTTTGTCCGTCATACCCGGATACCCTTCAAGTTTGTTGTATCCATATTTATCATTAACCGGAGCGGAAGGCACCGACAATGGTATTGCTGATGTTTTGGGCGATCTGTCCGGTAGTATCGAAGCGGGGGTTGAAGATGGTGACATCAAAACCAATGATCCTGCCGGTGCGTAGAAGTTGGTTAATAAAATATTCTGACTGTTCAAAATCAAGGCCACCGGGCAGGCGATATTCTACTGCGGGGTTCAGTTCATCAGCCAATACGTCGGTATCAAAATGCATCCAATAGCCATCCAGGCCGGGATCGAGGTCTGCTATTGCAGCAGCTGTAACTTTTTCTATCCCCTCCTTTTCTATGTTTTCAAAGTCATAACGGATGATAATGGTTTCGCGGATATCCTGCGAACCGTATTTTTTTGTCTCCTCCCAATCTCGCTGACCGATATGAATCACGTGGTTATCCTGCACATAGGGTTTTGCGTTGTTGATGTTGCTAAGTATCTCCGGCCCCCGGCCGGTAACAATCGCCAGGTCCATATCCGCCACTTCGCCGGTTACCGATTTTTCGGGTTCGTAGAAGTCGGCATGTGCGTCTATAAAGATCAACCCATATTTACCACGGGCTTTGAGACCTGACATGATACCCAAGAGGATGCTGCAATCGCCGCCCAATATCAGCGGGAAGCGGCCTTTATCCAGCAGTAAATTGACGGCTTTTCCCAGCTCGATAGAGAAATCGCGCAGCGGTACCGGGTTGAGACAGTGAGTGTCGGGGTCTCTTTTATCACTGTACTGCGCGTTGAGGGTAGCCAGGTGCAGCACCGGATGTTCGGGCTGCAGCTGTCGGCCGAGGCCGGCTTCCAGCAGGGCAGCTGCCAGGTCCTGCACGCCATTTGTGCGGAGCCCCAATATCGAAGGCGCCGCCAGGATCTGTATATCGAGATTTTTTGTACTCATATATGGCATACTATGGTACAAAATCTATTCCAGATCACCTGCAGCGAATCGTAGTAGGAATATGAGCTTCGGGAACCAGCAAATCTTCTTTATAAAATAAGAATGGCCTGGGCGTTGAAGTTACTGTTGAAGCGGCTGAAAGTAAGTCGCCGTGAAAGCAATAGTAATCTCCATAAAAGGATCGCCGGTTTAATGAATTTTTAGGCTACTCACTCTTCAAAACGGCCACCGGGTTACTCCTCGCCGCCTTCAATGTCTGCGACCCGATCATAATGAGCGCGATCAGCAATACCATCAGCAAGCCGGTGAACAGCTCGGTGATCTGCACAGGCGTATGATAAGGGAAATTAGGAAGCACAACAGTTCGGAAGAAGAAATAAGTTACCGGCAGGGCAATGACCGCCGATACCGACAGGAGAAACAGGAAACCGCGGCTCAGCAAATATATCAGGTTGCCCACACTCGCGCCCATTACCTTCCGGATGCCGATCTCCTTTAGCCTTGTTTCGGTGGTGAATACGACCATGCCGAACAAGCCCATCGATGCAACGGAAATAGCCAGAAAAGAAAGAAAGCCGATGATCTTGATCATGGTAGAAAATTCGCTGTACGCATCTTCTATTGCTTCGTCATAAAACTCAGCTATAAACGGATGTACACGATCGATCTTTTTCCATGCAGCCTCGATCCTGGCTACGGTGGCCCGCGGGTTGGCGCTTTGTATTTTGGCGCTGATGATGGTCCGGTCTTCGGGCGTCCAGAACGTGAATGCCACCGGGCCGATGAGGTTTTCCACCTTGCCGTAATGAAAATCCTGCATTACGCCGACAATGGCCATTTTACGCCCGTTCAATGTGACCTGCTCGCCGATCGCTTTTTGGGGGGTGCCGCCGCCGATATTGAATCGTTTTAAAACCTGCTCGTTAACGATCACCTCGCTAACGGCCTGGGCGGTGGCAGGGCGGGCAATAAAATTTCCGCCGGCAACGAGTTTATAGTTGTGCAGCGGCAAATAGTTTTCGTCAACGTGGTTGGTCATCACCAGCACGGAATCCCGCGAATCTTTGTATTTCATATTGCCGCCCCAGGCGTTTCCAACGCCGGTGGTGATCAGCGAGCGGGACAGTGCAGTTACTTCCGGCATTTCACCGAGCTCCTTGAGCATTGCATCGGGCTTATTATCCTGCATGTTGATGTTCAGGATGTTTGCCGTGCTGAATCCCAGGTCGAATGCCAGTATGTTCTTATACTGCACATAGCCGACGGCGGTGGTTGTAATAAAGATCAGCGTAACCGTGTATTGAACCACCACTAAAGCGCGCCTGAGCGTAAGATGTTTGAACATTTTCATCGACGAAACGTTTCCAAACGCATTAATGGGGCTGACTTTCGAAAAGAATATAGCCGGCAGGAAACCTGCCACAATGCCTACGGCAACTGAAAAAACGACGAAGATCGCCACCATGGACGGCGTGAGGGCTAGCTGCACCGTTCGCTGCATTTCCGGGGCCATGTTGATCAGCAGCGGCCGCAATACAAGGAACAAAAGGAAGGAAAGCAAAAGGGCCGCCAGGGAGATCATGACCGCCTCGGCGAGGAATTGCAGTTGTACCTGGCTTTTTCCGGCGCCGATCGTTTTACGGAGGCCTATTTCTTTAATGCGCCGCATAGCACGCGCTATCGAAAGATTGGTATAATTGAAACACGCAGACAATACCACGATAAATGCAAGCCCGCCGAGTATCCAAAGCACGACAGGAGACATGTGAGGGCCCGTAAAACCGGGGCCGCCCTCGGATTGACGGAGGCTTTCTCCAACCACGACGTTATATAATGGAAGCAGCTCGAGTTGGATCCTTGTATTTTCTTCAGCAAGGTTCTCTTCCCTGGCAATAGCATTGAGCTGCGACCGGATCGCAGCCATATCGGCATTTTCCGAGGGGAGGAGGTAGACGGAGGCGGACCACATGTTTGTCCATGCCGCGAAATCTTTATTGCTTTTATTGATCTGTTCGGCTGTGGACAATGATACCAGCGCCTCAAAACGGATATGCGAAAAAAATGGAACGTCCTTCATGATACCGGTCACCTGGTAAGCAAGTGAATCGATCCTGATCGCCTTGCCAAGCGCATTGCGGTCGCCGAACAGCTTTCTTGCCGCCGTTTCCGTGAGAACAACCGAATACGGATCTTTCAGCGCCGTTTCGGAGTTGCCTTCCAGCATCGGGAATGTAAAGACCCTGAACAGCGACGGCTCCGCCCAGAAGCCGGTGACTGGTAAAATGTTGTCGCCCACCTTCGCATCGCCTGAAAAATTGTTGCGCAAAATAGCCACTTCTTCAATGCCGGGCACCTTATCGCGGATGAGCTTCCCCGTCTTTATGGAGGTGGTCGCAAACTTGCCGTTTTGTTCGTTGCTGGCGGTTAATATGTTGGTGATGCGATAGATGTTATCGCCATTTTTGTGAAACCTGTCGTACGAATGCAGGTCGAGCACAAATGCGATCAGCAGCAGCCCGACGGACATGCTGATGGCGAGACCAAGGATATTGATGAATGAGAACAGCTTGTTGCGCATGATGTTGCGCCCTGATGTTTTAACATAACTTCCGATCATGGTCCGGTTCATAAAAAGGTTAACAAATATTGATCTTCGTACCGTATAACTTCTGAAGAATTTGAAAGCGTCGATGATGTAGATCAGTTTTGCGCGGCGTGGCCCGCCGGACTGCAGATTCCGTTCGAAACATTCGTTAAGGTCCCCCGTAAGGTCTTCCAGGAGCCCGGGTTTACAATACCATTCTACGAATCGTTGCGCCCAGGTAGGCGGATGGTGTTGCCGTTGTTCTTTCATGCTACATTTTTTTCCAGGCAAGCGACGGTATTCTTGCCCACAGCTGGTCCCGCATGGATTTGGCGTTGACCAATGCGGCCTTTCCCTGCATGGTGAGTTGATAGAACCTTTTGCGTTTCCCGCCACGGGCCTTCGTCGCTTCACCCAATTCACTTTTCACCAATCCTTTCTCTTCGAGACGGTTGAGCACCGAATGCACGACGCCGAGTTTCACCGAACGGCCGGTATGGTCCGAAAGCTCGTCGCATATCGCCACGCTGTATGCTTCATTGATCAAAGCCGCAATGGTGAGCAACACCAGCTCTTCGAATTCTCCGAGGTTTGTACCTTTCATTTCCGATATTAATTACGTAAATGTATGTAAAATGATTTTATTATACATACAAAAAGTGAATTAATAATACTGCCGAATTTATTTTTTTTTTGAATATATTGAGCGAAGATCAACCAATAGACATCCTATACCGGAAAGCGCCAATCATGGAGATCCGCGCAATTTCAAAAGAAACCAATAACAAATGACAAACGTAACTGTAAGCAAACAAATCAGACCGGGATCGAGACTTGGCGCCATGTTGTTAGATCATATCATTATGGTGACGATTTTGATGTTCTTTTCCATTCCGGGAATGATTTCGGGCTTTGCAAACACATTTAAAATAACGCACGAACAGGCAGGTCCCCAATTCATGGGCGGGCCCTGGGAATACTTAAGTATGCTTGGCATCGCATTGTATTTATGCAAGGACTGTATTAACGGCCGGAGCATTGCAAAACGGATTTTAAGTTTACAGGTCGTCGACAACCTGACCGGACAGGCCGCAAGCCCGGTAAAATGTCTTGTTCGGAACTTATTTATTGTTCTGTGGCCAATTGAGGTATTAGTTGCGCTGGCAAATACAGGCAGGCGGCTTGGCGACAGGGTTGCGGGAACCAGGCTTGTCGTATTCGAGACGACAAATGAACGACCAAAAGTTAATATCGGGCAGGTTTTGATTTCAGTCGTAATCGCCTACGGGTTTGTTTTTCTGTTAACGCTTCCCTTTAAGGGAATGATGGCGGCTATGGAAGCTGAAAAGATAAATTATGTGGAAGCCTCGTACAATGACCGGGTAAGCAAGGAAACGGAAAAGCTCTTTGCAGACGGCCTGGGTCAATACCTGGCCGCAAGTATTGAGGTTTACGACCAGGTTCAAAACAAACCCTTTAAATATGTTTCTGTCGTTTTTCAGCTCAGGGAAAATTATTTTGAAAGCAGCCAGGATTTTGAGCAGATAAAGTCAGCGACCATGTCGCTGTTGTCTGCAAATTTTCCCCGGGGAAAATTCGTTGGACGGATAAAATATGTTTATCAAACAGGTGGTAGTATGCAAATAAGGACGATGTCGCTGGATTAGATGCAGCTTTCTTCGTTAAAGCGCCTTCACCCAATACAATAATCTCCTCACGCCATTTAATCGCACTTCCTTCCTCCGAATGCTTTCGGTTCCCGTCATCCGCTGCAGCTCCGGGTCCCATACCTTCAGTTTCAGGCAGGCGCGGATGTCTTTCCATCGGAGGGAAGTGGTAGTGGCAGCCTGTAATTCAGGAATATTGTTCATCGCTTCCGGCAAACGATAGAACGGGATGCGCGCATTCAGATGGTGAATATGATGCAGGCCGATGTTGCCGGTGAACCATGCCATTAGCGGGCTCATCACCATATGACTGGAAGAAAGCAGCGCGGCTTCGTCGTAACACCAATCTTCTTTTGTATTAAATATTACGCCTGGAAAATTGTGCTGGGCGTAGAAGAGATAGGTGCCGATGGCGCAGGCGATGAAAATGGGGATTAATATCAAAAGCGCCCATGCGGCCCAGCCGGCAAACACGATCACAGCCACCGATGCGGCGGCATGCACCAGCAGCGCGATCAGCGCATCGTAATGGCGCCGCGGGCTTACAAAAAATGAATTCACACACATGCCGATGATGAACATGAACAGGTAACCGAACAGAATGGTGAGCGGGTGACGGGTGAACAGGTACATGATGCGCTCGCGGCGGCTCATAGCCCCGAATTTTTTTACTGTGGCAACAGGGTAGGAGCCGATGCTCGCGCTGTAGAGCTTTGAATTATGCTGATGGTGATAATCGTGCGAACGTTTCCAGATGCTGGACGGCGCGAGGATATAAATGCCGAATACCGTCATGATCGCTTCGGCGACGGCGCTGTTCTTTAAAATGGAATGATGCTGGTAATCGTGATAGATCACGAACATTCTTACGATAAGCAGTCCGGACAAAACGCTGAACATGATCTGCAGCGGCAGGAAAGGGACCGCCACGGTGGCGGTGAGCGATGCAACGAGCAGTACTAAAGTAGAGGCGGTATACCACCAGCTCAGGGCGCGTTTTTCCTGCGCATAAGGCTTAGTGGCTAAAATAAGTTGTTTTCCTTCTAACATTCATTCGTTTTATGCGGTGGCTGGTGTAGTAGTTCGTTTATGTTTCCATCTCCGGTGCGACCATAACCATGTTTCCGGCTGTTGAATAATGTCCGCTTCCAGCCTGGCGGTGTGCAGGGCGGTAACGTTTCCCTGCGGTTCACGCGCCGGCGATTCCACCAGTACTTCGGCGGATACAGTGTAATATCCCCGTTTTATACGATTCACGGAAACATATACCACCTGGTAGTTCATTTTCGATGCGATCCGTTCAGTGCCGGTAAATACGGGAGTGTCCTGCTGCAGGAAGGTGACCCACTGCGCAGTGTCCGGCCGTGGCGACTGATCGGCAATAAGCGCGGTGGCGTTCACTTCCCCTTTCAGCTTCACCATTTCCCGGAAAGTGTCGTTCATGGCGATCAGTTTGGTGCCGAAGCGCGTGCGCATTTTGTACATCAGCCCGTTGTAATATTTGTTGGCCAGCGGGTGATACACCACGTATAGTTGCTGCGGGCATAAAATGCTGAAAGTGTTGCCGGCCCACTCCCAGTTGCCTTTATGGCCCATCACCAATACCACGCTTTGGCCTTCGGCATGCAGGCGTTTAAAGAGCGCCACGCTTTCCGGCGTGAGGGCGCAATGTTTTATCATGGAGGTTTTGCTGATCGTCAGTGTCTTAAAGGTCTCGAGAAAAAGATCGCAGAAGTACCGGTAATAATTACGACAGATCCGCGCGCGTTCCGCTGATGATTTCTCAGGGAACGCATTGGCGAGGTTTTGCCGCACCACTTTTTTACGGTATCCCGCAACATAATAAAGCAGGCAGAACACTACGTCCGAAAGCAGGTATAGCACTGGAAAAGGAAGGATACTAATAAAATAGACCACCGGTAAAAGGAGGTAGTAAAGAATAATACTCAAAATGGCACAAGTTGTAGGTTGCGATAAAATTCAAAGATACCCTATTCAAGCAGCATACACAGTTGTTGATGGCCTGTTTTCTGTAATATTCTGTTAAATAAGCTCCGATGAGGCTAAATATATAGTAAAGTTTCCTGATGTCAAAGCCTTTTGGTCTCAATACGAAAGATAAAAATTAAAGATTAACGCCGATCGCCTGTGAGATCTTCCGGCTGTTCTTGCCATTTTCGAAAAGGTTTACCCGGCTTTCAATTCCGTGAAACGTACCATTATTTTTTCTTTCGTTTGCTTTTAAATGTGAATTATATTCCTTACTTTTTGTTTAATACCCAAAACACCAAAATCGTAGTCGTTATGAAAAAGACATGCTCGCTCCACGGCCCCCCTGGCTGAGAAATCGGTTTTTGCAACGGCGGAAAATGATCAATGCACAACGGGTTCTTCAGATTATGAATTTGTTAATTGCGCTTTCCGTTAATGCGTTTCTTACCGGAATTTTTCAATTTTACCGCCGTAAAGCTTAAAACGTTGCTCATGGTAAACCGGCTGCTTTAGCGGCCTGGCATTGCTATGTCCTTTCCCTTCATGTCATCCTTTGTTGCCTGTTTTTAATCACGTCAAAATTATTTCTCATCACATCAAAATCTACTTTATGCATTGCTGCAAAAACAGGGTTCAACTGCCGGGCCGTCTCGTGCCAAAAGCACTGACCTGCGCCGCGTTGATCTTTTTCGGCGGTGGCACGGGCTGGGCCACAGCCGGCATCCGCACGCCGCACCTGAACGCCGTTGCCCCGGCGCCCGATCAGCGGGTTTCGGGCCGCGTTACCAATGCCGAAAACGGCGAAAGCCTGCCCGGCGTCAGCGTGGTGATCAAAGGCACGCAAACCGGCACGCTCACCGACGTAAACGGTAATTACGCCCTCACCGTGCCCAGCGAAAACACGGTGCTGGTTTTTTCCTACATCGGCTACCTCAGCCAGGAAGTTAGAGTAGGACAGGGCGGCACGCATAACATACAGCTCGCCGTAGATGCCAAATCGCTGAACACCCTGGTGGTGGTAGGTTATGGCACGCAAAAGAAGGTGAACCTCACCGGCGCGGTAGACCAGGTAGGCCCGGAAGTGTTTCAGAACCGGCCCGTTCCCAATATGGCGCAGGGCCTCGTAGGTGTGGTGCCGAACCTGAACCTGCGCATGCTCGACGGTAAACCCACACAATCTCCTGCGTTCAACATCCGCGGTACCACCTCCATCGGGCAGGGCGGTAATGCACTGGTGCTGATCGACGGCGTGGAAGCCGATCCCCGCATGCTGAACCCCAACGATATCGAAAGTGTGTCTGTGCTGAAAGATGCTGCTTCGGCCTCCATCTACGGCGCCAGGGCCGCGTTCGGCGTAGTGCTCATCACTACCAAAACCGCCAAGGCCGGGAAAACTTCTGTTTCGTATTCCACGAACTATGCGATCAAATCCCCCACGGCAGTGCCGGACAACATCACCGATTCCTACCCCTGGGCGCAGAGTTTCAGCGACGCATGGAGCCGGTGGAACGACAACGGCAGCACGCCCACGGCCATCAACAAAACCATCGCCTTTTCCCCGGCTTATCTCGCGGAGATCAAAAGAAGATGGGAAGATCCTTCGCTGCCGAGGCTGGAAGTGAACCCCAGCACGGGCGAATACCAGTATTTCTACAGCACCGACTGGTACAACGAACTGTATAAAAAGAATTTTGGCGCGCAAGACCATAACCTGTCCGTTTCCGGCGGCAGCGAAAAAGCCACCTACCTGCTGAGCGGCAGGCTGAACAACCAGGGCGGCCTGTTCCGTTACAATACGGATAAGTTCAACATGTACAACCTGCGCGGCAAAGGCAGCATCCAGGTTACGCCATGGCTGCAGCTGGACAATAACACCGAATACGCCATTCAGAAATACCACCAACCGCTCAACGTGGGCGAAGGCAGCGGCATCTACCGCAATATCGCGGACGAAGGCCACCCGCTCGCGCCGCTGCTGAACCCGGACGGCACCCTGTCTTTTTCCGCGGCTTATACCGTGGGTGATTATTACATCGGCCGGAATGCTATCGACGAAACACAGCGTTTTCTTAAAAACAAGACTGCGGCCAAGGCGCAGTTTTTCGATAAAAAGCTGACCATACGGGCGGACCTTACGTTCCAGAGCACCGATATCTCCTCTCAGCAGAACCGCGTGCAGGTGCCCTACAGTCGCTCGAAAGACGTGATCGGTTACACCGGTACCAATACGAACGATATCCAGGAAAGAAGAAGAACGACCAATTATCTCGCGACAAACTTTTACGCGGATTATGTGACTTCTATCAACAACATTCATAACCTGCATTTCCTGGCGGGTTTCAACTACGAACAATCGCGCTACAACAACCTGACGGCGCAACGCAACGGTATCGTTTATGCCGATGCGGACGATATCAACCTGGCCCTGGGCCAGAGTATCGTTACTTCGGGCGGCAACCAGAAATGGGCTATCGCCGGGGGCTTCTACCGCATCAACTACAACTTCCGCGAACGTTACCTGCTTGAGGTGAACGGCCGTTATGACGGTTCTTCCAAATTCCCGGCAGACCAGCAGTGGGCGTTTTTCCCCTCGGTGTCCGCGGGATGGCGCCTGTCTGAAGAACCTTTCTGGACAATAAGCCCGAAAGCATTGTCTAACGTAAAACTGCGCGCTTCGTACGGTTCGCTGGGCAATGGCAACATCGCTCCTTATTCGTTTTATGAGAAGTTCAGCATCTCCCAGTCCGGCCGCATCATCAACGGCATCCGTCCGCAAGCTACACGCCAGCCGGGCGTTGTGCCCGACGGGCTTACCTGGGAAACTTCCACCACCGCCAACATCGGCCTCGATTTCAGCACGCTGAACAACCGCCTCACGTTTGTGGGCGACGTATACCGCCGCTGGACGAAAGATATGTTCACCGTCGGGCCCTCCGTTCCGGAAGTATTCGGTACAACGGTGCCGAAAGGCAACTATGCCGACCTTGAAACCACCGGCTGGGAAATTTCGCTTGACTGGTCCGACCAATTCAAGATGGCGTCGAAACCTTTCATTTACGGCATCCGTTTTACCCTCGCGGATTCAAGGGCCATCATCACCAAGTACAACAACCCGGATAAAAACCTGACGGATTATTACGAAGGCCAGCGCGTAGGCGAGATCTGGGGGTACCAGGTGGAAGGACTGTTCAGGTCTGCCGATGAAATTTCGAAATCTCCTTCGCAAGGCAATATTCCCAACACCAATACCCGCAAAAATTACCCGGGCGATCTCAAGTTCCGGAATCTCGATGGCGACGATGTGATCTACCAGGGCCTGAACCGTGTGGGCAATTCCGGCGATAAAACGATCATCGGCAATTCCGAGCCGCGTTACATTTACGGGCTGAGCCTTTCCGGCGACTGGAACAATTTCTTCGTGTCCGCATTTTTCCAGGGCGTAGCGAAACAGGATTGGTATCCTTCTTCCGAAGCGCGTTTCTGGGGACAGTATAACCGTCCCTACAATGCTTATCCGCGCTGGCAGCAGGACAACATGTTCCGCGAAGAACTGGGCAATTTCGACGCCTACCTGCCCCGCCTCGTGGGTTATGTTGCGCAAGGTAGCGGCCGTGCGCTGCAGGTGGCCAACGACCGTTTCCTGCAAAACGCGGCTTATATCAGGTTGAGGAACGTACAGCTGGGTTATACGCTCCCGCAGCGCCTCGTGTCTAAAATTCATGCGCGCGACCTGAAAGTGTATGTGTCCGCTGAAAACCTCTGGACGTGGTCGCCCATGTACAAATGGACGCGCGACACGGACGTGACCAACATCTACGGTTCCGACCGCGACCTGAGCGGAGGCACCAGCGGCGACGGGTATAATTACCCGATGCTGAAAGCGGTATCAATTGGTTTGACCCTTAACTTTTAATTTATGAGAACTCGAAAAATATTAGGTTATACGATCGTGCTGTTCGCGCTGGTGTCTGCCAACGGTTGCAGCCTGGACGAGACGCCGGTGGATACCGCCACCAACGAAGCGGTATTCGGATCGGAAAGCGGCCTGGAGTTATACGCCAATTCTTTTTACGACATGCTTCCCGGCACGGACGTAGGAGTGTTCCAGGGCGATGATAATTCAGACCTGGTGGCCCGCAACGGGGTAGACAACTATCTCGCCCCGGGCGCGCTCAGCCCCATTACCAGCTCAGGCTGGAGCTGGACGGACCTCCGGAACATTAACTATTTTATTGAGAACGCCGAAAAAAGCACGGTAGCAACGAAAGGCCATTACCTGGGTATTGCGCATTTTTTCCGCGCGCTGTTTTATTTTGAAAAAGTACAGCGTTTCGGCGATGTGCCCTGGATCGACAAACCGATCGACGTAAACGACGATGCCACGCTGTACGCCCCGCGCGATAACAGGTTCGACGTGATGGATAAAGTGCTGGCCGATCTGAACTATGCGATCGAAAACATCACTTTAACTTCCGACCCGAGCTGCACCCGCATTACGAAAAACGTCGCCCGGGCTTACAAAACACGCATTTGCCTGTTTGAAGCCTCGTTCCGCAAATACCACACGGATTACAACAAACAGGCTACCGCGGCCGCCTGGTTCGAAGAAGTGGTGAAGGAAGCCAACGAGATCAAGGGATTTTCGCTGCACGCGGGAGCGGCGCCAGACAGGGGATACCGCGAGCTGTTCATTGCAAAATCTCCGTTTACAGACGAAACGATCCTGGCCGTAGCGCTGAGCTCGAACCTCCAGGTTTTCAGCTCCGCCAACCGCCGGTTCATCAGCCCTACCTACGGCAACCGCCCCAGCCTTACGCGCCGTTTTGTGAATACCTATCTTAACCTCGACGGCACGCCTTTCACCAGCAACGCAGGTTATCAAACCACGCCGTTTGTGGATGAAGTGAAAAACCGCGATCTGCGGCTTAAACAGACCATCCGTCTCGGCGATTACCAGAGAACCGAGAACGGCCGGCCTGTAGCGGCCCCGCCAAATTTCAACCAGACCTACACCGGCTACCAGCCGATCAAATGGTGTTACGACGAGCGTTACCCTTACGACGACGAAAGCCGTAACGACAATGCGCATATCATCATGCGCTTTGCCGAAGTGCTGCTGAACAAAGCGGAAGCGCTGGCGGAACTGAACACGATGACGGCCGGAGAATGGACCGCCACCATCGGCGCACTGCGCAAAAGAGCAGGCATCACCGGCCCGACGCTTACCACGGTGCCGACGGTAGCCGATCCGTATATGGTCAATTTTTTTGCGGGCAAATTTACAAACCCCGTATTGCTGGAAGTGCTTCGTGAAAGAGGCGTGGAACTGATCTTTGAAGGCCTGCGGCCAGACGATCTGCGGCGCTGGAAACTGGGCGGGCTGTTCCAGACGGCGCCCATGAACGGCATGTATGTGCCTGCGCTGGGTGAATACGATCTGAACGCCGACGGCATCAACGACGTATATTTTTACCAGGGTACCAAGCCGCCTTCCACCACGCCGGGCATCGCATTCGTGGATGTGAGCCCTTCCACCGCGGTAGGCAGGATACAACTGTCCAACGGCACTTCCGGTGAAGTGATGTGGAATCCCGGCCCACGTCAATGGACGGATAATAAATACCTGTACCCGATCCCCGAAGCGGTAAAAACAAGGAACCCTGCACTTGGGCAGAACCCGGGCTGGTAAAGGATTTTATGCTTGAAACCTACAAATGAAAAGAGAGCTGTGATATTTCGCAGCTCTCTTTTTTTATCGTTCGCTTATCTATTCAATTTTCATCGCGCCTTTTCCATTTGTTTAACGGCGGCCCATCCTTCCGGTGTGATGCCCATGATCTCGGTGGCAACGCCCAGCGTTTGATAAGTGTCGAAAAAAGCCATCCGTGCAATGGGATGGTCCACTTCGCTGATAACCGCATAACCCTGTGCGCGCAGATCGTTGGTGACCTGCCCGAAACCGCTGACGGGCAAACGGAAAGCCATGTGCTGTGTTCCTCCCGCCGGATATCTGGCGAGATAATCATGAAACATGCTTTGACCGGAAAGCGGCTGTATGAGCTCGATGAAAGTGCCCCCGTTATACGTCTGCGTGGTGAGCCATTCTGCCGGCACAACTTTACCATAGTAGGTCATGTCCAGGTCCTGCGCGCGTACGTGCTCCGGTTCGGGAAAACCCGCGACGCCCAATGCGTTCGAAAGGAATTTTACGGCGGCGTGAATATCCGGCACCACCCAGCCGACCTGGGCCATTTCAAGCCTGGCGATGGTATTGTTGATATTGTCCATGGTATTTGTTTTTAGCGGTCAAACAAATTTAAAACGGACAGGGTTCTTTCTCAAGGTGTGTTTGCGCCAATGTGAAGGTAATTTTAGGACTTCCCGGTTGTTCATCGCGGTTGACAGCTGGATGTCATCACCGTGCTTATTTTTTCAGTTGTTTGATATTCTCCCGCGCCATCGCCTTTCCCTCCTCGTCGCTATATTTTTCGGTCAATTCATAATATTTGAGGGCGTTGGTTTTATCGCCTTTCAGTTTGTAACAATGTGCGATATTGTTCAGCACGATGCCGTCTTTCGGGTTTAGTTTTTCCGCGCGTTGCAAATATCCCAGCGCTTTGTCGTAGTTCTTTTTCAGAAGGAAGGCGGTGGAAGTGGTGGTCAGTATTTCCACATTGCCGGGGTAATGTTTCAGCGTGGCTTCGCCGATGCGGATCATATTGTCCAGCAGGTCGTCGTTCTCCGTATTGTAAAGCTGCGCGAGGTAGCTTTGGATGGAGGAGAGCAGCAGTTCTTCCGGTTGGTCCGGCGGTTTGTTTTCTGTCCATCGCCAGTTGTTTTTATTCACAACGGAACGGTCTACCGTGGCGATGATCTCTTTCGTAAAATTTTCATAATCCGCTATCTGTCCGAACACAAAACATTTACCGAACCGCATGTCCAGCCGGTCGGGGAATTTCGCGATGCCGGTATTGATGTAACCGAACGCCCTGGCCAGTTTATCAGCATCGTAATCCGCGCCGGAGGTAAGGAATGCCACCGTTTTCCCGCTATTGTCCGTAACGCGCAGGCCTTCTTCTTTCGGAGCGTTTTTTTGAAGGGAAAGCATTTCGCGTCGGCTGCCCGAAAAATAAAAATTGAAGGCGCTGGTATACAGTTCCGGATCGTTGGGAGCGGTTCTTTCCCAATTCGCCAGCAATGTTTTGAGGGCCGCGGTGTCCTTTTTTTTGAAGAGGCTTGTAAATTGCTGATAATTAGACTGCCCGTAGGAATGGGCCGACAATAACGACAAAATAACCAGTGTTGTTATCTTTTGCATAGGGATGGATTACAAATCAATATATAAAGAAAAATCAGAAGATCAAAAACGCCGTTTCGAATAAAAAAGGCCGCCCGGAGGCAGCCTCTTTTTTCACAGGAAAAAATAGAACTATAAAATCTCCAAAATATCGATCGTCTGAAACACAAGATCGGCCTGGCTGCTTTCGTACAGGATGCCGATGGTATGCTCGTCCACGCTGGTCAGGCAGGAGTAGCCACGGCTTTTTTCTTCGTCGAGCAAAACTTTTTTATCGGCGGGCCATGTTTTCCCGTCGTCAAAACTCACTTTGACCGTAAGGTTTTTACGCGCGGTTTTTGCATCGGGGTTGGAAAACAGCAGGATGTTTTTTTCCTGTCCGTTCTTCACGTAACGATGCCGCACGATACTGGCCATACAGGCGGGTTCGGGCAAAGCGCCGCGCGAGGTGGAATGTTTGCGCCAGCTTTCGCCGAGATTGTCCGTTACGGCTATCACCCTTCCGTTGGTACGGCCGGTGTCGCGGTTGTTGATGCCGGAACGCATGTTCAGCATGATGCTGCCGTCTGTCTGTTCTACCGCCATGTTTTCGGTGGTGGATTCCGGCGCGGCCCTTTTACCGGTCTTCCAGGTTTTGCCGCCGTCTTTGCTGTACGAGATCGTTGAAAAACCCCGGCCGGTTTTGTCCCTGCCCTGAACGGGAAATACAAGCGTGCCGTCGCGCAGGGTGATGCCCTGGCCGGGCGCGGGCGCCCACAGCCACCAGTCTTCCTGTTTGCCCATGCGGGTGATGTTCTCCGGTTTGCTCCAGGTAGCGCCATTGTCCGTGCTTTTTACAAGCAGGAACTGCGACGTTTCTTTTACCCCGAAGCCGGGCTGCGATCCTTTATTTCTCCACTGGTGGTTCCAAATGGCGCTGTCGGCAGTGAGCCCTTCCACCCAACGGCCCGTCGTGTCCATTACGCCATGCATCCAGAGGCCGGCGATAAAAATGGTCCCGCTGTTCCTGTCTACCAGTACATTCGCATCGCTCACGCCGTTGAATTTCTCCGGCAGGCCTCCTCAGGCGCCCATGTCCATCACGATCTGCATCGGTCGCCAGGTTTTTCCCTTATCAAAGCTCCGCGACAGGCCGATGTCTATATTTCCCTGCAGGTCCCGGCCGCTTTCCCTGCGCGCGTCGTATATGGCGAGCAGTGTGCCGTCTTTCGCGGTGGCGAGGCCGGGAATGCGATGGGTGTGCACATCGTCCTGACCATGCTGCCGCAAAGCGACACCGAAGCGGTGGCGGTAAACATCCGGTGCGATGCCGATCGTTGTATCGTTCACTTTCAGCGAAGCGGCATTGATGTCCAGCCTTGCGGAAAGGGGAACGGAAGGGGAGGGCGATACCGTTACCCAGAAATAGTTCGCGCCGCGTTGCAACGCCGCAACGCCCTGCAGCCGGACCTTTCCCGTCGCGGGGTTTTCTGTTCCGGCGAATAGTGTTTTGCCTGTTTTCAGCAGTGCGGTGTCAGCCCCGGTCGAATAAATACGAACGTTCGCAAGACTGGCCGCGTCTTTCAGCATTATTTCCACCTGCCGCAAGGTATCGCCGTCTGTGGCGGCATCAACCCTGATGCGGATCACGGGATTCACTTCTTTCCCGGTCAGCACCGGCACTTTGAATTTACGCTGCACCGCCTCCTGCGCCGTTAAAACGGCAGGCAGGAGGCAGCACAGCGCGGAGCTGATAATTACTTTCAATGATCGTTGCATTTTCACTGGTTCGTTATTTGGAATTTTATCCGCTTTGCCTTACGCTTATATTTTTTAGTAACCGATGGTCTGCACCATCTGCGAATTTTTCTGCACTTCGCTTTGCGGCAAGGGCAGCAGGTTATAGCGGTCGTACCAGATGCGCGTGCTCGTCCTGGTGCGCTCGTAATATACGTCATCGCCGAGGTTTTCTCCCGCAAATACGTTCATGCCATGAAAGTCGCCTTCCTGGCGGCCTTCCGGCTTATCGGTGATCTTCCACCGGCGGATGTCGTAAAAGCGGTGGCCTTCGTATGCCAGTTCAATGCAGCGTTCCCGCTGGATGATGGCGCGTATGGCTGCCTGGTCCGGACCGGCTGTTATTCCCGGGATACCGGCGCGTAAGCGCACGGCGTTCAGGTATTTGAGAATGTCCGCATTGCCGGGATCAGATTCATTCAGCGCTTCGGCGTAGTTGAGGTACAGTTCGGCAAGACGGATATACATCGCCGGTCTTACCACGTTGCCTGCATTGCTTTGGAGGTTGCGGCTCACGTTCGTGTTTTTCCGCACCAGGTACCCCGTTTTGGGGAACATGGTCTGGCTGCCGTTCGCATTGCCGGAATTGCCTGTCGGCCAGAACTCTACTCTCGTCTGTCCGCTCCTGGGCACAAAAGGAATGGTGGAGCCGTTGAAGGTGATGTTTACGTAGAACCGCGGCTCGCGGTTGATATACATTTTGGAAGTGCCAGACACGTAGAAGCCAGTCTTAGCGGTATTGGTATAACCGGTTTCTTCGTACCCGCTGCCGGTTTCATCGATGTTCAGGCCATTGTTCATCCGGTACTTGTCTACCATTTCCTGGGGTACAGACAGGCGGGCATTGGTTTTGGTGCCATTGGCCGCGCGGGGCGCCGCATCTTCCTCCCAAACGGAATATCCCGTGTTGGTCCTGATCCAGATGCCTTCGTCCTGCCAGCCGGTTAAAAACAGGCCGCGGAGAGATTTCACGGCTTTCTGGAACGGATCGTTGTCGCTCGCCTCGTATAATTTCCTGCCGCTGGCTTCCGCGTGATCGATGGCGGTTTTGGCCGCTTGCGCCGCTTTTGCCCATTTCGCCGGGTCTGCGGTGAGGTTCATCAGTTGCCGGCCGTCCGGGTTCCTGAATTCGGCGAAGTTGCTGTTGCCGTTGAAAAGCGGGCTGGCGTCGTACAGCAGTACCTGGCTTTGCACCGCTTCTATGATCAGTTTGGTGATGCGCCCTGTCTGTGAAAGATCGTCTTCGCCGGATGAAGGAACAACGTGTTTTTCGGGGACCAAAGCTTTGGCGGCTTCCATTTCCGAGAGGATGTATTCGATGCATTCGCTCCAGGTATTCCTTGGCTTCTGGAAATCGTCGTCTACGCCGGCTACGCGGTCGCCCACCAATACCACCGGCCCGTACAGCCTGATCAGCATCCAGTAATAATTCGCCCGCAGGAAACGCGCTTCGCCGGTGTACTGGCGGATCAGCTCTTCGCCGTTCGGCTCTTTCAGCAGGTTCGATTTGCTGTTATTGATATTGGCCATAAAAATATTCGCCAGCCTGATGGCCTGGTAATACCCCGTATAGGCGTTGATGCCGCTCTGGCTGCTCATGCTGCCCGCCGCGATAATGGAAGGCGAGGCAAGCTCCAGCTCGTCGCTCAGTTCGGCCAGGCCCCTGCCGGTCACGTTACCGTCCGCCCATACGTCGGGCAGGCGGTTGTATACGCCAGACAGCCAGTGTTCAGCTTCCAGTTTATTCTGGAAAACCATTTCGATGGTCTGCAGGTCTTTGGGGGCATTGTCGAAAAAGCCCTTCTTGCAACCTGACACCAAAAGCGCTGCAAGGATCAGTGATGTTGTATAGTAGTTGATATAACGTTTCATCTGTTAATATTTGTTTTTTTTTACGGGCCAGATGGGACCTCGCATTAACATGTCCCTGTGTGATAAACATATCATGCTCGGTTTCATGTTTGCTTGCTTGTGCGGTTAAAAAGCGGCCCTTACACCGAAATTGTAGGCCTTGATGTTGGGATAGGATTCGCCGCGGGTATAGTTGTTTGAACTGGTGCCGGTATCGTTCAGCTCAGGGTCCCAGTGTTTCCATTTGGAAATGGTGAACAGGTTGGTACCGTTCACGAATACACGGAGATTTTTGACGCCGTAACGCCTTGTCAGCGACTGGCTCAGCGTATACCCGATCTCGGCGCTTTTCAGCCTCACGAAATCAGAGGGCTTAAGCCACCAGGTGCTGTTCAGGTAGTTGGAATTGGGGTCCTGGTTGGTGTTCAGGCGGGGATAGAATGCATTGGGATTGGGATTTTCTTCCGTCCACCTGTCTTCCACCATGCTCATCAACCCGGCACTGATGGGACCGGAGTTGAAAGGCCTGGTGCCGTCGCCCATGCCGTAGTTCAGGTACACTTTTCCCGTTCCCTGTATAAATGCGCCGATATCGAACCCTTTATAACCAAAGGAAAGGTTTACGCCGTACATCATTTTCGGCGTGCCGGACACGTCTATGCGGGCAATGTCGTTCGCATCGATAACGCCGTCCTGGTTAAGGTCTTTGTATTTGATATCGCCTACGCGGACGTCGCCGGACTGGATGGCGTGTTTGTCGATCTCATCCTGGCTTTGGAACAGGCCTTCCGCGATGTAGAGCGTTTTTGCGTCCACTTCTTTTCCTTTCCATTCCATCCAGGGATAACGCTGCGGGGGCAGGCCGTCTTCCAGGTTGGTGTTCCTGTTGTAGGTAAAGGTACCAGTGATGTTCACCCATTTTTTGTCGGAGAAATCTTTGCGGTAGGTCGCGGTTACGTCTATGCCCTTGTTCCGCACGATGCCGATGTTGCGCGTGGGGTTTACGCCGCCGAAACCTGAAATGCCGGGAATGGTCTGGTCTGCCCGCAGAATGCCTTTACGCATTTCGCGGAACAGTTCCGTTACCAGTTTCAGGTTGTTGTTCAGGAAGTTCATTTCGATGCCAAGGTTGTGGCGGTAAGACGTTTCCCAGGTAGGGTCCGTGGCGATCCGCGATTCAGCATACCCGCTGTAGGAGGGCGAAAGGGACGAGGGTATACCGAACTGGTAACCCGTAGCCGCCGTTTTGGAGAGCTGCGTCAGGTAAAGAAAACGCGTGCTGAAGGCGCCGTTGCCGGTAAGACCGTAACTATAGCGCAGTTTAAAATACGGCATGAAATCTTTCAGCGGCGCGTAGAATTTTTCGTTGGACACAACATATCCCACACCGGCAGACGGGAAGAACCCGAAGCGGTTACGCGGGCTGAAGTTCTCGGAACCGGTGTAACCGAAGTTGCCTTCCACGTAATACCGGTTATTGTAGCCATAAGTAAGCCTGCCGGTATAACCACGGTTGCGGAACGGTACGGCGGATGTGAAATTGGTGGCATTGCCATCCACATATTCAGACTGGTTAACGAGAAACAGGCCGCCCACTTCGTGTTTGCCGAAAGTGCGCCCGTAGTTCAGCGAAGCTTCTGAATACATGCGCCTGGTGGAGCCTCTTTCCGAGTAAAAGCCCAGGGTGCCGGGAGCGTTGTAGGTGGTCTCTGTGATCAGGTTTCCGTCGGCGTCCCTGCCTGTTGCATATTCAGCGGGAGTATTCTTGGTGGTGGCAACGGTACCGTCCGTATAAATATCAAATGAAAACAGGCCGGAAACAGACAGGCCTTTGGTGATTGCATCCAGCTCCTGCTTCAGGCGCAGGCTCGGGCGGATGGTGGCTGTATAATCATTGGCTGCGCCAACGGCAAAAGCGATCCTGCTCGGGCTGCTGAAACCACCGGGATACATGGAGTAGGCACCGTTGGAATACCTGCCGGGCATAATATGCGGCGGCACACGCAATACCTGCAAAAACAGGTTATTGTTCGAGTTGGTGTTGTCTCCGCCCCAGGAGCCATTCCTCCTGCTTATAATGGAAGATATGCTCAGGTCTACCTTGGTGGTATTGGTCACATTCACTCCTATGTTAGCGGTAAAATTATAACGCCTGTAATAAGATTTGGAATCATAACCCGTTTCTTCCGGGTCGTTTTTAACCAGGCCGGTTTCCCCGTAGTAGCCGGCGGAAATGTAATAGGTGGCTTTGTCTGACCCGCCGCTGATATTGATATTGGCGCGTTGCGTCATCCCGGCTTTGCGGAAGATCTCGTCGTACCAGTTCACGTTGGGGTACAGGTCTTTATCAGCGCCTGTCCGGTGCAGGTTGATACGCTCTTCTGAGTACAGGGCGGGCCTGCCCCTGGTGGTGAGCGCTTCATTGTAGAGCGTCATCCAGGTAGGTGCGTCCAATTGTTCGGGCACCTGTACGAATTGGGTAACGCCCTGGTTCAGTTCCACTTTCACCGCGGGTTTTCCGGCCACGCCCTTTTTGGTCGTGATGATGATAACGCCGTTGGCGCCCCTCGTACCATATACGGCGGTGGATACTGCATCTTTTAATACGGTGAACGTCTGGATGTCTTCAGGGTCTACATCATTGAGTGAACGGTCCGGCACACCGTCGATGATGATCAGCGGCGTGCGCACGCTGGTGCCGAAGGTGGATACGCCTCTTACGAGGAAACCCGAATTGTCCTGGCCCGGGCCGCCGCCCCTTGAAGTGGTGATCATACCCGCAATGCGGCCGCCGAGCGTGCTGGCGATGTCTCTCACGGGAAGTTTGATGTCTTCCGCGTTTAAGGTGGATTGCGCGCCGATCACGCTGATCTTTTTCTGCTGGCCGTAACCGATCACGCTTACCTCGTTGAGGCCGCCGGCGGCGGCTTCGAGCTTCACGTTGAGGTCTACGCGGTTTTTCACGGGCAGCCGCATCGGTTTATAACCGATGTAGGTAAAATCCAGCGAATCTTCCGGGCTCACGGAGATCGTATACCTGCCGTTCGGATCTGAAACAACGCCAAGCTGGGTGCCTGTTACGCGGATACTCACGCCGGGTATGGGCGCATCCAGTTCATCGGTGACCTTGCCGGAAACCTTTAGTATCCTGGCCTGACCGTAAACGTCAGGCGAAATCAGCATGGTCAAAATGACGAGGGAGAACACACCAGGCAGCACATGCCTGGCACGGGAAAGTAAATGTCTGATCATAACTGGAAGTAATTGATATTGGGATGTAATAGTACTTATGTAGTACATATCAAATATGCGGTGGTTTTTTTAGTAATCCAAATTCTTTTTTAACATGGTACATTATTATCATTAAAGCGGTATTAAAGGTATTTTGACGGACAATATCTGCAAATTGTTTTTGGGTAATGGACGATTATATTATGTAGTACATATGATGTACTTCTGACGCTTATAACAAAAAAAGAAGAAGGCCGTCTCTATTTTGAGACGACCTTCTTTTAAATCAATATTAAAGCTGGAAATCTATTTTTCGGCCTTCCATTTCTCGCGCCTCGCCAGTTCCGCTTCGGAAGGCGCTCCCGTCACGAAGCTACCGGGCACCAGTTTGCCGGCGGGTTCATAAGTGGCAACAACCACCCCGCTCGGAGAAATTTTAGAGCTGGTAAGTTTAAACGTAACCGGTTGGGTACCGTTGCCGAATAAACGTTTTCCTTTCCCGATCGTGATGGGATAGGTCAATAAATTGATGCTGTCGATCAGGTTGGCCTCCAGCAAGGTTTGAACGAGCACGCCACTTCCCCATACCATTAATGGGTCGCCGTCCTGCTGTTTCAGTTTTTTTAATTCCGCCACGATATTGCCCTGTACTTGCGTGGAGTTTTCCCAGGGCAGGTCCAGCGGATGATTGCAAACCACATACTTTTTGGCCCGGGTGAATTTATCACCGATCGGGTTGTCGGTATTATACGGCCAGTACGCCGAAAAAATTTCGTAAGTCCGGCGCCCCAGCAACAGGTCGAACGGCTGGGCCATGATTTCGGTCATTACCTTTCCCAAAAGATCGTCCCCATAGTTCGCCTGCCATCCGCCCCATTCGAACCCGCCGGTCGTATCTTCCTGCGGCCCGCCGGGCGCCTGCATTACGCCGTCGAGCGATACAAAGACTGTTAAAATAATTTTCCTCATAATCTTATTTTTAACTGTTCAGGATTAAGTTTCTGTTTATACAAACCTACGCCGACGGGCGCAATAGGAAAGGGTGCGGATACGACAATGTTGGGGTCATTTCCGTCGCGGGGCGACCGCTTCCCGGTTCTACAACAATGCCGGTCTTCCGTTCCGGCCCGCGTATAATTAAAGTATAAACCTGTACCTTCCCGTTATGAAAAAAAGCGCCGGCATATTGCTTTACCGTATGGTGGAAAATTCCCCCCAGGTGCTGCTGGTGCATCCCGGCGGCCCGTTCTGGAAAAAGAAGGACCTCGGCGCATGGTCTATTCCCAAAGGCGAGTTCACCGATGAGGAAGACCCGCTGGAAGCCGCCCTGCGTGAATTGCGGGAAGAAACCGGCATCCCCGTGAAAAAAGGCGCGTGTCTGCCGCTTGCGCCTGTCAGGCAGAAAAGCGGGAAACTCGTGATGGCCTGGGCTATGCAAGGCGACCTGGACGTAAACAAGATCAGCAGTAATACTTTCGAACTGGAATGGCCGTCACGTTCCGGCAAAAAACAAATGGTGCCCGAAATAGACGAGGCCCGCTGGTTTTCCATCCCCGAAGCCCGGGAAAAGATCAACCCCGCACAGGCCGCGCTGCTGGATGAACTGGAAGGAAAATTGTAGAGGAAAAAATATAACGGTAACGGATACACGTTTATCCATATTATTTCCCGGCATTAAGATCGTAACCTATCATGACATACCATATAATTACCAACATTCCAGCACGAAAGTTGCGGCATTCGGATTATAAAAACGATCATCATGGCAACAGCTTTGGAAACCGTACAGGCGTACCTGGAAGCCCTGAACGAAGAAAATTTTTCGGCGGCGAGGAATTATGTGACCGATGGGCTAGTATTTGAAGGCGTAATGGGCGCGCGGTATGGCGCGGAGGCTGGTGTTTGACCCGACGCCGGTGCTTTGAGGGAAGATGCGGACAACCGCTGCCGCGCCGTTTTGGGCGTGGCGTTCGTCCACAGCTTGAAAGCGCGGCGGAACGCCGGCAGGTCGTTATACCCCAAAATGCCCGCTACTTCGGTGATGGAGACGGCAGGATTTTTCATCAGGTGAAGCGCCAGTTCTTTTTTTACTTCATTGGCTACTTCGCGGAAGCTGGTCTGCTCGTCGGAGAGCTTGCGTTGAAGGGTGCGCACGGTAATGTTCAGGCCCAGCGCCGCGTCTTCGATGGTAGGCAGCTGGCCTTTGAACTGCATCAGCAAAAGATGTTTCAGGCTGTCGCGGCAGCTGGCCTGCAATTGAAGGGACTTTTTCTGACCGAGTATTTCATTGAACAGCTGGTAAAGCGACTTGTCTGACGTAAGCACCGGCGTGCCCATGTCCTGCCGGGAAAATACCGCGCGATGCAGCGGCGCGTTGAAAAGCACCGGGCAATGCAGCACATGCGTATAGGCGGATACGGCCGTTTTGGAAAACTCCACTTCCGCGCCGAGCGGCCGGATTTGTTTACCTGTAAGCACCTGCATATGATGCACCATGCTGGCCAGTGTAAGATCGATGGCGATGCGGGCGTTGCGGGGATAGGTATTTTTCCAGGCGGCGTTCTGATAAAGCTCCACAATGGCCTTTTCGCCTTCTTCCCGGTACACGAACGTGATCATCGGGCATACCATGAAACCATACCGGCAATATACTTCCAGCGCTTCACGCAGGTTGCGGCTCGCCTGCATCATAAAACCCACCATGCCGGTCATCGATATGCTGATCTCCGAACCGATGGCCAGGCCGATCTGTTCGTTACCGGTGAGGTCCGCCAGCAGGTCGTACAGCGATGCGGCTTTCTGCCATTCCACTTTCTGTTCGGAATCGCTGATCTCCTCCTGCGTGAAGCCCGCCTTTTCCCGCAGGGCGTCGTACGCTTCCCCGTAAGTGGCGGCGGTATGCAATATTTCCCGGATAACGGTGGCCTGTAAACCCATGGCGTAAAATGACCTGTTTCAGGTACAAATTACACTTTTCTGACCTGTTTTACCGGGCTTTCTTTGCATAAAAAAATCATGCAAGCCACGATGCTGAACAACCCCAAAAACGTCCTGCCCGCCCTTAACGGGCAGCGCAAAAAGATCCTGTTTGCCAATATCCCGGCAGACGGGCATTTTAACCCCCTCACCGGCCTGGCCGTGCGTCTCCGCAACGAAGGCCACGACGTACGGTGGTACACCGGCCCCACCTATGCCCCCAAAATCGAAAAGCTGGGCATCCCTTATTATTTGTTCAACAAAGCGAAGGAAGTAACGGTACACAATATCGACGAGGTATTTCCCGAACGTCGGAAGATCAAAAATCACGTCAAAAAGGTCATCTTCGACATCTGCACGTATTTTATCGAAAGGGGCGGCGAGTTTTTTGAAGATATCCGCGACATTAATGAAAGTTTTGATTTCGATGTGCTGGTGGCGGACAATACCTTTACCGGCATCAGTTTCGTAAAGGAGAAGCTGCAAAAACATACCGTTGCGATCGGGATATTGCCGCTCGGTGAATCTTCCCGCGAACTGCCGCCGCCGATCATGGGACTTACGCCGGCCACAACCCTTGCCGGCAAAGCGTTTCATGCCATGCTGCGCGCGCTGGTGAACAAAGTGCTGCTAAAAAAACCGCACCGGCTCATGCGTGAATGTCATCACCGGTACGGCATTTCACTGGGCGATAAAAACCTTTTCGATACGCAGATCGAAAAATCCACCCTGTACCTGCAAAGCGGCTCACCGGGGTTCGAGTACCCGCGCAAAGGCATGAGCCCGCATATCCGGTTCATCGGCCCGCTGCTGCCGGTGTCCGCGGAAGACGATTACCATATCAGTTTTGCGGACAAACTGCTGCGGTTTAAAAAAGTGATCCTGGTCACGCAGGGCACCTTCGAGCCGGACGTGAACAAACTGATCGTGCCCACGCTGGAGGCTTTTAAAAATACGGACTGCCTGGTGGTGGCGACTACCGCGGGATGGCATACTGCCAGCCTGCGCGAACGGTACGGCAGCTTCGACAATGTGGTGATCGAAGATTTTATTCCTTTCAACCGCATCATGCCTTTTGCGCATGTATTTGTGTCTACCGGCGGGTTTGGCGGAGTGATGATGAGCATCTGCAACAGGCTGCCCGTGGTGGCGGCGGGCATTCATGAAGGGAAGAACGAGATCTGCGCGCGCATCGGGCATTTCAGGCTGGGCATTAATCTCCGTACGGAAAAACCGTCTCCCCGGCGCATCCGCAAAGCGGTGGCGCAGATCCTGAGCAATGGATCTTACCGGAAAAATGTGGAAACGCTGGCGGAGGAATTTTCGCGGTACGACCCGCTTGCGCTTTGCGCCGAACATATCGGTCGTTTGCCGGCGTTGAAAGCGGTGCGTTAGAGGGCGGTTTACCTGGCGGAAAGCCTGATGTTTGACGCTTTGCCGAGATACAGTTTCGCCGCCGTCAGCTCCGGCCGTTCCGGCTGCTGAACGGCGGATATTTTGACGAGCTGCTGGTAAAAAGCGGTTGCTTTGCCCGCGTTGCCGGCCCGTTCGGCCGCCAGGCCGGCGCTGTACAATGCGTTGAAGCGGTTGGGATGGTCTCTAAGGTCGATCTCATAAGCTTCCAGCGCCAGTGCCGGTTTGTTCATGGCCAGCAGCATGTCGCCGAGCAGTTCGCGGGCAGGCGCCACTTCGCAGGGCGTTACCGGCGGCTTGGGTGTGGATTCTTCCATGATGGCGGCTTTTTCCATCTGCGCCAGCGCCGCTTCGTTTTTCCCCTCCCGGTACAAAATCCAGGCTTTGGAAGCCACCAGCTGGATCTCTACCTGGTTAGCCTTGTAGGCTTCCTGTTTGTGCAGCAGCGCATCGTGAAGCACGTTGAGTTTCCGATGCTCTTCCCGCGCCGCTTCCAGCCTGTTCAGGTGAATGTTGCCGAGCAGCCTGGTGAAATGAATGATGGCCTTTTCCCAGGGATAGTTTTCCCACACGCCGCCCGCCGCATGCGGATCGAGCGCAGCGGCCTGTTCCCACATCCTGTTCTCCAGCACGTAACGCGCCGGGATCGCCGCAAAGGCATAGATCACCTTGGGCGTTTCGGGGAATACTTCACGGATGGTCTGCAGGTAATCGCATTGTTCTTTTGCCTGTTTATTGTCGGCTTTTTGAAGATAGGAATACACGAGATAGTCCAGGCAATGCAGCTCCTCGTCCCAATGACCGTTAAAGCCCGCGCTTTCGGCGTAACATTTTGCGGCGTCGGCCGCTACCTTGTTGGAAAAAATGCTTTCATCCCAAAGTCCGAGCCGTACGAAAATATGCGAGGGCATATGCTGCGCGTGGGCAGACGATGGCGCAACCGCGGCGTATTTCCTCGCTGCGGGCAGCGCCATTTCGGCCAGCGGCGGGTAATCGTAACTGTGGATGAGATAGTGGATAATGCCGGGATGGGAAGGGTTTTGACCCTGTGCGGCTAAAATTTCCCCCGCTTTTTTTTGTTTGCTGAAGGTCTTGTCTGTCGGGTCTGCCGCGCTGTTCAGCGCCAGGGCGTAAAGCGCGGCGGCATCGAGGTCGCCGGGGTAGGAAGTGTAAACTTTCTCCATGGCTTTTTCGAAGCCGATGCAACGGCTGCGGTGCGTCGTTTTGTCCGGGTCTTTGTAAAACTCGGCGATCGCATCGATGTAAGCCGTTTCCCTGGCTGATTTGCCGGGAATGGCACGCGCAATGTCAACGGCTTTTTTCCCTTTTTCGAATTCCTGTTTATTGGGCGGCGACCAAAGCGGGTGGAAGTTGCTCATGGCCACGCCCCAGTAAGCCATGGCGCAGCCGGGCTCTTTGTCGATAATGGCGGCGAAAGCTTTTTCGGCTTCATCGTACTCGAACGAATGCAGTAGCGCCAGCGCAAAGTTAAAATCGTCTCTCACGCGGCCGGAACAGGAAATGCCGAACGATACCGCGCCCAGTTGCCGGTCTGCCGGGCCGCACAGGATCGTTTTACCTTTTTTGAGGTTCATGGCGTTGATAGCCCCGCTTCCCGGCGCCTTTTGTTTGCCGGCACAGCCGGCCAGCAGCAAAAGACTGATGCAGCACAATATCGTTTTCATGTGGATAAGTTGATGTTTTTCGTAACTCTTAATTTAACCTTAATACGGCTTTCCGCAAGCCCGGAATGTATATCTGGCGGTATTTGAAGGGCGGTTGGGCCGAAAATGGGGATTGCCTGGGGGAACAGGATGCTGAACAGGGCACTACCGCTCTTTCTTTTTCTTATTTACTCCCTTAAACAGGTTGACGACAAGGAATACCTGCGAAAACATCATTGCCAGGTAAAATTTGCCGCTATGCGGCAGCGGCGCCCTGTTTTCAGCAGGTCGTAATATGTACCGCCGATCTGTATATCGATGAGATGGTTATCATAAAAAACGTATACCGCCAGGAAAATGAGGGCCACGTATAAAAACAGGCTGTAAGGTTTGAACAGATATTTCACGGCACAGGTTTAACCACGGTAAGATACACAATTCCCCCTCACGATGTTTGTTGCTGTTCCCGCTGCCGCCCGCCCCATTCGCTCAGCTGCTTTAACAGCGGGCTCAATGCCATGGCCATTTCCGTCAGTTCATATTCCACTCTCGGCGGCACTTCCGCGTATGCTTTGCGTTTGATCAGCCCGTCTTTTTCCAGCGCCTTCAACTGCAGGGTGAGCATACGTTCCGTCACATAATAAAATTCCCTTTTCAGGTCGCTGAAACGCAGCGTTTTGCCGTCGAGTTTGTCCAGTATCAATATTTTCCACCTGCCGCCGATCATAGACAGTGCGTAGGTGAGGTCGCAGTTGACGATATATTTTTCGTTGTGCGTGTAAGTCGAATTTTTCTTTCTGGCCGTCATTACTTACATTTTTGTTCGTTGCATACAATTGGCCGTACGCCCCGTAAAATTAGAGGCATCACGCTACTTTTGAAAAAATAAATTTCAAACGACAAACATGGATTTACATCTGAAAGGAAAGACTGCCGTAATAACCGGCGCCAGCCAGGGTTTCGGCCGCGCCATCGCCAAAGGGCTGGCATCGGAAGGCGTGAAGATTTTTGCCACCGCGAGGAATGAAGAACTGCTCAAAAGCCTGCATGAAGAAACCGGCGCGGTAACGTTCGCGCAGGATTTCACCGCGCCCGGAGCGCCGCAGGCAATCGCCAACGCTGCGCTGGCAGCGCTGGGACGGGTAGACATCCTCGTCAATAACGCAGGCCGCAGCCGCGCGCTGGGCGTAACGGGCGACGAAGAAGAATGGGAGGCCGGTTTTACACTCGACTTCACCCGTCACCGGCAGCTTACGCAGCACTTGCTGCCGCACATGATGGAGCGCAGCCAGGGCGTTATCCTGAATGTCACCAGCACCTACGAACTGCGCAGCATCAACGTTTCCGCGGTAGCGAAAGGCGCCGTTGCCGTGTGGTCCAAACAGCTGGCTGGACAGCTGGGGCAATACAACATCCGCGTCAATTGCCTGCAGCCGGGCCTGATCGATACTGCGAATACGCAAAGGATATTCACCGCGGAAGAACGCAGACAATTTGCCCAAAACAATATTCCGCTGGGCGATTTCGGGCAGCCGGAAGATATCGCCAATATGGCCGCGTTCCTCGCATCGCCGCGCGCCGGGTACATTACAGGCGCCGTGGCAGTGGTAGACGGCGGTTTGCGGTATCACCCGTTCTGATCAAAATGGATTATCTTCATAACAATGAGTACCCTCTCCCTGATACTCGTTGTTACCGCGGCTGTTTTACATGCCCTGTGGAACCTCCTTACCAAACAGGTGAAAGGAGGGTTGATATTTTTCTGGCTGGTGTCCCTGTTTTCCGCGATCATTTTCCTGCCGTTCCTGTTGAATGAACTGTTGCGCGCGCCCGTGCAGCTCAGCCAGGTCGCGCTTACCATGGCGCTCGGCAGCGGGCTGCTGCATATTTTTTATTTCGTGGCCTTGCAGGCGGGTTACCGCAAGGGCGATCTTTCGGTGGTGTATCCCGTTGCGCGCGGCGCGGGGCCGGTGTTCGCGGTAACGGGGGCGGTGCTGCTCTTCGGGGAGCGGCCGGGCATTGGGGCCGTCACAGGTTTTGTGCTCATTATCGGCGGCGTATGCGCGCTTACCGGTTTTAAGGCAGGGGAGGAAGGGAAGCCCGTTCGCCAGGGCGTGTACTTCGGGTTGCTGACAGGACTTTTCATTGCAGCGTATACCCTGTGGGATAAAGCTGCTGTGGCCGATTACGGCGTGTCCGCCATCATCATCGCCTTTGCATCGATGATATTGCCTTTGCTGCTGCTCATTCCCGTGGTGATGGACAAAATGCACAGCATCCGCACCGAAATACAGCTGCATTGGAAACAGGTGCTGGGCGTGGCGATATTGCAGCCGTTATCGTACCTGCTGGTGCTCATCGCCATGAAAACGACGCCGCTCACCTACGTGGCGCCGGTGCGCGAACTGAGCATCGTATTCGGCGTGTTTTTCGGCGTAAATCTTCTCAAAGAAAAAGACAGCATAAAACGCCTGCTCGCGGCAGTAGTGATACTGGCGGGCATCGTGCTGCTGGCGCTGAACTGACACGAAATCTTGAACCAGTTCAAGATTTTGAAAGGCGGCGGCGCAGGATATTTGTTCATTAATTCTTTAATGCCTATGTATTCGAATAACACAAAAGGTTACGAGCAATTATTTTTGAGAATGGCGCTGGGCGCTTCTTTATTATCCGCCGTGGCAGATCGTTTCGGCTTATTATGGGGCGAAAAGGCCAGCTGGGGCAACTGGGAAAATTTTGCGGCCTATTCCGCGCAGCTCACCTTCTACCTGCCTTCTTCCCTGCATAACGCCGCCGCCGTTATCGCCACCACGCTGGAGATACTTTTCGCGGTAATGTTAGTGACCGGTTTTAAAACAAGACTGGCGGCTTTGTCGACGGGCGTGTTGCTGCTGGTATTCGCATTGTCGATGACGTTTGCGCTCGGCGCACAGTCCGCACTGGGGTATTCCGTATGGATCGGGAGCGCCGCGGCGTTTTTATTGGCGAAGCAGGGAAGTTATCCGTTCAGCGTCGATCAGGCTCTCGAACGTTAGGCATCGCTTCTATTAAGTGGCTGTTACTAACAAGGTGTTTATTTTCAACCTGTTATATGATATAAAAATATAGCCCTCCCCCTAATGGCACAACCTTTGCAATCATGAGGTTGTTAAGCTAACAAATTAGCGACGTTTTTATATTAAATAACAAGATATGAAGATACCACTTTTATCATCCGCCATGCTGGCCGTGGTTATGTTGGGTACAGGCTGTGTGAGTAACAAGAAATTCGCGGCTTTGCAGTCCAGCTATTCCGAACTCCAAAATCAGAACAGGGAGCTGGATGGTAAATACCAGTCCGCCCAGCGCGACCTTACCGGCGCCAATACAAGGGTGAAAAGCCTGGAAGAACAGATCGCTTCGCAGCGTACAGGACTGGCCGCTTTGCAGGCCGCTCTGGACAAATGCCTCAACTCCTCCAGCCAGGGCAATGTGAACATTTCCAAGCTGGTAGACGAGATCAACGCTTCCAACCGTTACATACAACACCTGGTGAACACCAAGAACAAAAGCGATTCGCTTAACCTCGTGCTTACCAATAACCTCACCCGCTCCCTCAGCCGGGAAGAAATGCGTGATGTGGACGTACAGGTGCTGAAAGGCGTAGTGTATATTTCGCTGTCAGACAACATGCTGTACAAATCCGGCAGCTACGAGATCTCTCCCGCGGCCGGCGCCACACTCAGCAAGATCGCCAAGATCATCAAGGATTACAGGGATTACGATGTGCTGATCGAGGGTAATACGGACAATGTGCCCATCTCGCAGAAAAACATCCGTAATAACTGGGACCTCAGCGCCCTGCGCGCTTCTTCGGTGGTGCAGGCCCTGCAGAACGATTACGCGGTAGACCCGAAAAGGCTTACGGCAGGCGGCAGGGGCGAATACAACCCGATCGCGCCCAACGATACCGACGCGGGTAAAACCAGGAACAGGCGCACGCAGATCATCATCACGCCGAAACTGGACCAGTTCATGGACCTGATCGAAAAAGCGCCGGAATCTGCTACAGACAGCACCAGCGCTGTTCAATAAACGGCAACCATACTTGTAAAAAGGGACGGTCTTTCTCCGGAAGGGCCGTCCCTCTTCATTTTAAGGCGTTTTACTTCTGATTGTAATGAAATTGTTATACTTTAGCGCATCGCCTTCAGCCACATGAGAAATTGGAAGATTTACCATAATTGCGTCCTTTTATCAGCATTTGCCTTCAAAATACTGGTAATCGGCGCTATGCTGACATTAGCGACCCACAATATCTGCCTTCAGAAGCTGGTCGACGAAGACATGAATGTCGTAAAACTCGCGACCAAAAAAAACAAACGGAAAGACGAACATATCCTGCATATGGTTTCCATGACGGAAACCCGGCAGGATGCCGCATTGAACGTAGTGCCGCGCGTCGTGTTCGCCGCCGCTTTCCGTTACGTGATCAGCCAGCTGCTGACGCCTTTCCTGCGCAAACCTTCTTTGTCTTTCCGGTTTCCCCGGCAATACATCCCCGAAAAAATATTCATCCGGCACTGCTCCCTCGTCAGATGATTCCCCCACGAAAGGGGGCCCTTCCGCCGATTGCCGCGTAACCACCGTGCTGCGGCAAACTGTTTCATGACCGATCCCGGCTTCCCCTGGATAACGCGCGTATTTAGGATATACCCGTAATGATTCCCGCCATTCCGCCGGTTATCCTTTTTTGTGGAACTCACCAGCTTTAGCATTATGAACAAAACGATCCTGATCATAGAACGGAATATAGAAAGCGTACAGGTGTACCAGCGATTGCTGGGCCAGCACGGTTATACAGTAGAGCTGGTTACAACAGACGTCCAGTTATTGAGATACGATTTCGGCAAGCCGGACCTGTTTGTTGTAAACAGCCAGTTCCTGACAATGGATGCGATAGAGATATGCCAGCATCTGAAACGCAGCGAAACGCTGAAAGAGGTACCGGTGGTGATCGTGTCTGGCGTGCCTGGTATGGAAACCGCCGCCATGCGGTGCGGCGCGGCCGCCTTCGTGGAAAAACCGGTGATGTCCGGGAAATTGCTCGCCACGATCAACGAAGTGCTGCAATAGCAATTAGGTCTTTTTTTTCAAGTATATAGTTTGTTAAAACAAGTGGTAGCCTGATGTCTATCAGGCTTTTCAGCATTATTTAGATTAAAATTAAATCAACGTAACGCAGCCGGATATCTATCCGGCTTTTTTTATTCAGTTAAATATAGAATTTTTATCGCAGCCGGAAATGCTTTGCTACGGCTGTGTTTGGGATAACGGGGACGTATGTATGAAAACAATGTACCTGCTGCATGATGAAGATAACCGTGCCAATGCCGCGGCTCGCGCCGGTGATGAGCATTGTCTTCAGATCTTCTGCCGGTTCAGTGCTGATTTTAATGCGGTAAGCCCGCCCAGCAGCCGGGTTTCGGTTACCTCGTTTTCTTTTCCGAGCGATGCGGCAATGCGCGCGATCTCGGCGTTGAGCGTATCTATTTCCGTTTCGCGTTTGTGCAGAATGTCCTGCAGGGTGGAGATCTGCTGCCCGTCGGAGGAGCGGCTGATCTGCAACAGATTTTCCTCCACTTCGGCCGCCTGCAAAGTAATTCCCTGCAGCGCCGCGATACCAATGCATTCGGCAATCACTCTCCGCGCGATCGCCAACGCTTCCCCATTGCGGTGAAAGATGCCATTATCCGTTTCCAGCAGCGGGCATACGGAGTTGAACACGCAATTGATCACCGCTTTTCTCCAGATCACCGTCCTGATATCGTTTTCCGCCCTGAACCCAAAATGCGGGCTGTTCAGCGATTCCACCACGGCCTGCAGGCCTGTTTCATCGCCTTTGACAATGCCGATGGGGGAGGCGGACACGGGTTTGAAGCGCACTTTCCCGTTGTTCATCACCTGGCTGGTCACAAACAGCACGCAACGGTATATTTCAGAAAAACCGCCGTCTATAAAAGGCTGCTCAACGTTCAGCCCGTTCTGCAGGATCACGATGGGGGAACTGCCGGTCTTGTTCGCCAGGAGCTGCGCCAGCCGGCGGTTGCCATAAGATTTGCTCGCGATCACGACGATGCCGTTCAGCTCGTTAAAATGACTGATGGTGCTGATCCCGATCTCCGCATTTTTTTCGTCCCAGTTTTCCAGCAATACCTGCAGCTGTTCAGAATAAGCGGGCAGATCGTCCGCACTGCCGCGCAGCAGCGTAACAGGCGCGCCTTCCAGTTCCAGGAGAACCGCCAGCGCCCGGCCGATAGCGCCTGCGCCTACGATGTAAATGTTCTTTTTCATGCGTCAATATTTTAATCGCTGCGCCATGCAGCGTGAACAATGTTTACAATATTGATTCGCGGGAGGTTGACAGGGAAGCGTAACAAATATAAGCTGTTGGGGAGATTTTACAAACAATAAAAAACCCCGAATTTCTTCGGGGCTTGTTATGCCATTCCGTTGTTACAGGGGCTGATAATGCAGCTTCACAATACCGCATGGAAATACGGTGGTTTCTTTTAACGAAAGCTTTCGGAAAGTATCCAGCCCGCCGAAGATGGCGCCGCCGCGGCCGATGGCGACCGGGTTCACGAAAAGGTGGTATTCGTCTATCAGCCCTTCCCTAATCAGCGCGGACACAAAAGAAGCGCCGCCGTACACAATGATGTCTTTTCCTTCCTGGCGTTTCAGTTTATTCACTTCTTCAGCAAGATCGCCTTTTGCCAGCACGGTGTTTTCCCATTCAGAACGTTCCAGGGTTTTGGTAAGAACAACTTTTTTTGCATTCATCACACGAACGGCTATTTCGTGCATGGGATCGCCGGGTTGTGTGTAAACGCTTTGCCAGTAAGGGATATAGTCGACGGCGAGTTTCCGGCCGATAAGAATGGTATCCGTGGAATCGGATAATGCGATCACGTGCGGGCGGATCTCTTGCCATTGCCAGGTAACCCAGTGCTGTTCGTCATCTGGCCCGGTGGAAACGAACCCATCTATGGAGATCTGCACCTGTAATTTTAATTTTCTCATGATGTGGACGGTTTTATTTACAATAAATATGCAAGTACTTGCTTGCAAATATAAATGCAAGCAAGTACTTGCGCAAATATTTTTGGGATGGATGCTGCAAGCTGGTCTTTTTTTTGAAGGGTGAATGGCATGAAACACCCTGTCAAAACCATTTTCAGGTCGGGCACCAGCGGGCTCGTGCTGCCGGTGCCCAATAAACAGGTTTTTCCGCCGGCGTTCCGCGATAAAAGCCGGCTGACGTTTTATGGTTCGTTGTTCAACAGCATCGAAGTGAACAGTTCGTTCTACAAAGTGCCGCGGGCCGCCACGGTAAGCAGGTGGGCGGCGGAAGTGCCGGAAGATTTTGTGTTTACGTTTAAGCTCTGGCGGGAAATCACCCATGCGAAAGGGTTTGTCTATCGGGCGGAAGACGTGCAGCGTTTTATCGAAGCGATCGCCGGGGCCGGGGATAAAAAAGGCTGCCTGCTGCTGCAGTTCCCGCCGTCGCTTACGGTGGAGCGTTTCGGCGAAGTGGAAACGCTGTTGCGTATCCTCAAAGGCATTCGCCCGGCGCATGGCTGGAAAGTAGCGCTCGAGTTCAGGCATCCGTCCTGGTACATTGGCGAAACCTACGAACTGGCGGACGAATATAGCTGCAGCGTTGTGCTGCACGACATCCCGAAATCAAAGAATACGCGTCTCAATAAAAAAGCGCGTTTCGTTTACCTGCGTTTTCACGGCCCCGAAGGCGATTACCGCGGCGGTTACACAGACGAATTTCTCCTTCAGCAGGCTTTGCTCATTCAACAATGGCTCCGCGAAAACAAAGACGTATACGTATATTTTAACAACACCATCGGCGACGCCATCACCAACCTGGCCACGTTGAACCGGATGGTGGCTGAAGTTTTGCAGCAATAACCGTTCGATCAATCTTCCCACCTGTACCCCGTGCCGTATACGTTTTTCAGGTAATTGCCGTAACCGGCTTCGCCGAGTTTTTTGCGGAGATTTTTGATGTGGGCGTATACAAAAGAATGACTGTCCAGCATATCGGCGATATCGCCTGAAAGATGCTCTGCCAGCGCGCTTTTCGAGATCACGCGGTTTTTGTTGCCCATCAGGTACAGCAGCAGGTCGAACTCGCTTTTGGTGAGCGGTATTTCGTAGCCGTGCACGGTTACTTTTTTGGAAAGCAGGTCCACCTTCAGTTCCTGCTGGACGATCACGTCGGTATTGGAGAAATTTTTCCGGCGGATAACGGAATGTATGCGCGCAGCCAGTTCAGACAGGTGAAAGGGTTTGGCGAGATAATCGTCTGCCCCGGTTTTTAAACCTTTTACTTTATCGTCCAGCGAGTTGCGGGCCGAAATGATGATCACCCCGTCCTGCCGGTTGAGCGCTTTGAAGGCTTCGAGTATTTTGATGCCGTCTCCTCCGGGCAGCATAATGTCCAGCAGGATGCAGTCGTACTCATACGTTTCGACCTTCTCCAGCGCTTCCGCGTAAGTAGCGGCGGTTTCGCAGGCGTAATCCGCCAGGTACCCGGTTATGCTCTTCGCCAGGTCCGTTTCATCTTCGATCACCAGGAGTTTCATCAGCCAAAGGTATGCACCAATTTAGAATAAAATTTGTGAGCGGCGGAAAGCCTATTCCAGCTGTCTTTCAGCACGCGATTTGCCCAATTGGGCCACGCCCGCCAGCAGCCAGGCCAGCACCCAGAAACCGCCCATCATGGCCGCCCCGTTCAGCAGGGCTTTGGGGTAGCCCAGCAGTTCCGCGTCCGCGAAAGGATAGGGGTAATGCCCTGTAAAAAGACCCAGCACGATCACATAAGAGATATAAACCAGCGGGTACAGCATCCAGCGGTTGAACTGTTTTATCTTCAACCCTTTTTTCGGGGTGTACAGCAGCCAGAAAAACAGGAAATATACCGGTTGAACCGAATGCAGCAGCTCGTCCACCATCCGCTGAAAACCCTGGGGCGCCCACAAAAAGCGCAGGATAAGGTTGTAGATCACGCCTACCACGATCATAAAAACAGTAACGGCGAAAATTGAGGAAGGTTTCCTGAGCAAGCGTCCCAGCATCGTATCGCGCGGCATCCAGAACGCGGTGAACGTTAGCGCCGCCAGCGTGTTGGTGGTGATGGTGAAATACCCGATAAACCGCAGTAGCAACTCGCCGAGCGATATCTGGCGGGTAGTTATCGAAAGATACAGCTGGCCGAGGATGGCTATCCAGCCCATGATCGCGCCGATGGCGGCGTAGGTCCTTAAAACTTTCGGTATTGTGTTCATGCAGGATTAAGTTACATACTCTTGCGGGAGTTTCCTAGCCTTTGTTCCCCCCAAACCCGCATCACAAGCCCGGGAATTTGAACGGCGCGCTGCTGACGAATTTTTTGGACGCGTGGAATGTTTAATCAGCGCTGCCGGAAATGGAGCCACGCCACGCCGCATTCGTAGGGTTTGGTGGCCGTCAGCTTCAGGTTCACGCGGTCTTTTTGTTTGAATAACGGTATGCCCTTGTTGAGGGCCACAGGGTTGACGAACAGGTGGTATTCGTCGATCAGCCCGTTCTCCATCAGTACCTGCGAAGCGCCGGGGCTGCCGAAGATCATGATATTGGAGCCAGGTTCCTGTTTTAATTGTGTTACCTGCTCCGCGATATTGCCGCTGAAGATCCTTGTCCGGGGAAGTTCCCGGCCTTTCATAGAATCGGATATCACTACCTTGTTCACCCGCCTGTACCAGGCCGCATGCTGGCGGTCGTGCTCGCCGGCGTTTGGCTTCTGGTCGGCCGTGGGCCAGTAGTTATCCATGATTTCCCAGGTTTTGCGGCCATACAGCGCCGTGTCCGCTTCTTCGGTCATTTCGCCTACAAAACGGAACAGCTCATCGTCAAACCGGACCCAGTCCATTCCGCCGTCAGGCGTTGCTACATAGCCGTCCAGCGATACATGCATCGAGAGGATGATTTTTCTTGCCATGATTCCTTTATTTTTATGTTGTAAATCTCCGTTAATATCCCGGAAGGGAGCGGGGGGAATAACGACTTTTCCAAGGGGCAATAACGAAAGCCGCGTCCCTAGCCTGGAGGTTACCGGTAACTATGGGGAAAGCGGGTTGCTTCCTTTCAAAACGCCTGTTAATTTTGCAACATGCTTATACTCAATTAATTTTCAGTATAAACAGTTGTAGGTAAACCAGAAAGCCGCTGTTCCCAGCGGCTTTCGTATAGTACCGGGGACCGGTTAAGGTTTCACGAACAGTTTGCGGAAACATTGGGAGGGCGTGTTCTCTTCCGTTTTCTGGCCGTAAAATTCGTTCAGGAAAACACCCGCTCCGGACCATACCGTCTGCATCATGCCCTGGTAGCGGTTCTTCAGCTCCCGGGTGGCCTGCTTGCGGAAGCGGTACATGTCTTCCAGCTGCAGCAGCGCGTTAGAAGGATTGCGCCAGGGACAGGTGATCACTGAAAAACCTTTCATCGCAAAATACACCGGCGTCTGGTCGGGCCGCTCGTAATGCCAGTCGCAGATCATCACGTCTTTTTGCAGCAGATCGATGGCGCGGTGCGTGTTGTTCATGCTACCTTCCCATATGCCCATGCCCGTGGTTTTGCCGTCTATCAGGCGGTCGCCCCAGATCCACAGCTGGCGGCCGTTGCGGGCGAGATGATCGCGTATTTTGTTCACTTCGCCGGCAAACAATTCGGCTTTGTCTCTCCCGCCGCAACGCGGACATTTATCGTCGCCGATATAAAATACCTCGTCCATGTCCGCGTGAAATGTATCCGCTTCAAATACTTCGCAGATCTCGTCTACCAGTGCGAACACTACTTTGTGCAGGTCCGGGTGCAGCGGGCAGTAGCTTTTGCAATACAGCCCGTCCGGGTTCGGCCAGGTGTGTTTTTCAGGCATTTTTACATGCGGCGTTTCGTCGAACTGCGGGTATACGCGCAACAGGTTGCCGGTACTGTTGATCGGCATTCTTGACGCGAATGCGCGAAGCGCCGAATGTATGTGCATCGGCGACGGGTTGCTTTGTGTCGACCGGCAATTTTATGAATTTGAGCAGGATAACAAACCCGATTATCTTGGGTATCATTTGCACGAAGATTTTGAATCTTGGTTTGCCCGGCAGCAGCAAAGGCTGTCGTTTCAGAATGTGAACGATATCAGTCTTGCAACGGATGGCATATTTACGTTCGATAAATTTAACCAGGCATCCTACCCGGAAAAGGGCAATGTAGCGGAACATTTACTGATCGACCGGAATTATGAAAACAGCCCGGATATGCTGGACCGGAAGATGAAGGAAATAAAAGACAGCTGGGTTCTTGGGCCAACGGACGATCTTGCAATTGTCAGAATAATTTTAGCATCATGAAAATTCCCGTGATTAAAGGTGTCATAGAGCGCCGCATTCTCATCAATTTCACGATGGAGCCGCAGGCCTTGCAGACGGTGCTTCCCGCCGATTTTCGCCCGAAAACGCATAACGGCAAAGCCGTAGCGGGCGTATGCCTGATAAGGCTGAGACATGTTCGCCCAAAAGGATTGCCGGCCTTTGTGGGCATTTCTTCCGAAAACGGCGCACACCGCATCGCGGTGGAGTGGGAAGAAAATGGGGAAACGAGGGAAGGTGTGTACGTGCCGCGGCGGGACACTTCTTCGAAGCTGAACGTTTTCCTGGGCGGCAGGTTCTTCCCCGGTGTGCATCAGCTGGCGGATTTCGATGTGCAGGAAAAAGACGGCCATTACAACGTTTCCTTCCAAAGCGGCGACCATACCGGCATTTCCATAAAAGCAAAAACGACGGACCGTTTCCCGGAAGATTCCATTTTCGGCAGTCTTGCCGAAGCCTCCGCTTTTTTCGAAAAAGGCTGCGTGGGTTATTCGCCTAAAGGAACCGGCTACGAAGGTTTGCGGCTGCACACCTTTCACTGGGATGTACAGCCGCTGGAAGTATCACAGGTGCGTTCCACTTTTTTTGAACAGGAAACATTCCGGAACAGCGGTCTCCGTTTTGATAACGCTTTGCTGATGACCAACATCGCGCATGAATGGCGCGGTGAAAAAGACCGTCCCGCTTAAAATTTCAGCATCACGCCCGCCTGGGCTACCTGGTTGTACCGGTCGGGCATGGAGGAAGAGCTCCTGATGGAAACCAGTCCCTGGTTGTAACGGGCATACACGCCAACGTTCTGGTTGAACTGGTATCCCGCACCGGCGGCCAGGAGAAAGTCGCCGATGTTTTCATGACGGCTCGTAAAACCCGGGCCGTTCAGATCAGGATAGTCCCTTTTTTTCGGGTTTACCAGCGCAGCGACCTGCGGGCCTGCTTCAACAAAAAATTTGCCGGTAAAACGGTATTGCACCATAACGGTAGGGATCGCATATTCATTATTTATTTCGTCAACACCCCGTTCAGCAGCAAACCGTCTCCCGCGGGCATATCCAGCCCGAGCAGCTGGCTGATCAGCGGCGCAATGTCCACCAATCCCATTTGCGGTATCACGCCGCCCTTACGGATGCCGCTGCCAAAGGCCACGAAACCCGTTTGTATTTCTTTAAAATCGGGATAAAAACCGTGCGTGCCGCCTTTAGCCGGACGAATGAACTCGCCGGTGGCGGCGGGCGTAAAGGCGTAGCCCTGGCGGCCGGCAAGACCGAAGGCCGCGGTGGGGTCCGCGCCGATTTCGTCCAGCTCTTCGCGGGTTTTGATGAGGAAGGTCTGCCGCTGCGCCGCCGGAAGATCTTTTAACAGTTGCAATACCTTGTCGCGGGTCGGTTTGTCGTTTTTATCTTTCAGCTGCAGGAAACATCCGCCGCCGGCCGTATGGAAATAGGCCTTCCAGTTAGCGGGTTGCTGCGGGTCGTACAAACCGGCTTTCGCCAGCAGCACATTGGGCGCCACTGTGGCGTGTATATCCACGAAACCATGATCGCCCGTTACGATAATGGTGGTATTTTTTGTGATGCCCGCAATGTCTACCGCTTCGCGGATGCTTTTCACCGCATGGTCCACACTGGCGATGGCGGCTCTCACTTTGTCGCCGTCGCGGCCTTCTTCATGTTCGAAATGGTCTACCATCACAAGATGTATCGCAACGAACGAAGGTTTGTATTTGCGGATGAGGTAACAGCCTGCACGGGCGAGGTTTTCGTCAAGACCAAGATAATCGCCGCTGAAGTCCACGTCTTCGAGTTTGCCAAAGGCATTGTTTTCCAGTTCTTCGTAAAGCCCCGCCGGCGTGGTGTTTTCTTTTAATGCTTTAAGCGTGACGCGGGTCTTTTTATCAGACAGGTACCAGTATTCCGGGAAATTATAAGTAGCGGGAGAATTAAAGGAAACCGGCCAATACACGGATGCCGTCTTTAATCCTTTGTCTTTCGCCGCGCTGAAAATGGTAGGCGTTTTAATGGTGTTATAATCCCAGATCCATTTGGCGGTAATGCCCAGCGGCTCCGACGGCGTATTGTAATACACGCCGTGTTTAAGTGGTTTTACGCCGGTGATCATGGTGGTGTGGGAAGGGTAGGTAACGGTCGGGAAAACACCGTCCACCCCGTCTGCATACACGCCTTCCCGCATGGCCTGGCGCAGGTTCACCATGTTCCAGGAAGGGTCTTTGTAAAATTCCGGCCGCAGGCCGTCGATGCTGATCAGGATAACATGCCGGTCTTGCCCGCTTGTAACGGTCTGCACGCAAAACAGCGAAAAAATAGCCAGTAAGGTCTTTTTCATTCGGGAAGATTATAGGGTATAAACGTCTAAAATAATATTTACACTTTATAATAAATAATGTTACGAAATCTTTAATTCAGGTTAAAAAATCTTTCATTCCTGTTGCACGCAGCGCTAAAAAAAGAGCTGCCCGGCCGGACAGCTCTTTAACGGGAGACGACGCAAACGCGAAGTTATTCCCGGATCAGTTTGTGACGGGAAACGAAGCGGCATAAATACGGGGAAAAAACAGGGTGAATTTTCTCATAAATGAATCAGGGTTAAGCAAATCCGTTTTGCATCAAATTAAACATATTTGCCTGCGGCAGCCCTGCAGTACCTTCAACGTCCCGGCACACAGGGGCAACTGCACCAGCATGAAAGAGCGCCGGGTAACGATGCGCGCCTGCGGGAAAAAGAAACGGCGCTGAAAAAGCACTTACGCAAACGGTTCATGTACTGATGCATTTTAATACAGGCGACGCCCGCCGAAAAGGAAAGCCATTGAAAGATAACGTGCAAACCGCTAAAAATGAGTATCTTTCGAATTCACCCCATTTTCTCAAATTCCTGTACCATGAAAAAATTCCTGAAGATCACGGTCGTGATCGTACTCATTCTTATCGTAGGCGTGGCCGCCGTAGCTACTTACGTAAAAAGCGCCCTGCCCGACGTAGGCCCGGCTGAAGTTATTACCATCGAAAAAACGCCGGAACGGATTGAGCGCGGAAAATATCTCGCCAATAACGTGGCCGTATGTATGGATTGCCACAGCGTCCGCGACTGGAGCCAGTTTGCCGGCCCGCTTGTATCGGAAAGTTTTGGCGGAGGCGGCGAACGGTTTGGGCCCGAAATGGGGTTGCCGGGAACGATTTATAGCCGCAACATTACGCCGCACGGTATTTCCGGATGGACTGACGGGGAATTGTTCCGGGCCATTACATCCGGCGTCAGCAAGGACGGCTCCGCGCTTTTCCCGCTAATGCCTTACAGGAATTACGGGAAGCTGGACAGGGAAGATATTTATTGCATCATCAGTTATCTCAGGAGCTTATCGCCGGTTAAAAACGACATCGCCGCAAGATCGCTGGACTTCCCCGTGAATCTCATCGTCAATACCATTCCGCAGAAGTCACAATTCACCCCAAGGCCCGACACCAGCGATGTTAAAGCCTATGGCAAATACCTGATCACGGCGGCAAGTTGCGTGGAATGCCACAGTAAAAGCGATAAAGGAACGGTGATTGCAGGCACGGAGTTCGGCGGCGGCGGGGAATTCCTGTTTCCCGGCGGCGTTGTGCGCTCCGCCAATCTTACGCCCGATGCCACAGGTATCGGCTCCTGGTCGAAAGAGCAGTTCATCAGGCGCTTCAAGCTGTATGCCGATTCCACCTATCAATCCCTGAAAGTTGCGCCCACAGACTTCAATACCCCCATGCCCTGGGTGATGTACGCAAAAATGACGGAGCAGGACCTCGGCGCGATCTATGAATTTCTGCGCACGCTGAAACCGATCAGCCACCAGGTAACGAAGTTTGAGAAAAGAAGCGGATCGTAAAAAACTTTTATTTTCTTTACGGGAAATACCATCCCGTGAAACAAATCGTGCTTCTCTGCCTGTTGTTCAGGCTTATTCCCGCTTTTGCGCAGGATACAACGACATATATCGAAAAGAAAGACCTGCAGTACCGCACCGGTGAGCAGGACGATTATATGAAAGAACGCTGCCGCCTGGATGTGTATTACCCGGCAAAACCGTCCAATGCGCCGGTGGTAGTGTGGTTCCACGGTGGCGGCATCACCGGCGGCAATAAGTCCATCCCGGCTGAATTAAAAAAGCAGCACCTGATCGTGATCGCCGCGAATTACCGCCTCAGCCCGAAAGTGAAAGCGCCTGCTTATATTGAAGACGCCGCCGCTGCCGTGGCCTGGGCCTTTGAACATGCTGCTTCCCTGGGTGGAGATACCAGTAAGATCTACGTTTCCGGCCATTCCGCGGGCGCGTATTTAACGTGCATGACCGGCCTCGATAAAAAATGGATGGGCAAACACAACATCGACGCCAACCGCATTGCGGCGCTGTTTTCTTTCAGCTCGCAGGCCATCACGCATTTTACGGTAAGGAATGAACGCGGTATCCGTGAACTGCAGCCCGTCATCGACGAGTATGCGCCGCTGTACCATGTACGGGCAGACGCTCCGCCGCTGTATCTCTACACCGGCAACCGCGAAATGGAAATGACGGGGCGTTACGAGGAAAATGCCTATTTCGCGCGCATGATGAAACTCACGGGTCATAAACACACGCTGCTTTACGAGCTGGACGGCTACAATCACGGCGATATGCCGCGCGGCGCGTTTTACCTGATGCTGAAAGAAATTCACAAAAAATAACCTCAACCGATCTCGATCTGGTGCCTGCCGAGCAGCCCGGGAAGCCCTGTCTGTGAGAATTTCGTGTGTTTGATGCGGTTCTGTCCGGGGTCGAGCGAATAGTTGAATGAAGTGCGCAGGTCTGCTCCCTGAAAGCCGTGTTGCCCGGCTTCACCAGGCTAAGATTGCAGCCGGCAAATATACATTCCGGGAACACGCAGCCGGAAAGATCGGTTTTCGAAAATTGCAGGATTCAAAAGTGCAGTTCCCGTATTCTCCCTTCGGGAGCGGCTTTTGCGTGAAATCCTTTTGGGTGAAGGTTTCCCCGTATATCTCTTCCATAAGGTTAAGATAAATTTAAAAAGGGATAAACGTATTTATCCCTTTTTGCAGTCAATATGCAGACCGTTAACGGATCTGTCCGCGTATCACGCCATTCGGCCAGGTGGTGGAATGGGCGTTTACATACAATGCTTCGTTGCGCACGGCAGCCGCGGTGGCTTCGTCCAGCTGCGTCATTTTTGAAATGTTGAAATCGGCGGCGGTGGCTGCCAGCGGCACAAGCACGGCGCCGTTCACACCGGTGGCCCCGCGGTGGATATGCGCCATGGTAAGCGCGTCGCCGGGAGGCAGGTTGGTGACCGTTACTTTGGAATACAATTTCCTGTCAACGGTCAGGCGCAGCAGCGCTACGCCGGTTGCGGTGGTCACCACCGGCGGCACTTCGTTCACGCCGCTCATGTTGATGGTTTCTGCGAGCACCAGATCGCTGTTCACGGTGCCGCGCACAAGGCCGCCGGGGTATTGGGTGGAGTGAACGTTGAAATAAATATCGTTACTGCTGTTTTTCAGGCTGTCTACCAGCGACTGGCGAAGGGTAAGCGTTCCGCTGCTGGTAGTGCCCGTCCATGCCGGGAAAGGGAGGATGATGGGGCCGTTGGTCACCGGGTCGCCGGCGTGAAAATGCGCCATGGTAAGCCCGTCGCCGGAGGCGAGATTGTCTACCTTAAAATTGTAACGCAACGTATTGTCGCGGTAAAGCTGCATGGTGAGCAGGCCGGTTTCAGACCTTCCGGGAGGAGCCGGGTTCTCCATTTTGGTGCTGAGCGGGATCTCGAACAATAATATCGGGTCGTTTACGGGATCGTCGTCGTTATGACAGGAAGAAAAGGAGGTAAAGCCGGCCACCAGCAGGGCTGAAATGCCCAGGAAATGTTTGTTTCTCATAACGAATGGTTTTGTTCTTAACAAATCATACAATGATCAGTCCAAAATACCTGCCCCTTGCCCGAAAATGTTACGTGAAAACAGCAGTAGCGCGGATTTGAGCCTGTGGCGGCTGTTAGGCCAGGATTGTTTATTTTTGTAAAGATACCGTTCGGTTACATAAATTTGGAAGATCTCAAAATGTGTGTATGAAAACACTCACCATTCTTATCCCGGAAGGGCAAAACAACCTGAGCAGCGTGATCGGCCCGTACAAGTTTTTTCTCAAAGCCAACAAACATTACCGGAGCCTCGGCAAGGAAGAAATTTTCCGGGTGCAGGTAGCGGGCGTTTCAGGGGATAGCGAGCTGTACGGCGGCTTGTTTTCCATTCACCCGCACGCTTCCATCCGCGACATCGCGCGAACGGACGTGCTGATCATCCCCGCATTGGCGCATGAAAACCTCGAAGAAGTGGTGAAGCAGAACGAAGAAGCGGTAAACTGGGTGCTGGGGCAATACCGCAAAGGCGCGGAAGTGGCCAGCATCTGCACCGGCGCGTTCCTGCTCGCCGCCACCGGCTTGCTGGAAGGAAGAAGCTGCTCTACCCACTGGAACGCGGCGGCGAAGTTCAGGGAAATGTTCCCCGGCGTGAACCTGCAAACAGACCGCCTCATTACCGACGAATATGGCATTTATACGAACGGCGGCGCGTTTTCTTTCCTCAACCTGATGTTGTACCTCATCGAAAAATATTACGACAGGAGCACGGCGATCGTTTGCGCAAAAGTGTTCCAGGTAGACATCGACCGCAACAGCCAAAGCCCTTTCACGATCTTCAACGGGCAGAAAAACCATTCAGACGATGTGGTACTGCAAGCCCAGGCTTTCCTTGAAAAACACCTCGACGCAAAAGTGAACATGGACGAGCTGGCCGGAAATCTTTCCGTGAGCCGGCGCAACTTCGACCGGCGTTTTCTCAAAGCCACCGGCAACACGCCCGTTGAATACCAGCAAAGGGTAAAGGTGGAAATGGCGAAAAAATCCCTCGAAACCGGCCGCAAAACCGTGAACGAAGTAATGTACGAAACCGGTTATTCCGACGTAAAAGCGTTCCGCGATCTTTTCCGCAGGATCACCGGTCTTTCGCCGCAGGCGTACCGCAACAAATACAACAAAGACGTGGTGGACAATGTCTATTGACAGTGCCCTTTCTTCTCCGTATCTTGACCATATCATTACAGAAAACCACGTCTATGCAACTATCCTTCGCCTGTCTGCGCCGGTACGCCATGCCCTGCGTACTGCTGCTTTCTTCGCTGACCGCACGGGGCCAGCATTCCGTCGCGCATTTTGATGAAAAAGGCATTTCCCGGCAAACGCTCGAATATTATCTCAGCCGTTCCGTCACGATGGCGGAGTTCCTGGCCGTTGACCCGTATTGCAACGACGGCGATTATCCCTTCAAGGCAGACGATGTGCGCATGATCGAAAACATCGGCGCGAAGTTTATCGGCCGCGCGATCTACCGCTGGGGCAAAGAAACCACGCTCAATAATCCCGATTTCTGGACAGAAGCGCGTAAACTCATCAACCAGGTGCATGCCCGCGATCCGGAAGTGATTTTCCAGGCGGCCGTTTTCGAGGCGGTGGGGAGAAAGGCAGACAGCGTGGCCGTTCCCGCATGGGCGTTCAAAGCGCTGGGCCTGCCGATGGAACGGCGAAATTTCCGGTACGACAGCATGCTGAACCGCAACGGGAAACTCGTGGACCATTGGGGCAAAGGCCGCAGCGTGCCGGATATCACGCGCACCGAAGCGCAGCTCTGGCTGATGTTCCTTTCCGGATCGTATATGGACCTCGGCTGCGAAGCCCTGCATATGGGGCAGATCGCGCTGATCGGCATGGAAGACAAAGGGCTGCGGCACTGGGCGCAATTCCTCGCCAAAGTGCGCGCTTACGCCAAAGACCACACGCGCCGTAAATGGGTGCTGCTCGATGCGCACACGCCTTCCGGCGGAATGGTGGTGGACGGTAAAAGCCTGCTCGACTTCAATTCCTTCCCGCTTCGCATCAAAGAAGTGGTCGAAAAACCGCAGGAAGGCATTTTGCAGACCGGTTACCTCGACGCGTTTTTTGGCAGAAGCCAGGGCTGCATTACGCCCAGCGGCTGGGAATGCGCATCGCTGCCCTATCTTGTTGAGCTGGACAATTTCGGGGTAAGCCACAATCCCGGCGTGGCAGATACGGCCTCTCATTTTATCTGGGGCTACGACGAGATCACCTGGTTTTACCTGCAGCCCGAGGAATATCGCAACAAATGGCTCTGGTATGCGCACGACTGGCTGGCGCGCACGGACAAAAACGGTTTCCTGCAAATGCCGGTGTGCCGCATCGTTTCGCCGGGCAGGGGCAAGCCTGTCGTCCGCAACCGCGGCAATACAAGATCGGCCGCCTGCCCGATGGGCATAAACGTGGAAGAAACCGTAAAGGCCATCTGGAATAAACCTTAAAACGCCGGTTTTTTCCAAGTTTGCAGGTTGATAGGGACGTAGTTGGTGATCTCCGGCGAGCTGGTGCATATGCGTATGGATTCGGGCATGTTCAGGATAAAGATCTATGGCGATTCCGCGGTGATCACGAGCAAAGGCACCAGCGCCGGAACGTGGAAAGGAATGCCCTTCAGTTTTTTTGAATGGTCCACCAGTATGCCGGAAAGCAGACGGGCGCTGGGTTTGCGTGCTCACGATGATCACGCCGGCAAACCCGGGCTGAGTTGATCCCGGTTCTGGTTTTGCTGAATGATTAACGCACGCGTTTGTTGCCTTCATCCTTTGTTTTGCGGTTTCCCTGCGCAAAAATGTAGACAAACACCAACAACAGTACAAAAGCCAGCGATATTAACGGAATAAGCATGATGAAATATTTTTAGGGCATACGTTCAAAAGCAGCGCCAATGCCGCAATAATATTATCCAAACCCCGTTTTTTGCAACAGCCGCGGCAATGCGTTAAACAGCTTGTATGTAGGCTGGGTAAGGGTTTCCACAGCTTCGCATGGCATAGTAATTGGGCCGCTTGCCAGTATGAAACAGGGCAAAGTTTACATCGGCACGTCAGGCTGGGTGTACAAACACTGGAAAGACCGTTTTTATCCGGAAGAATTGAAAACAAAAGACTGGTTCGGTTATTTTACGGAGCGGTTCGGTACGGTGGAGATCAACAATTCATTTTACCGGCTGCCGGACATTAAAACGTTTAACGCCTGGAGAGATGCCGTGCCGGAGGGTTTCATCTATGCCGTAAAGGCCAGCCGTTTTATGACGCACATGAAAAAACTGATCGTCGATAAAAGCAGCATAACGAAATTTTTCCGCCGCGCATTCCATCTCGAAGAAAAGCTCGGTCCCGTGCTGTTCCAGCTGCCGCCTTCTTTCGGCGTGAACGCGGAAAGGCTGGAGAAATTCCTGGAAGCATTGCCCGAAGGGCTTCGTTATACGTTCGAGTTCCGCGATCACAGCTGGTATACAGATGAAATTTACGCCCTGCTGAGAAAACATGAGGCCGCATTTTGTATCTATGAGCTGGAACATCATGTGTCTCCGCTGGAAGTGACGGCTGGTTTTATCTACATCCGCCTGCACGGCCCGGGCGGAAAATACCAGGGCAACTATTCGGATAACGGGCTTCGCAAATGGGCAGCGTTCTGCAAAAAATGGCGAAAAAAAGGAAAAGACGTATACGTGTATTTCGATAACGACCAGGAAGCGTATGCCGCCTTCAACGCATTAAAACTGAGGGAACTGGTGGAAAAACATTGATCTTTTTCCAGCGGGACTATTCATCATGTCAAGGGCGTTATCGGTGCGCCACCGGGGCGGGCTCGGCAGGAGGGAGCAGCTTGCCGTCTTTTTTCAACAAATAAAAACGGCTTTGCCGGCACCATCCCGATGCGGTGGCCCATTCTTCGGGTATGTTGAGCTTCACGATAAAATTATTCGCAAATCCGCCGGGCAGCTCCACGTCCTGGCCCAATACCCTCAGCAACAGGCGGCCGTCGGCGGGCGGACTGGCAATATAGGCTTTATTTCCGGGGGAGGTAAGCGGGATGTCGCCGCCGCCATCGGGTAGCCGCCAGCAAAGTTGCACCCGGTTCGAGATATTCCTGCCGCTGCTGGTCAGCACTTCCACGGCCAGGGTGTCTCCCGGCGTAAAAAATGCCGTGGTGGACTGTACTGCCCTGATGCCGGCGGGATTTTGAGGGAGGAAAAATACCGTGTCCCGCACCTGCCGCCAGCTGCCGGCCGTGCTCAGTGGCGAGCTGGTGCAGTCTCCGCCGAGATAAAAGGTACCGTCCCGGTACAGCATCACGTGGCCGCAAGAATCCGGCGATGGTTTATACAATTCATACTCAGCGGTTTGAGCGCCCGCCGTGGCGAACAGGAAAAGCGCGGGAAGAAGGCATAGGGTGTATTTCATGACTGTACTGGTTTACAGGATGACGCCTCAAATATAGTATAAATATTAATAATATTTTAATCACCGAATTTACCGGCCACGATCGTGAAGAGGATAATGCCTGCAATGAAGAGCAGTCCGGAAAAGGTGCGCAGCGGGTGGCGGTATTTCCCGTAATCCAGCGAATGCGAGGTGCAGAACTCCCGCGTAAGCCGCAGCGTTTTTTTGAACCCGCAGCGGGTGCAGATCGTAAAGGCGTCTTTCCCGACAGGAAAAAAAGGGATGTAATAAAAATGGACGTATTCCGAGTACATCATTATTTCGGCGTGTTGACCGGATTTGCAGACGGGGCAGTCTGTATGAAGATATTCGGTATGCACCGGCATTTGTTTTCTCCCAAAAATAACGGGCAGCAGCATAGGGAAATAATTGAGCGTTCAAGATAAACAATCGCGCGGAAAACCTTTTATTTCCCGCCTGGGCACTGCTCAAATCCGGAATTGAATAGGCCATGGGAAAGCATTTTGACAGATTTGTAAAAAAACAGGACAACAGCATGTTTTACAGATCATCCGCCCTTTTCGCATTGTTTCTTCTTTCCGTTAGTACCCTCCGCGCGCAGAGTAGCCGGTGGGACAGCGCCAACTTCCGTTCCTTCGAAACAAAACTGGAATCGCTCCGTGAAAAATACCACATTCCCGGTATATCCGTGGGCGTGATGCACGGCAAAACCCTCGTTTGGGCAAAAGGGTTCGGGTATGCAGACCTGGAAAACAAGGTCGTGCCGGACGAAAACACCGTGTACCAGGTAGCGTCCATCACCAAAACCTTTGGCTCCATTATTCTCCTGCAACAGATCGAAGCCGGTAAAGCGCAGCTTGGTGATCCTATTTCGAAATACGGCATCAATCTCGGCGCCCGCTGGGGCAGCGACCCGCGCATCAAAATAAAACATCTCTTCACCCATACCGCGATGGGCAATGTGTGGAACGCTTACAAACCCGGCTACGCATTCCGGTACAACGGCAGCTGGTACCACCAGCTGGACGCCGTGATCCGCAAAGCTTCCGGCAGCACCTTCGGGCAGCTGGTGACGGACACCATCATCAGGCCGCTGGGGCTTATGCGCACCGCGCCAAGTACCGGCGACAGCGCGAGTTTCGCGTTGAGCGGCTTCGACCGGGACACTTATCTTTCCTGGACGGCCAAACCCTACGACTGGAACAAAAAGAAAAAACGACTGGACACCGTTAAAAATTTCAGGTATGGTTTCGGCCCCGCGGCGGGACTGATGAGCACCGTGGCCGATCTGGCCGTGTATTCCGCCGCCATCGACGAAAAACGTTTCCTGCGGCCGGAAACCTGGGAACAGGCCTGGACGCCCTTCGTAACCGAAAGAGGCAAAAAGGTCCAGTACGGCCTCGGCTGGTTCGTAACGCGTTATAAAGGCGTGAAAATGATCTGGCATACCGGCTGGTGGATGGGTTATTCCGCGTTATTCCTCAAAGTGCCGGAAAAAGACATCACATTTATCATTCTCGCCAATTCGCAGGACGTGAGCCGGCCGTTTTATCACATCGTACAGCCGATCCCGGGATTTTTCGGGATGCACAACCCCTTTCACCGCAATCTCAAGAACAAGGTGCAGGCATCGAAATTCGCCAAAGCGTTCCTCGATCATTTTATGGAATAACCCTCTTTTATTTTCCCTGCAGCGTTTTCAGCTGTGCTACGGCATTGCTGTTCTTTGGGTCGAGCGTGAGGGACTTCTGGTAATATTCGATTGCGCGGGGTTTGTTGCCGTTGAGCATAAAAGCTTCGGCCAGGCTGTCCCACACATTGCCGGATTGCGGGAAATCGACCGTGTTCTGTTCGAAAACTGCGATGGCGTCGTCTAATTTTTTATCGCGCAGCAGCAGGTAGCCGATGGTGTTGATATGCGATTCAGATAAACGTTTGCCGCTGGTGCGGTAGGTTTGCAGCGCGGTGGCGGCGCCTCTGGTCCGGATGTCTGCATACAGCGCCGGCGCGGCGGGGTCATAACGTTCGTAGTCGAGCCAGGCTACGGCCGGGTGTTGCCCGCCGATGCCGTCGCCAAGCATTTCGGTGATGATGGCGAGGCCGTTGTGGCTGTTGGTGAAATAAAGGATGGCGTTTTTCTTCTCAAGGTCCGCCGTGAAATAACATTTGCTGTCTCCCTGGTCGCCCCAATGCCAGGCATATTTTCCAGAAGGCGTGTTTTCAAGCCCAACGCCCAGTCCCCAGGCCACTTGCGGCGCCTTTTCGCCCACGCCTATCTGCGGGCTGAACATCGCCTGCAAAGTGGCGGGCCGCAGGCCTTTGCCATTCAGCAGCGCGACCAAAAAAGCGGCGTAGTCGCCGATCGTGGTGCGCAGGCTGGCGGCGGCGTTTACACCGTAACCGCCCCAGCGGCCGGAAGGCTGGCCCAGCAGGTTGTGCCGGAATGCCTGCAGCGAATCGAACATGGTTTCTTTGGTGAAACTGCTGCTGGTCATGCCCAGCGGCTCAAACACCGATCTTTTGACGTATGCGTTGAATTCGGTGCCGGTGATCATTTCCAGCGCTTTAGACAACATTACGAAACCTTCTCCCGAATACTGGAATTTTTCGCCGGGACTGAACTGGATAACGAGTTTGCCGCCGTCCGGCCGCCAGTTGGGGAAGCCGGTGCAATGGCTGAGCACCATGCGGGCGGTGATGCGTTTCACCCGTTCGTCGTTTTCAACGCCGTAATTGTTGCCGAGGTATTGCACGAGCGGCGCATCGAGGTTCAGCTTGCCTTCGTCCGCCAGTTTAAGCACGGCGTAAGCGGCTACCACTTTGCTGAGGGAAGCGGCTTCGAAAATGGTGGAGGGCGTTACGGGCTGCCCGGTGCCGGAATGGCTCACGCCGAAGCTGTGCGTCCATATAAGTTTGCCGTCGCGGATCAGGGCGACGGCCATGCCGGGAATGTTGGCGCCTTTCATCAGCGCGGGCACGTCGTTTTCCAGCCGGGAAACGGCCGCGTCTTGCGCTTGCAGCCCGCAAAATGAAAGCAGCAGGCAAAAGAAGGAAAAGGTTCTTTTCATGGCGGTCGGGTTTACTATCATAAGGACGCAGCTCCCGTCTTAAAGTTTCATTTCCTGCCCGTAAATATTCTTCTTTTTATCATGTTTTTCCACGGACAAGATACGATGGGTCTGCCGGGTTATCATGACGTTCCTGCTCTTTGTTTGGCGGTCTGGCCGGGCGAAGCATGCAGATCATTACCGGATGGCACGACATTATAATTTTCGTATAGCCGTAAGGTATAGTTATGCATCGTTCTTCATCCTCTTTTTGTGTGATTTTAACTTAAAACTTCCAGCGGGGCATTTGCAACACCGGGACTTCGGTTTTAGATACTTACCGGCAAGCAGCAATACGATATTTCAAAAAAAACGCCTGTTCGCTTAGGAATCCGAATAATTCATCTCTATATTTGTATGGTCAGGTTTTTTCGCCGGATGGAGCGGATAAAATCCATCTCTATATAAATATGTTTTTCTGTATATGAAACGTCGGAAACCCCCATTTACGAAGCGCGTCCATATCTTTAACAACGCACTTATATAGCACGCCAACCGGGATTCTTTTAATAGGCCATGAGATCGTTCGTATTAGTATTGCTTCTGGCGGGCAGCCATTTTTTTGCCCATGCGGAGGAAATAGACACATTGCCATATACCGTTGAACATTTCACGGATGAGAACGGCTTGCCTCAAAACAGCGTAAAAAGCATTGCGCCGGATAACGCCGGTTTCCTGTGGCTGGCCACCGAAAACGGGTTGGTGCGTTTCGACGGGCAGAAGTTCCGCAATTTCAATGGCGCCGACCTTCCGTTGCGCAGCAGCCGGATGGCCTACATCTATCCCGATGCGGGAAGGAAAATGCTTTTCGCCCGCACCGCTGAAAAGGAGATCGTGCGCATAGTCAATGGCAAGGCGGTTTTCTGGCACAAACACCTTCCCGTTACGCACGATTACGAATATTTCGTGTACAACGATACCACGGGCACTTACCCGGTCGTTGGTCTCCCCAATACTTTGAAAAACCAGATCGCCGTAGACCAGTACCTCATTCCCACCGGCGCCCGCTCGTATTACGTCATTACCTACAATTCCTACGCCTATATCGATAACGGGGTACAAAAATTCAGCTGCGATTTCGCGCACAACAATGCCTGGAATTTTTTTGCCGTCGGCACTCACCTGTATTATCTCAAACCGGACGGGCAGTTCCTGTTGCTGGACAAACACGGCAGCATACCGGTGAACGTTTGCGGGGATATCCTGCAAAGCCCCGCCTACGGCACGGATAAAAACAATATGGAGCTGTACTGGAACTACGTGGCCCAGCAGCTTTTTGTTTATCTCGACGGCAAACTCTACAGCCTTCGGGAAGGAGAAGATCATGTACTTTATACACAACTGGTGCTGCATAATTTTGATCTTCACCGGCAGGACATTATTTCCATTTACCACGACGAAGCGCACCACCGTCTTTTTCTCGGCAGCTTTACCAAAGGCATGTACGTGATCACGCAAAAGCAGTTCAAGCCGATGCGTTCAGGGCAGGGCAGCGACGAAGTGTATTATTCGCAGGTACCCAGCGGCACCGGTGGCGTGATCACGCCACAGGGATTTGAATTTGACGAAAAAGGGAATACGAAAACATTGCCTTTGCTGCGCAATTATTTCACCGGCGACAAATACAGCATTCAAACCGACCGGCAGGGCAATCATTGGTATAAGACCGGCAACCGGCTGTTGCAATACAATCACGATTTCACCAGGATGCTGTGGGAACGGCGGCTACACGACGAGATCACGCAGATATATATAGGGGACGACGACCGATTATGGATCGGCACCAGGGCGTCGGGGTTGTATTTTTTGAATACGGACCGGCCCAATCCCGTGCCACTGCTATTTACCGCCGCCGTGCCGGATATTTCTTATTTCGCGTACCAGCAACCCGATATTTTGTGGGTCGGTTCGGGGAGAGGGCTCTTCAGGATCAGGCTCGGTAACGTCAAAGTGGACACGATCCCGGGGCTTAGCGGGTATTATATCCGCAGCATATATCCCGCGGCGAAAGACGAAGTGTGGGTGACCACCTACGACAAGGGATTTTTCCTGCTGAAAGGAGGCCGCCTTTTCCAGATGCCCATGGACAAGATGCAATATCTCGCCACGGCGCATTGCATTGTGCCGGACGACAGCGGTTATTTCTGGATCACCACCAATAAAGGCCTTTTCCAGGTGGCGCGGAAAGATCTGCTGGCATACGCAAGCGGGGAAAGCTCGTTTGTTTTTTACTTGTATTACGGCAAATCCCGCGGGTTTTATACGAACGAATTTAACGGTGGCTGCCAGCCCTGTGCGCTGAAACTGGCCAACGGCAAGCTTTCCCTGCCTTCGCTGGACGGGCTGGTCGTGTTCCGGCCTTCGTCCATCAAAGCCGAAGTGCCGGACAAAGGGTTGTTTATCGACAACCTGCAGATGGACACGCGGCGCATCGCCGGCGCGGATACCATCGTGCTGCCGAACAATTACCAGCAGCTCCGCCTGGAAGTAACCACCCCGTATTTCGGAGATCCTTACAACCTGCAGATATTTTATACGCTGGAAGGAGAGGGGGAAGACATCTGGCTGCCCGTTGAGCGGGACCGTTCCATTTCCTTTTCCCGCCTGCATTCCGGCAATTACCGCCTGCGCATCCGGAAAGTGAGCGGGTTTGGCAGGCATAATTATGTAGACCGCGTGTTGTACATCGCCGTGCAGACGGCCTGGTACGAAAAGATGTGGTTCCGGGTGCTGGTGGCCGGTTTCCTGGGCCTGCTGGTGTTCGTTTTCATGCGTATCCGGCTGGCGAGAAGCCAGTATAAGAACCGGATGCTGGAAATGCATGTGTCTGAAAGAACACGCAGGCTGGAAGAAACGCTGGAGTTCCTCCAGTCGTCTGAACGGCAGCTGCACCAGCAGGCGTTGATGCAGCAAAGGTTGATCGCGGCCATTACGCACGACATCAAGACCCCGATGAAATTCCTCCTGCTCATGACCGGCGCCATGAAAGGGAACGACAAACAACACGCGGCGCTGTACGAAACGCATTACCGCATGTACCATCTCATCGAGAATCTGATCCAGTACATGAAAATGCAGTTCTCCGCCAACGGCTCCTCTTCCGAAATGCTGCATCTCGACCAGCTGCTGGAGGAAAAGGCCGGCATTTTCAGGCCCATCGCGCAGATGCGCAACGTGGAGATCATCCTCCGCCCGGCCAACGGCTCGGAGCCGGCCATGGTAAACAGGCAGCTGCTGGGCGTAGTGGTGCATAACCTGCTGGACAATGCGGTGAAATACACCACTTCCGGCACCATCACACTCGAAACGGAGCGTATCGGCGATATGGCTGTGATCCGGATCATAGATACCGGCATCGGCATGCATCCGCGCCTGCAGGAACGGATCAATTCGCATATGCCGGGCAAATATCTGATAGGGGACAATCACTGGCCGGACGAACATCGCGGCCTGGGCCTGCTGATCGTGATAGAGCTGCTGCAGCTGATCAACGGCAGGTTAAAGATCCAGCCGAACGAAGGCGGCGGCACAAGGGTGAGCGTGGTGCTGCACCTCGTCAGTTAGCCGTACTGTACATTTTTACTTTTTCCAGCAACTCAACGATGTTACTGATCTGCAGCTTTTCGAAGATGCGGGTTTTGTAGGTGCTTACCGTGGTTACCTGCAGGTTCAGCATGTCTGCAATCCGCGCCACGGGAATGCCTTTCGTGAGCAGGTACATTACTTCCACCTCGCGGCCCGAAAGGGTCGAAAGCGGGTTCATGACGGGCTCGCGTTGGGAATTGAGCATGCTCAGCAGCTGCTCTTTCGTGCCGGCGCTCATGTATTTCTGCTGGTTGAGCACGGTGCTGATGGCCGACCGGATCTCGTCTTCCGGGGAATATTTCACCAGGTAGCCGTCTGCCCCCGCCTGCATGTAGTTGATGGCGAACAGCTGCTCGTCGTACCCGCTGAACATCAGGATGCGGATGTTGGGTTGCCGGAGTTTTACGGCGTCGATCATCTGCAGGTTGTTCCCCCCGGGAATATTGATGTCCAGGATCAGCAGGTCGAATCGTTTGGCTTCGAGGTAAGTGATCACCTCGTCGAATGTGGATGCTTCCTCGACGGCGGAGGGCGTGGCAAGTGTGGAAATAATATGCGAAACCCCTAATCTTACGATCGAATGGTCGTCCGCAACAAGAATAGCTTTCATAGGAAACGGTTCAATAGACTTTAACCCCATAAAAGTAAACATTTTTACATACCCTGCACCTGCAGGGCGGAGGTTTTGACAAATGTAGTATTATTACTACAAATATTCCGAACTCACTCTATACCCTGGTATCGTCTTTTTAATTAATTTAGGAATAGAGAATTGCGATCTATACACCGTTTTTTGATGAGCATACCCATATTCTATCCATAAACCAGTAAAAAAAACGTAAACCGTAACCACCTATGAAGAATTGTATCCATTCGCCGGAAATGACCGATCTTATTCGTACATAAGGCATCAGCGCTGTTTTTCATGCACTGGCCGGTGATTTTTTCCCTGTATATTAAACGAATGAACCGACAAGTGCATATGACAATATCGCGCCGGTAGGAATGCGCATACCCGGAACCGTACCAGGAACAGCCACAGGCGTTAATAGGGCTCCTCCGCAACCGAATACACCTGCTACCAAATTACAACCGGTAGAAATATCAGCGGAAAAGGACCTGTTTATCCCTTTACAAGTGCGCTGTTCCGGTACCGGCTCCGGCTTATTTCTTCTGCATCACGTACTGGCTGGGGCTTACCCCGAACTGTTTGATGAAATTTTTCCCGAAATGCGTTTGTGATTTATACCCCACCATCATCGCCACTTCATAGATCTTGTAGTTTTTTTCTTCCAGCAGCTCCGCGGCTTTTTTCAGCCGGGTGATGTTGATCAGCTCGTGCGGCGTAAGGTCCGATATCGCCTTGATCTTCCTGTACAGGCTGATCCGGCTCATGTTGACGAAACGGGAGAGGTGGTCTACGTCCAGCTCGGTATTTTCTATTTCACGGAGGATGAAGTCGTAGATGCTGTTGAGGAAAGATTCGTCTTCCCGCGTATGGGCCATCGTGTTGATGGCCGCCTGGGGCGTGCTTGCGAAGTATTTGCGGATCTTTATGCGGTTGCTCAGCAGGTTGGCGATCTGTACTTTGAGATGGGCGGGGGAGAAGGGTTTTTCGATGTACGCGTCCGCGCCGGTTTCGAGCCCTTCGATCTTCGAGCGCAGCGTGTTTTTCGCGGTGAGCAATATCACGGGGATGTGGCTGATCTCGAAGGTGGTTTTGATACGTTTGCAAAGTTCCAGCCCGTCTATTCCCGGCATCATGATGTCGCTGATCACAAGGTCCACGCTTTCCGCATGTAGCACACGAATGGCTTCTTCGCCGTTTTCAGCGCGGAGGATGGCATATTCGCCTTCGAGAATTGAGCTTACAAAATCGAGGATCTCTTCGTTATCGTCAACAAGCAGAATAACAGGTTGCATAAACTGGGTTTATATTTCGGTTGATATGGCCTGCCCGATCGGCAAGGTGAACACAAGGGTGTTCAGGCCGTCTTCCTTTGATGCTACATACAGCTCGCCTTTGTGCAGTACGGTAAGGCTGCGGCAGATGCTCAGCCCGATGCCCGTGCCTTTTTGTTTTTCATTTTCTTTCAGGCGTACGAACGGCGCGAATATTTTCTCCCGCATTTCTTCGGGTATCAGCGGCCCGTCGTTGGTTACTTCGAGTATCACGTGCTGCCCGTTTTCCCGCAGCACTACCTTCACTTTTTTGTCGGCATATTTGATGGCGTTGCTGAACAGGTTGCTGAATATTTTGTTGATGCCCTCTTCGTCTGCATAGGCATAAATATCTTCCTGCGTTTTTCTCATCCTGAAATCGAGTTTCTTCTGCGCGGCGGGCAACCGGAAATTGTCGAATGTGTCCTGCAAGATAGACGAGATGTTGAGTTTTTTAAAATCGAGCCGGAAACCGGTAGCTTCGGTCTGCCGGAAATCCAGCAGCTGGTTGGTGAGCTGCACCAGCCGGTTCGTGTTCCGCTCCATGATCTGCAGGTGGTTCCGGTTGGCCTGCAACCGCTCCGGGTTTTCGATCACCTGTTCCAGCGGCCCTTTGATAAGCGTCAGCGGCGTATTGATCTCATGCGCCACGTTGGTCAGGAAATCTACTTTCGCCTGGTACAGTTCTTTTTCTTTTTTCAGCTGCAGCTCTTCCAGTTTTCGTTTATGCTTCAACGTTTGCCGTATGTGGTATCGCCGGATGAAATAATAAGCCGCGCTCGCCACGATCACCGCGTACAGCACATACGCCCAGGAGGTAGCCCAGTACGGCGGCCTGATCTCGATCTCCAGCCATGCGGGATGGTCGCCGAGTTTGCCGTTGTTGTCTGTAGTGGTCACCTTGAAGGTATAATGACCCGGTTTCAGATCGGTGAAATATACGATGCGGTTGGTTTTGAGATAGGTCCATTCTTTGTCGAGCCCTTCCATCTGGTACGCATAGGAGATCATATCCGGCGCGGTGAAGCTGAGGGCCGCGAAGTCGATGCTGAAGGAAGACTGATCATACGGCAGCACGATCTTTTTCGTGAAAAAAAGATCGCGTTTGTCTTCCTGGGAGGTCGGTTTGTTCTTCACATTAAAACCGGTGATGTACACCGGCGCCACGAACGTGTCTGGCAAAAACTGGTCGGGATTGAAGCTGATCATGCCTTTCACGCTGCCGAGATACATGCGGCCGTTTTTGTCTTTGTAGCCGGAATTGTAATTGAACTGGTCGTTGAGCAGCCCGTTGATGCTCGTAAACACCTGGATGGCGCCGGTTTGCGGGTTCAGGCAGGCGAGGCCGCGGGAAGTGGTCACCCACATGTTGCCGCGGTCGTCTTCCAATACTTTGAAAATATAATCGCTGGGGAGGCCGTCCTGCGTCGTATATCGTTTAAAACATCCCGTGGAAGGCGTCAGCCGGTTCAGCCCGAAACCTTCCGTGCCGGCCCAAACCTGTTGCCTGCTGTCGATAAACACGGTGTTGAGCTGGCCGGAGCTGATGCTGCAGGTGTCTCCTTGGATGTGGCTGTAATTGCCTTTTTGGCCGGTGGCCTCGTTGAACCAGAAAAGCCCTTCGCCCGCCGTGGCGGCCCAGATGGTGCCATCCGCCGCTTCGTCGATGCTGCGCTGGTTGCTGCGCGGCATCAGGCTGATGGGAAGGAACGCGTCTTTCGCGCTGTCGTATTTCGCCAACTCCGCACCGGTGCCGATAAACAGCGAACCGTTGCGGGCCTTGTAGATCCAGAGGATGAAGTTGTTGGAAAAGGAGCCCTGCCCGGCGGAATAATGCCGTACTACTTTCCCGGTACGGATGTCCATTTTGTCGAGACCATTATCCAGCGTGCCGATCCAGAGATTATTCCCTTCGGCGTACAGCCCGTGGATATTGGTATGCGAAATGCCGTTGCGGCAGGCCGGGTATTGGGTGATCTTCCCCGTTTTTACATCTATTTTATTGATCCCGTTGTCTTCCGTGCCTGCCCACAGGTTGCCGAAACGGTCTTCACAGATCTCGCGCACGGCATTGCCGCTGAGGGTGTTATTGCTGTTGTTCGGGAACCATTTCTCGAAATAAGTGTATTGCCGCGGGTAATAATTGGCGCCGCCAAAAAACGTGCCCGCCCACATGCCGCCTTCCTTGTCTTTATGCAGGTAATAAATGGCGTTGTCCGTCAGCGACCAGGGATTGTTGTATTCTTTTTTCAGGTTGATGTACTGGCGCGTGGCGAGGTTGTAGATGTAAATGCCGGATTCCGTGGCGATCCAGTATTCGTCTCCTTCGTGATGCAGGATGTGACGGACGTACACGGCGATGTCGTTGTCTGTAGTGGTAAGCAGGTCTTCATACGTATTTTTTGCCGGGTCCAGCAATTTAAGCCCCTGGTTGGAAGTGCCCACCAGCAGCTTGCCGCCGCGCACGGGCGTTACTACGGTCACAAGCTTGTAGAGCGCTTTCGGGGAATGACTGAACACATCGTACGTTTTACCGTTGTTAAACTGCCGTACGGTGCCTTTCCACGAGCCGAGCCACATGTTGCCGTCCTCATCGACGTTGATGTCCGTCACGGCTTCGTCTCCCGCCGGTTTCAGGTGATGCACGATCGTGTCTTTTATCGGGTCGTAACTGAACAGGGAGTATCCTTCGACGAACCACACCAGTCCTTTCAGGTCGCACTTCACCGACCCGATGCCTTTTCGTTCGGTACCTTTTATCAGCTCGAAACTTTCCGTAACGGGATGATAACGGTACAAACCCCTGCCGGCGCCTACCCACAGCTGCCCGTTCTTATCCACGTCCAGCGAATAGACGAAATTGGTGATAAGGCTGGTGCTGTCTCCGGGGATGTGCCTGAACACCTTGAACGCGTGCCCGTCGAAACGGTTGAGGCCGTCTTTGGTGCCCAGCCACAGGAAACCCTGTTGGTCCTGCTGAACACAAAATACCGTGTTGTGAGACAGTCCGTTCTCTACCTGGTAATGCCTGAAATAATGTTTCTGGGCGTTGGCGGCGTGCCCTGCGTAGAGCGCAAAAAGGAGCAGTATGAATATTCTTTTTTTCAACGTGGTGAGTTTGTGCGCTGATCAAATATAATATTAATAAGCTGATCTTTCTTTTACTGCTGTAAATAAGCGTGCGGGAAATTGGTACGTTTTTGCGAAAAAATGAAATAAATCGGCGAACGGTTTAAAAATCATTTCTCTTTCTTTGGATTGCGTTAATGAAACTGATGTTAGGAGCAGGCAGACCAGCTTCCCCCGGCCGGAGGATCGGCTGGAGCGTGCTTCTATTGTGTAAATCCGGCTGATATAACTGACAGGTCCACGTTCTGCGGAAAACCCTTTTTCCAATATATTCCGCACACAAGATTGCAAGGCGTTAAAAATTATGCATGCGCCCTGATGGGAGAACTATGTTTCCTAAAAGCCAAAATCAATTTCACTTATGAAGGTATCCACACACACACGCTTCACTTCCGGAAAAAGCACACGGCTGCGTTTATTGCTGCTGATGCTGCTGGGCTCTTTATGTTTGCCCGCGTTTGCCCAAACCGATGCGCAGAAAATAACAGGCACCGTAAAAGACAGTACGGGCGCCGTTCTTCCACAGGTAACCGTTTACGAAAAAGGCACCCGCAACGGTACGCTCACCACTATGGAAGGTAATTACACGATCAGCGTAAAACCCAACGCCGTGCTGGTGTTCACCATGGTGGGCTTCAAAACGCAGGAGGTGCCCGTTGGAGGAAGGAACAATATTAATATAGTGCTCGGCAGTTCCGCCACCGAACTTACAGACGTAGTGGTGGTAGGTTACGGCTCTACCCGCAAACAATCCCTCACCAGCGCTATTTCCAGCGTTACGGCAGACGAGATCGGCAATGTGCGCGGTGGTTCCACCGTAAGCACCACGCTGGCCGGCAAGGTACCGGGCGTTTCTTTCAGGATGGCAGACGGCCGCCCCGGCGCTTCCGCCAACATCCAGATCCGCAACATGGGCACGCCGCTGTTTGTAATAGACGGCGTGCAGCAGGACCAGGGACAATTTAATAACATTTCGCCTAACGATATAGAAAGTATCTCTTTCCTGAAAGACGCGTCCGCGGCCATTTACGGCGTACGTGCCGCCAATGGCGTGGTAGTGGTGCAAACAAAAAGAGGAAGGCTCGGCCAGCGCAGCTCCATCAATCTTTCCGCCAACTGGGGCATCCAGAACTGGACCCGTTTTATTGACGTGCTCGATAATTCCTACGATTATATGAGCATGAAGGCGGAAGCGGAAATGAACCGCGTGGTGCCGGCGGGTGGCAATCCCATCACGACCAACATCACCAAAGAAGAGCTGGAAAAATATAAACAGGGCACCGAATATGGCTACAAAAGCTTCAACTGGCGCGATTACATCGTGAAAGGCAATACGCCGATGAACACTTACAACCTCAACTTCACCGGCGGTACCGAAAAAGTGACGTATTATCTTTCCGCCACCAACCTGTTCCAGAACTCCGTGCTGGGCCGCGAATACAAATTCGAGCGCACCAACATCCAGAGCAACGTTTCCGCCCGCGTGGCCAACGGCCTCAAAGTAGGCATGTCTATCAACGGAAGGGTGGAAACCAGGGAAAACCCGGGCGTGCCGCAGGCGGACGACTACTGGCAGGCGCGTTTCGCCATCCTGCGCAACACGCCGATGGAACGGCCTTTCGCCAACGACAACCCCGATTATCTCAACGATATCAAACACAACGAAACCAACTGGGGATACCTCAATACCAAATACGCCGGCAAATACAAGAACGAATGGCGCCAGCTGCAGATGAACCTCGACGGCGAGTGGGAGATACCCGGCGTTGAAGGCCTGAAACTTTCAGGGCTGTATTCGTATTACCTGGCGGATAACATGCTCAACAACCACGAATACACCTACGATACTTATACTTATAATCCTTCCAACGATACCTACACCCGCACGGGCGGCAGCACCAACCCCTGGCGGGAAAGGAACCAGGAGAAGGTGATCAACCAGACCACGCAGGTCAGGCTTTCTTACGACAAGTCTTTCGGCAAACATACCGTGTCGGCGATGGTGGTGTCTGAACGCATCAAGAACCAGCGCCTCCGCAACTGGATACATGCCGTTCCCATCACCAACGTGCTGCCGCTGATCTATTTCAGCACGGCGGATACGTATACGGACGAGGATTTCCGGCAGGCAAGGACCGGTATCGCGGGCCGCGTGAACTACAACTACGCCAATAAATATTTCATCGAAGGGCTGATGCGCCGCGATGCTTCGTATCTCTTCGCGCCGGACCAGCGGGTGGGTTATTTCCCTAGCGTGTCCGTAGCATGGCGCCTCACCGAAGAAGGTTTCATGAAAAACCTGCTGGGCAACAACCGCATCCTGTCCGACCTGAAACTGAGGGCTTCCTACGGTATTCTGGGCGACGACGGCACGGCCCTGGGCCTCGCGGAATTTGCATACGTGGAGGGCTATAACTACAACGACGGCGTGGCCATTCTCGACGGCAAACCGGTTGTCGGCTCAAGGGACAGGGGAGCCCCGGTACGCAACGTTACCTGGCTGAAAAGCTCTCACCTCGACCTGGGCGTGGATTTTGGATTTTTTGACCAGCGGCTCACCGGCGCGCTCGATTATTACTACCGCAAACGCGACGGCCTGCGCGGTAAAAGAACGGACGTGCTGATCCCCTCGGAGATCGGTTATGCGCTGCCCGACGAGAATATCAACAAAGACGCGCGCACCGGTTTCGATTTCGACCTGCAATACAACGGCGAATTGGGCGGCAAGCTGAAATACCGCGTGGGCGGCAATGTCAGCTATTCCCGCGGCAAGTTCATTTCCAGCTACAACCCCGTGTTCTTCAACTCGCTCGATCAATACTTCGCCTCCAACGAAGGCCGCTGGCAAGGGTTTGAATGGATACTCGAATATATCGGGCAGTTCCAGAGCCAGGAAGAGATCAATAATTATCCCGTGGACATCGACGGACAGGGCAACCGCACGCTGCTGCCGGGCGACCTGAAATACGCCGACCTCGACGGCGACGGAAAGATCACCAACAACGACCGTCGCCCGCTGGGATGGGCTTCCGGCTCGCAGCCGAACATGAACTTCGGTCTGTCTATCGGCCTGCAATACGGCAATTTCGATTTTGTAATGGACTTCTCCGGCGCAAGCGGCTACACCTGGATTCAAGAACACGAAACAAAGATCCCTTTCACCAACGACGGTAACCTGAACAAGATCTTTACCGACCGCTGGCACAGGGAAGACATCTGGGACCGCAACAGCAAATGGATCCCCGGCAAATTCCCGCCCCTGCGTTACAACGACCACAACCACAGCAATAACCAATGGTCTACTTTCTGGATGAAAAACGTGAATTATTTCCGTGCAAGAACGATCGAGCTGGGATATACGCTGCCCGGCTCCTGGACGAACAGGGTGAAAGCGCAACGGGCGAGAGTGTATGTAAATGCTTACAACCTCTTTATGTTCGACAACCTGAAGGAATACGATCTTGATCCTGAGATCACGGACAGGAACGGTCTTCAGTACCCGCAAAGCAAAGTGTTTAATGTAGGTGCGAGCATTTCATTCTAAACCCATTCAAGCAAAGAACCATGAAACTCAGAATAGTAACATTCAGCATAATGACCATCATTGTCGCCGCTTACAGTTGCAAAAGCGAAAGCGACTTCCTGGACATCGGCCCCACCAACGTTTTCTCGAACGAACAGGCGTTTTCGGACACCAACCTGGTGGTATCGGTACTGGCCAATCTTTACAACCGCCAGCTGGATTTTTCGACGGTGAAGAATTGGGAAACCATGGCCGACTTTTCCGAGACCTTTCCTTCGCAGAACGGTACCATACAGGACCTTGTAAAACGCAACGACTGGGGGTACGGCATGTGGAGCACCTGGGATTATACCTACATCCGCGAGCTGAACCTTTTCCTGCAGCGCTGCGAAGCGGCGCCGCAGCTGCCTGAAGGAGCAAAGAAAAAGTACATGGCCGAAGGCCGTTTCCTGCGGGCCAACTATTATTTCGAGATGGTGAAACGTATGGGCGGCGTGCCTTTGATCCTCGAACCAATGGTGTACGATTTTAAGGGCGACCCTACTTACCTGCAGCATGCGAGAGCGAAAGAATCCGATGTGTACGATTTTGTGATCAGCGAGGCGGACGCCATCAAAAACGACCTTAAAGCAGATGTGAACAATAAATCCCGCGCCAGCCGCGGTTCCGTGCTCGCCATGAAATGCCGTGCGGCATTATATGCAGGCTCTATCGCGAAATACGGCGGTGTTACCCCGCAGGTATCATTGCAGGGCGGCGAAGTAGGCATTCCCGCTTCCAAAGCCAACGATTATTACACCAAAGCGCTCGCCGCCGCGGAAGAGATCATGAACGGGAGCGCCGGCGCATATGCGCTTTATACCAAAAAACCCGACCTTGCGGATAATTTCGCGTCCGTTTTCTACGATAAGGACCTGAACCCCGAAACCATCTTCGTGGAAGATTTCAGGTTAAAAAGCGGGAAAGTGCATGGGTTTTCGATCGCTAACCAGCCCCGTTTCGGCGCGGAAGAAGAAGAAGGGGGAAGGCTGAATCCCTCGCTGAACCTCGTGCAAAGCTTCGAACTGCTGGACAATACCTTTGCCCCGCTGCCTGTTAAAGACGGAAGCGGCAATCCCATTTTCTACGACAACCAGACGGACATATTCGCGGGCCGCGATGCGCGCCTCGCCGGCACCGTGATGCTTCCCGGCACTTCGTTCAAAGAACGCACGGTAGACATCTGGGCGGGTTACCAACTGGCAAACGGCTCCATCATTTCCGGCGACGAGCGCGGGCAGCAAAAGACGCTTCCCGGCGGCGCGGCGCCCGTACAGGTAGTGGGCTTCGACGGGCCGATCAATGGCAAGGAGCATACGGCGCAAACCGGTTTTTATCTCAGGAAATACCTCGATCCCAAACCGGGCTCAGGCTCCCGTGGTACCGGCAGCGATCTGCCGTTTATCCGTTACCGTTACGCTGAAGTACTGCTGAACGCGGCGGAAGCGGCTTTCGAACTGGGGCAGCCCGGCGTTGCTGCGGGTTATATGAACCAGGTAAGGGCGCGCGCGGGGCTGGTGACGCCGCTGGACGGGGGAGATATCACCCTTGCCCGCATCATGCATGAAAGAAGGGCGGAACTGTCGTTTGAAGGGCATATCGTGTTCGACCAGAAACGCTGGCGCAATGCGCACGTGATCTGGGACGGGGCTTCCATGAACGAAGCAGACCTGCTGTCGAACATCGGGGGGGCGAACAAAAGGAACACGCAGCCCTTTGGCCTGTGGAGCTACAAACTGCACGACCCCGGCAACCCGAACCATGGGAAATGGCTGTTCAAGATAGTGAAAAGCCCGCTGGTGACCGGCTCCAACCGGTTCCGCATGGGGAATTATTATTCTTTCATCGACGACAACATCCGTTCCAACAATCCCAAGATCGTAAAACAACCGAACCAGGATTAACGCAAAAACACCGATCATGAAATTATCGAACTATATCATCGCATCGCTTCTCGCCGGTATCGCGGCCACCGGTTGTAAAAAAGACAACTACGATCCGCCCGCTTCCTCGCTCAGCGGCAGGTTGTTGTACCAGGGCGATGAAATACACGTGGAATACAACCAGGTGCCTTACCAGCTGTACCAGTACGGCTTCGGGAAACTCGGTCCCATCAGCAACACCACCTTCGACCAGGACGGTACTTATTCCGTGCTGCTGTTCGACGGGGAATACAAGCTCATCATTCCCAACGGGCAGGGGCCTTTCCTCTGGAAAAAAACCGCGGGCGGCAGTCCGGATACCGTGGTGGTACAGATGCGCGGCAGCAGGAGCCTCGACCTGGAAGTAACGCCGTTTTACATGATCCGCAACCCGCAGTTCAACGTGGCGGCGGGTAAAGTGAACGGCACTTTCAGCATCGAAAAGATCATTACCGACGCTAACGCGAGAAATGTGGAGCGGGTGAACCTGTATCTCAACAGAACGGCATTCGTGTCTGGCGCGGGCAACTACAACGTCGCCAACGTTTCGCTGTCGGGCGGCAGCATCACGGACCCGGGCAACGTGGCGCTCAGTGTGACTATTCCGTCGCTGTCACCGGCCCAGAGTTACATCTACGCCCGCATCGGGCTGAAAGTGCAGGGTGTGGAAGATATGATCTTCAGCCCCGTAATAAAACTTGATATTTAACACAACATGAACAAGGCGGCTGTTCCTGCCAGGGGCGGCCGCCTTTCAAAACAAGTCAACAAAAAACCGGCAATACGAATGAAACATCCTCTAGTGAAAAGTGTGGTCCTGCTAATGCTGCTTGGCATATGCCTGCAAACGCGGGCGCAGCAGGAAAGAGCTGTATGGTCAAAAGAAAAGGCCAACGAATGGTACCAGAAAATTCCCTGGATGGCTGGCGCCAACTTTTACCCGGCCAACGCCATCAACCAGCTGGAAATGTGGCAGAAAGAAACCTTCGACCCGAAAACCATCGACCGCGACCTCGGTTATGCCGCGGGCATCGGCATGACGGTGATGCGCGTATACCTGCATCACGTTGCCTGGGAAACAGACAAGGAAGGTTTTATCGACCGCATGAAACAATACCTGTCGATCGCGGACAAATACAAGATCAAAACCGTTTTCGTGATCTTCGACGATTGCTGGAACGATACTTATAAATCAGGCCGCCAGCCCGCTCCCAAGCCCGGCATTCACAACTCCGGCTGGCTGCAGGACCCCGGGAAGGCGCTGCATACAACGCCCGCGCTGATCTCCACGCTCGAGGCTTACGTGAAAGCCGTGCTCACCGCCTTCAAAAACGACAAACGCATTTTGCTCTGGGACGTGTACAACGAGCCGGGCAATTCAGGGTATGGCAACAAAAGCATGCCATTGCTGCAAAAAGTATTCAGCTGGGGCCGTACCGTAAACCCAAGCCAGCCGCTGAGCGCAGGCGTGTGGAACTTCCGGCTGAAAGAGCTGACGCAGTACCAGCTGGAAAATTCCGACGTGATCACTTACCACGATTACACCAGCAACGAAAGTCATTTCCGCGTGGCCGATTCGCTGGCGCGGGTAACGGGCAAACCGCTGATCTGCACCGAATACATGGCGCGCACGAGAGGCAGTTATTTCAAAAACATCCTGCCCGGCCTGAAAGAAAGGAAGATCATCGCGATCAACTGGGGGCTGGTGGCTGGAAAAAGCAATACGATCTATGCCTGGGACACGCCGATAAAAGACGGCAGCGAGCCCAAAATATGGTTCCACGATATTTTCCGGCAGAACGGCACGCCGTACGACCCGGCCGAAACAGCCCTTATCAGCACACTGACCGGAAAACGCTAACCGCATAATTTATTCGTATGGATATGATCTCATCTGCCTCCGCGCAGCATGTACAGGCCGGGGTATCCCGCCGGCAAAGCGGCGACAGGCTGCTGTTCTGGGGTTGTTTTACCGTGCTGGTCGCGTCTGCCTTCGGTTTCGTGTTCCGTTCGTTCCTGATGGACGGCTGGGGCATCCAGTTCGGGCTTAGCAAAACACAGCAGGGCGAAATTTTCGGCGTCAGTTTCTGGCCTTTCGGCATCAGCATCGTGCTGTTCAGCCTCATTATCGACAAAGTGGGCTACAAAAGCGCGATGGTGTTCGCTTTCCTCTGCCATTGCGGCTCCGTGCTGCTGACGGTACTGGCAGACGGTTATTGGATGCTGTACTACGGCACGCTGCTGTTCGCGCTCGGCAACGGCGCGGCGGAAGCGGTGGTGAACCCCGTGGTGGCAAGCCTGTACCCGAAAGAAAAAACAAAATGGCTCAACATACTGCATGCCGGATGGCCCGCAGGTATGGTGCTGGCGGGCTTGCTCGGCATCGGCCTCATGCATATCGGCGTGAAATGGACCTATATGATGGGGTTCATCCTGGTGCCGGTGCTGGTGTACGGGCTGATGATCTTCAACCGTACTTTCCCCGTGAGCGAGCGCGTGCAGGCAGGCGTTTCTTACCTGGACATGGTGAAGGAAGTTGGCATCGGCGGCATTTTTATCATTGTAAGCCTGTGCACGTTCCAGATCGGCAGTTTGCTGGACTGGTCGCTGACGGGCAAGATCGTGGTGACGCTGGCCATTACCGGCGCCGTGGGCCTGATGGTGCGCAGCTGGGGCAGGCCGATGTTTATCCTTTTGCTGCTCATCATGATATTGCTGGCCACCACGGAATTGGGCACAGACAGCTGGATCACCGACCTGATGACGCCGGAGATGGCGAAGATCGGGTTCAGGGGCGGATGGGTGCTGATCTACACGTCTATCATCATGGCGATCCTGCGGTTTTATTCCGGGCCTTTCGTGCATAAGTTTTCCCCCCTTGGACTGCTGGCCGTCAGCGCGCTGATCGCATTCGCGGGCCTGCAATTCCTTTCATTTTCCACCGGCATCCTGATCATTCTCGCCGCTACCGTGTATGCGCTGGGGAAAACCTTCCTCTGGGGCACCATGCTTGGGGTTGTGGCTGAGCAGTTTCCCCGCGGAGGCGTGCTGGCGCTCAATTTCACGGGCGCGGTAGGCCAGGTGGGCGTTGGTGTGATAGGAGCGGTGATATTGGGTTTTGTGCAGGACAAAAAATTGGACGCGAACCTCGCCGCTTACGACGCCGCCAATCAAACCGCGCTGCACAGCACCTACGTTACCGAAGAAAGGCAAAGCCTCTTCGGTCCCTATAAAGTGCTCGACGCATCGAAACTTTCCTCCGCCGCGCCTGAAACGCTGGCTACGATCCGGAACGTGCGGGAGCATGCAAAAAAAGACGCATTGCGCACCGTTTCCATCTTCCCCGTGATCATGTTGATCGGTTATGCGGGAATGATCCTCTGGTTCCGCTCGCGGGGCGGGTATAAACCGGTATTGCTGCCTCCCGCGAAAACCGAAGCGTAAGGGCCCGTTCATCCATTGCACCCCTGTTAACACATAACTTTTTTCAAAGAATGATAGCATGAACCGATTAATTGTATTGATGATCACAGGAGCATTGTGCGCGTTCACCCTTGCTGCCGGCAGGCAGGAGGGAAGGAGGGCGGAAGTGTTGTTCCTGGGGCAGAAGGGCACGATACAGGCTTCCTGGCTCGCCACCAAACTTTTTAAAAGCGGCATCAACCTCACCTATACCGAAAACGCCGCGGACCTCAACGTCGCGAACCTTTCAGCTTACGACGGCCTGATCGTGAATGCGGTACTGCCCGCGCAACCCGCCAGGGACGCGGTGTTGCGGCAGTATGTCGCCTCCGGGAAAGGACTGGTGATCCTCAACAAAGGCGCCGGTGCTTTTAAAAATTCTCCATGGGCCGCCAAATCGGGCACGCAAGGCGCCGGCCGCATTTTTTATACCAAAGAAGGCGTGAACGACGACGAATGGAAACACCGCGAGTTCCTCGACAAAATGCGCGACAGCATTTCCTGGGCGCTCGGCGACAACGTCAAACAACTGATCATCGCGGCAGATATTCCCGATGTGGACATTTATAATTCCGACACCATTGCGGACTACACCAAACGTTACCTGGTGCCCAAAATGCAGGGAGCGCTGAGCCCCGCGGAATCGAACAAGCTCACGCAGGTGCCGGCCGGTTTTGAGATCGAACTGTTCGCCTCCGAGCCGGACATCACCAAACCTATCGCCATGACATGGGACGAAAAAGGCCGTCTCTGGATCGTGGAATCGGTGGACTATCCCAACGCTTTCACCGAAATAGACAGCGCCGCCAACGACCGCATCAAGATCTGCGAGGATACGGACGGCGACGGCAAGGCGGATAAATTCACCATTTTTGCGGACAGCCTCAACATTCCCACCAGCATCGTAATGGCCAATGGCGGCGTGATCGTTTCCATGGCGCCGGATTTCCTTTTCCTGAAAGACACCGATGGCGACGACAAAGCAGACGTTCGTGAAGTGCTGTTCACGGGCTGGGGCAAGCAGGACACGCATGCCGGTCCATCGAACCTCACTTACGGCTTCAATAACAAGATCTGGGGCGTGGTGGGTTTCTCCGGTTTCGACGGTGTTATCAACGGCAAACCGCTGCGTTTCCCGATGGGCGTTTACAGCTTCAAACCCAACGGCGAAGATTTCAACTTTCTCGCCAAAACCTCTAACAACACCTGGGGCCTGGGTTTCACGGAAGACAACCATGTATTTATTTCCACCGCCAACAATACCCACAGCGCCTATTATTCCATGCCTGCGAGTTTCCTGCAGCGTACGCTCAGCGGCGCGCAGGAATTGAATGCGGTGCAGAAGATCGACGGTCACTACGACGTACACGCGATGACGCCGAACCTTCGCCAGGTGGACGTAATGGGCGGTTTCACCTCCGCCACCGGGCATCATTTTTACACCGCGCGCAGCTTCCCGAAAAGTTACTGGAACCGTGTGGCGTTTGTGAACGAGCCCACGGTACGCCTGGTGCATAACGCCGTGATAGAGACGGACGGCGCGGGTTTCAAAGAAAAAGACGGCTGGAATTTAATGGCCAGCTCCGACGAATGGTTTGGCCCCGTGCAGGCGGAAACCGGCCCCGATGGCGCGGTGTGGGTCTCGGACTGGTACAACTTCATTATCCAGCACAACGTGTTCGTGAAAGAACAGGCGCCGCGCGAAATGGTGCTTCCTTTCACAGACCAGCCGCACGGCAAAGGCAACGCGTTCGAAAGCAAGCTCCGCGACGTGGCGCATGGCCGCATTTACCGCGTGGTATATAAAAAAGGCAAAACTTACCAGCCCATGCAGCTGAAAGCCGGCGACGTGCCGGGCCTGGTGGCGGCGCTGAAGAACGATAACATGTTCTGGCGCATGACCGCGCAGCGGCTGCTGGTGGAAGGGCAAAACAAAGAAGCGATTCCCGCGCTGTACAAGATCGTGCAGGACGTGAAGGTGGACGCAGTGGGGCTGAATAGTCCCGCCGTGCACGCTTTATGGACATTGCAGGGCCTCGGCGCCTATGATGCCGCTTCGCTGGCGGTGATGGCACGCGCGCTGAAACATCCCGCGGCAGGCGTTCGCAAGGCCGCGGTGGAAGTGCTGGCGGAAGAAAAGAAAGGGCTCAGCGCCATTCTCCAGAATAATATGATCAGCGACCGCAACCTCCAGGTGCGGCTGGCGGTGCTGAAAAGTCTGGCACAATACCCTGCTTCGACACAAACTGGTGCGCAGCTTTTCAAGGCTGCGCTCAATGCTCAGAATGCTAAAGACGCCTGGCTGAGCCGTGCGTTGTTCGCGGCGGCGGTGGTGCATGAAGACGGCTTTCTGGCTGCGGCGGCCAAGGGCGCGCCCAACGCTTTCGCGAAAAATGTGATCAAAAGCCTGGAGCAGTCCGTTTACAGCTTCGATCCCCGCTCGATCATGCAGGCCACGCCCGACGTGACGGGCAAAGAGATCGCGATCAAAGCAAGCGTGGGCAAACGCAGGGACCGGGCGCCGGAAGGGCTCATCGTGGCGCATGGCAACCAGCAGAATGGTTACGGTTTGTTCATCCGCGACGGCAAACTGGTGATGACGGTGAACCAGCAGGGCAAAAGCTACGAAGCCGCCACCACCCAACCGCTGCCCGATAAAATGGACATCGAAGCGAAACTGCTCAAAACAGGCGATATGCGCATCCTGGTAGACGGCAAGGAAGCCGCGAAAGGCAAAGCCCCCGGGCTTTTCACCACACCGTTCACCACGCTGCTGCGCGCGGGCGAGGAACAATTGCCCGATCAGAAAATAGCGGATTACACCGGCCGTTTTAATTTCAACGGACATTTGCAGAACACCAGCCTGCAGCTCGATAAACCCGTGAAAAAAGCTGCTGTGGCGGCTGCCGTGGAAACGCCCGGCATTGTGATAGACCTGAAGGTTGTGAAAGATATCATGCAATACGACAAAAAACGCATCACCGTAAAAGCCGGTCAAAAGGTGACCATCCGGCTCGAAAACCCGGACGGCATGCAGCACAACCTGCTCATCCTCAAACCGGGCACCCTGCCGAAAGTAGGCGCCGCGGCCGATGCCATGGTGCGCGACCCGCAGGCTTCCAAAATGCAATACGTGCCAAAAGTGCCGGAAGTATTGTGGGCGACGAAACTGGTTAATCCCGGCGAAACGGTAAGCCTGAGGTTCACCGCGCCTTCCAAAGCCGGCGAATATCCTTTCGTATGCACTTTTCCCGGCCACTGGCGCGGCATGAACGGCATTATGCAGGTCATCAATTAGACGATACGTAACCGAAAAATAAATATTAACGGATGAAACACCACATTTCCAGATTCACCACCGGCCTTTTACTGGCCTTTCTGCTGGCGGCAAACCCGCTGTCTGCACAGATCCGCGTGCTCATCGTCGGCGGCGGCGGATCGCACGATTTTAACCGCTGGTACAAACAGGAAGACGCGGCCACGCTCGAAAAAGGCGGGCTGGCCACCGTTACCTACACAGACGATCCTTCCACGATCCTCAGCCAGTTGGAAAATACAGACGTGCTGATGTTGTCCAACAACCAGCCCATCAAGGATTCCATGACGCGAAAAGCCATATTCGCCTTTGCGGACGCCGGGAAAGGACTGGTGCTGGCGCATGCTTCCATCTGGTACAACTGGCGCGACTGGCCGACGTATAACTTCAAGCTGGTAAGCGGCGGCAGCCGTTCGCATGAGAAATACGGTCCCTTCACCGTCACCCTCAACGACACCAAACACCCTGTCACTAAAAACGTTCCCAAATCGTTCACGCTCGACGATGAGTTGTATCACTACAACGCAGATCCCGCCGGGCCGGGCATCCGCGTGCTGGCAACGAGCAAAAACGAAGCAGGCGTTTCGCATCCCGCGCTTTTCGTGGTGAAACACCCGAAAGCCCGCATCGTAGGCATTGCATTAGGGCACGACGCGGCTTCCCACGAGCTGGAAGCATACCAGACCATGCTGCGGAACGCCGTGAAATGGGCGGCCCGCAAATAAACTTCATTACAAATAACAAATCAGTATACACAATGAAACAGATCACGGTAGTAATCGTTGGAATGGGCTTCGGCAAAGAGTTTATACCCATCTATCAGAACCATCCCGCCATCAAAAGGGTGGGCATCTGCACCCGCAACCCGGCCACGCTGAAAGAGCTGAAAGAAAAATTTAATCTCGACGACGACCTTATTTTCACCAATTACGAAGACGTGCCCAAACGCGCGGATGTAGACGCCATCCACATCGTGACGCCGGTGCCCGAGCATGCTAAAATGACCCTGGCTTCGCTTAACGCCGGCAAACACACGGCCTGCACCATTCCCATGGCAATGACCGTGGAAGACTGCAAGGCCATCGTGGAAGCAAGGAAAAAATCGGGAAAGGTGTATATGATGATGGAAACCGCATTGTACACCCGCGAGTTCCTTTACGGACTGCATCTCGCGGAAACCGGCCAGCTGGGCCGCATCCAGTTCGTGCGCGGCTCGCATATCCAGGATATGAGCATGCCGGGCTGGGACGAATACTGGAAAGGTTATCCGCCGATGCTCAACGGCACCCACGCGATCTCGCCGCTGCTGCGCATCAATAACACGGTAGCGGATACCGTTGTATGCCACGGTTCCGGCCGTCTGGGCGACGATCTCGCCAAACGTTACAATTCTCCTTTCGCGGTGGAAACGGCCACGTTTACGCTGAAAAACTCGGATGTGGTAGCAGAGGCCACACGTTCGCTGTTCGACGTGGTGCGCCAGTACCGTGAGAGCTACGACGTATATGGCACTAAAATGTCTTTCGAATGGGAACAGTTGCAGGATGAAGAACACGTAGTGTTCGACGGCGGGGAGAACGCGAAACGCGTGAACGTGCCCGATACGGATGCGCTGCTGATCCCGGAGATCGCGCATTTCACCAAAAGGGAAAAGATCGACGATCCCAATCACGTGTCTTTCCTCCAGGGCGCAGGCCATGGCGGCTCGCACCCGCACCTGGTACAGGAATTTCTTGCCGCGATCGTGGAAGGCCGCCCTTCCGCGGTAGACGCGCATCTCGCCGCGAATTACACCTGTGCGGGCATTTGCGCGCACGAATCGGCGATGAACAACGGCAAACGCGTACAGATCCCTCAATTTGAATTGTAACCGATGGAGACAGGCGTAAGTACATTCGTTTGGGTGTCTCCCTTTTCCACCGCATCGTTTCACCTCGTGCAGAAAATTAAAGCGGCCGGGTACGATATTATCGAAGTGGCGGTGGAAGACGCGGGACTGATAGACTGGCCGCAATTGCGTTCCATGGCGCAGGATGCGGGGCTGAAAATTACCATCAGCGGGGCTTTCGGGCCAGACCGCGATCTTTCCTCGGAAGACACGCGCATCCGCAAACAGGCGCTGGATTACATCATCAGCTGTACCCGTATTGCAGAGCAAATGGGCAGCCCGGTGTTTACCGGTCCGCTGTATGCGGCCGTCGGGAAAACGCGCATCGTAAGTTCGGAACAAAAAACACAGGAGCGGAACTGGTGCCTGCAGGGCCTTCGCGAAGCGGCGAAAGTCGCCGCGAACCATGGCGTACTGCTGGGCGTGGAGCCGCTGAACCGCTTTGAAACGGATATGATCAACACGGTAGACCAGGCGCTGGACCTGGTGAAAGAAGCCGGTCACCCCAGCCTCCGTATTTCGCTGGACACCTTTCACGCCAATATCGAGGAAAAGAACATTCCCGCAGCCATCCGCAGGATCGGCGGGGAACTGCTCTGCCACGTGCAAGGCAACGAAAGCGACCGCGGCACCCCCGGCACCGGCCATCTCGACTGGCCGGGCATCCGCGACGCACTGCGGGAGATCGGCTACAACGGCGCCATCGTGCTGGAAACGTTCGGCGCGCCGTCGAAAGAGCTGGCCCGCGCGGCCTGCATCTGGCGGCCGCTGGCTAACAGTGCAGACGAGCTGGCTGCCGAAGGAGCAACATTTTACAGAAGTATGTTTTTGTAACAGTTTTGAGTAAATAAACTGGAAACGTGGAAACAAGGGCGGTTCTCCCGAAAGGGAGGCTGCCTTTTGTTTTGCCGGGAGGGATTTAAAACGTATTCTTCTTTTGCAATTCCGGCATCGCTTCGTCGATCCTTTTTGCCAGCTCGGGCAGCTTGATGGTGGGCACTGCGGGGAAAAGATGATGTTCCAGGTGATAGAACATACTGAAGGTGATCTTGTTTTTCCAGCCGCTGCGCTGCGTTCTGGCGAGATGGGGGGCGTCTTCCGTGCCGTGATGGACCGTCCACACCGCGAAGAACGCCATCAGGAACTCGCCGGTGAGCATCACGATCACATGGTACACCAGGAAATGAACGTTGAAATAAAAAACGATGAACGCGAATAACGCGATAGAAATCAGTTCAGCCAGCACATTTTTCCTGTACTTTTTATTGCCTGCCTGCAGGGTTACTTTGTGTATCAGGAACATGTGCACGGGGCCGTACAGAATGGCTCCGTACCAGCTCATGCCGGCGGATTTGCCTTCGTAATCGTCTTCAGACAGGCAATATTTGTGATGCCGGAGGTGGTTGAACTTTACGGCGTGGATCGACGCCATCATGAGAACGCTGTTTCCATACAAGGTAAACCAGGTAAAGAACCTGTTAATGCCCAGCGAATTGTGAAACCCGTTGTGCACCTGCCGCAGTGCGGTGAGGAAAAAGAAAGCGGAAAAGGGCAGCGCAAACCAGTAATATCCGAAGTAAGCCAGCGCCCAGGAGGCAAATAACCAGGGAAGCGTGACGTTGTTCTCGATGAGCAGCTCTTTCAGGGACAGCTTGCGGAGGTCCTGCCAGGTTACTTTGCGGGTGATTTCAGCGTGTGTCATAGGTAAGAGGTTTAACTTATTAAAAATAGGAAAGCGGGCGGTCGTGGCCTATGATATTTATCACGTCTTTTTTATTTCGAATTGCGAAAGGTATAAACGAAAACCTGATGTAACCCGTTTGTCATTTTGCTAAAACTGTTTAGCAATTATTTCCCCGAATCTGCGGATATTTGCCCCGTGAAATCAGAATCAGATGATCAGTTTTAAAAGGTTGGATCACGTGGCGGTAATGATCCCGAGAGGCAAAACCGCCGAAGCCAGGGCATTTTACGGGGGAGTTTTACAATTGAAGGAAATCCCGGGGCAGCATCCGCGCAACGCCACCTGGTTCGAAGTGGGCGGCGTGCAGCTGCACCTGGTGGAAGAAGACGGTCTGCCCGACCATATCTCCGGCCGTCATCCCGCATTCGAGGTCATAGACCTGGAAGCCGCCAAAACCTATCTTCAGAACAAAGGCGTCGAGATCGCATATTCGTCCGTGATCACCGGCCGTGAGCGTTTCTTTTTCCGCGACGTGTTCGGCAACAGGATAGAGCTGCTGGAATACCTGCAATAGTCAGGGTGTGTTTTCTTCCTTCGTCAGCACCATATCCATCCACGGTTGCCAGGTTTTTCCGCCGTCCCTGCTGGTTTCCCAGGTGCCGGTGAGCTGTTTGCCGTCTTCGCTGAACGTGAATGTGCCGCGTTCCGTATCGCTGAAGAACGTCCAGCTGCCGTTTTCCATTTTCCCGTGCATGCTGCTCATTTGCCCGGTATTGTTCCAGAACTGCAGGAAAAACAATTGTTTCCCCGCATCGTAGCCGATCATTTCGAGCGCCTGCATGCGTTCTCCATCCATCTTCACATCTACCCGGTGTTCCATGAAATGCCCGCCGGGAAACCATTGGTAAGTGTCGATGCCTTCCGCCGTGATCACCGGTTCCTGCCTGCCGGTGCCTTTCGTGCGCCAGGCGCCTTCGAAAACACCGAGTTGCCGAATTACATTTTCCATACTTCAAGTTACTGCAAATCCCGGGCCCGCAACGGGTGCGTCCGGGCCAAACCGAAGGGGCGTACGCGACGAAACAGCCTGATGACATGTTGATGCATCATGAATGATTACATGAGAAAATGCGTGTGAATGTCCGGGTAAAGGCGGCGGAAGGCGCGGCTGCAGGTTAAACGGCGATGCCGCCTGTATGCCTGGTAACTGTCATGGTACACCTCCTTTTTTGTGCGTGAGGAGAAAATTGCGGGACTAAAATACGGTATTTCGCTTATATTGTCCGCCATAATCCCTTACTATGAAATCAGGTATCGAGACCACGATGGTGGCTGAACGTTACGCCCGCATGAGCAACGAAGAACTGATCGGCCAGGTTACCCTCAACGCGGCCGGCATGACGCCGGAAGCCATCGAGATCGCCAGGAAGGAAATTGTGGCGAGAGGCCTGAACCCCAGGCTGGCGGAGGCAGTGGCCGTACAGAACCGGGAATGGACGGAAGACGATATTGCCGCTTATTGTGATCTGATCAGCAAACAATCCTGCCCGCATTGCGGAAAAAACGACAGCCGCTTAAACGGAACGGAAAGTGCCGAAACAATGAGCTTTCTTTTGTTTACAAGTTTCAAACGCAAGCTGGTCGTGGGTTGCAAGTCCTGCCTGAATAAAGCGGTTTTCGGCGCATTGGGCAAATCGTTTGTGCTGGGATGGTGGGGCATACCCTGGGGGCTGCTCAGAACGCCGCAGTCGATCTTTATCAATCTGAACAACCTCCGTTTTCACAGCAGTAAAACGCACAACGAGTGCCTGCAGCGGTTCGTAACCGCGCACAGGGGCGAGCTGGCGGCGATCGATGAAGACGCATTCGATTGGGATGTACTCGATCTAAGCTGATTCCCCCGGCGCATAAGTAACAATGTCGATGCCCACGCCGTTGGGGTCCTGTATGGCGAAATGCCTGTCGCCCCAGGGTTCTTCCCTCATTTCGATCTCGATCTTTACGCCTTTATTCCGGACCTTTTGGTACCATTCGTCCACATTCTCCACTTCAATGGTGAGGTACATGCCTTTTCCTGCAAATGCGGGCTGGAAGAGCGGTTGCTGGCTCGGGTGGCCCGGCAGCAGGAAACTCAGCTCGGCGGTGCGGCCGGGCGTATGCATCAGCAGGTAAAATTCATTTTCGAAAGTGACGCCAAAATCGAGTATGTCCGTGTAGAATGTTCTGGATTCGGCCAGTTTGGCGGTGAGGACACCTGCGTTCAGTTTCATAAGTTAAATGTTTTATGACACAAAATTCAGGATTTTGCGTGGGCGGGGATTGTACAGATCGGACATTATCACTTCAGTGCGGCATGGGGTGAAAGGCCGTACATCGCGCGGAATTCGCGGATAAAATGCGCCTGGTCGTAATACCCGGCATCGTAGAAGATCTTGTTTTTGCGCAGGCTTTCGGCCGAAGGTTTTGCCTGTAATACCTGCTGGAAGCGTACCACTTTGCTGAACGTTTTCGGGCTTTCGCCAACGTACCGGTCAAACAGCCGGCGGAGCTGTCTGGCGCTGATGCCTTCGGCAAGCTGTTCCGCCTGCATGGCGCCTTTCGATTGCAGGATGCGGTCCATGGCGTCGAAAAAACGGGTATCTACCCGGAACTGCGAATTAGCCAGCACGCGCAGGAAATAATTATCAAAATGTTCGGGTGCTGGCAGCAAAGCCAGTTCCCTGGCTACTTCGGGCAGCAGGAGCTGTAGCGGTTCCACGCGGTCCGTCATGTCAGACGCGGGAATGCCGAACAGCAAAGGGAAAGCGGCAGGAAGAAAACGCACGCCGGTATAATGAAATTCCGTTTCCAGCGCGAACTCGGAATAAGAAGCCGAAAACCCCGCCAGCCAGGATTCTTCTGGGTTAAATACATTGATGAAAATATCCATGCAGCCGTCTGCCACCACACGGTAAGAAAACGGCCCGTTCAGCGGGCGGGTGGTATGCAATTCCCAGTAACAATAAATAAAAGCAGACAACGCGGGATGCGGCGGCAGCTCGGTGTAACGAACGCCATTGTCTGCATTGCGCAGCGAGGGCTGGCGCGGGTGGAAAAGCCGCCGGATGACTGGAAGGGTCAGCATATCCGCGAATATAAGCCAAACGCGGGAAACGGGTTTTTCCGCATCGCGTAAATCGTTTTCCGCATCCGAGCGGCAGGGGGAATGGGGCGGCAGTACCTTCGCAGCCGAAATAGATGATTTATGCTATACAGAACTTTATTATTGCTCGTAACGGCGCTTTTTCTTTCCGCCGGTGTGTTTGCTACGGACGATGAAGCGGATTACGGCCATATCGCCGGGAAAGTAAAGACGACAGACGGCAAGCCCGTAGCGGGCGTAAGCGTATCGCTGAAAGGCACGCGCAAAATGAGCGTTACGCAGGAAAACGGCGGATTTTCCCTCAAACATATCAAGCCGGGCAGTTACGAGCTGGAAGTGTCTTTCCTCGGCTACGACCGCCAGGTGCAGGCAGTAACGGTGACCGCCAACGAAACCGCGGAAGTAAGCGTTACGCTGAACGTATCCAGCGTGAACCTGAAAGAGTACACCGTAACGGACGTGCGCAATCCTTATAAAACGGCAGCTAATTCCAGCAGCCTCCGGCTCAACGGCCTGCTCATCGAGCAGCCTCAGAACATCCAGGTGGTTACCGGCAAAGTGCTGGCCGATCAGCAGATCACCAGCATGAGCGACGGCATTATCCGCAACGTGAGCGGCGTAACGAAACTCGAGCACTGGGGCGACCTTTACGCCCGCATCAACATGCGCGGCGCAAGGGCATCCGCTTTCCGCAACGGCATGAACATCACCAGCACCTGGGGTCCGCTTACGGAAGACATGAGTTTTGTTGAACAGGTGGAATTTGTGAAAGGCCCCGCCGGTTTTATGATGTCCAACGGCGAGCCCAGCGGCATTTACAACGTGGTGACCAAAAAACCTACCGGCATCACCAAAGGCGAAGCCGTACTTACGCTCGGAAGCTACGACATGTACCGCGCCACCCTCGACCTGGACGGCAAGCTGAACAAAGAAGGCAGCCTCCTGTATCGTTTTAACCTCATGGGGCAAAGCAAAAACTCCTTCCGCGATTACGAGTTCAACAAACGTTTCAGCATCGCGCCGGTGGTGAGCTATAAAATAGACGATCAAACCACGCTCACGCTCGAATACGTGCTGCAGCACGTGAACATGTTCGACGCGGGCTCTTATTACGTATTTCATCCCGATGGTTACGCCAAACTACCGCGTGAGTTCACCACGGCGGAACCTGGCCTCGACCCCACCAAGATCACCGATCACAGCGTGCAGGTGAACCTGCAGCACAACTTCAGCCCCAGTTGGAAACTGACTGCCCAGGCGGCGTATTTCAATTACCGGCAGGAAGGCACTACGCTGTGGCCGAACGAAGTAAGGCCCGATGGCAAAATGATCCGTTCGGTAGGGATCTGGGACGCCGCGAACGAATCCAGGTTCGGTCAGGTATACCTCAACGGCGAAGTGCATACCGGCGGCGTCCGTCACCGCATCCTCGCGGGGCTGGACCTCGGTACCAAACATTACATGGCAGACTGGAGCCAGGCGCACGCGCTGGATTCCAACAACGCTGAGTTTGACGTGAACAACCCCGTGTATGGCGCCCCCGTAAACGGCCTGCCGGTGTTCGACCGTAGCAAAAGCCTCAGCGAACGAGCAGGCTCAACGATCATCGACCAGTCTTATACCGGCGTTTACGTGCAGGACGAGCTGGGCTTCTTCAACGACGCATTGCGCGTAACGCTTGCTGGTCGTTATACTTACGTGAAAGAAAATTCCTACGGCACGAAGGTGGACGACAACCGTTTTACGCCGCGTTTCGGCCTGAGTTATTCCATCGATAAATCCACTTCCGTATATGCGTTGTACGACCAAACGTTCGTGCCGCAGACCGGCCTGCTGCGCAACCAGGAAAAACCCAAGCCCATCGTGGGCAACAACCTGGAAGCCGGCGTTAAAAAAGACTGGTTCGACGGCAAATGGAACACCACTTTGTCTGCCTACCGCATCATCAAAAACAACGAACTGACGCCCGACCCGGCCAACCAGGGCAACGAAAACTTCTCGCTGCAGCTGGGGCAAACAAAAGCCGAAGGTGTGGAGTTCGATGTGCGCGGCGAGATCGTGAGCGGCCTGAGCCTTGTTGCGAACTATGCGTTCACGAATTCCGTGATCACCCGTACTTCCGATAAAAATCCTCCCCACGGTTCTGAAGTAGGCGCCGCGGTGCCGGGTTTTGCCAAACACACGGCCAATGCCTGGCTGCATTACAAACTGGCGAACGGTGCGTTGAAAGGTTTCGGTATTTCAGGCGGCTTTACATACCTGGCAGACAGGAGCACCTGGAGCTGGGGCGGTGTGGGCCAGCAGCAGATGCCGGATTATTTCAAGCTGGACGGCGGCCTGTTCTGGCAGAAAGACAGGATCAGCATCAATGCGAACGTATTCAACATTCTCGACAAATATCTTTACAGCGGTTCTTCCTATGAAACGTATTATTACTGGCAGGCGGAGCCCGGCAGGAACATGCGTTTGAGCATAGGGTACAAGTTCTGATAAAATTATTTTCAGTATGAAAGCCGGCCTTTTGGGCCGGCTTTTTTTGTGGAAAAAATAGGGCGGTGAAAAACGTTGCGGTGTTTTGAAATGCGGTAAATTGAAAACCATTGTTTGATTAACTGCTGATTTTTATGACAGTGAATTTTATGGACGTGTATAACGTCGAGCACCTGGAAGGCAAGCGGGTAGGGGAGTTTGAGGCGGAATTGGAGGATGGGAGTTGGGGATTGATGAAACTTGAAGTAAGTGAAGAACCGCATGAGATATTGCCCAATGTTTACAACCTCGCTTTCGGGCCGGTGGATGGATGGGGAAAAATTAATACGCATGCGCGAATGCGTTACAGGTACCGGATGAAGGTTTTTTCGACGGTATTATTATTCATGGAAAATTACCTGCGTGCTTACCCCGGTTGCAAGCTGGGAATTGACGGATCGAGCAATTCGAGGGCGGAACTGTATTACCGGGGATGGCAGCGGCATTTTGTTTACCTGAATGCTTACATGCAAATGGAGGGAGTGAAATTTTATGTGAGGATACTACGAACAGGAAAGAATCAACTGGATGATCCATTTGATTTTGAAGATGTGGAGCACAACAAATATTTGATTGGGAGATCCGGTGCTCCAGACAAAAATGTTATGTACAATTATTTTATCGTATCCAAAAAATAAAATGATATGGAGAACATCAATGCAGAACCGGAAAAGGTTCGAAAACATTTACACGAATTATACGGAATACGCGGTACCAGGGTCCGCAATAAGTCTCGCGATGCCTGGAAACCGCCACCTGCCAAATCAACCGGGTCCTGGCATTTCAAATTCCTGAGCTGGGAGGATGTGTTCCTGATCCAGGAGGTGACGGAAACCGAAGAACGCGCAAAAGCCTTCATGGAGCATATCAGGAATATTTATGCCGGTGAGTTGAAACAGAAAGAAGAAGAACGGGCCGCCCTGAGAGCATCCTTCGGGTACCCATGAGAAATTCTCCTAAAAAGGAGGGCAAAAAAGCCCTCTTTTTTTATTCCACGGATTTTTACTACTTTTTCGCACAAGAAAAGTTGCGAATTAGTGATATGAGTTCACCATTAACTGAGCATATTCATCATTGGTATGCTTCGTTCCACGTCCACCTGGTAAAAATCGCGCTCCGATGGGGGTATGGCGAAGAAGAAAGCCGTGACCTTGTACAACAGTTCTTCCTTGATCTCATGCAGAAAGACCTGGAGTACAAAGGCGTTTTACATCCCCAGGCTTACCTGTCCCGCGCGTTCAGCCGCAAGCTGGTGGATAACTACCGGCGGGAAAAACAGCAGCAGAAAGCCGCCGGGCTCATCGATCTTAAAACCTACGAGCCTTCCATCCTCGAAAATATCGTAGAGATCCAGGCCAACGAAGAACTGATCGCCAAAATAAAAAATGCCTACAACACCCTGCCGGCACGCTGCCGCAAGGTTATTCAACTCAAATATTACGAAGGCCTTACCACCGAACAGATCGCCGAACGCACCGGCTGGAATACCCGCACCGTCTACAACAACCTCTACGAAGGCATCAAAGCGCTTCGGGCGGAGCTTAACCGCACCGATCCCAGGCTCAAGTTCGCCGCCGTGTTCTCCATCCTCCCCATCCTGTAACCGTATCGCTGCGCATGTTGCAACGCCGTTTGCGCATGTTTTTCAGCTTCTCCCTTACCTTAAATAGTTTGTTATCAAGGCTTTCCCTCTTTTTTTGGGTTTTTTTCAAGAAAAGTTGGTAAAAACGCTCTCAATTCCCGTCAATATTGGAAACAGGCAGCGTATGTCCGAACGTTATGAATTGGAAGAACTGGTCATAGACGATTCTTTTGTTAACTATTGTTTCCGGCGGCAGGAAGCCGATGTTGTCCGCTGGGAAGCCTATCTGCGCCAATACCCGGAAGAAGCCGCCACCATCGCCGAAGCCCGGGAAATGGTGCTGGGCATTTCCGTAATGCTCTGGGAGAACCAGCAGACCGATATCGTCACAAAAGTATTCCCGTGGCGCCGCGCCCTCGCGGCCGCCGCTTCCGTGGCAGTGATCGCCTTGGCGGCCTGGTGGCTGCTGAAACCCGCTTCCACCGCACTGGTGGCCGATGCCGCGATGCCCGATGTTTTTATTACCCTGCTGGCCGAAAAGAAAACCGTCCGTTTGCCGGACAGCTCCACCGTGATCCTCAACGCAGGCTCGGAACTGCGGCTGGATAGCGGGTTCGGCGCCAAACACCGCTGCGTGCGCCTCAAAGGCGAAGCCTTGTTCGACGTGGAGCCGGACGCTGCCAATCCCTTCATCGTAAAAGTGGACGGCTACGATGTAAAAGTACTGGGCACGGTATTCAACGTAAAATCATACCCCGGAGATAAAAACAGTGAAACGTCGCTGCTGAGCGGTAAAGTAGAGATCCAGCTGGCTAACCAGGCCAGCGGTTTTAAAGTGCTGCGCCCGAAGGAAAAGTTCGTGATCGTAAAATCCGTAGAGCCGCTGGCGCCCGCGGATATTTCCGAACCGGCAGACAACCTGAAGACCGCGGCGCCTAAAACCGCCATCCGCCCGCTGGTATACAACCGCAGCCAACTGAATGTAGAGACCGCATGGTCGGAAAACAGGTTGGTGATAGAAAACGAAACCTTCGGAGACATCCGCGAAAAGCTGGAACGCTGGTTCGACGTGTCTATCCAATTCGACGACAAGACCATAGAAACCTACAGGTTCACAGCCACATTTGAAAAAGAAAACATCATCCAGGTAATGAAAGCGCTGCAAGCCTCTTACGGCTTCACCTTCGAGAAGGAAGGCAGAAGCATCAGGATCAGCCGGTAACAGATTGATAACAACCAAAAGACCTTTCCCGATAAAAAAGGGGATACAACAGCTGGTACCTGTTCTATCCCCGGCTAAAAACGGGTACGGATTGCCGCGCCCTATTTCTAACATAAAGCATCACTAAGGTATGAAAAACACCTGTATTAAACTGCCCCGCAGCCGGGCGTTTAAAAAGATTCTACTTATGAAACTGACAATTGCATTGCTGCTCACCACCACCTTGCAGGTAATGGCCTACGAAGGCAATTCGCAAGACAGGGTGAGCGTGGATTTCAGGGAAACCCGCCTCACCCGCGCGCTGAAAGAAGTGGAAAAACGTTCCGCTTACCGCTTCGTATTCAGCAACCTCGTGCTGGACGAGCAACTGAAAGTGACGCTGGAAGCGAAGAACATGCCCGTGACCGACCTGCTGCGGCAGCTGCTTACCGGCACCGGGCTTACCTACAGCATGCTGGACAACGATCTCGTGGTCATTAAAAAAGCCGAACTGCCCGCCGGCGTTATCACCGTTAAAGGAAAAGTGACGGACAGCAAGGGCGTGCCGCTTCCCGGCGTAACTGTGATGGCCGGGCCCAATAAAGGTACCGTTTGTAACGCCGATGGCGAATATACCATCCAGGTAGACGAAGATGGCAGCCTCTCTTTCAGTTTCATCGGTTATACCACGCAAACTGTGAAGGTGGACAAACGCGCTACCATCAACATCGTTCTCGTGGAAAGCACGGACAAAGAGCTGGGTGAAATTGTGGTGGTAGGTTACGGCTCCGTGAACAAACGCGACCTGACCAGCGCCGTGACCAACTTGCGCCAGAAAGACCTGATCGCGGGCGCGGTATCGCCGTTGCTGGCCATCCAGGGCAAAGTACCGGGGCTTACCATTTCCACCGGCAACAACGGCACCGATCCCAACGCGGGCGTTACCATCCAGCTGCGCGGGGTGAACTCCATCAATGCCGCGCAGGGACCGCTGATCGTGATAGACGGCATTCCGGGCGGCAGCATCAACTCGGTGGTGCGCGAAGACATTGAATCGATCAACGTGCTGCGCGACGCGTCGGCCGCTGCTATTTACGGTACCAGGGCTTCCGGCGGCGTAATCCTCATCACCACCAAAAAAGCGAAAGCAGGGCAAACGAGGGTCACCCTCACCAGCGAACTGTTTATGGAAACCGTGCGCAGAAGGCCGGAAAGCCTTTCCGCCGAAGAATTCCTCGAACACAAGATCGACGCCGACAAGGGCGCCAGAACGGATTGGTACGATGAAGTGACCAATAAAAACCCGCTCAGCCAGCGTTATGTGCTGAACGTAAACGGCGGCACGGAAAATGCACAGGTGTACGCCACTTTCATGGCCCGCGACGCAAAAGGCATGGCCATCGAATCGAGGAGGAAAGAAATAAGCGGAAGGCTGAACACCAATTTCAGGTTCTTCGACGGTTTCGCGGAATTGTCCACCAACATCAGCTATTCCCAGGCGAAAGCGGACTTCAGCGACAACGAAATTTTTAACATGGCCCTGTTGCTCAACCCCACCGAATCGCCCTACGACCCCAACGACGTGACCGGCCTGAACGTGCCCCACGCCAGTTACGACTACTTCAACCCCGTGGCGGAGGTAAGGCTCCGCAGCAACCAGACGCAGTACAAATATCTGCTGGCCAGCTCCACGCTGAAACTTCACCTGACTAAAGACCTTTTCGCCTCCGGCATGGTGGCCATCAAGAACAATACGGAGCATAATAATTTCTACCGTTCCTCCCAGCACCGCATTTCCCGCGCCGAGGGCTACGACGGCTATGCATCGCAAAGCTACAGCCGCTGGGACGACCGCACGCTTGAGCTTACCCTTAACTATAACAAGGTTTTCGGCAATCACAGCATCAACGCCGTGGGCGGTTATACTTACCAGGACTTCAACGGCCAGGGTTTTAACGCGAACAACTCCGATTTCCCGGTAGATGGCATCCGCGACAACGATATGGGCACAGGCACTTACTTGTCCGACGGCCGCGCGGGCATCGGTTCCTGGAAAAACGCTTCCATCAAACTGATCGCTTTCTTCGGCCGCGTGAATTATTCCTACCGCGATAAATACATCTTCACCGGTTCGCTCCGTCATGAAGGTTCAGGCAAATTTGCGCCGGGCAACCAATGGGGCACCTTCCCCGGTGTGTCCGCAGCCTGGAGGATCACCGAAGAGCCGTTCCTGAAAGGCAACAACGTGATCAATAACCTCAAACTGCGCGGCGGCTACGGCGCTACCGGCAACGAAGGCTTCGACGCCAATGTGGCTACCCGCATGTACGGCCCGGATACCTGGTGGAGAACCGGCGGCGACTGGATCAAGACGTATGGCGTGCTGCACAACCAGAATAAAGACATCCGCTGGGAAGTGAAAAAAGAATACAACGTCGGGCTGGATTTCGCCTTCTTCGACAACCGTCTTACCGGCCGCTTCGACCTTTACAAACGCAAGGTAGACGATATGATCTACAACGTGGAAGTTTCGCAGCCCCCCGCCATCCACAATACCACTACCGTGAACGTGGGCAGTATGGAGAACAGGGGTTACGAGATAGAACTGAACATGGATGTCGTGCGTAAAGAGAACTTCAATTATACGACGGGCCTTATTGCCGCTTCGAACCGCAGCAGGTTGATCACGCTCAACGGCGGAAGCACGTTCATCGACCGGAAAAGTTTCCCCGCGCCCGGAAGCCCCGGCACCGCCGTGAGGCTCTACCCCGGCGAGGATATCGGCCGGTTTTTTATCTGGAAGTCCGCCGGGTTCTCTCCTGAAGGCTCCTGGCTGCTGTACGACAAAGACGGCAAACCGTTCGACGTAGCGACCCAGCAGAAAAAACAGGAAGACAAATATTTCGTCGGCAACGCCATTCCGCGCCTTATTCTCAGCTGGAACCATACCATCAGCTGGAAACAATTCGATGCGGGCGTGTATTTCCGCAGCTGGCTGGGTTACGACGTGTTCAACATGATCGATATGTATTACGGCGTGGCCCAGGGAAGCAAGCGCAACGTGCTTCGCAGCGCTTATGGGAAAAACAGCCAGATCAAAAAAGAAAAAGAACTGAGCGATTACTGGCTGGAAAAAGGCGATTTCGTGAAGCTGGACGCTTTGTCTGTCGGGTATACCTTCAAACCCGGCACGGTAAAACCTTTCGAGGGGCTTCGCCTGTATGCCACCGCACGCGACCTGTTCGTGATCACCAAATACACCGGTCTTGACCCCGAAGTGAATATCAACGGGCTGGAACCCGGCTTCGAGGAAAGGAACGTTTACCCGAGAACGCGCACTTTCATGCTCGGCGCGCAGGTTAATTTCTAAGAAGGTTATTTTTCATTTACAAGTTCATCGATATGAAAATAAAGATCATTACAGCTTTGATGATTGTGTTACTGGCGGGATGTACGAACCTGGACCAGAAGTTTTACGACCGGGTAACGCCGGAAACTTTCTTCAAAAGCGAAAAAGATATTAAAGCGGCGCTGTACCGGCCTTTCACCCATGCCCGCTGGTACCTGGGGGGCGACCGCTGGAAGCTCCAGGAATATACCGCGGACCAGTTTGCTATCACCACCAAAGGCCGTCACTGGTACAACGGCGGCGAAAACGAACGGTATCATTACCACCGCTGGACGGCCGAAGACAACTGGATCTGGGAAACCTGGCGCGGTACCCTCATGGGCGTAGCCCTCGCGCTTGACGCCAAGTCGGACCTCAGCAAGCTGGACTATTCCAAGTTCGCGCTTACCCAGGCGGATAAAGACGATCATGTGAACCAGCTCAACACGCTCATCGCTTTGTTTTATCTCTATGGCCTGGATTATTTCGGCGGGCTGCCGATTTTTGAGGCGCTGGAAGGTTCTTCGCTGCCCAGGAATACAGACCAGGAAACCTTCAACCACATCGAAAAACTGCTGAAAGAAGCGATCACGAAGCTGCCGAAAAAACAGGCCGCCGATAAGGAAGAAGAAGGCGCCTTCCGCGCTGCGGGCGCCGCCGCATTGCTGGCAAGGCTTTATTTCAACGCGGAGGCTTACATCGGCACGAAGAAATTCGCCGAAGCGCAAAAACTCTGTGAAGACATCATTGCCGGCGTATACGGTCCCTATTCGCTGGACCCTGTTTGGAACGGCGTACATGGTTTTAAAAACAACCTGTCGCCCGAGATTATCTGGAACATTCCTTCCGAGTTCAACAAACTGCAATACGACTGGTTCTACGCGGATTTTTATCATTACAACACGCGCCAGTATTTCAATGTGGACGGCGGCGCCAATAACGGCGCGCATCTTCAGCCTTCCCGCACGCCTGCCGGCGCACTGTATAAAACAAGTTTCAAACTGGGCTCGCCTTACGAAAAATTCAACGATGCGGACCTTCGTAAACATCCTTACAAATACACCGGCGGCGGCAATTATGAAGGAATGTTCATCATCGGCCCGCATCTCACGCCCGAAGGCGATATCATCAGGGGGGGCGAGGAGTACAATAACCAGGCGCTCATTTTTGTAGACCAGGTAGGCCGTTTTTCCGAAGTGGGCCCCGGTAAAAAATATGCGAGCGTTGCGGAATTGCCCAGCCGCATGTCTGAGGGGGAAGAAAATACAGGCGTGCGCCTCGTGAAAGTGCCCATTCCCAACAGAACGGACAACAATTTGCGCTGGGGTGCGGACAATCCCGCCATCCGGTTGTCTGAGATCTACCTGATGCTGGCCGAATGCAAAATGCGCGCAAGCGACCCCGGCGGCGCGGCCACGCTCATCAACGACGTCCGTAAACGTAATTTTGTTGGCGGCGCCGATCCGGACCCGGTTACGGCGGCCAATCTCGACGATTACCGTATGCTGGACGAATGGGGCATCGAGTTCCTCGGTGAAGGCCGCCGCAGAACGGACCTGATCCGCTTCAAAAAATTCACGACGGATACCTGGTGGGACCACCAGGCGTCGGAATCCTTCAGAAGCCGCTTCCCTGTGCCAACACGGGCGATTTCAGGGAACAACAACCTCGAGCAGAATCCCGGGTATGGAAAGTAATGTCCGGAAATGCGTTCAATAGGAAACGGCCGTCAGTTTTGGCGGCCGTTTTTTATTGGAGAGAATGTGAATTATATTCATAATGCGTGCCTTCCCGTAATATGACGCGGTATTTTATTAATTCTCAATTATTTTCCGGCCGGGATTATGGAAGAAACAAAGCAATCCGTAGCTTCGCACCTGATCCTTATTCCAGGCAGAGAGTGAACTATCGGCTTACCATATCGGGCGGTACACATCATTAATAAAATATACCGGGTTAAAATTATACTTATGCATGAGTGCTTTACGAAGCTTTTTGCGTCGTTGACGGTGGCGGTCTTCTTTTTGCTGCCTCCCTGCGCATTGGCCCGCGAAGCAAATTACCAGGTACGGGGAACCGTTACCAATGCCCGCCAGGAAGCCCTTCCCGGGGTAAGCGTCAGCGAAAAAGGATCGGCTAACGGCACTGTAACCGACGCCTATGGCCGCTTCACCCTCACGGTGGCCGGCAGCTCTTCCATATTGATATTCAGGTCCATCGGTTTCCAAACAAAAGAAATAGCTGCGGGCAGCGGCGTGTTGCAGGTGCAGCTGGAGCAGGACGTTACCAGTCTTAACAGCGTGGTGGTAACCGCACTGGGCATAAGGCGGGAAGAAAAAGCGCTGGGTTATTCCATCGCTACGCTGGGCGGCGACCAGGTGAATACCGTCAAGGAAGTGAATATTACCAACGCGCTGTCTGCCAAGGTAGCCGGCGTAAGTGTGCGCAGCGCCAGCGCGGACCCGGGGGCTACCACGCTTGTTACGATCCGCGGGCAGGGCAGTTTCCAGGGATATAACCAGCCGTTGTACGTGGTAGACGGCATTCCGCTCGCTTCGGCCATCCGCATGCCCGTGCAGCCGGTGGGCGAATCGGCGGTGGATTACGGCAGCACGATTTCAGATATCAACCCGGACGATGTTGCGACCATTACCGTGCTGAAAGGCGCCAGCGCTTCGGCGCTGTACGGTAGCCGGGCCATTAACGGCGTGATCCTCATCACCACCAAAGCCGGCCCCGGCGTCAAAAAAAGGCCCGGCGTTTCCGTGAATTCCAGCCTGATGTTCGACCAGCCATGGCTTTTCCCGCAGTTTCAAAACGAATTTGGCGCGGGAGACAGGCCGGGCACGGAAGAAACCGTGTCTGAAGCCTCCTGGGGCCCGCGCATCAACGCAGGCACCAAACACGTGCAATGGAACAGCCCCAAAGACGCTTCCGGCAACCCGGTGCCCACCGATTGGGTGGCTTATCCTCACCGGCATAAAGACTTTTTCAACACCGGCCACACGCTCACCAACAACGTGGCCGTAACGGGCGGCAACAGCGACGGGAATTTCAGGCTCTCGTACACCAACCTTCTCAACAACGGCATCGTGCCCAATACCGGCCTGGACAGGAATACGCTGAACCTTGCCGTGAATTATGCCCTTCATCCCAAAATAAAACTGGCCGCCAATATCGGCTATACGAAAAACCGCAGCGCCAACCGCCCCACTTACAACCGGGGCAGCGTGAGCAACATCGTGTATACCACCACGCCGAACGTAGACGTGAAGCAGCTGCGCGATTACTGGGCGCCCGGCGGCGAAGGCCGGCAGCAATTTTCGCATGTGCCCGGCTCGATGGACAACCCGTATTTCGTGGCGTACGAATTCATCAACAGCTACGACCGCAACCGTCTCACCGGCAATGTTGAGCTGAACGTGCAGCTCACGAAAGACCTGGGCCTGATGGGCCGCACCGCGATGGATATGTTCAACGAAACACGTGAAAACAAACGCCCTTTCAGTTCCATTCGTAATCCCGTTGGTGCGTACGCGTTAGAGACCGAATATTTCCGGGAACAGAATACCGATTTCCTGCTGACGTATAAAAGATCATTGTCGCCGGATTTTTTTGTGTCCGTTTCCGGCGGCGGCAACCGCATGGACCAGCAGGGCCGCAGTACGCTGCTAAGCACGGAAAGCCTGATCTCGCCCGGCGTTTACAACATCAACAACGCGCGCGCAGGAACGGTGTACAACAATACCTACCGCTTCCGCAAACGCATCAACAGCCTGTACGGCATGGCGCAGCTGGTTTTCCGGCACTACGCCTTCCTCGACATCACCGCGCGTAACGACTGGAGCAGCACGCTTCCCGCTGCGAACAATTCCTATTTTTATCCTTCGGTTTCCGGCAGCCTGGTAGTGTCCGATCTGCTGAAACTGAAGCCCGGTGCAGTTTCCTACGCAAAACTGCGCGCCAGCTGGGCGCAGGTGGGTGGAGACACCGGGCCGTACGAACTGTACAACACCTACACTTTCGGACAGGATTGGGGCGACGTGAAAAGAGCGTACCTCGACGAAGTACTGAAAAACAGCCGGCTCAAGCCGCTCATCGCCACGTCTTACGAACTGGGCGCCGATGTACGTTTCCTGAACGGCAGGCTGGGGCTGGATTTTACATACTACAACACTGTCAACCGCAACCAGATACTCAATGTGCCTACCACCATGGCTGCCGGTTACGGTCGCAAGCTCATCAACGCAGGGCGCATCCGAAACCGCGGGGTGGAAATAACGTTGAACGCAACGCCGCTTGCGGCGGGCTTCCGCTGGGAAGTTCAGGCGAATTTCACGCGCAACCGCAATAAGGTGCTGCAGCTTACTGAAGGACTGACGAGCTTTTTGCTGGGCGGAGCGGAGGGCGTGCGTTTTGAAGTGCGGGAAGGAACGGAGATGGGCGATTTTTACGCGCTGGGATGGGCCACCGTTCCGGATGGGCCGCATAAAGGCGAGCCGCTGCTTAACCAGGACGGCAGTTACCGGCAGGTGAACGGTTATGTCAGGATCGGGAATTACAATCCCGATTTCATGCTCGGTTTTTCCAACACGTTCGCTTACAAAAATCTTACGCTCAACCTACTGCTGGACTGGCGGCAGGGCGGCGAGTTCTTTTCTTATGTCGCGAAAAACCTGCTCAGCGACGGCCGCACCGTGAACACTTTGCAGGGCCGCGACCCCGCCACCGGCGGCCTTTCCTGGACGGACGCGGTGGGCAATCACCGCACGGATGGAATGGTGCTGCACGGGTACATCGAAGAAACACCGGGCAATTATGTGCTGAACGACCGTATCACCGACCCGGAAAATTATTACGGCGAATATTACTGGAGCTTCAACAGCCGCTCCACGTACAGCGCCACTTATGTGAAGCTGCGCGAAGCTTCGCTGACGTACAGTTTCCCGCGGAAAACACTGGGGAAATTCATCCGGAACCTCAACGTGTCGCTCATTGCGCGCAATCTTTTAACATGGACGGCCGCAGACAAAGGCTTCGATCCGGAAACGGCGATGACCATCGCCAACGGCAGCTTTTCACCGGGCGTCGCCAGCTGGTCGCTGCCGTACACCCGGTCGTTCGGGGCGAGGGCAGGGTTTAACTTTTAAAAAAATATCAACATACGGTTATGCCGCGCATATCCATTAAATATTTTGTATTGCCGCTCGGGATGGCGCTTTCAGCCTGCGATAAAGATCTGGAAACGATCAACGAAAACCCGAACGCGTCGGAATCGGTCAGTCCCGAATTCCTTTTCAGCAGCGTGCTGATCAATACCGCGTACGATTACCAACGCGAGGCTTATTGGGAAGAGCCTGCTTCCGCGGCGCGTTATATCACGCTGGTGCGCAACGAGGATAATGATCGCTTCAGCTGGGGCCCGCGCAGCTGGGACAATTATTACGAACGTTTATCCGCCAACCGCGAAATGATGGAACTGGCCCAGGCGATGGAGCAGCCGCAGTATGTCGCTGCCGGCAAAGTGCTGGAAGCGTTCAATTTCGCTTACATCACCGACCTCTACGGCGATGCGCCATACAGCGAAGCGCTGCGGTTGAGGAACGAAAATATTTCGCACCCGAAATACGACCGCCAGCAGGACATTTACCCGGCGCTGCTCAATACGCTCAAAGACGCGAATGACGAACTGGCCGCACTCGCTCAAAGCATGGTACCCAAAGCAGACCCGATGTACGGCGGAGTGAGCCGCAAATGGCGGAAACTGGCCAATTCGCTGCGCCTTCGCATGCTGCTGCGTATTTCAAAACACTATCCTTCCGCGTTCGCGGAAATGCAGGAAATAATAGACGACCCGCAGCAATACCCGGTTTTTGAAGGGAATGAAGACAACGCGGAGATCCGTTACCTCGGCGATATCGGCATCAACAGCTGGCCGGGCGGGCCGCTGGCGAACGCATTTTCCGAGTTCGACAAACGCAAGGCCAGCCAGGAGATCGTCGATGCCCTCTCGGTTCGCGACGATCCGCGCCTGAAAGTATGGATCGCGCCGGTGGACGATCCTTCCGGCAGCAGGATCAATAATTCCGAGTATGTCGGCGTGCCCAACGCCATCCCTGCGCCCTACGATTACAACGGCGGCGCGGAGCATATCTCGCGGCTGTCGGCGATGTTCAACAGCAACAGCCACCCGCGGGTGAAAGCCTCGCTGATGACGTACACCGAGCTGTGTTTTATACTGGCGGAAGCGGTGCAGGCGGGCAAAATAACGGTGCCGGGGGAAACGGCAGAAAGCCTTTATTATGAGGGCATCCGTTCCAGCATGCGGTATTACGGCGTGGAAGCCGAAGCCGATGCGATGGATTATTACGATCAGCCCGGCGTTTTGTACGACGGTTCGCCCAAACAACTCATCACCCAAAAATGGATCGCGCTGTTCCTGAAAGGCGCCGAAGGCTGGTTCGACCACCGCCGCACGGGTTTCCCGCAATTCACGCCGGGGCCGTTAGCAACGTTGCCCGAAATACCAAAACGGTTCATATTCCCGGATACGGAACGGGCTTACAACGAAGAACAATATCTGCAAGCATTGCTGCAATTCGGGGAAGACAGGCTTACCACACTGATGTGGTACCTGAAATAAATTATTCCGCTTCGTACAGTCTTACATAATCCACCAGGAATTCCTGCGGTAAAATTTTATCGTCCACCGGCCCTGGCCAGTCGCCGCCCATGGCGAGGTTTAGCAACAGGTAGAACGGTTTCCGGAAAGGATTGCCGGTTTTATTGTCCGCCGCGCTGAGCATAAAGCGGTGGTAGCGCGTGGTATCGAAATATACGTCGATCTTTTCCTCATCCCATTCCACCGCGTAAATGTGATACCCGTCGTGCAGGTTTTCCACCGCGAGGTGGCTGCCGCTGGAAGCATGGCCCGCGCCTTCTTTGGCGTAATGAATGGTACCGTGTACGTTGTTCGGTTCTTTGCCGATAAATTCCATGATATCGATCTCCCCGCAACGCGGCCAGCCGATGTCGCCGCGGTTTATGCCCAGCATCCAGATGGCGGGCCAGATGCCGGCCCCGGCGGGAAGTTTGGCGCGCGCCTCGATGCGGCCGTACCGCGCGGCGAATTTGTTTTGCGTGTTGATGCTGGCGCTGGTGTAGCCGGCCCGGCTGTCTTTCTCGCTCCAGCGTTCGCTGCCGGCGCGGTAAGCGGCGTTGGGATAATTTTCCTTCCGCCCGCGTATCGCAAGATGCCCGTTTTCCACGCGGATATTTTCCGGGCGGGCATGCGTGTAATATTGCTGCTCCCGGTTGCGGATGTGGCCTACTTCATAACTCCATTTCGAGGTGTCGGGCAGGCCGTTGTAGTTAAATTCTTCCTGCCAGACCAGCTTCCAGCCTTTGAGGTCCTGCGCGGCCGCGGCCCCGGAGAAAAGGGAGCCGCCGAGTATTATGACAAACAGCTTTTTCATACTTCTAATGTAATGCACAAAAACAGCAAGTTCCGGGTTTTAGGGACAGGCGGCAGGGGATAGTTTTGACGAAAAATCGCGTATGCACCAGGTTTCCGAGCCCGCCATCCTGTATTTCGGCACGCCGGTAGCGCTCATCAGCTCCATGAACGCCAATGGCACGGCCAATCTCGCGCCGATGTCGTCCGTTTTCTGGCTGGGCTGGCGTTGTATGATCGGCTTGTCGTCGTTGTCCAAAACCACGGAAAATATTCTCCGCAGCAGGGAATGTGTGCTGAACCTGCCGTCGCAACAGGAAGCGGCGGCGGTGAACCGGCTGGCAAAGCTCACCGGCAGCAACCCTGTGCCGGAAGGTAAATTGAAAAAAGGGTATCGTTATGAGCCGGATAAATTCGGCGTGGCGGGTTTCAGCCCGTTAAAGTCGCTGACGGTACAGCCGCCGCGCGCGCTGGAATGCCCCGTACAGCTGGAAGCCATGCTGGAAGCGGCGCACGGGCTTGCGGAAAATGATCCGCAGCAACGCGGCCGGATCATCGTGATGGAATTGCGCATCACGAAAGTGCATTTGCGCGAAGATATTTTGATGAACGGCCATCCCAACCGGGTAGACCCGGAGAAGTGGCGGCCGCTGATCATGAGTTTCCAGGAGTTTTACGGGCTGGGGCCGCAGCTGCATTATTCCACGCTGGCGGAAATACCCGAGGCGCTGTATGCCTCGCCGGACATAGAAAAGACGCGCTCCAAATAAAACGGCAGCGGACATTTCTGCCCGCTGCCGTGTAGGATCGTATGTTTTGCCGTTCGTTATTTCATCAGTCCTTTCAGCTGTTGCTCCGTTAAAACCACTGTGGGCCTGAAGGCCGCGCCCGCCATGTATTTTTCGATGCTGTACCGTAATTGTCTTGCCGCCGGCCGGCTGGCGAGGTTGCGGTGAAGGTCGAGGGAAGTGAAGACGAGTTTCCCCTTGCCAACGCGCGCTTCCAGCACATTCGCCATTTTACGGTTTTTGAAGAAGTTGTCCATCACGCGCACAACAGGCGTAAGGTTGGGCAAACTGTCTATCACCAGGGTTTTGGACGAGGTAATGAGGTCCCACCACTGCCAGTCGCTGTACGCCGCCGTGGGAAATGCCGCCAGCGCGGGGTGTTGCGGGTTGCAGAGAATGCCCATGGTGCCGGGCTGCGACGGGAAATGCACGGGGCTCCAGAACACGGGCGCAAAGCGGCCTTCCACGCCGTTAAGCGAAGCCGTGTCCGGGTTGAGCAATACCGTTTTGCCTTCGTTCAGCCATTGCATGGCTTCGGGCAGCGAACGCGTGTAATGCACGGACGCAGGCGCGGTGGGCGTTTCAGACGGATAAACCCAAATCCTCCATTCGTTGCGGTGCTCGCCGATGCGGAGCGTGATGGTGAGCTCGGAAGCGGTTTTGATCTTGCCGAGGTCCACGCTGATGTTGCCGAGCGTATGCCCGTTGCCCAGCGGTATCTGCCCGGCTTCCAGTTTCCCCGAAGCGATCAGCGCGCCCTGTTTGTTTTTTACCGTCCATTCCGGCGTTACGCCTGTTATCGCGTTTTCGCTGAAGTTGGCCGCTTCGGCGGTGGCGGTGAAAGTTTCGTTATTCGTATAGGTCGCTTTTTCGAAGCGCAGCAGGGGAACTACGGCCGAGCAGTACATACGGTGCTGCGCGGGCGTTACCAGTCCTTTGCTGTCCCAGAAAGCATCGAGTATGCCGATGAGCGCGGTGCCCTGGCCGGGGAAATCGTGCAGGTCCAGCAGCTGGAAACCGCTGAAATTGCGGGTTTTCAGCGCGCGTTCGATCTCTTCCTTGTACAGGTTCGCCGCGAATTTTCCGCTGGCCAGCAGGTATTGCGGCGCCAGTTGCACCAGGCCTTTGCGCTCCATATCTTTTTTGATGGCCTTGAAATTGAGCGGGTCCAGCACGCCGGTGTATTTTTTGATCTCGTTCAGGTTCGGAAATACGGAGTACTGGCCAATTTCGTGGGTGATGATGGGTACGGGCAGGCTGTCTGTTTCTTTCGTATAGTCGGTGGCGAAAGAAGGAGGGATGCTGTTGAAAATGCCCTGGCCGCGCACCCAGCCTTTACGCGTGTATTGCGTGATATAGAAGTCGTCTCCCGGCTCCGGCCATTTGCCGTGATCGCGCTGGAAACTGAAAGTGGTGGTGGTATAAAGGTGCCGCGGGTCGGACTTCTTCAGGCTTGCCACGATGTTTTCCAGCCACTGGAAATCGCCTTCCAGCTCGTTGCCCATAGACCAGAAACAGAAAGACGGGTGATTGCCGTATTCAGCGCTGATGCGCGCCGCTTCGTTTTCCAGCCAGGCGTTCATCGCGGGATCTTTTCCGGCGTTTTTGTTCCAGAAAGGCAATTCCACCTGCAAATAAAATCCCATCGAATCGGCCACTTCAAAAGCGGCGGACGGCGGGCACCAGGAATGGAAACGCAGGTGGTTGAGGCCGTAGGCTTTGGCCGAGCTGAACACTTTCTGCCAGCCCTTGCGGTCCATCGGCGGATGGCCGGTAAGCGGGAAGATGTTGCATTCCAGCGTGCCGCGCAGGAAGATGCGTTTGCCGTTCACCTGCAGCAGCGCGTTTTTGTTCGTCACTTCACGCATCCCGAAAGTGGTGCTGGCGGCGTCTTTCAGGTTTCCCGCGGTGATGCTGGTTTTGAGGGTATAAAGGTTGGGATGGAACTCGTCCCAGGTCTTCATGTTTTCGCCGAATTGCAATTGAAGCTCGTGCGTGGAAACGCCTGGGGGGAATGCGGCTTCCAGCGATCGTGTTTTTCCGCCGGCCTGTATGCTCACGCGGCCGTTCGCGGCGGCGGCGCTTTCGTTGTTCACCTGTACCGCCACACGAACGGAACGGTTGGTCACATCGGGATAAGCCTGCATTTGCAGGATGTGCACTTTGTCGCGCGCTTCCAGCTGCAGTTTGCCGATCACGCCGTTCCAGACGATCTGTGTGCCGTTGGTGTAGGCATGCGCCATGTCGCGCGTGCTCATGTCGTAACGTTTCCGGTTGTCTACCCGTATTACCAGCCGGTGTTTGCCGGGCGTCAGAACGGTGGTGGCGGAGAAACGATGGGGAGCTATCAGGCTCTCGTCCGCACCGCACTCCTTGCCATCCACCCACACACGGGTATTCCACAGTACGCGTTCCAGCGTCAGTCGAATGCTTTTATGCTGCCACGATGCCGGTATCGTTACTTCCTTTGCATACCAGGCCGGCCCGGTATAGGAGTGTTTACGCGTGAGCATCAGCAATATCTCTTTGTTGAGCGAATCGGGCGTCAGCCGCGTGGCGTTCCCGACGCCGGCATCGTCGAGCGTGCCGGGCAGTTGCAGCGATCTTTCGAAACGCTGGTTGAACCATTCTTCTTTCACCCCTTTGTCTTCTGGGTCGAGGCGGTATTGCCATTTGCCGGCCAGCGGCATGGTTTGCGCGGATGCGCCGAGGCTGGCGAACAGGAATATGATAATCAGTCTGCGGATCATGTGCTGCTTTTTTGATTGCCTGCTGCGGCAGGGGCCTGCATTTCGCGGGCCATGGATAAATGTGCTTTTGCGCCTGCGTGAAAGCCTTGCCCGAGCACTTTCCGGAAACAAGCTATGGCCGTTGCGGTCTCTTTCAGGCCAAGATAACCCAGCCCCTTCATAAATTCGCAGTGCATGGCGTTGCGTACGTTCAGGTCGTCTTCGAATATCAAAAGGTCGGGGAGCGAGACGGCGAAATAATCGATCTTCACTTCGTCGTTTTCATGCGCTTCGCCGTAAGCGATCAGCCTGCGGAAGATCGTTTCCGCTTTGGCCTGCTGGCCCAGCGCTTCCCAGGCCAGGCCCTGGTAGAATATTTTTTCAGGCGGCTGGTCATTGTAATACATCGCGGCTGCAGGCTCGCTGAGGCCTTCGGTGGCTTTGCGGAAAAACGCCGTGGCGGCCGTCGTGTCCTGCAATCCTTCGTAAGCCTTACCCAGCCAGTAAAAGATGTCGTTTTCCTGCGCGCCGTACAGTTTGCCTTCACCCAGCGAATCGGGATATACCTGCGCCTGTTCGAGTTTTGTTATCGCGGCCTTGTAATCGCCGCGCCGCAGGTCTTGCTGCGCCATCGCGGAAAGACTGTAACAATACTGTCCGGATACTTTGCCTTCGCCGCCTTCCCAGGGGTGGAACTTCCGCTGCATGATGAGCCGGTAGGCATGTTCGTGGCGGCCGAGGAAGTTGTGCAGCGCGGCCCTTTCGAGATAGAGGTCGTCGCGCCAGTTCACGGGCGTTTCGTTGGCTTCGAGAAAGGCGAGGCGCTGCTCGGGGTCGGCGTTGAGGCGTTTGCGCAGCTGGTCCAGCTCCATCAGCACGCGCGCGTCTGAAGTATCGAGCGAAAAGGCTTTTTCAAAATGCTGCAGCGCGGCCGCGGATTTGCCGCGTTTGTTGAACAGCGCGATGCCGAGGTTGCGGTGAACGGTGGGGAAAGTATCGTCGCGGCGCAGGGATTCTTCCCACATCGCGATCGCTTCGTTGTATTGCCTTTTATCATACCAGAGGCAGCCCAGGTAATAGGGGGCTTTCGCGTCGCGGGGATTTTGCTCCATAGCGAACTGCAGTACCGGCACGTCTTCTATCCGGTTAGGGAAACACAGCGCCGGATCGGCTTCAGCGGCCTGTTGGAAGAAACGCGCTGCTGTTTCGGCATCACCGTTTTGCTGGTAAAACCATCCCAGGTAATAATAATGCATCGGCGATTTTTCCCGCGATTGCAGGCCCATCAGGCCGATGGCTTCTTCGTAAAAACCACAGGCGGCGTAATCGCCTGCATATTCGAGGAAATTATGATCGTAATCCCTGCCGAGGCGCACCAGCGTATTGCTGGCTACGGCGGCGGATTTCACGTCGCCGGATGTTTCGAGGCTCAGCTGCTGCTCGAAATATAAAGTGAGGTTGAACAGGTCGCGGCGCAGCCCGTCCTTACATACATCCAGCGCTTCTGCGTAACGGCCCGTTTTGCGGAGGATGGCGGCTTTCAGCGACCAGGCTTTATTGTTGCGGGCATTCCTGTCCAGGGACCGGTTCACCTGCTCCAGCGCTTCGGCATATTGACCGCGGTACGCGCTGATGCGGGCGAGGGAAAAATACCCGCTGTCTTGCCAGGCACTGTTCCACACGGCCTTGTAATATTGGTCGTACGCTTCGTTGCGCCGGCCCTGCATTTCGAGGCAAAGGCCGAGATTGTACAGCGGCTCGCCGTCGTAAGGATTGGGATTGCGTTGGGTGAGCGTTTCCACGGCTTTCCTGAAATACGGCTCTGCTTTAACGAACTGGCCCCTGCGCAGGTACCAGGCGCCGAGCGCGTTGTTGTTGCGCACGTCTTTCGGGTCGCGGCGGAGCGCTTCCGAATAATAATCGACGGGATTGTAGGTAGCGTGGCGGTATTGTTCCAGATGCAAACCGGTGAGGTACAGCTGCTCGTTGTTTTCCACGGCTTCCGGCGGCAGCGCAGCGGATGCGGGGGACGGAGGCGTGGCGTTGCCGTTGGGTTTGTGCTGGTAACGGATCTTTTCCCTGCCGTCTGCGCCGGTGATAACCACCAGCAGCGATTCTTCGCTGAGGCCCGGCGGCAGCGGGATGTTGCGCGTGAATACCTGTTCGGGGGAAACATTGAAAATTTCTTTATGAAGGTACTGCCCGTCTGCAAACACTTCCAGCGTATTTGCCGCCTGTTCGCCGGTAGCGAAAATTTTAACTTCCAGCGCGCTTGTTTTCATGGATGTGTACAGCAGGAAATCTTTCGTCGCGTTTTTCACCACTCCCAGCTCCCTGTAGGGCATGAAATATTGTGTGAAGGACTTTTCCTCGTAAGGCATCAGCCAGCTGAAATCCGGTTGGTTGTCCGTATAAACGCCGGTCATCAGCTCGATGTACGGCCCGTCTTCGTCGGTGAGATTTTTGTCCCAGGCGCGGCCGAAGTCGCTGTGCCCCCAGGTCCATTGTTTTTTACCGGGTGAAATGTGATGATCGGCCACGTGCAGCAGGCCCGCCTGCGTATCGTTTTCGTATCCGCCCACAAAATCATAATCCGAACGGATCGCCATGTACGAAGTGGGAACGGGAATGTTTTTGTAACGGGAAATGTCGGTGCCGGGCGCGTAATCGACCTTGTAATATACGCCGGTGGCGATAGGGAAATCGCTTACGTCGCGTTTGCCGTGATCGAACACGGCATGCACGTCCGGCGGGAATACGGATTGGTAATGATCGTTCACTTTCACGGCGGGATTGGCCCACCAGAGAAAAGTTTGCGGAAGGGGCGTGCGGTTGTAGAGCTTGCCTTTTATTTCAAGGTAAGCTTTGTCCGGGTGCAGTGTGAAACCCGCCATGCCTTTGGTGCGGAACATTTTCTCCACTTCGTTCACCCACACGGTTTTGCTGCCGTCCGCATTTTCTTCGATAGTAAAATCGATGGGCTCGTAAGTGCTGGGACGGTGGTGCTGCGGCCAGTTGAACTCGATGCCGCCGGAGATCCATGGGCCGCAAAGGCCTACCAGCGCTGGTTTTATCACCTGGTTGTAATAGATGAAATGTCTTTTGCCGATCTTATCGTAGGCCATCTGTACGCGGCCGCCCAGTTGTGGCAGGATCATGATCTTCAGGTAACGGTTTTCGAGGAAAACAGCGTCCCATATCTCATCTTTTTTTTCGTCCAGTATCTTTTCTATGACGGGGTGCGGGTACACCACGCCACTGCTTCCCTGGTACACGCGTTTTTCGAAGAACATGGGGTTTTTATCCGGCTTGCCAATGCCGTACGTCGGGATGCTTATCTTTTCTTCCCAGACCTGCACAGAAAAATCGCTCATTGCCTGTTTATTTAGTGTCTTATTAAATGTTGCTCGAGTTGTTCCAGCGTTTTGCCTTTTGTTTCCCGCACTTTACTGCGCACAAAGAGGAAGCCGAGGAAACAGATGGCCGCATAAAGATAGAAGGGGCCGTATGTTCCGAGGCTTTCAGCCAGGATGGGGAATGTGAATACAAGAATGAAATACGCGCCCCACAGGGAAACGATGGCGATGGAAGACGCCAGGCCCCTGATCTTGTTGGGGAATATTTCCGAGATCAGCACCCAGGTAACCGGCGCCAGCGAAGTGGCGTACATGGCGATGGCCAGCAGCACGAAAAACGAAACAAACTTTACGTCCGCCTGGTTGCGGAGCAGCAGCGCCAGCACGATGTATACGACAGACAAGCCCAGCGAGCCGATAAGCATCAGCGGCCTGCGGCCGAGTTTGTCTACCTGCCACATGGCCACCAGCGTAAACACGAGGTTCACGATGCCGATGGAAATGGTTTCGAACAGCTGGCTGTCCAGGTCCGCGCCCACGGATGCGAATATGGTGGAAGTGTAATTGAATACGATGTTGATGCCGCACAATTGCTGGAACACCGCAAGCGTGATACCCACGATCACGGCGGGCCTTACCGCTTTTTCGAAAACGGCTTTGAGGCTGGGGCGGTCGCTTCCCTGCAGCGATGCGCGGATGTCGCGCGTGGTGTCGTTCACAAAACCGGCGTCGCCGATGCGCGACAAAGTTTTTTCCGCTTCCGCCGTTCTGCCTTTGCCCATGAGCCAGCGCGGGCTTTCGGGCAGCAGCAATACGCCGAGCAGGAATACGAGGCTGGGCACGGCGCCGAGGCCGAACATCCAGCGCCAGGCCTCATCGCCTTTGGCGGCGAGGTTATAATTTACCAGGTTGGTGATCAATATGCCGATCACGATGGTAAGCTGGTTGATAGACACGTTCCTGCCGCGAAGATGTGCGGGAGAAATTTCGGCAATGTACAAGGGGCTCAAAATAGAAGCCATGCCCACGCCGATGCCGGCGGCGAAACGCATGGTCACGAACAGGGCGAGCCCCTGCGAAAAGGCCATGCCCAGCGAAGAAAGCGTAAAGATCACCGCGGCGAGCATCAGCCCGGGCTTGCGCCCGTAACGGTCTGCCAGCGCGCCCGCGGCAAGGCAGCCCGCCATGCACCCCAAAGCAAGGGAGCCCGTCAGGAAACCTTCCCACCAGGCGTTCAGCGCGAACGTAGCCCGCAGGAAAGGCAGCGCGCCGGAGATCACCGCGAAGTCGAAACCGAACAGGTAGCCGCCGAGCGCGGAAATGAATGAAATGCCGATGATGTAGGCGTGGTTGAATCTTTGCTGCATGTTATCTTTCTTTTTTTCAGAACCAATGTAATATTCCTTCCGCAATCAGCCGGTGCCCTTTTTCGTTCGGGTGATTGCTCTGCGCCATCAGCGGTTTTACATCGGGCTGCTGAAGGAAGATGCCGTAGGTGTCCACCAGCCCGGTGTGGTATTGTTTTGAAAGCGCCACGATCTGGTCCCGGTGCCGGCGGAGCGGGTTGCCCGCGGCTTTCCAGTCGGTGGAAATATCCGGCGAAGGCGTAAGCAATATCACGGGAATGTTTTTCGCCTGCGCTTCGCGGATCATCTGTTCCCAGGCGGCCCGCGCTTTTTCCGTTCCCAGGGCGCGGTCGTTCAGCGCATAATCTATAAAAAGCACGTCGGGTTTGTGAACCAGCACGTCCCCGGCGAAACGTTCCGCGCCTTTCAGGGAATTTTCCCCGCCAATGGCCGTCACGATCACGTTGATCACCGCATTCGGGTATTTTTCCTTCAGCCCGCGCAGCACCTGCTGCGGATAAGCGTCCAACGTATGCACGGCGGGCGTGGCGAAGTAGCCTGCCGGCACGGAATGACCGTGAAACACCAGGTTGATGGCCCGGTTGTTCGGCCAGGTTTTTTGCAGCGCGGTTTTCACCTTGCCGAGCAAAGCCGTGTCCTGCGCCGGCAGGGCGTGTATGTTGAACAAAATAAAGAGTGCCGCGAGAAGGTGTTTTTTCATGCGCATCGTTTATTGGTATTTTCCGCGTACGGTCACTACCGATTTGGCGGGTATCACTATCCTGTCTGCTTTCGCGGTAGCGCGTTTGCAGTTAAAGGTAGCATCTGTTGTGTATTGGTCGAGCGTATTGCCGGAAATGTTCACGCCATCGAGCCGGATATATTTTTCCTTGTTTTCCGGGTTTACGAATATGGCTACCAGCTGTTTGTCCGTTTCGTTTTTGTAAGCGGAGATCATGAGCGTGGCTGCCGCGATGGACGGGTCGTTATTGCCTTCCACGCTGGTTTCCACGCGTTTCATGCCGGGCCTTACAAAACGCGCGAAATTGCCGAAGCACCACAGTTGTTTGGAATCGAGCACGATGCCGTCCGTTTTGCAATTGGCCGCGTTCATCTGGCCGGCGGGATCGTTGATGTACACCAGCGCGTCGCTGTAATTGTACGGGCTCACGGCCAGCCACCACTGCCAGGAACTAACGCCTGCGATCACGAGGTCGTGATGCAAAACCTTTGCCACATACAGGCCGTAATCAATGCCGGTATTGCGGGGCGAACCATTGTAGATGTTGCAGATATTACCGAGGATTCCAAATTCGGTCTGCCACAGCTCAAGGTCCGCGTCCACCTGCCGTGCCTTGTTCAGCAGTTGTGTGCGCGTGTTGATGAGCGTATTGTCCGGGCAAGTGGTGAAGTAGCTGTGCCCTGAGATTATTTTGGCTACGTTCGGCAGATCGCCGAGGTAGTATGCTGCGGAAGGAGAGAAGAACTGGTTGATCTGGTCGCCGCGGTTGTCTGTGTTTTTCCCGTACAGAAATTCCAGCGTGCCGGCTTCGCCCACCACGATGCGGGAATTGGTGCCCGCGAGTTTTTGCGCGGTAAGACGGCTCAGCTCCGCGATCTGGTCGTTGGTGGCCTGCGTGCCTTCCTGGTTGGCGGTGTTGCCGTTGCCCCAAGCCCACTGCGGTTCATTGACGGGGCTCAGGAAGTCGAAGCCGAAATGTTTGGTGACGTTGGCGAGGAAATCCGCATACGCGCCCATTTTACCGGTCTGTATGTTCATCATGGTGCCGCCGGAGCCGTTGAAGGCTTTGCCGTTCTGCGAAAAGTGCACGGGCGCGGAAAGGGAGAAGCCGAGGGTGTATTTTACGCCGCGCTGTTTGGCGGCTTGCAGGAACCATTGCGCGCCTTTCTGTTTGCTCCAGTCGTACGATCCGTCCGCATTCAGGAAACATTCTTCCCTTCTCCATTCGTCGGTGATATTGCTGGCCGCGCCCTGTTCGAAGCTGCCGGCGCCGATGTTGAAACGCCAGAGCGAAAGGCCGATGCCTTTGGGCGTGCCATCCGCCGCCGTGTCCATGCTGAAAAGATAATCCGCCACCTGGTCTTTTTTGGCGGTATTGCCCCAGGTGCCGATGTACTTGGTGGTCCAGCAGTCAGACGCGCCGAAGCTGTGAATGGTCTGTTTCACGTTTTGCAGCTGTATGGTCACTTTCTGCGCTGTTTTTTGCTGACAGGTGTCTGTTCCCAGATAGATGCAGGAGGAACCGCCCGGGCCGGGGCCCGGGTTGGAACCTTTTCCACAGAAGGCCGCGAGAAACGCGATGCCTATGATCGAGAGTGTCTTCATCCGTTTCATTTTAGAAATAGCCTGGGTTTTGCTGCATGGCCCCTTCGGAAAGCAGCAGCTGGTTGGCCGGTATGGGCCAGAGCATATGCGTGTTTTCCTTGAAGTGGATGCCTTTGTTTTGCGCTTCTGTTGTGTTTTTGGTCTCGAAGGGATCGGTGCTTACTTCGGTGTTATATTTCACGAAGCTGCCGTTCGGCCCCATGATGCTGCTGATCACCGGTTTGCCGCTCTGGTCTTTCCAGCGGCGGATGTCGTACAGGCGGTCGCCTTCGTACGCCATTTCCAGCCTGCGTTCTTTCCGCACGGCATTGATGAGGTTCCAGCCGGTGAGCGACATGTCTGTAACGAGGTTCACACGGTCGCGCACGCGTTTCAGCGAAGCCAGCGCAGGGCCGCTTTTCTGCTGCATGGCGCAGGCTTCGGCGTGAATGAGCAATACGTCCGCAAAACGCAGGATCTTGTCGTTCAGGCTGGAAAGGCCGTTGGCCGGGCGTTCCGCCTTGGGCGTATAATGTTTGCGGCTGTAACGGGCCGATTTGGAATGGTTCGGGGAAGGGAACGGCCTTCCATCGAACGAAGGCGTGTTCGGGTCGCCGGCTACGGGCAGGCCGTGGCGGTTGATCGTCCATTGCAGGCGGATGCTGTCGCCTTCCGATTTATAAGCGTTCTCAAGGTCGCTGGAAGCGGAGTAATAACCCCATCCCGCGTCTCCCGTGGAATTGATCATTTTCTGAAAATCGTTGTACGGCAGCGCCGGCACCTGCGAAGAACCGTTCTGTATCTCGAAAATGGATTCGATACCGTTTTTATAAGTGTATTGCCATAAAGTGGAAAACTGCTGCTCCAGGTTGTAATCGCCTTCGTCGATCACCATTTTGGAAAGCGTTTCTGCTTTCTGCCAGTCTTCCATGTACAGGCTTGCTTTGGCCAGCAGCGTGAGCGCGGCCCCGCGGGATGCGCGGAAGCGGTCCGCGGCCGGGTAGGCGCCTTTTTTCGGCAGGGTGGCGATGCATTCGTTCAGGTCTTTGTCGATCTGGTTGTACACGTCCTGCACGGAAGAGCGCGACAGGTGCGTGTTGGGCGGGTAGATCTCCAGCACCAGCGGCACGGGCCCCCAGTTGCGGATGAGATCGAAGTAACACCAGGCGCGCAGGAACTTCAGCTCGGCGATGAACTGTTTTTTGTTTTCGTCCGAAATGGGCGCGCTGCTGATGCCCGCCATGGTGCTGTTGAAGCGGCCGATGCTTTTGTAAAGGTCCACCCATTGCGCCTCGTTGCGGTCGTTGCCCGCGTCGAGGGTGTATTGCGCCACGGCGTCGTAAGTGGGGTGAGTTTGATAGGTGTTGCCCACCCAGGCGTTGTCAGACGCGGCCTCGCCCGCCAGGTAACGCCAGTTGAGTATTTCCCACCAGGTGCTGTAATTGATGTAGCGGTAAGCTACCATCGTGGATGTGTTGCATTGCTCCAGCGTGCCGTAATACTGGTCGGCCACGATGGCCGAGCCGTAAGGCGCCTGGTCGAGTTTGTTGCAGCCCGCCGCCGTAACCAGCATTGCGCCGCCGAGGATATATGGAAAAAGATGTTTCATCGTGCTTGGATTGATTGGTTTATAAAGCAAGGTTTAACCCGAACGTATAGATGCGCGGCGGCACCATCTGGTAGTTGTCGTTGCCTGCGTAGGAGATCGTCGAATACCAGGGAATGTCAGGATTAAGGCCCGAATAGTTGGAAATGGTGAACAGGTTTTGCGCCGATACGTACACACGCAGGTTTTTGATGCCTTTGATGAGCCCGTTGGGCAATTTATATCCCAGCTGCATCAGGTTGGCCCTTAGGAAATTTGATTTTTCAAGGAAGAAAGTGGACATCTTCGTGAAGTTGCCGTTCAGGTCGGTCTTCCGCAGTTCGGGGAAGCTGTTGCTGGTGCCGGGCCCGTGCCAGTACTGGTCCTGGAAGCCGGAGATGAAGTTGTAGTTGCTGCCCGCGATCATGTTCCTGCGGTACTGGTTGAAGTTCTGCTGGCCGAATACGCCGTACAGTTCCGTTCTGAAATCGAAGTTGCCGTATGCGAGCGTGAGCGCGAGGCCGGAGGAGAACTTGGGATAAGGCGAGCCGAGGTCGGACATGTCGCTGTTGTCGATCTTGCCGTCGTTATTAAAGTCACGGAACTTAAGATCGCCTGCAATCGCCTGAGGCTGCAGTCTTTCGCCGTTTTTATTCACGTAGTTGGCGGCTTCTTCGTTGGTCTGGAATACGCCGTCCGCAATAAAGCCCCACCAGGAACCGGGCGCATGGCCCACCGTGGTGCGGGAACGGAAGGTGCTGATCACCTCGTTGTTTTCGCCGCCGAGAATGGGGTCGGAGCTGGAGAGGTAATCTACCTTGCTTTTGAACTGCGTGAGCGTGAGGTTTACACCGAAGCTCAGCTTGCGGGTGATGTTGTCTTTATAACCGATCGCAACGTCCCAGCCTTTGGTCGTCATTTCGCCGATGTTCGCATACTGGGAAGCGATATACCCCTGCGGGTAACCGAGCGTGAAGTCTACCCGTACCGGCAGCAAAAGGCTTTTCGGGGTGCGGGTGTAACGGTCTACGGAGATGTTCAGCCGGTCGTTGAACAGTGCCGCGTCCAGGCCGATGGAAAGGTCCTGCTGGATCTCCCATTTCAGTTCGGGATTGCTGATGGAGCTGGGCGCGTAACCGTTGATCACTTTGCCTTCAGCGTCCACGTATGTGGTCATGTTCACGAAAGACATATACTCGCCCACGGTGCCGGGCAGGTTGCCGCCGCTTTTGCCCCAGCTGGCCCTGAGTTTCAGGAAGCTCACCTGGTCTTTCAGGTTCTCGAAGAAACTTTCCTGCGAGATCACCCATGCGCCGGACACGGAGGGGAAATAACCCCAGCGGTACAGCGGGTTTACGAGGCTGGACGCATCGGCGCGCATGGTGCCGGTGAGGTAATATTTTTCGCGGTAGTTGTAACGCAGCGATCCGAAGAAAGACAGCATTTTGCCGAAGGGTGCAGCCCCGGGCTGATAACTGCCGCTGGCGCCGGTTACGAGGTTGCCCGCGTTAATGTATCGGAAAGGCTCCCTGTCGAACGGGATGTTTTCGCGCGATGCGTTGGTGCCTTTGGTGGAATAACTGTCGTAGCTATGGCCCAGCAGCACGTTCACCGAATGGTCTTCCGGCAGCGGCAGCGTGTAGTCGGCGGTGTTAGTGATCTTCACGCGGCTGTTCTGAGCGGTGGCGGAGGTTACGGCCGTTTTGGCGTTGTAGCTGTTGGGCGCGAAATAATATTTGGGAGAATAGTTATTCTGCTGCGAGAAGTTGGCCGTAGCGTCCAGCACGGTTTTGAGGATGAGGCCCTTGAGGGGTTTGATCTCGAGATAAGTGCTGAACTGCCCGCCGAAATATTCCCGTTCGTCGAAGTTGACGCGTTTGTTGAACTCGGGGTTGATCAGGCCGTTGAACAACGATCTGCCCGGTGTGCTGTAATAAGGATTAAACGCGGTCATGAAGTCGGCGAATACACCGGTGAGCGGCGGGAGGGAAGACATCACGTCCGCCTCGCTGCGAAACGGCGCCACGGTAGGGTCCATCGCGAAAGCGCCCCAGGTAAGGTTTTGCGGCGCAAAAGGATAATTTTCATAACGCGGCGCGATGTTGATACCGGTTTTCACCACTTTGTTGATGTCCCAGTCCACATTCAGCCTGCCCGTGATTTTTTTCCACTGCCCCGCCTGTTTGCCGGCGTACGATTCTTCGGCGTAATAACCCAGGCTTCCGAATACAGACAGCCCGTTGCCGCCGCCGGAAATGCTCAGGTTATAGTTCTGGCGCTGGCCGTTGCCGAAGGTTTCGTCCCAGTAATTGGTGCTCTTTAAACTGTTCACGTCCGGGAAAGGCAGTGTGGCGCCGCTTTTGGCGGCAATGTCGTTCATCAGCCCGGCGTATTCCTGCGCGCCGGCGAGTTTTATGTTAGGCGCTTGTGTGATGCCGTAAGTGGCGGAAAAATTGATGGTCGGCGCGCCTTTACCTTTTTTGGTGGTGATGAGGATCACGCCCTGGCCAGAGCGTGCGCCGTAGATAGATGCGGCGGACGCATCCTTTAGCACGTCGATGCTGAGAATGTCGAGCGGGTTGATGGTGTTCATAAAATTGTACCCGATCTCCATCCCGTCTACGATCACGAGGGGATTGGTGTTGGCGGTGATGCTGCTCAGCCCGCGCACGAGAATGCGGGGCTGCGAGCCTACGCTGCCGTCTGCCGCCATGATCTGCACGCCGGCCAGCTTGCCCTGGATGGCGGTGGCGACGGTACCGGTGGTGTAAGGCTCGATATCTTTCGAAGAAACGGAGGAAATGGAAGTGGTCACATTTTTGCGGCTGGTGCTCTGATAGCCGATCACGACCACGTCGTTGAGTGTTTTGTTGTCCGTTTCAAGGGTTAACGCAATGAATGTGCGGCCTTTTAGAGCCACTTCCTGGTGGATGAAACCGATGGAAGAAACCAGCAGCACGGCGTCTGGGCCGGCCTGCAGGGAAAATACGCCCTGTGCGTTGGTTATGGCGCCAGTAGATGTGCCTTTTACCTGCACGGATACGTTGGGAAGCGGTGAACCGTCTGCACCGGAAATTTTTCCGGTAACGGTTGCGGCCTGCGAGAAAGAAAGCTGGTACAGGCATAGGAGGAATGCCCATAAGAGCAGTAGTCGTTTTTTCATAACATTACGTTTTTAACGCCGTGGAAAGAATTCTCACAAATATTGCACTTCCGCTTTGCGGTTTCAATAGCCATTATTACGGATATGATGGATTATCTTACGGAGGTGTGTTGTTAATACACAGATAACTTTGATCCATTGCGGGAATTCATGGATTTTTTTATTATTCCTTACATTTGGGTATGATCCGGAAAAAAGAAGGTTTCGAAGGCCAGCGGGCCGTTATTTTGCCGCGCAAGATCGTGGCCGAAGGATGCGCGGGCGACGCGGTGATCGGCGGCGCCTACGTGACCGATATCGGTTATTATCCGAAAGCGCGGTATCACTTCCGGCAGCGCCTGCATGGCATCGATCAGCACATTCTTATTTATTGCCGCGAAGGAAAAGGACAGGCGCAGATCGGCAAGAAAAAATATACGCTCGGCCCGGATTCTTTCGTGATCATCCCGGCGGGCAGCGCGCATAGTTACGCGGCAGACGAATCCGATTCCTGGACCATTTATTGGACGCACTTCAAAGGCCCGCTGGCAAAGGAGATCACCGATGCCATGATACGCCGTTACGGGGGGCATGTGGGCGGCATTACCTTTCAGCAGAAAAGGATCGCGCTGTTCGAAGACATGTACGCCAGTCTTGAAAGAGGATACGGCAGCGATAATCTTTGTTACGCCAACATGTGCTTATGGCATTTTTTATCGTCGTTTTTGTACGACGATCAATTCAGCCTGTCGGAAAAGAACCGGCGAAAAGACGCGGTGGAGCTGTCTATCAGTTACATGCAGGAACAGCTGGCGCAGGCGCTTACGCTCAGCGGGCTGGCGCAGGCGGTGAATCTTTCCACTTCGCATTATTCCTACATTTTCCGCAAACGCACCGGCTTTTCGCCGATGGAATATTTTAATCACCTGAAGATCCAGAAAGCATGCCAATACCTGATATTTACGGATATGCGGGTGAAGGAGATCGCTTATAAGCTGGGCATGACGGACCCGTATTATTTCTCCCGGATGTTCAACAAGCTGATGGGCGTAAGCCCGAACCATTACCGGGCGAAGAGAGGGTCTTAAAAGAAATTTTCTCCGGCGGGTATCAAAAACTCCGTATATTTCTGCCTGTTAATTTTTTATTATGATTATTGATACGCTGGACAACGCCGCGCTGTATTACGGCCTCGGGCCCAAATTCGTGAAAACCTTCGAATACTTAACCCAAACGGATTTTTCCAAACTGGAAAAGGGGAAATATGAAGTAGATGGAACAGACATTATCGCCATCGTCAACGAATACGAAACCATCGACCCTGCCGGGGAACAGATGGAATCTCACAAAAAGTATATCGACGTGCAATACGTCCATACCGGGAAAGAGCTGATCGGGCATGATTTTATGCTGGAAAAGAAACCCAGCAAGGATTACGACGAAGCGGCCGATTATATGCTGTTTGCCGGGAAACCGTCGTTCTTCTCCCGGCTGGAAGCCGGTTGTTTCGCGATCTTTTTTCCGACAGACCTGCATATGCCCAACCTCCGGGCAGACGGCCCGGAGCAGGTGAAGAAAGTAGTGATGAAGGTAAGCGTGAATTAATTGCTGTAACGGGGCGTGCTCATGCCCAGGCTGTACGAAATAAAAGCGGGCCACATCCACCGGGTGCGGCCCGCTTTGCTTAACAACCGTTTAACGCCCCGTATCTGTTTATTGCGCTATCTTAGGGCCACATTACGCTTTCTCCATCGTTTCAGATACCACCTTATTAACAAAGTTCTTTTTTGCCGGCCTGCAAAGAGGCTCTTTCCGCCAGAGCATGCATCTTATTTTCTTTCGCTCATGCAAGACTGGTCTTGCATTGGATTCACAGGGTGTATGCATACATTGACATTTCTAACTGATAAAATCTGGAAAAACATGCCTTTCTGTCTCCACGGGAAGGTTTTTTTATTCCCCCGCAAAACGCGCCCCATCGATAACGGCTATACGTTTCAGCCAGATCCTTACCAACCATACCATTTGCCCCAAAAACACGAGCGCCGCGCCGATCAGCACCCATACCTTAAATGTATTCATTTCAACGGCGTAAGTAAAAAACAGCATGAAGCAGATATACATGGCCGCGCGGCTGGCCACGGAAATGGCCGCAAATACTTTCAGGCGGGAGGAGTAGGCTGCCAGCACCCCGCGCAGGTGTTTTCCTTTCAGCACATTCATGGCCTGAACAATGCCCGCAATATTGTGGAGCACGATAAAACCAAATGCGCCGCACAACAGCAGGTTAAGGTAAAATGGTTTTTGGTGCCCGTCGAAAGCGTCGTAATAAAACGCCAGGAACAGCACGAACAAGGAGGTTTCCATTATCATCTGGAACAAAACGTTGCGGCGTACCGGCATTTTGCGGAGATACGTTTTCAGTTCTTCTGGGCTTTTATGGCCCGCGCCCATATTTTGCCAGGCGGCTTTTAAATCTTCCATGATCAGGATTTTACATGTTTTTTAATTTTGGCGCGCACCCTGTTGAGCCGCACGCCAACGTTGTTTTCCGTGATACCGGTGATCTCGGCGATCTCGGCGTAGCTCAGGTCTTCCAGGTACAAGGCCATCAGTGCCTTTTCCGCCGCGTCCAGCGGGGCGAGCAATTCCAGCAGCCTGTTCTCTTCCGCCTGCGAAGGCACTTCTGGCAGCGCGGGCATGTATACGATGGCCGGCCGCCTGCGCCTGAAATGTACCAGGGCGGTGCTTAACGCGATCTTGTAAAGCCAGGTGGAAAACTTCGAACGCGCCTCGTAACCGGGCAGGCTTTTCCACAGTTGGTACACGATCTCCTGGAACAGGTCTTCCCGGTCTTCGGGCACGTCCCGGTACAGCCGGCATATTTTAAAAATGATGCCTTCGTGTTCGGCCAGCAGCTGCAGAAATTGCCTTTCGTCCATAATCTTTCGGTATTCGTTTCCCGGTTAGTTGCGGAAAAAAGGGAAAACTTACAAAACAGGCAAAAAAAATCCCGGCGGTGTGCCGGGACGGTTCATTATTTTTTAGCGGTGAACCGCTTGATGGGAGTGAGCATTATTTTCCGGAACTCCACTTCGGCCCCTTCCGCCTGCAGCGCGATGCTGCCTTTGGAAGTGGTGATGTCGTAGCCGCTGTTCACCAGGTCGCCGTTCACCCACACCATGATCCTGTTCCCCACGCATTCGATTACCATGGTGTTCCATTCACCGAGGGGTTTTTCGGAATCGTCCGTGCGGTTTTTTACGCGGCGGGTAGTGCCGTCTACCACGCCCCATTTTTCTTTCGGGCCGCGGTATACTGCCATGCTGTCCACCGTCACGTTTTCGCCGATGCACCAGAAATCGCCCGCGTTTTTATGCATCATCTGCACTTCGAGCGATTTGGGGAACATATCGTACAGCACGCGGGGAGTAGACGCATGCACCAATACGCCGCAGTTGCCGGGTTTTCCGGCGAAACGGTATTCGGTTTCGAGGCGGTAGTCGTGATAGGAAGCGTCTGTAATGAGGTGGCCGTTAGGCCTGCCGAGGCTTACCAGCATGCCGTTCCGGACGATAAAGGGGTTGATGGCGCCGGTATCCTTGTCCAGCGCGGGCACGTCTACGTGCCAGCCGGTAAGGTCTTTGCCGTTGAAAAGGCTGCGGGTCTGCGCAGAACATAACGTGGCGCCGCAAAGCAGCATAGCGGAAATAACAAAAGTTTTCATATATGGAAGATATAAAATTTTATGTCTATTTTGTCTGCCGCTCACCACGTCAATTATTTAACAGGTCTATGAAGAAACTACTTATTTTGCTTTTCGTGGCTTCTGTCGCGAAAGCACAGGAATGGAAACCCGTACCGGGGAAAATCAGCACGCCGTGGGCTGAACAGCTCAACCCGGCCAGTACGCTGGCCGAATACCCGCGCCCGCAGTTCGTGCGCGACAGCTGGAAAAACCTCAACGGCTTATGGAATTATGCGCTCACTGCCCGCAACGCCGGCGCGCCAACCGCATGGCAGGGCAAGATACTGGTGCCTTTCGCGATCGAATCCTCGCTGTCTGGCGTAGGTAAAACGGTCGGTAAAGACCAGGTGCTGTGGTACCAGCAAACCTTCGAGCTGCCCGCCGGCGCCAAAGCCCGCAAAACACTGCTGCATTTCGGCGCGGTGGACTGGAAAGCGGACGTTTATGTGAACGGTCAGCTGGCCGGCACACATACCGGCGGTTTCGACCCGTTTTCTTTCGATATCACCCCGCTGCTTAAAAAAGGAAAAAAGCAGGAGCTGACCGTGAAGGTCTGGGACCCGACGGACGAAGGCCCGCAGCCCCGTGGCAAGCAGGTACGCAAGCCCGAAGGCATCTGGTATACGCCGGTAACCGGCATCTGGCAGACCGTTTGGCTCGAAACCGTGCCCGGCACGTATCTTTCCTCCGTTCGTCAAACGCCGGACATCGACGCTAAAACGCTGACTTTGTCGAGCATCGTTGTAAATCCCGCGCAGGACGATAAAGTGGTGTTTTCCGCCTGGAAAGGCGCCGAAAAAGTGGCCGAAGTGGAAGCCGCCCCCGGCGCTACGGCTGTTTTGAACATCGCCGACCCGCATTTGTGGAGCCCTTCAGATCCTTTCCTGTACGACCTGAAAATGAGCATCGTGCGGAAAGGCAAAGCGGTAGACGAAGTGCAGGGTTATTTCGCGATGCGCAAGATCTCTCTCGGGAAAGACGCACAGGGCATTCAGCGGATGCTGCTCAACAACAAATTCCTTTTCCAGTACGGCCCGCTCGACCAGGGCTGGTGGCCGGACGGGCTGTATACCGCGCCCACGGACGAAGCGTTGAAGTTCGACGTGGAGAAAACCAAAGCCATGGGTTTTAACATGATCCGCAAACACATTAAAGTGGAGCCGGCGCGCTGGTACCACCATTGCGATAAACTGGGCGTGCTCGTTTGGCAGGACATGCCGAGCGGCGACCTGGGCAACCGCTGGGAACAGCGCCCGGGCATCGTGGGCCGTCAAACCGACCAGAAACGCAGCCCCGAATCCGAAAAACATTACCGCGAAGAGTGGGACAGGATCATGCATGTGCTGCACAATGTGCCTTCCATCGTGGTGTGGGTGCCGTTCAACGAAGCCTGGGGCCAGTTCAAAACAAAAGAGATCACCGAGTGGACGATGAAAAACGACCCTTCGCGCCTGGTGAACAGCGCCAGCGGCGGCAACTTCGTGCATACCGGCCATATCATCGACCTGCACAACTATCCTGATCCCGTAATGCCCGATCCCGAGATCTACGGCAAAACCGACCAGGCGATCGTACTGGGCGAGTTCGGCGGGCTGGGCCTGCCGGTAGACGGGCATGTGTGGCAGCAGAAGGACAACTGGGGCTACCAGACCTTCAAAACCGCGCAGGAGCTGTTCGCGCGTTACAGCGTTTATATGAACAAGCTGGAAGACCTGATCAAAATGGGCCTTTCCGCCGCCGTGTACACACAAACCACGGACGTGGAAGTGGAAACCAACGGGCTGATGACCTACGACCGCAAGGTGTTCAAAAATCCCGTGGAATCGTTCAGCAAGGTGCATGAAAAACTGTACCAGGCGGGACTGGTGACCATGCCGTAAACAAAAAATATTGCAAATAAGGGCGGCGCCCGGTTGTTTCAGCTGAAACGGCCGGGCGTTGTTCGTTTCAGGCGGCCGTTCAACTTATCCAGACCTTTCCGCGGAAAGAAACTTCCTTCCGCCGGGCGATTCGTACCGGTCGTGTAACAACTTTAGGGCGGAATGAACGAATCTGAGTATATTCGGCCCCTAAAACCAACCGGTAACAAAAGTCACTGTTTATGAAACGAAACTTTCTATTGCTGACGCTTGCCGCCACAAGCGTCTTCTCCTTTGCCGAAAACCCTGTACTGGCCCAGCCCAAGCAGGCCACCACAAAAAACGCCACTGGAGAGAAATTCCCCGCCGATCCCGATGTGAAGATCGGGAAACTGGCAAACGGCCTCACTTATTACATCCGCCGCAACGTAGAGCCCCGCAACCGCGCAGTGCTGTACATGGCCCTCAAAGCGGGTTCCCTCATGGAAAGCGACGCCCAGCAAGGGCTTGCGCACTTCACGGAGCATATGGCCTTTAACGGTACCAAAGATTTTCCCAAAAACGAACTGATCAATTACCTGCAGAAAGCGGGCGTGAAGTTCGGGGCTGACCTCAACGCCTATACGTCGTTCGACCAGACCGTGTACCAGCTGCCCATCCCGACAGACAGCACGGCGCTGTTCCACAACGGTTTCAAGATCCTCGCCAACTGGGCCGGGCACATCAGCATGGAAGACACGGACATCGACGAGGAAAGGGGTATTATCGTGGAAGAAGAGCGCCAGCGAGGCAAAAATGCACAGTCGCGCATGCAGAAGGAAGCGCTGCCGGTGATCCTGCATGGTTCCCGCTACGCGGAGCGTATTCCCATCGGCAAACTGGACATTATCCAGAACTTCAGGCACCAGGAGATCAAATCTTTTTACAAAGACTGGTACCGCCCCAACCTGCAGGCTGTGATCGCCGTGGGCGACTTCGATGTTGCGCAGGTGGAAGCGCTGATCAAAGAAAATTTCAGTTCGCTGAAAAATCCCGCCGGTGCCAAACCGCACCAGGTGTACGGGGTACCCGATAATAAAGAACCGATGGTGAAATTCATCACCGACAAAGAATTTCCCTACAACGTGGCTGCCGTTACCTTCCGTCATCATTCCAAACCCACCCGCACTACCGCGGACGTGAAAAGCGGCATGATCGTATCGATGGTGAACGCCATGGTAGGCACGCGCATCCAGGAGCTGAAACAGAAAGGCACCGCGCCCTTCGTGGAAGGCCAGCTGAGCTACGGCCCCTGGCAGGGCGGCCTGGTGAACGGGCTGAACGCGCTCTCCGTGATCGCCGTTACCAAAGACGCTTCAGAGATCAGCAAAGGACTGGCCGGCGTAATGGCGGAAGCCGAACGAATGGCGCAATTCGGTTTTACCGCATCAGAACTGGAAGTGGTGAAAAAGAACATCGATGCGGCCAACGAAAGGGCTTACAAGGAAAAAGACAAAATTCCTTCCGCCAGCTTCGTGCAGGCTTACCTGAAAAACTTCATGTACGAATCGCCTATAATCAGCCCGGATGTACGTTATAACCTCACCAAAAAATTCCTGGCAGAGATCACGCTCGACGATGTGAACAAAGCCGCGAAAAAAATGGTGAAGGAAGAAAACGTGACCGTACTGGTGCAGGCGCCGGAAAAAGATAAAGACAAGCTGCCTACCGCCGCGCAATTGCTGGAAGGTTTGCAGAACGCGGGCAAAGGTCTTACCGCTTATGTAGACCAGGCCGTGAACAAACCCCTGTTGGAAAAGAAACCGGCTGCGGGCAAAGTGGTGAGCACAGACAAGATCGAAAAGATCGGCGTAACCAAACTCACGCTGAGCAACGGTGTGCAGGTATACCTCAAACCGACCGATTTTAAGAACGACCAGATCATGTTCACCTCCTTCCGCCCCGGCGGCACCTCGCTGATATCCGATAACGATTACAAAGCGATGAACTATGCCGGCAATATTCCCGGCGACGGCATCGGCGAGTTCGAGGTGACCACGCTGCGCAAAATGCTGGCCGGCACCACCGCGGGCGCTTCAAGTTACCTGAACGAGCTGTACGAAGGTTTCAGCGGCAGCGCATCGCCGAAAGACCTGGAAACCGCGCTGCAGCTGGTGTACGCATACGCTACCAACCCACGCAAAGACCCGGTGGCGTTCAAAAAGAACATGGACGATTATAAAGTGTTCCTCCAGAATGCAGACGATGCGCCGGATAACGTATTCGGCGACACCATCGCCGCCGTGTTCTCTTCCAACAACCCGCGCGAGAAAAAACCGACCGTGGCAGACCTGGACCAGATCAGCCTCGACCGTTCCTTCGAGTTCTACAAAAGCCGTTTTGCGGATGCAAGCGGCCAGACCTTCATATTCGTGGGCAACTTCGATGTGGCGCAGGTCACGCCGCTGCTGGAAACCTACCTGGGCGGCCTGCCTTCAGCGAACGGTACCAGCAAGTTCGTAGACCGCGGCGTGCGCCCGCTTACCGGCAACACCACCCGCATCGTAAAAAAAGGCATCGAAGACAAGGCGCAGGTGCGGCTGTTCTTCTACGGCGAATACGAATTTGCGCCGCAGACCAACATGCAGCTCAGCGCCCTCAGCGACATCCTCGAGTTTAAAGTGCTGGAGCGCCTCCGCGAAAAAGAAAGCGGTGTGTACAGCCCGAACGTAGGCATCGCTTACGAAAAACTGCCTTACGCCAACTACGGCCTCACTATTTCGTTCAGCTGCGCATCCGCGAATGTGGACAAACTGGTGGCCGCTACGCTCGACGAGATCGAGAAGATCAAAAAAGAAGGCGCTACCGCGGTAGACGTGGAGAAATTCAAAGCGGAAAGCCGCAGGGCCATGGAAGTGAGCCTGAGAGAGAACGGCTTCTGGCTGAACTACCTCACCAGCAAGATCAAAGACGGCGAAGACCCGACTTCCGTGCTTACACAAAACGAGCGCCTGCAAAAAGTAACGCCCGAAAGCGTGAAAGAAACGGCGAACAAATATCTCAGCAACGCCAACTATTTCAAAGCAGTGCTGATGCCTGAAAAATAATCCTGAACAGGTTAAATACTGAAAAGGGCTGTCTCGCACAAGAGACAGCCCTTTTTGATTAATTTCGCGGCCATGACGGAGATATTGTTGCTGTGCCTGGTGGCATTCGGGGCGGGTTTTATCGATGCGATCGTGGGCGGCGGCGGATTGCTGCAAACGCCCGCGCTGATGGTGATCTTGCCGCAATACCCGGTGGCTACGCTGCTGGGCACCACCAAACTGCCTTCCATGTCCGGCACCGCGTTCGCCGCATGGCGGTATACGCGGCATGTGCGGCTCAACTGGCGGCTGGTAGCTTTTGTGGCCATGCTGGCCTTCAGCGGGGCGCTGCTCGGCGCGTATTGCGTTACGCTGATCGACAATTCCATCACCAAACCCGTCATTTTTTTCGTGCTGCTCGGCGTGGCGGCGTACACGTATTTCAACAAAACGTTCGGCCAGCCCACGGGCCGCGAGCACAGCACCAACACGCAGCTATTGCTGGGCCTGCTGTTTGGCTTCATTATCGGGTTTTACGACGGGCTGATAGGGCCGGGGGCGGGCACTTTTTTTATACTGATGTTCATTACCTGCATGGGCTACGACTTCCTGCACGCCAGCGCGAGCGCCAAACTCATCAATATCTCCACCAACCTTGCCGCACTGTGTTTTTTCGGAAGCACAGGGCATGTGCTGCTGCAGTTTGCCATCCCCATGGCGGTTTGCAACGTCGCCGGGGCGTACTTCGGCACAAGGCTCGCCCTGCTGCGCGGCAACAAGTTCATCAGGCTGTTTTTCCTCGGCGTGGTGTTGGCCACCATGCTGCGTTTCGCCTGGGATATCTACCGTTTGTATTTCAAATGATCTATCGTTCCTGCTTCATCTCGTTGATCCATTGCACGATGAGGGCGACGCCTTCCTTGTGTATCAGCGTTCTTGCCAGTTCCGGCATGGCCGTGCCCGGTTCGGTGCTGTTCATGCGATGGGCGAGGATGGAAGCGCCCGCATTGCCCGGCACGATGTCGAAATCGAGGCCGCCGGCGCCGTTGCCCGCGGATACAGGGCCTTTCAGGATGCCGAGGTGCGCGGGCTGCTGCTGGTCGTATTCGAGGAACAGGCCGGTATTGTCCGCATCACCGCCTTTGGTGTGGCAATGGGCGCAGTTTACATCCAGGTAGGCGCGGGCGCGCTGCGGGACAGTGAAATGCAGGCTGTCTGTCCACACCGGAAGGGCAGGTACTTTCGCAATGTCCGGCATGCCCGGTAAAATGCCTGCGGCGGCCCATGCCAGCAATTGTTCGCCTTCGCCGTAATGGAGGTTGCGCGCTTTCGGGCCGATGGGCAGCAGCGTGCCGTTGCTGGAATGACAGCGTTTGCAATCGTTGGTGTTCGGCATCTGGTACACGGTGCTTACGCGTTGGTTGTGATCGTCGAGCAGGGTAATGGGCAGCTGTTTGCCGGCGATCCATTTATCGGCGTCGGTCTGCTGTTCGTTCCAGAGATAGTTCATCACTTTCCATTTGCCGTCCTGCGCGTCTTTGTGCAGCAGCCGCGTTTCGATCAGGACCTTTCTGCCCGCCGTGTCGCGGTACGCGAAGTTTTTGATGATATAGGCGCCCGCCGGGAAATCGATCGCCCCGCTGTCGCGGTATTGCATAGCGGTGCCTTCGGGCAGCACGATGAAACGGTCTTTCAGCGCATAATCGGTAAACAGCGGCGTGGCCAGCTCGTATCGGTGTACGCGGGCTTCCGGCTGCAGTTCGTTCAGTTTTCCTTTAAAAAATCCGTAGTCAGACAACTTTTCCTTAAAAACGGGAAGAGCCGCGGGTTTTTTAGGCCCGCAGCTGTAAAGGGTCGGCATAGACAGGATCAATACGATCACAAAAAATCTCATCACAAAAAATTATTTACAGGTAAAAGCGGTCATGTCTGTGGACGGGCTCCATTTCGGTTTGCCCATGTTCGTCGCGTCCACGTTCACGAACAAATTATCGCCGGTTTGCCGGATGCAGATGGAATCGGGATTGAGGTGTTTTTCCTGCGTCAGCATATTGGTGGAAATACCGTCGTACACGATCATGGGAATGCGCTGTTTCATGGCCTGCTCGATGGCAACCAGTATTTTGCCCGTATGGTGCGTGTACACCGGTTCCGGGAATTTGTCGCCCATTTCCAGCGTATTGTCGTGGATCAGTACGTTTTTCGAAATGGGAAAATAATTCGCATTGATCTTTTCACCGGCCTTTTCATCTACAAAAAAACCGGACACGAGAATGATCGCGCTGGAGTTGTTGTTGATCACGCGGTTGTTGTACAGCTCGATGTTCGACGTGGCCTGGATGATCACCCCGCTGCCGGGCGCCGCGTTGCCCACGCCCCAGGTAGTGCCGAAACTGCCGGATTTTGCGAAGTTCCTTTCATTGTTGTCGTGGATGAAATTGTTGTACGCCTTCACCTGCCCGCCGCGCTGGCTCAGGTCCGGCAGGTCGAAAATGAGGAAACCTGCCGTGTTGCCGTAAAATTCATTGTCGTACACTTCGGCGTTGGTCGTGTTCTCGATCTCGCAGCCGGCCACGTTCTTAAAAGCTTTGCTTTTCCGCACGATGGCTTTGTTGGACTGCCCTACGTAAATGCCCGCATCAGATGCGCCCTGTGCGTAACAGTTCTCTACCAGCACGTTCGTGCAAAGCACGGGGTAAATGCCGTAGCCGCCGCTGGTGGAATCGGATACGGACCAGACGGCGTGCAGGTTGGAGATGGTTACGTCTTTGCTTTTGTTGACTTTCAGCAGGTCGCCTTTGGAATCTTTGATGGTCATGCCGCTGATCTCGAAACCTTCCACTTCGGCCACGCGGATGCCTTCGCCACCCTGCGTTTGCGCGGAGAAGTCCAGCAGCGTTTTATCCGGCCCGGCACCGGTAATGCGGATGTGTTTCAGCTGCACGAGGCTGAGGTTATTGAATTTGTATGTGCCTGCTTTCAGCTCGAGGCTGCTGCTGTCCGTCATGGTCAGGAACGCTTCGGTGATCTTCGTTTCTTCGCCGGGGCCGAAGCTGAGCCGTGTTTTGTAGCCGTCTTCAGGCTGTTTTTCGGGTGCCGCGCATCCTGCCAGGAGGGCTAACAGTAGAATAGAGTATCGCATGATGATATTTTTTTAAAAAACATTGTAAGCGAACGTTGCGTAATACACCCCGCCGATGCCCGGGCTGCCGAAGCCGGTGTAATAATATTTATTCGTCAGGTTCGTGGCGCCGAGCTTGATGCGCGAGCGGGCTTTGGTCAATTTATAACTTACCTGTGCATCCAGCACTACATTCGCGTCTATCGTGCCGCTCGCGAAACCGATGGAATAAAAGTACGCGGGGCGGTAACGGAGACTGGTGTTGAAAGAAAATACCTGGTTCTTCCCAAAACCCGTATTGCCGAATTCCACGTTGAACTTCCAGTTGGGCGTGTTGAAATTATTGATCTGGCTGTTGTTCCTGTTTTTGAGAAAATCCGAAGAGAAATTGGCTTTCGCCATGAAGTTGCGGCTGAGGTCCACGCTCACGCTGGCGGCATATCCGTACGTATTCACTTTTTCCGCGCCGTTATATGCAATATTATAGGAAATATATTTACTGCGCTCCTTAAAGGCCGTAACATCGTCCGTACCGGGCGTATTGGCCACGTTTACATACCCGATGAAATTTTTCCAGGTGCTGTAATATCCCAGTACGTCTACCAGCACACAGCTGCCGAAAAGACCGGAATATCCCAGCTCGAACGCGTCCACGCTCTGCGGTTTGATGTCTCTCGGGTTGAACCGCTCGAGTTTCGAGGGATCGTCGGTCTGCTGGTATTCCGTTACGCTGCTGAGCAGGTAGGGCGGGTATTCGTCGAATTGGTACTCGCCGTACAATAGCCTGCCCGAGCCGCCGGAAGCGTAGGAATTGTAATCCACCAGCGTGCTTTGCAGGCTCTGGATGTTGGACGGGAAACTGTACGCGTTCTGGTATGAAAAACGGATGAAATGTTCTTTCGCCACTTCCTGCACGGCGGAAACCCGGGTGGTGATGCGCGGTTTTTCGAACAGGGTGTTTTTGTCGTACCGGAAAGCCGCTCCCAGCCTGAGTTTGTTGTCGATCAATTTTTTGGAAAGATGCGCATAGGCGCTGTATTCCGCCACGTCTATCGGGCCGTTTTTGTCCGGGAAAAGCGTGCCTTTCGAATCGAGCTTGTACATCCGGTAATTCAGTCCGGCGATCAGTTCCACCCAGGAAACCAGTTTCGTGAAATTGTACTGGAACTCGGCGTTGTACAGCCTGCTGCGATCGAGGAACAGCGTGCCGCCCTGCGAGGTGGGCAGCCCTGCGATGCTGTCTTTGAGCCGGTTGAACGTGGCGCTGCCGGCTTCGGGCCGTCCCTGGTCGGCAAATTGGCGGGCCGCCCAATGGGCTTCGTCAAGACTGCTGCCTGTGGCCAGCGCCTGCAGCAGCGCGCCGGTGTATTGCGGGTACCAGCCGTCCATGGTGGAAGGGTTGAAACTGGGCTTCCAGGCTTCGTTGAGCAGCTGCATGGTAGGACTGGCGATGATCGTGTTGCCGGAATTTTCCTGAGAGGTGTACCCGCGCAGGAACCATTGTTCGCTCCTCAGCTCGGCGCGGTACTGGCTGATCTTGTAACCGGTGAGCGCGTACCGGGTGTCGTTGCTGTACACGGCGTTGCCGCTGCCGTAAGTGCCGGATACGATGGCTTCCAGCCGGGGCCGGATCTTGTAACGCACTTCCGCGTTGAGTTTCAGCAGCTTGGCTTCGTTGCTGAGATAACCGTATTCCGGGTAACCGGTGCGCGCCACGTAGTTGGAAGGTTTCTCCAGCAGCGGATCGATAATGGGCGCCAGCGAAGGGTCTTGCGCAAGAGCGGCTTCCAGGAAAGGATTGATGTCTACGGAAGTTTTGCTGCCGTAGGAGTTCACGCCGTTATAATTCGGGTCGGTGTATTTAGTGCCGGTGCTGTTGGTATTGCTGGTGTCCGCAGCCAGCCAGTCTTTGGCGAGGGTGTATTGTACGTTCACTTTGAAGGCCAGCTTGTCGTTGATCTTTTTGGCCCAGCGCACCGTCCAGTCGTAATACGGCGAAGGCCCCATGGGGTCGTTGCCTTTTCCTTTTTTGATGTGGTTTACGCCTTGTGTGATTTGAAAACTGAGGCCCTGGTATTTAAAGGGGTCTTTGCCCGTCATTACCATGGTGCCGTTCAGCCCGCGCGAGCCGTACAGGGCGGAAGACGCGCCGGAGAGCACTTCGAGGTTGTCCACATCCAGCTCGGTAAGCCCGATGGAAGCGCCCAGCGGGAAGTTGAGGCCGGGCGCCTGGTTGTCCATCCCGTCCACGATCTGCGTGAAATTGGTGTTGCCGCTGGTATTGAAGCCGCGGGTGGTAACGGTGGTGAAGGTGAGGCTCGATGTGGTGATGTCTACTCCTTTCAGTCCCTGCAGCATGTTGTAATAATTGGTCTGCGCGGAATTGATGATGTCTTTGTTGTCGATCCTTTCGATGGTGACCGGCGATTCGATCTTGCGTTGTACGTGGCGGCTGGCGGACACGACCACTTCGTTGCCCAGGATGGAGGCGGGCTCCAGCGTTATTTTCAGCGGTTCGGTATTGGTGACGGCAATTTCGCGGCTGGTGAAGCCGATGGAGCTGATCACGAGGGTAAGAGGCAGGGGCGCGTGAACGGTGAAACGGAAATTCCCCTGGTCGTTGGTATAATCGCCGTAGGGGGTGTTTTGGGCTTTGACAGACACGGCGGGGATCACTTCGCCCGTCGTGCTGTTCCGGATGTTGCCGGAGATCACGTGCTGGGCGTTTGCCCCGGTTATGGCGGCGCAAAAAGCGAAGACTGACAGTAGCATCGTTTTGATCATGGTCAGGGTATTTTGGTTGGAATGGTAGCAGCGATATTAGGGAAAAGGGGGCTGTGGCGCAGGGGGTAAGGGCCGTTCCGGGGTGAAGGGAGGGAGTTGCGGGGTGAAATTTCCCTGCCGGGGTAAACCGGTGAGCATAACAGGTTGAATCCCTGCAATATTGCTGCCGCGGGAAAAAGGAAACAGTGAAGATTTTGTTATGCCGGCTGTCCGAAAGTCAGCAGGTTATTGTCGGGGTCAAGCAGGGCGAATTCTTTCTGCCCCCAGGGCTTAGCCTCCAATTTCCCGTTGGGATGAATGGTTACCTTATTGTCCAGCAGGGATTTATACAAGGCGTCGATATCGTTTGTGCGGATATAGACCTGTCCGTAATTTTCTGCCGGGTCAAGCGCTTTAAACTCGAAAAAATGAATGTGGATATTGTCTTTTTCCACCATCAGGTAGCCCGCATAGTCGGCATTTCCAAATTCCCGGAAACCTAACTGACCGATGTAGAAGGCCCTTGTTGCGGCTTTGTTGCGCATGGGTAATTTCGGATGTATGGCTGTAAGCATATTTCTTTTGTGTATCGTAATGCGTTCGTTCCCCTGAAATCAGTCCGGCGTAAACCTTTGCTGGAATTCCGGCAGGTAAGAAGTGGATACCGGCACGGCGATTTCGTTCAGCCCGTCAAGCAGCAGCGTATAAGCTTTGCCGTTCTTTTTGAAAAGCAGCACTTTGGAAAGGTTCACCATGTAAGACCGGTGCGCCCTTCCAAAACCGTAGCCAGCCAGCTGCGGCTCCAGCTTCTTTAGCGAGCTGCGGATCAGTTCCTTTTTCACCGCGCCGCCATTGCGGTAATACACATGCACATAATTATCTTCCGCCTTGAGCAGCAGCAGGCTGGAAGGATGCAGCGTCATCGCCAGTTTGTCGTATTCGTCGCGGATATGCAGCTCTTCGGGAATAACTGCGGAAGCGGGAACGGGCGCCTGGGCAAGGTGCTTCAGTTTCCCCGCGGCCGCGCGCCCCTGGAACCACAGCAACGCCATGGCATAAGGCAGCGCCATCACCCCGAAGCCGTATTTCAGCGTATCCATATATTCCGGCCACGAAAATTCCAGGTAATCGTGCAGGCTCACATTCACCACGTTCACGATCAGCGCCACCAGCATCACTTCGCCGGTAAACCAGCAGAGGAACTGCATATGCGTGAGCGGCCTTTTCCCCTTCAGCCTCACCAGCCCGAACTGCGAAATACCCATGCCCGCGATGCCGCACAGCGAAAACGAGGCGAACACCCCGGCCACCGTCAGCGGTCCGCCGCCATACCACTGGTTCATGTTAAAAGGAGAGAAGATGTACATGAAAAGAAAACTGAACACCCCGCAGAACAGGATCAGGAAAATCCTGTTGCCCACAGGGTCCAGCAGGTGAAAAGGCGCTTTCAGCCAGCCGGGCAGCGCCATGCCGCCGTTCATCGGGATAGTGAGCGTGTTTTTCATGCGCGTGGATTTGCATTTAAGGTAGAATTCTTTTTTGAATTATGAAATTTCTTCCCGTTTGCATCTTCCTCAAAACGATCCCATGTTCCTGACCGCCTTGTACATTGTTTCGCTCACCACCGGCGCCATCGCCGCGCCGCAGGGTTTCCAGCGCATTCCCCAGCCTCAAGGCTCCTTCGGCGAATGGCTGCGCAATACTTCCCTCAAACCGAACAACACCGTCTATCTTTTCAACGGTCGCCCCAAAAACAACCAGCAGGCGCAATACGCGGTGCTCGATATTCCCGTGGGCAAACGGGACCTTCAGCAATGCGCGGACGCGGTGATGCGGCTGTACGCTGAATTCCGTTTTTCGAAAGGGGAGTACGGCCATATTGTGTTTCATGCCACAGACGGCACGCTGATGGATTATGAAGGCTGGCGCAAGGGCGACCGTTTCGTGCTGTCCGGCAACCGCCTCGTGCGCAAATGCAGCGCCGCCGCCTGCAATACCCGCGCCTGTTTCGAGCAATACCTCGAAACTGTGTTTGCTTACGCCGGCACGCTTTCGCTCGAACGCGAGCTGAAACCCGCCACGGAAATAAACCCGGGCGACGTGTTCATCCAGGGCGGCTCGCCCGGCCACGCCGTGATCGTGATGGACGTGGCGCAGAACGCCGGAGGACAGCGCGTCTTTTTGCTGGCGCAGAGTTACATGCCCGCGCAGGATATCCATATCCTGAAAAATCCCGCTTCTTCCTCGCCATGGTACGGCAACACGCCGCAACAGGCGCTGCAAACGCCGGAATGGGACTTCCCCGCAGGGTCGCTGCGGCGTTTCAAATGACAAACACGTTATACTATTTTAACAAAGCGGGAAAAGTATCGGAAAGATATACGAAAGCTAAATCCACAGCGAGGGAGCGTTATAGGTGAGCCGGACCTGGTCCGCCCCTGGAACGGGAAAAAAACATCATGCAGGCACAAAAAAAAGGCCGGTCAAATCTGACCGGCCCGGTAAACGATATATTAAGCAAGCTTAATCGATGCGTCTAACATTAACAGCATTCATGCCTTTCCTTCCTTCCTGCAGTTCAAACTCCACGCGGTCATCCTGCTGGATCTCATGAATGAGACCATTAACGTGTACAAAGGTTTCTTTTGCTGATTCATCATGTTTGATGAAACCGAAACCTTTGGTTTCGTTGAAGAACTTTACAGTTCCTGTGAATTTTTGTTCCATTGTGTAAAAATTAAAAATAAATGGTCACGAAGGTATGATTAATAATCTGTTACACCTAATATTAGAAAATACAATTTCCGCGCGCTGTGAAATAGTTGTTTATAGATGTGATATTACGATCATGTGTGCTTTTTCACCTTCCTGCCCCATTTATTTTATTGTACCTTTGCGCCAATTATACCAGAAAATCATGATCAGAACGGGTGCTTACAACCTATTAAAAGTGAAAAAAGAAACGGACTTCGGCGTGTTCCTCGACGGCGGCGACCAGGAGATCCTTCTTCCCAAACGTTATGTGCCCCGCGGCACAAAACCCGGCGACGAGCTGGAAGTATTCCTCTATCATGATTCCGAGAACAGGCTCATCGCCACTACAGACAAACCTTTCGGCATCGTGGGCGACATCGTGAGCCTCAAAGCCGTAAGCACTACGCCGCAAGGCGCTTTCCTCGACTGGGGACTGATGAAAGACCTTTTCGTGCCCAAATCGCAGCAATATTCCACCATGGTCAACGGGCAGGAATACCTCGTGCGCATTTACCTGGATGAACTCACCGGCCGTGTGGCCGCCACCGAAAAGATCGATCAGTATCTCAGCAATGAAGAACTTACCGTAAAGGAAAAAGACGTGGTGGACCTGGTGATCTACCGCCGGACGGACATCGGTTTCGTTTGCATCATCAACAACTTGCACACCGGCATTTTGCATTACAGCGACCAGTTCAAACCGATGGATATCGGCGACCGCTTCAAGGGTTTTGTAAAAGCCGTGAAGGAAGGGAATAAAGTGGATGTGGTGGCGGGGCAGTCCGGCTACAAAAAAGTGGAAGACGAAGGCGAGAAAATACTGCGGCTGCTGCGCGAGCACGACGGTTACCTGCCTTACCACGACAAGTCCGACCCGGAAGAGATCTACGCGTTTTTCGGCATGAGCAAAAAAACGTTTAAAATGACGACGGGCAGTTTATACAAACAACAAAAGATCGCTTTCACCAAAACCGGCATCCAGCTGGTGGAAGGCGCGTAACAATACACATTATGAAAGATTTTAAGCAGCATTTCGTGATACCGGCCCCGCCGGAAGAAGTGTACCGCGCGCTCACTTACGCGCCCACCATCCAGCTGTGGACGGGCGACAAGGTGGAAATGAGCACCGAGCCGGGCTCAGAGTTCTCGCTCTGGGATGGCAGCATTTCCGGGCGCAACCTCGAATTCGAGGAAGGCCGGAAAATCGTGCAGGAATGGTATTTCGGGGAACAGGAAACCCCTTCCATCGTAACCATTATTTTGCACCCGCATAAAAAAGGCACCTCCGCCGAGCTGAAACACAGCAACATTCCCGACGAAGATTTCGACGATATCACGGAAGGCTGGAAAGACGCGTATTTCGGCTCGCTGATCGATTTTTACGAAGAATAGGAAATGAAGACCGCCACCATCAACGAACTGAAAAAGGAACTGGCCGCCGTGCCGCATGCGCAGCTGGTGGAGCTTTGCCTGAGACTGGCCAAATACAAAAAAGAAAGCAAGGAACTGCTCACGTATCTTTTGTTCGAATCGCACAGTATCGACGGTTATATCGCCTCCGTGAAAGAGTTCATCGCGCTGGAATTCGATTCCCTTTCCACCACGCACCTGTACCATTCAAAGAAAACTTTGCGGAAAATTCTCCGCATCACGAACAAACATATTAGATTTACCGGATCAAAACAGGCTGAAACGGAACTCCTGCTTTTCTTCTGCCAGAAAATGCGCCGCAGCGGCTTAAAGATCGGCGCCAGCGTTCAGTTGGCGAATCTTTACCAGCAACAGCTGCGCAAGATCGAAAAAGCGATAGAAAACCAGCACGAAGACCTGCAGTTCGATTACCGTAAACAGCTCGATGCGTTAACATTTATTTAATCCACAACGTATGATCTCCCGCAGAAATTTCCTTGAGATGACCCTGAAGGGCATCGTGCTCATCGGTGCAGGCAATACCCTGCAATCCTTTGCCCCCGAAGGTTTCACGCTGCCCGCCAAAAAGAAGGTGAAGTTCCGTTTTGCGCTCGCGTCTGACGGGCATTACGGCCAGCCTAAAACGCCTTATTACGAAAACCACCAGCGTATGGTGAAGTGGCTGAACAAGGAAAAGAAAGGCCGCGGCCTGGATATGGCGGTGATCAACGGCGACCTTTTTCACAACGATCCCAAATTCCTGCCCGACGTGAAAGCCACCTGGAGCAAGCTTGCCATGCCCTTCGTGGTGTCTCACGGCAACCACGACATGATCCCCGAGCCCGAATGGCTCAAAACCTTCGGCACGGCCTGGCACCACGACTTTGAAAAAGAAGATTGCGGTTTTATCGTGCTTAACACGGCGGACGTGGAAGGGAAATATATCTGTCCCGACCTGGACTGGACCAAAGCCCGGCTGGACATGTACAAAAACAAAAAACACCTTTTCGTGATCATGCACATCACACCCATTAAATGGACGGAGCACGGCATCGACTGTCCCGAACTGGTGGAGATGTTCAGCAAACAAGCCAACCTCAAAGCCGTGTTCCACGGTCACGACCATGCGGAAGACGGCATGAAGGAAAAGGACGGTAAACACTATTTCTTCGACAGCCACATTGCGGGAAGTTGGGGAACGCCTTATTACGGCTACCGCGTGGTGGAAGTGCTGGAAGACGGCGAAGTGCTGTGTTACCAGGTGAACCCCGATGTGAAAGAGCCGGTGAACAGTAATATTTTAGCGGAAACTGGGTCAATTTTGACAAAATAAAGTGTGTAAAGGAAATCCTTTATACCTTATGCGCAGAAGTTTCCACGAGATATGAAATACATGTGCACACTACGCTTCGTGCTCATTTGCCTGCTGCTCAGCGCGGGCGCACGGGCGCAATTACAATGGAAGGAAGTAGAGCCCGGCATCTGGAAAGCCACCGCCGGGCAACCTGAAAAGGTGACCCTTCTCAGCGTGGCCAATAACAAGGCCGGCAAATCCGCTTTACAGGCCCTTCCGGCCGCTTCGTTCCCGCTGCCGGAGGCAGACATCGCCGTTACTTACCGCGACGGCAAAGTGTACCTGCGTTTTCCGCTGGAAAGAGACGAACAGCTCTTTGGCCTCGGCCTCAACTTCAAGACCGTGAACCAGCGCGGCCGGGTAAGCCAGCTGCATATGGACCACTACGGCGGGAAAGACGACGGGCGCACGCATGCTCCCGTTCCGTTTTATGTGTCCAGCCGGGGATACGGCGTATTGGTGGATGCCGCGCGTTATCTGACCGTTTACGCCGGCACCGCGGTGCGCGTAGATACGAAGAACCCGCCCGAGCTGCAAGACCGCAATACCGACAAAAACTGGGATTCGCAGCCCTATTCCGACGCAGTGGAAATACTTGTGCCCGCCGCGGGCGCCGATATCTATATCTTCGGCGGCCCCACTGCCATGAACGCCGTGCAGCGCTACAACCTGTTCAACGGCGGCGGTTACCTTCCGCCCAAATGGGGCCTGGGTTTTACGCAAAGGGTGCCCACATTGTATTCGCAGGCAGACATTCTCCGCGAAGCCGCCGAATTCGAAAAGCACAACTTCCCGCTGGACTTCATCGGCGTAGAGCCGGGCTGGCATTCCATGGCGTATCCCTGCACCTTCGAGTGGGACAGCAAACGTTTCCCCGACCCACAGGGCTTCATCAACGACCTGATGGCCAAAGGCGTGCGCGCCAATCTCTGGCTGAACCCGTACGTGTCGCCCAAAAGCTCGCTCTATCCCAAAGTGAAACCGTTTTCCGGCAGCCATACGGTGTGGAACGGCATCGTGGCGGATTTTACCATGCCCGAAGCGCGGCAGCTGTTCAAGGAACATTTCATCAAAAATCATATATCCCTCGGCGTTAGCGGTTATAAAATAGACGAAAACGACGGGTACGACAAATGGCTCTGGCCGGACGTGGCCACGTTCCCCTCCGGCACCAGCGCCGAGCAGATGCGGCAGATCTACGGCATCGCCATGCAGAAAATGACGGACGAATGGTTCCGCGAACAGAACCGCCGCACATACGGACTGGTAAGGGCTTCCAACGCCGGCGCCAGCAACTTTCCCTACGTGATCTACAACGATTATTATTCGCATCCCGACTTCATCACCGCGCTCGTCAACAGCAGCTTCATCGGCGTGTTGTGGACGCCCGAAGTGCGCGCTTCCAAAAGCGCGGAAGAGTGGGTGAGAAGAATGCAAAGCGTTTGTTTTTCGCCCATGGCCATGCTCAACGCCTGGGCAGACGGCACCAAACCCTGGTCGTTCCCCGAAGTGGAAAAAGCCGTGCAGGACGTAGCCATGCTGCGCATGCGCCTCCTGCCTTACCTGTATTCCACTTTTGCGCAGTATCATTTCGAAGGAAAACCGCCTTTCCGCTCCATGAACCTCGTGGACGGTTTCGCGTACACCCCGCAGGTAAGCGGCGGCAAGCTGGACGCAACGCTCAACCCATACGAAGCCAAAACCCGCTCCGACCTGAAGGATCAATACATGATGGGCGACAATCTCATCGTGGCGCCTTTTTTCGCCGAACAGAAAAGCCGCAAGGTATACCTGCCGAAAGGCAAGTGGTACGACTTTTATACCGGCAAACTGGCGGGGGAAGACGAGGTGATCACCGTAACCGCCGAGCTGGACAAAATACCGCTGTACGTGCGCGATGGCGGCATCATACCCATGATCCCCGCGCGCAGGCAGGCCCCGAAAGCAGGAGAGGTGCTGCCGCTGGAAGTACGTGTGTATGGCTCCGCACCCGGTACGTTTGAGCTGTACGACGACGATGGCGTGAGCTTCGATTTCGAAAAAGGCGCTTTCAGCCGCGTAATGCTGAAGGCCGGCGCCGGCAAAGGCACGATGAGCGCGCCGCAAACCGGCAAACCGTTCGGCTACCAGAAAAAGATAAGCTGGACGTTCATGACCAAATAACAATCAAAGACAATACAGTCCCGGTACGGTTGCGGCCCGCCGGCCGCAACCGTTTTTTGCACCTACTCCATAACGTTTTCAGGGAATTTCTAAAGGGGTTACATGAATTTGTAACCAAGACCGAACGTCCATGCCCATTTTTCGGTTTTGGCCATGTAAAAACCGGGCGCCTGCAGCAGCCATTTGCCGTAATCGAGCCTGGGCGCCAGTCCCAGCTTGGGCTCCGCTTTACCTTTGTAAATAAACAGCGACGGTACGGCGCAAACGCCTACCGCCCATTTAGGGCTGAGCTTCAGCCGGAGGTTCGGGCCGCCCACATTCACGGAAACGATCTGGTTGCCTACGGATACCGCCGCAGCGCCTTCGAGCCCTGCGGAGAAAGCGCGCTGTTTTTTAACGGTAGTGTCTGAAGGGTGAAGTGCAAGAAAAAGGAGAAGTGTTTTCATTTTCACAAAATAATGATCTGGGTTAATGGAAAATGATATGTATTTATCCTTTTTAGCGCTATTTTTTATTTGATATCATTAAAAAACGATGGATAGAAATAATATTAATGTGTTTGAGGTTTGGAAACTTTTTACAGCAGATCATAATTTTTATGCGGATTTAAGATTTATTGATATGTTTAAAATATGAGAAACATCCTTACCGCAGCCCTCCTGCTTGGCTGCATCAGCCTATATGCCCAGAAACCGGCCCAGAAACCCGATTCTTCAGATGGAAAATTCTATGCCCAGTCCGGCGCCACCCGCGCGCTGAAGATCGACGCCGCCGTTACCACCAATCATGAAGTGACCATCAAAGGCCAGCGCGTGCCTTATAAAGTAACCGCCGGCTCGCTGCCCGTGTGGGACGAAGAAGGGAAGACCATCGCCGGCGTTTTTTATACTTATTTTGAAAGGACCGGCGTGGCCGACCAGGACGCCCGCCCGCTTGTATTCTCCTTCAACGGCGGCCCCGGAACGGCTTCCGTATGGATGCAGATCGGTTATACCGGCCCGCGCGTGCTGAAGATCGACGACGAAGGTTACCCCGTGCAGCCTTACGGCCTGAAAGACAATCCGCACTCCATCCTCGACGTGGCGGACATCGTGTACATCGACCCCGTGAATACCGGTTTTTCCCGCACTGCCGGCAAAGACGTGCCCGGTTCCAAATTCTTCGGTGTGAACCAGGATGTTAAATACCTCGCCGAATGGATCAATACTTTTATTTCCCGTTATAAACGCTGGGCTTCGCCCAAATACCTCGTGGGCGAGAGCTATGGCACTACCCGCGTATCAGGCCTGGCGCTGGAGCTGATGAACGCGCAATGGATCTATGTGAACGGCGTAGTGCTGGTATCGCCCACGGATTTGGGCATCGAGCGCAGCGGCCCGGCGGAAGCGGCTTTGAGGCTGCCTTATTACGCGGCCACCGCCTGGTATCACAAAGCCCTGGCTTCTGACCTGCAGCAGAAAGACCTTACCGCCATGCTGCCGGAAGTGGAAACCTTCACGATCAAAGAATACCTGCCCGCGCTCGCCGAAGGCGGTTTTATCAGCGATGCGAAGAAAAAGGAAATAGCGGCGAAAGTGGCCCGTTATTCCGGCCTGCCCGAAAAAGTGGTGCTGCAAAACAACCTCGATATTTCCACGAACCTGTTCTGGAAAGAACTGCTCCGCGACCGCGGCTATACCATCGGCCGCCTCGATTCCCGCTACCTCGGCATCGACCGGAGAGACGGCGGCGAAAGGCCGGATTTCAACGCAGAGCTTACATCATGGCTGCATTCCTTCACGCCCGCCATCAACATGTACCTGCGCGAAGAGCTGAAATACAAGACAGACCTGAAATATTACATGTTCGGCCCCGTATTCCCCTGGGACAACAACGGCAACCGCACCGGCGAAAACCTGCGGCAGGCCATGGCGCAAAACCCCTACCTGCACGTAATGATCCAGAGCGGGTATTACGACGGCGCCTGCGATTATTTCAACGCGAAATACAGCATGTGGCAGCTCGATCCCAGCGGCAGGATGAAAGACCGTTTGTCCTGGGAAGGCTACCGCAGCGGGCATATGATGTACCTGCGCAAAGACGATCTGGCCACCAGCAACGATCATCTGCGCGAGTTCATCCTCAAAGCCATTCCCAAAGCGGGACAGGCAGCGAAATACTAACCGTAAAAGATCGCATAAACAGGAAGGCCGGACTTAGTTTGTCCGGCCTTCCTGTTTTATATACATCAGTTTGAACCGCTCCGCGGCCAGATCTTGTTGGCCCTGAACACTTCAATGGATTCAAGATCGACGGCGCCGAAGAATTTAAACGGCATCCCCATATATCCTTCTTCCGGCATGCGTTCCATGGAATAGGAATAAGCGCCGCCGTCTATAAACACTTCAACGGACGACCGGTCTATGTAAATATCGGCGGTGATTTCCATGCTGGTAGGGTCTTCCGGCGAATAGAACACGCCGTTGATGGTATTGAAGTTCATGTTATAAGTTAGAATGCGCTGGCCCAGCAGGCTCAAACCCCCTTCTGTAGCATGGTTCAGCCGGAACTTTATTTTCATGCGCATTTCGTTTTCAGTAGAAACCGCCAGGTGTTTTTCCGCGATGGAGGTAGACATTCCCGGTATTTTTGCCACAGATGTAAATAATTGTTCGGTTTCTTTTACCGGAACGCTGAAAAGCCGGATGCCGTTTTTCGTCTTGCGCAGGGTAAGCTCGGTGGGCAGCAGCATCATGTTGTTGAAAGGCATGCCGCGCTGCTGTATGCGGCCCCAGCCGATCTGTATCCTCCGCCCGTCCGCCTCGGGGATGTTGCTGAAAGTTTGCGCGGCGTAAATGGAGCCGGTGGTGTAATAATATTTCCCGCTTTCCGGCGTAAAGGTTTTCCCGTTAAAGTTACCGATCATGTAAGTGCCGGACGCGCCGTACATCACCCATTTCTTTTGCTGCCGATCGCCGTCCACCGCCAGTTCAAAAAGATCCGGGCATTCCCAGAAACCGGTCACATGGCTTTCGTATTTCCATTTCTTCAGGTTGGAAGAAGTGTAGATGGAATGGCCGTCGCGCTCGTTTAATACCATCACCCAATGTTTGCCGGGCGCGTACCAGAACACGCGCGGGTCGCGGGTGTCTTTGCTGTCCCATTTTTCTTTCGAATCTATTACCGGGTTTTTCGTGTATTTCGTCCAGGTGCGGCCTTTGTCGGAACTGTATGCTACGCATTGCACCTGGCGCTCCGGGCTGTCTGCCGTGTAAAGCGCTACCATGGCCGGTTTTCCGGCTTCTCCAAAACCGGACGTGTTATCGTAGTCGATCACGATGGAGCCGGAAAACATGGTGCCGATCTTGTCCGGGTGCAGCGCCACGGGCAGCTCGTCCCAATGTACAAGGTCCCTGCTCACGGCATGCCCCCACGACATATTTTCCCATTCGCGCTCGAAGGGGTTGTGCTGGAAAAAAAGATGGTATTCCCCTTCGTGGTACACCAGCCCGTTAGGATCGTTGATCCATCCGCGGCGCGCGGAAAAATGATATTGCGGGCGGCGTTTTTCGTTGTAAAGCGAATCGTGACCGGCAATGCGGTCTGCCTGGTAAAGCATGCGCAGTGCCGTGCTGTCGCCGTTGCAGCTGATGCGGAGGGATTTGCCATGCCAGGCGCTTACGTCGGAAAATACCCAGTATTCCGGCGATTTGCTCAGCCTGATAACGAAACGTCGTTCTTCCGCACCGTCGACGCTGTAAGTCATTACCGCTCTTTCCTGCTTTTGCGATACAGGGAGGTTCAGGTATTTCCTGGTGATGTAGATCGTGGTATCCGCCGCTGCGGCCGTAAAAGCGATGCAGGATAACAGGAGCGCTAATGCGATTTTCATGTGCGATAGATCTGGTGAGGTTGAAACGCGAATGTTCCTAAAGATATAAAAACGGGTTTAAAACAACGACAGCTGCGGGGAATCCTGCGCGGGCCTGTCTTCCCCGAAATTGGACAGGGTAATGCCCAGCAGCCTGATCTTTACATCGTCTGGCTCGGTTTTAAGCAGCAATTGTTTCGCCGTGGAAACTATGGTCTCCAGGTCGTTGATGCCATGCGGCAGCGACTGGTTGCGGGTGATCTGCCGGAAGTCGCTGTATTTGATCTTGAGGGTCACGGTTTTGCCTTTGAGCTGGTGTTTCTGCAGGCGGTTGGCCACCGTTTGCCCGATCTTTTCCAGCTGCGGGTACATTTCTTCTACGGTGGTGAGGTCGTGGGGAAAGGTGTCTTCCGCGCCAACGGATTTTGTTTCGCGGTGCGGCTGCACGGGCCGGTCGTCGTCTCCCCGCACGATGCGGTAATAAAACCGGCCGGTTTTGCCGAAGTGTTGTACCAGGTCGTTTTCTGTGAGTTTTTTGAGATCGGCGCCGGTATGCAGGTGCATGCGTTTCATTTTTTCCGCCGTTACTTTTCCCACACCGAAAAACTTCTCCACCGGCAGGTTCTCCATAAACGATTCCACCTGCGAAGGCGCGATGAATGTGAGCCCGTCGGGCTTTTGCATGTCCGACGCGATCTTCGCCACGAATTTATTGATGGAAACGCCGGCCGAAGCCGTCAGCTGCAATTCTTCTCTGATGGCCTGTTTGATCTGCTGCGCGATGGCGATGGCCGAGCCGATGCCGGCTTTGTCTTCGGTCACGTCAAGATAGGCTTCGTCCAGGGAAAGGGGCTCGATGAGATCGGTGTAACGGCTGAAGATTTCGCGCACGTGCTGGCTTACTTCGCGGTAAACGGCAAACCGGGGATATACGAAAATGATGTGAGGGCAAAGCTGCAATGCTCTTTTGGATGGCATCGCCGAACGGACGCCGTATTTGCGGGCTTCATAACTGGCCGTGGCCACCACGCCGCCACGCCCTTCGGGCGAGCCGCCCACGGCAATGGCTTTCCCGCGGTAGTCAGGATTGTCCCGCTGCTCCACCGACGCATAAAACGCATCCATGTCTATGTGAATAATCTTGCGCACGGCCATGCATGCAATATACGTAACAATCGGAGCAGCGGGAGCAGGGGAGCTTACCGGCTTTGATACTTCGGCATCACCAGCAGCTTCACGATCGTGTGCGCCGCGATGGAAAGCACGATCACCACCCCGGGGATCAGTAATTGTTTCACCCGCGTATCGAACACGTCGAGGACGGGCGAAACGCCTTTGCCCGCGTACATCGATGTGGCCGTGAATAGCAGGATGCCGCAGATCCACAACGTGAGATGCGACCAGAGATATTTTGTCCGGCTGTAATCGAATTTTCCAAATGAGGTGAACAATAAAAGAACATGGGCCACAAAGAAGATAGCGGCTCCGGCAACGAACAACGTAAGTAAGATCATAGTGTATGGTATTGTTTTAGGATATGTTAAACAATATAATAAAAATATCATAAGCTGCGTTCATTTGGCGTTGAATAGTTGTAACTGCCTGATTGTGAAACGGCGGAAGGTTTTCAACATTATGGCCTGTGTTTTGTTTTATGGTAGTAAATCTTCAGCATATGAAATGGTTGAAACTTATACCGTTATGCGCCATCGTTCTGGCCGGTTTCGGGTGCTCGGGCACGCAGCAGGCAGCTTCGGCGGATAGCCCGGAGAAAATAAAGCAGCTGATCGAAAGCCGGAACTATGTGTTCCAGGTGCAGGCGGTATTGCCCATGAGCGGCCGCACGCGCCAGGTTACGGGCGATAATTACGATGTAACGGTGTCGAAGGATACGATCAATTCTTTCCTGCCTTATTTCGGACGCGCTTATTCCGCGCCCATCAACCCCTCGCAGGGCGGCATCCAGTTTATTTCGCAGCAATTCGAATACGACGAAAAGCCCGGGCGTAACGGCGGGTGGGATATTGTCATCAAACCGAAAGACGTGCAGGACGTGCAGCAATTTTCGCTCAGCGTGTCAGACAACGGGTATGCCAGCCTCCAGGTCACCAGCACTAACCGGCAGCCTATTTCGTACAACGGCGTGATCACCGAAAAGCGGCCGCGGAAAAACAAAAAGAAATGATCACCCGTTAACCGGTCCTGTATATCCCGCCTTAACATCAAAACGGACATTGTTGTACAGGCATGGAACAGTCATTTGACGTAATTATCGTGGGCTCCGGCGCCGCGGGCATGACGGCCGCGCTCAAGGCGCATCATGAGGGGCTGAAAGTGCTCGTTGTGGAAAAGGAACAATATTTCGGCGGCTCTACCGCCCGCTCCGGCGGCGGCATTTGGGTGCCGAACAATTATGTGCTGCAACGGGAAGGCATACACGACGATCCGCAGAATGCCCGCACCTATCTCGATGCCGTTGCCGGCAACGCCGCACCGGACGCCAATAAATCCGCTTTTCTTTCCCATGGCCCCGCCATGCTTGCTTTCCTGCGGGCGCATACCCGTCACATGCGTTTTTCCTACGCCCGCGGTTACGCCGATTATTACCCTGAAAGGCCCGGCGGGCTTGCAGCCGGCCGTACCATCGAGCCGTATTTGTTTAACGGCGCTTTGCTGGAAGAAGACCTTGCGCTGTTAAACCCGCCCGTAGTGCCCATTCCCATGGGCCTTTCCTTCAATTCCGCCGAATTTAACCGCATGAACATGGCCTTCCGCACCTGGAAAGGTTTTGGTACCGCCGTGAAAGTAACATTTCGCGCCATTGGCAGTAAGATCGCCGGGAAAAAAATGCTGAGCCTCGGCCAGGCGCTTGCGGGCCGCCTGCGTTTAAGCATAAAAGAAGCTGATATTCCCTTGTGGCTGGGCTCGCCGATGAAACGCCTCGTTATGGAAGATGAAAAAGTAGTGGGCATTGTGGTGGAAAGGAATGGGGAAGAACTGACATTGCGCGCCAGCCGTGGCGTATTGCTGGCGGCAGGCGGCTTCGAGCGCAACCTGCACATGCGGCGCGAATTTATGCCCGCGCCCGAAACCACGGAATGGACGCTGGGCTCGCCCGGCAATACGGGAGACGGTCACCGCGCGGGCCTCGAAGCGGGCGCCGCATTGTCGCTGATGGACGATGCATGGTGGGGCCCATCCGTCCGGACGCCGGGCGGGGAGCCGTTTTTCTGCGTGGCTGAACGCTCGCAGCCGGGTTCCATCATGGTGAACCACAGCGGCGAAAGATTCACCAACGAAGCCGCCGCATACACCGATGTGGTGCACGACATGTATCGCCTCAACGCCAAAGGCATTCAGCATATCCCCTGTTTTTTCATCATGGACCAGCGTTTCCGCAACCGGTATCTTTTCCTCGGCATGTTTCCCCGGCAGAAAGTGCCGAAAGCATATTTCCGGGAAAAGATCATTATAAAGGCCGATACGGTGGACGAGCTTGCCCGGCGCATCAACATCCCCGAAGAAAACCTGGTGAATACGCTGCGGCGCTTCAACGACATGGCGCGCAAAGGGATCGACGAGGATTTTCATCGCGGGGAATCGGCTTACGACCGCTATTACGGCGACCCGCGGATTAAGCCCAACCCATGCCTCGCGCCGGTGGACAAACCGCCGTTTTACGCTGTTGAAATGGTGCCGGGGGATCTTGGTACGAAAGGAGGGTTGGTAACGGACGAACATGCGCGCGTGTTGCGGGCAGACGGCAGCGTGATAGAAGGATTGTTCGCGGCGGGAAATAATGCGGCGTCTGTAATGGGCCGCAGTTACGCCGGCGCGGGCGCTACCATCGGCCCGGCCATGACGTTCGGGTACATCGCGGCACTCACGATGGCGGACGGCGGTTAAAACGTTTTTTTCTCCGCCTTTCCGAACCGCAGCAGCCTGCTTCCGGGCCGCTGGCTTTCATAATCGAGTTTGATCCAGTATTCGTTTTTGGAAACGCTGAGCACGCGCGCTTCATCGAGCACGCCATCCCAGTTGCGGCCGCCTTTTTCGGGAAACTGGCTTTGGTTGCCGATCCCCACGGGGTGGTCGTCGGTTTTCCATTCGGTGTCGAACTTTTCCGTTTTGTCCAGCACGCCGTTCACGTACAGTTTTACGTAAGGATAATCGTGCACGCCGGTGATGTGATACCATTGCCTCGTTTTCATATCGGTGCGGCCTGCCACGCAGAGATCGCCGCGCGGGCTGGCACTTTCCACGCACACTTCGATCAGTTCCGCTTCGGGCTGGTGCCAGTTGCGGATGCCGAATTTCTGCAACCGCCAGCTGTTGTCGCCTTTGGCGAACATGGTTTCGTAGCCGGGCAGCACGCGTTTGTTTTCGTCGCCTTTGTTCGGGTACGATTCAGCCAGCGCCCAGATGGAAAAAGTAAGATGTTGAGTGAGATCGAAGAGCTTGCGTTTTTCGTTGTCTATTTTGATCCATTGGCGATGCTGGTAATTAAACTGCTGCGCCTTGCCCAGCGGGCCGTCTACCGAACAAACGGGCCGCATGTTCACGCCGGTGGCATGCGCGGCGTTGGAGGTAGCGTCTTTATATCCGTCGGGCAGCGTATTGCCCGGCTCGTTGAGATGCCATACGCCGGTGAAACCTTCCTTCACTGAAAATATTTCAGCAGCATGATCTTCCGCCTGCGCGCGCTCGTTGCCCCAGTGCATAAAGATCGATTGCTGATCGGTGTTGCCTTTTACGAGGGGCACTTTCACCCATACGAGCGCCTTTTTGTTCACCGGGTCCCACCACTCGATGCTGTGCGGCAGGAAAGGGCCGTTTTTCGTGGCGGAAAACCTTACGTCTGCGCCGTTGGCGCGGGCTTTGGAAAAATCGAAATTATCTGCGTTCAGCTGTACGGCAAGCGGGTAATTATCCACGTCGCCCTGCACGTTGCCGCCGGAAAGCGTGGTGTTGATCGTGACCGTGCAGGACCAGGGCCATTGAGCGGCAGGCTGGGCGCGGGCGGATGCGAAAAAGCAGCAGAAAAACAAGGGTAACGGCAGGTGTTTCATAACAGCGGGCATAAGCGGAAGATACAAAAAATCAGGTAATCGGCAGTTGCGCCAAAAGGAAGCTGCATAACGTGTAATCGTTTGGTTTATTTTGGGTTGTGTGCGAAATAAGTAATAATTTCGGTATACGATTAACCACCCAAATCATTCTGATTTTTACCATTCAAATCCTGAAAATGAAAAACAAGATCTCACTGTTTATCGCTTTGCTGCTGGTATGCAGCGTGGCCACGCAGGCGCAATTAAAACGCTTCAGTATCGGGCCATACGTGGAAGCAGGTTTCCCGGTAGGGGACTTAAAAGATACGCATAACACGGGCTGGGGCGCCGGTCTGAATGCAGATATTAAACTGGTGGCGGGTTTTGGCGTAACGGGCTCCGTCGGTTACATGCAGTTTGGCGGTAATACGGTGAACAATGTGGAGTACGACAAGATCGCGGCGATCCCGGTAAGGGTGGGCCTGAAATACAAACTGGTTTCCATCCTGTATGTGAAAGTTGAAAGCGGCGCGGCGAACTTTGTGAACAGCAATATCACCGGTTCCGCTTTTATCGTTGCGCCCGGCGTGGGCATCAGGGTATTGGGGCTGGACGTGGCCGCCAAATACGAAGCATGGTTCCGCGAAGGCACCATGAGTTTCTTCGGGCTGAAGGCCGGGTATAATTTCTAACGAACTTTCAGAACAATAAAAAAACCTTCTGCGGCCGGCGCAAGCGCTTGCCGCAGGAGGTTTTCGTTTTTATGAAAGACCTGTTCAGACGTTGCAGGCGCCGTCTTCACAAACACCGCCTTCTCCGCCAACGGGCGTAATATTTTTCGGGTGGTTTTCTTCCCACACTTTCTGCAGCGTTTGGGTGAACACGTCCACCGGTTGCGCGCCGGAAATGGCGTATTTCATGTCGAACACAAAGAACGGAACGCCACGGATGTTAAGGCCCTGTGCTTCCGCTTCGTCTTTGCGCACTTCGTCGGTAAAGGCGTTGCCGTTGAACAGGGAAGACGCGTCCAACCCGGCTTCGGCGGCAATAGTTTGTAAAACCGCCGGGTCGCCGATGTGTTTGCCTTCGGTGAAATAAGCCTTGAACAGGCGCTCTTCCATTTCATCCTGTTTGCCTTCTTTGTGCGCCAGCTGAATAAGCCGGTGCGCGTTGAAGGTATTGGTATGTTTTACTTTGTCGAAGTCAAAATCAATCCCCACCGCCTTGCCGGAAGCGCTTACGCGTTCGCTGTTGGCCTCGGCCTGTTCGCGGCTCATGCCGTATTTGTTGGCGAGCAGCTGGTAATGGTCTTCTTCATACTCCGTTTTTGCGGAAGGGTCCAGCTCGAAGCTGTGCCAGGTAACCTGTACGTCTTTGCTGTTGGGAAATTGCTCCAATGCCGCTTCCAAATGGCGTTTGCCGATGTAACAGAAGGGGCAGGCCACATCCGACCAGATATCGATCTTCATACGCGCTAAATTTAAGGCACAAATTTACGGAATAAGCGGCGCCTGGTTGTCAGCGCCGTGTCATGCGGGCAGTGCGAGGCACTTACTTACCGGTAAGCGCATTTGCGGTGTATAGATAATGCGTTGAAATGATCGTTTACGTTGCCTGGCCTTATTACTGGCTGTGATCTTTGCCCGCCCGCTGTTAACCGGGCTTCAGGCGCCGGCAGATGTTTTCTTAACCTTTGAAACGGTTGAAGGAGAACAGTTCCGCATCCGGGCATTTTTTGCCCTGTACCAGCTTACAAACGACCTCCGCGGCGATCTGGCTGAAAGTAATGCCGTTGCCGCCGAAACCGAGTGCGAAATAAGTATGCGGCATTTTGGAATATTCGCCGATGTAGGGCAGGCCGTCCTGCGTATTGCCGAAAGTGCCCGTCCAGGCAAACTCCTGCCGGAAGCCGAGCTGCGGGAACCTTTTCTGCACGTCTTTTTCAAGCTGACGGGCTTTCAGTTTGAGCAGTTTATCGCGCCGGTGCGGGTTGTAATAATCTTCGTCGCGCCCGCCGGCGATAATGCGGCCGTCCGGCGTGGTGCGCATGTACAGGTAAGGCTGTTTGGTTTCCCATATGAGGCTATCGCGGTACCAGGCCGGCCCGCTCTCGCGGTGGTCGCTGGCGATGGCGTAAGTGGACTGCAGTTTCACGATCCCGGCGGGCACATATTGCAGCGCTTCGTACCCGGTGGCGATCACGATGTGCCGGGTGCGGATCACCGGGCCGCCGTCCGTAAGCAATTCCGCGCCGTTTTTATGGAAGCGGATATTTTTCACCAACGTGCGGTCGAATACCCGCGCGCCTTTGCGGATGTTGTGCTGATGCAGGGCATGCGTAAGCAGGTAAGCGTCCGTTTGCGCGGCAGTGGCGCTCCGGATGGCACCCGGGTTGTTGAGGCCCATTTTGTTTTTCAGCGTGGCGGCGCTCCACCATTCCACTTCGAGGCCCATGGCGAGACGGGCTTCGTATTCTTTTTTGAGCATCGGCAGGTCTTTTTTGAACGATGCCAGCAGCAGGCTGTCTTTACGCTCGAACAACGGTTCTTTTAACTTTTTTACGGTCCTTTCCAGTTCGCCGACAGACGCCGCGCAAAGCGCATAAGCTCTTTCCGCGCCCGTTTTCCCGATCTTTTCCGTGAGCTGCGTCAGCGGCACGTCTATTTCGTACTGAAGGAGGGAAGTGCTGGCGCAGGTGCTGCCCAGGCCCACGGTGCGCGCATCCGCCACGGTGCATTCCAGCCCCGCGTTCACCAGTGCGTACGCGGTGAGCGCGCCGGAAACGCCCGCGCCTATAACGGTAACGGCCGTACGTATATCCCGGTCCAGTTTTGGATATTCGTACGGAAGCCCGTTTTTGACCAGCGAAAAAGGATAACCGGAATTGAGGTCCACAAGCAGGTGATTTAAAACTTAGGAATTACCGCTACATTTGAGCCGTCCGGAAACGGACGCCCCTGTGCTGAAAGTGAACGGTGCCCCGTTCCTAAAACATTGATACCCAATAAATGTGACGGTGGTACGATTTTATGGCACCATTACATCATCAACACAAAATCTGTACCGCATGTTCCGCAACCATTTCAAAATAGCGCTCCGTAATTGCTGGAAATTCCGCACTTACACCGTCATCAACCTGGCAGGCCTCGCCATCGGCCTTGCCGCCTGCTGGGTATTGCTCCTGTACGTGGGCCACGAACTGGGGTATGAACGGTTTCACAGGAATGCGGACCGGATCTGCCGCCTTGCCAGCCATGCCAGTTGGGAGGGGGGCAAACTGAACCTCGCTACTTCTTCCTTTAATTTCGGCCCCGTGCTGCAGCAGGATTACCCGGAGATTGTTTCATTTACGCGGGTGAGCGGCGAAGCCGGCGGTTTGCTGGGCAACGGGGAGCGCAGGCTGGAAGTGCCCGCGGCCATTTTTGCGGACAGCACTTTTCTCAACATCTTCACGTTCCCGCTGCTGGCGGGCGATGAGGCTACCGCGCTGAAAACGCCGCGTTCCGTGGTGCTTTCCGAAAGCCTCGCCCGCAAACTTTTCGGCGACCCCTTGCAGGCCCTGGGCAAAACAGTGACCTGGGACCGGAACTACGCCGAAACGGTTACCGGTGTAATGAAAGATGCGCCGGGGCAGTCGCACCTGCATTTCGAAGCGTTGCGTTCCATGCCGGCGGATTTTACGGCGGGCTGGCAATCTTTCAGCATTTACACGTACCTGCTGCTGCGCCCCGAAGCGGATATAAAATCGCTGGAATCGAAGTTGCAAGGCTTTTACCCGAAATACCTGCAACCGCATATGGGCGAAGGCGTGGATTTTCATTTCGAGCTGCAGCCTTTAAAGGATATTCATTTGCAATCACACCTGGACTATGAGATCAGCGCGAACGGGAATATCCGGGTCGTGTATATTTTTTCCCTTATTGCGGCGCTGATCCTGCTGATCGCCTGCATCAACTACATGAACATTTCCACCGCGCGCGCATCCGTGCGGGTGCGGGAAGTGGGCGTGCGCAAATCGCTGGGCTCGGGCAGGGGACAGATCGCGCGGCTTTTCCTGACGGAATCTGTGCTGATAACGTTCACCGCCGCTGTGCTGGCCGCCGTGTTGGTGTCTGTGTCGCTGCCGGCGTTTAATGCTGTCTCCGGCATGCAGCTGGTCATCTGGAATTACGGTACCGGGTACACGCTGTTGATTTTATTTGTTTTTGCGTTGTTCACCGGTCTTGCCGCGGGCGCATACCCCGCGCTGTTCATGGCCGGCTTCGAAACCATTACCGCGCTGAAAGGCAGGATGAGCATGCGTTTTGGCAACGCAGGTTTCCGCAGGGTGCTGGTCACGTTCCAGTTTGCCGTGGCGGTGGCGCTTATCGCGGCATCTATCGTTACCTGGCGGCAGATGATGTTTGTGAGCGGGAAAGACCTTGGTTTCGCCAAAGACCAGGTGCTCACCTTTCACCTGCACGACGAAACGCTGCGCGGGCGCATCCCGGCTTTGCGGGAGCAGCTGATGAAAAACCCGTACGTACTGAATGTGTCCGCCGTGAGCAATCCCATCGGCGGCAATAATCTCGGCGGCAACGGCTTCAAGGCGACAAAAAACGGCGAGCTGCAGTCATCCGTGAATACAAAAGAAATGATGGTGGATGAACGTTTCCTGGAAACGATGGACATTCCGGTCGTAAAAGGGCGTAATTTCAGCATAAACAAGCCGGGAGAGCGTTACACCGCCATGCTGATCAACGAGACGATGGCAAAGGCCCTCGGGTTCGACGATCCCGTGGGAGAGGTGCTGCAATTCGACGTGGACACCATGGTGCTTAGCAGGCGTATTATCGGCGTGGTAAAAGATTTTCATACCTATTCGCTGCAACACAAGATCGCGCCGATGGCCATGCTGATGGCGCCGGAGACGACGATGGAAGACAACCTGTACCTGCGCCTCGACAAAACGCACATCCCGGAAGCCTTGCGGCATATCGAAAAAGTGTACGCGGCTTTCGAAAAAAATTACCCGCTGTCGTACCAATTCCTCGACGAAAATTTTTCCCGGCAATACCGCCTGGAAAACACGCAACGCCGGCTGTTCCTGGCTTTCACAGGCCTGGCGATCTTTATTGCCTGCATGGGTCTGTTCGGCCTGGCTGCTTTTACGGCGGAGCAGCGCACCAAAGAGATTGGCGTGCGCAAAGTGCTGGGCGCCTCCATCGCGCATATCACGGCCCTGCTGGCCGGCGGTTTTCTCAAGCTGGTGCTTATTTCCGTGGCCATCGCGGTACCGCTGGCATGGTGGGCGATGAGCTCCTGGCTGAAAGATTTTGCATACCGGATCGACCTCAGCTGGTGGATGTTCGCCGCCGCGGGCGCCGTTGCGCTGCTGATCGCCTTCCTGACCGTGGGTTACCAGGCCGTAAGGGCCGCCACGGCCAATCCCGCCGATACGCTCAGGGCCGAATAAAGCCCCGTTTTCCTTATATTTAGGGAATGTTATTCAGAATGAAGCAGCTCAGGGCCATCCGCGAAGGAAAGGTGACGCTGGCATACCGGAACTGGAAAAAATCCGCACTGAAGGCAGGCAGTACACAGCTGACGGCCTACGGCCAGCTGATGATAGACGAAGTGACGCCCGTTCCCGAATCGGACATCACCGAAGCCAGCGCCCGCGCATCCGGTTATGCGGGCAAAGCGGCGCTGATGGAAGAACTTGCCAAACACCCGGCGGGGCAATTGTACCGCATCCGTTTTCATTATCTTGGTGAAGACCCGCGCATTGCATTGCGGGAGAACAATGAAATTACCGAAGCGGAAATGGCCGGCATCCTCAAAAAACTCGCTTCCCTCGACAAACACAGCGCCATCGGCCCCTGGACGAAACAGGCGCTCACCGCCATCAGCCGCCACCCGGAAGAAAGGGCGGCAGACCTGGCCGCCGCGCTGCGGATGGACAAAGACTGGCTAAAGCTCAATATCCGCAAACTGAAGAACCTGGGGCTTACCGAGAGCATGAAGATCGGTTACAGGATCAGTCCGCGCGGGGAGGAAGTGCTCGCTGCCATGAAGCGGCAGTAGCCGTTCCCGTTCATCCCGCAACGTTTTTTTTAACAAAATAATATCCCTAGATTACCGCCCGTAATATGATCAACAAAATTATGCTTGCAAATCAGCCAACAACCTGCCGGCTGGCGGCATTCCTCGGAATGTTATGCCTGCCCGCCATGGTATCAGCGCAAAGCGCACAGAGCACATCCAAATTTAGCCAGTATGAAGCATTCAAACCGGTATTTTACCTCACAGACGGCACCGAAGAACGCACTGCCAGCGGCCGACCGGGCGTAAAATACTGGCAGAACACCGCGGATTACAAGATAGACGTGACCTTCGACGATCAGAAAGAGACCATTTCCGGCAGCGTGCTGATCACGTATAAAAACAACAGCCCGGAAAACCTGCCGTTCCTTTGGCTGCAGCTGGACCAGAACATTTACGACGCACAGTCGCGCGGTTCCATTTCCACCGGCGGCATGGGCCGCTGGGGCAACCGTAATTTCGACGGCGGCTACACCATCGGCAACGTATCCGTCATCACCGCCGGCAAAGAACAGAAAGCGGAGCATCAGATTTCGGACACGCGCATGCGCGTAGACCTTCCGCAGGCGCTGAAAGCCAAAGGCGGCATCGTGCAGCTCAAAGTGCAGTTCTCTTTCCCGATCCCGGCGTACGGCACAGACCGTATGGGCATTCTCAAAACGAAAAACGGCAATATCTACGAAATAGCGCAGTGGTACCCGCGCATGTGCGTGTTCGACAACGTGCTGGGCTGGAACACGCTGCCATACCTCGGCCAGGGCGAGTTTTACCTGGAATACGGCAACATCGAGTACAGCATCAACGCGCCGGCGAATCACATCGTGGTAGGCTCCGGTCAGCTGCTGAACCCCGCCGAAGTACTTACCCCCGTTCAGTTGCAGCGTTACAAACAGGCGCAGCAGAGCGATAAGACCGTGATGCTCCGCGACCGCGGCGAAGTGACCGATCCCGCTTCACGCCCCGCCAAACAGCGCCTTACCTGGAAATTCAAATGCAACAACACGAGAGACGTGGCCTGGGCTTCTTCCCCGGCCTTCATCTGGGACGCTGCACGCATGAACCTGCCCGGCGGCAAAAAAGCGCTGGCCATGAGCGTGTACCCTGACGAAAGCGCCGGAGATACCGCCTGGAGCCGCTCCACCGAATACGTAAAAGGCTGCATCGAACATTATTCCGAAAAATGGTATCCTTATACCTATCCTGTTGCAGTGAACGTGGCCGGCATCGTTGGCGGCATGGAATACCCCGGCATCGTGTTCTGCTCTTCCCGCGCGCAGCGCGCCGGCCTCTGGGGCGTTACCAACCACGAATTCGGGCACAACTGGTTCCCGATGATCGTGGGCAGCAACGAAAGGCGTTTTGCATGGATGGACGAAGGTTTCAACACCTTCATCAACGGCATTGCAGACAAGGCTTTCAACAACGGCGAATACGGCAATAAAAACCGCGACCGTCATAACATGAGCCGTTCGATGTACATGGATTCCTCCGGCATCCTGCACCGGCCGGACATTGTAGCTCAACGCAGCCTCGGCGTGCTGGCATATTACAAACCCGCCGTGGGCCTCGATCTGCTGAGAGAGGAAATTCTCGGCGAAGAACGTTTCGACAAAGCATTCCGTTATTATATCGATAACTGGGCGTTCAAACATCCCACGCAGTGGGACTTCTTCCGCGCGATTGAAAACAGCAGCGGCGAAAGTCTCGACTGGTTCTGGCGCTCGTGGATACTGAACAACTGGAAAGTAGACATGGCGGTAGCACCGGTGACCTACCAGAACGATAGCACCGCGGTGGTTACGCTGGAATGCCTGGAACAGGCGCCGATGCCGGTGACCGTTGATATTAAAATGGAAGACGGCAGCGTGAAAAGACTGAAATTCCCCGTTGAGATATGGCAGAGCGGGCCGACCTTCCGTTTCCGCCAGACCGTTTCAGGGAAGATCTCCAGCGTAACTGTTGATCCCGAAAGGCGTTTGCCGGACGTGAACAGCGCGAACAACAGCTGGACAAAACAATAAAAATTCAAAATTACCGGGAAAGGGCGCTGAAAGGCGCCTTTTTCATTTCCACGGCGCATTGCCCGACAGGAAAATCCGATCTAAATCGTTATCTTACAAGCACAGTTCCACGAGTTCCATGTTACAGAAATTATACCTGTTACTGTTTTTTTGCCTGGTACTGAACAGCAGCGATGCACAGCAGTCACCGCGCGAATTTAGTACGCTTAACATCCATCACGGCCTATCCAACAACCAGGTGAATTGCATTTACAAGGATGCAAAAGGTTTTCTTTGGTTTGGCACCATGGGAGGGCTGAACCGTTACGACGGCAGCAGTTTCCGTCATTTCCGCCACAGCATCGCCGATTCGCTTTCCCTCAGCGACGATTATATCATGGGCATTTTTGCCGCGCCCGGCAACCGGATGTATGTGAAAACGCGCAACGGCGATAATTTGTACGACCCGGTGCTGGAACGTTTTACCCCGGCCGCGGCCTGGCTGAAAAGCCTGGAGCTGCCGCAAACCGGCGTGAGCAGCCTGTTGTTGTCCGGCGATACCTGCTGGCTGGCGTATGCGGATTCCGGTCTGTACCGGACCGTTGCCGGCGGGAAGGCGGAGCGGATCAGGCTGAACAATCCGCGCGGCGCGCGCATCGCCGATATCCGGAAAGAAAACGACCGGCATCTTATGCTGCTGTACATGGACGGCGGCCTCACACGGCTCGACGCGCGCAGCGGGCGCAGCCTGATGGAAACGGATACCTTGCTGGCACACATGACCAAACCGCCGCTTTCGCTTCAACTGTTCATAGACGCGCAGCAGGAACTGTGGATGTACATGCCAGGCAGCGATTTCGGGGCCTTGCATTACAATCCCCGCAGCGGCGCGATACGCCGGTTTTCCAAAAGGAATATGATGCTGAACAACGACATCGTGAACAGCATCATCCAGGATACGCACGGCCGCATCTGGATCGGGACGGACCATGGCGGCGTGAACGTGGTCGATAAAAAAGACTATAGCGTCAGCTATATCACCAGCCGTTCGGAAGATACCAAAAGCATCGCGGAGAATGCGATCTATGCGCTGTATAAGGACGATCAGGGCATCATCTGGTGCGGCACCTACAAACGCGGCGTGAGTTATTACGCGGAAAACAAAATGAAATTCCGCCTCTACGAGCATAAACACGGTATCGAAGGCAGCCTGCCGTTCAACGATGTGAACTGTTTTGCGGAAGACAGCAAAGGCAATCTCTGGATCGGCACCAACGGCGGCGGGCTCCTATATTTCGACCGGAAAGCGCAAACTTTCAAACAATACAAACACAGTGCGGAGGACGATAACAGCATCAGCAACGATGTGATCGTGAGCCTTTATACAGACCGGTACGACAATCTATGGATCGGGTATTATTTCGGCGGAATGGACTATTACAACCATCACCGGTTCGCGCATTACCGGCATAACCCGCAGGACCCGAACAGCCTGGCCAATAAAACCGTCTGGAAGATCTACCGCGACCGCCGCAACACTTTCTGGATCGGCACTTTGGGCGGCGGGCTGGACCGTTTCGACCCGGGCAACGGCATTTTTTACCACAACAGCGAAGACCAGTCCAATTCCGTACATTCCAATTACATCACCGCATTCGCGGAAACGCCTTCCGGCGACCTGTGGATCTCCACGGCTTACGGCATCGACGTGCTGGACAAATCGAAAGGCATCTTTATCCATCTTCTGCACGCCACGCACGGCCTCAGCAACGACAATGTAAGCTCCCTGCTCTGCGACAGCCGCGGGCACATGTGGGCGGGCACGCGGGAAGGGCTCAGTTTGTTCGACCCAACCACGCGCACTTTCCGCACTTTCCGCACCGAGCACGGTTTGCCGGACGATAATATCATCAGCATCCTGGAAGACCGCCAGGGCCATATCTGGGTAAGCACCTCGCGGGGATTGAGCAAAATTGCGGTGGAAGAAGGAAAGGACGGCGTACGCATCAAATGCAGGAATTACGACGACGACGACGGCCTGCAGGGCAAGGTGTTCAACGTAAATGCCGCGCTCAGCCTGCGAAGCGGCGAAATGGTCTTTGGAGGCGCCGATGGTTTTAATATCTTCCAGCCGGAAGAGATCAGGCAATATCATACCGCGCCGGCGCTGGTGTTCACCAGCCTGCAGCTTTTCAACAAAGCCGTGGGCGTCAATGAAAAATTCCGCAACCATGTAGTGCTGCCGGCCGCGCTTCCCGAAATGAAAGCGCTGGAATTGCGCTACAACGAAAATGATTTTTCCATCGATTTTGCCTCGCTCAACTTCGTGCATTCCGACAAAAACCGTTACACGTATTTCCTGGAAGGTTTTAATAAGGAATGGATGGTAACAGACGGGCGTTCGCGGCGCATCACCTACACCAATATCAACCCGGGCGAATATACGCTGCATTTAAAAGCCGCCAACGAAGACGGGCAATGGAACAGCGACGGCATATCGCTGAAGATCCGCATCCTGCCGCCGTTCTGGAAAACGCCCTGGGCATATGCGCTGTACATTATCCTGGCCATCGCGCTGCTGTATTTTTCGCGGAAGATGGTGATCAGCCGCGCGCACCGGCGCTTCGCGCTGCAACAGGAAAGAAAAGAAGCCCAGCGCTTGCACGACCTGGACATGATGAAGATCAAGCTGCTGACCAATGTGAGCCATGAGTTCAGAACGCCCGTGGCGCTGATACTTTCGCCGATCGAAGACCTGCTCCGCAAAAGCGGCGACGCAGAAGAAAAACAACAGTTCCAGCTGATACGCCGTAACGCCAAACGCCTGCTGAACCTGGTGAACCAGTTGATGGACTTCCGCAAAATGGAATTGCAGGAACTGCGGCCCGTGCCCCAGAAGGGCGAGCTGATGGGCTTTTTGGAAGAAGTGGCACAGTCTTTCTCCGACCTGGCCGAACGCAAGGGCGTGGAATTTTCCTACACCGCCAACTGCAGTCAGCTGAACGTGCTGTTCGACCACGACAAGGTGGAGCGTATTCTTTTTAACCTCCTGTCTAACGCGTTTAAATTCACGCCGCAGGGCGGAAGGGTGTCTGTTACGGCGGACGTAACGCTGGAGCCCACGCTGGCAACGCTGGAGCTGAAAGTGAAAGACACGGGCATCGGCATGCCGCCGGGGCAGTTGGAGAAGATCTTCGAACGGTTTTTCCAGAGCGACGAGCCGGGTCATTACGTGAACCAGGGCAGCGGTATCGGTCTTGCCATTACGCGTGAGTTCGTAAAACTGCACAATGGCGCCATCAACGTGGAAAGCGAGCCGGATAAAGGCACCTGTTTTACCGTAAGGCTGCCCTTCACGCCCGCGGGCCAGGCGGAGGAAACGGCGATAACGGCGCAGCCGCAGAAACTTTTGTCCGGCAACAAAAAGAAAAACCGGCACAAAAAGAAACAGACCATATTGATCGTGGAAGACAACGAGGACTTCCGTTTTTACCTGAAAGACAATCTCAAGGAACACTACGACATCATCGAAGCACAGGACGGCGCGGCGGGCTGGCAAACGGCGCTCAGCCAACTGCCGGACCTGGTGGTGAGCGACATCACCATGCCCGTGATGGACGGGGTGGAGCTTTGCCGCAAGATAGCCGCCGATGCGCGCACCCGGCACATCCCGGTGATACTGCTCACGGCGCTGGCCGGGGAAGGGGAACAGCTGCGGGGGCTGGAAACCGGCGCGGCGGATTACCTCATCAAGCCGTTTAATTTCGAGATCATGTTGTCGCGCGTGCGCAATTTGCTGGCGCGGCAGGCGCCCGTGCAGCTGGTAATCCCGCAAAAAGAGCCGGAAGGGGCCAACGGTTTGACCGGCGATGAAAAATTCATGCAGAAAGCGTTGGAGATCGTTGAAAAACATTTGTCCGACCCGGGTTTTTCAGTAGAAGTGCTGAGCCGGGAACTGTGCATGAACCGGGTGTCCGTATACAAACGCATCTTCGCCCTTACAGGGCATCCTCCCATAGAATTTATCAGAACGGTGCGCCTGCAAAGGGCGGCCATGCTGCTCACCAAAACGGAAATGAACATTACCGAGGTGGCGTATGAAGTGGGTTTCAACAATCCCAAATACTTCGCGCGGTATTTCAAGATGGCGTACCATATGCTGCCGTCCGCTTACGCCACGGCGATGAGGAAGTAACATCGTTTTATTGTCGCTTTTGCCGCGGAAATCTTTTCCGGCGCGGGCGGTTATTTGCTCCTGAAATAAGCGTCATTTATACAGTTAACCAATTGCAGCCGGCCTGTTTCCGGGGATGGCGCATTTGTTTGTATGTCGCATTAATCGTTTGATACCCAATTTCTTCCGGCCTTCCGTGCTACAAATGATACCCATCAAATTAACATTCCGCCGGGGGTGGGCAACATTCGCGCCCGCTAATTTAAACAAGGCAGTCACCTCCCTCTCCAACGCCCTTTTTATTTTAGCCAGACGATTACAGTGAACAGGTCCACTTATGAAATAATCACCAAAAAACTAAACGAACAACCAAACTAAAACGCTCAATTCCCAATCCACAAAACTCATTGCACGTATGAAAAAAAACAGCATTACAGTACGGTCGTGCCTGGCATTATGGGCCATGATCTGCATCTGGCTGCTTGCCTTACCGGCGCATGCACAAAACACACAGCCGGCCGGGCAAACCGCTCCCCGCAAGATCACGGGCACGGTTACAGACGCTGAGACCGGCAGGCCCGTTCCGGGAGCTACCGTGACGGTAAGAGGTACCACCAATGCGGTAGTGACCGACAGCGAAGGCCGCTTCAGCATCAATGCCTCCACCGGCCAGGTGATCGGTATCTCCTTTATCGGGCTGGCCACGAGGGAGCTGCGTGTAGGCGCCTCTTCCAACGTGATGAATACCACCCTCGAAACAGACCAGCGCCTCCTGAAAGATGTGGTGGTGGTAGGGTACGGCACCATGAAAAAAACGGACCAGAGCAGCGCGCAGGTGTCCATTTCTTCCGAAGACATCAATAAGACCATCAACACCACCATGGACCAGGCGCTGCAGGGCAGGGCCGCGGGCGTGTACGTAACGCAGAACACCGGTCAGCCCGGCGGCGGCGTTTCCGTTGTGATCCGCGGGGTGAATACCCTGAGCGGCACCAACGAACCGCTGTACGTGATAGACGGCGTCCAGATGCAGCCCGCCACGGTAAGTTATGGCAACACCAGCTCCGTGAACCCGCTGGCCGGCATCAACCCCGCCGATATCGAAAGCATCGAAGTATTGCAGGGGCCTTCGGCAACGGCGGTGTATGGCTCCCGCGCTACCAACGGCGTAGTGCTGGTGACCACCAAACGGGGCAAAGCCGGCGCATTCAAAGTAAGCTACAACTACCTCTATTCCCTGCAGGACAAACCGGATGCTTTGCCCGTTATGAACCTGCAGCAGTTCGCCATCATGAACAACGAAATAGCGCGCCTGCTCGGCCGTACGCCTACCGCTGAATTCGCCAATCCTTCCGTGTTGGGTGAGGGTACGCAATGGCAGAAAGAACTGTTCCAGACCGCGCCGCTGCAAAAACACCAGGTAACCGTAAGCGGCGGGCAGAACAATACCACTTATTATATGTCCGGCGAATATTTCGACCAGGAAGGCGTGGCGATCGGCTCCAACTTCAACCGTTATTCGTTCCGCCTGAACCTGGACAACCAGGCGTTTAAATGGCTGAAACTGAGTACTTCGCTCAACTTCTACCAGACGAAAGAAAAACTCGCTTCCACCAGTGAAGACGTGATCCGCAACGCCATCAACCTCGCGCCGAACATCGCAGTGAAAAATCCCGACGGCAGCTGGGGCGGCGCTACTGAAAACGAATACGGCAGCAACGCCAAGTTCGCCCCGCTGAACCCCGTGGCTATTGCCAGCCTGATAGACAACAACCTGAAAAAAACAGGCGGTTTGGGCGGCGTTACAGCGGAAGTGGGCATTATCAAAGGCCTGGTATTCCGCACCAGCTTCAACGGTAATTTTGAATACGCGGACGGCAGCAAGTTCACCCCCACCTACCGGCTCGGGTACAACGCCAATGAAAAAGCAAGCCTGAGCGTGGCCAATAACCGCAATTTTTACTGGAACCTGAACGAACTGCTGCAATACAATACCACGATCAAAAAACACAGCATCGGCGTAATGGCCAGCCATGAAGCGCAGGCCTGGAATTCACAGGGCTTCAGCGCCACCCGCACCGGTTTTGCCAGCAACGAGATCCCCAGCATCAACCTGGGCGATGCACTGGGCCAGACCACCGGCAGCTTCAAAAATTCCGGCGCGCTGGAATCCTGGCTGGGCCGTGTGAACTATACGTACGACAACAAATATATCGTGCAGCTGTCTGGCCGCGCGGATGGTTCGTCCAACTTCGGGGCAGAGAACAAATGGGGGTATTTCCCTTCCGCATCCGTTGCATGGCGCATGAGCGAAGAACCTTTCATGCGCGGGCTTGCGTTTATCAGTGACTTAAAGATACGCGCCGAATTCGGCCTGACGGGGAATAACGGCAGCGGCGGTGCTCAATACTCCGCCCTCAACTCAGTGACCACACCCTGGGGCGCGGGATTCCGCACCGGCCAGTACGGCAACGCGGGCCTCAAATGGGAATCCACGCAAACCAAAAACATCGGCCTCAACCTGAGCCTCTTCAAAAACAGGATACAGATAGAAGGCGACTATTACATCCGTATGACGGACAATCTGCTGATGCCGAACCCGCTGCCAGCCTACATGGGCACCGCCGGCGAAGGCGCCATCAACCCGCCGATCGTGAACATCGGCGCGCTGGAGAACAAAGGCTTCGGCATCACTGTCAATACGGTGAATATCGATAACAGGAGCGGTCTCACCTGGCGCACGAACTTCAACATATCTTCTTTCAAAACAAAGATCACCAAGTTCTATTCAGACGCCGCTTTCCTTCCCCGCACCGCCTGGTATATGGACAATTTCGCGAGCCGCTCCATGATCGGTCAGGCGCCGTGGATGTTCTGGGGCTATATCATGGACGGCATTTTCCAGTCTGAAGAAGAGATACAGAACAGCGCCATACCCGAACAGTCACCGGGCAACCCGCTGCCTATTTCACGCGATGGCGGCGTTTGGGTGGGAGACATCAAATACCGCGACCTGAATGGCGACGGCGTCATCGACTCCAGGGACCAGACCTTCCTCGGCAATCCATGGCCCAAGCTCACTTTCGGGCTTACAAATACTTTTTCGTACAAGGGCTTCGACCTCAGCATCCTGCTCACCGGCGCGCAGGGCAACGACATCTATAACTATCTGAGCTTTACCAACACCAATCCGAACAACATCAACCTCGGCCGTAATCTTCTCGTCGAAGCATTCGACTATGCCCGCATCAAATCAGGCGGAGGGAAAGACGTACTCGAAAACCCCGGTACTTCCGTACCGCGCATCACCGGCAGCGACGTGAACGGCAATGGCAACCGCTTTACCGACCGTTTCGTGGAAGATGGCTCTTATATCCGCATCAAAAACGTACAGCTGGGATACAACCTCCCCAGTTCATTGCTTCGCGGGCAGAACGTGCTTAAAGCCGTACGCCTCAGTATCGGTGCGCAGAACCTTCACACCTTCACCAAATACAAAGGATTTGATCCCGAAGTGGGCGCTTATCTCGGCAAGGAAGTGCAACTGAACAGCCAGCTGATCGCGGTGGACGCAGGCCGCTACCCGCTCACCAGGATGTATTCCGCCAGCATCGGCGTTGATTTTTAAAGCATAAACCGTTACAACATGAACAAGTTCCATCATTCAAAAATATTCCTCCTGTTGCTCTGGTGCAGCGTGCTCGCCGGTTGCAGCAAAGACTTCCTCAACCGCCCGCCTGAAGACGCGATCGTGGACGCCAACTTTTACCAGACGCCCGAACAGGTGTTGGCCGGCACCGCGCCGTTGTACAACATCGTATGGTTTGCCTACAACGACAAATCATCCCACGGCATCGGCGACGGCAGGGGCGGGGCGCTCATGTCCGGTTCCTACCAGGTGGAAAATATCCGTATGCAGACTACCGACGTCACCGGTGAAGTATACACCTCCTGGACATCCTTTTTTAATGTGATCGCACAGTCCAATATGGCGATCAATAACATCACGAAATACACCGCTCCATCCGTTCCGGATAATGTAAAACAGGCGGGTATTGCGGAAGGCCGTTTTATGCGTGCGGTGGCCTACAGCTATCTCGTGCAGAACTGGGGCCCTGTGCCGATCATCGTAGACAATAACGTATTGCTCACGGATACTTCCATCACCCGGAACACCGTGGAGTCCATCTGGGAGTTCATCATCCGCGACCTGCAATTTGCCGTGGACAATCTTCCCGCATCGCCTGCTTTGCGCGGCCGCGTTACCAGCTGGAGCGCCAAAGGCATGCTGGCGAAAGCATACCTCACCCGCGCCGGCATTTCCGGAACGCTGAACCAGGCCGACCTCACCGAAGCGAAAAAACATGCGCTGGACGTGATCGTGAACAGCGGTGCCAGGCTGATGACCAACTACGAGGATCTGTTCATCATGAAGAATAACAACAATTCAGAAAGCCTTTTTTCACTGCAATGGAAATATGACGGCGACTGGGGCACGCAGAACAGCGTACAGGCCTTCCTGGCATATGGCTCTGAGATCACCGGTTTTGGTGACGGCTGGGGCGGAGACCTCGGCGGTTCGCTGGATCAGCTGAAGCTCTATTCCACGCTGGACAAACGCCGCAAAGCCACCTTCATGTACCCGGGCGAACATTATTCCTATATACATCAGTCGGTAGACGATCCTGCCAATCCCGGCAAAAAGATCATACAGGAATTGCAGGTGCCCTGGAACTGGGTGGGTACGGAACGTTACAATACCCGCGCATGGGTGAAAAAATATGTAGTGGGCAGGCCGGAAGACAATGAAGGCAAAGTAACCCAGCAACATACGGAAATCAACACCTATATGCTCCGCCTGGCGGATGTATACCTCGTGTATGCGGAAGCTGCGCTGGGAGCGGCAGCGTCTACAACAGACGCCACGGCGCTGAAATATTTCAACGAAGTGCGCAAACGCGCGGGCGTACCGGAAAAGGCCATCATCACCGCGGACGACATCTTCAACGAAAGAAGGTTGGAACTGGCGATGGAAGGGCAGATATGGTATGATATCGTGCGCATGCATTACCATTCTCCCGCGAAAGCCCTGGCGCTGATAGGGGCGCAGGACAGGGGTACTTACCGCATTGTGCCGAACGCGGAGAGGAATGCCACCAGCTGGACGGTCACGTCGGATGTACCGGCATTTTATGCTGTAACGGAGGCTAATTTTTACCTGCCATACCCGGCGGTGGAGCTGTCTGCCGCGCCGAACCTGCGCAAACCACCGGTGCCTTATGAATTCTAACGTCAAAAAAGATCGTCATGAACAAACTGCAATCCATTATATGCATCCTTATGCTGGGCCTGTTGTGGGCCTGCTCGAAAGATAACGGCCTGGGAGGCCCGCCGGTAGTGCGCGCCGTAACCCTGCTGGATTCCGCCAGCCAGGACAGCGCTTTCACCCGCGCTCTTCCCGGCACGCTGATACTGATCACCGGCGACAACCTCGGCGGTGTTACCGACGTGTCGTTCAACGGCATGAGCGCTTATTTTAATACCGCATACAACACCAATACCCACCTTATCATTACCATCCCGGAAGAGGCGCCCACGGAGGCTACCGACCCGGATGTGCCGAACAACATCCACATCAGGACCACGCATGGCGAAACCTCTTATTCCTTCGTGGTGGATATTCCGCCGCCTACCATCTTCGCCATTTCCAACGAAAACGCGATGCCGGGCGATTCGCTCATCATTTACGGTTCCGCGTTGTGGCTGATCGAAAAGATACAGTTCCCGGGCGGCCGTGAAGTGACCGCATTGAACGGCAACCCGGAAGGTACGCGCGTGGGGCTTCTCATGCCCAATCTCGGCACCGATACGGGCCGCATCCGCATCATTGCCAAATACGGCAGCACGATGTCTGACGGGCCGCTGAACGACCACCAGAGCGGCGATGTGATCAGCAATCTTACCAACGACGGCGAAACGGGCGAGCTGCCGCGTTTCAACTGGGCATGGTGGGGCGCGGAACGCAAGAACGACGCCACATTGTTTCCCGGCACGCGCGGTCAGTACCTGCACTGCATTTTCGGCGGCGTGGGCGCAAACGACCCGGCATGGTGGAACGGTGGGCGTTCCGGCAACTTCAACGAAGTGCCTATGTTCACGAACGCGATCATGACGCAACAGGCGTCCGACTATGCGCTCAAGTTCGAGGTAAATACCCGCGAGCCATGGACCACGGCCATTTGCGTGCTGCGTTTCGGTGAAACGTATGCTTATCGTTTCATGCCGTTCACCAATGCGCCAGGGCAATCGTTCCATACCGAAAACACATGGACGACCGTTACCGTTCCGCTGAGCGAGTTCAAAACGGCGGCAGACGGCATTGAAGGCACCGGCGCGGGGGCCAGCTCCATGAGCCAGCTGCTGAAAGCCGGAGGCGTTGTGCCATTCGGCTTCCGCATTATTTCGGAAGCGCAGCCCATCGAGGTGTTCAGCGCTGCGTTCGATAATTTCAGGATCATAAAGATTAAGTAATAATGAAAATTGCAAGAGGGATCTGGTTGCTTGGCCTGGTATGCACAACCGCGGGAGCATGTAACAAAAAGAACGGCGGCGGAGGATACAACAACGGGGGAGAACAGCGGGAGGATACGAGCGGAACAGTGATCGTAACTCCCGCCGACCCCAACACCGCGGGCACGATCGGTTTTTTTATGGACGGATGGATGCAAAGGAAGTTCACGGCGCCGGCTTTTACGGAAAAAGCGCCGCCTTCCGCTGCGGCGTACACGGTAACGGTAGACGCGTCTACCGTGCTCACCAAAATCTCTCCCGCACTGTTTGGCAACAACACCAACATCTGGATGACGCAAATGACCAACCAGCCGAAGCTGATCACGCATCTTTCAAACCTGAATCCCGGCATTCTCCGTTTCCCCGGCGGCAATAACAGCAGCGTGTATTTTTGGAATTCCGCGGGCTGGCCGCCGGCCGATGCGCCTCCCAAACTGCAGGATGCCAACGGCGCCGAGATCGACGCGGGGTACTGGTTCGGCGGCAATACGGCTGAGTGGACGATGAGCGTGGACAATTATTACCGCGTGCTGCAGCAAACCGGTACCGAAGGCATCATTACTGTTAATTACGGTTATGCGCGCTACGGCACCGGCGCCGATCCTGTGGCGGCGGCCGCGCACCTGGCGGCGGACTGGGTGAGGGCAGACAAAGGGCGCACGCGTTACTGGGAAGTGGGCAACGAAAGCAACGGCACGTGGCAGGCGGGTTACCGCATCGACCAGTCGAAGAACAAGGATGGTCAGCCGCAGATCGTTACCGGCGAACTTTACGGCAAACATTTCAAAGTATTCGCGGATTCCATGCGGAAAGCCGCCGCTGAGAACGGCAAGCCCATCTTCATCGGCGTGCAGCTGCTCGAGCACGAACCGGCCAACTGGGCCACGCCCACGGACCGGGAGTGGAACAACGGTGTGTTGAAACAGGCGGGCACGGCGGCGGATTATTACATCATCCATAGTTATTATACAGCGTACAACACGAATTCCAACCCGCCGGAAGTGCTTGCTTCCGCGGAAGCCGTTACCAAAGCCATGGCCGACCATGTAACCGCTGCGATCGCGCGGGCGGGCGTGCCCGTAAAGCCACTGGCGCTGACCGAATGGAATATTTTCGCCGTCGGTTCGCAACAAATGGTATCGCAGGTGGCGGGCATGCACGCGGTGCTGGTGATCGGCGAGCTGATGCGCAACCGCTACGGGCTGGCCTGCCGCTGGGACCTGGCCAACGCCTGGGACAACGGCAACGACCACGGTCTTTTCAGCCAGGGCGAGCCCGCATCCGGCGAACAGAAGTGGGACCCGCGGCCGGCATTTTATTATCTCTATTATTTCAGGCAATTCGTCGGCGACCGTTTCATCAACGCGGAAGTATCCGGCGCGAACAGCGGCATCAACGCCTATGCGTCCACCTTCAGCTCCGGCGAAGCCGGCGTAACGCTGGTGAATAAATCCAGCTCCGCGCGCGACGTGCAACTGGCGTTCAAAAATTTCAAACCAGGCGGCCGTTATTACTGGTACGTGCTCACCGGCGGCGATGGCGTAAGCAGCTTCTCACGAAAAGTATTCATCAACGGCTCCGGCCCTTCGGGCATCGCGGGCGGCCCGGCGGATTACGCCACCCTGAAGGCTTTCAGCGCAACGGCCGCGCAGGGCGTGAAGGTGAGCCTCCCCCCGATGTCTGTAGTATGCATGGTGGTGGAGCCGGATTAAAAAAGATGGTTGAATAGCTTAGAATCGATAACGCCCCTGTCCCGGTTTTCCGGGACGGGGCTTTTTTATGCCTGCCGGTGTGCATGAAAGCCGCTGCGCGGGTGGATTGGGCCAACTTGCCCCGGCTGTTCCCCAAATCAGCGGAAATCAATAAATTGGAATACATCAATTTTCCCGCGTCATGCTCAACCGAAGGACCCACATCAAGCTGCGGCAGCTGGCCCTGATCGTGGTCAGCTGGCTGTTTATCGGTATCCTGATCGCCCTGTACGATCACCTGGTGCTGCATACCACCAATTCCGCCGGGCCTGCCGCGGGGTATTCGTTCACGAAATCGCTGGTGGTGAATATGATTGCCGGGCTGATCGGCGCGCTGCTGGGCGGCAGCCTGATCGTATTTTATGTGAACGATAAATTCCAGGATAAACCTTACGGCTACACGATATTGGCCGTTACGCTCAGTTTTGTGGGCGTAGTGCTGATCGTGACGGTGGTGCTGGGCGTCGTGGCTAACCCGGACAAGGCGCGGATGCTGAAGAACGGGCTGGTGTGGGCCGTGGTGGTGGCCGTTACCCAGCTGCTGATGCAGATCAACAGCAAGTTCGGGCCGGGCGTGTTCTGGAACATCATCCGCGGGCGGTACAACACGCCGCGGGAAGAGCGCCGCATCTTTATGTTCCTCGATCTCAATTCTTCCACCACCATCGCCGAAAAACTGGGCGATAAAAAATATCACGCGTTCCTGAAAGACCTGTTCACCGATATCACCAATCCCATCCTGGACAGCCGCGGCGAAATTTACCAATACGTAGGCGACGAAGTGATCGTGGCGTGGAAGTACGAAGAAGGCGTGGCGAACAGCAAATGCATCCAGTGTTTTTTCGACATCAAACTGCACCTCGAAAGGCTGAAAAGTAAGTACCTCGGGCGTTACGGCGTGATGCCGGTGTTCAAGGCCGGTATTCATTCCGGGAAAGTGGTGGCAGGCGAAGTGGGCATCATAAAAAGAGATATCACCTATTCCGGCGACGTGCTCAACACCACGTCTCGCATACAAGGCCTGTGCAAGGAATACAATGCCGAAGTGATCGCTTCCGGCGATCTGATGGCGGAACTGCGGCTGAACGGGCATTTCGAGGCGAAGGCTTTGGGCAGCATCAAGCTGCGGGGAAAGGAAAAAGAAATGGCGCTGGTGGCGCTGCGGCCTTCTGCCGTAGCCTGATTGCCGGGGATTCTTTAATTTCGGGTCTATGAACGAAACAACGATGTTCGGCAAAATACTGGCGCAGGTTGAAAAACATATCCGGCTTTCGGAGGAAGAAAAACAATGCTTCACCAGCCTGCTGAAACCGCGCAAACTGCTGCGCCGCCAGTTCCTGCTGCAGGCCGGCGATGTTTGCCGCTACGAGACCTTCATCGTTTCCGGCTGCCTGCGCTCTTATCTTACGGACAACAACGGCCAGGAACATGTGCTGCATTTCGCCATCGAAAACTGGTGGATCTCCGACCTCGGCAGTTTCCTTCATCATACGCCTTCCCTCATCAACATCGAAGCGCTGGAGCCCGTGGAAGCCCTGCAGATCGACCTTCCATCGCTCGAACGGCTTTACCGCGAAGTGCCCGCCTTCGAACGGTTTTTCAGGATACTTCACCAAAACGCCTACCTCGCACAAAACGAGCGCATCCTGCAGGGCATCAGTCAAACCGCGATGGAACGTTACGAGGCCTTTCTCGCAAAATATCCCGCCATCGCCGCCAGGGTACCGCAAAAACACCTGGCTTCGTATCTCGGCATCACGCCCGTGTTCATCAGCCAGCTCCGCAAAAAACGCATGGAAAATTAAAACAGTTTAACGCCATTTCTTCAACTGCCTGAACTTCCGGCAGCATGCGCCGTGATAATTTTGTGGTATAAAATCAAATATCATGAAGATCACGAACATCGCCATCACGCCCGATCCGTACCAGCCTTACAAACTCGCGCAGGGTTACCGGGTAGGCGGCCTGCTGTTCATTTCAGGGCAAACCGCCATTGGCGACGACGGCCGCCTCACCGGCATCGGAGACTTCGATGCGCAGGCGGAGAAAACCTTTCAGAACCTCAAAAAAGTACTGGAGGCCGGCGGCTCCAGCCTTAAAAACGTCGTTAAAGTGACCATCTTCCTACGCAGCATGGAAAATTTCGACAAAATAGTGGCCCTGCGCGGCAAATATTTTACCGCACCCTACCCGGCAGACACGATCGTGGAGATCAGTTCGCTGTATTCGCCGGACGCTTTAATCGAAATAGAAGCGGTGGCAGTCGCTGATGAAGTAGCAGAGCGATAAAACGTGCTTCCGGAAAGCCACCAGTTCTTTCGTGACCAGGAATTTGAACGGGAAAAAGTTAAAGTTGAACTTTTTCAGCAGCGGTATGGAGCTGAATTTCGTATGGCTGTGCCTGAATACGGGCTTAAGCCGGAATGCGTCCAGGAAACGCCTGAGCCGTGCATGGGTCATATGGTTCAGCTCGAGATATTCCGTCAGCAGGTCGTTTACACCGATCAGCCGCTGGTTGCGTTTTTTCAGCATGTTGTGCACCCAGCGCTGCGGCAGGTACTGCACCCAGGGAATGTTGATGACCCTGCGCAGGTGCGAGGCGTGCGGCCCTTCCCAGGGCGGGTAGCTGATGAAAATAACGCCGTTGTTTTTGAGGTTGCGGTGAATGAGCGTGTCCAGGATGCCGGGGATCCATTCGGGTTTGAGGTGTTCGATCACATCGCTGAGAATGATGTAATCGTACTGTTTGTCTACCGGCTGCGCGATAATGTTGCGCACGCTGAAATCTACATTGCTGACATTGTGCCGGCGCTGCAGCTCTTTCGCGATCCCGATGTGGTTCGGGTCGAGGTCCACGCCGTCTACGTTCGCGCCCGTATTCGCCGCCAGCCAGAGCGTGAGCCCGCCCATGCCGCAGCCGAAATCGAGAATGTCTTTGTGCGCGAGGTCGAAATTTTTTTGAAGAAAGTGTTTGTCCAGCCAAAGGTGCGACCCGTCGCCGGAAAAAATTTTCCCGGCATAGGCCAGGCCTTCTTCGAATTGTTGCGGGTTCATCATCGTGTGCGATTAAATGTTCTCTTCTCCGCCATGAAAATAAGTTTTTAAAGCCGAAGGGCCACAGCTGTTAAAAAATAAAACCCCGCCCGGAAGGGCAGGGCTTATTACAAAACTGATACATTCTATTGTATGACTTCGATCCCTTCCATATCGTCGAGCCGGGCGATCAGGCCCCAGCCGTAGAAGTGGTTGGAAATGGCGACCAGTATCTCGTTTTCGCCTTCTTTCAGCGGAAGGTCGAAATGGGTGTTTTCCAGCGACATGCGGCCCAACGGCTGTTTGCTCAGCGGCGTGGCGAAAATGTTTTTATCGGTGAACAGCGAGAGGTTGTTCAGGTAGATCCATACTTCGTCGTTGAACGCGAGATCTACCCGGCGGATCTGCGCTTTTGCAGCTTTCAGTTTTATTTTCAGCCAAACCATCCTGCGGTCTTTCGTTTTCCCGTACGTGCGCGTAATGTTGATCATGCCGAGGCGCTCGGCGTTGATGGATTTCCAGTTCTCATTCAGCTGAGGCGCCTTGTAATTGAACGGTTCCTGGCCCCAGGGAAGGTCTTTCACCGATGAGATCTGCCAGTTGCGGAGATAACGGGGGTCGTTGTAGGTGGGGTCGGATTCCGGTTCGGGGCTAAGCCCTTCCACCTGGTCAGGCCTGATCACGAGGTTGGCGATCTTGCCCGCGCCGTCGAACGCAATGGCGCCGGAACGGGTATTGCCCAGCAGCTGCGGCACATGGAGGGCGGGGCGCTGCATATCGTTTACGTATACCACCATCCGCTGGCCGGAGATCACCAGCTTAAAATGATTCCATTCATTCTTTTTAACATCGGCCGGCCCCTGGTAATTGGGCAGCAGGTCCCAAAGGTTCACGCCGTCGAGGAAAGGGGCGTATTGAACGGCCTGCATGGCGTTGGGAATGCCTTCCACGTGGGTGCGGAGGTAAAAACATTCGGTCTCGAGCGTGTCTTTCCTGCGGAAATAAAACCCGGCAAAGTACGGGCCTTCGGGCGCCCAGTCGAACTCAATGGTGCCGCTGGAAAAATCCAGCCCTTTCACCACGGCGGCGTCGTTTTGCGTCAGCAGCCGGATAGCGGGCCTGGATTTGTACCCGGTAAAGCTGACGGAGCCCGCTTTGGTTTCCCAGCGGTCCGGCGTCATAGGGATGCGCACTTCGGCATTTTTTTTCTGTGCAAACAACATGGCGGAAGGAAGCAACAAGACCAGTGCGATCATAACTTTTTTCATATCGATATTTTTTTAAACTTTGAATGCTGACGGAAACGAATGGACCAAAGATGGAAAGATCAGGAGGAGCGCACATTCCAAACCCGTTTCAACTTCGTGCAAGCTCGTGCATGGGCATAAAAAATTGAATATCAATGAAAAACAATAATGATCCTGTTTACCTGGCGGCCTGTTGCGCGGCGATAGAAGATAAGTTGGGCTGGGGGGCGAGCGCGGTATGGACGAACCAGGACTTTGAAAATCTCTCCGAAAGTATCCTCGAAGCCACGGGGGTAACGCTCAGCAGCACCACGCTCAAACGTATTTGGGGACGGGTGAAATACGACAGTGCGCCTACGGCCACCACGCTCAACACGCTGGCCCGGTACCTGGGGTACGAACATTGGAGGGCGTTCAGGCAGCACGAAGACCAAAAAAACCAGGGCGGCTTGAAACGGGAGCGGCCGCGCACGGAAGAAAATATTCCCGCCGCGGGCGCATCAGCATCCAAAAGCCGTTACATCTGGACAGTGGTGGCGCTGGGCGCGGTGATCGCTACGGTGATACTCGGGTTTAATTCCATCCGCAACAAAAAAAATATGGTGGTGGAAGAAATGCCGCCGCCGGACAAATACAAATTTTCCAGCCGCAAAACCGTGACCGAAGGCGTACCTAATTCGGTGATCTTCGATTACGACGCCTCCGCGGCGCCCACGGGCGATTCCATATTCATACAGCAGAACTGGGACCCGACAAAACGATTCCGTGTGTCGCGTGAGCAGCACCAGGCAACGTCCGTTTATTATTACCCGGGGCATTTCCGCGCGCGGCTGGTAGTGGATGGGAAGGAAGTGAAGCGGCATTCGCTGATGATCACCACCAAAGGCTGGCTGCCGATGATAGAGCAGCCGGATGTGCCTGTGTATTTTAAAGAAGAGGAAACCGTCAGGAACGGCGAAATGGGCATCAGCGAAGCGCAGATACTGGAAAAGAACATCCCCATGCAGCCGGATGCACCCTGGGTGCGGTACAGCAAGATCGGCGGATGGGATTCGCTGTATGTGAAGAATTTCCGTTTTGACGCGGAAGTGATCAACGATTATGGCGAAGGTTCGGCCGTATGCCGCCATACCGAAATAATCATCCTTTGCGAAGGCAGCGCCATCATGCTGCCGCTGGCGGGGGTAGGCTGCGTGTCTGATTTGAACCTGCTGATGGTAGACCATTTCGTTTCCGGTAAAAAACAGGACCTGTCCGGCTTCGGGGCGGACCTTTCCAAATGGACGAAAGTGAGCTGTGATGCGAAGGACGGGCTGGTAACGGTACGGGTAGACGATCGCCCGGCATACCAGTCCACGATCGCGGAAGACGCGAAGATCGTGGGCATGCATTTCCGGTTCAAGGGAACGGGGAGGGTGAGGAATGTGACATTGGGGAAATTATGATTTGTATATTTAAGGATAATTCCACCGTCTATGAACAAGCGCCAGGCCTGTGTTTGCGGCTTCATCATCTGCTGCGTTGTTATCTTGTCCCGCTGCATCGGTACCGCGGAGAAAAAAACGGATCTCCGGGGAGAACGATATGCCGTACAGGCTTCCTGCGAAAGCTGTCATAAAGCCGTATACGATGCTTACCTGCAAACCGCCCACTCCCGTACTTCCGCCGAAGCGACGCCGGAATCCGTAAAGGGAAGTTTTGCCGCGCCGGATAACGTATATCACTATACGGAAAATAAAAAGGTGGTGATGGAAAAACGCGACAGCGGGTTATTCCAAGCCAGTTACGAAAACGGGCAGCAAAAGGAGGCGCACCGTTTTGATATTACCGTCGGGTCGGGGAGAAAGGCGCAGACCTTTTTGTACTGGAACGACGGCAAATTCTTCCAGCTCCCGCTTTCTTACCTCGTTGGCGCGCACCAGTGGGCCAACAGCCCGGGCTTCCCGCCTACGCACGCCAAATTCGACCGCTCGATCCCCAGTATTTGTTTCGGCTGCCATGCTTCTTCCGTGGGCATTAAAGAAACAAAGATCGAAGGATTGCAGATCGTCGAAACCTTTCACCGCGACCGTACCGTATACGGCATCGATTGCCAGCGCTGCCACGGACCGGCGGCCGAACATGTGGAGTATCATACCGCGCATCCCGAAGACAAACAGCCCCGGCATATGACGCGCATCAGGGCGTTGAGCAACCAGCAGCGGCTGGACCACTGCGCGCTCTGCCATTCCGGCCTCAGCTCCCTGCAGCAGGGGTTGTTCAGTTTTAAACCCGGCGACGACCTCAGCGATTATTATTTCCCGCAGATCGGCGGAATTACAAAAGCCACCGCGCTGGACGTTCATGGCAACCAATACCAGCTGCTCACCGCCAGCAAGTGTTTTATGGAAAGCAAGGAAATGAACTGCTCCAACTGTCATAACCCGCACGTCAGCGAAGCCGGCAATATGCAGGCGTTCTCGCAGCGGTGCATCACCTGTCACCAGGCCGGCAGCGCGGCGTTCTGCAAGCTCAAATCATTGCCGGTGGCCACGCTTTCGCATAACTGCATCGATTGTCATATGCCGGCATTGCCAAGCAACATCATCACGCTACTTACCAACGGCGCAGCCAATCCTACGCCCGATTCCGTGCGCACGCACCTCATCGCGATCTATCCCGAACAAACGGAAAAGATCCTGGCGATGATGAAAAAACAATAAAATTACAGGAGCCCCTGCTGCGCGGCGATCTTGATCAGCGCGGCCACGTTTTTCGCGTCGAATTTCTGCAGGAGGTTGCGGCGGTGGGTTTCTACCGTCAGCGGGCTTAAAGACAGTTCCTCCGCAATGCGGGCCGTGGTTTTGCCGTCGGAAATAAGCTGCAGGATCTCTTTTTCCCTGCGCGTCAGCTGCGGCTGCTGCCGCAATTCACTCACGCCGGGCCGCGCAATGATCTCTTTTACTTCACGGCTGAAAGTGACCTGCCCGCTGAGCGCCTCGTTGATGCAGTGCATCAGTTCCTCGCCCGAAGCGTTTTTCAGGAGATAACCGCTCGCGCCGTTCTGCAGCATTTGCATGATGATGGCGCGTTCGCTATGATTGCTCAGCGCCAGCACGCAGGTGGAAGGGGAGAGCTGCCTGATCTCTTTGCAGAGGTCGAGGCCGTTGGCGTCTGGCAGGGTAATGTCCAGCAGCACAATGTCTGCCCGGCCGGTCTTCAAAAATTGAAGAATGCCCGCGCCGGTGGTAAAACATCCGGCGATGCGGATGGAATCTTTGTTTTCCAGTAATTTCTGCAGGCCCTCGATCACCACCGGGTGATCGTCTACGATAGCCAGCGCTATTTTTTCATTCTCCGACATTCAGTTCGATGTTTATGGTAGTGCCTTCGTTTTCGGCGGAAATGATCTCCATGTTCCCGTGCAGGTAATCCACGCGCCGTTTTACGTTGCTCAGCCCGATGCCTTTGGCCTGGCCGAGCTGCGCAGTGTCGAAACCTTTGCCGTTGTCTTCAATCGTGACCAGGAAAGTATCGCCATTCTGGCTGCATTGCAGGAGTATGCTGCCTGCCTGCGCATGGCGGATGGCGTTGCTGAGCAGTTCCTGCACGATGCGGTAAATGGTTACCTGCGTGGCCTGCGGGATGTTGTCTTCGATGTTCAGCGACTGGTAGTTTATGCGCACGGATTCCGTCATCATGGAGCCGCAGAGGTCTTTCAGCGCAATGTCCAGCCCGAATTTCAGCAGCGCTTCGGGCATCATGTTGCGGGCGATGCGGCGCAGCTCGCTGATGGAAGAATCCAGCTGGCCGATCACTTTGTGCAGTTCGGCGCCGCCGGAAGCAGGGGTGGAGCTGAGCTCGGTGAGGTTCATCTTCACGCCGGCCAGCATGCCGCCCAGGCCGTCGTGCAGGTCGCCGGCCACCCTGCGGCGCTCGCGTTCCTCGCCCTGCAGCATCGCCTGGCTGAAACGGATCTGCTGCTGCTGCTCGATCTCTTTGAGCTGCTGGTGATGGTTAAGCTGTTGCTGCTCCGATAATTTTTTGTTGTTGCGGTAAAACAGGTAAGAAAATACGGCGAGCACCAGCAGGAAACTGCTGGCAGTGCCCAGTAACCAGTTGATCAGGCGGTTGTTTTTGGCGGAAAGCGCCGCTCTTTCCCGCTCCATCTTCAGCGCGGCGATCTCTTTCTGTTTTTCAGCGGTGTTGAATTTGATCTCCAGCGCATGGATATTATCGGTCAGTTTTACTTCGCTCACGCTGTCGCTCAGCTGGCTGTACTGCTTCAGCCAGTTGTAGGCCGCGGGCAAGCTGCCGAGGCGGGCGTTGGTTTCGGCGAGGCCGTTGTAGACCTGCAGCCGGTTGCTGATCTGGCTCATCATCTCCGGCTGCTCTGCCAGGTACCGGAGCACTTCGCGGGCGTTCGTGTAATCGTTCTGGTTATAATGCGTGTAATATTTCTGCAGCAGCAAACGCTGCTCTTCGTACCGTTTGTTGTATTGTTTGGAAAGCGCGATGCCTTTGTCTATGCTGGCCAGCGATTTTTTGAAATCTTTCGTTTCATCGTAATACATGCTTTCGGCGGTGTAATAATCGATGAGGAATTCTTTGTAAGACCCGTCGGACAATAACTTCCACGAACTGTCGAGCATCGTTTTGGCCTCGGGGTATTTTTTGTCGAGCACATAATTTTCCGCGCCGGTGTTGTACGCCACCACCAGGTCGCCGAGGGATCGCTGCTGCCTGAACACGTTGATGGATTGCAGGATGTAGCCGGTGGCCTTGCCGTATTGCATCGTGTTTTTGAATACGAGGGAAAGGTCGAGGTAGTTTTTGCCGACTGCCAGGCTGTCGCCCGCCTGCTGCGCCAGCGGAATGGCCTTGTGCACGAGGATGTCCGCAAATCCCGCTTCATCCCCCGAAACCTGTCTAAGAATACCGATGTTGCGCCACGATTTGGAACGGAAGCTCACGGCCTCTTTGGTATGGATCATTCCAAGCAGGCTGTCTGCCTTCAGGAACGACGCTTCGCTTTTAACCGGGTCGGACGAGGCGTAGAGCAATATGCCTTCATAATAACTCGTCAATGCCACGAGTAAAGGGTATTTCACACCGAGCCTGCGGCCCTGTTCGAGATGTTTGGCGGCTTCGGCGGGGTCCCTGAAAACGAGGGAATAGGTGAGCAGCAGGTGCGCCGCCGCTTTGGTACTATCCGTGCCGCGGCCCTGGGTTATCAGCAGGAGACTGTCTGCATACGCGCCGTTTTTACTGGCCGTTTGCGCATGGGCCAACAGTGTGGCATATACGATCCAAAAAGCGAGACATATCGTTCTCTTCATACGGGCAAATAAACAATAAATGTGGGATAATAGTTTCCGGTACGGCGAATATACCGGAAAACCGGTAGATGAAATTCCTTGTTTGACGGTATTGATGGAAGTTTCCGCCGCCGATACCTTTGTGATGCAATAGTAAGCAGTCCTGTCTATCCCGTTTTGCAGAGAAACCTCATAAACAATAAATATGAACCTCACTTTTACGAAGAAATACCTTGGGGGTATTTTTGTTTTTTTCGCCGCCGTTGCCTTGTTGGCCTCCTGTAAAAAAGACCCGGTGAACCCGCTTAACAATTACCCGAAAGACGTGAACATCGAATACCGCGTGAAATCCACGACAGGGATCACGAAAGCGGATATTATGTTTGATAACCAGACCGGGGGGCAGACATCGCTGGATGAACAGGCTTTGCCTTATTCCGTGAAATTCCGGCGCACCGGCGTAACCTATGCCACGACGATCGGTTTGGGCGCAAGCACAGACTTTGCCGGTACGGTGGTGTTGGAGATAGTGGTAGACGACAAAGTGGTGAAAACGGAGACATTCACCGCCACCTCCGTCGTTCGCGGCACCATCGCCTACGGATTTAATTAAACGGGAATCGTACATCCACAGTTAGTTAAAAATGGAATGCCCTGGTCTCTTCCGGGGCATTTTTTTATTGTCTGGAGGGCAGTTTGGCGGTTTTTTAGAAAAAAACGTTGAACAATCCTGATTCAGGCATGTTTTTACGGGTAAGATGTATGTAGATTTGTATCATACCCACTAAAAACACCACAATGGCAAAATCCGCTAAAACGCCGGCGAAGTCTCCGGCTGCAAAAACCACGAAAACTGCTCCTGCTTCCAAAACGGCAAAAGCTGCCGCTAAACCGGCGCCTAAAAAAGCTGCTGCCGGTGGCGCGGCTACCGGCCTCAAAGCCCCGCTGACGCCCAGTGAAACGCTCGCCAAGGTGGTAGGCAACAAACCGATGCCCCGCACGGAAGTCACCAAACGGGTATGGGAGTATATCAGGAAAAACGACCTGCAGGACAAAAAGAACCGCCGGATGATCAACACAGACGACAACCTGAAGGCTGTTTGCGACGGCGTGAGCCAGCTGTCTATGTTCGAACTGCCCAAGGCGCTGAATAAACACCTGAAATAACCCCCGAAAGGGCTTTCTTGGTATTTGATAGTACTATTTTATACATAGTACTATATTTTGCTTATGTTTGTGGAAATTTAAATCCGCCAGCATATGCAAAAACTCTTTTTGACCGTTTTATTGCTTTCGGCCGGCGCCGGCCGGCTTTCCGCACAGGATAACGAACAGGCGCTCAGCAGGCTGATCCTTGAAAAGGACAGCCTTTTCTGGTTTAGCTACAACACTTGCGACATAAAAGCTTTCGCGGCTTTTTTTTCGGACAGCGTGGAGTTTTACCACGATAAAGGCGGTATCACGCAGGGGCTGAAGAGTCTGGTGCAATCTATGACAGACGGCTTCTGCAAACAGCCCGATGAGTTCCGGCTGCGGCGGGAAGCCGTGCCAGGCACGGTACAGGTGTTCCCCTTACGGAAAAACGACATCATTTACGGCGCCATCATCAGCGGCGAACATTATTTCTATATCAACCGGAAAGGCCAGCCCGAGCGCCGCGACGGATGGGCCAAGTTCACCCATCTCTGGTTAAAGGAGAACGGCGAATGGAAAATGACCCGCGTGCTGAGCTACGACCATCGGCCCGCGCCGAACGGCAGAACCGCCATTACGCTTCCGCGGGAATTGCTGCGCGCGTACGCTGGAAGATACAAAGGCAAACAAACCGGCGTTTCGCAGATCGAAGCGGGGGAGGGTGCGCTGCTGATGACCACCAACGGCAAACAATTCACGCTTTACCCGGAGAAAGAGAATCTCTTTTTTATGAAGGAGCGCGACCTCACGTTCGAGTTCACCAAAACGGGCATGATCGTAAAGGAAAACGGCGCGATTGCGGAAGAGCTCGTGAAGGAATAAGCTGTTTTACAACAACAGCCTGAGCGGAAAAGTGGGCGATGTGATCGACAGCGGCATTATCCTGCGGCACAAGAAAACCGGCAAATGGATCATCGCGCATGATAAAAAAGATGCGGATGCGCCCGAAGCGGGCGGCTGCTCAGACGGGCCTTCCGTGATCGACTTTAAGCGGAAGATATTCCGGATGTGTTAATCTTCTCAACGAACCAATAAAATCCCCGGGCAGGTTGTACCGCCCGGGGATTTCTGTTTAACGCCTCATCTTCGAGATGTCGCATAACATATCCGAATGTATGTTCAGCCCGAGATTGGTAAGATTGTACAGATGTTCGCTGGCTACGATGTATACGATGCCGCAGATCTGGCTTTCGTTGTAATGCCGCTCCAGCCGGTTGAACGTGGCCTTTTCCACTTTTTTGGTAGTGGTCAGTTCCGTGGCGTAATCCAGCGCGGCGCGCTCGGCTTCGCTGAACAGCGGACTCACTTTGTATTCGGCCAGCGCATCGAATTTCGCTTCGTTCATCGAACCGCTGATCACCGCGTACCGTGAAGCGTCCATACAGAACAGGCAGATATTGATGCGGGCCACTTGCTGGCGGATCAGCAGTATCGTTTCGTGGGGAAGCGCCAGTTTTTTGTCGAGCTGCGACACCTTGCCGTAAAACATGCCGAATGCCACGGGAAGCCGCACGGAATGCACTTTCAGCGGCGCCAGCACTTTGCCGAATTGGCGGTTGGTGAAATAATAGACCAATTTCATGATCAAGCCTTTGGGCTTTTCGACGGGTGCGAGATATGTATCCATTGTTACCTGGTTTTTTGTGGTTAAATGTGTGTATTTAACCTAATAATGACCGGGCAAACGGGAATTGGACAGGTACCGGATTATTTTTTATCATTTACCGCCAGCGCAAAAAGGAACCGGCATTTAATTGATGCCGGTCCACCACTGCTGGAACACCTGCCCCGGATCTTTGAGGTTCACCGCTTCGCCGATGAAAGGCGTTACCAGCGGAATGCCAACGTCTTTGTTCAGCGCGGAGATCCGTGTGAGGGGCTCGTCCCAGGGATGATTGGCCAGCATGAACTTGGAAGAATGTACAGGGAAGAGGCGTTTCGCTTTCAGGTCGCGGGCCGCCTGCAACGCTTCTTCGGGCTGGTTATGGATGTATTTCCATTTCAGGTCGTATTGCCCGTTGTCGATCATCACGAGGTCGAAGGGACCGAAGCGGTTGCCGATGTCCGCAAAATGGGTGTCGTACCCGCTGTCTCCCCCGAGGTAGAGTTTCAGGCTGGGCGTTTGCAGTACGTAAGACATCCAAAGGGTATTGTTGCGCACAAATCCCCTGCCCGAAAAGTGCCGCGCCGGCGTGGTGTGGATCACGAAGCCGCTGTCCGGCTCCACGGTTTCGTACCAGTCTTTTTCGATCAGCTGGTCTTTGGAATACCCCCAATGCTCGAAATGTGCGCCCACACCCAATCCGCAGATCACCTTACGGATGCGCGGCCGCATTTTGACGAGCGTTTCATAATCAAGATGGTCGTAATGGTCGTGGGAAATGAACAGGTAATCGATATCCGGCAGGTCGTCTGTACTGTAAATATCCGCGCCGTTGAACGAGCGGGTGGTGCCGGGAATGGGCGAGGCGTTGCCGCTCAGCACGGGATCTACCAGCATCCGTTTGCCGTCTATCTGCATGAAATAGGACGAATGCCCGAACCATACCAGCACATCTTTGTCTGCCGGGAGGCTGCGCAGATCGGTTTTGATGGAAGGCAGGCTGACTGCGGGCCTGCGCCGCGGCGATTTTTTGAACAATACTTCCCAGGTCACCCCCACGATGCCGTACCCTTCGGTAAGCGCGGGCGTGAACCGGAGATTCTGGAACTTGCCGTCTTTATAGTTAGGCGACCTTTTGATCCTTTCCAGCCTTTCCCCGGCCGGGCTTTTTCCGAATTTGCTTTGTTTCATATAAAAAAATGTTACGACAGCCAGGAGCGCCAGAAGGCTCAACACCGCTATCAGGAAGCGTTTCAGTACCCTGAATATTTTTTTTCTCATCCGGTAACAGGTTAGGGCTGTATAATAGGGTAGACGAACGGGGAAAACGAATATTGCAAAAAAGGGGAAAAAAAGACCCCGGTGTATTTCCGGGGCCTTTCAAAACAGCTTACGTAAGCGGGGAATAATCGCCGGGGCGGAGATAATAATCCCTCCAGCGGAAGTCCGTACCGTCGTCATAATCGTGCTCCTGGTTGTAGGCGATCATAATGCTTTGGCTGTACGCATTGATGGACTGCGGGATGTTGTAGCCGCCGCTGCCTTCCACGTAACCTACGATCTCGTAGTTGACCTGCAGACCGGCGGGCGTGTGGGGAATAGTGGCGTTGAGGTCTTCATAAAAACGCATTTCCACGTCGCCGTACAGGCCGCCGCCGCTTTGGTACTCGTTGATGTAGCCCAGCCAAACGTACACCCAGGTGGCGGAGGTTTCGGAACCTCTTTTGATTACGGCTTTGATCATGCCGTTCGCCATTTTTCCGATGGGTACGAGCGTGGGGTGATGGAGACTGTTCACGCTGGATTCGATCACATTTTTCGGGTTGAGGGTAGAGGCGGTAAACGCGGGCATGGACCAGGCCTGGTGCGTTACCAGCGCAAGCAGCATGCCTGCGATAAAAAGGGCTTTTTTCATGTGGGTGGAATTTTAAATGATGAATGATTAACAAAAGGGCATTAAAAGTTACGCAAAACTTCCTGTTTATGCAAACGTTTGAATAAAAAAGACCGCGCCAAATGCGCAGGGTCTTCCCGGTCAGTTGAAAATCAGCATTTCACGTCTAAGCCATCGCCCCGTTCACCCCGATTATTTGCCCGGAGATCCATTTTGCATCGTCGGAAGCGAGGAACAGCACCACTTTGCTGATGTCTTCCGGCTGGCCGAGGCGGTTAAAGGCGTTCATGCCTTTGAAGCGGGTGATGGCTTCTTCCGATTTGCCCCGCAGGAACAATTCCGTAGCCACCGGGCCGGGCGCCACCGCGTTCACATTGATGCCCCTGCCGATCTCTTTGGCGAATACCCGGGTGAGTTGTTCCACAGCCGCTTTGGTGGCTGAATACACGGCATAGGTGGGTACCATCAGCCGGGAGAGCGTAGTGGAAAAGTTGATGATGGTGCCATTGTCCGCCAGTTTGGCCGCCGCTTCTTTCAGCGTATGGAAAGTGCCTTTTACGTTGATGTTGAAATGTTTGTCGAAATCCGCCTCCGTATTGTCTTTCAGCAGTTTCGTATCCATCACGCCGGCGTTGTTGATCAGTACGTCGATGCGGCCGTATTCGCCGATCGCCGCGTCGAACAGGGCGGTTACTTCCGATTCTTTGCTCACGTCTGCCTTTATCGCGATGGCGCTGCCGCCGTTGCCGCGGATGGTCTTCACTACTTCGTCCGCTTCCGCGGCGTTGCTTACATAATTCACGATTATCCTGGCGCCTTCCCCCGCAAGTTTGAGGGCCATGTTGGCGCCCATGCCTTTGGAAGCGCCGGTGATCAGGATGACTTTGTTATGGACAGTGCTCATGATGATAATTTTGAAAATTTTAAAAAAGGGTTTGATGTATGATGTTGAATGGTTTTATTGATTGGCGCCGCCGTTTACCAGCAGATGCTGACCGTTTACGAAGGAAGAAAGCTCGCCGGCGAAAAATTCCGCTACGTTGGCCACGTCTTCCACCTCGGCCAGCCTGCGCATGGGAGAGGAGTTGATCAGCGACTGCCGAAGCTCCGGGTAAGCCTCCGGATCGGCAAATATACCGGAATGATCAACAGCGAAAGGGATGATGGAGTTCACCGTTACCCCGCGATGGCCGATCTCCTGCGCCAGCACGTCTACCAGGTAACGGGGCGTGGTTTTGCTGCCGCCGTACACGGCCATGCCCGGAATGGGGAAGCTGGTGGTGCTGGAAGCGATGTAAATGATCCTGCCATGATCCGCCACGTGTTTGGCCGCCTGCTGCATCGTGAAATAGGAGCCTTTTGTGTTGATGGTAAATACGCGGTCGAACTGTTCTTCGGTAAAATCTGTCACCATGGTTTCCACCAGTTCGATGCCCGCGTTGGCCACCACGATGTCTATCTTTCCAAAAGCGGCCAGCCCTTCGGCGAATAGTCTTTCGATCTCGGTCACCTTGCTCACGTCCGCCCGTACAAGCACGGCTTTGACGCCCATAGCGGTAACGTTGGAAAGCACTTCTTCGGCGGAACGCTGGTCCCTGCTGTAATTAAGGACAAGGCTGGCGCCAAGCGCGGCGTACCTTTCAGCGATGGCTTTACCCAGCCCGCGGCCGGAGCCTGTAATCAGCGCAACTTTGTTTTCGAGCGTTTTCATGTTATAAATTTTTAAGTGTTTTTGTTTGTACCTGTTTGACAATACAAAGTTGCGGATCGCAGGGCCCCGGAAATTGCAATATCTTCAGCAAAACCTGCCAATTCTTAAGATCGGGTATCCGGGGAATGATTTAACTTAGTTTTTGTATGAAAAAAGAGAAGATCAAAGTATTCGATACGTTGTTCGACCAGTACCAGCACATGGGCGTAACCCCCGAATTTCACGGCAAAGAGAGCAATTTCACCATCTTCCGGCTGCAGGAGGTGTTCCGCGAACTGCCTTTCAGCGCGGAAACCAGCAGGCTGAACTTTTTCGTATTTAACTTCACCAAAAACGGCCAGGGAATGTATCATATAGACGACGAACAGTACGCCATCCGCCCCGGCTGCTTTTATTTTACCAACCCCGGCCATTACCGCTCCTATACCTGGACGGCGATAGAAGACGTTACGCTCATCACTTTCAGCGAAGCGTTCCTCAAACAATACGTGCACCCGCATATCTTCGACCAGTTCCCTTTCCTGCTGGCGGAGAATTTCCCGGTGAGAAACATGACGGAAGAAGCGTTCGCCGAATTTGAAAGGATCTATACGCAGATCCATAAAGAATATGTTTCCCAATCCCTTTACCGCAACGAGCTGATCGGGCATTTGTTCGTGGTGCTGCTGCTGAAGGTGAAGGAATATTTCTGGGAAGATTACAATCCCATCAACGAAGGCAACCGCAGCTCGCAGATCGTAAAGCGGTTCCGGCGCCTGCTGGACGGGCATTACCGCGACGTCAGCAGCGGCAAGGCGGAAACGGTGCTGCATATCCAGGATTATGCGGACGATCAGAACCTGCACCCCAATTACCTCAGCACCGTTATCAAAACAAAAACGGGAAAGTCCATCGGCACCTGGATCATGGAAAAGAACATGGCCGAGGCAAAGTCTTTATTGCGGCACACCGAATTATCCATCAAAGAGATCGCGTACCGGCTGGGGTTCAACGACCCGGCGCATTTCAGCGGGTATTTCAAGAAAAATGCCGGGGTCACGGCCCTGGCGTACCGCAAAGGTAACTGAGGCGCAAACAAAAGGCCCGCTTGATATGCAGGCCTTTTTTTCTTTCAAATTGGATGGCTCATTACAACGACATCCCCCGTCCTTTTATTTCCCCAGCCACTCTTTAAACCCTGCAACCCTTTCCCTGCTTACTTCCAGCTCCACATCCGGCGCGGGCTGCAGTTCCAGTTTTAAACGGCCGCCAAACCAAGGGTGGATGCGGCGCACGCTTTTGATGTTCACCACCAGGTGGCGGCTGACCTTATAAAAATCGTTGGGCGGTAGCTGGGTTTCGAGGGTGGAAAGATTATCGTCCATCAGGTGGCGTTTGCCGGAGAAGTCCAGCGCGAAAGCGAGCTTGCCTTCGGCGTACAGGCAGGCGATGTCGGCGGTGTTGACGTAATAAAGCTGCTGGCCGCTTTTCACGAGGAAACGTTCGCGGTAAACGGGCGGCTGCAATTGCTGCAGCAGCGCGCCGATCTTCCCCGCGAGATCATTGTTCTCTTTTTTGCCGAAAAACTGCCGGAACTTTTGCATGGCCTGTTCCAGCTGCTCGGCGTCCAGCGGTTTGAGGAGGTATTCTATGCCATTGTTCTTAAACGCATGCAGCATATACTGATCGTAGGCGGTGGTAAATATTACCGGTGCCGTGATGTTCACCTGCCGGAAGATCTCGAAGCTCAGCCCGTCCGCCAGCTGGATATCCATAAAAACGAGATCGGGCTGCGGGAACACCTGGAACCATTTCACGCTTTCTTCGATGCTGTCCAGCGTAGCGGAAACGGTAACGTCGCCGTTCATTTTCCGGAGCAGATTGCCGAGCTTTTTAGCGGCCGGCGCTTCATCTTCTATGATCACAGTTTTTATCATGTTTCAGGGAATAAAGGGAGGGTGACGATAAACTGGTCCATCGTGGTGATGCATTTCATTTCCTGTTGCTGCAGCAGCCGGATGCGGCTGTTGATGTTCTCGAGCCCTTTGCCGGTGGAGATCACGGGCTGCTGTTTTTTCTGGAGATTGTTGCTCACCGTCAGCCCGCTTTCCATCGCTTCGATGTTGACCGTCAGCGGCCGCGAAGAAGAGGCGATATTGTGTTTGATCGCGTTTTCCACGAGCAGCTGCAGTGCGAAGGGCACCATTTTTTTCGCGTGAAAGGAAGCGGGTATGTTGATGTTCACTTTCAGGCTGTCGCCAAAACGGGTATTGAGCAGGTAAACGTACGCCTCCAGCAGGTCCAGCTCTTCCCTCACGGTGATAAGCGTGGATTCCGGCATTTCGAGGATGTAGCGGTAGAGTTTGGACAACCGCTGGATGAACGGCTCGGCCAGCTGCGGATCGTCCTGCACGATGGCGCTGAGCGTGTTGAGATTGTTGAACAGGAAATGCGGGTCTACCTGGTTCTTCAGCGCCCTGATCTGCGCCAGCAGGTTTTCGGCGCGCAGCTCTTCCTGGTGTTTCACCGATTCCCGCAGCTGGCGCATGTAATAGATGATCTCGTACACGCTCACGATCGCAAGGGTGTTCACGATGCCGAGCATGTTGAGGTTCGGCCCGTAAAACACGCCTTCTTCACTCCAGAAAGGCGGCGTTACGCCGTTGAAATTTGCGACAATAAGCGTGTACATGAGCATCACCGCCGCCGAAATGAGAATACGTTTGCGCGATTGTCCGAAAAGCGGGTATTTCCGCCGCATGTATACCAGGATGGCGCGGTTGCCGAACCAGAACACTGCCGTGATGGCCGTGGAGAACGCCCACGCGATCCATTCGTAATACGGAGGCCGGTTGAAACGCGCGCCCAGGTACACGATGGGCGTCAGGAAACCCACGATGGGAATTCCCAGCAGTACGAACCATTTGTCGTTAAAACCCAGCGCCTCGCGGACGTTTCTTTTGCTCATGCGTTAAAAAGTGAACTGGTAATTGACGTTCGGGAAAAAACCGATCTGGTTGATGTCGGAAACCGTACCGGTAGTGGTATTGATCCTTCTAATATAAATATTCTTTTTTACGGTCACATTCTGGAAGTCCATAAAAAATTTCTGCGTGGTGCGGCCCATTTCCCAGGTAAAAGAGATTTTCACGTCCCATCTGAAATACGGATTGTTCCGCAATGAAAATGTTCTTGAATCATCGTATACTTCATATCCTTTCGCGATGGTTTTTTCCACGTCGAAAGGCGTGTACCACTGGCCGCCGGCGAAAGATACCTTTGTGTCTACCCCCAGGTTGAAACCCGGCCGCAGCGTCCATTCCCTGCCGGTCAGGAAGTTGGTCACGTATTGCGAATTAAACGCCGTATTGCGCCACACTTTATCGCTGGCAAGGAATTTCGAATTAAAAAGGCTTTGCGTAAAGAGCAGGTAAAACCCTTTGTCGAGGAACTTTTCCAGCGTAAGCTCAAGACCGTAGTTTTTGCCCGTGCCGGCGTTAACCAGGTTCGGCTCGTCCGGGAAACCGAACTGCGCGCCGGTGTTGAGCATGCTGAAGGGGCCCGGTTCGCGCTGCACGGGGATGTTGTACAAATGCTGGTAATACGCTTCCGTTTTGATGCGGAATTTGTTGCTCAAAGGCAATTCGTAACCCAGCACGGCATGCAGGCTGCGGCTGAAGTCCAGCTCGTTGTTGGTGAGTTTCCCCCCGGTTTCCCGGAAGTACACTTCCAGCGGCTGCAGCTGGCTGTGCATGCCGAGCCCCAGGCTAAGCGCCTGGTCGTTGGCTGTGCGGTATTTGATGTTAAAGCGCGGCTCCGCCGAGTAGGAACCGTTCAGCGCAAGATATTGCGCATACACGCCCGTGTTGGCGGTAAGATGGTCGCTGAAATGATGCTGCAAATTGATCCAGCCTTTCGCCAGCGAAGTGGATTCGCGGGCATCGAGATCGGCGGATATTACATCGTCGCCATCTTTGATATACGCCTGGTCGAGCCGGAACCGCATCAGGTCTGCGGAGATGCCGCCGCTCAGCTGGTTGCGGGCGTTGAGGCGGTGCTCCAGCTGGTAACCCAGGCTGGTTTTGGTTTGACGGTTATCCAGTTTTACAGCGGGCTCGGCGGGCAGTCCGTCTTTTACGATGAACTCGTTCCCGGTGCTTTGCGTGAAAGACAATGCAACGAATGCCCGGCCGAACGTGGCGGCATTAAAATTATAACTGTGGGTAAGGCCCGCCACGCCGGTATTGGAGGCGTATTTACGGTCGCGGTCTTTGTTGTCGCTGCCGTACAGCCCGGTGGTGTCTTCATCCGGCCCGAAATGAATGTTGCTGAGGCCGCCGAGGGCGAAAAGATTGAACGTGCCCGCGTTTTTCGTGGGCGCGTGAAGTTTCAGGTTCAGGTCCTGGTAATAGGGCACCGCCGTGCCTGTACCTACAGACAAACCCAGCGCCTGGATGGCCGCTACGGTAGAGTAACGGTAATCGAGCAGGAAAGACGCATTCCCGGGCCTGCCCAGCGGCCCTTCCGCCGCCGCTTCAAAACCGTTGAAGCCCACTTCGGCGAGAAATTCGTATTTGTCTTTGTTGCCGTTGCGGAGCCGGAGATCGAACGCCCCGGCGAGCGCATTGCCGTATGGCGCGGGAAATGCGCCCGTCATGAAATCCGAATTCCGGAGGGTGTTGGTGTTCAGGATCGTCACCGGGCCGCCGCTGGCGCCAATGGTGCTGAAGTGGTTGGGATTGGGAATGTCCACGCCTTCCATGCGGTAAAGCACGCCGTTGGGCGAATTGCCGCGGATCACGATATCGTTGCTCGCATCGTTGCCGCCGATAACGCCCGCAAAGTTCTGCGCCATCCGCGAAGGATCGTTGCGGCTGCCGGCGTAACGCATGCCTTCTTCCATGCCCAGCTGCCGGGCGCTTACCTGCGCCAATGGATTGACCGCGCCTTTTTTCTGTTGAGCGGTTACTATATAATCCTTCAGTTTCACGATATTTTCTGTTAGCGTGATCTCCACCACCGTTTCTTTTCCCGCGTTTACTTCCACGTTGCCGATCACCAGCGGTTCGTAGCCCATCAGCGAAAAACGGAGCGTATGCCGGCCAACGGGCACGCTGTTGATGCGGAATTCGCCTTTTTCGTTCGTAACAGCGCCGATGCGATCGATCTGCACGGTTACGCCGGGCAGGGGAATATGCGTATAGCGGTCTGTTACCGTGCCTTTAACGGTCTGCACAGGCAGGGATTGCTGGGGGAAGCTGCGAAGCGGCAAGAGCAGGAGAAGCAGCCAGAACAATGGTTTCATGTGTTTTTTTTGTGCAAAAATGGCGGCTGTTCCCCGACCGGGGAAGCGGAAAGGAGTGAACCGGCGAAAACACGGATCGAAACGACGATTTTGTTTATTGCCGTTTATGTAATTGCAGGCGGAATGGGAGCGGGGAAAACGAATATTCAGGAAACTTCGATTATATTTAACCCGTCAAACTTTGATATAAAACCCTCATCATTATGCATTCGAAACCCAAGTTTCTGACAGCGATCTGCCTCGGAGGCGTGTTTGCACTGGCTTCCTGCGGTCAATCCGCTCCCAAGAGCACCGGCGACGCATCGGCAGACAGTTCCGCCGCACCGGTGGAAACCAAAGCCGCCAATTCTCCCGACTATAAACCCGCCTTCCCGGGCCAGACGAGGATAGCAGGCGTTAAAACGGCCATGGCTTACGAAGGCAAAGTGCTCACCAGCGACCTGAAAAATCCCTGGGGCATTACCACGCTGCCGGACGGCCGTTTTCTCATCACCCAGAAAAAAGGCACGATGCGCATCGTAACGCCCGACGGTAAAGTGAGCGATTCCATCACGGGCCTTCCCGCGGTAAATTCCGCCGGCCAGGGCGGTTTGCTCGGTCTCCGGGTAGACCCGGACTTCGCCAGTAACCGCACCGTATACTGGGTGTTCTCCGAAAACCTGCCCGAAGGCAATCTCACCGCAGTGGCCAAAGGCAAACTTTCGGCCGACGAAAAAAAGATAGAAGGCGCTACCGTGATCTACCGCGCTACGCCCGCTTATAAAGGCACGCTGCATTACGGCGGCCGTATATTGATCGACAAAAGCGGCAACCTGGTGATCAGCACCGGCGAACGTTCCGATCTTGAAACAAGGCCGCAGGCGCAGGACCTGAAATCGGGCCTCGGCAAGGTGATCCGCATTACGAAAGAAGGCCAGCCCGCGCCGGGCAATCCTTTCGAAGGCAAAGCCGATGCGCGCCCCGAATTGTTCTCTTATGGTCACCGCAACGTGCAGGGCCTTGCGTTCCACCCCGTTACCGGCGATCTGTGGGAAACCGAGTTTGGCCCGAGAGGCGGCGATGAGCTGAACAGGGTAGAGGCCGGGAAAAACTACGGCTGGCCGACCATCACGTACGGCATCGAATACAGCGGCAAAAAGGTCGGCGACAGCATCCAGCAAAAGGCGGGGCTTGAGCAGCCGGTCTATTACTGGGACCCCGTGATCTCTCCCAGCGGCATCACCTTCTACAGCGGCGACGCCATGCCCGAATGGAAAAACAACCTGTTCATCTCCGGCCTCAGCAGCACGCACATTGCGCGCATCGTGATCGAGAACAACAAAGTGGTGGGTGAAGAACGTTTGCTGGAAAACGAAAAAGAACGTTTCCGCGATATTACCGAAGGTAAAGACGGCGCGTTGTACGCCATAACGGATGGCGGCAAGCTGTACCGGATATTCAAGAAGTAGATTTTCAGAACCACATACAAAGCCTCCGGTTATTCCACCGGGGGCTTTTTGTTTTTGAGCGCGGAATGATCGTAGTGAATGATTTCATGCCCGCCATCACGGATGCCGGGATTATTTGAAAACGCAATGATATGTTTTCGCAGCTCTTTTTCCTCCAGTTGCGGGGGGAGTTCAATTTTGATGCTTTCACGACCGGAGGTGAATGCGATGCCCATATAATATTTGTAATCGCTGAAGCTGGGGTCGAGCACCGTGTAGAAATAATCAATATCCATCCACTTTATCCGCGTTTTCCTGTGAGTGATGCCTTCCGCGTCTATCCTCATCCAGATGGCGTCCGTGCGTGATTTGTACCACTGCGAAACGGCCAGGTAAAGCAGCCATGCCGCCAGCACGCCGAGTAATATCTTTTCGAAAATTGAAGGTTTGTTCAATATGCAGTAGACGAGATATAAAAAAAGCAAAAAACAGATCGTGCCGATGGCGGCGCTTGTCCATTTTCCTTCTTTGATGATAATGGGCTCTAACGGCATACTGCTTTTACTTTTTACTGCAACGAATATACCATGAACCCCTCCATTTGTCAAGGTTTTGGCGCAGAAGATGTAAATTCTCCACAAAAAACGCCCACAGGCCGTAGCTTTCAGAAAAATTCCGGTCCATGAAAACAATCGTTCTTACCGTTTCAATGCTGTTGTTCATCACCGCCCAATCCTGCTCGCAAAACCATCAGCCGGATGACGCGGCCGCCGTGTACGCGGCCAGCACGCCCTGCAGCCAGGGCACGCGCCCTCTTCCGGGTATGGACGCAGAAATCGGATGCGAACTGATGAAATGGAAACTGGTCTTGCACGAACACACGTTCGAACTGCATTGCGAATATGGGATGACGAAAGCCAGCACCAAAGGTTTCAGCAAAGGGAAAAGCCTGGATCTCTCCGGCAGCTGGACCATCCAAAAAGGCACGCCCGCCCATCCGCAGGCAACGGTCTACCAGTTGAAAGACGGCAAAACCCATAAAAACATTTCCTTCATCCGACTCAGTAACGAACTGCTTCATCTGCTGGATGCAGACGGTCATTTAATGATCGGCAACGGCGGATGGAGCTACACCCTCAGCAAGGTCACCGCCAAATAAAATTGATCATGAAAACGATATGCACGCTTTTTTTCCTGCTGATCGCACAGCTGTCCGTCGCGCAAACCGCCGCGGCAGACAACCGGCCTTCCGATGCCATCACTTTTCAGCCCATCCCGAAAGGGCCGGATATTTACGGATTTTTTGAAGGAAGAATTCCCTGCGAGGGCATTGTGCCGCAACTGCAGCTGGTAACCGACAAACCATGCGAAAAACTAAAGTGCCGCCTCGAGCTTCACCGCGATCCCGCTTCTTCAAAACCCACTACTTTCAAACTCCGCATCGTGGGCGCGGGAGAAGTGAAGCAGCAGGACGGCGATTCGTACCGCCTCCTCAACATGGAAGGCACCTGGCATACCGAAAAAGGCATGCCCGGCGATGCAAAGGCCGGATTGTACGTGCTGGAACCGGCTACAGTCAACACGAAGCTGTATCTCTGGAAAGGCGATGATAATGTGCTGTTCGTGCTGGATAACAACAAAACATTCAGGACCGGGAACGAATATTACAGCTATACGTTCAACCGTATTGTGCCGGTGCCGGGGAAATAGGTAACAGCTCACAAAGGGGAAGCTATTAAAAGACTGTCAGGAACCGCCGCCAGCGGAGAATTTTAGTATCTTGAAACATGGAAAAACCGAAATCCGCCATTCCTTATTACAACGATATCAATGAATTCCTCGCATCCATCGATGTGGCGCACCGCACCGCCAACCCGGTTTTTTATTGCCTGCGCCTGGCGGAGCATAAAGAAAACATTTACCGGCCGCCTTTCCGGCGCAGCTTTTATTTTGTCGGCCTGTTCACCGACGCCGCAAAATCCAGGGTTACGCACGGCGGCACCAACGAAACCAGCATGAGCTCGTACATGGTTTTTCAATCGCCGGAATTGCTGTACAGCTTTTACCGCGATAAAGCCATGCACGGTTATGTCTTTTATTTCCAGCCCGAATGTTTCTCCTTTTTCAGGCCTGATTTCCAGAAAGAATTTCCTTTTTTCGATGTGCTGCATACCAGTCTTTTCCGCTTCGATCATGTTGTTTTCGAGAAACTGGCGCCGCATTTCGAAGAAGTGTTCGCCGCATACGAACGCTCCGGTAAAGACCAGCACGTGGAAGCCCGCGTGAAATTGCTGGCCCTGTTGTACCATCTGAAAGAATTTGCGGCGGAAAGAATGCAGGGCGTCAGGATGGCGGCTACGCCGCAGCAGGTTTTGCTGAAAAAATATATGCAGCTGGTGAATAACTATTACATCGACAAACGCACCGTGCAGGAATATGCGGACATGCTGGCGGTGACGCCGAACTATCTCTCTCAATCGGTAAAAGCCGTGTCCGGCAAAAATGCATTGTCGTATATCTCGGAAAGATTATTAACGGAGGCGAAGTCGCTGCTGCAACATACGCATGTCGAGATCGCCGAAATAGCCTACCAGCTTAACTTTTCAGACCCGGCCAACTTCGGGAAGTTTTTCCGCGCACAGGCCGGCATGTCGCCCTCGGAGTTCCGTAAACAGGACCATCGATAAAATTTACCGGTTTAACCAAGTTTTCGACCATTCGTTGACGCTGGAAATGTTTTCCTTTGTATCGTTAAACACATACACATAAAAACCGAACGTAATGGCAACAAAAGTTTTCATCAATCTCCCCGTAAAAGATCTTAACAAATCAAAGGCTTTTTTCGAAGGACTGGGCTTTGGTTTCAACCCGCAGTTCACCGACGAAAAGGCCGCCTGCCTGGTGATCAGCGACGCGATCTACGCCATGTTGCTGGTGGAGCCTTATTTCAGCACCTTCACCAAAAAGCCGATCAGCGACGCAAAGAAAAACACTGAAGTGCTGATCGCGCTGGACACGGAATCCCGCGAGGAAGTGGACCGCATCGTGGCCAAAGCCAAAGAGCAGGGCGGGACCGTGTACAGCGAACCGCAAGACCATGGCTGGATGTACCAGCACGCATTCGCCGATCTCGACGGCCATCAATGGGAATTTGCGTACATGGACATGAGTCAGCTGCCCGGTTGATAAACGGTTGAAAAAATTAAAGCCCCGGGCGAATGCCCGGGGCTTTCTTTATTGTTCCGCGTCGCCGCGCAGTTTTTGGTAATATTCTTTTATCACCGCCGCTTTATCTTTTTTGATCTTTTGGCCCAGTTCCCTTCGCGGGCAGTTGGCGTTGTATTTCGCGCCCCAGTCCATGATCTCGATCACGATCGGCAGCAGGTCGATGCCTTTGGGGGTAAGACTGTAAATGAATTTGGACCGGTTGGCGGGGGAAACGCGTTTTATCAGGATGTTTTCCGCTTCCAGCACGCTGAGGCGGTTGGCGAGGATGTTGGTGGCGATCTTTTCTTCCGATTCCAGGAACTGGCCGTAAGATACTTTGCCGCGCAACATCACGTCCCTGATGATCAACAGCGACCATTTATCCCCGAATACGTCGAGCGAACAGCTGATGGGGCAATCCGACCTGGTTTTTTCCATACCTGAATGTTAGAAAAGTACTTGCAAATTGAAATTACTTATTATCTTAGTGCTTGCAAAACGCAAGTACTAAGATAACAATAACCCTCAAATTACGCACATTATGGAAAACTCCGCTCTTACCCGTCAGCTGCTTGATGTTTATTATGAAGGTTTTGCCTGCAAACAGGGTTGGGAAGATGTGATCGCAGACGATTTTCTTTTCACCGGCGGCAATATGACCGCCCCGGCGCCCGCAGCAGGCAAAGCCGCTTACATTGAAGTGATCAGACGGTTTTCCCGCACCTTTACGGGTATGCGCGTGAAAGAAATGATCGTGGAAGGCGGCCGCGCGTATGTGACCGGCAATTACGATTTTGTGTTCCCCAATGGGGCGAAGATCAATGGGGATGTGGCGGAGGTCTGGAAAGTGGAGAACGGCAAACTGGCTTCGCTGACCATCTTTTTCGACACGCTGACGTTCGACAGGAACATACCCCGTTGAAACGGCAGGGGCGGGTTTAAAGCAAGATACCATCACACCTGTTCATCCGCGGGTAACGGCGGCCCCATTCGCCGCCGCATTTTTTTTTCGTTGCTAAAAGGTTATTTTTAGCCTGGTTTTAGAGGATGTTTTTGAAATGATATCAACCAAGGGAATAAAAAGCGTTGTTTTTGCATTCGCTTTCATAAGATTGCTGCTCTTTGCTTCCGGCGCGTCCGCGCAGGCGGGGAGCATGCGTTTTTCCCATCTCGGCATCGCCGACGGTCTTTCCCAAAGCTCCGTTTACAGCATCTTCCAGGATTCCCGCGGGTTTATCTGGATCGCCACTACCGACGGCCTCAACCGTTACGACGGTTACAATTTCCGCCATTTCCGCTACGATCCCGGCAACCGTTACAGCATCAACAGCAACGAACTGCTCAGCATAGAAGAAGACCGCAAAGGCAACCTGCTCGTAGGCACGGCGCTTGGTCTCGATATGTTCGAATGCCGGCTGGAGCGTTTCCACCGCATCCTTCCGGACGGCGACCTGCCAGATAACATTCAGCCCGCGTATAATTTCAAACACGTGAACGTGATGAAACGCGACCGCGAAGGCACCGTGTGGGTGGGCACGCCGCGCGGCCTGATGCGGTACGACGAAGAAAAACGCGTGCTGCATCCCGTAGACCTCGGCCGCGAGCCGGGGAAACCCTACGTGCGCTCCATGGCCTTTGATGCGGACGGGCTGCTGTGGCTTACCGGGCTGGATTCCGTGTATTGTTACAATCCCGCTACCGGCCGGCGGCTGCCCACGCCCCAAGGGCTGATGCGCAACCCGCTGATGGGGAAAAGCGCCACGCAGTGCATTCATGTAGACAGCCTGGGCAACATCTTTCTGGGCACGGAAAAAGACGGCCTGATCGTGTGGGACCGCGCCACGGGCCGCACCGAAAACTATAATTCCGCCACCACGCCGCGCGTAAGCAGCGATATGGTGCGCGCCATCTACAGCCACAACGGCGAAACCTGGATCGGCACGCGCAACGGCCTTTATATCATGAACGCGCAGCGCACGGCCGTCAGGCATTTTGTGACGGACAAATACGATCCGTATTCCATTTCCGGCAACAGCATCCTGAGCATTATGAAAGACAAAGCGGGAAGCATGTGGGTCGGGTCTTTTGCGGGCGGCGTGAGCGTGGAGCACCCGGGCAACGAAAATTTCAGTTATATCAACGAACAGATGGGGCGCAAGCCCGGGCTTACTTACCGCGTGGTGAGCAGCATCCGCGAAGACGCGGAACGCAACCTCTGGATCGCCACGGAAGGCGGCGGCGTGAATGTGTACGACCGCCGCAGCGACGAGTTCCGTCATATCCGGGTGAGCCCCGCCGCGCCGCATCATGTGAACCCCGAAATGGTGAAAGCATTGCAGTTCGACGGGCAGGGGCACCTCTATATCGGCACGCTGGAAGGGCTTTACCGGTACGACGTAGGATCGGGAGGCATACGGCCCGTTCCGCTCAAGGAAACGCCGAAAAGCGTGTCGGACGAAGTGATCTACGGTCTTGCCGGCAACGCCCAGCGCCTGTGGGTAGGCACCAAGGGCGGGCTTTTCCGCATCGAAGGCGGCGATACCGTACGTTACCGGCACAACAGGAACAATCCCGGCAGCATTATTTCCAACGATATCAATGCGTTGATGCAGGACAGCCAGGGCGGGGTGTGGATCGGCACCGAGCTGGGCCTTTCCTGGCTGCCGGCGGGCAGCGGGCGTTTCCGCAACTATCTCGCCGAATACGACAGCGTGTTCAATAAAAACGCGATCCTCTGCATATATGAAGACGACCGCCGCAACATCTGGATCGGCACGCGCGGCGGCGGCCTGAAGCTGCTCAACCGCGAACGCAACCAGTTCTTCACCCTCGATACCACTTTCGGCCTTTCCAGCAACATCGTGCACGGCATTATCCAGGACCAGCTGGGCGATCTTTGGGTGAGTTTTAACCAGAGCATCGCGCGCATCGTGCTGCGCAAGGCGCATGCGCCGTTTGACAAACAGGACGTGCAGGTGGTGAATTATTCTGTGAACAACGGGCTCGGCTCCAACGAATTCCTGGCGGCCACCTGCCGCACCGCTTCCGGCGAAGTGATGTTTGGCGGCACCAACGGCATCGTGTCTTTTAACCCCGGCAAACTCATCATCAACAAAACCAAACCGCCCGTCGCGCTCACTTCGTTCCTGATCAAAAACAGGCCCGTAGCCATCGGGGAGAAGGGCTCGCCGCTCAGCGAAAGCATTACGTATACCGAACATATCACTTTGCGGCACGACCAGGCGTTTTTCGCGATCGGGTTCGCCGCGCTGAACTACATCAACCCGCGCACGAACCAGTACGCCTACATCCTCGAAGGCATGAAGGGCAACCCGCAATGGAATTACGTAGGCAGCCTTCAACAGGCTTCCTTCACCAACCTCGACGCGGGCGAGTACGTGTTTAAAGTAAAAGCCGCCAATAACGACGGGCTTTGGAACGAACAATATACCAGCCTTCGCATCACGGTGCTGCCGCCGCTTTGGAAAACCTGGTACGCCTATCTTTTTTATCTCGCCGTGATCGCTGGCGTGCTGTATTTTTTCTGGAACCATTCCCTCAAAACCGCGCGGCTTCGGCACGAATTGCAGATGCAGCAGCGCAGCCGGGAAAAAGACCAGGAATTGGCCCAACGGAAACTGTCTTTTTTCACCGATATTTCCCACGAGATCAAAACGCCGCTCACCCTTATTCTCGCCCCGCTGGAAAAGCTGCTGAGCGGAGACGATGCGGGGGAAAAAGTGCGGCACCAGCTGCAGCTCATGCAGCGCAACGGTGAACGCCTGCTCAGGCTTACGGACCAGTTGCTGGATTTCCGGAAGTTCGAGGCCGGTCATATGAAACTGCAGGTAGCACGGTACGACATGGTGAAGTTCATGCGGGAGATCATTTTGTCTTTCGACGCATACGCCCGCCAGCGCGGCATCCGGCTGGAACTGGATATGCTGGGGCAGCTCATGCCGCTGTGGTTCGACCACGACAAGCTGGAAAAGATCATGTTCAACCTGCTGTCTAACGCCGTGAAGTTCACTCCGCCGGGCGGCCGCATCAAAGTGAGCGTGGCCGTGAACGGGGAGGGGATGGTGGAAATTAATGTGGAAGACAATGGAGCGGGCATTGCCGCGCAGCATTTGGGAAAAATATTCAACCCGTTCCATCATTATAATAATACCGGTCAGCCCATTTCGGGCACAGGCATCGGGCTGGCGTTCACGAAAGGGCTGGTAACGCTGCATCGCGGCGCCATTACTGTAAAGAGCGAACCCGCCGCGGAAGGCAAAGCCGGTTATACCTGTTTTACGGTGGTATTCCCGCCGGAGGCGGCGCAATACGCGCCGGAAGAAATGCTCCGGGAAAACCCCGAGATGCCGCCAGTGGAGCCTTTGGCGGCTTCGCCCGCGCGGGAAGAAAGCGGGGCGGACGAAGCGGGGCAACTGCCGGTGATGCTTATCGTGGAAGACAATGCCGAGATGCTGGGCTTTATCGCTTCCCATTTCCGCGACCGGTATACCGTGCACGAAGCGTCGGACGGCAACGAAGGCTGGCGCATCGCCACCGAAGTGCTGCCGGATATTATTATCAGCGACGTGGCCATGCCGGGCCTCAACGGCACCGACCTCTGCCGCAAGCTGAAAAAAGACGAGCGCACCTGCCATATCCCCGTGATATTGCTCACCGCCCGCAGCCCCGTGATCTTCCAGATGGAAGGGCTGGAAACCGGTGCGGACGATTATATTACCAAACCCTTTAATATCGGGTTGCTGCAACTGCGCGCGGGCAATCTGCTGCAATCGCGCGCGCTGTTGCGGGAGCGGTACAGCAAAGACATCACGCTGCAGCCGGCCAATATCGCCATCACGTCTGCCGACGAAACCTTTTTGAATAAAGTGATGCAGTTCATAGACGCCAACATCCTTGAACCGACCCTGAACGTGGAGCAGCTGGCCCGCGAACTGAACATGAGCCCCATCACCCTGTACCGGAAGATCAAGGCGCTGACCAACCAGAGCACCATCGAGTTCATCCGCGTGTACCGGCTGAAACGGGGGGCGCAATACCTGGAAAGGAACGAGTTTACCGTTACCGAAGTAGCCTATATGGTCGGGTTTTCCGATGTCGATTATTTCCGGAAATGTTTCAAGGCCGAATTCGGCTGCACCCCGAAGGAATATGCCGCCGCTAAACAGGGCGCCGTTCCGGAATGAGCCATAGTGGCTGATCTTTCATTTTCCCCGTACAGATTTGACCCCCTTTCCTGACAGATTACACCCGTAAGAAAGCAAGAAATGACCGGTAGCCGCCACCGGGCGCCCGCCTATTTTTGATCACAACAGCTAAGAGAACCAACAAACGAACATCAACCAATTTGGATCTATCGCTTTTGCTTTTATTTTTTAATTCAACACGTTACATGATGAAAAAGTACGCTACGTTCTTTTTCCTCGGAATGACGGCGCTGGCACCCCTGGCTTCACAGGCGGGGGCTACGGCGGCGGACACGTCCGACAGGAAAGTTCCGGCTCCGCAAAGTTTGCCCGCTCCCGGAGGGGTATTGCCTTTGAGGGACACCGTGCCGGTATTGTTTGGTATGCAATCGAGTGCAAAATTGTTGCAATCTTATGGTATCGTGTACAACGACGCCCTGCGCAACATCCCTGTTACCTCCGTGGAAAACGCGCTTTACGGCAAACTCGCAGGGCTTAGCCTGGCGCAAAACAACCTGGCCCCGGGCGAAGACGGCGCGGCTATGTCTCTCCGGGGCGCATCGCCGCTGGTAGTGGTAGACGGCGTGCCCAGGGACATTACCTCCATCGATCCCGAACAGGTAGCCTCCGTAAGCGTGCTCCGCGACGCGCTGGCCACCGCCATGTATGGCGCCCGCGCCGCCAACGGGGTGGTGATGATCCAGACCAAACACGGGTACAACGGGAAAAAACGCATTTCCTTCACCGCGCAAACCGCCATGCAGCAAATGCTGCAAACACCGAAATTCCTCGGCGCGTACGATTACGCCCGTCTTTACAACGAAGCCCTCGCCAACGACGGCCGCCAGCCCGTGTATACCCAGGCCGACCTGGACGCCTGGAAAAACGGCAGCGATCCTTATGGTCACCCCGATGTGAACTGGTACGACAAAGTGCTGAAAGACCAGGCCGGCATGCAACGCTACAATCTGAACATTTCCGGCGGCAACCGCATCTCCCGGTATTTTGTGGACCTGGATTATCTCAATCAAAAGGGATATTTCGTGACCGATCCGAACAATACCTACAAAACCAACAACTTCTACCAGCGTTTTATTTTCCGCAGCAATGTGGATGTGGAACTGACCAAAACCACTTTGCTGAACCTGAGCCTGGCAGGCCGCATCCGCAACAGCAACGAGCCGGGGGCCACCACCGCCAGCATTTTCAACAACATCATGAGCACTCCCAACAACGCGTACCCCGTTCATAATTTCGACGGCAGCCTGGGAGGCAATAACGATTACCAGAACAACATCTACGGTCAGGCGGTACGCTCCGGCTACCGGCCCGCTTACAACCGCAACCTGATGGCGGACCTGAACGTGACCCAGCGGCTGGATGCCTTTCTGCCGGGCCTGTACGTGAAAGGCGCCTTTTCGCTGAATACTTATTACGACGAAACGCTGAACCGCTCCAAATCTTTCGCCGTGTACAACGTGATTCCCCGCCCGGGGCAAGACACGCTGATCAACAAGATCGGTACGGACGGGCAGCAGAATAACTCGTCCGCCATCGCAGACGACTACCGCCAGGCTTACACCGAGTTCCTGGTCGGTTACGATTCCACTTTCGGCTCGCATCACGTGGGTGTTACGGCCGTGGGTTTCCGCGACAGCTACACCAGTGTGCGGAACCTGCCGCTGGTGAACGCTTCCATTGCGCTGCGCGCCAGGTATGATTTTGAAGAAAAGTACCTGCTGGAATTCGTGATGTCGCGCTCCTACAACAACATGTACCATCCGGATAACCGCTGGGGTTATTTCCCCGCGGCGGGCATCGGCTGGAACATCGCGCGGGAAAGCTGGTTCCGCTCTGCGCTGCCTGGCATCAGCATCCTGAAGCTGCGGGCTTCCTACGGCATCACCGGCAACACGTCTGACGCGGGTTATTACCAGTACATCCAATATTTCAACAACACCACTTCCTATAATTTCGGTAACCCTTCCACTTCCGCAGCCGCCATCACCGAAGGCGTGCTGGCCAATCCCGGCCTGGCCTGGGAAAAAACCAGCAAGCTCAACATCGGCGTGGACATTTCCGCATTGCGCGACCGGCTGGAGTTTTCCGCCGAATATTTCCGCAACCGCAATACAGACCTGCTGATGATACGCGGGGACAATGCCAGCGGCATCATCGGTAATTCGCTGCCTTCCGAGAACATCGGCGAATCGGTGTACAAAGGCATGGAATTTACCGCCGGCTTTAACGGCCAGGCGGGCGCTTTGGGATATTTTGTAAAAGGAAACCTGTCTTTCCTGCAATCGCGTATGGAAGAAATGCAGGAAGTACGCCGTGCCTACGACTGGAACCGCCGTACCGGCCAGCCCGTGAACATGCAGTTCGGTTATGTGGCCGATGGGTTTTACCAGAACGACGACGAGATACAGAAAGGCCCCTCGCCGGAGGGTTACAGCCCGGTGCCGGGAGACATCCGTTACCGCGACCTCAATGGAGACGGCACCATCAACCTGCTGGACGAGCGCCCTATCTTCAACGGCAAACCTTTCTTTTATTACGGTCTCAGCGCGGGCCTTTCCTGGAAAGGGCTTGATCTGAACATGACCTGGCAGGGCGTTGGCAACCGCGATATTTATCTCGGCGGCGCCAATGTTTGGGAATTCCTCAACACTTCGCTGAACGGCGGGCCCGGGCAGGCGCAAGAAAGCCACCTCGGCCGCTGGACGCCGCAAACCGCCGCCACGGCCACTTACCCGAGGCTTACGGTAAACGGCAACGTAAACAATCACCGCGCTTCCACTTTCTGGGTGAAAGACGGCAGTTACCTGCGCCTCAAAAACCTGGAACTGGGTTACACTTTGCCGCAACGCTGGATAAGCCGCCTTAAGCTGGCTTCCATCCGCGCATTTGCCAGCGGCTACAACCTGCTTACGTTCACCCCGCTGAAAAACATGGACCCGGAAGCGCTTTTCACCGGTTATCCCAACCAACGGATCGTCAATTTCGGCATGAACATTCAGCTTTAAATCATTTTTCCCATGATCATGAAAAAAAATCATTTCCTTCTTATACTCGCCGTGGCCGGCGCGCTGCATACTTCCTGCAAGCGCACGCTGGAAGCGGAGCCGATGGACAAGCTCACGGAAGACCTTGTGTTTGACCAGATAGACGTGAATGCGGACAATGCAAAGGCTTTCCTGTACGGCACCTACGGCCTGCTGCCCGCTTATGGCAACCGCCTGGGCTCCGCCGTGCTCGATGCGGCAACAGACGATGCCATGGCTTCCACAGACGGCGACCGCAGCGGCGATTTCCGGCGCGGATGGATCAGCCCGTTCAATGTGCAGGACAATGCCTGGAACAATAATTACAAAGGCATCCGCATGACCAACATGTTCCTGTCGAAAATAGATAATGTGCCTACCACCGACGAGCTGAAAAAAGAGTGGAAGGCGGAAGCGCGTTTCCTGCGCGCGTTTTTCTATTTCGAACTGATGAAACGCTGGGGTGGCGTGCCGGTTGTGGGCGATGTCGTATTTAAGTTCACCGACAATATTAGCCTGCCCCGCAATACGCTCGAAGAAACCAAAAACTATATCGTTTCCGAGCTGGACGCGATCAAAGACGACCTGGTGCCCGCCAGCCTGAACGATGCGGACCTGGGCCGTGCCAACAAAGGCGCCGCGTTGGCGCTCAAAGCCCGTGTGCTGCTGTATTGGGCCAGCCCGCTTTATAACCCTGCCGGCAACACGCAGCGCTGGGCGGATGCCGCCGATGCCGCCAAAGACGTGGTCGGCCTGAACGTGTACGGTCTTCCCGCAGATTATCTCAGCGTGTTCATTTCCGGGAAAACCAGCGAAATGATCTTCGCCAAAATGCTCGCGCCGAACCAAACGGTGGAACAGGCCAACGGTCCCATCGGTTACCTGAACGCCGCGGCGGGCAAGGGGCAGACCAGTCCTTCGCAGAACCTGGTAGACGCCTTCCTCACCCTCGACGGCAAACCGATCACCGACGCCACATCCGGTTACGATCCCGCGGAGCCATACAAAAACCGCGACCCGCGCCTGGATGCAACGGTGCTGTACAACGGCAAAAAATGGCTCAACCGTTCCGTCGAAACATTCGAAGGCGGGCTGGACAAACCCGGCGGCATTCTCATCCAGACCAAAACCGGTTATTACATGCGCAAGCTGATGGGCAAGTTTGAATCCACCAGCGCCTATGCCAACGTAACGCGCCACTGGGTGCTGTTCCGTTACGCTGAAATACTGCTTTCTATTGCCGAAGCGCGTAATGAAGAAAGCGGGCCGGCGCAGGAAGTGTACGACCATCTCATCCTCGTGCGCAAACGCGCGGGCATCAAAGCCGGCGCGGACGGGCTGTACGGCCTTCCCGAGCTGGCGACGGTTACCAAAGCGGAACTGCGCGCGATCATACAGAATGAAAGAAGGATAGAAATGGCGTTTGAAGAACAGCGTTTCTGGGACATACGCCGCTGGAAGATCGCGGAAGCCGTGATGAACCAGCCGCTGCGCGGCATGCGCATCGAAAAGCAGGCAGACGGAAGTTTTACCTACACAGCGTTCAACGCGTCCACCTCCGTGTTCGACGCCTCGCGGATGTACTGGTACCCTGTGCCGAACAACGAAATGCAGACCAACAGCCGCATGGTGCAGAATCCCGGCTGGGAATAAGCGACTTTCCCTTTTATGAAAATTCAACCAGCAACCATGAAACACATCATATCGATCCTCTTCTTTTCACTGCTCGCGGCTGGAGCCATGGCGCAGGGAAAGAAAATTACCGGCACCGTGAGCGATAAAGACGGCCCCGTGCCTTTCGCTACGGTGAAAGAAGCGGCCAGTCCGTCTAACGGCGTGCTTACCGACGACAAAGGCGCGTTTTCCATCACGCTCCGCGCCAACGGCGACGAACTGATCATTTCTTCCATCGGTTATGCCAACAAGACCGTCAGTTTTAAAGGAAAAACCAGCATCAACATCGTGCTCGAAAATTCCGTGACGGGCCTCGGTGAAGTAGTGACCGTAGGTTATGCGCCGCAGAAAAAAATGACGAATACCGGGGCGGTGAGCATGATCACCGGGAAAGAGCTGCGGCAGAGCCCCGCGGCGAGTTTGCAGAACTCGCTCGTAGGCCGTTTGCCGGGCCTTTTCCAGCAGCAAACGAGCGGCCAGCCGGGTAAAGACGGCGCGGCGTTTTACATCCGCGGCCAAAGCACTTACAACAGCGGCGGCAGCCAGCCGTTGATCATCGTAGACGACATCGAATACAGCTACGACCAGGTGAACCAGATAGACCCGAACGAAGTGGAAAGCGTGGCGATCCTGAAAGACGCATCCACCACCGCGATATACGGCATCAAAGGCGCGAACGGCGTACTGGTGATCACTACCCGCCGCGGCAAACAGGGCCCGCCGAAGATCACCTTCCGCTCCGAGACCGGCTTCCAGCAGCCTACCGTGTACCGCAAGCCGCTGCCCGCGCACGAAGCGATACCGCTGCTGATAGAACATTACAAAAATTCCAACCAGGACCCCGAGCTGTTCCTACCCGGTTATACCAGTCCCGAAGCAATCGAGCATTTCCGCCTCGGCGACGATCCGTACCGTTACCCGAACGTGAACTGGTACAAGGAAGTGATGAAGAAAAACACGGTACAGCAAAGAAACAATCTCGATATCAACGGCGGCACGGAACATGTGCGGTACTTCGTTTCCCTCGGCTACATCTTCCAGAACGGCATCATGAAAGACATGCCCAAGGACGAGGATTTCAACAGCAACTATTACCTGAAACGTTACAACTTCCGCTCCAACCTCGACGTGGACGTAACGAAAGACCTCAGCCTCCGGCTCGACCTTTCCGCCCGCAATTCCGAGATCAACGAGCCGAACTTTCCCGACGTAATGGCCGGCGGCGCATGGCCTTTCTGGCGCCGCATCACGTCCGGCCTGCTCGCGCCCTGGGTGTACCCTGTGTACAATCCTGACGGGTCTTACGGCGGCCGCAAGGACTTTACGCTGAACCCCGTGGGCATCCTGCAATACGCAGGCTACAAACGCGCATATCACACCGATCTCAACCTGAACCTTACCGCCAACCAGAAACTCGACTTCATCACCGAAGGTTTGTCGCTGCGCGGAACGCTCGCTTATACGAACAACTACGAACGCCGCAGAAGCCTTACCCGCGGCCAGTTCCCGGTATACGAATATGTAGCGGGATCGGATACCTACCAGCCGGTATTTCCCACGCTGAGCCGCATTCCGTTGCTGGCGGCAGACGGTGGCTGGGAAGGCGGCCGCTCCAAACCGCTGCGCGTGGTGAACCCGCAGCTGATGCTCAATTACCGCCGCGCATTCGGCGACCATACCGTGTACGGTCTCGCGCTGTTTAACCAGCAAACCCGTCTCGAAGCGGCCGATGTGCCGGAAAACTTCCGCGGTTATTCGCTTCGCGTGGGTTACGATTTCCGTTCCCGCTATATGTTCGAGTTCAACTGGGGTTACAACGGTACAGACAGGTTCAAGGCGCAGAAACGGTACGGTTCTTTCCCGGCCGTGTCTGCCGGGTGGAACATCAGCGAAGAGCCGTTCTTCAAAAACAACATCACTTTCGTCGATCATTTCAAGATCCGCGGATCTGTGGGCGAAGTGGGCAACGACAAGTTCCCCAACTCTTTCCAGTACCTCTACGAAGAGATCTACGAAACGCCGAACCAGAACTATAACTTCGGGGAAAGCCCCACTACGTCCGGCGTGGTAACACCCGGCGCGCTGGCGAACGAAGATGTGCGCTGGGAGCGCGAGCGCAAGATAGACGTGGGTGTTGAGCTGCGGATGCTCAAAGGCAAACTGGAAGTGATCGCCGATTATTTCGACAACTACCGTTACGACATTCTCACCACGCGCGGCACCGTGCCCAACTATTCCGGCATCAGCCTGCCGCCCATGAACGTAGGCCGCGTAAGCAACAAAGGGTACGAGCTGGATGTAACGCACCGGCATAAGATCGGCAACGTGGATTATTTCCTGAAAGGCAATTTCTCTTTCGCGAAAAACAAGGTCCTGTACCGCGACGAACCGCAGAACTCCGCCAACCCGCTGCTGGCGCAAACCGGCAGGCCCATCGGGCAGATCTACGGGTATACGTTCGACGGGTTTTATTACGACGAGGCAGACATAGAAAAGAGCCCCGAAGTAGTAGGCAAAACCGTACAGCCCGGCGATATCAAATTCAAAGACATCAACGGCGACGGCCTCATCGATTCCCGCGACATCGGCCCGATCGGTTACCCGAACATCCCGCAGGTGACCTACGGCATCAGCGCGGGTTTCTCCTGGAAAGGGCTGGACTTCTCCGCGTTGTTCCAGGGCGCCGCGCGCGGCAGTATGGACGCATCCACGCTGCTGCAGATCGGCAACAGCAACGGTATTCCTTCGGAAATACATAAAAAACGCTGGACGCCCGAAACCCGCGACGTGGCGGAATACCCGCGCCTCGGCGGCGTCAACTTCGACCTGTCTACCTTCTGGCTGCGCCCCAGCGATTACCTGCGCCTGAAGAACGTAGAGCTGGGCTACCGCTTCCCGCAGCGCCTCGTGCGCCGCCTGGGCGTGCAGGACATCCGTTTGTACGCCAACGGCCTCAACCTGCTCACCTGGTTCAACCTGAAGATCTACGACGTAGACCCTGAATCGCCGCGCGGCTCCGCACAAACAGAAGCATACAGCAACTATCCGCAGCAGAAGATCTACAATTTCGGTTTACAGGTTTCACTTAAATAATCCGACTTATGCAAAAGAACATCCGCTATAAAAAGATATTCCTGGGCGCCGCGGCCGCATTGCTGCTGCTGGCGGCCTGCCGCAAAGACGGCGACGGGTTCCTCGATAAAACAGATACCGGCACCATCGACCGGGAAAAGACCTTTTCGGACAGTGCGCTGACGATGAATTTTCTCAACGGTGTTTACCGCAATTTGTCTTACACTTATTTTATGGACAACGGCCTGTTCGGCGGCGGCCTCTGGTCTTTTTCAGACGCCACCGACGATTCGGAGATCCGCTGGTCCGGCGCTACGGCGCAGACCGCGCAAGCCTACAACAGCGCTACGTTCCAGGGCGTGGCAGACTTTACCCGCATGCGCAACGACCACTGGAACATGCCGTATACCTGCATCCGCAGGGCCAACATATTCCTGGCCAATGTGGAGGCCAGCCCGCTTTCGCCCGCGCGCAAAGAACTGGCAAAGGCGGAAGCGCGTTTTCTTAGGGCGTTCTTTTATTTCCACCTGGTGCGTACGCATGGCGGCGTGCCGCTGATCGGCGATAAAGTGTACGGGCTGGAAGACGATTTTAACCTGCCGCGCAACAGTTTTGAAGAATGTGTGGACTATGTTGTGAAAGAAATGGAAGCGGTTGCGCCTGTGCTGCCGTTGGAACAGCTCGGCGGCGAATATGGCCGGCCCACGCGCGGCGCGGCGCTCGCTGTAAAGGCGAAGATGCTGTTGTACGCCGCCAGCCCGCTTTTCAACGAGGGGAACGTAGGCACCAGCGATGCGCAGAAACAGCTCACAGGCAATACGACCATCCGCCCGGAACGCTGGAAACTCGCCGCCGACGCGTTCGACGCGGTAATGAAACTGGGCGTGTACGAACTGGTGACGGACAATACCACCCGCCCCGGTTACGGTTTTTACACCACGTTTATCGAGCGTAAGAACAAGGAGCAGATCTTCCTCATCATGCAGGCCAACACTCGCAACCTGGAAAACCTGCTGCTGCCTTCGTCCCGTGGGGGGCAAACCTACAGTTTTCCCACGCAGCAGCTGGTAGACGCATTCCCGATGGCCAACGGCAAAATGATCGGCGAAGCAGGCAGCGGTTACGACGAAAACGATCCGTATACCGGCCGCGATCCGCGTTTTTATTACTCTATCCTCTACAACGGCGCCAACTGGCTGCTGCGCACCAGCAACCGCCAGGAACCGGTATGGCTGTACCAGTTCGCCCCGCAGGACGGGCTGAACACCAACAGTTCCTCCACGCGCACGGGTTACCTGTGGCGTAAAGCGCTGGACGAAAACGCCGGCGGCAACTACGGTGTTACGCCTTCGCACTGCCTGCCTTCCATCCGTTATGGCGAAATTCTGCTGGGATACGCGGAAGCGCTGAACGAAGCCGATGGCCCCGTGCCGGCTGTATACGCCGCCGTGGAAGCCATCAGGAGCCGCGCCGGCCTTGTTCCTTACCAGTTAGCCCCCGGTTTGACCAAAGACGCGATGCGCGAAGCGATCCATAACGAAAGAAGGGTGGAGCTGGCCTTTGAAGAAGGTCACCGCTTTTTCGACCTGCTGCGCTGGAAACAATTCCATGAAAAAGGCAGCGGCGATATGTACGGTATGAGGGCCATAAAAAATGGCGATACCTTTACGTTCGAAAAGTTCGCCTTCGAAAACCGGAAGTTTTCGAACCCGCAGATGTATTTTATGCCGGTGCCGCAGGTTGAGATCAACAAGGTGCCGACATTGTTGCAGAACCCTGGATGGTAAGAAAAAGAAAGATGATTATGATAAAATTAAGAACAGCCGCCCTGTGCGCCATGCTTCTCGCCACGGGAAGCCTGGCCGCGCAGGACGCAAAAAAAGAATTCAAGCTGCAATACGGCGCGCAGCGTACCGGCAAAAGAACGGACGCTGCCATGGAACGCTGGCGCGGCAACCGTTTCGGGCAATTCATCCACTGGGGGCTGTACGCCATCCCCGGCGGGGTTTGGAACGGGAAAACGTACAATTATGCGGCGGAATTCCTGAAATCCAGCGCGAAGATCCCCGGCTCCACCTGGGATTCGCTGATGTACCAGTTCAACCCGAAAAAGTTCAGCGCCAAAGAATGGGCGCGCATGGCGAAACGCATGGGCGCGAAATACATGACCATCACCACCAAACACCACGAAGGTTTTTGCCTGTGGCCGAGCAGGTTCACAGAATTCAACATCAGCCGGACGCCGTATGGGAAGGACATTTTAAAGGAACTGGTCGACGCTTACAACGCGGAAGGCATCGATGTGAATTTTTATTATTCCGTGCTGGACTGGCATCACCCGGACTGGCGGTACGATATCAAATCGCCGGAAGACAGTGTCGCTTTCCGCCGTTATCTTGATTTTGCGTTCAACCAGTTAAAAGAACTGGCGACGAATTACCCCACCGTAAAAGCTTTCTGGTTCGATGGCACCTGGGATAACTCCGTGAAGAAAAACGGCTGGTGGACGTATGAAGTGGAACAAATGCTGAAACAGGTTTCCCCCGGTGCGATCGTGAACAGCCGCCTTCGCGCGGACGACCGCGGGGCGCGCCATTTCGATTCCAACGGCCAGCTGATGGGCGATTACGAATCCGGCTACGAGCGCCGTTTACCCGATCCCGTTACCGACCTGAAAGTAACGAAATGGGACTGGGAAGCCTGCATGACCGTTCCTGAAAACCAATGGGGATACCATAAGGATTGGAGCATCAGTCATGTGAAAAGCCCGCTGGAACTGCTCGAAATGCTGGTGCATACCACGAGCATGGGCGGCAATTTCCTCCTGAATTTCGGCCCCGCCGGCGACGGCAGCATCCGCCCGGAAGAGCAGCGTATCGCGGCGGAGATCGGTTCCTGGATGCAGAACAACGGCAATGTGATCTACAACTCGGGTTATGCCGGTTGGGAAAAGCAGGATTGGGGATATTTCACGGCTCCTTCCCGGCCGAACACCTTGAACATGGTCGTATTTAACCTGCCGGTGAGCGGCCTGCTGAAAGTAAAAGTACCCGCCGGCGTGAAAATATCAACTGCCAGCACGGGCGGCAAAAAACTGCGCGTGGAGGAGATCGCCAAAAACCAGTACCTGGTCCATTTTGAGCGGAAATGGTTTGCCATGCCGCAAGTGATCGTGCTGGAAACCGGGGGTGAAGGCAAGAAGGGCGCGCAATACCAGGACGCGAAAACATAATCGTTTTAGATTTGAATTGATAAATTGGATAGGGCCGGCCTTTAGAGGCTGGCCCTTTTTTCATGGAAAGTTGATGTTCCCGAAATGGAAAACATGCATATTTGTTAAAAATACATTAACCGCCTTTTGTTTCGCGGGCTAGTTTTGGAGGCGGAAATTGAATTGTTCACGTCTCTATATTCTTACGTCATGAAAAAAACCGTGCTCATCACATTAGGCATTATTCTTTGTTCGTTCTATTCCATTGCGCAATCAATGATCATCTCCGCCAAACCCGCCGCCAAAAGCGCGGAACAATATCGCAAAGCGGAATGGGACATCGATCTGCGCGCGGATTTCAGGAACCCGTACCTGCAGGAGGAAGTATTGCTCGATATGGAACTGGTAACGCCATCCGGCAAAAAACTCTCGCTGCCCTGTTATTATGAATCCGGCCAGGGCGGCGGCATTTCCCGCTGGAAAGCCCGCTTCGCCCCGCAGGAAACCGGTAAATACCGTTACAGCTTCAGCCTGAAACAAAACGGCCGGCCAGCATTCGCCACAAAAGAAAACACATTCAGCGCCCGCGCCACCAAAGACAAAGGCATCCTGCACGCGCACGACAGCTGGTCGTTCCGTTTCGACAACGGCGAGCTGTTCCGCGGCGTGGGGGAGAACATCTGCTGGGAATCCCGCGCCAACGACGATTCCCGTTTCTTCAAAGCGCTGCATGAACAGCCGAAATACAATTACGAATACATGCTCCGTTCGCTGGCATCGCATGGCGGTAACTATTTCCGCACCTGGATCTGCTCCTGGAACCTGCCGCTGGACTGGAAAACGGGCATCAACAATCACCGTTACCACGATTCGCAGGAATATTTCCACCCCGAAGCCATTCAGAAAATGGACCGAATGGTGAACCTTTCCGATTCGCTGGGCCTCTACATCATGCTCACCCTCGGCGCCGGCACGCACGATGCGCGCCAGGGCAGGTACGCCGTTTCGTCCCGCGAATTTTTTACGGATGAAAAAGCAAAAGCGCAGTACAGGAACCGCCTGCGGTTTATCGTTGCGCGGTGGGGGTATAGCCCCGCCATCGGCGCCTGGGAGTTTTTCAACGAGATCGACAATGTGCAGTTCCGCGACCGGAACAACCCCATCAGCGCGGCTTCCATCGCGCAGTGGCATACCGAGATGAGCCAATATCTCAAATCCATCGACCCGTATGAGCACCTGGTGACCACCAGCATTTCTCACCGCGACCTGGAAGGGCTCAATTCCATACCAGACATCGATTTTAACCAGAAACACATTTATAAGAACAACCGCGCGCTGCCCACGACCATCGTAAAATATTCCGAAGAGTTCGGCAAACCATACGTGATCGGCGAATACGGCTACGAATACGACTGGCAGAAAGATTTTAACCAGTTTGCGGACAGCATGGACAGCGATTTCAAACGCGGCATGTGGTACGGCCTGTTCGTTCCCACGCCGGTACTGCCGCTCAGCTGGTGGTGGGAGTTTTTCGACGACCGCGGCACAGACGCTTACATTGCACGGGTGCGCACCGTGCTGGACGATATGACGCGCGCAGGAAAAGGCGCTTTTGCCCATGCTTCCGCCGTTTCTTCCGCGAAGGAAACCGAAGTGTACGCTGTGAAATGCGGCAACAGTACCTACGTATACGTGTACAATCCCACCACCTCCGCCGTTAGCGCGAACGTCAGCATAGTATCACCTGGAACGCAGGCGCCGCAATGGCGCACATACGATTGCGAATCCGGCAGATTCGGCACGCTGAAAGGCAGCAGGAGCGCGGAAAACGCGGTGGCCGGCATACAGCTTGCGCCGAATACGGACATGGTGCTGATACTTGATAAGTAGAGCGGTTTGGCATTGGTTTATGCATAAGCAAATGTTAAGAATGCATCAGAATCGCGCGGTACTCTTTGATACTTTTGATAACGGGATACAAAAATCGCATTCAACCAAATCACAAGCCATTATTCCAACTTTACCGGCCTGTACATTATTTGTGGCAGGCGCGGCACAGGCATTCCTTTCCGCAATTAATCTCATTAAATCATGAAACATTCTACGTATGAAATCAGTAACTGAAGGCCAGCCGTTCTATTTGCGCCGCCTTTTATACCTGTTTGTCCTCCTCCTGTGCGCTTTTCCCTGGAGCGGCATGAGGGCGCAGAACAGCCAGGAGGGCGCCATCCTGGTGACGGGCCAGGTGAAAGACAAAAACGGGGAGCTGATCCCTTCCGTGAGCGTCAGCGTGAAAGGCACCAATAACGGCACGGCTACGGACGCTGCCGGGAAATTCTCCATCCGCGTGCCTTCCGCCGGCAGCATACTGGTATTCCGCCACATGGCTTTCCAGCCGCATGAACAGGCGGCGGGCAACGGCGCCGCGCTCACCATCGTATTGCAGGACGCAAGCGTGGGCCTGGAAGACGTGGTGGTGGTAGCCTATGGCCGGCAGAAAAAAGTCACCGTTACCGGTTCCGTAGCCGCGGTTTCAGGTAAAGAGCTGGTGAGCACGCCCGTTACCAATATTTCCAGCATGCTGGTGGGCAACGCGCCCGGCCTTAGCGGCCTGCAAAGCAGCGGCGAGCCGGGACGCAACGGCACGCAGATCTTTATCAGGGGCGTTTCCACTTTCGCCGGCAGCGCCAACCCGCTGGTGGTGATCGACGGGGTGGAGCAGGCCCCTGAACGCGCTTACGACCAGCTCAACGCGATGGACGCGAACGAGATCGAGAACATCAGCGTGCTGAAAGACGCTTCCGCTTCAGCGGTATACGGCATCCGCGGCGCGAACGGCGTCATTATCGTTACGACCAAAAGAGGCCGCTCCGGGCGCGCGCAGCTTGGCGCATCCGCCAATTTCGGTTTTACGCGCGCCACCAACCTGCTGCACAACGTCAACTCCCACGACTATGCAGTGATGCGCAACGAAGCCATCAGGGCGGAACAAAGCGCTTTCGGCAATACGAGCTTCGATAACAACCTGTTTACGGACGACGATCTCTGGAAGTTCGCTAACCACCGCGACTATACGCCGGCAGAAGTGGACGCCATGTCGCAGCTTTCCGCCGAAGAAAAAACAAAGCTGAAAGAAAGCAATGCGCTGTACTACGGCAGCCGCGACCTGTTTGCCGACCAGTTCAGCGGCACCGGCCCGCAGAAGCAGCTGAACGTCAATATTTCCGGCGGCACCGAGCGCATCCGGTATTTTACTTCGCTGGGATATTTCGACCAGGGAAGCATTCTCCGCAATACATCTTACGAAGGAGCGAATACCGAATCGCGTTACAGCCGCTATAATTTCCGTTCCAATTTCGATATCGACGTTGTGAAGAACTTGCAGGTATCCGTGAATCTCGCGGGCCAGTTCGGCACCACCACCGGGCCCGGTATCGGCGCGGGGCCGTACGATATGGCGGGCCGCTACAAGATCATCATGCAATATATTTTCGATTCCAACCCGATCACCACGCCGGGTTTGGTAGACGGAAAGCTGGTGAATGCCTATTCAGGCCCCGGCGGCTCTTTCGGCAACCCGCTCGGCATCAAGCTGGGCAGTTTGAAAGGCCCGCAGAACGCCATTTACAACCTGCTCATCAGCGGTTCCGAAACACTCTACAATACCCTGCTCAGCGGGAGCGTGGTGGTGCGGCACGACATGCAGTACCTCGCTAAAGGCCTTTCGCTGCGCGGCACCGTGAACTACGACGACAGCTACGTAAAAGCCAATACCTATTATCCTTCTCTTTCCGTTTATTCCGTTCGCCGCAATCCCGCCAATCCCAACCAGCTGGACTTCTTCGGCGGCGCGAAAGGTGCGGACGGCTACAACCCCGACCCGGGGCATAACTCCGTGTGGCGGAAAATGTATTTTGATGCGGGCATCGACTATGCCAACAAATTCGGCGCGCATGGCGTAACGGCTTTGCTGCTGGCGAAGGCGCAGAAATACAGCATGCCGAATTCCAGCGAAAACACGCCTTCCGGCATTATGGGCCTGGTGGGCCGCGTGTCTTACAATTACAAGGAACGTTACCTCGCCGAGTTCAATGCCGGTTACAACGGCACGGAACAATTCCTGGAAGGCAACCGCTTCGGGTTTTTCCCAGCGTATTCGGCGGGCTGGGTCGTGTCTAACGAGCCCTTCTTTCCCAAAGGCGACGCCTTTACCTTTCTTAAAGTAAGAGGTTCTTACGGCGAAGTGGGCAACGATCAGATCGGCGGGCGGCGATACCTTTATTTGCCCAGCACTTTTAATACCGGCCAGGCCGGCTATTATTGGGGCACTAGCAACGGCTCCGCCGTAAACCCTTATTATTCGGGCATTACGGAAGGCAATATCGGCAACCCGATGGTGACCTGGGAAAAAGCGGTGAAGAAAAACGTCGGTTTGGAAGCGCGCTTTTTTGCAGACCGCCTGTCGTTTTCCGCGGACCTTTTCCAGGACGACCGCAACAACATTCTCACCAGTCTCAGCGAGATCATTCCTTATGCGTTTGGCGTGAGCGCCGGAAGCGTGCCGCCCGCCAACGTGGGCGTCACCACCAATCACGGTTACGAGCTGGTGCTGAACTGGGAAGACAGGAGAGGGAAGGTCGGTTATTCCATCGGCGGCAACCTCAGCTATGCGCGCAATAAGATCAAATACCGCGCGGAATCCGAGAAAGCGTACTACTGGATGGCGCAGACCGGCTTCGCGATCGGCCAGTACAAAGGACTGGTGACGGACGGATTTTTCAACACGCAGGAAGAACTGAACAACCGCCCGTTTAACACCTTCAACGGCAATAAAAACACATTGGGTGATGTGCGTTACCGGGACATCAGCGGCGACGGCCTGATCGACACGCGTGACATTGTGCCCATCGGTTATTCGAATCTTCCGCAATACACGTACAGTTTCCGCACCAGCGTCAACTATCACGGTTTCGACCTCAACCTGCTGTTCAACGGCTCGGCGAAAGGCTCTTTCAATCTCGCCAACTACCAGTTCAATACACCGTTTTTCCAGACAGCCGGCAATGCGCTGCAATGGCAATACGACGGCCGCTGGACGCCCGAAAAGGCCGCGTCGGGCCAGCAGGCGCTGTATCCCCGGGCTACCATGCACGGCGGCACGGGCGGTAATGCGAATTACCTCACCAGCGACCTCTGGCTGATCTCCACGGATTTTTTCCGCCTTAAAAACATCGAACTGGCTTATACTTTCCCGGTCACGCCCGTGCTGAAAAAAGCGCAGATCAGCTCCATCCGCCTGTTCGTGAACGCGAACAACGTGATCACCTGGAGCAAAGAAGCGGTAGACAAAGGAATTGACCCGGAATCGACGGACACGGGCGGCTACGGCGTGTACCCGATGACGAGAGTATATGTATTCGGGGCGAACGTCCGGTTTTAACACCCATCAAAATTACAGACCATGAGAGTATTTCAATATATCGCAGGCATGATGATCGTGGGGCTCAGCCTTACTTCGTGCCAGAAGTATTTCCTCGAAAAGCCGGAAACGACGGGCAATACCACCATTGAAACGGTATTTTCCAACCGCGCCGGCGCCGAAGGGGCCATTGCCGCAGCGTACCGCCAGGTGCTGGTGCAGAACCTGTGGAACGGCCGCTCGCTGAACAACGGCATTCTTTCCGGCATATCCGGCGAAACTTCTTTCGGCGAAACCTGGGCCAGCCTGCAGCGTTTTGTGTCCGCCGGGTTTGCGCCCACGCCTTTCGAAAACAACCGCGCGCAAAGCACGGACAACTTCTTCGATAACTTCCAGTGTATCCGTCAATGTTATACCATCCTTGAGAATATCGATAAGGTGGGCGACATTCCCGGGAATGAAAAAGAATACATAAAAGCCGAAATGAAGGGCCTCATCGCGTTCCGTTATGCTGGGATGATGATCCGTTACGGCGGCGTGCCCATCGTTACGCAAACGCTCAAAACAGACGACAATCTCAATATCCCCCGCGCCACGCTGCAGGAAACGCTGGACTTCGTGGTAAAAATGGCGGATGAAGCCGCCGCCGGCCTGCCCGATAACTGGGACGCGAAATATTACGGCCGCATCACCAAAGGCGTGGCCCTCGCGGTGAAAGCCCGGGCGCTGCTTTATGCCGCGCGGCCCTTGTTCAACAACGCCACGCCCTATTTGCCCACCGGCGGCAACGACGCGCTGATCTGTTTCGGCAGCCTGGACAACGACCGCTGGAACACCGCCATCGCCGCGCATGAAGCCGTGATCACCTGGGCCACGCAGGCCGGTTACCATATGATCAACACCGGCGGCGATGTGAACGTGCCCAATCCGGAAGCGTTCGACGATTACGGCACGGCCACGTCCGTTCCCGGCAACGCCGAAGTACTGCTGGGCTTCAAGCTGGACGAAGGCGGCAATAAATTCTTCAAATTCTACAACTCTACCCGTTACAGCGGCAACGAACGGTACCTCACCGATAACTACGGCATGCTCACCAACTTCCTGGAAAATTATTACCGGGCAGACGGTACGGACCAGCAATGGCCCGGCCAGGGCGCCGGCAATGCATTGCCTTACGCGGATTACCGCGCGAAAATGGAAGCGATGGAACCGAGGTTCAAAGCTTCCAACTATGCGCACGGCATCGATACCTGGAACAATCCCGGCGAATATATGTGGAGCTACGCGCAGTGCAGCAGCGGTCAGAACCACGAAGGGCGCGGTAAAGGAGCGGCGCAGAGCACGAAATACTATTACATGGCGGGCACCAGGATCTGGTTCGAGTTCCCCGTCTTCCGCATGGCGGAATTTTATCTATCCCTCGCCGAAGCGTATAACGAAGCGGGCAATGCTTCCAAGGCGCTGGCGAACCTCAATATCGTGCACAACAGGGCCGGTCTTCCTTCCATTACGGAAACCAACAAAGACCTTCTCCGGAAAACGATCCAGCGGGAATGGGCGGTAGAGTATTACAATGAGAACAAACGTTATTTCGACGTGCGCCACTGGAAGCTGCAGGGTTTGGATAACGGCATTCTCGGCGGGCCGATGCGCGAGTTCCAGTTTACGCTGGTAGCGCAGGGCGCCAACGACCGCCTGCCCGAAAACCTCCTGAACTATTACGATAAAGTAGCTTATTCGGCTTACTGGCATCCGAAAATGTACCTCGAGCCGATACCGCAGGAGGAGATCGACAAACGCGTGCTGGTGCAGAACCCCGGTTATTAAACATTCTTCCACATCAAACAAACGATCATGAGCATTCGATATAAATTCCCGCGCCTGTTTGCCGCCGCCTGCCTGCTGGCCGGCGGTACGATGGCGCAGCGGCCGGTTGCGGAGGCGGACACTTCCGATGCCGAAGCGCGGCTGTTTTCCGTGCAGCAGCGTTTCTCCACGCACGCAACTTCCACCGTCAGCGGGCAAACCTTATACAAAACGCCCGCGCCCAATCTCACCAATACGCTGTACGGCCGCCTTCCCGGCCTAACCGTTACCCACGGCAGCGGCGAGCCCGGCAACGACGACGCGCTGCTGGCCATACGCGGCATCGGCACGTACGGTTACCTCGGTGGGGCGAACGGCTATCACACTTATAAAATCTTTATCGACGGCTTCGAATCGAACCGCAATTATCTCCGCAGTCTTTCCCCCTCGGAAATAGAAAATATCTCTATCCTGAAAGACGCCGCGGCCCTGGCCACTTTCGGCATGCGCGGCGCCAACGGCGTGATCTGGGTGACCACGCGCCGCGGAAAGACCGGCAAGCCCACGGTGCAATTCCAGGTGCGCTCGGGCATCCAGCAGGCAGTGAATATTCCGGAACCGCTGAACAGTTTCGGTTATGCCAGCCTGTACAACCAGGCCATCAGCAACGACCACGGCCGCGTTTGGTCGCCGGCCTATTCCGATGCCGCCCTCGAGCAATACCGCAACGGCAGCGGCGTGAATGTGAACTGGTACGAGGAAGTATTGAAAAAACAGGCGCCGTATTCAGACGCAGACCTCATCTTCAGCGGCGGCAACGAATCGGCCCGTTACAACGTAACCCTCAATTACCTCAATCAACAAGGGCTTTACGACGTACCGAAAACAGACAGCACCAGCAACCGTCTTTTCCGCCGTTATAACATCCGCGCGAACCTCGACTTCAAGATGTTTAAAATATTCGAAGCGAAAGTGGACCTCAGCGGCCGCATCAACGAAAACAAACAGCCGAACTACAACACCGGCCAGTTGTGGAGCGACCTGGCGCGTTATCCTTCCAACGTTTACAACCCGAAAGACGAAACCAGCGGCGAATGGTCGGGGTCTTCCATTTATCCCAACAATCCCCATGCATCCGTGCGCGAACTGGGCTGGGTTTCCAGCACCAACCGTTTTTTACAGGGCAATTTTGAGCTGAAAGAACGGCTGGACGGCATTACGCCGGGCCTTTACCTGGCGCAGGCGTTTTCGTTCAACAGCTACATGATCTCCAACTACGGCAAAACATCGAACTACGCGCGGTTTTTGGACGGCAACAAAACCACCACCGACCAGACCACGCCGATCCGCGCCACCAGCCAGTCGCCGGGCGGGCAGGAAGACTGGAAGCAGCTGATGTTCACCATCGGTTACAAACACATCTCGAAAGAACATGCTTTTGAATCGGCGCTGAACTACCACCAGTCAGACTTCCGGGGCGACGGTCTTTTCTCCGCGGCCTACCATTACCAGAACGTGAGCGGCAGGGCGCATTATGCATACCGTGAAAAATACCTCGCGGAAATTGGTTTTTCCTGGTTCGGCTCCGATGCTTATGCGCCGGGCAACCGCTGGGGATTTTACCCGGCCGTGTCCGTGGGCTGGATCTTGTCTGCCGAAGACTTTTTACAGCAGAGCGCCGTAGTGGACTTTATGAAACTGCGGGCATCGGCCGGCGCTACCGGCAGCGCTGACGCGGAAGGGGCGGGCAGCCCGCTTTCAGGGCAGAACGGGCGTTTCCTGTACCAGCAATATTACCAGCTGAACAGCGGCGTGTTTTACACGGGCAACGGCAATCCGGCCGCACAGGGCGCTTTGCAGCCGCTGTACCTCGCCAATCCTGATGTGTTCGCCGAAAAAAGCATGAAATACAATGTGGGAGTGGATGTGAACCTTTTCCGGAAACTCTCGCTCACGGCAGACGTGTTCCTTGATAAACGCAGCGGCATTCTCACGCAGGACAATATGGTGCCGGGCGCGTTCGGTAACGTGCAGGTGATCCGCAACCTCGGGAAAATGACCAACAAAGGATTTGAGGCCAGCGCCGTGTTTGCGGACAAAGCCGGCAAGATCGGTTATTCCCTCAACGCGATGGCATTTTACAACAAAAACCGCATCGACTATATGGCGGAAGTACCGCCCGCCTATTCTTACAACGCCCTTACCGGAAGGGCTTTCGGCACGCGCATCGGGCTGGTGTCCCGGGGATTTTACGGCGTGGAAGACTTTAACCCGGACGGTACGCTTAAAGGCGGCCAGGCAGTGCCGGGCTTCGGGCTGGTGCAGCCGGGCGACCTCCGGTACGAAGACCTGAACAAAGACAACATCATCGACCAGCGCGATGTTACGGCCATCGGCAGCCCGGCTTTCCCGGAACTGACGTACGCTTTCGGCGGCAATATCAGCTATGCGGGCTTCGACCTGGAAGTATTGTTCCAGGGCGCGCGCGGCGCTTCCGTGTACCTGCTGGACAATGCCAATATCTACCAGCCGTTCGTCAATAACGGCAACGCCTATCCGCAGGCGCAGCAAGCGTGGGCGTATTATCCGGCCCAGGGGATCGATACACGCGGAAGCGCGCGGTACCCGAGGCTTACCACGCAGGGCAACAACAACAATTACCGGATGAGCAGTTTCTGGCTGAAAAGCGGGGATTACCTTTCGCTGCGCAATGCCACGCTGGGTTATTCCTTCACCGCGGCGGCGCTGAAACAAATGGGCCTTTCCAAATTCCGCATCTACGTTACCGCGGTGGACCTTTTCACCTGGAGCAAGCTGCTGAAAGACTACGACCTGCACCCGGAATCGTTTGGCGGGTATCCCGTTATGAAATCGTTTAACGCCGGGCTTTCCGTCACTTTCTAACCGTCAAACCCACACACCATGAAGAAAAATATTCCATATATGGCTTTGCTGGCGGGCGGCCTGGCGCTCACCGCCGGATGCGGCAAAGATTTCCTCGACACCAAGATCGATACGAACGCCACGCCTTCCACGATCATTACGGACCGTGCTACACTTTACACATTCGGCAACGCGTTTTACGCTTCGCTGCCATACGGTTTTTCGGCGATCGACAACAACCTGTTCGCCGCCGTTTCGGACGAAGCGCAGCAGACCAATCCCGTGAACGACGTGCAGGTGTTCAACCAGGGCTCGCTGAACGCGGCGAGCAACCCGGATGAAGCCTCTTACAAACGCCTGTACGAAGGCATCAGGGCGGCGAATTTTTACCTTGAATATTCGACCGGCTGGCGGGAATTTATCGCGCGCAACCGCGATACCGTGGCTGATGTAACGAACTATAACCGTGACAAACTTTTTATTCACTGGTACCGCGGCGAAGCGCATATTGCGCGGGCATATTATTATGCGGAGCTGATCAAACGGTACGGCAGGGTGCAGTTCATTGAAACGACCTACGCGCAAAACCCGAACGCCGCGCTGCCGCAAAAAAGCTACGACGAGATCGTGGATTGGATCGTGAGTGAGATCGATACTTACAAAGACAGCCTGGTGTCTAACTGGCGCGTGGCGGGTTATGCGGACCAGGACGGCCGGTTCTCGCGCGGTTCCGCGCTGGCGCTGAAATCGCGCGTGCTGTTGTATGCGGCCAGCCCGCTGAACAATCCCACGAACGATGTTTCGCGCTGGGAACGCGCAGCGGCTGCCGCGCGCGATCTGCTTGCCGCCACGGAGCTGGATTATGCCCTGCATACCGGTGGTTACGGCAGTTATTTCATGGGCAACAACCCGCTTACCAGCAAAGAAACGATCCTGGCGGTGCGGCGCCCGGCGGGCAATTCACCGGAAATGCTCAACTATCCCATTTCCACGCCGGGCGGCAGAAGCGGCGTAACGCCTTCGCACAATTTGGTAGCGGCTTATGAATATACCGGCGCGCCCGATCCCGCCGATCCGTATAAAAACCGCGACCCGCGCCTTGCCGCGTCCATCGTGACCAACGGCAGCAATTGGAACGGGCGTATGATCGACCAGTCGCCGGGCGGTGCGGACGATATGGCCAAAACCAACAGTTCAAAAACCGGCTATTACCTGAAAAAATTCCTGACAGACCAGCTGAACCTCACGCAGGGCGGCACTGCACAGCACAACTGGGTGCTTTTCCGTTACGCGGAGGTGCTGCTCAACTATGCCGAAGCCATGAACGAAGCTTACGGCCCCGATCAGGCGCCGGCGGGTTTCCCGTACAGCGCGAGAGCGGCATTGCAGTTGGTGAGAGACCGCGCCAGCGCATCGCTTCCGGTGGTGGTGGCGGCTTCGAAAAACGAATTCAGGGTGGCGGTGAAACATGAAAGAAGGGTGGAACTGGCGTTTGAAGACCACCGTTACTGGGACCTGCTGCGTTGGAAAGACGCTGCCGGCGTGCTCAATCAGCCATTGCTCGGCGTGACGGTAGGGCGCAACCCGGACAACACTTTCAGTTACACCGTTACGCAGGTAACCCCGCGCGTTTTCCGCGATCCCGCGATGTACCGTTATCCTTTTTCGCAGGCGGAAGTAGCCGCGGCGAAAGGCGCGATCACGCAGAACACAGGGTATTGATCATCACCAAACCGAAAGACATGAAAAAACTATGCACAATAATGCTGCTCGCGGGCCTCGTGGCCGCGGGCTGCGAAAAAGACGACAAAAACACCGCCTTCGGCGATACCGTGCTGTACATGCCGCAGGCCACGGTTGGCGCATCCTACACGGTGCCCTCCGGCCTGGATGCTGCCTCGGCCAACTACAAGCTGGACGCAGCTTCGGGGAAGGTGAAAGTCATTCTCGGCGTATACCGCTCCGGCAAAGAGCAGGGTGATGCCATCAGCGTGCAGGTGGGAACGGATGCGGACACCGTGCAGAAAATGATCGCTTCCGGCGCGCTGGACCCCGCCAAACACCTGGCGATGCCCACTGCGGTGTATACGCTGCCATCTTCCGTAGACTTGCCTTCCGGCGCAGGCAGCGCGGCTTTTTACCTGGAGCTGGACGTGGCTGCGCTGAAGAACTACCCGGGCAAGATACTGGCGCTGGCGGTGAACATCTCCGCCGGCGACAACCGTGTGAGCCCTGCGCTGCGGCAGGTGCTCGTGCTGGTGGACGTGAACAAGCTGCCCCTGTAATTTTTTAAAGCATCACATTTTGTAAACAGAGCATCAGGATCACATCAGGCTGACCTATAAATTTGACCATAACATTATAACACTATGCATTTTGACGAAAGATTGCAGCTGCTGACCGAAGAACACAACAGGCTGATGCAAAGGACGAACAAGGTCCAATCCCCCGGCAACGGGATCTTTGACCGGTACCGTTACCCGGTGCTCACCGCAGAACATACGCCGCTTGAATGGCGCTACGATCTTAACCCGGACACGAATCCATTCCTGATGACCCGTTTCGGCATCAACGCCGTGTTTAACGCCGGCGCTATTTCCTGGCAGGGGAAATACGTGCTGGCCGTGCGTGTGGAAGGCTGGGACCGCAAATCGTTCTTTGCCCTCGCCGAAAGCGATAACGGCATCGATCATTTTGTTTTCCGTGAAGAGCCCATGCATATTCCCGAAACGGACAACCCGGACACGAATATTTACGATATGCGGCTGGTGCAGCATGAAGACGGTTATGTATACGGCCTTTTCTGCACCGAAAGGCGCGACCCTTCGGCGCCGCCTACCGACCAGTCTGCCGCCGTGGCCCAATGCGGCATCGTGCGCACGAAAGACCTGGAAACCTGGGAGCGCCTGCCGGACCTGGTAACGCGCTCGGCGCAGCAGCGCAACGTGGTGCTGCATCCCGAGTTCGTGAACGGGAAATACATGCTGTACACCCGCCCGCAGGACGGTTTTATCGATCCCGGGAAAGGCGGCGGTATCGGCGTGGGTTTTTGCGAATCGATGACGCACGCCGTGGTGGACCACGAACAGGTGATCGACAATAAAGTGTATCACACGATATCGGAAGGGAAAAACGGCCTTGGCCCCGCGCCGATCAAAACGCCGCTGGGCTGGCTGCACCTGGCGCACGGCGTGCGCAACACCGCCGCGGGATTGCGGTACGTGCTGTACATGTTCATGACGGACCTTGCAGACGTGACCCGCATTACGTTTAAGCCCGGCGGTTACCTGATGGCGCCGGAAGGGGAAGAAAGAACGGGCGACGTATCGAACGTATTATTTTCCAACGGCTGGATCGTTGGCGACGACGGGAAAGTGTTCATTTATTACGCATCCAGCGATTCGCGGATGCACGTGGCTACGACCACGGTAGAACAACTGGTGGATTATTGCATGCATACCGCACCCGACGGGTTGCGTTCCGCCACGTCCGAACAAACGCTCACGGCGCTTATCCGCAAAAACAAAGCGTTCAGCGCCGCGCCGTTTATACAAAAACCCGCCGCCCGTTGAAGTTCTTTTTGAACTCCTTCGGCGTACAACCCTTTTTCAGCTTGAAGATGCGGTTGAAATTGGCGAGGTTGTTAAACCCGCATTTGTAGGCGATCTCGGCAATGGAATGCGTGGTGTTGATCAGCATTCTCGAAACATGCCCCAGTCTTATTTCGGTGAGGTTTTCCGTAAATGTATACCCTGTATGCAGTTTGATGAACCTGCTGAACGAAGCCTCGGGCATGTTTGCCAGTTTGGCCACTTCCACCAGCGGGATTTCCCTTTGAAAATGCTGGTTCATATACTCGAACACACGCTCGAGCCGGCGGCTGTTGAAGCTGAGGTTTTCTTTGGTGAAACTTACGTCAGACAGCATGCGGGTATTGCGCGCAATGGAAAGGTCGTGGATGATGGAAAACAATTCGAGGATGGAATCGAAACCGTTGCGTTTGTCCAGCTGCTGGATGCGGTCAGACATCTGCCGGGCGGTTTCCCGGTCGAACAGTACGCCTCTTTTGGAGCTCTCGAACAGGTTGCGGATGTGGATGAGCTGATTTTTTAACAGCAGGTTTTGCGAGAAAAGATCTTTATGGAACTGGATGGTCACCTCCAGGATCTCCTCGCTGGTGCAATGGTGCGTGAACCAGCCATGCGGCAGGTTTGGCCCTACCAGCACCAGTTCTATATCGCCGATCTCGTCGATATGGTCGCCGATGATGCGCTGGGTGCCCGGCGCGTTCAGGATCAGGTTCAGCTCCATTTCCTCGTGGTTGTGCAGCGGGAAATTAAAAGCCGATTTTTTCCGGGAGAACATGGTGAAACAATCGTGTTGCGTAAGCGGGGTGATTTCCCGTAACAGATCTTTAAACATAACGTACAATTCAGGTGCCGGTGATTGATGTTTTTTTGATTGCGTACTGATCCTTTTTCAGTGCCCGCAACCTTCCAATACTAATCAAATTTGACGGAACGCACAATGTTCCGGTTCGTGAAATTTCTCCTGGTCGTTTTATGTAATTGATAATAAACGAGCTACAAAATATAAAACCAGTAATGGTTTTTTAATGAACATCCGCTTGTATGATCAATTTTATGAACATTTCCCTTTAAAAAATGATGTTTTTATAACAAAAAGGGGTGTTTTCCTGATCGGCGGCGTAATAACAGCGTATGAAGAAAAATAACCTGGTATGGTATTTCGCGGCGGCATTGTTTTGCCTGCCGCTATGCGTAGAAGCGCAGCACAAAAGTTTTTCCACCCAGGGTTTCTGGCAGCCCGCCGGCAAACCCTTTTCTCCCGAAGTGCATGAAGACGGACGCATCACTTTCCGCCTGCGCGGACGCGATGTAAAACAGGTACAATTGCTTTTCGGCGAATGGAACGTAAAACCCCAACCGATGCGCAAAGACAGTGCGGGCGTATGGAGCATTACCATCGGCCCGCAGCCTCCTGGTGTGTATGCTTACCTGTTCAATGTGGACGGCGTGAACATGGCAGACCTTTCCAACCCGGACGTAAAAGCCGGCACCGAAGTATACGGCAGCATGGTAGAGGTATGCGGTGGCAAACCGGCGTTCGACCAGTGGCAAAATGTGCCGCACGGAACCGTGCATACCGTCCGGTATGTTTCCACGGCCCTCGGAAAGCCGCGAAGCATGCGGATTTACCTGCCTCCGCAATATGAAGCCGGGCCTAACCGCCGCTTCCCGGTACTGTGCCTGCGCCATGGCGGGGGCGACAACGAAACCAGCTGGACGCAAACCGCCGGCCGTGCGGACGTGATCATGGACAACCTGCTGGCCGAAGACAAAACCCGGCCGATGATCATCGTGATGCCAAACGGTCTTACCGACGGCTCATGGGCCGGCGGCAGCACCAAAGAAGGCATGGAAGCGCTGGAGAAAGAACTGCTGCAGGACATTCTGCCCTACATCCGCAAACATTACCGCACGCTGCCCGGCAGGGAAAACACGGCCATCGCGGGATTATCTATGGGCGGCGGGCAGGCGTACGTGATGGGCCTGCGCCACCTGGAAACATTCGCGTGGATCGGGCAATTCAGCTCTGGTTTATTGGCGGATGAATCGTTCGATATCAACGAACGCGCGCCGGGCGTATTCGATAACCCGCAAGCGGTGAACCAGCAACTGCGCCTGCTCTGGACCGGCTGCGGCACGGACGATCCGCGGATGGAAGGCCACCGCAGGCTTTCGGAGACGCTCGCCAAAAAAGGCATCCGCCACGAAACGCTCTACACGCCGGGCGGCCATGAATGGACCGTGTGGCGCGTGCAGCTCCATGCTTTTCTGCAGCGTTTATTTCATTAACTTTCTAACTCATTAATGCATCGTTATGAAACCGTACTTTTTATTACTGGCATGCAGCCTTTCCACGGGGCTGTATGCGCAACAATCCGCACAGGTAGAGGCCTGGGTGACCACGCCCGACAGATCGGCCCTCCTGAAAAAACAGACGGAAAATTCCACGCTCGGCACTAACGTACGCCCATCCGGCCCCGTGATCACGATCGACGGGCGCCAGCAGTTCCAGGAGATCGACGGCTTCGGCTTCGCCATTACGGGCGGCAGCGCGCAGCACCTGGTGAACATGAGCCCGGGCGCGCGCAAACAATTGCTGCAGGAACTGTTCGGCGCTGATGGCGCGGGTCTGAGCTACCTGCGCCTGAGCATTGGCGCGTCTGATCTGAACAGTTTCGTGTTTTCGTACAACGACCTGCCCGCCGGGCAAACCGATCCCGAACTGAAAAAATTCTCTCTTTCGCAGGACCTGAAAGACGTGGTGCCCGTAATGAAGGAGATCCTGGCCATCAAGCCCGGCATTCCCATCCTGGGCTCGCCCTGGTCTGCCCCCGCCTGGATGAAAACCAACAACAACGTTCGCGGCGGCGCATTAAAAAAGGAATACTACGCCACCTACGCGCAGTATTTTGTGAAATATGTGCAGGCGATGGAAAAAGAAGGCATCCGCATCGAAGCGGTAACCGTGCAGAACGAGCCGCTTAATTCCCGCAACACGCCCAGCATGCAGTGGTATTACGAAGAGCAGGGCGAGTTCATCAAAAAACATCTCGGCCCCGCGTTCGCTGCCGCAGGCATCAAAACGAAGATCATTTTGTTCGATCATAACCTCGACCGTGCAGACTATCCGCTGGCGTTGCTCAGCGACCCGGAAATATCGAAGTATGTGGACGGTTCGGGTTTTCACCATTACGGCGGCGACATGGGCGCCATGAGCACGCTGCATATGGCGAGGCCGGACAAGAATATCTATTTCACCGAACAAATGGTGATAGAGCGCGGCGGCGGCGAGCTGAATATCGCCGCATCGGTAAAAAGAATGCTGATACAAACAACGCGCAACTGGAGCCGCAACGTGATCTTGTGGAACCTTGCCGCCGATTCGCTGAACGACCCGCATACAGACAATGGCGGCTGCTCCATGTGCCAGGGAGCCATCACGATCATGGGGGACCGTGTGCAGAAAAATATCGCGTATTACACCATTGCGCATGCTTCCGCTTTTGTGCCGAAAGGCTCGGTGAGGATCGCTTCTACTTTTACGGGCGATAAGTCGGTCAGCCTTACCGAAGACGAAGAAAGGCCCGGCATCCGACGCGCAACGGTGATCGAAAACACGGCGGTACTGCCCAACGTGGCGTTTAAAACGCCGGACGGGCGGATCGTGCTGATCGTGGCGAACGATTCCTACAACACGGGCGGTTTCAGCATCCGCTACAACGGATCGGTGGCCAATTTCAGGCTGCAGCCGGGCGCGGTGGGAACGTACGTGTTTAAAAGCTGGTGATTGTTCAAGTTTTTTGCCAGGTATTAACCCGGCGGCGCGGCGATACCGGAAGAAAAAGACAGTGTGCGATGAGAGGAAAACAACAATCCCCGATGATAAAAGGCCGGCAGCTGAAGCGTGCGACGCAACGGCGGTTGAAAGGTGTGATGAAGCCGGGTACAAACTTTTACTTAGCGATATTGTAAAGCGGCAGGACCGTAAGGAGATCCTGCCGCTGAATTTTTTATCCCTGCAATACCTGCCGCGCAGCGCGGTCGGGGTCGTTTTTTACTTCGCAGGTGTCGTTCAGTATCATCGTTTCGCCATTGGCTGCGCTAAATGCGGGCCATTGCGGCAATGCGGATACGTTGGGATTGCCGTTGCGCATGAATTGCAGCAGCGCGTCCGCCATTTTCGCGGAGAGCTTGCGCGGTCTGCTTCCGCCGCCGGTATGACTGAGCATGAGGTCTGTGTTGAGGAACCAGAAACTGATGTCCAGACAATGGAACGCGCGCATGCGGCCGTCGAACAGGGGAGGGCAGAAGCCGAACCAGGCCATGTATACCGGTGAACTTTGCCGCAGTTTGGCGGTGGCGGATTCCACTACGGCCGAACGGTTGGAGCGAACGAGCGCCAGTATTTCGACTGGTTTTGCATCGGGAAAAACTTTGGCGTAAGCCTGCGCCACTTCCGCGGAACGCGCTCCGTAAGCGGGTTTCAGCCGTTCTGTCACGTCCTGCATGGAAATATTTTCCACGCTTGCATCCGCACGGCTGGGCGAGCTTTCGTGGAAAGTGCTGCAGAATAGCATCGGGATGTCGGGGTGCGTGGCGCGAGGCTCGAAATAATTGCCGGTTGGCAGCTGAATGCCGTCTGCCACCGGGCCGAAGCTGCCGCGGCGCATGCCGGGCACAGGTTGTTCTTTTTGCAGTTTCGAAGCGGCGCGGTCTGCCAGTGCAAGGTATTCCTTCCACGGCATTTGCTGCAGCGCGGCAAGGCCGGAAGCGGTAAGCCCGGCCTCTTTTACGATATACGCGCCGAGTTTCTGCGCATATTCTTTACTGATGCCGGATGTAGAAGAACCGCTCAGCGAAACGCCTTTATGGACCAAGCCTTTCGCGGAAGGCATGGCCGCCAGCGTACAAACTTTCGCGCCGCCACCCGATTGTCCTGCGATCGTTACATTATCCGCGTCGCCGCTGAATTGCGCGATGTTTTTATTCACCCAGCGAAGGGCCGCCACAATGTCCAGCATGCCCGCGTTACCGGAATCGGCATAGGCTTCGCCGCCTATGCCAGACAGATCGGTAAAACCGATCGGGCCCAGGCGGTGATTGAGCGATACGAACACCACATCGCCGTAACGCGAAAAATTTTCGCCGTGGTAACCGTCCTGCTCGATGCCGTTGCCCCTGCTGAAACCGCCGCCATGCAGCCATACGAGCACAGGACGTTTTTTACCGTCCAGGGCAGGCGTCCAGATGTTCAGGGTGAGACAATCCTCGCTGATCTCGTCGTAGTTCCAGTGGTCGATAAACGCGTCGTACGAAGTGGAAGCACGGCCGTACACATCCTGCGGCGCGGAATTGCCGTAAAACACCGCGGGGCGGACGCCTTGCCAGGGCTTCATTTCCTGTGGGCCCATAAAACGGTTTGCGCCGCTGGCAGCGGCCGCATAAGGAATGCCAAGAAAAGTGGTGATGCCGCGCAGGATAAATCCTTTTACTTTTCCCGCCGCGGTTTCCGCCAGCGCGATGTTTTCACCGATCTGCAGCGGCGGCGCATCGTCTTCGGCGGCGGGCGTCCCTTCCGTGCAGCCTGCGATGCCCATGGCGCTGAAAGGCAATATTGCGGCGGCTCCCGCGGCTGCGGAGCCTGCGCCCATTTTCCGGATAAAGTTTCTTCTGTTCAGGTTCATAACGTTTATTTGAGTTGCATGGCCCATTGAATGCCTTTCCAGACGATGGATAGGAAAAACGGGTCTTCGTAATCTTTTTCGAAATGCCCCAGCCCGATATAAAACGAGCGGCCGCCTTCAAATTCACGGTACCAGCAAACGGGGTGCGGACTGCCCATTTTTCCGCCGGAATAGCTGTTTTCCTCTACGGTAATGAGATAATGCAGCGAATCCTGCACGGACTTAAAGTTATACACTTCATCGTAATGCCGGAAAGTATCGGGCAAATGATTGGTAGCGGGAAAATTTTTGTCCGTCACGCGGTAAAGGGCCTGCTGCGGCTCGGGATGGCCATCGAACCAGGCGCCGGCCAGGCGGTTGTACCAGGGCCATTCGTATTCGGTGGTGGTGGCGGCGTGAATGCCGACGAAACCGCCGCCTGTATGGATGTAGTCCATCAGTGCGAGCTGTTGCGTACTGTCCAGCACATTGCCGCGGGTGCTGAGGAATACCAATGTTTTGTATTGGGAAAGTTTTGCGGGCGTGAACCAGGTTGCATCTTCGGTAGTATCCGCCGCGATGCCGTATTGTTTTGCGGTGTTGATGAACATGATCTTTCCCGCTTCGATGGACGTGTGGCGGTAGCCGCCCTCCGTTTTGGAGAACACGAGTATTTTAGGCTGCTGCGCGGAACTTGTGTGGACGGAAACGCCCAGCAGCAGCGAGATAACGAGGTGCCTGGAAAATTGCATATCAAAGATTTCTTTTTTTAAGCTCATCCACCGCGAAAGCGCAGGCGCGGGCAGTGAGCGCCATGTAGGTGAGCGAAGGGTTCTGGCAGGCGGAAGAGGTCATACATGCGCCGTCCGTCACGAACACGTTGGGCACTTCATGCAGCTGGTTATGCGCATTCAGCACGGATGTGCGCGGATCGCGGCCCATGCGTGCGGTGCCCATTTCATGAACGCTTAATACGCGGGCCTGCGGATCGTTGGCGCGGTCGAACGTGCGGATGTTTTTGAAGCCGGTTTTTTCAAGCATTTCGGCGGCGCTGGCGATCATGTCCGCACGCATGTTCTTTTCATTTTGTTTGATCTCGCAGTCGATCACGACCAAAGGCTGGCCCCATTTGTCTTTGAGGGAAGGGTGAAGGCCGATCCTGTTTTCTTCGTAAGGCAGCACTTCGCCGAAACCGCCGAGGCTCATCGTCCAATCGCCGGGCTCGGAAAGCGCTTCTTTCAGTCCTGCGCCGATGCCTAATGCGTCGTGATCTCTCCGGAAATTTCCTCTTTCTGCGCTACATTGGTACGCAAAGCCACGGAGATAATCGCTGCGGCGGGAGGTTCCGCCGATGTTCCTGAAACGCGGGATGTAGGGGCCGTTTGCGCGTTTGCCGTAATAATACACGTCCTTCATGCCCTCGAACGTTCCGCTGGCGCCCGCGCCCACGTGATGATTGATCAGGTTGCGACCGAGCTGGCCGGAGCCGTTGCCCATTCCCTGCGGGAACACTTCAGACGTTGAAGCCAGCAGCAGCGCGGCGGTGGCGATGGTGGAAGCATTTACAAAAATGATCTTCGCGTGGAATTCTTCGCTTTGCAGGGTTTGCGCGTCGGTGATGCGTACGCCCGTAGCACGGCGTTTATCTTTATCGTACAATATTTCAGTTGCCACGGAATGCGGGCGCAGCGTGAGATTGCCGGTAGCCGCCGCAGCGGGCAGTGTGGCGGAATTGCTGCTGAAATACCCGCCGAAGGGGCAGCCGAGATGACAGCGGTTCCGGTACTGGCAGGGGCCGCGGCCGTGAACGGCTTTCGTGAGATTGGCCACGCGGCCCATGATGAATTTTCTTTCACCGTGGTAAGCCTCTTCCAGCCTGCGTTTCACTTCCTTCTCCACGCAATTCATTTCCATGGCGGGCAGGAATTCGCCGTCCGGTAAATGCGGGATGCCTTCCGCCGCGCCGCTGATGCCGGCGAACCGCTCCGCATAGCTGTACCAGGGCGCGAGATCTTTGTAACGGAGGGGCCAGTCTACGCCTACGCCGTCTTTCGCATTCGCTTCAAAATCGAGGTCGCCGAAACGGTAGCTTTGCCGGCCCCATACCAGCGAACGGCCGCCGGTCTGGTACCCGCGTATCCAGCCGAAGGGTTTCGCCTGGATGTAAGGATGTTCTTTATCGGAAACAAAAAAACGCCGGCTCGCGTCTTCCCAGGCATAGATCGTGCTCTGGATGGGACTTTCGCGGCGCGCTTCGAGCGTGGCGGCGCCATGGCGCGGCAGCTCCCACAGAGGCGTGGTGGCGGTGGTATAGTCCTTTACATGTTCCACCGGCCCGCCGCGCTCGAGCACGAGCGTTTTCAATCCTTTCTCACAAAGCTCTTTTGCCGCCCAGCCGCCGCTGATGCCGGAGCCGATCACGATGGCGTCGTATATGTTTCGCATAACATGGAAAAGGCGCTTGTGCCTTGCAACAAATATAACATGCCCGCCTGCGGGGGAATAATGCAATTATGACAAATTCTGATCCTTCAAACAAAAATGCGGGAGCCGGCGAACCGTTGCCGGTATTCGGTAGGCGTGCAGTTTTTCTTTTTCCGGAAGGTGCGGTTGAAGTTGGAAAGATTGTTGAATCCGCACTGGTAGGCTATTTCATGCACCGTGTGCGTAGTGTCTATCAGCATGCGCGAGGCATTGCCCATCCTGATCTCGTTTAATACTTCTATAAAGGTATTGCCGGTGCGTTTTTTGAAGAAGCGGCTGAATGATACTTCGGTCATATTCGCCAGCGCGGCCACTTCGCGCAGGGAAACGGTATCGTCGAAATGCTGGTGCATGTATTCCATGGCCTTTTGAATGCGGCGGCTGGTGTGCTGCTGCGCCCCGTCCTGCGCGGGCGCGGAAGACAGCATGCGCAGGTCGGTGGTGGAAAGCCCCTGGAGGATAGACAACAGCTCCAGCACGGAATCGAAACCCTGCTGTTTTTCCAGCGCCTCGATGCGCCCCGCGTATTGCTCCGCTGCCGCGCGCGAAAATAAAATGCCCCGGGAAGCCTTTTCCAGCATGTTTTTGATAAAGCTCAGCTGGTTGCGGTTGAGCAGCGCCGCGGGCAGAAAATCGCGGTGAAACTGGATGGTGACCTCGTAAATGGACCTTGAGCGGCAGCGGTGCGTGAACCAGCCATGTGGCAGGTTTGGCCCCACCAGCACCAGTTCCAGCCCGCCGATCTCGTCCATATGATCGCCCACGATGCGTTGAGCGCCTTTGGCGTTGCGGATGAAATTCAGCTCGAACTCATCATGGAAATGCAAAGGGAAATCGAAGCCTTTTTTTTCACGCGCGAACATCGTGAAACAATCGTGCCCAGTAAGCGGCGTGATCTCGCGCAGGATCTCCTGGTTCATGATAAACGCTTTACACATAAAAATAGTGAAAAATCGGTCGTAAAAGTATTAACTTGAAAATTTGACGTATTTGGCGGTTGATAAGGGCTTTCGGCGGAGGCGGGATAAGAAAATACCTTGAATGGATAAATATGTACTATGTGAAATGACGCTCCGCTTGTTAGATTTGTGCATCAACCACATTCCACCGCTATGAAGAAATTTTCCATACACATTTTTACAGGGCTTATTTTATTGGCTGTCGGCCTGATGCCCGCATGCAGCTCGGGAAAAGAAAAAGGAGAGCAGGCAGACCCTCCGGGCAAAACTTTCAAGGTGCTCGATTATCTTACCAAAATATCCGGCAAAAAAACGCTGCTGGGTATTCACAATCGTGAGCCGAATGCCACCCCCGCAGTATGGACGGAAAAAGTACACGCCGTAACCGGGAAGTATCCCGGCCTGTGGAGCGGCGATTTTCTTTTCCAGGCGGATAATATCAACAACCGCCAGAAGATGATCGATGAAGCGGCGCGTCAATGGAAAAAAGGCGCGGTGGTGAACATTATGTGGCATGCCTGCAACCCGGCGCTGGCACAGCCCTGCGGGTGGGACGACCAGGGCGTGAAAAGCAAGCTGACCAACGAACAATGGCAGGAACTGATCACCAACGGCACGCCGCTGAACGGCAAATGGAAAAAGATGATGGACGAAGTGAGCGTATACCTGCAGCAGCTGGAAGACCAAGGTGTGGAAGTGCTCTGGCGCCCGCTGCATGAAATGAACCAGGGCGTGTTCTGGTGGGGCGGAAGGCCTGGCCCGCAAGGCACCGCGAAGCTCTGGCAGATCACGCATGATTACATGACAAAAACAAAAGGATTAAGCAATCTCATCTGGGTGTGGGATATCCAGGATTTTAAAACCCTCGCCTCGGATGCGCAAACCTATCACCCCGGCAATGCTTATTTCGATATGCTGGCGCTGGACGTGTACGACGATGGCAGCGGTTATTCCAAGGAAAAATACGACATCATCGTAAAAGCCTCCGGCGGCAAACCCATCGCCATCGGGGAATGCCAGCGTTACCCCACGGCGGCGCAGCTGAAAGACCAGCCGTTGTGGACGTTTTTTATGGGATGGTCTGAGCTTACGTTCGAACATAATTCCGAACAGGAGATCAGATCGCTGGCAGAGGCCGGCAACATCGTTACGCTCGGCCAGATGCCCGGATGGTGAGCCGCGCCGGCATTTTTATCAATCAGAACCAACTTAACATGCATCAACAATTATCGCTGCGGGAAAAGATCGGCTACGGGTTTGGAGACATGGCCTCGTCTATGTTCTGGAAACTCTTCGGCATGTACCTCCTGTTTTTTTATACGGACGTAATGGGCATCAACGCCGCGGCGGCGGGCACCATGTTTCTCATCACCCGCATCTGGGACACTGCTTTCGACCCGGTGGTGGGCATCATGACGGACAGGACGCACAGCCGCTGGGGAAAGTTCAGGCCGTACCTGCTGCTCACCGCCGTGCCTTTCGGCGTGATCGGCGTGCTCACCTTCACCACGCCGGGGCTTTCGCCGGCGGGCATGCTGGTGTATGCCTACATTACCTATTCGCTCATGATGATGATCTACTCGCTCATCAATGTGCCGTATGCGTCGCTGCTGGGCGTTATTTCGCCGGACAGCCGCGACCGCAATACCCTGGCGTCTTTCAGGATGGCCTTTGCATTTGCGGGCAGCTTTATCGCGCTGGGGATGCTGGAGCCGCTGGTGGATTATTTTTCAGGTTTCGCCAGCGTGCAAACGGCCTGGCAGTTGTCTGTTTCGGTCATCGCTGTGATCTGCGTCACCCTGTTCCTGCTGTGTTTTGCATGGGTGAAGGAAAGAGTGCGGCCGATACAGGAAGGGAATACGGCGTTAAAAGACGATTTTAAAGACCTGCTGCACAACCGGCCCTGGTGGATATTGCTGGGCGCGGGCGTGGCGGCGCTTATCTTCAACAGCATTCGCGACGGCGCCACGCTGTATTATTTCAAATATTACGTGGCGGATAACGGCGCATTCAGCTGGGGCAGCCTCAGTATTACGTGGTCTACGCTATACCTCATGCTGGGGCAGGGCGCGAACATCATCGGCGTGGTGCTGGCCTCGCCGGTGGCCAACCGCATCGGCAAAAAGAAAACCTACCTCGGCGCAATGGTGATCGCTTCGGTGTTGAGCATCGTGTTCTACTGGCTGCGGAGAGATCAGCTGACGCTCATTTTCCTGTTCCAGTTTTTTATCAGCATTTGCGCGGGCATCATTTTCCCGCTGCTGTGGAGCATGTATGCGGATATTGTGGATTATTCCGAATGGCGCACGGGCAGGAGGGCCACGGGGTTGATATTCTCATCGTCTTCCATGTCGCAGAAGCTGGGCTGGACCTGCGGCGGCGCGTTGACGGGCTGGCTGCTGGCGGCATTCGGATTCCAAGCCAACGCAGTGCAGGGCGATGCGGCGCAAACCGGCATCGTGCTGATGCTGAGCCTGCTGCCCGCGGCGGGGTCGGTATTGTCTATCGTGTTTATCGCGATGTACCCTTTATCGGAAGCGCGTATCGCGGAAATTGCCGGCTCGCTGGCGGAAAAAAGAAAATCAGGCAGTTATGCAGGGAACATTCAGGAAGGAATTACAAACTGAGCTGGAGAACATTCTCCGGTTCTGGATGGAACATACGATCGACGAACGGCATGGCGGTTTTAAAGGCAGGATCATGCACAACGGAGCGGCCGATGCGTATGCACTGAAGGGCGTGGTGCTGAACGCACGGATATTGTGGACGTTTTCCGTGGCCCACCGTTACGATGCGCGGCCGGAATACATCGCCACGGCGCGGCGCGCGTACGCTTACATCACCGAACATTTTATCGATACCGAATTCGGCGGCGTGTACTGGACGGTGGACTACACCGGCAAACCGGTGGACACGAAAAAGCAGATCTATGCATTGTCTTTCGCCGCGTACGCTTTCAGCGAATATTACAAAGCCGCCGGCGAAGAACTTGCAAAGGAGCAGGCCATTGCGCTGTACCGGTTGATCGAACAACATGCATACGACCCGGAGCATGGCGGTTATTTCGAAGCGTTTTCCCGCGACTGGGGCGAACTGAAAGACCTGCGCCTGAGCGCGAAAGACGCGAATGAAAAAAAGACGATGAACACGCACCTGCATGTGCTGGAAGCGTATGCGAACCTTTATACGGTTTGGCCGGATGATGGCCTCAAACGCAGTATCATCGGTCTTTTGAACGTGTTTTACGATAAGATGCTCAACACAAACAAAAACCGTTTGTCGTTGTTTTTCGATGAGCGCTGGCAGGTGAAAGGGAACCTTGTTTCGTATGGGCACGACATAGAAGCGGCCTGGCTGATGCAGGAAGCCGCGGAGATCATCAAAGCGGAAGAAGTGATCCAAAAGTTCCGGGAAGTAGCGGTGCGCATGGCCGAAACCGCGCTGGAAGGCGTGGACGAAGACGGCGGGATGTGGTACGAATACGATGCGGACGCGGATCACCTGGTGCGGGAGAAACATTGGTGGCCGCAGGCGGAAGCTGTTGTAGGTTTTCTCAACGCATGGCAATTAAGCAGGAAAGAACGTTTTCTGCGGCAGGCGGAAGCCAGCTGGCAGTTCATCCGGCGCAGCATTCTCGACAAACAGCATGGCGAATGGTTTTGGGGCATCGATGCGGAAGGGAAACCCATGCAGGAAGATAAGGCGGGGCTTTGGAAGTGCCCGTACCACAATGCGAGAGCCTGTTTGGAAGGCATCCGCCGCCTGACTTAGAAGATAATGAAACCGCCCGCAAGGCGGTTTTTTGATGCCCGGAGACTTTCACTCCTAAAAATGTCCAAACCAACCCGCGGGAATGTCTGAATCCCATACCTTCCGTTGCCGGAACAGGCCGTAGCTTCGTGGTAACAAAAAATGAAATCCATGAAACAGCAAGATTTTACAGCTACCATACTGGTAGACCAAACCCCGCAGGAAGCCTACAAAGCCATCAACAACGTACGCGGCTGGTGGAGCGAAAACATCGAAGGGGATACGGACAAACCGGGCAGTGTATTCAATTATCATTACAAAGACGTTCATCTCACCAAAATAAAAGTGATGGCCCTGGAGCCCGGGAAAAAAGTTTCCTGGCATGTGCTGGACAATTATTTCCAGTTCACGAAAGACAAAGAGGAATGGAAAAACACGGACATCGTGTTCGACATCACTCCCAAAAACGGCAAAACAGAAGTGCGTTTCACCCACCAGGGCCTGACGCCGGCTGATGAATGTTTCGACATCTGCCACGACGCCTGGACGCATTACGTGAAAGACAGCCTGCGCGACCTGATCGCCACGGGCAAGGGGAAACCTACGCCGAAGGACATGGAAAGCGTGTTTAACGAGGGATTGCTCGCGCGGAAGAAATAATAACCTGCAGCATTATTTTGGCTTAAACCAGGGGGTGCATTGAACAGAGACTAATGCAGGAATTTTTCAATAACATCGTACAGCTCGTTCAGGCGGAAAGGCTTGATGAGCAGCGCATCGGCGTAACATTCGGCGACGGATTCGTTCGAAACGACGTGCCCGGAGATTAAAACGACGGGTATGTCCGTTTGAGACCGTTTGATCTCGCGGCAGAGGTTCCTGCCGTCGAATATTCCCATAAAAATATCCATTAACAGCATATCGGGTTCCTGTTCCCTGAGGGCAGACTGTAACGTTGAGGCGTCGTTGAGCGATACAACGTCGATGTTTTTACGCGTAAGCACCAGGGAAATGGCTTCCAGTATGGAAGGATCGTCGTCCACGATAAGGATTTTAGCCATCGTGCGGAGGTATTTGTTCGCAAATACGAATCAGCAGCGGTTGTAGTCATTCTTAAAACATGATCAGGAGCCGCTGTAGGCATCCGGACGCACGGCAACCGACGAATTAACGAGATCTCCCCAAAGGAGGCCGGGCGTAGAACATAAAAGATGTGACAAAATGAAGGCCTGCGATGCGCCGAAGTGAAAATCTTGAAGTATGAGAGGCGAAGTTAACGAAATAACTGCTATGGTTAGCAATTTATTTTACTGCTGTTCCTTTCCGGCAGGGAATAAAACGAAGAGCCGCGCCTAAACAGGCACGGCTCTTTTTACTCGTATTTCAATCAACATTATTCAGATCTTAAAGATTTCACGGGGTTTGTCAGCGCGGCTTTTACCGATTGGAAACCGATGGTGAAAAGCGCTACGGACAGCGCTGCCAGCCCCGGGAGAGCAAACATCCACCACTTTAATTCAATACGGTACGCAAAATCCTGCAGCCAGCGGTGCATCGCCAGCCATGCGAGAGGCGAAGCGATGATCGCGGAGATAAACACCAGCCGGATAAAATCTTTAGACAACAAGGTTACGATGCCTGTTACCGAAGCGCCCAGCACTTTGCGGATGCCGATCTCCCTCGTACGCCGCGCGATATTGTACGCCGTTAGTCCCAGTACGCCCATGCAGGTGATGAGCAGGATAAAGATGGAAAACACGCGCGCGATCTTTTCAAACTGCTGGTCTGCCTTGTATTGTTCGTCGAACATATCGTTCATAAAATGATAGTTGAACGCGTAGCCGGGGTACTGTTTTTCCCAAACCTTTTTTACCTGCGCCAGCGTAGCGCTTACGTCGCCGGTAGCGAGTTTTACGCCGAAGAAATTAGGCTCGTCTATATAATGATGGATGATCGGCGGCACCGCGTTTTTCAGAGACTGCTGGTTGTAATTTTTGATCACGCCGGCAATGGCGGCTTCCGGCACGCCGAACGAGCGGCCGTTGATCTTTCGGCCAATTGCTTCCGCGGGGCTTTTGAAACCGAGCAACCTGGCGGCTTCTTCGTTGATCAGCACCTCTCTGCGGCGGGCAGACCCGTCCCTGAAATTTTCACCGGCGGCAAGGCGCATTTTCATCGCGGGCACAAAATCTTCGTCGATGCCGAAGTAGGTGAAACTGTAGCCTTTGCCTTCTTCTGAACCGAGGCGGGTGACGCCTACGGTTGTATTCAGCACGTCCATGTCCACACCGGGCAGCCCTTCGCAAAGCGTTACCGTTTTTACGCCGGGAAGGTTCTTCAGTTCATTTTTTAATACGATGCCAGTTTGCACACGCGCGGAATCGGAGCCGTTGGAAAGCGGGCCATCTACAACCAGCAGGTTTTTCGCGTCCAACCCCATGTCCTGGCCGCGCAGGAACGCCAGTTGCCGGTACACCACAAACGAAGCGGACAATACGAGCAGCGCCGCCGCAAACTGCCCGGTGACCAAGACCTTGCGGAACAGGTTGCCGCCGCGCGAGGTGTGGTACCTTTTGGTGATGCTCACAGGTTTTACGGCGGACAATACCATGGCGGGATACAGACCGGAGAGCAAACAGTTGAGCAGGAACAGGCCCATGCAGATCAGCCAGAAAGATGATGTTATAAAAAAGTCGTTCTGCACCGGCCGGCCGATCAAAGCAAAATAGGCTGGGAGGCTCAGCCAAACGATCAGCAGCGATAGCCCCATCGCGAAAAGGTTCACCAGGAGGGTTTCCGCGAGCAGCTGGCCTATCAGCAGGCCGCGCGAGGAGCCCAGAACTTTCCGCATGGCGATCTCTTTGATGCGTTCGGCGGAGCGGGCGGTGGTCATGTTCACATAATTCACCGCGCCCACCAGCAGCACCAGCAGCGCCGTGATGGTGAGAAACTGCACCGTTTTGGCATCGCCGTTTATTTCCGGTTCATAACCTTTATGGGAGTAAAGATGAATATCTTTCGCGGGCTCGGCCACCGCCACTTCGTTTTCCAGTCTTTCTGCGGAAACCTTGCGCAGCTTCTGGTTGAAGGCGGCAACGTCCGTGCCGGGCGCCATCAGCAGGTAGAGATAATTATTGTTGCCGTTCCAGTTGTCCGTTATCCGCCAGCCCATTTTTTCGAGGGAGGAAAAAGACATGAGCAGGTCGAACTTCAGGTGTGTGTTGGGCGGCACGTCTTTGATGACGCCCGTTACCGTGTACAGGTATTGCTGGTTCAGGTATGTTTTGCCGAGCGCGGGGCCGGGGCCGAATAATTGTTTTGCCGTAGTTTCCGTAAGTACTGCTTCCATCGGCCTGCGCAGCGCGGTTTGCGGGTCGCCTTCGATGAATTCGTAATCGAATATCGTAAACATCGACGGGTCTGCGGCGTAGATCTTGTTCAACTGGAAATATTTGTCGCCCGCACGTACTTCGCGTCTTTCCGCCATGTCCTGCACACGCACGAAATCCTTCACTTCCGGCATGTCTTTTTTCAGCAGCGGGCCCATGGGGGGATAGGTTTCACAATCGTGGAAGACCAGTTCCGAACCTTTGTACAGTTGGGTGGTCACGCGGAAAATATCGGGGGCGTTGTGATGGAAGTTTTCATAACTCTGCTCGAACCTGACGAAGTTGACGATCAGGAGAAAGGCGGCTGTGGCCACTGCAAGACCGATGATATTCAGGAAAGCATATAGCTTGTCTTTCCTGAGATTCCGCCAGGCGATTACGAAGTAGTTTTTCAGCATGTTCCGGAAATTACAAGAATACTGCCAGCCGGGAGGGGTATTTGTTGAATGGGAATTACGCATTTTAAATTTATTTAACTTGTTCGTATGCGGACAAACGTCCTCCGCTAACGGACAACGTGGCGAACATCGTGCTTTTTTGAGTTGTTATATGTTCAGCGAAGGGGGAAGTAAATAGGTTTTAACTATTAAAATATAGAATTAATAGATTTTGATTATATTGTCAATATGCTACTTTTACCAACCTGCGCCCCCTCATGGGTCGGCAAGTATTCTTCAATCCCATAAATAATTAAAAATGGAAAAAGAGTCTCAAGACATTAGCAAATGCCCGTTCCACAACGGGAGCATGAAACCAAACGTTGGCGGCGGCGGCACCAGGAACCGCGACTGGTGGCCGGACCAGTTAAAGCTCAATATCCTGCGTCAGCACTCGTCGTTATCGAACCCGATGGATGAAGATTTTAACTATGCCGAAGCTTTCAAAAGCCTCGACCTGGACGCGGTGAAAAAAGACCTTCATGCGCTGATGACCGATTCGCAGGACTGGTGGCCGGCAGATTTCGGGCATTACGGCCCGCTGTTCATCCGCATGGCCTGGCATAGCGCGGGCACTTACCGCGTAGGCGACGGTCGTGGCGGCGCAGGCTCCGGCCAGCAACGTTTCGCGCCGCTCAACAGCTGGCCCGATAACGTGAGCCTTGATAAAGCCCGCAGGCTGCTATGGCCCATCAAACAGAAATACGGCAACAAAATATCGTGGGCGGACCTGCTGATCCTCACCGGCAATATCGCGCTGGAATCGATGGGCTTTAAAACTTTCGGTTTTGCAGGCGGCCGTGCAGACGTGTGGGAGCCCGATGAAGACGTATACTGGGGCTCTGAAAACACCTGGCTGGGCGGCGATCTGCGTTATGCGCACGGTTCGCACGGCGTGCCGAAAGAACACGGCGTAGTATCGTCTGACGACGATGCGGACGGCGATATTCACTCCCGCAATCTCGAAAAACCGCTGGCCGCGGTGCAGATGGGCCTGATCTATGTGAACCCCGAAGGGCCTGACGGCAATCCCGACCCGATCGCCGCGGCGAAAGATATCCGTGATACGTTCGGCCGCATGGCGATGAACGATGAAGAGACCGTAGCGCTGATCGCTGGCGGGCATAGCTTTGGTAAAACGCATGGCGCCGCGCCCTCCACGCACGTGGGCAAAGAACCTGAAGCGGCGGGATTGGAGCAGCAGGGTCTTGGCTGGAGCAACAGTTTTGGTTCCGGTAAAGGAGCGGATACCATCACCAGCGGCCTCGAAGTGATCTGGACAAAAACACCCACCAAATGGAGCAACAACTTCTTCGAAAACCTCTTCGCCTTTGAATGGGAACTGACGAAAAGCCCCGCCGGCGCACATCAGTGGGTAGCTAAAAATGCGGAGAACATTATCCCCGACGCATTCGACGGTTCAAAGAAACACCTGCCCACCATGCTCACCACCGATCTTTCCTTGCGGTTCGACCCGGTGTATGAAAAAATATCGAGGCGTTTCCTGGAAAACCCGGACGCATTTGCGGATGCATTTGCGCGGGCATGGTTTAAACTGACGCACCGCGATATGGGCCCCCGCGCCCGTTACCTCGGTCCTGACGTGCCGCAGGAAGAGCTGCTCTGGCAGGACCCGATCCCGGAAGTAGACCATGCTTTGATCGATGGGAAAGACGTTGCGGAACTGAAAACGAAAATTTTGTCTTCCGGCCTGACCGTATCGGAACTGGTGTCCACGGCATGGGCTTCGGCTTCCACCTTCCGCGGGTCGGACAAACGCGGCGGCGCCAACGGCGCGCGCATCCGCCTGGCGCCGCAGAAATTCTGGGTGGTGAACAACCCGCCGCAGCTGCAGAAAGTGCTGGACAAACTGGAAGGCATTCAGAAAGATTTTAATAAAGCGCAGACCGGCGGTAAAAAAGTGTCGCTGGCAGACCTGATCGTATTGGCTGGTTGCGCCGCAGTGGAAGTCGCCGCGAAAGACGCGGGGCAGGCCGTGAGCGTACCGTTTACCCCCGGCCGCATGGACGCGTCTCAGGAGCAGACCGATGTGGAATCCGTAAGTTTCCTGGAGCCGCAGGCAGATGGTTTCCGCAACTTCCGCAAATCGAGGCTGCATGTGTCCACCGAAGAGCTGCTGATCGACAAAGCGCACCTGCTCACACTTTCAGCGCCCGAGCTTACGGTGCTGGTAGGTGGTTTACGCGTGCTGGGCACGAACTTCGACGGTTCGCAACATGGCGTTTTCACCACGCGCCCGGGCCAGCTCACCAACGACTTTTTCATCAACCTGCTCGACATGCGCACCGCATGGAAAGCCGCATCTGAAAACAAAGAACTGTACGAAGGCAGCGACCGCGCCTCCGGCAAAAAGAAATGGACGGCCACCCGTGCGGACCTCGTATTCGGCTCCAACGCCGAACTGCGGGCCATCGCGGAAGTGTACGGCAGCGCCGATGCACAGGGGAAATTCGTGAAAGATTTCGTGGCGGCCTGGAATAAAGTGATGAATCTGGACAGGTTTGATTTGGCGTGATTGGGATAGATATAGATCATTGAAAGGGGCGCTGAATGTGGCGCCCCTTTTCTTATCCGGTTTCAACATTTTTTCCTCACTGATATTTTCGCTCCATTATTGCGTCATGCTAAAAGTGCCCGAGATGTTCGGTAATGTAAATGATAGAACGGACGGACGGTGCACAATGCCAGTTTGTTGGGGATGTCTACAATGTCTCCCGGAGTAAGGTCAACATGTGGCTGGCTGGTTCCGCAGATGCCCATTTCGCTGATCATGCGTTCTATTTTGACCCATTTCCCTTTTTTGTTCATGATTTCCCGGTACAGGTAGCTCAGGTCACTTTTATCATATTTTGCCTTTACGGGTTTCTTTTCGAAAATGGTATCAAGGAGGATGAAGCGGTCACCGGAGTGTACCTTTACGATTCTAGGGAATTTAATGCATCCTGTGCACAAAAAAGTCAGCAAAATAATTGTCTGGGTTCATATAACAATGATGCATACGACGTTAAATTTCATAATTCTTTTCCTTTCATATTGGGGATTTTATGTGCCCTGTTATCATCGTTTAATCGTTTATAAAAAATAACCGCCGCCCAAAGACCCCCCAGGCAGCGGCTATTTCTTTTTTCCCAACATTTAAACATGCACCGCTACCGCAGCGGTTGCAGCCGCAACTTTGTAATCGGCGTACTGGAACTGGTAACGGCTGGTTTCGTGGTTGCTCCAGTCGATGTTCGCGCGCATGATGGCTTTTAACCCTTCTACATACCGCACGATCTCCATATCCACCGCTTCATCGAAAGAAGGCAGCATGGCCGTAAGCCGGATAAAACGGCGCACCTGTTGATCGTGAATGGCGACGGTTTTGGCGATCGCTTTGGTGAAAGAGGATTTTTTTTCATGCGCCAGGATCGTCACCAGGTTGTGGTATTCTCCTTTCTCACGTTCTTTCGACAAGGAGAAGAGATCGTTCGCCCAGCAGACCGTGTTCCTGCACAGCTCCGTGAGCTCGGTCAGCACCGGGTGCTCCCAAACCTCGGATGGCAGCGTGATGCGGTCGATCATCTCCACGCAGTCCGTCGCCACGTTTGCCGCGCCGATGTACTGTCGGCGTTCCATGTAATCTTCCACCGAAGGCCAGCGTCCCGCTTCGATGTTTTTGTGCTGCCACAGCGCGGCATGAAAAATGCGCCACAGGCTTTTTTTGTACTTCTCCAGCCACCCGGCGGTGCCAAGGCGCATCAGTCTTTCCCAAAGATCGGCCAGCGCCGCGAATACCGGTTCTTTGCTATTGTGCGCAATGGCCGGGTTTTCGAGGATCGCCACGAAATGTTTGCTGAACTGCTCCACAGAGCCGCTGTCGTGCCCGCCAGACACCATCGCGTCTTTCTGGTCCAGGAAATCGTCTACCAGGAATAACAACGTGTTCAGGTCGGAATACGCGCATAACGTTTCCCTGTCTGCATTCGGGAACATTCTGGCCACCATGTACGCGTACCCTTCTTTGCGGTACTGGTGAATCTGTTCTTCCGAACGAAGCAGGCCGAATTTACGGATCCACTGAACGGTGTGAGCGTCGGCTGCGAGCACATGACTGTTAATACGGGACGGGAAAGGGCAATAAAGCCGCTTAGGCAGGATAATGAATTGCATAAACTTGTCGTTTAATGGTTACTGTTATGAATTTCAATTAGAATATATATAATTAAACTGGTAATCGGCGGGCTTTCAGAGGGTTAAAGGGAAGGTAAAAAAGTAGCCTGCGGTAAAGGCGCAGGCTACTCATGGCTATAATCAGCCGGTTATGTATTACGTATAATAAGAAAGAATATGTGATATTTTAGTGCGAGGTGTGCTCCTGCAGAATGCGCGTAAGGGTGGAGAGCTGCATGGGCTTTACGACGTATTCGTCTGCTCCCAGGTCCCATGCCGCGGCCCGTTCTTCGGGCAGGTTGCTACCGGTTACGAACACCACGGGCACGCTCGAAAGCGTGTGATGCGATTTTAATACCTGCAGCAGGTCTTTACCGTCGATGTCGGGCAGTTTCATGTCCAGGAAAATGATATCGGGCCTTCTTTTTTCGGCCATTTGCAGCCCTTCCGCGCCGGTATGCGCCACTTCCACCTCGCAGCCCATGTTGTTCAGCATTTTGCCGTAGTAATGCGATCCCACCACATCGTCGTCGATAATAAGCACCTTCGCGGGATACAAAGCAGGAAGGTTTGGGGTATTGTTCGTTTCGGAAGAAACGGCAACGTCTGTTCTGAACCGGGCGGTGAACTTGCTGCCCAGGCCCATTTTTGTTTCCGCGGTGAGGGAGCCGCCCAGTTGTTCGGTGATCTTTTTCGCGATGTGCATGCCCAGCCCGGTGCCGGTGGGATTGTTATCTCCGGAGGAAAAGAAAGGCGTGAAAAGCCTGGCAAGCGTTTCTTCGCTCATGCCCTTGCCGCTGTCCTGCACGGTAAGACAAAGAAAATTCTCTTCCATCGCCGCTTCGATCCTGATCGCACCGCCTTTTTTCGAAAATTTGAGGGCGTTGCTGACGAGGTTGTTCAGCACCTGCGTAACTTGTATTCGCGGGAAATTGACCATTTCAGGCGTTCCGGGATGTACGGCGGCGGTGATGGTGAGCTCCCGCACGGAAGCCTGGTACATAAACACCTGCACGGTATTGTGCAGCCATTCGCGTAATTGCAGGCTTTGAATGTTGACGGGTATGGTTTGCCCCGATTCGATCTTCGCCAGTGCCAGCACGTTGTTAATGATCTCGAGGGCGTGGTTGAGCGAATAATCGATGCTTTCGTGCATCTTCTGACGGTCTGTTTCGGAGAGGTCCGGGTCCTGCAGCACTTTGTTGATCGCGTATAATGCGTTCAGCGGAGAGCGCAGTTCGTGGGTGGTTTCGTTGACGTAGACGGTTTTATAAAAACTTTCTTTCGAGAGTTTTACGTTCACATTGCTGAGCTTGTTGTTCGCCTTGCTGAGCCTGGCGATGAGGATATTGTTCTGCTGAAGGTAAAACAGGATCACGACCACGTTCAGGAGGATCACCGTGAGCCAGGTGGCTACGCGGAAAACGGGGTAGAGGCTGCCGGAGATCTCCAGCGGGGCAACGATGTCCAGCTGGGTGATCACTTCAATGCCCACTAGCGCCGCAATGGAGCAGGCGATGCACACGGTGAGCAGTTTTGTTTCCTTGCGGTTGAAGATCAGCAAAGGCGCCCCGATGAGGTAACCCGCCATGTGGGTGGCATCGATCACGGAGCTGAGCATGACGCCGAAGATGAAAGTGGCGGAGCAAAAAGTGAAATGCCAGATCACGGAGGACCAGAAATATTGTTTGCGTTGATTGAGCAGGATGGCGCTTGCAAAAAGAATGGTTTCCGGGACGGCAGGGTAGAGGATGAGGGTGTTGCCGGACATAATGGTAAGCCCGCCGCCGAAAAAAAATACCAGTGAAGCCGCAATCAAACTGGAGATGTTGATCACCCGCGTTCTTTTGTTCTGTTCCGGTTCACTGGTGATTACACCTGCATTAACGATTGCAAGAACGCCTTTTCTGATACCGGCCGGAATTAAACGTTGCGGCAGTTTGGGTTTTACCATTCAGGGAGTGGTTTGACGGCATGAAAATAAGTCATTCTTCTTTGATATGCGGGTGTATTTGTTAATGAATTGTAAATGAATAACGCTATTTAAGGTTGTTTAATTATATAAGTGGTTGATTTTGTGTATAATTTGTTGATTATTAACCGGATGGTTTGTGATGTGTAAAATGGTTTAACCGTGGTAATTAATCAAATGTTATGCGCAATGGCTGTTCATAATCGTTGCCGGTACTTTTCAGCTGTTTTTTCGTCCCCTGGTTAATGATTAGCAGGAATAACGTATTTCGAAGTGCTTTTACCATTGGAAAGATATTCTCGCCGGGTAAGATTATGCACAAAATTACTTCACCGGCTCCCTCAAAATGGTCTTCAGCTTATCCGACGATGTTTTCCTGAAATCGCTCAGGTATATTTCGTGATGCAGACCGTTTTTCTGCAATTGACGGGCCTGCGTAAATTCAAGGAGCTGTTTCAGCGTGTCAGGCTCCTTTTCAAACGGGCCGATATGCAGCATTTGCACGGCCTTTCCTTCCGTCATTTCATGAAGCGTGATTGCTTTTGCCAGCCGGATATTTTTTTTTGAAACTACCGCATCTATCGCAGATGCAACCTCCTGCCGCGAAACAAAATCCGGCATGCGGATCAGCAGCCTGTATTCCCATTCGCTCCTGGGAACGACGGCCGGCGTTTCGTCGAAAGACAAAGCGGCGAAACGTTCTTCATCATACCACCATAACCCTTCCAGTTTGGGCACGACAAAATCTTTTCCCTGTTCCTTGAAAATGAATTTAATGGTATATGCCGTTGCATAGAGCGCCTGTATCCGGTCGGCGAACGCGCGGGCGGAAGGGTCGCCTTTTCCCGTGAGGGAAAGGTATTGTGCTTTTTCAATATCGATCAGCTCGGGTTTGGTTTTGGCGGTGTAGTAGCTTTTGTATTGTTTGGCCAGGTCCAGTTTTTCCATGGGTGAATTGATTAGGTTGCAGCAAAGGAACGGAGGAATAATGACAGCCTTATGTCAGCAGCTGAATAACGGCTGTATAACTACCGTGGATAAGGCGATTTGAAGCCGGAAGGGGAGGCCCGGTTTTTGATCGGAAAACCAACATGAGCGCTCAAATCTTTAACAGGTCAATTAAAGTGGATGGTATCGATATTTTTTATCGCGAGGCCGGAGACAGGAAAAATCCATCGCTGTTGCTTTTGCATGGTTTTCCCAGTTCGTCTGTAATGTTTAAAAACCTGATGACGGCCCTGTCTGACCGGTATCACCTGGTTGCTCCGGATTATCCGGGGTTTGGGTTCAGCGCTTTTCCGCCGAAAGATCAATTTGAATATACATTCAGGAATATTGCGGTTTGTATCAATAAATTTACGGAGGAGATAAACCTGCCGCCGTTCATCATTTACCTTCACGATTATGGTGCTGCTGTAGGTCTTCAGCTATGCGTGAACCATCCTGAAAAGATCAGGGGGATCATTGTGCAAAGCGGTAATGCATACGATGAAGGCATCGGCCCGGTATGGGATGAAACGAGAGAATATTGGGAAAATCCCACTCCTGAAAAGAAGAAAAAGGTTTATGCATTCTTAAGCGAGGACGGCGTAAAAATGCAATATATTGCAGGATTGCCCGGGGAAATGCGCTCAAGAATAAGCCCTGAATTACCGGTGCTCGACTGGAACGTTATGAAAAGACCCGGTAATCTTGATATGCAATATGAACTGAATTGCGACTACAAAAGCCACATCGGAATGTTTCCGGTCTTCCAGGAATATTTCCGTGCTCATCAGCCTCCTGCCCTGGTCATATGGGGCAAATATGAACCGTTTTTCAGTGTAGACGAGGCTCCCTGCTTCAGGAGAGACTTACCGGAAGCCCGGGTCCATATTCTCGATGGCAGTCATTGGGTGCTTGAAACGAATTTTGACGAGGTGCTGCATCTAATTGAAGATTTTTTAACGGAGCATTGGTAACCCCATTGTCGCAAACACCCCCTTAAATGCCTTAATACGCCCTGTTCTTATTCTGAGTTCCCGGTATCTTTGTATTCGCTACCTGGCAGTGATGTAAATGACACTGCGCGAACAATCAATCAATATCTGACTGAATCCAAAATTTAAATACCATGAAAACGATCAATGCTTATTTATTTTTTGAAAATGAATGCCGCGAGGCGATGACCTTTTATCAACAATGCCTGGGCGGCGAACTGTCGCTGATGCCCATAGGCGAATCGCCGGCCGCCGGTCAGATGCCGCCTGATAAAAAAGACCTCATTATGCATTCCAGTCTTACCAATGGCGGCGTGGTACTGTTAGGGGCAGATAACTGCATGGGCGGCCCTCTTGAAAAAGGCAAAAGCATGGCGCTCACGCTTAATTGCAGCAGCGACGGGGAATTGCACGATATTTATAACAAGCTGTCGGCCGGAGGTAATGCCACACATACGCCCAGGGTTGAGTTTTGGGGCGATACCTTTGGTATGCTGACCGATAAATTCGGGGTGGACTGGATGCTGTCATACCGGCCGCAGGAGCCGTGATACCAGTGGGCTGTGTAAAACAGACCGTTGTTAACGAGGCTTGGAATGGCGTATTTACATCCATGAAAGGCCACATCCGATATTAAAAATGAAACAAAAAGAACGCCTATAAATTTTGCTATGATAAGCCCTGCAACATATTTACCTGAAAAAATGAAGGGCGACCAACAAAGTAGATAGTTACTTTTTAGTCGCCCCAAAACAAATTACCAATATTGGACAGCTTACAGGTTGTTCTGTTTAAGCTCGTTTACAGCGTGGTTCACCGCGCGCGCTGTCAGCGCCATATAAGTGAGCGTAGGATTTTGTGTGGAGGTGGAAGTCATGCAGGCGCCGTCCGTCACGAACACATTCTTGCATAAATGCAACTGGTTCCATTTATTCAGCAGCGATGTTTTCGGATCGTGCCCCATGCGTACGCCGCCCATTTCGTGGATGTCGTTGCCGGGTCTGCGGTTGTCGTCCCGGGTGCGGATATTGGTAAAACCAGCTTTTTCGTACATCTCGGTCATCTGTTCATAATAATCTTTCCGCATCTTTTTGTCGTTTTCGTCGTAGTCGATGGAAATGCGCAGCAGCGGAATACCCCAGGCATCTTTTTTATCGGCGTCCAGGGCTACAAAATTGGATTCCTTGGGTATGGTTTCCGCCATCATATGCGAGCTCACGCGCCAGGGGCCGAGCTTGGGGTTCAGCATGCCTTCTTTCAGGTCGTTGCCTATGCCCGATGTATCGCGCACGTCGGAACGGCCCGCCCTGAATCCCGCTGCCCATCCCCGCAGGAAGTCGGTTTCCTGCCTGTAAACGTTGCGGAAGCGGGGGATATAGCCGCCGCCGGCGGGGTTGCGCCCGTCGGTGCGGAATTGCTGCAAGCCGTCGAAATCGGCGCCGATGGTAGCGGAATAGTTGTGGAACGCCACGTATTTGCCCATGATGCCGTTATCATTTCCCAGCCCTTGCGGGAAGCGGTTGGAAACGGAATTAAGCAGGATCAGGTTGGTATTTAAGGTCGCGGCGTTTACAAAGATCACCTTGGCGAAAAACTCCATTTCTTCTTTTGTATTGGTATCGATCACTTTTACGCCCGTCGCTTTGCCTTTGGTTTCGTCGTAGATGATGGAATGCACCACGGAGTGGGGCCTCAGGGTGAGATTGCCCGTTTTCTGCGCCCAGGGAATGGTTACGGCATTGGCGCTGTAATAGCCGCCGAACGGACACCCCCGCTGGCAAAGCACCCGGTTCTGGCATTGCACGCGGCCCTGCTCGAGATGGATCGGGTTCGGCTTTGAAAGGTGCGCGCAACGCGCGCTGATCACGTGGCGGTTTTTATAATGCAGCTTCACCGCTTTGCTGAAATGATCTTCCGCAGCATTGAGCGGGAAAGCCGGCAGGTGATCGCCATCCGGCAATTCGGGAATCCCGTCGTTGTTGCCCGAAACGCCGATGAAACGTTCCACATGGCTGTACCAGGGCGCAATATCTTTATACCGGATGGGCCAGTCCACCGAAAACCCGTCACGAGCGGGCCCTTCGTAATCAAAGTCGCTCCAGCGCTGTACCTGCCGCGCCCACATCAGCGATTTGCCGCCTACCTGGTAGCCGCGTATCCAGTCGAAATCCTTCACCTGGATATAAGGATGCTCGTCGTCCTTTACAAAAAAATGTTGCGTATCCTCCCGGTAGGCATAACACCGGTTCGCAATGGGATTTTTCTGCTGATCGGCATAGGGCATTTCCATTCGGTGCTCGAACTCATAGGGATACATGTTGGTCGTGGGATAGTCTTTCAGATGCTCCACATTGCGGCCGCGTTCCAACAATAATGTCTTGAACCCTTTTTCCGTAAATTCCTTGGCGGCCCAACTGCCGCTGGCCCCCGAGCCTACTACGATGGCATCAAATGTCCGTTCCTTTATACTGTCTATTGCCAGGTTTACCATGGAGGTATTGTTATTTTTTTAGTTTATGCGATTGTAATGTGTGTCAGGCAGGGGCAAAACCATTGTACCTGCCCGGCACGAGCTCATACTTCACGAGATTGGTCATTACATACCTGGAGTTCATATAACCCTGTATGGCCCGGCGTTTGGTGATAGAGAAGAATTTTTTCAGCTCCTCGTTGTCGCTCTTGCCGATTTTGTCCAGCAGCTTGACGCGGCTGTCGGTATTGGCGGCGGCAAATTCACCGTCCAGCTCTTTTTCCGACCATGCTGAAAATGCCGACAATCCCTTTGCGAATTGTTGCTGGTCCTTCGGACTATGGCAATCATCCACCATTTTCAGGACGAACAGGTGCAACAGCAATTCTTTGCCGCCGGGTGTATCCGTAGCAGGAATAAGGGTTTCTGTCAGCTCAGCCAATAGCCGCTCATCATCCTCGCTGATGGCGAGATTCGCCAATTCGATGCTGGCTTTTCCGGATTTCCGGAAACAGGCCGGAAGTACGAGGGCGCCCCCGGCGATGTATAAGAGGTTGCGTACGGCAGCTCTGCGGTTCATATTTTAGTTTAAGATTTCAATAATAAGAAAAATTATTCTGAATCTTCTAACCCTGGCGATGCCTTAAGTTGCCGGTTTTCCTGGCTCTTGTTTTTGTGGCGCAGCCAAAAGAGAATTGACAGCGCTTGACTTACTTTCATAATCGATGCAATTTTTCAGGTCACTGGATCGTGCATTTTTAGCACATTTTGATCTTAGATTCAGTTCTTGAAAGCCAATGCAGTAAGGCATTTCGTAGAAATTCGGCTACACTAACTCCGGAAATTTTGTGTAACCGAATTTGTCACCGATTAGCTTGATATAACATCGATTACGATCATACCCCCGAAAACAGAAAAGCCGCGTAAACACTATGTTTTACACGGCTTTAATATTTTTGTTCTTAAAAAAGTGACCCTGTAGGGACTCGAACCCTAGGCCCGCTGATTAAGAGTCAGCTGCTCTACCAACTGAGCTACAGAGTCAAAAAAGTGCTCAAAAGTAATGATTTTCCGGATTAAACCGGCATGATCCGGTACGCGCAATGCCGCGCGCCTTCCAATACATGGTCCATCCGCTCTATCGTGCCCCATTCTTTGAATATCTGCTGGAAGGTGGAAAGCTCCACTTTACAGATATCATGACAGGCATTGGCCGCCGCGCAGATAGGGCAGTGGTTCTCCGTCATCACGAACCCTTCGCCTTCACGGCGGTATTCGGCCAGGTAACCGTCGCGGCTGCGCAGCTCGGTGAACTTGCGCACCTTGGCTTCCAGGCCTTCTTCGTCTTTGATCTCGTCGTGGTAACGTAAAAGGACTTTGTACTCCCGGGCGGAGATCACATTGCCCAGCGCCTCGTCTCCCAGCACGTCGCGGATCGTGTTGATCAGCTGTACGGTCAGTTCGGCATGACTGTCCGGAAACCGGCGGTTGCCTTTTTCGCTCAGGCTCCATAACAACGACGGCCGGCCCACACCCCTGGAAATAGATTCGAATACCACCCAGCCTTCCTCCGCCAGGCGCTGCAGCTGCTGCCGCGCGCCCTCGCCCGTAATGCCCAGCTCCTGCGCTATCCCATTGGTACTCAACGGCCCTTTGGTCTTTAACAGCAGCAGCATACGGTCTGATGAAGAGGTGTGATATGCTTTGTAATTTTCCAAGTTTTTACTTGCTTTATTCGCAAATATCGTAACTTTGTCGGGATTTCAAGCAACGATTTTGCAGAAGTCCATGAAAATAGGCCGTCAATAACAAGGATTAGAGCTTTTCGCTACCTATCTTTGTAACCTGATTCCCGAAAAATACGGAAAAATTACGGTCATTTTCAATGTTTTAGACCCAATTAACTGATAGAGAAGTATATAAATATATGAGCGCAGAACAAGACATATTACAGGAACTGGCGGGCCGGGATTATGAGTTCGGATTCGAGACGCAGATCGAGATGGATATTGCGCCTCCCGGGCTGAATGAAGATATCATCCGCTTCATTTCCGCTAAAAAACAGGAACCCGAATGGTTGCTGGAATGGCGGCTGAAAGGATTCCAGCTTTTCCAGAAACTGTCTATGCCCACCTGGCAGAATTTTAAACTCCCGGAAGTCGATTTCCAGGGCGTTTCTTATTATGCCGCACCGAAAAATCAGGTTAAATACAACAGCCTGGACGAAGTAGATCCCGAACTGCTGGCCACCTTCGCCAAACTCGGCATCCCCCTCGAAGAACAGAAAATGCTTTCCGGCGTAGCGGTAGACGCGGTGTTCGACAGCATTTCTGTGGCTACCACCTTTAAAGCGCAGCTGCACGAGCTCGGCATCATCTTCTGCTCCTTCGGCGAAGCGGTGCAGGAACATCCCGAGCTGGTTAAAAAATACCTCGGCTCCGTGGTGCCCCAGGCGGATAACATCTACGCCGCGCTGAACTCCGCCGTGTTCTCCGACGGCTCTTTCGTATACATTCCCAAAGGCGTTCGCTGCCCGATGGAACTTTCCACCTACTTCCGCATCAACGCCAAAAATACCGGCCAGTTCGAACGCACGCTTATTATTGCCGACGAAGGCAGCTATGTGAGCTATCTCGAAGGCTGCACCGCCCCCATGCGCGACGAAAACCAGCTGCACGCAGCAGTAGTGGAGCTCATTGCGCTGGACGATTCAGAGATCAAATACTCCACCGTGCAGAACTGGTACCCCGGCGATGCAGACGGTAAAGGAGGCATCTATAACTTCGTGACCAAACGCGGCATCTGTAAAGGAAAAAATTCCAAGATCAGCTGGACGCAGGTGGAAACCGGCTCCGCCATCACCTGGAAATACCCCGGCGTGATCCTGCAGGGCGACAATTCCATCGGCGAGTTCTATTCCGTGGCCGTTACGTCCAAACGCCAGGTGGCAGACACCGGCACCAAAATGGTGCACATCGGTAAAAACACCAAAAGCCGCATCATTTCCAAAGGTATTTCCGCCATTCACGGACAGAATACGTACCGCGGGCTGGTGAAAGTAGGGCCCAACGCCACCAACGCGCGCAACTTCACGCAGTGCGATTCCCTGCTGATAGGCGACCGCTGCGGCGCGCATACCTTCCCGTATATCGAATCCAAAAACAATACGGCGATGGTGGAGCACGAGGCCACTACCTCCAAGATCGGGGAAGACCAGGTGTTTTACCTCAACCAGCGCGGCATCGACAACGAGCAGGCGGTGAATATGATCGTAAACGGATACGCAAAAGAAGTACTTAACCAGCTGCCCATGGAGTTTGCCGTGGAAGCGCAAAAATTATTGTCCATCACGCTGGAAGGCAGTGTTGGATAACATAAACAAACCAAGAAATGCTCAATATCAAGAACCTGCATGCTGCAGTAGAAGGAAATGCTATTCTGAAAGGCATTAATCTGAATGTGAAAGCGGGCGAAGTACACGCCATCATGGGGCCGAACGGCTCCGGTAAAAGTTCCCTGGCCTCCGTACTGGCCGGAAGGGAAGCTTATGAAGTAACTGAAGGTTCCGTGGATTTCGACGGGAAAGACCTGCTGGACATGAGCCCCGAGGTTCGTGCCCGCGAAGGCCTCTTCCTTGCCTTCCAGTACCCGGTAGAAATACCCGGTGTTTCCAACATCAACTTCCTCAAAACAGCGGTGAACGAAGTGCGCGCTTATCACGGCCAGCCCCCGATGCAGGCCAAAGCGTTCCTGGACATGCTCAAATCCAAACAGAAACTGATGGAATTTGACGCCAACCTCATGAACCGCTCCCTGAACGAAGGTTTCTCCGGCGGTGAAAAGAAACGCAACGACATCTTCCAGATGGCCATGCTCGAGCCCAAACTCGCGATCATGGACGAAACGGATTCCGGCCTCGACATCGACGCCCTCCGCATCGTTTCTGCGGGTGTGAACAAGCTGCGCGGCAAGGACAATGCGTTTATCATCATCACGCACTACCAGCGCCTGCTGGAATACATCGTTCCGGATTTTGTACATGTGCTCTACAACGGCCGTATCGTGAAATCAGGCACCAAAGAACTGGCGCTGGAACTGGAAGAAAAAGGATACGACTGGCTGAAAGAAGACATCCGTTTAGAAGAACCCGTACAATAAACCATGACCACTACAACGAGCAATACCAATATATCATTTGCCGAAACGCTGCCTGCCCTGTTCACCGCACAGTTCGGCAACAGCGGATGGCCCGGGAGAAAAACGGCCCTGGAACGTTTCCAGGCGCTGGGCGGCATCCCGACCGTTAAAACGGAAGACTGGAAATACACCAACGTGGTTCCTTTCTTCAAAAACGGCCTCAGCATCGCCCTGCCCGAAACCCCCGCCATCACCGCACAACAGCTCGAAGCCACCGGCCTGCTGCTGCCCGACACTTACCGCCTCGTGCTGGTGAACGGCGTGCTGCAATCCGCGCTCAGCATACTGCCCCCCGCCACGCAGGTAACCGTTGCCCGCCTCAGCGAAGCAGCGTCCCAGCCGGCTTACGCGCAGTATTTCAACAAAAGCAAAAAACTGGAAGAACATCATTTCGCACAGCTCAACACCGCTTTGTTCAATGATGGACTTTTTATAGAAGTAAAAGCGAAAGCGCAGGTGGAACAACCGATCCACATCATCCACCTGTACCACAACAACGGCAACCTGCTCGTAAACCCGCGCCACCTCTGGGTTGCGCAGGAAGGTTCCGAAGCGAAGCTGATCGAATCGGCAGCCGCCGTCGGCACCACCGGCACCGTACTGGTGAACAGCGTGGCCGAAGCCGTTGTGACCGAACGCGCCCAGCTGAGCCATTACCAGCTGCAGACCGGCGGCGCAGGCCTCCGTTTCATCAACCAGACGCTGGTGGAACAAATGGGCAAAAGCCTTTACAACAACTATACTTTCACCCTGTCGGAATCCGACCTGGTGCGCAATAACCTGAACATCTCCCTGGACGCCGAGCGTACCGAAACCCACCTTTACGGTTTTTATATCGCGGCGGGCAGCCAGCTGGTAGACAATCACTCGTCTGTAGACCACCGCATGCCCCATTGCGAAAGCAACGAACTGTACCGCGGCGTGATGATGGACAAGGCTACCGGCGTGTTCAACGGGAAGATCTTCGTGCACGAAGACGCACAGAAAACCAACGCTTTCCAGCAGAACAACAACCTCGTCATTTCCCCTTCAGCCAGCATTTACACCAAACCGCAGCTGGAGATCTATGCCGACGACGTGAAATGCAGTCATGGCACCACCATCGGGCAGGTGAGCGAAGACGCGTTGTTCTATCTCAAAGCCCGCGGCATCGGCGACGCCGAAGCCCGCAACATGCTCGTGAAAGCATTCGCTTTCGACGTTACCGCCCAGGTTAAAATTCCGGCCGTGCGCAAACAGGTGGAGCAGATCGCTTCCAGGTACCTGTCTGTTGCGACCAACAACTAAAAACGGAATAACATGGAGACCACTACAGCCGAACATATCATCTGGCAGGAAGCAGACCTGATCAGGAACGAGTTCCCGATCCTGAAACAAACGGTGAACGGCCGCCCGCTGGTGTACCTCGATAACGGGGCCACCACGCAGAAGCCCGTATCCGTGATCCGCTCCATGCAGGAATATTACACCACTTACAACAGCAATGTGCACCGTGGCGTACATACCCTCAGCCAGCAGGCTACCGCCGCTTACGAAGCCGCCCGCCACCAGGTGGCCGCCTTTATCGGCGCGCACCATCACGAAGTAGTGTTCACCAAAGGCACTACCGACGCGATCAACCTCGTAGCCAACGGTTTCCGGAAAGATATCCTGAAGGAAGGCGACGAAGTGATCATCTCCGCCATGGAGCATCACTCCAACATCGTGCCCTGGCAGCTGGCCTGCGAAGAGAAAAACGCGAAAGTGAAAGTGGTGCCCATCAACGAAAAGGGAGAGCTGGACATGGATAAATTCCGCTCCATGCTCAATTCCCGCGTGAAGATCGTGGCCATCACCTGGGTGAGCAACACCATGGGCACGGTAAACCCTGTGAAAGAGATCATTTCCCTCGCGCACGAACAGGGCATCCCCGTATTGCTCGACGCCGCGCAGGCCGCCGCGCACATTCCCATCCGCGTACACGAGCTGGATGTAGACTTCCTCGCGCTTTCCGGTCACAAGCTGTTCGGCCCCACCGGCATCGGCATCCTGTACGGGAAAGAAAGCTGGCTGGATAAACTGCCCCCGTACCAGGGCGGCGGCGATATGATCAAACACGTAACGTTCGAAAAAACGACCTATAACGAACCGCCGCTGAAGTTCGAAGCCGGTACGCCCGCCATCTGCGAGGCCATCGGCCTGGGCGCGGCTGTGGCATGGGCCAGCAAGCTCGGCATTCACCGCATCAACGCGTACGAGCACCAACTCACGGAATATGCCATCAATGCGCTGAGAGGTATACCAGGACTGCGTTTCATCGGCGAAGCCAAACACCGCAGCGGCGCCATTTCGTTCCTCGTGGGCGATACCCACCCGTCTGACGTAGGCGTGCTGCTCGACCAGCAGGGCATAGCCGTACGCACCGGCCACCATTGCACGCAGCCGCTGTGCGACCTGTTCGGCATTCCCGGCACCGTACGCGCTTCGCTGGCAGTGTACAACAATACTGAAGACATCGACCGCCTCGTGGAAGGTGTGCAGAAAGCCGTAACTTTGCTGGGTTAATCAAAACCAGGGACATAATGACTATCAAAGAGCAACAGGACAGGATCATAGAAGATTTCGAGGTGTTTGGCGACTGGATGGAGAAATACGAATACATCATCCAGCTGGGGAAAGACCTTCCGCTCATCGATCCGAAATATAAAACAGACGATAACCTCATCCGTGGCTGCCAGAGCAAAGTTTGGCTGCACGCGGAACTGATCGGAGGCAAACTCGTATTCACCGCAGACAGCGACGCGGTGATCACCAAAGGTCTTGTGGGCCTCGTAATTCAGGTGCTGAGCGGCCAGACGCCAAAAGATATAGCGGAAGCGGAGATCTACTTCATCGACGCCATCGGCCTCACCAGCCATCTTTCCCCCACACGCTCCAACGGCCTGCTGAGCATGCTCAAACAGATCAAACTATACGCCATCGGTTACCAGGCTAAATCACTGCAAAACTGATCAACAATGGAAACAACACTCAGAGACCAGGTGGAAGAAACGCTCCGTACCGTGTACGACCCGGAAATACCGGTGAATATCTATGACCTGGGCCTCGTTTATAAAATAGAAATAGGAGAGGAAGGCAAAGTGCTGGTGATCATGACCCTCACCGCCCCCGGGTGCCCCGTTGCCGGCAGCATCATGGAAGAAGTGAACAACAAGGTCTCCGCCATCCCCGGAGTATCCAGCGCAGACGTACGGCTTACCTTCGACCCGCCATGGACGAAAGACATGATGAGCGAAGAAGCAAAACTTGAATTAGGATTTTTATAATACACCATGAAGACGCTGTGAACAGGCGTCTTTTTATTTTACGCAACATGGCAGAAGACCTCAGCATCGTTACAGGAAACAAGGAAGAACAATACCGGTCGCTGCTCCCGCAGATCAAAGCGCTGATCGCCGGGGAGCCGGACCAGACGGCCAATCTCGCCAATATCGCCGCCGCGCTCAAAGAGCAATTCGGCTGGTTCTGGACAGGGTTTTACCTCGTAAAAGGCGACGAGCTCGTTTTAGGCCCTTTCCAGGGCCCTGTAGCCTGCACGCGCATCCGCAAGGGCAGGGGCGTTTGCGGCGCCAGCTGGCAGCAGGCCGCCACGCTGATCGTGCCTGACGTGGAAAAATTCCCCGGGCATATCGCCTGCAGCAGCCTTTCCCGTTCGGAGATCGTAGTGCCGCTGATTAGGAACGGCGAAGTATTCGGCGTGCTGGATGTAGACAGCGCTCATCTCGATGAATTTGACGAAACCGATCAAAAATACCTGGAAGAAATCGTGAGCTGGATCGAATAAACACTCAAAAAATCCTGCTATGAAGCATCTCCTGTTCTCCCTGATCGCCGGCTGCATCAGCTTTTCCGCCGCGGCGCAAAACACTTCCTACAACAAAGCGCTGGCAGACAGCCTGGGCGCCGACCAGTACGGCATGAAAATGTACCAGCTGGTGATCCTCAAAACCGGCAGCAACAACATCGAAGACAAAGAAAAAGTGACGGAGCTTTTCCGTGGTCACATGGCCAACATCGGCAAGCTGGTGAAAGAAGGAAAGCTCATCGTGGCGGGCCCGCTCGGCAAAAACGACAAACAATACCGCGGCATTTTTATCTTTTCCGTGAAAACAACGGAAGAAGCCGAAGCCCTGCTGCAATCCGACCCGGCCATCAGCTCAAAAATGCTGGAAGCGGAAATTTATCCCTGGTATGGCTCGGCGGCACTGCCGAAATACCTGGAGTTTCATTCGCAGATCGAACAGGCGAAACCTTAATACGGAAAGCCCGCGGCTTTATCAGCGCGGGCTTTCCGGTCAACCCATTGAAGCTATGAAAATCCGGTCTAATATCTCATCAAAGCCGCTATCATGGCGCCATCCGGCATGTATTCCGCTTCCGTGGCGAATACCGTGGCGCCGGTCTGCAGCGCTTTCGACACCGCGGCGTTCAGCATACACGCGTCGTCATTTTGCCGTTCTTCACTGAGCATAAGTCGGTTGTTCTGCTCGTCGAACGTGCCCCACAGCAGGCAGTCTTTCCGTACGAACACGATCTCTACCCTCGCATAATAACAAGCGGGAATCACATCCTCCGGCGAGGAAGACGTGAGGCCGGTGGCGCGGTTGTTATGATAACGTTCCAGCGCCTGGTTGAACGATTGCTCGAAATGCGGCTGCATCAGCGGTCTTGCTTTTTCGAACATCGTGCCGGCGTTTTCCCTTTCGAAGTTGCCGGACAAATGTCCGTCGTGTATATGCCGGTACCGCGACCGCTGTTTGAAGATCGGGATGAGATAATCCACGCCGGCCAGCAGCAGCGGCACGTTTTCGACAGACAGCCGTTTCGCCCAAAGCGTTTCGTCCACTTCGTCCATATACATCGAAATATTTTCCTTTTCATCGGGCTTGCCCGCGCCGATGCCATGGTAGTTGGCGCCTTCGCCCGCGCCGCGGCCGCCGGTGCGGAATAATTTCTGGTCATCTTTTTCCTCAAAATGTACCACATCGTCTATGCCGTGCGGCATTTCAGGCACCGGCACTTCGTGCATGCCCCAGCCGTCTCCTTCGTAAAGCGTTGCTTTGCTTTTGCTGAGCGCCAGCAGGTAAAAACGTTCGCGGCCCTGTAAAAGACCGAGCAGCGGGCTTACATAAAAGGTTTCCTGTACGTACACCAGCGATCCCACAGGGTACGGTAGTTGCATGTACCGCGTAACGCCGGGGGCGATGAATACGGCAAGACCGTCCTGCTGCGAATGCCAGAACTGTTCGTCTTTCGCAAGATCGAAACCGCCGGCCAGCAAGGATGATATCTCATTCGCCGGCAGGCCTTTTTCCTGCAGTTCCTGTTCCACCTGTTGCAGTGCGTTTTTGAATAGTACCATATCCTGCAGTTCGTTCACTGCCACGCCGGAGCGGTGTGTGGGCATGTAAATGGAAACGGAACGCGGGGATTGATGACGGGCCAGCTGCAGCAGGTCCTCGCGGGAGAACACCTGCCCGAAAGGCTCTACGCGCGCCGCTTCCTGCGATTGCTGCAATGTGTCGGACTGTTGTTTATAGGTGATATATTCCGGTTGCTGGTCTGCCAGTGTTTCTTCCTCACCTTTGCTCACATTGCGGTTGGGATGCATTACATGCACGTTGGAAAGATCGGCGTCTGTTTCACGCAGGTCTTCCCGGAAATCCGCATTTTCTTCCCTGTTGTTACCGGAAGGTTTACCCTTGGGTGGAATAAAATTCCCGTCTCTGCTCTTTGCCATAGTGAAAAGGTTTTACCGGAAAGAACACAAACACCGTACCCGCGGGAATAGCCGTAGATGCCAAACAACGGACGTTTATGTACGGTAGTTACTGTTGATGCGCCATTGTTTTCAAAACCGGCAGGCGGAAACATTCGAAATAAAAGGAAGGTATCGACGTAGGCGAAATGAATGCGAAACTGCTCGAAAAAGTGGAGGAACTTACACTATATGTCATCGAGCTGAAAAAGGAGATCGAAGCGTTGAAGAAAAAATGATCATTTGCCGGCAGATTCCATCGTAGCGGAAGTGGTGATCACATATTCCTTGTTTTCATCGCCCCATCTTTCGATGGCGCGGATTACCGGCATTACGCTTTCACCGATTGGAGTGAGGTAATATTCCACTTTCAGGGGCACGCTGTCTGGAAATACTTTTTTGGTAACGATGCCGAATTCCTCCAGCTCTCGCAGCTGCATATTGATCACGCGGGGAGCCGCCGCGGGAATGGCCGCGTGTATCTCCACCGGCCTGCGCACGCCTTTGTGAATGCTGTCGATGATGCAGGGTTTCCATTTCCCGCTCAGCACTTTCATCGTGATGTTGATGCCGCAGTCCAGGTCTTCCGGGATTTTACGTTCGTACATTTTTCATTTTTTTAACAACACAATGTTATCGAAATATCGGCGCATGGGGAATAAATTTTCCCTGTGGGAATAATTCTTCCCTTATTTTCTGAGCGGCCCGCGCTTCGGAAGTTTGCAGTAACAAAAACAAAAATCATGTCAACAAAAGGAAAAGTTACTGTGATCGGTTTGGGCGCAATGGGCGTTACCCTCGCCAAACTGCTGCTGCGGGCCGGGTATGCCGTTACCGTGTGGAACCGCAGCGCCGATAAAGCCAAAGAGCTCGTGGAAGCCGGCGTTGTGCTGGCCCAAAGCCCCGCCGCAGCCGTCGCCTCCAGCCCCGTGACGGTTGTGATCGTGTACGATCACAAAGCCACCAAAGCCATTCTCGAAACGCCCGAAGTGGAAGCCGTGCTGGAAGGCCGCACGCTGCTGCAACTTACTACCGTCAGTCCCGCCGAAGCCCGCAGTTCGCTGGAATGGGCAACCTCCAACGGCGCAGGCTACGTGAACGGCGCCATACAGGCCGCCCCGGGCCAGATGGGCCGCCCCGATACGCCGATCCTCGTATCCGGGAACAAGGATCTGCTGCAACAACTGGAGGGTATTCTGCAAACATTCGGCGGCGGCGTTACCAACCTCGGTGAAAATATCGCGGCGGCGCCTACGGTAGATCTTGCCACGCTGTCGTACATCTACGGCTCGTCCATCGGGTTTTTCCACGGCGCAAGGGTGATGGAAGCGGAAGGCCTGCCGGTGAACGAATTCGGCAATATCGTGGCGGGCATTACGCCCACGTTCGGCGAGTTCCTGCAATACCAGGGCAACAAAATTCACGGAAACGACTATACGATCGGGGAAAGCCCGCTGCGCATTTCCGTGGAAGCCACTGCGAGAATACAGCAGGCTGCAGAAGAAGCGGGCATCAACACAGAATTTCCCGTGCTGGCGGCTTCCCTGCTTAAACGGGCGGACGCCGCCGGGTACGGCAACGAAGAAGTGGCCGCGGTGATAAAAGTTTTGCGCGCCGGTTAACATACACAAAAATAATTAATAGGGCGGTATTTGCGTACCGCCCTTTTTATGCTTCCGCCTTTAACAAAAAATGCGTATTTTCCTCTACACCAAAATCAGCCCCCATGAGCTTAACCCGACGTTCCTTCATGAAAAACAGCCTGGGCGGCGCAGCCTTGCTGGGCCTGCCTTCCGCCGCGGTACAAGCCGCCGCGCCGCCTCCCGCGCCCGAAAAACCGTTTAAACTGGCCGTTTCCAGCTATTCCTACTGGCATTTCAGAACGCCGAAAGTGCCCATCGAAAAAGTGATCGACGAAGCCGCGAGGCTGAGCGTGGAAGGAGTGGACGTGCTGCACAGGCAGATGGAGAACGAAGACAATGCCTACCTGCAAAAACTGAAACGCCATGCTTTCCTGAACAGCGTAGACCTGGTGAGCCTTTCCATTCACCAGGACTTCGTGTCCCCCGACGCGGCCGAGCGCCAGAAAGATATCGATCATACCATCAAATGCATCGAATTGGCCTATAAAATGGGCATTCCGGCCATCCGGCTCAACTCCGGCCGCTGGGGCACCATCCGCTCGTTCGACGATCTCATGAAAGCCCGCGGGGTGGAGCAACCCATTCCCGGGTACACGGAAGACGATGCCTTTAAATGGTGCATCGACAGCATTGAAAAATGCCTGCCCAAAGCCGCGGAATGCGGCGTGCTGCTGGCGCTGGAAAACCACTGGGGACTTACCAGCACGCCCGAAGGACTGCTGCGCATCAAAAAAGCGATAGACGATCCCTGGCTGGGCGTGTTGATGGATACGGGCAACTTCCTCGAAAACCCTTACGACAAACTGGAACAGGTGGCGCCCCACGCGAGTTTCGTGCAGGCCAAAACCTACTACGGCGGTGGCGAATGGTATACCCTCGACCTCGATTATCCGCGCATCATCCAGATCCTCCGCAAAACGAATTACAAAGGATATATCGCCATCGAATTTGAAGGCAAGGAAGCCGCAGAAAGCGGCGTGCAGAAAAGCGTGGAAATGCTCCGCAAAGCGATGGGTTAACAAGCCGAATACGCCGCTTCCACGTCCCTGGCCCAAACGGCGAGCACTTCGGCGGTAGCCCTGTCTGCCCGGTCGAAAAATAGATGCTGCTTTACATCGAAACCGCAATAGCGGTAAATGCCCGCGTCTGAGGTGAGCCGCAATGCATTGTCCATGCCGCTTGCGCGGTATTCTTCATGACTTTTGCCATGCGTGTTGAAAATGTAAGCGGCCTTACCTCTGAGCAATCCCTGCTGCACGCCTTGATCGTAACGGTAAGCAAAACCGTAGGTCATCACCCGGTCGACATACCCTTTCATAATGGCGGGCATGCCGGTCCACCATACAGGATAAATAAACGTGACGGCATCCGCCCGGCGGATATATTCCTGTTCCCTGACGATATTTTCTTCATTTTCCCCTTTCATCTGCCCCTGCATATCCTGCAGCGAAAGCACGGGATCGAAGCCGATGGCGTACAGGTCGCGTATTTCCACTTCGTGCCCGGCGCGGCGGATGGCGGCAGCGGCGGTTTCTTTCAGGTGATGGTTGGCGCTCGATGTATTGGGATGCGCGTAAACGATGAGATGTTTCATGGTCGTAGTTTTACTGTACTGCAAAACTAGACCGGGGCGGGCGCCTGGTATTGTAAGAAAACGAAATGGCTCAGCCTCCCGCCAGGCATATTTCTTCCCGCAGCCGGAGGTATTCGGTGGGGGAAATGCCGAGGTAATGATTAAAGTCGCGGATCAGGTGGCTCTGGTCGTAAAACCCGCATTGGTCGATCACTTCAAACCAATCGGGCGTGCCCCTGTTGTTGAGCAGCTCCACGGCGCGCAGAAAACGGCGGTGGCGGTGGCATTCTTTGGCGCTGAAGCCGAGATATTTCTGGTAATTGAGCTGTACGTTCCTTTCGGATTGACCGGTTTCGCCGGCCGTCGCCTTCACGGGGCTCAGCGGCGAATCCTGGTTGCGGATGATGGTTTCGGCCGCGTTTTCCCTTTCGGTGAGATAACCGGCCGTCATATCGAGGATCATTTCCACGCGTTTGGCATTGTCCGGCTCGTTGGCGAGCGCATTCCGGAGCGTGGAAAAACAATGGCCCTGTACCAGTTCGCCCGGGTTTTTAAGATATTGGCTGCGGCCTTTCAGGCTTTGCCCGAAAAGCCGGTAAAACGCATCGAGCATAAAATTGGCCACCAATATCTGGTTGCCCGGCGGCAACGTATATTCGAGCGCGGTCTTTAACGGGCCGATAGCCATGCTGGCAGCAATCTCCACGTCGCCGTCCGGCAAATGCACGATGGCGGGCGGGCCGAAACTGAACACGAGGATGGTCTGGAAGGAAGGCACCAGCGTTTTCCGCACCGGCGCATCCCCGTTGTTGGCGGCGAAATAAAAAGGGGAAAACACCTCCTCCCAGTTGGCCGGTACGGGTATTCTCCCTTCTGAATATTTTTCCTGTGGTTCCATACAGGGTATAAAAGTACATAATCTGCGCATATCAGGGATGATAACCCGCGTCCGCGTATTTTTTCCGGTAAGCCAGCGGGCTGTAGGCAGTTACGCTCTTGAACTGCCGGTTGAAGTTGGAAAGCGTCTGGAATCCGCTCTCATAGCATATCTGCGCGATATCCAGGTTTTGCTCCAGCAGCAGTTTGCAGCTGTGCCCTATCCGGATCTCCGACAAAAAATCGGAGAACGTTTTATTGGCATGCGTTTTAAAATAACGGCTGAAAGACGAGGGCGTCATATTCGCAATGGCGGCCACTTCCTCGAGGGTGATCTTTTCGCGGAAGTTTTTCATCGCGTAAGCATGCACCTTGTTCATCCGTTCCGTGTCGGACGCTTTCAGCAGGTTGGTATAGTCTGCGCTGCTGAGCAGTTTGTATTCGGAAGAAGCGGCAAGGAAACTCAGCAGGTGCAGCAATGCCAGCACCCCGTCGAAATCCTTTGCTTTCACCAGTTCTTCCATGAGCTTCGCGGCTTTTTCCTGCGTTTTACCGATAAAACGGATGCCCTGCCGCGAACGGCCGAAAAGCTGCCGCAGCCGGTACGCCTCTTTTTTTTGCAGGAACCCGTGGCCGAGGAAGTCTTCATGGAAATACACCACGATCCCTTCCGTCCACACTGCTTTATTCCCTTCAAAATACTCATGTCCGCTTTGCCAGAGATGGGGCAGGTTAGGGCCAGTGAACACGAGGTCGCCGGGCGTGAACGGCGTTACGTGATCGCCGATGAAACGCGTGCCCGTACCGCGCAACACGATGAACAGCTGGTATTCCGAATGAAAATGCCAGTTGGGGTCGAAGTGCGGGGCTTTGAGGAATTTCACCTCAAAAGCCCTATCGGGCGAGATGCGCGATTTTTGCAGCGGCGCTTTCATAATTCCCAATCATTTATCATGGAAAAACGGCTTTTTTGAGTTTGAATGACAAAATACAGTCAAAAACCGACAATATTCAGGAAAGGGTTGTTTTTATTTATGTCGAATTTCGAAAACAGAATCAAATCGACCCATGAATATCCGTTTCCACGTTTGCATTTTTATGCTGATTGCCCTGGCCGCCTGCCGCCAGCCGCGCAGCGGCGCTATCGAAGTGCTTTTTCTCGGTCATGCCAGCGAACACCATCATTCCGAAAAGTACATGCCCCTGCTGGCCTCCGCGCTGGCTACGGAAGGCATTCATTTTACGTACACGGACGATCCGGCTTCGCTCAATAAAGAGAACCTCGCACGTTTCGATGCGCTGATGATCTACGCCAACCACGATTCCATTACGCCGGAACAGGAAACCGCGCTGGTGGATTTTGTGAAGTCCGGTAAAGGTTTTGTGCCGCTGCATTGCGCGAGTTATTGCTTCCGGAACTCACCCGCGTATGTCGATATGGTGGGCGGCCAGTTTCAAAGCCACGAAACGGGCACTTTTACGGCAACTGTTATCAACAAGGAACATCCTGTCACAAAAGGGCTGAAAGAATTTTCCACCTGGGACGAAACTTACGTGCACACGCAGCTGAGCAACGACCGCACCGTGCTGATGGAGCGCGTGGACGGCGTGCACCGCGAGCCCTGGACCTGGGTGAAGGAATATGGTAAAGGCCGCGTATTTTACACAGCTTACGGGCACGACGAGCGCACCTGGAACAATCCGGGTTTTCACGAACTGGTGCGCAACGGCATTCTTTGGGCCGTGGGCGATAAAGTGCGCGGCAATTGGGAAAAATACCGCAAGGAACTGCCCGTGCTGAAATACCACGACGAAGCCAATATTCCCAATTACGAAAAACGCGATCCCGCGCCGAAATTCCAGGAGCCGTTATCGCCCGATTCTTCCGCGAAACTTATACAGGTGCCGCCGGGTTTTGATCTGGAACTGTTCGCTTCCGAGCCGGATGTGATCAATCCCATTTCCATGGCCTGGGACGAAAAAGGAAGATTGTGGGTGATCGAAACCGTGGACTATCCCAACTCCGTACGCGACGATAAAGGCATCGGCGACGACCGCATCAAAATATGCGAAGATACGGATGGGGACGGCCGCGCGGACAAATTCACCGTTTTTGCCGATAACCTCAACATACCTACCAGCATGGCGTTTTACAACGGCGGCATCATCGTGTCGCAGGCGCCGCATTTCCTGTATCTCAAAGACACGAACGGCGACGGCAAGGCAGACGAGCGCACCGTGCTGATCGACGGCTGGGGCACGTTCGACACGCATGCCGGGCCCAGCAACCTGCAATACGGGATGGACAACCACATCTGGGGCGCGGTAGGTTATTCCGGCTTCAAAGGCACGGTGGGCGGTACTTACAGGGAATTCGGGCAGGGCCTGTACCGTTTCTCCCCGGACGCAAAATATTTCGAGTTCATGACCGGCACCAGCAACAACACCTGGGGCATGGCTTTCACGGCGCAGAACGACGTGTTCGGCTCCACGGCCAACAATACACATAGCGTGTTCATGGGCATCCCGCAAAAAGCCCTGCAGGGCGTGGAAGGGGCGCAGATCAGCGGCAGCGTCAAGATAGACGGGCATTACGCCATGCATCCCATCACGCAACATGTAAGGCAGGTAGACGTGTTTGGCGGTTTTACCGCGGCGGCCGGGCATTATTTTTATACGGCGAACAGTTTCCCGGAAGAATATCAACAGGCCGCTTTTGTATGCGAGCCCACCGGTCACCTCGTGCATATCGCGAAGATCGAAAAACAGGGCGCGGGCTTTAAGGAAAAAGACGGCTGGAACCTGTTTGCGAGCGCAGACGAATGGGTATCGCCGGTGGAAGCGAAAGCCGGTCCTGACGGCGCCGTATGGGTGCTGGACTGGTACAATTTCATCGTGCAGCACAACCCGACGCCCACGCCCGAACGCGGCGGTTATGCGGCGGTGAACGGCAAAGGCAATGCTTACGAAAACCCGCTGCGCGATAAAACCCACGGCCGCATCTGGCGCGTCGTGTACCGCGACGGCAAAAAGCCCGGCAAATTGGAATTGTCGAAAGACAAACCGGACGGTCTGCTGAAAGCATTGGGAAATGAAAATCTTTTCTGGCGGCTCACCGCGCAGCGTTTGCTGGTGGAGCGCCAGGACCTGGGCGTGGTGCGCGAGCTGGAAAATCTCGCTCAAACCGACGACCCCGCCGCATTGCACGCCCTTTGGGCGATAGACGGCCTGGGCGCCACCGCGGGATCGCGTAAGGTAGTGCAGGGCGCGTTACAACATAAAAACCCGGCTGTGCGCAAGGCAGCCATCCAGATATTGAGTAAATATCCACGCAGTGAACAGGAAATACTCGCTTCAGGCATCCTCAAAGACGGGGATGCAAACACCCGGCTGGCCGCAATCGTGTCGTTGACCGAAGCCGCGCCTTCCGAAGCCATCGGCCGTGAATTGTTCAACATGAGCAAAGAAGACGCCGTAAAGCAGGACGAATGGCTATCCAAGGCCGTGTACGCCGCGGCCAGCCGTCACCGCAAAGGATTTATCGGCGCGTTTACAGCGGCTAACCCGGATTTCAGCGTGCAGGCGCCGGCAGCGGTGAACCGTTCTTCCGCCTCGGCAAACGATGCGGCATGGAAGGAAATGAGACTGCCCACATTTATCGAAGACGCCGGGCTTGAGATCGACGGGGTGATCTGGTTCCGTCGTGTGGTAGACGTGCCGGCATCCGCGGCCGGCAAAAAAGCAACGCTTTCGCTCGGGCCTATCGACGATTCCGATGAAACGTTCGTGAACGGCGTAGCGGTGGGTAAAACGGAGAAAGCCTGGTCGAAACCGCGCGTGTACACCATTCCCGCCGGCGTGCTGAAAACGGGCAGGAACGTGATTGCCGTGCGGGTGGAAGATACCGGCGGGGGCGGGGGCATCTGCGGCAAACCGGAAGATCTTTACCTGGACGCTGGCGGTTCAAAGATCCCGCTCAACGGGCCGTGGAAATACGATGTGGAAGTGGCCAAAGGCGGCGGCAAACAGTTGTTCAAAGAAATGCCGCTGGCGGAAACGTTTGTGCGCACGTATCTGAACAAACAGGAAGCAGCCGCCAGCGGATCGGTGGCGGGCGCTACGGTGATCCACATCAAGGTCATCAAAAACGAGATGAAGTACGACCTGAAAAACTTTACCGTCAAAGCGGGCACGCCCGTGGAAATCATATTTGAAAACCCTGATTTCATGCAGCACAACCTGGTGATCGTTCAGCAGGGAGCGCTGGAAACGGTGGGCCGCTCGGCGGACAAGCTGGCGGCGGACCCGAACGGCGCGGAAATGCAGTATGTGCCTTCCATGCCGGAAGTATTGTTCTCCACACGGCTGGTGAACCCGCAGGAAAGCGTATCGCTGCATTTCACCGCACCGGCGCAGGCGGGCGATTACCCGTTCGTGTGCACTTTCCCGGGCCACTGGCGGATCATGAACGGCGTAATGAAAGTTGAGCCTTAAAAAAACGATTGAAGATGATGAACAATATCCGCCTCGGCGTAAGCACCTGGCTTTGGACCTCGCCCTTCACTACCGCCACCGTGGCGCTTTTCCCGAAGATCAGGGCGATGGGGTACGAAGCAGTGGAAATACCGGTGGAATACCCCGAACAGATCGACGCGCGAACGGTGAAAAAGGCGTTGGAAGACAATGGCCTCGAGCCCGTGGTATGCGGCGCTTTCGGCCCCACGCGCGATCTGACCAACGACGACCCGGCCGTGCACGAAAACTGTTTCGCCTACATCCGCCAGTGTTTCGACCTCTGCAACGCGTGGGGCGCCGGTTTTGTGGCTGGGCCGATGTATTCCGCCGTGGGCAAGGCGCGCATGGTGCCGCCGGAACAACGGAAAAAAGAATGGCAACTGGCGGTGCACAATCTTCGCAAAGTATGTGTGGAAGCGCAGTCCGCCGGGCTGTCGATCGCCATCGAGCCGCTGAACCGTTTTGAATCGGACCTGGTGAACACGGCTGAAGACGTAAAACGGCTGGTGACCGAGATCGATCATCCTTCAGCAGGCATCCTGCTGGACGGGTTTCATATGTCGATCGAGGAAAAAAGCATGGAAGAAGCCATTGTAACGGCGGGAGACCGCCTGCTGCATGTACAGGTGTCCGAAAACTACCGCGGGGTGCCGGGCACGGGGCAAACACCCTGGAACAGCCTGCGGCGCGGGCTGGAGCGAACGGGGTACAAAGGCGTGGTGTCCATCGAAAGTTTTACGCCGGAAATAAAAGAGCTGGCCGGGGCCGTTTGTATCTGGAAAAACCTGGCAGACAGCCAGGACGGCTTTGCGGAAGCCGGTTATCAATTCCTGAAAACATTATTAAAATAAGCGGACATGCAACAACGCAGGATCAACATAGCCATTGCCGGACTAGGCTTCGGCGCGGAATTTATACCCATCTACCAGCAGCATCCCGGTGCAAACCTCGTGGCCATCTGCCAGCGCACCCGCTCCCGCCTCGACGAGATCGGCGACGCTTTTAACATTCAGAAACGATACGTGGATTACGACGAAATGCTGCAGGACCCGGAGATAGACGCCGTGCACATCAACACGCCCATCCCCGACCACGGCGCGCAAAGCATCAAAGCGCTGAAAGCCGGCAAACACGTGGCCTGCACCGTGCCCATGGCCACCACCGTGGAAGAATGCGAAGAGATCGTGCGGTTGTGCAAGGAAACAGGGCTGACCTACATGATGATGGAAACCGTGGTGTACAGCCGCGAGTTCCTTTTTATGAAAGAGCTTTACGACAAAGGCGAGCTGGGCAAGGTGCAGTTCCTGAAAGCCAGTCACCAGCAGGATATGGACGGTTGGCCGGGCTATTGGCCGGGCCTCCCTCCGATGTATTACGCCACGCATTGCGTAGGCCCGGTACTGGGGCTGCTGCGCAGCGAAGCGGAATATGTTTCGTGTTTCGGTTCCGGCACCATCCGCGAAGACATGCATGGTTTTTACGGCTCGCCTTACGCGGTGGAAACCACGCAGATCAAGCTGCGCAATTCAGACCTCAGCGCGCATGTGTACCGTTCCCTTTTTGATGTGGCGCGGCAATACCGTGAGAGTTTCGAAGTGTACGGTTCGCTGAAATCCGTGGAATGGCCGCTGATAGAAGGCAAACCGCTGGTAGTGCATACCGCCAAAAAGCCCGAGCCTGAAATACCGGAAGAGGTGGAATGTCCCGATTTTGCGAAACTGCTGCCGGAAGAGATCAGGCGGTTTACGACCAAAGGCGTGTACGACGCGGACGAACATCAACATCTTTCGTTTGCGCAGGGCGGCGGCCATGGCGGCTCGCATCCGCACCTGGTGCATGCTTTCGTAAAAGCGTTGCAGGAAGGGAGCAGCCCATACCCGAACGCGGTGCAGTCAGCCAACATCACCTGTGTGGGCATTCTGGCGCACGAATCGGCCAAACAGGGCGGCAAGATCATTGAACTCCCTGCGTTTACGCTGGCGTAATAAAAAGATAACAAGGGCCGCGCGGGCTTCGGCCTGCGTGGCATGGCCCGCTTTGCCGGCCTTTCACCCATGCTTTGTGCCTGCTTCGGCGTGTACGTACTACATGACCGAATAATTGCTATTTTGCGCCGCATAAGCAATTATATCATGTTGAAACAACAGAAGAATCTGCTATCCTGGCTTGGCGAAAAAGAGTGGCTGGCCCCCCTGTTATGGTTCGGCCTGTCCCTGGTCGTCGCGCTGAAGGAGTTTTTCAGCGGCAACTACAACAATTACACGATCTTCAAGCACGTTTATCTTCACACCATCAGCGGGCAAACCCTTTACGGGCCTTATCCCGAATATTTCGATGTGAACAACTACGGGCCGCTGTTCAGCGTACTGATCACGCCGTTTGCCCTGATGCCGGATATGGTGGGCTCCATTCTCTGGATGCTTTTCAACGCCCTCATTCTTTTCCTCGCCATCCGCCAGCTGCCGCTTACGCGCATCCAGCAGAACCTGGTGCTGATCTTCGCCGCGCACGAACTGATGGCCGCCAGCAGTTATTTCCAGTTCAACCCTATCGTAGCCGCCTGCCTCATTTTCAGCTTTACGCTTATCCGCAAAGGGAAAGAGTTCTGGGCCGCGTTTTTTATTATGTTCGGCGCGTTGACGAAACTTTATGGGATCGTGGGACTGTCGTTCTTTTTCTTCTCCAACAACAAGTGGCGGCTGATCTACAGCATGGTGATATGGGGCGTGATTTTGTTCGTGCTGCCGATGGTGCTTTCTTCCCCTTCGTATATCGTGCGGAGTTACAGGGAATGGTATGAAGCGCTGGTATTTAAAAATGAGCGCAACAAGCAGTTCGACAAAGGCATTTACCTGCAGGACATTTCCGCGATGGGTTTTATCAAACGTGTGTTCAACCTGCATTACATGAGCAATCTCTGGGTGATAGTGCCCGCGCTGGTGCTGTTCGTCGCGCAATACCTGCGCCTGAAATACCGTGAATACACGAGCTACCAATTGTATATCCTCTGTTCCGCTTTGCTGTTCACCGTATTGTACAGCAGCAGCTCCGAATCGCCGACCTATATCATCGCATTTCCCGCAGCCTGCATCTGGTACGTAATGCAGCCGAAAACCTGGCAGAACAATGCGTTCTTCATTTTCCTGCTGATCGGTTGCAGCTTCTCGCATTCCGACCTGGTAACGCCCTGGGTGAAAAAGAATATCGTGGTGCCGTATGCCTTTAAAGCATTTCCCTGCCTTGTGCTGTGGCTGGTGATCGTGTACCAGGTATTGACGCGAAGATTTTTACGAACTGTTTAGATATGAAAGGCCGCTCTCACAGGGCGGCCTTTTTTGTGCATTAAAACGAAGGTTCATCCGTGCAGGCAAACACCCGCCACCGGTAATATGCCTTTAAAAATATTCCCTTTCACCTGGTCGCAAAGGTGCGCTTGTCTTTTACCTGGTAGCTGCCCGCTTCAGGCCCGAAAGAACGCACCAAACGGTTCCAGGAATTGATCTGCGCAATGGTCAGCGTAAGCACGGCGATCTCCGCTTTGCTGAAAAAGTTGAGCAGGTCGTCGTGCAGATGCGCGGTGTGCGTTTCCGCGGGCATATGGGTGAGCTGTTCTGCGAAGGCCAGCACTGCCTGTTCTTTGAGCGTGTAGCAGGTAGCGTCGCGCCAGGCGGAAAGGGAAAGAAGGCGGATGGGGTCTTCACCTGCATGCGTGGCTTCCTTGTAGTGCATGTCTATACAATACGCGCAGCTGTTGATCTGTGAAACGCGCATCTGGATGAGCTTTACCAGCTTCGGGTCTATCCCTGATTTATAAATGAATGCCTGTACGTTGGTCATGGTTTCCATGAGCCCCTCGGGAATGTCCTGTTGAGTGATCCGTGCCATAAAAATGAATTTTATATAAAGACAACGCTGCGGCCCGGAATGTGACAGATTCCCGGATTATTTTTCCAGGTTAGATAATTTATCCGGGTTGCGGATCATGAAAACGTTGCTGATGGCGCCTTTAACGAAAGTAAATACCTGGCAGTTGATCAATTTGCCATTGTTGTACCACAACACCGCGGGCTGGTTGTTGACGAAGGTGGGATGCGGCTCCAGGTGCGCGTACATTTTTTTGTACAGGCCGGCCAGCAGGGCGATGGCGTCTTTTTTTCCCGTCACGGGATGAAGGGCCGCGATGGCTTTGCCGCCGCCGTCGGAAATCACGGTGATGTCTTCGTTCAGCAGCCGTTCCAGCGTTTCGATATCGTTGCGCATGATGGCGTCGCGGTATTTCGCGAGGTCTGTGTCTGAATACGCCTGTATGTTCGGCGTTCCAAGCTGTTTGCGGGCGCGGGCGAGCAGCTGGCGTGAATAATCTTCGCTGATGTTCAATGTAGCGGCGATATCCGCATGATCGTAGTCGAAGGCTTCGCGGAGAATGAACACGGCGCGCTGGCGCGGGTTGAGCCTTTCAAGCAGCACCATGAGCGAGTAGGAGAGCACATCGCTGCGCAGCAGGGAATGGTCCGCCCTTTCGGTGGCGACGGGCTCGGGCAGCCATTGGCCGGGATATTCCGCGGCCTGCGACTGCTGTTGTTTTTTACGGTTGATGGAACGGTTGATGACGGTCCTTACAAGATAGGCTTTTTCGTCGCGCACCTGGCTTCTGTCTGCCTGCATGTAGTGCAGGTAAGCATCCTGCACGATATCTTTGGCTTCTTCCAGCGAACCGGTAATATTATAAGCATAAGTGGTCAGCAATGGTCTGAGCGTTTCCATGGCCGGAAATTAGCTGAAAATCGTTAACTTCCCTATAACCATATTGAAACGGAACCATATTCAGTAACCAAAACAGTTGAAGTATGAATCGCAAAACCCTGCTTTGCCTTGCATTGTTGGCAACGGCATTCATGACCCGGACACAGGCCCAATCCACCCCAGGAAAATTTTATATGAAAGTAGCCGGCGGATATTTTTTCAGTGTTTCTCCCGGTCAGTTCCCCGATGTGGGGCCTTACCCCCCGAGAGACGAACACGTGGCCGTTAACCCGGCCACCGGCGCCACCACAACGATTTCAGAGCGGGTGCTCACAGGTTCTTACGGCGAAGGCGTGCGCGGCGGGCTTTCGTTTGGGTACACGCTCAATAAATATTTCGCCATCGAAGGAACGTTCAATTATTTCCACAGTAAAAAGAACCTGATGACGAAAAACGTAACCACCGTTCAAGGCACCAATACGGTGGTAGGCAGCATCGAATCGCACGGGCATGTGAACGCCATCGATTTCGCGCCGAGCCTGGTGGTAAGCCCGGGATATGAAAAATTCAATCCTTATGTGCGTTTCGGGTTTGTAGTGCCGCTGTGGGGCAAGCTGTACATCGAAACGGATGCAACCCGCACCAGCGCTGTGCCCGGGCAGCCCGCGGCAGTAGTGGCGCAAACCGCCATCCACCGGAAAGAAGAGATCAAACCGAACCCGACCTTCGGTTTCCAGGGCGCGCTGGGCTTTAATTACGCGGTGGCAAGGCGGCTGGACATTTTTGCCGAAGCCGAATACCGCAACGTGCCCGTACGGAGCAAAAGCAAAGAAGTGACCGAATACGACGAAGTAACACGCATCGTCAACACCGCCACCGGCGCGGAAGTAGGCCGGCAAACCCGCAATCTCAACGACCTGAGCACGGCGGAACGTGAAACGGAATACGTTACCGTGCTGGACCAGAATTCCAACACGCCCACCGGCACTACCGGCACCACCACGCAATACAAAAATAACGATGCACCGGCCAACGATCTGAAATCCTACATCAACATCGGCGGCCTGGGCCTGAATGCGGGCGTACGGTTCCGGTTCTGATACATTTTTACATGAAAAACAAAGGCGGAAGGAATACTTCACCAACCGCCCCCGCCTCCTCCTCCGCCGCCGCCGCCGGAAGAACCGCCGCTGCTGCTGCCGCTGCTCCAGCTGGAACTGCCGCTGGAACTGCTGCCCGAGCTGCTGCGTGGAGGTGTGGGATCGATGCGGGCAGTCATAAAAGAGGAAGTGAAGCCGTTGGAGAAAGAAGATGAAAAACGCGTGTAGTTCATGCGTTCGCCGTCGTACCAGGCCGGGTCGTAGTTCGCCTGCTCCAGCACGGTGTTGAACTTTTCCGCCCATTCGTTCTCCAGGTCCAGCGCAATGGCGTAAGGCAGGAGTTTTTCAAACAGCTGGGGCGTGCGTTCGGGTGGCGTCAGCATATCCAGCCGGTGCTCTTCGGCTGTTTCAAGATACATCCTGAACCCGTCGATCTTTGCGGCCATATTGGCGCCCAACGGCGTGGGCGCTTTGATCAGCCGGATGTAAACCACGTACCCCACCACCGCCGCGATCATAAACGCCAGCGCGGCAAAGGGGATCTCTTCCATCACCAAAAAAACAAACACCAGCGGCACGATCGTAAACGGAAGCCCGAAAACCAGGTACACCGCGGCCGAACAACCTTCATGCCGGTGTTTGTAACCGGCCATGAGCATGCCTACGCCCACCCCGAGAAACGGCGTGAGGAATAACAGGATGAAAAACGAGCCGGCCTTCGTGAGCAGCATGTAGAGGAACAGCGTAACGCCCGTAAGCACGCCGCCAATCAGGATCTGTTTGGTATTGGGCAGGAAATAATCCCTAATGCGGTATTGTTCCTTTAACGAAGTGTTAAACGCATTGCCGGCGCTTTCGAATATCCTGTATTGTTTATTATCCAGCTTGATGGATTCGCGGGAGCTGAGCAGGCCTGAAAACAGCTGCTGTTCTTCTTTTGGAAGGTTTTTCGGCGCGCTTTCCAGTTTTTCGATGGTGTATTCTTTCCGCGACGTTTCTTTGATGCGGATCGCTTTTTTCACTGCCAGGCTTACCAGCGCGGCGGTATTGCCTTTGCTGTCTGTGCTGCGTTTGTAAAGGTACCGCAACGCGGCCGGCGAAAGCCCGTCCGGCGGCTGGAAAGCGGGCACCGTTACCGGCTGCCCGGGATCGACGCCGTGTTTTTTCCAGCTGAAATAAAAATACAGGAACAGGCCCAAACCGCCGAAGAGCGCGAGCGCGATGGAACGGAAGTTCTCATACAATTCCCGCAGGCGGTCCCCAAAGCCCGGCGGGGGCGGCCGCATTACGATGCCGGCGGTAAACGCCGGCGCGATCGTGAAACCGTTTCCCGGTTCCAGCATTTGCGTGGTGGAAAAGGTCGGGGCACCTTCAGGACTATACGAAATAGTGCAATTGCTGGCGGTAGAGCCGTCTTCCCCCGTATAACAGGCCGCCTGCACCATTTTGGCGCCGTACGGCAGCATCACGGTGGCGCTGGCTTGTACGATGGGAAACTGCCAGCCCGCGCCCGTCACGTTCCAGTAAAATTCGTCGAAGCTGTCGAAGAAGCCGACATGACCGGTGGTGCTGTAAGTAATGGCGTATTCGTACACACCGGTTTCCAGTTCCACATCGGCGCTGCCGATGCGGATCACGAGGTCGCCGTCTTTTTCCGATTCGTTGTATGGTTCAGGCGCACCGTCTTTCAGCACCTCGATAACGTGTATGTCTACACGTTTTTTATTGCCGTATTTGTTTTTCCGGTAAAGCGGGATGTTGCGGAAGATGCCCCTTTTGATGTAAGTGCCGGCGGTGAACACTTTGATGTGCTCCGTGATCAGCGCTTCGCCGGTGGTGTCCAGCCGTATGTCCGAATGAAAACGGATGATGCCGTCGGAGTACAGGGGATGGGCGGGCTCTTCCTGAATATGCAGGGTACTGTCCGTTTCCTGCGCGGGCAGCTGAGCGCAGCAAAGCAGCAGGCAAAGGGCCAAAAAAAGATGTTTCATGAAAAGCTCACATTGGGTGTTTCGCGGTGCGCGGGGTTATCGATCTCGAAGAACTCGCCGGAGCGGAATCCGAACATGCCGGCGATAATGTTGGTCGGGAATTTTTCTACGAGGTTATTGTTTTCGCGTACGGTACCGTTGTAGTACCGGCGGGCCGATTCCAGGTTGCTTTCGATGTCTGCCAGTTCAGCCTGCAGGGCTGTGAAATTAGCGCTGGCCTTCAGGTCCGGGTAATTTTCCGCGACGGCGAAAAGAGAGCCGAGGGCGCGGGTAAGACCGGCTTCCGCCTGCATTTTGTCGTGCGGCGAAGCGGCGTTCATGGAAGCGGCGCGGTAACGGGTCACCTGTTCCAGCGTTTGTTTTTCATGCGCGGCGTACCCTTTTACGGTTTCCACGAGATTGGGGATGAGGTCGTAACGTTTTTTGAGGCTGACATCTATCCCGCTCCAGCCTTCTTTCATAAGGTTCCGTTTGCTCACCAGCCCGTTGTAGCCTGAAACGGCCCAGATCAGCAGGATGGCGGCCACCGCGATGATGCCGATGGTAATTCCCATAATTTCACAGGTTTTATGAAACAGGAAATTAACTATAAAAAACGGATCAGCATAATGCGGGCGAACGCAGTTTTTTCAGCATGGCGTAAAACAACGCAAACATGGCCGCGAACAGGACCGTGAACCCCCACACCTCCGCATGCCGGAAAGGATGGATAAAATGCAAGGCAATGCTGCCCAGCAGCGCCTGCGGCGCGGTAAATATATCCCAGCTGTTGAACCGCAGGAACCTGCCAATGTAAATACCGTAACCGCAAAGAAGGGAAGCCGTGGCAAGACAACCATACACCGCGCGGCGCGGCAACATTCCTTCCAGGAAACGCTCTACCTGCATGAGCGAGATCATACCTGTCCACAGGCCATTCCACGCGGCGGTAGACAGCAGGATCAGGTCGAACCATTTGGGCGCGGGCGGTTTGGCGTGAAAGTGGAACAGGTCGGTAAGCACGTAAGGAGCGTTGGGGAAAAACAGCAGCCAGCCCGCAAGCAGCAGCATGTTGCGGATGCCCGGTTTGCCGGCGGGTTGCAGCCGCGAGCTGAACATCAGCGGAACAAAGGCGAGGAAAGTATTCCAGGCAAGAAATACGTAAGCCGGGGTTTGCGTAAAATACATGCGACCGGCCAGCAGCAGGCACATGAATGCAACACCGGGCAGCAGCATTTTTCCGTAGGGTTTCATATGAATGCGAATTGAAGTTTGGTATCGGGGGAAATGATGCGGTGAATGTTCTTGTAGTATTTATACCGCATTTTGCGCACGAATGTGGCGTAGGTATTGCCACCGGCTTTAAAAAGCTCGCGATGGGCGAACCACATCACGTGCACGGTGGAAAAATAAAATACACGGTAAACGGCTCTGCGCCACAGCCTGGCGAAAGGCGTTTTGCCGGTGAATATCTGTTCAAGCCTTTCCCGCTGAAATTCGATGTGATAAGCTTCGTCGATCAGGATGTCGCGGCAGATCTGTTTGAGGAGAATGCAGTGCGTAGCGTCTTTCAGCGCCTGGTAAAACACCTGCGCGCCGCTTTCTACGGTGAGCACCGCGAGCGTCCAGGCTTCCATGCTGGTGTTAAAATGACGGGCCCTGCGGAAAAGCGTATCGCCCCAGTTGTGTTTGATCCTTGGCCGGGCGATGCGGTCGAGGTATTGACCGAGGTTTTCGCCGTGTTTTTGTTCTTCTTTGATAAAAAGCTGGATGGCTTCTGAGAAATGTCCGTCGCCGGTTTTACGCGCATGCAGGAAAGCCGCGCGCAGCAAATGCCGTCCGTCCGACGTTTCGCCGAGCTGCCATGCCTGCAGGTGGGGCAGGATGGTTTTTATTTGCGAAGGGGTGAGGGAAGGGGAAAGGTCCCAGTTGATGCGGTGATGCGTGGCGTTATGGCGGAAAAACAGGACCCATTCTTGCGTTGAATGCATAAGGTTATTTTTATTCGCTTTGTATCACAAAGTGAAAGAGTGAAAAATAAGGCTGATGGAACAGCCTGTTGCGATCAGGAATAGTATATTTGAAAAGTACTTTGAATTACAAAGTAAATAAACAAATGAGAAATTTCCAAATCTGAGTGCCGCCATAAATGCTAAAGAAGCGTTAAAACGGGTTTTTAGGCAAAAAATGTTTATATTCGCATAATGACATGCAGATCGTTATACCAGCAAATGCGCCACCGCGCAGTCCGTCCCAACAGGGATGCGGCGCCGCTGTATACCTGCATCAGTAAGCCATTCCGCACATTCTGCAAGAAGTTGTATTACTTCTCAAATTTTAAGGACTTCAATACGCTTGCCCTGAACCATCATTGATCACGCCAGGGTTCAGGGGCTTCCTATTTTATTGTTTTTTAGTTTTTATTAGAACGAAATCGTTATGACCGAGAACAAGGAAAACGTTCCGGTCAGCGGTATGGTACTGGTGCTTCTCGTTATTCTCAACGCGGTCGTATTGCGCGCGGGGCTTACGAAAAGTACCGGCTGGTACTGGGCCTTATGCCTCACTGTTCCACTGCTGCTGATCGTTTCCCGGAACGCATGTAAAAAACAGCCCGACACCGTGCGCGGCAACCTGGGCGGGCAGCTTCGCTGGCTGCTGAAAGTCTGGTAAGCCGCCGGAGGCACGATGTTTGCACACACCGGAACAATCATTTTCTCCGTGGCGGGAAGCCCGGATCTCCTCCATTCATATTCATTTTCGGCGCCGCCTTTACAGGCCGGGCCGGAATTTTCATTCATGTATAAAATTATGACCGATGCAAAAGACAAAGACAAACATGCAACCCGTATTCAGAAAAGACGACTTTGAAATATTACAGGCCTGCCTGCAGGAAGACGAGCGGGTGAGCACTTTTACGCCGGACGTAGTGGAATCTTTACTGGCGGATTTCCGCAAGGGAAAACTCGTCAGCAAAGAAGAATTCCCCTCCGACGTGGTGCGGCTCAACTCCCGTGTGGTCGTGCAGGAAGCCAACAGGGACAAAGAGATGGAAATCACCATCGTAATGCCCGAAGAAGCGGATATCAAACAACGCAAAATTTCCGTCATGGCGCCCGTTGGCGTAGCCCTGATCGGTTTCCGGCAGGGGCAGGAAGTGATGTGGCCCGTGCACGGCGGCAATAAAAAGTTCCGCATCAAGGAAGTGATCAACGACAACGAATAATATATTACCGTTAATAGCTCATATTTTGGAATACGAACAACCGGCGCTTTTACTGGCGCCGGTCTTTTTTACTGCCGACCGGTAAAAATGAATACGCCTTTTTTACCCTGATTCGGTAAAAAGTACCACAAAACCCCTGAACAGTCATTGGCGGCGCCGCGCTTCCGGCGTACCTTTACATTGTCATGAAACAGACCATCCCGGTATATGATATTTGCACCATCAGCGCGGGCCATCAGCACCAGGACCTGCTGGCGGAACGGCTGGCCGGTTACCTCCGGAAAAACTACCAGCGGGTGCATCAGCAGCATGGGCACGACTTTTACCACCTGGTGCTTTTCACCAAAGGCAACGGCGCCCATACGCTGGATTTCACCAGATTCGCCGTGCATCCCTGGCAGATCTATTTCATGATGCCCGGGCAGGTGCACAGCTGGCATTTCGGGGAAGGAACGGACGGTTATGTGATCCACTTTTCCGCTTCGTTTTTCCATACTTTCCTCATGCAGCACCAATATCTCGAACATTTCCCCTTCTTCAGCGGCAACAGCAAAGAGCAGGTACTCAACCTCCCGGCGAACGGGCGGGAAGAAATAAGAAATGTTTTCGAGCAGATACTCGATGAAGCCGCCGGCCCCAACGAACCGGATATGGTACGCGTGCTGCTGCTGCAATTGTTCCTGCTGGTGAACCGCATGACGGTGAAAAGTCCGCCGAAAGCCGTACCGCAGCAAAAACAGCTCGTGCTGCGCAATTTCAGGCAGCTGATCAACAAACATTACCGCCGCATCCGCCTGCCGAAGGAATATGCGGAACTGCTGTACATCACGCCCAATCACCTGAACGCGCTCTGCCAGGACCTCCTGGGCAAAACCGCCGGCGAGCTTATCCGGGAACGCGTGCTGCTGGAAGCAAAACGCATGCTCACCAACGAAGACCTCAGCGTGACGCAGATCGCTTCCGACCTTAACTTCGAAGACAATTCCTACTTCTCGCGCTTCTTTAAAAAATATGAAGGAACAAGCCCTGAAGAATTTAGAAACAGTTTAATCTGAATACCATGTGTGCCGAAAGAACAGAACACAAACCGAACCTTTTGCTGAGCGTATTGGGTAACAAATGCCCCCGTTGCAGAAAAGGCCGGTTGTTCGAAACCGCCCATCCCTACCATCTTTCCCGCTTTATGCGTATGAACAGACGCTGCCCGGAATGCGGCCAGCTTACCGAGCCTGAAACGGGTTTTTATTTCGGTACGGGGTATGTAAGTTATGCCCTCGCGATAGCCGCCAGCGTGGCTACGTTCGTGGCGTGGTGGGTATTGCTGGGTTTTTCTTTGGAAGACAACAGCGTTTTCTGGTGGCTGGGTGTGAACGGGTTTGTGCTTGTAATGATACAACCTTTGCTGATGCGGCTTTCGCGAAGCATCTGGCTTGCCTTTTTCGTGTATTACGATAAAAATTGGCGCGCCCGGAAACTGTTGGAAGCGTAACTGGTTTATTGTTCCACTTCCTTGAAAATGTGGTTGCATTTGTCCGCCACATCGTGTATGATCTCGTCCATTTCCTTCGCGATCTTTTCTATGTAAGCCAGCAGCGGCAGGTTGTCCTGATGACCGAGGTTTTCCTTGTCCAGCGCCGCTACCACGCCGAGCATGGACGCTACGGGCCGGCGCAGGCTGTGGGAGCCCATGTGCGCCACTTTTTTCAGCTCTTCCACGTACGTCTTTTTATCGTCAATGTCTTCTATCGCGCCGATCATGCGGTAGGGTTTGCCTTCCTGGTTGTAAAGCACGTACCCGCGGTCGTACACATACCGGTATTCCCCGTCCGCGCAGCGGAAGCGGTATTCCACCGCCCATTTTTTGCCGTGCCGCGAGATCGTTTCTTCGAGGCTCTTTACGGCGGCCTCTTCATCGTCAGGATGCACGTGTTGCCGCCACCATCCGGCTTCTGTGCTGCCCGCGGGATGGCCGAAGAGCGTGTTCATATTTTCGTTCCAGAGCACGTTGTCGGTACGGAGGTCCCAGTCCCAGATAACGTTATGCGTGGCGAGGTTCACGATATTGTACCGTTCCAGCGCGCGTTGCAGGTGCAGTTCCTGGTTTTTTCTTTCGGAGATGTCGCGGGCGAAACAGGCCACGCCAACGATCTTCCCGTCGTCGTTCACGATGGGGTTGAAGGTGATCTCTGCCGTGGAAAGCCCGATGTTGGCCATTTCGCGGGCTTCCTCGATGGTTTGTTTTTCGCCGCCAAGGCTTTTCCGGTAATACCCTTCCCATCTTTTTAATTCGCCTTCGTCATCAGACAATATGGGTTTCGAGCCGAGGGAAATGTTTATGCCGGTAAAATGGAGAATGGTGTCCTGGTAGGCTTTGTTGAACGCGGTGAAACGCAGCTCTTCGTCTACCGCCCATATGAGGTCCCCCGTACTGTTGATCATGGAATTCAGCAGCACTTCGTTGCGGGAAAGGGCTTCGTAGGCTTCGTGTTTTTCGGTAACGTCCCACACGCTTACGATCTCGACATCGCGGCCTTTGTAAACGGTGCAGAAAGTGTTCACGTCTACATACATCAGCGCGCCGTTTTTTTTAAGATGTTTCCAGGTACCGTAATCGTGGAAACCGGGGTGAACGGTTTTGTGGGATTCGAGCAAACGGCTTACTTCTTCCGGCGGGCGTATCTGCAGGATGGTCATTTTCAGGAATTCTTCCAGCGAATAGCCGTAAAGGTCCAGCGCCGCGTCGTTCACATCCACAAAACGCAGGGTTTCCCGGTCGTAGACCCACATGGGTTGCGGGCTTTGACGGAAGATGCGGATGTAGGCGGTTTCGGACGAAAGCAACGAACGTTTGTATTTTTTCAGCAGCAGGTACAGCAGGCCGGAAGAGATCAGCACAAAAAGAACGCCTTTGGTGTAATTCCCTTTCCAGAGCAGGCTGGGCGTGTTCTCGGAGAGCCACCGGAGGAGCGAATCGGTGGTTAAGACCCAGGTAACGCCGAACAGTAAAAAAATAAAAACCGTCCTCGCAGGAGACAGTAGGTTGATCATAAGTTAACTTAATTTCAGTGACAGGTGCCGGTACCTCCAATATAACGAAATTTCGGGAGGGCATTGCATTTCCCGGCGGAGAATCGTATCTTTTATTTTCTTCCTAAAACCCTTTTTATGACACATACCCGCCGCAGTTTCCTGCAATATTCCGCCTTGCTGGGCGCATCAGCATTCTCCTCGCCGCTGGCCGGGCTGGCCATGCCTTCTGACGGTAAAAAACTGGGCGTGGCGCTCGTGGGCCTGGGCGGTTACGCCACCAACCAGCTGGCGCCCGCGCTGATGCTGACCCGCAACATCGAGCTGCGTGGCATCGTGACCGGCACGCCGTCCAAAATTCCCGTCTGGAAAGAGAAATACAAGATCCAGGATAAAAACGTCTATAACTACGAAACGTTCGACCGTATCGCGGACAATAAGGACATCGACGTGGTGTACGTGGTGCTGCCCAATTCCATGCATGCGGAATACACCATCCGCGCGGCAAAGGCGGGCAAACACGTGATCTGCGAAAAACCCATGGCCGTGAGCGTGAAAGAAGGGCAGGCGATGATAGACGCGTGCAAACAGGCCGGTAAACAGCTCGCGATCGGGTACCGGCTGCATTACGACCCGTTCCATCTCGAAATGATGCGCCTCACCCGCGAAAAAACGTTCGGGGCGGTAAAACTGGTGGAAGCCAGCGACGGTTTCCGGGCGGGCGACCCGAACCAGTGGAGGCTGAAACACGCGCTATCCGGCGGCGGCCCGCTGATGGACGTAGGTATTTATGCTATCCAGGGCGCCAGATACACGGTAGGGGAAGAACCACTGGCGGTTACCGCGCAGGAGTTCCCGAAAACGATGCCGGAGAAGTTTAAAGACGTGGAAGAATCGCTTTCCTGGCAGCTGTATTTTCCCAGCGGCGCCATTGCGCATTCCTTTTCCACGTATGCCGCGGGCGTAAACCGCCTGTATGCCGCCGCCGAAAAAGGCTGGTACGAAGTGAACAATGCATTCGGTTATAGCGGACAGGTAGGGCGCACCAGCAAAGGCCCGATGGAAATACAGCACATCAACCAGCAGGCCGCACATATGGACGGCGTGGCGTTATCCATTATCAACAATACGCCCAACATCGTACCGGGAGAAGAAGGGCTGCGCGATATGAAAGTGATCGAAGCGATCTACGCTTCCATTGCGGCGGGCGGTAAAAAGATCCAGATCAGTTAAGGGTGTGGTCCAGTTCGAGAACGGCGTTAAAGAGGAACTCGCCGCGGTCGGCGGTGAAGGCTTTTACTTTTACGGCAGTTTGGTAATTGAGTGAGGTGAACAGTTCGTCCGGCTGAAGGGAACGCAGTTCCAGCAGGGAGTTTGGCTGGTTGTCGTGCAGTTTGACTTTGATGGGCCAGATATTGAGCTCGGATACGATGATGCCATGCAATTGAAGGTTGTTTTCCTGCACGCGCAGGAGAACATGGCGGCCTTTGAGATAATCGGTAACAGCAATAGGTTTGCGGTAGGGAAGTTTGTATACGATCAGGGAAATGATAAATCCCAGCCACAATAACAGGAATCCCCACCACTCAAAGGTCCGGGGAGAAATGAAGTTCATGCCGAAAAAAAAGATGGAAATTATTCCCCAGCAGCCCAGCCAAAGTTTTTTGCGGAGTACCGGGCTGTTTCTTTTGTATTGGAAACGCGCGATCAGCCAAAAACCAATGGCAAAAGGGAGCGTGTTTAGCAGTATGATGGCCATCGAAGCCGAAACGTCGCCCGGTGAAAACCAGTATTCCATCAATGCGGTATAGATAACGGCCGGCAAAGCGCTGATGACAGTCGTAAGCCAAACCTTCAAAGTGTACAGGAATAATTTCATGATGCATCAAATAAATAAAGAATAAACCGTCTTTCCAATACCTGAAACGCAGTAATTTCCTACGGTTGTTTCCACACCGGCTTTTTTGTAGATTTAGGGATGCTGAAAAGACTGACCCTCCTGGCTACGGTTGTTTCGCTCGCCGCCTGCGCGCCGAACCCGTACAAAGCCACCAATAAGGTTTACCGCCACCAGAGCAGACACTGGGCGGGCGTTTTAAGAGAGCAGCCGGGCAACGTGCCCGTAGCGGCGGTAACATCGCCCGAATGGGTGGGCACCACCAATTTTAATCTCCGCAAGCCCAATTACGTCATCATTCACCATACGGCGCAAAATTCCTGCGAACAAACGCTGAAGACCTTCACGCTGGAACGCACGCAGGTGAGCGCGCATTACGTGATCTGCCGCAACGGCACGGTGCATCACATGCTCAACGATTACCTGCGGGCCTGGCACGGCGGGGTGGCCAAATGGGGCAGCATGACGGACATCAATTCCTCGTCCATCGGCATCGAGCTGGACAACAACGGCAGCGAGCCGTTCGATTCCGCGCAGATCAACAGCCTGATGGTAGTGCTGGACACGCTGAAACGTCGGTACAATATTCCCGCCGCGAATTTTATCGGGCATGGAGACATTGCGCCGAAAAGAAAGGTGGACCCCAGCGTGCTGTTTCCCTGGGACAGGCTGGCGGCGCGGGGTTTCGGCCTGTGGTACGGCGATACAACGGCCATCAGCGTGCCGGAGCATTTTAATACGCTGCAGGGGCTCCGGCTGGTGGGGTATGATATGAAAGACACGACCGCGGCGATCCAGGCGTTCAAACGCCACTTCATTCCCGGCGATTCGATGACGGCGCCCGGTGAAATGAACGATGCGGCCAAAAAGATCCTGATCGGGGTGATGGAGCAGGCGCAGTAGGGGAAACGATATTGCAAAAAAAAAATAAGCGGAAAGAGAACTTTCCGCTTTCATTTTTCCACGTTACTCAATTCTAAATTAATAGAACGGATTTTGTTCAAGATTAGGATTGAGATCTCTCTCTCCCGTGGGAATCGGCCACCAGTAGTCGCGTGTGGCGTCGAACGAGCGGGTTGCCTGCCGTTCCCTCTTGTAATTATATATGTCGGTGTTCATCACCGTTTCAGCTGTCTTCCAGCGGCGGATGTCGTTGTAATACAGCCCTTCGCCCGCGAGCTCGATCCTTCTTTCGAGGCGGATCACGTCGCGCATTTGCGCCTGTGAAAGACCGGGGGTAATGAAGGGCATTTTAACGCGGCTGCGGATGGAATCCAGCGCGGCGTAAACGGTATTGTCCGGGCCGGTGGCTTCATTTTGCGCTTCGGCGTACATCAGCAGCACGTCTGCATACCGCAGCACGATGAAGTTGGTTTCGGACTGGCCGCCAACGAGGGATTCCTTGTCTTTAGGCGCCGCCGCGGTGTCGTAGATGCTGAATTTTTTCATGCCATAACCGGTAAATGAAAAACGGTTATTGGCCACCACTTTGCCCATGTATTTGTCGCCGGGGAAAGTTAAAGTAGCATACATGCGGGGGTCGCGGTCTTTCCACATATTGGCTTCGCTGTAACCGGAGCCGGGCGCGGTGCGGGGCAGGCCGTTCTTCATCAGGTAGGCGTCTACCAGGTCCTGCAAAGGCGCATTGGTGTTGTATTGACGGCAAATGAGGTCGAAGGAGTTGCCCTGCAGCGGGAAAATGTATTGTACATCGAAGATCACTTCGGCATTGTTCTCGAACTGCGGGAGGAACATTTTGCGGTAATTCGTGTCGAGCTTGTAACCAAAAGAATTGGCGCTGGTGATCACTGCTTTGGCTGCATCTGCCGCCGCCTGCCATTTGGCCTGGCTGTTCGTACCGCCGGTCATCAGCGGGCTGGCCTCATACAGCAGTACCCGCGCTTTCAGGGCCATGGCCGCGCCTTTGGAGGCCCGTCCCGGTTCGGTGGCTTTGTTCGGCAGGCTGGTGATGGCACTTTCAAGGTCAGCCAATACCTGCGCGATCACTTCTTCGCGGGTAGAGCGGGGAACGTCTGAATCGGCTTTCTCGTCGGGCGGGGTGAGGATGAGCGGTGCGCCGCCGTAATAAGTCGCCAGTGTAAAGTAATATAACGCGCGAAGGAAATAGGCTTCCCCCTTCATCCTTTTTGTATCCGCAGGGTCCATGCCGGGCACTTCGTCGATCTTGGCAAGGAGCGTATTGCAACGGCCGATGCCGCCGTAGCTGTCTCCCCAGCGGCCGGTAACAACGCCGCCGGTAGAGGCGTTGTGCTCGCCCATGGCTATGGAGTTAAAGCTGTAGGAATTGCTGTAGTTCCAGGCGTTGGGCGAAAGTGTTTCGTCCCACAAAGCAGTTGCGTTGTTGGAGCCTTTACCGCCATAAAGGCCGTCGTTGCGCAGCACGGAGTAACAGCCTACCAGCCCGGCCGCGGCCGCATCAGGTGAGTTCCAGTAAGTAGATTCCTGGTAGCGGTCGTTAGGGCTTGTTTCGAGCAGGCTTTTGTTGCAGCTTGCCGTCATCAGCAACAATGCGCTTCCCGCCGCTAATAATATCTTTTGCATATGCATGAGTTAAGTAGAATTAAAAAGTAACGTTGATACCGCCGGTGAATGTTTTCAGCATCGGGTAGGTATATAGGTCGTTCCTGTTAAGCAATGATTCCGGGTCGAGATCTTTGAATTTGGAAATGGTCAGCAGGTTTTCCGCATTTACGTACACGGATACGCGGCTGATCTTTACCTTTTCCAGCAGCGAAGCAGGCAATGCATATGCAAGCTGGATATTTTTCAAACGCAGGTAATCGCCGTTCCTGAGCCAGAAGTCGGACAGGTTGGTGAAGTTGCCGGTGCCGCCGGTGGTGAGCAGCGGCAGGCGTGCGTTCGGGTTCTCGGGCGTCCAGGTGTCGCGTGTCCATTCCCAGGTGGCGTTGGCGCCGTTCACGAAAGGATAGGCGAGGTTGGCGCGCGGATAAACTTTTACGCCGGCTACGCCCTGCCATGCCGTGGTGAGCGCAATGCCTTTCCAGTCGATGTTGAAACCGAAACCGAAGGTATATTTCGGCATAATGGAAGACGCGTTCATGATCACGCGGTCGTCGCCATTGATGATGCCGTCCTGCTTTACATCTTTATACCGGATAAAGCCAGGACGCGTATCGGTGCCCTGTTTGGGGCCTTTCGTCACTTCGTCGGCGTTCTGGTAATACCCGTCTGCCTGGTAGATGAAATAGGAGTTGAGCGGGTAACCTTCTTTGGTGATGGTGGCGCCGCTATAGATGATCTCGCCATCGAGGTCTACCACTTTATTTTTGTTGTACGCAACGTTGCCCCAAACGCCATAGTTCACGGAGCGGATGTTGTTGCGGTATTGCAGCGTTATCTCATAGCCGGTATTGTCTACCGTGCCGATGTTGCGCTGCGGGCCGGTGAGATTGCCCACCTGGGCAGGAAGGTTCACGGGGCGAAGGATGCCGTCGGTACGTTTTTTATAAACATCCACGGTAAGGGCAATCCTGTTTTTCCACATGTTCACGTCAAGACCGCCGTTGTAAGTAGTAGTCGTTTCCCAGTGAATACCGGGATCGGTATCCTGCGTTTTTGCGTTGCCCAGTTGCAGCAGGCCGCCAAAACTATAGTCCTGGCCGGTAGCCACGGTCGGCGCATAGCTGTAGAGGTCTACTGCCTGGTTGCCGAGCTGGCCGATGGAGGCGCGTAATTTCAGCTGATCGATGAAATTCACGTTCCAGAATTTTTCCCGGTCGATGCGCCATCCGGCGGAAGCGGCGGGGAAATAACCCCAGCGTTTGTCTTTCGCAAAACGGCTGGAACCGTCTGCACGGAAAGTAAATTCAAAAAGATATTTATCGTCGTAATCGTAGTTGGCACGGCCGAAGTAAGACATGATCACGTCTCTTGTCGTGTTACCGCCGATGGCGTTGAAGGTAAGGCCGGCGTCGAGCGCGGTCAGCGTTGCTTCGCCATTGTCCAGGTAGCCAGTCATGGTGGCATTGAACTGGTCTTTGTCGAAGTTATCGTAGCTGGCACCGATCATCGCCGAAACGTTATGTTTGGTCTTGAAGGTCTTTTTCCAGTCGAGCGTATTGTAGAAGTGGAGAGAAATATCGTTCTCGTCCGTTTTCGCAAAACGCGGCGCGGTAGCCGGGCTGTTCCAGTTGATGGGGGCTCCGGTTTTCGGGTTGAACGTTTGCAGGCGCGGCGTGTTGGTAGACAGCAGGCCGTCGTATTTATCCACTCCGAACTTGATATTGTACGTGATGTCGAAAGGCAGTTTGTATTCCGCATTCACGGTAGACAGGAAACGCTGTACCAGTTTGGTGGTAACGGCGCCGAAAGCATGCAGGCGCGGATGTTCCCAGTTGTTGCGGCCGGCTGTTTTGAGCCAGGAGTTGCCGTAGCGGCCGTCTGCCAGCGTATCGGTGAGGATGGGCAGCGTGCGGCTCATGGCCTGCCAGAAGGTGTTGTAAGTGGGCTGGGTGTAGTTGCGGTAATAGCCGTCCAGCGTGATGCCTACTTTCAGGCGTTTGTTCACGTTCATGGAGGCGTTCAGGCCCAGCGAATAGTTTTTCGCATGGTTGGTGGGGCCGAACTGGATACCGTCGCGGTCGAGGAAGCCGAGTGAAAGGCGGTATTGATATTGATCGGTGCTGGCGGCTACGCTCAGGTCGTGTTTCTGGATAGAGCCATTGTCTACCGCAATCTTGTACCAGTCGCTTTTCGGGTACACGATATTGTCGGTCAGCATACCCTGTTCGTATTCCGCGATATCGTCTTCCGCGTATTCAGCGGCTTTGTTTTCGTTTTTGAGCGCCTGGTTTTTGGTGCGCATGTACACGATCGGGTCGTTGATGGCGTCCGGCAGGTAAGTGGCTTTATGGAAACCGCGGTAGTAGCCGTAGCTCACTTTAGCCGCGCCTTTACCTTTTTTGGTGGTCACGAGAATAACGCCGTTGGCGCCGCGGGAACCGTAAATGGCCGCAGCGGCGTCTTTCAGCACGGAAATGCTTTCGATATCGTTCGGGTTCAGCTCGTCCATGGAATATTCGATACCGTCCACGAGCACGAGCGGGTTGTTGTTATTGAGCGTTCCCACGCCGCGGATGCGGATGGTAGAGCGGTCGATGCCGGGCTGGCTGTTGCTCAGGTTCACGAAGAGGCCGGGCGTGCCATGCAGCGCGTTGCTGACGTTGGTGATGGGCTGGCCTTCTTTTTCGGACATGTCGATGGTGGCAACGGCGCCGGTGAGGGTGGCTTTTTTGCGGGTGCCGTAACCGATCACCACGGTTTCGTTCAGTTTCTGCACGTCTTCCTGCATTTTGATGTCGAGGTTGGCGGCTTTGGTAACTTTGATTTCCTGGGCGAGGAAGCCGATAAAGGAAAGTTTGAGAACGGCGCCGTTGGGTGCGCTGATCTTAAAAACCCCGTTAACGTCGGTGGCTACGCCTTTGAAAGTGCCTTCCACCTGGATGCTGACGCCCATAAGAGGGCTGCCGTCGGCAGCGGAGGTCACCTTCCCGGTGATGGGCAGGTCCTGCGCCCGCAGGCTGGGGGAAGAAAGGCAAATAACCCCGAAGCAGACCGCCAGGAAGCGGAAGAGGAGTGATCGCTTGAAAAGCTCCATAATCATTGAATTTTGCGTTGTTTGAATTGCTTGGTTGAATCGGCATAAGGGCCCTGAAACGATGGCAAATAAAGCTGAGCGGCTGCGATGGTTCCAGTGAGTAGCATTTATATCAGTTTTTGCCCGGAGCGGTACCGGGTTGCTGTTAACGTGGCCCCTTTTTTCTGCGTTTTGTATCAGTATTATTTTATATATCGATTCCGGCTTTTATGTTCTTTCGTTTCGGATCAAAAATATGAAAATTGAAAACAAAAGTAAATAAATTGAAACCAAAACCTAAAATAATCCGTAATTCCTCCCGGAAACAGGTGTAAAAGGCTTAAAAACGGGAGAAAGGGCAGGACAGGCCTGAAAACGACCGTGTTATCGATGTTAAACTATTTTTAAGCTATGTCGCCCGAACCAGGGAATTGCCTATTTTTAGGAAAATCATCCGTATTTTACAGTGAATTGTAATCCCCGGAAAATATAAAAGGGTGATTTTCAATATGCATAACAGAATTTCTACGTTAATTTGTTATAATATCACAACCCATGTCAATGATCAATATCGCGGAGCGGCATAAGTTTATCCTTAGCAGGTTATATGAGAAAGGTTATGTAAACGTCGTGGAACTTTGCAAAGAGCTCGACGTTTCCGGCGTAACAATCCGTAAGGACCTGAAGCTGCTGGAAGATAAATCGCTGCTTTACCGCTCCCATGGCGGCGCGACTGTACAGAACCCCTATACGAACGATAAACCCGTTAACGAAAAGGAAAAGATCCGCCGCGAAGAGAAGAACAACATCGGCAAAACCGCCGCTTCTCTCATCATTCCCGGCGACGCCATTATCATAGCCTCCGGCACCACCGTGCTGGCCCTCGCCAAACACATCCAGCCACGCGGCCCGCTGATGATCATCACGTCCGCCCTCAACGTTGCGCTGGAATTGAACCGCTTTCATGAAATAGAGGTCGTGCAGCTGGGCGGCGTGATCCGCAACAATTCCTCCTCCGTAGCCGGTCCTTATGCCGAAAAGATCCTGGAAGATTTCTCCTGCAGCAAACTTTTCCTCGGGGTAGACGGCATCGACGTGGAATTCGGTCTCACCACCACCAGTATCGCCGAAGCCCATCTCAACCAGCAGATGATCGCCGCCGCGCAGAAAACCATCGTTTTGGCGGATTCCTCCAAATTCGGGAAACGCGGTTTCGGCAGGATCTGCAAACTCGAGGAAGTAGACCAGATCATCACCGACAAAGGCATTTCCGAACATATGGTCAAACTGCTGGAAGACATGGGCATCGAAGTGGTGATCGTGTAGCCGGCGGTAGGGAACGAATACAGGCCTCTACGTAAACAAATATAAATCCCTGTACCATGCTGACTGAACCCTTGCAGGAAGATATTTTCCGGGAAAACGAATTTGTGGAAACCCGCTTCCGCAGCAGGCTGCTGCCGGTTTGGGTGAAGGTGCTGACGTGGTTCACGGCTTTTGTGGCGTTTGTTTTCGCAGCGGTTTGCATCTATGTGCCGTTTGCACCGGACCGGTCTGACCCCGCAATGCCGGCGCCCGTACTGTTCCACTCCATCGGAGCCGTTCTGATCGCGGGCCTTGCGGCCCGTATCTTCTTGCTGCAGGAAAAAAAATGGGCGATTATCGGCGCCGTATTTGCCACGCTAACGAACCTGCTCGTGCTGAGCGCAATGCTGTCTGCCTCAGATGCCGCCGCCGAAGGAAAGATCATGTTGGTGATTTTGTGGAGCCTGACGGCCATAGAGCTTGTTTTCCTCGTAAGGCTTATTTTTATGTTCAAAAAATGGAGGGCTTATCATCCCTCTCCGCGTTAAATAACTAACAGATCCTATATCTATGCTTACCGAACCTGTGCACGAAAATATCTTCCCGGAAAACGAATTTGTGGAAACCCGCTTCCGCGCCAAACTGCTGACCGGTTGGGTCAAAGCCGGCACCGGCATGAGTGTTTTTTTATCGGGTTTAATTGTAATCGCATACCTGTGGTCGCTGTTCAACTCGTTGTTCCTGTTTTGCAAAACTTATACTTATTTTTAAAAAATGGCGCGCTTACGTTTCCTCCGGGCGCAGGGGCTGATCCAAACCATCGCATATGACCGACACTTCCCATACCGAAGACCTGCTGAACGGCCCCGGCCTCGAAGAGCCCGCCGTCCGCAAAGATCTCATCCCCGAATGGATGAAAAAGCTCTTTTGGGTGCTGGTAGCTTACAAGGCGTACTCCATCGCGCGGAGCATCACGTATTATCTCGCCGTTTCGAATACGCCGGAAGCGGTGGATCATATGGGGCGATGGGTGGCTTTCCTTACGCTCGACCTTTTGGAAATGCTGGTGTACCTCGGCTTGCTGGGGCAGTGGAAACCCGCCGCCGCAACGGGAATAGTGGTACTAAGCGTTTCCGTGCTCACGGTGCTGGGTTACTTCGCGAGTTTTCTCGTATCCTACAATAAGATCAGGTTCAGCATGCCTGGCGCTTTGCTGCTCGAAGTGGTGGTCACGCTCGTGTCGTCCGGCCTTCTTATCCTTATACTCATCCGGCTTTTCAGAATCCGCCGCGCCTGGGAAAACGGCGTGCCGGGGAAATAAATTTATACTTATGCCCATGATAGAAGAAGATATCCTCGACGATCCCGGTTTCAGTTCCGGCCCTTACAGGGGAGCGCTTATGCCCCGCTGGTTCAGGGCGATTACCGTATTGGTCATGATAACCGGTTTCGTGTTCATTGCCGGAATGATAGTGGGTATGGTTTCCATTTACCCGCTGATAGAAGACCCGAAGCAGAAATTGCTGCTATCTATCGTTTTTCCGTGTGTTTTGCTCCTGTCGGTTTTTCTCATAACGGGCACGATCGGTTTAATTGCCGAAAAAAGATGGGCGGTAGAACTGAGTTTCTGGACTTGCGTATTGTTTTTCGCGTATCTCACCTATATAGCCGGTATCAGGCTATACGGTATTTTAAACGGGCATTCCCCGAAGGTAGCGGAGAACATCGTCCTGTCTGCTATCTTAGCGCTTTTCCTCGTATTTGTGCTGAAGTTGGCCGGTATCCGGCAGCAATGGAAAACCTGCGAAGCAAAACCTAAAAAATAGTTATGACAAACGTTACATCAGACGAGCTGCTTTCAGCAGAACTTTTTACGCAATACCGGCGCAAACTTTTTCCCGTATGGGCCAAGGTATTTACGGTCATTTTCATGCTGGTTGCCGTTCTCGCATTTCTGGTATTCCTGGCGAACATGGCCTCCGGCACCGCAGGCGAAACGATTGAAAAACTGAAGAACGGATGGGAGCCATGGCTGGGTCTTTTGGCGTTTGTAGGCACGGTGTTGCTGTTGCCCGCCGGCTGGGCCCTGTTTCGGGAAAAAGAGCACGCCGTCTCGTTTTCGCTGGTCGTAACAGGAGTACTTATCCCGTTGGTTTGTTTGGGGTTGGGACAGGAAATTTACAGCTGGTTCAGAGAAGAAACGCTCCTGGAAGAAGTGCTTTTTCTTGCAGTGCTGCTGGGGATACTGGTAATATATTTCATCAAGCTGTTCAGGAACCGCAAGGAATGGAAGTTTCGCGTTTCAAAAATAACCGGCCGCTGATATGGGGAAAAATATAAAAGAAACAGATCTGCTCGATTGGGAAGAATCGGTGGCAATCCGGAAAGACCTGTTGCCAAAATGGGTACGCATTTTACTTGCCATCGCGACCCTTTATCTTATGTACGGGCTCTTTAATAATTGCTGGCTCTTATTCCGGCAGTTTACGCTGCTGTCCGGCAGCGGACTGGGGTTATTCGCTATGGTGCCCGTAGCGGTGTTCATCATTGTCAAGATATTGCTGATAAAAGCCTGTATAGGCATGTTCATGGAAAAGGAAAAAGCGGTGGCATCGGCGATTAGCATGCTGTACATCCAGCTGGTGGCGGAGATTTTGGGCGTTATCGGGCAATTCATGACATATTACCGTTACGATCTCCTGGTTAGTTCGCTGATCTATTTTGCTGTTTCCGAATTGATCGAGCTGGCAGTTTATATCATCCTGATCTGGCAATTGCGGAAAGTAAAAACGCAATGGCCGCTGGCTTCACCGTCACGGAAAATTTTATAGTTCCTCTTTTTCTTTCGGCTTTTCAGGCTCCGGCGGCCGGTTGATGCGCAGCACCACATGACGGATATTCTTCCGGTCCGCCGTATAAGTGATATGCACCGCGCCGTCGCCCGGTGATTGTATCACGGCGGGATAACTGTATTCGCCCGATTTTTCATTTTCCAGCGCAAACGCATTCTGCCATTTAATACCGTCTTCGGATACGGCAACATATAACCGGCTTCTGCCTTCCCACCATTGTTTGCCCGCCAGCAGCGGGTTGTACACGATCACCTTCAGCCCGTTGGCCAACGTAACCGCGTCCGTTCCCGCATTGGGATTGGGCAATTCCGTGGCGCTCAGCGGCCCCCAGGTATTGCCGTTGTCTTTAGACCAGGCCTGCATTACTACGTTATTGCGGCTGCGGCAAAGCAATTGCAGCGAATCATGCGGGTACCGCACAATGCTCGGCTGTATCACGCCGAAGGTATCGTTGTCGATCGCGATGCGCGACCAGTTGCGGCCGTTGCGGTCGGATTTTTCGAGGTGGATGTGCCAGTTTTTATTATCTGCGCTTTCCGTACTGGAAGGGTAGAGGATGTCGCCGTTGGCCAGCTGCAGCGGTTTGTTTTTGATAGGCCCCAGCATGCCGTCGGGCAGTTTTTGCGGCGCCGTCCAGGTTTTGCCGTTGTTGGCTGAGCTCATCATCATGCCCCACCACTCACGCGGGTTTGGCCCGACTTTATAGAACAGGAAAAGCTTGCCCGCTTTGGTTTTAAACAGCACCGGGTTCCAGCAGGGGTAACGCAGCGTGTCGTTGATCACGCCGTTGGCGATTTCCGTCGCAGGGCTCCATTTGCCGTTTTCGTTGAGGGAAATGTACACGCTCACGTCTTTGTTGCCTTCTTTTGTGCCGCCAAACCACGCGGCCATGTATTTTTCCCTGCCAAGCGCCACGATCGTGGAAGCATGACAATTGGCGGTAACCGGCTTATCCATGATCAGCACTCTTTTGTCCAGCTGCGGAACAACCGGCTGCTGCGCCTGCGCGAAGGCGGGCCGTGCAAAACAGATCAAACTCAGGAAAAACAGGCTGCGGCTCATAAGTGAACATGTAACGGATTAAAAAAGCAACCTTGTGAAGGACGCCCCGCACAAGGTTGCTGATGAAGATAATAAAATTTTTGCCGCGGAGTTAATGCAATTCCTTTAAAACGGAAGGGATGATGCCGCTCCGGTAGCTGAACAATTCTTTCAGTTGCCGCGCCACGAACAGCGAATTGGCAAGGTCGCCCAGCCAGCCCAGCGGAATGCGGTAATGCACCATGTCCGTCATTTCAACGCCGTCGCTCACTTCCCGGAAATGATGCTGGTGATGCCAGAAACTGTACGGGCCGAATCGTTGTTCGTCCGCAAAAAAACGCTGATGCTCCACATGCGTGATTTCCGTCATCCAGTAAAGCGGGATGCCCAGCAACGGCCGGATGGTGTATTCAATGAGCTGCCCGGCGTACACGGGCCCTTCCTGCGGTGCGCTGGTCACGCGCAGGGCGAGCGACGCGGGCGTGATGAACGGCAGGTTTTCGGCCCTGCTGAAATAATCCCAGGCCTGGCCGATCGTAACCGGTAAGATTTGTTTGGCATGAATGCGGTAGGTGCGCGACATGCCATAAATCTACCAAATAATCACAAAAGAACGCCCGCCTTCAGGCCCGTTGCTGAGAACGGCGAACCTTTCGGGCGGGCGGTGCATTTTCCGGAAGAATCCGGCAATGACAGGGCATTGCTAACACAAAAACTGCAAAACACTATTTCCCGGAACCCAGGAAGTGGTTTTCTCAGTTACCTGAAAAGCGGCCATCAGCTGACCTTTGGGCAATTCGTTGGCGGTATAGAAAAACCGGAGGTTTTCCTGTTTCATCTGCAATAATTCTTTTACGGCGATCACCATGCCGGACTGTTTGCCGCTGGCGTCGGCGAATTTCCATTCGCGGATGATGCCGCCTTTATCGTCTCTCACGCTCAGTTTGCGGCCGGTGCCGATCTTGCCGCAATGGCTGTAATGGAAGGTGAGCTGGTCGTTAATGTTCGCTTTGTCCAGCTTCAGGCTGGACAATTTTATCTCCTGGCCCACGTATTGTTCGTGGATGAGCTTGTTGTTGAGATATACCTTGAGATGGTCTGCGCCGGCCCAGGCCTGCGTTGCGATGGCGAAAAGGCAGAAGGAGAGGAAGGCGGCTGTTTTTTTGAAAAAGGATGTGCGTTGCATATACTGTGGTTTTTGGTGAACGTTGACAGTACAAAACAACGCAATCGCTTCCGCCCGGGGTAATCGCTTTGACGTCCGGCGCGGTTTGCTTGACGTAATGCCGCGTTAGCCGCTGTGCTCCATTGGGCCGGAGTTTGCCACTGCCAGCAGGAAGTCGTACAGCGGCGTATCGCCCGGCACTTCCAGCTTTTTGCGCAACCGGTACCGGCTGGTTTCCACGCCTCTCACGGAAATGCCCAGCGACTGCGCGATCTCTTTCGTGGTGAGATGGATGCGCAGGTAAGCGCAGAGTTTCATATCGGTGGTGCTCAGGTCAGGGTAACGTTTTTTGAGGACCGATAAAAAGTTGTTGTGCACTTCGTCGAAATGACGGGAAAACTGTTCCCAGTCTTCGGTGTCCTGCTCCGCTTCGTCGAACAGGCGCATTACTTTTTTGAAAGGATAATGCGGCAGCGGCTCGATCTTTTTGATGGCTGCCAGCAATTCTTCCCGGATCGCAAAAAGCAGCTTGCCGCGCTGCAGCAGGTGCATGGTGGCGGTGGCCAGCTCTTTATTTTTGAATTGGATGTCGGTAGCGAGTTTGTCGTGCTGCAGGCTGATGAGCTGTTTTTCGCGCTGTTCCTTTTCGTATTGATGATGCAGGATGAGCTGTTCCTGTTTGCGTTGATAACGCCGCTGCTGCGCAGCGAATTTCCGTTTCTGCAAAATATAAGCGCCCCACGCGAGCGCCAGCCCGGCGGCCACGTACAACGACTTCGCGACGGCGGTGAGATGCCATGGCGGCAGGATGCGGAAGGCGTAAGTGGCCACGGAAGAGACGTTGCCGAGATGGTCGCGGGCCTTTACGGCAAAGGTGTAGCGGCCGTGGGGAAGATTGGTGTAATCTTTTTCCGTGCGTGCGGCCCATTCGCTCCAGCCGGGATCGAAACCTTCGAGGCGGTAGCTGAACTCCATGTTGCCGCCATGCCCGCAGGCGGGGGAAGCGTATTCGAAATGAAAACCGGAAAATGAGGCGGAAAGCGATTTAAAAGCCGCTTCGCGGGAGGGGAGAAAACCGCCGAAAAGCAGGCTGTCCCTGTCTCCGCGGGCGTTTACCTGGCTGATCATCACGCGCGGTTCTTTTTTGGGCTGGCGGTATTTTTTATAATTGATATGATACATGCCTTTTTCGCCGCCGATAAAAATATTTTCTTCATTAAAAGGATAGATATTTTCAAAACCCGTTACGATCATGCCTTTCAGCTCGGGGAACAACATGGTGCGGTAAGGTTTGCCGTCGTGATTGCGATGAAAGTCCACAACGCCGGGCGTTTTGTTGGACACGAACCAGATGTTGCCCACGGGGTCTTCCGTCATAAACTGGACGGGCACCGCGCCCAATACGGGAAAAAGCCAGGGCGAAGGCGCGAACGTTTGCCTGACGGGATCGAATTCGTAAATGCCGGCCTGTGTGGCCACCACCATGCGTCCGCGGATGCGGAACACGAAGTTGTTATTGTCCGAAGGCAAGCCGTGACGGCTGTTGAAAAGGGTGAATCGAAGCGTTGTGTCTTTGTCTGTCACGATGCGGTACACGCCGCGGTAGGGATGGGAAGCCCAAACGATACTGTCCTGCTCGGCGGTGAGAAACCGCAGCGATTCGAACAGCACGTTCACCTGGAGGGTTTTGCTGAAGCTGCCGCCTGTTTGCCGCATGGTGCGCAGGCCGTTGTAACAGCCGATGAGCGTTCGCGTGGCCTGCGGCAGAAAAAGCCAGCAGCCGGTGCCTTTCAGCAGCGGTTCCGCCAGTTTTTCACCGATCCTGAAAGCGCCTTCGTGATGGCCCATCAGCAGCTGCCCGCCGCTTACGGAAAGGCTCCAAACCTGGCCGCCGGTTTGTTCCACTTTCCGGAAGCGGTTTTCCTGGAAGCTGAGGTCTGCGTAAGTTTCAGGTGGGTTAGTGCTGAAAGTTTTACTGCCGGCGCCTTCCGGCGCTTCCTGCGGCCGCAGCGAGGCGTGATAAACGTTATTGTTTTGGGAACGGGACGGCGATGTTGGCTGGCGGTCGTCCAGCGGGGACACGAACAATCCATCGGAAGTGCCGATATACAATTTGCCGTTGAAGACCCTGGCGGCGTAAGTGCTCAGGTACTGGTGTTTGTCCGGGTGTATCTGTTTGATGGCGTTGTTATACCGTATCATATCGATGCCGTTGTCCAGCGCCAGCCAAAGGTTTTGCCCGCCGTCGGGGAAGATCTTGCGCACGCTGTTGTGCTGCAGGCCTTCCTGCAGGCCGAATTGCTGCACGATGGCGCCGGTATGCCGGTTCAGGATAAAACAGCCGGCTTCCGCAGTGCCGATAAGGAGCTGATCGTTTTTCCAGGCCATGGCGCATTGTATCCGGGCTTTTTGCAGTGTTGCGGCGGCGGGAGTGGTGAATGGATGAAGCTGCCCGTTGTGCAGCCTGAAAATGCCGTGTTTATAAGTGAAAAGCAGCAGCGTGTCTGCCGTATGTTCGAGCACGGCGGTGAGCAGCAGCTGTTTTTCCGCCACGGCGCGGCTGAGCTGTTTCCATCCGTTGCCGTTGAACCGAAGCAGGCCCATACGCGCGTCCTGCGCGTACAAACCTTGTTCCGAACGGCACAGCAGCCGCCATTCGCCGGGCGCGTGATATACCTGCACACGGTTTCCGTGATAAACGAAGATCTTGTTGTTGCTCCGGAAAAAAACCTGGCCGTTGTAAAGCTCGATGTTCCAGATGTCCGCAAATTCCCTTTCGCCCGCCGGAATGAGCGGTTTAAGGGAAGTATACCGCAACACGCCGTCTGCATCGGCGCGGTAATACCCGAAATCGTCCTGCGCACCGGCGTAAATGCGGCCGCTGTCGTCGGTCTTTACCGAACGGAGACGGGTGTGATTGGGCACAGGCAGCATTTTCCAGCCGTGACCGTTGAACGTCAGCAAACCTTCATTATTGGCGAAATACAGGATACCCTGGGCGTCCATATCCGCATCCCAGGTTTGGCCGCCGCCGGAATATTGCTGTTTGCTGAAATGGAGAACAGACGGGGCGCCGATCACCTGGCGCGCTTGGGTAACGGCTGCCCAGAACAGGGGCAGCACAAACAACAGCCTTCTCATTTTCATAACGTGGTTTGAAATAAAAATATACTAAATCCCGGTGAAGTAGCGCAGACGTATTTGTCTGCAATTGATTTTCAATTTGTTAGTAAAAGTTGTAGTAGAATTGGCGTACCACGGGAAAGGGTATCACACGATTAATTCAGGATATTTGACCCTTGTAGCCACGTTATAGAAAACACTTCCGCATATATCCGGGCGGAAGAGAGCACTATAGTTCAACCCGGCATTATTCACACGTTAACAGAAAAACTATGAAACTGCATTCCTTATTTTTACCGGCATCTGCTGCGCTGGTAACTTTCCTTTTCTTTTCGGCCTCCTGCACCAAAAAAATGGACGCCGCCGCCGATGAAAAAGTTCCGCTGGAAGATAAAAAAGCGGCCGTTCAGGCAGCGGCGCTCCAGCTGGTTTGGCAGGACGAGTTCAACGGTTCCAGCCTCGATCTGTCCAAATGGGGCTACGAAAACGGCGACCTGGGCGTGAACAACGAGCAGCAATATTACCAGACGCCCAACGTAGCCGTTACCGGCGGCAATCTTGTGATCACTGCGCGTAAACAAAGCGTGGGCGGCAAACCTTACACGTCCGGCCGTATCAATTCCAACGGCAAATTCTCCAAACGTTACGGCCGCATCGAAGCGCGTATCAAATTGCCCGCTGTGCAGGGCCTCTGGCCGGCCTTCTGGATGCTGGGCTCCAACATCGGGCAACCGGGCGTGGGCTGGCCGCGTTGCGGGGAGATCGACATTATGGAACATGTGAACACCGGCAATACCGTGCTGGGCACCATTCACTGGTGGAATACCGCCTACAGTTACTACGGCGGCAATACGACCACTTCACCGACCAATTACCACATTTACGCCATTGAATGGGACGCGGCGGGCATCCGCTGGTTTGTAGACGGCGTGCAGTTCCACTCCGCCAACATTCTGAACAATATCAACGGCACGGAAGAGTTCCACAACAATTTTTTCATCATCCTCAACCTCGCCGTAGGCGGCAACCTGCCCGGCCAGGTGATCAACGATAGTGCATTGCCCGCTACGATGATGGTGGATTATGTGCGCGTGTACAACATCGTGGACAATCCCGGCGATATCCCCATCGGCTCGGTGATCTCCCTCAGGGGGAACAACAATCAATACGCAAGCGGCGAAAACGGCACGCAGGCAATGCGCTGCAACAGGGCCACGGTCCAGGCCTGGGAACAGTTTACCGTGGTGGATGCGGGCGGCGGAAAAGTGGCGCTCCGGAGCATGAGCAAATATGTGTCTTCCGAAAACGGTACGCAACCCATTACCTGCAACCGCGCTACCATCGGCGACTGGGAGAAATTCGACTGGATCTCCAACAGCGACGGCACCTTTTCATTACGCGGCAACAACGGCAATTATATATCCAGCGAAAACGGCGTGCAGGCCATGACCTGCAACCGTCCCGCAATAGGCGGATGGGAGAAGTTCACCAATTAAGCCTGAAAGGCTTTCTGTCTATTATTCACGTTAAGAAACAAAAACGAGAAAAATGAAATTCCACTTCCACGCTTTAGGCGCATCAACCCTTGCGCTCGCGCTTTTCATTACATCCTGTTCCAAGCCCGCGGCAGAGAACCGGGAAGAACCTGTATCACTGGAAAACGAAACATCCGCCACCGCGGGGATCCAGGCGATCAATTCCTCTTTTTCCGAAAACTGGAACAGCTACACCCATGGCACCCAGTATTCACAATCGCAGGCTGCGGCCGATTTCGGGAACATCTCCGGTTGGAATGCCGGCCGTTCCATGATCTCCAACGGCAACCTGCGCATTACGCTTGAGCCAAACGCGCTATCTGGCGCCGGCGGCGTAGTGTCCAACATCGATGTAAGCGACGGCTCGGAATACCAGGTGAGCTTCACCATCCGGTTCCACAGCCAGTTCGACTGGAGCCGGGGCGGCAAGCTCGGTTTCGGCCTGTTCATCGGCGACGGCAATGCAGGCGGAGACCCCGCCTGGGACGGCAATGGCGGCAGCTTCAGGCTGATGTGGTACAACAACAACGGAACGGTGTATTTCCATCCCTACGTGTACCACCGCGACCAGGCAGGCCAGTACGGCGATAACTTCGGCGTGCGTTATCCTTCCTCCGGCAGCCTGCAGAAAGGGCAGACCTACAACGTTACCCTCTATGCAAAAAGCAACACCGGCTCCAATACCAACGGCCGCGCCAGGCTCGTCATCAACGGCACCACCGTGCTGGACAGGGCCATGCGCTGGACCACCAACGACAGCAAACGCCTCATCAGGAACGTCAGCTTCCATACCTTCCGGGGCGGCAGCCAGAGCTACTGGATGAGCTCCACCGTCGGATATGTGTATTATGACGACCTGGTGGTAACCAAGATCAATTAACATATCGCAACTTCTCCCACCGCTTTGAACAACGCGCAGAGCCGGGCATTCCTCCGGGAATGGTCCCGGTTCTGTTTTTTACAGGCATGATTTATTTTGTTTTGATTGAAAGTCTAGTTAAATTGTAGACTATTTGTTGTCATTTAAAAAATCATACATCATGTCTAACACCCCTTTACGGTTCGAAACGCTCCAGGTGCATGCCGGTTATCAGCCAGACCCTACTACCAAAGCTGCGGCGGTGCCCATTTACCAAACAACTTCTTACACTTTCGACAGCGCCGATCATGCGGCGGACCTGTTCCAGCTGAAACAATTCGGCAACATTTACACCCGCATCATGAACCCGACCACCGACGTGTTCGAAAAGCGGGTAGCCGCGCTGGAAGGCGGCGTGGCGGCGCTGGCCGTGGCTTCCGGCCAGGCGGCGCAGTTTATCGCTTTGCACAACATCCTGCTGCCGGGAGATAATTTCGTAACCTCCGGTTACCTGTATGGCGGCACTTACAACCAGTTCAAGGTCAGTTTTAAAAGGATAGGGGTGGAAGCGCGTTTCGCCGACCTCGACGATCCTGCCAGCTTTGAATCAAAGATCGACGGCCGTACCAAAGCCATTTATGTTGAAACCATCGGCAACCCTGGTTTTGCTATTCCCGATTTTGAAAAGATCGCGGCTATCGCGAAAAAACATGATCTGCCGCTGGTGGTAGACAATACTTTCGGCGCGGCGGGCTATCTTTTCAGGCCGATCGAACATGGCGCCAACGTTGTTGTGCAGGCCGCCACCAAATGGATCGGCGGACATGGCAACAGCATCGGCGGCGTGATCGTGGACGGTGGCAATTACAACTGGGGCAACGGCAAGTTCGAGCAGTTCACTTCGCCGGACGAAGCCTACCATGGCATGCAATTCTGGGACGTGTTCGGTTCCCACAGCCCCTTCGGCAATATCGCCTACATCATCCGCGCAAGGGTGGCCGGCCTGCGTAGCTGGGGCCCCGCGCTGGGACCGCAAAACTCCTTTTTGTTCCTGCAGGGCCTCGAAACCCTCAGCCTGCGTGTACAACGTACCGTCGAAAACGCACAGGCGCTCGCCGAATGGCTGGAAAAACACCCGAATGTGGAACGCGTAAATTACCCCGGCCTGCCCGGCAACCGTTACCACGAACTGGCGAAAAAATACCTGAAAAACGGTTTCGGCGGCGTGCTGAGCTTCAAGATCAAAGGCGGCCGCGAAGCGGCAGACAAACTCGTCGCCAGCCTGCAGCTTATTTATCATCTCGCGAACGTCGGCGATGCGAAAACGCTCATCATTCACCCCGCCACCACCACGCACCAGCAGCTGAGCGAGGAAGAACAACGCGCGGCAGGCGTGGAGCCGGGCTTATTACGCATTTCCCTCGGCATCGAACATATCGAAGATATCAAAGGCGATCTGCAGCAGGCGTTTGAGAAGGTTTGAGAACACGTCCTGCATTCTGAAAAATTTTCCCCCCGGTCCGCTTCCTTTATATAAGCAGATCGGGGGGTCGTTAATTCAGTAAATGAGACGGGTAAAACATCACAGGTCCTTTTTCTGAATTGCCCGCATTTTGCCTATAAGTATATCCACTTTCTGCAGCGCCAGTTTTGCCTGTTCGCGTTTCAGTCTTTCTTTTTCGGCGTCCGCAATAGCCGGGTTGGCCAGGACCCTTTCCATTTCAAGCGTGATTTTTTTATCGAGCTGCCTTTGCTGCATCCATTGGTCGATCCTGAAATATTGTTTAGTCAATAGTTTCCACAGCCAGGTAGAAAACACTGATACAGCAGGAGAAACCATTGTAAGCCAGAACCTGGCCAGCGACGGTTCGGGAATATTTCTTGCTATTAAAAGCAAACAGGTTCCCAGGCTCACAGCAATCACATTGCCGGCAGCACTTTGTTTGTAAATAATGATTGGGCTAGTTTGATCGGGCGTTGGGTTAACAAATGATTTTTCCAAAATTTTAAAATTATTTTATTCCGTTTTCGATGATCAATTGCCTCATGAGCTCGAGCGCTTTCAAACGGTGTGCCAGTCGCTCCTCCGGATCGGCGGAGGTGTCGCTCTTTCGGAACAGCCTGTTTATTGTCCGCATTTTCAAGCCGAACTTCAGCTGATCATAAATGATCAAAACAAACGGGTAAGCAATACCCATCAAACACAGGATGAGAATAATTTTGTCAACAATGGGAGACATGGTATTCGGTTTTTGATTACCCGCAATTTAATGATAACCTTCAGAAATAAATTTTCACAACAAGAATTTATTTTAATGATGATAATTATCTTTCTTCCTCTTTCTTATCCATCCACACCACCTTCTGCTCCGGTACATTCTCCTGCCCGATAATATCCCTGTACAACGCTGGGTTCCTCGCTTTGCGGTAACGGTAACCGCCCGCCTGCCGCAGCTTTTCGGGCGTAATCAGCGCGATCGCATAATCGTTGTCCAGCTTGCGGCATTCGGCCACGATATCGCCGAACGGATCAAGTATCATGCTGCAGCCATTTTTTAACTGGTCGTCGTCCATCCCGATCGGGTTGCTGAACACGGCGTAGATGGCATTGTCGTACGCACGCGCGGGCAACCATTTCATCAGCCATGCACGGCCTTTTAATCCATCGAATTCCTGCCGCAGGCTCGTAGGGTCGGCATCACGGTTCTCCCACAACGCCGGGTCCACAAAACCCGCGCCGGGCCTGGTGCTGGGAGTACACATCGTAACGTGCGGCATAAAAATAATATCCGCTCCCAGTAACGTCGTCGCACGTACGTTTTCAATCACGTTGTTGTCGTAACAGATCAGGATGCCGCATTTCCATCCCAGTAATTCAAACACCACATAACGGTCGCCCTTGCTGAGATAAGGATTGATGAAAGGGTGCAGCTTGCGGTATTTCGCCATCAGCCCGTTTTTATCGACGCATACGTATGCTTTGAAAAGATTGTCCGCTTCGTCTTTTTCGAATAACCCGGCCAATATCACGATGTCCAGCTCCGCGGCTGTTTCCCGCAAAGCCGTAATGCTCGCGCCGGAAGGGATAGGCTCGGCGAGGTCGAGCATCTGCTGCCTGTCCAGGTGGCGGGCGAAAGTATATCCCGTCACGGAACATTCATGAAAGGCGATCACATCGGCGCCATCGGCTTTTGCAGCGGCGGCGATGTTTTTGATCATGGAAAGGTTGTATTTTTTATCACCGCTGCGGTGCTCGAATTGCGCGGTCGCTATTTTTATCGGTTTCATGCGGCTAATCTAATTAAAAAATCTGCCGGTCATCACAATTTGTACCGGATAATGCCGGGGTGTTTTTATCTTGGCCGTACTCTTAACATCTTTTTATTGTATGATAAAGCAAGCTACTCTCACCTGTGCCGCGGCACTGGCATACCTCTGCGCAGGCGCCCAGGCGCTTTCCCCGGCCACGGTGCTCATTTCTCCCGAAAATCGTTTATCCGCCAAAGACACGGCTTTCCGCCGCGAGATCGCACAATGGAGCAAAGCCCAGCTGGAATCGACGGATTATGCGAAGATCAAGGCGCATCCCTCGGCGGCCGTTTTTCCCGGCGCCATCCGCGAAGGCGCGGCCCGTGTGGCCCGCACGGTGGATATCAACCATCAGCAGATCAGCGAAGCCCTGGTGCCCGTGGTCAGCCGGCTGAACTATTCGCAGCCCTGGCGCGAAAACCTCTACAGCACCGGTCTTTACGCAGCTCCCGGCGAATACATCGAAGTGACCGTTCCGAAGGAACTGCTGGATAAAGGCTTCGGCATACAGATCGGCAGTCATTCAGACAACCTGAACCAATGGGTGGCCGGCAAGGAAGACTGGCGAAGGATGCCGCGCATCGTGCGGACAGATAAGCTCGTAAAAACCACCACGCGCATCGCCAGCCCTTTCGGCGGGCTTATTTATGTGACCGCCGCGCCCAGATCCGCGTCGTGGAGCGGGCGGCTGAAGATCAGCCGGGCAGTGGAAGCGCCGCTGTACATCGCGGGCAAAACCACGCCGGAAGAATGGAAACAACAACTCAAAAACAATAAAGCGCCCTGGGGCGAACTGGCTACCGGCAAAGTGATCCTCACCGTGCCCGATTCCGTTTTGCAGAAAGTGACCGATCCTGCTCACGTGATGCAGCTCTGGGACCTGATCGTTGGCGGGGAAATGGAGCTGGCGCAGATCCCGCAGCCTTTTTACCGTCCGCAGCGGATGGTGATAGACGAGCATATCGGCGGCGGTTTCATGCACAGCGGTTACCCCATCATGATCCATCACTCGCCCAGCCGCAGGCTGCTGAGCGCAGACGTGATCGCCGATCCGCTGAAACTCATGATCGGCAGCAAAGGAGGCGCCAACTGGGGTTTCTTCCACGAGATCGGGCACAATATGCAGAACCTCGACTGGGTATTTGGCGGCACTACAGAAGTGAGCTGTAATTTCTTTTCCCTGTATATGTTCGACCGGCTGCTGGGCGGCCGCGACGATGCGCATACCGGCGTGTCTAACAAAGAAACGCAGGATGCGATGAAGAAATATTTCCAGGAAGGCGCTTCCTACGAAAAATGGAAAGGCAGCCCGTTCCTGGGCCTCATCATGTTCCGCCAGCTGCAGGAAGCGTTCGGCTGGGAAACGTTCAAAACGTTCTTCCGCGAATACCAGTCGCTGGCCGCGAAAGATGCGGACGGTTCCTACGCGAGATCGGACGAGCAGAAACGCGACCTCTGGGCGCGCACTTTTTCGAAAGTGAGCGGCCGCAACGTAGCGCCTTTCTTCGAAAAATGGGGCATTCCCGTCAGCGCGGGCGTAAAACAGGAGCTGAGCAACCTGCCCGGCTGGATGCCCTACAACTTCCCCCCGGAAAACTGATCATCTTTTTTTTCTGTCCCATAGCGTGCGGGTGCTTCAGCAATGGGGCATCCGCTTTTTTTCGTATTTTGGTTGCTGTTCCACAAAAATGAAAACATGAAACAATTCTTTTCCTTACTGGTGTTCAGCACCTTTTTCCAGTTCGCCTCAGCCCAGTCCAAAGAAGAAACGGCGGTGGCCGCGGCGGTGGAAACGCTTCGCAAGGCAATGATAGACGCAGACAAGGCGGGCCTTGAAAAGATCACGGCGTCCAAGCTCAGTTACGGCCATTCCAACGGCAGGATCGAAGACAAGGCAACGTTCGTGGGCAATATCGTGAGCGGCCAGTCGGACTTCCTGACCATGGACCTCACCGCGCAAACCATCGCCGTTACCGGGCAAACGGCCATCGTGCGGCACACGCTGGGCGCGAAAACCAACGACGGCGGCAAACCGGGCACGGTCAATCTTTATGTAATGCTTGTTTTCGGGAAAGAAGGCGGGCAATGGAAGCTGGTGGCCAGGCAGGCGGTGAAGATCCCCCCGGTGCAATAACCAGGCGTATTCCTGTAAAAACGAGATTGCCGCTGCGGCAATCTTTTTTTGTGCCGGTACAAAGTGCTCCGGGTCGAATGCCGCTTTTTATTTCCGGAACGTGAAGGGAAGAAGCATGAACCGTGTTCCCCTTCCTATGCCAGGGCGCCGTGGATAATTTCAGGGGATTAAGAAGCCATTAACAGGGAATCTGGGGAAAAAACAGGATTTTGGAACAATGTCAGATCTTAAAATCCTATAAGTATAAGAAAATTATGAAATGGATTACCCTCCACCACGCCCGGCTGGACCACATTGCTTCTTCCTGGCTGATCCTCCGTTTTATCGATCCCTCCGCCGAAATTTCCTTTGTTCACTCCGACGACATTAACAAAGCCATCACCGAAAAAGGCATCGTCACCTTCGATGTCGGCGGTTCCGAATACACGCTTCACCATAATCCCGAAGAATGCCTGTTCGACCTTTTCATCCGTAAACACGGGCTTGCCGATCCGCCGCTCGCCGAAGTGGCGCATATCGTGCGAAGCGCCGTCACCGGCCGGTTTCACCTCGCTCCGCAGGCCGCGGGCCTCGCCGCCGTTGCCGCAGGTATGTTCCATGCGAACAACGACCAGCTTTTCCTCCAGCAATTCATTCCCGTGCTCGATGCCCTCTACAGCTGGGCTTCCCGGCTTGGCAAACCTTTGCACGACGATTCGGACGCCAAATTGCTTGAGCTTTTTCACCGCTTCATCACCCAAAAATATGCGGACCGCGCCCGGAAACCCCTCTGGGTAAAAGAAATTGCCGCCATCGTGCAGGACGGGGTGGATACAAAACTCAACCTCGGCCTGGCAGACCTCGCAGAACGCCTCCACGCCAATCCCGGTACGCTCGTTCCGCATCCCGACCAGCTGCGCTTCGGCGAGGAAATGCGCCGCCAGCGCATCGAAAAGGCCCTGCAGCTGATGGAAGAAGAGCAATACTCCCTCGCCGAAATCGCTTATCTCACAGGCTTTTCAGACCAGGGGCACTTCTCCCGCATCTTCGGCAAACACTACGGCAAAACGCCCACCGGTCACCTCAAAACCATCCGCGCGCAAAAGGGCAGGGAAGAAGATGATGAAGAAGAATATGAAGATGATTAGTTCCGGGATTTGTATTATCTTGATATGTGCGTAAACGTTTGCATTAATTACCGTGCGCCAAAGATTTCACGTTAGTTTATTCCACAAGGGCGCCGCGCACGGTAAAAAGGAGCGGTAGATTTTCCCAACACCACGTATGAGAACGGAGCGGCATTGCCGGCCCCCTGTCTGCGTTATCCAAAGCAACGGCCATGATACAGATCAACGGATCATTACAACCCAAACAACTTGCCGCGCAATTGCAGCAATTCTGGCAACTCTCCGCCCAAAAGATCACCGACATCGAACGGCATTACGACACCGCGCAGGGCGCGCCCGTATTCACCCGCCAGGGCAAATACACCACCCGCGGCTGGACCGAATGGACGCAGGGCTTCCAGTACGGCTCCGCCATCCTGCAATTCGACGCGACGGACGACGATCTGTTCCTCTCCACCGGCCGCGGCAACACCGTGCAGGCCATGGCCCCGCATCTCAGTCATACCGGCGTGCACGACCACGGTTTCAACAACGTAAGCACCTATGGCAACCTGCTGCGCCTCATCCGCGAAGAACGTATGCCCGCCAATGAATGGGAGATCAATTTTTATGAGCTCGCCCTGAAAGTATCCGGCGCGGTACAGGCCGCGCGTTTCACGCCCATCCGCAATGGCGGCGGTTTCATTTATTCCTTCAACGGCCCGCATTCCCTTTTTGTAGACACTATCCGCAGCTGCCGCATCCTGATGATCAGCCACCAACTGGGTCATGTGCTGCAGGGCGAGAACGATGTACGCATCAGTCTCCTGGAACGCGCCATCCAGCACATGAAAACCACCGCAGACTTCAATATCTGGTACGGCGAAGGCCGCGACGCCTACGACGAACGCGGGCGCACTGCGCACGAATGTATCTTCAACACCAACGACGGCAACTTCCGCTCGCCCAACGCGCAACAGGGTTTTTCGGGCTTCACCACCTGGACGCGCGGCCTCGCCTGGGCCATGCTGGGCTTCGCGGAAGAACTGGAATTTCTTTCCACCATTCCTTCCGCGCAGCAACACCTGCCCTGGATCGAAAAAGCGGCTCGCGCCACCTGCGATTTTTACATGCAGCATACGCCAACGGACGGCGTGCCGTACTGGGACACGGGCGCGCCCGGTCTTGCCCGGCTCGGGGATTATCTCGGCAAACCGGCCGATCCTTTTAATCCTTACGAACCGGTAGACAGTTCCGCCGCTGCCATCGCAGCGCAGGGGCTCATCCGCCTCGGTAAATACCTGGGGAACGACGGCGCGCAATACTTCCAGGCAGGGCTTACCGTTTTGCAAACGCTGTTGCAGGAGCCGTACCTGAGCACGAGCCCTTCGCACCAGGGCCTGCTGCTTCACACGATCTACCACCGGCCTAACGGCTGGGACTATACGCCGAAAGAAGGGCATGCGCCGTATGGCGAATCCTGCATGTGGGGCGATTACCACATCCGCGAACTGGCGCTCACCGTGCAGCGCCTGATCACCGGCGAACCTTATTACACCTTTTTTAATTGCGTGAAATGAACCGGCTATGCGTACATACCATCACCACCAAACCGCTGAGCCTGGAACAGGTCGCGGAAGCTTATCCTAAAGCAGGCGTGAGCGGCGTCACCGTTTGGCGCGACGCGCTGGAAGGCCGTGATATCGCCGCTTCGGGACGTTTGTTGCGCGATGCCGGGCTGGAGATCGTGTCGTTGTGCAGGGGCGGTTTTTTCCCGCATACGGAACCGGCTAAACGAAAATTGGCCATAGCCGACAATCTCCGCGCCATCGACGAAGCCGCGGCGCTCGGGGCGCCGTTGATCGTGCTGGTGTGCGGGGCCGCGGCAGACCAGCCGCTGGAAACCTCGCGCCGGCAGATCGCCGAAGGCATTGCGGAAATAGAGCCTTACGCCCGCGCCGCCAATGTGAAACTCGCCATAGAACCGCTGCACCCGATGTATGCGGACACCCGTTCTGCCATCAACACGCTGGCCCAGGCCAACGATCTCGCGATGCAGATCGGTTCCGGTTTTGTAGGCGTAGCGGTGGACGTATACCATCTCTGGTGGGACCCCGCATTGCAACAGGAGATCTACCGCTGCGGCAGCAACGGCAAACTGTTCGCCTTCCACATCTGCGACTGGCGCGTGCCTACCCGCGACCTGCTGCTGGACCGCGGGCTGATGGGAGAAGGCTGCATCCCGGTGAAACAGATCCGGCAATGGGTGGAAGCGGCCGGTTTCGACGGGTATCACGAAGTGGAGATCTTTTCCACCGAATACTGGTCCGGCGACCAATATGTTTTCCTCGAACGTATCAGGGAAGCATATATTCATCATTCCTGAAAAAATTTATCCGCATGACTGAAACAACCAAAAGGATTCACCGCATCGGCATCATTATGAACGGCGTTACAGGTAGAATGGGCACCAATCAGCATTTGCTGCGTTCCATCGTGCCGATCATTCAACAGGGCGGCGTAAAGCTCAGCGATACGGAATACATTTTGCCGGAGCCCGTGCTGGTTGGGCGCAACGAGGCGCGGCTGCAGGCGCTGGCGGAAAGAAGCGGCATCGCGGCCTTCACCACCGATCTCGACGCGGTGCTGAAAGACGACCGTTACAGCCTGTACTTCGACGCGCAAACCACCGGCATGCGCGCCGGAAGCGTGCGTAAAGCCGTGGCGGCGGGGAAACATATTTATTGCGAAAAACCCATCGCCTCCGGCACAAAAGAAGCGATGGAGCTGTACCGGCTTTGCGAAAAAGCGGGCATTAAACACGGCGTGGTGCAGGACAAGCTCTGGCTGCCCGGTTTGCTGCGGCTGAAACGGTTGATACAACAAGGTTTCTTCGGGCGTATACTTTCCGTGAAAGGAGAGTTCGGCTACTGGGTGTTTGAAGGCCATTCCATCGCGGCGCAGCGCCCCAGCTGGAATTACCGCAGGGAAGAGGAAGGCGGCATTATCCTGGACATGTTGTGCCATTGGCGGTATGTGCTGGATAATCTTTTCGGTGAAGTAAAAGCCGTGTCGTGCCTCGGCGCCACGCACATCCCCGAAAGGATCGACGAAAAAGGCCGGCCGTACCCATGTACGGCAGACGATGCGGCTTACGCCACCTTCGAGCTGGAAGGCGGCATCGTGGCGCATTTTAATTCGTCGTGGGCCACCCGCGTGCGGCGGGACGATCTGCTCACCATCCAGGTAGACGGTACGCAGGGCTCGGCCGTTGCCGGCCTGCGCGACTGTTACGTACAGCATTACGGCCACACGCCCAAACCCGTGTGGAACCCGGATGTGGAGCAGCCCATCCGTTTTTTTGACGGCTGGGCCAAAGTGCCGGACCAGGAAACCTACGATAACGCCTTTAAAGTGCAATGGGAATTATTCCTGCGCCACATCGTCAAAAACGAACCGTTTCCCTGGAACATGAAAGAAGGCGCCAAGGGCGTACAACTGGCGGAAAAAGGCCTGGAAAGCTGGGCAAAACGCTGCTGGGTAAATATCGATCCGTTATGAAAAAAAGAACAGCGCTCATTACCGGCGGCAGCCGCGGCATAGGCCTTGGCATCGCGCAACATCTCGCGCAGCAGGGCTTCAACCTTGCCATTAACGGCGTGCGCGCGGAAGATGTCGTGCAGGAAACTTTGCAGCCGCTCCGCGAAGCGGGAGCGGAAGTGATCTACTGTCGCGGCGACATTGCCGCTGCGGCGGAACGGGAACAGGTGCTGCAAAAAACGTACGGTCATTTCGGTGAACTGCACGTATTGGTGAACAACGCCGGCGTGGCACCGAAAGAAAGGAAAGACGTTCTGGAGACCACCGAGGAAAGTTACGACCGGCTGCTGGACACGAACCTGAAAGGCGCGTTTTTCCTCACCCAGTCCGTCGCCAACCGCATGATCGCCACGCCCGGGCTTAGAGCCTGCATCATCAACATTTCTTCCATCTCCGCTACGGTGGCTTCCATCAACCGCGGCGAATATTGCATCGCAAAAGCGGGTCTCAGCATGATGACGCAGCTGTTTGCCGTACGCCTCGGCCCGCATGGCATTCCCGTGTACGAAGTGCGCCCCGGCGTTATCGCGACGGACATGACGACCGGCGTGCAGGAGAAATATGACAGGCTGATCGCGGACGGGCTGCTGGTGCAGCCGCGTTGGGGGCTGCCGGACGATGTGGGCAAAGCCGTGGCCATGCTGGCTTCCGGCGCATTGCCTTATTCCACCGGCCAGGTAGTGATGGTAGACGGCGGACTGACCATTTCCAGATTGTAATTTCAAACCCGGCATATGACCCAATCCAATTCCACGGCCCGGGAACTGCTGCGCCTGCCTGTACTGGTGGCGGCGTTCGGTTACCTGGTAGACATGTACGATCTTTTTCTTTTCAGCGTGGTGCGCGTGCCCAGCCTGCAATCCCTCGGCCTCCGCGACGAAGGCCTTTTGCACACGGGCGCGCTGCTGCTCAATATGCAAATGTTCGGCCTGCTTATCGGCGGCGTCGTTTGGGGCGTGCTGGGCGATAAAAAAGGCCGGCTGTCCGTGCTTTTCGGTTCCATCCTCATTTATTCAGTGGCGAACATCGCGAACGGTTTTGTGGAAACGGTGGAACAATACGCCATCTTCCGTTTTATCGCGGGCATCGGGCTGGCTGGCGAGCTGGGCGCGGGCGTTACGCTCGTTACCGAAGTGCTGCCCAGGAAAATAAGAGGCTACGGCACCACGCTGGTTGCCACGCTCGGCGTGATCGGGGCCATCATGGCGTATTTCATGGCCGATCTTTTTCAATGGCGCATCTCGTACTTTATCGGCGGCGGTTTGGGACTTGTGCTGCTCGTGCTGCGCGTGCGCGTGTTCGAATCGGGCATTTACGCGAAAACAAAGGCCATGCAGATCTCCAAAGGAAATTTCCTTTCATTGTTCACCAATGGCCGCCGCGCTTTGCGTTACCTGCAATGCATCGCCATCGGCCTGCCGATCTGGTTCGCGGTGGGCATTCTCATTACTTTTTCCCCTGAATTTGGCCGTGCCATGCAGCTCGACGCCCCGGTGGTGGCAGGTAAAGCGGTGATGCTCGCTTTCCTCGGGCAGGTGTTCGGCGATATCGCCAGCGGTTTGCTGAGCCAGCTGGTGCGCAGCCGTAAAAAGATCATCTTACTTTTCGTACTGATGTCCGCAGCCATGGTGGCGGTATTCCTCTTTCTGCCGTTCCGGGAGCTGACGACCTTTTACATTGTTTGCGCATTGCTCGGTTTCACGAACGGGTACTGGGCTTTGTTCGTAACCGTGGCCGCGGAACTGTTCGGCACCAATCTCCGTGCAACGGTGGCTACCACGGTGCCCAATTTCGTACGGGGCGCGGTAATTCCCCTCACCACTTTGTTCCTCTTTCTCAAACCCTCATGGGGCGTGCTTTACAGCGCGGCGGCGGTAGGACTGCTCACTGTCGTGATCGCTTTGCTGGCCCTGCGCGGGCTGGACGAAACGTTCGAAAAAGACCTCGATTATGTTGAATGAAATTTGTCCGGAACCGGACGTTTTTGTGCATTATCGCACATGATAAACAGGGATGGCTATATGAAAATGAATGAGTTACGGCATGGCATCAAACTTGCCTCCTGCCTGGCTCATTGTTAGCGAAATTTTTTTACCCGGCGGCCCCAAAAATGATTGCTACCTGCCGGGTTAACTTCCGGAACCACGCTTCGCGCGTGGTTTTTATTTTTCCACCGGGTGAATGGCCCGGAGCTTTTCCAGTATCTCGGCTTCCTTGAAAGGTTTCAGCACATAACCGTCGATGCCGGCGGACATATACGTTTCAAGATCTTCCTTCACTACGTTCCCCGTGATGGCGAGTATCGGCAAAGTCGATTTTTTCGGGTCGCCAAGACCGCGAATGTGCCTTGCCAGCGCGAGCCCGTCCATTTCGGGCATTTGTATGTCGGTGAGCACCGCGTCGAAATGATGTTTGGCCATCAGTTCCAACGCTTCCACGCCGTTGCCGGCCGATATGAAAGTGATGTTCAGCCGTTCGAGGATCATTTCGAGAAGGCGGCGGTTGAGGTTATTGTCGTCTACCACCAATACGTGCGACTGCCGGGGCTTGGGCCTGGCGGCTTGTTGCGGGTGGATGATGATGGTGTTGCTGGCCGATTTGTAGGGAAGCGTGAAACGGAAGGTGGTGCCTTTGCCGGGAACGCTGTCTACCTCCAGCGTGCTGCCGTGCAGCTCCACGATCTTGCGAACGATGGTAAGGCCCAGCCCGCTGCCTTCGTGCCTGCCGGAGGTGCCTTTGGCGCCGGGCACCTGTGTGAATTCGTCGAAGATGTGCGGCAGGTGTTTCGGGTCGATGCCGATGCCCGTGTCTGCCACCGATATTTTCAGCATCGATTTGCCGTTGAGTACCTGGAGGTCTGCGCTTACTTTTACGCCGCCTTCGTTGGTGAATTTGATGGCGTTGCCGATGATGTTGAACAGTACCTGTTTCAAACGGAATGCATCGCCTTCCACCATGGCTTCCCTCGTGAAACGGATGTCGGCAATAAGGTCGAGCCGCTTGCGGGAAGCCTGTATCTGCATGCCCTTGATCGTGTCTTCAATGGCTTTGCGCGGGGAGAACACCGCGGTGTCCAGCGCCAGCTTGCCCTGCTCCAGCGCGGAAAAATCGAGCACGTTGTTGACGATGGACAGCAGCACGCCGGCGGAAAGGTTGATCGCGTTCATGATCTCTTCCTGTTCGCGGTCCATTTTCGTTTTCGCCATTTGTTCGGAAAAACCGATCACGGAGTTGAGCGGTGTCCTGATCTCGTGGCTCATGCTGGCGACAAAATCGCTTTTGAGCTTGGAATATCTTTCGGCGGACTGTTTGGCTTTTTGCAGTTGCCGCCCTTTGCGGTAATCGAACCACAACAGGAAAAGAATGAGCAGGGTGAGCAGGCCGATCAGCCATACACCGCGAAGCGTGGCCCGGTCCAGCCCTTCCAGCATATGCCCGATATTGGCCGCGAGTATTTCTTTTTTATGCGCGGTGGCGATGCGCTCCTGTTCTTTGAGCAAAACGAGGTCTGCCTGCAAAGCCTTCAGCAGCCGGTCGCTGGAGGTGATCATGTTCAGCTCGCTGTTGTTCAGGTTCACCTGCCCCTGCGCGATCTTTTTGTAAAGGTTGTTATAATACGCATGGATCTGCTCCATCTGTTCGCGGCTGGTGGCCGCGCTTTCGACGGTATGCACGGTCCTGACGGACCTTACGGTGTCAGTTTTGTTCTTTTTGGGAGCGATGGCGTCGGCGAGGCGGCCGAGCAGCTTTTTCCGTTTTACGTTTTTCGCCCCGGTATCGATGGTGTCTATCTGTATCTTTTGTGAAAAGCGGAAATTCGGCATTTGAGCGAACGCGTTGTGCGCGGCGGTGGTATCCCAGCTTACACGGTGTACCAGCAGCGAATCCATGCCTTGTTTCACCTGGAGGAACAGGTTGCTTTTCCGTTCCACGTCTTTCAGCATGCCGCCGAGGTCTTTTTCGCGCCGGTGGTGCGCTTCCAGCGAATCGAGGTCGGCCGCTACCTGCTGCAGGGCGTTGCTGTAGCTGTTAAAATGTTCGTTGGCATAAGTAAGGGTAAAATACCGGAAATGATTTTCGGCCGCGTACATCGTTACCACCGCATGGTCTATCCATTCCATCTGCTTGCCCGCGTAAGAGAGCTGGTGAATGGCGTTGCCGAGCCCCGCGGAACGCTGCTGGCGCACATACACGGCCAATACGATGCTCACCAGTGTAATCACAAGGCAGGCGATCAATAGGTATCTCAGAAAGTGGTTTCGGTTGCTCATCGGGGAGTTTGAGCGCATCAGTTAACATTTTTTTGTGTCATGGTTTCCATCTTCAGCTGGTGGCCAAAGATATCGCAAATGTAGAACCTGCTTTGTTAACATCAGAGTGTCAAATGTAATTGATTTGTTAACGGCGGAAAATGAAACGCCCGGCAACAGCGTGCCGGGCGTTCAGAAGATCTTTTATCGAATGTCAATGGCTGCCGCCTCTGCCGCCGGTACCGCCGCTGCTCTGCATGCGGAAGTTGAGGATGTCGCGGTCGAAAAGGTACAGGCCGCTCTTGTCTTCGCCGATCATTTCCAGCTTTTCGTTGAGCGTGCGCGCCAATCTTTCTTCTTCGATCTGCTCGGATACATACCACTGCAGGAAGTTGTGGGTGGCATAATCTTTTTCCTGCAGGGCCATATGCACCAGGTCGTTGATGCTTTCAGACACCTTGATCTCATGCGCGAGAAATTCTTCGAACACGCGTTTGATGGACTGGAACGTGATGATAGGCTGACCCAGGTGCGGAACGATGCCAAAGCCGCCGCGTTCGTTTACGAACTTGATCAGTTTAAGCATGTGCACCCTTTCTTCGTCGGACTGTTTGTAGAAAAATTCCGACACGCCCTGCAGGCCGGGCTGTATGTCTGCCCAGGACGCCATGGCGAGATAGGCCTGTGATGATGCGGCTTCCAGCCCGATTTGCGCGTTCAGCGCTTCCTGTATGGTTTTACTCAGCATAAATAGATTCTTTAGGTGTCTTGCATCAAATTACGAATTATTTTGAAAGAAAACCTTAAAGGTGCAGATGTTTGCTGTGCACCGGTTCTTCAAAAAAGATACCGGCCTGCCGGTCGAACGTTTCGGTGTCGTCGGTGGTGAAAAAAGAACGCGTGCCCCCCGTGCTGCACCTGGCGGCCATTTCGGGGTGCCTTTTGAGATAATCGGCCAGGCTTTTCGCCGCAATGGTCCCCTGCGATAGCAAGGTTACGTTTGCCGGAAGATGCGCCTGTATCTTGCCCGCCAGCAGGGGATAATGCGTGCACCCCAACACGATCGTATCGATATCCTCGCTTTGCACCATCAGCTGGCGGATGTATTTGTTGATGAAAAAATCCGCGCCTTCGCTGTCGTATTCATCGTTCTCCACCAGCGGCACCCACATCGGGCAGGCTTGCTGGTAAACGGTTACGTCCGGGAAAAATTTTTCTATCTCGATGGGGTAACTTTGTGAGTTAACGGTGCCCGTTGTGCCGAAAATGCCTACCTGCCTGCTTTTGGAGTAATCGCCTACGATCTCGGTGGTGGGCCTGATAATGCCCAGCACGCGTTTTTCGGGATCGATGCGTGGCAGATCGTTTTGCTGGATCGTGCGCAAAGCCTTGGCAGAAGCGGTGTTGCAGGCCAGCACCACCAGGTGGCAGCCCATGCCGAACAGGTGCTGCACGCATTCGAGCGTGTACTGGTAAACCGTCTCGAAAGAACGGATACCATATGGCGCGCGCCCGTTGTCGCCAAGATAGATGTAGTCGTATTGCGGCAATTCCTTTACGATTTCTTTCAGCACGGTGAGCCCGCCATAACCTGAATCAAAAACGCCGATCGGTCCTGTCTTTTTCCCCATGCGGTAAAATTACGCATTTACGCGCTTACTCGCTAACGGTTTGCACTTTGGGCTTTTTCTGCGGGGAAATAAAAAGAGCGGGCAACACGGCGCACACCAGCAGCACGGCCGAAACGGTAAACCCGTATTGCAGGGCCATGTGCTCCGCCTTGTCTTCCGGGAAATGATGCCCGAGATAATAATCGCGCACCTGCTGATGAACGACAGACAACAAACCCACGCCCGAAGCGCCCGCCACCTGCAGCACGAGATTATTGAGAGACGACGCCTGCGTAATAAGCGAAGGTTTTACGGAATTGACGGTAGCTACGGTGATGGGCGTGCTCAGGCAGCCAAGGCCTACGCCGCGGAGGAACATGGTGAATATGATCATCCACACGGCCGTGCCTGCGTCTGTACGGCCAAATAGGAGCATGGTGGCTGCCAGCAGCAGCAAACCCGCAACCACAATGCCGCGCGGGCTGTGACGGTCTACCCAGCTGCCGGAGATGGGCATCAGGATGGCCAGCGATATGGAACCGGGCAATAACAGCAGCCCGGCGTCCATTTCGGAGAAATGCATGTGGCGCTGCAAAAGGAAAGGCAGCAGGAACACGCCGCCGAACAATGCGGCGGAACGCACGGCGGTGACCATCAGGGCGGAAACGAAACGCACGTTGCGGAAGATCCTGATATCGTAAATGCCGTTCACACGGTTGCGTTCCCAAAGAATAAAAAACACCAGCGCAAACAACGATACCGCAAAATACGCGATGATGCCGTACAACGTCACGCTGTCTTTTTCCAGCCGCGAAATGCCCAGCTGCAGCGAAATAAGAAAAACGGTGAGCAATAAAAAGCCCGGTGTGTCGAACCATTGGCGCACTTTTTCCTGGCGGCGCATAAAACCGAGAAAATAATAGCTCATCGCAAAAGCGATCACGCCGATGGGCACGTTGATGTAGAAGATAGACGGCCAGCCGAGATGCTGGGTGAGTATGCCGCCCAGCGTTGGACCGAGCGCCGGGCCTAATACCACGCCAAATCCCCACCAGCCGAGCATTTTGCCTCTTATTTCAGGCGGGAAGATGTAGGTGAGCATCGCCAGTACGGTAGGTTGCAACGCTCCGCCGCCGATGGCCTGTATCACGCGGCTGGCTACCAGCCATTCCAGCGATTCGGACATGCTGCAAAGCAGGGAGCCGAACGTAAAAATGCTCAGGCTGATCACATACAGGTTAAAAAATCCGATGCGGTTCTTCAGCCAGCTGGTCAGCGGCATAAACACTGAAAATGCGATCATGTAAGCGGTTACCACCCATTGCACTTCGTCCATGCGCACACCGAACTGCTCCTGCATCACGGGCAGCGAGATGTTCACGATGCTGGAATCGAGGCTGGCCATGAGCGTGCCCAGCATGAGGGTGACGAGTATGCCTGCCTTAGATCGCTGCATGTGGCTGAAGGGCTTTATCTCGAAGGCGCAACCCGCCATATCGTATTCGACGCATCGTCTGTTACCAGCAGCGAGCCGTCTTTCGCAACCGCCACGCATACCGGTCTTCCATACACTTCCGATTTTTCCATGTCGGAAATAAAACCGGTCAGAAAATCTTCCATTTTACCTGCGGGTTTGCCATTGCTGAACGGCACATATCCCACTTTGTAACCCGATAACACGGAACGGTTCCAGGAACCGCGCTGGCCGATGAATGCGCCGCCTTTGTATTTTTCAGGGAAGGTATTGCCCGTGTAAAACACCAGTCCCAGCGAAGCCGTATGCGCGCCCAGGCCCAGTTCCGGCACGATGGACTTTGCTACCAGGTCGGGCTTTTTCGCTGTTTCCGGAATGCGCGGGTCTTCATGCTGCCCGAAATAAGAATAGGGCCATCCGTAAAAACCGCCGCGCTGCACGCTGGTAAGATAATCGGGCACGAGGTCGTCGCCAAGCATATCGCGTTCGTTCACTACCGTCCACAAAGTGTTGGTGCCAGGCGCCCAGTCCATGCCCACGGGATTACGCAGGCCGGACGCATACACGATCTCGCCGCTGCCGTCTGCATTCACTTCGAGGATGTTGGCGCGGCGTATCTCGTTCGTCATGCCATGTTCCGCCACATTGCTGCCGGACCCGACGGAGATGTAGATCTTTTTCCCGTCTTTAGACGCCACGATGTTGCGCGTCCAGTGATTGTTGTAGCCGCCGACGGGCAGTTCCACCAGTTTCCTGCCTTTGTCTTTGATCTCCGTTGCGCCGTTTCTGTAAGGGAATACCATCAGCCCGTCCATATTGGCCACGTAAAAACTGTCGCCAAGCAGCAGCATGCCGAAGGGGGAATTAAGTCCGCTCATGAATACGTTCCGCTGATCCGGAAGGCCGTCGCCATTGCTGTCCCGGAATAAAGTAATACGGTCCGCGCTGGGGCTGCGGGGTTTTTTATTGGCTTCAGACACCAGCACGTCGCCGTTAGGAAGCACGTACAGCCAGCGGGGATTTTTCAGGTCTTTGGCGAATTTCTGCACGGTAAAACCGGCGGGGGCCAGCGGCGTTTTGCCTTCGGGCCAGCCTACAACGGTGCTGTTGTTGCGAACGGTATCGGTAGCGTAGGGTGGGGGCAGGCTGTCTCCCGTCGCTACGGCCGCGGGAGGTTCTATGGCGGTGCTGTCTGTCGTTACTTTTTTAGCCGCGTTATTGCAGGCGGCCGTCGTAACAGCAGCAATAAATAGAATGCGGAATGTGGGTTTCATAATGCAGGACGATTGGTGTTGCAATCGTCCCGCAATTATGCTGCCAAAGCGTTTATATCAGCGCGTCGTAAAGGATCTCCACCGGGTGCTGCGCTTTTGCGCCGGTACCGTCTTTGATCTGGTGCCTGCAGCTGGTGCCGGGCGCCGCTATCAGCGTGCCTTCCGCGGCATTGCGGACGGCGGGGAACAATACCAGTTCGCCGATTTTCATAGACACATCGTAGTGTTCCTTCTCGTAACCGAACGAGCCGGCCATGCCGCAGCAGCCGGAAGGGATCACGTCTACGGAATAACCTTCCGGCAGGCTCAATATCTTTTTGCTGTGCTGTACGGTGCTGAGCGCCTTTTGCTGGCAATGCCCGTGCAGTTTGATCTTTTTGTCGGCGGGTTTGAACATCTCGCTGCGGATGTGGCCGAGGTCCGCTTCGATGGAAAGGAACTCGTCTACCATGTACACGTTTTTGGCGAGCTGTTTGGCCGTTTCGCGCAGTTCGTCGCTCACCAGGTCGGGGTATTCGTCCCTGAAACCCAGGATGGCGGAGGGCTCAATGCCTACCAGCGGGGTTTGCTCGCTGATCAGGCGGCTGAATATTTTCACGTTCTTTTCGGCGATCGTTTTAGCCTTACGCAGGAAACCTTTGGAAAGCAATGCCCTGGCGCTTTCCGGGTGCTCCACGGGAATCACTTCGTAGCCCAGTTTGCGCAGCAGGTTCACGGCTTTGATGCCAACGTGGGTGTCGTTGTAATTGGTGAATTCGTCGCAGAACAGGTACACTTTCCGTTCCTGCGTAACGGGCTGAGGGTTTTGTTTCAGCCATTTGCGCAGCGTTTTCTTTTCCAAAGTAGGCATGGAACGGTCTGCGGCGAAACCGGAGAAACGTTTGATCAGCCTGCCGGACAGATCGCCTTTCACCAGCCAGTTGTAAATGCCCGGCGCAATGGCGCCCAAACTGGTGAGCATTCTGAAATTGGCGATCATCCAGGTGCGCAGGGTGATGCCGTTGGCGTCGTAATAATGCTGGAGGAACTCCATTTTCATTTTCGCGACGTCTACGTTGGAAGGGCATTCGGATTTGCAGCCTTTGCAGGCGAGGCAAAGATCGAGCACTTCGTATATTTCTTTGGAATCGAACTTATTCTCTTTGGTGGAATTGGTGAGCACTTCGCGCAGGATGTTGGCCCGCGCGCGGGTGGTGTCTTTTTCGCTGCGGGTGGCCATGTAGCTCGGGCACATGGTGCCGCCGCTGAGGTGCGTTTTGCGGCAGTCGCCGGAGCCGTTGCACTGTTCCGCATGCTGCAGGATGGTCTGGTGCGGGAAGTGGAAAATGGTCTGCAGGTCGGGCGCTTTTTTGCCGGGCTCGTAACGCAGGTTGCTGTTCATAGACGGCGTGTCTACGATCTTATGCGGGTTGAAGATGTTGTGCGGGTCCCAGGTGTATTTCACCTGGCGCAGCAGCTGGTAGTTTTTCGGGCCGATCATCTGCTGGATGAACTCGCCGCGCAATCTGCCGTCTCCATGTTCGCCGCTGAGCGAGCCGTTGTATTTTTTTACGAGCGTGGCGATCTCTTCCGCAATGGTGCGGAAAAGCTGGTTTCCTTCTTCCGTTTTGAGGTTGATGATCGGGCGAAGGTGTATCTCACCGCTGCCGGCGTGAGCGTAGTGAACGGAGAACAGGTCGTATTTTTCGAGTATCTGGTTGAACTCGGCGATGTAAGCGGGAAGGTCTTCCACCGCCACCGCCGTATCTTCGATCACGGGTACTGCCTTTTCGTCGCCGGGAAGGTTGGAAAGCAAACCCAGTCCCGCTTTGCGAAGCGTCCATATTTTTTTTGTGTCGTCGCCGAAAAGAAGCGGGAAGTGATATCCCAGCCCCGCGGCTTTCAGTTCCGCCTTCAGTCTTTCCGCTATTTCCGTCACTTCTTCACGCGTATCGCGGAGAAATTCCACCACGAGTATCGCCCCGGGATCACCTTCCACGAAAAAGCGGTTTTTCCGCTGCTCGATGTTGTCTTTCGTGCATTCCAGGATAAAATGATCGATCAGCTCGCTTGCGCTGGGCTTGTACCGCATGGCGATAATATTGGCCCGCAGCGATTCGTCGATGGTATTAAAATGTATACACAGCAGCCCGCCTTCTTTCGGCGGTGCGGGGGAAATATTCAGTTTGATCTCGGTAAGGAACGCCAAAGTGCCTTCGGAACCTGCGATCAGCTTGCAGAAGTTAAAATCTTCCGCGCCCGCGGTAAAGGGCGCCGTTTCCAGCAGCATGTCCACCGCATAACCGGTGTTGCGGCGCAGGATCTCCGGCTTGGGGAATTGTTTCCTGATCTCCTGCTGGTTGTCCGCATTGCCCAGCAGCGTGCGGATCTGCCGGTACACGGCCGTTTCCAGCTTCCCGTCGTTGGCCTCGCATTTGGCGTGGAACTCGTCCGCCGTAAGCGTGCCGAAAGCCGCGTCGCTGCCGTCGCTGAGGATGGCTTTTACGGACAATAAATGCTCGCGGGTACTGCCATACACTACGGAATTGGAGCCGCAGGAGTTGTTCCCCACCATCCCGCCGATCATGGCGCGGTTGGCGGTGGATGTCTCCGGCCCGAAATAAAAGCCGTATGGTTTCAGGAAAAGGTTCAGTTCGTCGCGGATCACGCCGGGCTGTACGCGCACCCAGCGTTCTTCGGTGTTGATCTCCAGGATGCGGGTGAATTTTTTGGAAACGTCCACGATAATGCCGTCTCCCACCACCTGGCCTGCCAGCGAAGTGCCCGCCGTACGCGGGATGAGCGAAGTTTTATGCTCCCGGGCGAACCGGATGAGGGTCTTGATGTCCGATTCGTTTTCAGGGATGGCCACCGCCAGCGGCATTTCGCGGTAAGCGGAAGCGTCTGTGGCGTACAGGGTACGCATTACGTCGTCTAAATACAATTCGCCTTGTAATTCCCGGCCGAGCTTTTCCAGCAATTCTCGCTTGATCATGGGGGCGAAATTAATACATTCACCAGACTGTTAAAATAGGCCCTAAAAGAGGGTATTTCCCCGGTGGAGGTACGGCTTCCTGATCTTCAGGCCTGTAGCGGCTTCCAGCTTTTCGCCGAGATAAACCGCCATTTCCGGAACGGCCGTATCGTTGTGCATATGCATGAAAATATCGGCTTCCCGGAGCCCGTTGGCCAGCCAGTATGCCAGCCGGTTCACCCAATCGTCTGCCCGCTGGTAGTCTGTCGGGTGCAGGCTGTTGCCCACGAACCGGATCATGGCCCGGGGCACGGGCAGGTGCATATGCACCACGTCGCGCCGGCCGGCCGTGTCGGTGATCACCAGGCCGATGCCGAGGTTGCGCAGGTTGTGGTACAGCGCGGAACTGTGATGCGGGTCTGCAAACCAGTCCGGGTGCCGCAATTCCACGAAAAAGGAAAGGTCTTTGGGCAGGGAGGCCAGGTAGGTGAACAGCAGGTCTTTGCGGGCGGGGCCGAAACTTTCGCTCATTTGCATGAAAACAGGCCCCAGCCTGTTGCCGAAGGCGAGCGCGCCTTCCAGGAATGCGTCCGTCTGGTCGCGGGCGTTCACCAGGTTTGAATAATGACTGATGCTTTGCGGCACTTTGGGGCTGAAGCGAAAACCGGGGGTATTGACCTTTTCGGCCCATCCGCGGATGGTTTCGGGCGGATAGATCTTGTAATGCGTGGCGTTCAGCTCAACGCTGTCGAAGTGTTTGGAATATTCGGAAAGGAAGTCTTTTTCTTTCGTGCCTTTGGGAAATACCCCGCCCAGCCAGTCTTTCCGGTTCCAGCTGGTGGCCCCGAGCCTCACCTGGGGCGCCGCCGCGGGTTTGCCGCAAAGCACTTCGCCGTTAAAAGCAGGCTCCGCGGGTAATTTGAAATCGATGTTGTTGAGGATGCTGAGATCCTGCCGTCCGAACTGCATCCTGCAATGTATTATTTTTCCGGGCAACAAAAACCTGCTTTGTACCTGGGGCTGAATGTGTTGTTTTCATAATTTTATTAACGATCCTTTGAATTGTGGCTTTATCGGTTTAAATTATATGCAGTATGGAAATATTACACGTTAGCGCGGAATGTTACCCGGTCGCCAAGGTAGGCGGCCTTGGAGATGTGGTGGGCGCTTTGCCCAAATACCAGTACGAAGCCGGGTCTATCGCCAAGGTGGTGATGCCCGCGTACCGCACCGCTTTCAGGGAAAACGGGCAGCATCAGTTCGAGCTGGTGCACCAGGGAGGGCTGTGGGTAGGGCACGACTGGTACCACTTTAATGTCTGGAAAGAAAGCGCCAACGTGCTCGGTTTCGACCTTTACCAGGTAGACATTCCCGGGCTGCTCGACACGGCGGGCGTTTACGGGTACCTGAACGATACGGAGCGTTTCCTGGCTTTCCAGGTGGCGGTGCTGGACTGGCTCAACGAATGGCAGCATCAGCCCGATGTGATCCATTGCCACGACCATCATACCAGCCTGATCCCGTTCCTGACGCAGTACGGCTATAAATACAAACGCCTGAAAGACATTCCCACGGTGCTCACCATTCACAACGCCCAATACCAGGGCCAGTTCGGCTGGGACAAACTGTACCTCATCCCGTCGTTCGACCTGTGGAAAAGCGGCATGCTGGACTGGAACGGCGCCATCAACCCGCTGGCGGCGGCCATTAAAACCTGCTGGCACTTCAACACCGTGTCTCCCAGCTACATGGAAGAGCTGTTTCACAGCGCCAATGGCTTGGAATCGTTGCTGAGCGCGGAGAGAGGAAAGGCGAGAGGCATCCTCAACGGCATCGACGACAAAGTGTGGAACCCTTCCAAAGACCCGATGATCGCCGCGAAATACGGGATCAGGGACGTGGTGAAAGGCAAACAGGCCAATAAAGCGGCGCTTTGCGAAACCTTCGAGCTGGACCCGGAGCTGCCGCTGTTCGTATTCATCGGCCGGCTGGTGGGAGACAAAGGGGCGGACCTGCTGCCGGAGATCATCGGCAGGGCGCTGGCGGAACATCCGCGCAAGCTGAACTTCCTCGTGCTGGGCAGCGGAGACGCGCACACCGAATGGATGCTGCAGCAAACCCGCGCGTACGCAGACGAACATTTCAACGTGTATATCGGTTATAACGAAGCGCTCAGCCACCAGCTTTACGCCGGCGCCGATTACCTGCTGATGCCCTCGCGGGTGGAGCCCTGCGGCCTGAACCAGATGTACGCCATGCGTTACGGAACCATCCCCATCGTGCGCGCAACGGGCGGACTGATAGACACCGTGACCGATTTCGGCGACGAAGGCGGCACCGGCATCCGGTTCATCCATGCCTCGGCGGGAGACGTATTACACGCCATCAGCCGCGCGCTGGAACTCTACGGCACCAAAACAAAATTTTCAAAGGTCAGGAAAACCGCCATGCAGCGCGACCATTCCTGGGACCAGGCAGCACAACAATACATCGATCTATACACCAGCCTAAAATAAACGAACGTTATGTCTAACGCAGTGATCTCCATTATTCTTGGCGGCGGAGCCGGTACAAGGCTTTATCCCCTCACCCGCAGCCGTTCCAAGCCCGCCGTGCCCGTGGCCGGAAAATACCGCCTCGTCGATATCCCCATATCTAACTGCCTCAACGCAGACCTGCACCGTATTTTCGTGCTTACGCAGTTTAACTCCGCCTCGCTCAACAAACACATCAAAAACACGTACCACTTCAGCCATTTCAGCAAAGCGTTCGTGGACATACTGGCGGCGGAGCAAACGCCGGACAATCCCACCTGGTTCCAGGGAACGGCGGATGCCGTCAGGCAAACGCTGCGGCACCTCGAGAATTTCGAGTTCGAGTACGCGCTCATTCTTTCGGGCGACCAGCTGTACCAGATGGATTTCCGGGAAATGATCAAACATCATATCGACAAAGGCGCCGATATTTCCATTGCCACCATTCCCGTGCATGGGCGCGAGGCCACTGAATTCGGCATTCTCAAAACCAACGAGGACAGTTTTATTTCCTCTTTTATCGAAAAGCCGAAAAAAGAACTGCTGCCGGACTGGAGTTCCGAAGTAAGCCCGGAAATGCAGCGGGAAGGGCGTATCTACCTGGCTTCAATGGGCATCTACATCTTCAACAAACAGCTGCTGTTCGACCTGCTGGCCAACAGCCCGGAAGCGACGGACTTTGGCAAGGAGATCATCCCCAACAACATCGACAAACATAAAGTGCTGAGCTTCCAGTACGAAGGTTACTGGACCGACATCGGGAATATTTCTTCGTTTTTCGAAGCCAATCTCGGCCTTACGGACGATATTCCGCAGTTCAATCTTTTCGACGACGCCACCACGATCTTTTCCCGCGCCCGCATGCTGCCCCCGGCGAAAATATCCGGCACCACGCTGGAAAAAACGGTGATAGCAGACGGTTGCATCATCAACGCCAGCCGGCTGGAACGCTGCGTGGTAGGCATCCGCACGCGTATCGGGAAAGGCACTACTATCAGCAACAGTTACCTGATGGGCAACGATATCTACCAAACGCTGGACGAGATCAACAACGCCCGCAGCAAAGGCCGGCCGCCCATCGGCATCGGCGAGCGCTGTTATATCAACAATGCGATCATCGATAAAAACGCCTGCATCGGAAACGACGTACGTATAAACGGGGGCAAACACCTGGAAGACGGCGATTTTGAAAAGTACACGGTGAAGGATGGCATTGTTGTTGTGAAGAAAGGAGCGGTACTGCCAGACGGCTTCCAGTGCCTCGAATGAATGTTTTATGTCTTAAAATTGTTGGTATATGAGAATTCCTATAGAGCGGCAACAGATCAAGATCAACCCGGACCTCAAACGGGTGGTGGCAAGGTTCTTCTTTAACGGCGACGCCCGTGCGAAAGGCATCATCCTCAAAGTGATGGAAATGTCGGAACAGGATGTGGAAAAGGAACTCACCCCGCTGCTCCGGAATTTCTCGAGGCGCCACCGCAACATTACCCGCATATTTGAGAGACATGCAGACAAACTCAGGAACCTTTTCCTCGCGCTCAAGATCGACTACGACGAGCTGAGCCAGCGGCGCAAACTGCTGATCGGTTCGTTTTTCACCAATGAATTTTCCATCGAATCCGCCGCGTTCTTCAACCCCTCCATCGTGGAAGATGTGGACCAGAGCGGGCTGGAAGAAGGGGAAAAACGCGTGGTGCTCAGCTTCCGGGCGGTAGGCGAGGGGCACGTCAGTTCCATCGTGTTCAGGCAGGCCATTATCAACCGTTTTAACGAGATCACCGTGGTGCCGGCGGGGAATTATGTAGACGAACCGGACATTATCCGCAACACCGTTTACCATAAAAACGTCTTTTTCCAGAACGCCGTTTCCATCAAACTGCCCGATTCCGTGATCCGCGAGATCAGCAGCTCGCTGCCGGACACGTTCGAGTACGTGGCGCTGAAAAGGCTCATCCGCGATATGCAGCAGCGTTACCAGGTAGACCACCTGCTGAAACGCAACCTCGAGCGCATGCTCTGGCTGGCCGATTCTTATTACGAGATCAATTTTTCGCTCGATACCGATATTTCCGACCGCGTGATATTCCCATATTCCGAAGCGGAAAGCCGCGGCATAGAAGACGCGCGTTTCGTAAAATACACCGGCGATACCAGCGGCGTGACCTTTTACGCTACCTACACCGCCTTCGACGGGGTGACCATACAGCCGAAATTGCTGCAGACCCGCGACTTCTATCATTTCAAGATCATGCCGCTGTACGGCGAAGGCGCACAGAACAAGAACCTCGCGCTGTTCCCGCGTAAGATCAACGGCAAATATGCGATGATGAGCCGCATCGACGGGCTCAATAATTACATCATGTATTCGGATAAGATCAATATCTGGGAAAATCCCGAGATACTGCAAACGCCGAAATATCCCTGGGAATTCGTGCAGATCGGCAACTGCGGCTCGCCCATCGAAACGCCGGAAGGCTGGCTGGTGATCACCCACGGCGTTGGCCCCATGCGCACCTACTGCCTCGGCGCCACTCTGCTAGACCTCGACGATCCCAAAATTGAGATCGGGAGGCTGAAAGAACCGCTGGTAGTACCGAATAAGGACGAGCGCGAAGGTTATGTGCCAAACGTGCTCTACAGCTGCGGCTCGCTGATCCATAACAACGAACTGATCATTCCATACGGTTTATCCGACTACGCTTCTTCCTTCGCCACCGTTCATCTGAACGAGCTGCTGGAAAAAGTACGGGAAGGATGACAGGAACTTCCATAAAATGATGAAAGGGCGCAGCTGTGTATTACAACTGCGCCCTTATGTTTATGCTTATGACGGATGACTTAAGGGAGTATCGTGGTTTGCATCAATACTTTTTCGTACACCTTCACATAATCGTCTACCATCTTCTGCATGCTGAACTTCGCCATGGCATGGTCGCGGCAGGTCTGGCGGTGCAGCTTGCCGAGGTCGCCGGTCCGTTTTACCGCTTCATTGATATCTTTTACGAGGAATCCCGTTTTTTCGTGCCGGATCAGTTCGGGCATGGAGCCGCGGTTGTACGCGATCACGGGCGTGCCGCACATCATGGCTTCCGCCACGCTCAGCCCGAAGGGCTCGTCGAAATAGATCGGGTGGAGGAGGGCTTTTGCATGGCCCAGTAAATGACTGCGCTGCTCAGGCCCGGCATGTCCCACGAACTGTACTTGCTGCCCGTCGATGAGCGGTTCCACCTTTTCCCTGAAATACGCCTCGTCCTGCACGATGCCTGCAATAATAAGCCGGTGGCCGGTTTGCAGCGCAATGTCTATCGCGTCGCGGGTGCCTTTGTGGGGGTGGATGCGCCCGAAAAACAACAGGTAGTCCTGCGCGTTATCCACAAAATCAAACCCCGAAGGATCGATGCCGTTGTACACGGTGGCGGCGTAACGCAGCTGGGGGCTGCGGTCTGCGTTGCTGATGGACACGTAATATCCCGTGTCGTTGTACTTTTTGTACACGGGCACGATGCGAGGGGAAGAAAAACCGTGAATGGTGGTAACCATCGGCGTGCGGACCAGCTTTGAATAAGTCAGCGGGAGGAAATCGAAGTGATTGTGAATGATGTCGAACCGGTCCGCCTGTTCCATCAGGTGACTGATGTGCAGGCATTCCAGCACTTTCGCGTCCTGGCTTTTATCTTCTTCATAACCCTGTTCGCAGATGGATTCGAGTTTACCGGCGGTCAGCGAATTGCCGGTGGCAAAAAGCGTAACGTCCCAACCTTTTGCCACCAGCCCTTCGGCGATATTGGAAGCCATTTGTTCCCACGGGCCGTAATGCAGCGGCGGCGTGCGCCATGCAACGGGGGAGAGTACCGCTATTTTCATTTCCTTCAGCTGATTTTACTGACCATGCCGGTAGTGGTGGTGATAATGGCGGTTTTGACGGGTTTTTCCTGCCTGGTCACCATCTCGAGGCTCTTAAGCACCGCGATGTGCGAGATGAAATAAGCCAGCGTGCTTTCGGCGCCCTGGTTGCGGTTCACGCCCGCGGGCGAAAGGCCGTCGCAGCAGCCGTGCGTTTCATGATCGTACAGCGGGATGCGCAGCGCGTTTTCGCCGTGGAACCAGTTATAACAGGTGAACATTTTTTGCAGGTACGAGCGGTTGCCCGTTACGGCGTGTGCCTGTTGGTACAGCAGCACCATGGCCATGGTTTCGATCGCCTGCTGGTCGAACAGCGGGCAGTCGCCGCCTTCACAATACCAGCCTTCGTTGCCCACCGGCGCAAAATACCCGCGGTGCATCGTGAGGTTTTCCAGGAAGGTGAAACTTTCCAGCGCGATGGTTTGCAGCTCCTCGTTGCCGGTAAGCTCCGCGGCGTGGAACAGCGCCAGCGGCAGGATGCCATTGTCGTACGTCATATCTTTTTCGAACCAGCGCCATTCTTCGTTGCTGTTATTTCTCCAGGCTTCCAGCATGGGTTGCAGCAGGTTGTCCAGCACGGCGAACATCCCTTCGTCCGACGGATGGTAGCCAAGGTAATGGCATACGCCGATGATGGCGTTGGCGCGGCCGCGCAAGTGCTCCAGCGCCGCGAAATGCCGGGTCGATTTATGGAACAGCTCGGTGGCGAACTCGCGGTATGAGTTGTTGGGCGCGTAACGCACGAGATAACCGAGCGCCCACACGGTGCGGCCGAAAGAATCTTCCGAGCCTACCTCGTCCAGGTACTGGCGGCTGAAGCTCAGGAAGTTCCGGAAATTGCCGTCCGGCGTTTGCATGTAGTGAATAAAGCTGAGGTAAATGGGCAGCAGGTCCGGGTTTTCCTTGTTCTTCCGGTGCGGCTGCGCCATCAGCATCATCATCAGCGCGCGGGAGTTATCGTCGAGGCAATACCCTTCTTTCAGGTTGGGAATGCCGTATTTGGCGTGCTGCACGATGCCGGTATCGTCCGTCAAACGGCGTATATGCGTCAGGTTTAGCGGGGGCAAAGCGCTTACGTCGGGCAGGGGGCGGTTGTTCACGGAAGCGGGCCTCGGCGTGCTGAGCACTTTACGGGCCAGCTGGCGGTAACGTGCGCCCATCCTGCTCCACTGCAGCTCGCGGCCGTATTCGCTGGCGCGGGAGCGGAGCGTGTCGAGCGCTTCCGGTTCGTCCAGCAGGTTGCGGATCAGCGAGCCCAGCTCTTCGTGTTGCGCGAACCCGAAAAGCTGGCCGCGGCCTTCGTCCAGCAATTCTTTCGCATACCAGTACGGCGTGGAAAGAACAGCGGCCCCCGCACCCAGTGCATATGTGAGGGTGCCGCTGGTAATCTGGGTTTCACTAAGATATGGAGTTACATAAATGTCGCTGTGGGTAAGGTAGGCGAAGAGGTCGTCTTCCGTCAGGAACTTGTCCACAAACAACACATGGTCTTCCAGCTTCAGTTTTGTTACCAGCGCATGAAGACTTTCCCGGTATTCTTCACCCGCGTGCCGGATCACCGCAGGATGCGTTTTGCCGGCCACTACGTACAATACGTCAGGATGATGACCGATCACCGCCGGCAATGCGTTGATCACCGTTTCGATGCCTTTGTTCCTGCTCAGCAGTCCGAAAGTGAATATCACTTTCCGTTGGCGCAGGGCCTCCGGCAATACGTCGGAACGAATGGACAATTTTTCGAAATCGGGCACGCCGTGCGGGATGAGCATCACTTTATCGGCGGGCACTTCGTAAATGTCTTCGAGGAAAGAAATGGCAAGGCGGCTCATCACGATCACGCGCGAAGCATGACGGGAAATTTCCCGCACCACGCTTTTCTGCAAAAAGGAAGGCTCTTTTAACACGGTATGAAAAGTAACCAGGAAAGGAACTTTAATGCGGTGCAGGAAAGGAAGCAGGTATATGCCGCTTTCCCCGCCAAATATGCCGAACTCGTGCTGGACCACCACCAGGTCTACATCGCTGGTATTTACATGATCGGCTGCATCGAGATAATCCTGCATATGGTTCTGCCTGATGGTGAAGCTTACTTCGGGCGGGTAATCGTACACCTGTCCGTCGTCGTTCATAGCAATAACGGATACTTCCGGCGCATCGTCTGTACCACCGCAAACCGCTTTTATCAAATGCTCGGTAAATGTTGCAATTCCACACTCACGGGGAAAATAAGAGGCTATATACGCAATCTTCATAAGATAAAAATTTTCAGCTATTGTTTTTTGTTGCGAGGTACAGGGGCGGGATTCGAACATCCGAAGGACATAGAACATTTGCAAATCTGGTGCCGTGAAAAATTGTGGACGTCGCGTAACGGTCATTCCTCAATCGAAGAATGAATTGTGATAAATGGTAATATTAACAGGATGGGAATAATGTAGTTTCGGGTTATCTTCGTGTCTTCAAAATACGACTTTGTGACTCAACAGATATTGCCAGCAGTTAATTATCATACTTTGCCTTTTGCCGGAACCGGTTTTTGCAGCCCGCTGATAGCGGATTTTCTTGCTGCACGAACTCCATTGAGCAATTTTTACGAATATAACCCTATTAATCCGGATTTCCGCAAAGCAATGTTGTTGAAAGCCGCACAACCGGTCCGCCGGGACATATTGGCAGAAACCCTGTACGCGCAGTACGGGCATATGGAGATCAGGGAGGAAGTGCGCGCGAACATCGGGCTTTTGCAGGCCACCAACACGTTTACCGTATGCACGGCGCATCAGCCGAACATCTTTACAGGTTACCTGTATTTTGTATATAAAATTCTCCAGACTGTCAAACTAGCACAGGAGCTGCAACGGCAGCACCCCGGCAATCATTTTGTGCCGGTCTATTATATGGGAAGCGAAGACGCGGACCTGGACGAGCTGGGCTCCATCAACCTGGAAGGCCGCAAGCTGGCCTGGGAAACGGACCAGACGGGCGCCGTAGGCCGCATGTTTACCTCGGGGCTGGAAAAGCTGATAGAGGAGATAGAGGCCGTTACGGGTTATATGCCGCACGCGCCGCAGCTGCTGGACATCCTGCGCAAGGCCTACCTGGAGCATAAAAACATCCAGGAAGCCACGTTGTACCTCGTGAACGAACTGTTCGGCTGTTATGGCGTGGTAGTGCTGATACCGGACAATCCCGCGTTCAAACGGCTATTGATCCCCGTTATGGAGGAAGAACTGCGCGAACAAAGCTCCGAGGCCATCGTAGGCAAAACCATCGCGCGGCTGGCGGAACATTACAAAGTACAAGCGACGCCGAGGGAAATAAATCTTTTTTATTTAAAGGGTAATATCCGCGAACGTATTGTAAAGGAGGGAGATGTGTGGAAGATATTGCACACTTCGTTGTCGTTCACATGGGACGAATTGCGGGCCGAACTGCACGCCCATCCGGAGCGTTTCAGCCCCAATGTGATCCTCCGCGGCATACTCCAGGAAACCATCCTGCCCAACATCGCGTTTATCGGCGGCGGGGGCGAAGTGGCCTACTGGCTGGAACTGAAAGACCTCTTCAGACATCATAAAGTGCCGTACCCGGTAGTGTTACTCCGCAACTCGTTCCTGTGGGTGCGGAAGGAAGAAGGAAGCCGCCTGCAGAAGCTGGGCATTTCGCCGGTGGCGCTGTTCGAAGATACCGAGTTGCTGGTGAACCGTTTCGTGCACGAACATACCAACGCCTCTCTTGTGTTAAAAGACGAGTATGCCGCGGTGGAAAAATTATATAACGAACTGGAAGAAAAAGCCCGTTCTATCGACATCACCCTTGTTGCCGCCGTAAACGCGGAGCGCAGCCGCGCCATCAAATCGATCGGCAAGCTGGAGCACAAGTTCCTGCGGGCGGAGAAAAAGAAATTCCAGTGGCAGACGGACCAGATCAGGACGGTCAAAGACCGCCTTTTCCCCGGCAACTCGCTGCAGGAGCGCAAGGAAAACTTCATCCCTTATTTCGCCCAGTACGGGCCGTCTTACTTCGACGACATACTGAAAGCCATCAACCCGGTAACGGACCAGCTGATGGTGATCTCCGAAATATAGATCGCAGCTTAACTGTTGATGATCTCCGCGCCATGCACGGCCGCTTTTTTCATGTCTTTCAGCACCGTGAAAAGCGCCTGGAACTGGTCGCGCACATGTTTGATCTCCAGCATTTCCTCCCTTTCCTGCGTATGCCCCTGGCCCTGGTTGATCTGCTCCTGGCGGAGCTTCAGCAGGTGTTCCAGCCGGTCTTCCAGGCTGTGGAACGCCGCCGGTATCTCCGGGTCCGCCATGCGCGCGCCCACCGTCACATATTGCTCGATCTGGTCCATGATGGTGAGCAGGAACAATAGAATGTCCTTGTACTCGGGCCGTTTGTATTTAAGCCGGTGCTGCAGCGCGTAGGCGCTCAGCTGCGCGATATGCGAGGCCAGCGAATGGCTCAGCACCACGAAATGGTACAGCTCCGAACCGTATTTCTGCTTGCTTTTGGGCTCGCTCAGCATCCGCTGGAACGCCGAGGTAAGGTTCGCCGTGGTCACATGCACATCTTTACGCGCCAGTTTATAAGCGATCAGGCTGAAAGGCCTGTCCGTATACAGGTTCATCACCTGTGTGAGGTATTGTTTGTTGGACGAGATGGTTTTTACCATGTAATCCGGCAGGAACCGGAACTCCCAGCTGGGCCAGAAAATGTAGTTGAACGCAAATGCGATGCCCCCGCCGATCAGTGTGTCCAGCACGCGCTGCGTCACGTTCTGGAAATCCGCCGGGTACAGCAGGTGCAGCAGGAACACGATAAACGGCGTCATGAACACCACGCTCGTAACATAATGATACGCCTGGAAGCTGTACGCGCCCAGGATGCACACGAGCATGAGGAAAAAAATAACCGTATTGTCTTTCGTGAACCAAAGCACGCCCGCCGCGAAAAACGCCCCGATCAGCGTGCCCACGATGCGCTGGTAGCTGCGCGTTTTGGTCATGCTGAAACCTGGTTTCATGATCACCACGATAGTGAGCAGGATCCAGTAAGCCCGGCTCAGGTGCAGCGCCTGCCCCAGCAGGAAGCCGGTCATCATGGCCAGCGCGGTGCGGACGCCGTGGCGGAAGATGTGGGAATCGAACGTGAGGTTGTGTATGAACGTGGTGAGGTCGTACTGCTGGCGGGTGGTAAACTTGCTCAGCTCCAGCTGGTGGTCGAAACTCGCGTCTTTCACGCGCTCTAGGCGGGTGAGGCGGTGCATGTTGTACACGCGCTGCGAGATGTGCTGCAGGTTGTCGAATATGCTTTCGAAATGAATGAGGTCGGTGCGCTCTTTCAGCGTTGGCAGTGAGGACTGGTAGGTTTTGAACGCGCGTTTGCTTTTTTCGAGCTCCAGTTTCAGGTTCACTTTGGGCAGGGAACGCTGCGCGGCGCTTACGGCAATGCCGATATTGTCCAGCTCTTCGGCGTATTGCAGAATGGCGTGGTGCAACTCGGTGATCACCGGCGTACCGGCAAACCTTTTCTGAAGGCCGGTATAATCGATCTGCGAGGCCATGATCTGTTCGTACATGTCTACCAGGTCGAGGAAAATAAGCACCATGCTTTTGCTGATGCTGGAGGTGCCCTGCTGGGCGGAGCGCATTTTGAGCAGCAGCTCGCGCACGGCTTCCTGTTTGTCGTTGACGATCACTTGCTGGGCGAGCACGTCGCGGTAAGTGTCCGTAATATCTTTTTCGGGGCGGTAAAAATCGGCGCGCAAGCGAAGGTATTTGGCCGTTTGCTGGATGCAGTCGCCCAGCGTTTGCTGCACGGTGAGGTAGGGCCTGATCTGCCAGAGCAGCAGCGCGAGCAGGGCGTACCAGATGCTGCCGCTGAGGATAAGGAAGCTCACCTGGATGGCCTCGCGCGGGGTATACGATTCGGCCATGAGACTGACCATCACGAGCAGGCAGCCCAGCCCGATATTGCCGCCGCGGTTGCCGTAAATGAGCAGCATGCTGTACAAAAAGCTGCAAATGCCCACCCAGACCGTAAGCAGCGGCCAGAAAGACAGGAGCAGCCCCGTGCCCAGGGCGGTGATGAAAATAAGGATAGTGCTGATGATGAGGCCGTTCCGTTTATGGATGATGGTGCCGGGAACGTCTGCCAGGGCCGTACAGAGCGCGCCCATCGAAATGGCGATGCCTGTTTCGAGGTGGCCGATGAGGCCGAAGATCAGGGAAGGAACTACCACGCTGAGCGTGGTGCGAAGTCCGTTGCTGAAATGGTAACTGAAAATAAAGGCTTTCGCTTCTTTGGTCCAACGTTCTTGCATTGCGACAAAATTACAAATATCAGTGCTTATTTATGCGTTATGGCTGTAATGCATATAACTTTTACATTGCGCTCATTTTCAGTAAGATACTATATCTTTTAGAGGGTGTAGGTGTATAAATTATCCCCAGGTGTGTATAAATAAACGCCGTTATTTAGGCAACCGGGATTAAATTACCGGTAGTTGCCATATCGCAGAAAACCGCTGACCCCACAGGCCCGCCCCTCAGCATGCGGGAATCAGCAGAATTCGACTATCTTTGGCGGCCAAATCATTCATTCGTAATCCGAAAAATGTGCGTTTAAAAACACTAGAGATCAAAGGTTTTAAAAGTTTTGCGGACAAAACCGTGCTGCACTTCGACGAAGGGGTGACAGGCGTGATTGGCCCCAATGGCTGCGGAAAAAGCAATATCATCGATTCCATCCGCTGGGTGATCGGGGAGCACAAGATCAGCAACCTGCGTTCGGAGAACCAGGCCGGCCTCGTGTTCAATGGTTCGCGTACCCGCTCCGCCAGCGGCATGGCCGAAGTAAGCCTCACCTTCGAGAACACCAAAAATGTACTGCCCACCGAGTTCACCACGGTTACGATTACACGTAAATTCTACAAGAACGGAGACAGCGAGTACCGTCTCAACGATGTGGCCTGCCGCCTCAAAGACATTCATAACCTCTTCCTCGATACCGGCGTCAGTACCGATTCCTACGCCATTATCGAGCTGGGGATGGTAGACGATATCATTAAAGACAAAGAGAATTCCCGCCGCCGCATGCTTGAGCAGGCAGCCGGCATTTCCATTTATAAAACGCGGAAAAAAGAAGCCAAATCCAAGCTGGACGCTACGGAAGGCGACCTCAACCGCATCGAGGACCTCCTTTTCGAGATCAATAACAACCTCAAAACCCTGGAAAGCCAGGCCAAAAAGGCGGAACGTTATTACGAGATCAAAAAGGAGTACAAGGAAGCGAGCATAGAGCTGGCCAAAGCCGCGCTGGAAGGTTTCAACATCACCTTCCGCGACCTCACCGAGCAGCAGCAGCAGGAAACCGACCGCAAAATGGCCCTCGAAGCCGAGATCAGTACGGACGAGGCGGCCGTGGAGCAGGACAAACTGCATTTCGTTGCCAAAGAACGCGAGCTGCAGGCAATGCAGCGCTCGTTCAACGAACTGGTGTCCACCATCCGCACCAGGGAAAACGATAAAAACCTCGCCACCCAGCAGCTCACTTACCTGCGCGAGCGGGAAAAAAGCCTGACGGACTTCCTCAACAGCGCCGAAGGCACCGTAGCCGGTCTTACCGAATCTATCGCCTTCACCGAAACACAGGTAACCGACGAACAGGAAGTGTTCGATTCCATGCAGGACGAGCTGGAAACGCTCCACGAAATGGTGGATGAGAAAAAACACCACTTCCAGGAAAAGAAAGCGGCCCTGGAGAACTTCCGGAAAGACCAGCAGCAATGGCAGCGCCAGCAGTTCGAAGCGGAAAAGAAAGTGGCCGTGGCCGATACTTCCGTGCAGAACCTCCAGCGCGGCATCCAGCAGTTGCAGGAAGAGAAAACCAACCGCCTGGCGCAGATCCAACAGCTGGAAGACGAAAAAAACGCGCTGCAGGAAACCCTGGAAAACAGCAAGGAAGAACTCGCCGATATGGTGGCTTTCCAGGAAGAAACAAAAGGGAAGATCCTCGCCACGCAAGGCGAGATCGAAGGGTTGCGCGACAAACTGGTAGACGAAAACCGTTCCCTCGATTCCAAAAAGAACGAATACGACCTGCTCAAATCGCTGGTAGACAGCCTGGAAGGTTACCCGGAAAGCATCAAGTTCCTTAAAAAGAACAGCGACTGGAACAATAAGGCGCCCATTCTCAGCGATATATTTTTCTGTAAGGAAGCGTACCGCACCTGCATAGAAAACCTGCTGGAACCGTACCTCAACTATTACGTGGTGAACAACACGGAAGAGGCCATTACGGCCATCCGCCTGCTCGACCTCCATAAAAAAGGCAAAGCCAACTTTTTTATCCTCGACCAGTTCAACCACCAGGCCGGCAACCTGTTCACCCCGCCCGGCACCATCCCGGCGCTGGACGTGGTGGAGATCGACGAGAAATACAAAGGCCTGGGCAATTACCTGCTCGGTAAAGTATTTATCGCCGAAGACCTCACCGCCATTAACTTCAGCGAACTGCCCGAGCAGGACGTGCTCATCACCGAACAAAGCGGGCGCATGCACCGTGGCAAATACAGCATGAACGGCGGCTCTGTGGGCCTTTTCGAAGGCAAGAAACTCGGCCGCGCCAAAAACCTCGAAAAGCTGGACGCCGAGATCCGTACGCTGGAAAGCAATGTGGCGGACCTTAAAACGCGCCTCCAGGCCAAACACGACGAAGTGCTCGGTTATAACAGCCAGCTCAACGAAAACAAGATCAACGCCCTGCGCGAAAAAGTGAACCAGCTGAACAACCAGCTGTTCGGCCTGCAGAACCGCATCGAAAACTTCCACCACCTGATCGAGACCGGCAACAAACGCCTCGAGGAAATGGAAGCTTCGCTGGCGGCGAACGAACAAAGCATCTCCAGCGTGCGCGACGAACTGGACACTCTCAACGACCGCGTGCACCAGCTGCACGACAGCATCGCCGAGGCCGACCGTTCCGCGCAGGAAGCCGAGCAGCAATTCAACCAGGCCAACGTACAGTTCAACAACCAGAACCTCCAGCATACCCGCCAGCAAAGCAAGGTGCAGGGGCTGAAACAGGAGCTGGACTTCAAACGCAAACAGCTCAGCGACCTGCACGCGCAGGTGATCAGCAATAAAACCCAGCTGGAAGACACGGCCGGCAACATCGCCGCCGCTGAAGACAGGCTTGTTCAGTCCGAAGACGGGCTGGTGGAGCTGTTCCGCCGCCGCGAAGAAGAAGAAAAAGGGCTCAACGAAAAAGACCAGGAGTATTACAATTTCCGCAACCATCTCCAGGAACTTGAAAGCGCGCTGCGCAGCAAACAGAAAACGCGCGACATGCTCGACCAGAACCTGAACCAGGTGAAAGACAAGGTGAACGAGCTGAAACTACAGCTGGCCTCCATGAAAGAAAGGCTGAGCGTGGAGTTCAAAGTGAACCTGGACGAGATACTGGACGAGGAGCGCACAGGCACCGCCGCGCTGGAAGACCTGCAAAACAACGCTGAACGCCTGAAAAAACGGCTCGAGAACATGGGAGAGATCAACCCCACGGCGATCGAGGCGTATACCGAGATGAAAAAACGGTACGAGTTCATCCTCGAACAGAAAAACGATCTCGTGAACGCGAAGGAATCGCTGCTGGCCACCATCCAGGAAGTGGAATCCACTGCCAACCAGAAGTTCCTCGACACCTTTAACCAGGTGAAAGAAAATTTCATCCGCGTGTTCAAAGCACTGTTTACCGAAGAAGACCAGTGCGACATGATACTGAACGACCCGGCGAACCTGGCGGATACCGGCATCGAGATCATCGCCAAACCGAAAGGCAAGCGCCCCGCGGCCATCACGCAGCTGTCCGGCGGTGAAAAAACGCTGACGGCCACCGCGCTGCTGTTCGCCATATACCTCATCAAACCCGCGCCGTTCTGCATCCTCGATGAGGTAGACGCACCGCTGGACGATGCGAACGTGGGCAAGTTCACCAACATGATCCGCAAGTTCTCCGACAATTCCCAGTTCATCATCGTTACCCACAACAAACAAACGATGGCGGCGGTGGACGTAATCTACGGGGTAACCATGCAAGAGCCCGGCGTAAGCAAACTGGTACCGGTAGACTTCAGAAGCCTGAACTAACAATGTTTCCAAAGCAACATATACAAGCCCCGGCGCAGCGTCGGGGCTTTTTTATTGCGGTGCGAAGAAAGGCACAAAGATTGCTCCCAACACCCAAACCGGAAAGATGAATTTACAGCCGAAAGAAGTACTGACAGAGCAGGACGTAAGGCGGGGATTAAAGCTGGTGATCGGGGACGGGCTTTCGTCTGAAGCCATGACTACCCTTACCGGCGGCGCTTTCATCATTGCCATGGCTATTTTGCTGGGGGCGAACAACGTGCAGCTGGGCCTGATTGCGGCGCTTCCCACGATGGTGAACGTTTTTCAGCTGATATCCATCTGGCTGGTGCGGCGTTTTAACAACCGGCGGGGCATTACGGTGATCTGTTCCCTGCTCGCACGCTTTCCGCTTATCGTCATCGGTTTGCTGCCGCTGACGCTGCCCGGCGTCGTTACGATCGAGCTGATCATCCCCATTTTATTCTTTTATTATCTCTCCGGCGCCATCGCCGGCGCCAGCTGGAACTCCTGGATGAAAGACCTGGTGCCGGAAAAACAGCTGGGCGCTTTTTTTGCCAAAAGAAGCAGCCTGATGCAGTCGCTGAACGTGGTGTTGAGCCTGCTGGTGGCCGTGGGGGTGGACTATATCCGCAAACATTTCCCCGGGCTGGAACTGGACGCTTACGGCTGGATGTTCATCCTTGCCGGCGTCAGCGGGGTGACCGGCACGCTCATATTAGCCAGCACGCCGGAGCCGAAAAAAATATTGCCGCGGGAAAATCTTTTTATCATGCTGAGCCGGCCGTTGAAAGACCCGAACTTCCGGCGGTTGCTGGTGTTCAATTCCGCCTGGGTGTTCGCCGTCAATATCGCCGCGCCGTTCTTTACGGTGTTCATGATGAAAAGCATGGGGCTGGAATTGTCATTCATTATCGGGCTGAACATTCTCAGCCAGGTAAGCAGCATTTTCACGATCCGCATATGGGGACTGTTTGCGGACCGGTACAGTAATAAGACCATCATCGCCATCGGCGCGCCGATCTATATCCTTTGCCTGATCGCCTGGTGTTTTGTGGGGATCTACTCGCAATTATGGGCCAATCTCGTATTGCTGGCCGTTATTCACCTGGCGATGGGTTTTGCGAATGCGGGCATCAACCTGTCGCTGACCAACATCGGTCTGAAACTGGCTCCCACGGCTGATTCTATCATCTATCTTTCCACCAAGAACATTGTTACGGCCGTGTTTTCAGCCCTGGCGCCGCTGGCAGGCGGTGTGCTGGCGGATTATTTCACGGGCAGGCATTTGAAGATGGACGCGGAATGGGGCGGCCCGAAGTGGACGAAAACATTGCACATCATCGAACTGCAGGACTGGAACTTCCTGTTCCTTTTCGGGGCATTGCTGGGATTTATCGCGCTGAACCGGCTGCACCGGGTGAAAGAGACCGGCGAAGTGGAAAAAGACGTGGTGGTGCGCATTATGCGAAGCACGCTGCGAAACAACCTCAAGGACAATTTCCTGACGGGCACGCTGATGAACGGGTATTCGCAGATCAAAAGCGTATTCAAGAGGAAGTTTTTTTAAGCCCCCGGTATAATGATCTCAATATCGCTAAGAACTACCATTTTTTCATCTCGCGTGTCAATTGCTCGTGGGTAATAAAATCTCCCGCCGCTATCCGTTTTTCAGCTTCTTCTAATTCCCGGTTATATTGTTCAATGGTACATCGTTCCGGTTTTTGTTGGCGGTTTTTTAAAAAGGTCCGTAATAACTGTATAACAGCCTTCTGCTCCGCCTTATTAAGTTGAACAAAATATTTATGCACTTCCTGTTCCAAAGTTTTTCGCATAACATTCCTTTTGTACGAATTTACTTCTTAAGTAAAGCAGTCCAAAACAAGATGAAATCGGCCTGACTGCTGCTCAAAGCAACGGTTCCAGGCATCAACCTCCCCGCCGCCCGTCAATATTTCGTTTTTTTTGGCTTTTCCTGCCTTATTTTGGCCCATTGTAATTTGATTATTCCTGTCAGGGATATTATTTTAAAGGTAATTTTCAATCGATTTCTGATATGCCAGATGTTATGATCAGGGGCAGGATATGGATGAGCGTTTTATTAGCAGGAATAACAGCAACGGCCTGTAACAACGGGAACAAAGGGCCGAAATCGGATTCCATCGCCATGCGCCGGCAATTTGCCGAATCTCCCGTGCTTTCCCCCGCACAATCCCTCAAACAATTGCACACCGAACCAGGTTTCTCCGCCCAGCTCGTAGCCGCGGAACCGCAGGTGGTGGTGCCCGTAGCCATGACCTTCGACGAACGCGGCCGCATGTGGGTTGCGGAAATGAACGGTTATATGCCGGATACCGTTGGCACCGGCGAAGAAGCCATGAACGGGAAGATCGTTATCCTCGAAGATACCAACGGCGACGGCTCCGCCGATACCCGCACCGTTTTCCTCGATTCGCTGATCCTGCCGCGCGCCCTCTGTATCGTGGGCAACGGCCTGCTGGTGGCGGAACCGCCCCGGCTTTGGTTCGTGGAGATCAACGGCGATAAAGCCGGCAAAAAAACGCTCGTCGATTCCGCCTATACCGAAGGCGGCAACGTGGAGCACCAGCCCAACGGCCTCTATCGCGCGCTGGACAACTGGATCTACAACGCCAAATCGTCCAAACGCTACCGCAGGGAAGGCAACCGTTGGCTGAAAGAAGAAACGCATTTCCGCGGGCAATGGGGTATTTCGCAAGACGACTACGGCCGCCTTTTTTATAACAACAACTCTGAAAACCTGCTGGGAGACTACTTCCCGCCAGGCCTCGGCTCCGCCAACGCCAACCAGCGCCGCGTATCGGGGTACGACGAGAACATCGTGCCGGATAACCGCACGTATCCCCTCCGTCCCACGCCGGGCGTGAACAGGGGGTACATGAAAGGCGTGCTGGACGACAGCCTGCGCCTCGTGAACTTCACCGCGGCCTGCGGCCCGCTGATCTACCGCGGCGGCCTGTTCGGCAAAGATTACGATGGCAACGCGTTCGTAGCCGAACCTTCCGCGAACCTCGTGAAAAGGAACATCGTTTCAGACAGCCTCTACCTCGTAAAAGGCCGCCAGGCCTATACCGGCAGGGAATTCCTCGCCAGTACGGACGAACGTTTCCGACCCGTCAACCTGCACCTCGGGCCAGACGGCGCCATTTACGTGCTCGATATGTACCGCGGCATCATTCAACATAAAACCTACCTCACGCCATACCTCAAAAACGAGATCGGTATGCGCAGTCTTACACAGCCGCTCAACTGCGGCCGCATTTACCGCATCGTGCCGGAAGGGTCGACACCCGTGACCGAAAAACTCGGCCGCAAAACGGAAGACCTCGTAAAGGCGCTCGGCTCGAACAACGGCTGGATCAGGGATAAAGCGCAGCAAATGCTGGTAGACGCGCAGGACAAAGCGGCGATCCCCATGCTGAAAGCCTTGCTGGCAAACGGTTCCAAAGGAACGGTGCAGGTCCTTCATGCCCTTTGGGCGCTCGAAGGATTGCACGCGCTCACGTTAGACGATGTGACGGCGGCGTATGTAAAAGAAGGGAACACCGCTTTTAACCAAAGCGTGCTGGCGGCTTTGCCGGCCGTGGTGAACAAACAGAACGCCGGGGCGGCGGAAACGTTCCTCACGGAACTGGCTTCCCGCGAAAACGAAGCGCCCATGGCCGAATACCTCGCGAACGTGGCGGATAAATATGAGCCCGGCTTCGGGAAAGGCCTGTCGAAAACGGTGTACGAAGCTTTTCCGAACAACCCCTACGTAGCCGATGCCGTTATAAGCAACGCAAAAGACAGGGAAGCCCAGCTGCTGGCTGACATTACAGCCTGGAACCCGGATACGAACCTCGTGATCCGCAGGCGCCTCGAAAAAGTGATCAAAGACATCAAAAACAAACGCCTGTCTAATATGGACGGCGCTTTGGCGAAAGAATACCCGCGTGGGGCTATCATCTTCAAAACGGTTTGCCAAACCTGCCACGGCATGGACGGCGAGGGCATCCAGTCGCTGGCGCCGCCGCTGAACCATTCCGAGATCGTTACCGGTAAAAAGGAACGGCTGATCGCGATCGTGCTGTACGGCCTTACCGGCCCGGTGGAAGTGAACGGAAAAGTGTACAAGGTAAGCGCGGATATGCCGGGCATCGGCAGCAACGACGAGTTCTCCGATGCGGACATCGCGCAATTGCTCAGCTTCGTGCGCAACGGGTGGAGCAACAAGGCTGAAAAGGTGGTGGAGAAAGACATTCAGGCCGTGCGCCAGCAATACAAAGGCCGCCAGAAGTCGTTTACGATGGAAGAATTCAAATAACCGGGAAAACAAACTTTGAACAGCCCCGCGTCGTTTGCGAACGCGGGGCTGTTCACGTTATTATTGTTTGGTGAACGCGATCTTGTCGCCGAACGCGATCTTGTATTTGTCCGCAAAACCGGCATTGGTTTCCACCACGTACTGCGCCTTTTTAAAAGACGGCAGGCTTTCTTCCGAAAGGGGAGTGGCGTACTTCTGGATAGACACGATCTCGAATTTTTCGTCCACATACATGATATCCAGCGAAATGTAGGTATTTTTCATCCAGAAAGACTGTTCTTCCGGCGCCGCGAAAATAAACAGCATGCCCTGTGAATCCAGCATGGACTTGCGGTCCATCAGCCCGCGCGCTCTTTCGTCGTCTGTTTCCGCAATTTCAATATCGATCGTTTTGATGGTATCGCCTTTTGCCTTGCTGATAAACGAAAGCGAGCCTTCTTTTTTAAACACGGGGCCGCCTGTAACGGCGGGCGTGGTGGCTGTGGCGGATGATGCGGAAGCTGATTCTGCGCTGCTTTCCTGCTTGGGTTGGTTTTGGCAGGAAGCGGCAAAAGCAAAGCCGGAGATCGCCAGTGTCCACATAAAATTCTTCATGATTACGCAATTTGAGGCTTGAAGGTAATAAAAAAGAAAAAGAGGAAAAGCCGGGCCGTTCCTCTTTTACAAATATTAACAAGGTATTTTAATTCAGTAGTTCTTCTTCGGTGAATTCCACTTCGGAATAATCTTTCACTTCGTTGTATACGGTATCTCTCTCCACGGGCGCCCTGCCGGCCTGTTTGATGAGCATGGCCAGCTGTGCGGTGTTCATGGAAGGGGATTGTTCCTCGGAACCGGCCATGGAGTAGATCTTCGTGGTATCGTCGATGGTGCCGTCGAGGTCGTTTACGCCGAAGGAAAGCGTCAGTTGCGCGCTGTTCCTTCCCAGCATGGGCCAGTAGGCTTTCAAGTGCTGGAAATTATCCATGTACAAACGGGCGATGGCGTACATACGCAGATCTTCCACGATGGTGGACTCGGGCACATGCGCCATGTCGTTGTCTTTATTGCGGAACTTGAGCGGGATGAAGGTGTTGAAGCCGTGCGTTTCGTCCTGCAGCTGGCGCAGGCGCTCCATATGGTCTACGCGGTGCCAGAACTGTTCGATATGACCGTATAGCATGGTGGCGTTGGTAACCATGCCCAGGCCGTGGGCCGCGCGGTGAATGGCCAGCCAGCCTTCTGCGTCCACTTTGTCGTGGCAGATCTGGTTGCGGATGTCCGGATGGAAGATCTCCGCGCCGCCGCCGGGAAGCGATTGCAGGCCGGCTTCTTTCATCATGCGCATGCCTTCTTCAACGCTTACTTTCGCTTTGCGGAACATGTAATCCAGTTCAACGGGCGTAAAACCTTTGATGTGAAGATCCGGCCGGTGCGCTTTGATCTTCCGCATCAGCTCGGTGAAAAAGTCGAGGTTCATTTTGGGATGCACGCCGCCTACGATGTGCACTTCGGTCACGGGCTGGCCGTCGTATTTTTTCACGATGTCCAGCATCTCGTCGATGCTCAGTTCCCAGCCTTCTTCGCGGTTTTTGTATAATCTTGAATACGAGCAGAATTTGCAGGTAAACACGCAAACGTTGGTCGGCTCGATATGGAAGTTGCGGTTGAAGTAAGTTTTGTTGCCGTGAAGGCGTTCGCGCACATGGTTGGCCAGCGCCCCGAGATACCCGATCTCTCCCTTTTCAAACAGTGTTACGCCTTCTTCCTGCGTAAGCCTTTCCCGGTTCAGCACTTTATCTGCGATCCGCTTCAGATCCTTGTCGAGAGTGGGTGCAGACAAGATCGTCAGTAATCCGGGCTTTGGTGCTGTGTTCGTCGTCGTCATTTTGCTTTCACTATTTTATATGTCCTCACCTGTTGGCTGTAAAATAACGTTACAAAGTAAACACCATTTGAGGCATTTACCAAATCAATTGTCGCCCTGTTGCCACTGCGGATCACGGGCTGCTGGCGGTATACCTGCCTTCCCGCCGCATCGTACACCGCTATGCCTTTCAGATCGTCCGGCCAGGTGCGGAACTCGATGTAGAACTGCCTGCTGAACGCGTTCGGCCATATCAGGATGCCGCGGCTGGCGAGGTCGGCGTTCACGTCTTTTTTGAAAAGATTCACCTGGTCGATATACACGTTGTTCTCATAATTGGTCGTATTGCGGAACACCACGCGGAAGGGTTGCTGGTTCACAAAAGGCGTGAGGTCTACCGTATCTCTCCGCCATTCGCTCGCTGTAGGCACAAATTCCGCGTCTGTCGGCGTTTTGCGCGTTACCAGCGAGGCGCCCCATCTTTTGTAGCCGGTAGGAATGAAGGTTTGCCCGCAATCGAGCGTTATCATTACTTCCAGCGTGTCCCAGGCGTTGCCGGTCGTGTTCAGCGCGGTGGCCGCCGCAGCCGCCACATCGAAGCTCACGAATACGGAATCCGCGCCGGTTGCGTCTACCACGGGCCCGATCAGGTCGTCTACCTCGTTGTTGGTGGCGTAACCGAGGTTCCGCATCAACGCGCTGCGCCCGCTTGCGCCGCTGCCGCCGCTGCCCGTGAAGCCCCTTTCCCAGGTAAAGCTCCTGTCTGGGTTGCGGATGGTGAAACCAGCGGGTGGGAAGGCGTTGCCTTCAAAACTTTCGGTGAATGGCAGCGTTACCGGCGGGCGGTAATTGAAGCTGGCGGAGGCCGTATCGTTTTCCGGCTGCTGGTCTGCCTCGCCGTTCGGGCCTATCGTCCATGCTTTGAAGGTGAATGTGCCCTGCGCCGCCTGGAACCCGGGCAGCGTTACGCCGGTCTGCCCGAGGGTGGCCAGGTTGCCGGTCCAGTGGTGGTCGGTGGGCGGGCCGTCGTTCACCGTGTACCGGATGGTAACGGAGGTGAGCGGGTCGAAACCGCGGTTTTTGAGCGTTACCAGCGGCATTTGCCCCGCTTCGCAGCGGTAGCCGGTGGGTTGCTGCACTTCGGAAACGCCCGCGTCCACATTCCGCAGGTTTACGGGCACGCAGCCGTTGGAACTGAGCAGGGATGCGCGCTGAGCGTCGAGGGCGTTGCGCATGCGGTCTACCTGCCCGGTGGTGAAAAGTATCATGCAGGCGTCGTTCACATAGTCCATGTAGTTCATGTACATGTAACCGGGAGCCATGGAGGAGCAGTTGTCTGTTTGCACGCCGGTGGGGCAGCCGTAGGTTTCGGCGCCCTGCAGGGGGGTGTCGCTCACGCCGTCGTCTGCCGAGCAATTGCCCCCGTCGTCGCCCCAGATGTGTTTGAGACCGAAAAAATGGCCTATTTCGTGGGTAAGGGTACGGCCGAGGTTAAACGGCGCGCGGGCGGAGCCGCTGTTGCCGAAAGCGCGAAAATTCACCACCACGCCGTCTTCCTGTGCCGGAAACACATTGCCGGGCGGGGTGGCCACGCCCAGGAAATTATCTTCCAGCACACATACCCAGATGTTGAGAAAACGGGTATTGTCCCAGCCGGGCTTGCCGCCGGTAGTGGTATATTTCACGTCGGATGCCGCGTTGTTGATGGAAAAACCGCTGCGGGAAGTAACCGTGCGGGTAATGCCGCTGGACGGGTCGCCGTCCGGCGTGCGGGCGGCAAGACAGAACTGCAGCTCCGAATTGCCCACGAGGCCCTGCCATGCTGCCGGTACGCCCGTTACGTCCGCGTTTTGGGCGATATAGTCCTGGTTCAGGGAAGCGATCTGGCTGAGGATCTGCTGGTCCGTCACTACGGTGGGGTCCGGCAATACGATATGCACCACCACGGGGATGGTTACGCGGGCGTTTATCCGCTGGTAGATCCTGGAGGGCCTGGTTTTTTGAAGCGTGGCTTCCACGGCCTGCATTCGTGCCACCAGCCGGGGCTGCTCTTTCAGCTTCTGGGCCAGCGCTGTTTCCGTACCGCATTTCCGTTGGGCCGAAGCGCCCGCGAAACTTAGCATGAAAAGGGCGGGCAGGAGAAAATTACGCAAGTGATATCCGTTATAGGTGATAGTGATATGATCAAAAAGCCGGTCAATCACGGTTCGGTTCTGATGTAAATGTACTTACGCCGGCTGAGATTCGCGTCAAATTATCGGCGAACCGGCTCAAAATTCCGTGCAAAGAGGGCTTATAGAAGATTGGGCGGCAAGCTGCTATGCCTTTTAGGCCGATTTATCCACAGGTTCAAATTGTCTTGCCGGCTCAGCTCAAAGCCCCGGCAATGCAGCCGCACATCAGGCAGGCGATGGTGCCACCGATCAGGGCTTTTACGCCCAGTTCTGTCAGGTTGCGGCGCTGGTTGGGCGCCAGCTGGCTGATGCCGCCGATCTGTATGCCGATGGATGCGAAATTGGCGAAGCCGCACAGGGCGTAGGTAACGATCAGCAGCGACTTGGGGTCGCTGATCACGTTGGCGTCCTTCATCACGGCGAGCGACTGGTACGCCAGGAATTCGTTCAATACGGTCTTTTGCCCGAGCAATTGCCCCACAGGCAGGATATCCTGGCTGTTGACGCCGATCAGCCAGGCCACGGGGCTAAAAAGATAACCGAGCACCATTTCGAGGCTCAGCTCCTTGTACTGGCCGCCGCTCATGGCCGCTATCTGCGGGTTGAGGTTGGTGGCGTCGCCGATGCCGCCCAGGATGGCGTTTACCACGTACATCAGCGCGGTGAACACGATCAGCATGGCGCCTACGTTCACGGCCAGTTTCAGGCCGTCTGTGGTGCCGATGGACAGGGCGTCGAGGAAGTTGTCGCCCAGCTTTTCGCGAGGCACGTAAAGGTCTTTTTGTATAAGGTGCGATTGGGTTTCGGGGAAGATGAGCTTGGCGCACACGATGGCCGCCGGGGCGCTCATGATGCTCTGGCTGAGCATGTGCAGCGCGAAATATTCCTGCTGGCCCACGTCCGCCCCGCCCAACATGCCCACATAGGCAGCCAGCACGCTGCCCGCGGTGTTCGCAAAGCCGCCCACCATGATACAAAGGATCTCCGAACGCGTCATTTTTTCGAGATAAGGCCTGATCATCAACGGGGCCTCCGTTTGCCCGAGGAAGATATTGGCCGCAGTGGAAAGGCTTTCCGCCCCGGAAATGCTCAGTTTGTTCAGCAGGTACGCAAAAACGTACACGATCTTCTGCAAAATGCCCAGGTAATATAGCACGGAGCTTAATGCCGCGAAAAAGATGATGTTCGGCAGCACCTGTACGGCGAAAATATACCCCCAGGCGCCGCGGTAATCCGCCAGGCCCTGGAACATGAATTCCGTTCCTTTATGACTGATGTTGATGAGCTTCACGAAGGCATTGGAAACGGCGGAAAGCGTGGTTTTGAATACATCGGGCGAGCACCAGCGCATGTACACGGAAAGCGTCAGCAAAAGGCAGCCCGCCAGTATCGTCCATTTCACCAGCTCGATGTTCTTTTTCTGCTGGAGCTTCACCATGGCGGCGATGGGAACGAGGCCGATGAAAAACGCCACGGCCGGGAGCGGGTAGTGGCCGCTGCGGATAATGCCAAAGAAAAAGCCCGCCAACGCAGCAACGGGCAATAGATAACTCCATATGTCGGAGGGAAGGCCGAAGCCCTCACGTTGTTTGCGCCGGAAACGGTTGATGCAGTACAGGAGGATCATGAGGCCGAATAATACCCAGAAGACGGGCTGACCGCCGAATTGGGTGTTAAGCACACCCATGGCGAACATCACCTGCGCGCAGATGCCGATCCCGACCAGCTTCCAGTTAACGGCGCGGCGGTTATTGCTCAGGAGGTAACAAACCAGTACCAGAAAGAACATACCCAGCATGCCGCGGGCGACATTTTCCCAATGTAGCATTCTCAGAGATTGATTTACCAGGCAAAATAAGGGATTATGTTCATATGAGGCCAACCGGGCGCAAAAAAAGGGCGGCTATACAGCCACCCTTTGCGTTTTATGCGTTTCCAGTACTAGAGGTTAGCCTGGATCTTCTTTTCCAGAACGGATTTGGGAACTGCGCCCACTTGTTTATCCACCACTTTACCGTCTTTAATGAAGAGGATCGCGGGGATGCTGGTGATGCCGTAATTCATGGAGATCTGCGGGTTGTTGTCCACATTCACCTTACCAACGTTCACTTTGCCGTCGTAGTCTTTAGACAGTTCCTCGATCACCGGGCCGATCGCACGGCAGGGGCCGCACCATTCCGCCCAAAAGTCCACCACGGTCAGCTTGTCCGAGTTCAAAACGGTGGTTTGAAAGTTCGCATCTGTGAATTCTAAAGCCATTTTTATAGATTTAAAAGTTTATAATTTTTATTTAAATGATTGGTTTCCAGATTGTTTTCGGTTTGTTTTGTTTCAAGCCGGTATGCAAGATATGCAAAAACCAAACCGGTGTAAAACTACTGCTTTTTTGGCATCGCTACTTATTGGTTGTGTCGATATAGACATCAATATCCGGCTGGCTGTCCAGGAACTGTGCCAGTTCGTCATTCATCTCCACGTGTTTCGTGAACGTGTGCATTTTCACCATCAGTTCCTCGTCGCGGTCGATCAGCTGGCAGTAGATCTCGGCTTTGCCGGGGTTTTTCTGGATGTTGTCAGATAAAAAGTCGATCACCTGCGGGGTAATGAACTGCGGCATGGTGATAAGCCCGATCTTTTTCGTTTGCGTGCGTTTCACTTCCTGCAATAACTGCATGCTGTTGACCCTGAACTCGTATTCGTTCTCGTTGAACCTGCGCGGCTTGAAACCGCCGTTCACATACAAACAAAGCCCGGTTTTGAAGTGGGTGTTGAATTTGAGGAAATCTTCGCTCCACAGCGCGAACTCGAATTTGCCGGTGTAATCTTCCAGCGTCATGATGCCGAACTGTTTATTGTTCCGCGAAATGCGCTCCACGGCTCCGCTTACATACACCGCCATCCGGAAGTCTTTCGCTTTGCCTTTGTTATTGTCAGACGCGCCGCTGATCTGGTTCTGGTAATCCGTTACCTCGGCCAGCGTGTTCATGCGGTAATATTTTTGCTCGAACTTGTAATCGTCCAGCGGGTGGCCGGAAATGTAGATGCCCGTTACATCGCGTTCGTTGTTGAGTTTGATGGTAAGCGGCCAGAGGTCGCAGGGCGGAATTTTCGGCGGCTGTATCTCATCCATAAAAGCATCGCCGAACAGCCCGCCGGAAGTGGAGCTGCCCGCCGCCACCTGCTGCCCGAAACGGATGATCTTTTCGAGGCCGGTAGTGCCTTCCGCCTGGTGGAAATACTGCGCGCGGTGCAGTTCGGGGAAGCAGTCCAGCGCCCCGCTCATGGCCAGCGCCTCCAGCGATTTTTTGTTCACCGCGCGCTGGTTCACGCGTTTGATCATATCGAAGATGCTCTTGTAAGCGCCGTCTTTTTCACGTTCCTCGATAATGTTTTCAATGGCCGCTTCGCCTACGCCTTTGAGGCCGGCAAGACCGAAGCGCACCTGTCCTTTTTTGTTCACCGCGAAACCTTTGAAAGATTCGTTCACATCGGGCGGCAATACGTCCAGCCCCATGCGTTTACATTCTTCCATAAAGAAGGTGATCTTTTCCAGGTTGCTGGCGTTGTTCAGCACCGCGGCCATGTATTCCGCCGGGTAGTGGGCCTTGAGATAGGCAGTTTGGTAAGCCACGAACGCATAACAGGTGGAGTGCGATTTGTTGAACGCGTACGATGCAAACGCTTCCCAGTCCGTCCATACCTTGTCGCACATTTTAAGGTCGTGCCCGTTGGCTTTGCAGCCTTCCATGAACTGGGCCTTCATTTTGTCCAGCACGGCTTTTTGTTTTTTACCCATGGCTTTACGGAGAATATCCGCGTCGCCTTTGGAGAAGTTCGCCATTTTCTGGCTGAGCAGCATTACCTGTTCCTGGTATACGTTGATGCCGTAGGTTTCGGCAAGGTATTCCTCCATCACGGGCACGTCGTACGTAACGGGCTCCAGTCCGTGTTTACGGCGGATGAACGTGGGGATGTACTCCAGCGGGCCCGGGCGGTACAGGGCGTTCATCGCGATCAGGTCGGCGAATTTGTCCGGCTTCAGCTCGCGCAGGTATTTTTGCATACCCGGGCTTTCAAACTGGAACGTGGCGTTGGTTTCCGCTTTCTGGTAGAGTTCGAAAGTCTTGGCGTCGTCCAGCGGGATGTCGTCTATCACGATGTCTACCCCATGGTTTTTTTTGATCATCTGCAGCGCGCCTTTGATGATGGTGAGGGTTTTCAGCCCCAAAAAGTCCATCTTGATCACGCCCGCGCTCTCGATCACGTTGCCTTCGAACTGCGTCACCAGCAGGTCGGAATCTTTCGCGGTAGTGACGGGTATCAGTTCCGAAAGGTCGGTGGGTGCGATGATGATGCCCGCTGCGTGTATGCCGGTGTTGCGCACGGAGCCTTCCAGCACGCAGGCTTCACGCAGCACTTCGCCCTGCAGGTCGTTGCCTTTGATCAGTTCGCGGAGGCGTTTTACGTTCTCCAGATCTTCCGCGGCAAGCCCTTCTTTTTCCGACAGGCTTTTTTCACCTTCGATCGGGGCGTTGAAAATACGGTCCAGCTGGATGCCGGGTTTGTCCGGCACCAATTTGGCCAGCATGTTGGAATCCTGCAGGGGCAGGTCCATCACGCGCGCCACGTCCTTGATGCTCATTTTTGCGGCCATGGTGCCGTAGGTGATGATCTGCGCCACCTGTTGCTTGCCGTATTTCTGCACGACGTAATCAATTACTTTCTGACGGCCTTCGTCGTCGAAGTCCGTATCGATATCGGGCATGCTCTTACGTTCCGGGTTCAGGAAACGTTCGAACAGGAGATCGTATTTAATGGGGTCGATATTGGTGATACCGATGCAGTACGCCACGGCGGAGCCCGCCGCGGAACCGCGCCCCGGGCCGATGAACACGCCCAGCTCGCGCCCCGCCTTGATAAAATCGCCCACGATGAGGAAGTAACCGGCAAAACCCATGTTCTCGATCACGTTCAGCTCGAAGTTCAGCCTTTCTTCCACGTCCGGCGTGATCTCCGCATACCGCTGCCGCGCGCCTTCGTAAGTGAGGTGGCGCAGGTACTGGTCCTGCGTGATAAATTCGGGGGGAATGGGGAAGTTGGGCAGCAAAATGTCGCGCTTGAGGTCGAGCAGCTGCACTTTATCGACGATCTCGTTGGTGTTGTCGATGGCCTGCGGCAGGTCGGCGAACAGTTTGCTCATTTCCTGCGTGTTCTTGAAATAGAACTGGTCGTTATAGAATGCGAAACGTTTGTTTTTCACCACGGCGTCGTCGTCTGAAAATTCCTTCATCGAAGGCGTGCTTTTCTTTTCGCCGGTGTTGATGCAAAGCAGGATGTCGTGCGCGTTGGCGTCTGCCTGGTCTACATAATGACTGTCGTTGGACGCGATGATCTTCACATTGTATTTCTGCGCGTACCTTACGAGGCATTCGTTCACTTTTTCCTGTTCGGGAATGCCGTGGCGCTGCATTTCCACGTAGAAGTCCTCGCCGAAGATGTCCAGCCACCATTTAAATTCCTTTTCGCCTTCTTCTTCTCCTTTTTTGAGGATGGTTTTGGGAACGGACGCGCCGAGGCAGCAGGTGGTGGCGATGAGGCCTTTATGATATTGAAGGACGAGCTCTTTGTCGATACGCGGATATTTGCCGTAAAGGCCTTCCATGTAACCGAGGGAGCAGAGTTTGATAAGATTTTTGTAGCCCTGGTCGTCTTTCGCGAGCAGCACCTGGTGGTACCGCATATCTTTTTCTTCGCGCGTGAACTGGCGTTTGTGGCGGTTTTCCACGAGATAAAATTCACAACCCACAATAGGCTTCACTTTCAGGCGTTTATCTTTTGGATCTTCGGGATTGAGCTTGTTATTATAAGCTTCGGCCACGAACTGAAATGCGCCGAACATGTTGCCGTGATCGGTAATGGCGAGCGCGGGCATATTGTCGGCCATCGCCTTTTTATAAAGCTGCTTGATATCGGCGGCTCCGTCGAGCAGGGAGAACTGTGTGTGTACGTGCAGGTGAGAAAACTTCATCGTCGGATCAGAATTACATCATAAAGATCGGTCAAAGCAAGCAGCAAAAATCGGATTTTTTTTATATTGCAGCAATTTTTAAACAGGGGCCAATGCATAGAAGAAAGGGGAAATTATGCCTGATACCGGCAGGCGCGCTTTTATTGGGAAGCTGCGCGATACTGAAACCGAAAGAAACGGCGAAACGGGCGGAAGCGCCGGCGCAACAGCAGATCGAGTTCATCGACGGCCTCGCCATCAAACCCGACGCTAAATCGGCCGGTACCGCGCACAAAAGCCGCAACACCCGCATCGGCAATGCCCCCACCACTGTAAACAGCATCGAAGAAGCCCGCCCCTGGCAGTTTAAGTACGCACAGCTGCTCGACCTGCCGGTGGAGAACGTGGTGAATGAAAAACTCTACAATTTTATCGAGGAATGGTGGGGAACGCCGTACCGCCTGGGCGGCAACACCAAAAGCGGCATCGACTGCTCTAATTTCGTGAACACTTTAATGTCCGCCGTTTATCAGATCACACTGGCCGGCAATTCCATTCAATTATACAACCAGGTAACGCGCCTGGGCAAACGCGCGGAACTGAAGCCCGGCGATCTCGTGTTTTTCGCCATCAACCGCAAAAAAAGGATCTCGCATGTGGGCATTTACCTGGAAAACGAACGTTTCGTGCATGCATCCAGCAGCAACGGGGTAATGATCAGCGATCTCCGCGAGCCTTACTGGGTGCGGTATTACATGGGAGCGGGGCGCATCAATTAATTCCCGCGCCGTACGCCGAAAATATTCAGCTGTTGGTCGAAGCCGGAAGATCTTTCCCGGATATAAGGGTACTTCACATTATCCGCCGCTTCGCGGATATAATAATCAAACCCGTTGTGGTGCAGTATTTCCAGCATTTCGGTGAGCTCGTGGCTCTGCCCGATGGCGCCGTGGTATTCGAGGAAAAGATGTTTTACATTGCGCAGCACGTTTGCACAGTCTTTGATCACCGCATATTCCGCACCTTCGATATCGATCTTCAGGAAATCGGCCGGTTCCTGTAAAAGGTCCGCCAGGCGTGCGCTCGCGACGGTAATGCTGCCACCTTCACCTATTTTGCTGCCCTGCCCGCCGGTGGATTCGAACGTGATGGAATCGTTGTGTATCCAGATGGCTTTCTGTTCTATCGTTACGTTCTGCACGCCAAAACTTTCCATATTTTTTTTCAGCAGCGCGAAATTATGCGCGTCCGGCTCGAAAGCGGTAATTTTCGCCTGCGGGTATAGCTGCGCGAAATACAGCACGCTGAGGCCGATGTTGGCGCCGCAGTCGAGAATGCGCGGCGTATCGTTGCCTGCCTGGAAACGGTAAATTTCCCCGGTCACGATCTCGTCGAAGGAATGCATGAGCTCCCAGGATTTGGTGAACCAAAGCCTTCCGCCACGCCAGGGAATGCTTTTGAGCGGCCCCTGCGGCAGGTGTTTGAGATATTTTTCGGTCCAGAAAGAAAGGCGCTCCCCGGTGGCAGGAGATTTCCTGAATTTTTTTAAAATGCCTTCGGCGGCGATGGAAAATACTGACCGGGATGCCATTGTATGTATAGATTGATAGATCAGATAAATATATCTTTGCAAATTATTAAGATTAAATGAGAAAACCCACGATTTCCATCTGCATACCGGCATATCGGCAGGCGCACCTGTTGCGGCGGTGCCTCGAAAGCATCCGCAGCCAGCGGTTCCGTGATATGGAAGTGATCATCACCGACGATTCTCCGGACGATGCCGTGCGCATGCTGGTGGAAACCTTTGCGGCGGATTTTCCCCTGGTCTATTCAAAGAACGAGCCCGCGCTCGGTTCCCCCAAAAACTGGAACGCCGGGCTGGCCAAAGCTTCCGGCAGGTATATCAAAACCCTTCACCAGGACGACTGGCTCCGTTCGCCCGACGCGCTGTCTCTCTGCGTAACGGCGCTCGACGAAAATCCCGGCGCCAGCTTCGTGTTCTCCGCCTGTTACGATGTGCGCCCCGACGGTACCGAGATCCTTCATGAGCCTTCCGCCGCGCAGCTGCAACGCCTGCACCAAGAGCCGGAATGCCTGCTGCTGGGCAATTTCATCGGCGCGCCCAGTACCGTTACTTTCAGGAAAGACACCGGGCTGTTGTACGACCCGCATATGAAATGGGTGGTGGATTACGATTTTTACATCCGTCTCTGTTACAAAGGCCAAGCGCTGTACATCGGGGAACCGCTGTTGAACATCGGTATTCACGAAGACCAGGTGACCGCCGCCGTACAGCACGACCGTGAAGTGGTGATCCCCGAGCACATCCGTTTGCTGCATAAGCTCAACGGCCCGATCTTCAGGAACATCCGGTATTTCGACCACAGCTGGAGATTGTTGCGCAATTTTAATATCCGCAGTGTAAGCGATCTGCAGAAAGTGGCGGGCAATCTCAGCCTGCCGCCCGTGCTGTGCATCATGTCCGATTTCCTGGGATTGTTGCCGGCTTCATGGGTAAAAAAAGGAATGGTCTCAAAATCGCTGATGACGCTGGCCTATCTTCGGTCGTTATTGTCTTTTTAACCGCTTCCACACCATATTCCAGCCTTCCGTAACATCATTGCTCAGTTTGAAGATGAGTATCAGCCCCACGTACCACGCGGCGAAAACTACGCTGCGGAAGATCAGGCTGACGTAGGGATTGGAGATGCTGAAGCTCGTGCAGATAAAATACCCGCTCGCCGCGATGCACAGGATGTAGAACGTATGCATCGTCCATGGCTGGAAACGGAATTTAAACAACAGGAACGAATAACGGATCAGGCCGAATACGATAAGTGAAAGCAGGTTGGCCAGCGCATTGCCCTGTATGCCGAAAAGCCGGTTAAAATAAAGGTTCAGCGGGATCACCAGCGCAAACTGCACCAGCTCCGAAAAAAAGTTCACGCGCCAGTAGTTGGACGTGCCGATGATCTGCGAGTTCACCCCGAAACTCATTTCTATCACCCGCATCGAACCGAGGATAAAAATAACGGGCTTGCCCGCGTTGTAGATCTCGTCCAGCGCCAGTATGCTGAATACGCTGTCCACATTCATCCAGATCAGCAGGAACACGAGCAGCGAATAGGAGAACATGGTGTTGGAGCTGCGCCGGTAGATGCTTTGAATGCCCGAAAGGTCGCGGTCTTTCCAGGCCTTGGCCAGCACCGGTATGGAAATGGCGATAATGCTGCGTTGCGGCACCAGGATCACCGTGGCCACGTACGTCGCAAATTCGTACACGAAGCCCATGCTGAGGCCCTGCGCGCTGGAAATGGACAGGTTATCGAAATTCTGCGCGACCACGCCCATCACCGCGCCGAGGTACAGCGTGGCGTTGAAGGTGATCATTTTGCCGGCCAGCCTGCGCGTAACGTTGCTGATCTTAAAAGTGAACAGCAGGTCGCGCTGGCGGTAAAGATAAATGAGCAGCACGGCCAGCAGCACGCCGTAGATCATCGAATACGCCCATACGAAACCCGCCAGCCTGAATACGCCCGAAAGGAACAGCACCGCCAGCGTTACGTTCAGCAAACGCAGGCCCACTTCTTTCAACGCAATGGGCATCAGCGATTTGAACTGGTTGTAGGAGTAGTTTTCGAAGGTGACGAAAAAGAGGTAGAAAAAACTGAAGGGAATGAGGAAATAATAATATTCCACCACCAGGTTGCTCTTGGTGCCGAACTTGCGGATCACCAGGTCTTCAAACACAAAAAATCCCGCCGTGCAGAATAAGAACCCGATCCCGCAGAAAATAAGCACCAGCCCCAGTATATCGCGGCGCGGCGGCTGCAGCAGGTCGCGGTAATACGGGTAGAATTTGTTCATCACCGATACCGAACCGAGGTTAGACAGGGCGCATACGATGGTGGCCACGCTCACGAAAAAACGGAAAAGCCCGTTGATGTTCGGATCGATCAGTTTCGCCAGCAACAGCGTGTAAATGCCCCCGATGCCGAACCCGACATAGGTAAGAATCGAAGATTTGATGCTCTGGTTCCTGATGATGCCCATATTTGCCTGACTTGGAGGCGAATATATAATGTTTTTAAACTTTAATTCCCAAACATTATCTTTAATCGCCGAAAATTATACCTTGAAAGCGAATAGGACAAATGTTTATCCCTCAAAATACCATGAGAAAACTCTACCTGCTGATTTTTGCATGTACCCTTTTTAATATTGACCTGAAGGCCCAATACGCAGACCGTGGCACCGGGGCGCTGCGCCCGTATATCTGGTGGTTCGACTGGAACGGCGCCGCGATCGCCAATGGTTTCACCCGTTCGTTCACTTCCGCTGAAGGCCTGCAGATCACCGTTACGTTCAGCAACGTTTCCGGCGACGGCGTGGAACCCGATGTGATGAACACCTGGTACGGGGCGGTGCTGCATACCCTGTACGACTTTTCGCAGCCTGATTTCAGGCCCGCCCTGCATAGCAAAGCCACTTCCACGCCCATGTCGTTCGACATGGAGATCACCGCTACCCGCAACGGCCAGCCCGTGCCGTTCACCTTCGTGGCGGCGGACGCGGAAGCTTCCTCGGAAGCGGAGCGCACAGATTTCACTACCAGCGGCGGTCCCTGGAAAACGGTCGATTTCTTCAAAAATACCAACCAGGCCGTAAACCCGCTTACCGGTTGCAATACGCAGACGGTGCATATCGCCGAGACTTACGGCGAGGCTGTGCAATACGGTCAAAACCCGCTTGTAGCCACCTTTTCCGACGGGGCGGCCCCGCTCCGGATCTCCACCACGATGTTCAGGAACGGCGTCGAAGGCGGTATGGCCGTGGCTTTTGGGATATTGTCGCCGATAGACCGCGGCGATCTCCAGGGCACTTTTTTATTCCCGCAGCACGCCATCCGGTTCACCAACATCAACGAATGCGCGTACGACAATCCCAGGCCCGCTTTGGTGCCGCAGGCCAGCCTGTTTTTAGGCAATGCCATGCCCGATGCGGACGGCTCCAACGGTGCGGACGACAACATGACCGGCGCAGACGAAGACGCCGTGACCATCTGGCCCGAATACATCAATACCACACACAGCTACACGCTGGTAGCGCCGGTCACCAATCTTACCGGCAATACCGCCTACATCAAAGTATGGTTCGATTACAACCGCGACGGGGTATTCACGCCCAACGAAGGCATTGAGCATACCGTGCCGGCGGCGGCAGGAGGTAGCATCACCTTTACCTGGACCAACCTGCCGGACGAGTTGCCTGCCGGCGTAATGACGAATTTCGCGTTCCGCTTCCGCGTATCCTCCGTGCAGGCCGCGGTGCAGGACCCTGGCGGTTTTGCGCCGGACGGGGAGGTGGAAGACTATTACCGGCCGGTTTTACAGCCCTGCCTTACCACGAAGGTAGACGCCGGGCAGGATATGCGCATCTGCACCGGGCAAACCGCCCAGCTCAATGCGGCCGGGGCTATCGGTTATACCTGGGAGCAAAGCGGCGACCTCAGCAGCGACCTGATAGCCAACCCGGTGGCCACGCCTGTTGCAACAAAAGAATACCGCGTATCTGCCGTGCATACCAATGGATGTTTGAGCAAAGACACGGTGCTGGTGACCGTAGACCCGCTGCCCACGCTGCAGCTGGACAACAACATCCCGCCGATATGCAAGGGCGGCTACATCGAATTTACCACCACCGGGGCAGACAATACGGTATGGTCCGATGCCGGCGGGCAAACCATCGGCGCCGGCAACCAGTTCACCTACACGCCGGTTTCCAGCACTACCATCTATGCCACGCTCAGCGAAAACCGTTGCAATTCGCAGCAGACCGTGCCCGTGCCCATCACGGTAATAGAGCCGCCGGTAACGTTCGTCGCCAAAAGCAACGACCTCGATTGCAGCACCGGCAGGGCCACGCTGCTGGCCTCGGGCGGCCGCGATTACCAGTGGATGGACGTGCAGGGCAACAACCTGCAAACCGGCCGCTCGATCGTAGTAACGCCGCAGGAAACCACCAAATATTACGTGCTCATAACAGACGACTATGGCTGCCAGGCCCTCGATTCCGCGACCGTAAATGTCGTGAAAGCCGGCACTATGGCGCATTATGAAATGCCTACGGCCTTTACTCCGAATAACGACGGGCGCAACGACTGTTTCGGCATCAAGTTCCCGGGGCTGGTGGGCAAAGTGGAATTTTCCATTTACGACCGCTGGGGCAATATAGTGTTCCATACCAACAAGGTGACGGATTGCTGGGACGGCACCTACAAGGGCGTTCCCTGCGATGTGGCCACTTTCGTATATGTGCTGCGGATAGAATCGGAATGCGGGAATGTAGACCGCAAAGGCACCGTTACTTTGCTGCGGTGATGGGTTAATTGGGCGGAAATGAATATTTTCGTGCCTAAAAATTACCGGGTTTTGATCGTTGTTCAATTGAAAGGAGGGCTGGGCAACCAGATGTTCCAATATGCCGCGGGCCGCTGCCTTTCGGTATTGCATAAAGTTCCGCTGGCTTTGGACAAAGGCAGCTACGAGCCCCGCCAGGCCGGCATGTACGGGCTGGGAGGGTTGAGCGTGAGCGCCGTGGAAGCTTCCCCCGAAATGATCCCGCAGCCGGGCTTCGCCGCCAAAGTATGGAACCGGCTCGCGCCCGCGCCCATGCGGCGTATCTTTAAAGAATCTTCCCTCGAGTTCGACCCGGATTTTTTCAACGTAAAACCGCCCGTATACCTCAAAGGGTACTGGCAAAGCTGGAAATATTCAGAGCCGGTGAAAGACATTATCCGGCAGGACTTCCGGTTCTCCGTCAGTTTCAGCGAAGCCATCATGGCCAAAGCGGCCGAACTGCGCAACAGCGAAAGCGTGGCGGTGCACTTCCGCCGCGGCGATTACACCAACGCAGAAACGGCTTCCTTTCACGGCGCCTGCGAGCCGGCCTATTATGAAGCCGCGGTGAAACGTTTTCCCGGCGCCACTTTTTACATTTTTACCAACGACCCGGAATGGGTGAAAAATAATCTCCCGGCGGCCATTTCATACGAAATACCCAGCGGCAGCCTCACGCGCACGCAATACGAAGACCTTTTCCTCATGAGTCAATGCCGCCACCAGGTGATCGCCAACAGCAGTTTCAGCTGGTGGGCCGCGTGGCTGAACGAATATGAGCAAAAACAGGTGATCGCGCCGCTGAAATGGTACGCCCGGGAAAACCTTAACGTTCAAAACCTCGTGCCGCCGGGCTGGCAGCGGATATAAAAGATCAACATGCAGCAGTCGCCGCTTATTTCAGTCGTATTGCCCGTTTACAACGGCGCGGATTTCCTCCGGGAAACCCTCGACGCCATTCTTGCGCAAACGCAGGCCGACTTTGAATTGCTGGTGATCAACGACGGGTCTTCGGACGGCAGCGAAAATATTATCCGGTCATATTCGGATAGCCGTATCCGTTATTTCCATCATCCCAACAAAGGGTTTGCCTATACGCTCAACCGCGGCATCGCGGAAGCCCGTGGCAAATACATCGCGCGCATCGATGCGGACGATATATGCCTGCCCGAACGTTTCCGGTTGCAGGCGGAATGGCTGGAGCAACGGCCGGAAACCGCTATGGTTGGGTGTCTTATTACTTTTATCGACGAAAAGGGAGCGGTGCAGGGCAACTGGCCGGAAGACCGCGCCAACGTTTCCAACGAACAGATCAGGAAAGCGCTGCCCACGGTGAATTGTATTGCGCACCCGGGCGTAATGGCGCGCACGGAAGTGTTCCGCCGTTTTCCTTACCTCGATTCGCAGAAACCGCTGGAAGACTACGATATGTGGCTGCGGTTGGCGGGAGCGGGGCTGGTAATGGAAAAAGTGCCTGAAATGCTGCTGTGGTACCGGGTTCACTCCGCGTCTATGACGCTGAGCATCATTAAAAAGAAAAACGTGTTTTCCCGCCATTTCCGCTGCAAACGCCGTTATCTTTCGGCCAGGCTGGCGCAGGGGAAACTGAACGGGTTCGACCTCCGGGTGTTTGCCGGGATGTGTAAAGACCTGCTGACGGCCATCGGGAAAAATATTAAACAGAAATTGTGATATACACGCTGCTGCGCATAAAACGCTTCATTGAAGCCATACTGATCGCCCCTTTCGTGTGGCTGGGGCGGCTGATCGCGCTGTGGCGGCCTTTGAAGGAGGAATACGACATCTTCCTGTTTTTCCCCTTTTATCACGTGGGCGGCGCCGAAAAAGTACACAGCGAAGTCGCAAAGCTGTTCCCGGGTAAAAAAATACTGATCCTTTTTACAAAAAAGTCCGCAAACACCGCCATGCTGGCCGCTTTTGAAGCGCCGGGCAATACCGTCCGCGATGTGTCGAAGTATACCGATAATAAATTCCTGTACTTCAATAACCTTATCTGGCGGGGCATTGCGGCCACCTGGATCGCGCGGCAGCAAAAACAGCCGGTGGTCTTCAACGGCCAGTGCAACTTCGCGTACAAGCTGAGCGCGCATTTGCCGGCGCGCATCCGGCAGATAGAGCTGATCCATTCGTTCTGCAGTTTTTCGTATATCCGTTTGCCCTTCATCCCGTATTACGAAACCACGGTGATGATCAGCCGGGAAAGCGTGCAGCGCCATCTTGAATTGTACCGCCGCTTTGGCGTGCCGGCCGGTTACGCGGAAAAGATCAGGCTGGTGATGAACGGCATTCCGCTGCCAAAAGACACCTCGCCGCTCGTGGAAGCGAACATGCTGCTGTATGTAGGCCGTGGCACGCCGGAAAAACGGGTGCATCTCGTGGCCGCCATTGCAAAAGCGGCGGGCGTTACGGCCGGTTTTATCGGTAACGTGGAAGGCGCTGTCCCGGAGGATCTGCGGGCGCATTGCCGTTTTTACGGCGAACAGACGGAGCCTGCGGAGATAGACGAACTGTACCGCCGTCACCGCGTGATCGTGATCACCTCCATCCGCGAAGGTTTCCCGATGGTGATCATGGAAGGCATGGCACGGGGGCTGGCCGTGCTGGCTACCGATGCGGGGGATATTCCTTTCCACGTGCGCAACAACGAAAACGGGTACCTGGTCCCTCATCTCGATACGGAAGAAAATATCATCGCCGCCGGCGCGCGGCTGGTGAAGGAATGGCAGCCCGCCACGCTGGCGGCGATGCGGGAAAACAATATCGCGTATGCCCGCACGCATTTCAGTATGGAAACATTTGCGGAGGCGTACCGCGGTTTATTTTTTAAAGCATGAAAGCATTATCCGTCATCATCATCACCTACAACCGGCCAGACGATCTGCTGGTGCTGCTGCGCAACCTCAGCGCGCAGGAAGGCGCCGCGGAGCTGCTGGAAGAAGTGATCGTGATCAACAACGCTTCCACGGCGGATTATACGCCTGTTACGGAATTTGCCGCCGGTTTTCCTTACATCCGTTACCATTATTCCAACGACAACCTCGGCGTGGCGCGCGGCCGCAATCTTGGCATCTCCATGGCCAAAGCGCCCATCCTCATCACGATCGACGACGACGCCTGGTTCCGCGATACGGACGCATTGCGGAAGATCCGTGACATTTTCGGCAACGACTTCATGCAGCACAACCACGCCGGCATCCTCTGTTTTAAAGTGCTGTACGCCAGCACCGGGCAGATGCAGGTGAACGCTTTCCCGCATAAAAAATTCGATAAATACAAACACAAAGCTTCCTTCCTCGCGCCTTATTTCATCGGCGCAGGTCATGCCATTCTCAAAGAAGTGTATGAAAAAGCGGGCGATTACCCTGCTGATTTTTTTTACGGCATGGAAGAATACGATCTCACTTACCGCGTGATCCAAAACGGCTACGCCATCGCTTACACGGCAGATGTGGTGGTGCTGCATAACGAAAGCCCGCTGGGCCGTACGCCGCATCTCGCAAAAATGAAAATGCTGTGGATCAACAAAAGCAAAGTGGCTTACCGTTATCTTTCATTCTTCCACTTCCTCACCACGGCATTCATGTGGTCGCTCGAGTTCCTGAAAAAGACCGGCTGGAACTGGAAAGAATGGCTGAACGGCTGGAAAGAAGTGCGCCGCATCCCGCGAACGGAAAAAAAACAGCCGCTGGATGGGGCTGCACGGCGGTACCTGCAAAAAGTGGAAGCAAGATTATGGTATTGAAATAAAAAGGGAGCGGATACGTCCGCTCCCTTTCCGTTATCTGAAACCGGGTATTTACGATTGTGTTTTAGCCGCGCGTCTTGCCTCGAAAGCGATGGCCAATGCCAGCAATATCAGCATGGCAATAGAGCTCCAGCGTGTGATCGTATTGCCGAGGTAATAGCTCCTGGGCTCGAATTTCATCACCAGCTGGTGATCTCCCGCGGGGATCTTCGCGCCGCGCAGCAGGTAGTCCGTACGCACGATCTCTTCTTTTTTACCGTCGATGTAAAGGTCCCAGCCTGCCGGGTAATAGATCTCGGAGAACACGGCGAAACCGGGTTTGCTGTTGTGGCTGCGGTATTGCAGTTCGTTCAGGCCGTATTTGGTGAGCTGGATGGAAGCGGCGGAATCTTTGCCCGGTACCAGCCCGTTTAACGCGGGTTTGAACCTTTCGTCGATCACCGCGGCGCGGCCGGTGGGCAGGCTGTCCAGCGTCTGCATTTCCACATCGGCATTTTTCGCCCATACAATGCTGTCTACAAACCAGGCGTTGCCCAACGCGTCCTTGTTCTGGAAGTAGGAGAGCTGGCCCTGCTGGTCCTGCACGATCACGTATTTCGCGTTCAGCATGTTGAGCACATGCGGGTTGTTTTTCGCGATCTGGTATTTGATCAGGTCATCGTACAGCGCGAGCTTCACGGGGCTGTAACCGCCCACGCTCCTGTGATGGTAGGAACTGAGAGCATCCATGAAACTAACGGTGTTGAATACACGGTAATACGGGTCTTTATCCTGTTTGATGGCCTGGTCTACGGGCGACGGCGCGAAATGAGAGCTGTAGTCCGTTGGGGTCACGTAGTTTTTGGAATTGAGGATGCGGTGCGCCACCAGCATCTGGTCTACCGCAACGGAAAGCGTAAGGAGGGCGAGCATGTAACCGGCCTGGAGTTTCTTTTGAATGAACGCCCAGGCAAGGCCTGCCGCTATCAGGATAAACACCAGCGATCGGATGGCGTCGAGGCGGAGCAGGGAAGCCCTGTCTGCCCGCAGCGCGCTCAGCAGCTGATCGATCAATTGCTGGTTGCCGCCGGTGAACTGCTGGTAAAAACGCAGGCCCGCGTCTTCGTCTGCCGTAAAGCTCATGCCGAAGGAAAGGAGCAACAGCAGCACTACGATGCCGCCGGTAACGTACAGCGCATTTTTCAGTTGTTTGAGCACGGCGGTTTTGTCCCATTCTTTGGTCACCAGGTCGTTCAGCGCCCAGCACGCGAGGAAGGGCACGAGCAGCTGGCAAAGCACCAGCGCCTGCGCCGGGGCGCGGAACTTGCTGAACAGCGGCAGGTGGTCGAACAGGAAGTAGTTAAAGAAGGCGAAGTTGCTGCCCCATGCGAGGAAAAGGCCGAGCAGGCAGCCTGCCAGTATCCACCATTTATTGAAATCTTTTACGATAAAGAACGCCAGCACAAAAAAGAACATGATGGCGGCGCCCCAGTAAACGGGCCCGTCGGTCATGGGCTGGGGGCCCCAGTAGGTCGGCATTTGCTGGAGGATCTGTTCCTGCTGCGCGGGTGGCACGCCGATCTGCGAGAAGGTTTTCGCGGTATTGCTATTGCTTGAAAGCGGGGAATAGCTGCCGCCGCCGTACAGGTTGGGCACGAAAGTGGTGAGCGTTTCCATTTTGCCCTGGCTCCAGTTAAAAGCGTAGCTTTTGTCGAGGCCGCCTTTGGTTTTATCTCCTTCCTGCCCGGCTTCGGCCGTGAGCTCGGAGTGGCCGCCGCGCATGGTGAATTTGCTGAATTCGGAAGTGGTCCACAGGCTGACGGTAGACGGCAGCACGGAAAGCAGGCCGAAGCCCAGCAATACCAGTGTGGCTTTGATATATTGCGGCACCTGTTTCGTTTTAATAGCCTGCACGAGGTAGCCGATGCCGATGCAAAGGCAAAGCAGCAGCGTGTAAAACACGATCTGGTAGTGCCCGTTGGTCACCATCAGGCAAAGCGTGATGCAGGTAATGATGCCGCCGATAAGGTATTTGCCGCGATAGGTAAGCAAAATACCCGCCAATAGCGGCGCCATGTAGGCGATGGTGAACATTTTGGTATCGTGGCCGGCCGATATGATCATGGGGTTGTACGACGCAAAGCCGAAGGCGATGGCGCCGAGAATGTTGACCCATTGCCGGAAACCCATCACGGAAAGGAGGATGTAGAACCCGATCATCGCGAGGAAAAAGAAGTTCACCGGCTTGGGCAGGCCCAGCGTGAGCACCTCGTGCAGGTAATATGTGTAGTTGTCCTGCGACAGGTAGATCTGGTACGTGGGCATGCCGCCGAACATGGCGTTGGTCCACAGCGGCTTGATGCCCGTGCTGTCGTGGTACGCGCGCGCCTCCTGGCTCATGGCCTGCCAGGAAACGGTATCGGTCTGCCTGATCTCAAGGCCTTCCAGCACGGGGCTGCAAAATAAAAATGAAAGCCCCAGGAAAATGAGGACGGCGTACACATGTTTTAGGACGGCTTTTTGCCAGTTTTGCTTCATCGGGTTTTTCCTGTTTAGTTTTTAAAGAATCCAAAATAACTGTATTTTATCGGAAATTTCAATATGAACTGGCTCCGTTTCCTGATAAAAGTGAGCTTTATCTGTAATATCTGTTATCTCGCCGGTTTTATCATCCGTATGCTCGACAATACCGAAACCTGGGAGCATATCGCCAAACATATCATGGTACTGGGCGGCCTCGTGGCCGCACCCTTGAATATCCTCGTCATTTTGCTGGCCGTTATCTTCCTGCTGGCCCGGAAAGTGCGGTTTACGGATATTCATCCTGTTATATTTATTTTGAATGTTATTATCTTGCTGCTTCAACTGGAATTGTTCTTATGATCACCAATATTCTAAGGGATAAACCGACAAGGCTCTTCATCATTTTAAGCGGCATTCTCGTTGCCAACGCACTTATCGCGGAGATCATCGGGGTAAAGATATTTTCCCTCGAAGCCACACTGGGCCTGCAACCCGCCAATCTTATGATACTGGGGGAAACATACAGCTTCAACATGACGGCAGGCGTGCTGCTGTGGCCCGTGGTGTTTATCATGACGGACATCATCAACGAATATTACGGCATGAAAGGCGTGCGTTTCCTGTCGTTTCTCGCCGCAGGGCTCATCCTTTTCGCCTTCATCATATTTTTCTTCGCCATCCGCCTAACCCCGGCGGAGTTTTTTGTGACCATGCGAACGAACTCGGGCGTGCCCGATATGGACAAAGCCTACCAGCAGATCCTGGGTCAGGGCTCTTTCATTATCGTGGCTTCGCTTACGGCTTTCCTGCTCGGGCAGCTGGTAGACGTGTTCACCTTTCACAGGATCAAAAAAGTGACCGGCGAAAAAAGGATCTGGCTGCGCGCAACCGGCTCTACGCTTATTTCGCAGCTGATAGACAGCTTCGTAGTGTTGTTCGTGGCGTTTTACCTGCTGCCGCTGCTCTATAACCCGAACAACGACCCGGTGTGGTCCCTCGGCCAGGTGCTCGCGGTCTGCATCATCAATTATATCTATAAATTCACGGCGGCCATCGTGCTCACGCCGGTGATCTACTGGGTGCACGGTATCCTCGAGCGGTACCTGGGCCACAGCACCGCGGCGGAAATGAAACGCGCCGCCATGAACCGGTAAAAATTCCCTCCCCGATGGATCTATTTACAGTCCGTGTGTACGGCATCATGATCAATGAAAAAAAACAGGTACTGGTAAGCGACGAGCACATCCGCGGCGGGCTGTACACCAAGTATCCCGGCGGCGGCCTCGAGTTTGGCGAAGGCACGCTGGAATGCATCGTGCGCGAATGGAGAGAGGAAGTAGGGCAGGACGTGGAGGTGGTGTCTCATCTTTATACGACGGACTTTTTCCAGATGAACGCCTTCAGGCCAGGGCAGCAGATCATCGCGATATATTACCTGGTCAAAGCGTTGTCGCCGTTCAAGGCGCCGCTGCTTGGCAAACCTTTCGGCTTCCCCATGCCGGAAGACCCTTCGGTGCAGGTGGAAGGCCTGCGCTGGGTGGATTGGGAGGATTATTCAGCCGAAACCGTTACCCTGCCTACGGATAAAAAGGTTACACAACTGGTAAAGGAAAGATTTTAGAACCACTTTTTCTTCATGAAATACCAGCTCATGATCACCGCCGTTACGATGGCGATGGTAACGGGTATGTAGAACGCGTAGGTGGAATGGGCGTAGGGGATCTCCACGTTCATCCCGTAAATGCTGGCCACGAGCACCGGCAGCGTAAGCACGATCGTGATGGACGTGAGGCGTTTCATCACAAAGTTGAGGTTGTTGGAAATGATGCTGGCGAACGCGTCCATCGTGCTGCTGAGGATATTGGTGTAGATGTTCGCCATTTCAAGCGCCTGGCTGGTGTCTACGATCAGGTCCTGCAGGAATTCCTTTTCATCGTCGTTGAGGGCGAGGAAGTTGGTGCGTTCCAGTTTCATGAGCAGCAGTTCGTTGCTGCGCAGGGCCGTCACGAAATACACGAGGCTTTTTTGTATGCGCATCAGGTAGAGCAGCTCTTCGTTCCGGTTGGAATCGTAAAGTTTCTGTTCCAGCAGGTTGCGGCGCTGGTTGATCTCTTTCAGGTAATCCAGGAAGTTCATCACCACTTTCTCGAATACCTTCAGTACCATCATGTTCCTTTTTTCGGGGTGGCGGTTGTGGAAGGTGTTGAGGAATTTTTTGATCGCCGCGTTGTCGAAAGAGTTAACGGTTACGATCTGGTTGTGGGTAAGGATGATCACGATAGGGATCGTGATGTAATAGGCGTCGCTTTCGTTGATGGAATTGTTTTCGGCCGGCGTTTTGATAACGATCAGCTTCACGTTGTCTTCCAGTTCGTAGCGGCTTTTTTCATCGATGTCCAGCGAATCCGTCAAAAAGTCGAGCGGGATGTCGAGAGCGTCAGACAACTGTTCGAACTCCGCTTGTTTGAGCGGCGGGGCAACATTCACCCAGGAGCCGTTTTCCGGCTCTTCGATGGCAACAGTGCGCGCGTCTATATTTTTGAAATACTGGATCATCCGGGCGCAAAGGTAGGGGAATTAATTCACCAATAGCCGGGGGGCTAAATATTAATATTTCCTTCAAACACCAGCGTTGCGGGGCCGCAAAGCCAGATGTCGGAGAAGTGGCGTTCGCCCGCGCGTGCAAAGCGCACTTCCAGGTGTCCGCCCAGCGTTTCGACGGGAATGGCGTAATTGCCCGGCTCCGATGGCGACGCGGTAAGCGCTGAAGCGGTCACGCCGGTACCGCAGGAATAGGTCTCGTCTTCCACACCGCGCTCGTAAGTGCGAACGAAAATGCCGTTGTCCGTTTCCTGCACGAAATTCACATTGGTGCCTTCGGCGGCGAACCGTTCGTTATAACGTATTTCCCGGCCCTGCTGGTATACGTCCACTTCCTGCACGTCCGTCACAAACTTGACGAAGTGCGGCGAGCCGGTATTGAGATAAAAGTACAGGTTACCTTTTTCCACCCATTCCACATCCTGCATTTTCAGGTTCACCCAGCCGTTTTCTCGGAAACTGGCCTGGTGCTCGCCGTCTACCGCGATGAACTTCAGTTCGGCGCCTTCGATGCCCATCTGGCGGGCGAAAGCGGTAAGGCACCGGCCCCCGTTGCCGCACATGCTGCCTTCGCGGCCGTCGGAGTTGTAATATTTCATCGCGAAATCGTACCCTTCGCGGTTTTCCAGCATCATGAGCCCGTCTGCCCCGATGCCGAAACGGCGGTCGCAGAGGTGGGCGATCTGTTCCGTGGTAAGCTGGCTGTATTCCCCGCCACGGTTGTCTACGATCACGAAGTCGTTGCCCGTTCCCTGGTATTTATAAAAATGCATATTCATTCTGTACGCAAAGGTAAAAATTGTTTTGATGATTATGCCGCGATGATGCCTAACGCTTTGCTGATAAGGCTTTCCACCGCCGCGCCGCCGTCTTTGCTGAATTCTTTCCTCACCCGGTTGGCCACGATGGCGCTGATAGACAGGCATTCATGCCCCAGCACGCGCCCCAGCCCGTAAATGCCGGCGGTTTCCATTTCGAAATTGGTGATATGCCGGTTCTCGAAACTGAAACCGGTAAGCTGGTCGATCAGCTCGGGGTGGGAGAGCTGCCCTCGCAGCAGGCGGCCCTGCGGGGCGTAAAAACCCGGGCAGGTAACGGTGATGCCGGAATGGAAACCTTCTGTGAAAAGGCCCGCCAGTTCGGCCGAAGCTTCCACCAGGTAAGGCCGCGCCGCGTTGGGGTGCATGCGTATCTGCCCGCGGAAAGCTTCGAGCAGCTGCAGTTCTTCCGGGGTGTTGTGATAGTTGTAAAAGGGCAGCAGGTTGTCCAGCCCGAGGCCGTGGGAAGACACCACGAAGCTGTCTACCGGGATGTTTTCCTGCAGCGAGCCCGACGTGCCGAGGCGGATGATGCGGAGGCTCGCCGGTTGTTCTTTCACCAGGCGCGTGGAGAAATCGATATTGGCAAGGGCGTCCAGCTCGTTCAGCACGATATCGATATTGTCGGTGCCGATGCCGGTGGACACGACGGACAGCCGTTTGCTGCCGATCCTGCCGGTATGGGTCACAAATTCCCGGTGCTGGTAACGGCCTTCCACGGCGTCGAAATGTTTGCTGACGGCTTTAACACGGTCCGGGTCGCCCACGGTGATGATGGTGGGGGCCAGTTCTTCGGGCCTTACGTCCAGGTGGTAAATGGCGCCGCGGGCGTTGAGTATCAGTTCAGATTCGGCTATGGGAGTGCTCATACCTTGCAATTTTTTTAATCCGTAATCTAATATCTTGTAATCAGATTTGGCAAATATCTAAAATTTACTACTTTTGCAGTCCATCAAAATTCGATGGCAAACAATGGTACCGTGGCCGAGTGGCTAGGCAGAGGTCTGCAAAACCTCGTACAGCGGTTCGAATCCGCTCGGTACCTCAAAATTAACTTCCTGAAACCCGCTACACTAGCGGGTTTTCCTTTTCTGTAGCGCGTTTACGACATATATCATATTGGGTAGATATGGTAGCTTGTTGGCAAAAATACTATATTAGTGACTGCAAAATTGCCAACATGAAAATATCCCCGATAATCCACGCCCACCGCCCTAACTCAAAAGGCCTCTGCCCAATTGTGATCAGGATCAGCATCAACGGGAAGAGAATCTATAAGCCTACCGGCGAGGCCGTTCCCGAATCTCAATGGGACGGCCATGTCAAAAGTAGTTATCCAAACGCTAAACTGATCAATGCCAAAGTAGAAAAGTTGATTTCTGACTTAAAGGGGGAATTGTTGAAGGAAGAGCTTCAAGACCGGGATGTAACGCCGGAGGTTGTAGTGAAAAAGCTGGCGCCGAAGGTCAAAAAGATGGATTTCTACAAATACTGCGAAAGTCTTTTGATTGAGTGGAAAGGGGAGAAGAAGGATTCCACCCTAGAGAAATACAAGCACGAACTTTCAAAGATACGTAGATACGCTCCGCACTTGCAATTTTCTGATGTCACTCCTGAGTGGCTGAAAGCTTACGAAATTTACCAGCGAAAAGAATTGGGGAATATGCCGAATACCTTATGGCGCTCGTTTAAAAACCTGAAAACCTTTTTCAAGACGGCACTTAAAAATAGGGTGATTAAGGAAGATCCGTTCCTACATTATTCTACTCCGACCTTCAAAGGTGGTTCCAGGGGGCATCTGACTGCACGAGAATTGGATCGGTTTATTGCGACTATCGATAGGGTAACGGGAGCTGATTTACCGGCAGGATGGTTCTTTGTTTTCTCTTGCCTTACGGGGCTGAGGTACAGTGATTGCCATCAATTCAGAAGTTCGCTCCATGTGAGAGAAGGGAAGAGGCTTTTGCTTAATATGGTAAAAACCTCCGAGGATGTTAGTATTATAATCACTCCTAAGATTCGGCAGGCCCTCGTCAGGATTGCGCCTTTTGAGGGGAAAATGCCTACTAACCAGGAGTGCAACAGGGCCGTGAAGGTTATTGCAGCTAAAGCCGGGATTCGGAAGAAATTAACTTTCCATTGCGCCAGGCACACATTTGGCTATTCGTGCGCCGAAGCAAACGTCCCGATTGAGGTTGCGGCGAAACTAATGGGGCACCGGAACACCAAAGTGACATCCGTATACTACCATATCTCCAATGATAACGTTGATCAGTGGATGATGAAATTGCATGGTTAAATATCCTCTATAAACTTGATCATCCGCTGGCGGTGATAAATTATGCCGGGCTTTTTCCGGCTCTCTCCGGCTTTTCTGATGTGTTTCCAATGGTAGTTGAATTCTAGTGTCCCCGCACCCCGCATATCCCGCAGCATATCCAGACTGAATGGGAACTCTTCAACCGCCTTTTTTTCACTAATCCATTCACAATGCGGCAAATCCGCGATTGCTATCAATTGTTTAGCTATTTCTCTTGCTAATGTCGTCGATTCTTTCATGGTTAACTTTACTTTTATATTTTCTCAAACTCTATTTTCCAAACCCAGGGCGACGCCTCCCAGTTACCGGGGCCGTTGATCTTTTCCCAGATCGTCCGGAAGGCGTTCCGCGGGTCCTCCTCCCATTCGTTCCAGGGCCATCCAATTCCCCTACCGTTCCCTGGCAGCCCGTCATCGTCAGGAATTCCATATTTCCAGGTTAAACCGCCGTCTTTGGTTATGCAGGCGAATCCCTCGGCTTTTGCATCCTCCGCACTGATATCCTGCAGGCGCTCCAGCCTGACAGAAACCACGCGCAGGCTAATCCTGGACGCCTTCTCCGGCATGAATAAGGATGGCTTCCACCTCCATTCCTCAGTTGTTTCCCAGTCAGGATCGGTAGCGCGGTAAACATAGCCACTGTCCTCGCCGGCATCCACCCACTGAAAGGTTTCTTTTACCCAGAGAATATCACCTGGCCCGAAGGGGCATTTTATGGCTTTAGAACCTGAAGGAAGGTTGTTGCTTTTCCAGAGGGGCACCATCCACAACTCTCCCTTTTCGTTCACATAAAAAGAGGGATATTCATCATCCTTAAGCTGCACACCTTTGGCAATGCGCCGGGTCTGAGTTTTGAGAAGGGCGAATATGGCCCTTACCATGGCGCCGGAGAAGAGTATTGGCCGCTTCCGGGGTTTGTACCTCTGCAAAATGGTTTCCCAAAGGCTTGCTGGTTGTTCCTGTAGGTTCATTGCTTTAGCTGTTTTTTTAGTTTCTTAATCTTCATTTTCAGTTTTTTTACCTGGCTGATCTTCCGGCGTTTTCGGGATGTATCTGTGCAGGTGCAAAACCATTCGCCGAAATCTTCATCATGAAAGTGTAACGCCGCTGGGTAGCACCCCGGTATTCTTATCCTTTTACCTTCAAACGTTGTCCAATGGCACCGCATTTTCTTTCTGCCCGTTACCGTGGGCGGCGGGTTTATTCTGCGGTATCGTTTCCGTGAATCAGGATGTCGTAAGCTGGTTCTGTGATTCGTTCGTCCAGGCTGTCCGTCATATCATGGTTATTGAGAAAGTCGCCCAGATTGTTAAGTATCGGCTTCAGCTGCTCTGTTATTTCCTCGAGCTTTTCGGCGTGGCGCTTAGCCAATTCTCCATACGAGCTGCCAGCGAAACTCATCATGCTCAGCTGGATCTTTGTGGACATATAATCGATGGCGGATGTCGCCAGCTGAATCTTGTGTAGATGTTCTAACTTTTCCATCTTTCTGCCTCCCGGGTACCGCCGGGCCGGTTTAATTATAAATGCTTATCTTTAATTCGGCCCGGATGTCTAGCCCTGCCAATATTGAGAGCCTGGGATATATCCTGGGCTTTTACTTGCCGGATTCCTCCAGTTGGGCAGGTGGGGGAATAAGGCCGAGTTCAATCAGTTCCTTGTCCATCAAGTACGTGTAATCGTCCAGGGTCATTCCAAACAACTTTGTCGCTGATTCAAATCCGTTTTTAAATGCCTCCGCCATGTTATTTCTAACAGCGCGCGCAAGTGGAATAAAGTTTTCCGCTTCATGGAACTGGATCGCGCACCCTTCCCACCTGAAACACTTGACATCAGGTGATTTATGAAATATTTCTTCTGCAATCTCCCTGACCTTTGCCTCGTATTTTGAATCTTCCGGAATTGCCGGAGAGTTGGGGGATTCGCCTTTGCATTGTCCGTTAGTGTTGGTCATGGCTTGTTTTTTCCCGTTAAATAATTATGGCGTTGATTAATACATATTGAGAGCCGTCCCCGAGCCTTATTTTTCCATCCTCACAATCCCATTCTTCTTCCGGGGCTGTAACGTCAACATAGGCCGTATCAGACGTGTGTAAAATTTGCTCTTCTGTAAGTTCATCAACTGAATGGTTATCAATCAAAACCATTATCGGCATTTCTTCCGGGAACTGTTCCAAATAGTCTTGTAATTGTTTTCTGGTCATGGTTTTAATTTTTTATCGGTCAAATATTCAGCATTTCGGTATTTCTGTCCAACGGTTTTCGATCCTGTTCGTGTGTAGGCGGAAGGACTCTGTATAATGGTCATATCGAGTCACTTCAAAAGTTCCGTCTGTGTATTCTACTAAAACCCTTTCAGATGTACGGCCGGTTTTACCAGCAGGCGGCAATCCATCCTCTACGTTCACCCATTTTGGGCGACTATACTCCCAATCTGCCCCCGCGTGAAACCCTACGTCATAAGACCTATAATTAGAATATGGAGGTTGTGTACCCGGTGGTAGTTTTGCCGCTTCTTCCCTTAGCTTTTCAATGTTCATTTTCTTGGATTTTTATTGCTAATTCTATTGACGAACTTGCATTTCTTATCATGCAATCGTATTCTCTAAAATAGAGTAGGGTTTTTCCTATCGCTTCGTCAACGCTCCCTGCTTCAACAATTTTCATTCGCATCATATTGCTCATACGATCAGGGTGTTGTTCTTGAAATAAAATTGATACTGCGAACCGTGGCATACTTTACTTTTTATCGGTTATTGGTTACAATGTTCGCACGGTTCCTCAATACCTTCTCCAATGTGCTCTACAAACCCATCGCCGCCGCAATGATTACATCTTTTTACTTTTACCCACTTCCAAAAACGCCGGCTTGTTAAGGTGCCCAAAGTCACGGTTATGATAATTCCACATGTCAAATAAAACCACATGTTTTACTTTTTATCGGTTAAAGATTCAGGAGGGGCGGGAAGGGGCATCCAGTGAGAACATTCATAGAATCCGTTCTGCCAACCTGTATTTTTATGATAATGGATCAAGCCGGGTTCTTTATAAGGCGCTAAGCACATTGCTATATAATATCCCTTTTTTTCAGGCAGCCGATCCTCTACGCTGATCCAAGGGCTTACCGGCAGCGCATTCCCGTTCAAAAAATTCCGAGTATCTTCCGATAATTCATCGTCCTCCATTCCTTGAATGCATCCACTTTCAGCATATTCAAGATAACGAGATAATAGCCATCTCGCCCTATCTCGTTCCTGCTCACATTCATTCCTTTCTTTTTCCCGTACCGGCTTCGTCTCCCCGGAGGATATGCGGGGTGAAAATTCGTCAATGAAGTCTGATACTTCAGCGCCAGTACATTTATAGTTGCATTCCATGAGGTAAGCGGCCAGTTGACATTTAAAGTTTTCCCATTCATCCCTCTGGCGCGTCACCTCGGACAGTTGCTGCATCGCCTTGTCCGTTGCCTCTTTTGCTGCATTGAACCCTTTTTCGAAAATTATTTTATCATTCATCGCGCCCTTATATGACGATTGGAGATCATTTTCGATTTTAAACAAGTCGTTCTTCTCCTTCTTCACGGCTTCCAGTTCTACTATCATATCTGCATTTTTCTTCGACGTTTCATAAGCTACTTTCCGCTCGTATTCTAATGCCCTTTTTGCTTCGTCCCTTTCCTTCTTCACGGCTTCCAGTTCCCGCACGATGTTTCCCTGTGCAGTACTCATGACATCCACCTTCGATTTGAGATCGTCGCGGTCTTCTGCCAGCTGTCGGTAATTTTCTTCCAGTTCGGCGATACGGGCGTCCTTCCAAGCTATCCTTTCAAATGGGATGTAGGCCATGGTTCCCACCTTATATCCCCTTATCATTCCTTCTTCCAGCTCCTTCACCTTCTCGGACAGGAAGGCGGTTTGAATGGCGTGAAGGTCATAGCCTTGACGGAAGCCAGCTTTAAAACTTTTTACGCCTCCGTCATGCTCCATTTGTCTGCTATGAATGGCTATTAAATTTGCCAATTTCATGTCTCTCTCAGCCTGCACATCTTCGGGCGTCATCGGCCTGTTTTGTTCGTTGCTCATACCCATTTAATATTTGCAGGTTTAAATACGCAAAATTTCGCGTCACTGTTGATGGCTTGAAAATACAATGACCATCCTACTGCTGTATAGAGGGCTCCCAAGCATTTAGCGGTTGTACCAGTTTGAGGATGGGAGCCAACAATAATTGCTGTTTTGCCATCGTAAGGAGTGGTTTGTATGTTTTGTTCGTTGCTCATTTCTCTCCGGTATCGGCCCGGTCGCCGGTTAAAAGGTGAGGGTGTTGGTGGATGTTGCCGATCAGGTAACAGGAAAGTCCGCTGGAAACTTTCAGATATGAACCTGGTATTTTCCCACTGGTTAGGAATTTTTTATAATGGGGCGTCCAGATAAGAACATAGCAAAGCAAAGTTTCATCCCAGGAGACAACTCTCAGCCCGTTGTATGACCCTTTGTTCGTCACCTCAATTATGTCCCCTTCGTAAATATTCTCGCCATTTTTGTCATTCAAACCGGTGAACTGCATCAAGAATTGACTGGAGTACGGTGGCGCCACAATACGGGATTTCGGGCCACCCTGTTCGTAGGAATACTCAGGGTCAGCAGACAGGTTGAAGTCGATCTCCGGGTGATAGCCTACGTTGTCAATCATCTGGCTGGTATGTTTATTCCAATACCGGAATTTTATTTCCCTTTTCATGCTTTAAGTCTTTTATTCGCCTCTTCGGCGGTGAGTAATCCGGTTTCGAGGAGCGATATAACCAGTGATGCCCGAGCGTCGCATTCCGTTTCTCCTATGTATTCGAATTCAATGTTCGGGTTTTGATAATCGTTAGTAGCGCTCCATCTATGATAGCAGTCTAAATAGGAAATGCAGTTGAATGGTAGCATCACGCCCAACTCAGCTACCGTAAAAGCTGAATACCATCCCCGCTCTTTTCGCTCTGCCCATTCTTTTGACTTTGGGTTGGCATATTTCAGAATGTGGAGTGCTTCTGCTGTCTGATGGCTAATTGCCCAATCTCCAGACAACGGACTGAATAGCCATGTGTATAAGCCTTCCTGAGCTATCCCCAGTTCCTTCAGACGCATTGCCTGCCGCAGGGTGCATACTTGATCGGATAATTTCATTCCTAAACATTTACCTCAACACCGAGTGCGTTGAGCTGGTTAATAATTGACATTCTTTCGTTTTCCTTGTGAGCTACAATCACTCCCAATACCTGCAGTGCCATGACATCGGTTATCTCAAAGCTTGAAGTTTCCTTGGAATTCACTTCACATTTTCGATTGCTTCGCAAGTAGCTAAACGGAAACGAAGGAATGGTGTAGAATTGCGTCTCATCAGGCACTTTAATGGGCTCCTGTGGTTTATCACAGCCCAGCGATAGGGTAATATTGTCTTTCCCGTCTTTTAGTTTCATTGCTAAGCACTCTATGTTGATAATCTCCTTGTCAAGGTCCTGGAGGCGGTCAAGCTGCTGCTTTGCTTTCTGGAGGGTCTTTATATTCATGAGTTAATTTTGTTTTGTCAGTCTTGTTTTTTTAGCACCTTTCTCTTCTGCTTCCCATGGATGGCTTTCGCACCTTTGGTTGCACGAATTGCAGCAGGGTATCCAGTTGTCCGAATCCAAAAGCAATTCCATAGTTACCTTACCGCGGATGTGCTGGATACCCTCCGCCATTCCCGTACAACCCTTCAATTTTACTTCGCATGGCTGCCCCCTCCAAACCGGCCGTGACTTCTTCGCATACTCCCGGTTGATCTTCGCCCGTTTCTTGCTCTCTCGTGGTATGCGGTATACCTTCTTTTCCTTTGGGGGCTTGCCTTCCAGTTTCAGTTTAAGCCGGTATTCTAAGTAGTTCATACTGTTCAATTGCTTTGAAGATTTGAAGTACAACCTGCGGAACAACCGCGTTTCCTAATCCTTTAAGTCTGTCCACCCGATGGGAAACCCCATCATCTCTTCCACAAACAGGGGATTGAGTTGGGAAGTCTTCCCAGGCTCTCCCACTAGCCCATGCACCGCATAGGCTAGTGTATATTGTTGCCGCGCCGGGTCCGTCCGCGTACAACCCCCTTTCGGGTCGCTGATCGCTGTCGGAGTAGGGAGCAACCCCATCCTTATAACCGCTTGCCCAAGTTTTTTGCCGTGCTTGTTCAGCCCATTGTATTCCTTCCCTTGTAAGAATGTCCCCTTCGCATCGAATACGTTCGGCGTTGGAAGCATTCCATTCACTGCTAAACCGGGCAATCCGTTCCGAGGATCGCAGGAAATATTCCCCCGTTTCTCCGCATCGTTTGCGCGTGCTGTGGGCAATAAACCAGACACGGTCCCTTCTATGCGGAGCGTTGACGGCGCAAGCTGGAAGTAAAAACGGGAGGACTTCGTAGCCTTCAGCTTCCAGGTCAGCCTGCACTTCGTCGAATACCACCCCTCCATTCCAATTAGTAAGCCCGCGAACATTTTCGCCCACAATCCAACGCGGGGAAACTTCTCGAATAACTCTAAGCATTTCCGGCCAGAGGTGCCGGTCATCATTCTTTCCGAGGCGCTTACCTGCTGTGCTGTACGGCTGACAAGGGAATCCTCCGGAAAGAATATCAATTCTGCCTGCCCATTGTTTGAAGTCCGTTTCTTTGATATTGCCATATCGATGTTGTACTGTCGGAAAATTCTGTTTCAGTAATTTCTGGCACCACGGGTCAATTTCACACTGGAAGATGTTTTGCCACCCCAGCCATTCTGCCGCCAGGTCAAAACCGCCTATTCCTGTAAAAAGTGATGCGTGTCTCATGTTTCTTTTATCGTTATCCCGTGAACCTTCTTCATCAACCTTCGTTTCTTTCGGTAGACCGCGGTGCGCATTCCTTTTGAGTCCTCCACCACCCATTCCCCCGTTTTCGCCTCCATGTATACGAAGTCCGCTATGTAAATCAGACTGTGAGTTCCTCCCGGATTCAACTCATACGGCACCTGCAGTTTCAGGAAGGCTATTTCTCCGATCTTTTGCAGGAAGAGAAGGTGTTTGTATCGCTTCGCCTCCCGGATGCTGTCAAATTCGATCCCGTTTATCTCCGTTTTTTTGTTTCCGTACTTGCTCTTTTTCTTCTTCTTTTCTTCCGGCTGGTCAAAAAGGTGAGGATTAAGTGAGGCGCAGGCTGTCTTCGCCAGATACTCCGTTGTAAACCTGGTCTGCTTCTTACTCATGCCGCTTTTACACCAGTTCCGTAGCTTAAGTACTTTGTCAGCAGGTCATCGATGGTCACCCCGTAGTATCTTGAAAGAGTAATGATCGGGCCATACCGTGGCGCGCAAACTCCCTCTTCCCACTTTGCGTAATTTGATTTATTTATTTCCATTTCATCGCACAGCTTTTGCATGCTCAACCCCTTCGTCTCTCGAAGGAAAAGAAGGTTGCAGGCGAGCATTTTCAGAAAATCTTGCTTCCCTTTAATTTTCATTCTTTTCAAAGTTTTCTGTCAGTAAATCGTTTACAGTAATGCCGTAAAATTCGGCCAACCTTACCAGGACGAAAATAGCAGGGGCGGCACGACCATATTCGTATGATTGGTATGTTTTGGCCGCAATTCCGGTTCTCTCTCCTGCAACCTTTTGATTCCACCCTTTTTTGATCCGTAGCGCCCGAAGGTTGTTTCCTATTATCTTCTTGAAGTCTTTCCCACTCATATGTCGAAAATTTTAACTTTTCCCTCTAACTTCCACGAGGAGAAATAGTCCAGAAGAGCCAGTTTCTTGGCATAGTTTTTTACCAGGTCTTTTTCTTCCTGCGGCACCGAGTTGTTCATGTACGCTTCCATCATCCGGTTATAGTCTTTCCTTTCTTGCCGGTCGATTGACGGGGCACTCAGTTCTCGTTCACGCTGTTCCTGCGCCTTGGCAAACCAGTGTTTTTTTTCTTCCACCGTCAGTGAAATAATTCCTGCCTTGTCTAGGGTGTCGTACACCATGTAGGCGTAAAGCGCTGTTACAGGTGAAAAATCTCGCTCCAGCCACTTTTTGTAATACTCATTGCAAAATTCCTTAGCTTCTGATTCCTTCTGTTCTTTGGTTAACTCAGGAGTAGGTAATTCGTGTGATGCAGAAAGGGCGATTTTAGACGCAAGAGCCATTCTTTTCTGTTTATACGAGGATAGGATAGCCCCAACGTATTCAATGGTCAGATTTGAGCCGTAACACACCGTTTTGGTGGGGAGCTCATCGGCTGCATTCAGCGAAAAAGCCAATGATAATTCTCCAGCGGTTAAATACCCGTAGTGGCTTAACACGAACTTTGCAAATAGCTTGGTAAACTCCTTCCCGGTCGCTTCTTCTACTTTCAGTCCAGTCATAAGGCAAATTTCCTTAAGGGAGTTAGATAGCTTAGCCAGGAGGGTGTTAATCGGCATTTCCGATATCTTTTCACCGCTGGCCTGCTGCCTCATTGATATCTCGGAGGAGTTCAGCGGTAGCGGCGTCAATCGCGTCGATACTACCCGCAACTGTTTGTTTTCCTGATTTTCCATTGGTGAACTTTTGATCTTTGATCCAGTTACTAAAGTGTTGGTAGATGGCCCCTTCGTTGTCATAATATTTTTTCCCCGTGAAATATTGGTCTTTGAAAACTTCCCACAACCCATACACCTGCGTCATGTCGATGCTCTGCTTTAATGTAAGCCTAACACGCTCGGCCGCGGTTTCTGCTTTGTTCTTCGGAAGCTCCAGGCTCCTATTTTCCTCATTCGGGAAATATCCGTTTGCCACGAAAGGAATTTCCCCCACACCCCCTTTGTCTTTATCCTTGTCTTTATCTTGTTCTTTATCCTTAGCCCCTTGTAAGGGGCTTATATGCACCTTACCTTCTTTTAATAGATTGTACTTTTTTAGCTGCTGAAGTACTGAATTATGCGCCCGGTTTTTTTCTGTCAGTTCCCCGTATTGGAAAGAAATAAAGTCAGGTATGAACCACTTTGATCCATTATCGAAATCAAAAATTCGGTCTTTAAACAGCCCGCGGACTTTTTCTTTCGAAAGTTTTACTCCCAATCTCACTTCAGCCAGTTCGAATTCAACATGCCATATTCCTGCGTGATCGCATTCATCCAGAAGGTAAAGCCAGAAAAGTTTGTATTCAGCCGGCAAGCTCTTGATGAATGCTTTTTTCCATTTGTCCGTATCTGTGAACCTTTTAGCCATAGTCAACTGTTAAATATCTCATCACTAAAGTCATCCACTAATTTTTCTCGCCGTGCTGACCTTGTTAATAGCCATTCCAAGGCCATTGCCAGAAATCCTCTGTCACCCCCTGGCTCAATGGCTTCAAATCCCCTCGCTAACTGTCCTATCGCTTCATAGCTAAATCCTTGAAGTTTGAGGCTTTTTAGTAACTCAGCCTCGGTCTCTTTTCGATACTTATGGTCATTGCTATGACAATCTTCACATATCGTCAATAGGTGATTTTCGTCAGCCTCCCAGGGTTCGCCGTTGTAAGTCAGGTGATGGACATTTAATGTTATATCAGTGGCTAAGCACCATCTACACGTAAAAGAATCCCTTTGCATAACCTCCAGCCGTTTCTTTTGCCACCGTGGGTCTCTCAATTTATCTGAGTAAGTTTTTCTAGTCGCCATAACTAAAATTCTGTCAATGAATACTCTTTGCACTTTGTTAACTCGCCGAACCGGTCCTGGTGCTTAACCATCCGGTCATAGATCACGACCCCCGCGTTTTTCAGCTCAGGAATTCTGCTATGTAAGTTCCGTATACCGAAGAGGCGTTCCGCTTGAAGGGTGGTTATGGTTTCACCCCTCATTAGGTGATCGTATACCATTTTGTTCTGTCGGGAAAGCTTCTCTACATTGATCGGTGAGGATGTGGTTAAATTCATAGCTGTGTGTATTACTCTTGAATTTGGTCTTTACTAACTGGAAATCTTCCTTTCTTACCCTGTACAATCAGCACATGTCCATGCTCCGCTATCAGGGTTACCTTTTCTCCTTTCAATCCGTATACTGTTTGTTTACCTGCAGGATGGAAGAGGCTGATTATGTCACAGTCCAGGGTCATGCAAGTTTTTGTGCCCCGGAAATATTTCTCCCTTTGTACCCCTTCCGGTGAATGAAGGGAGAAGATCCCGTAACCTTAAATTCCCGGTCGAAATCATCCGCTACCGCCTCCATGCTCATTTTTGTCTCCGGATTGTACAGTACATAGAACCTGCGGCCGTACTGATTGTATTCCCCGGTGATCTTCCGTCAGATGGTTACCTTTTGACCTTTGGTGGTCAGCGTCCGTGAAAATGTTTGTCCTACCATGGTTAACTAATTTTCATTTGGTGACGGGATGCTGATGCCCAAATACTCAGCCGCCCAATGTTGTATTTTCTCTATGTATGTGTTAAACTCCAGGGTAGTCAGTTCTGTAGTGCTTTTTGAGCCTGTAAGCACTTCCCCTGTTTCCAGGCTCACAATTTCCCTTTTCAGGAAGAGCCCTTTTAATACTTCGTGCGCATCGTCCGGTGATGAAACCTCAGCAAATCCGGCTTCAATCAGGCCGTCCTTTACCATATCGCAAACCACACCCCAGTAATATGCATTCTGATGAAGGCTCCGCACCTTCCGGGCAGACACTTTTACCAGGTATGTTCCATCTTTCAGACCCGAAAACTGTTTCCGTATGTCGGTAGGATTCTTTATCTGTCCGTTTTCGATATGGCAAACACTTTCTGACATTAAATAGCGGTTTTATTGAATTTGATAGAAAGGCCAGCCGTAGCAATGTGAACCTCTTTTCCGGTCAGCTCAGTGATTTCTCGTTTAAATCTCTTTTCGTCGCTGTTACTGTCCGACAGGTGAATGAGCACGATATTATTTACGCAAGAGAGATCGTTTGCCTTCAGAAGGCTTTTGCAAGTCTCCAGGTTCATGTGAGACTGAATAATCCGGTCATGAAGAAAGCGCGGGGTGCCATTTGATGAAATAATGTCCTCCGCATGGTTGCACTCTACGATAATATTATTCAGTCCTGGGAAAACGTAGTCACAGAAATAGGTGTCCGTCAGAAAGAGCGTAAGGCCACATTCCGGGTGTTGAATCAGAAATCCCAGGCAAGGCACATCATGATTCACATTAAATGGCTTCACCTTGAAATTCCCGATCTTGTAGGATAACCCCTGAACAATGGTCTTTGCCCGGTGGTGTGATTCAATTCCTAAAGCTTTGAAAGTTTCTACCCCTGCCCAAACCGGTATTCCTGCATTTAGGACGTCCTTTATGGACTTTGAGTGGTCACCGTGGGAATGAGTGACAATGGCTGAAACATTCTGTAGGTTGTACCCTAAGGCTTTTTTAATCTTCGAAAAGTGAACTCCGCACTCTATCAGGAGGGTTTCATTCTCCCCTTGGAGTAGGTAAGAGTTTCCGGCGCTGTTACTTCCTATGACTACCAATTTCATCAGATCGGGTTTTGTTCTTTTGTTTCGGTCTCTTCGACAACCTCGGCATCATCGAATTTCATTTCCACCCTGTTGGCTTTTTCCTGAATAGTCTGGTCTACTTCGTCTCCCACGGTGTCGCCTTCGATGTCTTTAGCCATGGCGCCAATCATTTCGACCGACAGGAAGCCATAGTGAGAAAGCAGGTTACGGAGGACCGTTTTAATGGCCATGGCGTCAAATTCTGTAGTCCATGGCGAATTTTTTGAACTGAAAGACTTGCTGTATTTCTTCGCGTGAGCTGATATTTTGTCAACCGTAGAGTATAGGGTCTTAGTGAACCCGTTGAGCATTTCGATGTGGGCGAAATAACCGACCACCTTGTCACTGGTTCTTTCCCCCGACATATCAATCTCCCCAGTAAGTTTGTTGACGGTTTTAAGCTCACCCTCGTACAGTAGGTCGGCGTTTATGATTCGGTATTGCCCCGTTCTCATGGCCAGTTGAATTAGCCCCTTGTAGCCTATCTGCATCTGCGGAACCTGTTTTTTCTGCCAGTTCCCCTCACCGTCTCTGTAGCTTTCGTTGTAAGGGACGATGTAGGCAAATCCAAGGCTTTTATTCACCGGTAGTTTAAGAACGGCGGCTTTAAGAGCCTCCATAACTACCTGCTTCGGTTCGCAGTTCTGAAGGTTTTTGTCACTGTTATACAGGTCAATGATTGAGGCGACAAAAACACCTGAGTTTTCTTTGAGCACGTTGTTGAACTGCTCCTGGATGCTTGGGGCCTTCATGATGTCCTTAAGGACTTCAATTTTAGGCTTTTGTACGACGGGGGTGTTATTAGTTTGCATGTATGGCAAGGATTACGCAGCCTCCACTCTTAACGTGGAATCAGCGGGTGAAACAAAAAGGCTTATGAGTTGAGATTTGCTTTCCGGGATGAAGCTCACTGATTCTCTGTTGTCGCAGAAAACAGGGGCATGTATTCCATAATGGTTTGAGAAAGTTTCCAGCACATCCAGCCCGGCCAGCATCTTGGCCGCTGTGTTCAGCGTGGGATAGGGAACACCTTTGTATTCGCAAACGCATGTTTCAGCGATTGCACCGTTAACCTGTGTTTCGAAAAGGCGGAAGGAAACATACCGGAACATGCCGTTCACACGCTGTTCCAGAATATCCATCTTGACACGGGTGTATGACTCCACCTCGAACTGTCGTTGCTCGATGTTGGCGATTTCCTGAGCGTTGGCACTCTCTTCCGCCTCCAGCTGGGAAATTCTCGCACCCGTCTTTTCGATGGTTTCACGAATGGCCAGGCTCTTTTGTAAGGCTTCATGCTCTACATTCAGTTGCGCCTTTTCGGACTTCTCTTGTTCGAAGTCTGATGGTTGTCCGAGTGCTGCGGTAGCTGCATTGATCTGCTTTGTGAGTTCGGATATTTCATCCTTCAAGTTCAGCGCATCAGCGTTCTTTTCCATAAGCAAATCCACAGCTGCTTCGATATCCGGGATGGATTTGCCCTTATCCTCTTGTTGGAGTGCTTCGAGTTTCAATTGAAGGTCTGGGAGCCTGGCTTTGTCCCCAGTGATTGTCGCCTCCAGTTCGGTTATAGACAACTGTAAGCCGGAGATGGCTTCCAGTTGTCGGGCCCTTTCCGCTTTGCTCTGGTTGGATTTGCGAACTTCTTCGGCCTTCCGCGCAGCAACATCCTCATTGAAGTTTTTGAGCAGGTCTGCTTTAGTCTTTTCAATCTGCCCGGCAGGAAGCTGTTGTTTGCAGGTTGGGCAGCTGCAGGATGATTCATCGAACTGGAACTTTTCGGCGTTTATTTCGGACCAGCTCTTCCGGTTGCTTTCGATCAGGGCATCCAGTCGGGCAACCTCTTTCTGGCAGTTTTCGATAGCCTGCTCTCGTCTCTTAATATCTTCCGCGGCACGGATGATATCATCCCCGATACTTTTAATATGCTTCAGGAGCGAGGAGACTTCACCGGCGCCGTCGTTTTTCTTGTCCAGCAGGCCGGTTTTCACCCGGTTACGGATTGCCGCGATCGCGCTTTCCTTTGAGAACACCTGGTTGCGCAATTCAGTAATCCCCTTTTGCTTCTCCTGCTGGGCCTTCGATGCGTCTGCGATTTGGTCATCAATGGCCGTGATCCGCGAACGGACATCCTTAATCTGGCTTTCGATACCGGCCCAGTTAAGCACTTCGGGACAATTCCGTTTTGCCTCGTCGATCCTCGGTGCATATTCTTCCGCAGCCTTTTTTAACAACAAGCGTTTGGATGCCAGTTCTTTTTTATATTCATCCAAGTTCTTATACCTTCCGCTGGCGATCACTTGCTTCAGGTTTGAAAAGTCATTATCAAGAGTAACAATCTGAGCGAAAATATCAGCGTCGGAAATCTCCCCTGCGATCCCAATAAGTCCGCGGCGCTGGTCGTCCCATTTCATGGAATTAAAGAACATCGGGTTTGTAACCAGTTTTATCAGGTGGGTAGGGATCATTTCGTCCACTTTGGACTGGAACTCGGTAGCAGAGCAGGGCACATCATTTACAAAATAGTCGGTATAGTGGCCATTGAATACCTTCCGGGATTGGCCTTTTGGCTTCTTCCAGTCCTCCAGGTACGCGCGTTTAAGCTTTACTGTGTGACTTCCAACCTGAAAGACCCCTTCCACTTCATGTGATTGAGCGTTGAGCTCAGGACGGGAGGTGTTTTTAATTTCATAGTCTTTCCGGTCGAACTCGTCTTTACCGGTTAACAGCCAGTAAAAGGCAGACAGGATGGTGGACTTACCAGTTTCATTTGCGCCCATAATCCGAGTGGCAGAAGAAAAATTTACCACCAGGTCCAGAACTCCCTTAAAGTTCCGAAGAGTGAGGTTTTGTAAATAAATTCTTTTCATAACTTTGATTTTCAATTTACTTTTAGCTATGGTCCGGTATTCTTGCCGGGCCTTTATTATTTCTGTAACAAATAATTTCGAGGGTTTTTAAAAAGGCCGGCCCTGTCAACCGGCCTTTTGTTATTTCTTCTTTTGCGCCGCTACCACCAGTTCCCGGAGGTATTCTGCAACGCTTTTCTTTTCTTTCTTCGCTGCTTTTTGGATTTTGCTTTTCAGCGTATCAGTACAGCGGAATTCTACTTTTGCCATATGATGAGTAATAGATGACTTTTAAAAAGTGCCCGCTGCTTTCCCGGGCTGGTCAGATTCGTTTCGTTTCTTTCCAGGCTGTCATACGTCTTTTCCGCATTGTCACGGGCATTCCATTATCCCGGTAAATCCTTAATTCGTACCTAGCATGCCTGTTGCCCTACTCCAAATCGGTTCTGCTGTCTGAGTGGATCGTGGAGGCCGAGGGAACGATCCTCAACGCCCGGCATAATCTCACAAATGCCCGCTTGCCCCCAATGTTTGCCGGTGGATCATGCCGGCCGCGTCCGGTCATTTAGGGATTATTGCGGTGTCTTTCGTGACCAGGGAGGGATTCGAACCCTCAAATGAGATTTATTCGTGCGTACACGTATGGAGCGTTAAGGTTTGCACGTAGCCTATTTTCATTTTTCGCTCCCCCTACCTTGCGTCTACCATTCCGCCACCTGGTCATTTGCCGCTGATTCCCCGCGGCCGGTAGAGAGCCGGACACCCAAACTCCCGCCCCTATATAATTGCGCCTATTTCCCTTCGAAGGGACGCCTGAAGCGATAGGCAACCAAGGTTTATTCTCGCCTGCAAACCTCAAAACTGGCAGTATTCTTAACAGTAAATACTTAAACGCAGTACCGTGGACTGCTCCCATTTTCTGGCATCCGTGGTTGCGCTAACCATCACCAGAATATTTTCACGCCGTAGTTTTCGGGCCGTCTTTAGCTACCAGACGTTCTACATACACTCGTTAAAGTGCGCGCCCTGTTTCTGCGGGTTAAGTAATATCCCAAGGCGCGTTTTTAGGGCTTTCAAGGGTTGTTGCTCTCCCTGTACCTTGGGTGCCTTTCGGCGTGAATAATTTCAAAGAACTTTTTAAAACAGCCAGGAGCGAGATCACTCCCGGCCTTCGCTTATTTATCCCTATACCTTGTATTTTTGAACGAGAACCTAAAGGAGCCAGCCATAGACATAGCCGGCCGATCAGTATTCCACGTTATGAAAATTCGCTTGGTTAAATATGGCCCGACGCCGGCAAGTGCGCCGAGCCTATATAAAACCCCAATATTTAAAGAACTTTGTTTCTGATTGGTCCAGCACCTGGAAAGGCGCCGGCATGATATCGTCGTTTGTCCCGTATGCAACTAACTCCGCTTAATAAGTTCCAACCCAATCATGGTAAATGCCGCTGCCAGTATTGCCAGACTGATAATCCCCTTCACATGATCCCATGCCCTAAGGCGTCGAATCCTTTTAGAAACTGCCATCACAAGAACATTTGGGTATCATCATCATCGTCCTTGTCCATCTCCCCGGTAGATCCTGGGGCCTTTCTGTAGATGTACCAAAGGGCGGCGGAGCAGCATACAACGAGTGCCACTACGTACCAGATCATTGTCTGGCGTCTTTACGGAGTTTGAAAGAAAGCACCACGCCGGCGAAGGCAAAAGCAACCACCAGGATCACCTGGATATTTGCGTAGAGAGTAGAAAGTTGTTCCATATAATGAGTTTAAAGGTTAAGCATGTTTTTGAATGAGAATACCACAGGCATTTATTTCCAGCTGAGCCTGGAAGGATTCAGGACCGGTCAGCTGTTCAATTTTCTCCTGATAGTATGCAAGGTGTCTTTGGGCCACTTCTTCGTAGGCAATGGCCAATCCTTCCATGCATATCCGCGCTCCGGTAGATTGGGCTTCTTCTGCCCGTTTCCTGGCTTTTTCAGCGTCGGCTTTGCAACCATTGTGGCAGGCCATGTGGAAAGCAGCTTCCTGGGCGATATGATCTTTGTCGAGAAATTGCATTTTTGTAGATATTATAGGGTGATCCCAGCTTTTCAAAAGTGCCAGTTAAGTAAGCCAGGTGAGTGATTATTTAGTTTCGAGGAAAGCGCGGATCTTGGCGGCCGTTTCGGGGAAAAGATTCATCCCGGCAATAGCCCTCTTTATGGTCAACTCGCTGCAGTCGCACGCCAGATAGGTAGCTTTAAGGTTATTTCGGCCAAGGATCACCTTGGCAAGCTTATTTCGCTGCGGTTTAGTTAATGTTTCGTAAACCACGGGTGTCAAACTGCGTGTATTGCAATCATTCTTTATATTTGCATCGTTCATAGCCATAATCGTTTTCGTAATTGCTAACTGTTATGCAATATTAAGACAGAAACAGATAGAAAACAATAGAAATAGCTACAAATGGAAAGATTTAGATTTTGTTCAGTAAAACAAATTGTTTGTTAAATGAAACTCAAAAAAGAGTATCAGGAGTTAGTAAATTCAGTGCGAAAGCTTTATTTAAATAAAGGAAAGAGGCTGAAAAACGAAGATTTTGCTGCTAGGCTGGGGTATAACAAGAGTTATTTCGGAACGTTGGTAGGGACTTCAGGAAAGGTTACTGCTGATCATATTGCGGAGTTCACGGCAGCCTTCAAAGATGAACTAACCGGTATAGAAAAGCCACCCGCCTCTTCTGGAAGTATGGACGACCGGTCGATTATTAAGGCCTTGTTGTTCGAAGTGGCTCAGTTGAAATCGGAGAAGGAAGGGATTTCTTTTGATGAAGCTGTAGCAGCGATAAGGAAAAATACCAATCTTGTAAAGACTTTGGATTTTGAGTTTTGATTGATTTGGTGGTTTGTTTTTTCTTTTTCATAGCTGAGGGAGTTTGGAATTAACGAACATTCAAAATACTAAATTCTTTAGCAAATATACGGGGCAATACGCCCTGAATGTGCGCAGTTAAAATAAATACTTTGTGGTTATGGATTTCGTAGGTGCGTAGTAATGTGGTTTCACAGGCTACAAGGCAAAGAAAAGGCTAAACAGCCGGATTGCCAATAACAAAAAGGGTGTAGAAATTAGGAAAAGTTCTTATATTATTGTGTGTTACTCAAAGTTCAGGATTTCTGTAGGATGAACGCCCAGGCCGGAAGCAAGCTCTACGATGGTCGACACTGTGATATTTAGTTTGCCTGTCTCTATATCATGGATTCTCCCAGGTTCAATAGAACAACGGGCACTAAGTTCCCGATAGCTTAACCTCTGAGATTCGCGTAGTTGTTTGATGTGTTCGCCCAGCTTGGTTAAATACTTCTCCGTCTGCTTGGATTTCATAGTGCGAAAAAGGCGAAGAAAACCGGGAAAGGCGTTACCAAAGTTGATAACAGGGGCATATTTTTTGGGGTCTAAGGGCATGACCCAGCAGCTGCGGAACATAAAGTTGAACGGCAAAGTCGTTAGGGTGGGGTTCCGCCTGGTCCACACGCCTCACCGGGGATATATAGTGGAATATCTGGGTTCAACGGCGTTGATGGAGATCAGGAAGGCGTCGGTTGTTCTGCGGTCTGCATACGGAGCCTGGGACGTTGATTTACTGAAAGTTATTAAGGATTATATTAAACCAAAATAAAACAGATAGCGCTCGGCGCTTGACGGCAAATCCTATTTATGAAGTGCTTCAATGGAATTGTTACCTTGCTCTTGTTCTTAACAGCGTCCGCGAGCGCGCAGAAGGACACAATGAAAACGGCCTTTGGTATGTACTTACCAGAGGAGAAAGTTTATATAACAGCCAAAGGGCATGTTTTTAAAAAAGGGGAGTACGTGTTGATCGGCATGGGGTCCGACCAAGGAGGAAAATATCAATATATTTCGACAAGAAGTGTGGCAGTTGGCGCTATTCCATTAAATGGGGGATGGAAAGGTTCAAAGTTTCAAATCAAAGATATCCTCGTATCGGGGAATAAAAAAAATGGCTATATACCTATTTTGAAACTTGGTGGAGGCAATCTTGCGAATTATTTTTCAACGATTGATGCGGCAATCGAATCGGGGGAGATTTTATTGCCAGAAGATTCGACGTGGAAACCCGTACCTGCGGAAATGACCTCCGTAGCAGACGAAATTCGGAAATTGAAAGCGTTATTGGATGAGGGCGTTATAACCCAGCTGGAGTTTGAAACCCAGAAGAAAAAGTTGTTGAATAAACAGTAACTGTTTTGATATGGCACGAGAATCAATTTTCAAGGCCGCAGCGAGCCTTCAGAAAAAGTTATTACAGCTGCCTGAATCTGGAATGGGGTTTCAGTTTGTTGCAGATGCAATATCCAGCAAGAACTGGCTGGTTTTGAATTCAGAGGTATTGATTGAAATTAAATTGGGATTCGTGCCCAGTTTTGAATACAAAGACGCCTCGATGTTCCAGGAAATAAATTTTGAGCCAGTCTTCCAGCTCGGGCGGTTGTCAGTTCCGGCAATCGAAGCGCCAATTCAAAAAGCCAAAGGAACAGAAGCGGATTACTGGGTTAGGCTTTCAGCTTTTGAGCAAGATCGGAGAATTGATGGTCGCACAGGCAGATTATTACCTGGTTCATTTACAACTCGGATTACCGACTTTACAAATATGGGACTTATGATCCCTGGCGACACAACTCCACACCTACGAATTCCCCATGAAAGGTATGCGCTTCCTAACAATCTACCAATATCCTGGGTATTTTCAATCAAAGCTGCCAACGGGGATGAGTTTCAGCAAGGTATCGCGCTTCCAGCATATTCAAGGAGTGGCGGTGGTGTCGAGTGTTTTTTCGCAAATGGCACGAGCGAAGGGACGCTTCATCAGAAACTTAGGGCGTAGAAGGAGTAAAGATGGTGAGATAAAAACAAAACCCCTATCTTAGCTAATAATTGTTAAGATTCTAATTGCCAGTTAAGTAGGCCGCATTTTTTTTAATAAAATGGGTCGAAACGGAGTCACAATTTACAAGTTCAGCCTGCGCGGCAGGTTGGTTAAGTCTTACACCTCTGTAGCCGAAGCTCAGGAGAAAGAGCGGACCAGCAGGTATTTCTTATTGAAGGCCATCGCGAACGGTAAACCGTTGGCAGGAGGCCTTTTCTCTTTTACTGTTCAGCCACCAGTCCAGCGAGACAGGAAGGAGGAATTGCGGGCCCGCGTTACACGCAAGGAAACACCTTGGGTAGGCCCGGATGGCATGTTCGACATCAGGGGCTGGGCGTCATTATTCTAAAAACGCAAAATGAAAATAGCCGAATGGTTTGGGCGACGAGTGCGACAAGATGCACAGGATTTGCCGGGAGCCATCATCCCCACATCTGTGATCAGCAGGTTCCCGCTTCTGGGGAATCTGTATCGTTTGATCGGTTTCGACCTGCGCCGGCTGACACGCGATAAGCTGCAGCCGGTCGATATCGGCATTTACCAGACCCTAGACGGCAGCACATATAACGGGCAGGCCCTTATTCACGCAAATTACTTTGTGAACGCCGAAACAGGGGAGGACGTAAACGGCCGGCCATTCTGGACTATTGACGTCTTTATGAACCACGTTAACCCGCAATACATGCAGGAGCTCTGCGCCCGCCTGGTGTCCTGTTACGGCACTCCGTATGTATCAGAGGGCGCCGGTAAGTACACTGGCGGAGACCTGGCACTTTCGCAGGAAAAGCCGGCTGTGAGCCTTAAATGTTGGCTGAACCAGTACCTGGATGGCTATGCTCTGAAAAGGTGTGAGCTGTGGTTGCGGTCCTATGAGTTCGGCAGGATTGCGAATCTCCATTTTCACGTATACGAACAGTGATTGTATTCACATGAAATACAATTAGTTAACTTGCATTTTTTTCACTTTGTACCTTCGCATAAACATTCCCTGATAACTACAGGGCTGGTTTATAATGGCGAAGAAAGTAACCGCAAAGAAAGAGGCTGCTGCGCCCGCAGATAAGCCCTTATCAATTAAAGAGCGACTGTTTGCCGACCGCTTCCTTATTCACGGAATTGGCCGGCAGGCTGCTATTGAAGCAGGTTACAAAGACGGCGCTGGCACCATGGTCGTGGCCTCCCGCCTACTGGACAAACCCAATATCAAAGCCTATCTCGAGGCAAGAACCACAAAGATTTTCGATAAGCTGGAGCTTACCCAGGAACGGGTGATGAAGGAGTATGCGCGTATTGCGCTGTCCGACATCCGGGCCTATTTCACCACGGAAGGGGAATTGAAGCCCTTGCATGAACTGGATGATGATGCCGCAGCAGCTTTATCCAGTGTGGAAACTGACGAGCTTTTTGAGGGCCATGGAGATCTGCGGCACCAGGTCGGAGTGACACGTAAGATCAAAATGTGGGATAAGAAAGGAGCCCTGGACAGCATCTGTAAAGTGATGGGCTGGAATGCACCCGAAAAGAAAGAGTTAACCGGTAAAGACGGCACTCCGCTCATTCCCCAGCCGGACCTGTCCAAGCTCACGGACGAAGAATTACGTGTAATGGCACAGATTAAACGCAAGCTAAATGTTGAACATATATGAGACTGAGCTTGCGCGACGCCATTTGCGTGACTTCACGCTGATTACAAAACCGAATTTCAAACCTAACTGGTTTCACGATAAGTATTACGAAGTTCTTAACAAGTTTGCCAAGGGTGAGATAAAGAAGCTTGCTATTTCCGTTCCCCCGCAACACGGAAAGTCTGAAGGCAGCACCCGACGTTTACCGGCATTCATGATCGGGCGAAACCCTAATCTACGAATAGCTATAGCGTCGTACAACGCCACAAAGGCCCGGAAGTTTAACCGGGAGATTCAGCGAGTAATGGATGAGCCCGACTACAAGCTAATTTTCCCGGAGGCCAGGCTTCCGTCTGAACGCGATAAGAACTATGTCCGAACACATGATGAGTTCGATATCGCAGGCAAGGAAGGGAATATAAAGACGGTTGGCGTTGGTGGTGCGCTTACCGGTGATCCGGTAGACATCATGATTATCGATGACATCTACAAGGATCAGAAGTCGGCCTGGAGCCATACGGTGCGCGAGAATGTTCAGGACTGGTACGATACGGTAGCCGATTCGCGATTGCACAACGACAGCCAGGTGCTGATTGTATTCACCAGATGGCACGAAAAGGACCTGCTGGGGCATTTACTTTCCAAGGAGGATGACTGGGTGGTGATCAATTACCCGGCAATTAAAAAGGGGCCGCCTACAGACCACGATCCGCGGAAAGAAGGAGAAGCGCTATGGCCCGAAAGGCATAACAAAGAGAAGCTCGAAAAGACCCGGCTGAGAAACTCTCATGTTTTTGAAAGCCTTTACCAGGGAGATCCCAAGCCGAGAGAAGGCTTACTGTATAAGAATTTGAAAATATACCGGGAGCTTCCGGCGACTGCGAAGACGCGAAAGGCGGTCGTTGATACCGCAGACCTCGGGAAAGATTACCTCTGCAGCATCGTGTACGCGCCAACAGTTTCAGGATACTACCTTTTGGATGTCCTGTATACTACCGAGGGAATGGAGGTGACAGAGAATAAGACCGCAGTACAGTTGACGAAGTGGGATACGCAGAGGGCCCGGGTTGAATCGAACAATGGCGGCCGCGGGTTCGCCCGTAACGTGGAGAAGATTTGTCGTGAACTTAAAAACAGGAAAACAGCGTTCGACTGGTATCACCAAACTGATAATAAAGAGGTCCGAATATTCACAAATGCCGCTGAAGTTATGAACATGGTGTATTTCCCGGAAGGCTGGGACCTGAAGTGGCCGGAGTTTTATTCTGCAATTACTGGCTACATGGCACAAGGAGGCAATGAGTTCGACGATGGCCCGGATGCGCTTACCATGGTGGTTGAAGCTGAAGGAACGGAAGAATACAAAATCTATTAATATGAATCTGCGTACAGTTGACATAAAGAGAATTCTCAAGGAGCGGCCAAATGCCGCCATTGTTGATGAAGGCAAGCGGATGAACAAGAAGCTGGCGGTTCATATTGCCGGGATCGGCATGAGTACCTACCTGGAAAAGATCAACACTTTCGAGAACGATGACCAGAAGGCTATCCGCCAGAAGTACGCGCGTTCAAATGTAGACCTGTTCGAAAGGATCGGTCGCCCAATCGACGAGGTGTTTTCTGCCCGCGGGGGATCTGTGTATTACAACCTCCCAAAATCGGACGAGCCCGTTTTCCGGGATTACCTGGGCGAGGTAGAATGGGGCTACAGCCTGCGGAAGTGGATGGACCATATCGCCCGGCCGGCGTACCTCATGGACCCAATGGGCCTTATCTTCATAGAGGTAAACGCAAAGGGAGAGGCGTACCCGACGCATAAAAGCATCGCGGGGGTGTATGACTACCAACTGAACGGCCGCAGGCTCGATTACGTCATCTTCAACACAGAGAAGAAGAACATCTTTCGCATTGTGGATGACTCTTTTGACCGTCTTTATAAATACGAGGGTGACACCCTTTCAATCGTACCCAATTCAACCTTTCCCAACTACTTCGGCCATGTGCCGGCGCGTGTTGTCTCAGATATCATAAAGCCCGGTATGAACGTCTTTGCGTCCCCTTTCTGGGCTATTGTGGAGCTGGGGGATGAATTCCTTCGTGAGGGCTCTATAAAGAGCGTATTCAAGCTGATGCACGGCTTTCCCAAGTACTGGCAGCTGACCACGACCTGCTCAGAATGCCAGGGGGTAGGTGAGAAGAACGGGGAAACGTGTAAGACCTGTAAGGGCACCGGCAAAAAGTTGCGGCATGATGTGGCGGATTCGATCAACGTGCCGATTCCGAAGCAGGGTGATCCTAAGATTACCCCGGACGTGGCTGGATATGTCACCCCTGACATTGACGGCTGGGCAAAAATGACGGAAGAATTGAAGTTGCTCGAGGATCTGATGAATCAAACCGTATGGGGGACGCATCAGCGAGAAGACGCCGACAACAATACCGCAACGGGCCGGTTCATTGACACGCAGCCTGTTATCCGGCGCCTCAGTAAATTTTCGGAATGGGGCGAGGATATCGAAAAATTCGTTACCCAGGAACTGGGAACCTTCTACTTCCCGAAATCCTTCAAAGGGTGCTCTGTCAATTACGGCCGGCGATACCTGGTGGAATCGCCCGACACCATCTGGGAAAAGTACATCAATGCCAGAACATCCGGCGCCCCACAGTCATCTCTCGATGAGCTCCTGCGGGACTACTATTACACGAAATACTCCAATGACAGCCTGGAACTCCAAAAGCACCTTCGCCTCATGAAGCTGGAGCCGTTCGTACATCTCTCAATCAATGAGGCAAAGAACGTTGCAATGGGCACCCCTGACTACAAAATGAAGCTCTATTTCACTGAATGGCTCGGGACACAACATGAAACAATCCTCTTGTTTGCAAAGCTTGAAGAGTTGAGAACCTCGCTCCGCGAGTATGCGGATACGAAAGAGGATATGGTAATTGAGAAAGAGAAAACATTCGTTCACTAAAACTGACAATATGCATCACACTACAAGAAAAAAGTATGTAGGCCTGAAAGAAACAGGGCTTACTGCTGAAGAGCTGAAAGCGGAAATGCTGCAAAATGAAGTGCCTGAAGCGGAAGCAGATAAGCTCATCGAAGAGTTGTACGCCCCCGCACTTCCCGAAGACCCCAAAGAACCGAAAGAGCCTAAGCCAGCCAAAAAAAATCAGGCTGATGAAGACGGGCCCAATTACGAGGAGTGGAAAATGGGGATCACCCGCGACAGCAACGGCCAGGTTGAACTGGAGAAGATCAAAAAGATCAAGGACGTTAGAATTGACAACGCCCGCGCCGAGCGCCTCAATCTCCACTCTGAGAACACCCGTATCAAATACTTCAAAAAATAACCTATGCTGACAGCTGACGAACAGAAAAAGATTGCCAAGCTCCTGAAACTGGACGAAACAAAGTTTGCTGAGGCCCTGAAGAGCGATAAAGAGGTTGCCCTGGAAATCCCGGAGCTTTCCATTTTCACCGCGGATGAACTGAGCACCCGCGATACGAACCAGAAAAAGCTGGGGTACACGGAAGGCAAAGATGCGGGCCTGGAAATCTTCATCAAGGAGCAGAGGACCAAGCATGGCCTCGACTTCGAGGGGAAGGATCCGGACAAATTTGTAACCGCATTCCAGGCAAAAATCCTGGCGGATGCGAAGATCGAGCCGAACCAAAAGCTTCAGGAGAAAGACGCTGTAATTGCCAAGCTTCAGACCAACATTCAGGAGTTTGAGAAGAAGTACAACGCGGAAGCCCAGAGGGTAAAGCAACTGGGTACGAAGAGCAAACTCCTGGCCGTGATACCCAGCGGCCTGCCGGTGGATCAGGAAGAGGTCCTGCTGAGCGCCCAGGCCCGGGGGATTGTCTTCGAAGAAGATGAATCTGGTAAAATCATCGCCAAACGGAACGGAGAGGTGATCCGCGACGAAAAGACGCAGGCAGAAAAAGACTACAAGGTGGTACTGACCGACTACATTACCGAGCGCAAATGGGCTCCGGTTGCCGGCGGTGAACCTCCAAAAGGTGGCCGCGGTGGGAACAGTGACCGTACACCGGCCAGCATAAGCAAGATGTCCGAAGCGGAAGCCGAATGGAAGGCACAGGGGAAAAGCCCCAACAGTTCCGAATTCCAGGCTTACGTGACTGACCTCGTGAAGAACAACCAGGATTTCGACCTTGATAACTGATAAAAGTGCCCCGTTTCGGCGGGGCCTTATTTTGCCATGATGGTCATAAACAACAAATACGAAATAGGACAGAAGGTGTACCTGGTGAGCGACCCGGATCAAAACGTTCGCATTGTAACTTCTTTCCGCATCTATATGGCAGGAGAAATTATGTACACGGTGGTATGTGGCATTCAGGAATCCAGTCATTACCATTTCGAACTCTCAGAAGAAAAGGACCTCACCATGAGCGCATCATGAAGCATGAGTTTTATTTATATTCGTTTGTAATGATTGCCGGTGGCTCATTTCAGAGAATTGTTCGGTTGTTTTATGAGTTTTTTATTTTAAAGTACATTTGCATTGGACACTGATGGATTACCCAGGATACGTGGTCCCATTAAGCCCGGAAACTCGCCTAGGATATTTGGCAAAGTATATAGCGCAAGACACTGCGCAAAGCATCTTCCCAAGATGATGGGAGTATTATTCATACTCTGAACAATGCCAAATTTTTCAGCAACGAACCTTGTAAAAGCTCAGGCTCGTTTAAAAAAGCGCTTCACTGAAGCCGAACTTCGCAAAAGACAATCTGCTGCCACCATTCTGGCACAAAAGAACCTCGACATACTGATCCCTTCTCACCAGGAACTCCGCAAGCGCGAAGATCGCCCTGTTGAAGGTAACATCCTTGCCCGCAGCAAACGCGCAACCACCACAGCAAGAACCCACAATCACACTGGCGCCCGCGGCGATTCTTTTGTTTTGCCGTTCACCTGGACGCAGTTTGTGGACAAGTTCTCCATTTCCCTCAAACAGATGGACAATAACGTCTTCGGCTTCGAAGAAACCCTGGCGCAGCAACTCCTGAACGCAGCTATCAACATTCATGAATCGATCGAGACCTTTTTGATCGATTACCTGTTTGCACAGCGTACGCAGATCAACGCAGCCACCCAAGGCGGCACTTTCAATGCGACCAATGACGCCTTCGAAATCGCCCTGGCGAACAAAGCGCGTTTCTACCAGCTGGCGAAGTCCATGATGCGCCAGAACAACTACAAAGGCACCTTCGACGTGATCGCATCACCGCAGACCTATGTAGATGGTGAGTTCTACGCTAACCAGGGCGGTGGCAACGCCACAAACACCAATTTCCAGTTTGACGGGCTCAATATCGTTGAATCCGTGGAGCTGGAGGATGCCAACTATGCTGGTGGTATCTCCCTAATCATGCCGGCGGGTCAATTCGCAATGCTTCCGTGGATTCCCAAACAGAACCGTGAAGGATGGGGAGATTACAATTCCTACGCAGGTGGCTACGGCTCTATCGAAGATCCCCTGGGCAGCGGTCTTGTGTTGGCTGTTCACGGCTACACAGAGCGTGCTGACACCTCCGCGGCCAACGGCAATGCGCAGGACAACGTGCTGCAGCTGGAGATTTCCGTGGATATCGCCCCGGCTGTTGCCCCGCTTTCTGTTGCAACTGAATCCATCATTTACGAAGTCGCTCAACTGATCGCGTAAGTGTACAGGACCGAAGTCATATCGAAACTCTTTGGTAGGGTAGGTTGGCGGCAAGAGGCCGGTGCGCCGGTTGTCGATTCCGCCAACTTGGCCAGCAAGTCCAAGCGGTACTTTCAGGGTGCTCATTCGATCATTTCCCTCAAGCGCATAAAGGAAACTGCCGGGGAAGTGAATATGAATGATGCTGCATTCAATGCACTTCTCAAAACGATGCAGGAAAGCTCAATTGCGGCTGTTCTGGATGGCGTATTTAACCAGTCCGAAATCATCGAGCAAAGGCTTGAGTTCGACGTTTGCGACCAGGAGCCCGTTTTGATTGAGAATAGTGGACTGTTCGTGGGTAGGAAGATAAAGGTTTCGTCCAATGCGGCTAGATCCGTACGGGTGAACGCCATATCGCTTTATTTCAACGGCGCTGGGACGTTCAATATCTACCTGTTCAACTCCTTAAAGAAACTGCCGATTAAAACTCTAGAAGTAACTACTGAGGCGGATTCCATCGTGGTAGTTGAGCCGGATGACTGGATATTGAACTACATGGACGGCGGGGTGAAAAGTGGAGTATTCTACATCGGGTACTTTCAAAGTGACCTGGTTGGAGTAAAAGCCTACGATCAACGCCCGTGGTCCTGGATCTGCGCTAACTGCTACCGCTCAGATGCGATTGAGGCCGAAGCGCCAACTGCTACGGACTTTGTGCGTACAAACCCGCCCATCACGTCCCGGACCTACGGGCTCAACATCGAATTCTCCTCCGTCAATGATTACACAGAAGTGATCAAGCAAAACCCCCAGGCATTCGACACAGCCATCGGGCTGCAAATGGGCGCCATGGTAGTCGAGCAGATCATGAACAGTGTACGGTCAAACGGCACGGAGAGGATATCGAAAGAGCAGGCCCACCAGTTGTATATCGATCTCAACTTGGAGAAGATGACTGAGGAGTTGCCGTTCTCTACCGGCTTGAAGGGACAACTTAACAGGGAAATGAAACGGTTGAACCTGAATTTTTTCCCAAAGGAGAAGCCTTTTACAATCACCTCACCAAATGATCCATGCTATACACCAAGGTTCAACCGGTAGGGATGGATATTCCCATCCAGAAGCTGCAGGGATACTTGTTCAGCAAGCTTCCCGCGGTTTGGGGAATTACACCGGCCGAATATTCGGCGTACGGCCGCTGCTACCGGAATCAAAAGGATGATGGTTACGTAGCCGAGGTTTACACGGGGAACAGGGAGTATCGGGAGGTTTATCTAGATGACACGGTTTCGGCTCTTTCCTTTTTCGGAATCTCTGGGGACACTGAGTTAGATATTGCCAGTACGGCGAGTGTTCACCTGGTTTTCTTCGTGAACCTGGAAAAGCTTAAACCAGCCATCGGGCACCGTGGCGATGAGGAAGTGCGGGTTGATGTGCTGAACCTCATTAAAGGCGGAATCTACGGCTTCACCGTAACAGAAATTTCGACAGGCATTGAAAGGGTGCTCCAAGAATACGCTGGAACGACTATGGCCCAGAGGGATAATCTGGACGGCCTTTACGCACGGGACATGCATCCATATCACTGCTTTCGGTTTGACTTCGAATTAAGGTACAATATCAATAACTGTTAACTTTTAAATGCTATCACAATGGCAGAATTAAATAAACTGGAATGCGAAAAGAAGGTCAAAAACACGGGATACGGAAAGTGCCCCGTTGATTTTCTCGCATTTATCGGCGGTTTCCTTGCGCCTATTGGTCTCGTATTGACCAAAGCGCAGCTGGCCGATCTCCAAGCTACATTCCAAAGTTTGGTTTTGGCCGACATCGGCCAGAGAATATTCCCTTTTCACGGATGGGAAGGGGTAACTCCCAACACCCATGATCCAACATTTGCTGCTATGCCAAGTGGTAGGCAGGTGTTTGTGAAAGAAGGGGATATCGATGTAACGTATCAATTCCTGGATGTCGGCCTCTGCCTGTCAAATCGCATGAGGTCGTTTAACAACGATTTCAGTTATGGCCTTTTCCGGTATGACGAGGAGTTTAAGCTTCAAGGTACAACCAAGCTTGACGCCGATGGAAACCCCGGCCTGGCTCCGATTCCGCTGAAGGTAAACTATACTTACCCGGTGGGAGAGAATGATTTTACCAACCCTTCAATTTACCGGAGCCGGTATTCATTTGCGCCGAACTATGTAAATGAAAACGTAGGCTTTGTGCAGGCTGATTCCTGGATAAAGGATATCAAGGGGTTGGTTGATATCGGCCTGACGATTTCCGGAACTCCTACAGGGGGCGTTTACCAAGTGCTCCCGCTGGCCGGATGTAGTCAAACGAATCTGTTTGACCAGTATTCAGCTGCGTTGGCTGTTGCGGGCTTGTGGAAGATGTACAACGTCGCCACGGGTAACGAAATCGACATCGACTCCGTAGCTGCCAATGCGGGGTTAAAGGCAATCACTGTTACTGCGGACACAGCCGATCCTGATTACACTGCAGCTACTGCCACCGGGAAGGTGCGTATTGAGCTTGCGGACGCCGCGGCGCTCGATGCCGCAGATATCACTGGCTACGAAGGGATTCCTTTAACTGTCGTTCGCGGCGTATAAACTGCATATCGCATGAGGAAAAAGATCACAAATATCAGTTTTGGTGAATCGGTGAAGAAGTTGAGTTATGACGAGTTCATGGCTCGCTTCCAGCCGATTTACCCGGATGCTGATCTCAACTCTTATGCCGCCGAACTCGGTATCAAGCCTGTTGCCATAAAAGAGGAGAAACCGTACGGGGGCCGGCGCAGGCCTGCCTCCGTTAAATTAAAGGGCTTTGACACGGATATCACAACTCCAGAACCGAATCCGACGGACGAACGTACAGATGCTGGCGCGGGAGAGCATGAAGCAGACGAAGAAGGACTTCATTGAGTGGCAGGAAGAGCAACTGAACGCGGGAAAGCGAAAAACCGGCGGAAGGATCAAGCCGGAGTACCGGCCAGCGACCAAGGCTATAAAGCGGAAGAAAGGGCAACCAACTGATCGGGTAACGCTGAAAGATACCGGGTTCTTCCATGCCTCCCTCTTCCTGGTAGTCGGCCAGAATGATTTCGGGGTGGTGAGCACGGACCGTAAGGGACCGTGGCTGGTGGACAAATACGGTGAGAGCATTTTCGGACTCGGCGGGGTTTTCAAAATCGGGTATATCGACGACCTGCAACCAGTTTTCATCGACAAAATTCGCGAATCATTACACCTGTAACATTATACAAAGACTGTTTCGAGCTGCCGCTAAGCCGCTTCATCCGCTGCGTGGTTGATGGGGATTTAACCGCACTGGTCAAGGAGGGGGAATCAGACGATACCTCCCTTCATGCTCATTGGGTGATCATCAACCAGCAATACGTCGAGCTGGCCGGGGATACGCTGAATAAAGTAGCCATTTCCTTGGAACTCGAAGTGGAAGCGCTTACTCACCGGATTACATCGATCTACGAGACCATTGAGATACTGCGTACATACCGGGTTGATGAGCTGGTGGATTTGCTACGAAAAGAGGGGTACCGGTTCCCGTTCAATCCTGATGACCTGGTTTCATATTACAAGGATCTTTCCCGTGTGAGCACCAGGGCCAAAACCCTGATCGTCGAGCTGGAAACGAAAACAGCAATGCTGGCCAAGCAACACGATTCGAAAGGGGCGGAAAAAATTGGCCGGGACCATTTCGAATCCTGGCTGGTGGTGCTGTCCAAATTCATGGGCCATAACCTAAACCCTGACGAGCTCACGGTGGCCAGGTATGCCACCATCATGAAACATTACAATTCTCACTGTGAACAGTTAAAAGCGCAAACCAATGGCAAGAAGAGACCTCATCGATGAGGTGATCAACAGTCCAAAGGTTGACGCTCAGCTCGACCGGTTGGACGAACGCCTGGAAAAGGTGGTGAAGAAGATCATCGAGATAAACCGGCTGGGGAAAACCATTGATTTCTCCAAAGGATTCACCGAGTCTGCCCGTGCAGCTCAGGAAGCCCGCGCCGCCACTGAAGCCCTCCGCAAAGAACGGGAGGAACTCCGCAAGCAAGAACAAGCCACCCGCAACGCGATCGCGGAAACCCGCCTGGAGCAGCAGAAGCTGAAGACTGAAATGGACCGGACGCGGGAAGCAGAGCAGAAAGCCAGGATTGCCAAGAAGGCCCTGAAAGATTCGATCGTTGCAGAAACTGGCTCTATCCTCCAACTGAGGAACACTCTTCGCCAATTACAGGCCCAATACGACGCTCTCGGCCCCAAAGCGAGGAATGCTATAGGTGGCCGGGAAATGCTGGCAAATATCAGGAAGGTTGATGCCGAATTGAAGAAACTGGAGGCTACCACAGGTAGGTTTCAGCGCAATGTCGGCAATTACCCAAAACTCGTTGGGGGCCTTCAAGGGTTCCTCGGAGGGGCAGGTATCGGGGTAACCCTCGGGGCGGCCGGCATCGGATTGATAGCGAAACAAGTATTCGATACCACCGTACAGCTGGATAGCATGAATGCGGCGTTGCGGGCTGTTTCCGGCTCTGAAGAAGAGTTTGCCAAAAACCAGCAGTTTTTGCTCGACGTGTCTGAACGATTGGGCTTGAACATCCTGGAGCTGACCGGTGCATATAAACTGTTTTATGCAGCGTCCACGCAGTCAGGGTTGTCGGCCGGCGAAACCAGAACCATTTTTGAATCCGTGGCTGAATCAGCCGCGGTACTGAAATTATCGGCACAGGACACGCAAGGTGTTTTGCTGGCGTTTTCTCAAGTGCTCGGCAAGGGCAAGGTACAGGCCGAAGAACTTCGCGGTCAGATCGGCGAGCGCATACCCGGCGCATTCGCCATTGCGGCGCGTAGCATTGGCGTAACTGAGCAGCAGCTGAACAAGATGTTGGAGAAGGGCGAGGTGATCGCTTCGGATTTCCTGCCCAAGTTCGCCGCTGAATTGAGAAAAACGTATGGAACGGATGGGCCGGTAGACAGTCTGCAAGGTTCCATCAATAAGCTGAGCAACGAATTCACCGAACTGGTCCAGAATAATGAAAGCGGGCTTTCGCGCTTTTTCAAGGGAATCGTGAATGCTTCCCGCGAAGCGCTGAACGGGTTCAATATTTTCCTGGAAAAGGTACAAGAATTCAGCCTTGGAGAGTACTTAAGCGATCTAACCATTGGGCGTGATGTATTGGCTCAGGCAAACAGGCAAACCGAAGAGCTGATCAATCAGGCGAAGCGAGATGAACTGAGGGCTGGCAACAATGCCTATATCGAAGAGTTTAAAAAAGCTTCCGCAGAACAACGCAAGGTGATGCTGGAAGAGGCGAAAAAGATGGCTGCCATCACCGCCAAAGCGGCGGAAGAAGCATCCGTGCCCGGATTCTTAACCGGCGCCAATCCTACGCAATTGGGCGAAAACGCCGAGGCGATTGCAAAAGCCAGGCGGGCGCAGGACTACGCATTCCAGGAATCAGACCGAGTGCAGCAGTTCCAACAGATACTTGCAGAAGAAGCTGCCGCAGCTACAAAGGCTACGGCTAATGTTACGAAAGAACAGGAAAACGCCGCTGCGCGCCTGCGCGAACGCCAGCGCAAAGCGTTGCTGGACGCAAAGGGCATCGATCTGCAGGCTGCCATTGATTCCCAAAAAGAAATTTTCGAAAACGAAAAAGTATCCCTCCAGGGCAGGCTCGATGCCCTGGGCACCTATTACGAGCTTCGTGATCAGCTGATCACCGAAAACCTTGCTATTGAAAAGCAAAAGGAGGGGCTTCTCCCCGAAGAAATCGCCCTGCTCGAAAAGAAGGCAGACGCCGAGCGGCTGGAGAACCGGAAGGAATTCTGGAAAGAATATACGGGTGTTGCAAAATCCGCTGCAGACGAGCAAACAAAAGCGGTTCTTGAAGCCTTCGACCGGGAATCTGCGGAAATTGACCGCCGGGAGGCCGCCGAACTGGAACGCGAAACAGAGCGGTATCAGAAAAAACAGTACAGCCAGGAGCAGTTTGAATTGATCAAGCTGCAGATCGCCAATAAGTACAACACGTTGCGCCTCCAGGCGGAGATCGCTGCAGCGAAGAAGTCGCTGGAGATCCTCCAGGCAAATGGCCAGCCGGTGGAGGCGGCGTTGAAGAGGCTGCACGATCTGGAAATGCAGCTGGCGAAGGAAAGCCAGGAGTTCCACGAACAGAGCGAGAAGAACAAAACGGAAGCCACGCAAAGCGAGCTGGAGAAGCGGCGTGATCTAGAGCAGCAGTACCATGACCGGATTAGCTCACTCAGGCAGGATGCGTTGCAGTTCGCAACCGACCTGGGGCTGTCCTTCTTTGAAAAGGAAAAGAACCGCCTTCAGGATCAAATCGACCTAATCAGCGAGCAGGAGAAAAAAGAGATTGAAGCGATTACCCGCTCAGCGGCCTCGACGGAAGAGAAGGAGAACCAGATCACGGTAATTAAGGAAACCGCACAGGTAAAACGGGAGGCGCTTGAACGTCGTCAACGAGAAATAGACGCCCGCGCAGCGCAATTCCAAAAATTCGCTTCGCTTTTCCAAATCGGAATCACAACCGCCGAAACGCTTTTCAAAATTCAAGCTCAAGCGGCCGTCCTTTCTTCGAATCCGTTAACGGCGGCGCTGGCATCACTCGCTTACGCGCAGATCCCTATCGTCATCGCCTCAGGCGCCCTCCAGGCTGCCGCCATTGCAGCCAAACGAATTCCTCGTTACGCCGAAGGTACGGACGATCACCCTGGCGGCTGGGCAATGCTAGGCGACGCCTGGCGGCATGAGCTCGTGGTTAACCCTGACGGTACGATGCAGATCACGCCCAACCGGCCGACTTATATGGATTTGATGCCACATGCCAAGGTACTGCCCGACGCGAAAGAGTATTTCCTGCGGAATCCGCACATGATGTTCCCAGCGCCACCAGATGTTGGTGGGCAGTCCGTATCTGATCCGTTCCTCGCAGAAGAAATCGTGCGCGGCGTAGACAGGAGCATGCGGAGGGTGGAAAAGGCCATCATGAACCGGCCTTCTGAGCGAACGATTATCGACGCTGATGGAATACGCCGACAGGCATACGACGGCCATGCCTGGCAAACATATGTTAATCAATTCGTACATCATAGATAATGCCGAAGCAGTTTTTATATTTTCTTACCAATGCTCAGGGACAGAGCTTCCGGGTTGACGAGAATAATATTGTCGTTACCAGCACGCTCCCTGTGCCGCAAAAAAACGCTCCGGACGGCTGGCAGGATAAGATGGTCCAGTTTGGCCGTAGCGCGAAATATTTCGGCCTATTTCGCAGTTTTACGATACCCCTGCGTTTCGTCAAGGCCGGCGCGAAAATAATCCGGCAGGTGCAGTACGGGTCAGGTTTTGAGGGTATTTGTTACCTGATCATCCTGAAATTGAACTACCAGACCATGAAGCATGAGAGCTGGTACAAGGGCGAGATCGATCTTTCAAAGGCCCGTGATCGCCGCGATTATTTCGAAGTGAACGTGCTGGAAGGCGGAACGAGAAAGTTGTTGTCAGCCAATGAAGGAAAAACGTATGAGTTTCCGCTGGATGTGAATGCAGAAGTGTTGGAGCTGGACGGGATTCTTCTGAAAAACGGAATCAGTTATATAATTCAGCCCGGACCGGCGCTTGCATTTGGAAACACGCTTTTGGGCTGCATTTTTATCAGTTCAGAAGGCGTTTATCGGGACATCTTATTTAACTCGCCGAGCTCCTTTACCAGAGGTACGCTCAGCGAGGCGCCCGAAAACACTGATTATTTGATTCGGAACGACGGCCCGGCCTATACTTTCAATCTTAGGGCGAAGTATGACGTAACCGCAGCATTCAATACTTCGCAAAGTGTCGGATATCGAGTGTCCGATGGTACTACTTATACAGGGTCAAGGACGACAATCTTTAGCGGCACAATTACAGCGAATCAGCCTCTGCATGTCGAGTTTGATATCTTAGTGACTTTGGAGAAGGGCCAGCGGCTTCACATCGACACCGTCGGCGGTGGTGAACTCCCTCCCAATCCGTTTATTTATAGCGAAGGCGGCACATTGGATATAAAATTCGATTATCGAATGCCGGCAACCCGCCACCGCGCATATACGGCGGTTGCCCTGGGTGCCAAACTGGGAGACAAGATCACAGAAGGTACGGCAACCCTCTCCGCGCCTGGCCTGGCAGTTACTGGTGCGGGCACGGAAGCCGATCCCTACCGCTCCTTACTGGTAATTTCCGGTGATGGCATTCGCCGGTTCGAAAACGCGGTCATCAAAACCACCTTCAACGACTTCTATAAAGCAATGAACGTGGTGAAGTTCGTCGGTTTGGATATCGTCAACGAGCAGATCGAAATTCACCCCAGGGCGAAATTCTACGATGACCCGGTTGTTTACGATTACGGCGAGGCAAAGGATTGCGAAGTGACCCTGGCCGAAGACATCATCTACAACCAGGTGAAGATTGGTAGCCCGGATCAGGATTACGATGACGTGAACGGCCGGTCGGAAGTGAACACCATCCAGGAATACGGCCTACCCGTGACCCGCATTGTAACAGATTGCGACCTGATCAGCCCATACCGGCATGATTGCTACGGAATCGAATACACCCGGGTGAACATGGAAGGGAAAACGACTACGGACAACAGCTCCGACAACGACGTATTCCTGATCGACGCCATTGGCGTAAGGGACGAAACCGGTCTGTTGGTGTGGCGGCCTTACAGAAAGGCTTATACGGAAATGACCGGCATAATTACCGATACCATCTTCAACGTCGAACTGAGCCCAAAAAGATTGCTTCTTCTACATTACCCTGAGCTGGCGCCGATATTCTACAAAATGGTGGGCAAAGAGGTGACCTTTCAGAAGTCGGAAAAAAACGCTGAACTGGTGACGACCTACGACGACGGTTCAGGCCCTGTAACCATCGCTGAGAAGGCGAACATTCCCGCGACTATTGACGGCGCGCTGTTTCTTCCCTACTATTTCAACATCAAAACGAAAACTGCCGCCAATTACCTGGCATTGCATGCAGCTGCCCGTGCTGGAAATGGCCAGTTCACCTGGTTGGGTAAGCAGTGGACGGGTTTTTTGATTGATGGAGGGATAAAGCAGGCCGCGCTGGAAGAGCAAACGATTAAGTTGCTGGCGGCTCCCGGCAATGACCTTACAAAACTGATACGCTGATGCCTGGAAATATTATTCGCATAGGAAAAGGATTGCCGGTAAAATTTTACCGGGTCAGCCCGCCGGTGGACCAGCGGTACAATACCGTGTATTGGGATCAGGATTGGTTCAAGAACACGATCCGCGACTTTCAGGACCGGGCAACGTATTTCCAGAAATGGCAACGGACGGACAACATGCCGCTGCAGCTTGAGGCGAATTACGACCCTATTTCCATTGACCTGATCCGCTGCGACGGAAGCCTGGTTGCCAGCCTTCCCTTCGAAAAAGTACCGACGGCCATTGTTGGGCAACCGTATTCTACCTACGAGCTGACCATTTCCTGGGCTGATTATCCGGATGGGTATTACTACCTCCTGTTGAAGGGCGGCTTTGGCGAAACGGTCCAGCTGATGGTTTCCGAAGGTATCGACCTGCGCCTGAAGCACCCGGATACCGTTCTGTTAGAATATTCCAACAGCTTCAATAAAGGCGGCATCGTCTGGGATACGGGAATCAAGATGAACTTCCGCGTGGAAGGGATTGTGAGCTACGACCAGCCGGGAAGCGAGGACGTGTTGTACATCGACCAGCCGCACAACGTTGTACCGCTCAGCTCTACGCCGTTCGATCTGTATTCTTTCGCCATCGGCTCACCTTTCGGTGTCCCGGTATGGGTGATTGATAAGCTGAATCAGCTGTTCAGCTTCGATACCGTGACGATTGACGGCCGCGGGTTCGCTAAAGCGGAAGGGGCGAAGTTTGAAAAGACCGAGGTTCCGAACTACCCGATGTACGGATGGACAATTCAGCTGAGCCCGACGCGCAACCTGGACTTCGAGGAATATGATGATGAGTTCGACGATGAAATCGTTGTGGCCTACAATATTGAAACCACGCTGTTCGGTACCTTCCCACCAGGAGATGAAACAATTTCTATAATCGAAAACGAATAAAGAATGGCACAATTACCATTGGTTTTATTTTTTGAGCCGGCCTATAATGGTAAGGTGCGCGTTATCGCGCGGCCCCGCCGAGATCTGTCAACTATCGCTGCGAATATAATTTTTGACCCACCTCATGCGAACCCCAAGCGTGTTTCAATATATGTACCCACCCCCGGAACGCATCTGGTAACAGTATACAAAACTCCTGATGACGCCACGACTGGTGTGCAAGTGATTTCCTATGATGCTCAAACCAACTTCTACAACGGCCGGTTCATTCCCGACCTGGAGCTGGAAGCAGGCCGCAACACGGCGATTGATCCTACCGATCCGGAAGTGATCGTAGATCCTGCTGCAGGGAGCACGGAGGTGGCCATGCCATGTATGGGCGTCTACCAGGTGGCCAGGATCTTCCGCGTTGCTGCCGGCCGGTACATGAGGGAAGACGAGTATGCGATCACCACCAGTCTCGGCGCGCCAGGCCTTCGCCTGCTCAAGCCTGACGACGTTTTTTATTCCAGTGATCTCGGAGGCGAGATTTTACGCATCGAATGGGCGCCGTTTTACGAAAATAATACCGGCGATGCGATCAATGATTTAAACGTCCTCATATTGGATCACGTCGGAAACGTAAGTAACCCGCACTCCGTTACCAAAGCACAGGTTGGGCTGGGGAATCTGCCAAATGCGACGAGCAATAGCTACAACGAGAACGACGCGAATAAACTGGCAACCGCCGCTGCATTGTATGCCCTGGCGCAATCCATCAATACCGCCTCGATCATCAAGGCAGATTTTGCTTTCATTGGCAACATCGGCTCAGTGTCTGGTAATAGCAAGGTCGTTAATGTCGTCAATTCCGGCGGATTCGACACGAAGGTGACCATTCGCCATAACCTCAACATTTCCGTGCCGCACTTCATATGGGCGCAGATCGAAGGACGCGGCGCGCAGTGGAACGACGACAATGATGTGTTCGTTACAGTGGGTAACTCACGGAGCGCGAATGAGTTTGATCTATTTTTCAGGAAGATGAGCCCGGTCACTACTAACATAAATTGCTATTATCTGATAATCAGGTTGTAGGGCTTAAAGTAGTTCATTATTTAATTTTACATGATGAGAAGAAAACTTTTACGGACTTTCCGGAATAGCTATCTGGCAGTCCTTTTGATTCTCGCCTCAAATGCATTGGCACAGAATCTTACGCCTGTGCCAGGAACGGGGCAGATCCACGAAGCGATTCAAGTCCAGAAAGCGTTTATGCTGCCGGGTGATACTGTAAAGAGCACGGCGAAGAATGCCGACACATGCCGGCAGCTTGCAATTAAAAACGGAAACCTGTACCGTTACAATTGCTCGCTCGGGCACTGGGTTAAAATTGTTTCCGGCTCTTCGCTCGATTCCGTCCGCCGCTCGAACGATACGCTTTATTTTCGCACTGCAAGCGGAGAGATCGCGGTAAAGATGGAGGGGATTGAAATTGCCGGGATCAACGGGTTGGCTGATAGTCTCATCAGGAAGTTATCAGGCAAAATAGTCCAAACGGTGGATCAGCTGCCCGCATACCCAACCACCGATTCTTTGATCTTCGTCGCGGATACCGTACGGGGCGGCCTGTTCGCCAGCCAGGCGGCGGGTAGTGCAGACGGCGGCGTAGTCTTCGATGCTTCTGATGGTGGATATTGGCGAAGGGTGTACGATCCTGCCGGCGGGATCAATGTCCGATGGTATGGTCCAGCAGCAGATTCGTTGACGGACGATATCGCGAAGATCCAGGCTGCTATCAACCGCGCAGCGGCCGATAGCGTAGGGTTGGTGACCATGAGAGGGATGAATATACTCATTGATTCGGCTATACGTCTTCCCTCAAACATGACATTGGATGCAACCGGCAGTTATATCCAGGTGAAGAAATACAGCAACGAGTACCTGGTGCGGAATGCAGACTTCGTGAATGGGAACACGAACAAAGAGGTGTTCGGAGGCCGTTGGAACGGAAACGGGTTGACACAGACGGTAAGCGCAGGAACGGACATTGAAAGCGCCCGGGCGTGCGCTGGCTTCTTTTTTTACCGCTCGTCGAAGCTGCGCATCCACGACCTGGAGGTGGACAGCACAAAGGCATGGGGTGTTTCAGGCATTAACTGCGATCAGATACACGTCTACAATGTTCACTTTGAGCAGAACCCATTCGACGCGTCGGGGAACCCAGCGGTTGGTATTAATGGTGACGGCGTAACCTTCAACGCCGGGAATGCGTTGATAGAGAATATCACTGGTTTCACGAACGACGACATGGTCGCGTTCGGATGCGGTGGCCCGACCATCGCCAGCACGCCGTTGCCGCCTGTAGATCTACGAGATTATGAAAATATTACGATACGTGATATTTTCCCGTCGTCTAGACAGGGTGTTACCACCCACCGCGGCGTGGGCCTATATTCCCGTAATGGCTACAAGCTGAGTAATATCACCATCGACGGCATAAACGGCAATACTTCCGCCGGCGCGGTAGTTATGAGTGATCCGAACGGGGTCGGTGCGAATTTCCGGAATGTAAAGATAAATAACATCAACGGAAGCTCGGTGTTCATCCCCACTAGCCCGTCCACGTACAACGGGTTCGGCATTATAGGGTTCAACGCGATCCAGTTCATCGACAATATATCGATATCAAACGTGAACCGGTATGACACGTACTCTTCGCCGGCGGACATGATCAAGACGCAGGACAGCTCCATAATAGGGAATATGAACCTGTCGAATATTTCCGTAAAAGCGAACGGCGCCCGGATAACATTTATCAATGACGGGGGGACCATCCGAAATATTAACCTGAGCAACGTTATGCTGCTGGATAGTGCCGGGTTGTTCCCTCAAGGCCTTTATACCCGTTCAGCGTCGAATTTCGGCGGCGACACCGTACGGATCAGTGGCTATGCAGTCAATGTTACCCAGGACAACAGCTATGTGCCCATCGCAAAGGGTGGGAAAAAAATATGGCTGAATCTGCCAACGGTCATTCTGGATGATACCACCGACCTGGTACGACGGGATGGCGCAACAGTATATACCCGTTCGACTGGCCTCAATACTTTCCAAAATAACCGATGGTACGGACATAGCATGCTGAACCAGAACGCTGTGGATCAAAGTTTCACCGGCCGAATTACCGGCCCGTTGTATTCTTCTGGCGGTATGGGGATAGGCGTGACGTCGTTGACCTCCACATTTCAGGTTACCGGCAGCATGGCCATTAATCACCGGGTGATCACAGGCAACACGACAGCGGGGGCTGAGGTGGTACTCTACGCAAACAACACAGGAACCGCGACTATTTCTCTTCCCGCGGCATCCAGCTGCCCGGGACGCGTCTACATCATAAAGAAGATCAGCGCAAACGGTAACGATGTGGTGATAGATCCCAATGCGAGCGAGAGTATTGACGGGCAGCCAACGAAAACGATCACGCTGCAATATTCCGCCGTGGCATTCCATTCATCAGGGGCGAATTGGTTTTCTATAGGCGCTTACGCGACATCTATGACGCTTTAATATTTTAAATAGTGTGATATGGGAGGAACAAAATTCGGCGTCAGCCAGGTTGTAAATACAACACCAAAGTGGGTAGGCTACACAATGAACATCATCGTCGCTTTGGCCATTGCAGGAAATACCTGGGTGGCCTCAACTGGCATGCTGAACGATGCAGATAAGGTAGAATGGATGCTGGGTATCAGCATCCTGACAGGCTTCCTCCATTATATCGCTAAGATGTTCGGGATTCCTGTTGAAGAGCCAAAATGGAAACAGAAATGACAACTGAAGCACAAATATCGCGGATGCAGGAGAACTATGAAAAGCTTGCTGAGGATGTCAGCGAAGTAAAAGACGATCTCAGGGAAGTAAAAGGGATGCTACACCGCGTAACTGAAGCAGTTGGAGGCAATCCTGTATCCGGCGACGGAGGTATGGTTGCGCGCATAAACAAGCTGGAAAAAAAAGTAGAGATGTTTGAGCGATTAAAGTGGCTAATTATCGGAGCCGCCGCCGCTTCTGGATTGGCTTTAGGGGAAATCATCGATAAAATATTGAGATAATGATCGAATTAGGAACGGTATTAAAAAGAATAATATGAACTTCTTTTTCAAACTCGGCGATCGATACAATGCCGTCGAATATATCCCCAAAGGCTCCGGGAAATTCCCGATCGTGTTTTTTTCACCCGGAAAAGGGGAGCAGCTGGGTGATCCTGCCGGCCTGTTGAAATACGGGCCCAATAAGCTGGTAAATTCCGGTTGGGCTCCGAACATGATCGTGGTTTCCGTGCAGTCCGGGCAGGCATGGCCACCGGTACTCGTTACCGGTAAGATCATCGAACAGCTCAAAGAACGCTACGCGGATTGCTGGGACGGCAGAATATTCGCTACGGGGTTATCCGCCGGCGCATGGGCGCTCATCCAGTACGCGGGCACCAGCAAAGAAAACGCCGCTCAGCTCACCGCCATCTATGCATTGTCCGCACCGGAGCCCGATCCTGGCTTCAACCGCGAGAACCTGCGCGATCTTCCCGCTTGGGGCGTGGCCGGCACGCAGGACAGCGTATTCAATAAACAGAAAGCACTGTTTGAGGGTTTGGGGAAGAAATTCACGGCGCTGCCCGGCGGGCACGACGGAAGCGTGTGGAACGCGGCATATGAACCGGGATTCGGCGCCTACGACTGGATGCTGCAGCAGGGGGCAGTCACCAAACCGGAACCCGAACCGCAGCAGAAGGAACACGTCCTGAAGCCGGGCAAAGACGGCGGCGTTTATAAGGACGCCGCGGTGCTGGGGATCAACGCCGGCGACGTGGTGGTGCTCCGCGGCGCCTACCAATATTTCAACCTATGGAACCTGAAGGGCAATGCAACTGCGCCCGTTATCATCGTGCCGGACGGCCAGGTGATCATTGGCGGAAATAAGAGCTACGCATTCAACATGCGCGAATCGGAACACTTTCGGATTGACGGCCAGCAAAAGATCATTATCGACGGCGGCACGCTCGGCTTCGATTCCGTTGGCATGGCGCTGAACAGGTGTCGGAACTTCACGCTTTCCGAAATTGAGGCGAGGACCGTCTCAGTTGGCCTCATGATCAAAACCACACCAAAAGGAGATGACCCGAACACCTATGGCGACGGCTGGGCCTATGATAACATTACCATCAAAGGCATGAACATCCACGACGTACGTGGCGAGGGTATGTACATCGGGCATTCTAATTCGGGTGTCGAAGTGGTTCAGTCAGGTCCGGCCGAAAAAGCCGTCTACGCGTTCCGCATGCGCAACCTGGTGATCACCGACAACCTCATCCAGCGTACCGGTTGGGACGGCCTGCAGGTGACTTGCGGGGATGGGGTGCTGCTGCAGGGCAACCAGATCTCCGACTACGGCCAGGCGAATCAGCGATTCCAGAATTTCGGGATACTGGCGGCCGGCAGAAACCTGCGCATCCTGGACAACGACATCAACCGGGGCAACGGCACCGGTATCACCTGCAGCGGTAACGAATCATTGCAGATACTCAGAAACGTGGTTCAAGATGCGCGTGGCGAAGGACAAGACGCGATCTACGTGAACGCTCATAAGATCAAGGATTACGGCCGTTGCCAGCCTATTATCGAGGACAACGTGATCTCCGGCTGCCTCCGCAGCCCAATTCGCGTGGAGAACAGCGACGGGTACATGGTGCCGGGAAGTATATCCCACAACCGAATAAAAGACTGTGCGGCAGCGATCGTGGATAATTCCAGGTCGGTGCTGGACGGCAATGTCATCGACGGTGGCCCGGCCGAACCTGAGGTTCCGGTGCCGCAAAGAAAATTATTAACTACAATCAAAGTGTATGACAATGGAGATATTGAAAAGATATAGCGTCCTGCTCTTGCTGCTCGCCTGCAGCTGCATGACGCAAAAAAAATGGGCCGAAGGTTGCGCCGAGCGTTTTCCGGTCAAAGCGAGCACGGTATACGTGCAGGGCGCGACCAGGTACGATACAACCTACCTGCCCGGCGACACCCTGGTGTTTTCCGATACGGTGACCGTGGATTGCGATACCGTGAAGGGCGTCATTACAAAGTACATCAACCAGGTACGGCCATGCCCTCCGGTGCAGATCCGTACGGTCAGCCAGGTGGATACGGTTGTAACGACGGTAGAGAACCGGGCAGCACTGGCAGCGGAGCAGCTACGTAGCCACTCAATACAGGTTAAGCTGGACCGGCAGGTTAAAATATCCCGGTTCTTCACGGTTTCAACGATCGCCTTATCTGCCATCGGCTTCGTATTCTTGTATGCCGGGGGCAAGTTATCCTTCATTACAAAATTGTTCAAATAATGGCCGGCTTCAAACTCGCAATAGCCCCCGTTTTAAAGTGGGAAGGTGGATACGTAAAAGACCCTGACGATGAGGGCGGAGAGACTTACAGGGGAATAACCAGGAAGAACTGGCCGTTCTGGCCTGGGTGGGCCCAGGTGGACGCTGCGAAACCAATAAAAAAAGGCAAATATATTCCACTGGCAGACCCGTTTGTCGAGGAATTCTACGAAAAACACTATTGGGAACCAATAAAGGGAGATCTGATACACGATCAGCGCACTGCCGGCTTCCTGCTAGACTTCTACGTTCATTCCGGGTACCATGCCGTTGAAGCCATACAAACAGTCGCAGGTGTAACGCCGGATGGTATTTTCGGTCCTCAAACACTAGCCGCGATAAATAAGGCAGGCAGCCTGTTTGATCAATTAAAAGCGTCCCGTATTGCATTCCTGCATGCTGCTTCAAAAAGGAAGAGCAATATTAAATTCTTAGCTGGGTGGCTTCGCCGGGTGAATTCTTTCAAGTAGTCCAGCCGGGTATTCCCTGGCTTTTTTCGTAAATTCGGATTCTAAATTCCATGATATGTGCGGCCGGTATGAACTCAACGACAATCGAACCTTTAAAATCATCGAAAAGAATTTGCTTCCGGACGACTTTAACGTGTCGGTATATAAGCATTTCAATATCGCCCCCACAATGACGGTGCCTGTCCTTACCGCGCCCAAACAGATGGAGCTAATGTACTGGTGGCTGATACCACCATACGAGAAGGAATTCAAAGCTGGAAAATACTCCATGTTCAATAAAAAATCCGAAGAACTGGACAAGCCCTACTGGCAAAATCTCCTGAAAGCCCAGCGCTGCGTACTCCCGTTGTCCGGGTTTTATGAGTGGAAGAAAATCGATTCAAAAACAAAAATCCCATACCGAATACACCCGGATGATGCCGCGTTTTTTTGGGGAGCCTGCCTTTATGATAATTGGATAGACCGTAATACTGGAGAAGTAAAGCGATCTTTTACCATCCTCACCACGGCGGCGAACGAATTCATGGCGGAAGTCCACGACCGTATGCCCGTTTTCCTGCAGCCTGAGAGGGCCTTTGACTGGCTCAATCCTGAATTCCCAAACCCTAAGGATCTGTTAGCGCCTTTCCCTGCTGAGCAAATGTGTAAGTACAGGGTTTCCAAAGACGTGGGAAACAGCCGTAACAACTACCCCGAACTAATTTTACCCGCTGAGTAGATGCCATGAACTCCCAGCCACACCTACTGAATGGGCGTGAACGATATATTCAGGCACATTCAATGCGGAGGCAACAGCCGGGCAAGACTACCCGGCTGTTTTAATTACGTCAAATAAATTTGCCAATGTAATTAGCAAAATATTACTAATTTCGTTAGCAAACAAATATGCGTGATGGAAGACAACCTTGATTACACCAGCAGCATCCCGTCCGTAAACGACTATCTTGGTTCCGGAAATTACCCGAAGCCACAAAAACAGCGGTATAACCCCTTCATTTTGCTCGCGCCCGGCCTGCTGGAACTGTTTTTCTCGAAAGGGAAGACGTTTTTCGTCCTACAGCCGTATGACCGCGGGCCGGCTCACCCGACGCGAAGTATTTTAATAACCCCATACGCGGAGCGGGAAGAGGCGCAGAAGCATTTCGATGCGATACCCGAGATCTCCCAACGGGAAATTCTTGACGCCAACTCCCCGGGAGATAGAGAACGCCTATACACCTACGCCGGCCAGCTGGAAGGCACCGCAGCCTACGTCCCCATCCTAAAAGAGAAAGTAGCAAAGGAGCCGCCGCTTCTCAAACAGCGTGTCCGGCGCTACCTGCAGCAGCAAAAGAAAGGGGCAATCCGGTCTGTGGAATTAATCCAGATGACGGTAGTATACGGCCAGCTGATGATTGAAATTCACCTCCCGAAAGAGGTGTTATCTGTTTCCTTGGGCGAGATTGAAAACGTGGACGATGCTAACCAATGGAAAACACTACTACCGGGAGTATCCGACGGTGAGTTACCGTTTTGAGGTGTACGGAAAGCCGGTTATTTTCGAAATTGAGGAAATTCCCCACACCGGCGGTAGTTGGGGTATCCGTGTAAACAACCGTCATTGGGGATACATTCTTTTCCGGCAGGGTAGGTGGGAGGTGGCTCTTCAAGGGAAGCCGCCAGTATGGTTCACATCGGAGGATATGCAGGAGCTCGTCGCGGAGGTGGAGAGGAATACCCCGGCGTGATCGCCAGGGTCGATAGAACCAATATTTGTGCAAAAAAATTCTTAATCCCGGGCCCGCAGCAGGACGGTCGCTGAAATATCGCCCGCGGGCTCGAATTCCTGGAAATCAAATGGCGTTTCTCCCTCGACGCAGTGAATGCGCCGATCGGGTGAAAAATGCTCACGGCCCACTTCGAGGTTCAGCCCTATAAAGGAAACACCCGCTTTTTTCATATCGGAAACGAATTGCTGTAGCAGCTGCTCCAGCTGAGCGCAAGGGGAGATCTCTTTTTCCATGGGTGCAGGTTTTGAGGGAATCCGCAAAAAAGGAACGGAACTCTACGGTGTCGCCGCAGTTAACCGAATATAGGATATTTTTTCAATTGACTTAATACATTAAGTCAATATTATTTCGCGCTTTCGACAATTTGACAGAATGATCAGTGTTAAGGACGTAGAATTATCGAAGGCATTCGGCAAGCGCTTTAGAGAGCTCAGGCAACAAACCGGAATGAGTACCCGGGAGTTCGCCGATACTGCCGGCATATCGCATGCGCAGATCTACAACATAGATAACGGAAAGGGTAATCCTACATTAGGAACTATAAATGCCATCGCTAAGACCTTGAACATGTCTGTTTCGGAGTTGTTGGCGGGTCTGTAAATGGAGTGCAAAATTGCCAACATTAGTTTAGTTAAAATTATAATACAGCTGTCTGTACTGTATTTTGTCGGATGAAAAAAGAGGATTACAGAATCCGCTCGGTACCTCAGGAAAAAGGATCACTTGGTGGTCCTTTTTTTGTTTTACGGCTGCTTTGCCGGCGCTTTTACCCTGCGGCATCACTACGGTGCGAACGCTTTTACCTTATCACCCCGCTGTCATTCACCTGCCGCCTCACTGCGATCACGTGCGCTGCGGCTCAAATGTACCCTTTTCTATCAGAACGTATCAAAACGGCCAAAATGTACCTTTTCGCTACCTAGCTTGGGCAGGTTGCGCAGGGTCCTTTAATTTGCTCCTGTTAAAATTATTGATTCATTTTACCGTAGCCTGCCGGCAGTGCGGCGGAAGTAAGCCTGTACCGCAAAATGGTGGGCGAAGCGCTGCGCCTGTTAAAGACCGGCTGCCCTGAAGGGGCTTTGCAGGAAAAAATGAAAACGATTTTCCTGCCGGAAAATGAGCAGGGGAATGACTATGGGGTATGGATTGAAGATGAGCCGGTTAGAATATCGGAAAAATGGTATGTGTGGAAAATTAATGAACCGTTTAAAGATGTAGGGAAATTAGAAGGTGAAAACCGGGAAGGAGAGATTGGAGTTATTGTAAATCCTTATGATGTCGTAGAACGTATAAAAACAGGGAAGTATAGCTTTTTTTATCCCGGTTTTGAATAATAGAAAGAAGTCTAAAATAGAAGACTTTTGTAAAAAGCATTAAAAAAGCCTGATGTTCAATACACCAGGCTTTTTTAATATCATCGCGAAAACTCAAAGCTTCCTTATCCAAATATTCCTATAACTCACCAAATCCCCATGATCCTGCAATGCCAGCGGTAAAGCGCCATGTTTCACGTATTTCGGCTGCCCGATATATTCTGTTTTCCCTTTTAATTCGGTATTGTTCTGCACCAGTACGCCATTATGCAGCACGGTAATACGCGCGGGCGATTTCAGGCTGCCGTCGTCGTTAAAACGCGGGGCCGTCCAGATCACGTCGTAGGTTTGCCATTCGCCGGGTTTTTTGCAGGCATTCACCAACGGGATGGCCTGTTTGTATATGCTGCCGGCCTGGCCGTTCACGTAGGTTTTGTTGTCGTAGTTATCCAGCACCTGCAGCTCGTAGTTGGACTGCAAAAAGATGCCGCTGTTGCCGCGGCCCTGGCTGGTGCCTTTTACGACGGAAGGCGATCTCCATTCAATGTGCAGCTGGAAATCCTCGAAAGATTCTTTTGTGTGGATGCCGCCTTTACGGGGCACAACCGTCATCGCGCCGTCCTGGATCGTCCAGGGAGCTTCGCCGTCGCCTTTATCCGAGACCCATTTGGAAAGGTCTTTTCCGTCGAACAATACGATAGCGTCTGAAGGGGCGGTATTGGTAGCGGTGCCGGGAGTGATCACGGCGGGTACGGGTTCCCATACTTCCGTGTCTTCGGGTTTGGCTTGCTGTGCGCATGCGTGGATAGCGGGCACTGCCAGTGCCGTGCAGATCAACAGTGATTTAAAATGCATGTTTCGTTTTATTTAGGAAGTTTATAGTTGTTGTGATATTCAGGCGTGATAAATTTGTTGGCGTCTTTATTGGTGAACTTTCCATCCGCCGCCGTCCAGTATACTTTTTCGCCGGTGCGGAACGCGATGTTGCCCATCTGCGCATTGATCGCCACATTGGCCCCCGTCTGGATGTCGCAATGCAGGTCGGAGAATTTGCGACTTTTGATCACGTCCAGGAAGTTGCGGGTATGTTTCACCAGCCCGTTGTCAGACGCTTTGGTGAATGGAACGGCTTCCATTTTGTCTTTTTCGGGGATCACTTCCCAGCCGCCGCGATCGAGCACCAGCGTGCCGTTGTTGCCGATAAAGGCGATGCCATGCGTACGACCGTAAGGCCCGCCGTCGATGCCGGTGGCATGTTCCCATTGCATGTTGAAACCGTCGAACTGGTAAATGGCCGTGAGCGTGTCGGGTGTTTCCGCCGCATCGTCAGGGTAGGCGAATTTGCCGCCGGAAGCCACGACAGACACGGGATTGGAAGCTTTCATGCCATACAGCGCATAATCGATCAGGTGCACGCCCCAGTCGGTCATCAGCCCGCCCGCATAATCCCAGTACCAGCGGAAATTAAAATGAAAACGGTTCGGGTCGAAGGCGCGTTTTTGCGCGGGGCCCAGCCATGCATCGTAATTCACGCCGGCGGGCACGGGCGTGGCCGCGTGTTTGGGAACGGGCTTCATCCAGCCCATATACGCCCAAACCTTTACCAGGCGCACGTTACCGAGCTTCCCCGAATGCACGAAAGCGATCGCGTCGTTGAAATGTTGCATGCTTCGCTGCCACTGGCCCACCTGTACCACGCGGTTATGGCGCTGCTGGGCTTCCATCATAGCGCGGCATTCGGCGATGGAATTACCAATGGGTTTTTCCACGTACACGTCTTTGCCGGCGGAGCAGGCGTCCGTCATCTGCAGGCAATGCCAGTGGTCGGGCGTGCCGATCACCACGGCGTCGATGTCTTTATTGTCGAGCAGTTTGCGGTAGTCCGAATACAGCTGCACCTTGATGTTCTTTTTGGCCAGCTCGGCGGCGCGTTTGTTCAGTACGTTCTCGTCTACGTCGCAAAGCGCCACGCAATTGGTTTCAGGATGGTTCAACAGGCCGTTCAGATCGCTGAAGCCCATGCCGTTCACGCCGATCACAGCAATGTTTACACGGTCGCTGGGGGCAAGGGCGCGCAAGGCGGAGGGAAACAGTGCGGAACCCGCCAGGAAAGCGGAGGTGTTTTGGAGAAAGTTCCTTCTATGCATAGTTTTTCATGCTTTTTTTGACGTGGAGCAATTAAGTGTTACAAAGACAAGATAAAAAATTCCTTTTACAGTTCAACCCCCTTCCGAAAAGAGTTGAAAGGGGAAATGGCCCGCCGGTGAAATAAGCGTCTGATCCGGTCAAAATCAAAAAGGAGCGGTTTGGCCCGCTCCCTTTCTATAAGTTCTTCCTTTCCCGTTTACAATTCCTCTTCTTCCGGGTCGGAACTGGTGCTGAAATTCATCATGGTGCCCAACAAGTCGGAAAAACGGGTCTCTTTTTCAAATGTCTTTTTACTCAGCAGGCTGTAGGCGGAAAGACCGTGCAGCACCATTTCCATCATCAGCAATGCCTCCTGTTTGTTGGCTTTGGGGAACAATTGTTTTACCAGCCCGGGCAGCCCGGTCACGCTGGTAAGCGCGGCTTCGTATTGTTTGTCCGTCGTGTCCTGCAGCAGCTGGAGGGAATTGCCCTGGTCGAACCATTGGATCACGGGGCGGTAGGGATTGGCATCCGCCGCGGCGCCCGCTTTCCGTTTCTTGAACGTGTCCGGGTTCGGGAAATATTGTGCGAACAGTGTGCGCAGGCTCTTTTCAAGGAGGTTCAGCGCCACCTGCAGCGGCCCTTCCTGCTCGCCTTCGTACACCAGCTCTATTTTGCCGGTGATGCCGGGAATGATGCCCTGCAGGTCGTTGATGCGAACGAAGGTGCTCTTTTCTTTGTTGAGGATCGCCCTGCGTTCCGCCGCGCTCACCGCGTTTTCGAATGCGGCGATGGTCAAACGGGCGGACACACCGCTTTTTTTATCGACATATTCGCTGCCCCTCGCTTCAAACGCCACCTGTTCGATGATCCTTTTCACGATGTCGGGCATTTTTACCGTTTCCTGCTGTTCTGCGTGGATGGCGGCTTCCTGTTCGGTGATCAGCAGCGAGTTTTCCAGCGTTTTCGGGTAATGGGTGATGATCTGGCTTTCGATGCGGTCTTTCAGCGGGGTTACGATCGCGCCGCGGTTGGTGTAGTCTTCCGGGTTGGCGGTGAATACGAACAGCATGTCCAGCGGCATTCTCACTTTAAAACCGCGTATCTGGATGTCGCCTTCCTGCAGGATGTTGAACAGCCCCACCTGGATGCGCGCCTGCAGGTCGGGCAGCTCGTTGATCACAAAAATGCCGCGGTTGCTGCGCGGGATAATACCAAAATGGATCACCCGCTCGTCTGCATAACTGAGTTTTTCGTTCGCCGCTTTGATCGGGTCTACGTCGCCGATCAGGTCGGCGACGGACACGTCGGGCGTGGCGAGTTTTTCGCCGTAGCGCGCCTCGCGGCCGATCCATTCAATGGGCGTTTCGTCTCCCATTTGTTCCACGAGATCGCGGGCGTAACGGCTCAGCGGGGAGAACGGGTTGTCGTTCACTTCCGAACCGGCCACAATGGGGATGAATTCGTCCAGCAATTCGGTCATCAGCCGCGCCATGCGCGTTTTGGCCTGGCCGCGGAGGCCGAGAAAGAGGATATTGTGACGGGAAAGCAGCGCCCTTTCCGTATCCGGTATCACGGTATCGTCGTAGCCGATAATGCCGGGGAAAGTGGCTTCTTTCCGTTTGAGTTTCGCGATAAGGTTCTGCCGGATCTCTTCCTTCACAGACCTGTGTACATAACCGCTTTTTTTAAGTTCGCCGAGCGTCCTGATCTTTTCCATTACTTATAATTTTTTCCTTTTTCCGCTCTCAAAATCGTAGAACAGGAATTGTCCCAGATTATCTGTGCCTGAAAAGAATGCTTTACCGTTATTGGTTTCAGTGAATTCATTGACAAATTGCTGCAGCCAGGGGTCTGTAGCAACCATAAAGGTGGTGATGGGAATTTTGAGCTTCTTGCACTGCGCGGCCAGGTTCAGCGTACGGTTGAGTATCTTCCTGTCCAGCCCGAAGCTGTTTTTGTAATACTGTTTGCCCTGTTTGAGGCAGGTGGGCTTGCCGTCGGTGATCATGAAGATCTGTTTGTTGGGGTTGCGGCGGCGCCGCAGGATGTCCATCGCCAGTTCCAGCCCAGCCACGGTATTAGTGTGGAAAGGGCCTACCTGAAGGTAGGGCAGGTCTTTGATCTCGATCTGCCAGGCGTCGTTGCCGAACACGATGATGTCAAGCGTATCTTTCGGATAACGCGTGGTGATCAGCTCGCTGAGCGCCATGGCCACTTTTTTGGCGGGGGTGATGCGGTCTTCCCCGTAAAGGATCATGGAATGCGAGATGTCTATCATCAAAGCGGTGGAGGTCTGCGTTTTGAAGTCCGTTTCCCGGATCTCGAGATCGTCCTGCTGCATGCTGAACGCGTCGATGCCATGGTTGATCTGCGCGTTGCGGATGGAAGCGGTCATATCGATCTGTTCCAGCGCGTCGCCGAAGGCGTAAGGCCTCGTTTCAGCGTTCAGCTCGTCGCCCTGCCCGGATTTGCGGATGTTGTGGTCGCCCACGCCGGATTTTTTCAGTTTGCCGAAGATCTCTTCCAGCGCGCGTTTGCGAATGGATTGTTCCGTTTTTGACGTGATGGCGAAGGTTCCCTGCTCTTCGTTCTCACGGATGTACCCCTTGTCTTTCAGGTCCTGTATAAAATCCCCGATGCCATATTCGTCGTTGCTCAGCTGGTATTCTTTGTCCAGCTCGGTGAGCCACTGCAGGGCTTCGGCTACATCGCCGCTGGTGTAGGTGAGCAATTGGGTGAAAATGTCCAGCAACTTGTCGAACGGCGACTGGCTGTTTTCGGAGGGATCATACCTGGAGAAAATAAAGCCTTTCATATCTTCCTCGAAATTACGTAAAAATTAAATGCAGCACCGTTTGTCACGCCGGTGTTGCAAAATCCGGAAAAGGCTGTTAATTTTCGTGTCAGAAATACATTTCTAAGTCAAATCTTAAAATATCACGTCTATGAGAACACTAAGGAAAGGTCTGCTGGCACTGGGTTTCAGCGCGCTGATGTACGCAATGCCGGCCGTGGCGCAGCAAAAGGAAGCAAAATTGGGCTGGAAGCTGGGCGCACAGGCTTATTCATTTAACAGGTTTACCCTGGCGGAAGCGCTGGACAAGCTGGATTCCTGCGGCTTGCAGTATGTGGAATGTTTCCCGGGGCAAACCATCGGGGGCGGCATTGAAGGGAAAATGGACTTCAAAATGGACGCCGCAAAACAAAAGGAGGTGCTGAACCTGCTGAAATCCAAGAAAAAAACGCTCGTTGCTTTCGGCGTGGTGAGCCCGCGTACCGAGGAGGACTGGAAACAGCTGTTCGACTTCGCCAAAGCCATGAAGATCCAGATCATTACGTCCGAGCCGCGCCCTGAAGACCTGGACATCGTATCGAAACTGGCGGACCAGTACAAGATCAAGGTAGCTATTCACGATCACCCGAAACCGAGCCATTACTGGCACCCGGACAGTGTTTCCGTAGCCATCAAAGGCCGCAGCAAATACCTGGGTGCCTGCGCCGATATCGGCCACTGGGTACGTTCCGGCCTCGATCCCGTGGAATGCATGAAAATGCTGAACGGCCGTATCTACAGCATGCACTTCAAAGATCTGAACGAAAAGAGCCGCCAGGCGCACGACGTGATCTGGGGCACCGGCATCAGCAACGTGGAAGCGGTGCTGCATGAGATGAAAGCCCAGAAATTCAAGGGCATGATCTCCGCTGAATACGAGCACAACTGGTACAACAGCGTGCCGGAGATCACGCAAAGCGTGAAGAACGTACGCGCGATGATCGAGAAGTTATAAGAGGAACTTAACATCGAATAGAACGCCGGGAGGGAACTTCCGGCGTTTTTTTATGCATGGGTTTAAGATTGCTTCAGGGTTGCTTCAGTTTTGCTTCAGGATCGGCCGGGAATTTTTCCTCAACCAGGCACCTGGTTAAAAGTATCGGTGCCGGGTTTCCGCTCCAGTTCGGTGCCAACGGGCAGGTTCAGGTAGGGAATAATGGCCCTGTCGTAGTTCGCAATGGTATTCACGGCATACACGGTAGCGTTGTTCGGGTCATCTATGTAATCCTGGTCTTCTTCTCCGGAGAAAAAACACCAGCCGCTGTCCACGGCATCGACCGGTTCTTCGCGGTACATATAACCCACAGGTTTCCCTTCCACGGTGATCATGTCTGTTGCGATGCATCCTCCCATATTGGGTATCAGCGTTACGATCTGGTCTGCGCGAAGTTTGAAACGTTTCTCCATTTTCCGGTGTTTGATGGTATCTCAATATAACAAAAAGCACCGGAGCTTATGCTCCGGTGCTTTTTCTGTATGATTTGGTAACAGATAGAAGTTACGGTTTTTTGTTGCTGTCCGGTGCGGGCGGCGCCTGCGGCAAAGTATTGATCTGCCCGGTGCCTACCTCGTTGCGGCGGAGGGAATCGTTACTGAAATCCGATTTCCATTGTTTCAGCATCAGCGAGAAACGTTCCGCGCGCTGCGCGTCGTCCTGCAGGTCGTTGGTGAACTTGCCGGCCGGAAGGGCGCGGTAATAACGCATCTGCTGCTCAAGGTCTTTGGTGATCTGGTCGGAGATCTCGTTCGCTTTTTTCGCGTTGCCCGCGATGTAATATGCATATACGATCTCCATGCTCCAGAGGTTGTGCATGTTGCCGGGCGAGGTCATTGCATAAGGCATATTGCCCGGCAGGAACACGGAATCCTGGCGTTCGAGCAGCTTCAGCGCTTTTTCTTTATCGCCTTCTTTCGTGAGCGCCACGCTGCCTTTGGTGTATGCGTTGCGGATCGTTTGCAGCATACGGCGGTTGGGCTCGTCGAAATATACGCCTTCGATATTCACGCTGCCGTATACGAACTTGTTCATCAGGTTGTCGTACATCCTGCGGGTGTTCACCTGGTCGTTCAGGCCGGGCAGCATTTCGTCTGAAGGTGGCCTGCGCGTGGGCACCAGGCGGTAGGTAAGGCCCTCGATGGAAAGGTATTCGTTGAAGCCGAGATCTACCGGGCCGGTAAAGTATATCGGGCGTTTGAATGCGTTGGTGGCGATGATGTCGTATACCGCGAGGTCGTTTTTATAGATCACGTCTTTGGTGATCTCGAATGCCACCTGCGGCGCAATGCGGCCGCTGTCCTGGATGTCCACGGTACCGGACTTCACCGCTTCGGCGGCGTCTACGGGTATGAACAGCTTTTTGGACGGCAGGTAGTTCACGAACTCGCCGTTCTGCAGCTGCACTTTGGCGGCGGGATTGTCTTCACCGAGGAAGTTGATCACTTCTTTCAGGTTGTAGAAACGGTCCTGCGGCACTTTGCCGTTGTCGTAATGCATCACGTAGTTGCGGTTCTCGCCGCGGTATTTGTCCGCGCTCAGCGTCATCGCGATGGCCGGGCTCTTGTTGGTGGCTTTGGTCTGCTGTTCGATGTACCAGTCTACACCCAGCAGGCTCAGGTTGATCACCCTTATATCCGGGCGGATGCCTTCCACTTCCTGCGCATACCACAGCGGGTAAGTATCATTGTCGCCTACGGTGAACAGGATGGCGTTCGGCGCGCAGGATTCCAGGTAATCGCGGGCCACGTCTCTTGCCAGCACTTTCTGGGAACGGTCATGATCGTCCCATCCCTGCTGCGCCATCAGTACGGGCGCGCCCAGCAGGGCCAGCACCACGGCGATCACGCCCGGTTTGGGCAGTTTGCGTTTTTTGAAGAACTCGAACATGCTCAGTGCGCCCAAACCGATCCAGATGGCGAAGGCGTAGAAAGAGCCTACATAGGCGTAATCACGCTCGCGCGGCTGGTTGCCGGCCTGGTTGAGGTACAGTACGATCGCGAAACCGGTAAAGAAGAAGAGCAGGCCTACAATGAGGGCGTCTTTTTTATGACGGTTGTAGTGAAAGAAAAATCCGAAAAGACCGATAATGAACGGCAGCAGGAAGAAGGTGTTGTGCGCCTTGTTGTTCTTCAGGCTGTCCGGCATCATGCTCTGGTCGCCGTAAAAGAAATTATCCACGAAAGGAATGCCGGAAATGGTGTTGCCGTCTCTCGGGTTGCCAAAGCCCTGGGTGTCGTTCTGTTTGCCCCAGAAGTTCCAGCCGAAATAACGCAGGTACATAAATCCTACCTGGTAACGGAGGAAGAAACTAATGTTGTCTGCGAAGGTCGGCGCCTCGCCTTCGCGCAGGCCGAGGTGGGCGCGGTAATAATCGGCGTGGCCCTGGTCGTTGCTGGCGTCCCATACGCGGGGGAACAGCATCATGTCTTTCGGGTTGTAAACAGGCACCTGTTTTTTGCCTACTACGATATATTCTTTATTGCCGCGGGCGTAAAGGTTGCCTTTTTCCTCGTATTTCTCGGGGCGCGCGGTGAACACCTGGCCGTAGATCAGCGGGAAATCGCCGTATTGTTCGCGGCCGAGATAACCCACGAGGGAAACGGGATTGTCCACGTTATACATGTCCACCGTAGGGTTCGCGCTGGAACGGATCATGGTGGTGATGTAGGTGGAATAGCCCATCAGCAGGAAAAATATGCAAGAGTTGATCAGTTGCACGGACCGTTTCATGCCCGCGCCGCCCAGTTCTATCCCGAACAGTTTCATAAAGTAAGGGATGAACAGCACGCCCGCGCCCAGTACGAAGCGCAGCACACGGATGCCGCCGCTTTCGCCGTCGGCAAACGCGGGGAACATGATCAGCGAGGCCACGATAATCAGCGGTGCATACAGGCCGATCTTGCCGGGCCTGAAATAACCGTATATCAGCAGGGCGATAATGGCCAGGAAGTAAAAAGTAAAACCGGAGAAGAACGGCAGGCCCAGGCTGTTCACAAAAAACACGTCCATCATGCCCGAAACCTTGATGGTATCCTGGATAATGAACTTCTGCACCAGGCCGGTGATCACGCAGCCCAGCACAAACACCCAGAAAGTGTTGGAAAGGGTCACGTTTTTACCGCGCTTGAAATAATAGATCAGCACCATCGCCGGGATCGTGAGCAGGTTCAGCAGGTGGACGCCGATAGACAGCCCCATCATGTAAGCGATGAAAATGATCCAGCGGTCGCCGTATTTGGTATCGGCTTCATGCTCCCATTTCAGCATGGCCCAGAAAACGAGCGCGGTGAAAAGGGACGACATGGCGTATACTTCGCCTTCAACGGCGGAGAACCAGAAAGAATCGGAGAAGGTATATGCAAGCGCGCCAACAACGCCGGCGCCCATTACCACATGAATTTGTTTTTGGGTAGGCGCTTCGCCGTTTTTGCTGTAAATGCGGCGTCCGAAGTGCGTGATGGTCCAGAATAAGAACAGGATGGTGAAACCACTGGCCAGGGCGCTCATGATGTTGATGCCCAGGGATGCTTCCGTCGGTGAGAAGGGCAGGGTAAAGATGCGGCCCAGCAACACGAAGAGGGGGGCTCCGGGGGGGTGGGGTACCTGTACTTTATAGGCCGCGGAAATGAACTCCCCGCAATCCCACAGGCTTCCCGTGGCTTCCATGGTCATTAAATAAACAGTACAGGCGATAATACACACGATCCAGCCCGTAATGTTATTAATCCGGTTAAAATTCATAAGGTTGTTTTAGATAATTCCGACAAAAATAGAAAAAGTAACCAATTAAGCTAATGTGTGCAATAGTTTTAACTTTTTATAAATACTTTAACTTTTTAACGTGCTTTTTTATTGTAAGCGGGGCGTTCTGTCGTCCAGGCTCCAGGCTTCGGGCTTGCCTGTGAACCAGCCTTTTATGCCGGCCCATACTTCGGCGAACAGGGGAGAGTGGCGGTAATTATCCAGCGCGTCCTGGCCTTCCCAGATGCTGTAGGTGAAATATACGCCGATATGGCTGCGGTCTTTCCAGAGCTCCAGGTGCCGGCAGCCGGGGTAATGCCGGATGGCTTCCTGCCTGTCGGCGAATATGGCTTCAAATTCGGCGGCCCTCGCGGGGTCCATGGTTAGTTTCACGATACGGACCATTATTCGAACAGGATTCTGACGGTTTGATAAAAGGAAAGCTGCTGGTAAGCGCCCTGCTGCAACTGATCTCTTCTAAAGCCCTGCAGGCCGAACAGGCCCGCGGCGTTGCCTTTGTTCACGGCTATCTCCAGGTAACCGGCGGAGTTGAACAGCGCCAGCTTCTGCCCCTCGGGCACGTCTGCATACGTTTCGCTTACCTGCGTGATCATCTCGTCTCTCCGGAACAGGATGGCGAACTTGCGGCCTTTGCGTTGTTCGTCGAACTGCCCGCGGGTGATATTTACGATCACGTTCTCGAAATTGTCGATGTGAAGGATCTGCCCTTCGATATAGTCTTCGCCGGTAAGCGGCTGGAGGTTGTTTTTGACGGTGATCTCGCTGGTGAGCGTGCCGGTCTCGGATGGCAGCGCGCCTTTGGTGAGCTTGGACAGCGCTTTTGCCATCACGGCCACCATGTTCAGCGTGTTGCGGCTTTCGGCGGGGTCCAGCGGGATGCGGTATACCTCGGCGGGCATTTCCCCCGCTATCATGGTGAGCAACCCGTTGTCGGCGCAAAGGATGAACTGGTTGTTGTGCCGGCCCATCAGCAGGTAATCAGTTTTGCGGTCGAACAGGTTGTTGAGCACCAGGTGATAGGTGCCCTCCGGGAAATATTGAAAGGCGCTGCGGCAGATGTAAGTGGCCTGCGGCAGGTTGAAGGGGGAAATGTGATGCGAAATGTCCACCACCTGTGCATCCGCGCAGTGTTGCAGCAACAGCCCCTTGATGGCGCCTGTCAGGTAATCCTGCAAACCAATGTCAGATGTCAGTGTGATAATGGGCATAATACGATAAAGCCGAAGCTGTAAAACACAGGGGTGTTGTAAAATCCTGTGCAAAGAAAATCAATTATTCAGTGTAAAGGTGCAAAAGAGCGATAAAAAAACGATGTATAACAAAATGGGGACCAGTTTTCAGGCCTCAAGAGGGGAGCCGGGCTCTTTCCTGAAATGATTGAATACGAGTTTGTCTGCCCAGGCGGGAAACAGCCGGCTGAGCAATACGGTCAGCCTGCCCTGGGTGGTGAGCGTGAGCGTGCGTTTCCGCTGGATGATGGCGCGTAGGGTATGGCGGGCCACATCTTCGGCGCTCATCAGCTGGTCTTCCTTCAGCGGGGTTTCTTTCTGGGAATGACCGGTTTTATCCAGCGCGGTATTGCGGATATTGGAGGCCGTGAAACCGGGGCATACCCACATCACGTTAACGCCTGTATGGAGATTTTCCGTGCGGAGGGCTTCCAGGAAACCCTGCATGGCGAACTTGGATGCGGAATAACCTGTACGGCCAGGCAGCCCGCGGTACCCCGCGATGGAAGAAACGCCAACGATGGTGCCTTTGTGCTCGGTGATGGAAGGGAGCGCGTATTTGGTGCAATACACAGTGCCCCAGAAGTTGATGTCCATCAGGGGTTTGAGCACATCGGGACTGGTATCTTTGAATAAAGCCCGCATGCTGATGCCGGCGTTGTTGACCAGGATGTCTATTTTGCCGAAACGTTCCAGCGCGCTGTCTATAAACGCTTTGCATTCGTGTTCGTGGCTCACGTCTGCCGGGAAGATGTGCAATGCGTTCGTGCCCGCCTCCGCCGCCAGGGCCTCGAGGGCTTCACGGTTGCGGGCGCAAACGGAAACGTTGGCGCCTGCCCGCAGAAAGGCGATGGCCAGGGCCCTGCCGATGCCGGAAGATGCGCCTGTGATTACGACGGAATTATGCTGGAATACGCTTTGCATCCCGCAAAAATAATATGCAGCAAACCAATAGAAAAATTTATTGCGGGCGAAACGTGCTCCGCCCGCAATAATTCCCGTCAGTGGGCATGACCGGCCTCGCCGGCATTCATCATGGCGGCCATCAGGTCGCCCGCGCCTTTTACGGCAAACTTCGCACCGGCGGGCGTTTCCTCCGGCAGCCGCACTTCCGTGTACCCATTGCCGCTTACTCCCGTGCTTATTTCCAGCCTTTTAAAATGATGAGGCTCTTCCTGCGCAAGGAACACATAATATTTCCCGCCTTCCATCACAATGGCCTCGTCCGGCAAAGACGGCACCTCCATGGCGCCGGTCTCCACCCAGGCTTTCAGGTAGGTGCCGGGCATCATTTCCTTGTCTTCTTTGTCCAGGTGGCAATGTACGCGGATGGTACGGTCGCTGTCTATCTCCCGGCCAATAAGATGTACGGTGGCCGTGCGTTCCTTCGTTTCGTTAGACAAAACAAAGCGCACCTTCCTGCCGATCTTCAGCCTCGGGATGTCTTTTTCGAACACGGTCAGCTCGGCATGCAGGTGCTCGGTGTCCACGATCTCGAACATCGATTCGTTGGCGCTCACAAACTTCCCGATATTGGCGTTCACCTTGGTCACGTAGCCGCTGATGGGCGCCAGCACCGGGATGGCGCGCACGATGGTGCCTTTTTCGAGGGTGGCGACGTGGATGTTCATCAGCAGCAGTTTCTGGCGCAACCCTTCGATGCGCACTTTCAGCGCGCGGTGCTCGGCCTCGGTCTTTTGCAGCGTTTTGCGGGCCGTTACGTTCTCTTTGCTCAGTTCCTGCTGCCTTTCCAGCTCCTGTTCCAGGAAACCGAACTGGGCTTTAGCCTCGAGATAGTCCTGCTGCAGCTGTATGTAGTCCGGGTGCTCCATTTCCGCGATCACCTGGCCTTTTTTCACCCAGTAACCTTCCAGCAGCTGGGTGTTGCGCAGGATGCCGCCGAAGGGGGTAGATACGCTGAGCATCTGCTGTGGCGGTACGTCGAGCATGCCGTTCACTTTGATGGCGCCGCTGAGGGAGCGGTTTTCGATGGCGGCCGTCTGCAGGCCCACGGTGCGGGCCTGGGCTTCGGTAAGCTCCACGGTTTCTTCGCCATGGCCGTGTTCGTCCGCATGTGTTTCGTTTGTGCCCGTGCTGTCTTTCCCGTTGAGGGTGGGCGAATTGCCGCAGGAAACGAGCGCGGCGGCTGCGAATATGATCAGTAGTTTTTGCATGTTCATTCAGGTTTGTTGCCGGCCAGGTATTGCAGGTGCAGGATACGCTGGTTGAAGTTGTTGATGGTTTCCAGGTGGTTCTGCTGCACGTTCATGGATGTGCGCAGGTTTTGCAGGTACTCAACGTACCCGATCTCGCCGTTGGCGTAAGCCTTGCCCGCATGATCGATCATCAGGTCGGTCTGCGGCAGCAGCGAGCTTTCGTAGTATTGCAGCGATTCCTGGTATTTGAGCGTTTCCTGGAGGCTTTCGTTGTACATGCCGGCATAGTTTTTCCGCTGCTGTTCGTAACGGTACGAAGCCGCCTGCCGGTGCAGCCCCGCGGCTTTTATTTTCGCGGCCTGCGGGCGGAACCACAACGGAATGGAAAGACCGGCTTCCAGGCCGTTGAAACGGTTGCCGGAAGTGGCGAGCGGCATGCCGGAAGCGTTTAGCGGCGTGCTGTTAAGGGTTTGGGTGAAAAATCCGATGCTGATATCCGGCAACAGCCGGTTTTTTTCCACCTGCTGCTGTTTGCCCGCTATCACGGCTTGCTGGCGGTACCAGAGCAGGCCGGGGTTCTGTGCCACGGCGGCCGAATCGGCGGCCGTCATCGCCAGCGGGCGCAGCGGCTCTTCGATGATGTTTACGGGCGCATCGGCGTTTATCAGCGTTTGCAGCCGCGTGTGGTACAACCGGATGTCTGCCTTTACCTGCTGCAGCTGCGTGCGCAATTGCTGCTGCTGGTTTTGGGCGGAAGTTTGCTCCAGCAGGTTGCTTTCGCCGGTGCGCAGCTTTACGCCCGCGGCTTTCACGAAACGCGCGTACACCGTGTCCTGCTCTTCCAGCTTGTGCTGCAGGGCCAGCAGGTATTGCAGCTGGTACCACGCGCTTTTTACCTGGAAGATGAGGTTGTTTTTATCGGAAGCAAGCTGCAGCTCGCTGGCCCGCACGTTTTCCCCGGCAAGACTTCCCTGCGCGCCCAGCAGGGTAGGAAAGGGGATCTTCTGGGAAACGCTGATGTTGTTGTCGTTTTTCACGTAGCTGTTGTACTGGCCGTATTGCAGCATCACCTCGGTTTTGGCGATCTCGGGCGCCGCCACGCGCAGTTGTTTGCCTGCATTCACGTCCATCTGCGCGGCCTGTATGCCGCGGTTCTGCTGCACCGCCATGCCGATGCATTCGGGCAGGCTCAGCGGTTTTTCCTGCGCACCGGCAAGCAGCGGCAGCATCAGCAAAGGCAATATCAGGAGCTTGTTCATAGGGCCTGTTTTTGTTCTGATCTTTTCGAAATAGATGTAAAACACGGGCAGCACCAGCAAGGTGAGCAGGGTGGAAGTGACCAGCCCGCCGATCACGACGGTAGCCAGCGGTTTCTGCACTTCCGCGCCCGCGCTGCCGGAAAGGGCCATCGGCAAAAAGCCCAGCGAAGCCACGGAAGCCGTCATCAGCACGGGCCGCAGCCGCAGCCGCGTTCCTTCCAGCACGATCTCCCGCAGGTCGGTCATGCCTTCGTTCTTCAACCGGTTAAACTCCGCGATCAGCACGATGCCGTTGAGCACCGCCACGCCAAACAGCGCAATGAAACCCACGCCCGCGGAAATACTGAACGGCATGCCCCGCAGCACCAGCGCAAACACGCCGCCGATGGCCGCCATGGGTATGGCCGTGAAAATAAGCAGCGATTGTTTGACGGAACGGAACGTAAAGAACAGGAGCAGAAAAATAAGCCCCAGCGCGATAGGCACGGCAACGGATAAACGACGCTGCGCTTCCTGCAGGTTCTCGAACTGACCGCCGTATGTAATGAAATACCCGGGCGGCAGTTTTATTTCTTTGTCTATTTTCCGCTGTACTTCCTCCACCACGCTGGCAATGTCTCTCCCACGCACGTTAAAACCCGTGATGATCCTTCGTTTGGCGGCCTCGCGCTGTATCTGGTTGGGGCCGGGGGAGTAGGTGATCTCCGCCAGCTGGTCCAGCGGTACCTGCTGGCCGCCGGGTGCGCTTACGAATATGTTTTTAACGTCGCTGATGTTTTCGCGGCTCGATTGATTAAAACGCACCACGAGGTCGTACCGTTTTTCGCCTTCGTATACCAGTCCCGCGCTTTGCCCCGCGAAAGCGGCGTTGAGCGCGCCGTTGGCGGTGGCTACGCTGATGCCGTATTTAGCCAGCTGGTCGCGGTTCAGGCGCACCACGATCTGCGGCAAACCGGTGATCTTTTCGAGGTAAAGATCTTTGGCGCCGTCGGTGCCGCTTACGATCCTGCCTACTTTTTCGCTGATTTGGGTGAGGGTTTGCAGGTCTTCGCCGAATATTTTCACGCCTACGTCCTGCCGCACGCCGGAGATCAGCTCGTTGAACCGCAGCTGGATGGGCTGCGAGAAGCCGAAACTCACACCGGGTATGCTTTCCAGCGTTTCCTGCATTTTATTTACCATCTCGTTTCGTGTGGATGCGCTGGTCCATTCGTCTTTGTCTTTCATCAGCACCATCACGTCTACCGCTTCCATGGGCATGGGGTCTGTGGGGATTTCGGCGGAGCCGATCTTGCCGACCACTTCCTTCACTTCCGGGTATTCTTTCAGCAGCAGCTGCGAAGCGAGATTGATCTTGTCGATGGATTCAGACAACGAACGCCCCGTGCTCAGGCGCATCTCGATGGCGAGGTCGCCTTCTTCCAGCGTCGGGATAAATTCGCCGCCCAGCCGCAGGAAAGTGATAAGACTGCCCACGAACAACAGCACGGCCACCACGGTCACCATCGCCTTTTTCCGCAAGGTGCCGCGGATCACCGGGGCGTACAGCCGCTGGAACCAGTCCATCATCCTGTCTGAAAAAGTGCGTGTAGGCGAAACGTTTTTGCTGAGGAACAACGCGCTCATCATCGGCACGTACGTCAGCGAAAGAATAAACGCGCCCAGAATGGCGAAGCTCACGGTCTGCGCCATGGGCCTGAACATTTTTCCTTCGATGCCCACCAGTGCGAGAATGGGCAGGTACACGATGAGAATGATGATCTCGCCGAAAGCCGCCGCGTTCCTGATCTTGCTGGCGGATTCGTATACCTCTCCGTCCATCTGCCGCTGTGTGAGCCGCTTCAGCGGGCTCAGCCCCAGGTGGTGCATGGTGGCTTCCACGATAATCACCGCGCCGTCTACGATCAGCCCGAAGTCGATGGCGCCGAGGCTCATGAGGTTGCCGGACACGCCGAACACATTCATCAAACTGATGGCGAAAAGCATGGCCAGCGGTATTACCGATGCCACGATCAGCCCCGCCCGCAGGTTGCCGAGGAAAAGCACGAGCACGAATACCACGATGAGCGCGCCTTCGATCAGGTTTTTGCTGACGGTGCCCAATGCACGGCCCACCAGGTCGCTGCGGTTGAGGTACGTTTCCAGCTCCACGCCTTCGGGCAGCGATTTCCGCACCTGTTCGATGCGTTTTTCCACGCGTTTTACGACGGTGCTGGCGTTTTCGTTTTTGAGCATCATCACGATGCCGCCAACGGCTTCGCCTTTCTTTTTCCCGTCCGCATGCGTAAGGGCGCCATACCGCACGGCCGCGCCGTACCGCACTTCGGCAACGTCGCGCACCAGCACGGGAAAGCCCTGCGAGGTATGCGAAACGGTGATGGAGCCGATGTCTTCCAGCGAGCCGATAAGGCCTTCGCTGCGGATGAAATAAGCATTGGGTTTTTTATCGATGTACGCGCCGCCGGTATTTTGATTGTTATTTTCCAATGCGGCGAACACTTCGTTGATGCTGATGCGGTAACCGGCGAGTTTGTCCGGGTCGAGCGCGATCTCGTACTGTTTCAGTTTTCCGCCGAAACTGTTCACTTCCGCCACGCCGGGCGTGCCCAGCAACTGCTGTCGCACCAGCCAGTCCTGTATGCTGCGCAGCTCCATGGCGTCGTATTTTTCTTCGAAGCCGGGTTTGGGATGCAGCACGTACTGGTAAATTTCCCCGAGGCCGGTGGAAATGGGCGATATCTCGGGGCTGCCGATGCCCGGCGGGATGCGCGACATGGCTTCGCCCAGCTTTTCGTTGATCTGCTGGCGCGCCCAGTAAATGTCTACGTCGTCGTGAAAAATAACGGTCACCACGGAAAGCCCGAAACGCGAAATGGAACGGATCTCTTTCATGTCGGGTATCACCGCCATGGTCTGTTCCACCGGGAAAGTGATGAGCCGCTCTACTTCCTGCGGCGCCAGGGACGGGCTTTGGGTGATCACCTGCACCTGGTTGTTGGTAATGTCGGGCACGGCGTCTACCGGCAGCCGCGTCAGGGAATACACTCCCCAGGCGATCAATGCCAGCGTTCCGAGCCCGATGATCAGTTTATTGTCTATCGAAAACCGGATAATCTTGTTGAGCATTACGAAAGCTGAATTTAACGGCATATACGCACGCGCTTACGGCGTATGGCCATATACGTTAAAGGGTTGGTCTTGCAGTAAAATAATGATCAGGAAAACCGGGGCGGCTGCCAGGGAATGACGGTAAAATCATGCACCGGCGGGCAAAGGTAGCTGTCTTCGATCACAGCCAGGGGCTGCGGCCGGGAAACGAAGGTGGTGGTGGAAGGAAGCGCCGTGGTCACCGCGCAGCAGTAACAGGCGCAAAAAGGAGAACAAAGATCGGTGCCGGCTTCATGTTCGGTGATGGGCATATGAACGATCACGCCCGTTTCCTCCGTGGAGTGGGTATGACCGTCCGCACAGGGCGTGCCCGCGCAGAATATGATCCAGATGCTGAACAGGAAACAAAGCACTTTCATCGTCACGAAGGTAAAGAAACCAGCGGGTGATACATAAAGTATTTTTACAAAATGGTTGCAAAAAGGACTGGTTTTTGCAGCTGAATCAGCGGTTTAAAAGCAGATACATATGTTACAGGACTTTGTTGTCAACAAAACCATCGACATCGCCGCGCCGCTGGAAAAAGTGTGGAAATTCGTCACCACCCCGGCCGGCATGAAGGAGTATCTTTTCGGTTCTCATGTGATCAGCGACTGGAAGGTGGGCAGCCTCATCCGGTTTACGGGGGAATGGGAAGGGAAACCTTTTGAAGATAAAGGCACCATCGAGGTGATGGACCCCGGCAAAACATTCGAATACACTTATTACAGTTCGTTCAGCGGCGTGCCGGACCAATCTGAGAATTACACGGTGGTGCGCATGGATTTCGAGCAGACGGAGAACGGTACGCGGCTGAGCGTAAAACACAGCAATTTTCCCACGGAAACCGCTTACCAGAACACGGAAAAGCACTGGGAGCTGGCGCTGGACATCATCAAAGACAGAACGGAAGCTTAAGGGGCCTGTAAACAGGCCTTTATTTTTTTGCGGATGAAGATTTCTTCTTCCGGCGAAGGTTTGCCCCATAAGGCTTTGCGGTAATGCTGCAGGGCCAGGTGGTTCCGCCCGCCGTCTGCATATATGCGGGCGATGCTGCAATGCAGCAGGTGATGATGTTTCATGAAGGGCTCCCGTTCCAGTTCTTCCAGCATATGCATCGCGGCTTTCGGCTGCCCCGCGAAATGCAGTGCCACGGCCTGGTTCAGCTGCACGAATGGCGAAGGCGCCATGGCCTGCAGTTGGGCGTAAAGGTTGGCGATCTGCTGCCAGGGCGTTTCCGCGAAACCCGGCGATACCGCGTGCAGGTAGGCGATGGAGGCCTCGAGGATGTAGGTGGAAGGCGCAGGCACGGCCCCGGCCTGTTTCAGGTAGTCCGTGGCCACGCGAATCATGTCTATGTTCCAGCGTTCTCTGGGTTGTTTTTCCAGCTCCAGCAATTCTCCCGCTTCGTTGGTGCGGGTTTCCCAGCGGCTCAGCTGGAAAAGCATCAGCGCGTAAAGCGCCTTCGCGTCGGGAACGGATACCCTCGCCCTCCGGATCACTTCGCGGGTAAGGCTCAGCGCGTCTTCACACAACCTTTCCTCCCTGATCTTCCAGCCTTCGGTGAACACCACGTACAGCGTTTTCAGCGCAAGGTCCACCTTCGCTTCGCTCCACCATACAAACCCGCTGCGAAAGGCGATGTCGCCGCTTTTGAGCTGCTGCCGCTGCCGGTAAATGATCTTGGAAATGCTGTCCGCTTCGGCGCCCAACAAATCCGCGATCTGCTGCACCTGCAGGCCGAAGACGTAACGCAACGCGGTAACGAGCTGCACTTTTACGGCGAAACGGGGGTGCATGCAGGCGAAAAGCAGGCGCAGGAGATGAAGGTCGCCGTCTTCGTTTTGCAGCGGCATGGCGGGGTCCGCCGGCAAATGTTCCAGCGGCGCATGCGGCTGCCTGCGCTCCCTGAAACGCGCGGCCTGGTTGCGCACCACGGCGTAAAGCCAGGCGTCCGGCCGGTCGGGCACGTTTTTCGGCCAGCTGGCCGCCGCCGAGGTAAAGGCTTCCTGCACCAGGTCTTCCGCGTCGGCCAGCTGGAGGCCGCTGTAGCGCAGCAGCGCGTGGCTCACCATTTTCCCGAAATGTGCGCGGTAAAGCTGCTGCAGGAGCCCCGTCAATTGCATGGCGTCTTGTTCACTCATGTACCATCAAAGGTCTTACTTCTATAGCGATTTCATTGTCCTGCACGGAAGGGCAGGAGGCGGCGAGCGCCGCGGCCGTTTCGATGTTTTCCGCCTGTATCAACATGTACCCGGTCACGCTCTCGCGCGATTCGGCAAAAGGCCCGTCTGTAGCGATGTGCGACCGTTTTACATACCGCGTTTCCGCTTCCAGCGGCTCGCCGCCCAGCAAATTGCCAGAACCGGCCAATTGCTCGGCCCAGCGCGTCATCTTCGCGATGTCCGCCTGCAATTCCGTTTCCGTCATGTTCTGCATGCGCTCCAGGTCTTCCCGGATCAATAACAGGAATTTTTTCATGGTGTGACTGTTTTTTAAATATAGTGCCATCCCTTTCAAAAATCCGGACAGCCGCGCGGGAATTTTTTCATTGGATAAAAAAAAGCCATAAGAGGGGATCTTATGGCTTTTTATGTTGCGGTTTGTTTGGATTCGGCCTGTAGTTGCGGCGTTGCCCGTTTTTCGGTTTGCCGCCGCCTTTTTTGCGCCCGCCTCCGCCGTCATGGCCATTGCCTCCTCCGCCTCCGCGGAATTTCGGCTGGTATTCGGGCACAGGCCCCAGTTCCGGCGGAACAACGGCTTTGGTAACGGCATGCCCCAGCAGTTGTTCGATGCGTGCGAAGCGGCCTTGTTCCTTCGGACTGATAAAAGTGTACGCGGTGCCGTCTGTAGCGGCCCTGGCGGTACGGCCGATGCGGTGAACGTAGTCTTCGCCGTCGTTGGGCACGTCGTAGTTGATCACCAGGTCGATATCTTCGATATCGATCCCGCGGCTCAGGATGTCTGTCGCCACGAGGATGTTCAGCTTTTTGTTCTTGAAGTTCAGCAGCGTTTGTTCGCGTTCGTTCTGCTCAAGGTCGGAATGGATCTCGTCTGCGGAGAATTTCGCGCGTTTCAGCACATGGGTAAGCTGCTTCACGTTCTGCTTGCGCGAGCAGAAAATGATCACGCTTTCTTTTTTCCTGCCGCTCAGGATGTGTTTCACGAGCGGCACTTTCTGGTCTTCATGCACCACGAAGGCTTCCTGTTTGATCCTTTCGGGGGGCTTGGAGATCGCGATGTTCACCTGTTCGGGCTCGTTGAGGATCTTGAGGGCCAGCTTGCGCATTTTATCGGGCATGGTGGCGGAAAAGAGCAGCGTCTGCCGGTCTTTCGGCAGGTAGGAGATGATCTTTTCGATATCGTCGTGAAAACCCATGTCCAGCATACGGTCCGCTTCGTCGAGCACGAGGTATTTGAGGCCCTGGAGCTTTACGTAGCCCATGTTGAGATGGGCGATCATGCGGCCGGGCGTGCAGATCACGATATCGGCCCCGGAGGAGAGCGCCTTTTTTTCGTTGGCGAAAGAGGCACCGTCGCCACCGCCGTAAACGGCTATGGAACTGATGTTCGTGAAATAAGACATGCCTTCGAGCGCCTGGGAGATCTGTACGGCCAGTTCCCTCGTGGGAACGATGATCAGGGAGTTGATCTGGTGCGCATCGTGCGTGTACGTAAGAATATTCTGAATGGTGGGGAGCAGGAAGGCGGCGGTTTTTCCGGTGCCGGTCTGGGCGGAGGCGATGAGGTCTTTCCCTGACAAAATTATGGGGATCACTTGCTCCTGTACCGGAGTGGCGGTTGTATAACCCATCGCTTCTATGCCATCCAGTAAATCGTCGTCAAAATCAAATTCGTGAAAATACAATGTATATATACTTTTGTTAATATAGGTAATATGTAAAGATAACGATAATCTGGCACTGCGGGGAGGTTTCCGCGATTTTGATGACCTGAAAAAAATTCGTACAGCCGTTAACGTAGAGGGAGCAACGAGGTTGAAAGGCCGGAAAACGTTGATGGGAAAGGGTTTTGGGGAAGATGGAAAGGTAAAAGGAAAAGCCGGCCGAACACACAAACGGCCGGCTTTTTTTTATCAGGGCTGCTGCCCCAGTTGAGCGGCGGCTTCGGCCAGCCGGCTTTTCTGCCGGGAGATCCTGCGGCCACGGAAAAAGAGGTAGAGATTAAGGAAAAGCATGACGCCGAGATAGATGCAGTACCCGCCGATCTTGGTGCTGAGCAGTTCCAGCATGGTGGGGGTCTCCGCAATATCTGTGCTGATCTGCATGATATGGAACGCGCAGCCGAGGTTCAGCAGGTAGAACCCGGTTTCGAAGAGGCGGGTGGTAGCCGCGGCTATATCGGTTTTGCCGCTGAAATAGCTCCGTTCCGCGTATGTTTTAATCCGTTTTGCGTAGCAAGAGATAACGCGGGAGGGCGGAACTTTGCGGCGTCAAAAAGAAATGAAATGAACCAGTTAACAAAATTGTTTGTTGGGCTCCTGTGCTGGACGATGATCGCCACGGCATGTGGCAAAAGAATAGAAAAGGCCGCCCCCGCCCCCGAAGAAACGATCACCGCGCAAAACAACAGGGCAGGCCTGGGCATGTCGCAGGAAGCGCCCGTTGGCGCCGATTTCAGGCTGCCGCGCGGTATCAGCGTCGTACGAAATGAAATAAAAGGTTATGATTACGGCAGCTGCGAATGCCGGGCAGACCAGGAGCATTGCCGCCTGGGCGCCGGCGAGCTGGTGCGGCTTTGTTTCCGCCTGCGCAACACTACGGCAGCCCCCGTGACGGTTACGCTGCCGGAGGGCCTCGTCTTTATTTCGGAGAACAAAGCCACGCAAAACGGACTGCTCGTGCGCAGCGAAACCTTTACGATACCGGCCGGAACCACCGTGGCGTACAACCTGGCGCTTTTTTGCCTGAACGCGGACCGTAAAGTGACCGTTTCGGGCGACCGTTACCGTATCGGCCCCGTTACACAGCATCCCGGCCTCATGACCGTCATCCTCACCCTCCGGGATAAAGACCTTGAAAACGAACATAATAAAGCCATAGCCCAGGAAGCCATCTGGGAGGTGACGAAAGGCAATGCGCTGAGCGCGGCGCAGCATGGCAGGATCGCGCAGCTTCCCCATAGATAGCGCGACTGTTTGTTTGAAATGGCGCGGCCGCTCCCGAAAGGGGAGCGGTCTTTTTTTTGCCAGGCTGACAACCGCAGCTGTTCATCTTCTCAAAAAATATTTGCGTAGTTAAATAGCTACGCTTATATTTGTAGTCAAATAGCTACGCAATGAATTTAAGAAGAGACGTATTCCAGGCCATAGCGGACCCTACAAGAAGGGCGATACTGGTGCTGGTAGCGTCGCAGTCCATGACCGCGGGCACGATCGCGTCCAACTTCGACACTGCCCGGCCTACGGTTTCCAAACACCTCCAGATACTGACCGAATGCGAACTGCTCACGCAGGAGCAGAACGGCCGCGAAATTTATTATCATCTTAATCCTAAGAAAATGAAAGAGATAGCAGACTTTGTTGAGCCTTTCCGCAAATTGTGGGAAGATCGTTTTAATAAACTCGAAACGATCATGAAAAACTATAAACCGAAAAAATAGGAGAACATGGAACAAAAAACCAAGATCAACGCCGAAGACGGCAAGCAGGAACTGCTGATCACAAGGGAGTTCGACCTGCCGCTGGAATTGCTTTTCAAAGCATACGTGGAGCCGGAGATCCTCGAACAGTGGATGGGCACGAAAGTGTTGAAGCTGGAAAATAAAAAACACGGAAGCTGGCAGTTCGAAACCACCGACCCGCAGGGTAACAAACATGGCTTCAGCGGTGTTATCCATGAGTTTATAGATCAGCAGCGCATTACACGCACGTTCGAAATGGAGAACACGTCTTTGGGCGCGCAGCTGGAGTTCCTGGAGTTTGAAAAACTCGGCGACGACCGCAGCAAACTCAATATGCATATCGTATACAGGTCCGCCGCCATCCGCGACCAGTACCTGCAGTTCGGCATGTCGCGCGGCATGGACCTGGCGCATAACCGTTTACAAAAAGTGGCAGAAAAATTAAAATAACACATCATGTCAAAAACAAATAAGATCATCTATTGGATCGCCACGCTGTGGCTTTCCCTGGGCATGGTTGCCACCGGCATCATGCAGGTATTCCAGCAGAATACGGAAGGAACTTTCGGTTATAACATGGGCTTCCCTTCGTATTTCCTGACCATCATCGGCGTATGGAAATTGCTGGGTGTTATCGCGGTGCTGGCGCCCCGTTTTCCGCTGGTGAAAGAATGGGCGTATGCGGGCTTTTTTTTCCTGATGACCGGCGCGATCTTTTCGCATATCGCTGCAGGCCATGCTACAGGAGAGCTTTTCCCGCCGCTGTTATTGTTGGCGCTCACGGTGATCTCGTGGTATTTCAGGCCGGCAGACCGCAAGGTGGCAAGCCCGCTTACGGCCACGGCTGTGTGATTTCCGGCGGGATTTTGTAAATTATACCTCATTTAACCTTATTTTATTCATCAGCGATAATATCAACGTATGAGCAAAAGTAACAGCAAAAAGAAGTTGTCTGCGGCGGAAGAGGAAGCGCTTCTCCTTACCTTAAAAAAACGTTTCGGGAAAAACATGCCCCGCCACAAAGGCATTGAATGGGCGAAAGTAGCCGCCAGGCTGGAAGGCGCGGCCGCGAAACTCTGGTCGCTCAACGAAATGGAAAACACCGAAGGCGAGCCGGACGTGATCGGCTACGATAAAAAGACCGGCGAATATATCTTCTGCGATTGTTCGCCGGAAACCCCGAAAGGCCGCAGGAATTGCTGCTACGACTACGAAGCCCAGCAGGAGCGGAAAGAGCACAAGCCTAAACATAACGCGATTGACCTGGCCGCCGAAATGGGCATCGAGATGCTGACGGAGGAACAATACCGCGAACTGCAGAAGCTCGGCAAATTCGACGTAAAAACGTCGAGCTGGATAAAAACTCCTGATGATATCCGCGAACTGGGCGGCGCGCTTTTCTGCGACTGGCGTTACGGCCATGTGTTCGTTTATCACAACGGCGCCCAATCCTATTACAGCTCCAGGGCGTTCCGCGGTTTGCTGAAAGTCTGAATTTCAGCGGACACTATTTCTTCATTCAAAAATGAACAGCCATGAACCCGAAAGTTGACTGGTTTTTTGCAAAGGCCGACAAATGGCAGAAAGAATTTGAAAAACTGCGTTCCATCGTGCTGGATAGCCACCTGGCCGAGGAATTAAAATGGGGCTGCCCCTGTTATACCTTCGAAGGAAGCAACATCGTGCTGATCCACGGTTTTAAGGAATATTGCGCGTTGCTGTTCTTCAACGGCGCCCTGATGAAAGACCCGAAAGGCTTGCTGGTGCAGCAAACGGAAAATGTACAATCCGCCCGGCAGATGCGCTTCACCGGTCTTGCCGAGATCACCAAACTGGCGCCCGTTATCAAAAAGTATGTTTTTGAAGCGGTGGAGCTGAAAGAAGCCGGCGCGAAAGTGGCGCTCAAAAAAGTGAAGGATTTCCCCGTTGCTGAGGAATTTCAGCGGAAACTGGATAAAATGCCGGCGCTGAAAACCGCTTTCGAAGCGCTAACGCCGGGCCGGCAAAGAGGGTACCTGTTGTATTTTTCTTCCGCCAAACAATCCAAAACCCGTGAATCACGGGTTGAAAAATATACGCAGCAGATCCTCGACGGCAAAGGGCTGGAAGATTGACCCGGTTGCGTCGCAGGCTGTCAATTTCCGGAGACTTTCCGACTTATGCCGGCCATGTATTCCCTGCACTGAAAGTGCATGGATTTGAACTGCCCGGCTAAAGCCGTGCTCCGGCCCTGATCCTCAGTTTAATTCCCAAAAACTTTTTAATGCGGAACCTGCCTTTGATGTTGGATTTTCCCGCATTCATAAAGCCCCTTGCATAAACGTACATGGTTTTAACGCCCCATACGTGTTAACACTTTTTTTTGCCGGTGAATAACGGCTACTCCCCGCCAATCGCTCTTATATTTCGAACAATCCTATCATTCAACCCAAATCTTACCCCGATGCCTCGATTTTTACCTGTCCTGCTGCTTTGCAGCCTTCTGCCGGCGGCGGTTTCCGCGCAGAAAAACCTCAAACGGGAGCTCCGCGGAGCCTGGGTGGCCACTTTTACCGGCATAGACTGGCCTAACAGAACACAAACGCCCGCCCAGCAAAGGGCCGCCTTCATCACCATCGCCAATTATCACAAAGCCACCGGCATGAACGCGCTTTTCGTACAAATGCGCAGCCAGTGCGACGCTATGTACCCCAGCGACATCGAGCCCTGGAGCGCTGACCTTACCGGCAAACAGGGCACCGCGCCTTCCACGCCCTGGGACCCCATGGCCTTCGCCATCGAGGAATGCCATAAACGCGGCATGGAATTTCACGCCTGGCTGAACCCTTACCGCGCGGCCAGCAACAGCGCGAACATTCCCGGTTTCGCGGAGAATCACGTCACCAAAACGCACCCCGAATGGCTGCTCAGCCAGGGCGTTCTCCGCGTGCTGGACCCGGGCCTGCCCGAAGTGCGCGATCATATCATGAATGTGATCGCCGACATCGTAACGCGCTATGACGTGGACGGCATTCATTTCGACGATTATTTTTATCCGCCCGCGGCGCCCGCCGGTACCACGCCTTACAACGACGATTCCACGTTCGCTGCCTATCCGCGCGGCTTTACCGTGAAGGCAGACTGGCGGAGAGACAATGTGAACCTGCTCATCCAACGCGTATACGACAGCATCCGCACGATCAAACCCTGGGTGAAGTTTGGCGTGAGCCCCTCCGGCATTTACCGCAACAGCACCAATCCCGCCATCGGCACGCCCACTTCCGGGCTGGAACATTACACCACGCTGTTTGCCGACACGCGCCGCTGGCTGCAGGAAGGATGGGTGGATTACATCATGCCGCAGGTGTACTGGTGGATCGGGCAACCCGGCGCGAATTACGGCGCCATCGTGCCCTGGTGGAACAGCCAGGCGGCTGGCCGGCACATCTACATCGGCATCGCCGGTTATAAGGTGGGCGATGCGGCGCAGGCCGCAGCCTGGCAGGATTCCACGCAGGTGCCGCGGCAGCTGCGCATGAACCGGGACAGTCTTTATCCAAATATCTTCGGCCAATCCATTTACAACACCAACAGCCTGCGCAGCAACCGTAAAAATTTCCGCGATTCCCTCCGCCTGCGTATGTACGCCAAACCTGCGCTGCTGCCGCAGATGCGCTGGAGAGACAGTATTGCGCCCCCTGCGCCGGAAACCGTCAATGCAACGCCGGACGGCCAAAATGTGCAGCTTAGCTGGCAGCATTCCGGCGATGCGGCAGACCAGATGAACCGCGCAAGACAGTTTGTGGTATACCGTTCCGAAAACCCGGTGATCAACACCGATGAAGCAGCGAATATCCTTGCGGTGACGGACACGGCGGTCTTTTCTTTCACCGATACTTCCGCATTGCCTGCCACCACGTATTATTACACGGTGACTGCGCTGGACAGGTTCCACAACGAAAGCATCCTTTCCAACCTCTCCGCCAACCTGCCGCCGGAAATACTTTGCCCTGGCGATCAGCAGCTTACCGGCAATGCGGACTGCTCCGCCATCATCCCGGATTACCGTTCGCTTGTGATCATCAGCAATCCCGCCGGCGTAAACGTGCTGCAATATCCCGCGCCGGGCAGCAGGGTAGGCGGCAACAGCGACGTGCGCATTATCGCCACCAATGCGGGCGGAAAATCGGATACCTGCATTTTCAACATACAGCTGCGCGATACGATATCGCCGCGGATCTCGGACATCGCGCTGAGCCCGGCCATTCTCACCGTGCCGGACCACAGGCTGCATACCATCGACCTGTCTTACACCGTAACGGATTGCAGCGCGGTGACCAACACCATCAGCGTAAGCAGCAACGAACCGGTGTACGGTTTGCCGGACTGGGAGATCGTGGACGGCCACACCGTAAAACTCAGAGCCAAACGTAACCCGCTGGGCAACGGCCGCGTCTACACCATCACCGTTACGTCTGCGGACGCGTCGGGCAACGTTAGCACGGCCACGGCGCAGGTATTGGTGCCGGGCAACAAACCCTGGACGCAGGGGGAGGGTCTTGCCGTTACCGCGCTGCCGAACCCCACGTTCCACCAGTTCGTGGTGCTGATGGCCAGCAAAGACCCGCAGCCGATCGCGCTGAGAGTGTACAACAGCAGCGGCATGCTCGTCGAAACCCGCAACAACATCGCGCCGAACAGCACCATCCTGCTGGGCGGAGGTTATAACGCCGGTATCTATTACCTGGAAATCATACAGGGCAACAAACGGCAGATACTCAAAGTGATGAAACTGGGGCACTAAACCAGATCAATTGCCAACTTTGATCCACAGGGCCGTCCGCACCCGCGGCGGCCCTGTTTTAATTACGGATTTAACAACGTATCTTCCAAAGTATGCGCTTTACCCGTCGAGAAATAGGCGTGGCCCTGTTTGCCGCCTTTACGAGCTTCTCCGCTTATACCGCCATTTTCGCATTCCGCAAAGCCTTTAACGTAGGGGCTTTCGGCGGGCATACGCTTTTCGGGCTGGATTATAAAACGGTGCTGGTAGCCACGCAGGTATTCGGTTATATGCTGAGCAAATTTTACGGGATAAAATTTATCTCCGGCATGAAACGCGTGAACCGGCACTGGATGATACTGGCATTGGTGGGCGTTTCGTGGCTTGCGTGGCTGCTGTTCGCATGGATTCCCCCGCCGTACAATTTCTGGTGCCTGTTCCTCAACGGTTTTCCGTTGGGCATGCTGTGGGGCGTGGTGTTTTCGTATGTAGAGGGAAGAAGAACGACGGACCTGATCAGCGCGGCGCTGGCGGTGAGCTTCATTTTTGCGTCGGGGCTGGCGAAAAGCACGGCACAATGGGTGATGAACGCCTGGGGCGTTACCGAATACCAGATGCCTTTCGTGGTGGGCTGCGTGTTTATGCCGGCGTTGCTCGTGTTCGTATTCATGCTGGAAAAAATTCCCCCGCCCACGGAAGCCGACAAACTGCAGCGCATGGACCGCCAGCCGATGACGGGCGCGGAACGGCTTTCGCTGCTGAAACGTTTTTGGCCGGGACTTACATTGCTCGTGCTCATCTACATTCTCGTAACCATCCTCCGCGAAGTGCGCGATAGTTTTATGGCAGACATGTGGCGCGATTCCGGCGCGGTGTTCGAACCAGGTGTGTTTGCACAAACGGAAACGATCATATCGCTGGTGATACTCGTCGTGATCGCCGCCATGATCTGGCTGCGGCATAATTTTACCGCGTTCATGCTTACGCAATGGATCATGCTGGCGGGTTTTGGGCTGGCGCTGACCGTTACGCTGATGCATGGGCGCGGGCAAACGGAAATGTTCACCTGGATGCTGCTCACCGGCCTCGGCCTGTACATGGTGTACATCCCGTTCAACAGCATCCTGTTCGACCGGTTCATCGCGGCGTTCCGCTTCGCGGGCAACGTGGGTTTCCTGATCTATCTCGCGGATTCTTTCGGCTACCTCGGCAGCGTAGGCGTGATGCTGGCCAAATCGGTGTTCCAGGTGAAGGCCAACTGGCTGGGGTTTTACATGCAACTGGTGATGGTAACGGGTTTTACCGGGCTGGCGGGCACAGTGCTGAGCATGTTGTACTTCAGGAAAAAATTCAAACGTTTCAACCTACAACAGCCAAATGAGCAATAACGCGATCAGCGCCGGAAGGGCCTGCACGATGAAGATCTTTTTACTGGCGGTGAGCGCGCCGTAAATGCCGGCAATGGCTACGCAAACGAGGAAAAACACAGCCACATGTTCCTGCCAGGCGGGGTTGCCGATCATCAGGCTCCAGGTAAGCCCTGCGGCGAGAAAACCGTTGTAAAGGCCCTGGTTGGCGGCCAGCGTTTTGGTGGGCTTGAACAGCTCGGGGGGAATGGTTTTGAAGATCTTCGGCGCCCGGGTGGTCCAGGCGAACATTTCGAGATACAGGAAATAAAAATGCAGCAGGGCGATCAGCCCGATCAGGGCAAGGATAAAAGCGGCCATATCACGATGGTTTAATCTTTCTGAAATATAATGGAAACCGGCGGCAATTGTTCAATATCGGACAGGGCCTGTAACGTAAACGGACAAACCACTTCGTATTTTTTGTTTCTTTCCGTTCATTATCAATTATTTGTGTTTTTGACCTGTTTTTTGATGGAAGAAACAAGACTGTATAAATCCCGCCGTATGTTGTACAACCATCTGAAGATCGCTTTCCGTTCGCTGAGAAGGAAACTCTCGTTTACCCTGCTGAACGTTGCCGGGCTGGCTGTGGGCATTGCCGCAGCATTGCTGATATTTGCCGTGGTCAGGCATGAGCTGAGCTTTGAAGATTTTCAGCCGAACAAAGACCGGATCTACCGGGTCGCGTCGTTGTCGATAAGCCGCAGCAATGGCGAAACCGTGGCGAAAAACGGCGGGGTGCCGCTGATATTGCCGCCCACTTTCCGCAACGATTTCCCGCAGTTCGAAAAAGTGGCGGCCATGTGGCATCTCGGGCAGGGGCAGATCTATATCCCCGGCAAAAACGGCGCGCCGGAAAAACGTTTCCTCGAGCTGGACCATATGGCCTGGTGCGAAGCAGGTATCTTCAGCATGTTCGACTACAAATGGCTCGCCGGCAACGCGGACGGGCTTTCCCGGCCCAATACCGCGGTGGTCGCGGCCAGCATTGCCGAAAAATATTTTGGCAGCGCGCAAAAGGCACTGGGCCAAACCATCCAGCTGTTCTCGTTTCGAATACCCTTCGAAATAACCGGCGTGTATGCGGACCCGCCCGCCAATTCCGACATGGGCACCCGGCTCGCGTTTTCCTATCCTACTTTTATTTCTGCCACTTCCTACACTTCGGAGGAATGGAAAAATCTCAGCGGAAATTCCGTTTGTTATGTGCTGTTGCGCAAAGGAGCTGATGCTGCGGCAGTAACCGCTCAATTACCGGCATTCGTTAAAAAATATTACAACGAAGACGCGCGCAATACGCCGAATGTAACTTCCCTCATGCTGCAGCCGCTGTCTGAAATTCATACCAGTAAAGACCTCGGGCCTTTCGAGGGAAATAAGTTCACTTCGCGCGAATTGGTAACCCTGAGTATGATCGGCGTATTCCTGCTGATCGTGGCCTGTATCAATTTTATCAACCTGGCCACCGCATTGTCTGTCAACCGCGCCAGGGAGATCGGCGTGCGCAAGGTGCTGGGCAGCAACCGCTGGCAGCTGATGCGGCAGTTCCTGCACGAAACAGCGCTGATTACTGCGTGTTCCGTACTGTTGGGCGTGGTTTTGGCGTTTGCAGCCATGCCGGAGCTGGAAAAACTTCTTGGTAAAACGCTGCTTATCCCGGTATGGAGCATGCTGGGTTTTCTCGCGTTGCTGCTGGTGGCAGTCACTTTCCTGGCGGGATTTTACCCGGCGATGATCGTGTCTGGCTTTAACCCGCTGGCCGCGCTGAAAAACCGTCTCAGCCGCGCGGCCGCCGGGGGCGTTTCGATGCGCAGGGGCCTGGTGGTGTTCCAGTTCGTGGTGGCGCAGCTGCTGGTGATCGGCACGCTGGTGGCGTTTCAGCAAATGAAACTTTTCCGCGAAAAACCGATGGGCTTCGATACGGAAGCATTGCTGATGGTAGACCTGCCCAGCGACAGCAGCATGACCGTAAAATACCCTCACCTGCGTGAGCGCATGCAAGCCATACCCGGCGTGGAAGCGACCGCTTTTTGCATGGAAGCGCCAAGCGCATCGTGGTACTGGGGGGCGGATTTCTTTTTTAACGGGAAAGCGGAAATGGAGCCGTTTATGGTAGCCCGGCAATTCGGCGACACCGGGTTTATTTCCACCTTCGGCATACGGATCATGGCAGGCCGCAGGCCTTTTGCCGGCGATACGGTGAGGGAAGTGCTGGTGAACGAGACCTTCGTTAAAAAGATGCAGCTGCCCAATAATGAAGCTGTGCTGGGCAAACGCCTTTCGTTTCATCAGCAGAAAAACCTCGAGATCGTGGGCGTGGTGAAAGACTATGCCAATCAAAGCCTGCGGGATGCCGTATTGCCGGTAGTGATCACGCTGGACAACAAGACCATCAACTTCATGGCGCTTCGCCTCAACACCACGGCCATACAGCAAACACTGCCGCAGATCGAACGGGTGTTTACGTCCGTTTATCCTACTTATCTCTACGATACGCGTTTCCTCGACCAGCGGATCGCCAGGTATTACAAAGCCGAAGCCGAAACGGCGCTCCTGTTCAGGATCTTCGCCCTGCTCGCCATTTTTATTTCCTGCCTGGGTTTGTACGGCCTCGTGTCTTTTATGGCCGTGCAGAAACAAAAAGAAGTGGGTATCCGTAAAGTGCTGGGCGCTTCCGTGGAAAGCATCGTGCTGCTGTTCTCCCGCGAATTCACTTTCCTGATCGGCATCGCTTTCCTGATCGCCGCGCCGCTGGGGTACTTTTTTATGAACAAATGGTTGGAAGGATTTCATGCGCACGTTACCATCGGCTGGGGCGTATTTGCGCTGGCAGTGGTATTTTCCGTTGCGATAGCATGGGCCTCAGTGGGTTATAAAGCGATCAGGGCGGCCCTGTCTAACCCCGTAAAAAACCTGCGGGCAGAATAGGGGGATTTTCTGCACTGAACAGCAAGGTCTTATAAAAAAACAGGGCGGTAAGAATACCGCCCTCAAAGAATTTTAACCATATCCTATGAAAAACCGGGTCAAAGATATGCAGGGAGGGCATACTTCCTGCCGGTTTTCCGTGAAAGGGTGGTTTTGTCTCGTGAATGATACCAGATATACAATTAAAGGTATAGGTTACCTGATCTTCTTTTTGCCGAAATACCTCTTTTTCGGGCTTTCGGCCGGCACCAGGGACGCAATGGCGTCCGCCGCCTCGATGGACCTGTCCGCCTCGATCAGGCTGGCGCCTTTTTCGATAATGGACCGGTAGGCGGCCGCTCTTTCCTCCGCCCCGGGCAGTTTGTCGTACGTGGGAGCGGTGGAAATCATGCACATAACGCCGCGTTTGTTCAAATTGGCGTACAGGGGCGCCAGTTCGGGCTTGTTATCAGGCCCTACATAGGCCATAATATGCGTCCAGGGAATGCCGGCGGCTTCGTATTCTTCCAGCGCCTTTTGCGTTTTTACAAACGCCTCGAACACGATCTCCGGGTTGCGGTCGTGGTACCATTTCGCTTCTTTGGCGGTATGAACGGTTACCATTACATGCCCTTCGGCTTTATGTTTTTTGATAATAGCGGCCGTCATTTCGAACGGTACGTCTTTTTTATCGAGAATGAGCACGGTTTTGCCTTTCGCCCAGTCTATCGCTTCTTCGAGGGTGGGAATGCGGAAAGCGGTCACATTTCCTTCCACGTCTTTGAGATACAATTGTTTCAGTTCGGCCAGCGTGTAGTCGCCCACTTTACCTTTGCCGGTGGTGGTGCGTTCCAGCGTGGCGTCGTGCATCAGCACGATCATGCTGTCTTTGGTGAGGCGAGGGTCAATTTCGAAAGTGGCCGGCGTGTGGCGCAGCGTATTCTCGAAAGCTTCGAGGCTGTTTTCCGGGAAACCCTTGTTGACCCCGCCGCGGTGGCCGCTGATAAAAGGCACGTCTTTACCGGTATAGGCGAAGAAACCGCGCAGTTCTTTGGCGTTGCGGATGTTGAGCACGTTGATGGTCTGCTGTGCATTGGCGATCAATGCTGTGCAGAGAAGGGCGCTGCCGAGAAGTATTTTTTTCATCGTGGATCAGAATTTTGAATTAAGATGTTGAAGGGTGAATTGCCCCTGTTCGTCGATGGTGAACATGGTAATGGCCGCATTGTCCTGCACCAGCATGCGGTAGTTTTTCAGCGGCATGCCCAGCTTGTAGGCGAGATACAGCCGGTTCACGCCGTTGTGCGCGGCCACGAGTATGTTGCCCTGGCGGTGTTTGCGCGCCACGTCGGAAAAAAACGCGTCTACGCGGGTCACGATCTCTTTGCCGGATTCGCCGGTGCCGCCGGCTTTGTATTTCGAAGGGTCGCTCATCCAGTTTTCCCACAATTGCGCGTTTTCCGCGATGAACTCTTCTTTCGTCTTTTTTTCCCATGCGCCGAAATCGGCTTCTATCAGCCGCTGGTCTTTGATCACATGCGCGCCGGACGCGATATTGGCGGTCATGAACGCGCGCTCGAGCGGGGAGGAGTACACCCCGTCGAAAGTGATGCCTTTCAGCTGTTCTTTTACCAGCTCCGCCTGCCGGATGCCTTTGGCGGTGAGCGAAATGTCTGACCGGCCGCAATAGCGGTTGTTGTCTGCGTTCCAGGCGGTTTGTCCGTGGCGGAGTAAATAAACGTTAAGCATATCCTTTTTCTTTCAATGCGTGGACGAAACGATGGTAATTGTTTTCATATGCCGCAACCAGTGAAGGCTGTGGGGTGATGGTCTTTTCGATCTGCGTCATGGCCGCGGCCGCTTCGCGGAGCGAGGAAAAGTGCGTGCCGGATGCCGCGAGTATGGCCGCGCCGGTGGCGCCGGTCACTTCTTTCATTTTGTGCACGGGCCTGTTCAGCACATTGGCGCGGATGGCGAGCCAGGCGTTGCTGTTGCTGGCCCCGCCCGCGGTGTATACGGCGTTTACTTTCTCCCCCGAAAGCTGTTCGATCAATTCATATGCAAGCCGCTCCACGTACGCCACGCCTTCCATGCCGGCGGTAAAACGTTCCGCATCGTCCATGCCCGGCGTTTCGAACTGCCTTGCCTGCGGCGCGATGAACGGAAAACGTTCGCCTTCCTGCATTAAAGGGTAGAACAGGTGTTCCGTGGGCAGCAGTTTCGCCGCGGCTTCGTTGAGCGCGGCGAGATCGTTGCCAAACAGCCGGGTAACCCAATCCGCGCCCGTATTGCTGGCCCCGCCGGGCATCCAGAACCCTTCCGGATGGCGATGGTTGTACAGCCGCCCCTGCGGGTCTTTAACGGCATTGAGCGTTACGCCTTTTACAACGAGCGTGGTGCCGATCGTGGTGTTCCAGGTGCCGGGGCTCACGGCGCCGGAAGCGATCTGCGAAGCGCAGCCGTCCGTCATGCCGGCCACTACGGTCACATTTTTCCGCAACCCTTTGATATCGGCCGTTACAGGCCCCACGGGCGTGCCTGAAGGCACTACGGTCTGCAGCCATTCCCTGCGGAGCGGCAATTTTTCCCAAATATATTCAGGCCAGCGTTCGATGCGTACATCGTAGCCGGATTTTAACACATTGGTAAAGTCGGTAACATCGTAACGGCCGCTCAATTTGCCGATGATAAAATCCGCCGCATGGATAAACAGGTGAATGTCATTCATTTTTTCCGGGAAGCGGCGCAGGAACCAGAGCATTTTGGGCAATCCGCTGGTGGTGTTGAACGCCGTATACCCGTCGGGGTTATATTGTATTGCCGTTAGTTTGCAGAGCGCCCCTTCTTCCGCCTGCCTGCCGTCGCTGTACATGATGGCGGGGTGCAGCGGCTCGTTATTTTTACCGATGGGAATGATGGTGCCGGAAGTGGAGGTTACGGAAATGGCTTGCAAACCAGCCGCGGCGCTGTGCTGCAGCACTTCTTCCAGCACGCGGGCACAGGCCCGCCACCAGGTCTCCGGCGATTGTTCTTCGCGGGAGCTGTCGCTGAGCGGGAAATTTTCCTCCGAAGAAGCGAGTACGTTGCCTGAAACGTCGGCCAGCACGGCGCGGGCGCCTTGTGTGCCAACGTCCAGGCCTATGAATGTATGCATGTTGTGATCAGTTCATGTTCCGGAAATAGTTCCGCGTTTTCTCCCATTCCGCGTACAGCGCCGTAAAATGCGCTTCGTCCTGCGGGTGAACGGTTTCGGTGGTTTCGTTCATCTGTACGTCGAGCTGCAAAGCCTGGTTGCAGATGAGCGCGCCGCCGACGGCGGAAGATTGCTGGAACTCGTGCCGGAGTTTTACTTTTTTACCGGTGAGGTTGGCGATGAGCTGGCGCAGCACCCTGCTTTGCAGGCCGCCGCCGCAGCCCCAGATGTAGTCTGGCTCATGACCGGCCACTTCCGCCAGTATGCGGTAGTTTTTGGCGATGGAGCAGGCGATGTCGAGAATAGTGGCCCATACGAAAGAACCGCGGGTGAGGAGGTGCGAAACGGGCGCGGGGAAAATAAAGCCGCCGCGCGTGAGCGACACCTCTTCGTCCGCCAGCAGCGAGCCGAGCGAGGCCATGCAGAAAGTGTGTTTGTTTTCCGCCAGCTCTTTTTCGATCACGTCGTACCCTTCGTTGGGATAAAATATTTCTTTCAGCCGCTGGTAGTTCAGCCCCGTTACGCCGGCGTTCGCTTCGAACACGAACCGCCCCGGCTCTATGTCCCGGCTGGTCCAGGTGCGTTCTTCGTTATCCAGTGTATACGTTCCCGTTAGTTTTACGATGGGTGTGGTGGTGCCGGATACGATCACCATATCGTCTACCGCCGGGCGCGTGCTTTTGATGGCGAGCTGCGTATCGCCGCCGCCCACGATCACTTTCGCGGTGGCGGGGATGCCGAGGGTTTGGGATACGGCTGTTGTCACATTGCCGAGCACTTCGCCGGAAGCGGCGATGGGCGGCAGCAGGGAGGCGGGCAGGTTAAAGGCACTGCACAGTTCTTCAGACCACGCCATACGGCCCACATCGTACAGCAATGTTTCCGAAGCCTGCGAGTGCTCGTAACGCGCCACGCCGCTGAACTGGTATTCGATCCAGTTGCTGATGCTGAGAAAGGAGGTTGTTTGCGACCACACGTCGGGCCTGCGCTCGCGGATGCCCACCAGTTTCATGGCGGAGAACAGCGAGGTGGGGTAGCGGCCGGAGAGCTGGTAGATGCGGCTTTTGTCGTGCATGATGTGCTCCCATTCCCTTCCGCGATGGTCGATGTTGGGAAGACCGGTCAGCGACTGGCCGTTTTTGCCCAATAACACGATGCCTTCGCGCTGGCTGGTGGCCGTAATGGCTTTTACGGAAGCGGCGGGCACCTTTTGCAGCACTTCGCGCGCAAGGCGCAGCACCTGCTGCCAGAGCTGCTCCGGCTCGAAATACAAGGCGTCGGGATACAGCGGGTCTTTGTGATAAACGATATCCTCGCGGGCTACGCCGAGCACCTGCCCCTGCGGGGAAGCGGCGGCCACGCGCACGTTCCCCGTGCCGATGTCTGCAATAATATAAGCGTGTTGATCAGTCATTTACCTGCATTGTAAGTATTTCCCGATTGGCCAGTTCCCTGACCTTTTTGTCTCCCTGGCCGAACCATTGTTTCAGCGCCCGGTTCATGATTTCGACATGATGGTCTTCCACTTCGAAAGTGGCCCCGGCAATGTGCGGCGTGGCGATCACATGCGGCTGGTCGATGATGCGGTAATCCACTTCATCGGGCGGCTCGTGGTCGAACACGTCGAGTATCGCGCCGCGGATGGCGTTTGTTTCCAATACTTCCAGGAGGTCTTCCCGTTTCACCACCGCCGCGCGCGCGGTGTTTACGAAGATGGCGTCTTTTTTCATCTTTTTCAACAACCGGCTGTTGATCATCCCGGTGGTTTCGGGCGTTACGGGAAGGTGTACGGACACGATGTCGCATTCCGAAAATATCTCCTCCACGCTGCATTGTTGATACGCCGGGTCGTGCTCCCGCACATACGGATCATAAAAACGGATCTCGCAGGGATAGTTGCGCACCATGCCCGCGATCAGCTGGCCGATCGCGCCAAAGCCCACCATGCCGATGGTTTTGCCGGCCAGTTCGCCGCCTTTGAAATACAGGTACGAATCATGCGCGCCTTCCTGCCAGTTGCGGCCTTTCAGCCAGTTGATGCCGGGAATGGTATTGCGCAGCAGCATGATAACGGTGGAAATGAACATTTCGGCGACGGCCTGCGCATTGCGCGCCGGCGTGAAAAACACGGGGATGCCCAGTTCGGTGGCTTTCGATACAGCCACGTTGGACGGGGTGCCGCGGCATACGCCGATGAATTGCAGTTGCGGGAAAGATGTAATTACTTTCGCGGTCACGTGATCGTGCTCGGTAATGAGCGCCTCCGCGGCTGATTCTTCCAGCAACGCGATCAGCTCGTCTTCATAATAAGCCCTGCCATGCGGCTTCCATGGCCTGTATACGACTTCTCCGAACAATTGTTCAATTTCCCGGACCCCCTTCTCGTTGTAAGGAGCAGTGATCAGTATTCTCATGCTAAATGGTTTGTAATTTTTCTGCTGATTGCGTGTGATGATGTAAAGTTTTCGCATTGTCGGGCAGGGTGATAAAACGCGTAATGATGGCGCTGATCACATACAGTACGGCCAGTATCCAGATCACGCCTTCTTCACCGGCGGCGCCGATAAAAAGGCCTACGATGGCGGGACCGACGAACACGGGCAAACCCGCTCCCAGGTTTAGTATGGCCATAGCGGCGCCTTTATCTTTTTTCACCAGCGAAGGCACGAGCGCGGTGAGCGGCACGTAACCCGCCAGCAGCGCGCCCCAAAGGATGCCGGCGCTCATCACCATCCAGTAATTGTTTTCCCAGATCTGCGGGGAATAATAAAAAAGGAGGGTGCTTACCGCGCAGCCCACGCCGCCGAACCACATGATGGTGTTGCGCCAGCCAAAGCGGTCGCCCACGAAACCGAATATGAGGTTGAAGATGATGTTGGAGGTGAAGATGGTGCCCCAGATGGTGAGCCATTGCGTGGTGTCGAACCCGTGGCGGGCCATGTACATGGGGAGGAACACGGGGAAGGCGAATTGCGCCGTGGTGTTGATGATGCGCACGATGCCGCCCAGCAATACCTTCGGTTCTTCTTTTACGATGGTGAGCCCTTTTACCAGCTCCTGCATTTTGGAACCGCCCGTAGCCTGGCTTTCAGCCTTGCTGCGGCCGCGGTTGAGCAGCAGCGCGAAAACGGCGCCGAGCAGGGCCCAGAACAACGAGGTCCATAATGTATTTAAATGACCGAACTCTGTGATCGCCCAGCTGGAATAATATGCGCCGAGCACGTTGAGGCCGCCGGTGAACACGAACCAGAACCAGCCCACGGCGCGGCCGAGCTGCTGCTGCGGCGAAGCGTAAGCGATCCATACCAGGAAAGTGTAAGCGAAAAGCGGGTAACCGAAGCCGCGCAATGCATAAGTCAGCAGCATCACGGGAACGTTGAGCTCCGGCATGCCGAAACCTACGAAACCAACGGTGCCAAGACAATACAATAAAAGACCGAGGGCCATGGTGCGTTTTACGCCGAGCCCTTCCGCCAGCACACCGGAAAACCAGGCGGAAATGGCGATGGTGATGCCGTACACGGTGAACAGGGTTGCGGATTGTTGCACGGTCATGCCGTGATCTACCAGGTAAGGGCTGAGCCAGCCTTGTTCAATACCGTCGCCCATCATGAAGATCATGACGCCGATATATCCCCATAATAACTGGCGCGGGATTCCCGCTTTTTCGAAGATGGTCATGGTAAAAGTGTTAATTCGTGGAATGAAATGAAGCTGAATAAAAGTAGAAATTAAACTTTATTAAACAAAATTTAATTAAAGTTAAGTCAATATTAATTTAGTGTTAAAACTACGTTTCAAGCCTTTAAAGGACATTTTTACTTTCGTGCAAGTCTTTGGCATCCGATTTAAAACGCTAATTTTGGTGAAAAGTATAAAGGTATTTAAACATTAGTTAAGCTAGATTCCACATGAATATTACCGAGAGGCATCAATTGATCTTGCAGAAGCTGCAGGAGAACGGAAAGGTGGATATCCAGGAGCTGAGCGATTCGCTGCAGGTTTCGGGTGTTACGATCCGCAAAGACCTGAAGCTGCTGGAAGAAAAAAAGCTGCTTTACCGCACAAAAGGAGGCGGCAGCACCCAGAACCCCTATACGATCGAACGGCCTATCAACGAAAAGGAGTTCATTAAAATGGAAGAAAAGAAACGGATCGCGAAAGCGGCCGTAGAGCTTATCGGGCACAACGATTCCATTATCATCGGTTCCGGCACCACCGTATTCGAGCTTACAAGAGTATTGCATCCCAATAAACATCTTACAGTGATCACGCCGGCGCTGAAAGTGGCGCTGGAACTATGCAATCGCCCGCATATCGACGTGCTGCAGATCGGCGGGCTCATTCACCAGAGCTCTTTCGCCGCCGCCGGCTCTTTCGCCGAGCGCCTGCTGGACGATATTTCCTGCGGGGTGCTTTTCGTAGGGGTAGACGGCATCGACCCCGAGTTCGGCCTTTCCATCACCAACCTTGCAGAAGCCAGCCTTAACATGAAAATGATCAGTCTCGCGCAAACCGTGGTGGTGATGGCAGACAGCTCCAAATTCGACCGCCGCGGCATCGGCCGCATCTGCAGCCTCGAACAGGTGGATTATATTATCACAGACGGCCAGGTGGCTTCCGAAACGGTAAAAATGCTCACTGAAAGAGGCGTGAAAGTGATCATCGCGGAATAGCAGGCATTGTGTTCCCGCCGCTTCCGGTTTCCCAACATTCAGTATCTTCATTTCCGTATGAGTATGAGAAGACCCAACAGGAAACCCGGTGAGCCGGACGTTAGTTTCAGGGAACGTATGGCCGCCCTCCGCAACCTGCCCGCTTTTTTTAAACTGGTATGGCAAACCAGCCCCTGGCTGGCCGTCTGGAACATCCTGCTGCGTGCCGCGCAGTCCGCCACGCCTTTGGCCCTCTTGTACGTCAGCAAACTGATCATCGACGAAGTCGTGATCATGACGCAGCAGAAAGGCGACCTGAGCTACCAGTACCTATGGGAACTGGTAGGCCTGGAGTTCGCGCTGGTGATCGTTTCCGGCGCACTGGGCCGCGCTATTTCGCTGATGGACAGCATGCTGGGCGAACAGGTGGCCAACCACACCTCCGTGCGCATCATGCAGCATGCCGCCACGCTCGACCTCGACCAGTTCGAAGATTCCACCTTTTACGATAAACTCGAAAGGGCCCGCCAGCAAACCGCCGGCCGCACCATTTTGCTCAGCCAGGTAATGACGCAGGTGCAGGACATCGTGACGATGGTTTTCCTCGCCGCGGGCCTGCTCACATTCAGCCCGTGGCTCATTTTGCTGCTGCTGGTGGCGGTGATCCCCGCGTTTTTATCCGAAACACATTTCAACGACCAGTTTTACGCGCTGGCATGGGGCCAAACGTCGGACAGGCGGGAACTGGACTACATCCGTTTTCTCGGCGCCAGCGACGAATCGGTGAAGGAAGTAAAGATCTTCAACCTCAGCAGCTATCTCGTGGAAAGGTTCAGAAGGCTTTCCGATAAATTTTATAAAGACAAACGCGATCTCTCCATCCGTTACAACATCTGGGCGGTGCTGTTCGCGATCATCGGCAGCGCGGGGTATTACGCCGCGTACGTCATCATCATTCTCCGCACGGTACAGGGGCAATTGTCCATCGGCGACCTGGCCTTCCTCGGCGGCTCGTTCCGCCAGCTGCGCGGCCTGCTGGAAGGCGTGCTCATGCGTTTCACCAGCGTAACGCAGGGCGCCATTTACCTGCGCGACCTGTTCGAGTTTTTCGAGATCGTGCCGCGCATCACGCAGCCCGCAAAGGCCCGGCCTTTCCCGAACCCGATCAAAGAAGGCTTTACGTTCGAGAACGTCGGGTTTAAATATTTACATGCGGAAAGATGGGCCAACCGGCATTTGAACTTTACGCTGCACGCCGGCGAAAAACTGGCGCTGGTGGGAGAGAATGGCGCCGGGAAAACCACGCTGGTAAAGCTTCTGGCGCGGTTGTACGATCCGGAGGAAGGCCGCATCCTGCTGGATGGGCACGACCTGCGGGAGTACGACCTCGCGGAATTGCGCATGCAGGTGGGCGTTATTTTCCAGGACTTCCAGCGGTACCAGATGACGTTCAGTCAAAATATCGCCGCGGGCAACATCGGCGAGATCGCGAATACAGACTTAATACAAAACGCTGCGCAGAAAAGCATGGCCGACGAGCTGGCGGAACGTTTGCCCGGCCGGTACGAGCAGATGCTGGGCCGGCGTTTCAACAACGGTGTGGAGCTTTCCGGCGGCGAATGGCAGAAGATAGCGCTGGCGCGCGCATATATGAAAAACGCGCAGCTGCTGATCCTCGACGAGCCCACCGCCGCATTGGACGCTCGCGCGGAATATGAAGTATTCCTCCGTTTTGCGGACCTTACGCGCGGCAAATCCGCCGTGCTCATCTCGCACCGTTTTTCCACGGTGAGAATGGCGGACCGCATCCTGGTGCTGGAAAAAGGAGAGTTGCTGGAGATCGGCAGTCATGACGAACTGCTGGCGAAAAACGGCCGCTACGCCGAGCTGTTCCACCTGCAGGCAAAAGGTTACCGTTAAGTTAAAGGAATGGTTATGTGCGGAAGAACCGGTTAATTTGCGGATTGAACGATCAACTTGAACAAGAACCATAAAAAGGAATAAGATGGAAACGATCAAAGGAAAAAAAGTGCTGATCACCGGCGGCGGTAAAGGCATTGGCCGTGCGCTGGCACTGGCGCTCGCCAAAGAAGGGGCGGACGTTGCACTGATGGGCCGCACCGCGGCGTCGCTGGAAACGGCCACGAAAGAGATCGCGCAGCTGGGCGTAAAAACCGCTTTTGCCGTGGCGGACGTGGGCAACATACACGAAGTGAACGCGGCCGTGGAAGAAATACTGGCTGCTTTCGGGCAGATAGATATATTGATCAACAACGCGGGCACCGCGTCGTTCGGCGGTTTCCTGGAACTGGAGCCTTCCGTTTGGGAGAACATGATACAGGTGAACCTCTTGGGCGTGTATTACGTGACCCGCGCGGTATTGCCCGGCATGATCGAAAGAAAAACGGGCGACATCATCAATATTTCGTCTACCGCGGGCCAGCGCGGCGCGCCATTGACCAGCGCTTATAGCGCATCCAAGTTCGGTTTGCTCGGCCTTACGGAATCGCTGATGCTGGAAGTGCGCAAACACAACATCCGCGTGAGCGCGCTGACGCCCAGCACCGTGGCCACCGATATGGCGATAGAACTGAAACTGACGGACGGCAACCCTGAAAAGGTGATGCAGTCTGAAGACCTTGCCGAATTTGTGGTGGCGCAGCTGAAGCTGAACAGGAGGGTGGTGATCAAGTCCGCCGGGTTATGGTCTACCAATCCCTGATAACATGATCTTTCGATTTGATAAGCCGTTCCCGCCGGGAGCGGCTTTTTTTGCCCTCTTCCCGCGAACCGCCCTCACCTGACAAGAATCATTTCCCGGGAAAGATTTCCGCCGTAAACTTGCAGCATGGAAAAAAATCCGGCGCCCGCCATCAAAAGACTGAAGATCATCGCCCTGCTGGAAGGCATTTCCTTCCTGGTACTGCTGTTCATCGCCATGCCGCTCAAATATTTCTGGGACATGCCGGGAATGACCAAACAGGTGGGCATGGCGCACGGCCTGCTGTTCGTATTGTACGTGATTCTCGTGATCGAAGTGAAGATCGTGCTGGACTGGTCCTTCCGCAAGACTGCCATCGCGCTGGGCGCGTCCCTGGTGCCTTTCGGTACTTTTTACATCAACGATAAATGGATTGCCCGTAAATAATATATCTTATTTTTTTAACCCCTTGTAACTTCCGGCAGCGCAGCGCCGTTTAACCCTTATTACCCTAAAACGATATCCTTATGCTGCGACTGTTCACCTCGATGTTGTTCGTCGTCGTTGTTTTTTCCGCCTGCGACGGCCTTTTCACCCTTGATTTAAACGACCGCAACGCGGACCGCGTCGGTTACCGCGAGCCCGGCGAAGTACAGGCCTGGGTGCCCGTGTACGAAGACCGCGACGCGCTGGCTTCCGGCGTTTCCGTGCTCGAAAAACGCGCCACCGAAGAAGGCGGCAAGATCTTCGTGCTGGGCAATAAGCTTTTCCAGGTGGAAACCGGTATCGGCCTGCACATCATCGATTATTCCGACAAAACCAAACCGGTAAAGGTAGGTTTCCTGAACGTGCCCGGCTGCCAGGAAGTGGCGCTCAAAGGCAATGCCGTGTATACCAATTCTTTTGAAGACATGCTCGTGCTCGACCTTTCTGCTTTCCCCGACGTAAAAGTAAAAAGCCGGTTGCCGGACATTTTCCCGGAAATGAAATATCCACGCCCGCCAACCCGCGGCTCGTATTACGTTTGCCCTGACGTGTCGAAAGGCCGCGTGGTGCGCTGGAAACAGGAAACCGTTCTTAACCCTCAATGCATGAACTGATGAAAACACGTTTACTTCTTATACTTTCCCTGGCCGTTCTATTGTTCGCGCAATGCGCAAAACAGGGCGCTTCCGAATCGTACGCAAGCGACAGTTCCGGTGGCGGCAAAGGCGGGTCCATGGCCCGTTTCGCGATAGCGGGCAATTATCTTTACGTGGTGAACAACACCAACCTGCTGGTATACGACATCAGCATTCCCGGCGAGACGGTGAAAAAAAACACGGTGCCGGTAGGCTGGCAGATCGAAACGATATTTCCTTACGACGATAAACTTTTCATCGGCTCTACTACCGGGCTTTTTATTTTCGAGCTGAAAGACCCTGAAAAACCCACGCGGCTGGGCGCCGTAGCGCACTTCCGCGCCTGCGACCCCGTGGTTACGCAGGGCAATACCGCTTATCTCACGCTGCGCGGCAACGGTACCTGCGGCAGCCCGCAGAATGCGTTGATGGTATATGATGTAACGAACCCCACGCAACCCGTGCTGAAAAAACAAATGAGCCTCACAGGCCCTTACGGCCTGGGCGTTCACGGCAATGCGCTCTATGTGTGCGACGGCACGGAAGGGCTGGTGGTATATGACGTTACGCAGCCGCTTTGGCCGGCCAGGGTCAACACCGTGAAAGACGGCAGCTTTTTCCTGGACGTAATCCCTTACAACGATGTACTGATCGCATACGTACAAGGCGGCGTGCGATTTTTTGATATCAGCACGCCGCTCAATCCTGTATTGTTGTCTGAAATGCTTAACTAGACCGGTGTTCTAAGCTTCAACCTGCTGGTTGTACTGCTCCATTTCATCGGCACTGGGGCCGTAGCTGCCGGGGATCGGTACGTTCAGCAGGCGGAGGAACACGCCCAGCTGCGCGCGGTGATGCACCGTTTGGCAGAAGGTCATGCGGATGTTTTCCGATTTGGGCGCCACGCTCAGGACCTGTTCGCCGGCGCGCATGGTCCAGGGTTTGGAAAACTGGCCTTCGTCTGCGTTCTTCAACGCGGCATGCCCTTCTTCATAAGATTTTTCGAACAGCCCCAGCAGGTCTTTCGCGCTGCTTACCGGCGGTGCTACGTAAGGTTCGCCCGCAAAGTCCAGCTCGTCCTTTTCGATGATAATGGATAACCATCCGGGGATCTCGGCGATATGCGTGGCCAGTTCCCGGATGTTCATGCTTTTGGGATGCGGGCGGTAATCGAGCTGATCGTCGGGGATCTGTGCCAGCATTTTGCGGGTGGTTTCGGCTTCGGACGCCATTTCCTTGAGTAATTCAGTGATAGTTGCCATTGTATGAGGTTTTTGGTTTTGTTGACACAAAGATGGGAGGGGTGTTTGACAGCCTTATGTCAGCAGCTTCAGAAAATATTCCGTAGATTTAAAAAAATACTGAAAATGCGAACTACCGTCTTAGCGATCATAACCTGCGCAGCCGTTGTATCAGCCTGCAATTCCTCCGGCAGCAAACAGCCCGGAGACAGCGTCAGTACGGCCGAAGCGGTGAAAGCGGGGGAAGCGGGCGCGGCCTGTTACCAGAAAGTGGTGGGGAAAGACACGTTCCATCTGCAGCTGATCGTTAACGAAGACAAAGCCAACGGCGTGCTGGATTATAATTTCTTTGAGAAGGATAAAAATTCAGGGGTGATAGACGGTACGCTCAGCGACAACATCCTCCGCGCCACGTACCATTTCCAGAGCGAAGGCCAGACCAGCGACCGCCCCGTGGTGTTCAAGGTGATGGGGCAGCAGGTGTACGAAGCGCTGGCCGATAATTTCGATGCCAACGGCGTTCCGGTTTTTAATGCAGACAACAGCCAGCTGAAATTCGAGCCGCAGCCGTACAATAAAGTAGATTGTAAGTAGAAGTGAAACCCTTTACAGCGGGCAGTTTTCATGATAATTCACGAGATGGATGGGCGTGCGTTCCATTTCGTAGCCTTCATAGGCGCGCAGTACTTCATCGAGCACGCCGTTAATTTCTTCGGGATCGTTCAGTGTTACCAACCTTGTGCGGAACTCTTTGATGCCCGGTAATCCTTTCAGATAGTTCAGGTAATGCCTGCGCATGGAATAAATGCCGCCGTGCGGGCCTTTCCATTGCAGCGATTTCTGCAGGTGCTGTTTGCACACTTCCACACGTTCGGCTACGGTAGGCGCGGGCAGCATTTCGCCGGTGTTGATGTAATGGTGCACTTCCCGGAATATCCAGGGGTAGCCGATGGCGGCGCGGCCGATCATGATGCCGTCTACACCGTAACGCTCTTTGTATTCCAATGCTTTCTGCGGGCTGTCTATATCGCCGTTGCCGAAAATGGGGATGTGTATGCGGGGATTGTTCTTCACTTTGGCGATAAGGCTCCAGTCCGCCTCGCCTTTGTACATCTGGCAGCGGGTGCGGCCGTGGATGGTGAGGGCTTTTACGCCAATGTCCTGCAGGCGCTCGGCCACTTCTTCGATGTTTTTGGTGGCATCGTCCCAACCGAGGCGGGTTTTAACCGTAACGGGCAGGGAAGTGCTTTTCACGCAGGCTTCGGTGAGGCGCGTCATCAGCTGTATGTCTTTCAGCACGCCCGAGCCGGCGCCTTTCGCTACAATGCCTTTCACGGGGCAGCCGAAGTTAATGTCCAGCAGTTCGGGTTGGGTAACGTCGACGATTTTGGCGGCCATGGCCATGCGTTCTTCGTCTCCGCCAAAGATCTGGATGCCGGTGGGCCTTTCTTCATCGAAAATATCGAGCTTTTTACGGCATTTGATGGCGTCGCGGATGAGGCCTTCGCTGGAAATGAATTCCGTGTACACGAGGTCTGCCCCGTTGGCCTTGCATACGACCCTGAAGGGGGGATCGCTTACATCCTCCATGGGCGCCAGCAGCAGCGGGAAATCCGGCAACGATATCTGATTGATTTTTACCATTTGCGGATGCAAAGGTACGGAAAACAGGTCAGTATTGGTTCCGGCCTTTTTCCTGCGGGTACAGCGTGCGCACCACGTCGCTCTGCAGGTATTTTTTGGTGTCGATGTTGAGGGCGGACAGCCGGCCGGTGAAAGCGGCCCCGGTATCCACGTTCCACACGTTGGCGGCTTTCATGGGCTCTGAAACGCCGTAGTTGATGGTGGGCGTATGCCCGATGTAGATCTCGGCGTAAAGGCGCAGCCGTTTGGGATAACGCAGGTCGTGCTGCCGCATTCGGGGATTGAGGCTCACAGCCATTTCCCACAGCGTGCGGTCCCACATATGGCTTTTGTCGTACCGCTCGAATTCCGGCCCGTGCAGCGAGGCGAAACCCGCGTGGATGAACAGCCGGTTCTCTTCGTCGATATAATATTTGAGCATGCGCCCGTAAAAAGCGAGGTGCGTTTGTTTTTCTTCCGCGCCGAGCGGCTCGTAACTTTCCACGGTGGAAATGCCGCCGTGAAACAGCCAGACGTTATCGGCCTTTTCGCCGGCCAGCCAGGATTCGCACCATGCGTCGTGGTTGCCTTTCAGGAAAACGCAGTGGCATATCTGCTCCAGCTCCATCAGGTAGCCGATCACGCCGGAAGACTGGCTCCAGCCGTCTACATAATCTCCCAGGAATATCAGCCGGTCTTCCGGCTGCGGGTTTATTTTCGTAATTATCTGTTGCAGCGCGAGCAATGCGCCGTGTATATCGCCGATCACGTAAGTTCTTGCCATGACGGCGTGAAATTAATCATTTAAGGCCTATTTTAAGGGCGTAAGCAACGAATACACGTAAGAATCGAGCCAGCGGCCTTCATACAGCCCGGATTCACGGAAATGCGCTTCCTTCACGAAATCCAGTTTTTGCAGTACTTTTTCCGATGCGGTATTTTCCGGGTCGATGACCGCTCCCACGGAATGCAGCTTCAGCGTGTGAAAACCATAATCCAGCACGGCCTGCAACGCTTCGGTCATGATGCCTTTGCCATGAAACGCGTCGTGCAGCAGGTAGCCTACTTCGCCGCGGTGATTTTCGGGTTCGAAGTGCACAAAACCGACGGCGCCGATCAGCACGTCTTTTCCTTTTTCGGTGATGGCCCAATTGATCCCTTCGCTGCGGTCTAAGTATCCCTGGTACCTTTCGATCAGCTCAACGGCTTCTTCGACCGTGCGGGAGAGCGGGCGGGGAATGTACCGCATCAGCCCGGGGTGCGAGCGCAGGTAAAGCATCTCAACGGCGTCGGATATACGCAGCTGGCGCAATGCCAGCCGGTCGGTAACCAGTTCGGGAAAGGGGGAAAACTGAAATGTGAGCATACCCGAAAATAACATAATCATTTTTCAGCGGCAAATGATTGACCGGCGGTTGGCTGTCATCTTTCCGTCAGTTATTCCATGAGCAGGGGAATAATCCTTTTCCGGAATGTTTATTTGTAGCGTATGAAGCACATTCCGATCCTGTTCGCCATGCTGGCCGCTACTGCCGGCATCGCGCAGGCGCAGCAAAAAAAGCCGCGCAAACCGAATATCATTTTTATTTATGCGGACGACCTGGGAGTGGGGGAGATTGGCGCTTATGGCCAGCAGAAGATCAAAACGCCGCATCTCGACCGTCTCGCGCGGGAAGGGGTGCAATTCAACCAGTTTTACACCAGCACGCCGGTATGCGCGCCGGCGCGTTGCATGCTGATGACCGGCCGGCATGGCGGGCATTCGTATATCCGAGGGAACTACGAGCTGGGCGGGTTTTCCGATTCGCTGGAAGGCGGGCAGATGCCGCTGCCGGAAGGCACGGTAACCGTCGCGAAAATGCTGCAACAGGCGGGATATGCTACCGGGGCCATCGGAAAGTGGGGGCTGGGCATGCATTATTCCACCGGCAGCCCTAACAAACAGGGCTTCGATTATTTTTACGGTTACCTCGACCAGAAACAGGCGCATAACTTTTACCCCTCGCATCTCTGGGAAAATACCCGGTGGGACACGCTGAACAACCCGCCCATGAACGTGCATAAACGCCTTGATCCCGCAACGGCAACAGACGAAGATTTTAATTACTTCAAAGGAAAAGAATACGCGGTAGATGCCATGACGGGCAAAGCAATACGTTTCATCAACGAAAACAAATCCAAACCCTTCTTCCTCTACCTGCCTTATACCATCCCGCACGTATCGCTGCAGGCGCCGGATGCGGCAGTTCAGCAATATGTCGGCCGGTTCCCCGAGCAACCGTATTACGGGCAGCAATCGTACGCTTCCGCCAAATACCCGCTTTCCACCTACGCCGCCATGATCACGTATCTCGACGCACAGGTAGGCATCATCATGGAACAGGTCAAAAAACTGGGGCTGGACGGCAACACCGTGATCATGTTCTCGTCCGACAACGGCGCCACGTTCAACGGCGGTGTGAACGCACAGTTCTTCAACAGTGTAAGCGGCCTGCGCGGCCTGAAAATGGACGTGTACGAAGGCGGCATCCGCGAGCCGTTCCTTGCGCGCTGGCCCGGGAAAATACCAGCCGGCATACAAACCGATTACGTGGGCGTGCAATACGATATGATGGCAACCTTTGCGGCCATCGCGGGAATTGCGGCGCCGGAGAACGACGGCGTGTCGCTGCTGCCTGAAATGACCGGCCGGCGCAACAAACAGGCGCAACGGCCTTACATTTATTTCGAATACCCCGAAAAAGGCGGCCAGCTGGCCATCCGCATGGGCAAATGGAAGGGCGTGAAAACGGGGCTGAAGCAGGATCTTCACAAACCCTGGGAGCTGTACGATCTCTCCGCCGATCCTTCAGAAACCAACAACCTGGCGGCGCAGCATCCTGAACTGCTGCAGCAATTGGACGCGATCGTCAAAAAAGAGCACCGGCCCGCGCATATCAAAGAATGGGAATTCCTCGATTCGAAAGTGACGGTAAAGGAAAAGATGTAGGCTGCGTGTTTTATGCGTTAGCAAGATGCCTTTTTTTGAACTCGCGCGGGTTTTCGCCGTTCATTTTCGTGAACAGCTTTGTGAAATAAGACAATTGTTCGAACCCCGTGGCAAAACAGGCCTCGCTTACCGATCGGTCTTGCAGCAACAGGTTCTTCGCCTGGTTGATGCGGCAGTGGTTCACGAAGTCGGTGAAGGTCATGCCCGTCTGTTTTTTGAAGTAACGGCAAAAAGCGGCGGTGGTCATGTGCACCTGCCGTGCGATCGTGTTTACGTCGGGCCGGAGATGGAAATTTGCGTCGATGTAACCGTAGATAACGGCCATGCGCGCGTCTTTATGTTGCTGGTCCGCCCGCTGGTTGAGCTGCACCACGTCCTTGCTGGTGGCCATCAGCTGGAATACTTCAAGCAGGCTGATCAGCTGTGCGAAATGGTCCATCTCCTGCATCTGTTTGAGTTTGGCGGCGATGTGGGTTTTGGTTTGCCCGCTGAACGACAATCCGTATTTGGCGCGGTTGAACAGTTCGCGGATGGCGGACATTTCCGGGGCGTTGAGAAACGCGTCTCCCAAAAAATCCTCCTTCAGCTGCACCACGATCTGGTTGATCTCGTAACCGAGCCCATAGTCGAAATTCAGGTGCGGCACATCAGGACCGATGAAGATCAGGTCGCTGTCGATATAATTCGAGATATGCTGGCCGACATGCCGGGTGCCGGAACCGCCTTCCACGTATACGATCTCGTATTCCGGGTGGAAGTGCCAGTAGAAATTCTTTTTGAAGCAGGAGGTGTTGAATTTGAAGGACCTTCCCGAATCCGGGTGGATCTCCTCCAGTTGCAGATCGTTCATGACGGTACAAAAATACAGCTTTTCGGATCAATACAGGACAAATACTGGTCATTATAGACCAAACAGGGCGTATAGGGATATAATAATTTTGCGCATCATGCACATAGCTTATTCTCTTCCGTTAAGACCGCAAAGGGTTTACCGCATCGCGCTGAGCACGTTTTTTTTCATCCAGGGCATTGTATTTGCCAGTTGGGCCAGCCGTATACCGGATATCAAGGCCAAACTGCAACTGAGCGACGCCGAGCTGGGCGGGCTGCTGTTTTCACTGCCCGCAGGGCAGCTGGCCGGCATGGCGCTTTCGGGTTACCTGGTGAGCCGTTTCGGCAGCCGGGGCGTATTGATGGTGGCGGCTTTGCTGTACCCGTCTTCTTTGCTGCTGCTGGGTCTGGCGCCTACTACGGTAATGCTGTCGGCGTCGCTGGTGATCTTCGGGCTGTGCGGCAACCTGATCAACATTTCCGCCAACACGCAGGCCGTGGGCGTGGAAACGCTTTACCGGCGCAGCATCATGGCTAGCTTTCACGGGCTGTGGAGCCTGGCGGGTTTTATCGGCGGGGTGATCGGCGGCTGGATGGTAACGCGGGGACAGGGACCTTTTACGCATTTTTGTTTCATTTTCAGTTTGTCTATCGTTCTTGCGGTGGTCACCGGCTCTTTCCTGCTCCCACGCGACGCGGCGCGCAAAACGGGCAAAACCAACATTTTCGTGAAGCCGGACAGGAACATCGTACTGCTGGGGCTCATCACTTTCGCATGTATGATCTGCGAGGGAACGATGTTTGAATGGACGGGCGTTTATTTCAACCAGGTGGTGCATGCGCCGGTGGAATACAGCCGCCTGGGCTTCATCGCGTTTATGACCACTATGGCGGGCGGGCGTTTCGCGGCGGATTATTTCGTCACCCGGTTTGGCGTGAAACGCATGCTGCGGGCCAGCGGCCTGATCATCGTGACCGGTTTGATGACGGCTGTGCTGCTTCCCGCTTTGCTTACCGCTACCACGGGGTTTCTCATCACCGGGCTGGGCGTAGCGGCGGTAGTGCCTTTGTCTTTCAGCATTGCCGGAAAATCAAAGACCATTCAGCCGGGCGTAGCCCTGGCAATGGTATCGTCCATCGGCTTTTTCGGTTTCCTGCTGGGGCCGCCGCTGATCGGGTTTATCGCCGAGGCCTTCGGGCTGCGCGTTTCTTTCGCGGTGATCGCCGTATTGGGATTAGGCACTACCTTGCTGGCCGGACGAGTAAAAACAGACGAATAAAAAATTATGAACCAGGCCAGGAGAGCACGTATCGCGATCGCATTATTTTTCTTCATTTCAGGTTTCGGGTTTTCCACCTGGGCCTCGCGCATCCCGCAGATCCAAAGCAGGCTTGGCCTCAACGAGGCGGAGCTGGGCAGCGTGTTGTTCGCTTTGCCGCTGGGGCTGATGGTGACCATGCCTGTTACCGGCGTTCTTTTGCAACGGTACAGCAGCAACAGGATCATGTTCGCCGGTGCGCTGGCCTTTAACGGCATGCTGAGCTGCCTGGGTTTTGTGACCTCTGTTTGGCAGCTGGCCGTGGGCCTTTTTTGTTTCGGGGCTTCGCGCAACCTGCTGAATATTTCAATGAACGCGCAATCGGTGGGCGTGCAGGCGTTGTACGAACGTTCCATCATCACGACCTTTCATGGCATCTGGAGCGTGGCCGGTTTCAGCGGCGCGGCGCTGGGCGGGGTGATGGTGTATTTTAATGTCGGGCCTTCGTGGCATTTCCTGGCAGTGGGATTGCTGCTCGTGATACTCGGATTTTTTGCATACCCCGGCGTGCTGGAACAGCCGCCCGCGCCCACGGGCAGGAGGTTTGCGCTGCCAGACAAACACCTGCTCAAATACGGCCTGATCTGTTTCGCGGTGATGAGCTGCGAAGGCACGATGTACGACTGGAGCGGCATTTATTTCCAGAAAGCGGTGCAGGCTTCGCCGGAAATAGTGACGGCGGGTTTTGTGGTGTACATGGTGGCCATGGCGGCGGGGCGTTTCAGTGGAGACAGGGTGGTGCATCGTTTTGGCGCGCTGAACATGATCAAATACAGCGGCATGCTGATATTTTCCGGGTTGCTGCTGGCGGCTTTGTGGCCCGCGCCGGTGGCGGCGGGCATTGGTTTTATGATGATCGGCGTGGGCGTGAGCTGCGTGGTGCCGCTGGTGTTCAGCATGGCCGGCAAATCGAAAACAATGGCGAACGGCCCGGCCATTGCGGCGGTGAGCACGGTGGGTTATTTGGGTTTTTTACTGGTGCCGCCGGTGGTCGGTTTCCTGGCGGAAGCGTTGAGCCTTCGCTGGGCATTTGGCACGATGGCGGGTTTTGGCGTAGTGATCACTTTGCTGATATTCCGGGCGCAGCAGCGGGAAGTTTCAGCAGCCTGAAAAATTCTTCTTCTTTTATTTCCTTCACATTACCCGGTGAAAGGTCTCCCAGCAATACATCTTCAATGGCTACACGGATCAGCCGCATGCAGGGATGACTGATCGCCGCCACCATCTTTCTGACCTGCCGGAATTTTCCTTCGCTGATGGTGATGCTCAGCCAGGTATGCGGCACTTTGCGCGGCGTGTCCCCTTCCCGCAAAGGCAGATTGGCGGGCGCGGGAATGATGCGCGCATCGCAGGGCGGGGTGGTGTAAAATTCTTCTCCAGAAATACGGATGCGCACGCCGGTGCGCAGCCGCTGCAGATTTTCGGCGTTCACTTCGTTTTTCACCATTACATGATAGGTGCGGCTATGCGGCCCCGTGCTTTCAAAAAGCAGGCGCGTGACCTGTTTGTTGGTGGTGAGCAGCAACAATCCTTCGGAAGTATAATCGAGCCGGCCCACGGCATGCGTGCCTTCCGGGAAATCGAAGCCCAGTGCGCCGATCAGCCGGCCTCCCTGTTCGTTTCCTTTGAACTGGCTGAGCATGTTGTATGGTTTATGAAGCAGAAAATACCGGTGCATGCCGCAATGTAATCAATGTTAAATAATTGGTCTTTCATAAACGATGTTTTCCTGCCCCGGCTTATTTAGCAGGCATTTTCCCTGCCGCCGTGCATCGCGGGATTATACACACACACACGCAAACAACACAATGATATTTTCAGACGCATGGGCCCGCTTTGCTTCTGCTCAAAAATAAAATTTGCTATATCGATAAAGCACTGCCGCCCGGTTCGCCCCTTCGCTTACCCCGCCGCCAATCCGGCGGATTTTTCCGTTTATAAATTTCCCGCCCGGAGGTTGGTAAATCCCGCCCGCCCGTCCCGTCTGTATAATGCCGGAACGCACAAACGCGCGTAACGGACGCTGTGCAAAGGTTTGCATGGCCGTTTATTTTTACCATCCGTAACAAAATCGTTTTAGCAACCAAAACATTTTTTATTTTACCGCACTATGGTACACAGATCGAAAAACAGTAAACCCGGCCGGTCCTGGATCGGCTTTTTGTACGCCTGCGGCGCCGGCCTGGCTCTCAGCCAGCCCGTTGCAGCCCAGTCTGCACAATGGCCCCTGCAGGACCTGTCCGCCTTCAGGCAGCCCGGCAGCAGCTGGCAGCTCGCGTCAGACGTACACGCACGCCTCGGAAAGCCCAATGCCCTTGAAATCACCAAAGGAGCAGGCATTCTCGTCAACCTTCCCGGCAAAAAACAGCACGGGCAAGACCTGTTCTCCACCCAGGAATTCGGCGACATCGACCTCGAACTGGATTATATGATGGCCGAAGGCTCCAATTCCGGTATTTATTTCCAGGGCCGTTACGAATTGCAGCTGCTGGACAGCTGGGGCATTACCAGCCCCCGCCCCGGAGACAACGGCGGCATCTACGAACGTTGGGACGATAACAAACCCGAAGGCCAGAAAGGTTACCAGGGCTACGCCCCGCGCCAGAACGCCAGCAAGGCCCCCGGCCTGTGGCAGCACCTGAAAGTTTCTTTCCAGGCGCCCCGGTTCGACGCTTCCGGCAACAAGACCGAAAATGCGCGCATCATCCGCGCCGAGCTCAACGGCGTGCTGATCCACGAAAATGTGGAGCTGCAAGGCCCCACCCGCGGTTCTATCGGCGGGGGAGACGAAAAGGCTGCAGGCCCGCTCCGCATCCAGGGAGACCATGGTGCCGTAGCATTCCGCAACATTTCCGTGCGCGAGTTCAAAACGCCTAAACCGGAACTTAGCGGCCTGCAATACAAAGTATTCAACGGGCAATTTAACAAACAACGCCTGGATACCGCCAAACCGGTGGCTACGGGTGTTTCCAAAACGCTCACCGCCAACGCCGGCCCGCTTTCCAGGGAATATATATTGCATTACACCGGCAAACTGCACGTACAGGAAGCCGGGGATTATTCCCTTGCCCTCGCCACGCAAGGCGGCGGCGGAATGATCCGCATCCACGGAAAAGACATCACCGGCTCCGGCCGCAACCGCCAGAAAATAACATTGCCCGCCGGCGAAACGCCCATCGAGATCGTATACGCCCGCACCGGCGACTGGGGCAGCCCTTCGCTCGGCCTGTCAATTTCCGGCCCCGGCCTCCGCGATGTATATATCGGCGATGCCATTACGCCGGACGATACCGATCCTATCCTGGTGAATGCAGACCAGAACACCATTCTGCGCAGCTTCATCGATGTGCCCGGCCAGCAGCAGAAAGTAGTGCACGCCGTGTCTGTAGGCAGCCCGGCGAACGTACATTATACGTATGATATGGACCGCGGCATGCTGGTGCAGGTTTGGCGCGGGAATTTCCTCGAAACCACGCCCATGTGGCACGAACGCGGCAACGGCACCGCCCGCCCGCAGGGCGCCGTTCAGCGTTTCGGCACGCCGTTCTTCACCCTCGGCAGGCTTGCCTCGGAGCAGGACGCATGGAGCGCAGACACTACCGGCAGCGGCTACCGCCCCAAAGGTTATGTGCTCGACGATAAAGACCGCCCCACTTTCAAATACCAGATCCACGGCAGCACCGTTACCGATGCGATCCGTGTAACGGAAGACGGGCACGGCATTTACCGCGAACTGAACGTGACCGGCCCGGCGGCGGACCTTTACGCCAAACTCGCCGAAGGCGAACAGATCGAATCGCTCGGCAAAGACCTGTACCTGGTGGATGGAAAAGCGTGGTACCTGCAATTGCAGGAAGGATCGGCAAAACCTATCCTCCGCGACGCGGCAGGTAAAAAAGAGCTGATCGTTCCCGTGAAGGGCAAGCTGACCTATTCCATCCTTTTCTAACCAAACCAGACAGCACCAACAGCATGAAAAATATTATCAGAAAAGCGGCGATGTACCTTTTGCCGCTTCTTACGCAACTTCCGGCACAGGCGCAGGAAACGCCCAAGGAAGAGGATTATTTCAGGATCATGAAGATGAGCGCGCCGGAAGGCACGCTGCTGGAAGTAGGCGGTCTTGCCGTGCTGCCCAACGGCGACCTCGGCGTATCTACCCGCCGCGGCGACGTGTTCATCGTGGAAAATCCCACCAGCCGCAGGCCTTTTTTCCGCAAGTTCGCCAGCGGCCTGCATGAGATACTCGGCCTCGCATACAAGAACGGTTCGCTTTACTGCGCGCAGCGCGGCGAGCTTACCCGCCTCGAAGACACGAATATGGACGGTAAAGCCGACGTATACGAAACCGTTTACGCATGGCCTATTTCCGGTCATTACCACGAATACAGCTTCGGCCCCAAGCTGGCGCCGGACGGTTCATTTTTTGTATCCGGCAACGTCGCTTTCGGCAACGAGGAATGGTGGCGCGGTGAAAGCCGCGTGCCCTGGCGCGGATGGATGATGCACATTGCGGCGGACGGCAGCACGATGGAGCCCTGGGCTACCGGCATGCGCTCTCCCTGCGGCCTCGGCATGATCAACGGCGAACTGTTTTACGCGGAGAACCAGGGCGACTGGATGGGCTCCGGCGGCGTATGGCAGGTGAAAAAAGGCGATTTCGTAGGGCACCCGGCCGGCCTCCGCTGGACGAGCCTGCCCAATTCCCCGCTGAAACTCACCGAAGAAGATATCTACGCGCAGGTGGACCAGCGCAGAACACGCAACGCGGAAGGCCGCGCTGTGAAGCCGGAAAACGTGGTGGATGAAAAATTCAAGACCATGTTCGAAGTGAAAAAAGCGATCCCGCAGCTGAAAACGCCCGCGGTATGGCTGCCGCACGGCGTGCTGGGTATTTCCAACTCCGAGATCCTGTCGATCCCCGAAGGCGTTTTTGGTCCCTTCGCCGGCCAGGTGCTGGTGGGCGACCAGGGCCAAAGCAAGATCATGCGCGTGGTGATGGAAAAAGTGAACGGTGAATACCAGGGCGTGGCGTTCGACTTCCGCGGCGGCTTCCAGAGCGGCGTGCTGCGCATGGCCTGGGGCAACGACGGTTCCCTGTTCGTAGGGGAAACCAACCGCGGATGGGGCTCCGCCGGCGACGCCAATGAAGGTTTGCAACGCCTCGTGTGGAACAACCGCGTGCCTTTCGAAATGCAGTCCGTAAAAGCGATGCCCGACGGTTTCGAGATCGAGTTCACTTTGCCGGTAGATAAAAAATCGGCGGAAGACCTTGCATCTTATTCCGTGGAAAGTTTCATTTACAAATACCACCCGGTATACGGCAGCCCGACCGTAAACATGGAAAAATGCGCGGTAAAAGGCGTGAAAGTGTCGGACGATGGCCTGAAAGCCCGCATCATCGTGGATAACATGCGCCAGTATTACATCCACAACATTACGCTCGACGGCGTGCGTTCCCGCGATAATTTTTATTCGCTGGTGCACCCCACCGGTTATTACACGCTGAACAATATCCCGGAAGGCGCAAAGCTGGCAATGAGCGAAGTAAGCACACGCAATTCCGCCGCTGAAACGAAAGCCGCGGAAGAAGCCGCTGCAAAGGCCGCCGCTGCAAAAGCGAAAACCACGGCCGGCAAAACCGCCGCGAAACCGGCGGACGCTGCCGTGAAGCACGTGGTGAAAACGGCTACTTACGAAGACGTAAAACCACTGCTGGCCAAATATACCTGCGCCGCCTGTCATAATCCCGACAAAAAGCAGGTAGGCCCGGCGTTTAAAGATATCGCGAAAAAAAGATACACGAACGAAATGATGGTGAAACTGATCTATAACCCGAACCCTGAAAACTGGCCCGGTTATGCCACGGAAATGCCGCCCATGCCGCAGGTGCCGAAAGCCGACGCGCTGAAGATCGCGGGATGGATCAATTCGTTGAAATAATTGTTGAAAACATTCCTGGTTGTCCCGGCCGCATTTGCGGCCGGGACTTTTTTATTCCCACGTATCCCGCGCCATTACTGCGTTTCAGCCGCAGCGTAAAAAACAGGACAAAAAATAGTCGTGTAAAATTTCACCTTCTTTTGCGAAAACACTCTCTTAGATATATAACACGTTTGCAAAAGTAAATCCGTTAACCCGTTTTGATTTTTTCTCCATTTGGCTGCAGGCAACATGAATAGGATGTTCACGTTTAAACTGTTTAAAAAATGGAAAACCAACCATTACCCGTCAGGGACATGTGGATCGACCAGGCGGAAATCACGGAATCTTTGCCGGTGGCGGTTATGCACAAAGACCAGCTGAACGGGTTATTGTCCTGCGCCTGCGTTGACCGTATCGAGGACGAATGTTGCACCATCATCAGCCAGTATGTGCGGATGGGGCCGCTTTCCATCTGGCATCAGAAAGTCCATCCCAAACAGCAAATGAACCTGCGGCCGCAGACGCCCTTTCGCAACATTATTCTCCATTTTATGATGGGAAGCGACGTGATCGCGGAAATTAAGAACGGGGAAACCGTATTGCTCGGTGGCGGTTTCATGGACATGTTCAACCTCGCCAGTTACCCTAACGAAGCACCTTTGCAGAAAGACCAGGATTTCGACAGCCTGCATATCAACATCCAGCCGGGAAGGGTTAAGGAGATCGTAAAATTATTCCCCGAGCTGGCCGTGCTGAAAGCCCCGAAGATCATGCAGGCGGACGGGCCGCTGCGGCGCGACAAAGACCCGCTGCCCATTAACGACGTATGCTGGATGATGATCCGCGATATACTGACCTGCCGTTACCTCGGCGATCATGCGCATTTTTTCCTGCAACGCATCGCGGTGAACATGCTCACTATTTATGAAAAACTGATGGATATGCCGGTGCCTCATGGTCTTTCGGAAAACAACGAACAGAAAGTGCGGGAATGTTTTGTTTTCCTGCGTCAATATTATGCAGGGCAGCATACGGTGAAACAGCTCGCCGCCATTTTCGGCCTCAACGCCCGCGTGCTGCACGACGGTTTCGAAGCGATATACGGCTGCACGATCGGCCAGTTCCAGTATTCGCAGCGGATGCGCCTGGCGTACCGTTCGCTGGTGGAAACAAAAGCCCCGATGGGGATGATCGCGGAAATGACTGGATTCAAAAATGCGCGCAGCTTCCGGATCTGTTTCAGGAGATATTTCAAATGCGACCCGATCTGGCTGGTGAAGGCGCAATAAAAGCTACATGAATTGCCCGAGCACGCCGCTCAGCATCCGGTGGAAGTGATGCGTGCCCTGCTCGCGCGCCGGGGAATATCTTCCGTGCCGGTAGAACCGCGACCGTACGCCTTTCTGGACGGATTCCACCACGGCTTCGTCTTCCATTTCCACCGTATGCAGGTTGGCGCCGGCGCCGGTGTTGTACAGCGCATCTTTCCACACATACGTAAGAAACGTGACCTTGCAGGTATGAACGGTGAGCGGTTTCACAAGATTAACGCTCAGTCCCCAGGGATAAAAATTGAACATTATGTTCGGATACACAAAAAAATAATACGCCGCGATATTTTTGCCATGATCGGGACAGGAGGGAGGCAGGTCGAAACAGGTTTCGCCTTCTTTGGCGGTGGCCAGCTGCAGGCTGCTCCAGGGGAACAGCTCGGTGGTGTAGCTGCCGTAATCGATCACCGTGTTCAGGCCGGCATGTACGAAAGGAATATGAAAACCTTCCAGGTAATTTTCGCAATACAGCGCCCAGTTGGCTTTGATAAAATAATATTTGCTCAGCTCGGGGCGGTACACAAATTCATCCAGCGGCAGCCAGCCGATACGCTTCATCATATCACCGAAAAAGGGGAGATGGCCGCTGCCGGTTTGCAGGGAAGAAAACAACATGTTTCCCCAGCGGAACAAAGGCAGCTCCGCAAGGTCATCCTGCGGGGAAGGAAAATTTTTCACTCCTTCGAACTCCGGCATGCGCTGGAATTTCCCGTCGAGGGCGAAAGTGCGGCCATGATAACGGCAACGCAGCTGTGAAAGTTTACAGGGCTCGTTCACCAAAACTGCAGCGCGATGCGTGCATACGTTGCTCAGGCAGCGGATATTGGATTGCTGATCTTTTACCAGCACCAGCGGCTCTTCAATAAATTGTTCCATAAAAACAAACGGGTAACAATGCCCCGGATCTCGCAACAGGTTTACATCCCCGATGTATTGCCAGGAAGGCCCGAAGATATTTTGCCGCGCAAATCCGAACACGGCAGGGTCGTTGTAAAAATCGGTGTGCAGTGTATTCGCCAGTGAAATATCCGGATCAACAAAAAATATTGACATAACGCCTGTTTGTTACAGGAATTTAAGCAATTCCACGCGCTTTGCCTCAATTTTTTGCTTCCCCAACAGCGGTAAAATGTCATTATGGATCATCATCTTCCTATCAATCCGCGCCGTATTTATTGCCTAATTTTCCGTCAAATTCCCACGGTATGAAAATCAAGCTTCTGTTTGCCTGCCTGCTGTTAGCGGGCGCGGCTGCTGCGCAGCACGACTACGCGGCCCGTTATACGTCGGTTTTTACCGCTCCGCCAAAAAGAACGCCCACTTCCAAAGTGCCCGATGCGCCGCTGAGCGGCAACGGGGATATCGGTCTTACTTTCGGCGGCACGCCCGGCCACCTGCGTTTGTATCTCGGCAAAAATGATTTCTGGCGCGCTTATCCCGTATATCCCGGCGGCGGCATCGCTTTGCCCGGCGGGCTGGACATTCTTTCCCCGGAAATGGGCGACGCCGATTATTACGCCGAACAACGGCCGCAGCACGCGGGTATTTTCAGCAGGTTTGAAAAGAACGGCCGTAAAGTGGAAATGAATACCTGGGTGGCGGCGGTCAACAATTGCGTCGTGATAGAATACCGGGTGAACAAACCGGTGACGCTGCAGCTGAAGCTCTGGACGCCCGAAGGCAATACCGGCGTAACGGCCGCCGGCAGCGAAGGAAAGGTGAAATGGGTAACGCGCTCGTTCGAAAATACCCCGCTGCTGGAATGGCCCAGTCACGTTGCGATCGCATTGGCGGTACAAGGGGCGGGCATTTCGGCGGACGGAAAGGTGACGTTGCAGCCCGGTAAAAAAACTACGGTAACGGTTACACTTTTCACGAATCACGACCGCCCCGATTGGAAAACGGCCGCGATACGGGATGCCGCAGGCATGAGCGATAAAAAGCTGGCGAAAATATCGAAAGATCATCTCGCATGGTGGAAACGTTTTTGGGAGCGCTCGCATGTGGAGATCGGCGACAGCGTGCTGGAGCGGTATTATTACAACTCGCTGTACCTTTTCGCTGCATCGTCCCGCCCGGGGAAATTCGCACCCGGCATCTGGGGGCCTTTTATTACGAAAGATTCCACGGCCTGGGGCGGCGACTATCACCTCAATTACAACTACCAGGCGCCTTACTGGGCCTCGTTTTCCAGCAATCATACCGAGCTTGCCGACAACTACGACCAGCCGCTGCTCGATTACCTGGACCGCGGGCGCGTACACGCGAAATATCTGCTGAACAAACGCGGCGTGTATTACCCGGTAGGCCTCGGCCCGAAAGGGCTTTGCACCACGCGCTGGCCGCTGACGCCGGAAGAAATGCTCGCGCGTTACGGCACAACGGACAACAAAATAGACAGCGGCTACAAATTCCTCGGGCAGAAGATCAACGCCGTATTCGGCGCGGCCAATATGTTCATGCGGTTCTACAGCACATACGACGCGGACTATGCTAAAAAAGTATACCCGTTCCTGTTAGCAAACGCCGATTTTTGGGAAGATTATTTAAAGTGGGAAAACGGCCGCTATGTGATCGAAATGGACCATTTTAACGAAGTGATGCCGAACCTTCGCAACAAAGGCCAGTGGAAACAAATGCTGGGCGATTACAATTCCAGTTTGTCGCTGGGCCTGGTGAAAATGTTGTTCAAAGGCATGCTGGAAGTGTCGCGGTATACGGGGCAGGACAGTGCGCGCCGCGAAAAATGGCAGCATATTCTCACGCATCTCAGCGCGTTCCCGACCGGGCAAACGCAGGACGGAAGAGTGGCGCTGAAGAACGTGGAAAAAAGCCCGGTGGCCGGGCAGATGCAGCCCCGCGGCCTGGCGCGCGTGTCTATCCATGGTTTGATCTTGCCTGGCGAAGTATGCGGCCCTGTTACCGATTCAGCGTTCAATGCTATTTTGCTCAGCGATGTGGCGCACTGGAAAGACAGGATGCAATCGCCGGGCGAATGGGGCAATACGCTGGGGAACGGGCTGGAAACGAGCTTTCCCGGCGCAGTGCGTGTCGGGTACGATGGCGATGAGATCATCCGGCAGCTGAAAGACCGCATTCAATTGCAAACCTTCCCCAACGGCTGGATCACGCAGGCGGGCGGCGGCATCGAAACGCTTGCGGCCGTGCCGCTCACCATCAACGAAATGTTGCTGCAAAGTTACGAAGGCCGGGTGCGCGTATTTCCCAACTGGAACCGTCAGCGCGATGCGCATTTCGATAGCCTGCGCGCTTACGGGGCTTTCCTGGTAAGCAGCGCGGTGAAAAACGGCGGCGTACAGTATGTCAAAATATTGAGTGAAAAAGGAAGGGACTGTGAACTGGAAAATCCCTGGCCTGGCCGTAAGGTAAAACTGGTCAGGAAAAATACGGCGCCGGTAATGTTTTCCGGTAAAGTGCTGCACATTTCTACCAAGGAAAATGATGTGTTTGAGTTGTATGCGGCGGATTGACATTCATTCAAAAAATATCAAAGGCCGGGATGTTGTCGCATCCCGGCCATTTTGTTTACCGCTTCAAGGCAAGTTTTTTGTAAGCGAACCATGTCAGCGCGCCGATCACGAATACGGGCCACAGGCGCAGGAGAAAGAGCAGCATCGCGCGGAAAAATTCAAGCCCGCCCTGCAGCGCGGTAACGGCCGCAACGCCCATCGGCGGCCGCGATAAACGTTCCGGGTTGAGCACCACCTGCACGTCGGTCATTTCCGGTTGGAACAATTCCACCGTGATGGTAGAAAACGCCACTTCATCGTCGATGCCCATGTTGTGGATCGTGCGGTTGATCACATCGGCCTGTTTGGCGTCGTCGTAACGGGAGAGGTCGAGCTCTTTTTCCCGTTGGCTGTGCGCGGTGTCGCGGCGGTGTTTTTCGCCGGCTTTGTTGTGCAATTGGTTGCGGAGATAACTCAGCGTAACGTCTGTGTCTTTCAGCACGCGGTGACTGATACGCGCCGCAGTGTTGGTAAGCGCATGCACCACTGTGTCCAGCCGCTGCGAAGGCACTTTCAGCGTAAGGCTCGCCAGGGGCGAATAGGTGGTCACGCGTTTGAGCGAATCGGCGGACCAGGGGTATTCGTGGTGACGCGTCTCTTCGTTCCTGAGATTGCTTTCCACCACTACGCCGTTCAGTGAAACAACAAGTTTTTCCAGGCCCGAAGTGGCGCTCACCACATCGTTTACCCGGCACCGTATGTCTGCCGTTTTGATGCGTTTGCGGCCGTCGCTGAGTTGCCGCGAAGCGCCGGTACTGTCTGCATAATTTTCTTCCTTGTTTGCCGTGGAAGGTTCATAATTGGAATTTCCCGCGTTGGAGCAGGCATGAAAGGTCAGTATGGGGATGAATACCCACAGGAGGGAGGAACTGCGCATAAGTATGGATTTCCTGTTTATACGCCTCCGTTCTGAAAGTAACCTTATGAAAATGTTAAAGTGTGGCGCGCGGCGAAAGATCGAACGTTTTCGCCAGCAGCCGGAACGATTCCATTCTTTCTTCCGCGTTCTCTGTCATGGTGCTGATCACGACCTCGTTCACGCCGTAAGTTTCGCACATCTTCCCGATCTTTTCTTTCATCTGTTTTGGCGTGCCGGCGATCATCCTGCCGCGGTTGTAATTGATCCGCAGCTGTTCGTCCGGCATGTATTCGATAGCGGCGATCTCTTCGTAGGAAGGAAGCGGCGTATCGCGGCCGCGCTCGATGTTGAGAATGCGGTAATCCATGATGGTGAGCCACCTGTCCACCAGCTCTTCGCTTTCGGAGCAGAAGCCGAATATGCCGACGTTGGCGAGCGGTTCGGCGAGGGTGGGCGAAGGCCTGAAACGTTCGCGGTAACTTGCAACGGTTTCGGGGCCGCCGTTGGGATTGATGAATTGCGCGAAAGAAAGCGCCGCGCCGAAATGCGCCGCAATGACGGCGCTGCCGCCGCTGGAAGTGAGCAGCCACATGGGCGGGGCGGTAGCGGCCTGCGGGAAGGCTTTTACTTTTTCATAGATGCTGCCCGGCGGCGCCGCGTCTGTAAGGAAGTGCTGCAGGTCAACCAGCTGCTGCACAAAATCCTGTTCGCTGAAAGTGTTCTGCGGGTTCAGCAGGCGGGCGGTAAGGCGGTCGCCCCCGGGCGCGCGGCCGATGCCGAGGTCGATGCGGCCGGGAAACAATGCTTCCAGCATCCTGAAATTCTCCGCTACCTTAAGCGAACTGTGATTGGGCAACATGATGCCGGCGGCGCCGAGGCGGATGTGCTGCGTTTCCGCCCCGAGGAAGGCCATCAGCACTTCCGGCGTGGTGCCGGCGATGTTGGCGATGTTGTGGTGCTCAGATACCCAGAAGCGTTCGTATCCCAGGCTGTCTGCCAGGCGGGCGAGGGATTTGGTTTCCAGCAGGGTTTCTCTTGTAGTGCTGCCGTTTCTGACAACGGATTGGTCCAGCACGCTTAATTTAATCTTACTCATCGTTTTATCTTTCTCCATTATAAAGATACGAAAGGCTGGAATAAACGTATAAATGCCACTTGATTTGCTGATTTCCTGAAAATAATTAGATTTACAGTTACAACTTACCTGGATTTCAGACAGGCCAAACCAAAATCAAAGGGATCGTTATGGGTAGTAATCTATCCGGCAAGGAACTGCTGGAACGGATGAAACGGGGAGACGAAGATGCTTTCACCTCGGTTTACCGTCAGTATCACCCTTCGCTTTATGTATTTATTCTACGTTATTGCAAGATTCCGTCCCTGGCGGAAGATCTTGTGCATGATGTCTTTTTGAAGATCTGGGAGATCCGGGAACGGATCGATCCCGAACGCCCTTTCTCCGCTTATCTTTACAAAATCACCCGCAACCACGTATTTAAGACCTTGCAGAAAGCGGCTACAGACCGTGTTCTGCGCGATCAGATCCTTGCCAGGCTCGATACCGGCGATGCCGTTCCGGCCGAACAGCTGGTAGACACCAAGGAATACGACCGCCTTTTCCACGAAGCCCTCAACCAGATGCCGCCCCAGCGGCTCAACGTATTCCGCCTCTGCCGCCAGGAAGGCCGCACTTACGACGAAGCGGCCGAGATCCTCGGTATTTCCCGCAACGCCGTGAAAAAACACATGGTGCTCAGCATGCGTTTTATCCACGATTATGTGTTCCGTTACGGCGGCGTAACCCTCTTCCTCACCCTGTTCCAAAAAAATATTTTCTGACGGAGGTACCCTGTTTTTATTTTCCGGGATATTATATCCAGGTACACACGAAACCGTACCGGTTATATGCCACATTCCACGGACCCACAAGAGCAATTGCTGCAACGTTACCTGGACGGTAAATGCACCCCGGCGGAAGCCCGGGAGCTGATGTCCTGGCTTCAGTCCAACGGCCGCCACAAGGCCCTTCTGCAGCAAATGCAGGAAGAGTTCTCACAGGCGTTTGCCAGCAAGCCCTCAATAGACCCGGAAATAAGCGACCGCATGGAGGCCCGCCTGCTGCAGCATATCGGCGCGCCGAAAGTGGTGCGCATGCCCCGCCGCCGCATCTGGCTGGTTGCGGCTTCCGTGGCCGTGCTGATAACCGCGGGCGTGTTGTACCTGCTCACCCGCGAAATTTCCCGGCAACCGCCACTTGCTTCACAAACTAAGATCATAGCGCCCAAAGACATTGCGCCGGGCAGCTCCAAAGCCGTGCTTACGCTGGCAGACGGCAGCACCGTAACGCTGGACAGCGCGGGCAACCAGGTGATCCACCAGGGTCAGACGTTAGTGCAGCTCAACAACGGCAGGCTGGAATACGAAGCAGACGATATCGGCCCGGCTGTAGGTTACAACACTTTATCGGTGCCGCGCGGCGGCCAGTTTACCATTGTACTGCCCGATGGAAGCCGCGTATGGCTTAACTCCGCGTCGAAACTCCGTTACCCCACCGCGTTTGGCGGCGAGCGCAGGCTGGTGGAGCTGGAAGGGCAGGGGTATTTCGACGTGAAAAAAGATGCGGAGCATCCCTTCATCGTAAAAACAAAAAGCCTGGACGTGGAAGTGCTGGGCACCGGTTTCGATGTGATGGCATATGCGGACGAGCACTCCATCAACACAACATTGGTGGAAGGAGCGGTGAGGGTGAAAGACGTGATGCTGAAACCGGGGCAGCAGGCGAGGATGGAATATTCCACCGGCTGCATTTATGTAGAGCCTGCTGACATCCAGCAGGTGATCGCATGGAAAACCGGTTTCTTCGAGTTCGACAACGCCCGGCTGGCAGACATCATGCGGCAGGCGGCGCGCTGGTACGACATCGATGTGGTGATGAACGAAAAGGGAACGGGAAAAGCCTACGGCGGGCGTATCAGCCGCAATCTTCCGTTATCAGAGCTTTTAAATATGCTGGAGGCCAGCGGCGCCAGGTTTAATCTTCAGGGACGTAAACTGACCGTAGAATAGGACGGCAAACAGACTGTGCATTTTTAAATTATCCACGTACCATAAACTAAACTAAACTAAACACACTCGTTATGAAAAAATCCACTACCAGCTAACCGGGCATTTAACCCGTAAAAAAACCGGAAGCGCTTGCAACACTCCCGGCAATAAGAATGGGTTATACCGACATCAGTCTTCAGAACTTATATCTCGTAATTCCCAAACACTACAAAAGTATGAAATTTAACTTTAGTGGCGGAGATTCCTTTGCCCGGAACCCGGCCCCGTTTTACCACGCTTTCATCGGTTTTTTAGGGATCGGTAAGAAGCGGGACGCATTCAGTAAATTCTACTTGGTTATGAAACTCACCACCTTTTTGCTGCTCGTTGCCTGCCTGCAAATCAGCGCAAAGGGCTTCTCGCAGCAGATCACGCTTAAGGAAAGGAATGCTCCCCTGAAAAAGGTGCTGAAAGAAATAGCCCGCCAGGCCGGGATCTCCATCGTATACGACGAAAGCCTGCTGGCTAAAACCAGCAAGGTGAACATTGATATAAAAGACATGCCGGTGAAGCAGGCCATGAACATGCTGCTGCTCAACCAGCCCGTTTCTTTCGTCATTGAAGGCCAGAAAATACTGATACAGCCTATGCCCGCCGATGTGAAGCCCCTTGCCGCGGACACGGCCATCACCGTTTCCGGCCGGGTAACCACCGATTCCGGCGAACCGCTTCCCGGGGCTACCGTACGCGTAAGCGGCACCAACACAGGCACTTCTACGGATGCGGACGGCCGTTATTCGCTGAAGGTGCCCGGTAAAAATTCCACGCTGGTGTTCAGCATTCTCGGTTATACCACCAAAACGCTGGCGTTCAGCGGTTCTTCCCTTAACGCGCAGCTCACGCTTTCCGAAACCGCGCTTACCGAAACGGTGGTAGTGGGTTACGGCACACAGAAAAAAGCGGTGGTAACAGGCGCTATTTCCAGCGTTCGCGCCAAAGACCTCGAAGGCATGCCCATCAACCGCATCGAGCAGGCGCTGCAGGGCCGCACTTCCGGCGTAACCATCGCTTCCAACTCCGGCCAGCCCGGTTCCGCCGCTACCGTTCGTGTGCGCGGCATCACCACTTTCAACAACAACAACCCGCTGTGGGTGGTAGACGGTGTTGTGGTAGACAATGGCGGCATCGGTTACCTGAACCAGAACGACATCGAATCCATCCAGGTGCTGAAAGACGCCGCTTCACAAGCCATCTACGGCGCCCGCGCGGCTTCCGGCGTAATACTGGTGACCACCAAAAAAGGAAAGGCCGGCAAACTCACCATCAGCTACAACGGCTACTACGGCACCTCCGCACCCGCCCGTAAGCTGGATATGCTCAATGCCACCGAATATGCCACGCTGCGCAACGAACAGTCCGTGAACGGCGGGGAAGCGCCCCCTTATGCAGATCCCGCTTCGTACGGGCAGGGCACCGACTGGCAGTCCACCATCTTCAACAACAGCGCAAAGAGAATGAACCACGAGCTGAGCATCAGCGGCGGCAGTGAAAAATCCACTTTTTATACTTCTTTCGGTTACCTGGACCAGGAGGGCATTGTAGCGACAGAGATTTCCCGTTACAAACGTTTCAACCTCCGGCTCAATTCCACCTATAAGATCACGCCCTGGCTCACATTCGGCGAAAACGTAGGTTACGCCTACGATAAATCCATCGGCCTGGGCAATACGAACAGCGAATTCGGCGGCCCGCTCAGTTCCGCCATCAACCTGGACCCGCTTACGCCCGTCGTGGAAACAGATCCTACCAAACTGGCGGCGCCTCCTTATGTGGCAGGCGGCTCGCGTTTGAGAAGAGACGCGCAGGGCCGTGTGTACGGCATTTCCACGCCGGTAGGGCAGGAAATGACGAACCCGCTCGCGTATATCTCTACCCGGCTGGGCAACTACGGCTGGTCGCACAACGCGGTAGGCAACGTATACCTCGAAGCGGAGCCGGTCAAAGGACTGCGCCTCCGTTCCACCCTCGGCGCCAAAGTAGCCTTCTGGGGCAGCGAATCATTTACGCCGGCCTTTCACCTGAACAGTTCCAACAGCCCGACCAACAACTCCTTCGCACGTTCCAGCAACTCAATGTTCAACTATAACTTCGAGAACACGGTGTCTTATTCAAAAGATATCAACGAGCACAGCTTTACCGTGCTGGTAGGGCAGGGCGCTTATATGGACAACCGTTCGCGCAGCAGCTCCGTTACGTTCCTGAACGTGGCCGCGCAAACATTCGCGGAAGCGTCCATGAACTATAAAGTGACCAACCCCAACCGTCAGTCCGACGGCAGCGAAGGCGTGGAGCATACGATCTCCTCACTGTTCACGCGTATCAATTATGCTTACGACGAAAAATATCTCGTGGAAGGCATTCTCCGCCGCGACGGTTCAAGCCGTTTCGGCGCGAACAACAAATACGGCGTTTTTCCCTCGTTCTCGCTGGGATGGGTGCCCACAAGGGAATCTTTCTGGCCGCAGAACAATGTGATAGACATGCTGAAGATCCGCGGCGGTTACGGCGTTGTGGGCAACGATAATATCGGCGATGGCGCTTACCTGGCTACGATCGGCGCGGGGCGCAACTATACCGTGGGAAACAACGACGAATCGCAGGTGGGCGCAAGCCCCAACGCACCGGCCAATCCCGATCTTAAATGGGAAGAAACCCGCCAGGCGAACGTTGGTTTTGAAGCCCTGCTGTTCAAAGACTTTACCGTGGAATTTGACTGGTACAAAAAAATGTCGAAAGACATCCTGATGTACCCGGACATTCCCTGGTACATGGGCGCAGCGGGCAACCCGGCGGACAACGTAGGCAGCATGGAGAACAGGGGCGTTGAGCTGGCGTTGGGATACCGCAAAAACTTCGGCGAATTTGAACTGAACGTCGGCGGCAACGTAAGCTATACCAAAAACGAAGTAACCTATATCGGCGACAACGTGAAGTTCATCACCGTTGGCCAGGCTTCGTTCCAGACCATGAGCGCCATTACCCGCACCGAAGTAGGCCAGCCTTTTAACGCGTTCTACATGTACAAAACCATGGGCGTTTTCCAGAACCAGGCTGAAATTGACGCATATGTAGGCAAAGGCGGTCAGAAGATCCAGCCGAACGCCAAACCGGGCGATTTCCGCTGGCAGGACCGTGACGGCGACGGCGCCATCACCGAAGCCGACCGCGATTACATCGGCAACCCCACGCCTAACTGGACGTACGGCATGACGCTGAACGCTGCTTACAAAGGGTTCGACCTCGTTGTGTTCGCACAGGGCGCGGCCGGCAACCAGATCTTCCAGGGCCTGCGAAGGCTGGACATCATGAACGCCAACTGGCAGCGCAAAACGCTCGGCCGCTGGACCGGCGAAGGTTCCACCAACGATTACCCGCGCCTTTCCACCAAAGACCCGAATAAAAATTTCACCAACCCTTCAGACTTCTACCTGGAAGACGGCGATTACTGGCGCCTGAAAGTGCTGCAGATCGGTTATACGCTTCCTTCACGCCTCGTGAACAAAGCAGGGTTTGAACGTGTGCGCGTGCACGTGATGAGCGAAAACCTGGTCACCTTCACCAAATATACCGGCTACGATCCCGAGATCGGCGGCGGCGTACTCAGCATCGACCGCGGTATTTACCCGCAGGCGCGCACCTTTATGGTGGGCCTGAACTTCACCTATTAATGATTAAAGCTGATGAAAATGACACAAAAATATTTTCCGATCATATTCGCGCTGGCTGGTGGCATTACCTTGTTTGGCGCTTGTAAGGACAGTTACCTCGAAGCAGATCTGAAAGGAACCGACCTTGAAACGAATTTCTATAAAGACGAAGCCCAGGCTAAACAGGGACTGGTGGCTATTTACGACGTGGTTGGCTGGCAGGGCAACGGGTATGTGACGCGTGAAGGCATGGCGAATGCCGCCAGCGACGACCAGCTGGCAGGCGGCGGCGGCCCCAGCGACATCAACGATCTACAGGTGGTGACCAAATGGACGCTTACCCCGGAGATAGGCCCGCACAACGAGCTTTGGCGTAAAGGGTACTCAGGGATCTTCCGTGCGAACAAACTGCTGGAAAAACTGCCCGACGTGCCCATGAGCGAAACCAACAAAGCGCGTTTCGCCGCGGAAGCAAAATTCCTGCGCGGGTATTTTTATTTCGACCTGGTGCGCATGTTCGAAAACATCCCGCTGATCCTCAGGCCGCTCACTACCAGCGAAATGCGTGAAGTGCCCCAGGCCGATCCCGCAGAAGTGTGGAAACAGATCGAAGACGATATTAAAGCCGCTATTGCAGAGCCTACGCTGCCGGACCGCATTACCGATGTGCCGGACAAAGGCCGCGTAACCAAAGGCACCGCGCATGCCATGCTCGGCAAAGTATACCTGTACCAGAAAAAATGGGCAGCCGCCGCCGCGGAATTTGCGCTGGTGAACGGGCCTACGCCCGGGCAGCCGAGCCCGACCTACGGTTACCAGCTTGTGGCCAATTTCGCCGATCTTTTTAAATCGCAGGTACAGTATAAATACAACAGCGAATCCATTTTCGAGATCGGTTACAACTCAACGTCGCAGGGCGGCTGGGGATGCGTATCCTGCACGGAAGGCAATGTGCTCAACATCATGGTTGGCCCCCGCGGTTATGCGCCCAGCGCGGGTGCGCCGGATTATGTTTCCGGCTGGAGCTTCCTGGTGTTCACCAAAGAATTTTACAACTTCATCCATTTCGACCCCCGTTTTAAAGCCACCGTTGCCGACCTGGACAGCCTGGAGAAAAATAACCTCGCCAAATACGAAAAAGGTCATGACAATACCGGTTATTTCCTGGAAAAATATGCCGGCCGTATTTCCAACGCCACCACCACCGGCGGAACGAGAGAGCTGAACTTCCCGCAGAACAAATACGACATCCGCCTGGCGGATACCTACCTGATGGAAGCGGAAGCGCTCGTAATGGGCGGCCAAAGCGGCGGCGCGGGCTCGCGCGCCTACGCGCTGATGAACGCCGTGCGCGACAGGGTGGGGCTTGGCCCGAGAGATGCGACCATCGACAATATTTTTGAAGAAAGAAGGCTCGAGTTCGCCGGGGAAGGCATCCGCTTCTTCGACCTGATCCGCACGGGCAGGGCAACGGCAGCGCTCGCGGGCCGCGGGTTCGACCCGAACAAACACTATGTGTTCCCCATCCCGTTCCGCGACTTGCAGAGCACTAAAATGGAACAGAACAAAGAATGGGGAGGCACCAAATAATTCATCAAAAATATTGTACCAATGAAATCATTCGCATATATCGTTGCCGCCGCGCTGATGTTCGCGGCGTGCACGCCCGATTCGGAAGACCTGACGCTGGGCGCTAAACCCGGCACGAGCTTCACCGCAACCGTACTTGCTTCCAATCCCAACAAAGTGGCGCTGAAGAACACTACCACCGGCGCATTCTCCTATACCTGGTACAACGGCGGGGCTACGCCCGTTTCCTGGAAACATACAGATACGCTCACCTTCAGCAAAAAAGGGGAATACACCGTTTCGCTGGTAGCCTACGGCGCCGGCGGCTCTTCTTCCGCTTCGCAGAAAGTGACCATCGCGCAGGACATGCCGGGGGTGGATATTCTCAAAGGCGGCAATATGGAAGCCGGTTCGGAAGCGCACTGGACCATTCTGAACACCGGCGGTCCGCAAACTTCCATTACCTTTACGGGAGGAAAGCTCAAATTCGTGAACCAGCCCGGCGGCAGCAATGGCGGCATCTACCAGGAACTGACCGTGAAAAAGGACGTTGAATATACCCTTTCCGGCGTGCTGAAAGGCGGCGGGGCAAACGAAACCTGGTTTGAAGTGATCGTCGGCACCACGGCTCCCACGCAGGGATCGGATTATTCCGGCACCAAAATGAATTCTATCAACACCTGGTCCGGTTGCGGCATCGCGAATTTTGAAGGGGAGCTTGCCGCGGTGGGCTGCGACGGCCTGCATAAAGACGGGAAGATCACCTTCGCCACGGCGGGTAAAATATACCTGCTGATCAAAGGCGGCTGCGGCGGCGCGGGCACTTTCGGCCCGAACGGCATTACCATCGACGACGTCAAATTTGTCGAAGCTATACAATAGTTAACCATGCGGGGCCGGGCTTCCGGCTCCGCATACTTCCCCTTCCGATATGAAAACAATACACTACATCCCGGTGCTGCTGCTGGGCATTAACGTACTCGCCTGCGGCGGAAAAAAAGACGATCAGGCGCCCCCGCCATATATCCCGCCCACGCCGGTGGATAAAGGCTGGACGTTCGAGACCACGCCCATATGGGCCGATGAGTTCAACTACACCGGCCTGCCCGACAATACCAAGTGGGGCTACGACACGGGGGGCGGCGGTTGGGGCAACAACGAGCTGCAATACTACACCAGCCGCGAAGAGAACGCCTCGGTCGGAAACGGGCTGCTCACCATCACCGCGAAAAAAGAAGCTTACCAGAACAGGAACTACACCAGCACCCGCCTCATTTCCAAAGGCAAAGGCGATTTCCTCTACGGCCGCTTTGAAGTAAAAGCCAAACTGCCCAAAGGCAAAGGCACCTGGCCCGCCATCTGGATGCTGCCCACAGACTGGGCGTACGGCGACTGGCCCAAATCAGGCGAAATAGACATCATGGAACATGTGGGTTACGACCCCAATATGGTGCACATCAGCGTGCATACCGAAGCATACAACCACTCCATCGGCACGCAGAAAACCAGCAAACGTACGGTGGAAAAAGCAATGGAAGAATTTCATGTGTACCGGGTAGACTGGACGCCCTTCGCCATCCGCGGTTATATCGACGACCAGCTGCTGTTCACCTTCCAGAACGAAGAGAAAGGTTCCGCCACCTGGCCTTTCGACAAAAAATTCCATTTCCTGCTCAATCTCGCGGTAGGCGGCAACTGGGGCGGCGCGCAGGGAGTAGACGATTCTATTTTCCCGGCCAGATTCGAGATCGATTACGTGCGGGTTTACAAAATGATCGAAAAATGATGCAAAACATAAAACTGACCGCGCTCGCCTTTGTACTGGGAATTTTCAGCTGCAAAGGCAGCGGGGGAGAAGAACCGCGCCCTGAACCGCCGAAACCGGACGTAAAGTCCGACGTGGCTTTCTGGCTCACCAACGGCGACAGGTCTGTACTTTTCAAACAACAGCAAACGCCGCTCGTATTCAGCGACGCGCTGAACCAATACCCGACCATCACCGTAGACGATACCAAAACCTACCAGGGGATAGACGGTTTCGGCTATACGCTCACCGGCGGCAGCGCCACGCTCATCAACGGTTTGGCCGCGGCGAAAAAAGAAGCGCTGCTGAATGAGCTGTTCCGCTGGGACAGTACTTTTATCGGCGTCAGCTACCTGCGCATCAGCATCGGCGCATCCGACCTCAGCGAAGCGCCCTTCAGCTACAACGATCTTCCAGCCGGGCAAACGGACCTCACGCTGCAGCACTTCAGCATCGACATGGAGAAAAAAGACCTGATCCCCGTGCTGAAGAAAATAGTCGCCATCAACCCGTCCATCAAAATACTGGGCTCGCCCTGGAGCCCGCCAACCTGGATGAAAACGAATAACAATTCCAAAGGCGGCAAACTCAAGCCGGAATATTACAGCGTATATGCACAATATTTCGTGAAATACATCCAGGCCATGAAAGCCGAAGGCATTACGATAGACGCCATCACCATCCAAAACGAGCCTTTGCACCCCGGCAACAATCCCAGCCTGGAAATGCAGGCGGCGGAACAGGCGGATTTCATTAAAAACCACCTCGGGCCCGCGTTTAAAACCGCGAACATCACAACGAAGATCATCATCTACGATCATAATGCAGACCGTCCCGATTATCCCGTTACCATCCTCAACGATCCAGAAGCCAGCAAATACGTGGACGGCACGGCGTTCCACCTGTACGGAGGCAGCATCAACGCGTTGACGCCCATTCATAACGCTTATCCTGACAAGCACCTGTATTTTACGGAGCAATGGGTAGGCGGCCCGGGGAATTTCCCGGCAGATCTGTCGTGGCACGTCAGCCAGTTAATCATCGGCGCAACGCGCAACTGGTGCCGCAATGTATTGGAGTGGAACCTGGCCGCCACAGCTGATTACAAGCCTCATACCGTGGGCGGCTGCACTTCCTGCCTGGGAGCCATCACTATCGGGGACGACTATACGCGAAACGTGGCATACTACATCATCGCGCATGCATCGAAATTTGTACGCCCCGGTTCAGTGCGCATCGATTCCAACATCCAGGAACCGCTGCAGAACGTAGCGTTTAAAACCCCCGACGGCAAAAAAGTGCTGATCGTACTGAATGCCGGTACCACGGCGCAATCTTTCAATATCAAATACAATGGCAAATCCGTTACCCCGCAGCTTGCCGCGGGCGCGGTGGGTACCTTTGTATGGTGATACTGGGTGTAACATGCGTGTTTAGTAGGTTCAATAAATGGTAACGAAAGCCGGGTAGCATCTGCTCCCGGTTTATCTATGCATTTTCCTTTGATTGATAAAAGAACGGGATACGGGTTGGCTGCAAGTCCCGGTCCCGTTTACTTTCATCGTTTTACCATGGTTTTGAATCCTGACAGGCCGGCTGCCTCTGCAGCCGGCATTTTTGTTGGCGGCGACGGCCGGAGGGGATCTATCAAAGGTTCAGCCAGTACACCAGTTTCACCACCAGGGCGCGGTTTTTTACGTAAAAGGGCTCGGGCAGGTAATTGTCCGTGTACACGATAAAAAGATCGGAAGCGGGGCGGTAGCGCCACTGGAAGCGGGTATTGAGGTTGATGTTCTTCAGCTGCTCGTTGTATTGCATAAAGCCGGTGAAAAACAGCGTGTTGGTCATGGTAACGTCGAGACGGGGCCCTACCAGCCAGAAATCTTCGCGGCCCCAGGGCTGCGGCAGGCGCAGGTTATTGTAAGTAGAGCTTAAAGCGATGCTCACGTACGGCTGGAAACGGTAACCGAATTCGCCGCCCAGCGTCAGGCGCTCGCCATCCGCATAATAGCCGCCGTAGCGGGCAGACAGCGAGTAGGTGAACAGGCTTTGCGGTTTGGACACATAATCCGCGCCCAGGGTTTGCCAGCTGTGCTCGGTGCCGGTAGCCAGCAGGTGCTGGTTGTTGTAGTTGAGCGGGTCGAAAGGCTGCAGCAGCTTGATATACGTGGTGCTGGCCCAAACGTTGAGCGTATTGCGCGCGCGGAACACGAGGCCGTAATTCAGCATCAGCTCGTTATCGGTTCTGTCCATCTTTTCGGTGAAAAAGTTCGTGGAGGTCAGCTGCGGGCCGTGGCTTAATAATGCGCCGCTTTTCGGGAAAAATAACCGCGTGACCTGCGGGGCGAGTTTGATGTAACCCGTACGCGGCACATAACCCACTTCCGCTTTATAATTGCTGCCCACGTATTCGTGCTGCCAGCCGATGTTCCAGTTGCGGCTGGTGTATTGCAGGTTGGCCGCGTGCACCCAGTCCTTGCCGCGCGTGCCGGGACTGAAACTCTTCAGCAGCATCGCTTTCCCCGTCCAGAAGTTGTTGGCCGAGGCCAGGTTGTATTCGAGGCCGAAATTGCGGTTGAAGCGGGAATACACGGGCTTGCCGGCTTCCACGTCGTTCGGGTTATAATGGATGGATTCTTTGTTGATGAAGATAAAACCGAAGTTGGAACGCGCGAACACTTTCCGCTGCAAGGCAGCTACGGTGAAGTTCTGCGCGGGCAGCGCGGTTTCGGTCTGTCCGCCGGTCTGCATGTTCATCAATCCCAATCGCCAGTTCTTGTCCAGCTTGCCGCTGAGCCGCGCCCCGAAATGAATGGGCACGCCCAAACCAATGCGCCGTGAAAAGAACGGCCGGATGGTGCTGTAACCGAAGTTCGTGAACTGGTCGCCGTTCTCCAGGAAAAACTGCCTTCTTTCCGGGAAAAACAATTCGAAACGGTCGAGATTGGTCACTTGTTTGTCCACGTCTACCTGCGAGAAATCCGGGTTAACGGTAAGGTCGAGGTTGAGGGAGGAAGTGACGGCGATCTTTGCGTCGAGCCCGGCGTCTCCGCGCCATTTTTCGGGTTTGCCGTTGGTATAGTCTTTATTGATGCCGCCCAGCACGTACGGGATCAGCGAAATATTGGTGCCGGGGTCCGGCGGGGGCGCGTCCCACACCAGCACGCCGGTATACGCCAGCGAAGCGGAGGGGAATTGCCGGGGAACGGGCGCCCAGCTGCTTTTTTCGGTGGTTTTGAGATCGTTGCGGCCGAAGTTGATGCCCCAGCGCGTGATGCCTTTTTTATACCGGATGGTCTTGAACGGGATCACCGCTTCGAATATCCATTTATCGGGATAGTTTTTCACCATGGAGCGCCATTTGTTGTCCCAGCTGAGGTCTACCTTTCCGCCGTCGTACATCAGCCCGTCCCATTGCGCCCCGGCGGCGTTGGCGCCGAAAGAGAAGCCGTTGGTCTGATCGTCGAACGGGTCCATGAAAAGCAGGAAGTTGTCGTTTTTGAGAAAGGAAAAGTCGCGGCGCAGCGATTCCACCATATACGGACCGGGGGCGCCGTTGTAATTGATCACGAGCAGGTAAATGTTCTGCTGGTCGTAGGTCATTTTCACATCCGTGCGCACTTTGGCGAAACTGGTGTCCATGGGGAGGATCATGTAAAAGTCGGAAACGGAATCCGCGTCGTGCCAGGCCTGTTCGTCGGCTATGCCGTCTATTTTGATGGCAGACGAGGCTTTGCGCATATGTAACTGGTAAGATTCGTTCTTTTTCTGTGCCGTTACGGAAAGGGTAATCAGGCAGAGCAGCAGACATGAAATTGATCGCACTATCAGGTAATTTCCGGGTTAGGCGGGTAAAGTACAAAAAATCGGGGCTGGTTGTAATACTTTGGGGAAACAAAGAGGCCGGACAATTAACGGGGAGCGTCTCTGCACTGTGCGTTCCGCACCTCCCTTGTTAATTGGCCGGCCTGACCATTACTTCACTGCCCTTGCGGGCGCTTTCCTGATAACACTTCACACAACCATTCTGCCACTTCTCATTTCAATCTGTCAACACTTACTTTCCTTGCTAAAGTTCCTTTTTGCTCTGTATACTATTGTTTGTTTGCCTGGTTCTCCTCCAGATCAATGGCACTATAAAAATCGTCATTGTTCCTTCTTGATAACACAAAATTAATGCGCCGCAACATCGTGATCTATGATAATTATCATCCTCCGGTTTTGTGAAATAACCTTATATGAAAAACCGTCCGCATTACCTGAATTTTTCGTGTCAATTTCACACTTTAATAATTATTAGAAATATTTTTATTGTGATTGGGGAAGTTGTTGATGTTGATTTTCAATGGTATGGGCAGGTTGTGCGTTGTAACATTTATCATAACAGGGAATTTATAATATTAAGTGTAAAAGTTGTTTTAACATTTTATTAGCGCTTTCGCCTTTTAATTCGTGTTCTGCGATTATGCAAATCCTGAAAAAAATGCATCCAGATGCAAAACGACGTTTCTATGAAAGTTATCAGTATGTCCGCGGCAATGTTGCTCTCCCTTGCGGCAACCGCCCAGCAGCCGGTATACACCCGCGCCGCGCTTGAATCGGTGACCGTTTACCGCGTAGGCGCGGAAATGAATCACAAAACGAAGATCACGCTGCCGAAAGGCAGCAGCCAGGTAGTGGTGCAGCAGGTGGCCAACGCGATCGACGAAAACAGCATCCAGGTGAGCGCCAGCAATAAAGTAACGGTGATGTCCGCCGGTTTTGCGCGCAACTTCCTCAAGGAAGAAGACCTGAAAAGCCCGGCTTACCTGAAGCTGGAAGACAGCCTGCAGGCCGCCCGCCGCGAACTGACGCGCACGCGCAACAACCGCGTGGCGGAAGAGAACACGCTGGTGCTGCTGGACAAGAACCAGGCGCTCGGCAGCGGCCCCAATGGCGGCGCCAGTGTAACGGAGCTGATGAAACTGGCCGAATATTACAAAATGCAGCAGGTGGAATTGCGCAACAGCATCGCCGTGCTGCAGGAAAAGGAAACGAAGCAGCAGGAAGGCATTCAGAAACTGGAGAAACAATTAAAGGAACTGAGCAACGACCCGAACGCCAGCGGCGGCCAGCTGGTATTGCAGGTGATGTCGGAAAACGGCGGGCCGGCGGATCTTGAGGTCAGCTACATTACGCCGGCGGCGCGCTGGGGCGTGTATTACGACCTCAAAGCCACCAACACCAGCAGCCCGCTGCAATTGTTTTACAAAGCGAACGTGGTGCAGAATACGGGTGTTGACTGGAAAAAGGTGAAGCTTACGCTCAGCACCGGAAATCCCAGCCAGAACGGCACTGCGCCGGTATTGAGCGCGTGGTTCCTTTCATATATGGAGATAATAAGACCCGGTATGATTGCAGGCTCAGCAGCCTACCAGAACCGGCTGCAGTCCATGGAAATGAAATCAATGGCTCCTGCGCCGCCGCCAGTGGCGATGGATTCCATGGCTTCCGGGGTAGACCTGTACACTCATCAGAACGAAAACCAGCTCAGCGCCACCTTCGACATCGACATTCCCTACGACGTGGCCAGCAACGGCAAATACCACAGCGTAACGCTGAAAGAATTTTCCCTGCCGGCGACCTATAAATATTACGCCGTGCCCAAAGCCGATCCGGACGCATTCCTGATGGCCGAGATCATGGATTACGAAAAACTCAGCCTGCTGCCCGGCGAAGCCAATATCATTTTTGAAGGCATGTACGTCGGCAAATCATTTATCGATCCCGGGGCTACTACCGATACGCTCAACCTCAGCGTGGGCCGCGATAAAAAAGTGATCGTGAAACGTGAAAAAATTACGGATATGTCCGGCGTGAAATTCCTTGGCAACCAGAAACGCCAGACCTTCACGTACGAGATCCGTGTGCGCAATGCGAAAAAAGAAGCGGTGAACATGCTGCTCAAAGACCAGTACCCGGTTACGACCGATAAAAGCATGGAAGTGGAGCTGCTCGAAAGCGACGGCGCCGCCGTGAACGCCGAAACCGGCGTGCTCACCTGGAAGCTGGACCTGGCGCCCGGGGAAACAAAAAAAGTACGGCTGAGTTATTCGGTGAAATACCCGAAAGACAAGCTGATAGCGAATCTATAACCGATCATGGCCGGATGTCGCTCATCCGGCTATTTTTTTCATCCAGGTGAAACTGGTAGTCGTCTACCACATACAGCCCGAAATACCCTTCGTGCGCCCATACCGTTACCGACTGGCAGGCGGCGTAATTATCTTTCAGCTCCGCGGGAAAATACAGCTCGTGCTGCACGCCGTTTATGTCGATTAACGCGGCGGGTTTGCGACGGGTGCGCCTGGCAGCCTGTTTGAACTTGTATTCCTTTACCGGCAGGTCGAACTTCTTGCGGTCTGCGCTTTTAAACGCATAATTAACGGAAAGGATGGCGCCGGAAGCGAGGCCGAAGCCGGTCAGTACGGAAAGCAGCGCCACGCGCCACAATGAGAGTTTTGTAACGAAATACAGCAGCACCGCCATTAACGCGGTACAAATCGCTGTCGATATCCATACGAACGAGCTCGGGACAATGGTGGATTGCAAAAAGTGCAATGCCGTAAAATTGAGGATGATCACAAAGAAAGCCCAGGCGGTGTAGTAGGTGTGTTCGGGTTTGCGTGTGGCTGCTTGTTGTCTTCTTTCAATTATTCTCTGCATTCTCCCGGCCGTTGTGGCCTGGGTTATTCTGTACATAAGTTTAGGAATATTCGCCGAATGTAAGAATAAACCTTCATATTTGAGCTGCTATGAAAATAATTATCCAACCGGAAACGCCGGAAGACAGATCTGCCATTTATTCCATCAATGCCGCCGCTTTCGGCCAGGAAAACGAAAGCCGGCTGATCGACCTGCTCCGCGACAGTGAACATTTTATCCCTGAATTGAGCCTGGTGGCCAGGGCAGACAATGGCCCCGTAGGGCATATTCTTTTTACCAGGCTGATCATCGCAGGCACGGAAGGCGTAAAATACCCTGCGCTGGCGCTCGCGCCCATGGCGGTATTGCCATCTCTGCAGCAGTCCGGCATCGGCTCGCAGCTGGTGCGCGAAGGGCTGAAACGCGCCACGGAACTGGGTTATGGCTCGGTGATCGTATTGGGCCATCCGCAATATTATCCGAAATTCGGTTTTGCGCCCGCTTCGCGCTGGGGCATCCGCACGGCCTACGAAGTGCCGGACGAAGTGTTTATGGCGATAGAACTGGAACCCGGCGCATTGGAAGGGAGAGCGGGAGTAGTGGTGTATCCCGACGCATTCGGCGCGGTGTGAATTATTTGGAAGGAAGGGGGAAAGACGCGGCGCGGGCGAATTTGCCGTATCGTTTTAAACCTGTCAGTTCGCCCAGCGCATTAAGCGAATCGAGCTTGTAAAAACATTTGTATTGCGCCCATACGCAGCTTCTTCTCACATACAGCGAATCGTTGTCAAGAATCGCGACGTTGCCCGCGAGATAATACCGCGCGCCATACCTGAACCCTTTCGGGTAACGGCGGTTCATAAAAACATACACGTCGCCATGCGCCACCGGTGAAGTAACGCGGTAACGGTCGAGCGAATCCGTCCATTTGATCGCGTAACGGTAACGCCCGGCAGTATCCGCCGCGGCAGGCATAATACTGTCCGCCAGCGACCAGGTGAGCAGTTTCATGCGCATCATCGAATCGAGCAGCGGCTCCACATCGCGGCTGCCGGCTTCCAGCAGCGAATCGGGCACGCTTACCACCGTGTAGGGCAACGTGCTGTCGTACCCGCGTATGGCGGCTTTGGCTTCTTCGCCAAGCAGCTGGTATTCTTTACAGTCGGGAACGTTGCAGGCATACAGGATCGCGCTCACGAACAAAGCGCAGCAGGCGTTTTTCATCATGCATGGAATGATTTACCGTAAAAAGATACGATATATTTTATTTCGCCGTCTCGATACAAACCAGTTTGCCGTCCATCGATGAAACAATTACCAGGTTTTCGGCAACGGGTTGCACCGTGTTTACAAGACAATTGGAGAATTTATGTTTCCACAATAGCCTGCCGTCTGTCGGGCTCAGCGCATACACTACGCCGGATTGTCCCGCCGCGTATATCACGCCGAAACGCTCCGTCACGGGGCTGGGACAGATCTCGTAGCCCATTTCCACCGGCGATTTCCAGACCAGTTCCCGTTGCGCGCTGCGTGAACTCAGTGCAATGATGTTGCCCTGCATGGTTTTGGCGTAAATACGCTGACTGTCTGCCGAAATGCCCATCGATTCGCGCACGAAGTTGAGCGAATCGCGGAAGCGCCATATTTCTTTGCCGGTTTCGGTATTCAGCACGGTCATGTATTTATCCGGCGAGACGATCCATGTTTTGCCGTCGTACGCTACGGGCCACACGGCGGCGGGGGAGAACATGCGGTTGGTGGCGCCGTTGCTCCACACCCAGGCTTCGGCGCCGGTGGCGGCGTCCAGCGCGTAGAACTGGTTGCCCCAGGAGCCGAAGAATACTTTGCCCTGGTATACGAAAGGTTTGGTCTCCACGAATCCTTTGATGTGATTATAAGTCCAGCGGCGTTCGCCCGTCGGGATGTGCAGCGCTTCGCAGCTGCCATCTGAACCGGCTATGATGGCCAGGTCGCGGTACAGCGCCGGCGAGGAAACGATAGCTTTGCCGCGGTGGTGTTTCCAGGCCAGCCTGCCGTTTTCCAGGTTCAGGCAATACACGTAGCCGTCTGTACAAGGCACCACTACGTATTTATTACCGTACACAAGCGGCGTAGAATAGATCTTTCCGCCCGCGGAGAATTTCCAGCGGTTTTTGCCGGTGCTGAGGCTCGCGGCTTTTACATCGCCGTTGGTGTTGGTGTAGATCACCATTCCGCCGGTGATCGCCACGGCGCTGCCCATATCGCCGGCTTCCTGTATCTGCCATTTTACTTTTACAGACGGGAAGGAATCGTTCACCGCGTAGGAGGGCCGCGGCGGGTTGGTTATCCAGGAATGGCCTTCCAAAGCCACGGTATGCCAGGCCGGCAGCGTGGCGGCGCCGGGCGTGCGTTCGTTGAATACGATGGACTTTTGGGTGACGCTTATGATGTTGTACCCGCCGATGGCGGCTTTCGCGCGGAGATTGGAGCGGCACATTACGCCGGGAATGCCTTCCCAGGTGTACGCATTGTTAGTGTGCCCGTGCCCGCAGATCATCACTTTCAGGTTCTGCCCGCGAAGGCGGTCCAGTATGTCGTACCAATTGTTCAGCCCTTCGTCTTGCGGGTAATGGTTGATGTAGATCAGCGGCTGGCGGGAGTTTTGTTGTTTCAATCGTTCATCCAGCCAAACAATATTTTCCCTCGGCACCTGCCCCGGGCCCATGCGCATGTTGGGGCCGCAATTGGTGCCGATGAAGCGGTAACCTTTGTGCTCGAAACTGAAGGTTTCGTTGCCGAACACGGTGCGGAAAGAGTTGCAGCCGCTTTCGGACCACTTGGTGTCGTGGTTGCCGGGAATGATATACCAGGGTTTGTTGAGTTTATTGATGATGGATTTTGCAAGCTGTAGCTCTTCGTCTGACCCGAATTCTGTAACGTCCCCGGAAAAAACGGCGAATTCGATCTGCGGCTGGCCGTTGATGTCGGCGATGGTCCTTTCCAGGTCTTCCTGCGCCGTCTGAACGCCGATATGCGTGTCCGTTATCAGCGCGAAACGGAAAAGGGTGTCCTGCGCATGGCAGTTCACGATGGCAAAAATGGCAACGAGGAGGGCGGTCAGCTTTTTCATGCCTACAAGATACCGGTTAGGAGCGGGAAATAAAACGGGGAAGGGGGTAACGGTTGAGGAGGGGATGATTGTCTATTTCGCCCGTTTCATGAGGCTGAGCCGCAGGTAAAAGGTCCAGGCGAAGAATGCGAGGGTGAACAGGTTCACGGTATCCCGCATAACCACGGCGGCGGCCATTACGGAAATGCCCAGCGCAATGGACACCACCGCTTCGGCGTACTTTCGCATTTTGCCCCGCTGCACGGAGATGTTTATGTGAAGCGGTAACAGGAGTGAGATGAACACCATATAAATAGCCAGCATCAATGGATTCAGCGCAACAAGGTAACCCGCGAGGCCCAGCAGCCCGGTGAGCAGGCAGGAGCCGGCCAACCGGGCGGCGGCGGTTTCTTTTTTTGTGAGCAGTTGTTTGCCGCCGGCATGCATCAGCATGAAAAAATTCCATACCGGCACGTACAGGAGGTGTGTTGAAAAAATAGCGAGAATAGTGAATACCAGCATCATCCAGTAAGGCTGCATGCCCTTATATTTCAGGCTCAGGAGAAACACCGCTGTGAGCGGCAGCAAAAAGGAAAGCGGCACGAGATTTTTATTAAGCTCCGAAGAGCTTTGCAACCAGCCTGTAAAAGCCCGCAGGGCGCGGTAAGGCCAGTATTGGGTATTGGTAGCCAGTTTCATGCCTGCCAGCGCATAACCGTAGGAAGGGTTGATGCGCAGCGCTTCCCGGAAATGCGCCAGCGCTTCCCGGGGCTTTTTTTGTTCCAGCAGGCTCCAGCCTTTATTGGCATGGGTGAGCTCGTTTTCAGGGTCATGACTGAATGCATCCATGATCGCCGTCTCCGCCTCTTCCCGGTATCTAAGTTGCCGGTACGCGATGTGCCGCGCATTCATAGCGAGGGTATTTTGCGGGTCTTGCTCAAGCGCTTTGTCTGCCAATTCGAGCGCTTTCCTATACAGCTGCATATTAACCGATACCAAGGCGTACAACGCGAAGTGGCCGGCAAACAGCGGGTTCAGCCGCACGGCTTCCTCGAGGTCGTCTCCCGCAGACCTGAAATCATACTTTTCAAGATGAATACGTGCGCGCTGATGGAACAAGTGGTCTTTTTCGGGGTTCAGCCCGATGGCGGAAGTGATCATTTCAAGTGCGGTTTCCGGCTCGCCGGTTTGCAGTTTCACTTCGGAAAACAGATCCAGTATTTCGGGATTCTGCGGCTCATGTGCCAGCAGGTCGCTGAGAATAAATGCAGCTTCTTTGTATTTCCCGCGTTCCACGAGAATGGCGGCGCGGCGGTATAGGTCTTGATTCATGCTGCGGTATTACTTGTAGTCCTCCCGCACCGGGCTGAACGAATCGATCAGCTGGCAATCGGTTACGGCGTACCCGCCATGCGGCACGTTGGAAGGGATCAGCAGCACGTCGTGCGTCCGCAGGGTATGTTTTACGCCGTCCAGCTCCATCTCCAGCGTGCCGGAAAGCACGTAGGAGATCTGTTCGTGCTCGTGCCGGTGCACCGGCAGGGTGGAACCGGCTTTGGCTTCCCAATAACCGAGCGTGTGTTTTTCGCCATGGAGGAAACGGCCGGTAAATCCCGGTACTACCTCGCGGTCGGGCAATTGCTGGAAAGATTGTGGTGTTGTCATCTGTTGCTGCGTTTGATGGACATATAATTCACGACCCACTGGAAAACGAGCATCCCGCCCACGTAAATGATGCCGAATAGATTACCCGGATGCCCCGCGAACGCGAAAACGATCGCCAGTAAACCGGCGATGCCCAGCCCGAGCGTGTAAAGGGTCATCACCAGCGGATTGCGCGAAGGCATCAGGCGCACGCTCAAAGGGATCATCATGGTGATGCCGAAAATGGCCAGCCAGATCCAGGGCTCTTCCCAGGTAACGAGAAAACCAACCACGCCGGCTATCCCGACTAAAAAACTGATAGCCACATGGTTAGATGATGTTATTTCATCTTTATCAAGCAGGTGTTTTCCGAAAGGATTGAAGCGCAGGAAGAGGTTGCTGAGCGGGGTGATGATCCAGGTGGAAAACGCGAAAAGCGACAACAATATCACGATCGGCATTACGTAAGGTTGCAGCGCGGGATTGTTGTTGCCGAGCGTATTCAGCAGCCTGAGCACCAGGTACAGCCCGATGATCACGCCCCACTGGTATTTCGCGGTGAGGTTGCCCATAAAAAAGGCGTATTTGAGAAACAGGCGGTATACGAGGTACCTTGCTTTCAGCGCTTCCATCATGCCGGCCTGCGCCAGCTGCAGCGAAGGATCGATGCGGAGCGCTTCGCGGAAGTGATTGAGCGCTTCTTTGGGCGAACCTTTTTCGAGCAATCCCCATCCGTAATTGGCGTGCGTGTAGGCGTTATGCGGGTCCTGACGGAACGCGCCTTCGATGCCCGCGAAAGATTCTTCCTTGCGGTTGAGCTTCAGCAGCGCGGTGCTGCGCGCGTTGAGGGCGTAAATGTTCTCCGGGTCTATTTCCAGCGCTTGTTCGGACAATTGCAGCGCATGTTCGAAACGTTTGCGGCTGTTCTGCATCATGGCGTACAGCGCGAAATAATCGGCGTCGTAGGGGTCGAGCGTAATGGCGTGGCCGAGGTCGGTTTCCGCCGGCGTGTATTCTTCGCGCTGAAGATAAATGCGCGCGCGCTGGTAAAACAGGCGGGCGTCCGCCGGCGCTATGCCGATGGCATGGTTCACCAGCTGCATGGCCGAATCGAAATCGTCCAGCTGGATCTTTACTTCACAAAACAGGCTCAGGATGTCAGGGTTCTGCGGGTCCTGTTCCAGCATGCTGCTTAAAATGGTCTGCGCCTCCCTGTATTTTTTTTGCTGCATCAGCAGGATGGCGCGTTGGAACAATTGATCGTGCATGCTATTTTTTGATTTTCATGTAATGAAGGATATCGTCGTACAACCCCGCGTCGTTGGCATACAACGCGAAATTTTTGGCGATGGAAAACCATTCGCGCGTGCTGGCCTTGTGCTTTTTTGCGGCGTTCTGAAGGTCTTTCGTCTTCAGTGGCAAAGGCGCGCCTTCGAGGAAAGAGGCTTCCAGTTTTTCTTCGATCGCCATGTCTATCACCGCTGCGATATCCGCCCCGGAGAACTCGGGAGTTATTTTACTAATACCTTCGTAATCAATATTTTCGATTGGTTTATCTTTTAATTTAATTCGGAGCATCGCCGTACGTGCTTCCTGGTCGGGCGGCGGCACGAATATCATCCGGTCAAAGCGGCCGGGACGCCTGAACGCGGGGTCGAGGTGCCAGGGTATGTTGGTAGCGCCGAGGATGAGGATGCCCGTATTGTCGTTCTCCACACCATCCAGCTCCTGCAGGAACTGGTTGATGAGGTTGCGGCCGGCGGACTGTTTCATATCGGCCCGGCTGGCGCCCAATGCGTCGATCTCGTCGAAGAACAGCACGCAGGGCGTGTTTTTGCGCGCGTATTCAAAGATCTTGTGCAGGTTCTTTTCGCTATTGCCCAGCCACATGTCGAGAATATCGTTGAGCCCCACGTTGATGAACTTGGCGTTCACCTGGCCGGCCGTGGCTTTGGCGATCATGGTTTTGCCGCAGCCCGGAGGGCCGTACAGCAATATGCTGCCGCCGATCTTTTTGCCGTAAGCCTTGTACAGCTCGGGGTGCCGCAGCGGCTGGATGATCTTGATCTCGATCTCCTTTTTGACCTGTTCCATGCCGCTGACATCCGAGAAATTGATGTCGGGCTTTTGCATAAAGAGCGATATTTCGTCGTCGCCCGCTTCGTCTTCCGAAAACGGCGCCTGCTGCCCCCGCACGCGCAGCTGCGCGTCCAGCTCTTCGTCTGAGAAATTCGGGTAATGCTCCAGCAGCCGCTGATAGGTTTCCCGTGCATTGTCCCAGGCGTTTTCCTTGAGGGAAGAACGGGTATACAGCACCAGCACGTCCAGGTTGTCCGGCTGCGATTTCATCAGGTCTTCGAGTATCACATTGCAGGTGGCGTAGGCTTCTTTCCGGTAATAAACCTTGGCAAGGCCGATCAGCGCCTTGTCGTTCTGCTCGATGCCCAGTGCTTCCAGGTATTCTTTCTCAGCTTCTTCGAGCCGGTTCAGGTTGAAGAGTGTTTCCGCGAGATGCAGCCTGAGGGGAACGTTTTCCGGCGAAAATTTCAACGCTTCCCGGAGGCTGTCTATAGTACTTTGTGTCATGGCTAAACTAAGATATCAAATAAATTATCAATTGAACGGTTATACAAAAAAAGGGATGTTAAACATTTGTGAACCAGCAGGTTAGATCAACAGTACGTCTATCCTGTGTGCCATTACGATCTGCGATGCGTCCGACCAGGAAAACACGGTAAAATACCCGTCCTGCGAAGCTACCAGCGCCTGCGCGTCCCGCTGGTCGTGCACGAACTGCGCGGCGGATAAATGCCTCGTTCCCCCGATCCTCGAAGGGTGCATCAGCAGCGGCGTGCCGCCTACAACCGGCTCGGTCATCAATACTTCTTCCACGGAAGTGGAACTGAACGCCCGCGTGATCTTTGCGCCGAACGCCAATAACTCCTGGTGGTTGTTGATCACCGTGGCGCCGTCTACCGCCGTCAGCCCGGTAATGTTGTCCACCTCGCGTTTCAGGGCGTTTTGCCAATAGATCTCGCTGGTTACGTCGCTGTCCAGCCGGATAAGGTCCGCCACGCCCGAAAACGCGGGGTTTACCGGGTATTGCAGCGGGTGTATCACCGATTCCCTCCACCGGTCGTTGTCCGCGGGTGTTACCAGCAATATGCCGCCGCGTTTATGCGCCCGCATGCTCACGGCGATCTGTATCAGCACGTTGGTGGGGTCGTTCCACAAAGGGGAGGAGTTCAGCCCCAGCAGCGTGGTGAGCATGCCCGGGCAATCGTCGCTCACGCCGCAATGCTCGTCTACCACCTTCACGCTGTCGCCCTGCAGTACCGCCACATTGATGAATTTGCCCAGTCCCGCCACGCGGCGGTGTTTCACCACCAGCAGGCCCGGCTCGCTTACGTCGAGCACAAAACAATAGTTGGGCAGGTTGATGGTGGTGCCCCAGATGTATAATTCTTCGCCTTCCTGCCACACGCCCACATGCACGCCGGCGCGCTCCACCCCGGGCGCGAGCTTGGCCAGCACTTTGGGAGTAAGGGGAAGACGCTGTTCGAACAACAAAGGTTTAATCGCCTGCGAAGGATGTAAATAAGCAAGGGAAATGCGGGTGGGAATGCCTTCCTCCCGGCGGAGGCTGGCCCAGAACGCAACATCGATCATCTTCTCGATCACAGGCCCGCAGGGTACCGCCGCAAGTTCGTCCTCACTATTCGCTTTGGCGGCTGTAAAGTGTTTCCGGAAATGCGCTTCTATCGTTCCCGCCACGTTGATGGCGGCTTTGTAAGTAGTTCCGTTCTTCAGGTCCATGTGCTTCTCATTTCGTTGCTAATTTAGACTTTTTCGACGCAAGTACGGGATTTGTTATATCTTGCCGCCGCCGTGCCAACTCCCCAGATGACCAGATGACGAGATCACTGATTTTCAATATCATCTTACTTCACGCGTTTACAGGGGCTTATGCTCAGATGCAGCAGCCGTACATCCTGAACGGCTCCGCCACACAGCGGAACTGTAACTGCTATGTGCTTACGGAAGACGGTCCCGACAAAAGCGGTACCGCCTGGAACAAAAACATGATAGACCTCTCGCAGTCCTTCGATTATGTGTTCGATGTCAATCTCGGCTGCAAAGACGGGCCGGGGGCGGACGGTATCGGTTTTATTCTCCAGACCAAGGGCACCAATCTCGGCACGACCGGCCAGGGGCTGGGTTTTAAAGGCATCAGCCCTTCGTTGGGCGTATTGATAGATACTTATCAGAATAACGAAGAGAACGACCCGCCCTGGGACCATCTCGCCATCCAGATGAACGGTGTGAGCGATCACCTGCTGCCCGGCGGAGACCTTGCGGCGCCCGTGATGGTGGCAGACGGCAATGAGAACATTGAAGATTGCAAATGGCACCTGTTCCGCATTGAATGGAACGCGTCCACGCATACCCTCCGCGTAAGCATCGACAATAAACAACGGATCATTATCAATAAAGACCTGGTGGGGGAGATCTTTGGCGGCAACCCGAAAGTGTACTGGGGTTTTGCCGGTTCCACCGGCGGCTCGTCCAACGTTCAGCAATTCTGCGCCGCGCTGCGCTCTTCGTTTTATTTCGATGGCGGCCAGGTTTTCTGCGACGGAACGCCCGTGAAGTTCAAAGACAATTCCAGTTCCTTCGGCAACGTCACCCGCTGGCACTGGGACCTGGGCGACGGCACAAAATTCACCGTTCCCTCGCCGCCCGCGCACCGTTACGCACAGGCCGGCAAATACGATGTAAAGCTCGTGATCGAAGATAACAGCGGCTGTATTTCCGATACGCTCAAAAAGACCGTCACCATCGGTTCTTACCCCGAAGTGAAATTCGGGCAGCAGCCCTTATGCCTCGGCGACCCGCTGCAAATGAAAGACGAAACGGAAGTAACCGTAGGCACCGCCGCCAAATGGTCCTGGGATTTTGGGGACGGGCAAACATCTTCCGCGCAAAACCCGCTTGCGCCCTTTACTACGCCGGGCAGTTATCCCGTTCGGCTGGAAGTGACCAGCGCCGAAGGCTGCGCCGGCAACGCCATGCAAACCGTGAAAGTATTCCCTTCGCCGGAGATCGGCGGCATCGGCCGCAACGCCTGCATCGGGGAAGAAAATCTCTTTAAAGGCATCAACCGCACGCCGGCCATCGGCATTGCCAGCTGGTACTGGACTATCGGGGAAGACACGCTGCGGCAGCAGAATGTGGCTTACAAATTCCCGGCAGGCGGTAAATACGACGCAAAAGTGCATGCTGTTTCGGTAGACGGATGCGTGGCCAAACCCGCAGGGCTGCACGTGGGGGTGACGGACCTCAACCTCCGCCCCGGCCGCGACACGCTGATCGCCAAAGGTCAGCCCCTGCAGCTGAACGCGGTGGCGGACGGGGAAGACCTGCACTTTCAATGGACGCCTTCCACCGGTCTCAGCCATCCCTACATCAGCGACCCCGTGGCGGTATTGCAGAAAGACCAGCGGTACAACGTAACGGTCACCTCGCCCGAAGGCTGCCGCGAAGAAGGGCAGCTGTTCGTGAAAGTGTACGCCGGTCCGGAATTCTACGTTCCCACCGGTTTCACCCCCAACAACGACGGTGTGAACGATTATTTTAAAGTAATAGCGCCCGGCGTGCCGAAGCTGGACTTCTTAAGGGTCTGGGACCGCTGGGGCCGCCCCATATTCGAAACGCATTCGCTGTCCGCCACCTGGGACGGTAAGCTCAACGGCAACCCCGCGCCCGCCGGCACTTACGTGTGGATGGTGCAGGGCATCGACTACCAGGGCCGCATGTTCAACCGCCGCGGCACCGTTACCCTCATCCGATAGAAAACTTTTCTGTATAGAATTTTGTCTTTTCGTTGCTCCTCTTTTTTTGATTGCCGCTACCTTTAATTCTCCTTCCCGGCATAACTTTTATTAGCGCAGTCTTTTTATTTTTGCGGCATGCTGAAGCTGACCAAAGTACACCATATCGCCATCATTTGTTCCGATTACGAACGTTCGAAGCAATTTTATACCGAAACGCTGGGGTTTTCGGTATCGGCGGAAACATACCGCGAGGCCCGCAATTCCTGGAAGCTGGACCTTTCGCTGAACGGCCATTATATCATCGAGCTGTTTTCTTTTCCTTCCCCGCCGCCGCGCGTTTCTTCCCCCGAAGCCCGCGGGTTGCGGCACCTGGCTTTCGAGGTGAACGATGTGGAGGAAGCCGCCGCCGCGTTGCGGCAAAAGGGCGTTACCACCGAGCCCGTGCGCACCGATGAATTCACCGGGAAAAAATTCACCTTCTTTACCGACCCAGACGGGTTGCCGCTGGAACTGTATGAAAAATAAAAAGGCGCGGGTTGCCCCACGCCTGTTATAAAAGTTCTGCAGGATCGGTTTAGACAAGCCCCGCTGCCGGATGTTCCCACGGCGCGCGGTATGGCCGTTGCAGCAGCCCGGTGGCTTCGCGGTCGTTCACCACGATCCGTTGCGCGGGATCGTATATCAGCGGTCGGCCGGTTTGCATGGAAATATTCGCCAGTATGCAGCTGGCCGTGGAAATATGTCCTTCCGCAATATCGGCCACGGGCCTTCCTTTCGTAGCGATCGCCTCCAGGAAGTTGATCATATGCAGGCGCGTGGCGGGCGCGGCGTTCAGCTCGATGGCTTTTTCGTTTACATCCTCCGGGTACTTTTCTTTCTCGTACACCACATCTTTATGAATCGGCTCGCCTTTGCCCTGCGGGATAAAATCATAGCTCATGGTGCTGGCTTTCAGCGTTCCTTTTTCGCCGTACAACGTAAGCGCCCAGGGATACTTCGGGTCTGCGGGCGTGCCCCAGGTGCGGTGCTGCCATACGCAGTTGAGGCCGTCGTATTCAAAAATGGCGGTTTGTGTATCGGCGATGTTGGATTTGCCTTCTTTCTGTACGTAAATGCCGCCGGTGGAGCTGACGCGTTTCGGCCAGCCGAGCTGCAGCATCCAGCGCACGGTGTCGAACATATGAATGCACATGTCGCCCATGATGCCGTTGCCGTATTCCATAAACGTGCGCCACCAGCGGGTATGCGGCATGCCGTCGAAGGGGCGGAGGGGAGCGGGGCCGGTCCACATTTCATAATCGAAATAATCCGGAACGGCCTGCAGCGCCGGGTTACCGTTGGCGCGCATGTGATAATAACAGCACATTTCAACATGCGACACCTTTCCTAACAGTCCCGCATCTACGATATTTTTTTTGGCGTCTATCAGGTGCGGCGTGCTTTTGCGTTGCGTGCCCACCTGCACCACCTTGCCGTATTTGCGCGCGGCCGCCACCATGGCTTCGCCTTCCAGCACGTCTACGCTGATGGGTTTTTGTACGTACACATTGGCCCCGGCTTTCAGCGCGTCGATGGTCTGCAGCGCATGCCAGTGGTCCGGCGTGCCGATCAGCACGATGTCCAGTTCATTTTCGGCGAGCAGTTTCCGGTAATCGCCGTACAACTTCGGCACGGCACCGCTTTTCTGCCGTTGTGCCACCATGGCGCCCGCTTCGTTGAGCAGCTGGCGGTCCGGATCGCAAAGGGCCACCACGTTTACCGGGGCCACCTGTATCAGGCGGAAAAGATCGCTTTTGCCGTACCAGCCGGTACCGATCAGCGCTACGCGCATGGGCCGCGGCGGATGGAGAATGTCCAGCGCGTCCGCACCGAGCGCAGACAATACCAGCGACGCAGTAGCGCCTTTCAGAAAATGGCGGCGGTTGATGGAGAATTGTGTCATAGCCGTGGAATGGGTTCTAGGTTTTCAGTTCAGCTAAAAATACAAAAAAAAGACCGCCCTGCAAGAGGGCGGCCCTGTTTTCCATTTGTGCTAAAGTGTATGCTAATCTACAATCTCGTCTGATGGAGGAATGTTTTTCTCGTATCCCACATATCCTTTGTTCTGGTTGATCACGCCGTTGGGATTGGCCTGCAGCGAACGCGCGGGCACGGGCCAAAACACGTGGAACGGACTGACGGTGTATTTGTCGCCGTGATTGGTGACGATACCGTCGCGGTAAAACACATTTTTTTCGATGGTCCTGTCGTACCAGAAATTATTGTCCGAGAAATTATCCATTTGATAGGTTTTGCCGTTGTAAGCGGCTTTGCCGGTCCTGGCGAAGATCAGCGCAATGCGGGTAAGCTCGGTTTTCCTCGGTTCTTCGTAGAATAGTTCCCGTGCGCGTTCGTCGAGAATGGTGCCGATGTTTACCTGCGCGGCGTCGATGGGCGCGGCATGTGCGCGCGTGCGTACCTGGTTGATGTCGTCTGCCGCCAGCCCCAGCTGGTCTTTCCAATAATACGCCTCGGCCCTGAGCAGGTAGGTTTCCGCGAGGCGGAAGATGTACCAGTCGCTATGACCGCCCTGCATGGGAGAGTTTTCGGTGTCGGGAATAAACACCTTGTAATGCGGCCAGCCGAACCAGGAACGGATGGTGTCCGTACACAGCAGGCCGCCGCTGCTGTTGCGCAGCTGGAGGTTCTTCATGTAATACGGATCGTTGGAATTTTTGAGGCCCATATCGTTGTACACGAGGTCTTCCATGTTCATCCAGTTGCCTTTCGCATGCCGGAGGTCGTTGGTATCAGACCAGATCTCGTACTGGCTGTAAGGCGTGGGCCTGCACCGGCCGATGCCCCTGCCGTAGAGGTTGCTTTGAACGAATTCCGGGTTGGTGTTGTCGTTCGTGCCTTTTTTGCCTGAAGGCGTGCTGACGTTGGTGCCCCAGTACGGCACGGCCTGGCGCATGATGCGCATGCCGCCGTCGTAGCCGCCGTCGCCGAACCGGTCGATGATCATGAACAGGCCTTCTTTGTTCTCACCCAGCGATTTGTTCTCGGGCCGGTGAAGGTCCCAGATCACGTTCTTTTTGGTGGAGCCGAATGGCTGGCGCATCAGCGAATAAGCGCCGCCGTTGATCACCGCGGTGGCCGATTCGATCGCATCGTCGAATTCGCCCAGCGCCAGGTTCACCTTGGTAAGCAGGTGCAGGATGGCGCCTTTGGTCACTTCGCCGCGGTTCACATTATCGCCCACCCAGTCCTTGGCGGAATCCAGGTCTTTTTTGATGTACGCCAGTATCACGTCACGTTTGGTGGAGAAAAAGTCGGTCTTGGCCTCGGCAAATTCTTTCATCACCGCCGGCACGTCGCCAAACTGCATGCAAAGGCGGTAATAACGCATGGCGCGGTGGAAGTAAGCGGAGCCGAGAATGGCGTTCCTTTCCGCATCGCTGGCATATTTGGCGTTGTCTATCCTGGAGATCACGGTATTGGCGTATTTGATGCCTTTATATCCTTCGCTCCAGTAATGGAAGATCCGCGCGCGGTCCGCATTGTTCAGGTTCGCCAGGTCCGGCGTGATCAGCAGGTTGAGGTCCTGCGCCGGGCCCGATTTATCGGTGGTGCCTTCTACCGTTATTTCGGAAAAAAGCATTTCGGTGAGAATGGGCGGATTGTCCCCGTAATATTCTATCCTGGCATTGCGCGCGCAGGCTACGAGGGCCGAGCGCATGGCCGCGGCGTCTACATACGTCAGGTCCGGCTCGTAAAACGAGAGGGGTTCAGGCTTCAGCCAGTCTTTCCCGCAACTGCTGGTTACCAGCACGGCCGCGGTGAGTATCGAAAGAAAAGTGATATGTTTTGATCGGAATAGCATAACTCGGTGTTTTGTGTAAATCAATTAAAGCGTTACGTTCAGGCCGAATGACCAGTTGCGCGCGGGCGGGTTGTTGTTCCCGTACACGTATTCCGCGTCCCAGAAGTTCCAGTTCGGCTGGTAAATGCCGGCGTTGCTCACGTTGGCGAACAGCTTGAAACTTTCGATGCCGTATTTGTTGATCAGCTTCGGGGGAATGGTGTATGCCAGCGCTACGGTGCTCAGGCGGATGAACGAGGCTTTGCGGTACACGTCGAAGCTCAGGCTGCCGTTGTTGGAAAACAGGCGCGCCGCGTCGTCGATCTGGTTTTCGGGCGTCCAGTAAGGCATTACGTATGAGTTCTGACGGTCGATGAAACCGGAGTTGTTTTTGGCGATGTTGTAATTCGCCTGCTGGCCCCAATTGGAGTAGAACATAAAGGAGAAGTCGAAGTTTTTATAGGAAAACTCGTTCCTTAACGTCCACTGGAAACGCGGCGTGCGGTAACCCAGGAACTGGCGGTCGTCGTCGGTGAATTTGCCGTCGCCGTCTTTGTCTTCCAGTTTGAAATCGCCGGGTTTCACGCCGTATTTGGCGGCTTCGGCGGCTTCGGTGGTTTTCCATACGCCAAGGATGCGCATGTCCCAGATCTCGTCCAGCTCATGACCGATGAACCAGCGGTTGGCGCGGTCGTCCAGCTCGCGGCGGTCTATCACTTTGCCGCTCGCGTCTTTGATGTCTACCGGGCCGTACAGGCTGATGATCTTGTTGCGGTTGAGCGAGAAGTTGAGATTGCTTCTCCAGCGGAAACCGTTCCGGTCGATGTTCACGCTGTTAAGACTAAGCTCGAAACCTTTGTTCTGCACTTCCCCGAGGTTGTCCATTACATTGAAATAACCCGTTACGTCGGAGATGGTTTTGAGCACGAGCAGGTCTTTCGTGCGTTTGTCGTACACGTCTACCGAACCGCTCAGGCGGTTTTTGAAGATCCCAAAGTCGAGGCCGAGGTTATAAGAAGTGGATTTTTCCCATTTGAGGTTGGGATTGGGCATGCGGCTGCCGTACAGCTGCGATACGAGCACGAGCTGGCCGCTGGGCGTGATGTACTGGTATTTGCCGGTGGCAAGGTCGCCCAGCGCTTCGTAACGGCCGATCTCGCGGTTGCCGTTCACGCCCCAGGACACGCGGAGCTTACCAAAGTCCATCCAGGGAAGGTTCACAAAATTTTCTTTCGAGAATACCCATCCGAAGCCGATCGCCGGGAAATTCGCGCGCGGGTTGGAGGCGCCGAAGGCGGAATAACCGTCGCGGCGGATAGATGCGGTGAGCAGGTATTTTTGTTTGAAACCGTAGTTGAGGCGGGCCATCATCGCATCGCCGGTAGACACCGAATCGAAGCTCGAGATCACCGGTTTGATGCCTGCGCCGATGTTGTGCCAGGTAAGGTTGTCGTTCGGGTCAAACCCTTCGTTTTCCATCTGGTTACGCCAGTTCTGGTACTTTTCGGCGTTGAACAGCAGCGTTACGTCGAAGTCGTGGTCGCCGTACGATTTCACCCAGCTCAGGATATTATCCAGCTGCCAGTTGTAAATGGTGTGCTCCCTCCTGATGGCATACCCCTTGCGGGCCGCGTAACGGAAGTCTTTCGCGAGGTTGGCGTTGAAGTAACGGCCAAATTCGAAGTTGGGCGTGAAGTTCACCTGGTACGAAAACCCATAGCCCAGGTCGCCCTTCAGGTAAAGCGAGCCGAACAGCGTGTTGAATTTCTGCAGGCGGTCCTGGTAAACGTTGTTGAGAAAAGGGTTGGTGTTGTTGCCTACGTCGTCGTTAGGGCTGTCGCGCAGGGTTACGCCGTCGTCTTTATACACCTCGCCCCAGGGCGATGCGTTCACCATCTGCCCCCAGTCTACCGGCACCTGGCTTTCGTCGCGGTCGGCGAACTGCATGTTCACGCCAACAGTGGCCCAGTCTGCGGCTTTCGCTTCGAGGTTGATGCGGGTGCGGAAAGTGGAGAATTTGTCGCCTACAATAAACCCTTCGTTGTTCGTATAGCCGGCGGAGATATAATAATTAACCCTTTCGCCGCGGCCGCCCACGCTGATGGTGTGATCGTTGCGCAGGCCGTCCTGGAACATCATGTTGTACCAGTCGGTCTGTTTGCCTGCTTTGTAATTGCGCACTTCCACGGGCAATATCTTGAGGCGGTTCAGCCAGATGTCCAGCGGGTCGCCCTGCGAGTTGTCGTACGCCTTCCATTCGTCGATGGTGATGTCTGAAGGAAGGGTGCGCGGGTCGTCGAAGCGGTAAGGCTGCGCGGTGGCGTTCACGCTTTTTAATACGTCGGTCCTCCATTTCACGAAACCGTGCCCGTCGTACAGGGGCTGGTTCATGGCAATGGCAGACAAACCGATATTGGAATTTAACGTAACCGTAGGTTTGGGTTTGGCGCCGCGTTTGGTGGTGATCAGCACCACGCCTTTAGCCGATTTGGCGCCGTAAACGGCCGCCGCGCTCGCATCTTTCAGTACGTCGATGGTCTGTATGTCGTTGGGATTGATGTCGCTGAGCGCGCCGGGATAGATCACCCCGTCGAGCACGATAAGCGGGGAATAACCGGCGCTTACGGAAGAACGGCCGCGCACCACTAGGTCGCCGCCGCCTTTGGCGGAGTTGGACGAAGTAACGGTGAGGCCCGGGATGTTGCCGCGCAGCGCGTCCTGCATGGTGGCCGGGTTTTCATTTTCCAGCTGCGTTACTTTCACCTGCGCCACGGCGCCCGTTACGTCGGATTTTTTACGCGTGCCATAACCTACCACCACCAGCTGGTCCAGCTCGGTGGCATTGTCCTTTAAAATGATGTTCCAGGATGTAGTGGTGGCAACGGGCATTTTGAGGGTCTGGTAACCGATGTAGGAAAATACGAGCACGCCGTTGTCCGGCACGTCTTTTAGCTCGAAATTCCCGTTTGCGTCGGAAGCGGTGCCTTTGTTGGTGCCCTCCACGACCACGGTAACGCCCGGAAGCGGGCTGCCCGTCTGGTCTTTGATAGTGCCCTTCACTGTTTTGGCAAATCGCGCGTGGGAAAAGAGGCTGGCTTCGTGTGGCCTTGCAAAGGCGGAACCGCCGGCCGTCAACAGCATAAAGTTAAGCATACAACAGCCCGAGGATAGCAATAGAAGCCTCCTCCTGATACTAATTGTCATTGTGGATCAGTTTGTGGATTTAGAAAATGGAAACGATATGTTAGTCTGTGGAATCTGAGAATCTGATGAACGCGGAATCCCAAAAAGGTTTTAACGTGAAATAATTTGTGTCAGCTGTGTTACAAGAGGATTTTCGATGTTAGTCTCGATAAAGATGGTATGATCACTGTTCTACTGTTAATCCTGCAACCAATTTAACAATTGCAATCGATTTAATCCTGGCGATCATGAAAAAAATAGAGTTACAACGTTTGAAATAGATTTTGTATCATGCCGGGTACAATTCAGGCTGCCATGAAAAGAGGGGTCACTATTAAAGATATCGCCAAAAAACTGAATATGTCGGTGTCCACCGTGTCGAAAGCGTTGAATAACGACGTTTCCATCAGTGCGCTCACCAGCGAACGCGTGAAAGCGCTCGCCAAACAACTGAATTACATCCCGAACGAAGCCGCCCGGCATTTTAAACTGGCGAAGTCGTTCACGCTCGGCCTCATTATTCCGGACATTCTCGACCAGTATTACGCCGTGGCCGCCAATGGCGTGGAAGAAACCGCGGAAAAGAACGGCTATAACGTGATCCTCACGCAGTCGCACGAAGACGAACAAAAGGAAGACAGGATCGTGGACGTGATGATCCGCAACCGGGTAGACGGGGTGATCGTGTCTATCACCAAAAACCGCACGGATATGCAGCCGTTCGAAAAACTGCTGTCCATCGGCATTCCCGTGGTGTGTATCGGCCGCGAGCCGAAATCCGGCCAGTTCGACTACGTATCGTCCAACAATCACGACGGCGCGGTAATGGCCACGGAGTTCCTGATCGGCAAAGGCCACCGCCGCATCGCCCACCTGATGGGCCCCGCGGGCATGCGCACCAGCCAGGCGCGGTTCGAAGGGTATAAACAGGCGCTGGCCAATCACGGCATCCCGTTCAGGAACGAACTGACGGAATGCGTAGACCTCACGCGCGCCGGCACTTTCGCGGCCATGCAGCGGCTCATGCGGCTGCCTGAGCCGCCCACGGCCATCGTCACCTTCAAAAACTACGTTACGCTCGACGCGATCGATTATCTTAAAAAATATTACCCGGAGCTGGTAGACAAAGTGCAGTTCACCGGTTTCGGCAACCTGCCCATCCTGCATCACCTGGACCATAAACCGCTGGCTTCCATCGAAGAAAGCTCGTTCGAAATGGGCGAAGAGGCCGCGCGCATCCTGTTTGAAAGGATAGGGGAAGACGGGGAGAACACGGAACGCGTGTATCGCAGCAGCCAGCTGCCCTGCAGGCTGGTGGTGCACGACGACGGGGAATGAACGCAGGCGTGCCCGTGCAGCACCACGAACCGTTCGAAGGCGTTGGAATTGGTCGCGTCTAGCCCGTGCAGTTTGTACGCGGTGCCGAAACGGCCGCTGTATTTGCCGCCGATGCGGTATTTTCCGGACGAGGAGCAACGGCTGCCCGGCTGGTTGGAGAACGCCACGGTTTCCACCCGGTTATCCGGCCCCTGGCCATGGCAAACGGCGGGAACGGGCGGCCTGTCGCGCACCGGTTTTTTTTTCTTCACAGGCGGCGAGCAGGAGCAATGCAGGGATAAAATAACAAAGCGTGCGCATGGATTACAAAACGCAAAATACTTTTCTTTCCATAAATCAAAAAGCATGTTGTACGAAGCACAGGCAAGGGCGGAAATGGAAACCTGGCAGCTGAAAATGCAAAAAGCGCCTTCGTTTACCGACCGGCTCAGCAAAAACGTGCAGGCCCGCATCAACCGGCTGATCCCGCAGAAAGTGCACAACGCCATCACCGTTACCATCAAACAGATGGTGAGGGGCGTGCTTTACGGTTCCGCCTATACGGCGCCGCGCACGCCGGTGTTCCCCTCGTTCTTCGGGCTGGAGGAAGCGGTGCGCCGGCGGATCGATTTTTATAAAAAGACCGCCGCTGCCGAAGGCGGCGTTACCGGCGCGGGCGGCCTGCTGCTGGGCTTGGCCGATTTCCCCATCCTGCTCGGCATGAAACTCAAGCTGCTTTTCGATATCGCGGCGTTTTACGGTTTTGATGTGAACGATTACAAAGAAAGGGTATACATCCTCAATATTTTCCAGCTGGCTTTCAGCAGCCAGCAGCACCGGCGTAAAGTGTTTGAGCAGATCAGGGACTGGGACCGCAAAAGCAAGGAACTGCCCGAAGACATCAACGCTTTCGACTGGCAAACGTTCCAGATCGAGTACCGCGACCATATCGACCTGGCAAAAATGGGTCAGCTGCTGCCCGTGGTGGGCGCGGCGGTGGGCCTGGTGGTGAATTACCGGCTGGTAGACAGGCTGGGCGTTACCGCGATGAATGCTTACCGTATGCGGATTCTGGGAAAATGACCCGTTCCCCCGTTTTATAATTTCCCCCCAATGCCCGAACTTTGGCGCAGGTTATGAAAGTTTGTATCGCGGAAAAGCCCAGCGTGGCAAGAGACATTGCGGAAGTATTGGGCGCTAAAACAAGAAAAGACGGCTATTATGAAGGCAACGGCTTCCAGGTTACCTGGACGTTCGGGCACTTCTGCACGCTAAAGGAACCGCATGACTATTACGAATACTGGAAATACTGGCGGCTGGAAGACCTGCCTATGATCCCGTCTCATTTCGGCATCAAACTCATCGAAAACAAGGGCGTGGAAAAACAGTTCAAAGTGATCGAGGAACTGGTGAACCGGTCTGAAGAAGTGATCAACTGCGGCGACGCCGGGCAGGAAGGAGAGTTGATCCAGCGATGGGTACTGCTGAAAGCCAAATGCGCCGCGCCGGTGAAACGCCTCTGGATCTCCTCCCTCACGGAAGAGGCCATCCGCAACGGTTTCAGCCAGCTGCGCGAAAGCGCTCAATACGATAACCTGTACGCCGCCGGCAGCGCCCGCGCCATCGGGGACTGGTTGCTGGGCATGAACGCCACGCGGCTCTTCACGAAAAAATTTGCGCAGGGAAAAGCCGTGCTTTCCATCGGCAGGGTGCAAACGCCCACGCTCGCCATGATCGTGGCGCGGCAGAAAGAGATCAACGCTTTTGTGTCCGCCGAATACTGGGAACTGAAAACCATCTACAAAAAAACGGAGTTCACCGCCGCCATCGACCGCATCGTGCAGGTGGAACGCGCGGAGAAAGGACTGGCCTACCTGAAGGAACATCCTTTCGAGATCACTTCGTTCGAAAAAAAGGAAGGCAAAGAAGGCAATCCCCGCCTGTTCGACCTCACGGCCCTGCAGGTGGAGGCCAATAAAAAATACGGCTACTCGGCGGACGAAACGCTCAAACACATCCAGAACCTCTACGAAAAAAAACTGGTCACTTACCCGCGTGTAGATACCACGTACCTTTCGGAAGACCTTCACCCGAAGATCGAAGGCATTCTCAAAGACATGACGCCTTACGCCAACCTCATCGCGCCCATTCTTCAGAAGCCCATCCCAAAGCTCAAATCCGTATTCGACGATAAAAAAGTGACGGACCACCACGCCATCATTCCCACCGGCATGTACCCCGAAAACCTGCACCTCGACGAAAAACGGATCTACGATCTGGTGGCCCGGCGTTTTATCGCGGCGTTTTACCCGGAGTGTAAAATTTCCAACACTACCGTGCTGGGAAAAGTAGGCCAGGTGGAGTTTAAAGCCACGGGCAAACAAATTCTCGAGCCCGGCTGGAAAGAAGTGTACGCCAACGATGCGCCCGCGCAAAAGGAAGGAGAGGAGCCGGAAGAAGCGGAAAAAATACTGCCCGTGTTTGAAGTGGGGGAAAGCGGCCCGCACGAGCCGCGTATTCACAAAGGCAAAACTTCGCCGCCCAAACCCTACACGGAAGCCACTTTGCTGCGCGCCATGGAAACGGCGGGCAAACAGGTGGAAGACGAAGAGATGCGCGAGTTGCTAAAAGACAATGGCATCGGCCGCCCCTCCACCCGCGCCAACATCATCGAAACCCTGTTCCGCAGGAAATACATCGAGAAAAAAAAGAAGAACATTTTTGCCACGCAAACCGGCATCGACCTGATAGACACTATTCAGAACGAACTGCTCAAAAGCCCGGAACTGACGGGCAACTGGGAACGCAAGCTGCGCCTGATCGAAAAAGGCGAATATGCAATGGAAACCTTCAAGCAGGAATTAATTCAGATGGTGGTAGACCTCACGCACGAAGTAAAGAACAACACCGGCAAAGCCATTACCATCACGCCGGAAGCGCCGCCGGAAAAGGACGAAACACCCAAACCCAAAACGCCGAAGAAACCCGTTGAGCTGGAAGGAATATTATGCCCCAAATGCAAAACCCATCCCGTCAAAAAAGGCAACACGGCCTATGGTTGCGGCAATTTCACGGTGTGCGGTTTCAAAATACCGTTCGAGGTATTCGGTAAAAAACTCAGCGACAAACAATTATCCGATCTGCTTACAAAAGGCAAAACCGGCAAGATCAAAGGGCTGAAGCTGGAAAACAGCGAAGTGGAAGGAAAGATCGTGCTGAATGAAACGTTCGGCATAACGGTAGAACAATAGCTCAGCCGATCCGTTTGTAATACAGCACAGTGCCGGTAAGCCCGCCATGCGGCTTTAACGCGAAGTCCGGGATGAGCCCCGCTTTTTCATACTGCATTTTTTCATACAACCCCGCGGCGCCTTCCTCTTCGGCGGTGTCGAGCGTGAGCAGGGTTTTGCCGCGCGCCGCCGCGATCTTTTCCGCGGCTTCCAGCAGCGAGCGCGCAATGCCTTGCCCGCGGCGGCTTACGCGCGTCATCATTTTCGCGATCTCCGCGCGGTGCGGCTGGTTGTCCGGGCAATTGAGCAGCAAAGTGACGGTGCCCGCCAGTTCTTCGCCGAGATATGCGCCCAATACCACTCGTTCCCCGCGATCGGCTGCCGCCAGGGAATTTTCCCAGAACGCAACGGCTTTTTCTTCAGGCAAAGGATGCATAAAACTGACGGAACCGCCGTGCGCGACGGTTTCGATGATCAGCTCCGCCAATGCGGCGGTAATGTCCGGCTGGCGGCGAAGGGCGGTGATGCGGATGGGCGAATGCATACGCCGAAGATAATCAATTCCGCGCTTGCTCAGGCCCGGTGGCCGCGCGTTTGGGCGCTGAGCACTTTTTCCGCCGCTTCCAGTAATGAGGGCAGCGGCCGGTAGCCCTTTATGACCAGGCCTTCGCCGTTTGCCGATTGCAAAACCATGGAGGGGAAACGGTGAATGCCCCGGTAAGCGGTCTCCTGGAGATCGGCCCGGAACGATTCGAGGCCGTTCCCGGCCTCCAGGTCTTTTATAAACACACCTGCGTCCAATAATCCTTCTGCCGCCACTTCACCGGCAACGGCCAGTAATATTTCTTTTTTGGCGATATTCCTGCAATCGGCCATCACGGCCTTTCGCAGGGCATACAGGTAAACTTCTTCCGCATCCGGCGACTGCAATGCGGCGCATTTCACGGCCAGGCACGCGGGGTAGCTGGATGCGGGCGGATCGGCTATCCAGATCCGTTCGTTGATTGGCTGGCCCGAAGCATATTTCGCGTCGAGCCATACCGGTCCCATCTGAATGGGACGCGATACATGCTGCTCGGGATCGTGATAATGCTGCCAGTCCTGCAAAAGCCCGCCCATACAATACCTTCGGCTCACGCGGCCTTCATGCGACGCGAGCAGCTGCCGCCACGCGGGCTCCATAGCCCAGCTCCAGCAGCAAAGCGGATCTGTGTAATAAGTAATATGCAGTTGCGTTTGTTCCATATTTTATTTCGTGTTGGCGTCTACCGCGCTCTGGCTCCATTGTTGCTCCCCTGGGGGAACGGCGCTTTTTATCTCCGTGCTTTTTTCCTGGCTGAACGCAACGTCCCTGTCCATTACGTCGTCTATCGTCCTCGCAGTGCCTTTCGGCTCGCAGTTCAGCAGCCCGTTGGTTTCAAGTATGTGTTTCACCGGGTCGTTGATGTATTGCCAGGTTTCCCCGAGCTGTGAGCTTTCTCCTTCGTTCCAGGGGCCACGTACGGCGGAGCCGTTGCTCATGTTGAAATACAGGTTGCTGTAACGCGGGTCGCTCTGCAGCACGGCGGGCGGGAAGTTAGGCTGAATGCTGTCCAGCGCGGCCTCGAACATCTGGAAGTGCGCCACTTCACGCGTCATCAGGAACATCAGCGTTTCCCTCACCGCCGGGTCATCCGTGAACTGGAGAAGATATTCGTACGTCACTTTGGCGCGCGATTCGGCGGCAATGTCCGACCGGAGGTCTACCGTAAGGTCGCCATTGCAGTCGCCGTTGATGTAAGCGGCCGTCCACGGCACGCCCTGGCTGTTAGTGATGGCCGGCCCGCCGCCGCTGGATGTCAGGAATTGCGGAGACATCATGGCCTGGTGAATAAAGTTATCCTTGTTCGCCTTGCCGTCCAGCAATTGCATGATCTCGGAATTGTCCGCCGCGTTCTTCAGCTCCCCGTTGATGCCCGTCAGCAGCATCTGGATCGTGGCGCCCACGATCTCAAGATGACTGAACTCTTCCGTGGCGATGTCCATCAACAGGTCGTATTTGTCAGGATGCGGGTGCCTTGCACCAAACGCCTGCGTGAAATAACGCATGGCGGCGGCGAGCTCGCCGTTGGCGCCGCCGAATTGTTCCAGCAGCAATGCGGCGAACCGGGGATCTGGCTTCGATACTCTTGCATTGAACTGAAGTTCTTTTACATGGTAGAACATAACAAAGGTTTTTTATGGTGATCGGAATCGTTTGCCTACAATCAGTCTCAACAAGTATTCCATTCACCAATAACCCTCCGGGTCCCTGTAATAGCCCCGGTTTCCGGCAATCCGGATTTTTGCATGGTAGACAAATCGCCCCTTCAGCATTAGCGTCCGCATCAATGTGATGCGCCCGTTCCTCACTTCCTGTGGCTTTAGCAGGATTTATGAAAAGCACAAAAACATCTCAACAGCCACAACAGGAGGATGATCTGAACATCCGTAAGGAAGGAGAACAGGAGAACGAAGGTGCCTTCAACGAAAACGCGCCGGTAGAGGACGACGGATCGCCGGTGCTGGATGAGGAAGATCTTGAGGAAAACAGCCTGTCTGAAGAAGAAGCAGATAATATAGAACGGGAAGGCGGTCAGCCGCGGGAAAGCCAGGGCTGACGGCGGAATCGCAAACACAGGCAGCGCATACGTCGCTGCCTGTGTTGTTTTTATATTGTTATGGCACTATCAATTTCACTGTCACCGGCTTCGATTGCCCGCCGAAAATATCCGTGATGCTTACGCGTGCCGCGTATTCTCCCTTCGCCAGTTCGGTTTTTACCCGCGCGCTGCGTTGCTGCGGAAGCGTTCCTTCCGCTGTTTGCAACACCGTTCCGTCTTTTGCCAGGATCTCCACTTTCGAGGCGAATTGCGGGCTTTTCGCGGGGTTGATGAGCCAGTTCACCGTTACTGAATCCTTGCTGTACACAGCTGTTACGGAAGCCACCGCGCCGATGGTGAGCTGCGGCCGGTCGCCCTGGCCGGCCTGTTCGGGCAGATCTACCCTGCGGCCTTCTCCGAAATTGGGGCCGGGGCGCACATCGCCGCCGTGTTCCATGAAATAAGCATCTTCTTTAGCACTGTAACCGGCATTGAAACTGCGGTCGTACCGGCCGTTGCGGCGCGCGTCGTTGTCGTTGGCGCTGAACCAGCGGGCGGCGGATTTTTCCCATTCGCCTTTTACGTTCAGGTTCCAGCAGTCCTTAAACCAGGCTTTACGCACGAAACGCCCGTCCCATCGGGGATCCTCGCCCACCCAGTTTTCCAGGAAAGCGCCGGAGCGCGGGCCGAGAAAGATCTCCCTTGCGGGTATCTGCAGCGTGGAAGTATGGAACCATACGCCCGTGCGCAGGTTCTGCACGAACGTGGCGATGTATTGTTCATTGCCCTGCTTCCAGCATTTGATCACGAAGTTGTACCAGGTATTAAGCTCCCAGTTGTAAGGATTGATGGTCTTGGCGCCATCGCCCTCGCCGCCGAAGCGGCTGTATTTCGTTTTATCGCCGGCATAGGCCAGTTTGGCGAATACGCCGCCCGCCGTGTTCGGGTCCCACTGCGATGCGATCAGGATCTTCGATGCGCCGGAAGAGCTGTCTGGCGTTTGCTGCAGCCCCGCGTAGCCGCCGGCCCAGTTGAACACGGAAAAATAAGTGGTGTAGGCGGAAGCGGTGATCTTCACTTTCTGCATCTTCAGCTGCGCGTCAGACGCGAAATTATACCGCAGGTGCTGCGATGGCGCGGCGTTGCTTTTCTGCGCCCGCGCGGCGGTACAAAAGGAAAGGGAAAGGAACAACAAAGAGTATACGAATCGTTTCATACGGGATATTTACGACCCAAGCTATGGCCGCGCGCGGGCATTTGCCAATCCGGCCGTGTATTTTGACAGTGCGGTGATGAAAGCCGCGGCCGTCGGCGGAGCTATTGTCCGCCCGATCACCATCTTTTACGTTTCGTACATGAACGCGCACCGCGGCCAGCTCAGCCGTACGTTCCGCGCCCTGCCCGGGATCATTTTCCAGGTGGCGGTCAGTTATTTTTTGATGAAACGAGCGGGGAAATAAATTTATTCAGCGGCTACTTTGTACGAAGGGTCTTCCATCACGTTCACCTCGATAACGGAAGAGGCGTTGTGCAGCAAACGCCTGCAATCTTCGCTGAGATGGCGCAAATGCAATGTTTTTCCCGCGGCGCGGTATTTTTCCGTCAGTTTGTTCAGCGCTTCGATGCCAGACATATCCGCCACGCGGCTTTCCCTGAAATCGATGATCACTTCCGCCGGGTCGCCCGCCACATCGAACTTTTCGGTGAACGCGGTGACGGAGCCGAAGAACAGCGGGCCGTAGATCTCGTAATGTTTAACGCCCGCATCGTCTGTATATTTCCGCGCGCGGATGCGTTTGGCGCTTTCCCATGCAAATACCAGCGCGCTGATCACTACGCCGATCAGCACGGCCAGCGCGAGATTGTGCAGCCAAATAGTGATCACCGCCACCAGTATGCCGGTGATCACGTCCTGCTTCGGCATTTTGTTGATGATCCTGAAACTGCCCCATTCAAAAGTGCCGATGGCCACCATCATCATCACGCCTACCAGCGCCGCCATGGGCAACCGTTCTATCACCGGCGCGCCCACCAGCACCACCGCCAGTATCGTGAGCGCGGCAATAATGCCGCTCAGTCTCGCCCTCGCGCCGGCGGAAAGGTTCACGAACGTTTGCGCGATCATCGCGCAGCCGCCCATGCCGGAAAAGAAACCGTTGAGGATGTTGGCGCCGCCCTGGGCCACGCATTCCCTGTTGCCGCGGCCGCGGTTGCCGGTGATGTCGTCTACCAGGTTCAGCGTGAGCAGGCTTTCGGTAAGGCCCACGCCGGCCATGATCAACGCGTAGGGAAATATGGTCTGCAGCGTGTCGAAGCTCAGCGGTATGTTGGGCAAATGGAAGGGCGGAAAGCCGCCGCTGACGGACGCAATATCTTTCACGGTTTTGGTATCGATGCCGAAGCCCTGCACCACGGCGAATATCACCACGATCGCGGCGAGCGAAGCGGGCACGGCTTTGGTGATGCGCGGGAACAGCAAAATGACGCCGATGGTAAGCGCCACCAGTCCCGCCATGGTCCACAAGGCAGGTCCAGACAGCCAGGAGCCGTCCGCCAGCCTGAACTGCCGGAACTGCGAACTGAAAATGATCACTGCGAGCCCGTTCACAAAACCGTACATCACGGGCTGCGGCACCAGGCGGATGAATTTCCCGAGCCTGAACACGCCCACCGCGATCTGCAGCAGCCCCGCCAGCGCCACCGCCGCAAACACATATTCCAACCCGTGCGAGCGCATCAGCGCCATTAGGACAATCACCGTAGCGCCCGCCCCGCCAGACACCATGCCCGGCCTGCCGCCGAAAATGGCCGTCACAATGCCCATGATAAAAGCCGCGTACAAGCCCGTTAACGGCGGGAAACCCGCCAGTATGGCGAAAGACAGCGATTCGGGCATCATCGTCATGGCTACGGTGAGCCCGGCCAGTATTTCGTTTTTATAATTGACTTTCTGCGAGAGGTCGAACAGGTTCAGGTATGCTTTCATCGCGCGCAAAACTAAACATATTATTCCCATTATGGCACAGCTTTGGCACGGGTTGGGTATGCTCACGCTGTTCGACATACCGCTCGATTACCCGCCCGGGTTCCTGTATTTCCCCGGCTTCATCTCCGAAAAGGAAGAAACCTCGCTGGTGGAGACCATTGCAGCGCTGGAGCTGCATACGTTTATGTTCCAGGGGTATGCCGCGAAAAGGAAAACTGCCAGTTTCGGTTTCGATTACAGCTTTAAAGACAAACATCTCAAAAAGGGCAGGCCCATTCCCGAAACGTTCAGCTGGCTGATCGAAAAAGTGGCGCGGGCGGCGCAGGTGTCGCCGGAGGAAGTGCTGGAGCTGCTGGTCACGGAATACCCGCCGGGCGCGGTGATCAACTGGCACCGCGACGCTCCGCCGTTCAACATGGTGGCCGGTATTTCATTGCTTTCAGATTGCAGCTTCCGTTTACGGCCGCACGAAGAAAAACGCCCGCTGTTTTCTTTTCCCGTAGAGCGGCGCTCGTTGTATATCATGGCGGGCGAAGCGCGCGCTTTGTGGCAGCACAGCATTGCGCCGGTACAACAGTTGCGGTACTCCATCACATTACGCACCGTTAAAAACAGTGAAAATGATTAACCTGCGATACCTGGCGCCGTTTTCCCTGGCAGCGTTGCTGTTTTGCGCCGCCTGTTCCACCGCAAAAAGAGGGCTTTTTGTGAAAAGAACTCCACACGAGCAATATGCGAGCAGCCTTACTTCGGGCGGACTGAAAGAAACGGCTTTGGGCAGCGCCTGGTTTGCCGCGGCAGACAAAGCCCTGGCGCGCCCGCTTTCCATCACGCTGCCTTACCGCGAAACCGGTTATTTCCCTGCCGAAAAACCCGCCGCGGCCGGGTATGCGTTCGCCGTTCGCCGTGGTGAAAAGATCGTGGTGCGGGTGAGCGTACAGCCGCCCGGGAATATTTTGCTGTTTACGGAACTTTGGCAGCCGGCGGAAAACAATACTTCATCTTTTATTGCATCGGCCGATACGCTTACCCGTGTGCTCGAGCACGAGGTGACCCGCGACGGCAGGCTGGTGCTCCGCCTGCAACCCGAGTTGCTGAAAGGCGCGGAATACACCGTGTCTGTCACCACTGCCGCCAGCCTGGCTTTTCCCGTAAGCGGGGGCACCGCATCGAAGATCGGCAGTTTCTGGGGCGACAGCCGCGACCATGGCGCGCGCAGTCATGAAGGAGTAGACATCTTCGGGAAATTCCGCACGCCGGTAGTGGCCGCGGCAGACGGTTTTGTTACGCGGGCCGGGGAAAACAACCTGGGTGGAAAAGTGGTGTTCATGCAGCCGGAACAGAAAGATTACACGCTGTATTACGCGCACCTCGACGAGCAATTGGTGTCTGCCGGCCAGCGTGTGTCCACCGGCGATACGCTCGGCCTGATGGGCAATACCGGTAATGCCCGCAATACACCTACCCATTTGCATTTCGGTATTTACACCAGCGGCGGCGCGGTAGACCCGCTGCCTTTTATCCGTTCATTCAAATCGGAAGCGCCCGCCGTAACCGCTTCGCTCGACTTGCTGAACGATATGGCGCGCACGGCCACGGCCGCATCGCTTCGTGAAACGCCTGAAAAGAACGGCGCCGTGGCGGTGAAACTGCCCGCCAATCATGTGTTGCGGGTGAGGGCCGTTTACCGTGGCTGGTACCGGGTAGAATTGCCCGATCAGCGGGAAGGCTTTATCGAAAGTTCGGCGGTAACGGGCAAATCTTACCGCAACCGAAAGGCGAAAGACACGCTGCGCCTGCTGGACATGCCGTCCACTGTAGCGGGCGTGAAAACATTGGTCCCCGAAGGCGGGAACATCACCGTGCTGGGCACTTTCAACGGTTTTCAACTGGTAAAGGCAGGGGAAAATGAAGGTTGGGTGGAAGAATGAAAAAGAAAGAGAAATTTCCTGCGGGTTCAGGGCTTCAACCGGGAAAGGGCAGGGAAAATGAAGAGTAGATAAAAAAATAAACAAAGGAAAATTTCTTCATTGGTTTTCAACTGGAAAGCAAGGAAAATGAAAATTGGGTAGAAGAATAAAACTGGCGGAAACAAAAAAAGTTCTTAAAACAAACTGCTCTGCACCGCGGTGGGTATGGCCGACCGCTTTTTCTTCGCCGCCTGCAAAACAGGCAGGGGCAAAGGGGAGGCAACCAGTTCTCCGGGAAATACTTCGTATACTTTCGAAGCTTCATAACGGGAAGCTACGGCCACGTGTACGGTGCCTGCGTGCCGGGAGAAGATCTCCTGCACCAGCGCCGGATCGTTGTTGTCGCGGGAAAGATGGGAGAGCAGCAGCACCTGCATGCCGTCCGGCCGGTGTTGCCTGAACAGGTCCAGCGCCTGCTGGTTGGAAAGATGCCCCTGGCCGCCACGGATGCGGTTCTTCAGGAACACGGGATACCGCCCTTTCTCCAGCATGTCCGTATCGTAATTCGCTTCGAGAAAAGCCGCATGGCATTGGCGGAAATGATGCACCAGCTGATCGCAGCACTGCCCGATGTCGGTGAACACACCGATGGACACGCCGTTGCCGCTTACCAAAAAACTGTGCGGATCGCTGGCGTCGTGGTGTTTTACGAACGCGGTCACCTGCAATTGCCCGACCGTTACCGGCTGCTGCGGGCCGAAAGGAATGCCTTTCAGTTGCATCCGGCTGTGGTGGAGGGTTTGCTCGGTAATGTACACGGGCAGCCCGTACTTTTTCGCCAGTACCGGCACGCCGCTGATATGATCGGTATGTTCGTGGGAAATAAAAATGGCTTTTACTGTGCTCATCGTCAGGCCGAGGCAGCGCATCCGGCGCTCTACTTCGCGGCAGGAAATACCCACGTCGATCAGAACGGCCTCTCCGGCGTTCCCGACGTAATAACAGTTCCCGTTACTGCCTGAATTTAAAGATGTGATGAACAACGACATACGATCTGCAAAGAAACAGATTTTAATTCACATCGTAGGGGATGGAAACCAGCATTTCTATCCGGCCTTCCGGGAGAGAGGTAAGCTCGAACCGGCCTTCGTGCAGCTCCGCCACGTAGCCAATCAGGCTGCAGATGCGCTGGTCGAGGAAGGCCTGGAGGCTCTCCTGGCCGATGCCGGGGATGGAAGAGGAAAGGGAACGGTCGTTGGCATTGGCGAGGTACACGCCTTTGAGCTCCACTGCATCCTTGCCGAAAATAACGTCGAGCCGGGGCGTTTCTTTTGCGTCCGCATTGCGCTGCATGCGGAAAAGCATGTTGAGCAGCAACTGTTTTACCAGGAATTCGTCCACATAAGCCACTTCACGGTTGCTGTCCGCCTGGAAATGCACCCATTTGGAGAACAGCGGCGCATACCGGTCGTCTTCCACCACGTTTTTCAGCAGCCGCACGATCTGCGTGGGGCTGCGTTTGGCAGTCAGCGATTTATTGAGGATATGCTGGATAATACGCACGTTCTGTAAGAGAAACTCGAGCTCGATTACCTGCAGTTTGATCGCAGCCGCCTGCCTGTTGATCTTTTCGCCGCTTTTTTCGAGGCTGAACTGCCCTGAGCCATACAGTTCGATCAGTTCAACGCTGGATAAAATTCCTGAAAGTATAGACCTGATTTCATGGAATACATCTTCGATAAGACCCTTATTTTCAGGAAATTTACTAGCTCCCGTAGAAGAAATCATTATGCAACCCTTGTTTTTATGTATTCAGTTTTTAAATAAGCCGCTATCGTACGGCGGTTAACGTGTTTTTTAAAATTACAATATTTTGATTATAACCCTTCATTTTTTATCACCGCATCGCCGAGTTTGGTAAGAACGGACGCATCGGGCAATGAGCGGGAAAGCGCATCAAGATGGCGCTGGTGATGCGCGTCCGTTCCCGTGAACTGCACCAGTCCCGCATTCACCAGCTGCGTCGCCATTTTTTGCACGCGTGTGCCGTAATACCCGTGCAGCGACAATAAATTCACCTGTAACATTACGCCCGCTTCCTGCAGCTCATGATAAAAATCCAATTGCCCGTGCAGGTACGTGTACCGCTCGGGATGCGCGAGTATCGGCTCGTAACCCGCCATTTTCATGTTGAAGAAAACGGAACGGTAAGTAACGGGCAATGCAAGAAAAGGAAATTCCACCAGCACGTATTTGCTGTTGATGGTGAGCAGCGGCGTTTTGTCTTCCAGCAATGATTCAAAATAATCGTCTACCAGGTATTCGGCCGCCGCATCCAGCTCCACGTCGATGCCGGCCCGTTCGGTTTCGGCGCGCACCGCATCCAGCGCGGGAAGGATGGTGTCCGCATCGTTGTACCACACGCCGGACATGATGTGCGGCGTGGTAATCAGCCGCGTATAACCCAGTTCCCGCAATTGCCGGATGAGCGAAAGCGAATCGTTCATGTCCTTCGCGCCGTCGTCCAGCCCGGGAAGCAGGTGCGAATGCATGTCCTGCCGGTTTGTATCAGAATGCATTTTTTTCTCCTTTTATGGTGTTGGCCACCGTTAAGAATATGATGCGGAGGTCCAGGTAAACAGACCAGTGCTCCATGTACCAGATGTCGTGCTCCACGCGTTTGCGCAGCTGGTTCTCTTCCGTGATCTCCCCGCGGAAGCCGTTTACCTGCGCCCATCCGCTGATGCCCGGTTTCAGGTAATGGCGGATCATGTATTGCTGGATGATGCGGGAGTATTCTTCGGTATGTTTCAGCATGTGCGGCCTCGGCCCGATGATGGACATATCGCCGGCCAGCACGTTGAGGAATTGCGGGATCTCGTCGAGGTTCGTTTTGCGGAGGATGCGCCCGACGCGCGTAAACCGTTTGTCGTTGCGCGTGGCCTGTTTGGCGTTGGCGTCTTTGTTCACGTACATGCTGCGCAGCTTCAGGCAGCGGAACGTTTTGTTGTTGCGCCCCGTGCGGTGCTGTACGAAAAATACCGGCCCTTTCGATTCCAGTTTGATCAGCAGCGCCAGCAGCGGAATGAGCCAGCTGAGCAGGAAAATGGCGACCAGCCCGCTGAAAACCAGGTCGAACAAACGTTTCCTGATCTGGTTCGCCAGGTCGTCCAGCGGTTCGGAGCGGAGCGAAATAACGGGGATGTTGTTGAAATAGTCCACGTAGATCTGCCGGTTCACGAACATTTTAAAATCGGGCACAAAACGGAAATGGATGAAATGCTGCTCGGCTTCGTACGCCAGCGTATAGAGATACGGGTTTTCTTCCGGCGAAAGGGTGGAGTAGATCTCGCGGATGTTGTTGTCTTTCGCGTAAGGCACGCATTCCTTGAGGCTGCCGATCACGGGGTAATACGACAGCTCGTTCACTTTGTTGTATTCCTCGAAATACCCTTCGAACTTGAGGTTGCTTTTTTCCGTCACCAGGTTGTCCGCCAGTTTTTTCGACATTTCGTTGTACCCGAGTATCACCATTTTCCTTTCCACGTCTTTACTTTTGAGGATGGAATTGGTGACCCAGAAAAAGAGGAGCCTGTTCAGCGCTACCAGTACCGAGAAAAGAATGCAGTACATGATCACGAAAAATCGGGAGTACAGTTCGCCGTACAGGAAAAGGAACAGCAGCAGCGCGAGCAGGTAAAACACCATGGCCTGCACGGTTTTTCGCGCCATTCTTTCGTAGCTCAGCTGCTGCGTGAGCCCGTAAATGCCCGTGGTGTACAGGCTGATGGCCCAGGCTACGTTAGACACGAGCAGGAAAGCGTCCGCGCCGTTGTGTACCTGCAGGTCGTACTGGCGTAGCCCGAAGCCCGCTACAAAAAATATAGCGTTGAGCCAGATAAAATCCAGCACGATGATTTGTATGAGACTGATCTTGAGATAACGGCTTAACATGTTTTCAGATTCAGATTACGATGAACGACAATTTCTTCGAACCGGCCCATTACGCCGGAAATGGCAAGATGTTCGGCGGCATAAGCGCGCGCGTTGCTGGTAATGCCCGCGTTACCGCCGCCCACGGCCAGCGCCACGCCTTCGTTGAGCGCCTGCTGGTCTTCGGCCTTCACCAGGATGCCCATCTGGTATTTATCTACCAGCGCATGCAGCCCCGATCCCGGGTTGGCGGTTACCAGCGCCAGTCCGCCCACGGCCAGTATGGTGCTGAGTTTGGAAGGCATCACGAGGTCGGAGGCCCCGGCTTTCTGGATCACGAGATGCACGTCGGCCATGTTGAGAAAACGGTTGAACCGCTCGAACGGCTGGATGGGATAAAACACCACGTTTTCCAGTTCCATTTCCGCCGCCAGCGCTTCCAGTTTCGATTTGTAAGGCCCGGAGCCGCATATCACGAACCGCAGGTCCGGCCGGTTGCGCATGGCTTTCGCCGTGTGCAGGATCGATTCCAGCCCCTGTTTTTCGCCGATGGCGCCGGAGTAAAGGATCACTTTGTCCGCCGCCGAAAAGCCGTATTCCTGTTTTAAGTTTTCTTTTTCATCTACCGGGAAAAACAGCGAAGTGTCCACCCAGTTCGGGAAAAACTGCACGGGCTTCGGTATCTTCTGACCGATGCGCTGCATCATGCCGTCGGAGATGCTGCTTACCACGTCCGCCCGTTTCAGGATAAATTTTTCCAGTCCGAACAGCATGTTGATCAGCCGCGGAGAACGGATCATCTCCAGGTCGCGCGCGGCTTCTATCTGCAGGTCCTGTATATGGTAAAGGAATTGCGCGCCGCGCAGTTTTTTGTACAGCACGGCCAGCAGCCCCAGTTGGAACGAAGGCGCCACGGTGATCACGATATCGTGTTTTTTCGATGGCAGCAGCTGCAATAATTTGAAGAAGGCGGATACGGAGAACGACAGGTCCAGCAATATTCTTTTTTTGCCGGTGGGCTGCGCCGGCACGTATTGCGGGCAGCGGTGGACCTTCAGTTTCCCGTTGTGGCTCACTTCTTTTTTATACCAGCGTTTGCTGCGGTCGTAAGGTTTTTGCACTTCCCATTGCGGGTAGTAAGGGTAGGAGGTGATCACGGTGCATTGATATCCGTTCTCCACCAGCCAGTTGATCATTTCCCCGTTATATTTTCCGATGCCGGTGGGCTCAGGGGAGAAGTTCCCGCCGATCAGCAATACTCTTTTAGACATTTGTTTTCATCGTTCTTTTTCGCACAAAAGCGGCGGGATTGCCGGCGTATATCTGCCAGGGCGCCAGGTCTTTCGTTGCGACGGATTTTACGGTTAAGATGGAATGCGAGCCGCAGGAAACGCCCGGGCACACAATGGATTCCGCGCCGATCCACACGCCGTCTTCCAGCCTGATCCTGCCCAGGCGGTACGGAAAGTCCGCCTGCGTGTAATCGTGGTTGCCGGTGAGCAGCAGCGCGCCCTGCGAGATGCATACGTGGCTGCCGATGTGCACGTCTTCCAGGTTGTCTATCCATACGGATTCCCCGATCCAGCAATGGTCGCCGATGCGGAGCCGCCAGGGATTTTTAATGCGCACTTTCGTTTTGATCACCAGCCCTTTGCCCACTTTTGCGCCGAAAAGGCGCAGCAGGCCGGCTTTCAGGCCCATCGGCCAGGGAATGGCGCTGTTCAGCACATAATAATTCACAAAGTACCAGCTAAGCACTTTCCATTTCGGGCCGGCTTTGTAACCGCCGGTGCTGAATGCGGACAGATCGGTCGTCGTTTCCATCAGATGGCGATATTATAATCGGTTCGTAACAGTTCGATCAGTTTTTCCCTCCGGGTGTCTCCCTTCAGTTTTTCCTCGAATTCTCTCATGTTCACGTCTACCAGCAGCCGGTACCAGTACCCCTGCATAAAATGGAAGATGAACCCTTTGTAACCGTCCAGGAAACCGAAACGCAGGAAATAACGGAAGAAAAAATATAGGCTGGCGCGCGCGCCGGGCGACAGCGAAGCGTAGACCTTTTCTTTCAGGTAACGTTTGCGTTTGGCCTGCGAGCTTTCGTTTTGCAGCAGCCTGCCGTCGCTGTCCAGGAAGCCGTATTTGATGTTCAGCAGGTCCACCATTTCGCGGATGGCGTAATTGTTATGTTTGTTCACCCACCAGTGGATCGAGTTCAGGTTATGGTCTACGATATGCTCGCGCAGCATCGTGGTGCCGTCGCCGGACAGTACGATATGCTCGTCCATCCAGCGTTGCTCGATGCTGCCCGCGCCGTTGCGCCAGATGCGCAGCAGGGTGTGCGGGTAAAAGCCGCCATAGCGGATCCATTTGCCTTTGAACAATACTTTCCGGCGGATGTAAATACCGGTGATGTTATCGGCGATCTTCGCTTCGTTGATCTCCTTTACCAGTGCGGGTTCCAGGTATTCGTCCGCGTCCATGCGCATTACCCAGGGATTTTGAATGCTGCAATTGTCCAGCGCCCACTGGAACTGCACGGCGTAGTTCACCCATTTGTTGCGGAAGATGCGCGCGCCGTACGATTCCGCGATGGCCACGGTGTCGTCGGTAGACCCGGCGTCGATGATGCAGATGTCGTCGCTTACCTGCCGCATGCTTTCCAGGCAGCGGCCGATATGTTTTTGTTCGTTGTATGTTAAAATGATCACCGTGATCTTCATGATGCTTGTTTTTTGACGGATTGGCGGTACATGGAAACGTAGTCGCTGGCCAGCCGTTTTTCGTTGAAATCTTCCTGCACCTGCACGATGGCTGCTTCGTTGATGCGGGCGCGCGCCGCATGGTCGTTGTAGGCGGCGGTTAGTTTGTTCACCACTTCGTCCACATGATCGATGCCGGTTACCCAGCCCAGGTTGTTCCGCCGTACGTATGGTGCCAGGCCCACATGTTCGCTTACCAGCACCGGCGTGCCCACGGCAAGGCTTTCCAGCACTACCATCGCGAAATTTTCATTGTGAGAGGTCAGCGCGAAAAGGTCCGATCCCGCGAGGAATGAGAATTTTTCTTCCTTGTCTTTCCACCCCGCCCATTCCACTTTTTCTTCCAGCCCCAGTTGCGCGATCAAACGGCGCAGTTCTTCGAGATAAGCCGCGTCGCCGTCTCCGGCGATCTGCAGGCGGAAAGGGAAATCCACTTTGGAAAGTGCCAGCAGCAGGATGTCCAGCCCTTTTTTGGGATGGATGCGGGAAAAAAAGCTGATGGTGAACACCTCGTTTGGTTTCCGGGCGTAACTGCCTTCGGGGAGGCTCACGAGATTGTAGATGATCTCGTTGTCCCACCCGTTGTGGATGCGCAGGCAATCGTCCCGCTCCATATCTGAAGTGGTGTGCAGGTACGTGCGGCGCAACAGGTGTTTGCCGAGTATGTTGTGCAGTATTTTTTTTGACAGTTTGTTTTTGTGGTTGAACACGAAATCGCACAATACGCCGCGCGGGCTCAGCACGGGGCGGATGCCTTTCATGGAGCAGATGAGCGAAGCGCCCATTACCAAAAAGTTCCACCAGCTGTGGATGTGCACTACGTCGTAATCTTTGGCGGTGGCCCAGGTGCTGCCCCACAAGCTGGGCGATACATGCGTATGGTCTTTGGTGATGCGCGGGAAATATTTTACTTCCACGCCGTTCACCACCTGTGTTTCTTTAATTGGCACGTTCAGCTCCTGTTCGCCATTGGCGGTGGTGGTGTATACCATCACGCGATGGCCCAGGTTCGCCAGCCCTTCCGCCAGCCTCGATACGCTGATGATAGGGCCGCCGTAGATATAGGCGGGTTTGTAAGAAGGGACGATAAACAGAATTTTCATGTCAGAATTTATTTCCTTTATAGGTTAACTTTTGATAGATGCCTTTTACGTTGCGGGCTTTGGCGTACAGTTCGTAAATGTATTTCCTGAAATTCGCGGCGGGCAGGTCCAGGTCCTGCAGCATGCGGTGATGTTCCGCCTGCATATTGCCCGTTACGGATACGGAAAACGATCCGCCGTGCAGCCGGTATTCGCCCAGGGGGCGCGGTACGTAGCCTTTCCGCACGGTGGGGTCCAGGCAAACGGACAGCAGGAATTTGGAATCCGCCGAATATTTCAGGCTTTTATCGAAGCCGCAGTGTTTGTCGTAAATGCGCCGCGTCCAGAAGGAGCTTTGCTGCGCGAACGGCACGCGCCGCAATTGCCGGATGGCCTGCCAGCCCAGCGGCACGGCTTTGTAGGAAAAGATCACCGCGCCCTGTTCGTTGATGTAGTTCACGTCGCCGAACACCAGGTCGCACTGTTTTTTCTCGAAGGTTTTTACAACTTCTTCCAGTGTATATGGCAACAGGCGGTCGTCTGCATTGATGTAGCAGAGATATTCGCCGGTCGCTTTGTCGAAACCCTTGCGCAGGGCGTCGTACATGCCTTCGTCTTTTTCCGAGATCACTACGTCTATCAGCCCTTTATGCCGGTTCACGATCTCCATGGTGCTGTCTGTGCTTGCGCCGTCTACCACGATGATCTCGAAGTTGCGGTAATGCTGGTTAAAGATGCTGTCCAGCGTTTCTTTGATGTATTCCTGTCCGTTGTATACCGGTATGACTATTGAAACCAGTGCTGACATATATTTTATTTCCGGGTTAATGGGTAATTGTCCTGAATTTTTTGATCACGGCCGGGTTGCCCGCCACGATGGCGTATTCCGGCACGTCTTTCGTTACTACCGCGCCCGCGGCGATAATGGAATGCGAGCCGATGCGGATGCCGGGGAGGATGGTCACGCGGGTGCCGATCCATACGTCGTTGCCGATCACCACGGGCCTGCGGGGGGTGTTGCCCTGCTCGCGCATGGGAATGTCCGTACGTTCAAAGTTGTGCCCGCCGGAAAGGATCGTTACTTCCGGGCCGAACATCACATCGTCGCCGATGATGGTGTCGTTGCCAATCCAGCAGTCTACGTTCAGGCCGGTGTAGTTGCCGATCACGACGTTGGCACCGCTGCCGAAACGCACGTTGCGGCTTACTTTGATGTTTTTACCCGCGCTGAGGAATATTTTCGACGCCAGCCAGGTGCGGAAGGGCAGGGCCAGCACGCCCAGCGGCCGCGGCGGGTCCGGCAGCCAGCTGGCGATGCTGTAATAGAGGTACAGCAAAAAACTTTTGTACAGGGGAGTTTTGGAACGCCGGAGAAAATACAGCGGGTTATCGCGGTACATTTTTACTTTTCCCGTTTTGGCGTCTACCTTTTCCTGGAATAATTGTTCTGTTGTCATGTTTTGCTACAATTTATGCATGAGCGGGAATGCCATAAGGTGGGTCTTCCTCTTCGGCTTCCAGAACCAGTCCGTAATAATTGTTCATGATAATGGCCGCCAGGCCCGGGATGTACAGCCGCAAATGCTGGAAGGGCGAGAACAGGAAGGTCCAGATCAGCCCAATGAAGATCAATACCAGCACGGGGTACAGCGCCAGGTCCTGACCGTTTCGGATGATGTAAAGGCCCATCTTCACGATCATCCAGAACAGGTACAGCACGGCGAGAAAACCGCCGATGCCCCAGTTCACCCAGGCGCCCATCAGCACGGAGTGGCTGGGCACCAGGTGCGTGTCCTGCCGGGCACGGTCGGTGTCCAGGTCTTCGTTGTGGTACATCAGCAATATCATGTAATATTTGAGCGATTTGTCTTCCGCCCAGCTGCCGTGCCCGAAGAAGGGTTTGTCTGCAATGGCCGCGCCCGCCGCAAATGTTTCCGCGCGGCCGGTAGCCAGCAACTCCAGCGGGTTGTACGGGTTGGCCAGCCGCCCGATCTGCGTGCGCGAGTGTTCCCCGCCGATCTCCCCGTCCAGCACGGAACGCACGTAAAACATGTACGCGCCCTGGAACAGCACGGCGAACAGGATGCCGAACAGCACGATCTTCGAACGCGAGATGCGCACGTTGTTGTTCATGAAATATGTGATCAGCGCGCCGATAAAAAATATCACGCCGGTTGAGCGGCTGTCGAACGCAAAACAGAGCAAACTGCAGCCGATCAGCACGGCGAGCGCCATTTTCAGCTCGCCGCGTTTGTAGAGCTGGTATACCACCAGGTACATGGCCATGGTGAGAATGGGCGCTATCTTGAATTTGAAATAACTCATATCCGAATCCACGATATCGTCCGTGTAAATGATGTTCTTGATCATGGTCATGAACAGGAAGAACAGGATGGTGGAAGTGTCGTTGAGGGTTTTGAACAGCACCACGAAAGTCAGCAGGGCGATCACCGTGGCGGCCCACCCGCGCAGGTAATTCTGCGGCGTGTTGTGCACCACCAGCAGGTCCGTCACCACCTGGAAAAAAAGCAATACCAGCAGGGCCACGAGTATTTTTTTGAGATACGGGTAGGTTTTCAGGTCGTCCGGCCGGAAGGTGAACGGCGCGGCCAGCACTACCAGCAGTTCGCTGAGCCACAGCTGCCCCACGAGGTTCACCTTGATTGTGCTGAGCATGGTGTACAGGAACACGCCTGCTTTTTTGATATTCATTCTGCTGCCAGTTGATGGGTGACCACCGGCGCTTTCTGCGCGGCGAAATGAAGGATATGCTGAAGGCGGCGGCTGTTTACGCCGGCGCTGTACTCTTTCAGGAAATCTTCCCGCAGCAGCCCGCCCAGCTGGCCTTTCCCCGAAAAGGAGGAAATGGCTTTCCGGAACGATGCGGGCGTATTGGCCACGATAAAATTGTCGCTTACCACGCCTTCCACGCCTTTAGCCGTGCCGATCACCGGCGTGCCGAGCGCCATGGCCTCCAGGCATTTCAGCCGCGTACCGCTGCCGTGCAGCAAAGGGATCAGCACGCCCGCCGCCTGCGCGATGTAAGGTTTGATGTCGGGCACTTTGCCGATGGCTTTGATGTTTTTCCATTCGGTGGCGCCTTTCAGCTGCTGCAATGCTTCTTTAGAATGCCTGCCTACCAGCTGCAGCTCGAACTTCGAGGCCAGCTCTTCGTCCCACACCTGTTCCACCAGCCACTTCAGGCCCTCGTAATTCATGTACATGGAAAAGTTCGCGGTCATGGCCAGCACGCGCGGGTTCCTTTCTTCCTGTACGTCGTAATCGTTTTCGTCGAGGAAGTTGGGCACGACGAATATTTTTTTCGGGTCGATAAAACGGGCGTGATATTGTTTGTCAGGTTCGCTCACGGTCATGACGGCCGCCGCCTGCGGGAAAAACCTTTGCTCGTGCGTTCTTTCGAGGTTCACCAGCTGGCTGCGCCGCAGTTTCTGCACGAGGCCGTTCGCCGGTTTCTGCTGCGTATGCTCGGCCTGTGCGTTGTGCGTGCCGAGTATCACCGGAATGCGGCCGGCGCTGAACCAGGGAATGTACTGGCCCACGAAGCCGTAATCGAGTATCGCCACGTCGATATGAACGCTGCTGCAGATCTCCACGAACCGCCGGATCACGGAAGGCTGCTGCCGGAAGTAAAATTTGCCCGTAAGCCGGTCCGCCACCGTCAGCGGCGCGGGGTTGTCCGTATATATAGTTACCCCGGAGATGGCGTATTCCTCCAGGTTTACGTTCTCCTTGTTGCCGATAATGGCATGGACGTTGTGCCCGAGGGCGGCCAGTGCTTTCAGCAGGTAACAGCTCCTGATCTTTTCCCCGCCGTTTTGCGGAAAGGGTGATATGGTGGTGAAGAATAAAATGTTCATGGTCAGTTTGCGTTTAATACCGGGCTTTTCCGGGTAATTTTCGCCAGTGCCTTGCCCGTCATGTCCGTCAGTTTTTGTAATTCATATGGAGAAAGGCCGAAGAAACGGATCATCAGGCCGAGAGAGAACACGGCGAGAAACCCGGTAACGGCCAGGCGGGCGAACCCCTCGTCCATCAGGTAAGAAGGCGCCAGCGCTATACAGGCGGCGACGCCCACGGGCAGCAGCGAATGCCATACCACGTTCACGAGAAAACTGCGCACCGGTATGCCGGTGAGCCGTTTGGCCGCCAGCATGCGGTACGCCGCAATAGCGCATTCGATGAAGAGGCTCAGCGTAAGTACCGCGGCGGGAGGGAAGCCCGCCTGCAGCAGCAGGTACGCGCCGGGAATGTTGAGCAGCAGCAGGCCGAACAGCACCAGCTGGAAGGTTTTGATCCGCCCCACGGCCTGCACGGCCATCTGCAGCCCGCCGGAAAGCTGGTACACGAGCGAGCCCGCGATGATCAGCCGGCAAAATGCGACCGTATGGTCCGGGTAATTTTTTAACCAGATATGAAGGATGTAAGGCATTTCGATAATGGCCGGTATCGCAAAAAAGCTCAGCAGGTAAAACGCGAATTTACAGGCCATGAGGCTCAGCATCATCATACGCTCGCGGTTGCCGCTGCCTTCGCTTTTTACCAGCTGCGGGTTCAGCGCCTGCAGCATGGTTACGGCGAAATAACTCAGCTGCGCGTTCACCTGGTTGGCGATCGCGAAAGCGGCGTTGATGACGGTGCCGAAAAAGACGTTGAGCACCATGGCGATGCCCTGCGTTTTGGCGATCACGCCGGAAGCGCCTACCATGGCCCATCCGGAGTAGGAGAACATTTCCCTGAGCAGCTTTCGGTCGAAATATTTCACGCTGATGCGGCTTTCTTTGTACCGCGCGGTGCAGTAGCTCCATTTGAATAGCAAAAGCAACACCAGCAGCAGGGCAAGACCGGCGGAATAAAATATCAGCTTGTCCCCGCCCAGGTACGCCAGGCTTACCGCCAGCCCCAGTTTCACGAGCGATTCCACGATGCCCAGTACCGCCAGCAGCAGCATGTTCTCGTGGGTGTTGATCATCGCGTCGTAAGGAACGGACACGATCGTGAAAAACGCGCTGGCCGTCATAAAATGAAAGATGGTGTGCGCCGCTGTTACACGGTCTGCCGGGATGTTCAGCACATGGCCGAACAGATAGATACCTGATAACTCCAGCAATCCGACTACCGTTACGCTTATGAAGAGGTGCAGCCAGATGCCGGAGTTAAATGCTTTTTTGAGTTGCAGCAGGTCGCCCGAGCCGAGGAAAAACGACATATACCGTTGTGTGCTGAGCGTCATGGAACTGTTCAGGAAACTGAGCATGGCCACAATGCCCGCCACCAGGTTGAATATCCCGTAATCCACGGCTCCCAGGCCGTTTAATACAAGGCGCGTTGCATACAATGCGATCAGCATCGTGATCAGCATCTTTCCATACAGGAACCCCGTATTTAAAACTACTCTGTTTGCTGCCTGCATACGTTAACCCATCAGGTGTTCAAATTGTGCGACATCTTTTTTACGGAACAGCTCCACATCGCATGCTACCATTTCACGCACCAGTTCCTGCAGGTCGTATTTCGGTTCCCAGCCCAGTTTAGTTTTGGATTTGGTCGGGTCGCCAATGAGCAGGTCCACTTCGGTGGGGCGGAAATATTTCGGGTCTACCGCCACTACTTCTTTGCCAATGGGCAGGATGTAGTCTTTGTTGCGACAGGCGGTTACCACGGCGGTTTCGCTGGCGCCTTCGCCGATAAATTCCAGTTCGATGCCCAGCTCGTCGAAGGTCATGCGCACGAAGTCGCGCACGCGAGTGGTTACGCCGGTGGCGATCACGTAATCGTCCGGCTGGTCTTGCTGCAGGATGCGCCACATGGCTTCCACGTAATCTTTGGCGTGGCCCCAGTCGCGCTGCGCGTCGAGGTTACCGAGGTATAATTTGTCCTGCAGGCCGAGCACGATGGCGGCGGCCGCGCGGGTGATTTTACGGGTTACGAAAGTTTCTCCGCGCAGCGGGCTTTCGTGGTTGAACAAAATGCCGTTGCAGGCGTACATGCCGTAAGCCTCGCGGTAGTTCACCGTGATCCAGTAGGCGTAGAGTTTGGCTACGGCGTACGGGCTGCGGGGGTAGAACGGGGTGGTTTCGCGCTGGGGCACTTCCTGTACAAGACCATACAGCTCTGAAGTGCTGGCCTGGTACACGCGGCATTTCTGTTCCATTTTCAGGATGCGCAATGCTTCCAGGATGCGCAGGGTGCCGATGCCGTCCGCATTGGCGGTGTATTCCGGCGTATCGAAGCTCACGCGCACATGGCTCATGGCGGCGAGATTGTAGATCTCGTCCGGCTGCGTTTCCTGGATGATGCGGATGAGGTTGGTACTGTCGGTCATGTCGCCGTAATGAAGGCGGAAACGTACGTCCTCACTGTGCGGGTCCTGGTACAGGTGGTCGATCCTTTCTGTGTTGATGAGGGATGCGCGGCGTTTGATGCCGTGCACCATATATCCTTTTTCAAGCAGCAGCTCGGCGAGGTAAGCGCCGTCCTGCCCGTTTACACCTGTTATTAAAGCTGTTTTCATTTTTTGCTGTTTTAGTTATTTATATCGCGTTGATGAGTGAGAATTGTTTTTTGACGAAATCGCTGTAAGCGAGGTGGATGCCGGTTTGCAGGTCTATGTTGTGTTTCCAGCCAAGGTCGTGCAGGCGGCTTACGTCCAGCAGTTTGCGGGGCGTGCCGTCCGGCTTCGAGCTGTCGAACAGAATTTCGCCTTCGTAATGGGTCACGGCTTTTACCGTTTCAGCCAGCTCGCGGATGGTCAGGTCTTCGCCGGTACCGATATTGACGGTTTCCTTGCCGTCGTAGTGATGCATGAGGTACACACAGGCGTCCGCCAGGTCGTCTGCATACAAAAATTCGCGGCGCGGCGTACCGGTGCCCCAGACGGTTACGGAAGGTTTGCCGGTGGTGCGCGCTTCGTGGAAGCGGCGGATGAGCGCGGGCAATACGTGCGAATTTTCAGGATGGTAATTGTCGCCGACGCCGTACAGGTTGGTGGGCATGGCGCTGATAAAATTGCTGCCGTACTGATCGCGGTAAGCTTCGCACAGTTTGATGCCGGTGATCTTCGCGATGGCGTACGGTTCGTTGGTGGCTTCGAGGGGGCCGGTCAGCAGGCTGTCTTCCGTGATCGGCTGTGGCGCCATGCGGGGGTAAATGCAGGAGCTTCCGAGGAAGAGCAGTTTGTTCACCTTGTTCTCATGCGCCGCGTGAATGATGTTGGCGGCGATCATCAGGTTATCGTACAGGAATTCCGCGCGGTACGTATTGTTGGCGTGAATGCCGCCTACCTTGGCGGCGGCGAGAAATACGTAATCGGGTTTTTCCGCCCGGAAAAATTCATTCACCGCCTGCTGGTTGCGGAGGTCCAGCTCGCCGGAAGTGCGCAGCAGCAAGTTCTGGTAACCGAGGGAGATGAGTTTCCTTTTGATGGCGCCGCCCACCATTCCGCGGTGGCCGGCGATATAGATCTTATCGGTAAGTTTCATCCGTTTCTATTTATCTTTTTAAAGGCCGGATGGAATCTCGCAGAAGCTGCTCGGTTTCATCCGTTTCTATTTATCTTTTTAAAGGCCGGATGGAATCTCGCAGAAGCTGCTCGGTTTCATCCGTTATTATTTATCTTTTTAAAGGCCGGATGGAATCTCGCAGAAGCTGCTCGGTTTCATCCGTTATTATTTATCTTTTTGTGTTGTTGTTTTTACAATAATTCGGGGCGGTTTTCTTTCACCCACTGGTGCAGCTGTTTTACGTCCTGGCCTTTGCCTTTCTGCATTACGAGTATGGCGCCCGGCGTGTCTACCACTACCATATTTTCCACGCCCACCAGCGCCACCAGCTTTTCTTTGCCGATCACCATGCTGGTGTCGGGGTTGCTGTTGATGTACACGGCCTGTTCGTTGCGGTAGCTGTAATGCTGCGCCAGCGCCTGGGTGAGGGCTTCGTAGCTGCCTACGTCGCTCCAGTCCATATTGCTGGGCACTACTTTTACGCGGTCGCTTTTTTCCATCACGGCATAGTCGATGCTGTTGGAGGGAATGGCCTGCATGAGACCGAAGGAAAGTTTCCCGGTATCCAGCCATTCCTTGGCGGCAACGGCGGCGGTGGCGTAAATGTCGGGCGCGTACCGTTCCAGTTCCTCGAGCATCACGGCCGCGCGGGCGCAGAAGATGCCGCTGTTCCAGAGGTAATCGCCGCTTTGCAGCATTTTTTCGGCATTGGCGGCATCGGGTTTTTCCACGAAACGCACCACGTCGTTGCCTTTGTACTGGATGTAGCCGTAGCCGGTCTCGGGGTAGGCGGGCTGCAGGCCAATAGTTACGAGGTTGTTTTGCATGGCGAGCGTATACGCCGCCCGGATGGTTTCTTCGTAACGTTCGGGCGTTCCAATGAGATGATCGGCCGGTGTGATGAGCAGTATTTCTTCCGGGTCGGCCACAAACGCCGCGAGGGCGATGGCCGCGGCGGTGTTACGGCCGACAGGTTCCGCGAGTATGGCGGGCGCGGTGGCGCCCGTTGCGGCTAGTTGTGTTATGATGTCGGCGGCCTGTTCTTCATTCACGATGGCCGTAACTTCCGCGCAGGCAAATGCGTTGCGGAGCCGGGTGATCTGCAACAGGCTCAGCCCGTCGAAGAGCGGCAGCAGCTGTTTGGGCGTACGGCGGTTCGAAAGAGGCCACAGGCGTGTGCCTGCGCCACCGCATAACAGGATATGATGCATTCTTTTCTGAATTGGTTCGGGTTAATGTCAGATTGCGGGTACCATCATTACTTCGTCGGCCGCAACGTTGGCTACCATGTTGTAGCCTAGGCTGCTCAGCACGGCTTTCACGCGGTTCTTGCCCAGCTCGATGATGCGCCCGCGCCGGTGCATCAGCGGTCCCGCGGTCACTTCCACCAGGTCGTTGTGGCGCAGCGGGAATTTTTCGAGCGATACGTCTTTGTAATCACGAAGAAAACGTTGGATCAGCTCGATCTCATGGTCGGGGATAAGCGCCGGTTTGCCCAGCCAGTACACGAAGTTGATGATCCCTTCCGTTTCACGCACCAGCGGCTTTTTGCTGTCAGGCACGCGCACAAAAACATAAGAGGAAAAAAGGGGCTCTTCCACCACTTTCCGCCGGTCGCTCCACTGGCGGGCTACCTGGTTAAGCGGACAGTAATTTTCGATCTGCTTTTTTTCAAGGTTGGCGGCTACTTTCTTTTCCCATCGCGGTTTGGTATAAACGGCGTACCAGGAAGTTGTTTCGTGTTGCATACGGTTCATTTTTTACTGGTTAACGGATCAATCGTTTTTTTTCATCACGTGGAACGTTAAAGGCGGCGGGTTAGTTCGGCATGGCTTCGCCATCTCAGTCACATAAAAGACTGCCAGTATGTATTCGGTTTTTCAATAATTTTTTCACACGTTTAATATGTTCGGGCGCGGGTTTGCCAGGTTAATGGATGGCTCGCCTTTGCTTTTTTATTCCTAAGCCTGTTTTTAAAGGCCGGGAAATGACGAACATCTCCCGGCGGCAGATTCATATGTTACACCTTAAATATGTTCTTGATGAAACGTTTTTTCTTCTGCTGTTTGTTCAGGTCTTCCACGTAACCATAGCCGTAGCTTTGAGTGGTCACGCCACGCGGTTTCACGCCGTTGAACACGATGTTCAGCTTGCCGGCCTCGCGGCTGCGGTACAGCTCGTCGATCATTTTCAGGTGCAGCCTCGGCGTTACCTGCTGCCTTACCACGTACAACGTGGCGTCGGTGAACGGTGCCAGCAGGCGCGCGTCTGTTACGATGCCTACCGGGGCGGTATCGATGATCACATAATCGAACATGGTTTTCAAAGTGGTCAGCATTTCCTGCAAACGGCCGCTCAGGATCAGCTCCGTCGGGTTCGGCGGTATTACGCCGGCGGGGAGAATGAACAGGTGATCGTTGCCGGGCACGGGCCGCAGCATTTCGGGCAGCGCCGTTTTGCCCACCAAAAAGTTCGTGATGCCCGGCTCGCGCGGGATGCCCAGCATTTTGCTGATCATCGGCTTGCGCAGGTCAAATTCCAGCAGCACTACTTTTTTGCGGATGAGCGACAAACTGATCGCCAGGTTGATCGAAATGAAACTTTTACCTTCCCCGGAAATGGACGAAGTGATCAGCAGTGTTTTGTTGTCGCCGTTCAGGCCGAGGTAGGAGAGGGAAGTTCTGAGTGAACGGAACTGCTCGGCCACCAGGCTGCGTTTGCCGTCTGCTATTACTACAGATTCCTTGTTGTCGTCGTGCATGATCTCCGCCACGATCGGCGCATCGGTCGCTTTTTCGATATCGGCGCGCTGTTCGATCTCGCGGTTCATCAGGTCCCTGATGGTGATCACTGCCGCCACGAAAGCTACGCCCAGGCCGATGGCAAGGGCCAGCACGGTCATGCGTTTCGGGCTGAAGGGCAGGGCGGCGGATTGTGCGGCGTCTACGATCCGGCTGTCTGATATTGCGGCGGCGTACGCCAGCGCTGTTTCTTCCCGCTTCTGCAGCAGGAAGGTGTAGATATTGTTTTTGATGATCTGCTGGCGGCTTACTTCCAGCAGCGCCCTTTCTTTGCCCGGCACGCTGTGCAGCATGCCCATGAAGCGGCCGTTGGCAGTTTCGAGTTTTTCTTTCCCGGCTTCAAGATTGGAGCGCAGGCTGTGAATATTTTCCAGCACGGCGGGTTTCAGCTTGGCGATCTGGCGGTCGAGCGCGGTGAGCACCGGGCTGTTCTCCGCGGTGGTTTTTTTCAGTTTCTCCCGTTCCATCTGGGCTTCGTTCAACCGGGCGATCAGCTCCAGCAGCACAGGGTCCGTAAGCCCGAGGGTGGCCGGCACCACGGTTTCTCCTTCGCCCTGGCCGCTCACATATTTTTCGATGCTTTCCAGCACGGAAAGCTGCAGGTTCGCTTCGTTCATTTTAGCGTCGTTTTCCTGCACGCTGGCAAGGAAAAGTTTGCTTTGTTCGCCGATGTCTACAATTCCCGCGGTGGTTTTGAACTGCTCCACTTCTTTTTCCACCTGGTTCAGCTCGCGGGTCACGATGCGCAGGCGCTCTTCCACGAAACTCATGGTGCTGGCGGCCACGCGGTTTTTATCTTCGATAGCGGCGTGGTTGTACACGCGGATCAGTTCGTTAACGATCGCTTCGCCGCGCACAGGGCTTACGTCGCTGTAGTCGAGTTTGATCACGGTAGCCATTTTGGAAACAGGTGTTACCTGTAAATTGGCCAGCAGGTTCTGCGCGGTCTTTTTTTCGCCGGAGATCTGCAGGTAGGTGCGGTGTTTCGGCATATGCGTGCCGGGCCTGGGTTTGATCACCATACGGCCCCAGCGGGTAGTTACGGTGTCGAATACAGGGTAGGCGGTATGGTCGAGCAGCACGGTGCGGCGGGCCGAATCGTAATGCACGGCTACTTTTTCGGCCGGCCCTTCGGGTATCTTCTGCGGCTCCAGGAATACGAACTCGAGCGGGGCGTATTGATAACTGAGCACATCGCGCAGCTGCCCTTCTTCGTACATTTCCCCGTACAGCTGCAGGTTGCGGGCCACCTGGCTGGCCAGCGTGCGGGAGCTGAGGATCTGCATTTCGTTCTCAATGTTCTTATCGGAACCGAAAAGGTCGAGCGTGCTCATCAGGTCCTGCTCGCCGCCCAGCTGTTTGGATTCTTCCTTAACGAGCAGGGTGGAGGATATTTTATAAACGGGCGTAGCATAACGCAGGTACGCGAAAGCGGCGGCCACGGCAACAATGATCGCGATCACGAACAGCGGCCAGTGAGACAGGTAACGGTACCTGATGAGGGCCAGCAGGTCTACCTGTTCCTGCGGCTGCATTCGTTTCTGCATGCCCGATGAATGGCCGTTGGGCCTGGTGATGTGCACATTGTTGTTGTTCATGTCTCTCGCGTTAATTGTTCACAACAAGCCTGTCCACCAGTATCACAACGAGGCCCAGCGCGCTGAGCACGATCGGTATGATGGTATTTGCCTTGCCGGTGGTGGCTACTTTGGATTTGGATGGTTCCACATATACGATGTCATTAGGCTTCAGGTAAAAATAGGGAGAGCTCAGCGTGGCCGCGTCGTTGAGATTGAGCCTGCGCGTGGTTCTTGTGCCGTCCTGTTCGCGGATCAGCAATACATTTTCTTTTTTGCCGTAAATGGTGATGTCGCCCGCCATGCCCAGCGCTTCGAGGATGGATATTTTTTCGCTGGATACATTTACGACCGTGGGCCTGGCTACTTCGCCAAGTACGGTAACGCGATAGTTGAGAAAACGGATGCTTACTACCGGGTCTACCAGCAGCTTGCGGTCCACCAGCTGCCGGCGGATGGTGTCTGTCAGCGCGGCTTTGGTTAGGCCTTCCACGTTGATGGTGCCCAGCACGGGGAAGTCGATCGAGCCCTGCTGGTTCACGAGGTAACCCGCCACGGGATTGCCTGTGCCCGGCTGAACGGCTATATTGCCCGGAAGCTGCGACGCGGCGGCGCCCGGGGAATAGGTGTTGGGCAGGTTATACATCATCGCTTCCTGTGGGTTCATGGCGCTGACGTTGATCTGCAGGATGTCGTTTTTCTGGATCACCGGCTCAAGGTCCGCCTTGATGGCGGTCAGCGTAGTGTCGTTCAGATTATTGAAGTAAGCGGCTTTTTTCGTATTTACGCAGGAGGCAAACAAACAGCCCACCAGGGCCAGTGTCAAGGTCGTTCTAAAGTATGGTTTCGGTCTCTCTGTCATCTGATCAGGTTTCGTTTAAAGATGTGATAGGTTCACATTACAAAACTAATTCAGACGGACTTTTTCAGAACTACTCACTATAGTATTAATCAGCCAACTCGCCGGGATCGCGTTACTCATTAAAGTAGTCATTCAATACAGGCTGTTGCTCCATATCTTGGAGATCAACTCGCTTTTGGATGCCACGTTGAGTTTCTGGTAGATTTTCTTTAAATGCTGATTGACGGTAAACACAGTTACATAAAGCTTTTCGGCCATCTCTTTGTAAGTATAACCTTCTTTGAGCAAGTGCAATAATTCGTACTCGCGTTTGGTGAGTTTGTCTTTCACGTACTCCAAAGGATCTTTGCTTACATGATCGATTAGCAAATGCGCGGCTTTGGGAGAAAGCGTGCCGCCCTGGTTGATCGCGTCGAGAATGGAATGGTAGATCTCCATCAGCCGGCTGGTCTTGATGATATAACCCGCCGCGCCTTTCATGATGGATTCGATAACATATTGTTTGCCGTCGTGCCCGGAAAGCACGATGATCTTGGCTTCCGGGTAAATGCGCTTCAGTTCTTCCATGCCTGAAATTCCTGATTCGCCGGGCAATGAGATGTCGAGTAATATGGCTTTTACATCCGGGTCTTTATACGGTAAAGCTTTGAACTCCTCCATGGAACGGCATGCAAAAACGACTTTGCATTCCTGGAAGTCCTCCAGGAACTCCTTGTAGTTGTTAAGCTGAAAATGATTGTCTTCAATAATTCCGATCGATATCATATTACGGGTCACATTATGCGATATGCTCTATTAAGGGTCTCTATATCAAATATAATTCCAATTTTTTTGCAAAGGATTTAAAAACAACATTAAATTATTAACAAGTATCTAATAACAACCGTAATATGCATTACTTACTTAAGTAAGTAATAAATAAAAATCATATTAGTTGTAGATTTATGTAACGGGATTTTTCCACACTTTGCAATAAAAGCAACATAATCGTGTTAAAGTGCCGTATCTTGCTTATCCATACACCTGTGTGCCAAACCATATCTGTGCCTCCGGAGGCAGCTACCGGACGCCGTTGAAAACCTATTTGAAAACAAAATGAAGCCACAGCATTATATCAAAGTAACCCATTTGCTCAACGGGATAAAAGACCCGGTATTGATCATTGAACCGACAGAAGGGATTGTTGAAAAAGCAAATAAAGCGGCGATAGACAAACTTGGCCTTTCCGTAACAGGCAAAACATTGGACGTTCCGTTCAGGGAGGAATTTATGCTTCCGACAAACAACGGTGCCGAAGAGACCTGCATCGATTTTATACCCAGCAGCATTAGTATCGCCCAAAAAGAATACGTGCTCGCCATCGGCAAAACTACCGCCAGCGAACAACATCTCCGCATGCAATTGCGCAATCTCGAACAGGAACGGGCGCTCCAGGAAATGAAGACCAGCTTCATCTCCATGACCTCCCACGAGTTCCGCACGCCGCTCACCGCCATCGCAGCAGCGGTAGACCTGCTCGAGACCCGCATCCGCATGGACCGGATGATGAACCCCTTTTACAAACAGAACATCGCGAAGATCTCCGACGAGATATTTAACCTCAATACTATGCTCGACGAGATACTCACACTCAGCAAGATCGTTTCCAACAATTATGAAGTAAAAAAAACACCGGTGAACGTGTCGCAGGTGGTCGATTACCTGAAGTTCCAGTACTTTTCCGAAAGGAAAGACGAACGCAAACTGGAAGTAAAGGTGGTGGGCGAACCGCGCAAAATATCGGTAGACAAGGACCAGCTTTCGAAAATACTGACTAACCTGATCAGTAATGCCTTTAAGTATTCCACTCATGAAAACCCGCAGTTGAAACTGCATTATCACGCCCGCAAACTGGTGATCGCCGTTGTTGACCATGGCATCGGCATCCCCGAAAAAGACATTCCGCACCTGTTCAATTCTTTTTACCGTGGCAGCAACGTAGACGGAATAGATGGCACGGGTCTTGGACTGGCTATCGTGAAAACTTTTACGGAGATGAACGGAGGAGAGATCAAAGTCACCAGCGAAAAGGGCAAAGGCACCAAATTCTCACTTACATTCAGGTATGCATGAACAGGACGATTTTATTGATTGAAGACAAACCGGCTTTGACAGACACGTTGAAATGCCTGCTGGAACTACATGAATTCAACGTACTCACCGCCAGCAACGGGGAAGAAGGCGTGGCGAACGCCCGCCGGCATCATCCGCACCTGGTGATCAGCGACATTTTTATGCCGGTGATCAATGGGTACGAGCTGCTCGAGATCTTTAAAACAGACAACGAGCTGCGGAACATTCCCGTGTTGATGCTCACGGCCAAAACCGGTATCGAAGAGATCAATCTCGCGATGAAAAAAGGCGCGGCGGGGTATGTTACCAAACCGTTCCTTTTCCGGAACCTGCACGCTACGATCCTGAAACTGATCCTGTAGCCCCCCGCGCATTCTGCTGATGCGCAAGCCCCGCACCGCTTTTCATGCATTGAAAGACGCGGCCGGCTTCACGACCCTGCCGTTCATTGTCAACTGCAGGTCGAGGCGGCCGGGATCATCGCCCGAGGTCCCATTGTATTCCCAGCATACCCCCGGTATTGCCGCCAAAGTCGCCCCAATCGAAGGCCAGCCCGGCGTTTACCGTTATTCCTTTCACCGGCGTAGGCCAGATGATCTCCTGCAGCGTGTACCATTGCGTCATCGCCGAAGTGATCGGCTCTTCATGGTAGTTCCCGAAATTACGCGTGAACGTGAGCAGTGTTCTTGCTTTCAGTACCTGCGCGATATTGTATTTCGCGCCCAGGTGAAGGCCTGTTACGCGGTTGTTGATAATATTCCAGCCTTTTTTGATGATGGAATCTTTCGGTGCATTCCAGTCGAACGGCTCCACGTTGTTGAAATATTTGCTGCCGCGGTTGCGGTTGATGAACAGCGGCGTGCCGATGATGTTGCCGCGATATTCCCAGCCGGTGAGGTACACGCCGTTGTTGTAATAACTTTCACGCACGCGCAGCGGCAGCCAGTCGTTCATCTTTTTGGTGTTGATGAATTCGATGGTAGCCTTCTCCAGCACCGGTTCTTCCTTTTTATTCACAAAACTGAGGCCCAGCAAACGGTCGGTATTCTTAAAATCGATGTTCTGCCCCGTTTCGAACATGCTCTGGTTGTATAGCAGCAGCTTGATGTTGTCGGTTTCCCACTGGATGCCGCCTTCGAGCACCCCGCGATGGTCGCCGGGGCGGTTGGGCTGTATTTCGGTGTTGATCACCGTGCCGTCGTCAGACACTTTTCCGATCAACACGTCCCAGTAGTTGGAAAATGTATTTTTGATCGCCGGCAGATCGTAGCGGTTGCCGCCCCACACCGCGTAATGCTGGATGCCGCCGTACACGCGCAGGCGCTCCTTGCCGATGCGCAGGTACAGCATTTTTTCATGCAGGAAGGCGCCTTTGATGTATTGCTGATCGCCCATCCAGCCATGGCTGAACTGCCCCTTCACCTGCACCCATCCGTTCGTGAACGGCACGTTCACATAATCTTTCAGCGCAATGCTCACTTTCGGTATGGGCAAGGCGTTGCCGCTAATGCCCCACGAGCCTGAAGACAGCTCATGGTCCGCTTCCCCGCTGATCTCTTCGTAACGCCCCGCCCGCAATTCCCAGTTGCGGTAAGTGGTTTTTACGTATCCTTCCTTGAAAAAGGTTTTGGAAAAATGATCGTTGTTATAGAGATCAAGTCCGTAACCGATCGTAAAATCGCCTGCAGCATTCAGCGGATGGCTGTTGCGCAGCAGGATGTGCGAGGAAAGGTCGGACTTGCGGTCGCTGATGGTGCCGAAACGTTTGGCCGTAAGCCAGAGCGGCAGATATTCCCTGGAGGCGATGGTGCCTGTAACGCCCGCCTGCACCTGTAAAGAATCGGCGAAGCGCGACGGCCCGGCGAAAGGCTCAGGGCTTTGCTGGGCAAATACGGGCGTGGAAAGGCCAATAAAGCATATGGTTTTGAAAAGTCGCATAAGTTACCCTGCAAATTAGCAGGAACTCGTCGGCCGGGGGATACTTAAACTAGTACTTATGGGGCGGGCACAGCCGTAAATGCTACTCAAACGGGGGATGAAGGGCCGGCGTACGCCGGCGGAAGCAGTTCGGGGTAGAGGTAATGCATCGCTTTTTCGGCACGGTGCCGGAATGAATGATTTTTACAGCGCGTAACCAAAAACAAAAGACGCGCCGATCCCGCCGAACCATTTCGTTCTGCCGTCCGCGTTACTTTCGCCGGGAAATGTTTCATCCTGCTTCCAGCTGTCGAACACCGGCACGATCACCTGCGGGCTCAGGCTGAACCTGCCGAACGATCGCTGAATGCCGCCCTGCAGCGCCGCGGAAAAACCGAAATAACGGTTATCGGGTCTTTTATAATTGTTTTCGATCGGGTTATTGGCGTTGTAATAGGTGATATGATATTGCCGGGAAAAAGTAAAATAGTTATTCAGCGAAATGCCCGCCAGCAGCTGCGTCCGCCTGTCCAGCGGAAATTCTCTTTCGGCCCCGGCGGTCAGCAGCCAGGTGTGGTAGGCGTATTTGTCGGTGCTGAAGATGAGGTCGAGCATGCTGGGATAGTTGATCGTTCTCACATAACCTTCACCGAAATTATTAGTGCGTTTTATTTTGTTGAAAGCATATTTGTAATAACCTGCGCCCGCTTTCAGCCAGGTGTTTTCCGCCACCGGGAATTTATAGGCCGCGCTAATGCCCCAGCTGGCGCCGCGTAAACGTACCGTATTGGTGTTGATGGAATTGATGGCGTAAGTAAATGCAGGGTACCGGTCGAACCGGAGGAACGGGGCGATTTCGATCCTGGAAGGGGGCTTCTGGGCGGTTGCCGGAAGCGCGAAGACCGCCGTCAATACGACGAAGGGCAATAATTTCCGCATGATCATAGGTTTCGTCCGGGTAAATTTTCTCTTCTTCAAGATAACGGAAATAAACGGAACGCCCAATTCCCGCGGAGGTTTAGCGCGTATACAGCACCACGTCCTCGCCACCCGCTTCGGCGTCGGCCACCAGCTCCTGCCATTCGGCGGGCAGTTTGAAGATATTGCCAAGACCGCCCAGCAGTTCCAGCCAGCCGCTCATTTCGTCGGAAGCTTCGATGGTTTCGCCGTTCCGGGCGCTGAATACGAGAAAGGTCACTTCGCCGGGATAAGTATATACCTTATAGGCGGAGATCTGCGTCACATCTTCCCATTGAAGGGTATTGTCGATGTCTTCGTCGTATTTAACGGCCAGCTGTTCTTCGTCGAAATAAATATCCATCCGGCAAATGTATTTAATTGTAATGAGAAGGGAATTTTAACATTTCCTTTCGGGTGTTTGGGAGTAAATTTATACCTCATCAAATAAAAAGGAGGTATTCATGCAATCTACAGGATATTCATGGAAGCCTTCGGTTGGTATCGCCTAACCGGGCTGCTCCATACAAGAAAACTGTTATAGACGCCAGAAGCGTCAAAGGGTGTATCCTCACAGGGTACGCCCTTTTTCGTGGCGCTTTACGGGCGATTCCTGTGCAAGGCCAGTAAGATGCGGATACAAGGCTGATACATGGGCCGCTTTTATCTTACCTGTCCGTCCCCGTACACCACCCATTTCTCCGTTACCAGTTTTTCCAGCGCAAACGGTCCGCGGGCATGCAGTTTTTGGGTGGAAATGCCTATTTCCGCGCCAAGACCGAACACGCCGCCGTCCGTAAACCGGGTGGAAGCGTTCACGTACACCGCCGCAGCGTCTACTTCCTGCAGGAAACGCCCGCTGATAGCCTCGTTCCGGCTTATGATGGCTTCTGAATGTTTGGAAGAGAACTGCCGTATATGTTCCAGCGCTTCTTCCGCATCGTTCACCACTTTCACCGAACATTTAAAGTCAAGGAACTCGCGCCCGAAATCTTCCGGCTGCGCATGCCGCAGCTGCGGGTAACCTGCCGCTTGCAGGATGGGGTACGCCTGTTGGTCCGCAAACACCTCCACGTTGTATGCGGACAGGGAGGGGGAGAGCTGCGTGAGGAATTTATCCGCCACCGCTTTGTCTACGATCACCGTATCGAGCGCATTGCAAACGCTGGGGCGGGAAACTTTCGCGTTGGTCACGATGCGCACGGCCTTGTCCAAGTCTGCGGTGCTTTCCACGTAGGTATGGCATACGCCCGCGCCTGTTTCGATCACGGGCACGCGCGAATGTTCGCGTACATGGTCGATGAGTTGCTGCGAGCCACGGGGGATGATGATGTCGATATATTTTACGGCGGTGAGCATTTCGGTGATCAGCGCGCGGTCTGCCGGGAGCAGCACCACCGCATCTTCCGCAACGCCGTATTCCCGCAAGGTTTCACGGATGAGCGATACGAGAATGGTATTGGTGTGAAACGCATCCGTGCCGCCGCGCAGGGCGCAGGCGTTGCCCGAGCGGATGCAAAGCGCCGCCACGTCTACCGTTACGTTGGGCCGCGATTCGTAGATCACGCCCACCACGCCCAGCGGTACGGACTGTTTGCGCACCAGCAGGCCGTTGTCCAGCTTTTTTTCCGACAATACCTGGTTGGCGGGGTCGGGCAGCTGTGCGATATCTTCCAGGCTGTCGGCCAGTGCCTGGATGCGTTCGCCGTTCAGCAGCAGGCGGTCTTTTTTCGGATCGCCGTCCGCCATGCGGTCGAGGTCTTTTTTATTTTCCGCGATGATCGCTCCGGAATTATCCAGCAGCCGTTGCGCGAGCGTGCGCAGCAGCGCCTGTTTGCGTGTGTTTTCCAGCGCTTTTACGGAGCGGCTGGCGAGTTGTGCTTTTTCGAGCAGGGGTATGATGGATTGCATATAATCGGTCTTTTTTAGAGTAAAACGATATCGTCCGCATGCGCTACTTCCAGGTTCTGCGTGCGGCCGGAAAGCTCGTCAGACGATACCTTGGCCCTTGCCACGGCAATCGCCTGCTCCTTTTCGTTCACAATTTCGATCACTTCGCCGCGCTCGAATTTCTCCAGCACCTGTTTTACGCCTACGGCCAGCAGGCTGTGCCGCTTTTCCAGGGCTTTATGCGCGCCTTCGTCTACCAGCAGCCTGCCTGTCACCAAACTGCCGCTGGCCAGCCATTTTTTGCGCGCCGGCATGCTGCAGGGCTGCGGCAGGCAACGCGTACCGGTTTTGCCGGAAGTGGCCAGCGCAATGCCGTTTGGCGTGCTGATGCCGAAAATCACCACTTCGATGCCCATACGCGTGGCCAGCCGCGTGAACGTCAGTTTAGACACCATGCCGCCCAGGCCGAGCGACGATTTTTTCGTGTCTGCCAGGCCCAGCGCCGCTTCGTCGATCACCGGTATTTCAGGAACGATCTTTCCTTCCTTATCCAACACGCCGCCCACCGAAGTGCTGAACAGCAGCTGCGATGCGCCGAAACCCACGGCAATGAGGGTAGCCAGTTCGTCGTTGTCGGAAAACTTCAGCTCCAGGTCGCTCACCACGTCGTTTTCGTTGGCGATCGGGATAATGCCGTTGCTCCAAAGCTCTTCGTACGTTTTTTTCAATTGCAGGAACTGGTTGCGGCTGGAAAAATGCCGCCGCTCGCAAAGGCTTTGCGCGATCGGGATGTTGTATGCCGAAAAGTAATGGGAATAACGGTTCAGGAGTATCGGGTTGCCGATGGCGGCCGCGGCCTTGCGTTCGCTGATGGTGCCGCCGTAATTTTCCAGGTAACGTTTGCCGGCCGCTACCGCGCCTGAAGAAACCAGTACGATGTTGTATTGCCCGTGCACGGTGGATACCTGCTGCGCGATCTCCGCTATCACGTTTTCGTTCAGCTCGCCGTTCTCAAGCGTAATGGATGCCGTTCCGAATTTTATAACAAGGATGGGCTTAATCGAATTTTTCATGCCGGCATAAAAATATTCAAACAGAACGGGTTCTGCAAGCGGCAACGTAGGTTAAGCGAATTGATGCGTGCGGCAGTCGAGACTGTCCAGGAAAATAGTGATGGTTTTCAGGTCGAATTTCGGCAGCACGAAGTCGTCCACCCGCACCAGCCCATTCTTCAATTTCTCGAACAGGCGGAACTCGTAAAGCTTCGGCAGGCGTGGGCCCGTGAACGCTTTTTTGATCTGTTCCAGCACGGCCCGCCCGTCGCTGACGGTCAGATAGTCGATGAAACATAAAGGTCCTTTCGGCGTGAAATACACTAGTCTGGATGCCATGATCTTCGGTTTTTTAATGTGAAGAGAAACAAAAGGTAACACTTTTGTGTGAGAAACGGCCGTGTCTTAACATTAATTTAAACTTTCGGAGAGCGCTGGGTTAATGCCCAACGTTTATACTAATGGTACTGGCTAGATTTGCTAAAAAACTTAGTAAAATGGAAGCTGTTAACCACCGGAAGGGCCTCACTTTTTTTGCCTTCCGCGAAACCGGGCAAAGATCCCTGCCATTCGTCCCAACCCCCGTAAAAGCCGGTTTTCCTTCGCCCGCGCAGGATTATACGGAAGAGGATATCGACCTGGTGTACCTGCTGGGGATGGATAAACCCTCTGTATTCGTAGTGCGGGTAGACGGCCATTCCATGACCGACGCGCATGTGCCGGATAAAAGTTACCTCGTGGTGGACCGTTCCCTCAAACCCATGCCCAACGATATTGTAGTGGCCGTGCTCAACGGCGAGTTCACCGTCAAAACCCTGGTGAAGGCCAGCGCGGGCTGGATGCTGTACCCCGAGAACGCGATGTACGACCCGATACCCATCCGCGAGGGCGACAGTTTTCATGTATGGGGCGTAGTGGCGCAAGTGGTGATAGACAGGCGTGAAATGCGTAAAAGATATTGAGATGGTACCCCTGGAAGAAATATCGCTGGGCGGGCTGTTTTACCGCGATACAAAAGTGATGCAGATACGGGAGGAGCATTTCGGCGACCTGTTGCCGCTGCTTCCCCGGCTGGAGCCGATCCCGATAGACCCGCAGCGGCTCTGGAAGCTGGGTTTCAGCCGGTATGTGAATACAGGCGTGAGTTATAAGGACTGGCAAGGCGTGCGCCTGTATCTGCGGCCCGCCGCGCAGGGGCGCTGGCTGGTGCAGTTCGACGGCATACCCAATGCGGGGGCCGTGCGGTACATCCACGAAGTGCAGCGGCTTTGGTTCGGCCTGTTCCGGGAGCACCTGTTCCAGCCGCGGCAATTAAAACAGCGGCACGCGATGCCCGAATGGGAAGCGGGAAGGAAACTGGTGAAAGATTATTCTTTTTCGTACTACCGCAAATATGATGTTGCCGTGAAGCCGGTCAGGGACCAGCCGTATTATTTCACCTGGGACTGCCGCATCCTGTTCAAATCGGGGCAGGTGGCGGCCTGGCGGGTGGATGAAAAAAGCCCTTTGTTCCATTACGCGGGGCGGCCCTGGGGGCTTACGCTGTTTTCGGGTAGCGCTTCGGACGAGGACCGGCTGCAGGCCGGAAAATGGCTGAAACGTTATCTTGAAGAAAAGGGATAGGCGCGGATCTTCGCTTATGGAAACGTTTGCATAATTCCGGCAATTGCCGTAACTTATCCGCTCAACTGATACAAAAAGGAATATGCAATTAAAGAAAATCGGCATGCTGGCGGCGGCCATGATGGGAGCTTTCTGCGCGCAGGCGCAGCAGCAGGCCAGGCTTAACACGGGGTGGGAGTTTCTGCGGTCAGACCTCGGCGGCATCTGGGAAGCCGTTCGCCCGGTAGGAAAGGGGAATCCCGAAGCATCGCCCATCTGGGAAAAAGTAACGCTCCCGCATTGCGTGAACGCTTCAGATGCGGTAGATCCCGATGTGAACTATTACCAGGGGCCCGCCTGGTACCGCACCCAACTCAAAATAGACAATCCCTATGCGAACGGAAGAACGCTGCTGCATTTTGAAGGCGCGGGCCAGAAAACGGAGGTATACATCTACACCACCAAAGTAGCTTCGCACACTGGCGGGTACGACGAATGGACGGCCGACATCACCGATGCCGTGGCCGCTTTCCGTCAAAGCCCGCAGTTCAAAGGCACGGTTCCCTTGTCTATCCGCACAGACAATAGCCGCGACCTGGAAATGATCCCTTCCAGCCTCTCGGATTTCAACGTATATGGCGGCATCTACCGTTATCTCAACCTGGTATACACCCCCGCCGTCTATTTTTCTGAAGTTAAACTGCAATCGAATGCAAAAACGGGGGAGGTGAATATTTCCACCTTCACCAACACCGCCGCGCCGGCCGGCGCCGTGTATAAAGCGGTGATCAGAGACGCCGCCGGCAAAGTATTGCAGGAAACATCCGGCGCCGCGGCGAACATGGTATTGAAAGTGACGAAACCGCGGCTTTGGCAAACCACCGATCCCGTGCTGTACACCGTGGAAACCAGCGTGACCGCTAACGGGCAAACCTATACGCAAACGAACAAAACCGGCTTCCGCACTTTTGAGTTCAAAGAAAAAGGCCCGTTTTTCCTCAACGGCAAACGCCTGCTGCTGCAAGGCACGCACCGCCACGAAGATCATGCCGGCGTGGCCGCGGCCATGACGGAAGACGTGATGCGCGAAGAAATGGTCCTCATGAAAGAAATGGGCGTCAATTTCATTCGCCTCGGCCACTACCAGCAATCCCGCATCATTCTGAACCTCTGCGACAGTCTCGGTATTCTCGTTTGGGAAGAAATTCCCTGGTGCCGCGGCGGCCTTGGCGGAGACGTGTACAAGGAACAGGCGCGCGGGATGCTTAAGAATATGATCACGCAGCATTACAACCATCCCTCGGTGATCATCTGGGGGCTCGGCAACGAAAACGACTGGCCCGGCGATTTCCCGGAGTTCGACAAGGAAAAGATCCGCACGTTCATGAAAGAGCTGAACGATCTTGCCCACCAGCTCGACCCCTCGCGCAAAACCGCCATCCGACGCTGCGATTTCTGTAAAGACATCGTGGACGTGTATTCGCCTTCCATCTGGGCGGGCTGGTACCGCGGCATTTACACGGAATACAAACAGGTCTCCGAAGACGAGTTCAATAAAGTAAATCACTTCCTTCACGTGGAATGGGGTGGGGACAGTCATGCCGGCCGCCACTCCGAAAACCCGGACAATGCGCTGCGCAAGATCAAAACCGGCAACGGCGGAGACGAGCGCGCGGGCGATGCATCGTTGTACGGCGGTGCGGCGCGTGTGTCCAAAGACGGCGACTGGAGTGAAAGTTACATCTGCAACCTGATGGACTGGCACCTGAAAGAGCAAGAAACCATGCCCTGGCTTACCGGTACCGCGCAGTGGGTGTTCAAGGATTTCAGCACGCCCATCCGGCCGGATAACCCCGTGCCTTACATGAACCAGAAAGGCCTGTTGGAAAGGGATAATACAAAAAAAGAAGCGTATTACGTATTCCAGTCTTATTGGGCGGAAAAGCCGATGGCCCGCATCTATGGCCATTCCTGGCCGGTACGCTGGGGCGCGGAAGGAGAGGAGAAGCTCGTGAAGGTATATTCCAACTGCGACGAAGCCGAACTGTTCCTGAACGGGAAAAGCATGGGTAAAAAGAAACGCAGAAGCGCCGATTTTCCCGCCGCGGGCCTTCACTGGACGGTAACCTTCAGCAAAGGCGGCAACGATCTGAAAGTGATCGCGAAGAAAGGGAAAACAGTGGTGGAAGACAAAATTTCATTCCAGTACCAGACCGAAAAATGGGGCAAACCTTCGCAAATGACGCTCAGCAAGATCGCTGAAGAGAACGGCATTGCCACGCTGGAAGTAAAAATGCTCGATGCAAATAATATCACCTGTCTCGATGCGGCGAACTTCGTGCGTTTCTCCCTCGCCGGCGACGGCAGGCTGATCGATAATCTCGGCACATCGTCCGGCTCGCGTTACGTGCAGCTGTACAACGGCCGCGCCATCATCCGCGTCGATCTCCGCAACGGGAAAAACATGGCGGCGGTAAGCTCGCAGGGCATTCCCACGGCTACATTGGCGCTTTAAGTATCGTCATTCAGAAATTAAGGGGCCAGGAATCCAGTTCAGGCCCCTTAATTTTCATTTTTGTGAAGTATCCTGGCTGCGTGAAAATGTTGAGATTTCTAATGTTCGCCTCTGTCAAATAGGGCCGCCTTTTTTCGTTTATCCGTTCCGTTTTTTCCCCGATATCAACAACACAACCCCCACCACCGCAATAATACCGCCGGCATAAGTAGGCCAGCCTATCCATTGGTTCTCTTTTTTGTTGACTTCCACCGGCCCTACGTCCAGCACTTCTTTTTCGGTAGTTACGGAGAAGCCCCTGATCAGCACCATGATAATACCGACTACGATCAGGATAATGCCGAGTGTTTTCATATGCGCAAGTTTACCCGTTCAGCGGCAATTAACATGCCACCGCCGTTTTGCCGGAAATTGTGGAGAAGCGGCCCCGAAAGCGGGGTGTTAATGGCTGTTGAGCCCTTTGATGATGCGGTTGTGGTCGGAGCTGATGATCTGGTACGTGCGCGGCGTAATTCCTTCCGTTTTTTTGAACACCCTGATAAAGTAGTTCACATCCGAAAACCCGCACATGTCGCTTACACGGCTAACGCTGTGGCTGGTTTGGCTGAGGAGTTGTTTGGCGAGGCTTACCCTTTCGCGGTTGATGTATTCCAGCGGCGTGATGCCGAACTGTTCGCGGAACCATTTGAAGAAAATGTTGCGGCTCAGGTATGCCTGTTTGCTGAGCGTGTCTACCGCGATCTTTTCCGTAAGATGCTCGCGGATATAGTTCAGCACGAAATGCTGGCGGCTGTGATTGTTGCTGATGCGCGCCTCGGATACGACCTGCTGCATGTGCTGGCTTTGCATGAGGCGGATGAGCAGCTCCTTCAGGTTGAGATCGGCGAAAATGTTCTTCGTCGTGTCTCCGCTGCTGCAAATGCGGATGAGTTTGTTGATGAGGCCGGATATCTCGTCGTCGTTCTCGAAATGATAGGTGTTGAACTGGAGTTTCCAGTTGCTGTTCTCATCCGGGCTTTGGTAATAGTTGTTGAGATAGTTCACCGTTTCGCGCACATAATGCCCGTCTACCGCCAGTGCAATGCATTGCGTGGGCGTGTCCATCGCGGCGTCGGGGAAATCGATTTCCATGGGCTGGTTGGCGGGGAAAATAACGGTTTCGCCGGGCAGGTAATCGAACGAGGGGTTGCCGGGAAGATGCATCACCTTTTTGCCCCGCACCATGCTGGAGATCAGGAAATCGTTGAACGACAGCGGCACGCCGAACGATTTTTCATAACATTCAAATACGTTCAGCTCGCAGTTGTTGAGATTAAATACACGGCGGTTTTCCACCAGGGTGCGCAGGTGTTTGGGAGGCGTAAGCTCGATAGGTTCCAGGAAACTTTTACGGGCCATAGTGCTACAACATATTACAAATTAAGACATTTTTATTATCGTGACACGAAGTCGGGTACGATTGTGCTATTAAAAAGTACAAATGTTTATAGTTGTTAATATATTTCTGGTCAATTTAGCACTACGACGATAACCTATGAGGAACCAGGCGCTCGGATTATTCAAGTGTTAACGATCCGGGCAGTGGGGTGATAGCCGCTGCCCGGTAAATCAAAAGTATGATGGAATCCCGAATCGTGGCAACTAAATATGCTACAGATTTGATCCGGCAACTGTCTGCACGTTATGGGCCCCTTGCATTTCAGATCCAAGGCAATAGTAAGGAAGGTTACACCCCCCAATGCGTTCCCGACAACAGCAGGTTTCTACCGGGAGACGAAGTGTATCTCGGTGAAGTGGAAGGCTGCCCCTGTTATGTAAGCCCGGAGGAAGACGATCATCATGGCCGTTCCCGCTATTTTATCAGCGCCGAAAGAGGCGCCGCGGCAGGTTCCCTGGAAGAAGCGGAGTTTAAGGTCAGCACCGGGCTGTTGCCGGCCGAAAGCGCGGTGAACGTGCGGATGTTCAGCTACCTGTTCGGTTACCGCGATTCCTGGGGCTGAGGATTTTGGCGTAACTTGCGCCCCTCAGCAAAACGAATGTAAAAATGGACGGACAATACCGTAAAGATATTTACCCCGGCCTGGAAGTGGGCATTATCCTGAAAAAGGACCAACGCAGCGGCAAAAAGACATATGGGATCGTAAAGGATCTGCTCACCTCTGCGGCCTATCATTCCCGCGGCATCAAAGTGAGGCTGGAAGACGGGCAGGTAGGAAGGGTAGCCGAAATTATCGGATAAACGGAAACTCATTCTCTTTCATTGTTCTGTAACCGGGAAACCGTCAGTATGCTGGCGGTTTTTCATTTTTAATCAGGCACAACAATTGCAGGTTCCACAGTATGAACACATTCCAGATCAGCTACAGCAATATGAACGTTCCCGTGTACAGGGAAGAAGAGGACCTTTTCGTGGTCACCCTGCCGGGGAAAACGCTCTACCTTTTGCGGAAAGAAGATAACGAAGGCGCTTCGCACTGGTTCGAAGAAGGCTCCGACAACGAAACCCCCGAAACCAAAGAGATCGGCATCGCCATCGAAATGGTGGCGATGAGCGCCGTTGAGAACGGAAAATAATCCGTTTGGCACAACCGCCGGATAAGGTTAGGGGGCATCTTTGTGGGACAATCCTTCACATATGCCTTTAGAATTCATCACCATTGAGGGTGCCCGGGAAAACAACCTCAAGAACGTTTCCCTGCGCATCCCCAAGCGGAAGGTCACTATTTTTACCGGCGTATCCGGGTCCGGGAAATCTTCCATCGTTTTCGAAACCATCGCTGCCGAAGCCAAACGGCAACTGCACGAAACTTTCACCGCTTTTATCCGCAACTTCCTGCCGCATTACGGCCAGCCCGATGCAGACGCCATCACGGGGCTGTCTACAGCCATCGTGGTAGACCAGAAGCGGATCGGCGGCAATTCCCGCTCTACGCTGGGCACTATCACAGACATCAGCCCGCTGCTGCGCCTGCTGTTTTCCCGTTACGGCGAGCCAAGGGTAGGCACCGCTTCCAACGTTTTTTCCTTCAACGACCCCACCGGCATGTGCCCCGAATGCCAGGGCGTTGGCCGTAAATTGGGCCTCGATCTCGACAAATTCCTCGATCGCTCCAAAAGCCTTAACGAAGGCGCCATCCTTTTCCCCGTGTTTGCCGTAGGTACCTGGTACTGGAAGAGTTATGCCTTTTCCGGTTTTTTTGATGCGGACAAAAAACTCGAAGATTATTCGCCCGAGGAATGGGAAAAACTGGTGTATGCGCCTGCGGAAAAATTCGTGCTGGAAACCGCTTCCGGCCCGTTCAATATCACCTACGAAGGCCTTGCCCTGAAGTTCGACCGGCTGTACATCAAAAAAGAAGGCGCCATGGCAGACGTTACCGTCAAACGCGTACAGCCTTTTATCACCGACGTGGTATGCCCGGCCTGCAAAGGCGCACGGCTCAACGAAACATCGCTGTCCTCCAAAATACTCGGTTATAATATCGCGGAAATGGCGGCCATGCAGGTAGACGAACTGGCGGAACTGCTGCGCAACATCACCGATCCCGTGGGAGCGCCGGTAGCGGCGGGTTTGCTGGAACGGCTGCAGCACCTGGTAAACATCGGGTTGGATTACGTAAGCCTCGACCGCGAAACCGCCACGCTTTCCGGCGGCGAAAGCCAGCGCGTGAAAATGGTGCGGCACCTCAGCAGCAGCCTGGTAGACATGATGTATATTTTCGACGAGCCCAGCATCGGCCTGCACCCGCGCGACGTGCACCGGCTGAACGACCTGCTGCGGCTGCTGCGCGATAAGGGCAATACGGTGATCGTGGTGGAGCACGACCCAGCCGTGATCCGCATCGCCGATCATGTAGTAGACGTTGGGCCGAACGCCGGTTCGCATGGCGGAACGATCATGTACGAGGGCGATTTCGCGGGGCTGCTTGAAGCGCCGACCCTTACCGGGAAATTCATGAAACAGCACCTGCCGGTAAAACCGGTTTTCCGTCAGCCAACAGGCCGGCTCACCATCGGGCCGGCCTCATTGCACAATGTAAAAAAACTGACCGTGCATATTCCCACCGGCGTGCTCACAGCAGTAACTGGCGTGGCGGGCTCGGGCAAAAGCACGCTGGTGAACCGCCTGCTGCCACGGCAATACCCCGATGTGGTCATGATCGACCAGAGCGCGGTGGGCGCTAATTCACGCTCCAATCCCGCTACTTACACCGGCATGATGGACACCGTGCGCAAACTGTTCAGCACGGCCAACAAAGTGAGCGCATCGATGTTCAGCTTTAATTCCGAAGGCGCCTGCGAGCACTGTAACGGGCAGGGCGTGATCTACACCGATCTCGCTTTTATGGAAGGTATTAAAACAGTGTGCGAAAAATGCGGAGGCAGGCGTTTTCACGATGATGTGCTGCAATATCAATATCAAGGCAAAAACATCAGCGAAGTGCTGGCGATGACCATCGGTGAGGCGCTCGCTTTCTTCCAGAAAAAAGAGCTGCGCAACACGCTGCAGGCGCTGCACGACGTAGGACTGGAATACCTTACGCTCGGTCAGCCGCTGAGCACCTTGTCTGGCGGGGAATGCCAGCGACTGAAACTAGCCGGGGAATTGCATAAAAAAGGAAGCGTGTACGTGATGGACGAGCCTACCACCGGCCTGCATATGTCAGACACCGCGCATCTGCTAAAGATGATCAACCGGCTGGTAGATGCGGGCAATACCGTGATCGTGATCGAGCATAACCTGGACGTGGTGCGGAATGCGGATTGGGTGATAGACATGGGGCCTGAAGCGGGGCATAAGGGCGGACAGGTGATTTTCCAGGGAACGCCGGCCGAATTGCTGAGAGCGGAACATTCGCTGACGGGGAAATTTCTGGCGATGGAAGAACCGTAAACTTTATTTTGTGTAACCGAAAGGTTTCATTTATCTTTGTTCCGGAAGGTTGCCAAATAACCTTTACGAACATGAGAAGGGACGTATTCCAGGCCATTGCCGATCCCACGCGGCGGGAGATCATTCATCTGCTGGCGGCAAAACCGCTGAACCTGAATGCGGTGGCGGAGAATTTCGACATCAGCAGGCCCGCCGTGTCCAAACACATCCGCATTCTTACGGAATGCGGGCTAGTAGCCATCCGGCAGCAGGGGCGCGAACGTTTTTGTTATGCCGAACTGCAGGCGCTGAAACAGGTGGCGGAATGGACGGACCAGTACCGCGCTTTCTGGAACAAAAAACTCGACGCGCTGGGCGCTTTCCTCGGGAAGGAAGAACAGGCTTCGCGCAAAAAGAAAAAGTGAACGTTAATTAAATCCTGCTCATATGAAACATGAACCGCTTGTAGTGGAGCGCACTTATAATGCGCCGCCCTCCAGGGTATGGGAAGCCATTACCGACCGCGATAAAATGAAGGAATGGTATTTCAATCTGTCCGATTTCCGCGCGGAAGTGGGCTTTGAGTTCTCGTTTCCCGGCCAGGGGCACGATGGCAAAAAATTTATCCATCTCTGCAGGGTCACCGAAGTGATACCGGGCAAAAAACTCTCCCACACCTGGAAGTATGAGAACCTCCCGGGTGAATCGGTGCTTACCTGGGAGCTGTTTCCCGAAGGCGACGGCACCCGTGTAAAACTCACGCATGCCGGCCTCGAAACGTTCCCGCAGAACGATCCGAATTTCTCCCGCGCCAGCTTCACGGGCGGCTGGAACGACCTGCTGGGCAAATACCTCAAGGAGTTCGTGGAAAAATAAAATACGGCAACAACATACCGCAAAGGCCGTCTTCCTTACAAGGAGGCGGCCTTTTTATTGGATGAAGGCGCTGTCGCGCGTGAGGTCGTAACAAAGGTTCTGTAATTGATGCAAATGATGCAACGGCCGCCCGTAGGGCGTTACGCCGTTTCCCGAAATGCTTACGGGCTGAAATGCGTCGCCCGTGTCGAGCATATGCAGGCTGTCTTTATGCGTGTATTTGTAAGTGTACACCGACGGGTCTTCCCCGTATTCCCTTTCCCCTGGCAGGAAGCCGAACTGCAATAAATGGTCTGCCTCCAGCGCGATGGGATGCACTTTTTCCAGCGGCAGTTTGCTGCGCGGCAGGCCTGAATTGTAGATGTATCCTTCGTGTATGCCTTCTATGCGGAACGGCGTTTCGAGCATGTTGTAATCATAATACCACACCATATTGCCGATCCGGATGTCTGTTTCGTCCATCATGCGGGATCAAAATTATACTGCAGGTAATTTACGGTATAATGTATTTGTTTTATACCAGCCGCAGCAGTTTTTCAGTGATCTCGGGGATCGTGCCAAGACCGTTCACCTGGTGAAGCGGCACCAGCGTATCGAGGTAAGCGATGGCGGGGCGTGTTTCTTCCTCGAATATCCGTAGACGTTTAAGATGTGTACCGGCATTTTGATCGTCTTTCCGGTCGGAAGTGGCCGCTCTTTTCTGCGCCCGCTCCAGCAGCACGTCTGCCGGCACATTGATGTTGATGGCATGGGTGATGCGAAGGCCGTTCCGCTGCAGGATGCGCAGCAGCGTGTCTACCTGGGGCACCGTGCGCGGGTAACCGTCGAGGATGATGCCTTTTTCGTGTTGATGTTCGCGGAAGATCTGGTCCAGCATGGTTTCCATCACTTCGTCCGGCACCAGTTCGCCTTTTTCCTCGTACTGCTGCATGGTTTTACCGATGGGCGTTTGCCGGGTTTTTTCTTCCCTGATGCGGTCGCCGGTGGAGATGTGTTTGTAACCAAGCTTCGTTTCCAGTATTTCGCATTGCGTGCCTTTGCCCGAATAAGGAGGGCCGGTGATCAGAAGGATGTCCATGCGCTAAAATTACCCTTTATTTTCAAACGGAAAATATGCAATATTGCAAACCACGACCGTACCATAAAAATCACAACATGCAGCACATCATCGACGCAACGGAAATATTTGTAAAACAGCAGCTGGAAGGGGCGGAAGGCGGCCATGACTGGTGGCATATCTACCGCGTATGGCGCCAGGCGCGGCACATCGCTTCGCGGGAACAGGCGGATATGCTGGTGGTAGAGCTCGCTGCGCTGCTGCACGACATCGCAGATTCAAAATTCCATAACGGCGACGAAGAAGCAGGGCCGGCCAAAGCGGAAAAATTCCTGCAAACCCTGTCTGTGCCGGAAGAAATAACAGGGCATGTCGTGAATATCATCCGGCATATTTCCTTCAAAGGCGGCAACGAACAACGCACTTTTTATTCCACGGAGCTGGGCATTGTGCAGGATGCGGACCGGCTGGACGCGTTGGGCGCCGTGGGTATCGCGAGGGCGTTCAATTACGGCGGTTTTAAGAACCGAGCGTTGTACGACCCGGCTATCGCGCCAAATCTCAGCATGACCAAAGAAGAATACAAAAATTCCCCCGCGCCCACCATCAATCATTTTTATGAAAAATTGCTGCTGCTGAAAGACCGCATGAACACCGAAACCGGCAAACAGCTGGCGGCCGAAAGGCACGTGTTCATGGAAGCTTACCTGTCGCAGTTTTACAGGGAATGGAACGGCGAAGTGTAAAAGGAAATTGTATCTCAGGCCTGCGCCATCTGGCGGCAATATTTCCTGCGGTATTCCTGCGGGGTTAACCCGGTCACTTTTTTAAATACGCTCCGGAAAGTTTTCAGGTCGTTGTACCCCACGTCGTACATCAGCGTGCTGATATTCTGCGCGTTCTGCTCCAGCGCTTTTTTGGCGGATTCGATCTTGACACGCTGAAGGTATTCCAGCGGGGTGTTGTGCGTGGCGTTTTTGAACCGGCGGATGAAATTCCGCTTGCTCATGCTGGTTTGTCCCGCGATCTGTTCGATGGATATGGGAAGATGGAAGTTTTGTTCGATGTACGACTGCGCGCGTAATATCTCATCGTCCTCATGCCGGCGCTGCCCCTGGAATACAAGGAAGTGGCTCTGGTTCATGCGGTCGATATCGATGGAGAACATCTTGCTGATCTGGATGCCCACGTCGCGGCCTACGAATTTTTCCACCAGGTACAATACGAGGTTCAGCGAAGAGAACGCGCCGCCGCTGGAATAAACGCCGTCGTCGTCGGTGATCACGCGGTCGCTGAGCACGGCAGCTTTGGGGTAACGCTGCTGCATGTCCGGGATGGCCATCCAATGCGACGTACAGGTTTTACCATTGAACATGCCGGCTTCGGCGAGGAAATAACTGCCAAGGCAAAGGCTGGCCACTTCCGAGCCCATCTGCTGCATTTCCCTGATCCATTCCACGATGCCGCGGTTTTTCTGCAGCACCACGTCTGGCTGGCCATGAAAGGCCGGCACAATGATGAGATCGGTGTTTTTTACCTCCTCCATCGATTTGTAACAGAAAAACAGCGCGGGCACGTTGAGCTGGATATGTTTGACCTTTTCGCTGACCAGCTCCACTTTAAATGCCGGCTCCCTGCCTGCCATCTTAAGCAGCTGATTGGCCCCTTCGAATACGTCCAGTACGCCGGCTACCGCCGAAAGAATGGCTTCTTCATAAATTACCAGAGATACTACTTTCATGGTGGTTTGTGCATTGATTACTGTAAATATAGCGCAAAGCGCTGGCACGAAATACCCCCTTTCGTGGCACATCCCCCCAGCAGAAGACCGCCTGAAAACCCGCTCCCATAGGCCTTTTTGCATCTATTTTTTACCTTGTTTTCCCGCCACCGCGGCGTATTTCGGGCCATGCGCCGGTACCGGGAGAGGGGGGAATTACGCCAACGAGTTGGTGCGCGCGGGCGCTTTGCTGCAAACGGACAGGCCATGTATTAAAAACGGACATCCGGTTAGTTTTCAATATGCATATTTGTTTTATTTTCAATAAGGTATTTGTTGGTATAGCAATTGGGGTGCATCCGCCAGCATAACAACCAAAAAATTATCCCATGCTGAAAAGCAACCTGATCGTGGCCTGGCGCAGCCTTTTGCGCAACCGGACATCTTCCCTCGTGAATATCACCGGCCTTGCGCTGGGTCTTGCCGTTGGCATTCTGATCCTGCTGTATACCGGCTACGAAACCAGTTTCGACCGTTTTCACGCGGACTACCGCAATATCCATCAGCTGCTGCGGAACCGGGTGCAGGGCGGCGAGATCATGACCTCCGAATCGGTGCCCGGCCCGCTGGCCGCAGCGGTGAAGGAGCAATTAACGGAAGTGAAATACGCGTCAAGGGTTACCTTCTCTTCGGAGCAGATCGTGACAGCCGGAAATAAAAGTACGTACGAACGGGGCATCTACGCCGATCCGGATTTTTTCCGCATGATGACCTTCCCCGCCCTTTCCGGCGACCCGGCGGCATCATTGAACGGCCCCGCAACAGCGGTGATCACCGAAAGAACGGCCATCCGGCTGTTTGGCACGGCAGACGCAACAGGCAAGGTTTTTACGCATAACAGCCAGCGCGCTTACAAGGTCGGCGCCGTGATCCGCGATATTCCTTCCAACAGTTCGTTCCAGTTCGACATGGTGCTGCCCATGATCGTATTCGAGCAGGATAACAAAGATTGGATACGCGAATGGAACAACAACAGGATCGAGACCTGGGTGGCTTTTCAGCCGGGCGCCGATAAAACCGGAGTGCAATCCCGGCTCAAACATTTCGCGCCGGCGTTGGAAGCGGGCAGTACCGCGGAATTTTTTGCTTTCCCGATGAAAGACAAACGCCTTTACGCCGAGTTCAGGAACGGGAAGCCGGTTGGCGGGTTGATCTATGCGCTCATTATGCTGGGCGTGATCGGCGTGTTCGTGATGCTGATCGCCTGCGTTAATTTTATGAACCTCGCTACCGCGCAATCGGAAAAACGCGCGAAAGAAGTAGGAGTGCGGAAAACGATGGGCGCGTCGCGCGGGCGCATTGCCGCGCAATTCCTGTCCGAAGCCATGCTGATGGCCTTTATCGCGCTGCTGCTGGGCGCGCTGATCGCTAAACTGGCGCTGCCGGGGTTTAACCGGTTCATGCAAAAAAACGTGACGTTCAGTTTCGACAACTGGAAGATCCTGGCCGTTATGCTCGCGCTGGGACTGTTTACCGGCCTGGTGGCCGGCAGTTATCCCGCATTGTTCCTCAGCCGTTTTCAGCCCGTAAAAGTGCTGAAAGGCATTGGCAGCGATAAAAAAGGCGGTTCCTGGTTGCGGAAAGGACTGGTCACTTTCCAGTTCCTCGTCGCGATCTTCCTCATCATCGGCACCGTCGTTACCGTCCTGCAGATCGGGCATATGCAGCAGCGGCCGATGGGGTACGATGCGGAAAACCTGTTGATGATATCCGCCAAAGGCGAGCTGGCCGAACATTTCGATATCGTGCGGCAAGACCTGCTGAACGTGCCGGGGGTGGTGTCTGTATCGGGCGGTACCGACAACCTGCTGCATTTCAGCAGTAATACCACGGGCATTCAATGGCCGGGGAAAACCGCGGAGCAGGACTTCGGCGTTACCGTTACCAGCGTGCAATACGATTGGGTGAAAACCGCGGGGCTTTCGCTGGTGGCCGGCCGTGACTTCAGCGCTTCTTTCGGCGGTGATTCGCTGAGCTGCATGTTAAACGAAAGCGCAGTGCGCAAAATGGGGCTGAAAGAGCCGCTGATCGGCACCAGGCTCGGCGAACATACGCTGGTGGGCGTTGTGAAGGATTTTGTGTACAACAATCCTTCCGGGCTTCCCGGCCCCATGATCATTTTTCACAGCAAAGGCAGCATGGCCAACATATTCATACGTATGAAAGACGGCGGCGAATGGAAACAGGGCCTTGCGCGCATCGAAACCGCGGTGAAAAAAAGCCACCCGGCATATCCTTTCGAGGTGAGATTTGTGAAAGAAGACTACCAGCGGAAGTTTGAAGGTTTCAGGATGATGGGCCGGCTTGCGATGGTGTTCGGCGGCATGGCGATTTTTATCGCCTGCATGGGCCTGTTTGCATTAAGCATGTTCGTGGTGGAAAGGCGCACCCGCGAGATCGGCATCCGCAAAGTGATGGGCGCCAGCGAAACCCGCATCTGGGCGATGCTTTCGGTTGATTTTATGAAACCGGTGCTGGCTGCGTTCGTATTGGCAGTACCGCTGGCTGCATGGGCCATGAAGCTGGGGCTGCAGCAAATGGAATACCGCATCACGCTCAGCTGGTGGATCTTTGCGCTGGCGGGCGCGCTGTGTTTTATCGTTGCGCTGGGCACCGTTAGCTGGCAGGGCCTGAAAGCCGCTTTCAGCAATCCTGTCCGTTCCCTGAAAAGCGAATAAATAAAATATTAAAACCGTTTTCGCGCTGCTGACATAAGGCTGTCAAACCCCGTCGTTTACTTTGTAACAACAAAACAAAACGACATCATATGGCAAACACGACCGTTACTTTTGCGATCCCCGTGATCGATGCGAACGCGATACTGGAACACTGGCAGGGCCACCGCAGGCTCACCCGGAAGGTGATCGGCGCTTTCCCCGAAAACGAGCTTTTTAACCATTCCGTCGGCGGCATGCGCCCGTTTTCCGAAATGGTCCTCGAAATGCTGCGGCTTGCTTACGGCGGCATTCACGGCGTGGTAGACGGCAGCTGGAACAAAGCCGAACGGTTCAACGACGGTGCTATCAATACCAAAGCAGCGCTGCTGAAAGCCTGGGACGAAGTGACCGAAGCGCTCGATACTTTTTTCCCGCAGATCACACCGGAACGATTCCAGGAAACGATGCATGCGTTCGATAATAAAGATTGGTGGGCAGGGCCTGCGTATGGCATCATCCAGTATTTTGTAGACAACGAGATCCACCACCGCGGGCAGGGCTACGTGTACCTGCGCTCGCTGGGCATTACACCGCCGGGTTTCTGGGAACGCTGGTAACAGGAAGATATTTGGAAACCCCGGCGATCGCCGGGGTTTCTTGTTATGGATTAAACGGAAGATCGGCGGTGTTGGGGATCGTGATGTCCACCGTCAGCGTGTCCTGCACCGGGTCGGGCGGCCTGAGATAGTCGAAATAATTTCTGTGCCGGCCTGCAACGGGGTCCAGCACCCAAACATGCACCATGGTAACGGAGGGCGGCTGATACCAGGTGAACAGCGCGGTGTCTACCCTGCGGCCTGCAATGGAATCGCGGAGGAAACCGCTGGTCAGTACCAGCGTATCGTAAGGGTTTTGCTGTACTTTCAGGTTCAGCCGCAGCACTTTCGACGTTCTCGCGGTAAGCTCCACCACATTGTATTTCCGGGTTTTCAGGCTGGCTTCGGAGCCGTTGTAGAAACGCGGGTCGCTGTTAAACATCGTGCTGGCCTTGAAAGATTTGCTTTCCCCGTCAGACGCGAAACGGATGCTGAAGCGGCCGTTGGCGTCCGTTGTGTCTTTAGCCGGCAGTAAATGCCACCGCTGCCCATAAAAATTAGGGCCGCCTTCGCCGAGTATCCATACCGGAACGCCTTGCAGCGGCAGGCCGGTTTCGATGTCTTTCACAACACCGTCTACCTGCGTTACAACATGTGCCGGCACATCTTTTTTACAGGATGAAAAAAGTACGGCAGCGGAAAAAAGGAATAAGTAAAAACGGGACATAAACATATCAGTTAAAAGGGAGGTCGGCCGTATTGTCGATAAACACATGATATTTCAACGTGTCGCCCGAGGTGTTCTGAATGGTTTCGCGGTACGCTTTCAGTCTCCAGGTAGCCCAGTCGCGCACAATCACCGTAACCCCGGCATTGGCTCCCGGTACGTATGCGTAATGCAGCACGGTGTCTACCGAGGCGCCTTTGATCATATAAAAAGGGGAATTGACCCAGCCGGCGTTCGCATAAAGCGTATCGTAAGGGTTCTGCGCTACTTCCAGGTGCAGCTGCATGATGCCTTTTTCCCGGGCGCTGAGCTGTACCTTGTTGTACTGCCGGGGATTTAACTGCACGGTAGTGCCCTGCTCCACATGATAAGCGGACTGGTCTACGTTCACGACGAAAAATTCGGATTCGCCGTCTGCTTTGAATTTAATATAAAAATAACCGTCCTTGTCGGTGAGGGTTTGGTCCGTGGAAAACGTCGCGATATTCCTGCTTACGCCGTCTTTAAACCCACGTACCTCCACGGGCACGAGTTGCAGGGGCTGCCCGCTTCTGCTGCTGGTTACCACGCCTTCCACGGCGATGTCCAGGCCTGCGGGCACTTCTTTGTTTTTGGAGCATCCTGTAACGAACAGGAAGGGGATTAAAAGGGATAAGTAAAATAATTTCATGGGTGCTGGTTGAATAACTTCCCTGAAGCGTTTCAACCCGGCGGAAAGTTACAAGCTTGTGCCGCTTCTTTTAAAATCGTACTTTAACCGCCGTTGACCAATAAACCAGGTTTTATGATGCGTCTGTTATTATCCGTATTCCTTTTGTTCAGCCTGCACCTTCAAGCCCAGCCCGTGAAAGTGGCCGTTGCCGGTATTTCCCACGGTCATTCCGGCTGGATATTGGGCCGCGCCAATAAAGGAGATATTCAGCTGGCCGGTATCTACGAGCCCGATACCGCGCTGATAAGGCTTACCATCCGCCGTTACAAATTGCCCGAAGATCTTTTTTATACCGATCTCAATACCATGCTCGATGCCGTAAAGCCCGAAGCGGTGCTGGGGTTCGGTTCCGTGTTCAGTCATCTAGAAGTAGTGGAAGCCTGCGCCCCGCGCGGCATTCACGTGATGGTGGAAAAACCCATGGCTACCACGCTGCAGCAGGCGCTGCGCATGGATTCGCTGGCTGCGAAATATAACATCAAACTGCTCACCAATTACGAGACCAGCTGGTACCCTTCGGTGGCTAAAACCTTCCAGCTCGTGCAAGACAGCGCTTATTGCGGCACGGTGCGTAAAGTGGTGATACACGACGGCCACCAGGGCCCCAAAGAGATCGGCTGCAGCCCCGAGTTCCTCGCATGGCTCACTGATCCCGTGCTCAACGGCGGCGGCGCGCTGATCGATTTCGGTTGTTATGGCGCCAATATTATGACCACGCTGATGAAAGGGCAGAAACCCCTGGCGGTGACGGCGGTGGCGCGGCAGTACAAACCGGCCGTGTACCCGAAGGTAGACGACGATGCGACCATCATCGTAGATTACGCCGATGCGCAATGTATCATCCAGGCGTCGTGGAACTGGCCGTTTAACCGGAAAGACATGGAAGTTTATGGCGATAAAGGCTATATCTTTGCGCCCGACGCCAAAACCCTCACGCTGCGCAATTCGCAAAAAAGCGAAGCGTATACGCGGAAGGTGACTGCCAACGATATCAAAGTATTTGAAGATCCTTTCGTATACCTGGCGGCGGTAGTGCGCGGAAAAGAAACCGTGCCGCCTTTCGGCGTTTATTCCCGGGAAAATAACCTGATGGTGGTGCGCATCCTGGACGCGGCCCGTGAATCTGTGCGCACCGGCAAAACGGTGGAGATCAAATAACCGGGAATGTTCCGGGAACCATGCCCCCGGGCACCAAATGCCAACCCGCCCGTGCAAGGGCACGGGATTTGAAGGCTAATGTCCGGATATTAACAATTCACCACCCGAAATTGTAATAGTAAAGGATAAAACGCAGCTAATGGAATCCAACGATCAACCGGAGAAACCAGTCATTTCGAAGGGGTTAGACGCCTTCTTCACCAATATTTACGACATATTCAGGTTCATCAGGCGTTTTTTCAGGGAAGTGCTGCGCCCGCCGCTGGAAGTGAAGGAGTTCATCCGGCAGTGTTATATGGTGGGGTATAAGTCGCTGGCGCTGATCAGCCTTACCGGTTTTATCACGGGGCTGGTGTTCACCAAACAAAGCCGCCCTTCACTGGCCGAGTTCGGCGCTACGTCCTGGCTGCCTTCGCTGATCTCCATCGCTGTGATCAGGGCGCTGGCGCCGCTGGTGACCGCGCTCATCTGCGCGGGCAAAGTGGGGTCGGGCATCGGGGCGGAGCTGGCTTCCATGAAGGTGACCGAACAGATAGACGCCATGGAAGTGTCTGCCATCAATCCGTTCAAATACCTCGTAGTTACACGCATCATGGCCTGCACCGTATGCCTGCCGTTGCTGATGGCTTACACCGCGCTGGTAGGCATGGCGGGCTCGTACCTGGACATTCACCTGAATGAACAGACCACCCTGATGGCGTTCATTAATAAAGCGTTCAACGACATCTCTTTCCTCGACCTGTTCGCCTCGTTTTTCAAATCGATCGTTTTTGGTTTTACGATCGGAGCAGTAAGCAGCTATCTCGGCTACAATGCCTCGCAAGGCACTACGGGCGTGGGAAAGGCGGCGAACACTTCCGTCGTGGTAAGCATGTTCCTGATATTTATTGAAGAGATCATCATCGTGCAGGTCGTCAATTCGATCCGGTAAAAAGTATGAAAACATTCACGCCAGAAATAGATTACGGCAACACCGTCATTTCCATATCGGACCTTTACAAGTCCTTCGGAAGCAACCATGTGCTGCGGGGTGTAGACCTGGAGCTACATAAAGGGGAAAATATCGTGGTGCTGGGCCGTTCCGGCACGGGCAAAAGCGTGCTCATCAAGATCATCGCCGGGCTGCTGAAGCCCGATGCGGGCAGGGTGAACGTGCTGGGCCTGGAAGTGCCGGAGCTGGGGCCGGTAGCGCTGCGCGAGCTGCGCATGAAAGTGGGTTTCTGTTTCCAGCATGGCGCTTTGTACGACAGCATGACGGTAGGGGAGAACCTCGCATTCCCGCTCAGCCGCAACGAGCCGAAAATCAAAGCCGACCAACGCCAGAAAATGGTAGAGATCGTACTGGACGCCGTGGGGCTTTCGCATACCATCGACCAGATGCCCGCGGAGCTTTCGGGCGGCCAGCGAAAACGCATCGGCATCGGCCGCACGCTCATCCTGCGGCCGGAGATCATGCTGTACGACGAGCCCACGGCCGGTCTCGACCCCATCACCTGCACCGAGATCAACAACCTGATCAACGAAGTGCAGCGAAGGTTCAAGACCAGCTCCATCATCATCACCCACGACCTCACCTGCGCAAGGGCTACCGGCGACGAAATAGCGGTGATGAAAGACGGCACATTCATCAAAAAAGGAAATTTCGAAGAAGTATTCGCGGATAACGACGAGCTGATAAAAGAATTTTACGATTATAATTTTACGCAATAAACCATGAAAGATCAAAGCAATAAAAGGGCCGTGATAGTGGGTGCTTTCGTATTCGCCGGCATGATCATATTCGCCGCGGGCATCCTCGTGCTGGGCGGCCAGAAAAAAAGCTTTATGTCGTCGTTGCAGGTAGTGGCCGTGTTCCAGGACATCGGCGGGCTTGCCAAAGGCGACAACGTCTGGTATTCCGGCGTAAAAGTAGGCACCATCAAAAGCATAGCATTTACCGGCCCGCACAGCATCGCCGTAAGAATGGACATCGAAAAAAAGAGCCGTGATTTCATACATAAGGACGTTCGCGCCAAAGTAAGCTCAGACGGGCTGGTAGGCAACAAGATCATCGCCCTCAACGGCGGCACGCCCGAAGTGCCGCCCGTGGAAGACGGAGACACGATCATCGTGGAAACGGCGATCAGTACGGACGAGATCATGAACACGCTGCAGGTGAACAATAAAAGCCTGGTGGAGATCACCGGCAATCTCAAAGAGATCACCAAAAACATCCGCAACGGGCAGGGCACGCTGGGCAAACTGATAGCAGACGATGCCGTATATAACAACCTCGAAGGCACGCTGGCCACGCTGCAGAAAACCGCCGCCAATACGCAGCGGCTTACGGAAGGACTGGCCGCTTACACCGCGCGCCTGCAAAACAAAGGCACGCTGGCGAACGACCTGGTGACCGATACGGTTGTATTCGCTAAACTGCGCTCCACCGTTACGCAGCTGGAATCCGTGGCGCAGGGCGTGGATTCCGTAGTGCTGAACCTGAAAGACGCCAGCGCGGGCATCAACGAAAACCTGCGCAGCACCAACACCCCGGCGGGCGTGATACTGAACGATGAACAAACGGCGACTTCGCTGAAACATACCATCGGCAACCTCGAAACCAGCTCGCAAAAACTGGACGAGAACCTGGAAGCGCTGAAACATAATTTCCTTTTCCGCGGTTATTTCAGAAGAAAAGCAAAAGCGGAAGCGAAAGAAAAAGCGCGGCTGGAAAAAGAAGCGAAAAAACAGCAGCCCTGATGGTTAAAGCATAAATTAAACGATTATGGAACAGATCAGGGTCAGGGAAGCGACCTTAAAAGACCTGGACGTGCTGCTCAGCTTCGAGCAGGGCATTATTGCGGCGGAACGGCCGTTCGACAGCACTATCCGCGAGGGCGAAGTGCATTATTACGACATTGCGGCCATGATCTACGAGCCGCATATTTCCGTGGTAGTGGCCGAGCTGGACGGGCAGGTGATCGGTTCCGGGTATGCCCGCATCGAAGAGGCCAAACATTACCTGAAACACCCGCAGCACGCGTATCTCGGTTTTATGTACGTGCTGCCCGAATTCAGGGGCAGGGGCGTGAACCGGGCGATCGTCGAAAATCTCGCCGGCTGGGCGCGTTCCCGCGGCATTACCGAAATAGTGCTGGATGTGTACGACGCCAACGAGCCCGCCGTGCGCGCTTACGAAAAGGCCGGTTTCACCAGGCACCTGCTGCAGATGCGGATGCCAGTTTAGATCTACTCGACGGTAATGGCCGTTTTATTGTATTTGTTGCGATACTCGACGGGAGAGAGGCCGGTCGTTTTTTTGAATACGGTACGGAAAGCCTTGTTGTCTGAATACCCCACGTCGTACATGATCTCCGTAATGTTTTTCCGGCTGGTCTCGAAACCTTTTTTAGCCGCTTCCACTTTTACCCGCTGGATGTATTCAGACACGGTGTTGCAGGTCGCTTTTTTGAAGCGGCGCTCCAGGCTGCGGCGGCTGATGGCGAATTGCGCCGTAAGCTGGTCTACCGTGATCTTTTCCTGGTAATTTTCCTCGATATACGTTTGGATTTCGCGGATGGGGTCGTCGTCGTGCTCTTTCTGGCCTTTGAACATCAGGAAGGCAGACTGGCTGTTGCGGTCGATCTCGATGGCGAAATATTTCGCGCACATGATCGCAATTTCCCGGTCCGTATACTTTTCCACGAGATGCAGCAGCAGGTTCCAGAACGAATTGGCGCCTCCGCTGGAATAAATGCCCTGTTCGTCCGTAATGATCTGGTCGCTCACCAGGTTCACGTCGGGGAACATCCTGCGGAAGTCGTTTACAGACAGCCAGTGCGTGGCGATCTGCCGGCCTTTCAGCAAACCGGTGGAAGCAAGCAGGAATGCGCCCACGCACAAACTGGCCACTTCCGAGCCTTTATGGTATTGCCCGCTGATCCAGGGCAGAAAATCCTTGTTGATGTCCACCACTTCCTCCATCACCCCGTTCACAGCCGGAATAATGATCAGGTCGGTTTTGGCGACGGCAGACACCACCGTATCCGGCCGTACGGTGAATGCTTTGTCGTACACCTGGCCTTCTTCCGAAATGCCCACCATCTGAACGTCGAAAAGCGCCGGCCTGTCGCGGCGCACCAGGAATTCGTTGCACTGCGTGAACATCCTGTAGGCGCCTTCTATGCAGCCGAGGGCGGCGGCGCCGCGCGGTATGAGAATGGAAACGTGTTTCATATTCCAAAAATAATGATAAAAAGTTGTCGCATCATCCCCTGTAATTTGCCGTTTTTGCACCCCGTGTATTACAGGAAGCGGAATTACATTTGTAGCGCGAACCGAAATATAGAAAAATCCGTAACAATGGTGGAAGTATTTAAAACGAACGTGGACAGGCCGCTGCTGGCGAAACTGCTGGTAGGCACCATCAATGGCGAATTGCCCGGGCACCGCGCCAATTTCGACCTGGAAGATTGCGACCGCATTCTCCGCGTGGTTTGCACCGCAGGCGACGTACAATCCGGCCGAATCATCGAACTGCTGGCCGGTTTCGGTTGCCGGGCGGAAATACTGGAAGACGAGGTCCCCGAAGCGCCGGGCGCGTTCAACCGCCGTTTCCGGTGCATGGCGGGCCACCTGGTTGTTGCGCAATAACGGCTCGTTTAACTTCATCATAAAAACTTTGACAAATGGCACTAGTAAGTCCTTATCTGAATTTCAAAGGCACCTGCGAAGAAGCCTTCAACTTCTACAAATCCGTTTTCGGCGGCGAGTTCATGGGCGAAGGCATCATGCGTTTCAGCAGCATGCCTCCCGAGCACTGCAAGCCCGGTGAGGAAAACCTCGTAATGCACGTAGCGCTCACCATCCCCGGCGGCACTACCATCATGGGCAGCGACTTCCCGGATTCTTTCGGCGAGTTCAAAAGAGGGAACGATTTTTCTCTCGCCATCGCCGCGGAATCTGAAGCAGAGGCCAGGAAACTGTTCAACGCCCTGAGCGAAGGCGGAACGATGGGAATGCCCCTCGATAAAGCTCCCTGGGGCGCATTGTACGGCCAGTTTAAAGACAAATTCGGTATCTCCTGGGCCGTAAACTACCAGTACGAGACCGTTCCCCAGCAGAATTAAACCACCTGGTAACCTGATGGTTACTGAAGGCTCCGGGCAAGTTCCGGAGCCTTTTGATTTTATATGCTTAATATTGTGTTGTAACATTCAAACAGCGGGTTATGGAATTAGGCATCAGCACCTTCGGGGAAGTACGGCCGGAAGGCGTGGCAGGCGGGGCGAACGAATCGCATCTCAGGATGCAGGAGTTGCTGGCGGAAGCGAAACTGGCGGACGAAACGGGGCTGAACGTATTTGCGCTCGGGGAGCATCACCGCCCGGACTTTGTGATATCCGCGCCGGAAGTGGCGCTGGCGGGAATTGCCACCATCACCAAAAATATCAGGCTCAGCAGCAGCGTAACGGTGCTCAGCTCGGCGGACCCTGTGCGTACCTTTCAGAATTTCGCCACGCTCGACCTGCTGAGCAACGGCCGTGCAGAGATCATGGCGGGGCGCGGCAGTTTTACCGAATCGTTCCCGCTGTTCGGGTACAGCCTGGGCGATTACGACGCGCTGTTCGTCGAAAAACTGACCATGCTGATGGAGATCAACCGGCAGGAAGTAATGAGCTGGAAAGGCCGTTTCCGGGCGCCTTTCAACAACCGGGGCGTTTACCCGCGTCCCCTTCAGCCTTCGTTGCCCATCTGGCTGGCCGCGGGCGGTACGCCGGCTTCCGCCAAACGCGCGGGCAGGCTCAATCTGCCGCTTACCCTGGCGATCCTGGGCGGGAAACCCGCGCAGTTCGTGCCTTTCGTTAACCTGTACCGCGAAGCGGCCGCCGAAGCCGGGCACGATCCCGCGCAATTGCAGCTCGGCATCAATTCGCAGTTTTACGTCGCGGAAGATTCGGAACAGGCGGCGGACGAATTTTACCCTTCCTACGAAATTCTCATGAACCGCGTAGGCCGCGAACGCGGCTGGCATCCCATGTCGCGCGAGCAGTTCGAATACCTCCGCCTGCCCGACGGGCCGCTTTTCGTAGGCAGCGTGCAGGAAATCACCGACAAGATCATCTACCAGCATACGCTTTTTAACCACACCCGCTTCCTCGCGCAGATCGTGAAAGGATACATCCATCACGATAAAGTGCTTCGCGCCATCGAGCTGTTCGGCACGAAGGTGGCCCCGGCCGTGAGAGCGGCCATCGGATGAGGTTGGCGTGTATCGGTTGAATATCAGCCCGTATTTGTTTTGCGTAAAACGGCACAATTGCGTGCAGCCTGTGCCGTTAGTGATAAAATAAATGCCCGGATGATCCGTTTAAAGCAAAATCCCTGTTATGAAATTATCCCTTTTACTGCTGCTGATCCCTTTCACCGCATTGTCGCAGGAACATAATTTTGATTTTGAAAAACTGAAGCCGGGCGGCAAACAGCCCGAAGAATGGGGCCTTCCGCCCGTTGAAGGCAACAAGGCCGGGTATACCGTGCTGACGGACACGGTGGCTTTTTCCGGCAAATATTCCGTAGCGATCACGCAAAACAGCCCCGTCGCGCAAAACGCGTTCGGTGCTTTTAATTATAGCATTCCCGCCACGTTTAAAGGTCAAAGGGTAACCCTGGAAGGTTATATAAAAACGGAAGACGTGAAAGACGGTCACGCGGCGCTGTACCTGAACGTTGTCGGTACAAAGGCTTTCGACAATATGAACGAGAGGGGCGTTACCGGCACTACGGACTGGCATAAATACAGCATCGAGCTGGCGCTTGGCGAAGAAGCGACCAGCATATCTTTCGGGGCGCTGTTTACGGGGCGCGGAAAGGTATGGATAGACAACATGAGCCTGAACGTAGACGGCAAAGACTTCACCCTGGCCCCGGCAAGGGAAAAAAGAGTGCCGCCCGCCGCGGACCTCGCCTGGCTGAAACAACACGCTCTTCCTTTAAGATCCGTTGATGCGAATACCGGCTTTGAAGACCTGGCCCCTGTCGGCGAAATGATCGGCGACGCGCGCATCGTATCGCTGGGAGAGCCTACGCACGGCACCAGCGAGGCTTTCCGCATGAAACACCGCCTGTTGGAATACCTCGTGAAAGAAAAAGGCTTCGATATTTTTTCGATTGAGGCGAACATGCCGGAATGCAGGGCCATCAACGACTACGTGCTGCACGGCGACGGCGATCCCAAAAAACTGCTGGACACGATGTACTTCTGGACCTGGAACACGCAGGAAGTGCTGGATATGATCACCTGGATGCGTGCTTACAACGCGGGCAACCCGAAAAAAATGGTGCAGTTCACCGGTTTCGACATGCAGTTTCCCGGCGTGGCGGCAACGGAGCTGAAAGCGTTCCTTGCCGCGTTTGCGCCCGCGCAGCAGGCCCTGGGCGATTCCATCGCGGCGCAAAGCGGCGCGCTGATGCGGAAAAGACAAACGAAACGGGCGGGTTACGAGGCGCCGGAATTGCAGCAATCGCTTGCCGCATTAAAACAATTCTTTAAAAACAGCCGCCAGCGCCTCACGGCGGAAGTGGGCGGTGAAAAGTTCGCCTGGGCCATGCATCACATCGCGGTCATCGAACAATTTGCGCAGCTGGCGGCGGAAAACACTTTTGGCAGCGCGCGGGATTCGTCGATGGCGGAGAACGTGGACTGGCTGGTAAAACGTTATCCCGGCAGCAAACTGGTGCTGTGGGCGCACAACGGCCACGTCAGCAAAGCGGCGAATGCCATGGGCGGTTATCTTGAAAAGATGTACGGCAAACAGATGGTCGTGATGGGATTTGCCGCAGCCGAAGGCACCTACACCGCGATCATACCGGGCCAGGCGATCTTCAGCAACAATGTGCTGAGCGCACCCCCGGATGGCTCGTTTGAATGGTACGGCCGAAACAGCGGCCTCGGCAATTTTGTGCTGGACCTGCGGAAAGAAAATCTCAAAGATCCCGGGGCCGCATGGCTGCTGGAAAAACGCGGCATCCGCAGGATTGGCGCGGTGATGATGCAACCGAAGTTCCAGTTTTCCCAAACCCTGCTCCCCAATGATTTCGACGCCGTCATTTATCTCGATAAAACCACCGCCAGCCAATGTTTCCGGGCCTGGAAAGGAAATTCCGCGAATAAATAGCTACGCCGCACCGGATTTTGCCCGACCGGCCGGTTAAAATTTGCCCGTTCATACGTTAAAAGCCTGCCCGCAACCCGGGGGATTTGCAGGCACAGGGATTTTTTATAACTTGCCGTCTCAAACAGGAAATGGTGTCTTCCTGACCCAACCGCTCTAATCAAGCTGATGGCGCCTGCAAATTCTAACGGCAAATGCCGGTGACAAGTTATTTGTAGGTATGAAAAATCTTCTCCGCAACTTCGAACAAATCTTTGTAGCCAAACATCTCCTTTTCTGGACGCTGATAGCCGTACCGGTAGCGCTTGCCGCGGGCTCTGCCGTAGCGTTGTTCCTCTGGCTGCTCGATCTTGTTACCGTTTTCCGCTGGCAGCACGAATGGCTGCTGTACCTGCTGCCGCTGGCAGGCGTCGGTATCCATTTCCTGTACAAGGCCGCGGGAAAAAATGCCGAGGCGGGCAATAATCTCATCATGGACGAGATCCATCAGCCGGGCGGCGGCGTACCGGGCCGGATGGCGCCGCTGGTGCTGGTGACCACGCTGGTTACGCATCTTTTCGGCGGCTCCGCCGGGCGCGAAGGCACTGCCGTGCAAATGGGCGGGAGCATGGCGCAGTTGCTGGGCCGCTGGTTCGGGCTGAAGCCGGAAGATATCCGCATCATTCTCATGATGGGCATTGCGGCCGGGTTTGGCGCGGTGTTCGGAACGCCGCTTGCCGGCGCCGTGTTCGCCCTGGAAGTGCTGGCCATCGGCCGCATCAAATACAATGCACTGTTGCCCTGCCTGATGGCGAGCCTGTTTGCCGATATCGTTTGCAGCGCCTGGGGTATCCGTCATACGCATTATGTTATTCAATCCAGCGCCGCGCTCGATTATCTGCTGCTGTTAAAAGTAATACTGGCCGGCGTGGCCTTCGGATTGGCGGGCAATCTTTTCGCCGCTGCCACGCACCAGGTGAAAAAGCTCGGGAACCGCGTCTTTACGACGCATAAATGGCTGATGCCGGTGACCGGCGGCCTGCTGGTGATCCTGCTCACGTTCGTGGCCGGCACGCAGGATTATCTCGGCCTGGGCGTTACTTCCAAAGACCCCGGCGGCATTTCCATCGTGAACGCATTTCACGCGCAGGGCGTAAACGACTGGAGCTGGCTCTGGAAGCTGGTGTTTACGGCCGTTACCCTCGGCATGGGCTTCAAAGGGGGAGAAGTGACGCCGCTTTTCTTCGTGGGGGCGGCTTTAGGCCATACCATCGCGGTGTATGCCGGCGCGCCGGTTGATCTCTTCGCCGGTCTTGGTTTTATCGCCGTGTTCGCCGGCGCCACCAATACGCCGCTCGCCTGCACGCTGATGAGCGTGGAATTATTCGGTCCCGATCATGTGCTTTATTTCGCCGTCGCCTGTTTTACGGCTTATTATTTCAGCGGCCATTCCGGTATTTACGCCGCCCAGCGTATGGCTGTTTCGAAACGGGGAGAAGAGCGCAATTAATTGATTTGCAGATGAATACATGCTTATTTGTATATGCTGGCACAGTTTTGGCAATACCCCGGCCGAATAGTTTTTAAATTTTTGAATCATGAAACAGTTATTAGCAGCATTAGCCATCAGCGCGGGGCTCTTTGCCTGTCAAAGCCGGGCAGACGATGCCGCTGCCATCCAGGCCGCTCAAAAAGCGACCATCGACTCGATGAACACTGCAAACAAGATCAACGAAGCCAAACAACACGCCATCGATTCCATGAAAGCCGTGAATGCGAAAGCTGAACGCAGCCGCAGCAACGCTTCTTCAGGTAACGACGTAGCTGCGGCACCGGCAACCGATAATGCCGCCGCAACAGCGCCCGCGAAGAAAAAAGGCTGGAGCCATACCGCCAAAGGCGCGGTAGTAGGCGCTGGCGCAGGTGCCATCACAGGCGCCATCGTGAATAAAGACCGTCTGAAAGGCGCCGCCATCGGCACTATCATCGGGGCCGGCGTGGGTGCGGGCACCGGCGCGATCGTAGATCACCAGAAGAAGAAAAAAGCACAGCAATCCGCTCAATAATATTGCGGCTTTAGAATAGAACGCGGGCGTTTCGTAAAAAGAAACGCCCGCTTTTTGTTTTATTCTGGCACATTATTTTCTGCAAAATGGATATGAAAACATCCATCCTTTGTATAGCCGCCGGTCTTTGTCTGCTCGCAGCCTGCGGCCAGCCCGCATCGAAAAGGCCGAAAGAGGAACCGCTGGCCGTTGAGCAAAGCAGACCCGAAGCATTGCTCGTGCCCGGCGAAAGCGCGGGTAAACTGCACATTCACCAGGACATCGATTCCGTGTTCAACATCCTCGGTAAACCCGACGACGGCGATGCAGCCATGGGCAAAGCCTGGGGCATCTGGCACGGGGAAGATACGCTGGCGGTGTATTCTTCGTATGCAGACAGTACCATGAGCCGGCGCATTACCCGGCAGATCGTGGTGTCTGGAAACGATTACCGCACGGCGGACGGTCTTGGCCGCAACACGCCGCTGGAAACCGTCCGCAACCGTTTTCCCGGGCTGCAGCCCGCCGCCACTTACGTCAGCGATCCCGGCAACGATACGCTCTGGGTGTACGATGTGGAATCCGCCGGCATCGCGTTCGATTTCAGGAAAACGGGCGGGGAGTTGCGATGCACTGCCGTAACGATCCACGAAAAAGAGGAGCCGGTGACGGCCACGTACCTGACGATACACGCGGGATGGAAAAAGCTGCCCTAACGCCGTTGCGCGACGTTGGAATTCCCTGCGATCAGGCTGTCTGTTACTTCCATTACACGGTCGCGCTTTTGGAGAATGTCGTTGAGTGAAAGTTCCACCGGCACGTCGGGCATGGTGCCCCGCCCGAAAAATCGCGCCGTGTCCACGGCGGTTTCGTATTTCTGCAAAGGCACCGTCAGCATCATTTTAGAAGGTTTCAGGTGAATGCCGGGCATCATGCCGCTGTTGTTGCCCTGGTAACCGCCGCCGGTTTCTTCGCCGATGAATAGCCCTTTGCGGTTGGAATACAGCACGGCGGAGAGGTCTGCGCAGCTGGACATACAAAAACCATTGATGAGCACATATACTTTTCCCGCGAAGGGATGCGCCGCGGGCTGCTGTTCGTCTACATAATCAAATTCGCCGGAACGTTTGCCTTTCTGCCAAAGCCAGAGACTGTCCTGCTGAACGGGTTTCCGCCACCATATTTTCGCCACGCCTTTTATTTTCGCCGCGATGGCCGGCGTGCAGGTCACGCGTTTCCAGTAACGGTAAGGCGCGTCAAAAAAGAAACCGGAAAGATACGCCGCGTTCCCGTCCGAGCCGCCGGTATTATCACGGAGGTCTATTACAAGATTTTTTACGCCTTTATTTTGTAATTCCTTGAAAGCCTCTTCCATAAAAGGTTTGAACGATTGTCCGCTGCGTTTGATATACGAATCCGCAAAAGACCGGATGGTGAGATAAGCGGTGGCGTCTTTTATTTTCAGTTCAAGCTGCCGCGCGAAGACTGGTTCACTGAGAAAGCCGTTTCCTGCCAGATCCTTTTCCATCATACCTTTCAGCCTGACCGAACGGGGCTGGCCGCCGGATATTGTGGTGATGTCGAAGTGCTCCGTTACCTCCACCATATGCCGGTACCACAGCGGGAACTGGCGGTAAAGCGCGAGGTATTTCATGGTTTGGTTATAACCGTCTGAAGGAATGGCGGGCAATACCTGCCGCAGTATTTCGCCGATGCTGCGCCCGTTGATGGTCGTAATTTCGTCGCCTGGAGAGATGAGCGGGTGGTTGGAAAAATTATCCGTTATCCATGCTTTATCATCTTTAAAATAAAGACGGAGGGGAAGAAGATTGGGCGACCGGTTCAGTTCCTGTTTATATTTCTCCGTCATCGAAAAATCGGTGTGCAGGCAGCCTACGCGGCTTACGAGGGGTTTGATCTTCCTGTACATTTCCACCTGCGTGGCGGAATCTTTGATCGTGCCTTTTACCGAATCCACATACGCGGCAAAATCGTTTTTGGACTGATAACGATAAGCGCCTGGGTGAAATTTGTCCAGCGCGTCCGCCACATCGCCCAGCACATGCGCGACCTGCTGCGGTGAATATTTTTGCTGAGCCTTTACAACGGGGCATACGAAAAGGAGGGTTACAATGCATGGTATCCTGGGCATGGGAAACAATTTTCCCGAAAAATTAGCCAATCGATGGTTAAGGGAAAGTTAAAGAATACAGCATGATCATTTCAGCGGTACGACCATGTTCCAGGTTTTGTCCACCTGGTAAGGTTCCGGGCCTGAACCGGTTGCTGCAAACAGGTGCGTGGGTTTCCCGTTTTCAAAAAGCAGGAAAGGCCGCTCGAAATTGGCCTGCCGGGTGATGGTGCCATCGTTCCATTTTATGTTGCGGGAATAAGCTTTCACCGGGCTGGAAAGTTTCCAGTTCACGCCGTTTTTCGAAGTGGCGTGTATGCCGCCGCCTTCTTCGCCGCAGATGTGCCCGAAACGGTCTTTCATGATCAGTTCGTAATGATCCCCGGCGTACCATACAAATGGGTCTTCCACGTCGTTGTCCATTTTATTGCTGCTGTGAAATGAAAATACCGGTGAACCGGAAAGCCGCTCGTACGGGCCTTTATAGCTCTTTTTGCTCATGGCCGCGCCCAGTAAAAGCGGCGGTTCGTGATTTTTGGAGGACGATTTATACATCAGGTATATGCTGCCGTCCGGCAATGCAACGGGAGAGGGGTTGGAAGTAATGGAAGCGTCCCATTTGCCGGGGCGCGGCTCTATCACGGGATGGTCCATCCGTTTCCAGGGACCGTACACGGAATCCGCCACGGCAAGGCCGGCACGTTTGTTCATCCAGGCGCGTTGCGCGCGGCCGTCCACCCATACGTCGTCGCGGTTATGAGGCACATCAAAATCGTACACCGTGCCCATGTAATACAACAGGTATTGTTTGCCGTACTGCAATATCCTCGGGTTATGCGTAGTATAGCCGTCGAAAAAACCTTTGCCGCGCGCGGGAAACACCACTTCTTCGAAAGTATAAGGCCCGGCGGGCGTATCGGACACCGCGCGCACGATCTGCGAATTGGTGACCCAGTTGCCGAAACCCAGGTTTTTCGACCAGCGGGATGCGAACATATGGTAACGCCCGTCTTCTCCCTTCACCACGCTCGGGTCCCACACCCAATATCCTTCCATCATAAACCCGCCGTTTACGGGCGCGGGCAGCAGCTTGTCCGCAAACGCTTCTTCACGGCCGTTGGCGGCGGCAGACAATGCGGGCAAGACCAGCCCGGCGGATAACGTGCGCAAAAAGTCCCTTCTTTCCATATTTCCGAATATAGTCACCGCGGGCCGCATTTGCAAATGCGTCGGGAATCCCGCTGCTGGCGCGAAGGCAGCGTTACGCATATTTCCTTATCTTTGTCCCTATATTTTTTCGACCTATGAACAACCGCCTTGCCAGCCGTCTTCTTCATCATAATGTTCACCGCCCGCTTTGGAAAACGCCACAGGCCAACTGGATCTGGTACCAGGAATGGAACCGCGTACTTTTTTTTCACTGGAAGGTGGATGCAGGTTTGCTCCAAAGCCTTATCCCGTCCGGGCTTGAGCTGGATACTTTTGAAGGGCAGGCATGGGTGTCTGTAGTAGCTTTTACGATGGAAAACATCCGCCCGCGATTTCTTCCGGCGGTATCGGCGGTGTCTGATTTTCACGAGGTGAATGTACGAACGTACGTACGGTCGGGTGAGGATGCCGGTGTGTATTTTTTTTCGCTGGAAGCGCAGAAATATCTTTCCGTCAAACTTTCCCGCACTTTGTCCGGCATGCCCTACGAAACCTCGGGCATGCAAAGGGAGCATGGTGAAAAACATTTTTACCGGTCGGTGAACAAACGCACCGGTAATTTCCTGGAAGCGGATTATGAACCAGGCGCTGAACTGGCGGAAAAATCGCCGCTGGACGCGTGGCTCACCGAACGCTATTACACTTTTCTAGATAAAGGCGGCAGGCTGTACAAATACGCGGTGCATCACCCGGAATGGCGTTTATACGAGCCGAAGTTCCGGCATTTGGAGATCCGGTACAAAACGGGCCCTTTCAGCCTCAGTCATGCCAATCTTGAAGCCGTTCATTACTCCGGCGGCGTGCATGTGATCGCCTGGCCGAAGGTGATGTTATGAGGTAATTATTCTTCTTCTTCCTCTTCCGCGAAAGACAATCCCTGTTCAGCCAGCGCGGCTTCCAGCAGCCGGATCGCTTTGGGGCCTACACCGTGCAGCTCCAGCAGTTCGGCGGCGCTCACGCGGCTGATATCGTGAAGGGTCTGGTAACCTTCCCCGTGCAGGGCGCGGAGCGCGGGTTTGCCGATGTTTTCGGGGATGAAGACACCGGGCGCGGTTTTATGTGCCTGTTTCATGGAGATCAGTTTTCGGAGAGCCTTTTTACTTCGTCCAGCGCTTTGGGCCACATGCCTTTGAACATGTCCGCGTATTCGTCTGTGATATCCGTATGGATGAGCAGTTCCGTTTTGCCGTTGTCGTCTTTCAGCGTGTAAATTTCTTTCGCGCCGGCCCAGCCTTCCGCTTCGGCGGTGCTGAAATCTTCCTGGCCGTTCTTTATCACGCCTTCATGCGTGATCTCCATGTACTCGTTGGGAACGGCGTCTGAAATGCGGGATACCATGCCTTCGTTGTTGGCGTCAACAAAACGCACTTTGCTGCCTTTTTTCCAGTCCGTTTCCACGCCGGAAGTTTCGCTGAAAGCGCGCGTCCATTCGGGATAAGAATCTTTGCCCCACAGTACGTTCCATACTTTTTCACGGGGCGCGTCGATCGTAATGTTGAAAGTAAGTTGTTGCATGATGGGTAAGTTTGATTGCTTTACAAAGGTGACATACTTTTTTGAAACGGAAGGGGTTAAAGCGCGACAAATCGCGGGGTATTTTTGCCATGGCTGTTGAGGGGTTTATTCGTAAATTGTCGTACATCAAAACGACCGCACATGCAGTTTACAAACCGTACCGTATTTATTACCGGCGCCAGCAGGGGAATCGGCGAGGCTATTGCCCTGAAGCTGGCCGCCGCGGGGGCGAACGTTGTTATCGCGGCCAAAAGCGTGAACGAAGACCCGAGGCTGGGTGGCACCATTTATTCCGCCGCCAAAGCCGTTGAAGCGGCGGGAGGGAAGGCGTTTCCGCTGCAGGTAGACGTGCGGGACGAAGGGCAGGTGCAAACAGCCGTTCAGCAGGCCGCGGAACATTTCGGCGGCATCGATATCCTGGTCAACAATGCGTCCGCTATACAGCTCACCGGCACGGAACAAACGCCCGCCAAACGGTTCGACCTGATGTACGACATCAACGTGCGCGGCACTTTCCTGGTGACGCAACACTGCATTCCGTTCCTCAAAAAAAGCGGCAACGCGCACATCCTTACCCTGTCTCCGCCGGTGAACCTTGCGCCGCAATGGCTTGGCGCGCATGCGGCCTATACCGTCAGCAAATACAGCATGAGCATGTTTACGATTGGATGGGCCGAAGAGCTGAAAAAGGACGGCGTTGCGGCCAATACGCTCTGGCCCGTTACTACTATCGCCACCGCGGCGGTGCGCAACCTGCTGGGCGGCGAAGCGCTGGTGAACATGAGCCGGAAGCCGGACATCGTGGCGGATGCGGCGTTCCATATCCTGAAACGGCCTGCGGCATCGTGTACGGGCAATAATTTTACGGATGAGGAAGTGCTGCGCTCCGAAGGGATCACGGATCTCAGCGTATACGCCGTAGTGCCGGGCGGGCGGTTGCAGCAGGACCTGTTCCTTTGATCAAAGGTTCATTTTTTTCAGTTCTTTCACGGCATGGTCTGCCGCGCGGGCGGTAAGCGCCATGTATGTGAGCGAGGGGTTCTGGCAGGCGGAAGAGGTCATGCAGGCGCCGTCTGTGACGAATACGTTCTTCGCCGCATGCACCTGGTTCCAGGCGTTGAGCACCGAAGTTTTTGGATCGCGGCCCATGCGCGCCGTGCCCATTTCGTGGATGGCCATGCCGGGATAGGAATCGCGGTTGAACGGGGTGACATTCTTCAGTCCCGCTGCTTCCAGCATGGCCGCGGCATCCGCGTCCATATGTTTCCGCATCATCTTTTCGTTTTCCCTGAAATCGCAGTTGAACTTCAGCACCGGCTGGCCCCATGCATCCTGCAGGCTGTGGTCGAGGGTTACCTGGTTATCGTGATAAGGCAAACATTCCCCGAAGCCCATCAGTCCCATCTGCCAGGGTCCCGGCTCGGACACATAGTCTTTGAAAGCCGCGCCCACGCCCAGCTCTGCGATACCGCGCGCCCAATCGCTGCGGCTGCTGTAGCCGGTGTACTGAAACCCGCGCAGGTATTGCTGTTTGTCGTTGCCGATATTCCTGAACCGGGGGATAAAAAATCCCGCCGGGCGTTTGCCGTAATAATATTTGTCGGGGAACTCCTCCGAAATACCGCTGGCGCCGGCATGAAAATGATGGTCCATCAGGTAACGGCCCAGCGCGCCGCTATCGTTCCCGAAACCGTTGGGAAAACGGTCTGAAACGGAGTTCAGCAAAATGAACGTGCTGCCCAATGCAGAAGCGTTCAGGAAGATGATGCGGGCGTAATATTCGATGACCTCTTTTGTGTGTTTGTCTATCACGCGCACGCCGGTGGCAATTCCTTTGTCTTTATCGTAGATCAATGCATTAACGATGGAATCGGCGCGCAGCGTGAGGTTGCCGGTTTTTACCGCTGCCGGCAGCGTGCTGCTTTGCGTGCTGAAATAAGCGCCAAAGGGGCATCCGCGCGAGCAGAGATTGCGGTACTGGCAGGAACCGCGTTCGCCGACCGGCTGCGTGAGATTGGCGGTGCGGAACATAGTCATCCGCCGTTCGGGAAATGTTTTTTCGATCCTTTTTTTTACTTCCTTTTCAAAACAATTCATTTCCATGGGCGGTTGAAAAACGCCGTCCGGCACATGCGCCAGCCCTTCGGCCTGCCCGCTGATGCCCGCGAATCTTTCCACATGATCGTACCAGGGCGCAAGGTCGGGGTAACGGATCGGCCAGTCGATGCCGATACCTTCTTTCGCGTTCGCTTCAAAATCGATCTGGCCCAAACGCAGCGAGCCGCGGCCCCACATGATGGAGCGGCCGCCCACGATGTCCGGCCGCGTCCAGTCGAAACGTTTTTCTTCTTTATACGGGCTGTCTGCGTCTTTTAGCCAGTAAGTCTCGTTGAACTCGCTGTAGACCCTTTCGCGGATGAGATAAGGATGCGTTTCGCGTTGTTCGTTGGTAAGCCGGCCGCGGTGCGGCACTTCCCAGGGAGCTTTGGTGGCGTTCGTATAGTCTTTCACGTGCTCCAGCTGGCGCCCCCGCTCGAGCATCAGGGTTTTGAGGCCTTTTTCGCAGAGCTCTTTGGCGGCCCATCCGCCGCTGATGCCGGAACCGATCACGATCGCGTCGTAAGTATTGGCCGCCCGGGCTTTGATATTCAGGTTGATCATGCGTGACGTTGCGTTGGAATGGTAGAAAAATAAGGAAAAATACGCGTTTTCCGAAACTACGCGATGCCGCAAACCGCCCGGGAAAATGTCGTAACCGCACCCTATAGAAAATCGTGGGCGGTTGTAGTTTTGTTACAACAAAAAAACAAGTCATGAAAAACGAAGAAGTTACCCAATACATTCAGAAACTGCAGCCCTGGCAGACGGAAGCCTGTGAAAAGCTCCGTGCGATGGTCCTCAAAACCATTCCGGCCGTGGAAGAAAGGCTGCAGTACGGCAAGCCGCATTATTTGAAAAACGGGCATTATGCGGCGGTGATCCATGCTGCGAAAGACAAGCTTTCGTTTATGATCTTCAACGCCACGGAACTGCCCGAAATAAAAGGTTATTTCAAATCGATGAGCGGCGGGCCTGACAGGAAAACGGCAACGATCACGGAAGGGCAGCAGGTGGATTACAAACAGCTGGGCGACTGGCTGAAAAAGGCGTCTGCGGGGCTTTGAACGTGTCGTATAAAGTGAATTGCCCGGCATCGTGCCGGGCATTGTCTTATTTTTCGAGTATCAGCATTTCGCGCCGGTTGTCCAGCGTCCAGCGGCTGAATTTATTCAGTACTCCTTTGCCCAGCAGGTAGGTTTTGACGGTTTTACCGGAAGTGAGGATCACATTGCGAATGGTGAACGAGCCGATCTGCAGCTGCGGCAGCCGGTAGATCTTCACCTGCATCGGCTGATCGTTGGCTACGCGGTAAGTGCCTTCGCCGAGGTAATCCTGCGGGCTGAGCAGTTTCAGTTCCAGCAGCCGGTTCACCAGTGAATCAGACACCAGCAGGTCGTCTGCCCCGCTGTCCAGCGTCCAGGCATTGATGAACGGGCCGATCTTCACTTTTACTTTCGTGGTATTTTGCAGCTGCAGTACATACACAGTATCCGCATCCGGCCCCGAGATGTCGTTGCGTGAGGCATCGCTCCAGGCGGTGATGTGACCGGAAGTTTTGAGGATATCCCCGCAATTATACCTGATCTCATTGCTGAGCAGGGAATTTTCGTCTACCATCTCATCCAGCATTTCCGCGGTCATTTTCTTTTTCTGAATGACTTTAACGGCGCAGTCGCAATACTGCTCGATCTCCGCCCTACGGCCGCTGTCTTTTTCCTCAAACAGGTACCGCTTCACCATATTGTCGCGGAAACGCCTGATATGCGCGGAAGTGAAGAAAATGTTGCTTTTGCTGCCGGCTTCGTAACATTCGCGGTATTCCTTTTCCAGGAGGGAATCCTGTTTCACCAGTTCGGTGATCGCATTTTGTTTGTACTTCTTTTGGAACGTTTTGATCTTTTGCATGGGATACCGCCTGTCCAGCCGGGAAAGCATGCATTCGCAGATACTGTTTGCTTCCGGGCTGTTTTCCCCGCCGCCGATATCTCTCCGGCAGTTTCGCAGGTATTCCACTTTCAGGAACAGCGGATATCCTTCTTTGGACATTACATAATCCTTTTGCGTATACACCGGCTGGCAAAAAACCGGAAGGGAAAAAAGCAGCGCTGCGAAGGCAAGGAAAGGGATTGGTCTCATACACATTTTTGGATGGGCAAAAATAAGGAATATGAATGAATATTTTTAATGTGAATTGATAATCAATAGGATAGAAGATATGTAAAAAAAGTGTATGCATATTTTTTTATCCATGATTAGAAGAAATCTACCTAAATTCTATAAAATCCGGATAAAATTTAAGAATTTCGGGGTTACGTTTTAAAATATACAAAATGAGCCAAGTACCCGCTACCTTATTTGACAAAGTATGGGATTCGCATGTAGTCAGAAAAATTGAAGACGGACCGGATGTATTTTTTATCGACCGGCATTTCATTCACGAGGTAACCAGCCCGGTTGCCTTCCTGGGACTTGAAAACCGCGGGGTGAAAGTAATGTTCCCGGGGAAGACGTTCGCCACGGCAGACCACAACACGCCCACCATCAACCAGCATTTGCCTGTACAGGACCCGCTTTCGGCTAACCAGCTGAAAGCCCTGGAAACCAATACCGCCAAATACGGCATTTCCCACTGGGGCCTCGGTAACCCGAAAAACGGCATCGTGCACGTGGTAGGGCCCGAAAACGGCATTACCTTGCCGGGCATGACCATCGTATGCGGTGATTCCCACACCTCCACCCATGGCGCTTTTGGCGCTATCGCCTTTGGTATCGGCACTTCCGAGGTGGAAATGGTGCTTTCTTCCCAATGCATCATGCAGCCCAAGCCGAAGAAAATGCGCATCAACGTAAACGGCAGGCTTGGCAAAGGCATTACGCCCAAAGACGTGACCCTTTACATTATTTCGCAGCTCACCGCGGCCGGCGCTACCGGCTATTTCGTGGAGTATGCCGGTGAAGTGTTTGAGAACATGAGCATGGAAGGGCGCATGACCGTATGCAACATGAGTATCGAAATGGGCGCCCGCGGCGGCATTATCGCGCCGGACGAAACTACCTTCGCTTACATCAAGGGCCGCGAAAAAGCGCCGCAGGGCGCAGCCTGGGACAAAGCCCTGGCGTACTGGAAAACATTGAAAACAGACGAAGGCGCCGCCTTCGACAAAGAATATCATTTCAACGCGGCAGACATCGAGCCGATGATCACTTACGGCACCAACCCGGGCATGGGCATGGGCATCACCGGGCACATCCCCGCCGCGGAAAACGGCGGCGGCAGCAAGGCCAGCTACGAAAAATCGCTGGAATACATGGGCTTCGCCGAAGAAGAAAGCATGATCGGCAAAAAAGTGGACTACGTGTTCATCGGCAGCTGCACCAATGGCCGCATCGAAGATTTCCGCGCATTTGCGCAGATCGTAAAAGGCCGTAAAAAAGCCGAGCACGTTACCGCCTGGATCGTGCCGGGCTCGCACATCGTGGAGCAGCAGATCAAAGACGAAGGCATTCTCGACATCCTGACCGAAGCAGGCTTCCAGCTGCGCCAGCCGGGCTGTTCGGCCTGCCTCGCCATGAACGACGACAAAGTGCCCGCCGGCAAATACGCCGTGAGCACCAGCAACCGCAACTTCGAAGGAAGGCAGGGCCCCGGCTCACGCACGATGCTCGCCAGTCCGCTGGTAGCGGCCGCTGCGGCGGTAACCGGCGTAGTGACGGACCCCCGCACCCTCATGGCTTAATTGGGGGCTTGATTTTAAACAATTAAAAAAAGACGCGAACAGCAAATACAATGGCTTACGATAAATTCACGGTATTAAAGAGCACTGCGGTGCCTATGCCAATTGAAAATGTGGACACAGACCAGATCATCCCCGCGCGCTTCCTGAAAGCGACGGAGCGTAAAGGTTTCGGCGATAATCTTTTCCGCGACTGGCGTTTCAATAACGACGATACGCCCAAGCAGGACTTCGTGCTCAATAATCCCATCTACTCCGGTAAAATACTGGTGGCCGGCAAGAACTTCGGCAGCGGCAGCAGCCGCGAGCACGCGGCATGGGCCATCTACGATTACGGTTTCCGTTGCGTGGTGAGCAGTTTTTTTGCGGACATTTTCAAGAACAACTCGCTCAACATCGGCATCCTGCCGGTAACGGTGACCCCGGCTTTCCTCGACAAGATCTTCACCGCCATCGAAGCGGACCCGAAGGCGGAGCTGACCGTTGACCTGGACAAACAGTCCATCACCATCGACGCCACCGGCGAAAGCGAATCGTTCGACATCAACAGCTACAAAAAACACAACCTCATGAACGGCTTCGACGATATCGATTATCTGCAGGCCATGAAAGAGGAAATAGCGGCATTCGCCGAAAAAAGCCTGTACTAACATGCCCAGTTCCCCACGATACATCGAGGTGATGGATACCACGCTCCGCGACGGAGAACAAACCAGCGGGGTGTCTTTCTCCCCGTCTGAGAAACTCACCATCGCGCAGCTGCTTTTAACGGAAGTGAAGGTGGACAGGATCGAGATCGCCTCGGCCCGTGTGTCTGAAGGAGAGTTCGCCGCTGTAAAGGCCATTACCAAATGGGCGAAGGCAAGCGGGTTGCTGCACAAAGTGGAAGTGCTCACTTTCGTGGATGGCGAGGTATCTGTGAACTGGATGAAAGATGCCGGCGCAAAAGTGATGAACCTGCTCACCAAAGGTTCGCTCAACCACCTTACGCACCAGCTCAAAAAGAAACCGGAGCAGCACTTCGCGGAAATCGCCGCGGTGATTACACTCGCACTGAAAAAAGGGCTGGAATGCAACGTATACCTCGAAGACTGGAGCAATGGCATGCGTCATTCCCGCGAATACGTCTGGCAGTACCTGGACTTCCTGCAAACGCAGCCCGTTAAACGCGTGATGCTGCCGGATACGCTCGGCGTGCTTGTACCCTCCGAAGTATATGCATACATTTCCGAAACGGTGCAGCGTTACCCGCAGCTGCATTTCGATTTTCACGCCCATAACGATTACGACCTGGGCACAGCCAACGTGCTGGAAGGATTGAAAGCCGGCGCGCACGGCATACACCTCACCATCAACGGCATGGGCGAGCGCGCGGGCAATGCGCCGCTGGCGAGCGCGATCGCGGTGATGAACGATTTTCTGCCCACCGTGAAAACCGGCGTGGCGGAAAGTTCGCTTTACACCGTGAGCAAACTCGTTGAAACCTTCTCCGGCTTCCGCATCCCGGCGAACAAACCGGTGGTGGGAGAGAACGTGTTCACGCAAACCGCGGGCATTCATGCGGACGGCGACAAAAAGCACAAACTCTACTTCAGCGACCTGATGCCCGAACGTTTCGGCCGCCAGCGCAAATACGCGCTCGGCAAAACCAGCGGCAAGGCCAATATCGAGAACAACCTCGCGCAGCTGGGCATCCAGCTTTCCGAACCGGACCTCAAAAAGGTGACCCAGCGCATCATCGAACTGGGCGACAGGAAAGAAGTGGTGACACAGGCGGACCTTCCCTACATCATCTCCGATATTCTCGACAGCAACACGATCGAGGAAAAAGTAAAAATAGAGAATTACGTGCTGACCCATTCCAAAGCCCTCAAACCTTCCGTAACGCTGCGCATCTCCGTGAAAGGCGAGCTGTATGAAGAACATTCGCAGGGCGACGGGCAGTACGACGCTTTTATGAACGCGCTTAAAAAAGTCTATAAAGCCCGCAAGCAGGAACTGCCCGTGCTCACGGACTACGCGGTGCGCATCCCGCCCGGCGGCAAAAGCGACGCTCTTTGCGAAACCATCATCACCTGGCGTTACAACAACCGCGAGTTCAAAACACGCGGGCTGGACAGCGACCAAACCGTTTCCGCGATCAAAGCGACGCAAAAAATGCTCAACCTGATCTGACATCCGATCAAAAATTTCACTATCACCATATCATGGCAACAAAACATATACTCATTGTTCCGGGAGACGGAATCGGGCAGGAAGTAACGGCAGTCGGCAAAAAAGTGCTGGACAAAATCGCCGCGAAATTCGGTCACACATTTACTTACGACGAAGCGCTGATCGGTCATGTGGCTATCGAAGCCACCGGCGTTCCGCTGCCGGACGAATCGCTCGAAAAGATGCGTAAAAGCGACGCGGTGCTTTTCGGCGCTGTTGGTCACCCGAAATACGACAACGATCCTTCCGCGAAAGTGCGCCCCGAGCAGGGCCTGCTGAAAATGCGCAAAGAGCTCGGTCTTTATGCGAACCTTCGCCCCATCAAATTATTCGACGAGCTGCTGGGCGCTTCCAGCATCAAACCGGAAATACTCAAAGGCGCCGACATCCTGTTCTTCCGCGAACTGACCGGCGACATCTATTTCGGTGAGAAAGGCCGCAAAAACAATGGGGACACGGCTTTCGATATTGCGGAATACAGCCGCTTCGAAGTGGAGCGCATCGCCCGCAAAGCGTTTGAAGCTGCGCGCACCCGCCGCAAAAAACTCTGTTCCGTAGACAAAGCGAACGTGATCGAAACTTCGCGCCTGTGGAGGGAAGTGATCCAGAAGATCGCGCCGGAATATCCCGATGTGGAAGTAGAACATCAGTTCGTAGACGCCACCGCCATGCTGCTGATCAAAGACCCGCGCCGTTTCGACGTAGTGGTAACGGCCAACCTGTTTGGAGACATCCTTACGGACGAAGCTTCGCAGATCGCCGGTTCCATGGGCATGCTGGCATCCGCGTCTGTCGGCGACGGCACGGGTGTATACGAGCCCATCCACGGTTCCGCGCACGACATTACCGGCAAAGGCGTGGCAAACCCGCTTGCGTCTATCCTTTCCGCAGCTTTGCTGCTGGACATTTCCTTCGGCATGAAAGCGGAATCGGAAGCGGTGATCGCTGCGGTAGACAAAGTGCTGAAAGAAGGCTGGCGCACAAGAGATATCGCAGACGCAGCTACGCCGGCGGATAAGATCCTCGGCACCGACAGGATCGGGGAGGAAGTGCTGAAATTCATCTAAGGCATCATTTTATTACGAATAAGAAAAAGTACAGGTGATTGCGCCTGTACTTTTTTTATTGACGGGTAGGGAAGTCACTTAAAGACATATATGTCATACATATATTTCATCACTATTTTTAAAAGAATAATTGCCTGTAACCCTTATTGACAATAAATAAATCAAAATTTGGCGTTTTCAGTAAACGTGATTATATTTAATATGTAGAACATATCTACTTTACCCTAAAACCACGTTGTCATGAAAAGTTCCATCATTTTGCTATCCTTCCTTTTCCTGGCCTGCGTCAAAAAAACGAGCAGTCCGCCAGACGGCCCGGAGCCATCCTCTTCCATCGAAATGAAATCCGTTGCCGCCGCGGCAACGCCTTATCACAACAGCCAGGTGCTGTTCAACGGCGGCAACGAGAGCATTTATCATTCTTTCCGCATTCCTTCCATCGTCAAAACCAAAAACGGCACCCTGATCGCGTTTGCCGAAGGGCGCCGCTGGAGCCCGAGCGACTGGGGAGACATCAATCTCGTGTTCAAACGTTCCTTCGACAACGGCAGCACCTGGACGGCCCTCGGCGAGGTGGTGGGCAGCGGCAACGGCACCTGGGGCAATCCCACCGCGGTGTACGACTGGAACAAAGGCACTAACGGCCGCGTATGGGTGTTTATGAGCTGGAACGACGGTACCAAGACCGCCTGGAGCGACATCCAGGCATGGGGCGACCGGCGTGTGTTCTCTTCTTACAGCGACGATCACGGCGCCACCTGGAGCACGCCGCAGGACATGAGCGCCACGCTGCTGCCGCCGAATTACAAATGGGACGCGATGGGCCCCGGCATCGGTATACAGACCATGCAGGGCAGCACTGCGGGCCGGCTTATCATTCCCGCCTACGGCCGCAACATTTACAGCGACGATCATGGCGTAACCTGGCAATACCAGCTGATACCCGGCGGAACAGACGAAGGCACCATCGTGGAGCGGATGGACGGCACATTGCTGCGCAACGACAGGCCCGGCACCACGGAATGGAACGCTGCTAAAAAACGGAGAAAATCCATCGGCAGCATACCCGGGACCTTCGGCGCATGGAGCATCGATAATACCCTCAACGATCCCAAATGCGAAGGCTCGATGATCCGCTATAACACGGACGCGCCGCACCGCATCATTTTCCTCAATCCCAACCATTCTTCCAAACGCTGCAACATGACGGTGCGCATCAGTTACGACGATGGCGCCACCTGGCCCATCAGCCGCGCCGTGTTTAACTGGAACACCTGCGATTATGCGCCCATTACCGTTGCAAAAGGCGGTTACAGCAGCATGATCAAAACATCGGACTATGCGGTGGCCGCGCTCATCGAGATCAACGAAGACGTGCATGCCAGCGCCACGAGCAATAAATCCATCGAGTTTCACAAGTTCAACCTGCCGTGGATACTCAACGGCGCGACGGAGCCCTGATATACCTCTTTTCGATCTGTACCGTTACCGGCGGGGCGCTTCGGTGTTTCTGCCGGTTTTTTTTATGCCTGACACGAAAAACGCAGCCCGGTTAAAAATTGAGTACTTTTAAACTATGAGCATCGTGAACCAACTGGAAGAACTGGCGCTGGCTACCCGGCTGAAACGGCTGGCAGACCGCCTTTCCGCTGATGTCAGCAGGGTATACAAGGAATCGGAACTGGATTTTGAGGCCAAATGGTTCCTCATTCTCGAGCTGCTGAGCCGCGAAAAAGTGCTGGGCATCACGGAGATATCCGACTCGCTGGGGATCAGTCACCCCGCGGTAGTGCAACTGGCAGACCAGATGCTGGGCCAGGGCCTCATCAAGGCTTCGGTAGACGAAAAAGACGCGCGCCGCCGCCTGATCTCGCTGACGCCCGCCGGCAAACAGATGCACAAAAAGATCGGGCCGATGCTGGAGATCATCCGCGAGGAGAACCGCAAATGGCTGGCTTCGGCGGAACACAACCTGCTGGCGGTGCTCTCCGAGCTGGAAACCTCGCTGGACGAAAAAAGCATGTACAAACGCATCAAAATGGCATTGCTGGACCGCACCGAACGTTGATTTCCGTTTTTGCCCGCGGTTTATTATTTTGAGGACCTCAACCCGAACCAAATATGCAAAGAACGAACAGACGCAAATTCCTGGGCACCGCCGCGGCCATCGCCGCCGGCACCGCCGCTTCGGCCATGCCGCAACCCGCCGCCAAAAACAAATACCCGCTGGTGCACCATGTATTTTTCTGGCTGAAAAACCCGAATTCTAAAGAAGACCGCGACAAACTCGTGGCGGGCCTCAAAACCCTCTCGAAGATCCCGACCGTGAAGGAACTGCGTGTAGGCGTAGTGGCCAGCACCGAAAAAAGGGACGTGGTAGACGTGAGCTGGGGCGTTTCCGAACTGATGTTCTTCGAAGACCTCGCCGGCCAGGAAACATACCAGACGCACCCCATCCACCTCGAGTTCATCAAAAACTGCAGTCCCCTCTGGGATAAAGTGATCGTTTACGACGCGATCGACGTATAAATTTTTCTAGTCTAAATCGACATCATGCGGCTACAGCTCCTCATTTTCCTCGTTTTATCGTTTTCCGCGGCAGCCGTTGCACAGGTGCCCGGCGCCGACCAGACGGACGTTTACCTCCCGCTCCTGAAAGGCAAAAAAGTAGGTATGGTGGTGAACCAGACCTCCGTGATCGGCGAACGCCTGAGCGTGGACAGCCTGCACGCCCTCGGCGTCAACATCAAAATGGTATTCGGCCCCGAGCACGGTTTCCGCGGAAATGCCTCCAACGGGGCGGAAGTAGGCGATGAAAAAGACCCGGCCACCGGTATTCCCATCATCTCGCTGTACGGGCAGAAAAGACAGCCTACGCCGAAGGAAATGGCCGCGCTCGACGTGCTGATATTCGATATTGCAGACGTGGGCTGCCGCTTTTATACCAATATCAACACCCTCGCCGAAGTGATGGACGCCTGCGCCAAAGCCAACAAAGAGCTCATCATTTTCGACCGCCCCAACCCAAACGGATTTGTGGACGGGCCCATCCTGGACATGGAAAATAAATCGGGCATCGGTAAATTTCCCATTCCCATCACGCATGGCATGACCATCGGGGAGTTTGCACAGATGGTGAACGGGGAAGGCTGGCTGCCGAACAAAACAAAATGCAAAATTAAAGTGATCAAAGTGAAGGATTACCGGCATGATATGTATTACACCATGCCCGTGAGCCCTTCGCCGAATCTCAATACACAACAGTCTGTAATACTGTACCCTTCGCTTTGCCTGTTTGAGGGCACCATCGTAAGCCAGGGGCGCGGCACGTACATGCCGTTCACCGTACTGGGCGCGCCCGCGCTGAAAGGCATTTTCGATTTTACGTTCAAACCGGTGAGCATACCCGGCAAGTCTGAAACTCCGCTTCACCAAAATGAAACCTGCTATGGCATCGACCTGCGGCAGTACGACGAAAAAGCCCTGCACGCCGCGGGCAAGGTCAATATCCGCTGGATCATGGACATGTACAAGGCTTATCCTTACAAAGACAAGTTCTTCGACCGCAGCCAGAGCGCTCAAATAGGCGACATCAACAAACTGGCCGGGGTAAAGGCTTTCAAGCAGCAGATCATTGCAGGCGCAAGCGAAGAAGAGATCCGCAAAAGCTGGGAACCGGGATTGAGCCGGTATAAACAAATGCGGAAGAAATACGTTTTATATCCTTAATCCGTCATGATAACACGGATCAGAATTTTTGTTGAAAAATATGGCCGTTATCTGTGGTTTGCAGGTGCGGCCAACACGGCCTGTTAAATAAATTTCATCGGGTAAGCTGTTTTTATCTGCCCCTTTTCTATCTTCTTCAATTTTCCGCCCAATAACTTTTTTGTTATCCCGCTTAAATGATCGGTGAGCAAAATACCTTCAATATGATCATATTCATGCTGTATCATCCGCGCCGTCATGCCGTGAAAAGTGTGCCTGCGGGGAATAAAATCTTTATCGGAATACGTGATCGTAACCGACCATGGCCGCCTGATATTACCGGTGATGCCGGGAATGCTTAAACAACCTTCTTCATCTTCCCACATAATTCCCGTGCGGCTTTCGATGTGCGCGTTGATAAAGGTTTCGCGGATGCCGTCGTCGCCGGGATGGAAATAATGCGCGCGGCCTTCCACGTCCAGCTGTTCGTAAGTGGAGTGGCTGTCAACTATAAACAATCGTAATGATCTTCCGGTCTGCGGCGCCGCCAGCCCGCATCCGTTGGCATGGTACATCGTTTCCCAAAGCGAGCCGATCAGTTCCTTCAACCGGGGAAATTCCTTTGAAACATCGGCGCATGGCTGCCGCAGCGCGGCGTGTCCGTATGCAAGAATGGGCATTTTCATATTGCAAAAATGCGCCGCCCGCGTTTCCCGGGCAATGAACCTATGTTAAGAAATCTGTTTCCTGATCCGGCTAAGGCCCTGCGGCGTAATGCCGATGTAAGAAGCCACGTATTTCAGCGGCACCTGTCGGAGGATATGAGGCTGTTCGGTGAACAGTTGCAGGTAACGTTCTTTGGCGGTGTATTTCAACAACGACAATTCGCGGCGGCTTTTGGCGAGGAACAGCTGTTCGGCCGCAAACCGCCCGAGATAATTGCCGGCCTGCGTTTGGGCGTACACTTTTTGTAAATCGCTGTGACTTATGCTCCACAATGTAAGGTTGCTCAGCGCCTGCAATGTATATTCAGAAGGCATCCTGGTGAGGAAGGAATCGTAGGCGCAGGTAAATTCTTTATGAAAACTGAAATGGAATGTGAGATCGTTTTCTTCGCCCGGCACGAAAAACCGCACCATGCCCGATTCGATGAATGACAGGTATTCTTCCCTGGCGCCGGCCGCGATGATCGTTTCGCCTTTGCGGAAAGTTCTGCGCGTGAAATGCGCGGCAATGAACTGCCATTCGTTTTCCTGCAAGCGGATGATGTTGTCGTAATATTCACGGAGGTATCCCATCAGGGCTAAATTACGTAATTCCGGCAGAACGGCGGGAATGTCGCAAAATACCCTCAGAAATGTCGGGGTTACACCGGGCCGGAATAAAAACCCCGCGCTACATTTGTATCAACAAACAAAAAACATTCACTATGGAAAAGAGAATAAGCACACAAAAGATCACACCAAACCTTTGGTTCGCTTTAAATGCGGAAGAAGCGATCAAATTTTACCTGACGATATTCAAGAACAGCAAAACGGGCCGTTCCACTTATTACGGCGAAGAAGGTTTTGAGATACACAAAATACCCGCAGGCACGCTCATGACGCAGGAATTTTACCTGGAAGGGCAGGAGTTCCTGGCGCTGAACGGCGGCCCCTATTTCACGTTCAACGAGGCCATCTCTTTCGTGATCAACTGCGATACGCAGGAAGAAGTGGATTATTACTGGGAGAAACTCACGGAAGGCGGCCCCGCCGAATCGCAGATGTGCGGCTGGCTGAAAGACAAGTTCGGCGTATCCTGGCAGGTAGTGCCCACCGAACTGACGGAGATGATGTTGGATAAGGACAAAGACCGCGTGGCCCGTGTCAACAAAGAAGTGCTCAGCTCCAAAAAACTGGACCTGAACAGGATCCGCGCCGCTTACAACGGAAAATAACAACCTTGGTTGCCGATATAAAAAAGCAGTCCCGGCATTGCGCCGGGACTTTTTCAGTGGCCTCCGGGAATAAATTGTATTTGCCCGCATGAAACCCCTCACGGACAAACAATACCTGCTGGAACGTTTCCCCGGCAAAGGCGGCTGAACGTATGCGCGCATCCCCGAAATATTGTCGGTCAACGTGCCTTTCGGCATGTTCAGGGTGAAGGGCTAAACGCGAAGAAACACACGTGATCAGGCTGGCGAAGGCCATGGAGCGGCTTTCGCGCAGGAAGAAATTTTACCGGTCTGCGAAATAACCTACCGGTTCATCTGGTAAGTATACAGTTTTTTTATCTTCCCGTTCTCCATTTCAAATACATCGCAGAATACGGCATCGAGTTGGTTGCCGTCCTTAAAACTCGCCTTCACGGCGCCTTCCGCGATCACCACATTATTTTCTTCAGACATTCTCGATATCGTGATCCCCGGTTTGCCGGTGAACGCATCGTTGTGTATCTCGCCGGCAAAGGCCGTTTTGCCTTTGATGTCGATAAAACCGGGCATGTACCAGGCCACGTCTTCGGTAAGGCAGGACAGTATCTTGGCGTCGTTCCCTTCGTTGAAGCCTTCGATGTACAGTTCGACCGTTTGTTTGTTTTCTGACATAAAAAAGGTTTAAATGTTTAAATATACTAGTTTTGTGCGCCTAAAAAAGAGGTTATGATCCAGGAAGAGCAATTAAAAAGCCGGAGCGGAAATCAATGCGAAATGTGCGCTTCCGGCAACGGGCTGAAAACGTACGTGTTGCCGCAAACGCCCGCCGGTATTAAAGACGATGCCGTATACCTTTGCGGTAAATGCCTCGTGCAGGTGGAAAAACAGGAAGAGCCGGACCACGCTCACTGGCAATGCCTTGGCACGGCCATGTGGAGCGAAGTGCCCGCCGTGCAGGTGCTGGCCTGGCGCATGCTGAGCCGGATGCGGCAGGAAAGCTGGGCGCAGGAAAAACTGGACATGATGTACCTCGACGACGAAACCCTTGCCTGGGCGAGGGCCGCGGGCGACGCGGATAACGATGGCACGGTGGACCTTCACCGGGACTGCAACGGCAACCAGCTGCGTAACGACGATACCGTGGTGCTCACCAAATCGCTGGACGTAAAAGGCACTTCGCTGAACGCCAAAATGGGCACGGTCGTGAAAAACATCCGGCTGGTACCGGACAATACAGAGCAGATCGAAGGAAAGATCGAAGGTCAACTGATCGTGATATTGACAAAATATATAAGAAAACAAGGCTGACGGTTTTTTTAGTAAATTAAGGGTATGAAAAAGCCCCTGTTCTTCCTTACCGTTCTGTTTAGCCTCATTGTACAGGCCCGCGCGCAGCAAACGCCCGGCAAATTCACCATAGAGATCAATTACCTGCTCGCTCTTCCCGAAGGGTATGCGGCAGGTACCGCTAAAAAATGGCCGCTCGTGCTGTTCCTGCACGGTTCCGGCGAAAGCGGCAACGATCTTGAGAAAGTAAAAGTGCATGCCCTTCCCAAACTGCTGGAAGAAGGCAAAAAATTCCCCTTCATCGTGGTCAGCCCGCAATCCAGCGGGTTCGGCTGGGACGCGGAGCAGCTCTACCGCCTGCTGCTCGATATCAAAAAGAAATACCGGGTAGACGACGACAGGGTATACCTTACCGGCCTGAGCATGGGCGGTTTCGGCACCTGGTCGCTCGCCGCGAGGCATCCCGAAACGTTTGCGGCCATCGCGCCGATATGCGGCGGCGGGAACCCGGAAGAAGCCTGGAAAATGCGTTACCTGCCCGTATGGTGTTTTCATGGCGCAAAAGATAATGTAGTGCCCATCACCGCCAGCCAGCGCATGATCACCGCGCTGAAACCGTTCCGTTCCGAAGTTAAATTCACCGTATATCCCGAAGCCGGCCACGACAGCTGGACCGAAACCTATAACAACGACAGCCTCTATACCTGGCTGCTCTCTCATTCCCGCCACCAGTTCAAACCCGTTACGCTGAGCGAAAAACAATTGTCTTCGCGCGAAGGGCTGTACGTGAGCGGTAAAGACACGGTGGTGATCACCGCGCAGAACGGAGGGCTGATGGCGAAACACGGCCCGCACACTACGCCGCTGAAAGCCGCGGCACCCGATATTTTCTACTGGGCTGAAAAACTGCCGATGGACGTGGAGTTCACCAAAGAAGGTTTTGTGTTGCGCAGGGATGTGGAAGAACGTTTCCGTAAAATCAAATAACCCGTTATGGCCAATACCGCAGAAGACCGGGCACGGATGCCCGAAGGCACGCAAAAAGTACTGGATAAAAGAACGCTCGTTACCGATAATAAAAACCTGCTCAAATACCTGCGCCCTGGCATGCACGTGCTGGACGTGGGCTGCGGCTCCGGTTCCATTACCAAAGGCATGGCGGAGATCGTTGGCCCCGAAGGGAAAGTGACCGGCATCGACCCGGGGGAAGCGCTGATCGCGCAGGCGCAGGCGAACTACGGGGACGTTCCCGGGCTTACGTTCCAACGCGCCGATATCCATACTTTCAACAACGGGGAATTGTACGATGTGATCAGTTCTGCCCGCGTGCTGCAATGGCTGGCCAATCCCATCGAAGCGCTGGGAAAAATGCGGCGGCTGCTGAAAAAGGACGGCGTGCTCGCGATCCTCGACTACAACCACGAAAAAATATCCTGGCAACCCGCGCTGCCGCCGGCCATGCGGCGGTTTTACGACGCTTTCCTGCAATGGCGGAAAGATGTGGGCTTCGACAACCACATTGCGGATAACCTGGCTGAAATGTTCCATGCCACGGGTTTTTCGTCCGTCAACGTGGAGCCGCATATGGAACTTACGCAAAAAGGCGACGCGCATTTTATCAGCAAAGCGGGCATATGGGCCGAAGTAGCCGAAACCCGCGGCCATCAGCTGGTGAAAGACGGCTACATTACGGAAGCCGAAAGGCTGGCCGCCGTTGAAGCGTACAACGCCTGGCTGGCCGGCGAAGGGGAACAAATGCAGCTGTACCTGCTCGCCGTGGAAGCCCGTATGTGACGGGTGTTTCAAGCGCTCTTTTGTTTTCCCGCCAATATCTTTTTTAACATTAGCGCAATCATAATGATCAGCATGGTGTTCCGTTTCCTGCAAAGATGCCGGGAAGGGAGCGGCTTGCCTGAGAAAATCCAATGGGTTGTTGAATCTAAGGCATGAACCGTTGGCGAGCAGGTTTTTTGCAGGAGTGCAGGCGCCGCCATTGGGCCCGTAATGCCAGTCCTGCCGCGCCACCGACGAATATGGGATGTTTACCGAAAACAGGGATGCGCAGCCCGGGGCAAAAATTTTTCCGTTTTTGTCATGCAGGGGGATTTCTTAAACCGGTGTTTCTGCTGCTGACATAAGGCTGTCAAACCCCCGTTCTATTTTTGTTTCAACAAAACCGAACGATATGGCAAAAACACAACAACCTTTGCGTGGCCTTGCGAACATCAGTTTTTACGCGGCAGACCTGCAGGCGGCCAAAGAATGGTACAGCGGATTTTTCGGCGTACAGCCGTATTTCGAAGTGCCGGGTTATATCGAGTTCCGGATCGGCGACTACCAGCACGAATTCGGCATCATCGACGCGGCATATGCTCCCAAAGCCATGGCCCCCGGCCCCGGCGGTGCGATCACTTACTGGCATACAGACGATGTAGAAGCAACATTTGCAAAACTCCTGCAGCACGGCTGCAAACAATACGAGCCCGTTATCAAACGCGGGGAGGGTTTTGTTACGGCTGCCGTGACGGACCCTTTCGGCAACGTGCTCGGCGTAATGTACAACGCGCATTACCTGGCCGTGCTGGCGGCGCGGAAAGGATGAAAACGCACTGACCCACTCTCCATTCAGGCATAAATAATGAAACGGTCCCGGTAAGCCCGGAACACAGATTGGCAAAGCCTATTAGCCCGAACGTAATGCTAATGTCGTAAATGGCCCACGGGAATGTCGTTTTCACCATCCTTCCGGCCGGGAAAGGTTGCCTAACTTCGGGATGTACTAAAACCATGATGTATGGCACATCCTGCTAAAACCCCCGCCGCTTTGCCCCGGCAATTCTCCGCCCGGCAGCTCAAAAGCCCGGCCAAAGGCGGCTGGACTTACCTCATCTGGCCGGAATCCGTTGCGTTCTTCGGCACGCGCGGGCTTGTAAAAGTACGTGGCACCATCGACGGCCACCCGTTCCGCAGCTCTTTTATGGCGCTGGGCGACGGCACGCATAAACTGCCCGTTAAGGCGGACCTGCGCGAAGCGCTGGGAAAATCCGAAGGCGATAGCGTGACCGTGGTGCTGCAGGAGCGCATTACGTCCTGAGTTCCGCAGAATTAAGTGTCGTTCATACATTCTTCTTGCATTTGGACATATTTCTTTTTACTTTAAGCCATTGTAATTCGTCAAAACAGACCTCTACATACAATGGTAAAAAGCTCCACGTTGCACAAAAAGCTGCAAGCCCTTTTTTTCGTTTCCCTGCCGGTGGCGGCCGCGTGCCTGCCGGGCTGCAAACAGCCTACATTGGAAGAACGGCGCATCAAACTGATGGATTCCTCCTTTACCGCACATTTCGCGGATTCCGTGAACGCTTCCGTAAAACCGGAACTGGCCGATGGTTTAACGCTCAAACTCTGGGGCATCGATTCCCTCGTGATCTCGCCGATCGCGATCGATATAGACGACCAGGGGAAACTGTATTACACCACCACCAACCGCCAGAAACATTCCGAATTCGACATCCGCGGGCATCGCGATTGGGAGATCCCTTCTATCAGCCTGCAAACGGTGGAAGACCGGCGGGCTTTCCTGCATAAGGAACTTTCCCCCGAAAACAGCGACCGGAACAAATGGCTGGCAGACCTTAACGGCGACAGCTCGCACGACTGGCGCGACCTTGCCATCGAAAAAGACAATGTGTTCCGCCTCGAAGACCTAAACGGCGACGGTGTTGCCGATCAGTCGCAGCTGGTGGTGGACGATTTTAATAATGAAGTGGACGATGTGGCCGGTGGCGTGCTGGCAGACGGGGAAGACCTTTACGTGACCATCGCGCCGGATCTCTGGAAGATGAAAGACAAAAACGGCGACGGCGTAGCGGACGATAAAACCTCGCTTTCGCATGGTTACGGCATTCACATCGGTTTCAGCGGTCACGGCATGAGCGGGGTGGAAATGGGCCCCGACGGAAGGATCTACTGGCAGATCGGCGATATCGGCTTCAACGGCGTTGGCCCTGACGGGCAGAAGTGGGAACATCCCAACAGCGGCGTGATAGCGCGTTCCAATCCTGACGGCAGCGACTTCGAGGTATTCGCTTACGGCAACCGCAATACGCACGAATTCGTATTCGATGAATACGGCAACCTCATCAGTGAGGACAACGACGGCGACCATCCCGGGGAAAAAGAACGCCTCGTATACGTGGTGAACGGCGCGGACATTGGCTGGCGCAGCAACTGGCAATACGGCAAATACCGCGACCCGCTCAACAATACTTATAAAGTCTGGATGGAAGAAAAAATGTACCTGCCCCGCTGGGAAGGCCAGGCGGCGTACATCACGCCATGCATCAGCAATTTCGTGAGCGGCCCTGCGGGTATGGTGTACAACCCAGGCACCGCGCTGAGCCCCGAATATAAAAACACCTTTTTCATCGCCGAATTCGTGGGTTCGCCCGCGGCTTCCGGCATTCACAGTTTTAAACTGAATGCCAAAGGCGCAAGTTTCGAGCTGGGCGAGCACAAAAAGATATTGGGCGGCGTATTGCCCACCGGTCTTGACTTTGGGCCTGACGGCGCTTTATACGTTGCCGACTGGATCGAAGGATGGGACACGCACAACTTCGGCCGTATCTGGAAACTCGATTACAAAGATGCAGCGGGCACGGCTATACGGAATGAAGTAAAAACTTTACTGGCGGCCGATTTCAGCGACCGCAAAGAAGCCGATCTCGCCAAATTGCTCGGTCATGCAGACATGCGGGTGAGAATGAAAGCACAGTTCGAGCTGGCGAAACGCGGCGGGAAAGGCGCTGACGCGCTGAAGCAGGCATTGCAGCCGGGACACAGCCAGCTGAGCCGCATACACGGCATCTGGGGTATCAGCCAGATGGCGCGTAAAGACAAACAATACGCCACGGCGCTGCTGCCTTTGCTGAAAGACGCCGATCCCGAGATCAGGGCGCAGGCCGCGAAATGGCTGGGCGATATGAAATACCGCGAAGCGGGCGCCGAACTGGTGCCTGTTTTGAAAGACACGGCCGCACGCGCGCGTTTCTTCGCGGCGGAAGCTTTGGGCAGGATTCAATACGAACCGGCCATTCAACCGATCATCGCTATGCTTGAGCAGAACAACGATGTGGACGCGTACCTGCGCCATGCCGGCAGCCTTGCCCTTGCAAGAATCGGTAAGGCGGGGCCGTTGAGCGCTTTGGCGAAACATCCTTCCAGGGCGCTGAGAATAGCCGCGGTAGTGGCTTTGAGAAGAATGAGCAATCCTGGCATTGCGGCGTTCCTGCAAGACCAGGACGAGTTCGTGGTAACGGAAGCGGCGCGCGCTATCAACGACGATCTTTCCATTAAAGACGCATTGCCTGCGCTGGCGGGCTTGCTCAATACGACAACTTTCACCAACGAAGCGCTCATCCGCCGCGTGATCAGCGCTAACCTTCGCGTGGGCAACGATGCGGCTTTGGACGCATTGACCGCATACGCACAGAACGATAAAAACCCAGATACGATGCGCGCAGAAGCCGTGGACGTGATCAGCGTTTGGGCGAAACCCTCCGTGCTGGACAGGGTAGACGGCCGCCTGCGTGGCCCCGTGGAAAGAGACCCCGCGAAAGTAGCCGCAAAAACGGGCGCGGCGCTTACCGCCCTGTTGCAGAACAGATCGCTGGTGGTAAGGCTGAGCGCGGCAGAGGCCGTTCAAAAGCTCGATATCAAATCCGCCGCCGCGCCGCTACTGGCGTCGTTGCAGGCAGACCGCGAGCCCGCCATGCGTTCCGCTTCGCTGAAATCGCTCGTGTCGCTGGGCGATCCGGCGCTGGTGGAAAAGGGCATCCGGCAGGCGCTGGCGGATAAAGAAAAATCCGTACGCGTAACCGGTCTTGATTTGCTCGAAAAAATGAACATCTCCAAAGACATTATGGTGAGCCTGCTCGCCAATGTGATCGATACCCGCACCCGGGAAGAAAAACAGGCCGCCGTGCTCACGCTGGGCAAGCTGCCGCTCGAAAACAGCGGCAAAGCCATCGAAGGTTTGCTGAACAAAATGGCCGCGGGCAAGCTCGGCCCGGACCTGTACCTCGAACTGGGCGAAGCTATCGACAGCACACGTTCCACCCAGCTGGCGGCGCGTTACAAGGAGATCAGCAGTAAGTTCTCCACCAACGACGTGCTGGCTTCTTATGCGAGCAGCCTGGAAGGCGGCGACCCGCACCGCGGCCGGCAGATATTTTACCGCAACCAGAACGCGCAGTGTATGCGCTGCCATTCTTACGACGACCGTGGCGGCAATGCCGGCCCGCGCCTCAATGGGGTGGCCAACCGTATTTCGCGCCAGCAGATCCTTGAATCGATCATTTCCCCCAGCGCGCGCCTGGCGCCGGGTTATGGCATGGTAACGCTGGAGCTGAAAGACGGTAAAAAACTGACCGGCGTATTGCAGGGAGAAACCAAAAACGGTCTCAAGATCAAGGAAGGGCTGGAGCCGGACAAAGAGATCGCGAATGCGGACATCGTGAAAAAGACGTTCTCGCCGTCTTCCATGCCGGATATGAAAACGTTGCTGTCTAAAAAGGAAATTCGCGATGTGGTGAGTTTCCTGGCGGAAGCGAAGGAAGACTAAAACATCCCGCGTGATATGCGAAACCCTGCCTCAACCGGGCAGGGTTTTGTTTTTATCGCTGGTGCGTTCCGGTCGTTATTTTCTCAATGTTTTTTCGAGTTGTTCGAGATATGCCTCGAAAGCCCCGCTGATGGCGGTTTCCGTTACAGGCCGGAAGTTTCCTTTTTCCGCGCGGGCGGATTTGAAAAGGTATTCGCCCTGCGGCGTTTTGTCTATCTGCAGCACGGCTTCTCCCCGGTTCATGGGCAGGTAAGCGGCAGACGGTGCGGTATGATTGTCGAGCCATCGCTGGGCGAACCCCGCAAAATCGAGCAGGAGGGTGCGCGGCAGGCTGATGAACAATGTATCGTGAAGGTATACCTGCAGGTCGCCTTCCATGTATGCCAGGGCATCAAGTCCGGTGTCTGCGGCAGGTGTGTCGGTAATCTGAAAAATGATTTTTACCATATGCCGGCAAAGCTATTAATTAATTGCAAGATCAATAAAAATGGTTAAATGTTGCCCGGACGGCTCTTTTCGCCCCGGTGATACTGGTAGGGCTGCTGACAGTGATCGCATTCCGGTATTCAAGATACAAAAAAGCCGTATGAAACCATTGATTCATACGGCTTTTCTGTAAATGTTATGATTTGCCTAGAACTTGTACGCCAGGCTGCAGGCGAAATTCCGCCTTTTCTGCGGGTTTACCGACCAGTAGCCGATGTAATATTGTTCGTTGGTAATGTTGTTCAGGTTGAAGGTGAAGCGGAAATGGTCCGCGTTGTAGAACATGCTGGCGTTGAGCAGCGCGTAACCGGGCAGGAAGAACTGGCCGGTCACGCTGTTGTCTATCACCAGGTATTCGCCGGCATAGTTGCCGCCGATGCCGAGGCCGAAGTTGCGGAGGGAGCCGTTGCTGAATTTGTAGGTCGCCCAGAGGTTGGCAAGGTCCTGCGGGCCTTGTCCGCCGATCACACGGCCTTTTTCGGAGTAAAAGTCGTTGCCTTCGCCTTCCAGCACTTCCGTTTTATTGTGGCTGTACCCTGCCAGGATGTTCAGGCCATGCACGGGCTGTGCGGTTACTTCTACCTCAAAACCTTTACTGCCGGCTTCGCCGCCCTGTACAGCCGTTCTGTTTACCGGGTACAGCGTTCTGTTAGACACCCTGATGTCGTAGTAAGACACCATCGCCTGGAGTTTGTTGTTGAACAGGTCGGTTTTGACGCCGGCTTCCCACTGGTTGGCCTGCTCGGGTTTCATTGCCGTATAGTTGCCGGTAGGTTTCCAGGTGTTGTCTGTGGGGTCTTCCGCCCATACTTCCGTGGGAGACACGTTGATGAAGGTGTTCATGTAGTTGGCGAAAACGGACACCTTGTTCAGCACGGGCTGGTACACGATGCCGAATTTGGGAGACAATGCGAACTGGTCGAAGTTGTCGCCAACGGTTTCTTTTTTGCCGTCGCCGGGCGTGTGGAAGTAGTCCGCACGGAGACTGGCCATGATATTCAGCGCGGGCGTGATGTTCAGTACGTCGGAAACGTATGCGCTGTAGGAATAGTTTTCGATGTTGGAGCCGATCGCCGGGTCGAGGCCGGCCAGCATATTGTCTACGGAAGCGCGGGTGAGGTATACCGGGTTGTCCGGGTCAATGTCCCTTGCGTCGCCCCAGGGCGTTACCTGCCTGATAACGCCCCAGCCGCCGCCGTTGTCCACGATCTTGCGGCCGTAGTAATCGAGGCCTACGAGCAGGCGGTTGCGGAGACTGCCGATCTTGAAATCCGCATTGAAGTTCTGCTGAACGTCGGTGGTAGCGGTGGTCTGGTTCTCGTTATGGATGTAATGCTCGAACCATTCGTCTCCGCCGGCATCGTCCCAGATATAGGAATAATAGCCGTCTGAGCGAACCTGCGCGCGGGATACTACGGTCTGCGAGGTCCATACGTCGGATAATTTATAGGTCATGATGCCCTGCACGTTGAAGCGCGGGTTGCGAATGGTGAGGTCGTTGCTGGTGAAAGACAGTTTGTCGTTCAGGCCCAGCTGCTGTATGTCTTTAAATACGAGCGGGGTGAGGCGGTCTGAATGGAAAAACACCGGCGCAACGGCTCTTTCTTCCTGAAGGATTTCGGCCATCAGGCTGAAAGACAGGCGGTCGTTCACTTCGTAGCTCAGGGCGGGGGAAATGAAGAACGATTTTTTGAAACCTGCGTCCTGGAAGCTGTTTTCGGTATGGTAAGCCGTGTTTACGCGCAGCGCGATCTTTTCGGTTTTGCTCAGCGGCGTGTTAACGTCTGCCGTGATCCTGTTCAGCCCGAAGCTGCCGAATGTATACGCTACTTCGCCGCCGAAGGTGTGGTAAGGTTTTTTGGTGATGGTGTTGATGATGCCGCCGTAAGCGTAAAAGGAACCGCCGAACAGGGTGCCGGAGGGGCCTTTGATCACTTCGATGGATTCCACGTTGGCTGCTTCGAGGTTGCCGCTGACGAGACCGGGGAAACCATTGGTGAGCGCGGGTTGCGCGTCGAAGCCCCTCAGCGAGAAATAAGCGGCGCCGTCGCCTGCGCGGCCGGTGGATTCCCAGGTGCGGGAAATGCCGGGCACGTTGCGCATCGCATCGTCGTAGGTGGTGATGTTCTGTTGTTTGAGCAGCTCGGCGGAAACTACATTATACACCTGTGCGTTTTCCAGGTTCTTCAGCGGCATTTTAGCCACGATGTTGCTTTCCTTTACCGGCCCGCGGGAAGAAACGGTCACTTCCTGGAGCTGGGCGGAGTTGGCGCTGAGCACGAAGTCTGCGTCAACGGTTTCGCCCGAGCCTACGGTGATCTGTTTCACCTGGGTGATAACGGCCACGGCCGAAACTTTGAGGTTCCATGCGCCGGGGCGGACGTTCTTTATAAGGTATTCTCCTTTTTCGTTGCTGATGGCGCCCCATTTGGTCTGTTCGATCAGCACGGTCACGTTCGCGGCCGGTTTGCCGTCGCTGGTGGTGATGGTGCCTTTAACAAAACCGGTGCTCTGCGCGAATAACGCAGTGACGGCAAAAAGAAGTGTACAGAGAAGTAGCAGCCTTTTGATCATTGGTTGTCGTTCTATTGGTGTGATAATAAGAGACCGCAAAGTTCCCCTGACGAAAAGGGAACGGTTTTCGAATTTGGGAATTTTTTTGAGGAAACGGGGCAAATGACGTTGTTGTGACATGGTACTCCAACGGATATGCCCGGCTTCCGTCCCGGGTGATCTCCCCGGTTTACCTGGTACATATCTGCGTAACATGATACGTATATTCGTTAACGTTATAGGGAAATTTGAAGCGCCGCCGGTAACCGTAATATCTCAGCCGGTCATGCGCTGCGTTTTTCTATCGCGGAATAGGGGCGTTTCGTGATGATCAGCGTCAACGATAAAGTGACCGGCCCCGGGTATGTGAAGCGGGCGGCACCGGCGCCGGGCGGCTGCCGTGAGCCTGCCGTGAGCCTGCGTTAACTTATCATTAATACCCGCTTCCGGCGGGTTTTTTTGTTTTTTTTCTTGCATTTTTGTCCCAAACGTATAAATTTGTTACACCGGCTGATCTTTCCACACCGGCCCAGGTAACGACCACGTTTTTGAATAGGCATCTGCAGTTTACTTTCTTTTTACATTGAGTTAATATTCATTCCGGATATTGCACACCAGATTAATCAACTGTATGTTGGATCCAATCACGACCATCTTTACCGATCTTATTGCCAATAACAGGGAAGGCGATGCCTACCAGCTGCTTTACAGGCAGTATCATGCCACGCTGCTGGATTTTTCCACCGCGTACCTGAAGGCGAAAGAGCCCGCCGAAGAGATCGTGAACGATGTGTTGCTGAAAGTGTGGCAAATGAAAGAGAACATCGTGGAGATCAGCAACCTGCGCGCTTATCTTTTTACCGCCGTGCGCAACGCTTCGCTCGACCAGCTGGCGAGGCTCCGGAGAGAACAGCGTTTATTGTCCGGCATTCCCCTGCAGGACTTATCGGCAGACGATCCGGAAAGCCTGGTGATCTCTATGGAGCTGTACGACTGCATCCGCAACGCTATTGCCGCCCTGCCGCCCCGCTGCCGCCAGGTTTACGAAATGGTGCGTCTCGAAGGGATGCGGAATAAAGACGTTTCCGCCAAACTCAACATCTCCGTCAATACCATCGACGTACAACTGGCCATAGCGCTCAAAAGGCTCGTTAAAGCCGTGAGTATCTTCAACAAAGAGCGCACCTTTTCCAAATTCCCGTAAATTTTTTGATTTCCTTTAGTAGATCGCGCCCTCTTTCCAGTCTTATAGAAAACTGGTACAGTACAGATCATTTATGCATCAAATGAAAGATTCCAACAGGGTGTGGTTATTGATGGGCAGGCAGCTGTCTCATTCCATCAGCGTGGAAGAAGAAAAGGAACTGAAAGCGCTGCTCATGGAAGACCCTGAACTGTGGTACGCTTATGAGCTGATCCAGGCGGTGAATAACCTGGACAACGTTACCAACGAATTTATCGACGAGATCAAGCTGCTGCTGGATGGGCATACGGAGCCCGGAAAACTCAGTGCCATCCTGAGCAGCAAGCTGGAAAACGCGCGGCAGGAAGAATTGCCCGCACCACAGCCCGCGCGCATCCGCAGGCTGGCGCCGCTGGCTCGCGCAGCCGCCGTGGCGGCGGGTATCGCCGTTACCATTTGGGCCGGTTTTTATTTCTTCAAACCTTCCCAACCTGCCGTTGCGCAAGGCATGAACGAGATCGCCGCGCCGCGCGGTTCCAAAACGCAGATCACGCTGGCGGACGGTACGGAGATCTGGCTGAACGCAGGCAGCAAGCTCACTTACCCGAAAAATTTTTCCCATGAGAACAGGGAAGTGACCCTTGTGGGCGAAGCTTTTTTTAAAGTCAGACACGACGACCTTCATCCATTTATTGTACATACGCAGGAGGCGGACATTACCGACCTCGGCACATCCTTCAACGTAAAGGCCTACGCGGGAGGCCATACCACCGAAACCACGCTGATAGAGGGCGCGCTGGAAGTATCCCTCAAAAAAGACCCTTCGAAAAAGATCCGGATGAAACCGAATGAAAAACTGGTGCTGCGCAATACCGTGCCGGAAGCCGGCAAATCCGCCGTGGAAGCGGAACAGGAGCTGAAAGTGACGGACATTGTGCCGTACCGGCAAACCAACGACATCGTGGAAACGGCCTGGGTAGACAACAAGTTCATTTTCAGGGACGAACGTTTCGAAGACCTTGCGGCCATGATGGAAAAACGGTACAACGTATCCATCCGCATCAGCAGCGACGAAATAAAAGCATATCAGCTCACCGGCATATTTAAAAACGAAAGCGTGGAAGAAGCGCTGAAAGTATTACAGGTAATTGCACCTTTTAAATACAGCATACAACATGACACGATCACTATTCACGAATAGGGGCGCAGGATAACGCCCGGCGGTATAAAAAATAGAAAGAGGAATGCGTCAACATCCCCCTTTCGGTTATACTGATTTTTATTTGGAAGAGCAGGTGAGACTGGCGGCTTCCAAAAACCAATAAAAGCTAAAAGTATGAAAAAAAATCTACTTAATGGACGGCTGCGCCATTATGTGAATGTCAAGCAAATTGATAGAACTATGCGACTGACGCTACTTGCTGTTTTCCTGTTTTGCATGCAGTTGTCTGCCAGGTCCCAGAAAGACATCAAGCTTTCGCTGAATGTTAAGGAAATAAAACTCTCCCACGCACTTGAAAAGATCGAAGCGGCCACCGGGTGCCGTTTTTTCTATAACTCGAAAGAAGCCGGCCTGCGCAAAACGGTTTCCTATACCACCAACGGCGCGCAGAAACTGACGGACATCCTTTCCTCGCTGCTGGCGCCGTCCAACCTGAATTACAAGATACTGTCAGATTCCGTGATAGCGATCACCGCTTCGCCCGACGCGAAATTCCTCGGCGTGAGGGGCGTCGTGAAAGATAATAAAGGCACGCTGCTGCCGGGCGTAACGCTGATCGTAAAAGGCACGTCCACCGGCACCGTCACCAATCCCGAAGGGCGTTTTGAACTGAACGTGCCGGAAGACGCGGTGCTGGTGGTTTCCTACGTAGGCTTCCAGATGCGCGAAGTGCCGGTGAACGGCAGAACGCTGCTGGAGATCGTGCTGGAAGAAGAACTGAAGGGATTGAACGAAGTGATCGTGGTAGGTTACGGCACGCAGAAAAAATTGTCCACCACCGCGGCAGTTTCCACGCTGAAGGGACAGGACATTGCGCGCAACCCCGTTGCCAACGTGAACAACAGCATCGCGGGAAGGGTTTCCGGCGTGCTGGCTTTCCAGGGCAGCGGCGAGCCGGGCGCGGATGCGGCTACCCTTCGCGTGAGGGGCATCGGCACCACCGGCTCCAGGAACGGCGCGCTCACCATCGTAGACGGCGTACCGCGGCCTTTTTCGCAGATCAATCCCAACGAGATCGAAAGTTTCACCGTGCTGAAAGACGCCGCCGCCATTGCGCCTTACGGCCTGGCGGGCGCCAACGGTGTGGTGCTCATCACCACTAAACGCGGCAAACAGGGCAAGGTAGAGCTGGGCTTCAACACCTGGTACGGCGTGCAAAGACCCACCCAGTACCCGAAATACCTCGATTCCTACGGTTTTGCCAGCACCCTCAACGCCGCCAATAAAAACGCAGGCCTGCCGCCGGCTTATTCCGACGAACAGCTGCAGAAATATAAAGACGGCTCCGATCCCGATCATTACCCGAACAGCAACTGGCTGCGCGACGTGATCGATTTCAACGCGCCCATGACCTCGCAGAACCTCACGTTCTCCGGCGGTTCGGACAAAGTGCGTTTTTTCAGCTCCCTCGGTCATATGTACCAGCAGGGCTCGGTAGACGTGATCAAATACCGCCGCTACAATCTCGCTTCCAACGTAGACGTGAACGCCACCAAAAGCACCCTGGTGTCGCTGGACGTAAAAGGCTCGCTGGAAGTAACGGACAATCCGGGCTCGGCCACGGGCACCAGCATTTACACTTCCGTTACGAAAAACCCACCGCTGCTGGTGAACCAGCTGAAATTCAGCAACGGCCTGCCTGGCAATGGACTGCTGCCTTCCATTTACGAAAGCGGCTACAACCGCAAAAAAGGCAATATGCTGTTCACCCAATTGTCTATCGAACAACAGATCCCCTTCGTGCCGGGCCTGGCTTTGAAAGCCGTAGGCGCATACGATAAAAACTACAGCACTTCCAAACAATGGCAGCTGCCTTACAGCATCTGGTCGCTCAACGCGCAGGACGAGTTCGTTGAAACCAAAGCGGGCGTGCCTTCGCCGCAGCTGAACCAGGACTTCGACGAATCCGTGAACACCACGCTGCAGGGTTACATCACTTACAAACGCATTTTCGGCAAACACGGCGTAAACGCGCTGGCGGTAGCAGAGCTGCGCCAGGGAGACAATAACAGCTTCGGCGCTTCCCGCCTCAATTACCAGGTTACGCTCGATGAACTGTCGCTGGGCAGCTCTTCCAAATCAGACCTCGACAACAGCGGCTCTTCCGGCTCGTTTAAACAGCTCGGTTTCGTATACAGGCTCGGTTACGATTACGCGCAGAAATACCTCGTGGAATTTTCCGGCCGTTATGACGGGCATTATTTCTTCGCGCCCGGCAAAAGGTTCGCGTTTTTTCCTGCTTTTTCGGTTGGCTGGAGACTGTCTGAAGAACATTTCATCAAAGACAATTTCAAATGGATCGATAACCTGAAACTGCGTGCATCCTACGGTGTATCCGGCAACCTGGCGGGCTCGCCCTTCCAGTACCTGAGCAGCTACGGGCTCAACAGCAGCTATGGTTTCGGAGGCACGCAGTTCACGCAGGTGCAGGGCGTGTTCGAAAGGGCGGAATCCAACCCGAACATCACCTGGGAAACCGCGAAAAAGTCAGACATCGGCATCGAGGGCATGTTCCTGCAGGGCAAACTGGGCATCGAGCTGGACTTCTTCAAAGAACGCCGGTCAGACATGCTGGTGGCGCCCACCGCGGTGGTGCCGGTTGAATACGGCATCGGCATTTCGCAGGTGAACGCAGGCATCATGGACAACAAAGGCATCGACTTTTCCATCAATACGAACCACGCGTTTAATAACGGTTTTACCCTCGGCGGCGGCTTAAATTTCTCTTACGCGAAAAACACGCTGGTGGAAACTTTTGAGAACGCTTCCACCAAAGACAATCCGAACAGAAGGCGTACCGGCCGCCCGCTGGACACACAGTTCGGCCTGCTCGCCATCGGCTTCTTCCAGTCGCAGGAAGAGATAGACGGCGCGCCCAAACAGTTCGGCACCCTCGTGCCCGGCGATATCCGTTATGCGGACATCGACGGCGATAAAAAGATCACTGACGACGACCAGGTGGTGATCGGCGATCCCGCTTTCCCGCAGGTGATCTTCGGCATCAATGTCAACGCGGGCTGGAAAGGGGTAGACCTCAGCATGTTGTGGCAGGGCGCTACGAAATCCAGCTTCCAGCTTACCAACGAAGCATCGCTGCCTTTCTTCAACGGCGCAAAAATATTCGAAGAGCAGCTGGATTACTGGACGCCGGAGAACAGGAACGCCAAATACCCGGTGATCATGCCTTCGCCGAGCTCCAACAGCCAGCAGGTCTCTTCTTTCTGGCAGAAAGACGGCTCTTATATCAGGCTGAAAAACATCGAACTGGGGTATACGTTGCCCGCCGGTGTGATGAGAAAACTGGGGCTTGCCAACATCAGGCTTTATGCGGCCGGGCAGAACCTGCTCACTTTCTCCGCTGAAAAATACCTCGATCCCGAGATCGGCGTGAGCGGCGGCAGCAAAAGGGCCCGGTATTATTTCCAGCAGAAGGTGTTCTCCTTCGGTTTAAACGTCAATTTCTAACCCGCAAACGCATTCAAGATGAAACTCACCAAACTTTTCTATATAGCGGCCTGCTGCCTTGCGCTGGCATCCTGCGACGATTCGCTCGATATTGAGCCCACCGATCAGCTGACGGACGCTTCCGTTTGGAAAACGCCTGCCAACGCCGGTCTTTTCCTCAACGATATTTACAACAACCTGAACCCCGGCCCGCAAAGCACGGTGTTCACCAATGTACCGTCTGAGATCAGCAACGACCCGCTGGACAATTTCTCGGACAACAGCATCAGCGGCCCGCTGGCGGGCATTCCTTCGTATCAGAACTTCGCGCAGGGCTCTTACGGCCCTTCTACGCCGATCTTCACGCCGCATTGGAAAAATATGTACACGAACATCCGCAAATGCAACGTGTTCATCAAAAACGTGTCTGCCTCCAATTTCGATGACGCTACCAAAAAAGGCATGCTGGCGCAGGCGAAATTTCTGCGCGCGTATTTCTATAAATCTTTGATGGACCTGTACGGCGGCGTGCCCATCATCACCGTCCCGCTGAACCAGGCCGAGCAGGGCGACGACATTTTTTATCCCCGCAACACCTGGGAAGAATGTGTGGCCTTTATCCAGAAAGAATGTGAAGAAGCCGCCGCGGACCTCCCGCTGAAAGTAGCCGCTAAAGACGCCGGAAGGGCCACCAAAGGCGCCGCATGGGCGCTGAAGGGCGAAACCGAGCTGTATGCCTCCAAATGGGCGGACGCCGCCGCCACCAATAAAAAGATCATGGAAGCAGGCGCGGGTTACGACCTGTACCCTGATTACGGCGCGCTGTTTTTGCCCGCCAATGAAAACAACCTCGAAGTGATCTTCGATATCCAGTACGCGGCCAACATCCGCGGGAACATCAAGGAAAAATACTGGAACCCCGTGAAAGTGTCTGACGGCGGCGGCTGGGGCGCCGTGAACCCCACGCAGGACCTGGTGGACGAATACGAATTCCTCGACGGGAAAACCGAAGCCGAAGGCTCCGCGCTTTTTGATCCCGGGCATCCTTACGACAACCGCGACAAACGTTTTGCCGCCACCATCATTTACGACGGCTCCGCCTGGAAAGCCGGCATCATTTACACCCGTCTCGGCGTTGCCAACAATCCCAACGAGCTGGATGCGTCCGGCGCCGGCGGTAAAGGCCGTACCGGTTATTTCATGAAAAAGGCGGTAGACCCGGCGGTAGTGCCTGGCAACAGCAGCGGCGGAAACTCCATCATCTGGCGGTATGCGGAAGTGTTGCTCAATTACGCGGAAGCGCAGAACGAAGCCGTTGGCCCGGACGAAAGCGTGTACAAAGCGATGAAAAAAGTGAGGGAGCGGGCAGGGCTTCCGGAGCTTCCCGCCAATCTTACCAAAGAGCAGATGCGCGCGCGCATCCGGCGGGAAAGGAGAGTGGAGCTGGCTTTCGAAGGCAAACGTTTCTCCGACATCCGCCGCTGGAAAACAGCAGCAGCCATTTTCGCGCAACCGCTCCGCGCGATGAAAATAACCGTGGTGAACAATAAACCCGTATACGAAAAAGTAAATGCAGGCGGCGGCAAGATCGCGTTCGACGCAACGAAGAACTACCTGATGCCCATCCCGTCCAGCGTAATCGCACAAAACCCGAAGATCATACAGAACCCGAATTATTGATGTTTGAAAACCACTATTCATTAACCTCCAAAGTTTGTTTTATGAAAATTTCCGCGACTATGGTGGCCGCCATCGGCATGGCCATCCTGACCGCCTGGTCATGTAAAAAATTGAGCGAGAAAGTGGAGAAGGAAGTACTGGACGGCAAACGCTCCGGCGTTTCATCCATACAGGGAATGGTATCTTACAGCTGGAACAACGTGGCCATCGGCGGCGGCGGGTATGTTACCGGCATGGCTATTCACCCCACCACTGGCAACCGCATGTACGCCCGTACAGACGTTGGCGGCGCCTACCGCTGGGACGGCACCAACCAGCGCTGGCAGCCGATGCTGGACGGCATCAGCAGCATCAGGGTAGACGGCATGGCGCTGGACGCCAACGCGCCGGACAGGGTTTACCTCGCCCTCAACGACGGCGTGTACCGCTCCAACGACCGCGGCGACAACTGGACGAAAGTGTTTTCCACCACCTACAACGGCAACGGCGACCTCCGCTGGGCCGGCGAATGCCTGGCGGTGGATTCGCTCACCAGCACGGTGATCTACGCAGGCACCCGCACCGACGGCCTGTACCGCAGCACCAACACCGGCACTTCCTGGACGAAAGTGGCGACGGTGCCCGGCAGCGCGAACGTGCGCATCGTGGCCACCGATCCGTCTTCCAGCGTAAGCGGCCGCTCCGCCAAAGTGTACGCGGGCATTCCCGGCGGCGGCATTTACCGCAGCACAGATGGCGGAATGACTTTCTCCGCCATGAGCGGCGCGCCCGCATCGCCTAACAGGATGGTGGTAATGGGCGGCAAATTGTACGTGGCGCATTCCACCGGCGTTACCGTGTGGAATGGCAGCACCTGGACGAACATTACGCCGGCAAGCGGCATGAACAAAAACTATTGCGGCATCGCGGTGGAATCTTACGATCACAACAAGATTGCCGTTTGCCAGCGCTACTCTACTTTTAATAATCCGCTCTACCGCTCTTCCAACGGCGGCAGCAGCTGGGAACAGATCAACACAACATCACTGCCCATCACGAAAACGCTGGAAGCGCCCTGGTGGCCCAACAGCTGGTTTTCCAGCGCTACATCCTGCCTCGTGTTCGACCCTTTGCATCATGGCGACCTGTATTATTCCGACTGGTTCGGCGTATGGTTCAGCTCCAACGTTTGGGCCGCGGGCAATGTGGCATTCACCACGCGCATCAAAGGCGATGAGGAAACCGTGGTGCTCACGCTCGCGTCCGCGCCCGGTACAGTGCCACTGTACTCAGGCCTGGCAGACGTGTTCGGTTTCCGCCACGATAACGTGACAGCCTATCCGTCTGCGAGACTGTACAACATCAACGAAGGTTTCAGCATTTCGTACTGCGAATCGCAGCCCGCGAACATCGCCATCCTCGGCGCTTCCGGCAACGACGGCACCGGTACCATCCTTGCCACATCCTCCAACAGCGGCACCTCCTGGACCACGCGCACGCTGCCTTCCGGCGTGAAGCTCGGCAGGATCTGCATTTCATCCGCCAATCCCGATAAAATGGTGTACATCGCGGGCGGAAGCGGCGGAGCGGTGTATTACAGCACCAACAGGGGCAGCAGTTGGTCTGCGGCTACAGGCGCGCCCACCGGCGCGGTGAACGCGATCGATGTGTGGAGCAAAGATTTCTCCATCACCGCGGATTGCGTGGACGGCGATAAATTTTACATCTACAAAACCGGCTACCTCTACGCCAGCACAGACGGCGGCGCTACCTGGAGCCAGCAGAACGCCACGGCCATTCCCAACAAAAATTCATATTTGTTCGTAGCCGCAAGGCCGGGAACAGCCGATGAAGTATGGGTAAGCCTCGATGGGAACGGTCTTTACAAAACCACCAACGGCGGCGCCACTTTCAGCAAAGTGACCGCGCTTACCACCTGCACGGCCTTTGCATGGGGCGCGCCTGCCAGCGGGTCTGCCACGCCCACGCTCTTCGCTTACGGCACCGTTGGCGGCGTAAAAGGAATGTACCGTTCCACCAATCTCGGCGCCGGCTGGGACCAGATAGACAACGGCACGCAGAAATTCCCCGCGGGCGTGAAATCGCTCGCTGGCGACCGCACCGTGTTCGGCAAAGTGTACGTGGGCACAGGCGGCCGCGGAGTATTATATGGACAACCGTAAATCATGCATAAAAAAAGATCCATTTTCGGATGCGGTATCATGCTGCTGGCCGGTGTTTGCCTTGCAGGCGCGCCTGCAGGGAAAAAAACGGCGGAACAGCGGCCTAACATCATTCTCATATTGGCAGACGATATGGGGTATGGCGACCTGGGTTGCTACGGCCAGCAGATGATCCGCACTCCCAACATCGATGCGCTGGCCCGCAATGGCATGCGCTTTACCGCCCATTATACGGGCAGCACGGTATGCGCGCCCTCGCGCGAAGCCATGCTTACCGGCAAACACACCGGTCATACCGCCATACGCGGCAACTTTCTGACAGACGAAAAGGAAGACCCGCCCATGCCATCCGGAAAGGTGACCATCGCCGAGCTGCTGAAAAGCGTGGGCTACCGCACCGGGCTGGTTGGTAAATGGGGACTGGGAGGGGAGCGGCACGGGCCTGAAAAACAAGGCTTCGATTATTGTTACGGCTACCTCGACCAGATACAGGCACATAACTATTACCCGCCCTTCCTTTACGAAAACGGCAAAAAGGTAATGCTGCCCGAAAACGCGGACGGTAAAGAAGGCGCGTACAGCCATCGCCTGTTCGTGGAAAAGACCATGCAGTTCCTGGATAATGCCCGGAAGGACGAACCGTTTTTCCTGTACCTGCCTTACACGATCCCGCACGGGAAACACGTGATACCGGATAACTCCGCGTATGCGGATAAAGACTGGCCGGAGCAGATGAAAAACTACGCCGCCATGATCTCCCTGCTGGACGCGGATGTCGGCCGCATCCTGCAAACGCTGAAAGAAAAAGGGCTCGACAAAAACACGCTCGTCATTTTCACCAGCGACAACGGGGCCAATCCTGGTTTTGGCAAGTTCTTCAAAAGCAACGGCGCTTCGCGCGGGCAAAAGACGAGCCTTTACGAAGGCGGCATCCGCGGCCCGCTGATCGCCAGCTGGCCCGGGAAGATACAGCCCGGTACGGTTTCCAGCGGCGTTACCGCGGCCTGGGACCTGCTGCCCTCCATCTGCGACGCGGCAGACATCAAAAAGCCCGCGGGGCTCGACGGCATTTCGCTGTACGGCGCCTGGACAGGCAAACCCCTGGCAGGAGAACGGCCGTACCTTTACTGGGAATATTACACCTACAATTACAACTGGGACAAACCCGGCGTAACCTTGCCGCGCAACTGGCTGGAAAGCCGGGCTGTACGCTCCGGCAAATGGAAAGCCGTGAAAAAAAGCACGCCCGACGGGAAATCAGCGCCTGCCGAACTGTATGATCTGTCTGCAGACGCTTCTGAAACAACCGACGTGGCGGCGGCCAACCCAACTGTCGTGAAGCAGCTGGAAGCCATCATGAAAAAGGCAACCATTGCCGATGCATCTTATTTTCCATACAAAAAATAACGAACAGATATGTTGAAGAGCAAATACATCCTCCCGGTGCTGTTGCTGCTGACGCAGGCGGTGATCTTCGGGTTCCGCCAGCCCGCGCAGCTGCACACCATCAATACCGGCAACGCAAAAGAGATCAAGGATTTTTTCCGGTACACGCCCGACAGGCTGCCTTTCGTATGTTCGCATCGCGGCGGGCCGCGCAAGGGTTTCCCGGAAAACTGCATCGCCACTTTCGAGAACACGCTTTCCCATTACCCGACCATGCTGGAGATCGACCCGCGTTTTACCAAAGACGGCAAGATCGTGCTGATGCACGACCCTACGCTGGACCGCACTTCCAACGGCACGGGCAAAGTAGCCGACCACACGCTGGCGGAACTGAAAAAGCTGCGGCTGAAAGACACCGAAGGCAATCTGACGGACTTCACCATTCCCACGCTGGACGAAGCTTTGGAATGGGCGAAAGGAAAGACGATATTGGTGATAGATGCCAAAGATGTGCCGGTAGACGTGCGCGCCGCCAAGATCGTGGAGCACAAAGCCGAGGGCAACGCCATCATCATCGCGTATTCCATCGAAGACATACAGAAATGTTACGCGGTAAGCAAAGACATCGTGATGGAAGTGATGACGGCCAAACCGGAACAGATCGCTGCGCTGGACAAATGCGGCGTGCCCTGGGAAAACCTGGTCGGGTTCGTGAGCCACGAGATGCCGCAGGACAAAAACATCTTCAGCGAAGTGCACAAACGCGGTTCCATGTGCGTTCTCGGCAGCTCGCGCAATATCGACCGGCAGTTCACGAAAGGCCAGATATCCGCCGCCGAGCTGGAAGCGGGTTATCTCAACCTGATACGGCAGGGCGCGGACGTGATCGAGGCCGACCTGGGCATCGAATCGGGCGCGGCGCTTCATTCGCTGCAACAGGCCGCATCGTCTAAAGCGAAGTATTTCGGGAAATAAAAGTTGAATATGCACTGCCGGGGGAACCACAAGGTTTCCCCGGTTTTTTTATTATTTTCGGTGATCTAAAAATCCTTATATCTATGGGTACCTGGCTGAATATCTTTATCCGGCACAATGATCACCGGCAGGTGGCGGACGCATTGCAGGAGTTTTCGGAAGTAAGCGAAGTGCGGCAGGGGAATACGTCCGATGTGTTGAAATGTTCTTCGCTGATATTACACGGGGAGGATACGCCGCCGAGCTTTCTTGTCTCAGAAGATATGCAGAACGGCTGGATACGCGTGCACCTGAATTCCTTCGCAAAACTTCCCGGCTGGCTCGAAAAACTCTCAGACCGTTTGCAGACCAGCGTTTTGCAGGTCATAGGTCAAACCACTTCCGATTATTATTACCTGCTGCTGTACGAAAACGGCCGGTTCAAAAGAGAGCTGGAAGGGATCAGGGACGAACCGGAAAAGTATATAGACCGTGGCGAAATGCTGCCTTTTGAAGAGCCGTTTGTGCCCGGGCTGGATGAATACGAATGCGAAAAGGTAAGATTGAACGGCGATGATGTGGACGACTTTTGCAAAGGGCTTGGTTTCGATTTCTGGAGCGACTTTGAATACGAAGGCCGGGAGTTTTACCTGCTGAAAAAAGACATCATCGGGCTGACGATGGATGAATACCTCGATCAAAAGAAATACAAACGGGCGGTCGTCCGGGAACCAACAGCTGCAGCCAAATCACGTCCCTGGTGGAAATTCTGGCAGCGTTAAATTTATACGCTCAGGCTAAAACCTTTACTTCCCATGGTTTTCCCGTTCACGATGATCTCCAGCAAATGTTTCCCCGGGTAATGTTTGCGTGTGGTAAGATCCTGGAATAATTGTTTTTTGACGATCTGCAGCGTTTGCCCCGGCTGCAGCTCTGTTTCTTTCAGTTTAAATACTTTTTTAGACGTTTCGCCGGAAGATTTTATGTAATGCACGGCGTAATCGATCACCAGTTTTTGCGGCGTTTCTTTTTTGCTTGCCAGCTGAAAACTGAATTGCAGCGTATCGCCCAGCCTCAGCGAAGTTTTATCCAGCCAAAACCTGCCAAACTTCACCTGCGCCTCTTCCCCGAACCCGAAAATATCCAGCGCTTCCTTATCGCCTTTTTTAATGAGGGTGCGGATGGCGTGTTTGATGATCCACGCGGTATGCCGGTGGCGTTTATCCCAGTTCTTCACCAGCTGCAGCATGTACGCCGTATTGTCTTTGGAATGATCGTTCAGGTGATTGGCGACGGATTTGCGCACGTACAGCTCTTCGTCTGCGTTCAGCTTTTCGAGTATGGTTTGCGTAAGCGCCGGTTTTTTGATGATCCCGTCCAGCTTAAAAGACCACGGCAATCGCGGCCTGCTGCCTTCAGACGCGAGCCTGCGAACATGATGGTTTTTATCTTCCGCCCATTTGTTCATCACTTTCAGGGTTTTGTCCAGGTCGGTTTTGAGGAACTCGCGGATGGCGAATTCCGAAGAGCCGATCGTCGTAAAACGTTTGAGTGCTTCCATCGAAAGATCGAAATGTTGTTTGCCGTACAACGCCACGAAATCGGGCAATACCAGCGCCGTGTAGCCTGTTTGAAGGGAAGGGGCGGCTTTGAAAAGCACTTCCGCCGCTTTCGTGAAATCACCCGGCAGATGTTTGTGCAGCATTACGGAAGTATTGCGCAGCCGGCCGTTCAGCGAAAGCGTTTCCATGCCCTGCGTAACGTCTTTGATGAATGTTTTTGGGTTGAAGTTTTTATCCGCTCCGGCGAAGGCCTGCGCGAAATGCCGGTAAAATTCCCGGTTGAACATTTCTTTCAATGGTTCCATACGGGTAAAATTACTAATTTAAAAGAACGAATCATGTCTTATGCAACAGGAGATCATCGGCCGCATCGCCGCGGCCTGCGAAGGAAAAAATATCGTGGACGCGCTGGCGGCTTTGCCCGGGGCGGATTTTAACACGCTGCTGCTGGAAGTGTTCAACCGCCGCGCGGCCGCTCTTTCCGCGCCCGGTTTGCTGCTGCAATACAAACAGAACCGCTTTGTAAAACCGGCGGACATGAATGCCGTTGTTTTCGCCACTCTGCAGCTGGCTACGCTGCAAACGCTCGAACGGATGCATTTCAGCCCGGTGATGTTATCGCCGGTTTCCCCGCTCGGCAGCTGTTCCGTTTTCGGCGCCGTGAGCCAGGAAAAGGTAATGAGCGCCACGAGGGGAGCGGAAGTGTTGGCGGACGCCACGAACGCGCTCGCCCTGCATATCGCGGAGCTGAAACAGCAGGGTGCGATACACGAAGCGGACCTCTGCGCCGTGCAACGCCATGTGCGCACGCAGCCGCTTCCTTCCAAAGCCTTCACGCCGCATTTTACCATCGCCTGCCTTACCAGCGCCGGCATGGACCGCGGAAGTTACCGCTTCGAATGCGAAAGTCTTTACAAACATGCCGCCGCCTGGGCCGCCGTGCTGCGAGGGGTTTTCGGCATCACGCAAATGCGCCTGCGCCTGATCGCGCGGGAGGGAACTGCAGATGGAAATGCTTTACTGACGGCTGTTTCCGGCTTTCTTGCCGAACGTTTGCCGGAGGTATCGATCGAAAAGATCGTTAACAGCCCAAAGAATAATTATTATACCGGTATCCAGTTCAAAGTCGTGATACAGGTAAAAGAACAGGAATGGGAAATCGTGGACGGCGGTTTCACCACCTGGACGCAACAGTTGCTGGGCAACAAAAAAGAACGCCTGCTGATCTCCGGCTTCGGGCTCGAACTCCTGAAACGGGTGATACAGGAATGACGGAGGCAAAGAATATTTTTATCAGCTCCGTGATCACATGAAGTTCTTGGAGTGGCGGTTTGGCCTGCTTCCGTGGTAACGTTCCGGCGCAGGCCGCCGTTCGCCACCTTTTTGATTTTAGTGGATACGAAACTGATGTTAGGGTACTAGGTGGAATCGAAAAATTCGCCGTTGCGGAGATGTTCGTCCCGCTGCGGACGTTTTTCCACAGAACGCTAAGGAAATGTTAAAGCTGTTAAATAAAACGGCTTTTAACCGTTATTTGTAGAAAACGGTCCCCCGGCGTTCGCGCTTTATTTTATTGCAGTTATAAAGACCGGACAAATGTTTTGCAGGGTTTTTGCGGGAGGATTATTATCATTATTATTATCATATGAAAGCAAACAAATTGGATATTGTCCGTTTTGCGTCCAAAGGCGACGGCAGTTTTTACGACACGGTGAAAGCCAGGGCGAAGGCCTATTTCGAGCGGCACAATATTTCACCCTATGCCAATGCGCAGATGTGGGTAAAAACGGCATGTATGTTAGCCCTGTATTTTGTTCCGTATATCTTTTTAATTACAGGCGTAGCGGGTGGCAACGGATGGATTTTCTTCATGCTCTGGTTCCTGATGGGGCTGGGCATGAGCGGTATCGGCACGGCCGTGATGCACGACGCCAATCATGGCACCTATTCCGCAAACAAAAACACGAATAAATTTATCGCTTACATATTGGAAGTGATCGGCGGCTATACGGTCAATTGGAAGATACAGCACAACATCCTGCACCACACTTACACCAATATTTCCGGGCTGGACGAAGACATCGACACGATGGGCCTCATCCGCCTGTCGCCCAATCAGCCGGTGAAATGGTACCACCGGTACCAGCACCTGTATGCCTGGTTCTTTTATATGATCATGACGTTGTATTGGATGACGGCAAAGGACTTTTTCCAGGTGGCGCGGTATAAGAAATTCGACCTGCTGATCAAGCAAAAACTTTCCCTGACACGGGCCATGTGGCAGATTTCCCTGTACAAAACCTTTTATTATTGTTATGTGCTTGTATTGCCGCTGATATTTTCCGGTATGCCGTGGTATTTTGTGATCGCGGGTTTCCTGCTGATGCATTTCACCGCCGGCTTGCTGCTGTCCTGCATTTTCCAGCCTTCGCATATCATGGAAACGTCGGATTTCGCCGTGCCGGTGTATGCGGAGAATAAAAGACAGATGGAAAATTCCTGGGCGGTACACGAAATTGAAAATACGACCAACTTTGCGCCGAAGAACCGCATCCTTTCTTGGTTCGCGGGAGGATTGAACCGCCAGATAGAACATCACCTGTTCTCCGACATCTGCCACGTTCACTACCGGAAATTAGCGCCCATCGTGAAAAGTACGGCCAGGGAATTCGGTTTGCCCTATAACGAACAACGAACGTTCCTGAAGGCTTTGCGGGCACATGCCGTTATGCTGAAAAAACTGGGCCGGGGCACTGCGCGGCCGGCAGAATAAAAGTATTTTGGGGATTTGGTTAAAATAAGACTACCTTTAGCAAGTTACCATTTGAGTTCATCAGCTCGCCTCAGCTGGATATACTTTTTCCAGGATTAGTTATCTCCTTCTTTTTACCCTGCTTTTAGCTCAGATCATTCCATCATTCAAACTTTTCAAATGAACATTTACGTATCAAACCTGAGCGCTATTCTTAATTCTCAGGACCTCACGAAACATTTTTCGCGTTACGGCACTGTTGCTTCCGCGAACATCGTCACCGATAAATTCACCAATCAAAGCAAAGGCTTCGCTTTCATCGAAATGCCGGACGACAGGGAAGCCCAAAAAGCTATTACTGAGCTGAACGGCACATTGCTCGACGGTCGCAGTATTGTTGTAAACGAAGCCAGGCCCAGAAAAGACCGCTACTGATGCGCGCAGGAACATGGCCGTTCTTTCCCTTTACCTTTCACATTAAAAAAGGTATATGACAATAAAAGAAGTTTATGAGTTGCTTTGCAGCAGGAATTATTATGAGCTGGACAGTTCAACAACATTCCGCTTTTTGGGGAACACCATGTTTGTAGACCGCAGGGCAGGCGTACCTTTTTCCTTACAGGAAGATAGGGGCGATATTTACCTGGATACCACACTACGGCCGGACCGGAGAGATGGCATGCTCAGGATCGTAACGAACCACCCCGACGGAAGGCCGCTCCATTTCTTCGGAAAGAACAGCGGGCTGGAAGTACTGGTGCTCGATTGATTCTGTTTACATAAAAAGCCAAAAAGTTAAAACACTATATAGCTGGCGCCGGAATTATCCCGGCGCCAGTTTATTTTATACCGGGGATTTAGTATTTTAATCCGGATTATATTATATCACGTTTGCACGGCTTTTGTTATGAACCCATTCCTCCATAAAAGTTCCATCTTATTGATCGCACTGGCTGCAACCTTAAATGCCACAGGCCAGGTGAAAAAAGAAACCCGTCACGCTGCCTGTTATACGCTGAGCCGCGCGCCGCTCCGGCAGAACCCTTATATACAATTGCCGCTGGGCGCCATCAGGCCGCGGGGCTGGCTGAAAGAAATGCTCGTGCGCCAGAAGAACGGCGCCACCGGCAACCTTGACAAATTGTATCCCATCGTGATGAACCACCGCAACGGCTGGCTCGGCGGAGACGGCGACCAATGGGAGAGAGGGCCGTACTGGATCGACGGGTTGCTGCCGCTGGCATACATCCTCAACGACAAAGAGCTGATCGCCAAAACAAAACCCTGGGTGGAATGGGCCATCAACAGCCAGCAACCGGACGGTTATTTCGGGCCGTCGAAAGATTATGAATACGAGCCGGGCATTCAGCGCGACAACAGCCGCGACTGGTGGCCGAAAATGGTGATGCTGAAAGTGCTGCAGCAATATTATTCCGCCACCGGCGACAAAAGGGTGATCTCGCTGATGACGAATTATTTCCGTTATCAATTAAAAGAGCTTCCTCAAAAGCCGCTCGACCACTGGACTTTCTGGGCGCGTTACCGCGGCGGGGACAACCTGATGACGGTTTACTGGCTCTATAACATCACCGGCGACCCGTTTTTGCTCGAGCTGGGCGACCTCCTTTACAAACAAACGTTCGATTATACCAACGCTTTCCTTCATACCAGCCTGCTGGCCACGCCCGGGAGCATTCACTGCGTGAACCTCGCGCAGGGCATGAAAACACCTTTCATTTATTACCAGCATCATCCCGAGCCGAAATACCTCGAAGCCGGGAAAAAAGGATTTGAAGACCTGCGCAAATACAACGGCATGGCGCATGGGCTGTACGGCGGCGATGAGGCCCTCCACGGCAACAATCCCACGCAGGGCTCCGAATTATGCAGCGCGGTGGAAATGATGTTCACGCTGGAAAATGCGCTGGAGATCACGGGTGATGTGGGTTATGCGGACCATCTTGAAAAAGTGGCGTTCAACGCCCTGCCCACGCAAACCACCGAAGATTACATGACGCGGCAATATTTCCAGCAGGCCAACCAGGTGATGGTGAGCCGCCACATCCGGAACTTCGATCAGAACCATACCGAAACCGACGTGTGTTACGGGTTATTGTCCGGCTACCCCTGCTGTACCTCCAACATGCACCAAGGCTGGCCGAAATTCACGCAGAACCTGTGGTACGCCACGGCAGCGGGCGGCCTCGCCGCACTGGTGTACGCGCCCAGCGAAGTGAAAGCATACGTGGGCGGCGGCCGCGAGGTAACGTTCGTGGAAGAGACCGGTTATCCCTTCGAAGAAACGGTGCGTTTTACGCTGAAAATGGATGGCAAACCGCTGTCGTTTCCCTTTCACCTGCGCATACCATCGTGGTGCAAAAAAGCAGCAATAAAGGTCAACGGCGAAACCGTGCAAAGCCCTGCCGGCGGCCAGGTGGCGGAGATCGGGCGGGAATGGAAAAACGGCGATGTGGTGGAGCTGACGCTGCCGATGCACATTTTTAAGGAACGCTGGTACGAAAATTCAATTTCCATCGAGCGCGGGCCGCTTACTTACGCGCTGAAGATCGGGGAGGAATTAAAAAAAGTGGTGAACGAAAAAGACCCGGCTGTATATGGCGATTTTTATTACGAAGTACATCCTTCCACTCCGTGGAACTACGGCCTGTTCGACATGAACGCCAATAAAATGCAGGAAAATTTTATCGTGGAAAAAACCGGTAAAACATCCGTTTACCCATGGACGCTGAATAACGCGCCGCTTGTGATCAAAACAAAAGCGAAACGCGTGCCTTCCTGGCAGCTGTACAACGAAATGGCCGGCCCGATGCCTTATGCGATGATGAACAACATCGCGCCGGGCGCGGAAGAAGAGGTGGTACTGGTGCCCTATGGCTGCACGAAGCTGCGTGTGTCGCAATTCCCGGTGGTGGGAAGAAAATAGAAAATTTACCGTGCGAGGTATTCCGCGAGTTTATCGAAAGTTTTGGCGAAGCCGTTCTGCATATCCTTATTGATCGAGTTGAACCCGGCGATCTCCGCATCTGAGCCTGTTTCGGGCCTGCCGGTAAGCGTGAGCAGCGTTTTGCCGTTGTTTTCCCCGAAGGTGAGACTGTAAAAAATTTCCTGCGGCAACTGCACGTCGAACGGGGCTTTTACGACGCGCATTTTCGTCGGCAAAAGCGTTGGTAAATTCCAGCAGGTAGTGAGGGCGGATGGTGCGGAACAAAAAGCGGCCATAGGTAACCGAACCGTTGTAATCCATTTTGAAATGGAAAATGCCGCCCGGCCTGAAATCGAGACTGATCACGGTGTTGCGTGTTTCTGCCGGTCCCCACCATTCGTTGAGCGCTTCGGCGTTGCTGAAAGCTTCGAATACCAGTTGACGCGGCGCGTTGAACTCGTAAGACAGGGTGAAGGCGTTGGGTTGCGTAGTCATTTTTTCGTTTTTTTAGCGGCCTGTACTTTGGTGAGGTATTTGTCCAGCGAACTGAATTTCTCCATCCAGAATTTCCTGCACTCCACGGCCCAGTCCGCCACTTCACCAAGTTGGTCGAGCTTTGCTTCGCAAAATCTTTCCCGTCCCTGTTTTTTGATGGTCACCAGTCCGCATTCGGTGAGGATCTTTACGTGCAGCGACACGGCCTGCCGTGTTACGTCGAAATTATCGGCGATCTCGTTCAGGTTCAGCGATCTTTTCGCGAGCATTTCGATGATCTGCCGCCGGGTAGGGTCGGCGATGGCCTGGAAAACGTCTCTTCTTGATTCCATGATTACGCAAGCATTTGACAGCAAATATATGCGCAAGTGTTTGCTTGCGGAAAATTATTTGGAGATGTGATCTTATGAATAACGGCCGCAGGGCTTTCCATTGTTTATTCCCCGTTTTACGTTATATTTGGTGAGGACCTACTGACAGGAATAGCCGTCCAGCCCCGCGCAGCAACAAAAGAGAGCACCCCGAACACAACCCCGCAGTCCCTTGATCTTTCCGGAACCACATGAGCCCATTAACGCCTAAAACACCTAACCAGCGCGACAAACCGCATTTGCAGGCGCCCTTCTTCGGAAGCCAGCCGCCCGTACAGGCAAAACTCACCGTGAACGAGCCCGGCGATGCCCTGGAACAGGAAGCTGATGCCATGGCCGACCAGGTGATGCGGAAAGCCGCGGCGCCGGATATAACCGGTGATGCCGGTGCTTCCGTTCAGCGCAAATGCGCCCATTGCGAAGAGGAGGAAAAACAGGTGCAGCGCAAAGCCACGGGCGACGGCGGGCAGATCTCCCCGCGGCTTGCCGCCAAACTCAGCGCCAGCCAGGGCCATGGCGCGCCCATGCCGGCCGGTACGAGGCAGTTCATGGAAAATGCTTTCGGGGCGGACTTCTCCAACGTCAATATTCACGCCGGCAGCGACGCGGCGGACATGAGCCGGCAGATCCAGGCGAAAGCCTTCACCCACGGCAGCGATATTTATTTCAACGAAGGGCATTACAATCCTTCGACAGACACGGGCAAACACCTGCTCGCGCATGAGCTTACCCACGTAGTGCAGCAGGGGAAAAGCAACATACGCTGCAAAACTTCCAACGAAATGGTACCGGGTTACGGCAAACAATACGGCATCGGCTTTCCCGGCGCCGCGCGCGCCATCCAGCGCGCGAAGATCGATCATGGCACGCTTACCTGGGCCGATTTCACCGGTAAAGTGCCCAAATCGCCGCATTACGACGCCATGACCTACTCCGCCATCGCGGATTTCGATATGTCTGCCTACCCCTTCAAAACCCTCACGGAAGAAGAAACCGGAGGCACCACTGTGCAGGCCGGCAAAAAAACGGTCGACTGCGAAAAAGGCATGTCCAAAGACAAAAAAGCCGCCGAACATCCCGAAAGATACAAGGCTTACAAAGTGAACATCGAGCCGGCTGACGTCACCAAGCTGGATGTGAAATCGTTTATGTGGCAGGAAAAATCCTGGGCCAAAAAATGGCTGTTCGATCCGGTGGCGAGAGCTACGCATGCGGATTCGTTCGTGCCCGGCTGTGAGAAAAATTTCAACAAGGCCGCCAAATCCGCCGGGGCGAGCTGCGACAAAATGGTGAAAGCCTGCGAAAAAGCGTTCAAAAAAGGCGGCATCTCTTCTTACGATCTCGCAAGCGGCGAATCCGCCACCAGCGCTTCGGAATGCAAGAGCGTGCTGAAACCCGCCTGTGTGGCCGATTCCATGAGTACCGTTACATATTCCTACAAGAACCATAACGACGTATCGGCGGACGCCAGCCAGCTGTCCGACTGCGCCACCACTTTCCGGCAGCAGCTGATGGATACTGTACTGGAAGATTCCAGCACCTCGCTGCTGAACCATGAGCAGCGGCATTTCGACATCACCGACGAGATCGCCAAAAAGATCACCACCGATCTGCAGTCCATGGCTACGGCTTTCCCCGTGAAAGAAGTGGAAGCCTGCGGGCAGGGCAAGGCTATGAAAGCGGCGGAAAAGGAACTGAAGTTGCAGCGCGGGAAGCTCACAAAAAAAATGAGCGATATCAAAAAAACGCTGGGCACTTTCCAGACGAACTACGACAAAGAAACCAAGCACAGCGTAAACGTGGCCGCACAAGCCTGGTGGGACGCGAACATCGACGCCGGCCTGCCTAAAAAATCCGGTAAAAAGGATAAGTTCAAGATATAACCCCAAAAAATCCCTCATATGGAAACAGGCAACGGTGAGCTGGATAAGCTCGAAGAAAAACTCGCCCGCGGGTTGAAGTTTGCAGACATGCTCGGCTTCAAAAACCAGCAGCAGCTGCAGGAAAACCAGGTGTTACTGCATTCGCTGCTCGAAGTGATGATCAGCAAGGGATTGGTGCGCCTTCACGAAGTGGAGGAAAGAAAAAAGGAAGTAAGCAAATATTTCACCGAAAAAGAAAATAAAGGCGCCACCGTGCAGCTCGTGGATACGCCGGACAAATACACGCAGCAGGAAACCGCCGCCATCGACTGCGAAAACAGGATACACCTCTGCAAGGCCGCCTGCTGCAAGCTGTGGTTCCCGCTTTCCGTACAGGACCTCGACGAAGGCATCGTGAAATGGGACTATTACCGCCCCTACAGCATCGCGCACGACGAAAGCGGCTACTGCACGCATATGGACAAAGAACACGGCTGCAAATGTTCGATTTACAACAACCGGCCGATGGTTTGCCGCACCTACGACTGCCGCACCGACCAGCGCATCTGGCTCAACTTCGAAGAAAAGATCATCAATCCCGAACTGGAGAAAGAAGGCTGGCCCAACACCTGACCCGGAACATCGAATTTTTATCCGCCCGTACAAACCCGCGGGGATGAAAGAAAGGAATAACGGGTGTTTCAGGGCTGCTGCACCATCTTTTTGATCAGGGAGATCTGTCCCAGGTGATAATATGTATGCTCCACCTGCCCCAACAAATTCCTGAAATTATTGCCGTATTTCCCGGATGCAAAATCTTCCTGCAGCTGCGTTTCGCTCATTTGTTCAATTAATCCTGCCAGCTGTTCCGCTTCGCTGAAGGCTTTGTTCACCAGCTGCTGCCATGCTTCTTCCGTTTCCAACGGCCCGAGGCCGAAGCTGTATTTGTCGTGCGCGTCCAGCGGTTTGCCCTGCATTACTTTCAGTACCACGTTTACATAATAATTGACATGAAAAACCAGCATGGCGATGCTGTTCAGTCCGTGCACCTTTTCGATGGCCTGCCGCAGCGTTACGCCCGCCAGCGCGTCGCGGAGATTTACACCGGCGACATTATTCCCGGTATGTAATTCCCGGAGATGTTTGGCTAATTGTTGGGGTGTGGTCATAACGGAAAAGATAAATAATTTTTTGAGGGAAAACTACAGGACCAGCATGAGCAGGAGGATAATGAATACTTTACTGGCGACCAGCCAAAAAAGGAAGGGGAGATAAGTTTCCATTTTGATGAAATTATAAGGTTAAATATTTCATTCGTCCGTATACTCAAGTATATCGCCGGGCTGGCAGTCCAGCGCCTGGCAGATGGCTTCCAGCGTGCTGAAACGGATCGCTTTCGCTTTGCCCGTTTTGAGGATGGAAAGGTTTGCCAGTGTGAGGCCGACCTTTTCCGAAAGTTCGTTCAGCGACATTTTCCGTTTGGCCATCATGACGTCCAGGTTTACGATGATCGGCATGTGTTATACGGTTAGTTCGTTTTCGGATTGCAGTTCGGCGCCGCGTTTGAAGATCTGCGCGATGATGAACACCAGGCCGGTAATAAAGAAATATTCGTCGGTGGACCATTGTTCCACCGGAACGCTGACCCTGCGCTCCGCCCATTGCGCGAACGCGTTGTTAAGCATCGCGACGATCCAGGTGCTCAGCAGTATAAAGCTGATCTTTTCAGTAAGCTTTGCTATTTCTATCTTAAAAGGAGAACTGAGGTTCACTTTCGACAGCAGGTTGATAAGAACATATAATACGGTGGCCTTCAAACCATTCAGCGCCACGAGAAAGGAAAGCGACATCGTGTATAGGGTAAAGTCCGCTTCCCTGAGCCCGTGCAGGTCCAGCCCTGCATAGAGGTTTTGGGCCGCTTCGGGATGCTGCCAGCTTACCAGCCAGGCGATTATCAGCGAGCCGGTTTTGATCGCCATGCCGATAAACGCGATCCAGGAAAGAAAATACATGACGCGGAGTATTGTTCCCGTGCGCGTGCTGTGTTTGATCCCAGTTTCCATGTTCAAGGTTTTATACAGCAAATATAGATAAATATTTATTGAAAAACGATAAATAAATTTAGTTTTTCGATAAAAATATTTGTTGAATGAGTTTTTACACCGGAAGACTTTTTATTTTAATTGATAAATGCTTCCGGAACTTTTTCTTTTAATTGATGAATGTTATTCAGGCTTTTTTAAGATGTTATTGCAACGGCAGTTGTGTTATTGCTGCTGATATACAACGTGCAGGTTTGTATATCCATTATGTTTGCGTGCTTTGTTTATATCATCGCGTAAACACGGGCGTTGCCGTAAAAACATAATACATGCGGCATTGTATTTACAGATAAGAATACTATTTTTATAGCCGAAGGTTGTATGACCGGATGTTTGAAGAATCTAAATTGGAGACCATGGCCGGAAGGCCGGAGAGTTGTTGATCCATGTCGATGTTTGGCTCCCCCGTAAACAGTTATGCGTACATTTTATTGTAAAAACCATGAGTTAGTATCTATCTGAAGAATCAACTGAATTATTTTGCCCATTTTGGAGTTGTGCTTTTAGTGCGTGCCCAAATAATTTTTTTATTGAACTAAATCTTCCCGGATATGCCTGCGGTGTATCTGATTGACTTTCTATTTTCTTTTCCTAACACAAACCTTTTCTTATGCTACTCATTCGACCAAAAAAAACGCAGCCTTCGGGCCGCTCTCGGCTTGCCCGCCGGGCTTGGGAATTTCGTAGCCTTTTGACCGTATTATTGTTGCTGACGGGGCTTTTCGCTTCCGCGGGAACAGATGCGGCGGCTTACGATAAAAAGATCTCCGGCAAGGTGACCGACGGCACCGGAGCCGGCCTGCCCGGCGTTAGCATCGCCCTGAAAGGCACCAGCTCCGGCACTGTTACCAATCCCAACGGCGAATACAGCCTCAGCGTTCCCGATACCGGTGCGGTGCTGGTGTTCCGCTTCGTGGGGTACAACACGCAGGAGATTGCCGTTGGCGCGCAAACGCGTGTAGACGTGGTGCTGACCGTTTCCGCGAAGGGACTTAACGAACTGGTGGTGGTTGGTTATGGTACGCAGAAAAAGGTGAACCTTACCGGCGCGGTAACGCCCGTTAACGCCGGGGAGCTCGTCAACCTTGCACCGTCCAACCTTTCCAATGCGCTCGCCGGCCGCGCGCCGGGCGTAAACGTGACCAACACTTCCGGTCTTGCGGGCGCTTCGTCCAGCATCCGCATCCGCGGCGCATTCGGCGACCCGCTGTTTGTAATAGACGGCATCGTGCGCGACAAAGAAGCGTTCGACGCACTGGAAGCCGCGGAAGTAGACCAGATGAGCTTCCTCAAAGACGCGGCCACCGCTTCCATCTACGGTTCCCGTGCGGGCAACGGCGTAGTGCTCGTTACCACCAAAAAAGGAACCAGCCAGAAACCGGTCTTCAACTTCCAGACCAACTACACCACCAACCGGCCCACGATGAAGCTGCATTCAGACAAGACCACCGCCGTGGACGAACTGATTTACCAGAACCGCGTGGCGGCCTTCCAGGGCATTGCATTGCCCAATGGCCAGGCCGAGTTCGATTACTTCAAAGACAAAAGCTACAACGCAAACGACTTCATCTGGCAAAATCCCTGGAGCATGCGCCACTCGCTGAGCGTAGCCGGCGGAACGGATCGCATCACCTACTATTCCATGCTCAGTTACCGCGGTGAAGAAGGCTCTTACAAAAACCTGGAACATAAAAAGGTAAACCTCCGCTCCAACGTAACTGCCAAAATATCCGAAGCGATCAAGGTGAACCTGAACGTTTCCGCGTTCCAGGAAAACCAGGACCGTTTCTTCTGGCCTTTCGGTGGAACGGAAAACGACGACGAATACGATGTGGCCGACCTTTACCGGGTAACCTTCAACTGGCCCAAGACATTCCCGTTTTTTCTGACGGAAGACGGTCAGCCGGCGGATTATGTTACGCCATATCCCGTACAGCCGGTGATGGGCTCTTTCCAGGCGTGGAACGTGGTGGACCAGGTGACGGGCAACCGCTACATCAACCTGCGCAAACGCCAGCTGAGCACGATCCTGGGGATCGACATCAGCCTGGATAAATTCGTGAAAGGCCTGACCACCAAGGTGGTGGGCAACTATATCGGGCAGGATTACATGCGCAAACGTTTCCTGACCTACATGAAAGCCTATTCTTTTATACCCGCTGATCCCGCCGGCAACCGTTTCGTTCCCGGCCCGCCGGACCCGAACAAGGTATCCATCTTTACTTTCAGCCAGAACCAGCCGTTTATGGACTACGGTATCTCCACCTTGTGGAGTTACCAGCTGAACTGGTTCCTGAACTATAACCGTACATTCAATAAACACGCCGTAGACGCGCTCGTCGTGTTCGAGCAGGCGGAAAACGGCGGCTATGGCGCGGTTTCACGCGCAGAGAACCCGGTTCCCCTCGAGAACTTCGACCAGATGTTCGCTTATTCCTCAGACCGCCAGTTCCGTGACGCAAGCGGTTGGGAAGAAGTAGGGGCTCGGCAGTCGTGGATCGGCCGTGTGAACTATAACTACGACAGCCGTTATATCGCCGAGTTTTCGTTCCGTTACGACGGCAACACGCTGTTCCCGCCTCACAAACGCTGGGGCTTTTTCCCCTCCGTGTCCGCCGCATGGCGTATTTCTGAAGAAGACTTTTTCCGCAATGCTACCAGCTTTTTCGACGAACTGAAACTGCGCGCGTCGTACGGTACCACGGGTAACGACCTGAACGTAGCCAACCAGCGCATTGCGCCGTTCTCTTACCGAAAATACTTCGTGAACGCAGGCTCGTACATGTTTGGCGACCGCCTTTACAACACGATACGTCCCGGCGCCACGCCAAACCCTGAGCTCACCTGGGCTACCTCCACAACGTATAACGCCGGCCTCGACTTCTCCATCCTGAAAAGCAGGCTGAACGGTACGGTCGACGTTTTTGTCCGTAAAGAGACCGATATCCTTGGCTCCCGCGAAGTAAAACTGCCGGACAACTACGGCATAGAACTGGCGCCGGAAAACTACGCCGCCCGCTCCTGGAGAGGCGCGGAGCTTACGCTCGAATGGCGCGACCGCGCGGCGGGGAATAAGATCAATTATTCCATTACGGGAAATGTCGGTTACACCAAAGACCGCTGGGATATTTACGATGAGATCGCCGCCTTCGGCGCCGGTGGTCTCCGCAACTTCGAATCGCGGGTAGGCCGTCCTGAAAACAGGATCATCGGTTACAAATCGCTCGGCATTATCCGCACGCAGGAAGAGCTGGACGCGCTGCTGTCTAAAAACTTCACGCAGTTCGGCCGCAAGCCCTACCTCGGCGCGCTGCTGTACGAAGACGTGCGCGGCGATGGTTACGCGCCCGGCGCGGATGGCAAGATCGACGCCAACGACGTGCAACTGCTTTCCACCAACGCCACGCCCCGCATCAACTTCGGTATGGGCATCAACGTGTCGTGGAAAAACTGGGCATTGCAGACCTTTTTCCAGGGTGTAACGTCTTACGACCGCATCATCAGCAACCAGGAAGGCGCCGGTATGCGCCAGCACGGCTCCAATGTACGACCGTATTACCCGATCTGGGCCGGCGACGTGTACACGCCCGAAACACCGGATGGCAAATACCCGCGCCCGGTGGGCCAGAGCGGCTGGGCGGAAGCGGGCGCCGCGGCATCTTCTTTCTGGATCAGGAACGGCGCCTATTTCCGCATGAAAATGCTGAACCTGGGATATAACCTGCCTAAAAGCTGGATGGACAGGATCGGCCTGAGCAGCGCGCAGTTATATTTCAATGGCACCAACCTGTTCGCTTTCTCCGCCATGAAAGAATTCCATGACCCGGAGCAGAAAAACTACGATTCGTATCCCGTGATGAAAGCGTTCACCTTCGGCGCAGATATTAAGTTCTAAAAAAGCACGATCATGAAAAAAATAATCATCGTCCTCGCACTGTTTGCCGGCATGTTCGCATCCTGCAAAAAAGTGCTCAACATAGAAGATATCAATAACTACGACCCAGACCAGGTGTGGAACGACGAAAATCTCGCTAACGCCTATCTTGCCAACCTGTATTCGCTTTTCGGCAACTGGAGCGCCTCCGAAGACCGGTTTTCTGAACAGGTGATCGGTATTGCGCTGCCAAAGGATTACATCACCATTACTAACGGCAACTTCAAGCTTTGGGATTATACGCGCATCCGCCTCATCAACCAGGCGCTGGTAGACGTGGGTAAAGGCAAGATCAGCGAAGCCGCCAGGAAAGGCATCACCGGGCAGGCGCTGTTCCTGCGGGCGTTCCTTTACTTCAACATGGTGAAATACCACGGCGGCGTGCCGTACGTTAAAGTGCCGCAGGATAAGGATGCGGACGATCTGTACGTTCCCCGCAACAGCACCGCCGAGTGTTTCGATTTTATCATCAAAGACCTAGACGACGCCATCGCGCTGCTGCCGGAGCATATCCTGCCTGCGTCCGCCGAATACGGCCGCATCGACGGTTCGTTTGCATTAGCTTTTAAAGCGAAGGTGCTGCTGTACAAAGCTTCTCCGCAATTCCACTCCAGCAATCCCTGGGGAAATGCCGACTGGGAAGCGGCGTACACTGCCAACAAAAAAGCATACGACGATCTGAAAGCTAGAGGTTTCCGCCTGGTGGACAATTACAGTGACATCGCGCTCGTTGAAAAAGGCCCTGAAACGGTATTCCCCGTGATCAATCAATACCCGAGCAAGGTAGCCGCGTGGGACAATGGCGTACGCCCCGGTTCCGAAAGCCGCGGCCCGGCTTCCGCCGTGCCTACCTGGGAAATGGTGAAGATGTTCCCGATGAAAGACGGCAAACGTTACAACGACGCCACCAGCCCGTATTACAAAACCGACGAGCAGTTCCTGCAAAGCTACTGGGAGAACCGCGACCCGCGTTTCAACAAATCGATCGTGTGGAGCGGGAAGCTGTATCCCGTAAGCGGCAAGGCCGGCAAACGCCTGTATACTTCTTTGGGTATTGCAGACGTGGCGGACGACTTCGGCACCAACCCCGACGCAAAGACCAATTCCACTAACCTGGACCGTTATTCGGGCTTCTTTATCCTGAAAAACAGTCTCCTGCGGCTTACGCAGGCGCAGGTGCTGCAATACGACGTAGATTTCGTGTACATGCGTTTCGCGGAAGTGATGCTCAACTATGCGGAAACCGCCAACGAAACCGGCAGAATGGCCGAAGCGCTAGACATTCTCAAACAGATCCGTCAACGTGCGGGCATTGAGCCCGGCGCAGACGGCAATTACGGCATCGTGGCGGCAGACCGTGCGGCCATGCGTGAAGCCATTCTGTATGAAAGAAGCATCGAGCTGTGTTTTGAAGGCCACCGTTTCTGGGACCTGCGCCGCCTGCGTATGCTCGACCGGCTGGACAATTCCACAAAATCCGGCGTGGAAGCCATTCCCATATACACAGACGGTTCCAAAATGCCCTTAGACACCGCGCGCAACAGGGCGAACATCAATGTGCTCACCGAAGAGGATTTCCGCTATGTGCTGCACCAGGTGCCGCGTTCAGGCGTGAAAGTGAACACCGTGCCGAATACGTATTATTTCTTCCCGATACAAAAAGATGTACTGGACAGGAACCCTAGTCTCAAACAAAACAAAGATTGGGGCGGAGACTTCGTCCCGACGCTGGATTGATTTATTTAATACTTTGTGAAAGGGCTGTCGTATGGCGGCCCTTTCTTTTTGAATGAACGAGAAAAAAAATCCCCAATTCCCCACGCGAAGCTGGAAATAAAGCCGGATGGAAAGGGTGGGCTGTCAACAGCCATGGTAAAGGATTGTACAGCTTCCCTGCCAGCAAGGGTTTTACCGCTTTGGTACGTTAATTGCATTCTGATGCATAGGACATATTTATTGAAAAACTAAAACTGATGTTTATGAAATCTATGCTTAAACTGTTAGGCGTACTGCTGTTTGCTGCCTTTGTTGTTACCGCGTGTAGTAAAGATACCGACCCTGCCGATGTGGACGTTTTCGCAGGCACTTTCAGAGGGAAGATCGGTTATACTGATGCAGAAAAAAATATCTCCCAGGATAATGGCAGCGTATTTGTCACCAAAGTAGGCGCCAAATATAACTTCAGGTTCTCCGACGGCATTCCCGACCTTACGGGTGTGGAATTCCAGCAGAAAGACGACAATACGCTGGTGAGCGTAGGTTCCGACGGTACGGGGCTGATTACCATCAACAAAGACAAACTGGTGATCGGGTTCTCGAGGAACGGCCGGAACTGGTCTGCGGATTGCGGACGATAATCGTACGTTTGTTGATTGAAATATGAAACAGCATCCGTGTTGAAGAGCACGGGTGCTGTTTTTTTGTTTTATGAGACCAGTCATTTAATTCCCGCTATAACATCTCACCGCGCAAATGGCCGCGGGCACGTCGGGGGAAGGGTGTTCCACTTCTATCACCAGTTTCCGGGTGGTGGCGGGTTCCTGTAATTGTATGCGGTTGAAGGATTGATAATTGTCTTTTTTCTCCGCCAGCACCCTGCCGGTTTCGTCTTTCACGCGGTATGAACGCACGCAGAACGGCATCACCGATTCGGGGTGAGACATCAGCACCGATTCCATCGGGTGGTCGTAATCCGTATCGAAGAAAAGTTCTATGGATGAAATGTTTTTCGGTTCGTTCCATTCTAATGTAAGGGCCGGCTGTACGTCCTGCCAATCCGCCACCCAGGCGTTCGGCTCCGTGGTCGGTCTTTCCAGGCCGTTGCGCACGTTTTCGGCTTTGAACACGTTTAATCCTTCCGCCGTTTTGAAATCGAGGTTATGGCCTTCCGGGCGGCGCTGCGGGCACCAGAACTCGAAAGCTTCCATCCCGATGTCTTCCGGCGGGGTTTGTTTGCCGAAATTGGACACCGCTTTATTCACCGTGTTAAAAACAGACAGGATGCCGGTGACCCGTTTTTCCGTGAAATGCATCGTCACGGCGGGGTTTTTATGGAAAATGATAAATGCGTACGTGTTATCTTTCATTTCCGCGTCAAATTCCAGTTTCATGCAGTTGCGGCCGGGTTGAACGGCGATGCTTTGGCGGGCCAGCGTTTCATCGGGCGTATGGTTGCCGTTGCGGCTGCTGATGCGCAGCTCGGCTTCCAGCGTGGTAGCGCCGTTTGATTCGGCGTGAAAAATGAATGCGGGAACTTTTCCTTTCTGCAACGGCACCATCTGTGCGGTGGAAACATCCAGCGGTTTCAGCAGCGGTTTTCCCGGGAATTCTTTCAGCACCAGCTCGCTGCTGGCGGAGATATTGGCGGAAGCGGCATGATCTTGCGGGGAAACAAAACGTTTGCCGGGAATATATTGCCCCGTTTGCAACAGGCGTTGCTGCAGCTCGGGCATATGCGCGTTCATGTCTGCCGGCAGCAGTCCCTTTTCTTTGCAGATCACGGCGGCCATGGCGGCGGCCTGCGTAACATGCGCGGAAGTGGCCATTACTCGGGTGGAGCCGTACGCTACGTGAGATACGCTGATAGTTCTTCCGCCGAGAAAGAGGTTGCGGATATTGCGGCTGTAAATGCTGCGGTAAGGGATCTGGTAAATGCCTTTGCTGTGCCATTGATTGCAGCCGGGTTTTTCGCTGAACACGCCGTCTGCCGGGTGCAGGTCGATAGACCAGCCGCCGAACGCCACCGCGTCTTCGAAAGTGCGCTGCTCCACAATGTCCTGCTGGCGCATGATATAATCGCCTTCAAACCGGCGGCTTTCGCGTTTGCCGGGTATCATGCCTACCCATTCCAGGGTGAGGGTTTCGGCTTCGGGGAACTTCCCGGAGTTTTTGATGTAATTCCAGACGCCGTACACTACTTTCCACAATTCCCATTTAATAGTTTCGGTATCGTGCACCGTATCGAGGCGGCCGCCATATTCGATCCACCAAAGCTTGCAGCCGTGATCTTTTGCGTTGAAGCTGCTGAAGCGCGGCACTTTGGTGATATCGTCCAGCGCAAAGGCGGGAGGCACGAACTTAACGGGGCGGCCGGTGTCTTTACTGTAAAAGTACAGGCTGTGGCCGAGCAGTTCGCCGTATTCTTCGGAAGGGGCGAACAGTTCGCCGAACTCTTCTTTCTTTTCCGCGCCCATCCTGAAAGCGGCGCCGGAAAGAAAACCCGCCACGCCGTCGCCGGAAGCGTCTATGAACAGCGGCGCCGTTAAAACATATTCGGTCTGGTTCTGGCTGCAATATGCTCTCAGCGAACGGATGAGCGAAGCGTCCCGCATGTCTGCCTGGTACACGGCGGTATTCAGCAACAGCGTGATGTTGGGCTCCTGTTTCACTTTGTCCAGCAAGATCATATCGAAGATCACGCCGTTGCCTTCGGGGTTGCGGCAGGTGTTTTCGACCAGTATCTCGTCTACCAGGCCGCCTTCGCGCGCCCAGCGGTTGTTGTTTCCCATATGCGATGTGGCGCCCAGCACCCATAGCCTTACTTCGCTGCTGGCATTGCCGCCCAGCACCGGCCTGTCCTGCACCAGCGCTACTTTTAATCCCTGGCGGGCCGCGGTGATGGCGGCGCATACGCCGGAAAGCCCGCCGCCTGCTACTACAAGGTCAACAACAATGTTTTTCTCCGGGAATGTTCTGGCCCCGGTAGGTCCTGACTTTATCATCATTCAGCTTTTTTAATTGCCCAAGGTTATTTTTTCACTGTTTACGGTGCCGCCGCCTGCTTTTTCGAGCGTGAGCCAGCATTGCACCGCGTATGGTTTTTCGAGCGGAACGGTCAGCTCGAAAGGATAACTGTCATCTTCCACCTGCTTCGTTTGGCCCGATGCATCGGTATAATGCAGGCGCACGCTGCGCCATTTGTTGTCGTCGTCTTCGAGGTAAACGTATAATCTCCTGCCGTACGCTCCCAGCTTGAACAGCAGGGCTTTGGCATTGCCTGTTTTTATTTCCGCGTAATCTTTTCCTTTGTCGCCGGTAACAGATAAGATCTGCTGGAACTTTACATCCGGCGTTGCATTTTCCACCGCTACCGCTGCGATGCCGTTGGCGGGAACGGTGATGGTGAACACACTATCCCGCAGTTTTGGCGCATCATTCCTGGTAAAAGAACGGATATTGCTTTTGCTGGAAAGCTTTACCAGCGAGGGATTGACCGTGACGCTGCCGGTTACCGCGGCCGCGCTCTGATTCGTGAAGGCAAGCAATAATTTGTTCCCTTTCCGCGCCGCGATATAATTCAATTCCACATTCCCGCAACGAAGCAGGCCGGAAGGCATCCAGAGCTGCGCGTCCTTTTCGGTGTAAAATCTGCCGGCAGAACTGCCATACATTTTATTCTGCAGGTAAGCATACCCTTCGATGAACTCCGCCGGAAAATCGATTTTGCCCTGGCTGCGCACGAACGCGTCCGTTACAAGGTAATCGATCACCATGCTGGCCATCGGCAGGATGTGATTGTAGTGAAAGGAATTTACGCTCTGCGCCTTGTGTTCGTGCAAGGGAAAGTCTTCTTTTTCGTAAGCGGTCGTTCTTTCCGTATTGATGTGGTAACCGGGGAAACTCCTGTAACGGCCTATCACCGCCGCTTTTGCTACATTGATGAGGAACGTGTCCTTTGCGTAATAACCGATGCGCAGCATCCACGGCGCGTAATTGGCCATAAAGATCGCGCGGTGACCGGTGGCGGTACCGGATGATTCAGGAGTAAGGCCGGTTTCGGAAAGGCGCCAGGCCGGCGCTTTTTCTTCCGGGTAATACATTTGCGCATGACCTTTGGAACGGAGGTACCAGTACATCGGCGCTTTGCCGCCTTTGTTCACGGTCACCAGGCTGTCCGGCACAGCGGGGCTCATCCAGGTGAACAGGGTATAGTTTCTCGCGCCCTGCACGGCGGCGCGCAGGTACGTAGTGTCGCCGGTCAGTTCGTACAGCTCCGAAAGCCCGATCCAGCGATTGGTGTAGCCGGGCCAGAAAAAGAAGCCGCCGGAGGAGGGATCGGAGAAATCGCTCTGCGGCGTGCGTTCGCGTTTGGCGAGGTATTCGTTCGCTTTATGAATAGCTGCGTCGAGGTATTGTTTTTCGCCGGTGGCTTTGTAAAGGCGCATGGCGTTTGTCCAGCTGCCGCCGTCCTCTTTCACGTCGAGGTTACGCATGCGGCTGGAACCGTATTCCTGCCGCATAAGCCGCAGGTAAAAATCGTTTTCTTTCCCGAACACGCTGTAAAGCGCGCCCAGCTCGGAAAGCGGCGCCACAGGGCCTTTCAGCCTGCGGGAAGGGTTTTGTATCTTCTGAAGGCTGTCTAAACTGAAAAGGAATTTTTCCCTGGACAACATATATTCCATCAACGGGTAAGCACGCTGCTCGAATATCCGAGCATCGTCGCGCACCAGGGCCAGTTCCAGCGGGTTCAGGCTGGACACGTTTTTTACCGCGCCCGGCACGTCGGTGGAATACGCGAAACCTTTCAGGCTGTCGATAAACCAGGCGTAATGCGTCATGGCGTAGGCGGTCATGTTGTCCAGCACGGTGTTGAGCGATGCAATGTCGTTATGCCGGTAATCGCGGAAGCCGAATATGTTTTCCGCGATCGTTTGATAGGTGTGGGTAATATCCTGCGGCTCGGCTACCAGTTGCATGGCGAAAGAAAAGGTCTCGCCGCTTTTCATCAGCGAGCCGTAACCGCCGGGGATGGGCGCGTACAGCTGCGGTTGCAGAAGGCCCTGCGCGTTGCGCAGCGCAATGCCGAACTGGCTGTTGGGCAGCGTAGGCAGCGGCTGAAAGGGGAGATGTTCCGGAGAGGCCAGTACGCCTACGGTCGTGCGGCCGTCGTACACCATCGTGGTGGGCAGCGGCGCCATAAATGCGGGCGTGAGGTAAGACGCATCGGGAACGCGTTTTTCCTGCCATATCATCGGTTGCCAGAGAGCAGCCGTTTTGTCGACGGAAAAGGACGGCGCGCCGGTATAACCGATGCTGTAATAGCCGGGTTTCGTTGGCGTAAAACTGAATCGCAGCAAGGGATACGGCCGGGTGTTCGTCACTGCGTAAGCGGTAAGAACAAAACCGCTTGCAGGTGGGAAAGAAAAGAACGCGGTATCGCCTTTCCTGCACATGCCGTTTGCGCGCAGTTCAGTTTTTTCGCCGGCATGCTGAATGCTTACGGTGCGTTGCTCTTTTTTGCCGCGAAGGATCTTGTCGTCGAACCCGTCCCCGGCCACGGCGGCGCTCACCCGTTGCTGAACGAGGTCTGCCTTGCCGCTGTCTTTCACTTTCCAGCTCAGCACATTGTAACTTACTTTTTTAATGCCTGCCGGTTTCAGCGCCATGCCGGGATCGGCGGCATTGTATAATATCGTGAAGGCAGGTGCAAATACATACCTGCCGCCAGGCGATTCGAGCGTAACCCCTTCTTTGCCGGACAACACGCGCACCTGCGCCCGGAGGCCCTGCGCCGCCAGCAGAAGGCATATCGCCGTTATCCGTAAAAAAATGTTCTTCATAACTGTGCTTTAGTGCCGGAAGGCAAATTTATTATCGCGTATATCGTCTTGTTAGTGTTGTTGCGGGTAATTAAAGTGGGAATGTTCCCATTTCACGGGAACATTCCCAGTGATTGTCAGCGGTTCCCGTTTAAAACAGGTTTGCCTTTCAGCAATATTTTTCCCAGGTACAATACAGTCCTGTCGTACTTTTCCGGGTGTTTGCCAATGTCTTCCGCCTGCGCCGGGCCGAGTATCGCGGCTTTGTCGGCTTTTTGGGAAGAAAGCGTGATGGTAACGGTATAGTCGCCCGGTTCGAGACTGAACAACTGGTGCTGGCCGCGGTAGCGGTTGTTGCAATACACGTTGAAGCGGTTCACCGGCAAGCTGTCTCCCGGGGCAATGCGGTATATCTGCGTTCCGGGCTCCGCGGGGGAAACGGTTTTCATGGTTTTCCCGTTCACCTGTATCGTGATCTGCCCGGCTTCGGGGCCGCCCACGTCGAAGATGCCGAAAGCGCTGCCTTTAAAACGGAAGGTGAAGGAGGCGCCGGGTGAAACGGCCTGTTGTATCAAAGGGAACCAGGAGGCGAACTGCGGCAGGGTAGTGGATTGCCACCCGTTGCTGAATTGCGCGATCTGCCGCGGGTCGTACATGGCGGCGTTTTCCCAGTTGTCCGGGTAAATGGGCGCGGGCAATGAAGACGGAATGGCGGCCTTCAGTTTTTTCATCTTTTCCAAACTTCTTGCAATGGCGGCTGCGTAAAGATTTCCGCCGGCCCGCAGGGGATGGATGCCGTCGTTGGAAAAAAGTATTGCGCCATTGTCCGCGGTTTTTCCTTTCCATAAGAGTTTGCCGTCTTTCTCGAGCAGGGAAGCCTGCAGCGCCATGTGTACGGATGGCAGGCCGTAATGTTCCGCGATCTTTTCCAGGTTTTGGATGTTCTCCGGTATGTTGCCGCTGGCGTAGATCTGCGTTTGATTGCCGGTAACGGTATAAATAAAACAGATGTCGGTGCCGGGGCTTTGCCGCCTGATCTGCCGCACGATGCCTTCCATGCCTTTGGCGTAAGCGCCGTTCACGGCAAATTCCACGAACACCAGGTCCGGGTGATGCTGCAGCAGCTGTTCGCCAATGCGGCAGGCGCCCAGTTCCGTGCCCGTGCCGGAAACGCCGGCGTTCAGCATCCGCATGTCCGCCGCGGGGTACATGGATTGCAGGTAACGCGCCGTTTGCGGCCGGTAGCCTGCGTTTCCCTGTGTAATGCTGCCGCCGATGAACCCTACGATCAGCGGTTTGCCTGCGGCCGCTTTTTGAAAGAAACGTGGCAGGCCGCTCCGGAGCATGCATTCCCTGTTATCGGAAAAACCGGCGGTGCTCACCAAAGGCACGTCCGTGCCGGGTTGAAAGAACAGGGGAGAAGCGCCCGCCTGCGACGCGGCGATCAGGTCGCGCCCGTTTTGCGCCGCAACGTGGCCGGGGGCCATCATCAACATCCCGCTTATGATCCATTTCAGTTGCATCGTTTTCATTTCTTTAACCGCGTTCAATAATTTGTTTCGGAATTTTATTCGACAATCATCCACTTAACAGTCCTGGTTTTACATCACGATCGTCTTTTCAACGGTACGCCCGTCCTTCGTTTTTACTTTTATGTACAGCTGCGCGTCCTCGCCGGTTTTCAGCGGGTGGAAAGACCATTCGAACGGATATGCGGGTATCGTTTCTTCCCGGTGGTTCACGGAAACGGTCACATTGCCGCTTTCCAGCGATTCGAGGTAACCGTATACGGAATCCCAGCCGAACGGCGAACGGATGCGGAAAATATAACACCTGCCGATGCCCTGGCCCATATCCACCACCTGCATGCCGTTTTTCAAAACAGCGGTTTTTTTCACCGACAGCTTTTTATCCAGCGGGAAACACAGCGCGGCAAAACCTTTGCCTTCCAGCCGTACGTTCACCGCACGCGTTTTTACCGCCAGCGGCGATGGTTGTGCATCCATGGTATACAGTTTGGCAGTATTGCCGTTCACCGGCGCTTCTTCCCCAAGTTCCACGCGGCAATTCAGCGCATCCTTTGTTTCGCTGGCCAGTATTACCCAGAAGTTGTTGCCGGATATGCCGGTGAGATAATTCACCTGTGGATTATCAATGTGTACGAGCCCTTTTTTCAACCAGAGGCTCACGGCGTCGTCGCTGAACACTTTACCCGCGCCCGCGCCGAACACCCTGCTGTTGAACCATACAAACCCGTCCTGTTTTACATAAGGGAAAAGCACATTTCCGCGCGAACGCTGCATGATGTCCGTCACCAGGAAATCCATAGTGAAAGCCAGGTGCGGCGGGATGTGGTGATAGTAGATGGAGCTTACATCCGGGCCTTTGTAAGGAAAATCAGGCCGCATCGTGATATCCGTATAGCCGGTAGCGTAATAGCCGGGATAATTGGTGAATCTTCCGATCACCGCATTCCTTGCATAGGTCTCAAATATCTTACGGCCGCTTTTTCCGTATAACCGTAAGAGGTGCGGCGCCCAGCTGCTCATGAATACGTGCCGCACTTCCCGACCGGTAGGGAAAAAAGTAACCGGCTGTTCAAACCCAAGCCCAACGGGCGATACAAGCCAGGCGGGCACTTTCTTTTCCGGCGCGTCTCCAGGTTTGCGCGGGAAACCGAGACGGTATTTCTCACCGCCTTTCCACCACATGGTCGTATTGCCTTCATAAGTATTCCCGGGATGAATGGTTTGTTGCGAACCCGCAACGGCAGGGTAACTTCTCACGCCCGCCAGCGTATGGAAGGCAGCGGCATAAGCGGCGTTGAGGAAAGAAGTATCGCCGGTGGCGTCGTAAAGGTCGTTAAGGTCCCACCAATAGGCGTAAAATGAAGTGTTATAAAACGGCACCTTGCCGAGCGGCGTGGTTTTGCGACCGAAGATCTCGCTGCCGGCAAAGGCCTTGGCCTGCACCACCGCCGAATCGAGGCGTCGTTTTTGACCGGTGAGGCGATACGCGGCCAGTTCCTGCGTCCACGACGGCACTACTACGGAATACCCCGCTGTTTTGCGCACCTGGTCGTTTGGCAGGGCGATCTTTTTCAGCCAGGGATTGGTTTCCCCCAGCAGCCGGTACAGCCCTTCGTAATAAGTCGTGGAGAATTGCGAATTGTACGGACTGAAAGCCGCGGCCGTTTTGCTCATTCCTTTCTGCGCCCAGCGGAAGCCGCTGCGCGACAAGGTGTATTCAATGGAAGGAAGCGCCCTGCGGATATAGAAATCTTCGTTGCGGGAAAGCACCGCGGCCGCTACAACCGCCAGCGGCGCGGCCTGCACGACGGTAGGCGCCGCTTTGGGATCGGCTTCGATATCGTAAAAACCTTTTAGTTCCGGCGCCCATCCGGACGCGGTATCGTTGTTGATTAAACTGATGATGTTAAAAACGGTTTCGGTGAGGGATAATTGCTGGCTGCGGTAATCCTTCACGGTATAAATGCTGTCTGAAATATATTCCAGCGCATCGTTCCACCCGGAAGGCAGCGCGCCGAGCGCAAAGCTGCGTTTGATCCGCTGGCCGGACTTCAGTTTCGAATCGTCCAGCCCCGGCACCGGCGAAAACGCAACGGGCTGCATTTCATTCCTTTCATTCCTGATACCGAAACCCATCGGCGAGGTATGCGAAGTGCCCCAGGCCTGCGGAAAACTTTCTTTAGCGCCGCTAATGAACACGGTGAGCCCTTTCTTTTCCAGTTCCATAATGGCAACCGGCTGCGGCATAAGCGCCGAAGGAAGCAGCACTGGCTGTTGCGGGAGACGCTGGTATTGGAACATCGGCGGAAGCTGGATGTTGGAGACCTCATTCTCCGCCATGCCCTGCAACGCGCCAACGGCCAGGCTGTAATAAGCGTTCCGCGGCGCGGTATACTCCAGCGTCAGCTGCAAATGCCGCTGCGCCGGGCGTAAGGTCCAGGTGCCGTTGATGGTTTGCCCGTCGGAAGAACGGTAGGTGATGCGTAAACCGGTCGTCGTTTTTTCGACGTTCGCCGGCGTAAAAGCGGTAACGTCGCCGGAAAGGAAAGGATTGCCGAGATTTTCCGGGAGCATCACTTTATAAGTTTTCCCTTTGCAGCTGAAGCTGCTGAAACCGCGTGAGCCGTTCCAGCCGGGAATAAAACCGCCGAAAGTGATCTGCGGGTCGTCTGCGCTCAGCAGCAAAATGCGGTTCTCCTCCACGGAAGCGTCCAGGTATTGCCATTTTCCCGCGTGTTTAACGGCGGTGCGTGCAAACAATCCTTCCGATCGTATTATTTCGAGTTTAAGGTGTTCATTTTCCAAAGCCGCCACTACTTCCGCATTGGCGCCGATCTTTTTTGCGCCGCTGCCGGGCAATGCAGCGGGAGGCAAATGAACGGGCGCCGGCGTGATCTTGAAGGTTGGAAGATTGGCTTTGTCCGGCGAAATATTTTCCGCGGTGAGGAACAATGCGTCCACACGGGGATAATTGCCGCGGCTGTCGCGCAGCTGTATCACGTTTTCTCCGGTGTCCATCCGGGCAACGCCCGCTTTTTCCCAACGGTAATCCGCGTGACCGTGTTTCCCGGATTCCTGCGCCAGCGGCACATCGTTCACCAGCACCTGGAACAGCCGCGAACCGGGCCGGTTACCTGGAAAGTCCACCGTTTTCGTCCACACTGTATATTCGCCTGCCTGTTGTATCCGCACCACCGTCAGCGCATCGGCCGCCTTTACGCCGCCGGAGATCACACGCAGGATGTGTTTGCCTGAAACGCCACCCCCCGGCGGTTTTTCAACGATCCAACCGCCCCGTATGCTGAAATCTTCCGCCTCCAGGAAATAGGAGCGTTGCGCCTTCGCCATAAAACCTGCCGTGAGAAATAACCCGGCCAGTAATTGTTTTTTCATAAAAACGCTCAACGGAATTTTACAGTGATCACCTTGATGCCGTACGGCGCAATCTCAACGGGAATATTGTTTCCAGCCTTCTCAGGCGTTACCGGCACTTTGGAATAATCCGTGCGCAGCGTGGCGCGCATCGGCTCGTCGTCGTTGTTCAGCAAAATGAAGAACAGTTTATTTTCTTCCTGGCTGACGGCGCAGTAATAATCGAGATATGGATTGTCGCATTGCAATAACCCTTCGCGCAGCAGCAGCGAAGCTTTTGTACCGTTCACCACGCCCGGCGCGAAGCCGTAGGATTCATGCGGGCCCACTTTCGGTGTGATGAAACCTCTCGGGAATTTGACGTTCCCGCCGGAGCGAAGCTCCGCTTCCGCCAGCAGGTAATCGGTGATCCAGCCGATCTGCCACCAGGCATGGTGCGGGTAGGGGCCCGCGCCTTTGTTCATATTCGTCCAATAGTAGGAAGCTACGCCGGTGGGCGCGTCTACAAACGCGTCGCGGCCCAGTGCGGCGGCCCTTGCCATATTGAGGAAAAGCGAATCTTTTGTAAGCGCGAACATTCTCACGAACATGCCGGCATGACTGGCCAGCAGGATCGGGCCGGAAGGATTGGCGCTGCCGATGGTGCCGCCATGTTCGAAGCCAAGGCCCACCTGCGAAATCTCCCAGTCCTGGCGCTGCACGCCATTCACTGTTTTAACCGCATTGGAAGGAATGGGATGCGTGTATACGGAAGTGGTGTAAAAACGCGCCGTTTTGATGGCGGCGTCTTTGTATTTTTTATCGCCGGTGATGTCGTAAAGGTCCATCAACGCCTGCGCGCTTTGACCGGTGGCAAAGTCCGGCACGAAACGCGCATCGCCGCAAACGCCCAGGAAACGGGCTTCTTCCACCGCGTTTTTGATATACCAGTCCGCGCCTTTTTTAGCGGCGTCCAGGTATTTTTGTTGTTTGAGGATGCGGTATGCGATCACCAGGCCGTAGAACGTCGGGCGGAAGTCCTGCACTTCGGTAAAGAGCGGTTTGGTAGAAAGATGATCGTACGCCACCTGCCATTGGCCGTCTTTCCCCATCCAGGCCAGCAGCCGGTCCGCCGCGGCGGCCAGTTCTTTTTTCATTACGGCGTCTTCAGGCTGGAAAAGCAAGATATTTCCCGCATCCATCAGCACGTAGTAGGTAAGGCCAATGGGCTCCACGTACGGGCCCCATTCTTCGGTAAACCGTTTGCTTTTATAGAGATAATATTGCCCGGCGGCGGAACCGTTGAAAAACCCGGGGGCGGTATTCTGCTGTTTCAGTTTGAAGTTGCGGGCGTAAGGCAGCCGCGTGTTCCGCAATACGTTATCGTTCATGATATTGGCGAGCATCCACATCGCGCCGTAATCGGAATTTTTCATTGCGTCCTTTTCGGAGAGGTATACGCCGCCGAGATAAGCCTGGGCGCCTATTTCCAGGCCTTCCATGTCTTCCGTGCGCCACATCGAGGTGGAATCGCCGGTTACATAACGGTGCATGTCCAGGATGCGGTTGGTGAGCGAGCGTTTTGTCGATTTCAGCGACAGGAAATCCGGGAAACGGTAAATATCGTTGGCCGCGTGCTGGTAAACGGCGTACCAGTCTGCAGGCTGCACGCTATACCGGAAGGCCATTTCCACGGTTTCGCCGTTTTTCATTCGTGACTTGTCTTCGCCCAGCACGGGATGGTAAATAGTGGGAGAGAGCTCCGCTTTCCTGTTCATCAGGGAAAGCCCGAGCTTCCAGGTGGAATGCGTTTTTTTGTCCGTCTCCCAGGGATCGCGCCCGGTGCCGGGGTCTGGTATCACGGCGATGGTAACCTGGTTGCGGCTGCTGATGAAAGGGGATAAAGTAGTGGCGGTTCTTTCCCTTACCACCAGCGGAATGGCGGGAATGCCCTGCAGGTACATGCCTGCTTTGATAAAATCTTTTTCGAGGTAACGGCCCTGGTAATAACCGGGAATGCCGGCCCACTCCAGTTCGTTTTCACGGAAGCTGACCAGCGTGGGAGAGGCCATGGAGAAATAACCGTCCGTTTTTGCGCGCAATGTCATTTTCACCTGTACATCCGACGGGAAAGCAGGATCGATGCGCCATACGGAAGTTATTTCCGCCACAGCGTTTCCCGCCTTGAACACGATCGAATCGCCGGCTGCGGCGGCGGTGGAGGGCCGGAAATGAAAAGCTTCGCCGGCGGTGTTCAGCTGTACGCTTTGGGTGAGCTGGTTCCAGGCAGACTGGATATACCGGTATTTCTCTTCAGGAAAATCATGGATCACTTTCCCGTTGCCGTCGTACACCGGCTGCGGTTTTTTATCCGGCGCAGAGGCGGCGTACAGCAGGGTGTATTCCCCGCCGGGGCGCGGCAACGTTTTCCATGCGCCGTCTTTTTTTACCGCCAGCGTTTTTAATGCATAACCGTCTTTCGTTTGTTCCCATTGCAGGCGTACATGACCGTTCTGCAAAGCTACAGGCCGCTGCGCCATGGCGGAGAAGCCCGGCAGGCAGCATAAAATTATCGTTACGTATTTACGGATCATCTGTTTAATTTTTTACAGGTTGCGCTTCGCGTATATTCTTAAAAACGGCGCTCAGCGGAATAAGCGCCAACAGCAGCACGATGGTTGCGATGCCGGCCACCAGTGGGGCGCTGCCTTCCGCGAAGAAACAAAGCACGTACAGCAGCACGGCGATAAACGCCAGTGAAAACGCGATCACTTTCAGCCCGAAGATGTTCTGCTGCCGGATGGCGGCCGCTTCTTCAGGGTCGGGCGTTTGCAGGGAAATTTTCCGCTGCGCTTTTAATTGCTGAAGCTGCACATATTCTTCACTTGTTTTACCCGCCATGCGCGCATAGATCTCGTACGCCAGCAGCATCAGGAAAGGCAATCCCACACCTACCAGCATTTCGTCGGCCCTGCTCAGGCTGATGCCCGAGGTGAAGGGAAGGATGATCTTGAACAGGAGATTGGCGCCCAGGCTCAGGATGGTGATGAACAAGGTCGCCTTCCCGTTGAGCCGTTTCGAGAACAGCGCCCAGATGGGCGGCGCCAGCAAAGGCCCGCCGGTGATGGCGCCGATGCTCAGCGTAAATTCCACGATGCCGCCGATATATGGCACGATCAAAGCGATGCCGATCATGCCGACGCCGAAAAGCCAGGAAGAAAGCCGGGCTACGTACATCAGTTTTTTATCGGAAGCCGCGGGGTTGATGCGCCCTTTGTAAATGTCGTTCGTGAATACGGCGGATACCACGTTCAGCGCAGTATTGGCCGAAGCGGACGTGGAAAAATACATCCCGGTGAGGATCAGCCCCATCAGTCCCGCTGGCAATACGTGCCTGCATACCATCAGGTAGGCGTTTTCCGTGTCCAGCCCCGTTAAAGAAGGATTGATGAGCTTGTACAACATGGGCGGCAGCATCCACAGCACCGGGCTGATAATGTACAACCCGGCGAAGAGGAAAGCTACTTTGGAAGCTGATTTCGGCGTGTCTACACTGGTGTACCGCTGCACGAACGTCCAGTTGCCGCCGATGTAAAAGATGTGATACAACGCGAATGCGAAAATGAAACCCCAGGTATATTCCCCGTTCACCACGCTGAAAAAACCTTCGGGGGAAAAATGCAGGAAGCGGTCTACGCCGCCGGCCGCATCGAACGCGAGCGGAATAATGAGCAGCACGGCAGCCGTGAGTATCACGAACTGCAAGATGTCCGTCACCATCACCGCCCACAGCCCGCCCACGGCGGTATACGCGATCATGAACAGCCCCAGCACCACGGTGCTCGGCATCAATGGGAAACCCAGCGAAGAGCTCACCAGGCGCGCAACTGAATACAGCACAGAGCCTTTGATGAGCAGGGACACGATCATGAAAATGTAAATGTACGAGCGCTGCACGCCGATGCCCAGCCGCTCGCGGATAAATTCCGCGGCGGTGAGGTTACCGGTGGCCTTCCATTTCGGCGCGAGGTACAAACCTGTTACCAGCCCGCCGATGCACATCGTCCACTGGATAGTAACGGCCACCCATCCGTATTTGTAAGCGATGGAGCCCCAGGCCACGAAAGTGCCCGCGGAAAAAAAGCTCATAAAAAGCGAAAGCCCCCCGATGAACCACGGCACGGCTTCCCCGGCGGCGAAGAACGATTTGAGGTTCCTGCCCGTCCTGGAAAAGGAAAACCCTACCAGCATGATAAAAACGGAGAAAATAACTATAACGGAGGTGTCTATCGCTGTATTCATGTCTTTTCTTATGGTGTAACGGTTAAACTGATCTCGCGGGTGGTGCGGCGCTCGCCGTTGTACCGCACGGCCGATCCTTCGAATACGACCTTGTACGTGCCCGGTTTGGTATAAACGTAGGAATATTCCCGTATTTCCGTGCTGATGTTTTTCAGCACCACGCCTTTGTCCCGCAGGATGTACCAGGGATTGAAACCTTTGGAGATCACCCAGTCCTCGTTATCGTCTGCAGTGGCGCCGGCGGCGGGCATCAGCAGCTGCGCGCTGGTAACGCTCCATACGAAGGCCGGGTTATGGAAATCGATTTTGATCCAGCCGGCGGTGGACATTACCGCCAATGGCGTAATCACCCCGTCTTCCGACACGTTGTTGGCCGCGAAAGTGCGCACCACCCAACGGTTCTGGCCCTGCGGTTTTTTGTAATCGGTGTAGCGGAAGGCCACGTAAATGAGCGCGGAATCCGCTTCGGGGCGTGTAAATTCTTTCAGGCTCAATACGCCGGAAGGCGTCTGGTCGCCGCCGGTAGAGAAAGTGGCGCGGTCTGTCAGGTCCGTCCAGGTGGCGGCTTTAACGGAATTGGTGTCTGCCTTGCCGTTGAAGTCGTTAGACACGAGCACCTGCAAATTCGCCCTGATCATGCCGTACTGCACCAGCGTTCTGAAATCGATCTGCAGATCGTTGGGGGCCGACGCGCGGTTGCGGAATTCGTAATTATGGCCTGGCTCGCCGGAATAAAACACGAGGTTGTCCGGATTGCCGGAGAAGGTAAAACGAACGGAATCCCCGGTTTTCACGGTAAGGGAAGCGGTTTGCACCCCGAAGTCCTGCACGGGGATTTTTTCTTTGGCGCAGGCCAGCAGCAAAACGGCCACGGCCATGGCGTATAATATCTTTCGCATAATTACCAGTTCGGGTTTTGTGTAACAAGATGGTTGACGGTCAGCTCCGTGGAAGGGATCGGGAAAAGCACGTTCCTCGGCGTCGTGTTTTTGGCGGCGTTGGCGGAGTATTTGTATGCAGAAGGCGCTTCAGCGGCGGCTTCCACGGCCAGCGACTGCATATTGGAAATATAAATTCCCCAGCGGATCAGGTCGTGTTTGCGCATGCCTTCAAACGCCAGCTCCCTGCCGCGCTCGTCCCGCACCATTTGCCGGAACGCTTCCTGGTCGAGCCCTGCGGGCACGTCTGCGTCCGCATCCGGAACGTTCACCGGTTTGCCGTACCCGCGCCTTCTCACCATATTGATGGCTTCATAAGCATCGGCATCCGGCGCGCCTTTTACTTCGTTCGACGCTTCCGCTTTCATCAGCAGCACGTCGGAATAACGCATCACCGGGAAGTTGGTGGAGCTGTAACCCCTGCTTTTCGGCGTGGCCAGTTCGTATTCCCTGCGCCATTTGCCAACCGTGCGTTCGTAGATCTGCGTGGGCGTGTAAAAACTTTTCGAGGTAACGCCCGCGGTCACAACGTATTTGTAAGGCGCTATCGCCCAATCGCGGCGGAGGTCGCCCTCGCCGTACAGTTTGAAGATGCGCCCGGTGGGTTTCAGCGGGCCGTTGCTGTAGCCGATCTCGTCGTCTGGGCATTCCACGCCGTTCTCAAGACCCACGCGCCCCGCCAGCATCACGCTGCCGAGCTGGTTGCCGTACATGCCCACTTCCCATAAACATTCCTGTATGTCGTATTTGTCCTGCGAATGATTGATGAAGATCTGTTTGTAATCCGGGTTCAGGGAATGGCGGCCGGAGGCGATCACTTTGTCCGCGTAGGTCAGCGCATCGTTGTAACGGGCCACGTCTTTCAGCGGTTCGCCGGCCATGGTCAGGAAAACCCTCGCCAGTACGGCCTGTACCACTGTTTTGGTGATCCTTTCGTTGTAATTGTAGGCGCTGATGTCGCTCACCAGCGTTTCGGCCTCCCGCATGTCTTTTACGATAAACGCATACATGTCTTTTACGGAAGTGCGCGGCAGGTAAGGCTCGGTGGGCGATTTAGTGGAAGCGAGCTTCAGCGGCACGCCGCCGAAATTGTCCGTCAGCAGGAAATAATAATACGCACGGAGGAAAAGCGCTTCGCCGCGGATCTCGTTTCTCCTGTCGTCGTCCATATCCGGCGTGTTGATATTTTCCAGCAGCAGGTTGGCCCTGTCTATGCCGGAATAGATCACTTCCCAGAGTTTGTTGATGTCCAGGTGCCCCGCGTCGAAGTCCATTACACGGAGGTCGTTGATGCTGATGCCTTTGTAATAAAATTCGTCGCTGATCACGAGAAAACTGTACAACCCGCGCGAATACATGCGGCCGTATTGATCGATCAGCCGGTTGTATACGCCGCCCAGCGCGCGTTCCATGTCGGCTTCGTTTTTATAATAATTTTCCGGCGTTACAAAGTCTTCCGGGTTCGTTTCCAGGAAATTGCAGGAACTGAAAATGCCTGAGCCGAGTAAAAGCAATATGAGGATGCGTTTCATTTTGCAGATCTTTTAATGTTAAAAAGTGAGATCGAGACCGAAGGTGACGGTCCTGGCTTTCGGGTAGGCAGACCAGTCGAAGCCCGGCGTGAGCGCGGAAGGCCGTACGGACACTTCGGGATCAGGGCCGCTGTAATTGGTCCAGGTGATAAGGTTCTGCGCCGATCCGTACACGCGCAGCGCCTGGATATGCGCCCTTTTCAACACCTTCGCCGGCACGTTGTAGCCCAGCGCCACGGTTTTCAGCCGCAGGTACGAGCCGTCTTCTATCGTGCGCGAAGAATACACCAGCGGGCCCTGGCCGCCTACGCGGTACAACTCGTTGCTGGGGTTTTCGGGCGTCCAGCGTTTTTCGTACGATTTGAACATGTTGAGATAACTTCTGGCCTCGCCGTTCTCGAACACGATGCGGTTGGCGTTCAGCAGGTCGTTGCCGTAGCTCCACTGGAAAAATACGTTCAGGTCGAAATTGGCGTAGGTGAAGTTGTTGGAAAAGCCGCCGGCATGGACCGGGTTGGGGTTGCCGATGAGCGTAAGGTCGCTGTTGTCTACCTGCCCGTCCTGGTTGATGTCTTTATACCGCACGTACCCCGGTTTGATATTGGCGCGGGGAGAGCCATTGTCCGGGATATTATCTTTCAGCACGTAAGTACCGTTGGCCAGCTGGTTGAAGTCGCTGAACTGGTAAATGCCGTCGAACAAAAAGCCGTAGAACATGGCGATGGGATGGCCCGGTATCGCGATGTGCGGATAGGCATTGTTGAAGTTGCCCCAGGTGATGCGCGAAGCGTAGCTGGGCTCGCCTTCGTTCAGCTGCACTACCCGGTTGCGGTTGAAGGAGATGTTGAAGTTGCTGCTCCAGGTGAATTTTTTGTTCTGGATATTGATGGTGTTAAGCGTGAACTCCAGCCCTTCGTTAGACACGCGGCCTACGTTGCGGTAACCGCTGAGATAGCCGGTGGAAGGGGCGAGGGTGGCGAAAAGGAGAAGATCTTTCGTATTTTTTTTGTAATAGTCGGTGGTGAGCGTGATGCGGTTTTTGAAGAAACCTACGTCGATACCGAAGTCCGTCTGCGCGGTGGTTTCCCACTTCAGTGTCTGGTTGCCGAGATTGCTGGGAATGGTGCCTTTCATCACGGAGTTGCCGAACACGTAGCCGGAGTAGGGGAATTGCTGGAGGGAAGAAAGATACGCGAAGTCCGCCACTCGGTTGTTGCCCGTAAGACCGTAACCGGCGCGCACTTTGGCGTCAGACAGCCAGGTGATGCCCTTCATGAAAGGTTCTTCGATCAGCCGCCATGCCACCGCGCCGGAAGGGAAATAGGCCCATTTGTTGCCGTCGGGGAATTTGGAAGAGCCGTCTGAACGGAAAGAAGCGGTAAAGAGATATTTGCCGTCGTAGCTGTAATTCACACGCCCGAGGAAAGACATCAGCCTGTTGGTCGATCTCACGGTGGGAGCGGTGTTGATGATGCCTTCGTCCAGCCCGCTCATGCCCAGCGATTCGTTCGGCACCTGGCTGGCGGTATAACCGTAACGGTAGTACGAAACCTGCTGCAAAGAACCGCCGCCCACTACGTTCAGGCTGTGTTTTTTATTGAACACGCGGGCGTAGGTAAGGGTGTTTTCATTCAGCAGGTTGGTGGTCTCGGCATTGTCTACCGAACCGTTCACGCCCTGCACGCTGCTTTTCGGGTTGCCGAGGCGGGTGTTGGAATTGTTGAAAATGTCCTGCCGCACCGCGATTTTGGTAAGACCGCCGGTAACGCGCAGCGTAAGGTGTTTGATCGGTTTGTATTCCACGTAGGCGTTCGCGGTAAGCGTGTTGCCGAAGCGGGGATTGTATTCGTTTTTGTTGGAAATAACGGGATTGACGCGGTATTCGTTCATCGGGTCCACTGCGGGGTCGAACGGCTCGTCGATGATCGATACGTCCGTTTCAGGATCGCCGGTAACGGGGCGGTAACCCCAGATGCTGTACATCAGGCTCGACGTATTGCCCTGTGAAGTAGTGCTCGCAAATGTTCCGTAGGTTTTGGTGGCGGTGTAGTTTACGTTCATACCCGCTTTCAGTTTGTCAGACACGGTCTGGTCCAGCACCAATCTTCCCTGGTAACGGTTGAAGCCACTGTTGATGATGATGCCGTCCTGCGACATCATATTGCCTGAAAAGGAATATTTGGTACGGTCGGTGCCGCCGCGCAGGGCGAGGTTGTGATTTTGCATGAAGGCCTTGCGGAACACAAGGTCCTGCCAGTTGATGCCTTCCACGTTCCGGTAGTCTTCCAGCGTTTTGCCGTCTCTGAGGTAAACGTCGGTATACAACGCGGGATTCACTTCCAGCTGGTATTTCACGAATTCGTACGGGTCCATCATTTCCTGCTGTTTCGGGATCTTCTGCGTGCCCATCCAGGTTTGATAAGACACAGTGGGCGTGCCCATCTTGCCTTTTTTGGTGGTGATGATGATCACCCCGTTTGCGCCGCGGGCGCCGTAAATGGCGGTGGCGGACGCATCTTTCAATACTTCGATGGATTCTATCTCGGCGGGATTGATGGCGTTGTTGTCCGGCTGCTCCACGGGGAAACCGTCTATCACGAACAGGGGAGAGTTATCCTGCGTAACGGAGTTATTGCCCCTGATCACGATCTGCATGGGGGCGCCGGGCTGACCGTCCGTCGCGGAAACCTGCAAACCGGCCACCCTGCCGGCCAGCGCCTGCTCAAAGCTGGGCACGGGCGCTTTTTGCATGTCTTCCACCTTCACTTCGCCCACCGAACCGGTCACGTCTTTTCTTTTTATGCTGCCGTACCCGATCACCACCACGTCGTTCAGCCCTCTTACGGAAGGCTCCAGGGTGGTGTTGTACACGGTGGCGGTGGGGCCGAGTTTCGCTTCCTTGGTATGAAAACCGACGAAAGAAAATACAAGCACGGCGTTAGTGGCCGACCCGATGCGGATGGAATAGAAGCCCATCTCGTTGGTCATGGCCTGCGCTTTTGCTCCTTTCAGCAAAATGGTAACGCCGGGCAGCGGCTCGCCCGTATTATCGGTGATTTTCCCGGTAACCGTTCTGTTCCCGCCGGGGGAAGCGGCCGGCGTTTGTGCGAAGCCGGCGGTAAAAACGGCCAAACACAACATCAGTGTGGTAATGATCCTGGCATTCATGGAACCAATTTGTTTTTAGAATGAACGATATAGGTAACGGAGAGGCGGGGGAATGGATGCAACGTGGTGTAAACGGGCAGCGGCGTGCCGGTGATAAGCATCAGTTTCTTCATACGTGTGAATTTAGTTGACGGCCAAAGATTGTAACTAACAACAATTCCGCGTATAAAAAAATGACGCATGGTAAATTGGGAACATTCCCAATTTGCGGGAATGTTCCCATAAATGAAAATATTTTGTTCCTTAGCGGTATGAAGCGTCATCAGGTTACCATTATCGACATCGCGAAGGAGCTGAACCTTTCGAAATCCACCGTGTCCCGCGCGCTCACCGGCCACAAAAGCGTGAAACCGGATACGCGGCAGGCCGTGCTGGAACTGGCGGAAAAGCTCGATTACCAGCGAAATATGCTGGCCATCAGCCTGATCACCAAAAAAACGAACACCATCGGTATCATCGTGCCGGAATTTCACAGTTCCTATTTCCCAAAAGCCATCATCGGCGCGCAGGAAGTGGCCAGCAAAGCGGGATATTCCACGGTGATCTGCCAGTCAGACGAAACCTACGAAACCGAGGTGGCCAACACGCGCGTGATGCTGGCCAACCAGGTAGACGGCATCCTGGTGTCTATCACGAAAGAAACGCGGAACTTCGACCACCTGAAAATCTTCCAGCGCAAAGGCATTCCCATCGTATTTTTTAACCGCGTGTGCGATGAAATGGATGTGCCGAAAGTGATCGTGGACGATTACGACGGGTCGTTCCGCGCCGTGTGCCACCTCATCGGGCGCGGCCGCAAGCGGATCGCGCATTTGGCCGGGCCATCGTCGCTGAAGATCAGCGAAAAAAGGCTTAACGGCTACAAAGCCGCGCTACGCAAGCATAATGTGCCGTTCGACGAAGAGCTGGTGATCTCTTACGACCTGAACATCGATAAAGTGAAAATTTACGTAAACCACCTGCTGAACCTGGAAAACCCGCCGGATGCGATCTTCGCCGTAAACGACCCCACCGCGATCGAAACGATACAGGTCATAAAAAAACGCGGGCTGAAAGTGCCGGAAGACATTGCCGTGGTAGGTTTCAGCAACGATTTTGTGTCCGGGCTGATAGATCCTGCGCTCACTACCGTGGCGCAGCCGGTGAAAGAGATCGGCCAGGCGGCCGCGCAATTGCTGATCGACCAGATCAACCGCGAGGTGGCGGACTGGAAGGCGATCATCAAAGTATTAAAAACGGAGCTGGTGGTGCGGAAATCGAGTTAGATTTGTCTTTATGTGGTCTGATGATACCTGGTATTTCGCCATCCGCGGAAACGATAAATATTCGGTGAGAGTGCCGACGCAGCGGGTCATGAACCTGTATGCCGCCACTGCGGCCACAGCTGGCATTAATCCCCGATGTTTTACGACAAATAACGGTTGCTGAGCACCTGCGCCACTTCTTTTTCCAGTTCGCTTACCGCGCCCGGTTTCCGGATATAGTGGATCACATTCAGCATTTCAGCGTAAACGATATCGCGGTGGAGATTGGCAGTGGACATAAACACGATGGGAACTTTCAGGGAAGGAAAATGATCGTAGACCGCCAGCGCAAACTGGAAGCCGTCCATCACGGGCATGTTCACATCCGAAAAAATGATGTCGGGTGTTTTCTGCTGCAGCAGCTTAAGACCGTCTGCCCCGTTGGGAGCGGTACGCACCTCGATAGGATTGCCATTGCTGATGGCATCGATGGCTTGAATAAAGAGTTCACGGTCGTCTGGATCGTCTTCGATCAAAAGAATGGACGAATAAAGTATTACGTTATCGCCGGTCATATCTGCTAGTATAACTGTGCCGGCACGCAATATAATAATTTACGGTCAAGCTCCCAGGGGTTTGCGGTTCTCAATTTCATAAACGGCCGGCCGAAAAATCTTTTTTTATTCCCGCCAGCCGTTTATAAACGATTGATCCTAAGATGATTGTGTGGCGGGCGTGCCGCCATCGACGTTAAACCGCGCGCTTACGGCTGTTTCCGGCTTTGCGTCCGGAAGCCCGGAGCGGAACTGCTGTTAAGCTTCGGAGATAATTTTCCGGTCGATGAGCCTTTCGACCTTCGCCGTTTTTATTTTGCTGACCACGGCGAAACCGATCAAAACGATCACCGTCGCCGCCATGCACATCCCCAACAGGTAAAATATTTCCCGGATCGTCAGTAGCTGGCTTTGCACCCCGGCCGATTTGGCTACCAGCGCATTCGAGAGGCCCGTGGTTTCGCCCTGGCTGTATCCTTTCGACATAAAAAAACTCTTGTAAAATTCCAGTCTTTGTGAAAGCAGTTCATTTCCGGCGGCAAAATTGCCTGAAAGATTTTCCCTGTGCCGCTGGTTATAATTCAACTGCAAAGTATTGAACCCCGAAATTGAATTCAGCGTGGCGGCAAAACGGGCGTAAGTGCACACCACGATTCCCGTCATGCCCGTGGTTTGCGGGATGGAGGCCATGCAGAACACGGTAATGGGAACGAAGAGCAATCCGCAGCTCAAACCCTGCAAAAAAACAGGGATGGAGATCTGCGCGAAAGAAAGATCAGGCGTGATATGGAGATGTACCCAGAAATGATAATACGCCATTAACGCAAACCCGCCCAGCAATAAAAAAGGCAGGTTTTGTTTTTTCACGAGAATGACCTTTACCGCCACGAGCGTGCCCAGCACCACACCGGCAACATTGAACATGCCGGCATTCACGATATCGCCCGCGCTCCAGCCTAAAATGCCGGCTGAATAACCGTAGAGCAGGTTTATGCTGTCCCGTGCCCCGTAAAACACCACCATCAGCAGGATCGCGAAAACAAATTTGCCGTGCCTGAAAACGCTGAGATGGATAAGCGGTCTTTTAACGGTCGCCTGCCTGTACAGGAAAAGCGCCGTCATGATCACGCCAGATACGACGGCGTTTCTTATTTCGCGGTCGTTCAGCCAGTAACGTTTCGGACCGTAGATCATTACAAACGCCGCGGCCGCTGCGCCAAACATAAAAAGAACGGCGCCGAACCAGTCTACCTGGTACAAGGGATACGGCTTCACATCGGGCTTTTCTTTAAAAACGATTACGCACAGCGGCATGGCCAGTACCTGCAAGGCGATCAGCCCGTAATACATCGCGGTCCAGTCCATTCTTTCCACCGCCCAGGAGGCACCGATGCCGACGATCAGACCGGCCGCCAGGATCAGCGGGAAAAATATGGATATGCCCACCAGCATCCTTTTAGGCTCGGGCAGGGTGGTGAAGATCGAAAGCAGCATACACCCCGCGATAATGCAGGTTACCACGCCGGTCAGGAAACGGAGCGCCGTAAAAACCACCAGGTCCTGCGTGAGCAGGCAGCCGGTATTCAGCAGGATGCCCGCCAGGAAAGCGATGACAAGGTACCTGCGGGTGTTGAAAAACCGGTACGTTCTGAATTGTACCGGCAGGGTGGTGATGATGCCCACATAGGTGATCTGGAATGCAAAGGTCACGTCTTCCGGCTGTGCGCCGTAATAGGAGATCACATGCGCCTGGATGATGCCGAAAGACGCGAACTGCGCAATGCCGGCGAACAAAATAAAGATCAGCGCCAGCCTGACGAGCCCGGTATACCCGTTGAACCTGGGATGGAAATACGCATTTTGCGCGGCCATGATTATTTATTTTTTGTTTTCCTGACGGTCACTTTTACGTTCATGCCCGCCTTCAATTCTTCAACGGTACTATCATCAAAAAGTATTTTTACCGGCACGCGTTGCACCACTTTCACAAAATTTCCCGTTGAATTATCCGCAGGGAACAGGGAGAATTTCGAGCCGGTGGAAGCGGAAATGGCCGCGATCTTTGCGGTAAAGACCTTCCCCGGCGCCGCGTCCGCCCTGATCTCCACCGGCTGCCCGATATACATGCCGTAAACTTGGGTCTCCTTAAAATTCGCGATCACCCATTTGTCCCGGTTATTCACAACGGATACCAGCGGCTGCCCCGGCTGCACCTGCTGCCCGGCGAGGATGTTTTTCCGCCCGGTGAACCCCGTGTAAGGCGAAGTGATGACGGTATAACCCAGGTTAAGCTTTGCAAGGTTAAGCAAGGCTTCGGCGCGTTTGCGCGCGGCGGAAACGGCGTTATACCGGGCCTCCAGCTCGCGCACTTTGCTGTTGCCGGTTTTCAAACCGTTGACGGTGGCGTTGTAATCGCTTTTCGATACATCGTACCTCGTTTGCACCTGCTCGAAATCGGATAAGGTAACGGCTTCGGCGCTCAGCAGGTTTTTGAACCGTTTCACTTCCTGTTCCTGCTGCCATAACCTTGCTTTGGCGGAACCGATCTGGTCCTGGTTGATCAAAGTGGCGTTCCGCGCCGATTCGATGGAAGCCGCGAGTATTTCCTGCTGCGCCCTCGTGTCTTCCAGCATCGATTCGGCTTCTTTCACTTTCTGGATATATTCCCTGTCGTCCAGTATTACCAGCGTGTCGCCCTGTTTTACCGGTTCGTGCTCGCTGAACAGCACTTCTTTTATAAAGCCGCCCGCCCTGGCGGAAACGGGGTTGATGAAGGATTCGACCTGCGCGTCGTTCGTGTCCTCGTATTTGCCCATGTACACGAGATAACGAACAAAATAGACCAGCGCGACGGTCAGCACCAGCAACGCAACGGCTATACTGAGTTTGTTCGCAATGCTTTTTTTATTCTTTTTCGGCTTCATTATGATCATTATAATTTTCCGGTGATAAAAAGTAAACGGTAATAAATGGACATTGCCGCGATATTAGCCTGCAGGTAATTGAATCTCGATTCCTGGTAAAGATTGTCCGCGTCCAGCAGATCGGTTAACAACGAAAGCTGGTTGAAGTATTTCGTGTTCTGGATATGGTAGTTCGTTTCCGCCTGTTCGATCGATTTCTTCGTAACATGGACCCGGTGCACCGCTTCATAGTATTTTATTTCCAGCGCTTTGGCTTCCAGCCGTACGTTTTCCGTGATCCAGTCTTTCTGCTGCGCTAAAGCCGTTTCCCGCATGCGCGAAGATCTTAAATTGTTTTTATGCTGGTAAAGCGACGATATTTCGTACGTCACTTTTACGCCGGCCGTGCCAACGGACAAGGTTTGCGCTACCGGCGGGAACATAAAAGTGTTCGGGTAATTAAACCCGTAACCGCCGAAAAGCGCAATGGCGGGCTTGTTGAACGATTGGGCGAGCCGCGTCCTGTTTTCCTGCAGCTCGATATTTTTGCCGGCTTTTAAAATGGCGTAGTTGCCGGGGAAACCGCCGGTGTGCAGATCATTCTCAAGACTGTCGGCAACGGAGAGGGAAGCCGTGTCTGCCGGGATGATGACTGTAAATTCCCCGATGCCCAGCAGGATGTTCAGCCGGCGGTTGCTAATGCGGTAGTCGTTTTTATTCGCGGTTTCGTTTAACAGTACGTTGGACAATAACACGTCCGCCCGCAGCACATCGCTTTTGGTGATCTTGCCGTTGGCGTACAATGCTGCGATGTTTTGCGAACGCGTCCTGGCGCGGGTTACCTGGTCGCTGATCAGCCGGCCCTGGTAATAATACCGGATCAGCTCCAGGTAATGCAGCGCGGCCTGCAGGCCGGTATTCGCTTTTTGTTCTTCGATGTTGATGGAGGCCAGCTCGTTCTTATGCCTGGAATCGGTGACGATATACCGTTGCCGCCCGCCCGCATACAGGTTAAAGGATGTTTCGAGCGCCAGGCCGCCGGCGTTGGCGTTGGGCGGTTTGGTGATGGAATGCGGGTCGCCCCAAACGCCGTCGTACAGCGTTACACGGGTATACCGCTGGTAAGAACCGCTGGCGTTGATACGGGGGAGCGCGCCCGCCCTGGCCTCTTCCAGGTCCAGGCGGGTGGCGCTTTCCTCCGTTTTCATCACAGCTACCAGTTTGTTGGATTCTTTGGCCTTTCCGATCACATCCCGCAACGAGAGTGTAAGGGCCGTGTCGCTCACCGGCTGGGCCTGCGCCCCGGTTATGAAACCCGCCATACACACCAGACAGATGCCGGATTTTATGATATTCCTGTTGTTGATCCTTTTCATTTTTATGTTATTGCTACTTTGGCTTTTGGGCGCATAAAGCCCCGAAAGCCTTTTCTGAAAGCTTTTTTTCTCATGTGTTCCTGGCAGTATAAACCGGTATTTTTCGGGTGGGGTTACAGGGGCCTGTTTTTGACAACAGGCAGGCTCATGGTTTTGTTTGATTTGAAATTACTTCTGAAACGCCCGGGAGAAATTTTGGCCAGTTTGGTGAAGATGCGGTTGAAATATTTGGCATCGTCGTAACCAAGGTACGCCGCGATCTCTTTGATGGTCTGGTCTGAATAACAAAGCAGCCGCTGGCCTTCCCGGAGCATTTCCTGCTGGATGAAATAAGACGCCGTGAAGCCTGTGACGGACTTTATCGTGTCGTTCAGGTAACTGATGGATAAGTTCATGAGCTCCGCATAATCGTTCGGTTTTTTCAGTTCCCGGTAATGTTTCCTGACCAGTCTTTTAAAATTGATCGTCAATTCGATGCTTCTTTGTGAATACGCGCCTGCGGCAGACCTTGCATTTACCCGGAAAGCCGCGGCGACCTTGAAAATGCCGGGCACCACCAGGGCATTGACGGCAGGTTTGTGAAAATTGTCCAGCGCTTCGTCGTAGTAGGTTTGATACAGCAGTTCGAAATACCGGGTGAACCATAATACGTCTGCCGGGGAAAGCGCCACCAGCGGGCCATTGAACAATGCCTCTTCGATCATCAGCCTGGCGTGCTCGTCTATCAGTTTATTGTCGAGGAACAATATCCATCCGTCGCTGTTTTTCCCGAAGCAGACCATCCGCTGGATCTGGCCGGGCTGCAGGAAAAGCAACGTTTGCGGGGAAAGGGCGAAGTTTTTGAAATCGACCATCAGCTCGATGCTGCCGCGGTTCAGCAGGATACAAACGTTGTGATCGTTGCGGTGCAGCTGGCCGACGGAATCGTACAGCGATTCAAAAACGGTATCGGTGATCTTTTCGATGTGCACCCCCGAAATGTTTTCTTTTATCTGTAATACAGGAATATTGTTTTTCATATTTCCCGGTTTGGAACGATAGTGCAAAAATACGCCATGGCGCCACCGGATTGTCCTACTTTTCACTGTAAATGGTGGACAAATCACATATTTGGCCGGCGGATCGGGGAGATAAACAGTCTCCGGGGAAATGCGTCAGCGAAGCCGGGACGTTTTTAATACGGATATGGATTTTCCCCCGGCGAATATCGATTAGCTCCCTTCCAAAAAGCCCTTTCACCGTATTTTGAGCCCGGTAAAAAACCATATCCGAAAAATGAAGATAACCCGGTCCATATTAAAGATCTCTGAAGCCCTGGTGATACTCGGCGTATTCGGCTACCTCGCCTGGGTCATGTTCCACTTCGACAATCTCGGCGGCAGGCAGTTCTTCCTTGTCATCCTCATCGCATCCGTTATGATCAGCATCTTTGGAAAGATCGCGGCGGCTATTATCACGCTGGTGATCGGCCTTGCCGGGTTCGTATTTATGCTGACGGGGAAGGACGACGAAGACAAGCCGAAGATCATCAAATCAAAACGGGTATAACCTCCTTATTATTCACCCCTTTAAGTATTGAAAATGTCACTTATCATTCCGATCGTTATTGTAATCTTTGTGGCCTATGGCATATTTATGGTGTTTTACATGAAAAAACACAAAGCCACCCAACAAAAGTATGCCGGTGAAGATGCGCTGGCACAGGCCGGGCAGATACAGAACGAATTATTGACCAGTCATTTCGGGGCCATCAAAGAACAAATGCAGGATGCACCGATCGACGCTTTCACCCAATGCGCGCATATTACCACGGTAGGCAACAAAATGAAATCGGCCGCCGCCACCGCGGCTAAAACAGCCGCCTGGGCCATGGTAGGCGTAAAAGCCCGTTACCGCGAAGCCGATCACGCGGCTTACCTGGTACTGAGCGGCAACGACCTGCATTATCTTTTTTTTGAAGAAGGCGAAGCCAGGGAACATCTCGTGTTCGACAAATTCCGCCTCCTGGGCGCCAGAACGGCCGCCATCACCAATGCCGAAAAAGTAACGCGCCTCTCGTCAATAATGGGGCAAAAACCTTTAAAAATGAGCATGGACATCGAAGGCAACCACACAGACGTTATCTATTACGGCGAAGTGCGCCGCCCGCCGGAATCCGCGCTGTATGGGGAAGGCATCATGAAAGTACAGGGCATGGGTGAGCTGCAGGGAAAGTTCGGTTTGATGGGGCGGTATTTCAGGAAGAAGTTTTACGAACAATACCCGCATCTTTCAGCATAAGTACATCGTTTGCTTTGATAAGAGAAAAGCCGCATGAACGTTGCGTTTCGTGCGGCTTGTTTTTTGTCTGTTCCCGATTTCCGGCCGGGCATCCTGAATGATTCCCCGTTGTATGCGCGAAAGACGTGTTCGACACCGGCGCTTTGCGTGAGATTTACGGGCCGGTAATCGGTGAATAAAACAAGACCCGCGTTGTGCGCAGGTCTTGCCGGGTTCTTTTGAAATATATTTAAAACGTGGGCGGCGGCGCATCCAGGTCGGCATCCAGGAAGTCGGTGACCATCGGTACCAGGATGTTCGTCCTCTGCATCATGCCGATATGCGTGGTGCCCGGTAAAATCGCCAGCCGGGATTTCGGCAGTCCTTCCAGGTCGCCCATTTTCCCGCCGCCTTTGGCGCGGAACAGTTCCAACGCATGTTCGTACCGCACGCCGTCTGCATCGCCGATGGCCATGAGTATCGGGGCTTTGATGTTTTTTACTTCTTTCGACCAGTCGTAGGGCTTCAAATCTATACTGATCACCTTTTTAATAAACTCGTCGAAATGCGCGGGATCGTTGCCAAGACTGTCGTATTGTTTTTGTATCGCCGTGCCTCTGAACATATCGGGCGTGAATGATGCGAAACTCTTTTCCACTTCGGGCCACCATCCATCATGCGCATAAGTGCCGGACAGTATCACGAGCCTGCGTACCTGTTCGGGATGCCGCACCGCCATCTGGAAAGCAACGCCGCCGCCCATGCTGTAGCCCAATACGTCTGCACTGTCTGTTTTGAGATGTTTCAGCAGGCCAGACACATCGTCTGCCATTCCTTCATAGCTCAACTCGCGGGGAATGTCTTTCGTGCGGCCATGGCCCTGCATTTCCGTTACGATCACCTTCCGGTCTTTGGCCATCAGCGGAACGATCGCCGACCAGTTCACGGGAATGTTCATGTAAGAGCCGTGCAGCAGCACAATGGGTTTGCCTTCACCGTATACTTCATAATACATTTTTAAACCGTTTACGTCGGCGTAACCGCTTTCGGAAGGTTTCAACTGTTGAATGGCAGCCGTGTCTTTGGATGTGGCGGAAGTATTTTGCCCATCCTTCGGGCGGGGTTGACAGGAAGCCAGTACAGCCGCAACAATGGCGAGTGAGATCCGGGAGAAAACTTGTATGTTCATATGGTGCCGTTTTATTACGGTACAAATGTCGGCAGCAATTCCAAATCGCTCGCAGTGTGTATGCGACAATCATGGGGTTAAATACGACAAGCGTAAACCGGGTAAGCGGTATAAAGCACAAAACCCGCTGTAGCAGCGGGTTTTGTAATGACGAGCGGGAGGCTTACCAGCCTTCGTTCTGTTTCAGGTTAGGGTTTCTCAGCGTTTCGTCTGTAGTGATGGGGATCACGTACATCGCGTTTCTCCACAACCTGTCTTCCACTTTAAAACGTTCGTACCGGAAACCGTCCGGCGCGGCGGCGTCTACGATCGGCCGCATGCCCCACATCTCTTTTTGCGTGGCTTCCGCTATCTTCCAGCGGCGCACGTCCCAGAAACGGTGATTTTCGAAACAAAGTTCTATGCGCCTTTCGTTCTGTATCTTTTTGCGCATGTCTGCCTGGGAAAGACCGGCCGGCAAAGGCTGCTGGCCCGCGCGGGTGCGTATCAGGTTCACGTAGGTGAGCACGTCTGTGTTGGCGGGCTCGTATTCGTTGAGGGCTTCGGCATAACTCAGGTACATTTCCGCGAGACGGTAATTGATGCCGTGAATGTATCGGCTGCCGCTCTGGCCGGGTGTAATGGCTTCGTCCGCCAGTTTGCGGGTGAAATAACCGGTGCGGGTGTGGTCTGTTTCCGTGCTTTGCCTGTCGCGGCCCGTGGCGTAGGTCTCTACCTGGCGACCTTTCCAGTTGGCGCCGTTGTAGAGGATGTCCGTATAAAAACGCGGATCGCGGTTGGTGTAAGGCCGGGTGTCGTCGTAGCCGGAAAGCGGGTCGTCGATGGGCAGGCCGTTGTTCATTTCATAATCGTCCACCAGTTCCTGCGCGGGAGCGCAACCGCTCCAGCCGCCGTAGCCTTTGGGGAAAATGTAGCGGTCGTAGTCCTGGTTGGCTTCGCGCATGCGTACAAAGATCACTTCTTTGCTTTGCAGCGTTTTGCTTTTGAACATATCCTGCCGGGCGGCCAGCGTAGGTTCCAGGGCGTACACAGTGTTTCCGTTGCCGTCTTTCAGATCAATTACCGCTTTGGCGGCGTCCGCCGCTTTTTTCCATTTGGCGGGGTCTGAAGCCAGCGTGCCGGGGGCAATGTCTGCGAGGTAGCTGGTTTTACCGGCATTGGCCCACAACGGGCTGGCGGAAAACAGCAATACGCGGGCTTTCAGGGCGAGACAGGCGCCTTTGGTAACGCGGCCCACCTGTGTGTTGGGATCGTAGGAGAACAACACGCGTTTAAACGCTTCGTCGCAGTCCGCCAGTACCTGTGCCACACATTCGTCGTAGGTATTGCGGGGGCGGTTCAGCGCCTCCTGGTCCGTTTGTTCGATGGGTTTGGTAAAGATGATCACGCCGCCGAATTGCCGCATCAGTTCCCACAGGAAATAAGCGCGCAGGAAATAGACCTCGCCGATCCTGATCTCCAGGGTGCCGGGATTGTTCGCATCGTCTGGCGTATTGAACTTCGCTACGTTCTCGAGAATGGTGTTGGCCTGGCGGATGGCCACATAGTTTTCCCGCCAGGTGTTGCCGATGGGATTGTCGTTCCCCGACCAGGAGCCGTTGTTGAAACGCATGGAGCCCATCCAGTTGGAGGCGTCTTTGGCTTCGTCCGTAGCCGAGCCCATGTTGTAGCCGCCAAGATAGGTGTATGTGCCGCGCATTTTGCTGTACAGGTTGTTCACTACCTGGTCCGTCATTGCAAAACTGGTAAAAATGTCCACGTCCTGCTGCTGCGTGGTGGCCGCCCTGTCAAGAAAGCCCTTTTTGCAATGCGGCAACAGGGCCAGGGCGGAAAATAAAAATATCGTGAGGAGAATATTACTTTTCATCTGAATCAGCTTAAATGGTGAGTGGTTAAAATTTTACATCAATCCCGAAGTTCCAGATACGCTGAATGGGATACATGGCGCCGTTGCCGTCGCCGATTTCCGGGTCTACCTGGTAATCGTCCAGTTTGTCCCAGGTATACAGGTTCATGCCGTTAAAATAAATGCGGAAATAGGAGAGGCTCAGCGGCGCGATCCAGCGTTTGGGCAGGGTGTAACCTATCTCCGCGTTTTTGAGGCGCAGGTAGTCCGCGCTGCGGATCCAGAAGGAGGAAGCGCGATGGTTGTTGCCGTGCGTGTTGCTGTGAAGTCGTGGATAAGTAGCTGTGGCGGCGGTTTCCGGCGTCCAGCGGCCGAGGTGGAAGGGTTTTACTTTCCCGCTCTGGAAAAATTCGTATACGGCTTCGTTGTTCAGCATTACGTCTGAATGCGCCGCGCCCTGGAACAGCACGCTGAGGTCCCAGTTGCCGTAGCCCGCGGCCAGCGTTGTACCGTACATGATCTCCGGCGTGCGGTTGTAACCAATGCGCGTTTCGTCGAAACCGGCCTGTATGTAGTCGTACTCTTTGCCGGTGAGTTTTCGGTACTTGATATCGCCGGGACCGTAAGCGGAGAAATTCTGAAAAGGACTGTTGCTCACGTCATCCGCATCCTGGAAAAAGCCGTCGGCGATAAGGCCGAACTTGGTGCCGATAGGATGACCGGTGCGCCGCATCCAGGGATAGCTGCGGGTCACTTCGTCGCTATAAACGATCACGTTTTTTGCATAGGTGAAATTAGGCTTGATCTGGTACCGGAATTTGCCGATGGTATTGCGGTGGGAAACTTCGAACTCTATGCCTTTGTTGTCTACCGCGCCAATGTTCTGCGCCTTGATGCTCTGGCCGAACACATCGGAAAGGGTGCTCCGGGAAATCAATATTTTCCTTCTTTTCTGGGAAAACAGGTCCAGCGTAACGTCCAGCTTGCCGTTCCACATTTGCAGGTCCAGCCCGAGGTCTACCTGTTTGCCGCGCTCCCAGGTAACGCCGGGGTTGCCGATGGCGCCCTGGCCCCAGCCGTTGGCCTGGTTGGCGTTGTTGCCGAAATAATAGGGATCGGCCCCGCCCCAGGAAGTGAACCAGAGGAAACGGTCGCCGCCGCTGCGGTCGTTGCCCACTTCGCCGTACGAAGCGCGCAGTTTGAGGAAACGGATGAAAGGCGCATTGTCTTTGATAAAATGTTCTTCAGATACTACCCAGCCGCCGGAGATGGAAGGGAACAGGCCGAAGCGGCTTTCTTTCGGGAAGTTCTCGGAGCCCTGGTAGGAGGCGCTCACTTCCAGCAGGTATTTCTGGTTGTAATTGTACGTTCCGCGGAATAACAGCGACTGGTAGGCGTTGGGAATGCTGGAGCCGTTTTCCAGCAGGCGCCGGTTCCACAGCAGCATGGCGGTGGTGTTGTGTTGTTTGAAGGAACGGTTCCAGTTGGCGGTAGCTTCCACGTAGGTCTGCCGCACGGCGCCGCCGCCGCTGAAGCCGCCGTTGGGGTCTATGCGGGTATCGTTGCCGAATTGTTTGTAACCGGTGATTTCGCCCTGCGCGTTGCGGAGGGGCTCAAACACGGCGTAATTGCGGCCATAGCTGGCATTGGGAGTATTGGTGTTGTCATAAGAAAATGAAAGTTTGGCGCTGAGGTTCTTGGTCAGGAAATCCAGTTTGCGGGTAAGGGCGAACGTGCCTTGCGTGGTATTGTTATACCAGCGGCGGTAGCCTTTTTGCGACAGTTCCCCGTAAATATTGCTCTGGAAAGTACCGTTGCCCCACATGCTGCCGTCTTCGTTAAAAATAGGGTAGATGGGCGCCATGCGGTTGGCCAGGTTCATGATGGTGCTGGCGGAGTTGTTGCCGTCCGTTCTGTCTGTAAGAATGCCGGCCAGGTCGAGGCGGGCGGAGAGGTTGGGCGTGATGTCCACGTCTACGTTGGCACGCAGGTTATAACGTTTCATGACATTGTTGCCGTTGTACCCTTCTTTATTGGTTTTGGTATGACGGTAGTTGCCTTCCGCAATATTGTAGCCGGCGGAAATGAAATAGCGCGCCACGTTGCCGCCGCCGCTTACGTTCAGGTTCGCCTGGCCCACGTGGGAGGTTTTCATGATGAACTTGTAATAGTCCGTGTTTGGCGCGCTGCCGTTGCGAAAGGCTTCCAGCTGCTCAGCCGAAAAAGCGGGCTGCGCGCCGTCGTTCACCAGCGCTTCATTCATCAGCCGCGCATAATCGTACGAGCCGAGGTATTCCGGCAGTTTGTTGGCCTCCTGCATACCGGCGGACGCGCGGAAGTTCACGCTGGGCGCGCCCGATTTGCCGCGGCGGGTGGTGATCAGCACTGCGCCGTTCGCCCCGCGCATGCCCAGCACGGCGGTGGCGGCGGCGTCTTTCAGAATGGTGAGGCTTTCAATATCGTTCGGGTCTACATAATCGATGCTGCGTTCCACGCCGTCCACCATAAAAATGGGCGTGGCGCTGTTCAGTGTTGCAATACCGCGGATGTACAGCGTGCTGGCGTCCACGCCGGGCTCGCCGCTGCGCTGCGTGGTGATGAGGCCGGGCAGACGGCCTGCCAGCGCGTTGGTGAGATTGGATACGGGGCTTTGCTGCAACTCTTTGGTGGTAAGCGAGGCGATGGAGCCGGTCACGGTCTGTTTTTTCTGTTCGCCGTACGCAACGATCACCACTTCGTCCAGCCCGGTATTGGAAGGGTCGAGCGCCACGTGCAGCTGGTTGGAGGAAGTGAGCTCCACTTCTTTGGGTGCGTAGCCAATATAGCTGAACACCAGCGTAGTGGCCCCGGGCGGCACCTGCAGGCTGTAGGTGCCGTCTCCCTGGCTTTGCGTACCGCGGTTAGTGCCTTTGATCATCACGGTAACGCCGGGCAGCGATACGTTGGTGCGCACTTCGGTGACGGAACCGATAATGGTGCGCTGCCTTGTTTCCTGGCGTGGCGCGGCTAAGGGCGTTACCGTAGTGTCGGTTTCGGTTTTGCCTTCTTCCTGCCGGTAAATAACGATAATATCGTCCTGCTGGCGGAATTGCAAAGGCGTGTTCCGCAGCAGCAGCGCAATCGTCTCTTTCACCGTGCGCGTGCCTTTGGAGAGGCTGATGCCACGGTAACGCGACACCTGGTCTGGCGGATAAGCGATACGAAAGCCGGAAAGCGATTCAACTTTTACGAGCGCGTTACGAAGGGTTTCCCTGGCGAGGGACATCGTGATTTTTTTCGTGGTCATATCCTGCGCGCTGCCCGATGCGGATAGCAGCAGGGGCAGCACCAGGAAAAAGGAGATCAGTAAAGGCAATAGGAAGCCTCCCAGCTGTTTTTGCACAGCTACGTTTGTTTTCATAACTAGTTTCAGTTTAGTTGTTACAGAATAATCCTGGTTGACTTACGGGTATACGGCCCCCCCGTGGCAATGTATTTGCCCTGTTCCGGATATGCGGGCGGTCTTGAATGGTCTGGCAATGCGGGGCCTAAACGGGCGGTACGGCGGCCCATTTCATGTTTTGAAACGCGGTTTTTATTGTTAACGAATAGTGTTGCTGTTCTTCTTTACTTAGCAGTATTATTTGTTGGCTGACATCCTTCTCCTGTTATCAGGATATTGTTTTCATCTTCTATTATATACGACGCATTGCGAATGTCGCAAACTACAGACAAGATCGTTTCCAGCGATTCCGTTCCATTGAACGAAGCCCTGATGGGGCAGGAGGCGAGCTCTTCGTTTTCGAACCGGATATTGATGTGATAACGGGCGGCGATGGCCTGTGTAACGGTGGCGAAGGGCAGGTTTTCGAACACCATGTCTTTCCGCACCCACTGTATGGCGGAATCCGCTATCACCGGCTGCCGGATGGCGGCGGCTTCCAGGTTGTTGTACACCACCTGCTGGTCGGGCATCAGCACGGCGAGCAGTTTTCCTTCGTGCTCCGTTTCCACCTTCACCTTTCCGCGTGTAACCGACACCGTTATTTCGGAAGCGCCTTCATATGCTTTGATATTAAAGGCCGTGCCCAACACCGTGGTGCGCAGGCGGCCGCTGTGGATCACAAAAGTTTTGGAGGTATCGCGCCGGATATCGAAGTAGGCTTCACCCACCAGCGTTACTTCACGCGTGCCGCCGTTGAAAACCTCCGGGTATTCGAGGCGGCTGCCCGCACGTAATATTACCAGGCTGCTGTCTGGCAGGGTAATATGGCGGACGTGCGCGGCAGGTATGCGGTATTCTTTCGCCAGCTGGCTCTGCCGCGAGGTTGGTTTGAAATAATACGCGGCGCCGCCGGCCAGCGCGATCAGCCCGGCCAGTACGGCCGCCCATCGCAACGCTCTTTTCCGGAAAGGCACTACTCGCTGTTCCCGCCCCACGGCAGTGTGCAGCTCCTGTAATTTTTGTTCGGTCAGCAACCGCGCCGTTTCGCTGCCTTCTTCCAAAAGATGGTCCGGCCGGTCTTTACCGAGCGATGCATACCAGCGTTCCAGGCGTTCCAGCTCTTCGGGGCTGCAGGCGCCCTGCCGGTATTTTTCCAAGAGTTCATATAAAGCGTGTGCTTCCATAAGTATAACTGTAAATAAAAACACGGTTTCGGGCGGTTGCCGTTAGTCGGTCAGGGGGATTTTTTTGACTTTTTTTTGTTTTTTCTTATAGTATACTGATAACCAATTCGATATAAGGGATTTTCATTTTTTGCTGAATCGATTCAGCAAACCGCGAAAAAAGTACGAAATATTACTAAATTTGAATAAACTTTATCATCATAGCACGGTACGCCAACTATAGTGATCCAGCATTATTCGCGTTATGGCAGCGGGGAGATGAAAAAGCGTTCAATATTATATATGAACGGCATTTCATCCGCCTGGTGAATATCGCGTATAAAAAAACCGGTGATACCGCCGCGGCGGAAGAACTGGCGCAGGACGTGTTCCTCTCTTTTTACCGGCAAATGCCGGCGCTGCGCGAAGATACCATTCCCGAAAACTATCTTTTTGTTGCCCTTAAAAACCGCATCTTTAATTATCACCGTCAGCAGCTGCTGCAGTTGCGGAAAGACCAGTCGTTGTGGAAAGACCCGCGGTTCCAGGCGCCGGAGGTGAACCTGCAGCTGGAATTAAAAGAATTGCAAACTTACCTGAAAGCCCGCATCGAAGAACTGCCGCCGCAATGCCGGACGGTGTTCCTGTTAAGCCGCGAGGCACAGCTGTCCAACAAGGAAGTGGCGGAAAAACTGAACATCTCCGTGAACACGGTGGAGCAGCATATGCGTAAGGCCCTGCGCATCCTGCGCGCGTCGCTGGGGAATGACGTGACGTTGTTGGTGATACTGGCGGCAGGCGGGTTGTATCTCCATTAGATCCCTCTTTTTGAAATGTAGAACTTATACTACAAACAAATCGGCAGGCAAGCAATACTTTTACGCATCGTTGTGAAGATTCGGTAACAACCATGTCCCTTTTAACAAAACCATTTTCCATGCAAAGAAATTTACTTTTCCATCAACATTGTACCTGAATGTTCTTCTGCCATGCTTTCCCGGAGATGGCCCTGTATATAAAATTGCCGCAAGTCTGAAGGGTTTGCCATGCAGGCAGGCCATCTTGCGCCATAACGTACTTTTTTGATGTTATCATAAAAAATCAAATCTTATTATTATTTTTACTCTGGTCCATGCTATTTAACCATAACCATTCAATAGAAACTGTAACCTAGTGAATAACCAGTACCTGTAACCAAAACGATTCATATGTAAAGAAATTTACTTCCCTCAAAATATATCAAGACCCGAAAATACCTAGTCATTCTTCTCCGCAAGATGACCGGTTTGCTTATTGTCCCCTTACACCGACAAAAGATGAAGAGACTAATCCTGTTTTTTACCGTATTGTTTTTTGCAACCAGCACGTATGCAGCTAATTATTATTGGGTAGGTGGCGCCGGTAGCTGGAGCGAACTGGGCCACTGGTCCAAAACCTCCGGCGGCACCCCGGACCATTCGATCATTCCCAACCTGGATGACGATGTGTATTTTGACGCCAACAGCGGACTGGCGGATGGCGACATTATATACCTGCCCACTGCGAGTCCTGCTTATTGCCGCAATATGTCCTGGGCCGGCGTAACGGTTGCCGCAAGCCTGGTTTGGCAGGGCCAGCCGCTGCTGCTATACGGCAGCCTGGAAATGGCCGCTTCCGTGCGTTATGGCACGCGGGGTATATCGTTCCTGGGCGGCAGCGATGCAACCCTGAAAATGAATGGCGCGGCCAGGCTTCCGGTTACATCATGGTACACCCCCATTACAGTAAACAAGCCAGGCGGTTCGCTTACCTTGCTGGACGGCATTCCGGCGGGGCTTACAGTGACCGCTTTCTCGCTGACTGCCGGTGCTCTCGATATGTCCGGTCTGACGCACACCTTCGAAAGTTTTATCAGCGACGGCAGTAGTGCAAGAAGCGTGGATATCAGCAACGCGACCCTTAATTTAAGCGGCGGTTGGGATTACCGGGGAACCAATAATACGATCAATTCAACAGGATCAACGATCACCGTCGGAAACTTCTATTCAGACCGGTTCACCTATCCCAAGGTGAACATCACGGCTGGCGGCACTGCAATGGTGATCAATAACACTACTTTCGGTGAACTTACCTTTACGAACGCGTTAGCCCCGTCCCAAAGCGTACGCATTGGCTCAGGAAACACGATCGAACGGCTCGAGTATAAAGGTGGCGGCTCGGTTGCCGGCGGCGGGAATGTGATCAAAGACCTCTACATTGCGCCCAGTACGCCCGGGTTTTCATTTGTAGGCAATAACACCATCACCGGAACGCTGCATGCCAATACGCCGGACTGTAATGCCCTTGCACAGCTACTTGGCTATGGCGCCGGCGCTACTATCACGTTCGCGCCAGGCGCGGTGGCAGACGTGCGTAATATATACATGACCAACCTGGCCGCGGCAGGAAGTATTACGTTGCCCATCCCCGTAACAGGGGCAGACGGCGGTGGCAATACCGGTTGGGATTTTCAGCCTCGCGCGACAGGCACTACGCTGTATTGGGTAGGGGGCGCCGGGGACTGGAACGACAAGGCGAACTGGAGCCTTTCGAGCGGCGGGACCGGCGGCGCTTGTGTACCGTTCACGGGCGATGACGTGGTTTTCGACGCCAACAGCGGATTTGCGGCGGGAAATAATACGGTGACCGTAAGCGGCAGCGCCTGGTGCCATAATATGACCTGGACGAACGTAACCGCATCGCCGGTCTTGAGCCAGGCGCCGGCTTCTACCTTCGAGATCTATGGCTCCATCGCCTTGCATGCCGACCTTACCTTGAACGGCAATATCGTGCTGAGAGGAACGGAGGTGACCACGCTTGCCACCAATGGATGCAGCAAAGGCATCGTTACCATCAATTGCGCTAAAGCGAATGTGTCCGCGGGCCTTACTTTGGTCGACAATATCAACTTCCCCGGGCTTTCGCTCTTGCATGGAAGAGGACAATTGTCCATGGCAAACCGCACCCTGAACATGCAACTCTTTAATAGTACTACCGGTCTTGGCCGTACCATAGACATCCAGAATTCAACGATTACGGTCACCTACTGGAACCTTGGAGCGGCAAACGTAGTCATGGTAAACAATGCGGCCGGTTCTTTCATCACATCGAACCGCGGCTTTACGGCCAATGGCCTTACTTATTCCAGGGTACAATGCAATACGACCGGGAACGAAATAAACGTAACGAATACGACCATCAGCGATATGCTGGTTACCAGCACGGGCCTCGTTCCCGTAATCGTTGCGCTGGGCGGAGGCAACACCATCGGCACACTGGAACTAAAGGGGGCGGCCGAGCTCCGGGGCAACAATACCATCAATAACCTGTTGCTGGCGCCTTCCCGCAATTATAATTTCAGGAATACGCAGACCATCAACGGCCTGCTCCGCTACAATAACCCCGATTGTTCCGGCCTTGGCGAAATGAGAGGTCTTGCGGGCGTTGCGACTTTAAATTTCGGGCCTTCTTCAACGAAAGATATCGGCAATGTGTTGCTGGAAAATATGACAGCGACGGGAACCGGCGTTCCGGTAGCCATATCGGGTGCGGATGCCGGCGGTAACACCGGCTGGAATATCACCGCCGCTTCAAGCGGCGCGCGATACTGGGTGGGAGGCAGCGGCGACTGGAACGACGCAGCCCACTGGTCAGCCACATCCGGCGGAGCAGGCGGCGCATGTATACCCTCGGTAGCAAATGATGTATTCTTTGACGCCAAAAGCTTCAGCAGCGGGAGCAGCTCGGTGACAGTGAGTGCCGGCCATGCATACTGCCGCAACATGAACTGGACTGGAGCGGCATTCGCTCCGACCCTCACCAAAAGCACTTCCTTCAACATCGAGGTATGGGGTAACCTGGTATTGAATCCCGCCGTGCGGATGAATACACCTACCGTAGGTATCGCCGGACCTTCACTGAGCTTCAGAGGCGCGGCCAACAGTACGATCACCACTAACGGCTCGACGCTTGGCGATTTCGACCTTTCCGTCAATAAACCGAATGGCGGCAAAGTTACCTTGCTGGACGACTTTAACAATGCGAATTCTGTTATAGAGGTGAACAACGGCGCCCTGGACATCAGCGGCCGGACGGTAACCGTGACATATATCACGGATAACAGTACGGCTAATCCTGTCAGTCTCAATATTACCAATGCCACCATCAACGGCGGATGGCATGCCATGGGCACCAGCAAAACCGTGCAGGCTGCCGGCTCGAATATAATAGGAGCGACCGTCTTCAGGACCAACGCGGGCGTATATAATAAGGTGGATGTAGCAACCACCAACGATGCGGCGATAAGTATCAATGCCACCACCATCGGCGATCTTCTGTTCAGCAATAACAACGCGGCCTCCGGGGCATACCTCGGTACAGGCAATACCGTCGACCGCCTTGAATTTAGGGGGAAAGGCTCCATTCTTGGTACCGGCAATACCATTGACACGCTGATATTCGCTCCTGGCAAAACTTACACTTTTGCATCGAATACCAATACCACCATCAACGACGCGTGGTATGGCAGCGGCTCTCCCTGTAATCCCACGCAGATCGTCAGTTCGTCTACCACAAACGCTACCGTGACCAAAACGAACGGTACGGTCGATTTCGATTATATCCGTCTCAACCGCATTACCGCCGCCGGCGTTACCCCTTTTAAAGCAAGGGAACATACGGTGGACCTCGGCGGAAATGTCAATTGGGATATTTCGCCATATGACAACTCCGCTACTATCACCGGTTTCGGGCCGGACCGTACGGTCTGTGCAGACGCATTCCCCGTTGTTTTGAACACGGACGGCTTCTTTGCCGGCCCTTCCGCCACTTACTTATGGACCGGTGGAAGCACAGGGAAAACGTTGTCTGTTACCGATGGCGGCACCTATAAAGTAACCGTTCAATATCCTGACGGCTGCTCGATTTCCGACGAAATTACGATTACAAAAAGCACCGTGACCGTTGCCCCGATCACCGGCGATGCCGGAATATGCGACGGGGAAACCACCACGCTGGCGAGCGTTACGCCCGGCGGCGTATGGACCACCAGCGACGCGGCCGTGGCTACTGTGAGCCCCGCCGGCCTGGTGACCAGCGTTGCGCCGGGAACGACTACCATCACGTATACCGTTACTAACGGGGACGGATGTACGGGATCGCAGCAGTTCGTTGTTACGGTGAACCCAATCCCCGCCGCACCTGTTATTACCGGTACCTTAACCTTATTTGAAGGCGGCACCACCACGCTTTCCGGCGGTACGCCCGGCGGCGCGTGGACCACCAGCGACGCGGCCATCGCCACCGTGAACGGCACCGGCGTAGTAACCGGCGTTGCGGGCGGTTCCGCGGACATTACTTATACGATAACCAGCGCCAGCGGATGTACGTCGTTAGCGACGGTTACGGTAACCGTGGATGGATTTTCGCCGGACAAACGCGAACTGGGCATCGTTAAAACGGCGGATGCGCAGGAACCGGGCACTAACGGCGGATTTTCGATCCATCTGCCCACGGGTGTTCTTGCCGTGGAAGATATTGCCGTTACCTATACCATAGCGGGCACTGCAACGGCGCCCGGGGATTATACCGCCCTGAGCGGCACCGCAACGATCCTTGCGGGGCAGAACGGCGTGACGGTGCCGGTGAATGTTCAGAACGATGGATTGATCGAAAGCGCGGAAACCGTGATTGTTACTTTATCCGCCGGTACTTCCACTAATTATGCGTACACGATCGACGGTACCGCCGGCAATGCCACCGTACAGATCGCGGACGATGATGATACGCCCGCTAACCGCGTGGTAAGCGTAACGGCACAGCTGAACGCTTCCGAACCCACCAATACGGGCACCTTTACCGTAGCATTACCCGCCGGTGCGCTGGCCCCCGAGGATATTACCGTGGCCTTTACGCTCGGCGGCACGGCCATCAATGGCACCGACTATCAAACCTTCCCTGTTTCCATCGTGATACCGGCCGGCGAAAACAATGTAGTGATCGACGTGACGGCGATAGACGACCAGGTGATGGAAAAAACGAAAACCATTGAACTGACGCTTACGGGCGCTACCGTGCCCACCGCCGGCAGCTTCACGATAAGCGCCACACAAGGCACGGCCGTGCTCAATCAAAACGATAACGACTATGTAACGGCCAACAGGGTGCTTTCCATCACCGGCAACGGCGATGCGGCCGAGCCTTCGACCCACAGCAGCTTTACCATCAGCCTGCCTGCCGGGTACAGCTCATCGTTGCCCGTTACGGTGAATTATACCGTGACAGGCACGGCCACGGACGGCGCGGATTACAGCGGGCCTTCCACCAGCATTACCCTTCCAGCCGGCCAAAACAGTGTAGACGTTCCCGTGACCGTGATGAACGATGGTCTCCTTGAACCGCTGGAAACCGTAATACTTACCCTCACCGGCGGCACTGCCACCGAAGGAGGGATTACCGTCTTTTCTTTTACTCCCAACCCATCGGCAAAAACCGCTACCGTAAACATTACCGACGACGACAATACGAGCGGCAATACCACGCTGTCCGTTACCGCGCAAAATGCCGCGGAACCTGCCACCAACGGCAGCTTTACGATCAGCTTGCCCACGGGCGTGCTGGCTTCCGAAGACATTGCCATTGCCTACTCGATAGGGGCGGGCACCGCTACGCCCGGGACCGATTATAGGGCTATCACCGGGAGTATTGTGTTGCGGGCGGGCCAGAACAGCGTACCGGTTGCGTTGACCGTTATTGACAATACAGTGATAGAACCACCCACCGAAACAGTAATATTTAATATTGTAGGCGGCACATCGCCCAATCTCACCTACACAGTGAGCGCTACCAACGGCAGCGCCACCGCTACTATCGCGGACGACGACTTTGACGCCGGCAGCAATATCGTGTTGCTCACCAAAGTTTCGGACGCCATCGAAGGCGGCACCAACGGGCAATACAGGGTATCTTTCCCTCCGGGCGTGAGCAGTTCCGAAGATGTGGTGATAGGATTTACGGTAAGCGGTAGCGCGAGACGCATCGCACCAGGCATCGATTATAACCTGCTGGGCCTCAGCGGAAACAATATAGTGATACCTGCCGGCGCCAGTGAAGTATATATCGACGTGGATGCGTCTAACGACGGTATTATTGAAGGGCCGGAAAACGTAATACTCGACCTTACCAGCGCGGCGTCTGCTTCCTACCCATATACAATAGATCCGTCAGGCAATGGGGCAACGGTATCTATCGTTGACGCCAACGCCGCCAGCAGCACGCCGCTGCAGGTGATAACGGGCGCGAATGCGGCAGAGCCGGCATCTAGCGGTACATTTACCGTAAAACTGGCAGGAGTTGCTACTTCCGCTTGGCCAGTCACGGTAGGTTACCGCGTCAGCGGCACAGCCACGGCCGGTTCCGATTATCAGGGCATAGGCACAATTGTTATTCCCTCCAATACCAATGCTGTTTCTGTTTCACTGGCCATTCTAGACGATCAGATCATCGAACCGGTTGAAACGATGACGTTCACGCTGCTCTCCGGCAGCGCCACTGATGGCGGCGGTAATGCATTTATTTTCCCGCCGGACCCGGCCAATAACGACATCTCCGTCAATATCGCCGACAACGACGCCTCCAGTGCCAACCAGGTGCTGAAAGTAATGCCTAATGTGGATGCTGCGGAACCGAACACCAATGGCAGCTTCACCGTGAGCCTGCCGCCCGGTTATTCTTCTTCGGCCAACACGACGCTCAGCTATACAATGACCGGCACCGGTACCCGCAACACGGACTACACGATATTTACCATTACGCTCCCGGCGTATCAGAACAGCATCTCTCTTCCTTTGTTTGTCACCAACGACCAGGTGATCGAAGGCACGGAAACCGCGATCCTCAACCTGAACGGGGCCACCGACGGCAACAGCTTCACCTACAGCGCCGATCCTTCGGCCAGACAAGCCACCCTTAACATCCTGGACGACGACGACGTACCGGCCAACCGCGTGTTGAGCATTTCCACCTATCTCAATTCCAGTGAGACCGGTTCGAACGGTGCAGTGAAGATCAAACTGCCGGCCGGCGTTAGCGCGGCGCACGACATTACCGTTAACTACACCGTAAGCGGCGGCACCGCCACCGAGGGCCTGGATTACGATGCGCTCACCGGCACGGCGGTTATTCCCGCCGGGTTTAATGAAATAACGGTGCCGGTAACGGTAAAAGATGACGACATCATCGAACAAACGGAAACCGTGGAACTCACCGTTTCCGGCGGTACGGGTGGGCCTTCCAATACAACGCCCTTCACCGCCGCAACCGGCAGCGAAACCGCTTCCGTATTGATCCTGGACGACGACGATGTGCCGGCAAACCGCGCATTGAGCATAACAGCCGGCGCGAATGTAACGGAAGGCTCGGGAGACCCGGCTGAGTTTACAGTCAGCCTTCCCGGCGCCACCATTACCAGTTCGGAAGATATCACCGTGTCTTACACGGTAAGCGGCACGGCCACCGCCGGCGACGACTATACGGAGCTTTCCGGCACCGTGGTGATCCCCGCCGGCCAGCACAGCGTAGTTATCAGCGCGCCTGTGCTCAACGACCTGCTGCTGGAAGTTTCCGAAGACATTACCGTTACGCTTGCGGGCGGCGCCTCGGCCAGTTCCCCGTATACCGGCACGGGCAGCGCCACCGTTACCATCGGGGACGACGAGAACCAGCCCGCTTCGCTGGTGCTGAACGTAACGTCCACCGCGGATGGGGCAGAACCGGGCACCAACGGCAATTTCCGGATCAGCCTGCCCACGGGCATCATCCCGACGGAAGACATTACCGTGTCTTACCTGATCGGCGGCACGGCCACCTCCGGTGTGGATTACAACGCTATCGCCGGCGCCGTGATCATTCCCGCCGGTCAGAACAGTGTAGACGTTCCCGTTACCGTAATAAACGACCCGATCATCGAAGCGCCTGAATCGGTGGTCTTCACCCTTGGAGGCGGTAGCTCCACCAGCTTCAACTTCACCGGTTCGGGCAATGCCACCGTGAATATCGCCGACGACGAAAGCACCACACCCGCCAACAGAACGCTCACCATCACAAAAGATGCGGACGCTGCGGAACCTGTTACCAACGGCGGCTTCATCATTAACCTGCCTCCAGGCATCACCGTAACCGAAGATGTGACCGTGAACTACATGATAGGCGGCACCGCAACGGCCGGCGACGATTATGCCGCTCTGAGCGGCAGCGTGGTGATCCCAGCCGGACAGCCCGGCATTAGTGTGCCCGTTACCGTTATCGACGACCAGTTAATGGAGACCGCCGAAACGCTGATCGTTACGCTTGCAGGCGGCGCCAGCACGAGCTTCACTTTCACCGGCACAGGCAGCGCAACGGTAAACATTGCGGACGATGAAAGCACCCCGCCGGTTGCGATAACCATCGCAAAAAATGCGGACGGCACGGAACCCGGCACCAACGGCAGCTTTACCATCAGCCTGCCCGCAGGCGTCACTTCAATTGAAGACGTGACCGTGAATTACACCGTAGGCGGCACGGCGATAGCCGGCGGCGATTACACCGCGCTGTCCGGCGCCGTGGTGATCCCCGCGGGACAGAACAGCGTGACCGTACCCGTAACTGTGGCAGACGACGACATTATAGAAACAACAGAAACAGTAACGGCAACCCTCACTGCTGCGGGCAGCGCCAGCTTTACCTTCACAGCAAGCGGCGCCGCCACGTTGAATATCGCGGACGACGACAACACGCCAGCAAACCTTGTACTGAACATCACCAAACTGAACGATGCTACAGAACCGTCTTCCGTAGGCACTGCGCTGGTCGCGCTGCCCACTGGTATTACAGCCATGGAAGACATTACCGTTACTTATACGATTGGCGGCACCGCGGCTGCTGACGCGGATTATGCGGCACTTTCCGGGACCGCTATCATACCGGCCGGCCAGAACAGCGTGCAGATACCTATTTTCGTGATAGACGACCAGGTGATAGAGACGCCGGAAACCGTTGAGCTTACGTTCACCGGCGGCACTAGCACCAGCTTTGCCTTCACCGGCACGGGCAACATATCCGTCGATATCGCAGACGATGATAACATCCCGGCTAACCTGGTGCTGAATGTTGTCAGCAACACGGCCGCGGCGGAACCGGATGTGCCGGGCAGCTTTACGATCTCGCTTCCCAACGGCATCACCGCTACCGAAGACATTACAATCACCTATGCAACGGGCGGCACTGCTGTTGGAGATGAGGATTATGAAGCGATGGTAGGTCTTGTAGTGATCCCTGCGGGCAGCAACAGCGTGGACGTGCCGGTAAACGTGCTGGACGACCTGACGCTCGAAGGCACCGAAACCGTTACCCTAGAGATTACCGGCGGCACCACCTCCAGCCTGACCTTTGCCCCGGGCACAGATAAAACGGCTTCGCTGGACATTGCGGACGACGATAACGATCCATCCAAACTGGTGCTGAACATCGCAAGGGGCGCGGATGGCGCTGAACCGGGCACCGACGGCAGCTTCATAATCAGTTTGCCGACAGGTGTTACCACTACGGAAGACGTGACCGTAAATTATACGACAGGCGGCACCGCTACTGCGGGTGACGATTACACGGCGCTCACCGGCTCGGCGGTTATCCCCGCTGGTCAAAGCAGTGTAACGGTAACCGTGGCAGTAGCAGACGACGACATCATAGAACCGGCGGAAACCGTGACCGCCACGCTGAACGGCGGAAGCTCCGCCAGCTTCACGTTCACCGGTACGGGCAGCGCCACGGTGAACATCAACGACGATGAAAGCGCGGTACCGGCCAACCTTGCCCTTACCGTAACTAAAGGCGCGGACGGCGCGGAACCTGCAACCAACGGCAGCTTCGTGATCAGCCTGCCCGGTACGGTAACGACCTCCGAAGACATTACCGTGCAGTACACCATTACCGGAACAGCCACTGCCGGAGGCGACTATACCACGCTTACCGGTACCGCGGTGATCGAAGCGGGCGACCGTACGGTAACCGTTCCCGTTCCCGTGTTGAACGACCAGGTGATCGAGCCGCTGGAAACCGTTGTGATGACGCTCAACGGCGGCAGCAGCACCAGCTTCGCATTTACCGGCACAGGCAATGCCACCGTGAACATCAATGACGAAGAAAATGTACCGGCCAACCTTGTATTGAATGCGACCAACAACGGAAACGCGACGGAACCCGCCACCCACGGCGGTTTCACGATCAGCCTGCCCAATAACATCACCGTTTCGACGGACGTTACCGTGCATTACACCATCACCGGTGCCGCCACCCCGGGCGACGACTACGGCGCACTGAGCGGCTCCGTGGTGATACCCGCCGGTCTGGGCAGCATTCCCGTACCGGTAACCGTGAGCGACGACGACCTGATAGAAGGAGACGAAACCGTTATTCTGACCATCACCGGCGGAACGGCTACCGGCCTCACTTTCACGCCGGGCGCAAGCAGTACCGCCACGGTGACCGTTGCGGACGACGATACCAACCTGGACGTGACGGTACTCGCCAGCACACCTGCCGCCGCGGAACCCGGCACACCAGGCGCGTTCACCATCAGCCTGCCCGCCGGTAAAACATCCGCTGCGGACGTTACGGTTACCTACACCATCAGCGGTACGGCTACCGCCGGCGACGATTACACTGCCCTTACGGGTACCGCTGTGATCCCCGCGGGTGACAACAGCGCGCCCGTTGCGGTAAGCGTACTGGACGACAATTTTGTGGAAACCCCCGAAACCGTGACCATCACGCTCACCGGCGCCTCCTCTTCCGGCAGCGCCTTCACTATCGGCACACCCAATACCGCTACGGTAACGATCGCCGACGAGGATGCGGCAAGTCTTGTACTAGAAGCATCGGCCAGCAAACCGGCCGCAGCAGAACCCGGAACCCATGGCGCCTTCACCATCGGCATCGCGGGCGGCAAGATCGCTACGGAGGCAGTAACAGTTCAATATACCATCAGCGGTACGGCAACGGCAGACCAGGATTACGAAGCGATCAACGGCATGATAACGATCCCTGCCGGCAGAAACAGTGTAGACGTGCCCGTTACCGTAATAGACGACATCGATGTGGAAACCCCTGAGACAGTGGTGCTGACCGTTACGGGCGGCCAATCCGCGAACTTCAGCTGGACGGCGGACGTTGCCCGCCAGGCGGTAGTGACCATCACCAGCGAAGATATCCCGATGGGCGATCTCTCGATCACCAAAGAGATCGTGCAGCCGTTAACCGGCCCGTACCGTCTCGGACAGGAGCTCACTTACCGCATCAGCATCCGGAACATCGGCAACGGCATAGCCGGCGGCGCGGCGGTAACGGATACGTTGCCCGTGCAGCTCGGATTACCCGGCATGACCAATGCGAGCAGGGGACAGGTGAACGTTGCAACGGCGAACAGGGTAGTGGTATGGACGATCGGCGATATGCAGCCCGGCGCAACGGCGCAGCTCGAGATCCGCTGCAGGATCACGGAAGGCGGCGCGATGGTTGCCGGTGCTGAAGCTGTCAGCGGCAGTACAGACCCGGACCTAACCAATAACAAAGCGGTAATGAGATTGCAGATCGACGGACAGGACCTCAACTTCCCGAACGTGTTCACACCGAACGGCGACGGCAAGAACGAGAAGTTCGTGATTGGCGGTCTTGAAAAATACACCGGCGCGAAACTCCAGGTGTTCAACCGCTGGGGCGGGCAGGTATACCGGTCAAACGACTACCGCAACGACTGGAACGGCTCAAACCTGGTAGAAAGCACGTATTACTACATCCTGGAGGTCCAAAAACCCGACGGCGTTAAAACTTATAAAGGATGGGTCATCATTTTGCGGTAATGAAATCAAAATTCTCTGCTGATCTTAAAAGCAAACAGATGCAAAAAATATTCAGGGCGGCGATCACGGTTTTGCTCCTCATCCCCGGGGCCTGCGCGATGGCGCAGCAGAACATCCAGTTCAGCCAGTACGTGTTCAACGGGTTGAGCATCAACCCGGCGTATGCGGGGTATAAAGAAGACCTGTACCTGAACGCGACGTACCGTCATCAATGGGCGGG
>NZ_JAGHKP010000010.1 GCF_017742215.1 Chitinophaga chungangae
ACTTCAGCAGTTCAGATACTTCGATCAGGTTATCCATATTAGCCGTAACATCAAATTCTATTTCATTCGTTCCGGCTAAAATAGTTACGCTACCGGGGAATGTTACGTCAGCAACGTCAAGCGTAGCTGCAGAACCTGCGGCTTTGGTGAGTGTAACGGTGATGTCCTGGGTAGAAGTGATACCCGTTGGCAGGATCGCTTTGATCTTCACCACACCGCCTTCCGCTACTGTAGCAGTGGCCGGTGTTAAAGTGATTGTTTTATTGGCGTTGGTACCGGTTGCATCGGTGATGGTTACCGTGGTGCCGGTTACTGTGATGCCTTGCGCGTTGATACCATCGATTACTACGGTTTCACTGGCTTCCAGCAGCTGGTCGCTGTTTGTTGTCAGTGTGAATGTGCCCGTAGTTTCGCCTGCTTCGATTGTAATATTACCCAACGTGCCGTGCTCTGAATCTCCGGCAGTAGAGGCAGCATTTTTATTCAAGGTCACTACGATATCGCTGACCGAAAGCACGCCGCCATTAAGGGTTGCAGTGATCACGGAACTACTGCCTTCCGCAACAGAAGCAGGTGAGGCGGACAGGGTGATGCTGGCGCCTGCAAGATCTTGGTCGGTGATGTCGAAACTTACGGATTGACTAAAGGTGAAGCCGGTTGCGGATGGAACCAATGTCAGGTGTTCCAGTGCTTCAATTACATCATCATCTCCTGGTTTAAAATCAACATCGACAAAATTATCTCCGGCAGCGATCATTACTGTTGGCAGGCTTTGCAGGTCTGCCAATGCAGCAGTGGAACTGCCATCGCGGGTAAGTGTAACGGTGATCGGAGAAACGGAGGTTACGCCAACCGGCAGACTGAAACGGTAAGTGCCGGTGCCGCCTTCTGCGATCGTGGCCGGGCCGGTTACAGTGATTGTTTTATCCGTTGCATCCGTAATGGTGATATCAGCTTCATCGGCAGAAGTATAACCGAATACGGTGGCGCTTGAAGCCAGCTTCAGCAGTTCAGATACTTCGATCAGGTTATCCGTATTAGCCGTAACATCAAATTCTATTTCATTCGTTCCGGCTAAAATAGTTACGCTACCGGGGAATGTTACGTCAGCAACGTCAAGCGTAGCGGCAGAACCTCCGGCTTTGGTGAGTGTAACGGTGATGTCCTGGGTAGAAGTGATACCCGTTGGCAGGATCGCTTTGATCTTCACCACACCGCCTTCCGCTACTGTAGCAGTGGCCGGTGTTAAAGTGATTGTTTTATTGGCGTTGGTACCAGTTGCATCGGTGATGGTTACCGTGGTGCCGGTTACTGTGATGCCTTGCGCGTTGATACCATCGATTACTACGGTTTCACTGGCTTCCAGCAGCTGGTCGCTGTTTGTTGTCAGTGTGAATGTGCCGGTGGTAGCACCTGCATTGATCGTGATCGTACCCAGTGTGCCGTGTTCGGAATCCCCGGCAGTTGAGCTGCCGTTTTTACTTAATGTAACGGTCAGGTTATTCACAGCAGTAACACCACCATTCAATGTGGCCGTGATCACGGTGCTGCTGCCTTCCGCCACGGAAGCAGGTGCGGCGGACAGGGTGATGCTGG
>NZ_JAGHKP010000011.1 GCF_017742215.1 Chitinophaga chungangae
TGTAGTGCCCCCAAAAAGTTGGACACTTTTAGGGGGCATTTTTTATGGATAGACGAACAAAGTTCAGTTTTGAGGAGAAGTTGGTGGTAGTACGCCGTGTACTGAAAGGGATGGAATCAGCTAAGGCTGCCGCGCAGCGTATTGGTGGTTCGAAGGCCACCGTTCAATCTTGGGTTGATTACTACCGAAAAGCAGGAAGGAAGGGTTTAACCTTGCGTCACGGGACTTATGAAGGTTCATTTAAGATCGGAGTGATTAAGCACATGTTGAAAAACCATTTATCTTTAAGGCAGGCAGCGATCCTGTTTGGCATTCCTAAAAGTGGTACGATTGGGCGCTGGCTAAAGAAATATGAACAGTATGGCCCAACGGGCCTGTTAGAGGAAACCAGGGGTAGAAAAAAGCGTATAATGGCATCCAAACCACCAAAGTATACCAAGAAAACGCCTGAAACGGCGGAAGAGAAGCTGGCTGCTCTACAGTCGGAACTGGAGTATTTAAGAGCGGAAAATGCGTATTTAAAAAAGTTGAGAGCCTTAATTCAGGAAGAAAATGCCCGAAAGAAAAGCAACAGCAAAGGGTCAAAGCCATCAGGGAATTAAGGCGGGAATATGCATTGGAACTGCTGCTCAAAATAGCAGGGATGGCGCGAAGCACATATTACTACGGATTACGGCAACTGGATCAACCGGACAAATATGCGACTGTAAAGTCGCAGGTGCGGAGTATTTACCATACACATAAGGGTCGATATGGTTACAGGCGTATTATGCTGTCACTGAGGCAATCCGGTTACTCTATCAACCATAAGACAGTATGGAGGATCATGAAAGAATGTGGTCTGAAGAGTATGGTCAAAGTGAAGAAATACCGCTCTTACCGTGGCCAGCAAGGTAAAATTGCTCCCAATCTGCTGGAGCGTGATTTTACGGCGGAAGTCCCTTGTCAGAAATGGGTTACGGATGTAACGGAGTTTAACGTCCGGGGTAAAAAGCTCTTTTTATCGCCCATACTGGATCTGTATAATGGAGAAATTGTAAGCTATAAGCTAAGTGAACAGGCCACCTTACCTATGGTCATGAAGATGTTGTATAAAGCCGTAGTGAAAATGTCCCCATTAAAAGGGTTAATTATTCACTCCGACCAAGGATGGCAATACCAGACGAAAACCTGGCAACAGGCTTTGAAAGACAACAAGATCAGCCAGAGTATGTCCCGTAAAGGAAATTGCCTGGATAATGCTGTAATGGAAAACTTTTTCAGCATTCTGAAATCAGAACTGTTTTACCTTCAACAATTTACATCCATTAAGGAACTGAAGAATGCTATTGATAAATACATCCGTTACTATAACAACGACCGAATAAAACTCAAATTAAAAGGCTTGAGCCCGGTACAATACCGAACTCAAGCCGCTTAAACTTCATTATTTAATCCGTCCAAACTTTTGGGGGCAGTACA
>NZ_JAGHKP010000012.1 GCF_017742215.1 Chitinophaga chungangae
GCGGATGGAACCAATGTCAGGTGTTCCAGTGCTTCAATTACATCATCATCTCCTGGTTTAAAATCAACATCGACAAAATTATCTCCGGCAGCGATCATTACTGTTGGCAGGCTTTGCAGGTCTGCCAGTGCAGCGGTGGAACTGCCATCGCGGGTAAGTGTGACGGTGATCGGAGAAACGGAGGTTACGCCAACCGGCAGACTGAAACGGTAAGTGCCGGTGCCGCCTTCCGCAATCGTAGCCGGGCCGGTAACAGTGATTGTTTTATCCGTTGCATCCGTAATGGTGATGTCAGCTTCATTGGTAGAAGTATAACCGAATACAGTGGCACTTGAAGCCAACTTCAGCAGTTCAGATATTTCGATTAGATTATCCGTGTTAGCTGTAACGTCAAATTCTATTTCATTCGCTCCGGCCAGGATGGTTACCGTGGCAGGGAACATTACATCAGCGGCGTCAAGCGTAGCGGTGGAACCTGCCGCTTTGGTGAGTGTAACGGTGATGTCCTGGGTAGAAGTGATACCCGTTGGCAGGATCGCTTTGATCTTCACCACACCGCCTTCTGCTACTGTAGCAGTGGCCGGCGTTAAAGTGATTGTTTTATTGGCGCTGGTACCGGTTGCATCGGTGATGGTTACCGTGGTGCCGGTTACTGTGATGCCTTGCGCGTTGATACCATCGATTACTACGGTTTCACTGGCTTCCAGCAGCTGGTCGCTGTTTGTTGTCAGGGTGAATGTGCCGGTGGTAGCACCTGCATTGATCGTGATCGTCCCCAGTGCATCATGCTCGGAATCCCCGGCAGTTGAACTGCCGTTTTTACTTAATGTAACGGTCAGGTTATTCACAGCAGTAACACCACCATTCAATGTGGCCGTGATCACGGTGCTGCCGCCTTCCGCCACGGAAGCAGGTGAGGCGGACAGGATGATGTAGGCGCCTGCAAGATCCTGGTCGGTGATGTCGAAACTTACGGATTGGCTAAAGGTGAAGCCGCTTGCGGATGGAACCAATGTCAGGTGTTCCAGTGCTTCAATTACATCATCATCTCCTGGTTTAAAATCAACATCGACAAAAT
>NZ_JAGHKP010000013.1 GCF_017742215.1 Chitinophaga chungangae
TGAACCCGACTAAATTTTCTCTTGGAAAATCGAATCGAGATGTTCAATTAATATGTTATCGCTAACATTACCTGTGTTTTGTTACATTTCTGTAACGTGCTGTTGTTTCCTTACTTTCAAAGACCTTCCGTTCACCGGCTCACCACGCTTACCGCGGTAACCATAATCGTGAACTTCGCAGATATCAAGGGTACGAACCTTTAGGCCCTAAGCCATATCTTACATTATTTTTTTAAGAACTTTCCTGATTTTTCAGACCGGACCGGCCTTGTTGATATCCCTTTCTCAACGCTGTTGTTCGAAGGGAGTGCAAAGGTAGTGCATTTTTTCGTTCTTCCAAATTTTTGAACCCAAAAAATTAAATTTATTTTTCTGATTCTCAATCACTTACACCTGAACTTTATTCGCACTGTCTCGCCCCGTTTCCAACAACCACACAAAGAACTACCCGCTATTTTTCAAAGCGGATGGCAAAGATAGCAACTAAATCGATTACTACAAAATTTTGCGTGGGAACTTTCGGGAAGGGGAAGAGAGAAAAAAGTCCCGGCATAACACCGGGACTTTCTAATAAATATGGCAGCTACCTACTCTCCCGCATGATAGTGCAGTACCATCGGCCATGAGGGGCTTAACTTCTCTGTTCGGAATGGGAAGAGGTGAACACCCTCGGCAAAACCACCATAAGAT
>NZ_JAGHKP010000014.1 GCF_017742215.1 Chitinophaga chungangae
CGTCCTTCTTCGCCTCCTAGAGCCTAGGCATCCACCATGCGCCCTTATTCGCTTTAAAAATCTTTACTACTTTGTTAGCATTCCCATGCTATACAACTTGTTTTCCCAATATGTCAAAGAACTTTTTCCTGCCAGCTCCATACTTACTATGGTACTGTGATCTTTCAATCAATGCAGTGAAATTGGCCAGTGTTAAGGTGCGAACCTTTTAGAATCCTGATCATCTTTTGGAAGACCATATTCAAACACCGATTTGTAAAGAACTTTAGATGGAGACCTTCTATCTCCTTCTGGTGGAGGATATCGGAGTCGAACCGATGACCCTCTGCGTGCAAGGCAGATGCTCTAGCCAACTGAGCTAACCCCCCAGGTTTGATACCGCAAAGAAACAACCCAAGCCGTTTCCATATGCAGATCATAACTAGTAGACCCGAGCAGATTTGAACTGCTGACCCCTACATTATCAGTGTAGTGCTCTAACCAGGCTGAGCTACGGATCTGTAACGGATACTACCTAGGTAGTAAACTTAAAGAACTTAATAACATTAAAAGCAGGAAACAACAGCATCAGGTAATGATGCTCTAAAAAGGAGGTATTCCAGCCGCACCTTCCGATACGGCTACCTTGTTACGACTTAGCCCCAATTACCGATTTTACCCTAGGCG
>NZ_JAGHKP010000002.1:0-284956 GCF_017742215.1 Chitinophaga chungangae
TGAACCCGACTAAATTTTCTCTTGGAAAATCGAATCGAGATGTTCAATTAATATGTTATCGCTAACATTACCTGTGTTTTGTTACATTTCTGTAACGTGCTGTTGTTTCCTTACTTTCAAAGACCTTTCCTAACCTTGATCTGCTCTTTAGCAGTTCGTTGCCGGTTAAAATTGTTAGATGCCAAGGTTGCGAACCTCCAGGCCCGAAGCCTGCATCCAGTAAATATCTTAAGAACCATATCCCCTCACTTTCCTCTCACTTTTCTTTCTCTTCGATCACTCCGTTTCAGAAGGGAGTGCAAAGGTAGAAGAGTTTTTATTTCATTCCAAATTTTTCTGAAGAAAATTTCAATCTTTTTTCGATCGTCTTTTCCTCCGAAAACCAAGCCCATCAAGAACTTGCGGAAATCAAAACCATGTAAAGAACTGAAGTAGTTTACCGCGTTAGCGGGTCGCAAAGGTAGAAGAAGTATTTCTTTCAACCAAATTTTTCTTTCAGAATTTTATTCTTTTTCTCTGATCATTGAACCTCGGAAAACCACTGCTGGTATAGCTTTTAAGCCGTGCAGAAGAAAGAAAAACCATGCAAAGAACTACGTGTTTTCCGTGTTAGCGGGATGCAAAGGTAGAGACTTTTTCCCGGTACTTCCAAATGTTTTCAGCAATTATTTCTCACAAACAACCGTAATGCCCGTCCATAGCCAATTCTATCTTCCAATATTTTCTCCCAACACCCCCTCCGCATACATCACCCGCATCAAACAAAGCCCGTGCCCCGGCACCGCAAAATCAGCCCGCGTACAATCCTTACTCTCCACCGCCGCACGAAATTCCTCCATCGTCAGCTTCCCCCTCCCCACCCGCAACATCGTGCCCACAAGCCCCCGAACCATCCCGCGCAAAAAACGGTTCGCACTAACGCGATAGACTAAACGACCTTCTTCCCGCTCCCAGTACGATTCCTCTATAGCACAATTGTACGTTTTTACCTGCGTGTTCCGCTTGCTGAACGTGCTGAAGTCCGTATAACCTTTTACCGCCGCCGCCGCTTCCTGCAACAGTTGCAGGTCGATCGTATAAGGATAATAATAACCACGGTCGCGCATGAACGGGTCTTTAAACCCATACAACGTATACGCATACGCCCGCCCGGTAGCCGCAAAACGGCTGTGCAGATCGCCCGGCACTGCGTAAACGCCCTTCAACACCACATCCTGCGGCAATATCGCGTTCATCTTGTACATAAACTGCGGGTGCAGCGCCTTTTCCGTATCGAAATGCAAAAAGTTCTGCCGCGCATGCACGCCCGCATCCGTTCTGCTGGAACCGGTCGTTTCCACCGTTTCCCGCAGCAGCAGGCTCACCGCGCGGTCTATCTCCCCCTGCACCGTCTGCGCGTTTTCCTGCACCTGGAAACCGGCGTAACGCCCGCCCATATATGCTACTTCTATGAAATACCTGGCCATGATGCGCGAAAGTAGGGATTTTTAAAACGACAAATGGGGAAATGACACGTGTCATTCCCCCATTCGCAATATCAGGATGATAGCGGCTATTTCTTCAGCATCGCCTTGAAACGCCCCTTGTAATAATCGTCTTTCAAAAGATCCGACAGGCCCGCGAAATTCTGCGAATCGTACGTTCTAGCATATGCCGCGTCCAGCAGCTGGTAACGGTTTTCTTCCGTGGCGATCAGCTGCGCCAGCGCGCGTACCTGTTCGGTGCTCACGCATGTATTGCGGGTGCTTTTCCGGAACGCGTCTACCATATCTTCGTCGGTCTTCTTCACGTTCATCGTGCGCAGCAGTTTGCGGAACGCATCTACTTCCAGCACTTTCCCGCAATCGGAGTTCACCATGTCCAGCGACAGTTTTTTCTTTTCCTTCACCGTTTCTTCCGTCTCGGTTACCGCAACGTCTTTATTAAACTCGGCATTCGCGATGCTGTCTTTGATCTCGCCTTCGCGGATAGCTGCTTCGCGCTCGGCTTTCCTTTTCTGGCGTTTGGCCTCGCGGGCATCCTTTGCGCTCGTTTCCACCCCTTCTCCAACGGTTTCGGCCGCGCTTTCCACCGCCGCTGCGGCAGGCTCGGCGGGCGTTGTATTACCGGCGGCGCCAAAGTCGATGAACTCGGGCTCAGGCTGGTCGCGTTTCTTTTTGGGTTTCTTTTCTTTTTTCTCTTTCACCGGTTTGGGCGCGGGCGCATATTCCCCTCCTTCCGGCTCCGTAACCACTGCTGCTGTGGTGTCCGCTTCACGAAGCGCTTCGTCCGCCGCGGCTTTTTTCTCGTCTTCCAGCACGCTGCTCAGCAATGCCTGCTCTTCTTCCGTAAGCGGTTCACGGTCCCTGCCGCGTTTTCTGTTGCGGGGCTTTTTCACCGGGGCGGATTCGGTTACCGCCACAGGCGCCACATCCGCCACTTTTTCAGTTACCGGGGGAGCAGTGGGCTTGGGTTTGGGCAGTTCCAGCGGCATATCGTCCGGCCGGTCGTCCGTCACTACTTTATCAAGCGCGGCGGCAAAGCTGCTTTTTTCCTTCGGGCCGCTTTTAGGCGGCTCTGAGGTATCTGTTTTCTTTCCCAGCGCGGCTTCCACGTCGGCCTGCACATTATTGATCAGTTCTTTTTGTTCGGCCGTCGCATTTTCGTCGGAGACCCGGGCGATCGTCACTTCCTCCGCAGGCGCTTCCGCGGGCGGCGCGCCGCCGCCGGATTTCAGCGTGGCGAAGGTCTGCAGGTCGTACAACGCGTATTCCTTTTCACCCGTGTTTTTCAGCAGGTAACCATAATCGCGGCTGCCGTTGAGCCGGATCACGAACTGCTGCTCCGGAGCTTCGCTTTTCGGGAAACCTACGGTTACAGGCACTTTGCCGGCCTGCAGCTTCGGCAGTATCACATACCCTTTTTGCGAAGAACTGAGCAGTTTGCCGTCTATTTTAACATAGAAGGGCTGCTGTTTTTCGTGTTGTATGTAAACAAAATACGATGGGTCCTGCGCCGAAAGGCCCGAAGCGGCCAGCAGGCAGCAGAACAGATATAACAGTTTCATTCTGAATCGATGCATAATGTTACCTGTAACAAATATTATTCCAGCACAATGAGCACTTCGCCTTTTTCGACGGCGGTGCGCTCGGAAACCTTTATTTCTTTTACGACGGCATCCGCCGCGGCTTTGAACACATTCTCCATTTTCATCGCTTCCAGTATCAGCACCGGCTCGCCTTTTTGGATGGCCTGCCCCGGGCTCACCAGCACTTTCAGCACCATGCCGGGCATGGGCGCCTTGATGTCGTTGATCTTGCGGCTGGCCGCTTCGCTGATGCCCATGGATGCCAAAAGGCGGTCCATCGGCTCTTCCAGCGCCACTTCGTACAAAGCCTGGCCGATCTGGAGGCTGACCGTTTTGGTGTCCCTGTCTATTTTCACCACCTGCGCCACAAGGCTTTTCCCGTCCATCAGAATGCTGAAATCGCCGGAGGGAAGCGCTTCCGCGCTCCAGTTCACCTGCTTCCCGTTACATTCCACATTTCCGGTGCCGGGGCCGGCAGGAGTGATCTCGAACGACTGCGCGCCGTTCACTGTTGCTTTGATCATAAATTCGAGCTGTCCTGTTACAAAAATAACAATTTTAACCGCTTGCCTCGTATTTGGGCCATTTGTTTAAATTTGACCCTTGCCCTCGGTCGGAGGGCCTATTTTTGAATTAAACATTTTTTCATGCATTCACAGACCAGGAAATTAACAGGCCTTCTGCTGGCCAGCCTCGCGATCATGGGGCTCAGCCTGCGGGCATCCGCCCAGTCCGCCCCGGACAAAGAAGACCCGGAAATGAAAATCTATCGAGCCACCGCCACAAAAATCAACGATCTCATTCACACCAAACTGGACGTCCGTTTCGATTACGCGAAACGTTACCTCTACGGAAAAGCCTGGATCTCCCTCAAACCGCACTTCTACCCTACAGACAGCCTGACGCTCGACGCAAAGGGAATGGACGTGAAAACCGTGTCGCTCGTGCAGACCAGCGGCTCCGCCACCCTCAAATTCCCCAACGAGGCCGCACTTAAAGCCGCGCGCACCACGCCGCTGAAATACGAGTACGACGGCAGCCAGATACGCCTGAAACTCAACAAAACCTACAAAAACAACGAATCCTACACCATTTTCGTGGAATATACCGCCAAACCCGACGAAGCGAAAGTGGAGGGCAGCGCCGCCATCACCGACGCAAAAGGCCTTTATTTCATCAATCCCGACGGCTCGGACCCGAAAAAGCCCATCCAGATCTGGACGCAGGGCGAAACCGAATCGTCTTCCGTATGGTTTCCCACCATCGACCGCACCAATCAGAAAACCACCTCCGAGATCAGCATGACCGTGGAGAAAAAATACGTGACCCTTTCCAACGGTAAACTGACCAGCCAGAAATCCAATTCGGACGGCACGCGTACAGACACCTGGCGCATGGACCTCCCGCACGCCCCTTACCTCTTTATGATGGCCGTCGGCGACTTCGCCATCGTAAAAGACAGCTGGCGCGGCAAAGAAGTGAACTACTACGTGGAAAAAGCCTATGCGACCCATGCCAAAGCCATTTTCGGCAACACGCCCGAAATGCTCACCTTCTTTTCCAAACTGCTGAATTACGATTATCCCTGGGTGAAATATTCGCAGATCATCGTGCGCGACTACGTTTCCGGCGCCATGGAAAATACCACGGCCACCATTCACGGCGACTTCCTGCAGAAAACGCAGCGCGAGCTGCTGGACGATGACGAGCGCCTCGGCGAATCCGTGATCGCCCACGAACTGTTCCACCACTGGTTTGGCGACCTCGCCACCGCGGAATCGTGGAGCAACCTGACCATGAACGAATCTTTCGCCGATTACAGCGAGTATCTCTGGTTCGAGCACAAATACGGGAAAGATGCGGCCGACGAGCACGCCTGGTCCGCCATGAACAACTACCAGGAATCCGCCGAATACCAGGGAGACCGCGACCTGGTGCGGTTCCACTATCATAACAAAGAAGATATGTTCGACGCCGTCAGCTACCAGAAAGGCGGCCGCATCCTCCATATGCTGCGCACTTACCTCGGCGACGAAGCTTTCTTCAAAGCGCTCAACCTTTACCTGCGCAACAACGCGTTCAAAGCCACGGAAGCGCATCAGCTGCGCCTCGCCATGGAAGAGGTGTCCGGCCAGGACCTGAACTGGTTCTTCAACCAGTGGTATTTCGGACAGGGTTACCCTACGCTCGACATTTCCTACGATTACAGCCAGACCGGCTCCGCCAAAGTGACCATCGAGCAGAAAGGCGACAAGGTTTTCGATCTTCCTTTCGCGATAGACGTGTATGCCGGCGGCAAAAAAGAACGCCACGACGTGCGTCTCTCTGAAAAGAAAGCCACTTTTACTTTCCCGGTGAGCGCCAGGCCCGACTTTGTGAACGTGGATGCGGACAAATCGCTGATCGTTAAAAAAGCCGACCGCAGGGAGCTGAGCACATACGTGTTCCAATATAAAAACGCGCCCACTTATTTCGACCGCCGCGAGGCCATCGAGGCCTGCATCAAACAGCAAACGGGCAACGCGGCCGCACGCGCCACGCTCATCGCCGCGCTGAACGACAAATATGAAGGGCTGCGCGCCATGGCCGTTGCCGGTCTCAAGATCGAAAATCCTGAAGTGCAGTCCGCCGCGCTGCCCGTGCTAACGGAGCTGGCGAAAAAAGATAAGTTCTCCCAGGTGCGCGCCGCCGCAATCAAACAGCTGGGCAGGCTGAAAGACGCGAAATACATGCCGCTGTTCGAAGCCGCGTTGAAAGATCCATCTTACATGGTGGAAGGCACCGCGCTGAACGCGATTGCCGAGCTGGACATCAAAAAGGCTTACCAGCTGGCTAAAACCATGGAAAAAGACGCCCGCGGCCTGCTTGGCAGCGGCATTGCGAACGTGTACGCCAAAAACGGCGACGTGAGCGACGTGCCTTTCTTCGCGGCCAAACTCGAGGAAAGCTCCGGCCAGGAAAAGATCGGCGCGGCCATCCTCTATCTCAACATCCTCGCGTCTGTAGACGATACGCCCACGGTTACCAAAGGCATCGACGATATCACCGCGGTGGTGACCGGCTTCAACAACAACTGGGTGAACGATTACATCGTGAACCTGATGGGCCCCATCGCAAAAAAGAAACAGGAAAAAGCGGCACAGGCAGCCGGCGACCAGCGCAACGCGCTCAACGCCCAGGCGGATCACATCCTGAAAGCCATCGCTAAAATAAAAGAGACCGGCAAAGAGTAAGGTGATGGTTGCACCGGCGCCGGGAACGCTTCCGGGCCGCCGTTGTGTCACTCACTTCAGCCGCATCGCTTTTTTCAGCTTTTTAGAAGCGGCCTCCCCTGCGGAGGCCGCTTTTTTTATGCTGCCGCTTGCCAGGCGCCGGCCTTACCCGGAGTTGGTCTTATTACCTTCCTGTAAGGTTATTGCGCAGCTGCAGCGTAACCAAAGCGAATCGGAGTGAGCCGGAGCTTGCCAGGCGCAGGTCTCCCCCGGAATATGCCTTCGCTTGCCAGGCGCCGGCCTTACCCGGCGTTGGTCTTATATCACCTTCTGCAAGGTTATGGCGCAGCTGCAGCCTAACCGAAGGTGAATCGAAGGTGTACCGGAGTTGAGCCGGAGATGAGCCGGACTTGATCGGCGGTAAAATACTATCACAAGCATCGGATTTACCATTCAAGTTCCCTATATTGGGTAGCATTAAATTCCACCGTCTCCATGATCTCACCCTTGTTACTCGTTCTGCTGGCTATCCTGTTGCTCATTGCCCTCATCATGTGGGTAAAGCTCGATACTTTTATTTCATTCCTGATCGTAAGCGTATTGCTCGCCCTCGCCTGCAAGCTGGACGGGCCGCAGATCGGGCAGGCCATTTCCGGCGGCATCGGCAGCACGCTCGGCTCCCTGGTCACCATTCTCGGTTTTGGCGCCATGCTTGGCAAAATAGTGGCGGACAGTGGCGCGGCGCAGCAGATCACCACGTCGATGGTGCATCTTTTCGGCGTGCGGCACATCCAGTGGGGAATGGCGCTGGCCGGCCTGCTCGTAGGCATTCCCATGTTCTACACCGCCGGCTTCGTGATCGTGGTGCCGCTCATTTTCGCCACGGGCGCTTCCACCCGCCTGCCTTTGCTGTACGTGGGCATCCCGATGATCTCCGCACTGTCTACCGCGCATGGGTTCCTTCCGCCGCATCCTTCGCCCACCGCGCTTTGCCAGCAGCTGGGGGCAGACCTCGGCAAAACGCTGGTGTACGGCCTCATCATCGCCGTGCCTACCATTGCGCTGGCCGGCCCCTTGTTCGGCAGCACGCTCAAAAAAATCCACATCACGCCCGGGCAGGGCATGTTCAATATCCATCAGCGCGAAGCGGGCGAGCTGCCCGGTCTTGGCGTCAGCCTGGCCACGGCCATGCTTCCCCTCATCCTGCTTACGCTCACCACCGCGCTGGGCCCCTTCCTGGAGAAAGGCGGCGCGTTCAGCCGTTTTATCGCCATCATCGGCGACCCTAACATCGCCATGCTGATCTCCGTGCTGGTGGCCGCTTATTTCCTCGGCCTCCGCCGCGGGCAAACGATGAAGCAGGTGATGAAGTCGATGGAGAACGCGTTTAAAGAAGTAGCGCCCATCATGCTGATCATCGCCGGTTCCGGCGTGTTTATGCAGGTGATCAAAGACGGCGGCATCAATACTTACATCGGGCAATCGCTGAGCCACCTGCCGGTATCGCCGCTGGTGCTCGGCTGGATCATCGCCGCGACCATCCGCGTTTGCGTAGGATCGGCCACGGTGGCCGGTCTTACCACGGTCGGCATTTTGCTGCCGGTGATACAGCAGCAACCTGTACATCCCGAGCTGATGGTGTTGTCCATCGGCGCGGGCAGCCTCATGTTCTCCCATGTGAACGACGGCGGGTTCTGGCTGTTCAAGGAATATTTTAACCTCAGCCTGAAACAGACCTTCTCCACCTGGTCCGTCATGGAAACCATCGTGTCGCTCAGCGGGCTTGGCGGCGTGCTGGTGCTGCAGCAATTTGTGTGATTACTTCGATTTATTGGATACCTTTAAAATAAAATTCGTGATGAACGCAACAGCCAATTTTGAATCGCTCGGACTTCAACTTCCTCCCGCTCCCGCACCCAAAGGGGTTTACAAACCTTTACTGATCGTGGATAAATTCGTGTACGTATCCGGCCACGGCCCGGTATTGCCCGATGGTTCGCTGCTGTTCGGAAAGGCCGGTCTTGACGTAAACGCAGACGGCGCAAAACTGGCTGCGCAGCAGGTGGGCCTCACGATCCTTTCCACGCTGGTTTCCCAGCTCGGCAGCCTGAACCGGATCAAACGGGTGATCAAAGTATTGGGCATGGTGAACGCCACGCCCGATTTCGGCAAACATCCCTACGTGATCAACGGATGCAGCGAACTGTTCGTAAAGATCTGGGGGGAAGACAATGGCGTGGGCGTGAGAAGCGCCGTGGGCATGGGCTCCCTGCCGGACAACATCACGGTGGAAATCGAAGCTGTTTTTGAACTGGAAGACTGAAAAAACCCGCATGCAACCTGACTATCGCCACCACATCGCATCGCCGGCGCTGCTGATTTTCAAAGAAGAAATAAGCCGCAATATCGACAAAATGATCGCCATCGCGGGAAGCCCCGAAAGGCTCATCCCCCACGTGAAAACGCACAAAATGGCGCCCATCGTGCAAATGCAGCTGGCCAAAGGCATCACGCGATTTAAATGCGCCACTTATGCGGAAGCGATGATGCTCGCGGAAGCCGGCGCGAAAGACATCGTGATCGCATACCAGCAAAACTCTCCCGCTGCCGAGGCTTATGCCGCGCTCACACAACGATTCCCAAACATTTCCTTCGCTTCGCTGGTAGACAACCTTGCTTCCGCCGAACTGATCGACGCGATATTTTCGAAGATCAACGCCAAAGCCGGCGTTTACATCGATATGGACAACGGCATGCACCGCACGGGCATTGCGCCGGAAAAAGCCTTTGCGCTGTACGAACAGTTGCGCGAGCTGCCGAACGTGTTCTGCCGCGGCCTTCACGCCTACGACGGCCACATCCGCGAAACGGATTACGACAAACGCGCCGCGCTGTGCAACGAAGCGTTTGCGCCGGTGGAAGCGCTCGCAAAAAAAATGGAATACCCCGAGATCATTGCGGGCGGCACGCCCACTTTTCAAATACATGCGCGCCACGGCGGCGTAATGCTGAGCCCGGGCACCTGCCTGCTGTGGGACGAAGGTTATGCCACCGGCGTGCCCGAACAGCCCTTCGTTCCGGCCGCGCTGCTGCTTACCCGTGTATTGTCCAAACCCGCGGAAGGCCGCGTAACACTCGATCTGGGGCACAAAGCGGTGTCCGCCGAAAATCCCATCACCAAACGCGTGTTTTTCCATGAACTGCCGGAATATGAAGTGATCTCGCAAAGCGAAGAGCACCTGGTGGTGCAAACGCCGCTGGCAGACAAATTGAAAGTAGGCGACATATTGATGGGCACGCCCTGGCACGTTTGCCCGACGGTAGCGTTGTACAACGAAGCGCAGGTGATCGAAAACGGCGCCCGCATCGGCTCCTGGGCTATCGCGCGAGGCCGGCGGATCGACTGAAACCATATCAGCACATTTCTTCAACCAGATACCCTATGCAATCTTTTATTTTCGACGCGCACCTGGACCTGAGCATGAACGCCCTGGAGTGGAACCGCGATCTTACCAAATCCATACAGGCCATCCGCGACCGCGAAAAAGGCCTTACCGATAAACCGGACCGCGGGCGCGGCACCGTGTCGCTGCCCGAAATGCGCAAAGGCCGTGTAGGCTTGTGCGTGGCCACGCAGATAGCGCGGTACGTAGGGCTGGACAATCCATTGCCCGGCTGGCACTCGCAGGAGCAGGCCTGGGCGCAAACGCAGGGGCAGCTGGCCTGGTACCAGGCTATGGAAGCGCGCGGCGAAATGAAACAGATCACCAATGCAGCGGAGCTCACCGCCCATCTCAAACTCTGGGAAAACGCGGAAGACACGGCATCGCTGCCCATCGGGTTTATTCTCAGCCTCGAAGGGGCGGATTCTTTTTTTGAACTGGCCTGCGTGGAAAAAGCCTACGCATCCGGTCTCCGCGCCATCGGCCCCGCGCATTACGGCCCGGGCGTGTACGCCTACGGCACCGATTCCAGCGGCGGGCTGGGCACTAAAGGCCGCGCGCTGCTCAAAGAAATGGAACGCCTCGGCATCATCCTCGACGCCACCCATCTCTGCGACGAAAGTTTTTTCGAAGCCATGGACCACTTCTCCGGCCCCGTTTGGGCCAGCCATCATAACAGCCGCGCGCTGGTGCCGCACAACCGCCAGTTCTCCGACGAACAGTTCTCCATCCTCATACAGCGCGGCGCCGTGATCGGCACTGCCTTCGACGCATGGATGCTGACGCCCGGCTGGGTGCGCGGTGAAAGCACGCCCGAAAAAATGGGCGTGAACATGGAAAAGGTCGCAGACCAGATCGATCACATTTGCCAGCTGGCGGGCAACAGCCAACACGCAGCCATCGGCTCCGACCTGGACGGCGCTTTCGGAACGGAACAATCCCCGTACGATCTCGGCACCATCGCCGGTTTGCAGAAAGTGCCCGGGATACTGCGCACACGCGGTTATTCGGATGAAGATATTTCCAACATCACGAGCAAAAACTGGGTCCGCTTTTTATTGGACGCATGGAAATAAAAAAGGGCCGCCGTAGCAGCAGCCCTCCCCCGGTTACGGAAAGCAGATCGCAACCGGGCCCTTGTTATTGTTCACAGTTTTTATTCCGGCCACCGGCGGAACATACGACAACGGTTTTTAAAAGACAGCTGTTCCAAACGGATCAGCTGTCTTTCTTTTTTAGCCGGTCTTTATTCTCACTGGGTAAGTTCTATCTGTCCGCGTATCTCCCCGCCGCCATGGGCCGCGGTGTGAATGTTCACGTACCATTTGCCTGCCAGCAGGTCGGCTTCCGTTTGCGTGGTGCCATTGATGGTGAAGGTGGTGGAGAAGCTGCCCGAAGGCGCGGAAGCGAATAATGTCGCGAAGTTCTGTATCACGCCGGTGTTCACGCCGCGTTCGGCCGGGCCGTGGATGTGCATCAGGGTGGCGTTGCCGCTCAGGCCTTGCCAGCGCACGGTGATATTGAACTGTTTGCTCTCGGGATTGTAGGTGGCGTCGAAGCTGCCAGTGGCCGTGGTGGCTACCGCGGGGTTTTCCTGGGCGCCGCTCATCGGGACGTTGGTTGCTTTGTAGAGCTTTGGCCCGTCGTCGTTATCGTCTTTATTGCAAGCTACCGCAAATGTGCAAAACAGGCCCGCGGCGATCAGTATCCATACGTGCAATTTTTTCATAAGCGTAGTGTTTAGAGAAGTATACGGGCGGCGGGGCTTTGGGGTTGCCTGTGGTTCAGGGACGCACCACTTTGCCTTCTTCTTCGTCCCAGCGCCAGGGTGTTTGGTCCAGCGGGATGCCGCCGATCCAGACATTTTTACTGGAGGCGAAGGAAAGATAATTTTGTTCCTGCTTCAGCACTTCTTCGCCCAGCTCGGTAATGCTGAGCATTTCGTCTTCCCGCTTCACCACGCCGGCCTGCTGCAGGCGGTTCGTGTACACGTCCAGCTGGAAATCGCCAAAGCCATAGATCTTCAGTTCATCCCAAAACTGGTAATAAAGATCGCGTTCGCGCAGCTTCCCCAGCGCCAGCCTGTCAAGAAAAAAATGTTCCACCGCATTGAGGCCGTTGGATGCGTTGGGCAGCCGCCGCAGATGCGCCTGCAAAGCTTTTCCGAGATACGGCAGGCGATGGCCGGGCCGGTGGCTGAGCGCTTCGATGGCCAGCGGATCGTCTGTACTGTATGCTTCCCATGTTTCGCGCGCCAGGTCCCAGTCTTCCTGCTGAATATAAGTGCGCGTTCCGAACAATGGTGGCAGATGGCGGGATTGCAGCATGCCCAGCCCGCGGAAATTCGGCACTTCCGGGTGATGGTCAAGCTGAACGATACTGACGGGCGGGAGTTTAACGGAAAGCTGGCTGAGGTAATACAATACGAACACCAGGTTCACCTGGCAAAAGAGGTCGAATTCGAACCATAGCACGATTTCGTCGTAGGAAGCGGCTTTTTGAAGAGTTTGTTTGTCGCGTTGCGCTTCCGAGAGATAAGCAGCGCTGTCTATGCCGTAAGCCTGCTGCAGGAATGCGGCGCGTTCCTCGAAAAAGCGGGACATGTTCCGTGTGGCGGGCGTTCTGCCTTCGCAGAGCATTTCCCGCCACACGATCACGTCTCCTTCGATGCCGCTATCCTGGAAGACGGAGCGCGTGGCGTCTCCGTTAAGAATATGTAGGAACATAAAACAGATTTTTAATGCCTGGAACTGCCGGTAGATCGTCGGTTATCAAACGCGCGTCCTGCATTAAGATCTGCCGTTGATAATACGTTACCAGCTGCCGCTTGCGCCGCCGCCGCCACCGGAGCCGCCGCCGAAGCCGCCGAAACCTCCTCCGCCACCGGACCATCCACCGCCGCCTCCGCCGGACCAACCGCCACCGCCTCCACCGAGCGCGCTGCCGATCATGCCGCCGAGAATGCCGCCGAACACACTGTCGCCCCTGCGGCTGATCACGCGGCCGCCGCCTCTGCCGCCACCACCGCCACGGCCGATAAAGAGCAGGATGATGATGACCAGGATAACGATCCCGAAAATGCTGCCGGCGCCCGGCCCGTCGCCGGCGCGCGTGCTGCGGGGAACGCCTTTGTATTCGCCCGCGGCCGCGGCGATAATATCGTCTGTAGCCTCATCCAGGCCCTGGTAATAATGGCCGTCCCGGAAGTTGGGCTTTAAAACCTTGTTGATGATGCCGAAGGCCACGGCGTCGGGCACGGAACCTTCCATGCCGTAACCTGTTTCTATGCGAACGCGGCGGTCGTCGATGGCGGCCACGATCAGCACGCCGTTGTTTTTCTGGCCGCCGATGCCCCATTCGCGGAGGATCTTCAGGCCAAATTCCGCGATATCGTAGTCGCCCGTGGTTTTTACCAGCACAATGGCGATCTGTGTGGAAGTACTATCATCGTAAGCCACCAGCTTCCTTTCCAGTTCATCAGCTTCGGAACGGAGCAGTACGCCGGCGTAATCGTTCACCAGGCGGGGCGGATTAGGTTTTTGCGGGATCTGTTGTGCAATAGCGCTCCATCCTGTCAGTATCAGACCCCATAATAATAACCAGCGGGTAAACTTCATTGTTTTGTGCTTATGAATCATTGCTGATCTTATTTCCCGAATACGATATCGTCCGGCAGTTCATTCTGATCGCCGGAATCGTAGGGAAAATAATGATACAGGGATTCGCCGATCTCTTTCACGCATACTTCGATGCCTTCAATGATCTTGTGAGAAGAAAAATGTGTTTTGAGCAGCAGCGCTTCTTTTTGCCAGAAGTCGTTGCCAACTTTATCGTGAATGCCCTGGTCTCCCAGGATGGCGAACTGGTGATCGCGCAGGGCGATGTACAGCAGCACGCCGTTGCGTTGTTTGGTTTTTTCCATGCCCAGGGCCAGGAAGGCTTCGCGCGCACGGTCCATCGGGTCCACGTATTCGCAGCGGCTTTCCACGAACAGGCGGATCTCGCCGGAGGTGAGCCTTTCGGCCTGGCGGATGGCCTGAACGAGCCTTTCTTTTTCAGGATCGGAGAAAAGCTCTTTTTTATTGAATGAAAATAATTTCATGTCCGGCGGCATTAGCAGCGGGCCGGTAAGTGCCGGCCCGCTGTCAGCTTTTAAATATTATTTGGCCGGCGCTGCCGTGGCAGGCGCAGACGACGCGGCGGGCGGCGGTGTGGAAGAAGTTCCGAAATCCACTTTGGGGGCGGTTTCCGAGCCGGGGGCCGCTTCAAAGTAACCTTTGGCGTCGAAGCCGCCGAGACCGGCGATGATGTTGCCGGGGAATCGCCTGATGCTGCTGTTGTAATCGTTTACGGAAGCGTTATAGTCGTTCCTCGAAACGGCGATCCTGTTCTCCGTGCCTTCCAGCTGCGCCATGAGCGTCTGGAACTGTTCGGTGGTCTTTAATTCAGGATATTTCTCAACCGTTACCAGCAACCTGCTGAGCGCGCCGGAAAGCTCTCCCTGCGCCTGCTGGAACTGCTGTATTTTTTCGGGTGTAAGGTTATCCGCATTGATCTGGACGGAAGTAGCCTTCGAACGGGCTTCTATCACCTTCGTCAGGGTTTCCTGCTCGAAGTTGGCGGACCCTTTCACGGTGTTCACCAGGTTTCCGATCAGATCGCTCCTGCGCTGATATTGGTTTTGTACGTTCCCCCATGATTTTTTCACCGACTCCTGCTTATCGACCAATCCGTTGTACTTGCTGCAACCGAAAAAGCCCAGGAGTACCAAGACAATGATTACAATGATTCCAGTTTTCATATTTCTATCTTTTTTTAAATGTTAGGTTACGGGTACTACCAAACCTACAAGAAATAACGGAAAGCGCAAAACAAGGTTCAAACCGGAACGGTTACCGGGCAACTTCCAGCGGTTACCAATTACATATAATCGGTCAGCAGAAAGTTGAAAGCCGAATGTTAAAAAATATCTATGTTTGATCCGGATTTCCCGTGGATGGATACGTTTCGTTCAATCGCGGTTGAAGTTATAGAGAATGCTCATGCCTGTGTTTTCGGTTTTGACACCCGCCTAACAGTTCATTGCTGCTAACTCATTTATTTTTATTAACTTACATTAGTCTACTTCGTTATAATGAGTGCACAACACATTCACATCCTCTATATCGATGATGAAATACATAACCTGAATGCATTTAAAGCATCGTTCAGGAGGATATACACGGTCCAGACGGCCGAATCTGCGGATGATGCTTATAAATTGCTGGAAGATCATGATTTTCACATCATTATATCGGATCAACGTATGCCCAAAATGACGGGGATTGAATTTTTTGAGAGCATCCTCAAAAAATACCCGGAACCGATCCGCATCCTGCTCACCGGCTATGCAGACATCAATGCCGTGATAGACGCGATCAACAAGGGACAGGTGTACAAATATTTCTCCAAGCCCTGGAACGACGAAGAGCTTCGTCATAATATCGAAAAGGCTTACGAAGTATACGCCCTCCGCAAAGAAAACCGTGAACTGACCGAAAAACTGCTGGACGTAAACGAGAAACTGGAGTTCCTGCTCCGTCAGAAACTGATCTCTTAATAGTTTCCCTATATAATTTGAACGGGAAGCGCCTGCCGGGCGCTTCCTTTTTTATTGCGCTCTCCCGGCTATCATTTTTATGAGGCCGGAGAAGGCCGGTAGTGCATTTTCATTTAAATTGCGCTCATTGTGAACGTTTAATAGCTCAATCATGCAAGTTTGGAAAGATTACCAGGCCCAGCACAAAGACCGTTTTTTGAACGAATTGCTGGAACTGTTGAGAATCCCCTCTGTAAGCGCGGATTCCCGGCATAATGAAGATACAAGGCGCTGCGCGGAAGCGGTGAAACAAAGACTGGTGGAAGCCGGGTCCGAAAAAGTGGAAGTTTGTCCTACCGCGGGCCACCCGATCGTATACGGTGAAAAGATCATCGACCCTTCCCTCCCTACCGTGCTCGTTTACGGCCATTACGACGTACAGCCGCCCGACCCGCTCGATCTCTGGACCAGCCCGCCGTTCGAGCCCGTGATCAAAGACGGGAAGATCTTCGCGCGCGGCGCCTGTGACGACAAAGGCCAGTTCTTCATGCATGTGAAGGCTTTCGAGACCATGATGCAAACCAACACCCTGCCCTGCAACGTGAAGTTCATGATCGAAGGGGAAGAAGAAGTGGGCTCCAACAACCTGGGCATTTTCCTGAACGACAATAAAGACCGCCTGAAAGCGGACGTGGTGCTGATCTCGGACACTTCCATGATCAGCCTCGACACGCCTTCCATCGATACCGGCCTGCGCGGCCTGGCGTACATGGAAGTGGAAGTGACCGGCCCCAACCGCGACCTTCACTCCGGCGTATACGGCGGCGCGGTAGCGAATCCCGCTACCATTCTCGCGAAAATGATCGCTTCGCTGCACGACGAGAACAATCACGTGACCATTCCCGGCTTTTACGACGGCGTGCAGGAATTGAGCGCGGCCGAACGTGAAAACCTCAACAAAGCGCCTTTCGACGAAGCCGAATACAAAAAAGACCTGGGCGTGGACGAGCTGTGGGGCGAAAAGGGCTACACCACCATCGAGCGTACCGGCATCCGCCCGACGCTGGAGGTGAACGGCATCTGGGGCGGCTACACCGGCGAAGGCGCCAAAACCGTGCTGCCTTCGAAAGCGTTCGCCAAAATTTCCATGCGCCTGGTGCCCAACCAGGACTGGGTGAAGATCTCCGACCTGTTCAAAGCGCATTTCGAGAAGATCGCGCCGAAATCGGTAAAAATAAAGGTAACCGCGCACCATGGCGGCTCTCCGTATGTTACGCCTACGGACCACCTGGCGTTTAAAGCGGCCAGCCAGGCCATCACGGCCACTTTCGGCAAAGAACCGATCCCCGTTCGCGGCGGCGGCTCCATTCCCATCGTGGCCCTGTTCGAAAAAGTGCTGGGGCTGAAAACCGTGCTGATGGGCTTCGGGCTGGACAGCGACAACCTGCATTCCCCCAACGAAAAATACGAACTGGCCAACTTCTACAAAGGCATCGAAACGATCCCTTACTTCCACAAGTTTTTTGCGGAAGGCAGCAAGAAGTAATACCGGTAAGGAAACAGCTATAAAAGAAAAGGCGTCCCGGTGAATACCGGGACGCCTTTTTGTATGCGGTAAAAAACGGGTTATTGTTTGATCGCTGCGATGCCCGGCAGTACTTTTCCTTCGAAGTACTCCAGCATGGCGCCGCCGCCGGTGGATACATAGCTCACCTTGTCCGCCAGGCCGAACTGGTTTACCGCGGCTACGGAATCTCCGCCGCCGACCAGCGAGAAAGCCCCGCCCGCAGTGGCTTTCACGATCGCTTCGGCTACGGCTTTGGTGCCGCCCTGGAAGGCAGGCATTTCGAACACGCCCATGGGCCCGTTCCACAAAATCGTTTTAGACGCGGCGATCACGTCGCTGAACGTTGCGATGGCTTTCGGCCCGATGTCCAGCCCCATCCAGCCGGAGGGGATGTTGTCGTTAGACACCTGCTGCGTATTGGCGTCTGCCGCGAATTTGTCCGCCGCCACGGAATCTTCGGGGATGAGCAGCTGCACGCCGAGGGATTTTGCTTTGGCGAGCAGTTCCAGCGCCAGGTCCAGCTTGTCGTTCTCCACCAGGGAGTTGCCTATTTCTTTGCCCTGCGCTTTCAGGAAAGTGTATGCCATGCCTCCGCCGATAATGATGTTGTTGGCTTTGGCGAGCAGATTTTCGATGATGAGGATCTTGTCGCTTACTTTGGCGCCGCCGAGAATGGCGGTGAAAGGTTTTTCTGCGCTGTGCAGCACTTTTTCGGCGCTGCTGGTTTCGGCTTCCATGAGGAGGCCGAACATTTTTTTATCCGCCGGGAAAAATTCCGCGATCACGGCGGTGGAGGCGTGTGCGCGGTGCGCGGTGCCGAAGGCGTCGTTCACGTATACGTCGCCCAGTTTGGAAAGCTGCCCGGCAAAGGTTTTGTCGCCTTTTTCTTCCTGTTTGTGGAAGCGGAGGTTTTCCAGCAGCAGCACTTCGCCGGGCTGCAGGTTTGCGGCCGCTTTTTCGGCGGGCTCGCCGATGCAGTCTTCCGCGAATTTCACGGTGGCGCCGCCGAGCAGTTTTACGAGGCGGTTCACGAGGTGTTTGAGGGAATATTTATCGGCGGGGCCGTCTTTCGGGCGGCCGAGATGGCTCATCAGGATCACGGAGCCGCCGTCTGCCAGTATCTTTTTGATAGTAGGCACGGCTGCCTGCATGCGGGTATCGTCGGTGATTTCGAGCTGATCGTTCAGGGGAACGTTAAAATCGACGCGGATAAGGGCTTTCTGGCCTTTGAAGTTATGATCAGAGAACTTGCTCATGATGAAGGATTTAGGAATTTGGAAGAAAAAACCCTCCGTATAGGCTGTGAAACAGCTTATCGCGGAGGGTTGGCAAATATCTGAAGACCCGCTTATTTGCTGATCAGTTCTGCGAAATGTTTAACGGTACGCACCAGCTGGGATACGTAGCTCATTTCATTGTCGTACCAGGAAACGGTTTTCACCAGCTGAAGGTCGCCCTGGGTCATTACCCTGGTTTGGGTAGCGTCGAACAGGGAACCGAAGTTGATGCCGATGATGTCGGAGCTAACGATTTCGTCTTCGGTGTAGCCGAAAGATTCGTTGGCGGCGGCTTTCATGGTAGCGTTGATTTCTTCGGCGGTCACTTTTTTACTGAGGATGGTGGTCAGTTCGGTGAGGGAGCCGGTGATGGTGGGAACACGTTGTGCGCTGCCGTCCAATTTGCCTTTCAGTTCGGGCAGTACCAGGCCGATGGCTTTGGCTGCGCCGGTGCTGTTGGGAACGATGTTGGCTGCGGCGGCGCGGGCGCGGCGCAGGTCACCTTTCGGATGGGGGGCATCGAGGGTGTTCTGATCGTTCGTGTACGCGTGGATGGTGGTCATAAGACCGGTTACGATGCCGAATTTGTCGTTCAGCACTTTAGCCATCGGCGCGAGGCAGTTGGTGGTGCAGGAAGCGCAGGAGATCACGGTTTCGCTGCCGTCGAGGATATCGTGGTTTACGTTGAAAACGATGGTTTTCAGGTCGCCGGTTGCGGGAGCGGAGATCACCACGCGTTTAGCGCCTGCAGTGAGGTGGGCTTCAGCTTTCGTTTTATCGGTAAAGAAACCGGTGCATTCCAGCACTACGTCTACGCCATGATCTTTCCAGGGAATCTGGGAGGGATCTTTCTGCGCGTAGATCTTCACTTCATCGCCGTTAACGGTGATGGAATTGTCGCTATGCTTCACTTCCTGTCCAAATCTACCTTGCGCGGAATCGTATTTCAGCAGGTGCGCCAAAACGGCGGGGCTGGTCAGGTCATTGATCGCCACCACGTCGATGCCGGGCATATTGTAAATTTGGCGGTACGCCAAACGGCCGATGCGGCCGAAACCATTAATACCAATTTTGAGAGAAGTTCCCATTTTACACTGTAGTTTGTAGATGAAAAATTGAAAGGCAAAATTACGTGCTTAACGGGTATTAATCAATAGATATTTAGGTTAAGTAAATTTATTTTGGAAATATCGAAATGGATTATACCTTTGCAATCCCAAATGAGGGAATGCCGCGTTGGTCAATCGGCTAAGACGCCTCCCTTTCACGGAGGAATGACGGGTTCGACTCCCGTACGCGGTACTGAAGGGAAGGTTAATAAATTTTAACACTCCTAAAAAATTAAAAGCCCATCAATATGATGGGCTCTTTTTATTGACTTACACACACTTGGGTGTTCAACTTTCTTCAGCTATTACTAATGTCAGGCCAATGAGGTTGGTTGCATTAACATTATCCGTTCACAAGGGTATATAAAGCAGGCTTACCCGTCAAAGGCAGGTAAGGAACATAGATATGACAACTATCGACCTCTCAGTTTCGAGCGAATATGGGACAGGTACGCTTCTGTCACCTCCGGAAATTCCTTAAGGGGAATAAAAACTTTTCCAACCGATTGATCTTTACCTAAAACAAACAAGAAAGGAATCCCATTGCCTTCAATCGTCAGGCCCATGTTTCGACCAATTATATTCCAGACAGGCACATCCCATTCTCCGGAAGAGGCTTTTATGCGATACTCCCGTTCTGAATCGGAATCAGTAACTACTCTTACATAATAATCGAGACTGTCTTTAAATTCCGCTTTCAATTCGGTAAAAACAAAGTCCATACAAGGCTTGCAATCCTTATTTGAGAAACGGAAAATGAGCTTTTGCTGATCATCTAAAAATTCTTCCAATGAAAACTTTCTTAGCGTAGTATCCTGCAAGGTCAGGCTAGAATCCAGTTTACGAAGCTCGTTTTCGATAATAAATGAAATATAGTTGTCGTAAAAGGAACTTACTGAAAAATGTGAGCCTTTACCACCTTTTTCTGGAAGAATAATAGGCCGCGCAGCACTACCTTTCATCATCCCGAAGAAAATGGCCGCGGCGGTTGCAATAATAGTTATAGTTATCAGAATCTGATTAAATGTGCGTTGTTGAAGTTTCATTTATAATTCATTTTATACCAGTTGTAAACTAACTGATTGCTGTAAATTGTCAGAAAAAGAATGTACGCAGTTATGGCAACTGTCAGAAATTTACTTCTCCTGTACGTGAAATGAATAGGCATGCCGTTAATGATATAGCAAAATACTGCAGTAAGCATAAAAATAGACGGGACATACATATACCGGTCTGCCATTACCGCCGGTCTGGTCATTGGAACGATTTGAAGACATATTCCCAAATGAATCATAAATGCGACGCCACAGAAAATGTAAAGCGGTTGTAGGTGTTTCCGCCTAAGGAAGTGGCACCCTCCCCACAAAATGATTATAAAAAGCATAGGAAATATATAATACAGCGTTGGAAGAGGCTGTCCGGCCGCCATGGGAAACTTATAGTTATAATGTAACCCGAAAGGCAAAAACAAATTGAATACGTAAAAAAACAAACAGTAGAAAGACAAGAAGAAGCGCTGACTGAATGGATAAATGGATAAGTCCTTAACGTCTGCATGATTAGCCTTCAAGGTAACCAGGCCCATCAACGCTGCAATCGAAAAAACTGCAATGAAGAAAAAAAACCACGACAATCCGATCTCACGCCAACTCTTTGGCCTTCGGTAACAAGCCCAGAAAGCCAGCAACATCGGAGCAATAACAACTACCTGCTCTTTGAAGAAAAATGATACTATAAAATATAAAACAGACAATACCAATGACCAGTTCTTTCCTTTAGTTACACCATCGATAAAAGAAATTAAACTTAACAGGGTAAAAAAAGCGGATAACGTAATCTTGCTTGCGGAAATCCAAACCACAGTCTCTGTGTTGATCGGACTGATCATCCAAAAAACAGCAACAGACCAACCAATGAACGATTCGTTTGGATAGTTAAATGTCCTCAATAACCTTACAACCAAAACAAACACCAAATAGGAGTTTACCAGATGGGTTATAAACGAAGCGAGATGAAAGTAATAAGGATCAAAACCATTTACCTTGTAAATGACCGCATAATAAAGTGTGTTAAGGGGACTATACTGTATACTATTAAACGTACTAAAAAGCTCCCTGAAATAGTCGTACGAAAGCGTCAGCCGGGGTACGAGGTCATTGGTTAAAAGCATCCAGCGATCATCCGCACGAACAAAGCCAATTTCATAAAGTCTGCCGTAAGCAACTGTCACTAGGACCAAACTACTGCAAATACATGCAACTAATAGAGGAAGGCCTGATTTATCTTCTCCAGAGTTAGTTAATATCATTTTGAAAACAATTTGCTTAGTGAAAAAAGCCCATATAACCATGGTGAATTAAACATATATATGCCCAGAAAAGCGGCCCGCCAGAGGATAGCTATTACTGTCCCAGCGCCAGGCTGAAACCGAACATGTCAGCTTGCGACCGGACGAGTTGTCCGCAATTCAGGTTTATGTTCAACAGACCTTGAAAATGATACGTCCCGTATTTCTTTCACCAGATATGCCGGGCGCCGTTTCGAGGCCAGAAACGTTTTTCCTAAATATTCCCCAATAATGCCAAGCATTAACATCTGAATGCCGGAAATAAATAGGACGCTTGCAATAATGGAAGTCCAGCCCTGAACCGTCTGGTCTGTGAATAGATGGACATAAATCGCATAGATCCCATATAGAAAAGACATAAACGACAGGCCAACTCCAACAAATGACGAAAGCCTGAGCGGGCTCACGCTAAATGAAGTGATCCCACGCAAGGAAAGCGAAATTAACTTCAAGAAAGAGTATTTACTCTCCCCGTAAGATCGCGACTCAATATTTACCGGAACAGCGGTACAGTTAAATCCCATCCACGGAATAATTTCTTTGAGATAAGGGGTAGATTCCTTAAATTCAGCGAGGGCACTTACAACCTTCCTATCCACCAATCGGTAGTCTGGACCATCGGCAAGTATCTGTGTAGTGGAAATGATGTTCACGAACCGGTAAAATAGTTTTGCAAAAATGCGCCGGTTCAAGGCGCCATCCATTTGTACGGCCCTGACCGTATTTACAATGTCAAATCCATCCTGCCATTTAGCAACCAACAGGTCAATTTTATCCGGAGGGTGCTGAAGATCGGCATCCATGCTGATTACACAATCTGCGTCAGTGGCAAAATCATACCCCGCCTTTAAAGCGTTGGGCTGTCCAAAATTTCTGGAAAGTGAGATGTATGCAACCAGCGGATCTTCATTGCTGAGTTTTTGCAATATGGAAAGCGTCTCGTCTTTGCTGCCATCGTCTATAAAAATAAAACGGTAATCATATTTCTTAACGTATCGTACTACCGTCCGGTAAAACATCTCTACCATTAACTCCTCATTGTAGCAGGCGACGATAACAGTCAACCTAATGTTTTCCGGGTGCAATGCTTTTCTATTCATTGGTACTTGTTTAGAAGGGATAACCAAATCAGTCAAATAAGATAATTTCGAAATGAACTATCAGATAAATTTGGTATTGCTTGAGGGAGGGTATCCCACACCATTCATAAAATAGCAGCGAATCGGCTTCCTCTTTATAGCTTCGACCGATTGCCACTTCCCTCCTAGAGTTCTTCTTTCAGCTTCAGCCGAAGGATAACTGGATTACTTGTTGAAGTACTCTTGTTAAAATACCTCTTTAGTGTTTCCGGATATGCAACTTTCTTATCTTTTGCCTCTTCCTTTCCATTGAAAAGAGAGAGCGAGGACAAACTGGTATAAATATATGTGCCATCACTGTACGCAATACCTATATTTTCAAAATTAGAAGTCACCTTGTCACAAATTGGCAGAAAAAAAGACATCTCATCAGGCAATATGCGCTTATACGCTATGAGACTCCCTGAGGCCAGATTGTAAATCAAATTATCTTCCATGCTGGAAGTATATGCACTCGCTCTAAACAGGAGATTGTGTCCCAGCTTATAAAAGTTATTCAAAGAAAAAATCAAACTTTTGTTTTTTTGGACAAAGGCTATTCTCTTTTGCTCATAAATTCTATTTACCAGGAAGTCATCGGGTAACGAAAAGGACTGCGGGAATATGAATTTATACGCAAGCGCGATACTGCTAGGCGTTATGCTATAAACTAAATAATCATAGGGCTTTGTGAATAAAAAAACAGTATCATCGGCAGTGGGTTTGAGTGGTGAGACAGCAGTGCTCAAAACATCTATTTTACTTTCAGCAGCAGTATAGGGCATTCCGATTGAATGAATCGGATGACCAAATCTCAGCAGAGATCTTGAATAAGGCTTGTAATATATTGACAAAGTATCCAGATCTCTATATTGATCGTAACCGATCAGCTGGTCTTTTGAAGTAAAACTGGTATTCAAATAGATGATTGGAATACCACTTAAATCCATATTCCTATCTGTGCGAACTACCTTTCCATCCAGGTCGCAGTAATTCATGCTTTGGAAATTATCGTTTGAAAAAACAATTTGGTTCGTCCACCTATTTATATAAAACCGTTGTATTCCTATGCCCTTTTTCCCATTTATCCTCGCCCGAAATTTACCGTTGTCCTCAAAAATGAAGATGGCATTTTTATCATAGTCCAGTACAACAAAATGCCCGTTGAGTATTCCCAGTTGATTGACCTTACCTAAAGTGCTTTTCGGGGTTGTTTCAAGCGGAATATACTCCAGTCCACTAAAAATATCAGAAACATTCCCTCCCATTGCATTGGAAGGGTCGATACGAATGGCTGTGAATGAGCTGGTGTCGATCTGGACAATATTCTGGGCATATGCCGGGGTTACAATCAGAAAGGCAAGTCCCACAACCTGCGAAAACAATCTCCTAATAATCCTTGAGTTCATGAAACTATTTTTAAATATCTTTTTTATGTCAGTATTCGGCAAATCGTCTGCAACTATTTTCCTTTCAGCCCGAATTTTCTGGGATAATATGCCAGCGTGATCATAAAATACTGCTGCAAAACATTTACCGCACCTACAGATATACTGTTATTGTTGACATAGTTAACAATGCCCTTATTCTGCCTGAGCAGGTCCAATCCGGAAAGTTTAATTTCCCCGTTTGCACCCTTGAAAAACCTGTACCCCAAATCCAGATTCCAGATAGCAAAGGTGATGTCCTTCACATTGGTAGAAGTATTTTTATTGAACTCAAACCTGGTAGTAAGAAAAATTTTCTTGGGCATGGTCAGCGCGACGTTCGTGTAGGTCTTCACGTTGCCGAACCTGAAAACATCAGAAGCGATCCGCGCAGTGCGGCTGCTGGACATTGACGCGCCAACTCTTGCCGTCAACAGGTCAGAAAAAGAATAGACCAAATCTGCTTCTGTAAATAACGTCTGTCTGGTTGTCTGGTAAATTTCTCCATCCAAATAGGAAGGGAACTTCGAATAATACACATTCGAGCTTCCGGAAAGCTGAAACTGATGTTTATCGAATTTCAACGCCTTCTGTACCCTTCCTGCCCCGGAAAGGTGGCGTTCTCCGGAGACGTTTACGGGAAAGTATACCCTTCTTCCGAACTCCTCGTAATAGCTGCTGTCAGAAATGAAATTTTTTGTAGCGCCGCCCACAACGCTGATCTCACCCTGGAATGGATAATTAACATTGGAATTGTTATATGAATATTTAAATGACACATCATGAGTATAGGGAGCCTGCAATGCGATTGAACCAAAATCGAGCGAAAATAGGTTTGCATTATCTACAACTGGCGCGAGTTGCTCGAGAGTCGGGTATTGTACTCGGGTAGTGTACTTTAATGTATATGTCTTCTGGAATTTACCAATCCGGTAGTCTCTCCGGCCAATGGAGGATGATGGAAGAAAGAAAAAGTATGATCTGTTTAAATTCTGATATTCCTTCCGGGACTCATTTTTAAACGAAAAAAATTCACTCTCAGCCAATAAATTGAAGCTCCAGGTTTTTCTGTACCGGCCAGACAGATTGTCCACCATGCTCTTAGAGAAGTTCAATCCCGGTCTGTAACTCAATTCCGTGGTTGCATTTTTTGTACTTAGCGACTCGTTCGGAATATAACGCACATCGCTACCGGAAAAATCGCTAACAGCATCCGTTTGGTTTTTATTCTGAAAGAGTAAAGAGTTCTTTAAATCTATCTTTGCCATCCTGCTCCTAAGTCCAGCCAAACTTAAAACATCGTTAAGGCTGTTAGCTACTGAATGAAATGATGAAACTGCCCGGGTATTATAGAGCCGGTCGAAAGACTGATTTTGAACGCCGTCAGTTGTTGTTAGCATGGTAGATCGCTTACTGTCCTCATCAATGCTACCTAATCCAAACCGGTAATTTGTTTCCATATTTACCGATTTATACCTGTCGCTGCCAAAATCCCTATGCCGCTGCGTTGAGTAGTTTAGATCCACGGTGTGATTTAACCTGTTATTATTCATTTCCCGGACATCACTATTCTCTGTAAGTTCATCGGTTAAAGTACTGGCGGATCTACTTATGCGGTTATAATGAGTGCTGACTGCATTATGTTGCAGATCGTATGTTGCAAGCAACCGGCTATGAGCATACTTCTTATCGTATTTGGCACTCAGCATTTCCATGTCCAATCTGGCATCGGAGTTGTTGGTGGCTTCCTGAGAAAGAAATTCCTTCTCGCCCAGCGAGACTTCGGTTGTGAGTTGCTCTCTGTTGGAAACACTATTGGATGTCATGAAATATTCAACCTTAAGATTATTGGTGTCTATTCTATCAATTTCTAGTCTGGAAAAGTCATGAAAGAGACTGACACCAGCCGCTTTATATACTGTTTCACCAGATTTCCGGAAATCAGCGTGATAATCATTACCCACACCCGCCCCTTTAAAAGAATTGATGCTTATTAAAGAGGAAATGTTGTTTGCTGTTTTGTTGACATTATTGACTGCGCCCCCCAGGCTGATCTGATTTTTAGGTGAAAAATAATTAAACGTTCCATTGCCGTCATAACGTCCTACCGTGCCTAAACCTGCGCTGACTTTCCCGAAGTATCCATCTTTTTTATCCTTTTTCAACACGATATTCATATTTGTTTTGGGAACATTAGGATCTTCCTCTTTTTTATCTTCATAAACCTGTATTTTTCTTACAGCATCCTTCTGAAGATTCTGAAGTGCGATTTTGCCATCCTGCCCAAAAAACTCTTTCCCATCTACCAGCAGCCTGTTAATCTTTCTCCCGTTTACAGTAATCAATCCGTCGTTCCAGACCGTAATGCCGGGCACCTTACGCAACATGTCTTCAACAACGGCATTTGAATCCAGTTTAAAAGCGTCTGCATTAAATTCAAGGGTATCTCCCCGGACCTGCACAGGCGGCAACCCTCCGGAAACAGTCACTTCTTTCAATGCGATCGGTGAGCGCTCAAGATTTAACGATTGGAGATTTATTTCATTCGTTGCTGAAGAAATCACAAACACCTTCTTAGCAGGAAGATAACCTATGTTAGTGGCAACCAGGCGCAATTGGATGCCAACCGGGAGCTGCTTCAGCGAAAACCGGCCAAAATTATTTGTAAGCTGATAACTAACCAGTTCTTCTGTTCCGACTTTGTAAACTGAAACCGTAGCAGACTGCAAAACGTAGTTGTGTACACTATCACGAACCACTCCAACAGCTATTCCTGAGCCGGAAGGTGTAGGGGAACTATTCTGCGAATACGATTTCGAATTAACGAGAAGTATACAACAAATTGATAAAAGGAGCCTTACATCTCTAAGTAAAGAAAATATATAAAAAAAACTATACTCAAACATTACTATACTACAGTAAAAATAAATGAATCTGTTCTTAGCTGAACTCCATCAATCAAGCTACAAGGACGGCAGAATCTCAAATTTGCTCCGGCCGGCTACCCAGAAATACCGCTTATAGATTGATGAATAATATGCCTGTGACAATTCCGGCTCAGTAACCTCTGGAATAAAGAAATTATGAACCCTCATGTCAGAAGCGAGTAAAAAGATGAAAGGCTTATCACTCTCCTTTTCAAACGGAACTCCAAGATCAGCAGCAATAAATATGGGAAATGTCACCTTATTCGTCTGCTTGAAAACGCTCAATTTTCTCAAATTGCTATGCGTAGTGATAACTATAATATTCGAATCCCCAATAATATCAGCGAATTTCTTAATTTTTTTTAATTCATTTTCAATGCAGGCGCCACAGCCTGTCTCCGTATTTCTTACGATAAGCTTTGGTCCTCTGGAAACAAGTTGCTCAAGCTTTAGTGTCCCTTGTTCGTCATTCAAAAGTTGGAGTTGGCCGTTTATTTTAATATTGTTGTTTAACTGTATGTTTTTTATAGAACTGATGTAAAGATACTTGCTATTAGCCAGCCTGGCACTATCAAGTGAACCATTACCGGTAACCGAGTTCTTATCGGCCGCCGAAATATTGACCAAGGTAAATATGTTAGTACATACGAGCGCCACGATAACAAAATATACTATCTTTCGTTTCATTTACTAATTTTTTTAGAAATATTTCAGTTTCTGGATCAACACAATAGGGTTATCAGATGATTTGACTGATTGAAGCACATCTATTTCCTCCGGAGTGTAAATGAAATCACTGGCAACAAAATCATCCCTGCCTGATATAGCCTTGTAGAACCTGTTTGCCGCCGCTGCCATGGTATCCATCTGAATTCGGGAAGGTGGAGCTTTATACACATTTTGCAAGGATTCAATATGGCTGGGGTCAAATACCATAACGACATCGTTTCCGGATATACCCTTGTTAACTCCGGTAAAAAAACCATTAACGTCATTGAACCATGTGTTGGCATATTTCGTTTGCTTTGACTTCTTCGAATAATATGCGCTATAAATCTTTCGTTTGTACACAAATGTGTAAATCAGGCAATCATCAGTTTCCCAGTAGTGATCCAGGTATGCATACCCTGATTTGGCTAAAGCTTCGTGAAAAGCCATTGGCCCCTTATATTTATCGGAGAAACCATCTGGAATCTGAGCCTTCCCAAAATCGATTCCATATTTTTTTGAAAGAACATTTCCTTCGGGATAAATTTCATAGATGGTATTGGAATAACCTGGTGAAATCAGGAATTTCCGACGATTCTGACTAAAGAAAAAACCGCCCTTACTGAAGTATTCCCAATTCGATTCAAATCCAACTCCATCCAAATTTTCGGTACGGTCATACATTTTCAAATTATATTTCTCCGTTCCTTTCCAATCCTTACCGATATCCAGATACAATGCGTACCTGTTCTCGCCAAGCATTACACCAGACTTTGCGGTAGATCCTGTTTTGACCTCACGCGCTAATGTCCCATCCAGATTAAAAATAATAAATTTAGTCTGATCATTCACCCAAATAACCAGTTCGTCCCCAATTATTGAAATATCGTTAGGTTCATTATACTCGCCAACACCATTCCCATTCTTACCAAAACGCCTGATAAATTTACCACTACCATCAAATTCAAAGACTGCCTTGCTCTGAACTTGATCCAGTATAAAAATATGATCGTTGTTATAAAGAATTTTGTCCACTCGTCCAATCAGCGATTCGGCTTTTGTTTCTAATCTTATAATTCTAACGCTGTCAAATACTTCAGAATATCTGCTAAGCTGCAAATCCTTAATCTCTTTAGGAGATGGTATCAGAATAAATGCCGATTCGTCTTCGATGGAAGCCTTTCTATCGTTACAGGAAAAGAACAGTATTAAAACTATAAGACTTACGTAATATTTACATTTCATACAACTTCGTGAATATTGTTAAAACCATAATGCCTGATATAGGAACCCGCATCGATTGACCAGCTTCTTTATGAAAAACCAATCCGGTACACATGTATATAATACATGCGTACCGGAAATCACAAATCAATCCGTATCGTTGGAGGCATCACACTCCTCATCACAAACACTTGACGAACAGTTCTTAGAAGCGTCCTGAATAAGCTTACAATGCATGTAGTGCCCCTTTAAAGTAACTTCATACGTGTACGGGGGAATACCTGCCATCTCTTTAATTTCACATTCATCAAGCCCACAATACTTATATTGTGAACCGCCACCAGTGTCACCGTTAGTATCACTGTTGCTGTCACTGTTGCTATCACCCGTATCATCGCTGTTTAGCATAGCGGATACATTCCCTTTTTTTGACTGAGAGCTGGCGGTTAGTGACACGCCAACATTCATGAGCAGTAGCGCTACAAATACTGCCGCTACCACAACTTTCGAAAGTTTCGATTTCATAATTGTGATTTAGTGAATAATAAAAAATAGATCCCGGATATATTTAAATATCAATCTGAAAAAATATAGGTGATGATTCGCTTAACTGAGCGCGCGTCGATCAACGCATCTACAATGTATCATCATCAAAAGTGCACACAACATCACATAAACTGCTATTGCAGTATTGTGTTGCGTCCGGTGTTAATACACAATGCTTATAATATCCTATTTCAACTACAGGAATCTCATACGGCGGCTCACCAATTAAGATTGTCCTAGTACATTCATCAGTAGCGCAATACTTGTATGCCCCACCGCCATTTGTATCGGTGTTACTGTCGCTGTCGCCAGTATCACTGTTTAACAATGCAGCGCCAGTTTCATTTTTGGATTGGGTCCGGGCGCTTAATTTTTCAAAATTCATCAGTAATAACGCTGCAAAAGCTCCAGCTATCATTACTTTAAATACATGTGATTTCATAATTGTGTCTATTAAACTGAAAGATAAAAACGAAAAAATGTAATGCCCTGCCCTGAGCATAGAAGTACCAGCAGCAATCAGACATTGAATTCAGATTGCACGACAACCCATGGAATTAATTCCCTGATCGCAACATCAGATTTGCTATTCAAGGTAAAGTGACGGGCACAACAATCCCCGTGCGATCATTTTTAATAAACAATCATAGCACAGAGGCCTTAACCCAATTTGTCTTAAATGATACCTTTTGGATACGTTTAGAAAATATGCCGGGTACGCCGGCATCGCCCATCATACTTAAATAGGTACATCATAGAATTTTCTGCAAACAAAAGAGGTTTAACATTTTTTTCATAAATAAACATTAGGTCCGACAAAAAACCTCCCAAGGCAACAGAACATCCAAATCACATAAACTACTTTACGGGTAACAATAAGCTGCCATCTACAAGTTAACATCGAGGTTATTTCGTCCAATTTTTTGAGATTGTATAGGGACCTATGTCGGGTTAGCCTTCAACTCAATTTTCATCTCACGGTATTAAAGATAATAATATATTTTAATCGCAAAAGATATTTTTAGTTGCAATTTCGCCCAAGACGAATTGGTAAACACGCAAGGGGTAGGTTTAAGTATCAAATCAGTTATGTTTTTAAAACTTTATAAAATTATTTGATAAAGTTTTAATCCTTGGCATCACTAATACCTGATAAAAAAAGTCGTTTCAATAAGCCAATCCGGGAAATCGCAGGAACCTCTATCTTTTATAAGTCTTACGATAAGCAGACGGCGATGTCCCGATAAGTTTTGTAAACAATCGTGAAAAATAATACTGGTCGTCGATACCCAGCGAAGTGCAGATTTCCTTAATGTTTTTGTCCGTAAAGTAAAGGTATTGGCAGGACTGCTGTATTTTAAGCTGGTTGAAATACGCGGTTGGCGGTTGCCCGGTTTTGGCTTTGAAACTGCGCAGATAATGGGAAACAGACAGATTCTGCTGATCCGCAAGCTCTTTCACGCTCTTTTTTTTATCAAGGTTCATTTTCATATAGGCAATTGAATTGCTGACCATATCCACGCTATACACTTTGGGATTGATCTCCTTATAATAGATGAACGAAGTTATAAAATGAAGCACCCGGAAATTCATAATTTCCATATCCCTGGAACTGAAACTCCGGTCCAGTGTAGTAAATATCTGATCGAATGATTGAACCCGGTATCCCTCAAAAGGAATGGCCTGCACCTCATGCTTCCCTTCGACCAGGAAACGTTCGTAGACCATCCTGGAGTTTGTGCCGCTGAAATGCAGCCAGTAAATGCTCCAGGGCGCCTTTTCCGAGCTGTAATAACGGTGCGCTATGTTTTTGGGGATGATAAAAAAATTATTGGCCTTTAACACATACACTTCTCCGTTCATTTCTATCCTGCCCTCGCCATCGGTGCAATACAGGAAAATAAACTCGCCTGCGCCCCGCGGCCGCTCGCATTCATGGCCGACGGCATGCGGATAATGACCGATGGCTGTGAGGTAAAGGGTGTTTATTAAGGGATTTGATTTGATTTCCTTCCTGATATTCGGTGTTAAAACGATCATCCTTTGCCCAAGAAAACCTTCTTCCATGAGTTTTTTCTGTTCTTCCATACATGATATTTAAATACTTCCTGATAGGTTCTTCTGCGCAGCTGTTGGCCTGCTTTTGTTTTGGTTGATCATGCCGTTGGCCAGTCGTTTTTTCAGTAATGAAAATTACTCATTTTTTAGCGATTAGAAAATAGCGGCTGCGGATTTTCGAATAATACTATAGTCCATCTTTACGATCATTTTATGCATACCCATAGGCCAAAAGCCCAAAATCAGACTTTATTCCGAAGGTGGCAAATGATTTTATTATCCATCATTATGATTAATTTATACATTCCCCGCAAGCCGGTTTAGCGTAGTTTTACTATATACCAATTATCAACCAGCCCGAACGTTATGAATGTAACTTTTACCCTGCGTATAAGGCTCTTTTATCATTTTTTTCCGTGGAACAGAAGGTGTTTTTATTTCCGTTACCTGTACAAATTCTCCGCTGATCTGTCCACCCACTTAATTCCATCTTTATGAGATACATTTTTAATTTCAGTAAAGGCCATCTGGCTTCCGCATTCCTGCTGATATGCTTTTTTTCGTTTGCGGGAAACAAGGCCTTCGCACAGGGAACTCCCAGGATAACCGTATCCGGTACAGTATCAGACACGCTAAGCAGGGGCATTCCCGGAGCGACGGTAATGGTTTTGGGTAACACCAAGGTCGGGACCCAAACCGATGCAAACGGCAAATTCGTGATCGAGGTGAATGAAGGAGCCGTGCTCAGGATCACTTACATCGGGTTTAAAGAGCAGCGCATCACGGTAACCTCTACTACCCGGAACCTCAACGTGCGCCTCGTGGAAAACAGCATGCTGGCCAACGAGGTAGTGATCACCGCAATGGGGCAAAAACAACGGAAAGAAGCGGTGGTAGGCTCGGTCACTACCATTAAGCCCGGCGATCTGAAGATTCCCGCCAGTAACCTGACCGCCGCGCTTGCGGGGCAGGCGGCGGGGATCATCTCCTATCAGCGCAGCGGGCAACCGGGGCAGGACAATGCCTCCTTCTTCATCAGGGGAGTAACCACTTTCGGTTACAAGCAGGACCCGCTTATCCTGATCGACAACGTGGAGCTGACGCCTAATGACCTGGCGCGCCTGCAGCCTGATGATATCGCCAGTTTTACGATCCTGAAAGATGCCAGCGCAACGGCGCTCTACGGCGCCCGCGGCGCCAATGGCGTAATACTGGTTAGCACCAAGGAAGGTAAAGAAGGAAAAGCCCATGTAAATTTCCGTTCCGAATATTCCCAATCGCAATCCACCCAAACGCTTAAGCTGGTAGATCCTATCCAGTATATGGAACTTTTTAACGAAGCTTCATTAACGCGCGATCCGGCTTTGCCCTTGCCTTTCCCGGCAGTTAAAATACAAAATACAAAAGCCACCATTGCAGGCACCTCCGGCAGCAATCCTTATGTATACCCAGCGGTCGACTGGATCGGGATGCTGTTTAAAGACAAGGCCAGCACCCAGCGCAACAATTTAAGCATCAGCGGCGGCGGCGGAGTGGCCAAGTATTATATCTCCGGCTCCTATAACGTGGACAATGGAATATTAAAAACGGACATCCGCAACAACAACGACAACAACGTTAATTTCAAGAATTACCAGCTCCGTTCAAACATCAACATCAGTCTTACCAAATCCACCGAGGTGATCGTAAGGCTTTCAGGCACGTTCAGCGATTACAACGGGCCGATCACCTTAGACGGGTCTTTTGCTTCGGACCTGTACGCGATCGCTTCGCATGCCAGCCCGGTTTTATTCCCGGCCTATTATCCCGCCGACGAAGCCAATACGGGAGCCAATCACATCCTGTTCGGCAACGTAGGCGGACCGAACGGAACAAGAAGCAACAGCATCCTTTACCCAAACGGGAACCCCTACGCCCAGCTTTTAAAAGGACATAAGAACTCCTCAGAGTCGCGCCTCTCCGCACAGCTGGAGCTTAACCAGAACTTCGATTTTATCACCAAAGGCCTTAAACTAAGAGGGATATTCAACACCAACCGGTATTCTTATTTTGATTCACAACTTGCCTATTCCCCTTATTTTTACAGCGCGGATAGCTACGACAAAACAGACAACACCTATACGCTTACCTGGCTGAATCCCATGAAAGGTCCGTCGTTCAGCAACGTTCCCACGGAATACCTGGAATATTCCAAAAACGAGCCCAATGCCAATTCCTTCTACTACATCCAGGCTGCTTTAGACTACAACAGGAAATTCGGCAACCATACCCTCAGTTCCACCCTGATCGGCACTGCACAGCAAACCTTGTATTCAAGCGCTAAAGATCCCAGAACAAACACCACTACGCTGCCATATTCCCTGCCTTTCAGAAACCTCGGTTTGGCGGGCAGGGCTACCTATTCATTTAATGACAGGTATTTTGTCGAGTTCAACTTCGGATACAATGGCTCAGAGCGTTTTTCATCCAATAACCGCTATGGTTTTTTCCCGACCATCGGCGCGGCCTGGGTACCTTCCAACGAAGCCTTCTGGAAGCAGAACGATATCGTGAACCGTTTAAAGTTCCGTTTCAGCCATGGTTTGGTGGGTAACGACGCCATCGGCTCCCAGCGTTTCTTCTACCTTTCCGATGTAAACCTGAACGGCGGCAACTTCGCACAGTTCGGCATCAATAACCAAAACCAGTTAAACGGCGTGACCATCAGAAGTTACGCCAATTCGAACATTACCTGGGAAACATCCAGGCAAACCAACCTGGCAACGGAGATCACCCTGCTGGAAAACTTCAATATCATCGCAGAAATTTATAAAAATCACCGTTACGACATCTTACGCACGCGGAACATACCGGCAACGGAAGGTTTTGAGGCTGATGTTTTGACCAATCTCGGGGAGGTCGATTCAAAAGGCATAGACCTGTCGCTGGATTACAAAAAAAATTTCAACAGCGGCCTGTGGGCTGCGGTAAGAGCCAACTTTACCTATTCTACCAACAAATACACTTACATAGAAGAACCCAATTATCCCGAGACCTGGAGGCATTTTATGGGCCAGCCGATCAGTCGCGGTTACGGTTTTATCGCGGAACGCCTCTTTGTGGACGACGCCGAAGTGGCCAATTCGCCGAAACAGTTGTTCACCACGCAGGATGCTTACGATAACAAAATTACAGGAATGCAGCCGAGAGGAGGCGACATTAAATATCGTGACCTGAACGGCGATGGCAAGATCGACGACCTGGACATGGTATTCATGGGTTATCCCAACACGCCGGAAATCGTATATGGCTTTGGTATTTCCTCCGGCTTTAAGGGATTTGACCTCTCCGCGTTTTTCCAGGGCCAGGCGAGAGTTTCCTTCTTTATCGACCCGAGAAAAGTAAGCCCGTTTTTAGAACGTAATGTAAAATATGTAGAAGGAAGATCGCAGGTGCTGCAGGATTTTGCGGATAGCCACTGGTCTGAGGAAAACCAGGACGTGTATGCGGTCTATCCCCGCCTGGGCACCAGCAACGAACTGATCGCCAATAACCTGCAGCCCAGTTCATGGTGGCTTCGGGATGGCAGCTTTATCCGTTTAAAATCGCTTGAGGTCGGTTATACGCTGCCCAAAAACCTCCTGAAGTCGTTAAAGATCGCAAACTGCCGCTTTTATTTCAACGGATTGAACCTGGTCACCTGGAGCCCCTTTAAAATGTGGGACCCTGAGCTGGGAGGCAATGGATTTGCCTATCCCATACAAAAGGTATTCAACCTGGGCGTAAACGTGAATTTATAATTGTTCATCATAGCAGAAAAAACTTGAGATATGAAATTCTATTATAAACTGGCCTGCGTTGTTGTTCTGTGTGTTATGGGAACGTCCTGCCGGAAATACCTGGACGTTGTTCCCAACAATGTAGGAACGCTCGACTACGCTTTTTCGAACAGGAACGAAGCGGAGAACTACCTCTTCGGGTGTTTTAACGCATACCAGAGCATCAACCGCGATGTGGAGAATAACGTGGGCTTTGTGACCTCATCGGAAGTGATCTATCCACTTGGCCTGGACGACAATCCCTTTAACCAGATCAAATCCCCCGGCTTTAAGCTGATAAGAGGCGGCGTGCAAAATACGTCGGACCCGGTGATCAATTACTGGAACGGCTCCAACGGCGGCCAGCCCCTGTATATTGCGCTGAGGCGATGTAACATCATGCTTGAGAACATTGATAAGCCCTTTGATCTGAAAGAACCCGAAAAGAAAAGATGGATCGCCGAGACCAAGTTTTTAAAAGCATTTTACCATTATTACCTCATCAAGCTGTATGGCCCCATCTCCCTGGCTAAAGAAAACCGCGCGATCGACGGCCCGATAGAAGAAACGAAAGTAAAAAGGGCGACCGTAGACGAATCCTTCGCTTATGTAACCCAGCTTTTGGAAGAATCCATACCAGACCTGCCGGTCATTATCGGCAATCGTCTTTTAGAGCTGGGCCGGCCAACGAAAGCGATGGGGATGGCGTTAAAGGCCGAAGTACTGACCACCGCGGCAAGCCCTTTATTTAACGGCAATCCCGACTATGCGGATTTTAAGGACAAAGACGGCCGGCATCTTTTCCCGGCTGCCGCCGATCCCAAAAAATGGACCCTCGCAGCCAAAGCCTGCAAAGAAGCTATCGACGAGTTTCTGGCGCAGGGCGGCGATCTGTATAACAGGGTGCCTATCGATAAGGTATCCGAAGTATCCGATGAACTGAAACAGGTATTGAAGCTGCAGGCTGTGATCACGGAAAAATGGGACCAGAACCCCGAGCTGATCATTTCTTCACAATATGATTTCCCCTACCAGGGATTCAACTTTCCCAAACTGAACCAGGAATCGGTTTCCCTGGGCAACGAGCATCCTTCGAACTGGGCGGTGCCGCTGTCAACCACCGAATTGTTCTACACCAAAAACGGCGTGCCTATCAACGAAGACAATACCGGCGTTTTTGATTACGCCGGGAGAAATACCACCAGGATGGGAGATGCCGCCAACAAACATTACATCAAAGAAGGCTACGAAACCGCAAAAGCCAATTTTAACCGCGAGCCGAGGTTTTACGCAGCGCTGGGATTCGATGGCGGCATCTGGTTCGGCAACGACAAGATCAATGAAAGCGACGCTTATTATGTACAGGGCCGGGGAAGGTTCGCCCTTGCAGGTCCCAAGAGTCAATACGCCACCAATGTGACCGGGTACTGGCCCAAAAAACTGGTGCATTATATGTCGATCATGAACCAGAATGCCAGCTTCGCCTCGTTCAAATTACCCGTTGCGCGTTTGGCCGGATTATACTTATTGTATGCCGAGGCTTTAAACGAAGAGGGGACCGCGCCCAAAGCGGAGATCTTGTCCTGGGTAGACAAAGTGCGCACCAGGGCCGGTTTGCCCGGCGTGGAAACGGCCTGGCAGCAGTATTCGAACAAACCCGGCAAGCCAGACACCAAAGAAGGCAGAAGGGAGATCATTCACCAGGAAAGAAGGATAGAGCTTTGTTTTGAAGGTCAAAGCGGATGGGACCTTCGCCGCTGGAAAGAATTACAGGGCGTACTCAGCAGGCCCCTGCAGGGCTGGAACGTAAATGAAGACGCCCCGGCAAATTATTACAGGCCCGTAACCGTAGCCGTACCGACTTTTGGTTTGAAAGATTATTTATGGCCCATCAAAAACGAAGAGGTGGTTAAAAATGAAAATCTGACCCAAACCATATTCTGGTAAGCTATTTAAAACTCAAAAAGATGAAAAAACTGAATGATAAAAAAGGTCTGTTCTCTTTGATGTTTACCATTTCCCTGGCGGTCATAGCGCTGGCTTCGTGTAAAAAGAAGGACGCCAATATCGAAATCATATCAAAGGATATGACAAAACCCGGAGTGGTGAGCAATGTAAGCGTGGAGAACCTGGACGGCGCGGCAAAGATCACCTACCGGTTGCCGGATTCAAAGAACCTCCTGTATGTGCTGGCCCGTTATTCCATTAACGACGACCGGGTGAGGGAAACCAAGGCTAGTTATTATACGGATACGATCATGGTAGACGGTTTTGCCAGGGCCAAAGAATATGAAGTTTCCTTATATGCCGTGAGCAGGGCAAATGTGATGTCTGACCCGGTGGTCGTAAAAGTGCATCCTAAAACGCCCAATTATATTTTGATCAATTCCGGTCTTGAGATCACACCGGATTTTGGAGGCGCCAATTTCTTCGGGCTCAACAAAAACAGGTCGCCGCTTGCGCTGCATTTGCTGGTATACAACGAAACCACCCAAAAGTACGAAGAGCAGGACCCTGAATATGTAAATACGGACACGATAGACGTTTCCATCAGGAATTTACCACCGGTGCCGCAGAAGGTGGGCGTATATACCACAGACAGGTTCGGCAATGTTTCAGATACGGTATTCAAAACTGTAACGCCATTATTTGAAACCCTCCTGGATAAAAGCAAATTTTTTGTCTATCCCCTGGCCAGCGACGCGCCGACGAATCAATTCGGCTGGGACCTGAAGTATCTCTTCGATGGCAACCTGGGCGAGCCGGGCTGGCATACCAATACCAACGTTCCCAGGAGTATCGGCACGTTTGGCATCGGCGTACCGGCCAAGATCAGCCGTTTGGTAATATGGCAAAGGGGACCGAGCTATTATGAATATCAGAATACGCGCAAATTCACGCTATGGGGGTCCGATAAGGATAATCCCGCGGATGTAAACCTGCCAACGGGTTCCGCGCCGGGCACCGTGGCCGGGGACTGGGTGAATATGGGCAATTTCGTTTTCCCGAACCCGCCGTCGGGCCTGGCGCCGAGCCAGGCAAACGAGGCCGATAAGGCCTTTGTGGCTAAAGGCGTCAACTTCACCATGCCAAGATCAGCCGGGCCCGCGAAATACATCAGGCTTGAGGTTACACAAACCTGGGGCGGCTTAACTTATGTAAACGCTTTGGAAATAAGCATGTACGGCAACCCGCTATAAACGTTAACGTTTCATTTAAAGAAATAGGTTATGAAGATCATAAATAATATTGCGCTCATCTGTTTTACATCACTGCTGATCGGGGGTTGTAAAAAGTATGGCGATGATTATAAAGATTTCCTGGAAGATACAGAGATAAAATATCCCGGGAAGATCCAGGCGGCGGGTTACAACACCGGTAACCTGCGCGCGGAACTGTTCTGGCGGCCCAGCCCGGACCCAAGCATCACCAGGTATGTCGTTTCCTGGAACAACGGCGTGAATAAACTGGAGGTGGCCGCAGCCACCCATGATCCCAAAGATACCGTAAAGGTGATCGTGCCTGACCTGAATGAATATGTCTATGCCTTCGTAGTGGTCTCCTATGACAATGAAGGCAATAAATCCATCTCGACCGAGATCAACAACGTAAGGGTATACGGCGCAACTTATACCAGCACCTTATTGAACAGGGGAGTAAATGCAACCGAGCCTTATCAATTTTTACCCGACGGGAGCCTGCAGCTGAATTTTAACAAGAAGGACACGTTGAACGTAGCAACAACGATCCGTTACACCAACAGCACCGGCGCCACGGAAGAAAAGGAGCTGCTGCCGGAAGACAACAGCATCGTGATCCCGGATTACAAACCGGGCACAACCATACAATACCGTTCTTCCTATATTCCCGAGCCTGGCTCCATTGATAGTTTCAACGTTGCGCAGTTTACGGATTTCCCGACGATCATCAAGGTTACGCAATTGGACAAATCACTGTTCAGGACCTATAAACTCCCCACGGATATTAACGATGAATACGGATGGAAACTGGAGAATCTATGGGACAACAATGACGGCACCGGCGGCGGAGACCCTGCTGGTTTCCATACCGGCGGCTCCGGTTTGCCGCAGTGGTTCACGATAGACATGGGGCAAACCGCAAAGCCGGACCATTTCAGGCTTTGGCAACGCGATAACGCCTTGTACGACGTTGCTAATCTTAAAGTGTTTGAAGTATGGGGCAGCAACAGCCCGAATCCCGACGGAAGTTTTGATAACAGCTGGACCAAACTGGAGACATTTACTTCGGTGAAGCCATCCGGCCTGCCCAGGGGGCAGCTGAGCGATGCAGACCGTGCATTTGCAAGAGCCGGTGAAAAGTTCACTTTCCCCGCGGGCATTCCTGAAGTAAAATACCTCCGCTTTAAAGTGCTGGAAACATGGGGCGGAACCAACTACATCCACCTTCTGGAACTATCGTTCTTTAAAGTGAATTAAGCGCAAACCATATCAGAGATGCACATCGTGGGCATAATAGCCAGGAGTTGACCAACCTGCGATCGGCCGACGCGCCGATCCGGGTTTCCTTTAGAAGTTTATGAGTAAGATCACACATCATCCATGGAGTAAACTGAACAATGATACGATCCATCTGTTCAGAATGGAAAATGCCAGCGGTGCTTTTGTAAGCCTCAGCAATTACGGGGCAACATTGGTCGCGGCGTATGTTCCCGACAGAAACGGTCTGCTCGGCAATGTTATACTGGGTTTTCCCGACCTGAAAGGATATCTCTGCGACAAAAATTATATCGGGGCCACCATTGGAAGATTCGCTAACAGGATCTCCGGGGCAAAGTTCATCCTGGACGGCAATAGTTATACACTGAACGCCAACGACGGTGGGAATAACATCCACAGCGGCGGCGCCGGGTTCGATGCCAGGGTATTCGATTTCGATATCGACCGGCAGACGCTCTCCTTCAGCCTGTTCAGCGAAGACGGCGAAGGGGGCTTCCCGGGCAACCTGGAATTTAAGGTGAGCTATCGCTGGACGGACGACAATGAATTGCTGATCGATTATTGGGCAAGCAGCGATCAAAACACCATCGCCAACTTTACCAATCACGCGTACTTTAACCTCTCGGCGGCCACCACCAAGATATTCGACCACGAGCTGACCATTCATTCGGACCGTCTGGTTGACGCCGGCCCCGACCATATCCCCTCCGGCCTGATCGTTCCCGCGGCTGAATTGTCTTTTAAGAAAAACAGGATCAGGGAAAGGATAACCGTAAATGACGCCGGCGAGGCTACCGGCCTGAACGTTTGTTACGTGCTGGCTGAAGGAGACTGGACGAAAGCGCCGGCTTGTATACTCACATCGCCGGAATCGGGCAGGGTAATGGAAGTATATACTTCATATCCCGGTTTAATGTTATATACAGGCGATTACCTGCAAAGCAGCGAAACCGGGAATCATGGAAAGGTGTACGGACCTTTTGACGGCTTGTGCCTGGAATGCCAGTATTTCCCCGACAGCCCCAACCAGTCTTTATTTCCTTCAACGGTGCTAACCCCGGAAGCGGTTTATCAGCACAGCATTCATTTTAAATTCAGAACAATAGCATAGTCATGAACTTTAAATACATTTTACTTACCGGGTCGCTCCTTTTTCTCGCAATATTCCATGGCAAAGCCGGGAACACAACCCCCAAAAGTTACACCCTGGCATCACCCAATGGCCAGCTGCGGCTGCGCGTGGTGATAGATGACAGCATTACTTACAGCATATCGTTAAAAGATCAGACTGTAATCGCCCCGTCTGTTATTTCGATGACATTGGAAAACCAGGTGCTGGGAAAATCCGCAAATATCCGGAAAGCCAGGCAGCACACATTCAGGGGGCGGATAAAACCGTTGTATGGAAAGGAGGCTGTGCTCGATAACACCTTCAACGAACTGCTGATCGACTTCCGGGGCCATTATGCCGTAGCCTTCAGGGCCTATAACGAAGGGCTCGCCTACCGGTTCATCACCCATATTGCAGATACAATAAAAGTATTGACGGAGCGCGCGGATTTTAACCTCCCCGGCGTTCCGCAGGTGATCTTTCCCGAAACGGACAACTTTACCTCCTGGGAAGTGCCTTATAAAACATATGCTGAACCGGCACTGATACCCGATGGAAAAAAAGCCATCACCCCTACCCTATTTTCTTATCCAGAATCCGGCGTTAAAGTGGTGATCGCGGAATCGGACCTGTTCGATTACCCCGGCATGTATGTACTTAAAGATAACGGCAAAATGACGGGCTTATGGTCGCGCTACCCTTTACGCACGGTAATGGGAAGCTGGGGCGATTTTGTATCGGTAGTGAAGGACCGGTCTGATTTTATCGCCAGAACCTACGGCGAAAGAAGTTTCCCCTGGAGAGTGATCATCGCTTCCGGCGACGATAAAACGCTGCTGAACAACCAGCTGATCTACAAACTCGCCACTCCTTCAAAGCTCAGCAACACTTCATGGATAAAGCCGGGAAAGGCCGCCTGGGAATGGTGGCACGATGCGTTGCTGCCGGGGGCTGCCATACCTTCCGGCATGGCCAACAGGAATACCGCGCTTTATAACTATTACGTTGATTTTGCGGCGGAAAACCATTTCGAATACCTGATGATCGATGCCGGCTGGTCTGACAATTATAATTTACTGAAAGTAAACCCAAAGCTTGATGTGCGCAGCGTGATCAGGCGTGCCGCATCAAAACAGGTGGGCGTTTTTTTATGGTGCGTAGCCAGTACGTTGATGAAGGACCTTGAAGGACAGCTGGATTTTCTGAAATCGCTGGGAGCCGCCGGAATCAAGGTAGATTTTATTGACCGCGACGATCAGCAGGCTATACAGTGGTTTGAGCAGATCGCCCGCGCCGCGGCCAAAAGAAACCTGATGGTAAACTTCCATGGTTGCAGCAAACCTACCGGTCTGCAGCGGACCTATCCGAACATTGTCAACTACGAGGCCGTAAGGGGAGCGGAATGTTCAAAATGGGATTACAGCGCCAACCCGGACCACCATCTGCTGATCCCTTTCATCCGCATGCTTGCAGGCCCTATGGATTATACGCCGGGCTCCATGCGGAACAGCAGCAGGAAAACATTTAAACCTGTAGACCCGGGATTGCCTTCCACCCAGGGAACAAAGTGCCACGAACTGGCGATGTTCGTGATCTTCGATCAGCCGCTTGCCATGCTCTGCGATTCCCCGGTCGAATATCAGAAATACCCGGACGTATTGAAGTTCCTGTCTGCCGTTCCCACCGTGTTTGATGAAACGAAGGTATTGGACGCCCGGGTGGGAGCTTATGCTTTAATGGCCAAAAGATACCGGAACAAATGGTTTATCGGCGCCATGACCAACTGGGATGAAAGAACGCTTCAGCTTGATTTCTCTTTTTTACCTGCCGGCAAAACCTACGTGGCTAATTTATATACGGACGCGGGCAGCGCAAACGCTTCAGGCTATCATTACCAGGCAATGGAAGTTACCAGCCAGACGAAAATAAAGCTGCCTTTGGCTAAAGGAGGCGGAGCGGTTGCTTACCTCAATTTGGAATGAGCATATAGTCCATGCTTTAACTGGATATATCCATTGTTGAACTTCCGATAAAAAGACAATTTTAAATAACCAAGTAATGACATGACAGACAACAAAAACACATTCAACAGCAGGTACATTCTCGGGATTTCATTCATCTCCGCCCTCGGCGGCTATTTGTTTGGGTTCGACTTTGCGGTGATTTCCGGCGCCCTGCCGTTCCTGAGGGAACAGTTTATGTTGGATGCCTGGTGGGAAGGATTTTTAACAGGTTCCCTGGCTTTGGGATGTATCGCAGGCTGTTTAATTGCCGGAAGGCTCGCCGATAAATATGGCAGAAAACCCGGGCTGATGCTCGCTGCTTTTATTTTCGCGATTTCTTCCGTCGCCATCGCATTTTCCCCCGGCCTTACTTTTTTTATGCTGATGCGTTTTGCCGCGGGGATCGGCGTTGGGATGGCATCTATGTTATGCCCGATGTACATTGCCGAGATCTCGCCGGCAAAGGTACGGGGCAGGAATGTAGCGATCAACCAACTGACCGTAGTGATCGGCATCCTGGTCACCAACCTGGTGAATTATTTTCTGGCCGATACGGGTGAAAATGCCTGGAGGTGGATGTTCGGATTGGGAACGGTGCCTTCCGTCTTCTTCCTGTTAGGCGTAATATGGCTTCCCGAAAGCCCCCGCTGGCTGATGAAAGCCGGCAGGGATGCGGCAGCCCGGTCGGTCTTACATAAGATCGGCTCCGTGGAATTCGTTGACAGTACGGTTTCAGCTATTCAAAGATCATTAACGGGCAACACTACACGCACTTTAAGGGAACTATTTGATAAACGCGTACGGCCGGCAGTAGCCGTCGGCATCACTTTAGCCGTATTCCAGCAGTTCTGCGGGATCAACGTGGTGTTCAACTATACCTCTACCATATTCGAATCCGTGGGCGCAAATCTCGACAGGCAGCTTTTTGAAACCGTAGCGATCGGATTCGTGAACCTGGTATTTACCCTGCTGGCGATGTGGCAGGTGGATAAAATGGGCCGCCGGCCGCTGATGCTGATCGGCTCGTTAGGACTGTCGATAGTATACATTATCCTGGCCTTTATGCTGCAGGAACAGTTCCCCGCAGGCATGGTTTCCATTTTTGTGCTGCTGGCCATCGGCATGTATGCGATTTCTCTTGCGCCGGTAACCTGGGTGTTGATCTCGGAGATCTTTCCCAACAAAATAAGGGGGGTGGCTTCGTCTGTAGCCATTGTTTCCCTTTGGGGCGCCTACTTTATCCTCGTATTTACATTTCCCGTGCTCGCTAAAAAATTAGGCGCATACGGTCCGTTCTATCTCTATGCAGGCATCTGTCTCATGGGCTTTCTCTTCGTGTTAAGGAAGGTCAAAGAAACCAAAGGGCAAACCCTCGAAGAGCTCGAAGACAATTTGATCAGGCATTAGTTATTGTTCATTTTTTATTACGATACGATGAAAACATCACAAGTAAACGTTTGGGAAGAAGAAGTGATCATACCCACTTATGGTATCGGTAAACCGGACAAGAACCCCATGTTCTTCGAAAAACGCATTTACCAGGGAAGCAGCGGGGTGGTTTATCCCAACCCGGTTATCGAAAAGATATATGATGAAAAAGCAGACAAGGCTTATAAAGGGCTCTTCCTCGAGAACGAATACCTGAAGATCATGATCCTGCCCGAACTCGGAGGCAGGATACAGATGGCATACGACAAGATCAAACAAAGACATTTCATCTACTACAACCAGGTGATCAAACCCGCCCTGGTGGGGCTTACCGGCCCGTGGATCTCGGGAGGCATCGAGTTCAACTGGCCCCAGCACCATCGCCCCAGCACATTCGATCCAGTGGATTACAAGATCGAAGAGAATCCGGACGGAAGCATGACCGTATGGATAAACGAAGTAGAGCAGATGTTCCACACCAAGGGGCTTGCCGGTTTCACTTTATATCCGGGCAAAGCCTATATTGAGATCAAAGCCAGACTGCTTAACCGTTCCGGCTTACCGCAGACTTTTCTCTGGTGGGCCAATCCGGCGGTAAAGGTGAATGACCATTACCAGTCCGTGTTCCCCCCGGATGTAAATGCGGTGTTCGATCACGGCAAGCGGGACGTATCTACTTTCCCGATAGCCACCAGCACCTATTACAAAGTGAACTATGCCCCGGGAACGGATATATCCATGTATAAGAATATCCCGGTTCCTACGTCTTACATGGCCATTAATTCCGCTTATGACTTCGTTGGAGGCTACGAGCACGATTCAAAGGGCGGATTGCTCCATGTAGCCAATCACCATGTTTCCCCCGGGAAAAAACAATGGACATGGGGGCATAGCGATTTCGGACAGGCCTGGGACAGGAACCTGACCGATGAAGACGGACCTTATATCGAACTGATGACCGGCATGTTTACGGACAATCAGCCGGATTTCACCTGGCTGTTGCCGAATGAAGAAAAATCCTTTACCCAGTACTTCATGCCTTACCGGGAATTGGGCATGGTAAAAAATGCTACCCGGGATATTCTGCTGGCATTGGACCTGCACGAGGCCGTGGCGGAACTAAAGATCTATGTGACCTCATTGCAGAAAGACATCCGCATTCAGCTTTTTTATGAAGGGATCGAACTGTTCAGCGACCAGGCAAGCATTGATCCGAAGCAGGTGTATATCAAAAAAACCGGGCTGCCCGAAGCCGCGAAAGAAAACGGCCTGTTAGTGATCATCCGCTCCCAAAAAGGCGATGAGCTCATCCGGTACGAACCGGCATCCAATAAGATCAATGCGGTGCCGGAAGCGGCAAAGCCCGCCGTTGCCCCCGAGCTGGCGGAAAATAACGAACAGCTGTTCTTAACAGGCCAGCACCTGGAACAATACCGTCATGCAACCTATAGCCCCGTTCCTTATTATGAAGAAGCCTTAAAACGCGATCCGCAGGACATCAGGTGCAACAATGCACTGGGCCTCTGGTACCTGCGGAGAGGCCAGTTCGGCCAAAGCGAGCCCTACTTCAGAAAGGCTATCGAGACGAGCACGCAGCGCAATCCGAACCCATATGATACCGAGCCTTATTATAACCTGGCTTTAAGTCTTAAGTTCCAGAACAAGCCCGATGAAGCATACCAGTTCTTTTATAAAGCAACATGGGGCAAAGCCTGGATGGACAGCGGGTACTTTGCCGTAGCGCAGATAGACATGGCGCGGGGAGATTACCAGCTGGCCCTGGAACACATCGATGCTGCCATAGATGGCAATGCCGGCAACAGCAAAGCCTATGTTATCAAAGCTGCCGCGCACAGGAAAACGGGGCAATACGACCAGGCGATCGCCGTTTCCAAAGCCGCCCTGGCCAGAGACCCGTTTAACCTGGGCGCGCTCTATGAGCTTTCCCTCGCGTTCGGTGCAACATTGCAAGCCGCTGAAAGTACAGCCGCTTTGGAAGAACTGATGAAACTATCCAGGGGATATGCGCAGAATTTTATCGCTTATGCGCTGGATTATGCAGCGGCAGGATTGTACAGCGAAGCATCGGACCTGCTTCATCATGCAGTCAGCCAAACAGGAACGCACCCGATGGTATTTTATCACCTCGCTTTGTTTGCCCATCGCCTGGGTATGAAAAAAAAGGCCGAAGACCTGCTCTCCAAAGCGGCTGAAGCGGACCCTTATTTGTGTTTTCCAAACAGGCTGGAGGACATCAACGCCTTGCAGCTGGCCATATCGCTTCGCCCGGCAGATCCCCGGGCCCCGTATTACCTGGGTAACCTGTTTTACGACAAGCGCCAGTATTTATTGGCCATACATTATTGGGAGAATGCCGCCAAAGCAGACCCCGGTTTTCCAACGGTATGGCGAAATCTTGGCATCGCTTATTTCAATAAACTGAATGACCAGCAAAAAGCCGTAACCTGCTTCGAAAAAGCGTTTGAACTGGACCCGAAAGACGATCGTGTGCTTATGGAGCTGCATCAGCTCTACAAAAGATTGAATTATACGCCCTGGGAAAGACTGAAATTTTTGGTAAAACACCAGGAAACCGCTTTCCAGCGGGATGATGTTTACCTGGAAATGATCACGATCCATAATTTCATCGGGGATCATGCCAAAGCCATGCAAATGTTAAGGAACAGGCAGTTCCATCCCTGGGAGGGCGGGGAAGGCAAGGCTTCCGGGCAGTATGTGCATGCGCTGGTGCAGACGGCAAAGATGATGATCGCCGACGGGCATCCCGGGCAAGCCATCGAATTGTTGAAACAGGCGCAGGTATACCCCCATAACCTGGGCGAAGGAAAGTTGTTCGGAGCACAGGAGAATGATATATTTTACCTGATGGGCTGTGCTTTTAACGATCTCGGCGATCAGCAGCAGGCCATCATGTATTTCCAAAAAGCGACCCTCGGGAGCACGGAACCCGCAGCCGCGATCTTCTATAACGATCAGCAGCCGGACAAGATCTTTTACCAGGGCCTGGCCTGGAAAAAGCTGGGAGATCATGAAAAAGCGGCCGGGATTTTTAACCGCCTGGTCAATTACGGCCTGCAACACATGAACGATGCCGTGGAAATTGATTACTTTGCTGTTTCACTACCCAACCTGCTGGTATTCGAAGACGACCTCCAGCTGAGGAACAGGGTCCATTGCCTTTTTATCAGCGGATTAGGCTACCTGGGATTAGGGTCTCATGAGCTGGCGAACCGTTCGTTCCTCGACGTTCTCAGCCTCGATGCCGAGCACCTGGGCGCTAAACAGCATCTTGAAATCCAAAAACCGATAACAGATCTTATAGATTAATCAGACCGCATGAATTACATCAAACAATGTATCCCCGCAAATACTTGTTTATTATTTGCTTTATTGATCGTATGCGCGCTCCCTGGTGTCGCTCAAACTACCATTCCGATAGAGACCAGGCACAATGCCCTGGTACTTCAGGCCGACGCTCAAAAGAACCTCGCTATTATCTACTTCGGCAGGAAATTGTCCAGCCCGGAAGAGTATGCGCACATTCCGGCTGTTTACAAGCAGCCGGGAGACTATACCGGCGTGCTGAATTCAGCTTATACCCCTTCGGGGTCCAGGAGCCTGCTTGAGCCCGCGATAAGCGTCAGCCATGCAGACGGGAATAACTCGCTCGACTTACGGTACGTAAGCCATAACGTGACAAAAGTGGATGCTGACGTGTCTTTAACTACGGTATTGTTGAAAGATCCCGTCTATGACTTCCAGGTAACGCTTTATTACAAGACCTATTTCAGGGATGACGTGGTGGAACAATGGAGTGTGGTTAAACACCGGGAAAAAGGGAATGTCCTATTGCACAAATACGCATCGGCCAACTTATACCTGAAAGCGGAAGGCGGATTCTGGCTAACCCAATACCATGGGGACTGGGCCAAAGAAATGCAGCCGGAAGAATCGAAGGTCACCCATGGCATAAAAACTTTAGACAGCAAGCTCGGCACAAGAGCGAATCTGTTTATGCCATCGGTATTTATGGTCTCCTTCAATAAACCTGCTACGGAAGATGAAGGGACCGTATTGTATGGCTCCCTGGAATACAGCGGAAATTTCAGGACCGACCTGGAACTGGATTACCAGGACAACCTGAAGATCATCTCGGGCATCAATAATTACGCCTCCGTATACACGCTCAAACCCAATGAAGAATTCGAGACGCCGGCATTCCTCTACACCCTGTCCGGCACCGGGAAAGGCACCGCAAGCAGGAACATGCACAACTGGGCCAGGCAATATAAGTTACTGGATGGCAAAGGAACAAGACTGACATTGCTGAATAACTGGGAAGCGACTTATTTCGATTTCAACGAAAACAAACTATTCGAACTGCTGAAAGATACCAAAAAGCTGGGAGTGGACATGTTTTTGCTGGATGACGGCTGGTTTGCGAACAAATATCCGCGCAATGGCGATGTTGCCGGCCTGGGGGATTGGGAGGAAAATAAATCCAAGCTGCCGAACGGCATATCTTCCCTTGTCAGGGAAGCGCAGGCCAATGGAGTGAAATTCGGGATCTGGATCGAGCCTGAAATGGTCAATCCTAAAAGCAATCTGTACGAAAAACATCCTGACTGGGTCGTTAAGCAGCCCAAGCGGGATGAATACTATTTCAGGAACCAGCTTGTACTTGACCTGAGCAACCCTAAAGTACAGGACTTTGTGTTCGGAGTGGTCGATGATCTGTTTACAAAAAATCCCGATCTCGCCTATATCAAATGGGATTGCAATGCGGTCATCTACAATGCATATTCCGCCACTTTGGGCAATCAAAGCCATTTTTATATCGAATACATGCGCGGCCTGTATAAGGTGCTTGAAAAAATACGCGGCAAATACCCCACTGTACCCATGATGCTCTGCTCGGGCGGCGGTGGCCGCGTAGATTATGCCGCGCTGAAATACTTTACAGAATTCTGGCCAAGCGACAATACCGATCCTTTGGAACGGATCTACATCCAATGGCAGAACTCCTATTTTTACCCGGCCATCACGTCGTCAAACCACGTGACCGACTGGGGCAAACAGCCCATTAAGTTCCGTACCGACGTGGCCATGATGGGCAAGCTGGGTTTTGATATCGTGATCAAACATCTCAGCGACAATGACCTGAAATATGTTCAGCAGGCGGTAAAAACGTATAACGGCATCAAGCAGGTCATCTGGCAAGGCGATCAATACCGGCTGGCCAATCCAGCGGAGGGCAGCCTGGCATCGATGCAGTATGTGAACGCAGCTAAAACTTCCGCTGTCATGTTCAATTTCCTGGTGAATAACCGTTACGGTCAGGGCAGCAAATTTCCAATCCGGTTAAAGGGCCTTGAGGCAGCCAGACATTATCGCATCAGGGAGCTGAATGTATATCCCGGAACCAGCTCAACAATAGATCCGTCCAAAACTTACACGGGCGAGTTCCTGATGACCATAGGCTTTAATCCTGATGTAAATGCGCGCAGAACCAGTGTGATATTGGAAATAGAGAGCGTCAGCAAATAAACTGCATTGCTTTAACACTAAAAGAACACGTCCTGATGACGTGTTCTTTTTTATTCTTCAACTGAAAGTTTAGCTTTTTTCGGAAATGATCTCCCTGATCTCCCCGTTCACTTTTACTTTCACTTTCTTTGCCGTTGTTGAGCTTATCCTGTAGCCGGTGATCCTGCCATCTTTCCAGTTCATGTTTACGGTGAAGTTTCCGCGGGCTTTCAGTCCTTTTACATTTCCATAGGCCTTCCATGCATCCGGCAGCGCGGGAAGCAGATCGATAAAACCATCATGGCTTTGGATCAGCATTTCGGCCAGGCCCGCAGTGGCGCCGAAGTTTCCGTCTATCTGAAACGGGGGCCCGGCGGACAGCATATTGGGATATACTCCGCCGCCTGCTCCATAATTGATATCCAGCCTGAGGGTGGGTTTGAGCAGCTCTTTAAAAAGTTTGAATGCGCGGTTCCCATCCTGCAGTCTTGCCCAGAACAATAATTTATACGCAATGGTCCAGCTTGGCCCGTCGTCTCCTCTTACTTCGAGGGTTTTCCTGGCTGCCCCGGCCAGCGCCGGCGTACGGGTGGGTGTAATCAACGAGGCAGGATACAGGCCGTACAAGTGGGAAATATGACGGTGCCGGGGGTCGGTTTCTTTATAATCTTCTATCCATTCCCGGATACGGCCGTCTTTACTGATCACGCCCGCAGGGGGCACCAGCTTCAACCGGTTTTCCAGCTCTTTTCTGAATTCCGCATCGATGCCTAAAATTGTGGAAGCGGTGATCACATTGTTAAACAGTTCCCTGATGATCTGGTTGTCGATGGTCGGCCCCATGGAAATACTGGCGGTTTTTCCGCTTGGCAGGTAAAAGGTATTCTCCGGGGATACGGAAGGGGAAGTAAGCATCCAGCCTGTTTTTGGATCTTTGACCTGTGCGCTTTTATAGAATAGCGCGGAACCTTTTAACACCGGGTAGATCTCTTTGAGGTACTTCCTGTCCATGCTGAAAGCATAATGTTCCCAAAGATTGTTGCACAACCAGCCGGAACCTGCATTTGCCGCTCCCCAGGACGCGCTTTCGCCCGGCTCCGTAAAACCCCATACGTTGGTGATCACATGGGCGATCCAGCCTTCAGCATTATAATATGCCTTTGCGGTTCTTTCACCGGGTTTTACCAGGCCTTTTACGAGGTCTGCCAGGGGAAGGTTCAGCTCCGAAAGATTGGTTACTTCCACCGGCCAATGGTTCATCTGCACATTTACATCCAGGTGATAATCTCCGTTCCAGGGCGTGTTGATCTCTTTAGCCCATAATCCCTGCAGGTTTGGAGGCAACAGGCCAACTCTTGTGCTGCTGATGCTAAGGTACCGCCCATACTGGAAAAAAAGCGCGGCCATCCCCGGGTCCGATTCCGAGTGTTCATAAAAAGCCGCCAGGCGGGAATCGGTGGGCCGCTCCTCCGCCTCTCCCGATCCAAGATCGATGCTTAATCTATTGAATAGTTTGCTGAAGTTAACGACATGCCTGTTCTTTTGTGTTTCATAAGACTTTTTTATGGCGCTGGAAAGTGATTGCTGCGTTTTTTCTTTAAATGCAAAACCCCTGAAGTCAGTGGCCGCTGAAACATAAATGATCAGTTCATCCGCGTCTTTAACGATCAGGGAATTTTGATCTGAACTTAAATTACCTTCCTTTAGCTTTACAATCACCCTGGCCAGGTATTGCATTCCCTTACCGTCTGTTCCGTTATCAAGCTGCCCGGACATCTGTAACTGCCCTCCCTCGGTTTTAACAGCAAACTTTTCAGGCCGGCTGATGGAGATCCTGCAATTGATCATCCCGGGCTTATCTGCGCTGATCTTTATAATATTGACATCGTCGTCAAAACTGCAGAAATATTCCCTTTTATATTTTACCTGGTTCAAAGTATAGCTGCAGCCGGCAATGGCACTGTCCAGCGACAATTCTCGTTTATAATCTTCGGGCGTGGCGATAACGGCATCCCCTCCCTTATGGTCATAATGGATATCAAGGGCGCCGAGGGTCTGGTATTTCCCCCACTGCGCGCCGCCCGAGCCGGGGCCTTTACATACAAAATCACGGTTAACCAACGCCTGCGCTTCATCGTTTTTTCCTTCAAGGATCAACTTTCTGATGGCCGGAAGGCTTTTATGCGCTTCATAATTATTTGCGTCCTGCTCAGATCCCGACCAAAGCGTGATATCGTTGAGCACAATTTTTTCATTCGTCAACCCGCCGTCGGGGGTCATCCCCAACCGGCCATTGCCAAGCGGCAAGGTCTCCTCCCATAATTTTGCCGGCTTGTCATACCATAGCCTCAAAGCTTTTTGCTGCGCATTAGCGGATGCAGGCAAGCAAAACAGCAGTATCAATAAAAAAAAGTTATTGCAGGAAACGCGGTGGTACATAGACTTGTTTCAATTTATATAATAGCGCTTAAAAATATCCTTCATTACCGGGCTGTGCAATGGATTATACTTGTTAAATAATGGATAAAATGCTCCTGACAAAAAAAGATCCGTACGATGCGCGGATCTTTTTTGTTGCGGCGATGGAGCGTCGCGTAATTATTTATAAATTTCCCGTCATTGCTTCAAATAATGAAGCGCCACGCTTCCGGATTTGAAATGTATGATCTCGGCCAGCTTCAGGTTAAGTTTTTCCCGGAGGCTCCCGGCCTCCAGCAATTTTCTTCCGTTCCCGACGATCACCGGGTGAACAACCAGGTTAAATTCATCGATAAGGCCTGCGGTTATCAACTCGGGCAGCATGCTTACACTGTCTACCGAAATTTTTTTACCCGGCTGCTGTTTCAGTTTCGCCAGTTCTTCCGCCGGGTTACCATGAACGATCCGCGTTTTTTCGTCGCCGACGTTCAGTGTTCTTGAAACAACAACCCTGTCGATGGAACTGAACCTTTGGGCAAATTTATTTTCACTGGCTGTACCGGATTGATCTCTTGCGACATCGCTCCAATAAGGAAACATGAGTTGATAAATGAAACGGCCGAAAAATACCAGGTCTACGTCTTCCATCATCCCGGTAAAATAATCAAGAACGTCTTCACCCGGATTATAAATAGTGTGATCGCAGTAGCCATCAATGCTGATGTTCATGCCGAATGTTACTGTTCTCATTTTTTATCGGTTTTTGTTTTTTAAGGTTATAACCCAAAAATAAGGGAGGGGTTTAACTATTTTGAGGGTATTCCGTGCCAAAAAGGAGGGCGTTTAGGTCGTTAACCGCCTTTTTTTTGCCTGGCCAGCCTTTCATTCCGTTTATCGGTCAGATATTTTCTTATGGGAATATCGTAAAATACCATCACCAGGTATGCCGCTCCCACCAGCAGAATCACCCCGGCGATGATGATAAAGGTCAGTTGCATGGCGCCGGGCTTATAGTTAGTGTAATAATTGCCGAACATCCACAAAACGGCATAATGCGTCATGTACAACGGGTAAGAGATCTTCCCTGAAAAAACGCAGATCTTTTGCAAGCCGGGTTTCAACGCCGCGCCGGCGCCCAGGGCGATCAGCAGCGGAAAGTAAAACAATACGATCAAAGGCTCCGTTAACCAGTTCCGGTTTGAAAATGGCATAAGAAACGCCAGGAACAATAATACGGCCATGCCGGTAAAACCAAGCCTGTTTTTGATGATCCAGTTGGAGCGGTAAATAAGCAGCCCCGCCAGGAAAGAATACGATATGCGCGCGCTGCCGTCCCAAAAGGTGGGGCCGCTCCAGCCGCCCAATAAATTGCCGGAACGGTATGCGACGAAGCAGATCGCCACCGCCGAAATGATGGTCAGCAGCACCAGGTAGCCGCGTTTAAGCCGGTAGAGAATAAATGCATACACGATATTGGCGACATATTCCCAAAACAACGACCAGGAGGGCGCATTAAAGCTGAACAGGTTAAATCCTCGATCGGCTATTACCGGAAAAGGAATGAGCAACATCGAGCACAAAAACGCCACGATGATCTTCGCGGCGCTGTACGATCCGGGATTACCGCCAAACGGGTCGAACAAAAACGCCAGCAGGCCCAACACCGATCCGGCTACGATCAGCGGGTGCAGCCTGATGAGCCTCGATTTGAAAAACTCAAGAACGCCCATTTTTGCGATACGATCGTCATAAGCGTACCCGATCACAAATCCTGAAAGGCAGAAGAAAAAATCGACCGCTAAAAAACCGTGCCCGATGAAGTTCTTGCTTGCATCGGTATACACCCATTCCATAAAATGAAATATTACGACGGCCAGGGCGGCAATCCCCCGTAACCCGTCGAGAATTTCGAAATGTTGTTTTGTCTGCAGAATTGGCGCGGAGGTGTTGTTCGTATCCATTTAATTATCACACAAGTTTAAAGTAGCCATCACTCCCGGTTGGCGTTGCCAAGTTATCTAAAATCGGCAGCCCGGCCAAATGGATCGATACGGGCATCACGGATGGATGATCAAAAATATAAACGCCGCCAGGTTTACCAGCAATACCGCGCCGTACACGATGTTCGTACGGCCGCTGGCGAGAGACAACATTACGGTGAACACCGAAAGCCCCAGCAATATCATGGACTTGATATCGAGCCCCAGGATCATGTTCATATCATACAGGCTGCTCACGATGGAAACGCAGGGAATAGTGAGCCCGATGCTCGCCAGTGCAGACCCCAATGCCAGGTTCACGCTCGTCTGCAGTTTGTTTTTCTTCGCCGCGTTGATCGCCGCGATCCCTTCAGGTAAAAGGATGACTGCCGCAATGATCACGCCTACCAGCGTTTTCGGCAGGTTATTACTGATCACGATCTTCTCGATCGTTGGCGAGAGGGTTTTGGCCATCAACACCACGATGCCCAGGCTCAGCAGCAGGAATACGAGGCTGACGGCCATCTTTTTGCCGGAAACCGCCATAGTTTGAGCGTCGTCAGCACCTTCCGGCAGGAAATATTCACGATGCCTGCGCGTTTGCGCCAGCAGGAAAAACGAATAGATGACCAGGCAGGCGACGGAAACGAAAATGAGCTGCGGCGTGGAATAATAAGGCCCGCTTACGCTGGTCGTAAACGTAGGGAACACCATGGTGAGGATCACGATGGCGATCAGCGAAACGAGCGCAATGGTGGCGGAATGTTTGGTGAAGATCTGTTCCCGGAATTTCAGGCCGCCCAAAAACAGGCAAAGGCCGACAATTCCGTTAAGAATGAGCATGATGGCGGAAAAGATGGTGTCCCGCGCGAGAGAGGCCGCTTCATCGCCCCCGGCTACCATCAGCGAAATAATGATAGATACTTCGATAACGGTTATGGCCACTGCGAGGATGATCGTGCCGTAAGGCTCGCCCACCCGGTGCGCGATCACTTCGGAGTGATGCACCGCAGACATCACGCTGCCGATCAATAACACGCTTGCGACGACCTGGAAAATACTGCTGTCGTAGACAAGTCCCGTAAAGAACAAAGCCCAGGCCAGTATAGGCGTAATGGTCGTCCATTGTAATAATAATCTCATCCGCTGGGTTTTATACCGTTTGTAAATGTGGTTACTGTCTGATGTGGCGACAACTACGGCTTGTAGCGCCGTCCGGGTAAAAATAGCCAAATAAACGGGAAGTCGGCAGACGGAAAAGGCCCCTTTGCAGGCGCATCCGATTCGCCCGGTTTCCTGGCTGACCGTATACGGGCAATCTTTTTCCTGCCTTTATCATGCGGTTTTTCTTTATGCTATACTACAGCTTTTCTTTTTCAACAGCCTTCCAAATAAAAACTTACAATTCCCCGCAGGATTTTTCCTAAATTAAAGCGAACACTCAGCAACAACACCCATCGAATGTCAGTCAAACAGAAACCCACGGCCTTTCTTGCGGCATTGATCGCCGTTGTCCTTTTATCAGGCGCGAAAACGCCCGCCCGCACCACACCGCCGGACGATAAGCCAAACATCATTTTTATCCTTACGGACGATATGGGCTTCAGCGATATCGGTTGTTTTGGCGGGCAATTCGTTCCCACGCCCAACATCGACCGCATCGCGAAGAACGGCCGGAAGTTCACCCAGTATTACAGCGCCGCGCCTATTTGTTCGCCTTCAAGAGCAGGCCTGCTCACCGGCATGTATCCCGGCAGATGGAATTTCGCCACTTACCTCGACAACAAAAAACATAACCGGAACGCCCAGCAGGCGGATTTCCTCGATCCTTCCGCGCCTTCCATCGCACGTTTCTTTAAGAACGCGGGTTATGCCACCGGCCATTTCGGGAAATGGCACCTGGGCGGAGGAAGGGATGTGCAAAACGCACCCGGCTTCGAACAATATGGTTACGACGAACATGCGGGCACTTATGAAAGCCCCGCCCCCGATCCGCTGATCACCGCTACGAACTGGATCTGGTCAGATAAAGACAGCATCAAAAGATGGGACCGCACTAAATATTTCGTGGATAAAACGCTGGATTTTCTCGGCAGGCGCAAAGGCCAGCCCTGCTTTGTAAACCTCTGGCCGGATGACGTACATACGCCCTGGGTACCGCGGAAAGACCCGGAACATGCAGACGAATACCCGAAGAACCGCGAAGAAGAAGCCGCGTTCAAACTTGTGCTGAAAGAATATGACGTTCAGATAGGCCGGCTGCTGGACGGTTTGAAAAAACTCGGCATCGAAAAAAACACCATCATCATTTTTACCAGCGACAACGGGCCGCTGCCGAGTTTCAGGGGAAGCAGGGCGGCCGGGCTGAGAGGAACGAAATTATCTTTGTATGAAGGCGGTATCAATATGCCTTTCATCATTTCCTGGCCGGGGCATATTCCCGCCGGAACGGTGGATAGTTCCTCTTTCGTAAACGCAATAGACATGGTGCCTTCCCTGGCGAAGATCTGCCGCGTTCCTTTACCCAAAAATTTCCCCGGCGACGGGATCGACAGAAGCCGTGCGCTGCTTGGAAAACCTTCCGCAAGGAACAGGGAAATGTACTGGGAATACGGCCGCAACGATATTGCGTACAAATATCCGCGCGGTAAAGACAAAAGCCCCAACCTCGCCACGCGCTCGGGCGACTGGAAATTGATCATGAATAACGATGGATCGGACGTTCAGCTCTATAACATAAAAAAAGACAGGGCCGAAGCGAATAACGTTGCCGGTAGCGAACCCGCTGTCGTTGCCAAACTAAAAGATAAATTGCTGCGCTGGTGGAACGGCCTTCCGAAATTAACCGCGGGCAATTAAGCTTATAACAAAAAGGGCTGTCTCCATGAAGGAAACAGCCCTTTTCAATTTTTCTCAACCTGCTACGGCGTTACTTTGATCGTAAAAGTACGAACCGTGTGATGATCTCTCAGATCAGACGCATCGATCCTGATCACGGTTTCCGCGCCGATGTTTTCCAGCACATAATTCACGTGATACACATTCGGCGTCAGCTGAAAGTCCGTATATGTTTCCAGGAGCTCTTCGTTTTTCCCGGCTTCCGTTTTGTACATTTTGATGTCCTTCAGCTTGGAAGGCGCGCTCACCCTGCATTTCACGTTCCATTCGGTAACGCCCGCAGCCAACGTCGTGGCGACAAAATCGGCATTTTCCACTTTGTCGTTTTCATAATACAGCACTTCCGGCACAAACCTGTCCATGAAGTCGTTCTTTTTTTTGCAGCTGAACACAGCCAGCGTCATCAGTAAAACCAGTATTTTTTTCATGTCAGTTCTTTTTTAATGTTACCAACCCGGGTTTTGCACCATGTTCGGGTTATTGTTCACTTCAGACTGCGGGATCGGCAGCAGGTTGTGTTTCGATTGAAACACTCTTCTCTCCCACACTTTAATGCTGTAGGTAAACGAACCGTCCGGGTTTTTCAGCACGTCGTGCTCGTAGACCACTTTCTGCGTCTGCTCCCCTATCAGCCAGCGGCGGATGTCAAAAAAGCGGTGCTCTTCGAATGCCAGCTCGATCCTGCGTTCGTTGCGGATGAATTTGCGCATGTCCTGCTGGCTGGCGATGTTCCAGCCGTTCTGGCCAAACGTGGTGGCTACGTCCGGCATGTCCGCACGCAGCCTGATGAGGTCCAGCATTTGTATCACTTCGGTGCGCGCCGCGCCGTCCGGCAGAAATTCGTTCATCGCTTCGGCATAGCCCAGCAGGAATTCCACGTAACGGTAAAGCGGGAAGCTGTGATTCGTTTGCCCCGTTACGCCGTTGTTCAGCGAAACGTTTTTAGGGTCCATGAACTTGCGGAGGAAAAGACCGGTGTGAGCGTAGCCGTTCAGGTATTCCTGGCCCATGGAACCGTCTGCCGCACGCCAGGTGTTAAACGTAGTGCCGCCGAACTTGGAGCCGTTGTACCAGAGGGAATGATAAAACCGGGAATCGCGGTTGTCGTACGGATGCTGCGGATCGAAGCCGGACGCGGGGTTTACGACGAACTCGCCGTTGTTCATCAGCGGCACGCCGTATTCGTCTGTCTGGTAAACCGGGTAACCGTCTTTCGTCTCGAAACAGGCGGCGTAATTGTAAGTGGGCAATGTATAAGAAGCGTCTCCCGCTTTCTGCATCGCGCCGGGCAGCTGCCATTTGTCTATTTCGTTGGTCAGGCCTTTTTTCCCGTAGCCGAGGATCATTTCGGTATTCACGCGGGTGATGAACACATCGTACCAGCCGATCGCTTTTAAAGAACCGGGATAGGTCACCTTGCTGCCGAAGAAGTTGTTGGCGCCGGTTTTTTGCACGAGCTGATACACCGGGGCGCCATTCTCGTCCTGGTGATCGATAACGGCTTTCGCCGCATCGGCCGCATCTTTCCAGCGGTTGGCGTCGTAACCTCCCCAGGACCATGGGCTGGCCGGGCCGGACGTTGCGCCGTTCAGCAAGGGGCTCGCCAGGTGCAGCAACAGGCGCGCTTTTATGGACTTAGCCACGCCGCTGGTCACACGCATATAATCCACACCGGTTTGCCGCGCGGGAAGATGCGCCGCCGCCATATCGCAATCCGCCACGATAAAGTCCTTCATTTCCTGGAGGCTGGCGCGGGATGCCATCAGTTCGGGATCGTCGCGCTCCAGCACTTTGGTAATGATGGGCACGCCACCGTACCAGCGCACCAGCTCCGTGTAATACAACGCTCTCAGGCAAAGCGCTTCATATTTCATGCGCTCCCTGATCTCTTCCGTGGACATATATTGTTCGGGGTCCAGCGGCACATTGTCGATCTTGCTCAGGAAAAGATTACAGGCGCGGATAGCCGCATAATAATTCGCCCAGCGTTTGAATTTATCGGGCAGGCTGGTGGGATTGTACGCGCCCACGTGAATGGTATTCACCCAACCCCACCAGGGACGGGCCTCGCCGTCGTCGGTGGCAGCGTCGAGGTAAACGTTGTCGTCCCAGCCGTAAGGAATACGGCGGTAGATGTCCGTGAGGAATTCTTTGGTGTATTTCGCGCTGGAAAATACCCTTTCCTCGTTCAGCTCGCCGGATTCCGCCTTATCCAGCAGCCCCGCCCCGTCTTTTGTGCAGGACGCGAGCGTTGCGCAGGCGGCAAATATGAACAGTATATATTTTAGTCGTTTCATGTTATGATCTTTTAAAACTTACAGGGTTACTCTTACGCCAAAGTTCCAGGTTCTCAGCTGGGGATAGGAATTGCCGGTTTCACTGGCGGATTCCGGGTCCCAGTTCAGCATTTTATCCCAGGTGATGAGGTTCGTGCCGTTGACGAATACCCTTACGCTCTGGATCTTCACCCTGGACAATAATGCTTTGGACATATTGTAACCGACTTCCAGGTTCTTCAGGCGGACGTAGTTCCGGGAATACAGCCAGTAAGTGGATTTACGGTGATTGTTGGTATTTTCCGTGGGGTGCAGCCTCGGGTAGGTGGCATTTTCCCAGGACGAAGGATCGTCCGGGTTGTAACGGCCGAGGTGATGTTTCATCACTTTGCCCAGCTGGTTGAATTCCCACACCGCGTCCTGCTGGAAATACATGTCCGCGCCGCCTGCGCCCTGGAACAGCACGTTGATGTCGAAGCTCCGGTAGCTGGCGCCAACCGTGATGCCGTAGATGTATTCGGGCACGCGGCCTTTGCCGATCGCTCCTACGTCGTAGCTGTCGATCAGGCCGTCTCCGTTGAGGTCTTTGTAACGGATATCGCCGGGGTATACCACGCCGAAAGACGGGATGGGCACTTCTTTGCGCAACACGGGGAAACCGCCTTCCAGCAACAGGTCGCCGTTGCCGTCTTTTTCGAAATCGTTGTTGGAATAAAGGCCTACGGCGGTAAGACCGAAATGCTGCCCGATCTGTTTGCCTTCGATTTTCTGCCAGTCGTACCGTTTGCCTTCTTCGTCTATTTTTTCGATAACGTTGCGCGCAAAGGTGAAGTTGCCTTTGATGAAGTATTTCACCGCACCGATCTTGTCGTTGTAACCCAATTCCATATCGATCCCTTTATTCGTCACCTGGCCGATGTTTTCAGGCGGAAGGCCCTGTCCGTCGTCGCGCTCTGTTCCCTGCGGGTTGTTCATGCCGAAAAGCAGCGGCACGGAATAAGGAATGGCAAGAATATCGCGGCGTTTTTCATAGAACACGTCTACCGTTGCGTTGATCTTGTTTTTCCACATCCGCGCATCGAATCCGATGTTGGATTTCTGCGCCCTTTCCCAGGTTACCAGCAGGTTGCCCGGCTGCCCTTCGATGATGCCTCTTTCCGCGGAAGGGTTTTCGCCCCACACGTACCGCCAGCCGTCTTCGTTTCTCGCATAGAGGTAACGCTGTTCGTAGAGGTAGTTGAAGTCGCCGATCTTGTCGTTGCCGATCTCGCCGTAAGAGCCTCTTATTTTCAGGTAATCCACAAACCCGATGTTGTCTTTCCAGAAACGTTCTTCGGAAGGCACCCAGCCGGCGGACATTGCCGGGAAAAATCCGTATCTCCTGCTCGCCTCGAATTGTTTGGAACCGTTGTATCCCGCGTTCACTTCAAACAGGTATTTGTTCCTGTAAGCGTACGTGGCGCGGCCCACCCAGCCGAGGTAACCCGTGGGAATGGAGGCCTGGTCGTAATACTGGCTTTGCTGGTAGAGCACCATCGCGGTCACCGCATGATCGCCGTCGCCGAAGGTGCGGGTATAATTCAATGCGCCTTCGAAAGATTCCCTGCGCCTGCCCGGGCCTTTGCCGGTGGAGATGGATATTTCAGTGGGGCTTTTATTCAGGCTGTACATGCCGAAGCGGTTATATTCGTACAGCTCCGGTTTCTCCACGATATCGCGGCGGGATTCGTAGCTGCTGTTGAAACCGATCAGCGTTCTGAACGAAAGGCCCGGCAATATTTTACCAAGGTCCTGGTTGAGTTTGAAAGCGCCTTCCAGCACGTTCGTATTGCGCTCCCGGTTCCCGAACTGCGACAATAACGCATAAGGGGAAAGCCTGGTTTCGTCGGAACGGCCGCCGATCGTGCCATCCGGGTTGATGTAAGACTGCCAGTTGGGCGGGAGCCTTCTCAGTTTGTCGTACAGGTCGTCGCCGAAGTTCGGCTGTTTTCTCACCTCGAATCTTCCTGTAAGGTCTACGCCCACTTTCAGGGACGGGTTCACGGTGAAGTCCAGGTTGGAGCGGAAACTATAACGCTCGAAATTCGAGTTGGTTTCGTATTCCGCGTTCGGGAATTCCCGGTACAGGCCTTCCTGGTGGAGGTGGTTGGCGGAAATAAAATAACCCAGCACGTCGTTGCCGCCTCTTACGTTGATATTGCTCATCTGCTGCCACGAGGCGTCGCGCACGAAGTCGTTGTAATAATCATTGTCCGGGTGCGTGTAAGGTGAATTTTTCAGGCGGTAATGCTCCAGGTCGCTGGCGGTATATTCGGCAGGCTTGCCTTCATTTTTCAACGCTTCGTTCGTCAGCACCGCAAAGTCGTACGACCCGAGGTATTCCGGTTTGCGGATGGATTGCTGCACGGCGCCCTGCGTGGCGATGCTCAGCACCGGCCTTCCTTTAACGCCGCGTTTGGTGGTGATCAGGATCACGCCGTTCGCGCCGCGCACGCCATAAGCCGCGGTGGCGGAGGCGTCTTTTAACACGGAGAACGTTTCGATGTCCACCGGGTCTATCTGCCGCCATTCCCTTTCGATACCGTCTACCAGCACCAGCGGGGCGGTGGAGTTGGTGGTGGCCATGCCGCGCACGTATATCTCCGCATTGTCTGCGCCAGGTTTGCCCGCGCCCATGATGGTCACCACACCGGAAACCCTGCCCGCGATGGCGTTGGTAAGGTTGGGGGTGGAAGATTGCTGCAGCTCTTCGGCTTTTACCTGCGAAATAGCGCCCACCACGCTGGCTTTCTTTTGCGTGCCGTAACCTACGATCACGGTTTCGCCGAGTTTCGTGGCGTCGGAGGTAAGGGTAAGGCGGAGGATGGACTGGTTTTTCACTGCCACCTCCAGCGGGTTATACCCGATAAAAGATACCAGCAGCACGGCGTTGGGGCCGGCCACATTCATTTTAAATTCCCCCTTGGGGTCTGTGATGGCGCGGTTGGTGCCGCCCTTTTCGATAATGGTGGCGCCGATGAGCACTTCCCCGTCGCTGTCCGTCACCTTCCCGGTGATGGGCCGCACCTGCGCATACAATTGCGGCAGCGACAAGAGGAGGATTATAAGAACTGATAATATTTTTTTCATCCTGTTGGATTTAGATTGTAAGCATTGAACAGTTTACCATTGCGGGTTCTGCTTCATATTGGGGTTCCGGTTCACCTCCGTTTGCGGGATGGGGAAGAAATAATGTTTGGTCTCAAATACTTTGTTCTCCACCTGCACGTCCGGGTCGTAACTGAACGTGCCGTCGGGATTTTTGGTGATCACGCAGCCGCGGATAAACTTCGGCAGCTGTTCTATGATCATCCAGCGGCGCACATCGTAATACCGGTGATCTTCAAAGGCCAGTTCCACGCGGCGTTCGTTGCGGATGAACTCGCGCAGGTTATCCTGGTTCAGCGGTATGCCCCTTCTCGAAAAAGTGGTGGCTACATCCGGCATCCCGGCGCGGTCGCGCACCAGGTCGAGGGCGGCCACGGCGCTGAGCGGATTGCCGGCGCCAGGCGCGGTATAGGCCGGCCCGCCTGCTTCGTTGGCGGCTTCGGCCAGGTTCAGCAGCACTTCCGCATACCGGAAATAATGCCAGTTGTGGTAAGCCGTGCCAGTGCCCTGCGCGGGGTTTACGTTGGTATAATCCATGAACTTGTACAGGTAATAGGATGTTTCGGTTTTGGCGTTGCCCGTGGCATTGTCGCCGCCTGTATAGGTCTGGAAGGTGTAGTTGCTCTTGTTGGCGAACTTCGCATACTTCGCGCCGTTGTAAATGATGCTGGCGTAGAAGCGCGGGTCTCTTTTCAGATACGGGTCTTTCGCCTGATCGGGATTGGCCCAGCTGAAAACGGTGCCGTCTTCCATTTCATACGCATCCACCATATCCTGCGACGGACAGGTGCCGCCTTTGGCGTTCGTAAACCCTGCGGGGAAGTTGTCGTTTTCCGTATCGCGGTTGGGCCCTCTCAAACGGCCGAAGATAAATTCGCGGTTGGTGGTGCCTGCGCCCCATGCGTTGAAAAATTCCTTGTAGTTACGCTGACCGTTGGTGGAGGGCTTGTACAGCGCATACCAGTTGAGGTCCACTACGTCCTGTGCGGCTTTGGCCGCCAGCGCCCAACGGTTGGGGTCCGCGTTCATCATCGACGTGAGGGAATCGGTACCGGCCCTGTTGTAAAGCGGGCTGGCGGCGTATAACAGTACTTTCGCCTTCAGCGCCATACATGCGCCACGGTCCGCACGGCCTACTTCCGTGGGCTCCGTGTAAGGCTCTTCCGGTAGCAGCGCAATGGCTTCGTCGCATTGCTGCACGATGAAATTCACCACCGACTGCACGGAATTGCGCGGCAGCAGCACGTTGTCGCTGGCTTCGAAAGACCTGTCCACGATCGGTATCCCGCCCCATTTCTGGAAAAGGAACCAGTGCTGAAGGGCGCGGATGAAAAGCGCTTCGCCGCGCATTCTTTTCCTGAACCTTTCGCTGGAAGTGGTGGGCAGTTTATGAAGATTGGTCAGCGCGGTATTGGCTTTCCTGTTGCCGTGATAACCGCCCCATTTCAGCCAGGAGCCTATTTCCCCGGCGCCGTCGCTGGCGCGGTAATAACGCATGTTGGATGGGTTCCAGTTGCCCGCGCTCATGCGCTGGGCGGCGGAAGGAGACGTTTTATTGGTAGACACGTGAGTGGCTTCGTCCGATGCGGAAGCGAGCATGGCGTTCCCGTCCAGCCAGTTGTAACTGCTCGAAACGTCCGCCGGGAGGTCGGTGTAGGCGTTGTTGATGAAGAGCTCCGCGCGCGCGGAATCCGTAAACACGTCGTCCGCAGACTTGAACTCCACCGGCACTACGTTCAACGGCTTCATACAGCCGGCTATCGCGCCCGCGGCAAGGGCCGCCATGATATATTTTGAAGTAGATCTTTTCATGATTTGTGGTTTCAGTTGACAGGATTAAAAAGTAACGCTGAGGCCGGCGTTGAGTATCCGCTGGATAGGATACAGCACGTAATGCGTCGATCTCGCTTCCAGGTCCATCAGGTCTGAGCTGGACCAGGTGAAGAGGTTATAACCGTTCACGTACACCCTTACTTTTTCCATCCTGATCTTTTTACTGAGATGCCCGGGCAGCGTATATCCCAGTTCCATCGTCTTCAGCCTTACCATGGCCGCGTCTTTGAGCCAGTAGGTGGAAGTGCGCTGGTTGTTGGCTTTGTTGGAAAGAGACAGGCGGGGATAGGTGGCATTGTTCCAGCTGCCGGGATCGTTCGGGTTGTAACGGCCCAGGTGATGCTCGCGCACGGTGCCGTTGTCGTGGAACTCGTACATCGCTTCGCCGTTCATGAGTTGTTGGGTACCAGACTGGCCGGTGAACAATACGTTGAGGTCAAAACCGCTGTAACGCAGGCCCAGCCCCGCTCCGTACTGGATGGAAGGAAAATTGCCCTGGCCGAGATACACCTCGTCATAAGCGTCTATCACATCGTCGCCGTTCTGGTCTTTATATTTGATGTCGCCGGGGTTCACCACGCCGAAAGATTGCCGGGGGCTTGCGTCGATCTCGTCCTGGTCGCGGAACAGGCCCAGCGCTTCCAGGCCAAAGATGGCGTCCAGCGAGCGGCCGGTGCGGGCCTGGTATTCGAAACGCTGTTTTTCCTCACCCCTGTCCAGCACTTTATTTTTTGCGTGGGTAACGGTGCCGCTAAGCGTCAGTTCCACTTTGCCGATCTGCTGGGTGTAAGCGAGCGCCGCGTCAAAACCTTTGTTCTCTATCACGCCGATCGGGAAGTCCGGGAAGCGGATGCCCATGATGTTTGGAAGCGCGGGCTGTATCATGATGTCTGTGTTCTTTTCATAGAACCAGTCGAAACTGAAGCGCAGCTTATTGTTCAGCACCACCGCGTCGATGCCTACGTCGGTCTTTCTCACTTTTTCCCAGGTCACGTTGTTCAGCGCGAACGCGGATTCGTTCCAGCCGTTATAACCGAGGGAAGTATAACCGAAGTTCACGCCGCCGGAAGTCGCGTATTTCTGGTACCATACAAAGTATCCGCCGATATCGTCGTTGCCCGTCAGCCCGTGGGATGCGCGCAGCTTGAGGAAGTTGACCCATTTATTGTCCTTCAGGAAATTCTCTTCGGAAGCCACCCACGCCACAGACGCAGCGGGGAAAAACCCGAACTTATTTCCCGGGAGAAACTGCTCGGAGCCCTGGTAACCGAAGTTGAACTCGGCGATGTACCGTTTGTTGTACACGTAAGTCGCCTTGCCGTAAGCCCCGAGGTAAGCGCGGGGAATATTGCCGTTGTTTTCGTTGGAAATGATCCGCTGCGCCATGCCTGCATAAGCCGATACGGCGTGGCGGCCGAACTCACGGTCGTAATTGAGGGACGCGTCTGTGTTGAAGATCCTTTGCGTGGTAGGATATTCCACGCCGGTAGACATCTGTGTATTCGAACCCGTCTCCACGTATCTGATGCTGCCGTCGGGCTTATATTCCACGTCGCCGTTAGCCTGGCGCAGGTCAAACACTTTAAAGCTTTTGCTGCGGTTGGTGATCATGTCGTACCAGCTGTCGAACGCCACGTTGGCTTTGATGGAAAGACCTTTGGTGATAAAATCCAGCTCATGTTTCGCGCGGAAGGTGGCGAACATGCTGCGAACGTAATACAGGGAATAACCCTGGTTGTTCAGCAAACCGTAAGGATTGCCCGTGAAGTCTTTGGTGCCGCCCAGCGTGCCGTCCGGCGTAAATACCGGGAAGGCGTTGGGCGGTGTTTTATACAGCGAACGGAACACGCGCAGCGAAGCGTCTGTACGCGAACCGGGCGTGGTACTTTGTTCCTGCCGGCCGGCAATGTCCAGCGTCATGGAAAAACGTTTGTTCACCTGGATGTCTACGTTCGAACGCAGCGTGAACATGCTGAAATCCGCGTTCGTGTTGTAGGTGTTCGCGTTTTTGTCCACTTTGTACAGGCCGCTGTTGCGGGTGTAACCGGCAGATACGAAATACCTGGCCACTTTGTTACCCCCGTCGATGTTCACGCTGTAACGCTGCTGCCAGGTGGATTTGTTGACATACTGATCGTACCAGTTGATGTTCGGGTAAAGGTAACGGTCGAGTTCGCTTTCATAAATGCCGCGGGACGCCTTTTCGTATTTGTCCAGCTCTTCGTCGCTGTACTTCGGCGCGTTGCCGTCGTTGGTGAGGGCCTCGTTGTACAGCGTGGCATACTGGTAAGAGTTCAGCAGCTTCGGCGTGGTGGTGGGCGTTTTTACGCCGGTGCGCGCGTTGAAGGTGATGCGGATGCGGCCTTCCTGCCCTCTTTTGGTGGTAACGAGAATGATGCCGTTCCCGCCGCGGAGGCCGTATTGGGCTGTAGCCGCCGCGTCTTTCAGCACGGTGATGGATTCGATCTCGTTGGGGTCGAGAAAGTCCATGCTTCTTTCGTAACCGTCTACCAAAATCATCGGGCCGTTGGAGCGAAAGGTCCTTTTACCGCGCATCAGCACGCCGGCGGATTCATCTCCCGGCTCTCCATTGTCCTGCATGATAAATACACCCGGCAGCAGGCCCTGCATTTTGTTCAGGTTGTTGATCACCGGAACATTTTCCACGGCGGCGCCGTACATGGTAGAAAATGCGCCGCTGGCGTTGTGCCGCGGCTGAAAATGATTGTAGACCTGCGGCACGGGGTCTTTTTTGGTTTCGGGCACACTGTCTGCCCGTTGCGCCTGGTAAGGCGGCGGGACTGCTGCGGCGCTTGTGCCGGACAGTAAAAGGCACAGGCAGCAGAACACTCCGGCGGCGCCCTTCAGGTATGGCTGGTACCTGCGGCCGCGCGCGGAATGAAGCGGTTTTCTGGTTCGTGTTTTCTTCATAGCGTAGATTTCAGTAAATAAATAGTAACGGGTTGGATCAGGCACAAACACGCCCGCTCTGCGCGGCATGCACAAAGTTTTGCGGAACCCCACAGGCATAGTTTTGCCTTATCCTTCTCCGGAAAGGACGTACGGGTGGTTCCCTGACCCTGTCGACGATTTAAAAAGCAGAGCGACTATACGATTGGCTGTACTTTTGGTTTCATAATTGGTTGTTTTTTTAGACCTGGGAAAACTAAACGTGGAAACTGTGGGCCGTTAACTTATAAAAAGAATACGGGTTTTCTGCATAAATGCGCTGATATTTACGGAAACGTTTCCGTGAATTTGGGAAACAGTAGTTGTTTTTATGATCTAATAATCCTAATATTAGCAGGTGACTGGGAGAGTTTTATGAACAAGATAGACATCAAATACCTGGCTAAAGAGCTGAATCTTGCCATTTCTACAGTATCACGCGCATTAAGGGATAGTCATGAAATAAGTGCCGCAACCAAAGCTAAAGTGTTCGCCCTGGCAGAACAGTTAAATTATGAACCTAACCCCAATGCCAGTGGCCTTCGCGGACAAAAAACCAAGATGATCGCAGTAGTGATACCTGATATGGTGAATGACTTTTTTTCCCTTGTCATCAGCGGCATCGAAAAAATCACCCAAAGCAAAGGCTATCACATCCTGCTTTATTTTACCCACGGCGATCACGAGCTGGAGGTTTCTTTCATTAAAACGCTTGCCAGCGGCCGGGTAGACGGCGTATTATTGTCTATGTCCAGCGAAAACAATAACCGCCATTACCTGGGAGAGCTGGAAAAAAAAGGCATCCCCCTCGTAATGTTCGACCGGGTGTGCGATACGCTGCAACACGGGGTAAAGGTCACTTCCGATAATTATGAAAGCGCCATCATCGCCACGCGGCACCTGGTCGATGCAGGTTGCAAAAAGATCGCTTACCTGCAGGTGCCAAAAAATATTTCGGTCGGTAAAGTCCGCATGCAGGGTTATCTCGATGCGCTAAAGAAACATTCCTTCCAAACCGCGCCGCTCGTACTGGAATCCACCAATGATAACGAAGAAACTTTCGAAGCCCTGAAACAAATGCTGCTCAGGGAAAAACCGGACGGCATTTTTGCATCCATCGAAAAACTCGCCGTGATCTGTTACCGCGTATGCGAAAAGATCCGGCTGAAGATCCCGGAAGACATCAAAGTGATCAGTTTCTCCAACCTCCAGACCGCTTCCCTGCTCAACCCTTCCCTCACCACCATTACCCAGCCCGCGTTCGACATCGGCGAAACCGCCGCCAACGAGCTGTTCAATCTCATCAACAAAAAAGATAAATCCCTGGCGGTGGAAAGGAACGTGGTGCTGAAATCGAGGCTCGTTAAGGGGCGCTCCACCGCGCGGTATTGAAGAATTTTCATTTTGATAATAAATCCATTTCCATAAGTTCAACGGCAACATCCTGCAGCAGGAGCCCCAAACCGCGGTCACATTCGATCATAAAAAAAGCGCCATCGCCGTTCAACTCGAAAATCCCGGCGACAGCCCGTTACAGTTGAAAACATCTTCCAACGCCTACGGCTATGCGGAACAAACCGTTGACCTCGCACCCGGGAAAAAAACGAAGAAAACCTGGGAGCTGGCCGGCAGCGGCAACTGGCACGACTTCTCCGTTACCGCGGGAAACGTTTACCTGCACCGGTTTGCGGGCCGTGTGGAACCGGGAAACACGGCATCAGCGATCCCGCCATGGCTGCTGAAACCGGTGCATAACCCCGGTGCGGTTCTTGCTCCTTTAAAGGAAACAACACCGCAGGATCATGCCAGAAGGCCCCTCACTCGTTATATTAAAAGAAGCGCTTGCCCCTTTTACGGGCAAAAAAGTAACAGGCGTGGAAGGCAATACACGCGTTCCGCTCCCGGCCATCAAAGGCAAAAAAATAACGGCCATTAAAACCTGGGGAAAAGAATTGTTGATCTGTTTCCCGGAATTCACCATCCGCGTACATTTCCTGCTGTTCGGCACTTACCGCATCAACGAAAGGAAAGACATGGCGCCGCGGTTGCGGCTCTCGTTCGGGAAACAGGAAATAAACTTCTACACCAGCGCCATCCGCATTCTCTACGAACCGCTGAACGAAATATACGACTGGAGCGCCGATGTAATGAGCCCCGATTGGTCGCACCGGAAAGCGATGGCAAAGCTCCGCAACATCCCCGGCACGCTGGTTTGCGACGCCATTCTCGACCAGCGCATTTTCGCGGGCGCGGGAAACATCATCAAAAACGAAGTATTGTTCCGCATCCGCGTGCATCCCGCCACGCCCGTCGGCAAGCTGCCCGCCAGGAAAAGAAGCCAGCTGGTGAAAGACGTGGTGGATTACAGCTTCCTGTTCCTGGAATGGAAAAAAGCATACGTATTAAAAAAACACTGGCTCATCCATACCAAAAAGATCTGCCCCCGCTGCAATATCCCCGCCCACAAAGCGTACCTCGGCAAAACGAACCGCCGCACTTTTTTTTGCGATAACTGCCAGGTGTTTTACGATTGATATACAACAACTTAGTCCTTACAAGACAAGTTAATTCGACAAAAAGTAAAGCATACTTTACATTTTGGAATATTTGTTTTACATTTATCCCATCAAAAAGCCCCCCGTGACTGCGGGAGGCTTTGCCGGCCCGCGTATCAGTTTGCAGATAAACAGACCTCAATTTTCAAATCAAATTAAACTCAAAAAAATGACACACGAAAATTCGAAAATATGGCGGAAATGGCTTCCCGGTCCGGCCTTCATCGTTCTGACGGCCATATTCCTTTTTGCCTGTAAAAAAAATAACGACACGCCCGCTTCCGGTACAGATCCGAACATCGCCGCGGCAATCAAAGCGGTTTACGGGAATGTATTGAAGGGAAAGGTTACGGTTACGTCCGATGCGGAAGGGCTCTGGCTCTCCGTAGATCGTCACACGATATTGGTTTCGCAATTGCCGGGCTTTGACCTGGACGCTTTGTCAGACATCTCAAGCGCAACGGTCGTGACCTCGCAGCACGGCCTGATCCTGAAAGACCTGGATACCGGGAAAATTTATCTCCTGGTAAACGCCGACCCGGAAAGCGCCCGGCGATTCGACCAGGTGGCCGCGCTTTTTCCGCAAGGCGCCTGGAAAAATCTAGTATACGGCATCACGGTCGTACGACCGGCTGACAGTTAACATCACCCCTCTGCAAACTGATCGCGCGGCCTTTCCCGGGCCGTTTTTTTATTCCGCAATTGCGGGGTACGCGTTACCGCTTCGGCAGCACCCTGTTTTCCGCCGCCCATTGGCGCCACCTGGCCTGCAGGTCTTTCACCACTTCGGGATATTGCGCGGCCAGGTCGTTCAGTTCCGTTTCGTCTTCCGTGATGCGGTACAACCGCCAGGTAGTATCTTTCGTGAGCGAAACCAGCTTCCACTCGCGGGAGCGGGCATAACGCGCGTTGAAATGTTCGTTGAAAAGATATTCGTGCCCGCCGGATTTTCCGCCTTTGAACGCCGTCACAAGACTTCTCCCCTGCTGCGGTAATATTTTGTTCCCGTTGTATTCAGCAGGATATGTCGCGCCCGCAAGCTCGATGAAAGTCGCCATAAAGTCCATTACATGGCCGGTTTGCTGCGCGATCTTCCCTTTGTTTTTGATACCGGCCGGCCAATACGCGATCATCGGCGTGCGCACGCCGCCTTCGTAAGATTCCATCTTGGCGTATTGATACGGCGTGTTGGCAACGTTGGCCCATCGCTCGCCGATGGAAGCGAATGTGGTCTGCGGGCCGGGCATTGTTTTTTTATCTTTCGGGTATACGATCTCTTTGCCGTCGCGCGTTTCGCCGGGGCGGTCGAAACCTTTGCCGTAGCGGGAACAATCTTCAGGGCTGGCGCCGTTGTCGCTGAGGAAAACGATCAGCGTATTATCCAGCTCCCCGGTTTCTTTCAGCGCAGCCACGATCCTGCCGATGCCCTGGTCCATACAGTCCACCATGGCGGCATGCACGGCCATTGCGCGGGCGTCCCATGCTTTGTCCGGGTTATTTTCCCATGAAAGATCGTTTTTCACGCGCGGGGAAAGCGGCGCTTTTTTCGGATCGATGAGGCCGTATTGAACAAGTTTCGCGTACCGCGCTTCCCGGATCGCATCCCAGCCTTGTGTGTACGTATTTTTATATTTTTCAATGTCCGCCGGTTTTGCCTGAAGCGGCCAGTGCGGGGCGTTCTGGGCTACATAGATGAAAAACGGCTGCTTCCCTTTGCTGAATTCCCGCACATATTTCGCGGCGGTATCGTTGATGGCGTCTGTATGATAATATCCGTCCGGTACCTGTTTCACCGGCTCGGTTCCGCTCACCAGGCTGAAAGGATCAAAAAAATCGACCACGCCCCAGATCGTGCCGAAATATTTTTCAAAACCGCGGTTCAACGGGTATTGATCAATAGGTGAGAACAGCGGCCGGTCGGTTTTATGGTTCAGCCAGTCCAGCTGCGCCTGCGGCGTGGGCTCTTCGATCGTGTTGGACACATGCCATTTGCCGGACATGGCCGTGCGATACCCGGCTTCTTTCAGCACTTCGGCGATCGTTACCACATCGCGCCCCAATGCGCCGCGGTAGCCCGGGCGATGGCGGTCGGTCGTCATTTCGCCGATGCCCGCGTTGTGATTGTATTGACCGGTGAGCAAAGCCGCCCTGGTGGGGCAACAACGCGAAGTGTTGTAAAACCTGCTGAAACGCAGGCCGCCCGCAGCCAGTTTGTCCAGGTTCGGCGTCCTGATCTCCCCGCCGTAACAACCAATGTCCGAATAACCGAGATCGTCCGCCATGATGAGAATAATATTGGGCCGGGCGGAGGAAGTCCGGGTTTGGGAAAATGCTGCGGAGCAAACGAGCAGCAATCCGCCCAAAAAGACGTGGATCAGTATGGATCTGTGCATAACAGGGTCTTGGGTTCGTGAACAAACTCCAATATAATCAAATGCCGTTGAAAATATAAACGCTACTTCTCCACCTGCCGCAGCCACGCCTGCAACACGGATTGCAGATCTTTTTCTTTCTCTTTTACTTCTCCAATCGAAGAAAATTTCGCCATCCTTCTTCCGTCCGGGTAATTGCCTTCGAGGAGGCCGGCAGTATCGTTTATGGCCGCCCCGGTGGGGAAAACGAGCAGCACGTATTCTTGTTTATTGAGGTTAAACACCACGATGTCGCGTTTATATTCCTTCGCGTCGAATGTTTTCATTTCGCCGTTGTAATAAAACGCCGCGGACTTCCATTTCACCTGTTCGGCAATTTCAGGACTGGCGGCCAGCACCACTTTCCGCAGCGCTTCTACGACATTTTTCAGGGGATGATCAAGTTGAGCGAGATATTCTGCGACCTGCGCTTCCGGGGACAATTTACTTTTTGCCATTGAACAAGGTTGTTCCGACAAAATAAGCAACAATTTTAATATGCCAGCAAACGCCCGCAGGCAATGATGGCCGTCCATAATACGATTGAAAATATTGCGATGAGTTTTGTAACCGCCGGAAAGGCCGTGCCGTCTTTTCCCCGCTTCATCAACACCCGGAACCACAATGCGTTTGCTGCCGCGAGCGCCAGGAGGCTCATTTTTGTCCAGAAAACCGGGTCATAGCCGAGCGTGCCGGCATTCGTGACAAAAAGCAATATGCCCGAAGGGATCACGAGCCATAAACCTCTCACGGACCAGGTGAGCAAATGACTTCCCAGGCCCGCTACAGGCAGGTGTTTTGAAGATCCCAGCAAACGAAGGTCAAACATCAGCGCGGGCCCCACCAGCAAAACGATTCCCGTAATGTGAACGATCTCGAGGACCGGGTACAGCCACAGCGACTGCCGGATAAACGCCGCAACAGCGGAATGTTCCAGGAACTGCAGCCATTCTGCCATCAACGCAGCTCATATTTTTTCCCGTCGATGAAGATGCGTTCGGCACGCATTTCATCTTTCACTTCTTTATGCGGGTAACCCACCACGCGCAGCGAAGCGCCTTTTTTGATCATCTCGGCGGAAACGCCACGGGCCTGCATCCTGCTCATGGGCGCGAGTATCACCGTCCAGTTTTTTTTATCCTGGTTGATTTTAATGACGGAATGCGGGTTTTCGTAAACAGACGATTGAACGGTGCCCGTGTAATCGAGCGTTTTGGTCTGGTCGTAATTGGCCCAGCCATGATGGAAAGGCGCGAAGGAAACGCAGGCGAAGAAGAGCAGGAGGGCGAAGATGTTTTTTAGCAAAGTCATACATGGAAGTATTAAAGGTTACTAATCAATTCCCGTCTTCCTGAAGATACGACATTTTACGCCGCGAAACCCGCCGCCACTGCTGTTTTACAGCGTTTTATTTTTTCGGCTCCCTGCTGTCGAGCAAGGCTTCGAGTTTTTTCAGCTTCGACGCCCAGAAGCTGTCGAAATAACCGATCCATTGCTGGAGGTCGTTGAACCCCTCCTGCCGGAGCATACAATACCGCTCGCGCCCGATGTTGCGGATGGAAATAAAACCGCCGTCGTTCAGTATTTTAACGTGTTTCGACACCGCGGGCCGGCTCATGTCGAAGTTTTCGGCGAGCGAGCTGATCGTAAGGCTGTTTTTCGTCAGCAGCTGCAGGATCTGCCGCCGGCTGGGGTCCGCGATCACCTGGAACACGTCAAGCGCCGGTTGGGACATGAGCGGATTGATTTAAGTTCTTCAAAAAACGTTTTGCAATTTTCAGCCAGCCCTGGTTCATAATGATGTAGGACATGAAGTTTCTGAACCCTTTAAACCCGCTGTGCACCAGCTGCAGCTCCGTGCCGCCGTTTTTGGCCGCGAGCGTCCAGGTTACGAGGGAATCGAGGGAGACCTCCCCTTTGCCGTTGCCGCCTTTCCAGCTGTACACCAGCTTTTTATTCGGCTCCAGTTCCAGCACCTGGCAGTAAATGTTCCCGTCGAAGTTGAACTTCACGATGGGTTTTGTGTGAAACTGGAACCGGTGACCCACTTCCGGCCGGAAATTACTTTCCATCAGCCATTGCGCCAGCAGCTCGGGTTTGGTGAGGTACTCCCACACCCTTTCGGGCGAATGCGGGAAAAACCAGGTATGCCTGATCGCTCTTTCCATAATACGTAACTTTTAAGTTACACAAACTTAACGCGTAACTTTTAAGTTACCTAATTTTTAAAAAAGAAATTGAGCCGGATTGATTACATTTGTTTTAATACAATATATAAATACCTATGAAATACTTTATCCGTGTTAGTTATTTCCTCCTGCCGATTTTGCTGCTAGTCATGCACACGCAGGCCTCCGCTTATTACGACCGGCTGGAAACCGTCAAAAAAAGAACGCTGCTTATCCTGCTGCCCGACCGGGAAGAAGCCTTTATCGAAGATTACCAAAAACTGGTGCCCGAAGCCTGGACGCTCACGCCCGTTAAAGTCATCAGCGCCCGCGCCCTTCCCGATTACAGTTCAGACACCGCGCAGAAATACGCCTACCTCACCGTAGGCGGAGAAAGGTATGAACGCGTCGACTTCAGCACCGGTCAGCGAAAACAAAGCAACACACATCTTTACCTCGGCCTGTTCATGGAAGTGACCAAAAAAGGCCAGCCCGTGCGCGACCTGTTCAGGATAGAACTGTACCCGGACATGGAAACCCTCTGGGACATGGGCCGCGACCAGGCTTCCGCCAATTACCGGAACTTCAGGCTGCCTCACATCATGGCCTATCTCCGCTGGATGCAGAAAAACCTGGAAGAAGATAAACGCCCTAAACTATACGACGAAATAACCGACACGAAAATGCTGAGCCAGCTGCGGAAAGAAACGCTGTTCGTACCGGACAGCATGATCTATACCCGCAATAAATTCACCGGGAAAGAAAAACTCGTGGAAAAGGAATTTTTCAAAGCCTACAAAGGCAAACACCAATACGCCACCAACGCAGAAATGATCGAAATGCTGAAAACCCGCGACAGGTCGAAACCTTTTTTTATTTTCGAATACGTACTCAGCAGCACCAATAAATTCGTGACCGTGCTGGAATTGAACTCCGGCACGATCGCCTACCGTCGCTACCAGGCGATGAGCTACAATCTCAAATCAAAAGACGTGGAACGTTTGCTGGACTAACGTTCTCCCATAAACGAATCCGGCCCGCTCATGATTGAACAGGCCGGATTTTTTTTATCGGAAACCATGCTAAAAACGGAAGGTAACGGAGCCCGTCAGCCTGCGGGGCATCTGCGGCGTGCCGTAAATGTTCCAGTAACGTTTGTCGGTGATGTTGTCCATGCTCAGGGCTATCCTGCATTTGGGCAGGTTGTAGAACAAATTAGCGTTGAATACCGCGAAACCGGGGATCACGATGTCGTTGTCGTCCGTTCCGAAATACTCGTCGCTGTACACCGCGCCCGCACCAATGCCCAGGCCTTTTACAGCGGATTGTTGTACGGTGTAGCTCACCCAGATATTGCCTGAATTGAGCGGCGTACCGTAGGGGCGTTTGCCTTCCTTGCCTGCCGCGTCTTTCTTGAATTTGCTGTCGTTGTAAGCGTAACCCGCCACGATGTTCAGCCCTGCAACGGGGCTGGCGATGATGTCTACGTCTACGCCCTTGCTTTCCTGTGTGCCGTCCTGCACGGAAATGTTCGGATTGCCGGGGCTGGGGCGTACTTTATCCCTTACTTCGATGTCGTAATAACTGATGGTGGAGCTGAGCTTGCCGCTAATAAGGTCGATCTTTACGCCGCCTTCCAGCTGGCTGGCCCTCTCGGGTTTGAATACGTTGCCCATCAGGTCGGGCGCAACGTATTTGATGCCTTGCATGTAGTTGGCGAAAAGCGTCATTTTATCTTTCAGCACCTGGTAGGCAACGCCCAGTTTCGGCGCAAAAGCCCCGTCGCTAGGGCCGGTAGGGCCGGCCGGCGCGCCGCGGTATTGATAACCGCCGTCTTCATAACGGTCGTACCGCAGGCTCAGCAGCAGGTTCAGGCGGCCGGTAAAACTGATCACGTCTGAAATGTACGCTGCGTATGCCTTCTGTTTGAAGTCCGCTTCGTAATATACATCGCTGTACGCCTGCGATGCGCGAACGGTTTTCACCGGGAACAGCGGGTCGGAATCGGTGAAGTTGAATTTGTCCACCCCGCCAAGGTAATAACCGGTGGCCACGGTTTTGATGTTCTGGTAATCCAAACCCGCCAGCACCCTGTTTTTTACGCTGCCGATATGGAATTCGCCGGTAAGATTGGGCTGTATCTCGAAGCTGCTGTAATCCCAGTAAAAATCATACAGGTCGCGCACGAGCGTGTCCGGCGCGGCGAATGCCAGCCCGATAGTGCCGCTGTTGAACCCGAAATCCGCGTAAGCGATATTGGTGCTGAGCGTCCAGTTTTTGCCGAGCTTGTAGTTGAGCTGGCCGAAAACGTTGGCGGTAATGCTGGGCGGATAGTCGGCGCGGTTGGTGCCGTATGATTTGAAATAATCCAGCGGAATTTTGTCGTACCGGTCGTAACCCATGGCCGACGCGCCATACACGGGGTACGACGTCAGCGCGGGGCGGTTGATGCTGCTCACTTCAACGTCCAGCAGGATCTCGAAGCGGTCGTTTGCCTGGTAGCTGAGACTGGGCGCCAGCATGAAGGAACGGAGAAAACCCGCGTCCTGGAAACTGCCCTGGCGGCTGGCCGCGGCGTTTACGCGCAGCAATGCGCTCTGGTCTTCATTCAAAGGTGTGTTCACATCGGCCGTGAGCCTGCTGAAAGCGTATGAGCCGATGCTCAGCCCAACTTCTCCCATATGGCGTTTGAGCGGTTTTTTGGTCACTTTGTTGACCAGCCCGCCGTAGCTCACGCCCTGCGAGCCGTACAACGTGCCTGCGGGGCCTTTCACGGCTTCCAGGCGCTCCACGTTCACCGGGTCGGCGGATATGAGGTTCATAAAATAAATTCCATTACGGATGTAAGGAGTGGAAGTGAACCCGCGCATGGTTACTTCCGCGATGCCCTGGTAACTTTCCGTGCTCAGCGCGATGCCGGGGATGGAACGAACGGCGGTCTGGTAGTCCTGCACGTTTTTCTCCAGCAGCAATTCCTTGGTAGCCACGGAGTACGACTGCGGGTTTTCCAGGTTTTCCAGGTCCATGCGCGCCACATAAGCGGAGTTTTTATCGGCGATGCGGTTACGCTGGCCCAGCACGATCACTTCTTTCAGCTGTGTTTGCGACACTTCCAGCTGTATGTTCACGGTGGCGGTGGCGCCGTCTTCCACGGTCACTTCGCGGATCACGGTTTCGTATCCCAGCAGGGAAATACGCACGCGGCGGGGGCCGGATGGAACGTTTTTGATGAGGAAGTGGCCTTTGTCGTTGGAGATCGCGTTTTTCCGAAGCCCTTCCACTTCAACGGCCACGGATACGGCCGGCTGCCCGTCTGACGTGGTGATGACGCCGGAAATGACGCCTGTGCCCGCGCTGCCGTCTTCGGCTACTACAGCCATGTTCAGCATGCCCAGCAGGCAAACCAGGAGTATAAAATGTTTTTTCATATAGGTGAGTTTAGCGAACCGCGGCCTGAAAAAGGCTTTATTTCGGAGCGCTAAATTCGGGAACAATACAGGCGGGCATTTACGGAAGCGGGAAAAATATTTACGCGATGCGGAAAAACCAGCTCACACAAAAAAGGTTGCGGGCATTACCCCGCAACCTCCGCCATTCACACGATCTCCCCTCAGGCCCGCACATGCAAAAACAGGTTCACGCCTTCCTCTTCCTGCCTCACGGTTATTGCTTCGCGGCGGGCGCCGGCTTCAAGGGCCATGGTCGTAAGTTCTTCAGCCGAACGGTGGTGCAGGTACCAGTCGCCGATCAGCTCCATATAATTGCGGGTGGGATTATGATCTCCGAAATTCCCGATGATCACTTCCCCGCCGGGCTTCGTCCAGCCCAGGAACTTTTGCAGCAGGCGGATGAACACCTTGTCTTCGAAATAATCGAACAATCCCGCGCTCCATACCATATCGAACTGTTCGTCCGTATTAAAACGGAAAATATTCTTATGTACAAAACTGATCTGTGCGGCATGGCGCTCGTTCAGCTCTTTCGCGTAATTGATGGCATGTCCGTCTGCCTCCACGCATACCGTTTGCAGCAGCGAAGGTTCGATGCAGGCGTACGCCTCGGCAAGGTCCCTCGCGGGGCCGCTGGCCACGTTCAGCAGGCGCACCGGCGTTTTGCGCTTCAGCATTTCACGGATGGTGCGGATAAAATAACTTTTGCGGTTGCGCACGGCTTTGCAGGCCGGCTGTTCGTGCCAGAACTGGTCCCATTTCTCAAAACGCTCGTCTGCCGTTACCTGCTGGCGGTATATTTTATCGATGATAAGAAAATCGCCGGCGTAACCGAACGGTTTGCTGCGGCTGTGGCCGAGAATGGTTTTCATGCTGCCGTCTTCTTCGCAGAAGCCCGACTGCAGCACGGCGAGCTCTTCGCCACTGAGGCTGCCGGACCTGTAAGCGGTGGTAATGTCTTCGAATACCTGGTGAAGCGTTTCGTACTGGCGCGTTTCAGGGCCGCCGGCGGCGATCACTTCCTGTAAAAATGCGATGGGCGCTTTACTGCGTGTCATTGGGGTTATGTTTTTAATTGTTCGCGGAATTGTGTTTTGACGATGTAAAGTTGCGGCGGAAAGCGGGTGCGGGGAATACGCAATTAACGGAAACCGGAATTGGGTTAACCAAAATGCCGCATACATTAATTCAGCATGCGGAGGCGTGGGCCGGGGAAGTAATTTCACGGCATAAACCCCACCCACTATGAAACATGTAGGTATCATCGGCGCGGGCCTGAGCGGCCTGGCCACGGCGAAAGCCTTTATCCGTGAAGGATTTCACGTTACCGTGATCGAAAAGGCCGCTTCGGTAGGCGGCGTCTGGGAAAAAAGCAGGAGCTATCATGGCGTGGCCACACAAACCACCCGGGACGAATACGCTTTTTCCGATTTCCCCATGCCTTCGCATTATCCTTTATGGCCTTCGGGCGAACAGGTACAGCAATACCTGGAAGACTATGCGCGGCATTTCGGCATCCTGTCTGTCATCCGTTTTAACACCGCCGTTACCGGGCTGCGTTATGAAAACAATAACTGGGAAATGGACATTTACGATGCCGGCGAAGATTATACAGACACGCTGCGGTTCCATTTCGTAGCCATTTGCACCGGTACTTTCCACAAACCGCACATCCCTGCGTTCAAAGGCATGGAAACGTTCACCGGCCAGGTGTTGCACACCAGCCAGGTAGCCGATGCCAGCCTGCTGAAAAACAAATCGGTGGCCGTTGTAGGTTTCGCCAAATCCGCGACGGACATTGCCACGCTTGCGGCAGACACTGCGAAAGAATGCCAGCTGCTTTTCCGCAAAGCGCAATGGAAAGTGCCGCGTTATTTCGGCAATCTCATCAATATGCGTTACCTGCTGTTCTCCCGTTTTTCCGAAGCGTTTTTTAACGCGCCTTATAAAACCGGTTTCCAGAAATTCCTGCACAGCGCGGGCAAACCGATGGTATGGGCGCAATGGCGCGGCCTGGAGCTGCTGCTGAAAAAACAGTTCAACCTGAAAGCCTGCGGCATGGTGCCGCAACACCGCATCGAAGACCAGATCAGCTGCAGCCTCGGCGTGGCCCCGGAAGGTTTTTACGAAAAAGTACGCTCCGGCGCCATCAGGGCGAGGCAAACAGAGATCAGCCATTTTGAGGGCGAAAAAGTTTTCCTGCAAAACGGCACGGTGATCACGCCGGAGGTGGTGGTGTGCGGCACGGGCTTCACCCAGTCCATGCCTTTCCTCGAAGAGCCGTATAAAAGCAAAATTGTAGGGGAAGATGGCGGTTTCCGGCTGTTCCGCAACATCGTAAATCCCGATGTGCCGCAGCTGGGCTTTGTCGGTTTTAATTCCAGCCTTTTCACCACCCTTACTTCCGAAATTGCCGCGAACTGGCTGGTGAAATACGCGCAGGGAACCCTGCAATTGCCAGCAAAAGAAACGATTCAAAAAGATGTCGATTATATGGCCCAATGGCGCAAAACCGCCCGGCCTATCTCGTCCGAGTTCAGCGGCACCTGCATCGCGCCGTTTAATTTTATGCATCTCGATATGCTGATGAAGGACATGGGGTTGAAAACGAAGGCCACCCGCTGGCTGCCGTATGAATTTTTCAAGCCCATTAACCCGAAAGATTATCGTATTTTGCTGAATGCCTCCATCCGGAAGGCACCCCAACCGATGCCGGTATATCAACCGGCGGAAATCATCCAGTAACCAATGAAACAACCAAAAAAACCGGCAGCATCCGTCACTCAGAAGCCTTCCGTAAAAGTGCCCCGTGAAATGGAAAGCCTTTTTATGAAGGCGGAGGAAAACGTCCGCGAATATTTTTCAAACATGCGGCTCAACCCGTCTGAAGGCACAATCGAGATCAACAACGAAAGATATGTGCTGATAAGGGCTTCCGCGTTGTCGAAAGATTTTTTGGACAGTATTCTCAGCCTGTATGCAGACCGTGGGGAAGACGAGGCTTTCAGCATCGGCCGCAATTTCCTGTTCGATATTTCCCATGCCATCGGCATGAACGACGCCAAGGCTTTTCATGCCAAAATGGGCGTTACCGATCCCTTGTCCAAACTCTCAGCCGGCCCCGTGCACTTTGCATACACCGGCTGGGCGTTCGTGGACATTCTCCCTGAGAGCAACCCCACGCCCGACGATGATTATTACCTGATATATCATCATCCTTTTTCCTTTGAAGCAGACGCCTGGGTACGCTCGGGCGCTGCCTCCCGTTTTCCCGTGTGTATCATGAATACGGGGTATTCTTCCGGCTGGTGCGAAGAAAGTTTCGGCATCCCGCTTACCGCCGTGGAAGTAAGCTGCCGCGCCCAGGGCGACGAACAATGCACCTTCATCATGAGCCCGCCTCACCGCATCGAAGAGCATATTCAGCATTTCGCGAAAACGCACCGCAAACAGCATATCAAAAAAGCGCCGCCCGAGATCCCCACGTTTTTCCTGCGCAAAACGGTGGAAGAACAAATGGAAAAAGCGCGGCTGCTGGCGGAAGAATCGTCCCGCGCGAAGTCTGACTTCGTGGCAAACATGAGCCATGAGCTGCGAACCCCGCTCACGGCCATTCTCGGCTTCACGGAACTGATGAAAAAAACGAAATTGTCTGCCCGGCAAACCGAATACCTCGAAGCCATTTGCGCCAGCGGCAGCAACCTGCTGAGCACCATCAACGACATCATGGACCTCAGCAAGCTCGATGCGCGCAAGATCAGTTTCGAATCCATGCCGGTGGTGCTGCCCGAGCTGCTGCAGTCCATCGAGCTGATGCTCGCTTCCAAACTGCGGCATAAACAATTAATGTATTCCTGCGATACGGATAAAGCGCTGCAGAAACCGCTGCTGGCAGACAGTGCGCGGCTCACGCAGATATTGCTCAACATCATCGGCAACGCCATCAAGTTCACCGAAAAAGGCGGTATTACCGTAACGGCGGAAGCGGAAGAAGAAACCGCGCAGGGTATGATGGTAAAGCTTAGCATCCGCGATACCGGCATCGGCATAGCGCCGGCCAAACAACAAACCATCTTTGAAAGGTTCACGCAGGCCGATTCGGCCATCAGCCGCAAATACGGCGGTTCCGGCCTGGGGCTGGCCATCACGCGGGAACTGGTGGAACTGATGGGCGGCACCATTTCCATTTCCAGCAAAGTGAACAAAGGAAGCGAGTTCACGGTGCGGCTGCCTTTCGCGAAAACCGCCAGGCGAGGCAAAGCCAAAATGGCCGCGACGCCGGCCGTGCACGGCAACGGCATGCATGTGCTGGTGGTGGAAGACAATGTGCTGAACCAGAAAATGACGCGCATCATGCTGGCCAACAACGGCTTCACCGTAAGCGGCGCCGGCAGCGGTACCAAAGCCATCGCGGCATTGCGGAAAGAAAAGGCGGACCTTGTGCTGATGGACCTGCAGATACCCGGCATGGACGGCTACCTTACCACGCGCAAGATCAGGGAAGAACTGAAGATGGATATGCCGATCATCGCCATTACCGCGCATGCTTTTAACGGCGAAAAGGAAAAATGCATCGCGGCGGGCATGAACGATTACCTGCCCAAACCCTTCAGGGAACAGGAATTGCTGGCAGTGATCGCCCAATACCAGCGGAAGGCCGCTGTGGTAGACCTTGGTTTTTTAAAGGAACAGACGCGCAACAATGTCGCGTTTATCAAAGACATGATCCGCACGTTCATACGCCAGGCGCCCAAAGACCTGGAAGCGCTGCAAAAAGCCGCGAAACAGCAGAAAAGCGAACAGGTGTACAAAATCGCGCACACGCTCAGCACATCGGTGAGTTTCTTCGGGTTGAAAAAACATATCGGGGAGGAACTGTCGCAGATGCAGAAAACAAAACACGCGGAGCCGGAGCAACTGGAAAAAGTAAAACGTATTTGCCAGCAGGCGATCAGGGAATTACGGGAACTTACACCGTCCGCTTTGTCATCAACGCCATAAATTCATCTTTCTTTTTCGGGGAAATGGCCACCATAGCGCCGTCGCTCATCACGGCGTAACCACCGTCCGTACGCACCCAGCGTTTCACGTCTTTCAGGTTGATCATATTGGAGTTGTGGATGCGGAAAAATCCGTGTTCCTGCAACGACATTTCGTATTCCTTCAGGTTTTTGCTGACCATGATCTGGCGGCCGTCTTTCAGGTAAAAAATGGTGTAAGGGCCTTTGGCTTCGAGGCGGATAATGCCGGACAACGGGATAAAGTCCACCCCCTCGGAAGTGGACAGGCTGATGCAAAAATCTTCGCCCGCGGGCCTGTTGAGATTTTTGAGCAGCAGTTCCAGCCGGTTGTTTTCCGCGGACGGGCCTTCCATTTGTTTAACGGCCTTGTTCACGGCGGTTTCCAGCTCGTCGAGGTTGATCGGTTTGAGCAGGTAGTCCACCGCGCTGAACTTGATGGCCTGGATGGCGTAATGATCGAATGCGGTGGTGAAGATCACGTGGAAGTTATGGTGACCGGCGCGTTGCAGCACGTCGAAGCCGGTGCCGGTCTGCATTTCGATATCGAGGAAGATCAATTGCGGCGAATGGCTGCTGATGCGTTGAAGGGCTTCTTCCACATTGGACGCTACCGCCACCAGCTCCAGCTGCGGGCAGTATTCGCGCACCATGTTCGATAAAAAATCCCTGCTCAGCTTTTCATCCTCCACAATTAAAGCCTTGATTTTCATGTTAGGGTTTTGAGGTGAGAACAATATAAGAAAATTTCATCAGCGTATAGTGATCATGGCGCGGTTCAGGCGGCCGTTGCCGGTGTGCACGGCGCTGCGCTGCTCCAGTTGTATCTGCCGGTGGTTCAGCGCGTTGAACTGCGCGATGCGGTGATTGAACAGCACGGCGCGCTCGCCTTCGTCCATGCCCGGCGAAAACTCGCCGCTCATTCCGTTGTCCGTCACTTCCAGCTCCAGCGTTTCGCCTTTTGCGCGCAAGGTCACGGAGATCTTCCCCTTTTCTTCTTTTCCAAGATGCAGCACGCCTTTATACAATGCTTCCTCGAGCAGGCCGTGCGTGAGGAACGGCGGAATATCTTCCAGGCAAAGCGCTTCCGGCAGGTCGATGTCGTATTCGAAACGGTCGGGGAAGCGGAATTGCTCCAGCACCAGGTAATCCCTGATCAGCTCAGCCTCGTCCTGCAAATGGATGGAGATCTCGTCGCCATAATGCACCATTTTGCGGAGGAACGCGGAAAAACGGCTGACATACTGCAGGGATGTCTTCCGGTCGTCCGCACTGATAAAGTACTGAATCGCATTCAGGGAATTGAACAGGAAGTGCGGGTTAAGCCTTGCCTGCAATATCTTCATTTTCAACAGGCTGTTCAATTGGGATAGCTGTTCCTGCTGGTGTTGCACCTCCCGTTCCTGCGCCGCCAGCCGGGCGGCCAGCTGCTCTTTTTGGCGGTATAGGCGGTAGCCCCATATGGCAACAACGATCCCTGTGATTCCTGTTATCCATCCTAAGATCATAAACCTCTCCTCTGCTTTGGGGGTAAAGTTGGTAAAATAACGGCAGTAAAGCCGGGTTGAATTAACGGTTGCCGGGTTTCGCTTAATGGAAACGGCTTTTTACTGCATGGAAAATGACGGTCTTTTTAATCGCGCCGCCCGAAGACCGCCGCGCCCAGCCTGATCACGAGCATGCCCGCCACGCTGAAGCCAGCCACCAGCAGCCAATCCAGCCGCGGCATCATTTCAAGCCGCAGCGCTTCTTTTACCGGCGGAATAAACAGGCACAACAACGTAACCGCCGCGCTCAGCACGATCGACCCGACCAGGTAAGGATTGCGCATCAGCGGGCCGCCGAGGAACTTTTCCTTTCCTTCGTTCATATTCAGCGCGTGCAGCAGCTGGGAAAGAATGAGCGTGTAAAACATCACGTTGTTCGCCGCATGTACGTCCACTTCGCCCTCCCGGAAATGTTCCGCCGTAAAAGCCGCACCCAGGGCGCTTCCGCCGATCACCGCCGCATAGAACCAGATCATGCCCCAGGCTTTTTTGCCGATGATAGGTTTGCGCGGGTCCAGCGGTTTTTGCTGCATCACGGTGTCGTCTCCTTCCGTAAAACCTAGCGCCATGGCCGGGAACACGTCTGTAATGAGGTTGATGAACAGGATCTGGATGGCCGCCAGCTGGAACGGCAGCCCCGCCGTGGCTACCAGCCCGATCACGAGCAATTCGCTGAGGTTGCACGACAGCAGGAAAACGATGAACCGTTTGATATTCGTAAAGATCACCCGGCCCTGGCGCACCGCCGTTACAATGGATTCGAAAGCATCGTCTTTCAGCACCATATCCGCCACTTCCTGGGATACCTGCGTGCCGCGGATGCCCATGGCAATGCCGATGTCCGCCTTTTTCAGCGCGGGCGCGTCGTTCACGCCGTCGCCGGTCATGGCTACGATCTGGTGATCGCTTTGCAGCGCATTCACGAGATCGAGTTTCTGCTTCGGGCTTACGCGCGCAAACACGGAGCGTGTTGCCCAGGCATCGTTTTCCCCTTCCAGCTGTTTGCCGGTGATCACGTCCTGTTCGTTTTCGCTGATGCCCAGCTCGTAAGCGATATGCGCGGCGGTGGCGGGATGGTCGCCCGTGAGCATGATCACCCGGATGCCTGCGCCGTGGCATTCGTCGATCACTTCCTGCACGCCCTGGCGGGGCGGGTCCATCAGGCCGGCGATGCCGAGGAAAACGAGGTTTTCCATGAACTCGGCCGTTTCGCCGTTCAACTCACGGTAAGCGAAGCCGAGTGTTTTAAGGCCGGAGGAAGCGAGTTTTTCGGTTTCCTGCATCCATCTATCGCGTTCTTCCTGCGCCAGCTCTTTGGTTTCGCCTTCGTGGAGGGAATGGGAGCAGATGTCCAGCAGGTTTTCGATGGCGCCTTTGGCGGAAACGAGGTGTTTTTCTTCGCCTTTATGCAAAGTGCCCATTACGCGGGTATCGGAATTGAAGGGGGCTTCTTTCAGCTTGTGGAATTTTTCCCTTATCTGCGCAACATCCGCCCCGGTTTCCTGTACAAAGTTCAGCAGGCTCACTTCGATGGGGTCGCCGATGCCTTTTTCGCCGTCGAGGGAGGCGTTGTTGCAGAGCACGGCCACACGCTGCAGGTTGTGAAAACTTTCTTCTTCTGGTTTTTCCTCCTTTTTACGCCATTCCACCGCGGGCAGCAGCGCGTTGGTCACTTCCATCCTGTTTTCCGTAAGAGTGCCCGTTTTGTCTGTACAGATCACCGTGGTGGCGCCGAGCGTTTCCACGGCGGAGAGTTTTTTCACGATCACGTTCTGCCGCGCCATACGGATCATGCCGCGCGCCAGGGCCAGCGTGGCCACTACCGGCAGCCCTTCCGGGATCGCCGCCACCGCCAGCGCGATGGAGGTTTTCAGCATTTCCAGCACCGGTTCCTTATTCAACAGCCCCGCGCCGAATATCAGCACCACGATCACGACGGTGATGCCGATGAGGCGTTTGCTGAAACTTTCGAGTTTCTTTTCCAGCGGCGTGGCGGCCTTTTTTGCGCCGGCCACCATATGCGCGATGTGCCCCAGCTCGGTTTTCATGCCGGTGGCGGTACACAGCACCTTTCCGTTGCCATTGCGCACGAAAGTGCCTTTATAAACCATGTTCGTTCTTTCCGCCAGCTGCGTGTCTGCCGGCAACTCTCCCGGCGATTTGTCCACCGGCAGAGATTCCCCGGTAAGCGCCGATTCGTCTGCCTGCAGGTCGGTGGATTCGAGGATGCGCCCGTCTGCCTGCACCATATCGCCCGCGTCCAGCAGCATAATGTCTCCGGGAACGATCCCGGCCGACGGGATTTCCTGCATGCGGCCGCCGCGCAGCACGCGGGCGGATTGGGAGGTCATTTTCTGCAGGGCTTCCATCGACCTTTCCGCCTGGAACTCCATAATAAAACCGATCACGGCATTCAGCAGTATCACCACGGCAATGGCCGTTGCGTCCAGCCATTCCTTAAAGAACATGGAAAGGCCCATGGCGAGCAGCAGCAGGTATACCACGGGGCTTTTGAACTGGTGCAGCAGGATCATCAGCGGCGAAACGCGCCGGCTGCTGCTGATCTCGTTGGGGCCGTGTTCTTCCAGCCTACGTTGCGCGTCTTCGGCGGCGAGCCCTTTGCCGGGGTCGGTGGAAAATTGTTCCAGGATTTCCTGCTGTTTGAGTTGATATGCATCCATTCCGTGCGGTTTTTTGTCTTTTGAAGATTACAATCGGGATACCGGTTTTGTTGCTGCTTCCAAAACAGCTATGGCGCTGGCATGGTATGTGGGGCCGTTACCCTAAACGGAAACATATGGCATCCACTGCAACGCGGGCGAAACCTGCGCGGAAAAAAGCGGCGACGCCCCGGAAAAAGACGGCCGCTGCCCGCAAACCGGCGCCTAAAACGGCCGCCCGCCAGAAAAAAGAAGCGAAAAAGGACCTCGCCAAAACGTACAATGAATTTAAGGAATTTGAAGGGCAACATTACACCGGCATGCGCGTGGGCCGTTCGCATAAATGGAATTACGACGCTGGCGTGTGGAAAGAAACGAAGATCACGCCAGACCTCTGGGAATGCACTTACGCCGTTACCAAACGCCGCGCCGGAAAAGCGCCGGAAGGCTCCGGCGTGCCCGTGGGCACGGAATATCACTGGTACATCATGGCGCATCAGAACGTGCGAAAACTGAACGCCAACGATTACACCACTTCCCTCACCGGCCGGAAATACAAGCTGGCGCACAAACGCGCGGATAAAAACAAATGGAGCACCACCGCCAAAACGCAGCGCAAACGGCTCGTGAAAATGCTGCAGGAGCTGATCGCGCAGCTGGAAGCGGAACCGGTGGCGAAGAAATATTCCTTTGGTACGAATAAAGCCGTCATATGCCTGAATTACCCGATCTTGAAGTGTTCAGCAAACATCTTCAGCGAAAACTGAAAGGAAAAAAGCTGAAAGCCATTTCCAAAGCCGGCGCCTGGAAAAAGGATTTCCTGCGTCAACCGCTCCAAAAGGTGTACCGCGAAGGCAAGGAACTGCGGTTTCTCTTTAAAAACGGCCATAAGCTTGGCGTTCACCTGATGCTGCATGGCAAGCTCGTGCTGGCGGACACCGATGACCCGCCACCGCATACCGTGTTTTCCCTTCAGTTCGCGGACGGTTCGCTGCTGGCCGTGACCGACTGGCAGAAAAAAGCCCGCCTTACGCCCGACCCTGAACCGACAAACGTGCCCGACGCCCTGTCTGCGGACTTTTCGTCCGCCTACCTCAAACAACAACTGGAAGGCTCGCGCGCCGCGATCAAAAAACTGCTTACCGACCAACATAAAGTACGCGGCATCGGGAATGCGTACGCCGATGAGATCCTCTATGAAGCCCGCATATCGCCGTTTTCAAAAGCGGGGCAAATACCGCCCGACGCAGCTGCCAAACTGTTGCGCTCCGTTAAAAAAGTGCTGAAAGACGCGGTGAAAAAGATCAGTAAAGATCATCCGGATATTATTGCCGGGGAAGTGCGCGACTTTATGAAAGTGCACAAACACGGGAAAGAAAAAAGCCCCGGCGGCAAACGGATCGAACATGCGGAAATAAACGGGCGCACGACCTATTACACCAGCGAACAGGTAGAATACCAGTAACTTTTAAAATTTTAACGATGAAAAAGCCCATCGAACAACCGGACCCACAAAAAGCGCCGGTCAATAAACCGGGGCCGAAGCCTTCAACCACCGGCGACCGCATCAAAAAAGACAATCCCGAGGGAACCGACCAGGAAGGCGGGCTGACAAAAGAAGATCTTCCCGACAGCACCAATACTTCCACAGGCGTGCCGGGCACCGGCCAGCGGCAGGATTCGAACTGAGAATGACTGTATGGCCCGGTATCCTTATATTTGGTACAAAACCGGGATCAATATGAAAGAAGAATACCAGCCGCTGCCGCTCGTGAAAAATGAGGTCATTCATCACTTTGAGCTGACCGTAGACGGGCATACCGCCTTCATCGATTACAAGGAAAGCGGCAAAAAGATCTGGCTGATCCATACCGAAGCGCCCGCCGAATTGGAAGGAAGAGGCGTAGCCACGGCGCTCATCGAAAAAACGCTGGCCTGGCTGGAAGAAAACCAATACACGCTGGTACCGTTGTGCCCGCTCGTGCATGCGTACCTCAAACGCCATCCCGAATGGCAGCGCCTGCTGGACCCGTCTGTGAAACCATTTTAAATATTCCGTATGGGCGACATGACGTACGAAGTGGTGAATAACCGGGAGAACCAGCAATTCGAAGTGCATTTGAACGGGGAGATCGCGCAGCTGACGTACCGTTATTACAAAAAAGACATTGCATTCATGCATACCACGGTGCCGGAAACCATGGCGGGAAAAGGCGTAGCCTCCGCCCTGGCGCGGGCCGCGTTCGCATTTGCGGCGGAAGAGAAAAAACTGGTGATGGTGTATTGCCCCTTCGTGGCGAAATTTCTCCAGAGCCATCCCGAATACCGCCACCAGCTGGATCGGGCTTATTACGGGAAAAGTTAAGGCCTTCATAAAAAAAAGTTCCCGCCACGAAAGCGGGAACCTTCAACACAGGATAATCTGCTGCAGTTTTTACTGCATCCAGTACACTTTAACGGACACCTGGTCGGTGGCGGATTTGCCACCGGAAGCCTTTTGCCAGTTTTCGTGATTATTTACATTTTCATCGTCCGGGTAGGGCATGCGGTTGACAGACAGCGGCGGCAGGTTCGGGTCGCGCGGCGTCAGCTGCGTTCTGCGCACGATGGCCCAGGCTTCCCAGGGCTGGAACATGGTGGCCAGCCAGGCCTGCGTGGCGATCTTCCTTAATGCGTCCGCATCGTTCGCGCCGTTGTATATCACTTTTGGATTGATAAGCATAGCGGTCATCTGCGCGGGTGTTGGCGCGGTAGGCTTGGTCGTCCATACAGCAGACGTTTTGGTGTAATCATACCAGAAGTCCACAGACGACCGGATGCCTGCTTCATATTCTGTTTTCGCTTTAGTCACGTCTTTCGGCACGCCCATGCCGCGCTGGTAAATTTCAGCCAGCAGGAAATGCACGTCCGCTTCGGTGATCACCAGTATCGGGTAAAACAGCCTGTCGTACGCGATCCAGAAATTAAACGATGCGAATTTATTGCCGGCGTCGGTGCCGAAAGGTTTGCGCGCGGTGATCTCGGCGGCTCCCGGTGTGCCGTAAGGCGTGCCGCCTTCGGTCTGCGAACCGTCCTGCGGCTGCGGCACCCACAGATTGGCGTCGTTCGTCTGGAAAAACACGAAACATCTCGGGTCGAAAATGCCGGAGCCGTTGGTGGCGTTGGTGGAAGACATCTGGTTCCATACGTTGCTGCTCATCCGCATGTTGGAGATAGACAGTTCGCGGTAGGAGTTCCATTTGCTGTCCAGCGATTCTTTGGTGGTGCTGGTAGTGGTAACGAGATTGGGCCAGAAACCGAAATTGTTCTTTTGCATGCTGCCCGCCTGCTGGTTGTTGGGCAGCGGTTTGTTGCCGTTGATGATATCGGTGATGATGGCAGACGCGACGGCGTTTTCTTTATTGTATAACCTCACGGCGTAACGGAGGCGCAGAGCGTTGCCAAACTTTTTCCATGCCGTGATGTCTCCGCCGAGATAACTTTCGGATGCGCCGATGCTAACCTGGGAAGCGTCGTTGGAAAGCCCGTCTGCTGCTTCTTTCAGGTCTTCCAGCACACTTTTGTAGACATCCGGGGCGGCATCGTACGCGGGGCGGAAACTGGTGGCGCCTTCGTTGGCCTTGCCTGCCTGCGAGTACGGGATGTCGCCATAATAATCGAGCATACGCAGCGTTTTGGAGGCCAGCAGGATGGTGGCCATATATTTCACGTTGTTGAACGATGCGGGGTCCGTTTGTTCGGCGATCTTTTTCAACAACGAGCGGTAAGTAACCAGGTCAGGGTAATACTGGCTCCAGAAGCCGCCAGCGTAGTTGATGAACGGGGTGGAGATGTTCTGAAAGGCCTGCTGGTTGGCCGTCGGGTAAAGCACCCCTACATTCAGGATATCGTCGCCGTATTTGGCGAGGGAAGACACGAGCCCGTTGTACAGGCCGGGTATGGTAGCGGTTGCTTCGCCGGCCTGGTTGTACGGTTGGTTAAGCTCCTCGAAATCCTTCCTGCACGATACGGAACTGAGCAAAGCACCGAAAACGACGGAAGCGAATAATATGTTTGGTATGATTTTCATTGTCGGTCTTTTTAAAATTTAGAATGCGGCTTTTACGGTGAAACCAAATGAGCGGATGCGCGGCATGGAAGAATATTCGATGCCCTGCATGTTGCCGATACCGTTCACGCCCTCGGGGTTCAGGCCTTTGGGAATAGTGGTGAAGATGTAGAACAGGTCGCGGCCGATCAGCGACAGGCTCAGATTTTGAAAGACCTTCGTTTTACGCACCATATCCTGCGGCACCTGGTAAGTAAGCGCTACTTCGCGCAGTTTCATCCACGTATTCTCGAACACTGAAGCCGAGCGCGGCACGCCAACGTGGTTCCAGGAAGTGTAGGTGCCCAGGTATTTCCAGGGATAACTTACCACGTCCGTATTGGGTTTGCCGTCGGCGAACACGCCGTCGAACATCACGCCGGTGTTGTCTGTGGTACCGTCGGGATAAACGTAGGGAAGACCGCCGCCGTCTCTTTCTTTTGTCGTTTCATTCAGCAAACCGTTACCCATGGCGGCCGCGTAAGTGCCGAAATAAGTATCGCCGCCGAACTTGCCGTCTACCATGGCGTACAGGCTGAACGATTTATAACGGAAAGTATTTGCGATGCCGCCCGTGAGGAAAGGCTGCGAGTTGCCGATGGGCACTTCGCTGTCTGTAAGCACCCACTGCGTACCGCCCGCATAACGCGTGCCGTTCACGTCATAATACAATTCTTCCTTGGTATCAGGGTTGATGGCCCTTTTCACCACGCGTTTGCCGTTGAGGTAGGTATAATCCCTGCCGTAGATCGTGCCATAGTTCTCTCCCACTTTTACGCGCTGCGAAACGCCGCTGCCGCCGAAAAAGCTGCCCAGCGTAAGTTCTTCGGTGCCTTCATCCAGCGCCAGGATCTTGTTCTGCGCATGCGCGCCGTTCAATGCAATGCTCCAGCTGAAGTTTTTGGTGCTTACGGGAGTAGCGTTGATGATGAACTCGATGCCTTTGTTGCCCAGCTCTCCCCTGTTCAGCTGCACGCTGGTCCAGCCGGAAGACTGCGGCAACGCGTTGGTGAGTATCTGGTTGAACGTTTTCATGGTGTATGCCGTTACTTCCATATTCAGGCGGTTGTTGAACATACCGAGGCTAAGGCCCACTTCATACTGGCGGCTTCTTTGCGGCGCAATGCCGGCAAATTTCAGCTGTGCGGGATAAGTCTGTGCCGCCTGCCCGTTGAAGTTGATGGTGTTCAGCACGTTGAAGATGGAATACGGATCGGTGTCGCTGCCGGTTTCGGCGAAAGACACGCTCAGCTTACCGAAGTTCAGCCAGGGCAGCGCGTTCTGCATGCCCGTGATGCCGTCCGTAAATACGTAGCTCAGGTTAACAGAAGGATAAAAGTAGGAGTTGTTGTTTTTGGACAGGGTGGAAGACCAGTCGTTACGGCCGGTAACCTGCAGGAAAAGATAATTTTTATAGGACACATCCAGGAAACCGAAAGCGGAGTTGATCTTTTTTGTAAAACGCAGCTCCCTGGCCGGATCGGGCGTTTCGGCGCCATTGTCCAGCGCGAAAATGAAAGGTTTGATAAAGCTGCCTTTCGTGCTGTTGCTCACCGTATAGTCGTTGCGGTAGTAAGATTCCACGCCGCCGGTAAGACTGGCGTTGAAAGATTTACCCCAGAGATTGTCTTTATACACCCTCACCATGGCGCTCATGTTCCGGCTGAGGTTGCGGGCAATCGCTTCGCGGTACGCGCCGGTAGTGCCCTGGATATTTTTGGGGTATTCTTTTATCTCCGTTCCGTCTGACGAATTATCCAGGCTGGCCTGTGCGGTGGCGCTCAGCCAGTCCGTGATGTTTGCCGTCAATTTCAGGCCGCCGATCAGCTGGTTGCGGTTGAAGGTCGTATTGTTATTGTAAATGTTCCAGAAAGAATTGGCCATGTAGGAATAATACGGGTACCGCGGAGAACCGGCGGGAAAATTGTTCTGATCCGTCACGTTCTGCTGCGATCCGTCTGCGTTGAAGTTGTTGAGCATTTCCACGTCAGACCGGAAGTCGCGGGTAGCCGCGTAGGAAAAACCGGCCATAAATGCGCCGGCTCCCACGGGCGGGGTGTTCAGTCTTGTATAATTCACGTAGCTGGCTGTGATGTCAGCGGACAAAATTTTACTGATCTTGATGCTGGAACCGAGGTTGAACGTATTGTTCTTGAAGTTGCTGTTCGGAATGTTCGCCTTGCTGTCGTCTCTCGTATAAGAAAAACGGATAGTCCCGAAATCGCCGCCGCCGGACACGGATACGTTATGCTGGTTCACATAACCGTCCGGGAAATAGTCCTTCCAGTTGTCCGGCTGCGCGGAATAAGGCCGCTGCACGCCGTCGTACCAGAGTATCGGCTGGTTGTCGAAGCGCGGGCCCCAGGAAAGGCCGCTGGGGAAAGAAAAAAGGTTCCATGCGGCAGTGGGGTTGCCGTAGGGCAAATAACCCAGGGCATGACTTTTATAATCGCCGGGCACCGGGTTGCCGGGAGGATAGGTAGCGATCTGCATGCGCTGGCCGCTGCCGTTCACGGGGAACTGCTTCTGCTGGTCGGCCGTCCACATGGAGCCTACCAGGCCGGAGCCGTATGAGTTCTGGAAATCGAGAAATTCGTAAACCTTGGTTTTACGGTGGGAGAAAGAATAATCCACGCCCAGGCCTTTTCTTTTCTCGCCTTTTTTGCGGGTAACGAGTATCACCCCGTTGGCGCCGCGCGCGCCATACAATGCGGCAGCAGCAGGGCCTTTCAGCACCGTCACGTCTTCGATGTCTTCAGGATTGATGAAATTGAGGCCGGTGCCCCAGTCGTTGTAACCGCTCACGTCCGCACCGAGCTGCGTACCTACCGCGCCGCCGCCGCCATTGTTGGCGTTGTTGTTCACGGGGTCGTTGTTAATGGCCACGCCGTCTACGATCACAAGCGCGCGGTTGTCTCCGGTGAGCGAAGTGTTGCCGCGGATCACAAGACGGGAAGAACCGCCTTCCACGCCGCCGGAAGCCTGGCTGATGTTAAGCCCGGCCACTTTGCCCATAAGGCCCTGCGCGATGGTGGGCGCCTGTGCAACGTTGATGTCGTCTCCCGTCACTTTCTGCACGGAATAACCGAGCGAGCGCGGCGAGCGTTTCACGCCCATGGCCGTCACCACTACTTCGCCTAGCGCCTTTTCGTCTACTTCCATTGTTACGGCGTAAGATGTTTCGGCGGTGATATGCAGTGAAATGGTTTTATACCCGATGGCGGAAAGTTCGAGCACGCTGCCGTCTTCCGCGTCCAGTTCAAAACGGCCTTCGCCGTCGGTGCTGGCGCCTTTGCGCGTGCCTTTGATCACTACGCTGACGCCGGGGATGGGCACACCTCCCGCGTCTTTCACGGTGCCGGTCACTTTTTTGAAACGTACGGCTTCCATGGTCACGGCCATATCGTTCTCACTTTTCAGCAAAGCGAACAGGCGGTTGCGTTTGAGCACCACCTGGCTGCCGATGGCTTCGAACTGTATGTCGTAAGGTTGAAAAAGCTGGGTGAATACACGCGCGAGTGTTTCATCCTGCGCTTTGAGGCTCACCTTTTCCTTTTCGGGAAGCGTGTTGCGGGTGTAGGAAAATTTAACGCCGGCTTTGCGGCTGATCTTCTCCAGTACGGTCCTGAAGGCTTCATTTTCCACGGAAAGGGATATTTTCTTGTCTAGTATGCCTTGTCCGTTTGCAGGAGCGGCGGACGCTGCCACGGAAATAGCAAGTGTAAGAAAATAATGTACCAGGGCGGCCTTCATAAAAAACGAAGTGGAATAAATTTTCTTCATTGCTGAACGATTTAGTTGATAAAACATAGCTTGATCCAGGGCACGGGGATACCGTTGTCGTTTTTCGGCGTTTTCCTCAATTTTGGCGGTATGTGATTAGACTTATTGCTCTTAAACTATTACCTGCAGCCTTTGCCTTCTATTGTAATGCCATAGCTGCTCATGCTGTACGATGCATCGACCGTTCTGGTGATCACTTTCAGTATCTCTTCCAGGCTCTCGTCTCCTAACGAAATGGTGATAAAACAATTATTGAACGAATCTTCGTTGTATTTAACGGGAATTGCGTACATCTTTTCAAGGGTCGTCAATACGGTGGAAAGCGGCGCTTCTTCAAAATCGTAGCTTACCGGCTTTTGCAGCGCGGCCGCCGCGGGGTATTTTCCACTCCATTCGTTGGTGGTAAGCGCACGGCGGTCTTCCGTGAGCGACACCACCTGCTTCGGCAGCACGATCTGCGCGGCGGATTGCTCCAGGTCCTGCCCTTTGAGGTAAACAGATACTTTGCCGGTGCTTACCGCCACAGATTCCTTTCCGCCGGAGGCGTTCACCTTAAAGCTCGTGCCCAGCACCTTCACCACTACATGCTGCGTATAAATATAAAACGGCTTCTGGGCGTTGGGCGCCACGTCGAAGAATGCGTCGCCGGAAAGGGTGATCTCCCTTTTGCTGCCGTTCATTAATAAATTGTAGGATATGCGCGCGCCTTTGGACAAGATCACTTTGGAGCCGTCGGGGAGGAACAGCAGCTCGTCTTCCTTGTTACCGTTGTACCGCACTACGTCCGCCGCTTCCACCTGGCTGGCCGAGCCTTCCTGCCCGGGATGCGTTTTGGGAAGAAAAAATAAAGTGGACACTGCCATTGCGCCGGTTACGATGGCTGCCGCCAACCAGAGCAATTTTTTATGGCCGCCGCCCCTGCGCCCGGGGGCAATGCCGGTTTTTATGTTCGCCAGCATTTCGTCCAGCTTGTCTTCATGAACGTCTTCCGCTCCCTCCTGCTCCGCCCGGCGCATTTCGAGAATAAAACGTTTTGCTTCTTCCGCCAGCGCCGCATTTTCATTGTCCGCCGCGATCCATTGCAGCCAGTATTCCGCATACGGGCTCTGGGGGTTCACCACCCAGTCTATGAACCGGTTGTCCAGCAGTAAATGATGTATGTGCTCTTCGTATGGATGCATAACGTATATAAGGTAATGGACGGTTCCCTCCTTTTATACTCACTTCGGGGCTGATTTTTTTTAAAAAAAATTCAGGGCCGGTCCGGGCGGGCGGCGTAAGCTTTGCGCAGGGCTTTCAGGGCGCGTTGCATGAGGTTGAGCACAGACTGGTAGTTCATGCCCATCAGCTCCGCGATCTGCTCGTAAGGGAAATTGTGGTAAAAACGGAGGTGGATCACTTCCTGCTGGCGAAGGGGTAATTGTTCCAGCAAATGTTTGAGCGTATTGCGGGTCTGTACTTCCACTTCCCGCGCCATGATCTCCAGCTCCACGTATTCCACCTGCAGGCTGTCCGACGCCAGGCGCAGCTCCGATTCGCTCACGAAAGACTGGCGGGAATGGGCTTTGGCTAATTTATTGCGCAGCGCGCGGAAAAGATAATATTGCGGATGCGTGGTGTCTGAAAGGTTTTGGCGGTTCTTCCACAGTTCTATGAAAAGGTCCTGGATGCTGTCCTGTATCAGATCGAGGTTATGGGTGATCTTGCGGCCGTACCTGACCATGGATTTCACGTGGGCGCAATATATCTCCTCCAGGGCCTGCAGATCCCCATTCTTAAACCTTTCCCAGATAATATTGTGTTCCCCCGGAGGCAAGTAATAAGATATTAGTGCCGTTGCGGCATTTCATTGTTCACTGATACCAAGTTAGAAATTCCTCCAGGTATTTCCTAATTTATATTTCGGCCTTTATCTTCCCGCTCCATTCGAGCACGGAGCCCTGCAGGTATTTCATTTTCGTAAAAAAATCTGTTTCTTCAAACCCGGCGTCCAGCCAAAGTTGCCGGCAGCGCGGGTTTGCGTATAGAACTTTCAGCGGGCGGTTTTTCCTTTCCAGGCTCTCCTTCACCTTCCCGATAAAATCTTTCATCAACTTTTCATCAAAAGGATTGAACAGGAAGATCACGCCCGTGTGATCGGGAATATCATATTTTCTCGCATCGATGCAATGGATTATAAAACGCCCCGGCGGGATCGTGGCGAGCAATTTCGGTGAAATATCGATGCCTGTTACCGATCTGAACCCGTATGCCTCCGCAATGGCCAGCACCCGCCCCTTGCCGCATCCCACGTCGAGGAAACCGGTCTGTTTTTCCGCTTCGGTCACTTTGTCCATCAGCCACTCCGCGCTGAAATAATTTACCGGCTCGTACATCGTTACATGTGCGCGCTCCTCCACGGGGATCAACCCTTCCAGGTTGTCGGTCCCTATGGTATTGATGCGATACTTCCGCTCGCCGGCTATCTCCCGCTTCACGATAAAAAAAGCAAGGTTAACATCCCAATACCAGGCAACATACAGGAAATGAATGAGATACTTCACTTACCGAATGTACGAAGTGTCCGCATGCGGACAATCACCGGCCGGGATCGGACAAATGACGAATCAAAACAAATTGATTATCAATTCTATGCGTATCGGCATCAAATTCGCGGTCCAGGGGGCAATCAACGCAGCATTATGATATCTAACTACATCAGGATCGCATGGCGCAATTTCCGCAAAAGCCGGTTGTATGCTTTTGTAAATGTACTGGGGCTTTCCGCCGGCATCGGGTTCAGCCTGCTGGTGGCGGCTTTTGTGTGGAAGGAATTGAATGTGAACAAGGGGCTGAAGAACGCGGACCGTCAATATATTATCCAGAGCCGCTGGAAGGAAAGCAGCCAGGGTGGCGAGCTTACCACCGTGGGCATGCTGGCCCGCGCGATGAAGGAAGAATACCCGCACCTGGTGAAGAATTTTTACCGCTGGGACGGCGTTACCGCCAACGTGTCCAAAGGCGAAAAGGCTTTCAGGGAAGGACTGCAGCTGGGCGATTCCACCCTGCTCGAGATGTACGGCTTCGAACTGGCGCAGGGCGACCCTAAAACGGCACTTACCGGGCCGTACAGTTTGGTGATCACTGAAAACAAGGCCCGGAAATATTTCGGCAAAACAGACGTGCTCGGCGAAACCCTGGACATCGGCAACTTCGCGGGCGTTAAACAACCTTTTACCATCACCGGGGTGATGAAAGACCCGAAAGATAATTCCGTTACCAGTGTGGATGCAGACAATGCCAACCAGTTCTACATTTCCACGGGCAACATGCCTTATTTCAACCGCGACATCAATAACTGGTTCAACAAATACACCATCGCTTACGTGGAGCTGCAGCCCGGCGTTGCACCGGAAGCGCTGACCCGGCCGATGCAAAAATTATTGCAGCAGCATGCTCCTCCCAATATTTCGGCCAACCTCACGCCTTCGCTCGTGCCGCTTGGCATTTATCATCTCGACGCGAACAACGGCATCGTCAGGAAAATGCTGTACGCATTGTCTGCCGTGGCGCTGTTTATCCTCTTCATGGCGATCATCAACTTCGTGAACCTTTCCATCAGCAAATCTTCTTCGCGCATGAAAGAGATCGGCGTGCGGAAAGTGCTGGGCGGCCTGCGCAGGCAACTGATCCTGCAATTCCTCACGGAATCGACCCTCACCGTGGCCGTGGCTACGTTGCTGGCTTGCGGGCTGTATATCGCGGGGCAGGATTATTTCTCCAGGATGCTCGGCACCAGCATCCCGGGATTGTTCAGCTTTCCCCTGTATTTTTATATCTGCCCCGTTCTTTTTGTGCTGATCACGGGTTTCGTGGCGGGCATTTATCCCGCGTTCGTATTGTCTTCCCTTCAATCGGTGGATTCGTTGAAAGGCAAGCCGGGCACGGTGAAAGAAAACATCTGGATGCGCAAGGCGCTGATCACGTTCCAGTTCTTCACCGCGGCCGTGGTGCTGATCGGCGCGATCATCATCAGCCAGCAGATCGGCTTTTTGTTTAAAAAAGACCTGGGGTACGACCGTGAATTTGTGATCGCCGCGCAGCTGCCGCGCAACTGGACGCCGGAAGGACTGCAGCGCATGTACGGCGTGCGGGACCAGTTTGCGCGCATGCCCGAACTGGAGAACGTGAGCCTTTCCTACGAGATCCCCGACGGCAATTATTCCGGCAACCGGCCGGTGTTCAAAGCCGGCGCGGATTCCACTACGGCCATTTCCACCATGACCATCTATACCGATCTCAAATACGCGTCGCTGTACGACCTGCGGCTGAGCGCCGGGGATTATTTCACCAAATCAGCTTCCCTGGCTGATCCCCGGAAGGTGGTGATCAACGAAACGTTTGCGAGATCGATGGGCTGGGCGCCGCAGGAAGCGCTCAACCAGCAGCTGCGTTCCGACGGCGACCCGAATATTTACACCGTGGCCGGCGTGATCAAAGATTTTCATTTTAAAACGATGCATGAGAAGATCGACCCGATGATGATCATGTCTACCGACTTCGTGGTGATCTACCGGTATATGTCCTTCAAAATGAAACCAGGCTCTCCTTCCGCCAGAATAGAGGCCGTACGCGCAAAATGGGCGGAGCTGATGCCCGGCGCGCCCTTCGAATATTATTTCATCGACGACCGGTTGACGCGTTTGTATGCCGTGGAAATGCAGCTGCGGAGCGGCACTTACCTTGCCACCGGGCTTTCGCTGGTGATCGTGCTGCTGGGCATACTCGGCCTCGTATCGCTGAGCATTCACAAACGCACGAAAGAGATCGGCATCCGCAAAGTGCTGGGCGCTTCCGCGGGCGGTATCGCCGCGCTGTTCGTAAAAGATTTTCTCGGCCTGATCGTGATCGGCGGGGTGACCGCCATACCGGTTGCATATCTTATCATGAAGAAGTGGCTGGGGAATTACATGTACCGCGTGGATATTACGGCGCACCCGTTCGTGCTTACGATCGTGGTGCTGGGCGCAGTGTCTATGCTGCTGATCGTTTTGCAGACATTCAAGGCAGCGGTGGCCAACCCGGCAAAAAGCCTCAAGACCGAATAAAAAAAGAAACTGCATATCTCATCCATTGCAAAAAAAAGAAAAGCCCCGGCTTCGCGCCAGGGCTTTTTCCATGCAATAGGGGTTCCCATTAATCTTGTAAAACCTGTTCCAGCTGCAGGCGGAGCTTTGTTTCCACCTCCGGGCCTTCGAACCCGATATTGCCGAACTGGATATTTCCTTTTTTATCGATGATGTAAGTAGCGGGAATGATCGTGAATTTGAACTTGTCCCCTACTTCCGGATCGGTGTTGTAATACACCGGGAAGGAATATTTTTTGTTGCCGGACCATCCCTGCGCGTCGGCCAATGTGTTACGCGCGCCGCTGTTCACGATCATGAATGCCACGTCGGGATTGTTTTTGTACTGGTCGTACAGCCGCTGGATGTAAGGCATTTCCTGCATGCATGGAATGCACCAGGTGGCCCAGAAATCGATCAGCACCACTTTGTTTTTTAATGATTCAACATTCAACGGTTTCCCTTTCATGTCCACAAAAGCGGCCAGCGACGGGGCCGGGCGGTTCACCCGCTGCGCAGCGATCTTTGCGGCAAGCTCTTTTTCCCGCAGGGCGTTCAGCGCTTTCAACTCTTCCTGCATGCCAGCAAGCTGGTAAAACGTGCCCACATTGTCCAGCGTTTCCTTGTCGGTATTTGTTTGCAGCGCTTCTTTCATTTTCGCGGCGGCGTCTTGCGTGTCGCCGGCTTTCATGCTCAGCAGGCCGAGCATAGACAGCATGTTCGCCTTCGCTTTGGCCGTTACGGCGCGGCGCGTGCTGTCGTCCACAGCGGGATAGATATGCCCCGTTTCCGGGAAATGACGGATGATGCCCGCCGGGAAACGGTCTGCCATGGCCAGCGCCTTTTCCGCGTAACCGCGGGCCAGGTCGGGCGCCACGTTGTTGTCCAGCAGGGTTTGCGCCATGCTTTTGTACGTATTGGGCAGGTAAGGATTGGTAGTGTCCAGCGTGATCTTCGCCGCGTGATACCTTACTTTGGCTTCGTTTTTACGCGCGGCGTACAGGTCGAACAATTGCTCGTGCATGGCTGAGAATTCGCTGGTGTTCTGCGGCGTTTCCGCTTTCAGCGCGGCTTCGAGCAATGCGATGCGGCGTGTGGTATCCGGCTCCTGGGAGATCGCCGACGCACGGAGGTCCCGGCCGATCCCGGTATCCGGGTACCGCTCCCGAACCACTTTGTAAATGGAATCCACGCGGCTTCTTTCGCCGAGTATCAGGTAAGCCATGGTTACCTTATTGACGTTGCCCATCACGGTAGGCGCCTTATAAAAACGGTCGGCGATCACTTTGTGCGCCTGTTTGTAATACTTTTCCTTTTCCTTTCCTTCGCTGATGCTCATTTTATAATGCAGCAGCCGCACTTTCGCTTCGTAGTTATCCGGGTACAGCGCAAGCTCCTTTTCATACTGTGCAGCCTGCGAAGCGGCCAGTACCGGGCTTTTGCCGAGCTGCGCGCCGAGACTGTAACCTTTGTACAGGTTGCCGTTCTCCACCGGTTTCCCGTTTTCGTACACGGGCACTTCGTAATGTTTCCCGGGCCCGGGCTTCTCAACGGAATCGCCGCTGATCAGCGTAAAAGTGGCGAACGCCGCGAATTTCGCAAGTTTAAAAGAGGTCGTCCATTTGCCGTCTTTTTTATCCATTTTTATTTTCCAGGGCAGGTCGTAAAAATTGGAATAGGTAAAGTTCAGCGTTACCGAAGAAGCGTTTGCGGGAATGGGCGAGCCCGGCACGGACGGGTCGAACGTAACTGTAACGGTCTGCCCGCGCTCCGGCATGGCCGGCTGAATGGTAACCCGCTGCTGCGCCCCGGCAAAAAGGGGAAGCAGCAGCAGTACCAGTATCTTATTGATTGTAACCATCGTTCTGCGTGAGTTTTATGTTGGTTTTGCGGGCGTCTGAAGGAATGGGATACAGCGTATCCGTCTTTTGCCACTCGGCGCCTTTGATCGGCCCCAGCACGGCATCTGCACGATTCGTGCGTTTCAGGTCGAACCAGCGGTGGCCCCATTCGGTGAACAGCTCCACCTGGCGTTCCTTCTCCACTGCCAGCAGCAGCGCTGATTTGCCGAGATTGTCCGGTAATACGGGCAGGTTCGCTCTCAGGCGGATGGAATCGAGGTCGGAACGACCGTCGTTCAGCTTATCCTGCTGGATGCGCGCTTCCGCACGGATCAGGAATTGTTCGGCAAGACGCATTACCATGGAATATTCGGTGACTTCCGCAGCGCCGCTGCGCACTTTGTATTTCATCGGCCAGTAGATGTGCGCGCCGGTGGACAAATAGCGGTCATCCGTCCAGTCAACCAGCCGCGTGTCGCCGGTCTCGAATTTCGCGACCAGGTTGGTCGTATCGAGCCGGAAAGTAACGGTGGATGCGGCGGAAAAAGGCACTACGGTAAACCCTTCCCAGGTATTGCGGCCCCCCGCGATGTTCACCGGCTGCAGTTGCCAGATCGCTTCGCGGCTGTTGGCGAGGAACACGCTGTTCAGATCTTCCAGCAGGTCGTACTGGCTGTTGGTAAGCACCTCGGTGGCTGCGGCCTCAGCTTTGGCCCAATCTTTCGTATACAGGAAAACCCTTGCAAGCAAAGCGTTTGCAGCGGATTTATTCGGGCGTACGCGGTTGGAGGTCTGGTAATTATCCGCCATCAGCGATCTTGCCTGCTGGAGGTCGCTGATGATCTGGGTGTATACGCTCTGTACCGGGTCGCGCCCTTTGGCGCCATTTTCCACATAGTCGGTGGAAGTGATCAGCGGCACGTCGCCATACATATTGACGAGGTAAAAATAAAAGAACGCGCGCATGAAGTAGGATTCTCCCAGCAGCTGGTCCTTCACGGAAGGCGTAAGGTTCTGCGCCGCGGTAAGCCCCTCAATGCAGGAATTGGAGTGATATATGTAAGAATATAAGAACGTCCAGTACTGGTTCACGTAGTTGCTGTTTGGCAGCAGCCTCACTTCACGGAACACGTTGTAGTTCTCAAAAGTGCTGAAATAATACAGGTCGTCTGCCTGCATGGCGGTAAGAAAGTTAATGAGCGAGTTGGCGAACTGGTAATTGAACCCGTTCATGTTCACGTACAGGCCTACCACCGCAGCGGAAGCCGTTTGATCGTCCGTGAACACCAGCTGCGACACCAGCTCGGTTTTCGGCGTTGGCGTATCCACAAATTTGGAGCAGGATGCGAAAAGAACCGCGGCGCTTATGATCAGGAATTGTATGCTTTTCATCGTTTGTTGTTTAAGGTCCATTAAAAAGTAAGCTGAATGCCCGCGGTAATATTTTTCAGCGGCGGCATTCTGAAGCCCTGCGTTTCGGGATCAAGCCCTTCGTAATCGGTAAAGGTGAGCAGGTTCTGCGCATTGGCGTACACCACCAGCCGGCTCAATTTCAGCGCGCGGGCATAAGCGGTGAGGTCGTAACGCAATGAAACGTTCTTCAAACGGATGTAGGAGGCATCGCCCCAAACTGCGGTAGACAGGCGGTACAGGTCCCAGCCAACGTCTGCGCCGGTAGTGGTGGCACGGGGATAGTTGGTGATGTCGCCTTTCTTGCGCCAGCGGTTCAGCGCACTGCGGTCTTTGTTGGCCAGCACACCGTACGGGTTCGATTCATAACCGTAATTGATGCCCGGGCCTTCCTGGTTTACGAACTGGAACAGGAAGTCCAGCTCAAGGTTTTTATACCGCAGCGAGTTTTGCAGGCCGCCGTAATATTTCGGCATGTACTGGCCGAGTATCACGTAGTCGGTAAATTCGGAGATATCGCCGTCGCCGTCCAGGTCGCGGAACTCGGCCACGCCATCGTCCGGGTTCACGCGTAAAAATTCATACCCTTTCTGGATGGTCAGCGATTCGCCCACCACGTATTGATCTTTGTACGAGGAATTTTCGATACCATCGAATTTCTTCAGCTTGTTTTTGTTGATGGTAAGGTTGAAGGAGCTGTTCCAGGTGAAGTCCTTTTTCCGCACGTTCACCGTGTTCAACTCAAATTCCCACCCGCTGTTCTGCACCAGCGCGTCGAAGTTGGCGCGCAGCGCTTCGAAGCCCACTTGCGGCGTTAGCGCGAAGTCTATCAGCTGGTTGCCCGTGACATTGTAATAATAATTTGTATTGAAGAGAATGCGGTCCTGCAAGAAACCCAGTTCCAAAGCCACTTCAGACTTCCTCGATTCTTCCCACTTATAGTCGTTGTTCGCCAGGCGCGAAGGCGCGATGCCGGCGATGCCATCGTAGATGAAACCTACGGGGCTCCAGCTATCCAGGTAATCGTTCGTGCCGATGTTGTCGGAACCTACGGTGCCCCAGCTGCCTCTCAGTTTACCAAAGCTCAGCACGTTGTTGCCTTTAATGAAAGGTTCGTTGGAAAAGATCCAGGCTGCGCCGATGGCGCCGAAATTGCCAAAACGGTTGCCGGGGCCGAAACGGGTGGAACCGTCGCGGCGGAAGCTGCCGTTGATCACGTATTTTTCGTCCCAGTTGTAAGTAACGCGCCCGAAAGCGGAAGTATAACGGTACAGGCTGTAAATAGAAGTGCTTACAAGGTTGCCGGCCGCCTGCATGTTTTCAAGCAGCGCATCGCTGGAAAAGTTCGTGGCGTTGATGCGGTTGCCTTCGCGCAGGTTCTGCTGCCAGGTAGCGCCGGCCAGCACCTGCAATTCGCCTTTCGCGACGGTGCGGGTGTATTCCAGCTGCGGCTCCACCAGCCATGAGCTGGCGTCGGTATTGCCGAAGTAGGTCATGCTGCCGGGACTGGATTGCGGGTTGAACACAATGTTCGGGTATACCTGCACCTGGTCCAGGTTCGTGTTGGTGTAGCCGAGATTCACCTTGGCATTGAGGCCGGGCAGCACGGTATAACGGATCACGCTGTTGGCGATGAGGTTGTTGGTGCGGGCGTTGGATCTCCGAGGGATATAGGCGTACGGGTTCTGCATGGTATTGAACCAGTACAGCTTGCCGTCGTCCCCATATACGGGATAGTTGGGCACCATGTCATAATAATACGTGAGGTCGCTGGCAATAGAGCGGTCTTTAATGCTGGAATAGTTCACAGACGCGCTGATGTTGAATTTTTTATCGGCGCTGTTGTGATCGATATTGATATGCGAAGCACCGCGCGTATAGGCGGGATTGTTCGGCATCACCGTCGTTTGGCGGGTATAGGTGCCGCTGAGCAGAAAACGCGTTTGTTCCGTGCCGCCAGACACGGAGCCCTGCGCTTCCGTGATGTTCGCGGTGCCGCCGATCAGTTCCTTCTGCCAGTCGCGGCCTTTCTGCTGGTCCCACAGCAGCAGGTCGGGCGCGTTTTCTTCGGTAGGCGTTTCGCCGTCGTTGGCGAAGGCTTCCTTGCGCATTTCCAGGTATTCGCTGTTGCTGAGCATCGGCAACTTGTTCACCACTTTGCTGGCGCCGCTGAATACGTTGAAGTTCACGCGCGCTTTGCCGGCCTTTCCTTTTTTGGTGGTGATCAGTATTACGCCGTTGCCCGCGCGGGAACCGTAAATGGCGGTAGCGTCAGCGTCTTTCAGCACGTCGATCCTTTCAATGTCCGAAGGGTTGATGCTGGCCAGCGGGCTCAGCTCGCCGTTGGCGCTGTTGAAGGTATTGTCGTTGAGCGGTTCGTTGAAATAAGGGATGCCGTCTACCACGTACAGCGGCTGATTGCTTTGCAGCAGCGAGTTCTGGCCGCGCAGCGTTACGTTGAAACGCGCGCCGGGCAAACCGTTGCTGGATGAAATGAACACGCCGGCCAAACGCCCCTGCATAGCCGCAAAGGGGTCTACCACCGGGCTGTTCTCGATGTCTTTGCTTTTTACGGAAGACACGCTGCTGGTCAGGCTCCTCCTCGACGCGGAACCATAGCCGATCACCACGGTTTCGTCCAGCGAGCTTACGGCCGCTTTCAGCCGGATGGCGAGCGGGCCGTTGGCGGGCACCGTCACTTCGCGGGTTTCATATCCGATGAAAGACACTACCAGCACGCTTCCCGGCTCGGCGTTGATCGAAAAGCCGCCGTTCACGTCGGTGACCGTACCGGTGGAAGTGCCTTTGATCTTGATGCTTACGCCGATCAAAGCAAGACCATCTTCACCGGTCACGGAGCCTTTTATTTCCTGCAATACAACGCTGGCGGAAGGAGAAGCGGGCGCGGCCGGTTTAGGCCGGATGAAAATGGTTTTATCTTTGATGGAATAATCCAGCGGCTGTTCTTTGAACACTTCCGCGAGAAAAGTGCCGAGCGGCTGGTTTTGCGCGCTGATGGTCACGTTACGGGTGCTGCGCAGCAGGTCCCGGTCGTAAAAGAACAGGTAACCGGTCTGCTTTTTCACAGCGGTGAACACTTCTTCGAGCGGTGCGTTCCGCAGAGACAGGGATACGCTCTGTGCATAAGAGCCGGCGGAAACTTTCAGGCTCGCCACGATCATGAGAATGACAGTTAATCTCATAGTGCGTCTTAGTTTGGTTGAAAAAAGCCCAGGTAAGGAATGGGCCTTTGCATGATCATTCAATTGCATAGATTTGCATTGTTTGGATAATAGTAATAACTAGTTGGTTGCTATATTTCCTGACATTCACCGGGGGCGGGTCCAAGCGCCTCCGGTTCCTGTTTTTAAGGCATTACGACGATCTTTTTCCCTTCTATATTAAACCCGATGCCCGTGCTGCGAAGCCCCTCGAGCACATCGGAGAGTTTCAGGTTGCGTTGAATTTCGCCCTGGAAGCGGCGGGACGGAATCTGCCCGCGGTATTCCACTTCCACATCGTACCAGCGTTCCAGCTGCCGCATTACGGATTGAATGTCCGCGTCGCGGAAATAGAATATCTCGTTTTTCCAGCCCACCGCTTCTTCGGTATCCACGTTGCGCAGCACGGTGATCTGCCCGGAGCGGTTCACCCGCGCCTGCTGCCCGGGACTGAGCCGCCTGGAATCGTTGCCGGCCTTCACCTGCACGGCGCCTTCCAGCAAAGTGGCGCTGATGCCGGGTTCGTTGGTGTAAGCGTTTACGTTGAAATGCGTGCCCAGCACGGTTACTTCGGTTTGCGGCGTTACCTGCACCCTGAAAGGATGCGCGGCGTCCTGTTTTATTTCGAAATATGCTTCGCCGGTCATTTCCACCCTGCGCTCCGCTCCGCTGAAGGCTACCGGGAACCGCAGGGACGATTCGGCGTTGAGCCAAACGGCGCTGCCGTCCGGCAAAGTGATGCGGAACTGCCCGCCGCGCGGCGTTCTGAGGGTGTTAAAAACGGGCATGGCGCCGGCTTCCTGCGACTGGTATACCAGCAGGCCGCCGGTTTGTTTGATGGCGGCGCCCTGCTGGGCGATCACCTGGTTGCCGGCGCTGTCCAGCGAAACGGTGCTGCCGTCTGCCAGGGTGAGCGTGGCTTTATTGCCGCCGGGCAATGCGTCGTTCACCGGTTGCACGGCCACAGGCGGTTGCTGCGGTTGTTTCCCCGGCATCAGCATCCAGGTGCCGACAGCGGCCAAACCGGCCACCACGGCGGCAGCCAGCCACCAACGGCCACCGAAACGCAGGGTGCGGGCGGCAGGTTTTACCTGTTCTGTGGGAAAATGTTTTTCTGCAAAACGCCGCCAGCCCTGTTCCTCGTCGGTAACGGCATAGGCGGCCAGTTTATCGTGAAGGGACGCATCGGCCGTAAGGGATTCAAAAAAAGCCCTGTTCCCGGGCGAAGCGGCCACCCAGGCGTCCAGCTCTTCCCGCTCCTGCGCGCTCAGCTCCCCTCTCAGGTAACCGAGCACCAGGTAAGCGGCCCTTTGCATTAACGGTTGATCTGGTTCCAATTTTTTGTGGTTTTACTATAGAAACAACGATCCCTTCGTTTCGATGAAAGGAAATAGAAACTTTTTTCGGAAATTTTAAGAAAAATGAAGCGGATGAGGAAAATATTTAATTTATCCCCTTCAAAAAAGCCAGGTAAGCCATGAGCGCGGGCAAGAGGTTTTTCTTCAAAAGGCCGCTCCTGATCAGCTTCAGGGCGCGTAATTTTTGTGTGCGCACGGTATTGTAGGAAATGCCCAGCGAGCCGGCGATCTCTTCGTTTTTCCGGCCTTCCAGGTAACTGAGTGTAAATACCCGGCGGCATTGCGCGGGCAGGTTCTCTATCTCGCGGTACAATTCGCCGATGATCTCGGTTTCCGCCAGCACGGGGTCGAATGCGGCACCCGCTTCGTGCTCGTGCAGGTAAACGAATGCCTGCTCTCTTTCGTTGCGGCGTTCCCGTAGTTTAAGATAATTCAGGCAGGCGTTTTTGGTGGAGATATATAAAAAAGCCTTCACCGCGGATGCGGTCGGAAAGTCGCCCCGTTTGTCCCAAAACCGGGAAAACACGTCCTGCACAATGTCTTCCGCCTCCTGCCTGTCGGTAATGATAGACGTGGCAAAGAAACAAAGCGACCGGTAATGCTGGCCGAATATAGCCCTGAAAGCCTCCTGGTCTCCCCGGGCCACCCTCTGCAGCAGCTCCTGCTCGTTATTTAGATTCTCGGACATTCCACGGAATAACAGCCTCGCCTGTGTTTTAAGTTCATTTGAAGCCCTAAAAATACCAAAAATCGTCCGTTTTCGGGATAAAGTGTCCGCTTTTGAAAATCATCGTTTTTCCACAACCGGTCGTCCCTGTTCACCTTCGCCACCCTTCCCGGGGCGCATAACATCAAACCGCCTTCAAACCCGCCAGGAATGCCGGTGTCCGCATAAATCCCAATTCCGGACAACCCTCTTTTCAGCCTCCCATTAATACCTATTCGCTTGCCGTCCGTCTTTCACGGAAGTAATTTTACGTCATCGAACAACACAAAAACAAAACCACATTCCGAATCCTTAAAAACATTATAATCATGAAAAAGCTCCTCCTCCTCGCCGCCATCGTTCTCACCGCCGCCGCATCTTTCGGCAGGGACGTTCACAACCGCAAAGTGCAGTTTGCTTTCGATCGCGCCTTCGCAGGGGCGAACAACGTTAGCTGGTACGAACTGAGCGATAACTATATGGCCAAGTTCACGCTCAATTCCCGCAAGATCACCGCACACTTCGACCGCGCCGGCAACCTGCTCGCCACTTCCCGCATCATCTCCGACGCAGAGCTGCCCACACAGGTGATCAACAAGCTCATCCGCAAATACCCGAACCAGAAGATCCACACCATCGTGGAATACGCGGTGGAAGGCAGTACTTATTACGCCCTCACGATCGAAAGCGGCACGCACTGGACCACCCTGCGCGCAGACAGCTTCGGCGAGATCACCATGCTCACGAAATTAACGAAAGCATAATCTCCATTGCCTCCGCCGGCAAAATCACCAACGTGCGCCCGATCGGGTGCACGTTTTTTTATGTCCTGCGCACATTTTCAGAATAACGGTATCCTATACACGTTATCTAGTGCCATTTTTTCTTGCAGTTACGGCTTCGGGGAAGTACATTTACGGGTCTATCCCAAAAGATCAAGACAACTTTTATTATCCCTAAACACTATCAGACATGAGAATGCTCGCCCTTCTTGCGGCTATGTTCCTTACTGCCACCGCTTTCGGCAGGGACGTTAACAACCGGAAAGTACAGATCGCTTTTGAACGCGCCTTCGCCGGGGCGGACAATGTTACCTGGTTCGAAGTGAAAGATCACTACATGGCGAAGTTCACGCTCAATGCCCGAAAGATCACCGCGCATTTCGACAGATCGGGCACCTTGATCGCCCTGTCCCGCATGATCGACGGCAACGAATTGCCCACGCAGGTAATGACCCGGCTCGTCCGCAAATACCAGCACCAGCGCATCCACTGCGTGATGGAATACGTGGTGGACGGCCGTACGAATTACGCGATCACGCTGGAAGGCGATACCCACTGGACGGTGCTTCATTCCAATCCCACCGGCGAGTTCAGGCAGCTGCAGAAATTGCAGAAATCATAACGCCTTCGCAGGGAAAATTTTTAACACAAACGGGGCTGTACACCGACTGTACGGCCCCGTTTTTTATGTAACTTTAAAAATGCCCCTCAATCAATTTTCCGGCCTGCTGCTGCGCCTGCACCCGTTCCACAAAGTGCTTGCGGGACTGATCGTTTCCCTCCTGGTGTACCTGCTGGTGCGCAACGCGCATCTCAACAGCCTGGTACTGTACATGCTGCTCTGGGAAACCTTCGGCCTTACCTACATCCTCATCACCTGGTGTTTCTTTTTTACCCGCCCGGTGGAAGAGATACGAAAAGTAGCGCGGATAGACGATGGCGGGCGGACCTTCGTATACGGTTTTATTCTCGTGGCCTCCTTTGCCAGCATGGTAACGGTGCTGCTGCTGATCCTGTCCAAAGAAGCGGGAGACACGTCCATGGCTGTTTACCTGCCGGTGGCCATCGGCGGCATCCTCATATCGTGGTGGCTAATTCATACCACGCTTTCCATCCATTACGCCAATCTTTATTACGACGATGACGAGACCGACCGGACCAAATACGCCGGGGGATTGAGTTTCCCGCACACGAAAACGCCGGATTACCTCGATTTCGCTTATTTCGCTTTTGTTATCGGCATGACCTTCCAGGTGTCTGACGTGCAGATCTCCTCACGCAAAGTTCGCCGGGTAGCGTTGGTGCACGGATTGCTTTCGTTTTTCCTCAATACGTTCGCCGTGGCGCTTACCGTCAATCTCATCGCCGGCATCCGCGGATAAAAAAAATCCCGGCCGCCAGCGGCAACCGGGATTTCCATAAAATTATCGGCGGATCATTTCACCAGCTTGTTCAGCGATTCCTGCGCCAACGGGTGATAGTTCTGTTTGTATTTGCTGTAGATGCGAACGGCCATTTCCTTGCCCTTCGGCGTTTTCATCATTTCAGCGTATAACGGCGTGAGAAATTTGCGACGGCCCACTTCGCTGAGGAATTTTTCCATCGCGGGATATGCAGGCTCGTAATCTGCCGCCACGGCCATCACGAACCACTGGTCCGCCATTTCGCTGTTGCCGGTTTCGGTGAAGCCGAAAGCCGCGTCCAGCTCTTTCATTTTTTCCTTGTCAGCGCCGGTGAGCGCACGCAGGAAATACAGCCACTCGTGCGAGCTCCAGCCGGTGGTTTGTAATGTTTTCGCAGCCGTTCCTTCTTTGAAACGTTTCACTTCGTCGCTCACTTTGGCAAACCGTTTCTGCGGCGCCCTCGGGCAATTGCCGGGGATGCCGGGGCCGTACACCCAGTCTTTGATCCGGATTGCCGACGCCATGGCGGTATCGCCTTTGATGAGGTTCGCGTCGAGGTATTGGAGGAATTGGGCGGTGTTCATGGTTTTGAACGCGTGGCTGTCGAAATACGTGCGCAGGAAAGTATCCAGTTTTGCGCGGCCGGCGTTTTTTTCGATCAGGCGGAGGAAGTGCGCGCCTTTTTCATAAGCGATGTCCGTAAGCCCGTCGTCCGGGTTACGGTCGTGCAGGTCGAGTTTGAGCCAGGTGTCTTTGCTGTCTTTTCCCAGTTCGTCCACGGTGCCCTGCAGGTCCTGGTAGCCGAGCTCCCAGAGCATGTCCGCATAATTTTCGCCCTGCATGGCTTCCATGATGCGGCGCTCGAAATACACGGTAAAACCTTCGTTCAGCCAGAAATCTTCCCAGGTCGCGTTCGTCACCAGGTTCCCGCTCCAGCTGTGCGCCAGCTCATGCGCAATGAGCGACACGAGCGACCGGTCTCCCGCGATGATGGTAGGCGTGGCGAACGTCAGGCGCGGGTTTTCCATGCCTCCCAGCGGGAAGCCCGGCGGCAGCACCAGCACATCGTAACGGCCCCAGCGGTAAGGACCGTAAAGCTGTGCGGCGGTAGTCACCATTTTGCCCATATCCGCCAGTTCCCATGCGGCTTTTTCGAGCATGGCCGGTTCGGTGTATACGCCGGTGATGCTGTCTATCGCCTTGAATGAAATATCGCCCACGGCCAGCGCCATCAGGTAAGCGGGCACGGGCTGCTCCATGGAAAAATGATAAATGCCGCTGTCGTTGCGCTGCTGCACGTTCTCCGCGCTCATCAGCGCCATCAGGCCGGCGGGCACTTTTACGGTGGCGGTGTAAGGGAAACGGATGCCGGGGCCGTCCGGACAAGGGATCCATGTGCGGGCATAAATGGATTCGGATTGCGTATACAGGAAAGGCTGTTTTTTGCCCATGGTTTGCGAAGGCTCCAGCCATTGCAGCGCGGTGGCTTCGGGAGAGGTTTTGTACCAGATCTGCACCAGTTCGGCGGACTGGTCCACGGGGATGTTCAGCCTGCTGCCGAGCACGGGCAAAGCCGCGTCCAGCGAATGCTGCACTTTCCGGCCGTTTACCGAAACGCTGTCGATGGTGAGGCCGTAAGTGTCGAGCTTCAGCAGCGGGATGTTCTGCGGATTGGCCACATGCCAGGCGGCCACGCCGCTGATCTGTTTATGTTCGAAGTCCACGCCGATGTTGAGATCGAGTTTGCGGATGTCGATGCTGTCTGCATTCGAAAGGGTATGCTGGTCTTTCACGGGCAAGGTTTCCGCCTCCTGCTTTGGCGCGGGTTGTTGACAGGCGGCTGCAAGCAGCAGCGCTCCCGCGAGCATTGCGTATTTCATGAAACAGGTTTTGATAAAGCTCCGAAGATATCACAAAATCCGGGAGAACGCGGCGGGAGCGCCGTTGCACTTAAACAGGAAGGCCGCCCGACGGCAGCCTTCCTTGAAGATATTTGTCCGCAAAATGCTTACCTGATCGGCTCGGGCGTGCTTTTCGGCGATTCCATGTAATAGATGCCCTGTTGTTTCAGCAAAGGCAGGTGCTGTTTGAGGCGCTGCTCGAACTGCGCGAAATCGCGCTGCTCCGGCGCCGTCCATGCCGCTTCGGCCAATGCCAGCAGTCGGGGGAAGGTCATGTAATACATGCGCTCGGTGGTTCTTACCGTTTCCGTCCAAAGGTTCGCCTGGATACCTTCTATCTGCGCCGCGCGGTTGCCGACGGGCACGGGTAAAGTGGCGAGGGAAAAATCGTACACGCGTTTGAGCGGGTTAAAACCGCCCGCCCATCTGCGGCCCACGGTATTGGAACTGTCCTGCACGAAATCGAAATAATACGGCAGTCGCGGGCAAAGCACCACGTTATAACCTTTATCCAGCGCGCCTTTCAGCTGATCGGCCTTGTCGTGGCGCCACCAGAACACGATGGTTTCCTTGGCGGGCAGCTGCGCGGCGGTCACTTCGTCCCAGCCGAGCACTTTGCTGTTCAGTTTCAGCAGCGTATCGGCCATCCGTTTGATAAAATAATGCTCCACTTCCAGCAGGCTGTTCAATCCTTTGGTCTGCATCAGCTGTTGTACGGCCGGGTCTGTCTTCCACTTTTCGGAGCCGAAGCTCACTTCGTCGCCCCCGATATGGATCATCTGCGAAGGGAACAGCACGTTCACTTCCCTGAGAATGTTCGTAAGATATTGATACGTTTCTTCCTTACCGGGATTAAACGTGAATTCCGGGTATTTGGCGGAACCGCCGCCGCTGAACTGCGGATAGGCTTTGTTGGCCGCGGTGGCGTGGCCGGGCATGTCTATCTCGGGTATCACGGTAATGTGGCGTTCTTTGGCGTAAGCTACGATCTCTTTGATCTCGTCCTGCGTATAATATTGCGCGGGAGCGGTGGAATCGCCGTGTACGCCGATGCCGCCCACGAGGGAAAGGCGCGGGTATTGTTTGATCTCCAGCCTCCAGCCCGGCTCGTCCGTAAGGTGCCAGTGGAAACGGTTGAGCTTGTAAGATGCCATTTCGTCGAGCAGTTTTTTCACGACGGCTTTGCCGAAGAACTGGCGCGATTCGTCCAGCATAAAACCTCTCCAGCCAAACAACGGCTTGTCGGCAATATTCCAGCAGGGCACCTGCGCGGCCGCCGCTTTGGGTTTGGCGGTGCGCACCAGCTGCATCAGCGACATCATGCCGTAAAAAATGCCTTCGTCGCCGGAAGCGCTGATGGTTACCTGCGTGCCGGTCATTTCCAGCGAATAGGCGGCGGGGTTATCCCCTTTCACTTTTTTCAGCAGGATGCCATAGCCGGGCGCCTTGGGCGCAATCACCAGCCTGATGCCGGCGTATTGCAGCAACTGTTGCTGCAGCATATTGGCGGACGCGAGCAGGGCGGGCTCCGAAACCGCCAGCGGCGTGTGATCGTTCAGCGGGAAAACCGCCTTTACGGGCGTGCTTTGCGAGGGAAGCGGAATAACCGGGCAGCTTTGCTGCGCCTGGGATAACAGGCTGACGCATACGAGCGCCATCACCGAAAAAAAGGACCTTATCATACAGATTTCTACGTTTATGAAGTTTTAAAGATAATAATCCTCGCGGAAGGTTCATATTTCCTAACTTTCGGCATGCTTAACCTGAATATGAACTACCCTTCCGTGCCCCGGGAAATGAAAGTGTTCCTCGATTTTTGCCGGCAGTTGCCCGCAGGCCAGCAATACGACCTGCTGCATCCGCCGTACCAGCCGCTCAGCCGGCCCGATCAGGAAACGCTCGGCCAATGGCTGCATTTTTCCCCGGAAGATCATCACATCACGCTTACGCCCAGCGCCAACGGCGGGCTTTCGGCGGTGCTCACCGCGCTGCGCGGAAAAATGGAGGAAATTGCCGTGGAGCCCTTTACCTTCCCGGGTTTCAGGCAAAATGCGCTGTATGAAGGTTATAGGTTGAGAGTGATCCGGTCAGATGAAGAAGGGATGTTGCCGGAAGCACTGGAAGACACGCTGAAAAAATACCCGGCCAAACTGATCTATATGCAGCCCACGGTGCACAATCCCACCTGCGCCGTGATGTCTGAAGAAAGAAGAAAAAAGATCGTAGATATCGTGCGGTCTTTTGAAGACGTGTATATCCTGGAAGACGATGCCTACCGTTTCCTTCATCCTTCCCCGCCCCCGTCGTTCCTGGCCTTGATGCCCGAACGCACCATTCATCTCTACAGCCTGTCGAAGGTGCACAATCCCATGCTGAAATCGGGTTACGCGATCCATCCGCGCAACCTGCTGCCTGACCTGATCAATATCGTGAGAATGCAAAGCAGCGGCGCATCGCTCCTGTTCGTGCGTTTCGGGCTGCATTTGATCAACAGCGGGCTGCTTACGCAGATCATGGAGGAAAAACGCGCCGTGGCGATCCGCTGCGCGGAAACATTCAAAGAAATTTTCAAAGACGTGCCCTACCGTACCTTCCCCGGCAGTTTTCATTATTGGCTTCCGTGCAAAAATCCCGGTGCTACCGTGCAAAAACTGCTTCAGGGAAACATCGATATTTCCAACGGGGAACTGTTCAGTTTAACAGAAGACAATCATTACGTGCGCGTGGCGCTCGGCACCTGTTGGGATAAAAAAGAGCTGCCCGGCGCGTTGCGGCGTATTGCGGCGGAACTGTAGCTCATTCCAGTTCCTCTATCCTTTTCAATAAGCCGTCTTTTAACCGTGTGAGAAAAGACGCCGTTTCCTTTTTCCGCATCCTGATGTCGCGGAAATTGCTGTATACATTGCCGAAGTCGATCTCCAGGGAATTTTCCAGCCATTCGAATATCTGTTTCAACTCGGCCGCGCCGTCGTTGAAGCTGCCATTGACATGAAGGGCGTACACCAGTTCCACGAGATCGGTTTTTGAATGCGTCCACCGCAGGCGCGGCTTGTAGTGCAGGTTTCGCGGCAGCGCATGGATCTGTTCGAGTTTGCCGATGAGATATTTGCTGACATCTTCCAGCGCGATCAGCTCCGCCAGCCGGAAAGACGTTACGGTGCAATACCGTGTGTCCAGCACGCCATCCAGGCCGGTGGGATATTCGTTGTTGTATTGACTGCCGCGCAGGAAATACTGCGCATCTTTATCCGTTGCGCCGCCGCGGTAATAAAGGTACAGCGCGTTATGCACCTCGAAGAACATCGTAATGCGGCAAAGCTCCTGGTCGAGGAATTTTTTGTAATCGTCGCGGATACTTTTAGGCCTGTCCGCCTCTATCCTGAAAAGCTGGCTGTAATAAATTTTCCTGCTGAGCACATAGGGCTGAATATGTTTGAAAAAATATATTTCGATGGCCGTGCCTCCGAAATGCTCAGGCACCGCGTCTTTCAGCCTGGCGGCGGCCCGGTCCGCCAGCAGCGCGCCGGCTTTGTATCTTTCCAGCAGGTTGGGTATGCGCGTTTCGGTCTCCGCCAGGTCCTGTTCCAGGTTCGCCAGTATTTGCGTAAAATGACTTTTCATGTGCAGGGTGATTTTTCCAGGATTTGAATGTTGACTTAATAGCCGGTATGCGCGCGCATCTGGTCTTCATAATCGTTCAACCTGTCCAGCACCCGGCTCAGCCAGTTTTTACAGGTCGTTACGGTAGCGAGGCTGGGATTGAAAAATTTCAGCCTGAAAACATCTTCCATTCCCGCGTCCGTTTTTTTCAGCTGCAGCATGTTGGCCACGGCGGCGAACAATTGCTGGACAGACGTGGAGCGGATGATCCCTTCTTCCATGTACACTCTCGCCATCAGCGCCGCCTGCGGAATGGCGAGGAAAGCGGTCATCTTTTCTTCTTCCGGGTTTGCGGCGGCAGGCGGCTGTGCGATGGTGGTCATCAGCGTGCGGATGAAGATGCGTTCTTCTTCCAGCCATGCAGCCAATTGATCTTTGATGTGAAAACCGTTGGCCTGGAAACCTTTCCCGTCGCGGAACGGCGGGATGTTCCTGATCTCCCGGATGCACCAGGTGAGGGTATTGACGCGGCCCTGCATGTCGCTGAACTGGCGGAGCCACCTGCGCATGCGGCTGGTGCAGTAAAGGAAATATTCCGCCGAATTGAAGTTGAGGTGCACGAGCAGGAAATGCGCTTCCAGGTTGAACTGGTCCGCGGGCACGGATTCGAAGCTGGCGGCGGTCACCAGTTGGCCGAGCAGGTCGCGGTAATACGCGAGCTCCTGGAAACTGATCCGCACGTCTGCATCTCCGGTGAAACGTTTTACCGGCGCCAGCACCAGTTCCAGCAGGTCCGGGTCGAGGCCGCTTTTTTTCAGTTCGCGTTCCGCCGCTTTGAGCCTGGGCTGCAGCTGTTGCCGCGCTCTTGCGGCGTAGCTGAGCGGCAGGTGCAGGCCTGGCAGCAGGAGTTTACTGAAATGCTGTTCCATCGCTACCAGCACGGCCTGCAGCATTTCTTCCACGGAACCGTAAAATATATCGGTCTCGTCTGGCGCGGCGGATGCGGGCAAAGTGGCGCGATGGCCGAAACGGAAACGGTGAATGGTGTCCAGCAGTTCCACGCACATGTTTTGCCACTGGCGGATCATGGCGGCGTGCGCGGGATCTTCCGGCGATGAGGACAGCTCCAGCAGCTGGCCGGTGATACGGAGTTTTTCTTCCTGCACGCGGCTGAGGTAAGCGGGCAGGCTGCCGGTATTTTTCACCAGCATTTCCGGGCTGAGTTGTACCGTTACAAATTGGTTAAATGTTCTCATATCTCGGGGATGTTATAATTCCATCAATATTCCGGGCGAGCGCGCACATATCGCTGTAAAAGTCCGGCTATAATTTTGAAAGAATTAACATCATCGTCACAGGTGTGAGATATTTTTTTCATAACCGGAAAGGTCAGGCATTTCTGGGGTCAACTGCACGTTTGTGGCGTTCTTCAGGAGCTCCAGGTGGTGAACAGCGTGTGCAGGAACAGTTTTTCTTCTTTGATCCATTCCTGCAGTTGGCCGCGGATGGAACCTTTACCGTGATGCAATGCGTATTCATTAGCCGGCATATTCTTCAGTTCTTTCCCGTACCAGATCAGCAGGGCTTTTTTCTCCTGAAGGGTGCGGAGCTGCGATACTTTCCGCCGCAGCATCCTGGTGGTATACCGGAACAGTTCCGGCGAATTAAAATTGTATGCATATAAAATGTGATGAATCCGCTCGTTGACGGTCATATGCCGCAGGGGCTGCTGTGTTTGCAGGTCCTGCACAAGGCGGCGGTAATACATGATGGTGCCGAACGTAAGCTGGCCGGCGGGTTGGCGCAGCGGCGCGAAGATGAGGCGTACCAGCTCACGGTCCGCCTTTTTATCGAGCAGCTGTTTTTCCAGGGCGCGGACGCGCGGTTCCAGCTGTGTTACGACGTGGCGGGCGTATGCTTCGGGCATGTAAATATCGCGGGCCAGGTATTCCGGGAAATGTTGTTCGAGCGCGATCAGGATGTCGAGCAATACGCAGGACACTTCCCCGTAAAAAACGTGCAGCGACTTCGCCGCCTGCTGGCGGAACAGCTGCAGCACATCGAGCATGGCTACGGTTTGCATCTGGTATTGGCGCAGGGCGCGGGCGTTGGCGTCCCAGCTGGCGGAAGCCGATTGCTGGTCTATATTCCGCAGGTCTGCCGTAATCCTGAACTTTTCATTCCTGATCTCATCCAGGTAAACCGGCATCTGTCCTTCTTCACAGATCAGATCGCCGGGAGCGAATCGTACGTACACCAATTGGTTTAACCTGTTCATTATTCACGCTGAATTTCCTATTTAAAAGACAAGATTTGGAGAAAAAAGGGTGAAAATGTGACACGCAATTTTATAATGCGATCAGCATTCAACCCTATAACACAAACATGATTGTGTATAGGGCGGCATGAAAAACTGCGGCATAGGAATGCCGTAGCTTATCACCGGCTCAACAAAATCGCGCGGGGCGCGTTGTATATGTTGTGTGTGCTGTATTAACAAAAAGCCGCCCGCCCAGGCGGGTAAAAGGCCAGGGAAAAGGTTTCCATTAACAAAAAAGAAATTATTTTTCCACCTGGTTCACCCTGATGCCTGTGATAACCTCTCTATATATTCAGAATGGAAAACGAATTTCAAATACGCATTCTTCTCGTGAAGGAAATTTTCGGCACCATTACCGCCGAGGAGCAGGAGAAGCTGGACAAGATCCTCGCTACCAGCGAGGAAGCCCGGGCCTTGCGTATTGAAGTCAAAAACAACACCATTACCGCCGGCCGCAAGGAATTTTATACGCGGGACATGGAAGCGGATTTCCAGGAAGTGCTGCGCCGGCATCATCTAATAAAAATGCGGCGTTTACGCAACAGGCTGCTGGCCGGCGCGATGATCGCGGGCGTGCTTGCGGCCGCTTACTGGGCCTGGCCGCGGCTGCCCGAGGCTGTATCGCCGAGGCCGGTGATGCCTGCAAGAAGCCATGCCGTTGTATTGGAGTTCGCCAACGGCGAAACCGTGGCCATGCAGGATAAAGGGCTGCAGAGTTATCGCATCGGCGGTACCAGTGTGTATAAAGACAGCCGTTTTCTGCGCTTCGCCCCCGCTGCCGCCGACGCCGCCGGTTGGAACACGCTCAGCGTGCCGCCGCGGAAAGAACAGCGGCTGCTGCTGGGAGACGGTACCGAAGTGTATCTCAACAGCGCCACCAAACTGCGGTTCCCGTTCTCCTTTCCCGAAGGGAAAAGGGAAGTGTACCTGGACGGGGAAGCATATTTTATCGTACGCAACGATCCCGCGCGGCCGTTTATCGTGCACGCAGGGCAGGCGGATATTCAAGTGAACGGTTCGGAAGAATTTAACGTAGACGCCTATACGGCTACGAGGGTTACAACATCGCTGATAAGCGGGCAGCTGACGGTTGCCGCCGCGGGCCGGGAAGCACGGCTCATGCCGATGGAACAGGCACTGGTGGCTACCCATCAGCCCATCATGAAAAAAAAGTACGACCCGGCTTATACCACGCAGTGGGTAAACGGAGAAGTGTATTTCGACAACATGACCATCAGGGACCTGGGGAACCTGACCAGCCGCTGGTTCAATACCACGCTGCATATCGATTCCCGGGAGGCGGGCGAAAAACTGGTGACGGGAAAAACGTTCCGCAACCAGCCGCTCGACGATCTGATCGACCAGATCAATGAATTGAAAACAGCGGAGCTTTACTGGAAGAATGGTATGCTCCACGCAAAATAGCAACATTCCAATCTGTGTATTTATGACAGCAATCCAGGCTTAAGCAAATTAGTACGCTCCATGCAAATAAGTGATGTGTAGATTAATGATAGCGAACTCCATCACGCTGAGACATTAAAAAAAGCCGCTCCCGTAAGAGCGGCTTTTTGATTATTCCGTTGTATAACGTCTGAATGTTTTATGCGGCGGGAATCGCTATGGCAGCGGGCTTCATGCCCAGCATACGCATAAACCTGAAATGCGAGCGCACCGCGCTCATCATGGTAGGCATGCTGTTGTACTGGATGCCGAACTCCTTGCATTTGGCCTCCACGATCTTGCTGATGGCCGGGTAATGCACGTGGCTGATGCGGGGGAAAAGATGGTGCTCCACCTGGTAGTTCAGCCCGCCCACGAACCATGACACTACTTTATCGCCGGGTGAAAAGTTCGCGGTGGTTTTGATCTGGTGTATCGCCCATTCGTTTTCGATCAGCTTATCGTCTTCGCCCACGGCTTCAAACTCCGTTTCTTCCACCACATGCGCCAGCTGGAACACGATGGCGAGCGTAAAGCCCATCACCAGGTGCATGGCGATGAAACCCACTACCCAGGCTTGTGCGCCTACGACGAGTATCGGCAGCACGATGTAGAAAAACACGTAGAGCACTTTACTGCCCCAGAACACGAGATGGTCTTGCAGTTTCATTTTCTGCAACGGCGTTCTGTACACTTTGCTTGAAAAATATTTCACAAAATCCATGATGAACACCCATGCGAAAGAAGAGATGCCGTATACGAGCACCACGTAAAAATGCTGCACACGATGCATAGGCACCCATTGCTGCGAGCTGCACTGACGCATCAGCGGGCTTTTGGCGATATCGTCGTCCACCCCGTCCACATTCGTATAGGTGTGGTGAATGATGTTGTGTTTCTGTTTCCAGATGAAGGCGTTTCCGCCGAGTGCGTTGAGCGTAAGGCCCAGTGTGTCGTTCACCCAGTTTTTATTGGAATAGCTGCCGTGGCAGGCGTCGTGCATAACGTTGAAGCCGATACATGCCAGGGTAAATCCCAGCAGGCAGCACATGATGATACCCGCGGCCGCGTGTACCGGGAAAACCAGCAGGCTTACGTACAGCACAACTGCGACCGGTATCAGCACGATGGTTTTCAGGTACAGGTGCAGGTTGCCCGTTTTCTGTACATTGTTGGTTTTAAAATATTCTTCTACCGACGCTTTCAGGGAAGGGAAGAACAAGGCATTTTTGTTGTTGAAAGAAACTTTTGGCATTTTGTTGCAGGTATTACCGCCGACGTGGATAGAAATGATGAATTTGGTTCGTCACCTGATAAACACAGTTGGCATTCTGTGTAATACTAGACAAAATATCCCGGTAAATGAAATATATTATGCATTGAAAATGTTAAATATTCGTTCCGCCGTCTACTACAAAACCAGCGCCGGTAACGTAACTGCTCTCGGGACCAGCGAGATAGGCCACCATGGCGGCGATATCTTCCCCGGTACCAAATTCGGGAATTGCCATGATAGAACGTTCATAATCAGCGTGCGGGCCGTTGGCCGGGTTCATATCGGTATCGATCGGGCCGGGGTGAACTGCGTTGACGGTGATGCCTTTGGGGCCGAGGTCGCGGGCCATTCCTTTTGTAAGCCCTACCAGCGCGCTTTTGCTCATGGCGTAGAGCGATCCGCCGGGGGTGGGCATTCTTTCCGCCTGGCAGCTGCCGATGTTGATGATGCGGCCTCCCCTGCCCATGTAGGCCAGCGCTGCTTTGGAGCCGGCGAATACGGCGCGCACGTTTACGGCGGATACGAGATCGAAGTCTTCGATGGTGAACTCGGTAATGTCTTTGTACAGGCCGATGCCGGCATTGTTGACGATGATATCCAGCCCGCCGAGCTCCCGGGCCGTACGGTCTACCGCGGCGGTAACCGCATGCGGGTCTGCACTGTCTGCCTGGATGGCGAGCCCTTTCACGCCTAATGCTTCTATTTCTTTTACGACGGCGGCCGCTTTTTCTGCGGAGGCCTGGTAAGTGATGGCAACGTTTGCGCCTTCTTTGGCCAGTCTTTTGGCGATGGCCGCGCCGATGCCGCGGCTGCCGCCCGTAACGAGGGCGGTTTTATGCTGTAATGTTTTCATACCTCAAAAGTAAACCGGAAGCACTAACTTTGCAGGTACAGCTAAAATTGTTAAGTACTAACAAAAAAGTAAGTATGCGAAAACAGGATTCTACAAACGCCCGCAACGAGGAATTGATCCTCCGGAATTGCGGGATGGCTTATACCCTGCATGTGATCGGCGGCCGGTGGAAAGCGTCGATTTTGTATAACCTGCTGGAGGGCCGGATGCGTTACAACGAATTGCGCAGGGCGATCCCGGGGGTTTCGGAGCGGATGCTGGTGGCGCAGCTGCGGGAGCTGGAGGAGCACGGGCTGGTGAAAAGGAACGTGTTCCCGGAGGTACCGCCGCGGGTGGAATATGAGCTGACGGAGCTGGGGAAATCGACGGAGGCGATGCTGCAGTGTATGTCTGCCTGGGGGAATATGCACCGGCAGAAAGAGCAAGTGGTTGCAGCTCAATAAAATTCTCCGGGGATTTTTTTGGATTTGTGAATGAAACACCTACCTTTGCCATCCCAAAAATGACCAATGCCGCGTTGGTCAATCGGCTAAGACGCCTCCCTTTCACGGAGGAATGACGGGTTCGACTCCCGTACGCGGTACAATACGATATAAATAAGCCGCTAACATGTTAACATGTTAGCGGCTTATTTGGTTTTTCGTCCGTATGATTGAATCCTATGCTAAGATTCTTTCCCACATTGACGTTGCAGCTAATACCCCTGCGCTCTTTTTAATACAATGGGCCGGGGGCTGCTTCCGTCAACCATTTGAAAAAGGGCCCAGGTATTTTGATCTTTCGCCTCCAGCCTCCAGCTTTTGGCAGGATCAGACAGCATATTTTTCACCCAGCGTGGAAAAGCATTGGCAGCCCGGGCATCTTCCCAGGTGCGGATTACGCTAAAGATGGCTTCCTTCTGCGGACAACTCTCCACATCTTTCTGGTTCAGCCGCAGGCTGTAGGTAGTACCCAAACCCACTGAAATGGCCTGTATGTGTTCGTATTCCGCTACCGTTGATTTTGCGGTGATGGGGAAATTCCCGCCCATGCCTACCGGGAAAAAATTAGCATAGGTAACATCCCGGAGGTCTTTGCCCTGGCTGGTGGTACTGCCCCATTCCCGGGTATTCACATCATAAAGGTTGCTGCCGCCGCCAACATTCCAGATACTCTGGTAATGCCAGGAGCCTTCCGACAAGGTGGCCCCGGTAAAACGGATATAGGGCACACCCAGCTTTTTTGCCCGCTCAAACATCTTCCGGAAAAACCGTTTGACGGAATAGTATCCATGCCCGTTGTTGAAGAGAAACTCCTGCCCGTCGAAATCATAGTAGGCCAGCCCGTTTATTTTGCAAACATCGGCGTAGTACTTTGCAATTTCATCCTGCAGCTGCATATTGGGGATAACACCGTCGTAGCCGTAGTTCACCGTTACCTGGAGCTTATAGATCGTATCGCCTGCCGCATGACCGGCGGGCGTTGTTTTCCAGTAACCACGCTTTACATTGAGCAACCGGTACGGCCGACGGTCAGACACTCCCAGGTAATGGATCAGTTCCTTTCCGATCTTTACCATGTTTAAGTCGGCGCAATGCCCCTCCCAGCTGGCAATTTCTTCAAGATACCTGGGATCATCCACTACAATGATGGTATCCGTTTCACTGATGTTTTTTGCAAGCAGCCGTTTTTGCTGGTAACAGAGGCTATCGCTCGGCACCGGGCTGGCATCTTTGGTGCCCGGCGCCAGTGCATTCGTGATGGGGGTTCTGCCGATCATGATCCCATACTTCGCCGCCATTGCTGACAACTCTTTGTGGCTTTGGTTGCCGGCAGTCATTTTGATGGGCTTCCGTTCAAAATGTTTTCCATCAATATAACCTTCATTTCCGCGGTCAGGCCTTAAAAATCCCTGGTCGTACAAACTAATGGCCTTGAAACCCAGGCGGCTGGCATATGATACGATGCTGTCGTTCAGGTTTCCCGCGGCCAGCGCATCCGGAACAAATGCCGCCGGGTCTTTTACCCATTTACCATTAATGGTGGGATAGGGCAATTTTTCCGACAGAACGATTTCCCGGATCACACCCATCAGCGCCGTACTGTCCGGACTGCCCCATAAAGCTACCGAAGAGCCGATGTAATCTACGCCCGGCAAGGGCTGTACATCAATATGATTGGGAATGTTCGCCGCCATATGGGGGATCAGCGAGAAAAATATCTCCCGCTTGACGGAGCGGTTTCTCGATTGATAGGAGATGGAGATCCGCCCTGCTTTATCTACCTGCGCTGCATCACCATACACCATCCGGTACCAGGGCTCTTTATGCGCATAGAACGCCACATCGCTGATGCCATTACCCCCCAGGCTGAACACCTGGCCTTCGTGCAAAGTATCCGGAAGGGGAAAACGTTTTGCGTCCGGCGTATGAACGATGTACTGAAAGGGAGCGGCATCGCCAACCGTGGCAGCCTTGCCTCCCAGCGTATTGTCGTTTAACGCCAGCATACCAATGGCATAGTTTACCGCGGCGCTGGTATCCCGCGCCACGCCGATGATCTCCCCCATCAGGTTGGAGATATTGGTATGATAGGCCCCCCACTGTACCGCCTCAATTTCCGCCCGGTTTGAGAGTGACTGCAGCTGCAGTTTAAAATATTTCTTCTGCGGTTCGATCCGGATATGCGCCACCGATCCATTCGAAAAAGTCAGCTCCAGCAATTTTCCCTTTGCATGATATGCAGCTTTAACCGGCGCATAATAGATCTTCTTTCGCCCGTCGTAAATCTGCATCAGCGGAGAAGGCTTGTCTGCAGGACTGAACTCCCTTTGGGGCGTTACCGTGGTATTTTTCATACTGGTGATGAACCCGCTGCTGTTAATGTGTATTTTAAAGCATGCCGTATTAAATGTCCATTGCGCGGAAACCATACCGGCAGTGCACAAAACGGCAAGCAACAAACATGCTTTTTTAAACATTCGGAACTTATTTAAAAACCGGCAACCTCATTTCATTTTCAGTAAAAAACTAAAGTCTGCCTGTTTATTTTGATACGTTTACTGAAGAGGATCAAAATCGCCGCCCCAGTTATTATTTTGTTTTAACAGGGGATTGCGGTCCAGTATCGCTTTGGGGATACCGTAGATGTAATACTGATCCTTCAATGCGATATCCACCGCATCGGTTTCTACAACAGTTGTCGTAAACCGGTCCCATACCACATTAATATCATCCAGCGGCGAAACATTCGGCTGGCCTGGTTTTAATAAAAGGGCAATGCCATGCCGCTGTTTTAATGCATTCACCATTCCGAATAATTTCCACCGGCGCAGGTCGGACCAGCGTTTGCCTTCGAAACAAAATTCTACGAAACGTTCTTTCTGGTAAACCGCCCTGAGATCCGGCTGCGAGGTCGCCTTAATACCGTAATTCCCGTCCGCTCCGGCGGTAATGCCCGCCCTGTTGCGGATCAGCTTCAGCACGTCTATCGCTTCGGTTGTTTTCCCCAGCTCATTAGCGCATTCACCCAGGTTCATCAATACTTCCGCATAACGGATCTCCGGCCAGTCGACGGCCGCATTGTAAACCGTTCCCTTGTCCAGGTTTTTGTCAATTGCCTTGATCCGGTAAAAACTGGAGTTCGACCAAAGCGGATCTGTGGTTACCTGGTTATGCGCCCCCTCAATACCGGTAGCCCCGGAATAGTTGGTAATAGCGGTAAAATAGGTCCACAGATAACTTTTGTCGTCCCGCATTCCTTTTAAATACTGGTTGGGCGCCCCATTATAGTAAATATTTGCATAAAACCGGTCGTCCCGGTTACGGAACAACGTGTCGTAGCTTCTTGCCTGGTCCTTCCAGCCGGAGCCGTCTTTCATTGGAAAGGCATCTACCAGGTCAAGCGAAGGCCGGTCATAACCCACGTCGTCTTTAGACCAGTTCAGCGGCATTAACCCGCCCTGAAAGTAAGTAGCCTGCGGGTAATTGTACCGGCGCACCATGATCACCTCTTTGTTCAGTTCATCTTCCCAGATCTTGCTGTAGGGAGCATAAAGCCCTTTGCCTCTTTCGTCCAGGAAGTTCCTGGCTGCCAGGTTGGCGTCGTACGCTTTTTGCCAGGATGCAACCCCGCCCAACCCGTTAAACAACGGGCTGGCATAAAACAGCAGCACCCGTCCTTTAAATGCCAGTGCGGCGCCTTTATCGATCCGGCCCACGTCGTTCCCGGTAAAGGCGTCTGGCAGCAAGCCGATGGCGTCATCCAGGTCTTTCAAAATTTGTGTAACACATTCAGATGTTTTGTTCCTTGGCATTTGAAGCTGTGTTAAATCGGAAGTGGGCGCCTGTGCGTTCAGGATCAGCGGTACGCCTCCGTAGCTGCTTACCAGGTTGTGATAAGCCCAGGCTCTCCAAAAAAGCCCCTCGCCTTTCAGCTTATCTTTATCTGCCTGCGTAAAAGACGATCGATCAATGTTATCCAGCAGGATGTTGACGGACCTGATGTTGTTATATTGCCCGAAATTATTGTAAGAATCAAAAGTGGCGGTCCCTCTGAACCAGGCATTGGTCTGTTTCTGATAGGCCACTCCCTCATCGGTCCCGTTTGCGGACCCGCTCGGGTTGCCGGGCATCATCGCGGCATAGATCCCATTCAGATAAGCCGTTGCTATATTCGGGTCTGACCATACCTGCCCGGGGTCAACCGCGGCCAGGTTCTTTTTGTCCAGCACTTTGCTGCAACCTGCCAATACCAGCAGTGCCGCAACAACCGGTACTTTCAGTTTTATAATATCTCTCATTTTCTTTGATTTAAAAATTGGAAATTTAATAACTATGCGTGCTTCGGCTCACATCTTAAAATTTCAGGTCCAGCCCGATCGAAAAAGTCTTCATGGTAGGATAACTCATAAACTGGTAAAGCTCCGGATCATAGTATTTAAATTTAGAAATATAGAACAGGTTGGTTGCGGCCGCAAAAACCCTCAGGTCTTTTGCATTGATCTTCCTGATTACAGCGGCGGGCAACTGGTAATTCAGGTTTAAATATTTCATGCGCAGGAAATCTCCTTTATATACATTGAATGTTGAGGTCCAGGTATACCCATAGGAATGCGCATCGCCCCAGGGATAAATTTTGGGGGTAGTTCCATCCGGGTTATCCGCGGTCCAGGAATCGGCGTGATATACAGGCACTTTACCGCCGCCGCCAAAATTCCTGCCCCAGGCGTCGTTATAGCTGACCTTGAAACCGGAAAGGCCGGAAAGGAGGGTTTCAATGCCAAAGCCTTTATAGGATAAGGAAAGATTCAGACCAAAAGTTACCGGGGCATTGTTGGCGCCAAAGTAGTCGCCTAACACAACCTGGTCGTAGCCGTCTACCATATTGTCCGGCTTTCCTTCCGGCCCGCTAAGGTCTGCCATCAACATATCGCCCAGTGCCGGCTTCACACCATTAATGGTAAACCCGGCGGGCAATTTGTCCAGGTCTTCCTGGGTACGTATAATGCCTTGCGCCTGGTACCCGAACCCGTATGCGCTTGTTTTGCCATTGGGATTTTCGAAGGGCCGTGCATTTGCCGCAACGTCTTTTTTTATGACCTTATTGGTGGCATAGCTGAAAATACCTTTTACTTCATAGTGAAAGTCGTTGCCAATGGTATTCTCGTATCCCAGTTCCAATTCGAACCCATTGGAGTTCATTGCCCCATAATTTTCAGCGGGCAATGCGCCTCCAAATTCCGCGGGGATCGCCAATATCCTGCTTCCCAGGATATCGTAGGTATGGCGTTTCCAATAATCGGCCACCAGCCGTACGTGGTTGAAGGCCGTAAGTTCCAGCCCCAGGTCTATGGAATTTGAAGCTTCCCAGGTTAGCGCCGTATTCGGGATTCCGCCATAATTAAGCCTTGGAGCGGCAACACCGGGGTTACCCAGGTAATACGTACTTGACTGGATGTTATATTGGTCCAGCCACTGCCAGCCACCAATCGCATCATTACCCGTAGTTGCAAACGATCCTCTTATCTTTAAAAAGTTCAAAGATGACGCGATAGCTGTTTTCCGAAAGAAAGGTTCTTTAGATAACACCCAGCCCACAGAGACGGAAGGGAACCAGCCCCAGCGTTTATCAGGCGCAAACTTTACGGAACCATCCCTTCTTACCGATGCGGTGAGCAGGTATTTTCCATCATAATCATAGCTCAAACGCCCTATATAAGACAACCTGCCATCCTGCGACTCATTACCTCCCGTTGACCAATCGGCGTTATTGGCGCTGGCGGCAAAGAACTGGTCCGTAGGAAACAGCGGAAAGTTGTAACGGTACATCGACGTATAATTGTAGGCCCCCTCAAACTGCTCGTAAGCAGCCAGTACATCTACACTATGCTTCCCAAAACTCCGGGTGTAATTCAACTGCGTATTCAACTGATAATTATCCGTTCTCCCATATTCGTTCCCAAGATATTCGGTGCCCGGGTCGCCGCTTTTTATCGTTCCAATTATTGTATCGGTATAAATAAGACTGTTGGCGCCAGCCTTTTTAAACTGATACAAGGGCTGCTTTTTTGCAAATGTCTTGATATAGTTATTGGCAAAATTCCTGCTGTACGCCGCTTTTACGCTTAGCCCTTCCACAAAAGGCACTTTGTATTCCACGGTCACCAGGCCATCCATGAGCTGGTTCCTGTTTCTGTAGTAGCCGCCGTTCCGCATCATCTCCACCGGGTTCCCCAGCCAGCCGGGATCAACCGGCTTACCGTTGATGTAGGGAGGTGCAAACACATCCCAATACAGCAACTTTCCCCAAAGGTTATTCAGGTCCGAAGATCCGTAATCGTATGTAAAATTGAACCGGTTAAAGGTGCCGAAACTGGAGCTTAAATTCAGCCCTAACGTAAGGTTCTTAACCGGCGTAGCCTGGATGTTCCCTCTAAGATTGTATTTCTTATACCATACATTGGGCAAAAACCCATTTTCATTAAAATAAGAGCCGCCCATATAATAGGTAATTTTATCGTTGCCGCCAGACAACCCCAGAACATGCCGCTGACTATTGGGATTTGTATATGCCGCATCGTAATAATTTTCCCCTTTAGGATTTGTTTTCAGCACCCAGTCAATTTCCTCGTCACTCATCCCGCCATTAACCGACCTGGAAAGCTCCAATCCGTCTTTCAGCGGCATATATTCAGGGAGCTTGCCGGTACGTTGGGTATTGAATGTAGTGGTGAACTGAAATACCGGCCGGCCGCTTTTGCCTGTTTTTGTTTTAACCAGCACAACCCCGTTTGACGACCGTGATCCGTAAATGGCGGCGGAAGCAGCATCTTTCAATATGGTGATGTCGGATACTTCATTGGGGTCCAGGGCGTCGAAACTCGTCTTATCCCTCACTACGCCGTCGATAACAAATACCGGGACCGTATTTCCGCTAAACGAAGAGGCTGCCCGGATCTTAATGTTGGACCCGGCGCCGGGTGTTCCCGTCTGGCTGCTTACAAACGTACCGGATAACCTTCCGGCCAAAACATTGGATAAGTTGGAGGTAGGGATCATCTGCACATCATCGGAATTAATAGATGAAACCGCGGAAGTCATTTTGGCTTTAGACTGGTTTCCGTATCCCACTACAACCACCTCATCCATATTTGACGTGGAAGTTTTCAGTTCCGCCAAAACTTCAGATGAGGATACCGTTATGGTTAATGGCTGGTACCCTACCATTGTGATCGTGATCCGGCTTCCGCGCGTTACCTGAACTTCAAAATTCCCCTCTGCGTCCGAAACGGTGTTTTGATTGCCTTTTTCTGACCTGATAGTAGCACCGGGCAAGGCGATCCGCTCCACCGCTGCAATTACCTTTCCTTTAACCTTCAGGGCATCCTGGGCATACAATAAAGTAGCTGGTAGCACCAGGCAGACGGGGCCCAGTACCTTCAATAGTAATTTAGTTAGTTTACGCATAAAAAAGAATTAAAATAGTCCATCGAAAACCTACCGGTTCCCGGAAAATCGTTGTTATAAAGTTGACGATGCTACCGCGGTTCTACAACAGCAGATTTGACCAGATATGATACTATTTTTGCCGGCAAAAGCACCTCGCTATAGCCTGTCCATTTCCTGTTTTCGTTCGAAAAATTCCGCGCTCCCGGACGAAAAATAAAAGAGGCTTCCGTAAAGAAGCCTCTTTTATTTTATTCCCTTCGATCCCTCCATCATGAAGACACCACCGAAACCTTCCTGCTTCTGATAAACAGCGAAACGATAACCGAGAAAACCGCACCCGTGATCAGCCCGCCCACAACGCTTTGCACGATAAAAGCCCCGGTGTTCAGCCGTGATTCCGCTTCCTGCGCCGACATCTGCCGCCGGGACACCGCAAATTCCCGCATATTTTCAAAATACTCCGGGGAAATGAGCCCGGTGGTGATGAGCTGGCTCAACGGGCTGAGCAAGACCATGAACAGGGTCAGCAGCATGCCGCTTTTAAAGGCCTGGCGGAAGGTGATCGTTCCGCGGAAAACTTTCATTTTCTTTTCGCGTAAAGCGAGCACATAGATCAATAACGAGGGCAAAAGGATAAACGCCGATACCAGCTGCTGATATTGGATATGGCGGCCGTGCAGCCCGCATACATGTTCTGTAAACATCCAGGCCAGATACACCAGGAAGTGGATACCCGCCCATTTGAGCTCGGTTTGATAGTTTTTCATGCGTTATGATTTGACAATACGAAATTCGCCAACCGGTACCGGAAAAAAATTTACAAATGTTGAGAAACGGAAAAATTATTTGCCGCTGATGATGCGGCTCAGCTGGGTAGGCGTAATGCCAAGGTAAGAAGCAATGTGGTATTTTTTAAGGCGCGGCAGGATCGGGCCATGAGACAGCAGGAACTGCTGGTAACGCGTGGCCGCCGTTTCCGAACGAAAGGCGATTTCGAGCGGTTCTTTTTCGATCACCCAATGTTTCTCCAGGTAATTGATGTAAAACAGGGCGATATCCTGGTGCGTGTCCACCAGTTTTCTGAACGAACTGAAATCATATTCCAGCACCGTTGTGTCTTCAATGGCCGTAATGGCAAATTTGCTCGGCGTGCCGGTCATGGTTGCGGTGACAGACGCCGCCAGGCGGTTTTCAGGGAAAAAGTATTTAATGATCATCTCGCCTTCCGGCGGCAAATAAGACTGATAGGCCAGTCCCTGGCAGATAAAAGCGAATTTCCGGGGCACCTGGCCTTCCATTACCAGCAGCTCGCCCCTGCGGTACGTTTTTTCCTTTAAGAGGTCTGCCCAGGCCTGCCCGGATGCTTCCGTAACCGGGTAATACCTGCGGATCTGCTGGAAAAATTGTGTTTTGCTCATGTGCCTGATTGAGAAACTAAACTAAAAAATTATTCCTTTTAATAATACCGCCAGATCTTGTGACCGGGTTTCCCTTCCCGGTCGTATAGAATTGTTAAAAACTGATACTATTTTCAACTTTTCCCTGCTACCTTCTAAATACAGCACTTGCTCCTGCGCTGGCATGCGCAAAATCTGCGGCCCGAGGCCTATGGCAAAAAAATACCACTAATAGAGAATAAAGGACAAGGAATTTCAGGCGAATTAGAAGAGCTTTGAATAAAGAACATTGGACGCGTTATGAATTCAACAACAAACTAACCAAAATTGGCTGGTGGAATTGTTTATCCGGTCTTGCCTACTTAGATCAAACATTTTTTTTCACTACGAACAGATTCATGTTAAATCAACAGGTCAGCAAAAAAATTTTATCGTTCAAAAAAAAGTAACCGACGTTGGCCGCTATTTTTTTGTCCCGTTATGCAAACGATTGCATCAAACGATTGCATAAAAAGCGGCATTTCGGAAAACGATTTTATCCGTACCTCATCGCTGGGTCAACAGCTTGTTACACAGGAATCAATCGATCAAATATCAATTCACAATCACTTGTATCTATTTTTTTAAAACTCTACTTAACGAATTCCCGTATGAGAAAACGCATGAGTGCAAAGACCTGCATCTTCTACGCCAGGAAGCTGCTTCTACCTGTCACTTTCCTGCTATTGCTGCAAGCCTGGACCGGCGCAGCTTTCGCACAATCAACAAAAGTGCAGGGCGCCATCAGAGACGAAAAAGGTAATCCCCTCCCGGGCGTTACCGTATTGGTAAAAGGTACCAAACAAGGCGTGGCCGCCGACATGGAAGGCCGGTACACGATCTCCGTGGCTTCCGGCGCCACATTGGTATTTACCATGACGGGCTTTATCAGCAAAGAAGAGCCGGTGGGAGATCGTACTACCATCAACGTTACCCTGCTCGAAAACATCTCTACCCTCAACGATGTGGTGGTAGTAGGTTACGGCACCCAGAAAAAACGGGACGTAACGGCCGCCATCAGTTCTATCGGCGAAAAGGCCATCCAGGAAAAACAGCCCGTCAGCATCTTCGACGCTATCCAGGGCGCGGCCCCCGGCGTAAGGGTGATGAGCAACTCCGGCGCGCCCGGAGACGAGCAGGACATCACCATCCGCGGCCTCTCCACCCTCTCCGACGCCGGCGTTAAACCGCTGTATATCGTAGACGGGGTGACCATGAACAACATCAACAGCATCAACCCGAAAGACATCCAGTCGATCGAGATCCTGAAAGACGCAGCCTCCGCCGCCATCTACGGCTCCCGTTCCGCCAACGGCGTTATCCTCATCACCACCAAACGCGGTGAAGAAGGCAAACCGCAGGTAACGCTGGATTATTTCAGCAGCTGGAGCACACTGGCCCACCGCGTGCCGCAGGCTAACCGCCTGGAAAGGCAGATCTTCGACCGCCGTTCCAACATCGGCCTCGATCCCAAACCGGACGATTCCACTTCGTTCGCCCGCAATGCTGACAATGACTACCAGGACCTCATCACCCAAACGGCCCGGCGCAACCAGTTCGACCTTGGCGTGAGAGGCGGCACCAAACAGCTCAGCTATTACACCGGCCTGCAATATCTCGACGAAGAAGGCATTGTGCGGAACAGCCAGAACCAAAGATTTTCTTTCCGTACCAATATCGAATACAGGCCCAGCAACAAACTGACGATGGCCACCCGTTTTTTTGCGGGGTACCAGGACCGGAATAATATCGACGAAGGCAACGTGATCCGCCAGGCGCTGCAACGCCCTGCCGGCATGGCGCTATACCTGCCTGACGGAAGTTTTATTTTCAACAACGGCGGTCGCAGGAACCCTCTCGCGGAATCTATCTACCGGAAAAACAATTCGCACATCTACCGCGGAACCGTTTACCAGTCGTTCGACTACGCATTGCTTCCTTCCCTCAACCTGCACCTCGACGGGTCTGCGGACGTTGCGCTGAGCAAAACCAAAACGTTCAATTCCAAAGTGCTCGACACCAACTCCGATCCCGTTGCAACAGGTTCCGAACGTTCCGTTTTGCCCGTCAGAACGCAGACCAACGCGTATCTCAGCTACAAAAGAACTTTCAACGAAGATCACAACCTGTCTGCCACCGCGGGCCTGAACTATGAAAAGAATACGGAAGAAGTGACCAATCTCGCCGGTCGCAGGTTTGTAACCGAAACCGTGGAGACGTTGAACGCCGCTTCGGAATTTTCTCCTTCCGATATTTACAACGACGGCGTTAATTCTTCCCTGCTGGGCTTCTTCGGCCGCATAGGTTATGACTACAAAGGCAGGTACCTGGTCAACGGCGTCATCCGCCGCGACGGTTCTTCCCGCTTCGGCCGCGACACGCGCTGGGGCAACTTCCCCTCCGTGTCTGCAGGCTGGCGCTTCAGCGACGAGCCTTTCATGCGTTGGGCCAGCAGGATACTGACGGACGGTAAGATCCGCGGCAGCTGGGGCGTAACCGGCAACCAGGCCATCGGCGAATACGATGCCCTCACGCAGTTCATTTTCGGGGATTCCCGTTACGACGGCGTTAGCGGCGTAACCACCAACAACCGTCTCGGCAATCCCAGCCTGAAATGGGAACAAACCGTACAGTCGGATATCGGGCTGGACCTCACCTTCCTCAACGGCCGCATCGTGTTCGTAGGCGATTATTTCGTGAAAAACACCTCCGACCTGCTGTACGACGCGCCGCTTCCCCTGGAAGCCGGCTACCCGGGTAAAGTGCGTACCAACGCAGGCACCCTCCGCAACAGCGGCATCGAGCTGGGCATCACCGCATACCCCGTTCATACCAAAAACTTCCAGTGGATGACCTCCGTGAACTGGACCCGCATCCGCAACAAGATCACCGATCTGCCCGGCGGCGATTATATAGACGGCATCTGGTATGTAGGCGAAGGCCTCGAAGCCGGCAACTTCTACGGTTATGAGTACATGGGCGTTTACCAGTTCGACCAAAGCAACGCCTGGACGCCCGATTACACCACCATGCTGATCCCGGAATTTGCAAAAGACGGTCATGGCAACATCGTCATCGAAAAAAACATGCAGCCCGTACTGGTGGGTTATCATACCCCAGACGGACAGAAATATACCGGCGAAGTGAAACAGATGACCACCGGCGGCGTTGTATCTAAAGGCGGCGACATCATCTGGCGCAACATGCCGGATAAAGACGGCGCTTACAACAGCAGCATCGACAACGAAGACAGGAAGATTATCGGTTACGGCCAGCCGCGCTGGAGCCTGGGCTGGAGCAACAGCTTCACCTATAAAACGTTCACGCTGTCTTTCAACTTCTACGGCAACTTCGGCAACGACATCTACAACGAGAACAGGCGCAACACCGCTTCCTTCTCCAACAGCAACACCACGCCCGAACCGTATTTCATTTACAACATGTGGAAATATCCCGGGCAGAATACAGACGTATACCGCGGGGGCGACAAAGCGGCGGATAACATGCGCCGCGGCGGCAGCTACTTCCTGGAAGACGGCTCCTTCATCAGGCTGCAAACCGCGAGGTTAGGTTATTCCCTGCCCGGCGAAATATCCAGGAAAGCCCGTATGCAGATGGTGAACATCTATGTATATGGCAACAACCTTTTAACATGGACCAAATACACCGGCTTCGATCCGGAAGTAGCGCAGCGCAGCGTATTGAAACCGGGAGACGATCCGGGTAAATATCCCCGCAGGCGTGAAATCGGTGCAGGTTTGAATGTCACATTTTAATAAGAACAGTGTATGAAAAGATTTAACTATCTAACGATCATATTTACAGCGCTGCTACTGGTATCCAGCCTGCAGTGCAATAAAATGCTGGATGAAAGCCCCGTATCCACCGCGGACCCCGCAACATTCTGGCAGGACAAAAACGACGCCAAAGCCTGGATGGCTGGCATCTACAACCAATTGCAGACCGTGCTGCGCACGAACTGGTTCGATTGGGGCGAAGTACGTTCAGACAACATGACCGTAGCCGGTACCGGTAACGCACAAACGAAAATGCTGAACAACAACCTTTCCGCCAACGACGCCGACATCAACGGCGTTACCCGCTGGACGGACCTTTACACCGGCATTTCCCTCTGCAACTTCGGCATTAAATATTTACCGGTAATGATCGCCGAAAACCGCGATCAGGGCGAGGCCATCTATAAGGATTACCTCGGCCAGTGTTACGCGCTGCGCGCCCTGCTGTACTTCTACGGCCTGCGCGTATGGGGTGAATTGCCGATGCCGCTGGAGCCCGTGGAAGACCTCGGCCAGCAGGTGCAGTACCCCCGCTCCCCGATCGCCGTGGTAAAAAAACAGATCCAGGACGACATCAAGGCCTCCCTCGAGCTCGTTGGCAACGACCTCACTTCCCTCGGCATCAAATACCGCATCCAGAAAGCAGCGGTATACGCTTTGCAAACAGACGTACACATGTGGTTCCAGGAGTACGACGAAGCGCTGATCGCTTCGGAGAACTGCGCCAACACCAGCAAATGCACCTGGGTAAGCAACCCGATGCAGTGGAAAGACATGTTCGTGAATCCTGAAGCATCTTCCGAAACCATCTTCAACCTTTTCTGGAGCGATGTGGAAAGAGGCAATACCGGCGTAGGCGTATGCCAGAAGCTGGGCTCCGGCTCCAACACCCACCAGTATAAAGTGCGCCCGGAACTGTGGCAGGAAATGAAAAACCACACCGTGGACGATGTGACCACAGACGGCCGTTTTTACCTTTGCTGGGATACTGTCACTTATAACCTCCAGGCGGATTATGCCGCCAACGTGGTGCAGTTCGGTAAGTTCTCCATATGGGAAGCGGCGCCCGGCGGCGACTTCATTTTCGAAGGCAACAACCAGTGCAACGTGAAGATCCCCATTTACCGTTTTGCCGACGTGATGCTGCTGCGCGCCGAAGCCCTTACCCACAGGAACCGCTTCGCCGAAGCGCTGGAGATCCTCAACACCGTTCGCCAGCGCGTTGGCTGGACGGAAACCGTGGAGGAATCAGACGTTCCGGTTGGCGCGGACAAGGTGAAATACATCGAGCGCCTCATCCTGAAAGAAAGGCAATATGAATTTATCGGCGAAGGCAAACGCTGGTTCGACCTCTGCCGCATCGACAAGATGTACGACTTCAGCAACAACGGTTATGCATACCTGCGGGAAATGATGAACCCGATCCTCACTTCCAGGACCGGCGCCATACCGTTCGACAACAGCGCCAACGTTCCGAAAGGCATGTACAGGATCCTTTACCCGATCAACTCCGACGCGTTCAACGCCAATCCGCTGCTGAAAGATCACCAGAACGAGCCTTATGATGAATAATTGCTTAAACCGTCAATCTGAAATGTGTATGAAAAACATTCGTCAATATATCTTCCCGGTGCTGTTGTGCGGCGTGGCGTTCTCCGCTTGCAAAAAGCTGCCGCTGCAACCGAAGTTTGAGTATGAACAGTCCTTTTACGACAATAAACTGAACATGACGGCCATGGAGTTCATGCAATCCCGGCCTGAACTGTTCTCCAGCATGCTGGAAGCGATCGATTATGTAGACAGCGACCCGGCTTACAAAGACATCAAGCCTTTGTATTCCGCCGAAGGTTACACCTACCTGCTGCTGCACAACACTGCGCTCAGCAACCTGGAAGACGCCAACAGCTTCTTTTCCAAGAACACCTTTCCCAATCCCGATCCAACCCTGCCGCCCATCAAAGGCTCCAGCTGGACGCAATACGACAAAAAAGTGGTGGCAGACCTGCTGAGATATCACATCCTGAAAGGCCGCCAGGATTATACCAATCTCAATTCCACGCCCAGGTGGGTAGACACTTATCTCACCAGCGAAACGAACCCGCGCGCCAAAATATATATCTATATGCAGGCCACACGCGAGGGGTATATTTTCTTCAACAACTATCTTGTATTCCCGGATGCGGCCTACAAGGAAGTACGCCCGCGCACGCCTGACCTCCAGGCCACCAACGGCCCTATCCAGGTGATGAACCGGTACCTGGTGCAGCCCACGCAGGAGCAATTCGATAACAACAAATAACCGCGATCATGATAAACAAAAAATATAATCCCATATTGGCCCTGGCCCTGTGCGCATCGATGGCCGCCTGCAAAAAAGGCGACCCCGTAGAGATCACTACGCTGAGCAAAGCCGGCAGGGAATTTTATTTCGGAGAGAGAGTGTCTGTATGGGCAGGCGTTGAAGGGGAAAGAAAAGACATCACCTATTCCTGGAGCGCCACCGGCGGTACCTTCGACGGCTGGAGAACGCAGGACCTTTTCGAGAATCTCTGGATAGCGCCCGCAGTGCCCGGGGAATACACCGTGACCGCTACCGCGAAAGACGGCAAATACACTTCCACCCGTTCCACCACCATGACCGTGTCCCGGTATTTCTTCGACGAGTTCCAGGACAACTTTACCACTACCGGTTCCGGCTGGTCTGAAAGTAATACGGACAGATCGGTGAAAGCCGACACGGACCCGGCGAAGTCCACCATCGAAATATCCAATAAAAGCACCAGCAGCCCCAACCTGCGGCGCTCGCTCAACCTCGCGGAACTGAAAATCCCGTTCTCCGTGAGCGCGCAGTTCGGATGGAAGAAATATTTCAGGCCCAATTCCGCCATCACTTTCTCCATGTATTTCGTACAGCCCACGGCGCATCCCAACTATCCCTTCCTGAAGGAGATACGCTGGGAAATTTTCCCGACCGTAGACCCCGCTACCACAGACAACTACCAGGTAAGGCTGGTAACGAACGTACCGTCCAACACCTCCGGCGACCAGTTCAGCGCCAACAGCAATACTACCGCCACGCTGCCGAAACCGCTGCCGCTCATCAACCCGGTGAAAGGCCGCGTGCCGGCATTGTCCATCGCCAAAGACGTGGAAAAGAAGATCACTTTTTCCGTAGACGCCGGTCATGTGTTCCACGCGTACATCGACGGTCAGCTGTGGTTTACCAGCAACGGTCTTAAAGAATGGCTGGACTACTGCAAAACCACCTACTCCGGCTTCGAAGACCCGATCGCCAAGGAGTTCAGGGTGGCTTTCCCCGCCAAAGCCAATAACAACGAAACCGTGAGCACGATTTTCCTGAACAGCGTATACATCGTCAACGACGGAAGTATCCTGAAATAAAAGAACATGTAAACAGGGGGGCGACCAAAAAGTACTCATCTACTTTTTTGGTCGCCCTTTATTTTTTAGGGTAAATATGTTACAGGAATATTGCGGATTTCCGGCATTTTTATCAAATTTTATTATAGTTTGCATCCGGGGCATAAATGGTGAATACTTTGACAGTCAACCGGTCATACGAAGACAGAGAATTGCTTTCGCGCATCGCGGAAGGTGATGAAAATGCCTTTAACCAGCTCTTCGACCGGCTATGGGGCCATGTGTACAGCGCCACTTTACGGCTCACCAAATCCCCCGAGCTGTCCAAGGATCTTTCACAGGAAGTTTTTCTCCGCTTGTGGCAGCACCGCGACCGGCTCCCCGGCATCACTAATATTCACGCGTTCCTGTATACCATCACGAAAAATTTGGTCACGGATTTTCTGCGAACAAAGGTGTTCCGGGAAAACAACCAGTCCTTCCTCACCAGCTATTTCGCGCACGACGATACGGACATCCTGAAAGCCCTGGAAACGAAAGAAAAAAAGGAATGGCTCCGCGAGGCCGTCGGGCAGCTTCCTTCTCAGCTGCGGCAGGTGGTGGAGCTGGCCTATTTTGAAGGAAAAAATCACAAAGAGATCGCCGCTGTTTTGCAGATCACTCCTGCTTCTTCGAGGATATACCTTGTCCGGGCGATCGCTTCTTTGCGCAAAAATGTTACCCCCGGGCGGAGCGGGCTCTCCATGAAGCTGCTCTTGCTGGCCATACTTCCCTAAAAAAATTTCCGCCGTTATGTTAACATATCGTTATCCCACCCGTCATGGTTGTATATGGCGAAACATCTACGATCCCTTTTCAGGAAATACCTGGACGATTCCCTATCGGCTGAGGAAGCCGCCGCTTTGTTCGATGCCGTACAGAAGGGCGAACTGGACAGCGATGCGATACCTGAGGACCTGTATGCCCGGGACCCGCTATACAACAGCGATACGGAGATCGATAAACGCCTGGTATACGAATCCTTACGACAACGGCTGAACGGCCATCGCGTCCCTTCCCGCCTGCTATGGTGGTGGGCCGCCGCGGCTTCCGTGTTGCTGTTAGTGAGCGTCGGGGCCTACTTCCTGGCAAACCGCCAACAGCCCCAACCTCCCGTTGCTCAAAAGACCGATGTGCTACCCGGCGGCAACAAGGCGGTCCTCACCCTGGCCGACGGCTCCACCATCACTTTGGACAGCACGGGCAACCAGGTCATCCAACAAGGCGCCACCGCCGTAAAACAACAGGGCGGCCAGTTGTTATATGATGCCGGGGAAGATGAATTCACCATCAGCTACAACACCCTTACCACTCCCCGCGGCGGCCAGTTCCGTATCCAATTGCCGGACGGCACCCTCGTATGGTTAAACGCCGCCAGCGCGATTACATATCCCACTGCTTTTACCGGGAAAGAAAGGAAAGTGGAAGTAACCGGGGAAGCCTATTTCGAAGTGACGAAAGATCCGCAAAAACCTTTCCTGGTGGACGTTGCGGGCCAGTCTGAAATCGAAGTGCTGGGAACGCATTTTAACGTAAACGCATATCACGATGAAAGCAGCATCAAAACGGTGCTGCTGGAAGGCGCCATCTCCGTAAAAAAAGGAACAGAAAAAACTATGCTGCGTCCCGGCCAGCAGGCGCAGACAGGAAACGAAGCGGCGATCCGTGTCACCGAGGTTGCGGATGTAGAAACAGTGGTAGCCTGGAAAAACGGCCGGTTCTCTTTTAACGGCGCGGACCTGGAACAGGTGATGCGCCAGTTGAGCCGCTGGTACGATGTGGAGATCCGGTATACCGGCCCAGTGAAAAAAAGGCTGTTTGTGGGAAACATTTCCCGCAGCTACAAACTCCAGGAAGTACTCGCCATCCTCGAAGCCAGCGATGTGCATTTCAGGATCGAAGACAGAGAAATCGTAGTAACACAATAAAGAATAAAAACCAACCGATGAGACGCCCATAAAAAAACCGGATTTCGTTCGCGGCGAAACCCGGTGGTTGGGCGCTTTAAAGGCGGTCCCTGTAGAGACTTATTTAATCACCCAAAATCAAAAGTAATGATTTTCGCAGTTTCCTGCCGGAATAAGGCCGGCACTATGCCATTATCAACCAACATCAGCAGACATGATGCAACCTTGCCAAAAATTTACAGAATCATGAGGATGCTTGCTTTTATAATGCTGGCGGGCATCTTACAGGTAAGCGCCAAAGGCTACTCCCAGCAGATCAGCTTATCGGAAAAGAAAACGCCGCTGGAAAAGGTGTTCTCCAGGATCGAGCGGCAAAGCGGGTACCAGTTCTGGTACGATAAAAATATCCTGAAGGCCGATGCGCGAGTAAGCGTAAGCCTCCGGGAAGCCACGCTGCAAGAGGCGCTGGAAGAGGTCCTGAAAGACCAGGACCTCAGCTGGAAGATCATCCGCAACACCATCGTGCTTTCCCGCAGGATACCCTGGATGCCGGAGATGAAAACCAAAGAAGAAGCGGTTCCCGAGCCGCCCGTTACCGGCCGCGTGACCGACGAACGGGGCGCCCCGCTGCACCGCATTACCGTAACGGTGAAAGGCACCGGCAAAGGCACGTTCACCAATGAAAACGGGGAATTCGAATTAAAAGATGTGCCCGGGGACGCCGTGCTGATATTCAGCGGCGTGAACGTGGAAAAGATGGAGATACCGGTGAACGGGCAATCCGCACTCGGCGCCATCCGCCTGAAAAAAAGCATTACGACCATAGACGAAATAAATGTGACCGTACATACCGGTTACCAGAGCATTTCCCGGGAAAGGATGACCGGTTCCTATTCCACCGTGCAAACCAAACGGCTGGACAGCAAGCTGCAACCAAGCCTGCTCACCGCGCTGGAAGGACAGGCCGCGGGTGTGGTAGTCACCAAAGGAGGCAAGCTGGAGATCCGCGGCAGGTCCACTTTCCTGGCCAATGCGGAACCGCTGATCGTGGTGGATGGATTCCCCATCTCCGGCGGCCTCGAAACGGTCAATATCGATAACGTGGAATCCATCACCGTATTAAAAGACGCGGTAGCCGCTTCCATTTACGGCGCCCGCTCCTCTAACGGCGTAGTGGTGATCACTACCAAAAACGCTAAAAAGGGAAAAGTGCAGATCGGTTACAAAGGCAGTACCGGCGTTACTTTGCGGCCGGACCTTTCTTACCTGGACAAAGCCGGTGCTTCGGATTACGTGGAGGCGGAGATGGAAATTTTTAACCTCAACCCCACCCAGGCCAAAAACAGCTACGACATATCCGCCGCCCGTTCAAGGGTTTACCAGCTGATGGTGGCCAAAGACGCCGGCCAGGTATCGCAGGCACAGTTCGACGTGGAGATCGCGCAGCTGAAACAAAACAACGGGCAGGATCAGCTTGAACAATATCTTTTCAGGCCCAAATTCACCCAACAGCATAACATTTCTTTCTCCGGCGGCAACGACAAATCTTCGACGAACGCCGCCGTGCGATATATCGCCAACCAGAACAACATGATCCGCAACCGGGACGACCGGGTGATCTTCGATATAAAAAATGACTGGAAACCGGTGAACAACGTGACCGTGCGCCTGTTCTCCAACATCAATTTCAGCAGCAGCAGCGCGCCCGCAAGGTCCGCCGATGAGTTCGCCTCTTACGAATCCTCCACGATGTCAAGACCGTATTACAACGTCGTGGACCCCACTACAGGACAGCCGCAGGACGTAGCCGCCATCCGTACGGACATCCGGCAATATGCCGGTGTAAGAGGGCTGAAACCCATGAACTACAACCCGCTGAACGACCTCGCGCTGGAAACCGTCAAAGGCCAGAACTTCCAGGCAAGACTCGGCGCAAACATCACCGTGAACATTCTCGACGGGCTTACCGCGGATGTAGGCGGCTCCTGGACAAAAGGCAGCTCTATGAGCCGCACCATTTACGATGTGAATGCCTATCGCGTACGGGCATTGTACAATCTCACCACTTCCATCAAAGACAAAACCAAACACTACATCCCCGACGGTTCCATCGTGGACGAAGCGCGGAATATCAACGAAGCCTACACCTTCCGCGGACAGCTCAACTTCAACAGGACCTTCAATTCCAGGCACCGCATCACCGCGATCGCCGGTTCGGAGATCAATAAAGATGTGCTCGACAATAACACCTACCCCACCCGGTACGGCTACAACGAGCAGGCAGGCACCTTCTCACAGATGGACTACCTCGCCTTCAATAATCTCATCAACTACAGCGATTACCTGCTCCCCGGCGGCGGGCTTTTCATCGCCAATAACGGGAGCTTCACGCTGCGTGATAACCGCTTCGTATCCCTCTATGCCAATGGCTCCTACGAATACGACAACCGCTTCATCCTCAGTGGTAGCGCCCGTATAGATCAGACCAACTTCTTCGGCACCAACCCGAAATACCGATACAAACCAAACTGGTCCGTGGGCGGTACCTATAAACTCGGGAATGAAAAATTCTTCCAGGTATCGTGGATCGACAGGCTTAACCTCCGCGCATCCTACGGCCTGAACGGCAACATCTCCTTGAAACAAGGCCCGTACCTCCTGGTTACGCCCAATCCGTATTCCCCGACTACCGGCGGCATCGGTTACGGCCTGTCATCACCTCCCAACAACGACCTCCGCTGGGAACGCACGCAAATCGTGAACTTCGGCACGGACATCAGCCTTTTCAACGGAAGATTGAATGCCACCGTCGATTATTATAACAAACTCAGTAAAGACCTTTTCGCACCCGATGTCATCGATCCCACTTATGGCCGCCTCAGCATTACCAAAAATGCGGGCACCGCCAGGAATACAGGGATCGAACTGTCGCTTGAATCCGATGTGATCAGGACGAATAAATTTACCTGGAATGTTTATTTCAACGGAAGTTATAACCGCAGCAAAGTGCTGAACTATAATTATAACTACGTTTACACCAGCTCCCTCACACTCAATTCCGCCGCGTCGCTGAACGGAGCAACAGGCGGCGCTTCGCTCAGGAAAGACTATCCGCTGGATGCGCTCTTCAGCTATCGTTTCGCAACGCTGGACAATACCGGCACCCCTACTTTTTACACCGCGGATAATAAAACAAATGTATTAGGCGGCGCCATCACCGTAAACGATCTCGTGTATTCCGGCACCATCCGCCCGCCCTATGTGCTCAACCTGACCAACACCTTCAGCTACCAGCGTTTCGACCTTTCTTTTATGGTCATTTCGCAATTGGGCAGTGTGTTCAGGAGAGACACCTACAACGGCTACAACTTCAACAACAATAATGTCGCGAAAAGATGGCGCAAACCGGGAGATGAGGCGAATACGATCTATCCCGCGCTCACCTTGTTCAACAGCGCCGAATGGTATTTCCCTTATTCCGATATCATGATCCAGAACGGGAATTACATAAAGCTGCGGGACCTCACACTCGGCTACACCATCAACGACAAAGTTTGGCGCAATACCGGCTTCAATAACGTAAAAGTATATTTCCAGGGAAGGAACCTCGCCATGATCACCGCCAACGAGGACCGCATCGACCCGGAAACGGCCATCAACGACGACGGGGAAGTCAGCAGGGCCCTGCCGCTGCGGCCGGAATTTTACCTTGGCCTGTCCATCAACTTTTAAACCGAACGACACATGAAAGCACGATATCTCTCCATATACATCCTTGCCGGCATGATATTTACATCCTGCCACAAATACCTCGACGTTAAACCAAAAGGCACCCTGATCCCCACGACGGTATCGGATTTCGATCACATGCTGGACAATGCGGGTACGGTGGAATTTTATTTCCAGGACAATAACCGCGGCAGCCTGATCTCCTACCTCAGCGATAACATGGAAGTGACCGAAGGCCAGGCAAAAGCGGGGTTTGTGATCGCCAACAACCCGAATATAGGCCGCTATTACGCACATATTTTCCGGCAGCCATATACTGATCCCAACAGCAATGATTACTTCTGGGCAACGGGCTCTCAGGGCGTTTATTCCCAAATGATGTATTTCAACAACGTCATCAAAGGGATCAATAACGTCGCGAATAAAAGCGCCGCCGACCAGGACCTTGCCGCCAGCGCTATCGCGCAGGCACGGGCAGCCAGGGGCTGGGCTTATTTCAGCCTCAACCTGTTGTACGGTCCTGTTTATAAACCCGGCGGCAATAACGGCACGCCTACCATCCCTTACGTGACCAGTCCCGACCTGAGCGAGCCGATGCCCCAGCTCTCCACGTCTGAACAGGTAATGCAGCTCGTTGCCGGCGACCTGCACGCCGCATTGCCGGACCTTCCTCCCAGCGCCAGCTGGCCCTCCCGCACCAGCAAAGCCGCAGGGCAAACGATGATGGCTTATTATCACCTGTTCACCCAGAAATACGACAGCGTGGTATATTATGCAAATCTCGCCTGGACCAGCTCCGCCGGCGCCGATCCGTCCAAAGTGCTGTACGATTACAATCTCTTCGACTGGACCAATCCCGCCAACCTGGTATCCAGTCTTATCACATCGCCGCAGGACCTTTTCGTGAACACCGTGAATAACCGTGAAATGCTGCTCTACCGCGGCATTGACATGCTGGCCGGCCAGGCAACGCAGCTCTCCTATCCTTCCGCCGAACTGATCGCTTTATTTGATCAAACCAACGATCTCCGTTTTAAATATTATTTCATTAGCGCGCCGGGCTACAAAACCACGCTGGGCGGTGGGTACGATGACGGCACCCGCATCAGCAACTACCGCTACAACAAAATGCGCCCCACAGACGGTTTCACCTATCCCGAACTGCTGCTGATGCGCGCCGAAGGCTACGCCCGTACCAACCAGCTCACCCTGGCCATTGCGGACCTGAATACACTGCGTCAATACCGTTACAAAACCGGCACACCCCAGCTGGCCGCAGGCACGCAGGACCAGGTGATCCAGGCAGTGCTGGATGAAAGAAGGCGCGAATTGCCCGTAGGCGGCATCAAACGTTTCATGGACCTGAAGCGGTTCGTGCTGGAAACCGGCAAACCCTGGAGCAAACAGGCGATCACACACCACGTAGGCGGCGAAACCTTCACCGGCCGTATCGATTCAAAGGATTTTATTCTGAATATTCCCAACACGGTGCTAAAATATAATCCCGCCTGGAATATCCCTCTTGATACCAGGCCTTTTCAATAACTTGAACTAACAATACCGTCATATGTCAAAACAAATTTTGTCCCTGCTGTTGCCTCTCTTCGCGGCAACAGCAGGATTCGCCCAGGAAACGGTTACCATTGAAGGTAACGTGAACGGTGATACGAAAGGATATAACAAAGTGTATCTCTACGGCCAGAACATAAACCGCGATTCTGCGGTGATCGCCAACGGCAAATTTTCCTTGAGCTTTCCTTATGTGAAAGAAGCCGTGCCCCTGCTGTATACGGAATACGACGCAAAAGTGAAAGGCGGCGTCAGCCCCTTCCCCGCCGTCATCGGCCAGCCCGGCCACCTTTACCTCCGCGATGTGGACATCGCCAAAGGTTTGGCCTCCGGCACCTGGGAAGGCGATGCTTCCGCCGCGAGCCACCAGGCATTCGGCAAACAGCTCCGCCCCCTCTCCGACAGCATCAATAAAATATTAAAGCAGAAATTCCCCGGCGGTACCACCAAAGACGAAGCATACCGTCGCGATTACGATTCGTTGATGAAAGCGGGCACCGGTACCTTGCTGAAAAACTTCGTGAAAGCCCATCCCGATCTTTACGCCTCCGCCGTACTGCTCCGCTCCAACCGCAGCTGGATCAGCGTAAACGACGTAAAAAGCATTTACGCGATGTTGTCCGGCAAACAAAAAGCAACAACGCAAGGCAAGGATATCGGCGACTACCTCCAGGGCCTCAAAAATTCCACCATTGGCAGCAAAGTAAAAGACTTCGTATTGCCGACGCCGGAAGAAAAAAAGATCAGCTTCGCCAGCCTGAAAGGCAAATATGTGCTGATCGATTTTTGGGCCAGCTGGTGCGGTCCTTGCAAGGCCTCTTTCCCGCACATGAAGGAAGTGTATGCAAAATATAAAGGCGATCAATTCGAGATCTACAGCATTTCCATCGATAAAGACAAAGAAGCCTGGCTGAAGGAACTGAAAAAACAAGACCTTCCCTGGCTGCAGTCCCTCGATGATCAGAACATCTCCCAAAGCGGTTTTGCGATCAATGCAGTGCCTACTACTTATCTCATCGGTCCGGATGGGAAAATTATTATGAAGTCGATCGGCTTTGATTCGAGCGGGAATGGGGAATTGGAGAAGAAGTTGGATGAGTTGTTTGCGAAGAAATAGGTAGATTGAACTTCTATTGGGGGCGACTAAAAAGTATTCATTTACTTTATTGGTCGCCCTTTAAAAATCTACCTGGACGAAGCGAAGTAAGGGATCAATGGCCATTCAGCGCCAAAAGCTTTCCCAGTAAAGGCAACAGCCCTACCGAGATCGCGATGTAAATGGCGACGCGCACATAATTCAGCATTTGCCACAACTGCGTTTTCGAAACCAGTCCCTCCGCAAATTGTTTTGTTTCATACATCTCCTGGAAACGGATGATATTGGGGGCGAAAAATGCCAGCGTCCATACGCGAACGCCCATGTGCAGCACGAACAACAGCAGCATCCAGTTCCTCACGGGCGCCACTTTCCAGCAGAAAATAAGGGCCAGTATAAAAGCTACTTCGTGAACCGAGTGCATCACGATCCAAAAAACTTTTAAGCTCACGCCGTTCCTATCCGCCAGCAAACCGAAATTCTCCGGCGGGGCCGTTGTCCATTTGGGCACCAGCACCGCGGTTTCGAACACCTGTGCCCCGTTCATCAGGAAATACAGCAGGACCGTAATGCCCAGCCATATTTCCGCGCGTGTCAAATATTGCATATGTTAGGTTTTTATTGATCTTCGTTCAGTTCGCCCGTCACCTCCGCCATCACCTTCGCCGCTTCCGTAAAGTAGCGATGGATCGCGGCCAGCTCTTTGGCTGAAAAAGTTTCCATCAGCTCCGCCGTTTTTGCAGAGAGGCTTGTAAATAAAGGGCTCAGCAGCTTCAGCGCGTTTTTCGTTTCCGGCACGATGATCACCTTGCGGCGATCGTTTTCCACGTATTGCCGCTTCACCAGTTTTTTCTGCTCGAGCCGGTCGATCAGCCCGGTTACCGCGCCGGTAGTGAGACCGGTGAGCCGGGCCAGGTCGCCCGCCGTCAGTTCGCCATGCTGCATGATCAGCCCCAGGTGTTTATGGTCCGTCCCCGAAAGCCCGGCCTTTCTCGCAATCGCCTCATGCATCAGGACGGAAGCGTCGGAATATCGCCTGCTGGCGGCCCTGAACTGTTCCGCCTGTTCCGTTGAATGAGCCATGATGTTTATCTTAGTATAAAAGTATCTTAGTTACAAAGATATATTCTTTTCCCGATATTGCCAACTATCGCATCCTCCTGGAAAATGTATATATTTAACGCCTCAATCAACCGCCGGATGGATTCCACCCCCTTACCTGTACATTTCGACGTGATCATCATCGGCGCAGGCCCCGCGGGCAGCGCTAGTGCCTTGGCTTTGAGAAATTCCGGCCTCCGCATCGCCATTATCGATAAACATGTTTTTCCCCGCGACAAGGTTTGCGGAGACGCGATCCCCGGACGCGCCATCAAATTCCTCAACGAGATCGATCCGTCGTTTGCCGCCAGCCTGGCTGCTTTCGGCGAAAAACTGGTTACCCGGCGAACGCTTTGTTATTACAACAACAAAGTGCTCGATTTTTCCTGGAGCCTTGAAGCCTATACCGCCGCCCGCCAGCATTTCGACGACTTCCTTTTTTCCCGCGTCAAACAGCTGGATGCGATACAAACGTTCGAAAACACCGCCGTGCAGGATATTTCCCGCAACGGCAGCGGTTATGCCATCACCACCAAAAACGGGCGCCGTTTCACCTGCACGCTGCTGATCGGCGCCGACGGGGTGAACGGCATCACCGCCAAAAAACTGACGGACCGGCAGATCGACCGCAAACATCATGTGGCGGGCGTGAGGGCATATTATTCCGGCGTTTCGGATATGGACGCGTCTTGCACCGAAGTGTATTTCGACCGGAAATACCTGCCGGGCTATTTCTGGGTGTTCCCGCTGAAAGACGGAACGGTGAACGCAGGCATGGGCATTTTGTCCGACGAAGTGGTAAAAAACAGGATCAACGTCAAACAGGCGTTTTACGATTTTATCGAGCGCTCCGACGTGCTGAAACATAAATTCCGGAACGCCACGCCGCTGGAAACACTGCAGGGATGCGGTCTCCCGATGGGCTCGCGTTGGGTGCCCATGAGCGGCGACCATTTTTTGCTGGCGGGAGACGCTGCTTCGCTGATAGACCCCGTGAGCGGAGACGGCATCGGCAACGCCGTGCTGAGCGGCAAACTGGCGGCTGAGCAGGCCCTCCGTTGTTTCGCCTCCGGCGATTTCAGCGTGGCCTTCGTAAAAACCTATGAACAGCAACTGTTCCGCGCCGCGGGAGCCGATATGCGGAAAAAAACAAAGATCCTCAAAACCATGGCCCGTATGCCCTTTCTCTTCAATGCCGCTTTTGTGATCGGGAAAAACAAGGTGGTACGGCATTTCATGAAATAAAGCCCCATCCCCGGTTCCAGTTAAACTTTTTTTGGCAAATAAGACCGAACGGTCTAATTTTGCTTTTGAAAATTCATTTGAACATGACAAAAGCGGAACGTACCAGGCAGTTCATTATCGAACAATCGGCCGTGCTCATGAACAAAAAGACCATGGCCGGCACTTCCATGAGCGACATCATGGAGGCCACCAAACTGGCAAAAGGCGGCATTTACGGGAATTTCGAAAGCAAGGAGGAGATCTGCCTCGAAGCATTCAACTATCTCGCCGGTAAACTCGCCGACCGGCTGGACGCGCCTGTGACGGCTGGAAAAACGGCAAAAGAAAAATTTTTCAACCTGCTGGATACCTATAGAGTCCCGCGTAACGAAGGCGGCTGCCCCCTGCTCAACTTCGGCATGGAAGCAGACGATACCAACCCTGAAATAAAAGAACGCGTGAGAAAAGCGATACTCTCCGCGCAAAAACGTATTTCGCGTATCGTTACAAACGGCATCGCCAAAGGAGAATTGTCCCCTTCTTTCGACGCTAAACGTTTCGGCATCAAAGCTTTCGCGATGATCGAAGGGGCCGTGCTGTGCAGGAAGGTGACGGGAAACATGGACGCAACCAACATCGTACTGGAAGATCTGAAAAAAGAATTTGAAACATACCTGCTGTAAAAAAAATTTGCTTATTAATAGACCGATCGGTCTATTTAAACACACACTGTAATGAGAATTTTAAAAGAAAACCACCAGGGCTTCAGCACGACACTGGCTTTCGCGCTGATACCGCTATCGGGGTTCGCCACGGATATCTACCTGCCTTCTCTACCGGCCATGGCCCGTGACCTGCAGATCTCCGCCGCGGAAGCGCAGCTGTCGCTGGTATTGTTTATGTTCAGCCTGGGCGTCAGCCAGGCGTTCATCGGCAGCATACTGGACAGCTTCGGCCGTTACAGGATCGGCGTTGCCGCGCTCGCCGTGTTTTCGCTCACCAGCTTCGTGATCGCGCTGGTACCGGATATACATGTTATTTACATCATGCGCGTGATCCAGGGGTTGATGATTTCGCTGGTGGTGGTGGGGAAACGCGCGTATTTCGTGGACCTGTTTTCGGGTGAAAAACTGAAACACTATATCAGCCTGTTTTCCATTATCTGGGCCTGCGCACCCATTATGGCGCCGTTTCTTGGCGGATACCTGCAAAGCCTGTTCGGCTGGCGCTCGAATTTCTATTTTCTCGGTTTTTTCTCGCTGATGTTTATGGTACTGGAACTGATCTACAGCGGCGAATCACTGAAACATCCCCATCCTTTCAAAACAAAAGCCATCACGCAGGTGTACGGCAACATGCTCAGAACGGCGGATTTCACACTGGGCGTGATCATTATCGGCATCTGTTTCGGGCAGGTGGTGATCTACAGCTTGTCAAGCCCATTCATTATCCAGCGCGTGTTCGGCCATTCGCCGGTGGTATCCGGGTACAGTTCTTTGCTGGCGGGCATTTCTGTGATGACGGGCGGCATTATCGCAAAATCGCTGATCAAATTGCCGCTGGCGCGGAAAGTGACCGCGGCGCTTACCATACAGCTCAGTCTTTCCCTGCTGATGACGCTTACATCGACTTTCAGCAGCAACATTTATACGCTGGTGGGTTTTACCATGGGCATCCACATTGCCGGCGGTTTTATTTTTAATATTATCTACGGTTATTGCCTGAGCCGTTTTTCGAAGAACGCGGCCACGGCCAGCGGTCTTACCGGCGGCGTGATGTACGTGGTCAGCTCCATGTTCAGCTATGGCCTCGCAAACCTGCTCGCGGTAAAAAGCCAGGCGTTGCTGGGCGCCGCCAATATAACCATGGTATTGGCCGTTATTGTTCTTTTTATCGCGTTTAACCGGTATTCGCTGGCAAGGCAGCCGCAGCCCGTGTTACGCCCCGAGCCTGCCGTTTCGTAAACAACATTGGCAGTGGCACCATTTTTGGATTTTCCATTTCAAAAAAAGTCATGAACAAGTTCAGCATTTCACTCATCGCAGCTGCCACGGGCATGACCATACTGCTGGGCAGTGTGGATGTCAAGGCGCAAAACAAAATCGACACCACCGCGAAAAAAGTAGGCAAAAAGATAGACACGACGGCGAAGAAGGTTGGCAACAAAGCCGCGTCTACTGCGGTGAAAGGCGTTGCTACCGTCAAAGATAAAGTGTATAAGGGAAAAGAAGCGCCAGACGGGTCGCCGGTGTACATCGACAAAAACGACCGGAAATACTACGTGGATGAAAAAGGGAAAAAGATCTTCCTGAAACCGTCCCAGATCAGGGATAAAAAAGATTGATGCAACCGGGTTCGGCCGGGCTTTCTTATCTTTAACAATACCATTCAACCGGTCGACCCGTATGCCGAAACTCCATATTAATGAGCACACCAAAGGGCTCATCAGCATTATATTTGTCATGCTCATCTGGGGCAGTTCTTTTACCGTTACCAAAACCGTGGTATCGGAAGTTCCTCCTTTCATATTCGCCGGCATCCGCAACCTGATCGGCTGCGCGGCTTTGCTGCCTTTTTACCTGGCACGACGGCGGAAGGCCACGCAACCGCTGCCGTATGGAAAACTTGTATTGATGGGGCTTGCGGGCACTACCTTCTATTATTTTGTGTTCAACACCGGCATGAAATACGTATCTGCCTCCAGCGGCGCGCTGATCGAAGGGCTGGTGCCGGTGGCCATCGCTATTCCCGCTGCTTTTATCCTCAAAGAACATTTGGCCAAACGCACCATTGCGGGCATCGTGCTTTCCGTGGCCGGCGTGATACTCGTGGGGTTCATCGGTGCGTCTGACAAATCGGCGAACGCATTGCTGGGCAGCTCCCTGATCGTGGGGGCCGTGTTGTTGTGGAGCGCATATACGCTGCTGTCGCGGAGTGTGAAGGAATACGACACGGTGCTGGTAACCACCGTGAGCACTTTTATCGGCACCGCATTATCGCTGCCGCTGCCGGCTTACGAGATCATCACGCAGGGCATGCCGGACATTTCGTGGAAGGCCTGGGCGGGGATGGTTTATCTCGGCGTATTTGCTTCGGCCGTAGCGTATTCGTTATACAACAGGGCGCTGGAAAATCTGCCGGCCGCGCAGGTGGGCAACTTCCTCAACCTGAACCCGGTGATCGGGGCGCTGATCGCCTTTATCTTCCTGAAAGAAAAATTGACCGCGCTGCAGCTTGCCGGCGGCATCCTGGTGCTGGCTGGCATCTGGCTCAGCAGCAAAAAAACAAAAACTAATCCCTGATACGCAGCACCCATACACTGTCCAGCTCGCGGGCGCGCGTGGCGCGGTTCACGAATTTCCCATCCAGCCGGGTAACGCGGTAGTTGGGGAATACCGCTTCGGTTTTATAAGGAACATTATTTTCTTCCAGCGAAGCCAGGCCTTCACGGCCGGTATACACCAGGCCCGAAGCGCTGTCAACCCGCTGCACGGGCGCATCGCTGTAGAATTCGAAAGAATAGGAATTGATCCTGTAAAAATTCACTTTTTCGCCGGGGAACTTTTTGTTTTTCCATCCGGCCGTGGTGGAACCGCCCTGGTACGTGACCAGTGCGGGATAAAAAAACACGTTCAGGAAAATACCCGCGCAAACGCCCGCCAGCACACTCACCCGCACCACGTCTTCCCGCTTCTTCAACCTGCTCCAAACCACCACCGCGATGGCGCTGATCACCATGTAAACCCACCAGAACGGCGGCCTGAACAGCACCGTAATAACCGCCAGCAGGATCACCACGATCAGGCTGATAACGCGTTGCGTGATGAATATCTTTTTCGTCCCCGCCAGTTCAAACAGCCAAGCGGCCAGCAATACGCTGAAATAAGGGAACAGGATGTTCAGGTAATGCGGCAGCTGGAAACGCGACAACGAAAACACCAACAGCGTGAAAATGCCCGCGCCCAATGTGATCCATTCCACGCCGGCGCGCAACCTGCGGAAGCGCTGAAAAATCGCGGCGTATAACAGCAGGCTCCATGGCAGGAATGCCCAAAGCAAAGTATGCAAAAAGAAAAACAGGTCGCCTTTGCCTTTGATGGGCCCGGTGTTGAAGAAACGGCCGAACTGGCTGTCCCACAGGAAAAACCGGATGCCTGAAACGCCCTGCCGGTCGAATATCGTTTTATCCGGCCGCGCGTCGAATTGAAGATACAGGCACCAGATCTCCGGCAGCACAAACACCGCGCTCAGTACGAGATACGCATACCAGCGCCATTGTACCAGCTGCTTCCAGTCTTTCCGCATCGCCCAGTGCAGCAGCATGCCGCTGCCGATAGGGATCAGCACGAACGGACCTTTCGTCATCATGGCCAGCCCCGTGAAAAAGGCCGCCGGCACAATATTCCAGACATTGCCCATCGCTTTCGCCAGGTACCACGATGCCGCGATCAAAAAACAGGTGAGATAAGGTTCCGCCCGCACATCGTTGCTGCTGATGATGGCGTGCAGCGCGGTGAGATACACAAGCGCCGCGATCTGCGCCGTTCCTTCCCCATAAAAATGACGGGCAAAAAGATACGTAAACCTCGCCCCCAGCAACCAGCAAAGGAACGCGGGCAGCTTGTAGGCAAACGTGTTGACGCCAAATATTTTGAAACTAAGGGCGCCGGCCCAGAAAGGAAAATGCGGTTTGTCCAGCCAGTCTTTACCATCGGCAAAAAGGTTCACCCAATCGTTGCGCCACACGATCTGTTTGGCGATACCCGCGTACAATGCGGCATCAGGCTCCATGAGCGTGGTAAAAAGACCTGGAATAAGGGAAAGTATGATAATGCCGACGCACCACCGGAACATGGCCGTTGCGGGATAGGTTTTCATCATGTCTCTAAGTTAAGGCATCCAGCTGACGGTTGGGCCTGATAAGCCGGAAGCCCGACTGGTTCCACCAGATAAAAAGCCGTGACACGGCCCAGCCCACGAGGAAGCCGTAGATGGCGCCGCCCAGGATGTCCAGCGGGTAATGTTTGCCTACGTAAACCTGCGCGTAGCCTATCAATAACGCCCACACCCATACCCACCACCATTTGCGGATGCCGATGGAGCGCAGGCTCAGGAACCAGAAGGCCGCGAGCGCGAAATGATTGGAAGCATGAGAAGAAGGGAAACCGTAACGCCCGCCGCATTCGATCAGGTTGCGCAAATGCGCCTGCAGGTCTTCGTTAAAACAGGGCCGCAGCCGCTGGAACAGCGGCTTCAGAATGCTGGCGCTGCCGTAATCCGCAATGGCAAAGGTGATCAGCGTACAAACGAGAAATATCAGCGCTTTGTTTTTCCGGTAACGGATAATGTATATGAGCACAAAAGCGTACAAAGGCACCCATGTAAGCGCATTGCGCATCAGCAACATCAGCGTGTCGAGAAATTCGTGCGCGCCGGCGTTATGGATACTGATGAATAAGGATTCATCAAGCTGTTGCATCCAGTCTTTCCAATTCATGTGCGAAATTTCTTGAAAGTATGTTTCCTTATTGTTACGGGATCATGATGAAATCATTTCCTTTCGGCGGTAAACAGTTCCGGGTTTTTCGGCTGTGGGTCAATCCATCATGTTTCGAATCGGACAACTATTGTACCAAAACCGAACATATTATAAATCACAATAACCTGTAAACTACTCTTACAAATGCATGTGTTACTCTGGCATTGTTCTGGCGGCCTTCGGAACTATGATAAAGAACTACCTCAAGATCGCCTGGAGAAACCTCCGGAAGAACAAAATGTTCTCGCTGATCAATATCGCGGGCTTGTCTACCGGCATGGCCGTGGCGCTGCTGATCGGCTTGTGGATATGGGATGAAGTCACATTCAGCAAACAGCATGCAAACTACGATCGCATTGTGCAGGTCATGCAGCATCAGACCTTCAACAACGAAAAAAATTCGCAGAACGCCATGCCTTATTTGATGGGCGAAAAGCTCCGGGAAGAATACGGCGGCGATTTCAAATATGTGGTGATGGCCGGCTGGACGTACGAGCACGTACTGGCTTACAACGGGAAATCTCTCCTCAAAACGGGGAATCACTTCGAGCAGGCCTTCCCCGAAATGATCACCCTCAATATGCTCAAAGGCTCCCGCAACGGCCTGCGGGACGCCAATTCCATTCTCCTCTCCGCCAGCACGGCCAAAGCCATCTTCGGCGATGCGGACCCGATGGACAAGATCGTGCGGCTGGACGACCAGTCGGACGTAAAGGTGACCGGCGTGTATGAAGACCTGGCCTACAACTCCGCTTTCCGCGATCTTAAGTTCATCGCGCCCTGGCAGTTGTACCTCAATACTTCTCCCTGGATCAAAGAACTGGAAAATCCCTGGCGCTCCAACTTCACGCAGACCTATGCGCAGCTGGCAGACAATGCGGACCTGGCAACGGTTTCCGCGAAAATAAAAGACATCAGGCTGCGGAACGTACGGCCGGCGGAAAGGGTACAGAAACCCGAAGTGTTCCTGCACCCGATGAGCAAATGGCATCTTTATGCCGACTGGAAAGACGGGGTCAATACGGGCGGGAGAATCCAGTTCGTATGGCTGTTTGGCATTATCGGCGTGTTTGTGCTGTTGCTGGCCTGTATTAATTTTATGAACCTGAGCACCGCGCGGTCTGAAAAACGCGCGAAGGAAGTAGGCATCCGTAAGGCGGTCGGTTCCGTACGCGGGCAGCTGGTGGCGCAGTTTTACAGCGAATCATTGATGCTGGCCGGAATCGGTTTCGTATTGTCGTTATTGTTAGTACAGGTCGCATTGCCGCTGTTCAACGAAGTGGCCGATAAAAAGGTAAGCCTTCCGCTGACCAATCCAGTGTTCTGGACGCTGGGCCTCAGTTTCACGTTTATCACCGGTTTGCTGGCGGGCAGTTACCCGGCCCTGTACCTTTCTTCGTTCCAGCCGGTGAAAGTGCTGAAAGGCACGTTCCGCGCGGGCCGCTTTGCGGCGATGCCGAGAAAGGTGCTGGTGGTGCTGCAATTCGCCATTTCGGTAGTGCTCATCATCGGCACGATCGTCGTGTTCCGGCAGATACGCCATGCGCAGGACAGGCCTATCGCGTACGATCAACAGGGCCTGCTGCACATCCCGCTTACCACGCTCACCCAGCTTGCAAAATTCGACCTGATCAGTAAAGACATGACCGATGCGGGCGCCATTACCTCCGCATCGCTTTCCAACAGCGGGACGGCAGGCATCAATGAGGTCAACAACGGTTTCACCTGGCCGGGCATGCAGCCGGATGCGCAGGGAAACTTTGCGCAGGTAGACGTTTCATATGATTTCGGGAAAACGGTGAAATGGGAACTGGTGGCAGGCCGCGATTTTTCCCGCGACTTCGCATCCGATTCCAGCGCGATGATACTGAACGAAACCGCCGTGAAATTCATGGGGCTGAAAGATCCTGTCGGTACGGTGATCGGGAAAGACGGTAAATTTTCCTACACCGTGATCGGCGTGGTGAAAGATATGGTGATGCAATCGCCCTACCAACCCGTATTCCGCACGATCTTCACATTCAACCCCGGCAACGGCTCCGTGATCAATGCACGGCTGAACCCGGCCAAACCGGTGGGCGAATCGCTGGCGAAGATCGAAGCGGTGTTCAAAAAATATAACCCGAACGCTCCTTTCGAATACAAATTCGTAGATGATATTTACGCCGCCAAGTTCGACAACGAACAACGTATCGGCAAGCTGGCGGGCTTTTTTGCGGTGCTCGCGATCTTTATCAGCTGCCTCGGCCTGTTCGGCATGGCGTCTTTTATGGCGGAGCAAAGAGTGAAAGAGATCGGCGTGCGCAAGGTACTGGGCGCTTCGGTGTTCGCTTTGTGGCGGCTGATGTCGAAAGATTTTGTGATACTGGTGGCTATCGCGCTGGTGATCGCCGTGCCGGCGGGGTATTTTTTCATGCGGAACTGGCTGCTGCGGTACGACTATCACACTGAAATTTCCGGCTGGGTGGTTGCGGCAACCTGCATTGGCGCGCTGGGCATTACGCTGCTCACGGTGAGCTTGCAAAGCATCCGGGCGGCCACCATGAACCCTGTGAAAAGTTTGCGCTCGGAATAATTTTTTTCCTTCCCTGATAACGAAGGGGTTGTTCGAAAGAGCAGCCCTTTTTTATTTTGCGCGGATGTTCTTCGCCGCCTTTTCCACCGTTTCTTCGATCCGCTTCAGCCTTGTTTCCGGGCGTTTGGCCAGCGCGATCCATGAAAAGATCAGCCGTTTGGTGGAAGGCGGGAACGCTTCGAAATATTGTTTTGCGGGTTTGTTTTTGGCCAACCGTTTTTTAAGATCGGGCGGCAATATATAATCTTCCGCTTCGGCCAGTACGTTCCAGGTGCCGGTTTGTTTTGCCAGGTCGATCATGTCCTGGCCGCGTTTCGTCATCTGGCCCTGTTCCGTCATTTTTACCACGCGCTCGCGGTTGGATTTGCTCCAGCTGCCTGCGGCCTTGCGCGGCGAAAACCGGATGTAGCGAGATTCTTCGTCGCGGCGGTTGGCCTGCCCGTCTATCCATCCGAAACATAGCGCCTGTTCAACGGCTTCTTCATATCCCACTCCTTTTTTTCCGCTGCCTTTCCGGTAAAAGACGAGGTGTACGGCGGTTTCTTTTTCGCCGTTTTTGCTGAGCCAGTTGCGCCATTCCTTTACGGACCTGGCGTAAAATGCGGGAACGCCTTTGAATATTTCCATGTTTCGCCTGTTTTGAACAAAAGTAAAACAGCGGCCTGACAGCCTTATGTCAGCAGTTAAACGGCCGATTCGCGCAATATGGCCAGCAGTTCCGGAGACAAAGCCCCGAAGATGGAAACGCCCGCCGCGCCGTTTGTAATGGCCAGCCGGATGCCTTCGCGGATATCGGCTTCGTTGCCTTTGAAATCGGGCAGGAAAAGGCCCGCATACAGCGGGAATTTGCCCTTCAGCGCCTGTACGCCTTCCGCCACCGCGTCGCCGATCCACTTAACGCCTTCGCTGTAAAACCCGTGGTAGATCATGGGACAAACAGCGTCCAGCGGCCAGTTCACCCAATCCTGCCGCACGATCCTTTTTGCGATCTCGGGCGTGGGGAACACTGCGGCGGTGACCGGTTTTTTATGACTGTGAGCCACGCCCGCCATATTGCTCACCACGTTCGTGATGCTGTCGTATCGAAACTTGCGCCACGACGGGCTTTGATCGGGATGCGCCATCGTGAGCGGGTCTGTGCTGTATTGCTGCCGGTATTTTTCGCGGCAGGTTTTGCAATAACAAAAATCATATTCCGGCAATTCGCTGCTTTGATCGATGCCGTATTTCGCCCAAAGATTCACCGGCAAGATCACGTCCACGAAGCGGATGTAATCGAGGTGAAGACCGTCCACATAACTTTTTGAAAGGATCTGTTCGGCCTGGTTTTTCAGGTAATCCACCACGCCGGGTTTGTTCGGGCACACGAAGCGGTAATAATCCACATACGGCGGTTTCTCCGCGCAGCTTTCCCCTTTCCGGTTCTCCGAAAAAAATTCGGGATGCTCCGCCAGCAATTTTTTATCCGGCCGGTTCATCGTCCAGAACCAGCGATGGGCGGCAATTCCCGCGTCTTTTGCGGCTTTGAAGTGCAGCTCGCTGTCTTCTTCGAAATAGATCACGCCAATGCCCGCTTCTTTGTACGAAGCGTAACGCTGCTTCAGATCGGCAGCCGTGTCTTTATGATTGGGATTGATCCAGACGCGGTGCTGCACTTTGGCGGCCGGCCTAAGCACGCCGGCGGCTTTCGACGCAATGCCGGGCTCTATCATGGCGAGGCTTCCCAGCCCGAGGGATTTGATGAAGTTTCTTTTATTCATGACGGGACGTGATTTTTCCTTCGTGGTTGATGATCGTTTCATAACCCGCGTGTTTCACAACGGCGGTGAACTGCGTGCTGGTGGCTTCGATAACGGGCGTGAGGGGAAGCTCCATCAAATCCAGTGCCCCCAGGTCTTTCGCGTATTGCCTGTGCTCGCGGCGGTATTGCTGCTGGCGGTAATACACTTCCCAAAGCGCGTTACGTGCGGCTAAGGTAGCGGGCTCATTGAAAGTAACAGGCCCTGATGGCGATGTGCTGAACTGCAAATATCCCCACCTTTCCGGCGCGTGCATGTTGATGATGCCCTGCGGCGACCAGACCCAGTTGTATTCCGGCGTTCGCGGTATTTTGACGTATTGGTTTTCCTTCACTTCGGTTTGCCATTGCACGCGGGAGAAATTGATGCGCCACTGGCTGCCGTCCTGCGGTGTGAAGCGGCCGCGGTAAAAACTGAGCGCGCTGAAGGGGACGGCCATTTCCACCGTCCAGGAACGGTCTTTGTCGCCGGGTTTGTTGAGCGTGCCGTTGACGTGGATGGCCGTGCGCAGGCCCTTCGTGTCCCAGTTGAGCATGGCGGCGGCGCCGTTGCGGTAAGGTTTGAGCATGAAGAGGTCCATCACCGTGTTCAGCGCATTGATCTCGATCTCGAAATAATTGTGCGTGTCGCCGTCGGGGTCGATGAATACCTCGAAGTCATTGTCCTGGAAAATGATCGTATCATGCTGGCGCAACCTGCCCCAAACGTCCGGCTCTTCCAGCTCCGCGAGAATGTAAAGATTCCGTTCGTCCCACAACATTTTTACGCGCGTGCGGTGCAGCGGCGCAGGTTTGTTTTCACCTTCGATGTCCATAAAATCTTCCGACCATGGCGCGTTCCGCCAGGCGGCTTCATCCGGTCTTCCATCGATCGTTAAAACATATTTTGTTTCAAAACAAATGTAATGACGGGGCTTTTCTCTAAAAGGCTTAAAGTTTGCAGAAAAGGTTTGCGCTGCAGAAATGGAAACAGCCGCCAGCAATACAGCCAACGTTGCGCTGAAACGAATGATAATTCCCCGGTAGGCTCGCATAGGTTTAAATATAACGATTCGGGGGCATCCACGGTTGTTAATCTGGATAAGCGGAAAGGCCGCCCCTGTGCAGAGACGGCCCTTCCATTATTTTCTCATTTCCTTATTTTTTCTTCGCCTGCCGTTGCTTCAGCTGTGCAAAATACAACGACCGCGGCATCAGCCCGTCCTGGTTCTGGCCTTCCCATATGCCGTCCGGCCTGCCTTTCAGCCGGCCTTGTACTTTTTCGCCTTTGAGGCCGATCGCGTAGTTGTTGCCGGAAGCCCAGGGGTTCTGGATGGCGGCGGATTTCACGGTGCAGTTCCAGATCACCTGTGTAACGCCTGCCCAGCCATGGCCGCTCCCCCAGTTGCCGCGGTCCTGCACGTTGATCTCGCCGTCGGTCACGATGTTGTCGTACAACGTGCCGCTGGCCCAGCGGTGATGCGGGCCGATGTCTGCATGCGTGCGTTTGGCGGTGCAGTTCACGAACACGTTCGGGCCGCAGGTGATGGCGCCGGTAACGAAGTCGTGGCGGCCGTCTGTAGCGTGGCAGTCCACGAACAGGTTGAGCTGGCCGTCGTTGTTGAAAGAATAACGGCGGCTGCCGGTGATGATCGATTTATGATCGAAGCAGTTGCTGCCGGTAACCGTCACATTTTTCGCGCCGCGCCGGAGGTTTACGCAGCTGTAACCGAAATACCGCGCTGTTACCTGTTTCACCCAGCAATGTTCCGCCTTGTCTATTGAAATCGCGTCCCAGCCGTGGTTTTCGGCGGTATCCGATTCAAAAACCGATTCGCAGGTAAGATTTTCGATGCCGCATTCTGAAATCCGGCCTTCGAAAGTGTATTTGTACAAAGCCCCGCCGCCGTATTTCGTTTCCATTGCCATTACCACCGGGATGTTGAGGAATACTTTATTGCCTTCCACTTTTACGACGGTCCTTTCATAACGGAGATCGTAAGCGGAGGGCTGCCATTGTTTCGTGCCGCTCCGCGCCTCGATCTGGTCCATTTTGATATCGGTGATCCATTGCGCTGTGCCGGGCCGGAAAAGGATCACTTTATCCCCCGCTTTAAACGGCGAAGCATTTTTCACTTCGAAAGAAAAGGCTCCTACCGGAACGTACGCATCGATAATGTCGGTTCGCGTGCCGGGTACTTCTTTGATCTCTCCCTGCCCGGAAACCCGTATGAGCGAGACCTGCCTGTTCGCCGTAGCGATCAGTTTCGTTCCTTCTTCGCCGCGAAGCACAATGCCGCCGGCGTTGATGTTGATGTGATCGGGAATCTTGTAATCGCCTTTACGAAGCAGTATCGCACCGCGGAACCCGTTCTTATCCGGCGTTCGTTTCGACACTTCGTCTATCGCCTGCTGGATGACGGTCTGGTCGTTGTCCGTTCCGGTGGGATTCACTTCTTTTACAACCGGGAGCACCGGGAGTTTGTTCCCTCCGTAACGATACCCCACCATACTGAAGTCCGGGATAACATTCCCTTTTTCGTCGGGAACGTACTCCAGTTTTTCTCCTTTTAATTTAATGAATTTGCTTTCCCATTCCTTCGGTTTGGGCGCAAAAAAAGTGAAAGCCGCGGCGCTGAGCATGATAGCCGGCACGAAGGCTTTTTTCGCAAAATTGTTCATAACATGGATTTCTTGTTGATTATTTCTATATTGTCCGTAGCCACAGACCTGAAACGGTCGAAATATAGTCATTTTCCACGTCAGCAGCAGTTCATTTTATTTAAACGAAAATAAAAACACACGCATGAAATTGCTGTCTGCAAAGCACGCCTTTTTTTCCGCCGCTTTTCTTCTCTTTGCGACTTTTACTTTTGCACAAACCGTTTTACCTGTCCAGCAGGACCGCTGGACGATCCAGCCAGACGGCAGCATCCGCTGGGATGTGAACGGCCGGCTGCCGCATACCGATCATATTGAAATGAGCGGCGAAAAAGTGTCGCTCTGGGTGCGTTACGGGCTGGACAGCAGCGGCCGTTCCGATGTTTTCCGCACCGTCGTGTTCCCCACTTTCCGCATGCTGCCCGACGCTACGCGCTCGCACATCAGTTCGTCTTTCACGGACGCCGATCTTCCCAAATTTTATGTGAACAACCGCCTGGTGAACATGGAGCTGATCAAAAACGGGCCGGGGCGAAACGGAGAGCTTTCGTACAACGTAAAAAATTATGGGCAGTCCGGCATCATGCGCATCGGCGCGCAGGCGGGCACGCCCGCGCTGGTAAACATCGGGCGGAGCCTATACCCTTCTGTGGACAAACCCATGGCGCTGGAAACCTTCACGTTCAAAAACGTTACGGACCAACCGGTGACCGTGAGCATGGAATACCTGCGTAAAGAAACCAGGACCGATGCGAAACGCAGTAAAACGGCGCAGCATTCGATCATCACGGGTTCGGTGAACGACGGCAGCCAGACCCTGGCGCCGGGGCAAACCGCCAGCTTCAGCGTGTTTTATCTTGCAACAGACACGCCCGGCAATCTTCCGCCTATCGATCCGCAAGCGGAAGAAAACGCCCGCGCACAGCGGGTTGCGGGCATTAAAGAAAAATTGCGGCTGGAAACGCCCGACCAAATCCTGAACACCGCATTCGCATTCGCCAAACTGCGCGCAACGGAAAGCATTTTCAAAACAAAAGGCGGCTACATGCACGGACCCGGCGGACTGGCATACTACGCGGCCATCTGGGCGAACGACCAGGCCGAATACATCAACCCGTTTTTCGCTTTCCTCGGCGACCGCACCGGCAATCTCTCCGCGATGAACGCTTACCGGCATTTCGCGCGATTCATGAACGATAACTACAAGCCTATTCCCAGCTCCATCGTAGCGGAAGGCGACGCCACATGGCACGGCGCGAAAGACCGCGGCGACCAGGCCATGATCGCTTACGGCGCATCGCGATATGCGCTGACGTTCGGCAATGCGGATTCCGCAAAAGTGCTGTGGCCGCTGATCGAATGGTGCCTGGAATACAGCCGCCGCAAACTCAACGACCGGGGCGTGGTGAATTCGGACAGCGATGAGCTGGAAAACCGTTTTTCCGCGGGCAAGGCCAATCTTTCCACCAACATTCTTTATTACGACGCGCTACGGTCCGCCGCCATGCTGGGCCAACAGCTGGGCAAACCGTCCGCGCAAACCGCGGGTTACGTGAAGCAGGCGGCCGCTTTGCGCGCGAACATCGAAAAATATTTCGGCGCGAACGTGGAAGGATTTGAAACGTACCGTTATCACGAAGGGCTGGAAAAACTCCGCGCCTGGATCTGCCTGCCGCTCACCGTCGGCATCATGGACCGGAAAGAAGGAACCATAGCGGCGCTCTTCTCCCCGCGTTTATGGACGGCGGACGGACTTGCCACCGAAGCGGGCAAAGGCACATTCTGGGACCGTTCCACGCTATATGCCCTGCGCGGCGTGCTGCAATCCGGCGAAACGGAAAAAGCGATGGACTTCATCCGTTATTATTCGCGCCGCAGGCTGCTGGGCGAACATGTACCTTATCCCGTGGAAGCATATCCTGAAGGCAACCAGCGGCATTTGTCCGCCGAAAGCGGGCTGTATTGCCGCATTTACACGGAAGGCCTTTTCGGCATGAGGCCCACCGGCTTCACTTCGTTCGACTGCACGCCGCGCCTGCCCAAAGACTGGAACAACATGGCGTTGCGCAGCATCAGCGCTTTCGGTCAGGTGTTCGATCTTGAAGTAACGAGGGGCGCCAAAGGCAAACTGGACGTTGTGGTGAAAAAAGAGAATGGTGCCGTAAAAAAATATTCGGTGAAAGATGGCGGAACACTGGCGGTTAAATTATAAGGAACAACAGATTAAAAAAAGGCCGGCCGGCCGGCCAGCCCTTTATCTATCGCTGTAGTACGTGATCAGTAGTTCGGGTTCTGCGACAATTTCCCGTTGATGTCGATCTCTTTCTGCGGAACTGGCCAAACGTAGTGAATGGTCGCGTCGAAGAGGCGGCTTTCCACCAGCTGGTGATCCGCGGTGAAAGTAACTTTGCCGGTATTGGCGTCTACTTTCCCTTGTCTTGCGCCGTACACGTTTCCTTTTCTTACTTCATCGCCGATCTTCCAGCGTTTGATGTCGTACCAGCGGAGGCCTTCCAGCGCCAGTTCTACCCTTCTTTCCCTGCGCACCAGCGTTCTCAGGGTTGGCTGACTGTTGTAAACGAGGCGGTCTACCACGGGCATGCCGGCGCGGGCCCTGATCTTGTCGAGCGCGTCGTACACGGTGGCATCTATCGAGCCGGTCTCGATCTTCGATTCGGCGTACATCAGCAGCACGTCCGCATACCGGATGATGATCATGTTCAGACCGGTGTTCCACATATCCGTGTAGTCGGAAAGGTTAGAGATGAATTTCTTCGGGAGATAGCCGGTCTTGGAGTTATTGTCTCCCAGCATAAAATCTCCCGAAGCGGGATCGATCGGGTTGTAATATTTCCCGTCGTACATCTGCCCCGGGTAAACAATGCTGGCTGAAAGGCGCGGGTCGCGGTTGGCGTACGGATCGTTTGCATTGTAGCCGGACGTGGGGTCCGTGATCAGCTTGCCGTTCTTCATTTCATAAGCGTCCACCAAAGCCTGCGTGGGGTCCACGCTGCTCCAGCCGCCTGAAGACGAAGTAGGCATGATGCCGATGTTGCCGTTCGGGTAATCGTTTTCCTTGTACTGCATGTCAAGGATCACTTCGGTGTTATTTTCATTCTGGATACGGAAAAGATCCTGGTAGCTGGCCGCCGGGCTGGAAGTGTTCCGGAAAAGATCGTAGCCGAGGCCCATCACTTTCTGGCAATCTTCGATACAACCGGCGTAATTGCCCATGTACAGCTCCAGCCTGGCGCGCAGCGCGTATGCGGCGCCGCGGGTGATGCGGCCCACGTCCGCGCCGGAATACGAAGGTTCCAGCTGCGGCGCGATGGCGGCAAGCTCGTCGAGCACATATTTCTGCACTTCGGCAACGGGCGTGCGGGTTACGGCGTTGGCCTCCGTAGGCGTCAGCGTGTTGGTCACCAGCGGCACGTCGCCGTACAGCTGCGTAAGCGTGTAATATTGATACGCTCTCAGGAAACGCGCTTCAGCCTTAAAACGGGTCTTGAGCGTTTCGTCCATTGGCGTTTTGTCCACGTTCTCGAGGAACCAGTTGCATTTCTGGATGGTTTTGAAATTCCAGCGGTTGGTCACGTTGCCGTCTGAAGGTGTGAGCGATCCGTTGCCGATGTTCATGTACCCTTCCCAGAGAAACTGGCTGTAAGCGTTGTCAGACGCGCAATCCATGTAAATCACGTTGTAGCTGTCTTCCCAGTCGCGGTAACATCCGTTGAGCGCGGCGCGGGCGTCGGCTTCGGAGGTCCAGAGGGATTCGTTGCTGTAAGCGTCTTCCGGCGTACGGTCCAGGAAGTCTTTGTTACATGCGGTCAATAACGTGCCTGAAATGGCTATGAGATAAAATAATTTCCTTTTCATCCGTTAATATTTTTCTTTTAATTGTCTCGCTCACAAAGTCTTTTTAGTCTCTGTGAACGCATTCGCCTGTTTGGCGGATGGAACCCCGCATTGGCATGCCCGGTTTCATCGTGTTCGTTTTTTGCTGGCCTTAAAAAGTTACGTTTAAGCCTACAGTGTTCACTTTCACCTGCGGATAATAATAAATGCTGCTGGTGGAAGGCGCTTCCGGGTCTATCCAGTTGTAAAGACCGCTGAAAGTGAGAATGTTCTGGCCGCTGTAATACACCCGCGCTTTTTTGATCCCGATCCTGTCGAGCAGGCCCTGCGGAAGCGTATAACCGATCTGCAGGTTTTTCAGGCGCAGGTACGACGCATCTTTCACCCAGAAGGAAGAAGGCATGCTGGAAGGATCGTTCTGCTGCTGCGTAGAAAGCACTCTCGGCAGGGAAGCGCCGGTATTCGCATCGGTCCAGGTGTCGAGCATCGCGGAAGTAGGTTTGCCTGAGCTTGTGCTGATCGTTCCCACCTTGCCCGCATCGATGTAGGTTTTTACGCCGGCCGCGCCCTGGAAGAAGATGGTCATGTCCACGCTTTTCCAGGAACCGCCAAGGTTCAGGCCGTAAGTGATCTTGGGGTAATAGTTGCCCAGAAATTCCTTGTCTTTCGTATCGATCACTTTATCGCCGTTCAGGTCTTTATATTTCAGGTCGCCGGGTTGTGTGTTGGCGGATTGTTTGGCGTGGCCGGCGATCTCTTCTTTCGACTGGAAGATGCCTTCGGCCACATAACCCCACAGCGCGTTGATGGGCAGCCCTTCCTGTTTGATGGTGTAGCCGCTGGGCCCTTCGGAAACGTAGTCAACAATTTTGTTGTCGATGAAAGAAGCGTTGGCGGTGGCGTTCCAGGAGAAGTCGCCTTTGCTGTCGTTATAGCCTGCGGTGAACTCCCAGCCTTTGTTCTGCACCTTGCCCGCGTTCTGCGTAGGCGCTTCGAGGCCGTAAGTAGCGCCGATAGGCAGTTTGATGAGGATGCCGCGGGTGTCTTTTTTGAACCAGTCCGCCGTCAGCGTAAATTTTCCGCCGAGGAAAGCCGCGTCGATGCCAACGTTGGTCTCCGCCGTGGTTTCCCACATCACCATCGGGTTAGCCCCGTTCACCGGCGCAATGCCGTTGGCGATGATGGCGGCGGTGCCGCCGAAGGTGTAGTTCTGCCCTGCGTTAAACGTGGGCAGGTACGGGTAAAACGGCGTGGAGGGATAATCCGTATTGTCTGACAATATCTGGTTGCCCAGCTCGCCCCACGAAGCCCTGAGCTTCAGCGCGCTCACCGTTTGTTTCAGCGGCGTGAAGAAGTTTTCCCGGTCGATGTTCCAGCCGGCGGAGAAAGAAGGGAAATTGCTCCAGCGGTTGTCCGGCGAAAAACGGGAAGAACCGTCGCGGCGGATGTTCGCTTCAAAAAGATATTTGCCGTCGAAGTCGTAGTTGATACGCCCGAAATAAGAACGCAGCGCGGCTTCGTAAGCATACCCTTCCGCGCGCTGACCGTCCTGCGAGCCGAGGTTTACCTGGCCCAGCTGGTTGTTGAGCAGGTTTTTACGGTAACCTTCGTTGAAGGTGTATTTCGTGTATTCCTGGAAATAACCGGCCATGGCTTTCAGGTTATGTTTGCCGAAAGTGCGCGTGTAGTCCAGCAGGTGCTGGAAGGTCACCACGTTGCTGGTCGTATTGCCGTCTGTAACGGAGTTGGGGCCCTGGTAGAAAGTAGGGGCGCCCTGTGCGTTGAAATATTGAATGTCTGCCACGAACGATTTTGTTTGCCCGGTACGCATGGTGTAGGCAACGGAAGGTTTGAAATGCAGCCCTTCCAGGATCTCCAGGTCCGCGCCCACATTGCCGAGCAGGTCCGCATAGTTTTCGCGGCCGTAGCTGGGCGATTCCAGCCATGCGGCCGGGTTGCCGTCGCCGATGCTGCCGTAGTGGCCGTTCGCATATTTGTACGGAACGATGGGCGAAATGCGGTTGAACTGGCGGATGATCTGCGTAAAGTCCGGCACGCCGGGATAACTTGCCTGCGGTTCTTTGGTGATGGAATACGTGTACGCCAGGTTGCCGTATACTTTCAGCCGGTCGGTCAGGTTCTGGCTGATGTTGAAACGCGTGGTATAACGTTTGGCGTTGGTTTCTTTCATGATCCCGTTCTGGTCGTACATGCCGAGGGAAAACGAATACTGGCTTTTATCGGAACCTCCGCTTACGCCGAGGTAATAGTTCTGCTGGATGCCGTTGCCTTTGTAGGCGAGGTCCAGCCAGTCCGTGTTCGGGTAATTAAACGGATCGGAGCCGTCGCGGAATTTGCTGATCTCCGCATCGGTGTAACGCACCGGTTTGCCTTCGTTTTTCAGCGCCTGGTTGTACAAAGTGGCGGCCTGCCACGAAGGAAGGAAGTCCGGCAGCGCGGTGGCGTTCTGTTTGCCGACATAGGTGTTGAACGTGATCTGCGGCGCGCCTTTTTTTCCTTTTTTGGTGGTGATGAGTATCACGCCGTTAGCGGCGCGGGAACCGTAGATGGCGGCGGATGCCGCGTCTTTCAGTACGGAAATGGTTTCAATATCGTCCGGGTTCACATTGTTCATGGATGAAATAACACCATCCACCATTACCATGGCGTTGCTGTTATTGAGGGTGCCGATGCCGCGCACGCGGATGGTGCCGCCGTCTTTACCGGGCTGGCCGCTGCTGGCCGCGGTTACCGCCACGCCGGCCATGGTGCCCTGCAATGCGTTGGAAACGCTGGTCACGGGCCTGTTTTCCAGCTGTTTGGAATTGACGGTGGCCACGGAACCTGTCAGGTTCACTTTTTTCTGCACGCCGTAACCCACAACCACCACCTGTTCCAGTTCACTCTGTTTGGTTTGCAGCACTACGGAAATTTCTTCCCGGGTAACGGCGATCTCCTTGCTTTCGAAACCCAGCAGGGAAACGATGAGCACGGAATTGAGGTCCGCTTCGAGCTGGAAAGCGCCGTTGGCATCGGTAAGGCTCCCTTTCTGGGTGCCTTTGATCATTACCGCCGCACCGATCAAAGGTGCGCCGGTCTCGTCTTTCACAGTTCCCCGCACTTTCATGGGCGGTTTGGCGGCGGTTTCAGTTGCCATCGCGATGGCGGCGGATACGGCTTTTTCTTTTACGATCACCATATCGTCCATCAGCGTGTAAATGAGCGGCTGGTTACGGAAGCAGATGTCCAGCACCTCGCGGATGTTGCTGTTTTTCACCGTAAGCGTTACGGGCGTGGCTTTCGCCAGTTGCCTGGCCGTGTAAACGAATGAGTACCCTGTTTGTTTTTTGATCTCGCGGAATACTTTGTCGAGCGGAGCATTTTTTTCAGACAGCGTAACCGTCTGGCTGACTGTTTTTGCGCTTACGCACATACAAACGGATAAGAGTAGCAAAGCGGTGAGTTTCATAACCCGCATTTTTTTGTTAATTCCCTCCGGCAAGGAGGCACAAAGGAGCTTTAAATGCATAGATTTGCATAGTTTGAGTGAACCAATAAAACTGTGTGTCAATAACGGGAAAGTTGGATAAGCTCGGACGTTTTCAACGCCCTGCGGACCAGGCAGGGCGTTTTTTGATTCCTTGCTTTCCGGTTGCTTTTATTTCAGTATCATAATCGTTTTTCCTTCTATTCTGAATTTAACCTTGCCTGTCAGTTCCAGCGCTTTCAGCACATCCGATATTTTTTTATTTCTCGGCACGTCCACAAAAAAGAGATCGTCCACATTTTCCAGCGCTTTCACTTCCACGTCGTACCACCGGCTGAGCTGCCGCATCACCGTTTCGATGGAAGCGCCTTCGAATACGAAGCGGCCGTTTTTCCAGGCCATCGTTTCCGCGATGTTCACGTTCGCATCTACCGTCATTTTCCCGCCCTGCGCCACTTTCGCCTGCTGCCCGGGCGTTATCACGCGGCTGTTGCCGGCGGCGTTCACTTTCACGCTGCCTTCCAGCAAGGTGGTGCTCACCGTTTTATCGTCGCCGTAGGCGTTTACGTTGAAATGCGTGCCGAGCACTTCCAGCTGCACATCGCCAGCCTGTACGCGGAAAGGTTTGTCTTTATTTTTCGCCACTTCCAGGTATACTTCGCCGCTCACCCGCACGATCCTTTCCCGGCCCGCGAACGCGGTGGGATAAGTGATGGACGATGCGGCGTTGAGCCAGGCCTTCGTGCCGTCCGGCAATGTAAGCTGGTACTCTCCGCCTTTCGGCGTGCTCATGGTATTGTACAATATTTCCCGCGAAGCATCGCCCGAGGCGTCGTACACGATCTGCCCGCCCGCCTGTTTGCTGATGCTGGTGCCGCCCTGCTGCGCCAGCACACCGTCCGCCGCATCGTCCAGCACGATCTGCTGACCGTTAGACAATGTGAGCACGGCTTTGGCGCCGCCGGGCATTACGTCGTTGGCAATATTTGCTGCGGCAACAGGCTGATGGCCGCCGGAGGGCTTGTACAAATAATAAATGCCCGCGCCCGCCACCAGCGCAACCGCCGCGGCCGCGGCAAATCGTTTGATAAAACGGAAACGCGGCTTTGGCTCTTCCGGCAAAAACAGGTTGCCGATGATCCTGTTCAGCGCGGGATCGGCGTCTTGCCGCAGCTCCGCGTCCGGCTCGTAATGATCCCAGGCTTCTTCCAGCACTTTTTTCAACGCGTCGTCATCTCCAGCCTGTTCCACCCAGGCGGCCAGCTCTTCTTTTTCCATCGAAGTGATGGAACCATCAAAAAAGCGCGTAACGAGATAACGGACCCTGGCGTCAGACATATGGTTGAATGTTTTAATAACGAGGAGTATTGCCTTGTCGGGAAGTAAGACAAACGGGAAAACAAATAGGCATAGTGCGGGGGAAAATTTTTTTACGTCCCCCACACCATTATCAACACCATTACAAAGTAGATGGCGTCCAGCGAGTTGGGATAATGCCGCATTTGTTTGCGCAGGGTGCGCAGTGCCTGGATCATGTGATTTTTGACAGTGCCGGTGGTGATCTGCAGCCTCCTGGCAATCTCTTCGTGTTTCACGCCCTGTTCGCGGCTGAGCAGGAATACGATCTTTTGCTGCGGCGGCAGTTGTTGGATAGCGTTGCGCAGGCGCTCCTGCGTTTCTTTCAGCGCCAGGCTGCCCTGCGGGGTGATGGAGGAAGGAACGGCGGGCGCGTCGGCCAGCTGTTTGAGGATGGTCACTTCACGGGCCATTCGTTTGAACCCGTTGATGGCATGGTTTTGCGCCATGCGGAAAATATAACTCTGAAAGCTGTCTATCTGCAAAAGCGTTTCACGGTCTTTCCACAACTTCTCGAAAATATCCTGCACTATGTCTTCCGCCGAAACATGCGTACCGGTCAGCCTGAAAACAAAGCCGTACAATTTATATTTATATCCGTGGAAAAGCCTTGTAAACGCCAATTCGTTCCCACCCGCTGCCAATTGCAGCAACTCCTTCTCTGATTGCATACCCTGCGACAATGGAATATAAATGAATACCGTTGGTCTGCAACAAAATTATCAAGAAAATGCATTCATGCCGGTTTTTTTTGACACACATATAAACCGGTCGTGCTATGACCGCGGTTCAACATATGTTTCGTAACGGGGGAAGAGGAAGAAAAACAAACCCGCTGAAGCCGGAACCATCACACTGGCCGCCAGCCATTCGTACCCGGCCAGCACCATGAACAGCGTTACAAAGGAGACGAGCAGTACGTACCGCATGTGGACCTCGGCATTCATTTTCGGGAAATAAAGCAGGCTGCGGAAAAGCAGCAGCATGGCCGCCGCCAGCACGAAACAGCCGGTCAGCGAAGACAGGGGCGTTTTGTTGGCGGCCATCATAACTATTTCGGGAAGGAAAAGCAGCAGGTAAATGCCCGCCAAACGCAGGTAATGCCGCCACAGCGGCTGCGGCAGCCCGCGCAGGAAACCGAGGTATGTATCGTCGAACGCCCGGTGCTGCATCATCAGCTGCCCGTGCGCGATCACGCAAAGCATTCCGCCCAGCATCAGCCCCCGCGCGTCGAAGCCGCCGGTCTGGCGCAGCAGGTAAAACGTGAGCCACAGGATGCCCGCGCACGCCAGTTTTACGCTGAGAATGCGGCGCGGGTAATTGGTAAAGAGCTCATAGAAAAAATAAAGACCGGGCAATTTCACGAACCGGCGGTTGAGCCAGCGTTGCAAATAACCCGTGAAAAAAGTAACGTCCGGCCGGTGGAGCTTGCGCTCGTACAGTGCCAGCGGCAGGAAACACGCCAGGAGGTTAAAAACGGCCACCAGCAAGCCCGCCAGCCAAAAGCCCCGCGTGATGCCCACTGCTACCGCGATGCCGGCATACACCAGCACCGGCATGTAAATCCCGGTGTGGATCAGCAGCCAGAGCCGCCGGCGCGCCGGTTTTTCCACGCTGCCGAGGGTGGGGTATAAAAATTCGAAGCCCTGCGTCTGGAAAGTTTTCAGCACAAAACCGGCACATTTCATCCCGTACAAAGCCCACAGGGCCAGCACGAGCAGCAGGAAATACAGGTTGCCCATAAAACCGAGCATGAGCGAACGGTGGTAGCTGATGAGGCTGCCGCCGTCTACCACGCCGAAAAGCAGGTAAAAAAGCACGAGGAAAAACAGCGTGTTCTGAATGTAGAACCGGCGCACGAAGATCTTCTGCAATATGGCCGTCACATTTCCCATCACACCAATGCAATATTTTTTGCCGCCACGCGCAAAGTGCCGCTCACCGGCAGCTCGCGCTGGTCGAGGGGTTGATGCGAAGTGATGCAGAATGAAACGCCGTTGGCGCTGTAAGCCCTGATAAGGTCGTACAACACCGCCAGCGCCTGTTTGTCGATGGTGATCAGCGGCTCGTCCAGCAAAATGAGCAAAGGATTGCCCGTAAACGCCAGCAGCAGCGATAATTTTTTCAACATCCCGCTGGAATAGGTGCTCACCGGGTTTTGCATGTAGCCGGTCACGCCCAGCCGCTCGCCCAGTTCCATAACCTGCTGCCGGTTCCCGCCTTTCGTGCCGAGATACAGCTCCAGCAGGTCGCGGCCGGTGAGGAACGAAGGGTATAACGGTTCCGCTTCCGCATAATTGATCAGCCGCCGGAAAGCCACCGGCTGGCGGTGACTGCTGACGTTGCCCTGTAAAATAATCTCGCCTTTAAAAGGGATCAGGCCGGCCATTACTTTCATGCAGGTGGTTTTGCCGGCGCCGTTCTCGCCCTGCAGCCAGTAAATGCCCGCGGGCAATTCGAGCCGGGCGATATCCAGCACATGAAAATCCTGGTAACTCTTCCGTACGTTGTGAAGAGCGATGACTGCTTCCATCCGTTCTATTTTTTCAGTACGTCCCACGTTGGTTTCCAGCCGCTCTTCGGTTCGTAGTACGCCCAAAGGTAAGCGCTTATTTTCCGGATGAGCTGCACGGCCTCATTGTCTGCCTCCCACCGCTGATCTTTGATATTTTTGGTACCTACATAAAATACGTAATCGCCGTGCGGGGCGTTCACCAGCGCCAGCTCCGACCGCGATTCGTTCACCGAGCCGGTTTTGGCGGCCACCTGCACGTAAGGCGGCACTTCCGAAACGGCCTGTTCGTCGTAATACCCTTTCGTCATAAGCCGGTACATTTTTTCACTTGCGCCTTTGCTGATCACTTCGCCCTGGCGGATCTTCAGCAGCAGCGTGCTCATTTCGCGCGGGGTGGTCTGCCCCCAGCCGAACACCGCCCGGTTTCCTTCGCGCCCGGGCGTACGGGAATTCACCCGCGTGTCTTTCAGCCCGTATTGCGCCAGCAATTCGTTCACCCGTGCGCCGCCGCCCGCCAGCGCCTGGTTCCAGAGCGAGGTAGTATTGTCGCTGTAGGCCATCATCAAAGCGACCAGCACGCTCAGTTCGGTTTCGGAGCTGTCTTTGAAGAACTGCATCAGTCCCGAGCCGCCATACTTCGCGGAATCGCGGTACACCAGCGGCTGGTGCCATTGCAGCTCCCCTTTTTCGATCTTGTCGAAAACGCCCGCCAGCAAAGGCACTTTTACGATACTGGCAGTGGGGAAAATCGTATCCGCGTTCACGGCCGCGAAACGCCCGCTGCGCACATGCAGCACGTATACGCCGGCGGTGCCTTTAAAATCGGCCACCATGGCGGCAAGCGCCTTTTCAAGTTTGCGGTCGGGCTTACGTTCCTGGGAAAATAAGGCGTAAGGGAAAAGCAAAATGCTGAATAACAGGGAAATAACCTTCTTCATGCGGCAGGGTTTGGATTCAGGCCTTTAAAATAGAAAAAGATTCACATAAAAGACAGGATATGCCGGGCGATGGCGATATACGAAGCAAGGTCGCTGGGTTTGGCGATGTAATCGCTGGCGCCGAGGTCCATACAGATGGAACGGAAAACCGGCGAATTGGAAGTGCTCCAGATGATCTTCGGAATGTTCCGCAGGCGTTCGTCCGGCCCCAGCAATTGCATGATCTCCGCGCCGTTGAGCTCGGGCAAGTTGTAATCCAGCACGATAACGGACGGCAAAGCATCGTCTGGCCGCTCGCCCAGCCAGTTCATGAATTTTTTGCCATTGGGCAGGCAAATAAGCCGCATTTGCGGGTCTACTTCCCGGAAGGCGAATTGCAACATTTCCTGGTCGTCATGATCGTCCTCAGCCAGAACGATAAACCGGGTTGCGTGGCCTGGAAATTGCATATATGCAAGAGTTGAAATTGGTTGACGCACAAAATTAACACTTGTTTTGATATTGAAGTCGATTAGATATGCATTACTAAATAACCAATCCGCCTATACGCGCTAATTCCTTTACAATGAACTCACGGAAAAAAACCGGGGAGCCCACCGCCTCCAAGACCCGAAGTGTGGAAAAAGTTCCCCAACCTTCCCCTATGAACGGCCACGACCAACTCGATCTCAGCGAACTGTTACAGGTATTGACCGAAGTCCGGAGCGGGAATTTCACCGCGCGGATGCCCGTAGACAAAACCGGTCTCAGCGGCAAGATCTGCGACGCTCTCAACGACATCATTTTTCTCAACGAAACCTTTGTGGATGAATTACATGTAGCCCGCAACACCATCGGCAAACAGGGGCAGCTCAACCACCGCGTGCAGATGCCCCGCACCGCCAAAGGTTCCTGGCATGCTTCGGTAGGCTCCATCAACAGCCTCATTTCCGACCTCGTTCAACCCACCATCGAGATCGCGCATGTGATCAGCTCCGTTGCGAAAGGCGATCTTTCCACAGAAATGAAGCTCCAGATAGAAGACAATGTGCTGCAAGGCGAATTTGCCCGCATCGCCACGGAAGTGAACCGCATGGTGAAACAGCTCAACAATTTCTCCATGGAAGTAACCCGCGTGGCGCGCGAAGTAGGTTCAGAAGGAAAACTCGGCGGCCAGGCGAAAGTAAAAGACGTGGCCGGCGTTTGGAAAGACCTCACCGATTCCGTGAACCTTATGGCCGGTAACCTTACGGCGCAGGTGCGCAATATTGCGGACGTAACCACCGCCGTGGCGAAAGGCGATCTTTCCAAAAAGATCACCGTAGACGTACAGGGCGAAATACTCGAGCTGAAAGGCACCATCAACACGATGGTGGACCAGCTCAATTCCTTTTCTTCCGAAGTAACGCGCGTGGCGCGTGAAGTAGGTACAGACGGCAAGCTCGGCGGCCAGGCGCAGGTAAAAGGCGTGGCCGGCACCTGGAAAGACCTCACCGATTCCGTGAACCAGATGGCCTCCAACCTTACCGGGCAAGTGCGCAACATCGCCGAAGTAACCACCGCCGTGGCGCGCGGCGACCTTTCGCGCAAAATTACCGTAGACGTAAAAGGAGAGATCCTCGAACTGAAAAATACCATCAACACCATGGTGGACCAGCTCAATTCCTTCTCTTCCGAAGTAACGCGCGTGGCGCGCGAAGTAGGTTCAGAAGGAAAACTCGGCGGCCAGGCCACCGTAAAAGGCGTGGGCGGCGTGTGGAAAGACCTGACCGAATCGGTGAACCAGATGGCGGGCAACCTCACGGGGCAGGTGCGAAACATCGCCGAGGTAACCACCGCCGTGGCCAACGGCGACCTTTCCAAAAAGATCACCGTAGACGTAAAAGGAGAGATCCTTGAATTAAAAGACACCATCAACACGATGGTGGACCAGCTTAACTCTTTCGCCTCCGAAGTAACGCGCGTGGCGCTGGAAGTAGGCACCGAAGGAAAGCTCGGCGGCCAGGCCAAAGTGCAGGGCGTGGGCGGCACCTGGAAAGACCTCACCGATTCCGTGAACCAGATGGGCTCCAACCTTACCGCGCAGGTGCGAAACATCGCCGAGGTAACCACCGCCGTGGCCAACGGCGATCTTTCCAAAAAGATCACGGTGGACGTGGCCGGGGAGATCTTCGAACTGAAAAAGACCATCAACACGATGGTGGACCAGCTCAACTCTTTCGCCTCCGAAGTAACGCGCGTGGCGCTGGAAGTAGGTACAGACGGGAAGCTCGGCGGCCAGGCCAAAGTGCCCGGCGTAGGCGGCACCTGGAAAGACCTCACCGATTCCGTGAACCAGATGGCCTCCAACCTCACCGGGCAGGTGCGCAACATCGCCGAGGTAACCACCGCCGTGGCGAAAGGCGACCTTTCGCGCAAAATTACCGTAGACGTAAAAGGAGAGATCCTCGAACTGAAAAACACCATCAACACGATGGTGGACCAGCTCAATTCATTCGGCTCCGAAGTAACGCGCGTGGCGCGCGAAGTAGGCTCCGAAGGAAAACTCGGCGGCCAGGCCAGCGTGCCGGGCGTGGAAGGGCTTTGGAAAGACCTCACCGATTCGGTGAACATCATGGCCTCCAACCTTACCTCGCAGGTGCGTAACATCGCCGAGGTAACCACCGCGGTGGCCAACGGCGATCTTTCCCGTAAAATCGAAGTAGATGTGGCCGGGGAGATCCTCGAGCTGAAAAATACGATCAACACGATGGTGGAGCAGCTCCGCTCCTTCGCCTCCGAAGTAACGCGCGTGGCCCGCGAAGTAGGCACCGAAGGAAAGCTCGGCGGTCAGGCAAACGTGCCGGGCGTGGGCGGTACCTGGAAAGACCTTACCGATTCCGTGAACATGATGGCGGGCAACCTCACCGCGCAGGTACGCAATATCGCGGATGTGGCCATTGCCGTGGCCAACGGCGATATGAGCCGCAAGATCACAGTAGACGTGCGCGGGGAAATACTCCAGCTGAAAGAAACGCTCAACACGATGGTAGACCAGCTGCGCGCCTTCGCCTCCGAAGTAACGCGCGTGGCGCGGGAAGTAGGTACAGACGGCAAGCTCGGCGGCCAGGCGTTCGTGCCGGGCGTTGCGGGCACCTGGAAAGACCTGACCGATTCCGTGAACAACATGACCGGCAACCTTACCTCGCAGGTGCGAAACATCGCTGAGGTAACCAAGGCCGTGGCTTCCGGCGACCTTTCCAAAAAAGTGACCATCGACGTAAAAGGCGAGATCTTCGACCTTAAAAATACCATCAACACGATGGTAGACCAGCTCAACTCCTTCGCCTTCGAAGTAACGCGCGTGGCGCGCGAAGTGGGCACGGAAGGAAAACTAGGCGGGCAGGCCGAGGTGCAGGGCGTGGCCGGTACCTGGAAAGACCTGACCGATTCCGTGAACATGATGGCCTCCAACCTTACCAACCAGGTGCGCGGCATCGCGAAAGTGGTGACCGCCGTGGCCACCGGCAACCTCAAACAAAAACTTTCCATCGTATCCCGCGGCGAGGTGGCGCAGCTCACGGAAACCATCAACGAAATGATCGATACGCTGGCCGTGTTTGCAGACCAGGTAACCACCGTGGCCCGCGAAGTGGGCGTAGAAGGCAGGCTGGGCGGGCAATCCAGCGTACCGGGCGCATCCGGCATCTGGAAAAACCTGACGGAGAACGTGAACCAGCTGGCGGAAAACCTCACCACGCAAGTGCGCGCCATCTCGGCAGTAGCTTCCGCGGTAACCAAAGGCGATCTCACCCAGATGATCCGTGTGGAAGCGAAAGGCGAAGTGGAACAGCTGAAAGACACCATCAACCAGATGATCGCCAACCTGAAAGAAACCACGCAGCTCAACCAGGAACAGGACTGGCTCAAATCCAACCTCGCCACTTTCACACAGATGCTGCAGGGCCAGAAAGACCTTCACACGGTGACCAACCGTATTCTGACGGAGCTGGCCCGCGTGGTGAATGTGCAAAAAGGCATGTTCTACGTTCTGAAACAGGACGAAAACGCCACGCAACCCACGCTCAAGCTGCACGCGTCTTACGCATACGGCGAAGAATCGCATATCAAACGCGAGTTTAACCTCGGGCAGGGACTGGTAGGCCAGTGCGCGGTAGACAAGGAACGCATTCTGCTTACCAACGTGCCCGGCGATTACATCCGCATCAGCTCCGGCCTGGTAGACGCGCCGCCGCTGAACCTCATCGTGCTGCCGGTGCTGTTCGAATCGCAGACCAAAGCCGTGATCGAGCTGGCGTCGTTCGACACCTTCAGTCAAACCCACCTCGACTTCCTCAGCCAGCTGACCGAATCCATCGGCATCGTGCTCAATACGATCGAAGCGAGCTCGCGTACGGAAGACCTGCTGGAACAGTCTCAATCGCTGGCGGACGAGCTGCGCAAAGCGAACGAAGAATTGCAGGACAAGGCGCACCTGCTTGTGAAACAGAAAAACGAAGTGGAAGAGAAAAACAAGGAAGTGGAAGAAGCCCGTTTGTCCCTCGAAGAAAAAGCCGCGCAGCTGCAGCTTACTTCCAAATACAAATCCGAGTTCCTCGCCAACATGAGCCACGAGCTGCGCACGCCGCTCAACTCGCTGCTGATACTGGCGCAACAGCTGTATGAAAATTCAGATGGCAACCTCAACGACAAACAGGTGCGTTACGCGAAAACCATCCACAGCTGCGGCGACGACCTCATCCAGCTGATCAACGACATTCTCGACCTGTCGAAGATCGAATCCGGCTACATTTCAACGGACTTCATCAAAGTGCGTTTCCAGGAAGTGATCACTTTCGTGGAAACCACCTTCAAACATATTTCCGAAAGCAAGAACCTGCGTTTCGGCATCGAACTGGACGAAAAACTGCCGCAGATGCTGGAAACCGACGTCCAGCGTTTGAACCAGATATTAAAGAACCTGCTTTCCAACGCTTTCAAATTCACCGAAAAAGGCGAAGTGAAACTGCGCGTGTACATGGCGGACCGCAACTGGAAAATTCCCAACGAAAACCTCGATACCGCCGGACAGGTAGTGGCATTTGAGATCCGCGACACGGGCATCGGCATTTCGAAAGACAAACAGAACATCATCTTCGAAGCGTTTCAGCAGGCGGAAGGCTCTACCAGCCGCAAATACGGCGGCACCGGCCTTGGCCTGTCCATCAGCCGCGGCCTGGCAGACCTGTTGGGCGGCTCCATCGAACTGGTGAGCGAATCGGGCATGGGCAGCACGTTCACGCTTTTCCTGCCGCTCATCAACGTGCAGACCGCTCCCATCGTTCGCAAGGAAAAACCGCGCGCTGCCGGCCAGTTCGAAAATGTGCAGAAACCTTCCGAAACCAAAGACCTCGAAGGGCTCAACGAGATCATCAACGATATCGGCGACGACCGCAACAACATACTCGAAGGCGATAAAGTGGTGCTTATCGTGGAAGACGATGTGCGTTTCGCCAAGATCATGCAGGAAAAAGCGCATGAGATGGGGCTGAAAGTGGTGATGGCCGTTAGTTTCGGCGAAGTGTTCGACCTCACCAACAGATACCATCCCATCGCCGTTACGCTCGACGTGAAACTCCCCGACGCCAGCGGCTGGCGCATTCTGGACCTGTTCAAAAACGATGTCAATCTCAGGCATATTCCCATCCATCTCATTTCCGGCGAAGAAAACCGGCTGCTGGCCATGCACCGCGGCGCGCGCAGCTTCAACCTCAAGCCGCTCAAGGCCGAGGCGCTCACCGTGCTTTTCAAAAAAATGCTGGAGCAGCATGAACAGAAAAAGAAACGCGTGCTGGTGGTGGAAGACAATCAGCCCGATGCTTCACAGATCGCGCGGATGCTGGAAAACGGCGGGCTGATCGATCTCGATTTCGCGGAAGACGGGCAGGGGGCGCTGGAAAGACTGAGCGCCAATTCGTACGACTGCATCATCGCCGATTATATGCTGCCCGATGTGGACGGCTCCGATCTTTTTGCAAATATCCAGGCCTCCAACCGGCAAAACGCCACGCCGCTTATCGTATATTCGGCAAAAGATTTTTCGACGGCTGAAAAATCAAAGCTTAAGCAATACGCCAACAAGATCCTGCTAAAAGATGTCAATTCCCTTGACCTGCTGCTGGAAGAAACCGTGATGCAGCTGCACATCAATCACTCCACGCTGCCGGAAGAAAAAAGGAAACTGATCGAAGACCTCCGCTCGCAAAAAGACGTACTGAGCAATAAAAACGTGCTGGTGGTAGACGACGACGTGCGCAATCTTTTCGCGCTCACCACCGCGTTCGAAAAATACCACATCAACACCATCACAGCGGAAAGCGGGCAGGAAGCGATGAACATACTCGACGAAAGGGAACATATCGACATCGTGCTGATGGACATCATGATGCCCGAAATGGACGGTTACGAAACGATGCAGAAGATCCGGCGCGAGCACAAAAACAGCGCGCTGCCGATCATCGCAGTTACGGCCAAAGCCATGAAAGGCGACCGGGAAAAATGTCTCGAAGCGGGCGCGTCGGACTACATCACCAAGCCGTTGAAAATCGACCAGCTTCTTTCTCTCATGCGCGTTTGGCTTTACAGATAACCATTACCCGGCAATGAACAATGCAGTAAAAATATTGATCGTAGACGACCGGCCGGATAACCTCCTGTCCATAGAAACCATCCTGGAAAAGGAGCATTATCACATCGTGAAAGCTGCCTCCGGCAGGGCGGCGCTGAAAGCGTTGCTGCAGGAAACGGATTTTTCGCTGATCCTGATGGACGTGCAGATGCCCGATATGAACGGTTTCGAAACGGCCGCGCTGATCTACCAGCGGGAGAAGCTGAAAAACATACCGATCATTTTCATCACCGCGCATACGCATGAGGAAGAAGCCGTGTACAAAGGGTATAACGTGGGCGCGGTGGACTTCATCCATAAACCGCTGAACCCGCAGCTGCTGCGCATCAAAGTGGGGTTGTTCGTTGAGTTGTACCAGAAAACACATTCATTGCGCGAACAGGAAAAAAACCTGCTGCAGGCCAACGCGCTGCTGCAGAGGGAGATCAGGGAAAGGGAAGCGTCGGAAATGAAAGTGCTGGAACTGAACCGGCAGCTGCACCGCAGCAATGTGCATCTCAAAAAAGTGAACGAAGAGCTGGACCGTTTCGCCTACGTGGCTTCCCACGACCTGCAGGAGCCCCTGCGGAAGATCAGGGTGTTCACCGACATGATCAACAAAAACAGCGGCAACCCGCAGGAACTGGAACGGTATATTTCAAAGATCGGGGAAGCCGCGCAAAGAATGCAGCAGCTGGTAGACGACCTCCTGCGTTTCTCCCGCCACTCCACCCAGGGCCGCGATTATGTGAACGCAGACCTGAACGAGATCGTAAAAGAAGCCGTATCCGAACTGGAGATCCCGATACAGACGAATCAGGCCAGCATCCACGTAGACCCGTTGCCCTGCATTCCCGTGATCCCCACCATGATCCGGCAGGTGTTCAACAACCTCATCAGCAACGCCATCAAATTCCGGAAAAAAAACGTAATGCCCGTGGTGCATATTTACGCGCGAAAGTCCGACGAACCGGAAACGATGCCCATGTACCAGATCTTCGTGGCAGACAATGGCATTGGCATAGACAACCGTTATCTCGAAGATATTTTCGCGGTTTTCAAACGCCTGCACAGCTACCACGAGATCGAAGGCACCGGTATCGGGCTGTCTATCTGTAAAAAGATCATGGAACATCACAACGGCACCATTACCGCCACCAGCGAGGTCGATCACGGCACCACCTTCATCATCGGCATTCCTGAAAAACAATCCTGAAACATTTTGCATAACAAAAAACCTTACCGCACAAACATCAGTAAGGTTTTTTTATTGTCCGGCCGCGGCGTTAGTATTTCGCGATCCAGTCCGCCACATACTCCGCATCGCCCTCCCAGCCTGGCTGACCGAGCACGAAATGATTGCGGCCAGGGAACTCCTTGTATTCCAGCACAGAGCCGTTCTGTTTATACCTTTTGAAATTCCGGCGGTTGAGGTGCGCGGGAATGATCGTGTCTTCGAGGCCGGCAGTGATCAGCATCGGCGCATGCGGTTTGTTGTAATCCACTTTTGCCGCGCTGGTGAGGCCGCCGCGGGCCACCGTTTTGGATTCCGGGGCGGTCAGCTCGTCCCAGGCTTTCCGCTGCTGGTCTAAAGGCATGCCGTTTACAAAAGCATATTGCCAGTCTTTGAAAGACATGAGGTAGGTTTTTTTCAGGGAAGTGAACAGCCCGAGGCTTTTCCAGCCAGCCTTCAGGAAAGAAAATTCGTATGGGAACACGCCCAGCGTGGGCACGGGATGAATGGCCACGGCCGCCCTTGCATAACCACGGTTGTTGAGCACCTGGGTCATCATCCCGCCCAGCGAATGCCCGATGATGTAGGGTTTTTCAGGCAGGCTGGCGGCAACTTTGGCGTAGTGGTCGATCAGCTCGGTAAGGGTAAGCGCGGCAAGATCGGTATCGTTTGGCTGACGGGCGCGCAGTTCCGCCGCCGTGCCGTCTTTAAAAGGCCAGGCCGGGGCGATGGTATTGTAGCCTTTTTGTTCGAAATACGTTTTCCATTCGTCCCAGCAATGATGGGTCACGAACGCGCCTGTTACGAACAGGATGGTTTTAGTTGTTTCCATAGACAGATGAGATTCAGGGTGATTGTAATGAAACGAACGATATATAGTATAGTCTGTTATTGAGGTCTGAGCCGGGGTATCCGCTTGTCTAATGTTCCTGTAAAATACGTTTTTTACGGCTGTTTTGTTCGGAGAAATGCCTAAAAGCCGCTAAAATGCCACGAAAATCCGTGATTGTTTTGAAAGCGGCTTGATTTGTACTATTTTAGCCTGGTAAAATTTAGCACTTGCGCAACAAAACCCGTCCAAAGATTTTTTTACTGGCTGATGATGACCCTGAAGACCTGGAAATGCTTGAGGAATCCCTGCTGGCGGCTGATCCTGAAATACAGCTGGCTATGGTGCGGGACGGGCAACAGGCGCTCGAGTACCTCGAAAGCCATGGCGGCGAAGAGCTTCCGTGTTTTATCGTACTGGATTATAAAATGCCGGTGTTTAACGCTGTGGAAGTTTTGGAGAGGATACGGAAAGAACCGGGGCTGCAGGCGATCCCCAAAGTGGTTTGGAGCACTTCCAGCCAGCCGGAGCATGTGAGGTCCTGCCTGGAAAAAGGCGCCCTCGAATATTTTATAAAACCTTCCCGGCTGAGCGAGCTGAAAGACATCACCCGCCGCATGCTGCGGATCTGCGATGAAGCGGCGGGATAACCGCGCTTAATTCCCCGCGGGAATATACACTGCAAATTCTGCTCCCTGGTAAGGAAGGCTGCTGGCCCTGATAACCCCCTGGTGATTCTGCACGATCTTTTTGCAGATAGCAAGACCGATACCTGTGCCCGTGTATTCGTTCCCGTTATGCAGGCGCTGGAACAGGTCGAATATTTTCGCTGCATACTGCGTATCGAACCCGATCCCGTTATCGGTAACGGTGATCTTATGAAAAAAACCGCCCACTTCTTTTAAGTCCTTCAATTCCGAACCGGGCACAATAGACGCCGCCACTTTGATCTTCGGCGGTCTTCCCGGGTGCCGGTATTTGAGGGAATTGCCCAGGAGATTTTCGAACAGCTGGTTGAACTGGAAAGGAATGGCTTTGATCACCGGCAGCTTTTCCCATTCGATCACCGCACCCATTCTTTCCACGGAATCGCGGTGAGACGCCACCACCGCGTTCACGACCTCGTTCAGGTCTACCATGGCCAGCTCCTGGGAGAACGAAGAGGCTTTTGAATAGGTAAGCAAATCGTCTATCAGCTGCCGCATGCGCTTGGCCGCATCCATGGAGCGGCTCAGGAAGTCTTTCATTTTTTCCGGCAGGCCGTCCGCATATTCGTTGACATAACTATTGTAAAACTGGATCTTGCGCAGCGGTTCTTTCATATCGTGCGCGGCTGCGTAGGCGAACTGCTCCAGCTCTTTGTTCTGGAATTCCAGTTCGGCGGCGTATTTCCGGATCTTGTCTTCCGCTATCTTTTTCTCCGTCAGGTCGCGCGTTACTTTCGAAAAACCGATCACGTCGCCGGCATCGTTGTGCAGCGCGGTAATGATAATGCTTCCCCAGAAACGCGTACCGTTCTTCCGCATGCGCCAGCCTTCCTGCATGGCCTTGCCGGCAGTCGCCGCGGAGTTTATCATCCTGGCGGGAAGCCCCTGCTCCCGGTCTTCCGGCAGGTAAAATATGCTGAAATGCCTGCCCACGATCTCCTCTTCCCGGTACCCTTTGATCTTCTCCGCGCCTCTATTCCAGTTCAGGATATACCCTTCCCGGTTCAACAGCAGGATGGCATAATCTTCCACTTCCTCGATCATTTTATGGTACCGCTCCTCGCTTTTTTTCAGCGCCTCGTTTTTACGCAGCAGTTCCGCGTTATACTCCTGGACGCTTTTCTCCAGCGAAGCGGTTATTTTCAGGGCAATGGCTTCATTTTGTTTCGTAATATCAGTCAGCATGTTCACCGTGCCGGTAAGCCTGCCGTGTGCATCGTATACAGGGCGTGGAAAACATGCCACAGTTTTACGGAGTCCGTCTGCCCTTTCCAGGACCACCTCCACCCCTCTCAGCTCATTACCCTCCCGAAGCGCTATGGACATGGGAGCGGCTTCCGGCGGAATGGGACGCCCATCGTGGTCGAATACTTTCCAGAGATCGCTCCACAAGGTTTTGCCGGCCTCGGGCGAAACGCCCCAAAGCTCCGCCGCAGCGTCGTTGTACCGGAGGATAAATCCTGCGGCATCCGTTGAATAAACGGCGGCAGGCAGTAATTGAAGGATTTCGGGATAACCGGTCATTCCCCCCGCCGGTCTGCCTCTATAATGGTTGTTCGTTCCTGTTTCCATTGGCACAAAAGGTAATTACGAAGATACCTTATTGAACCCAAACGACATGCCATTCATGGCGGGAATAGCTGTTTTCAATCATAATGGCCCATGGCCCGGAAAACTTTTCCTTCGGCGTTCAGCTCAAAAAACTCCGCCGCCTTTTTCCCGGCAACGCTATCGTAATAAATAATGATGGTGTGGACGCAGGAAAACACTTCGTGCAATTCAAAATGAAGATCGGGATATTTGCCCATCGCTTTTCGCCAGTAAGCGGCTACGTTTTCTTTCCCTTTGAGCGTGCCGGACGGCGCGATGCCCATCTGCTGAATAAAAGGGCTGCTCATTTCAAAATCTTCCGTGTAATGGAGCAATACGGCTTCGAGGTCGTGGCTGTTCCAGGCATTCACCCATGCCTGCGCGAACTGGAGCGCCTGTTCTCTTGTGATCATGTTTTTTTATTTCAAAATTATGCGCGGCGCGGCCGCGGGGTTATGACAAAAAGCTCAGTTTTTGAAACTGCCCCGGCGTTACCCCGAAATGTTCCCTGAACTTCCCGATGAAATACGAAAGGTCATGAAACCCGCTCTCATGGCAGGCCTGCGAAACGGTAAGCCGTTTATGCTCCAGCAGGTAACGCGCTCTTTCGAGCCTGCGCACCCCGATCCACCTGCCGGCGCTGCCGCCCGTGTGGCGAAGCGCCCAGCGCTTGAACGTGCTCAGGCTCATGTGGTGCAGCCGCGCCAGTTCCGCCAGCGGCAAAGGATCTGTAATGGTCGCGGCGATATTTGCCAGTATGGCGGCCGCATCGTCGCCGGGCGGGGCGTTGTGGTGAAGAATGGTGTTGAGGCTGAGAAACGCTTCTTTTTTAACGGAAATGTCTGAATAGATCACGGAATATTTTGGGATGAAAAGCGCGTCGCCTTCTTTCATCTCATGTTTTTTCCCCTCGAGGTACACTACCTTTTTTCCCTGCCGCACGCAGGTGATGGCGGCATGAGGCATGAAAAACTCGTCTTCCGACGAACGGTCGTAGCGGCAAAGGGCCATATCTATCGTATCGCCGGCGTGCAGTTTTTGCACGCTGGCTTTCCGATGGTTGAAGTCTGAAAAAGCGGTGATCATGCGGGGATCAAATTACGAATTTCCGCGCTACGGGAGAAGCGCCGTGTCTTTCGGCAACCGGAAATAAAAAGTGCTGCCTTTTCCGGGAATGCTGCTGATGTGCAGCTCGCCGCCGTTGTTGGCCACAAATTCCTTGCAGAGCCAAAGGCCCAGGCCGGTGCCTTTTTCGTTGGCGGTGCCGTCTGTGGAATACAGCTTGCTGCCGTACAATATTTTGTACGCAGCCTCGCTGGTCAGGCCGTTGCCGCTGTCTGTCACGTATAGTTCCGTTTTTCCGCCGGCATCTCTTGCGCCGAACGAAATCACGCCGCCGCGCGGGGTGAATTTGATGGCATTGTCTACCAGGTTGCGGATCACGAGTTCCAGCTGGTGATCGTCTGCAAACACCGTGGCGCCCGGTGGCACGGAAATTTCCAGCCGGATGTTCTTCTGGCCTGCGGAAAACCGGTAAGTATCGGCGATCAGCTGGAAAAGCGGCGCCAGCTCCACCTTCTCGGGCCGGGTTTCGATGCGGTTCATCTGCGACAGCGACCAGTTGAGCATATTGTGCATGGTGGAATTGATGTGTTTGATATGCTGCCGGGCCATCTGTGCAAATTCCCCGATCTCCTGCGGCGACAGCGCTTTCATTTCCAGCAGTTCCATCAGCCCCGAAAGCGTGCCCAGCGGGGTGCGCAGGTCGTGCGAAATAATGCCCAGCAATTTGTCTTTTACCGTATTGCTTTCCCGCAAATGCTGCATCATTTTGGCCAGCTCCTGCGTACGGAGGCTCACTTTTTCTTCCAGCAGGTCTTTTTGTTTGTTGACGTACTCCAGGTGCGCCGCCTGCATATCGATCTTTTCTTTTTTCAACAACGCGTACCGGTGCCCCAAAGCCAGCGACAGCAGGATCATTTCCACACCGGAACCGATCGGCAGGATGTGGAACGACCAGGTGCCGTAATGCAGCAGTCCCACGTTGGTACATACGAAAAGCAGCACGCACGACAGCAGCGCGGTCCATGCGATAAGGAAATACAGCGCGGGTTTATATCCTTTCCTGTAAGCGTTGATGGACATCCAGATGAACAAAACGGGAATGCAGAAGCTGCACAATTCACTGACGCGGATGGCCGGCACGCGCCAACCCAACGCCAGGCAGATGACCGGCACCCACAGCAGCCAGAAGATCCACCGCAGTATCCGCGTTTGCACGGGCGCGTACTTTTTGCTCCGCAGGAACAACACCGAAAAACCGATGGTGAACATGTAACTCACCGCCGCAAGGCCGATACCGTACTGGTTGAAGAACAATGCGGCGCGGGGGCCGAGGCTGTAGTGAAAACCGCGCAGGTACAGCAGGTTAAAGCCCGCCAGCGCCACCAGGTAACCGAGATACCAGAGATAGGCCTTGTCGCGCACCCAAAAGAACAGCAGCAGGTTGTAAAAGAACAACGCCGTCACCACGCCGAGATAGATCAGCTCCACGATGTACATATCCGCCAGCGCCGTGGGCACGCCTTCCGCAGTAGCGGCGGCCAGCGGCACGATCAGCGCGTTGCCGGTACGCGCGCGCAGCCAGAAGTCCACCGGCTTCCCGTCATTGGCCGGCAATTCGAACGTAAAACCGTGAAAGTGGAAAGGATTGGGTTTGTATTGCAGGCTGCCCGATTGCGCCACATGCAGTTCGCCCCCGTGCTCGTAATACAGTGTGAGGCTGTCGATATTGGAAAATTCTATCAGCAGGTAAGTGACGTTGGTGGCAGGGTTGCTCACCCGCCCGTGGACCCACACCGCGGCTTTGGTGATGCCAAATGCGCCGATATCGTGTTGGATGGGCTGAAAAAGCGAACTGTAGGCAGGTTGTTTCACCTGCTGATAAGTGAGCATCCCTGTGGGGTCCGGCATCCAGCCGGAGGTTTGGGCTATGCGCACGTAAGGTCTGTCACTGCTCAGCTCGTTCACGGATTGGGCAGACAACGGCCAGGGAAATAGCTGTAGGATGAAACAAATAATAAGTTTTCTCAATACGGAGGGTTATGCATTGTACAACATCGTTCTTAATGTAAGATAATTTGACGACAGAAAAGGGTGAAAACAAGTGAATAATTTCACGGATTATTAACAGCGTAGGGCAATGGCGCGCCTTTCAGCCCGGCGATGATATTTTCGGCGGCCATCCTTGCCATACCGCTGCGGGCTTCCACCGTGGCGGAACCGATGTGCGGCAGCACGGCCACATTAGGCATGTTCAGCAGCGGGTTGTTTTTGTTCATGGGCTCGGGATTGGTCACGTCCAGCCCCGCGCCCCAGATGGTTTGCCGCTGCAGCGCATCCAGCAGGTGCAGCTCGTTGTGCATCGCGCCGCGCGCGGTATTGATGAAAATAGCGGAAGGTTTCATTTGCGAAAATGCTTCCGCATCGAATTTGCCGGCGGTTTCGGGGGTAAGGGCGGCATGCAGGCTGAGCACATCGCTGTTCTTCAACAATTCTTCAAAACTTACATAACGCGCGCCCAGCAAACGTTCCGCTTCTTCGTTGCGGCTGCGGTTGTGATAGATCACCGGCATGTCGAAAGCGCCACGGCATTTTTTCGCCAGCGCCATCCCGATCTTTCCCATGCCGAACACGCCCAGCGTTTTGCCGTTCAGTTCCATGCCCAGGTTGGCCGTAGGCTCAAAAAAGCCCCATTCCCCTTTCCCGATCACTTTATGCATATGAAACGCTTTGCGCGCGGTGGCGAGCATGAGCAGGAAAGCCGTATCGGCCGTGGCATTGCTGAGCACGCCGGGCGTATTGCCGATAGGGATCTTCAGCGCGGTGGCCGCCGCAACGTCTACGTTGTCGTACCCCACCGCCATCAGCGCCACCACTTTCAGGTGGGAACAGGCTTCCAGGAATGCCGCGTCGATCTTGTTGCCGCCAACGCTCAGCAGCGCGTCGTGCATTTTGCAGGCCGCGATCAGCTCTTCAGGGGAAAGGTTTCTTTTCTCACGATGCTCCGTATATGTTATGCCTGCGCTGCGCAACAGTTCCAGCCCGCTTTCGGGAATGATCCTTGTGATGAATACTTTCATGGTGATTGCCGGTTGTAAAGATAAAGATCAGGCTATTTTGTTACATTAGCGACCATAAAATCAAACGATAATGGAAACCAGGACGCTTGGAAATACAGGGTTCCGCATCGCGCCGCTAATGTTCGGCGGCAATGTGTTCGGATGGACGGCCGATGAACAAACTTCTTTCCGCCTGCTGGACGCCTTTACCGACGCGGGCTTCAACGCGGTAGACACAGCGGACATTTACACCGTGCGCGTACCCGGCAATACCGGCGGCGATTCGGAACGGATCATCGGGAAATGGCTGCATAAAACGGGAAAACGCGACAAGGTCATGCTCGCCACCAAAGTAGGCGGTGTGTTCAGCGAAACGAAACGCGGATTGAAAAAAGCATATATCCTTCAATCGGTCGACGATTCGCTGCAAAGACTGCAAACCGATCACATCGATCTTTATCAAACGCATTACGACGACGAGGAAACGCCCATCGAAGAAACGCTGGAAACGTACGGCGAGCTTATAAAGTCCGGGAAAGTGCGCGCCATCGGCACTTCCAACATGACGTTGCCGCGCATCATCGCGTCGGCCGCCGTGAGCAAAAACAAACATCTTCCCGCCTACCAAACCCTGCAGCCCGAATACAACCTGTTCGAACGTGAAAAATTCGAAACGGAATACGCGCCTTACGCCATCGAACACAATCTCGGCACGATCCCCTATTTCGCGCTGGCCAGCGGTTTCCTCACCGGCAAATACAGGAAGGAAGAAGACATCGCGGGCAGCGCCCGCGCGAAATACCTCGCCAAATACATGACCGGGAGAGGTTTCCGCATTCTCGACGCGCTGGATGAAGTGGCGGCGCGTTACAACGCCAACCCCTCCATGATCGCGATCGCCTGGCTGAAAGACCGGCCCGGCGTAACCGCGCCCATCGCCAGCGCCACCAGCATTTCACAGCTGAACGAGATTATCCGCGCCGTTTCCCTCCGGCTGGACGCCGACGCGATGGACACGCTGAATGCCGCGAGCGATTACAATGCATAAACACGGTTACCACAAAAAATAAAAGCGGGCGCATCTTTTCAAATGCGTCCGCTTTTTATACCGGTTTTTTTATTTTCTCGTCTTTTCCGCGTCTCGCAGTTTTTGCAGTGTGGCGGCCATTTCTTTCACCTTTTCGGGATGCGCCGCCGCGATGTTCTGTTTTTCTCCCACGTCCTTTTTCAGATCGAAGAGCTGCGGCTCTTTATCAGCGCCCGATTCGATGTTCACATGCGTCATCACTTTCGCGCCGTTGGAAGGCGTGATGTATTTGAGGTCGCCCTGCACCAGCGAAAGCGCGCCGCCCTGGAGAATAAGCCAGTCGCGGCCTTTCCGCGATTTACCGAGCATGGCGTCGAGCATATCGAAACTGTCCGGCGCGTCGTTGGCAGCCAGGGGCTGGCCGGTCATTTTTGCGAAGGAAGCAAACAGGTCTACCTGGCTGATGAGCGCATCGGAAGTTTGCCCGGCCTTTACGCCCGCGGGCCAGCTCACGATCCAGGGAACGCGGGTGCCGCCTTCGAACGCGCTGTATTTGCCGCCTCTCAGCGGGCCCAGCGGCTGATGGCCGTTTTGCATGGTCACCGCTTCGTCTGCGTAACCATCGTCGAGCACGGGGCCGTTGTCGCTGGAAAACATCACGATCGTATTTTTCTCGAGACCGAGCGCTTTGAGTTTTTCCATGATGCGGCCTACCATCCAATCCATTTCAAGGATCGCGTCTCCGCGGTAGCCAAGGCCGCTTTTGCCTTTGAACACGGTGGCCGGCATACGCGGCACATGCACGTCGCTCAGCGCGAAATACAGGAAAAACGGGTGCTGGCGGTTTTGTTCAATGAACTGTTCGGCTTTATCGGTAAAGGCGTAAGCCAGCTCTTCGTCTGCCCAGCGGGCTTTCCGCCCGCCCTTCATAAAACCGATGCGGCCGATGCCGTTCACGATGGTGTTATTATGGCCGTGCGAAGCCTGCATCCTGAGCAATTCAGGATTTTCCTTGCCTGTAGGCTCGTCGCCCACTTTTTCTTTATAGTTCACGGTGATGGGGTCGTTTGCATCCAGCCCCTGCACGCGGCCGTTCTCCACAAACACGGTAGGCACCCTGTCTGCCGTGGCGGGGAAAAAGAAAGAATAATCGAAACCTACTTCATTCGGCCCCGGCCTGATGTCCTGGTTCCAGTCGATCTCCCGGCCGTCTCCCAGCCCGAGGTGCCACTTGCCCACCAGCGCGGTTTTGTAACCCGCTTTTTGCATCATGGAAGGAAAGGTGGCCTGCCCGACCGGCACGATCATCGCGGCATTGCCGGGCAATACGCCGGTACCGGTCTTACGCCAAGGGTACCTGCCGGTGATAAGCGCGAAACGGGAAGGAGTGCAGGTGGCGGAAGTGGTATGCCCGTTGGTAAAACGGATGCCGCTTTGGGCCAGTTTGTCCAGGTTGGGGGTCTGAACTTTCGTAGCGCCATAGCAGCTGAGGTCGCCATACCCTACATCGTCTGCATAAATAAGGACCACGTTGGGTTTTTGCTGTGCGAAAATTGCCGGGCCGGAAAGGCCCGTTATCAGCAAAAAGAATAACTTTTTCATCGGATGAGCGTTAATTAAACATCGGGTTACAATCTTACTCATTAAATACATCTTTTTTCAACTTAAATTGATTAAATTAACAGTACTGCGTTTTGCCATAGATTGTATAATATTATTTTTCAATGTATTGTACCGGCCGATTGTTCGAAGTTTTAATTATTAATCCCAGCGTGTATGACGACAAATGTACCCACCATATTATTGATCGACGATGATACGGATGACCAGGAAATGTTTCTGTCCGCCCTTGAGTTCATCGACGAATCAATTATATGCAACACAGCCCCGAACGGTTATGAGGCCATTATGCAGCTGAACAGCGCTGATTCCCTGCCTGATCTTATTTTCCTCGATCTCAACATGCCGGTGATGAATGGCGTGCAATTCCTGCGCGAGGTAAAAGCGGCGCACAAAGCCAAAGACGTGCCGGTGGTGGTATATTCCACAGCCTCCGATATCCAGACCATCCAGGAAGCCCGCCAGCTGGGCGCTTTCCAGTTTATCACCAAACCGGAAAAATTCTCCGAACTGGTTGGTTTGCTGCATGGATTGCTGTATCCCGCCACGCGGTAATTTTCTCTTCTGCGATTTGCTACTGTGCGTATGAACGATTGTTCGATGCGAAAAGGTTTGAATACAATTCACTGTTCTGCGGAAGCAATTTCCGATGGCCATGCCACCGGGAGGCCGGAGAGTTTGAATACCGGCATCGTTATATTTCTTTCCTGCAGATAACTGGTCAGTTCTTCCGCGAGCTGTTTCGTCACGGATGGATTTTCCTTCGCCACGTCATGCGTTTCGCCGATGTCTTTTTTCAGATCGTACAAATACAATTCCTCCTTCCGATGATCGTACACAAGCTTCCAGTCTCCCTTCCGCGCAGCGGAAAAAAAGTGCAGGCCGGGGCCTTCGCCGCGGTTCCAGCGATGCGGGTAATGCCATACCAGCAAACGTTCTTTCACTTTCGCCGAATGACCTTTCAGCACCGGTAAAAAACTTATCCCGTCCGTTTGCTGTACCAGCACCGGTTTCCTGGCTCCCGCCATCGCCAGCACGCTCGGGAAAAAATCTTCGATGATCACCGGTTGCTCCGCGACCGTTCCCGGTTTTATCACCGCGGGCCAGCTCACGATCATCGGTTCGCGGATGCCGCCTTCGTTCACCGAGCCTTTGCCCGCTTTCAGCGGCAGGTTCTGCGTATGCGCCGGCGGCGTGCGTGGCGGCGAAAGGCTCAGCCCGCCATTGTCCGACATAAACATCACGACGGTATTTTTCGCCATTCCTTCGCGTTCCAGGTAATCCATGATATCGCCCAGGCTTTTGTCCATGCCTTCTATCAGGCTCGCGTATTTCGCTTCCGTTTCGCTCAGACCCTGATCGATGTAATGCTGGTAAAACCGTTTATCCGCCTCCAAAGGCACGTGCACCGCGTAATGCGCCATGTAGAGGAAAAATGGTTTTTTCGATGCACGGTTTTTGTCGATCGCCGTGAGCGCTTTGCGGGTAAGCGCGTCCGTCAGGAATACGTCTGTGCCGTAAAATTCCTCCAGTCCGGGCACACCATGCGATGCGCTGGCGGCGCCGTATTTTTTCTCCGGCAGATAACTCGCGGGGTGGCCGGCCGCATGCCCTGCAATGTTCACCGCGTAGCCCATCGCCAGCGGGTCCGCGCCGGGCGTGCCATTGGAAGCATAATGCGCCTTGCCGCAATGAATTGTGAAATATCCCGCCTGCGCTAAAAGTTTTGGTAACGGGGTCGCATATACGGTATTTGGAATGCCCGGCACAGGGCTCATCCCGTTCAGGTTCCACGGGCCGGACTGCAGTGTTGAATCCGGGTTGTCTGACCGTTTATCGCGCGCATAGTTCGTCCAGTTGGTAACATGATGGCGCGCTACGTTCATGCCCGTCATGAGGCTCACGCGCGTGGGCGTGCATACCGGTGTTGCGTAGGCGTTGGTGAACTTCATGCCTTGTTTCGCGAGCCTTTGCATGTTGGGCGTACGGTACCGTTTGTTGAGCGGGGTGGATTGCGTCCAGAAAGGTTCGCTTGTGTCTTGCCAGCCCATATCGTCTACCAGGAAAATGATGATATTGGGCCGCTGCTGCGCGCTTGCCTGAAAGGCGAGAAAGAGCGCCAGGCAACAAAAAACGGGTTTTATGCTTATCATATCCCCTAAGATAAAAAGTTATTTGTTCGTAAGCAATCCTTATTATATTATATAATTTTAGAATGCGAAATCATCGCCGCGTATGCTTATATTTATAATTACGCCATCCAACCTAACATTTGCGGCCGGGAGCAACCGGTACATGAGCATTTACGTATCCCTTGTCAGCTCAAATACATCTTCATGAGGCACATTTTGCTGCTCATTTTCATAGGGTGCTCATTCACCCTTAAAGCCGATCACATTACCGGCGGGGAGATGTATTATACGCTGAGAAGCTCCTCGGGCGGCATGAACACTTACCATGTTACGCTGAAACAATTCAGAAGCTGTTTTACGCCGAACCGGAATTTTTACAACCCCATTTACATCGGCATTTTCAACCGGGTAACGGGCGAGCGCATACGGGACGAACAGGTGCCGCTGTCGCGGGAGGAAGAACAGAGCGGTACGAGCGACGACCCCTGCATTACACGCCCGCCGCTGATCTGCTTTTACGTGGGGTACTGGGAATTCGATGTTACGCTTCCCGTATCCGCGGACGGCTACCTGCTTACTTCGCAGGTAACGAACCGGGTAGACGGCATCACGAACCTCGACCCCGGTTATGGCCGCATCGGCGCCACCTACACCGCGGAAATTCCGGGATCGCGGCCGCTGACCGCCGCGCCGGCCAATAGCAGCGCGCGTTTCACCGGCAGCGACCTGATAACCATCTGCGCGGAAAATTCCTTCAATTACAGTTTTGCCGCCGAAGACGCGGACGGCGACGAGCTCCGGTATTTTTTCAGCGAAGCGTACCAGACCGTCGGTTATTCCGGTGGCGGGCCCGGCGGACCGGGTGGAGGAGGAGGCGGTCAGCAAAGCCAACCGGTCGTGGAGCCGCCCTATTATCCTTTACCGTACGGTTCGGGCTTCAGCGGCAGCAGCCCTTTGGGCAACCAGGTAACCATCAATCCCGCTACCGGCATGGTTTCCGGCATTGCGCCGGGCGTGGGCATTTACGTGGTTACCGTATGCGTGCAGGAGATCCGGAACGGCGTGGCCATCGCGACGCAGCGCAAAGACCTTCAGCTGAGCATCACCGGCTGCACTATCGCGGCAGCTTCGCTGCTGCCGGAATACATGCTTTGCGGCAACACGCAGCGGCTGACGGTTACCAACCAAAGCAACAGTCCGCTGATCGCATCTTGGAGCTGGGAATTCAGCAACAGCGCGGGAAATGTCGTATATCGCACTTCAGGCCAGACGGCGGATTATACTTTCCCTGCGCCGGGCACCTACGATGTAAAACTGGTGACCAACCGCGGCATGCAATGCCCCGATTCCACCGTATCGAAAGCGCTCGTTTACCCGGGCTTCGATCCGCGCTTTTCATCGGCGGGCGCATGCATCAGCAAACCCGTTCTTTTCCGCGACGAAACTACCACGGCATTCGGCACCGTCAATTTCTGGGATTGGGATTTTGGCGACGGCGGCACGCAAACCGATTTTTCGCAGCTGCAGCATCCTACCTACGCCTACCCTTCCACCGGCCCGAAAAGCGTGCGGCTGATCACGCACAATTCGGTGGGATGTAAAGACACATTGGTGCAGACCGTTACGATACTGGACAAACCACCCATCCTCCTGGCTTTCCGCGACACGCTCATTTGTCCGCCCGACCCCTTGCAGCTGCGCGCGAACGGATTGGGCACATTCACCTGGAGCCCGGCCGTCAACATGACCGGCGCGAACACCGCCACACCGAACGTCAACGTGACCACGGATACGAAGTATTATGTCGACCTCGACTACGACGGCTGCCTCAACCGCGATTCCGTCACGATACGCGCCGTGGACCAGGTTACGCTGGGTTTGCCGGCAGACACGGTGATCTGTCTTGGCGACGCCATTTCGCTCCGCCCCGCCTCGGACGGCCTCCTTTATTCCTGGACGCCCGCGGCAAGCCTCAATAATGCGTCCGTCAAAAACCCGCTGGCAACGCCCACCGGCAATACGCGTTACGTGGTCACCGCCTCCATCAGCAACTGCACCGCTACGGACGACATCAATGTAAACACCGTGCCTTATCCGCAGGCCAACGCCGGGCCGGACACGGTCATCTGTTTCGAGACCTTTGCCACGCTGCACGCCACCACAGACGGCAGTTCGTACACCTGGAGCCCGCTTCAGCCACAAACGCTCACCCCCACCGTGCATCCCGAAGCCACCACGCAATACATTTTCACGGCAACGGATACACGCGGTTGTCCCAAACCCGTGCGGGACACGGTACTGGTTACCGTGCTGCCCAAAGTGCAGGCTTCCGCAGGCAGAGATACCGCGGTTGTGCTGGGCCAGCCTTTGCAGCTGAACGCCTCCGGCGGTTTGCAATATACCTGGTCGCCCGCCGGGGGATTGTCGAACCCCTTCATCGCCAACCCGCTGATCACTTTCAGCTCGCCCACCCGCGCGATCCGCTACAGGGTGCTGGTGCAGGATGAAGCCGGCTGCATGGATTCCGCGTTCATCAATGTAAAAGTATACAACACCCTGCCGCAGGTATTCGTGCCTACGGCCTTTACACCGAACGGGGACGGCACAAACGATCTTCTCCGGCCTATCGGCGCGGGCATACAGGAGATCCGGTATTTTTCCGTGTACAACCGCTGGGGGCAACTGGTATTTACCAGCTCGAAAAACGGCCTCGGGTGGGACGGGCGCATTAACGGCGCGCCGCAAACCAACGGAGTGTACGTATGGCAGGTGATGGCAGTGGACTATCTCGGGCAGGACTTCTTCCTTACTGGCACCGCCACGCTCATCCGCTGACCGGCGTATGCGTTAAATCAAAGGAATAGATCGCCTTGCGGGGCAGCCTTGTTTGCATCACCTCTTTACAAACGAGTTTGCATTTAAATTCTCATTTTGATTGAATGGCGCTTATGCGTAAATTTATAAAAGCAGCCGTATGAACCACAAGCCCCGACTGATTATTTGTTGACACCAGTTGCAGAACAACACCAAAACATGAAAGTATTTTCGTTCGTCGCTTCGATCATCGCTACAGGCACGCAGGGCCTTTCCGATGAGCAGAAGCAAAGAATAAGCATCAACAACGCATTGTGTTTCACAACAGGCGTGCTGGCCATCGTGATGGGTTTTATTTTCTGGCTGATCACGGATAAGCTGCAGATACTGATCCCCGCGATCATCGAAGGGATCGGCTTTTTCTTCATCATTTACCTCAACCATCTTAAAAAATATGAAACGGCTGCCATCTGCATGATCAGTTATCATGCGATGTGCGTCGTGTATTTCGGCGTGCTGCTGGGCACGCAGGTGGAAGTGGTGCTGGCCTTGCTGTTTATGATCAGCGCGACGTACCTGGTGTTCAACAAACCGAAATCCATTCTTATTGGTTTCTGCATTACGGTTGCCGGCCTGCTGGTGACAGAATTTTTTTATTACTCCGGCATCATCGAACCTATCACTTTTTCCCACAACGTCACTTTTTTTATCCGCTGGGTGTGCATTGCATTCATTCTCACGCTTAACACCGTATGCATCCTCTTTTACAAAAAAACCGCTATCCGGCTGATGGAGGCATTGAAAGAACGTTCGGGGCAGCTCGAGAAAGCCAATCATTCCAGGAAAATATTTTTGCAGGAAACCAGTCACGAGATCAGGAACCCGCTGAACGCCATTTTCGGCATCGTGCAGCTGATGCGGCTCGACCTGAAAAACGGCAGAACGGAAGAGACTTTGCCGGCGCTGGTAGACAACCTGTACGTGGCGAGCTTTAACGTAAAAGACATCATCAACAATGTGCTGGAGCTTTCCCGCATCGAGGCGGGCCAGCTGGACGCGGTGAACCGCAAACACGTGCACATCCGTCATCTCCTGCAAGGCATTACCGGCATTTATGAATATGTGGCCATTACAAAAACGGTGGAGATCAAGCTGCGGTTCGACGACAATATGCCCGATCTCGTTTTTACGGACGATACCAAACTTTCGCAGATCGTGAACAACCTGTTGCTGAACGCCATCAAATACACGCGCAGTCAAAGCGTGATCACGATAGACTGCGGCCTCCGCGACGATAAATGGCATATCAGCATCACCGACCAGGGCGGCGGGCTGGAGACGGAAAACCTGCAGAATATTTACCGCTGCCTGGAAGCGGACAGGAACGCGTTTATGGAAGGCACCGGCCTCGGGCTGCATATTTCCAAACATTTCGCGGAATTGCTGGGCGGCACCATTACCGTGGATACGCTGGAAGGCATCAGCACGACGTTCACGGTGTTGTTCCCGGCCAAAGACATCGTGAACCGCCACACCCCCGCCCCGCAGCGCTCCATGCCCACGCCGCGGCAGTTTGCCGGGAAACATATTCTCGTGGTGGAAGACGATAAAATGAACCAGGCCATTCTCCGCAATTTCCTGCAAAACAATGGCGCCACCGTGTCGCTGGCCGGCAACGGCGTCGAAGGGCTCGAACAGGCAAGGGAACAAATGCCCCATCTCATCATCCTCGATTCGCATATGCCAAAAATGAACGGCCGCGAAATGCTTTTCCATCTCAAACAGGACGAAACACTCCGCAATATCCCCGTCATTATCGCCTCCGGCGACGCGTTTACCGAAACCGCCGAAATGTTCCGGCGCGAAGGCGCCGCCGATTACGTGATCAAACCCATCGAGTTCACCGCGCTGCGCCAGGTACTGGACAAACATCTCAACAACAATATCCCCGTGAACCCCATCGTGGGGTAAACCCGCGTTTTTTACATAATTCCTGCCTTTTATTATACAATTCCTGCAAAACCCTTATTTGGTAAGGATTTTGAACATTCCCGCATGTATACCTGTTTCATTTTTTTCACCTAACTACACCGCAATGGATCATTCTCACGGTCATCAACATATGCCGCAGCCCGCTCCGCATCATCATGAAAATCCCCCGCACGGCGCCGCCGGGCACGATCATCACGCCATGATGACCGGTGACTTCAGGAAACGTTTTTATGTCACGCTGATACTCACCGTGCCCGTGCTGCTGCTAAGCCCCATGATACAACACTGGCTGCGGGTGAACTGGGGCTTCCCCGGCTCCAAATGGCTGCTGTTCGCATTGTCTACCGTACTGTTCGTCTACGGCGGATGGCCTTTCCTGAAAGGCCTGGCCGAAGAGTTAAAAGCCCGCAATCCCGGCATGATGACGCTGGTTGGTTTTGCCATTTCCGTGGCATACATCTACAGCGCAGCCACGGTATTCGGTTTGCCCGGCATGGATTTTTTCTGGGAGCTGGCAACGCTGATCCTCATCATGCTGCTGGGCCACTGGATCGAAATGACTTCGGTGGCGGGCGCCTCGAAAGAACTGGAGCTGCTCGTGAAACTGATGCCTTCCACCGCGCACCTGCTGCATGGCGATCATGTGATGGAAGTGGAAACGGGCGCGTTGAAAAAAGACGACGTTATCCTCGTAAAGCCCGGTGAAAAGATCGCCGCAGACGGATGGGTGGAAGAAGGGCAAAGCGCGGTGAACGAATCGATGCTGACCGGCGAATCGCGGCCGGTGGAAAAACACACCGGGGACAAAGTAATTGCCGGCGCCATCAACGGCAACGGTGCGTTGCGCGTAAAAGTGACGCATGGCAGCGCGGAATCGTACCTGTCGCAGGTGATACAGCTCGTGAACGACGCGCAGCGGTCGAAATCGCGCACGCAGCTGCTGGCGGACAAAGCGGCCCGCTGGCTCACGGTAATTGCCATCGCGGCGGGGCTTATCACTTTCGCCGCCTGGTATTTTTCAGGCAGCACGCTGGCCTTCGCCATCGAAAGAATGGTAACGGTGATCGTGATCTGCTGCCCGCACGCGCTGGGGCTGGCCGTTCCGCTCGTGGTGGCCAAATCTACCTCGATGGCGGCAAGGCAGGGCCTGCTGATCAAAAACCGGACGGCGTTCGAAAACGCGAGAAAGATCACCACCCTCGTGTTCGACAAAACCGGCACACTCACCGTGGGGCAGTTTGCCGTAGTGCGGCATGGCTCGCTGGACAAAAATCTTCCGGACGACGAAGTGCTCCGCCTCGCCTACGCCCTGGAGCAGGGCTCCGAGCACCCCATCGCCACGGGCATTGTGCAAAAGGCGAAAGAAATGGGGCTGACCGCGGAAAAAGCGGAAAACATTACCGCCATCACGGGCAAGGGCATCACGGCCACGGTAAACGGCCGGAAGGTTTCGGTGGTAAGCCCGAATGCGCTGGCTGAGCAGCCCGAGGCGATCCGCGCGGGTGAAACGCTGGTGTACGTGCAGCAGGATGGTCGAACTGCGGGATATATCGCACTCTCCGACAAGGTTCGCCCCGAATCGGCGGAGGCCATCCGCATCCTTCAAGGGCAGCAGATCAAAACCGTGCTGCTCACCGGCGACAACCAAACGGTAGCCGAAAGCGTGAGCCGGGAACTGGGCATGGACCAGTATTTCGCGGAAGTGCTGCCGCACGAAAAACTGGAGAAGATCGTTTCGCTGCAGCAAGCCGGCGAATACGTAGCCATGACCGGCGACGGCGTGAATGATGCGCCCGCCCTGGCCAAAGCCGACGTGGGCATCGCCGTGGGCTCCGGCAGCGACGTGGCGGCGGAAACGGCAGACATTGTGCTGGTAAACAGCAACCCGAAGGATGTGGCGAACCTGGTATTGTTTGGCAAGGCCACTTACCGGAAAATGATACAAAACCTCGCCTGGGCAACCGGCTACAACATCGTGGCCCTTCCGCTGGCAGCGGGCGTGCTCAGCGGGATGGGCATATTGCTGAGCCCCGCGGCAGGCGCGGTACTGATGAGCGTAAGCACCATCGTGGTGGCGATCAATGCGGGGATGCTGAAGATCAGGGATTAAAAATAAAACAACCGTAACCGGGCCGCGCGGTTTCTTATTTCATGAATCCGGGGAGGATTTATTAAATTTAAGACCTAATCTTAACCAGTTATGAAACTTAAAGCTGCTATCCTTTGTCTTTCATGCGCGGCCGTTCCACTGTTGCGTGTTTCCGCCCAATCGGCCACGTTAGAGAAAAAATGGACTTCAGACACCACGCTCCGCGTGCCCGAATCCGTTTATTTCGACGCTAAAAGCAATGTACTTTTTGTCGCCAACATCGACGGGCAACCCTGGGCCAACGACGGCCAGGGCTTCATTTCCAAAATGAGCCCGGATGGTAAAGTGTCTAACCTCCATTGGGTAGACGGTCTCAATTCCCCCAAAGGAATGGGCATTCACGGCAACCGCCTGTATGTGGCGGACATGGGTGAAGTGGTGGAGATAGACATCGCCAAAGGCGCGATCGTTACCCGCCACGCCATCCCGGACGCGGTGAACCTGAACGACCTCAGTGTAGACCCGAAAGGAACGGTGTATGTAACCGATTCCAAAAAGAAAAAGGTGCACACCCTCATCAATGGCAAGTCCGCCGTATTGCTGGACAGTGCGAACAGCGGCCTGAAAGGCCCCAACGGGGTGCTTTACCGTCCGGACGGGCTGCTGGTGCTGGATGCCGGCGCAGTATTCCGCGCGGGCAAAAACGGCAAACTCACCAAACTGGCCGACGTTACCCGCGGCACAGACGGCATCGAACATGTTCAGGGCGACGAATACATCGTTTCCTGCTGGCAGGGCGAAGTGTTTTACGTAAACGTCAAAACCGGTTCCGCCACCAAAGTGCTGGACACGCAGGCCCAGAAACTGCAATCCGCAGACATCGGTTACGACGCAAAAAAGAAGATCGTGTACGTGCCTACTTTCTTTGGGAACAATGTTTCTGCTTACCAGTTGAATGTAACGAAGTAACTTTACGCTTCCGGGCAGGCAACGGGCCGCCCGGAAGCTGTTTATACCTGAATGAGAGCTATACATCTGCTGGCAGCCATATTTCTCAGCCTGGGCGCTTTAGCCCAACAACCTGAGCACGCCTATACCTTTTCCCATCTCACCATGGAAAACGGACTGGCCGGCAATCACGTTTCCGCGATCCTCCAGGACAAAAAAGGCTTTCTCTGGATCGCCAGCACATCGCTGCAACGGTTCGACGGCGAAAATTTCCTCACCATTTCCAATTTCGACCGGTTGCCCGGTTCCATTTATTACGAAGACATCGCCCTGTTCGAAGACCGTAAAGGCCGCATCTGGATGGGCACCCCGGACAACATCCGTGTATACGACCCCGTTACCGCCAAAGTAGCGGTCGTAGCGCTGGAGCCCGGCGTAATGCCTCCCGGCGACTTCCGCTGCCACGCCTTCTTGCAGGACCATAACGGCGTGCTCTGGATCACCACCGGCGCGGGCCTGCTTCAGTTCGACGAAAAAAACAACCGCTTCCGCAAAGCCCCCGGCCTGCCGGACAGCCTGCGCACCCGCATGCGGAGCGCCATCGTTGAGGACGCTTTCGGCCGGCTCTGGGTGAGCGGCATCCACGAGCTTTACATGATACCCAAAAACCGCGACAAGGTTTTCGGTATGCACAACAACCCCGACAGCCTGGCGATACTCAACATCCCGACCAGCGCTAAAAAAATATTCGAAGACCATCACCAGCGGCTCTGGATCGCTACGCGCGGCGAAAGCGAGCTGTATACCTGGCATCCGGACACCAATCACCTGCGTTCCTTCATCTTTCCTTATAAAAAAGGCGAAAACGACCAGGTGTACGACATCATCGAAGACGTTCACGAAGAAATATGGATCGCCATGGAGCATCTTGGCCTTCACCGGTACAACGAAAAAGAAGGCCGATTCAACCTTCATCTCCCCGGCAACAATAAAGACCCGCTCGGCCTTCATTACGATTACGAAACAAACTGCCTGCTGATCGACCGCGACGGGCACCTGTGGGTGGGAACGGACCGCGGGGTGAACATCATGAGCCTGCACAACCAGTCGTTTACACGCCTGGATCACCGCAGCCGCCCGCTTCCGCAGTCCGAGGTCACCGGCATTCACACCGCGCGCAACGGCGACGTGTTCATCGGTTACTGGGGGCAGGGTTTTGCCTGGCTCGGGCCGGACCTTCGGGTGAAAGCGCATTACACGCACCGGCCGGACGGCTCGGGCATCCCGGAAGAACGTTCGCTGGTATGGAGTTTCGCGGAAAAAAAGGACGGATCGATGCTGATCGGGCAGGAAAACGGGCACGTTTCCCAATTCGACCCCGCCACGCGGCGCTTTAAACATTACCGCCCGCCCGGCTTCAGCGACCAAACCGTGCTGTGCATGTGGCCCGAAAACGATTCCATCGTTTGGGTGGGGCTTTACAAAGTCGGTATTGTGCGGTGGAACATGCGCTCCGGCGAAGTGACCGATTACAAACAGGTGCATGAATACATTCACCGCAATACTTCCGTGAGCGGCATCGTACCGGCAAACGACGAATATTTGTGGCTCGCGTCCAGCAACGGCGGGGTATTGCTGTTCAATAAAAGATCCGGCAAGGTAGACCGGCAGATCATGTTCCGCCGCGGGCCGGATACGGTGCGTAACGTTACCGCGCTGATGCCGTTCTCAGACAGCATGCTGCTGGCGGGCACAGACCATGGCATCTTTTTTTACAATCACCGCAACCATCATTGGGAAGCACAAACCATCAACGACCAGCTGTTCGACGAATGGATACTGAGCGTTCAGCCCGCCGGTAACGACGACGCCTGGTTCACCACGCCATTCGGGTTTTACCGGCTCAACGGCAAAACGCGCACCCTGTCTGCTTTCGTGCAAAACGACGACATCATCGATAATTCGAGGAAAGTGCGCCGCAACATCGCATTTCTGCAAGACGGGCGGCTGCTGGTAGGCGCATCCGACCATGCCATGGCCTTTTCCGCGTTCCGCCTAGAAGTAAAACCGCCCCCGCCGGATATTACCATCGTGGATTTCAGGGTACTCAATCACCCGGTGAACGTGGATTCGGCCCTGAGCCCGCGCACGCCGCTGAAGCTCACGCACCGGCAGAATTACATCGGCATCGAATTTAAATCGCTGCAGAACCATGCCGAAAAAACGCAGTATTTCTACAAGCTGGAAGGTCTCGACAAAGACTGGATACACGCCGGGAACATACTGGTGGCGCGGTATACCAACCTTCCGCCCGGCGATTATATTTTCAGGGTGAAAGGCATGAACATGGCGGGCGTTTTTTCGCACAACGTCACTTCGCTGTACATCAGCGTGCTGCCCGCATTCTGGCAAACCTGGTGGTTCCGGGCGCTGGTGGTGCTGGCCATCCTTGGGCTGGTGTACGGCTATTTCAGGGTGAGAGTGTACCTCGTGCGTAAAGAAGCGAGAAGCCGGGCGGCTTTCCGCGAAGAACTGGCGCAGCTGGAAATGAAAGCGCTGCGCGCGCAGATGAACCCGCACTTTATTTTCAACGCGCTCAACTCTATCCAGACGTTCATGATGAAAAACGAAACGGAGCAGGCGCTTGCTTACCTGAGCCGTTTTGCCAGGCTGATCCGCAACGTGCTGGACCATTCGCAGCTCAACAGCATTTCCATTACCCGCGAAACGGATATGCTCGAAAACTATCTCGAGCTGGAACGCCTCCGCCTGGCCGAACGTTTCGATTACCGCATCATGATAGACCCGAAACTGGACAGCGATTTCCTGGAAATTCCCGCCATGGTGATCCAGCCCTTCGTTGAAAACGCTATCTGGCACGGGTTGCAACATAAAAATGAAAGGGGATTGCTGACCATCGAGTTTATCCGGCGGGAAAACCAGATCCTTTGCATCATCGAAGACAACGGCATCGGCCGCGACGCCGCGACCACGTTAAAACAGCAAAGCCACCCCACGCATATTTCGCGGGGCGTTCAGATAACAAAAGACCGGCTGCAGATCTACAACAGCCGGTTTAAAATGGATGCTTCCTTTGATATCGAGGACCTGAAGGATGCGAACGGAAATGCCACGGGAACGAGGGTGAACCTTTGGTTCCCGCTGCTGGAAGATTAGCCGAGACCTGCTTCCGAATGCCTTTCGGGAATTTCCACGTCCCCGAAACCTTTTTTGATCAGCCAGTCTTTGAAAACGGTCTGCACTTCATATTCACCATGCACGAGGAATAATTTTTTCACTTCCTTCGGGTCCTGGCAGGCCAGCCACTGGCTCATATCCTCATAGTCGCCATGCGCGCTCATGGAGCGGATCACGCCTACTTCCGCCTTCACTTCATGCCTTTCGCCGTAAATAGATACTTCTTTCGCGCCGCGCATCAGCCTGCCGCCGAGCGATTGCGGCTCGCAATACCCCACGATCAGGATGGTGTTGCGCGCGGAATCGATGTTGTTGGCGATGTGGTGTTTCACCCTTCCGGCTTCCGCCATGCCCGATGCGGAAATGATCACGCAGGGCTCTTTGCGGAAGTTCAGCGCCTTCGATTCGTCTACGGTTTTAATGTATTTCATGCCGGGAAAGCTGAACGGGTCGTCGTCTACTTCCAGGATCTTCTGCACTTTTTTGTTGAAACATTCGGGATGCAAACGCGTTACTTCCGTGGCTTCGAGGGACAGCGGGCTGTCTACGAACAGGTCTACATGCGGCAGTTTGCCCGCCAGCTGCGCCCGGTTGAGCGTGTAGAGCAGTTCCTGCGTACGGCCTACGCTGAACGCGGGAATGATGAGTTTTCCTTTTTTGCCGATGCAGGTGTCGTGGATGTATTTGAGCAAGATGTCGTCTGTAGGCGCAATGTCTTCGTGCAGGCTGCTGCCGTAAGTGGATTCCATGATGATGTAATCCGCCTGCGGGAATACTTCAGGCGATTTGAGGATGGGGTCGCCATAACGGCCGATATCGCCGCTGAAGGTGATCTGCCGGGTTTTGCCGTCTTCCGTGATACGCAGGTGCACGCAGGCGCTGCCAATGATGTGGCCTGCGTCTGTAAACATCACTTCCACGCCTTCGGTGATCTTCTCCCATTTGCCGTAAGGAACGGGGCTCAGCTGGCCGATGGCGCGTTTGGCGTCTTCGATGCGGTACAGCGGCTCGATGTAGGGCTTGCCTTCGCGGGCGTTCTTTTTGTTGACGTATTTGATATCGTCTTCCTGTATCTCCGCCGAATCGAGCAGGAGAATTTCCGTGAGGTCGCGGGAGGCGGGCGTACAGTAGATCTTACCGCGGTAACCCAGTTTGGAAAGGCGCGGCACGAGGCCGGAATGATCGATGTGCGCATGGGAAAGGATCATGATGTCCACTTCCTCGGGATTGAACCCGAAATCGAGGTTCAGCGCCACCGTTTCTTTGCCCATGCCCTGGTACATACCGCAGTCCATTAAAATCCGTTTTCCGTTCTTCAGGGTGATGAGGTGTTTTGAGCCTGTCACCGTACGCGCTGCGCCGTGAAATGTAATCTTCATGATGAAATTTTTTTAAAGCTCCAGGTGATCATGAACCGGGCTATTTCCGCGCCGTCTTCCCCAACGCCCGCCACTTGGACGGTCAGCGCGGAAGGCTCGCCGGTTTGCACAGCCTGGTTAATTGCATGTTGAATATTTTCACCTGCATCGCATGTGAAATAGGTTTTGTTTTTTGCTTTTTTGAGAAAGATGCCCTCCATGCCGGTCACGAGCATCGATACTTTGGCGGGCGCTCCGTTCGCATGCGCCATGGCCAGTAAGCCGCTGCTCATTTCCGCCGCCATGGCCAGGCAGGCGAAATAAGTGGAGCGGAACGGGTTCTGGGAAAGCCAGCGGTAAGGCACCACGGTGGTGCAGCTTTCGGCGGACATTCTACGCACGCGCACGCCTGCCATCCAGGCGCTGGGAAGTTTGTACAGCAGGAACAGGGAGAACTTGAACCGGTTGTTCACCAGCGCGATAAACCGTTCAGTTGTATCAGGTGTGCCCATACGCAGGTTTTAACATTGTTGTACGTAGGCGTAAATGCCTTTCTGCGCGTTAACGGCCGGCTCATTTTCCTTTCTTTCGACGGGAATGTTCCGGATTTGCGCATCCAATATTACGGCATTTGTGTTATCCGCGAGCTGTATATCGATAATATCTCTCACCTGCCGCCGGTAAACCTGGTCGTACACCGGGAAACAAACCTCGATGCGGCGGTGCAGGTTGCGGTTCATCCAGTCTGCCGACCCCATGTATATTTCTTCTTCGCCGTTGTTGTGGAAAATGAAGATCCGCGCGTGTTCCAGGTAACGGTCCACGATCCGGCGCAGGCGTATGCCTTTGCGGGGAACGATGCAGCAGATGCTCCGCACGATCAGGTCTATTTCTACGCCAGCCTCCGCCGCGGCGTACAGCTCGGCGATCATCTGTTTTTCCTGTAGGTTGTTGAGCTTGATCACGATCTTCGCAGGCAGCCCTTTGCGCGCGTTCTCCGCTTCGCGGCGGATCATGGCGGTGAAGCGGTTTGTAAGATTGAACTGCGCCACCAGCAGGTTGTCGAAATGCATGAAGTTGTAACGCGTGGGCGAAATGCCGGTTTGCATGTAAACAAAAAGCAGCTCCAGCTCCTGCGTAATGCCTTCGTGGGCGGTGAGCAGCACATGATCGGTATAGAACCTGGCGGTGCTTTCGTTGAAATTACCGGTAGCCAGCAGGCCGATGTGGTCCCATTGAAAACCGCGTTTGCGTTTTACCAGCGCTACTTTGGCGTGAACTTTCAGGCCGGGGATGCTGTACAGTATTTTCACGCCGGCCTCTTTCATACGTTTGGCCCAGCGGATGTTGTTCGCTTCGTCGAAACGCGCTTTCAGTTCCACCATCACCGTCACCTGTTTGCCGTTTTTCGCGGCGCTGATCAGCGCATGTACGATCTGCGAACCAGAAGCCACGCGGTAAAGCGTCACGTAAATTTCCTTTACATCGGGATCGGTGGCGGCTTCGTTGAAATAACGAACGATGTAATCGTATTGCTGGTAAGGCACGTGCAGCAGCACATCCTTTTCTTTGATAACATTGAGCAGGCTGCCTTCCCCTTCCAGCGCGGCTACCGGTACGGCGGGCATGGGCGGATAAGTGCAGGTAGCATTGGCAGACCACATGGGCAGCTCCGCAAGGTCTTTGAGGTTATGATACCTTCCGCCCGCCACAAGTTCCACATGCGCGATGCGGAAATATTCCGCCAGCGAATCCCGCAAATCACCGGGCATGCGCGCATCGTACAGGAAACGCGTAGGCACGCCCAGCTGGCGTTTCACGAGCATGTTCTCCACTTTTTCCAGCAGGTGCCCGCTGAATTCATCTACGTCGATCTCCGCGTCCCTGGTCACTTTGATGCTGTAGCAGCCGGTGATCGTTGTATGCGGGAAAAGAAAACCGAGATGTTCGCGGATCACGTCGTCCAGGAAAATGATCTGTTTATCCGGCAGCCGCAGGAAACGCGGCAGATTGGCCGAAGGGATATTCACGATGCCATGTTTGCCGTTGCTGAGGCACACCACGAGATAAAGCGCATTGTTCTCCAGGAACATTTCCACGGGCTTGTTCAGTTCGATGATAACAGGCTGCAGAAAGCCGAGCACGGTGTTGTAAAAATAATCCCGCACCGGTTTCCGGTGTGCCGCATCGATCGTTTCGCCGTAATATAAATGCACGCCTTCCGCTTTCATGGCGGGAAGCAGCTGCCCGGTCAAAATCTGCCCGAACTCCTGCAATTGTTCCCGGATAGTTTCCTGCACGGCGGGCAGCAAGCTCGTATCGGCCTCTTCGATGTGATGCAGCGCCATGAGCGCGGGCATTCTCACACGGAAAAATTCGTCGAGATTGGAAGAAAAAATGGACAGGAAACGCACCCGCTCGAAAAGCGGTACCTGCGGGTCGGCCGCCATACGCAGCACACGGTGGTTAAACGAGAGCCAGCTAAGGTCCCGGTCGTTCAGTGGTATATCGATCATTTGCAAAACCTATCCTTTTACCGGAAAAAATACGGCGGCGATCACGAAAGCCAGCACAGAGGCCACAATGCCGTACATAAATGTATTGTATGCCACGCGCAGCAGGCGGTATTTCCGGCCCAGCACCACGCCGAGGTTGTAAATGTCGTGGATCATGTTGCTATAGAGGTATTCCCCTTCCTTCATGATGGTTTCCATGCCCTGTTCGTATTCCTGGTAAGTCATCTGGTGGAAGTTGCCGAAAAACAGCAGGTTGGCTTTTTTACTCCTGATGTCCAGGTCTGTAAAACGCCCGCTGGTCACGTTCGGCCGGGTGGCCAGCACCGAAAATACGATGGTGGTTACGCTCGTGGTCAGGAAAATGATGGCGGGAAGAATGAAGTTGGGGTAATCTTCCAGCTTGCGCAGCAGTACAGACAACAGTACGGAAATAATGATGGCGTTCACCGAGATCATGATATTGGCTTTGCTGTCTGCCATCGAGCTGAGGCGGATGTGATTGGTGGATGTGGTGCGGAACATGGTTTCCACGCCGCGTTCCGGCCGTTTTTCCTTTTCTTTTTTTTCTTCCTTCTTTTCCTGTTTCTCCAGCATCAGCGCTTTATCTTTATTTTCTTCGATGGCTTCGGCGAGTTTATGTTCGAGTTTGCTGCGCAGTTTTTCGAGGTTCTCTTCTTTCTGCTGCTTCAGCAAAGTGCGGCAATAAGCGGTATGATAAGTATGTGTTTCGAGGAACTGGATGCTGGATTTGGCCCAGTCCGCCCCTGAGATTTTCTGTTCGGTGGCCAGTTCCACTTCGGTGCGCAGCAGCTTGTTGCGTTTTGAAAAATCCTTGCTGCCGAGATGGAAAAGGTCTGCGTCGCAAACGATCTGCTCCAGCAGGTTGCGCGGGTGCTGCGGGATGCGGGTGGCCAGGATGCAGTCCGCCACGGCCTGCCCCATGCTTTCGGGCAGCTGCTGCTGTGAAATGAACGCCTTTGCGGCTTCGGCGCCGGCAGGCTCATGCTGCGTACGGTCGCCCAGTAAATAACCCATATCGTGAAACCATGCCGCCAGCAGCACCACCAGTTGGTCTGCTTCCGTAAGCCTGTAATACGCCGAGATCTGTTCGGCGGCCTGCACCACCTGCAACGTATGTGCGAGATTGTGATAAACCAGCACCGGGTCTGCATGTTGCTCATACTGGCGGGTAACATAGGACTGTGCAGCACTGATCACTGAACTTATTTCCATCTGATGTTGTATTTACTGAGAAAGAATTTCTATTTCCAAATTACGGCATTTTTTGCGTTAATTTTATTGTATAAAGAACGGCGTATGAAGATGATATTGCATGTCCTGGTAATAACCACCCTTTTTTCCTGCGATGCATTGGGCACCCGCAGCAAAGAGAAACAGACCTCGCCTGCCGGCTATAACCTCGGCCAGTACGAGCGTTTTAAGGTACGGGAATCGTTGCAGGAGATCTCAGGCATCGCGTTTTACCGGGACGAAGACCACTTTATGGCGAATAACGACGAACAGGGCAGGGTCTTCCAGGTCGGGCTGCGCGCCAAATCCGCCTATCCCACCTGGAAATTCGGCAAAGGCGGAGACTACGAAGAACTGGTCTTTACCGGCAAAGACTGGCTGGTATTGAAAAGCAACGGCTCCGTTTTCCGTATCGATTACCTGTTTTCCGATACTACCGAATCCACCGTGTACCACTTTCCCCACCCCGGCAAGCGGGATATGGAAGCGGCCTATTACGACATCCAGCGCAACCAGCTGATGGTGATCTGCAAATCCTGCGAGGAAGACAAAAAAACGCCGTTTACCAGCGTATACGCCTTCCGCCTCGATTCCATGGCTTACCTCCGGGATACGGCCTTCAGGATCAGGTCGGAAGACATTCCGGGGCTTGCGGAATCGCCTTCCCGGCATTTCCGCCCTTCCGGCGCGGCCGTGCACCCCATCGAAAAAAGAGTGTATATCGTGGCGTCCATCAACGAACTGCTGGTGATCACCGACCTGCAGGGCAATGTGCAGGAAGCGCACCACCTGCCGAGGAAACATTTTTCGCAGCCGGAAGGCATTACCTTTGCGCCCAACGGGGACATGTACATCTCCAACGAAGGCGACGATGAATACACAGCCGATATTCTCAAATTCAAATACCGTCCGAAAAATTGAAATACCTCGCCCTACTATTCCTCAGCTGTATCGCCGCCGGCGCGTTTGCGCAGGAAGACAGCGTGCAGCAGCGCATCATCCTGATCGGCGACGCCGGCGAAATGCATAACGGCAAAAACGCCGTGATAGACGCCGTTCGCCGCAACATCGACCTCAACAAAGGGAAAAATACCGTGCTTTTCCTGGGAGACAACGTGTACCCGCTCGGGTTACCCGACCCCGCCGCCAAAAACTTCGACGAAGCCCGCTTCATACTCGATTACCAGGTGAGCCTCGTGAAAGACACGAAAGCGGAAGGGATTTTTGTACCGGGCAACCACGACTGGAGCAAACACCGCCCCGAGGGATGGCGGCAGATCCGCAACCAGCAACATTATATCGATTCGCTGCTGCTGCCCAACGTGAACTTCCTGCCGAAAGACGGCTGCCCCGGCCCCATCCCCGTACCGCTGGGAGACGATGTGCTGCTGATCGTGATGGATACCGAATGGTGGCTTTATCCCGGCAGAAAACCCGGCGTGGAATCCAGCTGCGACCAGAAAACGGAAGACGAAGTGCTCACCGAACTGGCGGACATCGCGGCACGCAACCCCGGCAAGCTGCTGGTGTTCGCGGCGCATCACCCGCTGCGCAGCCATGGCATTCACGGCGGTTATTATACGCTCAAACAACATATTTTCCCGCTTACGGACGCCAAACGTTATCTCTACGTGCCTTTGCCCGTGATCGGTTCCGTATACCCGCTGGTGCGCGGTGTGTTCGGCACGCGTGAAGATCTGCCGCACCCGCTGTATAAAAGAATGGTAGCCGGCATCGAAGAAGCCATGCCCAACGATGCGCCGGTGGTATTCGTTTCCGGCCACGACCACAGCCTGCAGCTGATCCGCGAACGCGACAGGAACTTCATCGTAAGCGGCTCCGGCGCGAAAGACAACCGCGCGAAAAAAGGCAAAAACTCCCTTTTCGCCACCGACCTCAACGGTTATACCGTGCTCACCGTGATGAAAAACGGCCGCGTGCGCGCGGATTTCTACAACGAATCCGATGCACAGCCCATTTACAGCCAGGCCCTGCTGGACCTGCGCGATTATCGCCGCCGCCTCGCCGTTCAGGGCGCCACCGTGCCGCCCGCAACCGTTACGCTGCCCGCCGATCCGCAATACGCGGATGTCAACAATTTCCACAAATGGTTCCTCGGCACCAATTACCGCGACGTATGGGCCACGCCCCTCACCTTCCCGGTGATCGATCTCGATACGGCCAAAGGCGGCATGAAAATATTGAAACGAGGCGGGGGCAAACAAACCCGTTCGCTGCGCCTTGAAGATACCACCGGGCGGGAATGGGTGCTGCGCTCGCTGGAAAAATGGCCCGTATCGGCCATCCCGGAGATATTGCGCGAAACGTTCGCGAAAGAAATTGTGCAAGACCAGATATCCGCGGCCAATCCTTACGCGCCGCTGGTAGTGTCGCCGCTGGCGAACGCCGCCGGCATCCCGCATACCACCCCTTCTTTCGTGTACCTGCCGGACGATACCGCGCTGGGTATTTACCGGAAAGACTTTGCCAACAAACTTTACCTTTTTGAAGAACGCGAGCCCGTGACCGCCAGCAAAACCTACAATACCATGAAGCTGCTGGACGAACTGCTGAGCGACAACGACAACAGCGTAGACCAGGCTTCCGTGCTCTATGCCAGGCTGTTCGACACGTATATTTCCGACTGGGACCGTCACGACGACCAGTGGCGCTGGTACGCGGAAAAAAATAAAAAGACGAAAGTTTTTTATCCCATCCCGCGCGACCGCGACCAGGCGTTTTTTATCAACAGCGGCTTCCTGCCGAGAGCAATGAGCCGCCCATGGCTGCTTCCATACATCCAGGGTTTCCGGAAAAAAATTCCCTGGGTGCCTGGCATCGCATTCAACACGCGTTTTTTTGACCGCAATTTTTTGAGCGGTATGGGTGAAGACATGTGGAAGGAAAAATCGAAGCTGCTGGTGGAAACCATGACGGACAGCGTGATCCGCCATGCTGTGGCGCAATTCCCCGATACCATCCGCAAACAGACGGAAGACATGATGGTGAGCACATTGATCGCAAGACGAGCCATTTTGGAAAAAGAAGCGCTGAAATATTACCGCTTCCTCGCCAAAACCGTGGATGTGACCGGTTCGCAGAAAAACGAGCTGTTCTCCGTCCACCGCCTGCAGGATGGTTTTATGCGCATCACTTCGCAGAAGATCAGTAAAAAAGGCGAGCTGGAGCAAACGTTGTACGACCGCACCTTCAACCCCGCGCACACCAAAGAAGTAATGGTGTACGGCCTCGGCGGCGAAGACCGCTTCGTGATGCGCGGCGACGAAAAATCGCCCATCCGCGTGCGGCTGATCGGCGGCAGGAATAAAGATACTTATATCGACAGCAGCACCGCAGGCGGCGGCAAACGTGTGATGATCTACGATCTGAAAGGAAAAGAAGACAGCTTTGCCGTTACGCGCCGCGAAAAAATGAGATTGTCCACCAACCCGGAAGTGATCCACTACAACCGCTTCGCGTTCCGCTACAACCGCCTCATGCCGCTGATCGCGGGCGGCTATAACCTGGACGACGGCCTCCTGATCGGCCTGGGCGTGCAGTACGTGGGGCAAGGGTTCCGTAAAGATTCTTTTGCCGTGAAGCATACCTTCACCGGCGTGCACGCCGTGGCTACGGAAGCGTTCCAGTTCAAATACGAAGGGCAGTTCAACGACGTGATCGGCAAGTCAGACATCCTGCTGTACGGCATTGCGAAAGCGCCGCACAACACGGCGAACTTCTTCGGCTTCGGCAACGAAACCGTATACGACAAGGATATAACGGACCCACCTATACGATATTACCGCAGCCGCTTCAACCTGTATTCCGTTGAAGGTTTGTTGCGCACGAACCTCGCGCAAAACATCAGCTTCGGCATCGGCCCTTCGCTGACGGCTGTTACGCTGGAGCAGGAAGACAACGAAGGCCGGTTTCTCACCAATTACGACGCCCATGGCCTCGATTCGGCGAGCCTGTTCAAGAATAAATATTTCGCGGGCCTGCGCGGCACGTTCAACATCGACACGCGCGACAACGACATCGTCGCCACCCGCGGCCTCTCGTGGAACACCACTATCATCGGCAACAAAGGTTTGAGCCAGTTCAGCAACGACTTTCTGCAGGTACGGTCAGACATGAGCATTTACGCATCCCTGGGCCTGCCGCCCAGCGTAGTGCTGGTTACCCGTGTTGGCGGCGGTTATACCTGGGGCAAACCGGAATTTTTCCAGGCACTGTCTCTCGGCGGAACGGCCAACCTGCGCGGCTTCCGGAACAACCGTTTTACCGGCACAGGCATGTTCTATAACAATATGGAACTGCGCGTGAAGCTGTTCGACTTCACATCGTACATCCTTCCCGGCTCCATCGGTCTCATTGCGTTCAACGACCTGGGAAGGGTATGGCAAAAAGGGGAAAGCTCCGGCCAGTGGCACGACGGCTTCGGCGGCGGCATCTATTTCTCGCCCGTGAACCTGCTGGTGATCACGGCGGTGATAGGCCATTCCACGGAAGACACTTTACCGTACGTTACGTTCGGGTTTAAATTTTAGGAAGATTCACGCTGAGACGTATCGCTTTCAGGCCGCTGATGCCCTGCACCTCTTCCAGGTCGAGCATTTCAACATCCGGCAGCAATATGTTTTTGTTTTGAAGGAATTCGATGTATTTGCGGTATTCGTCCGCTTCGCGCGCGTAAGAATATACGATGGCGATCTTCCCGGGCTGCGTCAGCCTTTCGTTCGTATTCCTGATCCGCACTTTATCGATCCGTTTTTTCATGATCTCGTAGCGGATGTTGTAAGCCCCTTCCACATCAAACCTTCTTTCATCTTTCCGGAAACTGATCGCGATCGGGTTGCTGTGCGCGAGGATCAGCTGGGTGGTCTGCAAAGGCAGTTTCAGCCGCGGCTCCAGCTCATGCGTGATCTTCGCAATCGCCGCCATGCTTGAAAGTTGCCACAGGCGAAGGTTTCGCAGGTACAGCATATCGAATTTCCGTTCCGGCGCAATGGTCTGCCCGATATAGATATTGTACTCCACCCCGTCTGTGCGGTACTTTTCAAAGTAACAGGGGTAAGAACGCTGGAGCTGGTCTTTTTCTTTTTCGAGGTACTGGTTGATGGCCATATTGATGTCGCGCAGGCTTTCTTCGTATTCCCTGCGGTGATGGTACACGTGGCCGGTGGCTTTGTCGATCTTCTCGAAATATTCGTTCAGCAAAGGTTTCAGCTCGTCCCCGCTGTCGTACAAATGCCGGAAGGTAGGCGCGATCTCGTGGTCGAGGAATTCGTTGATCTTCACCTCGTCTTCAGCGAACAATGTATCGTGCATGCCGTTCAGCATACGGTTGTTCTTGTACTGCAGCTCTTCCAGCAGCGGCAGGTGCAGGTCGCCGTTGATCCGTTTGAAGGTTTGCTGTATCAGCAGCAGTTGTTCCTTCAGGTCGTCGCGGATGGCGGAACCGCGCTCTACGGAAGAGTTGCGGATATCTACCGCGCCGTACAGCGGGTACACGTCTTCGAAAAGGATATTGCCGATATCTTTTTGCTGCGCTTTGGGCGTATGCAGGTATTCCCAGGCCGCTTCGGTAAACTTCCATTCCACGGCGGGCTGCAGCGCGGTGAACTGGTCTTTGATCACTTCGTTGATACGTTCGTTCGCCAGTTCTATGCTTCTGCGCAGCAGCAGCGAGCCCACGGCGTAAGCGGATTGCAGCTGGCCGAGTATGTCCCAGTCCACCACCTGATCGCCGGTGGAGGCTATTTCCAGCATGCCGAGCAGGTTGTTTTCGTGCTGGATGGGAAACAGCAGGAAACTTTTAACGCCGTGCAGCGGCAGGTATTTGAGGAAAGGGTACAGCTCCACGGTCTGCCGGTTCACTTCGGTAAGCACCAGCGGTTGCGGGTTGTTGGCGAGGAACAGCTGGAGTTGTTCGTTGATGCTCTGGCGTTCCGCATCGTTGCGGGCGCTGGCGAATATGATGCTTTGGGAAATGTAGGTTGTTTCCAGCACGGATTTGTCGTTCACTTTCAGGAACGGCACGAGATGAATGTTGAGATCGGCGCGGCCGGCCAGCGTTTTCAGGTATTCGCGGGCCTGCGTATAGGTTTTCAGCTCGTTGTCTTTCCGGATGTTGAGCACGAGGTTTTTCATGCCGTTCACCACATGGTCTCTCGTTACGTCCTGTATGGTCCAGATCACGAAACCTTCCAGCGCGAAATTCTTCAGCGGCAGGATGCGCTCCAGCTCCTCGATGTCCTGGAACTTGAAGTCGCCGGCGCAAATGCCGCCGCAATCCAGCTTCGGCAGCTCGCCCACGAGTTTTACGTCCGTAAAACGCGGGTCGATGTGCACTTTGATGTATTTGGAAAGCCCGGTCTCGGGATTTACAATGTGATGGATCAGTTCCTGGTCGTAGTTGATAGGCAGGCCGTACCAGCGTTCGAGGATCATCTTGTAAAGCCAGTACAGTTTGTCGCGGCGGACCTTATCCACCGAAATGCCTTTGGGCACGGCCATCAGTTCTTTGCCGTCTTCGGTGAAGATCTGGCGGAAGCGGTCTGAGTAATAAAATATCGCGAAGCGGTATGGCACGCCGATGCCGTAGATGTCCCGGCTTTCGTCCATGGTCACGGGGAATACGGTGGCGGTGATGAGATCGAGGTATTCCTGGTACCGGGAAATGTCCGTGTCTTCCCGGAGCGGCTGTTGCAGCTCGGGATTACTCTCGAAGTGGCGGACGATCTCTTTGAAATACCCGGCGCGGGCACCCTGGGCCTGTTCCGCTTTGTCTTTCATGAACCTTATGAAAGGCACGAAGGAAATATGACTGTCTATCAGGTGGTCGTCCTTGAATAAGCCGGGGTGTGCTGTAAGTATCTTCATATGCAATACAAAATTCCAATGTGCTAACAGTCACAGTGCAGGAAAACAGATTGGTTGCGTGGGATGGTTATGCAAAGTTACGGGTTTTCCGATTTTAAAGCGGGTTGGGCGTAAAAATAGGTGACGCCTTCGTCCGCATCGTCGAAACTGAGGGGCTGGCGGTGGCGTACCTGGAAGAAGTAGGCGCAGAGCCCGAAATCGCCGGCGCAGCAGATGGCGTGGAACACCAGTATGCCGAGGATAAAGGCTTTCCAGGGAGCGGTTACCCACAGGAAAGCACCGGCCAGCAGCAGCGAAATGATCACGAACGGCGCCAGCGCGATATAACGGAACTGCCTGTAATTCACGGGGAAACCGTGCGCTACGGCATAAAACATCAGTTTTTTCCAGATAACGCCGTACCGTACGTCCTTCGCGCCGTACCAGCGGAAGGCCCAGCCGTGTATCAGTTCGTGCAGCGGCACCAGCAGCAGCGTGGCGGGCACGCCGGCGAGCGTGTACCAGAACACCTGGCCGCCGCTGAGCGCATCCGTTAAAATAAAATGGGCCGCGAAGGCGCCGATGCCTCCAAAGCCCATTAATATGATGATAAAAAATATAGTTGCGTACCTGTTGCCGGAGCGCAGGCCTTCCTGCAGGGGAACGGCCAGCTCGTTAAAGCTGAAACGGGCGTATTCCTCATACCCCTGTTCGCGGAGCGATCGGGCCAGCGCGTCCATTACATCGGGATTTCCAGCTGGTTCTTCAGCAGGTCTTCGATGGTATCCCGCTTGCGGATGAGGTGCGCTTTGCCGTCTTTTACCATTACCTCGGCGGGTTTCAGGCGGCTGTTGAAGTTGCTGGACATCTCGAAACCGTAGGCGCCGGCGTTGTAGAACACGAGGTAATCGCCTTCGCGCACTTCGTTGATCTTGCGGTCCCAGCCGAAAGTATCCGTTTCGCAGATGTTGCCCACCACGGTATAGATCCGGTCTGTGCCTTTCGGGTTGGAAATATTTTTGATGAGGTGGAAAGAATCGTAGAACATGGGGCGGATCAGGTGGTTGAAACCGGAGTTCACCCCCACGAACACTGTAGCCGTGGTCTGTTTGATCACATTGGCCTTTACCACGAAATAACCGCACTGGCTTACGAGGAACTTGCCCGGTTCGAACCAGAGCTGCAGCGGCCTTGCGTAGTTTTTGGCGAATTTGTTGAAAGCGTCGGTGAGCTTTTTGCCGAGCAGGTCGATGTCCGTTTCCGGATCGCCTTGCTGGTAGGCCACTTTAAAGCCGCTTCCCAGGTCGATGAACTCGAGGTCGGGGAAATGTTCGGTCATTTCGAACATGATCTCCACCCCGCGCAGGAACACGTCCACATCTTTGATCTCGGAGCCGGTGTGCATATGCAGGCCGGTTACTTTCAGTTTGGTGGATTTTACGATCCGCTCGATGTGGCGCAGCTGGTGGATGGAAATACCGAACTTGCTGTCTACATGCCCGGTGGATATTTTAAAGTTTCCCCCTGCCATAATGTGCGGGTTCAGGCGGATGCAGATGGGATAGCTGCCGCCGAACTGGTTGCCGAACTGTTCGAGGATGGAAATGTTGTCGATATTGATGTTCACGCCCAGTTCCTTGGCCGCGATGATCTCCTGGAGATCGACGCAGTTGGGGGTGAAAATGATGTTCTTCGGATCGAAACCGGCCTTGAGGCCGAGTTGCACTTCCTGGATAGACACCGTGTCCAGCCCGCAACCCAGCGAGTTGATATAACGGAGCACGTTGATATTGGTCAGGGCTTTGCAGGCGTAAAAAAAGCGTGCGTCCGCCTTGCTGAAGGCGGTCTTTAACTTCTCATACTGTGTTTTGATCTTTTCCGCATGGTAAATGTATACCGGGGTGCCGAACTCCTGCGCGGTTTTCACCAGGAACTCCGCGCTGAGAACATCGCTTTGTTTAGCCATTGTATCGTGTAAATTGAATGTGCGAAAATAATAAGAATATTAATCTTCCTTCATAAAATCGTCCAGATCGCGGCGTTCCTTTTTGGTGGGGCGGCCGATCTTGCTTTGGCGTTTGCCGGTATCGAAGCTGGATGCGATCCTTTGATTGAAAAGCTTATCTTCTTCCGGGGTAATATCCAGGTAATATTTGATAGCTTCGGAATATTGCACGCGGTTGGCCAGCAGCCCCGTCACTTCTATCTTCCAGCGTTTGGCTTCGGTGCGCACGTCGTACTGGTCGCCCACCACCACGGGGCGGGCCGCTTTTACGGCGGTGCCGCGCAGCTTTACTTTTCCCGTATCGCAGGCAGCCGCCGCCTGTGTGCGGGTTTTGAATATCCTGATGGCCCAGAGGTATTTGTCCAGGCGTAATTTTTCCGCGCTCATGGGCGCAAAATTACGCAAATTGTCGTATTTGACCCCTGATTTGTCTTATTCAGGGCGCATCTCCATGGCAGGATGAGCCTACTTTTGCGATACACACACTAAATCCCGACGTCATGAAAAAAACTAAAATCTTCTACTGGATCGTTACCGGCCTGATGGCCGCTTTCCTCGGCATGGGCGCTTTCTTCGACGCCATTTCCGCGCCTGAAGCCGTAAAAATGATCTCCCAGGACCTGGGCTACCCAACTTACCTCGTGCCTTTCCTGGGCGTGGCCAAACTGCTGGGCATCATCGCCATACTCATTCCAGGCTTCCCGAGAGTGAAAGAATGGGCCTACGCCGGCCTGATGTTCGACCTCATCGGCGCCACCTATTCTTCGCTGGCCGTGGGCGAGCAACCGGGAGCCACCGCTTTTATGCTCATACCCATCGCCTTTGTGATCGCCTCCTACCTGCTGTATCATAAACTGCGCAAAGAAAAGCTGGCGCAGGCCGGCCAATCCGATGTTCTTTTCGGTTGATAAAATATGTGCACAATATCGGTCCGGGGTTAACGGGAAGCAACACCCCGGCCGCTGTTTTGCAATAAAAACCAGCGGGGAGTTTGTATCTTTCGGTACTTGTATCTATCGGAATGAAAAGGAACCATCTCCTCTACCCCTTAATCATCGGCGCGTTTGCGCTGTTCACCTGGCTGATCATCGCCCAGGGCGAAAAATTACCGGAACGCGCGGCCACGCCGCTCACCAATGCCATTGTACAACCGGCCCCTGTGGCGCCTCCGCCAGCGGGCGGCAACGTGCTTACCGAACTGCTGCATCACGCACAACATCCGCTGGCGATACTCCTGATGCAGATCATTGTTGTGCTTTGCGTGTCCCGCATCTTCGGCTACCTGGCCCGCAAGATCAAACAGCCCGCGGTAGTGGGCGAGATCGTCGCCGGTATCGTGCTCGGACCTTCCCTGTTGGGCTGGCTTTCGCCGGCCGCCATGGAAGCCATTTTCCCGGCAGGCTCCATGTCCAACCTTCAATTTCTCAGCCAGATCGGCCTCGCATTCTTTATGTTCATCGTGGGCATGGAACTGGACATCAGCAAAGTCCGCCAAAAGGCGCACGATGCAGTGATGATCAGTCATGCAAGCATCATCATACCGTTTTTCCTCGGCGTATGCCTGGCGTATTTCACGTACCGGCAATATGCGCCGCCGAACGTCAATTTCCTGTCTTTCGCCCTGTTCATGGGCATTGCCATGAGCGTAACGGCCTTCCCGGTGCTGGCGCGCATCGTGCAGGAACGCGGGCTTAGCAGCACCCAGCTGGGCGCTATGGCTATTACCTGCGCGGCGGCAGACGATCTCACCGCCTGGGGCATTCTGGCCGTGGTAGTGGCCATCGTGAAATCCGGCGGTTTGCTCAGCGCAATGGTTACCATCGGGCTGGCGCTGGTATTTGTGCTGGCGATGCTGTTGGTGGTGCGCCCGTGGCTGAAACGACGCATGAGCCGGCTGCAGGGCACGAAAACGAAAGTGGCGCTCGGCTTTTTTGTGCTGCTCATCGCCGGTTACCTCGCGGAAGTGATCGGCATACATTTGTTGTTCGGCGCTTTCCTGGCCGGGGTCATCATACCCGCCGAAGCGAATATCAAACAGGTATTGCAGGATAAGCTGGAAGATGTGAGCGTGGTGATACTGCTGCCGGTATTTTTTGCTTTCACTGGTTTACGTACACAGATCGGGCTGTTGAACGACGGCAGCCTTTGGATGATATTTTTCTTCGTGATGCTGGTGGCGGTTGGCGGGAAGTTCGCCGGCTCCGCGCTTACGGCCCGCATTGTAGGGCAACCCTGGACCGAGGCCTTGTCTATCGGCGCGCTGATGAATACCCGCGGCCTGATGGAACTGGTAGTGCTCAATATCGGTTACGATCTGGGGATTCTCACGCCGCCGGTTTTCGCGATGCTGGTGTTGATGGCGCTGGCTACCACGTTTATGACCGGCCCTGCGCTGGACATCATCAACAGTTACAAATACAAATACGCCGCGAAGGGGGAAAAGGCCCTGCATTAGGATATTGTTTTTACGGGAACCAGGCAAAAAAAAAGACCGCCCGGTAGGCGGCCTTTCTCTATCTTCTGAACTGACTATTTTCTTCTTGTAGTTGTTTTTTTGCGGGTAGTAGTGGGCTTTTTAGCAACTACTTTCTTTTTCGGGTTGGCATTCACTTCAGGCTTTTTAACCGGGGCCGGGAAGCGGGATTTGTCAACCGTAGCAGCTTTGTCGTCGAGCGTGAGTTGGAGGGATTCTTTGAGAATTTCCTCTTTTTCAGCCAGGAACAGCTTCATTTTTTCTTTCGGGATACGCAGGTCGTAGCTGTTGCTTTCGCCCGCCAGCGCCTGGGAGAACCCGGGGTTCAGGCGTTCCAGCTCGGCAGGTTCCATGGAAAGTTTTTTCGCGATGGCTTCGAGCCTGTATTTGCCCGAAATATTGAACTCCACCGTATTGAACATATCTTCTTCAGTAAGCGGCTGCGCCTTGCGGAACTCCGCGGCAGTGCTCATACGTGCGGCCGGGGCTGCGGCGTAATTGTCGCCTACGCCAAAGAAGGTATTGAAACGGTCGAGAATGTAACCGGTAGCGATGAATTTATACACATGCCCGCGGGATTCGGCCGGGAGGAAATACTGGATACCCCAGAAATCGCTTCTGCCGGAGATCCGCTGTGCGCGCTGCACACCGCCGGCGCCGCAATTGTAAGCCGCTACTACCAGTAACCAGTCGTCGAACTGCTCGTACAGTTCGTTCAGGTATTTGGCGGCGGCCACGGTGGATTTGTAGAAATCTTTCCTTTCGTCCACTTTTTTACCCACGTTCAGCCCGAAGATGCGGGCGGTGCCGCTCATAAACTGCCACATGCCTACCGCGCCAACGCGGGAGCGGGCGTTGTAGGACATACCGGATTCGATCACGGCCAGGTATTTCATTTCCTCGGGAATGCCGTGGTCTGAAAACACCTTTTCGATCATGGTAAAATATGGCGCCGAGCGTTCCACCATCACGGCAAGGTGACGGCTGTAACGGGTGGCATAGTCATTGATATAACCTTTTACGAAATGGTTGCCGAGTTGTTCGTACACTTTGGGCGTACGCACTGCAACAGGCATGTTCTGAGCAGCCTGTTTAACCGCCTGTGAAGCGGGCGCACCGCGCACCACCGTGTCTTTCGGCAGATGGGCGGATTTTTTCAGCGTAACGGAGGTATCGGCGTGCGTTTCCTGGAGCGGAAGCGCTATCTCCTTAGGGCTCTCGCTGCTGGCGGCTACCGCACTGGTGCTTCCCGCTAATACCGGCAACAAGAGTAATAAAAAGACTTTCGTCATACGCGTTGTTGTTTGTTTTTTATACTATTTGTACTTGCTGCTCTTGCAACATGTTATGTGCTATCTGTAACAAGTTCCTTTCGTCAAACTCCTTCGTGATGATCTGCAGGCCGTACGGCATCCCGTTAGAATGCCGGTGCAAAGGTACGGAAATCGCCGGAACGCCGGTCAGATTCGCCAATACGGTGTAAATGTCAGCCAGGTACATGGCTATGGGATCGTCCATTTTTTCCCCGATCTTAAAGGCTGTGCTCGGCACGGTGGGCAGCAAAATAGCGTCGTATTCCGACAGTATCCGCTGCATTTTCTCCATCACCAGCCTTCTTACCTGCTGCGCCTTGGTGAAATAAGCGTCGTAATAACCGGCGCTCAGCACGAAGGTGCCCAGTAAGATGCGGCGTTTCACCTCTTTTCCAAACCCTTCCGAACGGCTTTTTTTGTAGAAGTCGTTCAGGTCCAGGCCTTCCCGGGGAGTGCGGTAACCGTACTTTACCCCGTCGAACCGGCTCAGGTTGCTGGAGGCTTCCGCGGTAGTGAGCACATAATAGGCCGCCACCACGTAATCCAGGTAATCGAAGTTCACCCCTTCAACGGTATGACCTTCGGCCTTCAATTGTTCAAAGAAACTTTCAAATCCCCCCCGCATTTCGGTATCGAGACCTTCATGATGCAGGGCATCTTTCAAATACGCAAATTTCCGGCTTTTATTGTGCCGGAGCTCCGCCTGGTAATCAGGAACTTCACTTTGAGAGGCTGTGCTATCATAGGCATCGGGCCCGGAAATGACTTGCAGAACCACGGCGACATCTGCAATATTCGAGCCAAAAATGCCTATCTGGTCAAAGGAAGAGGCGTATGCAATAAGGCCATGCCGCGAAACCCTGCCGTAAGTAGGCTTTAATCCCACGATACCGCAAAAATCCGCCGGCTGGCGCACGGAACCGCCGGTGTCGCTGCCCAGGCTTACCTGGCAAAGACCGGCCTGTACCGCTACGGCCGAGCCGCCTGAAGAACCGCCCGGTACCCGGGTATTATCCAGCGCATTCAGCACTTTGCCGTATGCGGAGTTTTCGTTGGTGCTGCCCATCGCAAACTCGTCGCAGTTCAGGCGCCCGATAATAACGGCGCCTTCGGCCAGCAGTCTTTCCACTGCCGTCGCGTTGTACAGGGAAGTAAACCCTTCCAGTATTTTCGATGCGGCGGAAACCTTATGGCCTTTGTAGCAGATCACATCCTTGATGCCGATCACCACACCCGCCAAAAGGCCCGGGCGCTCCCCCTTTTGGATCTTTTCATCCAGGGAACGCGCCTGCGCCAAAGCATCTTCGGTAAAAACTTCTAAATAAGCATTGAGATGCCGGGCCTGCTCAATCCTGTCCAGGTACATTCGCACCACGGCCTCGCAGGTCGTTTTTCCGGCATACAACGCCTCATGAAAAGACGATATACTGCTGAATTCAGTCAAACCCAAACCAGTTTAAATCTTACAATGGGAGATTTCTGCAACAAATGAGAATAGGCCGTCACGGCCATTCTTCGAGGTCGATTAGGCGTTTTTCTTAACTTCGGTTTCTTTCATGCCCTCTTCCATCTCGCGGCGCACGTTGTCTTTCGCGTCTTTGAATTCGCGGATACCTTTACCAAGACCACGCATGAGCTCGGGAATTTTTTTACCGCCGAAAAGGAGCAATACTACGGCAGCGATGAGGATGAGTTCGGTCATGCCTAATTCTTGAAAAAGTAATAATGGTGATTTAGCGAAAATAGCAGTCATTTCTCAGTTTTTAAAAAGTTCAGCTAACAAAGGTAGGGTATATTTCGGGGTTTTTCAATGCACCGGGGCATACTTTAATGAACTTTTAAGGTTCCTCAAAACAGCTATGGTGCGGCCCTTGCAACAATCCCTTCCTTCGCCGGCATACACAGTTACCATTGGTAAGATACATTAATTTCCGGCTGCCGGGAATACTGCCATAAAAAAATGACATTGTGAGCCGCCAACTCTAAAGCCGGATACAGAACACATTCAGGATCAACGTATAACAGGCACAAAAAAACGGAAGCCCATGCGGACTTCCGTATACTAATTTCCCTGTATAAATACTAAACCCTTTTTTCTTTGATACGTGCTGCTTTACCCTGGCGTTCGCGGAGGTAATACAGTTTCGCCCTTCTTACTTTACCCACCTTGTTCAACACGATGGAATCGATGTTGGGAGAGTACAGGGGGAACAGCCTTTCAACGCCTATGCCGTCGGAGATCTTACGAACGGTGAAAGATGCGGTGAAACCAGAGCCCTGGAGCTTCACTACGTCGCCTTTGAAGGATTGGATACGCTCCTTATTGCCTTCTACGATCTTATAGTTAACGGTAACATTGTCACCGGCTTTGAATTTCGGAAATTGCTTGTTAGCAGTCAACTGCTCGTGAACAAAAGAAATCGCGTTCATCTTCAATTATTATTAGGACGGCAAAGGTAAGGAACAATCTCCAAATACCAAGACCTTTTCCCGGTTTTTATAAAAATATTGTTTCAGTCATGTTTCAAAAGGTCCGGCCGGCGCTCTTTCGTGCGTTTTACGGCCTCGTCGTGCCGCCATTCCTCGATCTTCCGGTGATCGCCGCTCATCAGCACCGCCGGCACTTTCCAGTCGCGGAAGGTCTCGGGCCGGGTATACACGGGGGGCGCCAGCAGGTTGTCCTGGAAAGAATCGAACAGCGCGGAGGTTTCGTCGTTCAGCACCCCGGGCAGCAGCCGCCCGATGGCGTCTACCACTACCGCCGCGGCCAGTTCCCCGCCGGACAGTACAAAATCGCCGATGGAGATCTCCATGGTCACGAAATGTTCCCTCACCCGCTCGTCTATGCCCTTGTAATGGCCGCAGATCAGCAGCAGGTTGCCTTTGAGGCTCAGGCGGTTAGCCATTTTCTGGTTAAACGTCTGGCCGTCCGGCGTGAGATAGATGATCTCGTCGTAGGTCGTTTCTTTCTGCAGCGCTTCGATGGCGTTCACCAGCGGCTCGATCATCATCACCATGCCGGCGCCGCCGCCGAACTGGTAATCGTCTACCTGGTTTTGCCGGAAATTGGAATATTTGCGCAGGAAATGCACGTTTACTTCCAGCAAACCCTTGTCTTTCGCCCGTTTCATGATGGAATGGGCGAAAGGGCTTTCGAGCAGCTCCGGCAATACGGTTATGATATCTATCCGCATAATGTTCTTTTTAACCTAAATAGATGTCCAGCAAGCCTTCCGGCAGTTCGAGGCGCACCAGCTGGTTCTTTTTGTCCACTTTCAGGAGCGTTTGCTCGTTCAGCGGCAGCAGCATTTCCTTTTCCTTGTAAGTAACGCGGGCAAGCACCTGGTGCGGCATTTCGATGATCTCTTCGATCACGCCGAGAGCGCCTTCCACACTGTCTTCCACCTTATAGCCCAGCAGCGACAGCGGCGCGGAGCCGGAAGCCTGGGTTTTGAAATCGGCTTCTTCGAGGTATACCCCTTTCTGCAGCAGGTTGCGGGCCGCTTCGCGGGTATCGATGCCTTCGAGTTTGATGTAAAGATGTTCGGCGTCTTTGGCTTTGGCGTGCTGCACGAAATAAGGCAGAAAGCTGTCTTTCCGCTCTTCGATAAAAACGGCGGCAACGTCTTTCAGCGCGGTGCGTTTGCCGAGGCTGTGGCGGAGAATGAACTCGCCATCTGTGCCGTAAACGGCGCTCAGCTTGCCGATATTGAAATAATTAGCCATGGAACGGGTGCCTTGTAAAAGCAGAAAGGGAATCTTTGCGAACAAATCTTCCCTTTCTGAATATGTTGTTTATTGCCGGATTAAGCTTCGGGAGCTTCCTCACCTTCAGCAGCAGGAGCGCTGGGAGCTACGTCCTCAACTTTCCTTACAACCGGCTGTGCAGCGCGTACGGCCCTTTTCTGGGTTTCGCGGCGTGCGGATACTTTCTCTTCGTGGTCAGCCTGCCATTGCTCGAATTTGGTGTAAGCGGTAGGCTCGTCGAACAGACCGAGTTTAACCCCTCTGAGAAGGTGTTTCAGGTACAATACGCCTTTGAAGGACAAGATGCGCCTAACGGTATCGGTCGGCTGTGCGCCTTTCTGCAGCCAGCGGAGCGCTTTCTGCGTATCGATGTTGATAGATGCGGGTACTGTCAAAGGATTGTAGGTACCGATTTTCTGGATGAATTTACCATCCCTGGGCGCGCGGGCGTCTGCCACAACAATAAAGTAAAAAGGTCTCTTTTTCGCGCCGTGTCTCTGTAATCTGATCTTTACTGGCATAAATAAGTCGAATTATTTTTTGCGAGTTGTTAAAAAATATTGTTTCTAATTCGGGCAGCAAATGTAGCGCTAAAAATGAAATTCTCAAAACAAAATTTAACTCTGTATTTTACTGCTATATTTTATTATCTCATTTTCAAACCCTTCGCGCCACCCGGGATCTTATTCATCATTTTCATCATCTGTCGCATCTGTTCGAATTGTTTCATGAACTGGTTCACGTCCTGGATCTCCTTGCCCGCGCCTTTCGCGATCCTTTTGCGGCGGCTGCCGTCGATCAGGTCCGGGTTGCCGCGCTCGGCCGGCGTCATGGAATTGATCATCGCCTCGATGCCTTTGAACGCGTCGTCGCTGATGTCCAGGTCCTTCACCGCTTTGCCCACTCCGGGGATCATGCCCAGCAGGTCTTTGATGCTGCCCATCTTTTTGATCTGCGCCAGCTGTTCTTTAAAGTCGTCGAAATCGAACTGGTTCTGACGGATCTTTTTCTCCAGTTTTTTCGCCTGTTCTTCGTTGAACTGCTCCTGGGCCCTTTCCACGAGGGTGGTGATGTCGCCCATGCCGAGGATACGCTGGGCCATACGCTCAGGGTAAAATACGTCGAGCGTGTCCAGCTTTTCGCCCATGCTCACGAACTTGATGGGCTTCTGTACGGTGTAGGTGATGGTGAGGGCCGCACCGCCGCGCGTATCGCCATCCAGCTTGGTGAGCACGATTCCGGAGAAATTCAGCCGCTCGTTGAACGCCTTGGCGGTGTTCACGGCATCCTGGCCGGTCATGGAATCCACCACGAAGAGGATCTCCTGCGGATTCACGGCTTTTTTCACGTTGCTCACCTCGGTCATCATCACTTCGTCTACCGCTAGGCGGCCGGCGGTATCGATGATCACGATGTTGTTGCCCTGGGCTTTCGCGTGTTTGATGGCGTTTTCCGCGATCTCCACGGCGTTTTTGTTCTCAGGTTCGCTATATACTTCCACCCCTACCTGCCCGCCGAGCACTTTCAGCTGGTCGATCGCCGCGGGACGGTAAATGTCCGCCGCCACAAGCAGGGGTTTCTTGTTCTTTTTGGATTTGAGGAAATTGGCCAGTTTACCGGAGAAGGTGGTTTTACCCGAGCCCTGCAGGCCGGCGATGAGGATCACGGTGGGATTGGTCTTGATATCCAGCTCCGATTCCGTGCTGCCCATCAGTTCCACCAGTTCGTCCTTCACGATCTTTACCATGAGCTGGCCGGGAGAAATGGCCGTGAGCACTTTTTCGCCCAGGGCTTTGTCTTTCACCCTGTCGGTAAAATCCTTCGCGATCTTGTAGTTCACGTCCGCATCCACGAGCGCCCGGCGGATTTCCTTTACCGTGGTGGCAATGTTGATTTCCGAGATACGGCCTTCTCCTTTAAGTTGTTTGAAGGCCCCTTCGAGCCGCTCTGATAATGATTCGAACATAAATTATGCTGGTGAAAATTTTGGACTGCAAAAATACGGTTTCTGTAAAACTAAAAAAGTAAAAAAGATGGCTGGCATTGCATCCGAACCTTCTTTTTTACTTTTCCAGCTTGTTTTTTATGTACCGGCTCAGCCTCCCAGGTAGTTGCGCAGCAGTTTGCTGCGGCTGGTGGTGCGGAGCTTGGTGATGGCTTTATCTTTGATCTGGCGTACCCTTTCGCGGGTAAGGCCGAATTTTTCGCCGATATCTTCAAGGCTCATGGGATGTTCCACGCCGATGCCGAAATACAGCATGATCACGTCTTTCTGGCGGTCGGTGAGGGTGCTCAGGGAACGTTCGATCTCGCGGCGGAGGGAATCGTGGTGGTCCAGCTCTTCGTCTGCGCTAACGGCGTTGGGGTTTTCGAGCACGTCGAGCAGGGAGTTGTCTTCCCCGTCGATAAACGGTGCGTCCATGGAAACGTGGCGGGCGGCTACGCCCAGGGTAGCTTCCACTTCTTCGGTATTGATCTCGAGAATGGTGGCCAGCTCGTCGGGAGAAGGCTCACGCTCGAATTCCTGTTCGAGTTGGGAGTATGCTTTGCTGATTTTGTTGGACAAACCAACTTTATTCAGCGGAAGGCGAACGATGCGGGACTGTTCTGCCAATGCCTGGAGGATGCTTTGACGGATCCACCAAACGGCATAGGAAATGAACTTGAAACCGCGGGTCTCGTCAAAACGCTGAGCGGCCTTGATGAGGCCGAGATTGCCTTCATTGATAAGGTCGGAAAGGGATAAGCCCTGGTTCTGGTACTGTTTCGCAACAGATACGACGAAACGCAGATTGGCTTTGGTCAGCTTCTCTAAAGCCCTTTGGTCCCCTTGTTTAATGCGGATTGCCAGATTCACTTCTTCTTCCGGCGTAATGAGATCCACTTTGCCGATCTCCTGCAGATACTTTTCTAGCGACTGTGATTCACGATTCGTAATGGACTTCGTGATTTTTAGTTGGCGCATTGACATAGCACGGGAACAGTTACAGGTTATTAATAAGTTAATTTAGAAGAATGCTAGACAAAAATAACTTTTTTTAGATACCACCCAAAAAAAATTACCCCCCATTGAATCACATTCAAGCTAAATCGATTGTTGCCTATAAACTATTCGACTGATACTCCATTAACGAAACCCGGTACTGTATTCGCTTTGATTTTGAAGTAGATAGGAAAAGAAGCCGGTTAAAAAGATCAAAAAGCGCCTGATACGTAGTTGTAAAACTTCATATTTCAAATTATGCTCAGGTTTGAGAATGAAATAGTTAATATATCGAAAATTTTCTAAAATTTATTTTGATAGGATGAAAAAATTTCTATAATTGCAGGCAGATGATTTTGATTTAATAATAATACTGTGCGATGTCAAAGAAAGTGCAATATGAGTTAGAATATCCGGTTCGGTGCTCTCCAAGTATCCTTTATGAATTCCTTTCCACCCCCGCAGGTTTGCAGGAATGGTTTGCAGATAAAGTCGATTTCCGGGACAATGTTTTCTCCTTTTCCTGGAACGGGTCTACGGAAGAAGCCGAAGTGATGGAACAGGAAGACGACGAGTTCATCCGTTTACATTGGTTACACGCTCCCAAAAATGAATTTTTCGAATTCAGGATCCAGATTTCCGAAGTTACCAATATGACCATACTGGTGATCAGAGATTTCGCCGAAAAGAAAGAAGTGGCAGATCAGAGCCAGCTGTGGGATTACCAGATTAAAGATCTTTTCCACCGTATAGGCAACTAGTCCGTTCCCCCTTTCAGCATTTCCAGCAGGGCGGCGTATTCGGCCACTGCAATGGCTGTCATGTTTCCCCATTCCTCTAAGTCATACTGTTTCGCGAGCTTCACGAAAAATGTTTGCCGCATCAGCTGCTCCCATTGCGCCGGTGTAAGCGACCTTACCGTGCGGTAATTGTCTTCCCCGAAATGATGCTGCCAGGGATCGTCGTGCACACATACGTGCCAGCCCGCTTCCGCCAGCGCGCCCTGTAACCGCAGCAGCCGTTCCCGGTGCGCATCCAGCGATTCGCCGGCCAGGTGAAGGGTGAGACTGAAAAACCGGCCCCACCAGAAAAACGTGCGGCAGGCGAAAATACGCTCACGGCTAAACGAGCGCGGATAATCGAGGATCACGTATGGCAGGCCCAGGTATTGCTCTCCCCTGCTGATCTTCGCAGGTTGCGCCTGCGCCTCCGGCAACCGTGCAATTACCGGGTCCGCCGCCATGGCCTGCTGCAGGGCCCCGAAAAGACCATACACCTTGTCGATGATCCGGTTTTTGACGAGTATCCATTCCGCATCGCGCACCATTCCCATTTCTATGCTGTTCAACTCAAATGTGCCCATGAAAATAAATTAACGGTTTTTTGATTTGCCGCCGCATCCAGCTTCAGGGAATCGTGTTAACTTTGTGCGGCTGGTTTACAAAAGTATACTGAATACCAGTCAGTTTCACATTTTTCAATTTTAATTTCCGTTGAGCGGCAGTGAAGAAACTCGATAAACTTATTATTAAAACCTTCGTAGGGCCTTTTATAGCCACTTTTTTCGTGACGCTTTTTGTGCTCATCATGCAGTTCGTATGGAAGTACATAGACGATCTCGTGGGCAAAGGGCTGGATACGCCGGTGATCGTGGAACTGCTGGTGTATACCAGCGCCAGCCTCGTGCCGCTGGCCATGCCCCTGGCCGTGCTGCTTTCTTCCATCATGACCTTCGGCAACCTCGGTGAGAGTTTCGAGCTGGTCGCCATCAAGTCCGCCGGCATTTCGCTGCTGCGCTTCATCCGCCCGCTTTTTTTCTTTTCCGCCCTCATCGCCGTAGGCGCATTCCTTTTCGCCAACTACATCATCCCCATCGCCAACCTGCGCGCAAAATCGCTCCTTTACGATATCACCCAGTCCAAACCCGCCTTCAACATCAAACAGGGCGTGTTTTACAGCGATATTCCAGGTTATGTGATCAAGGTCGCGAAAAAAGACCCGGACAACAAGACCATTCACCAGGTGATGATCTACGACCGCTCGCCCAACGGCGGCACCTCCGGCAACGAAAGGCTGATACTCGCCGAAAAAGGCACCATGGAGCTTTCGCCGGACAAACGGTATCTCAACTTCACCCTCGAGAACGGATGGCGTTTCGAAGAGAGAGACAATCGTTCCGGCAGGGGCGGCAACGAACTGATCCGCCTCGGTTTCAAAACCTACATCAAACCGTTCGACCTGAAGGCACTTGCATTCGACCGCCTGCCGCTCGATGCGTTCGCCTCCAACCAGCAGATGCTCAATATCCGCCAGCTGGACGAAGGGCTCGATTCGCTGCGCGGCATCGATTCCGCGTATATCCGTACCGTGCATGCCTACGTTACCACGCGTTACCCGTTCTACAAATGGAAAGACACGGGCTGGCTGGCTTCCGCGCCGCCGCTCAAGGTAGACAACTTCCTGGAGGTGATCCCCGAAAAATCGCAGCGTTACGTGCTGGAGCGCGTGGAATCCAACCTGCGCGAAACCGAAGTGTCGCTCGCTTCCAGCGCGAAAGACTTTTCAGACAACCAGTCCAAGATATCGCTCTTCAAAGTGGAGTGGCAGCGCAAATTCTCGCTGGCCGCGGCCTGTGTCGTGATGTTCCTCATCGGCGCGCCGCTCGGCTCCATTATCCGGAAAGGCGGCCTGGGCACACCGCTTGTATTCGCCGTCATATTCTTCGTGATCTTCAATATATTTTTTATGACCGGCGAGAAGATGGCGCGTAAAGATGTAATGGCGTCGTGGAGCGGGATGTGGCTGGCCAATATCGTTCTTCTGCCGATCGCGGGGTTCCTCGTGTACAAGGCCATGAACGATTCCAACCTTTTCAACAAAGAAGCTTACTACAGGGCATTTCAAACATTTAAAAAATATTTCCGGCGCCGGCAGAGCCAGCATGAGATCAGCAGGTAGCGCGGGCGGCGGTTAACTGCTGTTTAAAATAAAGAAAGCCGGGCAAACAACTGCCCGGCTTTTATATTTTGTATGCGTACTGCATTATTTCTTCAGTGCTTCGGTGTACAGTTCGTTTACCTGGGTCCAGTTCACCACGTTCCAAAATGCTGTGAGGTAATCGGGGCGTTTGTTCTGGTACTTGAGGTAATAGGCATGCTCCCAAACGTCCACGCCAAGAATGGGCGTGCCGGGGTCTTTGGCCAGGTTGGTCATAAGCGGATTGTCCTGGTTGGGCGTGGAAGTAACAGCGAGGCTGCCGTCTGTTTTCACGATCACCCATGCCCAGCCGCTGCCGAACACGCCTTTGCCGGCGTCCGCGAATTTGGTTTTGAGTTCGTCCATTGAGCCGAAGGCGGTATCGATCGCTTTTTTAAGTTCGCCGGAAGGCTCGGATTTACCGGCGGACATCAGTTTCCAGAAGAGGCTGTGGTTGTAGTGGCCGCCTGCGTTGTTTCGCACTGCTGTGTCGCCGGCGGAAACTTTCGTGAGGATGTCTCCGAGGCTGAGGCCTGCGAAAGCGCCTTGTTCCACGGCTTTGTTGAGATTGGTAACGTAACCCGCGTGGTGTTTTCCGTGGTGGATCTCCATGGTCATCTTATCGATGTTAGGCTCCAGCGCGTCTACCGCGTAAGGCAGCTCGGGCAGCACAAACGGCGGTTTGAGGGCCAGGAGGGTTTTATTGCCGTCTGCAGCTTCCGCGGCGCCTGCGCAACCGGGCGCTACGAGCGCAGCGATACCGGCCAGGCCGGCCACTTTGATGAATTCTCTCTTATTCATTATGAAACTATTTAGGTTACAAATCTATATTTTAACAGCGCAAAGGCGCGCAAATTTTACACCAATGTAAAAAATTGAAGCGGGAAGACCAGTATAATTTTATCATTATATTTGCTAACCGGTTAAAATAAAGTAGCGGATTATAGTTTAATTTGAAATTAATTGCTATTTTACTTTTATATTCATGTGTTGAAGTAGTAGTATTTTAATCATTTTCGAAAGATGACGCTATTTATCCCTGGAATAAGGCTTTACCCTTCCCCGGACCGGACTTCGCCGGAAGGCAACCTGTACTTCCTGCAACCGGCAACCGCCGGCACTCGTCCATCCCCCGCAAACGTTGAATGTAGTTCTTGATTTTCCTTTTATATAACCGCCGTTCCCTCGCGGGCCGGCAGACACAGATTTACCACGCCGGGCTGCAGGCCCGGTGCCAACAGTTTTTTAAATATTAATCACTTATTGCTTGTTTTAAAGCCGGAAAGGAGTTTGTGAGTCATAACACCCCTTAGCGGCAGAGAACGAATTGGTGAGATGGTCCTTATACTTTGAAGTAACAATAACCTAACGAAGCATCAAGGAGCACCAGGAAAGCAGAATCGATCACCCAGTAAAACAGAGAGTGGAGGCAGCATGACAATCCAGGAACGAATACAGCAGTCACGGCACGAACGCTTAACCTATTCGCCAGTTTTCTTTGAGCCCGCGCGGCGGGGGGAAAAGGAAGCCCTGCTGGACCTGTTGCGGGAGAACCCGCAGGTCAGCGTATTTGACGAGTTGCACAGCCAGCTGAAAGAGCTTGTCAAGATCAGCCATCCCACCCGCAGCCTTACGGCGGCGGAAACGGAAGCGGCCATTGAGAAGCATCTGAACGGGACATCTCCCGAAGATTACGGCCTATGGGTATATTTTCCCTGGTCTGCCAAGGTAGTGCACCTGGTGGGCCGGGAAGAGTTCATTTTACTGCGCACTTCCCGCAACATGCATAAAATTACCGCGGAAGAAAGAGACGTGCTGGCGAAGAAGAAGATCGGCATTATCGGCCTGAGCGTCGGGCAAACGATTGCGCTCACGCTGGCGATGGAGCGGGTGTGCGGCGAGCTGCGGCTGGCCGATTTCGACGCCGTGGAACTGACCAATATGAACCGCCTGCGGACGAACGTATCCAGCCTGGGCATGCCCAAAGTGATCGTGGCCGCCCGCGAGATCGCGGAAATAGACCCTTTCCTGCAGGTGAAATGTTATGCGGACGGCGCTACTGAAAACAATCTCGACAGCTTCCTGACCGAAGGCGGCAAGCTGGACATACTCGTGGAAGAATGCGACGGCATCGACGTAAAGATCCTCAGCCGGCAGAAAGCCAAAGCGCTGCGGATACCCGTTGTGATGGACACCAACGACCGCGGCATGCTCGACATCGAGCGGTTCGACCTGGAGCCGGATTACCCGATGCTGCACGGGCTGATACCGCAGATAGACGATCTCAGCACGCTGCGCAACCTCAGCAACGAGGAAAAAGTGCCGATCCTGGGCCCGATGGCGGGCTTTGCCAATATGAGCCGGCGGATGAAATATTCCGTGGGCGAGATCGGCAAAACGATCACGACCTGGCCGCAACTGGCATCGTCTGTAATGCTGGGAGGCGCGATGGTAACAGACACCTGCCGGCGCATCCTGCTGGACCAGCTGAGAGTGTCAGGCCGGTATTATGTGGATTTTGACGAACTTATTCAATAATGCCCCTGTAAATAAAAGAAGCAACCAATGAGCGCACCGATTAACGTAAGGGCTTTTTTCGCGCCGGATGACCCGGAAGCGGCAATGCGGTTTTACGAAGGCCACAGTAAATTGTTGCAGATATACTTTGGTATCACCAAGATCACGTCCGGCAACGTGGACTGGATCAACCACCGGAATACGGTGGTGGTGATCGTCGAAGACGATACCGGCACCAAAACCTACGGAGGCGCTCGCGTGCAGATGGCCGACGGCGTTTTGCCGCTGCCCATCGAAACGGCCATCGGCAAATACGATCCCAAGATATATTCGGATGTGAAGATCGGCAGCGCGGAGATCTGCGGCTTGTGGAACTCCAAAGAGGTGGCCGGCATGGGCATCGGGAGCCTCATCCTGAGCAGGGTGTGCGTAGCGCTGATGACCCAGCTTCCCGTCAACAACGTACACGTGCTTTGCGCCCCGGTAACTACCCGCGGGGCCAAAAGAGTAGGCGCGGTGATAGACACTTCACTCGGCAACGAAGGTGTGTTCTATTACCCGAAAGACGACCTGGTGGCCACCGCCATGATCATCAGGGACATTCACGAAGTAGCCAGCGCAGACCCGGGCGAGAGGGAACTGATACGCAACCTGCGCGGCAACCCCAACCAGGTGCGTACCGAAACAGGCCCCAAAGGCACTTTTGAAGTGAATTACCTGCTCGGATTGCCGCAAATGGTGCAATAATCTGTTAAGTTTGCATACACAATTCCGATTTGAGATGCCTATACGTTTTTTTGTACTTCTTTTCCTGGCCCTCACCGGGTGCGGGAACGTTTTTGCATCTGAACCCGTAGTATTCAGAGACAGCTCCAAGCTGATGCAGATCGGGCATGCTCTGGAACTTTACCGGGACAGCACGAACCTGCTTACCATCGATCAAATCCGGAAACAGCCGTTCGCGCCAACCGGGCAAACGGTGCCCAACCTCCAGATCTCCCCCTTTTCCAACTGGGCCCGATTTTATATCAAAAACGAAACAGACCTTCCCAGGCTGCTGCTCGAAGTGGAATATCCCACCATCGACGAGATCACCCTTTACGAAGTGCTGCCCTCAGGCGGGTACCGCATACTCAGCCTCGGCCAGTTCCAGCCTTACCGGGTACGGCCGTACGACCATCAGAACTACATCTACCCTCTCGATATCCCGCACGGCGAAACCCGCGAATTTTACCTCAAGATAAAAGCCGGCGAACAGGCGCAGCTGCCCGTATACCTCGGCGCCGAAACCACGCTCAACGTCAAAAACACCGAAAGGAACTTCATTTTCGGGCTGTATATCGGCATCATTCTCGTAATGGCGCTGTACAACTTCTTCATATACCTTACCACCCGCGACCAGAGTTACCTCATTTACGTGAGTTACATCATCTGCGTGGGGCTTACCCAGGCTTCCCAGCAAGGGTATACTTTCCGTTTCCTCTGGCCCAACAATCTCTGGCTGGCCGCCCACGACACGCTGATCATCCCCGTGCTGAACGGCATTACTGCAGCGCTGTTCATCCAGTCGTTCCTCCATACGCGCGAGCGTTACAAACTGGGACATAAAATACTCACGGGCGTGGTGATCGCCTATTCGCTGGTGCTGATCCCCACTTTCATCGACCAGTATTTTGTGGCGAATATGATGGCGCAGATCACGGCCATGACCGCTTCGCTGGCAGCCATGTTCATCGGCGTGAAAGTGGCGCGCACCGGATTCATCCCCGCGCGTTATTTCCTGCTGGCCTGGGGCATCTTCCTCACCAGCGTGTGCATATTCGTGATGCGCAATTTTAATATCCTGCCGTACAACGACTTCACCTATTACGCTCTCCAGGTGGGCTCCGCGGCGGAAGTTACCCTGCTTTCCTTCGCCCTGGCAAACAAGATCAACATCTACCGGAAGGAAAAAGAAGAATCGCAGGCCGTGGCCCTCGCCATTTCGCAGGAGAACGAGCAGCTGGTGCGCGAGCAGAACGTTGTGCTGGAAGCCAAAGTGGCCGAGCGCACCGAAGCGCTGCAGCAATCCAACAAGGAGCTGAACCGCGTGCTCAACAACCTGAAGGAAGCGCAGACGCAGCTGGTGGAATCCGAAAAAATGGCTTCCCTCGGTCAGCTTACGGCCGGCATCGCGCACGAGATCAACAATCCCATCAACTTCGTGACCAGCAACATCAAGCCGTTGAAGCTCGATTTTGAAGACCTGAAATCGCTGCTGAAGAAGTACGAATCCATCGACCCGAACGGCAATGTGGAGCAGAAGCTCAGCGAGATCGAGCAGTTCAAGCAGCAGATAGACATCGATTACGTGCATACCGAGATCGATTCGCTTATCAAAGGCATTGAAGACGGCGCCAACCGTACGGCCGAGATCGTGAAAGGGCTGCGCACCTTCAGCCGGCTCGACGAAAGCGACCTCAAGTTCGTGGACGTGCACGAGGGTCTGAACTCCACCATGGTGCTGCTGCGGAACAATGTGCCGAAAAATGTGACCGTTCATTATAATTACGCCGAGCTGCCCAAGATCGAATGTTTCGCAGGCAAACTCAACCAGGTATTCCTCAACATCATCAACAACGCCCTGAACGCCATTAAAATGAAGCCGGAGCAGGGCGAGGAGAGCCTCACCATCAGCACCCGCCTGGAGGCGAACAAGATGATCAGCATCAGTATCAAGGATTCGGGCATCGGCATGACGGAAAAGGTGAAAGAGAAGATCTTCGAGCCGTTCTTCACTACCAAAGATGTTGGTGAAGGCACGGGGCTGGGTTTATCCATCGTGTTCAGCATCATAGAAAAACATCATGGCAAAATAGTGGTTGAATCTGAGCCGGGCAAAGGAGCGGAATTTATTATATATTTACCACAGAATGTGCCAATTGCCCAAAGTCAAGCGTCCTAATTAAAAGACCCTCATGAAAAATAGCCGTATCAGAATTTTGTACATCGACGATGAAGTACATAACCTCAATGCGTTCCGTGCTAATTTCAGGCGGAGCTACGAGATCTATACCGCCAATTCGGCCGCCGAAGGGTTGCAGGTGTTGAAGGGGATAGAAGTGCACATCATCATCGCCGACCAGAAGATGCCCACCACCACGGGGGTGGAATTTTTCAACCAGATCAAGGACCTGCTGCCCGACCCCATCAGGATATTGCTGACCGGTTATACGGACGTAGAGGACATTATCGACGCCATCAACAAAGGGCATATTTTTTCCTACATCAAAAAACCCTGGGACGAGCACGAGCTTTTTAAGACCATCAATAACGCTTACGAGATCTATTCCGCGCGCAAACAGCTTAAGGAAAAAGTGCTGGAGCTGGAAAAAACGAACGACGAGCTGAACCGCTTCATTTATTCCACTTCGCACGACCTCCGCGCCCCGCTCATGAGCGTGCAGGGGATCATCAACCTGAGCCGGCTGGATAATTCGATGACCGACCCGCAGGGATATATGGGCATGATCGAAGTGTGCATCACGCGGCTGGACAGTTTCATCCAGAAGATCATCGAATATTACCGCAATTCGCGCCTCGACCTCGAATACGAAAAGATCGACTTCAACCTGCTGATCAATGACTGTATCGACACGTTCAAACACCAGAACACCTCGATCAATTTCAACGTAAAAGTAGACCAGCTGGTGCCTTTCAAAGGCGACTTTTTCAGGATCAGCGTTATTCTGAACAACCTGATTTCGAACGCCGTTAAATACCAGAAACCAGACGAATCGAGCCCGCAGGTAAATCTGTTTGTGAAAGTAGAGCCGCATAAAGCCACCATCCGCATCGAAGACAATGGCATCGGCATCCTGAGCGAGCATTTAAGTAATATTTTCAAAATGTTCTTCCGCTCCAAGAACAACAACAAACCCGGCAGCGGGATTGGTTTATACATTGTGAAAGAGGCCTTGAGCAAGATCGGCGGCACCATCGGCGTCGATTCCCGTTACGGAGAAGGCACGCAATTTGAAATTTCGATTCCAAACAGAAATGAATTCGATTCCTGATCTTCGCGTAATACTGATAGACGATAACGACATCGATCTGCTGTTGCATGAGCGCCTGATATCCATTCAGCAGCTCAGCCACACGATCCTTTCGTTCAGCAATGCCAATAAAGCGCTGGAATTCCTTTCCAGCAACATCACCCTGCCCCACATTCCCCCCACCGTTATCCTGCTGGACATTCAAATGCCCGAAATGGACGGCTTCGAGTTCCTCCGTTCCTTCGATTCGTACCCGCAGAAGATCAAGAACCAGTGTTACATCATCATGGTTTCGTCTTCGCTGGATTTCGGGGATATTTCGCGCACCAATGCCAACCCGATGGTGATCAGGCTCCTCAAAAAACCGCTGCAGCCCAGGGAGCTGAAGGAGGTGATCGAAAATATTTTCAGGGAGCAATAAAAAAAGGCTTCTCCATCGAAATGAAGAAGCCTTTCCCATAATAGTTAACCCCTTTAAAGATCCATTCTTTTCTTTCCCTTATCAATAATCGTTGATGCCGTAATAATAAATTCTGCCGCTGCCGGGGTAGGTGCCTTCCAGCTGGAAGTTGCCGCTTTGTTTGCTGAGCGCCGCTTTCAGCTCGTCTACCGTTCTCACGGGAATGCCGCCGGCTTTGGTGATCACGAAACCGGGTTTCATGTTCGTCTGATCGGCCAGAATGCCTTCTTCGCTGATGTCCGTCACTCTCACGCCGCCCGCGATGCCTATTTTGGCGGCATCCTGCCGGCTGAGCCCTTCGAACTCGCCGCCGAGCGATTCTATGATCGCGCTGCCGGAGCGGGTGCCTGCAATAGCGCCCATTTTACCTTTCAGCGTGGCGGTTACGGTGCTTTCGCTGCCGTTCCGGTTGAAGGTGAGGCTTACTTTATCGCCGGGTTTCATCCTTGCGATCTGCTCGGAGATCTGCGCGCCGGTGTTCACGGTCGTGTTGTTCACTTTGGTGATCACGTCGCCCTGTTTGATGCCTGCCGCCGCCGCCGCGCCGTTCGGGTCCGTGCCGGCTACATAAATGCCGTTCGTATAATCTTTAATGCCCAGTTCTTTTTTCTGCGCTTCGTCCAGGTTCTCCGGCGCCATGCTGATGCCGAGGTAACCGCGTTGTACGCTGCCGAACTGTTTGATGTCGTTGATCACTTTTTTCATCAGGTTCGCGGGAATAGAGTACGCATAACCTGCGTAAGAGCCGGTCGGGGAAGCGATCGCCGCGTTGATGCCGATCAGCTCGCCATTGGTGTTGACCAGCGCGCCACCGCTGCTGCCCGGGTTCACGGCCGCGTCCGTTTGCAGGAATGCTTCCACCGGGGCAGAGCCCTGGCGGTTGATGCCGATGTTGCGGGATTTGGCGGAAATGATGCCCTGGGTAACGGTTACGTCGAGATTAAGCGGGTAACCGATGGCGAGCACCCACTGGCCGAGCTTCACCTCGTCGGAATTGCCGATGGCGATGGCCGGGAGATCTTTCGCGTCGATCTTGATCAATGCCAGGTCGGTATTCGGGTCGGTGCCTATCACTTTGGCCTTGTAATTTTTGTGGTCGTTGAGGGTGACGGTCACATCTGTTGCGTTGTCTACCACGTGATTGTTGGTCACGATATAACCATCATCGCTGATGATCACGCCGGAACCGGAAGCGCGCTGCTCGGGGTTCCTGAACTGGCGCGGGCCGCCGCCGAAGAAGTGGCGGAAGATATCGTCTTCCTCATCGCCGAAGGGGCTTTGCCCCGCGACCTGTTTGTACTGAACGATGGTTTTAATATGTACTACAGAAGGCACTGCCGCGCCTGCCGCTTGTTCAAAATCCACGGGTTGGGCCGCCGGCGCGCCGGTATAGGCCGTTTTGATCAGGGGCTGGGTAGAGGCGGGTGCGATACTGTCGTAAAGATTCCCGGCTTTCCCGCTGAAAGCGAAAGCGCCGGCTGTAAAAGCCGCGGCCATGAGGCCACCGGCAATAAGATTTCTTTTATTCATAGTATCCAGTTTAGTGCTGTAAAAGTCACTGCCCTTTCTGAATACATTCTGAATGCGGGGGAGTTTGGCGCTGGTTTTAACTTTTCATTTGCACCGTGAAGGAATGATATTGATTTTCGTAGGCATAATGGATGGTAAAACCGTACAGGCGGCAGATCTTGTTCACGATCTCCAGCCCAAGGCCCATACTGTCCGCATCCGGGCTGCTTTTGGCGAAACGTTCGAAAATACGTTCTTCCGGCAGGGCGTAGGGCTGCCCGGTGTTTCGCACGGTGAATGCGCCGTTGGCCAGTTTCACCACGATGCGCCCGCCGGGAACGTTGTGGCGGATGGCATTGGAAAGCAGATTGCCCAACAAAACTTCCAGCAGCGTGGGATTCACTTGTACACTGAGGTCGTCGAGCCAGTCGGTCTCGAGCTGCAGCTTTTTCTGTTCTATCTGCGGCTGGTATTGGAACAGCAAATGTTCAGCAGAATTTTTCACGGCGATCTCTTCCGTTTCGGGGAACTGCCCGTTCTGGATACGCGTAAGCAGGATGAGGCCTTTGTTGAGCCGCGCCATGCGCTGGCTGGCCGTGGCGAGATCGGTGATCAGCTCGGCCTGTTCTTCGGTAAGCGGGTCCGTTTGCATGAGCAATTCCAGTTTGCCCTGGAAAATGGCGAGCGGCGTGCGCATTTCGTGTGAAGCGTTCTCCGCGAATTCTTTCTGCGCCACGTACGATTTGCGGCTGCGCTCGGCGAGCTGTTCCACCGCGGTGTTCAGTTCCCTGAATTCCGCCACGGCGGAGCCCCCGAGGTCGAGCGGCGCGGCGTCGTCCACCTTGTAAGCCCGCAGCTTGCGCAACGTTTGATAAAAAGGTTTCCAGATGCGCCGCGCAAGCGCCTGGTTCACCAGCAGCAAACCCGCCAGCAGCAATATCAGCAGCACGCACTGCAGCACGATGATGCTGCCGATCAGTTTCTGATGATTGGCGATGGAAGAGCGGATCTGCAGCCGGTAAGTTTCCTGGTTGATCACGAGGTGGGAAGAAAGGAGGCGGTGCGATTCGGAAGTGTAGAGCGAATCTTCCCCCCTTCCCTGCGACTTTTCGAGCGTCACGTCGTTGTTGAGCAGCGGGTTGGGCGCGCCGGGCTTTATTTCCATCACCTGCAGCTGCGGTATCAGCTGGGTTTTGGTGGCCACCAGGTCTGCATCGATATTGGCGATCACGATCTTGCGCAGCACGAGGTAAAAGACGGGCACGGCTACCAGCAGCAATACCATGCTGAGGATGAAATAATATTGTATGGTTTTGCTAAGCAGTTTCATCAGTTCATCAGTTCATTTCGTCTTTTTTACGGGCCTGATGGAATGGTCCATTCAAGGTATCTCCATTTTGTAGCCCATACCGTAAACGGCTTTGATACGGTCCGTCCAGCCAGCGTTTACCAGCTTGCGGCGCAGGTTTTTCATGTGGGCGTAAATGAAATCGTAATTATCGAAAAGGCCTTCGCCATCCGCGCTGAGATGTTCGGCGATGGCGTGTTTGCTCACTACGCGGTTGCGGTTGGAGAAAAGGTAAAGCAGCAGGTCGTATTCAGTGCGGGTGAGCTCCACGGGCACGTCGTTTACCAGTACGGTGCGGGCCTGCGTGTTGATGGTAAGCTCTTCGGCTTCGAGCAGGTTGCTGCCGGAAAAGCGACGGCGGCGGATCACGGCGGCGATGCGCGCGCTGAGCTCGGAGAGGTGGAAAGGTTTGACGAGGTAATCGTCTGCCCCCAGCTGCAGCCCTTTGATGCGGTCGTCTATGGAATCGCGGGCCGAGATGATGATCACGCCGTCGGTCTTGTTGTTTTCCTTGAGGGCCTGCAAAACGTACAACCCGTTGCCGTCGGGCAGTGAAATATCCAGCAGGATGCAGTCGTAGTCGAAACTTTCGACCTTTTCCAAAGCTGTTTTGCGGTCGGGCGCCAGTTCGCAGGTGTAATTTTCCGCCTGGAGATAGGCGGCGATGCTTTTGCCGAGCGCGAGTTCGTCTTCGATTATAAGGACTTTCATCTTTTCCGTTGGACGATGAATATAAGAAAAATAAACAGCCTGCGGAAACTGCGGGCTGTCAGCGGTACATCAATTATAACAAAGTAGCAAACGAAGCAGGGGCAATACATTTTTACGGATAACGGGCGTCTGCGTTGCTGCAGGGCTGGCGTTTTCTCCGTTTAAGCTGTGGCTCAATATTTTTTTTTGTTTTTTCGAAAAAGCGGCTAAATTTGCACTCCATTCCGGGGGGTTAGCTCAGTTGGTAGAGCGCTTGCATGGCATGCAAGAGGTCAGGGGTTCGACTCCCCTATCCTCCACAGTAACGAAAAGACGCTTTTATTCAAAGGCGTCTTTTGTTTTTTAGAATGTATTTCCCGGCTAATAATTCAAAGACATTTTGTTATCCCGCTAAAACCGCGAGTTGAAAGATTTGATCTCCCATTTATATTTCCCCTCGTTTAACGTTGCACAAAGAATTTTCTCTCCGTCCGTTCTGACGTTTACGAGGCCGTACACGATTCCTTCCACTATTTTCAACCTGTTCAGCGTCTTTACTTTATTAGATGCGCTTACCCCGCCCGATGTCATACGCCTGTAGTGAACATCGATATTTTTTTCGTCCGTATGTTCTTCGTCCCCAATATCCACCTGGAATGGATCGCCGATCTTGAGGCTTCTTGAAATTTCCGTGCTGAACACCAGGGGAGTGATCATTTCGTCTTTGTCCACCGTACGGTAACCGGTTGCCCCCGAAGCTGCTACGATATTAGGCCGCGGGTGGGCATGATTTTCATCGTCGCCGGAAGAAATGATAGTGGCGGACGCCTGAACGCATTCCAGGAATTCGTATGAACAATCGTCGCTCGCATGATGGCACGATTTCACCACATCAGCCGCCAGTTCCTGTCTTTTTCCTTTAAATGCGTCCAATATGTAGCGCTGGCTTTTTTTATTAAGATCCCCGGTAAGCAATATTCTCGCCCTTCCATAATCCAGCCGCAGCAAACTTGAATTTCCGTTGGTATTCTGCGAATCGCCACCAAAATCCTTGACTACAGGCACTCCATCCAGCTTTTCCACAACCGGCCCGAGTATCTTGACGTTAACGTCATTTTCACCCGGCCCGAAATTCGGCAAATACCCGATCTCACCGTCAAGATCGTACCCGAGACGTTTCGCCGGGCATTTTTTTTCCAGCACACAACCGAGAAAAGACGCCCACTCTCCCTGCAGCTTGAGATCTTCGCCGTTCAATGCATCTTTTATTGATTTTCTATCGTCGATAAGACTAAGAAGATACCCCTCCTGTTTGGGGCCAAGCCAGCGCTTTTTGCCGCCGCCCGTCCACCACGACACGCCGGAATGATAAAAATTTTTCACTTCCGTATTAGACGTATCCAACTCCCGTACTTCCTCCGGATTGATCAAATCCCACAACCCGCCATAGTGGTCCGCATCGTTGTGAGAACTGATCATTGCATCGAGTGTGATGGTATCCAGCCCGTATTCCCGGGAGAATTTCCAGTCTACGAAATCCGCCGCGTTTTTTCCGTGCGGCTGCGCGGAGCGTTTGTATCCACCGTCCAGCATAATGTGCTTTCGGTCCGGCGTTACGATCAATACGCCGTCTCCCTGGCCGACGTCGATAAAATAAATCTCCAGTAAAGGTGTATCGCCGATCGCATCCGCATGAACATAGCCGGTACAGGCCCGGGCTTTGACCTTGATCTTCCCGTCTGCCTTTTTGTTGCTTAATACGAGCACCGTATCGCCCCACAACAATTCGATGAGCTTTTTCCCGGGGTCGTTTTCCTCGTAAAGGGCAGTGCTTTCGTCTTTTACATACCGTGTAGTCATAACAACAGATTTATAGATTTAGAGATAAATGACTGCTGACAGGAGTAAACGGTTAAGCGTTGAAAAAGAAGATTCTTTAAAGTGAGAACTGTGAGGCATATGGGCATTAACACGATCTACAGGGAATGGGGCCAAAACAAACAGCGCTCTAAATCAGGGAATCTTAACAGTAATTTAGCGCTTTTTTTGACCAAAAAAACGGGGCTGGCGTGTTAATTTTTCAAAACAACTCCATCCCCGCATTCATCAACAAAAAATACCCCGCCAGAAACACGACAAAAAACGAAAGGCCCGGCGTATTTACGCCAAAAGGAAAAAGTTGAGCAGTACTGCCTATATGCCCCGATTTCCGCGGCCCTACTTTTGCGCCAGAACAATAACCCCCTTTCAAAAATGAAAAAGATCATCAGCATCTCGCTCATGGCAGCATTATTGGCGTGTTCCAGAGACAAACACCCGGTTACCCCCCAACCCGCTCCCCTCAGCCATAAGCCGGTTTCCCGGCCCGCAGGCACCCCTGTCGGAGCGAAACAAACATTCGCCGTAACGCCCGCCGGCGGCGTATTTCAGTCCACAGACGGCCAACTGAAAATCATGATTCCCGCGGGCGCGGTTACCGCCAACAAAGTATTCGAGATACAACAGGTCAGCAACACCTGTCACGGCAGCATCGGCAACAGCTTCAGCATCACCCCGCATACCACTTTCGCCAAACCCGTCGCCATTCAATTTTCATACGCCCAGATCCCGCACCTGGTAAGCATTCCGGACGCGCTGGGCATTGCCTGGCAGGACGCGCAGGGTTACTGGAGGCTGGCGAAAAACGCCGCAGTGAACAAAACCGACAAACACGTAACCGTGCTCACCGATCATTTCAGCAACTGGACGCTGCTGCAATGGCTGCAGATCAGCCCGGCTTCCGCGGAGCTGGAACCCGGCGCGTCCGCGGAAATGGAAGTACGGTTTTATCTTCCCCTTTCATCAGACGATCTGCTGACGCCGCTGGCCCCCAAAGAAGGGGAAGACATTGCCATCGGCGAAGGTCAGCCGCTGCCAGGACATTTCATTAAATCCTGGGCAGTAGCAGGCCCCGGCACAGTGGCCGGCAACGGCTCCAAAGCAACGTACCATACGCCGGGCGCCGTACAGTCCACCGTTACAGCTATGGTAACCGCCACGCTGAAAGACAGCAAACACCAGCTGCTGCTGGTAAGCAACATGACCATATTGGCAGACGGCCTCAGCTTCCGCATTGGCGGCGGCGCATGGCAGTTCCTGCCAGGCTTTGCAGTGGAGAGCGACGACCAGATCAACATCGCCGCAACAGACGGCGAACGTTATTTTGTGATCGATTGGCCCGGCGGAAAAGGGAATTTCCTGTGGGAACGCAACATAGCCCTCGTTTATACAGACGCGGCAGGCCTGCATACCACCAGTCACTGGTTCGACAAAGCGGAAAAACGTTATATTTATTCCGGCGGCGCGCTGAGCATCGACGAGTTCGGGGCTGAAGGCCAGTATGTTACCGGATATTTCGTGGCAACGGGCGCCGGTTCTTTCGTGGACGACGACCAGGAGCCTACCGCCAAAACCACTGTGGAAGGCTATATCAAGGTGAAACACGTGAAATAAATGGCGGGCGGCTGTAACATCGGCGGGCGCTGCCTCGTTTAAACTGGACAAAACTTGTTATATGCGATCCCTTATACTATTCGTTCCCATCACACTGCTTTTGTTCGCCTGCAAAAAAGACAAAAAGACCAGGCCGGACGGTCTGAACGGCCAGTTCCAGGGCGTGGCCTTCACGCTGCAAAACGATCTCAAAGCCGACCTGACCGATATGTATCTTACGTTTCACGACGGCGACAAGTTCGATTTTATCGTGAAATTGCCGGGCTCCACCGCGGAGCTCAGGGTAGAAGGAAACCTGTATTACACCCGTGGCAGCGACAGTGTTTTTTTTCATGGCATCGAACCGGCATCCTCCTCCCTGGTACAAGCTTATAAATATCAATTTAAGGGAGACAGCCTGGTCATGATCCGCGAAGTATCCCCGGGTTATTCAAAGCAGATAAGGCTGAGGCACGTACGCTGATTTTTTTCCCGGAATAATTTACAGGCACCGGCCCGCAGGCATTCATCCGCCCGCGGGCCGTTGTTTTGCGGGCACTTCCCCGATTTTTCCTATTTTTAGATTTTCGCCGGCTTTACAATAAATCCGAACCATGAAGGCAAAAAATATTTCCCGCAACCTGATATCAGCGATTAGCATGACAATAGCAAGTACCGTATCCGGACAGGCCCCGGCAGACAACAACCCGTTACTGCAACCGTACAGCACGAGTTTTAAAGTGCCGCCTTTTGCAGACATCCAACCCGCGCATTTCCTGCCGGCGTTCGAAGCAGGCATGCAGCAGCAACAGCAAAAAATAAAAGCGATCACCGCACAAAAAAGCACACCCACCTTCGACAATACGATCGCGGCGCTGGAGCAAAGCGGCAAACAATTGCAGCAGGCAGCCACCGTTTTTTTTAATCTCACCTCCGCCAATACCAATCCCGAGCTGGAAGCCCTCAGCCGCCAGATAGCGCCGCGCATGGCACAGCACAGCGATGATATTTATCTCAACCCCCAACTGTTCGCCCGCGTAAAAACCGTGTACGGCCAGCACACAAAGCTGAAACTCACGCCCGAACAAAACCGGCTGCTCGAAAAAACCTACAAGGCGTTCGTGCGCAGCGGCGCGCAGCTGAACGAAGCGCAGCAAACGCAGATGCGCAGCATCAATAAAGAACTGTCGCTGCTCACCGTAAAATTCGGGCAAAACCTGCTGGCCGAAACGAACGGGTTTGAGATGATCGTTGAGAAACAGGAGGACCTCGCCGGTCTTCCGCCCTCCGTGGTGGCCGCCGCGGCGGCATCCGCCAAAGAAGCGGGCAAAGAAGGCAAATGGCGCTTCACCCTGCACAACGCCAGTGTGATGCCGTTTCTCCAATACGCGCAAAACCGCGCCCTCCGTGAAAAAATGTATAAGGCCTACACCAATCGCTGCAACAACAACGACGCGCGCGATAACAAAGAGATCGTTTCAAACCTAGCCGCATTGCGTGCCGAAAAAGCAGCGTTGCTCGGCTATGCTTCGCATGCGGATTTCGTGCTCGAAGAAAACATGGCTAAAACGCCCGCCCAGGCCAACGAACTGCTGAACAAACTCTGGAACGCCGCATTGCCCGTCGCGAAAAACGAAGCCGCGGAAATGCAGAAAGTGATGGACAAAGAAGGCCGCAACGAACAGCTCGAAGCCTGGGACTGGTTCTATTACGCCGATAAAGTAAGAAAGGAAAAATATAATTACGACGCCGAAGAACTGCGACCTTACTTCAAACTGGAGAATGTGCGCGAAGGCATTTTCGCTACCGCGAAAAAGCTCTACGGCATTACGTTCACGCCGTTAAAAGACATTCCCGTATACCAGGAAGACGTGACCGCGTACGAAGTAAAAGAAGCCGACGGGCGGCACATCGGCGTGATCTATATGGACTTCTTCCCCCGCGCGTCCAAACGCGGCGGCGCGTGGATGACCTCTTACCGCAAACAGTCAGCCGAAAAAGGCGTACGCGTAGCGCCGGTAGTATCGATCGTATGCAACTTCAGCAAACCCACCGGCAACCAGCCTGCGCTGCTTACGCCGGACGAAGTGGAAACCTTCTTCCACGAATTCGGCCACGCGCTGCACGGGCTGTTATCCAACGTACATTACGAAACGCTTTCCGGCACCTCCGTTCCGCGCGATTTTGTGGAGCTGCCGTCGCAGATCATGGAGCACTGGGCATTTGAGCCGGAAGTGCTGAAAATGTACGCCAAACATTACGAAACTGGCGAACTGTTGCCCGATACACTGGTAAAGAAAATGAAGGAAGCAATGAAGTTCAACCAGGGTTTCGCCACGGTGGAATATCTCGCGGCCTCGCTGCTGGACATGAATTATCATACGTTGCCGGCGGGCAATAAGGTAGACGCGACCGCTTTTGAAAAGCAGCAGATGGAGAAGCTGGGCCTCATCCCGCAGATCGCGCCGCGTTACAGAAGCACTTATTTCCAGCATATTTTCGCCGGCGGTTATTCGGCCGGGTATTACAGTTACATCTGGTCTGAAGTGCTGGACAACGATGCGTTCGCCGCGTTCAAAGAAACCGGTAATATCTTCGATCCCGCCACCGCAAAATCTTTCCGCACCAATGTGCTCGAAAAAGGCGGCACAGCGGAGCCGATGGAGCTATACAAGGCATTCCGCCTGCGTGCGCCGGAGGTGAAATTTTTGCTGAAGAGCAGGGGGTTGGAGAATTGAGTATTAAACCGGGTTAAGCCCATAACAGGAGAAGACAATTGCGCAATTTACTACGGTTGTGTTACGGTATCCCTACTAAAGCATTACGGAAGCAATGCTTTTACCTCGCCGTAAACGGCTCCATCAGCTCCACGCGCGTACCATCTGCGTCATAGAGGTTCAGCAGCCAGCGGTTATTGCGGCCAATGCGCGGCGAAGGCACACTGCCGTTGCGGAAACGCAGGGCGTCCACCGCTTTTTGCATGTCAGGCACCATCAGCGCGATGTGATGCGCGGAACCAAGCTGACGGCGGCTTGCCGGCGGTTTTACTAGCATGTATTCCAGGTAGTCGGTGCTTTCGGGCAGGCGCATGTTGATCCAGCTGGTAACGCTGTCTGTTGCGCCGCCGCGCCAGGTTTCCGTAAAACCGAGAATGGCCGCGTAGAACGAATCCGCCCGTAAAGGATCTGCGATCGTAAGGCCGGCGTGAAGGATGCGGTCTGAAATACCCGTACCGCTCGCCGGTTTGGCGGGCGGCAGCTGCACGAACAGGATCGTGTGGCCGTCCGGGTCTTTTACGACAATGGAAGCGTTATCGGGGCCGGGACGCACCATGATCCCTTTTTGGGTGAGATACCGTTGCATCCGGGGCAGGTCGTTGGTTTGAAAGGCGAGGCTCAGCAGCCGGTCGTCCTGCGAAGGCGGCAGGCCATCTCTTACGTAGATGCGCTGCCTTGCGTTCACCTGCGCGGTGAGCGTATGCGCGGTGCGCTGCAGCTCGTAGCCAAGGTAATCTCCATAAAATTTTACGGCGGAATCAAGATGACTGACCTGGATCTCCACGGAAGCAATGCCGGTGATCTCCGGCCTTTCCACCTGCTGCGCATCCGCCATCGAGGCGGCGCTGCATAACAGCAGGCACAAGACAAATCGTTTCATAACAAGAGGAATTACACCAAAATACAAAAAACCGCCCCGCATATCCTATACTTTCTAACCCATTTATCCACTTCAAGTTCAATTAATTATCATTTTTGCATCAACTTATCCAAGTAAATAATTTTATTTAAAAAGTAGTATACTATTAAAATATTAATTATTAACTTGAAACTCACTTTTAAAATAATTAACTAAGTAGAACCCGGTTTACCGGGGAAACGCCACGTAACCTATACGCATTTCAACCATTGCTTTGAGACGCATACCACAGACATAAACGCAAGTATCTCCAAACATATCAACCACAGTACGCTAATGAAACAAACAACATTCGCTTTCCTGTTGCTGATGCTGGCATCCCTCACATCAGCAGCGCAGGCCGTCAAAATTACCGGTAAGGTCACCGGGGAAGACGGGGAACCACTCGCCGGTGTATCCGTCGTGATAAAAGGCACCAAAACAGGCACGGCCACCAATGAGCTGGGTATTTTCTCGCTCAGTCCGCAAGAGCTGAAAGGAGCTATCGTTTTCTCCAGCATCGGCTTCGTCACCAAAGAAGTCGCGCTCGGCAAATCCACCGTGTACAACACCTCGCTCACCCAGGACCCGCAGGCCCTCAAACAGGTAGTGGTAGTAGGTTACGGTACCGTTCAGCGGAAAGATCTCACCGGCTCCGTTGGCAGCGTGAACGTGGCGGACCTTCAGAAAGCTCCTGTTAAATCGTTCGACGAAGCCCTGGCCGGCCGTGTGGCGGGCGTACAGGTCACGTCCTCCGAAGGCCGCCCCGGCGCGGCGATCGACATCGTGATCCGCGGCGGTAACTCCGTTACCCAAAACAACTCGCCGCTCTACGTGATCGACGGGTTTCCCATGGAAAACCCCGGCGGAGACAACGAAAGCAATCCCATCAACTCGCTCGACCCCGCAGACATCGAATCGATCGACATCCTGAAAGACGCTTCCGCCACCGCCATCTACGGCGCGCGCGGTGCCAACGGCGTGATCGTGATCACTACCAAACGCGGCAAAGCAGGCAAAACCACCATTAATTACAATACTTATTTCGGCTGGCAGGAAAGCAACAAACGCCTCGGCGTGCTCGATCCGTACGAGTTTATCAAACTGCAGAACGACATCGATCCCATCATGACCATGACCCTGTACCGCATCAGGAACGAAAATGGCGTGAAGGACACCCTGCCGCTGGAATATTATAAAAACGTGGAAGGCATTAACTGGGAAGACCAGATCATGCAGACCGCGCCCATGCAAAGCCATCACCTTTCCCTCGGCGGCGGCAACGACAAAACGAAATTCAATGCATCCTTTTCGTATTTCGATCAGCAGGGCATCATCATCAATTCCGGCTTCAAAAGGCTGCAGGGCCGCCTCAGCCTCGACCATAACGTGAGCAACAAGCTGAAAGTAGGCATGAATGCCGCTTACGCCAATGTGAAACGTTACGGCACGCCCACTTCTTCCAGCAATTACAACAACGAGCTGAACCTGCTGTTCAGCGTTTGGGCCTACCGCCCCATCACCCTGCTCAACTCCACCACCAACCTCATCGAGGAAGGCACCGATCCGGAAGTGGAGCCCGGCTTCGATTTCAGGTGGAACCCCGTGATCACGACCAAAAACGAGCTGCGCGAAAATTACAACGACAATTTTTCCATCAACGCATACGGCGAATACGCCATCCTGCCCGGCCTGAAATTCAGAAGCAGCATCGGCTACAACAAAAGCGCCACCCGCGTGGACGTGTTCAACAACGGGCTTTCCCGCAGCGGCAACCCCACCACCAACAACCGGATTAATGGCGGCATGAGCTACATCAATTCCAGCAGCTGGCTGAACGAAAACACGCTGACCTGGAACAAAAAGATCAACCAGCATCAAAGTCTTTCCGTGCTCGGCGGCTTCACTATGCAGGAAGGCTCCAGCAGTCTTTTCGGCGCATACGCCAAACTGCTGCCGAACGAAGGGCTTGGTTTGAGCGGCCTCGACGAAGGCGTTCCCTTATCGATCTCTTCCACTTCTTCCGCCTGGAGCCTCGCTTCGTTCCTCGGCAGGGTGAATTACAACATCAAATCGAAATACCTGTTCACGGCTTCGTTCCGTACAGACGGCTCTTCGCGTTTCAGCAACGGCAACCGCTGGGGCTCTTTCCCTTCCGGCGCGTTCGCATGGCGCTTCGGCGCGGAGCCCTTCATGCAGTCGCTGCGGTTTGTTTCGGACGCCAAACTCCGCACCAGCTGGGGCGTTACGGGCAACAACAACGTGGGCAACTTCTCCAATTACATGAACTACATCACGCCCACCAACGGCGGTTATTCTTTCGGCAATATCCAGAGCCCCGGCAGCTACCCCGGTTCCATGGGCAACCCCGACCTGAAATGGGAAAGAACGGCGCAGACGGATATCGGGCTGGACCTCGGCTTCTTTAACGACCGCCTCAAACTCGCCGTGGACGTGTACCGCAAAAACACCAGCAACCTGCTGCTCAACGCCAGTCTTCCCGGCAGCACCGGTTATTCCACGCAGTTCAAGAACATCGGCAAGGTGCGCAACCAGGGCCTGGAGATCAGCCTTTTCGCCAATGTCGTAAAAGGCCACGACTTCAACTGGAACAGCAGCTTCAACATTTCCTTCAACCGGAACAAAGTGCTCGAGCTGGCCGAAAACGAACTGTCTATGCTCACCACGCAGTATTGGGGAGACGACTGGGTGCTGATACCTGCGTACATCGCCAAGGTAGGCGCACCCGTGGCGCAGTTTTACGGCCATGTGTCAGACGGTGTGTATAAATATTCCGACTTCGATAAAGTAGGCGGGAATTACATCCTGAAAGACAATGTGACCGCCAACGGTGAAGTGCGCACGCAGGTGCAGCCGGGCGACATCAAATACAAAGACCTCAACGGCGACCTGCTGATAGACGATTACGACAAAACTGTGATCGGCAACCCGCTGCCTGTGCATACCGGCGGCTTCAGCAACAATTTCGAATACAAAGGATTCGACCTGGGTATATTTTTCCAGTGGAGCTACGGCAACGACATTTACAACGCCAACCGCCTGATGCTCGAAACCGGTTACAAATACAACACCAATCAGTACGCGTCTTACGCGAACCACTGGAGCCCTGAGAACCCGGAATCCAACATCCCGCGCGTGAAAGGCACCACGCTGAAAACCTATGCCACCTGGATGGTGGAAGACGGTTCTTTCCTGCGCCTGAAAACCGTGCAGCTGGGGTACAACCTTCCGCAAAACATTTTGAAAAGAGCGAAGATCAACGCCATCCGCGTTTACGCCAGCGCGCAGAACCTCTACACCTGGACGAAATATTCCGGTTACGATCCCGAGGTATCTATCCGCAACAGCGCACTCACGCCCGGTTTCGACTATTCCGCTTACCCGAGGCCAAAAACCGCCACCGTTGGCCTGAACGTAACTTTCTAATTCTTAAAAAGCGAAAACATGAAATACATCCTGTATAGCTTCCTGATATTGTCTTTCGGCGCTGTATCCTGCAACAAATTCCTGGATAAAACGCCCACAGACTTCCCCCTTCCAAAAAACTATTTCAAAACAGAGAACGACGTGAACACGGCGCTGAACGGCATTTACGACCCGCTGGGCAAAACCGGCACCTACGGTCGCACGTTGTTCTTCGAGCTGGACATGAGCGACGAAGGTTTCAACGCGCTTTCAACCACCACCATCGACTTGTCCATCAACAACTACAATACATCGGACACCAAGGTGAACACCCTCTGGAACCTGCTGTACCAGGGCGTTAACCGGGCCAACGTGTTCCTCGAGAACATCGACAACAAAGACCTGCAGATGGACGAAGACAAACGCAAGGCCGCCAAAGGCCAGGCGCTTTTCCTCCGCGCGTATTATTATTTTATGCTGGTGAGCAATTGGGGCGATGTGCCCGTAAGGCTGCAGTCCATCAACGACGTGAACGATGTAAACCGCGCCAGAATGCCGTCTTCGGAGATCTACGCCTTCATTGTGAAAGACATGGAAGCTGCGGCGGAGCTGGTAAACCCCATCACCGCGTACACTTACAACAGCCGCATCACGAAGTCCGTGGTATGGGGAATTCTCGCAAGAGTGAACCTCAAAATGGCCGGTTACCCGCTCAACGACGCCACCCGCTGGGCGGAAGCCCGCAAATGGGCGCTGAAGGCCATGGAACCGGGGAACGGTCATGCCCTGAACCCCGACTACCAGCAGGTATTCATCAACCAGTGCCAGGACAAATACGATACGAAAGAAGTGCTCTGGGAGGTGGAATTTAACAAAGTGAACAACGGCAGCCAGGACGAAGAAGGTTCCGTGGGCGCCATCAACGGCATCGGTTCTTCAGACAGGAACATGTACAGCTACGGCGCGGTGCACATCACCGAAAGATATTACCGCGCATTCGCCGCCGGCGACCTCCGCCGCGACTGGACGAGCAATTCCTATTATTACGGCACCGTTAACGGCGTGGTGAACTCGAAGATCCCATATCCCGCCACATCGATCTACAATCGCTGCAACGCAAAATGGAGAAGGGAATACGAAACGGCGCTGCCGAAAAATATCAACACCTCTTCCATCAACTTCCCCATCCTCCGTTTTTCCGACGTACTGCTGATGTTCGCGGAAGCGGAGAACGAAGTGAACGGCGGCCCCAGCGCGGACGCATACGAAGCGGTGAACAAAGTGAGAAGAAGGGCGTACGGCCTGCTGCTGCCCACGCCGCCCAACCCGGCCATCGATGCAGACCTGCCCGCTGGTCTCGACCAGCTTTCCTTCCGCGACGCCATCCGGAAAGAACGTTCGCTGGAGCTTGGTTTCGAGGCCATCCGCCGGCACGACCTGATCCGCTGGGGCATTTACATCTCCACGATGAAAGACCTCTCCAACGAGATCACCACCACGGCGCCCGCGGCTTACAAATACGCCGCCCGCCATGGTGACAACCTCGGCCAGCGCCACCTGCTGCTGCCCATCCCCAGCTCCGAAATGGCAATCAATAAATCGCTCGTTCAAAACCCGGAATGGTAATCAATTCAGCAACAATTAAAACACGAGACAATGTTCCATTATAAAAATATGCTCCCGCTCGCCGCGCTCTGCCTCCTTTTCGCCTGTGAGCGGGATGTGGTGGAGGTTCCGGCCTTCGAAGCGCACACCGAGAAAACGCAGTACCAGGCGGGCGATTCCGTGCTGTTCACTTTCTCCGGCGAGCCGGACATCATCACTTTTTATTCCGGCGAACCGGGAAAAGAATACCGTTACAAAGACCGTACAGACACAGAAGCCGGTAAAACCGAGCTGGAATTCCTCAGCCGCGTGCTCTACGGCAGCCAGGCGAATAACCTGAAAGTGGTGGCCTCCAACGAGTTCAGCGGTATTTACGATTCCGCCAATGTAAAAAATACGAACTGGACAGACATCACCAGCCGTTTTACCCTGGCCACGGCGCCTGCCGGCGGGCTCAGCGCCAATACGCCTTCGGGAAAAGCCGACCTGTCCGACCTCGTGGTGAAAGGCAAACCGCTCTACATCGGGTTCCAGTACATTGGCGAAAAACCGGTGGCCACCACGCCCACACAGCGCACCTGGCGCATCCTGGGATTTTCGCTTACCGGCACGCAGGACGGCGGCTCGCCCAATACTTTGGTAAACCATGTGTCTGCCGGCTGGCTGGCAGTAGACGTGATCAACCGCGCAAACAAATGGGCCGTTTCGGCGGACAATATCCAGTTCTCGCCCAACAGCACCCTCGAAGCATCTGAAGACTGGATGATCACCAAACCCATCTGGGTAACCAAGGTAGCGCCCGATAAAGGCGCGGCCATCAAGGATTACAGCAAACGCAAGGAAAATTACAGCTACGTGTTCGCCACGCCCGGTACTTATACCGTTACGTTCGTAGGCTCCAACACCAGCGCCGAAGAAGTGAAAACGGTGGTGAAAGAAATTACGCTCACCATCGTGCCGTAACGCGGCCATGCCGCGGTCCCCAAGCGGCCGGACCACTTGTAAAAAATATAGCCCGGTATCACACGCCGGGCTATATTTTTTTGCGCTTTTTGTTATCTTTGATCATTACAAAAGATCGTTCAACCCGATGAAGCAAAAACTCAGCTGCCTTTTGATTGATGACGACAGGGATGACCAGGAAATTTTCAAACTCGCGTTACACGACGTAAACGAGGATGTATTTTGCCAGACAGCGGATGACGGTATCAAAGGTTTGCATATGCTGCAAACAGACGCGAGCTTCACGCCCAGTTACATTTTTCTCGACCTCAACATGCCACGGATGACCGGCAAAGACTGCCTGAGCGCCATCAAAAGCAATCCCCTGCTGGCTTCCATTCCCGTGGTGATCTACTCCACTTCTTCAGATCCGAAAGATATACAGGACACCAAGGACCTTGGCGCCGCCGATTATGTGGTGAAACAATACAGCATCGCTTCGCTGAAAGAAATTCTCCGCCGTTATTTTAACTGATCTCAGCTCGTTTTCTGCCAGATGCGCTGCCGGTGCGGGAATTGCCTGTACTTGTACGCAAGGGGGGAATATTTGAGATTTTCTTTTGAGCCGAGGGCGAGGAAGCCGTTTATTTCCAGGCTGTCGTCGAACAGCTGGAGGGCTTTGTGTTGCAGTTCCTTGTTGAAATAGATCAGCACGTTCCGGCAAAGGATCAGCTGAAATTCGTTGAACGACCGGTCTGTGGCGAGGTTGTGCGGGGAAATGACCATCTTTTTCGTCAGCTGTTCGTCGAACTTCGCCCAGTCGTACCGGGCCGCATAATATTTTGAAAAGTCGTCTGTACCGCCGCTTTGGATGTAGTTTTCCGAGAATTGTTTCATGTACCGCAGCGGGAAGATCCCTTTCCGCAGTTTTTCCAGCACGCCGGGATTGATATCCGTGGCGTACAGCAGCGATTTTTGCAGCAGCCCCGCTTCCTGCAGCAGGATGGCCATGGAATACACTTCTTCGCCGGTGGAGCAGCCGGCGTGCCATACACGGATGAACGGGGCTTTGGCGAGTTTGGGCAATACGTCTTCGCGCAGGCATTTGTAAAAATGCGGGTCGCGGAACATCTCCGTTACATTCACCGTGATCTCTTCCACAAAATGCCTGAAATAATCCGCGTCGAATAATATTTTGTTCCTGAAACCTGCATAATCACCGAACCTGTTTAGCACGAAAAGCCGGTTGATCCTGCGTTTCAGCGAAGGCCGCGCGTATTGCGCGAAATTGTACCCGTATTTGTCCATGATCTCTTCCAGCAGCACGTCTATCTGCTTGTCTTCCACGGCGGAATCATTCATAATATGCATTTTATTTACCGGTATCATACAACCAAACTCTTAACAGCGACAACAACTGATCGATATCCACCGGTTTACTGATATAATCCGAAGCGCCCGCTTCGATGCATTTTTCCCGGTCTCCTTTCATGGCTTTCGCGGTAACCGCTATCACGGGCACTGCGGCGGTTTTCGGGTCGGCTTTGATGAGGCGGGTGGATTCGTAACCGTCCATCACGGGCATCATCATATCCATCAGCACAATGTCCGCCGGGTGTTGTTTGAGTTTTCCCAGCGCTTCCCTCCCGTCCATGGCAGACACTACTTTCATTCCGCATGCTTCCAGCGCTTTGGAAAGCGAGAAAATGTTACGCACGTCGTCGTCCGCCACCAGCACGGTTTTCCCGCGCAGTACCACATCCATGGTGCCGAGGCCGTTCGAATTGCCGTTGGTTTCTTTCTGGCCGGCCACCAGGTGAAGGAACAGCGATACCTCGTCCATGATGCGCTGGTAAGAACTGGCTACCTTGATCACCACCGAATCCGCATAACCTCGCAGCTGCAATTCTTCGTCGCGGCTCAGGTTGCGGCCGGTGAATACGATGATGGGAATATTTTCAAGGCCTTGCTGTTTTTTCACTTCTTCCAGCGTATCGTACGATCGGTCGCGCGAAGCGCCCATGTCGAGGATCACGCAGTTCACTTCTTTTTTCAGCAAAGCCTCCACGCTGTCGCGGATCGATTCTTTGATCTCCGCGTTCACTTTGTAATTGCCGAGGAAATACGCCAGCGCCTTCGCATGTTTGATGTTCTCTTCCACGATCAGCACTTTGCGCGGGTTGTGGTTCAGCATAAACTCGATCTGCGAAAAAATATCCTCCATTTTTTCAAAGCTCAAGGGTTTATCGATGAAGTCTACCGCGCCTTTGCTCAGGCTTTTGAACCTGGCCTGGTAGCTGGACATCACGTGCACCGGGATATGCCTTGTTTTTTCATTGCCTTTTAATTCTTCCATCACTTCCCAGCCGTCTTTTACCGGCAGCTGAATATCGAGCAGCACGCCGAGCGGCATGTACTGTTCGGCCAGCGGTGCGGCTTCGTCGCCGCGAACGGTCACCACGCCCTTGTAACCTTTACTGCGGGTAAATTCCAGCAGCGACCGTGCAAAACTGGTGTCGTCTTCCACGATCAGGATCACGCGGTCGCCGGGTTTGATGGTGTTGCGGTCATCGTCTACCTGGCCGGGTATCACTTCGCTCACAAAACGTTCGCGCACGGGCGGGATTTCTTTTTCCCTTTCAGGAACGATCTCCTGTATTTCCTGCCCGTCGCGCCTTGCGGAAGCCGATTCGGGGATTGTCACGATGAACTCGCTGCCTTTGCCGGGTTTGCTTTTGAGGGAAATGTCACCGCCGAGCAGCCGTGCAAAATCGCGGCTGATGGACAGGCCCAGGCCGGTGCCGCCGTATTTGCGGCGGGTAGAGCCGTCTTCCTGCCGGAACGCTTCAAAGATCAGGTCCTGCTTGTCTTCCGCGATGCCGATGCCGGTGTCTTTCACGGAAAACGCAAGCTGGCCGTCTTTGCCGGGGCGGGATATTTTCATTTCCACGCTGCCTTTGTTGGTAAATTTCAGCGCGTTGGACAGCAGGTTGCGCAAGATCTGTTCCAGCCGCTGGCGGTCGGTTTCCAGGGACACGGGCACATTTTTGTCTTTGATCGCCATGAAGCGGATGTTTTTTTCCATCGCCACCGGCGTGAACAATGCGGTCATGTCCTGGATCATTTCGTCGATGCCTACTTCAGAATAAACCAGGTCCATTTTGCCGGCCTCGATCTTTGAAAGGTCGAGTATCTCGTCTATCAGCGTCAGCAATCCTTTGCCGGACTGCTGTATCACCTGCGCGTATTCGATCTGTTCGCTGTTGAGGTTCTGTTTGCCGTTTTCCGCCAGCAGGCGCGACAGCAGCAGGATGGAATTGAGCGGCGTGCGCAGTTCGTGGCTCATGTTGGCCAGGAACTCCGATTTGTAACGCGTGCTTTGCGCCAGTTCTTCCGCCTTGGCCTGTACTTCCATGTTGCGCTTCATGACGAGCTGGTTGGTTTCTTCCAGCATCCGTGCGCGGTCTTCCAGCTGGTCGTTGGCTTCCACCAGTTCTGCCTGCTGCACGCGCAGCTCTTCTTCGGAAGCCTGGAGTTTTTCGGTCTGCGCTTCCAGCTCGCTGTTGATGTTTTCCAGTTCGTTGTGCTGCGCCTGCAATTCCTCTGCCTGGCTCTGCGTTTCTTCCAGCAGCTCCTGCAGGCGTTTGCGGCTTTCCACGCTGTAAATGGCGGTACCGATATTGTGCGCCGCTTCTTCGAGGAATCGTTGCTCCAGCGGCGAGAAGTTCCGCAGCGACCCCAGTTCTATCACGCCCGCGATCTTTCTTTCGTGATACAGCGGGACGGCGATCACCGCGCGGGGCCTGAGCGTACCGGTAGCGTGGCGGATGCTGAGCAGGTCGTCGGGAATATCTTCCAGCTTCAGTGTATGGCGGCTGAGCGCACACTGGCCCGCCAGCCCTTCGCCGAATGCCGTCGTTTGCGCAATGCCGATTTCTTCGATGGCAAAGCCGCCGGTGAATCGGAGATGACTGCTGCCTTCCGCCACGTAAAACGCGCCGGTCTGGCTGCCGGTATACTGTACCAAAAAGTCGATGACGTTGCGGGAAAGCATGGGCAGTTCGTATTCACCGATCATTTTGTCGTTCAGCGTGGCAATGCCGGCCTGCATCCATTCGCGTTCAGACAATTCGTTGAAGCTGGTTTCCAGCGACGAAGCCATCCGGTTGAGGGAAACGGAAAGCACGCCCAGCCCGTCTTCTCCCCCCTCTTCCACGCGGGTGGAATAATCGCCCGAGGAAATCTTTCCCGCCACGTTCCGGATAATATTGATGCGGCGGCTGATGTCCGCGTCTTTGTCTTCCAGCGATTTTTGCATCAGCAGCCTTTCCTTAAAATCTTTCGATACTCTCAGGTAAGACACCAGGGTGATCAGCACGGCAATGATGGAGGCGATCACGATGAACACGGGCGTGGAGGAAGCGAAGCGGTTCATTTTTTCCGTGCGCTGTGTAAGCAGCAGGCGTTCCCTGTCCTTCATCTCGTCGATCAGCCGGCGCGATTCGGCCATATGCACTTTGCCCCTGTTCATATCCTCTGTGGTAAGCGCCTGCCCCCTGCGTTTCTTTACGATATTGTCGTTCAGCACGGCCATACGCAGGTTGCTCACTTTAAAAAGCTCCTCCGCCGCGGCCTGCTGCACGGGATTGTCTGTCGACTGGTTCCTGAACGCGCGGATATTTTTCCGGATGCTGTCTTCCGCGCCGCGGTATGGTTCGAGAAACGATTCGTCGCCGGTGATGAGATAACCGCGCTGGCCCGTTTCCGCGTCTTTCATATACGAAATGGCATCGTCCAGGTAATGTAGCATCTGATTGGTATGCTCCACGCTTTCCGCGCTGCTCACCAGGTTCCCGATGCTGATGTACGACGCGACCGCGCTGATGATCAGCAGGAATAACGAAAACCCGAAGCCGATGGCAAGATTTCTTTGAAAAGTCGATTTCATTTATACTGAGTTTGTCAAAGTCCGTTATGCATGATGGCCGCTTACCGGCAATACGAGAATGAAGGTGCTGCCCTTCCCTTCTTCGCTCACGGCCGTGATGAGCCCGCCATGTGTGTCGATGATCTTTTTTACGATGGCCAGGCCGATGCCCGTGCCTTCATATTCGTTCCTGCCGTGCAGGCGCTGGAATATGACGAATATTTTGTCGAGGTACACCTCGTCGAACCCGATGCCGTTGTCTGAAACGGAAATGCGGCAATACGGCCCGTCTGCATCCGGCCGGGCATCGGTGGCGAGGCGGCCTACGCGTTCTGCGCGGATGTGTATCTGCGGTTGCAAATCATGCCGTGAAAATTTCAGCGCATTGCTGAGAATGTTCTGGAACACCTGCCGCATCTGGCCCGGAACGGCTTTCACCTGGGGAATGGGGCTAACGGTGATCTCCGCGTTTTTTTCCCGGATCAGCAGCTCCATATCGTCGAGTATTTCGCGGATGATGATATTGAGATCGGCGAGATGGAATTTTTCGGCGATAGACAGCTTGGAATAATCGAGCACGTCCGTGATCAGCTTATTCATACGGTCCGCGCTGGAAATGATCTTCCCGAGATATTTCACCGCTTCCTGCTGTTCGGAGCCGAATTTCCCGTGGATGAGGTTGCCGAACACCTGGATCTTGCGCAGCGGCTCCTTGAGGTCGTGCGAGGCCACATAAGCGAATTGCTGCAGCTCGTGGTTGCTGGCGGCGAGGTCGCGGTTGGCGCGCTGCAGTTCCTGCGTTCTTTCGCTGACGCGGTTTTCCAGCAGCTGGTTGATCATCTTCTGCTCGTGGATATCAGTAAAAATGCCCACCCATTTCGCGATGGCGCCGTCTTTGCGCACAGGCGTCATGCTCAGCAGGTGGTGACGGTATTCTTCCCCGCTCAGCGGTTTGATGCGCACTTCCAGCACTTCCTGCTCGCCGGAGGCCATGGCTTTGGCGATGCACGCGGAGATGGACGGGCCGTCTTCCGGCGTGGCGGGCAGGTTTTCACGGCCCTCCGCATATTCATGCCAGTAACGGTTCACAAATTCGATATTGCCTTCGCGGTTAAGCGTAAACGCGATCTGCTGGATGGATTCAAGGATGGAACGCAGTTCTTCCAGGCTATGAGACAATGCTTCCTGGGCGGCTTTCCGCTCCGCGACCTCTTCGCGGAGTTTTTCTTGCGCGGCATGCAGCTCTCTTGTTTGCAGGTGTAACCGGTAAAAGGTGCCTACTTTCAGCAGCAGTATTTCGGGATCGAAAGGTTTGGTCACGTAATCCATCCCACCGGAGGTATACCCTTTGGCGATGAATCTTTTTTCGAGGTTGACGGCGGAAAGAAAGATAATAGGAATATCCTTCGACTTGCTGTAGCCGCTAATGGCTTCGGCCACTTCGAAGCCGTCCATACCAGGCATCTGTACGTCGAGGATGACGAGGAAATAGGTATTTTTAAGGATCTTCCGGAGCGCTTCTTCGCCGGATGATGCTGTGTCTACCGAATAATGGTTCAGCTCCAGGAGCTTTTGCAGGGAAAATATATTTTCGGGATGGTCGTCTACGATTAAAATCATATCAAGTCATAACATAAAAACAGACGGTAAATTATCTATTTTTCAATCGTTCGCACTGTAGATTTATCTCCACACATTTTTTGCCGTCAAACCGGCCGGGGGAAAGGGTTTCACCATGGCACAGTTTATGGACGCGTAAAAACACAAGGGGAACAACGCTTATCACCGCGCTGTTCCCCTTTTCACATATCCGGTCTTTGATTCGTTACTTCTTCGGCATCACCGCAGATCCGTTCCTGACTTCATCATTGGCCTTTTCCATAAGCATATCTCCGGGTTGTAACGGCCCGAATATTTCCGTTTTTCCATTCGCTTCGCGTCCTTTCCGTACGTCTACCCATTCCGCTTTCCCGTTCGTGACGCGTATCACGAAGATCTTTTCGGTGCCGTTGGCTACGGCGGTGGTGGGTACTACAAATACACTGTCTGCCCGGTTGAGCGGTATGCTTACCTCGGCAACCATGCCGGGAAGGAGCTTTTTATCGTTGTTGATCACGTCCATTTCGATCCGCTGGCTGCGCAGGCGGCTGTCCAGCGTGCCGGACTGCCGGTTGATCTTTGCTTTAAAATCCTGTCCCACGAAGGATTTCACGGTAAAGGTCACTTCGTTTCGGCTATCCAGGTACGCGGTGTACGCTTCGGGAATGGCCAGCACCAGCCGCAGTTTTTTCTGTTCCTGTAAAGTGAACATCGGCATTTCGGAGCCTTTGCCGGAAGGGCCTACATAGGCGCCGGCGCTCACGTTGCGGCTGCTGATCACCCCGGCGAAGGGCGCGCGGATCTCGAGATAGCCGCGGTTATCGGCAATTTCGCGGTAGGCCGCGCGGGCGGCTTCCTGCTGCGCGAAATCGGATTTCTGTTTGGCCAGCGCCAGGTCCAGGTCGTTTTGCGACACGGTGCCGGGGGTAAGACTGGTTTGATACAGGCGGTCGTAATTGGCCTTGCTGGCGAGGTACACGGCTTCCTGGCTGCGCAGGCGCGATTCCGCACCGGCCAGCTGGCTGCCCAGCTCGGGCGCTTCGAGCGTTGCCAGCACCTGGCCCGTGCTCACGTTAGAACCTACGTCTACATTGAGTTTTTTAACAAAACTGTTCACCTTGGCATACAGGTCTACCTGCTGAAAGGCCACCAGCTCGCCGGGCATTTTGAGGGAAGCAGAGAATATCTGTTTTTCCAGCGGAAAAACGCTCACTGCCACGGGCAATGATTCTTCCGTTTTTTTATTGTCCGGTTTGCTTTGCGAAACGCCGCATCCGGCCAGCATCACTGCCGCCACCAGTACGCGCACGGGCGTTCTATTGATGATTGTGATCATACAGGGAGGGTATATAATGTTTACTGTCTTTGTTTTCAGGATTGAGGGAAACGGAAGCGATGGACGCTTTTTTCTGCACCATGGCAAACACCAGCGGCAGAATAATGAGCGCCGCCACCGTGGAAGCCGCCAGCCCGCCGATCACCGCGCGGCCGAGGGGAGACACCTGGTCGCCGCCTTCGCCGTGGCCGATCGCCATGGGTATCATGCCCACCACCATGGCGAGGCTCGTCATCAGGATCGGCCTGAGCCGCAGCGCGGCAGCTTCTTTCGCGCTGGCCACAGAATCCCCGTTGTGCCTCCGCAGATGTTCCGCGTTCGTGATCAGCAGCACCGCGTTGGAGATCGATACGCCCACAGACATGATGATGCCCATGTACGACTGCAGGTTGAGCGTGCTGCCCGTAACGGTCAGCAGCAGCAGCGAACCGAGTATCACCGCCGGCACCGTGGTAAGCACTACGAACGATACGCTGAAAGACTGGAAGTTGGCCGCCAGCATCAGGAATATCACCACCACCGCTACCAGCAGGCCGTTCTGGAGATTGTCCAGCGTTTCGGTAAGGGTATTGGTCATGCCCACGGGCTCTACGGTAAGACCACGCGGCAGCTCTCCCAGCGATGCGATGGCCGCTTTTACGTCTTCCGCCGCGGCGCCAAGGTCTTTATCGCTGAGGTTGGCGGTTACAGACAGGGTGGGCATTGCGCCGAGGTTGTCGTTTTCGCCGTAAGTAGTTTCCTGTTTGATGGTCGCAACATCGCCGAGCACGGGCCTGGCGGAGTTTTTCATGAGCGGCACTTCCGCCAGTTCGTCGATACTGTTCATTTTATTCTCCGGCACCTGTACCTGTACGCTGTACATCAGGCCGGCCTTTTCATCTACCCACACGTTTTTTTCCGTAAGGCGCGAAGAGGATGTGGAGGCGATGAGCGAACGGGTCACGTCCGTCATGTCTATGTTCAGCTGCGCCAGCCTTGCGCGGTCTACCTCCACGTTGATGGAGGGATATTTCGTGCTTTGCATCAGCTGCACGTCGCGCATGTAGGAGATCTGCCGCAGTTTCTCTATCACCTTGTTCGCATATTCTTCGTTCATTTTTTTATTCCTGCCGGAAATGCGCACCTCTACCGGCGTGGGCGAGCCCTGGGCCAGGATCTTGTCCGTCAGTTCGATCGGTTCGAAAGACAGTTTGATGTCTGGCGCGCGTTCTTTCATCCGCTCGCGGATCTTGTCTTTCAGTTCGTCCAGCTCAAAATGTTTTTCCTTGTTCAGGCTCACCTGCAATACTGCTTCGTGCGGGCCCGCCATGAACAGGTATATCGGGCTTACGGAAAACAGCGCGGGGTGCTGGCCTACGTATGCGGAAGTGATCGCGATGTTTTCTTTCCCCACCACTTCTTCGATCACCTGCAGCGCCGTGAGCGTTTTGGCTTCGGTGCGCTCCATGCGCGTGCCTTCATCCGCTTTCATCCTGATCTGGAACTGGCCGCCGTTGGTGCGCGGCAATACGTCGCGCCCGATGCTGGAAAGCAACCATACGGCCAGGCCGCTGATGATCACGAGGTACGCGATCACGATGGGCACGCGGAAAGGCATGATCCTTTCAATGAACCGCATGAAACGTGCGCGGAATTTTTCGAAGCGGGACACTTTGCCGTCCGCATTGCTGTCTGCCCGTTCCACCAGCATCTTTTTCTGGTCCCAGGTATCGTCTTCCGAAACGGCCGGGGGCACATGGCCTTTTTTATGGCTTTTCATGATCCAGTTCGCCATCACCGGCACAAAGGTCTGCGACAGGAAATAAGACGTGATCATGGAAAAACCGATCGCCAATGCCAGCGGCAGGAACAGCGAGCCGGGAATGCCCGTCATGGTGAACGCCGGCGCAAACACCGCGAGGATACAGAAAAGGATCAGCAGCTTCGGAAAAGCGATCTCCTTACACGCATCCCAGATGGCGAGAGCTTTGGGTTTGCCCATGTCCAGGTGCTGGTGAATGTTTTCTATTGTCACCGTGCTCTCGTCCACCAGAATACCGATGGCGAGGGCGAGGCCGCTCAGCGTCATGATATTGATGGTTTGGCCGAACAGGCTGAGGAACAGTACGCCGGAAATGATGGAGATCGGGATGGTCATGATCACGATCAACGCGCCGCGAAGGTCGCCGAGGAACAGCACCACCATGAGGCCGGTAAGCACGGCGCCGATGATGCCTTCGCTCACGAGGCTTTTCACGGAGTTCATCACGTAAGTGCTCTGGTCGAACTCGTAGCTGAGCGTGACGTCTTCCGGCAGCTGCGCCTGCAGCCGCGGGATGGATTTTTTAAGGTTCTGCACCACTTCCCAGGTGGAAGCGTCCGCGGATTTAGCCACGTTGAGGTATACGGAACGTTTACCGTTCACCAGGGCATATCCGGCCGCGATATCCGCGCCGTCCTCAACGGTGGCTACATCACGCAGATAGAGGTTTTGCACGCCGCCTTTGAAAAGCGGGATATTCTCAAAATCCTTGATATTGCGGATGAGCGTATTCGTAGTGTTGATATAGTTTTTATCGCCGATGCGCACGTTGCCGGAAGGCGCTACCTGGTTGTTCAGGCGCAGGGCTTCCACCAGCTGGTCGGGCGTAAGCTGGTGCGCGCGCAGCTGTTCGGGATCGGCTTTGATCACCACGGTGCGGATGTTGCCGCCGAAGGGAGGCGGCGCCACCAGGCCGGGGATGGATGTGAAAGACGCGCGCACGTAAACGTTCGCGAGGTCCATCAGTTCGTTGTTCGTGCGTTTTTCACTGCTCAGTACCAGCTCGCCTACCGGCAGCGTGGATACGTCGAAACGAACGATGAACGGGGGCTGCGAGCCCGGCGGAAAGATCGCCTGCGCGCGGTTGGAAAAGGCGGACACTTCCGCGGCGGCCTGGCTCATGTTGGTGCCGGGGTAAAAGCTCAGTTTCATGAGCATCAGCCCCTGTACATTTTTGGTTTCGATGGCCTTCAAACCGTTTACGAACAACAGGATGTTCACATAGTTCTTCGCAAAAAACGCTTCCATCTGGTTAGGCGTATAACCGCCGAAAGGGTGCGCAATGTACAGCACCGGCAATTCCAGTTTGGGGAAGATGTCTACTTTCACCTCCCGCACTGCCTTGATGCCGAAGAAAAACAGCCCTGCCACCAGTACGAGTATGGTGATCGGTTTTTCCAGTGCGCTTTTGATAAGTCCCATTATCTTGTCAGATTAAAATTCATTGATAAATAACCCGAAATTCCCTACTGCCGCGGCTTTCAGCAGCAGCGCCTGCCATACGTTGCTATACGCCACCTCGCGGTCGGTTTCCGCGCGGTTGAGGGTATAGAGCGCCTGTGTAACGTCTACCAGCGTGCTGAGGCCATTGCGGTACATCACGGTTTTCTGCAGGTAGGCCTGCGATGCGCTGCTGATCTGTATGCCGGCTTCCCGGTAATTGTCCAGCGCGTTTTTCATTTTCACGTCCGCCAGCACCATCTGCGCTTTCAGCTGCTGGTCCACCACGCTCATTTCATCCTGCAGGGCTTTGGAAATGAAGTTCTGCGCGGTATGCTGCTGTTTTACCCGCAGCGGGCTGGTCAGGTTCCAGGTTACGCCCACGCCGAGCAGGTAGTTGCTGCGGCTGGGCTTGATGCCTTCCCAGTAATCGTGGGTGTAAGCCGTCTGGTCCTGCGCGTAGGCCGAACTGAAGCCGGAGCCTCTCGTTTGCATCACGCTGAACAGACTGAAGGCCGGGTAATTGAGCGTTTTGATATATTTCTCCTGCTCTTTGCTAAGCGCGATGCGGTGCTGGTAAAATTGCAGCAGGGGATGTGTTTCGCCGCGAAAGCTGAGCGTGTCTGTCACTACGGCGGGCAGGCGGGTGAGGAAAAGACTGTCCAGCGTGAAGTCCTGCGGGGTTACCGCCATCAGTTGCGCCAGCTGGTTGCTTTGTTCCTGTTCCAGGTCCATGGCGCGGGTGAGCGCGATGCGGGCGTTGGATACTTCGGCGTTGGCCAGTGAAGAATCCACCCCGGCAATAAGGCCGTTGGCGGCGCGGCGGGTCACTACGGAACGGAAGGTGTCCGCCCTTTCGAGGTTCCGCTGCCAGCTTTGGGTAAGGCGCTGCGCGGCCAGCAGGTTGAGATAGGCGGCCGCCACTTTCACTTCATGCCGGAACTGCTCCTGCTCCCAGTCCGATTCGTCGCGGCGGGCGGCGCTCTCGGCCGTTTTCACGCGTTCCTTCATTCTGCCGAAGGCAAAAAATTCCCAGTTGATGTTTGCGAGATAAAGCGCGCCGAATGCGGCGTTCCAGTTCTGTTCGGGCAAAGGAAGACCAGAGGAGGCCACGCCAAGACCGCCGAATCCATACAAGGGGCCGTTCTGCCCGTTCACTGTACCATAGTCCTGCTGGGCCGAGATATTCAGATTGGGCAGATAATCCCTTTTTACTTGTTGAACGGTCGCCTTGGAGGCATTCACATAGTTAGCTTTGGCCCGAATGGTACCATAATTGTTCAACGCCGTTTGCACCGCATCTTTCATGGTCAGCACCTGCGCCTTTACGCTCCAGGTAGTGCTCAGAAGGATAACAGACAATAGCAGACGAACAGCAGAGCGTTGTGTCATCTTTTCTAAATGAGCGATTTAAGCATGGGCAGCTTTAAAGCTGAATTTTCTCATGCAAAGAGCGCTCATCATTTTGAAGCAATTTTGAAGAGTTGTGACCAGCGGTAAATGCGATGGTCACCATGTGTAGGCCGGAAGCAAACTGGTAGCGGATCTTGAAGGAATTGGCGTCGCAGATCTGTTTGACGATCGACAAACCGATGCCGGCCGAGTGGTTGCATTGCGTGCCTTTTTTGAAACGCTGGAACATTTCTTCGGGGTTGCCGGTTGGCGGCAGGCCGGTGTTGGTAATACGCAGGCAATCCCTGTCCAGCGTTACTTCGATGCGGCCATTGGGAATATTGTGACGGATGGCGTTGCTGATGAGGTTATTCAGCAAAATGTCCACCAGCGCGGAATGCAGCTTTACATCCACATCGCCGGCGATCTTGTATTCCAGGTGAAGGCCTTTGAGCGTGATGAGATCAGCGAAGCTGCCCATCGCGTCTTTCGTGTATTTGCTGAGGGATACTTCTTCCAGGGCTTCGTACTCGTTGTTCTCCAGGCGCGAAAGCAGCACCAGCGAACGGTTGATGTGCGTGAGTTTGTCCACCGAATTCTGCATGTCGGAGATCAGCACGGCCTGTTCGCCCCGGATGTCTGATTCGGAAAGCAGCTCGAGTTTGCTGCGGATGATGGCCAGCGGCGTTTGCAGTTCATGACTGGCATTTTCTGCGAATTCTTTCAGGGAAATATAATCGTCCACCGCTTTGTCCGTCATTTTTGACACGTAAGTGTTCAGTTCGCTGAACTCTTTTGTTTTGGTAGCGCGGAGCGTCAGCCTTTTTTTGGCTTTCAGGTTAAAATGCTGGAGTTTTTTGAGGGTGCTGTAAAACGGCGCCAGCACGATGCGGGAGGCCAGGCGCGCGGTAAGCACCACCAGCGCGATCAGGATGATGAGTTTGGACACGATGCTGATGCGCAGGCCCGCGAGTATCTGCTCCGAACGCGTCACATAATCGCCGGAGGTGATCTTGTAGTGTTGTTGATGGATGGTATGCCAGCTGGTAACGGTGATCTTGCGGTCGTTGTCTTTCAGATCGGGGTCGTGCGTAACGTCGCGGTCGGTGATCTCGTAATAATCGGCCGGCTTTGTTTCCGTTACGGGCACTACTTTGATGCGGCAGCCCTGTGTGTATTCACCCGGCTCCTCCCCTTTGTTCAGCACCTGCGCCACGCGCTGGTTCACGTGTTTGAGCCTTTCCACCGCAGCCTTATCGATCTCGCTTTTGATGCTCATGTACGTGATAAAGCTGTTGATGGGGATGATCAGGAGCGTAACCCCCAGGAACCACAAAGTGAATCTGTCTACAAGTTTCATCCGATAATAATGATTTATTCAGAGGCCGGATGGAATTGCATTTCATCCGATAATAATAACTAACCGGCCGGCGGTTTCCGGTTATTGTTTAGAGGTATTGAATTTGTAACCCAGTCCGTAGACCGTTCCGATGTAATCCGTTCCGTTCGCCGCGCTTATTTTCTTCCTGATGTTTTTGACATGCTGGTATACGAAGTCAAAATTAGCGAGATTATCGGTATAATCCCCCCAAAGGTGCGCCGCAATACTCTGGCGGGACAGCACCCTGTTTTTGTTCACGATGAAATAAAGGAGCAGATCGAACTCCTTGCGGGTCATGTCCAGCAAAATGCCGTTCACCCGGGCTTCGAGGGTATCTATATCGAGGCTGATCTCGTTGAATGCGATGATGTTGCTGCCGTTGAGCTTTTTGCGGCGGTAAATGGCCCGAAGCCGCGCGTGCAGCTCGGGCAGGTGGAAGGGTTTGGTAAGATAGTCGTCTGCCCCTTCTTCCAGCCCTATCACCTTGTCGTCCAGGGAGTTTTTGGCGGAAAGAATAAGGGTGCTGCTCTGGATGCGCTCCATGCGCATGAACGAAAGGATGTCCAGCCCATTGCCGTCCGGCAGCATAATGTCCAGCAGCACACAGTCGTACTGGAAAGAAACCAGCCGGTCCTGCGCATCGCGGATGTTGTAGCTCACCTCGCAGATGTAGCCTTCTCTCGCCAGGAATTCGGAGATACTGCTGGCGAGCTCCACGTTGTCTTCTATCAGCAACACTTTCATATCACGATGCAAATTACGCAGAAATCTGAAGCAATCTTGAAGCGACTGAACCCTTTTGCCATTTTCGGCGTTATAGAAAAACAAATTAACTGATTGAGTTACAGTCGTTACAGATTCTGGCAGGTGATTTGCATGGTAACGGCCGTAAACCTATAAATATGAAACCATATTCTGTTGCAATCCTCTTTTCCCTGGTGCTTTTCGCCGCTTGTGCCGGCCCTTCTTCCGAGAAGAAGGCGGAAGACGGCGAAACCACCGATGAACTGTCCGCCGCCGTGAGCACCATCAGCAATTACGCTACCAGCATCGACGTGAAGGCTTCCAGCGGCAATAAAACGATGGCCTCGCACAACTTTAACAGCGGCGATGTTACTTCGGGGGTGATCGGCGTGTTCTCAGACAAAAATACGCCCATCCGCCTGTATATCTATCCCGAAGGCCCGCAACCCGATACTTCCACCGAAACCTGGTTTTACCTCGATACCGTTACCGTAGCCGTGCAACTGATGCGCGAGATCATTACTTCTCCTTCAGGCGTTACCGAAAACAGCTTTTATTTCGACGGGGATACGCTGCTGCAGGCCGAAACCCGCAAGGCGGGCGATCTTGCGTCGCTGGACAGTGCGGAGATCGTGCCTTACGAATCGCCTTTCGGCCGTGAAGATTTCCGGTTCAGCGCTCAGGAAGTGAACGACCTCGCGCAACGTGCGTCTGTGGCGCTCACCATTTCGCGCCGCGACCTTAGCCCCGGCGCCAACGAAGCCCGCAAGCAGGGCGCCTCGCATTGGGCCACCGGCAACGAGCCCGGCTGGTCGCTGGCTATTATTCCTTTTAAAAAGATATTGTATACCGGCAATTACGGCGAGCAGAAAATAGAATTTCCGCCCGCGCAGGCCGAAAAAGGCGACAACGAGGCCACGCTGTTCAGCACCGCTTCCGCGGACGGGCATAAGCTGGAGATCACTTTTGAAAATAAGGTATGTACAGACGATGCGGGCAAAAAAAGCCCGAGCACGGTAACGCTGAAGCTGGACGGCAAAACGCTCCGCGGCTGCGGCCAGTCGTTGTTTTAAACGGATTACAAACGGAAACCACCGTTCCTGAATACACTCCCTGGAAAAAGAAAGGCCACCGCGATGGTGGCCTTTCATATTGAAAGTTATGTAATTACTGCTTTTTCACTTTGTTCCATCCTTCAATGCCGGCTTTCAGCCAATTTGCATATTCGACGATGGAAGGCGTATATCCCACCGGCAGCGTCAGCAGCTGCTCGTCGTAGGTAATAAGCGCATAAAGCGGCTGGCTTTGGTTGGAGAAGTTCACCGTCTGCATCGTGGCGTATTTGTCGCCGATGGTCACGATATCCTTCGATTTGCCATTAGGGCCTACATATTTGAACTGTTGGTCTTCGGGCAGTTTTTTACGGTCGTCCGTATAAAGCGAAACGAGGATGTAATTATCCTTGATCAATGCATGCACTTCCGGGTCCGTCCATACGTTCTCTTCCATGTTACGGCAGTTCACGCAGGCCCAGCCGGTGAAGTCGATCAGGATCGGTTTGTTCTGCTCTTTGGCCAGCGCCAGCGCTTTTTCGTAATCGTTGATCACGTCTGGTTCCACGGCGCCTTTATTGGCGGCGTCTTTTCCGTACCAGCTGTAACTCAGCGGGGGCGCAATACCGCTCATCAGTTTGAGACGTGAGTACTTGGTATTGGTAAGACCGGGAATGAGATACAGGGTGAACAGGCCGAAAAGCAGGCCGAACACAATCCTTACCGGGGTGAGTTTTTTCACCGGGCTATCGTGCGGAAAGCGGTAAACGCCAAAGATGTACAGCGTAGTGAGGATGCCAATGATGATCCAGATCAGGAAGAAAGTTTCCCTGTGCAATATCCCCCAGTGCGTTACGAGATCTGCATTGGACAGGAATTTTATGGCCAGCGCCAGCTCTACGAAGCCTAGCACTACTTTCACGGAGCCCAGCCAGCCGCCGGATTTCGGCAGGGAACTGAGCCAGCCCGGGAACATGGCGAACAACGCAAAAGGAAGGCCGAGCGATACGCCAAAGCCCGCCATGCCCGCGGTAAGCAGGATCGGCGCCTGGCCATCCCCGCTAACGGAAGCGCCGGACAGCAGCGAGCCCAACAGCGGGCCCGTGCAGGAAAACGACACGATCACGAGCGTAAGCGCCATGAAAAAGATGCCGATCAGGTTGCCCCTGTTGGCTTTGGAATCCGCCTTGCTTGCGAAACTGCTGGGCAGAGTGATCTCAAACAAGCCGAAGAAGCTCAGTGCAAACACCACGAAAATGGTGAAGAAGATCAAATTCATCCACACGTTGGTGGAAATGTTGTTGAAGATCGCGGAATCCACCAGTCCCACGGCGTGGAAAGGCAGGCTGAACAACACGTATATCAGGAAAATAAAAAAGCCGTACATGCTGGCGTTAAACACGCCTTTTTTCTTGTCCTGCGCGGATTTGGTGAAGAAAGACACCGTAAGCGGGATCATTGGGAACACACAGGGCGTGAACAGCGCCACCAGTCCGCCTATCAGGCCGAATACGAACATCAGCCAGGCATTGCCGTCTCCCAGGATGCCGCCGGCCTTCACGACCGGGTTCTGCATGTCAATGGCGGGGCGCTTCAGCTCGTTCGCCGCGGCGGTATTGGTTTTAAACCAGCCCTGTTCGCCGGTAAGATTGCCGGAAGCATCGGCGGAAAAAGTGAACTGCGCGTCTTCCTGGAACACTTCGGCGTTATCGGCGATCCAGGCGCTCACCGTTCCGCGGAGGTCCTTCACGGAATCGTTGAAACGGATGGTGGCCAGTATTTCCACGTCGTTCTGATGATATTTCACGCTGGATTCCAGCAGCGAATCGTAACCTTCCTGCGGCGCGGGGTTTTCGGTCAGCGTCACGATCTTTGCGCGGGTATTGGCAAGACTGTCGAACACAATGCGCGTGTTCAGTTCATCGTCGCCCATGGCGACAGACAAGATCTTCCAGCCTGCGTCGATCTTCCCGGTAAAATGCAAAGTATATTCTTTCTCCCCCTTCTTCTCCGCTTTGAATTCCCAGTTCAGGTGCTTAGGGATCGAATCCGCGTCCTGCGCCTGCGCCATGGGGCGGGCCAGCAGGAAAAGCGCGGCCATCAACGTTAAAACATTCTTCATATGTATGATAGACTTAACAGATTGAGTTAAAGACAAAAGCAAAAAACGAGTTCTTTCGGGCGAAAGAACTCGTTCCTGTTATGCTGAAAAAAATTCGGTACTTATTTCAGGTCGAAGGCGAAGTTTACTTCCGTTGGCGGCAGGCACTGGTGATCGTCGCACACCATGAATTCCACGGAGCCTTTCACTTTTGTGGCGGCTTTGCCTTTTACGGTTACCTTTTGCACGAAAGACACAGAGTTTTCGTAATATTTCAGTTCTGAATCGAAGTTTTTGTCGAACGCCTTTTTCATTTTGCCATTTTCCTGCACTTTGCCCTGTGTGGCTACCAGCGGGTTTTTGGCGAATTTGAAAGACGTGGGGATCGGGCCTTCGCCTGCGTCCTGCGCGTACAGGTGCCATCCTTTTTCGATCGTAGCGGTGGCTACCAGTTCATAAGTGGTGGCGTTTACTTTTTTAGTGGAAAAGTTCCATTTTACCGGATCTAAGTCCTGCGCGCCTGCCAGCATGGGCAGAGCGAAGAGGCATAAAGCAACAAGTAATTTTTTCATAGCTTCTTTTTTTGCTGGTTGGTTGGTATGTATTTGTTGGTAGTATGTGTGATGTTTAGTTGTTGTTGATCAGGCTCTGGAAGATCAGCTGCCCGTCGCGGTTACCGAGCACGTCGCTGGTAGCTCTTTCCGGGTGCGGCATCATTCCGAACACGTTCCTTCCCTGGTTGCAGATGCCGGCGATGTTCCTGATCGCGCCGTTCGGGTTAGCAGAATCAACAATATTGCCAAACTCGTCGCAATAACGGAAAAGTACCTGGTTATTTGCAAAAAGCTGGTCCAGCGTAGCGTCGTCTGCGTAATACCTGCCTTCGCCATGCGCCACGGGGATCATCAGCGGGCGGCCGGTCACTTCTTTGGTGATGGAAGTATGCGTGTTTTCGCTTTTCATGAAAATATTCTTGCAAACGAACTGCTGGTTCTGGTTTTTCAGCAGCGCGCCGGGCAGCAGGCCGGCTTCGCAAAGTATCTGGAAACCGTTGCAAACACCGATCACGCGGCCGCCTTTATTGGCGAACTCCACCACGCTCTGCATCATGGGGCTGAACTTGGCGATCGCGCCGCAACGCAGGTAATCGCCGTAAGAAAAGCCGCCGGGCAGCAAAATGCAGTCTTCGGTGGAAAACATGCTCAAATCCTTATCCTTGTGCCAAAGGTCGATCACATCCTGGTTCAGGTCATTACGCAGCGCGTCGATCATGTCTTGGTCACAGTTAGAACCGGGAAAAGTAACAACTCCGAATTTCATTTGTAGTAGTGGTTTTTGGAGGGATCTTATATTAAAACCTCCGTTAATTTATCTGGAAAAGAACAAAATTACTGCGCATTGGCCAAAATACAATAACCGCTCATAGATTTATGATTCCGCTAACACCATAGGCCTAGTGGGAAAAGTACTGCATGACGATCACATACGCCAAAACGATCACATGTATTACGTTCGCTATCGTATTGTTAGTCACAGTCCAGAACACATTTCCCGCAAAAAGCGAGATCGGCAGCACCGCCAGCACCCAGTAGTTGGGGCTGAAATGATCGCTGAACAGCGGCACCAGCATGGCTACCAGCACGTAGATCACGGCGGTCGCCCATATTTTCCTGCCCTGGATCAGCATTTTCTTGAAAGTGCGCTGCAACATCAGCCATCCGGTCACAAAAAACAGCACGCTGGCGATCAGGGCGCCCCATACCTTGTAATCGGTGATCATCGGCAGGTGAAACCCGATCCGCGGCATGTCCAGGATCAGTTCAGTGCGGTTGGTGAGGAACAGGTAGGTACCGAGCAGGTAAAACGGGCAAAGGATGCCCAACAGCCCGATGATCCATTCCGCCAGCCTGAAGGCGCGCATGATGAGCAGGCTCAGCAGCAGCAGTGCCAGGAAAATCACGGACGGGAAATACATCAATCCGCAAAGCCCCAGCGCGAAACCCATGTTAAAAGCCACGTCGCGGGCCGAAGTGCGCATGTACAGGTCCGAAATGCTGGAAAATATCCATAACATCACGGTATTCACGAGCAAAGCGGGCGAAAACACGTTCCAGCCTTCCAGCAGCGAGGTGAACAGCAGGAAGCTCATGGCCGGCAGGTAACTATCTTTCGAGAACAGCCGGTGGTTGTTGATGATGCGGGTGAACAACAGTGCCTGCAGGAATTGCAGCAGCAGCGCCAGGGCGGTGAAAAACAGCGCGCTTTTGCCCGCAATGCCTTCCAGCCAGCCGGTGATCTCAGTATAGAGCAGGCCCTCGGAACCGTCTGCCTGGTAAACGGACGGGTGGATCAGATAGTAAAATTTGACAAACAGCAGGTATATAAAAAGCAACAATACCGTCAGCGGATTGCCGGATCTGAAAAATTTTATCACGATGCAAAGATGTGATTAAAAGTCAATTTTAGCAAAGCAGATATAATTCCGGTAAATACACGGTATCAGCACGCTGCGGGCGCTGATCTGCTTGCCGTAGCGGGGCATCCAGGTAAATCCTTTGTCCAGGTTGCGGAGCGTGGGGCTGCGGTCCACTTTTCCGTCCGGCCCGATCGTGTTTTCGGTGAGCACGTATTGCCGGCGGTCGAGCGTATTGAACAGGAAACGCAGCTCGCTGCCCACATTAACCAGCATGTAGCTCAGGTAGAGGTCCGCCCCGTCGTCGAACTGGCTTTTGTGCACGAAGTTGCTGTATTGCAGGTCCCCGTTTTCGTCGTAAGCCAGCAGCGCCACGTTGTCGTAATGGTAACGCGTGCCCTGGCCGTCGTTCCAGCCGTAAGGATTGTAATAATAAGGGGAATAAGGAGAATAATAATACGGATTATACCCGCCGAAGCCGCCATACATGTAGTTCCAACGGTTCCAGGGCTGGCTGCGCGAAGTGGTGTAATACGATTCCGCGGTCAGCAGAAAGCCGCCGTTGGCCGTGTTCACGATCTTGCGGATGAAATAATCGTTGAAAGCCGCCGCGGTAGATGCGTCGCCGCGGGCGCTCTGTTTCAGCTCGGGACTGAACGGCACCATTTTTTCGAATATACGTTCCCGTTTGTCGTAGTCTAAGCGCAGCAGGTACAGGCCTTCCACGTTGCCGCGTTTCTGTTTGTAAAAAAACGCGGTGACCAGGGCCTGTTTGTCCTGGTTGTCCAGCTTTATTTTCACCTCGTCGAGCAGCAGGTTCTTGGTCTCGAAAACGGCCGTCTCGAAAGAATCCACCACCGCTCTTTTGATCACCACTTCGCCGGTTACGATGTAATCGCGGTTAGACGTGCGGTCGAGCTTCGTGAAAAACAGGTCGCCTTCGTTGTTAAGCGTAAAGTTGCTCAGGAACTGGCGTTTGCCTTCCATCGGCAGCGACACGCGGCTGTTGTTCACCAGGTTGAAGGCGCTGTCGTACAGGAAAGTATAGAACACATTGTCGTTCTCCTTGTCCTGGTTGATCTTATAAACGAGTATGCGGTTTTTGTCTTCGGACACTTCAACGGAATAGATCTTGTTTTCGCGGGTAAAATTGCCGATGCGGGTGGAATCCACCATCACCGGGGCGTTGGTGAAAGAACCGTCCGGGTTTACCTGCGCGGCGAAGCTGTACACGGCGTCTTTCCGCTGGAACTGGTAGATCATAAAAGCCCTGTCGGGATAAGCCACGAAATCGACGCTGATGAGCTTTTTCGGAAGAAATTCCAGCTTCACGCGGTCTTTCAGCTGCATGGCGTTGTCGTAAATGGAAATATGGTATTCTCCACGATCTGCCTTGTAAACCAGTATGTTACCACCCATCCTGCCGATGATCTCGAACTCGGTGGTTTTGTAGTCGTCCCTTTCGGGCTCCGAATAGGTAATTTTCTGGGCGTTGGCTACCGCACTGCACAGCAACAGCACACTAATTTGCACGATATGACGAATGCGCATGGACAATTATTTAAGGTTAGATACAGGATAAACGTTGAATGTACCAGTTTTATGCATGTTCTGCTTTCAAACCTACACGAAAAATACGTTATTGCAAAGCGCTAAGAAAGCGGCGCGATTTATTGCGTAATTTTACAGGCAAAACGTTGGCGTTATCATGAAGGAAACGGTATTAATTACGGGCGGCACCGGGCTTGTAGGACAGGCTTTAACTTCCCTGTTGCTCGAGCGCGGGTACCAGGTCACCATCTTCACCCGCGGCAAAAAACGTTCCGATCAGCGCGGATTAACTTACGCCCAGTGGGACCCCGCCCGCAAAACACTGGATATCACCGCGCTGCAGGCGGCAGATTACATCATCCACCTCGCGGGCGCCAACGTGGCCGACAGCCGCTGGACGGCCAAACGCAAACAAGAGATCGTCGACAGCCGGGTGGAAAGCGCCAACCTGCTGTTCGACCAGCTCCGCCAGCATCCCAACAAGGTCAAAAAAGTGATCAGCGCCTCCGCCACTGGCTGGTACGGCGAATACACCGGCAAAATATTCACGGAGAACGATCCCGCGGCGGACGATTTCCTCGGCATCACCTGCAAAGCCTGGGAAAACAGCGTTCGCCAAATGGAAAGCCTCGGCAAAACGGTCATCATTCTCCGCACGGGCATCGTGCTGAGCCTGAATGGCGGCGCCATCAGGGAGTTCCGCAAACCGGCACGGTTCGGCTTCGCTACCGTTATGGGCAACGGCGAGCAGTTCGTGAGCTGGATACACCTGCAGGACCTTGTGCGCCTGTATCACAACGCCCTGCTCAACGACCAGCTGCACGGCGTTTACAACGCGGTGGCGCCCCGGCCCGTGACCAACCTGCAGCTGGTGCAGTCGCTGGCCCGCGCCATGAAAGGCAACAGTTTTATCACCGTGCATGTGCCCGCTTTCGCGCTGAAGCTCGCGCTGGGCGAAATGAGTACGGAGGTGCTAAAAAGCGTGAAAGTCTCTTCCGAAAAAATACAGCAGACGGGTTTTGTGTTCTCTTATCCTGATGTAGACAGCGCCGTGGAGCAGCTCGTCACGCATCCCTGAAACCTGCGCATTACGCTCCCAGGGCGGCCTGCAGGGCTTTCGCCTTCAGCAGGCATTCTTCCCATTCTTTTTCCGGGTCGCAGTAGAACGTGATGGCGGAGCCCGTCTGGAAAGAAACGTAGGGGTCTTCCGCATTATAAAGAATGCTGCGAATCACCACGTTAAAATCGAAATCCCCTTCCGGCGTAATGTAGCCTACCGCGCCGGAAAACAGTCCCCTCCTGCTTTTTTCGTATTGTTCGATCAGCTCCATCACGCGCAGTTTGGGCGCGCCGGTCATGGAGCCCATGGGAAAAGCGTGCCTGATGGCGTCGGTGAAATGATAATCGGGACTGAGTGTAGCCGATACCGTGGAGATCATATGGTGCACCTGCGGGAAGGTGTAGATGCCGAAAAGCTCTTCCACTTTCACGGAGCCCTGCACGGCGGTTTTCGAAAGGTCGTTGCGCACGAGATCTACGATCATCACGTTTTCGGAGCGTTCTTTGGCGCTGTCGCGGAGCGACTGCTGCAGGGCCGCGTCTGCCTTCGCGTCTTCGGCGCGGCGGGCGGTGCCTTTGATGGGCTGGCTGATGATGGTATCGCCTTTTTTCCGGAGAAAACGCTCCGGGCTGGAACAGGCCAGGTAACGCGCGCCCTGCCGGTAATAAGCGGCGAAGGGCGAAGGGGAAAGAGCGTTGAGACGGAGGAACAGCGCCAGTGGGTCGCCGATGCGCGCGTGCGCGAACTGTTCGCGGCAGAAGTTCACTTCGTAACAATCACCTTTCCGGATATGTTCCCGGAGGGCGTTCACCGCGGCGAGATAGCCATTGCGGTCGAGATGCGCGTCAAGTACGAAAACGGGAGTGGTGTTGACGACGGACGGGATGGATTGTGCGAGGCATTCACGGTGAATGGCGCTCGCTTCGTTTTCGGTAAGCGAGGGTCCGCTGATCCGAAGCTCGTTTTGCCGGAGGATGAGCAGGTACCGCGGGCGGAAAAAGGCCATGTCGGCAAAGCCCACTCCATCGGGATGGGCGGAGCTGAGTTTTTCCGTTTCGTTTTTGAGATCGTAGGCGAAATGGCCGAAAAGCCAGCCGGGATTGGCGGAATGAAAATCCTTCAGCTGGCTGAAAGCGTTGCCGGCGCTGCATTGCAGCAGTTCCACGGCATCCGCGGCGAGCATTGCTTCAGCGCCGGACCCGGCGAGCCGGTAGTCGTTATTGTCCAAAAAACAACAAATGTTGAACCGGTTACCCCAGCTCAACATTTGCAGTTTAAATGCGCTTATATTTTCAACAGGAAAACTGTATGATAGCACGTTTATGGATTAGAAATCATCATCATCGTCGTCAAAGCGGTCGTTGAACATGCCCATGTCCTTAAAGTCGTCGTCGAAGCCGAGATCGTCGTCGTCGTCCGGGTTCTTTTTGGTGCTGGGGCGGCCGCGTTTGTTTTTGGGCTTCGGCATGTCAAATTCCTCGAAATCAGGATCGTAATCTTCGTCTTCCCCTTTTTCCCAGGCATCGTCATCATCCTCCTCATCATCGTCATCTATATCATCGTCATCGTCGTCGTCCTTTTTCTTTTTGGCGCCGGCTTTGGCGGGACGGCCTCTTTTCGGGGCATCGTCGTCGTCGTCCTCATCATCGTCATCATCCTCTTCGTCTTTGTTTTTGGATTTTGCCGCCAGCTTATCTGATTTTTTAGAAGCAGCAGACTTACGGGGAGATTCCTCCTCGTCCTCATCCTCATCTTCGTCTACTTCTTTCTTAGGCTTGGCGCTGGTTTTCTTTTCAGAAGCTTTGTCAGTCTTAGGCGAAGTAGTCTTTTTAGTCTCTTTTTCTTTATCAGATTTTGATTTCATAATGGTACGTTACTATTAGATTCTAAGGTAAAGTTTTAACAGTTTTTTTGATTCGCCAAATTTTTTTTTGACTGTTTTTTTTGTATTTTTTTGACTTTACTTTTCGAGTATCTGATCCCTGCCGGGGCCGTTGGACACGTACTGTACAGGCACGCCGAGATAGCTTTCCACAAAAGATAAGAAATTTTTCATTTCCTTTGGTAATGTTCCGTAGCTGTTACTTTTTGCAGTCGGTTCAGACCATCCGGGGAAGCTTTCGAGTATCGGTTTGATAGGTACGCTGCAGATGTTGAACGGCATCTCCTTAGTTTGTTGTCCGTCAATCTCGTATGCGGTGCAGGCCTGTACGGTTGAAAATTCGTCCAGCACGTCGCTTTTCGTCATTACCAGTTGGGTAACGCCGCTGAGCATGCAGGTGTAATCCAGTGCCACGAGGTCTATCCAGCCACAGCGGCGGGGGCGGCCGGTGGTGGCGCCAAATTCGTGGCCTGCCTGGCGCAGTTTTTCGCCGGTCTCATCATCCAGTTCCGTGGGGAACGGCCCGCCGCCTACGCGTGTGCAGTATGCTTTGGTTACGCCGATCACTTCGCGGATCCATTTGGGCGCAAGGCCCAGGCCGGTGCAAACGCCCGCCGAAATGGTGTTGGAAGAGGTCACGAAGGGGTAAGTGCCGAAGTCTACGTCGAGCATGCTGCCCTGCGCGCCTTCCGCCAGTACTTTTTTGCCGGCTTTGAGATACTGGTCCAGCCAGTATTCGCCGCGCACGATGTTCATGCCGCGCAGGAACTCAACGGCGTCCCAGAACTCGGCTTCCCATTCGGCGATGTCTTCGCTGAAATTATAATTGGCCAGCAGTTGCAGGTGCTTGGCTTTGAGTTTTTCGTAAGAGTTTTTAAAGTCTGCGCTCAGCACATCTCCTATGCGCAGGCCGTTGCGGCCGGTCTTGTCCATGTATGCGGGGCCGATCCCTTTGAGCGTGGAGCCGATCTTTTCCTGTCCTTTGGACAGTTCTGAGGCTTTGTCCAGCGCGCGGTGGGTAGGCACGATGATATGCGTTTTTTCAGCGATAAAAAGGTTTTTGCCGAGGTCGATGCCCAGGGCGGTCACTTTTTCGCATTCTTTTTTGAAGGTCACGGGGTCCAGCACCACGCCGTTGCCGATGAGGTTCAGTGTATTGGTGTGGAAAACACCGGAGGGGATCGTGTGCAACACCACTTTCTGGCCATTGACGTACAAGGTGTGCCCGGCGTTGGGGCCTCCCTGGAAACGGGCGATTATGTCGTATTTACCCGCAAAATAATCTACTATCTTGCCTTTCCCTTCATCGCCCCATTGCAGCCCCAGCAGAACATCTACCATTGTTGATATGTGATTTTTATGTTTAAAGAAGTGGCAAAAATAAGGCGATTGAATGAAAAGTTGGAGAATATTTAATCTTCCAGCCTGCTGATGCTCTGGATGCCGTCCAGCCCCTTCAGGCGGTCCACCAGTTCCTCCAGTTCGTCTTTATCGTGCACGAATACCTTGATGAGCCCTTCGAACAGCCCTTCCTTCGATTCGATGGTAAGCCCGGCGATGTTGATCCGCAGCTCGCCGGATATGATATTGGTGATCTTGTGGATCACGCCCACATCGTCTAGCCCCACGATCCGGAGGCCGGTAAGGAAGGATATTTCCCGGTTTTTCACCCATTTGGTCTTCACCACGCGGTGGCCATAGTGGGCCAGCAGCTGCGCGGCGTTGGGGCAGTTCGTGCGGTGGATCTTGAGCCCTTCGCTGGCGGTAATGAAGCCGAACACGTCGTCGCCCGGGATGGGGCGGCAGCAGTTGGCGAGCTTGTAAGCGATCTTGTCGGAGCTTTCCCCGAAAATGATCAGCTCCGCGTCCTTTTTCGACGGCTGTTTGTGCAGGGCTTCTTCCACCGCGGGCTCCGGCGCCTTCACCGGCTTGGGCGGCTCCAGTTTGTCGCCCAGCACGTGGAACGATTTCAGTTCCTTCAGGTCGATATTTTTGACGGCGATCTGGTAATAAAGGTCCAGCGGGCTGGGCTGTTTGTAGAACTGCACCAGTTCGTTGATGTTATGCTGACTGGGAGAGGCTTTGATGTGCTCCAGCTTGCGTTCCAGTATTTCTTTCCCGTCCATGGCCACTTTGCGCTTTTCTTCCTTCAGCGCGTCTTTGATCTTGCTTTTGGCTTTGGCCGTGAGCACGATGTTCAGCCAGTCTTCGGAGGGTTTTTGTTTGTTGGAGGTGATGATCTCCACCTGGTCGCCACTGCGCAGCTTGTGGCTGAGGGGCACCAGCTTGTAGTTCACCTTCGCGCCGATGCATTTGTTGCCTACGGCGCTGTGGATGGAATAGGCGAAATCCAGCGCGGTGGAGCCTACCGGCAGTATTTTAAGGTCGCCTTTGGGTGTGTATACGTAGATCTCTTCGGTGAAAAGGTTGCTCTTGAAATCGGCCAGGAAGTCCAGGGTATTGGAATCCGGGCTGTTCAGTATCTCCCTGATCTGGCTGAACCACTGCTCGAACTTGGATTCCTGCACGGTGGAATTCCCTTCTTTGTAGCGCCAGTGGGCGGCCACGCCTTTTTCGGCATAGTCGTTCATGCGTTTGGAGCGGATCTGCACTTCCACCCATTTCCCGTTCGGGCCCATCACGGTCACGTGCAGGGCCTCATAACCGTTGCTTTTCGGGTTGCTCAGCCAGTCGCGCGTGCGCTCGGGGCTGGGGTGGTAAAAGTCCGTGATGATGGAGTATACCTTCCAGCAGTCCGCCTTTTCCTTGTCTGCCGCCGAATCGAGGATGATGCGGATGGCGAAGAGGTCGTACACTTCCTCGAACTGCACGCCTTTGGTCTTGATCTTGTTCCAGATGGAATGGATGGATTTGGGCCGGCCGAAGATCTCGAAGGTGAGGCCTTCTTCCTGCAGCACTTCCTTGATAGGCTTGATAAATTCGTTGATATAGCGGGTTCGCTCGCGTTTGGTTTCTTTCAGGCGGCGGGCTATTTCGCGGTATTTGTCCTGTTCCGTGTATTTCATGGCGAGGTCTTCCAGCTCGCTTTTGATGGTATACAGGCCGAGGCGGTGGGCCAGCGGCGCGTAGATGAACACGGTTTCGGAGGATATTTTGAGCTGGCTTTCACGTCTCATGCTGTCCAGCGTGCGCATATTATGCAGCCTGTCCGCCAGTTTGATGAGGATCACGCGGGGATCGTCCGCCAGGGTGAGGAGGATTTTCTTGAAATTCTCCGCCTGCATGGTGCTGGTATTGGAATCGATCACGGTAGAGATCTTGGTGAGGCCGTCCACAATATGGGCTATTTCGGAGCCAAATTCGCGTTCCACGTCTTCGAGGGTCACTTCGGTATCTTCCACGGTATCGTGTAGCAGGGCGCAGATGGCGGAACGTACGCCGAGGCCTATTTCTTCCACGGTGATCTGGGCTACCGCCAGGGGGTGCAGAATATAGGGCTCGCCCGATTTGCGGCGCATATCGCGGTGGGCTTCAGCGGCCATTTCGAAAGCGGTACGCACGAGTTCCCTGTCGCCTTTTTTGAGGCGGGGCTTGAGGGCGCGTAAGAGGGCGCGGTAATGCCGTACGATCTCTTTTTTCTCTTGCTCTTCGTCGAGGTTATATTTTTGAACGGTCACTGTTTCCATGCAATATCAAAAATACAAAAAGAGCACCAGTAAATGGAATACTGCCGTTGTGGCGGTTTTCGGCGATCCGGAGGGCTAAAATGGCGGTTTGGGGGTGGTTTAGCGGCAGATAAGAAGGCCGATTTTTATAATTATGAAAAAACGATACCTTTGCAGACCTTAAAAACGCGGATGTGGTGAAATTGGTAGACACGCCAGACTTAGGATCTGGTGCCGCGAGGCATGGGGGTTCGAGTCCCTTCATCCGCACGAAATAACGGGG
>NZ_JAGHKP010000002.1:285049-530646 GCF_017742215.1 Chitinophaga chungangae
AACGGGAATACTCTGGCGAGTGTTCCCGTTTGTTATTTAAAGCAGTTGATCCGGCGGCAGTTTGATTTGACACGCCAGACTTAGGATCTGGTGCCGCGAGGCATGGGGGTTCGAGTCCCTTCATCCGCACGAAATAACGGGAATACTCTGGCGAGTGTTCCCGTTTGTTATTTAAAGCAGTTGATCCGGCGGCAGTTTGATTTGACACGCCAGACTTAGGATCTGGTGCCGCGAGGCATGGGGGTTCGAGTCCCTTCATCCGCACAGAATGAAAATCAACAGGTTAGAAAAGCTTCCGCAAGGAGGCTTTTTATTTTAACCACCTTTTAAATGTGAAATGCCCTTTCAAGGTCCCTCCCTTTTTTCAACCTGAAATGAATAAAAAGCAATACCATAACAACCGGTGCCAGGCAGGCGGACACGATAACGCTCCAGCTTAAACGCCATATTTCGCTCCTGAAATGGGAAATAATCGCTTCCGTACACAGGCATAACAACGCAGCACCCAAAAACGCGTAGGCTATCAGGTTGATGCCCTTGTACCTCGCCGATCTGACAACCATTATATAAAGCACTGCTATCACGCTCAGGCACAAAAGTAATGGTATTGCCAGCCTGAATGCCCAGTTGACGCCACTCGTGATGATATCCAGGATAAACAGAAAAATGCCGGATAAAATAAATCCTCCCGCTATCTCCAGCACAGCATCCTTATTCCAGAAGGCAAAAACCGAAACATAACAAAATATCACGACCCCTATGCCAGTCGTGTATTCGGACCAGGTAATGCCATGACTGATAATAAAATCAACGATGAACGCAGCCACGATGCCGGACCCGAGCGCCAGGGAAACGATCTCCCATGTAAATTTCTTTCGTTTCCTGCTTACGGAAGGAGGAAGATATATCTCCTGTTTATCAAATGCGGAAGCGTGACTTTGAACAGCATCATGCGGACCATTGACAGGTTTCCCGCAGAGAGGGCATACCGGCATATCATCTTCCAGTTCTACACCGCAGTTTTTACAATACATGCCGTTATTATTTATAGATTTTTACAGGAATGCCGCTTTTTGCGAGGAAAGAAAGAAATATCCTCTCAAGTTCCCTCGAGCGCGTGATATTGCCAAAAGCCAACACCAGTTTATCCTCAAATCCCACCAACGCGCAATTGACTTTTAATACTTTGCTGGGCGGAGGAGGGATAAATATAAATTTGTCGATCAATGCGTTTACGTCCTTTCCCAGGTCCACCTTCCCAAGATTGGTAACTACCCCGCTGTATTGTTTGGTGCCGGTAGCATATAACCTCGACATGATAAAAGATTTGATAAACAACGGTACTCTCCTCAGAAAAGCGTTCCGCTCTCCGCTTACATTACGCGAGATCATTTTGCTGATCAGCTTTTTATCCGTCTCCAGCTGCATCTGATGATATACGGTTTTCACTATTTCTTCAAACGTAAAATGCCCGAGCCGCAAATCTATACCGGGGATCACATAAAGGGAAAAATTTCGCATGGTACGGGAGGGAAAGATCCGCCGGAGATTGACCGGCACCTCGATCCGGAGTATTTTGTTGCTTGTGCGTTTTTCAAACTCGGAAAGTTCTTCGTACAGCTGCTGCAACGAATAAAGATACACCGCCGTAAGATATTCGGTAAGGCTGACATTATATTTTTTGGCAACGTCCACAATGTCCCTGCTGGGCACAACCGCTTTCAACACATCGAAACGGGGATGGCCCTTCAGTTGAAAAGGAACATGAAACGCCGATTGAACTTTTAACTGCCTGACATTGATCTTCTTAAAATACTGGTTGTATGCATCGGCAGATTCTTCGGCATGCGGCGCTTCCCGCGCGTCGAAATGATGAAAGTCGGGCGGCACTGGCAGGCAACATTTTTCAAAATAAACCGCCAGCAGGGTTTTGAGAAATTCAAATGCTCCCGTGCCATCTGTAAGGATATGGGAAAACTCCACGCTGATCCTGTTTTCCCTCACCAGCACCCGGAACATCAGTTCATTTTTTTCGAAGGAACGGCAAGGCGTTGCGGTATCCGCCTCCACCGCAACAGGCAGATTTTCCGGCTCCAGGTAATACCAGAAAAACCCGGCCCGCAATTTTACTTTGTAATATGGGAACCTGTTTTCGATCCCGTTCACGGCCTCCAGAATTTCCTTTGCCCTGATACGTTCTTTCAGCTCCACCCCGATTCTGAAAACCGAGGTCAACTCCCTGTCCCTTATAGCCGGGTAAATCTTTGCGGCATTGTCCAGCCGGAACCAAAGGTCGTTATGATGAATGGGCGGTTTCATAAACAACAGTAAACATATTTGGAGAGATATGCCTTTCAAGATCAATTATAGTGCCCTTTTAAGTACCTTCAGTAAATCTCCTTTCATTACGTTAACCATATTATTTTGGCAAGTTTTCAAAGCAGAATTTTTACAGGTCTTTTACGGCTGGTCAACAAAAAGGGATTTCTCGGCCGGCAGCTGAAAAGAGGCAGGTTCAACCGGTTTGATTGCCCCGAACCGCCCGCTGCTTTATTTCACAGCATCGAGCGCGATGAGCTGCACGGCAGGAAGTATTTTTCGTTAAAACCACCGGGAGGGAGCAGTACGGGGAAACATATTTTATACCTGCATGGCGGCGCTTACGTTCAGTGTTTTACGCTGGCGCACTGGTATTTCCTGTCTGATGTGATCGATGGAACAGGCGCGGAAATCATCGCCCCCGATTACCCGTTGGCGCCGGAATATACCTATAAGGACGCTTTTGTTATGGTCGAAACATTGTACAAACAAATGCTTTCGATGTATTCCCATTCGGATATCGTCGTTATGGGAGATTCGGCAGGCGGCGGTTTTGCGCTTGCGCTGGCCCAGAAATTAAAAACTGAAAACATGCCTGTACCCGGGCAGATCATATTACTTTCCCCATGGCTGGACATAACGCTGGAAAATCCCGAAATAAATAATCTCGACCAACTTGACCCTTTCCTGGGGAAAAAGAGCCTACAGCAGGCGGGAAGGCTGTATGCCGGTTCCACCCCGCCGAATTATTACCTGCTGAGCCCGATTAACGGTCCGCTGGATAATCTTGGCAGGATCACCGTGTTTGCGGGATCTCACGAGTTGCTGGCCGCCGATACCAGAAAACTAAAACGCATGGCTTCATTAAAAGGAGTTGCCCTGGATTATCATGAATATCCCGAAATGGTCCATGCATGGATGCTTTTAAATTTCCCCGAATCGAAAAAAGCCCGGCAGCAGATCATTGACCTGGTTAACCAGGGTTAAATACGGAAAATGGCCGGGCCAGGCAGCCCATTGTGGAAAATACTACACGGTTGGACGTTTCACCGGGAACGAAGAAAAGGCTACACCGGCTTCCCGATTTTCAATATGTAAAAAAACCGCGCTTTTAATCAGCCCGGCTTTTAATTATTTAATAATCTCGATCTTCTGCCGGTCCACGATCACATTATTGTTATCCGTATCGTAGAACACCAGGAAATATACGCCCACGGCCGCATTGGCAACATTCACGGACATATTGGTGCCGGTAATTTTCGTCGTATAAATCACCTTCCCTTTGATATCGATCACATCCATTCTCAGCAGGTTGCGTACGCCGGAGAGTGTGATGGTAAATTGCCCGCGGTTCGGGTTCGGAGATGCGGTGATCTTGAAATTCCCGGGCACGGAGCGGATGGGCGAATACGTGCTGTCTCCGTTACGGCTGATGGTTTTGAGCCGGTAGTAGCTCATGTCGCCGTAATAGTTATCGTCCATGAACTGGTATTGCCGGTTCACGTTGCTGTTGCCGGTGGGGCTTTGCGTGGGAAGGACGGCGATGGCGCGGAAGTCGTTTTCATGCTCCAGCCTGCGTTCCAGCTCAAAATGCTGCACGTCGCGCTCGCGCATGGTGAGCCAGGTGGCCTGCACCTGCCGTACGTCGCGACGTATGGCGTCGAAGATCAGCGATACTTCAAAGCCGGGCGCCTCGGGCACCTTCAATGCGAACAGCGACAGGAAAGTTCCGCCCGGCGTGGCAGACAGCGTGCGCGAATGCATATACGCCTGCCTGAGCGGGTTGCCGGTAGTGAGCGTGCCGGGCTGCGAAAAACCCGTTCGCGGAACGGTGTCCCAGCCGGAAACGGGGCTGTAGCGGGAAATAAAGCTGCTGTCGATATTTCCGGTAAAACCCGTGTTCTGATCAGCGGCGTTGTGTTGAAGGGAAACGGCGATGCTGTCTCCGTTCGGTATCCCGTTCTGCAGGATCTGCCAGGTCTTCGGCACGAGATTTCCTTCAAGCCTGCTGCCGGTTTGGGCATTGGCGTACACATTGTCGAACACCCTCACGCGGAAGTTGTCTGCCCGCCGACCGTTATACCGCAAGGCGAGCGGTGTATAACTGTCCGTGCCTGTGCCGATGGGGAAAACCACCTCTCCTGTTGCGGCGTTCACGTTGTAGAGATATAAATATCCGCCGTAAGGCGAAGTGCCGGTTACGATAAAACGGCGGGACGTATAGCCTGTGATGCTACTTCTGCCGGTGGGCTCGCCCCCAACGGCAACGTCCCAACCGTTCAGGTATAGGTGCCCGCTCTCGAAATGCAGATTATAACGGATGCGCAGATCGCTGAGGTCCGCCAGCTGCACGCCGGAGGGGTTGTTGATATATAAGTTCGGAAAACTGGCGCCGATGCCGGTAGCGGAATTATACCCGCCGAAGATCGTTTGCCGCCCCTCGCCGGTCAATGGCTGCATGAACCTGAATACGCCGCCGCCAGGCGGCAGCGCAGGATCATAAAAACGTTCTTCCGGCAGCAAAGCCTCGTCGGTATTGCTCCACAGGCCACCGTAAAACAATACCGCCGAGCCGGTGGCGCTGCCAAAGCGTCCCTGGTTGGTCACATTGCTGAAGATGGACACCGTATCCGCACGGTGCGCCATCACGTTCGCGCCCGGCGGTATAAATACGCCGGTTTGCGCGCGAATGGCCTGGCCCGCGCACAGCAGGCATATGAATGATATGTAAAGTTTACGCAACAAACGTATTAAATGGTTTAGTTCCCTTCCACACGAATGTAGAGCCGGGTGTTCGTGTCCGTATGCGGCTCGAGCGCGAACTGCGGTGTATTGATATCCGCGCTTTCCATCACCCGTACCGTTACGCTGCCGTTCGTATTGCCCGTCACCACCGCGATGGGCGCATTTCCAACGTCTGTCCCTCCTTTTGCCGTTACCTGTATGCTCAGTACGTTAGCGAAAGAAATGTTAGCCGGGAAATTGATGGTCTGTTCACCGGAACTGGTATTGGGCACATCGGCCACCCACACTTTCGTTACTTCTTCCACTGCGGCGCTGCCGCCCGTTGCGCCGTTTGCTCCCGCGCCGCCGCTGTAATACACTACCTTGTTCGTTTTCACCACCTTTCCGTCTCCATCTATGCCCAGCGCCGCGGCATTGGGCGTAATGGCGGAAGATGCGGTCAGGTTCTCGAGCTTCAGCCCGCTGTCGTCCGGCTGGCCGGTACGTATATGCATTACCGTTGTAGGCGATGCAGTGCCGATGCCGACCCGTCCGTCTGCGGTGATGCGCATCCTTTCCAGGTTGTTGGTGACGAACGGAAGCGCCAGGTTGTTTACCGTGCCGAACGTGGCCAGCGCGGGAAGCGTGTTGCCGCCCTGCAGCCACCCGGTAACCGCGTCCGTCATCGGCCGCCAGTACCCTTCTTTGCGGACAAGTATGCTGTTCAGCGGCGTGTAATAAACGATCGTGCCGTCGGGCGCGGCAGCCAGGGTGCTCAACGTCGTGTCTGCCACGCGGGACAGTAAAAGCCCCTGGCTGCTGCTTTCCAGCTCCAGTATGGAAGATTTGTTGATACTCGCCGGGTTCTCGCCCAGCTTCAATTGCGCCCGGAGGGCGGAAGGGATCACCGTAATGGCGAGCAGCAGCAACGGCATCCAACCGTATGGTCGTATGTTCATAGCTGATCGTTTGGTGAAGCCTTATTTTTTGATCACGTACCAGTTGGTGCCGTCTGTCTGTAAGGTCACGAACGTCCAGTCGTTGTAAATGATGTAATCGGCGTTACCGTCGATGCTGCCTCCGGTGGGCAGAATGGTCAGCGCATTGTCGATGCCGCCGGTACCGATCTTTTTGATGGTGTATATCCTGCCCGCGATGGTGGTAGGCGCCGGAAGCGTAACGGTAATGGCGCCGGTGGTCGTGTTGGCGAGAATGGTATTATCCGATTCGCCGGCCGTATGGTCGCCGGTTACCGTCGTGATGGCGGCAGACATGGAACCATTCACCTGGAAAGTGGAGTTGGGGGCGGTACCCGCCGCGAGACCTACGCTCAATGAATCGCGCACGTTTTTGGCGCCGGCGAAAGTTTGCGCTACGATAGACACGCCGCCGGGATTGGATTCGTCCGCGGGATGCAGGCGAACGGAATCGCCGTTGATGCTAAGACCGGTAGCGGAAACGTCGCTGCTGTACGCGGTAGCGAGTATCTGATATTTTGCGGCGGAATCGAAACGCACCCAATCGTTATAAGAGAGGAAACCGCGGGAAACCGCGCTGGTACCTTCCTGCGTGGGAATGTTAAACACGTGCTCCGCATCGCCGGTGGTGCCGTTCACCGCGGAAGTGATGGTAATGTCGGAGGTAACGGCGCTGTCTATACGAAATGTTTGCACGGTGTCCCTCAACCCGTTGATCTGAACGATGGCGTTGCTGAACGCGGATTTGGCGATGGTTCTTTGCATGAGCGTGCGCGTAGTGGGATCGATCACCATCACCTGCACCTGGTCGGTACCTTCGGGGATCACGTTGTTACCCACGATGATGCTGCCGCCGGCGGTCAGCCTGAGGCGTTCTTCATCGTTGGTGCGGAAGATCACCGCCTGCTGGTCTGTAGTACCAAGGAAGTTTTTGGTAGAATCAAGACCGGCGTTGCCCAGTACGTTCCAGTTGGCGGCGTTGGCCACGCTGTCTACGCTCATTTTCTGCCAGAGGTCGTTTTTACGAATGAAGAGGCTGGCGGAATCCGGCACGTAAATGATCATACCGTCCGGCGCGGTGCTCAGCGGGGCATCGGCCAGGTTGGCGCCTGGTATCCTGGGAAGCAGCAAACCCTGGCGGGTGCTTTCCAGTTCGAGTATAGAGGATTTGTTGACGCGGCTGGGATTGGTGCCGACTTTCAGCTGTGCGGAAGCAACACTGCCAAGCAATAGCAATGCCGCAGCAAGAAATAAATGTTTCATGCAGGTGTACTTTACGGTTTAAATAGAAAAAATAAATTGCTTTGCCAGTTCAGGCGAACTGACGGTAATAGGAATACGGTATTCGGTTTCGGTTTATTTAGTATTAATTTTTTGCCTTAATTCTCTATATGGATTTCTCTAAAAAGGATGTGGTTAATATTTTGGGTATAGGCAAGGCGCAAAGGTATAAAGCCGATGTTGTAGTTTTCTGCTACGAGCGTGTGATTTTTTATTCCGGATATTTTTCTATCGGGAATTTCTTTCGCAGATGCGTGCCGGCGAGAAAATTTAACGGGAGGATAAAATGGGAACGTTCCCTGCGAAACCGTACTATTGAAAATCAATCCTTCATTCCGCACATCCGGTTATTGCCATTCTTCGTAAATTTCTTTGCCGATTTGCCCGAAACAGGTAATAAGGCCTTATTTTTGACATATCTTGTTGACAGCCATAGAACTAAGAGAGTCACAATAAAAAATTAAAACCGGATAGCCGGTATCGTTGTTACTATGAAAAAGCCGGGGCCGTTAAATTTTAATCCGTTATGAGTAAAATCCTCCTGATCGAAGACGACGAGGTGATGTCTACCATCGTCAAAAGAATACTTCAAAAGGCAGCATACCAGGTTGACCACGTTCGCAACGGAAAGGAGGCTTTCGAGATACTGGAAAAGACCGGGTTTGGTTTCGACCTGATCATCACCGACATCATGATGCCTTACGCGAACGGCTTCGAAATACTGAGCCGCGTGCGCAATCTCCCCGGCGGCAGGAAACTTCCCGTGATACTGCTTTCTAACGCCGGCGTAGACGATATGATCAACGAAGGCCTCAAGCTCGGGGCAGACGATTTCCTGAAAAAACCCGTGCTGCCGGCCGAACTGCTGATGCGCATACGGCGGCTGTTGAACGAAGAAGCCACCTGAACCGCACCAAAACGCTACAGACCCGCAGCAACATCCTACTGAAAAACACGTATATGAACTTTTCTCTGCTAGACTTCCTGGAGAGTATTTTTTTTGAATTCCGCTATGCGCCGCTGATCATACAGGTTGCGATCATATTTGTTTTCGTGGCCGTTACCCTCACCCTGCTCGCTTACTTTTCCATCCTCCGCCGCCGCTTCCGCGGCTCGCAGCGCGATAAAAAGATCACCCGGCTGAACGAGCTGATCGACGACCTGCTGATCGAAAACGTGCTCTCCCAAGATCCCGAAACCGTTGAAACGCCCGGGCAAACCGCCGAAACCGCCGCAGAGGCCTTTCATCTGCCGCAGTTCTCCAAACGCTGGGGCCGCCAGGTGCTGATCGACCGCCTGCTCAACTACCGCAACAACGTCCGCGGCGCCATGGGCGACGAGATCCGCACGCTCTACCTGCTGCTCGAACTGGACAAAGACAGCTTCAAAAAACTCAAGTCCCGCAAATGGAACCGCAAAGTACGCGCCCTCAACGAGCTTAGCAGCATGGAAATAGGCGTGGCTGATGTGATCATCCTTCCCCTCACCAATTCGCGCAACCGCGAACTGCGCGCCGCCGCGAGGCATGCGTATATCAAACTGTCGAAAAACGAGCCCTTCAAATTTTTCGACCTCGCCACCGAGCCGCTGCTGCTCTGGGACCAGGTGGAGCTTTTCCGCATCATCACCACCACCCGCCACATCGCCATTCCCAACTTCGCGCAGTGGATCACCTATTCCAGCAATAAAAGCGTCATATCCTTCTGCCTGAAGCTCGTGGTGCATTACAACCAGCTCAAAGCCATTCCCGCCGTGCTCAAACTGCTGGATACCAAAGACCACCTGCTCCGCGCCGAAGCCATCAACTGTCTTGGCAAAATGAAGATCGCCGACGTGGAAGACAAACTGGTGTACATCTACAACAACCAGCCGCTTAATTGCCAGATCGAGATCTTAAAGGCGCTCGGCCGCATCGGCAGCGGGAAACATACCGAATTTCTCCGGCAGGAATTTATGTTGTCTACCGACTTCGAGCTGCGCAAACACGCCGCCAAATCGCTCACCAATACCGAGCCGCCAGGCAGCGAACTGATCGGGGAACTAATGGAAACATCTACCCCCGAAAACCAGCTGATCCTGAAACATTGTATGAACCCATTAATCAAATTCTGATGCAGCGGATCTGGGAAATAGCAGGTAACTTTTTCGAAACGGCCGTATTCATTTACGGTGCGGTGCTGCTTGTGTCTTACGCCGTGCTGGCCATCTGTTCGCTGATCGCGGTGAGAAAATGGGTGATGTCTGAAAAATACCAGGGCGGCGACGTATTGCTCACTTCTCCCCTGGCGCCGGGCATTTCCGTGATAGCGCCCGCTTTCAACGAAGGGCTCACCATTATCTACAACGTGCGCTCGCTGCTGACTTTAAAATACGTGCGGTACGAGATCATCGTGGTGAACGACGGCAGTACGGACAACAGCATGGAACAGCTGATAAAGGAATTCAGCCTGGTACCCGTGGATTTTGCGTACAACGCCAAGATCCAGACGCGGCCGGTGAAAAAGATCTACAAATCGACCGATCCCGCCTACGCCAAGCTCACCATCATCGACAAAGTGAACGGCAAAAGCAAGGCGGACGCGGTGAACGCGGGCATCAACGCCGCGGCTTTCGATCATTTCGTATGTACGGACGTGGATTGCGTGCTCGACGAAAACACCATCATCGAGCTGATCAAACCGGTGATGAAAGAAAAGAAAAAACGGGTGATCGCTATCGGCGCCACGTTGCGCGTCGCCAATTCCAACATATTCGACCAGGGCGTGATGGTGGGCGTGCGGCCGCCGAAACAGCTGCTGCCGCGCTTCCAGGAAGTGGAATACATACGCGCCTTCGTGCTAGGGAAAATGGGATGGACGCTGATGAACTGCGTGCCGAACGTTTCCGGCGGCCTGGGCCTGTTCGACAAGGAAATTACCATCCGCTGCGGGGGGTACGACCATACTTCTTTCGGGGAAGACATGGAGCTGATGACCCGCATGTGCCGCTACGCGCAGGACAATAAAATTCCTTACGCCATCCGTTACATCCCTCAAACCCTCTGCTGGACGGAAGTTCCTTCCACCATCAAAATATTCGGCAGGCAGCGCACCCGATGGGCCAGGGGCCTCGCACAGCTGATGCACACCCACTTCAGCATGTTCCTCAAGCCGAAATACGGCAGAATGGGCATGATCGTGTTCCCGTACAACTTTTTCTTCGAGCTGCTGGCGCCCATCATCGAATTCGCCGGCATCGTGTATTATATCGTGATGGTGGCCATGGGTCATATCAACTGGCCAACGGCCCTGGTGCTGCTGGTGTTCGTGTACACTTATTCCATCATGATCACGACGCTGGCCATCCTGTACGACCAGATCACATTCCGATATTACAACTCCTGGCGCGACGTGGCATTGCTTTGCCTTACGCCGTTCCTCGAGTTTTTCCTTTATCACCCGCTGATCGTATTTTTTTCGCTCCGCGGGTATTATTTCTTTTTGACCGGGAAAAAAGCGGGCTGGGGGAATATGCAGCGCCGCGGCTTCCAGGTGGCGCCGAACCGGTAGCCGCCGGCATTTTAACCATAATAACAGCGCATGGAACTGTTCAGGAATTTCTACGAAGGATCGATCTTTTTTTATGGCCTCGCCATGCTGATCATGTATGCCTTGCTGGCGCTGCTTTCCTTCCGCGGCGTGGTCCGGTTCAAACGGAAAGACAGGAATACCGATTACACCTGCCTGCTCAACTCCGCCCTGGCCCCTGGCATTTCAGTGATAGCGCCCGCTTTCAACGAAGGCGTCACCATCATCTCCAACGTACGTTCCCTGCTTACCCTCAATTATTCCCGTTTTGAAGTGATCATCGTCAACGACGGCAGCACCGACGATACGCTGGAAAAGCTGATCCACGAATTCGAGCTGCGGGAAGTAGCCTTCGCTTACAACGAACGTATCAAAACGCAGCCGGTCAAAAGGCTTTTTAAATCGACCAACGTAGCGTACGACAAACTGCTCGTGATCGATAAAGTGAACGGCAAAAGCAAGGCGGACGCTTCCAACGCGGGCATCAACGCCGCCGCGTACGATTATTTCCTTTGTACGGACGTGGATTGTATTATCGAAAAAGACACACTGCTGCGCCTCATCAAACCCTTCATGGAAGAGGAATACAACAAAATACAGCAGGTGGGCGAGCCTTGCCCGGAATGCGGGTATGTGCACATCATCGAAGAAGGGGTGCGCGTGATAGCGGCCGGGGCTACTTTGCGGCTGGCGAACGACTGCGAGATAGACCAGGGGGTGATCGTGCGGGTGAGGCCGCCGCGCAAGCTGCTGCCGCGTTTCCAGGAAATGGAGTATATCCGCGCCTACGTGCTCGGCAAAATGGGCTGGAGCATGATCAACTGCGTGCCGAACGTTTCCGGCGGCCTCGGCCTGTTCGACAAGGAGATCGCCATCAAAGCAGGCGGGTACGACCACAAATCGTTCGCAGAAGACATGGACATCGTAACGCGTATGTGCCAGTACATGATCGACAACAAAATGCGTTACGCGGTGCGTTACATTCCCACCACGCAATGCTGGACGGAAGGGCCGCCCAACATGAAGGTCTTCAGCCGCCAGCGCACCCGCTGGGGCCGCGGTATGGCGGAGATCATCACCATTCACCGGAAAATGATCTTCAACCCGCGTTATAAAAAAATGGGCCTCGTGGTGTTGCCCTGCAGCCTGCTGTTCGAGTTCCTCGCCCCTATCATCGAGTTCACGGGCCTGTTGTATTACGTCTATCTCATTATCACGAACAGCATCAACTGGGATTTTGCCGTCATCCTGCTGGCTTTCGTATACCTCTATTCAGTGATGATCACGACCATCGCCATTTGCTGGGACCAGCTCACGCTGCGGTATTATAAAACCTGGCGGGAAGTGATGGGCCTGGCCCTGATGGCTTTCCTGGAACCGATCATTTACCATCCGCTCATCGTGTTTTTTGCATTGAGGGGATATTGGTTTTTCCTCACCGGCAAAAAATCCAACTGGGGAAATATGCAGCGGCAGGGCTTCGGGCGCAGAACAGTACAAACCGCATGATTTACGACATTCATCCATACAAGCATATGCAACGAACGATCAGCTACCTATTGACAGTGCTTTTGCTCAGCTTCGCCACCCTGGCGCAGGCGCAGATATTCAACACCAAAAAGAACAAGGATGCGGACGAATTGTACGCGGAAGCAGTTCGGGCCACCCGCGCCGGGCAATACCGGCAAGCGATCGATCTGAGCCAGCAGGCGTTGAAAATACGGCCCGATTTCACCGACCAGGAACTGCTGCTCGGCCGGCTTTACATGCTCACCAACAACTTCCCCGCAGCCCGCCAGTATGTGCACAAAGTGATCGGGAAAAGCCCCAATTACCGCGACGCATACCTTTACGCGGTAAATATAGAGATGCTGGCGCGGCAATATGCGCAGGCGGAAAAGTATGTGAACGATGCATTAAAACAATTCCCGGGCGATAAGGAATTTCTGCTCAAAAGGCTCGGCATCCTGGACGTAACCGAACGTTTCCAGGGCGGCAACGTGTTTGCTGAAAATTTGCTGGAAACCTTCCCCGGCGATACTTCCGTTCGCAAAGCCTATGTGGGCCATTACCTCCTGGCCGGTCATTTCTACCGCCAGCGCGGCATTCCTTCGCTGGCAGAGCAGCATTACGAAAAAGCGCTCGCCATGCAGCCCGGCAACCAGGAAGCCACCGGCGCCATTACGAACATGTACATGCGCAGCGGCAGTTATGAACGCGCGCTGGAACAGGTGAACGCGCAGCTGGCCACCAACCCGGCTTCTTACGACCTGCTGATGCGCAAGCTCGGCCTGTTGCAGGACATGCACAACTATCCCGAAGCGCTGAACGTGCTGCAACAGGTCCTGAAAAATTACCCCGGCGACGCAAAAGCACGCGGGCTGGACGTTTCCCTGCGCATGGAAGCCGCTTCCTGGTATGCCAATACCGATCCTTATATGTTGTATACCGGCATCCTGGAAAAAAATCCCGGCAACCGGGAAGCGCTGGACAAAGTGATCGGCCTGAGCATGGCGCGCGGCGCGTACCGCGAAGCCCTGGCATGGATCAACGCGGGATTAAAAAACAATCCGAACGACCAGCGCCTGCAATCGCTCAAGCTGGACGTACTGGAAAGCGACCGCAAATTCGGCGAAGCGGCAAACTTAGCCGAACGCCTGCTGCACACTGCGCCCACGGCAGAAAAACGCCAGCGGTACATTACCCTCCGGGTTGCTTCCGGCCGAGATTATCTCGCACAGCAGCAATACGATCTGGCCCTGGCGGAATTTGAAAGCGCCCTCCGCGAAAACCCCGCCGATACCGCCGCGCTCGATATGACGGCCAACGCCTACATCACTCAAAAAGATTACCCCCGCGCGCTCGAAGTGCTCAATACCGCCATCGCCGCCCATCCTTCCAACCCGTGTTTCCTCATGAAAAAAGCTTCCGTACTCGCCGAAACAGGGCAATACGACGAAGCTGCGGACATTGCAAGAGGGCTGCAGGCAAGGTTTCCCGGCAATCACCGCTACACGGACCTTATCACCGATATGCACCTCACCGCCGGCAGAAAGTTCATGCAGGCGGAAGAATACACGCTCGCCAAAGGGCAATTCACGCTCGTGCTGGACAACGAGCCCGGCAATATGGAAGCGCTCAATTATCTCGTCAATCTTGAATCCGCCCGCCAGCAATACGACAGCGCGATCTATTATGCGGATGTTGCCCTGCAACTCGAGCCGGACAACAAGGATATGCTGCTGAAAAAAGCCTCCGTATACACCGATATGAAACGATACGCGGACGCGAACGTCATCAACAACCAGCTGATGCAACGTTATCCCTACACCGTAAAATATCGCGCCGCATACGTGGAAGGCCTTGTGTCCGAAGCGCTCGCCCATTGGCGGAACAACCGGCCGGACAGTGCTTTTCCCATTTTCCAGCAGGCGCTGGCTATCAACAAAAAAGATTCGCTGGCGTTGCTGAACAGCATGAACATTCTTTATGCGCGGAAGTCGTACGACAGTGCGTTGGCATATGCCAACGAAGCATTGAGATATTACCCTGAAAGCGAAAATTTCCTCCAGCGGCGCGCATTGAACCTGGAGGGATTGCAGGACTATGAAGCCGCCGCCCGCGCGGCGGACACGCTGGCCAGGCGTTTCCCCACGGCGGACAATAAAGATTATGCGGACCTCATGGCGTCTAAAGGTTTGAAGAACCAGTTCGGCCTTTTTTATCTCAATTCCAATTACGACTACGCCAGCACCAATTACAATATTGCCACGGTAGAATACCGGCGTTTCTTCAAAAAAGGCTCCTGGGCGGCGCGCGCCAATTATGCGGGGCGCGAGGAAGGAACCGGGCTGATGGGCGAAGCGGAATTGTATTACACGCATAACAAAACACTGTATTCCTACGCGCTGGCGGCTTATGGCAACAAGATCGTGTTTCCCCGGCTGCGGCTCGCCTATTCCATTTTCAAAACATTCAACCACGAAATAGAAGGCGAACTGGGCGCGCGTTACCTGTTGACGGACAGCGCGAACGTGATCACCGGCGTTACCTCCGTCGCGAAACCTTTCGGGGATTTCTGGGTGAACCTGCGCGCGTATTTCATCAGCGATGAAGGGGATTTCAACACCTCCTTCAACCTCACGACGCGTTATTACATGAACCGCCGCCAGGATTATCTTTCGCTCATCGCCGGCCTCGGCACTTCGCCTGACGACCGCAGCCGCCTGGTACAATTCCCGCAGCTGAGCGGCCTGCTCACGCGAAGCATCGCGGCGGGCTACCAGAAAACGATCCGTTACCGCACTACACTGGGCCTTTTCGGTACCTGGATCAACCAGAAGATCGAAGATAACCGGTTCCAGAACCAATACGACATCTACATCACCGTACAACGTAAATTCTGATGGCGCACATGATGAACACCTTCTTTTTTACGCTCATGCTTTTCCTGCAACCCGGCTGTCATGCGGCCAAAGACATCGTGCTGGTGGAAAACGGGAAGGCCCGTCATAAGATCGTATTACCGGCAGACGCTACGCCCGCGGAAAAACGCGCGGCAATGATATTGAAAACTTATCTCGGGAAAATATCCGGCGCAACGCCCGCGCAGATCAGCGAAAATGCCTACAACGAAGGAGATGCGGCCATTTTTATCGGCAACACAGGGCACGTGGAAACGTTTGGGGCGGACAAATTAAAAGGAGAAGGATTTCTCATCGCCACAGACGACCAGCACCTCTACATCCGCGGCGGCAGCGGGAAAGGCTTGGTATATGGCGTGTATACATTGCTGGAACAATATTTCGGCTGCCGCAAATACGCCGCCGGACCGGCATTCGTGCCTTCCAAAAAAACGATCAATATAAAACCGCAGCTGCTCGACCGGCAGGAGCCGCAGTTCGTGTACCGCGAAACCTACTACCCCGCCCCGCTGGACGCCGAATACCAGGAATGGCACAAGCTGCATAGTTTTGAAGACCTCTGGGGCCTTTGGGGGCATTCCTATTTTAAGCTCGTGCCGCCGAAAGAATATTTTTCCGCGCACCCGGAATATTTTGCGCTGGTGAACGGCAAACGCCAGGCCACCCAGCTTTGCCTGAGCAACGAACAGGTGTTCAAAATCGTCTCGGATTATTTCCGGAAAGCGGTTGCAAACAACCCGGATGCGCTGTACTGGAGCATTTCGCCGGAAGACGGCACAGGTTATTGTACCTGCGACCAATGCGCGTTGACGGATAAAGAAGAAGGCAGTCATTCCGGTTCGCTGATACGTTTTGTGAACCGCGTAGCCGCGCAATTTCCAGCGCAACAGTTCACCACGCTGGCTTATACGTACACGCTGCAGCCGTCGGCACGCACCAAACCGGCTTCCAACGTGGTGATCATGCTCAGCAGCATCGACGCTTACCGCAACCAGCCACTTGCCGATGCGCCGTCCGCCGCTGTTTTCCGCAAAGCGCTCGCGGACTGGAAACACATTTCCAATAACATTTTCGTTTGGGACTATACCACGCAATTCACCAATTATCTTGCGCCTTTCCCGGATTATTTCCTTTTGCAAAAGAACCTGCAATATTTCGCGGACAACGGCGTAACGGGCGTGTTCTCCCAGGGCAGCGGCGGCACGTATTCCGATATGTCGGAACTGAACGCATACCTGCAGGCGAATGCATTGTGGCAGCCCAAAATTTCTACAGACAATGTTTTCAGCGATTTCATGAACGGCTATTACGGCCCGGCCGCGCCTTTCATTACAAAATACCTGGAAGCGCTCGCCCGGAACCTTCAAACTTCCAAAGCCCCGCTGGACATTTACGGCAGCCCGGTAAACGATCGCAACAATTACCTCGTCCCGGCTTTCATCGATGAATATTCCACCTTGCTCGACCAGGCTGAAAAAGCGGCGGGAGACGATGCGAAGCTGCTGGAAAAGGTTTACAGGGCAAGACTTCCATTGGAATATGCGGCGTTACAGCAGTCACGGTTATACGGAACGGCAAAATACGGCTACCTCGTGCCTTCCGGCAATGGTTTTGCCCCAAATCCGAAGTGGGCTGAAAGAGTAAAACGGTTCACGCAGCAAATAAAACAGGCCGGTGTAACGGAGCTTTCCGAAGGCGGCGTCAGCCCGGAAGCATATCAACAGGAATGGGAAGAGCTGTTGGCGCGCCCATGGAAATCCAGCCTGGCATTCCGCAAAAAAGTAACGTTGCAATATCCATTCACGCCGGAATACACCGCAAAAAAAGAAGCCACGCTTACAGACGGGCTTGTTGGCGGGAAAGATTTTTCACTGAACTGGCTTTTCATCTATGGCAACGACCTCGTGGCAACGATCGACCTTGAACGGGCGCAGAAACTCAGCCATATTCAACTTAATTTTTTACAGGACGCAAGACACAATATTTTTCTCCCGACGGCGATCAGCGTTGAAGTTTCCGCGGACGGCCGGTCTTTCCGGCAGGTAACACAGCAGGCGGTGAAAGCCGTAACGGAAGAAGATTTCAGCGCGCGCGTGGAAACGTTCAAACTGGCGGTGAATGCGCCGGATGCGAGATTTGTGAGGATTACCGCGAAATGTTTGCCCAAAATGCCGCTGTGGCGCGGGAATGACAAAAAACCCGCGATTTGCTGCGATGAAGTGTTCGTGAATTAGCCGCATTTCTTTATCTTAAGGTCATTATCCCCTCAACCTGGTGAAATGAAACCACTCGAACAGCTAAAGGCCATGCTTGGCAAAACTTACGAAAACGAAGACGGCGAAGAATATTCCATTGAGTTGCAACCGGGGCTATCCGATGAAGAAATCAATGCGCTCAGGCAACGTTTGCCAGGTAATTTTATACCCGCGGAAATCGAGGAGCTGCTGCGTTTTGCGGGAGGTTTCGAATTTTATGCAATGGAAGAAGGGCGGTTCGATTCATTGGAATTTGGGATGGAGGACCTGTTTCCTCATGCTATCCAGCTTTGCGGCGATGGTTTTGGAAACTTCTGGATCGTGGACATTAATGCTTCGGGAGAATGGGGGCCGGTGTATTATGTTTGCCACGACCCCGCCGTTCTCGTTAAACATTCAAACAACCTCGCCGAATTTATCGCACACCTGGACGAATACGGAAGATTACTCGAAAAATCCCACCTGGACCAGGTCCATGAGAAAATCGTTTTTGATATCTGGGAAACGAAAAATGGCATCATGGAACAATATGAAAAAGATCCCGGCTTCCCGCCGGAATTTATCCGAACGCTGCCCAAACTTTTCATGATCGCGGATCTTACCAATGCACCCAATGGAGCCGGTTTTGCATGGGGGAAATATGGGCCTAACACGAGGATCATCCGGTTTGAGGACAAACCCGTATGGGTGGTTGAAAAGAAAGTAAAACAAGGGTTCCTGCACTGGTTATTTCACCGGCAAAAGTAATTCCGGCCCGTGCATTAAACTCGCCAAAGCCACGCCCCGCGAATCTCCCACGTATGCAAACCAATGATCGCTGCCGGCGGGAATTTCAGCAACATATTTTTTCCCGGATTTTTGCGCGGGCACTGCAGTCCATTTTTTGTGCTGCCAGTCCGCCGACGGAGCGGCACAGTACAACATCACCGAATCAACGGTAATTCCTTTCGGCATTCGCACCGTTATTGTTACGTGCTTTTTTCCCGGCTTCGCTTCCACTTTTCCGAAGGGTTGCCCTTTTCCTTTGAGATAATAATCAAAATATAATTCCTGCATTTTCCCGCCGCCTGGGATCTGTTTGTGGTTGATGTTCGGGCCCCAGACGAGGTTCTTCTCTCCCTTTATCCGCCCGAGCGTGGCCATCACGGCTTCCGGCCAGAAGTAGGTGTCGTTGGAAGCGGCTTCCATAAAAAAGGGCGCTTTGATGTTTTTGGCGCGCCTGCCCGCATCGAAATATTGCAGCCAGGTTTTACGGTCGGCCTCCGGCAGTTGCGCGATGATCTCTTTCCAGAAAGAACCCAGGTCGTAGAAACCGCTGCCGAACACGGAATACGCGGCCTGTACTTTATTCCCGAGCAAGCCGGTCAGCATGGTGGTGGAATAACCGCCCCAGGAAAATCCCGTGATGCCCATGTGTTTTACATCCACATCCGGGCGGGAACGCAGCAGGTTGAAGGCTTCCAGCCCGGCGACGATCGCGTCCGCAAGCGTGCTGCTTTCAGGGCCGTTAGCCAGGTCGAAACGCGGGGCTTCGCCATTGGGCCGCGATTTCCAGGGACCGGTGGAATGGGGCGTTTTCCCATTGCCGCAAATGCCCGGCAGATCGGGCGCCAACGCCACATAACCACGCCGCGCATAATCCTGTACGCGGCCCAGCATATCTTCCGCGCGGCTGCCGCCGCCATGCAGGAAAAGCATGCCGGGATATTTGCCTTCACGCGCGGGGAAAGCCATCACGGCGTAAACCGTATTGGCCCCGTTCCGCGATGTAAAAGTGATCTTGCGTGTTACGATCGCTTCGGCGCCTTCGCCGGTAAGCGTATCGCCGATCACCGAAACAATTTCCGGAACGCTCGAAAGATAAGCCCTGAAAGGGTCCTGCGCGCTGACGGGCACGAACCACAACAGCTGCAGGAAAAAAATGATCCGTTTCATTATTTGCCGTTTCCTTGTTCTGAATGTTGTAATACCTTACCGGCTTTGGGATGACTGATAAACACTCCTGCTCCGCCGTTATATTGCGTGATATTTTTTTCCAGCGTAAAGTTCTTCACGCCGTCCATCAGCGCGTCCAGCCGGAGGCCGTTTTCGTCGTTGCCTTCTGAAAGATTATTTCGAAAGCGCACGTTGCTGCTTTCGGTGCAGCGGATGCCGGAAAGTTTGTTCCTCGCCGTTTCATTTCCTTCCACCCCCGCATTCGTACAAAAAGACAGATCTATGCCGCTGCCCCAGGGCGATGTATCGAAACGGCTGTTTTTCACCGAAACGCCCTGTACGTGAGAGAGATGAAGGTTATGGTGAAAACCCGCGCCAGGCACAACAGACGAGCCGTTGTCGCTGAAGTCGCATTCTTCCACCGTTACATTTTCAGCCCCGCGAACGGACACGCCGTTTTTGGTAAAGTTCTGCACCGTGAGCCTCACAAAACGGATGTTCCGCATCTGCCCCGCGCGATCGGACATAAACAAAATGCCTTCGCGGCTGGGAGCGTTCATGTAGGAACGATTGCGCCTGTCCGCATTCGGATCGTTGTTCGTCACCGGGCTCACCGCCCCTTCGATCAGCAGGTCGCGGATAGTAACGTCGTGCATCGTGGAATCGGCATTCACGATCGTTTTTGTGCGTTGTTCAGGTGAAAGTATGAGGATGGACCTGTTTCCTTTTCCCGCAAGCGTTACGCCGCCGGGCATTTTTAAAGGCGCTTTCAAAATATGAACGCCCGTGTCCAGCACTACCCATTTTCCTGTGCCAGCCGCCGCATCCAGCGCCTGTTGTATGTTTCCGCCCGGAGTTATCACCACCGAAGATGCAGGCGCTTCTTCAACAGCCTTTTCCAGCGCGCCGCGCAAAGGCGCATAAGGAAGAAATGCCGTTTTCACGGGCTTCGTTTTCAACGGCGCGCGGATGCCCATCAGCACGTCCACCGCGGAATCCCGGCGTGTATGCTCATCCAGCACTCTTTTTGTGAAAGGCATTTCCAGCCCTTTTACTTCGTGGTAATGATGATAGATACTTTCGTAAATATCGCGGTAATGCTCTTTTGCGCGGTGCGACAACACGCCGTACACAGGAATTTCGCCACCGAGCATAAACTTCGCGGTGTATTCGTAACCCAGCGCCAGCCGGTTGTTTGCGGCGCCGTAAAAATCCTCTCCCTGCGTCCACGCCACCTGCGCGGCTTTGGCGAACTCGCCGATGCCCAGCTGCACGTGGCCCCAGTCGCGCGTCGTTTCCTGCACCTGGCCGTTGGAATAGATATATTTCGTGATGCCCGAATTGCCCGGGCCGCGATAAAATCTTTCCACCGCCGAATTAAATATCTCGCGATTGTCCGTAAACACACCGATGCACAGCAAAGTATTGATGATCGCGGCGTCCCAGTTGCCGTTGGCTTCCGTGAAGAAGTCTTTCACCGTGGGATAATACACCGTCAGCATCAGCCGTTTGAACTGTTCCATGTCTTCCTGTTTCCAGCCGGAATCGCTGTATTTCAGTATTTCCGCGGCATTCAGGAAATAATACGCGGTGAGCGCCACGCTGAGCTTGGCGTTGTTGTCGTCGAAATCCCAAAGCCGGTATGCCCAGGCGTTCAATATTTCGATCGCTTTAGCCGCGTACGCCTTGTTGCCGGTAATATACCACATCAAAGCATGATCGTACACCGCGTTGGCGCTCATCGAAAGCTCGCGCCCGCCGCTGCTGTTGGCCCCATACGGGCCGATGGAAATATGCGCGCGCGGAGAAGGCTTGAAATCCAGCGAAGTATTTTTCTGCAGCTTCGCATAAGCATTTTTCCAGGGTTCTTTGCCGGAAAGCACCTGCTGTTTCATGTAAGCAAGGTCTTCGCGCGTCTGCATCATACCCGGATGTACAAATTGCTGCGCCTGCAAACTCCCCGCCAGAAATGTTAAAACGATGGTCAGTATCTTTTTCATAACCTGATCTGTAATTATGGCCTGCTGGCCGGTTTCGCGCCGAAAGCGTAATTCGGCTCCGGCCCCATCACGATCTTCATTTCCCCGCCTTTCACGATGTCGCTGTGAAGGATAAAGCTTTTGTCGTATTTTTTTCCACGCATGTATACCGCCTGCACGTATTTGTTCTCCGCGCTGTTGTTGCTCACTGTCACTTTAAAATCCTTTCCGTCCGCCAGGTGGATCACCGCTTCGTCGAACATCGGGCTACCGATCACGTACGCGCCACCCGCCGGGAATACAGGATAGAAGCCAATGGAGGAAAAAATGTACCAGGCAGACATCTGCCCGCAATCCTCGTTGCCGATCACGCCGTCGGGTTTGTCGTGGTAAAATTCCGTCATGATCTGCCTCGCCCTTTCCGCCGTTTTCCACTGCTGCCCGCCATACGCGTAAAGGTATGCGATATGGTGGCTGGGCTCGTTGCCGTGCGCATATTGCCCGATGCCGCCGGTAAGGTCTATCAATGCCTGCGGATCAGGCTCCGGCTCGAGCGTGAAGAATGTATCGAGTTTGTTGAGAAACATTCTGTCCCCGCCCAGCATGTCTTTCAGCCCGTGTACATCCTGCGGCGCAAGCCAGAGGTATTGCCAGGAATTTCCTTCCGCATAATCCGACGCCCAGGGCCGGTAAGACTTCACCGGGTCAAAAACAGGGTTCCAGCTGCCGTCGGACATCTTGCCGCGGATGAACATCGCTTTCGGATCGTAATAGAGTTGATAGTTTTTCGCTCTTTTGGAAAAATACGCAGCGTCTTCCTTTTTGCCCATCGCCTTGGCCATCAGGGCCACGCTGCCGTCGCCGATGGCGTATTCCAGCGCGCGGGCCACGGGGCGGAACACCTTCACGTCTGAAGGGATCGGTTTAAAATCGCGCACATAACCCAGGCCCAGTGTGTCAGACATCAAAGTGGCGCGGATCGCTTTCCAGGCGCGCTCCGCATCAAATCCCCTGAATCCTTTCAGGTACGCTTCCGCGATCACCTGCACGCTGCTGATGCCAACCATAGTCCCGGTTTCCCAGCCCATCAAATGCCAGATCGGCAACTTTCCCTGCTGATCGTAGATGGCCAGCATTGAATTGACCATATCGTTCACGCGCTGCGGCTGCGTAAGCGCGTACAGCGGATGCACGGCCCGGTACGTATCCCAGAGCGAAAACACGGAATAATGATCGAAGCCCGCTTTGGTCACCACTTTTTTGTCCGCGCCGCGGTAACTTTTGTCATGGTCGTTGAACAGGCTCGGGTTGATCATCGTATGATACAACGCCGTATAAAAAATGCGTTTATGCGCTTCGTTATTGGTTTTGATGCTGATGGCGGATAATTCTTTCTCCCACAATTCATCGGCGCGCCGCGCAATGCCGTCGAAGTTCCAGCCGGGTATCTCCGCTTCGATGTTCGCCAGCGCATTATCCGCGCTTACCGGCGACAATCCCACCTTCAGCTCGAGCGTTGCGGGCGGCGTGTTAAAACTGATCAGGCCTTTGATGGACAAGCCCTGCGCTTTGTTTCCCTGCAGCAACGAATCTTCTTCGTACACGGCAAATTTGCCGATCGGTTTAGACAGCCTGATGGCGAAATACACGCGCTGGTCTTTCGCCCAGCCGCGCGAATAACGGTATCCTTTCAGCGTTACAGCGTCCGTTTGTTCGATGTAGGTATCGTAACTTTTGTCCTGCATGCCTTCTTTCAGGTCGATGATCACATGCGCGTCTTTTCCCTGCGGGAAACGGTAACGGTGATAACCCACGCGCTGCGTGGCCGTCAGCTCCGCGTCTATGCCATGATCTTCCAGCCTTACGGCATAATAGCCCGGCTTTACTTTTTCATGTTCGTGCACGTACTTCGATCCGTAACCTTTCCGGTAGGTTTCCTGTTTGCTTTTTCCGGTGCGGATCTCGCCGGTGAAAGGCATCACGAGCACATCGCCGAGGTCGCCGATGCCGGTGCCGCTCAGGTGCAGGTGCGTAAACCCGATCAGCGTACTGTCCGTATAATTGTAGCCGGAAAGCCAGTCCCAGCCTTTGTAATAATTCATCGGCCCCGCCTGCACAGCCCCAAACGGCACGTTGGCACCCACAAACACGTGCCCGTGCCCGCCGGAACCGATGTAGGGATCTACATACCCCGTAAGCCGCTGCGCTTGCGCAACCGGGATCACAGCCAGCAGCAGCAGGCTTTTTAAGATCGATCTCAGAAACATATGCATGGTTTTATTTCCCCGGTTTTGCGGCGGGGATCTGTTCACGGAATGGCACTTCTTTACGCAGCATTTTCGCGGCATAGCCGGTGAGCTGCAGGTAGTGGTCAGACGGCTCGCCTGCGGCCAGCTGCACGAACGGGCTTTTGCCGACGGGCGGATCTTTGGATATTTTGAAGATGGCGGTCGCTTCGTCTACTTCGTCGAACATGGCCACATACAACATTTCAGCGCCCGCGCCGATGGCCCCGGAAATTTGCTTCCAGAAAAACGCACCGTTGTTGCGCGGGATCTGGTTGAGCGGGAAACGCGGGTACATGTTCGTCCAGCTGAAGCCGGGGAATACCACTGGCACGTAATCCACTTTATTTTCGCGGCACCAGGCAATGTCTCCTTTTATTTGCTGCAAATAGTTCGCATATTCTTCTTCATTTTTAAACCGCCCCACTGCCCATGGATGCACGATATCCGCGCGTCTGAGCACGTCGTGCAGGTGCGGGTCGCTGGCGGCGTCTTTCGCAAGATCGCGCCAGTACGCCGGAACGCCCAGCAGCACGGCGCATCCGCCATACACGGGATCGTTCTGTAAAAAGTCCATCAGCCTTTCGATGCTCCGCAGCGTGTAGTTTCTACCAGCGAAACCTACGCCCCATAAAGCTACCAGCGGTTTGCCGTTGTGATAAAGATAAGTTTGTTTGTTGCCGCCGTCCGTCATGTGCAGACTGTCTACCAGATTCTTCCAGTCGTCGATCAGCATCGGCACATCCACGCTGTCGCGCATCCCGGAAAGGTCGTACATCACGGCAATAGCGCGGTTGTACTTTTTGGATGCGTCCAGCGCATGATGCATCACGCGGTTGTTGTGATGCCGGTTGGCGCCGCCTCTTACCTGGCCTACGAAACGTTGCACAAATACGCCGTCTACCCCGTATTCCTTCATCCATTTGAAATGAAGGTCTGTGGTAGATGCATCGTAGGAACTGAAAACGTTGGCGGGACTGCCATCCGCGCGAACGAACGGCGTTTTATAGGTCTTTTCGTATTCTTTTGTTTCCGGCCAGAGGTCTACTTTGATATTCCCAGGCTCCAGCCGGCCTTTGGCCACCCAATGGTTCCAGTTGCGGCCGGCGCCGTCTTCCGGCGTGTTGAACCAGCCCTGGTACCCTGCCATCACGAGGCCTTTATAACTTTTGTAGTAGGACGTTTTGCTGTGTTTCTGCTGCGAGAAAGCGCTGCCGCATAAGCATAACATTGCCAGCAGCATGCCGCTTCCTTTTTGAAAAGTGCTCATCATGCCTGATTCCGTTTAAATAAAATGAAAAGAAAACCGGGGCGGGCCCACGAAAACCCGGCCCCGGCACAAGCGTTATCACGGTGCAACCGTGACAGTGCTGATAGTAGTGTAGTTGTATTTTTTGAAGCTGTCGTTCACACGTACGCCCACCCTCACGTAATAAGTGGTGGCATATTTCATCGGCGCAGTGGAAGTGATCGTTACGTCGGTAGCTTCTTTGCCGGGCGCGGCCTGCGCTGCGCCCACGATGGTATTGTCCCAGTTATTGTTGCCCACGTATTGCGTGGTGGAAATGAACAGCTGGTAATCCAGCAAAGCGGGCTGCGTTTTGCCAGGAGGCGCCGCGTTGCGGGTAAAACGGAATGTAGCGGTCACTTTTTTGTCCGCGGTAACGGAAGGCGGCGTCACCCATTCCACGTTGATGTAGGGCACCACGGTGAAATCCACGCGGGTGCTGGCGCCGGAGTGAAGGTCAACGATCTTCATGTCCGCGCTGTCGATGGGATAAAAAGGCCCGTCTACCGGCGCAACGCGGTATTGACCGGGGAAAAGTTTGTTATTGCTAAAACTGCCGTCCTGCCGGAAGTTAAGGAACATCGGGATGGGCGTGGCGCTCCAGCTCAGTTCGTCGAGCTTGAGGCGTACGCTGCCGCCGCCCTGCTCCAGCTGCATGCCGGCCTTGCCATCGCTCAAAGTACCTTCCAGCGTGGCGTCGGGCATGGCATAGTTGTCTTTTTTGCAGGCCGCGCCGGATACGATGGCGGCAAAACATAACAGGCTATAAAATATCTTTCTCATTACGCTTGTTTTAAAATCCATTAATAAAGGGCATTCTGCACCAGCTTCGGGTTCTTCGTCAGTTCGCCGCCCGGTATCGGTTCGTAATACATCCTTACCTGGAAAGTGAATGCGGAGTTCCGCTCATCGAAACGGCAGTCGAAAATGTATTTTCCTTCCACGTAATCGATCGTAACGGGGTCCGCGCCTTTGGCGAACAGGAAAGGATTGCATTTGCGCCATGTCCTGGCGTTCACTTCCTGGTCGAAGGTTCTCCAGCGTTTCATGTCCCAGTACAATTTATTTTCAAACGCCAGCTCTTTTCTCCTTTCGATGCGGATGATCTGCAGGCCGCGGTTGGGCGCGAGCACATAACCGCCCTGCTCTTTGGGAACGGATGCTCCTGCTGAAAGATCTGCGGGCGTAGCAAGCATTTCCGCTCCCGCTCTTTCGCGGATGGCGTTGATGGCATTAAATGCATCCTGCTGAAGATCTACTCCCGGCACGGAACCGCCGTTCTGCGCCAGTTCCAGCGCGGCTTCGGCGCGGTTCAGCAATACTTCGGCATACCGCATGTCTATCCACGACTGGGTGGAACGGTGCAAGGCCGTAGCCGCTGAAGGCAGCGCGGGGTCCATGTATTTCCTGCCGCAGAAGCCGGTTACCGTAGCGCCGTTGGTGGAAGTCGGACCGTCCAGCCCGCCGGGATATATTTTTTCACCGGAAGTAAGCGTGATAGCCACCTGGCCCGTAGGTTTCCAGTCGCTGGATTCTTTCACATGATCTTTGTACCACTGCAAACGCGAGTACGCAGTTTTTTCTTCATCAGGATAAAATTTATTGATGGGCACCGCCGGGTCAACCGATTCGATGAACGTGCCCCGGCGGATGTCCACAAACCCGTCTTTGAATTTCTGTCCGGGCAGCAGCACCGTGCCTCTCAGCCTCGGTTCGCAATCCGCCCACAGTTCGCCGACATTGTTGAATACTTTGTAAGTACCGTCCGCATTCAGCGTGTTCAGCTGACCTTTGGCGTTTTTCGGCAGGCCGTCGAACAGCTCCACGTAATCGAGCGTGGGACAAAAACGGTCGCCGTAAGTGGAGGTCAGGTGCGGGGGCGCGTTCACCGCATCCCAGCTGTGCACTGCTTCGGGATAGGAATAACCTTTGCTGAAAATGGTTTCCGGGCTGGATTTGTCCAGGAACAGATCGGCGTAGTTGTCTGCCGTGGCGATCTTGTCGGTGGCAGACCATTTCTTTTTATACAAACTGTACACGCCTTCCACGCTTTTTGCAGCGTCGTAGGCGGCTTTAAAATAATCGTTCGCTTTGGCGGCCGGAATGCCCGTTATCATTACGCCGTTAGGCGCGTAGGGTGTGCCGTAGCGGGCGATGGAACCGGCGAACAGCATCACGCGCGATTTGAACGCGGCGGCGATGTTTTTGTTCGCGCGGCCGGAATTTTCACTCGCCGGCCCCATGTTCTCCATCGCGTAGTCGAGGTCTTCACCGATAAAATCGTAACATTCCTCTTCGCTGCTGCGCGGCACCTGCAGCGGGGCTACGTCTCCGCCGTTAAATTCCTGCACTTCCGTTACGATGGGCACGCCCCCGTACCGTTTTACCAGCGCGAAATAAGTGTATGCGCGGATGAAGTGCGCCTCTCCCACCCAACGTTTCACATTGTCCGGGCTCAGCACGCCGCCGTATTTGGGCAGGTTGGTAATGAGGTTGTTTGCCTGGCGGATCACGCCGTAAGCCTCGCCCCAGTAGCCTCTCGCGGGATCGGTAAAACCGCCGTTGTTGCGGTTGGCGTTTTCGCCGGTGTTGATGGAAAGACTGTTGATGATGTTCCAGGTGTTGAAACCTTGCGTGCCTTCCACCGTACTGTATTTAAAATCCTCGATGGGCATGCGGCTGTACAACGCGGCCATATAGGCCATTACGCCGGCATCGTTGGTAAACACGTCCTGGTCTTGCAGCACGTTCACGGGCGGAATATCCAGCTTGACGCAGTTGAAACTTGCGCCGCAAAGCAGGAAAACAGCGATATATTTTAATTTCTTCATAGTTGCAGAATTTATTAGAATCGAATACTGGCGCCGAAATTCACCGTTTTGTTCAGCGGGTACAGGTACCCGTAAAGGTCGGTGGGATGTTCGGGGTCAATTCCTATGGCTTTAGTGAACGTGAGCATGTTGTACCCGTTTACATACACCCGCAGGTCCTGTATGCCGACTTTATTGATCCAGCGCGCGGGCAGGGAATAACCCAGCTCCACGGTTTTCAGGCGCAGGTAATTGCAGTTCTGGATGCCGCGCTCGGAGTTGATGTCGTACACGGTGCCGGTGTATGCATTGCGGCCGGGTATCCATTTCGTGGAAGGATTGTAAGGGTCCATGGTCGGGTCTTCCGGGTGCCAGCGGTCCATGAAAAAGTCGAGCGCGTTTTGGGAAATGGTCTGGTACATTTCGCCGAATGCCGCGTAAGACATGGCGCCGCCCTGCCAGAGCAGGTTCAGGTCGAAACCTTTGTATTCCGCGCCCATCGTAAGACCGAAGGTCATCAGCGGGTAGCTGTCCTTATCCCTGAAATCGCCCGCCGTCGGGTTTACCGTGGTGGCAATCGGGTGACGGTCCATATCGTCTATCACGCCGTCGCCGTTCCAGTCTTCGTAAATGTAATCGCCGGGCAGCACGGAGCGGCCGGTATACACAGGGTATTTCGCGATCTCGTCGTAAGAGGAATATTGCCCGTTATACCCCCAGCCAAACCACACGTCGTTGTAACGGTTGGTGTAGTTGTTCCGCCAGTTGGAATAAGAGTTGCCATCTCTCGCGCGCTCGATATACTTGCGCATGGCGCGTGTAAGAGCGATGTTGCCGCTGAGGTTGTACCGGAAATCGCGGCCGATGGTATTGTTGTGGGTCAGCATCAGCTCAAACCCTTTGTTCATATCGCTGTTCAGGTTTTCCTGCGGCAGGTTGGCGCCGAAAGTGCCGGGCAGGGACAGCAGCCTGTTTGCCAGCAAACCTTCGCGGTCGCGGCGGAACACGTCTACCGTTACGCCCAGCAGGCCTTTCCAGAAATTCGCGTCGAGGCCGAGGTTGAGCGTGCGTACTTTATACCAGGTGATGTTCATGTTGGGCGAGTTCCGGAAGCCGAGGGAGCTTACCCATTTGTCGCCGAACAGGTAACCCGCGGCCAGCGCCTGTGAATTGCCGCCGCTGGCGGGATAATCGTAACCGGAAATGAACTGGAAGGAAGAAGCGCCGTCGTCGCCCATTTCACCGTACGACCCGCGGATCTTGAGGTTGTCGATAAAGGCGAGCGATTGGTTGCCTTTCATGAATGCTTCTTCGGAAATACGCCAGCCTGCGGACACAGCGGGGAAAAAGCCCCATTGTTTGCCCGGCGGGAAGCGGGAAGAACCGTCGTAACGGAAGCTGAAATCCAGCAGGTATTTGGAATTGAAATCGTAGTGCACTTTACCCACCAGGCCGCGGTTCGCGTTTTTGAACACGCTGCCCGTGTTGTTGTTGCCGATCTGGTTGGCGGAGTTGCCCGCAAACAGGTACGGCAGCGGGATGGTCAGCTCGCGCTGCGCGAAAAAGCTGTCGCCCGTGCCTTCGCTTTCTTCATACAAAGCCAGCACAGACATATTATGCAATCTCGCGAAGGTACGGTTGTAGTTCAGCGAAAACTGCATCAGCGTGCCGGGCAGCACCGCGTAGCTCCTGTTGAGCGTATTCGGTATCTGGTATTTGTACGGTACGTAAATATCGCCGGCTTCGTTGTATTCGTATACGGAAAATTCTTTCTGGTAATTGGTATTGTCGTTGATGGTAGCGTCGTAGCTGAACATGCCTTTCGCCACCAGTCCGTCGATATACGGCACTTTATACTCGAGCGAGAAAGTGCTCATGAACGTTTTGGAATTGCGTTTCTTGAAGCCGGACACCAGGTCGTCTGCAATTGCGCCCGGGTGATAGTCGGCGAGGTTGTGATAGAGATATTTCGGATCGTTGTTCGCGTAATACGGATCGTCAGGGTGCGAGCGCCAGAGGTTTTTGAAGATCTCCCAGGAATCGCGGTACGGGCTGTCTTTCTGATCGAGAATGGCGTTGAGGCGCAGCGACGCCGTAAGCCGGTCCGTGATCTGCGCGTTGAGGTTGGAGCGCAGGTTGTAGCGTTTGTATTTAAGACTGTTGCTTTTCCAGAAGCCGCCCTGCTCGGTGTAGCCGAGATTCACGAAATAGTCCATTTTTTTACCCGCGTTGCCGTTCACACTCAGGTTGTGGTATTGCTGCGGGGCGTAATCGCGCATCACTTCGCCGTACCAGTCGGTGCTTTGTTTGGTGCCGTCGCGGTAAGGCGCAATGATGTCTTCGGGGAACACCCAGGTAGGACTGTTGATGTTGTGCATGCTCTGCTCGTTGAAGATCGTGAAACGGTCTACGGCATCGAGCGGGCTGGGCAGGCCGGAAGGTTTCTGCAGGCCGTAGTACATCGAATAATCGATGCGGGCTTTGCCGCTGGTGCCGCCGCTTTTGGTGGTAATGAGCACTACGCCGTTGGCCGCGCGCACGCCGTACACCGCCGCGGAAGCGTCTTTCAGCACGGAGATGCTTTCGATCTCGTTCGGGTCCAGCCGCTGGATGTTGCCGCGCGGAACGCCGTCAATTACGATCAGCGGCGCGCCGAAGCCGCGGATATCGAACTGGTTGGTGAAGTCCCCCGGCTCGGAAGTATTCTGGATCACACGCAGGCCTGGCACTTTACCGGTCAGCATGTTCTGCACGTTCTGGTTTTTGGTGGTCACGATCTCTTTGTTGGATACGGTGGCCACGGCGCCGGTGAGCGTTACTTTCTGCTGCTGGCCGTAACCTACCACCACCACTTCGTTGAGGCTTTTATTGTCTTCTTTCAGCACAATGTCCAGCGGCGCGGCGGAGGTTACCTGCACTTCCTGGGAAACGAAGCCCATGAAGGAGATCACCAGCGTAACGTTGGCGGAAGGCGCGGTGATGGAAAAGTTGCCGTCGCCGTTGGTGAGCGCGCCGTTGGAAGTGCCTTTCACCTGCACGGTTACGCCGGGCAGGGGCTCGCCTTTTTCACTCGTAACCTTACCGGTGATCTTTACCGGCGGCGCCGGGGAAGAAGACGAAGGCACCGCGCGGTCTGGCTTCCGCACGATGAACACCGTTTTCTGTTTGATGAAATATTCGAGCGGCTGGTCTTTGAAGCAGCTCTCCAGCAGGGCTTCCACGGTGCCCTGCGAAACGTTTACGGTAACGGGTTTCGCATTTTCGAGAATCGCTGCGTCGTAAAAGAATACGTACCCCGCCTGTTTTTCGATGGCGGTGAATACTTTTTTCAGAGGCACGTCCTTACCGGAATAAGTGACCTGCTGCGAGAACCCGGTGGCACTTACCTGCAAAGAAGCGGCGGTAAGCAGAAGAAAGGATAATCTCATAATCTCCCAGAGTTTACTTCGCTTGTGAAGCATTTTGGTTGTTCCAACGAAAAGGCCGGCGATCCGTTTGATACACTGGAATAGCGCACCGGCTTCGTTTTGGCACAAAGCAGTTAATTTCATAACTTCGATTTGGGTGATAAAAATGTGTTTTGCGACTTTTTTTACGCCTTTCAGGCCCTGTATGCTGAGAACATACAAGGTCCGTCCGCCTCGCTGAAACGGGGCGGATTTTTGTATAAGGCCTGCTTTAAAAAACTGGATTACTGATTCATAACTGGATTTTAGATCGGTTTCTGTAATGAAGTGGAATGTCTATTGTATCGTTATTGTCTCACTATGATCTTCCGGCCTTCGATCCTGAACTGCACGTTGTTTTTCCGCAATGCGTCCAGCACGTCCGCCAGGTTCAGTTCCCTTTGTATTTTTCCCTCGAATACTGCGTTGCTGTTGCCGCCTTCGTAAGCCACTTCCACATCGTACCAGCGGCTCAGCTGCCGCATTACGGCGCGCAGGTCGGCGTTTTTGAAGCTGAACATGCCCTCTTTCCAGGCAACCGCCTCTCCCGTATCTACTTCCTTCACCTGCACGGCACCGCCGCTGTTGCCATAGATTACCGTGCCCTGCTGGCCGGGTTTTAATATGTTTTGTTTCCCAAACACCGCCACGCTCACCTTGCCTTCGAGCAAAGTGGTGCGGATGTTCGATTCGTCTTCATACGCGTTTACGTTGAAGTGCGTGCCCAGCACGTTGATCTCCGTCGATTTATTGATCTGTACCGTAAAGGGCCTTTTTTCGTCTTTCGCCACTTCGAAATACGCTTCCCCGGTGATCTCCACCCTTCTTTCGCTGCCACCAAAAACGGCCGGGTAACGAATGGAAGACGCCGCGTTGAGCCACACCTGCGTGCCGTCGCTGAGCGCAATGCGGTACTGCCCGCCGCGCGGCGTGGCGATCGTGTTGTACACGCTGGCGGAAACTTCACCGCCATCGCCGACATAAGCCAGCTGGCCGTTCCCGAGCTTCACCACGTTAGTGCCGCCCTGCTGCGCCAGCGTACCGTCCGCCGCTTCGTCGAGCACGATGGTGGAACCGTTCGCCAGCGTAAGCACGGCTTTGTTTCCACCAGGGCGTATTTCGTGATGAACCGTGTCTGCCGCGGGTTTCAGCGATACGATCTGCCGCGGCTGGCGGTTGAACAGGTACGCTCCCGCGCTGAGCAACGCCAGCAAAACGGCCGCGGCCGCCCACCAGCGCGTACGCGTGCGCACAGGGCGCATTTCCCCCTCCATATCGCCGATCCGCTCCCTGATCCGCTCAAACAAAACGGTATCGGCTTCGCCGGGAACGCCGCGCTGCTCCACGATCTGCGCATACCGCTCCGTTACGGCGGTGAACTCCCGCCCGTCCAGCGATTGCAAAAGTTCCGACAGTTCGCGCTGCTCAGCGGCGGTCAATCCGCCGGATGCATATTTGTCCAGTAACTGGTAGATTTTTTCCTGGCTCATAACCTTGCTTGCTAATAAGACTGCCCGAAAAAGAGAAAGCACACCTTTTGCCGAAAAAAAAATTTCAGCCGGGGTCAGAGGTTGTGTAAAATATTGAAAATGAGGATAATGCTGCCGATCTTCAGGTCGGCGTGCGTGCTGAGGCAGGCTTTGAGATACCAGGTGGCCTCGTACAGCTGCTTTTTAACGGCGAACTTGGTGATGTTGAGCTCGGCGGCGATCTCGTCGAGGGAAAGGCCCTGCTCGTTGCGGAGGATGAAAATGCGGCGTTTCTGTTTGGGAAGGCGGTTGATAAGGGCGCGCGCGATGCGGTGATATTCCCGCAGCTGGAGATTTTCCTGCACGTCAGAATGCGCTTCGGATTGCTGCAATTGGAGCGTTTCGATCGCTTTGCGCTGCTGCGCCTGTTGTGTGCGTAGGTCAGACAGGCGGTTGCGCGCCATGGTAAAAAGGTATGCCTGCAGCGAAACGATATTCACAAGCGTTTCCTTGCGCAGCCAGAGTTTGATAAAAATATCCTGCACTACTTCATGGGTATCGGGCAGCGAAAAACCAGTGAGCGGATAAACGAAAAGATGCAGTTTCGGTTGGTAGATTTCATACAGGCTGGCGAACGCGGATTCATCACCAGCGGCCATCCGCCTGCACAACGCCGATTCTGATGAGTTACTGTTCATTTGGTTGAATATTGCGCCCTTCTGCAGGGCGGGCATATGTTTTGGTCACATGGAATTTTTTCAGGAACGGGTTCCTTGCGTTGTAAATCTAAATAAAAGGAATTGTCCAACCAAGCCTTTGCTAAATCCTTTTACCTAAATTACAGGAAACGTATCGCCGGGGCTCAAATTCATTGTTTTTATGAGCCGGTGTAATTTTTACACGTTAAATTCCCGGTCGTCATCCTATAAAAACCTTTTACCATGGACGCTTGCAAAACCGGCGGCGTCACGCAGCAGACATCACAAGCAACGGCATCGCCACCATATACGATCAATTTGCGCTGGAGAAAAGCGCCATTACCAGCGCCAACAGTTTCGACGTGGGCGGCGGGGTGTCTTTTTCGCTGGACCCGCTGAGCCTGGGCGTGGAAGCCCTGCACCGGAGCTACGTGGTGGAAGGCGATCTGCGGTCGCAGCGGGTGGTGGGTGTACTGAATTACCGGCTGGGGAAAGACCTGTACCTGATCGAAGATCCCGGCGCTTTTCGGGCTGAACTGGGGTTTTGGCAGCGAACGGCTGGCATTCCCGGAATAAGCGGCCGGAAACAAAAGCCGCCGCGGGCTTAGGGCTGGCGGCGACTTTCGTATTTCATTCCCTTTTTATATGACCGTTTTCCCCTTCAAATCTCGCATAAACGCACTATCTTCGCGCTTCGCCGGTGGTGACTTTTTTCTGCAAACAGCTGACAGTTACCGCTTTACAGCAACCGGCGGGATGTTCGGGAAACGGGCAGGGGAAAAGGCGGGAAATGATAATTTGTCCGCCCCTGCCTGTACGGTTTCTGCTAAAAAGGCAGGATTTCCCGCTCCGGGCCCCGTGGCACAATCTTCGCAGACTAGTGCTTCACAGCCATCAAAAAAGCTTTTTTATTCTGTGTTTTAATATATTAACAAAAAACAAATGGCAACCGTAACCAGAGAGAACATTGGTTTATTAAATGATAAGATCACTGTGAAAGTGAGCCAGGAAGATTACCTTCCCAATTTCGAGAAAGCAGTGAAGCATTTTTCAAAAAATGCGAACATCCCGGGATTCCGGAAAGGCCAGGTTCCTGCCGGCATGATCAAAAAAATGAGCGGCCAGGCCCTTTTCCAGGACGAGGTGCTGAAAACCGTTGAAAAAGAACTGATGGGTTACCTTCAGCAGGAAAAGCTGGAGATCTTCGCCCAGCCGCTGTCCCTGGATACAGAAGCCAAATCACTTGATTACGCACAACCTTCCGAATATAATTTCGAGTTCGAAGTGGGCCTGAAACCTTCTTTTGACGTAGACGCCCTGCTGGCTAAAACGGCGCTCACCCGCTACAACGTAACGGTAACCGACGAGATCGTGAACCAGGAAGTAGAACGCCTGCAGCTGAAAGGCGGCAAAATGTCCGAGCCCGAAACCATCACTTCAGAAAACAATGTGCTCAGCCTGGAATTCCGTGCATCAGACGCCAAAGGCAATGTAGCTGAAGACGCTGAGAAAAAGGAAAATTCCCTGCTGGTAAAATCCTTCTCCGAAGCCGCGCAGAAAGAGCTGCAGGGCAAAAAAGCCGGCGACACCCTCACGGTGCAGCTTTCCAAAGCCTTCGACAAAACGCAGGGCGAAGCGATCGTGAAAGACCTGGGCCTGGCAACCGATAAAGAAGCCCTGGACAAATACTTCCAGCTCACCATCACCAAAGTGGGGCTGATCGAAAAAAGAGAACTGAACGAAGAGTTCTTCAACGAAGTATATCCCGGCCAGGAGATCAAAACCGAAGAAGCATTCAGGGAAAAACTGAGAGAAGAGATCGGCAAGTACTGGAAGCAGGAAGCGACCAACCACATGCACAACGACCTTTTCGAGACCCTGGTGCACGAAACCCCCATCGAGCTTCCCAAAGATTTCCTCAAACGCTGGCTGCAGAAAGGCGGCGAAAAGCCGAAAACAGCCGAGGAAGCCGAGCACGAATACCCGAGCTTCGACCATCAGCTTCGCTGGACGCTCATCAGCGACAAACTGATCCGCGATAATTCACTGGAAGTATCCTTCGAGGAACTGAAAGAAAACGCCCGTGCGAAAATCATGGGTTACTACGGCCTTGGCGGCGAACAGGCAGAATGGATGGACAGCTACCTGGACCGCCTGCTGCAGGACGAGAAGTACGTAGACCAGACCTACCGCGAAATGATCACCCAGAAGCTGTTTGACTGGGCCGAAACAAAGGTGAACGTAAAAGAAGAGGAAATTTCTGCTGAAGAATTTGTTAAATTACCTCATAAACATCACCATCATGAACATTAATAACAACGAATTCAGGAAATATGCCATCCAGCACAGAGGGATCAGTAGCCTGGTTGTAGATAGTTACGCGCGCGCTCATCAGCATCAGATCAATTCGCTGACGCCGTACATCATCGAGGAGCGCCAACTCAACGTTACCCAGATGGACGTGTTTTCCCGCCTGATGGCAGACAGGATCATCTTCCTGGGCGACCCTATCAACGATTACGTAGCCAACGTGATCACCGCCCAGCTGCTGTTCCTGGAATCCGCCGATCGTAACAGGGACATCCAGATGTATATCAACAGCCCCGGCGGCTCCGTTTACGCGGGCCTGGGCATTTACGATACCATGCAGATCATCAGCCCCGAAGTGGCCACCATCTGCACCGGTATGGCCGCTTCCTTCGGCGCCGTGCTGCTCGTGGCAGGCTCCAAAGGCAAACGCACCGCGCTGAAACACGCACGCGTAATGATCCACCAGCCGCATGGCGGCGCCGAAGGCCAGACCTCCGATATCGAGATCACCGCGCGCGAATTCGTGAAACTCAAAAAAGAGCTCAACGAAATCATCGCCACGCACAGCGGCCAGTCCGTTAAACGCGTGGAAAAAGACGGCGACCGCGACTACTGGATGACCGCGGACGAAGCCAAGGAATATGGCATCATCGACGACGTTCTGGAAAAGAACCCGAAGAAAAAAGCAGCGGAAAATAATCCTCAATAATGCTGAAACGTCCCGCTCCGGCGGGACGTTTTTCTTTCATCCACCACCGGAAAACCCGGGGCCGTTTTTTCACCCTCCCCCCGAAAAAATGCTTAAATTTGTGGTTCCCGCAAGGGACACAGCATTCATATTAAAATTATTTAGATGAAAGAATCCAAGATTCGCTGTTCTTTCTGTAACCGTAACAAAGACGAGGTAAGGATACTGATCGCCGGTGCGGAAGGGCATATCTGCGAGAACTGCGTAACCAACGCGCAGGAGATCATCGAGCAGGAACTGAACCCGGGCGGCGAGGTGAAAAAATCCACCCCCTCCCATTTCGTTCCCAAAGTAGCCAAACCGGTAGAGATCAAGCACTTCCTGGATGAATACGTGATCGGGCAGGACGACGCGAAAAAAATACTCGCGGTAGCCGTATACAACCACTATAAACGCCTGAACCAGCAGGTAACGGAAGACGATGTGGAGATCGAAAAAAGCAACCTGATCATGGTGGGCGAGACCGGTACGGGTAAAACCCTTCTTGCCAAATCCATCGCCAAACTGCTGAATGTGCCTTTCACCATCGTAGACGCCACCGTGTTCACCGAAGCCGGTTACGTAGGCGAAGACGTGGAAAGCATTCTCACCCGCCTGCTGCAGGTGTGCAATTACGACGTGGAAGCGGCCGAAAGAGGCATCGTGTATATCGACGAGATCGACAAGATCGCGCGCAAAAGCGACAACCCGTCCATCACCCGCGATGTGAGCGGCGAAGGCGTGCAGCAAGGCCTGCTGAAACTGCTGGAAGGCACCGAAGTGCTCGTTCCCCCGCAGGGCGGCCGAAAACATCCCGAGCAGAAACTCATCAAGGTGAACACGCAGAACATCCTGTTCATTTGCGGCGGCGCGTTCGACGGCGTGGACCGCATCATTTCCCGCAGGATCCAGACGCATTCCATCGGTTTCACCGTCAATAAAGAAAAAGAAGAAGACGCGCGCAAACACATCCTGCGGTACGTGAACTCGCAGGACCTGAAACAGTTCGGCCTCATCCCCGAGCTGCTGGGCCGTTTACCGATCGTTACCTACCTGAACACGCTGGATAAGGAAGCGCTTTCCGCCATTCTTACGGAGCCACGCAACGCGCTCATCAAACAGTACAAAAAACTGTTCAAAGTAGAAGGCATCGAGCTGACCATAACACCGGAAGCGGTGGACTATATCGTGGACAAAGCCCTGGAATACAAGCTGGGCGCCCGCGGCCTCCGTTCCATCTGCGAAGTGGTGCTGGCCGAAGCGATGTTCAACCTTCCTTCCAGCAACGAAAAAACTTTTGTGCTCTCCCGCGAATATTGTGCGGAGAAGCTGGACAAGAGTACGCTCGTAACTTTAAAAGTAGCCTAAAAACGACCTCATGCAGGAACTGATCCAACAACTGAAAGACAAGGCCGGGATTAACGACGAACAGGCCGTAAAAGCGATAGAAGCCGTGAAGGATTTTGTGAAAAGCAAGTTGCCGCCGATGATCGCGGACAACGTAGACAAATGGTTCGAAGGAATGGCCGGCAGCCCCAAACAGAATGCCGCCGACGACTTCCTTGATTAAGCAGCCCGGAAAATGGCGCGATAAGCATCGTAAAAAAAGCACAACGCCAGGTCGCCCAGGTTCCTTACAGCAGAAATGATCAATAAAAGCATGCAGATGATATTTAAGCAGAGACGCCTTCGGGCGTCTCTTGTTGTTTATAATACGGTTCCAGTTCTTTAAAAGTACCGTTTTTCTTCGCTCTTTTGCCGAGATAACCGAACAGCCATTCCTGCAAACCGTGCGGCAGGAACGTCAGGTAAGTTTCGCCCAATGCCATCAGCGCCGCGAGGTGACTGAGTTTTTTCGGTATCCCTTTTTTATTCGTCTTTCCGTCGGTAGCCAGCCCGTAAGCCACGCGCAGGCAGGCTTCGAACTGCCTGGCCGGCCTGATCGTGACCTTGAAGGTCACGGGATGTTTGCCGCTCGGGTTAAAAAAGAGATGATGAATATGTAACGGCACACTTGCGGTGCCACCCCTACCCAGGAAAAGAAATTCTTTTCCCACACGCAGCCCCAGCTCCCCTTCCACGACTTCGAAATGTTCGGTGAAAGTAGTGTGGTAATGCAGCCCGTTCTTCCCGCCGGGCGCCAGTTCTACCAGTACGGTAACGTGCGAGCCGTTGGTGTCCTCCGCGGTTTCAAGAAAAGTTACCCTGTCGCCGATGTCAGGATTGGAAATTGTGCGCGGTAAAGCCATGATGAAACGTTTTAAGACCCCGGGAGGTTACAGTGTTTTGAGATAGAGGTACAATGCCTGCAATTCTTCGTCCGTATAATTCGCCGTCATTTTCCAGGGCATGTCTTCATTCTTCAGCTGGCGCCCATCGGGCGTTTTGCCGCTGCGCAGCACGGCGGTGAACTGGCTCAGCGACCATTTACCCACGTTGCCGGCGGCAGTGATGTCTCTCGCGGGAGTACCGCCCGGTACGGGATTGGGGCCGCCTTTGAGATGCGGCTGGTGGCAGCCGGTGCAGGACATGGAAAGATATTGCCCGTATTCCCTGGTGGGGCCGCGTTTCACGACTTCTCCGGGTTTGTACTGATGATCGATCTTTTCCGCGGGTATCAGCGGAAGTTTACCCAAACCCGACAGTACAATGCCCAGCGGGCCCAACTTGGGTTTCGGCAATTCATGATCCACCGAAGGCACAGATTTGAGATAAGCAATAAGATTCGCCAGGTCATGGTCCGACATTTTATAAAATTCGTAAGAAGGCATTACCAGCAAAGGTTTGCCGTTGGCTTTCAGCCCGTGGCGCATGGCCATCAGCCATTCGCGGTCTGAATAATTCCCCGGGCGGCCGCCTTTGCCGAAGGTGAGATTGGCTGCCGATAATTTGCCGAGCGCGTCGTCGTCGATAAAAATTTTCCCGGAAAGATCATCGCCATGGCAGTCTGCGCAGCCCTTGGTAGCGTAGATATGCGCTCCTTCCGCCACAGACGCGGAATCCGAGGGAATATCGATCATCCGTACTTCTACGTTGTACGTTTTGCTCTTCCTGTTATTCACCATCATATACATGGTGAAATAAAAGATAAGTATGAGGGCCACCAGTACACCTATGATGCCGCCCGTCCATTTCAGTATTTTCCGCAACATGTTTATGTTTATTTTTACGGGATCAAAATTAAACCGCGTAACCCCGGCGGTTAGTACGACAAACGGATAACTTAATACGTAAAACGGATTTTTAGAAATGACCCCAAAACTCACCCGCGACGCATTAAATGCGATCGCCAGCCACGCGTTCTTTAGAGATCATGCTACACTCGCACAAGAACAAACATTAGACAGCGACGACTTGTGGGACCCCCTGCAGGCATTGATGCATTTCCAGGTAACGGCGTTGCCGGGCGCACAACGTATATCCATCGTGGATGCGGAGCGTTTACAGGCCGTGAAAGATTACCTGCGCACGGAATTCCTGAGCCCGCAATTGAGCCTCGACCTGCTGTGCAGGCGTTTCGGGCTGAATGAATTTAAACTGAAGAAGGGTTTCAAGCAGCTTTTCGGCAACACCGTATTCGGTTTTGTGCAGGAACTGAAAATGAAAGCCGCCAGGCGGATGCTGGTGGAGGAAAGACTGAACGTGAACGAAGTGGCCGACAACCTGGGCTACAGTTCGCCCAATCATTTTTCGGCCGCATTCAAAAAGATGTACGGGTACCCGCCCGCACGGCTCAAAACATTTATCCAGGGCATCTTTCAGCCCCAATAGAAAACCGCCTCAATAGAGGCGGTTTTACAATTTGGAGTAGAAATTTTCTCGATCTTTCTGTTTTGTGTTTAGGTTGATAAATTGGTAAGGAAAGTAATTAACCCAAATTTAACTTTCTGTTTACACATTTCCATCACACTAAGGTGTAAATATTGAAAAAATTGTAAAAAACCAAGCGCTGGCCCACTAAGTTTTAGCAAGCCAGCGCCTTTACAATTTATCAAAAAATATACTTTGTTGAAAGAAAATTCGAGGATTGTTCGCTGACGATCTGGTTGATCAGCGCTTTGTTCTCTTCCGTCTGTTTGGTAGCCACCAGCGAACGGATGCTGAAGGCCCTGAGCGCGTCGAAAACAGACAGCGTGGCCTCGGCTGAATCTTTCCTGCCGGTGAAGGGGAAGATGTCTGGCCCGCGCTGGCATTGACAATTGATGTTCACGCGACTCACCTGGTTCACCAGCGGGTCTATCAGCGTAGCAAGCTCTTCCGCGTCGTTGGAAAAGATCGCCACCTGCTGGCCGTGGTCCGCCTCGATCAGGTAATCGATCGGCGTTTCGATGTTATCGAAGGGAATGACGGGGATCACCGGCCCGAATTGTTCTTCGCGGTACAATTTCATTTGTTCGTTAACCGGGTACACGATCGCCGGATACACAAAAGAGGCATTTGCAGCCCCGCCGTTGGGGTTGATCACCTTTGCGCCATGCGCTACCGCATCGGCCACGCAACTCTGCAAATAACCCGGTTTCTGCGGCTCCGGGAGGGGCGTGAGGAACACGTCTTTCTCCCAGGGCATGCCGAATTTCAGTTTACCGACGGCGGCGCTCATTTTTTCCAGGAAAGCGTCCGCCACGCTGCTGTGCACGAAAATTATCTTGATGGCCGTGCAACGTTGCCCGTTGAAAGAAAGCGAGCCGAGCACGCATTCTTTTACGGCGAGATCGATATCCGCCTTATCGGTGATGATCGCGGCGTTTTTGGCGTCGAGGCCGAGGATGGCGCGGAGGCGGTTCACCTTGGGGTGCATTTTTTTGAGCTGGTTGGCCACTTTGCTGGAACCGATGAGCGTGAGCACGTTGATCTTGCCGGATTCCATCAGCGGCTGGATGATCACGTTGCCGCGGCCGTATATGGTGTTCACCACGCCTTTCGGGAAACATTCGCGGAAAGCTTCGAGCAGCGGGTAATGCAACAGGGTGCCGTGTTTCGGAGGTTTGAACAGCAGCGTGTTGCCCATGATGAGCGCGGGGATGAGGGTGGTGAAGGTTTCGTTGAGCGGGTAGTTGAACGGGCCCATGCAAAGCACGACGCCCAGCGGGCTGCGCCTGATCTGGCCGATAATGCCCTGTTCTATCGAAAAGCCGGACGATTTACGGTCGAGGTCTTTTAAAGCGTCTATCGTAGCGTGGATGTATTCCACGGTGCGGTCGAATTCTTTTACGGAATCCGCGTAAGACTTGCCGATCTCCCACATGATCAGCGATACTACTTCCTGCTTTTTTGCGATCATTTTGCCGGTGAATTTCTCCACGCAGGCGATACGTTCGGCCACAGACATCGTGGGCCATTCGCCGCGGCCGTCGCGGTACGCGAGGATAGCGTCGTTGAGCGAAGCCATGGCTTCTTCGGCGCCACAGAGCGGGTACGAGCCGATCACTTTTCTTTCGAGGCCGCTGGCGGTTTTGATGCAAACGGGCGATAATACGGTGTGCGTGTCGCCGGTCCAGGGTTTCATTTCACCGCCGGAAAGATATTCGCGCTGGTGGATTTCAGCCGGCAGGCGGAACTCGGCGGGGATAGCGTCTGCTGTTAGGAAAAGATGGTCTAGTTGTTCTTCAAAAGTGGTCATAATCGAGGGTAGTTAAAATAAAAATATCGGATAATAAACTGGTGCTCATGCTATAACAGTGTAAAATACGACTTGCTGATAATAATTTCCCATTAGAATATGAGAAATTAATACCCATTGTTGGCTAAACACCTTAACCTTAGCACAGTTTGGATGCCGAATGCAAACGATTGCAAAAATACACGGATATTCGAACAAATTTGTCATGCGCGCTTAAAACTTCATCGCAGTAAAGCCTGCCATTGCGGCTATCGCCCAGCACACGTCAGAAAACTTTTACCAAAAAAAGTTAATGAACATCGTATGTAAAATTTGATCCGGACACGTCGCCGTTTTACTTAATGTAAAAACCATAGGTTGCAGCTATGCAATGCCTACGTCATCGAAACGCATGCGCCCCGAATATGCGATGCAAACATTTGCTTGAAAATTCGGCCGGCTGGAGTTCTACAACCGTCCGTAAGTCTTTTTCCTTACCGGCCTATAAACAAGAGGGTGTATCAGTTTTTGATACACCCTCTCTTTATTTGACCACTGTTGTTTGCTGCTGGATGTGAAACGTTACTGTTTCAGCGCTTCCCTTGCGATCACGATCTTCTGTATCTCGGAAGTGCCTTCACCGATGGTGCAGAGTTTGGCGTCGCGGTAAAATTTTTCCACCGGGAAATCTTTCGTATAACCATACCCGCCAAAGATCTGAACGGCGTCGTTAGCGGCGGACACGGCGATCTCGGACGCGTAGTATTTCGCCATGGCGGCCTGTTTGGTCATGGGCAGTTTTTTGTTTTTCATATCCGCCGCCTGCATGGTGAGCAGTTCGGCCGCCATGATCTGTGTAGCCATATCTGCGAGTTTAAACGACACGCCCTGGAAATTGGCGATCGGCTGATCGAACTGGTAACGTTCCTTGGAATATTTCAACGCGGCGTCGTACGCGCCTTTCGCGATGCCGAGCGACAGCGCTGCGATGGAAATGCGGCCGCCGTCGAGCACTTTCATGGACTGTATGAAACCTTCGCCTTCTTCGCCGAGGAGATTGGCGGAGGGAATGCGGCAATTGTCGAAGATCATTTCCGCGGTTTCGGAAGCGCGCATGCCGAGTTTATTCTCCTTTTTGCCGCCGCTGAAACCGGGCGTGCCGCGTTCCACTACGAAAGCGCTCATGCCCCGGCTGTCCCGCACTTCGCCGGTACGCGCGATCACTACGGCTACATCGCCGCTTTTGCCGTGCGTGATCCAGGATTTGGTACCGTTGATCACCCATTCGTCTCCCTCTTTTTTCGCCACGCATTTCATGTTCATGGCATCGGAGCCGGTGTTGGGCTCGGTGAGGCCCCAGGCGCCGATCCATTCGGCGGTGGCGAGTTTGGGAAGATATTCCTGTTTTTGTTCTTCGTTGCCGAATTGCAGGATGTGGCCGGTGCACAACGAATTATGCGCGGCCACGCTGAGGCCTATGGCACCGCAGAACCGCGCGATCTCGCTCACGACCGTTACGTATTCGAGATAACCGAGGCCGGAGCCCCCGTACTGTTCGGGCACCAGCACGCCCATGAGGCCGAGCTCTCCCATTTTCTTGAAAAGTTCAGTAGGAAATACCTGCTCTTCGTCCCATTCCAGCACGTGCGGCTGGATGTGAGCCTTACCGAAATCCCGGATCACCTGGGCGATCTGTTGTTGCATGTCCGTGGGCTGAAAGTTCATAACCTGAAATTGGGTTTAGTTGACCGTTAAGTATTTTTCAATTTTACGATAAATGGAATCATCTACCAAAGCAAGGCCGTGAAGCGCTTCCACCGCCCTGAAAGGCCCATGGGCACTGCGATAACGTACGATCACACGGGCCATATTCGTGTTGATGTATGGATGGAGGGCTAAAGATTTTTCATCTGTATCGTTGAGACTGATCTTTCTTAGAGAAACATCACCCAGTCGCAGGAACGGTTGAATTTTTTTAAATACGGAGTCCGCCAATCCATACACTTCCCCCACCTGGGCGGTAGCATAAAAGCCCCCGAGCCGCTCGCGGAAGCCCACAATCCTCTTTGCGAGCGTTGGCCCGATGCCTGGCAACCGCTCCCATTGCGCGGAATCTGCGGCGTTGATATCCACTTCCTGAATGGGCTTGCGAAAATGTTCGTTGTTCTTATAAAAGAACGTCTTTTTGTAACGGCTGCTGTCCCACTGAAACCTTTGTGTATACTGCCTTTCCCCGCGACGGTCCTTCCGGTTTTTCCAGGGCTTATTCCGGCCGCTGTCCCGCCACTTCGCGCGGTATTGCAGTTCAGCGGCTTCCCGTTCCGCTTCTATCAAAGCGGCCACTTCCGCGGCAACACGGCTCAATCCCGCCGTGTCCGCCATGGGCGGCGAACGGAAAACAACCTGCCAGGCTGAAGGTAAAAAATACAGGAGAACGGTCAGGCTTAACAAACACGCGATCCCCCATCGCTCCTTGCGGGAAAATTCAAAAAACGGGCTCGGCACAAACAATGGTATTGATGTATACCGAATGTCTGATTAATTATTGAACGGAAAAAATTTTCGGCGGAAAAAAATTATCATCACAATTCCACTTCCAAACCATCGTACGCCAGCGCCATGCCCTTGGGCAACGTAGGATCTACCTCCGCATGCAAACCAAGCTGGTGGCTGATATGCGTGAAATACACCTGCGGCACTTCCAGTTCTTTGCCCAACGCGATCGCTTCGTCGAGCGTGAAATGCGAGATATGTTTTTCGCGGCGCAGCGCGTTGAGCACAAGTACTTTTGAGCCGCGTATCTTTTCTTTTTCCTCCGGCGCAATGTAGTTGGCGTCGGTAATGTAGGTGAAGTCGCCGAAGCGGAAGCCCAGCACGGGCATTTTATGATGCAGCACGTTTATGGGAATGAACGTGAGGCCGTTGATGGTGAAAGGATCGTCGAGGATGGTGCGCAGGTTCATTTCGGGAATGCCCGGGTATTTGAAATCCGCGAAAGCGTATGAAAACTCGCGGATGATCACGTTCTGCGAATAATCCGAAGCGTAAATATCGATGGGCTGCTGCTGGAAATAATTGAACGCGCGGATGTCGTCCATCCCGGCGATATGGTCTTTATGCGAATGCGTGATCACCACGGCATCGAGGCGTTTTACTTTTGCCCGGAGCATCTGGTAGCGGAAATCGGGCGTGGTGTCTACCACGATATTGCCTGCTTCGGACTGGATGAGAATGCTGCTGCGCAGGCGTTTGTCCCGCGCGTCCGCCGAGGCGCAAACGTTGCAGGGGCAGGCGATCACCGGCACGCCCTGGGAGGTTCCCGTTCCAAGGAAAGTAACTTTCACGGCTGCTTATTCTGTTTCGGGTTCGGAGGTAGGCGTTTCTCCGGCGGCGGCTTCAGCGTCTTTGCTGTCGAGCACCTGGCGGTATAGTTTCTGGCTTTCCGGCGTCAGGAAACCTTCTTCCAGGTTAATGGAAGGAAGAATGTCCATCAGCGTGTTGATGCGCCCTTCCACATTCAGGAATTTATTGATCACCACCACTTTTTTGTGCTCCAGCACGCAGTAGCCGGAATTGAAGGTGCCTTTTTCGTACCGCAAAATGTATTTCGCCTCCTCGAATATCTTCTCCAGCTTCGCCAGGTTGTTGGGCGTACTCTTCAGATTCATATTGTCTCCTTTTTTTCTTATTTGCTGACCATTCTCGCTACCGGCACGATCATTTCCTCGAGGGAAATACCGCCGTGCTGGAAGGTATTGCGGTAATAGTTCACGAAATAATTATAATTATTGGGATAGCAAAGATAGCCGTCTTCGCGGGCAAAGATATAAGAAGAATTGACATTCGGCTTCGGCAGCCCCGCTTCGCGCGGGTCGCGGAAGGCCAGCACTTCTTTCGGATCGTAGTTCAGGTTGCGCCCGTGTTTGTAACGCAGGTTGGTGGTGGTTTGTTTATCGCCGATCACTTTTACGGGCGTTTTTACGCGCACGCTGCCATGGTCCGTGGCGATGATCAGGTTGATCTTTTTATCCGCCAGCCTTTTCAGCGCCTGGTGCAGCGGGCTGTGCTCGAACCAGCTGGCCGTGATGGAGCGGTACGAGATCTCGTCGCCCGCCAGCTCTTTGAGCACTTCCATTTCCGTGCGCGCATGGCTGAGCATGTCTACGAAGTTGTATACGATCACGTTGAGCGGGTAATTCAGCAGGTTGTGCATGTTATTCACCAAATGCTGCCCGTCCGCATGGTTCACCACTTTCGTATAACTGAACCGCGGGTCCATCTTCAGCCGGGCGAGCTGTGCGGCGAAAAACGCTTCCTCGTACAGGTTCTTCCCTCCTTCTTCATCGTCGTTCTTCCATTCCTGCGGGAATTTCGTTTCGATGTCTACCGGCAGCATCCCTGCGAATATGGCATTGCGGCTGTATTGGGTGGAAGTGGGAAGAATGCTGTAAAAAGTATCTTCATCCACCATCCTGAACGACTCGCCGAATATCGGCTGGATGGATTTCCACTGGTCGTACCGCAGGTTGTCGATGAGGATAAAAAAGTTCGGCATGGACGGATCGAGCTGGGGCACTACTTTTTTGCTGAAAAGTGTGTGGCTCATCACCGGCGCGTCCGTCGCTTTCGGCTGCATCCAGCTGCCGTAGTGGCGGCTGATGAATTTGGCAAACTCGGTATTGGCCTCGGCTTTCTGCGAGTGCAGCACTTCGAGCATTTCGGGCGCGTCGCTTTTGCTCATTTCCATTTCCCAGTACACGAGTTTTTTATAGATATCGGCCCATTCGTCATGGTTTGGGTTGTCGTTCAGCGCCATAAACAGCGTGCGGAACTGCTGCTGGTAGGCCGTGGTGGTCTTTTCAGCCACCAGTCTTTTGTTGTCGATGATCTTTTTGAGGCTCAGCAGTACCTGGTTTGGATTTACCGGCTTGATGAGATAATCGGTGATCTGCGAGCCGATGGCTTCGTCCATCACGTTTTCCGCCTCGTTTTTGGTGATCATCACCACGGGTATCTGCTGGTCCATCTCCTTTATTTTCCCGAGGGTTTCCAGGCCGGTGATGCCGGGCATGGATTCGTCGAGCAGCACTACGTCCACGATATTGTCCTTGAGAAATTCGAGGGCGTCGTATCCATTGGTAAGGGCTGAAACTTTATAACCTTTGTTTTCGAGGAAGATGATCTGGGATTTGAGCGATTCGATCTCGTCATCTACCCAAAGTATGTTGATTTGGCTCATGCTGAACGATTGATATGAATTGACAGGATGCCCCCCGGGGTTGTCAATTACGAATTACGAATATATTTATGATTTATTGCTATTTATTTGAAATTGGTCAAAAATCGTACCCGCCGGCATGATTTGAATGGGGGTAAAGACCTTGGCGTGCGTCAGTGTATTAAAAATTTTGTTAAATTATCGACTGTCACGTAATACCTTGCAATCGGAAAAGTTACCTTCAATGGTGTAGATTTGTACCGATTGTTCATAAAAAAGCCGAATGACTGACCGAAAACGCAAGATCGTGAACGACCCGGTGTACGGGTTCATTACCATCGATCATCCATTGATTTTCAGCCTCATATCGCATCCGTATTACCAGCGCCTGCGGCGCATTCACCAGATGGCGCTTGCACACCTGGTATACCCGGGCGCGATGCATACGCGTTTTCATCACAGCATGGGCGCTTATCACCTGATGAGCTGCGCGTTGATCGAACTCAGGGGAAAGGGCGTTATGATTACGGAAGACGAGGAAGTGGCCGCTAAAATGGCGATATTATTGCATGATATAGGGCATGGGCCTTATTCCCATGCTTTAGAGCATACCCTGGTGGAAGGCGTGTCGCACGAGGAGATCTCGCAGCTGCTGATGCAGACCCTTAACCGGGAAATGAACGGCGCCCTGGACCTCACGCTGGAGATATTTAACAACCGGTACCCGAAAAAATTCCTTCATCAGCTGGTTTCCAGCCAGCTGGACGTGGACAGGATGGATTACCTGAGCAGGGACAGTTTTTATACCGGCGTATCCGAAGGGGTGATCAGCTACGACCGGATCATCAAGATGCTGACGGTTCACGGAGGGGAGCTGATGGTGGAGGAAAAGGGCATCTATTCCATTGAAAAGTTCATTGTGGCGCGGCGGCTGATGTACTGGCAGGTATACCTTCACAAAACCGTACTGGCGGCGGAAAGTATGCTGGTGAAAGTGCTGCACAGGGCCAAAATGCTGGCCGGCAAGGGCGTGGAGCTGTTCGCATCGCCCGCACTTCGGTATTTCCTGTACAACCGCATCGGGCGGAGGGAGTTTGAAGAAGGGCGGGAATGCCTGGGAGAGTTCTGTTTATTAGATGACTATGATATTATGGGGGCCATTAAAGTATGGGCCCGCCACCCGGACAAAACGCTCAGCCTCCTTTGCGGCTGGCTGGTAAACCGGGAGCTTTTTAAGGTCCAACTCAGCGACAAGCCGTTTGAAACGGGGCTGGTGGCGGATCTTCGGGAGCAGGTTCGTAAACGCTGGGAATTGACGGAAGAGGAAGCGGATTACCTCGTATTTACGGATACCGCCAGCCTCAAAGCCTACGATGCAGACGACGAAAAAATCAACATCCTGTTTAAGGACGGACAGGTGCGGGATATTTCTTCTATCGACAATGCCCTTGTATCGCATACTTTGGCAAGACCGATAAAAAAATTCTACATTTGTCATCCAAAATTCCAGGCTTGACAACGTTTTATACGGACGCAACATGTTAGGGAATACATTTATATAATCCAGAGACGGCCTGGAAGGTAACATTTCAACTTATAATTATGCAATTTAGCGCATTACAGCTGGCAACCATACTGAACGGGAAGCTGGAAGGAGACCCGGAAGTGAAGGTGCACAATATCGCCAAGATCGAAGAGGCGGGAGATGGTATGCTGAGCTTCATCGCCAATCCCAAATACGAGGAGTTCATTTATACCACCCAGGCGTCTATCCTGATCGTCAACGATACGCTGGAGATCGAGGGGGCCATCAAGCCCACGCTCATCCGCGTAAAGGACGCGTACAGCGCTTTCGCCCTGCTGCTTGAGAAATACCAGCAAATGGTCGGTGCAGGGGCTAAAACCGGTATCCAGCAGCCTTCCCACGTGCCCGCCACCGTAAAAATGGGGCTGAACGTGTTTATCGGCGCTTTCGCCTACCTCGGCGAAAACGTGGCGCTGGGCGACAATGTGAAGATCTACCCCGGCGTATATCTCGGCGATAATGTGAAGATCGGCAACGGCACCGTGCTGTACCCCGGCGTGAAAGTATACGACAACTGCGTGGTGGGCCAGCGCGTAATTCTCCACGCCGGTTGCGTGATCGGCGGAGACGGCTTCGGCTTTGCGCCGCAGGCGGACGGTACTTATAAAAAAGTGCCCCAGGTGGGCAACGTGATCATCCACGACGACGTGGAGATCGGCGCCAATACCACCATCGACCGGGCCACCATGGGATCTACCGTGATCCATTCCGGCGTGAAGCTGGACAACCTGATCCAGATCGCCCACAACGTGGAGATCGGCAACAGTACCGTGATTGCGGCGCAAACCGGCGTTTCGGGCAGCACCAAGATCGGGAAGAACTGCGTGATCGGCGGGCAGGTGGGCATCGTTGGCCACATCCAGATCGCGGACGGCACGAAAATCAACGCCCAGAGCGGTCTTTCAAAATCAATAACCGCTCCCAACACGTCTTTAACGGGTTCCCCGGCTTACGATTATAAAAGTTCACTGAAAAGTCAGGCAATTTTTAGAAATTTGCCCGACCTTGAAAAGCGGGTCAAAGAACTGGAGGACATGGTAAAACAACTGCTGGCCGAAAAAGCCGGCGTATAGGAAGGGTTTCCCGCGGTACTGTTCCACCGAGAGAAAGGAGTTTTAACGCATTGAATAAGAAGCAATAATGATGGATACTCAGCAACAGAACCAACAAACCCTGCAGGGCCCCGTAACCATATCGGGAGTTGGTTTGCACACAGGCGCTCATGTGAATATGACGCTCAAGCCGGCGATGCCTGGCTTCGGGATCAAATTTCAACGCATAGACCTTCCCGATCAGCCGATTGTAAAAGCGGACGTGGACTATGTGGTAGACACCGCGCGCGGTACCACCCTCGAGCACAACGGCGCCCGCGTAAGCACCGTGGAGCACATTCTCGCCGCGCTCGTGGGCAAAGGGGTAGACAATGTGCTGATCGAGCTGAACGGCCCCGAGATCCCCATTATGGACGGCAGCTCCATGCCTTTCATCGAAGTGATCGAGGAAGTGGGCATCCAGGAGCAGGACGCCAAAAAGATCTGGTATTCCATAGACACCAATATCAATTATTACGACGAGGTCAAAAAAGTGGAAATGGTGGCCCTCCCCGCGGTGGATTACCGCATCACGGCCATGATCGACTTCAACTCGCAGGTGCTGGGCACGCAACACGCCAACCTGAAGAGCCTCGACGACTTCAAAAAAGAGATCGCCCCCTGCCGCACCTTCGTATTCCTGCACGAGCTGGAATACTTGCTGGCGAACAACCTCATTAAAGGCGGCGATATCAACAACGCCATCGTGGTGGTAGACAGGGCCGTGTCTCCTGACGAGCTGAAACGCCTGGCCAAGGCTTTCGACCGTGAAGAGATAGCGGTGCAGCAGCGCGAAGGCATCCTGAACAACGCGGAACTGCACTTCCCCAACGAACCGGCGCGCCACAAGCTGCTCGACATCGTGGGAGACCTTGCCCTGATCGGTTACCCGATCAAGGCGCACATTATCGCCAACCGCCCGGGCCACGCTTCCAACGTGGAATTCGCCCGCAAGATCAAGGCGTACATCAAAAAGAACAAACACAACAAGGACGTACCCATTTACGATCCTAATCAGCCGCCGATCTATGATATCAACCGGATCGTGCGCACCATGCCGCACCGTTACCCGATGCTGCTGGTGGATAAAATCATTGAACTGAGCGACACCCGCGTAGTGGGCGTGAAAAATGTGACTTTCAACGAACAGATCTTCCAGGGGCACTTCCCCGGGAACCCGGTAATGCCGGGCGTGCTGATCTGCGAAGCCCTTGCGCAGGTAGGCGGCATCCTCGCACTGAACCCTATGCCAGACCCTGAGAACTATGATACCTATTTCCTGAAGATCGATAACTGTAAATTCAAACAGAAAGTATTGCCCGGCGATACGATGGTGTTGAAGATGGAGCTGCTCAGCCCCATCCGCAGAGGTCTGGTGGAAATGAGAGGAACGGCGTTCGTAGGCAATAAAGTTTGCACCGAAGCCGACATGGTTGCTCAAATTGTAAAACGCGAAGGAAAATAACAGCATGATTCACCCGCTCACATACATTCATCCGGACGCCAAAGTTGCGCCCAACGTAAAGATCGATCCGTTCACCGTTATTCATAAAAATGTCGAAATAGGCGAAGGCACCTGGATCGGTTCCAACGTGACCGTGATGGAAGGGGCACGCATCGGCAAAAACTGCCGCATCTTCCCCGGCGCCGTTATCGCCGCCATCCCGCAGGACCTTAAGTTCGAAGGGGAAGATACTACCGTCGAGATCGGCAACAACACCACCATCCGCGAATACGTCACCGTGAACAGGGGCACCAAAGACCGCTGGAAAACCTCCATCGGCAACAACTGCCTCATCATGGCCTACAGCCATATTGCGCACGACTGCACCGTGGGCAATTACTGCGTTTTTTCCAACAACACCACCCTCGCGGGCCACATCACCGTGGGCGATCACGTAGTGCTGGCCGGAATGGTAGCCGTTCAGCAGTTCTGCAAGATCGGCAACCACGCCTTCGTAACCGGCGGCTCGCTGGTGCGGAAAGACGTACCTCCCTACGTGAAAGCGGCCAGAGAACCCCTCTCCTATGTGGGCGTAAACTCCATCGGTCTCAAACGCCGCGGTTTTTCGCTGGACAAGATCAACCACATCCTGGACATTTACCGGATACTTTTCGTAAAAGGCAACAATATTTCCAAGGCCATCCGCATCATTGAAGCCGAATTCCCGGCCACGGACGAAAGGGACGAAATACTCTCCTTTATCCGCGATTCCGGCCGCGGCATCATGAGAGGGTACAGCACCAGGGCGAATGACGATCTCGCTTAACCAGGTAGGCAAGCGGTTCAACTACGACTGGGTTTTCCGTCGTTTTACCTATACATTTTCCGGTACGGGCCATTACGCCATTCTCGGGCCGAACGGGTCCGGCAAATCCACTTTGCTGCAGATCGTAAGCGGCCATCATCACCACAGCGAAGGAGAGTTGCAATACCTCTTCAACGACCAGGTGCTTCCACAGGACCGGTTCTTCCGCCATTGCGCCATTGTAGCCCCTTACCTGGAGCTGGTGGAAGAATTTACCCTGCAGGAATGTTTCGATTTCCATCTCCATTTCAAATCTTTCCTGCCCGGCTATACCGGCCGAGATATTGCGGGCCTCGTCGGGCTCGACAAAGCCTGGCATAAACAGGTGCGCAATTTTTCCTCCGGGATGAAACAGCGCGCCCGCCTCGCCCTGGCCATTTTCTCCGATGTACCGGTGCTGCTCCTCGACGAGCCTTGCACCAACCTGGATGCCCCCGGCATTGCGCTGTACCAGCAGCTCGTACGCGACCACTGCGGCAACCGGCTCGTGATCGTAAGCTCTAACGACGAAGCGGAATACGGATTTTGCAGGGAACGTATACAGATCAGCGATTATAAGTAGTACATTTATTCATTCATGTGAATACTAAAAATTCCCTATGAGCATTCCAAACAAAAAAGTAGTGAATGGCTGGGCCATGTACGACTGGGCCAATTCAGTGTATAACCTCGTTATCACTACCACGTTTTTCCCTATTTTTTACCTCGGCGTTACCCGCAGCAAATTCGGTGGCGACGATGTGGAATTTCTCGGCGGCACCCTGAAAAACTCCGTGCTGTACGACTACGTGCTTTCCGCCGCCTATCTCATTATCGCGATCAGTCTTCCCATTCTCTCTTCCATCGCGGACACGAGGGGCAATAAAAAGAATTTCCTCCGTTTCTTCTGTTACACGGGCGCGCTTGCATGCTCTTCCCTGTTTCTTTTCCCGAACCTGCCGCTGGAATTGTCCATGCTTTCCGTGATGCTGGCGGCCATTGGTTTCTGGGGCGGACTTGTGTTTTATAATTCTTATCTCCCCGAAATCGCCGCGCCCGAATACCAGGACCGCGTGAGCGCACGCGGGTTTTCCTTCGGTTACCTCGGCAGCGTGCTGATGCAGCTGATCGGTTTTGCACTGGTAACACTTCACGGCGCGCTCGGCGTGAGCGAAGGAATGGCCGTGCAGATCACTTTCCTGCTCGTAGGCATCTGGTGGTTCGGTTTCGCGCAGGTCACCTTTAAACGCCTTCCCGCCTCTAAACCCGCCATCAGCGATCATACCGGCAGCGTGTTCAAAGACGGGTTCGTGGAGCTGAAAAAAGTGTACGCACAGGTAAGGGTGATGCCGGTGCTGAAACGTTTCCTCCGCGCGTTTTTCTTTTACAGCATGGGCGTACAGACCGTGATGATGGTGGCCGTTATTTTCGCTTCCGTGGAACTGAAAATGGAATCCACCAACCTTATCATCTGCGTGGTGCTGATCCAATTGGTGGCTATCGTTGGCGCCTGGGGAATGGCGCGGCTTTCCGGCCGCTTCGGCAACTTTAAAGTGCTGATCGCCACCGTGCTGCTGTGGATCGGCGTGTGCATCAACGCGTATTATATCACCACCGAAACGCAGTTTTACATCCTGGCCATGGCCGTGGGCCTGGTAATGGGCGGCATCCAGTCGCTGAGCCGCTCCACTTACGCCAAACTGATCCCCGAAACACGGGACACGGCTTCTTTTTTCTCCTATTACGACGTTACCGAAAAAATGGCGATCGCCATCGGCGTGTTCAGCTTCGGTTACATCGAGCATATGACCAACAATATGCGCACTTCCGTGCTCGTATTGATCGGATTTTTCACGATCGGCCTCATCTGGCTTTTTTCTGCTTTGCAGAAACAACGTAGATTAGCAAACGGAAAACCGCAGGCGCCCGCGTTCGAAAACCGGGCATAACCGCCACGGCAAATTTGAACAGATGCAACTACACACCATCAACACCGGCCTTTTTAAACTGGACGGCGGCGCCATGTTCGGCGTAGTGCCCAAATCTATCTGGCAGAAACTGAACCCGCCCGACGAAAACAACCTGTGCACCTGGGCCATGCGCTGCCTGCTGCTCGAAGACAATAACCGCCTCATCCTGATCGATAACGGCATCGGCAATAAACAGGACGATAAGTTCTTCAGTCATTATTACCTCCATGGCGACGATACGCTCGACAAATCGCTGAAAAACCTCGGCTATCACCGCGATGATATCACCGACGTATTCCTCACCCACCTGCATTTCGACCATTGCGGCGGCAGCATCGAGCGGCAGGGCGACAAACTCCTGCCCGCTTTCAGAAACGCCACTTACTGGAGCAACGAAGCGCACTGGAAATGGGCCACCAATCCCAACGACCGCGAAAAAGCCTCTTTCCTGAAAGAAAATATCCTGCCCATCCAGCAAAGCGGGCAGCTGAAATTCGTGGAGCAGAAAGACGGTGTAGCGTTTACCGATCACATGCGCGTGCGTTTCGCTTTCGGTCATACCGACGCCATGATGTTGCCCGAGATCCGTTACAACGGTCGTACCCTGGTATACATGGCCGACCTGCTGCCCTCCGCCGGGCACATCCCGCTGCCTTACGTGATGGCTTACGATATGTTCCCGCTCACCACCCTCGAGGAAAAGAAACGTTTTCTCATGGAGGCCAACGAGCGGCAATATGTGCTGTATTTCGAGCATGACCCGAACCTCGAATGCTGCACGCTGCAAAGCACCGAAAAAGGCATCCGGATGAAAGAATCGTTTCCCTTAAACGCATTGTAATTTATTCACCCATAAAACATTTAACCATGCAGCAATCATTCTTACGTATTCTGCCCGTAGCCGTGGCCATGGCCCTCGCAGCCTGCGGCGGCAACACAACGGCGAGCAAAGCCGCCCTCGCCGATTCCCTCGAAATAGATTCCCTTTCCGCCGTGGTGATGGGCATTCACGACGAAGGCATGGCCCAAACGATGGCCATCCGCAGGCTGAAAACCCGCGTGGAGGAAGTGAAAGACAGTCTTGCCGCCAAAAAGGCCGACACAGCCGCCTACGCCACCGCCGGCCGTTTGCTGGACAGCGCCAATGCCGCGATGGATGCCTGGATGCATGGCTACGACATGGAACTGAAAGACAAGACGGCCGCCGAGAAAAAAGCCTATCTCGAAGCCGAAAAAAAGAAGATCTCCGATGTGCACGACCTGATGGCAAGCTCCATCAAAGGCGCTAAAACATTGCTGAAAGAAGAATAGTTCCCTATATTGATCTACTGAAAATCTATCCACATGGCTAACCAGGAAGCATTTCTCGAATACATCAAAAACGGCTATACGTTCAAAGGCGAACATTTTAAATTGGGCTGCGCCATGCTGAACGGTGAAGTGATAACGGGCGCGGACGTGTTCCTCCCGCTCAAAACCCTCAACCGTCATGGTTTGATCGCCGGCGCCACCGGTACCGGCAAAACCAAAACCCTGCAGGTGATCGCCGAAGGGCTCAGCGACGCCAGCGTGCCCGTGATGCTGATGGACATCAAGGGAGACCTTAGCGGCATTGCCGCAGCGGGTGCTTCCAACGCGAAGATAGAGGAACGGTATGCGAAGATCGGCGGCACATGGTCGCCCGCGGCCTACCCGGTGGAGCTGCTGAGCCTCAGCCACGAAAAAGGCGTGCGCCTCCGGGCCACCGTTACGGAGTTCGGCCCCGTGCTGCTTTCCAAAATACTGGAGCTGAACGATACGCAGGCCGGCCTGGTAGCCATGATCTTCAAATACTGCGACGACAACAAACTGCCGCTGCTCGACCTGAAAGACTTCAAAAAAGTATTGCAGTACGTGAGCGACGAAGGAAAAAAGGAACTGGAAAAAGATTACGGCAAAATATCCACCACTTCCACCGGCACCATTCTCCGCAAAGTGATCGAGCTGGAACAGCAGGGTGGCACGGTGTTCTTCGGCGAAAAATCGTTCGAGGTAGACGACCTGATGCATATCGGCGACGACGGGCGTGGGAAAATTTCCATCGTGCGCGTAACGGACATACAAGACCGCCCGAAACTCTTTTCCACCTTCATGCTCAGCCTGCTGGCCGAACTGTACGCCACGCTGCCGGAAGAAGGCGATATGGACAAACCGAAACTGGTGATGTTCATCGACGAGGCGCACCTGATCTTCCAGGAAGCCAGCGACGCGCTGCTGCAGCAGATCGAGACCATCATCAAACTGATCCGTTCCAAAGGCGTGGGCATCTTTTTCTGCACGCAAAACCCGATGGACGTGCCAGCTTCCGTGCTGGGACAACTGGGCCTGAAAGTACAGCACGCTTTACGCGCGTTCACGGCCAACGACCGCAAGGCCATCAAACAAACGGCGGAAAACTATCCCCTCTCCGATTTCTACAAAACAGACGAGCTGCTCACGCAGATCGGCATCGGGGAAGCGCTGGTGACCTGCCTCAGCGAAAAAGGCACACCTACCCCGCTCGCCGCCACCATGCTCACCAGCCCCCGTTCCAGGATGGACGTGCTCACCGATGCGGAACTGGAAGCGCTGGTAAACGATTCCAAACTCGTCAAAAAATATAACACCGAGGTAGACAGCCAAAGCGCTTACGAGATCCTCACCGCCAAGCTGGAAGAAGCGGCGGAACGCACCAAAGCCGAAGAAGAGGAAGCACCCGCCAAAAAAGGAAGGGCGAAGGAAGAAAAAGGCCTCCTGGAAACGATCATGACCAGCTCCGCGGCAAGACAGGCCGGCCGAACCGCCGCTAACATGATCACGCGCAGCCTGCTGGGCGCGCTGGGCCTTGGCGGGAAAAGCAGAAAGAAAAGCAGCTGGTTTTAATCACAGCTTTTCGATAACGAAGGAAATCCGAAAAAATAATTCAAGATATGTCAGCACCGATCAAAACAGGTTTATGTTCCTACGGCCACAGCGGCTACGCTTTCCATGCGCCGTTCATTCACGTGCACCCGGGCTTTGAGCTTACCGCCGTAGTGGAACGCAGCAAACATCTTACGCAGCAGCGTTACCCGTACGTAAAAATATACCCGGACGTACAGTCATTGTTCAAAGACCCGAACCTTGAACTGATCGTGGTGAACACCCCGAACTACACGCATTACGAATACGCAAAAGCCGCGCTGATGGCGGGGAAGAACGTGATCGTGGAGAAACCTTTCACCGTTACTTCCGCCGAAGGCGAAGAGCTGATTCAGCTTGCCGCTTCGAAAAAGCTGCTGCTGAGCGTGTACCAGAACCGCCGTTACGACAGCGACTACAAGATCGTCCGGAAAGTGGTGAACGACGGGCTGCTGGGCGACATCCTGGAAGTGGAATTTCACTACGACCGTTTCAAGGAAGAGCTGAGCTACAAAGCGCATAAAGAAGTAGCGCAGCCGGGAACGGGCTGCCTGTACGACCTCGGCTCGCACCTCATCGACCAGGCGCTCACCATTTTCGGCATGCCCAAAGCCGTGTTCGGCGATGTGCGCATCATCCGCAAAGGTTCCGTGGTAGACGATTATTTCGAAATGCTGATGTATTACGACACCCTGCGCGTGCGCCTCAAATCCAGCTACCTGGTGCGTGAAGCGCTTCCCGCCTACATCCTGCACGGCCGCAAAGGTTCTTTCATCAAATCGAAGTCAGACATCCAGGAAGCCCTGCTCATGAAAGGCGTGCTGCCCGATACGCCGGATTGGGGCGCTGAAGCGCCCAACGAATGGGGATTATTGCATACGGAGATCGACGGCAAAACCGTAAAAGAATACCTGCCCGGCGGCAACGGCAACTACCTGGACTATTACCAGGGCATTTACGCTGCGCTGCGCGAAAACAAACCCAACCCCGTAACGCCGGAAGACGGGCTGAATGTTGTAAAAGTAATTGAAGCTGTTTTCAAAAGCAGCGAAGAGGGCCGCGTGATCAACCTTTAACGGCGGAGAGCATGCCGTCTGCGTCACGCAGCACGATACCTTCTGCGATCAGGAACTGCAGGGTGGCCAACACCCTGCTTTCCTCCGCATCTACACGGTCTACCAGCGCCTGCACGGTTCCTTTCTCCCGCAGGGCTTCCACGATAACCGCAGCCAGTTCGCCAAACTCTCCCGGTTTGATTTCTCTTTTCGATTTTTTCACGCATACGTCGCAAACGCCGCAGGGCTGCGCGTTTTGCTCTCCAAAATAGGCCACCAGCTGCTGCGTGCGGCAGGTATTGCTGTTGCGCGCGTAGGCGGCAATGGCCGCGATGCGCCTTTCCATCACTTTTTTCCGCGCCTCCACCCGCGCCATATTTACCTGCAGGAACTGCGCGCTGACGCGTTCTTCGAGGAAATTCAGCTGCGGATTGTCTTTACGCGGGTAATACCGGATGATCGCCTGCCGGTGCAATAGCTGAAGGTCGTGGATCACGTCCTGCTCGTCTATCCGCATCAGCCGCGCCACCTGTTTTTCGAATATGGGCACCGGGTTTTCGAGGATGCCTTCGTAAGTGCGCAACAGTGTTTTGATGAGGGGCTCCATGGAAGGATTGGCCGTTTCATATTCGTCCATTCTTTCGCGGCCGGTCACGAATTCCACTTTCGAAGGGAGGTATACGCTTTCGCTGAGCTGCCAGACGCCCTCCTGTTCCAGGATGCGCAGCACGCTGAGCGCGGTGGTGATATTGAGCGAAAAACGTTTTACAAATTCATTGATGTCGAAGTCGTAATACACGCCTTCCGTGCCTTTAGGCACCTGCAAAAAATTGACCACCGCCTGGAACACTTCGCGGATCTCGTCCAGCGACGGGAACTGCAGCGGGATGCGGGCTTCCATTTCGGAGATGTCCCGTTCGGAATACAACATTACGGCATAAGCTTTCTGTTCGTCGCGGCCCGCGCGGCCTGCTTCCTGGTAATATGCTTCGATGCTTTCGGGCGGCGCGTCGTGGATCACGAGGCGCACGTCCGGTTTGTCGATACCCATGCCGAAGGCATTGGTGCATACCATCACGCGGATGTCGTTTTTGATCCAGGCTTCCTGGCGGGCGGAACGTTCGGCGCCGGAAAGGCCCGCGTGGTAATAACTTGCGGTGATGCCGCGGGCGGACAAATGGCCGGCCACTTCTTTCGTTTGCCGCCGGTTGCGGCAATACACGATGGCGGCGCCAGGCACACGGTCCAGGATCTGCTGGATGCGGGTGAGTTTGTTTTCGCCTTCAGACACGCTGTAGGAAAGATTCGCCCGCGCAAAACTTTTTACGAACACGGCGGGGTTGCGAAGGTTGAGCTTTGCGCAGATGTCTTCCTTCACTTTTGGCGTGGCGGTGGCCGTGAGCGCGAGTACGGGCGCGTCGGGGAATTGTTCGCGGATGGATGCGACCTGCAGGTAGGCCGGCCTGAAATCGTAGCCCCATTGGGAGATACAGTGCGCTTCGTCTACCGCGATCAGTTTCACCGGCAGCACTTCGCAATACCAGAGAAAACGGCGGCTTTGCAGTCTTTCCGGGGACACGTACAGGAATTTGATCTCCCCTTCGCGCGCCAGCGCCAGCACTTTTTCCACGTCGCGGGCCTGCATGCCGGCGTAAATGGCGAAGGCCGGGATGCCGCGTTTGTTAAGGTTTTCCACCTGGTCTTTCATCAGCGCGATCAGCGGTGTAACTACAAGGCAAAGCCCGTCGTTCATCATGGCCGGCACCTGGAAACAGATGGATTTTCCGCCGCCGGTCGGCAACAGCGCCAACGTATCCCGGCCGCCGGCAACGGACGCAACGATCTCGTCCTGCAAAGGCCTGAACTGCTGGTAACCCCAGAAGCGATGTAATATGGAAAGCGCGGAAACCATTTCGTTTAATGTTTCTGTAAATAGGGTAACGACCAGCCTTTTTTCAGCGCGGTGAGCCGGATGCCGATCACCAGCAGGATACTCGCGATCATGTTCCAGTCGCCGTCTACCCCGAGATGCCGCAGCCCGATGTACAAAGCTGCGCCCGCAAGACAGGCCGTGGCGTAGATCTGCCGGCTGAAGATGAGCGGGATCTCGTTCACCATCATGTCCCTTATCACCCCGCCGAAAATGGCGGAGATCATGCCGAGGATCACCGCTGCCCAGGGATGCACGCCGTAAAGCAGCGCTTTCTGCAAACCGATGACGGTATAAAAACCGATGCCCACCGTATCGAAGAAAAAGATGGAACGACGGAAACGCAGCAGCCGCGCGCGGAATAAAATGGTGATCAGTACGCCTGTGCCGATGGCGATGATGTAATTACCGTCTCCCACCCACACCGGGCGTACACCCAGGATGAGGTCGCGCATAGTGCCGCCGCCGATGGAAGTAACGAAGGCGGTGAAGCTCACGCCAAAAATATCGTGGTACATTTTTTTGTCCCAGGCCGCGAGAGCGCCAGACATGGCGAAAACGCAGGTACCGAAAAGGTCTAGCCAGTATATCATTCAGTCAACCGGTTATGATATACGAATTAACGACAAATTTTAATGGCTTACGTTTTTGAAGCGGAGACGAACGGAATTAATCGCCAGCACCACGTCCGAAAGCCCCATCACGAGCGCGCCCACGATCGGGTTAAGAAAACCCAGCGCCGCGACGGGAATGGCCACCACGTTGTAGATGAACGCCCAGAAAAGGTTCTGTTTGATGGTGAGGTAAGTATGTTTGCCGAGGCCCATCGCCAGCGGCAGCGCGCCGAGGTGATTGTTGAGCAGGATCACGTTTGCGCTTTGCATGGCCACCTGCGTGGAATCGCTGAGCGATATGCCGATGGTGGCTTTTGCCAGCGCGGGCGCGTCGTTGATGCCGTCTCCCACCATGGCGGTGGGCGCGTGCTGCATCAGCTGGTCGATCTTTTGCAGTTTTTGCTGCGGTGATTGTTCGGCGAACACCTCATCGATACCCAGCTCTCCCGCCAGCTGTTCGCATTTGCGCCGCATGTCGCCGCTGAGAAGAATGGTGCGGATGCCGTTCTGTTTCAGTTCGGCGATCACTTTTTGGGCTTCGGGCCGCAGCTCGTCGATAAAATCGATCCAGCCGGCGAGCATACCGTTGCGCAGCAGGTAGATGCTATGTGTATCGTCTGTGGTCGCCTCTTTCGCCATGATGTAAGATCCCAGCCTCCATTCGTTGCCTTCTTTGTCTTTAGCCGCCATGCCGGTGCCTTTATGTTCGCGCACCTGCTGCAACGGGGTTTCCGGAACGCCTTTCCAGGCGGTGGCCAGCGAGCGGGCAATGGGGTGGGAAGAATATTTTTCGAGGCTGTACACCAGCGAGCGGAAGGTTTCGTTTTCCATCCCGATGGCTTTCCATTCCCCGATCTGCAATTTGCCCGTGGTAAGCGTGCCCGTTTTGTCGAACACGATCTGGCGGATATTGCGGAAAGATTCCAGCGTATTGGCGCCTTTGATGAGGATGCCGTTGCGCGCGGCGCGGCCCAGGCCCACCATCACGGCTGCGGGCGTGGCAAGGCCCATCGCGCAGGGGCAGGCGATCACCAGCACGGCTACACTGCGCATGATGGCAACGTCCAGCGGGGTGCCGCCGATAAAATACCAGCCCAGGAAAGTAAGCAGGGCGATGCCCAGCACCACGGGCACGAAAATACCGCTGATCCTGTCCGCCAGTTTTTGCATGGGCGGTTTGTTGTGCTGGGCCTGTTTTACCAGTTCGATGATGTAAGACAGCACCGTGTCTTTCCCCGTGGCCGTTATGTACATTTTGATACTGCCGTTGTCCAGAAGCGTGCCGCCGATCACTTTTTCCTTTTCATTTTTTGACACCGGCTCGCTTTCACCGGTGATCATCGATTCGTTCACATGGCCGCTGCCCCAGTAAATAGTGCCATCCATGGGGATCTTGTCTCCGGTGTTGACCAGTACCCGGTCGCCTACACGCAGCGCGCTGTTGTCTACCTCGTCGATATGTTCTTCCCCTTTTTCGTTCACATGTATCTTTTTTGCTGCCGTATGCTGCATTTTGGCAAGCTCGGCAATAGCGGTGGTCGTGGATTTGACGGACCTTTCCTCCAGGAGGTTGCCCAAAAACACCAGGGTGAGAATGGCGGCGGCGGTTTCATAAAAAAGATAATCCGCACCCATGTTCATCAGCGTACCGGTAAGGCTGTACAGGAATGCGGCGGTGGCGCCCAGGGTAACGAGCACGTCCATGTTCGCCATCCCGTTCTTCAGCGACCGGAAGGCGCTACGGCCGAAATGCAGCATGCCGGCGATGTATACCGGCAGGGTAAGCGCCAATTGCACCCAGGCATTGTGCAGCCAGTGCCAGTTCACCCACATATGCAGCAGCAAAGGCGCCGTGAATACGAGGCAGAACCAGAACTTAAACGTAAGGGTGGTATAAAAAGGCTTCGTGGCGCCGCCCTGGTCGGGGAGCACAACTTCATAGCCCAGGCTGTTGATACCGTTGATGATCTCCCCGGCGTTGGCGCCCTGGGGAACGTTAAAGCGCAATTCCTCCGTGGCTACGCTGATGGCCACATCTTCCATGCCTTTTTTCTCGAGGTATTTGGAAATGGTAAGGGCGCAGCTGGAGCAGTTCATCCCTTTTACCTTGCAACTGATCGTTTCCATCGCTTATCTGATTATTCGGGGGGTTAACCGGATGCAGTGCAAAATTACCACATACGGCCTTTGAAAAGGAGTGATTTTATTGCAACGGCGGTGCTTTTTACGGCCCGGGGCGGAACGTTTCCGGCTATGGGAGCGGCTTACGGGGAAGGGGAACTATTATTGCAACACCCGTGCTTTTTCGGTGAGGCGCAGCGGGATAATGGGAGGGAATTGCTAATTTTATGGCTTATACCAGGGATACAGCGTATGAGGATCACATTTTCACATGCGGAGCTGCCGGAAACCGCCCGCCAATTTTGGGAAACTTATGCCAGCGAGCAGGTCTTTGCGATGAATGGCGAAATGGGCGTGGGAAAAACCACTTTCGTAAAAGCGCTCTGCTCCGCCAAAGGCGTGGAAGATTCCACCGCCAGCCCCACTTTTTCCATTATCAACGAATACCGGTATACGGACGCGCGGAACCGGGAAAAACTCATCTACCACCTGGACCTTTACCGTCTCAAAAGCCTGGAAGAAGCGATAGAAGCAGGCGTGGAAGACTGTCTGTACCATCCGGACGCCATCTGTTTCGTGGAATGGCCCGATGTGGTGGCGCCGTTGCTGCCGCAGGACACGGTGTATGTATACCTGTCCGTAACGGCGGACCAGCGCAGGAAACTCGTCGCCGGATCGGCCGACCCGGGGGAATTTACGCCGTCGCTGCAATAATAAATGTATCTTTGGAAGCACCTAACACACTCAATTTTCTACGATTATGGAGCCAAGGCAAAAAACTGTCGTGAGTGCCGGATTTACATATTCCCCTTTGGAAGAAACGCTGGACATACCCCTGAAAAACTCGAGGTTGTTCATTGGTATCCCCAAAGAAACTTCCTTCCAGGAAAGCCGCATTGCGTTAACGCCCGATGCCGTCAGCATTCTCAGCAACAACGGCCATCACATAGTCGTAGAGCATAAAGCCGGCGACGGTTCCCACTTCTACGATACGGATTATTCCGAAGCCGGTGCGGAGATCGTGTACGATAAAAAGGAGGTATTCAAAGCCGACATCATCGTAAAATCAGCCCCGCTTAATGACGAAGAGATAGAACTGCTGCACCCTCACCAGATCGTTATCTCGCCCATTCATTTGTCCGTGTTGAAGGCCGAACAGCTGCAGAAGATGATGGACAAACGCATCACGCTGCTGTCTTTCGAGAACCTGAAAGACGATTCCGGCACATATCCCATCGTGCGGGCCATGAGCGAAATAGCGGGCGGCGCGGTGATGCTCATTGCCGGGCAGTATCTCAGCAATTCGAACAAGGGCAAAGGCATCCTGCTGGGCGGCGTTACGGGCATCCCTCCCACCAAGGTGGTGATCATCGGCGCGGGCATCGTGGGGGAATTCGCGGCGCGTACGGCGCTGGCGCTGGGCTCGTCCGTAAAAGTGTTCGACAACAACATCTACAAGCTCAAAAGGCTGCAGAACAATATCGGCGTACGTGTATTCACTTCCGTTATCCAGCCTAAAGTGCTGGCGGAGCAGCTGCGGAATGCAGACGTTGCGGTGGGCGCCCTTTCCTCGCAAAGCGGCAGAACCCCCATTGTAGTGTCGGAAAGCATGGTGAGCAATATGAAAGCCGGCTCGGTGATCGTAGACGTAAGCATCGACCGCGGCGGCTGTTTCGAAACTTCCGAGGTAACCACCCACGAAAACCCCGTTTTCAAAAAATACGACGTGATCCATTACTGCGTGCCCAACATCCCTTCGGGTTTCGCCGGCACTGCGTCGCAGGCCATCAGCAACGTCTTAATGCCCCTCCTGCTGGAAGCGGCCGACGACGGCGGTTTCGAGAACCTGGTATGGATCAAACGCGGCGTGCGCAACGGTATTTACCTTTATAAAGGCGCGCTCACCAATTATCATCTCAGCGAAAAATTCAAATTGAAGTACACCGATCTGGAGTTGTTGCTGGCGGTGAAGGGGTAGCCCGTCAGGACGGTTTTTTTCCTCGTCGTTGGTACAATCAAAACAACGTATACCTCACCAGCAATTGCAGGCTCATCACATGGGAGTTCAACGCCAGGAACGGGCTGATGTTATGCGGGAACGTATATCGCAATTCCGCGTGCAGTTTTTCATAACGCACACCCACGCCTGTCAGCACCGGGAGAAAAAATTCCCTGCCGCCGTCCAGCGCTTTTTCGGGCTCCGGCGTAAAAGAACTGTTCTCAACGATCCTTCTCAGTTCGTCTTTACCACCGATCGAGATCGCGCCGGCCACGCCAACGTTGGCGTAGGGCCGCAGCTTGCCTTTCGGGTAAGTGTATTTTACCAGCGTTTGTATTTGTATGTATTGCAGGTCGATGTCGGCTTCGTAATGGAGACCGCTGCGCATGAACGAGGATGACATGGGGCGGCTCGTGTACACCACCTCGTTGTTCCATGAAAATTTCTGGCGGTTGCGGGAAATCGGGATGTCCAGAAAAATGCCGGCCACGGGTGAAAATGTCGGGTCGTATTTGCCCCTGGCAAGCGGATGATCGCCGGTGAACCGGATGAAGTTCATGCTGCCGCCCGCCATCACGCCGAAGGTAGCTTTCGTTTGCCGGTCTTCCTTGCGAAGCGTCACCTGTTCGCCCGGGTACCGGCAGGTAACATACTGTTGCAGTATTTTCCGGATATCCTTTTCAGAATAATCCAGCCGCAGTACTTTTTGCTGCGCCACACATTTCCCGGCGATGTTCGCCAGTTGCTGCCGGTAGAAATAATGCGTCATCAGTTTGCTGTAGTCCGGGGAATCCTGGTCGTGAACATACACCACCTTTTTCACGAGCTGGGTAACGCTGTCTTTCTCCACCACGGCGAAATGCTCGCGGCTGTTACGGTCCGCGTACACCAGGAGTTTCACGGGGCCGTTCATGAGCACGCGGAAAAAAAACGCGCCGGAAACCCAATCCCTTTCCCGGGAATCGGAAAGAACGTCTACGGTTTCTTTTGTAACGTCCATCCTGGCGTTGATGGAAAGATAACTTTCTTCGTTCTCCGCTACGCGGAAACCTTTGATATCTTCGGGTTTATAAGTCTTTTCGGCGCCGCCGCCGTCGCGGAAAACGATCTGCAGCGGGCTTTTATCCCACTTGCGGTAATCGATCAGGCCGCGGGCGCTGTCTCCGTTCGGGAACGTAACGGTACCGGGAATGAAATTTTGCTGGGCGGAAAGGGATAACGTTGCCACCAAACAGGCACAGGTAAGGTACAGGAATCGCATGTATTAATTTTTTCCGTTTTTATGCTTCCATCCGGTAGCCCATAAAAAAGGCCGCCAGGATGATGATACCAACGACAATACGGTAGTAACCCCACATTTTGAAGCCGAACTTCTGCAAAGCGCCGATAAAGAACTTGATAGCGAGCATCGCCACGATAAACGCCACGATGTTGCCGATCGCCAGCAGTTTGAGATTTTCGCCGGAGCTGAGGAGAAGATCGCGGTGCTTTAACAGTTTGTAACCGGTGGCGGCGGCCATGGTGGGCACCGCCAGGAAAAAGGAAAATTCGGCCGCGGCATGACGGGTCAGCTTCTGCTGCATGCCGCCGATTATGGTGGCGGCGCTGCGGCTTACGCCGGGCACCAGCGCGAGGCACTGGAACAGGCCGATGCGGATCGCTTTGAAATAGTCCATTCCTTCATCAGAGGTGATAGTGGGAGAATTGAACCATTTGTCTACATACAGCAATACGATACCGCCGAGCAGCAGCGTGGCGCCAACGACTTCCGGTTTTTCCAGCAGGCTGTCTATCTGGTCCCCGAGCAGATAGCCGAGAATGAGCGCGGGCAGTACGCCCAGGAACAGTTTCAGGTAAAACTGGGGTTTGCTGAAATTGAAGAATTTTTTCCAGTACAGCACCACTACCGCGAGGATCGCGCCCAGCTGGATGCATACCTCGAAGAGTTTGGTAAATTCGTCTTTATTGATCCCCATCAGGCTGCTGGCTATGATCATGTGGCCGGTGGACGAAACGGGGATGAATTCTGTCAGTCCTTCTACAATCGCAATGATAATCGCTTCTAAAGTGCTCATGGTGCTGAAAAAATAACAAAAGCGATGAGGTGATCATCGCTGTATGAGAAATGTTTTCCGTTCCGGGTTATTGTTTGGGTTTGCGCATGATGGCGTATACTTCCACGGCGAGGCCGAGCAGTATCACGATGGGTGCCAGGGTAATGCGGCGGAAGCTGTAAACTTCATCGGGCGAAAAGCGGCTTGGATCGTCGCTGTTGCCGCCCATCATCAGCAAAAAGCCGATCACGATCAGCGCAACGCCGGCCAGCATCAGCTGGTAATTGGATTTTCCGAAGAGGCTTTGTTGTTCGCCCTGTTTAATTTCTTTAGCCATTATCGTAAGTTAACTTTTGATCAATATAAATCGTCCAGTTTCAGTTTCAGGTACTTCATCACCGCGCGGTGCGTGCTCAGCAGGGAGATCACGATGCCGATGGCGATAAGCCCGAGAAACAGCAGGCCCGTCATCCAATAATCGCGCATGCCTTTCAGTTCCGGCAGGGCCGATTCAGCCGTGTACATCAGGGCGATGAGGCCTGCGATGGCCAGTACTGCGCTGATGGCGCCGTTGATGATGCTGCGCATATCGAAGGGTTTGGCGATGAACCAGCGGGTGGCTCCCACCATTTGCATGGTTTTTATCAGGAAGCGGTTGCTGTACATTGCCAGGCGGATAGTATTGTCTATGAGGAAAAGCACGACGATCGCCATGACAATGCTGATCACGAGCAGCACCATCCCGATCTTCTGCGCCTTGTCCAGCACCTGGGTGACCAGGGTTTTCGGGTAATTCAGCTCACGAACGGCCACCCTGTTCTTGATATGATCTTCGATCATCTTCAGGCTGTCCGGATGTACGTAACGTTCGTACAGGGTGATGTCGATACTTGCGTCCAGCGGGTTGTAGCCCAGGATGGCGAAATTCTCTTCCGGGTTTTCCTTTTTGAAACGTTCGGCGGCCATGTCTTTCGACACGTATTCGATCTGTTTCACGAAGGGCAGAACGGCCAGTGAATCTTTCAGCAGGATGGCCTGCTGGTCTTTCACGGTTTCGCGCAGAAACACCTGTAACTCAATGCTTTCCTTGAAATAACGGCTAAGGTTCCGGGCATTGATCATAAAAAGGCCGAGTACGCCGAGCAATATCAATACCAGTGTAACACCAATGATTGAATAGATATACGACGGCTTCGATTTCTTTGCTGATGATTTCCCTGATTGAGCCATTCCTCTTTAGTTTATGGGCGAAAATAATAAAAATTAGGAGTTATGTTTACATTTGCCATCCCAAACGGTATTTTAACATTTTTTATTATGTAAAAATGGGGCCGGTTGGAAAATGCCGTGCAAAACATTAAATTACTTATAACCGCCCGGAAATCCGGGCTTTTTACGCATATGGAGTATAATTTCAGGCAGATCGAACGGAAATGGCAGGAGCACTGGGTAAAAACCGGGGCTTACAAGGTCAGCAACAACAGCAGCAAGCCCAAGTGTTACGTGCTGGACATGTTCCCGTACCCTTCCGGGGCGGGTTTGCATGTGGGCCATCCGCTGGGGTATATTGCATCGGACATATACGCCCGTTTCAAACGCCTTAAAGGATTTAACGTGCTGCACCCGATGGGGTACGACGCATTCGGCCTTCCTGCCGAGCAGTACGCCCTCGAAACCGGTCAGCACCCGGCCGTGACCACGGAAGCCAATATCAATTCCTTTCGCAGCCAGCTGGACAATATCGGTTTCTGTTTCGACTGGGACCGTGAGTTCCGTACCAGTGACCCTTCTTACTACAAATGGACGCAATACATCTTCCTCCAGCTGTTCAACGCCTGGTATAACCGCCACGCAAACAAAGCGGAGCCGGTGGAAACGCTCGTACGCATCTTCGAGGCCGATGGCAACGCGCACCACGAATGCCCCGGCGACCGGCAGATCCGCTTCAATGCCGACGAATGGAACCAGTTTTCCTACGAGCGCCAGCAGGAGATCCTGATGGAATACCGCCTGGCTTACCTGGCTTATGCCGAGGTGAACTGGTGCCCCGCGCTGGGTACCGTGCTGGCGAACGACGAAGTGGTGAACGGCGTGAGCGAACGCGGCGGCCATCCCGTGATCAAGAAAAAAATGCGCCAGTGGTTCCTGCGGATCACCGAGTATGCGGACAGGCTGCTGGAAGGACTGGAAAAAGTCTCTTACAGCGAGGCCATGAAAGACATGCAGCGCAACTGGATCGGCAAAAGCCAGGGCGCGGAGATCAAATTCAACATCGCCGGTTCGCTGGACGACATCGTGGTGTACACTACGCGGCCGGACACTATTTTCGGCGTGGACTTTATGGTGATCGCGCCGGAACATGAGCTGGTGGAACGTATCACCACTTCCGAACAACACGAAGCGATCGCAGCATACAAAGAATACGTACAAAGCCGCTCCGAGCGCGAGCGTATGGCCGAGGTGAAACAGATCACCGGCTGTTTTACGGGCGCTTACGCGGTCAATCCTTTCGACGGCCGGAAAATCCCGATCTGGACATCGGAGTACGTACTGGCCGGTTATGGCACCGGCGCCATTATGGCCGTGCCCTGCGGCGATCAGCGCGACTTCAGCTTTGCCAAACATTTCAATATTCCCATCACCAATATCCTGGGGGATGCGTTTAACGGTGAAGAGGCCAATCCGACCAAGGAAGGCAAACTGTTCAACAGTGATTTTATCACCGGCGTGGAAATGAAAGAAGCCATGAACCTGGTGGTCGACAAAATAGAAAACCTTGGCATCGGCAAGCGGCAGATCAATTTCCGCATGCGCGACGCGGGTTTCAGCCGCCAGCGTTATTGGGGCGAGCCGTTCCCGATCCTTTACCGCAATGGTATTCCCGAGGCGCTTCCGGAAGACCAGTTGCCGCTGGAACTGCCGCACGTGGAAAATTACCGTCCGGGCGAAGAAGGCGAAGGCCCGCTCGCGAATGTGACCGACTGGGTGAACCTGCCTGCAGCCGCGGGCACTTCATTGCGCCGGGAAACCAATACCATGCCCGGTTATGCCGGCAGCAGCTGGTATTTCCTGCGGTATATGGACCCGCATAACGACCAGGCTTTCTGCGACCGGAAGATATCCGATTACTGGGGCCAGGTTGATCTTTACATCGGCGGCACGGAACATGCCGTGGGGCACCTGCTCTATTCCCGCATGTGGACGAAAGCCTTATTCGACCTGGGTTTTATCGGCTTCGACGAGCCATATAAAAAACTGGTGAACCAAGGCATGATCACCGGCAGCAGCAGGTTGGTATACCGTGTTCGCGGTACGAACCAGTATGTGTCTGCCGGGCTGAAAGATAAATACGACACCGACGAGCTGCACGTGGACGTGAATATCGTAGACGGCGTAGAGCTGGATACCGAGGCGTTCCGTCAGTGGCGCGCAGATTACTCCAATGCCCAGTTCATCCTCGAAGACGGAAAGTACATTTGCGGCACACTCTCCGAAAAGATGAGCAAAAGCAAGTTCAACACCGTGAACCCGGATATGCTGGTCGATAAGTTCGGCGCGGACACGTTCCGTATGTACGAAATGTTCCTCGGGCCGGTAGAGCAGAGCAAACCCTGGGAAACCAAGGGCATCGAGGGCGTACACCGTTTTCTCAAGAAGTTCTGGCGCCTGTTTATGGACGAACAGAAGGGCCTGATCGTAAAAACCGGCGAGCCTACGGCCGACGAACTGAAAACTCTGCACAAGACCATCAGGAAGATCGAGGAGGATACCGAGCGTATGTCGTACAATACGGCAGTGAGCGCGTTCATGGTATGCGTAAACGAACTGACCGACCTGAAATGCAATAAAAAAGCGGTGCTCGAGCAAATGCTCGTGTTGCTGACGCCTTATGCTCCGCACGTCTGCGAAGAGCTGTGGCAGGCGATCGGCAACAGCGGTTCCGTGCTGGATGCTTCCTTCCCTGTATTCGAGGAAAAATACGTGGTGGAAAGCACCAAGGAATACCCTGTTTCCGTGAACGGCAAACTGCGTACGACCATTAATATTTCACTGGACGCGAGCACCGAAGAAGTGCACCAAATCGCACTTTCCAACGAGGTGATCCAGAAATGGACGGACGGGCAAACGATCAAAAAAATCATTTTTGTGCCCGGCAAGATGATCAATGTGGTGATCTGATGCAAGGTTGAATGATATCGGTCCCGGTTGAATTGTTTCACCCGGGATTTTTTTTGTCGCCCGTTTGCAGGATGGCAGTGCTTCGCTGCGGTCTGGTTGCATCGGCTGATCATACCTGCGCGGTATCCGCCGCTGTCTCCTTTTTGCATTATTGGCATAACGTTCTGTTGCCACCATGGCTACTGCGACCATGGGCTGCTGCAGCCAGTAACGCTATATACCGGCAATCCGGCACTTATCTGTTTTTGATTCTGCTTTGCTTACCTATATAGCAACCAGCAGCCCCATGCGGGCGTAAAGCCTCCAGCGCTTCGTTTTTCTAATGCCCTGCACTAAGACATGCCGCTGTGATCGCAGCCGTAGTTATCAACAATGCCTGTATCCAAGTTGTTCCCTCAACGATCGCGATCGCCCCATCTCCCGCGATCATGCAGCCGCCTCCTTCCAACGAACACGGCCACAGCCGCCGCGACGTTCCAAATGCAGCCAATCCTCCCCTTTGTCTTCATCCGGCCTCGTTATCCGGCCTCTTTATCCGGCTTCCAGACCCGCTCCGACGCCCTGCACCACAGCGGCCTAATCCCTGCGCCCGTACCCACAGCAAATGATCTTGCAGTAAATAATCATGATAAAAGGTTTCCACATCCCGCGATTCCTTCTTAATTTCCCATTAACTAAAATCACCCAGCTTTATGAGAGCTTTAATCCCCGTGCTCCTGGCCGTTTTCCTGTACCCGCCGGCCCAGGCGCAAACCACAGAAGCCTATTTCACCACCTATCCCACCCTTACCCCGGATGGACAGACCGTGATCTTCAGCTACGAAGGCGACCTCTGGAAAACAGATATACAACGTCCCCAGGCTACCCGCCTCACCGCCATGCAAGGCAATGAGACCCTTCCCAAGGTATCCCCCGACGGCAAGTGGATCGCATTTACCGCTACCCAGTTCGGCAACGCAGACGTTTTCCTGATACCCATAGACGGCGGCGAAGTAAAACAACTCACCATCCACGAAGCATCGGACCAGGTGGAATCCTGGAGCTGGGATTCCCGCTCCGTTTATTTCACTTCCAGCCGCTCCGGCAATGCCCACAGCTACAAGGTCGGCATCGACGGCGGAACGCCCGTGCGCGTATTTCCCCACTTCTTCAATCTCATCCACAACGTAGTGGAACATCCCACTTCCGGCGAACTGTTCTTCAACGATACCTGGGAAAGCAGCTCCATGGCGAACCGCAAACGCTACAAAGGCGACTTTAACCCGGATATCCAATCCTACATACCCGCCACCAAAACCTATAAAAGGTATACCGATTACCGCGGCAAAGACCTCTGGACCACCATCGACCGCAAAGGGAATATCTATTTCACCTCCGACGAAAGCAACGGCGAATACAATCTTTACACCTTCGCAGGCGGCGCCAAAAAAGCGCTCACCAGTTTTCCCACTTCCATCAAAAGGCCCTTTGCCAACGCCAACGGCGGCAAAGTGGTGTTTGAAAAAGACTACCAGATATGGATTTACGATGTTGCAGCCGGCAAAGCCGAAAAGCTGGCCGTCAAACTCTTCCGCAACCCTGTGCTTCCCAAGGAACAGAACTTCGAGGTAAAAGACAAGATCACGCACTTCGACGTTTCTCCCGATGGTAAAAAACTGGCCTTCATTTCCCGCGGTGAGCTGTTTGTATCAGACATCGAAGGCAAATTCGTAAAACAGCTCTCCCGCCCCGAAGAACGCGCGGTGCAGGTGCAATGGCTGGCAGACAACCGCACGCTGCTGTTCAACCAGACCCTCAACGGCTACCTCAACTGGTATACCATACCGGCGGACGGTAGCGGCAACGCCAAACAACATACCGGCGACAAACGCAACAACCGCGCGCTGAACATGAACAAAAAACGCACACAGGCCGTGTATCTCAGCGGGCGCGACGAAGTACGCATCCTGGACCTCAAAACCCTCGAATCCAAAACCATCGTAAAAGACGAGATCTGGGCCTTCCAGAACGCAGACCCCAGCTTCTCACCCAACGATGAATACGTTGTGTTCACCGCCTACCGCAATTTTGAGCAGGACATCTTCGTACACAACCTGAAAAAAAATACGACCACCAACCTCACCGGTACCGGCGTTACGGAAACGTATCCATACTGGTCGCCCGACGGGAAATATATTTACTTCACTTCTTCCCGCACCAAACCCGCTTATCCGTTCGGAATGAGCAACGCGAAAGTGTACCGCATCGCGCTGGAGAAAGTGGACCAGCCTTTCCGCGCCGATAAATTCGACGAGCTCTTCAAAAAAGAAGAAAAGAAAGATACTTCCAAAACAGCCGCCAAAACCGAGCCCGTCGTGAAAGACATCACGATCGACGCGGAAAAGATCATGCAGCGCACGCAACAGATCAGCCCCGACTTCGGCTCCCAATACGGGCCTTTTCATATTTCGCAGAAAGGCGATAAAACCACCGTATACTACGCCTCCAATCACTCCGACGGCAAATCCGCATTATGGAAAACCGTGATCGAGCCATTCGAGGAAAATAAAACGGACAAGATCGCCGGCACCGAAAGAGGTGTATCCGTTATCTGTGAAGTGGACGGCAAACTCTACGCGCTCGCCGGCGGCAATATCAACAAGCTGAACCCCGACGCCAACAAGCTCGACGTCATCAATATCAACCAGTCTTTCTACCGGAACCTCAGCGCCGAGTTCAGCCAGATATTTTATGAAACCTGGGCCAACGTGGAAGAAAATTTCTACAATGCAGACTTCCACGGCGCCAACTGGGCCAGGCTCCGCGACGATTACGCCCGCTTCCTCCCATATATCAACAACCGCGCGGACCTGCGCGTGATGCTCAACGATATGCTGGGCGAACTGAATTCTTCACATCTCGGGTTCAACAGCTACGGCGATGAAGAAAAGATCACGCTGAGCTACCGCACCATGGAAACGGGCATCCAGTTCGACAACCTGCAGCCCTACAAGGTAAACCGAATCATCACCAACAGTTCGGCAGACAAACAGAACATCGACATCCGGCAGGGAGACATTCTCACCAAAGTGAACGGCACGGCGGTAGATAACAAGCTCTGCCGCGATCAATACTTTACCCGCCCCGCCTTCGAAAGAGAAATGACGCTTACCTTCGAACGCAACGGCAAACCATTCGACGTAAGGCTGCACCCGCAACCCTACTACTATCTCAACGATCAGCTCTACGACGAGTGGATCGCGGATAACGAAAAACGCGTAGACCAGCTCAGCAACAACAAAGTAGCCTACACCTGCATGAAAAACATGGGCACTTACGAGCTCGAAAAATTCCTGATCGACATGGCCGCCAAACTCGGCAGCAAAGACGCGCTCATTCTCGATCTCCGTTACAATACCGGCGGCAACGTGCACGACGAAGTGCTGAAATTCCTGTCGCAGCGCCCGTACCTGCAATGGCAATATCGCGAAGGCAAACTCTCCCCCCAGCCTAACTTCGCCCCCGCCGGCAAACCCATCGTACTGCTCATCAACGAACAATCGCTGAGCGATGCGGAAATGACCGCCGCCGGTTTCAAAGCACTGAAACTCGGCAAGATCATCGGCACGGAATCCTACCGCTGGATCATTTTCACATCCGGCAAAGGACTGGTAGACGGCTCGTTCTACCGCCTGCCTTCCTGGGGCTGCTACACGCTCGACGGCAAAAACCTCGAGAAAGAAGGTGTTTCCCCGGACATCTATGTAAAAACAACTTTTACGGACCGGATGGAAAACAAAGACCCCCAGCTCGAAAGGGCCGTGCAGGAAGTACTGAAAGACATCAAATAACCCGCGACACGCCTCAATTTTCCCGACAGGGCCGGCACGCACCGGCCCTGTTTTATTTCAGCTCCTGCTCCATAAAAGCCCGCAGGTCTTCCGGTTCCAGCAACATACTGCGCAAAGCGGTCCTCACCGTGAATTGCGGAACAGGGTCCTGGTACATGCGGATAATGACAGGCCTGTATTTACCCGGACGGTGCCACTTCTCAAACCCGCCCGGAACAAACCTGAACTGGAACCCTTTCGACATTAAAAACGAGCGGAACAAATCCAGCGGAATACCGGACGGCAAACGATCATCGGTCATAACAAACAGTCTGGCGGTTAACACATCAAAACATTCAGGAAGCATTCGCCCGCGGGTAAGGCATATCGATCGTGCAGGTAAAACCCCGCACCGCCGAACCGTTCCGGATCAGCTTCAGCATATCGGTAATACCAGCTTTTTCCTCCAGCGGCGGCCAGATCAGTTCATCCCCGAAAGACCAGCCACGAGCGATCAGGTCTTCTTCCAGCATGCCCTTCTGCAGCATATCCTTAAAAAATTCCCGCAGGATCACTTCCAGGCATTCCTTCGCATCGCGCCGCGATTCGCCGTAACCGCTCAGGTCCAGCCCGGGGAGATGCGCGTGGAAACTTCCCTGGTCGTCCTCGAACGTAAGCCCCTGCAGCCTCACAGGGCAGTAGTCCTTCCCGGCGAGGTCCAACGAAAATCTGTCCATAAACATGCATTTTTTTCAATGTTGCGTTGGGGTAAAATTAAGTGAAGGGGGGAACCGGGGGAAAAAAAGAGGCTGAGAAAATCTCATGTTAAAAATAGAATATCTCCGTATTTTGGATGTATTCTGAAAAGTATAATTATTAACTTGTCGTCATGAAAAGGATCACCACCGTACTGCTGCTCTGCCTCTTCGCCGCCGCCACCGCGCTGGCGCAAGACCGCAATATCCGCGTCATGTCTTTCAATATCCGTTACAACAACCCGAAAGACAGCGCCAACGCCTGGCCTAACCGCAAAGACAAGGTCGCCTCCCAGGTTCTCTTCCACCAACCCGTTATCCTCGGCGTCCAGGAAGCCCTCTGGGACCAGATGGAAGACCTCGCCCAACGCCTCCCGCAATATAAGTTCGTTGGCGTAGGCCGCGACGACGGCGATAAAAAAGGCGAGTTCTCTGCCATTTTTTACGACACTACCCGCCTGCAACTGCTGCAATCCCAAACCTTCTGGCTGTCTGAAACGCCCGAAACCGTTGGCAGCAAAGGCTGGGACGCCCAGCTTCCCCGCATCGTGACCTATGCCCGCTTCCGCGACCGCCTTACCAAAAAAGAATTCTACCACTTCAATACCCATTTCGATCACCGGGGCAGGACCGCCCGCCACGAAAGCGCCAAACTACTACTGGAAAAAGTTGCAAAAATCAGCGGCAAACTGCCCGTCGTAGTCACCGGCGATTTCAATGCCATGCCGAAAGACGATCCCATCCGCGTGATCACTGACGAACAAAACCCGCTTCATCTCAAAGATTCCAAACCACTCAGCAAAATACCGCATTACGGGCCCGATTGCACGTTCAACAGCTTCCAGCCGCACGAAACCGCCAACGACCCGATCGATTATATTTTCCTGAAAGGCAACTGGAAAGTGCTGCAACACGCCACCATCACCCAATCATGGAAAGGTTTGTTCGCCTCCGACCACTACTCGGTTTTCGCTAATCTCACTTTATAAAAAGGAAAAGGCCGCTTCAACAGCGGCCTTTTTTTTAGTCTTTATTTTCCGGCGCAATCCGCGTCGGCGCGTCTTTCCCGCCTACAATACTCCCCGAACTGACAGCGATCGCCTCGATGATGTCCGCGATATTCTTCATGTCCAGCGATTCCACTTCGTCGTTTACGCTGTGGTACAGCGTATCCTTGTCGATCTGCGTGGTGGAAATAGTATGGGCCGGCACGCCGAGTCGCGCGAGCGTCGCATTGTCTGACCGGTAAAAAAGCCGCTGTTCCGGGTAAGGGTCAGGGTAAAAACGGAAGCTGGAGCCCTCGAGGTTCGCCTGCAATATCTTCCCGAAGTCCGACCGCTCGAAACCCGTAATGAACGCGCTGTTGCGGCCAAATTTGGATTCCTTTCCGATCATTTCGATGTTGAACATCGCCACGATCTTCGCGGGGTCCAGCTGCCGGGAAAAATAACGCGACCCGAAGCCGCCGATCTCTTCCGCGGTAAAAGCCGCGAATATCACACTGCGCTCCGGCGCATGTTCCCTGAAATAATTCGCCAGCAATATCACCGCCGTAACACCCGATGCATCATCGTCCGCACCATTGGCGATACTATCTCCTTCTTCCGCTTTTTGTATGCCGATGTGGTCGTAATGTGCGGAAAAGATCACGTATTCATCCGGTTTGCTGCTGCCTTTGATCATGCCGGCCAGGTTGTGAAGATGTTTTGGTTCCGCAACCGCGGAAGCCGAATCCAACGGCAACACTTTCCGGCCGCTGGTGATGAACCGCTGCAGGAAGTCCTTTTCCCCGGGAAGCGGCTCCAGTCCTGCTTTGCGGAACTCTTCCGCTATAAAAACGGATGCTTTTTCGATGCCCGGCGTGTAGGTCATGCGGCCCTGCATGCTGTCTGCCGCCAGCGTGCTGATGATGCGGGTCACTTCCGGTTCGCTGATCTGCTGTGCCTGCGCGGGCGCGATTCCCGCCGCCAGTACGCCTAAAAGGCATAGTGCGCTTAATTTCATGGATGGTAAAGATTTCGATAAAAATAAAGGAAATATCCTCTACAATTTCTCATTACTTTTGGTGCTGAAAGGCGAAGATATGTCCAATTCAAACCTGAGACCAGATGAGAACCGGCTGAGCGCCGCGGAGAAAGAATTTGAGAACAGCATCCGGCCCAGGGAAATCATTGATTTTTCCGGGCAGGACCAGATCATTGAAAATCTCAAGATATTTATCAAAGCGGCGAAAATGCGCGGCGAGGCGCTGGACCACATCCTGTTCCACGGCCCCCCGGGGCTGGGCAAAACCACCCTTTCCCGCATTGTGGCCAACGAGCTGGGCGTGAACATCCGTGAAACTTCCGGCCCGGTGATCGAAAAGCCGGGCGACCTGGCCGGCCTGCTGACCAATCTTGAGCCGAACGACGTACTGTTTGTAGACGAGATCCACCGGCTGAGCACGGTGGTGGAAGAATATCTTTATTCCGCGATGGAAGATTACCGGATCGATATCATGATCGATTCAGGCCCCAACGCCCGTTCCGTTCAGATCAACCTGCACCCTTTCACGCTGGTGGGCGCCACCACGCGCTCCGGCCTGCTTACCGCGCCGCTGCTGAGCCGCTTCGGCATCAAAAGCCGGCTGGAATATTACTCCGCAGGCACCTTGCAAAAGATCATCTGGCGCGCGGCGGGATTGCTGGGCTCCAAGATCACGTCAGACGCGGCGGCCGAGATCGCCCGCCGTTCGCGGGGCACGCCGCGTATCGCCAACGGCCTGCTGCGCCGTGTGCGCGACTTTGCGCAGGTGGTGGGCAATGGCGTGATAGACCTGGAGATCGCGCAGTTCAGCCTTAAAGCGCTGAGCGTAGACGAATACGGCCTCGACGAAATGGACAACCGCATCCTGAACGTGATCATCGAAAATTTCAAGGGCGGCCCCGTGGGCATTACCACCATTGCCACGGCAGTGGGCGAAGAAGCGGGCACGCTGGAAGAAGTGTACGAGCCTTTCCTGATCCAGGAAGGTTTTATCAAACGCACGCCGCGCGGGCGTGAGGTAACGGAAAAAGCCTACACGCATCTCGGCAAAACCCCGCTGAAAGGCGGCTCCAACCTGTTATTCTAAATTATTCCCCGCATAAAAAAAGCACCGCATGCGGTGCTTTTTTCGTTTTATGAAGCAGTTGTCTTAATCTTTCACTACCAGCCTGAAACCATTGCCGTGGATGTTCACGATCTCGATATTCGAATCGTCTTTCAGGTATTTGCGCAATTTGGCGATGTACACGTCCATGCTGCGGCCGTTGAAATACGTATCGCTGCCCCAGATCTTTTTCAGCGCCACTTCGCGCGGCAGCAGGTCGTTTTTATGCTCGCAAAGCATGTGCAGCAGCTCGTTTTCCTTGGGGGAAAGCGTATGGCTGTCGCCGGCTTTGGTGAGGGTGCGGAGCCTTGAGTTGAAGTGATATTGCCCGATATTGAACTCGAACTGTTCTTCTTCCTTATTGCTCAGTTCCTGGTTGCGTTTGAGGATGGCTTTTATTTTCAGCAGCAGCAGCTCACTGTCGAAGGGTTTGGAAATGTAATCGTCTGCCCCCAGCTTGTAGCCCTGGATAATGTCTTCCTTCATGGTTTTGGCGGAAAGGAAGAACAGGGGGATGTCCGGGTCTACATCGCGGATCTCTTCGGCCAGCTTAAAACCGTCCATATTGGGCATCATGATGTCCAGCAGGCAGATGTCGAACTTCTCGCGGCGGAAGGCGGCGAGCGCCAGTATGCCGTCCCTGCACAATTCCACGTCGTAATCGTTCAGTTCGAGATAATTTTTCAATACCATGCCGAGGTTGGTATCGTCTTCCGCCAGCAGGATCTTAGGTTTGCGTTCTTCCATATCTAAATGATTTTAAGCTGCAACAAATATAACTATCTTTTCTTCACCAGGGAGCTGAGGGCATGGCGGAGGTTGCTGTAATTGATCATGTCCACCTTGATGCTGCCCACGGAAATGGGGCTGTCTATGCGCAGGGGTATCTTGTTCCCGTCGTCGCTCACCCACACGGTCATTTGCTCGCCGCCTTCGAAGATAGTGCCTTTAATGAGCAGGGGCTTGAATTTGATGGCCCTGAACGTGCCGAAGCGCGTGGATACTTCCTCTTTGCCCATGTACCGGATGTAGATGTTGTACACTTCGTCGTCGAGGAACATGGTGAAGGGTATTTTGTCTTCCGGTTTGTATTTGGAAAAGTCGATGTTGCGGGCGTAATAGATGGCGCTGATCACGTCCTGTATGCAATTGGGCACTTTGAAGGTGCCATTGGTGCTGGTGGCGGTGCCGGCTTCGCGGTTGAAGCCTACGTTGTTGTAAATGGTATGGCCGCCTTCGCTTACGTTGCGGATGAAGCGCATGGGCAGCATGGTGGCGGTATCGATATAACTTTCGTATTTGTCGCGTACTTTGAAGATCCAGTCGTAGGTGCGGTAGGTGCGGCCTTCGCCGATGACGTGGTATACGTCTTTGCCGTTGTAACGTTCCAGTTTGGAGGAAAAAGTGGCTTCGCCGGCGCCTACGAATACGCTGCCGAGGTTGTAGAACACCTTGAGGGTGATGGATTCGCCTACTTTGAAGCTGGTATTGGTGATGCCGCAGAAGTTATCCTGCGCGCCGGCGCCGGTGGCTAAAACAGTTAACCCGCAAAATAACAATAGAAAATACTTCATCGATCTGTCGCTATTTGTCCTTGAAAATTTTTACCCCCAGCAGCAAAAGGCTGCCGATGGCAGCGGGTAATACCAGGTTGATGAGCCAGATGGCTACGGTGGCGGCGAGGATGCCGGCCGTATTATCGCTCAGCAATCCCAGGAAATGAAGGCTGACGCTTCCCCTGAGCCCGATCTCCGCGATGGCGATGGTGGGTAACACCGCCATTACGATATAGATCACATTGATCATGAAGAAACCCTGCCACCACACAAATGACACGCCCAACGCATATAATAAAATCAAATATTGTGCCGAGAACACCAGGTAACGCACCGTGCTCAGCAGCAGCAACTTTTCGAGTTCCTTCGGGGAATACCGGGCGATGATTTGTATGAAGACCTTTATTTTCCGGAGCCAGGGTATTTTGTCCACCAGGGTAACAATGATCCGCAACCGAAAATAAAGGATTAAACCGAGCGCGCAAATAACCGTGAGCACACTTAACAGTAATTTCTCGGCCGTTCCCGGCGAAAAGTACCCGCTTTTGCCCGTAATCCCGTATTTATTAATGTAATATACAAACCCGACGATCCCGAAAACCGCGGTGACGATCAGCTGGGAAAAGCTGCCCACGATGGTGGCGGCGATGGCTTTGAGTTTGTTCGTATTGCGCAGGTACAGGATGCGCCCACCGTATTCCCCGATGCGGTTGGGGGTGTTCACGGAAAGGGAAACGCCGCTGAGAATGGCCCCGAAGGCTATCTTGAAGGGTATTTCCTCCAGCGGTTTCACCAGCATCTGCCATTTGCGGGCCTCGAGGCCCCAGTTGACGAACATCATCGCCAGCACGAGCAGCATCCAGGCCCAGCCCTGGCCCAGTACCGTTTCCTTCATATGCTGCCAGGCCGCGGGGAGGTTTTGCTGGTGCTGCACCTGCTGGTAGATCGCGAAGGTCAGCCAGATGCACAACGCCCCGCCAAGCACATAATTGAGGATTATTTTGGTACTTTTGTTCAGACGTTTCAGAGTTTTGGCAAAAATAGTCTCCGCTTGGCAAACAATACGAAAATAATTCTCGGCATCGATCCCGGAACGATCATTATGGGGTACGGGTTGATCGCCGTAACGGGTCAGCAGGTACGCATCATCGAGATGGACGTATTGAAGATGAACCCGAAGAAAGACCATTACGAGCGGCTGCAGGCGATACACGACCGGATGATCGGGCTGATCAGGCAACACAAACCCGTTAGTTGCGCTATCGAGGCCCCGTTTTTCGGGAAAAACGTGCAGAGCATGCTGAAGCTGGGAAGGGCGCAGGGCGTGGCGATCGCTACGGCCATGCAGGCAGGGGTGCGTGTGTCGGAATATTCCCCGAAAAAGGTGAAACAGTCGATCACCGGCAATGGCAACGCCAATAAAGAGCAGGTGTGGCAGATGCTGCAGCGGATATTAAGCTTCAGCGAACAACCCGAATACCTAGACGCCACGGATGCTTTGGCCGTAGCGGTATGTCATCATTTCCAGGAAACCAGCCCGCTTCCAGCCGCCGGCAAATCAAAGGGCTGGGACAAATTCCTTCAGCAGCATCCGGAAAGGCTTTGCAAGCCATAGCGTCAATTGAACAAAAGAGGGAGGCCGATGTTTGTTAATTGAGAAAATGTACTTATTTTGAACTTAAATAAGGCTGAGGCGCTTTAAAAAGTACCATAAAGCGCAGCAAACTGCAACGTTACAAATGAAATTTTATTCCTTTTATCACCCCTAATATTTTTCGTAGATGGATACGAAGGCTAGAATATTACTAGTGGAGGATGATTATAACCTGGGTGCAATTACCAAAAAACGTCTGGAAGAATCGGGATACGAAGTGACGCATTGCTCTGATGGCGAAATTGCCTGGAAAACGTTTCAAAAAAGCCTGTACGACATATGCCTGCTCGATGTGGTAATGCCCAAAAAAAACGGGTTTGAACTGGCCAAGCAGATCAGGCAGCGAAACGACCTTATTCCTATTCTTTTCCTCACCTCCAAGTCGCAGGACGAAGACAAGATCAGCGGTTTCAAACATGGCGCGGACGACTATGTTACCAAACCATTCAGCATGCAGGAGCTGCTGCTGCGCATCGAGGTATTCCTCAAACGCACGCGGCCGCTGAATGCAGATAAACGCACCACGTTCACCGTCGGCAAAACCACCTTCGATTACGGGGAGCTGAAGCTGATGGACAAATCAGGGAAACTCAAAGCCAGCCTTACCCAAAAAGAGGCCGACCTGCTGAAATTCTTCTGCGAGAACGCCAACAAGACCCTCAAACGCGAAGAGATCCTGTACCACGTGTGGGGAAAAGACGATTATTTTCTGGGAAGAAGCATGGACGTGTTTATCACGAAGATCCGCAAACACTTCCTGGACGATAAGGATGTGAAGCTAGAAACGCTTCACGGCATCGGTTTCAAATTCTATGTAACGACCTTGTAAAACCTACAATCCCGCTACAATACGATCCTGTACCTGCTTAAACTCCTCCGGGCTCAATTTCAGCTTTGCCCGCGTAAAGTTCAGATCATCCGCAGAATTGATTGGCACCAGGTGCATATGCGCGTGCGGCACTTCCAGGCCCACTACGCTGACGCCTACACGGTTACATGGCACCGCCGCCTCGATGGCGCGGGCGATCGGTTTGGCAAACAGCAGCCATTCCGCCAGCAGCTCGTCGCTCACATCGAAAAACTTGTCGGTTTCCACTTTGGGGACGATCAGCGTATGCCCTTCCACCAGCGGGAAAATATCCAGGAATGCGTAAAACCGGTCGTTCTCGGCAATTTTGTAACTGGGTATCTCGCCCTTGATGATCTTGGAAAAAATTGTCATGGTAACAGGTTAAGCAACTACTAATCTACGGTATAAATTCTCATAAAAAAAGGCCCCAAGCCGGGGCCTTTTCAATATGCAGCGCCGCGTGAACGTCACACGGTGATATGATCGATCTTGAATTTCATGGTGCCGTTCGGCGCCACCACATCCGCCTCGTCGCCTACCTTTTTGCCCAGCAGGCCTTTGCCGATGGGCGAGGTCACGGAAATTTTACCCAGCTTCAGGTCCGCCTCTTTTTCGGACACCAGCTGGTAAGTCACCGTTTTTTTATTGGCCAGGTTGGTGATGGTCACTTTGCAGAGAATGGAAACCTTGGAAGTATCGATGGCATCGGCTTCCACTACCCTGGCGGTGGCAATGGCGTTTTCCAGCACGGCTATTTTTGCCTCGTGAAGGCCCTGCGCCTCTTTGGCGGCATCATATTCGGCATTTTCCTTCAAATCACCTTTTTCACGGGCTTCAGAAATAGCCCTGGCAATCTCAGCCCTTCCTTTAGTTTTGAGTTGCGTAAGCTCATCCCTCATCTGTGCAAGGGTCTCTTTGGTTACATAATTTACGCCAGACATAACCTTGTTTTGATTTAGTATAAAGAAAAAAAAATTAACGCCCCCGCTTGCGCGGAGACGTCAATTCAGTATGATTATTGCAAATATAACGAAAATATATTGTAGCTCTACACCCTGTTTCACATATTAAAATCGCTAATATACAACGCTCCCGGGGCCGCTAAACGTTTAGCTTTTCCAGTACGATCTTCGCCATTTTCACGCTCGCTTCGTGCGAATAACCGGCAATGTGCGGGGTGATCACCACCCGGGGGTGCGACAGCAGATAAGCGAATTGCCGCTGCTCCGTTTCATTGAACGTATCCAGCTTTTCGTTCTCCAGCACGTCCAGCCCGGCGCCGGCCAGGGTATCGTTTTCCAGCGCCGCGATCACGTCTGCCGTGCTTATCACTTTGCCGCGGGAGGTATTGAGCAGGTATACGCGTTTGGCGAAGGACTGAAAAAAAGCCAGGTTGCCCATATGCCGCGTTTCGTCGTTGAGCGGAAGATGAAAACTCACCACGTCCGCCTCCCGGAAAATCGTGTCCAGGCTCACTTCTTCCACCAATTCGTTGCCGAATCCCTGTTTGTATTTGTCGTACGCGATCACCCGCATGTCGAACCCGCGGAGCTTGCGCGCAAAAGCGCTGCCGGTGTGGCCGTAACCGATGATGGCGACGGTTTTGCCACCCAGTTCCCAGGCCCGGTTGCCGTCTCTTTCCCAGATGTTCTGCCGTAGTTCCAGGCTGCTTTTCAGCAAATTGTGCATCAGCATGATGAGCATGCCCACGGCCTGTTCGCCCACGGTTTCGCGGTTGCCTTCGGGGCTGCTCGCGCAATGAATGCCTTTGCTTTCCGCGTATGCCACGTCTATCAGCTCCATGCCGGAGCCCAGCCGGCCGATCCATTCCAGGGAAGCGGCGCGGTCTATCACGGCCTTATCTACTTTAATGCGCGTGGTCACGATCAGGCCCTGCACGTCGTGAACGGCCTCCAGCACCTGGCTGTAGGTGATGGAAGGCTGATAAATGACCGTATAACCTCTCAATTCCAGTTCGTTGACCAGGTATTCGTGGACCTTTGCGGTGATCAATACTTTTTTGCTCATAACATCTGTTCGGCCAGGGCTACAAAATCCGCTACGGAAAGTTCCTCTGCCCTTTTTGTAAATATCGGTTGCTGTAAATACTCCTTGTCGAAATACGCTTTCAGCGGGTTGCGCAGCTGTTTGCGGCGTTGCCCGAAAGCAGTTTTGACGAGCAGTTTGAATTTCTTTTCGTTTTTTACTTCGTACGGCTGCTCCAGCCGGGTAAGCCTGATCACGGCGCTTTTTACCTTGGGCGGCGGGTTGAAGCAGTTTTCATGCACTTCGAAGAGGTATTCAATTTTGTAATATACCTGCAGCAGCACGCTCAGGATGCCGTATTCCTTACCGCCGTGGCTGGCCGCGATGCGCTGCGCCACTTCTTTCTGGAACATGCCCACTACCACCGGCACCTGGTTTTTCCATTCCAGCACCTGGAACATGATCTGCGTGGAGATGTTGTAGGGAAAGTTGCCGATGATGGAAAACTGGCCTTCGTAGGGCGGCTTCATGTCGAGGAAACTCTCGTTGACCAGTTTTCCCCTGATGGCGGGAAAGGTGTGTTCGAGGTACTGCACCTTTTCGGCGTCCAGCTCAACGGCCTTGAACTGCAGGGGCAGCTCCAGCAGGTATTTGGTGATGGCGCCCGCACCCGGGCCCACCTCCAGCAGCTGCATGCCTTCCTGCACGGGCAGGGCCTCCACGATCCGGCGGCACATGTTCTCGTCCCGGAGGAAATGCTGGCCTAATGATTTCTTGAGCGTATACATGAAATGGAATAAGCCGCAAATTTAAGGAATCCCCGGCAGTTTGCCCCCGCCCCGTGATCTGTCAACATTTCACCGTATATTTGTCAGATACTTTTCGCAGATTATGAGCACACCCACTACACATACGCACCGCCCCGTGATCGGGATCTCGGTGGGAGACCTGAACAGCATCGGGATGGAAATCATCATCAAGACCTTCGCGGACAATCGTATGCTGGAAATTTGCACCCCGGTGATCTTTGCCTCCAACAAAACGATCAATTTTTACCGGAAGCTGCTCAACGAAAACAACTTCAATTACCAGAGCATAAAAGATTTCACCCGCCTCAACCCCAAACAGGTAAGCGTATTCAACTGCTGGGAAGAGGAAGTGCAGATCACCCCGGGCATTCTCAACGAAACCGGCGGCAAATACGCCGCGCGGTCGCTGGCCGTGGCTATCGAATGCCTGAGAGACCGGCAGATCGAAGGCCTGGTAACCGCGCCCATCCACAAAAAGAACATCCAGAGCAAGGATTTTAACTTCACCGGTCATACCCCCTACCTCCAGCAGTCGTTCCAAAGCAAAGACGTGCTGATGTTCATGACCGCCGAAAACATGCGCGTGGGGCTGCTCACCGAGCATGTGCCCGTTGCGGAAATTGCAAAATACGTTACGAAAGAGAACATCCTCAGCAAGCTGAATATCATGAAAGACAGCCTGGTGAAGGACTTTGGCATAGACAACCCGCGTATCGCCGTGCTGGGGCTTAACCCGCATGCGGGAGACGAAGGGCTGATCGGCGACGAAGAGATCAAACACATCACCCCCGCCATCAAACAGGCCAAACAAAACGGCATCCTCGCCTTCGGGCCCTACAGCGCCGATGCGTTCTTCGCCCGCGAAATGCACGCCCGCTTCGACGGCGTGCTGGCCATGTACCACGATCAGGGGCTGATCCCCTTCAAATCCCTCGCGCAGGGCGAAGGCGTGAATTATACCGCCGGCCTGCCCATCGTGCGCACTTCGCCGGACCATGGCACCGCTTTCGACATCGCCGGTAAAAACACGGCAGACGAAGCATCTTTCCGCCAGGCGGTTTTCACCTGCATCGACGTGATCACCCAAAGGCAGCAGTACGAGGAAAATACCCGCAACCCGCTCAAGAAAACGGAGCTGATTTCCGAAAAAGGCGCGGTGTAATTCATAGATAAAACGAGGTCATTTCCATAAATCCTTCCCCTTCCTCATAAAACAGCTCGTTGCGGCCGTTCAGCTTGAACTCTACGTCCTGCAGCGAATCCACGCCCGCCACGTCGCCATGCAGCAGCGATATGAGGCGGAACATGCGCGGCCGGCTGTAGGTCTGGAAACTTCCCCCGATAAATGTTTCGATCTTCTGTTTAAAAGCTGCGTACATGGGCAGCGTATGTTCCGGCACGTAATCTTCCGGCAACAGGTAATCCAGCATCGCCACGTTCGTTTTGTTCGGCGTTCTGAAAGCATGCATGGTATTGAGGAACTGTTCGTCCCGGATGTAATGGATCAACCCTTCAAACACAATAATGGCAGGCTTTTCAGGAGAATACCCCGCATCCCGGAGCTTATCCAGCAGATGCAGGGTATCCGTGATATCCGCCTGAATGAAATGTATAATGGATGGTTCGGGCAAAATCTTGTTGTATAAAGCCGATTTTAAGGGAATATGCGCATCGTCCACTTCAAAAATGCCGCTCACGGCATCGCGGCGGTTCTCCATCAGCCAGAGCGACAGCGGGTCCAGCCCGGCGCCGAGGATGCACACCTGCACGGGAAGATCGTTGTCCAGGTATTGTTCCAGCAGGTAGCGGATGAATTTTTTGCGGTAAAGCACGATGTCTGTAAAATGCCTGAACACTTTGCCGATCTCCGCGGAAACTTCCTGCACGCCGTCAAGATCGAGCATGGTATAATACCGGGCGGCAAGCCCGGAGGTGTAGAGGGGACGCGCCTGCAGCATTACAATCGCGGCGGTGGGCGCCACTTTGAGTTTTTCAAGTAGTTCCATCCTGTGTCTCTTTAAGGGTATACAATGTGCGCTGCGCGGACGATGAAGTTAACACACAACGCTGCATCCCATTGTCAGTTATGGAACGGAGTTCATTTTCTTTTTCCGGCGAAGAGGTAGGATTGAATGGAGCTGACGTAGGACTGGAAAGCGGCTTCGCCTTTTTCCGTGATGCGGCAGACGGTTTGCGGGTAATTGTCGCGGAACTGTTTGATCACTTCGATGTATTCCGCTTCTTTTAGTTTGTTGATCTGCACACTGAGGTTGCCCGCCGTGGCGTTTGTTTTTTCCTTCAGTGAGGTGAACTCTGCTTCGTGCTCGCTTATCAGTACCGACATTACGGCCAGCCTTAGCTGGGAATGCAGTACCGGGTCCAGTTCTTTAAAGTTCATCAACAGTTGTTTGGTGTGAATGTGAAAATCACGGGCAGGATGGTTTCCTGCCCGTAAAGTAATAAAAATTTATGGTACCTGTTTCATCAGCTCTTTCACGTACGCTTCGCCCCAGTTCGGCGCAATGTCGCTTTCCGGTTTGAAAGCCGCGTATTTTTTCAGCGCGAGATCGAACATTTCTTTCGCTTTTGTTTTGCTGCCGCCGAATGCTTCGGGCGTGTACAGGAAGTTCTGGCCTTTCAGCACGAACACGCGGGGATTTTCCGGGTTCTGTTGCTGCGCGGTTTCAAGTAGCTCCGCAGATTCCGGGCCGTATTTCATGCCGCGGGTCATCGGGTCCACGCCGATGCGTGCGGAAGCGATCAGGGAAAGAATGCAGGATATCTCGGAATCGGGTCCTTTCAACGCCTGCGCCTTTTCGATGTTCAATACCGCTTTGTCGATGATCTCGTCCGTCTTGCTTTTGTTTTCCGTAACGAACGCTTCGTTCACACGGCAATACGCCGCGTAATAATAAGGCAGCCACTGCGTTTTTTCCGCTTCCGCGATACGCTCGAAAGTGTTGGCCAGCTGCTGCATGCCCGCGGGGCTCCAGGTGCTGCCGCTGTCGATCAGCATGATCTGCTGTTTCATGGCGTCTTTGAACTGGTCACTTTGCGCCTGAACGGTGAAAATGGTGCCGGCTACAGCCATTAAAGAAAAAAGGATCCTTTTCATATGATGTCGGGTTTAGATGTTTATTGTCTGTCTATTACTTCCTGCCTGCGGTCGATGCCGAAGCTCATGAACATGCCCACGAAGAAAAAACGCGGCGCCATCGGGCCAACCATGTTCCTGCGCAGGCCGTCGGAGGAATAACGGAAACCGTATTCCTGGTCGTTGCCCAGCGCGTTGGTAACCGATAAAACGAATACGGTAAAGGCTTTCCCGACGGTGGTGAGATAATTCACGTTAACGCCGAGCGTGTTGAGGGAGCGCGTGCGGTCTTTCATAAACTCGCTCTGCGGGCGGTTTGGATTGTAATACGGCCGGCCTGTTGCGAATGAATATGTTGCGCCCAGGTTCAGCTGCACGGATGGAATATAATGTTTGTACACGAGCGATGCGGTATGGTCCGCCGCAAAGTCCGGCTGTACTTCATACGGGTAATTCAGGTAATCGCGTTTGGTATCGAGATACGAATAGGAAATCCAGTAGTCTACGTTTTTGAAGGTTTTCCGGTCCCTCCAGAACAGCTCCACGCCTTTCGCATAGCCGGTGCCGTTATTATTGAAAGAGGGAACGGTCTTCATCAGGTCGTGATACTTTTTGTAGAACACTTCGGTACGGAACGTGAAGAACTCCGATACGCGCTGATAACTGGCGATGTAATGCGTGGCGCGCTGGTAGTTGAGGCCGCGGAAAAAACGGAGGTACTGCTGCTCGGGTTTCTGGTAAAACTCGCCGTACGCGAAAGCCACCTGGCTTTTGGGGTCGAGCTTGTACGCGAGCGAGGCGCGCGGTGCGATGTTGGCGGCTTTGAGCACGGAAGTGTATTCGAAGCGGGCGCCGAAGCGGCCCACGAAACGCGGCGTAAAATACACGTCGGTTTCCGCGAACGTGGCCGTGTAACTGTCTGCATAATCCGCATGCATATCGTTGAGGGCGCTTCTTTCATCGTCGTATTGATACTCGCTGCCAAAACGCAGCATGGAAAATTGGCCGAGGTTTTTGCTCACCACGGTGCGCACCTGCGTAAAATCCTGCCGGGCTTTGATATGACTGGGCTCCGGCGATTTGTTGATGGTATCCATGTACAGTTTGTCGCGGTTGGTGCTGAACGACGTGCCCAGCTGGATCTTCCAGCCATTGCCCAAACTTTCTTTATAACTGATATTCGTATAGGCATATTTGTTATCCACCCTGAATTCTTCCTTGTCGCCCGGGTATTCCAGGCTTTCGCCGAGGAAGCCGAACTTGTTCCAGCTGCCGGTGAAAAAAACTTTCAGCATGCCGTTCTTCGAGGTTTTAAGGCGGTAATTGGCGGAGAAGTTGAGATTCTGCGGGGCTACTACCGGCTCCTGCTGTTGTTTCACCAGTTTGAAATAGGGGCTGAGGTTCACGTAATCCGCTTCAAAGCCGTACCCTGTTTTTTTGTCCTTCGACAATTTATCCACGCCCACGCTTCCCCCGATGCTCATGATTCCGATAGAGTACGACGAACGTTCCGGCAGGTCGATGGATTCGAGGATGAGCGCGCTGGACAGACCCTGGCCGTAGAGCGCCGAATAACCGCCGCTGCTGAAGGTGGTGCCTTTGAAAAGGAAGGGCGAAAACCGGCCGCGCGCCGCAAAGTCAGGCATGCCGGTGGTGAAAGGGTTGCGCACGATCATGCCGTCTATGAAGGTTTGTGTTTCGGTGCCTGTGCCGCCGCGCACGAACAGGCCTTCTTTTTCACCCACCTGTTGCGCACCGGGCAGGGTTTTGAGCGCGCTCACGATGTCTCCGTTGGCGCCCGCGGTGGTCACGATGTCCAGCGGTTTGAGCATGGTGTTTTTCTTTTCGTCGCTGGCTTCGAAGCTGCCGGCGGAGATGGTCACCATTTTAAGCTCGTTCACGGTTTCTTTTAATACGAGAACAAAATCGGGCTGGCCGGGGCCGAGGACCGCTTTTATTTCGAGCGTTTGATAACCGGTGAGCGAAGCGGTGAGGAAACGTTCGCCGGTGGCGGAAGTGGGAAAGGAAAAGCTGCCGTCTTTGGCGGAGGTGGCGCCGTCGTAGGAACCTTTAACGGCGATGTTGACGCCGGCCAGGGGCCGTTTTTTTACGTCGGTAATCCGGCCTTTTACGATGGTTTGCGCCTGGGTAAGCAGGGGCAGCAGGAGCATCAACAGGATGGGGAATGGCTTGAGCATACAGTCAGGTTAAATGGTGAATCAAAAGTAGACTAGTTTATAGTATAAACCAAGTGACCGGCAAAAGGCTGGATATCTGAAAAGTAGAGATTGATTCATTTTCAACCTGTTACAAAACCGGTTTTTCGGTAAAACGGGGTAAAAAGCCGGTGAAAATGCGGGAGTTGAGGGCAAAAAAAGCCCCGGCGGGATGCCAGGGCTCTTTATTATTTGAAGCAAATGCGATTAAGCGAAACGGGGTTTCAGCTCGTCTGCCAGCGCGACCATTTTCTTCAGGCCGTCTTCGGGCAGGTTGCCTTTTTTGAATTCGCCCAGTACTTCCGGCAGGCGCACTTCCATTTCATGCAGGAAGGCTTCTTCGAAAGCACGGGTGTTTTTCACGGGCACTTCGCGGAGCAGGCCGTTAGTACCGAGGTAGATGATGGCCACCTGTTTCTCCACGCTGTACGGGCTGAACTGGGGCTGTTTCAGGATCTCCACGTTACGCGCACCTTTGTCCAGAACGGATTTGGTAGCGGCATCGAGGTCGCCGCCGAATTTGGAGAACGCTTCCATCTCGCGGTAGAGCGCCTGGTCCAGTTTCAGCGTACCGGATACTTTTTTCATGGATTTGATCTGAGCGTTACCACCTACGCGGCTTACGGAGATACCTACGTTGATCGCCGGGCGGATGCCGGAGTTGAACAGGTTACCTTCCAGGAAGATCTGGCCGTCGGTGATGGAGATCACGTTGGTCGGGATGTATGCGGATACGTCGCCGGCCTGTGTTTCGATGATCGGCAGCGCCGTCAGGGAACCACCGCCTTTCACGAGGTGTTTGATAGAATCCGGGCAGTCGTTCATCTGCTGCGCGATGTCGTCTCTCGCGATGATTTTCGCGGCGCGTTCGAGCAGGCGGCTGTGCAGGTAGAATACGTCGCCGGGGTAAGCTTCGCGGCCGGGAGGGCGGCGCAGCAGCAGGGATACCTCACGGTAAGCCACAGCTTGTTTGGACAGGTCATCGTAGATGATCAGCGCGGGACGGCCGGTATCGCGGAAGAACTCGCCGATGGCGGCGCCGGCGAACGGAGCGTAGAACTGCAGCGGAGCGGGCTCTGATGCGGAAGCGGCAACGATCACGGTGTAAGCGAGGGCGCCGTTGTCTGCCAGGGTTTTCATCACACCTGCAATGGTGGATGCTTTCTGGCCGATCGCTACGTATATGCAATAAACCGGTTTACCGGCTTCGTAAAATTCTTTCTGGTTGATGATAGCATCCACGCAGATCGCGGTTTTACCGGTCTGGCGGTCGCCGATTACCAGCTCACGCTGGCCGCGGCCGATGGGGATCATGGCGTCGATCGCCTTGATGCCGGTCTGCAGCGGTTCTTTTACCGGTTCGCGGTAAATTACACCTGGCGCTTTACGTTCCAGGGGCATTTCATATAATTCGCCAGTGATGGGGCCTTTACCGTCGATAGGTTCGCCGAGCGTGTTCACCACACGGCCTACCATGCCTTCGCCCACTTTGATGGAAGCGATCTGCCTGGTGCGGCGTACGGTAGCGCCTTCTTTGATGCCGGCGGAAGAACCCATCAATACCACGCCCACGTTATCTTCTTCAAGGTTCAGTACGATAGCTTTCACACCGTTCTCAAATTCAACCAGCTCACCGGAGCGAACGTTGTTGAGGCCGTATACGCGGGCGATACCGTCGCCTACGGACAATACGGTACCTACTTCTTCGAGTTCAGCGGAGGCATTGAAGTTGCTCAGTTGCTGGCGTAATATCGCCGAAATTTCATCTGGCTTAATGTCAACCATTGTTATGTTTTTTTAAAAAAGTCGTTAAGGTTTAAACTTAAATATAACGACAACAGCTTTGCGGGTACGCAGCGGCTGCTGTTAAATGCTTGTTATCTGATTTCGGGCACGTAAATGTTCTTCAGGAACTGTTTCTTGATGTCCGCCAGGTCGCGCTGTACGGAAGCATCGAACAAATTGTTGCCGGTTTCCAGCACGAAACCGCCGATCAGGTCCGGGTTTACGGCTGTTTCCAGCTGTATCTTACGCCCCGCGGAAGCTTCCACTTTTTCGCGGATGGTATTGAGGAGTGCGGGTTCCAGCGGCGCGGCGGAGGTCAGTTTTACATGCGTGATATTTTTGATCACGTTGTATTGTTTGATGAACTCCCCGGCTATTTCAGCCAATACCGCTTCTCTTCCTTTGATCGCCAGCAGGCGGATAAAACCGGTGGTGATGCCGCTGATCTTACCGTCCAGGATGGCGCCCAGGATCTTTATTTTTTTGTCGGCCTTAATTACCGGGCTTCTCAGCAAAGCCACCACGTCTGCATTGCTGCGGGTAATGGCCTGCAACAGCAGTATATCGCTGTGCACCGCTTCCAGCTCGTTTTTCTCCACCGCCAGGTCTATCAGCGATTTAGCGTATCTGTTTGCTAAACGGGGATTCTGCATAATGTTCTATTCAGCCGGTTAATTAGTTCATTTTGATTTCAGAAGCCAGCTGGCTGATGTAAGCCTCCTGTGCTTTTTTGTCTGACAGTTCTTTGCGCAGCACTTTCTCGGCCACTTCGATCACCAGTGTGCCTACCTGGTTCTTCACCTCGGTAAGAGCGGCCATTTTCTGGTTCTCGATCGCAACGGAAGCGTCCTGCACGATCTTTTTCGCTTCAGCCTGGGCCTGCGCCTTGGCTTCGCCGATGATCTGGTCTTTCAGCTCCTTCGCTTCCTTCAGTATTTTGCTGCGCTCTGCTTTTGCCTCTGCCAATACATGTTCGTGCTCGGCTTTCATCTGGGCCATTTCCTCTTTCACGCGCTCCGCGGTAGCGATGGAATCTGTGATAGAGTCCTCACGCTCCTTCAGCGTGGCAAGAATGGGCTTCCAGGCGAATTTCTTCAGGATCAGGAAAACGATGATGAAGATCAGCAGTGAAATGGTGAATAAGCCTAATTGAGGCATCAACAAATCCATATATCTATATTTAAATTTTTAGTCTTCGTGTTGACAGGAGAATTACTGCATCCATTGCCCTGTGCGCCGGATGCAGTAATCAATTTGTTCTTACAGAACTACCGCGAGCAGGCCGGCGATTACACCGAAGAGGGCAACACCCTCTACCAGAGCGGCAGCCAGGATCATGTTCGCACGGATGTCGTTAGCAGCTTCAGGCTGACGCGCGATGGATTCCAGCGCGCTTTTGCCGATGTTACCTACACCGATACCTGCAGCGATTGCAGCGATACCGGCGCCGATAGCGCCACCAGCCTGAGCCAGGCCTGTAGAAGCAGCTTCAGTAGCCTGCATTAAAACAGTTAAAAGTGCCATAATGAAATTGTGTATTTGAAATTAAAGATTAAACAGTTGTTGATCAATGATGCGCATCATGATGACCCGTGTGCTCCATAGCCTGACCGATGAACACAGCGGTAAGGTTGGCGAAGATGAACGCCTGGATAAAAGCCACCAGCAATTCCAGCAGCATCATTACGATGTTGAACGCGATGGTCACCGGCAGGAAGCCGTAACCGATCGCCTTGTTCAGCGAACCGAAAATGAATACCAGTGAAATAATGCTCAGGATGATGATGTGGCCCGCCAGCATATTGGCGAAAAGCCTGATCATCAGGGAAATCGGTTTAGTGAACACGCCGATCAGTTCCACAGGCGCCAGGATCGGTTTTACGAAACCCGGTACCGGGGGATTAAAAATATGCGACCAGAAATGTTTGTTGGTCGCCACCATCATCACGACAAAGCTGATCAGCGCCAGCGCGGCCGTAACGGCGATGTTGCCGGTCACGTTCGCGGCGCCGGGCAACAGGCCCAGCAGGTTGTTGATCAGGATAAAAAAGAAGATCGTCAGGATAAAAGGAACATATTTGTCGGCTTTCGCGCCCGGGATATTCGGTTTTACCACCTCGTCCCTCATAAAAATGATCACCGGCTCCATCAGGCTCTGGAAACCTTTGGGCGCCTGGCGGCTGCCGCGGAGCCTGTAAGCTTTGGCAACGTTCAGCATGAGGATCACCAGGAATATAGCTCCCAGGATCATGGCGGTAATATTTTTGGTCAGGGACAGGTCGTAGATCTTTTCGCCGGTGGGCAAACCATGCCCGTCTACTGCAATGATCTGGCCTTCGGTGTACAGTTTCGCGTCCAGGTGATTTTCGTGCAGGTAATGCGCGTCTACGATACGGTAACCGTCGTAAGCGGCATGGCCGTGCTCGAAACGGGAAGAAGAAAACGCGGAAGTGCCGCGCGCAGGGTTATAAATAATAACCGGCAGGGGCAGCGTAACGTGCAGGTCGCCCAGGCTCAGCAGGTGCCAGTCGTGCGCGTCCTTAACGTGACCGAGGATCACTTCTTTCGCATTAAAACCTTTCTTTTCTTCGTGCCCGCCTTCAGCATGGGGGTCGTGGCCTTCATTGGCTGTGGCAAATGCGCCGGAAACGGCCATTGAAAATACCGTTATCAGGGCTACCAGCTTATATTTGAACCGAGTCAAGGAAATCACCGTTTTCTGAAATTTTGTGCAAAGGTAACCGATTTTACATTAAGTAGTAGCGGGGAGCGAAAAAACTGACGAGGATCATGTGGAATTGTTATGCTCCCGTAACTAACTGAGCCGTAGCTACTTACGAAAAAGGGCGCAGCCTCTCGCAGCTGCGCCCTCCCCTTTTCCCGCAAAGGGTTATTTGAATGAAATATATTTCTGCTCATTCTCGATTATCTTATTAAAGAAATCTTTCATGCCTGCGAAGGCTTCCGGCGTCACGTCCTTATTCAGGTCCGTGTTAAACACACGCCTGATCTTCAGTTTATTCCCCGCCAGCTGCTCGTAACTGAGCGCGTAGTCCATCCAATCGTATTTTCCCTTAAAACCCGCCGGCACCTGGTTGAACACCTTGCCTTCCGGCAGTTCGATCACCACTTCCGTCACGTATTTTTCCGTGTTCTCATAAGACCAGTACTCGAAGGGGTACCTCCGGGCTTCATCCGTAAAAATGCCCTGCGTGGCTACCGCTTCGTGGAACGAAGGGCGCAGCATGCTGAAGTCGCCCACATTCACCACTTCGTTCTTCACCACGTAATTCACGTTCTGCGCCACGGTATCGGTGAGATTGTCCAGGTTGCGGAAACTGTAATCTTTTACCTCTACATGGTTCTTATAAAAATTGGCCACTTCGGCGCGCACGCTCTCTTTGATCTCGTCCTGCGTACCGTTATGGAACTTGTCGCGCAGGATCGAAGCCAGGTTGCCGGTTAAAGCGCTGTGCGTTTTAACCTCCACGTCTGCCTGGTTCACTTTTACGTGTACCTGGCGGGTGATGGTGCTGCTGTTCGTTCCCGGCATCACTTTTACCTGCGACAATTTCTCATGGTTGTTTTTGTAGTGATAAGGGATCGCCAGCATCTGGGCGAACTGCACGGTTTGCGGCAGGGCGCCGAACGGCAGGTAACGGTCGGTCAGTTCGAGATAACGCGTTTCGTTGCCGGCTTTGTATTGTACGATGCAGTGGTTAAATTCCATGGAAGGCAGGCTGATGCCTTTTTCGCCGTTGTTGCGCGTGCTCACCAGCACCAGGTTGGCATCCAGCTTCGCTTTGTGCGCAAAGGCCAGGAAGAGGGCAGACATATCCTTGCAGTCGCCCAGCCGCGTGGCCAGCGTTTTAGCGGCGCGCTGCGGCACATACGCGCCCTGCCTGAAGGATACGGAGCTGTAACCGATATTTTCTTCAATAAATGCATAGATATCCCTGGCTTTCTGTTCGTCGGAAAGCCCTTCTGCCCCTTTGGGGAAGATCTTCTTGAAGGCCACGGTGATGTCGTATTCCTCACGGGACTGCATGCGGGTGATGTCGCTGTACCACTCGGCGATCACGTCCCAGGATTTTACGGTGCTCAGGTGCAATACGTCCCCGAAATCGTCTACCGCGGGCATGAAGGATTCGCGTTTGTAAGCCGGTACGTTCTTCATTTCCCAGGTGTAGAGCTTAAAATCTTCCTGTTTGCTGATGGCGGGTTTAATGCCGTTGTTGTTGGTAAAACCGTATTGCAGCGGTATCTGCTCCCCGGCCAGGATGCTGTACCGGGCCGATTTTGTAGGCACCGACGCGGTGAAATAGAACTTGTCCCAAAACTCCCTGCCGAGCCTGCCGAGGCCGTAGCTGCTGGTGCGGTAGTGGTAGAATATCGCGTCTCCGGGCTCCATTTTGGTGAACACCACTTCGTTGCCGTAGATCTCGCCGGGCACCTTGTTGCCGTTAGCTTTGATCACTTCAGCCTTTATGATGGTAATGGTTTCGTATACGCTGTTGTAAGGCAGGCTCATTTCCTTCCAGCTCTCAATGCCGTTGCTGTTCATCACGTGAACGGCGGTGAGCACTTCTTTTTCGCTGGCGCCGTCCGGGTACAGCACTACATTTTTTTCATCGAAGATGAAATAGTACGGATGGGTGGTGTCTTCCGGTTTTTTGACGGCCGCCTGTACGCGGTTGTACACGTCCGCGTCCGGGAAGTAGCTGAAGATGTCTTTTTTGCCTTCCAGCGTGCGGATCTGCTTGCGGTAGGTATACATTCCCCCGTGCAGGGCCAGCGCTTTTTTGAAATATTCCAGCGCCTTGTCGTTTTTGTTCTGCTGCAGGTAGCTGTACCCGATGTCTCCCAACGCTTTGTGATAATAAGGCGTAAAACTGTGCAGTTTATCCAGGTACACAATGGCCGAATCGTATTGCCGCTTGCCGAAAAAATAAGTGGCGAGCTCTTCGTAGGGCGCATTGTCGTAAGGCACGCATTCCAGCATCGTGCGAAGCACTTTTTCGCCCTTTTCCGGCATATTCTGCGTGAAATATTCGCTGGCAAGCTTTTTCAGTATCTCGTAGTTCATGGCATGCTCGCAGTATTTTTCCAGGATCTGCAGGCCTGCGGACGGATTGCGGTTCAGGTTCGTTTCCATGAAATGCATCATGCTTACGAACGATACGTTTTCCGGGTAAGCGGCGTAAGCTTCTTTCAGCAGCAGCAACATGCTGTCCAGCTTTTCCAGGCGGCCGATGTTGTTGATCCGCTGGAGGGTGGTAGCTTCCGTGGGACCAGATTTTGCGATCATTTTATACACTACGTCCAGCGCTTCCTGGTATTTTTTCTCTTCCTCAAGCTGCGCTACCTGTAGGTTCAGCATCCAGTAATTGTCCGGGTCCATGGTTTTAACGGTCTCCAGCTTTTCCGTCATTTCGGTATGGTGGCGCGCGGACGACAGCGTCCGGTAATACTGCATCTGCATGAAGCTGCTTTCCGGGTATTTTTCGATAAACGGCGCTATTACCGCCTTGGCCTTGTCGTTTTCTTCGTTCCTGATATACACATAGCTGAGCAACAGGTAGTTAGCCAGGTCTTTCGGGTTCTTTTCGATCTGGCGGCGGAAATATTCCTCCGCAAAATGCGGTACGGCAACCGGTTTGGAGGTAGACAGGTCTTTGGTATAAGGTTGCAGTTTGCTGGTAGACGTAATGCCTTTCAGCGGCGCATAACGTTCGTCTGTAAGGCGTACGATAAAGTTCGGGTTGCTGGTGGAAGTTGTGTAGCCGATCTGCACCAGTACGCGGTTATATCCTTTATTGAGACGGCATTTCACTTTATAGAAATCCAGCTCGGTGGTTTTTTCGTCCGCTTCGGAGATCAGTTCCTTGTCGTTCAGCCACACCCTGAAGGCGCCCGCGCCTCCCAGGCAAAGCAGCGCATCTTTTTCCGCGTCGGACTGCACGAAGGTTTGCATATAACCGATGGCGGGATTGGTGGGGAATGCCGTGCCTACAAACACCCAGCCCTGGCGGTTGGTAAGGCTCGGGGTAAACCAGTCAATAGCGGTATTGTTGTAGGAAATGAAGCCTTTCCCCGGCTCCAGCTGCGTGATGGGGCCATAGTTCTTGTTAAAGCCGCTGCCATTGATGTTGTCGAACGGGCCGGCGAACTGCCAGTCTTCCAGGGCCTGCATCTGCGCGTACATGGCGTTTGCATTCGCGAGGTCCATGGCGCTCAGGTTGTGGTGCCCCCTGGTGTAAGCCGCGGCGGCTTTCATGGAGCCGTTAAAACCGGGATCGGACAATATGTGGTCCAGGTTGGAAAGATTCGCGCTTTTTTTCTTGCCGTATTCGCTCAGCACGGCCTCGTTGAACCAAAGGGCGTACCAGTAGGCATCCTGGGTAAACTGACGGGCTGGATTGTTGTAGTTGCGGATCAGTTGCTCATGGAAACCTTCGTTGGAATCGAAAAGAATGAGGGTGGCCAATGCGCTGTTTTTGTTGTCGTTCCCGCGGATGGCCTTCTGAAACAGTTCGCGGGCCTTTGTTTTGTCGTTGCGGAGCAGCGCCTCCCACGCTTTTTCGTAATCGCCGGCCGAAGCAATGTTTGGGCTAACAAATAGAAAAACGAAGCCCAGGAGTACGGAGTTAATTGCAGATCTCATCTGGTGTAAGGTTATAGGGATTAAAGGGGCAAAGATACTTATCCTGCCGGGAAAACACAAATCCGGGCTCAGGCCGGGCTTTGGGTCTTCTGGAATTGCATCGTGTACAGTTTATGGTAATACCCTTCCATCCGCAGCAGTTCCTCGTGCGTGCCCATTTCCCGGATCTCCCCTTTGTCCAGCACGATGATCTGGTCTGCCTTGCTGATCGTGCTCAGCCGGTGGGCGATCACGATGGCCGTGCGCCCGGCGATCAGTTTGTCTATCGCATGCTGGATCAGCTGTTCCGATTCCGTGTCTACCGAAGAAGTGGCCTCGTCTAGGATCAGCACGGCCGGGTCGTACAGCAGCGCGCGGATAAATGAAATAAGCTGGCGCTGGCCGAGCGACAAAGTGCTGCCGCGCTCCATCACCGGGTAATCGTACCCGTCGGGCAATTGCAGTATAAAATCGTGCATGCCGATCAGTTTGGCCGCATGTTCCACCTGTTCCCGCGAAATGGCGGGGTTGCGAAGGGTGATGTTGTCGTAAATGGAACCGGAGAACAGGAACACGTCCTGCAGCACCACCCCTATTTTGCTGCGCAGCGCAGCCAGCTGGTAATCCTGCAAAGGCACGCCGTCTATTGCGATGCGGCCTTTCTGTATTTCGTACAGCCGGTTCAGGATGCTGATGATGGTGGTTTTCCCGGAACCGGTATGCCCTACCAGCGCGATGGTCTGCCCCGGCTTCGCATGGAAGGAAATGTCTTTTAACACGTAACGCTCGTCTGTATAGGCAAACCATACGTTCTCGAACAAAATGTCCCCTTTCATGCCCGCCGCGCCCCGCGTGCCATGGTCCGGCATATAATCCTGGCTGTCCAGCACCTTGAACACGCGCTCGCTGGCCACCATGCCCATTTGCAGGGTGTTGAACTTGTCCGCCAGGATGCGCAGCGGCCTGAACAGCATGTTGAGGTACATGATGAACGCGATCATGACGCCTTGCGTCACTTCGTAATTCAATACTTTATTGGCGCCCCACCACACCATGAGCCCCAGCGAAATGGCGAGGATGATTTCCACCACGGGAAAAAACACGGAATAAGCAAAGATGGCGTCGATATTGGCTTTGCGGTGGTCTTTGTTGATCGTCCTGAATTTGCCGAACTCCCTGTTCTCCGCGGAAAATGCCTGCACTACCAGCATGCCGGTGATATGTTCCTGCACAAAAGCGTTTAAAGCCGCCACTGCGTTGCGCACGCGGTGGAAGGATTTGTTCACCGCTTCCTTGAACCAGTACGTGGCGAGTATCAGCACGGGGAAAGGGGAAAGACTGATGAGCGTGAGCCGCCAGTCTTCATACACCATCACGCCCAGGATCGCCAGTATCATCAGCACATCGGCCACGATGGAGATAATGCCTTCGGAAAATATGTCGTTGATGGCTTCGATGTCGTTGATGGTGCGCGTGGTAAGGGTGCCGATCGGAGTTTTGTCGAAGAAGGAAAGGTTGAGCCGCGTCACCTTGCGGTACACCGCCACCCGCAGGTCTTTGATCACGGATTGCCCCAGCCAGTTGGTGATGTAGGAAAAAAAGAACCGTACGCCGGTTTCGATCACCAGCATGATAACCTGTATGACGGTAACGATCACCAGCATCTGCATCCACTGGTTGGAGATATATTTATCTACGGTAAGCTGTATGAGGTACGGCCGCACGGGGCTGAGCAACGCCAGCAGCACCGTGAGGAACATGGAGATGTAAAAATAGCGCTTGTAAGGCGCCGCAAAAGAAAATACCCTGTTCAGCAGGCTGAAATCAAATACACGTTTGGCCTTTCCGTTGTTCATTCAGTAAAAATAAAGGGATAATCCCAGAATGCAAAAAGGGAGCGGCTGCTCCCTTTTTTAAATATTTGTGAATCAGTTTTCGTCTTTCATCACCTGGCGGTATGCCTTGATAAAAATGGCCCCGAGGTTCTTGTGCGGCGGCACATAGTCGTCGAACAGCGGTTTGTTGGCCGGTTCCGCCGAGAATTTTTTGCTGAGGCCCGCCCACATGTGCACCCAGTCTACATTTTTCCCGCCGCGCACCAGGTCTTCCAGGCTGCGGATGATGGGCTCGTTCACCCAGCGGGTGCCCACCTGTTTGGAGGAAATAATGTGCGCTTCGGGTGCTTTTTCCAGCACGGTGGCCAGGTTGTGATAACCGCCGCAGCTGCCGAGTATCACGATGCGCGCGGTGCTCTGCAGGTTGTCGAGCGTCGTGTTTACATGGTAGCTGTGCCCGCGGTGGATGAATATGGTGGGATGAATGTCTTTTTCATCGAGGTATTCCGCCAGTTTTTCGATGGCGGTCTTATCTTCCGGCTCGTCCAGCGGGTTATTGGCGAAAATGGTGGTGGGCTTGCCTTTCACGGAGGTGATGGTGGTCCAGTACTTGTTTTTGTTCACGTCCCACTCGCTGCGGGGGAAGTTGCCCATAAAGCTGGCGTAGGAGCTCACCCCGTCTTCGTCCCCGTAAAAGAATACCTGCTGGTATACGCGGCCGCTGTCGCTGGGCAGGTCTTTAAACTCCACGTAATTGATCGGCGGCAGTTTGAGTTTGGCGCTCATGTCGCTGGCCCAGCTGGAATCGCCGCCCGCGCCTTCGTCGGTGAAAATGCTGTTAAGCAGTTCGTAGATGGTCATGCCGCGTTTGTCTTTTTTCCCGGTCACGAACACGAGGTTTTTGCGCACTTCGGTGCGTAAAAAGTCGAGCAGTTTGGGGTCGCGGATGGAGCCAAAGGAATTGGCCACGTCCACGGCGTCTTCCAGGTCTTCCGTTTTTTCCAGGCTGCGTACGAATTTCACCATCAGGTAGTTGGCGTTCTCCGGGTCCATGGATTTAAGGAAATGGTCCAGGGTGTTGAAGCCCGCGGCCATGGCGATGAATTTCTTGAAACGGTCGAAGCTTACGAGCATCAGCAGGCTGTCTCCCCGCGAAGGTTTCATACGCAGCATCATCTGGTCGTACAGGCCGTTTTTGGCGGCATTGGTATAACTGGAGGTATACAGCTCTTCCTGCCCGTTGATGATGAGGTAATACAGTTCTTCCGGCGTAAAGTCTTTTACCACGCGGAAACGCACGGTATGGCTCTCGTCGTGCAGGTCGTTGATCTCACGGATATAACGGAGCGATTTGGCTTTCATGTTTTCCTGCATCGACTTAAGGCCCAGCGGGTTCTCCCCGTTGGCTTTGCGTTTCTGCAGCACGATGGACGCTTTTACCATCTGGCGGAAATACTGGTCGTCGTCGCTGACGGATGCTTCCAGTTCGCTGATGGTGGTTTTCCCGTCAAGCAGCTGGTCGATAAAGGGCATGAGCTTGGTGCTCTGGTTCGACCGGCCGATCTGCACGATCTGCTGCACCAGCGGGTCCTGGTTGCGGCGGATGGCCGATGCCGTGGGCGTGTACGATGTGGCGTAGGTCAATACCTGGTTGGGGTACTTTTTCGCCACGGCCGCCACTACCGAATCGGTTACCGGGTTATCGAGATAAGGCCCGAGTTTGGGCATGATGGTTTCGAGGTTCTTAAAAGCGTATTTGGCGAACATTTCAGCGCGGGATTCCTTATAACCGGGATTGTCGCCGAAAGGCTCGATCATCCGCTCCCCCGCTTCGAAGCTTAGTTTTCTGGCGATGGGATAAATACTTTCCCCTTTGACGTCCGCATGCATCATGTCGCGGTAGGCATGCACCATGGCGGGCGCTTCTTCCGCGTCTATTCTTTTGAAGGCCCGTTTGGAATTGTAATCCTTGAGGGTTTGCTGCAGCCCGGAGAGGTATTTTACCTTGAGGCGGTGGTCCAGCGCGGTATCCAGCTCTATTTCGGTCTGGATATCGTCTACCTGTTTCAGCAGTGCGTTGGTGACCTGCAGGTTCATGCTTTCGTCGTCAGACACTTTTACGCGTTCGTCCAGCTTGCCGTCGAATTTGTCGGCAGCAGTCTGTTCTTTGTCGATATTGTCATGAAAGCCCTGCCGGCTGATGGGGATCTGTACTTTCTGGCCAAAGCTCCATCCACTGTAAACAATGCCTAATGCTATGATTAGTAATATTTTTCTCATATAAAATGATTACGCCTCCCGAATACTACAAATTTACTACCAAATATTGCGAAAACACAATTCCGGGCAACTAATGCAAATTTATTTTAATGCAAAAAATCATTCATATCAGGTCAGGAATGGCGAGTGCGGGGAATATGTATCTTTGCGGGCGGAGAGAGGGCCTGAATTAACAATTACATAATGTTATCTTTTCATGAATGGGCGATATGCTGATTAATTTTGTGCCGTCTTAAAAACCAAATTATGTTGATGGAACCTTCAGTAGCAGTAGGAAAAATCCTGGTAGTAGACGATGAGACGGATATTCTTGAGATCATCAGCTATAACCTGAAGAGCGCCGGGTACGATACCGTTACAGCGAAAGACGGGATTGAAGCGATCCAGAAAGCGAAGATCTTCCGTCCGGACCTGATCATGCTGGATATCATGATGCCCAACAAAAATGGCATCGACACCTGCCGCGAGATCCGCAAGCTGCCTGAGTTCAAGGAAACCATGGTGCTTTTCCTCACCGCCCTCAACGACGAAAAAAGCGAGATAGAAGGGCTGAATATGGGGGCAGACGATTACATCGCCAAACCCATCAAGCCGAAACTGCTCGTAAGCCGCATCAACGCCCTTTTCCGCAGGCTCAATAAAGTGGAAGAGCAGCAGATGCACCTGGGCGACCTGGTAATCGACCGCGAAAAATTCACCGTAACATACAAAGGCGTGGAGATCATTCTCGCCAAAAAAGAATTCGAGCTGCTGCAGCTGCTCGCTTCCAAACCGGGCAGGGTATTCCTCCGCAACGAGATCCTCAACCAGGTATGGGGCACCGAAGTGATCGTGGGAGACCGCACCATCGACGTGCATATCCGCAAGATCCGGCAGAAGCTGGGCGTAGACCTGATCACCACCGTTAAAGGCGTAGGCTATAAATTCGAACTGTAACCCACCTGTATATCCCGCTCTCCTGTTCCATGCTTTGTGCGTGACCCCGGCTCGTGAATTATGGCAAGTAAAAAATTTGGCTTAATTTCCCTTTATTACAAAAATTACTCACTCTGGAGTATGTTCAAAGCTAAGAACCTTTCGCCGCAGAAGCTGGCGGGCTTTACAGCGCTGGTGCTTTCCGCCATTATGGCCACAGGCTGCCTTATCATAGGCGCCTCCTACCGGGAAACCCTCATCGCTTTCGCCCTCACTTTCCTCGTGGCTTATTACCTGTACCTCTATACCCTGCAGAACTTCATCTACCGCAAGATCAAGCTCATCTACAAATTCATTTACCAAACGAAAGCCTCCAAACGGGAAGATTTTTTCAACAAAAACATCCTTCCGCTCAAAACGATCGACGAAGTAAGTGAAGACGTGGAAAAATGGGCTTCGCAGAAAAAAGAAGAGCTGGATAACCTGCGCCGCAACGAAGCCTTCCGCAAAGAGTTCCTGCTCAATCTTTCCCACGAGCTTAAAACGCCCATTTTCGCCGTGCAGGGCTACATTCACACCCTGCTCGATGGCGCCATCGAAGATCCTTCGGTCAATAAAATGTTCCTTAAGAACGCCACCAAGAACATCGACCGCCTCTGCCGGCTGATCGACGATCTCGACGAGATCTCCAAGCTCGAAAGCGGTGAAATGACCATCAACAAAGAGCTTTTCGTGATACAGGACCTCGTGAAGGACGTGTTCGACACGCTCAGCATCAAGGCCAAACAGAAAGACATCAAGTTCAGCATCAAAAAAGGCTGCGAAGCGCCCGTGCATGTAAATGCCGATAAGGAAAAGATCCGCCAGGTGCTGATCAACCTCATCGAAAACTCCGTGAAATACGGCAAGCAGGACGGGCAGACCATCGCCAGCATTTATAACATGGACGGCAAACGCGTGCTGGTGGAGATCTCAGACACGGGCATCGGCATGGCGGAAGAACATCTTCCCCGCGTGTTCGAGCGTTTTTACCGCACGGATCGCGCGCGCAGCCGCGACATCGGCGGCACCGGCCTGGGCCTCGCCATCGTTAAACATATCGTGGAAGCGCACGAGCAGACCATCAACGTGCGCAGCAAAATAGAAGTGGGCTCCACCTTCGGTTTCACCCTCGAGCTCGGCCGCGATACCTGACCCGAAACTTAACATTGGAATTGTAACCTTTCATTTTTCTTCCCGTTTTACAGGCGGTTTAAAACTATTATCCCCTATAAACTACCTGTAATGAAACATGCTTATCTCCTGCTGCTCGCAGCCGGGCTTTTCGCCGCATCCTGCAAAAAAGAAAACACGGACGTTGCAGTGCCTCACAGACCACCGGAAACGCTTGAAGAAAAAGCCAAAGGCACCGGTTTTTCGCTCACGGGCGGTTATTGGGTGATCACGCCCTCGATCATGCGTCACGACCAGATCGGCTATGGCCCGGACGCTTATGCTTTCCCCACGGACAGTACTTATGGAAGATTAATGCTCGGCGATATCGGCGAATCCGGTAAATATAAAGCGGTGGCCCAAAGCGGCACCGCGACGGTAACGTTCGAAATGGCGCCGGAGCGCAGCGACCGGCGTTATTACCTGCTGATAGAAAAGATTTCCTACCGTTACATCCGGGTCAACGGGTTGAACTTTTTCAGGAAGGAACGTTAAAAACTGTATTGCAGCCTGGCGGTGAACACGTTGTCGTCCACATCATCTTCAAACCCTTCTATGCCGGTGGATTCGTTCCATACGCGGTCGAACCAGAAAGTGGCCTTCATGTTTTCGTTGAAATAATACACATACCCGAAACCGAAGGTATCGTAACGGATATCGGCCATGGAAAGATGCGTGGTTAACGGGTTGGACAACTGTTTTCCTTTTACGTCGGTATTGGGGTCGTACCAGTCGTACTTCAGCCCCAGCTGGTGTTTTTCGCTGCCAAGGTGTTGCAGGAAGGTGAAGTATGCCCCGTCGAAGTTACGGATGTATAAAGGCGCAAAACCCGCGGGCGTAACGGGGATCACGCCGGGCGTTTCGCTGCGCTCGCGCGTGGCGGTTTGTATGCCGCGGATATATTCTCCCCTGAATTGCGTTGAGCCTTCCCTGTTAGGGATCACGAATTGCGCGTCTGCGCCGTAATAATGACGCGGAGCGATCTTGCCGATATTGGTCACGGCCGAATCCACCGTAAAGTCCGGATGGCCGTTAACCGCTTGACCCATCGTGTAAATTTCTTTGGTAAACTGTTCCATGCCGCCGTAAAGAATGCTTGCGCCGGCAGACAGCAGCCAGCCCTGGCGGTTGATGCGCCTGGGTTTCATGGCTACGCGGGCGATGAGGTCTTTATTGCTGTCGAAATCCGCCGGTCCGGAAAGGCCCTGCCCGTTGAACAGGCCCACGTCTATTTTCAGCGAATGCAGCGGATGCGCTTTGTCTCTCGGCTCAAAAGTGAGCATCGCGCCCATGTCGCGCTCGCTTTTCATCAATATCTGCGACATGCGGCCGCGTTCGGGCGCTTCGCGGTCGCTGGAAGAAAGGTTCACTTCATAGCCGAACGGCCGCGCGAACATACCCATCGTAAGCGCCGCAACGTCCCAGCGGCCATCGAACACGCGGCCCCAGAAATCGCGGATGTTCACGCCGCGCTCCGTGCCGTCGAACTGGAATACGAACTGTACGGTTGGAAGATTTCTTTTGTTGTAATGCGCGTAGTCGAACTTCACCCGGCCACGACGGAGCATGAAGCGGTTATTGCTGTTGCCCGTAAAGTTGCCGCCGGAATAAGTTTCGATGCCTTTGCCGGACGCATACTGGAACTGCGGCTGCATATAGCCGCTGATGCGGAGGGCGTCGTAATGTTTGTACATGGAGATCATTCCCCTGCCCAGCCTGGTAGTGGTGTCGATCATGTCCATCAGGAATTGTGCTTTGGACGCGAACGAACTAAACATTAAAATTCCGATCAATATTACCTTCCGGGCGGTGGTCTTCCTGTTTCTCATACCGCGCAAAAATAGCAAATGCGCGTTTCAAACAAAAACGCCCCGACTTTCGTCGGGGCGCGCGTTAATTATAATCGACAGATGAAATGATTAGTAAGCGTTGTTCTGGGGGTTGAAATTAGCCCAGCCGGTGAGCCAGTTGGTGGTACCAAAAGCGCCGCGGAAAGTAGCCGTTTCGATCGCCGAGCCAGGGAAGGTGGCGAAAGTACCTGTCAGTGCGGGAGAACCGGTCTGGGGCAGGAAGTTCGGGCTGGTCAGGTTAAAAGGATCGGTCAGCTTCACGTCAGCTGCGGAAGCGGCGATGAACGTGCCTACGCCGGCTTCTTTCAATTTAGCCAGGATAGGAGCAGCTGCTTCCGTGATCATCGCGTCTCTTTGAGCGGAGGTCATCGGGTTGGGATAACCGGCAGTGTAGAGGCGTGCGGTGGAAGAATCGGTCCAGGCAACTTTGTTGGTAGCTACTGTATAGATGATATTGTTTTTATAAGCGGTTGCCGCGTTAGCCAGCATGTAATCGTAAGTCGCTTTGGATTCGAAAGCCGCGCCGCCTTTTTGTGAACCGAGGATGATGGAGTTCAGGAACACGAAGTTGGTTGCTCTTCTCCAGCGGTTGCCGTAGTTGTGGTTGCTGGCAGTACCGGCAGCGCCGTTGGGGCCTACGATGGTCATGTTGGAAATTACCGGGCGGGTGAACGGGGTTGCAGCGGATGCAGTACCGTCGTTGTCGCACTCGATGCCGTTACCGGCGTCTCCCGGGTCTACGAATTTCGGGTCGCGGAGGGCTACAGCGTACTGTACGGTGCCCTGGAAACCGAAGTCGAAGTCGAAATCATCGTCCGCAGTAGCATAAGCTACCAGGTGTTTCGGGTTTACGGTGCCGCCGAAAAATTCGAAAGCATCGTCGTTGCCGTATGTAGACATTACATAATCGATAGTGGTGCCGCTGCCTACGCCGCCGCAGGTCAGGGAGTTGGTTTCGGAGTTCTGAAAAGCTGCGATACCGGCGTATTCGATACGCACGTATTTCAGGATGCCGGAGTTGTCTGCAGCGTCTGTGCCGCCATAATGCTCGTCGATACCGCCTTCGATGAGGGGCTCGGTTTTATTGGTGGGCGCTTTACCCAGCAGTACGATGCCGCCCCAGTCGCCGGGATTGCGGCTGCCTGCAGGCCTGCCGGAAGTGAACACGATCGGTTTCTCCGCAGTGCCCTGCGCTACGATCTTGCTGCCGCGGGTGATGATCAGCGCGCCTTTTTCGGTTACGTCGCTTTTTATTACTGTGCCTTCCTGGATGGTGAGGGTTGCGCCATTTGTTACTTTAACGTATCCTTTCAGGATCCAGGCCTTGTCGTTGGTGAGCGTTTTATTGGCGGAAATGTTGCCGGAAATGGTTTCGGGCAATACCGGCTCCAGGTCGTCATCATCCGTGTCGTTGTTACGGCAGGCGGAAAATGTAACGGCCGCTCCCAGCATGAAGGCAAGAAATTTTGCAAGTTTCATTAGTACTCAGTTTTAATTTTTTCGGTGAATATGCGTTGCAAAGATGTCAGTTGAATGTTACAGGCACTTTAACAAAACATTACCGAATTGTTAAGCCCCTGTTCATTATTTCTTTTTCCCCAATCCGAACTGGTAAGAAAATGTGAGCGACACGTTGGTGCCGTATTTGAAGCGGCTGATCAGCTGGTCGTCGCTGTTTTTCTTATAGCTCTTTTCATCCGCCCCAACAGGGTTCTGATAAAAAACCGCATCGTTGTTCAGGATGTCGCTTACGTTGAGGCGCAGCTCACCTTTCTTTTTAATTACTTTTTTCGCTATCTGGAAGTCCAGGATGTTGCGGCCGTTCTCGTAGATGTCTGCATAGTTATCAAAACCTACCAGGTAAATACGCGGGCCGATCTTGTTATACAGCACGCCAAACACGAGGTCATTGTCTTCCGTGGCATACTGCAGCCCTGCGTTGATCAGGTACGGGCTCTGCCCCTGCAGCGCGCGTGAGCCGCCGTCTGACGTGTAACCCTGCAGGTCTACCGTAGAATAGATGTAGGAGAAGTTGGTGAACGCGGTAACGCGGTTGAAGAAAGGTTCTGAGCTGATGAAGTCGAGTTTTTTCCGCAGTTCCACCTCGAAGCCCAGGGCTGAAGCGGAAGGCGCGTTCCTGAACAGCAGCTGTCGCCTGTTCGGGGTAGATCCCGGGTCTACGTACTGCTCGATCGCGTCTTTGAATTGTTTGTAGAACACGGAACCGGTAATGGCCTCGCCCACACCGGGGTACAGTTCGTACCGTACGTCCACGTTGGTGATGTTCGCGCGTTTCAGGTCAGGGTTGCCCTGTACGGTGCTGTAGGTCACAAAGTCGTAGTAAGTAAAATTGCTCAGCTCGCGCAGTTCAGGACGGCTCACCGTTCTTGAACCGGATAAACGGAGGTTTGATTTTTCGTTCAGCGCGTAAGAGATATTTGCCGAAGGCAGGAAGTCGAAATACGTGATATCTTTTTTGATGCGTTTGCCGGAGATGTCCGCCGTTTTGATGTATTGGTAATAAGATTCGCCGCGGCCGCCCCAAACGATCCTCCATTTGTCGCCGATCTTGTTGTCGAACTGCACATAACCTGCCATCAGGTCGGAGTTGGCGGAGTATTTATCGGAGTTGTTGGTGATCTCGTTCATCACGAAACCGTTCCTGCTGATATTCCCGTCTGCAAATATCTCCCCGGGGCCGAGCTGCAGCAGGCTTTGGTCGTGATTGGCAAAATCCGTCCAGATATAACCCAGCACGCGCGCGCTGAATTCACGCTGCCTGTAAAGTTTCTGGCCGCCGATCTTCACGCTCTGCTTTGCGCCCGAAATGCTGAACGGTACGGTGAGAGACGCCATGCCGCCGATATTGTCTTCCGTCATCAGCGAATAAAAGCGGGATGCCTGTCTTGAAGCGGAACCGAAAGGTATCTGCGCTTCGTACGGCCTGCCGGAGCCCAGGTCGCTTTTGTAAGAAAGGATCTTCATATCCGGCTGGTCGCGGTCTATCAGCGAGTAGTTCAGGTTCCAGTCCAGTTTCCAGTCTTTTTTGTTCAGTTTATGACTGCCTTCCAGCTGCGAGTTCAGCAGGGTTTTCATCACCAGCTCCTGGCTGGTTACCTGCTGGTCGCCGATGATGTCGTAATTGGTGCCGGAACGGTCGGTGAAGTTATTGTCCAGTATGCGGTTGAAGAGGTTTTTGAAAGATACCTTGTTGTTGCCTTTCACATAAGTGAAGTTGGCGATGGCGCCGAGGCTGGTATTATATTTATAGATGTTGTCGGTATAATTGTAGCTGGCCGCTTTGCCGCTTTCGTAATCGTATCGGTTGCCCGGCTGGATGTTTTCCGCGTTGCGGTAAGTAAGACTGATGATGCTGCCGAAGGAGCCGTCTTTTTTCAGGCGGATGCGGTTGCCCCAGGTAAGCTGGTAAGACTGCGAAGGCAATGCCGCGCCGAAGTTCTGCGTGGCGAAGGTGTTTTTAAAATCCTTCGTCAGTTTCAGCTGCTGCTCCTGGCCTTCGGTAGTGTTGCCGAGGTTGGAGTATTTGGCGCGGGTGGAAGGGAAGGAAGACGGCAGGCTGCGCAGGCCGTCGTCGAAGCCCAGCCAGTCGGTCTTACCGCGCTCCATACCTTTCGTATCCTTAAATGTGCTTTGTGTGTTGTAACCATAACCGATGCTGATGCCGATATAGTTTTCGGTGGGAATGTCTTTCGTATATACCTGCACCAGGCCGCCGGCAAATTCGCCGGGCATTTCGGGCGATGCGGTTTTGTTGATCACGATGTTGTCGATCAGGTTCGACGGGATGATGTCGAAGGAAAACGTTTTCCTGTCAGGCTCGGTGCTGGGCAGAATGGCGTTGTTGATCGTGGCGGTGTTGTAACGGTCGCTGAGGCCGCGCACGATAATATATTTGTTGTCCTGGATGGAAGCGCCGCTCACGCGTTTCAGCACTTCGGAAGTATTGCGGTCCGGAGAACGGCGGATGCTTTCGCCGGAAATACCGCTGGAAATGCTGGGGTTGTTTTTCTGCGCAACATACAGCGCATTGATGGTTTCCTGTTTGTAAGAGCCGCGGATCACGACTTCTTTCAGGTCTTTGGACCTGGGCTCGTCCAGCGCAATGTCCAGCGTGGTCACCTGCCCGTTCTTCACCACTACTTCCGAAATGGATTTGGTGGCATAGCCCATGTATTTGAAATCAAGGGTATAGGTGCCGGGGTCCAGCTGGAGAAGATAACGGCCTTCCACGTCGGTAACGGCGCCTTTGGAAGTGCCCTGTACCAGTACTGTTACGCCGATGAGCAGCTCGCCCGTTTTTTTGTCGGTCAGTTTACCGGTTACTTTACCGGTAGTGTTTTGTGCCTGGACGTTGAAACATCCCAATAATAAAATCCCGATTAATTGTACAACGATAATGCTACGTTTCACGATCTGTTTTATTTATGCCGCAAAACTACCGGGAGGGTATTACGCCTGTGTTAAGCCAATATTACCAGAATGTTAATTGTTAAGAAATGATTAAAAAATCGTTAACCATTATCCCGGGCGCAACAGTTCAACGTTTAAAAAAAGGGTATAGGTGAGATAGGACGTGCCGGAGAACCGGCTGGAGTACTCAATAAGGGGGCTTTCAGAGGGTTTTTCAACTAGCTTTGTTTTGCCTGGTCAGCTGCTCGATGGATATATCCAGCTGCCGGTCTGCCCCACTCCCGCTGCATGGCGTGATCTGGAACAATCGCAGGCTTTTATTCATGAATGGTTTCGAATCCTGGTTGCACAGCTCGAGCGAAAAATGGAACTTTTCTTCAAGCTCTTCTTCAAATTCACGCAGGCTGAGGGTTTCGTCGATAGGATGTTCCACCATCACGTCTTCCTCCAGCCCCGCTTCGCGGAGCGTGTCAAATGCATTGGCAAGGGAATGGTGAATGTACACCGCCGCGTTGCAATGAAGCAACCGCTGTATCTGCATCTGAAGTAAGGATATCGTCATTAATGGATGTAACTTGAGCGTCTTCATCTATATACTAGCTGGTTTCCCAAACTTACGCCGGCAAGGTTAATTAAATATTACCGCAAGGTTAATTTAAGTGTAATTTCCTGTTCCTTAATTGTACGGTCAGGTACCCGGAAAGGTGACTACTTTGGCTACCGCGGCCCATTCCGCCAGGCTCGTCTCTTCTTCCTCTTCCACCGCCGGCGCTTTTTTATCGGCATGCTGGTAGAGCTTCCATTCGCCCTGGTGATATTCCAGCGAGGTGAGACTTTCCACCCAGTCCCCGGAATTGAGATAGGTAATGATTTTGCCGTTGAAGCGCATCTCCTTGATCTCGGGCTGATGGATGTGGCCGCAGCATACTACGTCGAACTGTTTGTCTACGGCTATCTCCGCCACCGTCTGCTCGAAATCCGAAATAAATTTCACCGCCTGTTTTACGCTTTCTTTTACTTTTTTGGAGAAAGACATCTTTTCACGGCCCATTTTTTCGAGCAGGTTGTTCACCAGGCGGTTGAGGATAATAAGGATATCGTAGCCTTTGCCCCCGAGCTTGGCGAGCCATTTGGAATTTTTCATGGTCACGTCGTACACGTCTCCATGGAAAAACCAATGCCTTTTGCCATCCACTTCCAGGATCAGCTTGTTGTCAATCACAAAATTGCTGAGCCCGAAACCGGCGTATTTGCGCAGGGCTTCGTCGTGGTTGCCGGTGAGGTAATACACTTCCGTGCCTTTGCCGATCATTTTGAGGATGCGGCGGATCACTTTGGTATGGGATTTCGGGAAATAACGTTTGCTGAATTGCCAGATATCGATAATATCCCCGTTCAGCACGAGAATACGCGGATCGATGGAGTCCAGGTAATGGACGAGCTCTTTTGCGTGACAGCCGTAGATCCCGAGGTGTACGTCGGAAATGACAACAATATCTAATGGTCGTTTGTCGGACATTTTTCAGGTATTCGGGGAAAATCCGGTCTCCTTCAAACTATTTAATATGAATTTTGTTAGTTATGTGTTTGGGTGTACCGGAGCCCGTTTTTTCTTCCGCAAAGGAAAAAATGCTATATTACTTTTATATTAATCCAGTGTTACCAAAACATTAATTCTTAAAATTTCTTGGCTCCTATAAATATTGAAAGCTAATTTTGCGGCAAATTCTCAACTAACAACAAACTAATATGGGAGGCTTTAATTCTATTGTGAAACTGTTCATGCCGAAAGACAGGGTATTTTATTCTCTTTTTGAAGACGTGGCGGCTAACCTTGTGGAAATGGGCAAAGTGCTGGTGGAACTGGTGGAAACCAAAGATATGTCTGTCAGAAAAGACAAAGTGAACCTGATCGAGCGGTTAGAGCACAAAAACGATGACTATACCCATCGCATTTTCGTAGAATTGGGCCAGAACTTCATCACCCCGTTCGACCGGGAGGATATCCACTACCTGGCCTCCACGCTGGACGACGTGGCCGATTACATTCACGGCTCCGCCAAACGTATCGATATTTACAAGGTGAACGAGATCAACGACAGCGTGCGCAAGCTCGCCCAGCTGATCAACGAAGGCGTGCAGGAGCTGGCGCGCGCCATCCCCGAATTGCGCACCATGAGCAATATGCGGGTGATCACCGATGCCTGTGTGAAGATCAACAGTCTGGAGAACCATGCGGATGACATCTACGACCGCGCCATTGCAGACCTTTTCGAGCAGGAAAGCAACGCCGTGGAGCTGATCAAGATGCGCGAGATCTATCAGGCGCTGGAAATCGCTACCGACAAGTGCGAAGATTCCGCCAACGTGATAGAAACCATTATCATCAAATACGCATAGCCGCAAACTGCATCCTCATGGCTTTTTTAGTAGTAATCATCATACTGGCTTTCATTTTTGATTATATCAACGGTTTCCACGACGCGGCCAACTCCATCGCCACCATCGTGTCTACCAAGGTGCTCACGCCGTTCCAGGCGGTATTGTGGGCGGCCCTTTTCAATTTTGCGGCCTTTTTTGTTTCCAAATACATTTACGGGGAGTTCAAAGTGGGCAATACCATCGCGAAATCAGTGTTCGAGCAGTTCATCACCCTCAAGGTGATCTTCTCCGGCCTGGTGGCTGCCATCGCCTGGAACCTGCTTACCTGGTGGTACGGCATCCCTTCCAGCTCTTCCCATACGCTCATCGGCGGCTTTATCGGCGCTGCCGTAGCCAACGCCGGCGGCTCATTCGACGTGATCAACTATGCCAAAGTATTGCCCACGGTGTATTTCATCGTACTGGCACCCTTCATAGGGATGGTGGTGGCTTTCATCATTACGGTCATTATCGTCAATATCTGTAAAAGAGCCAATCCGTACCGCGCGGAAAACTGGTTCAAACGCCTGCAGCTCGTGTCTTCGGCCGCCTTTTCGCTCGGCCACGGCGGCAACGACGCGCAGAAAGTAATGGGCATCATCGCGGCGGCCATGGTGGCTCACGGCGGTATTCCGGGGGTAAAAACCATTACCGACGTGCCGGACTGGGTGCCTTTCGCCTGCTTCACCGCCATCGGCCTGGGCACGCTCAGCGGCGGGTGGAAGATCGTAAAGACCATGGGCACGCGCATCACCAAGGTAACCCCGCTGGAAGGCGTTAGTGCCGAAACAGCGGGCGCCATCACGCTGTACCTCACGGAATCTTTCGGCATCCCGGTGAGCACCACGCACACCATTACCGGTTCCATTATCGGCGTAGGCGCTACCAAACGCCTCTCCGCCGTTCGCTGGGGCGTAACGGTGAACCTGCTCTGGGCCTGGATCCTGACCATTCCCATCAGCGCATTGCTGGCGACCGGTGTATACTTCGTCGTAAATCTCTTTATTTAAGCCCCGGTGGGTTAAAATATTGGAAGCCGCCCTGCCCGGGGCGGCTTTTTTGCTGGTAATAACAAATTGTTTATGGCAAATTGCGCTAACCACCTATTTTTGTGCCTCCAAATCGTTGAAGATCCATGAAAGGAATAATCCTGGCAGGAGGGTCCGGTACCCGGCTGCACCCCATCACGTATGCCATCAGTAAACAGATCATGCCTGTGTATGATAAGCCCATGATCTATTACCCGCTTTCGACGCTGATGCTGGCCGGTATACGCGAAATCCTGATCATCAGCACTCCCCACGACCTGCCCGGCTTCCGGCGGCTGTTCGGAGACGGCAGCCAGTTCGGCCTGAAACTTTCCTATGCGGAACAGGCAGTGCCCAACGGCCTCGCCCAGGCTTTTGTGATCGGGAAGGAATTTATCGGGAAAGACAATGTGGCCCTGGTATTGGGAGACAACATCTTCTACGGCGCCGGCCTCGGCACGCAGCTGGCCAACAATACGCAGCCTGACGGCGGTATCGTGTACGCCTACCAGGTGTCTGACCCGGAACGTTACGGCGTGGTCGAGTTCGATGAAAATATGAAAGCCGTGAGCATCGAGGAAAAACCGGAAAAGCCCAAATCGCACTATGCCGTTCCCGGGCTGTATTTCTACGACAACGACGTGGTGGCCATCGCTGAAAACCTTCAGCCCAGCCCCCGCGGCGAGTATGAGATCACCGATGTGAACAGGGAATACCTCCGCAGGGGGAAACTCAAAGTATCCATCCTGCCGCGCGGCACCGCCTGGCTGGACACCGGCACCTTCGATTCCCTGATGCAGGCCTCCCAGTTCGTGCAGGTGATCGAACAACGCCAGGGCATTAAAGTGGCCTGTATCGAAGAGATCGCCTTCCGAAAAGGATTTGTGGACAAAAAACAACTGGAAGAACTGGCCAAACCGCTCGTAAAAAGCGGCTACGGCGCTTACCTGATGAACCTGATAAAATAACGCTCTATATTATGCAAAAAGTCCTCGTTACCGGAGGGTGCGGATACATCGGCTCGCATACCATCGTAGACCTGATCAACAACGGATTCGACGTGGTATCGGTAGACAGCAACATCCGTTCCTCCACCCAGCTGCTCGAAGGCGTGGAAAAGATCACCGGTAAAAAAGTCCGCAATTACAAAGTAGACCTCTGCAACCTGGAAGACACCCATGCCGTTTTCCACGAAAACCGCGACATCGTGGGCGTGATCCACTTCGCGGCGCTCAAAAGCGTGGGCGAATCGGTGAACGATCCCCTGTTCTATTTCCAGAACAACCTCACCTCGCTGGTGAACGTACTGAAATGCATCAAGGAATTCAACGTTCCCAACTTCGTATTTTCTTCTTCCTGCTCGGTGTACGGCAATACCGCCGAACTGCCCGTGGTGGAAACCACCCCGCTCGGCGAGGCGCAATCGCCCTACGCCCGCACCAAACAAATGGGCGAGCAGATCATTGAAGATTTCAGCCGCGTGAACAGCACGCAGAACATCCTGCTGCGTTACTTCAATCCCGTGGGCGCGCATCCTTCCGCGCTGATCGGCGAGCTGCCGCTGGGCAAGCCAGACAACCTGGTGCCCGTGATCACGCAGGCCGCCATCGGCAAACTGCCGAAAGTGACCGTGTTCGGCACCCACTACCCCACCCGCGACGGCTCCTGCATCCGTGATTATATCCATGTGATGGACATTGCCAACGCCCATACCAAGGCGCTGCAATACCTGCTGGACAAACGCAATACGCAGAACCTCGAAGTGTTCAACCTCGGCACCGGCACCGGCGTAACCGTGCTGGAAGCTATCAACGCTTTCGAAAAAGTCTCCGGCCAGAAACTGAATTACGAGCTGGGCGCCGAACGCCCCGGCGACGTGATCGCGATCTACGCCAACAACAGTAAAGCCCGCAAGGAGCTTGGCTGGGAGCCGAAAACAACCATTGAGGAATCGATGCGCACGGCCTGGCAGTGGGAAGTGGCGCTGAGAGACAGGGTTTTGAACAATTAAATTCGTCCGTTCATACCCGTTTTTTTTAAAGGGCGGATGGAACTCAGGGTTCCCGGACAAAAATTCGTCACCCTACGTTTTTTATTTTATTAGCTTTGCGGCTTATAAATCTATCGGCATTATGGTAAAAGATATACAAGTACTGAACGAAAAGGAAACCCGCGGCGGATTCGGCGAGGGCATCCTTGAAGCAGGCAGGAAAAACCCCAACGTGATCGCACTGACGGCGGACCTGCTGGGATCTATGAAACTCCAGGCGTTCATCAAGGAATTTCCCGACCGCTTTGTACAATGCGGCATCGCCGAAGCCAATATGATCGGCGTGGCGGCAGGCATGACCATCGGCGGAAAGATCCCGTACACCACCACTTTTGCCAACTTCTCCACCGGCCGCGTATACGACCAGATCCGCCAGAGCGTGGCGTATTCCGGTAAAAACGTGAAGATCTGCGCTTCCCACGCGGGCCTTACCCTCGGGGAAGACGGCGCCACCCACCAGATCCTGGAAGATATCGGCATGATGAAAATGCTGCCCGGTATGACCGTGATCGTGCCCTGCGACTTCAACCAGACCAAAGCCGCCACCATAGCCATTGCAGACTATGAAGGCCCCGTATATCTCCGTTTTGGCCGCCCGAAATGGCCGAATTTCACCCCCGAAGGCCAGAAATTCGAGATCGGGAAAGCGCAGGTGCTGAACGAAGGAACAGACATCACCCTGTTCGCCTGCGGCCACCTGGTTTGGAAATGCGTGGAAGCCGGCCGCATCCTCGAAGAAAAAGGCTATAGCGTGGAACTGATCAATATCCACACCATCAAGCCGCTGGACGAGGAAGCAGTGCTCAGGTCCATCACCAAAACCCGCTGCGCGGTAACCGCCGAAGAACATAACGTGCTGGGCGGCCTGGGAGACAGCATCGCGCAGGTAGCGGCCCGCCACCTGCCCATCCCCATCGAATACATCGGTACTAAAGATACCTTTGGCGAAAGCGGCAAACCCACCGACCTGCTTAAAAAATACGGACTGGACACTCCCCAGATCGTGGAAGCGGCCGAAAAAGCCATCGCCCGTAAAAAAGGTTAAAATTTATAAAGGCATTAAACCTTGCACGGAAAAAACCATCCTAGTGATGGTTTTTTCCGTTTACGGGCACCATTCCGCGGATATTGGTATATTTATATATGATCCATACCTCCGTTCACGGATACATCAACACACTGTTTAACCGCCTATGGCAGTAACGCAAGAAGATAAAGAACTACTAGCGCTTTTCAGGGAACCGGATACGAAAGAAAAGGGATTTACGCTTATCGTGCGGAAGTACCAGGAGAGATTGTACTGGCATGCCAGGCGGCTGGTGATAGATCACGACGACGCCAACGACGTGCTGCAGAATGTATTCATCAAAGTATGGAAGAACCTGGAGAATTTCCGGGAAGACGCCCGTTTATACACCTGGCTTTACAAGATCGCCACCAACGAATGCCTCACTTTCCTGGAGCAGCTGAAAAGGAAATCCGCCATTTCGCTGTCCGACGTGGAAACGGGGCTTGCCAACAAATTGCAGTCAGATCCGCATTACGATGTGGCCAAAATAGAATGGAAATTACAGAACGCCATCCTCAGCCTGCCTGAAAAACAGCGGGCCGTGTTCAGCCTTCGTTATTACGACGAAATGCCATATGAAGAAATGAGCCGCGTGTTGGATACTTCCGAAGGCGCGCTGAAAGCCTCTTACCATCATGCGGTGAAAAAGGTCGAGGAATTTTTGAAAAATAACTGATTATTAAACCATCGGGGAGAATAAACGTCTTAATGATATGTCACCCAAAGGAAAAGATATAGTGGTAGAGTTGGGGCAGATCGCTCCGGAAATGGGGCCGCTGGGCCACCCGCCGGATTTCGACCTGCCACCTGGGTACTTCGCCGGGTTCCCGGGGCAGCTGATGTCCCGCATCCGGGAGCTGGAAAATGCCGCGGAAGTGAATGCGGAACTGGAAGAATTGTCCCCCATGCTCGCCGCCATTCCCCGTAAAACGCCCTACAACGCGCCCAAGGGTTATTTCGACGGGCTGGCGAAAGGCCTGGTGCAGAACAGGGAAGCGGAGCCGGTCGTGAAAATACTCCCGCTCAACAAACGCATCAAATTATTCAAACGCTGCCTGGTGGCCGCCGCTGTCGCGGGCATCGTAAGCGTGGGCGCGGTGTTTATCGCCCGGGAATATTCCGGCAACGCGCTGGACCGCCAGCTGGCGAAGATCAGCGACCAGGAGATCGTGGATTTTTTACAATATCATACAGACGATTTTGATAATGAGAATATCTTTACCAATGTTTCGCTGGACGAAGAAATGCCTTCCGTATTGCCCGAAGAGCTGACCAACGAAGAGATAGACAAAATGCTGGAAGAAAATCTTTTACAGGAAATCCCTTTTAATCAATGACAGAATGATGCGACGTAAGCTGATATGGATCGTAGCGGCGTTTCTCTCCATGGTATCGCTGCCCGCTGCCAGCCTCCTGGCGCAGGACGCGCAGCAGGAAGATGCCGCCGCCAAACAGGATAAGGTAAAGTCGCTGGAGATCCTTTACATCTCCAAAGAGCTCGACCTTACCCCCGAAGAAGCACAGAAATTCTGGCCGGTGTACAACAAATATTCCAAGGAAGTGAACCAGCTGATCGCCGAGCGCAGGAAAAAAGCGAAAGAGCTGAAAGGCGTGCCCCGTACGGACGCTGTGGCCGAAGAAGCCATGGATAAGGAACTGGGCTACGAAAGAAAAATGCTCGACATCCGCACCCGTTACAAACAGGAATTCATGAAAGTGCTCCCCGCCCGGAAGGTTAGCAACCTCTACCGCGCCGAAAGAGAGTTCAGGGGCATGATGATCCGGCAATTAAAGGAAAGGAAAGACAACCGCATGATGCGGCGTCACAAATAACCAGAAGTAATTATCATCAATAAATAAGTAGGAAAAAATGCCAGGCCGGCCCTTCTGAGCCGGCCTCTTCATGTATAGTATTTTTCCTAAAAACGTGTAGTCGGCAACTTGGTATCGTGGTAAAAAAGAAAGGTCCAGCCTTCCGCCTTTCCCCGCTCCATGTACTGCTGGCGCAATTCCATCGCCTTTTTCCCGTCCGCGTCGTATTTGGCGATAAAACGGCTCCGCATCATGGAGATCTGCGGCGCTTCGTCTCCCCCGAAAAATACTTTATCCTCCCCGTCGTCTATCAAAAACACCTGGTGCCAGGGGCAATGCCCGCCGCTGTGCTCGTAATGGATATACCCGTCTATCGTGCCGTTGCCTTCCGTGAACACCACGTTGTCCCGCTGCTGCAGCAGGTCTACTTCTTCCTTCAGGTAAGATTTGCCGTCGTTAGCGATGGCGAAATCCAATTCCTGGCGGCTTACGTAATAAGTGGCGTGCGGGAAGCTGAGCGAATGCTCACCTGTTACAATGTCTTCCACCGTTACCCCGCCAGCATGGTCCTTATGCAAATGGCTCATCAGCACCTTGGTCACTTCCATGGGATTGATGCCGTTGTCTATCAGGTTCTGGTGCAGCTGCAAAATACCGTCTGCATTGCGGAAACCGAGGCCGGTGTCCAGCAGCAGGATGTCCCTGTCCGTAATCACCAAAAAGGGCTGTATTTCCACGAGCAGCGAGCCGGAGCTGCGGTCTTTCAAAGCATCCCTGTGCTCGTCGAAGGGGATGAATTTCTTGGTTCCGTCTACTGTAAAACTTCCTTCCGAAAGTGGTATGATTCGTGCCATTCCACAAAAATACAGAATAATGGGCTCCTGTTATTTGGAGATGATCTTTCTTAACAGCGCTTCGCCGTCGGCCGCCATATAACTCACGCTGTTGAGCGAATCGAGCCTGGATTTGGCCCTCATTTCGGGGGAAATGGTAACGGAAGCGATCATCTGGTCGAGAATGGGCCTGCGTTTCGCGGAGATCGTGTCTTTCAGGTATTTTTCGATCAGGATGCCGGCGATGGGCACCGCGTAGGTGGTGCTGAAACCGGAGTTCTCCACGATCACGGCTATCGCGATCTTCGGGTTGTCTTTCGGCGCAAACCCGACGAACAGCGAGTGGTCTTTCAGCTGCACGTACTCCCCGTTGATCCGCGCCCCGTTTTCCGCCGTGCCGGTTTTGCCGCATACCGCAATGCTGTCTATCTGCACGCCTTTGGCCGTGCCCCTGGTCACTACGTCCTCAAGGCCCAGCACTATTGAGTTGAACGCTTCATCTGAAATATTGGCCACGCGGTGTTTTTCTTTGTATGTTTTCAGGATGTCCGAATGATCGTTGTCGATGCTTTCCACGAAATGCGGAACGTAATAGTAGCCCCTGTTCGCGATGATGCACATGGCATTGGCCATTTGCAGCGGCGTGAGGCCCAGCAGGCCCTGGCCCATGCCCACGTACATTTCGGAGCAGGAATTCCACCGGCCGGCATAACGGTCGTTCATCCGCGCGGTATCCGGCACGTCGCCCGGTTTTTCGTTGGGAATGTCTATTCCCAGCCTGCGGCCCAGGCCCATGTCGTTGAGATACGATACGAATTTTGTTTGCCCCGCGCCAATGCCGCCCCATTTCCGGTTGTCTACGCATAAACGGTAAAGATGCATGAAATAAGCATTGCAGGAATTGGCGAGCGCGCTGCGCATGTTCGCGGCATGCCCCACATTGCTGTGCAGGCAACGGCTGAAACGCCCGCAAGACCCATACCCGCCGCGGCAGTCGAAACCGAACTCCGGGCCAACGATCCCTTCGTCCAGCGCAATGAGGCCGGTGATGGGCTTGAAGGTAGAGCCGGGAGGATAAGCGGCCTGCACCGCGCGGTTGATCATGGGCGACACAGTATCGGTAAACAGCCGGCCAAGATTTTTTGCCCGGTACGAGCCTGAAAGCAGGTTCGGGTCGTAGGTGGGGCCGCTCACCATCGCAAGGATGCCGCCGGTTTGCGGGTCTATCGCCACAATGCTTCCCACTTTCCCCTTCATCATCTTTTCACCGAGCAGCTGCAATTCAATGTCCATGGCCAGCCGCAGGTTTTTGCCGGCAATGGCCGCCGTGTCGAACTCGCCGTTTTCCAGCGGGCCCTGCGGGCGGTTGAGATTGTCTTTTACGAGGTATTGAATCCCGCGCTGGCCCATCAGAACGGGCTCATACGTTCTCTCCAGCCCCGTCATTCCGATATAATCGCCCTGCTGGTAAGCGCTGTACCTGCCCGTGGTGTCCGCGAGCATGGAAGGTGAAATTTCGCTGATGTAACCGAACACGTTAGCCCCCACGCCGTACGGATAGCTGCGCACCGGCCGCAGCACCAGCTCGAAGCCGGGCTGGAACCGGTACATGCTTTCCTGCAGTTTGCCGTAGGTTTCGGGGGTGAGCAGGCTCGCGAATACAGACGGCCGCACCGGTCCTTCTTTCATGCGCGCGTTGGCGATGCGTTTGATAAATTCTTTCCGGGTGATCGACAATACTTCGCAGAGATAGGCCGTGTCGATATTCTTCACGCTGCGCGGGGTCACCATCAGGTCGTACAGCGCTTCGTTGCGCATTACGCTGCGTCCTTTGCGGTCGTAGATAATGCCGCGGCTGGGGTAGATCACTTTGCGAAGATGCGCATTGGCGTCCGCCAGTTTGGAATATTTTGTTTCGATCACCTGCAGGTAGAATAACCTCGCCACGATGAGGGCCGTCATGCCGAGAAAGATCAGGTAGATCACGCTTTTCCTGGGCTGATTAAAAACAGACATGCAGGTTTCCGGTTAAAAAGATGAAGTTTTAGCGCAGCACCATCTGCCTGTCCGCATCGAGGCGCAGCATGATGAAGATGAGCATGGTAAAGGTCATGAGGGAAGAGCCGCCGTAACTCACCAGTGGCAGGGGAATGCCGATCACCGGGGCAAGACCGATGGTCATGGAGATATTGATGGCGAGATGGAAAAAGATAATACTGGCCACGCCATAGGCATACACGCGGCTGAATGTTGACCGTTGCCGCTCCGCGATGAAAATGATCCGGAAAAGCAGTGCTACGTAGAGGCCGAGGAACAGGATGCTGCCGAAGAAACCGAAATCTTCGCCGACGGTGCAGAAAATGAAATCGGTGCTTTGTTCGGGCACAAAGTCGAGGCGGGTTTGCGTGCCTTTGAGGTACCCTTTGCCCCAGAAGCCGCCGGAACCGATGGCGATCATGCTCTGGCGGGTATTGTAGGTGGCTTTGGGATCGTTCTCTTTCCCCAGCATCACTTCGATGCGGCGCACCTGGTAATCTTTCAGCACCTTGCCGGAAGTGAACGCGAAAGGCACGATCACCATCACGAACGCGGCGCAGAATGCCCATACGCCGATGATCATGGCCAGCCGCGAGCGTTTCCGCCTGATCTCGCGCCGCATAAAATAGATCACCAGCGCGGCCACGCCGGTGAAAATGTACAACAGGATGAATTTATCCACCAGCAAGGCCGACAGTACCAGGATGATGGCCGAAAAGGCGATCACCAGCAAAATACCGGGCAGGCCTTCGCGGAACATCACGAGGAAAAAACAGAAATACACCAGGGCAAGGCCCGTCTCATCCTGTAAAATGATAAGACCGAACGGGAACAGCACCATGGCCGCCGCAATAAGGCGGCTGCGCATTTTGGTGAAATCCGTTTCCATACTCGACAAATATTTTGCCAGCGCAAGGTTGGTACACAGCTTGGTGAACTCGGCAGGCTGAAAACGGAAACCGCCCAGCTCCAGCCAGGAATTGGAGCCTTTCACGCCCGTGCCGATCGCGAGCACCACCAGCAGCAGGAGGATGCCGAATGCATATAAAAGATTGGCCGTTGCGGTAAAAAATTTACTGTCCGTGAGCCAGATGCCCAGCGCCAGCACCATCGACACGCCGAACCACAGCACCTGCCTCGCCCAGTTCTTATTCTGGGAAAGAAGGTTTTGGATCACATTGTCGCCATCACGGTACTCCGCGGCAAAAATGGCCATAAAGCCGATAAATACCAGCGCGAGGTACATCCCGAAAATGGGCCAGTCGATGCCTGCTGTGAGTTTCGCTTGTGGGCGGTTCATTTCTTTTATTTTGAAAGGATTTTTCTTAACAATACATCGCGCTCAGTGGAAGTTATGAACATGTTATTGAGCGAATCTATTTTTGATTTGGCCTGCATTTCCTTGCTCATCGTGGTGGTTTCCATCATTTTTTGCACGATGGGCATGCGTTTGGCGGAGATCGTGTCCGTCAGGTACTTTTCCATCAAAATGCTGGCGATGGGCACCGCGTAGGTGGAGCCGAAGCCCGCGTTCTCCACGATCACCGCGATGGCGATCTTCGGGTTGTCTCTCGGCGCGAAACCTACGAACAGCGAGTGGTCTTTCAGCTGCACCACTTTCCCGTCTATCCTCGCTTTGTTTTCCGCGGTACCGGTTTTGCCGCACACCTCAACGCCTTCGATCTGCGCGCCGCGCGCCGTGCCTTTTGTTACCACGTCTTCCATGCCGAGTATCACGGAACTGAAAGCCTCGTCGGAGATATGTTCCGCCACGGATACTTTTTGTTTGTATTTGTTCAGGAGGGCGGAATTATCGTTGTCGATCGACTGCACGAAATGCGGGATGTAATAGTAGCCCCTGTTGGCGATGATGCACATGGCGTTCGCCATTTGCAGCGGCGTCAATATCAGCTGGCCCTGGCCCATGCCCACGTACACTTCGGAGCAGGAATTCCAGCTGCCGCGGTACACGTAGTTCATCCTTGCCGTATCGGGCACTACGCCGCGCACTTCACCGGGTATGTCGATGCCCAGCCGGCGGCCGAGGCCCATCAGGTTCAGATAGCTGGTCCATTTCGCCTGCCCGTTCACCACGCCGCCCCATTTTTTGCTGTCTACAGACAGGCGGTAGAGGTGCATGAAATAAGAGTTGCAGGAGTTGGCCATTGCCGTGCGCATGTTGGCCGCGTGGCCGGGGTTATGGTGCGTACAGCGGATGTAGCGGCCGCAAAGACCGTAGCCGCCGCTGCAGGGGAAACCGAAGTCCGGCGTTACCACCCCTTCGTCCAGCGCTACCAGGCCCGTAATGGGCTTGAAGGTGGAGCCGGGAGGGTAAGCGGCCTGCACGGCGCGGTTAAAGAAAGGTTTGGTGGTATCGAGGTACAGTTTGTTATAGTTCTGCGAACGGAACGAGCCGGAAAGCAGGTTCGGGTCGAAGGTGGGGCCGCTCACCATGGCGAGGATGCCGCCGGTTTGCGGGTCGATGGCTACGATGGAGCCTACTTTCCCTTTCATCATGGCCTCGCCTAAAACCTGGAGATCGATATCCAGCGCGAGGCGCAGGTTTTTACCGGCCACGGCCGCCGTGTCGAACTCGCCGTTTTCCAGCGGGCCCTGCGGGCGGTTGAGATTATCTTTTACAAGGTATTGAATGCCGCGTTGGCCCATCAAAATGCTTTCATACGTATTTTCCAACCCCGTTCTGCCGATGTAATCGCCCTGCTGGTAAGCGCTGAAGCGGCCGCTGGAATCCGCCAGCATGGACGGTGAAATTTCGCTGATGTACCCGAGGATGTGCGCGCCCGCGCCATAAGTGTAAGAGCGCACGGGCCGCAGCACCAGTTCGAAGCCTGGCTGGAACATGTACATGCTTTCCTGCAGTTTGCCGTAGGTTTCGGGGGTGAGCAGGCTCGCGAATACAGACGGCCGCACGGGACCTTCTTTCATACGCGCGTTGGCGATGCGTTTGATAAATTCTTCGCGGGTGATCGACAATACTTCGCAAAGATAGGCGGTGTCGATGTTCTTCACGTTGCGCGGGGTTACCATCAGGTCGTACAGCGCTTCGTTGCGCATTACGCTGCGGCCCTTGCGGTCGTAGATAATGCCGCGGCTGGGGTAGATCACTTTGCGAAGATGCGCGTTGGCGTCCGCCAGTTTGGAATATTTCGTTTCCACTACCTGCAGAAAAAACAGTCTCGACACGATAAGGGCTACCATACCGAGGAAGATCAGTTGGATCACGCGTTTTCTGGGCTGATTAAAAACAGACATGCAGGTAAAAAATTTAGCTCCGTATTACTACTTCCTGCTGAAAAACAACAGCTCATAAATCAAAATGAGGAACAGGCTGGTTGCTGTGCTCAGCAATATCTTCATCAACAGGTATAAGGGATCGGAAAAACTGAAAACGGACAAACAAAAATAAACAATGTGATGCAACAGCACGAGCACGGATACATAAATGGCAAATTGCGAAGTGCCCATGCTTGTTACGGAAGGCGTTCGCTGCGTGCCTTCAAAGCCGCCCTGGGGTGAAAGGATATTGAGAATGAACGGACGGAGATAAGCGATGAACACGCAGGCCGCGGCGTGTATGCCCATCGTGTCCGTAAACATGTCCAGCGAAAGGCCGAGTAAAAATCCCAGCAGCTGCAAAGCGGGCCGCGGGAGATTAAAAGGCAGCAGCAGCACGAAGAGCATGTACAGCGAAGGGTTTACCAGCTGGTGAATAAGAATCCTGTCCAGCACCAACACCTGGAACAGGATCAATAAAATAAACCGGATGATATTTTTTAACAGTACGCTCATTTTAACAGGTTGCGTGTTGAATCTTCCAGCCTGGTCTGCTCGTCGCGCAGCAGGTTTTCGATCACATACACATATTGCAGGTTGTAAAAGTTGGTCGCGAGTTTGAGGCGGATCGTGTACGCCGTGCTGGATTTGTCTGACACATAAAATGTATCGATATACCCCACCGGCAGGTCTTCGGGGAACACGGCGGAATAACCGCTGGTTACCACCGTATCGCCTTTATGGAGTTTGGCGCTGCGGGGAATATCCTTCATTTGCACATAACTGGCGTTCATCCCGTCCCAGCCTACGGTGCCGGTTTCGCCGGAGTTGCGCAGGCGAGCGCTCACGCCGAAGTTGGAAGAATTGCCGGTGCCGCGGCTTTTGTACAGCAGCGAGATCACCACGGCGTAATTTTCGCTTACGCTGCGCACCACGCCCACTACGCCGTTCGGCCCTATCACGCCCATGTTGGGGCGCACGCCGTCTTTACTGCCGCGGCGGATGGTGATGGTATTGATCTCCTGGTTCACGGAATTGTTGATCACTTTGGCTTCGCGGTAGAGGAACTTGCGCACTTCGGTGCTGAGCACTTTGCGGGCCGTATCGTTGCTGTATTTGCGGAGCGTGTCGAATTTGATCACTTCGGTAGTATCCCGGATATCGTAACTGGAGGCCAGTTCGTTGTGCAGGCGCATGTTTTCCGTCACCAGGCTGTCGTTGGTGGCTTTGAGATGGAAATAATATTGTACGTCGTTGTACTTCGTGTAGATCTTGCCGCTTACGCCGTTGGCGGAATTGAGGTATACCGCACGCTGGTGGTTGTTCGTTCTGAATACGAAAACAAAGCAGATCACTTCCAGCAGCAAAAACAGAAAGAAGTTGAAATACCGCCTTAAGAAAATGATCAGGTTGCGCACTGGATACTAGTCTAAGGATTCCGGATTTCACCCCGGGACTGCGCCCCGGGGCGTAAATGATTTTATTGCATCAGGAAAGGATACTTGCCGATATGTTTCAGGGCAATGCCGGTTCCCCTTACCACCGCGCGCAGCGGATCGTCTGCCACATGCACGGGCAGCTTGATCTTTTGGCTGAGGCGTTTGTCCAGCCCGCGCAGCAAAGCGCCGCCGCCGGTGAGGTACAGACCGCGGCGGTAGATGTCCGCCGCCAGTTCCGGGGGCGTTGTTTCCAATGCTTTCAGGATGGCTTCTTCGATCTTGAAGATGGATTTATCGAGGGCTTCGGCTATTTCCTGGTAAGATACCATGATCTGTTTGGGGATGCCGGTCACAAGGTCGCGGCCGTTCACCGGGATCTCGTCAGGCGGATTGTCCAGCTCTTTCAGGGCGGAACCGATGCCGATCTTGATCTGCTCGGCCGTTCTTTCACCGATCAGCAGGGAATGGTAGCGGCGGAGGGCTTCCATGATATCCGCCGTAAATTCGTCTCCCGCGATACGGATGCTCTGGTCGCACACGATACCTGCGAGCGCGATCACGGAAATACCGGTGGTACCGCCCCCGATATCGATGATCATGTTGCCGACAGGCTCTTCAACGTCTATGCCTATGCCGAGGGCCGCGGCCATCGGTTCATGAATGAGGTATACTTCCTTGGCGCCCGCCTGTTCGGCGGAATCACGCACGGCGCGTTTTTCCACTTCCGTGATGCTGGACGGGATGCAGATCACCATTTTCCAGCTGGGCGCAAATAAAGGCTTCTTGGGATACACCATTTTGATAAGCTCGCGGAGCATACCCTCTGCAGCATTGAAATCCGCGATCACACCGTCTTTCAGCGGACGGATGGTTCGCAGGTATTCATGCGTTTTCTCGTGCATCATCATCGCCTTTTTGCCTACGGCAACGATCTTGCCACTGGCGCGTTCTATAGCAACAATGGAAGGCTCGTCGACCACCACCGAATCGTTGTGGATAATCAGCGTGTTGGCGGTTCCAAGGTCTATTGCAATCTCCTGAGTTAAAAAGTTAAAGAAGCCCATGTTTTGATACGGTCAAAAATATTTGAATGCAAAAATGAATAATTCTAACGAATATACGAGACAATTATTGGATTATTCAACAGATATACAGAAATAAATGAAAGAAATGCTTTATGCATATTTCAGCTCTCCCTGAACCCCTACGGAATGGTTAACTAACAAATTCGTAACCAATGTCCCGCCTGTAGTACTTACCCTCGAACGATATACGCGCTGCTGTTTGTTTTGAATGCGCCAGCGCAACCTGCAAATCGCTTGCCAAAGATGTGACGGCCAGCACCCTTCCGCCGCTGGTGAGCACCTTTTCTCCCTCGGCTTTTGTGCCCGCGTGAAACACCAGCTGGTCTTTGGCCGGCTCCGGTATGCCCGTGATCTCTTTACCTTTTTCGTATGCTTCGGGATAACCGCCGCTTACGAGCATCACGGTAGTGGCGGCTCTCGGGTCTTCAAACACTTCGAATTTACCCAATTCCCGGCCCGGTACCGCTGCGAACAGCTCCAGCAGGTCGTTCTGCAGGCGCGGCATCACCACTTCGGTTTCGGGGTCGCCCATGCGGCAGTTGTATTCGATCACGTACGGCGCGCCGTTTACGCTGATGAGGCCGAAAAAGATGAAACCCTGGTAAACGATGTTTTCTTTGGCAAGACCTTTCACCGTGGGGCGGATGATCTGTTCGTCCACCTGTTTCATAAAGACCGCATCCGCAAACGGAACGGGAGACACGGCGCCCATGCCGCCGGTATTAAGCCCGGTATCGCCTTCGCCAATGCGTTTGTAATCTTTGGCAACGGGCAGCAGTTTGTAATGTTCGCCGTCCGTAAGCACGAACACGGAACATTCGATGCCCGTGAGGAACTGTTCTATCACCACTTTCCGGCTGGCGTCGCCGAATTTGGCGGCCTGGATCATTTCGGTGAATTCCTGCACCGCTTCGTCGTGATCGGAAGTGATCACCACGCCTTTGCCCGCCGCCAGGCCGTCGGCCTTCAGTACGATGGGCAGGGAATGCTGGCGCAGGTAAGCCACGCCTTCTTCGAAATTACCGGCGCTGAACTCGCGGTAAGCCGCGGTGGGTATGTTGTGGCGGAGCATGAACTCCTTGGCGAAAGCCTTGCTGCCTTCCAGTTTGGCGCCTTCGGTGGAAGGGCCGATCACGGGAATGTGCTGCAGTGCTTCGTCCTGCCTGAAATAATCGTAAATGCCGTTTACCAGCGGTTCTTCCGAACCAGGCACCACCATGGAAATTTCGTTGTCCAGGCAAAAATCGCGGATAGCCGCAAAGTCGCTCACCGCCATGTTCACATTCGTGCCATGCTGTGCGGTGCCTGCATTGCCGGGGGCAATGAAGAGCTTCGAGCAAGCCGGGCTTTGTGTCATTTTCCAGGCCAGGGCATGTTCCCGGCCGCCGCTACCTAACAGTAAAATGTTCATAATGGATTGAAACGTAATAAAATGAGGGGAATCTCCGGTGTAGAACGTGAGGTAATACCCGCGGAAAATTTTTGCAAAGTACGGTCAAAAAAACCGGTTTTTTCATGTGGATACCTGATTTTCTTTAACTTGCCGACCTTAACTGTATTTTAAACCTCTAAACTGCTTATTCAAAACTAACCATTTATGAATACAACAACTGTTGCGCCAGGGGTGGAAACCGCTGTGCAGAAAGGCCATCCGAAAGGATTGGGCGTTCTGTTCGCCACCGAGATGTGGGAGCGATTCAACTTTTACGGCATGAGGGCCATCCTCACCCTATTCCTTGTAAATGCACTGGCTTTTACGGATTCCGAATCTTCCATCATCTACGGCGGCTTCCTGGGCCTCTGTTACCTTACGCCTATGCTCGGCGGCTATATTGCCGACCGTTTCCTCGGCAACCGCGCTTGTATCATCCTGGGCGGTTTCACCATGTCCGTCGGGCAGCTGTTCCTTTTCGTCAGCGCATTCCTCTATGCCTCCAATCTCGAAACGGCCAAACTCGTAATGTGGTCGGGCCTTTTCATACTGATCATCGGCAACGGTTTTTTTAAACCCAACATTTCTTCCATGGTGGGCCAGCTGTACCCGAAAGGAGACAACCGGCTCGATTCCGCGTTCACCATCTTCTACATGGGCATCAACGTAGGCGCCATGCTGGGCATGACCATCTGCCCGCTCCTGGGCGATGTGGTGCTCAATGCTAATACAGCTAATGAAGTGCGCGTGGTATCCGCCTTCAAATGGGGCTTCCTGGCCGCGGGCATCGCCATGTTGCTGGGCACTGTGCTGTTCTTTTTCCTGAAAGACAAATACGTGGTAGCGCCAGACGGCAAACCTGTCGGCGCAAAACCGACCTTTAATAACGCAACACCGGCTGTCGGCGCGGAAGCCGAGAAAGCCAAATTCACTACCAGCGCGGTGATCACGGTGGTAGCCCTCATGGTGGTGCTGTTCTTCGGCATTCATTACCTGAGCCTCGACAGTACTGCTGCGGTGCAGAACCCCATCAAAGTATGGATCTATCCTTTCATCTACGCGGCGGGTATCAGCCTGGCAGTGCTGATCCTTACCGATAAATCCATCACCAAAATAGAACGCGACCGCATTCTCGTGATCTATGCCGTGGCTTTTTTCGTGATCTTCTTCTGGGCCTGTTTCGAGCAGGCGGGCTCTTCGCTGACGTTCATCGCCGACCGGCAGACGGACCGTACCCTCTTCGGCTGGAACATGCCGCCCAGCTTCGTGCAGAACGCCAATTCTTTCTTCATCATCATTTTCGCAATACCGCTGAGTTTGATCTGGATGGCTCTCCAGAAAAGAAAGCTGGAGCCCATCTCTCCCGTTAAACAATCCATGGGCCTGGCTTTGCTGGCTATCGGCTCGCTCATCATCGGGCTGCAGGTAAAAGGCCTGGGCATGAACGAAAAACTCGGCGTGATCTGGCTGATCGTGATGTACCTGTTCCATACGCTGGGCGAGCTTTGCCTCTCTCCCATCGGGCTGTCGCTGGTGTCTAAACTGGCGCCCCTCCGCTTTTCGTCGCTGCTGATGGGCGTATGGTTCCTCTCTAACGCCTCCGGTTACGCACTGGCGGGCACTTTGGGCACCTTGCTGCCGCCTACCGGCGATAAATTCGAAGTGGCGGAGAAAAACGGCATCGCCCTGCAATCCATCCTCGATAAAACCATCACGCCTACGGCCGAACAGCTGGCTACGATGAAATCGCTCAACCTTCCCGCGCATTACCCTTCATTCCTGGGCTTCTCCATCCATAACCTCTTCGAGTTCTTTATGGTAATGGTGATTTTGCCGGGCGCCGCGGCCGTGCTGCTGTTCCTGATCTCAGGGCTGCTGAAAAAGAAAATGCACGGTGTGCGCTAAGGCTTTGTGCCGACCGTTTTTTTAAAATATTTAAAAGGAGCAGGTGATCGTCCCCTGCTCCTTTTTACTTATATTTAGGAAATTTATCTTATATACAACCTGTATGTCTGACAATAAATTCAAGCCATTTGTAGCGCCCGATATGATGATGAAAGAGCTCACCCTGAAGAGCATCCTGCTGGGCTGCATCGCGGGCGTGATCTTTGGCGCGGCCACCGTATACCTGGCCCTGAAAGCGGGGCTCACCGTATCCGCTTCCATTCCTATTTCCGTGATCGCCATTACGCTTGGGCGGCGGTTCTTTAAAACAACCATTCTCGAAAACAATATTATCCAGACCACCGGGTCCGCCGGCGAATCCATCGCTTCCGGCGTGGTGTTCACGCTCCCCGGCTTCCTGTTCCTTTCCGCGGAAAGCAACGGCGAGGATTATTTCAGCTACATGACCATCCTGATCCTGGCCATTTTTGGCGGCATTCTCGGCACGCTGATGATGATACCGCTGCGGAGGTCGCTGATCGTAAAGGAGCATGAAACCCTTCCCTATCCGGAAGGCACGGCCTGCGCTTCCGTTCTGAAAGCGGGGGAAAAAGGTGGCAATTTCGCCAAAACGGCCTTCCAGGGCCTGGGCATCGCATTCCTGTACGCTACGCTGCAAAAAGTGCTGCACGTTATTTCCGAAGCGCCGTCTTTTATGACGGCCCAGGCCAATAAAGTGTTCCCTTCCGCCAAACTGAGCGGCGAGATCACGCCGGAATTTATGGGCGTGGGCTACATCATCGGCCCCCGGATCTCCGGCGTGCTGGTGGCGGGCGGCGTACTGGCATGGCTTTGCCTGATTCCTTTGCTGGCTTCGCTGGTGCCGCCCGACGTGATCGCCATGCAGCTCGTGAAGCTGAAAATGCTCGCTTCCCTGGCTACGCCGGGCGCAAGCGGCAACGGTTTCTGGGACCCGGTGAACCATACTTTCGGCGATTACAGCACCGCCATTTACCAGGCCTACGTAAAACAGATCGGCGCGGGCGCGGTAGCGGCAGGTGGTTTCATCACCCTGCTCAAAACCATTCCCACCATCATCTCTTCTTTCAAAGAAAGCATCGGTTCAGTAAAAGGCGGTACGGACAAAGCGCCCGCCATCCGCACCGAGCGCGACCTTTCCTTTAAAGTGGTGATCATCGGCAGCATCCTGCTGGTATTGCTCATGGCCGTTTTGCCGCAGCTGCCGGGTGATTCTATCTGGCAAAAATTACTGATCGGCATACTCGTTGTGATCTTCGGAGCGTTCTTTGTGACAGTGAGCAGCCGCATCGTAGGGCTGATCGGCACTACGAACAACCCGGTTTCGGGCATGACCATCGCCACCATCATGGGCACCTGCCTGATTTTCATCGCCGTAGGCTGGACGGGCAAAACCTACCAGCCCATGGCCCTGGTAGTAGGCGGCATGATCTGCATCGCGGCGGCCAATGCCGGCGCCACTTCGCAAGACCTGAAAACGGGCTTTCTTGTGGGCGCCACGCCGCGCAGCCAGCAGATTGCGCTTTTTATCGGCGCCATCGTATCTTCGCTCGTGATCGGATGGACGGTGCAGCTGCTGGACACGCCGACGGAGGAAATGGTAAAGAGCGGCATTCACCACGCCATCGGCACAGCCGGGCTTTCCGCCCCGCAAGGCACGCTGATGGCCACGCTCATCAACGGCATCCTCGACGGCGACCTGGACTGGCAATTTGTGCTGGCAGGCGTTTTCATCGCCGTTACCCTGGAATTGTGCGGCATCAAATCCCTGTCCTTCGCGGTAGGCGCATACCTTCCGCTGGCTACCACGCTGCCCATCTTTATCGGCGGGCTTATTCGCGGGCTGGTGGACTGGAAACAAAAACGCTCTGGCATTAAACTGAGCGCTGAAGAAGAAGAGCTGGGCAAAGGCGCCCTGTTCGCCACCGGGCTGGTGGCGGGCGGCGCAATCGCCGGTGTGATCGTGGCGGGATTGTCCGTCAGAAAAGACGTGCAGGACGGCCTGGCATCCATCAGCGCCGAACCGGGCATTTCGCAGATGATCGGCGAAACCGGTTACAAACTGCTCGGCGTCGCGTTCTTTGCCGCAATGGGATACATGCTGTATCGCATCGGAAGGCAAAAACAGGCGTCGCTGGATAAATTGTAAAACTTAAAAACGCATATACCTATGCCCGTAAAAACCTCCTTTTTAGCCATAGTGGCCGCTATTACCATGCTGGCGGCATGCACGGGAAAGGAACAGTCGGAAGTAGAGCCCAAACGCAGGTTCATTTCATTTAAAATGGACGGAAAAGTGAACCTTTCCGAACAGTCCAACCGCGCGTATTACACGCCCGGCAATACGACAGACGCCGACCCAGGCAACGACCAGGCGCTGATGCTCATCACCGGTTACACCTACAACCGGGATGTGGTCAACATCCGTTTGTCCGGCACCGGCCCGGAGCTCAAGCCCGGCATATATTCCAACACCATTCCCGGCACGCTGATGGCCATGGAAATGTACCCGAGTTTTGAACTGCTTACCGCGGACAAAGACTACGGCACGCTTACCGTGCAGGTGCTGGGCATGCAGGATTCCGTGATCAGCGCGAGCTTTTCCGGTTCCATGGTCAGCCTCGACGATGGTTCCATCCGCGTGATCTCAGACGGTTATTTCAAAATGAAGTACCAGCAGGCACCATAAAAAAAAGGAGGCGCTTTACCGCGCCTCCTTTTTTGTGCACATATTTCCTTAATAATTACACCGCGATCTTTTCCGCCGGCGTGATCCTCAATTCCACCAGCCGGTTCTGCCGGATCACCCTGATGAACTGGAACTGCCCGATCTTTTCACGGTCCAGCTGCCGGAACAGCGCATCGGAGGTTTCCACCGGCGCATCGTTGAACGATACCACGATATCCCCGTCCGTAATGCCCGCTTTGCCCGCGGGACTGTTGGCTTCCACACCGGTTACGAACAGCGCGCTTTTGTTCTTCAGCTCCAACCCGCTCCTGAGTTTGGGCACCAGGGTGATCTGCTGAAGGCTCAGGCCGAGATAAGCGCGGCTCACCCTGCCGTTTTTCATCAGGTCGGCGGCGATCATTCTCGCCGTATCGATGCTGATGGCGAAACATAGCCCCTGCGCGCCACGGATCATCGCGGTATTCACGCCCACCACTTCACCTTTGTAGTCGATCAGCGGCCCGCCGGAATTGCCCGGGTTCAGCGCAGCGTCCGTCTGGATGAGGCCGTCTATCTGCCGCCCGGTTTCGCTGCGCAGCGAACGCCCCAAAGCGCTCACCACGCCGGCGGTAACGGTATGCTGAAATCCCATCGGGTTGCCGATGGCGATCACCAGCTGGCCGATCTGCAGATCCGAGGCCTGCCCCAGCTGGGCGGGCTGAAAATCATATGCGCTCGACTTCAGGATGGCAATGTCCGTATCGGGATCTTCACCCGTCAAGGTAGCAGGATACATGCTGCCGTCGTGTAACATCACGTTGAAATAACTCCCTTTATGCACTACGTGGGAGTTGGTGAAAAGGTACCCGTCTGACGAGAAGAAAAATCCCGAGCCGGTACCGGTCACATTCCTGTTGGCATCCAGCCGCTCTATTTTTACGACTGACCTGCCCGCGGTTTCCACCGCATGATGGATGATCTGGGAATAAGCATCCATATAACCTCCTTCTTTAATGTCCTTCCCGCTACCAAAAACAAGCCATCCGGAAAACCGGCCAAATTGGCACATAATTGGTTCGCGGAGAACACCTACATTCATTCCTTAATCCACCATTCATGAAACGAATATGTTTAGCCGCCACGGCCTGCCTGGCCCTGGCCGCCTGTTCCTCCCCAACGGCCCGCAATCAAAAGCCGGGAGACAGTGCCATGGCCGCAACAGACAAAACTGCTTCCCTCCGCAAAACGCTCAACAATATCGTGGCGCAAACAGACGGCAAAGTAGGTGTTGCCATCCTCAACCTGGATACGCGGGATACGATCACCCTCAATGATACCGCGCATTTCCCGATGCAAAGCACTTTTAAATTCCCCATTGCCATGGCCGTGCTGAAACAGGTGGACGAAGGAAAACTGCAACTGGACCAGCCCGTGTTCATCGATAAAAGATCGTATTTCAAAACCTGGAGCCCGCTGCAGGATTCCATCCCGGAAGGCAATGCAAACGTGCCGCTCAGCCGCCTCATCAGCCTGATGGTATCGCAAAGCGATAACGTAGCCTGCGACGTGCTGCTCAAGCTCATCGGCGGCGAAGCCGTGGCCAACGATTACATCCACAGCCTTGGCGTGACCGATATCGCTATAGTGGCCGGCGAGCAAAAAATGCACGCCGCCTGGGACGTGCAGTTCGCCAACTGGTGCCGCCCCAGCGCCTACACCCAGCTGCTGGACATCCTGAACAAAGGCACGGCGCTTTCCAAAACCAGCAACAACTTCCTGCTGGGCGTAATGTACGGCACCACCACCGGTCCCGATCGCATTCGCGGGCTGCTGCCCAAAAACGTGCAGGTGGCGCATAAAACCGGCACTTCCGGCGTGCAGAACGGGCTGGCCGCCGCTACCAACGACGTAGGTTTTATCGTGCTGCCCAACGGTCAGAAACTCGCCGTGGCCGTGTTCGTATCGCTTTCCCATGCAGACGAGCCCACCCGCGACAAAGTGATCGCGCAGATCGCGAAAGCGGCATACGATCATGCGTTCTCCGGGAATTGAGCCGCAAAAGGCATTTTAGTATTAGAAAAGCCGGCATTAAGCCGGCTTTTTTGGCGGGTTTACTACAGTTCCATTACGGTATCTCTACCAAAGCCCTACTGAAGCAATACCAAAGCCCCGTTAAAACTCCCGCTCGGACAATACCTGCGGCATAACGGCGGCACATTAGCCATAATGTTATTTTAACAAAAAACCACCCGTCTCCGGGTGGCCTGATATTTCCGAGGTTTTTCAATATCTAAATGAAATCCAACAGCTCGTACTGCTTCTGCAGGATCGCCTGATCGTCTGCCCCCAGCCACTTTTTGAGCAGCGTGGCATATACGTTCTTAAAATCGACCTTGTATTGCAGGTCGCCTTCCTGCAGGTTCACCAGGTCGGGCCCTTCGTTGAGAATGCCTTTCTGCTGCAGGCCGCCGCCGATCAGGAACATGTTGTTGGCCGTGCCATGGTCAGTTCCGCCGCTGGCGTTCTGACCCACCCGGCGGCCAAACTCGGAGAACGTCATTACCAGCACGTCTTCAAAACGGTGGTTCTTTTTCAGATCGGTGGTAAATGCGCCCAGCGCGTCGCTCAGTTGTTCGAAAAGCCGCTGCTGCTGGTTCTGCTGGCCCACATGCGTATCGAAACTGCCGTGGCTCACATAATACACGCTGGTATTGATGTCTGTCATGATCAATTCCGCGATGGTCTTCATATTGCGGCCCAGTTCCGTTGTGGGATATTGTTCCTTGCTTTTGAAAGTTTTGAACTGCTGCTGGATATACGAAGCGGAAGAAATGGTTTCCGCCATTGTTTTGTAGAGATAATCGACGTTGTGATGTTCGTCGTCGTGTTGTTTTTTAGCGAGCAGCTCTTTAAAATACCGGTCGTTGCTGGCGCCGAAGAGCCGCTGCGGATCGGTGAGCGCAAGGCCTTTCACGGCTTCGCCTTTCAGGGCGAGGCTGAGCGTATCGTCTATTTCGAGCGCCTGCGTGGGTTTGTCGCAGCCTTTGCATTGCGCGTCGAGGTAGCGGCCGAGCCAGCCGGTGCCCCAGTAATCGCGGGAATCGCTGGCGCTTTGCCAGATGTCCATCGAGCGGAAGTGCGAACGGTCGGGATTGGGGTAACCCACGCTGTTAAGAACGCCCAGCGATCCGTCGTCGTACAGGCCTTTCAGGCTTTTCAGCGCGGGATGGATGCCCAACTCGTCGTTGAGCGATAAGGCGGCTTCGCGTTTGATGCCCAGCTGCGGGCGCAGTTTGTAATAAATATCGTTGCGGTAAGGGATAATGGTGTTCAGGCCGTCGTTGCCACCGGAAAGCTGCACCACTACGAGCACTTTATTGCCAGGCGGCACCAGCTGCCCCTGCTCCATCGCTTTCAGGAATTTCGGCAACATAAGGCTGGCCGAAGCGAGTGAACCTACCTGTAAGAACCGGCGTCTGTTGATCTGCATAATTCGTTGGATTATGATTAACACAATTGATATTCCGGTGTGCTCATTACATCGATCGTTACGGTTTTGATGTAATTCTCACGGGAAGAGTTATCTGAATATTTTTCCAGTAATTGTTTGTCGATGCCTTTGTTGCGCATCAGCAAAGAGGCGGCGATCTCATCGGCCAGCTTTTCGCGCGGCGTGTCTTTAAAATCTTCCAGGAACGGCTTCCAGTCTACGTTTGCATTTACCTTGCGCGCGTATTGTTTTTTCAGGAATTCGTTCACCTGCATCGTCATTTTATAGTTCTGGCCTTCGCCCATTTCCGGCGTGATCTCTTTGGGCCGGATGTTGAATTCCTGCGAATACAAAATGATCTGCGGCACGCGCATTCGGAACATCAGGCTGGAGCTGTCTATCCAGCTGCGGCCTCCCGGCCAGCCCGCCACGTTCGGCGGATAAAATAATGTTTGCCCCATCACGCGCTGGAACACGAGCATCGCCTCTTCCTGCTCGAACTGCATGGGAATAGAGCGGCGCAGCCCGACGATCAGCTCCACCGGGCTTTTGATGCGGCTGCCGATGTGTTGCCTGTCGTAAAACCAGTCCGCCATAAATATCTCCTGCATCAATCCCCTGATGTCGTAATTCGACTGGTAAAATTTCGCGGCCAGCTGATCGATGCGCGCATCGTCTTCGGTTTCGTTGACGAAATAACGCCAGATCTTCGCGGTGATGTAACGCGCCGTCTGTTTTTGTTCCAGCAATATTTTGATCACATCGTCGCCGTCGAACATGCCGGTTTTGCCGAGTATGGTCTTGCTGCGTTCGTCGTGCAGGTTCTTCCGGAAACGGAATTGTCCCATTTCGTCGTAACCCCATCCGGTAAAGGCTCTTGCGGCTTCTTTGATGTCTTTTTCGGTGTAATTCCCGCGGCCCATGGTAAACAGTTCCATCACTTCGCGGGCGAAGTTTTCGTTGGGGCGTTGTTTCCGGTTCTGCTGGTTGTTGAGAAAAGCCAGCATGCCGGGGGATTTGGACACTTCGGTGAGCAATGTGCCGAAGTTTCCGAGACCGTGCTGCCGGATCACCTGCAGCAGTTGCTGGTTGAACAGCACGTTTTGCGTACGGCAGGCGAAATGGCCGTGCCAGAACAGCGCCATCTTTTCCTGCAGCGGGTGACCGCTGTTGATCATGGCGTGCGTCCACATTACGTTGAGGTCTTTTACGCCGTTCACATTCATTCTTTGCACGGCTTTGCGTTCTTCGGCGCCCATGTTGCGCTGGCGGCGGTAATCGGGAAGGTCTGTTTCGTCAACGACCTTGATGGTTTCCGGGGTGATGTCGGCGGGGCCCAGTACTATTTTCCGCACTACTTCCTTCCTGCGTTTCTTCGCCCATGAACGTACTTCGGCGGGATTCGCGCCAAAACCCGCTCTCCAGCCCAGGTGTTGTAATTGAATCTGTTCGGGAACAACAGCCATATGCTAAAAATTTTGAGTAAGTAAGACGGTTGTTTAAAGACATAGTTTAACGATGCTGCGCCTTTTCGCAAAAATTCAGCAAAATTCATTCCACCGGGGCGCCTGATGTTATTCGTTATACCATCCTTTGAAATTTGTACGCAGCGGGTTAATATACGTTCATCGTATCGTCGATTTCCTCGGCCCAGGCGTGTATGCCCCCCGTTACGTTGTACACCTGCTGGAAACCGTTCTTCAGCAAATGTTCCGCAACGGCTTTGCTCCGCATTCCATGGTGGCAGATCAGCGCGATGGGCGTTTCTTTGGACAGGCCGGGAATCGAAGCGTCGATCCGCCGCATGGGAATGTGCAGCGCGCCTTCGATATGGCAGATGTCCAGCTCTTCTTTTTCACGCACGTCTATCAGCTGGAAATCGCGGCCTTCTTCCAGCCAGGCGTTCAGCTCCCGCACGGTGAGGAATTGCATCAGCACTGGGTCGCAGGCTACGTCTCCGTAAGTTTCCTGCAGTTCCGTAATGTTATGATTGTTGGGATCGGTCTGGAAAGAAAATACCTGGTGCGTGTTGTCGAGGATGTTGATGGTCAGCAATTGATTGGCGAGCGGCTCGCCGATGCCGCAGATCACTTTTACCGCTTCGTTGGCCTGGTAACAGCCCACGATGCCGGGCAGTACGCCCAGCACGCCGATGGCATTGCAGTCCGGCGCGTCGCCGGGCTCGGGGAACAGGCAGCGGTACGTGGCGCTGCCTTTGTAGTTGAACACGCTCACCTGTCCTTCGTACTGGTAAATAGCGCCGGAAACGAAAGGTTTGCCGAGTATCACGCAGGCGTCGTTGATGAGATACCGCGTGCCGAAGTTGTCCGAACAGTCGATCACGACGTCGTATTGCGCGATAATGGAAAGTGCGTTGGAAGTGTTGAGGAAAGTGTTGTGGGGAATGAGCTCAACATCGGGATTAAGCTGCCGCAGCCTTTCAACGGCCAGTTCCAGCTTGGGTTTGCCTTCGTCCGCCGTTTGATACAGCACCTGCCGCTGCAGGTTGGTAACGGATACTTTATCTTCTTCGGCGATGCCGATACGCCCCGCGCCCATCGCGGTGAGATATTGCAGCACCGGCACGCCCAGGCCGCCGGCCCCCACCACCAGTATGGCGGCTTTCCGCAATAATTCCTGCTTTTCGTTGCCAAACCCGTTGAGCCTGATCTGGCGGTCGTATCGGTTCATAAAATATCCTCCCCCGGTTTAAATTTCGGAATTTTTTATTGGCGTGTCAATACTCGGCCCTGATTTGTTTCCAGGTGGCCTGCATGGCGGCCGGCATGGTTTCCCCCCGCGCCGGTTTCATTTCTTTTTTTACGTACCCGATGCGGTTGTCCATATCGGGGTGGCTGCTCAGCCATTCCGACGGCGCGCCGCCGCCCTCCGTTTTAAGTGTGCCGAACAGCCAGATATACCCTTCCGGGTTGATGTGGCGGGCTTCCAGCAGGCGCAGGCCGTTGAGGTCCGCTTCTTTTTCAAGGCTGCGGGAATATTCCAGGTTCTTCAGCGAACTGGCATTTTCGACCAGTACCGCGCTCACGCCCGTAAGATCGCCGAAAATAAGGCTCACGGCCATGTACGTGCCCAGCGACTGCATCAGCGAGCGCGTGGTGTGCCGCAGCTCCACATGCGAGTATTCATGCGCCAGCAGCGCCGCCAGCTCTTCCGGCCGCCGCATTTTATCGAGCAGCCCGCTGAACACCACGATGTGCCCGCCCGGCACCGCGAAGGCGTTCACCTGTTTTTCCTCCACCACGGTGATCTGCACCGGGTATTTCGTTTGAATATCGAGCTGTTTGAAAAACGTGTTCACCAGCTCGGTTTTTTCCGGTAATATCTTGTATTCTTTGATCAGCTGTCCGTATGCTTCGTTCCCCATCTTCACTTCATATTCCACCGGCATGGTATTGGCCAAACGGCCCGCCAGGAAAGGCACGAGCCAGAAATAAACAAGCGCCAGCAGGCCGGTCACCACCGCGCCCGCGGTCAGGAAAACGGCGGCGGCCGTGGGAAAAGCGCGTTTCTTTTTCCGCAGCTTCTTTTCGGCAAGCGCGGCAAATTCGCCGGACGATACGCGCAGCGTTTGCTGCGGCAGGCCGATGTGATGCAGCTCCATGCCGGCGGCGGTATGTTTGCCTTCCATCACGTTGTACCAATACCAGTGCACCACGCGCGGGTTGCCGTGCGCGTCCCTGAGATGGATCTCTATTTTGTCGTTTTTCAGGCTCACTTCAGCGACCTGCACATTGTCCGGGGAATCGTAGGAATAATAGCCCTGGTAAAGGTTCATAGGTTAGTCGGTTTTCAGGTTTTTAGACATCACCACCAGGTCTACCCAGTCGCCGTTCGGCTGCCTGACGCCTTTGGGGATGCGGCCATGCTCCACAAAATTAAAGTTCCGGTACAGCTGGATGGCCCTTTCGTTGGTAGCCAGCACTTCAAAATGGATAGTGGTAATTTGCGGGTGGCGCTCCGCCCAGCGGATGCCCGCGGTGAGCAGCCTCCGCCCGATGCCCATGTTCCAGTATTTATGCAATACGGCCAGGCCCATCAGCGCCATGTGGTATTGTTTTTTGTAACGGCTGCGGTTGAGGCTGAAGATGCCCGCGATCTGGCCTTCCACGTCGGCCACCAGCAACAGGTTCTCGGGCCGTTCGAGATACGAGCGGATAAACGCTTCTTCTTCCTGCACGTTCATTTTCATCGCTTCTTCACGGGTGAAAAGCAGGAAGTCCGTTTCGCCGGTGAACTGCTGGAAACAGGCCAGGCACCCGGCCGCGTCGGCGATGCCGGGCTGGCGGATTACGAGCTGCTGACCGTTGGGAAGAAAATGATGCATGATCACAAATATAAAAAAAGCGGCCCTTGCAGGCCGCCTTTGATTGTTAATTCGTTAGGAAAGCTAACTCAGGAAGCTTTGGCATGTTTGGTCACGAAAGCGAGCACGGCGGCTTTCTGATCTTCGTTGAGTTTTGCTTTGGGGGCCATCCTGTCTATGATCCGCGGCCATTTTTCGGCGGTGCGCGTTTCAGGAAGGCGGTAGCCATGGCAACGGGCGCATTTTTCCTTGAAAATGGCTTTGCCGTCGGATTCCTCGTACTTCGAGAAAGCTGCTTCCACCGCGGCGGTGTCTTTAGGGTTCAGTCCCGCAGAGCAACCGTACAGCACCACGGCGATCAGGCATAACTGGATTAGTGTTTTCATAATTTGCATTTTAAGACCTGGTAACAAATTAACGTAAAAAAATTAAAGCGTACAGGCATGCTTGTACGCTTTCTTAGAATTTAATACGATGTAATCGCCGGGACGGTTGCTCACGCAATACGGTCGCTGCCGAAATAATGGTGCAGCGCCTCCGGCAGCATGATGCCTCCGGGCGTCTGGTTATTTTCCAGCAGGCAGGCCACGATCCTGGGAAGCGCCAGGGAGCTGCCGTTCAGCGAATGTACCAGCTGATTCTTACCGTTCTCGTCTTTATACCGGATCTTCATCCTGTTGGTCTGGTAGCTTTCGAAATTGCTCACGGAGCTTACTTCCAGCCATTTTTCCTGCGCGGCGGACCATACCTCGAAGTCGTAGGTCTGCGCGGATGTAAAGCTCATATCGCCGCCGCAAAGGTTCAGGATGCGGTAAGGCAGGTTCAGCGAAATGAGCAGCTTCTCCACATGCTGCACCATTTCCTCCAGCACGGCGTATGATTTATCGGGCTGCACGAGTTGTACCAGCTCTACTTTTTCGAACTGGTGCAGGCGGTTGAGGCCGCGCACGTCTTTGCCGTAAGAACCGGCTTCGCGGCGGAAGCAGGGCGTGTAGGCGGTCATGCGCACGGGCAGCTCGCTTTCTTTCAGTATCTCGTCGCGGTAAATGTTGGTAACGGGCACTTCCGCGGTGGGTATGAGGTAGAAATTGTCTTCGGTCACAAAGTACATCTGCCCTTCCTTGTCAGGCAGCTGGCCGGTGCCGTAGGCGCTGGCTTCGTTCACCATGTAAGGCGGCAGCACTTCCGTATAGCCGTTGGCGGTATTGTAGTCCAGGAAGTAGCTGATCAGTGCGCGCTGCAGCCTTGCGCCCTTGTTTTTGTAAACAGGGAAGCCGCTCCCGGTGATCTTGTTGCCCAGCTCGAAATCGATCAGGTCGTATTTTTTCGCGAGGTCCCAGTGCGGCACAGAACCTTCGGCCAGCACGGGTTTGGAGCCACCGCCGCGTACTTCCACGTTATCTTCGGGCGTTTTTCCCTGCGGCACGTTGGCGCCGGGCAGGTTGGGCAGTTTCACGAGGGTGTCGTGCAGGTCTTTCTCCGTTTTGCGGAGCGCTTCGTCGATCGGGCCGAGGGCCTGTTTAAAAGCGGCCACGTCCTGCTTGCGGGTTTCCGCGCCGGCTTTATCGCCCGATGCCATCAGTTTGCCGATCTCCTTTGAGGCCGAATTTATCTTCGCTTGCGTTTCATCATACTCCAACGTCAGCTTCTTCCGCTGATCGTCCAGCGCCAGCACTTCCTCCACGATACCGGGCTCTTTAAAATGCTTCACAGCCAGCCTTTCCAGTACCAGTTCCTTGTTCTGACGAATAAATTGTACCTGTAACATTATTGCTCTTGAATTTGGACAAAGATAACGGGGTTCGCGCTTAACTCAAATATTTCCCCACAATTGGCACCCTGCGCCCTACGCCAAAGGCTTTGGACGATACGCGGATGATCGGGCAGAACTGGTTGCGTTTGTATTCGTTGGTGTTCACCATTTTCAGGGCGCGGGCCACCAGCGCTGCGTCGTAACCGCGGGCTACGATCTCCTTCGGCCCCTGCGTACGCTCGATGTACTGGTACAGTATCCTGTCCAGCACGGCGTAATCTGGCAGGCTGTCGCTGTCTTTCTGGTTGGGCCGCAGTTCGGCGGACGGCGCTTTTTCGATGATGTTCACGGGGATGATCTCCCGGTTGCGGTTGATGTACCGCGCCAGGGCGTATACCTGCATCTTGTACACGTCGCCCAGTACGGAAAGGCCGCCGGCCATATCGCCGTAGAGCGTGCCGTAGCCGGTGCTCAGCTCGCTTTTGTTGGAAGTATTGAGCAAGATGTAGCCGAACTTGTTGCTCAGCGCCATCAGCAGGTTGCCGCGGATGCGGCTCTGGGTGTTCTCTTCAGCCACATTGAAGGGCAGGCCGTGAAAAAACGGGTCCAGCGTATCGAGGAAAGTTTCGTAAATGTTGTTGATGCGGATCACATCGTAAGGGTTCTCCAGGTTGCGGGACAGCGCCACCGCATCGTCTACAGAATGTTCGGTGGAATAGGGAGACGGCATCAATATCGCGCGCACGTTTTCCTTGCCCAATGCCTCCACCGCCAGCGCCAGCGTCACCGCGCTGTCTATGCCGCCGGAAGACCCGAGGATGGCCTGTTTGAAGCCCATCTTCCCGAAATAGTCGCGGATGCCCAGCACAATGGCGTCGTATATCCGGTCGATGTTATGGTCGAACTCCAGCTCTTCCAGCGTGGCTGCTTTTGGCGTAGTACCGCTTGCCGGCCGCTTTTGCTGAAGATCGGTGAAATTGAAGCTGCCGGTGGCTTCGGCGAAATACGGCATCTGCAATACGAGATTGCCTTCCGCGTCGAACACCATGGAGCCGCCGTCGAACACGATCTCCGTCTGGGAACCGACCGTATTGCAGTAATACATGGGCAGATGGTATTTCATCACGTTGGCGCGGATGATCTCGCGGCGGCTTTCGTCGTGGTTGTAATCGAAGGGGGAGGCGGACAGGTTGATCATTACGTCGGGCTGCTGCTCCATCAGTTTGTCCATCGGGCAAATGCGGTACAGCGGGTTGTCTCCCAGGTTCCAGATGTCTTCGCAAATGGTCACCGCCAGTTTTTTCCCTTTGAAAGGGATCACCTGCCATTCGAAGCCCGGCTCGAAATACCGGTGCTCGTCGAACACATCGTAGGTGGGCAGCAGCGTTTTATGGATCACCTGCTGCACTTTGCCTTCGTACAGGAACCAGGCGGCGTTAAAAAGGTCTTTGCCTTCGGGATTGGGGTTCCGGTGCGGGGCGCCTACCAGCACGGCCACGCGGTGGGTATGACTTTTTATCTCGTCGATGGCAGCATAACTGCGGGCGATGAAATCTTCGAACTCCAGGAAATCCCTCGGGGGGTAGCCGCACACGCAAAGCTCCGAAAAAACGACGAGGTCTGCCCCCTGCTGTTCCGCTTCCTGTATGGCTTTAACGATCTTGGCGGTGTTTGCTTCAAAGTTCCCGATATGATAGTTCTGCTGGGCTAAAAAGATGTTCATCCGTTCTTTTTTTCTGCTGCAAAGGTACGCCTAATCGACGGTTTAAAAATAAACCCCGAGGCGCAGCACGAAGTTGTTGGTATTGATGCGGCCGTCGTCCCATTTACTGTTGCGGGTAACGTCCACGAAGTTGTTCTGGTAAATGAAGCCCAGCGTGCCGGTGAGGGTTTCGGTGAGGGGATAATCTACGCCGCCGCCCAATACCAGCCCGGCTATCAGCGGGTTCACGTCTTTGAGGATCTTCACCTTCTCGTATTTCTGCTGGCCGCTGATCACATTGGCCCTGGCCCTGATGGGGAAACCGGCGAAGCCGCCGAACTGGCCCCAGACGCCCACGCCGCGGTCGGTGTCTGTACGGAGCTTAAGCGTGATGGGTGCTTCGATGTACTGCAAACGGATGTCGTATTCTGAAGCCGCAGCGTTGTAATCGTCCAGCCCGAGGCCGGTCTCGTATTGCATTACGCTGCCCATATGACTGATCTGCAAGCCGGAACCGATGGCGTAATTGCCGGATTCGTCGAGGAAAAAGTCGGCCAGGATGCCGTAGCTGAAATAAAACCGGCCGCTGTTGCGTTCCACGCCATTATCCTGTGCTTTCAGCAACGAAGCGCCGGGGTCGAGCTTAAAGCCCAGGCGCATCCTGCGGCCTGTTTTTTCGGACAACGAACTGCTGAGCGTTTGCTGCGCCTGCGCGGCCAGCGAAAACACGAGCATGGAACAAAGGGCAAGTAAAGATTTCCGGAATAAATTGTTATGCAATATTTTTACCATCTCTAAAGTTTTAATGGGCGATGCAAAATTATAAGAATAAATATTTCCTCGCAGCCTTATTCCTGACCGGCTGGATAATTTCAGGATGCGGTGGCGGGAAGAACGTTCCCGATGTAAGCCACATTCCCATCGACGTGAAAATACGGCGGTTCGACGAAGCTTTTTTCCGTACCGATACCAATAACGTGGCGGCAGGTTTAAAATTGCTGGCGGAAGATTATCCCCGCTTCGCCCCCCCATACTTTACCCACATTCTCAACTTCGGCCCTTTTTCAGACACCGGCCGGCTGATGCAAATGCAGGCGCACGACTTCCTGGTGAATAAAGACTTCAGGGCGTTGCAGGATTCGGTGGAAACACACTTTAAAAACATACAACCCGTAGAAGCCGCGCTCACACAGGCTTTCAGGCTCACCAAATATTACATTCCAAGGTTCGAGGCCCCGCAGGTGGTGAGCTTCATTTCCGCCATCGGCAATTTTGGGGCAGTGGTAATGGATTCCACGGTGGGCGTAGGGCTGGACATGCATATGGGCGCGGACTTCCCGGTGTACCGCCTGGTGCCCGATTACCCGGACTACGTGGTACGTAAATTCACGCCGGAATATATACCCGTGAACGTGATGAAGGTGGTGCAGGAAGACCTGTTCCCGCCGCACCAGGAAGGTGCGCAGCTGGTGGTGAAGCTCATCGATATGGGCAGGCAGCAGTATTTCCTCGAAAAGGTATTGCCCGAAACGGACGAAGAAATACGGTTGGGGTATACCAAAGAACAGCTGGCCTACTGCAACGAAAACGAGGAGATGATATGGCAGTATTTCGTGCAGAACAAGCTATTGTACACTACGGACTGGCAGGACATCATGCGTTACACCGGCGAAGGCCCCAGCACGCAGGGCATGCCCGCCGGGGCGCCGGGGCAGATCGGCGCGTACCTGGGTTACCGCATCGTGCAGGCGTACGTAAAACGCAACCCCGATATGTCGCTGGAGCAACTGATGGCGGAAAAAGACGCGATGGCGATCTTCAACAAAGCAAAATACCGGCCGTAACGGCGGAAAGGAAAAGAAATAAGGAAAATGCCTTGAGCTGAGGAAGCAGTACAGGGAAAATATGCCCGGCCAGCAACGGCCGTGGCAGCGGGCGCCGGGATTAGTTCATTTTGAACGGTACCACCATCTGGAATTCCGGGATCTTCACGTCGAACAGCTTTTTGTTCAACTGGTTCTCCATCTGGTAAGTGCCGTACATTTTGCCGATTTCCGTGCGGAGATTGGAGCCGGAAACGTATTGGTAACTTTCGTTGGGGGCAAGCAGCGGCTGTACGCCCACTACGCCTTCCCCTTCCACTTCGCGGTGGGTGCCGTTGGAATCGATGATATACCAGTGGCGGCGGAGCAATTTTATCGGGAATGTGTTGTTATTTTCGATGGTAATGCGGTAGGCAAACATGAACTCACTTCCTATCGGATTGGAGTAATCCGGCTGATAAAACGTTTCCACGCTGATCGTGATTCCTTCTGTGACCTTCTTGACCATATGATCAACCTTTGACGTAAAAATAAGGAAAATACCCACGTTGCAACATTTTTTTATCCTGCCCCCGGGGTTTTAACGATTCTTTAGGCTATTTCCACACCATCCAGCTCGGTGGCGTTATGCTCGGCCTGGCGGGCGTCTTTTTCGAAAGGACTGTTGTAGTAGCCGAACCTTACCCAATCGTTGACGTACCGCCAGAGAAAGGGAAAAAAGCCGTGCTGCCGGTACTGGCGCACATGCCGCACCTCGTGCCGCACCCAGCGGGTATTGGCGAGAAAGGTTTCCCGGCTTACCCCGTGCAGGTGAATCACCCGGCCAAACACGATGGCAATGGCGCTGCTGCCCATTTTCAGGGCGGCCAGTCTGGCCACCCACGAGTTTTCCCTGATCCGGCAATAAAGCTTTTCCATGGGCGCAATTTAAGGGAAACGAGGTTGCACCGCAAAAAGCTGCCGGCCACAACGGCCGGCAGCAGCAATCGGAAATGTAAGCTGGCAGAGATTATTTACGCAGCGAGAACCTTCTCGAAATATTGAAACCCCAGCGGAACTGACCCTGCGTCCAGGTAGTGACCGTTTCGGGGATGAACTGGTTTTCGAGGATGGCGGTGGAGTTGGTGAAGTTCAGGTGAAACACGTGCCCGCCGGTTTCGATCTCCACGCCCACGCCCAGCGAGTTGTAGAACTTCGTGCCGCGGGATTCGTAGTAGTCCTTACTTTCTTCGTCGCGGAACGGCACGAAATAATCCACCACCAGCGCTACTCTTTTCGAGAAACGCAGGCGGCCGCCCACGCCCATGGCAAACATGTTGTTCATGTCCTTATACCCCACGCGGTTGCGATGCACATACGTAGGCAGCACCGCCAGCGAAATGATGTCGCCGAACTTGCGGGAGATGATGGCCTGCGCCGTGTAGCTCATTCGGCTGCTGAAGCTGTCGAAATAATTGACGTCGCTTTTTTCCGGGCTGCTTTTCATGCCGCTCGCCACCACGTTGCCGAATACGGTAACGCCAATGGGTATACGGTTGTCCATGGTCTGCTGCAGCACTTTGAACTTGCCCAGCACTTCGTACATCTGTGAAAAATTACCGCTTCCTTTGGCACGGCTGATACCGGCGGTAAGGCGGTCGGTAATGCCGTATTCGAAAGCGATGCGGATGTCCGTGGAATTGTCCATCCCGAAAAAGGTGCTGGAGCCGCCGCCCGAGCCGCCGATGTCGCCAAAGCGGTGCGCCACGCGGAAATCGAGGTCGCCTTTGGCGAGCGTTTCGTTGCTTTGGCCGTTGATGATGCGGGTGCTTTTAAAAGTAGCGATCACCGGGTCGCGGCGAACGGAATCTTTCCCGAACAGTTCGCCCAGGTTGTCCTGCGCCATCGCGGCGGGCGCCGCCAGCAGCAGGACTGATAACATGCGGATGTGCAACATATCGTTGGTTTGTAATTTTTTATTTGTTTACGGCCGAGTACACGGCTTCCACCGTTACTTCCACTACTTCGGCGATGTTTTTCACCACCAGGCTGGGAATTTTGATCTTATGGTCCGCCACGCGCACGTTGAATTTCGATTTGGCCGACACCACGCCGTTCTGCACCGTGATCGTGCCTTTTTCGCGGTAGGTTTTGGTAACGCCGTGCATATCCAGCGTGCCTTCCACGGTAACGGGGTACACCCCGTCCTTTTTCAGGTCCACGTTTTCCACCACCTTGCCTTTAAATTCAGCGTGGGGGTATTTATCGCTTTCGAGATAATTTTCGTTGAAATGTTCCTGCATCAGTTTTTTCCTGAATTGGAACGTATTGATCGGCACTTTGAAATAAATGGCTTTGGTGGCGGTGTTGATCGCGGAAACGCCCTGCGTGGTTTTGGCTTCAATGTCTTCCAGCGGCGCGCTGGAATAGAAGCTGAAGGTAACGTTGCGGCAGGACTGGATATCCTGCGCAAAACCGGCGAGGCCGCCGCATAACAGGCAACATATGAACAGGAATTTTTTCATCTGGCGGATTTGAAAGGTGGATCAATCAGGCATGCCGTTGCTCACCCAGCATGCGATGGAATCGCGCGTAGCGCGGGACAGCGGGGGGAAACCCTGGCTTTGCGGCATGTCCGCATTCTGGCTGGTTACACGCAGCGTCCAGCTGGCGCCGTTGGCGCTGATGTAACTTTTGAGTTTGGCGGGCGTGGAGAAATCCGCGATCAACGGCGAGCCGGTGCCGGGATGGCAGCTCCTGTTGGTGCAGTTTTCCTGTACGATGGCGTACACGCGGGCGCTTTTGATATCCACCGAGGCGCAGTTGGACGGCGTTACCGGTTCGGGCGCCTGTTCGGAAGTACAGGCCGTCAGGCTTATTCCTGTCAGGAGAACAAGGTTGATCAATAATCGTTTCATCCGTTGGTTATTTGTCTTTTTAAAGGCCGGATGGAACCTTGCATGGGCATCATGCTCGGTTTCATACGCTTGAAAGTTGGTATTGTATAGGCTTGCATAGGTTTTTATACGGCAGCTGACGGAGATGGGTTGCCTTGTTCGAAAGATAATAAAGAAAATGAGGGAATCCATTCCTTATTTTTGTATCAAATCTTTGCGTTTTGAACATCGAACAGCTTTACCGGCATTATCTCCAGCATCCGTCCGTACAAACCGACACCCGCAAGCTGCGCGCGGGCGATATTTTTTTTGCGCTCCGCGGCCCGAACTTTAATGGCAACGAATATGCCGCGGCCGCGCTGGAAGCGGGCGCCAGCCTGGCCGTAATAGACGATCCCGCATTTGACACGCAGCCCGGTAAAACGATGCTGTTTCCCGATGCGCTCAAAGCCTTGCAGGACCTTGCGCTGCATCATCGCCAACAATTGCGGATACCTTTTATCGCCATCACCGGCACTAACGGGAAAACCACTACGAAAGAAATGGTGCGCACGGTACTGGGCGCGGCGTTCCGCACGCATGCCACGGAAGGCAACCTGAACAACCATATCGGCGTGCCGCTGACCATACTCGGCATACCGCAAAACGCGGAGATGGCCGTGATAGAAATGGGCGCGAACCATCGCGGGGAAATAGCAGGATACTGCAAAGTAGCGCTGCCCACGCACGGCCTGATCACGAACATCGGGAAAGCGCACCTTGAAGGGTTCGGCAGTGAAGAAGGCGTGCGGCTGGCCAAAGGCGAGTTGTACGATCACCTGCGGGAAAACGGGGGAACGGTGTTCGTTTGCAAAGATTATCCCTATCTCGTGGAAATGAGCAAAGGCATTGACAATATCGTTACCTACGGCCACGAAGAAGCGGATTACGCGGGCGCGCCTTTTCCCGGAACGGCGCTGCTGGAGCTGGAAGCCGTGGAAGCGGGCCATGTGCGCACGCAGCTGGTGGGCGAATACAACTTCCCCAATGTAATGGCGGCTATTGCCATCGGGCTGCATTTTAAAGTGCCGGGCGAAGTGATAAGGAAAGCGATCGAAGGATATACACCTTCCAACAACCGTTCGCAGATTGTAAAACAGGGCAGCAATACCGTGATCATGGACGCATACAACGCCAATCCTTCAAGCATGAAGGCCGCGGTAGAAAATTTCGCCGGGCTGGACGCCAAACAAAAAGTACTGTTGCTCGGCGCGATGAAGGAACTGGGGGAAGACAGCCAGAAGGAACACCAGGCCCTGGCGGATCTGTTACTGCAAAGTCATTGGAAAGCGGTGGTGCTGGTCGGAAAAGAATTTGCAAAAGTGAACCATCCGTACATTTATTTCGAAACAGCTGAAGAGGCCCGGAAATGGCTGGGGCAGCAGGCTTTCGCGGATACGCATATATTGGTGAAAGGCAGCCGCAGCGTGGGGATGGAAAAGGTGCTTGGATCATGAAATAATTGAAGACAAACACAGCAATTGAAAAATAAAAAGGCCGGGCCAACATCCCAATGCCGAAGTGTGCGACGCAACGGCGGCCGAAAGACGGTCCGCCGCCGGCTTCACCGTCCTCAAACGGCTTAAAAAAATAAACCTGCGAGTTAAAAAACTCACAGGTTTTCATAACCTATGCCAACTTTAGAGTTATGTTAGAAAGCCCGCAGGCTTCGAATTGCTTCTCAAATAAGTAAGTATTCCTTACTTACTCTATTATCAACGCACGATTCAATAAAAGGTTTAAATAGCCGTGACATTTTTTTTGACAAACCAGCAAGTCGCTGATTTACAACTTCTCCTGCGTCAGCTCCACCAGGATGCCGTTCGTGCCCTTCGGATGAAGGAAACAAACCAGCTTGTTATCCGCCCCCGGTTTCGGCTCGGCATTTAACAGTTCGAACCCTTCCCCCTTCAGCCGTTCCATTTCCGCTTTGATATCCGCCACTTCGAACGCGATATGATGCACCCCCTCCCCTCGTTTTTCCAGGAACTTCGCGATAGGACTGGTTTCCACGGCCGCTTCGAGCAATTCGATCTTTGTGTCGCCCTGCCTGAAAAACGCTGTAGACACGCCTTCGGAGGCGATTTCCTCGGTTTTGTAACACGGCGTGTTCAGCAATTTCTCGAACAGCGGTACCGAGGCCGATAATGATTTTACGGCAATGCCGATGTGCTCTACTTTTAGCATATTCTGACAACTTTTGAAATATAGACGGAAACTATCGCACCATCGGCCCATACGATGGCCCAACCCGGTAAAAGTAGAACTTATATCGTAATTTTGCAGGATGCAGCAGCCGCCTGTATATCTCGATTACAACGCCACCACGCCCTGCGATCCGCGGGTGCTGGAAACCATGTTGCCCTTCTTCAACCGGCATTTCGGCAACGCCGCCTCCCGCAACCACGCGTTCGGCTGGGCGGCCGAAGAAGCGGTGGACCATGCGAGGCAGCAGGTGGCCCGGCTTATCGGCGCGGAACCGCAGGAAGTGATCTTTACCTCCGGCGCTACCGAAGCCGTAAACCTGGGCATCAAAGGGCTTTTTGAAGCATACGCCGGCAAAGGCAACCACATCGTTACCGCCGGAACGGAACACAAAGCCGTGCTGGACACACTTTCGCACCTCGAAAAACAAGGCGCGTCCGTAACCCGGCTGCCAGTGAACGCCGCCGGGCTGATCGATCCGACGGAACTGGAAGCCGCCATCACGGCGGAAACCATCCTGATCGCCATTATGTACGCCAATAACGAGACCGGCGTGATACAGCCAATGGCGGATATCAGCCGCATCGCGCGGGAAAAAGGCGTGATCCTGTTTACCGACGGCACGCAGGCCGTGGGCAAAATACCGGTGAACGTGCAGCAGGAAGGCATCGGCATGATGGCGCTGAGCGCGCACAAACTGTACGGGCCCAAAGGCATCGGCGCGTTGTACGTGAGAAGGCGCGGCCCCAGGGTGAAGATCACCGCGCAGATGGACGGGGGCGGCCACGAACGCGGCATGCGCTCAGGCACGCTCAACGTTCCGGCCATTGCCGGGCTGGGCAAAGCCTGTGAACTGGCGGGCGCCGAAATGGCAGTGAACGCCGAACGGCTGTCTGCCATGAGGGACAGGCTGGAAACGGCCATTTTAGCCCGGGAACACGCCACCATCAACGGTTCCGGCGCGCACAGGCTGCCGCATGTAACCAATATCGCCTTCCATGGCATACCCGGCGACGCACTGCTGCGGGCCATAAGCCGGCAAATTGCCGTATCTTCGGGCTCAGCCTGCACTTCCGCCCTCCCGGAACCGAGTCATGTACTGACGGCCATGGGCCTGGAGGAAGAACTGGCACATTCTTCGCTGCGTTTCGCATTGGGAAGATTTACGACGGACGCAGAGATTGATTTTGCCATTTCGGCCGTGGAGAATACGATCCGTGAATTCAATGAAATAGTAAAATAAAACCGACGAATCATGATTTTTATAAGCGATAAAGCCAAAGAAAAAGTAGACGCACTGAGGGCGGAAGGCACCCTGGGGCATGACTTCTTCCTGCGGGTTTCCGTAGTGGGAGGCGGCTGCTCCGGCCTGAGCTACAAACTGGATTTCGACAATGAGACCAAACCCAAGGACCAGGTATTCGAAGATAAAGGCATCAAAGTAGTGACCGACCTGAAAAGTTTCCTATACCTCTGCAATACCACCCTTGAGTTCTCCGAAGGCCTCAACGGCAAAGGGTTCTACTTCAACAATCCGAACGCGGCACGCACCTGCGCCTGCGGCGACAGTTTCGCCGTATAACCGCGACCACATACGATTTTCACCATAAAAGCCGTTTGGAAACTATTCCGGACGGCTTTTTTCTTGTTTAAAAAGAAATAACGGATAACGGAAAAATCAAATATTCTATATTTGTCATCGTCTATGTACGCGATCTTCAAAAAAGACCTCCACCAGTTTTTCAGCAGTATTACAGGTTATGTAGCCATCATCCTGTTCCTGCTCGCCAACGGCCTTTTCCTTTTCGTTTTCCCGGACACCAGCCTGCTGGACGCCGGGTATGCCAACCTGGACGGTCTTTTTGAGCTGGCGCCCATGATCTTCCTCCTCCTGATCCCCGCCATCACCATGCGCAGCCTGGCAGACGAATTCAGGAGCGGCACCATGGAACTGCTCAGCACCAAACCCCTCACCTGGTGGCAGATCGTTTGGGGAAAATACTGGGCCTGCCTGCTGATCGTGCTCATCGCCCTCATCCCAACCGTCACGTATTACATCGCCATGGGCCAGCTGGCCGCCACCAACAACCAGCTGGACGGCGGCAGCATTCTCGGCTCATATATCGGCCTGCTGCTGCTGGGAGGCGTGTTTACCGCCACCGGCATCTGGGCCTCGTCGCTCACCGGCAACGCCGTGGTGGCGTTTTTGGTCGCCATATTCACCTGCTTCATCCTTTACAACGGTTTCGACGCGCTCAGCAAAGTGCCGGTGTTTTCGGGCGGGGCGGACTATTACCTCAAAATGGCCGGCATCCGCTATCATTACGACAGCATCAGCCGCGGCGTGGTAGACAGCCGCGACATCGTGTATTTTTTCAGCCTGACAGGCCTGATGCTCTACCTCACCAAAATTTCACTGGAACGCAAAATCTGGCAGGGATAAATTATGGAAGCAACGAGAAAGGATAAACGAAAAAAATACCTCCAGCGCACGCTCGGCGTGCTGGCCGTGATCGTTGCGCTGAATATTGCCGCGGCTTACCTGCATGGCCGCTGGGACCTTACCGCCGAAAAACGTTACACCCTCGCCGCTTCCACCCGCAGCCTGCTCAAAAACCTGGATGCGCCGGTAACCATCGAAGTATACCTGAAAGGCAAATACCCGGCGGGTTTCCGCCAACTGGCGGATGCCACGCGCGAGCTGCTCGAAGAGTTCCAGCAGTACGGCGGCAACAATATCCGTTTCCAGTTCCTCAACCCGGGCACCGACCTGCCCGATTCCATGCGCGCGAGCTTCCAGGATTCACTGATGGCGCGCGGCATACTGCCGTTTAATTTGCAGGTGCAGGAAGACAGTAAAGACGCGTTCGCCGAAAGGCTCATCTTCCCCGGCGCATTTATACAGTACAAAGGCCGCGAAACCGCCATCAACCTGCTGAAAAGCCAGGGCGGAATGGACCCGATGGCCGCGCTCAACAACTCCGAAGCGCTGCTGGAATACAAATTCGCCAGCGCCATTTACCAGCTGCAGCGGGAAGCGCCGCCGCTCGTAGGTTATATGCTCGGCCACGGCGAGCCGGAAGGGCCCAATGTGTACGACGCGCTTAAAACCCTGCACGAACAATACCAGGTAGACACCATCAACCTGCGCAGCGATCCGTACATCCAGCGCGAGTTCGACGCTATTATGTTCGTGCGGCCCACCCAAACGTTTACCGACGAAGACAAGCTGAAAATAGACCAGTACGTGATGAACGGGGGCAAAGTGATCTGGTTTATCGACAATCTTACCGCTTCGGTAGACAGTCTGCGCGGCCGCGACTTCGTGGCATTCGACCGCGGGCTGCAGCTCGAAGACCTGTTGTTTAAATACGGCGCCCGTGTGAACCTGGACCTGGTGCAGGACCTTCAGAGCGACATCATCCCGCTGGTGGTGGGCAATTTTGGCGACAAACCGCAGATACAGCCCGTGCCTTTCCCGTATTTCCCGCTGTTTACCCCTACCAATGCACATCCTATCGTAAAAAACATGGACCTGGTGATGAGCCGTTTCGCCAATTCGGTAGACACCATCAAAGGCGGCGACATCCGGAAAACCATCCTGCTGGCCAGTTCAGACCACAGCCGCACCCTTCGCGGGCCGGTGCAGATCACCCTCGAAAGCGTGCAGCAGCAGCCCAATCCCCGCGATTACCGCATGCGGGGCATACCGGTGGCCGTTTTGCTGGAAGGGCGTTTCCCCTCATTATTTAACCATCGCCTGGGCGCGGAAGAACAAAAAGCCCTGGAAACCGCTTCAGGCAAACCTTTCAAAGCCATTGCAGATACCATCGGCAAAATGATCGTGGTGGGCGATGCGGATATTGTCGCTAATGCTGTTTCCCAAAAAAACGGCCCGCTGCAGATGGGCGTGAATGAGTTTAATCCGCAATATGTATTCGCCAACAAGGAATTTTTTCTCAACAGCATGGAATACCTCACCAGCAAGGCCCCCATTATGGACACCCGCAATAAGGAACTGACGCTCAGGCTCCTGGACGCCCAAAAAGTGAAATCGGAGCGCACCAAATGGCAGATCATCGCGTTTGCCGTGCCCATTGGCGTTATCCTGCTGTTTGCCATGGTGTTCCAGTTCATCAGGCAGCGCAAGTATGCCGGGTAAAACCTCGGGGAATCCATTATCTTTGCTGTTCATTAAATTTTCCGCTTTGCATGACACCGCAACAATGGACGTACGCTGTATTTGGTATTGTTATCGTCTTGGCTTTGATTTTCGACCTTGGACTTTTAAGTAAAAAAGGACAGGTAATTTCCATTAAAAAAGCATTAATACAAACCTGCTTCTGGGTTGCCCTGTCATTCGGCTTTTTTGCATTCGTCTGGGTAGAGAACGGTTCCAAAATGGCCGTTGAATACCTCAGCGCCTACCTGATGGAATGGTCGCTTTCCATCGACAACATTTTCGTTTTCATCCTCATTTTCGGTTTTTTCAAGATCAAAGAAACCAGTTATGCGCGCGTGCTGCTCATCGGCATCCTCATGGCTATCGTGTTCCGCGCCATCTTCATTACCGTAGGCGTGGCGCTGATCGCGCAATTCGGCTGGATATTGTACATCTTCGGCGCGTTCCTCGTGTATACCGGCATTAAAATGTTCATGGTAGACCAGCACGAAGAATTTAAGCCCGAAGAAAATTTCGCGTACCGTTTTATGCAGAAATACATGCGCATTTCGCATGCGGAGCCCAACGACCGTTTTACCATCAAACACAACGGCAAAGTGTATTTCACCGCGCTGGCAGTAGTGGTGGTAATGCTAGCCGTAACGGATATCGTGTTCGCGCTCGATTCCATCCCGGCCGTGTTCGCCATCTCCAAAGAGCCGCTGGTAGTGTACACATCCAACATTTTCGCGGTGCTGGGGCTGCGTTCGCTGTTTTTCCTGCTGAGGGGCGCAGTGGACAAGTTCGATTACCTCCAGCAGGGCATCGCCATCGTGCTGGTGTTCATCGGCCTCAAAATGCTCGCGGAGATCTGGCACTTCAAGCTGCCGGTTTGGGTGAGCCTGGTCGTGATCGTAGTATGCCTGGCCGGCTCCATCGTTTATTCCATCCTGTTCGACAAGAAGCTGCCGGTGAAACCGGTTGAAGAAAAGATAGAAAGTTAGTTAGTCGGAAAGCGCCCGGGAAAGAGAGTCCCCGGGCGCTTTTTCAGTAAAAACCATATTAAATTGTATACAGCAGAAAGTATCAGCAAGATCCTGAAGGGTGAATTGATGCAACAGACCGGGTACCCGGAGATCGAACATATTTTGCTGGACAGCCGCAAATTACTTGTTGCCGAAACATCCTTGTTCATTCCCCTTGTCAGCGAACGCCGCAATGCTCATCAATACATCGATGAGCTGTACAAAAAAGGCGTCAGCAATTTTATTGTCAGCGAACCAATCGCCGCGGGGCTTTTCCCGAAAGCCAACATCATTCTCGTAAAAAACACCCTGCAGGCGCTGCACACGCTGGTTGCATATCACCGCCAGCAATTCCAGGTGCCGGTGATCGGAATTACGGGCAGCAACGGTAAAACCATCGTGAAAGAATGGCTCTACCAGCTGCTGGAAAAGGATTACAACATCGTGCGCAGCCCAAAGAGCTATAACTCACAGATCGGCGTGCCTTTGTCCGTCTGGCAGATGAAGCCCGAAAACCAGCTCGCTATTTTCGAAGCCGGCATTTCGCAGCCGGGCGAAATGGTGAATTTGGAAAAGATCATCCGTCCCACCATCGGCATTTTCACCAACATCGGCGAAGCCCACAACGAAGGGTTCCTGAACATCCGCCAGAAGGTGAACGAAAAACTCGTGCTGTTCACCCGCAGCGACGTGCTGATCTATTGCAAGGATTATCTCGCGCTGAACGAGTGCGTCAACAACTTCCATAACCTCGTCGGCAAACGCGAGATCGAGAACGATATGCAGCTGCTCACCTGGAGCCGCAAGACAGACGCCGACCTGCGCGTTATCGGCATAGACAAAAACGATAACCACACCCGCATCGATGCGTTGTACAAACAGGAACCGCTGTTCATCCGCATACCATTTACAGACGAAGGCTCCATCGAAAACGCGATCCATTGCTGGGCTTTAATGCTCTGGCTGGGCAAGCCGCACGACGTGATCCAGGAAAGGATGGACCATCTCGGCAACATCGCCATGCGCCTGGAAATGAAACAGGGCATCAACAATTCGAGCATCATCAACGACAGCTACAATTCCGATCTCGGCTCGCTCGCCATTGCGCTGGACTTCCTGCAGCAGCAGCGCCAGCACCCCACGCGCACGGTGATCCTCAGCGACATCCTGCAGTCCGGCAAAAGCGAAGGTTCCCTTTACGAAGAAGTGGCCGGCATGCTGGAAAAAAAAGGGATACAGAAACTGATCGGCATCGGCAAACATATTTCGCGGGAAAAACAGAGCTTTCAGAAAGTGAACGCCGCTTTTTACGCGAGCACCGAAGAATTTTTACAAAAAGTTAACACGGCCGATTTCCAGAATGAATCCATCCTGGTGAAAGGCGCGCGCGTATTCCAGTTCGAGCGCATCGGCAAACTGCTGGAACAGAAAGCGCACCAAACGATACTGGAGATCAATCTCAGCGCCATTGCGCACAACGTTAAAGCGTACCAGGCCATTCTCAAGCCCGGCGCCAAACTGATGGCGATGGTGAAAGCCTTCGCGTACGGCAGCGGCACTTACGAAATAGCCAGCCTGCTGCAATTCCACGGCGTGGACTATCTCGCCGTAGCATATGCGGACGAAGGCGTGGAGCTTCGCCGCGCGGGCATTACATTGCCTATCATGGTGATGAACCCCGAACCGAGCAGCTTCGACGCCATTCTTCAATGGAACCTCGAACCGGAATTATATTCCATGAACATACTCGACCTGTTCGAAGAATCGGTACGGTACGCGAACAAAACCAATTACCCGGTGCACATCAAGCTGGACACGGGCATGCACCGCCTCGGCTTCGAATCGCACGACGTAACAATATTGGCACAGCGATTGAATGCAGAAGGGCTTTTCAGGGTACAATCCATTTTCAGTCACCTCGCCGCCAGCGAAGACCCGTCGATGGACGCTTTCACCCAAACACAAGCGGAGCGTTTCGCCAAAATGAGCGCAACGCTGCAACAACAGCTGGGTTACGCCGTGATACGCCACATCGCCAACAGCGCGGCCATTCACCGCCAGCCCGAACTGCAGCTAGACATGGTGCGGCTGGGCATCGGCATGTACGGGGTAGACAGTGCGGGCGCGTTCCAGGACAAACTTCGGAACGTGAGCACGCTGAAAACCACCGTGGCACAGGTAAAACGTATACCGGCGGGCGACACCGTGGGTTACGGCGCCACCTGGAAAGCCGGCGGCCCGTCCGTGATCGCCACCGTGCGCATCGGGTATGCGGACGGTTACAAACGCAGCCTGGGCAACGGGAAAGGGCAGATGAAAATACGCGGCAAACTGGCGCCGGTAGCGGGCGTAGTGGCAATGGACATGCTGATGCTGGACGTTACGCACATTCCTGACGTGGCGGAGGGCGATGAAGTGATCGTGTTCGGGGAAGATCTTTCCGTGCAGCAGCTGGCAGAATGGGCCGGCACCATTCCGTACGAGATCCTGACGGGCATTTCGCAGCGGGTGAAACGCGTATATTACCAGGAATAAAACAAGCTGGTAACGGATTACCATCTTTGAAATAATACATTATTTTTGAGAAAATTTGAAGTTTTGAAATACCGACACATTGTTTTAATAGTAGTGCTGATCTTGATCGTGGACCAGGCTTTGAAATTTTGGATCAAGACCAACATGACCATCGCTGAGCAATTCCCTGTTATTTCCGACTGGTTTTTCATCCATTTCATTGAAAATGAAGGCATGGCCTACGGCCTGAAGTTCGGCGGAGAATTCGGAAAGATCGCCCTTACGCTGTTCCGTTTGATCGCGGTGGTGATAGGGTTCTTTTATATGCGGAAACTGGTGAAGGAAAAATACCACAACGGTTTGCTGGTATGCGGCGCGCTGATATTGGCGGGCGCTGCGGGCAACCTGATAGACAGCATGTTCTACGGCCTGATCTTTTCCGAAAGCACCCGTTACGAGCTGGCGCAGTTCATGCCCGCTGACGGTGGCTACGGAACGTTCCTGCATGGCAATGTGGTGGATATGCTGTATTTCCCGCTGTTCGACGGTACTTTGCCCAACTGGGTGCCGATCTGGGGCGGGGAGCACATTATTTTCTTCCGGCCGGTGTTTAACATCGCGGATGCGGCCATTTCCGTGGGCGTGATCACGATCCTGCTGTTCCAGAAGCGGTTTTTGCACAAAAAAACAGAAGCGGGCGGGCAGCCGGTGAGCAGCACCCCCGCGATCGACGATACACAGAAGGTGATGTAGATTTTTCAAACTTTACGATATGGAGAGGCGCTGTGTGACGGCGCCTCTTTTTATTTGGGCACTTTCCCCTGCAACGTGCCCGCATACACTGCCGCCCGCCCGCATCGGAAAACCCCTGCGGGGAAACCCATCCGGCCGCCGCCATCATTTTTTTAAAGCGAGGAAGCAAATAATTTGGATTTACCAGGGATTAGCCATACTTTTAGTCTATAATTCCTGTAGACTATATTAGTATTATAATTTATGTCGCATAATGAGGTGATAGATAAGGTCGAGCAACGCGTAGCTACCGTTGAAACACAAAAGGTGCTGATAGACCTCGTGAACGAGGACAATAAAAAGCAGCGCTGGATTTGGGTGACCATCGGTATTTCCGTGCTGGTGGTGGTTGCCGGCCTCTGGTTCACCTACAACTACGGCATTTCCCTCGATCAGCAGACCCGCATCGTGCAGTTCACCCGCAGTGTGTTTACAGACAAACTGCTGTTTTTCATGGGCGTGGGTCTTACCGCGCAGGTAATAGATGGCGCCCTGGGCATGGCTTACGGCGCCACCTCTTCGTCGCTGTTGCTGGGGCTGGGCGTTTCGCCTGCGATGACCAGCACCAGCGTACACGTAGCCGAAGTGTTCACCACAGGCGCCTCCGGCATTGCACACTTCAAGCTCGGCAACGTCAACAAAAAACTGTTCCTCCACCTGTTGATCCCAGGCATGATCGGCGCTATTACAGGCGCTTATCTTTTGTCTGACAAAATAGACGGCGACATCATCAAACCTTTCATGAGCGCTTATCTCATGATCCTCGGCGTTTTGATCCTCCGCAAAGCCCTCCAGCGCAACAAACCGAAAAGCAAAACCCGCAGGCTAGGCCCCCTGGCTTTTTTCGGCGGTTTTATGGACGCCATCGGCGGCGGCGGTTGGGGCCCCATCGTTACTTCCACCCTGCTCAGCAAAGGCCGTACGGTGAATTACACCATCGGTTCGGTGAATGCGGCGGAGTTTTTCATCTCTGTGTCCAGCGCGGGCACTTTTCTTTTATTTAACGGCATAGACAGCTGGCAGGTGATCATCGGCCTGGTGCTGGGCGGCGTGATCGCATCGCCTTTTGCGGCCATTCTCGTGAAAAAGATGAAACGCAAACCGCTGATGATCCTGGTAGGCGTATTGGTGATCGCCATGAGCCTCCGCACGATCATCATGGTTTTCTGGAAATGATCTTCCTGAATCGAACGATAAAAAAAAAGAGGCTTCGTACGAGCCTCTTTTTTTATGATGTTATGATGAATAATATCAGATCTTACCGACCATGTTGGCGGGCACTACCCAGGCATCAAATTCCCCGGGCGTTACATAACCCAGTTTCACGGCCATTTCTTTCAGCGTAGTGCCTTCTTTGTGCGCTTTCTGCGCAATTTCAGCCGCTTTGTAATAACCGATCTTCGTGTTGAGGGACGTAACGAGCATCAGGGAATTGTCCACGTGTTTTTTGATGTTTTCCTCGATGGGCGCGATGCCTTCGGCGCATTTGTCGTTGAAGCTCACGCAGCCGTCGCCGATGAGGCGGGCGGAATGAAGGAAGTTGTAGATCATCATCGGTTTGAACACGTTCAGCTCGAAGTGGCCGGTAGCGCCGCCGATGTTGATGGCTACATCGTTGCCCAGTACCTGCGCGGCGATCATGGTGAGCGCTTCGCATTGGGTGGGGTTTACTTTGCCGGGCATGATGGAAGAACCGGGCTCGTTGTCCGGGATAAACAGTTCGCCGATGCCGGAGCGCGGGCCTGAACTGAGCATACGGATATCGTTGGCGATCTTCATCAGGCTAACGGCTACGGTTTTCAGCGCGCCGTGCGCTTCCACGATGGCGTCGTGCGCGGCGAGCGATTCGAATTTGTTTTCGGCGGTCACAAAAGGCAGGCCGGTAAGCTCCGCGATCTTTTTCGCAACGTTCACCGCGTAACCTTCCGGCGTGTTGATGCCTGTGCCTACGGCAGTGCCGCCCAGGGCCAGTTCGCTGAGGTGCGCAAGCGTGTTATTGATCGCACGCAGGCCGTGATCGAGCTGGGAAACGTAGCCGCTGATCTCCTGGCCGAGTGTGAGCGGCGTGGCATCCATAAAATGGGTGCGGCCGATCTTCACCACGTGCATAAATTCCTTTGATTTTTTTGCAAGGGTGTCGCGCAGTTTTTTGATACCGGGGATGGTCACTTCCAGCAGCATTTTGTAAGCCGCAATGTGCATAGCGGTGGGGAAGGTATCGTTGGATGACTGTGATTTGTTCACATCGTCGTTCGGATGCACCACTTTGTCTTTATCGGTCAGCTGCCCGCCGTTGATCACATGCGCGCGGTAGGCCACCACTTCGTTCACGTTCATGTTGCTTTGGGTGCCGGAGCCGGTTTGCCAAACCACCAGCGGAAATTCCGCGTCCAGTTTGCCTTCGAGTATCTCGTCGCACACTTTCCCGATCAGGTCTGATTTTTCTTTCGGCAATACGCCCGCTTCGAAGTTGGTGAGCGCGGCGGCTTTTTTCAGGTAAGCAAAGGCGCGGATGATCTCTTTCGGCATCCTGTTAATGTCCTGCGCGATCCTGAAGTTGTCGATGGAGCGTTGGGTTTGTGCGCCGTAATACGCGTTGGCCGGCACTTTCACCTCTCCCATCGTGTCTTTCTCTATCCTGAAATCCATATGCTATAATTTTGGAGCACAAAAATACGATTAGGAACGGCAAATCCTTCCCCTATTCCCCTTTAAATTGGGGCTGTCTTTTCTGGATAAAGGCTTCCGCCCCTTCCTGCAGGTCTTTCGTGGCAAAGCAGGCCGCAAATTCCGAAATTTCCGTCTCGAACCCGTCCGGCCCGTCTTCTTCATGCTTAAAATGCGCGTTCACGCACTTGATCACCCGGGCAACGGCCAGGGGCGCCTTTTTCTGGATCTTTTTAAGCAGCCCGCGGGTTACGTCCAGCAGGGCCTCGGGTGTGGTGACGTGGTTGACCAGCCCCAGCTGGCGGGCGTCTTCGGCGTTTACCATATCAGTAGTCATCATCAGTTCCAGCGCCTTTCCTTTCCCGATCAGTTGCACCAGCCGCTGCGTGCCGCCGTAACCGGGAATGATGCCCAGGTTCACTTCCGGCTGGCCGAACTTGGCATTGTCGCTCGCCACCCTGAAATGGCAGGCCATGGCCAGCTCGCAGCCGCCGCCGAGGGCAAAACCGTTCACCGCGGCCACTATCGGCTTGGGGCATTCTTCTATCCGCTGGAAAATGGTATGCCCTTTCTTCGCCAGCTCCCCGCCCTGTTCCGGCGACAGCGACAGGAACTCGGAAATATCCGCCCCGGCGATAAACGCCTTCGGCCCGCTGCCGGTGATCAGCGCACTGTCTACCGCCGCGTTCGTATACACTTCGTCTATCGCCAGCGCCAGCTCTTTCATCACTTCCTGGTTGAGGGCGTTCAGCTTGTCCGGCCGGTTGATGGTGATCTCGAAGATACCATCGTTCAATTGCGTGCTCAATGTATTATACATATAGAAAAAAATTTTGCTTGTTTTCCTGCATTTAAATTTAAGCCTAAAATCCGGCATGGCGGACATGAAAAAGGGGCCGCACGTAAGCGCTGCCCCATTAGCTCTGTTTTAGTTATTATCGAGGAATTATTTGTCTTCTATTTCGGTCCTTTTTTCGATGATCACCTTCGTTCCCTTACGGTATTTCGTTTTTGTTTCCTTGTAATCATGCGTTTTGCATTTGAAGCTGCCGCCGAAGTTGTAGCTGAGCGTAACGAATATCATATTTGCCTTGATGTCCTTGTAGGGCGTGGTTTTCACGCCATTTACGGTCTCCGCGTAATCTTTGTTGAAGAAATCGTTCAGGTAATATTGCGCTTTCACGCCAAACCCGGGCGGGAAGCGGAACCCGGCAAAAACGGAGGGCATCAGCAGGTCCGTGCGGTCGGAGAACCATTCATTGAATTTGCTCTTTTTGTCGCCGTGCAGGAAATATTTTTCCTTGTAATTGAACGCCAGGTCGTATTCGCCGCCGGCGAAGAAAAAGAACCCGTCGCGCAGGTTGCCTACTTTGAAGCCGAGGGGTACGCCGAGGGTGTACACTCTTTGTTTGAGCTTAACGGAATCGTTGGGCTTGGTTATGAGACCTATGTTCTTGATATTCAACCCGGTAAACAAACCGAAGTTTTTGGAAAAGTCGTAGTTGTAATTGGTGCCCACATTAAAGAACATGGTAAAACGCGGGACATTGCGCACATGTTCGCCGTTGTTGGTCACTTTGGCGAAAGACAGCAGGGGCCCGTTACCGCCGGCTGTGACGTAACCCTGGCGGGGCTTGGGGGGTGCGTAAATATGAAAGTGGTAAGACACCTTTTTTTTCACTTCCGTGGATGTTTCAAGGGTGTCGTTCTGCTGCGCCTTAAGCCCTGTGGTAGCGGCCAGGCCGGCAATAAGCATAGTGTAGCGGATAAAGTTCATAAATTTCAACTTTTGCGGTTTTATGGAATCGTAACGCCAGTATTCCCTTCAAAAACTCCCCGCTCTGCCCGGGAAATTCTTTTCATGCTGCCGTTTCTAGAGTTGAAGACGACCGGGTTTCAAAAAGGTTACAAAAAATGCTAAAATTCCCGGTGTTCCTTTGTCCAGTCCGCGATATAGGTAGCGATTTCCTGCGTATGGGTGCCCGGGGGGAAAAGTTTGCCCACCCCGAGGGCGTACAGGTCCTGCATATCCGCATCGGGGATAATGCCGCCGCCGGTAAGCAGCACGTCGTTCATCCCGTTTTCCTTCATCAGGGCGATGATTTTCGGGAAAACGGTCATGTGAGCCCCGGAGAGGATGCTCACGCCGATGGCGTCCACGTCTTCCTGCATAGCGGCGTTCACCACCATTTCCGGCGTTTGCCGGAGGCCGGTGTAAATTACTTCCATCCCCGCGTCGCGCAATGCCGAAGCGATCACTTTGGCCCCGCGGTCGTGACCGTCGAGACCTACTTTAGCTACCAGCACGCGGATGGGGCGTTGATTCGGGTTGACCATATTAACCTTTGATTGGATTGTAAATGTAGTATTTTCCGGGAATTGGGGATTTACGGGGTGTAATCACTTTATATTACATTTGCAGTTCGGCAAAAGCTATCAATTTTTATGAGCGAAGAAAGATCACTGAATTTTTTAGAACAGATCGTGGAAGAGGACATCGCCAAAGGCGTGAACGGCGGCCGGGTGCACACCCGCTTCCCGCCCGAGCCTAACGGCTATCTTCACATCGGGCATGCCAAAAGCATCTGCCTCAATTTCGGGCTGGCTAAAAAATACAACGGGCAAACCAATCTCCGGTTCGACGATACCAATCCCGTTACCGAAGACACGGAGTATGTGGAATCCATCAAAGAAGACATCAAATGGCTCGGTTATGAATGGGCCAATGAACTATATGCCTCCGATTATTTCGAACAGCTGTATCAATTTGCCGTAACACTGATCCAAAAAGGCCTGGCGTATGTAGACGATTCCAGCGCCGCCGAAATAGCAGCCATGAAAGGCACGCCCACCGAGCCCGGGAAAAACAGCCCGTTCCGCGACCGCAGCGTGGAGGAAAACCTCCGCCTGTTCACCGAAATGCGCGAAGGCAAACACCCTGACGGTTCCAAAGTGCTGCGCGCCAAAGTAGACATGGCCTCTCCCAACATGCACCTGCGCGACCCGCTGATGTACCGCATCAAACATGCGCATCACCACCGCACCGGCAATGCCTGGAGCATTTACCCGATGTACGATTTTGCGCACGGGCAAAGCGACAGCATCGAGCATATCACGCATTCCATCTGTACGCTGGAATTTGTGCAGCACCGCCCGTTGTACGACTGGTTCATCGAACAGCTGAACATTTTCCCTTCGCACCAATACGAATTCGCGCGGCTGAACATGACCTACACCGTGATGAGCAAACGCAAACTGCTGCAGCTGGTGAACGAAGGCCATGTAACCGGCTGGGACGATCCGCGCATGCCCACCATCAGCGGTTACCGCCGCCGTGGTTATACGCCGTCGAGCATCCGTCATTTCGCGGAAAGGATCGGCGTGCAGAAACGTGATAACCTGATAGACGTGGGATTGCTGGAGTTCTGCATCCGCGAAGAGCTGAACAAGACCGCCAACCGCGTAATGGCCGTGCTCGACCCGGTGAAACTGGTGATCACGAATTACCCCGAAGGGCAAACGGCGGAATTGCCCGCGGAAAACAACCCCGAAGATGAATCCGCCGGCTCCCGCACCGTGACGTTCAGCAATACGCTTTATATCGAGCGGGAAGATTTTATGGAAGAGCCTCCCAAGAAATTCTTCCGGTTAGGCCCGGGCCTGGCCGTACGGCTGAAATATGCGTACATCATTAAATGCGACAGCTTCGAGAAAGATGCGGATGGCAATGTAACGACGATCTATTGCTCATACATCCCGGAAAGCCTGAGTGGCGGCGATACCAGCGGCCTGAAGGTAAAAGGCACGATCCACTGGGTAAGCGCGGCGCATGCCGCCAAAGCCGAGGTGCGCCTGTACGACCGGCTGTTTTCCGTGGAAAATCCCGCGGCAGAGGAAGGCGATTTCAAATCTTTTATCAATCCCAATTCCCTGGAAGTGGTGAAAGAAGCGTACGTTGAACCGGTACTGCTGGATGCGAAGCCCGGCGATCGTTTCCAGTTCCTGCGCCTGGGGTATTTTTGTGCGGATACGGATACAGTGCCCGGCAAGCCGGTGTTTAACCGTACGGTAACGTTAAAGGATACCTGGGCGAAAGAGGCCAAGAAAGGATAAGATCAATTTTTTATATTGATAGAACGCTCCGGGAAATACCCGGAGCTTTTTTTTTGCGAAGCAGGCAGCAGTCCTGATAGGATATTCACCCTTTTGAATACCGGGTCAGGTCCGCCTCACCTCCGTCTTCCCTATACCTTTCCTATATGTACCCTGGCCGGTTCCAGGTTATTTCACAGTATTTCCCGGGGCACTTATTCGCAAAAAGCAAAATACTATCATGTTGCGTGAATGGCCTGAGGAAAAAAAAAGGCCGGTCTTACCGACCGGCCTTCTTCTCAAATCTATAAATGCGGTTAATATTTATGCAAACGCTGCCAGCGCCAGTTTCATCCGCTCCACTGTTTCTTCCCTTCCCAATGTTTCAGCAATGGTAAACACAGGAGGGCCGAATTTCCCGCCGCAAAGCATGATCCTGAACGGCAGTTGCAGTTCGCCAGGCTTGATGCCCTTCGCCGCGGTCAGTTGTTTAAAGCTGTCTTCGATCGGTGCGAAAGTGAAGTCTTCGAGGCCGCTCAACACGTTGATCCATTCTTCGAAGAAGGTTTGTTTGTCTGTGTTCCATTTGGGTTTTACGGCGTCGAGGTCGTATTTGTCCGGGCGGATGAAAAAGAAAAACCCATGGTCCCAGATCTCGTTCACCAAATGACAGCGCTCTTTCACTAAACCCGCTATGGTAGAGACATACGTGGCATCGAATGCAATGCCTTTTTCCTTCAGCACAGGTTGAAACAATTCAGCAAGGCGAACGTTGTCTGTCTTTTGAATATATTGGTGATTGAACCATTTGGCTTTAATATAATCAAACTTAGCGCCGCCTTTATGGACTTTCTCAATGGAAAACGCTTCTATTAATTCTTCCATCGAAAATATCTCCTGATCTGTGCCTTTGCTCCAACCCAGCATCACCAACATATTCACAAAAGCTTCCGGCAGGAAACCGTTCTCGCGGAACCCTTTGGTAAGCTCGTTGGTCTTGGGGTCTGTCCAGTTCATCGCATAAACGGGAAAGCCTAAACGATCGCCGTCCCGTTTGCTGAGCTTGCCGTTGCCGTCCGGTTTCAGGATCAGCGGAAGGTGCGCCCATTGCGGCATTTCCTTTTCCCATCCCAGGTATTTCCACAACAGGATATGCACCGGCGCGGAAGGCAGCCATTCTTCGCCGCGGAAAGCGTGGGAGATCTTCATCAGGTAATCGTCTACTACCACAGCGAGGTGATAGGTAGGCATCCCGTCCGCTTTCAGCAGTACTTTATCGTCTACCGTGTTCGTCTGGAAGCTCACCGTGCCGCGGATCATATCCGTAAACTGCACTTCCCCGTTCTCCGGCATATTGATGCGGATCACATAGGGGGCGCCTTTTTCCAGCAGGGCTTTTACCTCTTCCGCTTCCAGCGTGAGGGAATTGCGCATGCTGCGGCGGATGGAATGGTTGTATTGCGGGGAATGGTTGCCGCGTGCTTTTTCCACTTCGCGCATGGCTTCCAGTTCTTCGGGGGTATCGAAAGCGTAATAAGCATGCCCGGATTGCACCAGCTGCTCGGCATATTGCCGGTACAGGGCTTTGCGCTCGCTCTGGCGGTACGGGGCGAAAGGGCCGCCTTTATGAGGGCCTTCGTCCGCCTCCAGTCCGCACCAGCGGAGGCATTCAATAATATATTCTTCCGCGCCCGGAACATACCGGGTCTGGTCCGTATCTTCAATCCTCAACACAAACTCGCCGCGATGATGACGGGCAAAAAGGTAGTTGAACAACACCGTGCGCACGCCGCCGAGGTGCAAACCGCCGGTGGGGCTGGGTGCAAAGCGCACCCTTACTTTTTTATGATCCATACGCCGCAAAAATAATAATTTCGGGCTTGGGAATCATGATTCAAACCCTGGTAACATGTTCTATTTTACAAAAACGCCCGCTTTCCTTAAAACACTGTACAAAAGCTGCATCTGGAACTTCTCGCCCGCTGTTCCCGTGGTATACCTCACGTTCGACGACGGGCCGCATCCCAAAGCCACGCCTTTTGTACTGGAAACGCTGAAAAAATACGATGCCAAAGGCACCTTTTTCTGCATCGGGAAAAACGTGGTGGAGCACCCGGATATTTACCAGCAGATCCTGCTCGAAGGCCATGCCGTGGGCAATCATACGCATAATCACCTCAATGGCTGGAAAACCGCCACCGCTAAATATCTCGCCAACATCCGCGAAGCGGCGGGATATGTCCGTTCCAATCTTTTCAGGCCGCCGTACGGCCGTATTTCCCCTTTCCAGGTGAAGGAGCTGAAACAGGATTACAAGATCATAATGTGGGACATTCTCAGCGCCGATTTCGACAGGGAGCTTACCGGCGAACAATGCCTGCAGAACGTGATCTTCAAGCTGCAGCCAGGTTCTATCGTCGTGTTCCACGACAGTGAAAAGGCCTGGGACAGGATGAACTATGCGCTGCCCAGGGTGCTTGAGCATTGCAAACGCCAGGGCTGGCGTTGCGAGGCGATATCATAAGACGCCAATAAAAAACGTCCCGGCGAAAACCGGGACGCTCTTCAAAAAGATATGGCTGTTCAGCTATATTAGGGCTGCAGGGTAATTTCTTTTGTTTTGTCGCCGAGGGTGAGCAGGGCCTTGTTGTCGCAGGTGCCTTCTCCGTATTGGATAGAAGCGGTGTGTGCGTTTACGGTAACGGCCAGTTCGCCTTTGTCGATCCACTGGCAGGCAATTTTTTTATGCAGCGGTGATTTGATCAGTACATTGGCGCTGCTGGTGCTGTCTTCCAGCTTGGCATGGCCGGTCAGTTCGTAAGTATCGTCGAGGATAGACATCGTATTACCGCCTTCTTTTTGCTGAAGCGTGCGGGTGCCGCTGTAATTTATCATGCTTCCATCAGGATAAGTGAGTTTACCGCCTTCAATGGCGTAGGTATAACCGAAACCGCCGTTGGAAGAAAGGTTAGTCACCGTTTGTTTTCCTTCCACTCTGATATTGTTGATGAAATAATTCTCGAAAGTAATTTCCGCGGTAGCTCCGGTTTGCCAGAACATTTTATCTACCACCACAATGATCTTTCCTTTGCGGGAACGCCCACGGTTATCCGTGCAGCCCGCGCCGTAATCGATCGTAATTGTTTTCGGGAAAGTGATCAAATCGGCGGGCTGGAACCCGATAATCACCCCTGCGCAGCGGCTCAAACCTTCTGTGGCAGCGGATTGGCGCGTCTGTCCATTCAAACCGTTTTCGGTAGAGTTCACATCGATCGTTTCGGTAAACGCATCTTCGTATATGGCATTGATCTGAGTTTCTTTTTCTGCGGCGGATATGGTCAGTTTGTCCCGGTTCTCGTCGGCGCCCATTTTATCGTCTTTCTTACAGGCGAAAAAAACAGTGATCGCACTAATGGCCAAAGCTGTAACAGAGAGGACTTTGTTCGTGTTAAAATAGTGTTTCATGCATAGTAGTTTTTAATAGGTATTGGCTTTTTGGACTGTACCTTTGCGGATAGATTTAAATCAACGTTTGCAATTAAAAGGAATTAAAGATAAACAATTAATCGAAAAAAACAATATGTAATGAACTGGATTGACACGCATGCCCATTTATATTCCCATGAATTCGAATCAGACAGGCCGGCCATGATAGACCGGGCCATCAGGCAGGGCGTGAACAGGCTGTTATTACCAAATATCGACGAAGATTCCATTGCCGGCATGCTGGCGCTGGAAACGCAATACCCGGAAGAATGCCTGCCCATGATGGGCATCCACCCGGTTTATGTGAAAGAAAACGTAGAAGCGCAGCTGGCTATTGTACAACAATGGCTGGAAAAGCGGAAATTCTGGGGCGTGGGCGAGATTGGGCTCGATTTTTACTGGCCTACCGAGTACCGGGAGCAGCAGTTCACCGCTTTCAGGCGGCAGCTGGCATTGTCCGCGGAGCATGGCCTGCCCGTGTCTATCCATAGCCGGGAAGCCACCAGGGCTTGTATAGACGTGGTGAAGGAGTTTGCGCCGGGCAGCCTGAGCGGGGTGTTTCATTGTTTTTCCGGCACCCGGGAAGAGGCGCAGGAGATCATCGGTCTGGGATTTTATCTTGGGATAGGCGGCGTGGTTACTTTTAAAAAGGCCGGGCTGGATGTGATGCTGGAAGATATTGACCTGGAAAACGTGGTGCTGGAGACCGATGCGCCTTACCTGGCGCCGGTTCCGTACCGGGGGAAAAGGAACGAAAGCGCATACATCCCGCTGATCGCCCAGCGGATCGCCGATGTAAAAAATCTAAAAATTGAACAAGTCGCTGAGATTACGACACGTAATGCCCGGAAATTATTCAAAATGCTCTAACCGATAAGTGAATACATTTGCATGCAATTCTACCTGAGATAAATGACGAAGATTCTTATCATCTACACCGGTGGCACCGTAGGGATGATTTACGACGAAAAGACGACTGCATTACGGCCCATTGGCTTCAATGAAATCCGGAACAATCTGCCCGAGCTTTACCGGATGGGAATCGATTTTTACGTTTATGCCTTTAATCCTCCCATGGATTCCTCCGACATGCATCCCGAGATCTGGTCTGAGCTCGCGGGCATTATTGAAGACCGTTACGACCGTTATGACGGGTTTGTGATCCTTCACGGGTCGGACACCATGGCTTTCACCGCTTCGGCGCTCAGTTTCATGCTGGAAAATTTATCCAAGCCCGTGATCCTTACCGGCAGCCAGCTTCCCATCGGCAAGATCAGGACGGACGCGAAGGAAAACATCATCACGGCCATGGAGATCGCTTCCACCAAAAGCAACGGTCATTGTATGGTGCCGGAGGTCTGCATTTATTTCGACTTCATGCTTTTCCGCGGCAATCGCGCCAAGAAGTACAATGCGGAGAAGTTCGAAGCGTTTTATTCCATGAACTACCCCGCCCTTGCCGAAGCCGGCATCGACATCAAATACAAAAGCAATTACATGCTGCCCGCGCCTGAAAAAGGCCTGGTAGTGCATAAAAACATGGACGCCAACATCGGCGTGCTGAAGATATTCCCCGGCATCACCCGCAAAGCCGTGGAAGCGATCGTGAACACGCCCGGCATGCGCGGCCTGCTGCTCGAAACTTTCGGCAGCGGCAACGCCACCACGCAGGCCTGGTTCACCGAATGCCTGCAGAAAGCGGCGGACAAAGGGATCATCATGGTAGACATCACACAGTGCGACGGCGGTTCCGTGGAGCTTGGCAAGTATGAAACCAGCCAGCAATTGCAAAAGATCGGCGTGGTAAGCGGTCATGATATGACCTTTGAAGCCGCCACTACCAAGCTGATGTTCCTGCTCGGGCAAGACCTTCCGCCGGCGGAGATTAAGCGGCTGATAGAGGAGCCGATGCGGGGCGAGCTTACGCCCACTGCGCCGGAGCTTTGATCACATGGCGGCGAGCCAGCCTTTCAGCGTATCTACATCTTTTTTCAGTTTCGCCTGTACGATCTGCTGTTTTTGAGGATCGGGCAGCAGTGTTTCCTGCTGGTTCAGCAGCGGGTATTCCAGATGGAGCGAGATAGGCGCTTTGAGGCCCAGTTCTTTTATCTTTTTGAAATAAGCTTTAAAATCCACCATTCCTTCGCCGAGCGGCACGTTTTCCAGTACGTATTTCCCCTTTTCCAGCTTCCAGCGCACGTCTTTGATCACGATGGTATTAATGTGCGGGCTGATGAGCTGCAGGCCCAGCGGCCAGCTGGCGGCGCCTTCCACGGTTGCGTGGCGGATGTCGTACTGCACGCCCGTCCAGGCGGGGTCTGCGTCTTTGATCATTTCATAAAGGTCCCACACGGCCGCGCCCATTCTCAGGCCGGAATGGTTCTGGTAAGCCGCTTTTATGTTGAGTTTTTTATTGAGTTCTCCCAGCGCCTTCAGCTGGCCGGCGCGTTTGCGGATGCTTTCCTGCAAAGGTTTTCCTTTTTCATAATCATACCATCCCATGCGGTAATATTGGATGCCTTCTTTGGCCGCTGCCCGTAGAACCGCTTCCGTGGCGGGGTCGGAGGCATCCTGGATGGCGGTGGTCATCAGTTTAGCGGAAATGCCCGCATTTTTCGCGGCGGCTACTGCTTTGGGAAGGTCTTCCGCCACCCGCTCCGGCGTAACGTGCCCTTCGGGCCTGACGGTATAGTCTACCCCCTGAAGCCCCGCCGCGGCGAAGGTTTGGCACAGCATGCCGAAATCCATCCATTTGAACTGGAAAGGTTTGGAGAAACCGTGGATCTCCCAATCGTTGGCCGCGAAGGCAAAAGACCGGAGGGGGATGGCGGCGCCAGCCATGGCAAGGGTTTGCAGGAATGTACGGCGGTTGTATGGCATGATCTTGGGTTTCCAGTAAAATATTAATTTTAATCGTATGAAAAAAGAATTCAGTAATCTGAAACGGCCGAAATATCCGATGCCGGACTTCATCGCGGAAGCCCTTACCCGGCATGGGCTGTTCGAAAAATATGAAAGACGGCCGGCATATCAGCAAAACGATTATATCTTTTGGATCAGCAATGCCAAGCGTGAGGAAACGCGGCGGAAACGGCTGGACCAGATGCTGGACGAACTGAAAAAAGGCGGGAAATACATGAATATGGCCTGGAACGGCAAATAAAAAACTGAAATTCTTGGATTTTTTACCCAAAACCTTATCTTTGCAGCCCTGAATTGGACAATTCAACCGTACGGAGGAGTGCAGGAGTGGTTGAACTGGCACGCCTGGAAAGTGTGTATAGGAGAAATCCTATCAAGGGTTCGAATCCCTTCTCCTCCGCAGAAAAATTTAGAAAAGCCTTCAAGTCGAAAGACCTGAAGGCTTTTTTAATTCGAAACTCCACCGGCTTCTCGCACTGCTTTTCAACAGGGAGTTAAATTCGTTAACTTCAGTACCAGGTCTTTCCATTCATTCCCCTTTCACCACAAATTCCTCCCGGTATGCAACGAAGAAAATTTGTTAAGGATTCCGGTGTTCTGGCAATAGGGTTCGGCATATTTGGAAAATATTCGATGGAATGGTAACGGGTTTATTGGTGATACGCCAACCACCATTGATTACTTGGCCCGTTTTACCGGCCCGGAGCTCCGCTGAAAGTTAATATCAATCCTCCCGGTTTTCCGGGAGAGATCCTTCACCTGTCAGGCACCGTTTTCAAAGAGGATGGTAAAAACTCCGTTTAAAAATTGCCTGATCGAAGTCTGGCAATGTGATCATACCCTGGAATATGACACTGCCTCCGACAACTCTGTCATTGAATTTTATCCGGATGGCGACCTGTTATTTATGAAATGGAACGGGCAGATCAGGGAAGCGTTATGGTATAAAGGAAATAATGAATTTGCGGGCGGCGTCGACAACCGGACCGCAAAATTTAATCTTCAACCCGGCGGAAAAGTAAAGGTGACCTTTCAATTTTTTACAGCGATGAAAAAAGAATACAAAGAATATAAAGAGTATCATCTTGAAGGGATAAAAACGTTTAAATACAAATAATAAGAAATCCCGCGCGAAAGAAAGGTTTGATTTCATTAATTTTACACCATGTCTGTCAACACCGTACCCGGCATTCCGGGATTAAATATTGAAGACCTGAAGCTGAGCGGTTTTAAAGTGCACAAACTGCCCTCATCCATAGGCGCCCCGGGTTCGCGCGGCAGGCGGGATTTTTATAAAATGGGACTGGTAACGGGCGATATGACCGTTTATTATGGCGATCAGATTGCGAAAATAAACGATACCTTTCTCTTCTTCATCAATCCCAATGTACCGCATTCTGTTGCTCACCGGGGAAAGATAAAGGGATATGCCTGCATTTTTACCGAAACTTTTATTTCAGGCAGGGAACGTACCGGGATATTAAAACACTCCCCGTTATTTCATACCGGCGACACGCCCGTAATTCCTCTCAACAACGAACAGGCCGCATTTATCACCGGCATTTTTCAAAAGATGCTGGCCGTACACAGCGAAGATTATCATTATAAAGGCGAACTGATCAGAAGCTGCATAGAACTGATCATTCACGAGGCATTGAGGATACAGCCCGCGCAAAACATACTGCAATTCAAAAACGCAGCGGCCAGGATCGCCCATTTGTTCGCCGACCTGCTGGAAAGGCAATTCCCCGTTGAGCGCGCCAGCGAGCCTCTCAGGCTAAGAACCGCGCAGGACTTTGCCACGGCGCTCTCCGTGCATGTAAACTATCTTAACCGCTCCGTAAAAGAAATTACCGGCAAAACCACGTCCGTGCATATCGCGGAGCGCATAACCGCCGAAGCAAAAGCCCTTTTGCAGCACACCGACTGGAGCGTGGCGGATATTGCTTATGCCCTCGGATTTGAATATCCTACCTATTTTAACAACTACTTCAAACGGATAACCGGCATCACCCCTAAAATCCTCAGGAAAGAAAAGGTTTGAAAATCATACTTATTGGTTTGATTATCGTTAGCGGCATACATCGTTCCAACCGGAACTTTGTATCATAATTTAAAACGATAACAGTATGAAAATTTTAGTCACAGGCGCCACGGGAAAGGTAGGCAGCAGGTTCGTTCCCCGCTTGTTAGCAAAGGGACATCACGTTCGCATTCTTGTGCGCGATGCGGCGAAAGCATCTGCATTGGCCCAGCTCGGCGCCGAGGTTGTTACAGGCGATTTGAGTAATGCGGAAACACTGCCGCCCGCGGTAAAAGATATGGACGCGGTTATACACATCGCCGCGTTCTTCCGTAGTTTCACCGATAATGAAGGGATTATAAAAACAAACCATGCAGGGACCGTTGCCCTGGCCAATGCAGCCATCGCAGCAGGGGTAAGGCGGTTCATCTTTACCAGCACCAGCAATGTGTATGGTTCGGGATACCGGCATCCCGCCAGGGAAGATGACCCGGTTGACATCCATGATCCCCGTGCATATTCTTCCAGCAAAATTGCGGCCGAGCAGGAACTGATCTCTCTGCATAAAAACAAAGGCCTGGATGTACGTGTGCTGCGGTTAGGTTTTGTGTATGGAGATAAAGATCCGCATATCCAAGAGATCATACCGCTGCTGAAAAAAATGAAACGTCATTCAGGATCGAGAATGCACATGATACATCACCTGGATGTGGCGCAGGCGTTAATTTTGCTGCTTCAGACCGACGGGCTGAACGGGGAGATATTCAACCTGGCGGATGATGCGCCGGTTACCATGTATGAACTCGCCGATTCCTTTGGACAGGCCGCCGATGCTTTTGATCCGGCTGAAGGGCCGTTAACCGACCCGTTCGAAGGTGTTCTGGATATTTCAAAACTCAGGAATGCCGCCGGCTTCAGGCCGCTTGTACCGAGTTATTATGTGGCGCGCGACCTGGATATTCTGTAACCGCGCCATCGGTCATTCTTTGCACAGCATTCAAAAGCCGCTACTGTAGCGGCTTTTGTTATTCTGATGCGTTTCTTTTTGTTTGGGATTGTTTGTAAGGTAAACGTCACGGTCACAGCGATTATTGCATGAAAAAAATATAGGCCGGAAACAACGTTTTGCTTCGCCAGACCTTCTATTTTTGATCTTCCATATCCCGATTTTCACACCGATAAAAGGAGGAAACAACATGAACAAGTATGTACTTTTTTTCCGGGAAACCGACAGGTCAAAGTTGATGATAACAGGCGGCAAAGGCGCGAATCTCGGCGAACTGTCCGGGATAGCAGGGATACAGGTGCCGGAAGGTTTTTGTGTGACTACCGAAGCCTATAAAAAAATAACCGCAAACAACCCGGAGCTTGCCCGCCTGCTGGATGAATTAACGCACGTGGAGGTAGAAGAACGGGAAAAGATCAGCCAGCTCACAGCGAAGATTCGCACGGTCATCGAAAACATATCCATTCCCAAAGACATATCGGAAGAGATCGCAGGCGCGCTTGCAAAGTCTGGCGAAAAAGAAGCTTTCGCCGTACGTTCCAGCGCCACGGCGGAAGACCTGCCGACGGCATCTTTTGCCGGCCAGCAGGATACCTATCTGAACATCATCGGGCTTCCATCCATTCTCGAACATATCAGCAAATGCTGGGCTTCGCTGTTTACCGAACGCGCAGTGACCTACCGCATTCAAAACGGTTTCGATCACCGGAAAATTCAGTTGTCCGTGATAATTCAGAAAATGATCTTCCCGCAGGTGGCGGGAATTTTATTCACCGCCGACCCCGTTTCCTCCAACAGGAAAGTATTGTCCATCGATGCGAGTTTTGGGCTGGGCGAAGCGCTGGTGGCCGGTTTGGTGAATGCCGACAATTACAAGGTACGCGACGGGAAAATCACCGGTATAAAAATACCCGCTAAAAAACTGGCAATCCATGCCATGAAAGACGGCGGCACGAAAGAAGTGCAGATCGCACCGGAACAACAGGAAACGCAGGCGCTGACACACGATCAGATCCTGGAGCTCGCGCGCACCGGCAGAAAGATCGAAGCGCATTTCGGCTGTCCGCAAGACATTGAATGGTGTTTGGCGGATGATACATTTTATATCGTTCAAAGCCGGCCCATCACTACTTTATTCCCCATTCCCGAAATAAACGACGGGGAAAATCACATTTATTTATCCGTCGGGCACCAACAAATGATGACAGACGCCATGAAACCCCTGGGACTGTCGCTGTGGCGGCTAACCGCCGCGCGCCCGATGTACCCCGCCGGCGGAAGATTATTTGTCGACATCGCGAAAGAACTGGCTTCCCCCGCAAGAGAAGTCATTATCGACGTGGCGGGCAAAAACGACCCGCTGATAAAAGACGCGTTGCTGACCGTCGTAGAACGGGGCGATTTTTCAAGCCCCGCACCGGGTGAAAACCAAACGCCCGGCGGCAAAAAACTCCCTGATTTCAAGGTGCAGATCGAATACGACCCCACGATCGTTGCCGAACTGATCGGCAACGCCCGGGCGGCGCTGGAGGAGCTAAAACAATCCATTCAAACAAAATCGGGCGTGGAGCTGATCGATTTTATCCTCGAAGACATCCGGCAATTAACCAACCGGAATATTTCCGAACCAAGAAGTTTCGGCGTGTTCATGACGGCCATGAACGCTTCCTACTGGATCAACGAAAAGATGGAAGAATGGCTGGGCGAGAAAAACGCGGCGGACAAGCTGTCCCAATCCGTTCCCAACAACGTGACTTCTGAAATGGGCCTCGAACTGCTGGATGTGGCGGATGCCATCCGCCCTTACCCGGCCGTGACCGATTATTTACAGCATACCAAAGACGACGGCTTCCTGGACAAACTCCCTCAATTCGAAGGCGGGCAAAAGATCCGCGATGTTATCCTCGCTTATCTCGACAAATACGGCATGCGTTGCCCGGGCGAGATCGACATTACAAGAACCCGCTGGAGCGAAAAACCGCTTACGCTCCTACCCTTGATACTCAGCAATATCAAAAACCATGAGCCTGGCGCCAGCAAACGAAAATTCGAACAGGGGCTGCAGGAAGCATGGCAAAAAGAACAGGATCTGCTGACCCGCCTGCAACAATTACCGGGCGGAGAAGAAAAAGCAGCTGAAACAAAACGGATGATCGGGCTTGTCCGGAATTACATCGGGTTCCGCGAATACCCGAAATACGCCATCATCGGCCGCTATTTCGTTCATAAACAAGCCTTGCTGAAAGAAGCCGAAAAACTTGTACAGGCCCGCGTGATCCGCGAAAAAGAAGATATTTATTATCTCTATTTCGAAGAGCTCCGCGAAGTGATACGCACCCGTCAGCTGGATGAACGGATCATCCGAAAACGGAAAGAAGAACAAAAATCATTTGAAAAACTGCACCCGCCGCGCGTGATCACGTCCGACGGTGAAATTATTGCAGGCGCCTACAAACGGAAAGATCTCCCTGCCGGCGCCATCGTTGGGCTGGCCGTTTCTTCCGGCTTGGTTGAAGGACGTGCACGCGTTATCCTGAACATGGAAAACGCCCGCCTGGAAGACGGCGATATATTGGTCACCGCCTTCACCGACCCCAGCTGGACGCCGCTGTTCGTATCCGTTAAAGGACTGGTTACCGAAGTGGGCGGACTGATGAGCCACGGTACCGTTGTGGCACGGGAATATGGCCTGCCGGCGGTTGCTGGCGTGGAAAACGCAACCAGGCTGATCAAAGACGGCCAGCGCATCCGGGTGAATGGTACGGACGGATATGTGGAAATATTGTAACGGCGATCGAAAAAGAGCACCCGCTGCGGGCGCTCTTTTTTTTATTTATAACTTTTCTCCCTTCAATTTCGTAAGCTGCGCCAGGGTATACGCGCCAACGGCCATCACCAGGTCGCGCACCGCCACATCGAAATAATTCCCGCCGATCAGCAGTTGTAAAGCGATACAAATAAGCCAGATCATCACGATATATGCCCCGATGAGCGGGCGGGCCAATACGATAATGCCCGCAATGATCTCGATCACGCCGACTATTTTCATAAAAATCAGCGCGTCAAACGGGATCAGATCGGCATTTTTGCCAAGATAGTCGGCCCAATTGGTCAGCAGATTGGTAAATTTGTCTAAACCCGCCACAATCGGCACGACACCGAACGTGAATTTGAGAGTTTGCTGAAGTTGACTGATCGTTGCCATGATTTTATAGTTTTTGATACACTAAATAGAGAAACGACCTTTGAAAAGGTTACAAAATTTCCCCGGGAAGATCTGTAACCTTTTCCCGGTAACTGCATCTAAACTGATATGAGCATCCCAACCGATACGATCCCGAACATCTCCGACCAGGACCTCATCGCCAGGATACTGGCGGGAGAACGACGGTTATTCGAACTGCTGATCCGGAAATACAATCAGCGGCTGTACCGGATCGGCATGTCCGTTCTAAAAAACGAAGCGGAGGCGGAAGACGCCATGCAAACGGCTTATATCAACGCTTACGAGCATCTTCCCCGTTTCGAGCGCCGCTCCTCCTTTGGTACCTGGATCACAAGAATTATGCTGAATCAATGTTTTGAGCAGAAACGGAAAAACAGCTATATCCTTTTTAATTCCGAACAACCAGACAATCTCATGCATATGAAAACGCCGGCAAATGAATTGGCCAATAAAGAACTGAGCAGCCTGCTGGAAAATGCTATTGCAAAGCTCCCGGAAAAGTACCGTCTCGTGTTTGTAATGCGGGAAATAGAAGACATGTCTGTACGGGAAACATCCGCCGCGCTAAGCATCGGCGAGCCAAATGTGAAGGTGCGGCTGAACCGGGCCAAGACCATGTTGCGCGAAAACCTCGGCAGTTATATGAAAGATCATGTGTACAGTTTCCATCTCACCCGTTGCGACCGGATCGCGGGACATGTGATGCGGCGATTGGGGCTTGCGTGATCATTTCCCCGTCAACCCCGGCCGGCCCGGCAGATAATATTCACAGCGGTACACCAGGAATTTCCTGACCAGCCGCGGCCCTCTTTTTACTTCGATCGGCTTCAGCGGGTATACCTCGCGGAAATACCTCCGCAACGAATCCGCGAACTGTTTTTCGAGCTGCTCGTCGCCGATGTGGCGGACGGAATTGATGAACAAAGCGTTCTTTCCTTTCAGCGACGTCAGCCGAGTGCCCACGTAATCGAATTGCAGCGCGGGTTTACGGATGATGTTTTGGCCGTACACCATTTCTTCCATATAAAAATTTAACACCGCGCTGGTCTTGTAATCGTCTGCGGAAAAAACAAAATCTGAAGGATAACTCCGTTTCAAATTCTTCACGGCGCTTGCCATACGGCCCCAGCCCACCCACACATCGTCTGACCGGATGGGTACCGGGTACCAGCGCAATTCCACCGCCAGCACGATGTGGATCGCAACCGCAAAGATCTGCTGCCATTTGATCGTCTTCTGTGAAAGATATTTGCTGACCCATATCACGCCGGTGACGTAAGCGGGCATCATCCAGTTGAGCTTTACCCAATAGACCACGGAAATGGAAAGAAAAGAGAGAAATACGGGCAGGAAAAAACAAAGCAGGAACAAAGTATGATCGGGCACCGTCCACAATTTGCCTTTGTATTTCCGGGTCATTTTATACAACACCACCAGCAGGCTGAAAAACATCACCGGCGCCAGGATGGCCGACTGGTGGGCGATCACGCCCAGAAGATCGGTGATGCGGAAATCGATGCCGCCCGTTCGTCCCGTGGACTGGAAACGGAACGACGCAAAATCGTGCTGCACGTTCCACCACAACACCGGGCTGAAAGCCAGCACCATCAGTACGAACGATAACCAGGGCCATACCGTGCCGAGCCATTTACGGTGCGTGGCAGAAAGCGCCAAGTACAGCAGCAACCCCGCGGGCAGGAACACCGCCGTGTATTTGCTGTCAAACGCAAGCCCCATCATAATTCCCGCCAGCAACCAGTATACCTTCTTTTCGAGGAACAGCGCTTTATAAAGGCACAGCAGGCTGAGCGTCCAGCAGAGCAGCAGCGGTACGTCCGGCGTGGAAACCAGCGAAAGGATCGTGACCATCAGCGTAGAGCTGAAAAGCATCAGCGCATTGGCGGCGCGACGCCTGCTGAGGAAACGAAGCGAAAAACGATAGAAAAAGATCAGCGTGAACAAGGTCACGGCCGTATCCGCCAGTTTTACGGCGTATACTTTCTTCCCCAAAACTGCCGTAAAACTCTTCAATATCCACGCAATGCCCGGTGGATGATCGAAGTACGAAGCAGCAGGGTGCTCGGTGTAAAACGTGTAATACGCATCCTGCGGCATCAGTCCCATGAAACCAATAAAAGTCAGTCTTAACAGCAGGATGAACAACGCAGACAATACGAGCCACCGGTTTTCAGTGTAAGCAGCGTGCAGGTCATCCCGGAAACTTTTTATCTTCATATCCGGATGTAACAGTTATCTCGACAATTTTATATCACCAGAATCGTTCCGGAAATTTCCCGGCGGGCATAGATCTGCAACGTACAACCTGCTATTTTTCATATATTTATCTGTACATCCAAAGTCAATTTAACATCGCTGTAACACTTCCCGGATCATGAAAAGATACCTGCCCCTCATTTTTGCGTTGTGCCTTGTGAAACTGGCCGTGCATCTGGCCGGCAACCCCCATTACGATTTTATGAGAGATGAATTGCTGCATCTCAGCGCCGGTTATCACCCGGCCTGGGGTTATTTTGAATTTCCGCCTTTCATTGGCTGGGTCGCGAAAGTATCGTTATCGTTGTTCGGCCATTCGCTGGCGGGCATGCGGTTTTTTGCCACGCTGGCCGGCTTGGTGATACTCGTGGTATGTTGCCTGATGGCGGTGGAACTGGGCGGGAAGAAATGGGCGGTATTTCTGGCGGGCGTTTGCGCGCTGGCATTCCTGCCTTATTACCGCAATCATTTTTTGTTCCAGCCCGTTGCGTTCGACCAGTTTTTTTGGGCGCTGGGTTTTTATTTCGTGTTGAAGTATGTGAATACGGAGCGAAACGAGTATCTCGTGTACACCGCCATCGCGGCGGGTTTGGGGCTGATGAACAAATACACCTTCGTGATCTGGATCGCCGGAATATTGATCGCTTTGCTGTTTCATGAAAAAGCGCGCGTGTACCGGAACAAATGGCTGTACATCGCGGGCGGCATCGTGTTGCTGATATTTTTGCCGAACATTATCTGGCAGTATCAGCACGGCATTCCGTTCCTGCTGCATTTGCAGCAGCTGAGTAAAACACAGCTGGAGAAAAACAGCGTGTTCGAATTTGCGTTGAACCAGGTGCTTTCGCCGCTCACGCTGATCGTCAGTCTCGGCGGATTGTATTTCCTGCTGCGGCGGCCGCGCTGGCGGTTCCTCGGCATTGCATTCATCACGATGTTTATTTTGATGTGGGCGTTGCAATCCAAGGCCTATTATTTTTATGCCGCTTACCCGCCGCTGTTTGCCGCGGGAGGCGTTTGGCTGGAAAAACTTTTCAGCAAAAGACCCTGGTGGAGCCTCGTACCAGCCACGCTGATGCTGGGTTTCGCCGCCTACTGGATGCCTTATCTCATCCCCGTGCTGCCCGTCGAAAAGTTCATCGTGTATTCAAATGAAAAACCGGATGCGGAAGGGCGTTATCATTTCACCAGCGATTATGCGGACATGTTCGGCTGGCGCGACCAGGTGCGGGTGGCAGACAGCATTTACCGTTCGTTGCCTCCGGAAGACCAGCAGCGGTGCATCTTTTGGGCGGAGAATTATGGCGAGGCCGGCGCCATCCGCATCATCGGCAACCGCGAGCCCGTATGCCGCCACGGCAGCTTCTGGACCTGGGGGCCAGGCCCGTTGCCCGGCGAAGTGGCCATCAGTATCGGCAACGAAGCGGATGTGGTGGACAGGTTGTATGAAGAACATCAGCTCATACGGGTGCTCAAACATCCCTACGCGATCGATGAAGAGAACAATATCCCCGTGTACCTCTGCCGCAAACCGAAGGTTAAATTGGAAGAGATATGGCCTTCGCTGGAAAAACGCGTGTTCGAATAGATTTCTTTTTCCCTTATTTCGAAGCCTGTTTTAGCAGCCAGTTCACGAGGTCTGCCGCCGCGCCCGCATTTTCGTATTCCGCGGGAATACGCGTGCCGTCTGTGTATTCGTTGTACAGCCAGGGATCGCCCACCGCGAACACGGCGCCTTTGCCAACATGGGCCACGGCCATGATCACGTCGCTGCCTTCGGTAACCAGCGCTTTGGCGGGACTTTTCACTTCAAGAATGCTCACTTCCTTGAGATATGCCTTTTTGATGGAAGGGAACACTTCGTTGCCCGCGGGAATGTGAACGGCGCCGGTGGCAAATTCTTTTCCTTTCACCATGTTGCGGCTGCGTGTGGTGAAGGTGATGCCGAAACGTTGCGAGAGCTTGCTGAAATGAGACAGTTCCGCGTTGGCGCTGTCGTTGCCCATCAGCACCAGCACGCCACCTTTTTTCACCCATTGTTCGATGGCGGAAATATGTTCGGGAAGGATGAAACGGGGAGAAAGATTTTCTTTTTCATTGTCTGCGTCCACGATAATGTATACGGCGGCGCCGGCAAGGCTGGCGGCAGTGGGAGCGGCGTAAAGCGTGGCGGTGTCTGCTCCGTTGCGGAGAAACTGCTGCCCGAGTATCGAGAAGCCAGACATGGCCGTTTCTTCCCATTTATAATGCCAGGAATGCATTTGACCTGAAGCGTCTTTTTTCTGTTCGTTGTTGAAATAGCTGTCCAGCAGCACTTTTTGTGCGGATGCCGCGAAAGAAACGGGCAAAAGGAGGGCGAGGAGAATAGCTTTCATTCCAACAAATTACAACAGCCCGCCCGGATTTGCAAACGTTTGCATAACATGGAGGCGTGGATTAGGATCTTCACGCCTCCGGGGATAAAAAATGTGTAACACCTACATATAATCCGTACAATAGAACCAACCGCCGCTACCCGCTTCCCCGCCAGTTACCACAAGATTTTAGCCGGTCAGCCCTTTTCAGTTTGAAGAAAGGAACAGACGATCTACTTTTGCGTAAGTAGTTACATAAATTACCCCTTATCCCCGGACGATACATGAAAAACTTCGTTTTTCTTATAACGCTATACCTCTTCCTTCCGCTCATGCAAGCGCGGGGCACGCTGGTATCGGCCAAGGCTCCCTCCTGCACCCTCAGTCATCCGCTTTTGCTGCAGGATGCCGGCGGCCGCCCTGCCACCACCAGTACTGCTGCCCTGCGCGTGCAATTCACGCCTTCGCTGCTGTCCATAATAGCGCCCGGCCACACATCCGCCGCCAGCTATTTACCGCGCCTTCCGATAAAAGCGGTCACCACGGGCAGCGTATACGAAAGCAATCGCCGCGATTTTGTGAACGGTCTTTTTTACGGCCTGCTCGCCGCGCTGATGATCTACAACCTGTTCATCTTCGTCTCTCTCCGCGATGCCACGTACCTTTTTTATGTGGCTTACATCCTGTTTTCCGGCCTCCACCAGCTCGTGCGGGACGGTTACCTGGCGGATTTCCCTCCCATCGCCAGCTGGCTCGATCATGGCAGCATCACACTTCCGCCGGCGATGATATTCGGCGTGTTTTTCACCAACGCTTTTCTCCAGACCGCGCGCAACGCGCAGCGCATCCACAGGCTCCGCGGCGGGCTTATTCTTTACCTTGCCGCATTACCTTTCCTTTACCGGTCCGGCAACAGCGCCGCAGGCCGCTTTCTGCTGGAAGCGGGCATGTACGGCACCTGGATGTACTGGATCGCTGCGGGCATCGTCAGCTACCGCAACGGTTTTAAACCTGCGCTCTATTACATCGCGGGTTTCGGGATGCTTATCGTTTTCAGCATGCTGTTTAACCTGGAAGAGCACGGCCTGGTAAACGATACGCCTTTCATCGCGCTGACTTCCCAAACCGGCGCGGCGCTGCAGGCGGTGATACTTTCTTTTGCATTGGCGGGCAAGATCAATTTTTATAAACGGGAAAAAGAATTGCTCCAGCACGAGGCCCTCCGCCAAGCCAGCGCGTTTTCGCGCGAGCTGATCAAAATGCAGGAGCATGAAAGAAAAAGGATCGCGTCTGAACTGCACGACAGCGTGGGCCAGCAGCTTATTCTCGTAAAAAACAAAGCGCTGCTGCTGCGCAATAAAACCGGCGATCCCGGCCTGCAGCATATGGCCGGCGGCATTTCCGGGAATGTGGCAGACACGATCCAGGAGATCCGCAACATCTCCTATTCTTTACGCCCCTACCAGATGGACATGCTGGGTCTCTCCCAATCCATCCAGAGCCTGGCGGACGAAACCGGCGACAGTGCCAACGTGGTGATGGAAACCGGCATCGACAACATCGACGGCCTTTTTTCAAAAGAACATGAAATGAATATTTACCGCATCGTGCAGGAACTGCTGAACAATATGGTGAAACATTCCGGCGCCACGCTTTGCACGGTGCGCGTGCATCGCGCGGTATGGGTCATGAAAGTGATCGTGACGGACAACGGGAAAGGCATTCAGCACAACGCGGGCAATCCCGGTTTCGGATTGTTCGGCATCCGCGAAAGAGCCCAGCTGATGGGAGGCCACGTCACCATTCACCAGCCTGCGGGGCACGGCACGGCCATTTCAGTGGACATCCCAATTTCTTATTATGAATCCAATTAACATCCTCATTGCAGACGATCACCCGATATTTCTCAAAGGCCTCCGCGAAGTGATCGAAAGCACGGGCGGATACAAGGTTATATACCAGGCTGTGAACGGTACGGACGCATTGGATGGCATTTTTTCCAAACAGCCCGATGTTGTGGTCCTCGATATAGACATGCCCGTTAAAAACGGCCTGCAGGCCGCGCAGGAAGCCCTCGCCGCCAAACCGGAGCTGCCGGTGATCCTGCTGACCATGCATAAAGCGAAGGACGCGTTTATGAAGGCACTCGAAACCGGCGTGATGGGGTATGTGCTGAAAGAAAATGCCGTAGTGGACATTATCCATGCCATCCAAAGTGTGTCCGCCGGCAATGCGTACATCAGCCCCGAGATGTCCGCCTTCCTCCTGCGTCAAAAACATAAACCGCCGGACGCCGCCACCGCAGACCTTTCCAGTCTGCTCACGCCTTCCGAGATGAAGATCCTCCGCGCCGTAGCCGCTTACAAAAGCAGCCGCGATATTGCGGAAGAACTTTGCATCAGCGAAAAAACCGTTTCCAACCACCGGATGAACATTACACGCAAACTTTCGCTTACGGGCAAAAACAGCCTGCTGCGTTTTGCGATCGAAGCCGTTTCGGCGCCGGCCGGCCGTTTCTAGGCAGTATTACCCAGGAAAAATGAAGCGTTTTGCCTATTTACGCACATAGCGTGCAGGCTAACTTTGCCGCCACAATCCAACACCATGCAACACTTTATGCTGCGGCTCCTGGCAGCCGCCATCATGCTCACCGCCGCTTCCTGCTCCAAAGAAGGCCCCAAAGGAGATAAAGGCGACCCTGGCCCGCAGGGCCAGCAGGGGCCGCAAGGCACGCCCGGCGGCAACGGCTCCGCCAACGCCTGGAGTTATATCTACTCCAACCAGACCATGAGCGGCGTATCGCACCGTGAAATCGACCCCTTCACCGGTAATTTTATTTTTACGTCATCGCGCAATCTCACGCCCGACCGTTATGCCGCCATCGCGCCGAACGGGCTGGTACTGGTGTATATCCGCAAGGCAGGCGCTGCCAACGACTGGAAACTCTCCCAGCTCCCGCAGCTCCGCAGCGAACAGGACGGCAACCAGTCTTACCTGCTTTTCGACGCCCGCACCGCGCCCGACCGCGTGCAGATCGTCGGTATTCTCGACACCCCGGTAGACGACCGCACCTGGCTCATGAACGATGTGTTCGACGTAAAGATCATTCTCGTAGAACCTTTATCCACGGCCAATTACAGGACCACCTACCAACTACCCGCAGACATTCGCGACGTTGCCGCGGTTGAAAAATATCTCAACATCAGATACTGATCATTCTTCCATTTTACCCCATCAGCACGAAGGCCGGTTTACCCGGCCTTTTTCTATTTTTTCCCGGGAAACAACAATAACGGCTTCCCGGTTGTTTATAGCAAAAAAACTGAACCTTATGGAAGTGAAATCATCCACCAAGTATTTTGCAGAGCTCGTCGGAACCTTTGCTCTCGTGTTATTCGGCTGCGGCGCCGCGGTTGTATCCGGCGTTTCGCTCACCGGGCCGGCCGGTATCGGCATTCTCGGTATCGCGTTTGCATTCGGGCTGGCGGTACTGGTCATGTGTTATGCCATCGGCGGCATATCGGGCTGCCACATCAATCCCGCTATTACCATCGCCATGTTGGTAGCCGGCAAGATCAACGGCAAGGATGCGGTTGGTTACATCATTGCGCAGCTCATCGGCGCGGTGATTGGCGCGGCCGTGCTGTATTGCATACAAAATGGCCTGAACGGCTGGATACCCGGTGAATGGGCTTTAGGCTCCAACGGGTGGGGCGAAGGTTACGGCGCGGGATACAATATGACTTCCGCGTTCATCGCCGAAGCGGTGCTTACTTTTCTTTTCCTTTTCGTGATCTTCGGCAGCACCGGTAAATGGGGCAACGGCGCCATGGCCGGCATGGCCATCGGGTTAACGCTTACGCTCATTCACATGGTAGCGATCCCAATCACCGGCACATCTGTAAATCCCGCGCGCAGCTTCGGCCCCGCTATTTTTGCCGGCGGCAAGGCCATGGCGCAGCTCTGGCTTTTCGTGGTAGCGCCTGTCGTGGGCGGCATTGCGGCGGCGCTCGTATGGCGCGCGGTAGAGAAAAAATAGGTATCACTGCCTATAAAAATGAGCATTATCCCCTCTTTTAACGGAACCGGGCCTGCACGACCTTTACGGTATGATCAGGCCCGGTTCTGTTTTCTACAATCCTCACAACAGGGAACAAATCACTTTCCTTCACACGCATGCCAGCAGCAACGGCGCATACCTGCGCATCGCGGCGGTAGTGGGCGCCGGCGGGGAACAGGCGGGCGGCGCGCTCCGGCATTTTCATCCCCTGCAGGAAGAAAAATTCATCGTGCATTCGGGTTTGCTGTGCATGTACGTTAAAGGCGGGAAAAAGATCTTCAAAGCCGGCGACACCGTGGTGATACCAGCCGGCGTGCCGCACCGGTGGCGGAATTGCAGCTACACCGAGCCTTTGCATTTTACGTACGAAATTGCGCCGGCCATGCAATGGGAAATGGTGATAGAAACATTGTGGGCGCTGGCGCAGAAAGGCGCCGTTCGGGAAAATGGCAGCGCCTCATTTTTGCAGCTTGCCGTTACGCTCGATCATTTCAGGGAGCATTTTTATTTCGCGGGTCTGCCCGTGCCGCTGCAGCGCGTAATATTCAGGCTCGGCGCCGTAATCGGCAGAAAGCTGGGACTGAAGCCACATCATAAATATCGTGGCGTGGACGGGCTATAATGCCTGATGGCGCTGGGGGAGATTTCTTCCTAAGTGCAATGAGCTTTCGGGGAAAAAACAGTCATAGGTTTAACAGTTATATACCTCCGGGGTAGGTTATTTCAGAAAAAAAGCCGCACAGTTCCCTGTGCGGCTTCCCTGTTTTATGCGGGCACGTTCAAAACGATCTTTTCCCTCGCAGCCCTGGCGGCGAGCACCATGTTCTCCAGCGCGGCGCGCGTTTCCGGCCATTTGCGGGTTTTGAGGCCGCAATCCGGGTTTACCCAAAGGTTTCGCAGCGGCAGCAGCTCCGCTGCCTTTTCCAGCAACCGCACCATCTCTTCCACACCCGGCACGCGCGGCGAGTGAATGTCGTACACGCCCGGCCCGATCTCGTTGGGATATTTAAAATCCGCAAACGCTTCCAGCAGCTCCATTTGCGAGCGCGACGTTTCTATCGTGATCACATCGGCGTCCATCGCGGCAATGTGCGCGATAATATCGTTGAACTCGCTGTAGCACATATGCGTATGCACCTGCGTATCGTCTCTCACGCCGGAAGCCGCTACCCTGAAGGATCTTACGGCCCATTGCAGGTATGCGTCCCGGTCTGCTTTCCGCAGCGGCAGCCCTTCGCGGATAGCCGGTTCATCTATCTGGATGATGCCGATGCCCGCGTTTTCCAGCGCCACCGCTTCATCGCGTATCGCCAGCGCTATCTGGTCCGTGGTAAGGGAACGCGGCTGGTCGTTGCGCACAAAAGACCATTGCAAAATAGTAACCGGCCCGGTAAGCATCGCTTTCATGGGCCGCTTCGTACACGATTGCGCGAACTTCGTCCAGCGGAGCGTCATGTCCGCGGGGCGGCTCACGTCGCCGTAGATCACGGGCGGTTTTACGCAGCGGCTGCCGTAGCTCTGCACCCAGCCGTTTTTGGTGAACGCAAAACCTTCGAGCATTTCCCCGAAATATTCCACCATGTCGTTTCGCTCGAATTCGCCGTGCACGAGCACGTCCAGCCCAAGTTCCTCCTGCAGCCGGATCGTTTTTTCGGTAGCCTGTTCCAGCGCGGATTCATATTGTTCGTTGGTGACCTGGCCTTTGCGCCATTGCGCGCGCAGTTGCCGGATGTCGTCCGTTTGGGGGAACGAGCCGATGGTGGTGGTGGGGAACAGCGGCAGGTTAAAACGCGCTGACTGTAGTTGCTGCCGGTGCGGGAATGCGCTTTCCCGTTGCGCGTCTTTTTCCGTAATGCCCGCTGTACGGGCTTTTACGGCCGGCTTATGAATCCGGTCAGACGCCGCTCGTGCCGCAATGGCCTGGCGGTTCAGTTCAAGCGGGCTGTTGTTGCCCTGGAAAATTTCGTTGAGCGCGTTCACTTCTTCGAGTTTCTGTTTGGCAAAAGCCATCCAGGATCTCATTTCGTCATCCAGCTCCGTTTCGAGGCTGAGATCGGCGGGCGTGTGCAGCAGCGAGCACGACGGCGCGATCATCACCCGGTCTTCTCCCAATACTTCTACCGCTTTTCGTATGTACTTCAGCGATAGTTCGTAGTCATTTTTCCAAATGTTCCTTCCATCCACCACTCCCAACGACAAAGAGGTTTTCGGCGGCAGCAGGGGCAGCAGTTCGTCCAGCTGCAGCGGCGCGCGCACCAGGTCGATATGCAGGCAACAAACTGGCAGATTGGCAGCCAGCGCGGCATTGTCCTGCAGCCCTTCAAAATAGATGGCCAGCATCAACTTGAGGCCTTTGCATCGTTTGGCGATCTCCGCATAGGCGTGGCGATACGCTTCTTTTTCCGCTTCGCTGAGGTCCATGGCCAGGAAAGGCTCGTCCAGCTGCACCCAAACAGCGCCCTGTTCCTGCAATTTTTGCAGCGCGCTGATGTATACGGGCAGCAAATTTTTCAGCAGCTCGATACGACGAAAGCCGGTTTCTTTTTCCTTGCCAAGCAGCAAATAAGAGACGGGGCCGATCAACACCGGCTTGGGAGTGACGCCGAGCGTGTGTTTGGCGGCGTCAAAGGCGTTGAACACCTTGTTGCTCAGCAGGCGGAACTGCTGGTCTTTTTTAAACTCTGGAACGATGTAGTGGTAATTGGTGTCAAACCACTTTGTCATTTCCATGGCGGTAATGTCCAGCCCCCGCTGCTGGTAACCGCGCGCCATGGCGAAATACAGATCGATCTCGGCATTTTCCGCCACGTCTGTTACCACGGGCGCATACCGGTCGGGCACGGCGCCGAAGAGCAGGGTGGCGTCGAGCACCTGGTCGTAAAAACTGAAATCGTTGCAGGGGATAAGGTCCATGCCGGCGGCCTGTTGCAATTGCCAGTGTTCTTCCTGCAGCCGTTTGGCGGTCACGAATAGCTCACTGCGGCCAATGCGGCCCTGCCAGTAGCTTTCACAGGCTTTTTTAAGCTGTCTTTGGGCTCCCATGCGCGGGTAGCCGAGGTTGTGTTTAAGCATACGCATCAAACTTTTTGGTTAAAACATTAATGTGCATTAATGCTCCTTACAGTTTCCGGTACGCTTTCAGGAATTGTGTAGAAGATAAGGAATGAAGAGGCACGACGGGACATGCCCATCCGTTCCCGACTACTGCTTCAAATCGCGAAAGCATTTGTCTTCACAGCGGGCAAGTATCCTGGCTTGTAACATTACTACCGTCCTTCTCACCCCGTTCAGGTCGGGGGCAATGGACATTACCGGCAATAATTCAGGTACGTTACTTACAGTTGCGCGACAGCCCGTGATTTGCACACGGTTCCTTATTAAAGGCGGTTTTCACCGCCTGCCACGCTGTGGAAAGAATGAATAAAAGTAAAGAACTCGGCAACAAAGATAGGAAGGTGAGCGTTCAATTCCTACTGACACAAACGCATGAACGTTAATGCCCATTAACCAAAACCGATTTTGGCACAGTATGTGCAAATGTCATTTTATACCGTTTAACCGTATACGCCCTGCACCTGTGGCCTGGCCATGAAAGCAACAGTATACCTGTATACACGTCTCGAATTAATCAATAATCCATTTAGCAGCATAAGAAAAAGCCGGAAAACCGGCCTGGGAGAATTATGTCAAAATAAGATATGCTGCTTGGATGAACCATGTTTTTGTATATGAAAAGGATATTGGTAATCGTGGATGATCTACTGATGATTCATGTGATAGAACTGCTTTTACATAAGGAGGGACACGACGCGGACCTTGCCTATAACGGAAAAGAAGCCGCTCTTTTGCTCAGTGTGCGCGAGTACGATCTCGTGATCGCAGACCTGAAGCTCCCCTTTCCGCATTTGCAGGAAATGACCGCCATGTTGCAATCCCGGCAGCAACTGCGCCCGTTCCCCGTGCTCGCCATTATTCCCGCGGCTTTCCTGACCGGCACCGTCAGCAGCTGGTTCGGCATCGAAGCGGATGAAACTGTTGTCCGGCCTTTCTGCCCATTCGAGTTAACCGACACGATCAACCGCCTTTTGGGGCGTTGACCGCTGGCAGGCCCGGTTTTCCGGGCCTGCGTTTTTTACCGCAAAACCGCTCCGGAATCCCGATATTAGCAACATGGAACCTTTTTCCGTTACCCTTGGCGACCAGGTTTACGAGATCACCCCCTATGTAAAGGGTTATTCCGTTTCCTTTCATATCGACCTCCCCGCCAGCCGCATTTCTTTTGAGCTCGACGAGGAAGATAACCTCCGCGCCGTTACCAGCGGCGAACCTGTTGCCCCCTCCCTGATCGGACAGCTCGCCGATGCGATTGTACGGCACTTTGCCTGAAATGCCAATATTTTTAGCTAAATTTGCTAATAATACTAGCATTATGATAGCCCTGGTGGATTGTAATAATTTTTACGTCAGCTGCGAAAGGCTTTTTAACCTCGACGTGCTCACCCGCCCCGTGGTGGTGCTCGGTAACAACGACGGCTGTGTGGTGGCGCGGTCCGAAGAGGCCAAAGCACTTGGCATCGCGATGGGCGAGCCTGCTTTTAAGGTCAGGGAGCTGCTGGAAAAACACCACGGCGCCATGTTTTCCTCCAATTATACGCTATATGGAAGCCTCAGCGACCGGGTCATGCGCATCCTGTCCAGGTATACGCCCAACATGGAAGTGTACAGCATAGACGAAGCTTTTCTCGACCTTTCCGGCATGAAAGACCTGGCGGGCATTGCTGCGCGCATTCGCAAAAATATTTTCGACGAACTGGGCCTGCCCGTGTCGGTAGGCGTAGCGCCCACCAAAACGCTGGCCAAAATGGCGAACCGTTATGCCAAAAAACATCACCGGCAATCCGGTGTTTGGGTGCTGGACAACGAGGAAAAGACCCGGGACGTGATGGCCATTACCCCAGTGGAAGACATCTGGGGCATCGGCACGCAATATGCGGCAAAGCTGCGCAAAAACGGGTTCAATACCGCGCTGGAATTGTCCAAAGCGCCGGACGACTGGATCAGGAAAGAATTTACCGTGGTGGGCCTTCGGCTGGTGCATGAATTGCGCGGCGTTCGGTGCATTGTTTTGCAGGAAGAAGAAGCCAGGAAAAAAGGTTTCTGCGTCGCCCGTTCCTTCGGGCAGCTGCTGACGGAAAAAGACGATATCCGTCAAGTGCTGGCCGGTTACACGTCGATCTGCGCCCGGAAGCTGCGACAGCAGCAGAGTTGCACCGCCGCTATCCAGGTTTTCCTTTCCACGGATCATTTCAGGAGCCAGGACAAACAATACCATAAATCCGTCACGCTGCACCTTCCCGTGCCGGGCAATAGCACACCGGCGCTGCTGGGGCCGGCAATGGACGGGCTGGACAGGATCTTCCGGCCGGGATATAATTATAAAAGGGTCGGTATCCTTACTTTCGATCTCGTGCCTGAAAATTCCGTACAGCAGCATCTTTTTTCCGAAACCGACAGCGCACGCGAATCAAAGCTGATGAAAGCGCTCGACAGCATTCAGCGTCACTATCGCGGCAATCAGCCCGTGAAATTCGCGGTGCAGGGCCAAAGCACAAAAGGAAGCCTGAAGCAGGGAAAATTATCGAAACGTTTTACGACGCGGTTGCTGGAAATACTGCGGATTAAAATATAGATGCACAGCCCGATTGATGATTGTATGTATGTGCCGGAAAAAGAAACGTCGATGAATGCGGCGCCGCGAACCGAACCGTACACAAAAGGAAGTTGAAACAGAAATCAAATGTCAAACAATGCACAACCCGCTCTACATATTGGATATCAAAATCCTGGACGCGCTCATTCTGGCGGGGTATTCGTATTTCGTGCGCCAGTCGTACCCGCGCGGCATGCAGCGGGACATAAAAGAATCCTTCGTGATCACGCATTACCGGTCTGCAGCCGAAGCCCGTACGCATTATGAAACGATACTGACAGACCAGCGCAGGTATATTTATGACATTCGTAATCCGGCCGGCAAAGAAAAACTGTATCATGCCGCTACGCAGCCCGGCGGGTATCGCGTTTATATCGCTTTGCTGAAAGACCAGGAATGGAAGCCCGGGCCTATGTTCAAAGCGGAGATCAAACGTTTTATGCGGCTGCACTGCAGGCTGCCTGAAGGTCGTGAGAAAGGTACCGTGGTGCTTCACATGCAGTTTGGAGAACTTTTGCTTACATTGCCATTTCTTAAAGACGGATCACCGGTTCCCCTTTCCCAAATAGAAAAAATATAACGAACATGTGTTACGACCTTGCCTTTGCCAGCACCATCGAATCAGTATATCAATACCTGCCCGACCTGAAAGACATGGGCCCGTTCGATTTCCACTTCGAGCCCACTTTTCATAAAGTAGGGCAAGCCTATCCCAAATGGCCGGTGGTGGTAAATACCAACGGCGCGGTCAAACTCATGAAGTTCGAATGGGGCGTGATTGCCAATTACATGAAAACGCCGGAAGAGATCAAAAAAGGCCGCAAATGGATGGTGAACGCACGCTCCGAAAAGGTGCTGGATACAAAAGCGTACTGGAGCCGCATCCGCCGAACGCGTTGCCTCGTGCCCGCCACGGGGTTTTTCGAGCACCGCGAAATTCCCGGCTGGAAAAACAAGGTGCCGTATTACATACATCTCAAAAACCGGGAAATATTTTTTATCGCCGGGCTGTATACCTATTCACATCTTCCCAACCCAGAAACCGGCGAGCTGCCCGGCACTTTCACCCTGCTCACCCGCGATGCCAACGACTTGATGAGCCGCATCCACAACGGCGGCGACAATGCCGGCCGCATGCCGCTGATCCTGCCCGTGGAATATGAAAAAGAATGGCTCAACCCCACGCTGTCCGACGAAGGCATCCAGCGCATCCTCAATTATTCTCTCCCGTCTGACGAAATGGAATACTGGACGGTCAATTCCGTACGCAAAGCAAAACCCGACGATGAAGGAGTGATCGAAAAAGTGGAGTACGCCGGGCTGCCGGCGTTGTAATTACGTATAACCGGCTACGTTATGACGCCCTGATGATCCGCAGCGGGTAAGGCGTTTCTTTGCTGAGATATTTGTCCATCACGGAATACAACCGGTCGAACTCTACGGGTTTGATCAGGTATTCGTTCACGCCCGCGTCCAGCGCTTCTTTCTGCTGTTCACGGAATGCGTCCGCCGAAATCGCGATCACGGGAATGGGCCGCAGTTCGGGATCTTCGCGGAGGATGCGGATCACTTCGTTGCCAGTGAGTTTCGGCATATGCATGTCCATAATGATCAGATCGGGATGATGTTCGCGCGCCATGCGCAAGCCTTCTTCGCCATTGCCCGCCACCAGCAGATGAATGCCGAGATGCGAGAAAAACCGCTCCATGATCATCTGGTTGATCTCGCTGTCTTCCATCAGCAGCACGGTTCTGTCTGAAGGGAAAGACGCGTATTCCTTGCGGTCGTCTGGCTGTTCTTCTGCCGGCGCTGTTTCTGTTTTTGCTTTTGTTTCCAGCGGCAGCGTAACGGTAAATGCCGCGCCCTGCCCCGGTTCGCTCCACACTTCAATGGTACCGCCCATCAGTTCTGTGATGCGGCGTGAAATGGTGAGCCCCAGGCCTGTGCCGCCGAATTGCTGGTGAATGGATTCATCGGCCTGTTCGTAGGGCTGGAAGATGAGTTTCTGTTTTTCTTTCGGGATGCCCACGCCTTCGTCTGCCACGCGGATGCACCAGTGCGCCGTTTCCTGCTGGTAAATATTGAGCGTTACTTTTTTGCCGGCCGGCGTGAATTTGAGCGCGTTGCCCAAAAGGTTGTTCAGAATTTGTGTGAGGTGCAGCTTGTCGCCCACCACTTCGCCCGGCAGTTTGTGATCTACCTGCAGCTGCAGCGCCACGCCTTTTACTTTAGATGCGTCCTGGTAAATGTTCACCACGCTGCGCACCCATTCGCGCAACGCAAACGGTTCGGGATGCAGTTCATCGGTTTTGCCGGCTTCGATGCGCGCCAGCTCCAGCACGTTGTTGATGATCTCGAGCAGGTTGCGGCTGCTATTGTGGATATTGTCGATCAGGTGAACGATGGTACGGGGGATCTTGTTGCGGTTGGCCTGTTCGTTGAGCAGCAGGAAACTGATGCCGATGATCGCGTTGAGCGGGTTGCGTATTTCGTGGCTGATCTCGCGGAGGAAGGCGGATTTTGCGGAATTGGCGTGCTGCGCTTCGTCGCGGGCGCGCATCAGGTCTTGTTTGAGCGATTCCAGCTCGGCCACGTAACCTTTTAACTGCTGGTCCTGGTCGCGCAGCTGTGCGTTGTTGTCCTTCAGGCTCAACAGCATGGATTCCAGCGCCATATTGCTTTTGCGAAGCTGCATGGTGCGGTTGCGCACTTCTGTTTCGAGCTTGGCGTTGTAATCTTCCAGTTTCGTATAGGCGACGGCCAGTTCGGCTTCCGTGCTCATTACCAGCGCGTTTTTCTTTTTCAGCGAATCGTTCCTTTTATTGAGCCGCTTCACCAGCCCGCTGATATTGATCTGGTAAAAACTGATCACGATACCGTTCAACAGCAATACGATGGACATGATCAGCCAGCGGAACATGAAGGTCATGTCGCGGCTCATTTCCATCGGTTCTATCACCATAAAATAATAATTTGTTTCCAGCAGCACAAGACAGGTGAGAATGAGCACCAGGCACATGAACTTCAGTTCTTTTTCCTGGGGAGAGCAAATGAGCAGCGGCACGCCGATAAGAAAAAGACCGAGGAAATGCACCTGCGTGCTTTCGCCGAAGGTGACGCCGTAATACAGCATCACCATGCAGAACACGAACATGAGGCCGAACTTGGCGGCGGAGTATCTTTTCCTGCGGTTGAGCAGTAAAATGGTAAGGAAGCCGCACACGAATCCCATCGCGGTATAAAGGATCGTATAGTCGCCGGAGAGAGCCGCGAGGGTCACGCCGCAGAAAGTGCATAACAGGGCGGTCAGGAAGCTGAACGAATTAACGACCATGATCTTTCTGCCATCGCCGTCTTTCATGTCCGCTGAAAGACCTGTTTTTTTGATAATGTTAAACCATTGGCTGATCATTTCACGCAATAATTGCCTGACAGAAGGTACGCATTTTTTCACAGTTGATCAACAATCCTTCCCAGGCGGTTTGATTGGTATTATACTGATTTTCAATAAACTAAAATATTTTATAATTCCCGGGCAGCTCACCTGGCAACAACCGGTTAACAAAATAGCTCCCGGAATTTTTGCTGTAAACCGATCTTGCCGGCTCCGGCTGAAATTAATAACATGGAACCGGAATAATTGTTAATGGGTAGTTAATAAAAACGGGCCCGGGGAGAGCCCCAGACCCGATAAATACGCTCCATATTTGGCGCATAGAAGGCATTACCACTTGTAAGTCACCTCCCATGCAGGCCAAAGGTAAAATGCGGCCTATGCCGGAAGTGTTAAAAACTTGTTATTGAAAAAATGTGCGGTCTTTCCCCGCAAAACTTTCCGCGTACGGGGTTTGTTTCTTAAATTGATGAAGGTCAGTTCCCGGTTATGACAGCCATCAGGACATGACACCGGCGGGCGGGCTAATTTTGCGTTTATAAACTCCAGTATATGCCCTCCGTAGAAATACTTTCCCGCATACAGTTCGCCTTCACCATCGCCTTTCACTATATCTATCCCCCGCTCAGCATTGGCCTCGGCGTATGCCTCGTGATCATGGAAGGCATGTACCTGCGCACGGGCAACAAGATGTACGAAGACATCACCCGTTTCTGGATCAAGATCTTCGCCCTCATTTTCGGTATCGGCGTGGCAACGGGCATCGTGATGGAATTTGAGTTCGGCACCAATTGGGCCACCTATTCCCGCTACGTTGGCGATGTGTTCGGCAGCGCGCTTGCCGCGGAAGGTATTTTCGCATTCGCGCTGGAATCGGGTTTTCTCGGCATTCTTATTTTCGGCTGGAACCGCGTAAGCAAAGGCGTTCATTTCTTTTCGACCGTCATGGTGGCCCTGGGCTCCATCTTCTCCGCCATCTGGATCGTAGTGGCCAACAGCTGGCAGCAAACGCCCACCGGCTACGTTATCGAAGGCGAAGGGCTGGAAGCGCGCGCCGTGATCACGGATTTCTGGGAAATGGTGTTTAATCCCTCTTCGGTAGACCGTTTGTCGCATGTATTGATCGGCGCTTTCCTCGCCGGTTCTTTCCTGGTGATGAGCGTGGCCGCCTGGTACATTCTTAAGAACAGGTTCGTGACCGCCGCCAAAGCGATGTTCCGGGTAGGACTGGCCGTAGCGGCTGTGAGTGCACTGCTGCAGCTTTTCACGGGGCACCGCTCCGCGGAATACGTGAGCGAATACCAACCCGCCAAACTCGCGGCCATGGAAGGCCACTTCGACAGCTCGGCCGTGGCGGACATGTACATCGTGGGCTGGGTAGACAAACAAACTGGTAAAACAGCGGGCATCCGCATCCCGGGCGGGCTTTCGTTTCTTACCCACGGCAGTTTCAACGCGCCCGTTACCGGGCTGAACGCTTTCCCGGAAAACGAGCGGCCCGGGGCGGTCAACTTCGTATTCCAAACCTACCACCTGATGGTGGCCATCGGCGTTACCCTCATCGGGCTTACGCTGCTGGCGCTGTTCCTGCTGTGGAAGAAAAAACTGTTCGACCAGCGTTGGCTCATGAGCATTTTCGTGTGGGCGGTGTTGTTGCCCCAGATTGCCAACCAGGTAGGCTGGTATGCGGCGGAAGTGGGTCGTCAGCCCTGGGTGGTGTACGGCTTGCTGCGCACGTCCGACGCGCTTAGTAAAGACGTGAAGGCCAACCAGGTAGTGTTTTCGCTGGTGCTGTTCACCCTGGTGTACACGCTTCTTTTTGTCCTGTTCCTTTATTTGCTGAACAAAAAGATCCAGCACGGGCCGGCGCTTACGCTGAACGAAGAAGAAGAAAGCGACGAATTTTCAAAACGTAATATCAAACAGCTGCAGGCGCCTGAACAGTCCTGATAAAACACACAAACAATGGAAACAATTCTCGGATTAGACCTTCCTACTTTATGGTTCCTCGTGATCGGCGGGCTGATCACCGGCTACGGCGTGCTCGACGGGTTCGACCTTGGCGCGGGAAGCCTTCACCTCTTCTTCAACAAGGAAGAAAGCCGGCGTATCGCGCTCAACGCCATCGGGCCGGTGTGGGACGGCAACGAAGTATGGCTCGTGATCGCGGGAGGCGCGCTGTTCGCGGGTTTCCCACTGGTATATGGCACCATCCTGTCCACCTTCTACATTCCTTTTATGCTGTTTCTCGTGGCGCTCATCTTCCGCGCCATTTCGATAGAATTCCGGAGCAAAGAGCCGATGGCCTGGTGGCGCAAACTGTGGGACGTGAGCTACATGGCTTCCAGCACCCTTATCACCCTGCTGCTCGGGCTGGTGCTGGGCAATCTCATTCACGGCATACCCATCAATGAAAAACACGAGTTCACAGGCGATCTCTTCACTTTTTTCAACCCCTATTCCATCCTTATCTCCTTCACCACCCTTTCGCTGTTCATGCTGCATGGCGCGATTTATCTTGTGATGAAGACCGAAAACCGTTTGTATGCGAAGCTCACCGTGCTGGTGAACAACTGCAGCAAGTTTTTCATCCTTTGTTTTATTCTCTCCAGCATGTCTACCCTTATTTACATCCCGCACATGACGGACGAGTTCAAACGAAACCCCTGGCTGTTTGCCCTGCCGCTGCTGGCGGTGCTTACGGTATTGAATATCAAAAGGAACATCGACGGGCGCAAATATTTCACGGCCTTCATCTTTTCAAGCTGCATCACGGCCATCCTCCTCATCCTGTTCGCCATCGGGCTGTACCCGAACATCGTCATTTCCACGACGGACCCGGCTTACAGCATCAGCATCTATAAAGCCGCATCCTCCGCCAAATCGTTGAAGATCATGCTGTTGATGGCTGCTATCGGTACGCCGCTCGTGCTTTCCTATACCATATTCGTATTTTGGACGTTCAGGGGAAAAGTGAAGCTGAATGAAATGAGTTATTAGGTTAACTGATTGATAAAGAGGCAAAAAAGAAGCCCCGGCAAGGAATTGCCAGGGCTTTACCATTTAACCTAACTATATGCTGTAACAGCAACTAGTATTGTAAAAATATCTTTAGTTGTGTCTTTCGAATAGTTAGACGTCCTTATTTTCTAAAACATGTGCGTTGAAACACGTTTTTTTCGGAGGTCATATTATTTGACCATTTAAACGGCAAATGGTTTAAATACGTCAAAAAGATTTCCGGGGTTTCCCTTGAAAAGGGGAAAATGTAAATTTACCGTATGAACCGCATCGACCGTTTAACCGCCATACTTGTACAGCTCCAGGGGAAAAAGATCGTCAAGGCCCAGGAAATAGCCGACCGTTACAACCTGAGCCTCCGTACCGTGTACCGCGACGTAAAAGCCCTCATGGAAGCCGGGGTGCCCATCGGTTCCGAAGCCGGTACGGGGTACTATATCGTTGACGGGTACCATCTTCCCCCCGTTATGTTCAACCGCAGCGAAGCCGCCGCCCTGCTTACCGGTGAAAAACTGATGGAAAAACACAGCGACCGCTCCAATCAACAGCAGTTCAGCAACGCCATGCAAAAGATCAGGGCGGTGCTGCGCGGCAGCGACAAGGATTTCCTCGAATCGCTGGACGATAACATAGCCGTGTTGCGTAGCCCGCGCGTGTCTACAGACGAACAGTTCCCCAACCGTTTCCTGACGGATATCCAGGACGGCGTTGCGCGGCAGCGCGTGTTGTCTATGGAATATTATTCCTTCCACAGCGACTCCGTGAGCCGCCGCGAGATCGAGCCCATCGGCATTTTCCATATGAACAGCAGCTGGCATCTCATCGGGTATTGCAGGCTGAGGAACGATTACCGCGATTTCAGGGCGGACCGTATCAAAAACCTTCATCTTACCGACCAAAGTTTCGATAAAAGCAAACGGATGAGCCTGCAGGAATACATTGCGCAGGAGTTCCGGGCGGAGACAGACAAACCTTCGCTGGTGAAGATCCGTTTTTCGCACGATACCGTTCGTTACATCCGCGAGCAGAAATATTATTACGGCGTGGTGCTGGAAAAAAACGAGCCGGAGCACGTGGAAATGCATTTTATGAACAACCATCTCCACTATTTCGCGCGCTGGCTGCTGATGCTGGGCACGGGCGCCACCATCGTGGAGCCGCTGGAGCTGAAAGAAATGGTGCGTGAGCAGATCGTTGCGCTGGACCGGCATCACTCCTGACATAAGGCTGTCACTCCCCATGGTTTTCTTTGCATAAACTTCACGGCTTATGCAAAAAACTGACCTTTCCAAAGAACAGAAACAATACTACCGCGCCAAAACCTCCCCTGAACTGGTGGCCATTGCCGCGGCGAACTTCATTACCGTAGAAGGCTCCGGCGATCCGGACAGCAGCGGGTTCCACGCGAAAACCAAAGCGTTGTACGCCACGGCTTACAACATCAAAAAGATCAACAAGCTGCAGAACCAGGATTTTAGGGTCGCTCCGCTGGAAGGTTTCTGGTGGACGGAAGCGGGCGAGCCCGTGGGAGAGCGGCCCCGCGACGAATGGCATTGGAAGCTGCAGATCCAGCTGCCGGCCTTTGTAGTAAAGAACGATTTCAAACAGGCAGCCGCGTTAGCCGGCAATAAAAATCTCCGGTATCTCGGCGAACTGCAGTGGGAAACGCAGTCCCCTTCGCTGGCCGTGCAGGTCCTTCATACCGGCTCGTACAAAGACGAAACGGCCTCCGTCAAAAAACTCCGCGATTACATCGAACAACATCATCTCGAAATAACCGGCGCGCATCATGAGATCTATCTCAGCGACCCGAATAAGACGGCGCCGGAAAAGCTGAACACTATTTTACGGCTGGAAGTGAAGTCCGCAAAGATCTGAAACATTCGCGGCGGCATGTGGCATTGCTGAGATTATTTATCATCACCACCGATACCGAGCAGTTCGATGGCCTGGGAGGCGGCGATCTGGCTGGCGTCTTTTTTATTGAAGGCTTTGCCGGTGCAGATCAGTTCGCCGTTGAGCATGGCGCCTACGGTGAAAATGCGGCGGCCGTTGTCCATTTGTTCTTCGATCAGTTCAAACTCCAGCGTTTTGCCGTTTTTGTTGGCCCAGCCGTAGAGTTTGTTTTTGTGGTTCATTTCCACAGTTTCGAGGGCTTCGAGGTCGATGTACGGAACGAGGATGCGTTTGTGGACGAACTGTTTGGTTTTGTTGTACCCGCGGTCCAGGTACACGGCGCCCACGAGCGCTTCGAGGGTATTGCCGAAGATCTGGCTGATCTTGAGGAAGGAGTTGTATTTGTCGTAGATGGTGAGCTTTCGCAGGCCCATTTTGATGGCGATATCGTTGAGCTGCTGTCGGTTCACGATCTTCGAGCGCATTTCGGTGAGATAACCTTCCGTTTTGTAGGGGTATTTTTTGAAGAGATAGTCGCCGATAATAGCTCCCAGGATAGCATCACCGAGGTATTCCAGTCGCTCGTTGCTTTCGAGGAATTTCTCTTTGCTGGAGCGGTGGCTGAGGGCTACCTCGTACAAGGACAGGTTACCCGGGTGGAACCCGAGTAAATTATAGAGGTCTTTGTACAGGCGCTTTTTCCCGTAGATGATCTTATGTAAGAAACCTGGAAGTATTTTCACACAGTCAAGGAACAAATGTTTTGAAAATAACAGAGGCATTGTGCCCGCCGAACCCGAAGGTATTGCTGAGGGCTGCCCTTACTTGTCTTTTTTGTGCTACGTTAAAGGTAAAGTTCAACCTGGCGTCCAGCTGGGGATCGTCTGTGAAGTGGTTGATGGTGGGGGGCACAAGGCCTTCCAAAATGCTTTTGATAATGGTAATGCTCTCCACAGCACCGGCCGCTCCGAGCAGATGCCCGGTCATGGATTTGGTGGAGCTGATATTCAGTTGATAGGCAGCTTCACCGAATACTTGCTGGATGGCCTTCACCTCCGCGATGTCGCCAAGGGGGGTGGAGGTTCCGTGAACGTTGATATAGTCTATGTCTTCCGGTTGGAGGTTGGCATCTTTCAGGGCTGCTTTCATTACGTTCAGCGCGCCCAGCCCCTCGGGGTGGGGTGCGGTGATGTGATGTGCGTCTGCTGTAGCGCCGCCTCCGGCAAGCTCGACATAGATTTTTGCGCCGCGGGCCATGGCATGTTCATAACTTTCCAGCACCAGGGCGCCGGCGCCCTCTCCCATTACGAACCCGTCGCGGTCCAGGTCGAACGGCCTGGATGCGGTTTTTGGATCGTCGTTGCGTTCGCTCAATGCTTTCATGGCATTAAACCCGCCCACACAAGGTTCGTTGATGATATTTTCCGACCCGCCGGTAATGATCATGTCCGCCTTACCGTAGCGGATCGTGTACATGGCTTCAAGAATGGCGTTGGTTGCGGAGGCGCAGGCCGATACAACCGAAAAGTTAGGGCCTCTGAAACCATGCCGCATGGATATATGCCCTGCGGCTATATCCAGGATAAGACGGGTGATCAGGAAAGGGCTGAAGCGGGGCGTACCGTCTCCCGCATGAAATTCCTTTAACTCGTTCGTGAAGTTGATCATCCCACCAACACCGGTCCCCCAGATCACGCCTACCCTGTCCACATCCACGGAATTCCGGTCAACTTTGGCGTCTGCCACTGCCTGGTCGGCCGCAATTACCGCTGTTTGGGTGAAAGGGTCCATTTTGCGCGCGTCTTTCTTGTCCATATACTGGGCAGGATCGAAATCTTTCAGTTCGCAGGCAAAACGGGTCTTGAACTTGGAGGCATCAAACTGCTTGATAAAATCAGCGCCGGATACACCGTTCGCCAATCCCTGCCAGAAGGCATCAACGGAATTGCCGAGCGGTGTCAGCGCGCCTAAACCTGTAACGACTACTCGTCTTGGTTGCATTAAAACAGTTCTGATTGTTGGATTATTTTACGTGTTCTTCCAGGTAAGCTACTGCCTGGCCAACAGTGGTGATTGTTTCTGCTTGTTCGTCAGGAATGGAGATGTTGAATTCTTTTTCGAATTCCATGATCAGTTCTACCGTATCCAAAGAGTCAGCGCCTAAGTCGTTGGTGAAGCTGGCTTCAGGAGTTACCTCGGCCTCGTCAACGCCTAATTTGTCAATAATGATCTTTTTAACTCTTGATGCAATGTCTGACATAATTTTAAGTGTTTTTGGTTTAAAACTTGACTGCAAAAATATAATTTTTATTCAATTGCCAAGGATATCGCGCAATTTTAACCCAGAATTTCCATTTTACGAACACCGCCAACTACCTTGAAATCCCTGCATTTACAAGCCCTTCGCAGGTTCCGGCCGATTCCATATGTACGAAATTGCTCATGTCTTTTTACGTTTTAGCACACTTTTATCCCTTCTTTCAGCTCCTTTCTTCCCCCCGCACACCATTATATATAATACATTCCTCCCCCATCCCCCCTCACCCGCTCCCCGCATGCCATTTATGTGTTATGACATATAAGTTGACCATTCAACCTTTTATACCGCCACTTAACCATATTTAAAACCGGATCGCCGAAGGCTTAACGTCCAACTATTATATTTGTCCGGTTATGAAATCCCGTAACTTGCAGCAGGGGCTCACCAGAACATATTTTAACCCGGACAGGCAAGGTATCTGAACGTCGTAAACCAGCAACAGTAAAACATATTATACTCATTTGAAACATGCGAAATAAGACCACTAGAATCGTTCTGTTATTCCTCGTACTGGCAGTGGCCGGCTTCTTTATTTATAAGCTGACGGCAAAAAGCAACAATCCTAAAGAACCGGAAACAGCTTCCCGCGGAGGTAATGCCGGCAGCGCGGCAGCCGCCAGGGGCGGAGCAGGCAGGCCCATCATGGTCGATGCCTATGTGATCGCTCCCGTGAAACTCGACGAAAACATCGAAGCCAGCGGTACCCTCCAGAGCAACGAAGAAGTGGAGCTTAAACCGGAGATCACCGGCCGCATCACCAAAATTTTCTTCAAAGAAGGCGCGAAAGTGAGCAAAGGCACCCTGCTGATCAAATTATACGACGGCGACATCCTCGCGCAGATCCATAAGCTGGAACTGCAGCGGCAGCTGGCTAAAACCACCCTTTCCCGCCAGCAACAGCTGTTGAAGATCAACGGTATCAGCCAGCAGGACGTAGACGTGACCGCCAACCAGGTGAGCGCTTACGGGGCCGACATCGAATTCAACCGCGCCCAGCTGCAGAAAACCGAGATCCGTGCGCCCTTCAGCGGCACGCTCGGCCTGCGCAACGTGAGCGAAGGCGCTATTGTAAGCCCTACCACGATCATGACCACCCTCCAGCAGCTGGACCCCTTAAAAATTGATTTTGCATCCCCGGAGAAATACCGCAACGCCATCCGTAAAGGCGACCCCGTTACCTTTACTGTAGCCGGCGATACGGTTAAATACCGTGGCAACATTTATGCAATAGATCCCAAGATAGACCTGGCCACCCGCAGCGTGAAGATCCGCGCCATCGTGCCGAACCCTTCAGGCAGGCTGTTCCCGGGCTCTTTCGCCAAAACGACCATCCAGCTGAAAGATAACCCGAACGCCATTATGATACCTTCCCAGGCGGTGATCCCCGGCACCCGCTTCAAAACCGTGATCGTGGCAGACAGCGGGAAAGCAAAGATCGTAAACGTAGAGACCGGCATCAGGGACGAAAACAGGGTGCAGATCACAAACGGCCTGCAGGTAGGCGACACCGTGATCACCACCGGTATATTGCAGCTTAAACCGGGTATGCCGTTCAAATATAACAAGGTGCAGTAGAATGCGCTGACATGGTGCAACGATCAATTGATGAACGCTAACAGACATTATCATGAGTTTACCTTCCATATCCCTCAAACGGCCCGTATTAGCCATTGTGATGAACATCATCATAGTGATCTTCGGCCTCGTGGGCTTTACTTTCCTGGGCGTGCGCGACTTTCCCGCCATCGACCCGCCCGTTGTGAACGTGCGCACCTCTTACCCGGGCGCCAACTCCGATATTATCGAGACACAGATCACCGAGGTGCTCGAAAAGGCCATCAACGGCGTGGCCGGTATCAAAAACATTTCTTCCCTCAGCAGCCAGGGCAGCAGCAACATTACCGTGGAATTTGAACTGGGCGAAGACCTCGAAGCCGCCACCAACGACGTGCGCGACAAAGTGAGCCAGGCCCAGCGCAATCTTCCCAAAGACCTTGAAGCGCCGCCCGTTGTATCTAAAGCAGACGCCAACTCAGACGCCATCATCTCCATGACCGTGCAGAGCAACACGCACAACCAGCTGGAGATCACCGAATATGCGACGAACGTATTGTTGGAAAGACTGCAGACCATTCCCGGCGTTTCCGCCATCCAGATCTGGGGCGAGAAAAAATTCGCCATGCGCATATGGCTCGATCCTTCGCGCCTTTCCGCTTACAGTCTTACCCCCGGCGACGTGCAGGACGCACTGAACCGCGAGAACGTAGAGCTGCCTTCCGGCAAGATCGCCGGCAACGCCACCGAGCTTACCGTGCGCACGTTCGGCAGGCTCGATACGGAAGAAGAGTTCAACGACCTGATCATTAAAAACGTGAACGGCGCCGAGATCCATCTGCGCGACATAGGCCAGGCCGTGCTGGGCCCCGAGAACGAAGAAACGCAGCTGAAAGAATCCAATATCCCGCAGATCGCGCTGGCATTGATCCCGCAGCCGGGCTCCAACTACGTGGCCATTTCGGAAGAGTTCTACAAAAGGTACGAACAACTGAAAAAAGAAGTGCCGGCCGATTATACGCTCAACATCGCGATGGACAACACCCGGTTCATCACAAAAAGTATCCACGAAGTGCAGGAAACGCTCATTATCGCGCTTACGCTCGTGATCCTGATCGTATACCTGTTCTTCCGCGACTGGCTCATGGCGCTCCGCCCGATCGTAGACATTCCCGTGTCGCTCATCGGCGCGTTCTTCATCATGTACGCCTGCGGTTTCACCATCAACATCCTCACCCTGCTGGCGATCGTACTGGCAACAGGGCTGGTGGTGGACGACGGTATCGTGGTGACGGAAAATATCTATAAAAAGATCGAAGCGGGCGTGCCCAAAATGCGCGCCGCAAAAGAAGGTTCGGAAGAAATTTTCTTCGCGGTGATCGCCACGTCCATTACGCTCGCATTCGTGTTCCTGCCCATCATCTTCCTGCAGGGCTTCGTGGGAAGCCTTTTCCGGGAATTCGGCATCGTGGTGGCGGGCGCCGTACTGATCTCCGCTTTCGTATCGCTTACGCTTACGCCCGTGCTCAACGTGAAGCTCGCGCGTAAAACGCATAAACATTCCTGGTTCTACGAAAAAACGGAACCGTTCTTCAGGGGAATGGAAAACGGTTACAAACGTTCGCTCGAAGCATTCATGCGCGTGCGCTGGATGGCGTTCGTAGTGATCGCGGGCTGCCTGGTCATGATCTATTTCCTCTTCAGCAACCTGCAGTCGGAACTGGCGCCGGTGGAAGACCGCAGCACTTTCCGCCTTTCCGTTACCGCGCCCGAAGGCACGGCCTACGATGCGATGGACAGCTATGTGACCAACCTGGTGGACTTCATGATCGATTCCATCCCCGAAAAAGAAGTGATCCTTTCCGTAACCGCTCCCGGCTTCTCCGGCGGCGGCTCCGTGAACACCGCCTTCGCTTTCGTTACGCTGCCCGAACCGCAGGAAAGAACGCGTTCGCAGAACGACATCGTGAACATGGTGAACCGCAACATGTACAAATTCCCCCAGGGCAAGGTGTTCGCCATCGAGCAGCAAACCATCCAGGTGGGGCGCCGCGGCGGTTTGCCGGTGGCTTTTGTATTGCAGAACGTCAACTTCGATAAACTGGCCGCCGTTGTTCCCAGGTTCCTCGACGAAGCGAACGCCAACCCGACATTCCAGGCGGTGGACATTGATCTGAAATTCAACAAACCCGAGCTCCGCGTGTCTATCAACCGCGCAAAAGCAAGCGAGCTGGGCGTTTCCGTAGCCGATATTTCTTCCACCCTTCAGCTGGCCCTCAGCAACCGCAACTTCGGGTACTTCATCCGCAACGGTAAACAATACCAGGTAATGGGCCAGGTGTTCCGCGCAGACCGCGACGACCCGGTGGACCTTCAAAGCATTTACGTGCGCAACACCCGCGGCGAAGCCATCCAGCTGGATAACCTGGTGACCATCGAAGAAGAGACCAGCCCGCCGGTGATCTATCACTTCAACCGTATGAAGTCCGCCACCATTTCCGCTTCGCTGGCCGCCGGCAAAACCATCGGCGACGGCATCAACGCCATGAACGGCATCTATACCAAACTGCAGAAAGAGGGCGTGATCGACGAATCATTCGCCACCGCGCTCAGCGGCTCCAGCCGCGACTATGCGGAGAGCGGCTCCAACACGATGTTTGCGCTGGGTCTGGCGCTGGTGCTGATCTATCTCGTACTGGCCGCGCAGTTTGAAAGCTGGGTAGATCCCTTCATCATCATGCTTACCGTGCCCATGGCGTTTGCCGGCGCATTCCTGTCGCTGAAACTGTTCGGGCAAACCTGGAACATCTTCTCGCAGATCGGTGTGATCATGTTGATAGGCCTTGTGACGAAGAACGGTATTTTGATCGTGGAGTTCGCCAACCACATGCGCGACGCGGGCAAAAAGAAAAATGTCGCCGCCGTAGACGGTTCCGTGATGCGCCTCCGCCCGATCCTGATGACGAGCCTCGCCATGGCCCTGGGCGCGCTGCCCATCGCGATGAGCCTGGGCGCGGCTTCCACCAGCCGCATCCCGCTGGGCATCGTGATCGTGGGCGGCATCATGTTCTCCCTCGTGCTTACGCTCTACGTGATCCCCGCGATCTACACGTTCCTGAGCCGCAGGGGCAAACACAAACCGGAAGAAGGAGAAGAAGGGACCAATCACCAGGAATCACCCGAAGCAGCAGCCGCTGCATCGCACGCATAAGAATCCATCGCTCCCGGAAACGGGAAACGGTAAATCGAAAAAAATGAAATTGAACAGAAAATTATTAACGGGGATATTCTTTCTTCAGCTGGCTGTAAGCGCCAAAGCGCAGCAGGTGCTTACGCTGGAGCAGGCGATAGACCTGGGCTTAAAGAATAACTTCGATATACGCCTCGCCCGCAACGATGCGGAAGTGGCCGCCAACGATAACGCATACGCCAACTTCGCTTTCGCGCCGCGCCTGAACGGCACCGCGTCTAACGTATGGAACAACACCGCCACCAAACAGGAATTCGGCAACGGCACCAAACGCGATACCAGCGGTATCAAGAACAGGCAGCTGCAGGCTTCCGTAAACCTCAACTGGACACTGTTCGACGGTCTTAAAATGTTCGCCACGCGCCAGCGCATCCAGGCTATCGAGATCCTTGGCGAATTGAGCGTAAAAAACCAGGTGGAAAATTCCATCGCCAACATCATCAACGGCTATTACAACATCGCCCAGCAAAAACAACAACTGCGCGCACTGGCCGAACAGATGAGCATTTCCGACGAACGCGTGAAACTCTCCGACGCCAAGTTCCAGACGGGCCTCGCGCCTAAAACGGACTGGCTGCAGGCCAAAGTGGACTACAACGCCCAACGCGCCAACTGGCTGCGCCAGCAAACCACCATCGAACAAAGCAAAGCGCTGCTCAATCAACTGATGGGCATTGCAGACGGCAATCTCAATTACGATGTGAACGACAGCATCCCGGTGGACCTTGCGCTTTCTTACGGCGAGATCCTGGAGAACCTCAACAACACGAACCCGCAGCTGAAAGTTGCCCGCCAGAACCTCGAAATATCGAAACTGGTTTTAAAAGAAAGAAAAGGCGATTTTTATCCTGTCATTTCTTTCAACTCCGCCTATAACTTCAACCAGTCCAACGCCAGCGCGGCCATCAACCAGTTCAGCCCGGTATTTAACCAAAACAGGGGCTTCAACTACGGCTTCTCCGCTACCGTTCCGATCTTCAACGGCCTCAACGCGCACCGCGCGCTGAAAGCCGCGAAGCTGGACATCCAGTACCAGCAGCTGTCTGTCGAGAATACGCAGTCGCAGGTGAACCTTGCGCTCACCAACGCTTTCAAGGACTATGAATATTACAAGATGTCGCTGACGCTGGAGCAGGAAAGCGTGGACCTTGCGCGCGAAAATACCATGGTGGCGCTGGAGCGTTTCAGGCAGGGCGTGTCTACCACGCTGGAAGTGAAAGAAGCCCAGCAAAGCCTTGAACTGGCCGCCTACAGGCTCATCCAGGCGAGGTACAACACCAAGGTGGCCGAAACGGAACTGCACCGTTTAAAAGGAACCTTGCTGAAATAAAAAGAGATTTCGATATAACGAAAAAGCGGCTTTAAAAGGCCGCTTTTTTTTATTGGGAAGGAGTAGTGTCTTTTGGTAAAATGCCTTGCTGTTTCTGGTATTTTTCAAACGCCTGTTTGATGAACAGCATCAGGTCGTAATCCGATGCGCTGAGCAGGAAATTATACGAAGGCCGGTAATGCAGCATAAAACTGTCCAGCTCCGGGCTTTCCAGTTTGGTCATTCGCTGCACCAGTTCCGGGTTGTAGCGGTAATCGATATGTTTTTCCTCTTCCCAGTATTTCAGCTGTTCGCCGAATGCTTCCTTGCGTTTGCGGGCTTTACTGGGGATGAGATAACTCAGCGCGGTAATGGGATTAGAGGGCAGCGTTTTCAGCACGTCCAATGCGCCGGGGCGTTTGTAGCCGAAATATTTTTCGTATTCGTCGCGGATCGCCATCGAATCGTTTTTATAGATGCGGCCGCGGATATTGACACCCTGCAGCCCAAAGATCTGCCGTTTCATTTCAACGTTCCTTGTGCCGGAAATGCCGGGAGCGGTGATCTGCGTGCGTACGTAACTGAGCATGGAAAATTCGATCGTATCGCCGGGCAATGCCTCGATGTAATAACGGCCGCTTTCGCTGCTCACAGTGCCCATGCCGGAACGTTTGTTCCAGATGCTGACAGAAGGAAGGCCCGTGCGTGTGTCCGCATCGGTCACCATGCCCGTCAGGCGTATCTGGGCGGAAGACTTCTGCCACCCCAAAACGACCAACAGTACCAGTGCAACAGCGTATCTAATCAGAACTTGCTTCATACGAATTCTATCAAAATTAGCGTTCCCGGATCAAATGAAACGTTAAAAATATTTATCACTTAAGCTACCCAATGCGCTTATTTGCCTAAATTCGGTTTATATCTACCAAATACTGCGCCATGGCCCGCAAAATACTTTTTTCCACCCAACGTTACCAGTACCTGAAAGAACGGATACGCAACATTGCGCCGGCAGACTGGGAAGACGGGCAAATGACCATCCGCGATTTCCCGGACGGGGAACATTACCATCGTATAACCAGCAACGTTAGTGGAAAAGAAGCGGTGCTTATCGGCGGGACAATAGACGACAAGGAAACACTTGAGCTCTTCGACATTGCCAATGGCTGTATCCAGAACGGGGCGCTGTGCATCAGCCTCGTGATCCCCTATTTCGGCTACTCCACCATGGAAAGGGCTGTAAAATACGGCGAAATTGTGAAAGCCAAGAACCGCGCGATCCTTTTCTCCGCCCTGCCCACCACCTCCATGGGGGCCAAAGTGGTGCTGATCGACCTGCATGTGGATGGCATCTCTTATTATTTCGAAAGCAACATCCGCCCGGTACACCTGTACGGCAAAACCATCGTGCGCAACGCCGCACTGGAAATCGCGCAGGGCAGGGAGTTCGTAATGGCGAGCACGGACGCGGGCCGGGCCAAATGGGTGGAGTCGCTTGCCAACGACCTCCATGTTTCCGCGGCATTCGTTTTCAAAAAACGCCTATCCGGCGAAGAAACGGACATTACCGGCATCAGCGCCAATGTGCAGGACAAACTGGTCATTATTTACGACGATATGATCCGCACGGGCGGCTCGCTGCTGCAGGCCGCCGGGGCTTACAGGGATGCGGGCGCCGCCAGCATCGCGGTGATCACCACGCACGGCATTTTCGCCGGCGACGGTTTCGAAAAGATCCGGAACAGCGGGCTGGTAGAAAAACTGGTGTGTACAGACACGCATCCCAATGCGCTGCAGATCGCCGATCCTTTCCTGGAAGTGAAATCCGTTGCCCCGCTGATCCTCGGTTATTTCCAGGATACCGCCGGGGCCTGACACTTTCCTTAACTTTGCCGCATGTTAACGATACGCACGATAGAATATGGCAGTTGCGATTACCACGATATGGTTGCGCTGCGCGACAAGATCCTGCGCCGCCCGCTGGGGCTCACTTTTTCGCAGGAATATCTTCAGCAGGAGATCAACGACGTGCTGATCGGCGGATTTGAAGGCGCCACCCTCGCCGGATGCTGCATTCTCAGCCCGGTGAACGAACAAACCGTACAGCTGCGGCAAATGGCGGTAGACGATTCCCTGCAAAAAACCGGCGCGGGCAGCCGCATTCTTGTTTTCGCGGAGGAACAGGCGCGCGGCAACGGGTTCTCCGAATTAATGATGCACGCCCGCAAGGAAGCAGTGCCGTTTTACCTGAAAAATGGATATGAAATTCGCGGGGAAGAATTTACGGAAGTGAATATCCCGCATTATGAAATGTTCAAACGGCTGTAATCCTGGAAAGTGGATTGCATCAGTGCGCTGAAACCATTGCGCGCTTCTTCGTTCTCGAAAGCGCTGGTGGGAATAAGAAAAAACGTGCGTTTGTCGCGGTAAATAAAAAAGAAATTCCTCGTTTCGATGATCTCCGAGAATATTTTCCAGGGCATGCTGCGCTCTCCCTGCCCGGTGGAAATGGCCATGCCTTCTTCGTTATAACGCAAACGGATATTGTCTTTAAAAGTAGCGGCCTTATTGTAAGTGGAAACGGGCAGCAAATACCAGAAAGCCCAGCCAACAACTACCATCATGGCGCAGATGCCGAGCAGGGCGTTAAAATTCACCACCTTGAACAGGAAACCCGTAATGGTGGCGATCAGTAAGATGATGAGAGTAATGCGAAATACCTTGATTTCGCCCCGGCGGAGAAAGTGAAATCGTAATGCATTAATAACCTCTTCCTTATTATAAGTGAACTGTAGCAAATGCATTCAACGAACTTACGAAATTATTTTGAAGCAGTCAAAGACATTGGCGTATCCAGGTCGTCGCAGGTGGATACAGGCGCATTGTTTTTACGCACGGAAGATGTAACGGCGCGTTTATCGCTCAGATCGTCCTCATTGAGGCCGGGGAAGTTCTTTTTGATGAATTTCAGGTACTGCTGCAGCACTTTCGGGTCTACCTTGAACGGCGCCACCAGGTCCTGCCCGTCGTCTCCTTTGATGGAATTATTATTATTCACACGGGTTTCGTTCTGCAAATACCATTTATAGAGATCTACGATCGCTTTCTGCATTTCAGCTTCTTCCACCTTTTCCACTTTGGACGATTGCGGCAGGCCCCAAATAAATTCCTCTACCCTCGTAGTGGCTTTGGCCTTGGCGCCCTTGTCCGGCTTGTCACCGTTGTTGTTTGTTTTATCGCCATTATGGGCGAACGCTGCAGCGGTTGTAACTGTACCCAGTACCAACATGAACAACAGCTTTTTCATACGGGTAAGATTTAATGACCTAAAAATACAAAATAACTGAGATATTTTACGGCGAATTGACGAATCGGTACTTCTACGGTACAAACTGCACTTATCCGGGTACAAATTGCTAAAGCCTACACTTAATAGACGACTATTCTTCCCAAAAGTTGCGCGTTTTTCGAAAATTATTTCATCAGGTCCTGCTGGCTCACCTCAAAGCCGCCCAACACCTTCTTCCCTTTGTCCATAAATTCCAGCTTCAGCCTGCGGCCGCCTTTCGGGCCTGAAACGCTTATCCGTGCGAAGTTCTGGGTCACCACCAGGGTGCCGGGAACGCGGTAGGGATTGTCTTTTTCGTTGCCCCAAAGTACCCCTCCCACCCCCGAAGTGAGCGGCGAACTGGTAATGTCGTACAACGGATAATTTCCTTTCCGCGGCAGCTTAACCACCTCGGAATGGTGCCGGTCGCCGGTGAGGAACAGGATGCCGGGGATGGAATGCCGCTCCAGGAAATCCATAAACGACTGGTATTCAACAGGAAAATGATGAAAACTATCATAAATGGAGATCGGGTTCAGCGCCTGGCTGCCCGTCACGATGATCTTGAAGCTGGCATTGCTGGTGAGCAGGGCGTTTTTCAGCCACTCCATCTGCTCGTCCCCGTACATCTTTTTATCAGGGTTGGGTTGGCCATTGATACTGTCCGGCAGTTCGCCGGCGCTGGACCAATACCTCCCGTCGAGCATAAAAAAGTCCACGTCGCTGTAGCTGTAACGGGTATAAATGCCCCTGCCGCCCTCACCAAACGTGGGATTGGCCCAGTAATCCGAGAACACGCGACGGCTTTCGTCGCGGAAAATGTAGGATTTATTGGCGTTGTTGGGACCGAAGTCATGATCGTCCCAGACCGCGTAATGCGGCATGGCCTGCAGGAAACGCTGCAGCACGGGCAGCGAGCGGTCGCGGTGGGCCCGGTATTCCAGGCCGGGAACGGAAGAATAGTCCGCTTCGCGGGTATACCAGTTGTCGCCCAACCACATCATAAAATCGGCCGGCACATCTGCCATCGTCTCGAAGATGGAAGAATCGTTGCCATAAGGTTTGCCCGGCCGGTCGTACGCCGGCTCGTTAAAATAGGCGCAAGAACCGGTGAGAAAAGTGAAATCCGGCGCCGGCCGGCGGAAATGCCAGAAGGTTTTGGTGGTAAAGGCCGATCTTTTCACCACTTTCCCGTCCAGCAGCACTTCATATTCGTACCGCGTGCCCGGTTCCAGGTTCACGAGCTGTATTTTGATGGGATTATATCTTTTGCCGAGCTTCCCGGTGTACCGCTCCGTTCTGGCGGACGCGGGTTTCCCTTTTTCATAGTACCGGATAGCGGCCTGCTTAACGGCAGGAGCGGCTTCCAACCAAACGATCGCGTCGCGCAGCTCCACCGAGCCGGTCATAGGACCGGCTACAAGGGCTTTTTGCTGGGCGGCGGCGGGAAATATCCAGAGAAGCAGGCATAAAAAAGGGACCATTCGCATGGGATAGTGTTTTCTCAAATATATCATATCCCTTCCCGGTGTAAAGGGGGAATTTGAATAATTTTACGTTAAATGGATGCATATCTCAACTGGAGCGGCGGGAAAGACGCCGCATTCGCCCTCTGGCAGCTGCGGCAAACGGGCGGTTACCAAATACGCTCGCTGTTCACCACTTTCAGCGGGGCTTTCCGCCGGGTATCTATGCACGGGGTGCGGGAAGAATTGCTGGACGAGCAGGCCCGGCTGGCGGGACTGCCCGTAAAAAAGGCGTTCCTGCCCGAGCACGCTTCGATGGAAGACTACAACCGCATTATGAAGGAAGCGCTGGAAGAATTCCAGGCTTCGGGTGTCCGGCACGCGGTGTTTGGGGATATTTTCCTGGAAGACCTGCGGGCTTACCGGGAAATCCAGCTGGAGCAGGCCGGCATGAAAGGGGTATTCCCGCTCTGGAAACGCGACAGCGCCGCCCTGGCGCGGGAATTTATCGCGGCCGGGTTTAAAGCGGTGATCGTTTGTGTGAACGCAAAATACCTGCCTGCGTCTTTCGCCGGTCGGCTGATAGACGAATCGTTCCTGGCCGATCTCCCGCCGGGGGTAGATCCCTGCGGCGAAAACGGTGAGTATCACAGTTTTGTGTTCGACGGCCCGTTGTTTTCCGAGGCAGTTCCGTTCACCATCGGTGAAACGGTGGAGCGAACGTATACCCCGGCGGGCGACCAGGGCGACAATTGTTATAAAGATGACAAAAAGGAAAAGGAGACGGTTAACTGGGACACGCGGTTTTATTTCTGCGATCTTCTGCCCGCTTAACATATCCATAAAAAGAACAAAAGCAATGGATTAATCCATTGCTTTCGAGAGTCATTTACTGTGCAAGAAGATTCTCGCGGTGTAGGAATATTTGGTTTTTCATAGGACAGTAACCATATAAAAAATTAATACTTTAACAAATATAAAATAAATTAAATAACTACAAACGCTTTCATTTGAATATTCAAATTCCGCAAAAATTGCCTTGAAAAATGAAGAATTTAAAATTGAAAGCCCCTTTTTTGAACAAAATTGAATAAATTTTGAAGCGCCACGTAGAATGGAGTTTTCCGCAGCGGCCCGATTTGTTAATGAAAACCGGTTTTTTTGTTAATCCCCGGAGGATCTGGCTGCAAAATTTAACAGATGAGAGATTTGGCGGGAAGATTTTGCGCGGGTCTTCTACCCATTTGTAGGATTTTTTCTACCTGCGTTGTAAAAATTAATGCGCTGCAGATCCTCTTTCCTGCTTTTTTGATTGCACTTTTTATACGCGGTTACGGAATATTGTTTTGATGCGGCGCTCAGGAACGAATTGAAAACAAACAAAGGCAAAAGATACTATTCTCCCTGTAAGTGATATTTTTTTAAGGAGCCCGATATGTCCGAAACGCAGCAGCGACGCGGAAAAGCGCATGCGTAGCTCTACGCGATCGTGTTGATACGTACATTCCTGAAAATGAAAAGAAAAAAGGAAAAACCGTTTTGTAGTGAGGCCACACACAAATGGCGCAGCATACCGGAGAAAAACAGGGCGCCGCTGAAACCCTTTATGGGAGCGGGTTAAAAAGAAAAAGGGCACTTAGAAAAGCGCCCTCAATTTGTTACTATCCTATGAAAACCCTATTTGTATACAAAGGTATATCTATGTTAACTTTATTTGAAATTTTTAACGGTGAATAACAAATAATTAACAAAGTTTTTAATAGGTCCGATCGCTACAAACCCAATACCATCGTACATTTCAGCGGACGCATCGTTTCCGCTCCTTTCGCCCGGCTTGTTAAAAACTTATAAAGACGGGCGCGTTTCTCCTTTCTTCCTCTCAGCTGCAACCCATGCTGTTGCCGCAGTTCAGGCATTTGTAACAGGTGCCGGAACGCACGGTGATGTGCCCGCAGGTGTTACAGGCGGGCGCATCGCTTTGCATGCTGCGCATGTAATCCTGCGTGCTGCTCTCCCCGCTGGAAGCCGCTACCGGATGGGGTTTCGCAGCTTTCGGACTGGCCGTGCCGGAGGCGTTTCCGACCACACGCACATCAGACAACTGGGGTTTTACCACGGGCTCGTCCCACTCGTCTTCCCCTGTATTGCCCGGCGCGTCGAGAATATGCACCAGGTCTGTTCTGCCGAGATATTCATACCCCAGCACCCTGAAAATATAATCGATCAGCGATGTGGAAGATTTGATGTTCGGATGATCTACCATGCCTGCCGGCTCAAACCGCGTGAACACGAACTTGTCTACAAACTCTTCCAGCGGCACGCCGTATTGCAGGCCTACAGACACTGCGATGGCGAAGCAGTTCATCAAACTGCGCAGCGTGGAGCCTTCTTTCGCAAGGTCGATGAAGATCTCGCCGAGCGTGCCGTCTGTGTATTCGCCGGTGCGCACAAAGATCGGCTGGCCGCCTACTTTTGCTTTCTGCGTGAAACCGCGGCGTTTCGCGGGCAGGGTTTTTCTCTCCACAATGCGCGACAGCGCGCGTTTCAGCGAAGTGTCGGAACTGGCGATCATACGTTTGTTCAGCTCTTCCAGCAGTTCGTCGATGGTGAGCTTGTTCATTTCGATGATCTGTCCGGCTGCTTCAGGCGCGGTTTCCGTGGCCTCCGCGGATTTTTTCTTTTTGTCGCTTTTGTTGCTCAGCGGCTGGCTCAGCTTGGAACCGTCGCGGTAGAGCGCGCAGGCTTTCAGCCCCAGTTCCCAGCTCAGGCGGTATGCATCGGCTATTTCTTCTACAGACGCCTCGTTGGGCAGGTTGATGGTTTTGGAGATCGCGCCGGAAATAAACGGCTGCGCGGCGCCCATCATGCGGATGTGGCCGTGCGCATGGATGAAACGTTCGCCTTTTTTCCCGCATTTGTTGGCGCAGTCGAACACCGGCAGGTGCGCGTCTTTCAGGTAGGGCGCGCCTTCCACGGTCATGGTGCCGCATACGTAATCGTTGGCGGCTTCCATCTGTTCGTCTGTAAAACCCAGCTCGTGCAGCAGGCTGAACTCCATGCTGAAATATTGTTCCGGTTTGAATCCCAGTCTTTGCAGGCATTCTTCGCCGAGCGTATACACATTGAACACGAACGCGATATCGAAAGAAGAAGCCACGGCGGCGTCCAGCTTTTTGATCTCTTCGGCGATAAATCCTTTTTCGCTCAGGCTTTGCGGGTTGATGTAAGGCGCGCCGGCAAAGCTGCCCGTGCCTTTGGCGTAATCCACGATCGCCTTGATCTCGTTCTCTTTGTAACCGAGATGTTTCAGCGCGGAAGGAATGGACTGGTTGATGATCTTGAAATAACCGCCGCCGGAGAGTTTTTTAAATTTCACCAGCGCAAAATCGGGCTCCACGCCGGTCGTATCGCAATCCATCACCAGCCCGATAGTGCCGGTGGGCGCGATCACGGTGGATTGTGCGTTGCGGTAGCCGTGCCGCTCGCCCAGCTTCACCGCATCGTCCCAGGCTTTGGTGGCGGCTTTCAGCAGGTAATCGGGGCAATATTTCGCATTGATCCCCTGCGGTTTGATCTCAATACCTTCGTACGCTTCGGCGGCGTCGTACGCGGCGGCGCGGTGGTTGCGCATTACGCGCAGCATGTCTTCTTTATTTTCTTCGTATTTCGGGAAAGCGCCGAGATGCGCGGCGATCTCCGCGGAAGTTTTATAGGAAACGCCGGTCATGATCGCGGTGATGGCGCCGGCGATGCCGCGCGCTTCTTCACTGTCGTACGCGATGCCGCTCACCATCAGCATGCTGCCGAGGTTAGCGTAACCGAGGCCCAGCGTGCGGTAGTCGTAGCTGAGTTGCGCTACTTCCTTCGAGGGGAACTGCGCCATGAGCACGGAGATCTCAAGCACGGTGGTCCATAATCTTACCGTGTATTCAAACCCCGGCACGTCGAACAGGCTTTTTTCCTCGTCGAAGAAGCGGCGCAGGTTCACGGAAGCGAGGTTGCAGGCCGTATTGTCGAGGAACATGTATTCTGAACAGGGGTTAGACGCGTTGATGCGGCCGCCCTGCGGACAGGTATGCCATTCGTTGATGGTGGTGTCGTACTGGGTGCCGGGGTCCGCGCAGCGCCAGGCAGCGTAGGCGATCTGGTTCCAGAGGTCGGAGGCTTTGACGGTTTTCATCACCTTGCCGTTCATGCGGGCTTTCAGCTCCCAGTCCCCGTCTGCATCCAGGGCATGGAAGAAGCTGTTGGGGATGCGCACGGAGTTGTTGGAATTCTGGCCGGAAACGGTGCGGTAGGCATCTCCCTCGTAGTCGGAGGAGTAACCCGCGGCGATGAGCGCGCCTACTTTCTTTTCTTCCTCTACTTTCCAGTTGATGAATTCGAGCACTTCGGGGTGATCGAGGTCGAGGCAGACCATTTTAGCCGCCCTGCGGGTGGTGCCGCCTGATTTGATGGCGCCGGCGGCGCGGTCGCCGATCTTGAGGAAGCTCATCAGGCCGCTGGAGGTACCTCCGCCGCTGAGTTTTTCCCCTTCGCCGCGTATCTGGGAGAAGTTAGTGCCTACGCCGGAGCCGTATTTAAAGATGCGGGCTTCGCGCACCCAAAGGTCCATGATGCCGCCGTCGTTCACCAGGTCGTCGCTTACGCTGAGAATGAAACACGCGTGCGGCTGGGGCCTTTCGTATGCGGAGGTGGATTTTTCGAGTTTGCCTGTGTTTTGTTCCACATAATAATGGCCCTGGGGCTTGCCTTTGATGCCGTAGCTTTCGTGCAGGCCGGTATTGAACCATTGGGGGGAATTGGGCACGCAGGCCTGGTTGAGCATGCAATAAGCGAGCTCTTCGTAGAATACCTGGGCGTCTTTGGAAGACGCGAAGTAACCGTACTTTTCGCCCCATACGCGCCAGCAGTTCGCCATGCGGTGAACAACCTGCTTCACGGAGGTTTCGCGGCCGGCAGAGCCGTCCGGCTGCGGTACGCCCGCTTTGCGGAAGTATTTCTGCGCCAGGATGTCCGTCGCGATCTGCGACCACTCCTTGGGCACTTCCACGTTATTCATCTCGAACACCACGTCGCCACCCGGGTTGCGGATAACAGAGGTGCGCATATCATATTGAAACTGATCGTAGGGGCTAACACCTTCGCGGGTAAAGTGGCGGGAAAACGACAGGCCGCCAGCCTTATTAACTTGATTTTTCATGGCCCTGGAGATTTAACAGGATTAAACAAAATTGATTCCGAGTAACACTATGGGTGTGGGATTACTAAAATAATTTTTATACCTGTCCATACCAATTTGTCTTATCCACAGCCTGTGCATAAGGGCGCATTAACAAATTACGGTTGTTTGGGTGCCGGGCAGGCGATTTTTACCTTGTATCAATTGCAAAATCAATACCATGCATATTTATTTCACCTTGTGCCTTATTAGAAAAAAATTTATACATTTGCTTCAACCGGAACAATGTAAAATTAATGTACAGAAAAATATACAGTTCCTTTATCGAGAGAAAGGCAAAAGGTACAAAGTCATTCGCGGTTCTGATAGATCCTGACAAGGTTACACCTGCCGGGATCGCCGACCTTACTGCAAAATGCACGGAAGCAAAGGTTGATTATATTTTCCTCGGAGGAAGCCTTGTGATCACCAATCATCTCGACGAGGTGGTGCAGCAGATCAAGGCAACCTGTTCCATTCCGGTGATATTGTTTCCTGGAAGCCCTTCGCAGGTATCTAAGTACGCCGATGCCCTGTTGTACCTTTCGATGATCTCCGGCCGTAATGCAGACATGCTGATCGGCCAGCACGTCGTTTCCGCGGCCGCTGTAAAAAAGAGCGGGCTGGAAGTGATCTCCACCGGTTATATGGTGATCGATGGCGGCGCGCCCACTACCGTTTCTTACATCAGCAACGCAACGCCCATCCCCGCGGATAAAGACGATATTGCCATGTGCACGGCCATGGCGGGAGACATGCTCGGCCTCAAAGTGATCTATATGGACGCCGGCAGCGGCGCGCGCAAACCCATCACCGAATCCATGATCCACCGCGTGGCAAGCCAGGTGGAAGTGCCGGTGATCGTAGGCGGCGGCATCCGCGATGCGGAAAAAGCCTACCTGAACTGTAAAGCCGGCGCAGACATCATTGTGGTCGGCAACGCCATCGAAAAAGATACTTCGCTGATCAGCGAGATCGCGGAAGCCGTTCACAGCGCGCCTGTGAAAACACGTTAACCCGCTCCCTTTCCCTTATTTTATCCCTGCCTTTTTACCTTTCAAAAATTTTTATTGTCGAGCGACAAGAAATTGAAAAAATATTGAAGAGGTTCCATATCTTGTGCATGATTTAAACCAACCAGTATTTTACCGGCACCCCAGGTGCGGATGAGCAGACGTGAGTATAGACGTGGGAACCCGTGTATTTTAGCAGCATTTTCATCCCGTTGTTTTCGCAAAACCTTTCCATATTCCAGTATCTTATAATCGGGCTAGTAATATAAATGCACCGCCAGGTGGCAATAAAGGCATCGTGTGTCTTTATGGCCATTATGGCCTTTTTTCATAAGCATAATTTAACGGGCTGTTCTTTTCAGGACAGCTCTTTCTTTTTCAGCCATCGTAAAAAATTTCAGCAAAATAAAAATGGGGAACGACCATCGCCGCTCCCCATTCGCGTATGTTCAAACCTCTTTGATCAGAGGCTCATCATCTCTTTGAATTTCACCGCCTGCCTGCGGCTCACTTCGATCTTTTCGCCGCCGCGCATTTCCAGCAGCAGCCCGCCGTTGAAATACGTGTCGATCCTTTCGATCATGCGCAGGTTCACGATATGTTTGCGGTTGGCGCGGAAAAACACCCGTTCGTCGAGCCTTTCTTCCAGCGCGTTCAGCGATTTGAGAATAAGCGGCTTGTTGGTTTCGAAATACACCCGTGCATAGTTACCCACGCTTTCGAACAGGCGGATCTCCTGCAGTTTTACGAACCAGCAGCGGTCGCCGTCTTTAACAAACACCTGGTCGTTTTCCCCGAGAATGTTGCGGATGCCGGAAGCGGCCGCCAGGCGTTCTTTTTCGTCTACCTGGTGCAGTTTGTGAATCGCGTCGGCAAGGCGTTTCGGCTCGATCGGCTTCAGCAGGTAATCCAGCGCGTTGTATTCGAACGCCTTGAGGGCGTATTCGTCGTACGCGGTGGTAAAAATGACCTGCGGCGTTCTTTCCAGCTCGGCCAGCAGGTCGAACCCGGTTTTGTCCGGCATCTGGATGTCGAGGAACAGGAGGTCGGGCCGCAATGTCTCGATCTTCTCCATGCCGTCTTTTGCATTCACCGCTTCCCCGACCACCACGATCTCCGGGTGGTCTGCCAGCAGCTTTTTAAGTTCGCTCCTGGCCAATCGTTCATCGTCTATGATCAATGCTTTTTTCATGTTACAGTCAGTCTTTTTTTCGGTTGATGATGTGTTTTATCGTCCAAAAGACGCGTAAATATACTGAAATTCAAGTGGTTAGATAATTGGCATCTGTACTTTGGCCTCTACCATCACCGTGTCCAGGTTATAGATCTCGAAAGAGGCCCTTTTGCCGAACAGGATACCGAGGCGTTGCCGGGTGCTGGCGAGGCCGAAGCCGTTGCCGTTCAGGTCTTCCACGATCTGCCCAGTGTTCCGGATGGTGATCTCATGGCGCATATCGTGCACATGCGAGCCGATCAGGATCAATCCCCCGTTCACTTCGCGCGAAATACCGTGTTTGATGGCGTTTTCGACGAGGGTTTGCAGCATCAGCGGCGGCACGGGCAGTTCCAGCGTTTCCGGGTCTATGTCGTACTGCACCTTCAGCCTTTCCTCAAAACGTATATTCTCCAGCGCAAGATAATCTTTTACGATACTCAGTTCATTTTCCAGGCTCACGGTCTCCGCTTTGTCTGCCTGCATGGAATTGCGCAGGATGTTGCTCAGTTCGGTGATGGCGGTGCGGGCGCGGCGGGGATTTTCGTCTACCAGCGCGCGGATGCTGTTCAACGCATTGAAAATGAAGTGCGGATTGAGCTGGCTTTTGATGGTTTTCAGTTCCAGCGTGCGCACCGTGGCTTCGAGTTTCAGCTGGCCCACCTGGGAATTGCGGGTTTCTTCCACGTAATGCCAAAGGAAATAGATCACCGCCCACATGGCCATAAAAAGGCTCTGGGAAAAAAACGCCCTCATCCAGCTTTCCTGGAAATCCGTTTCAGGCGGGGCCGGCAGTACAAAATGCGAAATGCAGGCCAGCAGGAACGAATCGATGATCGAGCACACCAGGATGCCGAAAAAGAAGTAGATGGCCACATTCTCAAACGGCTTCTCGATCCACTTGTATTTGACGATAACCGTCCGGAAACCATGCGAGATGAGTATCCCCAACAATGAATAAGAGATGATATACTGTACCTGCGCGGCGTCTATGCTGTTAAAGAAAAAGCCGAAGAACAAGAAAAGAAAGGCATTAGCTCCCCACCCGAGTATCTGGCACCACCAATATTTTGAAATGCGCTTAAACATCCCTGAAAAGTTAGCGAAAGTCTTCTGAAACTCCGCATCCGTCCAAAAATACCGACTGCCCCACAGGCGGGGAACGCAATTTTTATCAATGGTAATACGGACGTTTAAATGGGAGCCTCGGAATAAGCGCAAAAACATGTATTTTTGGGCATTAAACCCTAATGGTGATATGGAAATTACGGCCGGTCAATTACTGAGCCAGATCGAATACCCGTCTGATCTGCGAAAATTGAGCAAGGAACAGCTGCACCAGGTGTGCGACGAGCTGCGCCAGTTCATTATCGACGTAGTGAGCGTGCATGGCGGCCACTTCGGCGCCAGCCTGGGAGTGGTGGAACTTACCGTAGCCCTGCATTATGCATTTAATACGCCTTACGACCAGCTGGTATGGGACGTAGGCCACCAGGCTTACGGCCATAAGATCCTCACGGGCCGGAAAAACGTGTTCCATACCAACCGTAAATACAAAGGCATCAGCGGTTTCCCGAACCGCGGCGAAAGTGAATATGATACTTTCGGCGTAGGCCACTCCAGCACCTCCATCGGCGCGGCGCTGGGCATGGCCATCGCTTCCAAAAACAAAGGCGAGCACGACCGGCAGCACATCGCCGTGATCGGCGACGGCGCCATGACCGCCGGGATGGCCTTCGAGGCGCTGAACCACGCGGGCGTGGCGAACGCGAACATCCTTATCATCCTGAACGATAACTGCATGTCCATCGACCCGAATGTGGGCGCGCTGAAAGAATATCTTACCGACATCACCACCTCCCACACTTACAACAAGTTCCGCGACGACGTATGGAACCTGCTGGGAAAACTGCCCGTCGGCAAAAAATTCACGCGGGACATGGCTTCAAAGCTCGAAGCCAGCGTAAAAGGCATGGTGTCCAAATCCAGCAACCTGTTCGAAAGCCTCAACCTGCGTTATTTCGGCGCAATAGACGGCCATAATATCACCAAACTGGTAGACACCCTGCAGGACCTCCGCAACATTCCCGGGCCTAAACTGCTGCATATCAATACTACCAAAGGAAAAGGATATGCCCTCGCGGAAAAGGACCAGACCAAATGGCATGCGCCCGGCCTGTTCGACAAGATCACCGGCGAGATCTTCAAAAAAGTGATCGAAAAACCGCAACCGCCTAAATACCAGGACGTTTTCGGCCATACCATCATCGAGCTGGCCGAACAGAATAAAACCATCATGGGCATTACGCCTGCCATGCCTTCCGGCTCTTCCCTCAAATGGATGATGGAACAGATGCCGGACCGCGCGATAGACGTAGGCATTTGCGAACAGCACGCCGTAACGCTTTCCGCCGGGCTCGCCACGCAGGGCATGACCGTTTTCTGCAACATCTATTCTTCGTTCATGCAACGGGCTTACGACCAGGTGGTGCACGATGTGGCCATCCAGAACCTGCCCGTGATATTCTGCCTGGACCGGGCCGGCCTGGTGGGGGAAGACGGCGCCACTCACCACGGCGTGTACGACATTCCCTACATGCGCTGCATCCCGAACATGATCGTGAGCGCGCCGATGAATGAAGAAGAGCTGCGCAACCTGATGTACACCGCGCAGCTGCCCTCCAACAAATCACCCTTCGTGATCCGCTACCCGCGCGGCGAAGGCGTGATGCCCGACTGGCGGAGGCCGTTCGCCGAGATCAAGGTAGGCACCGGCCGCAAGATCCAGGATGGCAGAGACGTTGCCATTCTTTCCATCGGCCACCCGGGCAACTTCGTGACCGAGGCCATGAAAGAACTGATGACCGACGGGCTGCAGCCCGCGCATTACGATATGCGTTTCGTGAAACCGCTCGATACCGACATGCTGCACGACATCTTCCAGCGTTACGACCGTGTGATCACCGTTGAAGACGGCGCCCTCCAGGGCGGCTTCGGCAGCGCGGTACTGGAATTTATGGCAGACAACGATTACAAGGCGGAGATCAAACGCCTGGGCATCCCCGACCGTTTGATCGAGCATGGAAAACCCGTGGAACTGCAACGCGAAGCAGGTTACGACGCCATCGCCATCGCATCGGCCGTGCGCGAAATGCTCGCCAGCAAAATAACCGTTCACTCCAGCTTATAAAGGCCGTATACCCCGGGGCTCCGGTCCCGGGGGCTACCCAACCATGCGCGACCTCTACATACAATTACGCATTACCCGCATCATCCAGGAAACGCCGGACGCCTTCACTTATCATCTCGAAAGTGCGGACGGCAAGGCGGTGAAATACCAGGCCGGGCAATTCCTCACCTTCATTTTACAACTGCACGGCGCGGAATACCGCCGCTCCTATTCACTCAGCTCCACGCCGGGCATAGACGGTTTTTTAGCCGTAACCGTAAAACGCATCGCCAACGGCGAAATTTCCCGCTACATCCTCCGCACCTGGATGGTGGGAGACGAAGTCACCTCCCTCCTGCCGTCCGGCCGTTTTACGCTGGAGCCCCTGGCAAATGCGCGGCGCGACATCGTGATGCTTGGCGCGGGCAGCGGCATCACGCCTTTGTTCGCCCTCCTGCAGCAGGCGCTGTACCTGGAAAAAGCTTCCCATATCACGCTGATTTACAGTAACCGCGACGAAAAAAACACCATCTTCCGCGAGCGGCTGATCGCGCTGCAAACCGTTTTCACGGAACGTTTTACCATTGTATGGCTGTACAGCGACCCGGCGGACGCCTCCGGCGTTTACCGCCGCATGAGCAACAGCCTGCTGGAAATAATCACGCCGCAACATTTGCATTACCCGCGCGAACAGGCCGAGTTCTACATCTGCGGCCCTGCCGAATACATGCGCATGGCACAGTTCACGCTTACTTTCATGGGTTTCCGGGAAGACCAGCTGCACAAGGAAAACTTCGTGGTGAATACCGAAGCGAAGATTGCGCGGGTGCAGGTGCCGCAGGATGCTTCGCTGAAGCGGGTACGGCTGAAACACGAAGGCGGCGAGCAGACGCTGGAAGTGCCCGGCAATGAAACCATACTGCAGGCGGCGCTCCGCCAGCACGTGCAATTGCCTTACAGCTGCAAAGGCGGCGTTTGCGGCTCCTGCATCGCGCGGTGCACCGGCGGGAAAGTGTGGATGTCTGTAAACGAAGTACTTACGGAGAAAGAACTTTCGCAAGGGCTGGTGCTCACCTGCACCGGTTACGCGCAAAGCGGCGAAGTAACGCTGGAATGGTAGGCCACTTTTCTCCCCCATCAAACAAATTTGAATGAAACCCGCTACCGGAAAGGAATTGGCAAGTTCTGCAAATTTCGCTACATTCAATTATTCAAATCCCAAAAATGAGCCATACCGCGCTGAAAACAGCTGGACTGTTCCTGATCTGCGGGCTTGTATGGCTGGCCGGCTATGATTATTTGCTGGTAAAGCTTACAGACATTTTCCCACGGGTCCGCCCCGGGTTGCTCTTGTATTTCATGCACGCGTTCTTCCTCTTTTTTTCCGCATCGCTCATCTACCTGCTGATCCGTTACGACTTCCGCCGCAACAACGCATATTTTTTCCAATACCGCGACCTCTTTTACGAGCACCCCGTACCGATGTGGATCTACCAGTGGGGCACTTTAAAATTCCTCGCAGTGAACAATGCCGCCACGGAAATATACGGTTACACGCGGGAAGAATTTGAATCGATGGATATCCTCGCCATCCGCGACCCTTCGTCTGTTCCCGCCGTGCTGGCGGATGTGGGCCGCACGAACAAAAATGTCGATTACCGGGGCATCTGGCAGCACCGGAAAAAAAATGGCGAATTATTTTACGTGGAATTGTATTCCCATACCACGCATTACAACGGCAAAGAAGCGCGCATCGTGATGGCGATAGATATCGATGCGGAAGTACGCAGCACTATTCACGCAAAAGATGCGGGCACGCGATATGAGCTGCTGGCGCAGGTTACGCAGGATTGTATCTATTACTGGGACCTGCATTCGGGCCGTGTTACACGCAATCACGGGCCGATGACGATGTTCGGTTTTAAGGAAGAAGAGATCGAGGACCATGTGGATTGGTGGAAAAAAAATGTGCACCCGGAAGATCTCGGCGGGGTGATGGCATCGTTTGAGGAAAGGCTTCGCGGCAAAACGCTGCACTGGCATACGGCGTACCGCTTCCGTTGTGCGGACGGGAGTTACAAATACGTGCTCGACCGGGCGCGCATTCTTTACAACGAACATGGTGAGGCCGTGCGCGTGATCGGCGCGATACAGGACGTGGACGAAGCGATGCGCCACGAAGAAGAGCGCAAACGGTTTACCGACCGCTTGCAGGAGCAGAATGAAGTACTGCAGGAAATCGCGCGGATCAATTCACATGAAATACGGAGACCCGTGAGCAACATCCTGGGCATTATGGCTATGCTGGACCCGCACAACAACGAGCCGGGCCTGAACGCGCAATTGCTGGGGCTGTTGCAGCAAAGCACTGCAGACCTGGACGCTACCCTTTTCAGGATACGGGACAAACTGCAGCAAATGAGAGAATAAAAAACAAACCCGGTCTATCGAAATGATTCAAACCGGGAAAAATCGCCTTTCAGCTCCTCGTGTAATTTGTGAAATACCTGCATCCGGTCGTTTATCCGGTCGTAATCGTCCACCGGCCTGTCGTGGTGGACAATTACCGGGCGGCCGTAACCCATAAATTTTGCGGATTGTTTGAGATCGTGGTACATTTCATCGGCCACTTCCAACTGGCGGATGAACTGGTTCTGGAAATGTTCGATCTCTACCATTCTTTCATGGTTGGCCTGGCGGGCGCCGGCCAATTCTTCCAACCTGCTGCGCATGGTACGCAGGCTGCCGCGTACATTGTCTACTTCGCCTTTCCAGGCGCTCAGCTGTGCCTGCAGGTCGGATGACTGTGTTGGTACTTCCATGATATATTGATTTAAGTTAAATGTTGACGAACGTAAAACCATCATTCATCCATTCTTATAAGTCAATATGCCATTCCCTTCACTTCTAATTTACGACACTTTTTAATTACGGGAAAAAGAAACCCGGGGAATTTATCCACCGGGTAAAAGCCCTTCTACACGGCCATCGGCAGGTCCATGATCAGGAATTCCGTATCCTCCAATGTTGTAACATTTAATTTTTCCAGCTCGGAAACCGCAATGGCGTCCCGTGTGCCTAGCGTTTCGCCGCCCGCTTTCAGGCTGCCCGAAAGCACGAACAGGTATACGCCGTTGCCGTTGAGTTTGGGCGTATAATCGAAGGACCGGTCCTTGTCGAACCTGCCCAGGCTGAACCACGCGTCCTGATTGATCCAGAGCGCGCCGCTGTTCTCTTCCGGCGAAACCACCAGCTGCAGCTGGTTATGCCGGCCGGCCGGCTCGAACGTTTGTTGTTCGTAACGCGGCGGAATGTCTCGTTTTTTGGGGAAGAGCCATATCTGCAGGAACTTCACCGGCTCCGTGCGGGAGGCGTTAAATTCCGAGTGTTCGATGCCGGTGCCCGCGCTCATGATCTGCACGTCGTGCTGATTGATGATCTTGTGACGGCCGGTATTGTCCTTATGTTCCAGCGCGCCTTCCAGCGGAATGCTGACGATCTCCATGTTGTCGTGCGGGTGCGCGCCGAAGCCCATTCCCCCTTTCACCGCATCGTCGTTCAGCACACGCAGCGCGCCGAAGTGAATGCGTTCCGGGTTGTAATATCCGGCAAAGCTGAAAGTGTGGTGAGACTGCAACCAGCCGTGATCTGCAAATCCGCGGGTATTGCCGCGATGGATAACTGTTTTCATATTGTCCTCCTGTTATTTTTAACAATACAAATTTCCGTATAAAACATGCGCCATGCAATGGACAGTACGGCTAAAAAGGTGGACAATTCTTTGCAAGGCCGTTCCGCTCAAACGCTTCCGCACAAAGGTTTTGCGGCGAATGTAAAAAAAATGGCCGGACCTGCGCAATGCATGTTCCGGCCATTGATATGTTGTTTGCAAAAACGGTTTACACCAGTTTCGCCTCCATGGTAATGTTCGTGTTGAGCAGTTTGGAGATGGGGCAGTTCAGCTTCGCATCTTCCGCGTATTCCGCGAATTTGGCCGCGTCCAGGCCGGGCACGCTGGCGGTTACTTCGAGGTGGATGTTGGGGATGGCGCCGCCTTCGAAAGTAACGATGCTTTTGGTGTCGATGCTGGTGGGGGTGAGGCCCGCGCCGGAGATGATGAAGCTCAGCTTCATGCTGAAACAGCCTGCATGCGCCGCTGCGATCAGCTCTTCGGGGTTGGTGCCGGCGCCGTCTTCAAAACGGCTGGAAAAAGAATACTGGGTATCTTTCAGTACGCCTGTTTGTGTGGAAACCGTGCCTTTGCCCTCTTTGCCAGTGCCTTTCCAATTGGCGGTTGCGGATCTTTTCATGATTCAGAATTTTATTTGGGTGAATTATTGAACGATAAGAGGTCTTAAAATTAATGAATTGAAAGCAAAAAAACCGGGCGAATTGCTTCACCCGGTTTACCTAAAACCCTGACAACCGTTTCTACACTAATTCCACAAATTCTTCGGGCCCTTTCATTTTCTTCTTTATGCTGCGTTCTGTTTCGTCTTCCCGCACCGTACCGTTCGCTTCGTCACAATATCCCGCGGATGCCAGTCTGCCGGTCCTTCTCTCATAAGCAGCCTCGCCTGTTGTTTCAGCCGGGCTCAGTCAGTGATTTTCTTTATTATCTTTTTGTTATGCCTGTTTTATCATCTGCACGCCGAGAATGAGGCGCACTTCGTCGCTCACAACCAGGCCGCCCGCCTCGGTGGTGGCGCTCCAGGAAAGACCGAAATCTTTACGGTTGATCTTGCCGGTAAGCTCGAAACCAGCTTTGGTCTGGCCCCAGGGGTCTACGGTGATGCCGTTGTAGTCTACGTTCAGCTCTACGGGTTTGGTAACGCCGCGGATGGTGAGGTCGCCTTTCAGCACAAAGTTCTCCGCGTCTTTTTTCTTCACTTCCGTAGAGGTGAAGGTCAGTTTGGGATGATTGGCCGCGTCGAAGAAATCTTCGCTTTTCAGGTGCTCGTCGCGCTGTGCGTTTTTGGTGCTCACGCTGTTCACGTTGGCTTCGAAAGAGATTTTCGCGTCGGAGAAATCCTCAGCGCCAGCTTCCAGCGTGGCGTCGTATTCTGCAAAATGACCTGTCACGTTGGTGATCATCAGGTGTTTTACTTTAAATTCGATTTCGCTGTGTGTAGGATCGATTTTCCAGGTTGCCATGTTGTTTGGATTTTTAAGTTTTTTGTGAAATTGTTTTTTATCAGGATCTAATTCAGGTGTCCCATTTTGCCGTTGTTGTAATCGTCTACGGCCTGTATGATATCTTCTTTCGTGTTCATCACAAAGGGGCCGTAAGAAAATACCGGTTCGAGGATCGGCTCGCCGCTGAGCACCAGCAGCGAAACATCGGCCTGCGCGGTAACGGAGATCGTTTCTCCTTTTGTTTCAAACACGACCAGCTCTACGCCTTTGGCGGTATGCGTACCGTTGAATTGCGCTTCGCCTTTCAGCACTACAATGCCGGTGTTATAACCGTCCGGCAGCGGCAGCTCCAGGCTTTTGCCGGCTTTCAGCTGCAAGTCAAACACGTTCAGCGGGGTGAATGTTTTCGCGGCGCCTTTCAGCCCGTTAAATTCTCCCGCGATCACGCGGAGGTAACTTCCTTCGCCAAGGTCCGCCACGGGAATATCTTTCTTTTCAAGCGCCTGGTAACGCGGCGGGTCCATTTTATGGGCTTTCGGAAGGTTCACCCACAGCTGCACCATTTCGAGGGTGCCACCGTTGCGGGTAAATTCCCGCTCGTGTTTTTCTTCATGCACCACGCCGGATGCGGCGGTCATCCATTGTACGTCGCCCGGGCCTATCTTGCCTGCGTTGCCGCCGGAATCCCTGTGCTCAAGCGCACCCTGGTAGGCGATGGTCACTGTTTCGAAGCCCCGGTGCGGGTGCTCGTCTACCCCGCGGGGCTGGTCTGAAGGCGGAAAATAATGCGGCGCGGCATAGTCGAGCAGGAAAAAGGGGCTGAGCTGCCTGTTGCCGATGCGGTTGCCGTTCGGGAAGAGGTTCTGCACCCTGAATCCGTCGCCCACCATGTGAGGCTGGGCGCCGTCGTATACTTTTGCAACTTGTTTTGTTTGTTTCATGTGTGTGATCTCCTAAAGACAACACAAAATTACATGTTATAACATCTAATAGGAATGGATAGAAAGAGGTAAAGCGTGGACTTTTTTTAAAGAATCTCTCTTTATGGAGGATATTATCCCTACCCGGGCTTCCGGCTGATAATCAAAGGAAATCTAAGTTGTCGCTGAAGGAGAGGCGCGGGCGAGCCGGGGTTGATCAGGGGTAAAAAAATACAAATTCCGGGGAAACCCACCGGAATTTGCACTTAAAATATTGTAAATCAACTATTTCTAAACTTTCGCCAGTTCTTTGAACTCGGAGGGCGACTGGTTGGTGTATTTCTTGAAGAAGCGGGAGAAATAATGCGGGTCTTCGAAGCCCAGCTTGTAGGCGATCTCCTTGGCGGTGAGATCTGTATTGTAAAGGTACCGCTGCGCTTCGAGGATCACGCGGTTGCGGATATGTTCCCCCGCGGTGATGCCGGACAACGATTTGCTGATCTCGTTGAGCAGAACGGGCTTTACATGCAATAATGCGGCGTATTCGGACACGTTCTTCAGTTCCTTGTATTTTTCCTCGATCAGCGTTTTGAAGTTCATAAAAAGGGCGCTGTTGTGCTTTGCCTGGTATTCGGGGATCACGGTTACCGGCGTAGTATGATGCCGGGAAGCCACGATCAGGAAGTATTGCAGCAGGTTCTGGAACGCCACGCCATAGTTCGGCGCTTTCGTCTCGATCTCCCGCATCATGCGCTGCACCATCCATTCCAGTTCTTTTTCATCGTCCGGGTCGGAAAGGTGGATCACGGAACTGAAAGCATCGTTCACGAAAAGGCCTTTACGCACGCTGGCCATGTCTGACTTGTCGCTGGGGCACATCAGCGAATCGTGGAAAGCGATCATATAACCGTCTACCTTTTCGGAGAGTTTCAGCTGGTGCACCTGGCCGGGCGAGAGGAAAAACAGGGTATTGCGTTTTACCACATGGGTAACGGTGTCGATGGTGTGGGTGAGCTCTCCTTTTTTGATCCAGTAGATGGTGTAGAAATTGTGCCGGTGCGGCGCATGCTGTTGTTCAAAAAAGGCGCAGCCCAGGCTGCAGAGCGAGGCTACGCTGAACTCGTGCTGCTCGTCGGCCACATGGCCGTATTCGGATAGTGAAACTACCCCGATCTGTTCTTTTTTGTCCGCCATAAGTTTACGCTTCAAAAACCACGGGGGCGTCTTCCGGCCGTTCGGAAGGGTCCACGTACTCGATGATAAAATTGTTCCTCCCGTCTCCCACCATAATGCTCAGGTATTTGGCCTGCACCAGCTCCAGCATGCCCAGGAACAGGAAAATGGCATGCACGCGGTCTTTACAATGGTCGAATATCTTTTCGAACGCCATGGTCTTTTCGGCGCGCGCCAGGTCCATCATATATTCCCTGGAGCCTTCCATGGTGTAATCGTATTTGTATACAACGTGCTGGGGTTTGTTGGAGCGGGCTTTCACGCGCTGCATCACCTTTTCGAAGGTTTGGGTGAGCTTGAAGAGCGTGAGCGTCTGCATTTCGGTGCCTTCGCTGGTAACCTCGCCTATTTCGGCCAATTCCTTAGCGATATTTCCCCTTTTGATCTGCAGCATACGGTCGGCTTCCTGTTCGGCCAGTTCGGTGGCGGCCTGTTTGAAGCGTTTGTATTCCAGGATCTTGTCTACCAGTTCCTGCCGCGGATCTATCTCGTTGCCCGCTTCGTCGAGCTCCTTGCGGGGCAGCAGCATTTTCGCCTTGATGCGCATCAGGGTGGAAATGAAGAGGATGAACTCGCTCGCCAGCTCGATGTTGAGATGTTCCATGTGATGGATATAATCCAGGAAATCTTTGGTGAGGCTGAAGATCGGGATATTGTAAATGTCCAGTTCGTCGCGCTCGATGAAGAACAGCAGCAGGTCGAAAGGCCCTTCGAACTGGGGTAACTTTATTTTATATATTTCCGGTTCGTTGCTCATATATTTTTTTAAACGATAAAACCTGCCGGGCGGCCCGACAGGTTTATCAAAAATAGTGAAATTCCGGGGAATCAGAACGTTGCCGTCAGGCCCACGCCTATGGTCTGTTTCACCTGCAATCGCGGCCCGAGAGCGCCCGTTTCCTTATTTTCGAACACTCTCACATCGTCGTCGTAGATCATATCCATGCTGATATTGGCGGAAAGCCACTTATTTACTTTCAGGGCGATGATATTGGTCCAGAATATGTCGATATTCCCGGGATTGTGCTTGTAATTGGAAAATAGCTCCAGTTTGGTCTTATACACCACGTTCTTCAATATTTCCTTGTTCCAGGTGGCAGACACGTAGGCGCCAAACTCGGATTTTACGTGTTTGCCCGTGTCCACTCCATAAGCGCCTTTCGCGGAAAGGGTATCGTCCATCACCACTACCCAGCGGCCGGTGAAGGGAGACATAAACAGCGAAAATTCGTCGTTAGGTTTGAAGTCTACGCCGGGAGAAAGGATGATGTACGCCGGGGAGAAGAATTTGGATACGAATTCGCGCGTGCTGTCTGTCGGGTAAAGATACCCTTCGGTGAACTGCGTCCGCAGGTTGAACAGCGCGCTGGCGTACCAGTTCTTCGCGATCTCGTAACCGTATTTGGAGGTGATGTCTATGCGGTCGTCGCTTTTTCGGGTGCCGAGGCTGGTGGTGTTCACGTACCCGTAAGCAAGGTCCACGTTATTGTCCCAGTTATGTTTTCCTTTGTTAAAATTGGCATGGGCGTTAACGGTGGCCAGCATGGAAAGGGAAAGTTTGTCGCCGCCCGCGGCCCAGTTGGTAAGCGATCCCTGGTTGAAGGTGAGGCCGAATGTGCCGCCTGTTTTCCATAATCTGCCGGTGGTGTCTTTTTCTGCGTTCTTGATCTTACCGGCAGCTTCTTCGCGGAGTTTTTTCATGCTGTCGTCTTGCGCTTTCACGGTGAAGCATGCCAGTATGCAAAGCATCAAAAGCCAGTTGAATTTCTTCATAATACGTTCGGTTATACAGTTATAATAGTGAACGGTTGACCGTTTGAGGCAGTCAACCGTCAGTATGAAAAAAAGAGGTGTATTATTTCTTTTTCAGTTCGTCGCGGATCTCGATGAGCAGTTTTTCCTGAGTGGAGAGCACGGGCTCGGCAGGAGCGGGTTCTTCTTTTTTGTTCATCCTGTTGATAGCTTTCACCACCAGGAATATGGCAAATGCGATGATAACGAACTCTACGATGGATTGGATAAACATTCCATACTTTATTTCTGCGTCGCCGACTTTTATCATCAGCCCTTTAAAATCGACCTTACCGATCAGAATACCGACGATAGGCATAATAATGGCTTCCACCAGGGAGTTTACGATCTTCCCGAAAGCGGCACCGATCACGATACCCACCGCCAGGTCGATCACATTTCCCTTCATGGCAAAGGCTTTAAATTCACCGAAAAAAGACATACGCTTAGGTTTTTAGAGTTAAGGAATGGTGGTATAACTTCTGCAAGATTAATAATTTATGTTTTTTAAACCGCATTATTTTTTGATTTCGGCAGTTTGGGAAACTTCATCTTCAGCGATTTCAGTGTGTCCCTTACCGTTTGTGCGATATAAAATTCCTTGTACCAGTTCTGGTCGCTCGGCACAATATGCCAGGGTACTTTACCGCAATGCCTGAAAACATCCTCGTACATTTTCTGGTAAGTTTTGAACAGTTTCGCTTCCGCGAAATCCTTCTCGTTGTACTTCCACATTTTGCGCGGGTCCTGCGTGCGTTCTTCCAGACGGGCCTGTTGCTCGGCGGGAGAAACATGCAGGTAAAATTTCAGGATGTGCGTGTTGTTATGCTCTTCCAATAGTTGTTCAAACGCGTTGATAGCGGCGAACCGTTTCTTCGCGGTATCGTCGCCGATCCATTTGTGTACGCGCTGTACCAGCACGTCTTCGTAGTGCGACCGGTTAAACACCTGTATCATGCCTTTGGCCGGCACGTGCTGGTGTATCCTCCAGAGGAAATCGTGATCCATTTCCAGCTCGGTGGGCGCTTTGAACGGCTGCACGGCAACGCCCATCGGGTTCATCGTGCCAAAAACGTCCCTGATCACGCCGTCTTTCCCGCTGGCGTCCATCCCCTGTAATACAACCAATAAACTGTGTTTATGTTCAGCATAGAGCAGATTTTGCAGGTCGTCCAGCTCTTCGAGGACCTTTTTGAGGGCTTCTTTGGTCTTTTCCTTGTCGGTCTTTTTGGGCGCGGTGGTCGGGATAGCGGAGAGTTTGATCTGAGGCATAAGCGGTAGCTTTTTTTAAATTTAAAAAAATTACCGGATGTAGGGAATCGGTATCTTTACGGCCGCTATGGACCAACGTATACTCAACTGGGGGATCTTCCTGCTGCTGTCGCTTACCTGGGGCAGCTCCTTTATCCTGATGAAGCTGGGGCTTGAAACGTTCAGTCCTTACCAGGTAGCCAGCATCCGCCTGATATCCGCCGGGCTGGCATTGCTGCCGGTGTTTTTCCGGTTCATCCGGCAAACGCCCGCTAAAAAGATCCCCGTGATCATCCTTTCCGGTCTATTAGGTAACGGGATTCCGGCTTTTTTGTTCTGTATCGCCGAAACGCGGATAGACAGTTCGCTGGCCGGCATGCTCAATTCCTTCACCCCCGTGTTTGCGCTGATCTTCACGATAACCCTCTTTCACGCGCCGGTGGCCAAACGGCAGCTAACGGGGCTGGCTATAGGTTTTGCGGGCGTTATTTGCCTGTTCCTGGTAAAAGGCATTGATGCGAACGCTTACTGGTATTACGGATTTTTTGTGATCCTGGCCACGGCCTGTTACGGGCTGAACATCGCGCTGGTGCATCATTACCTGAAAGAGTTCGCTTCCCTGCAGCTGGTGTCGGTATCCTTATTTTTCATGGCGCTGTTTGCCTTGCCGGTATTGCTTTTCAGCGATTTTTTCATCCTGTTGGGCAATGGCGGCGGCGCGTATAGAAGCCTGGCGGCCAGCGTTACGCTGGGACTGATGGGCACGGGCGTGGCCTCCATTCTTTTTTACCAGCTGATCCGCTCCGCCGGCGCCATTTTCGCGTCGATGGTCACGTATGGTCTGCCGGTGGTGGCTATTGGCTGGGGGCTGCTGGCGGGGGAAGATGTGAGCTCCCTGCAGGTGATCTGCCTGGCGGTGATCATGGGCGGGGTGTACCTGGTGAACCGCAAATAAAAAAGACGGGCGTGGGCCCGTCCTTTCCTGGTATTTTCCGAGCGGCTTAAATAGCCATGATCTCTTTGTCTTTTGCTGCGCAATGTTTGTCTACCGCTGCGATGTTTTTGTCTGTAAGCGCCTGTACGTCGGCTTCCGCATCTTTGGCGGTATCTTCGCTCAGGCCGTCTTTCTGCAATTTTTTGATGCCTTCGATAGCGTCGCGGCGGATGTTGCGAACGGCTACTTTTGCGTGCTCGCCTTCGCCGTTCACTCTTTTCACCAGTTCTTTACGACGTTCTTCGGTAAGCGGGGGCAGGAACAGGCGGATCAGGATACCATCGTTCTGGGGGTTCAGCCCGATGTTCGATGCAATGATCGCTCTTTCGATCGGCTGAAGCATATTTTTTTCCCAGGGCTGTATGGTGAGGGTGCGGGCGTCCGCCACGCTCACGTTGGCCACCTGGTTAAGAGCGGTGGGCGAACCGTAATAGTCCACCGTAATGCCGTCCAGTATCTGGGGATTGGCTTTACCGGCGCGTATTTTGGTCAGTTCCGTTTCCAGGTGTGAAATAGCCTTTTGCATGGAATCTTTTGCGTCATCCAGGATTAAATTAAGTTCGTCTTGCATAAGAATAAATACTTAAAGTGCTTGCAAACCTACATGAAATCTTTTAATCATCAAAGGATGAGCATAGATGGAAAGGCCGGGGTGAAGCGGTTTATTTGTCCTGCAGCACCGATTCGGTGTTTACGCGCAGGATCTTCGGCTTGGTGATGCTGGGGATGCTGTCTGCCGGCTCTGATGCAGCCACCATAACAGGTTTGGGCGCTTCCTTCCGTTTTTTCAGCAAAAACAGCACAGTCGTGGCGCCAAACGCCGCTCCGCCGATAAGCATGAGCAGTGCGGTGGTACCGATGCCCTGGAGGCTGTAGGCCATCACGATAAACGCGATGTTGGACAGTACGGCGATAAGGGTCGCCTGGCTGTGGCTGAGGCCGAGCGCCAGCATATAGTGGTGGATGTGATGCCGGTCTGCCGTAAACGGGGAACGCCCGCGGCTCATCCTGATGGCAAACACCCTGAGCGTGTCGAACAGGGGAATGATAAGGATGGCGAATGCGATGGCGGGCACGGACTGAAGGGGAAGTTTGCCAGCGGGGTTGCCGGCCACTTCTATGAATTTTACGATCAGGGTGGCGTTCACGAGGCCTACCAGCAGCGAGCCGGTATCGCCCATGAAGATCCTGGCCGGGGTAATGTTATAGATCAGGAACCCCGCGAGGCCGGCGGCGAGCGCAAAGCCCATCACGGCGTACAAAGGTTCGTTCACATACAGGAAATAAGCGCCCAGCACGGCGGATACGAGAAGCCCCACGCTGCCCGCGAGCCCGTCGATGCCGTCGATCAGGTTAAAGGCGTTTACCGCCACGATGAAAGTGAAGTAAGTAAGGAGCAGGCTGAAGTGATAAGGCAGTTCGCCGATCCCGAAGGCGCCATACATGTTGCGTATCTGCAGGTTGCCGAGATAAATGATGGTAAAAGCAGCCACCAGCTGGCCTACCAGCTTCTTAACCGGGGAAAGGCCGACGATATCGTCTTTCATGCCGACGATGAAAATAATGAAAAACGCTGCGAGAAGATATTGCAGGGAGGAGCTCTGCTGTGAGGGAACACAAACTGCAGTAGCCAGTATGAAACCGGCAAAGAATCCTAATCCACCTAAAGTGGGGATCCGTATTTTATGCGATTTGCGCTCATCTGGTTCGTCATAGAGGTGTTTCAACTCAGCCACCCTGATCAGAACGGGGATAGCAAAGTAGGTTATAACGAAACTCAGGACAGTCGCGATAATTACATTCTCCATACGGGGGGTTGTGGTGCAAAGATATTAAATTCAGCGATATGCGTATCAAATAATTTTAAAACTCAAAGATTTATAGCATCCCAGGAAAAAATCGTCCAATACGCTGAAAATCTGGTTATTTTCTTCTTACTTTTGCGGCTCATAAAACGCCAACTATCATGCCAGAACTGAAAGATATCGCCACGCAAATCAGGCGGGACATTGTGCGGATGGTACATGCCGTACAAAGCGGGCACCCCGGCGGTTCCCTGGGCTGCACGGAATTCTTTACCGCTTTGTATTTCAAGGTAATGGAGCATACGCCCGTTCCTTTCGATATGGATGGTAAGGACCAGGACGTGTTTTTCCTGTCAAACGGACACATTTCCCCCGTGTTCTACAGCGCCCTGGCGCGGTCCGGCTATTTTCCGTTATCCGAACTGGCTACATTCCGTAAAATCGATTCCCGCCTCCAGGGCCACCCCACCACCCACGAGCACCTGCCCGGCGTAAGGGTTGCCAGCGGTTCCCTCGGCCAGGGCATGAGCGTTGCCCTCGGCGCGGCCCTGAGCAAAAAACTCAATAAAGACAACAAGATCGTTTATTCCCTCCATGGCGACGGCGAACTGCAGGAAGGCCAGAACTGGGAAGCGATCATGTTCGCGGCGCATCATAAAGTGGACAATCTCATCGCTACCGTTGATTACAACGGCCAGCAGATCGACGGCCCCACCGAAAAAGTAATGAGCCTCGGTGATCTCGACGCCAAATTCTACTCCTTCGGCTGGAAAGTGCTCCAGATGAACGGCAATGATATGGACGACGTGCTCGCCACCCTCGCCAAAGCCAAAGACCTCACCGGCAAAGGCCAGCCCATCGTGATCCTGATGAAAACGGCCATGGGTAAAGGTGTGGATTTCATGGAAGGTTCGCACGAATGGCACGGCATTGCGCCGAACGACGAACAGCTTGCCAAAGCGCTCGCACAGCTGCCGGAAACGCTGGGCGATTATTGATCCGGATGAACATCACCAACATACAAAGCGTGCCGCATGCGGCACGCTTTTTTTATGCGGCAAATATCGTCGGTGTCAGGTTGCTTTTAGTGTAATCTCTTGCCTGGCCGCCTTTTGAGCGGGGTACCAGCTGGCCAGCACGCCTATTACGAGAATGGTCACGATCACCAGGATGAAGTCTTCGTAATGCATTTCCACGGGAAAAGCGTCTATCAGGAAAGAGCCGCCGCCGAGCTTGATCAGCCCGAAATGCTGCTGCAGCAGGCAGATGGTGATGGCGAGCGTGAACCCGATCGCGCTGCCCGCGCCCGCGATAATGAGGCCTTCGGTGAGGAATATACGCTGGATGAGTTTGTTGCGGCCGCCCATGGCTTTGAGAATAGTGATGTCTTTCTGTTTTTCGATCACGAGCATGGACAGCGAGCCGATCATATTAAATGCGGCGATCACGAGAATAAAACTGAGGAATACGTACACGACCCATTTCTCCGTTTGCATCACGTTGTAAATAGTGGCGTTCTGCTCCATGCGGGTCTGCACTTTTACTTTATCGCCCAGCAATTCCTGTATCGCACGTTTGGTTTTTGTTTCTGAAAAACCCGGCAGCACGGCTATTTCAAGCGACGTTACTTCTCCCGGCTGCATGTCGAGCAGGCTGCGGAGAAAGTTGATGTCGGTAAGCACATATTTGCTGTCGAACTCCTGCTGGATGGCGAAAGTGCCGGCGGGATAGATCACACCGGAATTAACGGCCTGTTCGGGCATGGCGGGATTAAACACGGCTTCGTCGCGTTTGGGCATGTATACGTTCACCGGTACGCTGCTGTGCTCTACATCCACGCCCAGCGCGCTTTCTATGCCAAGACCGATCACGGCCTGGTAACCCAGCTCGTGCGAAATATCGTACGAGCCGCGGATAATTTTGTTTTCCACGCCGGCCACATGCGAAAATGCGCTGTCTATTCCTTTCAGCACGGCGATGGTCTGATTTTTTTCGTACCGCAGCACGGCCTTCTCTTCGATGCTGGCGGAAAGGTTCGCCACGCCGCGGGCCTGGCTCACGGCTTTGATCTGTTCGGGCGTGAAAAGGATGGTTTTGCCGGTGGCGGGCACCACTTTCAGCGTGGGATAAAAAGAAGAATAAAGGGATTTGACGAGACCGGTGAACCCGTTGAACACGCTGAGCACGGTGATCAGCGCGGCGGTGCCGACGGCGATGGCGCCAACGCTCACCCATGCAATGATATTGATGGCGCTGGTGGATTTACGGGCGCGGAAATAACGCAGAGCGAATTGCCAGATCATTTTTTGTCTTTCTCTTCATTGATCTTTTTAAAGAGCTCTTCCATCCGGAACACATGATCGAGCGTATCGTCGAGGAAGAAAGTAAGCTCGGGAACGCGGCGCAGCTGTTTGCCCACGCGGTTGCCCAGTTCGCGGCGGATCTCGCTCATCTTCTCATTCATGCGCGCCAGCATTTCCTCGGGTGATTTGATCTGGAACATACTTAAATACACCCTTGCTTCCAGCAGGTCGGGGGTCATTTTAACGGACGAGATCGAGATCATGCCGCCTTCTGTTACATTGAAGCCCATGCGCATGAAAATGTCGCTGAGTTCCTGCTGCACCAGCTGTCCTACCTGTTTTTGCCTTTTTGTTTCCTGCATTTTGTTCTATATTTAAGCTGTACTCTCAAATCTTCCCCTTGCGGGAATTGCCCAAAAATAACCAATTTTAGCGGTTCGAAGCATTCCCGCCTTATCTACTTGTGGTATCATTTTTGGAGCTTGGAGCGTGCCATACGGTACCTTATTTGTTCACCAAACTAATTGACACCTATGATTTCCGTAATTATACCAGTGCTCAACGAAGGCGCTACCATACGCCAGGTAATCAAGACGATCAAAAAGACCTCAAGGCCGATAGAGATTGTAGTAGTAGACGACAATTCGACGGATCATACGGTTGAAGAAGCGCTGAAAGAAAAAGTGCGCGTGATCACGAGCAGCCAGCGCGGCAAGGGCATTTCCATGCGTGAAGGCATGATGGCCGCCAAACATGATATTATCGTGTATGTGGACGGCGATATTCTCACTTATCCCGATCAGCTGGTGGAATTGCTGACGGACCCGATCGTGAACGAGGAAGCGGATTTTGTAAAATCATATTTTGAACGGCAGGCCGGGCGTGTTACGCAGCTGGTCGCCAAACCCTTGCTGAGCATACTTTTCCCTGCGCTCGCCGGTTTTAATCAGCCGCTCAGCGGTATGATCGCCGCACGCAAATCGTTTTTGCAACAGGTGCATTTTGAAAATGATTACGGGGTAGACATCGGGCTGCTGATAGACATGCACCTGAAGCAGGCGCGCATCCGGGAAGTGAATATCGGGCGGCTGGAAAATGCGATGCAGACATGGGAGCAGCTCAGCAAGATGAGCCGCGAAGTATCACGCACGATCCTCAAAAAAGCGGAAAGCATTCCTTTGCAGAACCTCGAAACGCTGGGCAATATCAACATCATCCGCGAGCAGATGGAATATTCCATTCTCGAATCCATCGACAAGCTGGAGAAAATGGTGATCTTCAACCTGGACGAAACGGTGTTCACGCAGAATTACATTTACCTGGCGGCGGTCGCATTCGAGCAGGAAGCGCCGCTGGTACAGGTGCTGCAGCATTACAGCGATCCTACTTCCATCATTAACCGTTCCGCGGCATTGTTCCAGGGCCGCAACCTGGCGGAGCTGCTGGAAGTGGCGGACGAGATCCCTGTAACGCCGGATATCCGGCATGTGATACGCGAGCTGAAGCGGCGCGGGTACATCTGCGGATTTATCACGGATGGTTTCGAGTGTGTGGCGAATCACATGAAAAACAAGCTGGGGGCGGATTTTGCGTTTGCCAACCGGCTTCACCTGGTGCACAGCGTGGCTACGGGCGAAGTGAGCATCCCGGAATATTTCCTGAAGGGAAGCGGCAGCGAAGCGGTGTACGACAAGAGCAATATTTTGCAATACATTGCCGAAAAATATCACATTCAGCCGCAGAACATTATTTACGTGGGCAACGGGGAAAGCGACAGTGCGATGTTGCGTGAAGCGGGCATAGGTGTGGCGTACCATCCACAGTATGTAGAGACGGCTACAGTGGCGGACAAGATCATTGAAGACGTTTGTATGGCGCCTTTGCTGGACATTGCGGTGGCGAGCCCGGAAAAGAACGTGATCCGCTGGCCTACGAAGCGGCAGGTGCGGAACATCGGGCTGGGCAGCCTGGCCGCGTTGGCTACGGCCGGGTTGATCTACCTGGCTGCGAGGCAGGTGCGCAAAGCGTTGCGGCCTGAATGCGAGGATGCGCCGGAGCTGAAGCCGGCTTAATAGCAATTTTATTTTTCCATCTCTTTTTCGGAGATATTATCGGCCGGGCCTGAGAAAGTCCCGGCCTTTTTTCTTTCCCCGGGTCTCCTTTCCCATTACATTCGTTATACGATCCACATGATCGTGTCTAAAGGCATACATGTCGGGAGCCGGATTCTTCCGGCACCTTAAAGATTCATTTTGGTGATTAGTAAACTTATTCGGCAACCGGTTTTTGCCGGTGCCGGGGTTTAACATGGATGTATGAAAAAGGGCCGTCCTTTTGGACAGCCCTTCTCTTGTATCTTGTTAGGTGCGGCCAGCGTTGTGAAGAAGGGCCGTTCCGGGATGTTTTTTTCGAGTGTCTCGAATATGCCTGTGTTTCAGATATGAAGGAAGGGCCGTTCCGGATAGTTTC
>NZ_JAGHKP010000002.1:530736-1518150 GCF_017742215.1 Chitinophaga chungangae
GGATAGTTTCTCGTGTATTTCGAAGTGCGCCTGTGTTTCGGAGTATGCAGGGCCATTCCCGGATAGTTTTTCGTGTATCTCGAAATATGCCTGTGTTTCAGGTATGAAGGAAGGGCCGTTCCGGATAGTTTCTCGTGTATTTCGAAGTGCGCCTGTGTTTCGGAGTATGCAGGGCCATTCCCGGATAGTTTTTCGTGTATCTCGAAATATGCCTGTGTTTCAGGTATGAAGGAAGGGCCGTTCCGGATAGTCTCTCGTGTATTTCGAAGTGCGTCTGTGTTTCGGAGTATGCAGGGCCATTCCCGGATAGTTTTTCGTGTATCTCGAAATATGCCTGTGTTTCAGGTATGAAGGAAGCCGTTCCGGATGGTCTCTCGTGTATTTCGAAGTGCGCCTGTGTTTCGGGACATAAAAGAAGGGCCGCCCTTCGGACAGCCCTTCAATATATTGTGCGGCCGGTGGCCGGGTTCGTTATTTGCTTTTCGCAAGTTTTGCCTCGATGCTGAGGGTAGCATGGGGCACCGCTTTCAGGCGGGCTTTTTCGATCAGCTTGCCGGTTACGCGGCAGATACCGTATGTTTTGTTCTCGATGCGCACGAGGGCTTTTTCGAGGTGGTCGATGAACTGGATCTGGCGGCTTGCCATCTGGTTCAGCTGTTCACGTTCCTGTGAGCCGCTGCCGTCTTCCATGCTCATATATTTGTTTTCAGTATCGTCGGTGCCTGCTTCGTCCTTACGGGTGATGAGGCCCTGGAGGTATACCAGTTCTTTTTTGGCCGCTTCCAGTTTTTTCAGGATGATCTCCCGGAATTCCTGGAGCTCAGGGTCGCTATAACGATATATCGGGCCGGCAGGTGCTTCCGGCTGATCCAGTACTGATTTGGTGAATTCCGGAGAATAAGTCACGGTTTTCATTACCGGTCGGCTGCCGGCGGCCTTTGAAGGAGTTCTGGAAGACGGTTTCTCAGTAGTCCTCCTGGCAGGTTCTTCCACCCTGGTCTTTTTTACCGGTTCCTTGTCTGGTTTATCCTGTTTACTCTTTGATGCCATTATATCTACTTTTTCTACGGGTTTAGAAATAAACGGTTCGCGCGGTGATTGTTTTTCTGCCGGTTTGCTGGCCGTTACGGGAGCGGGCTTCGCCTTGGGCGCCGGAGCGGGCTTCTTAACAGGAGCCTTGGCAACAACGGCCGTTTTTTTAGCAGCGGGAGCTTTAGCTGCCGGTGCTTTTTTGGCCGGTGCGGATTTTACTGCTTTGACGGGCTTTTTGGCTACTTCCGCTTTCTTTTTGGCGGGAACTGCCTTCGAAGGGGCTGCTTTTGCCGCTACTTTTTTCACCGCTGCTTTTTTAGGAGCGGGCTTCGCTGCTTTAGGCGCCGCCTTTTTCGCAACAGCTTTCTTCGGCGAAGCCGCAGCCTTTTTGGCAGGCGCCGGTTTGGACGCAGCTTTCTTAGGCGCAGCAGCCTTTTTGGCTACAGCTTTCTTGGCAGGAACCGCCTTCTTGGTAGTTTTACTAGCAACCTTCTTCTTTGTTGCCATGGGATTAGCTTTTTTTGTTAACTAATACGTTGAATTTAAGATCGTTAACTTCTACTTCTATGCCCTCCAGTAATTGCGGCACTATCTCCAAACTATCTGCCAAAATTTCCGTGCAAATATAGTCATTAAAGTTAATTATCGCCGATTTCAGGGCCTCCACGTCAGCCACTTTAACAGCAATACGGTCAGTCAGTTCAAAATCACTGTCCTTCCGTATCTTCTGAATCCGGTTAACCAGCTCACGGGCATTGCCCTCATCCAATAAATCAGGGGTGATGGTAATATCAAGCGCCACGGTTAACGAGCCTTTATTCGCCACCGTCCATCCCGGAATGTCTTCCGAAATGATCTCAACATCGGTTAACTGGATCGGAACCTGCTCATTCTCAATTATTAAGCCAAAACTGCCGTTTTTCTCCAATTCGGCAATCTCATGCTGCGTAAACGCACCGATCGCAGCAGCCACCGATTTCATCTTCGCACCCATACGGCTGCCAAGCGTTTTGAAGTTGGGCTTAATCTTTTTCTTGATAAAACCTTCGGTTTCCGTAAGATAGTCAATACTTTTTACATTCACTTCGCTTTTTATCAAATGTTCCACCAAAACCAGCTGGTCTTTCATATGAGGGTCCAGCACCGGGATCAGTATCTTCTGCAACGGCTGCCTTACCTTGATATTCGTCTTTTTCCGCAGGCTCAGCACCAGCGACGACACATCCTGCGCCAGCTGCATCCTTTCCTCCAGGTCCGGGTCTATCGCCGCGGCATCCGCCACGGGGAAACGGGTGAGGTGAACGCTTTCTTCCTGCTGACGGTCGCTCACGCTGTTCAGGTTGCGGTACAGCCAGTCCGTAAAGAACGGGCTCACCGGCGCCATCAGCTGCGCGATCTTCTCCAGGCATTCGTACAGGGTCTGGTAAGCGCTGATCTTGTCATGCTCATACTCTCCTTTCCAGAACCGGCGGCGGCAAAGGCGCACGTACCAGTTGCTCAGGTGCTCGTCCACAAACTCCTGCACCGCGCGGCCCGCCTGTGTGGGCTCGTAATCTTCCATGCTGGCAGTTACCTGTTTTACCAGGCTGTTCAGCAGCGAAATGATCCAGCGGTCGATCTCCGGCCGTTGCTCCAGCGGGATGTAAGCTTCTTTGAACCCGAAATTGTCCAGGTTCGCGTACATCGCGAAGAAGTTGTAAGTATTATATAAGGTACCGAACAGTTTACGCTGCACTTCCCGGATGCCCTCCACGTCGAACTTCATATTGTCCCAGGGAGAAGCATTGGTGATCATGTACCAGCGGGTGGCGTCCGCGCCGAACTGCTGGATGGTGGTGAACGGGTCTACCACGTTCCCCACGCGTTTGCTCATTTTGTTGCCGTTTTTGTCCAGCACCAAACCGTTGGAAACAACCGTTTTATACGCCACGCTGTCGAAAAGCATCACGGCAAGGGCATGGAGTGTGTAAAACCATCCACGGGTCTGGTCTACGCCTTCGGCGATAAAGTCCGCCGGGAAAGCCTGGCCTTTTTCGAGCATTTCCCTGTTTTCGAAAGGATAATGCCATTGCGCAACCGGCATGGCGCCTGAATCGAACCAAACGTCGATCAGGTCCGGCTCGCGGCGCATGGGTTTGCCGGTGGAGCTTACGAGGATGATATCGTCTACATACGGTTTATGCAGGTCTAGGATGCCTTCGTGCAGGTAATGTTTGTTCACATCGCCGCCGAGCACTTCATTGGCCAGCCTGATACCCTCGTTCAGCTCGGCGATGCTGCCGATGCAGATCTCCTCGCTGCCGTCTTCCGTGCGCCAGATGGGCAGCGGGGTGCCCCAGTAACGGCTGCGGGAAAGGTTCCAGTCCACCATGTTCTCCAGCCACTGGCCGAAGCGGCCGCTGCCGGTGGAAGCGGGTTTCCAGTTGATGGTCTTGTTCAGCTCCACCATGCGGTCTTTCATGGCGGTGGTTTTGATGAACCATGCGTCCAGCGGGTAATACAGCACGGGTTTGTCCGTACGCCAGCAATGCGGGTAGGTGTGCTCGTACTTTTCCACTTTAAAGGCGCGGTTTTCCTTTTTTAGCTTTACGGCTATGTCTACGTCCACGTCCTTATAGTCCGGGTCGTTTTTATAATCTTTTACGTAACGGCCGGAAAACTCGCCGACATTATCGGTGAATTTCCCCTGGCGGTCTACCAGCGTAAGGATGCCGATACCGTATTTTTTCCCGACGCGGTTATCGTCCGCACCAAAAGCCGGCGCAGTATGCACGATGCCGGTACCGTCTTCGGTGGTCACGAAATCGCCGAGCAGCACGCGGAAGGGATCGCCTTCTTCGGGCTGTGCGAAAGGCAGCAGCTGTTCGTAACGGATGTTCTCCAGCTGGTTCCCTTTGAAACCGGCGATCACTTTCCAGGGCAGTATTTTCGTTTCGGCGGTATATCCTTCAAAATCACCGTTTTCGCCTTCCGGTTTGAAATATTTCCCGGCAAGGTCTTTCGCCAGCACTACATTGATCGGCAAATGAGTGTAGGGATTGAAGGTTTTCACCAGCACATAATCGATATTGCCGCCTACGGTAAGACCGAGGTTGCTGGGAAGCGTCCAGGGCGTGGTGGTCCAGGCGAGGAAAAACACCTGGTCTGAACCGGCGGCGTTGAACAGGAACTGCGATTTGTCTGACTGCAGCGCCCTGAACATGGCCACGATCGTGGTGTCTTTCACGTCTTTATAGGTACCGGGCTGGTTCAGCTCGTGCGAGCTGAGACCGGTGCCGGCCGCGGGCGAATACGGCTGGATGCTGACGCTTTTATATAAAAGTCCTTTTTTATACAGCTGTTGCAGGCACCACCACAGGCTTTCGATATAGGAATTGTCGAATGTGATGTAAGGGTGCTCGAGGTCTACCCAATAGCCCATTTTGCGGGTCAGGTCTTCCCAGCGGTCTTTATATTTTAATACTTCCTTGCGGCAGGTGTCATTGTATTCGGCGATGGAGATCTTTTTACCGATATCTTCCTTGGTGATGCCGAGCGCTTTTTCAACGCCGAGCTCTACGGGAAGGCCATGGGTATCCCAGCCGCTTTTGCGTTTTACCTGGAAACCCTGCATGGTTTTGTACCGGCATACGAGGTCTTTGAGGGCGCGGGATATCACGTGGTGAATGCCGGGCAGGCCGTTGGCGCTCGGGGGGCCTTCGTAGAACACGTAAGGGTCCGCGCCATCGCGGTTTGCGATGCTTTTCTCAAAAATCTGGTGCTTTTCCCACGCTTGCAGTATATCCTGTTCTATTTGCGGTAAATTCAGTTGATTGTATTCCTGGTATTTGCTGGACATAATCAATTTCCCACCCGGGTGCTTAAGTTTGGTATTTAAAATTCTGCGAAGTTACGAAAATACGTGCAGGTTTCAGAGTGCGGGTATACGGGAGAAAAAATAACAGATTTATGAAGAAAATGCCGGCAAAATTGAGTAATTTGCAATAAACTATGCTTGCTTTGCGTTTTTGGCATTGTTTTGGTTAGGATTCTGAAGAGTCTAACGCGATTATAAACCATATCTTTTATGAAAAAAGTAACGTTATTAATATGCGCTGCCATCTTCACATCCGGCATAGCGTTTTCACAGCAAAAGAAATCATCTAAAAAAGCCAAAACAGCCAAAAAAATAGAAGCGCCGGCGTCTGTCAAAGATGCATTTACACAAAATGCTGATTTTGCAGCAGCTACCGATGCGCAGTGGGCGAAAACCTCCGGCGGCAACTGGATCGCATCCTTCAACAGGGAAAATGTAAAAACCGCTGTTGAATACAACGCCGAAGGCACATGGGTGGCTACCCGCAGCACTTTCGAAACAGGTAACCTGCCTGAAACAGTTTTGGGAACATTGAAGAACAAATATCCCTCCGCTGTTGTTAAAGAAGGGTGGAAAATCGAAAGAGCGGACGTGGCGCCTTATTATAAAGTAAATATTGACGATAACGGGACTGCCAAAACCGTACTGCTGAACGATGCTGGCACCATTGTTGATTAAGAATATTTACCAACAAAGACATTCATTAAGTATTTCATAGGTATAGGGATAAATAGGACAGACCCTGCTCTTTTGGGCGGGGTTTTTCTTTTGCCGCAACTCCCGCCAAAATTCCGGGCACAAAAAAAAGCCGTCACAGAAAAGTAACGGCTTTATGCAAATTACGGTGGAAAAACTTACGGACTTGGCAGTGCAGATTAGGTCTTTGTGGTGTTTGATATGCACCGCCTTAATGGCTTTACTATCGCCAGCAAGCTTTTCCCTTAGGTCAAATCTGATAAGGAAGCTTATGAGGAACCCCGGATAGACATCCAAAGATCGTAACACAAAGAAAGTACAATCCTCGGTGTGCGCTTTATCGAATCGGGAAAAGTAATGATCGTAAAAGGAAAAACCGCCTAACGCAGCAGCAACTCACACGGTTTCAGGCCCGTATGTTTTTTAAACGCGGTGGAGAAATGGGAAATGCAGGAATATCCCATCATGATGGCTACTTCCGAAACGGACAAGCCTCTTTCGTATAACAGGCCCTTGGCCTTTTCCATCCTTTCTTTCTGGAAATAATCGTAGATGGTGGTGCCGTACACCGCTTTGAATCCTTTTTTGAGGTAACATTCGTTCATCGCCACCCTTCTCGCCAGGTCGCGGATGGTGATCGGCGCGTCCAGCTGCTCCAGCAAAATGTTGCGCGCTTTTTCGATCTTCTCGCGGTCTTCCAGGTGCGTCAGGAAACGGCAGCCATAACGCTCGTCCGTATCGTTCTGGATAAACTGGTCTGAACTGAACAGCAGAAGCTCCAAAGCTTTGCTTTGCAGGAAAATATTTTTCAGCACGCCTTCGTAATTGTGATGCACCATCTGCTCCAGGACCGATTTGCTTTTGGTGCAGGGCTGGATGGTTTTTACGAAAGGTTTTTTGGATTGAAGCTCGAAAAGGGAGAAAGATGTGTTCCCTTTTTGCAGGGACTGGATGAATGCAGGCTGGAAACGAACGGTGATCATGTCCACGGAAGGCAATTTGGTATTGCAGTCCTCGTGTTTGTGACCGTCTGCGCATACCTTGTCGGTACAATTGGGCTTCTGGCAATATTTGTTGCCTGCCACGCAATACCGCAGCTCGATAGCAGCGCTTTTTCCCCGTTTTGCGGGCTGGTATACCACCATCGCCACATCCTCCACCGGTAACGGGCGTTCGTAAACGAAGCGCTGGAGAGAATAATCAAGGCAGTCAGGAACCGATACATTATCGGCCTCGGCAAGCTGCAACTGGTCGCCCATGGCGGGTTGCGGGATAGCGAGCGTTAAAAGTTCCTGTACTTCCTTCATATATTTTCACCCATTGAGCCACAAAATTAACGAATCGTTGTTATAATTCTTACAGTTTGACACAGTCGTTACAAATCCGCCTATTTCCCTAATTGGTATAAATTTAGCAACAGTAAAGGCGCATGAAGAAGTTCTGGAAGATCATACTAACGGTGGCGGCTATTCTGGCCGCGATAGTGCTGGGAACGGCCTGGTACCTCAATAACCACTGGAAAGGCATCATGGACAAACAGCTCCGGCGTTACGTCAGCGAAGGGTCGGACAGCCTGTATACCCTCGCCTATGGCGACATCAGCCTCAACCTGCTTACCGGCAGCGTAAGCATCAAAAACGTGGCGCTGCTGCCGGACAGCGCCGTGTATAACCGGCTGGTGGCGGAAAGCCGGGCGCCGCAGATGATCTACAACGCCAAAATGAGCTATGTGCGGGTGTCAGGCCTTAAGATCTGGAAATATTTCATCGGTAAAGAAGTGGACGCTTCGGGATTCACCATGGAAGACCCCGAGATCACCGTCGTGCAAGACCTCCGCAGCCGCGACACCACGCCCCAGAAGAGCTTCTACGCCGCCATGAACCAGCTCATCCACAACTTCCGCATCGGGCGCATAGACCTCGCCAACACCCGCCTTTCTTACGTGCAGATCCGGGAAGACAGCAGCCGGAAGATCACCAAACTGGACAATCTCGACGTGCGGCTGCGCGACCTGCAGATCGATTCCATGACCGAAAAAGACCTTTCCCGCGTGCTCTACGCGCAGAATTTCGACGTATCGCTCGAAAAGTGGGACTACCGTACGCCGGACAGCCTGTATTGGCTGCACGTGAACAATATCAGTTACAATGCCATCGAAAAGGCGCTGAGCGTGGAAAACGTGCAGCTGGAGCCGCGGTATAAAAAAGCCGATTTCGATAAAAAGATCGTGACGCAGAACGACCGGTTCGAGCTCGCTTTCAATCATATCAAAGCGGAAGGCGTAACGCTGCAAAACCTGCTGCGGCAGACCATTTTCATCAGAACGGCCAGCATAGACGGCGGCGAGCTGCACGCTTACCGCAACCGCGCCCTGCCTTACCCGCCGGGCGACAAATACGGCGGTTTTCCGAACCAGCTGCTGGACAAACTCCAGCTGCCGCTCACCATCGACACGTTGAAGGCGCAGGGCGTTCATATTTCTTACACGGAGCTGCACCCGCAGACCGGGGAAGCGGGCAGGATCGAATTTCACCAGGCCGGCGGCACGTTCACCAACATCACCAACCAGGATTCACTGATAGAACGGAACCATCACTGTATTGCAGACCTGCACGCCGTGCTGATGCGCACCGGCAAGCTGAGGGCGCGTTTCGATTTCGAGCTGGGCAGCAAGACCGGCGTGTTCGGCGTATCCGGCCAGCTGAGGGGGATGGACGGGCGGGAAATGAACCCCGCTACGCGGCCGCTGGGCGAAGTGGCGATCCGCTCGGCCAACATCCGCGAGATGGATTTTAACCTGAAAGGCAACGAGAGAAGCTGCTCCGGCACGCTCAGGCTGCTGTACAGCGACCTCAAGATCGATTTCCTGAAAGACATGGAAAATGCGAAAGGGAAAAAACGGAAGAAAGGGCTGGTGAGCTTTATCGCCAACCTGATGGCGCTGCATAACGAAAACCCACCGCCGGACGGGCCGGTGCGTATCGCAAAACCGCGGTTCACGCGCGACCCGAAGAAGTCATTTTTTAACCTGGTATGGAAGACGATCTTTACCGGCATCAAAGAGACGGTGCTGACGGATGCGGCGGCGGGACTGATGTAAAAAAGGCCGTCCTTTTCGCGTTAAAGGGCGCGTTACAAAGTGTAATTATTCTCAATATATAACACTGCGGCATATCTGCAATTCACAAGCTGTCCACACCCCTTAAATAAGCCCTTTTTTTCATGGAAATTAGGCTGATTTTGCGTACATTTGCTGGATTGTCTACCATTTTGTTAAAAATAGATTTTCAGCTAAAAATATGAGTGAAGAACTAGTGCAAGCAACTACCCCCAACAACGGATATGATGCGGGTAGCATTCAGGTATTGGAAGGGTTGGAAGCGGTGCGTAAACGTCCTGCCATGTATATCGGCGACATCGGGGTGAAAGGTTTACATCATCTCGTATACGAAGTAGTCGACAACTCCATCGACGAAGCGCTAGCCGGGTATTGCAAAAACATCGAGGTAACGATCTGTGAAGACAATTCGATCCGCGTGAAGGACGACGGCCGCGGTATTCCCACCGGCATGCACCCCAAGGAAAAACGTTCCGCGCTGGAAGTGGTAATGACCGTACTGCACGCCGGCGGCAAGTTCGACAAGAACACCTACAAGGTATCCGGCGGTTTGCACGGTGTGGGCGTAAGTTGCGTGAACGCGCTCAGCGATCCCCTGCACGTGATCGTTCACCGCGACGGCAAGATCTTCGAGCAGGCGTACAAAATGGGCCACCCCCAGTATTCCGTGCGCGAGATCGGCGACAGCGACATAACCGGCACCATTACACATTTCAAGCCGGACACCACGATCTTCACCGAAACCACCTATAACCGCGAAACCCTTGCGGGCCGCCTGCGCGAGCTGGCGTTCCTGAACAGGAAGATCCGCATCACCCTCACCGACGAACGTGAAAAAGACGAGAACGGCAACGCTTTCAGCGAAGTGTTCTACAGCGAGGGCGGCATCATCGAATTCGTGGAACTGATGGACAAAAACGGCCGCCGCAACCCGCTGGTGCCGCAGCCTATCTACATCGAAGCGCACGACGCGGCATCTAACGTTGCCGTGGAAGTGGCTTTGCTGTACAACGATTCTTTCAACGAGCACATTTTTTCCTACGTAAATAATATCAACACCATCGAAGGCGGCACCCACGTGGCCGGCTTCCGCAGGGCCATCACCCGCGTGTTCAAAGCCTACGGCGATAAGAACAAGATGTTCGAGAAATCGAAAGTGGAGGTTACGGGAGACGACTTCCGTGAAGGCCTCAGCTGTATCGTGAGCGTAAAAGTTCCCGAACCGCAGTTTGAAGGGCAGACCAAAACCAAGCTCGGCAACTCAGACGTGATGGGCATTGTGGACAGCGCCGTAGCCAACGTGCTGAACGACTACCTCGAAGAAAATCCCCGTGAAGCCAAAACCATCATCAACAAGGTGGTGCTGGCCGCGCAGGCCCGAGAGGCAGCCCGCAAGGCGCGCCAGATGGTGCAGCGCAAAAGCGTGATGACCGGCAGCGGCCTTCCCGGCAAACTGGCGGACTGCTCAGACAATGATCCCACCAAATGCGAGCTTTACCTCGTCGAAGGTGATTCGGCGGGCGGTACCGCCAAACAGGGCCGCAACCGTAACTTCCAGGCCATCCTGCCGCTGCGCGGTAAGATCCTGAACGTGGAAAAGGCGCTGGAGCACAAGATCTACGAAAACGAAGAGATCAAAAACATTTTCACTGCCCTTGGCGTAACCATCGGCACACCGGATGATGAAAAAGCCCTGAACCTCAGCAAGCTGCGTTATCACAAACTCATCATCATGACGGATGCCGACGTGGACGGAAGCCACATCGCCACGCTCATTCTCACTTTCGTATTCCGTTACATGAAAGAAATGGTGGAACAGGGTTATGTGTACCTCGCACAACCGCCGCTGTACCAGGTGAAAAAAGGCAAAGACCACATTTACGCCTGGAACGACGAGCAGCGCAAGGCAGCCGTTTCCAAACTGGCCGGCGCCGGCAGGGAAGACAGCGTGACCATCCAGCGATACAAAGGTTTGGGTGAAATGAACGCCGAACAACTATGGGACACCACCATGAACCCCGACGCGCGCACGCTGAAACAAGTAACGATCGACAGCGCGTTCGAAGCCGACCGCATCTTTACCATGCTGATGGGCGATGAAGTTCCCCCGCGCAGGGAGTTCATCGAATCTCATGCGAAATATGCGAGAATCGACGCGTAATGCGTTTTAATAGATAATAAGAAAGCCGTCCCGGAGCAATTCCGGGACGGCTTTCTTGCTTCATAATCATTCTAAAACGCGTCTGTTTCAATCTTTTCTATCCCGCACTCCAACATTTTTTCAATATTAGTCACGAACTTTATTTATAAAATATTTTTATAATCTATAAAGATATTCTATATTGCACGAACATAACCTATACCGACGTACCTATGAAAACCAGATATTTTCTCCCGGCCATCGGCCTCATCGCCGCATTGTGCTTCACCGCCTGCGAAAAAAAAGATCCCTTCAAGGATAACAAAAGCGAAGGTTATCTTACCCTGAAGCTGGACGGGCAGGAACTCACGGTTACCAAACAACTTACCGGAAGCCTGCACGACACCGCGGCCAACGCCATGCTGGTAGTCAGCGGCATGACCAGCGACAATCAACTCGTTACCGTCAATATCCTGTTCCCGGACAAACAGCTGAAACCCGGCACCTACAACCTCGATCTGAACGGCTTCAACTCCCTCGGATGGATGAAAACGCTTGGCTCCAGCGAAAGTTATGCGGCAGACGATCTCACGATCGGCGCTTCTTCGTCCATCAAAATTGAATCGGTGAGCGAAACAGCCGCCAAAGGCACTTTTTCCGGCGTGCTTATTCACGATGTGGACGAGACTAAAAAGAAAACCATTACCGAAGGCAAATTCGATGTAACGGTGCTTAAAATGTACTAACCGATTTTATCATACCATGTCCTATTTATCCCAACTTACCTGATTTGATGCCGGCGGCATCAAGTAGCAAAATAGAAATGAAAACAGTTAAACGACAGTAGAACAAAGTCCATTCGTCTTCCGGCGCACGCGACTTATCAGACAGACAAAAAGGGCTACCAGTGACGACTGGAAGCCCTTTTCTCTTTTAGTTCAATTCAGTATACCCTTATTTGATCCCGAACACGGCCCTTACTTCGGCGCGTACTTTGATCGTTTTGAAATCGATATTGGAATCAGGAGCGCCGCCCATATCGGCTGCCGCGGCTTTGAACGTTCTCACGTTCGCCATTTCGGGGCGCACGTCGCTGTAATGATCGGTGTTGAATTCCTGTATCTCGATCACGCCGCCGATCTTTTCATCGATAGCGGCCAGCAGGTATTCGGCTTTGGCTTTCGCGGCTTTCAGCGCGTTCGTTTTTACCTGTTTGCGGTACTCTTCCATTTTGCTGCTGGAGAAGGAAGCGATGTTCACGCTTTCAATGCCTTCTTCGTCTACCGCCGCGAGAATGCCGTTGATCTTGTCGAGCCTGTTCAGCTTCAGACGGTATTGTTTACGCGCCATAAAATCTTCGGGCGTTTTTTTCTTTTTCCACCACTGGTCGTAGTTGTAACCGAACACATTTTCGATGGTGAAGTTTTCTTTGGCGATGCCGGCGGCTTCCACCGCTTTCTGCAGCTGCGATTCCAGCGTGGTGATGGCTACTTTCTGCGTTTTGTTCTTCATGTACTCACGCAGCGTGATATTCAGCCAGATCTCGTCCGGGGTGATCTCGAGCTCCGCGGAACCAGTTACTTCGATCTTCTTAACCGGGGGTTTGGTTTCAGTAGTCTGTGCAAAGGATGTAGCTGTCATAATGAGTGCCATTAATAATACGGTTAATCTTTTCATTGCTTTCAGTTTTAAATTCACAGTCAGGATGCAGGGGATTACCTGGTTTCCATATGCCCTTTTGGGCTTTAACTTTTTTTTGTGTTTTTGAGTCAGGTTAATAATGAGGGTGTAACGTTCGGGGCAAAGATATGTTACAATTGATTAACTGCGTGCGTCTGTCATTTTGCGGAGGAAGCCGTGGAGGTCGTTCATGTTTTTGATCCGGTCCACGATCAGCATGAAGTTTTTGCCGATCTGTTTGAGGCGCGCGTTGTTGGTGCGCGTTTGAATGTAATGCAGGATGTGCTGGAATGTGGGCGATTCGAAATACGGGCTGTCAGGATTATTGATAAAATAACAGCGCAGCGTTTCCTCTTTGAGGATCATTTTTTCGAAACCCAATTCTATCGCCATCCAGCGGCTGCGTATCATCGTGAACAGATCGGCCACCGGCCCGGGGATAGGCCCGAAGCGGTCTTCCATGCCTTTGATGAACTCCTCCAGCTTGTCTTCTTTGGTGATATTGTCCAGCTCCTGGTAAAGGTTCAGCCTTTCCTGGATGCTCTCCACGTACGAATCGGGGATAAGTATTTCCAGGTCGGTGTCTATCGTACAATCGTTGATAAAATCTTTCTTTTCTTCCAGCTGTTCTTTGAACAGGTCTTTGAAGTCGGTCTGTTTCAGTTCGCGGATGGCTTCGTCCAATATCTTTTGATACATATCGAAACCGATCTCCGCAATAAACCCGCTTTGTTCGCCGCCTAATAAATTTCCCGCGCCGCGGATATCGAGGTCGCGCATCGCGATCTGGAAACCGCTGCCCAGCTCACTGTGCTGTTCCAGGGTGGATAAACGTTTGCGGCTGTCTGCCGGAAGCGTGCTCATCGGCGGCGCCAGCAGGTAACAGAACGCTTTTTTATTGCTTCGCCCTACCCTTCCGCGCAGCTGGTGAAGGTCGCTGAGGCCGAAGTGATGCGCGTTGTTGATGATGATGGTGTTTGCATTGGAAATATCCACGCCGCTTTCGACGATATTGGTGCATACCAGCACGTCGTATTTACGGTCGATGAAGTCCAGGATCACTTCTTCCAGCTTATGCCCTTCCAGCTGGCCATGCGCGGTGGCGATGCTCAGGTCGGGGCACAGTTCCTGGATCAGGCCGGCCATTTCACGCAAACCGTTGATCCGGTTGTGAATAAAATACACCTGCCCGCCGCGTTCCGTTTCATAATAGATCGCATCGCGGATCTGCTCCTTGTCCCATACCGCCACTTCCGTTTCGATCGGCTGGCGGTTGGGGGGCGGCGTATTGATCACGGAAAGGTCGCGCGCGCCCATAAGGGAAAATTGCAGCGTTCTCGGGATAGGCGTTGCCGTTAGTGTGAGCGTGTCTACGTTCACCTTCATCGTTTTCAGCTTTTCCTTGGCGGTTACGCCGAATTTCTGTTCTTCGTCTATCACCATCACGCCGAGGTCTTTAAACTTCACTTCCTTTCCCAGCAAGGCATGCGTGCCAATGATGATATCTATTTTGCCTTCTTCGAGGCGTTTGAGCGTTTCTTTCTTTTCTTTCGCCGATTTGAAACGGTTGATGTAGTCCACCGTGCAGGGGAAATCTTTCAACCTGTCGGAGAATGTTTTGTAATGCTGAAAAGCGAGGATGGTGGTGGGAACCAGCACCGCGGCCTGTTTGCCGTCTACCACGGTTTTAAACGCGGCGCGCACGGCCACTTCTGTTTTACCAAAACCTACGTCGCCGCACACGAGCCTGTCCATCGGCGAAGCGGATTCCATATCGCGCTTTACATCGGCGGTGGCCTTGCTTTGGTCCGGCGTGTCTTCATAAATGAACGACGCTTCCAGCTCAGTTTGCAGGTAAGTATCGGGCGTATGCGCAAACCCTTGCTGGGCTTTACGCGCGGCGTAGAGTTTGATGAGGTCTTTGGCGATGTCCTTTACTTCGGTCTTCGCCTTCTCCTTCAGTTTTTCCCATGCGTCGCTGCCGAGTTTGTTCACTTTCGGCGCCACGCCTTCCTTGCCGGTGTATTTGCTGATCTTGTGCAGTGAGTTGATGTTCACGTACAGCAAGTCGTTGTTTTTGTAAATGATGCGGATGGCTTCCTGCATCTTGCCGCCGGATTCGATCTTCTGCAACCCGCTGTACACGCCCACGCCATGATCGATGTGGGTCACGTAATCGCCGGGCTGCAGCTCTTTCAGCGTTTTCAGGGTGATCGCCTTGTTTTTGTTGTAGGCTTGTTTCACCTTGTATTTATGATAACGCTGGAAGATCTGGTGGTCGGTATAACACACCACTTTCAGGTCGTTATCGATAAAACCCGTGCTGATGGCGACCGGTATCGGGTAAAAGGGAATGTCCGCCTTCAGGTCTTCGAAAATACTGCGCAAACGTTCCAGCTGGCGCGGATTTTCGGCGAAAATGAAGATGGAGGATTTATTGCTGTTGTGTTTACCGAGGTCTTTGATCAGCAGGTCGAACTGGCGGTTGAACACCGGCTGTTCCGCCGTTTGATAAACGATCTCCTGTACGCCCGCGGGCACATTGCTGAAATTAAAATGCGGGCCGAACACGACGCAGGCGCGTTTCAGCAATTGCTGCATCAGGTTTTCGGCGGTTTCGAAATCTTCGGCGCCCAGCAGCATTTCTTCATCGTCGCTTACCCGCACTTTGTTGCCGGTCTGCAGCCAGTCCGCCAGCTTTTCTTCCATCTGGCCGATCACGCCCTGTACGTAAGACGGGTCTTTGATCCACACAACGGTGTTCTCCGGGAGAAAGTCCGGCAGGCTCATTTTCTGGTGGGTAACGGCCCGCGTGTCCATATTGGCGATGAGCGTTACCTGCATGAGCTTGCGCTCGCTGAGCTGTGTTTCGGGATCGAACAGGCGGATGGAATCCACTTCGTCTCCGAACAGCTCCATGCGGTAGGGCTTTTCGTTGCCGAAAGAATAAATGTCGAGAATGCCGCCGCGCACTGCGTACTGGCCGGGGCCGTACACGAAGTCGGAATGTTCGAAGCCCCAGCTGACGAGCTTTTCCAGCAATGCGTCCACCTTCAGGGTTTCGCCGACCTTTACATGCACCATATTGGCATTGTAAGCGGTGTTGCCGGCTACTTTTTCGTACAGCGCCTCCGGGTAGGTGATCAGGACCTTTTTATGCGTATTCCCCCCGGTGAGCTTCATGAGCGCTTCGGTGCGCAGCATGCTATGACTGCTGTTATATTCCTGGAACTGGCCTGTTTTTTTAAAGGAATCCGGGAAATAAAAAATGTCCAGCGCCTGGGTCAGCTGTTCGATATCGTTGTGAAAGTAGGCGGCTTCCTCTTTGTCGTTGAGAATAAAGAGGTGGTTGCAATCCGTGGCATTCCAGGCGGCGGAGGCCACGAAAGGAGCCGCGCTGCCCGTAAGGCCGGTGAGGTGAAAATAGCGGGGTTCGGGCAATATGATCCCGTCCGCCAGTGATTTCAGGCGGGGGTCGCGCTCATATAACTGTAAAACACCCTGCAAATTCATGAAGATTGCAAAGATAAGGCATTTTGAACAGATGCGATTTAAGGCGGATTTCGGTTATTGTTAATTTTTTGCGTAATTTAATTGAGGTCAGCATCTGAGATAAAGCCCAATTCATTTTACGTAAATCCTTCATACATGTCCGAACAATGGTACACAGGCGTGGTGACGAAGATTGTGAATGAGACGCATAATACAAGGAGGTATTGGATCCGCGTTCCGGAAAAAGCCGCTTTTGAGTTCAAGCCGGGTCAGTTTGTTACCCTCGACCTCCCGATCCACGAAAAGAAAAACAAACGGTGGCGAAGTTATTCCATCGCGAGCCATCCCAACGGTTCGCCGGAGATAGAGCTGGTGATCGTGCTGCTGGAAGGCGGCGCGGGCACAACGTACCTTTTTAACGAAGTACGCGAGGGCAGCGAACTGCTGTTGCAGGGCCCTTTAGGCAAATTCACGCTTCCCGAGCCGATGGAAAAAGATCTTTTTCTTATCTGCACTGGTACGGGCATTGCGCCATTCCGCTCCATGGTGCATCATTTGCATCTTCACCAGCTGCCGCATCCCAACATCTACCTGATCTTCGGCGTGCGCTACGAAAAAGATATTTTATACAAGGAAGAAATGCGGCAACTGGAAGCCGAAATGCCGGGTTTTCACTACCTGCCCACGCTTTCCCGGGAAGACAGCGGGTTATGGACGGGCCGGAAAGGTTACGTGCATTCGGTGTACGAAGAACTGCTGGCGGACCGCAGGCCGGCGAATTTTTTCCTTTGCGGTTGGAAAGCCATGATAGACGAGGCTAAACAGAAGATCACGGCCATGGGGTACGACCGGCATGACATTCATTTGGAATTGTACGGATAAGATCATCAACCGGAAATAAAAAGGGCTGACCAATGGTCAGCCCTTTATTGTATTGGCTTTTGTCGCTTTAGTCCATCATCGATTTCATCACCATTTCCTTCACGCTTGCCAGCGGGATGCGCTCTTGCTCCATGCTGTCGCGGTGGCGCACGGTAACGGTGCCGTCTTCTTTCGTCTGGTGGTCGATGGTTACGCAGAACGGCGTACCGATCGCGTCCTGCCGGCGGTAACGTTTGCCGATACTGTCTTTTTCCTCGTAATAGCAGTAGAAGTTTTTCTTGCAATCGGCCATCAGTTCTTTCGCGATCTCAGGCAGGCCGTCTTTTTTCGTTAACGGAAGAATCGCCAGTTTGATCGGCGCCAGTTTCGGCGGGAACTTCAGTACCACGCGGCTGTCCTGCTTATCGCCCGTGCTCAGGTCCTGCTCTTCATATGCTTCGCTGAGCACCATCAGGCAGCAGCGGTCGAGACCGATAGAAGTTTCCACTACGTACGGGATGTAGTTCTGGTTGATCTCCGGGTCGAAGTACTGCATTTTTTTGCCGGAATATTGTTGATGCTGGCTCAGGTCGAAATCGGTGCGGGAGTGAATGCCTTCCACTTCTTTAAAGCCGATCGGGAAATTGTATTCGATATCCACGGCCGCGTCCGCGTAGTGCGCGAGTTTCGCGTGATCGTGGTATTGCAGGTGCTCGGGTTTCAGGCCGAGGCTTTTATGCCATTTCATCCGCTCTTCTTTCCAGTAAGCGTACCATTCCTGCTGCGTGCCGGGGCGAACGAAGAACTGCATCTCCATCTGTTCGAACTCGCGCATGCGGAATACGAACTGGCGTGCAACGATCTCGTTCCTGAAAGCTTTGCCCACCTGCGCAATGCCGAACGGGATCTTCATACGGCCGGTCTTCTGCACGTTCAGGAAGTTCACGAAAATACCCTGCGCGGTTTCGGGGCGGAGGTAAATTTCACTGGCTTCTTCGGCCACGCTTCCCAGCTGGGTGGAGAACATGAGGTTGAACTGCCTGATGTCCGTCCAGTTGCCGGTGCCGCTTACGCCGCAAACGATCTTTTTATCTTCGATGAACTTTTTCAGTCCCGCGTAATCATTTTCTTTCAGCAGTTCTTCCATATTGGCGATCACCGCGTCTTTCTCCGCGTCGGGCAGCGTGTCTGCATAAGCTTCGATCAGGTGGTCTACACGGTATCTTTTTTTGCTGTCTTTATTATCGATCATCGGGTCGCTGAAATTGTCCACATGGCCGGAAGCCTTCCAGATCGTGGGATGCATGAAGATCGCGGAATCGATGCCCACGATGTTTTCGTGCATCTGCGTCATGCTTTTCCACCAGTAATCGCGGATGTTCTTTTTCAGCTCGGCGCCATACTGACCGTAATCATATACCGCGCTCAACCCGTCGTAGATCTCGCTGGATTGAAAAATAAAACCGTATTCTTTACAGTGCGAAATGATCGCCTGGAACTTGTTCTGATCTGTTGCCATAGTCGCGCAAATATAAAATCGAAATTCGAAACAACGTATTACATTAAAAATACGTTTTTAATCAATTGGTTATCTTAATTTTTCATTATCCTTATGGCGGTTTGCGTCGCGGATGTTCTTTTTGTCGAAGTTCTTTTCCAGCGCCACGCCCAGGTCGATGCCGGTTTGATTGGCCAGGCAAAGCAGCACCCAGAGCACGTCCGCCAGTTCATCCGCCAGTTCTTTCTTTTTGTCTGATTCCTTGAACGACTGGTCGCCGTACCGGCGAGCCATGATCCTCGCCACTTCCCCCACTTCTTCGGTGAGGATGGCCATGTTGGTGAGCTCCGAAAAATACCGGACGCCGGTGGTATTGATCCATTGGTCTACCCGTTCCTGGGCTTCTTGGATGGTCATGTTCGTGATGTTTTTATAAAGGTAACTTACTCGCGGTTTTTTGAATCGATGAGGATGGTGACAGGCCCGTCGTTGATCAGCGCCACCTGCATGTCTGCCCCGAATTCGCCGCAGCCGGGCGTTTTGCCGAGGTCTTTTTCCAGCTGCGTTTTCATTTGTTCGTACAGCGGGATGGCGGTTTCGGGGCGGCTGGCGCGGAGATAGGAAGGGCGGTTGCCTTTTTTCGTAGAGGCGTGCAGGGTGAACTGGCTTACCAGCAGGATGTTCCCGCCGGTTTCGAGCACGCTTTTGTTCATCACGCCGGCTTCGTCGTTAAAAATGCGCAGGTTCACGATCTTGGCGCTGAGCCAGGCGATGTCTTCCGGGCCGTCTCCATCTTCGATGCCAAGCAGTACGAGCAGGCCGCTGTCTATGGCTGATCTCACGGAGCCGCCGATGGAAACGGAGGCCCGGGAAACGCGTTGTATCACTACCCTCATGATTATTCGTCTTACATTTGTGCTTAAAGATAAGCATAAGGTTATGCTGGACGTATCATCGGAAATAAAATTCAGGACCGCCCGCAGCGGCGGCAAAGGCGGGCAGAATGTAAACAAGGTGGAAACCATGGTGGAAGGGTATTTCGACATAGCGGCCTCCGTGCTGCTCGACGAAAGCCAGAAAACACGGCTGCTGGCCAAACTGGCAGACAAACTGAACGCCGAAGGGCTGCTGCAGGTGAAAAGCCAGACGGAGCGCAGCCAGCTGGGCAACAAAGGCGAAGTGATCCGCAAGATGAACGAATTGCTGACCAAAGCGCTCGTAGTGCCGAAAAAACGCATCAAGGTGAAACCCACCAAAGCCATGATCGAAAAACGCATCCAGTTCAAAAAACGCCTGAGCGAGAAAAAAAGCAACCGGCGGAATAACTTTGGAAACGACTAAACCAACCACTATTTTTGGATCAAATTCATCGCATTGGGAAATATCAAGAAACTGGCGGGGCAAACGATCTGGTACGGCGTACCCACTATTGTCCAGCGAATGCTGGGATTTATCCTCCAACTGTTCCTCACGAGCGTTTTTTATGCGGAAAATTTCGGCGTCATCACCCAGGTGTACGCTTTTATTCCTTTCATGAACATCATTTTTACGTACGGGATCGAGACCAGTTATTTCCGTTTTGCACAAAATACCGATAAAGAACAGCTTTATAATACCCTCAGCATTTCGCTAATCGCGTCCAGCACTGTTTTTACCGCGCTGCTGCTGTTGGCGGCGGGGCCTATGGCCGCCTTCCTGGACCTGCCGGGCCGCAGCGACCTCGTGATGCTGGCGGCGGGCATTCTTTTTTTCGATACGCTGGTGACCATGCCTTTTTCCAAACTGCGGCAGGAAGGACGGCCGCGGAAATACGCGCTGGTAAAGATATTGACCGTTACCACCCAGATCGCGCTCACCGTTTTTCTGCTTACGGTATGCCCGCGGCTGTATGCGAAAGGTTATAGCTGGATGGGCTGGTACAACCCGGAAGCCGGCGTGGAATATTACATGATCGCCAACCTCCTGGCCAGTTTCCTGGGACTGGTGTACATTTTCAGGGAGTTTTTCTCTTTCCGCTGGCTGTTCAACAAAGCCCTCTGGAACGAAGTGATCCGTTACAGCATGCCGCTGGTGGTGGTAGGGCTGGGCGGCATGGTAAACGAGATGCTCAGCCGGCTCGTGTTCACGAAAGTATCACCTTTCCCGCCCGAGGTCACCCAGGCCCAGCTTGGTATTTTCGGGGCGAACTACAAACTGGCGGTGCTGATCACGGTATGCATCCAGGCGTTCAGGATGGGGGCCGAGCCATTTTTCTTCAACCAGAGCCGCAGCGAAGACGCGCAGCATACCTACGCCCGGGTGATGAAATTTTTTGTAATGCTGTTGGGAGCGGTGTTCCTGGTAGTGGCGCTGTTCCTGGATTTCTGGGTATTGCTGATCACCCGCGGGCCGGACAAAAGTTACGCCCAGGGCATGCACATCGTGCCAATACTGGCCATGGCAACGGTTTTCCTCGGGATCTATTACAATCTTACCATCTGGTACAAACTGACCAACCGCAATATGATGGGCGCCTGGATCACGCTGAGCGGGGCGGTGATCACCGTTGTGCTGAACATCTGGTGGATCCCGCAGTTCAGCTACACGGGCTCCGCCTGGGCGACCTTTTGCGTTTATTCGTTTATGATGATCGTATCCTACGCCCTGGGCCAGAAATATTATCCCGTGCCGTACGACGTAAAACGCATCCTGTTTTACCTCGGGCTGGCCGCGCTGATTTACGCGGGCCACGCCTGGCTGCGCTCGATGCATCCCGGCTTCTGGACGATGCAGGTCACCGGGCTGCTGGGCATAGGTATATACATGGCCGTTATACTGTATATGGAACGCGTGGAAGTAGTCCGGCTACTGGGCCGCAGGGCGGCGGGCTGAGCAGGGAAACTACGAAAGCCGCCGTACGTGTCAGGCCATCCTGGAGGCCGGGTCTTCAGGAACGAAGGGATTGTGCTGTTTTTCGAAGCCGATGGTGGTGGAAGGGCCGTGGCCGGGGTAAACCACCGTATCGTCCGGCAGTTTGTACAGTTTCTGGCGGATGCTGGCCGCCAATGTTTCAAAATTACCCCCCGGGAAGTCTGACCGGCCAACACTCTGTTTAAAAAGCACATCTCCTGCGATCAGGAATTTCTGTTTGGTGCAATAAAACGAAATGCTGCCCGGGGAATGGCCCGGCGTGAGGATCACTTCCAGCTCATCTTCCCCCAGCGTCACTTTATCCCCCTCTTCCAGGTAACTTTTGGGCATCGGCGAAGGCTCCATGGGCAGGTTGTACATGGAGGCGCTTTGCGGCGAACGGTCCAGCACCACCTGGTCTTTCTGGTGCATTTCCAGCCCTACGCCGAACGTTTTCACGACCAGTGCGTTACTGAATATGTGGTCCAGGTGGCAATGGGTATTGAGCAGCCGGGCAACGGCGAGCCCGTTTTCCCGTATAAACTGAAGAAATTCCTCCCGTTCATTTTGATAATAAAAGCCCGGGTCTATAATGATACACTGCTTTTGTTCGTTAATAAGTACGTAAGTGTTTTCCTCGAAGGGATTCACCGTGAAATATCTGATTTCGAACATTGTTAGACCTTTTTTACTAATTTTAATTCGCAACACAATATTATCAATACTTTCCGTATGAACCGATTTATTACCAGGTCATTCTTGTTTTTCCTTTTCCTATCGATTGGTACGTTTCACGTTCAGGCACAGACGAATACAGTAGAGTTTGGCCAAAACCGGGTTCAGTTCAAAAATTTCAAATGGCGCTACTACACCACCCGCCACTTCAATACCTATTTCGCCCAAAGCGGCCTCGAGCTCGGAAAGTATGTGGCCCAGACGGCGGAAACGGAACTGCCCCAGCTGGAGGAATTCATGGAATACACCTTCCGGCAGAAAGTAAATATTGTGGTGTACAACAACTTCGGCGAATTTAAACAATCCAATATCGGCATCGGCATAGACTGGCAAAACACAGGCGGCGTTACCAAACTGGTAGGTAACAAACTGCTCGTGTATTTCGACGGCGACCATGCCAACCTGCGTCGCCAGATCCGCCAGGGCATCGCCCGCGTGATGCTGGAAACGCTCCTTTTCGGGGAAGACATCGGGGAATTTGCGGGCAACGCCGTGCTGATCGATTTCCCTAACTGGTTCACCGACGGCTTTATTTCCTACGCCGCCGAAAACTGGAGCGCCAAACTGGACGAAGAGCTCAAAGCCGTGATGGCTTCCGGGAAATACAACACCTTCAACCAGCTGTCTTTCGACAAACCGCTGCTGGCCGGTCAGGCGTTCTGGTATTACGTGGAAAGCAAATACGGGAAAGACGCCGTTCCCTACCTCATGTACATCACCCGCATCAACCGCGGCCTTAAAAAAGGCTTCGAACAGGTGCTGCACATGAAACCGAAAGACGCCATGAAGGATTTCATGATCTATACCAGGAAACGTTACCAGGAAGACAACCGCCGCCGCCGGCAGGTAACGCGCGGTACCGGCGTTATTTCCAACGAAGTGACCGAGAAAAAAGACTACTACCGCTACCAGGCCAATCCGAAAAACAGCATGTACGCCGTGGTGGAATATTCCAAAGGTCTTTACAAAGTAAAGATCAACCTCGGCTGGAGCACCACCAAAGTGCTGCTGAAAAGCGGCGTACGGCAGCTCACTTCCAAGCTGGACCCCAACTATCCACTGCTGGCCTGGAACCAGAAAGGCAACCGCCTGGCCATCGTGTACGAGCATGAAGGAAAAACCAGGCTGATGGTGTACGACCTGGTGACCAAGATCACCATCAAACAGGACCTTCCGCAGTTCGACCGCGTGATAGACATGAAGTATTTCTTCGAGTTCGACAACTCCCTGCTGCTGTCTGCCGTAAAAAACGGCCATACCGACATTTTCACGTACAGCATCAGCAACAGCAAAACCGAACAGATCACCAACGATGTGTTCGACGATCTCGATCCTTCGTTCGTGGCCTTCCCTGGCAAAAGCGGCATCATCTACTCGTCTAACCGCCCCGGCCCGAAAGCCCGCAGCGCAGACACCGTGCTGCCGCACGACAATTACAACATTTTCCTGATCGATAACTGGAACAAATCCTCCGAAAAACAGATCTCCCAGCTGACGGACCTGAAATACGGCAACGCCCGCCTGCCCGTTCAGTACAATACCACCCACTTCACTTTCGTGAGCGACGCCAACGGCATCAACAACCGTTACGCAGGTTTCTTCAAAAGTGAAAAGGCGGGTGTGGATTCCCTGTTTTTCGTAGGGGCCGAGATCCTGCATAACCCGGACAAGGAAGAACTGGATTCAGCCCTGGCGGAATACGGCTCCACCGCGCCCGATTCCGTGCAGGCCGTGGCTATCACCAACGATTCCACCTACGTGTTCCCGGTAACGAACTACCAATACGGCATCAAGGAATCCCGGATCGCGGGAGACCAGGGCATGGTATCGGAAGTAGTGCAGGTAGGCGATTACAAACGCCTGTACAAACTGAAGGTAGACACCAATACGCTGCGCCGGCGCAATGTGACGGCCCGCCCCACCCGCTACCGGCTCAACCAGATGAAGGAAGACAGCCTGAAGCTGGGCCTGCCGAGCGTATACCAGAAAGATACCGCTACCAAACAAAACAATTTCTTCCAGAACGAGTTCGGCAACGAGCCCGCGGATACCGCCCAACCACAGGAACTGATCGCCTCCGCGCCAAAAGAGCCGCCGGTGCTGAAGTCTGCCAGGCTGAGCAATTACAAGCTCAAATTCTCGTCTGACTACCTCGTGGCCCAGCTGGACAACTCCGTGCTGATGAACCGTTACCAGCCCTACATGGGCCCCCCCAGCTCGCCGATCCGCCTTACAGACCCGGTGAACGGCCTCGTGCGCATCGGCATCAGCGACCTGATGGAGGACTATAAATTCAGCGGCGCGTTCCGCATCCCGCTTGCGCTGGACGGAACCGAGTACCTGTTCTCGTTCGCGTACCTCAAAAAACGCTTCGATTACAAATTCAGCTACTACCGCAAGGTGGATAAAGGCGAAGTAGGTTACCGCGATACTTCCGGCGCGGAATACGTTTACCCGATCAAAAACAAAACGAACATCTACCAGCTGGAAGTACGTTATCCGCTCGACGTGGTGCGCAGCTTCCGCATTTTCGCCGGCCTGCGTACCGACGAAATGGTGGTGCTCGCCAACGATGAAATTTCGCTCAAGGAACAGAATTATAAAGAAACCAATGTGCTGGCAAGACTGGAATACGTGCACGACAACGTGCTGAACCCGGCGATCAATATTTATAAAGGCACACGGTACAAGATCTATGCAGACCTGATGTCGCAGATCAAAAGCAACCGCAATACGCTGTTCAACGAAGTAACGCCCAAAGGCAAGTTCACTTACAACATGGGCATCGATGCAAGGCATTACGTGGAGATACACCGTAATTTCGTTTGGGCCACCCGTTTTGCGGCAGACCTTTCCTGGGGCACCCGCAAGCTGATCTATTTCCTTGGCGGTGTAGACAACTGGCTGATCAAACCGGACATCTACCGCAACAATACGCCGAACCCGAACGAAAACTATGCATACCAAACCCTCGCGGTGAACATGCGCGGTTACAAACAAAACATCAAGAACGGTAACAATGTGATGCTGATGAACACGGAGCTTCGTTTGCCCGTGCTCACCACCTTCATCGACAAACCCATCAACTCCGCGTTCCTGCGCAACTTCCAGCTGATGGCCTTTATGGACATCGGTACCGCCTGGAACCAGAAACTGTCTTTTAAAGACGCGAACTACACCACTTACACCAATCCCGAAGGCATCGTGGTACGGATCAAGGAAGGTTTCCTCGGGCCGTTTGTGGGCGGTTATGGTTTTGGCGCCAGGACCACGCTGCTGGGCTATTTCGTAAGGCTCGACGCGGGCTGGCCAATGACGGGTTTCTTCAGGGGAAAACCGTTGCTGACCTTCGCGATGGGTGTTGATTTTTAATTTTGATAACGAAATGTATTGATAACGGAAGAGGTTGTTTCATAAGAAGCAGCCTCTTTTTTTTAAAAGCAACTTATGAAAGAATTTATCCCTAAAAACAAAGGTGACGACAAAGCCATTGAAATTAATCCCTCTATATTTTTGACTTCATTTTTAGCCCGATGAAATTATCCCGGAAAAAATACCTTGAACTGACCGGCTTTATCGTAGCCCTGCTCGTTTTTATTTGGGCCGGCGTAAGAGAATTTAATACGGAAACTGAAGTTTCGCGCCATGGCGTATATGTGATCGGCAAAGTGACGATGGCGGAAAGCGGGAAAGGCGGACGGAAGATCGAGGCATGGTACCGCTATAAGAAACGGCTGCATGTGCTCGGAAAAACGGAAAGATTCAACTTTTATGTAAGGCCCGGCACCCGGATCATTATTCAATTATTGCCGGACGACCCTGAAAAATTCGTTGTCGTTACCGCCATGGGCGTGCCGCATTGCCTGGATAACGATAAAAGCATGGATACGGTGTGGCAGGAATTTCCGGCTTGTTATGCGGCACCGCCGGAAGAGGCCCGCGACGGGTTGTTTTTCGACAGTTCGCTGATCAAAGCCCTGTGATCACAGCGCCATCAGTTTGGGCAACAACACGAGCGCGCCCGTGATAATTGCCGCGATAGCGGCTACCAGTACGGCTCCGGCAGATACGTCCTTGATCCATTTTACTTTGGGGTGAATGTCTGGCTGCACGTAGTCCATAATTTTTTCGATAGCGGTGTTGAGCATTTCGGTGATCCATACCATGGCGATCACGAGCGCGAGCATGGCCCATTCGATGGCTGAGCACCCGAGCCAGGCGGCGAGTGCGATCACGGCGAGCGTGGCGAGGGTATGGATGCGGCCGTTGGATTCGCTGCGCAGGAAAAGGCCGAGGCCGTTAAAAGCATGCCGGATGCCGAAGAAACGCTTTTGAACAGACATATGCCGGTTTTATATGAATGAAATGCGGGAGCGTTACTGGTTAAATTTGATCATGGCTTCCAGCGCGGCGAGGTGGCCTTTGAAGGCTTTTTCGCCGGCTTTGGTGATGGAGTATGTAGTGTTGGTTTTCCGCCCGATGAAACCTTTATGCACTTTGATATAGGCATTTTCTTCCAGGGTAGACAGATGGGAGGCGAGGTTGCCATCCGTTACCTCCAGCAGTTCCTTCAGGTCGTTGAAGCTCACTTCCTCGTTCACGTTCACCATAAGCACGCTCATCACACCCAGCCGGATGCGGCTTTCAAATATTTTATTCAGGTTACCGATCGGATTCATGCCATCAAATTTAAGCTGCGGGTTTTCTTTCGTACTTCCACCACATAAGGGCTCCGTAGAAAATATGCATCACCCCGAAGCCTAATGCCCAGAAGAACAGGCCGTTGTAGAGGTTAAACAATGCAATAACGCCGATCAGCACCTCAATATAACCAAGATACCGGATATCCGTCACGGTATATTTGCTGGCGTTCACCAGTCCGAGCCCGTAAAACACGAGACAGGCGGGCGCGGCGAGACCTGCATAGCCGTTGTATAACAAACCGAGTATAAAGAAGCCGCCTGCAAACAGCGGGATGGCGAGATTAAAGATCACTTTACGGGCGGATGCGTCCCATACGGAGAGGCCCTGTGCCTGGGCTTTACGCCAGGTGAAATAAAAACCGGTCCCTAAAGCGGCCACCAGCACGGCGAGCGCGATGAGCAGCAGCTGAAGGGTGAGCAGGCTGTCGTCTGGCGCGGGATCATACGGTGCGGAGCGGTCCCAGCGCATGGAATTGGCGAAGTTTTGCTGGAATATGAGCTTCCAGGCAAAAAACGCGCCTATCAGCGCGCTTACGCCCGCGCCAACGCCGCCGAGGCCGCTGAGGGACATAAACCGGGTGGAGCGCTCCATGATCCGTTTGATATCATGAAGGGAATCGAGGTGTTGTTGCTCGTTCATAAAAGCACTTTGTGCATCAAAGTTATATTTTTTGGCGGGAAACTGGCATGTTATTGTATATATAATGTTAGGCGAAAGCAATGTTGATATGAGAAAGGCTTGGTAACCTCCAGGTAACCTTTCGCCCGGCCGGCCGTTATAGGGGTACTGAAACCGGCGTACGTCTTACATTTGAACGATGCCAACATTTCCTTTACCCGGCCCAAAACACCGGGTAAACCGTAAAAATTTGTTATAAAACTGTCCCATTTAACCAGCGTTTCGCCTTATTAGGGCGAAAATCTCTAATTTGCTTCGTGTATGACCGGCCGGAAACGAACCATAGCTTTAATTTTTTGCATCATCAGCTTCTTACCTCTCAGTGCTCAGTATAAGATCAGCGGTAAAGTAAAAGACGCACATACCCAGGAACTGATCCCCTTTGCCACACTTCAGTTTGTAGGCACCAACACCGGTATGGTCACCGACGCCGAAGGCTCGTTTCTTTTCGAACTACCCGCCATCCCTTCTGATTCGCTGCTGGTAAGAGTGATGGGATACCAGCGCACCGTGCTGTTCGTAGACCGTAACGTAAAAGAACAAACCCTGAATTTCGAAATCTCCCGCGGCGACGTTTCCCTCAAACAATACGAAATAAAAGCCAACGTCAACTTCGCTCTCATCCTCCTGCGGCAGATCATCCGCCGCAAACCCGAAAATAACTACGACCGCCTCAGCAACTACCGCTACGAGATCTATAACAAACTCGAGCTTGACATCAAAAACCTCAATACCACCAAACTTTCCAGGAACCGCTTTACCAAACCTTTTTCGTTTATCCTCCAGAATATCGACAGCACCTCGGAAACCAAACCATTCCTCCCCGTGTTCCTGACGGAAAGCATTTCCGATTATTACTTCCAGCGCAGCCCGAAAAAGACCAAAGAGATCATCAAAGCATCCCGCACTTCCGGGCTGGACAACGAAAGCGTTTCCAGGTTCCTCGGCGGCATGTACCAGAACATCAACGTATACGACAACCACATCCCTGTATTCGACAAAAGCTTCGTAAGCCCCATCAGCAACAGCGGCGCATTGTATTACAACTACCAGATCACGGACACGCAATACATCAATACCCATCGCTTCATCAAAATGAACTTCCAGCCCCGCAGGAAAGGCGAAAACGCTTTCATCGGTGAAATGTGGGTGCAGGATTCCACCTACGCCATCCAGAAAATGAGCATGTCCGTACCGGGCGAAGCGAATATCAACTTCGTCCGCAAAATCAGCATGGTACAGGAATACAAGCCCTTTGCCGACAGCAGCGGGTGGTTCCTCGCGAAAGACAAGTTCATTGTCGATTTCTGGACGCCGGGCATCAAGCCCACCAAAAAGATGGACTTCATCGGCCGCAAAACTACCACTTACGAAAACGTAATGGTGAACGATACTTCCGTGACCAACCTTTTCGCGGAAAAACGATACCCCGAGAACATCGTGTTGACAGACAGCGCGCGCAGCCGCCCAGAATCGTTCTGGGAAAATAACCGCCACGAAAGCCTCAGCAAAAACGAGCAGTCTATCTACAGAATGGTAGACACCCTGCAGAAAATGCCGCTTTTCCAAAAGTACTCCAACACCATCCGCTTCCTCGCCACCGGGTACAAACCCTTCGGCCCGATCGAATGGGGGCCGTACTGGTACCTGTTTTCACAGAACCGCCTGGAAGGTTTCAGAACGCGTATCGACCTGGGCACTACGCCCAAATTCAATAAAGACCTTTACCTCAACGGTTACCTGGCATACGGTTTCAGCGATCAGCGTTTCAAAGGCAAGCTCTCCGCGCTCTGGCTGCTCAAACGGCATCCCCGCATGTACGTATACGGCTCCTTCGTGCGCGACCTCGACAACGGCGCCAATTATTACGACGAAGTGGGAACGGACAATATCTTTTCCCTCGCCATCCGCAAGCCGGGCATTCCGCAGAAGTTCATGCTGATCGACGAAAAACGCGCGGAGTTCTATAAGGAATATTTCTCCGGTTTTTCCCATCACCTGGCGGTAATACATAAACAGTTCCTCCCCTTCGCGCCGCTGCCCACCGGCACCTTCTTCCCCCACAACGGCAACGGGCTGGACCCGCTTACCAACACGGAAGTGGCCGTGAAACTGCGCTATGCCTTCCGCGAAGAATTCCTCGAAGGCAACTATTACCGCTTCAGCCTGGGCAGCAAATACCCTATCGTGGAAGTAAAGTATTCACTCGGGCTGAAAGGCCTGCTCAAAAGCAATTACAACTACCACAAAGCCGCGTTCACCGTATCTGATTACATTAAAACACCGCCGTTCGGGCAGATCTACTACAATTTCTTCGGCGGCAAAATATTCAGCAACGGCGCACTGCCTTACACCATGCTGGAAATCCACCCCGGCAACGAAATTTACTATTACAACAAATACGCCTTCAATATGATGAACCGCTACGAGTTCATCAGCGACCAATACGCCGGCTTCAACATCGAGCACACCATCGGCAGCGGCATCTTCAACTACATCCCCGGCGTCAGGAAGCTGAAATTCCGCCAGTTCTGGACCGCCAAAGGCGTGATCGGCAAACTCAGCGAGGCGAACAAAACCCTCAACCTCAACGCAGGGTATCCTTTCAAAACACTGGAAGGCAATCCCTACATCGAGATCGGTACCGGCGTGGAAAACATCCTCAAATTCCTCCGCGTGGATTTTGTGTGGAGGGTAGCGCCGAAACCCCTCCCCTTCGAACCATACGAAAAAAGGTTCGGGATCTTCGGCAGCTTCAGGTTACAATTCTAAACAATGGATAAAAGGCCTGCTCAACGGCGCAATTCAAGCAATTGCTGCTGAAAGTCCAGCTGCATCTGCATCATCTGCTGTATCGCTTTGTTGCTCGATTGCAACATCTCGTCCAGCTTCCAGAAGATCTCTTTGTAATTCTTTAGTATTTCGTACAATAACAGTTTGTCTTTCCTGAAATACTCCGCCAGCGCCGTCAGGTCCTGCAAGGGCGGCAGCTGCCCGCGCGAACCGGGTACGTCCCACTCGCCGAATATCTCCGAATAATGCACCCCCAGGATCTCCGCGATCTCCATCCAACGCGCCAGCGTGATCCGCTTTACATCCCCCCGCTCAATATTCCCGTACGCCGTCGCCCCGATGTTCAGCCGCTGCGCCACATACTCCTGTGTGTAATTCCTGGATTCCCTTAACCTGCGTATCCTGGGGCCAACATTCCGTTCCTTCATGAATTGTGGATGTGGCTAACAACCCTTCCATGAAAATAAAATTAGCAGATTGAGAAACTGCCTCCAAAAGTTTACGTCCCGTTCTAAGATATTCTCTATCAGCACTACAGGTAATCTCTGAAATCGTGAGGGACGAACACAAAAAATGCACTCATTACGAGTGCATCCGTTTCAAATTTGCAAAAAAAATGCGGCCATCAGCCGCGTCCATATCGTTTTACGAACAATCCCTATTTCAGGATACGCCGCCCTATCCACCAGTACACCAGCGCTCCCGACGCCGCACCCAAACTGTCCGCCAGAAAATCATACAGGTCAAAGCTCCGGTGTATCACCAGGTATTTCTGTATAAATTCTATCGCCAGCCCGTACAGCGACGCCGCCGCCACCATCCAGAACAGCGCCCATTTGCTCACGTTTCCTTTCTGCTTGTGAATGCCGTACGCCAGCAACAACACCGTGCCGCCAAACAACACGAAATGCACCACCTTGTCGATGTGCAGCATGTCGAAAGCAGACACCTGCGGGATCGCTTCGCCAGGAAGCGTGCATAAAAAAAGAATGAGAATGACCCATCCCATTGCTGGCAAATAATAACGGATCATCCTCATGCTTAACTTATCGTTCGTATTTAATTCATTCATCTTTTATTCTCCTACTAACGCCTTGTATGCGTCTGCGCTCAGCAGTCCGTCTACATCGGCGGGGTTTTTCACCTCGATCTTTACCATCCAGCCCGCGCCGTATGGATCGGTATTTACCAGCTCGGGGCTGCCTTCCAGTGCTGCGTTCACTTCCTTCACCGTAGCCGCAACCGGCAGAAACAGGTCAGACACGGTTTTTACCGCTTCCACCGTACCGAAGATCTCTTCGGCGTTCAGGGATTTGCCCACCGTGGTAATGTCCACAAACACAATGTCGCCCAGCTCGCGCTGCGCAAATTCAGTAATACCCACCGTTGCGGTGTTTCCTTCTAACAATACCCATTCGTGGTCTTTTGTGTAACGCAGTTGCGACGGAAAATTCATGTCAAGTTTGATTTTGAGCGGTAAAAATAAAGATTGCCCCCGGAATTATAAAAACTTCTTGGGCCTGAATATGTTAAAGTTCAATGACTAAAACAGCAGGAACTTCTTTTTCAGCCTGATTTTCATCCTCACATCCCGCACCGGGCGGTTATTCCTGTCGGTTTTTACGGCGGCGATGCTGTCTATCACGTTCAGCCCTTTCACCACTTCCCCGAATACCGTGTAATGCTGGTCCAGGTGGGGCGCCCCGCCGGTCGTTTTATATACTTCCCGCTGGTCTACCGGCAGTTTGCGCCCGCCCAGCCGGGTTTGTTCCAGCGTATCCAGCTGCCCCTCCGTGAACTTCTTCCCCTGCACGATGTAGAACTGGCAGCCGTCGCTGGCTTTGGCGGGATTATCATCTCTCGCGGCCGCCAACACCCCTTTTTTATGGTACAGATCCAGCCGGAACTCCGCCGGGATCGTATAGCCGGTACCGCCATTGCCCAGCTGGGCGCCGGCCGCGGCCCTTTTCGAGTCCGGGTCGCCGCCCTGGATCATAAAATGTTGTATCACCCGGTGAAAAAGCAGGCTGTCGTAAAAATGTTTTTTCACCAGTTTGATGAAATTGTCGCGGTGAAGCGGCGTTTGATCGTACAGTTTGATGGTCATGGTGCCGTATTCCGTGATCACCTTTACTTTGCGGTTGCGCTGCGCGCTGGCCGAAAGGCATGCGAAGGCAAGCAGTACCGCCAGGATCGTTTTTTGCATGTTGGTATTTGGGTTGGGTGTAGGCTTCGCGTCCGGCCCCGGGCTTGGGTTGCGTCGCACTCTTCAGCGGCGGGGGCGCTTTTCGGCTTATTCTTCAAAATAGGCGATCACATGTTCTTTCAGGAACCGCTCCTGTTCTTCCAGCCCCATTTTCGGCACGGGCTGCACTTCTTTGAAATGCGGCCATCCGTCCTTATCGCGGCCTTCCGGCTCAAAATAGCCGCTCTGGCTCAGCAGCGAGCATACCGCGATATGCATCAGGTCCTGTTTCTGTTCTTTCGTGAACTTCTTTTTAGGGCTGTTCAGCTCCTGTATGCCGATAAGCAGCAGCAATGCTTCCATATTCGGCGTTTTGCCGAAACGTTCGGTGAGCATGTCTTCCACTTTTTTCCATCTTTTATCGAAATCTTCGTTGTCCATCAGTCGGTTTTTATATTTTTCCCGTACATGGCATACCTCTTGCAGCCTCAAACGGACAACAAATGTACGGTTTACACAAAAAATTGATGTAAATATCAAACCGCTTTCTTAAATTGGAATTTTTTGTAAACCATATCTGCTTACCCGGGAAGCCGTTCAACTGCCTCTTTTAACAGCAATTTAACGGCGCAGGTTCCGCCATGGGAGTAGGTTTAAACGAGTAAAACGCTATTTTAGCAGCCTTGAAATGTAATTACATGGAAAATACATCGTACGACATTCGTCAACTCAACGACAAGATTCACCAGGCCAGCTCTTTTGTAGATCTCCTGAACATGGAGATCAATAAAGTGATCGTTGGCCAGAAGTACATGGTGGAGCGCCTGATGATCGGCCTGCTCGCCCAGGGCCACGTGCTGCTCGAAGGGGTGCCCGGTTTGGCTAAAACCCTGTCTATCAAATCACTGTCTTCCGCCATTAACGCGCGTTTTTCCCGTATCCAGTTCACGCCAGACCTGTTGCCGGCCGACGTTGTAGGTACCATGATCTACAACCAGCAACGCAACGAGTTCATGGTGCGCAAAGGCCCGATCTTCGCCAACTTTATTTTGGCGGACGAGATCAACCGCGCCCCCGCCAAAGTGCAGAGCGCCCTGCTGGAAGCCATGCAGGAAAAACAGGTCACCATCGGCGACACCACTTTTAAACTGGAAGAACCTTTCCTGGTGCTGGCCACCCAGAACCCGATCGAACAGGAAGGCACTTATACGCTGCCTGAAGCCCAGGTGGACCGTTTTATGCTGAAAGTCGTGATCGGTTACCCCACCAAGGAAGAAGAGCGCCACATCATCCGCCAGAACCTGCAGCCCGACGGGCAAACGAAGATCAATCCCGTGGTGAACCCGCAGGACATTCTCGACGCCCGCAAGCTCGTTCGCCAGGTGTACATGGACGAAAAGATCGAACAATACATCATCGACGTGGTGTTTGCCACCCGCAACCCCGAAGATTACAAGCTCGCCAAACTGAAGCCGCTCATCGCATACGGCGGTTCGCCCCGCGCTTCCATCAACCTCGCGCTTGCATCCAAAGCTTACGCTTTTATGAAACGCAGGGGTTATGTGATCCCGGAAGACGTGCGCAGCGTTTGTTTCGACGTGATGCGCCACCGCGTGGGCCTTACCTACGAAGCCGAAGCCGAGAACGTGACCAGCGAAAACATCCTGAGCGAGATACTGAACGCCGTGGAAGTGCCATGAGCCGTGAATTAAAACCTGCAACAACATGGAGACTTCAGAAATACTCAAGAAGGTCCGCCAGCTGGAAATAAAAACCAAAGGGCTTACCAATCACATCTTCGCAGGCGAATACCACAGCGCCTTCAAAGGCAGGGGCATGTCGTTCAGCGAAGTGCGCGATTACCACTTCGGAGACGACGTGCGGTCTATCGACTGGAACGTGACCGCGCGTTTTAATCACCCTTTCGTGAAAGTATTCGAAGAAGAACGTGAGCTGACCGTGATGCTGCTGGTAGACGTGAGCGAAAGCGAGACCTTCGGCACCGCCACCCATACCAAACGCAGCCTCGTTACCGAGCTCTGCGCCGTGCTGGCCTTCTCCGCCATCAAAAACAACGACAAGGTGGGCGTTATCTTTTTCAGCGACGGCATGGAAAAATACATCCCGCCGAAAAAAGGGAAATCGCACATCCTTTTTATCATACGCGAACTGCTTTCCTTTACGCCTAAACGTAAAGGAACCAATATTTCCGAAACGCTGCGCTTCTTCAACAATGCCGCGAAAAAACGCAGCATCGTGTTTATGCTCAGCGACTTTTTCTCCGGCAATTACCAGGATGCGCTCAACATCGCCGCTAAAAAACACGACGTGGTGGGCGTGCAGGTATACGACCCGCGCGACAAAGACCTGCCCGCGGTAGGCCTCATGCGCATGACGGACGGGGAAACCGGCGCATCGCAATGGGTAGATACCAGCGACAAAAAAGTACGACAATACTACGCCCAGCAGTTTCAGCAGCATGCGCAATATTGCAAAACGGCGTTCGTCAAAAGCGGGGCGGACCTCATCAGCATCAGAACAGACGAAGATTACGTGAAAGCATTGCAAACATTTTTCCTGAACAGGGTTTAAGACTACATGAAAGGAATCAGAAATATATTCGTTTATACCTTGCTGGCGGGCCTTTTCATAGCCGGCCGCGCGCAGGCGCAGGACCAGCAGGGAACTGAACAGTATAACGACTATTTTAAAGTGACGGCCCGGCCGGACACCACATCTATCCGCATCGGCGAGCCCGTGAAGATCAGCATCACCACAAGGGTCGTGATCCGTTCGCTGAAAGGCGCCAACATCAAAGTGGTGTTTCCCAATCTCCCGGATTCCATCAACCACATCGAAGTGGTGGAGCGCACGCCGCTGGACACCACCGGTTCCACCGAAGACGAAAAATACTGGAAGCAGGTGCTTACCGTTACCAGCTTCGATTCCGGCCGCTGGGAACTGCCGCCCATGAAGTTCGAGGTGTTCTCCGTGTCCGACGGGTCGTACGATTCGGTGTTCACCGACCCGATCTTCATTGATGTGAACACCGTGCCGGTAGATACCACCAAGGCTTTTAAGCCGATCAAGCCGTTGCGAACGGTGGCATGGAATATCCTCGATTACTGGCCTTACCTGCTCGCGCTGCTGCTGGTGATCACGGCGGTGACGTTGTATTTCGCTTACTGGCGCAAAAAACCGAAAGCGAAACCCGCGCCCCTCAAACCCCTGAAAACGCCGTTCGAAGTCGCCATGGAACAGCTGCATCAGCTGGAAAACGAAAAGCCATGGAACACGGACGTCAAATTATATTACACACAGCTCACCGACGTGCTGCGCCATTATTTCGAGCAGCAGTTCCACATCGCGGCGCTGGAGCAAACCACCGCCGAACTGTTGCAGAACATCAAACCCGTGACGGTGCTGAACCAGCAGCGGGAAAAGATCCAGCACATCCTCACGCTGGCGGACCTGGCCAAGTTCGCCAAACTGCAGCCCGCACCGCATGAGCATGAGGACTGCCTGCAAAAAGCCATTGCAGTGGTAGAATGGACGAAACGCGCCGTTACCGCTCAAACCGAACAACTGCCCGAGGGCACAAATCAGTAGATGAAGCATGAACGCTGAACTTTGGAAAGATATTCAATTCGCATACCCGGCCTTTTTCTGGCTGCTGCTGCTCATTCCCGTAATGATCTGGTGGTTTTTCAGCACCGGCCGCAAACTCCAGGGATCGGTACAGGTCAGTTCGCTGCAGGGGCTGAAAGGTTTGCCCGTGTCGTGGAAGATCCGTTTCAGGCCGCTGCTGCTGGTATTGCGCGTGATCGCGTTCGCCGCGCTGGTGATCGCTCTCGCCCGCCCGCAAACTTCCAACACCTCTGAAAATATCGACAGCGAAGGCATCGACATCGTGCTGAGCATCGACATTTCGGGCAGTATGCTCGCCGAAGACCTGCGGCCCAACCGCATGGAAGCCGCGAAAAAAACCGCGATGGATTTTGTGGACAGCCGCATCAGCGACCGCATCGGCCTCGTGATATTTTCCGGCGAGAGTTTTACGCAATGCCCCATCACCATGGACCATGGTGTGCTGAAACAACAGCTCATGCAGATCCGCAGCGGCATGCTGCAAGACGGTACCGCCATCGGCATGGGCCTCGCAACGGCCGTAGACCGCCTGCGCGCCAGCAAAGCGAAAAGCAAGGTGATCGTATTGCTGACGGACGGCGTGAACAACACCGGCCTGGTAGACCCGCTCACCGCGCTCGAAATAGCTAAAGCATACAAGGTAAAAGTATACACCGTGGGCGTGGGCACCATCGGCAAAGCCCCCTCTCCCGCCACCATGCCTGACGGCAGCATCCAGATGCAAATGGTGGACGTGCAGATCGACGAACCGCTGATGAAAAAGATCGCCACCGAAACCGGCGGGCGTTATTTCCGCGCAACAGACAACGCTTCCCTGCAAAACATCTACCACGAGATCGACAAGCTCGAGCGCACCAAAGTAGAGATCACCTCTTACAAACGTTACCAGGAGCACTTCTTCCCGCTGGCGATCATCGCGCTGGCCTGCATGCTGCTCGAAACCGTGCTGCGTTACACGCTCTTCAGGCGCCTGCCGTAGCCGCCTGCACGATTTCGCTTATATTTGCACCGTGCAAGCAACGATCTACAAATCCACCGGCAGCTGGTATTCCGCCAAAACTTCCGAAGGCGATTTTTTACAGGCCCGCATCAAAGGGCTGTTCAAAATCGATGAGGACATCACGTCCACCAATCCCATCGCGGTGGGAGACAAGGTGACCATCGCCCTCGAAGAAGGCGGGAACGGGCCTGCTATCATCACGGGCATCGGAAACCGCAGGAATTACATTGTGCGCAGCTCGCCGCAGGGAAAACACAAAAAACACATCGTTGCCTCCAACCTCGACCAGGCCATGCTGGTTTGCACCGTAAAAGAACCACGCACCTCGCAGGGCTTCATAGACCGGTTTCTCGTAACAGCCGCTGCGTACCACATTCCCGTCATCCTCGTTTTCAACAAAAAAGACGTGTACAAGGCCAAAGAGATGGAAAAGTTCGAGCATTGGAAGGCGGTGTATGAAGATATCGGTTATACCGTGCTGCTTACCGCCGCGGGCGCAGGAGAAGGGGAAGGCATCGGGGAGCTGAAAGATTTATTAAAAGATAAAACGACGCTGATCTCCGGGCATTCCGGCGTGGGGAAGTCCACCATCATCAACCGGCTGCTGCCGCATTTGCAACTGAAAACCAAGAACGTGAGCGGGTGGAGCGGCAAAGGCCTGCACACCACCACTTTCGCCGAAATGTTCGACCTGCCTGACGGCGGGCAGCTGATCGATACGCCCGGCGTGCGGGAATTCGGCATCGTGGATATCCCGAAAACGGAGCTTTCGCATTATTTCCTGGAAATGCAGCCTTATCTTCCCAATTGCCAGTTCAACAACTGCATCCATATGGATGAGCCGGGCTGTGCCGTAAAAGAAGCCGTGGAAGCGGGGGAAATAGACCTGGAGCGGTATGTGAGCTATGCGTCCATACTCGCCACGATCGAAGAAACGACTTATTAAATGCAATCAATGCCGGCGGCGGAACAACCCCTTCTTTTGGGGTTTGTTCATCTCATCCATCACCCTTTCGGCGCCAAGATTTTTTACCGGCGTTGGGCATCCGGTTTTCTGCGCGCGACAGCCGACGGCCGCCACCATCCCGCACAGCACCAGCAACAGGCATAACTTCCGCATAATCATTCCGTTTAGAAAAGTTTCATCTGTTTACCCGCCTTTGCGTTCTGCTTCTGGTTGCTGGAATTGTAATAGGTGCTGCCGGGGCAACCGTATTTCTGCGAGGCGCAGCCGGCCAGCAAAAAGGCCAGCCAGAGCCACAACATCCATTTTCTTTTCATAGGTCAGGGAATTATGATATGCAATATAACGTTTTTTCTTAACGTGTCTATTAAACCTGGTCGCGGAACCAGTCTGCATACATGATATAATTGTTGGCGATGCGGTCGATCTCCCCGTGGATCAGCTCCTGGCTGATGGTTTTCACCTTTTTGGCGGGCACGCCGGCGTAGATGCAGCCCGCTTCCACATGCGTGCCTTCGAGCACCACGGCGCCGGCGGCAATAATGGTATTGCTGCCGATATGGGCATTGTCCATCACGATGGCGCCCATGCCGATCAGCACATTGTCTTCCACCGTACAGCCGTGCACGATGGCGTTGTGCCCCACGGAAACGTTATTCCCGATCAGGGTTTTCGTTTTCTGGTACGTGGCGTGGATCACCGCCCCGTCCTGGATATTCACCTTATCGCCCATGCGGATGCTGTTCACATCGCCGCGCACGACGGCATTGAACCATACGCTGCAATCCTTTCCCATCACCACATCGCCAACGATCGTGGCGTTCGGCGCGATAAAACAATTCGGGCCCATTTCCGGGCTTACTCCTTTAACTGGTAATATTACTGGCATGATACAAATATAGAACTTCACTAACTTCGCCACAATGAATAACAGGCAGCTTTTTTTACAACACGTCGCGCAAACCTCCGATGCCCCCATGGCGCTGGAGATCGTGAAAGCGAAAGGCATGTATATGTGGGATGCGGACGGCAAACAATACCTCGACCTGATCGCCGGCATCAGCGTTTGCAATATCGGCCACTGCCACCCTGCCGTGATAAGCGCCATCCGCGAACAGTCGGAATCGTACATGCACCTGCTCGTATACGGCGAATTCGTGCAAAGCCCGCAGGTGGCGTACGCCAAATATCTAACCGATCATCTTCCCGCGTCGCTCAACAGCGTATATTTTACCAATTCGGGCAGCGAAGCCACGGAAGGCGCCATGAAACTGGCCAAACGCCATACCGGCCGCACGGAGGTCATCGCGTTCAAAAATAGCTACCATGGCTCAACACAGGGCTCGCTGAGCATCATCGGCGACGAATACTGGCGCAACGCTTACCGCCCGCTGCTGCCAGACGTGCAGCACCTGCAGCATAATTCAATGGACATGCTGGCGCAGATCACCCACCGCACCGCCTGCGTGATCGCGGAAACGATCCAGGCGGAAGCTGGCGTGCTGGCGCCTGAAAAGGCCTGGCTGCAGGCGCTCCGCAAACGCTGCACCGAAACGGGCACCCTGCTGGTGCTGGACGAGATCCAGTGCGGCCTGGGGCGCAACGGCACACTTTGGGCGTTTGAACAATACGACGTAGTTCCCGATATAGTACTGGCCGGCAAAGCGCTGGGCGGAGGCATGCCGCTGGGCGCCTTCATCGCCAGCCGCGACGTGATGTGGAGCCTTACGGACAAACCCGTGCTGGGGCACATCACCACTTTCGGCGGCCATCCCGTGGCCTGCGCGGCGGGGATGGCGGGCATGAAAGCCCTGATCGAAGAAAACATGATGGTTGGGATTCCTGACAAGGAGCGGCTGTTCCTCGAACTGCTCAAACATCCCAACATAAAAGCCGTGCGCTCGCGCGGGCTCATGCTGGCCGTGGAACTGGAAGATTTCCCCGCTGTAAAAAAAGTGATCGCGCATTGCATTGCCAACGGCGTGATCACCGACTGGTTCCTGTTTGCCGCCAACGCGATACGCATCGTGCCGCCGCTGATCATTACAGAAGATGAGATCCGGAAAGCATGCGCGGTAATACTCGCGGGACTGGATGCTTTGTAGTCGATCCTCACCTATAGAACAAAAAAATCCTCCCGGGAAACCGGGAGGATCGTTCAAACTGCTTATGAGAAAATTCAACTAAACAATTTATTGCTGGCCTGCTTCTTTCTTCGCTTCAGACTTCATTTTGTCGTTGGCGAAGATGGAAAATTCCACACGACGGTTCTGCGCGCGGTTGGCTTCGCTGTCGTTTGCAACTTTAGGCTGTGTTTCGCCGTACCAGAATGTTTGCACGCGGTTAGCGGCAACGCCCCGGCCGATAAGGTAATTGGCTACCGATTTGGCGCGGCGCTCTGAGAGGCTGTAGTTGTAAGAATCAGCGCCGGTATCGTCTGTATGGCCTTCCACGCGAACGTGCGTGTCCGGATACTTGTTCAATACCTGGGCGAGCTCCTGGATATTGCTTTGTGCGGTGGCGGTGAGGTCTGACTTATCGAAGCCGAACAGCACACCGGAATTGAACGTTACGTTGATGCCTTCGCCTACGCGCTCAACCGTGGCGTTGGGCACTTCATTCTTGATCTCTTCCGCCTGTTTGTCCATTTTTTTACCGATCAGGACACCGGCGGTACCGCCCACTGCCGCGCCGATGATGGCGCCAAGGGCCGTATTACCGGCTGCCTTTCCAATTACTGCGCCGGCCGCGGCCCCGCCGCCGGTACCGATCACCGCTCCTTTCTTCGTATTGTTCATTCCCTGCCAGGTGCTGCAGCTGCTAATTACAAGCACACCTGCTAAAGCCATCGCCACTAGTGCATTCATTCGTTTCATCATAGTAAGTTTTTATTTGAGTGTTAAAGCCTGAACAAATAGTTTGCCAAATCGGAACGCTGTTTTATAATTTACTGGGAACCATCCCCTTACAAACAAAATAAAACAGGCACACGGATGTTTGCGCCGCTGCCTGTCTGAGTGTTTTTTACTTGCCGAAAAGGCCGCCGAGAAGGCCGCCCAGTCCGCCGCTGCCTTGTTGTTGTTTGGCGCCGTTGCTGATCATGCCCACGAGGTCCTGCATGTCTACATCGCCGTCTCCGTCTTTGTCGAGCCCGCCGGCGAATTTGCCGAGCAGCCCGCCGAGGTCCATACCGTTGGTAGAGCCGCCGGTGAGGGAGCCGAAAATGCTGTCCAGCGAAAAACCGTTGTTAGACGGGTCGTTGGTTTTTTTCACCAGCGATCCGAGCACGGTGGGGATCAGCGATGCGGCAAGGGATGCGGCTGTGCCGCTGTTGAGGTTGAACTTCTGGGTGAGGCTGCTGATGAGGTTACCGGAAATGTTGTTCACCACGGGGTTCTGTGAATCGATCTGGCCGTTGCTGTTGAACAGGCCCATTACTTCTTTTACATTTCCATTGGCAAGGGCATCCTGCAAACCGGAAGCAATTGTGTGCGTGGCTTCACCTATCACGGCCTCGTTCTGCTCATTGGGAACGGCGGGATTGGCCACCACGGATTCCTGGGCGTTTTCGCGCACCAGCTGGATTAATTGATCAAGCATTTTGATATGGTTTAGGATGGAATAAAACTGAGGTCACCGATTATTATGTTATTATGCATACGTACGATCTGGTAAACGGTTCCGGGCATTTTACAGCATAATAACACATTCGCCGAACAAATTGTTGCGGAAGTTGTTTAAGCCTGGGTTAACATTTTCTACAACGTGTCTCCCGTCTTCATTTTTTCCGCGTTCTCCGCAAACTGGAGCGCCTGCACCATGTCTTCTATCTCCCCGTTCATAAATGCGTCCATATTGTACACCGTCATACCGATACGGTGATCGGTAACGCGGCCCTGCGGATAATTGTACGTGCGGATCTTCGCGGAGCGGTCGCCCGTGCTCACGAGGCTTTTCCTTTGCGAGGCGATCGCATCTTCGTGTTTGCGCACGGCGGCTTCGTATATACGGGTGCGTAACATACGCATGGCAATGTCCCTGTTCGAGTGCTGGCTGCGGCCTTCCTGGCATTCCACCACCACGCCGGTGGGAATGTGGGTGAGCCTTACGGCGGATTCGGTTTTGTTTACGTGCTGACCGCCCGCGCCGGACGAACGGAACGTATCCATTTTGATGTCCGCTTCGCGAACGTCCACATCCACGTCTTCCGCTTCAGGCAGCACCGCTACCGTGGCCGCGGAGGTATGCACCCTGCCGGATGCTTCGGTGGCCGGCACGCGCTGCACGCGGTGTACGCCGGATTCGAATTTGAGCGTGCCGTATACGTCGTCTCCCGTTACTTCCACCACTACTTCCTTGTAACCGCCTACCCCGCCGGCGTTTTCATTCATGATCGAGGTTTTCCAGCCTTTGTTCTCGCAATACCGCAGGTACATGCGCAGCAGGTCGCCGGCAAACAATGCCGCTTCGTCGCCCCCGGTGCCGCCCCTGATCTCGAGAATGGCATTTTTCTCGTCCTGCGGGTCTTTCGGGATCAGCAGGTTCCGGATGTCCGCCTCCATTTGCTCTTTCCGTTCCTGCAGGCTTTCCGTTTCCTCTTTCGCGAGCTCGCGCATTTCTTCGTCGCCGCTTTCCAGCACTTCTTTGTTGAAAGCAATGGTATCCAGCAGGTTGCGGTAAGCGTCGTAAGCTTTCACGATCCTTTCAAGCTGGCGGTATTCTTTGCTGAGCTTGCTGAACTGTTTATTGTCTTTTACCACTTCGGGGTTGGTAAGCGCCAGGGCTACCTGTTCGTACCGGCCTTTAATGGCATCCAATTTATCGATCATAATAAAATTTCTGTTTCTTGAAAGCGTTTACAGGCTGCGGCGGATTATTATCATTCGGATAAATTCCCGTATTTCGTAATCGCTTCGGGTTGCAAAATTACGTTTTTGCCCATTAATAAAAAGGGGGAAGCGGCCCGTTCATTTTTAAATGTTAATTCGGAAAGCATGATCAAGCTAACAGCAGGGGATATATTCGACGGGCAGAAGTTCCTGGGGGCAGACCGCTGCCTCATCCTGGACGAAACCGGCGCCGTGTCGGCCATTGTGCCGCGCAGCTGGGCAGGCGAAGGAATTATTGAAGTGGAAGGCTGGCTGTGCCCCGGTTTTGTGAATACGCATTGCCATCTCGAATTAAGTCATATGCAGGGCCTGATCCCAGAAGGCGCCGGCCTGCCGGCCTTCCTGCAATCGGTGATGGAGCAGCGCGAGCCGCCCGTGCCGGAAACCGTGCAGGAAGCCATAGAAAAGGCCGCCGCCGCCATGCAGGCGGAAGGCGTGGTAGCCGTGGGAGACATCTGCAACACCGCGGCCAGCCTGCCGCTCAAAACACGGCCTGGCATTTACTGGCACACTTTCGTGGAATGTATGGGATTTGTGGACGCCGCCGCGCCGCGCAGGCTGGAACATTCCCTCGCCGTGCTGGCCCGTTTCAGGGAAAACGGCCTGCCTTCCACCCTCGTTCCGCACGCGCCCTATTCCGTGTCCGCCACCCTGTTCAGGCTGATTGCCGCGCTGGAAAACAATTCCCCCCTTTCCATCCACAACCAGGAATCCGCTTCGGAAGATCTGCTATACCGCTCCAAAACCGGCGATTTCCTCGATTTCTACCGGCATTTCAACATCGATATTTCCGCTTTTGGCTTCACCGGCCAGTCCAGCCTGCGCAGCTGGCTGCCATATTTTCCCGCAACCCCGCGCCTGCTGCTGGTGCACAATACCTACACGCACGCGGAAGATGTCCGCTTCGCACTTTCCGGCCAGCAGGAAATTTCCTGGTGCCTTTGCCCGAACGCCAATCTTTACATCGAAAACCGCCTGCCCGATATTCCCGCTTTCATTAGCGAAGGCGCGCATATCACACTGGGTACAGACAGTCTCGCCTCTAACCGGCAGCTCTCAATGTGGGAAGAGATCGGCACCGTTCACCGTCATTTCCCGGACATTCCGATGGCCGCCATCCTGCAATGGGCCACGCTGAACGGCGCACAGGCGCTGGGTATCGACGGGCAGTACGGCAGCTTTGAGAAAGGGAAAAAACCCGGGCTGGTGCAAATTCACAATGGTAACGCAAACGCATACGCGGTTCAATAATTTATACCTTTGCACGCTATGAACGAATTTTTAAACCAGCAATTCCTGGATAATTCCGTGAGGAACTATTTGATAGTGGCGGGTATTATCCTTTTCGTGTACTTCATCCGCCGCTACCTTTCCAAAGGCCTGGCAGCGGGCATGTTTAAACTGATCAAACACTGGAGCCCCAGTATCGCGCAACAGGAATTTGTGCAGCTGCTGTTCAAGCCGCTGGAATATTTCCTGCTCATGACCGCCTTCATCATGGCGAGCAATCACCTCGTGTTCCCAGAAGACCTGAACATCATCGTATACAACCGCACCGGCAACCCCTACACCCTGCAAATGCTGCTTACCACGCTTCTCAAGATCGTGTTCAGCATGACCATCATCCTCATCCTCCTGCGGCTGATCGATTTCGTTGCGCTGATACTGGAGAAAAAAGCGGACCTCACGGAAGACAAAACAGACAACCAGTTCATCATATTTTTCCGTGATTTTTTCAAAGCCATCATGTTTATCATCGGCGCCATGATACTGATCAACATCCTGTTTGGGAAAGACGTGGTAGACAAGCTGGTGGCTGGTTTGGGCATAGGCGCGGCCGCGCTCGCCCTCGCCGCGAAAGAAAGCATCGAGAACCTGATCGGCTCGTTCATCATATTTTCGGATAAGCCTTTCCGCGTGGGGGATTTTGTGAAAGTGGATTCCTTCCAGGGAACGGTGGAGAAGATCGGTCTTCGCAGCACACGGCTGCGCACGCTGGAAAAAACTTTCGTGACGGTGCCGAATAAAAAGATGGTAGACAGCGTGCTGGACAACCTGTCTCTCCGCACGCAGCAACGCGTGGCGCTGAAACTGGAGCTGGCGGGCGATACGCCGTCCGCAAAAGTGTTCGCCGTGGTGAAAGAGCTGCAGGAGTACCTGGAAAAACATGCGGACGTGGAGCCGGGTTATGCCGTGAACCTGTTCGACTTCACCAAAGATTCCTTCACCATCCAGGTGATCTACATGACCAACATCCTGGAAGGCACGCCGTACCTGGCATTGCGCGAGAACGTGAACCTCGCGTCCATCGCCATCCTGGAAAAAAACGGCGTAAAAATGGCCATGCGGCCCGACCCCGTGGTGTAAACCATTCTCAACTTTTCCCGCAAATAAAAAGAGGCTGTACGAAACAAGCCTCTTTTATTTTTTATGACAAGTTAACTGCTATTCTTTTTTGTTCATCTTCATGATGATCTGCGCAAGGTCCTGCTCAACGGATTCTTTCGAATTGCCGGAGATGCGGCCTTCTTCTTTACCGTCGCGCATAACGAGGATAACGGGCAGGCGTTTCACTTTGTAACCGTCCGCCACGGTGTTGCCGGTGTTGCCGGAATTGTCCGCGCCGTACATGTGAATGCTTTCTTCGGGCACGCTGGCGAGGATCATCACTTTATAAAAGCGGCCGAGCAGGCTCTGGCTGGCTTCGTCGGTGGTGTTTACCAGCGCCACCAGCTGTATTTTGTCTTTATTGGATTTGATATAATTGACCATCGTCGCATTGGCGTCGTACCGGTTCACGCCGCTGTGGAACCACGCAAACGCGGAATCGGCCAGCAGCTCCTTCATTTTAAATTCTCCTTTCAGCTGTTTGCCCTGTGCCGCATGGCTGTGGCTGCTTTGTGCCATGGTCACCGAGCTGAGCAACAGTCCGCACCCCAATAATACTTTGTGTAATCGCATAGTTTGTGATTTATAATTGATCTTTTAACTCTGTCAGGAATTGCCGCACTTTTTGCAGGCTTTTGATCATTTCGAAGTTCCGGGAAGCGGACCGTTTGTCTTCCCGCAGCTTCTGTTTCGCCCCTTCTATCGTGTATTTCCGCTCGCGCAGGAGGTGATAGATGAGTTTCAGGTTGTGAATGTCTTCCTGCCGGAAAAGGCGGTCGCCCTTGCGGTTCTTTTTGGGTTGAAGAATATCGAATTCATTTTCCCAATAACGGATGAGAGACGTATTCACGCGGAACATGCCGGCTACTTCGCTGATGGAATAGTACTGCTTGTCGAGCGTGAGTTTTTCCAGCTCCTGGATCACATGCGGGTCGCCCGCCAGTTCTTTCAGACTTTTGCGGCCTCTTTTTTTGCCTTTCGGCGGAGTTCCGTCTGCTGGAAGGGCGGCTTCCGCACCGTCTGCCCCGGTTTCCCCGTTCTCACCCTCCTGGGTGTTGCGGGCCGGCGTTTTTGCTGGTGCGGGCTTTTGCGGCTCGGCGGCTCCGAATAGGTCCAGTTGCTGCATCATAACCGAAATGAATTGTATGGATAAAAAGAATACAGGTACAATATTACGGAATCCCTTTTATCACAACCCGCCTTTTCCTCCAATAATCATTCCATTAATCGAAAGACTGGTTGCCAGACCGTGCGATCTTCAGCATGCGGTCGAATTGTTCGGGCGTGAGATCGTTATAGAAGAAATAAACGGGATCTACTTTCGAGCCGTTTTTCATGACTTCGTAATGGCAATGCGGGCCGGTGGATTTGCCGGTGCTGCCTACCCAGCCGAGCACGTCGCCGCGTTTCACCTGCTGGCCGCGTTTTACTTTCATGCGCACCATGTGGCCATACAGGGATTTGTAGCCGTAGCCATGGTTCACCACCACATGGTTGCCGTACCCCACGTCGCTCAGGCTCGCTTCTTCGATGGTACCGTCTCCGGTGGCGTAAATGGGCGTGCCGGAAGGCGCGGTGAAATCGAGGCCGCTGTGGAATTTCATCGTTTTGTAAATGGGATCGATGCGGTAACCGAAGCCCGAGGCGATACGGTCGAGGTCTTTATTGGATACCGGCTGGATGGCGGGAATGGAAGCCAGCATTTTTTGTTTGTTCTTGATCAGGTCTTCGATCTGCAGGTAGGATTTCTGCTGCGCTTTCATGCGGTTGCCCAGTTCGGCCAGCATTTTGGACGAAGCGGCGATGATCTCGTTGTTGGGCTTGCCGGCCAGTTCGGTATTTTCTTCTTCTTTGGCGGATTTGCCCGCGCGCACGCTATCCGCTATGGGCGCGGCTTCGAAGATGACGCGGTAAATTTCGTTGTCGCGGTGCTGCAGCTCATCAAGCGAGGTCTTCATTTCGGCCATGCGGTTTTTCAGCCCGTCGTATTCCTCTTTCATACTCTCAATATCCTGCCGCAGGAACTTCTCCTTGGGCGATTCCAGGAAACGGTACGCCACGGACAGGAACAGGATGCCGGTAACGATGGCGGCGGACAGGAAGCCGAGTATACGGAGAATCTTCACCCGCACCGACACTACGAGCTTTTCGTATTTAAGCGTTTGAGTATTGTAGAAATATTTGACCTTCTTCATGAACCATAAGGGTTGATACGGTGCGCGAATGATAAGACGCGCTGCCTGATTTTATGTATTCAGTGCATTCCCCGGCTATTTTTCACAGGAAAACGGCGGTTATGCCTTGTTTTTGATTATTTCAATATTTTTGCACCGCATTCAACCTACGCTTAAAATTGTTACGGTTAAACCGGAAGTGCGCAAACCTAATGGAAATAGGTTAAAACATCAACCTTTTGAGTCTCAATTTCCCGGCGGGCCACTTTGCGATAACTACAAATTAAAGGGAAATTTGGGATGGATGCAATTAAATTAGATATTAATACTCAGTAATATTTTATGACCGCAGCCGAGATCAGACAACAATTCCTTGATTTTTTCGCTTCAAAAGGGCACCAGATAGTGCCCAGCGCGCCTATCGTGCTTAAAAACGACCCCACCCTCAAGTTTACCAACGCGGGGATGAACCAGTTCAAAGACATTTTTCTCGGCAACAAACCCGCTGTATATAAACGCGTGGCAGACACTCAAAAGTGCCTTCGCGTAAGCGGCAAACACAACGACCTGGAAGAAGTGGGCATAGACACCTATCACCATACCATGTTCGAAATGCTGGGCAATTGGAGCTTTGGGGACTATTTTAAAAAAGAGGCCATCCAATGGAGCTGGGAGCTGCTCACCGAAGTGTACAAACTGCCGAAAGACCGGTTGTATGTGACTGTGTTTGAAGGAGATAAGAACGAAGACCTGGAGCCCGACGCCGAGGCCCGCGATTACTGGAGACAGTACGTGGCCGAAGACCGCATCCTGCTGGGCAATAAAAAAGACAACTTCTGGGAAATGGGCGATACCGGCCCCTGCGGCCCCTGCACGGAGATCCATGTGGATTGCCGTACCGATGAGGAAAGGGCCAAAATTCCCGGCAAAGACCTGGTGAACAACGATCATCCCCAGGTTATCGAGATATGGAACAACGTGTTCATGCAGTTCAACCGCCTGAAAGATAAAAGCCTGGAGCCGCTGCCCGCCAAACATGTGGACACCGGCATGGGTTTCGAGCGCCTCGTGCGTGTGCTGCAGGGCAAACAGAGCAATTACGATACGGACGTGTTCATGCCGCTGATCGCCGCTACTGAAAAACTTTGCGGCAAACAATACGGGCAGTCCGAAAAAACGGACATCGCTTTCCGCGTGATCGCAGACCACATCAGGGCGATCTGTTTCGCGATCGCAGACGGGCAGCTGCCTTCTAACACCGAAGCCGGTTACGTGATCCGCCGCATTTTGCGCCGGGCCGTGCGTTATTATTTTTCTTTCCTCGACGTGAAAAAACCCTTGCTGCATGAGCTGGTGCCCGTGCTGGGCGCGCAGTTCGCCCATGTATTCCCCGAGCTGGCGCAGCAGGCCGATTTCGTGAAGAAGGTCGTATTTGAAGAAGAGAATAGTTTCCTCCGCACGCTGGACAGCGGCCTCGGCCGGCTGGACACTATATTCGCCGCTGCCGCCAACAAAAACATCGAAGGCCCTGTGGCCTTTGAATTGTACGATACATACGGTTTCCCGTTCGACCTCACCCAACTGATCGCTTCCGAAAAAGGCTACTCGGTAGACGAGCCCGGTTTTAAAGCGGAACTGGAAAAACAAAAAGCCCGCTCCCGCGCCGCCACCGAGCTGGACATGGGCGACTGGACGCTCCTGCAGGAACAGCCTTCCGGCGTTTTTATCGGCTACACGCAGTTGAGCGCGGAAGCGAAAGTGCTGAAATACCGCAAGATCAAATCCAAAGGAAAAGAACAGTATCAAATTGTGCTCGACCAGACGCCTTTCTACGCCGAAAGCGGCGGCCAGGTGGGCGATACCGGCGTATTGCGTTTCAACGGCGAAACCATTGCCGTAACCGATACCAAAAAAGAGAACGACCTGATCGTGCATTTCGTAGACAGCCTGCCTTCGAAGATCGAAGGCACGGTACTGGCCGAAGTGGACGCCCCCAAACGGCAGGACACTGCGCGCCATCACTCCGCCACGCACCTGCTGCACGCCGCACTGCGCCAGGTTTTAGGCACGCATGTGGCGCAGAAAGGCTCACTCGTGAATGCCGATTACCTGCGGTTCGACTTCAGTCATTTCGCCAAGGTAACCGACGAAGAACTGGCTGCCATTGAAACCGTCGTAAACCAAAAGATCCGGGAAAACATTCCCGTAGTGATAAAAGAACTGCCGCGCGAAGAAGCCCTGAAACTGGGCGCCATGGCCCTCTTCGGCGAGAAGTACGGAGAAACTGTGCGCGTGGTGACCATCGACCCGGCTTATTCCATTGAGCTGTGCGGCGGTACGCATGTGGGTGATACCGGTGAGCTGGGACTGTTCAAATTTACGGCTGAAAGCGCCGTAGCGGCGGGCGTTCGCAGGGTGGAAGCCCTCACCGGCGCCAAAGCGGAAACATATGTGAACGAACAGCTGGCGCAGCTGAAAGAGATCAAAGCGCTGATCAAAAACCCGAAAGAGCCCGCCAAAACAATAGAAACGCTGATCGCCGACAAAACGGCGCTGGAAAAACAAATGGCTTCGCTGGAACAGAAACAGGCGGCGCAGCTGGCGGCAACCTTGCCACAGCAGGCGGTGCAGGTAAACGGCGTGCATTTCCTCGGCGCAACGGTGGAAGCGGCCAGTGCAGACATGCTCCGCAATGTGGCGGCTTCGCTGAAAGACCTTTTGGCGGCGCCGTTCCTGGTAACGCTGGTGGCGAATGTCGGCGGCAAGGCGCAGGTTTCCATATTGCTGTCAGACGATCTCGTGAAATCCAAAGGCCTGAACGCGCAGAAGATCATCAAAGAGCACGTGGCTGGCCTGATCAAAGGCGGCGGCGGCGGTCAGCCCACGCAGGCGAATGCCGGCGGCCAGGACGTAAGCCAGCTCCAGCAGGTGATCGAGAAGGTGAAAGGGATTTTGTGAAAATTTTGATCGATATATTTGAACGGGCTTCCATTGGGAGCCCGTTTTTTATTTAATCCCCTGCAACGACTTCCCTTTTTAACAATCCCTTAAACCCATACGCCCGTTTTTAACATTTTTTTACCTCTATATCCTGCTAAATTTGCCCAAAAACAATTACTGCTATGCGCAAAATATTGTACGCTTTCAGCTTTGGCCTCATCGCCATCGCAACAACGGTTCTCCCGGCACAGGCCCAGGAAAAACGTTCCGGTAAACTGGGAGAGTATGATGAGATCGTCATCAAACGCAAAGGCGGCGCCAAAGACGCCAAGGTAACCGTGGAAATAAAAGACGGCGAAGTATTGATCGACGGTAAAAAAATGGACGAATACAAAAACGGCGACATCATCGTTCAACGCCGGAGGATCGTTCCGAGAAACGGCAATAACTTCGGCAACGGCGGCGTTCAGTTCTTCAACGATGACGAAGACAGCGACCTCCGCATCACACCCGGCTCCGCCGTGCTCGGTGTGATCACCGAAAAGAAAGAAGCGGCCGGCGCCACCGTGCAATCCGTGGCTGAAGGCAGCGCGGCAGACAAAGCCGGCCTTAAGGAAGGCGATGTGATCACCAAAGTGAACGATAAAAAAATATCCGAACCGCAGGACCTTTTTGAAACCATCGGCGCATTAAAGCCGGGCGACAAAATAACCGTTACTTACCTGCGCGATAAAAAAGAACAGAAAACAGACGCCACGCTGGGCAAACGGGCTTCCGTAACGCCGCGCAGCTTCGGCCTCAGCCCTGAAGGCGGCGATATGAGCCCTTTCCGTTTCCGGATGCCGCAGGCGCCCAACAACCGCCCCTTCGACCGTTATTTCCCTGAAAGGGCCCCGTCGCTGGGCCTTTCCGTTCAGGACACCGAAGAAGGCAACGGCGCAACCGTAACCGATGTGAAAGAAGGTTCGGCCGCCGAAAAAGCAGGTTTCAAAAAAGGCGACCTTATTACCGAACTGGCGGGCGAGCCCGTGAAAAACGCGCGTGATATGGCGGAAGCATACCGCGGCAACAACGGCAAAACCACCATCACCGCGAAAGGTTCCCGCAACGGCGCGGCGCAGAATTACACTATCAAGGTGCCAAAAAACCTGCACACGGAGAACTTATAAAAATTGTAAGGCAGATTATAGTTTAAGTGTAAGCAAAGAGAAGCGGCCCGGTTATCCGGGCCGTTTTTATTTCTGTATCATCTTCAGCAGTTTCAGTTTGTTGTTGAACGGCGGGTATTTCATCGGAACATCCAGCCAGGTGGCGGTTTTGAGCACGCCTTTTTCGTGGGTAAACTCGTTGAAGCTGTTACGGCCGTGGTAGCGGCCCATACCGCTGTAGCCGACGCCGCCGAAGGGCAGCTCTATGTTCGCAAAATGCACCAGTGTGTTGTTGATGCAGCCGCCGCCGAAAGCTACTTTTTCGATAAACGCCTGTTCGGTCCTTCTGCTGCTGGAAAACACATAAAGCGCCAACGGGTACGGGTTTTGGGCGATCATGCCGATCGCTTCGGCGGTAGTTTTATAAGGGATCACGGGTAACACCGGCCCGAAAATTTCTTCTTTCATCACCGGCGATTCAAAAGACACGTCCGTCAGGATCGTGGGAGCGATATATTTGTCGCTGCGCTCGGTTTGCCCGCCGGTGAACACTTTCCCCTGCTGCAGGTACGAGGCTACCTGGTCGAACCGTTTTTCGTTGATCATTCGAGGGTAGTCGGGACTGTTCGCGGGGTTTTCGCCAAAAAACTGATGAATGGCAGATTTCATGTGCTCCATCAACCGGTCCGCCACCTTTTCGTGCGCCAGCACATAATCCGGCGCGATGCAGGTTTGCCCGGCATTCCAGCATTTGCCCCAGATGATGCGTTTCGCGGCGGTTTTCAGATCGGCGCGCTCGTCTACGATGCAGGGGCTTTTGCCGCCCAGCTCCAGCGTTACGGGGCTGAGATGCGGCGCGGCCATTTCCAGTATCTTTTTGCCGACGGGAATGCTGCCGGTGAAAAAAATATGATCGAAGCGATGTTGCATCAGCCCGGGGATCACCACATGCCCTTCTCCCGTTACCACGGCCACCAGCTCCGGTTTAAACGCGTCGGCGATCACTTTGCGGATAACGGCTTCCGTGGCGGGCGCCAGTTCTGACGGTTTCAGGATAGCGCAGTTGCCCGCCGCGATGGCGCCTATCAAAGGGTTAATCAGCAATTGAAAAGGATAGTTCCAGGGGCCGATCAGCAGGGTAAGCCCTTTCGGTTCGCGGTAAATAACGCTGCCGGAAGGGTAATGCATCAGCGGGGAGCTCACCGGCACGGGTTTCATCCATTGGCGGAGATGGGCGAGGGTATGGTCGATTTCCTCGTATAACAGCCCGATTTCGCTGCCGTACGCTTCCACGGGCGCTTTCCTCATATCGGCGTGCAAAGCGGCCAATATCTCGTTCTCGTGCCGTTTAATGGCCTTTCTTAACTCTTTCAGCTGCGTTTTACGGAAGGATAGCGGCCGGGTGGCGCCCGAAGCGAAGTAGCTGCGCTGGGCCTGGTAAATGTCGTGGATCGTCATGCGGATATTGCTTACTTATACAATTTCGTGAAAATTCCCTGCTTTTTTGCAGTTTGAATATCTTTGTGCGAATCAGCAGGAAGAAAATCAATATGAGCGCGAGCATCGATTATAACAAGTATGAAGCGGTAATTGGCCTTGAAGTGCATGCCCAGCTGCAAACCGAAAGCAAGCTGTTCAGCAGCGACAGCGCGGCTTTTGGCGGTTTGCCCAACACCCATATCAGCCCGGTGACCCTGGGCCATCCCGGCACCCTGCCCTTTCTCAACGGAAAGGCCGTAGAGCTCGCCATCAGGCTGGGTTTCGCCTGCCATTGCGAGATCGAAAAAGAGAACTTTTTCGCCCGTAAGAACTACTTCTACCCCGATCTCCCGAAAGGGTACCAGATCAGCCAGCATACGGCGCCCATCTGCATTGGCGGATACGTGCCCATTTTTATCGACGGAAAGGCCCGCAACGTGCAGCTCAACCGCATCCACCTCGAAGAAGACGCCGGTAAAAGCATGCACGACCAGGACCCGGAAAACACCATGGTGGACTACAACCGCGCCGGCGTTCCCCTCGTGGAGATCGTTACAGAGCCGGATATCCATAATGCGGACGAAGCGTACGCCTATCTCACCGAGTTGCGCCGCCTCGTACGCTGGCTGGAAGTGTGCGACGGGAATATGGAAGAAGGCTCCATGCGCTGCGACGCCAACATTTCCATCCGCCCCAAAGGCGCTACCACATTGGGCACCAAGGTGGAAGTGAAAAACATGAACTCCATCCGCAACGTGAAACGCGCGATCGAGAACGAGATCAAACGCCAGGTAGAACTGACCGAACAGGGCGGGCACATCGTGCAGGAAACACGCAGCTTCGACGCGTCGAACGGCAGCTCTTTCCCGCTGCGGTCGAAGGAAGAAGCCAACGATTACCGTTATTTCCCCGAGCCGGACCTCGCGCCTTTCCATCTTACCGACGACTTTCTCGCGGGCATCAAAGCCGCGCTGCCGGAGCTTCCTGAAGAAAAAGTGACCCGTTATACCGGCCAGCTCGGCCTTCGTGAATACGACGCCCGCGTGATCGCCGACGATAAACCCACCGCCGAATATTTCGAAGCCCTTTCAGCCGCCACCCCGCACCTGCAGGCAGCCGCCAACTGGATGCTGGGCCCGGTAAAATCATGGCTGAATGAAAACGGCGCCGACATTTCCGCTTTCCCCGTAAAACCCGCTGCCCTGGCTGATCTGATCGCCATTATCGCAGACGGAAAAGTGAACTTCTCCATCGCTTCCAGCCGCATATTGCCCGCAATGATCGCGGAACCGGGCAAAACGCCGCTTGCCATCGCTACCGCGCTCAACCTGATACAGGACACGGACGAGGGCAGCATTCTGCCGGTGATCGACGAAGTGCTGGCAAAATACCCGGCGAAAGTGGCCGAGTTCAGGTCCGGCAAAAAAGGCCTGATCGGGCTGTTTGTGGGAGAAGTGATGAAACTCAGCGGCGGAAAGGCGGACCCGAAACTTACCAACGAATTGTTAATGAAGCGCTTAAACGCTTAACAAGCCGTTCATCCCAAATAACGTGAATCGCAACCCGCTACTGCCGGGCAGTTGCCGCGGCTTGTTATATGTTACATCCCGTTCCCGCGGAAATCAGCGCTAACATGCAGTTGCCGGCTACATAATTTTAACAAAACCGGAGCGTGCTTCCGGGTAATTAACCCTATTTTTGAAATGAATATCAGATTTAAAGAAAAGCCCATGAAAAAATTAGCCATCGGGTTGTCTGCAGCGGCCTTCCTGGCAGCGTGCAACACTCACCCGGAAAAAGGCGGATTCAAGATCGACCTGCAGTTGGCCAACGCTCCGCTCGAAAATGTGTATCTCGAAGAAATTGCAGGACAAACCACCAAAATAGTGGACACGGCCGCTGTGAAAGACGCTTCCGGCAAACTGGAGCTGGACGGCATGGTGACGGACCAGGGCCTCTACCGCATCCGGTTCGAAAACGGCAAATACATCCTGCTCGCCCTCGATGCGGGAGATATGAGCATCAAAGGCGACTACAACGAACTGGAAAAAATACAGGTAAAAGGCTCCGACGCTACCGAAGAAATTCAACAGCTGCTCAAATATTACAGCGACAAATCACAGGTGCTCAGCAAGGAAATGCAGGCGATGGACAGCCTTCGCATTGCCAAAACGCCAGACAGCCTGCTGGAAGCGCGCCGCCAGAGTTTCGAACGCGAAGCGGACAATTTCAAAAAACATTTCCTCGAAGCCTCGAAGCAAAGCAAACATCCAGTGCCCGCGGTATTTGCGCTGCAGCTGGTAGGATTTGAAGACGCGGAAGACCTGCTTTCCCACAAAAAGGATTTTGAAGCGCTCGCCAAAAAATTCCCGGAGAACGCGATGGTGAAAGACCTGCTCGCGAATGTGACCAACGTGGAAAAAGATGCTAAAACCGAAGCCAGCAGCGGCCCTTCAGCGATGATCGGCAAACAAGCGCCCGACTTCACGCTGCCCGACCCAAGCGGCAAACAGATCAGCCTCAGCTCTTTTAAAGGCAAATACGTGCTGGTGGATTTCTGGGCCAGCTGGTGCGGCCCCTGCCGCCAGGAAAACCCGAACGTGGTGCAGGCATATCTCAAATACAAAAACAAAAACTTCACCGTGCTCGGCGTATCGCTCGATAAAACAAAAGACGCATGGCTAAAAGCCATTGCAGACGACGGCCTCGCCTGGTCGCACGTAAGCGATCTCAAATTCTGGGATTCTTCCGTGGTGCCGCTGTACGGCATCACCGGCATCCCTACCAACATCCTGGTTGACCCCCAGGGCAAGATCGTAGCTGCCAATCTGCGCGGTGCCGGCCTGGAACAGAAGCTCAGCGAATTTTTACAATAACATCATTCCTTTCAATAAAAAATGCGCATCCGTTACGATGCGCATTTTTTTTGCCGTGTAGCTAACGTAAAAGAATACACGAAATATTATTCGTACTTCGGATGTTGTTTGATATTCTCATTCGCCTGTGTTTCTTTCAGCGGAATAGGCAGGTAATATGCCTGGTCGTCCGGCGTAAGTTTGGTGCGGGGATCGGTTACCTGCGCCACGTCTTCCGGCAGGCGCACGATATCCGCCTTACGCCGGCGCAGATCGTAATAACGGTGGCCTTCGAATGCCAGTTCCTTAAACCGTTCTTCCTGCACCGCGGCATTCAGCAGGTCTGTGTTCGCAAAGCTCACATCCGCGTAACCGGCGATGCGCATCGCGCGAAGATCGTTGAGATCGTCCGTCCCCTTGTCCAGCTCGCCTTTGAAAGCATACGCTTCCGCACGCACCAGGTACATTTCAGATGCTCTGAATAATTTGATGTCCGCAAGGTTTGCAAATGCAGGCTGGCCGCCTGTGTATTTTCCTACCGACCATCTGCGCGCCGGCGCGGCGGGCGCCAGGTCGCGTATGTAGGCGTTGAACCGTACGTCGTTGGCCGCGTCGAACGTTGCCAGCAGTTTGAAAGACGGCGCATAGGTGATCCTTCCCGCTCCGTCGCGGAAGAACTCGCCGAAACGCGCGTCTTGCGCTTCGCGTTTCAGTTTCCAGATCACTTCGGCGGTGCCTTTGTCTGTCCAGATATCGGGGAATTGCGCGGCGGTGGCCAGCGGCACGGCGTTGATCACATCGGTGGCGGCGGCAATGGCGGCGTCCCAGCTTTTTTGGTACAACGCAGCCCGCGCCTGCATGGCGATCACGGCTGTGCGCGTTACGCGGTCGAGGTCGTTGAAAGAGGCGGGGATCAGATTCCTGGCTTCCGCAAGATCTTCATTGATCTGCTGGTATACGCGCTGAACCGCGTCCCTGGCTGGCTTCCCGATGCTGGAAGAAGTCATCACCGGTATGCCCGGCGACGCCGGTTCATAATCTACCGCGTAATGCCGCAGCAATTCGAAATGACAGAACGCGCGCAATGCCAGCAATTCTCCTTTCAGCTGGCTGTGCCAGCCTGCGTCTGTCATGGTGTAGGGTACTTCGTCTATCACGTCGAGAATGCGGTTCGCCCTGTCCAGCACCTGATAAAAACTTTGCCAGGCAACGATCACATCAGGATTAACAGGGTCCTGCCGCCAGCTGAAAGCGAGTACGCCGCGGTTGCCGATGTTTTCGGCAGACAGCATATTTTCATCCGCCAGCAACGAGCTGATGCCGAGCGTGGAAGTGCCGAGCCCGGCGTAAACGCCCAGTACGCCTGTGTTTACGTCGGTCACCGTTTCAAAGGCCACGTCCTGGTCTTTGATGTCGGTAGGTTTGATGTCCAGCTCCCCGAGACAGGAAGCGGCGGTCATCCACCATGCGAGTATGCTTAATAAGAAGAAATTTTTCATGTCTTAAAATTGTATGCTTACGCCCGCGGTCATCGTGCGCGGCGAAGGGTATTCAAAAAAGGCATTGCCGTTATTGTCTTCAGGATCGAATCCGTCCCACTTCGTGAAGGTTAGCAGGTTCTGGCCTTGCAGGTACACGGTTGCGGCTTGCAGGAAGCGGGTGGACTGCAATATCCGCGAAGGAATGTTGTACGAGAGTTTCACATTGCGGAGCCTTACGTACGAAGCGTCCTGCAGATCGTGGGAAGTGTAGTTGCGTGTGTCGGAGAAACTGGGGATGTCGGTAACATCTCCCGGTTTGCGCCATCTGTTCAGCCATTTCCGGCTCTGGTTGCTCATGGCGAAGGAATTGTTGTTCAACGTATACACTTCGTTGGCATTGTAGCGGTAGAAGTCCTGCGCGTAAGTGAAAAACACGTCGGCCGCAAATCCTTTCCAGTTGAGGCGTGTATAGAACCCGCCATTGTAACGCGGCTCGGTGGAACCGAAATCCGCCACGCTCATGCCGGCTACGCTGTAGCTGGAAGTGGGCTTTCCTTCGCGGTCGTAATAGAATGTTTTACCGGTCTGGGGATCTACCCCGCCCCATTTCACGATGTAGTGGGAATTAACGGGAAGGCCTACACGAAGAATGAAAGCGCCCATCGTCAATTCGTTCGCGCCGCCAAGGTCCATCACGCGGTTGTTGTTGAACGCGATGTTAAACCCGGCCGTCCAGGTAAAGTCTTTCGTGCGGATGATGTCCCCGCTGAGGTCCGCTTCTACGCCGCGGTTGCGGATGGTGCCCGCGTTTACGGGGCGGGAAGAAAAGCCGCTGGTCTGTGAAAGTTGTTCTTCGAGGAAAAGCCCTTTGGTGCTGCGGTTGTACCAGTCCGCGATCAGCCTGATGCGGCGGTCGAGCAGTTCTATGTCGAGGCCCGCGTTAAAAGCGTTGGTGTATTCCCAGTTATATTCCATGTTGCCTACGGAAGTGGGAACGATGGCGGGCGAGCCGTCGTAGCGGCTGGCGCCGTAGCCCGCGGCGTACGCGAAATTCTGGGCGGACGGTGCGGCGGAAGTACCATAGCTGGAGCGTATGCGCAGCGTGTTGATCCAGCTGAGTTTTTGCATGAAGGATTCGCGCCCGAGGTCGTATCCCGCGCCCACGGAATAGAAGCCATGCCAGCGGTTTTTCTCCGGGAGGGTAGACGATCCGTCTCTCCGGTAGCTCAGGTTGAGGGAATATTTATCATTATACAGGTAACGCGCAAGACCTACCAGCGAGATCAGCGCGGAGCCCGTTTTGCGGCCGCCTACCTGCGGAATGAAGCCGTTCAGCGCCGAGCCCGGCGTGATGCCGGACAAAGTCCCGTCCAACCCGGGCGTAATGCCGTAACCCGTTACCGCCATGTTGGAATATTTGATGCGGTTAAATTCGTAGAAACCTGCCACGGTAAGGTGATGTTTTTCCCGCAGCGTTCTGTCGAAAGTGAGGCCGGTGGTGGCGGTGAACTGGTAATAACGGATCATTTCTTCGCGGTGCATGCCCTGTTTGCCGGGCACGGCATCCTGGCTGCCGCTGAAAGAGCCGGGTTTGATGGTGCGCGTTTCCACGTTTTCGCGGTAATCCATGCCCAGGTTCGAAGATGCATACAGCCAATCCGTGAAATAATATTTCAGATCGGTGTTGATCATCCCTTTCAGCTGGTTGATCTTATACGTAGTGCTCTCCATTCTTTCGATGGCGTTGGAGCCTTCGCGGGTGTCGAACGCGCCGCCGAGCTGGTTTTTATTGCCGCTGTGCATCAGCACGCCGTTCACATAAGGCGCTTCGTACGGCAGCGCATAATAAAGCGCGGCGATGGGATTGGCGCCGGAAGACGAGTTTTCGCTTTCGATCAGGTTGTTGTTGGTATAACCGACGGAAGTATTGATGGCCGCCGTGAATTTTTTCGTATGTACGTCCAGGTTAGTACGGAAGGAATACCTTTCGAGGCCGGAACGTTTCATAATGCCCTGCTGTTCCAGGTAGTTGGCGGAGGAATAAAAACGGATGGCTTCGGTGCCGCCGGAGGCGCTGAGCTCGTATTCATGGAAGGGCGCGGCGTTGCGGATGAACTGGTCTTCCCAGTTCGTGTTGATCCGCCCCATACTGTCCAGGATGGCGGCATAACGCGCTTTGGTAGCGGGGGGCAGGGAAGCATTGGCGGGATTCTTCGGGGAGAAGAGCCAGCCGGCGCCCAGTGTGCGGCCGGTTTCGAGGCCAATTTCTTCTTCGAACTGAAGGCGTTCCCGCGTGTTCATCATGTCGAAATGATCGCGCGCGACCCGGGAAATACCGTGCTGGGTGTTGAACCGCAGTTTTACGTCGCCGGCCTTCCCTCTTTTGGTATTGATCACGATCACGCCGTTGGCGCCGCGGGAGCCGTACAGCGCGGTGGCGTTCGCGTCTTTTAATACGATCACGGATTCGAAGTCCGACGGGTTCATCGACATAAACACGCCGCTTTCCACTGCAATGCCGTCTACGACATACAATGGCGAAACTGTTCCCCCGTTGGTAGCCTGCCCGCGGATGAGCACGCGCGCCGCGGCACCGGGCTGGCCCGTGCTGGAGGCAACATACAGTCCTGCCGCACGCCCCTGCAGCAATTGATCGAAAGACGCCATGGGCACATTATTGACCTGGCTTCCGGGAATAGTGGAAACGGCCCCGGTGTATTGCCGGCGCGTGGCGGTAGAGTAGCCGGTAATCGCCACTTCATCCAGCATTCTCGTGGTGCCGGTAGTGTCCGGCTTTCCGGTTGGTACTTGCGCAACGCCAGGAACGCTTACAGCAGCTAGCAGCCATAAGTACAGCGTTTGTTTCATAAGATTTTCATTTAGGCCTCGTGAACAGAAAAAGTCGTTAACGGTAACAGTTCGGGGCACAAAATACTGGTTTTCAACGGTTAAAGCTACTACACAAAGATGTTATAAAAATTCCTGATAAGAAAAGTGGATGGAGAAGACGAAGGCTGGGGCATGCCCGGGCAGCGGCGAAAGGGACGTTTGGCTTTGTTGTATGCGGGTTTGAAGGAAAAAGAAAGGCCGTCTTCCTGCAAAAGCGGGAGACGGCCTTCTCGTTAAGTTTCTATGAAAGTTTGCCGGGCGATTATTTTTTAGCCCACCAAACCGGTACGTCGATGTTCTGCAGACCGGGGAAGTTTGCGTTCCTGGTCAGCTCAGACTGCGGGTAAATAAAGCGCTGAGGCCTTGAGTTGGGACCGAGCACGGAAGCCTGAGAACGGATGAGGAACTCGGGGTAGTGCGTACGGCGCCATTCGGTCCATGCTTCGTAACCCTGGAGGTTTACCATTGAGAAATACTTCTGCGTGATGATGCGTTTCTGCAGGGTATCTACATTGGCGCTGTTCCAGGCCACTTGCTGATTGGTCATGTAAGTGGTGGCTTCGGCGTCTGAACGGCCGTTCGCTGCGAAGCTCGTGCGGATGCCCTGTTCGTAGAGCGCCTCGGCATCGCCGGTACCCCAGCCTTTCAATGCAGCTTCAGCCTGCAGGAAGTAGCTTTCGGCAGCGTTGATGAAAACGCCGGGCGTAGCGCCGCCAAACATGGCTGCTGTCGGGTTAGACATAGCCGTGGTGCTGGGCACATTGTCGAAACCGCCTTGCGGGATGGAACGGAACTGGCCGCCGGACAGTGCAAAAAAGCTGTTGATGCGGGGATCGTTCCATTCTTTCAACTTGTCCATAACGGTGCTGGAAGCGCCCTGGTTGCGGATCTGCAGTGCAACCACCTCAGCCCATGCGGGGTATTGGTTGCCGCCGACGTTTACATAGTTGAGTTGCCAGTTTTCGGTCAGGAATGTGGCGCCGCTCGCATACAAAGCCTGGATGCCGGCCGCCGCTTTGGGGGCATCTACGCCTGAAATGCGGAGATAAGCGCGCAGTTTCAGGGTTTTAGCGAATGCAGTCCAACCTTCTCCGTTGTCCAGGAGGTCTTCAGCGCCGGGCTGGTAAGCGTTAGCGGGATCGAGCAGGTCGATGCCTTTCTGGATCCAGAGGAAAATACTGTCGTATACCTGTGCCTGCGGATCGTAGTGCGGGCTGCGGTTGCCGCGGCCCTGCAGCGCTTCCGTCAGGGGAATGTCGCCAAAACCGTCTGTGAGCTGCATGAACGCATATGCGCGCAGGATGTAGGCCCGCGCAGACCACTGGCTGAATTTAGGCAGGTGCTGCAACGAGATCAGAGAATCCGTATCAGTCAGACCGTTTGCATACAGGATGCCCCAGGGGCGGTCGAAATCCGACGGGCCAGAGGAATATGCATCGATCGTACGGTACTGGCTGGCGTTAGGCCGCTGCGTCCAGTACTGGCTCCAGAAGTTGCCGTAAGTCTGGAAGTGGTTAAAAGTTACGTGCGCAACAGATGCCTCGATAGAAGGCAGGATCTGTTCCGGGTTAGCTTTGGTGGTAGAGTTCGGGCTTTCGTTGATGTCCAGGAATTTTTTACACCCCGGCAGAACGATGGCCGCTACAGCTAAAGCCGCTATGATGGATTTTGCTTTTGTCATTTTCATAATTTCTCTTTTTCAGCTAAAGGTTAGAAACTTACTTTCAGGTTCACACCGAAATTGCGCAGGGAAGGCTGGGCTGTAAAGTCAAAACCTTGTTCGTTACCCGCACCGCCGGAGTTAACTTCCGGATCAGCGAACATGTTCTCTTTCGGAGTGTGGATCCAAAGGTTGTTACCAAAGAGGCCGATAGAAGCATCGCCGAACGGAGTTCTGTTCAGGAAAGTTTTCGGCACCCTGTAAGACAGGCTCAGTTCTCTCAGTTTGATGTAAGAACCATCGATGATGTGCGCTGCGTCAGGTACGCTGGATTGGTTGGTCCAGAAGTCCATCCACTGTGTTTCCACGCTCGTGTTCGCGATGTATTTGCTCGGATCGTTAGGATCTCTAAGCACTGTGTTGGGAACCACATAAGGCTGACGGTCGTTCACCACGGTCCTCGGGGTAGTACCCACGAAGGTCATGATGTCGCTCGTCCTGGAATAGAAGTAACCGCCTTGTTTGGTATCGAACAGCGCGCTCAGGGTAAAACCTTTGTAGCTGAGGTTGGTGCCCCAGGAAGCCATCCAGTCAGGGTTGTAAGAACCGAAGTAACGTGCGTCGGTAGTCAGTTCAGGCAACCCGCTTTCTGCGTTGATCACCATTCTGCCCTGGTCGTCTTTGAGATAATCGCGTGCATAGAAGGTACCGTACGGACGGCCTACCGCTGCAACGATGCTCATGCCGGAAACACCGCCGATAATCACCTGGTCTACGCCCGGCAGCAGCGATACAACGGTATTTTTATTCTTGGTATACGTACCGAACAGTTCCCAGGTAAAGCCTGTGGAAGTTTTGATCGGTGTAACGCGCAGGCCGATTTCCACACCTTTGTTTTCCACTTCACCTGTATTCAGGATCTCGTTGGTAAAACCGGTGGAAGGCGCGATCGGCGCTGCCAGGATCTGGTCTTTAGACCTGTTCTGATAATAAGAGAAGTCTACAGACAGCCTGTTTTCCCACATGTTCAGTTCGGTACCTACTTCAAAAGCGTTGGTCCTTTCCGGTTTAAGGTCAGGATTGCCGATGGTGTTGCTCATGGTGAGGGCCGGGATACCGTCGAAGGGGAACAGGGTGTTGGCGAAACCGCCCAGGATCTGCGTTCTCACGTAGTAGTTGCGCAGCTGGTAGGGATCGGCATCGTTACCCACGGAAGCGTAGCTCGCGCGGATCTTACCATAGCTCAGGAAGTTGCTGATCTTGCTGTCTTTCAGCAGCTCGGTGAACACGAACGAACCGTTCACGCTGGGATAGAAGAAAGAGCGGTTGGCCGCGGGCAGCGTGGAAGACCAGTCGTTACGCGCGGTGGCGCCGATGAACAGCATGTTCTTATAGGCGAGGTCCAGCTGGGCGTAAAGGCCTACGAGGCGGCGCTGGCTGTAGAAGTTTTCTGCTACTACAGAACCATTACTGTTATCCAGGTTGTACCATCCGGGAATTACCAGGCCGGCAGAGTTGGTCTCGGCTTCCAGGGTGGTGAGGGTACGCTGGCGGATGTTGTTGCCGACCATGAGCGAAGCATTGAAGTCTTTGCTGAAATCATGTTTCGCGGTGATCATCAGGTCGTGAACGATATCGCTCAGGTTGATCTTGTTTTCCTCGTATGCGCCGGGCAGGTGTTTGTCTGTCCATCCCGGGTCGGCGGGCAGCAGGTCGGCTTTCGCCTGTTTGATGCGGCGGCGGTCGGTATAAACGTCCGCACCCAGCCTTTCGGTAACGTTCAGCCAGTCCAGCGGTTTGTAGGTTACGGTGAAGTTACCGGTCACGCGGTCTACGTCGTTCAGGTTTTTGAAATCCCTCAGTACCCAGTAGGGGCTGTTGGTGTAAGCGCCGTAGTAACCGTATTGGGGGTTACCGTCGGCATCCTGCAGCACGTCTCCATAGCTGTAGAAAGGATTTTTCAGATCGCCCATGTCCTGCAGGGGAATGTCGCGGGGGGTCTGCAGTACGTTGTCGTACACGGAACCGTCGCCCTGGCCGCCCTGGATCATGTTGCTGTTGATCTTGGTGTAGTTGATACCGATAGAGGTGGAGAACTTGTTGCTCAGCTCGGTGCTGCCGTTGAAACGCACGCCGTACTTGTTGTAACGGTCTGCGTTGGAAGGCATAACGCCATTGGAGTTGAGGGCATTCAGCGAGAGGTAGTAGGTGGATTTTTCGTTGCCGCCTGCGAGGGACACGTTATTGTTCCATGCTTTACCCATTTCGAAGAAGTCCTTTACGTTGTCCGGCTGGGCTGAATAAGGTTTGGAGAGGCGTTGGCCGTTGATCTCCTGGCCCCATTCGGTCATTGCGCCGTCGAATTTCGGGCCCCAGCTGAAGTTTTCCAGCGGATCGGGCTCGAAGCCGTAACCCTGGCCGAACTCGTTCTGGAGATCGGGGAGTTTCAGGATGTTGGAAAGGGTCAGCGCGGAGGTGTAAGTGATCTCCTGTTTTCTGTTCGCCCCTTTTTTCCCTGATTTCGTGGTGATGATCAACGCGCCGTTGGAAGCGCGTGAACCATAGAGTGCCGCGGCGGCAGGACCTTTCAGGATAGAGATATCTTCGATATCGTCCGGGTTGATGTCGTTACCACGGTTACCGAAGTCGATAGCGGAACGGCTGTCGCCGCCGCCAATGATGCTTTCGTTGTCGATGGGCACACCATCCACAACAAGCAATGCCTGGTTGTTACCAGTAATGGAAGAACCACCGCGGAGTACGATACGGGAAGAAGAACCGGGAGCGGATGCTGTGCTGGTGATGTTTACGCCTGCCACTTTACCGGTGAGCGCGTTCAGCGGGCTCACGCTCTGGCCCCTGGTGATCTCTTCGGCCTTTACAACGGGCGCGGAGTAACCCAGGGAACGTTTGTCGCGGCGGATCGCATTCGCCGTAACAACGGTTTCGGTAAGGGTCGTTACGTCGGTAGACAATACCACGTTCACAGTGGAGCCATTGATTTTGGCCTCGGTGTCTTTCATACCAATGAATTTGACAACGAGCTCGTTCACGCCATCGGGCACATTCAGGGTATAATCACCCTCGGCGTTCGTAACAGTCCCGACATTTGTTCCTTTTGCTAACACGGTAGCCCCGATGATGGGGGTGCCGTCTTCAGCGGCAGTAACCTTTCCTTTAATGGTTCGGCTCTGCGCTAATACCTGTCCTGAGAGGCATACCAGGAGCAGGAAAAGCACGGTTAGACCTTTCCTCATAAGCATAATTTAGTTGTTTAACGAAATTTTAACAGACAAATATAAATTACTTAACGGTTTCATAACGCAATTGGATTGTAATTTTTTTGGAGGCGACATAGATTTTTTTTTAAGTAATGAGTAATACTGGATAAGTTCAGTTCGTATGTAGAATGCCTGCTTTTCGCCACCAGCCTGGATTTGGGAGGGGTATAAAAAAGAAAAGCAGGCGACAAGATTATCACCCGCTTATCATCAACCAAAATCTAAATCGAGATCTTTAATGATTTCGTATGCACAGGGGTTGAGCCCGCGCACAATGTTTTTATTGGTTGAAATGCTTGCTAGTAAAGGATTAGATTGCTTACTGCGTGCCAGTTCAATGGTTTGATCGGATATAGAACTATTACTCCATATCAAACAGTTTGATAATGTCTTTTTCATAAGCGACAGATTCTGGTACTGTAAACATACCAAGCTCTTTGCAATTAGCAATCTGCCGCCAATCACCGGAAATGACCGGTCAAGACAAGTTTAACGGGAATGTTTTCAGGAGATTCAGCAATACTGCGTATAATTCCTCATGTCTGTAATTGTACCTGAACTCACATTCCTTGAGGTGCAGGTAAGCGGTATTCCGGTTCAGCCCCTTGAATTTCGCAAGGCGGTGCTTGGTAAGCCCCCAGAACCCGTCTACATCGTCTAATGTTGTTTTGCCGGCTTCCACCTCGTGGTGGTGGTTGCCCAAATGGTATAAGCGGTATTGCCCCAGGTCCACTACACCGCTGAAACGGCGGATACGCTCAGCGCTTCCGACGGTCTCCAGCACGGAACGGCCCCGGGCGATCGCCTGGATCATCGACCGGCTTACGTCCGGAAGGATCTCGGTGAACACCTTGTTGTCCTGCTTGAAGATTCCGAAAATTACCGGCTTGATAATACGCTCGACGTCCGTTTTCACGGCGACGGCCGTATCGTGGCCCTGGTGGTGGGAATTGGCCCTGTGCTGCCAGGAAGCGGCACCGGAGGCGGTTTCCGGTTGCAGCGATTCGCAATATTTCACGATCTGCAACCTTATCTTTTTCAGGTAACTGTTGATGGTTACCCGGCTGACGCCACTGATATTCGCTATCTGTGTGGCCGTCAGGTCTTCGGAGAATAGCTTAAGTATCTCCTTAAATTTACGCTCGGACAAATGAGCGCCCTTCAGGAACTTATTTTTCATGGACTAAGAGGTTAGAAATGGCATGTTAAACCTCTTACTTTTTCCGCGCTATATATAATGCTTTATTATAAGCGGCGATTTGTATGTGATGAACGCACCCTACTAGATTATTTGACCGTTGTGGCAAAAAAAATCCGTGGCATTGAGCCACGGACTATATTCCGGCAGGGAGCAAGCCCCAAATAGTTATCATGCCCCTGTAATATTAATTTGTTTGAACGGCTGTAATAAAGGATGAACGTATCAATCCTGCTGGTCTTCCAGCCCCAGCTCCTTCATTTCAAGGTCCTTTTCCTCGTCCAGTGCCTTCCACAATTCCTTCTTCTGCGCCTTTTTCTTCAACGCCTTTTCCATCCATAACAGCATCGCCGGCAATATCGTCAGGTTCGTCACCATCGCCATCACCAACGTTAAAGATGTCAGCCAGCCCAGCGCCTTCGTGCCCTGGAACTCGGAGAACGCAAAGATCATAAACCCGGCGAACAGGATCAGCGATGTGTAAATGATGCTCAAGCCCGTTTCGTTGATCGTTTGCCTAACGGTGGCGGATATATCATAATTATTGAGCGGCAGCTCCTGTTTAAAGTTCACCAGGAAACGGATCGTAACGTCAATGGCTATACCGAGCGCTATACTGAAAACCAATACCGTGGAGGGTTTGATCGCAATGTCCAGCCAGCCCATCACGCCGGCCGTTACCAGCAGCGGGATGATGTTGGGCACCAGCGAAATGATCAGCATCCGCCAGGAACGGAACAGGTACAGCATGCAGAACACGATCAGCACAAAAGCCAGCAGGATGCTTTCCAGCAGGCCGTTGATGATGAAGCGGCTGCCTTCCAGGAATATGATGCTCGTGCCCGTGAACGTCACTTTATAATGCGCCGTGTCGAACAGTTCGTTGACATGCGGCCGCAGCGAATCGATCAGCCTGGGCAGCGCCACAGACCCCACGTCGGCCATGTTCACGCTCATGCGCGCCACCTGGCGGGTGCTGTCCATAAAGGAAGACACGAGCTTGGTGAACATCGACGCACTGTCTGCCCCACCCCGCATACGCAGGTAAGGCGCAAGGAAGCCGATATCGAACTGGTTCGGAATGGCGTAGTTCAGGCTGTCTCCCGCGTAATACGCCTGTTTGGCGAACTTGATGCCTTCCGCGACGGACAATGGCCTCGCAAATTCCGGCTGCCGCGCGATAATCCCGCTCAGCGCATCCAGTTTGGTAAGCGTTTGCAGGTTCACCACCCCGTTCTTCCGCTTCGTATCGATCACGATCTCCAGGGGCATCACGCCTTCGAAGTTCTTTTCAAAGAATTTCAGGTCCGTATACAGCTTGTCTTTTTTCGGAATGTCGTCTACGATAAAACCAACCGGTCTCAGCCGCATCATGCCCAAAATCGCGGCCAGCACCATCAGGCCGGTGAACAGGTAGACCATGGGGCGGTATTTGAACACCAGCGTGTTGAGCAGGCTGAGCACAGCGCGGCACAGCTTGTTGTCCAGGTAGCTGGTATGTTTGGTTTTAGGCGGCGGCAGGTAACTGAGCACGGAAGGGAGGAAAACGAAAGAGATCGCGAACACCAGCATGATGTTGATCCCCGCCACTACGCCGAAATGTTTGAGCAGCTCGCTTCTCGTAAAATAAAACACGCCGAAGCCGATGGCCGCCGTAAGATTGGTGAACAGCGTCACGATGCCCATGCGCTGCACCATGCGCACCAGCGCGACGGTCTTGTCTTTATGAAGCGCGTATTCCGTATGGTATTTATTGAGGAAATACACACAGTTAGGAATCCCGATCACCACGATCAGCGGCGGAATGAGGCCGGTGAGCAGGGTAATCTTGTATCCGAAAAGCACGATGGTGCCCACGGACCATATCACCCCCATCGCCACCACGATCATGCTCATGAGCACGGCACTGAAGGAACGGAAAAATATAAGCAGGATGAACGCGGTGAGCACAAAGGAAATGACGAGGAACATCTTCAGCTCGTCCGCCACTTTGGTGGCCATGATGGTGCGGATCATGGGCAGGCCGCTGAGCTTCATGTCCAGGTTATGCCGTTTGCCGAAGGCCATGGCGGTTTCGGAAATGGCTTTCACTACCTTGATGCGACCCTTGGAGTTGAGCACGTCTTTGTTGATGTGCACGGCCAGCAGGTAAGTATTGCTGTGATCGCTGTATAAAAGTCCCCGGTAAAAGGGCAGGGAAAGAAAGATATTCTTCAGGCTGTCCAGCTCCGCCTGTGTTTGGGGTACGGGCTGGAAAAGGTTGACGGCTTTGAGTTTGCGGGTGCTGTCGTCTTTCACGAGGTTCACCGCCACCGGGATGCTGAGGGTATTTTCCACCGCGGGGATCTTCCGCAGCTCGTTGTTTAACTGTACATACGAAGAAAAGAAAGGCAGGCTGAAAAGGCTGTCTGTTTCGATGCCGATCACCATCATGTTCCCGTCTTCCCCGAATTGTTTTTTAAATGACTGGTATTCAAGCCATTTCGGATTATCCCTCGGGATAGCGCCCGTAAATTCATAGGACAATTCCACTTTGCTGGCGTAAAACGCCATGATGCCCGTGCCTATAAACAACAAAGCCAGAAGCCATAATCGGAATTTTAATACAAAACCTGCCAGGCGCTGCCACATAAGTTTTTCTTGGTTTGATTTGCTAAAGGCCATAAAGGTAACCATTCATTACGATTTATGCATAAGGGATAATTCGTAATTGTTATTTTTGGGGTATGCACCTCCGCCACCTGATCTGTTGTCTCTTTTTCATGATCCCCGGCACTTTCGCCCAGTTAACGCCCATCGGGCAATGGCGGGAGCATTTCCCCTGCCGGGAGGCCATTGCGGTGGCGGCGGGCAGCGAAGCGGTATTTTGCGCCACGCCTTACAGCCTGTTTTCAGTTTCGCGGGAAGGGCACGAATTTACCCGCTACAGCAAAGTGAACGGCCTGCACGACGCGGGCATCGCCGCGATCGGCTGGCACGAAACCGGCGCCGCGCTGGTGATCGCCTACCGCAACAGCAACCTGGACGTGCTGCATGGCGAAAACGTGGTGAACATTCCCGAGGTTATGCAACGGCAAACCTCCGGAGACAAACGTATCAGGCATATCGCCTTCAGCGGAGGGCGGGCTTTGCTCAGCACCGGCCTGGGCATTATCGTGCTGGACCTTGAGCGTAATGAAATAGAAGACACCTGGCTGCCGGTGCTCAACAGCACCGTGTTTTCCACCGCCACGGCCGGCAACACCTGCTATGCCGCTACTTCCACAGGCGTGAAAAGCGCCCCGCTGCAAGGCAGCAACCTCGCCGATCAGCGCAACTGGGCGGACGTTTCCGCCGGCCTTCCCTCCCAACCTATGACCGAGATCGGGGTATCGGGATCGTTGTTGCTCGGCCGGGTGAACGATACCGTGTTTTCACTGCAAGGCGGCGCCTGGCAAAAGTGGTACGTCTCTCCCGCGCCCATTCAAAGTCTTTCCCTTCAAACCGATGCCATTTTCGTACACCAGCCCGGCAAAACCCTGCGCCTTTCGCCGGAAGCCGCCGTGCTGGCGGAATACAGCCAACCCGGACTGATCGTTTCCCCCGCCGCCGCAGTGCTCACCGGCAACAGCGCCTGGATCGCGGACGGCCGAAACGGCCTCGTGCTGCACGAAAACGGCGTGTACGAATCCCTCGTTCCCAATTCCCCCGCGGGCATCGCCACCGGCGACCTTTTTATACATAACAACGCGCTGTGGGCCGCTTCCGGCGGGGTGAACGCCAGCTGGCAGCCGCTTGGCAACCAGCAGGGACTGTACCGTTTTGAACAGGAAGAATGGTTTAACTACGCGTTCCCGTTGCCTTATCACGACATCGTTTCTTTGTCTGCCTCCGGCAGCGACGTGTTTGCCGGTTCTTTCGGCGGCGGCCTGCTCACCCTGCCCGCAAGCGGCAATTACACGGGCACGAAACCCCTCGGCGATTCATTGATCAGCGGCATTGCGGCAGATGCGGAAGGTTATCTCTGGGCCAGTTCCTATGGCGCCAACGGCAACCTGCTCGTAAAGCGGCCGGACAATACCTGGCAGCGTTTCATCATTCCCATTTTTCACACCGCCAACGCGGTAAGCCAGATCCTGATCGACGACAGCAACCAGAAATGGATCGTGTCGCCCGGGGGCAGCGGGGTGCTGGTGCTGAACCACGGGGCGAACGTGGAGAATACGCAGGACGACCAGTGGAAGCTGTTCCAGCCCGGCGCGGGAAGAGGGAACCTTCCTTCGGGCGAAGTGTATTGCGCGGCGAAAGATAAGGACGGCTGGATATGGATCGGCACCGCGCGCGGCATCGGCGTGGTGCAATGCGCCGCCGAAACCTTCGCCACGGCGGGTTGCGACGCCATCTGGCCCGTCGTGCGCCAGGATAATTTTGCGGGTTATCTTTTCCAGAACGAAAAGGTGAACACCATCGCGACAGACGGCGCCAACCGCAAATGGGTGGGCACGCAAAACGGCGCATGGCTCATCAGTGCAGACGGTACCGGCATCATCCAACATTTCAACACGGCTAACAGCCCGTTGCCAGATAATGTCATTCACCGCATCGCCATACATCCCGAAACCGGGGAAGTGTTTTTCGCCACGGCAGCCGGGATCATTTCCTGGCGCGGCACCGCTACGGAAGGCACGCCGGAACAGGGCAGCAACGTAATGGCATTTCCCAACCCCGTGCCCCACGGCTACGAAGGCACGATCGCGATACGCGGGCTGGTGCGGAACGCCATCGTCAAGATCACCGATATTACAGGCAAACTCGTATACCAAACGCGCGCGCAGGGCGGGCAGGCCGTCTGGAACGGGAAAGATTACACGGGCTACCGCCCGCAGAGCGGCGTGTACCTTGTGCTGGCTTCAGACGATACGGGGAAAGAAAAGATCGTTACAAAGCTGGTATTTATCCGCTGATCACCGAATTTTGCCAACATGCTGCACAAAACTCCCGGTATTGTTTTAAGGACCATCAAATACGGTGACTCCAGCGTCATCCTGAGCATCTTCACCGAGCTGTTCGGCATACAGTCCTATATCGTGAACGGCGTGCGCTCGTCCAAACCGAAAGCCGCGAAAGGCAACATCCTGCAGCCGGGCAATATCCTCGACCTGGTGGTGTACCATCACGAACAAAAGAACCTGCAGCGCATTTCCGAGTTCAAGCTCGGTCATGTGTACACGTCCATGCATGTGAACATCGTAAAAAATACCGTCGCGCTGTACCTGATAGAGCTGTTGCAGAAAGTGATGAAACAACCGGAGCATACGCCAGAGCTGTACCATTTCGCGGAAAGCTCGTTCCGGGCGCTGGACACGGAATCCACCCCCGTGGCCGCCAACCTGCCGTTATTTTTTACCCTGAAACTGGCCGCGCACCTGGGTTTCCACTTCGGTGGCCATTATTCCGAATACACGCCGTACCTCGATCTGCAGGAAGGCGTTTTCACGGACCTTCCCCCGCATCACACCAATTACCTGGACGAAACGAGCAGCATGATCACGGACCGCCTGCAAGACATCCGCAATTTCGCCGATCTTGAAAAAATTGAATTGAACAAAGAGCGGAGAAGGAATATGCTCTATGCTTACCTGGAGTTCTACAAACTGCACCTGCCCGATTTCACCGAGCTGCAGTCCCCGCCTATCCTGCACGAAATATTGGGCTAGGGTTTCCCGTAATATTTCAGCTCCGTGGTATTACCGTCGAACACGGCGTAGGAATTGTAATTGAGCCAGTCGCCGAGATTGATGTAGCGGCTGTTGCCGCCCACTTTCAGGTCGAGCGGCAAATGTCGGTGACCGAAAATAAAATAATCGAAGTGTTCTTTTTGAAGGATCTCGCGGCTGTAGATCGCGAGCCATTCATTTTCGTCGCCTAAAAACTGTTCCAGCTGGGAACCGGTGGCAGCGCGGCTTTTGCGGCTCCAGTAGTTCGCCATCGAAATGCCCCAGTTCGGCGGGATGCACGAAAACAGGAAGCGGCAAACGGGGTTGCGGAATATTTTTTTCAGGAATTTATAACCGTGATCGCCGGGGCCGAGACCATCGCCATGACCGATGTAAAATCTTTTCGTACTGATGGTGTATTGCTGCGGCTCGAAGTACACGGGGATCTCCAGTTCTTCTTCAAAATAACCGTCCATCCACATATCGTGGTTGCCGATAAAAGCGGTAATGCCGATGCCTTTGTCGCGCAGTTCGGCGAGTTTGCCCAGCAGCCGCGTGTACCCTTTCGGGATCACGTGTTTGTATTCGAACCAGAAATCGAAAAGGTCGCCCACGAGAAAGATATGCGCGGCATCTTTCGCCGCTTCGTCCAGGAACTGAACGATAAGGCGTTCCCTGTCCCGGCTTTTCTCCATGTTCGGAGCGCCGAGGTGAAAGTCTGATGCAAAATAAACGCGCTTGCCCGGCGGCAGTAATATTTCCATGAGGGCTTTGTCTTAAATGTAAAATGCAAAAGTGATGATTTCCTTTTGCATTTTACAAGTTTGAAAGCAGATCACAATGTTATTCGTCCAGCAGGAAAACGTACACTTCTTTCGGCCCGTGAACGCCTACCACGAGTGTTTTCTCGATGTCTGCCGTGCGGCTGGGGCCGGTGGCGAACGAGATCATGGAGGGCAGCTGGCCGGGGTATTTTTCCTTCATTTTGCTGATGCCGTCTTTCAGGTCGAACACCAGCTGGTGCGAATAGGCCACCACGATATGAACTGGGGCGTACACCGGCAGGGCGCGGCCCGAAGGCTGCGCTGCGCTCATGATGATGGTGCCAGTGCGGGCGATGAGGTATTCGCAGTCCGTGATCGCGGCGTCGAGCGTATGCACGTCGCCCACGTTGAGGTATGCCGGGTTGTAAGGCCTGAGTACGGATTCGAGGGAAGGCGTTTTGCAATGCACGTGCGTCCATTCCTTGTTTTCCACGAGTGTTTGCAGGTTTTCGGCCAGCTCGTCGCGGGAAGAGCAGAAGATGAATTTGCCCTGGAGCTTGGAGAACTCTTCGGCGAATTTCAGCTCAAGGCCTTCGTGTTCGGTGTGATATACCGAGTTGTTGCCTTCCGCGTTGGGGAAAGGCAGCTGAACCGGCTGGCTGAGCGCATTCCGAACCCTTTTGAGTATGTTTTCTTTAGCTGGAGATACTTTCATCGTTCCTGACTATTCTGAAATGGCATTAGCGGGTGAAGGGTTGATGATGTCCGTAGGATGCACGCCATCGGTGGTCATGCCTTCTTTATTGGGCACCAGGTGTTCCCTGTGCGTTTCGTACGGGCGTTTGCCGATAAGGCGCTCCAGGTCGTCTTTATACAACACTTCTTTTTTCAGCAGCTCCTGCGCCAGCAGCTTCACATTGTCCAGCCTTTCCGAAAGCAGCGCCTTGGTGCGGGCGTAAGCTTTTTCGATCAGCAGCCTTACTTCCGTGTCGATCATTTTAGCGGTTTCTTCGGAATAAGGTTTGGTGAATGCCTGTTCGCTGTTGGGATCGTAGAAAGAAACGTTGCCCACTTTGTCGTTCATGCCGTACACGGTCACCATGGCGTAGGCCATTCGGGTGATCACCTGCAGGTCGTTCTGCGCGCCGGTGGAGATCTTTCCGAACACGAGGTCTTCTATCACACGGCCGCCGAGGGTCATGCAGATGTCGTCCATCAGCTGTTCGGTGTTGTACAGGTATTGTTCTTTCGGGAGATACTGCGCATAACCGAGCGCCGCAACGCCGCGGGGCACGATGGTCACTTTCACGAGCGGGTTCGCATGTTCGAGGTACCAGCCGCAGATGGCGTGGCCGGCTTCGTGGTATGCGATCACTTCTTTCTCTTCCGGTGAAATGATCTTGTTCTTTTTCTCCAGGCCGCCGATCACACGGTCGATCGCATCGTTAAAGTCTTCCATTTCCACTTCGGTTTTGCCTTTACGCGCCGCGATAAGGGCGGCTTCGTTACAAACGTTGGCAATGTCTGCGCCTGCAAAACCGGGGGTCATGGAGGCGAGTTTTTTGATATCGAGGTTGGGGGAAGTTTTGATCGGTTTGAGATGCACGTTGAAGATGTGCTCGCGGCCGTTCAGGTCCGGTTTGTCGATGGAGATCTGGCGGTCGAAACGGCCGGGGCGCAGCAGCGCGCTGTCCAGCACGTCTGGCCGGTTAGTGGCGGCGAGAATGATGATCCCGCTGTCTGTACCGAAACCGTCCATTTCCACGAGCAGCTGGTTGAGCGTGTTTTCGCGCTCGTCGTTGCTCATCATCACGTTTTTACCGCGTGCGCGGCCAATGGCGTCGATCTCGTCGATGAAGATGATACAGGGCGCTTTTTCGCGGGCCTGTTTGAACAGGTCGCGCACACGGCTGGCGCCCACGCCCACGAACAGTTCCACGAAATCGGAACCGGACATGGAGAAGAACGGTACCTGTGCTTCGCCGGCCATGGCTTTCGCCAGCAGCGTTTTACCGGTGCCCGGAGGGCCTACCAGCAATGCGCCTTTGGGTATTTTACCACCGAGGGCGGTGTATTTTTTCGGGTTTTTGAGGAAATCCACGATTTCCATCACTTCCACCTTTGCTTCGTCGAGACCGGCCACATCGTTGAAGGTGATGGTTACGCGGGTACCTTTATCGAAGAGGGTGGCTTTTGACTTGCCGATATTGAAGATGCCGCCGGGCCCGCCGCTTCCGCCGGAAGGGCCGCCCATTTTACGCATCAGCAATACCCACATGCCTATCAGCAGCAGGATGGGCAGTAATATCTGCATCAGCGGCTCGAACCAGTTCTGGCGGTCGGTGTACGACACGTTCATCTGGTCTGCCAGCGGCATGCCTTCCTGTGCCTTGTCCAGCTCTTTCTGGAAACTTTCCACGCTGCCAATGGTAAACTGGTAGTGCGGGCCGGGGTTATCGTTGCCGAGACGGTTCTTGGACACGGCTTCGTACCGGGGGTCCTTCAGCCTGTCTTTTTTAATAAAAACCTCCACCAGCCTTTTATTCACCACTACGAGCTTTTCCACGTCGCCCGTACGGAGATATTCCTGCTGGAACTCCTTAAAGCCGGTAAGCTCCTTGGGATGGCTGGAGAACGGCTCCACGAAGTTCATTGCCAGCAAGGCAATACCAATGAAGGCATACACCCAGTATATGTTGAACTTTGGCCCTTTCTTCGGCGATTTTTCTGACCCCTTGTTATTATAGTTGTTGCCTCCTTTTTCCATGATCGTTCGCTCCTTTACGAATGAGTGTTGTCTTTTTATACAAATAATTAATACAAAACCGGGGGTTTTGTTCAGTTTTCAAGATGTTCCATGCGTTCTGCATCGCTCCACATCTCTTCCAGATTGTAGAATTTGCGGGTTTCGGGTATAAAAATATGCACCACGATGTTCACATAGTCCACCAGAATCCACTGCTGGGCTGTGAAACCTTCGTGTTTGTACGGCATTTCATCCGTATTCTTCTTCACTTCCTCCTCCACAAAGTCCGCAATCGCCTTAACTTGGTTATTGGAATTGGCCTCACAAATGATAAAGAAGTCAGCTACCGCTTCAGGGATCTTGCGCAGATCAAGGGAAACGACATTCTCCCCTTTTTTCTCCTGTATGGCCTTTATGATAGTGGTAAATATCTTGCTGTTCCTGTTAATGCGTGTTACCGCCTTTTTCCTGCTATTCAGAATGGTTAAGGGTGCCAATAAATGCTGTTTTTGTTAAAAATAAACTTTAATCTCCAAAATTACTAAACCAGCGTCAAAATATAACACCAGCCGCGTACTTAGGTAGACGAATGGCACGGTAAAAAATTGTTAAAATGTTTTACTTTGCTTTTTACCGTAAAACAGGCTTTGTGATAGGAAACCCATTTCATGTGCTGGCCACCATAGACAGCACCAATAACTATGCCATGGGGCAGGTCAATGCCGGGCCAGTGGCAGACGGAAGCACCTGGTTCGCGCTAGAGCAAACCGCCGGAAAAGGGCAGCGCGGCAAACAGTGGCTGTCTGCCCCCGGGGAGAACATTATGCTCACCACCGTGCTGCAGCCCGCCCTCACATTGAATCAGCAGTTTATGCTCAGCGTAGCCATATCTCTCGGCGCTTTCGATTTCTTCAGCAAATACGCCGGGGAAGAAACCCGGATCAAGTGGAGCAACGACATCTACTGGCGTGACAGAAAGGCAGGCGGAATCCTGATAGAGAACGTTTTACGCGGAAATGTATGGCAATATGCCATCGCGGGAATGGGGATCAACATCAATACCCCGAAGTTCCCTGATCATCTTATCAACCCCGTATCACTGCGGCAGATCACCGGTAAAAGCTGGGACAGCCTTGAACTGGCGTACGACCTTTGCCGCTGCCTCGACGAACGTTACAGCCGTTTGCATCCCGCGATCTTCGATCAGCAGCTGGCCGAATACAAAACAAACCTTTACCGTCTTCACGAGCCCGCGCTGTACAAGATCCACGGCGACATCTTTCAGGGCGTTATCCACGACGTGCTGCCCGATGGCCGCCTTTGCCTCGAAAAAGGAAAAGAAATGCTGGAGCTTGGCTTCGGGGAAGTAGAATTCATTTTTGCAAATTAAGCTGGAAACCTTGCCGGTATTGGCCTTGAGGGAATAAAAAAAGCCAGTTTAACAACTGGCTTTTGGAGAAGTGGAATTTGTAAAGACAATATTCGATCGGCTTCTCCAAAAACGCCAGTCACGGGATGAACCCCTGATTTTGGTCAATAAATGGAGGTTTACAAGATGTAGATTCTTTTTTGTCCTGCCAAATATAAAACTGCAACAGTTGTTGCAAATCTTCGCAAAACTGCGCTGGCGCCGCATTCCAAAAATCCTCTGAATTTTGCAATTTCCCGTTTGAATCCTGCAATTGCCGTGAAAAAGGCCGTGCGTACATTTGTAACCATAAATCCTATTCACAATGCAATACAGAACTTTAGGCAAATCAGGGGAGAAAGTATCCGCCCTCGGATTGGGCTGCATGGGCATGGCCTTCGCATACGGGCAGCGGGACGACCAGGAATCGCAGGCAACGCTGGAACTGGCGCTGGAGCTGGGTATCAACTTCTGGGACACGGCGGATATGTACGGGCAGGGTTATAACGAAGAGCAGCTTTCCAAAGTGCTGGCCGCCCGCCGCAAAGACGTATTCCTCGCCACCAAATTCGGTTTCCGTTTCAGAGAAGACGGCTCCACCTATTTCGACGGCTCGCCCGAATATCTTAAAAAAGCCTGCGATGCAAGCCTGAAAAGGCTTGGCGTGGATGTGATCGATCTTTATTACGCGCACCGCGTAGACGATAAAGTGCCCATCGAAGAAACCGTCGGCGCTATGGCAGACCTCGTGAAAGCCGGCAAAGTGCGTTACCTCGGTCTTTCCGAAGCTTCCGCGGCATCGCTGCGCAAAGCCAGCGCCGTGCATCTTATTACGGCGCTGCAAAGCGAATATTCCCTCTTTGTGCGCGACATAGAAAAAGAAATCCTTCCCACCGCCCGCGAGCTTGGAATCGGCATCGTGCCTTACAGCCCGCTCGGCCGCGGCGCGCTTACCAATACGCTGAGAGACGTGAGCGATCTCGACCCGACGGATTTCCGCCGCAACCTCCCCAGGTTCCAGCAGGAAGCGTTTGAACAAAATCTCCGCATCGTAACCGCGCTGGAAACAACGGCTAACGGGAAAGGCTGCACGCTGCCGCAGCTCGCGCTGGCGTGGCTTCTCGCCCAGGGCGACGATATCGTTCCCATTCCCGGCACCAAACGCAGGAAATACCTGCGGGACAATGCGGGGGCGGTGGATGTAAAACTCAGCAAAGAAGAACTGCAGGCCATCGATTCACTGATGGCGGGTTACCAGATTAGTGGAGAAAGGTATAACGAAGGTTCGATGAAACTGGTGAACCGCTGATCGGTTCCGCATAAACAAAAAAGGAAGGCACTGCGCCTTCCTTTTTTTTATTCCTGTATGCATATCATGATGTTTTGTAACCCCAGTCCTGCAGCCACTTCAGCACTTTCTCCTTATAGTCTCCCTGTATCAGTATCTGCCCGTCCTTCACACTGCCGCCGGTACCGCATTTTGTTTTCAGGTCCTTCCCCAGTTTTTCAAGGTCTTCTTCTTTTCCCACAAAACCATCTACCACAGTTACGGTTTTACCGGCGCGCTGCTTGGTGTCCAGCTTCACTTTCAGGCGCTGCTGCGCGGGGGAAAGCGTGTCCTGTTCCGGCTGTTCTTCGTGCTGGTACTGGTACCCGGGATCGGTGGAGTAAACGATGCCGTTGGAAGAATTTCTTTTTTTGCTCATAAACCAAGTTTTAATTGTCCTGCGGAACGACGATCTGCAACGCCCCGGGAACGACACGAAAATACACCGTTTTGCCGTTCAGCGGCACGGCATCGCCGTCTACCTGCAAACAATTGAGGTCGGGGCTGCTTACGGTGATCTCTTTTCCTGTAAAATGTTTCATGAAACGGCTTTGGTGAATGGTGCCGCGCAGCGAATGCAGGCTCACCGGCAGCAGGTGCCAGAAACGCACCGGCGGCATCAGGCATACGTCCAGCAGGCCGTCGAACACGCTGGCCTGGGGCGCCAGTTTAAATTCGTAGCCGAACTGGTTGCCGTTGGCCACCGTCATCAGGAAAGCCTTTTCATGGGTTTCCTCGCCATCTGTATTGATCGAATAATGCGCGGGATCGTAGCCGGAAAAACCGCCGATCACCAGCCGCGCGTAATTGATCAGCCCCCTTTTTTTGGAATGCCTGAACCGGTCTGCGATCAGCGCGTCGAAACCTACGCCGGCGTTGCTGAGGAACAGGTGTTCGTTGGCAAAACCAGCGTCCATAGGCATTCTGCGGCCGGCCGCCACGATCTGCAAAGCTTTTGTTACGTCCAGCGGGATCTTGAGCGCGCGGGCCAGGCCATTGCCGCTGCCAAGCGGAACGATCGCCAGCGCGGTGCGGCTGCCCAGGAGGCCCTGCGCAATTTCGTTGATGGAACCATCGCCGCCAACGGCTACCACCGTGTCTACTCCGCGTTTCACCGCTTCACGCGCAAGGTCCGCGCCATGCCCGAGGTATTGCAGGTAGGTCACTTCCACGCTGAAGCCGTCTGCCGGCAACTGCTGCCGGATAGCCGCACCCATTTGTTTTTCGCGGTCTGTACCGGCTTTGCGGTTGATGATGATGAGTATCTTCCTCAAGGGATCGTTATTTGTCGGGGTGGATAACCGCTTTCAGGCTCAGGTCGAGGCTGACGGCGTGGTGAATGATGGCGCCGACGGACACAAAATCGACGCCTGTTTTGGCGTAGGCCTCCACGTTTTCCAGCGTGATGCCGCCGGAGGCTTCGGTTTCGTATTTGCCCTGTATCAGCTCCAGCGCCGGCGGGATCTGCTCCGGCGTAAAATTATCCAGCATGATGCGGTGCACCTGGCCAACGGACAGTATTTCCCGTACATCGGCGAGATTGCGGGCTTCCACTTCTATTTTCAGGTCAAGCCCGTTTTTCGCAAGGTAGGCCACCACGTTGTTCACCGCAGGCGTAATGCCGCCGCTGAAATCGATGTGATTGTCTTTGAGCATCACCATATCGTACAGCCCGATGCGGTGATTGACGCCGCCGCCGATCAGCACGGCTTCTTTTTCGAGCATGCGGAAATTAGGAGTGGTTTTGCGGGTATCCAGCACTTTGGTGTGATAACCTTTAAGTTTGTCCGTATACCGGCGGGTAAGCGTGGCGATGCCGCTCATGCGCTGCATGCAGTTGAGCACGAGCCGTTCGGCCATCAGCAGGGTGCGCACGGAGGCGTCCACTTCAAAGGCGAGCTCGCCGGCGGTCATGCTGTCGCCGTCTTTTTTGAGGGGCCTGAAGGTGGTTTGCGGGTCGAGGTGCTGAAAGATGGCCGCGGCCGCTTCCATGCCGGCGAGCACGCCGTTTTCCTTGATCTTCAGCTGTGCGGAGCCGCGCACGCCCGCAGGGATGGAGGCCAGGGTGGAATGGTCGCCGCTGCCGATGTCTTCAGCCAGCGCACTGCTGATAAATTGTTCCAATGCTTCTTTCTGTAACATAACCGGTCAAAAAATTGAAGGCAAGTTACAAACAAAAAGGCTGCCCCGCGAAAAACGGAGCAGCCTTCAATTCCTTTTCTTAAGCTATCGTTCCTTTATTTACTTTCAAATCTTATCTCGTTCAGTAACAACTCGTTGCCTTTTTTCTGAAGGAAAAACGACACCCTGTAATTGCCGCCCGAGGTAACGAGGTTGCCTATCCCGTACCTGGACCCGCCTCCGGCCTCGCCCTGGTGGATGAGCTCAAAGGATTTCACCTGGTTTTTGGCAAAAAAGTCTTTTAAAATGATCTCCGCCTGTGCTTTGCTATAGCTGCTGCTTTTGCCAGCGATGTTGATCTCGACCGTCTTATCCAGGGATTTACTCAAGCTGCTTACATCCCCTTTTTTGATGGCGGCGATCACATCTTCGAATGGACCGGCCATCGCAGTAAAGGCTGTAAACATACCAGCAGCGAACACTACTCCCAGCACAAAAATTAACTTTTTCATATCCGTTTTTTGATTCGATGTATACTTTTATCAACCATAGAGGGAACCAAAACTATGCCAAACTGTTGATGTTCAAGCAATATCCCATTATTGTGCTATGTAACGCGTTGTTCCGCATTATAAATGAATACTATATAAAATCGTACTCACATGTAAGCCGTTCCCAAAATTTTAAATGCGGAAAGGGATGTTATTATTAATTTCACGACCCGATTCATTCAACAACGGATTTTAATGTATGGAAACTAAAAGAGCGATCCTGGTCATCATGGATGGCTGGGGCGAGGGTAAAGTACCGGCCGCAGACGCCGTCCAGCACGCAAACACTCCTTTCGTAGACAGCTTATACGAGCAATATCCCCATAGTTCGCTCATTACCTGCGGCGAAGACGTGGGCCTGCCCGAAGGGCAGATGGGTAACTCCGAAGTGGGCCATCTCAATATCGGCGCGGGAAGGATCGTGTACCAGGAGCTCCAGCGCATCAATGTAGCCATACGCAGCGGGGAACTGGCGGCCAACGCCGTGCTGCAGTCTTCCATGGACTATGCCCTCAACAACGACAAAGCCCTTCATCTCATAGGCCTGGTGAGCGACGGCGGGGTGCACTCCCACATCAGTCACCTCAAAGCCCTTACCACCATCGCGCATGCGCGCGGGCTGAAAAAAGTGTTCATCCACGCCTTTACCGACGGGCGCGACACGGACCCGAAAAGTGGTCTCGGTTATCTCGAAGACCTGGAAGCGCACCTGGCGCAAACGACAGGCCGCATCGCTTCGGCTACGGGCCGTTATTACGCGATGGACAGGGATAAACGCTGGGAAAGGGTAAAACTCGCCTACGACGCGCTCGTGCTCGGGCAGGGCGCTCCCACCCGCGACCTGCTTACCGCCGTTAAAGCATCTTACGCGGAAGGCATTACCGATGAATTCATCAAACCGATCATCGTGACCGACGAAGCGCAACAGCCGATTGCCACTATCCGGGACGGCGACGCGGTGCTGTGTTTCAACTTCAGGACCGACCGTTGCCGCGAGATCACCGAAGTGCTCACGCAGGAAGCGTTCCCCGCTTTCGGCATGCAGCCGCTGGCGCTGAATTATACCACCATGACGGAATACGACAAATCGTTCCGCGGCGTGCACGTTATTTTCGACAACGACAACCTGGTGATGACGCTGGGCGAAGTGCTGGAAAAATATGGCAAAACGCAGATCCGTATTGCGGAAACCGAAAAATACCCGCACGTTTCGTTCTTTTTCTCCGGCGGCCGCGAAAACCCGTTCAACGGGGAAAGAAGGCTGCTGGCGCCTTCTCCCAAGGTGGCTACTTACGACCTGAAGCCCGAAATGAGCGCGCCCGAACTGGCCGACCTGATCGTGCCGGAACTGGAGCAGCGCACCGCCGATTTTATCGTGCTGAACTTTGCGAATGCAGACATGGTGGGGCATACCGGTGTTTGGCCCGCAGCCATCAAAGCCGTTGAGACGGTAGACGCCTGTGTGGCGAAAGTGGTGACCACCGCGCTGCTCAACGATTACGTGATCTTCCTCACGGCAGACCATGGCAACGCGGATTACATGATCAACGAGGACGGAACGCCCAACACCGCGCACACGCTCAATCCCGTGCCGTTCTTCATCATCAGCCACGATTTCAAGGGGCCGATCAAAAACGGCAAACTGGGCGATCTTGCACCGACCATCCTGCATTTTATGGGCCTGCCCATACCGCCGGAAATGACGGGCAACATTCTCGTGTAAACCTTTCACAGACAGTAAATTACCCCCATACAAGCCGGCGCTTTCCTGCGCCGGCTTCTTTATTTTTCTTCCCGTGTAACTTTTGGGTTTCCCCTCCCGTTCTATTATTTCAAATCCATGCTCCCTATGCGCCACTGTCTAATATCCATCCCCTTTGTTGCGGTGATGTTGCTGGCACTGAGCGGCTGTGTGAAAGAGAATTGCCAAAACACCGTTAAAACGAAAATTTTTATCCCTGTTTACAAGGGCCTGAGCGAAGTGAGAGCAGCCTCGGAGCTGACGCTTCCCGCCCGCGAAATGGAGGGTACCGGCAAAATTTACGTAAACGGAAAATACATCCTGGTGAACGAGCCGGCGAAAGGCATTCATGTGATCGACAACAGCGATCCAAGAGCGCCCCGCGCCGTCGCTTTCCTGAATGTGATGGGGAACATGGACATGGCCGTGCAGGATAACATCCTGTATGCCGACAATTTCCGCGACCTGGTGCTGTACGATATCAGCGATGTAAGCAATATCAGGTTCCTGAAGCGGTTCGAAAGCGTGATGGGTTATTCGGTAGACCATGCAGGGCGGTGGATGGGCGTGCCGAGCACCGGCGGCGATTCGCTGCTGGTGGGATATGAAGCGCGGGACACCAGTTATGTTTGTCCCTGTTCCAACCCGAAAGGCGAGGACTTTGTGGTGTTCGACAACCAGGTGCTCACCTTCAATTCCTCCAGCTTTAAGGCTTCGGCCAGCGGCGGTACCGGGAAAGGCGGTTCCATGGCGAGGTTCGCCATCGCTAAAAACAGGCTGTACACCGTCGACCTGTACGCTTTGACAAGTTTTAACATCGCCAATCCCGCCAACCCGGTAAAAGCGCCCGAACCTTTACATATCGGCAGTGGGATAGAGACGATCTTTCCTTACCAGGACTACCTGTACATCGGCAGTAATTCCGCCATGTACATTTACGACCTCGCGGACCCGGACAAGCCGGTACGCCGCTCCGCCGTATCGCATGTAAAAGCCTGCGACCCGGTGGTGGTGGAAGGAACCACCGCATACGTGACCGTGCGCACCGGCACTTTTTGCCAGGGTACCGTGAACGAACTGCAGGTGTACGACGTAAAAACCCCGGACCATCCCGTGATGCTCGCCTCCTACCAGATGAGCAACCCGCATGGCCTGGGGGTGGACAATGGCAGACTCTTCATCTGCGAAGGCGGTTTCGGCCTCCGTTTCCTGAACGCGCCGTCTGCCGCGGGCATCAAACAGGTCAGTCACCAAACCGGCTTCAACGCCTACGACGTGATCCCATTCCCGGGTGAGAACAGGCTGCTGGTGACGGCGGTGGAAGGGCTTTATCAATACGATTATTCATCCATGGCCAACCCGGTGCTGTTAAGCCGGATACCCGTAAAACATTAACCTGACTATATAACTTTTTAGTGCTCTCGACAGATTTGCTCATGCATCAGATGCGCCGTTTTCACGGCGCATTATTTTTTGCGCCCATTTTCCCCGCGATCCCTTTAAATTTGCCGGTATGAGACCTTTAGCCCGGAATTTCTTCCTTTGCGCATTGTTGCTCGCCGGTTGCGGCCTGCAGACCGACAAGCCGGCTCCCCTTCAGAAAGACATGAGTTACCGCGCCCTCGGCAATTATTGCTGGGAGGAGATCGCGCGGATGAAAGAACAGCGCATCGGCGTGACCAAAGTGGTGCGGGTGAACGGGCAGACCGATTCGCTGATGGTGAAAGACAGCGCGGGCCTGCAAGCCCTCTTTAAACCGCTGATGGACGCGGACGTGAGCAAACCTTCGCTGGCAGACGCTTACCAGGTGGACACCATTGCCGACCAGTTTCATAGAGACACTACTTTTATTTACCATACCAAGGGGAAACAAACCTGGCCTGCCCAGCTGATACTCGACGTAGACAGCGCGGGCCGCATCAAAACCGCGCAGGTATCGTCGTACACCAAAAACCTCGTGTATGAATACCGCCAGGAAGTGCTGTACGAGCGTAACAAACAGCTCCGGGTAAGCACCTTCCAGAAGATCATTTTCCTGAAGCCGGAAAGCCTCGAAGTGCTGGCCTGGTTTCACCCGACAACGAACAATTCATGACAGCCGCAGAATTTCAACAGATAGCCCACACATTGCCCGTACATGCCGGTATTTACAAATATTTCGGCACGGAGGGAGAGCTGCTTTACATCGGCAAGGCCAAAAGCCTACGCAAAAGGGTGAGCTCCTATTTCGTGAAGAACCATGACAATTACAAAACGCGCAAGCTGGTGGAATCCATCCACCACATCGAGTTCACCATCGTAGATTCGGAGCAGGACGCGTTTTTGCTGGAAAATTCCCTCATTAAACAATTCCAGCCGAAATTCAACATCAACCTTAAAGACGACAAAACATACCCGTTCATCATCATCAAACATGAACCGTTTTCCCGCGTGTTCCTCACCCGCCGCGTGATCAAAGACGGCAGCGAATATCTCGGCCCCTTCACTTCCGTGGGGCGCGTGCGCGAAGTGCTGGAGGTCATCCGCTACAACATCCCGCTGCGCACCTGTTCGCTGAACCTCACCGAACAGAACATCAAAAAAGGAAAGTTCAAGGTTTGCCTGGAATACCATCTCGGCAACTGCAAAGGACCCTGCGAAGGGCTGCAGACCGAAGAAGATTACCGCGAAGGGCTGCAGCAGGTGAAAGAGATCCTGCGCGGCAACCTTTCCCCCGTGCTCAATATTTTCAAATCGAAAATGCAGGAGCACGCGATGAACATGGAATTTGAAAAAGCCGAGATACAACGCAAAAAGATCGAAAGCCTGCAGGCGTACCAGAGCCGCTCCACCATTGTGGGCTCGAGGGTCGGGAATGTGGACGTGTTCACTATTCTTTCAGAAGGCAATTTTGCGTACGTGAATTACCTGCGCGTGCTGAACGGCACTATCGCGGATACCAAAACCGTCACGCTGGAAAAGAAACTCGAGGAAACGGACGAAGAAGTGATGAGCTACGCCGTTGCTTACCTGCGCGACGCGTTCCAGAGCATGGCGAAAGAGATCATCCTGCCTTTTGAAGTGGAATTCCCCGAAGAAGGCGTTACCCTTACGGTCCCGAAAGGCGGCGACAAAAAGAAACTGCTTGATCTTTCCGAAAAAAATGTGACGTATTTCCGCGAGGAGCTGAAGAAAAAGAAGATGCTGCACCTCGAAGGCAAAACGGACATGGAGAAGAAAAAAGTGCTGTACCAGTTGCAGGCCGATCTCGAACTGCAGGAACTGCCAGTGCACATTGAATGTTTCGATAACTCGAACTTCCAGGGCAGTTACCCGGTTTCCGCCTGCGTGGTATTTAAAGACGGGGTGGCGTCGAAAAAAGACTACCGGCATTTTAACATCAAAACGGTGGAAGGCATCAACGACTTCGCATCGATGACGGAAGTGGTTTTCCGCCGCTACAACCGCCTGCTGAACGAAGAACAGCCATTGCCTCAGCTGGTGATCATCGACGGCGGCAAAGGCCAGCTGGGCGCGGCGATGGAAAGCATCCGCAAGCTGGACCTGATCGGCAGCATGACGGTAGTTGGCCTTGCGAAAAACGAAGAAGAGATCTTTTTTCCCGGCGATAAAGAAAGCATCAAACTGCCGTACGACAGCGAAAGCCTGAAACTGATCCGCCGCATCCGCGACGAGGTGCATCGTTTCGGCATTACGTTCCACCGGCAGAAACGCAGCAAAGGCACTTTCAAAAACGAACTGGAAGACATCAAAGGGATCGGGAAAAATACGGCGACGCAATTGCTGCAGGTTTTTCGTTCGGTGAATAAAGTGAAACAGCTGTCGCTGGAGGAACTGGTGAAGGAGGTGGGTCAAAGTAAAGCCCGGCTTATATTCCAGCATTTCCACGGGGAACCGTCCTGACCTTATAAAATGACGAGAGCCCGGTTTGAGAACCAGGCTCTTTTCCCCAAGTTAACCATTAAAAGACACAGATTTATTTTTGCTACCCTGATGTTCAACAGGGTGAATCGTTCAGATTAATTTTCTTTTACTAAAGTAGTATGAACGACGTATAGCAGTTGTTAAGAATTTGTTATCACCACAAAAATACAAACATGTTGGAATGCCCAACAGGATTGACTTTCAAGCGATTTTCGGAACGGCTGTTTGATTAACGGACCTGCTCTTCGAGGTACTGCATTGTTACCGCAGTTTGGTTGCCGCCGCTGGCGGAATGAACGGCTCTGAGGGCCTGGAGCATGTGGCGTTGCTGGTGTGCGATGAGAAAGCGGAAAGTGTCTCCTGCATTGAGTTTCAGGAGGCTGGAGAGAGAAGTGGGCACGCGCATGCGGGTGATGTTTACTTTTTCCGCGCGTTGCAGAAGGGCGAGCATTTTTTCCTGCTGCGAAATGAATTCAGCGAGGATGGCCGGCGCGTCTAATTGCGGCGCGGGGCGATGGCCTTTCGGGGCATTCATTTTCGATTTCAAAGCCCCGTCTGGCTTGGGTTGCATAAGATTGGTGAAATAATTTCCGAGCCAGCCGCTGCGAAATTCGGGCGTTGCATTCCATTGATTGTGCACGGCTTTGTTAATAGCTTGTTCAAGAGCGGGGAGATAAAAATTGCCGTAACCGTTCAGATGGTCGAGGCATTGCGCGGCGCTCCAGCTGCCGGGAGCGGGCTGCTGCAGTAATACGGCGTTGGATTGGGTAACGATCTGTGTGTTGAAGGCGCTGAGCAGTCCTTTGACGTCGTTCCGGAGGTTTTGCAGCAGGGCTGCCGCTTGAAAAACAGGCATGATGTAATTTTTTAAGACAACACAAAGGTAAATCCGCCCGAAGGGCTAAATCTTTGCCTGCGCCAAGATTTTTGCGGCGCGCATGCACGATGTTTGCAACACCTCAGATCCTTGCGCTGCCGAGCAGTTTACTGAACGTAGCCGGGTCGATGCCGAGATAGGACGCGAGGTATTTGTGCGGGATCATCTGCAACACGTGCGGGCTGCGGGCCAGCAGGCGCCGGAATTTATGTTCCGCGCCCAGCGTCTGTATCTCGATCATCCTTTCCATTACGCCGGCCATGGCATGTACGGTGCCGAGATGCACCCAATGTGCGATCAGCGGGTATTCCTGCATCAGCCGGCTCACGTCCGCAAAAGAGATGCGCAGGAACGAGCTGTGGGTGAGCGTTTCGAGGTAATAGCGGCTGGGTTTCTGTAAAAAGAAGGAATCGATGATGCCGGAAAAGGAACCTTTGTAGGAAAACATGAGCGTGGCTTCCTTGTCGCCCTCCGCGAGGCTGAAAGCCCTTTGCAGGCCGTCGAGCACAAAATAGGTGTACCGTTCCGTGTCTCCCGCGGCGGTGATCACCGTTTTCCGTTTAAACTCCACGGGGTGCCAGCAGGCGGCCATCGCTTCCCAGGTATCGTCGGGGAGCGGCACGAGTGCGTGTATGGCCGAACGGAGCGCCTGCATGTGCGCAAGATATAAAAAAAACTGCCTCCCGGTCAGGAGGCAGCCTTTCATTATTGTATTGGATTTGTTCGTTACGCTTAGTATTCCCAGAGATCCTGTTCTTTATTAAAGATCTTGTCTTTAATGGCCTGGCCTTCGAGGAGGCGCATTACACCGTCTTTAATATAGCTGTTGATATCCCTGTTGAAGGCGTTCTTTTCTTTCACCACGAAGCTGGTAAAGAAGCGCATTTCGAAAAGATCTTCCCAGGTCATGGTAGATGCGTCGTTATTCTGGTTGTAAACGTCGTATTTGGCCAGTACGGGGCGAAGATCGGGGTAATACAGCCAGAAGAGGGGGATGGAGGCGCGAACGGACCCGTCGTCGTTAATACGGGATACCATCGGCGCGATGCCCAGGATGCGGACCTTCAGCGCGGAGGCTTCCTGGTCGAACACCCATACTTCCTTGATCTTGTATTGTTTGATGGTCTCGGGGTTGAATTCATCCCTGGTCTCCACCAGTTTTTCTTCGCCGGTAACGGGGTCTACGCTCCTTACAGACCTCACTTCGCCGGTCAGCTTCGCCATGATCTCATCATAACTCATGATGGTGCTGAAACGGTCGTCGATGGGGCTGAAGGCTTCTACTTCCTTCGTTCTGATCGCATTGAGCAGAATATTGATCAGCAGCTGGTTTACACCGCTCTCGTCTTCCACGTTGTATTGGAAGGGGAGGTTCATTTTCTCGCGCACGTCTATCACCTGCCATATCTGTTTTTCCCAGAATTTGTCGTCTTCGCGAATGTGGTCGTATGCGATGGGCACACGGTCGCGGATCGGGCTTTTCTCGGAAACGCCATCTATGCGGAGTGATTTACGCGGGGTATCCACGGGGGTACCAACGCCATCCTGCCGTAAAGACGGCGGGGGGGCCTGCTGCTGCATGGTAGCCGGGTCTGTTCCCGCGGGCGCCGGGGGAACGTTTACCGGCCGGCCGGTAGCGGGATTGGTAACCGGTTGCTGTTGAGGCTGCGCCGGTTGTTCCTGTGCCGGCTCCGCATTGCGGCGGCGGCGGCTCTGCGCGTCTGCCGTCGTAGACGCCAGCATGATCGCTAAAAATGCACCCCAGCTGATTTGTTTCAATATTACTGCTCGCATAGCCCAGTAATTAATTTAGTTATGTTAGTTAAGCTTGAAAGAGATGTTCTGCATGGAACGTACCTTGTTATCCGGGCCTTTTACCCTGATGTTCTCAAAATACACCAGGTCGCCGGCTTTTAACGTACGGATCGCGTTGGTGATCTCCGCGGATTTAGGCCAGTATTCAGAATTTGCTTCTCCTTCCACATATTCGCGGCCCCTTGAATCGATCGCCATGCGGTAGCTTACCACTGCGTAACGCACGCCGTCGAATACGAAATCTTCCAGGTCCGCACGAAGGCCCTGCTGCGCTTTAAACTCGGCAACCTTCATGGTGGGGCCTTTGCTCACGCCCACTTTCATGGTCGGGTCGGGCACCATTTTCACGCGGAATTCCTTGGAGTCAAGTTTTTTCATTTGCCCGTCGATCTCCGCGGATACGCTGATAATGGCCTTGGTGCCGGGTTGTGAAGCGGTTACGATAAATTCGCCGGGACCTCTTTTGGTGATCTGCGCGCCGCCGCCGCTAACGGATGCAATGATCTTTTCAGCAGGCACGCCGGCAGCCGAAATAGAGATCGGGTTCTGCAGCGCCGCGTAGATCACGTTCATTTTGTCGGCGGAGATGGAAGTGGCGGATGCGCCTACTTTATAGTTCTCGGTGAAATTCCTCGTTACTTTTTCGCCGTTCGGTTTGATCAACTCAACAGTACCGGAAATGGAGTGCTCGCCGATGGCGCCTACTGGCACCTTGTAAACGCCCATGCCGTTTTTCGCTTCAATGGGCTGGCCGTTGATCACGATGGTAGGATTTACGGTAGAGCTGTAAGCTCCCATTACGACTTTCGCTTCCAGTTCCTGGCCGGAGGTAAAGTTTTTAGAGTTGAGCGATACGAACGCTTCCAGCTGGTCGAATTTGAAGTCTTTTTCAGATACTTCAGACAGCAGCTTGTCGATGATCATCGCTTCTGAGTTCTTGATATCGTTCTGGAACTTGCTCAGCAAAGTAACGGCTGCGATCGACGGTACCATATTGAAGTGGTAGGTCGTCCAGTTTTTTTTCACGGGGCCTTTCTGATCAGGCTCGTCCACTTTCAGCGGAAGGTTCTGAGAAAAGGCTGCGCGGTCTTTTGCATCGATAAGCGCCAGCATCTGGTCCCTTACTTGTTGTAAACGTTTCTGCAGGGCGGGGCCGTTCTTCTGGTTTTCCATGATGCGCGTTGCGGCATCGAGGTTATCCTTTCCTTTGATCTCACCTTTTTCGTTGAGGCCATCGCTCGCGTTAATGATAGAATCTTTGAGTGCGTTAATATAGGTATAGGCGTCGGCAGAAAGTTTTCTAACCTGGTCTGCCTTTGCTTTATAGGGACCGACTTTCGCTGCATCGTTCTTCATCTGGTCTTCGAACATGCGGTAGGTTACCTTGTTCTTCGCGTCGATGGAAGTATTGGATGTAGTGATGGAATTATTTACGATATCAAATGCGTTCAAAATCTCGGCGGATACGTTCAAAGCCAGCATGGCTGTGAGCACCAGGTACATGAAGTTGATCATCTTCTGCCTGGGGTCTTTGGGTAATGCCATAGTTGATTACAAGTTTTAAATGAATGTATCTTGTTTACTATTGCGTTACCGTTATCTGCCTTGCATTGCCGTGAGCATGTTGCCGTAAACGGTGTTCAGGTTACCGAGGTTGCGCGCCAGCAGGGTGATCTGCTCTTGTGTTTTCTTGGCGTCGTCAACGGAACCGCTCATGGCCTGTGAAGCGCTCAGCAGGTTGCTGTAGAAGCTGTTCATGGCTTTGAGATGGTTGTTGGTATCCTGCAGTTCCAGTTCGTAGATGGCATTGAGTGAGGCCAGGTTTTTGGTCATGGACTGCACTTGCTCGTGGAAGTTGCGGGTAGATTCGGATGCGTTATTGAAAGTGGAAACGGCTGCCGCTGCGTTGGTGTAAGCTTGTGTTACGCTGCCGATAGCGGAGGCTGCTTCGCGTGTTTTCTGTGTGTAATCGCCGGTAGCAGCAACCACGTCGCTGATATCGCGCATTTTGTCTACGGTAGAGCCGAGCTTGCTGAAGTTTTCGCTCAGGCGGCTCAGGTTTGCGGGCGTAATGTCTGCTTCCTGGAGCATTTTGTCCATGCCGGCGAGTGCGGGGCTGCCTGCGGCTACCGCGGCTGCGGGTGCGGGAGCATGACTGGTGTCAGGCACAAAAGCGTACACGAAGAAGATAAGCGCCTCCACGCTCAGACCGAGGATCAGCGCTACGTCTGCGCCAGGCCAGTGCTGGAGTTTGAACAACGCGCCGATGATCACTACCGATGCACCAACGCATACAAAGAAGTTTAGCCATTTCGCTGTGTTAGGATTCATAGCCATAGGTTAAAATTGTTTATGGGTGATTAAAAGGAAAAAAGCTCGTTTCAGGTTTGTCATGTCTTTCGATTTTACGGTTTATCAAGGATGGATTCAGCTATTGATCCTGTTTTATTTACGGTTGAAATCGTTTTTAGACCTGCTCAGGAAAGCGATCGTACAGCGGAAGCCGATGTAAGATTTGGCGCTGTCCTGGTATTCGTAAGAACGTGTGCCATTCTGAAGGAAATGCCCGATATCTTTCCAGCTGCCGCCTCTTACGGTTTTACGTTTCATCTTCGGCGCCGCGTTATCCGGAACGTCCATTCTCAGATAAGGGTTCATGTCTGAAGTGAAAGAGTAGGCATTCTGATAAAAAATGTCCTGCGTCCATTCGGCCACGTTGCCCGCCATGTTGTACAGGCCGTAGTCGTTAGGCCAGTAAGCATCGGCGCGCACGGTGTAGAAACCGCCGTCTTCCGGGTAGTTGCCACGGCCGGGTTTGAAGTTCGCCAGCAGGCATCCTTTTTTGTTGCGGATATAATAACCGCCCCAGGGATAAGGCGCCTGTTCGCGGCCGCCGCGGGCTGCATATTCCCACTGCGCTTCCGAAGGGAGCTGGAATTTATCTTCCGTGAATTGTTTTTTGGAGGTACGGTAGTCTTCCCAGAACTTACTGCGCCATTCGCAGAAAGTACTGGCCTGGTGCCAGGTTACGCCCACCACCGGGTAGTTGTCGAAGGCGGGGTGCCAGAAGTACATACGCGTCATCGGCTCGTTGTAGGCGTAAGAGAAATCCCTGATCCAGCAAAGGGTATCGGGATAGATGGCAACGTCTTTTTTCTCGATGAAAGTATTACGCGGCTTGTCTTTGTTCTCACGCAGCTTCGCCTTTTCCCAGTTGAAAGTCTCCTGGTGATACAGCAGCTTGCGAACGTCGATGTCTTTGCGGCCATACAGGCGGTCGTCCGGCGCATAGATCATGGCATCGACCTTTTCGTAGGTCGATTTGTCTTTCCAGTTGATCTTCTGCTTCCAGTCCACATAGTCCTGGCCATTATCGTTCTTCACATGCCCGAGGAGGATGTGCGCAATGGAATCCGTCACCCAGTTTACGAACTGTCGGTATTCATTGTTGGTGATCTCCGTAGCGTCCATGTAAAACCCGGAAATGGAGATGGCTTTGTTCCTGGCCGTATAGGCATAGTTCACATCTTCATCGCTGGGGCCCATGTGAAAAGTTCCGGATGGCACGTATACCATTCCGTAAGGTACGGGGGGAGTGTACTTCGGCCGGGGACTTACACCTATCAGCTGACCTTGTGCGTTTTTGGGGGTTTTACCACCACCGCAGCTGGCCAGGAGAACCGGCAGCAGTATGACCAACAGCCCACTACAATAATTAAGCTTCATAAGGGTGACTTTCATTAGAATACGATGATTTTTCCTGAGCCGGCCAGATGTTTGAACACGATTTTCTCATTTTTTAAGTCCCTTTTTCACCTGGTTGTTTATCAGAAAGATAGCAAATGTAATAATTATTTTTAATCCGTAGTTAGTTTTCACCCAACTTTTTCAATTCCACAAATCAGGGCTACGTAACCTATTTAAACGTGCCTTTTAACATTTTATTATGTAACATGCCGTCTCTCACACAAATTCACCATGGCCTTTCCGCCCCTTTGGAGACCTTTGCAAACGCTTGCCAGTCAGGTTCATATACGCATCTAATATAAATATAATATTTATTTTGATATTATTGCGGTTATTTTTTGCCCGTAAGCGCTAATTTATCAAAGGGATTGCAAATTACAACAAATTTCATATTAAATTAGTTATTTCTGATATATATTCCACCGGTTTAACACATTGATAATCCCGGCAAAGGTATACCAGCGTTTTCCCTTCCTTCGCCCGCTGCTGCAGCAAAGGCATGTCCTTCTCGTCGGAACCCGCTCCCAGCAACACTTTATAAGGAACATACAACCCGTTCAGCTCCCGCATCCGCTCCAGGTAAGCCGGCCCGGCCACCGCCAGCTCCGGCGTGCCCTGCACCAGCCGCAGCACCATCGCCGCCCAAACGCCGAACGACGTAGGGTACCGTGTTACCGTCTGCACCAGCCCCGCCGTCATCGCCAGCGCCCTTTCCGCCCATTCGTTTTTGTCGAACACAATGGAAAGATGCCAGAGATTATGCGCCATCACCGCGTTGCCGCTCGGCACCGCGCCGTCGTAGATCTCTTTCTTACGTACGATCACATCGCCCTGCCCGGATGCGGTGTAATAAAAATAACGCAGGTTCTCGTCGCTGAATTGTTCTATCACAAAATCCGCTACTTCCGCCGCCATGCGCACCCGCTCCAGGTTTCCCGAAGTTTCCTGCAGCGCGATCAGCGCGTGCACCAGGTTGGCGTAATCGTCCAGGAACGCGGGATAACGCGCGCTGCCTTCTTTATACGTATGCCAGAACGCCGGGGCTGCCCCGGGCTTGCGCATATTTTTAAGGATGCAGTCCATCGCCGCTTCCGCCATTTCCAGGTAAACATTTTCGTTCAAAGCCGCGGCGGCCTTGCAGCAGGCGTGGATCATTAACGCATTCCAGCCCAGTAATATTTTATCGTCCAGCCCCGGGCGCACGCGTTTTTCCCGTGCCGCCATCAGTTTCGGCCGGCTTCTTTCCAGTAAGGCTTCCAGTTCGCCGGGCGCGATGCCCTGTTCTTTTGCAACCGCTTCCAGCGGCCGCGGCGCCCAGAGAATGTTCACGTCTTCCCAGTTGCCGTGCCGGCTGATATTGTAATACGCCTTGAACGCCGGCGAATCTTCGACCAGCAAACTGTCGATCTCTTCTTCTCCCCAAACGTAAAACTTCCCTTCCACTCCTTCGGAATCCGCGTCCAGCGCGGAATAGAAAGCGCCTTCGGGGGAAGTCAGCTCACGTTTCACAAATTCCAGCGTATGCCGCACCACTTTCGCATACCGTTCGTTGCCCGTGAGCTGGTACGCCTCGCAGAGCGTGTCTACCAGCAAAGCATTGTCGTACAGCATCTTTTCGAAATGCGGCGCCAGCCATTTTTCGTCGGTGGAATACCGCGCAAAACCGCCGCCCAGTTGGTCGTAAATGCCGCCGTCGATCATCTTACCGAGAGAAAGCAGGGCCTGTTGCAGCGCCGCTTCGTTTTTGCTGACGCGGTAATGCCGCAGCAGGTATTGGATGGAGAAACTTTGAGGGAACTTGGGCGCACGGCCGAAACCGCCCCATTCCTTGTCTGCCTGCCCTAACAGCGCCAGCACCATTGCGTCCGCCTGTTCCTGCGTAAAAAGTTGTTCGCGGCCCGGGCCAAGGTCTACCGCGTTCACGCCGAAAGCATTGCTCTGGTGGAGGTGCTGTGTAAGATTGGCGGCCTGTTCTTCCAGGTCTTTCCGTTTCGTTTTGAACGCGTCGCTCACGGCCAGCAGCACTTCCGTCCACGAAGGGCGGTTGTAGGCCTGTTTTGGCGGGAAATAGGTGCCGCCGTAAAAAGGCTGGCGGTCTGGCAGCAGGAACATGTTCAGCGGCCATCCGCCGTTACCGGCTATGGCCTGCAGCGCGTCCATGTAAATATGATCGATGTCCGGGCGTTCTTCCCGGTCTATCTTGATGTTCACGAAATGTTCGTTCATGATCGCCGCGGTGGCTTCGTTCTCGAAGCTTTCGCGTTCCATCACGTGGCACCAGTGGCAGGCGGCGTAGCCTATGCTCACCAGGATGGGCTTGTTTTCCGCTTCGGCCTTCCGGAAGGCTTCTTCGCCCCAGGGGTACCAGTCTACCGGGTTATGGGCGTGCTGAAGCAGGTACGGGCTGGTTTCCTTTGCAAGACGGTTTGCCATGAATATGATCGGTTAATGGTGTCTTAATCAATACGAAAGTAGTTTAAAACAAAAAAGGAACACCTTCCGATGTTCCTTTTTCTATAAAATTTTTGTTGCGATTATTTTTTGTTCAATCCCTGGAGGAATTGTTCAAGTGCGGCTACCATGGAAGGCGCCTGCGGGGCGGGCGCTTTTACGTCGAGGCGCAGGCCGGCTTCTTCCACTGCTGCGGAAGTGGTGGGGCCGAACGCACCGATGTGGGTGCCGTTCTGTTTGAATTTCGGCATGTTCTCGAACAGCGATTTTACGCCGGAAGGGCTGAAAAATACGATCATGTCGTACTCCTTGCCGGACAGCACGTCTTTTACGTCGTTCGAAACGGTCTTGTACAGCGAAGCCATGGCATATTCGCACTTGTTAGCTTTTAACCATTCTTCGATGTCTTTTTTCTGACTGTCTGAGCTGGGGAACAGGAACTTCTCGTTCTCCCTGTGTTTGTTCATCACTTCCAGCAGGCTTTTGGTAGAGCCGTCGGCTCCGTAAAACACCTTGCGTTTGCGGTAAAGGATGAACTTTTGCAGGTAAAGCGCAACGGCTTCTGTGATACAGAAGTACTTACAATCCTGGGAGACTTTTACTTTCAACTCTTCGCATACGCGGAAGAAGTGGTCTACCGAATTCCGACTGGTGAAAATAACCGCGGTGTAAGTGACAATATCCACTTTTTGTTTGCGGAAATCTTTACCCGGCACACCCTCCACGCGAATGAAAGGAAAAAAATCCAAGCGAACATTGAATTTCTTTGCTAAGTCGAAATAAGGTGATTTCTCTGTCTCTGGCTTAGGTTGGGAAATTAGGATCGTTAGTTGTTTTTCCTGCAAATCTTTTTTTGGCCCGCCTTTTATCATACGTAATTTGCTCTTGTTTTAACAATAGCAGTAATCTTACGGATTACCAGTTAACCAAAGTAAAAGTACCTTCGTAATTATTAAAACCGGCACTACTTCGAATGCGCAAAGGTAAAGAAAAAAATGCAATTTGCTGAAAGAGAGATATTGGCGGACCAGCGAATAGGACCTTACGTACCTGTACACAACTAGTAATACAATAAAAAATATTGAAATATACAGGCAGCTTTGCGCTATTTCAGGGCTGCAGAAAGCCAGTACCACCAGGAACGGCGCCAGCAGCACTCCCAGCACCTTATTGATCAGGTACAGGATAAAAACATACGCATCGATCAGCTCTTCGTTCCCGAAAAGCCAGCCGCAAAACCTCAGCACGGTATATTTTACGATGTAAATAATGCCGACCAGCAGCATCAGGCCGGGTATCAGCATCCAGGCGATGGCGCCCGTGGGGTAATCGAGCCGGTACATGAGCAGGTACAGGTACAGCCCCAGGCTGACCACAAAAAACGAGTTCAGTAAAAAGTTGGGGAACGGCGACTGTGAAAGCTGGTCTTTCAGCTGTCGTTGGCTCAGCGTGGGGTTGAAGAAAGCCCTGAAGAGGTCCGAAAAATATTTCAGGTACGCGCTCCGGATAATGCCCAACAACAGTATCACGCCCGCCACGAGGTATACCAACCAGTCCTGCGAAGGGTCTTTCCTTACGGGATTGATGTCGTACTGCACATATTTCCCTTCCCGGTTGAGGTACATATGTTTTTTCTCCAGCGCCTGCATGATGGTATCGTAAGCATGCACTTTGGGCGCAGCGGCGGCGGCCAGGGAATCGCGCAGCGCCACGGAATCCACGTGCTGCGCCTTCGGCGCGGTAACCGCGGAATCTGTCTTAACTTTGCGTACAGCCGCAGCAGCGGGTTTGGGAGCCGCCGTTTTTTTCGCCGCGCTATCCGACTGCGCCCGGAGGGACAGTGAAACGGTGGCCAGCAGCAAAAACAACATGCAGGTTCGCAACGGTCTGTAAAATTTATGATGATGCAATTAACTATTCTTGTTCCAAAAATATCAACAAAACTCACATGTATTTTCGAGGTTTGCAAATAATCCCGCTAATTCTTTCTTAAAACAGCTCATGGCCGGTATCTATATTCATATTCCTTTCTGCAAAAAGGCTTGTCATTACTGCAATTTTCATTTCTCCACCTCGCTTCAGTACCGGGACGAGATGATGGAATGCATTCATGCGGAAGCAAACCTCCAGCAGGCCTACCTCGCCGGCCAGGCCGTGCAGACCGTCTATTTCGGCGGCGGCACCCCCAGCCTGCTTTCCGGCGGGGCCATCCGGTCGCTGCTGGACACGCTCGGCAAACATTATACCATCGAGCCCGGCGCCGAGATCACCCTGGAAGCCAACCCCGACGATCTTTCCCCCGAAAACCTGCAGGCCCTCCGCGACGCGGGCGTTAACCGGCTGAGCATCGGCGTGCAGTCCTTTTTTGAAGAAGACCTGAAATGGATGAACCGCGCGCACAACGCCGCGCAATCCATACAATGCCTGGAAACAGCCATGGAAAAGGGTTTCGACAATATCAGCATCGACCTCATTTACGGCGGCCCTACCCTCACCGACGCACATTGGGAAGAAAACATCGCGCGGGCGGTCGGCCTCGGCATCCCGCATCTTTCCTGTTACGCGCTTACCGTGGAGCCGGGCACCGCGCTCGATCATTTTATCCAGCATCACAAGATCCCGCCCATCGATCCGGACCGTGCGGCGCATCATTTCGGGATGCTGATGCAGGCGCTGGAAAAAGCGGGGTACGAACATTACGAGATCTCCAATTTCGCGAAGCCAGGCATGTATTCACGGCACAACAGCAGTTACTGGCAAGGCAAACCGTACCTGGGCCTGGGGCCCAGCGCGCATTCGTTCAACGGGCAAAGCCGCCAGTGGAACGTGGCCAATAATTCGCTGTACATGCAAAGCATCCGCAAGGGCGCGGTGCCTTTCGAAAAGGAAGTGCTGAGCGCGCAGATGGCGCTGAACGAATATATCATGATCTCGCTGCGCACGCAGGCCGGTTGCGACCTGGACAGGGTGAGCGGTCAGTTCGGGGAAGACAAAAGCCTGCAGCTGCTTTCAGCCGGCGCCGAATTCATCGAAAAAGGCTGGATGTTGCGTGAAAATTCCTCGCTCAGGCTCACCCGCGAAGGCAAATTTTTCGCAGACGGCATCGCCGCGGCTATGTTTTTCTGATTTTTTATACGAGCCCCTTTTCCATTTCCAGGAACGCTTCTTCCGTATGCAGCTGTTCCCAGAGAATGCCGTACACCTTCTGCGCGATAGGCATGTAAGCGCCTATCTCCTGGTTGATCTCGAAAATGCAGCGGCTGGCGTAATATCCTTCCGCGATCATGTTCAACTCAAGCTGGGCGGCCTTTACGCTGTACCCTTTGCCGATCATGTTGCCGAAGGTGCGGTTGCGGCTGTGAAGCGAATAACAGGTCACCAGCAGGTCGCCGAGATAGGCGCTGGCGTTGTAATTATGCACCACGGCTTCTTTGCCGTGCCCTGCCTGGAACTGTTCGTATTTCTCCAGAAATTCCTGCATTTCGCGGAAGCAGTTGGTGATGAACACGCTGATGAAATTGTCGCCGTACTCGAGCCCGTGGGCGATGCCGGCACCCATGGCGTAGATGTTTTTCAGCACGGAGGCGAACTGTACGCCGTAGAGGTCTTTATTGACGATGGTTTGCAGGTAGGTATTGTTGAAACGCGCGGCCAGCTCTTCGGTGCTTTCCGCGTCGAGGCCGGAAAAGGTAAGATAGGAGAGCTTTTCGTTCGCTACTTCTTCCGCGTGGCAGGGGCCGGTAATGGTGAAATAATCTTCGACGGGCAGGCTGAACCGGTCTGCCAGGTATTCGTTGATCAGCTGGTTGGTGCCGGGCACCAGTCCTTTGATGGCGGAAACCACCTTTTTGCCACGGAATGCGTCTTCAGGGAGGGTTTCCAGCACCTGCCGCAAAAAGGCGGAAGGAACGGCCAGGATCAGCGTGTCGCTGGCTTTTACCACTTCTGCCAAATCGTTGTTCGCCTGGAGCAGCCTTGTGTCGAAATATACTGAAGCGAGGTAATGTTTGTTGTGGTGGCGCAGCTGCAGGTGGCGGATGGTTTCTTCACTGCGTATCCACCAATGAATGTTCTGGTTATTATCTGTCAGGATCTTGGCGATGGCCGTGGCCCAGCTGCCGCTCCCGATTATTCCTGTATGATGACCCATGCTCAACTTTTCGCTCTTTTTTTTTGCAATGTAAACAAAATCAAGGGGACATAAAAAAAGGGGCGCACATCCCGGTACGCCCCTCCTGGTATTTTTAAAGGCCGGTGGCCATTTATTTCGTTTCTTCGAATAGCTGGTTCTTCGGCACCACTTTTACTTTTTTACCATTCTCCAGCTGGCGTGAAACGGCGGTATAGGGGCCGCTGATCACTTCCTGGCCTTCTTTCAGGCCGGTGATGACCTGGATGTTGTTATCGTCCTGGATACCAACGGTTACTTCGGCCATTTTTACGGTATTGTCTTTCTGCAGCAGGAACACCACTTCCTTGAATTCACGTTTGCCTTCTTCGGCTACGGCGCCATTATCGGGCTGCGCGGGGCCTCCTTTTTTCGGCTGGTCTTTCTTCGCCGTATCCGCCGGGTTGCGGGTGGTTACGGCGTTGATGGGAATGGCCAGCACCTGTTTTTCGGTATGCGTCTGTATGTCTACGTTGGCGCTCATGCCCGGCCTGAAGGGAAACCTGCGCGGGAATTTCGGGTCGATGAGGTCTGCGTACGAGCTGGGTAAAATGCGGATATGCACCACGTAATTGGTCACCTGCTCTGCGGACGAAGTGGCCGCGGTGGCTGTGGCGGCGCCTTTGCTGGAGCTGGCGATCTGCGTTACCAGGCCTTTGAATTTGCGGTTGGTATACGCGTCTACCTCGATGAGGGCGGAATCGCCGAACTTCACTTTCGGGATGTCGTTCTCGCCTACGTCTACCTGTACTTCCATCGTAGCCATGTCTGCAATGCGGAGCATTTCCGTACCGGTCATCTGCGCGGTACCAACCACGCGTTCGCCTTTTTTGACGGACAGCAGGGAAACGGTGCCGCCCATGGGCGCGAGGATGGTGGTTCTTCCCAGGTTTTTATTGGCTTCGGTAAGATTGGCCTGCGCGCTGGAAACGGCGAATTTCGAGCTGTTGATGCGCTGAAGGGCCGCGTTGTAGTCGGATTGCGCGGCTTTATAGGTCGCTTCGGCGGTTTCGAACTCGGAGCGGGAGATCACTTTTTGTTTGAGCAACTCGGCATTCCGGTCAAACGCCGCTTTAGACTGATCGAGGCGGGCCTTGAACGCGCTGAGCGCCGCGTCGCTGTTGGCGAGCTCGGCCTGCGACTGACTAACGGCGGCGGCTGCACGGTCTCTCGCGGAGCCGTAAATATCGGCGTATATGCGGGCCAGCACCTGCCCTTTCACCACGGAATCGCCTTCTTCCACCATCAGGTCGGTAATTTCCCCGGAAATATCGGAGCTTACCTTCACTTCTATTTCGGGGAAGATCTTGCCGCTGGCAGAAACCACTTCTATAATGTCCTTTTTGGCAACTTTATCGATGGCCACTTTGATGCCCTCGTCCTTGCCGGAACCTTTTACAAGTGCGAAAAGGACTATCAGCACGATCAATCCGCCGATAGTCCAGAAAAGCAGTCTCTTTTTTTTCTTGGTCATATACGCTTTGTATTTCTGTGCCCCGGAATACTATAGCGATATTCGCTGGTCGCGGTAGAATTCCAGTAATTTGATTTTAAAAATATAATCATACAGCGCGGATACTCTGTCTATCTGCGCCCTGAAAAGGTTTGTCTGCGTTGTTACGTATTCCACGGTGTTCATCAGGCCTACGTTAAAACGTTTGGTAGCGAAATCGTATGCCTTCTGGGAAGCCCTTTCGGTAGTGAGGGCCGCCTGGTATTTCTGCAGGGCGCCCACCGCGTCGGCATGCGCGGTGTAAATGTCCTGGCGCAGCTTCTGGCGGTTGATGTCCAGCGTGAGCAGTTTGTCCTGCTGGTCGATCTTCGCTCTCTCCACGTTGCCGCGCAGCTGCCATGCGTTGAGGATGGGTATGCTGAGGGTGACGCCTACGTTCTGGCCGAAGTTGTTGCTGAACTGTTCGCCGAAGGGTGTCAGTTCGGTCATTCTGAAAGCGCCGGGCTTCACGGCCGGGTACATCGAGCCGTTCACGTTCACCACGCCCACGGTATCGATATAAGGAATGGGCGCGCCGTATTGCCGGTAGTTCGTATTCGCGTAGTTGGTGCCCGCGCCGCCGCCGATGCTGAGGCTGGGATACAGCGCCCCTCTTGCGGATGCGAGGTTGCGGTTGGCCGCTTTCACCATGGCTTCGTCTGCCTTGTAGCCGGGCTGGTTCGCCAGCGCCGCGCTGAACACCATTTCAGGGTCGGTTTCGGCCAGGTTCAGCAGGGAAACGGATTGAATATTTTCGGGTAGCTCCGTCTGAAATGGCACCGCAAAATCCAGGTTCAGCAAGGCTTTCATGGTCAATACCCGGATAATGGAGTTGTTCTGCGCGGTCACCAGTGCAGAGCTGTCTCTCGCCAGCTGCGCTTCCAGGTCGGCCTGGTTGCTTTCCGGAACGGAACCGGCGGCCACGAGTTTTTTGGTATTGTCCAGCTGGGCCATGCTCAGGTCTACCTGGGCTTTGCTGATCTTCACCTGTTCTTCGGCGAGCAATATCTGGAGGAATGCGTTGGCAACGTTCACGCCCATATCGTTCCGCGCTTTTTCAAGCTGGTAATTGGCCGCGTATACCTGGTATTTGGAAGCCGCGATGGCATTCTGTTTGGTGAACCAGCCGAACAGGTCGGCGTCGAAGTTCATATTCAGCCCCGCGTTGAAGAGGTTTTGCGAAACGAAGGTATTGGTGGTGGGGTCGATGGAGCGGCCGAAGCGGTAACCGGCGTTTGCGCCCGCGTTGATCGTAGGCAGCTGCGACAGGCGGTTCTGCTTCAGGGTCAGCTCCTGCAAACGTTTTTGCAATACGCTTTGCTGAAGGGTGAGATTATGGGAAAGCGCATAGTCCAGGCAACGCTGGTAACTCCAGTTGTCCTGGGCGGCTACCGGGTTGGCAAACAAAAGAAAAGCCAGTATCGATGCGATTGCAAGGGACTTCATTTTCATAGCCTGACAAAAATATATTAATTGAGTTGACACCTTTCGGCCGTACTTGATAGATGGCAAATTGCTGGTAGGTATGGCTCCGGGCCACACGAATTTAAGGTAAAACATCATATGATGAGTTTTTAGCTTCGGAAAAATGCTGAAGCGGTTTATTTTATCCTTCCGTCCATAATTTCAACCACCCGGTTGCCGTACCCGGCGTTGACGTCTGAATGGGTTACCTGGACGATCGTGATACCGTCCTTTTTATTCAGTTCGGCAAACAGCTCCATGATCGATTTAGCCTGGTCGGAATGCAGGTTCCCGGTGGGCTCGTCGGCGAAGATCACGGAAGGTTCCGCCACAATGGCCCGGGCAATGCCCACCAGCTGCTGCTGGCCGCCCGAAAGCTGGTTAGGGAACAAATCTTTTTTTGCCACCATGTTAAAACGGTCAAGGATATCCGCAACGCGGCTTTTGCGCTCGGAAGACGGCATATTTTTATACAGCAGCGGTGTTTCGATATTTTCATACACCGTCAGCTCATCTATCAGGTGATAGGCCTGGAACACGAAGCCGATGGCGCCACGGTGCAGCTGGGTGCGTTTTTTGTCGTTCATTTTGTGCACCAGCTCGCCCTGGAAAAGATATTCCCCTTCAGACGGCTCTTCCAGCAGCCCGAGAATGTGCAACAGGGTAGACTTCCCCGAACCGGACGGGCCCATGATCGACACAAACTCCCCTTCATGGATCACCATATCCACATTCTTTAAAATTTCATGTTTGCCAAACCCGACCGGGTAATGTTTGGAAATGTTGCGCAGTTGAATCATGATATTAATGTAAAATTTTTTGTTGATTATTCAGAACGAAGCGATTTCACCGGGTTCATCAGCGCCGCGCGTATGCTCTGGAAACTCACCGTGGCGGCGGCTATCAGCACCGCCAGCAACCCCGCCAGTGCAAATATCCACCAGCTGATGTCTATCCTGTAAGCATATCCTTTCAGCCATTCCGCCATCACGTACCAGGCCACCGGCGTAGCGATCAGGATCGCTATCAGCACCAGTTTCAGGAAATCCACGGCTATCAGCCCCGCAATACCGGCCGCGCTCGCACCCAGCACTTTCCTGATGCCGATCTCCTTCGTTCGCCGCCCGATCGCGAGCATTGCGATGGCGAAAAGGCCCATGCAGGAAATGATGATCGTGAGCACCGCGCCGCTGACGAAGATCTTCATCAGCGTTGCTTCGAATTTGTATTGTCTTTCCGTGTTCTCGTTTACGAAGGATGCCAGGAAAAGCTGTCCCGGCGAGACTTTTTTATAGGCCGCCTCTATCTTCTCCATGGAAGCGGGCAGGTTGCCGGGTTTTGTTTTCACGAAAATGTACGCGGGCAGGTCTTCCGGCCGGTTGAGGTACATGGTGAGCGGCGCTATTTCTTCGTGCAGGGATTTGAAATTGTAATCTTTCACGACCCCGTTGATATGATATTCCGGGCCTTCCCCATCCATCCTGAAACGGTAGCCCACAGGGTCTTTCACGCCCAGCGACGCGAGTTGCTTCGCCATCTTTTCGTTGATCACAAGGCCCAGCGAATCGAGCCCCATGGAACGGTCGAAGTCTTTACCGGCAACCAGTTGAAGGTCCATCGTTTTTACATAATCGAAGTCTACGGACTGCCAGTGGGAATTCACGTCTTTGTCGAACAGCTGGAAATTGATGATGGAGGTGGATTGCGCGCCGTCTTTGCCACGACCGAAATTATTGCCGGACGCGGTGACGGAAAGAATATCAGGTTGTCCGGCCAATTCAGTGCGGAGGCGTGCCAGCAGCTGGTGACCGTTCACATCCTTGCTTACGGGAATGCTCACCACTTCGTGCGTATTGAAGCCCAGCGGCCTGTTGTGCAGGTAGCTCATTTGCTGCCAGGCAACGATGGTGCCGCAGATCAGCAGGCAGGAAAAAACAAATTGGGTAACGATCAGCGAATTGCGGAAGTAGTTGGTCTTCCCCGCCGAAACCCTCCCTTTCAGTACCAGCAATATATGCGTGCGGGACAGCGCCCAGGCAGGATAGCCCCCCGCCAGCAGGCTGATCAGCAGCAGCGCGGCAAAAATCCCGGCCAGGAATTTCGGTTTGAGCAATATGCCGAAGGCATACTTTGCCTCGGAAAAGAACAACGCACTGTAATAGGGCAGCACAAAATAAGTAATGGCCAAACCCAACGCCAGCGAGATCAGGAACAACACGAGCGCTTCGCCGCAAAGCTGCAGCACCAACTGCCCGGTGGCCGCGCCCAGCGTTTTGCGCATGCCCACTTCTTTGGCGCGCGTGAAAGCGCGGGCCAGCGTAAGGTTCAGGAAGTTGATGCTGGCGATGAACAGCAGGAAACCCGCGATGAACAGCAACATGTACAGGATGGGCTTTTTGGCGTTCTGCAGGTTGCTGTGCTGGCTGAAATGTATTTCGCCGAGCGGGATGAGCCCGAGATGCAGCACGCCGCCGAATTTGTCTTTCCTTGCGCCGGCTACTTTCATCCGCTGAACGTCTTCTTCATAATGTTTTCCCATGAACGCCATGCCCCGCCTCTCAATGTCTTCGGGATGCACACCGGGATTGAGCTGCACGAATGTTTCCAGGCTGAAATTTCCCCATTCCTCACGGTCTGCCAGGTAACCGGGATGGGTTTCCAGCCGCACCAGCGCGTCGAACCGTATGCTGGAATTGTCCGGCGCATCTTTCATCACGCCGCCGACGATGTAACTTTTCCATTCGCTTCTCGACCTGAGCAGCACGGTTTTTCCTACCGGGTCCGCATCCTTGAAAAAGATGCCGGCCATTTTTTCGCTGATCAGCGCCGTATTCATGTTCAGCGTGCCGCTACCAGCGGCTACGGGAAAGGTAAAGAGGCTCAGAAAAGAGCTGTCCACATACCGTAACCCGATGCTTTGCGAGGTTTCCCCTACTTTCATGACGGCACTGCCGTTGGCCAGCCGCACCAGCTCTTTGATGCCCGGCAGTTCGGCCTTCATGGCGGGCCCCATCGGGTAGCTCATATTGGAATGCGACTCCGTCCTGTCCGCATGGAACTCTTCCCGGTAAACCTGGTAAAGGGCGTCTTTTTTCTCATGGAAATCGTTGAACGAAAATTCCCGGTACACCGTAATGCACAACAGCAAAGCGGCGGCAATTGCCACGGCCAGGCCGGCGATATTTACGGCAGACACCTGTTTTGCTTTCCAGATGTTTCTCCAAGCTATTTTTAAATAATTCCTGAACATACTGCAATGTTTTTATTCTGATTTCAGGGATTGAACAGGGTTCACCATGGCGGCTTTCAGCGCCTGCGCGGCCACTGTCGCCAATGCCAGCAGCAAAGCCGTTGCGGCGGCGGACGGAAATACCCACCACGGAATATGGATATGATAGGCAAAGCCCGTCAGCCATTTGTCCATCGCGTACCAGGCCACGCCGGAAGCGATGAAAGCCGCGATGCACACCAGTTTGGTCACGTCTTTGCTGAACAATACCACGATGCTGCCAACGCTTGCGCCCAGCACCTTGCGGATGCCGATCTCTTTGGTGCGCTGGCGGGTGGCGTAAATGGCGAGGCCGAGCAAACCGAGACAGCTGATGAAGATCGCGATACCGGTGGCCCAGCCCAGCAATTGCCTGAGTTTTACTTCCGAATCGTAAAAACGCGCCAACGCTTCGTCTACGAAGGTGGGCTTAAAGTCATCGTCGGGGAAAGATGCATCCCAGGCGGCTTTTATTTTGTCCAGGGCCCGCGGGACGTCCGCGTCTTTGCGCAGGGCCACGTGCAGCATGGTTTTCCGCAGCTCGTCCGTGCTGAGCGCCAGCGGCGGTATCCTCGACTGCATCCCTTTCGTGTGGAAATCGGCTACGACGCCCACTACCGGGTGTTTTTTGCCGTTGATGGCGATCAGCTGGCCTACCGCGTCTTCCGGCGTTTTGAAGCCGGCGGCTTTTGCAAAACTTTCGTTCACGAGCACTTCATGGATCGTGTCTGCCGGTAAAAGGTTACGGCCGGCCGCTATTTTGATCCCGTACAGCGGAACATATTTTTCATCGATGTATTTCATTTCCACCATCGCGTCCTTTATCTCGCCGTTGCTGCCGAAAGACATGGTGGTGGAACTGGTGCCCGAGAAAGAAGGAGGAGAATAAGCCTGGCTGATCATTTCTATTTCAGGAACCGCTTCCAGCTGATCTTTCATTTTGTCTGTCGTTGCCCTGAAACCGGGCGCCTTCACAAAAAGGCGCGCATCTTTCGCGAAGCCGAGATCTTTGCGGTTGACATATTTGGTTTGTTCGCTTACGATGATGGTGGCCATGATTAGCGCCAGCGCGATGCTGAACTGCGAAACCGTGAGCACCTGGCGCAAACGGGCCTTGCTGTTGATGCCGTACACCTGGTTCTTCAGCACTTTCACCGGCTGGAACCGCGCCAGCACAAACGCCGGGTAAATACCCGCCAGCAAACCCACCACCAGCACCAGCGCGGGAATGAACAGGAATACCTGCCATTCGGCGAACATGGCAATGGTAACGCCTTCCGGGATAAAATTGCGGAAGGCGGCCAGGATGGCCGGTACCAGCAATATGGACACGATGGCCGCAAAGGTGGCCATCACAAAACTTTCACCGAGAAACTGCGCTACCACGCTGCTTTTGGAACTGCCCAGTGATTTGCGTATGCCTATTTCTTTCGCTCTTTCACCGGCCTGCGCCGTTTGAAGGTTTACAAAATTGATACCGCCCAACAACAGGAGGAACACCACCAGCGCGCCGAGTTTGTACAACACGGGCAGATTCGCCTGGCGCTGCCCGAAAAAATCGATCCCCGGATCGAGATGTATTTCACGAAGCGGCTGCAGGGAATATTTGTTTTCGGAATCCTTGTCGGTATGGGGTTTTATCAGCGCCGCCAGCTCCGCATCGATCTTTTCCGGCGCTACACCGGGCCGCAGGCGCAGGATCACGTTGATGGAGGAATTAAAATTATTCCAGGAATCCCACCCGCGCATTCTTTGCATTCCCAGGTCCGACCGCACCGTTTGCATAGACACAAATTCCTGGAAGTCAAAATCCGTACGCCCCTTCAGCGATTGCACGATCCCAGCTACAGATACGCTTATCGAATCGTCGTATTTCACTTCCCGGCCGATCACCTCCGCCAGTGGCGTTCCCGGAAAATACTGTTCTGCCCTTTCCTCCGTAAGCACCGCCTGCAAAGGGTTTTTCAACACCACGGGCGAACCGTACAACCATTTGTATTCCACGACGTTAAAATATTCGGGCTCGGCGAACGTCGTTTTTTCCAACACGCCGAATTTTCTTTCCCCGATCTTTACGTTGGGTGAATATTGATACAGGAACGCCGTTTCCTCAATACCCGCAGACTGGCTGCGAAGCGCCTCTATCAAAGGAATGGGCACGCCAGAAGTATTGATGATCATCTGGTGAAAGTCCAGCCGCGACACGATGCGGTACATCCGGTCGCCGTTTTGGTGAAACCGGTCGAAGGAAAGATCGTAATGCACGATCATCCAGATCACCAGCGCGGCGCTGATGCCCACGCTGAGACCGAGGATGTTCACGAAAGACATGAACCTGTTTTTCCAGAGATTTCGCAGTGCGGTCCTGATGTAGTTCCTGATCATATTATTCAGTTCTTAGGGATTTTACAGGGTTCATCCGCGCGGTTTTCACGGACTGGTAACTTACCGTGAGCATCGCCAGCGTAACGGCCAGCAGCGCGGTCACGATAAACACCCACCAGGCAATCTCCACATGATATGCGAACCTGTTCAGCCAGTCGTGCATGAAATACGCCGCCAGCGGCATGGCGATGGCCACGGCGATCAGCACCAGCCGCAGGAATTCCTTGCTCAGCAATACCAGTATCTGCCCGATGGTGGCGCCCAGCACTTTGCGGATGCCGATCTCCTTGGTGCGCTGCTGCGCCGTGAAAGTGGCGAGACCAAACAACCCGAGACAGGCGATAAGAATGGCGAGCACGGTGAACCCGGCAGACAAACGGCCGATCACCTGTTCGCTGGCGTACATCTTTGCGAAATATTCGTCGAGGTATTTTATGTTGAAAGGATATTCGGGGTTGAATTTTTTATACACCGATTCGAGGCTGGCCAGCGCGGCGTCGAGATTGCCGGGCTGCACGCGCACCAGTACGTAGCGGTTGGTGCCGCTTGTGTACCGCATCAGCAGCGGCGCGATCTTTTTGGAAAGATGACTGGTGGAGAAATCCTTCACCACACCGATGATGGGCTTCTGCTGATCGTCTACGGTCAGCAGCTGGCCCACGTAAGGCTGTTTCAGCTTCATCAGTTTCGCCGCCGTTTCGTTGATCACCAGGCCCTGCTGATCGGTGGGGTAAGCGGGAGAAAACATCCTGCCCTCCACCATTTCGAGCTGCATCGTTTTATCGAAATCGAAACCGGTCCATAAATAATCGATCAGCACGGATTCGTTCGCGCCTTTACCCGGCCACGAAACGCCCTGGAAGTTGCTGCCCACGCGGATCGGCAGCTGGTCTGAAGTGGAAGACGCCACAATGCCCGGCATGCCTGCCAATGCGTTGCGGAACGCGTCTTCGTTTTGCAATATCTTGTCTTCGTTCAGCATGTACACCACCTGGTCTTTATTCAGGCCGAGGTTGCGGTTTTTGATGAACTGTATCTGCTGGTAGATCAGGAAAGCCGCCACGATCAACACAGTGGAGATCACGAACTGGAACACGACCAGCCCTTTCCTGAGCCAGATGGCGCTGGAGCGCAGCCGCAGCATGCCGCCTTTAAGCGTGGCCACGGGGTCGAGGGAAGAAAGGTAAAAGGCGGGGTAACTGCCGGCTACAAAACCCGTGAAAAGCGCGAGGAGGAAGAGCCCCAGCAGGTTGTACCAGGTGAAGATCTTTACCGTGAGCGTTACGTTCACCATCTTTTCAAAAGAAGGCAGCAGCACCCAAACCAGCAGCACCGCCAATGCCGAAGCGATGAACACCAGCGCGAAAGATTCCCCGAGGAACTGCGAAACCAATGTGGACCGGCCGGCGCCGATGCTTTTGCGCACACCCACTTCCTTGCTGCGCTGAATGCCCCGCGCGGTGGACAAATTCATAAAATTAATGCAGGCGATCAGCAGCACAAAAACCGCCACCACGATAAACAGCCGCACGTATTCGATGCGCCCGCCAGTTAGTTTTCCTTCGCTGAACTGGCCTTTGAGGTAGGTATCTTCGAAAGGATAAAGGAACACTTCCGTTTTAGAATCTTTGTGGTTCCGCTGGATGATGCCTTTCGCACGCGCATTCACTTTATTGAAATCCACTTTGGGATCGAGGCGTACGTAGGTGCGGGGCGCATTGCTGCCCCACTGTTTCAGCCATTCGTTTTCCTGTACCAGTCTTTCGAACGGCAGCAGCCAGTTGAATGTGAAGGACGAATTGGCGGGAAGGTCTTTGATCACCCCGCAAACCATGTAATCCTCCTTGTTGTCCACCCTCACGATCTGACCTATGGCTTTGGCGTCGCCGAAAAGACTGTGCGCCATTTTTTCGGTCAGCAAAATATCGTTGGGGCCTTTCAGCGCCGTGGCGGGATCGCCTTCGACGAAGGGCAGGGAAAAAACGGAAAGAATGTCGTTGTTGCCGTACTGTCCTTCGAATTTGAGATGTTTGTCGCCGACGGAAAAAAGTTTTTCATCGTTCCAGGAAAGATGGCCGGCTTTCAGGATGCCGGGCACTTCCGCCTTCAGCTGGTCCGCAATGGGGCCTGGCGTGGCGGTAACGGTAAGAATGTCGCCATGGGAATAATACTGGTGCTCGTACACCTGGTAGATGTCGCCGAGGTTTTTGTGATTGCGGTTAAAGTTCCATTCGTTCGCCACCCACAACAGGATGAACATACAGCACGTAAGCCCGATGGTAAGGCCGGTGATATTGATGATACCGAATACTTTGTTGTTCCAAAGATTTCTCCAGGCGATCTTGATGTAATTTCTCAGCATGTTATTCCGTTTTTAACGACTTTACCGGGTTGGCGAACGCCGCTTTGAGCGACTGGTAACCGATGGTGCACAGCGCCACCGCAAGCGCCATGAGGCCAGCGGCCAGCAGCCACCACCATTGTATGCGAACGCTGAAGGCAAAGTCTTTCAGCCAGATGCTCATGAAATACCAGGCCAGCGGCGTGGCGATGATCATAGCAACGACGATGAGTTTTACAAAATCTTTTGTGATAAGCTGCACGATGCTACCCGTGGAAGCGCCCAATGCCTTACGGATGCCGATCTCACGGGTGCGCTGCATAATGGCGAGCACGGCGAGCGCGAAGAGGCCGAGGCAGGAAAGCACGATGGCTACCACCGCCGCATATACGAAAATCTGTGTGAATTTTTCTTCGCGGTTATATTGACGGTCGATGTTTTCGTCGAGGAAACTGCCCCTGAACTCGGAGCGCGGTGCGATCTGCGCCCAGGTCGTTTTCAGTTTGTTCATTATCCCCGGCAGATTGTCCGGCCGCACTTTTACGAGCAGGTAATTAATGGGCATTTCCTTGTTCATCACAAGGCCCATCGGCTCTACCGGCCGGTGCAGGCTCTGGAAATTAAAGTCTTTCACCACACCGATCACCTTCAGCCCCAGACCCAGCTCTTCTACCTGGAATACTTCTCCCACGGCGTCTTTCACGCCCATCTTCCGCGCCATCTGCTCGTTGATCACAATGCCGGTGCTGTCTGTCGTGAAATTGCGGGAGAAGTCGCGGCCCGCAGCCATGGACAGTTCCATAGTTTTTGTGAAATCATATCCTACGTTCAGCCATTCCATGGTTACGGTGCGGTTTTTATAATCGAAGCCTACTGAATAGGTGTAGCTGCTGCCGTCGATGCCTACGCCCATGTTTTTGGAAAGACCGGAAACGCTGAGCACGGATGGTTCCGCGTTGAGTTTTTGCCGCAGCAGCTCGAGCGCTTCGCGGCCGTCTACCTCCTGCCCCACCGGGATGCTCACCACCTGCGAACTATTGTAGCCGAGCGGTCGCGCGCGCAGGAAATTCAATTGTTGCCAGGCTATCAGCGTGCAGCCGATCAGCAATATCGCGATGGAAAATTGCCCGATGATGAGGCCGTTGCGCAGGCCGCCGGAAGTTTTCAGCTTTAATTTGCCTTTGAGAATATGCACCGCGTTCATACGGATCATCACCAGCGCGGGATAACCGCCCGCCAGCACCGTCACCAGCAGGAAGGCGCCGATCACCGCGGCAATAATGCCGGGCTGCAGCAATACGCCGGTGTCCAGACTGCTGCCGAAGATCGCTTTGTAATGCGGCAGCAGGAAATAAAACAGCGGCACGCTGATGCAAAGCGCGAGCCCGCAGATGATGGCCGCTTCGCCCCAAAACTGCATGCCCACCTGCAGCGGCATGGCCCCGAGCGTTTTGCGCAGGCCCACTTCGCGCGAGCGGGTGAAGGAACGGCCTACCGAAAGGTTCACGAAGTTGATGCAGGCGATGAACATCACCAGTATCGCGACAGACAGCAGCATATACAGGTACGAGCGGCTAATGGTGTCGCCCACACCGCGCATGCTGGTATCGGTATGCATATCGAGATACGGTTGCATGAGCAGTTCCATGTATTGCCCGTTGGGCGCGGGGCGCGCGCCGTCGCGTTTCAGGTCGCTGATGTAATCTTTGTATTGAAGATTGATGAGGCCCTGCACCGCTTTTTCAAATGTTTTTACGTCCGCGCCTTCTTTGAGGCGGATGATCACGTCGTGATTGGTCGCGTCCCATTTCCCGATGGTGGGCGCATATGTAAAACCATGCTCGAAACGCGCCACCGCATCGAAATCGATGCTGGAAGTAGCCGGCACTTCGGCGGCCACGCCGCTTACGGTGAATACTTTCCACGGCCCGCCGGACTGCACGCGCAGCTGTTTGCCAACCGGGTCTTCGTTGCCGAAAATAGCGGCGGCCGTGGCGTGCGACAGCACGATATTGTCAAGACCGGCCAGCGCCTGTGAGGCATTTCCCTTTTCCAGCGGGAAGCTGAACATGGTGAAAAAATCCGGGTCTACGAAAGCGAACTGGTCGTTAAAAAAATGTTTGCCGTTATATTCGATCTCGCAGCCGTTGCGGTTGTAACGCGTACCGGCCTGCACGGCGGGGAACTGGCTTTTCAGCTCTTTCAGCAGCGGTTCCGGCATGGAAGGCTGCAGGGAGGGATTTTCCGGCAGCTGTACTTTAAAATAAGCCCTGTAAAGGTTATGCGGCTGGTAGTGGAATTTATTGAAAGAAAATTCAAAATACACGCTCAGCAACAACAACAGGCAAATGGTGAACGCCACCGTGAGCCCCAGCAGGTTGATGAAGGTATTCGTTTTGTGTTTCCACAAGTTACGCAGCGCTATTTTAAAGTAGTTGCGGATCATGACCTGCAGGTTTTATTCCGAGCGCAGCGAGCGCACGGGGTTGAGTAATGCAGCCTTTACAGACTGGAAACTGATGGTTAGGAAAGCCACGACCAGCGCCAACAAACCCGCCGCCACCATGGCCCACCAGGGGAACGGCGTACGGAAAGGAAATTCGGCGAGCCATTTGTTCATGCCGAACCAGGCCAGCGGCGCGGAAATCACGATGGCGATGGCCACCAGCTGCAAAAAGTCTTTAGACAGCAGCGCCGTGATGCTGCTTACCGAAGCGCCCAGCACTTTGCGTATCCCGATCTCTTTGGTGCGCTGCCTCGCCACCAGCATGGCCAGGCCGAAAAGGCCCAGGCAGGCGATGATCACGGCAAGACAGGCATATGCTCCAAACAGGCTGCCGGAGCGCTGTTCAACGAGATATTGATTACCCAGTTCATTTTCAACAAAACGATAATTAAATGGGAACGCAGGCATCAGCCTTTTCCACACGCTTTCTATCTGCGCCAGCTGCGCCTGCCTGTCGCCGTCTGCCAGGCGGATGGTAAGCATGCCGGCCCTGTTGTTACGGATCAGCGATACCATCGGCTCTATCGGCAAACGCAGGGTTTGCATATTAAAGTCCTGCACCACGCCAATCACTTTCCCCGGCCGCGGCACACTCGTTCCGCGCCATACGATCCTGCTGCCTATCACTGGGTCTTTCAGCCCCAGCTTCTTTACGGCGGCTTCGTTGATCACATAAGCGTCGAGGGAATCGGAAGGGAATTTTTCTGAAAAGTCCCTTCCCGCAACGAACCTCGCGCCGATGTTGGTGAAGTAGTTGAAATCCGCATGGATCACGATCGCCGAAATGCTCTCATCTTCACGCGCACCTTCCAGCCCCACGGGATTGTTGCTCGCGCTTTGCCCGCCCAGCGGCATATTGGTATAGGCGGCATGTTTTACGAAAGGAAGATTCGTCATTTCCGTTTTGAACGTATTTCTCAGCGGGGCCTGTTTGTTGTTGTTCAGATAGAAGGTCATCAACCCCTGTTTGTTGTATCCCAGGTCTTTTTCCCGCATGTAGCGCAGCTGCGTATACATCACCACCGTAGCGATGATGAGTACAAGGGCGATGGTGAACTGAGACACCACCAGCGTTTTGCGGAACAGCGAGCGGTGGCCGGATGTGGCGAGATCGCCTTTTAATATCCGCACCGGCACGAAGCCTGAAAGATATAATGCGGGATAACTTCCGGCCAGCAGGCCCACTGTGATGGCGATAAGCAGCAGCACGGCGAACATCATGATATTCGCGGCGCCGAAAAGCGCCATCGTTTTATCCGTCACGAAATTGAAGCCGGGCAATACGATGGCCGCCACCAGGACCGCAAACGCAAACGCCAGCAGGCTGATGATCACGGATTCAACGAGGAACTGCGAAATAAGCGTTTTACGCTCCGCGCCCATCACTTTTCTCAAACCCACTTCCACAGCGCGTTCGCTACCTCTTGCGGTAACGAGGTTCATGAAGTTGATACACGCGATCAGGATGATGAAAAAGCCGATCCAACCGTAAATGTACAGGCGGGAAACATAATTCGCTTTATCCGTATCGCCGTCAGGATACAGATGGATGTCCGTTAGCGGTTGAAGGCGGTAGTTGAATTCATTGCCCAACGTTTTGGCGGAAGGGCCAACATATTTATCCGCAAATTGTTTAAGTTCTCCGGCCAGCGCAGCTCCGGTAACTCCGTCAGGGAGCCGCACGAAGGTATAGTTAGAAGTAAAGCCAAACCAGTTTTCTTCCGGATTGAAGCCCGCTTTCGCTGCGTTCTGCATATAAGTGGAAAAGGACATCACCATTTCGAACTGAAGGTCACTGTTTGCCGGCGCGGCTTTCGCCACGCCTGTCACGTAACAATCGTAATCGTCCTGTATGCGGATCACTTTGCCGATGGGATTTTCATTCCCGAAAAATTTCTTCGCAGTGTTTTCAGTAAGTACAACGGTATAAGGATCTTTCAAGACAGTGGCGGGGTTGCCGCTCAGCAGGGGAAAACTGAACATGCTGAAAAAACCGGCGTCGGCAAATACGGTTTTTTCCTGGCGGTACTCTTCGTTTTTGGCGGACACGATCACTTCATGCACTTCGTAAAACCTCACGGTCTCTTTCACCCGGCTCAGCTCCTGCCTGAGATTGGGCGCCGCGCCGAACTGGGAAATGCCCATCTGTCCGGTCCAGTTCTTGTCTTTGATGAGGGAATTGAGGCGGTAGATGGAAGACGCATCCTTATGAAAACCGTTGTAGCTCAGTTCGTCTTTGATGAACAGCACGATCAGGATGCAGCAGGCCATGCCGATGGCAAGCCCGGCGATATTGATCACCGTGATCCCCTTGTTGCGCATAAGGTGGCGCATGGCCACTTTGATGTAATTCCTGATCATATGAAAAAACGGTTAAAGTGATGTTTTCCTGCGATACTGGTCTATCGCCAGGAGGCCGGCCATCAGCACCAGGAGAAAAGGGATCGTCATGTACGGCATCAGCACCATCAGGTCGAAACCGGTTGTGGACGATGCGTTCGCCTGACAGGAAACAGCGCCGGAGCCTAACTGGAAATCCAGCACTTTACTGATTGCACAATTGATCTTTTCCATGATTACTCAGTTTTGAGTGTTCGCACAGGGTTCATCAGCGCGGCTTTCACGGATTGCGTGCCGATGGTAAAAACGGCCACCAGTACGGCTACGCCGCCCGCCAGGAGAAAAACCCAGAATGGTATGATTGTACGGTATTCATATCCCTGCAGCCACTGTTCGGTGGCGTACCAGCTCAGCGGCGTGGCCAGCAGGATAGCTATGATTACGAGTTTCACAAAATCTTTGGTGATAAGCTGAACGATGCCGGTTACGGATGCGCCCAGCACTTTGCGGATGCCTATTTCTTTCGTCCGCTGGTGAATGGTGAAGGTGGCCAGGCCGAACAAGCCGAGGCAGGAAAGGAAGACCGCCACGCCGGCAAACCAGGTGAACAGTTTGCCGGTGCGGGTTTCCTCGCTATAGATCTTCGTAAAGGAATCCTGCATGAACGTATGTTCGAAGCGGTATTCCGGGTTGTATTCTTTCCATATCTTTTCAATGGCAGCGAGGGTGGCGGGCGTGTTTTCCCCCGAAGTTCTTACGTTCACCATCCATCCCCTGGGCCTGTAAGTCAGCACCACGGGCGGAATTTTATTGTGCATCGAACTGATGTGAAAATCTTTTACCACGCCGACGATAATGCCGTCTGTGTTTTTTAGCTTAAACCTTTTGCCGATGGGGTCTTTCATGCCGATCACCCGGATGGCTGCCTCGTTGAGGATGTAGCTGGCGGAATCGGCTTTGCCGGGGCGGAACATTCGCCCTTCTTTCATTTCCATTTGCATGGCAGGCATAAAGTCCGCGTCTACGCTCATGAATTTAATGTTGAGGCTCATGTTCTCCTCTCTCCCGTCCCAGTCCGTATCGCTGGTGCCGTTGTTCAACGTGGCGAGATCGGCGTTGCCGGAGAAAACCGCTTTCACGCCGGGAATATCGCCCAGCCTGTCTTTTGCGGCTTCGATGTGGTCGTACATATTGCGCGCTTCGAACAGGATCACATTGTCCCGGTTGAAACCGAGCGGTTTGTTGTTGATATATTTCAGCTGCATGCCTATCGCGATCGTACAACCGATGAGCACGATGGAAATAAAAAATTGCGTTACGACCAGCATTTTCCGGAACATGCCGCCGCTCATGGCGGTTCTTCCCTTCAGCGACTGGATAGGATTAAAACGCATGAGGCGCAAAGCCGGATAAACGGCCGCCATCAGCAACATGATCACGCTGCTGATCGCCAGCGTCAGCAATATCTGCCCGCTGATTTCCGCAAAACCGGTCGTTTTCTCAGTGAGATCGTTATAAAAAGGCAGTAATATCCACATTACAATAACAGACAAGATCGCAGCCAGCACGAACACGACGGCGGATTCGGTCATGAACTGGTGGAAAAGCTGCCAGCGGTTCGCCCCGATCAGCTTGCGCACGCTGATTTCCACGGCGCGCTGATGTGCGCGGGCAGTGGCGAGGTTCACATAATTGATCCCCGCGATGAGCAATATCACGATCGCTACGATAAAAAAGATGCGCACCACTTTCATCAGACCCTCCTCACCGGAGATCTCGTACAGGTGCGTGTCCGGCAGCGGCTGAACAGTGTAGCCCCTGTGGGGTATCGTTTCCTTCGTGCTGCCCTTGATCCATTGTTCGGAAAGCAGTTTGTTGGTTTTTGCGGTGTCTGTTCCGGGTTTCAGCTGCAGGTAAGTGACTACGTAAAAACTTCCCCAGTCCGCATCCATCGATTTCCAATCGCCTTTACCGCTGTACATCCCGTTCAGGCTCTTTATCGGGAAAAGCATGGAATATTGAATGGTGGAGGTACGCGGCATATCCGCGATGGTGCCGCATACGGTGTATTGTTTTTTATTGTCGACGGTGATCACCTTTCCCAGCGGGTCTTCTTTGCCAAAATATTTCCCGGCGTAAGATTCGGTAAGCACCACGGAATTAACGTCCGGGAAAACGCTTCCCTTCCGGATAGGAAAATCAAACATGGTAAAAAAAGAAGGGTCCACATAAGCAGCGGTTTCTTCTTTCTCATAAAAAGTATTCCCGTTGGCTTCGAATTTCTTCATGTCTCCCCATATGGCGGATACACGCACCGCGTCTATCACGCCGGGAACGGCATCTTTTGCATGAGGCGCCACCGCCGCCTGTGAGGAGGACCAGTTCTGGATTTTGGCGCCGCTCAGAAAATGACTGTTTACCCTGTAAATATCCTTCGCTTTGGCATGAAAGCTGTCGAAACTCCGCTCGTCCTGCACCCAGCTAAGCAGCAGCGTACTGATAGCCAGCCCGATGCCCAGCCCCACGATAATGATGAAGGCGTAGAGCTTTTGCGAAAAGAGCGTTCTGAATGCGACTTTGATATTACGGAGCATAATGGGAATGATTATACGTGAAATTGTTCCTTGATATTTTCCGTTACCACCTTACCGTCGAACAGGTTTACGATGCGATGCGCGAAACCGGCGTCGTAGGGCGAGTGCGTTACCATGATGAGCGTGGTGCCGGCGTCGTTAAGCTCCTGGAGCAGTTTCATCACTTCTTCGCCGTTGGTGGAATCGAGGTTACCGGTGGGTTCGTCCGCCAGTATCAGCTTGGGTTTGGCAACTACGGCACGGGCGATGGCCACGCGTTGTTGCTGGCCGCCGGAAAGCTGCTGCGGGAAGTGGTTGCGGCGGTGCATGATGTTCATGCGTTCCAGCACTTCTTCCACTCTTTTTTTGCGGTCTGCCGCGGGTACTTTGAGATACAGCAGGGGCAGCTCCACGTTTTCGAAAACCGTCAGCTCGTCGATGAGGTTAAAGCTCTGGAATACGAAGCCGATGGCGCCTTTGCGCAGCTGCGCGCGCTGGCGTTCGCTCATGCGGGCCACTTCCTTGTCCCAGAAATGATATTCGCCGTGCGAAGGATTGTCCAGCAGGCCGAGAATGTTCAGCAGCGTGGATTTCCCGCAGCCGGAAGGCCCCATGATGGCCACGAACTCACCATCCTGCACGTCCATATTGATGCCGTTGAGAGCGGTTGTTTCTACTTCTTCCGTAGTAAAGAGCTTTTGTAAATTGACTGTTCTGATCATGGTAATAATTTGTTTGTGATTGGATGGTGAGCGGGTTAAAATTCCAGTACTTCTTTTTCCCCGAAGTTCTCATAAGAGGAAGTAATTACCTGGTCGCCTTCGTTGAGGCCTTCCAGTACTTCAAAATATACAGGGTTTTTCCGGCCCAGGGATATTTTGCGTTTAATGGCGCGTTTGCCGCCTTTTTCAACAACATACACCCAGTTGCCGCCGGTATCCGAGAAGAACCCGCCTGCAGGCAAAAGTAAGGCTTCGGAAGATTTTCCAAGCTCAAGGCGGACAGGAGAGGATTGCCCGCGGCGGATGCCTTCGGGGGCGGCTTTTACAAAATTCATATCTACTTCGAAACGGCCGTTCTTTACCTCGGGATACACTTTCGTGATCTCCATTTCGTTGGCTTTGCCGTTGAATTCGAAGCTGGCTTTCAAACCGGCGAACACGCGGGAAATATAATGCTCGTCTACTTCGGCGCGCATCTTAAATCCGTCCAGGTCGTCGATCTGCCCGATGTTTTCACCGGCCTGTATGCTGGTGCCCACTTCCACGTTGATGGAAGAAAGCTGCCCGTCTACCGGCGCGCGCACCACCAGGTTGGCCAGGTTGTCTTTCATCAGCGAAAGATTACGCTGTGTGCGGGCGATGGTGCCTTCCAGTTGCACGATCTGCGTCTGCGCATTGTCCAGCTGGTATTCCTGGCTTTTTATTTCGATCTCTCGCTGGCGCGTGAGGCGTTCGTACTCGCGTTTGGTTTTGAGGTACTCCTGCTCGGCCACCACTTTGTCTTTCCAGAGTTTATTGTTCCTTTCGTAGAGGTCTTTGGCCTGGTCTACCTGGTAATCGAGGTCGCTGAGCGTTTTTTCCAGGGCGAAACGGTCCTGCTTCAGGCGCAGACGAGTATTCTGCAGTTCGTTGATGAGGCGGTACATTTCCGTTTCACGGTTCACGAAGTCCATCATCAGCCGCTGGTTTTCAAGCGCCAGGATGGAATCGCCCCTTTTTACCATGCTGCCGCCTTCCAGGAATTTACGGGCCACGTACCCGCCTTCAATGGCGTCGAGACGGATGGTTTTGAGGGGATGCACCACCGCGGTTACGGCGATATATTCGTCGAAAGAGCCTTTGGTAACGGGGGAAATCGTGATCTTGTCCTTTTCCACGTTCAGTTTGCTCCTTTTGTCAGCGAAAACAAAGCTCCACAGCACGAGCAGCACCAGGGCGCCGCCGCCTCCGAACAGGAATATCCTTTGTTTGTTCCAGAATTTCTTTTTGAGTTGTCTGTCCATGTTAGTAATTGCTGCCCCCCGTAAGTCAATCCATGTGCCAAGCCGTGCCAAATCGCGAAAAGCCCTACCATGGCGGATAAGAGCCTATGAGACCTGTCCGCCCCTGTTCCAAAGCGGACAGGCAGTGTCCGAATCCGGACATCCGGGCGCGGCGCGGGCTGCCCCGGAAAAATCCTTTACAGGCAATAAAATCTTTGTTTAATATTGTCCCCGGGCCGTTTAGGGAATTTTCCCCGCCCGTTTTAACCTGCTTCCGGCACCGGCCGGAATATGTTTTGCAGTGTGCCATTTGCAAAACATTGGATTTACAACAGTTTCGCTAACCAGGCATTAATTTTTTACTCATATGAGCACCCAGCAAGGAAAAATCCTGATCGTAGACGATGATGTAGATGTATTACGCGCGGCGCGGCTGCTGCTGAAGCGTCATTTCGCACAGGTGGACTTCGAAAAGAACCCGCAAAAGATCCCTTATCTCGTCAGCAATTTCGAATATGACGTGATCCTCCTGGATATGAACTTCACCCGCGACCTCAGCAGCGGAAAAGAAGGTTTCGAATGGCTGGACCGCATTCTCGATATCAATCCCAAAGCCACGGTGGTATTGTTTACCGCTTATGGCGACGTGGAAATGGCCGTTCGCGCCATCAAGGCCGGGGCGGTGGATTTTGTGCTGAAACCCTGGGAAAACGACAAACTGCTCGCCACCCTGCAAACCGCCGTGCAAACGCACCAGTCCAAACAGGAGAAAAAAGCGGGCGGCGCTACTTTGCATACAGACAATGTGCTCATCGGCGACAGCCCGGCCATGCAGGAAGTAATGGAAACCGTTTCGCGCGTGGCGGGAACGGACGCGAATATTCTCATACTCGGCGAAAACGGCACCGGCAAAGATCTGCTGGCCCGGCATATCCATTCTCTCAGCCTGCGCCGCGATAAATCTTTCGTGAGCGTAGACCTCGGCGCGCTCAGCGAAACCCTGTTCGAAAGCGAGCTGTTCGGTCACGTCAAAGGCGCCTTCACCGATGCGCGCGACGACCGCGCCGGCCGCTTCGAAGAAGCCAACGGCGGCTCCATTTTCCTGGACGAGATCGGCAACATCTCCATTCCTTTCCAGGCCAAACTGCTCACCGTGCTGCAAAACAGGGCCGTTACCCGCGTGGGCTCCAACAAAGCCCAGAATGTGGACGTACGGCTGATCTGCGCCACCAACCGCAACATCGGGCAAATGGCCGTGCAGCAGCTGTTCCGGCAAGACCTGCTGTACCGCGTGAACACCATCGAGATACACCTGCCCCCGCTGCGCGACCGGAGAGAAGATATCGTGCCGCTGGCCGAATATTTCCTCGGGCTGTACCGAAAAAAATACAACCGGCCCGTGGCGTTCCTGCATGAGACGCTGATCACCCAGCTGGAAAAGTACGACTGGCCGGGCAACATCCGCGAGCTGCAGCACGCGATCGAAAGAGCGGTGATACTTTGTCAGGGGAAAACGCTGATGCCCAAAGACGTATTTGTAAAAACGAACGCCGCCGCCGAATCGCTCGACACAGGGTTCAACCTCGAGGAAATGGAACGCAACATGATCAGCCAAGCTTTGAAAAAATGCAATGGCAATATCACAGACGCCGCCAAGGAACTGGGTTTGAGCCGTGCGGCCCTGTACAGGCGCATGGAAAAATATAATCTCTGATGAACCGGTTTAGCCTTAATATCCTCCTGCGTATCATCGTGCTGATCGTTACGATCATGACCGGCTGCTGGCTGTGGTGGAACGGTTACCCGCTGGTAGTGCTGCTGCTGGTGCCCTTGCTGGTCGCGGAGATCATGAACCTGTACCATTATCTCAACCGCGTGAACCGCAAGCTCACGCTGTTTCTCGAAGCGATCCGCTACGAGGACTTTTCCATCCGTTTCAGTGCGGATAACAAACTGGGAAAAAGTTTCAGCGCGCTCAACCACCAGTTCAACGAAGTGCTCGAAGCCTTCCGACAAACCCGCGCGGAAAGAGAAGCCAATCTCAAATACATCGACACCATCATCCAGCACATCAGCATCGGCGTGCTGTCTTTTGATTCGGACGGGAAGATCGAGCTGATCAATCCCGCGGCCTTCCGGCTCATGGGCATTTACCGTCTCCGGTATCTCGACGAGCTGAAGAACCCGCATCCCGACCTGGCGGAGCTGCTGCTGCAATTGCCCGCCGGGCATAAATCGCTGTACGCCACGCAAAACGGGCAGCAGCTGTCTATTCACGCCGCCACCGTACGTTTGCAGGGAAGGCTGGTGAAACTTATTTCGCTGCAGAACATTCATGCGGAGCTGCAGCAGAAAGAGCTGGAGGCCTGGCAGAACCTCACCAAGATATTGCGGCACGAGATCATGAACTCCGTAACGCCCATCGTAAGCCTCATCGGCACGATGCAGGAGATCGTGCAGCACGACATCCATCCCGTGGAAGGCCAGGTGGAAGCCGTGGAAGACCTGAAAGAAGCGCTGGAAACCATTGAAAGCCGGAGCAAAGGCATCATGAACTTCGTGAACGCCTACCGCGACTATACCACGCTGCCCAAGCCGCAGTTCACCACCATCAACCTCAAACAGCTCATCCAGTCCGTGAGCAGCCTGCTGCTCGCCGATATGAAAGCCGCCGGCATCACGTACCGGGCGCAGGTTTCGCCGGAAAACATCGAGATACACGCGGACGAAACGCAGCTGCAGATGGTGCTTATCAATCTCGTCAAAAACGCGATGGACGCGCTCGAACATACAGACAAACCCTTCATTCACGTAAAAGGCTCGCTGGGCAACGCCAACCAGATCGTTATCGAAATATCGGACAACGGGCCGGGCATCGAAACGGAAGCGATGGAGAAGATCTTCATTCCATTCTTCACCACGAAAAAGAAAGGCTCCGGCATCGGGCTGAGCCTTTCGCAGCAGATCATACAGTCGCATGGCGGCCAATTAAAAGTTGTGAGCCCACCCGAAAAGGGTACAACTTTTTATGTATTGCTCAACAATTAAAAACGGCGTAAGTTGGCTGCACAATTCCACAAGCGTATGCAACCAAAACACTGGGGAGGGCTATACCTTCTCATTCTGCTGGCTGATTTGTGTGTGATAGCGTTCGATATTCCCTATGCCCGGTTCGCCACGAAACCACTGATCATGATCCTGCTCGGCTTCTACGGATGGTCGCAGGCAGGCGGGCTGCCGCAGCGCAGCAAAAATTTCATTCTTTCCGCCATTATTTTTTCCTGGTCCGGCGACGTGTTCCTGCTTTTCCCGCAGTATTTTGTGGCGGGACTGATCAGTTTCCTGGCCGCGCACCTGCTGTACACCGGTTTTTTCCTTTCCGTGCGGCCCAAACCCCGGCCCGGTTGGAAAGAAGGCGTGGCGCTGGCGGCTATCGCCGTATATGCTACGAGGTTAGTACAGCTGCTTTCTCCCGGTCTCGGCGATCTGAAACCCGCCGTGATCGTGTATACGGCCGTGATATCGCTGATGTTTCTCAGCGCTGTGCGGGCATTCGGGCTTAACGCCGGCAAGGCGGGCAGGCTTTGCATCGGCGGGGCTTTGCTGTTCGTATTGTCCGATTCCATGCTGGCGGTGGAAAAATTCCTGGCGGCATTTCCCGGCGCCAGCCTGCTGGTGATGCTCACGTACGGGCTGGCCCAGTGGATGATCGTGGAAGGAAGCCTGCGGCACCTGAAATCCGCGGAACATCCCCCTCGCAAAGGTTAAATAACGGTATAATTGCCTAATTTTGATGTTCTATGCATCAAACAGATTTCCTGGTAGTAGGCTCAGGAATTGCAGGGCTCACGTATGCCCTGAAAGTGGCCGAGCAATGTCCGGATAAAAAGGTAACGATCCTTACCAAAACCCGGGAAGATGAAACCAATACGAAATATGCGCAGGGCGGCGTAGCCGTGGTGAACGACCTCGAGAACGACAGCTTTGAAAAGCATATCGAAGACACGCTGATCGCCGGCGACGGGCTTTGTAACGAGCAGGTGGTGGAGATCGTGGTGAAGGAAGGGCCGGACCGTGTAAACGAGCTCATTTCCTGGGGCGCACAGTTCGACAAATCGCCGGACGGCGATTACTCCCTCGGCAAAGAAGGCGGCCATTCCGAATTTCGCGTGATCCATCATAAGGACGTTACCGGCCGCGAGATAGAGCGCGCGCTGCTGGAAGCCATCCGCCGCAAAAAAAATATCGAGCTGATCACCCACTGCTTCGTGGTAGAGCTGATCACCCAGCATCATCTGGGTTTCCTCGTCACCAAATCCACGCAGGACATCGAGTGTTACGGCATCTACGTGCTGAACCTCAAAACCAACAAGATCGAAAAGATACTGTCGAAGCTCACGCTGCTGGCCACCGGCGGCAACGGCCAGGTATACCGCACCACCACCAACCCCGTGATCGCCACGGGCGACGGCGTGGCCATGGTATACCGCGCCAAAGGGAGGATCGAGAATATGGAGTTCATCCAGTTCCACCCCACCGCGCTGTACCAGCCCGGTGAAAACCCCTCCTTCCTGATCACCGAGGCCGTACGCGGCGACGGCGGCATTCTCCGCAACATCAACGGGGAAGACTTCATGCACAAATACGACGAGCGCCTCAGCCTCGCCCCGCGCGACATTGTGGCCCGCGCGATAGACAGTGAAATGAAGATCACCGGTACGGAGCATGTGTACCTCGATTGCCGGCATATGGACATGGAAAAGTTCGTGCACCATTTCCCGAACATTTACGAAAAATGCAAATCCATCGGTATCGACGTCAGCAAAGACATGATACCCGTGGCGCCGGCGGCGCATTACAGCTGCGGCGGCATCAAAACCGACGAGCAGGGCCGCACGTCCATCCGCAACCTGTACGCGGCCGGGGAATGCGCCAGCACAGGGCTTCACGGCGCAAACCGCCTGGCCTCCAACTCCCTGCTCGAAGCCATGGTATTCGCGCACCGCTGTTACCTCGACGCGGTGAAAACGATCGACAGCATCGGCCTGAAAGAAAACGTGCCGGACTGGAACACGCTGGGCACCAATGCGCCGCGCGAGATGATCCTGATCACGCAGAGCCTCAAGGAGCTGAAACAGATCATGAGCGACTACGTGGGCATCGTGCGCACGAACGTGCGCCTGGAGCGCGCCATGCGCCGGCTGGACATACTGCATCTTGAAACGGAAGCCTTGTATAAGGAAACCGCCGTTTCGCCGCAGCTTTGCGAATTACGCAACCTTATCACCGCGGGATATCTTATCGTGAAAGGCGCCACCTTCCGTAAAGAAAGCAGGGGCCTGCATTACAACACGGATTATCCATACAAGAGCGACCTGGTGCAGAACATTATCCTGTAAGACCGAAAAAGAGCGAAAGATCCATGTATTATATTTTACTGGCATTCTGTTACAGCATTTCCATTCTTCCCCTGTGGCTGCTTTACCGCATCAGCGACGGGCTTTACGTGCTTGTGTACCACCTGCTCGGGTACCGCCGGAAAGTAGTACTGGAAAACCTGCGCCAGGCGTTTCCGGATAAACCGGAAAACGAGATCAGGCTGATCGCCCGCAAATACTACCGCAACCTGACCGATATGGTGGTGGAAACGATCAAATTGCTTACCATGAGCAGCGCATCGCTGAGCAAACGTTTCGACTGCGACCTGTCCGTTTTTCATAAGTTATACGCCCAGGGCCGGAGCGTACAGCTGCACCTGGGCCATAATTTCAACTGGGAATGGGCAAACCTGTTCGCGAAAAACGGTGTGGACTATTCTTTCCTGGTAGTGTTCATGCCCATTAGCAATTCCGCGGTAAACCGCATGTTCAGGCATTTCCGGGAAAAATTCGGCACCGTGCTGATACCCGCCAACGACATGCGCAACGGCATGGCGCCCTGGATCGGGAAACAATACCTGCTGGGCCTGGTGGCAGACCAGAACCCCGGCAACCCGCGCCGCTGCTACTGGTTTCCTTTCCTGAACAAAATGACTGCGTTTTACAAAGGGCCGGAAATGAGCGCGCGCCGGTATAATATTCCCGTGGTGTTTGCAGACATCCGCAAGGTGAAAAGAGGGTATTACAAGGCAAAGCTGGAACTGGCCTTCGAAAACCCGATCAATGAGCCGGAAGGGCGGATCACGGAAGCGTTTGTGCAGTACCTCGAAAAAAACATCCGGGAGCAGCCCGAAGTGTGGGTATGGAGCCACCGGCGCTGGAAACACGAATACAAGCCCGAATATGATTTTGAAAATGCGGATGAATAGAAGACATTAAAAAACCCCGGCCATCGCGGCCGGGGTTTTGTTTTTATGATCTGACAAGGTTATGCCGAAGGTATTTTGAGTTTCCAGCCGGGCTGGATCATATCCGGGTCTTTGATCTTGTCTTTATTCGCTTCGAAAATCTTCTGCCAGGTGAGGCCGGGATATTTTTTTGCGATCTTGCTGAGGTTGTCGCCGGACTGTACTTCATATTCCTGCTCCGCGCCTTCGGCGAGGGAAATATTCAGCACGAGGTCTCCTGCGCGCATTTCGGGGTCCAGTTTTTCGTAGATGCCCCACAGCTGGTCCTTCACTGCGGAGGAAGGAGCCGTGCCGTTGACGTACAGCACGCCGTTCTGCTCGGCTACCTGCAAACCGGTAACCCCGCCGTTATTGGCTGCCTGAACGAGTTCTGCGTATTTGTCCTGTAATGCCATGATCGTACTTTTTTTAAGGTTAATGGTGGATTAAAAAATCCGCCGCTTATTGCAGCGTGAGTTTGTTGTTGACCTTTTTGGGCTTGGCTTCGTTGGCTGCCTGCATCACTTTGCGGAGGTCCGCTTTTTTGATGGTGCCGGTGAGGGTCACTTCGCCGTTGGCGATGGTGGCCGTTACGCCGGTAATGCCTGCCGCGCTGAGCGAGGAATCTACGCTGGTTTTGAGAATGTCGTCGGGATTAATGGCAACCGGCGCGGCGGGCGGCGGCGGTGGCGGCGTGAGCATAACGTTGTTCACAACGGATTTAACGCCTTTTACGCTTTTGGCGGCGTCTTCGGCGGTAGTTTTGGCTGCATCGTCCATCACTTCGCCACTAAGGGTGGCAACGCCTCCTTTCACTTCAGCGATCACGCCGGGAGCGGCGGTGGCCAGTTTGTCGTTCACTTCTTTCTGAAGTTTCGCGTCGCTCGGTTTACAAGCGTAAAGGAGCACGCCTATCCCAACCAGGAAGGCGAGCAAAATGGGTTTGCGTTGTTTCATATGATTAGAATTTTAAAGGAATTTAACCAATTCTCCCCTAAACGACAATTATTTCTGTGTTTAATTAATTGTTAAGCAATTATTTATGCAATAACAAAAAGAAAATGTAAGTGTATAAATTTATATGTGTTTTATCCGCAAACTATATGACAAAGGGAAACAGCGAATGCAAAGAGCTGCGGCCCGGGCGCAGCCGAATGGTTGACTGGAAGATTGCGTGAATAAGATAAATGGCTCCGTTGCGGCAGGGTTCACCGGGAAAGGCGTTTCGCCATTCCATAAAAACGCCGGGAAACCATGCTCCCGGCGTTTCAATATCTGTTACTGGTCACGTTAGTTCAGGATATTTTTTTCCTGCACCACGGTCAGCCCTTTCTGATCTTTCATTTTACCAAAACCGCCGTTGACGTTGCGGAGATTATGAATGCCTTCGCGTTTCATGATAGAACAGGCGATCACGCTGCGGTAGCCGCCCTGGCAATGCACGTACAGGTTCAGGTGGTCGTCCAGGTCGGCGAGCGCGCCGGGATCTGTCATTTCGCTGAGGGTGAGGTTCACCGCGTTTTTGATGTGCCCGTCCGCATATTCCGCGGGCTTCCGCACGTCTACCACCACCAGGTTTTCGTCGTGCGGGATGTCCATCGCCAGTTCGTCCGGGTCAACGGAAATGATCATGTCGATCTTCTCCCCTGCCGCTTTCCAGGCTTCGAAACCGCCTTCAAGATAACCCTGCACTTTGTCGAACCCGACGCGCGCGAGCCTTACGATCGTTTCTTCTTCCTGTCCCGCCGCGGTAACGAGCAGCATCGGCTGGCCGAACGGCAGCAGGCTTCCCGCCCATTCCGCGAAACGGCCTTCCAGGCCGATGCTGATGGAGCCGGGCACAAAACCTTCCGTGAATACGTTCGCATTGCGCGTATCGAGTATCACCGCACCGGCGGATCTTTCCTTGAACGCTTGTATAGACAATGGTTTGAGGCTTCTTTCCATCACCGTGTTCATCGTATCGTACCCTTCTTTGTTGATCTGCGCGTTGATGGGAAAATATTGCGGAGGCGTAGCCAGCCCCTCCGTCACCTGTTTGATGAAATCGGCTTTGTCTTCCGCCAGCAACGCATAATTGCTGCTTTTTTCGTCGCCGATGGTGCTGTAAGTGTTCGGGCCGAGATTTTTACCGCAGGCGGAGCCCGGGCCGTGCGCGGGATATACGATCACGTGATCGGGCAAAGTCTTGATCTTGTTTTTCAGCGATTCGAATAATAAACCCGCAAGCTCTTCCTTGCTGAGGTCCCCGCTGAACAGGTCCGGCCTGCCCACGTCGCCGACAAAAAGGGTATCGCCGGTGAAGACCGCATTGGGCTCGCCGTTTTCGTCGAGCAGCAGGTAGCAGGTAGATTCCATGGTGTGGCCCGGCGTATGCAGCGCCTTCACCGTCAGTTTCCCGATTTTGAAATCTTCGCCGTCTTTCGCGATATGCACGGGAAAACTGGTCACTGTTTCGGGGCCATATACGATGGGCGCTTTGGTGGCGGCCGCCAGGTCGAGGTGACCGGAAACGAAGTCTGCGTGAAAATGTGTTTCGAAAATATATTTGATGGAAGCGTTCCTTTCGTGCGCCAGTTCGAGGTAAGGCTCGATATCTCTGAGGGGGTCGATAATGGCGGCTTCTCCGTCGGATTCGATGTAATATGCTGCCTCTGATAAGCAACCTGTGTACAACTGCTTAATGAACATATGGTTTTTGATTTTTGCAAAAATACGAAGAAGTTGCGCAAACGCGGGTAGAGGGATGTCAGGGGCAGGTCAAACTGTTATCCGGTAGGGTAAGGGGATTAAAGAGGACAAAAAAACCGTCTTCCCCAAAGAGGAAGACGGCCGGTTCAGTATGGTGCAGGGCCGCTCTGTCGGCCGCTTTAAAAGATAAGATTGTAAGATGGATTAACCCACCAGCTCTTCGACAAACTTCGCTACTTCTGCAATACGTTGCTTGTTGATGGTATAGTGGATGAACTTACCGTCTCTTTCGGTGATCACGATGCCCGCGCGGCGCAGGATGGCAAGATGCTGGCTCGCTACAGACTGTTCCAAACGCAGTTTCACATAGATCTCCGTTACAGTCATGCGCTTATGGTCTTCCAGCAGCTTGATCATTTGCTGGCGCAGTTTGTGGTTGATCGCTCTCAACACCATCGCGGCCTTTTTAACGGCAATGTAATCCAATTTGATCTGATCTTTTTCATTGTTACCTCTAGAAATAATAAGAGTATTAGAAGAGGTAGTTAATAATTGTTTTTCCATCGCAAAATAGTTTTAAAAATAAATGAAATGACAGGGATCAACGGACAGTAAAACGCGACTATTAGACAACAATCACGGATATTGATTATACAAAATTATAATATCTGTCACAATAAAAAAAATTTCTATACCTTCTTTTCTAATATATAAACCGGAATATCCCGCCTTTTTCCACAATTTGACAGTCACATGACACTTCCGGGTGCGTTTTACCGTCCATTCGGCCGTCCTCAGATTATAACGCGTTTCAATGCGTAATATGATGCGGCGAAATGCTAAAAATCTGCTAAAAAATTGAAGGATGTCAGGGTTTTCCCGGGGTGAAGAAGGCTTTGAGGTAGTGGGGAGCGAAGTAGGCTACATCCTGGAAATCCTTGCTGGCAAAGGCTTTTTCAGCCAGCGGCACCATATGTGCGGCAGAGATCTGGTATGCGGGAAAAACAGCATTGGTAGGCGATCCTAACAAACTCCGCCATTTCGGGGCGCCGTCGCCGAAAAAATACGTGGTTTTCCCGTCCAAAAACGACGCGAAAGATTCCGGCGTCAATATCATCGACTGAGGGGGCATTTCCGCCTTTAAACCGGCATCGTACACCGCGGTGAACACTTCCATCCGCCGCGCGTCGATCATCGGCACATACCAGCCTTCTTCCCTTAATTCCGATTGCAGGCCGGAGGCCATCATCTGCAAAGTGGAAATGGCGATCAGCGGTTTTTTCCAGGCGTAACACAAACCTTTCGCCGTGGCGGCGCCTACACGTAAACCCGTATACGAACCGGGACCGGCACTCACGGCAATTGCACCCAGCTCTTCATGCCGCACGCCATGCCCTTCGAGCAAACGGCGGATGAACAGGCCAACGGTGGCCGCATGGTCTTTCTGGTCTGCGTTATGCAGCGTTTCCAGTTCTTTTCCGTCTTTCGACAAACAAACGGAACCAAACGAAGTAGCGGTGTCGATATGTAAGATGAGTGCCAATTGGAAATGTTTTATTGCGGCAGCGCTTCGTATTCCTCGCGCAACAATGGCGCGGGCCTGTAACGTTCATTGCCCGTTTCCTGGAAAACGGCCTGCAATACTTCGTATACGTTGCGGATGCCGATCTTTTTGCTCCATTCAAAAGGCCCGGAAGGATAATTGGTGCCCAGTTTCATGGAAATATCTATGTCTTCCCGCGAAGCGGCGCCTTCCGCCGCGGTAAAATACGCTTCGTTCACGATCATACAGATCACTCTCGGCGTTACCAGTCCTGTGGCTGCTTTCACGGTTTCGTAGCGCCAGTTCAGTTCCTTCATCAGCGCTTCCAGCTTCGATGCTTCGCCGGCGGCGGACAATGCCGTTTCCAGCGGACTCATGCCGATGAAGCCGGGCAGCCAGTTCACCGCGTAAATATGCGCGTACTGCTCCCATACCGATGGCGACGTTTTCACGAGGCAGCCAAGCACGGACACTTCCGGTTTCATGGCATACAACATGAGATTTTCGGGCCGCTCGTCGAGCGAGAGATCGACGATCACGTCTGCTTCGCCGCGGATCAATTGCAGCTCCGGCTCCCATGTCACGTTGTGGCCTTCGGTGTTCCTGTCTGCGCGGAATGCTTCCCAGCGCTGCGCGTCGCCGGTTACGAGAATGTCCATCCGGTGTTTATTTAACGGCGATCATTGAGATCTCCACATTCACGCCTTTCGGCAAAGCCGAAACCTGCACGGTTTCGCGGGCGGGGAAGTAACCGGAGAAATATTTGCCGTACACTTCGTTGATCTGCGAAAAGTCGTCCATGTTCATGATAAAAATGGTGCTTTTCACCACGTCTGAAAAATCCATACCGGCTTCGGCAAGCACATTCCGGAGGTTCTGCATCACGCGGTGCGTTTCGCTGATGATATCATCCTTTTCCAGCTGCCCGGTTTCAGGGTTCAACGCGATCTGCCCTGAAATAAAAAGCATGCTGCCGGCTTTGATGGCCTGGTTGTAAGGACCGATCGGCGCCGGGGCGTTGTTGGTGTTGATGACCTGTTTTTCCATATGCGGCAAAAATAAGATTTTAGATAACCAAATTGCTTATATTAGCATTATAGTGTCAACCAAAGAAATGCCATTTCCCGCATCAACATCATCTATCCGGTTATGTATGTCAAAACCCTGAATGGTCTTTCATTAAACGGCGCATGGAAAATGCAGATCAGCCTGTATGCGGGCTGGATCGGGGGCGCGGGCTTGCTGTACTGTTTTACCGGCAGCGATCTGCTGCTGTACGCCCCGCTCCTTGTTACGATCTACCTGCTCAGCGGCGTCAGCGTGATCCTTTGCACGCTCATCAATAAAAAAGATAATTTCCGGCTCATCCCCAAGATCAATATTTCAGTGGAAACCTTCCTGCTGGCTTTTTCCATGGCGCTTGCGCTGGTAATGGTGAAAGACGCATTGGGTTACCTGCTGCCCATCCCGCCCTGGCCCGAATTGTCTTTCACTTCCATTCATACCGGTTCGGGTTATATGATCGTCGTGTCCGTTATGCTGGCCGCTTTTATGGAAGAGCTCGTTTTCCGCGGCATTATGATGGAAGCGCTGATGAAACGTTATTCGGGCGGCGTGGCGCTGCTGCAAAGCTCGCTGCTGTTCATGCTCGCGCATCCCGATCCCGCGCAGATGCCCGGCGCTTTCCTGCTCGGGCTGCTCACCGGCCTGTTTTATCTTCGCCTCCGCGACCTTTGCGCCTGTTTCCTCATTCACCTCACCCACAACGTCGCCACGGCGCTGCTCGTGTCTGCAGGCACCTTCCAGTTCATGACCGCTTCCCCGGTGATGTATTCGATGATCATCGCGGGCTGTGTGACGGTGCTGTTCGCCGGTTACTTCATGATCCGGAAACTCGTGCCGGTTACGCCGGCGCTGCAGCAGGCGAAAAAAGCCGCGCACGGCAAACCGGTGTTACTTCCCAAATAACAGCTTCGCCAGTTTCGCATCGTGACCGTACACGTCGTCGCGGAAATTGAGGCGGCCCTGGCTGTCTACCCAGGCCGTGAAATACCCGATGTACACGGGCAGTTTGGTTTTCAGCGTCACATATTTTTCTTTTCCTGCGTTCATCGCGGCGTCTATTTTCTGTTCCGTCCAGCTGGAATCTTTGCGCAGCACCCATTGCGCCAGGCGTTTGGGCTCCGCTACGCGGATGCAGCCGTGGCTGAAAGAACGTTTGGTTTCGGAGAAGAGGTTTTTGGCCGGCGTGTCGTGCAGGTAGATGTTGTATTCGTTCGGGAACAGGAATTTCACTTTGCCGAGCGAATTGCTGGGCCCCGGTTTCTGCCTCACGGAAATATTGTTCCCGCTGCCGGTCATTTCCATGTTGTGCCGCTTCAGGTAAGCATTCCCGCTTTTGCGGATGCCGGGCAGCACTTCTTTTTTCAGGATGCCGGGCGGCACGTTCCAATACGGGCTGAATACGACGTATTGCATTTCCTTGCTGAAAATTACCGTGCTGGCGCCGGGCGTGCCCACCACCACGTTGCAGCTCCAGGCGAGTTTACCGTCTTCATACACATGCAGCCTGAACTCGGGGATGTTCACCAGGATATAGTCCGTTGTTACTTCCACGGGCACCCAGCGGAGGCGTTCCATGTTGAGCAGCAGCTGCTGCATGTAATGTTCCATCGGGCGGTTTAGTGCATCGATCGTTTGCTGGCGGATGATGCCGTCCGGCTTCTGCCCCATGCGGGTTTGATAATTGCGCAGGGCGGAATCGAGCAGGGGCGTGAATTGCGTCGTCGTATCCTTTTCCTTGAAATCGCCCCAGATAGCCAGGCGCGATTTCACGGCGGCGATCACCGCGGAGGAATCGCCGGATTTGTAGGTTTTCTTTTTATCGGCCAGTTTGATGGAATCGTGCTGCGGGTGTTTTTTCACGAGGTCGCCCACACGGGTCAGCTCGTCGCGCAGAAGCCTGTATTGCCTGTTCACCGGCTCGTCTGCCGCCAGCGCGCGTTTAGGATAACGGATAATGGAATCCAGCAGGCTTTCCACATTGATCTTTTTGCGGGGGATGAACCATTCGAGGTCTTTGGCATTGTCGCTGGTCATGCCGCCCCATACCTTGTTCGCATACACGAAAAACTGCCCGGTGAGGCTCAGCTCTGCGATGGAAATAAGTGTATCCTGCCGGTTGAGGCTGTCGCCCATCAGCGCGATGGAATCGTACAGCGCGCTTACGCGGCTTTTATCGAGGGTACTGTCTTTGATGCCGCTTTCTTCGTCCTGCCGCATCATGTTGAGCAGGCCGCCGGCCTGTTCGGTAATGCCTTCTTCGTTGATCCAGGCGTAGTGGAAATCGCGTTTGCGGTAAAACTCGCGGATCAAGTCGCTGTAGGGCGCAAATTCCGCATGCCGCGACAAAAATTCACCAACCTGGTTGCTGTCCAGCGCCTGGGCGATATATTCCTGTTTGGTGTAGTGAGTGGTATCGCGGTTGATGGCTTCGGACTGTTTTTTCACGCCCTGTTTACAGGCGGCGGCCAGGAGCATTGCGGCGAGCACGGGCAGCAGATAATTTTTCAGCATAGCATCGAACAGTTTACGAGGTATAACAAAAGAATACCGGGTATGTTGCAAAGTCAAGCAACAATCATGCAAAAGGGCCTACCGTTTTTGTGGTAAGCCCTTCGCAATATCTTTTTTATAATTTGATCTCTTCGTCGTTGGCATCAAAGAAGTGGTATTCCGTGAGGTGGTAATTGGAATCCGCCCGTAGTTTGATCCACTTTTTGTGGGCGAAGTACCATTTCCATTGCCGGCTTCGGAACGGCCATCCTTTGGTGAGGAATGCGTACAGGATGGGGTGTACGCGGATGGTGAGGCCCTGGTGCTGGTGATTGAGCAGGTACTGGAGATTTTTCTCGATGTCTTCCACGATGAGCATGGAAGCGCCGATCTTGCCGGTGCCTTTGCAGGCGGGGCAGTCTTCCGCGACGGAGATGGTGATCTCGGGTTTTACGCGCTGGCGGGTGATCTGCATCAGGCCGAACTTGGAGATGGGCAGAATGGTGTGTTTCGCCCTGTCGGGCGCCATGAATTTTTCCATGGCTTCGTACACCGTTTTTTTGTTCTCCGGCAGTTTCATATCGATGAAATCGATAATGATGATGCCCCCCAGGTCGCGCAGCCTGAGCTGGCGGGCGATTTCGGCGGCGGCTTCGAGATTGGAAGCGAGCGCGTTCTGTTCCTGGTTGTTGCTGGAGCTTTTGTAGCCGCTGTTCACGTCGATAACGTGCAGGGCTTCGGTGGCTTCGATGATGAGATAGACCCCGCTGTCGAGGTTGACGGTTTTGCCGAACGATGCCTTCACCTGGCGGGTAACGCCGAAGTGATCGAAGATGGGCGCGCCGTTGTGGTAATAGGTGACGATCTCCTGTTTTTCCGGCGCGATCTTCTGGATATACGTCTTGGTGTCCGTATAAATATTTTTATCGTTGATCACGATGCGGTTAAAACTTTCATTGAGCAGGTCGCGCAGGATGCTGGTGGTTTTCGTTTGTTCGCTCAGGATCTTTTGCGGCGCCTGGCCGTTGCGCAGGTTTTCCTGGATGGTTTTCCAGGTGCTCACGAGGGTGGTGAGGTCTTCGTGGAGCTCGGCGGTTTTTTTCCCTTCGGCGGCGGTTCGCACGATTACGCCGAAGTTGGGCGGTTTGATGGCTTCAACGATCTTCTGCAGGCGTTTTCGTTCTTCAGACGAGTGTATCTTTTTGGATACGGCTACGATATTGTTGAAGGGGGTGATAACGATGAAACGGCCCGGCAGCGAGATTTCGCAGCTGAGCCTGGGACCTTTGGAGGAAATGGGCTCTTTGAGGATCTGTACGAGAATGTTGGGCTTTCCGCCGAGCACTTCGGTGATCTTGCCTGTTTTAACGATCTCGGGCTCGTTTTTGAACTTGCCGAAGTCGAACGTTTCCGATTTATCGGTGATGGATTGCTGGGTGAACTTCAACAATGACCGGATGTAGGGGCTGAGATCGGTATAATGAAGGAACGCGTCCTTTTCGAAACCAACGTCTACAAAAGCGGCGTTAAGGCCGGGAATGAGTTTCTTTACTTTGCCCAAATAAAGGTCTCCCACTGCAAAATTAGGGTTGCCGCTTTCGTGGTGCAGCTCGACTAACTTCTTATCTTCCAGCAATGCAATTTCCACACCGGATGGTGCTGCATTTATAATCAATTCCTTATTCAAGCGTCAAAATTTTATCCATAAATACTTCACTTTAGTGTACCCGCTATCTAAACACGGGATACAACATGCCCAAATGAGAGGCCGGGTTCTGGGGCCGGCGATTCACTACGAGGAGAGGATTGTGCAAAGGGTTTTAGTGATATACAGGATAAGTTCCGGAATCTGTACAGGCCGGACTACGAAAACAACCTGCATGACTTTAGCAATTTAACAATTAAAGCTAAAATCATGCAGGATCGCTCAAAAAAATTTATCGTGTCGGGCCCTACCGTCTACTTATACCTGTCAGTATAAATGGCGGGGAAACAGGAGAATTTATTTCTTACCTTTTTTATGACGGTTTTTTCTCAACCTCTTTTTGCGTTTGTGGGTTGCGATTTTATGTCTTTTTCTTTTCTTTCCGCAGGGCATACCTTTTTACGTTTTTAATGATTTATAAATATTATTACTTAATGCTCTTTATATACTCGTCTATCTCAGCAGCCAGCGCCGGGTCTTTGATCAGTTTTCGGCATTGGCGGAGGAGGTCTATCGCTTTGTCGTTCTCTCCTTTGCTCTGATGCGCCACGGCCAGCAGGAACATGGCTTTCGGTTCGTCGGGCTGGCGTTCCAGCACTTTTTCCATACGTTCGATGGCTTTATCGAACTGGCCGGAGGTGATGGCGAAATTGGCCAGGGTAAGCTGAGCGTCCAGGAAATCGGGATTCCGTTCCGCAACTTCCCTCAGAATGCCGATGCCTTCCATAGGCGCCGTGCTATTGCTGATAACGAGCAGCGTACCTTTCTTTACTTTCAGCGTGTCATTGTCTGGTTCAAGCGCTATGGCCCTGTCAAGCAACTCTTTGGCCGTATTGGCCTCCCACTGTCTTACGCCCGCGTCTTGCGTGTGCGAGAGATGGTCTAAAAATAAATTGGCTGCAAAGGTGAGGCTTTTTCCCGAATTTTCCAACTTGGCGGCTTCGGCGGCATAATGTGCGGCAATGGGCAGCTCGTTGAGGCCGTCCCAGATCGTGTACAATTGCCGGTATGCGGCGATCTGCTGGGTCTGGACATCGCCGCGTACGACAGTATTTTCAAGCCCGGTGATCTCCACCAGCTTGTCTGCAGGAACTTTTTCCTTTGCTTTTTTGAGCAGATCGTTAAAGTCTGCGGCCCTGGTTTCTGCCATGGGAGCGCCTTCAGCGCCGTGGTCATGACCAGCGTGATCATGCCCCTGCACTTTGGGCGTTATACGGCCAAACGCAAACAGCGCCGTAACTACGGCAACAGCAAGGCCAAGAACGAGTAGTTGATTTCTTTGCACCTAAAAAATGTTAGGATGCAAATCTAAGAACTTTTGAGCTTTTTAACTTCTGCTACAAACTCTTTAGATGGCTTAAATGCTGGAATGAAGTGTTCCGGGATCTCCACGGCCACGTTCTTCTTGATGTTACGGCCAATCTTGGCAGCTCTTTTCTTCGTGATAAAGCTACCAAATCCGCGAATGTAGATATGCTCGCCATTTGCTAACGCCTCCTTAACTTCCTTGAACATGGCTTCGAGTGTTACTAACACATCTACTTTGGGGATGCCGGTTTTTTCAGCAATGTTGTTAATCAAATCAGCTTTTCTCATAATGAAGCGGAGGATTACTTGTTTTCCAAAGTTATTAAAAAAAATTTAATTGCTGAATTTTCAAGCAAATAAAATTTATCTTTTTTTGTTATAGATACTGCGTTCTAAAAATACGTTTATTTGTACTCCCGGTAATGCCTAAATCGCTGCAAGTCAGCACTAATAAAGGCTTTGGGAACACGAATATATAAAAAAACATCGACATATATAAATTATTTTGCGCAAATGACCGATACAAAAAGATTTTTTACTGACCGTATCCTGACCTGGAACCGCGCCCATAACGACCGGAACATGCCCTGGAAGAACGAAAAAAATCCCTATTTTATCTGGTTATCGGAGATCATCCTGCAACAAACACGGGTGGAACAGGGCCGCCCCTATTACGAACGTTTCATCAGCGCATACCCTACCGTAAACGATCTCGCCAAAGCCCCCGAAGAAGAGGTATTCCGCCTCTGGCAAGGCCTCGGATATTACGCCCGCTGCAAAAACATGCTCGCCGCCGCCCGCTCCATCAGCGCCGCCGGCAAATTCCCCGACACCTACGAAGGCATCGCCGCGCTGAAAGGCGTAGGCGCTTATACCGCGGCCGCCATCGCTTCTTTTGCCTATAATCTTCCCCACGCTGTGCTGGACGGAAATGTTTACCGCGTGCTCGCCCGCTATTTTGGCATAGATACGCCCACAGACACTACCGCGGGCAAAAAACTTTTCACCGCTCTGGCCAATGATGTGCTCCCCGAAAACCAGGCTGGCATTTATAATCAGGCGATTATGGATTTCGGGGCCGTAGTCTGCAAACCTCAGCAACCACTTTGCAAAACTTGTGCGCTTGCGCCTCATTGCGAAGCCTTTCAAAAAGGATTAACAGATCTTGTTCCTGTAAAATCCAAAAAATTAACCATAAAAAAAAGATATTTCCACTTTTTACTGCTCGAACAAAACGGGATGGTCTGGATCCGCAAACGCACCGCCAAAGACATCTGGCAGAACCTCCACGAATTCCCGCTCGTGGAAACCCCCGCCCCCGCCGATCTCGACGCCCTCCGCCAAACCGCTGGTTTTCAACAGCTCGTTCCGCCCAAAACCAAAGCCCTGGAGCCCGGCGTTCAACTCCGCCAGCAGCTCACCCATCAGACCATTCACGCCAGCTTCACCCGCTTCAGCCTTTCCCCCGATTTCAGCCTGCCCGCGGATTATATGCTCGTGCCCGCCGGGCAGCTCGAAAAATACGCCTTCCCCAAAATCATCACCGACTACCTTCAACGTTAGACGACGTGCCGGAACGGCTTTAGTACCATACAAATACGTTCCCTTCCCCGTAAGCCTTGCCCGTCAACGGAAAACGTAAAAATTCTATTCCTTGATTGGAAAAAAATATTAACTTTAGTAAGGTTGACCGTGAGATGAATAAATTATAATAGGACAGAATTAAAACCTACAATTATGAGAGGTGTTAATAAAGTAATCCTGATTGGCAATCTTGGCAGAGACCCCGATGTTCAATTCCTGGAAGGTAATATTGCAGTGGCTAAATTCTCCCTCGCCACCACCGAAACATTCAAAGACAGGGCCGGCAAACTGATCTCGCAAACCGAATGGCACACGGTTGTTCTCTGGAGAGGCCTTGCGGAGCTGGCGCAGAAATACCTCCATAAAGGCAGCCTGGTCTATATCGAAGGCCGCCTCCGCACCCGCAGCTGGGAAGATAAGGAAGGCAACAAAAAATTCGCCACGGAAGTGGTCGGCGATAACCTCGTAATGCTGGACAAAAGGATGGATGTCAACAACGGCGATCACCCCGTTCCCCATCACAGCACCGGCCAGTCGTCTTCCTCCTCCTCCGCGCCGCACCACGGGGAAGGTTACGCGGGGATGGACATACCGCCCATGAGCGAGCCCGCCGACGACCTGCCCTTTTAGCCAGGCGCGGCAGGTTAAATCTTTACGACTATCCGCCCGTAACGGTACATTCTTTATATTTGCATGCGGGAAAGCGATTCAATCATTACAGACCTGAATTACTTTCCCATTATTTTTGACCAATACAACTAACCTTGGCTTACCTACCGGCTAGCATTATTCCGTTCAAGAGTGTTTTGTTACAAGAGCTGGCGCCGAACGCCGCCAATCTCAATATCGTGGTGTTCCTGCTGGTGATTTTTATCCTGCTGCTGCTCACTTTCATCGTTTCCGGGGCGGAAGTGGCCTTTTTTTCCCTCAATTACAAAGACCTTAACGTGCTCAAAACCCGGCAAAGCAACGCCGGTAAAATGATCACGCGGCTGCTGGAAAAACCCAAGTCACTGCTCGCTTCCCTCCAGATCGCGAACATCCTGTTCAACATCTCCTTCATTTTTATTACCAATTACCTCATATACCAGGTGGAATCCCTGCAGGAACTGGCCGTTGTGTCGTTCGTGGTCAGGATCGCCATCATCACTTTCGTGCTGCTGTTTTTCGGCCAGATCCTCCCGCGCGTGTGGGCCACGCAGAACAACATGCGTTTCGCCACGTATTTCGCCTGGTTCGTGCATATCATCTACGCCACGCTGGAACCGGTGAGCGACTTTTTCGTGAACATGAGCGAAGGCATCGAGGCCCGCCTGTTCCACCGCAATACCCGCCCCATCAACTACCACGAGATCGACGAAGTGATCGAAATGAGCGTGGAGCCGGGCGCCTCGCAGGAAGAAAAGAACATCGTGCGCGGCATTCTCAAATTCGGCAACATCGCCGTAAAACAGATCATGCGCACCCGCCTCGACGTAAACGGCCTCGAATACGATATGGGCTTCAACGCCGTTGTAAAACAGGTGGCCGACCTTCATTATTCCCGCCTCCCCGTGTACAAGGTAAATCTTGACACGATCGTGGGCGTGGTGCATACCAAAGACCTGCTGCAGCACCTGGACAAAGGCGATAATTTCGACTGGCACGAAGTGCTGCGCCAGCCTTTTTTCGTGCACGAGCATAAACTCATAGAAGACCTCCTGAACGAGTTCCAGACCCGGCATATGCATTTCGCCGTAGTGGTAGACGAGTTCGGGGGCACCTCGGGCATCGTGACGCTGGAAGACATCATGGAAGAGGTGATCGGGGATATCAAGGACGAGTTTGATGAAGAAGAATTCAACTACAACAAGGTAAACGAACATACCTACGTATTCGAAGGCAAAACCATGCTCAACGACGTTTGCCGCATCCTCAACATCGCGCCGGACACCTTTGAGACCGTTAAAGGCGAAAGCGATTCCCTCGGCGGGCTCATCCTCGAGCTTTCGGGCAAATTCCCCGAAGAAAACAGCGTGATCAGTTACGGGAATTTCGATTTCACCGTGCTGGAAGTCACAAAAATGCGCATCCAGAAAGTACAGGTGAGCATCAAATCTGGTATTGAAACTGAATAATCCGGCCGTGAAAAATTTTTGCTACTTCCTGCTGGCAGCCGTTCTGCCCTTCCTCGCCGCTTCCTGCGGGCAAAAGGCCTATACGCCCAAGCCCCGCGGCTTTTTCCGCATAGACCTGCCGGAGAAAAAATACCGCCTGTTCAACGAGCCGGGCTACCCTTACACGTTCGAATACCCGGTGTACGCCAACATCGTGAAAGACACGCTCTTTTTCGACGAAAAGGCCGAAAACCCCTGGTGGATCAACGTAGACGTGCCGCAGCTGAACGGCAAGATCTACATGAGCTATAAACAGATCGGCGCAAAGAACAAACTGGACAAGCTGATCAACGACGCATTCAAACTGACATACAAACATACCTACAAGGCGGAATCCATCGACGAGGAAGAGATCCGCACGCCCAACAGGGTGTTCGGCCTGTTTTACGAAGTAGGCGGCAACGCGGCTTCCGCAAAGCAGTTTTACGTAACCGATTCCACCGCGCATTTTATGCGCGGAGCTTTGTATTTTTACGCACCGCCCAACGCGGATTCCCTGGCGCCCGTCAACAAATTCCTGGAGGAAGACATGCGGCACCTGGTACAAACGCTGAAATGGCGGGCAAACTGAGCGAACGATGATAGTGATAGACGACAAATACATCAGCGACGATGTAATTGAAAAGAACTTCGTATGCAACCTGAACGCATGCAAAGGGGCCTGCTGCGTAGCCGGCGACTGCGGCGCGCCGCTGGAAGAGGATGAACTGAAGATCCTGAAAAAGATCTACCCGAAAATAAAACCTTTCCTCCGCCCCGAAGGCGTCGAGGAAATAACGCGCACCGGCCTGCACACCTGGGACGACGAGCACGGCCACGTTACCCCCATCATCAACGGCGCCATCTGCGCCTACGCTACCATCGACGACAACGGCCACGTTGGCTGCGGCATCGAAAAGGCCTGGAAAGCCGGCGCGACAGATTACCGCAAGCCGATCTCCTGTCACCTCTACCCCATCCGCATCACCAAATACGAGAGCTTCGAAGCGGTGAACTACGACAAATGGAGCATCTGCAAACCCGCCTGCAAACTGGGCAACCAATTGCAGGTACCGGTGTACAAATTCCTGAAAGAAGCCATCACGCGCAAATACGGCGAAGAATTTTACGAAGTGCTGGACAAGATCGCCGGCAAACAATACGAAAACGAAGCGGAATAAACCGGTCCGGAGCAGGACGGTGCAGGATGACAATGATATAATTTTTCTGAATATTGATAGAATAGGCGCAATCTTTGCCCCGCAAAAACAACCGGACACTTTTTGACTATCTTTACAGGCATATGAACAAGACGGCAAGCACCTTTCTTTCAGAAAGCGAGATCAAGGCGGCTGATCTGGGTCACCGCAAAACGATCAACTTCAATATAGGCAAGTATAACGCCGCCGTGAAGAACGGCAAGCTGCAGTTCGCAGACCTACCCACGGCCCGCGAGCGCGCGAAAAACGTGAAGTGGAAAGCCATCGAGCACCTGGATAAACACCTCGAAGACTTCGAGATGAACTTCATCAAACGCGGCGGCAAAGTGATCTGGGCCGAAACCGCCGAACAGGCGCGTGAAGAGATCCTCGCCATCTGCAAGGCGAAAAACTGCAAGACCGTGGTGAAAAGCAAATCCATGGCCACGGAAGAGATCCACCTCAACGATTTCCTGCACGAACATAACATCGAAAGCGTCGAGACGGACCTCGGCGAATATATCCAGCAGCTGGACGACGAGCCGCCCTATCACATCGTGACGCCCGCCATGCACAAAAGCAAGGAAGAAGTGGCGCAGCTTTTCCACGAAAAACTCGGTTCTTCTCCCACGCTCACCCCTGAGGAACTTACGCTGGTGGCCCGCGACAAGCTCCGCCAGAAATACCTCGACGCGGAAGTAGGCATCACCGGCGCGAATTTCATTATCGCGGATATCGGCGGCATCGCCGTTACCGAAAACGAAGGCAACGCGCGCCTCAGTACTTCTTTTCCCAAAACGCACATCGCGCTGATCGGCATCGAAAAAGTGCTGCCGTCCATCAACGACCTTGCGCTGTTCTGGCCGCTGCTGGCCACCTACGGCACCGGGCAGCAGATCACTTCTTACAACACCATTCTCTCCGGCCCGCGCCAGGAAGGTGAAACGGACGGCCCCGAAGAAATGTACGTCATCTTCCTCGACAACGGCCGCACGAATATCCTGAAAGACGTTGAAGCCCGCGAAAGCCTTTACTGCATCCGCTGCGGCTCCTGTCTCAACGCCTGCCCCGTGTACAAAAACATCGGCGGCCACACTTACAAAACCACCTACAGCGGCCCCATCGGCGCGGTGATCACGCCGCACCTGCAGGGCATCGAAAAATACATGCACCTCAGTTTTGCGTCTTCGCTGTGCGGCAACTGCACGGAAGTATGCCCCGTGCGCATCAACCTGCACGAACTGCTGCTGCATAACCGTCATAAAGCCGTAGAAGAGCATCATACCACCGGCGCCGAAAAAATGGGCTGGTTCGGCTGGAAACAGGCCTGCCTCAGCCGCCGTATGATGAACCTCGTGGGCGGTAAAACCAAAAACCTGGTGATCGGCAAACTGTTCGGCAAAGCCTGGGGCGACGACGAAAGAGGGCTGCCCATTTTTGCGCCCAAGTCGTTTAACCAGCTGTGGAAAGAAAGGAAAAAATAAAACAAAAGGATCTTTTGATAGAGGGGCTGAGCGATCGGCCCCTTTTTTATTGGGCGGGAACCAGCTCTATCGGCACTTTCAGGCGTACCGTCGATTTTTTACCGTTGGAAGCGGGAAGCCATTCAGGGCCGTCTTCCACATTTTTGATGGCGGCTTTGCCGGCTTCTTGATGGAATGGATGATGCGCTTTGAAGTTTTTCAGCGAGCCGTTCGGCATCACGGTGAAAGATATTTCCACTTCCCCGGACTGTTTTTCTTTTAATCCTTTTACGGGAACGGTGCTGATGCCTTCGAGGTACCTGCGGTATGCGGTGTCGCCGTAATAAGGCATGGCGGCCGTCAGCACTTTTTTACGGACGTTGCCCTGGCGAACCACCACTACTTCGCTGAGCGCGCTATTTCTGCCGGCCAGCCGCACGTTTACGTTACTGTCGTTGCCCGCTACCACTACGTTGGCGGGCTCGTAGCCGATATGGGAGAAGTCGAGGTTGACCTTTCTATTCGGTTCTATGCCTACCGCAAAATATCCCGCGGTATCGGTTACGGCGGCCCGCCTGGAGCCTTGCACACGGATCTGCACGCCGGTAAGGCGTTCGCCGCTTTCGGCGTCTATCACACGGCCGCTCAGGATGCGGATGTCGTTCTCTTCGGAATAACGCGGGTATTTGGATTCCGCACCCGTTACAACGCCTTCTACCTTGTTGCCCTGCGCGAGGGCTTTACGCCGCGCGATATCGGCGTTGTAGGCCATAAAACTGGTGTCTGTGCGTTTCCTGCCGATCAGGATCGTATCGATGTCGCCGTTCAGCGGCGCCACCGTTTTGGCGCCGGGCGCATAACCGAAGGTTTCGGGCTTGCGGGCCGCGGCGAGCGGCGGAGGCGGCGGAGCCACAGCCGTTTTGGCTTTGAGCAGTTCGCGGCTGTAGGCAGCATTCACTTTTTCGCTGTGCTCCTTGTCCAGGCTGATCTTTTCACTTTCCGCAAGTTTTTTAGCAGCTTTTTCTTCGGCGGCAGGAGCGGCCTGCGGGGCGGCCAGGGCGGGGGCAACGGCGGAATCCTTTTTAAAAGAAAAATCGGTGTCCGTTGTTTCGGAATTATCGGGCAAACCTGGTTCCACGGATGCAGCCGTGTCTGTTGTTTTCGGCTGCAGTTCCTGCGCAACCTGCGGATTAGGTTCCCGGTTCAGCATTATCAGCCCGCCAACCGTTAAAATCACCAGCACAACGGCCGCTGCCGCCCAGCGGTAATCCAGGCGGCGAACCTTGCCCGTTTCCGGGGCGGCGGTGGGAACTGCCGTTACGGCTTTTTCGCCGCCCTGCAGCCTTTCTTCGAAACGGGAACGGAGATCCGCCACGGCGGCGGACTGGTCTGGCGGATGCATGGCATACCCTTCCAGCGCGTCCGCCAGCAACGGGTCGTCCAGCGCCTGTTTTTCAAGCGCGTGCATCGTCCGGTCGTCCAGCTCGCCGGCGAGATACCGGCGGATCAGGTCCGCAGTTGGTTTGATATGTTTCTGATTATCAGCCATTAATTTTTCTCCATACAAATTTTCAGGTTCCGCTTGCCGTTCTGTATATAACTTTTCACTTTCGTCATTTCATACCCCGTGATCTCAGACACCTCGCGGTAGCTTTTTTCCTGCAGGTAAAACAGGTTTACGCTGCGTTTCTGCTCTTCCGGCAAGGTTTCCAGGCACTTTTCCATGGCCTGGAGATTGGTTTCCAGGTTAAACCCGTTTTCAGGATGATTATTTTCCCCGGATTCCATAAATCCCTGGTCGTCTATCGAAACAATCCTGCCTTTCTGCGCCCGGATCTTCATCAGGCAATGATTTCGGCTCAGCACGTGCAGCCAGCCCCTGAAGTGCTGGATCTCGTGATTTTTCACTTTTTCCACCAGCTCCTCGAAGATCTGCATCACCGCGTCTTTGCTGCTTTCTTCGTCCAGGTATTTGAGGCACACGCCATACACGAGGTCCATATACCGCTCATACAACGCCGCCAGGTATTCCAGCCGGCCGGTTTGTTTGTATTCCCGGACAAGCGTGGCGTCATCGGCTTCCTTCATCATATGTTGCTGCAAAAAGGGCATGGTGCGTTGGCAATACTACAAAAAAAAGGCTGCATCCGTTCGGATGCAGCCTGAGAAGTTTGAAAGCAAATCACAGCGATCAGTGACGGAAGTGCCTCATGCCCGTGATCACCATCACCATGCCGTTTTCTTTGGCGAACGTGATGGAATCGTTGTCGCGGATGGAACCGCCGGGCTGGATCACGGCGTTGATGCCTTCGGCATGTGCGATGCGCACGCAATCGTCGAAGGGGAAAAACGCGTCGGAGGCCATTACGGCGCCTTTCAGCTCAAAGCTGAACTGTTTGGCCTTTTCGATGGCATGGCGCAGCGCGTCGATGCGGGAGGTCTGGCCGCAGCCTTTGCCTACGAGCTGGCGGTCTTTCACCAGCGCGATCGCATTGGACTTCAGGTGTTTGCACACGATGTTGGCGAACTCGAGGTCGGATTTCTGCGCGGCGGTGGCGGGCTGTGCGCCGGTGTCGTTCCAGGCGCTGTAGCTGCCTTCGTCGTTATCCTGGACCAGCACGCCGTTCAGCACGTTCTTGAACATTTTCTCCGTTTTCAGCGGCTGTTTCTGCAGCAGCAGGATGCGGTTCTTCTTGGCCTGGAGTATTTCGAGGGCCGCGGGCTCAAAGCCGGGCGCGATCAGTATTTCAAAGAAAATTTCGCTGATGGACTGTGCGGAAGCCGCGTCTACCGGCTTGTTGCATACCAGCACGCCGCCGAAAGCGCTTTCCTTATCGCCTGCCAGCGCGGCTTCCCAGGCTTCGGCCAGCGTGGGCCTGCTGGCGATGCCGCATACGTTGGTGTGTTTGATCACGGCAAAGGTCGTTTCCTGGAACTCGGCGATCAGCTGAACGGCCGCGTCTACGTCTACCAGGTTGTTGTAAGAAAGCTCCTTGCCATGCAGCTTGTCGAACAGGTCGTTCAGATTTCCGTAGAAAACGCCCTTCTGGTGCGGGTTTTCGCCGTAGCGGCAAACCTGGCCCTGGGGAACGGACAGCTGGAAATATTCTTTCTCTTCGTCGTTGCGCAGCCACCAGGAAGCGATGGCGGTGTCGTAATGCGCGCATACTTCGAAAGCTTTTGCCGCGAAGTGACGGCGCTGGTCCAGCGTAGTGGCGCCATTGCCTTCTTCCAGCGCTTTCTCGAGGTCCGCATACTGGTTTTTGGAAGCAACGATCACCACGTCTTTATAATTTTTACCGGCGGCACGGATGAGGGAAACGCCGCCGATGTCGATCTTTTCGATGATGGACTGCTCTTCGGTGGTGCTTTTAACCGTCTCTTCAAAAGGGTACAGGTCTACGATCACGAGGTCTATCTCGGGGATCTCGTACTGGGCGAGCTGCTCCAGGTCCTGCGGATTTTCCCTGCGGGCGAGGATACCGCCAAATACTTTGGGGTGGAGGGTTTTAACACGGCCGCCCAGGATGGAGGGATAAGCGGTGAGGTCTTCCACGGCCACGCATTTCACACCCTGCTCTTCGATGAACTTCTGCGTTCCGCCGGTAGAGTAGATGGTTACGCCTTGCCGGCCCAATGTTTTAACGATATTCTCCAGGTTGTCCTTATAAAACACGGAGATCAAAGCTGACTTGATTTGCTTTTGCATGCACAGTAATAATTAGAGATTTACAACGAAGGCTCCCTGCTCAGGAACCGAAAAGCAGCGCAAAGGTAGCTCGTTGCAGGCATTTTTCCATTTTCTGAGCTGGAAAGCTGAATTGGAAGCGTCAAAAATGAGCATGTCGTATATAAAAAATTCCTGCAAACGGCTGATATCGACCTTTGGATTATGTGATAACAATATATAATCTATTTTGATCTTTTTTGCCGGCGCGTTTGCGTAACGAAGGCCGCCGCTCAGCACCAGCAACCGTTTGCCGCCCGTGGCAACGATATAACCATTCCGTATATACGAATATTGCGAAACGCGGCGCACGCCCAGCTCCAGTTGCGCCGCCGCCAGCTGCGGGTGTTTCAGGCCCGCGCTGTCTCCCGCACGGCAACATTCCCTTCCTTCAATATACTCCACCACCGTGAGTTTCGGAAGATTGTACACCACCAGCATACGCTGCCGCTGCCAATATATCCGCTGCACCGCGCCATATAGCACGAATATGGCCATCAGGCCCGCAGCGCACCACAGCGCGGCTTTCCGCTTCAGCAGCCAGGCCGCGATAAGGGCGATGGTAAAAACATACAATAAAAACATTTGCGTCATGTTCATCGGTATGCCGCTCGCCACGGCTCCCGGTATGCGGTCTATCCATTGAATGACCGTGTTCATGGCCACGATCCCCCATTCGAGCGCCTTTCCCACAAAACCCGCCGCAGGCGGCCATTCCGCCAACATCATCAATACAATCTCGCCATACAACAGCAACGTGGAAAGCGGCACGGCCACGATGTTCGCCAGCAGGAAATAATTCGGGAACTGGTGGAAATAAAACAGGCATACGGGCCAGGTAAACGCCTGCGCGGCCAGCGATACGGCCACCATCTGCCAGAGTTTGTCCGGCCATTTGTAAGGGATCATCCACAGGTCATACAAGGGCTGGTAACACAACACGATGCCCGCCACGGCGAGGAACGACAGCTGGAAACCCGCATCCACCAGGAAAAAAGGATGGTAACACAACAACAGGAAAGCCGCCGCGGCCAGCGTGTTGAAAATATCGGAATGCCTTGCGATCACGAACTGCCCGATGGCGATAGTGGTAAACATAACGGCAGACCGAAGCACGGAGGCCGAAGCGCCCGTCAGTAAAGAAAATCCCCAGAGCACCGCGATCAGCAGCAACGCTTTTGCGATCTCCACCCATCGTTTGCGCGGCAGCCATTTCAGCAATTGCAGCAGGCTCACGTAGATCAGCCCCAGGTGCAACCCAGAAATGGCGATGATGTGCACCACGCCGGTGTTCGTATAAGCCTGCACCACATCGGGGTCCAGCTCGTCGCGGTAACCGACCAGGAGGGCCTGCGCCACGCCGTACGCCTCTTTCGATGGAAGATATTTCCGGAGCGCATCCAGCGCGTATTGCCGCGAAATGTTCAGCCAGCGGCCCAGCCGATGGCCGCCGTCGCCCGGGAGCTTTTGCCAGGATGCGGCGCCAAGGAAAACCTGGTGATAGATGTTCCTGTACGCGCAATACCGCGCATAATCGAAAGCGCCTGGATTGCCGGAGCTCGTGATGCGCTGCGGCGCGCCGGAGAACAGCAGCCTGCTGCCATAATCCAGCGCGGGTTTTTCGCGGAAATACACCAACAGTTTCCCTTTCACTTCTTTCCATTTTTCAGCCCGCACCATTACGACCTCGGCTTCCGCTTTCCACGACTGCCGTTTTTTCACCGGCGGCTCTTTCAAAACCGCGATGCAATACATGCTGTCTTTTAATGAATGCCCCAGCCAGCGTGTATCGCGCCGCGCGTCGGACAGGGTGGTGAGCGCCATGCCCATGCAGCCAACCAGCATCAGCAGCGCCGCACCGCGGATGTTACGCCACGCGAATCGTTGCGGCAGGTTAAAAAATGAAGGGAGCACTAAAAACAACATACAAACGGCCATACATGGCCAGGGAATGACCGGGAAAAACATCCCGGCGGTAACGCCCGCCACGAAAGGCAGCAGCAAACGCAGGAAGGGCGCGGAGCCCCAGCGGTTAACAAACATCGGTTACAAACAATGGTACTTCCCGAATGTAACAAAAAAACAGGCTGCCCCGCGAAAAGGAACAGCCTGTTTTCATATTTTTTTTGACCCGGCTTATTTGCTCAGGTGCATGCTTCTTTCTTTGTAAAGCGTGCGGAAGTAAGGGTCGCGGAGGTCTTTGATGAAGCGGATGGCTTCGCCGGTAGACTTCATTTCGGGGCCCAGTTCCTTATTTACGCCGGGGAATTTGTTGAAGGAGAACACGGGTTCCTTGATCGCAAAACCTTTCAGTTTTTTCTCGATCTTGAAATCGGTGAGTTTGTTCGCGCCGAGCATCACTTTGGTGGCGATGTTCAGGTAAGGCACCTGGTACGCTTTCGCGATGAAGGGCGTAGTGCGCGAAGCGCGCGGGTTTGCTTCGATCACGAACACCTGGCCGTCTTTGATGGCGAACTGGATGTTGATGAGGCCGCGGATGTCGAGCGCGCGGGCGATCTTCTCCGCATAATATTCCATCGTGGTCACGATCAGCTGGCTCAGGTTGAACGCAGGCAGCACGGCATTGCTGTCGCCGCTGTGGATGCCCGCCGGCTCGATATGCTCCATCACGCCCATCACGTGGAAGTTCTCGCCGTCGAAAATAGCGTCGATTTCGGCTTCCTGGCAACGGTCCAGGAAGTGGTCGATCAATATCTTGTTGCCGGGGAGATGTTTGAGCAGGCTCAGCACGGATGCTTCCAGCTCTTCCTCGTTGATCACGATACGCATGCGCTGGCCGCCCAGCACGTAGGAGGGGCGCACCAGTACGGGATAACCCACTTCTTTCGCCACTTCTATCGCATCGTCTGTATTAAAAGCGGTGCCGTATTTCGGGTAAGGAATGCCGAGCTCTTTCAGCAGGTCGGAGAAACGGCCGCGGTCTTCGGCGATGTCCATGTTATCGAAGGACGTGCCGATGATGCGGATGCCTTTTTCGGTGAGCCTTTTGGCGAGTTTCAGCGCGGTTTGCCCGCCCAGCTGCACGATCACGCCTTCCGGTTTTTCCAGCTCGATGATCTCCCAGAGATGCTCCCAGAACACGGGCTCGAAATAAAGTTTGTCCGCCATGTCGAAGTCTGTAGACACCGTTTCGGGGTTACAGTTCACCATGATGGCCTCGTAACCGCATTCCTGGATGGCCTGCAGGCCGTGGGTGCAGCAGTAGTCGAACTCGATGCCCTGGCCGATCCTGTTGGGGCCGGAACCGAGCACGATCACTTTCTTTTTATCGGAAGGGATGCTTTCGTTCTGTGTGTCGAACGCTGAATAGAAGTACGGCGTTTTGGCCTCGAACTCGGCGGAGCAGGTGTCTACCATTTTATAGGTACGGGTGATGCCGAGGGCTTTCCGTTTTTCGTATACTTCTTCTTCTTCGCAATTGGTAAAGATGAGGGCCAGCTGTTTGTCGGAGAAGCCCATTTCCTTGGCTTCCTTCAGCATGGCGGCGGGCACCGAATCGAGATCGTGCTCCATCAGCTGTTTTTCCAGCGTCACGATGTCGTTGATCTGGTGCAGGAACCAGCGGTCGATCTGTGTGGCCTGGTGGATGGATTTTACGGACATGCCTTCCATGAGCGCGTCTTTGATGCGGAAGATGCGGTCCCAGGTGGGACGTTTCAGCTTCTCGATCAATTGTTCGCTTTTCATGAGCGATTTGCCGTAATAACCGAGGCCCACGGCTTCGTTCTCGAGGCTCTGGCAGGCTTTCTGGATGGCTTCGGGGAAAGTGCGGCCGATGGCCATTACTTCGCCAACCGATTTCATCTGCAGGCCGAGGGTATCGTCTGCGCCTTTGAATTTATCGAAGTTCCAGCGCGGCATTTTTACGATCACGTAATCCAGCGCCGGCTCAAAGTATGCGGAAGTGGTGCGGGTGATCTGGTTTTCCAGCTCGTCGAGCGTATAGCCGATGGCGAGTTTGGAAGCGATCTTGGCGATGGGGTAACCGGTGGCTTTGGACGCGAGCGCGGAAGAGCGGCTTACGCGGGGGTTGATCTCGATGGCGATCAGCTCTTCGTTTTCCGGGTTCATGGCGAACTGTACGTTACAGCCGCCGGCGAAGTTGCCGAGCTGGCGCATCATCATGATGGCCTTGTTGCGCATGTCCTGGAACGCGGTGTCGCTGAGGGTCATGGCCGGCGCCACGGTGATGGAATCGCCGGTGTGGATGCCCATCGGGTCGAGGTTTTCCACGGTACAGATGATCACCACGTTATCGTTCATGTCGCGGAGCAGCTCCAGCTCGTATTCTTTCCAGCCGAGCACGGCCTTTTCCACGAGCACTTCGTGTACGGGAGAGGCTTTGAGGCCGCGGTCCAGCGCTTCGTCGAGATCGTCCTTGCCATGTACGAAACCGCCGCCGGTGCCGCCGAGAGTGAAGGAAGGGCGGATCACGAGGGGGAAACCGATCTCCTGGGCGAACTCCTTGCCTTCGAGCAGGGAATTGGCGGTGCGGGCGGGCGCCACGGGAATGCCGAGCTCGATCATCCACTGGCGGAACTGCTCGCGGTCTTCCGCTTTGTCGATCGCTTTGATATCTACCCCGATCAGCCTTACATTATTTTTTTCCCAGATGCCCAGCTCGTCTACCTCCTTGCAAAGGTTGAGGGCCGTCTGGCCGCCCATGGTGGGCAATACCGCATCGATCTGGTGCTCTTCCAGGATCTGCTCGATGCTTTCCACGGTGAGAGGCAACAGATATACCTTGTCAGCCATCATAGGGTCCGTCATGATCGTAGCGGGATTGCTGTTGATCAATATTACCTTGATCCCTTCTTCCCGGAGCGAACGCGCCGCCTGGGAGCCGGAATAGTCAAATTCACAAGCCTGACCGATAATAATGGGACCGGAACCGATAATGAGAACTGATTTGATAGATGTGTCTTTGGGCATCTTTTTTATTAGCTTTTTGATAATGAAAAACCATGCGATCTTTCAGCCCACATGCGAACTAAAAAATCGTGCAAAGCTACGGGAATAATTATTTATTCCCCGGAGAAATTTGGGGATGCCGGAAAGAAATTATCGGTGTGTGTTTATTTTATATTCAAATAATTGCAAATGCTTTATTCATTCGTCGTCGCATATACGTATACGAGCTTCCATTCGCCGTCCACTTTCTGGAATTCGAAGTCTTCGATGGTGGCGGAATCTTCGTCCACCATGGTCTTATCGTCTTCGCTGAGGGCCTTCCGGGCGCGGAGCAGGCCGTATTTGTTCACGAACTCGTCTTTGGCGGGCATATCGAGGTAACCGGAGAAAAAACGGGGAAATTCCTGGCGGCCGATGGTTTGCACGGTATTGTCCGCCAGGTTCTTTTTCACGACAAGCGGGAATTCGATGTATTGGGAAACGGCGTTGTAGTCTTTTTTAACGATGGCGGTGTAGAGTTTTTTCCAGAAGACCTCAAACTCTTTCACTTCGGGCGCGGAAGCGGGCTGGGCCTTTACGACCAGCAGGCACAGGCACATGGCCAGGGATAAAAGGGTGCTTTTCATAGTTCCAGGGATAGCTTGTTATAAATATAGAAATGCTAATATATGTAATTGTGAGGAAATAATGAAACGCCATGGCGGGGATTTTTCCGGGATATGCAAATTTTTTTCCCGAATCGCGCTGATTGTAAAGGAGAAGGCGGGTATTTTTGCGAACGTTCGTCCTGGTTTGTTAACATCAGAAAATCCTGACCTGTGAGACCCTTGGAAGATGCTGTTGCCCCCGGCGGCGGCATCTTTTTCTTTTGCGGGCTTGTTAGAGCGGCGGCTGGCCCCTCAGCCTGGAGATTTCCACCAGGGCTTTATTGTATTCTTCCAGCAGTTTGTAGTATTTGTCTTTCCAGCTTTCCACCTCCGGCTGTTCGGGATCATCCTCCACCTGGCTGCTGCCGAGAAATTCCTTAGCGCTGATCTCGAGCACATGGCATACTTTCTTTAATTGTTCCGGCGTAAAACGCGGTTTTTCGATGAGGTTGTACAACGCGCGGCGGCTAAGGCTCATGCGGCCGGCGAGGCGGGTCTTGTTGAGGCCTTTTTGCTGGATAAGCTCGTCGAGGCGATGGCCCTGGTGCAGGTCCGATGCGGGCTGGGCGGCGGTACGGCGGGGATGCGTCCATGCATAAAATTCATCGAGGCTGATGCCCAGCAGGGTGCAGAACTCAAGCAGGGTACCCCTTTTGATCGCTTCCTTGCGGAAATAATAATGGGCGATCTGGTTGGAGAAACCGGCCTGTTTTGCGAAATCAAGGATCTTGATATGTTTATCCCTCACGATCTGTTTGAGCCGCGCGCCTTCGTGAATAATATTTTTTGGAATTATCTCCACTGTAAATAAATTTTGTTATACTTGTAACAAGTGTCAATAAATAGTGTGACGCCCATAGTATCAATATAACATTTTTATTGACATTTTGAGAAAAACTGAATCAAAATGACAAATTTAACTGCTAATGGAAACTAACCAACTTTCATCCAACAACCTTTTACTGGACCTGCATGCTGAGATGATCCAACTGCCAAAATCCTTTCGTGACAGCGTTTGTAAGGAATGTGGCTGGAGCGAGGCCACATTTTACAGGAAAGCGAAGGGCACCTACCCTTTCAGCAATGCGGAAAGAGACAAGATCCTGGCCGTTGGGGACGGCCTGCTCAAACGTATCCGCGACCGGAGCAACAAATACCGCCCGAGATAGCTGCACAACAGCGTAAACATTTTCCCGCGGTATGAATGATTTTTTAATGACAAGCCCCATTTTTGACACCAAAACCAGCCACTTATGCAACAAACTGAAACCAACCTGCGCAGCCAGATCTATGGATTTCTGAGGCATGTGCACGCAGCAGCGGGCAATTCCATCCAACATGTATCGATCGTTGTGCATGGCCGGCACCTGGAAGACGATCTGTACACCGAGAACCTGGCCCTGAAAAAAGCCGAAGGCGCCAATTCCCTCTCGTACCAGCATTTCCGGCTCGATGCGCCGATCGACAACAATATCACGGTCGTTTCCATCGGCCGGGTAAAAACCCCGCCGCTCACCACCCGGCACTGATCGCGACTTTTAATTTTCCCGCGGCGCCACCCGAACCGCCCGCCATACCGGTTCAGCAGGTCAACGAACGCCGCGCGCACCATTCCATCGCAATGTTTATCCCTCTCCCCATTGTGAACATCCCGGGGCATCTCCGGTTTTCCATCCCGGCAGATGCCCCTCTTTTTAAAACTTATCAACTAAAACTTTCGTTAATAAAAACTAAATGCTTAGTTTTATGAAAACTGAAGCCATATGCTCCGCAGAATCTCCGTATTATGCCTGTTATTATACAGCGCTGCCATCGTCAAAGCGCAGGACCAGCTCGATAAAAGCCTGCTGATGGACTACCTCCAGGAACAGCAATACGATCTTGTGATCCGTTATATGGAAGAAACCGTGAAACCTTCCCACGTAAACGGCCTCGCCATTCTCGCCAACGCATATCTCCAGAACGGGCAAACCGCCGATGCGGAAAAAACCTACCAGCTCGTGCTCGAAAAAGATTCCAACCATATCGCCGCGCGCCAGCAGCTGGGCAACATCGCCCGGGCCAAACAACAATACACGCAGGCCGTGGTGCATTATTCCAAACTCGTGGAGCTGCGCCCGGATAAAGCCATCTATTACCGGCAACTCGCCAGCGCCGCCTTTAACATCACCGGTTTGCAGGACACTGCGTTCGCCCTCATGAAAACCTCCTACCGTCTCAACCAGAAAGATCCCGCCGTGGTGCTTTTCCTCGCGGAAGAATATATCGACCGCAAAGATTTCCCCAGTGCAGACACCGTGCTCAAACAATACCGTCTCTTCGATTCCACCAACACCCAAGTGATCGCCACGCTCGTTAAATCCTGCTATATCCAGAAAAAATTCCAGGACGCCGTTGCTTACGGCGAACCGCTGGTGACCGCAAATGCCGTACAACCGGTTGCATATCTCTATCTCGCCGTTTCACATTATTCGCTCAAACATTACGACAGCACCATCCGCGTGTACGATAAAATGATGGAACTGGTACAGGAAGCGCCGGAAACGCTGAAATATTACGCAGCACTGTCTTACGGCGAGCTGAAACAGTTCGAAAAAAGCAACGAGCTGCTCCAGGCCTGCATCGCTTCCGCCAAAAGCAAAGCGCTGGACGGCTATTACACCGCTCTCGCCAATAATTACGAACAGATGAAACAATACCGGCAGGCCATTGCGCACTACGACACGGCGTATTTCCTTTTCAAAGAGCCCATGCGCCAGTACGGCATCGCGCGCATCTACGACCAGTACGTGCAGGACCCGACGAGAGCAAAAAGATATTACCAGCTGTTCCTCAAAAATTCAAAACCCGAAACCAAAGACGAAAAAAATATAGCGGCGTATGCGAAGGAAAGAGTGAAGAGCCTTTAAACTTCGATACACTTATTCCCTTTCAAAACCCGGCTACTGCGGCCGGGTTTTATATTTCAATTTGAAGTAATTCAATGTTATTCCTACATTATTTGATATTGTTCAATCATAAATCATTAAATTTAAGCCCCGTTAAAAAAACCGATAACAAATAAATCTTTTTGGGAATCATGTCGTACCCATACCAACTCAAGAGCTTCGAAGATTACCAGCAGGCCTGGCAGCACAGCGTAACCGACCCGGAAGGATTCTGGGCCGATGTGGCCGATCACTTTTACTGGCGCCGCAAATGGGACAAAGTGCTGGAATGGGATTTTAAAAAACCGGACGTGAAATGGTTCTCCGGCGCAAGGCTCAACATTACCGAAAACTGCCTGGACAGGCACCTGGGCACGCTCGGCAACCAGCCGGCGATCATCTGGGAGCCGAACGATCCGGAAGAAAGGCACCGCATTCTTACTTACCGCGAACTATATAACAAGGTTTGCCAGTTCGCCAATGTGCTTAAAAACAACGGCGTTAAAAAAGGCGACAGGGTTTGCATTTACATGGGCATGATCCCCGAACTGGCAATTGCCGTGCTGGCCTGCGCCCGCATCGGCGCCATCCACTCCGTGGTGTTCGGCGGTTTCAGCGCGCAATCCATCGCAGACCGCATCCAGGACGCGCAGGCTTCACTCGTGATCACCTGCGACGGCGCTTTCCGCGGCGCGAAGGATATTCCCCTCAAATCCGTGATAGACGATGCTTTGATGGCCTGCCCTTCCGTGAAAAAAGTGATCGTGTGCACCCGCACCCGCACGCCCGTGAGCATGCTCAAAGGCCGCGACGTGTGGTGGGAAGACGAGATCAAAGCCGTGGAAACCATGGGCAACCCGCCCGTGCCCGCGGAAGAAATGGAAGCGGAAGACATGCTGTTCATCCTCTACACTTCCGGCTCCACCGGCAAACCCAAAGGCGTGGTGCATACCTGCGCGGGTTACATGGTGTACGCCAATTATACTTTCATCAATTCTTTCCAGTACAAACCCGGGCAGGTTTATTTCTGCACCGCGGATATCGGCTGGATCACCGGTCATAGTTACATCGTGTACGGCCCGCTGAGCGCGGGCGCCACCACGCTGATGTTCGAAGGCGTGCCCACTTATCCTGACGCGGGGCGTTTCTGGGATATCGTGGACAAATTCAGGGTGAATGTGCTCTACACCGCTCCCACGGCCATTCGCAGCCTCATGGGCTTCGGGCTCGGGCCGGTGAACCATAAAGATCTCAGCTCGCTCACCACGCTCGGCACCGTGGGCGAACCGATCAACGAAGAAGCATGGCATTGGTATAAAGACCAGATCGGCAAAGGCAAATGTCCCATTACCGACACCTGGTGGCAAACCGAAACAGGCGGCATCATGATCGCGCCCATCGCGGGCATTACGCCTGAAAAGCCCGGCTATGCCACATTGCCGCTGCCCGGCATACAGCCTATCCTCGTAGACGAAAACGGGAAAGAGATAGAAGGCAACGGCGTGAACGGCAACCTCTGCATCAAATTCCCCTGGCCCGGTATGATACGCACCACTTACGGCGATCATGAACGTTGCCGCACCACGTATTTCTCCACTTACGAAAATCTCTACTTCACGGGAGACGGCTGTCTCCGCGACGAAGACGGCTATTACCGCATTACCGGCCGTGTAGACGATGTGCTGAACGTGAGCGGCCACCGCATCGGCACCGCCGAAGTGGAAAACGCGATCAACATGCACGCCGGTGTGGTGGAAAGCGCCGTGGTGGGTTATCCGCACGAGATCAAAGGCCAGGGCATCTATGCGTTCGTGATCGCGGACAAACAGGTGAAAGACCCCGATCTGACGCGCAAAGACATTATGCAAACAGTGTCCCGCATCATCGGCCCCATCGCGAAACCGGACAAGATCCAGTTCGTGAGCGGTCTTCCTAAAACCCGTTCCGGCAAGATCATGCGCCGCATCCTGCGGAAGATCGCGGAAGGCGAACTGGACAATCTCGGCGATACCAGCACGCTGCTCGACCCCGCTGTGGTGGAAGAGATCAAGCAAGGCAAATTGTAAACATTCAAACATATTGCAAAGCGTTCCGGGGCCTGGTTCCGGAACGCTTTTTATTTTCATGCTCCCGGAAAAAACGAAAAAAATAACGGCCCTCCTGTTGGCAGAAGAGCCGTTTTCTTATTCGTCCATATCCGCGATGAAAATTATTTCTTTTGGGGGGTATTACCTGGTGAATGGTGGTTTAATAGTATTTACGAAAAAACGGGAACAACGGATCGTTGCACCCGGAAAGATATTCACGGCCGTATCACCACCGGCGTTCCTACTTTCACGACATCATAAATTTCATTGATGTCCCCGTTCTTCAGGCTTACGCATCCCAGCGTCCAGTTGATCCGCCGGTCGACGTAATAATCGCGGATGCCCGACGCATATTCCACGCCATGCAGGCCGATGCCGCCGCCAATGTCCGCCCCGCGCGAGATCTGCCCGTTCGCCTGGCGTTGCTGGAATTTCGAATACGATTCCGCGTTGGGATAATCCAGCAGCATGAACCGGCTCCACCGGTTGTCGTATCGTTTGGCGGAAATCCGGAAAGTGCCGTCCGGCGTGCGTTTGTCGCCCTGCACATATTTATCCGCGGTAGAGTTGCTGCCGAACACGACCTTGTAGATCTTGATCAGCGTTACGTCTTCATAAACGTACATCCGGTAATCGCTTTTATCGACGAGCAGGAAAACCTTATCCGCATCGATCCTCGACGGGTTGAGCCTAACGGAATACAGGTCTGAAATATTGTGCTCAAACGCAAAAAGCGGTAATACGACAATCATCAAGCAATAGCGCCACATGAGACATAGGTGGTTTATCGACTTCTAAACGGCGGTTGAGTTGTGAATATTGTGTTAAAAAAATGAGACGCGCCGGAAGCGCGTCTCATGGCTGTATTTTTTATGCCGGGAATTATTAATACCCGAACAATTCTTCAAGCGATACTTTCTGCACATCGCCGTATTTCTTCAGATCGTCGAGGCTGACTTTTTTCTCGGAAGCCAGGATGCAATAGGAATAAGGTTTTCCGGCGATATTCAGCTGATGTAGTTTTTTCACGTCGTCGAAGTTCAGCTTGTCTACCGATTCGTACACGCTTTTGCGGATGTCCATATCCAGCCCGAGTTTTTGCGCGTTGAGATAGCTGAACACGATCGCGTCCTGCGTGATCCTTTCGGTTTCGAGATTTTTCTTGAGGCTGCTGCGCGCGGTCTCGAGGTTCTTTTCAGATTCGGGGATCACCGTCAGCAATTCGTTCATGCCGGCGATCGCTTCGTTGATCTTATCTGCCTGGCTGCCCACGTAGGCGAGCATGGCGTAACGGTCTGTTTTTTTATTCGGCTCGGCGTACACCGCGTAAGTAGAATAGGCGAGCGCTTTGGATTCGCGGATGGTCTGGAATACGATGGAGCCCATGCCGCCGCCGAAATAGTTGTTGAAAAGGTCTACCACCGCGGTCTGGTGCGGATCGTACACTTCGCCGTTGCGCACCCAGTTCACTTCCGCCTGCACCATATCGTAATCGGCAAACAGCACTTTGTTGGACTGCATTACGGTTTTTTCGAAATGCTGCTTCGGCATGTCTTCTTTAAATGAAGCCGGCAGGCGGTGCAGCTTCGCGATCTTTTCAGAAGCCGCGCCCAGTTCGTCCGGGCCGTAATAGATCACGGTGTGGCGGTAAGCGGGCAGATCATGCAGAATGGCCACCAGTTCTTCCGCGGTGAGGCTGTTCAGCTCATCGTTGCTCAATTGGTTGTTGAACGGGTTTTTTGCGCCGTACGTGGCGTAGGAGCGCAGGCCGCTCATGATCTGCTGTTTGTTCAGCTTGCTGTCTGCACGGGCTTTCGCCAGCCTGTTTTTCATCCCGGCCAGCACCTGTTCGTCTGCCTTGCAGTTGTTCAGCAGGTGGTCGAACAGTTCAACGGCTTTGTCGAAATTCTCCTGCAGGCCGGTAATGGCGATGGTCGTTTCTTCGCTGCCAGGCTGCACGCTGAAGTTGCAGGCGATGTTATAGAATTGTTTGCTGATCTCTTCGGAAGAATATTTGTCCGTGCCGAGGTATTGCAGGTATTGCGCCGCGAGTGGCAGTTTTTTGTTGTTCCAGCTGCCCATGTTGAAACGGTAATACAGGCGGAAGAGGCCGTTGTCTTTATTCTGCACGTACAGCAGGTCTGCATTTCCCGCCTTGCCTTTCTGAATGTCTTTGGCATAATCCAGCCACTGCGGTTTCACGGCTGTTTCCGGCATTTCGGCCACTTTTTTCAGGAAGTCGGACTGTGCGTCGCGGTTCACTTCCACGGGCGTGATGGGCGGTTTTTCCACTTTCACGATGCTTTTGTCTTCGCCTTTGCGTTTGTAGAGCAGTACGTAATTGTTATTGAGATATTTGTTCGCGAAATCGACGATCTGTTTTTTCGTCACTTTGCCCATATCGTCGATGTAACGCACGTCGTACAGCCAGTTCTGGCCGCGGTGTTTGATGAAAGCGTCCATCAGGCTGTTGGCGCGGTTGCCGTTGTTTTCCAGGCCCTGGATCTCGTACAGTTTGAAGTTGTTGACGATGGCGGTGATGAGGTTTTCGTCGAAATCGCCTTTGCGGAGGATGTCTACCTGCGCGAGCAGCAGGTCTTTCACTTCGTCCAGCGACTGGCCCTGTTTGGCGCGGCCGCTCAGCGCGAACACGGTATAATCTTTCCAGGGCAGCGTGCTCACGTTTGCGCCCAGTACTTTTTGTTGTTTGTTAAGGTTGAGGTCCATCAGGCCGGCTTTGCCGTTGTGCAGGATCTGCGACAGCACGGTGAGCACCACCGCGTTTTTCGTGTCCAGGGCGCCGGGCATGCGGTAGGCCAGGTTCACGTTCTCCGCGTCGGGGCCGAACACTTCTTTCACGATGGGCGCGGTGATGGGTTTTTCCACCGGGGCTTTGTATTCGGGCACCGGTTTTTTCTGCATCCATGCAAACGATTCGTCGATGCGTTTGATCACATAATCCGGGTCGAAATCGCCGGCCATAACGATGGCCATGTTGTTGGGCGTATAATATTCGTTGTAAAACTTGCGGATGGCGATCAGCGAGGGGTTCTTCAGATGTTCCACAGTGCCGATGGTGGATTGCTGGCCGTAGTTGTGCGTGGGGAACAGCGTGGCGAGCATGGTTTCGTACATCTTGCGGCCATCGTTGTCCAGCCCGCGGTTCTTTTCTTCGTATACGGCTTCCAGCTCGGTATGGAAGATGCGGAACACGGGATCTTTGAAACGCTCGGACTGCACGGCCAGGAACTTGTCCACGGCCGTGGAGGGAATATCTTCTTCGTATACGGTTTCTTCCACCCAGGTATGCGCATTGGTGCCCTGGGCGCCCATGTTAGTCATCATTTTATCGTATTCGTTGGCGATGGCGTATTTCGCCGCGAGGCCGGACACGCTGTCTATCTGGCGGTATACGGCTTTGCGCGCGTCTGTACCGGTGGTGTGGTTGTATTTGTCGTACAGCGCGGTGATCTGGTCCAGGTAAGGTTTTTCTTTCGACCAGTCCAATGAGCCGAAATGCGTGGTGCCTTTGAAGAGCAGGTGCTCGAGGTAATGCGCGAGGCCGGTATGGTCTTTCGGATCGTTGTTGCTGCCGGCCCTTACGCCGATAAGAGTTTGGATGCGCGGGTCTTTTTTATTGACGCTGAGCATCACGGTAAGGCCGTTTTTAAGGGTATAGAAGCGCGCCTGCATGGGGTCGCCGGAGATGTAGCGGTAGGAATATCCCCCGGAGGAGGCTTCTTTCCATTCGTGTTTGCCCTGGGCCATGCCTTGCAGCGAAGCGGCCAGCAGGATAACGAGGAACAGCTGGATAGATCTCATAATAGTCGGTTTGAAGATTTTCAAACCAAATATAAAAATGCGCGGGCACATTCGGCGATGAAACCGTGAATTTGTTTGCGGGTATCGGGATGAGCGGTTAAAAAAGGCGCCTGCAACCGGTTACCGGTACATGAGGCTGGTAGCGAACACGCGATGGGGCACCAGGGGACGGAGATTTGCCTGCTGTACCGAATCCGTTTTGATGTACAGCACGTGATAATGATTGGTAACTAAAAAGTTATGATCGCCCTGGTAGGCCTGGAAAAGACTGTCTGGCATGTATACCAGCGATTCGGCGGCCCCGGGGACGGGCAACCTGGATGTACTTCCGGGGATATTCATTTCGGCGGCTGCCTCATTTCCGGCAACCTGACCTTCCGGCAGCTTTAATTTGCTTGCGTGCATAAACACAATACCACTCACCACAGCAACAAACGACAAGATGGATCGCATACTTCTCAAGTTTGGTTGTGTACAGTTTTAATAGGATAACTTAAACCATAGGATTGTTACCCAACCTATTCATATTCTTTTGTCCGGGTTTCCTTTACTTTTTGCTTTAATACGGACCGTAAAGGTAAGAATTAGAATCCGTTAAACCGAAAACCGACTGAAAAAGGGTATTGTTCCAGCCCGTAATCGTGTAACGGGGTCAATGCAAAATTGCTATAGAGCTTGATCGGCCCGTAAGCCACTTCGCCGGTAAGCCCGAACCGCCACTTGTTCAGGCTGAAATCGTCTGTCAGCCGCACTTTTCCTCTCTCTTCGCTCACCTGTTTAGTGCGGGATTTAAGCAGGTATCCACCCTGGACGCCTAAACTTACTTCAAAACTCCTGCCAGGCCTTGCGGGGTTGGAGTTGAAGTTCAGCATCAGCGGGATAGACACGTATTGCGCGTATAGTTTGTTCTTTGAAAAGTCCACCGAATCGCGGATCACCATGGTGGAATAACCGGGAACGTAGGTGATGTTGCGGGCGAAGCGGTAGTTGTTCATTTCCAGGCCGAGCGCGTAGATCAGGTTCAGCTTGTGTTTCACGATATTCAGCCGCTGCATGATGACCCATACGTTGAAGTTGATGGACTTGGCGGGGATCAGCTTGAATTCCGCGGGGGTCAGCGGTTCGCTGGCCATCCTGGGGGCGAACTGGTTGAGTGCGATACCGGAATAATCGAAATTTTTATTGGCGTAACCCTGGGGATAAGTTTGCCCGAGATAATACGCCGCGCCATTGCCGGGGTGCAGCGACATCACCATTGCGCCGGGGTAATCGCTCTTGTCGCGGTAATTGTTGAACCCGAGATCGAACACCAGCCATTTGGTATGGAGGTTCTTTTTCAGCTTCTGGCGGGCATAGCCGGTATCCTGGTAGGCTTTGAAAACACTCTTCCCCTCGGCCGTTTTCCCCTTGATGATGATCAATCCCTTGATCTGTATGGTATCTATGGCCGCCTGTTGGGCAAATGCACCCGCAGACAGGAAGATGGTAAGGAGGGTGAGTAAAATTCTATGCTTCATATTTCTTCTGCCGTTTAAACGGTCCGTTATTTATTATTATTCCGTTTCCTTGAAAACAGTTTCGCCACGTTGGTGACCTTATCCAATACTTTGCTTTCCAGCCCGTTGCCGGTCACCGACATGATCAGTTCCCCGGGCGGCGGGGGGGGCGGCGGGGTGGCGAGCGGGGCGGTTTGTATGTCGATGGACGGTTTGTTGTTCATGGCTACCAGCGTTCCGTTTTCCTTCACCGCCGGAATGTCGCCGGAAAGATCGGCGCTGACGGGCGGGCGGGCGGCTACTGCGGCGGTCCGGGTACGAAGGCTGGAAAGGTCTGCCTCAGCAATGGCCTGTTCCGGCTCGTTAACGGCGGTTTCGGCCTGGCTGGCGTTATTCTGCGTAGCCCGGGCCAGCGCGCGGGGCGCGGGAGACGGCGTTGCCTGCTCTTCCACGGCTGTGTTGCCTGTGTTGCTTTCCTGCGCGAGTACGGCCGCGTCGGGTTGCTGTAGGGCATCGGCTGCGGGAACCTGCTGCGGGGCGGGCGCCTGCTGCGCGGGACGGGCGGCGGGCTCGCTGGTGGCGGCTACCGTCGGGTTGGCGGTATCGTTCTGCGTAAAGGTGTTTCTCAGCAGGAATAAAGCGCCGGCCAGCATGGCGGCCGCGGCCCACCAGTAAGCGGGGCGCATGCGCACGGTGCGCGAAGTGTGGCGGTAAAGCGCCGGTTTGTTCTCGAATCGCACGGACAGATCGGGGACCAGTCGGGTCTTTTCCCAGATCTCCAGTTCCTGGCGGAGCGGCGGGTGCGCGTCCATAAAAAGTTCCAGTTCACGGGCGGCCTGCTGGTCCAGCTCGCCATCCATATAACTGAGCAGCTGTTCTTCGTAATTTTTTTCTTCCTGCCCGCTGCTTTTGTACAGGGCGGCTTTGGCGGAAAAAACGAACTCGTCCGGATGGAGGCGGGTGGCCATCAGCAGGTCCAGTTCGGTACGGAGGTTGGGGTGCTGGTCAAGGAAAAGCTCCAGCGCCATGATCTCATCAGGCGTAAGTTCCCCGTCTACATAGCTGTAGAGATATTCCTCGTAGTTTGATATGTGAATGTCAACTGACATAAAAGACTGATTTTGAATACCTTTTCTTAAATCACGTTTTCCATTTTCACCAGGTACTCCTTCAAATGAGCCCTTGCCCTGTGCAGGTAAACTTTCACCTGCGAGGGGTTAAGTTTCATGATTTCGCCGATCTCTTCATAGCTGTACCCTTCGTAATCTTTCAGCACGATGAGGGAGCGCTGCACGTCGCTGAGGCGGTTAAGCGCTTTTTCGATGATGGCCCGTGCATTATGTATCTTCTGTTCCGTTACCTTCGCCTCTTCCCTGAACTCCTCCACCAGCGACACTCTCTTTGTTTTCCGCACATGATCGATCATATTATGGTACGCTACGGTAAACAGGTAACTTTTGGCCTTTTCGAAAGGCACATCATTACAATGTTTCCATAATATTTCAAACGCATTCTGTACCACATCTCTCGCATCTTCCGCGTGTTCCAGGTTCTTGACTATGAAACGGAAGAGATTATCGCTATACAGATCCACGCATTTGTTGTACTCCTTTTCCGTCATCCGGCGATAGGTTCTTTAGAGTGCTAATTTCCGACAATTTGTTGAATAGCGGCCGTCTTTCCCTTCGGATAAGGACCGGACCGGCCTGTATATCACCAGTTTCATTGACAGAAATCGCACCATACGCCGCGCTAGAAAACGAAACCCCGCCCAGCAACAACCGGGGCCTCGGCGCAATCAGGCGGCCGCTGACGGCAATTCCGGCCCCAAAATGGCCCTTTTGGCCGGGAGCGGAAAGGCGGACAGAACAAACCACCGGATCATGGGGCGAACAGTACTTTCGTCATAATCTACCGTCTATGATAATTGTATGACGCAAACCGGCAAACAAATGTTACACCTCCGTCAAACTTTTTATCCTTCCCGTATTTACCCGCCGCACCCTGTCTAAAGCTTGATACATTTATTGCCCTAACTTTGTTAGTAACAGACCAAAACACTCAAGATCATGAACCAAAATTTCATCAAACGTCTGCAAACTGAGCTGGATGAAATCAATACTGCCGGGCTTTATAAGCGGGAACGGATCATTACCTCGGAGCAGGGAGCGGAAATTACCGTGAACGGCAAGACCGTGATCAACCTCTGCGCCAACAACTACCTGGGCCTTTCCTCCCACCCCAAAACGGTGGCGGCGGCCAAAGAAGCCATTGATACCCACGGCTATGGCATGAGCAGCGTACGTTTTATCTGCGGCACGCAAGACATTCATACCGAGCTGGAACAGAAAATATCGAAATTCCTCGGCACGGAAGACACCATTCTTTACGTGGCCGCTTTCGACGCCAACGGCGGCGTATTCGAGCCCCTGTTCTCCGAACAGGACGCCATCATTTCCGACGCCCTCAACCACGCCTCTATCATAGACGGGGTGCGCCTTTGCAAGGCCCAGCGCTTCCGCTACGAGCACAATAACATGGCCGATCTCGAAGCCAAACTCAAAGAAGCCGCCGGCGCCCGCAGCCGCATTATCGTAACAGACGGCTCTTTCAGCATGGACGGCACCATCGCCCAGCTGGACAAGATCTGCGACCTGGCCGATAAATACGATGCCATCGTGATGAGCGACGAAAGCCACAGCAGCGGCTTCCTTGGCAAAACCGGCCGCGGCACCCACGAATACCGCGGCGTGATGGGCCGGGTTGACATTATCACCGGCACCCTCGGGAAAGCCCTCGGCGGCGCTTCCGGCGGTTTCACCAGCGGTAAGAAGGAAGTGATAGAAATGCTCCGCCAGCGCAGCAGGCCCTATCTTTTCTCCAATTCCGTGGCTCCCAGCATCGTGGGCGCTTCCATCGCCGTGCTCGACATGCTTAGCGAAACCACCGAACTGCGCGATAAACTCGAGTTCAATACCCGCTATTTCCGCGAAAAAATGACCGCCGCGGGCTTCGACATCAAGCCCGGCGACCATCCCATCGTACCGGTAATGCTGTACGACGCGAAACTCAGCCAGCAATTCGCCGACAAACTGCTCGCCGAAGGCATTTACGTGATCGGGTTCTTCTACCCCGTGGTGCCCAAAGGCCAGGCCCGCATCCGCGTACAGCTGAGCGCGGCGCATTCGCAGGCCCACCTGGACAAGGCGATCGCCGCCTTTACCAAAGTAGGCAAGGAACTGGGCGTGCTGAAAGAAAAAGCCGCCGTGTAAATAGTACCCGCCGCCGTTTCGCAGACTGATACCCGATTAACGAAATTGGCCGGTCGAACGATAGATTTAGGATCGCCGAAGGAGAGCCGAAGGAGAGAAAACGCGCAAATACTATCAGACCGGGGAAGGGTTACACGGGCGTCTAACTTGCTGATGTTCAAAAAATACAAGATTATTACGGGGATGACGGGCAGAAACAAGCGCCCGTCATTCTTTTTTATGACCGCTTGCCGTACTTTTGCCCCGTTAACAAAATGAATATGATGAAATTGTCCGGCCTGCTGCTGCTGACCTTTGCCGTATTGTTCGGCGCCTGCACTCCCAATAACGTGAAAGACGCGAAAGAATGGGAGAAATACTTCGCCAAATACAAGGTGGAAGGCACTTTTATGATGTTCGACAATGGGCAGGGCTCCTTCAGGGTGTATAATATCGACCGGGCCAAACAACGTTTCACGCCCGCGTCCACTTTCAAAATATTCAATTCCCTCACCGCGCTGCACACCGGCGCCGCCAGCGATACCAATATGGTCATCAAATGGGACGGCGTGTACCGCCCGGACACCGTATGGAACCAGGACCTCACCATGGCGCAGGCTTTCCGTCTGTCTTCCGTGCCTTATTTCCAGGAGATCGCCCGCCGCATCGGGAAAGACACCATGCAGACCTGGCTCGATTCCGTGGGTTACGGCAACAAAAAGATCAGCAAAATAGACACCTTCTGGCTCGATAATTCCCTGCAGATCTCGCCGGACGAGCAGCTGGGCTTCGTCAAGCAGTTGTATTTCAACCAGCTGCCGTACCAGAAACGCGCGCAGCAGCTGGTGGCCGGCATGATGATACGGGAAAAGACAGACAAATATATCCTCGCCTACAAAGGCGGCTGGGGCGTCACCGGCCGGAAACACATCGGCTGGATGGTAGGCTGGATCGAGGAAAACCTGCATCCCACCTTCTTTGTGCTGAATTTCGAGACCGAAGACCCGAACCCGGACATCGAGGGGATGCGGATGGACATTACCCGCGGCATTCTCGCGGAGGAAGGGTTTTTTAAAGGGGAAAAATAGGCCCGCTGTTAAAAAACTCCTAAATCATTTCAAAACACTCTTGTAATACGTTATAAAAAAATTATTTTTGAACTGCTCCCCGGCCTGAGCCGGGGTTGCTTTTTTAACCATGTTACGATTTCAACATACTGAATACCTCTGGGCATTCGTGCTCCTGATCATACTCGCGCTCGCCTTCGCCTGGGTTACCTGGTGGAAACGCCGTTCCATCCGCCGCATGGGCGACCCCGCCATGGTGGAAAAACTCTTTTCCGGCTATTCCCGCCGGCTGTTCACTCTCAAGTTCCTGCTGCTTTTCATCGCCTTCTTTTTCGGCGTGATCGGCCTGGCCAACCTGCAGAAAGGCAGCCGTGTAGACAAGATCACCCGCAAGGGGGTAGACGTGATCATCGCGCTGGACGTAAGCAAAAGCATGCTCGCCACAGATACGAAGCCCGACCGGCTGACGCGCGCCAAACAGCTCGTAACCAAACTCATGGAAAAGCTGGACAACGACCGTGTGGGCCTCGTAGTGTTCGCCGGCAACGCTTACCTGCAAATGCCGCTTACCATCGACTATTCCGCCGCCAGGATGTACCTCGGCAGCATCACCCCCGACCTGATCCCGCGGCAGGGCACCGAGATCAACGAAGCCATCCGCGTGTCTGACGAGGCATTCAATAAAAAAGAACGCAAACACAAAGCACTGGTGATCATTTCAGACGGGGAAGACCATAACGAAGGCGCTATCAACGCCGCCAAAAAAGCGCTGGAAAACGGCGTAGTGATCAACACCGTCGGCATTGGCTCACCCACCGGTTCACCCCTTCCAGATCCTGAAACTGGCGGGCTGAAAAAAGACAACGAAGGCAATACTGTCGTATCCAAACTCAACGAAGATGCGCTCAAATCCCTCGCCTCCACCGGCAAAGGCATGTACCTGCACCTCATGAACAATACAGACGAGGTGGTAGACGCGCTGGCGGACAAGATCGACAAAATGGAACAGAAAGAGTTCGGCGAGAACGTGTTCACCGATTATAACAGTTATTTTCAATACTTCCTGGGCATCTGCCTGATACTCGTTCTGCTGGAATTTTTCGTGCCCGAAGGCAGGCGGAAAAAAGCGGATGAACTGCCGGGGCTTAAAACCGTGGAAGCGAAATGAGGAAATACATTTTTCATATAACCGTAGCCGTTATAGCGCTGATTATCGCGCAAACGCAGGCGCACGCGCAGGAAGGCACCAGCAAGCTGATACGCCGGGGCAACGCCCAGTATAAAAAGCAGCAGTACGCCGATGCCGAAGCCAGTTATAAAAAGGCGCTCGAGCGCAACAACAAATCCGTGGAAGGGAATTACAATCTCGGCAATTCCCTCTACGAACAAAAACGTTTCGACGCCGCGCGCCAGCAATACGCCAACACCATCAAATCCGCCACAGGCAAGGCGGTGAAGGCAGACGCGAATTACAACATCGGCAATACTTTCATGGAAGACAAAAAGTGGGAAGAAAGTATCAAAAGCTATAAAAACGCGCTCAAAGCCAACCCGGCAGACGAACAGGCGCGCTACAACCTCGCTTACGCGCAGGCCATGCTGAAAAAACAGAATCAGCAGGGCGGCGGCAAAGACGATAAAGAGAACAAAGACAAACAGAAGAACCAGAAAGATAAAAAGGACCAGGATAAAAAAGACCAGGACAAAAAAGATCAGCAACAAAACCAGGACGAGCAGAAAGACCAGGATAAAAAAGACCAGCAGCAACCGCAGCCCAAACCCAGCAAACTGACGCCTGAAGAAGCCAAACGTCTTCTCCAGAACCTGGCGCAGCAGGAAAAGAAACTGCAGGAAGACAAAATGAAAAAAGTGAAAGGCACGCCCGGGCAGGTGGAAAAAGACTGGTGACCCGACACGCGCATCATTTTCAAAAACATAAAAAAAACCGTCCCGGTGAACCAGGACGGTTTTTTATTTCTACTTTCCTTTCCAAATAAAAAACGCGTCTCTAAACGCGTCTAAAGCATGGGTTCCGTTAAAACGATATGTAAAATTACTCCGCATTTATCCTCCCGGTTTGGACAAACGGAAGATTCACTGGTATTATTTGAACATTGTTTCCCTGAATTCGTGTGGCGAAGTATGGGCGTGATTCCGGAAAAAACGGCTGAAATAAGCGGGGTCTTCGAAGCCCAGTTCGTAACAGATCTCCTTCACGCTGCGGTTGCTGAAAGCCAGCTGGCGCTTCGCTTCGAGGATCAGGCGGTCGTGTACCATATCCGTCACCGTTTTGTTGATCGCTTCCCGGGTGATCTCGTTTAACCGTTTGGGCGTCAGCGAGAAATGCTGCGCGTAAAAACCGGCCTGGTGTTCGGAGCGGAAATGTTTTTCCACCAGCCGCCGCAGCTGGATGATGCGGGCGTCGTGGTTCAGCAGGTCCGGCGAATTGGCGGCGTTATGTTTTTTCTCCCGCTCCGCCAGCAGCAAAAAGGCGTTCAGGTAATGTTTGATCACGCTGCTGCTGCTGCCTTCGAACTGGCTGGCCAGCTCCTGCCGCATCAGCGTGATGATCATGCCGAGATTGGCCGCAGCGGGCTTGCTGATATAGATCGGCGCATATTCCTGCGAATCGTCGAACAGGGTGGTGAAATCGTATAAGGTTTCGCGTTCGTGTTTATTGGAGAAATAAAAAGTTTCGGTGAAAGTGATGCTGAAACCGTAAAACCCCTTGGCGGGAAGCTGGTGCACCTGCCCCGGCCGCAGCAGGAACAGCATATTGTCCTTCATTTCGTAGGTCACGAAATCCACCACATGATCGCCGGCGGCCCTGGTGAACCAGAGGATCTGGAAGTCGTGGTGCCGGTGGGGAATGCCCGCCAGCTCCGTTTTGAAGGTTTCCAGCTCGAAAACGCTGAATTGACCGGTAAGTGGTAATTGTTGATAGGGTATCGAATTCACAGTATTGTTTTGCTGCATACAGGTTCGGTTAAATAGCTGGTTACAAACAAATTGACACGATAAAACTAGGAAAATTAAGACCGTGTGCGTTACCGCTCATATAAAATAACAAAATATGAGGCAGATGGATCGGGGAATATTTTGCTAATTTTGTTGAACAATTTAGATTCAATTTCATGCAATTATATAGCCCTTCGCTGACTAAATACGAGCGCCTGGCCACACTGGAAGTTAAAGTGGGGGACCTTACCATAGGGAATTTCAACCCAATCCGCATTCAGACGATGACGACCACCGACACCATGGACACCCTGGGCACCGTGGAGCAGTCCATCCGTTGCATCGAAGCGGGCGCCGAACTGGTGCGTATTACCGCGCCCAGCAAAAACGAGGCGGAAAACCTGCTCAACATCAAGAACGAACTGCGCAAAAGAGGCTATAACACCCCGCTGGTGGCCGATATCCACTTCACCCCCAATGCCGCGGAAGTGGCGGCCCGCATCGTGGAAAAAGTGCGCGTGAACCCGGGCAACTACGTAGACAAAAAGAAATTCGAACTGCTGGAATATACCGACGCCGAATACCAGGAAGAGATCGACCGCATCCGCGAGCGTTTTACCCCGCTGGTGAACATCTGCAAACAATACGGCACCGCGATGCGCATCGGCACCAACCACGGCTCCCTCAGCGACCGCATCATGAGCCGCTACGGCGATACGCCCATGGGCATGGTGGAAAGCGCCATGGAGTTCCTCCGCATCGCCGAAGACCTGCACTACCGCAACATCGTGCTGAGCATGAAAGCCAGCAACCCGCAGGTAATGGTGCAGGCTTACCGCCTGCTGGTGAGCACCATGCAGCAGGAGCTAGGCCACTGTTACCCGCTGCACCTCGGCGTAACCGAGGCCGGCGACGGGGAAGACGGCCGCATCAAATCCGCCGTGGGCATCGGCACGCTGCTGGAAGACGGTGTGGGAGATACCATCCGCGTATCGCTCACCGAAGACCCCGAATTTGAGCTGCCCGTTTGCCGCGACATCGTGAAACGTTACACCGGCCGCATTTCCCACGCGCCCATACAACCGCTCTCCCAGCCGGACAAACTGCCGTATTCGCCTTTCAACTTCGCCAAAAGGGAAAGCATCGCGGTGGATAACATCGGCGGGAAACAGGTGCCCGTTGTTGTGGCGGACCTCAGTCATCTCAAATCCATCACCCACCACGACCTGCGCGGCATCGGCTATTATTACGACGAAGCCACCGATAAATGGAACATCGGCGACGCGGCCGCGGATTATATTTTCACCGGTCATCACCTATTGCCGTTCGCTTTGCCCGGCACGCTGAAAGTGATCGTGCAGCATCCGGCATGGCTGCACGCGGAAGACAAGGAAAAATATTTCCCTTACCTGGACATTCACGGCTACATGGCCGCACGCAGCGCGGGCAATCTCTCGAAAATGAATTTCGTGGCCACGCATGCGGACGATTTCGGCACGCCTGAATTCAATGTTTTCCTCGAAACGCTCCGCACCGCTACAGACGTTGTGCCCGTGGTCTATTCCAATTCCGCGCACGCCATGGCGATGGTAAGGCGCACGCTGATCGCCATGATGGAACAGCAGATCGCCCAGCCGGTCGTGCTGATGTGCAACAGCGGTCATGATAATGCGGACGACGACCTTATTCATTACGCCACCGAAACCGGCGCACTGCTGCTGGACGGCTTTGGTGAAGGGCTCTGGCTCAAAGCCTTGCCTGATCAAAAGTTGAACCGCCAGCCCGGCGCCGTGAAGGAACCGCCGGAACTGATCAACAACATTGCTTTCGGCATCCTGCAGGCCACCCGCTCCAGGATCTCGAAAACGGAATACATCTCCTGCCCTTCCTGCGGCAGAACGCTTTTCGACCTGCAGGAAACCACGGCCCGCATCCGCGCGGTGACCAATCATCTCAAAGGCGTGAAGATCGCCATCATGGGCTGCATCGTGAACGGCCCAGGCGAAATGGCCGATGCGGACTTCGGTTACGTGGGCAGCGGCGTTGGAAAGATCACGCTGTACCGCGGGAAAGAAGTGGTGAAACGCGGCCTCAGCAGCGATGTGGCAGTAAGCGAACTGATCAACCTGATCAGGGATAACGGCATGTGGGTGGACGTAAATTAAAGCGGGCCGTCCTTTCAGACGGCCCTAAAACTGTAACTGGGGTTAACAGAACAGTGTGTACCTTAACTTTTCTTATTCTGAACTGCTTATTTGGGGTTATATGCACTTCTAAAGCATGTCACAAAACTACTACCCTCCAGAGGGTATATCAAGCGTAGTTTTACGCATTTTGCCGCGTAGTTTCCCTCCAAATCATGTTATTGCTGTAATACTATTCTCCCGACGGTTGAAACTTTGGTATTCGTATTGCGTTAATTTCTTTACAAACTAAATTGAATTGTATGAGAAATCTGCTTTATGCCGCGGGGCTGCTGGCATTGCTGGCAGCCGGTTGCGGGCCGAATACCTCGCAGTCTACCATTACCCAGGAAGAAAAACAGGCGCAGGGAGACACGATCAACGAGCTGGTGGCTTTTCAGAAAGACATCGTGATCAGGCCGCTGAGCGGTTATTTCGTGAAGAACACCATCAAGCAGAACGACAGTATCGTTTGCTGGGTGATCAACAATCCGAAGGAAATGCAGCAGGTGTTCGGTATGGCGAAAACGGTCAACAATGTGATCGATACCGTGGATTTCAACAGCCAGCTGCTTACCGCGCTCACATTGCGCATTAGCTCGCTCGTGCAAAAGATAGAGCTGATCAGCAGCAAACAGGAAGGCAGCACGGTGGAGCTTCATTTCAAAATTTACGACGAAGAACCGACCGTCAAATCTTTCAGCATGGCCGCGGCCTGGCTGGGCGCCATCCCGAAAACCCCGGAAGTGAAGACCGTGAAATTCTACAACGGGGATAAACTGATCCAAAGCGTGGACGTAGGGTTGCTGGAAGAAGTGATGAAAGAAGACAGCACGCTGAAAAAATACTGATGAAACGAAAAAGCCCCGGAAATACTCCGGGGCTTCTTTTATGCATTCGTTTTACATGTCGTATTCAAGGTTGGGGCGAAGCCATCTTTCGGCTTCTTCCAGCGGCCAGCCTTTTCGCGCGGCATAATCTTCCACCTGGTCTTTTTCGATCTTGCCCAAACCGAAATATCTCGATTGCGGGTTAGCGAAATACCAGCCGCTTACGCTCGCCGCGGGGTACATCGCCAGCGATTCCGTGAGCGTGATGCCGGTGGCTTCCGTAGCGTTCAGCAGGTCGAAAAGTTTGTACTTCTCGGTGTGCTCGGGGCAAGCCGGGTAACCGGGCGCGGGGCGGATGCCGAGATATTCCTCTTTGATCAGCTGGTCGTTGGTAAGGTGCTCGTCTGTAGCGTAAGCCCAGAACTCCTTGCGCACGCGCTCGTGCAGCAGTTCGGTGAAAGCCTCCGCCAGCCGGTCTGCCAGCGCCTTCAGCATGATGCTGCTATAATCGTCGTGTTCTTTTTTGAAATGTTCGAGCCATTTTTCGATGCCTTCGCCCGTCGTTACGGCAAAGCCGCCGATGTAATCCTGTTTGCCGGTAGCGGCCGGCGCGATATAATCCGCGAGGCTGACGTTCGGCTGGCCCGGCGCTTTTTTGATCTGCTGGCGCAGGAACTCGAGGGGCACTTCCGCGCCGTCTATCGCCGTTACGCTCACCGTATCGTCGGCAATGGCGTTGGCGGGGAACAGGCCGATCACGGCTCTCGCTCTCAGCCATTTTTCGCTGATGATGCGTTTGAGCATTTCCTGCGCTTCGTTGTAGAGGCGGGTGGCTTCTTTACCCACCACCTCGTCTTCCAATATCTGCGGGAATTTGCCGTGCAGTTCCCAGGCAATGAAGAAAGGCTGCCAGTCGATGTATTTGGCGATCTCGCCCAGGTCGTAGTTGTCGAACACCTGGGTGCCCAGCTGTGCGGGTTTTACAGGGTTGTACGCCGCCCAGTCGATGTCTACTTTCAGCTTGCGCGCTTCGGCGATGGGCAGGTATTGTTTGACGGGTTTTTTATTCCTGAACTGCTCGTTCAGTTTGGTGTATTCCGTTTTTACGTCCGAAAGGAAGTTTTTGCTGAGCGCTTTGTTCAGCAGGTTGCCCGTTACGGTCACGCTGCGGGAAGCGTCCAGCACGTGCACCACGCCGTTTTCGTATTCCGGCGCGATCTTCACGGCGGTGTGCGTGCGCGAAGTGGTGGCGCCGCCGATCAGCAGGGGAATATCGAACTGCTGGCGTTTCAGCTCCCGGGCGATGTGGACCATTTCGTCGAGGCTCGGGGTGATAAGCCCGCTGAGACCGATGATGTCCACTTTTTCTTCGCGCGCGGCCTGCAATATCTTTTCCGCGGGCACCATTACGCCGAGGTCCACGATTTCGTAGCCGTTACAGCCGAGCACCACGCCCACGATGTTTTTCCCGATGTCGTGCACGTCTCCTTTTACGGTGGCGAGCAATATTTTACCGGCGGATTTTATCTCGCCGCCGTTCTTCGCCTGCAGCTCCAGCTTTTCCGCTTCAATGTAAGGCGTAAGCACAGCCACGGATTTTTTCATCACGCGGGCGCTTTTCACGACCTGCGGAAGGAACATTTTACCGCTGCCGAAAAGGTCGCCCACGATGTTCATTCCATCCATCAGCGGGCCTTCGATCACTTCCAGCGGGCGGGGATATTTCTGGCGGGCCTCTTCGGTGTCCGCTTCGATGTAATCGGTAATACCGTTCACAAGGGCGTGGCTGAGCCTTTGCTCAACGGTGCCGGCGCGCCATGCTTCGTCTTTTTCGACGGTTTTGCCTTTGGCCTTTACGGTTTCGGCAAATGCGATAAGGCGCTCGGTAGCATCTTCGCGGCGGTTGAGGATCGCGTCTTCGCAAAGCTCGCGCAATTGCGGTTCGATCTCGTCGTAGATCTGGATCATGCCTGCGTTAACGATGCCCATGTCCAGCCCCGCTTTGATGGCGTGGAACAGGAACACGGCATGCATGGCTTCGCGCACGGCATCGTTGCCCCTGAAGGAGAACGATACGTTGCTCACGCCGCCGCTGATCTTGGCGAGCGGCATCAGCTGTTTGATCCGGCGGCAGGCTTCGATGAACTCTACCGCGTAGTTGTTATGTTCTTCAATGCCCGTGGCAATGGCGAAAATGTTCGGGTCGAAAATGATGTCCTGCGGATCGTAGCCCACTTTATCGACAAGGATCTTGTACGCGCGGTGGCAGAAGCTCACGCGTTTTTCGAGGGTATCCGCCTGGCCGTTTTCATCGAAGGCCATTACGACCACCGAAGCGCCGTAGCTCTGGCAGATAATGGCGTGCTCGATGAACTTTTCCTCTCCTTCCTTCAGGCTGATGGAGTTCACGATACATTTGCCCTGCAGGCATTTCAGGCCGGCTTCGATCACGCTGAACTTGCTGGAATCGATCATCACGGGGATGCGGGAAATGTCCGGCTCGGAAGCGAGCAGGTTCAGGAAAGTGGTCATGGCTTTTTCGCCGTCGAGCAGCGCGTCGTCCATGTTCACGTCCAGGATCTGGGCGCCGCTTTCCACCTGCTGGCGGGCTACTGAGAGCGCTTCTTCAAAATGTCCTTCACGGATGAGGCGGGCAAATTTTTTAGAGCCGGTAACGTTGGTCCTTTCGCCGACGTTGATGAAGTTGGTCTCGGGTCTTACAACCAGCGGCTCCAGGCCGCTCAGTCTCAGGTAAGGCTTGATCGTTTGCGTATTGTTCATGCTAATTTCCTCGTTCTTCTTATGCCAGCGTAGTTTCCACTACCGGCAAGGGGCGCGGGGTAATGGTCTTTACATTTTCAGCGATGTGACGAATGTGATCGGGCGTGGTGCCGCAGCAGCCGCCGACGATATTAACGAAACCCTCGCGGGCGAAATCTTCGATGATGTGGGCCGTTTCGTGCGGCTGCTCGTCGTACTCGCCGAAGGTGTTCGGCAGGCCGGCGTTGGGGTAGCAGCTAACGTAACAGCTGGCGATGTTGGCAAGCTCTTCCACGTAAGGCCTCATCTGTGCACCGCCCAACGCGCAGTTCAGGCCGATGGAGAAGGGTTTGGCGTGCATCACCGAAATATAGAACGCTTCCAGCGTTTGCCCGCTCAGCGTGCGGCCGGAGGCATCGGTAATAGTACCGGAGATCATGATGGGCAGTTCGGGCCTGCCGCTGTCCCGGAAATATTTTTTGATGGCGAAGATCGCGCCTTTGCAATTGAGCGTGTCGAAGATGGTTTCGATCAGCAGCAGGTCCGCGCCCGCTTCCGTCAGCGCTTTCACCTGTTCGTAATATGCGTTCACCACTTCGTCGAAAGTAACGGAGCGGAAACCGGGGTTGTTTACGTCGGGGGAAATGGAAAGCGTTTTGTTGAGCGGGCCGATGGCGCCTGCAACGAACCTCGGTTTGTCCGGGTTCCGGCGGGTATAATCGTCTGCCGCGCGCCTGGCTACCTGTACGGCGGCCACGTTCATTTCATAGGCGAGGCTTTGCATATCGTAGTCTGCCTGTGCAATCACGGTGCTGCTGAAGGTATTGGTCTCGATGATGTCTGCGCCGGCTTCGAGGTATTCGCGGTGAATGGCTTCAATAATGGCCGGCTGGGTGATCGAAAGCAGGTCGCTGTTGCCTTTCACGTCTGTGTGGTAGTTGGCGAATCGTTCCCCCCTGTAATCGGATTCCTGGAGTTTGTACCGCTGGATCATGGTGCCCATCGCACCGTCAATGATCAATATGCGCTCACGGGCGCATTCCTGTAATGATTTCATGGCAATAACGTTTATTAGTTACGGTTTACAATGAACCCGGGGGCCGAACAATAAACAAATCTACCCGCGGGCATTTGCAAAGATAGAAAAGTCCTCACTAATAACCTTGAAACCTTCTTCCCCCGAACGCTGCTTTGGGGCCATAAAAATTTTGATCTCACAATTACCTGTTTATCAATTCATTAGAAACCCCTTTATTTTCTATCATCAAAATATTTTTGGATAGTCCACAAATCCTATTACATTTGTAGGGTAATACAATGGAATCAAAAAAATACAGAAACCAACCGTTTAACTTATAACACTATGGCATTCTCCTACCATCACCGCGCCGCTGCCGGTTGTTGTTCAATGTGCCGCCGGTAATTCAATCCGGGCAGGGAACACATTACAATCACCGAAAATTTTTAGTCATGAACATTGAGGACGATTTAAGGCAATTAAGCCTCCGGCTGAAAAAGCTGGGACTGGAAGAGGTCGTTGCCGAAAGAAGCGCCCTGAGCGAGTCCTTCAGGGTCGTTTATGTGAACAAAAACGCTAAAGCCGCAGCGCAGGCGGGCCTCCCGAAAGGGAGCGATAACAAGACTTCCTCTAAGCTGTAGTTGACATAATGCAACAATTGCGTATTCATAACGTGGAATAGTTACCAGAGACAGGTGTTTTCGAACACCTGTATTTTTTTGCGCCTACCTCGCCGCGCAGGCCAGCGCACAGGCGCTTACCCGAACCGCTTCTCCCGCCTGCAAAACCGCGTGGGCGCAGGCTTCCAGCGTGGCGCCGGTGGTCATCACATCGTCTACCAGCAATATATGCGCGGGGCCTTCCAGGCGCCCGGTTTTCCATGCGAACATGTTCTCCACGTTGGCCCAGCGGTCTATCCTCGATTTGCGCGTTTGCGTTTCGGTGAATGCGTTGCGCACCAGCGCGTGCGGCCATACGCGGCAGCCCAGCACTTCCGCCATGCCTTCGGCGAGCAGCGCGGCCTGGTTGTAACCGCGGTGGCGTTGTTTCATGGCGTGCAAAGGCACGGGCGCCAGTGCGGTCACGTCTTTCGCCCAGCCGCTTTCCTTCAGCTGAAAACCCAGCCTCCGGCCGAGGAAGATCGCGATATCGCTGCGTTTTTTGTATTTGAAAGCATGCACCAGCTTTTGTAAAATTCCCTGGTGATAAAAGAAGTACCCGGCCGAAACGCGCTGCATCGGCACGCGGCCCCAAAACATTCGCTCGGCGGGATTTTCAGCGGTTTTATGAAAACCGGTGAGCGGCAATTGAAGGTCGCAGCGGATGCAGAGGATCTTTTCGGTACTGCTGAGCTCGCGCCCGCATCCTTCGCAGACGTGCGGGTAAAACAGTTGCAAGAGGGCCTGCAGCATAAAAAGAAGATTTCAGGTTAACAAACAGGTGCGGCTAGAAAAGCAGGCGGTACAATTCTTCCACCCTTCCCAGCGGCACCACTTCGATATTCAATTTAGTGAAATCAAGTCCTTTTTTGTGAAACTTGGAGATAAAAATCTTTTCAAAACCCAGCTTCTCCGCTTCGGCAATACGCTGTTCGATACGGTTCACCGCCCTGATCTCGCCGCTGAGGCCTACTTCGCCGGCAAAACAATTTTTGTGCGAAACGCCGATGTCTTCAAACGACGAAAGCAGCGCTACCAGCACCGCCAGGTCGATAGACGGATCTTCGATGCGCAGGCCGCCCGCGATGTTGAGGAACACGTCTTTCACACCGAAATGAAAACCGCCGCGTTTTTCGAGCACGGCCAGCAGCAGTTGCAACCTGCGCAGGTCGAAACCGGTGGCGGTACGCTGCGGCGTGCCGTATACGGATTGTGTAACCAGCGCCTGCACTTCCACGAGCATGGGCCGAAGGCCTTCGATGGTGGAAGCGATGGCTACGCCGCTGAGCATTTCGTCGCGCTGGGAGATCAGTATTTCGGAGGGATTGTTCACCTGCCGGAGGCCAACACCGGTCATTTCATAAATGCCCAGCTCGGCGGTTGAACCAAAGCGGTTCTTGATGGTGCGCAGGATGCGGTAGGCGTAATGCTGGTCGCCTTCGAACTGCAATACCGTATCGACCATATGTTCCAGCACTTTTGGACCGGCGATGGAGCCGTCTTTGGTAATGTGGCCGATCAGGAAAACGGGCGTGTTGGTCTCTTTGGCGAAACGTTGCATTTCGGCGGCTGTTTCGCGGATCTGCGACACGCTTCCGGGCGCGGATTCGATCAGCGGAGACTGCAGGGTTTGTATGGAATCGATGATCACCAGTTCGGGCTGCAGTTTTTTGATCTCCTGGAAGATCACCTGCGTGGAAGTTTCGGTAAGCAGGTAAAACTGATCGTTGCGTATCTTCAAACGGTCTGCCCGCATCTTGATCTGTTGTTCACTTTCTTCGCCGCTGATATACAGTGTTTTAATATCCTTCAGCAACAACGCGTTCTGCAGGAACAAAGTGGATTTGCCGATCCCCGGCTCACCGCCGACCAATACGAGCGAACCCGCCACTATGCCGCCTCCCAGCACCCTGTTGAGCTCTGTGTCCGGCGTAAGCCAGCGTTTCTCTTCGAGCCCTTCAACCGCATCGAGATGAACGGTTCTGGGCGTTTTATACGCGCTGGTTGTTTCCGCTCTCCAGTCTGCCTGGCGCAACGGAATATCTTTCTGCACTTTTTCTTCGACAAAAGTGTTCCATTGATTGCATGAAGGACATTTTCCCGTCCACTTCGCTGATTCATATCCGCAGTTCTGGCAAAAAAAAGCTGTTCTGATTTTACTCATGCAACAAAGTAAAATGAAAAAAAGGAGAAGAGAATATTTGTTGCTGATTGATGAAGAGAAGGATAAAAATCCGCGTTCCTTTTTGTTGAAAAAACGCTGAAAAGAGAAAAGAGCCAACGGAAGATTCCGCTGACTCTTTCTACTTACTAACCCATTAAATTCAGGACTAAATTACTAAATGGGTTCAGAATAAAAAAGTTTATTTAATGGATGTTAATAACTTTTAAAGTGTTAATTCTTTTGGCAGTCAGTCGGCTGTAAGCCTCTATTGTAGCCTGTTTCGCCTGTAAATAATTTTCTATAAACTTTCGTAAAATATTGATAGCGAGGGATGGTAATATGCGGTTTGATATATTAATTTTTGAATATATTATAAATAAAAATAACTATTAATATTGCATGGAAAATGGGGGTTGGAAGGGTTTGTTCCGGCCAAAGTGGCAGTGTTAATTTTTTGTGCTGACAAAGCCCATGCGTAACCGGCGGGTTACATGACAATTCTGACAATTTTACCAACTGGTAAGGGATTTGATGGGAAATAAGGGTTAATTTTATGGTAGTAACCAATTCGATCAGTAAACTAAACAACGATAGATAATGACACCTGGTGTAATGATCATTTCCCTGATTTTCGTGGGCATCAGTGCGCTTGTGAGCATGCGGCTGAGGAGCAAATTCAAGAAGTACAGCGAGATCCGGACCTCTTCCGGCCTTACGGGCGCGGAGGTGGCGGAGAAGATGCTGCACGACAACGGGATCTACGACGTAAAGGTGGTGCAGGGCCAGGGCTTCCTCAGCGACCACTATAATCCCGCTACCAAAACGGTGAACCTCAGTCCTGAAGTATATGGCACGCCCAGCGTGGCGGCCGCGGCGGTGGCCGCGCACGAGTGCGGGCACGCTGTACAGCACGCCACGGCTTATCCCTGGCTGACAATGCGCTCCAAAATGGTGCCTGCGGTGCAGGTCAGCTCCTATTTGGTTCAAATTGTCCTGTTCGCGGGCATTTTGATGGTCCAGGCTTTTCCGCAGCTGCTGCTGGGCGGTATTATCCTCTTCGGCGTAACCACGCTGTTTTCCATTATTACCCTGCCGGTGGAGTTCGACGCGTCTAACAGGGCCCTGAAGTGGCTGGACAGCGCAGGCATTACATACAAGCAGGAACATGATATGGCGAAAGACGCGTTGTGGTGGGCGGCTATGACCTACGTAGTGGCGGCGGTATCTTCCGTAGTGATTTTATTGCAATATTTATTAATATATCTGGGCGCCAGCAGGAGGGATTAATCCTGTTCCCGCGGAAAAAAATTGAGAAAGGACCGCAATTGCGGTCCTTTCTATTGCCGGAAGCCCTGTAAAACCGGGCTATGAATAAGGTGTTGATAATTGTTTGTCAAAATTTTTATTGAAAATCAACTCATTACAAGCACCCCTTCCAAAAAAGTCGTCCAAACTGATGGTTATATTCATTTAACCGCTTAGCTTTGCACTCCCAAACATGGGCGAGATTAAATTTTATTCTATTAAGCAATGAATACTTTAAGCTTCAAAACAAAGTCTGCTAACGACGCTTACGTAAAGCGTGACTGGTACATCGTGGACGGTACCAACCAAACTGTGGGCAGGATGAGCGCCAAGATCGCGGCTATTCTGAGAGGTAAGAACAAACCTTACTTCACCCCGCATACTGATTGTGGCGATTATATCATCGTGATCAACGCTGACAAAGTTGTTTTCACCGGCAACAAGCTCAACGACAAGACATACCTGACATATTCCGGTTACCCCGGTGGTCAGAAAGGCGAGGCTGCGAAGGACCTGCTGAAACGCCGTCCGGAAGTAGTGATCGAAAGAGCGGTGAAAGGCATGCTGCCGAAGAACCGTCTGGGCCGTGCGATGTATAAAAAACTCTTCGTTTATGCCGGTGCGGAACATCCGCATACTGCTCAGAAACCGCAGTCTTTAACTTTCTAATCACACCTGAATAATGGAAAAACAAAAAAATACTATCGGCCGTCGTAAGGAAGCAGTTGCCCGCGTATACGTGAGCAAAGGTACCGGCACCATTCTGGTGAACGACAAGGACTATAAAACATATTTCGCGCTGATTTACCTGCAGAACCAGGTTGAAGCGCCTTTCAAGACCATTGACGCGCTCGACAAATTCGATGTTAAAGTGAATGCACAGGGTGGTGGTATCAAAGGTCAGGCTGAAGCTGTAAAACTGGGTATCGCCCGCGCACTGTGCGAGATCAACCCCGAGTTTCGCCCTGCACTGAAAGCTGCCGGCCTGCTGAAACGTGATCCGAGATCAGTTGAACGTAAGAAACCCGGTAAAGCTAAAGCCCGCAGAAGCTTCCAGTTCTCTAAACGTTAATGATTGTATCATTCAATTTTTGAACATCAATTCGATTAAAACAACATGGAAAATAATACTTCATTACAGCAGCAGTTACTGGAAGCCGGTGTACACTTCGGTCACCTGAAGAAAAAATGGAACCCGAAGATGCTGCCTTATATTTTCGCTGAAAAGAAAGGTATTCACATCATTGACCTCAACAAAACCGTTGAAGGCCTGCAGGAAACAGCGGCTGCGCTGAAATCCATCGCAAAAAGCGGTAAAAAGATCATGTTCGTAGCTACCAAAAAGCAGGCGAAAGAGATCGTTGCAGAAGCTGCAAAACGCGTGAACATGCCTTATGTTACCGAAAGGTGGCTGGGCGGCATGCTGACCAACTTCGCAACCATCCGCAAGAGCGTTAAAAAGATGCAGAGCATCGAGAAAATGCTGGCAGACGGCACTTTCGACAACATCACTAAAAAAGAGCGCCTGACGCTCTCCCGCGATAAGGACAAAATGGAAAAAGTGCTGGGCGGTATCGCTCAACTGGCACGTGTTCCGGCTGCCCTGTTCATCGTAGACATCAGCCACGAGCACATCGCGCTGGCTGAAGCAAAACGTCTCGGTGTATCCACTTTCGGTATGGTAGATACCAACTCCGATCCTACCAGGGTAGACTTCGCAATTCCCGCGAACGACGACGCTACCAAATCCATCGCTATTATCGTTAGCTACATCGCTGCAGCTATCGCTGAAGGCCTGGCCGAAAGAGCCGTTGAAAAAACCGACGAAGTAGAGGAAGAAGAAGCAGACAACAAACTGCGCAAGTTTGAGCTGGAAGGCGGCGACGAGCGCGGTGAGCGTGGACGCAGGCCTGGCGGCCCCGGTGGCAGAACTGGTGGTCCGGGCGGTCAGCGCGGTCCCGGCGGCCCCGGTGGTAACCGTGGCGGCGGCAACCGTCCTGGTGGCGGCGGCAGAAGCGGTGGCGGCAATCGTCCCGGCGGCGGTGGTAACCGTCCTGGTGGCAACCGCCCCGGCGGTGGCGGTGGATTCCGTCCCTCCGGCGCAGGCAAACCCGGCCCTGCCAGATAATTGATCAACATCAATATCAATAGTGAATCGTGAATGATACCAGTCGTTCACGATTCACATTATACCCCCCCGGTAAAAATTTTCATAAAACAATAACATATAAACTGATTATATACGATGGCAACAATTACAGCAGCTGATGTAAACAAACTGCGTCAGCAAACAGGAGCCGGAATGATGGACTGCAGGAAAGCGCTGGTTGAAACAGACGGCGATTTCGAGAAAGCAGTGGATTACCTGCGTAAGAAAGGTCAGAAAGTAGCCGCGCTGCGTTCAGACCGCGAAACCAAAGAAGGCGTTGTGATCGCAAAAACCACTGCGGACGGCAAAGCCGGCGTGGTGCTGCTGCTGAGCTGCGAAACCGACTTTGTGGCCAAAAACCAGGATTTCGTAGCCTTCGCCCAGTCTATCGCAGACCTGGCGCTGGCTAACAATGTTCAGACCGTTGAGGAACTGAACGCCGCAGCCCTGGACGGTGCTACCGTTGCCGACAAAGTGAACGACCAGGTGGCCAAGATCGGTGAAAAAATCACCCTGAGCCGCTTTGAAAGGGTTGAAGCCGCTACCGTAGTGGCTTACATCCACGGTAACTATCGCATGGGCGTACTGGTAGGCTTCAGCAAACCCGTTTCTGAAGAGACCGGTAAAGACGTCGCCATGCAGATCGCGGCCATGAACCCGCTGGCTGTAAGCGCGGAAGGCATCCCGGCCGAACTGGTTGCCCGTGAGAAAGAGATCGCGATCGAGCAGATCAAAGCTGAAGGCAAACCGGCTGAAATGGCTGAGAAGATCGCTGCCGGCAAGATCCAGAAGTTCTACAAAGAAAGCACCCTGCTGCAGCAGGCTTTCGTAAAAGACGGCAACAAATCCGTGGCCGACCACCTGAAAAGCGTGGACGGCGAGCTGAAAGTGACCACTTTCAAGCGCGTAGCTTTAGGATAATCGCTTTAAACGATACAAAAGGAGAGATGAAAAATTCTCTCCTTTTTTTTGCATATACGTATTCAGGGGATATTTTTGAGTTCGGAATTGTATATTAGCACTATTCGAGAATAAGGAGAATCAGATCTTACAATAATCATAGCTGACATGTTGCCAAAGTACAAACGAATTTTGCTCAAGTTGAGTGGCGAATCCCTGATGGGAGACAGTAATTATGGAATTGATCCGAAAGTGATATCCCAGTATGCACAGGATATCAAGGCGGTAACGGACCTTGGGGTACAGGTAGCCATTGTTATTGGCGGCGGGAACATTTACCGCGGGATGAATGAAGCGGAAACCGGTATCGAGCGGGCCCAGGGCGATTATATGGGGATGCTGGCCACCGTGATCAACGGGATGGCGATGCAGAGCGGTCTTGAACGCGCCGGTATGTATACCAGGCTGCAATCGGCCATTAAAATGGAGCAGATCGCCGAGCCGTATATCCGGCGCCGGGCCATCAGGCACCTTGAAAAAGGCCGTGTAGTGATTTTCGGAGCGGGTACGGGCAACCCGTATTTTACGACGGATACCGCGGCTTCCCTGCGCGCGATCGAGATACAGGCAGACGTGATCCTGAAAGGCACGCGGGTGGATGGCATTTACACCGCCGACCCCGAGAAAAACCCGACGGCCACCAAGTTTGAGACGATCACTTTCACGGAAGTATACCAGAAATCGCTCAATGTGATGGACATGACGGCTTTTACGTTATGCCAGGAAAACAACCTGCCGATCATCGTATTTGATATGAACAAGATAGGCAACCTGTTGCATGTGATCATGGGCAGGAATGTGGGAACGCTTGTAAAGGGGTAATTTCCTTAAAAGATATATGGAAAAGCCGGGTTGCCCCGGCTTTTTTGTTTGGTGAAGTGTTGGCCTTTCCCATCGGAATGAACATATGAATTATCACTTTGAATATTGACAACACCTCATCTCCCTTGATCACGCTCTCTTTGATGTTCTCACCGTATCCCGGGATGAATAAACAAACGCAAATGCATACACGCAGTCGCGGTTAGTTCATCAAAAAATGAACAGCGTGAACAGCCTTTTTATTGATTTTGATTCCTAAATTACATGCATCGTTAACCTGCATTCTTCATTTGCGATTCACATTACCCGGGTTGAATCTGCATCCGGGAAGGAAGTCAAAAAATATTTGTTAACCCGTTGTGACCGGAAAAAAGACGTTCACAACATATCAAGTATGTTCATGAAAAAATATCATGCAGCAAAGAAAAAACCACGGCGATACGGCAGCCCGTGACATGGACGGGAGTGTTATACCCAGCCATGACAAAGCGTTTCAGTTATTCGGCATTTGCACAAAAAGACCGGGTTCCGGCAATAAATAATTATTTGTTCATAGTTCAGCCTGGAGAATCCAAGGGGGATTTGTAATTGCGCCGGATAGCGCGCTCCGGGTGGATGGCCGGCAGGGTGATCGGTGCGGCTTACGTTCAGCATACACCAGGGCTAGTGTGTATCCGGGAATTTATGCAGCTGCTTCTTCAGTTGCAGTTCCTGAATGAACAGGTTAGGCAACGCAACGGAGCATCCCAGTACAACAACAATTATCTGCGCCGGCTATCCGCCAGGGGCCGCTATCCCGGCCAAATCCCTGGCAGCCCATGAAAAAATTCAGTCAATATCACTAATCGGCTTAAGTCATTAACAACCGGAAGAAAAGCGGGGGCTGGGTAAACGTGCGATCAAGGGATCGTCGCACCGCTACACACGGCCGGAGGGAAAAGAGAGGTCGTTATGGATTTCCAGCGGGCCGCAGGCCCCTGGGCGCCTCGAAATTCAGCCCGAAGGAGATATGATACAATGGACTGCAACCCGCGCTTCCGGTTGTTTAACACCTTGCTCAACCATGTCGGTGATTCGTTCGTACAACAGCGAACTTAGAATGAGTGAAATGCTCCGGGGGATTCTTCCCCTGGAAAATTTTCTCATGAAATGATTAGAACGAGGAAAGAGAAAAGTGAGCATGCTATTCGTGTGCTTCTTTCTCCTCACAGAAAGACAACACAATTAAATCGATGAAACAGAAAGGGTGAACGAAAAAGCGGTCACGCCATTTCGTCTTCCTCAAAAGCCGGCAAGGTATATTCAAACGTGGTATACGTTTCGCCGTCGCTGGATACGGTGATCGTGCCGTTCATCTTTTCAATAAAATCCTTGCAGATGATCAGGGCCAAACCCGCTCCCCTGCCGGTTTCCCTCGTAATGGCGCCGGGCACGCGGTGCGTGAAAATATATGGCATGTCCATTTCGGTGATGCCGCTGCCGCCGTTGGTCACGGTTACGATGATCCGGTCGCTTTTACGCCGCGCTTCGATCGTTACCGGGCTGCCCCTGCGCGAATATTTCACGGCGTTGTGCAGCAGGTTCCGGTTCACGAACTGCAGCATTTCACGGTCTACGCGAACGGTGAGGCCATAGGGAATCTTTATGTCGAGCAGCAAGGCTTTGTCTATGATGTCCGCCATCAACGGGTCTTTCGCATCGTTCCACAATTCCTGCAGCAGGTAGGGATGCGCTTTGTACTCAAACCCGGCCAGCTGCGTTTTTATCCAGCTCAATACGGTTTCGAACAGCTGGAGCGTTTCCGATGCCATAGACGAAATACTGTTGGCGATCTCCTGGAACTGCTCGGGCTTGATGTCTTTCTGCTGGAAAAGATTGGTCACGCTGATGATATGCGCAAGCGGCAACCGGAAGTCGTGCGCGAGGATCGACAACAGTTTGTTCTTGAAATCGTCGTGCCGCTGCAACTGTTTGTTTTTGTCCATCATCATGCGGTTGATCTCTTTCATCCGTTTGGCGGCCATGTGCGATTCGCGTGTGGAGCGGGAATAGACGTACACCAGTCCCACGGCCAGCAGCGTGCAGATCACGGCGAATACGATCAGCATCATGCGGTGACGGCCTTTCAGTTTATCGGAAACAAGCGTTTGCTCCTGCAATTCTTTATTCAGCCGCAAAGCACGCACTTCCTGTTCCTGGAGGAAAGATTCCATATAATCCTGCTCGCCTTGCGTGCGGAGGCCTTCCTGGTGGAGGGCTATCTCGCGGAGTACGTCGGCGTAGGGGATCGCTTCGGCGGGGCCGATGGCTTTATAATATTGGTACAGCGAAGTAACGGGCCGTACCATCAGTTTTTTGTACCCGCCGAGGATGGCCGCGTCCAGCATTTGTTTGCGGTAAATGATAGAATCCGGGGTCTGGGCGTAAGTGGCGTAAATATCCATCTGCGCGTTGGCGTAGAGGGCGAGGTAATTGTATCCTTCTTTGAGGGAATGTGCCGCGAGCCGGCGGAGATTTTCCATGGCTTTTTCCAGCCGGCCGGCCTTTACTTCTTCATGCGCGAGGAACAATCCGGTGTAGGTTATGATGCGGTCGTCGTGATACCGGGTAGCGATGTCGCGCGCTTTACCGAGCGCCCAGCGGGCGGAATCCTGGCGGAGGCTGTCTTCAGCGAATACGAGGTAATAATTGGCGAGCATGCTGGCCCATACGGAATCTTTCAGCAACCGGCCGCCTACGCCCATGGATTCTTCCATATAAGGGATGGCGAGCTCGTCTTTACCTTCATAATGATAATAGCTGCCGATGCAATACAGAGCCTGGCAGATGCCTGCCGAATCGCCAAGGTTGCGGTAACGGTGAAGCCCTTCGAGATAAAAGCGGTGGGCGAGCTTGCTGTTATTCTGAAAAGAGAAACTGGCGGCGAGGTTCATATAGGCGTCGGCGAGACCTTTATGATAATGTATGCGGGCGGCGAGGGCTTTGGCCTCGGCGGCATATACATAAGTGGTGTCCAGCTGCTGCACGAGCGAAAGGGCGCTGATGCGGTTGAGCAGGTCGGTATATTGCGCACTGTCTGTCACTTTTCCGCTATACAGGGTGTTTTTGAGAGAGCGGACGAGTTGTTGCTGGCCATGGGCCGTTGAAAAAAGGGCGATAGAAGTAAAAAGCAGCAGGATCGGCCGGAGGGTGCTCCCGTTCATGAATTTGCGGGACAGGGAGATTTTTGTCATGGTCTACATTGTGTATCCGGGGCGCACCCGGTGATAATACTAAGCGGCATCGTTTCGGAATCCATTACGGCAGCGGCTGCCTGGCGGCCGTTTCACAGCATAATTTACATAAAACGGTTGGAATTATTGGTTTCCAATATGGAGGGTTTTCTCCATATAAAATGTTAAGCAATTGCTAACACAAGCTTGTTCATAAAATGAATAAAACATCCGGCTAACTCTCTGAAAATGAACAAACTGAACAGCGAAAGATTAATGAGGGCGTAGTAATTTACAGCCTGTCATAAAATATATCGCGGTTGTTCCCCGACAGAGCATTAACACAGACCCTGACCATGAACACGCCAAAGCCCCCGGGATTCATCACCGATACGCTCCTGCACCCCAGGAGATGACAGCCAACAAAACCGTTTTCTAACCAAACCTCCTATCATATGGAAAACTTGCAAGTACACAACTATGGTTGCCAGGAACTGGATGCAACCACGACCCAGGATGTTAACGGCGGATTCCTTTCACTCGGTATCACCAACGTTAACGGCAAAATCACTATCGGCGGTCAACTCGACACCAATGCCCTGCTGTCTGGCCTTCCCGGCCTGCCTGGCACCGGCGGCGGAATTCCCGGCGTTGGCGGCCTCGGCAACCTGCTTGCCCCCGTTACCAACCTGCTGAACAGCCTCCTCGGCGGTCTCGGCGGTGGATTACTGGGCTAAGATTCCCGTAAAATCGGTTTAAAACATGGTGGCGCCGCGGTACAGGGCGCCACCTTTTTCTCTCACAATTTCTCTTCACCATTAAAACCCATTTCTTATGCAAAACCTCCAATCACAATTTTTCGGATGCGAAGAAATCTCCGCTACCAACGCCTCTAACATCAACGGAGGCCTCGACCTCGGCGGCATCGGCGGTCTCGACGGCATCCTCGGCACCGTTACCAATCTCGTTAACGGACTGCTCGGCGGGATCGGCGGCGGCGACGTTCCCGGCACCGGCGGCCTCGGCAACGTTCTCGGCACTGTTAACAACCTGCTGAACAGCGTCCTCGGCGGCCTCGGCCTCGGCGATATCGTTAGCCCCTTGTAAACAGCCCCCCCTCACTTTGTGTTACCAAAATAAATCAACGGACAACGGTAACTAAAAACGGAACGGTTTGTACAGGCAGACAGGGCCTATACACACCATCTTAAAAGACTGGCGTGCGATAATACGTCAGTCTTTTTTATGTGAATCCTTACTTTTGTTGAAATTATTTCATCATGAGGATCGTCACCTACAATGTCAACGGCCTGCGCTCTGCCATGACAAAAGGATTCACCGAATGGCTCAAAACCGATCCCGCAGACGTTATCTGCCTGCAGGAAGTAAAAGCCCATCGCGACAACGTGGATTTCCAGCAATTCGAACAGATCGGGTACACCGATTACTGGTACCCCGCCCAGAAAAAAGGCTACAGCGGCGTCGCCATCCTGACCAAAATAAAACCCGACAACGTTCAATACGGTAACGGATATATGCAAAGCGATGCCGAAGGAAGGGTCATAAGAGCCGATTTCGGCGACGTAACGCTCATCAACGCGTATTTCCCGTCCGGCACTACGGGAGACGAAAGACAGACCTATAAATACCAATGGCTCGACGAGTTCTTCGGGTATCTCCAGCAGCTCCGCCAGCAAAGGCCCAACCTCGTAGTCGTAGGCGATTACAATATCGCGCACAAACCCATCGATATCCACAACCCCGTCAGCAACAAAGATTCCTCCGGTTTCCTTCCCGAAGAAAGGGCCTGGCTGACCAAATTGTTTGACAGCGGCTTCGTCGATACCTTCCGCCATTTCCACCCCGAGCCCGATCAATACAGCTGGTGGAGCTTCCGCGCAAACGCCCGCGGCAATAACAAAGGATGGCGCATCGATTATATCAACGTAACGGAACCGCTCCGCGGAAGACTGCAGGACGCCGCCATCTGGCAGCAGGTAAAACATTCGGACCATTGCCCCGTTTACCTCCAACTCAATAATGCATGATCATATATAATGTCACCACAAAGGTTTCCACGCTGATCAAAGACAGGTGGGTGGAATGGATGAAACAGGAGCACATCCCGGAGATCATCGCCACCGGCCTGTTTCACGATTACCGTATGTGCCGCCTGCTGGAGCAGGACGATTCAGACGGGCCGACCTTCACCGTGCAATACTTTACCGACACCCTCGAAAACTATTATACCTACTTGCAGGAGTACGCGCCGGCCCTCCGGCAGCAGGCTTTCGATACTTTCGGAGACCAGTTTGTAGCCTTCAGAACGGTGATGCAGGTTGTATAACGCATCAAACTTATCCACAGGAAATTCACTATTTTCAAGGCATCCGCGCTTTGGTACAATACTTGGTACAAAAGCGCGTTTAATGATCAAGTGCATTAAAACTCAATGCAGTAGCGCGTTTCATCAGAAACACCCGATCAAATAAACTGAACCGGAAAAAAGCCCGATCAGCTGTAAACGTTACCTGTAGGGTTTTTCAGCCTCCAAAAAAAAGTTTTAAAAATTTGGTAATCTTATAAAACGCGCTATATTTGCTCACATCAAACATTTTCTCACTAGTTAAATCTTAACTAACTATGAACAAAGCCGAATTGATCGACAAACTCGCCAAAGACGCTGGCGTTACCAAAACCCAAGCTAACGATGCTCTGGATTCTTTCACCAAAGCTGTTGCCGACACCCTGAAAAAAGGCGGTAAAGTAACTCTGGTTGGTTTCGGTACTTTCTCCGTTTCCAAACGTGCAGCCCGTAACGGCCGCAACCCCCAGACTGGCCAGATCATCAAGATCAAAGCTAAAAAAGTAGCCAAGTTCAAAGCTGGTAAAGCACTGTCTGACAAACTCTAAGAGTTGGCGACCCAACTTATTTAAGCAAGGAACATTATTTGTTTCTTGCTTTTTTTATTTTTGCAGTACATTTCATTACTAATAAAACAATAAAAAAATGGGTAGAGGTGATATCAAAACCAAGAAAGGAAAGATCTCTAACGGTTCTTTCGGCAAAAGCCGTCCGGCTAAAACCAAAAAAACGGCTGCTCCCAAGGCAGAAAAAAAGGCTTAACCCCGTTAAGCCAGATATAGGGGATTCCGGTCATCTGCCTCCGCAAACGCCCGGAATCCCTTTATTTATGCCCGTTAACGGGCAACATCATCACATCGTCAGGGCGCCAGCCGCTCGATCTTCCAGCTGCTCCCGCCCGCGGGCGTATACCGCAGCCTGTCGTGCAAACGACTGCTCCGCCCCTGCCAGAACTCCACCAGCAAAGGTTTCACGATATAACCGCCCCAGTGCTCCGGCCGTTCGGGCTCACCCGCCGCTTCCAGCCTTTTCACCCGCTCTTCCAGGAAATGCCTGTCCGGTATCACTTCGCTCTGCGGAGACGCCGCCGCCCCTATCCTGCTGCCCACCGGCCGCGAATGGAAATATTCGTCGCTTACGCCGGCCGGCGCCTTGCTCACCGTGCCTTCTATCCGCACCTGCCGCTCCAGCTCTTTCCAGAAAAACAGCAAAGTGGCAAACGGGTTCTGCTCCAGCTCACGCCCCTTGCGGCTTTCATAATTCGTGAAAAAAAGGAAGCCGTTCCCGTCGAAACTTTTCAATAATACGATCCTCGCCGACGGACGGCCGTCTGCCGTGCTCGTGGCCAACGTCATCGCATTCGGCTCTTCCAGCTCGCTTTGTACCGCCTCCTGCCACCACTGCCCGAACTGGGTCAGCGGGTCGGCCGCCGCCTCGCTTTCATTCAGCGTTGCGCGGCGGTAATCCTGCCGCAGGTCTGCTATCTTCTGATTGATCATCGTTTCCTTTTTTACAAAATTACGCGATATCGCGATGGTATCTCTATAAGTGGTAATTTACACCTGTTTTTAAAACCGGAAAGCATGAGAATCCTGACTTGCCTGATCACAGCGCTGGTATGCCTCAACGCCTGCCAGCAGAAAAACACCGGCTCGGGAGCCGACAGCACCGCCACCGGCGCGAAAGATACCACCATCGCCATTATCCCGGCGGGCGGCGGCGTTTTTTATAAACACCTGAAAGGCACGCTGGCAGGGCAACCCGTAACGATGGAGCTCATCAACCATGGAAAAGGCCGCTATTCCGCCTGGTATTATTACGACAAAGTTGGCGACCCGATCGCGCTGCTTACCAGCGATATGACGGCAGACAGCCTGAACTTCACCGAATACGGCGTTAGCGAAGAGCCCAACAATCTCCGCGGCAAATTATCTCCCGATGGCCGCTACACCGGCGAATGGAGCGGCGGCGGAAAAAATTATTCCTTCGACCTGCACGAAGCGGCGGATTCTTCCATCCGTTTCATGGTTGCATCGTACAACGATTCCGCGATATTGATCCCCGGCCGTCACGATTCGCCCGTGGCCACCGCCAGCAGCTCCGCCGTTTGGCCCACCGGCGGCGCGGATGAAGCCGTGCTGGCGTTTATCCGCAACGCCATCGCGCCGAAATTGGGCAACGACAGCCCGAAAGTATTTCTCAAACAGGATGTGGACGACTTTCTCAACGAATACCGCGGCGAAAATAAAAACGTGGATACCGCGGAGTTGCGGGAGCACGGTTTCAGCTGGAACTGGGACGCTTCCACCTCCGTCACCGTCGTGTACAACAAGTGGCCGCTACTGGCGCTGGAGCATTTCACTTCCGCCTTCACCGGCGGCGCGCATGGCAATTACGGCTCGAATTTCATCGCGCTGGACCTCGCCGCCAAAAAAGCGCTCAAACCCGCGGACGTGTTTAAACCGGGTTATAAAAAAACGCTCTCCGCCGCGCTGGACAAATCTTTCCGCAAAAAATACAACATCCCCGCGGGCGAACCGCTGGATAAACAATACCTTTTTAAAAGCGCCATCGAGCCGAACGATAATTTTTTCATCGCCGGCAAAGGCGTCGTATTCAGTTACACGCCGTATGAGATCGGTCCCTATGCCATCGGGCAGATCACTTTATTCGTACCTTTTGCAGACATCAATGGCATCGTAAAGGAGACGTACCTTCAATAATCTATGAACAACAAAGAGAGCCAGCAATATAACCAGCGATTCCAGGAAGTGTACCAGCGCCTCAACGAGCGCCAGCGCGAAGCCGTGGACAATACCGAAGGCCCCGTGATGGTGATCGCCGGGCCGGGCACCGGCAAAACGCAGATACTCGCCTCGCGCATCGGCAAGATCCTCCAGGAAACGGATTTCCTGCCGCACAACATTCTTTGCCTCACGTATACCGACGCCGGTACTGTGGCCATGCGCAAGCGCCTTACGGACTTCATCGGGCCGGACGCCTACCGCGTGAACATCCACACCTTCCACTCTTTTTGCAACGAGGTGATCCAGGACAACCTGTCCCTCTTCGAAAAAAACACCCTCGATCCCATTTCCGACCTCGAGAAAATACAGCTGCTGAAAACGCTCATCGACGGTTTTTCCAAAGACAACCCGCTCAAACGTTACCGCGGCGACGTGTATTTCGATATGCGCAACCTCGCACACCTGTTCTCCACCATGAAACGCGAAGGCTGGACGGTGCCTTTCATCCGCGAAAACGTGGAAAAGTACGTGGAATCGCTGCCCGGACGGGAGGAATATATTTATAAAAAAGCCAGCGGCCGCTTCAAAAAAGGCGACCTGAAAGAAGAAAAACTCGCCGCCGAAAGGGAAAAAATGGCCCGCCTGCTGGCCGCTACGGAACAGTTCGACGTGTTCCAGCAGCTGATGCACAAAGCCAACCGCTACGATTTCGACGATATGATCAATTGGGTGATCCGCGCGTTCGAACAAAACCCGAACCTGCTGCTGGATTACAAGGAACGGTTCCAATACATCCTGGTAGACGAATACCAGGATACCAGCGGTACGCAAAACCGACTCATCCAGCTGCTGACCGGCGGCGAAGAAAAACCCAACGTGTTCGTAGTGGGAGACGACGATCAGTCCATTTACCGCTTCCAGGGCGCCAACATCGAGAACATGGAACAGTTCGCCGGCGAACATTACGCGCAGGACCTGCGCACCATCGTGCTCACACAGAATTACCGTTCCGTACAGAACATTCTCGATGTAAGCATGTCTGTGATCGGCTACAACAAAGGCTCGCGGCTGGTAGACAAGCTGGACGGGCTCAGCAAGCAGCTCTCGGCTTCCAATGCAAAACTCACCCCGTTGGACATCCCGCCCGTGATCCGCCGTTACAACACGCCCCGCGACGAAATGGCCGGCATCACCACCGAAGTGGAGCAGATCCTTGCACAGGGCGTTTTACCCGGCAAGATCGCCATCATTTATAAAGAAAATAAGTACGGGGAAGAACTGGCGCAGTATTTCCGCCTCAAAAAACTTCCTTTCTATTCCAAACGGAACAGCAACCTGTTCGAGCTGCCCTTTGCGAAAAAGATCATCCACATCCTGCGGTATATCGCCTGCGAACTGGAAACGCCCTACAGCGGCGACGATCTGTTGTTCGAGATCATGCATTACGACTTCTACAAAATACCGCCCATAGAAGCCGCCCGCATCAGCATCGAAGTGGCCGAAAAAGGGTACAACGAAAAATCTTCCATCCGCAAGTACCTCCAGGACTGGAACAAAACCCGCAACCCGACGCTGTTTTCGCTGGCCCCGCACGACGAGGCCATGCGCCTGGGCAACCTGCTCGAAAAGTGGATCGCGGATGCGCATAACGTAACGCTCCAGCAGCTGTTCTCCAACATCGTCAGCGAAGGCGGCATCCTGGCATATATCATGGCTTCGCCGGAAAAGATCTGGCTCATGAAAATACTCCAGGCCCTGTTCGATTTCATTAAAGACGAAACACACCGTCACCCTGAAATGAACATCGTATCCATCATGGAAACGGTGGACCTCATGGAAAGCAACGCCCTGGCCATCCCGCTGGTGCAGGTTTCCGGCAACGAAAAAGGCGTGAACCTGCTTACCGCCCATGGCGCGAAAGGCCTGGAATTCGAATACGTGTTCCTCGCGGGCGTCAATTCCCATCTCTGGGAAAAAAAGAAAAAAAGCGCATCGGGCTTTTCGTTCCCGGACACGGTGTTCGCCACCGAAGCCACGTCCACCGACGAACAGGAGCTGCGCCGCCTTTTTTACGTAGCCATCACGCGGGCGGAAAAACACCTGTACATCAGTTATCCGGAGTTCCGGCAAGACGGCAAACCGCTGGAGCCCAGCATGTTCATCAGCGAAATCCTGCAGAACCACATCCTGCCGCAACATAAAATAGAAGTGCCGGACGAGACCCTGTTCGAGTTCGAGGCGCTGCAATACGGCAAGGAGCTGGCGCCGGAGATCGAAAAGGTGGACCAGCTGTTTATCGACACGCTGCTGAACGGTTTTACCATGAACGTGACGGCGCTCAACAATTACCTGCGCTGCCCGCTGGCGTTTTATTACCAGAACCTCGTGCGCGTGCCGACCGGTCGTTCCGAAAACACGGAATTCGGCTCCGCGGTGCACTTTGCGCTGGAAAAGCTGTTCCAGAAAATGCAGGAAAATGGCGCATTCCCGCCGAGGGAAGAGTTTATCAAAGACTTCAAATACAGCATGCTGCGCAACCGGGAATGTTTTACCAAAGAAGCCTTTAAAAGAAGGATGGAATACGGGGAAGACATTCTGACCGCGTACTACGACAAATATCTCCACACCTGGAACACCGTGGTGAGCATCGAACGGAACGTGCGGAACGTGGTGGTGAACGGCGTACCGCTCAAAGGCAAGATCGACAAGCTGGAATTCAACGGCAATGAAATAAACGTGGTGGATTATAAAACCGGCGATTACGAAAAAACGAAGAAAGACTACCGCAAATTCGACCGGCCGAACCAGCGCGACCCCAATGGCGGGGATTACTGGCGGCAGGCCGTATTCTATAAAATTTTGTTAGATAATTACAAACAGAAGAACTGGCAGGTAGTTAGCACGGAATTTGATTTCATAGAGCCCAACAAACAAAAGGAGTATTTCAAAGAAAAAATTGATATTCTCCCGGAAGACATCACCACCGTGACCCAGCAGATCAAAGACAGCTGGATCAGGATACAGAACAAGGAATTTTATACCGGCTGCGGCAAGGAAGATTGCAAATGGTGCGGGTTTGTGAAAGACAACAAGCTGGAAATCGCCCTGCATTCCCTCGTGGAAGAGGAGGATGAATAAAATCGACAACAAACAGTAAGTTTGCAAATAATTTAATTCTCAGGTCAGGAATCATGAATCAGAATTTGCGGGGCTGGACAGTCTCATTACTCGTTTTGGCTTTGTGCAGCTTTTTCACCCAGTGCGCGAACATCGTGCCTCCCGGGGGCGGCCCCCGCGATACCCTGCCGCCACGGCTCGTACACGTTGCCCCGCTGGATTCCACCCTCAATTTTAATTCCAGCAGGGTCGTTTTCCAGTTCAACGAATTCGTGGAACTGGACAATGTGATCGAAAAGCTGATCGTATCGCCCACCATGAAACGCACCCCGGTGATCACCGCCAAGCTGCGCGTAGTGACCCTCGAGATCAAAGATTCCCTTCAGCCCAATACCACTTACACTTTCAATTTCGGCGACGCCGTGAAAGACGTGAACGAACGCAATCCCATCGAGGATTTCCAGTACGTGGTGTCTACCGGCGACTATATGGATTCCCTTCAGCTCACCGGCAAAGTGCTGGTGGCCGAAACCGGCAAGCCGGACAGCAATATCGCGGTAATGCTGTACAGCAACCTGGAAGATTCCGTCGTATCGAAAGAAAAACCGCTTTACCTCTCCAAAACGAAGGGTGACGGCAGTTACCGCTTCCGCAACCTGAAACCCGGCACTTACCGGCTTTTTGCGCTGAAAGAAGAAGACCGCGACTACCAGTACACGCAGCCCGATGAGCTCATCGCGTTTTCGGACAGCCTGGTGCATCTCAGCGAAAACCTGTATGACATGAACCTGGCGCTGTTCAACGAAGTGGACACCATCAGGCTGGAAGACGAGCCCGAAGTAACGCAGCCCGAGCCGGAGAAGGACAAAGACAAGGAAAAGAAACGCAAACCACGCCTGCAGGTGGGTTTCGACCTCAACGGCGGGCAGCAGGAGCTGGGCGATTCGCTCACCATGACCTTCAACTTCCCCATCCGCAGCCTCGATACGGCGCAGATCGGGCTGTACGAAGACACCACCCGCAAAAAAGTACCCTTCAGCCTTCACCCCGCCGACACCACGGCCAAAGCTTTCAAGATCGCCTATAACTGGAAACCCGGCAAACCTTACGAGATCATTCTGCCCGCGGGCTTCGCCACGGACACTTCCGGGCTGCAGACCGCCAAGGCAGACACCGTGAATTTCGAAGCCAAAGACCTCGACGACTACGGCACTGTTAAAGTAGCGCTCACCATCAGCGACAGCGCCCGCCGCGTGCTGCCCGCAAACGACACCAGCTACCAGTTCGTGATACAGCTCGTTTCCGGCACCGAACTGAAATACACCGGCGTGATCACCGACGGCAAATGGGAACGGGGGCTGGTACAACCCGGCGAATACACCATCAGGGTGGTGATAGACCGCGACAAAAATGGCAAATGGGACACCGGCTCTTATTACGGTGTGCCCAAAAAGCAGCCCGAAACCGTATTTTCGTTCAAAGAGCCCATCAACATCAAAAAGAACTGGACGGTAAGCCCGGCGGTCAAACTATAGCCTTTATCCGTAATTTTGCAAAATGATCTTCTCTTCCGCATTGATCGAAAATGCCGTAAATGAATTTGCGAGGCTCCCCGGCGTTGGTAAAAAGACCGCTCTGCGGCTGGTGCTGCACCTGCTCAAGCAGGACACGGCGCAGGTAGAGCTGTTTTCCGAAACCATCGCACGGATGCGGCGCCAGATCAAATTCTGCCAGCATTGCCATAATGTGTCCGACGAAGATACCTGCAGCATCTGCGCCAACCATTCCCGCGACGGGCGGGTGGTGTGCGTGGTGGAAAGCATCCGCGACGTGATCGCCATCGAGAACACACAACAGTTCAACGGCGTCTACCACGTGCTGGGCGGCATCATCTCCCCTATCGACGGCATCGGGCCGGACCAGCTGCAGATCCATTCCCTCGTGGAAAGGGTACAGCAGCAGGGCATCGAAGAGGTGATCATGGCGCTGAGCCCTACCATCGAAGGAGACACCACCATTTATTATCTTTCCAAAAAGCTGAAGGATTACCCCGTGAAGATCACCACCATCGCGAGGGGCATCGCCTTTGGCGGCGAGCTGGAATATGCGGACGAGATGACGCTGGCACGCTCCCTCACCAACCGTCTGCCGCTGGAAAACTACCTCCAGCAGGGGAAATAATTACTTCATTTTCTAATTCACGCAGTTTGCCTATCTTTATATCCGGTAACTATTATTCAAACTGCTTACACTCCAAATAAAAAGGGTCATGTTTAAATTAGCAATCCTCTCCGTTCTTTTCTCCTTTTTTGGCAATGTATACGACTTTAAGGTAGATGCGCTGGAAGGCGGGAAGATCGATTTTTCCAAATACAAAGGGAAAAAGATCCTTATCGTGAACACCGCGTCGATGTGCGGCAATACGCCGCAGTACGCCGCACTGGAAAAACTGTATAAAAAATACAAGGGCAAGCTGGTGATCGTGGGTTTCCCCGCCAACAACTTCGGCGGGCAGGAACCGGGCTCCAACGCGGAGATCAAGGAATTCTGCACCAAGGAATACGCCGTAACGTTCCCGATGGCGGCAAAAATTTCCGTGAAAGGCGCGGACATTCACCCCTTGTATCAGTGGCTGATAGCCGAAAGCAAGGCAAAACAACTGTCTCCCGAAGAAGTGACCTGGAACTTCCAGAAGTACCTTCTGAACGAGAAAGGCGAGCTGGTGGCCGTTTTCAAGCCCCGCACGCAGCCTGATTCGCCGGAAGTGACCGAGGCGATAGAAAAACACTAACCGAATATATGCCAAGAGATCTACTGAAATTTTTTACAGCCATTGGTTGTACCGGGTTATTGCTGTCCGGATGCTCCGATTATAACCCCAACGCCGTGCTGAATTGCGAACAAGCGGCATTTAACCTGGCGAACAACGGCACATTCAACTCACTTAAACTACTCAGCGCCAACATGCTGCGCAACGAAAACGTGAAACTGCTGAGCGTGGAAGCATACCAGGACAGCATACGCGTGATCCTCAACCTCTCCGATACCCGGTATTCCGGCAACACCCTGCGAAACGACAGTCTCCACACCGGCGATTATATCTTTTCCCTCCGCAACCAGTATCCCGATGCGGGGAAAGTAGTGATCGGCGTGAAAAACGGGAAAGATTACACGTTCCTCAGCACTGATACTTCTTCCATCACTATCCGGGAAATGGATGTGGCCAACCGCAACCTCTCGGGCTCCTATTACGTAGAGACCGTGAACCCCGTCATGAAACTAAGCGGAGTTTTCAGCAAGGTGTGTTTTCAATCCATCCAATAATATGCTGTATTTTTACGGCTATGTTTTTCTCTGATATCATAGGGCAGGAAGCGGCGCGCGACCAGTTGCTGCAGGCCGTGGAGCGCAACCGCCTCAGTCACGCCATGATCATGCTGGCCCCCGAAGGCGCGGGCGGGCTTCCGGTAGGCCTGGCCTTCGCGCAATACCTGGTTTGCGAGAACCGCCAGCCAAACGATTCCTGCGGGCAATGCGCCGCCTGTAAAAAAGCCGCGCAATTTATTCACCCGGATATTCATTTTTCCTACCCCGTTATTCCCCGCAAACCGGGCGACAAGCCCGTAAGCACCGATTACATCGCCGAATGGCGGGAATATATCGTGCAACAGCCGTACGGCAACGCGTACGACTGGCTGCAGTTTATCGGCGCGGAAAACAAACAGGGGAATATCACCGCGCATGAATGTTCGGACATCATCCGCAAGCTGAACCTGAAAAGTTTCGAAAGCGAGTACAAGATACTGCTGATGTGGATGCCGGAATACCTCGGCAACGAAGGCAACCGCCTGCTGAAGCTCATCGAGGAGCCGCCGCCCAATACCGTTTTTATCCTCGTGGCGGAGAACCAGGAGCAGATCCTGGCCACAATCCTTTCCCGCACGCAGCTGGTGAAGATCAACCCGCTCACCAAACAGGAAGTGGTGACCGCCCTGGTGCAGCGCAACCAGGTGGCCGAGCAGCGGGCGCGGCAGATCGCCACCATTGCGTCCGGCAATTACCGGGAGGCTTTGCAACTGCTGCAACACGCAGAGAACGATTACCATGAATTATTGCGCACCTGGCTCAATTGCATTTTCATGCAAAACCGGCAGGGTTTGCAGGACTGGGTGGAGCATATGGCCAGCGCGAAAATGGGCCGGGAGAACCAGAAACAGTTCCTCCGGTATTTCATCAACGTGCTGGAGCACAGCCTGCGCGTGCAGTACATGGACCGCAGCCAGCTGGCGTTTTCGGACGAAGAGGTGGATTTCGCGGAAAAACTGAAAAAACTGGCCAACCTGGGGCAGATGGGCGAGATCACGGAGGAGCTGGACAATGCGTATTACCATATCGAACGGAACGCGAACGGCAAAATCCTCTTCCATGCGCTGTCTATCCGCCTTCAGTACATTTTCAAAGGCCGGCAGCTGCCGGTATAGCTGTCAACTATTTAGCGTACCTTTGGCCCTTATTTCCCTGTACGTCTTTGTGAATCTGGAAGTAAATATGTACTTTTAGTGACCTGGCATTGCAGGAATAACTATTTTTTAAAATAATAAACCAAAATAATATGGCTTGTGCCGGATGTGGTACGGGTGCGGATGGGAAGCCGGCGGGATGCAAGAGTAATGGAGGTTGCAGCAGCGGAGGATGTAACAGGCTGAATGTTTTCGACTGGCTGTCCAATATTCCCTTGACCGATAGTTTAGCACCATTTGACATCATAGAAGTAAGTTTTAATAACGGCAGTCGCAAAGACTTCTTCAGGAATTCCACCAAACAGCTCTTCGAAAAGGGGGAAATGGTGGCTGTGGAAGGAATCAGCGGTTTTGACGTAGGCATGGTGAACCTTACGGGGGAACTGGTAAAACTGCAGATGAAAAAACGCCGGGTGGAAGATACGCCCGAAGTGAAAAAACTGTTGCGCCGCGCGTCTGCCGAGGACATGAACCGCATGTCCGAGAACAAAAAACGCGAAACCGAAGCCCTTATAAAAGCGCGGGCCATCGCCCGCAGCATTGGCCTGGAAATGAAGCTCGCAGAAGTGGAGATCCAGGCAGACGGCCGGAAAGCTACTTTCTTTTACACGGCAGACGACCGTGTGGATTTCCGTGAGCTGATCAAGATCTACGCCTCCGAATTCCGGGTGAAGGTGGAAATGCGCCAGATCGGCGCCCGCCAGGAAGCCGGGAAAGTAGGCGGGATCGGCAGCTGCGGCCGCGAGCTTTGCTGTTCCACCTGGCTTACCGATTTTAAATCCGTGAACACTACCGCCGCCAGGTACCAGAACCTCTCCATCAACCAGGCAAAACTGTCCGGCCAGTGCGGCCGCCTCAAATGCTGCCTGAACTACGAGCTGGACACGTACCTCGATGCGCTGAAAGATTTCCCGGACGACTGCGATACTATTGAAACCGCCAGCGGCAATGCAACCCTGCAAAAACGCGACATTTTCAAAAACCTGATGTGGTATTCCTACGACAACAGCAATAAACAGTACCCGCTTACCATTACCCGCGTAAAGGAAATACGCCAGCTGAACAGGCAGGGTATTAAGCCGGAAGAACTTAAAGCCGTTGAAGTGGTCACTTCCAAAACCGCCGCCAAAGACGTAGACCTCGGCTTTGCGGACGTTGTGGGCCAGATCAGCCTCCGTTCACTGGAAAAAGCTTCCCAGAAACGTAAACAGAAATCGAAAGAAAAACATAAAGAGCACCACCAGAAAGACAAGCCGAAAGGCGGCGGCACCCAGCAGCCTTCGCAGTCCGGCGGTGGCCAGCAACAGGCCCGCGGCCCGAAAGAACAGCGCCCGCAAGGCGGCGGCAGGCAGGATCAAAAACCGCGTGAACAACGTGGCGGCGATCAGAAACCCCGTGAAGCACGCGAGCAAAAACCGCGCGAACAACGCGGCGGAGAACAGCGCAATGAGCCCCGCGAAGCACGCGGCGACCAGAAGCCCAGGGAACAACGCCCGCCCCGCAACGAAAATCGTGGCGAGCAGAAACCCCGCGAGCCCCGCGAAAGCGGACAGGGCGGCCCGAAACAGCAGGGCGGCGATCAAAAACCCCGCGAAGGCGGGCCCAAACCGCAGCAAGGCGGCGACCAGAAACCCCGTGAAGGCGGCGGAGGCCGCAACCGGAACCGCCCCCCGCGGAAACCGGACAACAAACAACCGGATAACAAACAATAAAACAGTTATTGTACCGTATATAGTAGAGGCGCTCTTGTAGCGTCTCTACGTTTATTGTCCCATCATGATCGGATTTCCTCCCCGATACGGCGCCACCTGGTCCTTTGAAAACCGCAGTCCAGCGGAACAGCTCATTATTTTCTGGCTGGCAGTCGAAAAGATGGGCTGGCAGGTAAGCGAAGTAACGCCCGGCAGCATCACCGCATTCACCAATTTCAGCCTCCGGTCCTGGAACGAGCAGGTAAGCATCCGGTTTATGCCGGAAGAGGTAAGCCTGTTCAGCGTTTCCACCGGCGTGCAGATATTCGATCTTGGCAGGAACCGGCAGAATGTTAAACGGTTGCTGAAAACGGTTGCTGCAATTGCAGCGGAAACTTCCCCGGAAACTTTACATGCAGCTTATGAAGAACGGCGGCAACGCATCCGCCCGGAAGGCGAAGCCATTCACCTCACGCGCAGCAGGCGGGTGGTAGCGGGTTTTATGCAGGTGTTCATGCCGGTGAAGGGATATTTCATCACCCCGGTCCTTATTGTGCTGAACGTTTTTATTTTCCTGCTGCTTACCAACAAATGGCTGTTCCCGGAAAGCAGCGGCTGGGCGCCAGCGCAGCAGGTGCTGGAACGGTTCGGCGCCAGCTTTAAACCGCTCACGCTTTTCGGCGAGCCCTGGCGGCTGGTTACAGCGGCTTTTTTACATGCAGACGGACTGCATCTCTTTTTTAACATGTACGCCATCATGGTATGCGGCATTTACCTCGAGCCGTTGCTCGGCCGCTGGCGTTTTTTGCTCGTATACCTGCTTTGCGCCGTCATGGCCAGTCTTACCAGCCTCTGGTGGTACGACATCACGCCGTCGCTCGGCGCTTCCGGCGCGGTGTTCGGACTTTTCGGCTTCATCCTCACCCTTTCCCTTCACCATTTTCTTGAACCGGGCGAAAGAAAAGCGCTGCTCACCAGCATCGGGCTGTACATCCTGTTAAGCCTTTCCACCATTTTCCTTTCCACCAACTTCGACCATGCCTCGCATATCGGCGGACTGGTAGCGGGCATGCTGCTGGCCCAGCTGCTGTACGCCGGCCTGCAGAAAAACGCATCGCGCGGCGTGATGGTGCGCAGTACCGCGCTGGCAACAGGTTTGATGCTGATCATTATTTCCGCCGTGTACTGGCTGCTGCCCCGGGATGTGAACGATTATATGGCAAAAAGGGCGCGGCTGGATGAAAATTATATCCTGGCCTCGGGTGTTTACCGCACGCAGAGCGATGAGGAAAGAATGAAGTGGCTGAAGAATTATGCCATTTATTACATGGACGAAAACCTGCGCATCATGGACGAGATCGACCGGCTTTCGCTAGGCTACGATTCGCGGCAGCAGAACAAATTGCTGCGCAAACTGTACAGTACCCGCAAAAAAATATTCACCTTGAACTATCAAACCCTGCGCGAAGGCCGCAACCGGTACGACCGGCAGATCATCGAGGCGGTGCATGAACTGGAACAAATGCACCGGGAGCTGAATTACTAAGCCTTACTTTTCGTCCTGGAAAAAAAGTTTGTAATAATTCATGTTCCGCTCTTCGTCGTAACCCCGCTCGATCATTTCGCGGTTGCCGTGGATGTATACGTGGAAGTTTTTGTCCAGCTTGAGAATGCTTTTGAAGAACTTCTGCTGTTTTTTTACGGCCGGATTGGAGATGTCGAATTCGTCCGGCACGTCCAGCCGGTATTCGTCGCGGAAATGCTCGCGGTAATTGCGGAAAGCGTCTACGGCATCCGGGTGGCCCAGCACTTCTTCCGCAAATTCGTCTACCTGGAACTGTTCCTTTTCCTTAAAATAAGTGGCTGATTTTTTCAGCAGGTCGATCTGGTCCACGCGGTTCATTTCGAACTCCTCCGGCAGCTTGTTCTGGATGAACTGCTGGCACAGCGTAACCATGGTTTCGGTCTGGTGATAACTGTCCGCCTTTCTTTCCACCTGCAGGAACGCGTCTTTCCAGTACACCGCTTCGTTTTTGCTGTTGCTGTCTACGATGCTCACCTTGTACCCTTCTTCCTGCCCGATGTTGAACACGAGGCAGCCTTTGTCCAGCTTGTTGATATTGATCCCGTCGTCGTAATTCAGCTCGTAATTTTCGTCGTGCAGGTACACTTTCAGGTAGGTATCGCGGTTTTCGGACTTAAAAATGCCGATGGCTTCCACTTCTTCGCCGTCTACCTGGCATTTTGAAAAATGAACGATGTACAGTTCGCCCCCTTTGATCTTGGGGTGGGTGGAAACTTTATAAAGATGTTTGGCGATGTTGACGGATTGTTCCTGGAAACTTTCGTGGTCTTCGAAAATGAGGCTGCAATATTTGAACACTTCGTTCAGCTGCAGGTCGGCATCGTGGGTGAAGCGGAAATACTCGGCGTTGTTGGTGAAGGGCTGGATGAAATAACTGAGCAGCAGGTTGCCGATGGTTTCGTCCTTCAGTTCCAGCGGTTGCTGCGAAAGCACCAGCGGGTCTTCGTTAGAAGCGTTCCCCACTTTATGGATCGTGAGCCTTTCCAGGTCTTTGATATCAGATACGTGAATCATACGGGCTGCAAATTAGCGGCATTTAACTTTTTCCGCGAAAAAAATTAATTTCCCGTCATGAAACATCTCCCCGCCGCCCTGCTGCTCCTGGCTTCCGCCGCTACTTTCGCCCAGGAACCGCTTTACACCGCCAAAGACCTCACAAAGGAAAACATGTTCTCCTCCAATATCGAAGGCCCGAACTTCGACAAGGCGGGCAACCTGTACGTGGTGAATTTCATCAAAGACGGCACCATCGGGAACATCAGCACAAAAAACGGCAGCGGCGAAGTGTTCGTTACCCTCCCGGAAGGCAGCATTGCCAACAGCATCCAGTTCACTTCCGGGGGAAACATGCTGCTGGCGGATTTCAAAGGGCATAACGTGCTGAAGGTGGACATGAAAACCCGCCAGGTGTCTGTATTTGCGCATTCCGGCCGGTTTAACCAGCCGAATGATCTTTGCATAAACCGTAAAGACCAGGTATTTGCTTCCGACCCCGACTGGAAAAACAGCACGGGGCAGCTCTGGCGCATCGATAAAGACGGGAAAACCACGCTGCTGGCGGAAAACATGGGCACCACCAACGGCATTGAGCTGAGCCCGGACGAAAAAACGCTGTACGTGAACGAAAGCGTGCAGCGCAAGGTCTGGAAGTTTGATGTGGACGCACGGGGCAATATTTCCAACAAAAGGCTCTTCGCCGAATTCCCGGACCATGGTTTCGACGGCATGAAATGCGACAAGGCCGGCAACCTTTACCTGACGCGTTACGGCAAAGGCACCATCGTAGTACTGTCTCCGGAAGGCAAACAGCTGCGGGAAATAGCGCTGAAGGGGAAATCGTGCAGCAACCTGGTGTTTGGCGGGAAAGACGGGAAAACGGTCTTCGTGACCCTGCAAGACAGGAAATGTATGGAAACGTTCCGGGTGGAGATCGCGGGGAAAAATTTTTAGGAAGGTTATTCCGAAGATATTGAAGAAGGCGGCCGCTGGGCGGCCTTTTTTGTTGTTGTGCTTCGCAAAAAAAAGCCGCCCTTTGCAGGACGGCTTCTATTGATCAGGATCTTATAAATCAGGTATTCAAACCGCCGCAAACGCTCAGCACCTGGCCGGTTACGTAGGCAGACATTTCGGATGCCAGGAAGAGGCATACATTGGCAATGTCTTCCGGGGAGCCGAACTTGCCCAGGGGGATCTGGTCCAGGTAATTTTTAGCGCCTTCGCCGTCTTTCAGGTAATGCGTCATGTCCGTTTCCACGAAGCCCGGCGCTACGGCGTTCACACGGATGTTGCGGCTGCCGATCTCCTGTGCGATGGATTTCGAAAAACCGATGATGCCCGCTTTGGAAGCGGCGTAGCTGCTTTGGCCCGCGTTGCCTTTGATACCGATGATGGAGCTCATGTTGACGATGCTGCCTTTTTTGGCTTTCATCATCGGGCGCATCACCAGTTTGGTCATATTAAAAACGCTTTTCAGGTTCACGTCCATCACTTCGTCCCACTGTTCGGGGCTCATGCGGAGCAATAAGTTATCTTTCGAAATGCCTGCATTGTTCACGCAAATATCTACTGTGCCAAACTCTTTCACCACGTCGTTCACCAGCGCTTCGCAATCTTCCCATACACCGGCATTGCTTTTATACGCCTTCGCCTTCACGCCTTTTTCGGCGAGCCTGGCTTCCAGGGCTTTCGCTTTTTCGTCTGAGCTCACATATGTAAACGCGATATTGGCGCCTTCTTCAGCGAATTTCAGTGCAATAGCCTCACCGATCCCGCGGCTGGCTCCCGTAACGATGGCTACTTTGTTCTCAAGTAATTTCATTGTTGTCTGATAGGTTTTAGCTTTAGTATGATTGGGCGAAGGTAATCGAAATTATCCCTCCGCCTGGTGTTTTCCGGCGAAACGGAGGATCTCCTCCAGTACGTTCCTTTCGTTGTTGAGGCGCGGCACTTTGTGCTGGCCGCCCAGTTTGCCTTTGCTTTTCAGCCATTCGGTGAAGGTGCCCGGCGCCATCAAATGCACGCTGGGGCGGCGAAGGGCCATATCTTTATGCCGTTTGGCCTCGTAATCGGAATTGATGGTCTTCAGCGTTTCGTCGAGCACGGTGATGAACCGTTCCAGGTCCGCCGGCAGCTGCTCGAACTCGATCAGCCATTCGTGGCCGCCGTTGCCGGTTTCGCTGAAATAGATCGGCGCGGCAGTGTAATCGTTCACTATTGCTCCCGTTATTTCGCAGGCCGTCGCGATGGCATTGTCTGTATTATCCACGATCAGCTCTTCGCCGAAAGCGTTGATGAAAGATTTAGTGCGGCCGCTCACGCGGATGCGGTAAGGCGCCATGGACACGAACTGAATGGTGTCTCCCACCAGGTAACGCCACAGCCCGCCGTTGGTGCTGATAATGAGCGCGTAGTTTTTGCCCGTTTCCACTTCGTGCAACTGCAGCGTGCGCGGAAATTCCTTGCCGTATTCTTCCATCGGCATAAACTCGTAGAAGATGCCGTGGTTAAGGAAAAGCAGCAGGCCTTCTTCGCCGATCACGTCCTGCGCGGCGAAAAAACCTTCGGATGCGTTGTAAGATTCGAGGTAATTCATGCCGGGCTTGCGGATCAGCCGTTTGAACTGTTCGCGGTAAGGCGTAAAGCTCACGCCGCCGTGCATGTACACTTCGAGGTTGGGCCATACGTCGGCCAGGTTGTCTGTTCCGGTAAGCTCGAATATTCTTTTGATCAGCACGATGGTCCAGGTGGGAACGCCGGCGATGGAAGTCACGTTTTCGTGGATCACGGCCTGCGCCATTCGTTCGATCTTTTCTTCCCATTCGTCCATCAGCGCGATGGACAGGTCGGGCGTACGGACGAGGTTGCCGTAAAAGGGCATGTTTTGCAGCATCACGGCGCTGAGATCGCCGAAATAGCTGTCGCTGTCTGCAGACAGTTTATTGACCTGGTGGCTCCCGCCGATCACGAGCGATTTGCCGGTGAGCACGTCTGAATCGGGGAAGTTGTTGTAATAAAGCGAAAAAACGTCGCGGCCTGCGCGGTAGTGGCATTCGTCGAGGCTTTCGACGGACACGGGGATGAATTTGCTTTTATCGGCGGTGGTGCCGCTGCTTTTGGCGAACCATTTGATGGGCGTGTTCCAGAGCACGTTCTGCTCGCCTTCCATCACACGATGGATATAAGGTTTGATGGATTCGTAGTTATGTACCGGTACCCTTTGTTTAAACTCGTCTATTTTAAAAATATTGGAAAAGCCGTACTGTTTGCCAAATTCGGTATACTGGGCCGCGCTGAGCAGGTTTTGGAACACCTGCTGCTGAACCTGCAGCGGGTATTGCATAAAATGCTCGATGCGCCCCATCCGTAATCTGGCGAGTTGTGACAGCGCTGGACTTAAAATCTTCATACCAGGTTTAAGTAGGGTTTAAATAGTGATTATTGTTTAGCTGCTTCGTCCAGGTAATCCTTCCTGCGAAGAACGAAATTCTGCCCAAGATACACTTTTCTTACCTGTTCGTCTTCCGCCAGTTCTTCTGCGGTACCGGCCTTGAGAATTTTGCCTTCAAACAATAAATAGGCCCTGTCTGTGATGGACAGGGTTTCCTGCACGTTGTGGTCGGTGATGAGGATGCCGATGTTGCGGTATTTGAGTTTGGCTACGATCCCCTGGATATCTTCCACCGCGATGGGGTCGATACCGGCGAAGGGCTCGTCGAGCAGGATGAATTTGGGATCAACTGCCAGGGCGCGGGCGATCTCGGTTCTTCGGCGTTCGCCGCCGCTGAGCACATCGCCGGGGCTTTTGCGCACGTGCTGCAGGCGGAATTCGGAGAGCAGCGTTTCCAGCTTCTCCTTTTGTTCAGCCTTTTTCAGCTTCGTCATTTCCAGCACGGCGGCGATATTGTCTTCCACGCTCAGTTTCCTGAACACGCTCGCCTCCTGCGGCAGATAGCCGATGCCCATCTGCGCACGTTTGTACATGGGCAGCTTGGTAATGTTCAGGTCGTTGAGGAACACCTCTCCTTCATCGGGCTTGATAAGGCCCACCACCATATAAAACGTGGTGGTTTTGCCCGCCCCGTTCGGCCCCAGAAGGCCCACGATCTCCCCTTGCGTAACCTCTACGGACACGTGGTTTACCACGGTCCTGGCCCGGTAACGCTTAACCAGTTGCTGCGTATGTATTCTTAATTCCATAGATTGAATCTCAGCAAAAATAATAAAATCGGCGAATGGACAAGGTTTTCACCTGCCCCGCCCGACTATTTTAACCATTTATTTGCTATTAGTTAAATAGTAAGGGATATGTTATTTTTGCGAGGTTTTTTTAAAGATATCTCCTTTATATGAAAGTTACGGATCATATTTCCCAGGCCAAAGGCACCCTTATTTCCTTTGAGATCCTGCCGCCCCTGAAAGGTAAAAGCATCGAATCTATCTACGACCACCTTGACCCGCTCATGGAGTTCAAGCCTTCGTATATCAATGTTACCTATCACCGTAGCGAACATATGTTCAAAAAACGGGCAGACGGTTCTTTCGATAAAGTCGAGATCCGCAAGCGCCCCGGTACCGTTGGCATCTGCGCCGCCATCATGAACCATTACAAGATCGACGCAGTACCGCACCTCATCTGCGGCGGTTTCAGCAAGGAAGAGACCGAAAACGCCCTCATCGACCTTAATTTCCTGGGTATAGACAATGTGCTCGTGCTCCGCGGAGACGCGCCCAAAAACGAGACCTTCTTCGAAGCCCATCCCAACGGCCACCGCTACGCGCTCGAGCTGCTCCAGCAGGTGACCGCCATGAATAACGGCATCTATCTCGAAGACGATCTCATGGGCGGCATCAAAACCAAATTCTGCATCGGCGTGGCCGGCTACCCCGAAAAACACTTCGAAGCGCCCAACCTGCAAACGGATATGGCGTACCTGAAAAGAAAAGTGGAAGGCGGCGCAGACTACATCGTCACCCAAATGTTCTTCGACAACAAAAAATTCTTCGATTTCGTGGCAAAATGCCGCGAGAACGGCATTACCGTTCCCATTATCCCAGGCCTGAAACCGCTTACCACGCGTAAGCAGCTTACCGTGCTGCCCCGCACTTTCCATGTAGACATGCCGGAAGAACTGGCCAGCGAAGTAACGAAATGCAAAACGGACAAAGATGTGGAAGTAGTCGGCACCGAATGGCTCATACAGCAGTCCAAAGAACTGAAAGCCGGCGGTTCCCCCGTACTGCACTATTACACGCTGGGCAAGCCCCACGTGATCCAGCAGGTGGTGTCCGCCGTGATCTAAACTTTCCCGGCAACACATAAAAAAACCATTGCGTTGACACGCAATGGTATAATTTCCCTATAACTGTCACACCTTTTGTTTAGAACTTATTGGTGATGTATTGCTATAGTATGACGCGGGTAAATTCACTTACCCCTATCGGCAAACAAAAAAAGCGGGACCGTTCAGCACGGTCCCGCTTTTTTATCTTATAAGATGACGGGTTAATAATCTTCGCGGTTGAAAAGCACGCCCACGCTGATGCCAACATACCTGTTCCTGCTTTCGGTAAACCCGCTGCGGTCATTATCTGTAAGCCCCAGGCTGTAATTGGCGCCCAGCATGAGATAGTTGTCGAATTCATAACCGATGGCGAAGTTGGCCCCCGCATCCCAGGGATACATGCGCAGTACGGCGAGATTGTCGTTGTGCCTGCGGGAAAACTGTACGTCTTTGATATGTTTTGTAACGGTATTCCCGTTCTGCACGATGTTGTAGCTATACCGCCCGTTAAGCCCGCGCGCCAGGTAAGGGCCCACGCCCAACGTCGCCCTTCCTTTCCATAACGGGCGTTTATACACGATATTCAGGGGCATTTCAAAATAATTCAGCCGCAGCGCGCTTCCCCGGGGAATGTACACGCCGGAAAGCTCGGTCTTGATATCAAACGTTTCGTCCAGCGCAGCTCCTTTCGTTACGTACCGGAAGCCGGGCTGCAAATAGAACCCCGCAACCACGGGAACGTTCAGCAGCAGCTCCAGATGCCAGCCATGCAACGTTTCGCTGCCCCCCGTGCTGCCGAAACCGCCGGGCGCCTCGCCGGAAATATGCATGTTGGATGCGGTGTACCCGCTGCGGATGCCAAGACTAACCTGTGAAAATGCAGGAACAATAACGCAGAGAAGCATTACGAAGAGTAATGTAGAAATCTTCATAAAGTTGTTTTTTTAATAGGGGTATCACCTTTGAGCTATAGGAGAAAGTAACGGGGTATATATACGCTCGAACACAGGTCTGGTCTCTCAAAGTCTATATATGCGGCGCAAACATAACACAAAACTTTCTCAAATTCACAACTTGCTGGAAATGAAATGGCAGGAATCATCGGAAATTAACATTGCGCTTTGGATGTCAGGATTATGGTTCAAAAAATAAACATTCCTCCGGGCCGTATTGTTCGGCCCGGGCATATAAAAAACCGGCAGGAAATGCATACTGGTAAACCATTATGCATAACCCACCGGTCTATCGGATAGTTGCGATGAAAACCCGGCTTTATTGTGCGCCGAACTTATAACCTACGGTCACGCCAAAAGCGGTATTCCTGAAAGAATTGTCGCTGTCGCCATTACCGCGGAGATTGATCAGGCCGAGGTCTGTAAACAGGCCGAAATTGAGGCCCATCGGCAGTTCGTAACCTACCTGGAAGTTAGCGCCGGCGTCGAAACGTTTCATTTCGCCGTTTTCGTCGCCGAACTCGATGTCGTTTTTCACTACCGAGTTACCTACCACGGTTTCGCTGTTGCCGCCCAAACCTACTGCAAAGTAGGGACCGAGGCCAATGAAAAGGTTGCCGTTGCCGACTTCGGGTTTGTACATGAAGTTGATCGGCAGCTCAAGATAGCTAATGTTCGTTTTGGTGTCGAAACCGAGTACTTCTTCCTTACCGCCTTTGCCGGTGTATAACAGGCTTGGCTGAATGTAAAACTCGTCCGCCAGTTGAAGATCTGCCGTAAGGCCAGCCCTGAAATTCGTCAGCAGGCTGCTCGTCTCCTTGTCTCCGCTTATCTTGTAGGTGTAGCTGGAAAAGCTGGGGCCCGCCACGATCCCGAATTTGGTCTGCGCAAAGGTGGCGCCGGCAATCAGCAGGGCCGCAACGGATAAGAGTGCTTTTTTCATGTGTTGTTTTGTTTTAAAAAGATATATGTGTTAGGATGAAATGGTGTTTCCGCTATTATAAAACTCGTTCAGGGCGAAATTGTTTATTTCGTGCCGCCAAAAAGATAACCGATGGAGAAACTCCATACCCGGTTTTTACTCTTGTCGGAACGGCTGTCGTCTGACCCGGAATATAACTTACCAAAGCCCATGCCGTATTGCGCGGATACCAGGAAATTGTTGAATTCCACTCCTGCCAGTATGTTACCGCCATAGTCGAAACGTTTGTATTTGTCGTAGCCCTGGTTGGGGTCGCCGGAATTGAGCGGGGTATCATCGTCCCACTTGATGCTTTCCTCGCCGGAAGTGTTCACGCCCGCAATGGTGGATTCGTATTTGTTTTTACCACCCACGCCAAAGGCCGCATATGGACCGACGCCCAGGAACAACCGGGTGTCTTGCCCTACGGGGATCTTACCTACAAAGTTTACGGGGATTTCGATGTACTGGGGATTGGTGGTGGTTTTGAAGTAAGCAGCACTGCCTTCTTCACCGGATTCGACTTTCGTGCCCTTGCCGGTGTACAGAACACCCGGCTGCAGGGAAATTATTTCAGAGAGCGGAAAGTCCGCGATAGCGCCTACATGGAAAGAATTCAAGGAACGGCTGTCGTCCGTACCGCCGCTATTGGTGTTGGTAACATTCGCGATGTTCCAGCCACCTTTCACACCTACTCTAACCTGCGCCATTGCAGCTACCGATAAGCCGATAGCCATACATGAGAGAACAATCTTTTTCGTCATAACCTAAGGTTTTGGTGATGACATAAAGAATCCAAAGAACGTGCCAAAGGACAAATTGTTATTTTTATCCTGTTGTAAATGAACATATTGCAAAGGGCTATTGTTGCGGCTTCCCGTTTAATTCGCGTTGCAGAAACTCGTCTAATTGGGTTACGCCCAGCCGTTTGGCGAGGATCTTTTTATGTTCGTCGAGCAGGTACACTACCGGGGTTGCATACACATCGTAAAACTTGCGGTAGTTACTTTTGTATTCCGGGTCCCAGGCGTGTATCCAGCCGCTGAGGTGTTTGTCGCGGATGAATTTCGTCCATTCGTCTTTGGTGCCGTCCGTTCTCACGCCGTACATCGTAACGCCTTTTTTCTTCCAGCTGGCGTTGAACGCGGAATCCAGTTTAGGCACTTCCGTGATACAATGCCCGCAGGTGGGGTCCCAAAATACTACCACCGTGTATTTGGACTTAATGTCGTACAGGGATGCCCGTTTGGCGGCCGTATCCTGCAGCACCAGCGGTGCGGCCTGCTGCCCGATCAGGTTCGGCGCGATAGTGACCGCCCTTTCTACGATCTTGTTTTTCTGTTCTTCGGTGAGCCAGTAGGCATCGCCTTTCATGTAATATTTCTCCACCAGGTGCACGAACACGGCGTCCATACCCATGATCTGCGAGTTTTCATAATGCCGCGTGATCCACCACAGCACGAATTTGAAGCTCTCTTTATCTTTTTTTGTTTTGGCGATCAGCGCGTCCGCCTCCACGATGGCGGAATCGGGCAAAGGCGCCACGAGCTGGCTGAAATAACGGTCCAGCTTGGTTTCCAGCACGGGCGTGCGCACCAGCCTGCCGTCTGCCAGGTTCACGTCTTTCCAGTAATTGTTTTTATATACGAAATAAGGATAGGTGGAATCGAGGGAACCGTCTGCCTTTTTCGGCATGGGCGGTATCGCCGGTTCGCGCATGGCTTTGAAAATGCTGGCCAGCAGCGACTGCGGATGTTCCGAGATCACTTTGCCGCGGTATTCCTGTAATTGTTTGTTGAACGCGTCCATGAGCGGGCGTACTTTGGCGGAATCTTCCGCGTTGCGCGCCGCGCCCAGTTGTTTTTGTATCTCCGCCGAATTTTGCGCGATGAATTTGTTGTAGGCGCTGAACATGGTGTTGTCCGGCGAATTGCGGTACTCCGTGCCGGTGATCAGGTTGGCCGTGTCCGCAACAATGGAAAAGGTCTGTGTTTTATCAAGAAGGATCTCGAAATACCGTTGTTTGCCGGGCAATACGATAAGATAAATGCCCCCGGGCTGGGTTTCCGCGCCTTTGAGCACGGCGGTTCCGGCCGGGCTGATCTGCGCGGAATCCATCACATACGTGGTTTTCCCCATATAATGACCGAGATAAAGCGTACCATGCGTGTAGCCTTTCAGCTGTACGGAAATGTTGTAACCCTGGCCATACAGGGAGGAAGCGCCACCAAGGCAGCAAAGCAGGAGATATAGCAGTTTTTGCATAGGTGCAATAAAAGTAACTAAAACCGTCCTACCTTTGCACCCGTGAGGAAAAAAAATGTTGTTCTCGAAAACGTGCCCGTAACCGCTTATGCCGCCGAAGGCAAGGCATTGGCGCGGGTAGACGGTAAAGTAATATTTATTGAAGGCGGCGTGGTGCCCGGCGATGTGGTGGACGTGAAACTCGGCAAAAACAAAAAAGACTGGGCTGAAGGAAAGGCCATCCGCATCCACAGCCTGTCTCCCGACCGCACGGAGCCTTTCTGCCAGCATTTCGGGCTGTGCGGGGGCTGTAAATGGCAGATGCTGCCGTATGAAAAACAACTGGCCTACAAACAGCAGCAGGTGGAAGACCACCTGCGCCGCATCGGCCATCTCGAACTTCCATCCATGCCGCCCATCCTGGGCGCGAAGGAAACGAGGCGTTACCGCAACAAACTCGAATTCACCTTTTCCAATAAAGCTTACCTGACAGACGAAGAGATCCGCGCAGCCGGGGAAGAATGGCCCCGCCGCAACGCGCTCGGGTTCCACATCCCCAAGCTGTTCGACAAGGTGCTCGACATCCAGACCTGCCATTTGCAGGAAGAGCCGGCCAACCTGATCAAAAATACGGTGCGTGCCTGGGCGGAAGAGCGGGGACTGTCTTTTTACGACATCCGCCAGCAGGAGGGCTGGCTGCGCAACCTCGTGCTGCGCATCTGTACTACCGGCGAGGTAATGGCGAACCTGGTGATCCATCATGAGGACAAAGCCGAGCGCGAAGCCCTGCTGGACCACCTGCTGGAAAAGGTACCGGCCATCACCACGCTGCTGTACACGATCAACCCGAAGAAAAACGACAGCATTTTCGACCTGGAGCCGCGCGTGTATTACGGGAAAGGCTATGTGGAAGAAAAGCTGGAGGATTTCACCTTCAAGATCGGCCCGAAATCTTTTTTCCAGACCAATACTTACCAGGGTGAAGCCCTCTACCGCATCACCCGCGAGTTTGCGGGGCTAACCGGCACGGAAACCGTATACGACCTGTATTGCGGAACCGGCAGCATCGGTATCTTTGTGAGCCGGCAGGCGGGAAAAGTGGTGGGCATCGAATTGATCAGCGAAGCGATAGACGATGCGCGGGAAAACGCGGAAGCCAACGGCGTAAAAAACGCCACGTTTTTTGCAGGGGATGTGATCGATATTTGCGACGACGCGTTTTTTGCCGCCCATGGCGCGCCGGATGTGATCATAACCGATCCGCCGAGGGCGGGCATGCACGAGAAACTTACGGCAAAACTGCTGGAAGTGGCGGCTCCCCGGATCGTATACGTATCGTGTAACCCGGCTACGCAAGCGAGAGACCTCGCTTTGCTGAGCGAAAAATACAGTGTGGAGAAAGTGCAGGCGGTAGACATGTTCCCGCACACCCATCATATTGAAAACGTGGCGCTGCTGAAGCGCAGGTATTAAACAGTGAAACAGTAACCAGAAACGATTAAGCGTAAATGCAATGAGTGAATTCAGGCCCGGGAGATTCCAACTGTTGCCCTTGGTAATCAAAAATCTCCTTATTATAAACGGATTGGTTTATCTCGCACAGATCACCCTCCAATCCAGCAATCTTGAGGCGATGTTCGGGCTCCACTACTGGGGTTCCGAGCTTTTCCGTCCGCATCAGATCATCACTCACCTGTTTATGCACGGAAGTTTTGCGCATCTTTTTTCCAACATGTTCGCATTGTGGATGTTCGGCAGCGCGCTCGAAAACCGCTGGGGGCCTAAACGTTTCCTGATATTTTATATGATCTGCGGCATTGGCGCCGCTTTATGTCATATGGGGGTATTGACATATGACAATATGAAACTTGCAGCGGATATTAATAATTTTAATGTTTCCCCGTCATTCAGCAGCTACCTGAAGATCTACGATAAATACGGGATGCAGTTTTTTGAGCCGACCAGGTTGCCGGTCAATATACCGGGGTTCACGATGCAAAGCTTTACGGACGCCTGGGCCACATTACCCCCCGAATCCCGGGAAATGATTACATATGCACGGTTCCTTCTGTCCGATTTCAGGGAAGCTTACGCTAACGTGCCTACAGTAGGCGCTTCTGGCGCGGTATTCGGGGTGCTCTTTGCGTTCGGGTATCTTTTTCCCAACAGCTACCTTTTTATTTTACCCATTCCATTTCCCATCAAAGCAAAATATTTTATCGGCGGGTACATCCTGCTGGAGCTGTTCCTGGGGTTCAACAACTCCGGCGGCGACAACGTGGCGCACTTTGCGCACCTGGGTGGCGTGTTATTTGCTTATATCCTCCTGAAAGTATGGGCCAAACGCAACCGGCGCGACTTTTATTGAGCGTAAAATCTTAAATTTGTAACAAACACCAGAACCATGGAAGTAGCCGAAAAAGAACGGATGCCGCGGTTGTCTTTAGGGGAAGAAAGGAATATGGTTACCCAGCTACTGCTTCTGAACGTTACCGTATACATCCTCCTGTATTTTATCAAGATCATTTACCAGCTGGAAAATTTTTCCGTCGCGGATTTTGATAACGACATTCTCCGGAACACAGTCGTGTCTGCACAACCCATGACACTGCTCACCAAGCCCTGGACCTTGCTCACGGCCATGTTCACCCATACCGGGTTTTGGGACATCTTTTCCAACATGGTATGGCTGTTCTGCTTCGGCACACTGCTGCAGCAGGCTTCCGGTTTCCGCGTGATCGTTCCCCTGTATGTTTTCGGCAGCCTTTGCGGCTACACCTTTTATATCGCCGGCATGCAGTTCGTTCCTTCCCTGCAACCGCTCGCGGCAGCAGGCGCAGGCGTAATGGGCGCAGGCGCGGGCGTAACGGCCCTCGCTATCGGCGTTACCACACTGGCTCCCGGCAACCGCGTATTCCCGTTGCTGCTGAGAGGCGGCATCCCCGTCTGGATCATCACCCTCATTTATATCGCCCTTTATCTTACCTCCGTTTTCACCGGCAATGGCAGCGGCGCCACCCTGCTGTATCTCGCGGGCGGCGCTTTTATGGGCTTCCTGTTTATGAACCGGTACAAAAAAGGCCATAACTGGTCTGCCCGCTTCAACGCGGTTTTCTTCAACGTTTCGCATGTGTTCCATTCCAAAAAAGACAAAGATGCGCTGCGCGAAGAATTGATGGAGGCGGACAAACCTTCCCGCAAAACCGCCAATCCCGCGCCATTCGTGAAAGTGGGCCACATTCCAGAGCACAAGATCAACGAACTGCTGGACAAGATCAGCGAACAGGGCATGCAAAGCCTCAGCCCGGAAGAAAAAGAAACGCTGTTGCGCGCCAGCAGGGAACAGGAGCCGGGGAATTAACTTTCATTTTACTGCGAAAAATCACGCGGACGGAGTATATTAGCGTAATTTTCAACGCACAATAACCCCCCAACAGTGAAACCTGTACCTGCTATTCTCCGCCGGACCTTCTTATATGGAAATATATTATGCGCCGCCGGCCTGATCTGTTCCGCTTTACTGCCCATGGTGAGCCCCGCATCGTTTTGGCCCGCCGGATTCGCCGGGTTCGCATTCCCGCTGCTGTGGCTGATCTGCCTGCTTTTTATCCCGGGCTGGCTGTTTGCCCGCAAAAAATACTGGCTGATATCGCTGCTGGCGCTGATCGTTTCGGTGCGCGGGCTTTCGGTATCCTGGGGCTTTAACCTTTTCGGTTCCGGCAAAACCGCCACGAAACAATCTTTCACCGTAATGAGCTTTAACTCCAGCTCCATGGGGCTGACGAAGTATAAAGAAAATCCGCCCATCCGCGAAAACATCTACCGCATCCTGCAAACGGCCCGGCCCGATGTGCTGTGCGTGCAGGAATTTTATACCAACGAGCATCCGGACCAGCAGCCGCATCTCGAAAACATCCAGCGCAGCTGCAGCTATCCTTATCATTATTTCGTGAAACATTACACCAACTGGAAAACCTGGCATTACGGCACCGTCGTTTTTTCGCGTTTCCCGATCGTGGATACGGCGCGCATTGCGTTCAGGGGCGGTTATAAAAACAACGAAGACCTGGTGAGCGTGAAACTGCTGGTGCATGGCGATACGGTGCAGCTGCTTACCGGCCATCTTTCCTCCTACAGGCTGAACACCGGCGATTACGACGCGGTGGGCAGTACGGACGGGGGGAAGATCAAATCCGTGATGGGCAAGATGCGCCGCAGCTTCGCCAACCGCGTGCGCCAGGCGGAGATCATGGCGGGGGAGGTCGCTAAAAGCAAATACCCGGTGATCGTGACCGGCGATTTTAACGCCATCCCGCTTTCCTATACCTACAAAACGATCCGCGGCGGCAAACTGCAGGACGCTTTCCTGGAGAAAGGCTCCGGCTTCGGCAGAACGTACGCCGCCCTCTCGCCTACCCTCCGCATCGACTACGTACTGGCCGGGAAAGAATTTACGGTGGAAGATTTTTCCATCCACCGCGAAAAAGGGCTGCAACATTTCCCCGTTATGGCGCGCCTTTCACTGAAACATTGATCACACTATACAACGATTTCAAATACAAAAGCGCCTGTTCCACAACAATGGCTTAAATTTATTAACACGTTGTTTTTTAATACGTTAAATTTATAGCGGCCAAATACCTAGCTTGTTGAAATTTTTACGACTATTTACAAAAGGGTTCTTCCTGACCGTGAACATCGTGGTTGTTCTGTTTTTCCTCCTTGCTTGCCTGGTGCCCTTCATTTCGCCGGTGAGGTTCTGGCCGATCAGTTTCATCACCCTCGGTTTTCCTTTCCTGCTCGGCGCATTGCTGCTGTTCATGGTCTTCTGGCTCATCTTCCACCCCAAATACGCGCTGATCCCTATTATCGCGCTGCTGGTCGGCTGGAAGTCCGTTTCCGCTTTTATTTCCCTGCGCTGGCCTTCCGATTGGGAAAGCACCCGCAAGCCCGAAGGCACTTTTAATGTGATGAGCTACAACGTGGCGCTGTTTGGCCTGTACGCGAAAAAAGACAGCAAACCCGTGCGGGAAGGCATTTTTAAGCTGATCAAACAACATCAGCCGGACGTGCTTTGCCTGCAGGATTTTTATACTTCCGAAAAAAGCGGGGATTTTAATAACCGCGAAGACATCAGCAGCCTGCTGGACATGCCGCACCGCTTTTTTTCCAGCGACTTCAACCGCGGCGGCAGCCAGCACTGGGGCACGATTATTTTTTCCCGGTACCGCATTCTGAAGGCGGACAAAGTGAAATTGTCTCCCGGCCCGCTGGGCGAAAGCCTCATTTTTGCGGACGTATTGAAAGAAAAAGACACGCTTCGCATCGTGAACATGCACCTGGAATCGTACCGTTTCAACGCGCAGGATTATCAAAGCATCGAAAAGGTGCGGAAACGGGAAGATACCGGGCTGGTGGCCGCCAAAGGCATCATCTACAAAATGCGCGACGCGTACATCCGCCGCAGCCGCCAGGCCAATATCGTAGCGGATTTCATCAAAACCAGCCCGCACCCGGTGATCGTTTGCGGCGACTTTAACGATACGCCCGCTTCTTACACTTATTTTACCGTAAAAGGAAACCTGCAGGACGCGTTCCTCAAAAAAGGCAGCGGCATCGGGCGCACTTTTTCCGGTATTTCGCCCACACTGCGGATAGATTACATTTTTGCAGACAAAGCCTTTACGGTAAACGGTTTCAACACCATCCACTCCCGCCTCAGCGACCACTACCCCGTGATCGCAAACCTGCAGCTGAAGCGCTGACGAGCGCCATTCGTAATTTGTGGGCTCCTTTTGGCTAAAAAATTCGAAATTAGGGTGATAAAATCCGAAATTCGCCGATCGAATCAATTGATATGTCAGAACAACTAAAACTACACAATACCCTAAGCCGACAAAAAGAAGTTTTCACTCCGTTATATCCCGGTCATGTGGGCATGTACGTATGCGGCCCCACCGTGTCCGGCGAATCGCACCTGGGCCATGCACGGCCGTTCATCACGTTCGACGTGCTGTTCCGCTACCTGCTGCATCTCGGTTATAAAGTGCGTTATGTGCGCAACATTACCGATGCGGGGCATTTCGAGGAAGAAGGCCGCGCGGCGGAAGACAAGATCGCCAAAGGCGCGCTGCTCGAAAAACTGGAACCGATGGAACTGGTGCAGAAATACACCAATCTTTACCATTGGGCCATGGAACAGTTCAACACGCTCAAGCCCAGCATCGAGCCTACGGCTACCGGCCACATCGTGGAGCAGATCGAAATGATCAAAAAGATCATGGCAGACGGTTATGCTTACGAAGCCAACGGTTCCGTGTATTTCGACGTGAAAAAATATTCGGAGAACCATCACTACGGCATCCTCAGCGGCCGCGTGATAGAAGACCAGCTGGAAACCACGCGCGAGCTGGACAACCAGGACGAAAAGAAAAACAAGGTCGATTTTGCGCTGTGGAAAAAAGCGCCCGCCGAACATCTCATGCGCTGGCCCAGCCCATGGGGCGAAGGTTTCCCGGGATGGCACATCGAGTGCTCCGCCATGAGCAGCAAATATCTCGGCAAACAGTTCGACATTCACGGCGGCGGCATGGACCTCCAGTTCCCCCACCACGAATGCGAGATCGCGCAGAGCGAAGTAGCGCACGGTGAATTGATGGCCCGTTACTGGGTGCATAACAACATGATCACCATCAACGGGAAAAAAATGGGCAAAAGCTATGGCAACGTGATCCGCCTGACGGAACTGTTCGCCGGCACGCATCCCTTGCTGGAAAGGGGTTACAGCCCCATGACCATCCGTTTCTTCATTCTCCAGACCCATTACCGCAGCACGCTCGACTTCTCCAACGAAGCCCTGCAGGCCGCGGAAAAAGGTCTTGCCCGCCTCTGGTACGCCTACGAAGTGCTGCAAAAGCTCAGCTATGTGAGCAACGGCGCCGCCGTTAACGAAGAGCTGGACAAACAGGTGCAGGAATGGTGCCGCGATTGCGCCGTTGCCATGAACGACGACCTCAGCACCGCCAAAGTGCTGGCCAATCTCTTTGAACTGTCTCCTGTGATCAACTCCCTTCGCGGCGGCCAGATCAAAATGCACGAGATCAGCCAGAATACATTCGACCTGCTAAAGATCACCTGGCAAACCTACATGATCGACATCCTGGGCCTGCAGCCAGAAAAACCCGAAGACAGCAACAAGCTGGACGGCGTGCTGCAGCTGCTGATCGAGATCCGCAAGGAAGCCAAAGGCAAAAAAGATTACGCCACTTCAGATAAAATACGGAACCAGCTGCTGTCTATCGGTATCCAGCTGAAAGACGAAAAAGACGGGACCGTTACATACGCCATCGAATAATGCGGAAATACCTTCTTTGGGCAGCCGTTGCGCTTGCAGCCTGCAACAGCGGAAGCAAACAGCCAACGGCGGCCGATTCTGCCGATATTAAAAAACCGTTCGCCGCCGTACCCGTGTTTTCGGCGGACAGCGCCTATGCGTCCATCGAAAAACAGGTAAGCTTCGGGCCGCGTATTCCCGGCGCCAAAGCGCAGCAGGCCTGTGCGGAATGGCTTATCGCCCGCCTGCGCACGTTGGCGGATACGGTGTACGTGCAGCGCGTGAACGTTAATTCCGAAGGAAAAAATCTTCCCTGCATCAATATCATCGCCGCCTTCAACCCTTCTGTGAAAAGGCGCGTGCTGCTGCTGACCCATTGGGACACGCGGCCCGTTGCCGATAAAGACGCCGCCAATGCGAAACAATCCTTCGACGGGGCAGACGATGGCGGCAGCGGCACCGCCGTGCTGCTGGAAGTGGCGCGTCATCTCAAAACCCAAAAACCCGGCTACGGCATCGACCTGCTTTTTACCGACGCGGAAGATTATGGAAACGATTATTGCCTTGGCACCCAATACTGGGCCCGCACGCCGCATGTGCCGGGCTACACGGCCGCTTATGGCATTTTGCTCGACATGGTCGGCGCGCGTAACGCGCGTTTTTATATGGAAGGCACTTCGCAGCAGTTCGCCGGCGCACAGATGAAAATGTTCTGGGACGTGGCGCACAAAACCGGCTCGTCTGAATATTTCCGCTACGAAACGCCTTCCAACGGGCCGTTTTTTATCGAAGACGATCATACTTATGTGAACGATCTGCTGAAAATACCTACGTTCGACATCATCGCCACGCGCCCCACCGGCGAATTGATGGCGCATCATCATACCACCGCCGACAACATTTCAGTAATAGACCGGCAAACGCTTGCCGCCGTGGGCCAGCCCCTGCTTGCGCTCTTGTACGGAGAACCTTTTAAATACTGATTATGACGCATCATGATGTTTATATCGCCCATCTCAGTAAAGACAAAAAACTCAGGAACATCATCGCTTCGCCGCTGAGCGAGCTGCCCGTCAAAAAAAACATCGCGCTAAAGCTGATCGGTTCCATCATGAGCCAGCAGCTGTCTGTAAAAGTGGCGGAAGTGATCTACAAACGTTTTCTCCAGCTGTATGGCGGCAAAGAGCCGGGCGCGCAGCAGATCCTGGACACGCCGCCCGAAACCCTGCGCGCCATTGGTCTTTCCAATGCGAAAGTGAGTTATGTGCACAATGTTGCGCGGTTCGTAGTGGAAGAAAAACTGACCGATGCGAAACTCCGCAAAATGGAAGACGCGGACATACTGGCTTATCTCACGCAGATCAAAGGCGTGGGCCGCTGGACGGTGGAAATGCTGCTGATGTTTTATCTCGGCCGGGAAGACGTGTTCGCCATGGACGATCTCGGGCTGCAGCAGGCCATGAATAAACTTTACAAACTCGACCCCAGCGATAAAAAAGCTTACCGCGAAAAGCTGCAAACTCTCTCCGGGCGCTGGGCGCCTTACCGAACGCACGCCTGCCGTTACCTCTGGATGTGGAAAGACACAAAATAACCGGAGTTACTCGATGGTGTAGCTTTTCAGGCGTGTCGTATCCTCGAACCGGTCTACCTGGATAAGCCCCACTCCTTTTGCATAATAATTGACCATTAAAGTTTCCGGCGGCAACACCGGTGGAACGGACACTTCCATGCGCACGCCGATCACGTCGCTGAAAGTCTCTGCGAGCACGGTTTTGCTGGTTCCCTTCTGGATGATGGTGTAAGTGATGGTGATATTCACGTCACCGATAACGGGCAATGAAACGGGGATCAGTTCTTCCCAATGTTCGCCCAGGCGGAGATCGTCTTTCAGGTAAACCGTTTTGATAGGATCTGGTGGGGCGTCGGGGATGGCGGAAACGTCCAGCAGCTGTTCGTAATTGCCGCCACCGCAGCGGAACAGCGAATATTCGCCGGTGAAATCGTCTGTCAGTTTCCGGAACGGCTCGTTATTGTACGTCGTATCTCCTTCCACGCGCAGCGTGTATGCCAGCGTGTCGCCCGTAAGCACGTCCGCCATTTCGTAACTGAAAACCGAGCCTGTGCTGTAAGGGGCATAATCGCAGTAATTGGGCTTAAAAGGCTCTTCAAGGCTCGATTCCTTTTTGCAGGCGGCCAGCAGCAGTATCGTAATGAACAGGGCAGCGAGGGGTCTCCTTTTCATAACCGGCGGATTCTGTATCCTAAGTTACCGGTTATTTTTTTAAAGAAAGGGGTACTTTATACGCTTTATTTAGAAAATATTTAAGCGTAAACTAGATAACTTGAGCGGGTCAATCTAAATCGAACGAAAAACCATTTCTTAACCCAACACACACGCTCACAGTTATGAAACCCATTCCACGTTTCAGCGCGGCCATAGTTATGGCCACGATCACCTGTTTTGCCGGAGGCATGCCCGCCTCAAAGGCACAAAACGTTACCCAGCAATCATCCGGAAAAAACATCACTGTAAAAGGCAGAGTAAGGGACGGTAAAAACGTTTCCCTTCCCGGCGTTACGGTAGTGGTGAAAGGCAATACCTCCAAAGGTGTGGCTACGGATGAAAAGGGAACGTTCACACTCTCCGACGTTGATCCGCAGGCCGTTCTGGTGCTGCAATTTATCGGGTACGAAACCCAGGAGTTCCCGCTGAACGGGCTTACAGCAGTGAACATCCTTTTGAAAGAGACAGAAAAACAGTTGGACGAGTACGTGGTGACCGGTTATGGCACCACGAAAAAAGTAACGAAAACCGGGTCCGTCAGCACGGTAAAAGGCTCCGAGATCAAACAGGCGCCTACCGTGAACGTATCCAACGCCCTCGTAGGGCGCGTTTCCGGCCTCATGGCCATCAACAGCAGCGGCGAGCCGGGCTACGACGGCTCCCGCATCCTCATCCGCGGGCGAAGCACGTACGGCAATTCGGACCCGCTGGTGGTGATAGACGGTATCCCGAGAGACGGCTACCAGCGCCTGAACCCGAACGATATCGAAAACATTTCCGTACTGAAAGACGCGTCAGCCGCCATTTTCGGCTCCCGCGCGGCCAACGGCGTTATTCTCATTACCACCAAACGCGGGAAAACCGGCAAACCTTTGCTGAGCTACAGCTTCAACCAGGGTTTCACCCAACCTACCCGCATGCCCAAAATGGCCGATGCGCCCACTTACGCGCGCATCGTGAACGAGATCAACGTGGCCGCGGGCGACCAGCCGAGCTTCACGGAAGAAAAGATCCAGAAGTTCGCGGACGGTTCCGACCCCTGGCAATACCCGAACACCGATTGGGTAGACGAGGTGGTGAAACCGCTCAGCAGCCAGAACCGCCACGATCTCAGCCTGCGCGGCGGCTCAGACAAGTTCGTCTACTACGTGTCTCTCGGCACCCTGTTCCAGGACGGTATTTTCAAGAACAGCGCCACCAAGTACCGCCAGCACAACGCCCGCGTGAACCTGGACGCTAACGTGAACAAATACCTCACCATCAAACTCGACCTCGCCGGAAGGCTGGAAGACCGTAACTTCCCGCCCCGCAGCGCCGGTTCCATTTTCCGCGCACTGCTCCGCGGAAGGCCCACCGAAGCCGCCCGCTGGCCCAACGGGCTGCCCGGGCCGGACATTGAATATGGCGACAACCCCGTAGTGACGAGCACCAACGAGATCGGCTACCAGCGCGACCGCCTGTACGCCCTCAACAGCAATCTCGGCGTGGTGCTGTATATCCCGAAAGTGGAAGGGCTGTTCGTAGACGCGAACTTCGCGGTAGACCAGAGCTTCAATTTCAACAAACGGTTCATCAAACCCTGGACGCTGTACACTTTCCAGGGCTACGGCGCCGACGGCCAGCCGCAACTGGAATCGAGCCAGCGTGGCGTAAGCGCGCCGGAACTGGAAGAAAATTATGCGCAAACCGGCAGCATCACGATCAACGGAAAGATCAACTACATCAAAAGTTTCGGCAAACACAACACCTCCGCCATCTTCGCGATAGAGCGGAACCAGATGAAAAACGACAATTTCTGGGCACGCCGCCGTTATTACATTTCCAGCGCGGTAGACCAGCTGTTTGCCGGCGCGAATGAAGAAAAAGACAATACCGGCCGCGGGTTCGATTACGCGCGCCTCAATTATTTCGGCCGCTTGTCTTACAACTACGACGAAAAATACCTCTTCGATTTTAACTGGCGGTACGACGGCTCGCAGAATTTTCCACGCGACAAACGTTTCGGTTTTTTCCCCGGTGTGTCTGCAGGATGGGTGCTTTCCCGCGAGAACTTCTGGAAATCGGCCATCGGCAGCACGGTGGATTATTTCAAGATCCGCGGTTCGTGGGGGCAGATGGGCAACGACCAGATCAATCCTTTCCAGTACATGAACACCTACGGCATTTCGGACGGCGGCGTGGTGTTCGGTGAAAAGCTCAACACCGGCATCAACTCGCTGCGCATCCCGAACCCGAACATCACCTGGGAAGTGTCTAACAACATGGACCTCGCCATCGAAGCTAAATTGTTCAACGGCCTGATCGGCATCGAAGCGGAATATTTTTTCACCCGCCGTCACAGCATTCTTTCCCAGCGTTCCGCTTCCATTCCCATCTACACCGGTCTTACCCTTCCGGATGAGAACATCGGGAAAGTGCAGAACCAGGGCATCGACCTGCACCTGACGCACAAACGCACCGTACGCAAGTTTACTTACGAAGTAGTGGCGAACATTTCCACCGCCCGCAACAAGATCCTGTTCTGGGACGAAGTGCCCAACCAGCCGGAATGGCAGCAGTCCACCGGCCGGCAGATCGGCGCCAACCTGTATTACGAGGCCATCGGCATTTTCCGCGACCAGCGCGCGGTAGACGATTACCCGCACATCGGCGGCGCCATTCCCGGCGACGTTATTTTCAAAGACGTGAACGGAGACGGCAAGATCGACGACCTCGACCGCGTGCGCGTGAACCGTTCGGAATACCCGATATGGAATTACGGTCTTACCCTCGGCGCAGACTACGCCAACTTCGATCTTACCATGCTGTGGCAGGGCGCAACCGGTGCAAGCCAGTACATCCGCACGGAATCCGGCCTGATCGGCAACTTCCCGATGAAGATCGCAGAAGACCGCTGGACGCCCTCCAACCCGGACGCTTCCATGCCACGGCCCTACGACCGCGACAAGGAATATTGGGTAAGCCGCCAGAATACTTTCTGGCTGTGGAATACAGACTACCTGCGCCTCAAAACCGTGGAGCTGGGCTACACCCTCCCCGAAACCCTGCAAAAACGCATCGGGCTCGACGATCTCCGGTTGTACGTAAGCGGCCAGAACCTTATCACCTTCGATAAGGTGAAAATTTTCGACCCTGAATCGCCCACCGGCAGCGGACAATTTTACCCGCAAACAAGGATTTTTAATGTCGGCCTGAATGTCACCTTCTAAAACATGCGTTATGAAAAGAACCCTCACACTCCTCAGTTATAGCATTTTCACCTTCGCCCTGTTGCTTACAACGGCCTGCAATAAAGACTTCCTGGAGAAGCGGCCGTTGAACGAATACATGGAAGACGATGTGTGGAAAGACCCGAACATGATACAGGCGTATATCAACGACCTGTACCCGAAAATGCGGCATGGCTTTAATGAAGTTATGCTCAGCTCGATGACGGACGAAAGCCGTTTTATTCACAACTACGGCACCACTACGTCCGTAACGGAAGCCATGAGCCCTGAAGACCTTGGCGCATTGAACCTTTTCGGGGAATGGGAAAAACATTACCGGGCCATCCGCAACTGCAACATCTTTTTCGCGCAGGTAGACGATGCGCCTTTTAAAGACGAAACGTTGCGCACGCGTTTGAAAGGCGAAGCGCATTTCCTGCGCGCGTACTTTTTTCACATGCTCGTAAAATACTGGGGCGGCGTGCCGCTGATCACGCAGATCTTCCAGCTTACGGACGGCGAAGCGATGCTGGTGCCGCGCAACAGTTTTGAAGAATGCGTAAGCTTCATTGTTTCCGAATGCGACAAAGCTGCGGAACTGCTGCCTGAAGAGCACGACCGGGACAGCCAGGGGCGCGCCACGAAGTTCGCCGCCATGGCATTGAAATCGCGCATCCTGCTGTATGCCGCCAGCGATCTTTTTAACCGGCCCGGCAATACGCGCCCCGAACTGGGTTATGTGGGCGGCGACCGGCAGGCACGCTGGAAAGCCGCACAGGACGCGGCGCTCGCGCTGATCCAGACGAACCGTTTTTCCATCTACGCGCCCACTTCTTCCGGCACGGACAACTACTCCCGCGTGTTCCTGGACAAAGACAACCCGGAGATCATTTACTGCAAATATTTCAACAAGCAGCTGTTGGGCACTTCGCACGACCTGTACAACGGCCCGAACGGTTACCACAACTGGGGCGGCAATGTGCCGCTGGAAAATTTCGTGGAAGGTTATCAAATGAAAGACGGCACGCCGTTTAACTGGAACAACCCTTCCATGGCCGCAAAGCCCTACGACAACCGTGATCCGCGTTTCTACGCCACCATTCTTTACAACGGCGTAAAGTGGAAAGAACGCCCGAGCGACGCTATCGGCCTCGACCCTGTGGGCGTGATACAAACCGGCAAATATGAAAAACGGAACGCTTCCGGCGGCGTGGACGTGATCAACGGCCTGGATTCGCGCAGCGGCCCGATCGAGAACTGGAACGGTTCCTACACCGGGTATTATCTCCGCAAGTTCATGGACATCAATCTCGACGCGCAGTTTTTCCGCGGCGATCAAACCTGGCCGTGGTTCCGTTATGCGGAGATCAAACTGAACTATGCGGAAGCCTCTATGGCATTGGGTCAGGACGGGCCCGCGCGCGACGCGATCAACGAAGTGCGCACGCGCTCAGGCATGCCCGCCATCGCCCCCACCGTTACCGGTGCGGCTTTGATGGAACAATACCGTTACGAGCGCAGGTACGAGCTGGCGTTTGAAGAACACCGTTATTTCGATGCACGCCGCTGGCTGATCGCCGAAACCGTATTCAGCGGGCCCGCCAAAGCGATCGAAATTTACGGCAAGCTGAACCCCGACACGCTGCTGTATACTTACAAAGTATTAACAAGCGGCGTGCAGGACCGGAAATTCACCAACAAACACTACCTGCTCCCGATCATGGCGACGGAAATACGCAGGAACAGCAAGATGACGCAAAACCCCAACTACTAAAACCCTCTCCAACGCTGCCTGTCCGCACCCCGGACGGGCAGCGTTATTGTACTTCCTACACAATCTCATTAACAAAAAAATACTGTCATTTTGCGTTTCGTATTCTCATTAATTGTACATTCGCATTCCCGATTAACAACTGATTAACACCAAAACGACGGACAGCTTAGAGACAACTTTACCACAAACAGCCTGGAATATCCCGTAACATTAAGGCAATGATCTGCTCATATTTAGTTAATACGCCCTTAATGTTAGCTTAATGACACGGTCAGAACTTTGCGTCGACAAAACGGAACAATCACTTACTGACTGACCCAAACACAGCGTTAACTATTAAAACATTTGACTAACATGAAACACGGCATTGTGAACACACCCAAAACAGTACTTACGGCACTGGCACTTGTGCTTGGCATTAGCTTACAGGCAACCGCACAGAGCGACGCACTTGCTTATGTTAACACCCGCGAAGAAAAGGCCTCCCGTACCGCATCTACCGCACCTGAAGAAGCCAACTTTATGGCGCAGAGAGGTTGTAAACTGGAAGTAACGCAGGAAGGGACCGAAGATCTGCGTTTCCTTGTACAGATCGTAAATCCTCACCAGGACAAACTGGTGCTGCTCATTAAAGACGCCAACAACAACACCCTGCACAAAGAAGTGCTCGACGGCAGGGCAAGGTTCCTGGGACGTTTTAACATGGACAGGCTGGAAGACGGCGCATACACTTTCGAGATCCGCAATGGAAGGAATAAACTGGAAAGGTCCGTTGACATCAAAACGCAACTCCAGGTAAACCGCGTGGTGTCTGTTGAATAAACAGGAACATCCATTCAGACCATAAAAAAGAGGGTGCGTCTTCATCGGCGCACCCTCTTCTGTTTTGCATCAATAACTTATTGCATCGCGTCGTACAATGTTTCCATGATGTTCGAACGAACGTTGAGGGAATACAGCTTGGTATTGGCGCCGCCGTTCGGGCAAACGCGGTTGCTCAGGAAAATGAACGCCAGTTTGTACTGCGGGTCTATCCACACGCAGGTGCCTGTAAACCCGGTATGGCCGTAGGTTAGCGGCGATGCGCTTTTGCAGGGGTACGGCTCGTCGCGGCTGGCATTGTCTTTTTCCGGTTTGTCGAAACCGAGGCCGCGGCGGCTGATATTGGAATGGTACGCGGAAAACATTTGAATGGTTTCCGGGTGGATATAAGATTTCCCGTTGTAAGTTCCCCCGTTCAGCAACATTTGCATCAGCACGCCGAGATCGGTGGCGTTGGAAAACAACCCGGCGTGACCGGCTATTCCCCCGAACATCGCGGCGCCGGGGTCGTGCACGTCGCCGCGGATCAGCTGCACGCGGAAATTGTTTTCGAATTCCGTGGGCACCAGCTGGCTCAACGGCAAATGGCTGCGTGGCTCGAATCCCATCGTACGAAGGCCAAGCGGCTCGTAGAACGTTTCGCGCACGTAATGGTCCAGGCGTTTGCCGGTGATGGATTCCACTATTTTCCCGAGGAAAATAAAATCGTTGTCGCTGTAAATGTACCTGCTGCCGGCGGGTATCAGTTTGCTATCCAGTATGATCTGGAACATCGTGTCGTTGTATTGCGGCGTCATGTACAGGTTTTCGGCAACGCGAAGGCTGTGGATGGAATCAAGATGCGCGGCGAACAGCAACGTGTCTGGCCAGCCGTTGTCGTACAACGTTCCGCGGTAAAAAGGAATATAAGCCACGAGGCCCGCCTGGTGCATCAGCACATCGCGGATCACCAGCTTTTCCTTATCCGAACCGCGCACCCAGGGAAGATACGTGCCCAGCGTGGAATCCAGCGACAATTTGCCTTCATCGTACAGCCGCATTACAGATAAGGTGGTTGCGCATATTTTGGTAACGGAAGCGAGGTCGTACACGGAACTGTCCGTTACCGGCTCTTTCTGGCTGTAGTCATAAAACCCGAAACTTTTGCGGTACACCATTTTCCCGTCTTTCATCGCCAGCACCTGGCAACCGGGCGCCGCGCCTTTCTGTATCATGTCGTAAGCCAGCGAATCGATCCTGTTCAGCACGTTGCCGTTCATTCCCACCGATTCCGGGCTGGCGGCTTCCAGCTGGCTGGGGCGCTCCACGGGTTTGACAGATGCAAGACCGGCGCCGAACTTAAAATTGGCGCAAACGGTAACGGGCAGTTTCCCTTTAGGGTCGAGCTTGCCGAAGATCACGTCTGCGGCGGCTTTGTGGGTAAGGCTATCGTCTTCATACGCTGCAATAATGGTGGGCGCATCGCAGAAATAACGGATAGCGTAAGGATTGCCGAAAGTAACGGTAGCTGCGGGCATTTCTTCCTGCAGCTGGTTCACGATCAGTCTTTCCGCGGCATTGATGCCATAATTGTTGGCCGGCCTGCGGCTGTAATTTTGCACGGCAATGATCACCGCGTCGTACTGGGCTTTCAGGCGTTTTACCATGGCGTTCACCTGCGCTTCGGACTGCCGCGGAGAGAACACGTATGCATCCACATCGGCCCTGTGGCTGCGCACGGCGTCGATGAAGGTGTTGTTTCCGCCGTCTACGCCTACGGCTACGATAGCGAGTTTTTTATTCCCGATGGTAACGGGCAGCGGCAGCAGGTGATTGTCGTTGCGGAGCACGGTGATCGCTTCTTCGGAGATCCGGCGGCGGAGCGGCAGTACGGCGGCGTTGAGGTCTTCGGTGATATTTGCGGGGTCGATGGGTTGAAGTTCCGCCAGGCCAAGGTCGTATTTGGCGCGCAGCACTTTTTTCACCCTGCGGTATACTTCCGCGCGGCTGATCGTCCCTTTTTTGATGGCCGCCGCAATAGCGGCAATGCTGCCTTTCGCGGTAGACGGCAGCTCCATCAGGTCGTTGCCGGCCAGCAGGCTTTGCAGCGATTCCTGGCCGTGGTCATAATATTTTGAAATGCCTTTCATTTCCAGCGCGTCGGTCACGATCAGCCCGTCGAAGCCCATTCTTTTCTGCAGCAGGTCGGTCACCGTTTTATACGAAATGGAAGAAGGCGTATTGGCTTTTTTGTCGATGGCGGGAAGATAAAGATGCCCGATCATGACGGAGCCAACGCCCGCGTCTATGGCCCGCTGAAAGGGATACAGCTCCAGCGAGTCCAGCTGTGACAAGGTTTTATTGATAGACGGCAGATCATAATGACTATCCACATCGGTATCGCCGTGCCCGGGGAAATGTTTGGCGCAGGCCATCACGCCCGCGTCCTGCATGCCTTTGATCATGGCGATGCCGAGGCGCGCCACCTGGTATTTGTCTTCGCCGAACGAGCGGTCGTTGATCACCGGGTTGTTCGGGTTGTTGTTCACATCCAGCACGGGCGCGAAATTGTATTGAATGCCCATGCGTTTGCATTGTTCGCCGATGGCTTTGCCTACTTCGTAAATCAGCGCACTGTCCTGCACGGCGCCGAGCATCAGGTTGCGGGGAAAGGCGATCACGCTGTCCACAAAACGCATCCCGAGGCCCCATTCGCCGTCTGTGGCGATAAGCAGCGGCGTTTTGCTCGCGGCCTGGTAACGGTTGATGAGCATTGCCTGGCGCACCGGGCCGCCCTGGAAAGTGACCATCCCGCCGATCTTGTTGACCCTTACGTCGTTCAGTACGGAATTGATATGGTCCTGCCCGAGATTCGAATGCATGCGGATCATAATGAGCTGCGCGATGCGTTCTTCGTGGCTGAGCGAGTTAAAAACACTGTCTACCCAATGATCGGCCTTGCTTTGGCGGGGTTTTTCCTGCGTGGTCCTGCTTTTCAGTTGCGTGGATGCCGTTTGTGCATTGGCTGTGAAAGTCAGCCCGGTGAGTAGTGCTACCAAAAAATGCTTCATCATCCTATAAACATACAAAATTTCCAAGCTCATACTTCCCCCGAAATGACTGGCGGTTGATGCATTCCAATAAATGAACATATGTTTTATCCCGGTTCTCACCGCCTGAGGTCGATTTTCAATTCTTCTACCTTTTTTGAAGTTTTTTTGAAATATTTTCAGAATTTTTTGCGTATTTTTTTTGAGATTTCATCAATCTGAATTTTAATTACCAACTCATTCAATTGTTTGTTATATTTGCACCTTACGAAACGTCGTCCTTAAACCTTTTGAAGAACCATTCTGTAAGAAGAGGGGATGTACTTGTCAACTGTAACACGTTTTTAAGGCGTAAGTATTTCACTTGCGAAAGAATACATTATCGAAGAACATGGTCAATCTTATTTTATTTGGCCCTCCCGGAAGCGGTAAAGGAACCCAGAGTGCCAACATTATTGAGAAGTACGGTTTGCTTCACCTGTCCACCGGCGATCTGCTGCGTTCCGAAATCGCAGGGAAAACGCCTTTGGGCCTGGAGGCTCAGAAGTTTATCGACCAGGGCCTGCTGGTACCGGACGAAGTGGTGATCGGCATGATCAGCACCAAGCTGGACGCCAACCCGGAAGCACGCGGCTTCATTTTCGATGGTTTCCCCCGCACCACCGTGCAGGCGGAAGCGCTGGATAAGCTGCTGGCATTGAAAAAGACAAGCATTTCCGTAGTGTTGAGCCTGGAAGTCCCGGAAGACGAGCTGGTTCGCCGCCTGCTGGACCGTGGGCTTACCTCCGGCCGTTCAGACGATGCAAGCGAAGACGTGGTGAAAAAACGCATCGTGGAATACCACAACAAAACCGCTCCTGTGGCGGATCACTACGCTAAATTCGGGAAACTGAAGAAAGTGAAAGGCGAAGGCACCATCGAGCACATTTTCGAGCTGCTGAGCAAAGAAATCGAAGAACTGATGGGGGTTCGCGTATAAACGCGGCTTCCCGGAACATACATATTGCAACGCAAAGATCATGTAAAGCCAAACTTTACGATCTTTGCGTTTTGCTTTTTGGGCAAAAAGAGCGGGCAGGTGCCCGTTCAGCTATAAACCGGCCCCGCGGCCGGAAGGAGATCTGACATATGGAGAATTTTGTAGACTACATACGGGTATTTTGTAAATCGGGCCATGGCGGCGCCGGCAGCAGGCATTTTATGCGCACCAAATTTAAAGCCATGGCCGGGCCCGACGGCGGAGACGGCGGAAGGGGCGGCCACCTCATCCTGCGCGGCAATTCCCAGTTGTGGACGCTGCTGCACCTTCGCTGGTACAAAAACGTACTGGCCGAAAACGGCGAAAACGGCAGCGGCGACAATTGTACCGGCGCCAATGGGAAAGACATCGTGATCGAAGTGCCGCTGGGCACCATCGTGCGCGACGAAGAAACCGGCGAAGTGGAAGCCGAAGTGTTGAAAGAAGGAGAAGAGATCATTTTTATGCCCGGCGGCCAGGGCGGCCGCGGCAACGCTTACTTTAAAAGCGCCACCAACCAGGCGCCCGAATACGCACAGCCCGGCGAGCCCGGCCGTGAAGGCTGGAAACTGCTGGAGCTCAAAGTGCTGGCGGACGTTGGGCTGGTAGGGTTTCCCAACGCGGGAAAATCCACCCTCCTGTCTTCCATCACCGCCGCCAAACCCAAGATCGCGAATTACGCGTTCACCACGCTCACGCCGCAGTTGGGCATGGTGCCTTACCGCGACGATAAATCGTTCTGCATGGCCGATCTTCCAGGCATCATCGAAGGCGCGCATGAAGGCAAAGGGCTGGGGCACCGTTTCCTCCGGCATATCGAGCGGAACGCAGTGCTGTTGTTCGTGATCCCGGCAGACAGTGCCGATCACCTGAAAGAGTTTAACATCCTCGTGAACGAACTGGAGCAATACAACCCCGAAATGCTGGATAAACAATTCCTGATCGCCATCAGCAAAAGCGACATGCTCGACGACGAGCTGAAAGCCGCCATAGCAGAGGAGTTACCGAAAGATGTGCCGCATGTTTTCATTTCGTCGGTGACGCAAACGGGGCTGCAGGAACTAAAAGACATACTCTGGGAAGCTTTGATTTCCGAAGAAAATATCCGTCGCGAGGAAGAAGAGCCGGAAGTTTAGCAGGCGTTATTCTTTTCCGTTTTGGTGTCAGTCTGTAAGTCAGGCACCATTTTGAGGCAGGGTAAGAACCGGTCGTTGTTTACCCCGATAAGCCTGTTGGCTTGAAACGGCCAGGTTTGTATTCGATATCGGTTCGTAAGCCAACTATATTTGATGTCGGCGGTGAAAGAACAGGCCTTTGTTGCCTGTAAGTCTGCCGGCCTGACATGGCCAGGGATGTGCGTTTTGATCCCGGTTGCAGTCCGCTGCTGCTGGTTGTATGCAGCAATATCTCTACGGTTGCGTGCGGATTTTTTTCGCAAGGTTATACAATGTATCGTCCCGGAGCTTATTTTTGTAAAGTTGCCACCCTAGCTCAGCTGGTCAGAGCGGTTGTTTCGTAAATAACAGGTCGTCGGTTCGATCCCGATGGGTGGCTCACAAAACCTCCATGTTGCCGAATGCAGCATTGGAGGTTATTTTTTGCACGTATGTTTTGATGATCTCTTCGGCATCTTTCCAAACGGCATCCTGGTCGCTGCCGGGATAATTGCCGCGGAAGAGAGTTTCCGCCGCAGGCAGGGCGCGGTTGTTGAAATAGTACGTCACTACCTGGCGGATATATTCTTTCCGTGTGCCGTCGTCCTGGCCGTTTGCCAGGTCAGGAACGCCCCTCGTGTTGAGGTAAGCGAGATTTTCTTCTATTTCCCGGTTCCTTCCTGCATTTGTTTCCGCGAAACGGAGCCGGCCGTTTCTTGCCCGCAGGTAAATGGCCGGCACCATCCTGGGGTTCGGCAGGCCGGTTACCTGGCAGTCGTTGCAACTGTAGTACGTTTCGATATCCGCGCCAAAATACAGGCGCATATTGTCTCCCACGATATGCAGGCCGTTTTCGTAGGTGAAAAACTCTTCGTACAACGCGTCTTTCGTATCCACATCCATCTCCCCGGGCATTTCGGCGCGACGGAAAATGTAATCACGGCTGGTAAATAACGCACGCCCGGGATAAGTCACCGAGAGATGAAGCTCGTCGGCGCCATCGCCGTCTATATCTGAATATAGTTCCACGACACTGGCGCTGGGATAGCGGCTGGCCAACCCTGAAAGGCTGATGCTGGTGCCGTCTTTTAATTTCACGCTCTGTTGACTGACGGTGGATATTGGCGGCATCTCTATGCGGACTTCTTCGTCCCGCAATTCCTGGTTGATGTCCCGTGGTTTCGGGCCGAAATTATACAACAATACAAAAAACAGGAGCAGCCCGCCGGTGACGAAACCCATGAAACGCCAGGGCATGCGGCTGAAATCCGGTTGAACGTATTCTTCGGTATACCGGCGATGCACTTTCCGGAACGGCGGTTGCTGGTAAATGGGTTGTGGTCGTGGCTGGGATTGCGGTTGTGGTGCGGGTTGCGGCGGCTGGCGTTTATAGAAAAGCTGGCGGTCGTACCAGGCTTTTTTATCCAGGTCTGACAATACCTTGTAGGCTTCCAGTACTTCCCTAAATTTTGTTTCCGCGGTTTTGTCGCCGTCGTTCCGGTCCGGGTGGTAGCGGAGGGACAATTTGCGGAAGGCGGATTTGATTTCCTTCAGGGAAGCGGTTTCAGGAATAGATAATATCTGGTAATACGTCAGCATGCCATTACATGAACGTTAAAAGTAATACTTCCATTGCAATGCGGGAAACAAAGGTGGGTGTGGCGCTGAATTTCCCGGCAACTACCTACAGCATCAGGTTCGTCCGTAAAAGAAAAACCGCTCTCTCGTCGAAACCAACGTCCTATGGCGAGCTACAAATTTCCCCGTAAAGAAGGTTTAAAATCCCACCCGGAAACAAATTCCAGCCGATGCGGCCAGAACTCACCAAAAAAAGAAAGGTCTGTTAGACAACAGACCTTCTACTAAACTAACCCAAACAAACGTTTAATGAACGTTTAAAAATTTTTATCCTGGAGAACGGGCTTTGGTTATGCCTGTTCCGCGAGTTTTGCCTTGATTTTGGCTTCCACTTCGGTAGCTACTTCCGGGTTATCCAGCAGCAGTTGTTTCACGGCATCGCGGCCCTGACCGAGTTTGTTGCCTTCGTAGCTGAACCAGCTACCGCTTTTCTGCACGATACCGTATTCCACGCCCATGTCTATCAGCTCGCCCACTTTGGAAATACCGTGGCCGAAAATGATGTCGAACTCAGCCATACGGAAAGGAGGCGCTACCTTGTTCTTCACGACCTTCACCTTCACGCGGTTGCCCACGGCTTCATCCCCGTCTTTGATCTGGCTCATACGTCGGATATCCAGCCTTACGGAAGCATAGAACTTCAGGGCGTTACCGCCGGTCGTGGTTTCGGGGTTGCCGAACATCACGCCGATCTTTTCACGCAGCTGGTTGATGAAAATGCAGCAGCAGTTGGTTTTGGAGATCGTAGCGGTCAGTTTGCGGAGGGCCTGGCTCATCAAACGCGCCTGGAGGCCCATTTTGCTTTCGCCCATTTCGCCTTCCAGCTCGCCTTTCGGCACCAGCGCGGCTACGGAATCGATCACCACTACATCTACCGCCCCGGAAAGGATCAGCCTGTCCGCGATCTCGAGCGCCTGTTCGCCGTGGTCCGGCTGGGAGATCAGCAGTGAATCCACATCCACGCCCAGCTTGCGGGCATAAGAACTGTCGAAAGCGTGCTCCGCGTCGATAATGGCGCAAATGCCGCCTTTTTTCTGCGCTTCCGCGATCGTGTGGATCGCCAGCGTGGTTTTACCCGAAGATTCCGGGCCATATATTTCGATCACCCTTCCTTTCGGCAGGCCGCCAATGCCCAAAGCGATATCCAGCCCCAGGGAACCGGTGGAAATAAATTCCATCGGCGCATCAGGCTTCTCGCCCATCATCATCACGGCGCCTTTGCCGAAATCCTTATCAATTTTGTCCATCGTAAGGCGAAGGGCCTTCAGTTTATCAGTATTGCCGTTTGACATAATCTTTGAATTAGTAAGTCAGTATATTTTGTTACAAATTTAATGGTAGTGCAAGTTATAATTATTTCCCCGAAAACTCCTAAAAATTTTAGCATTTTTTCTAAAATACTAATTTGAATAGCATCCGGTGTTTAAACTTGAAATGGGGTAACACGCAATGGACGATACAAAAGTGCATCGTCCTTACGCAGGGGATCTGCGCAGTGAAAAAATATCTATAAAAAAAGGAAATAGCGTTTAGCCCACAATGGCATATGCGACCACCTGTGAAAGCACGCCCACGAACAGGCCGATATATATTTCCCGGGTCGTATGCGCGTCCAGTATCAGCCTCGACGTGGCGGCCAGCCCCGTAAGCACGAATGCTATCGCCAGCGGCAGGCTCACGTTCATGCCCATGCCCCACATCAGCATCATCAGGAAACCCAGCACGCCGCCCCAGCCCGTTGTATGCATGCTGATCTTCACAAAACTGTTCGCCACAAAACATACTACCACGGCCAGGAAGATGCCCAGGAAAAACGCGTCGAAAAAACCCGGGGTCAGGCCTTGGCGTTTGAACGTATAAAAAACCCAGAAATAAAAGATCGTGATCGCCACATAAGGAATGATCCTGTCCATGCGGTCTTCCAGCCGCACGCTGTTCACAAACCCCAGCAATTTTGACAATACCACGGCCAGCAGCGGGAACAGAAAGCAGCCTACGCCCACCCGGATGTACAGCGTATCGAACGGGAACCTGAAACTGTTCTGTTTGAACACCACGAAATATTCCGGCAGCGCGGTTACCACCAGGAAGGTGATGAGCAGCGGGATGAACAAAGGATGCAGCAAATAAGAAAATACTGTTGCTGTTGCCCGAAGGGCGGGCGGAAAATTAACGGCCGATTTCTGCTCTTCCATGAATAATGTAATGATTATAATTCCTTGCGTAAACGCGCAACGGGTATGTTCAGCTGTTCGCGGTATTTTGCCACGGTCCGCCGTGCAATGTTATATCCTTTGTCCTGCAGCATTTTCGTGAGATTTTCGTCGCTGAGCGGCTTGCGTTTGTTTTCGCCGCCGATCATGTCGGACAGGATTTTCTTCACCTCGCGCGTGCTCACTTCCTCGCCGCTGTCTGTAGACAACGATTCGGAGAAAAAGAACTTGAGCTTGAAGGTGCCGAATTCCGTTTGCACATATTTGCTGTTGGCCACGCGGCTTACGGTGGAAATGTCCAGCTGCGTGATGTCTGCAATGTCTTTCAGGATCATCGGCTTCATGGTGGTTTCGTCGCCGGTGAGGAAAAACTCGTGCTGGTAGCTCATGATCGCTTCCATGGTGCTCAGCAGCGTGTGCTGGCGCTGTTTGATGGCGTCGATGAACCATTTGGCCGCGTCGATCTTCTGTTTGATGAACAGCACGGCCTCTTTCTGCCTTTTGTCTTTTTTATCGCCGCGGTCGTATTCTTTCAGCATTTCGCGGTAACCTTCGGAAATGCGGAGGTCCGGCGCGTTTTTACTGTTGAGGGACAATTCGAGCTTGCCGTTGTTGTTGAGGATGAAAAAATCCGGGATCACATAACTCTCCGCCTTGTTCATCAGGCTGTAATTGCCGCCCGGTTTGGGATTGAGCTTGATGATCTGGCCGATGGCCTCGCGGAGGTCTTCGTCGTTGAGGTTCAGCGACCGCTGGATCTTTTCGTAATGTTTTTTGGTGAACTCGTCGAAATAGTTCTCCAGTATCGAGATGGCAGTTTGCACGCCGGGATCGTCAGGATTCTTGCGTTTGAGCTGCAGCAGCAGACATTCTTTCAGGTCCGCGCAGCAAACGCCGGCGGGGTCGAAGGTCTGGATCAGCTTAATAAGCTGTTTGATCTCTTCCTCTTCGGCCTGTATGTTCTGTGAAAATGAAAGGTCGTCTACGATCGCGCTGGTTTCGCGGCGCAGGTACCCGTCGTCGTCGATGCTGCCGATGATCTGTTCGGCAATGCGGCGCTCGCGGTCGTCCAGCGTCTGCAGGCCCAGTTGGCTGAGCAGGTGGTCGTGAAAGGTGGTCTCCACGCGTACGGGAATGGTGCGGGATTCGTCCGGGTCGGGATAATTATCGTCCCTCAGTTTATAATCCGCGATCTCGTCGTCGCCTTCTGAAACGTATTCGGAAATATCGATGTTGTCGTATTCGTTTTCGCTGCCGTCCGGCTCGAACTCTTCTTCGGTATTGGCTTCGAACTCCTCGTTATTTTCTTTGGAAAGATCGTCTTCCTGGCCGTCTTCACTGTATTCAAGGGCGGGATTTTCTTCCAGTTCTTCTTTAATGCGCTCTTCGAGATTGGCCGTAGGCACCTGCAACAGTTTCATGAGCTGAATCTGTTGGGGTGACAACTTTTGTAATAACTTCTGTTGTTGCGTTTGCTTTAGCATGATTCGTTCCTTTTTACCACTTTTCCTCCTCGTCCAGGCTGAGCTGGTCTGGCAACAAGCGGAACGTCCTCCGGTGGTAGGGCGTGTCGCCGTGGGAGCGGATGGCATCCCGGTGATATTTTGTAGGATAACCCTTGTTCTCCTTCCATCCGTATTGCGGGTACTGCTCGTGCAGGGCCTGCATATATTCGTCCCGATAAGTTTTCGCCAGCACAGACGCTGCTGCTATGGATGCATATTTTCCGTCGCCCTGTATGATGCAGGTATGCGGGATGTCGCCATAGGGATGAAAACGGTTACCGTCAATCAGTAACATTTGGGGCTGTAGCGATAATCGTGCCAAAGCTTCGTGCATGGCCTTGAACGAGGCTTTCAGGATATTGATCTTATCAATTTCCAGGTTGCACACGCTGGCTACCGCATAGGCTACCGCCTCCCTTTCTATCACCACCCTTAAAACATTCCTTTCGTCTTCGCTCAACTGCTTCGAATCGTTCAGCAAAGGATGCCGGAAACTTTTCGGCAAAATCACCGCCGCTGCAAATACAGGTCCCGCGAGGCAGCCTCTTCCGGCTTCATCGCAGCCCGCTTCTGTCAAAACATCCTGGTAATATGGCAGCAACAAGTTAACTGATTTTGTTGGCGCTAAAATTACAAAAACCGGCGGAATGATTCCGGAATTGATAAAAATCATCCGGACCGGGCGCGATTAACCCTTATTTTTGCAAGGTTTATGGAAATGCAGCAAAAAAAAGGAAACCGGGCCATCGTTATCTGGCTGTTCACCGGCGTGGCGATGATCATTGTACAGGTGCTGCTGGGCGGCATTACGCGGCTCACGGGCTCCGGCCTCAGCATCACGGAATGGAAGCCCATCCTGGGCGCGCTCCCTCCCATGAATGAAGCGGCCTGGCAGGCGGCTTTCGAAAAATACCAGCAGATCGGCCAGGCCAAATATATCAACAGCCACTTCACCCTGTCCGACTTCAAATGGATCTACTTTTGGGAATGGCTGCACCGCAACTGGGCCCGCCTGATCGGCATCGTATTTATCCTGCCTTTCGTGTGGTTCATCATTAAAAAGAAAATAGACCGCAGCATGATCGTCCCGATGATCATGCTGCTGGTGCTGGGCGCCCTGCAGGGCCTTATCGGCTGGGTGATGGTGAAAAGCGGGCTGAATGAAGAAAACCTCTACGTTTCCCATATTCGTTTAGCCATTCACTTTATCGCCGCGCTGGGATTGTTGTGGTACGTGCTCTGGTTTGCCCTGAAACTCACTGTGCCGGCGGGTTCCATCGTACAGGCGCCTTCCCTGCGCAAACTCTCCGGCTGGGTCCTCTGCATGCTCGTGCTCCAGCTCATTTACGGCGCGTTCATGGCCGGCCTCCACGCCGCGCTGGCCGCCACCACCTGGCCCTCCATCAACGGTTTCGCGGTGCCACCCGGCATGTTTTCGCAGGGCGGGTTCCTGGAAGACGCGACCCACAACCAGATCACCATCCAGTTCATCCACCGCGGCCTCGCTTACCTGCTCACTATTCTCATCGCCATCTGGTACCTGCGCTCGGCCAGGCTGCCGCAGCTCGCCACCGTGCGCGCGCTTGCATTGCTCACCGTGCTGCTCCAGGTTTTTTTAGGCGTGCTCACCGTGCTTAACAGCGACGTGAAAATACCGCTGGGATTCGCGCTGGCACACCAGTTCACCGGCATGGCCCTGCTGATGGTGATGATCTGGGCAAGGTTCGTTACCCGCCGCTGATCTCACATTTAATTTATTTTTAATTTCACGTTCTCGATATTTGCCTTAATTTAAGGTGGTGAAAAGATTCTGGTTACGATTTTTCTATTCTTTCCCTATTCAGCTGCTGATGCTGCATTTCCGCAAGTACCAGGTTTTGCTGATCTTCTGGGCCATATTGTTCAGCACCATCAACGGCGGCTTTGCCAAAACGTTTGGCGGCGATGCGCTGTTCCTTGCACCGGAATATATGGGAAAAGTGAATTTCTACAGCACCACCGTAACCGGCGTCGCCGCGGCCATTTTCACGATGAGCTGGAACATCACCACCTTTATCCTTCACAGCGGCCGTTTTAAATTCCTCGCCACCACCTCGCAGCCTTTTTCGCGCTACTGCCTGAACAACGCCATCATTCCCGGCGCATTCCTGCTCATGCTGCTCTGGCGCGGCTGGCAATACCAGCGCTGGCAGGAGCTCAACTCCGTTCCGCAAATCCTGCTGCTGGCCGAAGGTTTTATCTGCGGTTTCCTCATCATTATATTTTTCTCCTTTTTCTACTTTTTTAACGCGGACAAAAATATCGGCCGCAGGCTGATGAAAAAATTCGGCAACCCGCGCAATTTTCTCCGCACTGTGCTCAAGCCCAACCAGGAAAGAGACGAGAACGCGCTGCCCGTGCACAGCTACTTTTCCAGCCCCTGGCGCATACGCCGGGCCAGGAATGTAGACCACTACAACAAACATTACCTCGATAATATCTTCCGTCAGCACCATTTCGCGGCGATGATCACTATTGCGCTCGCGCTGGTTTTCCTCGTCATAATGGCTTACCTGATGGATTACAACGCTTTCCGCATCCCGGCGGGCGCCAGCGTGATGATCTTTTTCGCGTTCCTGATCGGCGTGGCGGGCGCATATGCCTACCTGCTGGAAAGCTGGGCCATCCCGGTGCTGATCACCCTGATCTTCGGGCTGAACTGGATGGTGAAGAACCAGTGGATCGACAATCGCAACAAAGCATACGGCCTCAATTACCTCGATAAAAAAGACCGCCCGGAATACAGCGTGCACAGCCTGCAGGAGTTTTTCACCGCGGCCCGCGCCGAAGCCGACCGGAAAAACACGCTGGAAATATTGGAGAACTGGAAAAAGAAATTTCCCCCCGGCTCCAAACCGCCCATCATCATCATCAACACCAGCGGCGGCGGCAGCCGTTCCGCCGCATGGACGATGAACGTGCTCCAGCGCTACGACAGCCTGCTGAAAGGAAAACTGCTCGACCATACCTTTCTCATGACCGGCGCTTCCGGCGGAATGCTGGGCGCCACTTATTTCCGCGAGCTGTACCTCCGCCAGCAGGAAGGCCGAATGCCCACGCGGGCGCGGCTGTACGACAGTCTTTACTGCGAAAAGATTTCCCGCGACCTGCTCAATTCCGTGTTCAGCTCATTCGCGGTAAACGATTTTATTACGCCGTTCAGGCATTTCAATATCGGCAAAAACGCCTACGCCAAAGACCGCGGCTATGCCTTTGAAATGCAGCTGAACCTGAATACGGACAATGTTCTCAACAAAACCATCGGCGATTATAAACAGCCCGAATACGAAGCGAAGATCCCGATGATGATCTGGTGCGCCACCCTGAATGCGGACGGGCGCAGGCTGTTTATGAGCCCGCAGCCGGTGAGTTATCTCTGCGCCGCCGATTACCGGTACCCCACGCGCTCCGTGCGGGATGTGGACGGGGTGGACTTCAACCAGTTTTTCGCCAACCAGCACTCCAACGAGCTTCGCGTGACCAGCGCCATCCGCATGAGCGCCACGTTCCCCTATGTGCTGCCCAACGTGTTCCTCCCCAGCAATCCCATTGTAGACGTAATGGACGCGGGCATCCGCGACAATTTCGGGCAGGAGACCAGCATCCGTTTTTTATACACGTTCCGCGAATGGATCAATGAAAACACGGGCGGGGTGATCTTCATGCAGATCAGGGACACGCGTAAAAACGACGTAACGCCTATCAAACAAACGAAAGACCTGGGCGACCTGATCTTTGAGCCCTTGTTTTCGATGCAGGCGCACTGGATGAGCATGCAGGATTTTCACCAGGACCACCTGGTCAATTATATAGAAGCGTATTTTCCCAACAAATTCAAACGCCTCATCTTCCAGTACGTGCCGCAGCAGGTCGAAAAGGCCGCCGCGCTGAGCTGGCACCTCACCCCCAGGGAAAAGCTGGACATCGCCCGCGCGCTGGACAATCCGGGCAACCAGCAGGCGTTCGGACAGCTCAATGAAGCGTTGACCAGGGCGCTTACACAACAACAGGAACACTAACTTGTTGGTTTTGAACAGGTAATGTGTTTCCCGGCCATATCCTGATATTTCACGTTTATTTAAGGTATCCCTACAGGTAATTCCCGCGATTATTCGTACCTTTGCGCCTTCGTTTGGAGCCGCCCGGAAAAAGTTACCCCGGAACGACTTCAAAATGCGGCTAAATCACTCATTGTCATGCAAATTAGAAACATCGCCATTATCGCGCACGTAGACCACGGTAAAACTACCCTGGTGGATAAAATCCTCCACTCTACCAACGTATTCCGGGCCAACCAGGAAACCGGGGAGCTGATCATGGACAACAACGACCTTGAAAAAGAGCGTGGTATCACCATCCTCAGCAAAAACGTATCGGTTGAATACAAAGGCGTAAAGATCAACGTGATAGACACTCCGGGCCACGCCGACTTCGGTGGCGAGGTGGAGCGCGTATTAAAAATGGCCGATGGCGTGATCCTGCTGGTGGACGCTTTCGAAGGCCCCATGCCGCAGACGCGTTTCGTACTGCAGAAGGCATTGCAGCTGAACCTGAAACCCATCGTGGTGATCAACAAGGTGGACAAAGCCAACTGCCGCCCCGATGAAGTGCATGATGCCGTATTTGAACTGTTCTTTAACCTGGACGCTACGGAAGACCAGTTAAACTTCCCCACCTATTACGGTTCCGGCAAAAACGGCTGGTTCAACGATAGCCTGGAGCCCAGGGAAGACATCATCCCCTTGCTGGATGGCATCCTGACGCACGTTCCCGAGCCGAAAATAAACGAAGGCACCCTGCAGATGCAGATCACTTCCCTCGATTACTCCACCTTCCTCGGCCGTATCGCCGTAGGTAAAGTAACCCGCGGAAAGATCGCTGAAGGCCAGCCTATCAGCCTGGTGCAGGTAGACGGTTCCATTAAAAAGACCCGCGTACGTGAATTGTACATATTCGAATCGCTTGGTAAAAAACGCGTGCAGGAAGTGCTGGCCGGCGACATTTGCGCGGTGGTAGGCATTGAAGATTTCGGTATCGGCGATACGATCGCTGATTTCGAAAATCCGGAAGCATTGCCGGTTATCAGCGTAGACGAACCGACGATGAACATGCTGTTCAGCATCAACAACTCTCCTTTCTTTGGTAAAGACGGCAAGTTCGTGACCTCCCGTCACCTCCGCGACCGCCTGATGAAAGAAACCGAGAAGAACCTGGCATTGCGCGTACACGATACCGAAGCTGCGGACAGCTTCATGGTATACGGCCGCGGCATCCTTCACCTGGGCGTGCTGGTGGAAACCATGCGCCGCGAAGGATATGAGCTGACCGTTGGCCAGCCGCAGGTAATCACAAAGATCATCGACGGCAAAAAATGCGAACCGTTTGAAACCCTCGTGGTAGACGTTCCGCAGGAATTTGCTTCCAAAGTGATCGACCTCGTAACCCGCCGCAGAGGCGAAATGCTGATCATGGAAACCAAAGGTGAAATGCAGCACCTGGAATTCGAGATCCCTTCCCGCGGTTTGATCGGCCTGCGTACGCAGATGCTGACAAATACTGCCGGTGAAGCTGTAATGGCGCACCGCTTTATGGATTACAAACCCTGGAAAGGCCCCATCCCCGGCCGTAACAACGGTGTTCTTTGCGCCAAGGAAGGCGGTACCACTACCGGTTACTCCCTCGATAAACTGCAGGACAGAGGCTCATTCTTCGTGGACCCGGGAGAAGAGGTTTACAAAGGCATGATCATCGGTGAGAACAACAAACCCGGCGACCTGGTGGTAAACCCCAACGAAGGCAAAAAATTGACCAACATGCGTGCAAGCGGTACCGATGGCGCCGCTAATATCGCACCTAAAATACTGATGACGCTGGAAGAATGTATGGAGTACATCCAGCAGGACGAGTGCATCGAAGTAACGCCCAACCACATCCGTATGCGTAAAACCATCCTGGACGAAGAAGAAAGGAAGAAGTTCCAAAAGATGTTGAAGGCGGAAGAGGTTGGCTAAGTTGTTTAGATGAAAACAAAAGGATTATAAACCGTCCCGTAATCACGGGACGTTTTTTTTTTTGCCTTACATTCCCGGCAGGCCCATGCCGCCAAGCATGCCGCCCGCCACGTTCTTCATTTCGTTTTCCCATGCATGCTCCGCATTTTTCAGCGCACGGTTCAGCGCGGAGATCAGCAGGTCTTCCAGCTCTTCTTTCCTTTCCGCCGCCAGCAGCGAAGGATCGATCTCCAGGCTTTTTATTTCGCGGTTGCCCGTTGCCACCGCTTTCACGGCGCCGTTGCCGGCTTCGCCTTCAACAGTGATATGTTTGAGGCGCTCTTTGCTGTCGTTCATTTTCTGCTGCGCTTCCTGCAGCTTTCCAAACAAGTCTCCGAACATATTTTTCAGGTTTTCGGCAAAGATAAATATTCCGCTCGCACCAGATTCCGTATCTTGGCACCCTATGATCACCACTTCAGTTTGTATTATCGGGGCGGGGCCCGGAGGCGCTACCGCGGCGCTGCAATTGGACAGGCTGGGCATTCCCTGCGTGGTTGCCGACAAAGCTGTTTTTCCCCGCGATAAAGTGTGCGGAGACGGTCTCAGCGGCAAAGTGATCACCGGGCTCGAAAAGATCGATAAAGGCATCGCGGAAAGGCTGCGGGCTTTTGTGGAAAAAGAAAACAGCTGGGGCGTTACTTTCGTTTCCCCCGGCCGCCAGGGCATGGACGTGCCGTACAAACCCAATTATAACAAACAGGCAGACGAGCCGCTGGGCTTCGTTTGCAAACGCATTCACTTCGACAATTTTATGGTGGACGAGCTGAAACGCAGTGCCAACGTACAACTTTTTGAAGGCGTTACCATCGATAAATATTCGCTGGACGAAGATGGTTACACCGTGCGCAACGCGGCCGGCGATTTCGAGGTGAAAGCGAAACTCCTCATCGTGGCCAACGGCGCGCATTCTTCGTTCACCAAAGAAGTGGCGGGCATCCGCATGGAGCCGAAGTATTACGCCGCGGGCATCAGGGCGTATTACAAAGGCGTGAAAGGCACGCATGCAGACAGTTTCATCGAGCTGCACTTCCTCAAGAACCTGCTGCCGGGCTACCTCTGGATCTTCCCGCTGCCCAACGGCGAAGCCAACGTAGGCATGGACATGCTCAGCGACGCCGTGCGCGACCGGAAAGTGAACCTGAAACAATTGCTTACCGATACGCTCAAACAGGACCCCGTTTTCGCGGAACGTTTCCGCGACGCGGAAATGACCAGTAGCCTCGACGGTTATGGCCTTCCGCTGGGCTCCAAAAAACGCAGGCTTTCCGGCAACCGCTACATGCTCGTGGGAGACGCTGCTTACATCATCGACCCGTTCACGGGAGAAGGCATCGGCAACGCCATTTACAGCGGCGCCATTGCCGCGAAGCAGGCCGCGGCCTGTCTTGCCGCAGGCAACTTCGGCGAAGAGATCATGATGGCGTACGACGAAAGCGTATACCGTGTGCTGGGCCCTGAACTGAAACTGAGCTACAAACTGCAGCAGCTCGTGAAATACCCGCGCCTGTTTAACTGGCTCATGAAAATGGGCATGCGCAACAAGCAGCTCCGCGACGTGATCTCGAGCATGTTTTACGAAGTGGACCTTCGCAAGAAACTGACCAAACCTTCCTTTTACGTCAAACTTTTACTGAACCGGTAAAACTTATGAGAGGAATATCCCTGCTGCTTTGTTTATTCATTTGCGCGGAAGGTTTCGCGCAGATGCCGCTGTACGAGGAAAAGAACGGGCAGCTGCGGCTCACGACCGAAGGTGCGGCGCATCTTTCCGCTTTGCCGCTGAAATGCATGCAGCATGAATTTCCTTACAAAACCGGCATTGTGTACACCGATTCGTCGATGCTGGGCGCGCCGCGCAGTTACCATCCCGCGTTTTACGGGTGTTACGACTGGCACAGCAGCGTGCACGGCCACTGGATGCTGGTGCGGCTGCTCAAAATGTACCCGCAGCTGCCCAATGCCGCCGAGATCAGGCGGAAGCTGGCGGAGAACCTTTCGCAGGAGAATATCCGCACGGAACTGCTGCTTTTCAGCAGCAAGGAAAACAAGGGATTCGAACGAATTTACGGCTGGAGCTGGCTGCTACAGCTGCAAACGGAGCTGATCACCTGGAACGATCCGCTCGCCGCACAATTGCGCCGCAACATAGCGCCGCTGGCGTTTTATTTCAGCAACGCCTACCGCGATTTCCTCAAAAAGATCGCTTATCCCATCCGCGTGGGCGAGCATACCAACCTCGCGTTCGGCCTGCGGCTGGCCTGGGATTACGCCGTTACCGCAAGAGACACCGCCCTGCAATCTTCTATAAAATCCACGGCTATGCGGTTTTACGCGAACGACCGCGATTGCCCTGCCAGCTGGGAGCCGGGCGGGTACGACTTCCTGTCGCCGTGCCTTGAAGAGGCCGACCTGATGTCGCGTATTTTGCCGTCGGAAGCCTATCGGAAATGGGTGAAAAACTTTCTGCCCGGGCTTTTCAAACAAAACTCGGCGATCTTTAACGTGGCTACCGTCAACGACCGTTCAGACGGCAAGCTCGTTCACCTCGACGGGCTGAATCTCAGCCGCGCATGGTGCCTTTATGGCATCGCCCGCCATTGCGGGGAACAGCAGGAAGCCGTGCGCGCACTGGCCACGCTTCACCTGAAAACCGCCGTGCCACATGTTGCCAGCGGCGATTATGCGGGAGAGCACTGGCTCGCTACTTTCGCCGTATATGCGTTGACGGTAGAATATTGATCCTTCATAAAATATGGCCCTATGCCCATACTCAGCTCCATTCTTGTGCTTGCCGCGGGAATAAACCTGGCTTCCGGCCTTATCGTGCTGGTATCGCTCGGCATTTTCACCGGCGTGGCCGTTTACGTTAACCGGCTTTCCGTGCCGCCGCGTTATCCTACTTCCGTTCCCTGGAATATCAGCGGAGGACTTATTCTCATTGTGCTGGTGCTCATCTTCCGGCAGATCGCCAGCGTCTGGTCGCTGGGCAATATGGAAGTGTGGAGAGCGGATTTCTGGCAGAACATCGACGCGCAGCTGGAGGGCGGGCAGGCTTTTACGTTAAAACTGGTCATTGTACTGGAGATCGCTTTCAATTCCTTTCTTGTGGTTGCCGCCGCTTTCCTGCTGCTGCTTTTCTCCAGGACGCGCGACATTTTCCCCCGCACGTTCATGATCGTTCTTATTGCACAGGAATTGTTCATTTTCCTGGATACTGTGCTTGTGAGCTTTCAACTCAGCGGACTGGAAACGGAAGGGCTGAGGATAACAATGGTAAAGAGTATTCTCCGGTGGCTGATAGCCGGCCTGCTGATCGGTTATGTAACGGGGTCCATAAGGTCTAAACACACGTTCGTGGTGCCATACCGCAACCATGAGGAAGAAGACGATCCCGGGTTCCTGGCGGATCTTGAAGAAGAGAATAAAAAAAGGGCTTTGTAGGCCCTTTTTTCTTTATTACAGGTCGATGGTTTCTGAATCGAACACCACTACTTTATCCCAGAGCATGTTGCAGTTTTTGATAAACTCCAGGTGCACGGGATGTTCCTGGTAAACGTCGTGGCCCGCAAGGTCGTTAAAAACGGTGAGCAGGCAGTAGCTGTAACTTTTGTCTATCACGGTGCGGTCTGTATCAGCCGGCTTGCCTACATTGAACACAATCAGGCTTTCAATTTTGCCGAGAGAGCTTACGCATTCCTCGAATTTTTTCACATCTGAAGCAGACAATCCGGGCTTCAGGTAGAAATTAACAACGTGCACGAATTTTTTGGATGTGGGCATAACCGCTGGTTTTTTACGGATGCCAAATTAGCGGTTCCGTGTTGAAAAATCAAGCCGTCCTTTACGAAGCTCAGGTATGTTCCGCGATATGTTTGCGCACTGCCATCCAGTTGACGGCATACACCAGTACGAGTATCGCCGCCGTGGCCGCCAGGGCTATAATGCCCGGCCATTCGGACACGAACATGTTCCTTTCCGCCAGCAGTCCTGACGCCCACCATTGCAGGCCGGTAACCGCCGCGAAGGCGATCACGCCGGTGATAAGATACATGGGAATGAATTGCCGCAGCAGGTACCGCTGCAGCTGCCCGGGAGACGCGCCCAGCGTGATCAGCAGCCGTATTTCGTTCCGGTACGATTCTATCACCAGCTGAATGAACATGCTGAATACCAGCAATGCGAACATCAGCAGTACCAATCCGAAAAAACCGACGGCCGACACGATGATCTGCACGATGCCCCTGATCTTGCTGTATTTGGTCTTTTCTTCGTCCGTTACGTATTTGTGTTCTTCAAGGTAAGTGGTGAGTTCCGTGCTGCTGGGGTCTTTGGTTTTGATGATGATGCGCGAGGGCGCTTTGGCCGCGCCTGTGCCGTAAATACCGTTCGCCCAGTCCATAAAGGTTTGCGGCACGAGCACGGTGGAAATGCGGTCGCTGAAGCCGACAATGCGGCCGCGGAAACTTGCGGTGCGCATGCCCTGGCTGATCACGATACCGGGGCTGAGGGTTTTGATGGTTTCTTCGGAAAACTGGGGCATGTTGTTGCCCAATGCAAAACCGAAATTGAACATGTTGGTGAAATCGCGCGGCACGATGATGGGCACGAGCTGTTCGCCCTCCTGCCACTTCCAGTCGTCGCTTTTCACGTCTATGAAAGTATCCGGTACGGATTCGAAGAATGCGAGGGTGGAAAAGCCCAGCTGGTCCGCTTCGAGGCGCACGTTGTATTGCGCGGCGGTGATAATGCTGAAGTCTTCGACGAACGGCTGCGCGGCGATGTCTTTCAGTTCTTCCGGCCTGAAAACCGTCAGTTCCGGCCGGCCCATCATATCGTTGGTGATCTTTTTGTTCACCACCAGGTAATCCGCCCGCTCGTTCTGGTTCCTGCGGCCATAGAGCAGTTCGTTGAAATTGGTGTGCACCTGCAGCGCCACCAGTATCAGCAGCATCGCTATTCCCAGCCCGACGGACGCCATCCAGAAGCGGCCCCGGCCCACGCCTGTGTGTATGATCTTCTTTAAAATCTCGTTGAACTGCATGTTATAATAAATAGCTTACGGTGTAGTCAAATCGCTGGTCGTGGTCCAGGTCGGTGAGAATGAAGCCGGCCTTGCGCGCATGGCATTCGTCCGCGATCAATCGGGCGGCTTTATCGGCGTTGGCTTCGTCGAGATGGCTGAAGGGCTCGTCCATCATCAGCCATTCGAACGGCTGCATCAGCGCCCTGATGATCGCAATACGCTGGCGCTCGCCGTACGAAAGCGTGGCGCCGCTCTGCTGCAGCACATGCGTTACGCCGAGGCGCTCCGCAAATTCCAGCGCTTTTTCGCGGGGGTAAAACGGCTGCGGCTGCATCACCCTTTTTAATTCGATGTTCTCCAAAGCGGTAAGCTGGTCAAACAGCCGGAGGTCCTGGAACACCACGCTTACCTGCCCCTGGCGGATGGCGCTGAGCTGGTCGCGGTTGTACGACTGCCAGGGCTTGCCGTTCACGCTCACGGTTCCCGTATAATCATAACGGATATGATAGAGATAATGCACCAGCGTGGTTTTGCCGGTGCCCGAAGGCGCTTTTATTTTGACGAATTGTCCTGGTTGGAAAGTAACGTCGCGGTTCCAGATGTCGGACTCCCGCTGCAATATCCTTTCGCGCAGCGGCACCGGCACCACCGCAGAAAGCTGGATCTGCATATGTGGCTGTTGTAGAAACTTAAATATAGGCAAAAAAAAAGAAGCTGCCCGTGTGGGCAGCTTCCGCATTCGTCTTTTGCAGACAAAAATTTATTGTACAGGCACAGCCACTGCAGAATCCACGATAACGTTCGCGTCAACGGTAGAATCTGTAGCTTGCTGGCTTCTGCTGTCAAATTTATTCGCTTCGTAGTAACCCCACATTTTTTTGGTGAAGTTTACCATCTGCGCCAACGTGTTCTGGCTTTCATTTTTGAAGTTCAGTTCCAGTACGGATTTCTGCGTGTTGCCGCTGAAAGGCTCGGTGGAAACGGTCAGGTTTTTCAGCAGGCCTTTGATATCGTTGGAAATGCTGTCGGGCAGTTCTTTCAACGATTCTTCAGGCATGTTGTTCACAATTTTCTCGATATCGAGATATACGCTGAATACGCTGCCTTTTGCGGCGTTCACTGCTACGTCGTCGAGCTTGGCTTTGGATTTGCCGGCGTCGTAAGTGGTCAGCAGCGCTTCGTCTGACGCCACCAGGATGCGTTTATCGTTGATGGACAGCGCGATTTCGCCGAGCGGTTGCTGGGGAACGTAGTTTTCGCCCACTTTGGTAAACATCGGGGCTACCATTTTGCTGCTCATCACTTTTTCGAAAGCGGCCTTGTCGCCCACTTTCATATTGAACACGAATTTGATGTCGGGTTTCTGGGCGGCGGAAGTTGCGGAAAAGTCCGAGCCTACAATGGCGAGCTCGCCTTTGAAAGCTTTTAATATGTCGTCGAGCGTGAGCTGCGCTTCAGCGAGGCCCATGTTGGCGAAACCGTCCATGCCGAGGAGTTTCAGGATGTCGCCCAGCATGCGCAGGTCGAAGTTCATGATGGCGAAACCGAACACGTTCCCGGAAGGATAGTTCTCGATCATGTCCATGTTCACTTTCTCCATCGGGTATTTCTTCATGATGTCCTGCATTTCTTTACCCGCGTAAGATTTGCTGTTCACCTTGATCTTGCCGTTCTCGAAATGGATGGCGGCGGCGGTGTAAGCGCCTTCGGTGAGTTTTTTGATATTGCCGGTCATCAGCGCGGCCATACCGGAAGGCGTGCCGGGATTAAAGGCGTATACCTGTTCGCTGCTCATCCAGAAAAACGCGTCGCCTTTTTCTTTCTGTACTTCTTTGAAAGATTCAACGGTCGCGATGGATTCGTCTTTTTTCAGGTGGAACAGTTTGTTGAGCGTTTCGGTGTTGTTGGCGGTTTTAGCCGGTGCGGGAGCCGCGGCGGCGCTGTCGCCGAAATCGTCCATGGCATACGGGTTATGGCGCTCGAAGTCGGTGGGGTCGAACGCGAATACGCCGATGATGGTTTCGTTGCTGAAACCGACGATGGCGTTTTTATCTTCCACGTATTTAAAATCGGTGCCTGCTTTTACTTCTTTTTTTGATTTCTCCTTGATAAAAGCTTCGAACTTGGCGGCGTCTTTCAGTTTGGCATAAGCGGCCACATAACCTTTGGCGCCGGCTTCGCCGGGAACCATGGCGATGAATACGTCGCCTTTCATATCTACGCCTGAGTTTTCGGCATCTTTCATGGCTTTGGCCAGGGAGCTGGAGGTATCCTGGGATTGCACGGCGTCGAACAGTTTATCGACCGTAAGCCCGTCTTTCACCAGTTTTTCCTGGATCTGCTCGGAGTTTACGCCCAATACCATGGCCGCGTTTTTGGGAATATGTTTACCCTGTTCCGGGGTTTTGGAACAGGCGGATAACAATAACACCGCTGCTCCTGATAAAACAAGCAGTGTTCTGGAAATCATTCTTTTCATAAAGAGAAAGATGTTAAATGGATTTGAGAATTACGGGTAAAAATAACGGGTTTTTTGCTAATACGTTTAAATTTGTTCTTATCTAGGGCAAACCCCGCTACTTTCAACAATTTGTCTACCTTTGCATATATCTGAATTTTAACCATTTACTGAAGAACCGTTTCATTATGTACCTGATTCTTTTGCAGTACATCCGCCCTGTTGCGGCTATTGAGCATTATATGGCCGCGCACAACGCTTTCCTGGAAAAACAGTACCGGGAAGGAAAATTCATCATTTCAGGCCGGAGGAAGCCCCGTACGGGCGCCATCATTTTATGCCGCGCGGGCAGCCGCCGCGAAGTGGAGGCAATCCTGGCGGAAGACCCGCTGGATAAATTCCAGCTGGCCGTGTACGACATCATCGAATTCGAGCCGAACACCTTCGAAATGGCCGATATCAGTTCCTGAGCCGTTCCTTTTTATGTTTTTGTTGTTCCCGCTTCCGCCCCCGCGGCCTGCATTGCTCATGCACCGTACCCTTCACGCCTTAATGCTTCCGCGTCTTTTCCACCGGTATCCCTGAATCAGGTTTAATTCTTCAATTTCAATTCCCTATTAATAAAAATATACACCAGGGCCGCGCCGCAAACCGGCATAACGATACGAACGCTTATATGGAACGCGGTTATTAATGATACAGGTAAAAAGGAAAAAGGCCGGCTGTGTGGATCGCCGGCGCTTTCTTTTTCGTTTCCAGGAAATACTTGTGAATGATTTTACGCATTATGGTTGGCTAAAAACCCAGCTCCGGCCGCAACGGGCGTTGTGCCGTACATACATACAGTCAGGTAGGGTGTCTTATTCTTTTTCTTTGTACTTCTTTTCGACCTCTTTCGCCTTTTCAAAATCGAGGATCACCGAATTGATGCAATAACGCAAGCCTGTTGGCGGAGGCCCGTCGTCGAAAACATGTCCCAGGTGAGACTTGCAGCGGCCGCATTGTACTTCGGTACGCTGCATGCCGTGCGAATTGTCCGGCGTATAGATCACGCTGGTTTTGCTGATGGGCTGGTAAAAGCTCGGCCAGCCACAGCCGCTTTCAAATTTGGTGTCTGACACGAAGAGCGGATTGCCGCATGCTGCGCAATAGTAAGTGCCTTTATCCTTCGCATTCCAGTACTTACCCGTAAAAGCCCATTCCGTGCCCTTTTCACGGGCAATATCATACACATCTTTGGGCAAAAGGTTTTTCCATTCTGCATCTGTTAGGTTTACTTTACCAGTATCCGTGCGGGAGTACACCGGATTCTTTTTTTCTTCCATTGTATTGGTTTTTTTCCCGTTTTGAGAGTATGTGCAGTGGCTGATCAGTAACGTCAGCCCTAAAATTAGAAGATTCCACAATTTCATACCAGTAATTTGATTCCGCGTTAACTACGCTTTAACGTCATTGTTAATAAATAGGGATTCTTGCCTAAGCCTCAGCCTTCTTAAAGGTACGAAACACGCGCCCGAATGGATTGCAAACGGATTGTATTTAACAATATTTTTTATTCCTACCTTTACGCCAAAAGGCAGGCAAGTGGCGGATATCATCAATTTATTACCGGATAATTTAGCGAACCAGATTGCAGCAGGCGAAGTGATCCAACGGCCCGCCTCGGCGGTTAAAGAGCTGCTGGAGAATGCGGTAGACGCAGGAGCGACTGAAATCCAACTGTTCATAAAAGATGCCGGCAAAGAGCTGGTACAGGTGATCGACAACGGCAGCGGCATGAGCGATACCGATGCCCGCATGTGCTTCGAGCGACACGCCACTTCAAAGATCCGTTCTATCGACGATCTTTTCCATATCCGCACCATGGGCTTCCGCGGCGAAGCGCTTGCTTCCATCGCCGCCGTAAGCCAGGTGGAACTGAAAACACGCCGTGCCGGCGACGAACTGGGTAGTTTCATTGAAATAGACAACAGTGTGATCAAACGGCAGGAACCGTGCCAGGCCCCCTTCGGTACGAGCATTGCCATGAAGAACCTGTTTTTCAACGTGCCCGCACGCCGCAATTTCCTGAAAAGTAATGCGGCGGAAATGCGGCATATTGTGGATGAATTTATACGGGTGGCCCTCGCCTTCCCGCATCTCCAGTTTTCCCTCAACAGCAACGGCCAGCAAATGTTCCACCTCGAAAAAGGTTCCCTCAAACAAAGAGTGGTGAACATCCTCGGCCAGCATTACAACGCCAAACTGGTGACCGTCAGGGAAACCACCGATTATATGAACATCCACGGGTTTGTGGGTAAACCCGAAACCGCTAAAAAGACCCGCGGCGACCAGTTCTTTTTTGTGAACAATCGTTTCATCAAAAGCAGCTACCTCAACCATGCCGTGATGAACGCTTTCTCGGAAATGATCCCCGCAGACAGCTACCCGCTTTACGTACTGTTCATCGATCTCGATCCCGCACATGTGGACATCAACGTGCACCCTACCAAACAGGAGATCAAGTTCGACGACGAGCGCATCCTGTACGCCTTTGTACAGTCCGCCATCAAACACGCGCTGGCGCAGTTCAGCGTTACGCCGGCGCTCGATTTCGACCTGGACCCCGGCATCCAGCAGCTGGACGCGCTCACGCAGCCTTTTACCGAACAGAAAAAGGTACAGTCCGCCAACACTTCCATTTACAAAACCTTCACCCACGCCAACCAGGCGCATGTGATCGACAAAAGCAGCAACAGCAACCTGCAGCACTGGAAAGAACTCTACGGCGAACCTGCCCGGCCGGACAACGATCATGCGCCTGCGCCGCCGGAAACGCCGCTCAGCACCGCGTCCGTTATCGACGAGCGCTGGCAGGAAGCGGCCACCGATCATAAAGTGCCCGTGCAGGTACACCAGCAATACATTCTTTCGCAGATCAAATCGGGTTTTATCCTGATAGACCAGCGCGCGGCGCACGAGCGCATCCTGTACGAACGTTACCAGAAAGCGCTGGCGGAAAAGCCCATGGCCACGCAGCAAAGCCTGTTCCCGCAAACGCTGGAGTTGTTGCCGGCAGACGCGCTGATCGTTTCCGAAATGCTGCCCGACCTGCAGGCGCTCGGCTACGACCTGGAACCTTTCGGCCAGCATACTTTCGTGGTACGCGGCACGCCGGCCGATATCCAGACGGGGAACGAACAGGCCAGCATCGAAGGCCTGCTGGAGCAGTTCAAACATTTCAGCAGCGAGCTGAAGCTCAACCGCCGCGAACGCCTCGTGCGTTCCATCGCGCGCAACAACGCCATTCCCCCGGGCAAAGTGCTGGGTTCCCGGGAAATGCAGAACATTATCGACGAACTGTTCGCCTGCGCCACGCCGAATGTTTCGCCGGGCGGGCGTTTCACGTTCATCTCGTTCAAGCTCAACGACCTCGAAAAAATGTTTGAAAGGGGAATGTAAAATGTCAGGTTCTCAACGCTTCCATCACTTCTTTCAGCTGGTGGTACAATAACGAATACGCTTTGTAATTTTTTTGGTATACCTGCAGGTGCGTTTCATCCGGCTCGAACACTCTCGCGGCGGCCGCGGGGCTGAACTGCCAGGCGTCTATCTGTTCGAGCGCATGCCAGCCGAGCAATGCGGCGCCCAGCGCTGAAGCGTCTTCGTCCTGGTGCAGCAGCATCGGTTTCTGGAAAATGTCCGCCAGAAGCTGTATCCACAGCGGCGAGGCCGTGAAACCGCCGCTCACCGTTATTTCATGCACATCGCCCACTACGCTTTCGAGCGCTTCGCCAACGCTGTACAATCCAAAACAAATGCCTTCGATCAATGCCCGCTGAAAATGCGGGGAACCGTGCTGCTGGCGGATGCCGACGTATGCGCCGGAAGCCCGGCTGTCCCACACCGGCGCGCGTTCGCCGAGCAGGTAAGGCATGCACAACAGCCCGTCCGAGCCGGGAGGCGCGGTGAAAGCGGTTTTGAGGAAGTCGTTATAATCAGACCAGGGGAGAAAAGATTTGGAGAACCATTGCAAAGCGCCGCCACCGTTGTTCACCGCGCCGCCGCATACGTAATGTTCGGGCGTGAGCAGGTAGGAAAAAAGCCTTCCCTGTTCGTCGTTCGCGGGTTTGCCGGTCATCATGCGCATGGCGCCGCTGGTGCCGATAGTGAGCGCGGCATGACCGGGCTGTACGGCGCCGCTGCCCAGCTGGGCGAGGCATCCGTCGCTGCTGCCGGTGAGGATGAGCGTTTCTTTTGGAACGCCGAGGGCTTGCGCCATGGCGGGGTCCATCCCGATCAGGAGGCGGGTGGTTTCCACGGGAATGGGCAGGCGATCGTCCGTAACGCCGGCCAGTTCCAGCGCTGGCGCATACCAATCCAGCGTTCGTACGTCGAACAGGCCGGAGCCGGAAGCCACGGAATAATCGGTCACGAATTCGTGGAAGCAGCGGTAGAGGAACAGTTCCTTGATACCGGCGAAACAGGCGGCCTGTTCGAATATTTCAGGCTGATGCTCCCGCAGCCATTGCAGCTTGCAAAGCGGGCTCATGGGATGAATGGGGGTGCCGGTGGCCTGGTATATTTCCCGGCCTTCCGGGGAATTTTTCAGCGCGGTGGCGTATTGTTCGGCCCGGTTGTCTGCCCAGGTCATGAGCGGCGTGAGCGGCTCCCCGTCCGCATCCACGGCCATAAAGCTGTGCATGGCGCTGCTCAGCGCGATGGCGGCGGGCGGCGCGCCCATCTCTTCAACGGTCTGGCGGATGGTGGCGATTACGGCGGAAATGATCTGCTCAGGGTCCTGCTCACTGAAGCCGGGCTGCGGGTGAAGCGTCGGGTACGATTGTCTTTTCGATACCGGGATTTGCCCGGAAGGCGTAACAGCGACCGTTTTGGCGCTGCCGGTCCCGATATCAACGCCCAGGATATATGGTGTCTTCGTTGTCATAGAATAGAAGCCGAAAGTAAAAAACACCTTCCATTTTCCACATTTAATTTATAGATTTAAATACTCAGGTCGAATCTTATTAACAAAAATCCACGTTCAAAACCATGGCATTCGAGATTAAAAAACAGGCGAAGGCGTACGATGTATGCATCATCGGCTCCGGCGCAGGGGGAGGCATGGCTGCCAAAGTACTGTCTGAAGCAGGCTTGAAAGTAGCGCTGCTGGAAGCAGGCCCGAAATATGACCCGGCAGACCCGGCACAGCAGACGCAGTTGAAATGGCCCTACGAATCACCGCGCAGAGGTGCCAGTACCACCCGCCCGTTCGGCGATTTCGACGCGGCATACGGCGGATGGGAAATTGACGGTGAGCCCTATACGAAAAAGAACGGCACGCAGTTCGACTGGTTCCGCTCGCGCATGGTGGGCGGCCGCACCAACCACTGGGGGCGTATTTCGCTCCGCTTCGGCCCGAACGATTTCAAACACTATAGCATCGACGGGCATGGAGACGACTGGCCCATCGGCTACGACGACGTAAAACCCTTTTACGACCGCGTGGATAAAATGATCGGCGTATTCGGCTCCAAAGAAGGCATTTTCAACGAACCGGACGGATATTTCCTTCCGCCGCCCAAACCGCGCCTGCACGAACTGATGGTGAAAAAGGCCGGCGACAGGCTGGGCATTCCCGTCATCCCTTCAAGGCTTTCCATTCTTACCCGCACCGTGAACAAAGACCGCGGCGCATGTTTTTATTGCAGCCAATGCAGCAGGGGCTGTACCGTACATGCGGATTTCTCCTCTTCCACCGTGCTGATCAAGCCGCTGATGAAGAGCGGGAATGTGGACCTGTACACTAACGCCATGGCCCGCGAAGTGCTCACCGACGCCAGCGGAAAGGCCACCGGCGTGAGCTACGTAGACAAAACCGATCAGCAGGAATATGTCGTGAACGCCCGCGTGATCGTACTGGCGGCCAGCGCCTGCGAATCCGCGCGTTTGCTGCTCAATTCCAAATCTTCCGTTCATAAAAACGGGCTGGCCAACTCCAGCGGCGTGGTGGGCAAATACCTGCACGACAGCACCGGCGCATCGCGCGGCGCTTACATTCCCGCGCTGATGGACCGCAAGCGGTACAATGAAGACGGCGTAGGCGGCATGCACATGTACGTTCCCTGGTGGCTGGACAATAAAAAGCTCGACTTTGCGCGCGGTTATCATATCGAAATGGGCGGCGGCATGCATTTGCCTTCTTATGGATTCGGTTTCGCGATAGAAAACCTGCAAAGCAAAAATCCCAACATCGGCGACATTACGCCGGGCGGCTACGGCGCTTCGCTGAAAAACGAATACCGCCGCTATTACGGTTCCACCGTAGGTTTTGCGGGAAGAGGCGAGGCCATTGCGCGGGAAGACAACTATTGCGAAATAGATCCGAACGTGGTGGACAAATGGGGCATTCCCGTGCTGCGTTTCCATTACACCTGGAGCGAGCATGAGATCAAACAGGCGAAACACATGCACGAAACGTTCGAGCAGATCATCCACGAAATGGGCGGCATCCCGCTGGGCACGAAGCCCGGGGAAGAAAGCATGTACGGGCTTGAAAACCCCGGCCGCATCATCCACGAAGTGGGCACCACCCGCATGGGCGACGATCCGAAACGTTCCGTGCTGAACAAATTCAACCAGGCGCACGACGCGAAAAACGTGTTCGTGGTAGACGGCGGCGCGTTCGTGTCGCAGGCAGACAAAAACCCGACCTGGACGATCCTCGCGCTGTCGCTTCGCGCATCGGAATACATTGTGGACGAATTGAAAAAACAAAACCTGTAATTATCATGGACAGAAGAGAATCGCTCAAAGCCTTGGTAATAGGCTCTTTGTCTACCGGCGTAATACTCAGCGCCTGCGAAACCAAGCCCGGCGAAAAGGCCAAAGTTGGCGCCGGGGTGCTCAAAGAATACGGCCGCACGCCAGACGAGGTGCTGCGCGACGAATCACTTTTGAAAGAAACCTTTTTTACCGCCGCGGAAATGAAGACCATTACCGTGCTGGCTGATATCATTATCCCGAAGGACGAAACGTCCGGCAGCGCTTCCGATGCGAAAGTGCCGGAGTTCATCGAGTTTATCGTGAAAGACCAGGAGAGGAACAAACTGCCCATGCGCGGCGGCCTCCGGTGGCTGGATATGCATTCGCTGAAGCTGCACAACAAAATCTTCACCGATCTTTCCAAAGAGCAACAGCTGGCCATCGTGGACCAGATCGCGTATCCCGGGAAAGCCGCGCCGGAGCTCAGTCATGGCGTAAACTTTTTCAGCCTCATGCGCAATCTCACGGCCACCGGCTTCTTCACCAGTGAAATGGGCCTGAAAGACCTCGGCTACCAGGGTAACAAACCCAATGTATGGGACGGGGTGCCGGAAGATGTGCTCAAACAATACAATCTCGCTTACGATGAAAAAATGCTTGCCATCGCCATCAAGCCCGACGACCGCGGCAAAGTGATGACCTGGGAAGATTAACACGGAGGCGTGTAACCTTATGCATAGCGGCACGTTATAGGAATAATCACCCTATAATTTGCCGCTATGAAATTTCTGACAACCTGCCTGTTACTCCTTGCCTGTACTGTCGCCCATGCGCAGCAGACGGTCAACGACCGGATATTCGACAAACACCACCAGCTGAAACTCTCCGTGATGGCTCAGCTCGACCCTGTTAACCCCGGGTGGGACCTCAGCTATGAATTTCAATATGCCAAAAGATGGGCCTCACAGGTCAATTATACCTGGCTGACCGACCACATATTGGCATATGCGACTAACCGGGGAGAACCTCCGTATATCAGTTTGGAAGGCCGGCGGATCGGTATTGAACAGAAGTTTTTTTACCCGGAAAAACGCTCTGTACGCGTGCGGGAATATTTTGGCCTCAACCTCAATTATCTCGAAACACGTACCGTAAGCAAGCCCGATCTGAAAAGCAAGCTTGAACCGGGCGTTTTTATCCCCCCGGCCGGAACAAGAAGCACGGACCGCTATGTGTTTTCCACCAATTTCAAATTCGGTTTCGAAATACCGCTATGGCGCGGTTTTTTGCTCGACATGAGCGGAGGCCCGGGCATCAAGTACCGCGAAGTGACCAATACCTACAGCAATCCGGATATCACAGAAGCGCTCGTTGAATGGGATATCCTGAACCGGTATAACCCAACGAAAGAATGGACGGGTACTTTCACGTTCGATATCAAGATCGGGTACATGTTTTAAACGGTTAACGCCATGCTTATGAAGCTTTTTACATTCTTAATCCTGCTTTTTTCCGCCTGCAATGCCGCGCATGCGCAAAAAGCGCCCAATAACCTCATATTCCCTTATCACCACCAGCTGAAATTTTCTTTGTTTCCTACGCACGACCCTGTTAACCCGGGTTTTGAGCTCAGTTATGAATTTCAATACGCAAGAAGGTGGGCTTCACAAATCGGGTATACGGTTCTTTCCAACGGTATTCACGAATTGTTCGACGATAACGATGAATTTTACGACTTCAGCGGCAGGCGCATCAGCTTCGAGCAGAAATATTTCTACCCGGCCAAACATAATTATCCGTTCCGCAAATATTTTGCGCTGGACCTGAACCACCTCAAAGCCCACACTACCAGCGTGATCTTGTACGAAATCACCATGCACCCCAATGATCCGGTTGTGCTACCGGACAGGATGAATATCGAACGCAGTACGTTTTCCATCAACCTGAAATTCGGCTTCGAGATCCCGATCCCGAAACACTGGATGATGGATATTTCCTTTGGGCCGGGCTTCAAATACCGCAAGGTATCCAACGACTTTGCCCCGCGTTATAGTTCCTATATCCACGGTGGCAATTGGTTTACGGACCGCTATACGCCGATGGAGGACTGGGTGCCGAATATTGCGTTTAATGTCAAGATCGGGTATATGTTTTGAAACAAATGACCGCAACAATCCGTCACCATGAAATATATCGTCCCTGTATTGTTACTCTTTGCCTGTACCGTCGCACACGCTCAAAACGTCAGTAAAAACACCATTTTCCCACATCGCAACCAGTTGAAATTTTCTTTGTTTCCCCTGCACGACCCGATCAATTCCGGCCTGGAATTCAGCTACGAGCGCCAGTATAGCGAGCGATGGGCCACACAGCTTGCTTTCACCGTATTGTCTAACGGCCTGCATGAATTATTCGATACGGAAAAGGAATACCATGGCTTTAAAGGCCACCGCATCAGCATCGAGCAGAAATGGTTCTATCCCGGGCGCCGCGAACGGCAGATCAGGAGATATTTTTCCCTGGATGTCAATCGCCTCGAAGCCCACACTATCCGTACCACGTACAGCGACACTGCGCCGGTGAATCCCGTGGACCGTATGAACATCGATCGCACGACGGTTTCGGTGAATTTTAAATATGGCCTTGAAATCCCCGTGAAGAAGCGGTTCCTGCTCGACCTGAGCGCCGGGCCGGGCGTGAAGTTCCGCAAGGTGTTCAACGACAAAAACTATGTCGGCGGCTGGCGGTCTGATTGGGATGTGGACAAGATCTTTGCACCGGGGAAGGAATCGACGGGCAATTTTGTAGTGAGCGTGAAGATCGGGTATATGTTCTGACGGCGGGAAATTCGAATAAATGCCACATATTGCAGCTGCAGTAATTTACCCGGCATGAACTTCAGTTACAAAAACAATAAAAAAGGATCGGAACTAAGGCTGGTTCTCGAAGAAGCGCATTTTGACAGGATCTTTTACGGGAAAGACCTGAAGGATAAACTGCTGACCATCGCCTGGAACCGCGGCCCCGCACAGCAGGTCACCATCGACGGCGTGGCGTATACCTTCGGGGAACATACCATACTGCCGCTTATGGTGAACCAGAGCTTCGAGTTCGCTTCCCCGGCGGACATTACCGCCTGGCAATTTAACCGCGAGTTTTATTGCATCGTCGATCACGACAAGGAAGTGAGCTGCGCCGGCTTTCTTTTTTACGGCTCCGCCGAACAGCTTTTTATTGCGCTGGATCAAAAGGACGAAGAGAAGCTGGCTTTGCTGCTGCGGGTATTCCTGGATGAGTTCGAAACGGACGATAATATCCAGGGAGACATGCTGCAGATGCTGCTCAAGCGGCTGATCATCATCCTTACCCGCCTTGCGCGCGGGCAATTCGTTACCGGTCAGCCGCTTACGGAAGACAAGATGGACATTGTGCGCAAATACAACATGCTGGTGGAAAATCATTATAAAAAGGAGCACCGCGTGAGTTTTTACGCGGAAAAGCTGCACCGTTCGCCCAAAACGCTTGCTAACCTGTTCGCTATTTACAATCGTAAATCCCCGCTGATGGTGATCCGGGAAAGAGTGCTGCTGGAAAGCAAGCGCCTGCTGATGTATACGGACAAATCCGCCAAGGAAATCGCCTACGAGCTTGGGTTTGAGGACGCAGCTTATTTCAGCAAGTTCTTCAAACAAAACGCCGGCCAGTCCCCTTCCGATTTCAGAAATTCAAAAGACCCGTTAACCCGCAACTAAATCCCGAAAATTCCCGGCCGGGAAAAAACAGCAAGTTTTCAGGAAGTCCTTCCATTTTCCACCCTCCGGGAATGGATGACCTTTGTTACGTCAACAAACACAAAAAACGAATTCAAAAATCGTAAAACATAACAACATGAAAACTTTCAACGTCCCCGCCAGAGAACAGGTATCCCTCAATAACCAGGCTATTTTCGACAACCTCAAAAAAGTGGTAGGTTTTGTACCGAACCTCTATGCTACTTTCGCGCATTCTGAAAATGCGCTGGCCAATTACATGGCATTGCAGAGCGGCAAAACGTCGCTGAAAGCGAAAGAAAAAGAAGTGGTGAACCTGGTAGTGAGCGAAGTGAACCAATGTGTTTATTGCCTGAGCGCTCACACTGCCATCGCTAAACTGAACGGTTTTACGGAAGACCAGATCCTGGAGATCCGCGCGGGTGAGATCACTTTCGACCCGAAGCTGGACGCGCTGGCTAAACTGGCGAAAGGCATCGTGGAAAACCGCGGTCATGCCAGCGATGAAACGATCGGCAATTTTTATGCGGCAGGTTACAACGAAGGCAGCCTGGTGGACGTGGTAGTGCTGGTGGGAGATAAGATCATCACCAATTACCTGCACGCGCTTACCAATATCCCTGTAGACTGGCCGCTGGCGGCAAAACTGGAAACCGCAGTTCAATAAGTTTCGTAAGCATCAGGAACCAACATAAGAGCCGGCCTGGTTTTCCTCCCGGAAAGCCGGGCCTGGTTTTGTCGATTCGTAGATCGTACCTTCAACGATCATGCAAAAATCGTTAAACGTCATATTGCCTTCTTCCAGCCCAAGCTTTTTTAACGCCCTTGGCAAACTCCTTTCGAACTCACGGTATTCCCGTTTTAACGTCCCGGTACCGGGAATCGCCGCTCTTCGCGATGCTGTTTTTAACCAGTCACGCACTTTTTCAATGATCTTGTCGTGATCGTTGTCATGCGCTTTTGTATCGATGCCGCTAAGATCTGAAATGTATTGCTGGTAGAGATACTTCGTCCGTTCGAATACAAGTCCGGATTTTGTTTTCTGTTCCCTGTTCCCAAAATGTTTTGCCGCAAGGAACAATCCTGCTTCAAACGGCATATTGAACCTGGGCAGGCCCCTGCTGTTCACTTCGATCCGAGAAATATCATGAATCCCGTACCGGCAATCCGCAATGCACCGCAAAATTTTATGCAACCGGTTATCTGTTCCGTCATCCTCGTTTAATGCCGTGATAGGACTAAAACCGCACCTGTAAATAACGAATACCATGGCGTACAGCAATGGCCTGTATCCGTCGTCGAAGGGGCAGTTTATAAAGACTTTGTCGTCGTACGCATGGGTTAACTGCATAAATTTCCTGTAAAATGGCTGGTTAAATCCGGCGGTTATTCCGGCTTAATATGCTTGTCTCCGTCGGCCTTCTTCGCCGCTTCGACACGCATCTCCCAAAAAACCGCTTTTACCGCCGCCTTTATCTTTGCAGCGGGTATCGAGGTCTTTCTTTTTACTCATTTTAATTTTATTTGTTTCATATTCCGAAGTTACCAAAATCTCTTTTTCAACTTCGAAAATTGCGCGCGTTTTTTTAATGCACATTTTCCCTGAACACCCTGTTCAGCCAGCGCAGCATTACGAAAATGAGCCCCGCTGCAAATCCCAGTAGCACAAAGTTCACCAGGAAATAATTTATCTTGTTGTCGTAAGTATCCCACATCGCGGCAAGCACGCCGGATAATTTATTACCGATCGAAGTGGCCAGGAACCAGCCGCCCATCATCAGCGAAGTGAAACGCGGCGGGCTGAGCTTCGATACAAGAGAAAGCCCCATCGGGCTAAGCAGCAGCTCTCCCGCGGTGATCACGCCGTAACAGCCGAACAACCACCACATCGACGCTTTTTCCGCGCCGTTGTTACAAAAATATACCGCGGCCACCATCATAAAAGTGGACAACGACGATATCAGCAGGCCCCACGCAATTTTCGTGGGCGTGCTCGGCTCCCGGTTGCGCCTGCGCAGGAACGCAAAAAAGGCCACCACCAGCGGCGTAAGAATGATCACGAAAAACGGGTTCACCGACTGGAACAGTTCCGTATTCACCACGCTGATGCTGCTGCCTTCTGCAGGCATATGCTCCGGCGCCACATTCTTCAGATATACCGGCACGCCGATTTCTTTTACAGGCTGGCCGCTTGCATCTTTTATCACCCTGAACTCATGATCGTACGCCACTACCGAATCGGTTTTATTGGTCACCGTTTCGGCGAGGAACAGCGACTGCGCGGGCCTTTCAATCGCCGGCGACAACTCGCGGTCTGTATAGAACTGCGCCCAGGTGGTTAGCGCGGTGCCGTTTTGTTTGAACACGGCCCAGAACATGACGGACACTGCAAAGATCGCCAGCAGCGCTTTTACGGGCTGTTTATCGCCGGCGCTGGCTTTACGCAGCAGGTTGGCAAAGAAATAAATGATGGGAAGACAGGCGAATATAAATGCGTCCGTAGAATCGGAACCGAAAATGCTGCCGGGTATCACCCAGCCGATGTACCCCGCCACCAGCACGGGCAGGAACACCTGCGCGAAAATGCTTCCCAGCGGCATATCATCCGGCTGCGCGGGTTTCGGCACATCCGCGTGTTTATAATGTTTCAGTCCCGCGATAAAAATGATCACGCCGAGGAACATGCCGATGCCGGCGGCAATAAAGGCCGCGCCCCAGTTGATGCTGTTGCGCAGGTAGGCGGCAAAAAAGGTGCAGATGAACGCCCCGATGTTAATGCCCATGTAAAAGATATTGTACCCCGTGTCTTTCTGCGGTTTGTACTGCGGGTCGTTGTACACGTTGCCCAGCAGGGTGGAAATGTTGGGCTTGAAAAAGCCGTTCCCCACGCAAATGAGCGCGAGCGAAAGGTAAAATACCGTCAGATTTTGAACGGACAGCCCGATGTAGCCGATGCCCATAAGCACGCCGCCGATGATGATCGATTTAGAATAACCCAGTTTGCGGTCGGCCAGCAGGCCGCCCACGAAAGGGGTGAGATAGACGAAGGCGATGAAGGTGCCGAAAATGTCCACGGCCTTTTTCCGGTCCATGGCCCAACCGCCGCTTTCCGCATCCGTCAGGTATAACTGGAGAATGGCCAGCAGCAGGTAAAAGCCGAACCTTTCCCACATTTCGGAAAAGAATAAAAAGGGTAACGCAACGGGATGCTTGCGGTTAGACGACATTGTTGTAACTGTTTTGGTTGCGGCTAAAAATAACATTAAAACGGCAATCCGGCCAAAATTAATGGGAACATAACGGCGGGGTTTATTAACTTGTAATTCTTACCAGCAGGGCATCTCCCCTGTTCCCTTTATAAAATCGATTTAGCACGGTACGCCACTCATAGAGTAATTTGGAAATTCTAAGATTTTTTCTATTATATTGAACGAAAATTTATCAAATCATGGTTCAGGAAAAAAATAACGAAGGAAACCAGATTTCACGTAGATCATTTCTAACTACCGGCGCTACCGCCGCGGCAGGGTTCATGATCGTTCCACGTCACGTATTAGGAGGAAAGACGAAAGGTTTTACAGCGCCCAGCGACAGGCTGCGCGTTGCGGGCATCGGCGTTGGCGGTAAAGGCGAAAGCGATATCGCCGAATTTGCCAAAGGCCCCGCAGATATCGTGGTGTTGTGCGATGTGGACGACAACCGCGCGGCCAATTCGGTGAAACGTTTCCCGAAAGCCAAGTATTACAAGGATTTCCGCGAAATGCTGGACAAAGAGCACAAAAACATCGATGCCGTGTCTGTATCCACGCCGGACCACACCCACGCCGTAGCCGCCATGGCAGCCATGCAGCTCGGCAAACACGTATACGTGCAAAAACCGCTTACGCACGACATTTACGAAGCGCGTATGCTCACCGAAGCAGCCAAAAAATACAAAGTAGTTACCCAGATGGGCAACCAGGGCGCTTCCGGCGACGGCGTGCGCCAGCTCATGGAATGGTATAACGCCGGCCTCATCGGCGACGTGCATACCGTTTACTGCTGGACCAACCGCCCAGTTTGGCCGCAGGGCCTTCCCTGGCCCACGGCTTCCGCCGAAATTCCCAAAGGCCTCGACTGGGACCTCTGGCTGGGCACCGCTCCCAAAAAAGATTTCGTTAATAAACTCGTGCCGTTCAACTGGCGCGGCTGGTGGGATTACGGTACCGGCGCCCTCGGCGACATGGGCTGCCACATCGTGGAACCTCCCTTCCGCGTGCTCGGCCTCGGCTACCCTACTTCCGCTGAAGCCAGCGTTGGCAGCGTGTATGTAGACGAGTTCAAACAAGGATATTTCCCGGACAGCTGTCCTCCCTCTTCCCACGTGATCATGAACTTCAAAGGCAAAGCCGGCGATATCAAACTTCACTGGATGGACGGCGGCATTCAGCCCGCACGCCCCGAAGAACTGGGCCCGAACGAAAGAATGGGCGACGGCGGCAACGGCGCGCTGTTCATCGGCACCAAAGGCAAAATGATGTGCGGTACCTACGGCATGTACCCTTCCCTGCTGCCTACCAGCCGCAACGCACAGGCTAACGTGCCTAAAACCATCGCGCGCGTGCCGGAAGGCCACTATCAGCAATGGGTGAACGCATGTATCGCAGGTTATGGCAAAAAAGAGCTCAGCGCTCCTTTCGAAATCGCCGGCCCCCTCACGGAAACCATCCTGATGGGCAACCTCGCCATCCGCAGCTACGATGTTCGCAAACCGAAAGCAGACGGCAAAGGCTTCGATTACCCCGGCCGTTATATCAAACTGCTGTGGGACGGCCCGAACATGAAGATCACCAATTTCGACGACGCCAACCAGTTCGTAAAACGCACTTACCGCGACGGCTGGGCGCTCGGAAAATAAGCAGCTTCCATACCAATGGACATAAAAAAGCCGGGGCCTGTGCCCCGGCTTTTTGTATTTTCCACAAAGAGGTTAGCGGAACAATTCCTTAAAATCCCTTTTAAACTCTTGCCATTCCGCATCGGCCTTTTTCATGGACTTATCCAGGTTTGCTTTGGTTTTGTCCCAGGCTTCGGCGGTGCTGTTGCGCACATCCTCCAGGCGAAGGGCGAGGTCGTCCCGCACTTCCTGCAGGTCTTTACGGGCTTTTTCGCTTTTTTTGCTGCCGTCTTTTTTCAGTTCCTCAATGCGTGCGTCGAGGCTGTCCATTTTTTCTTTGATGGCCGCGGCGGCTTTGTCTTTCTGTTCTTTCAGGTACGCGCCGGCAGTGTCGGCCTTCATTTCCATGCCTTCTTCCATTTCTTCGGCGCCCTGCTCCATTTTATTGGCCGCGGAATCGCTGCCGGAACCGGTTTGGCTGTTCTGGCACGCCATCATGGCGGCCGCTGCCAGTACAAGGATATATTTTTGCATACGATCTGTTTTAAAAGAATACGCAAACGGTATTCCAAATTTATTCCTGGATGGCCGTGAAGGTCGCCAGTACGGAATCTCCTTTCTGCAGGCGCAGCAGGTCTTTTTCGATGGTATACCTGCTGGTGGCCTGGAGGGCTTTGGAGAAGGCGTTTTCCACATCCAGCGCCGGGCAGGCCATCTGGGTGGATATCACGTCGGATACGGAAAGGTCGCCCCCGGGCGTGGCCACGTATTTGGCCCCGAAGCCGTTACAGCCCAGGAAACCCTGCACCTGCGAAGAGGTGTCGATCAGTTGCATAAAAATGGGTTTTCCACTGTCCGGGATTGCCTGCGGGCCGCCGGGCAGTTCTTTCAGTTTCCAGCGGGTGCCTTCCAGTTTCCAGGCGGTTTCCGCGCCGGCGGGCTGGATGGCGGCGGATGCTGCCGTGTCCTGCGTTCCTTGTTTGGACGTGCCCTGGCAGGCGCAGGCGAAAATAGCGCCGACCGCAAGGGCGCATAGAATGATCTGTTTCATACGTCGGGTTTTATGGTAAAATCACATATTATCAATCTTCAAGCCATTTTAACACATACAAAGCGGAATTGTTCCGGATTTCACGGCCGGTAATCGCGGATATTGAAAAATTCGCTAGGTTTGGGCCTCTTTTACAAAATCTGAACTATGAAGAAAAATCTATTCCTGCTGCTGCTTTTGCTTTCGGTAAAACTGGTAAGGGCAGACGAAGGCATGTGGCTGCCGTATCTCCTCGGCCAGCAGACCTATGCAGACATGGTGAAAAAAGGGCTGAAGCTTTCCAAAGAGCAACTCTACAGCATCAATAAGGCTTCCATGAAAGACGCCATCGTTATCTTCGGCGGCGGCTGCACCGGCGAGATCGTGAGCAACCAGGGCCTCATCTTCACCAACCACCACTGCGGCTACGGCGCCATTGCCGGCGCCAGCAGCGTAGAGCACAACTATCTCCGCGATGGTTTTTACGCTAAAAGCCAGAAAGAAGAAATCCCCTCCAAAACCCTCTCCGTTCAATTCCTCGTGCGCGTCGAAGACGTGAGCGCGAAGGTGGAAGAAGCCATCAAAGGCGCCTCCCTCAACGAACGCGGGGCAAAACTGCAGGGCGTTTACGGCGAGATCATCACCGCCGCCACTTCCGGCAACGGCTACGAAGCCAAAGTGATCCCCATGTTCAAAGGCAACCAGTACATCCTTTTTGTGTACGAACGTTATAAAGATATCCGCCTCGTAGGCACTCCCCCCGAAAACGTAGGCAAGTTCGGCGGCGATACCGACAACTGGGAATGGCCCCGCCATACCGGCGACTTCTCCGTGTTCCGCGTGTACGCCGGTAAAGACGGCAAACCCGCGGAATATTCAGCGGACAATGTGCCGCTCAAGCCCAAGTATTTCCTGCCCGTTTCCATCAAAGGCGTGAAGGAAAACGATTACGCCATGATCTTCGGTTATCCCGGCGGCACCAACCGTTACGAAACTTCCCTCGGCGTAAAACTGAAAACCGAAGTGGAAAACCCTTCCATCGTGAACCTGCGCGACATCCGCCTGAAGTACATGTTCGAGGAAATGAAAAAAGACCCGGCCGTGAAACTGCAACTCGCATCTTCTTACGCCGGCATTGCCAACTACTGGAAATTTTTCGACGGCGAAAGCAAACAGCTGCTGAAATATCACGTGTACGAGGAAAAACAAAAACAGGAAGCCGCTTTCCAGCAATGGGCAAAAGGCAAACCTGAGTTTGAGAACGTATTCCCGCAGTACGAAAAGGCCTACACAGCCTGGGCGCCTTACACCAAGGAACGCATTTACCTGATGGAAGGCATTCTTGGCTCTCCCCTCGCGGCTTACGCCAGCACGCTCGGCCAGGTTGAAAACGCCATTCTCCAGAAAGGCAACGTGAAAGCCGCCGTGGCCGCCGCAGACGCCGCACGCGCCAACTTTCTGAAAGACGAGAACAAACCCAGCGACCAGAAGATCCTGGCGATCACCGCGCAGATGTATTACAATGACATCCCGAAAGACCAGCACCCGATCGGGTTTTACGAAAGCCTCAAATCCTTCGGCGATCTGAACGACGAAAAAACCTATCGTACCTGGGCCGCGAACGTGTTCGCCAACACCATGATATTCGACGACGCGAAATGGAAAAAATTCACGGAAAACCCCGACGCTACCGTGCTGCAAGACGATCCGGCCTATGCTTACGCATCCGCTTTCGTGAAAAATTACGTGGGCAAATACCTGCCGCTGTACAACCAGTTTGTTGCTGAAAATAATGAGCTGGGCCGTTTGTACCTGAAAGGCGAAATGCAGCGCCAGCCCAAGGCCAACCGTTACCCCGACGCGAATTTCACCATGCGCCTTTCCTACGGCCAGGTGAAACCTTACAAACCCCGCGATGCCGTGGCTTACGATTATGTAACCACCATCGACGGCGTCATGGAAAAATACAAGCCGGGCGATTACGAGTTCGACCTGCATCAGCATTTCATCGATCTCGTGAAGAAAAAAGACTTCGGCCAATACATCGACGCAAAACGTAAAACGCTCGTAGTCGGGTTCATCACCACAAACGATATTACCGGCGGCAACTCCGGCTCTCCCGTGATCAACGGCAACGGCGAGCTGATCGGCCTTGCGTTCGACGGCAACTACGAAGCGTTGAGCCACAAGATCCAGTTCGACAAAAACCTGAACCGTACCATCAACGTGGATATCCGTTATGTACTCTGGTGCATCGACAAACTGGGCGGCGCGAAAAATATCATCAACGAGCTGAAGATCGTGAAATAATTACGCTTCAGCCCGAAATGAAAAAGCTGCTTCCGAACGGAGGCAGCTTTTTTTTATGTTTGATCTCTTTTGTTTACCCCGCATTCGCCACGCGCAAAAGGAATTTTTCCACCGCCCTTCTCACCACGGTGGACGTGGAATTGTGATTGTTCACCAGTACGCTGAAGATGAGCGTTTTCCCCGTTTTTGTTACCATATAACCGCTGAGCGCCACACAGCCGCTGAGCGTGCCTGTTTTGGCATATAATCTTCCCGGCAATGCCTGGTAATAGTTGCGCAGCGTGCCTTTGCCGCCGGAAGGAAACAAAGGCCAGAGGCGTTCTTTCGGGTATTTTTTTAATAGTTTGTCCAGCACGGTTACGAAGTCGCGCGGCGTGAAAAGGTTGTAGCGCGAAAGCCCGGAGCCATCTACCCAGTTGGGCGGGTGCGGCAGGTCGTGCAGCGTGCTGTCGAGCATGAACCGGATGATCTTCCGGCTGTCGATGGTATCGAATTTTTCCGCGGAGCACATCATAAGGATCTGTTCCGCAAAGAAGTTATCGCTGCGGTGCATCATCGGCTGAAACAACGTGTCTGCGGGAATGCTTTTCAGCAGCATATTTTCCGTTACCAGCGGCGATGCCAAAACGCCTACGGGCTTGCGCAGCGTGTCTTGCAGGCGGCGGGCCAGCTGCTGGCGGTTGCCGGTAATAAAAGGCACTTCGAATGCATGCGTGGTTCTTTCGTCGGCGCGAAGATGAAGGATAAAAAGGTTTTCGCGTTCTTCCCTGTCTGCCAGCGCTTCGGCGGGCGCCCGTTCGTACACCAGTTCTGTGGGGAATTCGGGCGTCATGGTATAACCGGCGCCGGTGAGCTTTACCCAGGCCACGTTGCCGTACATCGGCCATTCGTTCAGTTCAGGCTGGTAATAATCGGCGTAATCGCTCCAGCCCCAGCCCGGCCCGAAACGTTTGTTTTTGATGGTGGCGGGCTGCAGCCAGATATTTTTATCCGTATGCGCAAGCAGGTCCATCACCGGCTGGTATTGAAAATCCGGGTGCAGGAACGAAGGATCGGCCGTGCCGCGGATGAACAATGCGGTATCGTTTTCCGCATACCGCATGCCGGGCAATGAATCGCCGAGCAATTGCAGGCCGGTGAAAAGCGTGAATATTTTTGTGTTGGACGCGGGGGTGAAAAATTTATCGTCCTGGTGCCGGTACCAGTATTTACCGGTAGCTGGGTCGTAAATGCTGATGCCGATGTGCGCTTCGCGGAGGTCTTTTGCCTGGAGCACGTCCTGCTGCGCCCACTGGCGGAGGTTTTTAGGCTGGGAATACGCCGTGGCGCTCATAAGCAGGGCAGCAAAGGCGAGGTAGATGGATCTCATGTTTATCAAGATAAAAAATTTCCGGCTCAGTTGCCAATCCTTTGTTAAAACGTTTCAATGCCGGTAGTACGGCCCGCAGGGATCGATATATTTGTCCGTACCTACAATCCTCCACCATGCTAAAAATATCCGCTATCCCCCTGGTATTGGGCCTTTTGCTCTTTTCCGCGTCCTGCAGAAAAAAGGATGCGCTGGCCGGCATCGATAAAAACGCCCTTTTCGCCGCGCCTTCGCAAAACGAACTGGATGCCGTGCAGGCAGCCTGGGCGCAGCGGGACCTCATTCCGCAGGAAGTCAGCATAGAAGAAACGCATGTTATCAACGACAAACTTAATTATCACCTTATTTCTTTCCGTTTGAACGGCCTTAAACAATATGCCGGCGCACTGGTGCCCGTTACTTCCAGTCCCTTGCCCGTTCATTTATTTGTTTACGGTTTTGCTTTGAATGATCCGGTAAGCATACAAAACATCGGAACTTCCAATTCAGGCACGCTGCCGTTCGTCTATGTTATCCCGGCTTTAAGCGGGCAATCGCTGGCAGTGAAGATCAACGGCACGGAATATAAAAGCCCGCAGTCTGAAGGAACCCGCAACAACGCTTTTGACGGGGCAACCGACGATGCGATCGCTTGTCTGAACGCCGTGGCCGCTACTTTCAGCGAGGCGGACGGGTCGAAGGCGATCATACGCGGGGGAAGCCGGGGAGGCACCGTGGCTTTGCTCGCCGCCATCCGCGACACCCGCATAAAACTCGCCGCGGGCGTGGCTTTCCCGTCAGACCTCATTGAACTGACCGCTTCGCATCAGAACGATGACACCTACAAATTCCAGTTCCTCGATGCGTTGATCAATAAAACCGCCACGCTGGAAGAAACGCGTTTGAAAATGATCGCCAGTTCGCCGTTGTATTTCTGCAAAAACCTTCCCAAAACACAGATCCACTTTGGCGCGAAAGACGTTATCACGCCCGCGCGGCAGGGGGAAAAACTGCTGAATGCCATGAAGGCATTGGGTTTAGAAGACCACCTCGAACTTTTCATCTATCCAAACTACTCGCATGAAATGGGCAATAATCCTGAAATGGAAGCCCGCATTAAAACTTTCTTCAGCCAGCTTTGACATAAAAAAGCCGGCCATTAACGGCCGGCTTTGCGTGTCAGTTATGTCATTGAATCAAGAGAAATATTTGGTGATGCCGGGTTTGGCATACGCATAGTTGCCGTTTGCATCGGGCAGTACCGGCGGCGGCGCATCGAACGCGTATTTCGCGGGCTGCAGGTTGATGCCGGATGCCAGCGCTTTGTCCCAGGCTATGGACTGGCCGGAATATGTAGCCATACGGCCGATGATGGCAGACAGCGTAGCTTCGGCACCGCGTTGCGCATCCTGGAACTTAAATTCGCCTTTAGCGATGGCTTCGAACAGTTCGTCGTGCTCGGCCTGGTAAGGGCGGTTTTCTTTTTTGCGATCGAACTGGTAAAGCACTTTGCCTTTATGGTCGAGAATGGTGCCTTTGTCGCAGATGATGCGGCCTTTGGTGCCCACGATCTCTTCGTCCACACGGCTCACGGAATCTTTCCAGTGGCGGCATTGTGCGTTCATCACCACGCCGTTGTCGTAACGGTATTCCACGTAGTGGTGGTCGAAGATCTCACCGAACTCAGGACCTGTGCGGATCGCACGGCCACCCATGCCAACGGCGGTTACGGGAGTTTTGCCCATGAACCAGTTGCCCACGTCGATATTGTGAATATGTTGTTCTACGATATGATCGCCGCAGAGCCAGTTGAAGTAATACCAGTTACGCATCTGGTATTCCATTTCAGTGTACTCCTGTTTGCGGGGCCGCACCCACAGCGCGCCCTGGTTCCACCAAACCTGCATGGAGGTGATGTCTCCGATGATGCCGTCCTGCAGGCGTTTGTGAAGCTCGCGGTAAGAGGTCTGGTAATGGCGTTGAAGGCCTACCACCACGTTGAGTTTCTGGGCTTTCGCTTTTTCGGCGGCGGCCAGCACTTTGGCGATGCCCGCGGGATCGGTGGCCACGGGTTTTTCCATGAACACGTGTTTTTTCTGGTTGATCGCCTCTTCGAAATGGATCGGGCGGAAACCCGGAGGGGTGGCGAGGATCACCACGTCCGCTTTGGCCATGGCCTGTTTGTAGGCGTCGAAGCCGGTGAATTTATCTGCATCCGTTACTTTAACGCGCTCGGGCGTTTTTTTCATGGATTCGAGAATGTTGTTGTAGCTGTCTTCCAGCCTGTCTTTGAAAGCATCCGCCATCGCGACCAGCTGTATGTTCTGTTTGGTGCTGAGCGCCTGAACGGCGGCCCCGGTACCGCGCCCGCCGCAGCCTATCAGGGCTACTTTGATCACGTCGGCTGCACCCGAAAAGAAATTGGTTTGACTTGCATGAGATAAAATAGGGGCGGCCATCAAACCTCCCGCGAGTAACGAGGATTGTTTTACAAAGTCTCTGCGGCTTTGACCGTGGAATGATTGTGCTTTTTCGTTTTCCATGATGGGTATTTTACCGGGACTATTTTTCGGTAGTACCGTTGGTGATTATAATAGAACATTAGCTCTCGGAGAAATTACTAAACCTTTTCCGTAAATCCATGCTGTGACAGCTTTTTGACGGACCCGGGCTTAACGGGCGCCTACGAACTGGTCGATCGCGTCGGCGAAGAATTTCTCCGCTTCGGCTTTGGTAGGCTGTTTCAGCGGCCTCACGATCCTGAAACCTACAAACGGCGCATCGGCGTTCCACCATTTGCTTTTCGGGATCTGCGGATCGCGGTCGTTCCAGGCGATGTCAGACATCAGGCGGGAAGCGCACCTGGCGGCCGCGGCCTCGTCCAGGTAATTGCCGCCGCGCACGGTGCGTGGTGTTTTGTCCGTCGGTTTGTTCCAGGGATTGACCGCTTCGGCTTTTTTATAGGCTTCTTCGTCGTATTGGTCCATGGTCCATTCCGCAACGTTGCCCAGCATGTCGTAAAGCCCCCAGGCATTGGGTTTCAGCTCGCCGACCTTGTGGTAAACCTCGGTGCTGTTATCTTTCGTCCAGCCGTACTCTTTCAGCTGCGCGGCGTCGTTACCGAAGGGATATGCTGTAATGCTGCCCGCGCGGCAGGCGTATTCCCATTCCGCTTCGGTGGGGAGGCGGAAAAACACGCCCGTTTTGTTGTACAGCCAGCGGCAATACATCAATGCCCCGTACTGGCTCATGCTGTTGGCCGGGAAACCGCCGCTTTTGCCCATACCGAGTGTAAGGTCGATGTAGGGCGGGCTGGGGCGCGTCATGCCGTCGGGCAAGGGCGTCTGGTCTTTATCTCTATCTGCGTACAGGTCGTATTGATCGAACGTGATCTCGTAAGCGCCCATCCAAAAGGCGTCTACCGTCACTTTTTTCTGCGGGCCTTCGTCTGCATCACGCCCTGCCTCTTTCTCCGGGCTCCCGAGCAGGAACTCTCCCGCTTTAACGGGTACCATTTTGATAGTAACGTCGCTACCTGCGATCTTTTGTTCGTATGGCGCAAACGGGGTTTCTGTCTGGGCGTAAGCCGTGCCGGCTATCATTCCTCCCAGCAACATGATCACTGTTTTCTTTGTCATCGGCGAAAAGTGCTAAAATAGTTGAGCCCGTGAATTTATTAAATCCCGGCGTTGAAAGCAATATTAATTTTATAAACGTTAAATAAGGTCTACGAATGTTGCAAATTCTATCAATTTCCTCCTAAATCCCCCTTTTTTGTCAAATCATTCGGATTTCCATTGAAAAGCTATTAATTTCCGTCCTCGCACAGCTCATTTTAAACAAAATCACGCTATGGAAAGAAGAACCTTCCTCCAACAAGGCGCCCTGGCCGGCATTTCGGCCCTCGCCCTCGGCGGCTCCAGCGCAGCCAAAGCCGCTGAATCAGCCCCCGGAAAGGCTGAAAAAACCTTCAACCTCGACTATGCCCCTCATGCAGGGATGTTCAAAAACAGCGCGGGAGACGATTTCCTGGACCAGATCCGCTTCATGCACGACCAGGGCTTCCGCTCCATTGAAGACAATGGCATGTTGGGAAGGGACACCGCCATGCAGAACAAGATCGGCGACCTTCTGGCTAAAAACAATATGCGCATGGGCGTATTTGTGATAGACGGCGGCGAGAACTGGAAGATCTCTCTCACTACCGGCAAAAAAGAACACCTCGACCTGTTCCTCAAAACCTGCGAGCGCTCTGTTGAGCTGGCCAAACGCGTGAACGCCAAATGGGCCACCGTGGTTCCGGGCTTCTTCGAGCGTAAACTGCCTATCGGCGTACAGACCGGTAACGTGATCGACGCGCTGCGCCGCGGCTCCGAAATACTCGAAAAAGGCGGCCTCACCATGGTACTGGAGCCGCTCAGCGATACGCCCGAGCTGTTCCTCCGCACATCAGACCAGACGTATATGATCTGCCGCGCGGTGAACAGCCCTTCCTGCAAAATCCTCTACGACATTTACCACATGCAGAAAAACGAAGGCATGCTGATCCCCAACATCGACCTGTGCTGGAGCGAGATCGCCTACATCCAGATCGGCGACAATCCCGGCCGTAAAGAGCCCGGCACCGGCGAGATCAACTATAAAAACATTTTCAAACACCTGCACGAAAAAGGCTACAAGGGCGTGATGGGCATGGAGCACGGCAACGCCAAACCCGGCAAGGAAGGCGAAGCCGCCCTCATCAAAGCGTACCGCGATGCAGATAATTTCCTTTAATCGGTTCCAAACATGAAGAAAGTATTTTTACTGGCCTCGCTGGTCCTGTTTTGCACGGCCATTTACGCTCAGAAAATAAAAGTAGCCTGCGTGGGCAACAGCATTACGTTTGGACGCGGGCTGGGAGACAGCACTTATCCCAAACACCTGCAACGCCTCATCGGCGACGGCTACGAAGTGCGCAACCTGGGCATCAGCGGCAGAACGCTGCTGAAGAAAGGCGACAAACCATACTGGATAGAACCGCTGTTCGCCGAAGGCAAAGCCTGGGCGCCGGATATCGTGATCATCAAACTCGGCACGAACGATTCCAAGCCGCAGAACTGGGACGCGAACAAAAACGATTTTATCGCGGATTACAAGGCTTTTGTTGAAGAATGGAAAAATCTCCCTTCGAAACCGAAGGTTTACATCTGTTATCCCGTGCCGGTTTACCCGGAATATCAGAAAGGAACGAACAACAAATTCCGCATCCGCGGAGAGGTAGTGAAAGAGGAGATCCTTCCGGCGATTAAAAAGATCGCGAAGGCGGAGAAAGTAAAGATCATCAACCTGTACAAAGCATTGTCCGGCCATGGAGAGTTTTTCGCGGACGGCGTGCATCCCAACAAGCTGGGCGCGGTGCTGATAGCGGAAACGATTGCGAAGGCGATCAAAAAATAACGAACGCGCATAAAAAGGAAAGGGACACTGTTGCAGTGTCCCTTTTTCTATTTCTTCAACTGCTCCTGCAGCCATGCAATGCACAGGCCGGGCCAGCTGTTCAGCACCGGGTCTTTCGGCGCCATGCCGTAGCCGTGGCCGCCGTGGTCGTACACATGCAGCGTGGCGGATATTTTATTTTTTACGAGCGCCTGGTAAAACAGCAGGCTGTTTTCCACCGGCACCACTTTATCATCCGTAGAATGTATCAGCATCACGGGCGGGGTTTGCGGGGTGATGCGGAGGTTGGTGCTGAGCGAATCTTTCATGGCCGCAGTGGCGTTGGGGCCGAGAAGATTGTTCATGCTGCCTTTATGGGTGAACTCGCTGTTCATCAAGATCACGGGATACACAAGCACGGAGAACGCCGGCCGGGTGCTCCATTTCTCCAGTTCGTCCGTGGCCTGCGGATTGCCGGGGATGATCATCGTGGTGAGCGTGGACGCAAGATGGCCTCCGGCTGAAAAGCCCATCACGCCTATCTTTTCGGGGTTCAGTCCCCAGGATTTCGCTTTGCTTTTCACAAGGCGCATGGCCTTGGTCACGTCGTTGTACTGCGCGGGAAAACGCGAGCCGCTTTGCTGCGCGTCGTTCAAACGGTAATGCAGCACGATGGCGTCGTAACCCTGCGCGGTGAAAAACGCGGCAATGTCTTTCCCCTCGTGTTCTATGGCGAGGTGGGTATATCCGCCGCCGGGGCAGATCAGCACGGCCGCGCCGTTCTTTTTATCGCCTGCGGCGGTGTAATGGTCGATATGCGGCACATCGTCTACCTTGCGGCCGCCGGCAATACGGAGCTCCGGCTGACCGGGATACAAATCGATCCGTTCGACTTTTTCCTGTGCTGAAACGGTAATAGTTGTTAGCATAAGCAATGCAGCGGCAAGGCTGTTTTTCATACGGTCTGAATTATGTGGATTAATGAGGCGCAGCGCGGCGCTTGATCATGCCTCCGCGCGTATCGTTGATATTCGTTTGCACAATAAACGCTTTTTCATCGATTTTTTCAATCTCATCTATAATCTTGTGCACCTCGAGGCGCGTAACAACCGTATAAACGATATCAATATCATCATCCACTTCTCCCCGTTTCCCAAAACCACTTTTGCCTTTGAATACGGTGACACCTTTTTTCAGTTTCAGCGTCAGCGTTTTCCGGATCAGCTCGCTTTTCGGGGAAATGACCGTCAGTGCAATATATTCTTCAAAACCCTGTATCACGAAATCCACCGTTTTGGAGGCGGAAAGATATGTAAGCATGGCGTACAGCGCGGTTTCCACGTTGATGAGCACGGCGGCCACGCCAAATATCAGCACGTTGAAATACATGATGACCTCGCCGATGGACAGCACCGTTTTGCGGTTGATGTACAGGGCCAGCACCTCCGTACCGTCCAGCACGGCGCCGCCGCGGATAGACATGCCGATGCCCGCGCCGAGGAAAAAACCGCCGAATATCGCGATCAGCAGTTTGTCCTGCGTGATCACCGGCACTTTGATGAGGGCGAGCGCGGCTGCGAGGCCCACGATGGCAACGATGGTTTTGACAGTGAAAGTTTTCGACAGCTGCCGGTACGCCAGCAAAATGAACGGCGTGTTGATCACGACGATCAGCACGGAAATAGACCAGCCGGACAGGCGGTTGGCGAGCAGCGAAATACCGGTCACTCCGCCGTCGAGGAAACCGTTGGGGAGCAAAAACGCTTTGAGGCCCAACGCGGCCAATAGTACACCGATGCCGATCAGGACGGCGTCCTGGGCATTCTGGATAATGTTCAGCCGCGCTAACCGGGCTCTGCGGGATCGACTCAAAGGAAAGAAATGATTTTCAGTTCCAAATTACGAAAAGCAAACGTTAAAAAACCCTACAACCGTTCCTGGTTGCGGAGCCAGCGCTCGGGGATCTCGTTGTTGCTGGCCAGCAGGTAATCGGTATACGCGCAGGGCACGAAATTTTTATCGGGCAGCTGCATCCACCAGCGGCCGGTTTTTTTGCTTTTGAGGAAGATGGTGTCGATATCAGTGAAGGCTATATGAAATTCGAGGAAAGATTCTCTTTCGGCGAGCTGCGCTTCCTTGTTCTTTACCGAACGGCCGTCCATAAAATACCAGAGCATCTGGGAAATTTGTTTGGCGGTAAGCTGGTCGCGGTCTTTTTCGGGAAGGTAGCCGTAAATGCCGTAGGTGCTCAGCTGCGAGCTCATGCCGGCGTAACGGGAAAGGGCGCAGGCTTCTTCGCCGCTGAAACCGTTGGGGGAAAGGGAATTGGCCGGCGCGTCCGTATGTTTGATCATACTGATATCTACGCTGAACAGGTCCGTATTGCGCAGCACCGGTTCGATCTCTTCGAGGTTTTCGCGCACTTTGCCGAGGCGGTAACAGTCGAAGCGGAGCTTGTCCAGCGTTTCGAGCATGCGCGGCTGCACGAAGTAGCTCTGGAAGCCGATGTGGTTGTAATGGCGGAGATAGTTAGGCTGTTCCATGAACATTTCCAGCAGGAAACGTTTGCTGCGCAGCGGCGACGTTTCGTGGAGGTCCATCAGCGCATCGGCAACCGTGGCTTCGATGATATATTTTTTGCTGGCGTAGGCCTGGTATTGCGCGTAGGTGAGGTCGTGCGATCCGCCGAGGATGATCACGGTTTTGCCGGCGTCGATCAGTTCGGTCACGACGGTTTTCAAAGCGGCATAAGTATCGGCGAGGGTGCGGCCGGTGAGGACGTTGCCGGCGTCTGCGAGGCGAACGTCTTTATGCCAGTGATAAAGCTGGTAAAACTCGCGGCGGATAACATCCGGGGCGGAGTGGCCATTGTTGGGCGTGCCGTTGCCGCGTTCTTCGCCGGCGCCGAGGAGGATAATATCCGCGCTGTCGAGGTCGGGCGTATGGTCTTCGTCGTACAGGTCGATCAGGCTACCGATCTGCAGATCGTCATACGGTTCATCATCATTCAATCGGGCTTTGGACACCGGAGCAAGGTAATCCTGCAAGTGTGGAAAGTCTATCATCACAACGGATATTATTTGCCCGCAAACCTACAACAAGAATTTTGAAATTCATGCGAGGGCCTTGTTGTTCATTATAAAATGAACAGCGGTGGTATCAGGGAGGATGGTTTGGGTGAAGATGGCCCGTTGGCTTTGGCGTCCGGGCTTTCCGCTGTGCGTGGCGCATCAGCTCAATAACGTGTGGATAGTTACCAGAAACAGTTTGCGGCGATTTGCGGCGATGGTCTGTTCTTTTGATCAACCTGAAAAAATGCGCAGTAAGATCGTGGCAGGTCTGATGCTACCGGATACGTACGCTGGTTGCTGGTTTAATTTTTGTGGACGATGAACTCAAATGCTTTCGGTTCCTTACGGAAGAAGGCGCGCTCCAGGATACGGCGTTTACTGCTCACACGATGTTTGTTGCAATCCGCAACTTCCGTGGCAGCGGCCAGGTAATCCATGGTTTCAACAACGCTCAGCATATCGCTGATCTGTTTAACCTCGTGCTGGATCTCCTGCTCGTTGTAGCGGTCTTCATGTAACAAAATGAGTAAATCCCTCTCTACAGGCTTCATGCTGATTACGTTTGATTGTTTTTCTCTTATTGTTGACATCAAATTTTTCAATAACGCGGTCCATTTCCTGCAATACAGGTAATCAAGGAATGGAGAGGTATAGCGATTAAATTATCCGATTAGTGTTTCATCCGCCCCGTTGGATTGGGAGGGCATCCGCAATCGTTTTTCTTCAGCACACTGCAACCTGACCACGCTAAACTTCCCATTACTAAGAAAACTAAAATCCATGTATACTTTTTCATACTTCTGTATATAGTTCGCCCCTTTTATTTGCTAGTCAGTCTCCGTGGGTGTTTACCTTTTCTTAACAATGATCATTTCTAAATTAAGCTATTTTCGCAAAAAAATTTTATTTATTTGTCCACAAGCTTCCCGGCCAGAAAAAAAGTGCTGATCGTTCCGCTCGATTGGGGCCTTGGCCACGCCACGCGCGACATTCCGCTGATTCACGAACTACTAAACGCTGGTTGTGAGGTAGTTATTGCCGCGGAGGGCAAACATGCCGCCCTGCTCTCCCGGGAATTCCCGGAGCTTACCATTCTTCCTCTTCCCGGATACCACATCACCTACTCGCAAAAAGGCCTCTTTTTCGGGCTGAAGATCCTCCAGCAGGTACCCAAAATATGGAAAGCCGTGCAGTATGAACAGGCCTGGCTCCGCAAAACCGCGGCTGAGCACAATATCAGCGCTGTGATTTCAGACAACCGTTTCGGTCTCTACCATTCATCCATCCCCACCGTGTTCATTTCCCACCAGCTGCTCATCAAAACGCCCTTCGGCGGCCTTACCGAGCGCCTGCTGCAAAAAATGAACTACCGCTTCATCAACCGTTATTCCGCCTGCTGGATACCTGATTTCGCCGGCGAGCCCAACCTCAGCGGCGAGCTCGCTCATCCTTCCAGCCTGCCTGACAATACCTCGTATCTCGGCTGCCTCAGCCGCTTTGAGCCGAAAGACGGCGTGGAAAAAAAATATGACCTCCTCGCCCTCATTTCCGGCCCCGAACCACAACGCACCAATCTCGAAGAACTGCTGCTGGCGCAGATCAAACAAATGCCCGGCCTCAAAGTGCTGATCGTGAGCGGCCGGCCCGACGAGGCCTCCGAAAAAGAGATCATCCCCGGCGTTACGCAGGTGAGCCACCTCGACGCCAAAGCGCTGAACGAAGCCATGCTGGCGGCAGATATGGTGCTCAGCCGCTCCGGTTACACCACCCTCATGGACCTTGCCAAACTAGATAAGAAAGCCATTCTCATTCCCACGCCCGGCCAGTCTGAACAGGAATACCTCGGCAAATACCTGATGCAAAAAGGTTATTTCTACAGCGTGCCGCAGTTGCGGTTCAACCTGCGGGAAGCGCTGAACGCCACCCGCACGTTCCCGTTCACGCCGTTCCGGCAAGGGCAGAACATGGATGCCTATAAAAAAGTAGTGCGGGATTTTGTAAAAACGCTTTAATTTTTTTCTTTCCGCCATAAAAAACCCGTTCCAGGTCGCCCTGGAACGGGTTACGTTTTTTTATCATTTACGAACCATTAACGAAAACCCGCTCAGAGCGCGTTTTTCAGCGCTTCCACCGTCTTTTTGTCGTTGCCAATGAAGATCTGTTTGCCGATGATGGCCACCGGCCGTTTCAGGAACGTGTATTCTTCGAGGATAAGATCGCGGTAATCTTTTTCGGTCAACTCTTTGCCGGCCAGGCCGCGTGCTTTGTACTGCAGCGAACGGCGGCTGAACAGCGCTTCGTAGCTGCCCGCCATTTTTTTCATTTCGTCCAGCTGCGCGGGCGTTATTTTTTCCGTTTTGATGTCTTGCAGCGTTGCGCCTTTTTCCACGGCCTCCACTTCTTTGAGTATCTTCCTGCAGGTGTCGCAGGTAGCCAGGTGATAAATCTTATTCATCCGGTAAAATTATGAATTATGGGTAATTCATTACTTTTACCGCATGCACAAGAAACTCTTTTTATTAGATGCCCTGGCGCTCATTTATCGCGCTTATTATGCATTGATTCGCAACCCGAGGCTCACCAGCAAAGGCAAAAATACCAACGCGCAGTTCGGTTTTACCTCCACCCTGCTGGACCTTCTCAATAAAGAAAAGCCCACGCACATCGCCGTGGCATTTGATACGCACGCCCCTACCGAAAGGCATACGGACTTCGCCGATTACAAAGCCAACCGCGAAGACGCGCCCGAAGATCTGCTGGCCGCCCTGCCGGACATCAAACGCATCATCGAAGGATTTAATATTCCCGTGCTGGAAGTGGACGGTTACGAGGCGGACGATATAATCGGCACCGTAGCCTGGCAGGCCGCCGCGCAGGGTTATTCCGTATACATGGTTACGCCAGACAAAGATTACGGCCAGCTGGTGAAAGAAAACGTGTTCATCTGGAAACCGCCGGCCCTTGGCAATAAAGAAGAGATCATGGGGCCGAAGGAAGTGTGCGAGCGCTGGCAGATCAAAAATGTAGACCAGGTGGTCGACATCCTGGGCCTAATGGGCGACGCGGTAGACAACATTCCCGGCATTCCCGGCGTTGGCGAAAAAACGGCTATGAAACTGCTGGCCGAATGGGGCACGCTCGAAAACGTGATCGCCAATGCGGACAAGATCAGCGGTAAAATGGGCGAAAAGATCCGCGCTGGCGCTGAAAGCGCGCTGCTTTCGAAAAAACTCGCCACCATCATCACCAACGTTCCCGTTGAATTTCATGAAGAAGATTTCTGCTGCACCGAAGTGAACAAAGAAAAACTCAGCGAAATTTTCACCGAACTGGAATTTAAAACCCTCGGCAAACGCATACTGGGAGACACTTTCAACGCCATCGGCGGCGAAACCTCCGGGAAGCCCGTGCAGCAAGACCTCTTCGGTCAGCCCGTGGAAACGCCCGCAGCGGCCGACAATCTCGTGCAGCAGGCGGAAGCCATCGAAACCGTAGGGCTGGTGGCGGACAAAAACATCGACAATACGCCGCATACCTATCACCTCGCCGATACGCCGGAAAAACACGCCGAGCTGATAGCCACATTAATGAAAGAGCCCGCCATCAGCTTCGATACCGAAACCACCGGCACAGACGCCAACGCGGTGGAGATCGTGGGCATGAGCTTTTCCATCAAACCCGGCGAAGGCTGGTACATTCCCCTGCCGGCAGACCAGGCGGCCGCAAAAGCCATCCTGGAAACATTCCGCCCGCTGTTTGAACGGGAAGACGCGCTGTTTATCGGTCAGAACGCCAAATACGATATGATCGTGCTGAAATGGTACGGCATCGAAGTGAAAGGCAAACTGTTCGACACCATGCTCGCGCATTACCTCATCGAGCCGGAAGGTCGCCGCAGCATGGACCTGCTGAGCGCCCAATACCTGCAATACGCGCCGGTTTCCATCGAAACGCTGATCGGCAAAAAAGGCAAAGGCCAGGGCACCATGCGCGATGTGGAAATCGAAAAGATCAAGGAATATGCTGCGGAAGATGCGGACATCACGCTGCAGCTGAAATCCAAATTCGAGCCTTTGCTGAAAGAACGGACGGTGGAAAATGTGTTTTACGATATTGAGAGTCCGCTCGTGAAAGTGCTCACCGATATGGAATACGAAGGCATCGCCGTAGACCGGCAGGCGCTTTCGGACTATTCCCGCGAACTGGAATCGGAGATCAAAAAAGCGGAGGAAAGCGTGTATCAGCAGGCCGGCGTGCGGTTCAACCTCGCTTCGCCCAAACAGCTCGGCGAAGTGCTGTTCGAAAAACTCCAGCTGGACCCGAAAGCTAAAAAAACCCGCACCGGGCAATATGCAACGGGTGAAGACGTGCTCGCCAAACTCGCCAGCAAACATCCCATCGTGGAAAACATCCTCGTGTTCCGCGAAATGAGCAAACTCAAATCCACCTACGTGGATGCGTTGCCGCTGATGATCAACACGCGCACCAACCGCGTGCACACCTCGTACAACCAGGCCGTGGCCGTTACCGGCCGTCTCAGCTCCAACAATCCGAACCTTCAGAATATTCCCATCCGTACGGAAAGGGGCCGCGAAGTGCGCAAAGCCTTCGTGCCGCGCAGCGAAGAATTTACGCTGCTTTCCGCGGACTATTCCCAGATCGAGCTGCGCATCATCGCCGCTATTTCCGAAGATGCCAACATGCTGGAAGCGTTCCGCAGCAACCAGGACATTCACACTGCCACCGCGGCAAAGGTCTACGGAGTTGACCTTTCTGAGGTGACCTCGGATATGCGCCGCAACGCGAAAAGCGTAAACTTCGGCATTATCTACGGCCAGAGCGCGTTTGGCCTCAGCGAAAACCTGGGCATCCCGCGCAGCGAGGCAAAAAGCCTGATCGATAATTATTTTGCGCAGTACCCTTCCATCAAAAGTTACATGGAAAACCAGGTGAGCTTCGCCAAACAGTCCGGCTACGTGCAAACCCTGATGGGGCGTAAACGCTGGCTGAAAGACATCAATTCTTCCAACGCCGTGGTGCGTGGTTTTGCGGAGCGGAACGCCATCAACATGCCCATCCAGGGAACGGCGGCGGACCTGATCAAACTCGCCATGATAGCGCTTCACAAGACTTTCAAACAACATAATTTCCGCTCGCGCATGATTCTCCAGGTGCATGACGAGTTGGTGTTCGACGCGCACCTGGACGAGGTGGAAACCATCAAACCCCTGATCATCGAAGGCATGCGCAACGCCATGCCGAAGCTGGCCGAAAAACTGCCCATCGAAGCGGAGATCGGCACTGGTAAAAACTGGCTGGAAGCACATTGATCTCACTTGAAATAATGGCAGGGGACATCGTTAGTACCCCTGCCAATATGCCCCCAAAAAACTGTCAATTCTTTCCTGGCATACCCCTTGCATTTCCGGAAATCGTTTACTAGTTTTCGTATATGATCCAAACCACGAGGTTACAATTGTTGCCCTGCACGTTAAAATATTTCGAAGCGGTTTTGCATGGGAATGAAGCATTAGCGCAATTACTGGGGGCAGATGTGCCTGAAGACTGGACGGAATTTCCTGAGATGGTGCTGGTAGCGTATGATAAAATGCGCAATGATCCGACTTTGTTGGGATGGTTCTTTTACCTGGCCGTTCACCGGGCAGACAACCGGTTGATCGGTACCGCCAGTTTTAAAGGACGGCCGGATGCCAACGGCGCGGTAGAGATCGGTTATGAAGTTTCTTCCGCATACCGGGAACAGGGTTATGCCACCGAAATTGCACAAACGCTTATCCGTTTTGCCTTCAGCCATCCGCAGGTAACGAAGGTGATCGCCCATACGCTCGAAGAATATAACGCTGCGGTGAAAGTGCTGCAAAAAGCAGGCATGCATTTCGCCGGCACGGTGAATAGCACCGATGCGGACGAGCTGTGGCGCTGGGAGATCGCGCGCGAACAATACGAAACCAGTAACGATAATACCGCTCATCAATCCGCCGGAGGCCAGTAAACACCCGCTTCTTACATTTGCTTTTCTAAACCAACTAAAGCAAGCGCATGAAGAAATTGTTGATGAGCGCAGCAGTATTATGGAGCATTACTGCCGCAGCGCAAACCACCCTTCCGCAAACCAACCGGGAAGGCAGCCAATACCAGTTCACCGTTCTGAAAAATATCGACGCCTATGCCGTGCAGAACCAGGGCCACACCGGCACCTGCTGGTCTTTCTCCGGACTTTCATTTTTTGAATCAGAGCTGCTCCGCAACGGGAAAGGCAATAATCTTAATCTCAGCGAAATGTTCGTGGTACGTAAGATGTACCCGCTCAAAGCCGCCAACTACGTGCGTATGCACGGCAAAGCCAATTTCGGCGAAGGCGGCGGCTTCCCGGACGACCTGCTGTGCCTCCGCAAATACGGCCTCGTACCGCAGGACGTGTACGACGGCAACCGTGAGAAAACTTATAACCACTCCGAAATGCTCGGCCTCCTGGAACCGATGCTGAAAAAGATCGGCGAGGCGCAAACCATAAATCCCAGCTGGCAAAAAGCCCTGGACGGCGTGCTGGACGCATATATCGGCGCTACACCCGAAAACTTCCAGTACAACGGCAAAGCTTACACCCCGCAGTCTTTCGCCAAAGAGCTCGGCCTGAATGCAGATGATTACGTGATCGTTTCTTCCTTCACCCACCACCCTTTTTATCAGCAGTTCGTGCTCGAAGTACCGGATAACTGGAACTGGGAAAAAGTATACAACGTGCCGCTGAACGAATTCACCAACATCGCGGAGCAGGCCGTCATGAACGGCTACACCATTGCGTGGGCGGCAGACGTGAGCGAAAAAGGATTTTCTTTTAAAGACGGCCTCGCTATCGTTCCTGAAAAAGACTGGGCGGACATTTCGCCGAAAGAACGCGAAACGCTGTTCACCCAGCCCGCGAAAGAAAAAACCATCACGCAGGAAAACCGGCAGCTGGCTTTCGACAACTACGAAACGCAGGACGATCATGGCATGCACATCACCGGCCTGGCAAAAGACCAGCAGGGCAATAAGTTCTTTATCGTGAAAAATTCATGGGGAACCGCCAATTCCTGCGGCGGTTACTTCTATGCTTCCGTTCCGTATTTCGCCTACAAAACCACCTGTTACATGGTGAACAAAAAAGCGATCCCGGCAGCGCTGGCGAAGAAAATGGGGATCTGATCCTCCGGAGAAGAAATTTTGAAAGTCCCGGCGCAGTGCCGGGATTTTTTTTATGCGATGGCTTCCCAGCTGCCCGCGCCTTCCCTGATCAGTTCGGGCTCGGGGCCGGTGCAGTCTATTACCGTGGAAAACACCATTCCGCCGGGGCCGCCGTCTACCACGATATCTACCAGGTTGCCAAATTTGTCGTGAATGATCTCCGGGTCGGTGTATTCTTCCACGTATTCGTCTACCGGCAATGAAGTGCTCATGATCGGGTTGCCCAGTTCTTTCACGAGCGTGCGGCAAATAAGATTATCGGGCACGCGGATGCCCACGGTATCGCGTTTGGTCTTGAGCATTTTCGGCACCTGCCTGCTGGCGGGCAAAATGAAAGTGTATGGCCCGGGAAGGGCTTTTTTCAGAAGGCGGAACAGCGGTGTGTCCACGCTTTTGGTGTAATCGGTGAGATGGCTGAGGTCGTAGCAGATAAAAGAAAAATGCGATTTTTTCGGATCGATGCCTTTGATGCGCGCGATCTTTTCCACGGCTTCGTGTTTGAAGATGTCGCAGCCCATGCCGTACACGGTGTCTGTCGGGTAAATCACCACGCCGCCGTCGCGCAGGCATTCGATGATGATCTTCAGATTTCTTGGGTTCGGATTTTGCGGATGCAGTTCTAGTCTCATGAGCCTTGGTTTGTATTATAATAACAAATTACTGCGTTGTTATGTTGCCGGTGGAAATTACGCATTCGCGCGCAAAGATAAAATCCAATAATCTTGTTAACTTTCCGCCCGGTTACAGAAAACTACCCGATGAAATTAAAAGGTATCGTCCCCAGAACCTGGCGGCTGTTTAAAAAAATCTTCCTCATACTGTTCGTTGCGCAACTGTTGTACATTATCCTGCTACGCTGGGTGAACCCGCCCGTTACCGTTACCATGATCAGCAGCTGGTTCAGCCTTTGGGGTACCGATAAAAGTTTCAAAAGGGATTATGTGAACCTCGAAGAAATGAGCCAGCATGTAAAACTGGCGGTTATCGCGAGCGAAGACCAGCTGTTTCCCGACCACGACGGGTTTGATTTCAAATCTATCGAAAAGGCGATGAAACACAACCAGAAAAGCAAAAAGATCCGCGGGGCCAGCACGATCAGCCAGCAGGTGGCGAAAAACGTGTTTCTCTGGCAGGGCCGCAGTTATATCCGGAAAGGGCTGGAAGTATATTTCACTTTTATGATCGAAAAAATCTGGGGGAAAAAACGAATTCTTGAAATGTACCTGAACGTGGCGGAAATGGGGGAAGGCGTATTTGGCGTGGAAGCCGCTGCACAGGCGAACTATCATAAACCCGCATCGAACCTCAACCGGGAAGAATCCGCCATGATCGCGGCCTGCCTGCCCAACCCGGTAAAATATACCGTAAACCCACCGGCACGCATTACGGCCGCGCGCCAGCGGAAAATACTGGTGCAGATGCGCAACCTCGCGCCTGATCCGGATGTGGCGGCTTTAGTTGAATGATCCTTCTTCCGTGTTTTGTAATTTTTCGATCGTGTCCCTGTAAAAGCTAGCGTATCTGGTTTGCAGCTTCCACCGCAATTTCCAACCGCTGTTCATAATCCCCGCGAACGTCCGCCCAGGGAATGCCGGAGTTGATCACAAGGTCGCGGTAAATGTTGTAAAAATATTCCCTTTCAGACGGCAGCGGATGTTCGCGCAGCGGGTCATCCGTCCAGGGGATGTCGATATAGGTGAGCAGGTAAAGATCGTATTTCCGCTCCGCGATCATTTGCAGGATGCGGGCATCGCATTCGCCGTATTTCGCTTCGCTCCACACTTTGATCACGTACAGGTCGGTATCGCAAACGATGAGCTCCTTTGCGCGGGAAGCGGTTTCGTCTTCCGATTGCAGCTGCCCTTTCGCGATCTGGAGCAGGTCGTGCTGTTCATACGGCCTGCCGAGACTTTCGAGGTATTCACGCGCGTATTCCCGCACCCATTCGGTTTTGAAATGCGCGGCGAGCTGTTCGCTCAGTGTGCTTTTGCCGGTAGATTCCGGACCTATGACTACGATCCGCTTCACGCTTTATTTTCGTTTAGCTGTTGACGGTAGAGCTTTTTCCAGTGGAAATAACCGTTCACCGCAACAATAAAAAGGAATATCGTTAAAAGCGCCGTCAGCGCATAATGTTTGTAAAATAACAGCGGCACGGCCACGAAGTTGGAAATGTTGAGCAATATCCAGTTTTCAATTTTTCTTTTGGCCAGCAGCCACATGCCGCTCCATGCGGCGGCAGACACGAACGCGTCCATCACCGGCACGTCAGAATCAGAAAACTGGCTCAGCAGCAGGTAAATTATTCCCCACCCGATAACCACAATGCCCACCGCAATGCCAAGCTCACGGCGGGTTACCGGCGATATGCCCAGGTGGTCGCCGGCGGCGTTCCTCGCTCGGCTCCAGTTGTACCATCCATAAACGCTCATGATAAAATAATATACGTTCAGCCCGGATTCCGCGTACAATTTCCCCTGCGCCATCACGTAAATGTAAATGCCGGTGCTGACGATCCCCGTCGGGTACACCCACACGCTGTTCTGCCGCGAGCACAAAACGCTGATCACGCCGAAGAGCACCGCGATGCCTTCGAGCCACGTCATCTGCTGAAATCCTTTGATTATTTCCTGGTAGATCTGTTCCATATGTTATTCCTTATCGCCGATCAGCACGCCCGAAACGTTCCAGAAACTGAAGCTGCCGCCCTCCGGCTTGCCCAGTGGAATGGCCACCTGCAGCGTATGTTTACCCGGCGTAAGCTCCGGCAGCGGAATGTCTACCGGCAGCGTAAGCGTGCCGGGGCACCAGTTGCTCCTGCTCAGGTCCGACGAAGAAAGCCCGTTGCCGAAGTTGCCCGACGCGGGATTGAGCAAACGGTATGTCGCACAGTCTTCCCGCCATGGGAAAAAATGATATGTTCTTTTACCGTCCGCGAATATTTCGTTGAGTTTGGGATTAAATTCATCGCCGCCGCCCCAGCCGCCGTGGCCGGTGGTGATGTAACGCAGCTTCAGGTTTTTAACGCCCTGCGGAACGTCTACCGTTACGGTCAGCGAATCCAGGTCGAACAGCGTGGCGTATTCCTGGCCGGCCATTTCCATGAGATTAGTGGAATTAAAAACGGGCATCACCCATTTTTTGTTTTCCGTTGCGGCTTCGTCGCCATTGTAACCGGGGTAATATTTGAAGCTGAGACTGGCTGTATGGCCGCCTTTGTCGTAGTTGCCGATGTACACGCCGATCCATACTTCGCCCTGCAGTCGCGGCGAAAGATCGGTGATGTCTTGTTTATACACGGCGGAATCCGCCCAGTCGTAACCTTTGATGCGGGCCTGTGCGTTGAAATGCCTTACGCCGAAGGGCGTGAAAAAGCGCATCAGTTCGAGCGGCGCCACGTAGTTGTCCGTCGTAATGTAACCCTGGTATTTTTTCCCGTTGCGGCCGGTGAAGACGGGCAGCACGGACGCGTTTTGCCGCAGGCCGTTGAGGAAGGAAATTTCTTTGTCTGTGGGGATCATAAAAACAGAGCCGGTGCGGTCGTAGGCGTCGCCGTTGGAATATTGCACGAGCTCGGCGAACAGGCGCTGGCCGGGCTTTACGGCCGGCAGTTTTACTTTTTTGAGGATCACCGTGCCGCCCGCGAATTTGTAAGTGGCGTTCAGCGTTTCGCCGTCGGGGTTTTTAATGTCATTGCCCCAGCTGATCTGTTCCCGTTCGAAAACAGGCAGCGTTACATAACGGCTTTCGATCACCTGGCGCTGGTAGGCAGGTTCGTCTACGATCTTTCCTTTATTGGCGGGCCATTTCAGCTCGTCCGCCGTTATGGTTCTATATTCGATCTTTTTGGCGTAGGTTTCCGAGTTGCCGTTACGGATGGTTTTGAGCACGAGGCCCAGGCCCGGCGCAATGGAAATGGACGGCGTGCCTTTTATTTTGAGATCGTTGGTGTACCAGATCTCGATGGTGTTGGAGCGGATGATCGCTTTGGCTTTTTTGCAGGGAATGCCGGCAATGGTGTCTATACCGGGGATCAGTTCCGGTTTGATGTATTCGGAAAAGGGTTTCTTCAGCGTAAACACTTCCCCTTTGCTGTCGAGCACCTGGTAGCTGGCTTTTTCGCCGTAATGAAGGAATTGCTGTTCGGTTTGCCTGCCCATGGGGGCCAGCCTCACCTGGTTGCCTTTGATGTACAGCTGCTGTTCCCCGCGGGATTCTTTCCCGTTGTTTTTGAAGCCGTAGGTAATTACCGCTTCAGACTGCTGCGCAAACAAAGACGCACTGGTCATTACCAATGCGCATCCCAATAAAATCCCTCTCATAAACATTTTTTGATGATTGCAGGCTGTAAAGCTAAGGATCAAAAACGAAAAAGCGCAGCCTGAGGCTGCGCTTTCTAACACTATCATTCACTCAACTATGGCTTATTCTGCTTCGGCCACTACCTCTTTTACTTCCGGGATCATGCGTTTCATCATGCCTTCGATGCCGGCTTTGAGCGTGATCATGGAAGAGGGGCAGCCTGAACATGAGCCCTGCAGCATAACGGTCACCACGCCTTCGTGGTAATCTTTGAACTGGATGGCGCCGCCGTCCATTTCCACTGCGGGTTTCACGTAGTTTTCGAGTAATTCCTTGATCCTTTGTACAACGTCGCTTTCGTCGCCGCTGAACACGGGAGTGGTCACAATTTCTTCTTCGTTGATAACTGCGCGGTTGTCTTCCAGGTATTCCTTGAGGAATTGTTTGATGGTGGGGATCACGTCCGCCCAGTCTGTATCGTTGGTTTTAGTAAGCGTTACAAAGTTGCTGCAGATAAATACGCCCCTGATGAAGGGGAAAGTAAACAGTTCTGCGGCCAGGGGAGACGGGGTGGTGCTGGCAGCATCGGGGAAATCGATAGATTTATTCGGATACAGGAGCTTGTTCACCACAAACTTCATCGTTTCCGGGTTCGGCGTCATTTCCGTATAGATACTGATAATGGGATTTCCTGTTTTAATCATTATATACAATTTTCTCCTGCAAAATTAACAAAAAATGGCGAGATCGGCCGGTTAATCTTGCAGTGTTGGGAAAGGCGTCTATTTTTGCACCATGGTACACACTAAATCCCTTCATGCCCGCAAAAGGATTGCGCTGATCGCTCACGATCATAAAAAAGCGGAATTGCTGGAGTGGGCGATTTACAACAAAACGGTGCTCACCCGGCATGAGCTGTATGCCACGGGCACTACGGGCAAACTGCTGGAGGAATCGCTGGACGTTTCCGTGCGGAAACTGCTGAGCGGCCCGCTGGGCGGCGACCAGCAGATCGGCGCCGCGGTTGCGGAAGGGCGTATTGATGTGATCATCTTTTTCTGGGACCCGATGGAGGCCCTGCCCCACGACCCGGACATCAAAGCCCTGCTGCGGCTGGGTGTGGTCTGGAACATCCCCATGGCCAGCAACCGGGCTTCAGCCGATTTCCTGATGACCTCGCCGCTGATGCACCAGGAGTACACCGTGATACTACCGGATTACAGCCAATACCTTGGCCGCAAGGTATAACCGGCGTGCATTTTCTGTCAATAATTCCACATACGGCCTGTGAAAATACGGCTGCGGAAAAAGACCTCCGCCGGCCTGGAATCGTTTTTTCTTGTATTATTTTAGGATAGATATAGAATAGGTATAGGAGAAGCGAAATAGAACAATGGTAAAATACCATCAGTTTTTAGCGCTGTGTGCGCTTTCATAATGTTCTTTCAGCAAATCTTCCCCAAAATCGTTCTTTAAATCGCGGAAGGTAGTATGCACATGGTTGCCGTTGTTCTGTGTATTGTCGTATTCGATAATAAACGATGGCCCCTGGATGCGGTAATAATGACCGGTTCCCCAACTGTTGCCGCCCGCCCAGGCGAAATGCACGTTTTCCCAGCCTCCGTCCGCAATTTCTTTCCAGAGGATGTCCGCCATCAGTTTGGTGTAACGGTCTACATACACCGCCACCAGCATTTTCAACTGCTTTTGCTGCGCCGCGCTGAATTGGGGGAAACCGAGGCCGGGAGGTTCCTGCAGCCATGCTTTTCTTTTATTGCCGGTGATGATGTCTGCCGGGGCTTTTTCAGCCACCACGGCCTCTTTCCGCTGCTGTTCGTTCAGCCCGCGGAGCAATTCGAACGCCATCGCCGTTTCTTCCTTCAATATTTGCTGCCCTTTTTTCGGCCCATCCGGCACAATGCCGGGGTTGGAACCGAGGAACATCGGGCTGCCGGTCATCCACTTGTTTTCCACGGCGGTAAAGTTAAGCGACAAATGATGCCCTTCCACCCGCCAGCCCCAGGGTTTTCCCGCCACGGGCTCGCCGAATACGGAGAAATAATACTTGCCCGGGTCGCGGTAATCGTCGTTTTCGCCACGGCCTTCCAGCGCCCGCAGCACGTATTCCATTTGCACGATGGCCGTGGCTTTGGCGTAACCGCCGTTGCTCATGCAGCGTTTGAGCAGGGCATAAGCGGCCGAGCGCTGGGCCTCGTTCATTTCCTTCAGCGGCAGGCCTTTGCGGGCGCGGGGCACAAAGTGCCAGTTGAAACGTTCGGCATCGTCCCAGGAAAATAATGTTTTGGAACGCTGCGCGGTGTCGAGCGAGCGAAGGAACTGCTGCGCGGTTTTTTCGGCGGTTTGCGCCGGGGCCTCGCAACAAAGGGCGGCGAAGACGATCGTGAGGAAAAATCTGTGCATATCCGTGGAATCTGTTCCGTTAAAGTACAAATCTTTTACGGTGGTTTTATTCGTTACTCCATGTGCGGTTTGTTCCCGGGAAAATTTGTTTTGCAACTGGCCTTACTTTTGAACATAAGCTGTTCATCCCATTGGGGATTTCGCTTTGGAATTCTATTTTCGCAGTTTACGGTTTTTAAAGTATCAGGAAATGGTGAAGTACTTACTGGCAGGATTACTCTTTTTCAGCCTCGTTCAGCAGTCGTACGCACAGCTGCCGCCCAAGCGGGAACTGCGCGCCGTGTGGGTCGCGACGATCGAAAACATAGACTGGCCTTCGCGCAAAGGGCTTAGCCCGGATGAACAGCGGCGGGAATTTATCGCCCTGCTGGACCAGCATCAGCGCAATGGCATGAACGCGGTCGTGTTCCAGGTAAGGCCTGCGGCCGATGCTTTTTACCCGTCGCCATACGAGCCCTGGAGCGAATACCTCACGGGCAAACAGGGCCAGCCGCCCATTCCGTACTACGATCCGCTGGAATTCATGATCACGGAAACGCATAAACGGGGCATGGAATTTCACGCCTGGTTCAACCCCTACCGCGCCGTGGCCAACACCCGCTCCAGCAGCGTAGCCGCCAATCACATCACCCGCACGCGGCCGCAGTGGTTCGTTACCTACGGCACTATAAAATATTTCGACCCGGGCATTCCCGAAGTGCGCAGCTTTCTTACGGACGTGATCCGCGATGTAGTGAAACGCTACGACATCGACGCCGTTCATTTCGACGATTATTTTTACCCGTACCGCATTCCAGGCCGCAATTTCCCCGATAACAATTCTTACCGGCTCTACGGCAATGGCCGTTACCTCGACGAATGGCGCCGTTTTAACGTAGACACCATTATCCAGATGCTGAGCACCGCCATTAAAGCGGAGAAACCCTGGGTGAAATTCGGGATCAGCCCCTTCGGCGTTTGGCGCAACCGCGACCAGGACCCGGATGGCTCGGCCACCCGCGCGGGCGTTACCAATTACGACGATCTTTATGCGGACGTTACCAAATGGCAGCGCCTGGGCTGGATCGATTACCTGACCCCTCAGCTTTACTGGGAGTTCGGCCACCGGCTGGCGCCTTACGAAACGTTGGTAACCTGGTGGTCGGCGCACGCATACGGCCGCCACATCTACATCGGCCACGCGCCTTACCGCATCGGCAGTACGGCCGGCTGGAAAGACCCGCGGGAAATGGGCCGCCAGATCACCGCAGCCCGTTCGCTGGCCAATGTGCAGGGCAGCGTGTTTTTCAGTTCCAAATCTTTCAACGGCAACCCGCTGGGGTTTGAAGACACTTTGCGGAACAACCTGTACCATTACCCGGCTTTGCGGCCCACCATGCCATGGATAGACAACTCCGCCCCCGCCGCCCCTTATTTCATCGACGCTTTCGAAAAGCCCGAAGGGCTTGAAGTTCGTTGGGCAGACAATGATACTTCCCACGAAACCAAACAATACGTGCTGTACCGTTTTAAGGAGGGGGAAGTGGTCAATGTGAACGACCCGACGAAGATCATCGCCATAGTTCCGCAGATGCCGGACCCGGTGCATATGGACAGAACATACATTAAAGGACAGGCATATATTTATCTCGTTACTTCACTTGACCGTATGCAAAACGAAAGCATGATCAGCGATCCGTTGCGGGTAGAAATCGTGAATGGCAGGACCCGGTTCGAGTTCGAGCCCTGAGCCTGAGAGTTTTACACAATTTATTACCACGGCCGGGAATTGCTCCCGGCTTTTTTCGTCCCGAGGGGGCTTCGGGCGGGGTTCAATTTTTGTTTTTTTCAAATGAAAGAACGGCCATTTTTAAATTTTTCTAAATTTTGGCCCTTTAATAGAACTTTCTGTAAAAAATACCGCATTCTCTTAGTATCTTTAAACCGTTCCCAAAGCAATTACGGTACCTAAGCCTGGGGCATAAACGCCTGCGGGAGGAGTGTATCTGATAAAAAGGAAAAATTAGAAAGCCAATGGAAAAAGTGAGCCAAGAGTTGGGTTTGTATCGTGCGGAGTTTGAACATGATGCGTGCGGTACGGGCTTTACCGCCCATATTAAAGGTAGGAAGTCGCACCAGATTATCCGTGACGCGCTGACCATGTTGGAAAACATGGAGCACCGCGGTGCGTGCGGCTGTGAACGTACTACCGGTGATGGGGCCGGCATTCTCATCCAGATGCCGCATGAATTTCTGTATGCGGAATGTCTGAAATTAGGTATCCGCCTTCCCGAAACCGGTAAATACGGCGTGGGAATGGTGTTCTTCCCGAAAGAGCCCCGCTGGCGCGAAGAGTGCCGCGAGATCATACAACGCTGCGCGGAAAAACTGGGCCTCGAAATTCTCGGTTACCGTAAAGTGCCCGTTCGCCCGGATGGCATCGGCGAAACCGCTTTGTCCGTAGAGCCGGAAATCGAACAGCTGTTCATCGCTTGTCCTTACCAGATCTCCGATCCGGAAGAGTTCGAGCGCAAATTGTTCGTACTGCGTAATTATATTACCAAAACCGTTCGCAATTCCATCCCGAAAGATAAAGCCGAAATTTATTTCGCATCGCTGTCCAGCAAAACGATCGTTTATAAAGGACAGCTCACCACTTACCAGGTAGGTCATTATTATACCGACCTCCGCGACGAGCGCATGGTATCCGCCTTCGGTCTTATCCACAGCCGTTTCGCCACCAACACCTTCCCCAGCTGGAAGCTCGCGCATCCGTTCCGTTACATCGCCCACAACGGCGAGATCAACACGCTGAAAGGCAACCTGAACTGGCTGCGCGCAGGCGAAACCAGCTTCGTGACCAAATATTTCACGCCCGAGGAAATGGAAATGCTGTCGCCGATCGTAGACGAAGGCCAGTCTGATTCCGCCTGCCTCGACAACGTGATCGAACTGCTGAACCTCACCGGCCGTTCCCTCCCGCATGTAATGATGATGCTGATCCCCGAAGCATGGGATGGCAACGATGCGATGGACCCCGTGAAAAAAGCATTCTACGAATACCACGCTTCCCTCATGGAGCCCTGGGACGGCCCCGCTTCCATCTCTTTCACGGATGGTAAGCTGATCGGCGCTACGCTGGACAGGAACGGCCTTCGCCCTTCCCGCTTCGTGGTAACGAAAGACGACCGGGTGATCATGGCTTCCGAAGCCGGCGTATTGCCCATCGATCCTAAAAATGTAAAAGAAAAAGGCCGTCTCCAGCCGGGCAAAATGTTCGTGGTGGATATGGAACAGGGCCGCATTATCGGCGACGAAGAGCTGAAGCAGGGCATTTGCTCCCAGCAGCCTTACGCCGAGTGGCTGAATAAATATAAGATCCGTCTCGACGAACTGCCCGAGCCGCGTGTGACTTTCACGCACCTCGAGCAGGAGCAGATCTTTAAATACCAGCGCGCTTTCGGTTATTCCACCGAAGACCTGGAAACGATCATCGCGCCGATGGCGATAGATGGTAAAGAGCCGATCGGTTCCATGGGCACAGACGTTCCCCTGGCCATTCTCAGCGATCAGCCGCAACACCTGGGCAACTATTTCAAACAACTGTTCGCGCAGGTAACCAATCCGCCGATCGACCCGATCAGGGAAAGACTGGTGATGAGCCTGGCCACTTTCCTGGGCAACAACGGCAACCTGCTCGACGAAGATCCGCTGCACTGCCACAGCGTGGCACTGCCGCACCCGATCCTGACCAATTACGAGCTGGAAAAGATCCGCAGCATCGATACCGGCATCTTCCAGGCTAAAACTTTACATACTTATTTCAAGGCAGACGGTAAGCCCGGCTCTCTCGAAAAAGGCCTCGCGCGCCTTTGCCGTTACGCGGTAGACGCAGTGGAAGACGGTTTCGAGGTGATCATCCTGTCAGACAGGGCGATCGATTCCGAGCACGCCGCTATTCCTTCCCTGCTGGCGCTTTCAGCCGTACACCACCACCTCATCCGCAAGGGTTACCGCGGGCAGGTTGGCCTGGTAGTGGAAGCGGGCGATGTTTTGGAAGTGCATCACTTCGCGTGCCTGCTGGGTTTCGGCGCCACCGCCATCAACCCGTACCTGGCGCTCAGCACCATCCGCGACATGCGCCTGAGAGGCAAGCTGCAAACGGACCTGGACGTAGACAAACTGAAAAAGAACTATATCAAAGCCATCTGCGAAGGGCTCTTTAAAGTGTTCTCCAAGATGGGCATCTCCACCCTGCAATCTTACCAGGGCGCGCAGATCTTTGAAATACTCGGCATCAACAAATCCGTGGTAGACAAATATTTCACCGGCGCCGTTTCCCGCATACAGGGCATGGGCCTCGATGAGATCGCACAGGAAACGCTCGCCAAACACTGGACAGGTTATGGCCGGAAAGAAACGCCGGTACAGCGCCTCAGCACTGGCGGCGTATACCAGTGGAAACGCAAAGGTGAATTCCACCTTTTCAACCCCACTACCATTCACCTGCTGCAGTATTCCACCCGCATGAACGATTACGGCATTTTCAAAAAATATTCAAAAGCCGTAAACGACCAGAGCGAAAAAGCAGCCACGCTGCGCAGCCAGTTCACCTTCAAACGCAACCGCAACCCGGTGCCGATCGAAGAAGTGGAATCCGCTGAAAGCATCCTGAAACGTTTCGCCACCGGCGCGATGAGCTTCGGCTCCATCAGCCACGAAGCCCACTCCACGCTGGCCGTAGCCATGAACCGCATCGGCGCGAAAAGCAATACCGGCGAGGGCGGCGAAGACGAAATGCGGTATGAGTTATTGTCCAACGGCGATTCCATGCGCTCCGCCATCAAACAGGTAGCATCCGCCCGCTTCGGGGTAACCAGCTACTACCTGACCAATGCGGACGAGCTGCAGATTAAAATGGCGCAGGGCGCCAAACCCGGCGAGGGCGGCCAGCTGCCCGGCCACAAGGTAGACGATTGGATCGGCAAGGTTCGTCATGCTACGCCCGGCGTAGGTTTGATATCGCCGCCGCCGCACCACGATATTTATTCCATCGAAGATCTGGCCCAGCTGATCTTTGACCTGAAAAACGCCAACCGCGCCGCGCGCATCAGCGTGAAGCTGGTATCGAAAGCCGGCGTGGGCACCATTGCCGCGGGCGTTGCCAAAGCGCATGCCGATGTGATCCTGGTTTCAGGGCACGACGGCGGTACGGGCGCATCTCCCATCAGCTCCATCAAACACGCTGGTTTGCCCTGGGAGCTTGGCCTGGCTGAAACGCACCAAACGCTCGTTCGAAACAAACTCCGCAGCCGCGTAACGCTGCAAACCGACGGTCAGCTGAAAACCGGCCGCGACATTGCGATCGCCACGCTGCTGGGCGCCGAAGAATGGGGCGTAGCCACTGCCGCTCTCGTAGTGGAAGGCTGCATCATGATGCGCAAATGTCACCTCAACACCTGCCCCGTGGGCGTTGCCACGCAAGATCCCGATCTGCGCAAACGCTTCAACGGTTCGGCCGATGCCGTAGTGAACTTCTTCCGCTTCCTGGTCGCCGAGTTCCGCGAGATCATGGCCGAACTGGGCTTCCGCACCGTGGAAGAAATGGTGGGACAGGTAGACGTGCTGAAAGTACGCGAGAACATTACTCACTGGAAATACAAACGCCTCGACCTTTCTCCCGTACTGTACCGCGAACCGGCTTCTGACGAAACCGGCCTGTACAAACAGGAAGAACAGGACCATGGCCTGGCGGAAGTGCTCGACTGGCAGCTGCTGAAAGCCGCTAAACCCGCGCTGGACAATAAAACCCGCGTGTATGGTACTTACAAGGTGAAAAATACGGACCGTACCATTGGCACCATTCTTTCCAACGAAATTTCCAAACGTTACAAAAGCGAAGGGTTACCGGAAGACACCATTCACAATAAATTCACCGGTTCCGCCGGCCAGAGCTTCGGCGCGTTCAACACCAAAGGCGTAACGCTCGAGCTGGAAGGCGAAGCGAACGACTACTTCGGCAAGGGCCTTTCCGGCGCCAAGCTGATCCTTTACCCGTCTACCGAAGCGGGCTTCAAAGCGGAAGAGAACATCATCGCGGGCAATGTGGCGCTGTACGGCGCAACATCCGGCGAGGCGTACATCCGCGGTAAAGCCGGCGAACGCTTCTGCGTACGCAACTCCGGCGCAACGGTGGTAGTGGAAGGCACCGGCGACCACGGCTGCGAATACATGACCGGCGGCAAAGCCGTGATCCTCGGCGAAACGGGCCGCAACTTCGGTGCGGGCATGAGCGGCGGTATCGCTTTCGTGTACGATGTGAAAAATACCTTTGCGGCGCAGTGCAACCTGGATATGATCGACCTGGACCCTGTGGGCGAAGAAGACGCGGCCATTCTCCAGGACCTGATCACCAAACACCACGCTTATACCAACAGTACGGTGGCCAAGTTCATCCTGAAAGACTGGGAGAACCAGCTGCGCCACTTCGTGAAAGTGTTCCCGAAAGAATACAAGGCGGCCCTCAAGGCAGCGGCCACGAAAAGCGTGAAGAGCAAAGCGTAACAAACAAATTTTAAAAGCGGACAAGCAGAGACAGATATGGGTAAACCAACAGGATTTCTGGAATTTACAAGGGAGCTTCCCGGCAAAGCTGATCCCAAACAAAGGGTGAAGCACTACAATGAATTTGTGGAGCGGTTCAGCGAACCGAAGCTCAACGAACAGGCGGCGCGTTGCATGAACTGCGGCGTTCCCTTCTGCCACAGCGGTTGCCCGCTGGGCAACGTGATCCCGGAATTTAACGATGCCGTTTACAGGAAAGACTGGCAGGAAGCATACGACGTGCTTACTTCCACCAACAACTTCCCCGAATTCACCGGTCGTATTTGCCCGGCTCCCTGCGAAAGCGCCTGCGTACTGGGCATCAACCAGCCGCCGGTAGCCATCGAGGAGATCGAAAAACATATTATTGAAGTTGCTTTCGATAAAGGACTGGTAAAAGCCAAAACACCGCGCGTGCGCACCGGCAAAAAAGTAGCCGTGATCGGTTCCGGCCCCGCTGGGCTGGCCGCCGCCGCACAGCTGAACTATGCCGGCCACAACGTAACCGTGTTTGAAAGAGACGATAAGCCCGGCGGCCTTCTCCGCTATGGCATCCCGGATTTCAAGCTGGAAAAATGGGTGATCGAGCGCAGGATATCGCTGCTGGAAGAAGAAGGCATCGAGTTCCGCTGCAACGCCAACGTAGGCGTAAACGTGAGCGTGAACGACCTGCTGCGCGAATACAATGCCGTAGTGCTGGCGGGCGGTTCCACCATTCCCCGCGACCTTAACATTCCGGGCCGCGAACTGAAAGGCGTGCATTTCGCCATGGACTTCCTGAAACAACAGAATAAAAGGGTAAGTAACATAAAAGTAGACGGTGAAGACATTCTTGCAAAAGGAAAGAATGTAGTGGTGATCGGCGGTGGAGACACCGGTTCGGATTGCGTAGGCACTTCCAACCGCCATGGCGCGGTCAGCGTCACGCAGCTGGAACTGTTGCCGAAACCTCCGGGCGAAAGAACGGAGCTGATGCCCTGGCCTACTTACCCGATGGTGCTGAAAACCTCTTCTTCCCACGAAGAAGGCGCGGACCGCAAATGGGCCATTGCAACGAAAAAATTCGTGGGCGACGACAAAGGCAACCTGAAAGGGCTGCTGCTGGTAGACCTGCAATGGTCGCTCGGCGAAAACGGCGCACCGGCAAGGTTCACCGAAGTGCCTGGCTCGGAAAGAGAAGTTCCCTGCGAACTGGCTTTCCTGGCAATGGGTTTCTTACACCCGCAATATAAAGGACTGCTGGAAGACCTCGGCGTTGAAACAGACGACCGCGGCAATGTGAAAGCGACTGAAAAAGCTTATCAAACCTCCATCCCCAAGGTATTTGCAGCGGGCGACATGCGTCGCGGGCAATCCCTGGTGGTATGGGCGATCAGTGAGGGGCGCGAATGTGCGAGAAAGGTAGATGAGTTTCTGATGGGCAGTTCCCAATTGGAAAGCAAGGACCATTCGTTGATGTTCTTGTCTATGTAACCCGATTTTTAAGTCTTCTCATAAGCAGGTTTAGATTTTGTTGTAACCTTCAGCCGGGCCGGGTTTTTACCCGGCCTTTATTTTTCCCTGAACCTTCGGCCGGCCATGAATTTGATATTGTTTTTATTTGTTAAATTTATATTCCTAACCAAATTGAAACTCTATGCGTTGGCAAGGACGCCGCCAAAGCGGTAACGTTGAAGACCGTCGCGGTTCATCGCGCGGGGGCCTGGTGGCAGGCGGTGGCATCGGCGCCATCGTGATCGCCGTGATCATTTATTTCCTCGGCGGCGATCCCTCACAGGTGCTCGACATGCAACAACAGCAAGCCGGCCCGCAACAACAACTTTCGCCGGAACAGCAGGCTGCCGAAGCGGAAGCCGATTCACTGGTGCGCGTAGTGCTGAAAGAAACAGAGGATGTCTGGAACAAAGAGTTCGCGCAGATGAACCAGCAATACGTGGAACCAAAACTGATCCTGTTCTCCGGGATGGTGCAATCCGCCTGCGGCGGCGCATCCGCGGCATCCGGCCCGTTCTACTGCCCGGCAGATCAGCAGGTGTACATCGACCTTTCTTTTTACAACGAGCTGGAAAACCAGCTCAACGCCCCTGGAGATTTTGCCATGGCATACGTGGTAGCGCATGAAGTAGGTCACCATGTGCAGAACCTTCTCGGCATCTCCGAAAAAGTACAAGCACAGCGCGGCCGCCTCAGCGAAGCGGAGTACAATAAACTCTCCGTGAAACTCGAACTGCAGGCCGATTTTCTCGCCGGCCTCTGGGCCCATCATACCGCGAAACTGCAAAACGTGATCGAGCCGGGCGACATCGAAGAAGCGCTGAACGCCGCCAACGCCATCGGCGACGACCGCCTGCAGAAACAGTCGCGCGGATACGTGGTGCCCGACGCATTCACACACGGAACTTCCGCCCAAAGGATGTACTGGTTCAAGAAAGGTTTTGAGACCGGCGACATCCGCCAGGGCGATACCTTCAATAACGAACGATGAAAAAACAGATCGTCTGGAAAGCGCTCCATTACGAAATGATGGAGTATTGCAACGTGGAGATCACGGAAACGGATATACGGATCGACGGGTCCATTGTCGGGTTTGGAGACGACACGCCTTTTTCCGTTACCTACGATATTATTACAGACCGCAACTGGGAAATAACCGCCCTCGAAATGGCCGTGGAGCGCTCGGGCGATTGCACCTGGATCTCCATCCAGCGCGATCCTGACGGTAAGTGGACCCAAAGCGGCCACCCGCGCCCCGAATGGTTCGAATGCACCGACATCGATATTTCCCTCACCCCTTTCACCAACACCCTGCCCATCCGCCGCCTCAACCTGCCGCTGAACGAAAAACGCGAACTGCAGGTGCTTTACATCAACGTTTTCGACAACGAGATCAAACCGCTTTCGCAATGTTATACCCGTCTTTCAGAAAATAAATATCTCTTCGATGGCGTGGCGAAAGATTTTAAAGCGGAGATCACTGTAGACGAAGATGGCCTGGTAACGGACTATCCCGGGCTTTTCACCCGCGTGAATCCTTAATATTTGTAATGTTTTTTCAGCAAAAAAAGATAGGCTTCCGGCGCATGATGCACAAAAACATTTTTGCCGTCGAAAGGAAAATGCTGATGATAATCTGCATCCGCCAGCAACACGACGGGCGTGCCGCAAGTCATGTAATTATTGCTGAAAGCGTACGCCGGCTGTTGCATTTCTTTCAGATGCCGGTGTGAGATCTTGTACATAAATCTTCCCAGGTACTTCTGAAACCTGCGCACAGAGCGGTTGGTAGTCCGCTGCATTTTGTTGTACACGCCCCGCGCATACCACCGCACGATCAGGTTTTGCTGTTTGATCTGTTTGTCCGCATTCAGAAAAGGATTGATCCTGTTAAAGTCTCCTTTGGTTTGCAGGGAGAGCGGCGTTTCCGGCACCCAGTCGTCGCTGTTCACGATGCGGAACGCCCAGCCGTTGGCGGTGATGCTTTCAAAATCGTACGCATAATACAGGTTGCCGGGTTTGGGCGCGGCGCTGCAATAGGTTTTGTATCGAATGTCTGAAGGCATGCCGGGCAAATATTGCAGGTACGAGCGCGTGAGAAAAGCAATCGCGCCGCCCTGGCTGTGGCCGACGATGATAAATTCTTTCACGCCTCCGGCATACATGGCTTTGATTTGTTTTACGATATCAGGTGCCATAAAACCGAGCGCGACCGTCCAACCCACATGCACATACGCGGTGCTGTCGTTGGCCGCCAGTTTGTAATCCCAGTGGGTGGAATCGTTCAGCTGCAGCGTGCCGTTGGCGGGGATCATGGCGGCGTAGAAATTAGCGAGCCAGCTCACGTCTTTCGGAATAGTGCCGCGGATGCGGATCACGCCCACGCCGTCGTTTCTTTTCCACACCGCGAACCGGTTAAAAAATCCTACTTCCGGGGAAAGGTATACGAGCGAAAATTTTTCAGGGTGTTTTTTACTGAAGCTGGCGCTGTCTCCCCGTTCGGGAAGGCTCATCACATCAACATATTCCTGGGGATCGAAACCGGGTTTCAGTTGCTGTGCCTGGATGGGGAGGAAATGCAGCACAGGAGAACCCACAAAACAGGGCGCATGCGTTTTTTTGTAAACATAACAAAAAAGATGTTCTATTGTTGATATCGCGTAAATTGCAAATCTCGTACCCTTATCCGAAACTATATGCTTACGATTTCCATGGCAACGCCGGAACAAACCCACATCATCCGCGGGATCGCGCAAATTACGTGGCCGGTTACGTTTGGCGATATTCTCACCAAAGACCAGCTGGATTACATGATGAACATGATGTACAGCGAAACATCGCTGCACGACCAGATGCGCAACAAAGGCCATGTGTTCCTGCTGGCGCAGGCTGACGGCGAGTTTGGCGGTTATGCTTCTTACGAATTGAATTACCGGGGCAAACCGGTATCAAAGTTGCATAAAATATACGTGCTGCCGCATATGCAGGGCAAAAACATGGGCCGGGCGCTTGTGAGCGAAGTGGCCGCCATTGCGAGGAAAGCCGGGATGGAATACCTTTCATTGAACGTGAACCGCCAGAATAACGCAGTCGGTTTTTACGAACGGTACGGTTTCACGAAAGTGGGGGAAGAAGATATCGATATCGGGAATGGTTATTTTATGAACGACGCGGTGATGCAAATGAAGTTATAAACAGGCTATGATACCAACAAAAAACCTGATGCCAATTCTGGCGGTGATGCTGCTGCTCACCGCTTCCTGTTCACGCAAAGTGACGCAGAGCGGAAAAGCGTCTTATTACGCAGACAAGTTCCAGGGCCGGAAAACCGCCAGCGGCGAGACTTTCAAACAAAACCGGATGACAGCCGCGCATCAAACCCTTCCTTTCGGCACCAAAGTAAAAGTAACCAACCTCGACAACGGCAAAACCATAAAAGTTCGTGTAAACGACCGCGGGCCCTTCGTTTCCGGGCGCATCATCGACCTGTCCAAAAAAGCGGCGCGCAAGCTCGGCATGGTGCAGGCGGGCGTTGCGAACGTAAAGATCAAATACAAAAAGAAACGGTAAAACCTTTCCGCGCTTGTTAATTCTCCTTTAAAAACAGTGCCCTCCGCTTTCTTTTAACAAAATTTCGTCATATATTCGGGTAAAGTGATGTGTTCACCCATGGATAGCTGGTTTTATCTTCCCACCGTTTCCGATGAACGCCCTCCGATGACCAACTTGCCCACTTACCCGGATTTTACCCTTACCCTTTCCGGCAACGATTGGCGGCAGGCAGAATTTATCAACATCAGCAAACTGTGTGCAGTTGGCGAGGAGGTGGATGAGATCAAGGAAGTATGGATCAATCACAGCCGCGAATTTACCGACGGCGTCCGTTCCTTTCATCGGCTTCATATCCGCCGCCACATTGGCGCAGCGGAACTTTTTATTCCTTTGTTCGAACTGAAGGCCCTTCTTAAAACCCACACCCTTGGCAGCATTGCGCTCGACGACCGGCCGGGTTTCGTTAAACACGGTTTTGCCCTCAACACGCCCACCGGCTACTTTTACGGTCTTGAAGAAAACGGCGTCGTAAAATCTCTCGGCGTACATACGGCCACCGGCCTGGCAGACCGCGAGATCGCCCGCCTCGTTAAAAACTTCTCCCTCATTTACGTTCACTGGTGCAACTGCAACATCCTCACCCCATGAACCGATGTCTCAGCCAATTGTCACTTTTTACCCGCCGCGCTTGCATCTGCGGTAACTCTCGATTTTATTTGTAATCATGAATAAGATAAGCTACTCTTTCCTGCTGCTGGCGGCGCTGGCAACAGGCCATACCCTGCGGGCCCAATCCCCTGCCGCTTCTTCGGAAGTTGTGCTGCCCGGCTTCACCGCGTACGCCGTTCCCGAACAGGAAGGCGTAGATATCTCCGGCCGGCGCGGCGTTACCAATTGGAAAGACAGTTCCAATGCCGTTAATTTTTATTTCCATGCCGCCAGCACCGGTTCGCTTAAGATCGGCCTGCAAGCCAAAAGCGACGCCCCGGCTAAAGTGCGTGTAAGCATAAACGGCACGGAAAAGATCGTGAACATCCCCGCGGGTGCAGACTTTGCGGCTATTCCCGCATTGCAGACCAAACTGAAACAACCCGGATTTTACACCATTTCGCTGAAAGGCGTGGAAAAACAGGGCGGCGTGTATGCAGATATCAAAGGCGTAACGCTCGAAGGCGCGGCCACAAAAGATATCCAGTTCAACCCCAAACCCTGGCGGCGCTCCGCTTCCGTGCACCTCAACTACACCGCGCCCGAAGGCGCCGAAGTGGAATGGTTTTACGGCGAGATCAAAGTGCCGGAAGGGCAGGACAAACTCGGCACTTATTTTATGTCCTGCGGCTGGCACCGCGGTTATTTCGGTATGCAGGTAAACAGCCCCACCGAAAGAAGGATCATTTTTTCCGTATGGGATTCCGGCAAAGAGCCGGACGACCGTTCGAAAGTACGCTACGAAGACCAGGTAACGCTGCTGGGTAAAGGAGACAGCGTGGTGGCGCAGGGTTTCGGCGGCGAAGGCACCGGCGGCCACAGTCACTGGGTGTACAACTGGAAGGCGGGCGAAACCTACCGTTTCCTCATGCATGCGGTTCCCGTGGGCACTACCACGCAATACACGGCGTATTTTTATGTGCCCGAGCATAAGGAATGGAAAATGATCGCGAGTTTCCGCGCGCCAAAAGACGGCAAATACATGGGCCATCTGTATTCTTTCCTCGAAAACTTCAGCTTTGAGAACGGCTATCAATACCGCAAAGGATATTACGGCAATCACTGGGTAAAAACCAGTAAAGGCGAATGGATCGAGCTCACGAAAGCGCGTTTCAGCAACGATGCAACGGCCCGCGCCAAAGACCGTCTCGATTTCGGCGGCGGCTCCGAAAACGGCATGTTTTATCTTTGGACGGCCGGTTTTGTGCCTGCCGACGCCAAAATGAACGATGTTTTCGAACGCGCGCCGCTCGGGAAAGCCCCGGAGATTGAGCTGCCTAAATTCTGATCTTCATCTTTTTATAATAGGAAATCCCGCCAAATGGCGGGATTTTTTTGTCAAATAAACACGTCATGATGTAAAAAATATTTTACATTTTGTAAAATAAACCTATCTTTATGAAAACCGATTACATGAAACCAAAATATCTCTTGCCTCACCTTTACAAAAAGATCGGCTGGGCGCTTACCGTCCCGTTTTTAACGTACGCCGTATATGCGTACATTCTCGGCGATATTTTCAACCTGCCGTTCAAGGCAGAGAACCTTGAAAACAAATTCCCCTGGCTGGGCACGATCGTGCTGATCGGCTTGCTGGGCGGATTGCTGCTGGTATCTTTCAGCAAAGAAAAAACGGAAGATGAATACATCAGCCGGCTGCGGCTGGAATCGCTGCAAGTGGCCGTGATCGTGAATTACGTGCTGCTGATCCTCGCAGCGCTGTCATTTTTCGGGCTGGATTTTTTATCCGTAATGGTGTACAACATGTTCACCGTACTGCTCATTTTCATTATCCGTTTTCATTTTTTACTTTACCGCAACAAGTCCGCATATGAAAAACAGCATTAAGGTGGAACGTGCCCGCAAAAACCTGACGCAAGACGAGCTGGCGCGGCTGACGGGCGTTTCACGGCAAACCATCAATACCATCGAATCCAATAAATATGTGCCTTCCACCATTCTGGCCCTGAAAATTTCGCGGGTATTCGGGAAGCCGCTGGAAGAGATCTTCGAGCTTGAAGAAGGGGATTGATTTTACCGGCTTCTTTTCGCTGCCCGGCCGCCGTTGTGTCACTCACTTCAGCGGCCGATCTTTTTTCATCCCCTGTAAAATCATACTTTAGCATAAAATCCCCGGTATGGCTAAACACGCACTGCTGCCGATCCCAGACGCGATCAATCCTTTCAGGGTACGCAAGCAACGGCTGATGAACTTTAACCCGGTAACGGCCACCACTTCCCGGAAACCCGTAGATCATGTGCGCATCACCGTTTTCGAATATTCGGCGGAAACCGTGAAAGAAGAAGTGATGGAAAAAGTTTCCGACTGTTTTCGTTTCCGCGAATCGGATTCCATCAAATGGATCAATGTAGACGGCATCAGGCGTGAAGAAGTGGAAGCCATCTGTAAAAATTACCACGTTCATTTCCTGCTGATGGAAGATATTCTCAGCGAAGGCCAGCGCGCCAAGATGGACGAGATCGGCGACAATCTTTTTTGCCTGTTGCCCATGATGTATTTCCAGCCGCAAAGCTCCACCGTCAACGAGGAACAGGTCAGCATCGTGTTGGGGAAAAACGTGGTCATCTCTTTCCAGGACGATCCAGACCGCGACGTATTCAATCCTATCCGCGACCGCCTTCGCACCGGCGGCACCAAGCTGCGCGCTTCCGGCGCCGATTATCTCTTTTATTCCCTGCTCGACGTGATCGTGGATAATTATTTTATGGTGATGGACAATCTCGGCGAAAGGATCGAAGTGCTGGAAGAGATCATCCCGCGGCAGCCGACCAACCGCACGCTGGCGCGCATCAATTTTCTCCGCAAGGAAATGCTCGTTTTCAAACGCGCTATTTTCCCCGTGCGCGAGGTGCTGAGCGGACTGCTGAAATCAGACAACTTCCTGCTGGAAAAAAACACAGAAAAATATTTCAAGGATGTGTACGATCATATCGTGCAAGCGGTAGACATGGCCGAGAGTTACCGCGACCTCGTGATGAACCTGCAGGAATTATATCACGCGCAGATGAACCAGAAATTAAATGAAGTGATGAAAGTGCTGGCCGTTGTAACCACGCTGATGGCGCCGCTCACGGTGATCACCGGCATTTACGGGATGAATTTCGAACATATGCCCGAACTGAAAACGGCGAACGGGTATTTCGTGGTGCTCGGCGTGATGCTCGTTATGTTCGTGGGCATGATCATCGTTTTCAGGAAACGAGGCTGGTTTTAAAAAAATAATTCCCCTGAAATCGGCCATGATAAACCGTTCCAGGGGAATCAAATATTATTTCCCGGATTATTTTTTCTTATACACCGGCACGGTGGAACAAGGTTCGCCGTACATAATGCTTTTCGCAACGGGCCGCAGTACGCGGGTGATTTCCACGTAAGCCACCTCGCTCACCGTTTTATCTCCGCAACCCTTTATCACGATCCGCTGATCCCTGAACTGTTCGGGGTCCAGCGCCGCGATGTTTTTCATGTACAAGGTTTTATGCACAAACTCCGCGTCGCCAAAAGCATAAAATTTCGCAACGGGCTCGAGGTAACTGGCAACGAGCATGTACGCCCACAACGGTACGATGGCATCTGCCGTGCAGGTGATGGCTACGTTTTTATCGCGGTATTGTTCCCAGTCGAGGTTTTGCAGGTCCGCACGGAAATCTTTTTCTTTCAGGATCAGTTCCATGAAAAGATGATTTTTCATGTCGAACACCACAATTTCCCCCTGCGGGTAATAATTCTCCAGGTCTATAGTGGTAAGCGCGCTTTGCGCCACTTTATTTACGATCTCTTCCATACTGCAAATTTACGGATTTCCGGGGTTCGGCGCTTCCCTGCGGTAAGCGGGAGACGTTTTTCACAACGGTTGAACCAATAAAAAAAGCCCCGGCGAATGCCGGGGCCTTCAGACTATATTTTTTCAAAGATCAATTGCCGCGATAGATCTCGGCGCGGTTGTCTTTGATATTGCTTTTCTTTTTCAGGATCAGCGGGAACAGCAGCTGGTCCACCATCTGACGGGTATCGCGCTCCTGCGCCAGGCGCTGGGTGGCGTAATCGTAAGCGGCGGGTTGCTCCGCGTCTACATAGTTGTTCACTTTGATCACATACACGCCGCTGAGGCCCTGGATGGGGGAAGAAGATTTCGCGGTACCCCATGCTTTGTTGAAAGCGGCGCCGGCGATGCGCGGTTCGGGACCGAGCGCGGCTACGAACGGAGAAGCGAAACTTACGCCATCGGCGGTAAGCACCGGTTGGTTGGTAGCGGTAGCGGCTGCTTCGATCGTGGCGGGATTGTTCATCTTCGCGATGATCTGGTCGGCTTTTTTGTTTTTCCTCACTTCAGCTTCCACCTGCGGGCGAACGTCTTCCAGCGGTGCGGTGCCTTCTTCGCGGGCGCCGGTCATTACAGCGATCACGAATTTATCTTCGAGGGTGAATACGGGGCTGATGTCGTTCACATCCGCATCGTAAGCCCAGGACACGATATCGCGGGCGCTGCCGAGGCCGGGCAGTACGTAGTCCATCGGGCGGATGTTGTTAGCCAGTCTTTTGTTCAGGCCTTGTTCCTGGATGGATTTATCGAAAGATTTACGGTCGCGGTTTTTGGAAGCGAACTCGTTCGCGGCTGAAAGCGCTTCGGTGCTGGTGGCGGAGCTGGCGTCTACGCGTTTGGCGAGGTACGCTACTTTCACTGCGGGACCGGGGTTGATCTGGGCGGTGATTTTCATCACGGAGTAACCGAGGTTCGGCAGTTTGATCACTTTCACCTGTCCAACGGAACCTTCATACGCCGCTTCTTTTACGGGAGCGAATTCGTTGGGCACGCGGGCGAGGCCGGCCAGTGTGTATTCGCCGCCGTTCTGTTTGGAGTACGGGTCTTGCGAGAACACGGTAGCCAGGGCGGCAATGTCGCCACCGCCGCGGATCACGGCTTCGAGGCTGTCAGCTGTTTTTTTAGCGATGGAATCGCCGTTGGCTGACTGCAGCGGTATAAATATATGTGAGAACTTCAGGGTGTCTGCCTGGATTTTGCGCGCGAGCATTTTTGCGAACACGATTGCGTTGCCGTCGCGGTAAGGACCGTACATGCCGCCCACCGGCAGGTCTACGATGGAATCTTTTTCCGGCACCTGGATGGCGTTGCGGGAAAGAAAAATATCGTCGAAGCCAAGTTCGGAGTTCAATTTGGTAAAGCTGGCGGGATCGGAAGTAGTGTCCAGCTCTTCTTTCAGTTTCACCAGGTCCGCGAGTGCGGCGGCGGTATCGGCGGCGGAAGGAATTACATCAAAAGAGAGGTATTCGATCCTGCGGCTTTCTTCCACCTGGAAAGAAGCTTTGTGGTCCTGTATATATTTATTGAGCTCGGCGTCGGTTACTTTCACCGTGCTGTCTGCAATCGTAACATAAGGAACGTGCACATAGCTGATAGTAGCGGTTTTCGCGTTATCGGCCTGCTGCATGTCTGCCATCCATTTGGGATAGTTGATAGCCTGGTTGATCAGGGTGATATATTTATTCCTCGCCTGGTAGTCGTGCAGTTCGCGGTCGAGCATTTCCAGCTGTGCGGTCATCTGGCCAGTCTGGTCCTGGCGGGCGTTTTCCCTTACACGGTCGATCAGCGTAGGATCGTACTGGCCGGTTTCGGGATTCACGAAATAACGCATCATCACGGGGTGCGGGGTTTTGCTCCTTACGATATCCACCAGTTCTGTTTCGGTCACTTCGATGCCGAGTTTTTCAAACTGGCCGCTCATGATCTGTTCCTGCAGAAAACCGTCCCATGCCTGTTCGCGGATACGCTGGATATCTTCGTCGCCGAGCGAAAGGCCGCCCATGTTCTGCTGGGCGATACGCTGTGCGTTCTCGATGCGGTTCTGGTATTCCGCGGTTTCAAGTTCAACGCCGTTTACTTTGCCCACAACATTGGACTGGCCGAACATGGAATTTCTTCCGAAGAAAACGTCCTGTAACAAAAAGCTCACAATAGCCACACAGATCAATACAATGATCAAAACGGCGTATTTGTCCCTGATTTTCTGAATAACTGACATATAATATATAGTCTAAATTTTAGAGGTAGCAAAAATAGAATAATTTAGTTGGAACTGCAAAATAGCTTTTTTTGAGCCGAAAGCCAATACAGCAAAGGGTTTGAGCGGTGCCGGGAGGGGCGGTTTTTCAGCTTCATTCACACCTTTTCCACATATTCATCATTTTTAATACACAGGTATTGGTTGTTTAAAATTGGTTGATTCCCCCGCTCATGGGTTATTTCAAGCCGTCGTTGGCCAAAAAAATTCATTGCGGTTATTCACAAAATAAACATATAACTGATATAATCCACAACAATTTGTGAATAGTTCGACGTAAAAACAGAAAATTTTTGTTGTGTTGCTGTTTCAGCAAAAGGTGGCTTTTTTTCCACAAGTTCTGTGAATAACCATGGGGCTAACGTTGTTTTTTATGGGAAAACGGCTATTCCGGCGGAGGTAAAACTAAATTTGTTTTTATGCGCCGGGTTGGTCGGTGAATTTTGAAAGTAGATAACCCTCATGTTTTAACATTTTCTTAATATACACAACCCGGAAAAGTTGTTCAGGTTTTTGCCCGTTCACACTGTGGATAAAAGCTATGAAATTCAATAGCGACGCGAAAAACCGGTGTTAATTTGATGTGGATAGCGGCTAAAAAAATAATAACAACTACATTTGTATCAGGAGGGAAAAACGAGTTTCCCCCAAATTCACACCCCTAATAGTAGTGGGCTTTTTCTTCTTTTTAAAAAGAAAGTTAAATCTATAGTTATGTTTATGGCGTTAACGGAAGCAAAAAAAAATTTGCAGAAAAAAGGTTTCCTGGATATGGAGGTAGACGTGAAGCTAGACCTGTTCGCGGAAATTGAAAGGCTCAAAAAAGAAAAAAACGCGATCATTCTCGCGCATTATTACCAGGAGCCGGATATCCAGGACGTGGCGGATTATATTGGAGACAGCCTGGGGCTCAGCCAGCAGGCTGCGAAAACCGACGCCGACATTATCGTGTTCGCCGGCGTGCATTTTATGGCTGAAACCGCGAAGATCCTCAGCCCCCAGAAAAAAGTGCTGCTGCCCGATCTGAAAGCGGGCTGTTCGCTGGCAGACAGTGCGCCGCCCGAACTGTTCGCCAAATTCCGCGAGAAATATCCTGATCACATCGTAATATCTTATATCAATTGTTCCGCGGGTATCAAAGCGCTCTCGGATATCATTTGCACGAGCTCTAATGCCGAAAAAATCATCGAAAGCGTTCCGAAGGACCAGCCGATCATTTTCGCGCCGGACCGCAACCTGGGGTCTTACCTGATCAAAAAAACGGGTCGTGATATGGTGTTATGGAACGGGGCCTGCATGGTGCATGAAATTTTCAGCCTGGAAAAGATCACGAAGCTGAAGGTACGTCACCCGGATGCGAAGATCATCGCGCACCCGGAATGTGAAGCGGCGGTGTTGCAGGTGGCGGACTTCATTGGTTCTACGACGGGACTGCTGAAATTCACGCAGCGTGATTCCGCGCAGGAGTATATCGTGGTAACGGAAACAGGCATTCTGCACCAGATGCAGAAGGAGAACCCGGGCAAAACGTTCATCCCTGCGCCGCCGAACAATGCGTGTGCATGTAATGATTGTCCGCATATGAAACTGAACACGCTGGAGAAATTGTACTTGTGCATGGAATACGAGGAGCCGGAGATCACGATGGATGAGGAGCTGCGTATTGCGGCGAAGAAACCGATCGACCGGATGCTGGATATCAGTGCGAAGGCAGGGCTCTGATTTTTGCTGGAAATAATTTTAGAACCGTCCTCTTTGAGGGCGGTTTTTTTATGCTCTTTTATTTGTTTATGATATTATTTTCTATGTATTAGATTGATTGCATTCATAATATATATTATGAAGTTTGTTTTGGCGGTTTTATAGCTGGAAATTTTGGAGTTTGATTGATTTAACCTTTTGCATTTTCGGCTCCAATTTCTACGACGGGTAATTGTGGAGGATTTGAGATAGATGTAATTCAGGTTTGCTGGTGATTATTATTTTGGAAATCGTGGTTTGTGAAATGATGTCTTTTTTGCGATGATTTTGAGTAAATCAGATCTTTATTGATTTTAGAAAGTTTGGTTGTGATTTTTCGTTTGAGTGGAATGTTGTCTTTGGTTTTAACGTATTACTTTTTGAAAGAATTTTTGATGGTTGAATAATGGGGACTTTTCCGAGGAAACAGGAGGTGGAGTTATTAACTGAAATTTGTTTTGGAAAGATATTTTCCTGCAGGTGGATTTTCCTTTTGAGATGTTGAGGTATTCTTTGAATTTTTGTTTGTGGATGTAGTTGAGGAATCTGGTCGCGGGAAAGTCTTAGTTCGGGAAATATCGAAACGGGCTTTTTGTTTTTCATTTGGATGAGTGTATTCTACGTTCTTCCCTCCTTCTTTCTTTTTCGATGGCGAAATGAACTCGTGTTACTTTTTTAGAGCTGGGAATTTTATAACGTCTTGTCAGGATGTTTGGATAATAGAGAAGATGTTAAATACTGCCGAAAAGTTTAGGATTACTCCAAGTGATAATGTTGCTTTTTTTTATTAATGCCTGTGAAGACAGTACCTGAAAAGTGAGGTTGAATTTTTTTGGATCTCGGTTTTTATTTGACTGAAGTATTAGCCTCTCCCATCCCCCCATCCCAAATAAAAAAAGGCTGCTCCATCAGAACAGCCTTTTCAAAAAATATCCTTCAGTGATTACACTGCTATTTCTTCCACCCAGATATGATCTGCTTCCGTTTTACGCAGTGAAAGATTATAACCAGCTACGATAATGCAGATAGGATCTCCCAAAGGAGCGATCTTTTCTACCTTGATGGTTTCGCCAGGCACACATCCCATCTCCATGAGCTTTATATGAATGTCGCTTTTTTCAAATTCCCGGATTACCGCACTTCTGCCAATTGTTAGAGACGAGAGTTTAATCATAAATATTTGTTGAGCGAGTTAAAACCGATCTGTGACCAAGGCCCCAGCTATTACAGCGCAAAGGTATTGCACAAAGGGCAATATCCAAAAAATGACCGCCCCGGAACGGATTTTTCACTATAATTTTACACTATGGCAGTACATTTTTCCGCTCACGAAGTAAAGGTGGGCCTCAAACACCGCACGAAATTAAAAGAGTTCATCCAGGAGTTATTCACGAAAGAAGAACAAGGCCTTTCCAATCTCCGGTATGTTTTCTGTACAGACGATTACCTCCTGCAGATAAACGAGGAATTTCTGAAACACGATACCTATACCGACATTGTTACTTTTGAGCTTTCGGATGATCCGGAGGTAACCGAGGGAGAGATTTATATCAGTATCGACCGGGTAAAGGAAAATGCGGAGAAGTACGAAGTGACGGAAAACTACGAATTGCACCGGGTTATTTTTCATGGCGCCTTGCACTTGTGCGGTTACAAAGACAAATCAAAAAAGGAAGAAGAACTGATGCGGAAAAAAGAAGATGAATATCTGAAGCTGTATTTCCAGGATTGAGATCCTGAATAGAATAAAACAATAGTTGTTTTTAAAAGGATGTTCCACGTGGAACATCCTTTTTGTTTCCCCGAAAATCATGTGGATGTTCCACGTGGAACATTATTTTATGGTTTGGAGCTTTTACAGCATTGGAAAATAAAGGAAAGAGACGGCGATTGTCGGATTTGGGAATGATTGCTACCAACGAAAACGAGGTAGTTTTGAAACATTACTCATCCTGGCCGCCGGATTGATTGCAACGCTTGAGACTTTCCAGCGCCACTTTTGCCGGTTTCCTGGTAAACGGGTGGTCCGGTGGACTGGTCCACTGCCGGTATTTTTCCTTCCCTCCTTCTTTTTCTCCTTGTTTCTCTATCATTTATTGGCTTCTGCAAGGAAAATTATCATCCCCCGGGCATTCCTCGACGGGCTAAACGCCGCATCGATCGCCGTAATTGCCGCCGTAGGGTTTCATCTTTTTACGGCTACTTACCCTCCCATCAATCTTTTGCCTTAACTTTGCAACTCTCAAAATCAAAGTATGTTCCCTTCTTACGATGTTATTGTTGTGGGCGCCGGTCATGCCGGCTGTGAAGCAGCAGCCGCTGCCGCCAATATGGGGTCAAAAGTGCTGTTGGTTACCATGAATATGCAAACCATCGCGCAAATGAGCTGTAACCCCGCTATGGGCGGTATCGCAAAAGGCCAGATCGTTCGTGAAATTGATGCGCTTGGCGGTTACTCCGGCATCGTTACAGACCAGTCGATGATCCAGTTCCGCATGCTAAACCGGAGCAAAGGTCCAGCGATGTGGAGCCCCAGGACCCAAAACGACCGCATGCTCTTTGCCGCCAAATGGAGAGAAGCCCTCGAAAACACGCAAAACGTAGACTTTTACCAGGATATGGTAAAGGGTCTTATCATAAAAAACGGTACCTGCCAGGGCGTGATCACCGGTCTCGGCCATGAGATTTCCGCCAAAGCGGTTGTGCTTACCAACGGAACTTTCCTCAACGGCGTCATCCACATCGGCGATAAACAATTCGGCGGCGGTCGTGTAGCTGAAAAAGCAGCCACCGGAATCACCGAACAACTCGTTTCCCTCGGTTTTGAAAGCGACCGCCTCAAAACCGGAACACCTCCCCGTATCGACGGCCGCTCCCTCGATTATTCCAAAATGGAGGAACAAAAAGGAGACGACGATATTGTAGGGTTCTCTTACATGGATGTAGAAAAGATCCGTCCTGAACAACAACGCAGCTGCTGGATCACTTACACTTCCGAACAGGTACATGAAATTCTCCGCACCGGTTTCGACCGTTCCCCCATGTTCCAGGGTCGCATCCAGGGAATCGGACCGCGTTATTGCCCCAGCATCGAAGACAAGATCAACCGTTTTGCGGAACGCGAACGCCATCAATTGTTCGTAGAGCCCGAAGGTTTTAACACCGTGGAGATCTATGTGAACGGATTTTCCACTTCCCTCCCCGAAGACGTGCAGTTGAAAGCGCTGAAACTTGTACCCGGTTTCGAGAACGTGAGAATGTTCCGTCCCGGTTACGCCATCGAATATGATTATTTTCCGCCTACCCAGCTGCAGTTTTCCCTCGAAACAAAACAGGTCAGCAACCTGTTTTTCGCAGGTCAGATCAATGGCACTACCGGTTATGAAGAAGCCGCCTGCCAGGGATTGATGGCCGGCATCAACGCACATCTCAAAGTAAAGGAGCAGGAACCGCTGGTATTGAAACGCAGCGAAGCATATATCGGGGTGCTGATAGACGACCTTATCAACAAAGGCACAGACGAACCGTATCGCATGTTTACCTCCCGCGCGGAGTTCAGAACATTGCTTCGCCAGGATAATGCAGATCTCCGCCTCACCGAAAGAAGTTATAAACTGGGACTGGCTACGGAAGAAAGAATGGAAAAAACCCGGCAGAAATTAGCCGGTGTGGAAAAAGTAAAAAACATCCTGAAAGAATTGCCGCTGGAACCGGAAGAAACCAACACCTGGCTGCAGGAAAATAATTCCGCTCCCCTCACCCAAAAACAACGCGCGCACCAAATATTGCTTCGCCCCGGACTGGATATTATGTCCATGAAAAACAACCTGCCCAAGATCGCCAAAGCGCTGGAAGGTTTCAGCCGCGAAGTATTGGAACAGGTAGAGATCCAGGTGAAATACGATGTGTATATCGAAAAGGAAAATGAGCTGGTGCAAAAAATGAGTCAGCTCGAAGACCTGATCATTCCCGATACTTTCGATTATTCGAAACTGTTTTCTTTATCCAACGAAGCGCGGCAAAAATTTACGCGCATCAAACCAAGAACTTTGGGACAGGCCAGCAGGATCAGCGGCGTAAATCCGAGCGATGTGCAAATCCTGATGGTTTACATGGGACGATAATTTTCAACATTCAATTTTTCGAAAGAGCATCCACGCGATGCTCTTCTTTTTTGCAAAATTTCCTGGAAAATCATAATTAATTGATTTTCAATAAAATAAAAACACGCCTAAATTTTGATGATCTCGACCTGTATGGGGCAAGGCTATCAAAAAAAGGGAAAATCTGTTAAAAGGCTTAAAAATCCCCTTAAATTTGAATCAGTGATTTTTGCTCCCAAAACGGCTGTTATTTTTACCTTGACAGAAATTTTTTCCGTCGCCAGGCAACCGAGAAAGTAAAAGACCCGTAAACTGTAAAACAACAAAAAAAACAGAGCGGTACCTGGATAAAAAATTTTGTGCCTGGTTGATTGAATCAAAAAAGAACAGGTAGTAACCAAAAACAGTGCAGGACATATCTGACATCATAGCGGGCTGCAGGTCGTGGAACCGGAGCAGCCAGGAAGCACTTTACCGGCAGTTCTTCGGATATGCCATGGCTATCTGTTTGCGTTACGCGAATAACAAGAATGAGGCGATTGAAATTTTAAATGACGGGTTCTTGAAAGTATTTCAACACATCAACTCTTACGATACATCCCGACCGTTTAAAAGCTGGCTTAGCAAGATCATGGCAAACACCGCGATCGATCACCTGCGGAGCCGGAAAAAAATAGCTTTTGCGGAAGATATCTCCCAGGCCTATGATCTGGGCGTTTCCGACGATAAAGCTTTAGACAAATTATCCTACGATGAAATTCTGCTTCTTGTTCAGAATCTCCCCCCGGCTTATAAGACAGTTTTCAATTTATATGTGATGGAAGGTTTTCAGCACCAGGAAATCGCGGACATGCTCGGCATTTCCGAAGGCACTTCCAAATCGAATTTGTTTAAAGCAAAAAAGATACTGAAGGAAAAGATCGAAGAATTATCATCCCTTAAAATACCTGGCACCGGCACGTTCGGTGCAACCATGAAAAAATGAGCGAACAGTTTGAAAATATTATCCGTAAAAAGCTGCAGGAAGCTGAACCTTCATTTGATCCCTCCGCCTGGGACCAGATGAAAAAGAAGCTGGACGATGCAGACCGCCGCCGGCCGTTCTTCTGGTGGTGGGCCGGAGGTTTGCTGCTGATCTTGGGCCTGGGCGGCTGGTGGTGGTTCGCCGGCACACCTGCTATGAATAACCCGGCCGGAAAGAATCATACCATAACCAGGAACGAGTTTTCAAAGAATACACCGGCCGACGCCACGAATTTTCAAACCTCATCCAACGGCGGAAATGCACAAACGCAAGGCACTACTACTCCGGCGAATGTGAATAACCCGCAAAACCCGTCTTCATCCGTTCCGGGAAATACCGGAACGCCTGGAAATCTGCATAACCAGTCGACTTCTTCTTCCTCCGAAACAGGAAATACGCCGCCGCCCGCCGCTACACCGGCAAATGTGCATAACCCGGTCATAGCAAACCCGCTGCCCGCGGTCATTCCAACTACTCCCGCGAATGTGGATAACCCTGCGCAAAAAACATCAGATTCAACCGAAAACAAAGAGGACCAAAAAGAAAAACGCCCCGCGAAAAAACAAAAACGCGGTTTCGACGGCGGGCTTTTCCTCGGGCCGGACTTCAACGCCACCCGCTCTTTTAAAGGCGTGCCCATCGGCGTCACCGGCGGACTGATCGTACGGTATCATGTGAATAACCGCTGGTATCTCAGCAGCGGCGTGGGATACGCCAAAAAATTATATGGTGCCACGCCTTCCGAATATTCCACCAGCTACCCGGCAACGTTTTATGCCATCGATGCGGATTGCGATGTGATAGACATCCCGCTGAGTGTAAACTATACGTTCGCGCAGGGCAAAACCAGCAGCTGGAGTGCAATGGCGGGCGCATCGTCGTACTTTATGCTTAAGGAAAGATATGAATACTATTATCCCAACGACGTAAAATATACCCGCGAGTATAACAACCAGAACCAGCATTATTTTTCAGTCATCAACCTCGGCGTGACCTGGGAAAAACAAACGCGGAGCCGCCTCAGCTGGGGCTTGCAGCCATATGTAAAAATACCCGTGGGCGGCGTGGGCCAGGGCAAAGTGAGAGTGTACTCCGCCGGGATAACGGTGCAGGCTATACTGGGAAAGAAAAAAGATTAGGAAGATTTTTTCTCGCGGATGTTCTTGTAGATCTTTATCGAGAGCATCAGCACGATCACGAATATCACCAGGCCAACCAGCGCCCAGATCATGCTCAGAAAACTTTTCAGCACTACCAGGAAAACGATCGCCACGAGAAAAATGGTGGCTACTTCATTCCAAACGCGCAGCTGCGTGGAAGTATGTTTCACGATCCCTTTCATGAGGTCTTTGTAAATGCCGTTCAGGAAAAAGAAATACGCATACAGGCCAAACACGAATCCCAGTTTTATCCACAGCCAGAGGGGAACGTTTCCCAGCAAGATCAGCATCCACGGCCCGAAAATGAGCGTGAGTATGGCGGAAGGCCATGTAATGCCGAACCAGAGCCGTTTCATCATGACGCGGTATTGTTCCTGCAGGATCTGCCGGCGCGGCTCTTCCATCGTTTCCGCCTCCGTGTAATACACGAACAAACGCACGATGTAAAACAGCCCGGCAAACCAGGTGACGATAAAAATGATATGGAGCGCCTTGATGGTGAGATACATACCCGGCAAAAATACATAAAATCGGCTACCGCCCGCAACACTTTACACTGCCCGCAATTCCCGTTGGTGCAGCGAACGGTAAATAAACCAGTGAAGAATAATACCCACGATAAAATTCAAAGCGCACCAGAAAGTCATCCAGCCGTTTTCCAGGTAAAAACCCGCTGCGAAAAACCAGCAAAAGAAATACACGTGGAACCATCCCGGCACGAGCCAGGTTACCAGCGGTAAGCGTGTACGGGTCACCGTTCCTTTTTTGGTGATACCGATCACGGCCAGAAAAATGAAGATCACGAAAAGCGCTACCAGCCTGTGCGCGCTGGTTACGCCAAATGTGCGCAGCCAGTCGCTGAGCGGGAAAAGGGAAATATACAACGCGATCTGCGAGATCAGGATAGACAGCAGCGGCGTGGCGATACGCCAGGCTTTGCTGCCTGCCCATTTTACCTTTTCCAGCAACCGAGCAAAAACGGAGTAATAAAAAACGACCAGCAGCCAACCGTAAAAATTTCCGTACGGAATGCCGAACCATTGCCCGGTGAGCGAAAATTCGACTCCGCTGCGGTTTTCCCAGTCCCAATGCCACATGTGCAGCCGGTAAGCCACCACGTCCATACTGAGATCGATGTTGATGGCCAGCAACGTGTCTACCGCGGCGGCGGCCCATACCGGCATGTTCAGCGCGTCCGTCACCAGTCTTGCCGTGTACATGATCACGCCCCAGCCCATACCGATGCAAAGCGGTATGTCTTTCGGCTCGGCGCCGAACATCACCCAGAATTTCCCGTACACATAACCCGCGCTGGCCCGCACATTCACGTATTCGAGCAGCAAACCGAAGCCGAGCCCGCCCAACAGGTAAGCCAGGTGACCGGGGCCTTTTTTCCAGGCATGATAGATACACATCAGGAACAGCACGTACATGCACAGTTCCGTAAGCGGGTAACAGAAAAAGGGAGGATAGCCGTAAGGCATGCCGGCAAAGGGTTTCATGCGAAAAGTATTTATAATTGCTCTTTGTCCATATACGAATCCTTCCGGCTGTCTTTGGAAGTGGTGTATACGATCAGCGAAATAAAAATGCAAAATGCCACGTACCAGTAAAACCAGGGCTCATGCCCCGCATCCTTGAACCACAGCGCGACGTATTCCGCGGTTCCCCCGAAAAGGGCCACCGTTAAAGCATACGGAAAACCAACGCCCAACGCCCTTACTTCCGAAGGAAATAATTCCGCTTTCACCACCGCATTGATCGAGGTATAACCGCTCACGATCACGAGCGCGGCAAGTATCAGGAAAAACGCCATCCACGGCGAAGTGGTTCGGCTGATCGCCGAAAGAATGGGCACGGTGAAAATGGTGCCGAGTATGCCGAAGCCCATCAGCAAAGGTTTCCGGCCAATCCTGTCAGACAACATGCCGAACAGCGGCTGCATCAGCGCGTATATCAGCATCAGCCAGAAAACGATCATGGTGGATTGTTCCTTGGAAAGGTTCACCGTGTTCACCAGGAACTTTTGCATATAAATGGTGTAAGTATAAAAAGCGAGCGTTCCTCCCAAAGTGAGGCCCATCACGGTCAGCACGGCTTTTGGATGTTTTCTGAAAAGCACCGTTACGGAGCCGCGGTCTTTCTTTTTGATTTCCACGTTCACGGATTCGTGCATGTTTCGCCGGAGGTACAAAGCCACCAGGGCCAGCACCGCGCCGATCACGAAAGGAATGCGCCAGCCCCATCCGGCCAGCTGTTCTTTATCGAGAAAAACTTTTTGTAAAAGCAGCTGGATACCAAGCGCCAGCAGTTGCCCGCCGATGAGCGTTACATATTGAAAACTGGAAAAGAACCCGCGCCTGTTTGAATCCGCCACTTCGCTGAGATAGGTGGCGGAAGTGCCGTACTCCCCTCCCACGCTCAGCCCCTGCAGCAATCTTGCCAGCAAAAGTAATACCGGCGCGGCTATACCGATATTTTCGTAGGACGGCGTGCAGGCGATCATAAAAGATCCGAAAGACATGAACAGCACGGAAAGCGTCATCGCATTCCTGCGCCCGCGTTTGTCCGCAATGCTGCCGAACAGCCAGCCGCCGATGGGCCGCATCAAAAAACCGACGGCGAAAATTGCCGCGGTGTTCAGGAGCTGCGCGGTGGGATTTCCTTTCGGGAAAAATACCGGCGCGAAATACAATGCGAATGCTGAATAAGCATACCAGTCGTACCATTCCACCAGGTTGCCGATGGAACCGGTGAAAATGGCTTTGATCCGCCAGGCAGTGCTTGCGTTTTTAGGGATCGTGGAAGAGGTCATCTTCCAAAAATAAATAATTCCCCATCAAATGGTTATATTCGGGAACTATGAAAAACACAAGACTGGCTGTTAACCGCAACTTCAGGATACGCATGTGCCAGATGCGCAAGGCCGTACGCAGGATACGGCAAATTCAGCACCAGCAACAGGTTTCGTTGTATGAGAGTTTCAGGAAAGCGGACCGTCTGCACGAGCGCCTCCGGGGACTGTGGGAATTTCCAGGAGCTTAACCGGCCTGTTCCGGCGGAAGGCCGAGGAATTTGCAAAATTTTTTTTCGGCGTCCTTCAACGATTTTTGCTGCGCCGCGGTAAGCGGTTTGAACGGCTGGTATTCCATGCCGACGCAATTCTTTTTGATATTCCGCCGCCAGGTGCCCGCAATTTTTCCGTTCAGCAAAATGATGTAAGGCAATAACCCGTTTGGCGGGGACATGGATTTGGAAAATGTTTTGTCCAGCAGCAGGCTTTTGTCTTTAAAACCCATGTAATATTCGTCGAAGCCGGAGAGCAATTTTAGGCCTGTGGCGGGTTTGCCGGTTTGCGCGCCGGGAAGCATCCAGTATTCCTGTTTGTCGATAGTCTCGTTTTGCAGCTCGCCTTTGAGGGAAAGGAAAGCGGTTTTGCATGCGGTGATGGGGTAACCCGTCCACCAGGAAAGGTCTTGCGCGGTGGCCGGGCCATGGCCGGTAACGAACCGCAGCGCAAGCTGGTACAGGGCGTCTTTCACCGGCACGGATTTTCCGGCCGGCACGTAATCGTCCAGCAGGGCGTATGTAAATTCTTTACCGCGCCGTTTGCCGAAACATAACACTTCGTCCATGCCGGCGCGATACAGCATATGATTGAGCCGCTGCGATTCGCAATCGATCTTTTTCTTTTCCAGCAAGGATTTCAGCTCGTCCCGCGTAAGCTCTTGCCCGTCCGCGAGCCCCTTGCGGATAATGGAATTGCTTTTGGAAAATGTTTTTTCATCCAGCTCCAGCTTGCGGTGAAGACTGGCGCTGGTGATAATATAACGGTTACGGGCAAACGAGATCAGCCACCGCGCGTCTTCGGGATGCATAACGTGTATGGTGCCGCGGATGCTGTAAGCCCTTACCAGCGATTTGTTGGTAAACGCCGCGTCCGCCATTTCATCTGTAAAACCGGGCATGCGCAGGCCGATGGCCCATTTGGCCGCCGCGTAATCCTGCGCCTGAATGGCGCAGAGGTGCCAGATCAGCTCAGGAGCCTTTCCGGTAAAGGGTTTGGTAATAAATTGTTGTTCCAGCCGCAGCCGGAGAATGTCCGCCGTTGTCATACCCTTCGAAATTATATTTATTTTAGTGTATGCGGAAACTGATAATTGTTTGCAGCTGGCTGACGGGAATGTTTTTCACCGCATCTGCCCAGCAAAACCCCTTCACCGGCACCTGGAAAATGAGCCGCAAACCCTGGCCGCATATCCCGGCAACCATTATGGAGCTGGAGATCGGCGAGCCGGCGGACCAGGTTTTGTTTCCCGCGAAGCTGAATATCAAATTCGGGAATTTCTCCGCTTCGTACAAAGTGCTGCTGGTAAAAAAGAACGACCGGCAATTGGGCATCGGCAGGAATAAAGTGCCGATCAGCGAAACGCCCTTCAGGCTTGGTATTTGGCTGATGTACCTGAACGGCACGCTGGACCTGGAGGGGAAAAACCTGGAGCTGAAAAGAATGTGGATAGACAATTTCGGCATCTGGATGAAAGGTTTGTACGACGATGACGAGATTTATGTCAATACCAAAGTAACGCTGCGCGATCTTCTTTACCGGGATTCCATTTCATTCCGCAAAACCTCCGCCGCGCCCTGGAAAGACAGTGCCACGCAGGAAATTCTCCACCCGGAAAACAGGGATCTTTTTTACGGCATTTACGACCGCATCGTTACGCACGATCCTTCGATGATCGTACAGGTGAACGACGAGGAAACGCTGGACAAGGACACGGTGACCCTTGTGCACAACGGAAAACCTTTGCTGGACAAAGCGGAAGTGAATGAAGACAACCGCCGTCAAAATATCCGGCTGGACAGCGGGATGAACATCCTCGCGTTTTTCGCGGACAACTACGGCCGCCTTCCGCCTAACACCGGCCGGCTGTACATGGGCATCAGCCAGCAGGAATACGCGTTGGACTTCACTTACCGGGCCAATGCCTTTGCGACGTTCATGGTAGCGCAGGTGTTATACGAGCCCGGCAAAAAAGATACTTCTACCGGAAGCCGCAAAACCGAACCGCTCGGCTCATTTGAAGTGAAGGATAAAAACCTAGTGCTGGAACTTTGGGATGGGCAGGTGGAAGATGGCGATAGTGTGACCCTCCGCCTCAACGGTCACATTGTTCAATCCGGATTCCCGGTGAGGAAGAAATTAGCGCAAGTGCCGGTGGAGTTGCGGCGGGGAGAAAATGTGCTGCTTTTCACCGCGGACAATCTCGGCAGCATCCCGCCCAATACGGCGGAGCTGCGCATCCGTTACGGCGGGCAAACAAAAAGCTTCGGGCTGAACACCGATATGAAAAGAAATAACGAGATCCGGATCAGGTACGTTCCGGAATGAAAAAGGGCGTACCTGGATAGATACGCCCTGGTTCCTTCCGCCAGCGTTAAGCAAGGATGTAGGGCCAGCGTTGTGGCCTGCTTAACAAAAGATTTGCTTCATCGTCATTTTTGAAACGTTCCAGCACCGGGTCCCAGTAAAGTTTGCGTTTCAGCTTCATGCCGGCGTGGTTCAGCAGGCACACAGTACAGGCGCGGTGCCCCACCTCTATCGGCGCGATGGGCGGAACGCGGCTCACGATAGATTCGAGCCAGTTTCCATGATGATCTTTACTGTCAACCAGTTTTATTTCGTTTTCCCCGATCACGGAGGTTAATATTTTCGGATCGCTCGCGTCGAGGGCTTTGCTGTTTTTCGCAGCCTGCCCGGGATCGTTGGCCGTAGCGGAATAGTTGCCGCGGGACACGAAGATCCAGCCGTCGGAGCCGACGAACTTCACGCCGTTAGGATAGCTGTTGCTGGCCAGAACTTTCACGCCATTGGCATAAATATTCTCGGCTTTGAAGGGCCCGTGCACGTCCCAGAGATTTCCCGGCTTGGGAAATTCCGCTTCCGCGGTGATCTCGATCGGGCCCGTGTATTCGGTGCCCATGCCCCAGTTCACGATATCGAAATGGTGCGCGCCCCAGCCGGTGATCATGCCTGCGCCGAACTGCTCGCAGCGGAGCCAGCCCGGCCGGGTGAAATCGTTTAGCGGGTGTACGCGTTTGAGCGTGTAGGGCACCACGGGCGTTTCGCCGAGCCATTTTTCATAATTGAGCGAAGCCGGCACGGGCATCTCGTGCTCCACGGTGCTTTGAGTAGGATCGTCTACGGGCAGGCCCACGTAAATGGTGTGCAGTTTGCCGATGCGCCCGTTGCGCACAAGCTCGCAGGCCCTTTTGAATTGCGGCTGGGAGCGTTGCTGACTGCCGATCTGCAGGATGCGGCCGGATTTATGCACTTCGTTGCTTAAAAAGCGGCCTTCGGCGATGGTGAGCGACGCGGGTTTTTGCATGTACACGTCTTTCCCCGCGCGTACGGCCGCAACGGCCGGCATTACGTGCCAGTGGTCCGGCGTGCTGATGATCACCGCATCGATGTCTTTGTTAGCCAGCAGGTCCTCGTAATTTTCGTACGTGGTAACGGCGTTGGAAGATTGCCCGGTTTTTTTGGTGTAATAATCGTTCACCAGTTTCCGCGCGGATTCCACGCGGTTTTTATCCAGGTCGCAAACCGCAATTATCCTGGCCTGGTCGTGTTTCCAAACGCCGGGCATGTCGTGTTCGCGGGAAATGCGGCCGTTGCCGATGGCGCCGATGTTGATGCGGTTGCTGGGCGCCATGGGGCCTTTCACTACGTGAGCGGGCACAATGGTAGGCAGGTTGGTAAGCGCCAGCGTGCCTACAGCGCCTTTGATGGAATTTTTCAGGAATTTCCTGCGGGACGATTCCTGGCCAGTTTTCTTGGAATGCATGTGGAATATGGATTTAGAATTTTAAAAACCGATGGAATTTCCGCCGTCTACCGCCAGGCTGGCGCCGGTGATAAAACCGGCCGCGTCTGAGGCGAGGAAAACGGCAGCCAGACCTACATCTTCGGGCTTTCCGAGTTTCTGCATGGGCGTTCTGCCCAGCACTTTGTTTTTACGTTCGGGATCGTTGTTCAATGCCTTTGCAGACATTTCCGTTTCGATAAATCCCGGCGCGATGCAGTTGATGCGCACGCCGGCAGGCGACCATTCCACCGCCAGCGCCCGCGTCATGCCTTCGATGGCCGATTTGGCAGCGGTGTAAGCGATCACTTTCGGGATGCCGTAGCGGCTCGCCATCGAGCTCACCATTACGATACTTCCTTTTTTGCGCGGGATCATTTTACGGGCTACTTCGCGGGAAAGGGCGAATACGGCGGATTGATTGGTGCGCACCACGTTTTCGAACTCGGCGTCTGAAACGTCCAGCGCGTCTTTTTTGAGATGGATGCCGGCATTGTTCACCAGCACGTCCAGCGGGCCGTATTCCTGTTCGATGCGGTTTACCAGCGCGGGGATGTTTGCCAGTTCGGAAAGGTCGGCGGTGATAAAGGAAGCCTGGGGACCCAGTTTTTCCACGGCTTCGCGCAGCACGTTCTCGCGGCGGCCGGAGATGATCACCTTTGCGCCGTAGCGGATGAAGGTGCAGGCCATGGAAAGGCCCAGGCCCGAGCCGCCGCCCGTGACCAGTACCAGCTTGCCTGACAGATTAAACTCGTTCATGTTCACTATTTTTCTTTTGCCATGGCCTGGCCGGCAGTCGTAACGTAATATTTTGCGATCATGTTAGACACTTCCCAATCGGGCACTTTACCTGCTTTCAGGAACTGCATGTAACGTTGCAGCACTTCCGCAAAGTGAGCTTCATGGCCTGTTTTCAGATTTTCGGGTATTTGTATCTTCCAGCGTTTGTCCTGTTTTTCCAGGGTGATGCCGGGGTATTTCCCGCCCAGCTGCTGGATGGCGGCCTGCAGGGCCTGCTCGAAACCGGCGTCGGCGGTTACGGGCTCCACGTAGATCTCCGGCTTCCAGTTTTCGTCTTTGCCCTGGCGGATCACGATGTTGGCCTTGGTGCCGCGCGCGATGGCATAATGCGAATCGCCGCCGCCCTGGGGCGCTTCGAAGTTCCATAACGCAGACGCACGTACGTTAATTCCTTTTACCGCGTAATGCAAAGTGCCGTTAGCCGCCACTTCCACGATGGTATCTTTTTTCACGAAGGGTTTCATAAAGTCGGGGAAAGCGGCCGCGCCCGTGATGGTGCTGAATTGGGCGAGGGTGAGCGGCGTTCTCCATTTTTCAGCTTTGGTCAGTTTGATGTCCGATTCGTAATTGAGCGCCGTGGTGTCGAAAAGCATCCACTGCGCGAGGTCTACCAGGTGCGTGTTTACGTCCACATTGGCGTCGCCCTGCTGAGAAGGGTCGAAGAACCAGGCCGGGCGGCGGAGCGGTTTGCCGGAAACCATTTTATAAAAATGATGGATGCTTTCGATCTCGATGGTCGGTTTATCCACCGTGCCTTCTTTTAATTCGCCGAATACGGAAGGTTGATGGATCAGTTCCTTCTGCAGGATATTCGTGATCTCCGAGCGTTCGGTCATGATGTCGTACAGCAGCACTTTTTTCTCTGCGGCCGCGCTGAAAGAGGTTTTCAGCGATTCGAAATCTTCGGTGGTGATGGCCATCGGTTTGTCTGCAAGCACGTTCATGCCGGCCTGTACCGCGGTGCCGATATATTTGGTTTTATCGTGGTTGTTGCCTGCGATCACCACTACGCTGCCTTTTTTGCCGGCGGTCATTTTTTCAAGGAAGTCCGCGCCTTTGTACACTTCTTCTTTCCAGTGCGTCGGATTATCGGGCCGCGAATTATACTGGTCGATAAGGGCCATGTGCGCATCCAGCTCGGGCCCTTCGGGCGCATACACGTTTACCACGCTGTCTATGCCGGGCGTCGTGCTTTTCTGTACCAGCGCGGCATGAAAGTGGCCGGGCGCAAGTGTGATCAGATGTACCATTTCCTGTTGTTCGTCTTTCGGTGCCGGGTTGTTGCAGGCTGCCATCAGCATGCCCGCACCCAGGATGTAGCGGTTGTATTTCATGGTTTGCGTTTGTATTTATTGATACCGCACCGGTGTGGCCGGGCTGGTAGCATAGGCTTTGGAAAGATCGCGGTGGCCGCTCTGGCTTACCACCCAGCGGAGACCTTCGTACAGGTGGTTCACAAAAACCGGTTCCGCGTAATCGAGTTTGTTGTGGCCGAGGGAAGTGAACCAGATATTGCCGCCATCGAATTGCTGGTACCATACCGCGGGATAATTATTGCCGAAAGAGCCCTGGTTTTTGGTAAGCACCGTGTCGTTCACGATTTTAAGGCTCGCCACATCATGCGCGATGAGCGTTTTGATGCCGGGATACATTTCTTTGGAGAAATAACATTCGTCCTCACGCTCCCAAACATTTGGCACATTAGCCATAGACGGGTGTTTGGGGTCTATCACCTGGAGGCGGAACTTCTGGTACTTGGCATGCCAGGCGAAGGTGCCGCCGATCATTTTTTTGAACCAGTCCCATTTCCTTTCGGTACCGATGGCGGAATGCACGCCCATAAAACCGCCGCCAGACTGGATATACCGCATGAACGCCACTTTCTGCGCATCGGTGTCGAACACATCGTTGTTGGTGCTGGTGAACACGAGCGCGTCGTACCGGCCAAGGTTGGCGTCGGTGAATACGGACGGGTTGTCAGACACGTCCACGGCGAATCCGTGATCCGCGCCCATTTTCTGAAAAGCCGCCACCGCACTGGGAATATTGTCGTGTACATACCCTTTCCCGTTTTTGGTATACACCAGCACCCGGGTCTTTTTCCAGTTCACTTCGCTGCTGCCCGCGCCGGCGGCAGTGCGGCAAGCCATGCCGTAAACGGAGAAACAAAAGAGAACCAATAAAATGAGTGAACTGCTAAAGCGTTTGCCTGTCATATCTGAGAAAATATTTAATGTGGAATACTAGCGGCTTTCTGTTTTCATAACGCGGCCCTTCGTTAAAAGTAAGGATCAGTTGCCGGGAATACAATAACTGCGTGGCAATTAACCGGTTTGTGGGCTATTACAACGTTTGAACTTCCGGACGACCGGGGGCGCCGGGGTTATTATGAATTTTATTTTACCGCTAAAAAGCGTTTTTCCACAGAAAAAAAGCAGCTTAACACCACAATTGCAATCGATTGTACCGGCGGGAGACAAAAAACAATTTATTGGTGATTGGAGAGCTCTTTCACCTGTTTTATCCAACGGAGTTTTTGCGGGAAATTGTCCATGTCGCACACCAGCTGTTTGCGGCTGAGCAGGCTCAGCGCTTCGTGATTGCCGGCGTGGCGGGTATTTTCCTTTAATTGTTCCAGCGCCATCCAGCCCATGGCGTGCAGTGCATGAATGGTGATTTTGTAATTGCCTTTTGCTTCGGGAATAAAAGGAAGCCGCGCCAGCGTGCGGTTAAATTCGGCAACGTCGCGGAGGAACTTTTGCTGGATGCGGTCGTAATCCAGGTAAAGATTGGGAATGGTATAGATGCCGCTTTGAATGTCTTTGTACACGTCGAATGCATCGTTGGTGAGTTGCAGCAGCCCTGCCATGGGGAAAAGCATTTCAAAAACGGCTTCGGAAGGGTAATGATCGAGAATGGAATGAAAAAGCAGGATGGAATGATAACTTTTGCGGTAGGTGATCTGGTACAGTTCTTCTTCTTCGATGCCGCGGTGCAGTTGTTTGAGGGAAGCTTTTTGCCACACGAACACCAGGTGCATATGCTGCAGGAGTTTCTGCCTGTCCGGCGCCTGGCTGAGCAGCAGCAGGTAGATTTTCTGCAGCGCGTGTTCTTTGAATGAGGCCGGCTCGTGGTTTTCGGGGTGCAGGGTAAACGCTTCTATTTTTTCGTGGCTGAGAATATTGTCGTCGAACAGGTCGTCGTACAACGGCCCGAAAACGCTCATCATCAGGATGCGTTGGTGTTCCTGCCGGCTGAGCTGTTTGCCCATGAGGTCGTAAAAGCTGTTGCAGACAAGGTTAAGGGCGAGCTGCCAGTATTTATTGAATCTTTTTACGGAAGAGGGATCGAAAGCATCCGTTTGCCCGGCTTCGAGCGAAGCCAGCAGCGGCGGCAGGTGTTGCCGGAAATAGCTGTTTTGTTTCCTCAGCTGCCGGCGTAATTTGTACAGGTGCGCAGCTGTTTTTAACAGGGTAACCGGAGTGTTTGGCATGGTGTGTTGCAGGTATAAAGGAAAGTCGAAATATAAAAGGTTTTGATGGAAAAAGAAAACATCCGGGGAATGGAGATTAAGAATCAAAAAAAACACTTTAAAGCGCTAAAAAATTTCCATACAAGCGACAAAAGCGAAGCTGACGGCGATAAATGTAATTTAAAAGTAAATTTTATTAAATATCCGAAAAAAAGAGTTGATAAGCGACAAATAGTGCCTGTAAGATATTATTTAGTAATAAAAGTTGTATTTATCTTTTAGATTTAATAAATTGCATTAAAGTATAATTACACCCGGTTAAGTAATAAATTTCAGGTTTCTATCTTTGGCGCATGGCTAAAGATAGGATCGAGTATAACCGGATTCGCGTAATACTGGCGGAAAAGAACCGGAAAAACAAAGATATAGCGGAGGCGATAGGTGTAAGTGAACAAACAGTCAGCAAATGGGTAACCAATACGTCACAGCCAGCTTTGCAACAGTTGTTTGCAATTGCCGGTTTCCTGGGGGTCGATCGCGCGGAACTTCTGGGCAGTGGCAAATTGCTGAATGATAACCAGTGACATATTTTCTTTCAAAATGAGTGCGTGGCTCTCAAAAAGGCTATATCTTTGAAAGGCTTATTCGTCCGCTATAATCGCAGATAACTTCTGTGAACCACATGAAAAGGAAATTCACTTTGGAATCCAGAACTGCTGAATTATGAACACCAATCGCAAATCACCCCGCGCATTCAGGATCGATTCGTCCAAAACATCGTCAGGGCCGCAATATACAAGCTATCATTCCCGTGCATACCGCTGCAGCGCCAACCGGCCTGTCGGTGATGGAAAGATCGGCTTCCGCGCCCATGTAAAAAATGATGCTGCGAAAGAAGAATATGTGGCGGTTTTAAAACAGATCGGGTTATTGTCTGATGTTGCTGTAATGGGTTTCGACAAAGCATTCGAACATTCTTCCCCTGGTGACAGGAAGTACATGAGCTCCATTAAAAATGAGAATATCGAAACGCTGCTGGATGCACTGAACGAACGCCGTGGCGCTTTAATAAAGCAGATCTACATTAGCTGCTAAATAGCGGATAGATGTTTCCCTGTCTTTAAGTTCTTTTTCCATCTTTTCCTTTTCAGGCCCCTTTGCCCGTTCGAAATCCCGCCTGCGGTCTTCCAGCTTTTTCTCCAGTTCTTCTATTTTGGGTTTTACGTATTCGAACAATATTTTCCTGTTATCAGACCCTTTGCGTGTATTAAATTCACCAAGCCAGGAAAAACCGTTACCCGGCGTAGTCCAGTATGTATATCCACAAGCGATTTCGCCGCCGCCTTTGCAGGGTATGTTTTTAGCCTTGATGAAAAGATGGATCGGCATATATTCAACACCCAGTTCCGCAAGCCGGTTACGGTACTTTTCAAGACTGTGACCAACCAGGAAGTATCCGACTTTCGCCCAGGTAATATGCCCGTTGAAAAAAGTCAATGCCTCCGTTCCTCCTGTGGCTGAAACAGAAAGCAGTGTAAATCCCTGCCTGTCCGCCGTGAGCACTTGGTTTACAAAAATGCAAGTACCCTTCCCTGTCTTATGCTGGGTCAATATAAAATCATCGTTTCGGATCGTTTTTGCGGAATAGTTGATCGTGCGCTGTAACCGCATATTGTCGTAATCAATCGTAATTGTTACCCTGGGGAAGTCATCCGCCGCTATCAGCACGCATTTTTCCGAACTCGCACACAATTCGGCATAAGAATAAAAATCATAGGCTCCCGTCAGTGAAATGGCGTCTTCACAACTTTGACCGGTAAGACTTTTATAGCCGGCCTCGTTTTTACACGGCCCCGAAAAATAAATCATCTTTGTCTTTTTAATTGGTTGATTATTATCACTGTTTTATAGATACATACCCAATAAGGATACGCGCCGAATCGCTGTTTTTTATCATATTACAGCGGTTTTGCCGTGCATAAGCAGGTGATAGGTACCGAAAAACCAGAATTTCAGGAGGGATAATTAGAACATTGTTATATAAGAAGACACAAAAAAAACCGCAAGGGGTGAATGACGGCTATAAAAAGAAAAAAGCTTCGAAGTGATTACTTCGAAGCTTCAATTTTCTGTGGTGAGGGCCGGGATCGAACCGGCGACACAAGGATTTTCAGTCCTTTGCTCTACCAACTGAGCTACCACACCGGGCACCCCGTTTGTAAAGGGGAATGCAAAAGTAAGACAATCTTTCAAAAAACCAATAGGTTATGAAAAAATTGTTTCACCCGCGTTAATTGCCGTATTCGACGAGAAACTTGATACGAACGAGTTTCAGCTGTTCGATCGTATAGTTCCCTTCTTTCAGTTCGTCTTTCGCCACCTGCAGGCTCGACGTTTCGCAGCCTTTGAAATATTCGATGATCTCATCCTGCGCATAATCGTCCAGCTCTTCATCGATGCAATAATCCAGGTTCAGCTTGGTGCCGCTTGCCACGATGGTTTCCATTTCATCGAGCAGCTGCGGTATGCTCAGCTCTTTGTTTTTTGCGATGGTTTCCAGCGGCATCTTTTTGTCGATGTTCTGGATGATGAAAACTTTCAGCCCGCTTTTGTTCACCACGCTTTTCATCACGAAATCGTCCGGCTTCACAATGTCGTTTTCCTCCACGTATTTCGAGATCACGTCCACGAACTTTTTACCGTAACGGATAGCCTTGCCTTTGCTTACGCCCTGGATCTTTTCAAGCTCCTGTACGGTGGTGGGATATTGCGTGGCCATGTCTTCCAGCGAGGTTTCGAGGAAGATCACGAACGGCGGCAGGTTCTTTTCCTTCGCTACTTTTTTGCGGAGCTCTTTCAGCATTTCGAACAGCACGGTGTCTGCCGACTGAACGGTTTCCCCGCCCGCGTTTTCCTCTTCTTCTCCCCCTTCTTCGTCGAACTGGTGATTGAGCGCCACGTAAATCGAGAAGGGTTTTTTCATGAATTTTTTACCCTTTTCCGTGATCTTGAGCAGCCCGTATTCTTCGATATCCTTTTCGATAAGGCCTTCGAGCATCATCTGCCGCAGCAGCGAGTTCCAGAAATGCGCGTCGAATTCTTTTCCTTCGCCGAACACGTCCAGCTTGTCGTGCTGGAAAGTGCTGATCTGCGGATTGGATTTACCCGTGATGATATTGATCACATAATCGGAGCCGAAACGTTCCTCGAGGCGGGAAATCGCTTTCAGGGCGATCACCACGCGGTTCTTTACTTCTATTTTTTCTTTCGGGTTGCGGCAGTTGTCGCATTTTCCGCAGTTTTCCGTTTCGTATTTTTCACCGAAATAATGCAGGATCACTTTGCGGCGGCAAACGGCGCTTTCGGCGTAAGCTACCGTTTCGTTAATGAGCTGGGCGCCCATTTCGCGTTCAGACAGCGGTTTGTCGCGCATCAGGTGCTCCAGTTTCTGCACGTCCTTATAAGAATAAAAACAGAGGCAAAGCCCTTCCAGCCCGTCACGGCCGCCGCGGCCGGTTTCCTGGTAATAATTCTCCAGGCTTTTCGGAATGTTGTAATGTATCACGAAACGCACGTCCGGCTTGTCGATCCCCATGCCGAAGGCGATGGTGGCCACGATCACTTCCACTTCCTCGAGCAGGAACATGTCCTGCCGCTGGGCGCGCGTGCCTGAATCCAGCCCGGCATGATAGGCTACGGCCTTGATGCCGTTGGCCACGAGCATGTCTGCCAGTTCCTCCGTGGTTTTGCGGTTGAGCGTGTAAATAATGCCGCTTTTGCCTTTGTGCAGGTGGATGAATTTGACAATCTCCTTGATCGTCTGGTCTTTTTTGCGTTTCGGCCTGATCTCGTAATAGAGGTTGGGGCGGTTGAAGGAGGAAATGAACACTTCGGGCGTGCGCAGCTCGAGGTTCTTCACGATATCGCTCTGCACTTTGGGCGTAGCGGTGGCCGTGAGGGCGATAATAGGCAGATTGCTGCCGACCAGGTCGATCATTTCCTTCAGCCGGCGGTATTCCGGCCTGAAATCGTGACCCCATTCAGAGATACAGTGCGCCTCGTCTACCGCAATGAAGGAGATCTCCAGCTCGCGGAAAAAGTCAATGTTTTCCTGTTTGGTAAGCGTTTCCGGCGCTACGTACAGCATTTTGGTCTTGCCGGACTGGAGGTCGGTGCGCACTTTTTTGATCTGCGCCTTGGTAAGGGTGGAATTGAGAAAATGGGCCACATTGTCTTTGCTGCTGTATGAACGTATCAGGTCCACCTGGTTTTTCATCAGCGCGATCAACGGGCTCACGATGAGCGCCACCCCGGGGCTCATCAGTGCCGGCAGCTGGTAACATAACGATTTACCGCCGCCTGTTGGCATGATCACGAATGTATCTTTTCCGGAAAGTATGCTTTTAATAATCTTCTCCTGATTCCCTTTGAAGGAATCAAACCCAAAATGTTCGTGTAATGCATCCAACAAACTAACCTTTGCAACAGCCATCACATTAAGATTTTACTTGTAAACCAGGGCGATAATCCGCCCGTCCATAGATGAAAAATATTCAACATGTATTTTTGGGGGACACGAAATTACCAAAAAAACCCCTTTGTGTCAATATAATTTATATGATCGTTGCCCTTGGCTAAAAAATGATAAATTTGCAGCTGTCGCATGAAACAGAAGACTACCGTAAATATCCGGGAAACAGGAAAAAGGACCGTCAGGCTGGAATCTGCCGCCATCGGGAGTTTGGAGCAATTTATCAATGAAGACTTTGAACGAACGGTGGAGCTGATCGCCAGCTGCCAGGGCCGCGTGGTGATCACCGGCATCGGTAAAAGCGCTATCATCGCCCAAAAGATAGTGGCTACTCTTAATTCCACAGGTACGCCTGCCTTGTTTATGCACGCCGCGGACGCTATTCACGGCGATCTGGGGATGATCACCCCGGACGATGTGGTGGTATGCATATCCAAAAGCGGGGAATCGCCCGAGATAAAAATATTGGTGCCCCTGGTCAAAAACCTGGGCAATATCCTGGTCGCGATCGTCGGCAAACTGGATTCTTACCTGGCGCAATCGGCACATTTTGTGCTGAATACGTATGTGAGCCAGGAAGCCTGCCCCAACAACCTGGCCCCAACATCCAGCACCACGGCGCAGATGGTAATGGGCGACGCGCTGGCGGTGTGCCTGATCGAAATGAAAGGGTTTACGGCGGAAGACTTTGCCAGGTTCCATCCCGGCGGCACTTTGGGGAAAAAACTCTACCTCCGGGTGGGCGACGTCAGCCGGCTGCACCAGGTACCGAAAGTAAAGCTGAACAGCAGCCTGCGGGAAGTGATCCTGGAGATCTCCTCCAAAATGCTCGGCGTTACCGGGGTAACCGATGAGGAGGATCATCTTCTGGGCATTATTACAGACGGCGACCTGCGCCGCATGCTCGAAAAGAACCTGGACGCGACAGAGGTAACGGCGGCCGACATTATGAGCCGCAACCCCAAAACCATCCGGCACGACGAGCTGGCCGTAAACGCCCTCGAACTGATGCGGGAATACGATATAACGCAATTACTGGTCATGAAAGATGAGCAGTATCATGGAATTATACATTTACACGATTTAATCCGAGAAGGAATTATTTGAGAGATGACACCGTTGAACAAGCATTTTTATGTGGCCATCATGGCCGGAGGTATTGGTAGCCGTTTCTGGCCGTATAGCCGTACAGACTACCCCAAACAGTTCCTCGATATCCTTAATACGGGCAAAACGCTTTTGCAATGGACCTATGAACGGTTCACGCAGTTTATCCCCGAAGAGAATATTTATATCGTCACGCATCACCAGTACGTGGACCTGGTGGGCAAACAGCTGCCCAACCTCCCGGCCGGCAATATCGTGGCCGAGCCTTCACGCAAAAACACGGCGCCCTGCGTGGCATATATTTCCCACAAGATCCATAAAAAGGACCCCAAAGCCAGCATGATCTGCGCCCCGGCGGACCACCTCATTATGGACCCCACCAGCTTCACCAGCACCTGCCTCAACGCGCTGCTGTTCGCCCAGAAAAACAACGCCCTGCTCACCCTGGGCATCAAACCCACCCGGCCAGACACCGGTTACGGGTATATCCAGTTCGAAACCGAACAGGTGGCGGATAATGTCTATAAAGTGAAAACGTTCACCGAAAAACCGAACCTCGAACTGGCCAAAACTTTCCTCAAAAGCGGGGACTTCCTCTGGAACGCGGGCATTTTCGTGTGGAACTCCAAATCCATCCTGCAGGCGTTCGCCGAGCACCTGCCCGAAATGGACGAGCTGTTCGTTGCCGAAAAAGAAGTGCTCAACACCCCCGGGGAAAAAGACGTGATCGACCGCATCTATTCACAATGCACCAACCTTTCCATCGACTACGGCATTATGGAAAAAGCGGACAATGTATACGTGATCCCTTCCAACTTCGGCTGGAGCGACCTTGGCACCTGGGCTTCCGCTTACGAGAACCTGGAAAAGGATTATCTCGGCAATGCCGTGCAGGGAAAAAACGTGATGGTGATAGATGCCACAAAATGTATGGTGAAAGCGCCGAACGACAAACTGGTACTGCTTCAGGGGCTGGACGATATGATCGTGATAGATACGCCGGACGTGCTGCTGGTCTGCAAAAAGGAAAACGAACAGCAGATCAAGGAATATGTAGCGGAAGTGAAACGCCACAAGGGCGACAAATACATGTGATCTCAGGAACGAAAAGACATAAAAAAGCCGGAAGTGACTGCTCTTCCGGCTTTTGCTTTTTCAGATTCAGGCGGTTTGGGCTTCCACTTGCTGCGGCTGTCCTATCCGCTTGGTATGCTCGTGGAAAGTAACCACGCCCGTTTCAACATCATACATGGCTCCTATGATGCCTGCTTCACCGCGGTCGATCAGGTCCGCGAGAATGCTGCTTTGCTCGAGTATGGCTTGTACCGAGCGTTCAGTATGTATATTCGCAACCGCGTCCACAAACTCGTGGTTCTTGGAATTGCGGTTTTCCTTAAAAGTTTTTTCCTGGAACACGGCCGGGCGGATCTTGCCCAGCAAACCGGTGAGGTTGCCCATTTCGACGCCGTCGCAGGCGCCTTTGATGGCCCCGCAGTGAGAGTGGTTCAGCACCACGATGATCTTTGAACCGGCCACTTTACAGGCATATTCGAGGCTGCCCAGCACATTGTCTGAAATAACTGCGCCGGCTAAACGAATGCTGAAAATGTCTCCCAGGCCCTGATCAAAGATCAGCTCGGCGGAAGTACGGCTGTCCATACAGCTTACGATGGCGGCGAAAGGCCATTGTCCCTCCTTTGTTTCATTCACCTGTTCAAGCAGGTTGCGGTGCGCGCGAAGGTTTTGAACGAACCTTTCGTTGCCGTGCCTGAGCAGTTCAAGTGCGGTGGCCGGCGTAAGGCTGCTTAAGACGGTTTTATTGAGTGTTTTCATGATCATGGGTTTTTTACTGATGATTTTACGTTTACTGATTCACTTTTCTGAAAAGGCCCTTGCCGTATGTTTAGTTGACTGATAATTCTTTCAAAAGGTCTTTGTGCGTGCCGTTCGTGATCGCCACAACCGGTTTTTCCTTTTCTTCCTTGTTCTCGAGGAAAAGATGGTCGGTATTGTTGACCTTATATGCATCCTTGAAACCTTTCAGCACCACTTTGATGTTTTTTTGCGGCGCCTTGATCTGCGTGAACTCGCGGATAATGTCCAGCACGTCCTGGTCGATGTAGACGGTTTTGCTGGCGTCGATCACCACGGTGCAGTTCTCCGGCATTTTGTCCAGCGTAAGCAGGATGTTGGCTTTGTTGAGGAAGGACACTTCCTGGCTCAGCTCGAGGTTGAACAGGTCGCCGGTGCGGTATCTTTCTTTATGGAAAAAATAAGGCGCTTTCATGTTGCCGACCATAATGAACAGCACGCTTACGCAGAGGCCTACCGCCACGCCCACGAGCAGGTTGGTGAATACGATCACGCCTACGGTAACGAGGAAGGGGATCCACTGGTATTTGCCTTTGGCGAACATGCTTTTGAAAACCGTGGGTTTACACAGTTTGTAACCGGTTACCAGCAGCACGCCCGCGAGGGTAGACAGCGGGATGTGGTTCAGCAGCACGGGGATGAGCGCGGCGCACACCAGCAGCAGCGTACCATGCGTCATGGTAGCGAGTTTCGTACGGCCGCCGGCGTTGATGTTGGCGGAAGAACGAACGATCACCGAAGTGATGGGCAAACCGCCGATCAGGCCGCTGGCCATGTTGGCGATACCCTGGGCACGCAGTTCCCTGTTCGGGTTCGAATATCTTTTGAGGGGATCGAGTTTGTCTGTGGCTTCAAGGTTCAGCAGCGTTTCGATGGAAGCTACCAGCGCGATGGTGCCGGCAACGATCCAAACCTGGCCGCTGAGGAGGTGGCTGAAATCGGGCAGGGAGAACTGGCTGATGAAACCGTTGAAAGATTCTGCTACGGGCAGCGTTACCAGGTGCGATTGTTCGAGCGCGAGGCTGGAGCCTGTAGCGATGAACAGTTCGTTGAGGCCAACGCCGGCCAGAACGGCCACCAGGGCTGCGGGAATGGCGCCGGCTTTCGGAATTTTTGACCAGTAAAGCAGTATGAGGATAGACACGATCGTAATGATGGTGGCGCCTAACTGTATATGTCGGATACTGCTCAATGCGGAGGAAAGGATGTTTTCCCCGCTCACCTGGATGAATGCCAGCTGGCCTTCCGCCTGTTCGTCGTGCCCAACGGCATGCGGGATCTGCGTTAGGATGATGCTGATGCCGATAGCGGTGAGCATACCGGTAATTACGTTGGAAGGAAAATAGTTGGCGATCACGCCGGCTTTAACAAAGCCCAGCACCAGCTGGATCGCACCGGCGAGAAAAACCGCGAGCAGAAAGGTTTCCCAGGAGCCCAGTTTGAGGATCGCCGCGGCCACGATGGTGATCAAACCAGCCGCGGGGCCGCTTACGCTAAGTTGGGAGCCGCTGAAAAAGCCTACCACGATACCCCCGAGCATACCGGAAATAAGCCCGGCAAACAGGGGCGCGCCGGAAGCGAGGGCAATGCCCAGGCACAACGGGATGGCAATAAGAAAAACCACAAGGCCGGAGGACATATCGCCCTTGATATTGGAGAAGATAGAAGTCTTCGTACTCATCTGATGAATGGTTTATACAGATCGCGGCACTGAAGCCGTTCCTGGGAGGCATGCAGTCATTGGATGCAGGCAGGACCGGGTCCGCCAAAGCCGTGCTGATATACGGAGCCGTGCATCCGCCGCGCGTCTGCGGTTATGCACATCGCCATAGCATCAGCCGCAGTTGCGGGATCGGTGCTGGATCTGTTCTTGGAATAATAATGAAACGGAAAAACATGGCGGATACGCCACGTATGGGTTAATTAAGCACGGGCCACGTTGGGGGGCGGCGTTTGGATTTCCTGGATCGGGCTCGCAGGGATCTCCTCGTAATAATTATAATTTAATGTGCTTAGAAACAATTCGGGGCTCATGGCTGCTTCCAATTCAGACTGGCGGTGAAAGCTGAGGTCGCTGGTGAGCTTCGGGCCTTTGGAGGAACACCCGCCTTCCACATGCTCTTCCACGATCTGGTTATTAAACAGCAGTTTCCCTACTTCCTTGATAGGAAGCATCTGAATACACATCAGACTAACGAGAAATGTACTGAGTAACTTTTTCATCAAAATCTTATACAAAAGCAAAAATAACCTCCTAAATCTACAAATCATATTCCCTAAGGTCAAAAAAATGTTAAATCGTTTTGCAATTGATTCTAAACCTGCCACTTATAGTTGTTCGTCCTGGTATATGTTCATCCTCCCTACAAACCGTTCATCACAAATCCCGTTTCCTTTTCCGGCCGGGGGAATTCCGTAAAACCAGCCACCGTAGCGCATTTTACGCTCTTTCAACGGTAATATTTAAAGCAAATTAGTTTGCAACGTATGGTATTGTGTATTGCATAGTAGTAAATAGTTCATATCTTTGTGTCGTCAGGCTGATAAAACCGTCGGCCTTTTAATAAAAGCTCACTTGCCATGAATATAGACAACACACAATCACAGATGAGAAAAGGGGTGCTCGAGTTCTGCATCCTTTCCATCATCAAGCAAGGCGAGGCTTACCCTTCAGACATTATTGAAAAAATGAAAGAAGCGAAGCTGGATATCCTGGAAGGGACCTTATACCCGCTTTTGACACGTCTCAAAAATGCGGAACTGCTCACCTACCGCTGGGTGGAAAGCAGTTCGGGCCCCCCGCGGAAATATTTTTCCATGACCGAAAAGGGTGAGCTCTTTTACCGGGACCTGGAAAACACCTGGAACGAACTCGCCAACGCCGTGCAGCAACTCACTCAACCTAACACCATCCAATAAACGTCCATCCGTTTACCTAAAACCTAAAAACACGATTGGAAAATGAAAAAGATCATCAATATAAACTTGTCCAGCCGCCTGATCCCGATCGAGGATTCGGCTTACGAGATCCTGCGGCAGTACCTGGACAGCCTGAAGCGTTATTTTTCGCAGGAAGAGGGTGCAGATGAAATCGTAGGGGATATTGAAAGCCGCATCGCGGAGATCTTCCAGGATAAAATCCGTAAAGGCGCACATTGCATCACCGATGAAGATGTGCAGGCCATTAAAACATCCATGGGCACGCCCGAGCAGTTCGGGGAAGAGGCCGGTGGAAGTACGAACGCGAATCAGTCCAATACCTCTTCTTCCGCCACAGAATCGTTCGCTCCGTACATCCGCCCGCGTAAAAGGTTTTACCGCGATACCGACAACAAAGTGCTGGGTGGCGTTTGCTCCGGCCTCGGCGCTTATTTTAATGTGGACCCCATCGTGTTCCGCATCATTTTCGCCCTGATGGCCATCGGCCTTTATGGCGGCGGTATCGTGCTCTACTTCATCCTCTGGTTCGCCACGCCCGAAGCCGTTACGGCCGCGGAAAAACTCGAAATGCGGGGCGAGCGGGTAGACCTTAACAATATCAAGAACACCGTACAGGAAGAAATGAACTCCTTCCGCAGCCGCATGGAAAAAATGGGAGACGATGTCCGAAATTTTTCGGAGGGCCGCGGGAAACAGTTCGGTAGAGATGCCGGTTCTGCAATAGAAGGGTTCTTCCGGGGAATATTGAACATCATCGGCTTCATGGCTAAAGGGTTCTTCCTGTTCCTCGGCGTGGTAATGCTCTTCGTATTGGTGGTGACGCTCATTATGGCTGCCATCTTTTCCGCGGTCCTTATCCCGGTTAAAGACCTCATTTTCGACGCCGGCCCGCAAACTTTCCTGTTCTGGCCCGCCCTCGCACTGCTGATCGGTATCCCCATCCTGGCGCTGATATTGTTCCTCGTGCGCAAAATGACCGGTATCAAACAGACAAATAAATACGCAGGTTACACCCTGGGTTTCTTCTGGATCCTGGGCATTGTATTCGCCGTGTGGCTGGCCGTTTCCGTCACCCGCGACTTCACCGGCGCCACACGTTACGTGAAGGAGCCCGTCGCCATCACACAGCCTTCCAAAGGCCGGCTCGTGATCCGCAAAGCGGAAGACATGCTGGTGATAGACGACCTGAACATTTTCGACGGCAATCTCCGTGTGGTAGACGATACCGCCATCATCGGCGACATCAGGCTGTATCTCAGGCCCAGCCCTACAGACAGCTTCGCGCTGGAAGTGAGAAAGTCATCCCACGGCCGTACTTCCAGCCAGGCAGCCATGCTGGCCAACGAGATCAGCTACCGCATCCATCAGCAGGATTCCGTACTGTATATTCCCGGCGGCTTCTCCATTCCGCGTAATTCCGTTTATCGCAACCAGGAAGTGGATATCTACCTGTATGTGCCCAAAGGCCGCGACTTTACGATAGACCGCGGCGTGCGCCACATGGTGAACGATTGGGGTCACAAATGGTGGAGGAACAACCGCGATTACGACTGGAACGACGATGACGAGACCAGGATATACATGAACGAAAACGGATGGGAGCCTGAAGTGAAAGAAGATCCCGTGCGCCGCGGCACCGATTCGGTATACCAGAATTACCGCTACCAGGGCCCGCGCAGGGAAAACGATACCCCGGGAAAAACGCCCCCGGCTGAAAATACCACCCCCGTGGAAGACAGCAAACAGAAAGATTCCGGCTCGGTGAAAGACCGGCGCACAACAGGCGTCGCCCTGCTGAGCATGGTATTCGCCAATGCATTTACCCGCTAAAACAGCAAAAATTCGTCACAATAAGTTTAGTTTCACATAAATTGAAACAAAACCGCGGTATCCACCGCGGTTTTTTATTGAAAAGAAGGCTTTCGGGCCGCCGTTCCTCCATTTTTCCCGATCCGATCATTCTGCCCGGCTTTTAATTGCTAGTTTTGCATATTCAAAAATTGAAGGATCAGATAAGGATGAAGGTACCAATTAACATTGCACTGGTCGGAAACCCGAACAGTGGTAAGAGCTCTCTCTTTAACGCGCTGACAGGATTAAACCAGAAGGTGAGTAATTTCCCGGGGGTAACGGTGGATAAAAAAACCGGCATTTCCAGGATCAATCCCCAGCTGATGGCCAATATCATCGACCTGCCCGGTACCTATAGCCTTTATCCCAAAAGCGCGGACGAGTTCGTAACCTACGACGTGCTGCTGAACCCGGACGGGGAAGACCGACCGGACATGGTCCTCATCATCGCCGATGCTTCCAACCTCAAGCGCAACCTCCTTTTCTGCTCGCAGATTATCGACCTGAAACTGCCCGTTATTATCGGCCTCACCATGATGGACCTCGCCAAGAAAAAAGGCATCGAAGTAGACCTGGCCGGGCTGGAAAGAGAGCTGGGCGTGCCCGTGGTGGCCATCAACCCGAGAAAAAACAAGGGCCTTCCCGCACTCAAAAAGAATATTGAGCTGATCGCGCAGGAAAAATTCGGCGCACCCGCCAGGGATTTTATTGAAAACCACCAGCTGGCGCCAAGCGTGATAGACGGGGTGAAACAGGAACTTCCGGGGCTGAGCGATTACGCGGCGCTGCACGTGGCCGTGAATTACGACGAACTGGAATTTCTCGGCAAAACCCGCCGGCAGTCCATCCGCAATCTTCAGCACCAGCAGCAGTTCAACAAAACCAAAGTGCAGGCAGACGAGATCATGCAGCGTTACGCCCGCATCAAACATATTATGAACAGCACGGTCGTGGAAACCGATCCTTTGCAGCAACAGCTGCAAACCGAGCGGATAGACAACCTGCTGCTGCACCGTTTCTGGGGCTACGCCATTTTGCTGGCCGTGCTTTTCCTGCTGTTCCAGAGCATTTTCTGGATCGCCAGTTACCCGATGGACCTGATCGAAGCGGCTTTTGGCTCGCTCAGCGGCTGGGTGTCCGGCATTTTACCGGAAAATAATTTCAGCGACCTGCTGGTGAACGGCGTCATTGCCGGTCTTGGCGGTATCGCGGTGTTTATTCCGCAGATCATGATCCTGTTCGGGCTGATCACGGTATTGGAAGACACGGGTTACATGGCCCGCATCAGCTTCCTCACCGACCGCCTGATGCGCCAGGTGGGCCTCAACGGCAAATCCGTGATGCCGCTGATCAGCGGCGTGGCCTGTGCCGTGCCTGCGATTATGGCGGCAAGAAATATCGAGAACCGCAAGGAAAGGCTGATCACCATTATGATCACGCCGCTGATGAGCTGTTCCGCGCGTTTGCCGATCTATACGATCATGATCGCGCTGGTGATACCAGACAAACCGGTGCTGGGCTTCCTGAGCCTGCCGGGCCTGGTGATGATGGGGCTTTACCTGCTCGGGTTCTTCATGGCCATTCTCGTGGCTGCAATCATGAAACTGTTCGTGAAGATCAGGGAGAAAAGTTATTTCATCATGGAACTGCCCGTTTACCGCGCGCCCCGCTGGAAAAACGTAGGCACCACGATGGTGGAAAAAGCGAAAATATTCGTGATGGACGCCGGTAAGGTGATCATGGTGATCTCCGTGATCCTCTGGTTCCTGGCTTCTTACGGTCCTTCCAAACCCATGGAGGCTGTGCATGCCAAATACGAGCTGCTGCAGTCGCAAACCACCGACAGCACGCAGCTGGCCGACCTCGACCACCAGTTCCAGTCCGAGAAACTGGCCAGCTCCTATGCCGGCATCCTGGGCCATGCGATCGAGCCGGCGGTAAAGCCGCTGGGTTTCGACTGGAAGATCGGTATTGCGCTGATCACGTCTTTCGCGGCCCGCGAAGTGTTTGTAGGCACCATGGCGACGCTGTACAGCGTAGGCGAGGCAGATGAAACGGACGCCACGCTGCGTGAAAAAATGGCTTCGGCCACGCGGATAGACGGTACGCCGGTGTATACGCTGGCAACAGGATTGTCGCTGATGATATTTTACGCCTTTGCGATGCAATGCATGAGCACGCTGGCCATTGTGAAGCGGGAAACGAAGAGCTGGAAATACCCGGTCATCCAGTTTGTGTATATGACGGCCATCGCGTATGTCTGCAGCTGGATCGTGTTTGAGATCTTCAAATAATCGCCCCGATAATTGTTTCGGAAAACCGCCGGCGTTTTGCAGGCGGTTTTTGTTTTTTGTAAAGCGAAGCGTTTATATCTTTCGAACCGGCGAATCCGTATTTTTGATAAAATACCCGGCATCATGAGATACATCCTTGCTTCGCTGAGCCTGTTCGTTACCCTTGCCGCGCACGCACAGATAGATTCCACCCAGCTGATGAAAGACGTAAAAACCCTTTCCGCCGACAAAATGGAAGGGCGAAAAACCGGCTCCAAAGGCAACCGCCTGGCGCAGTTTTACCTGCTGGACCGGTTGAAACAACTGAAGATCAGTCAGTTCAGCAACACCTTCGAACAGCCTTTTTATTTCAACCGCGGGCAAGACAGGATCATGGGCACGAATCTGTACGGGTATATCCCTGGCCGGGTAGACAGCTTCATCGTGATTTCCGCGCATTACGATCACGTTGGCACACGTAAAACCGGCAATACGGCAGACAGCATTTTCAACGGCGCGGACGACAACGCCTCCGGCGTGGCCACGCTGCTCGCCATCGCGAAATATTACAAGGATCATCCCCCGAAATACAACCTCATTTTCGCCCTGTTCGATGCCGAAGAAATGGGCCTGCAGGGCGCAAAAGCTTTTGTTGCCCGTCCGCCGGCGCACGCATCGAAGATCGTGCTGAACATCAACATGGACATGGTGAGCCATAACGATAAAAACGAACTGTACGTTTGCGGCACTACGCCCTATCCCGCGCTGAAAGCCCCGGTAACTGCGGCGGCGGCCCGCAGCGAGGTGAACCTGCCTTTGGGTCACGATAAAACATCAGACGGCAGCCAGAACTGGATCCCGCAAAGCGACCATTACGAGTTTCACAAAGCGAAGATCCCCTTCCTGTATTTCGGGGTGGAAGACCACGCCGATTACCACAAAGTGACCGATGAATTTGAAAAGATCAACCTTTCTTTTTTTTATCGCGCCGCGGGCGCGGTGCTGGAAGTGGTGAAGGAATTCAACAAATAAAACGTTACATCTCCGGCGTTGAAACGCCCGTTCTGCGCAGCTCTTCCCTGACGCGGCGAAACCAGTCCCGCTGTGCCGCCAGGTTCCTGCCCTGGTTCACGGCATTGTCGAAATCTTCCTGCAGGCGGTTCATTTCCCGGAAAGATTCAAGGTATTCGTATTGGATGCGGCTGTCGTGATCGTCGATCGTGAGCGGCATAGACAGTACTTTTTGCCGGAAACGCTCGGCTGCCAGCCTCGTGATGTCGAAATGCAGCTGTTCGTGCTCGAGCGTGAGCCGGGAGGGCGGCATGGTGCGCGCCCAGGAGGCGCTTTTTACCCAGAACACCTGCAATACCAGCCGGATCTCCAGCGTGTCCCGATAACTGCGGGTGCTGCCGTCGAACGCGAAACTGGTATAACTCACGGCTTCGCTGCGGCCGGAAGAGCTGCTTCTGCCTTTAAAATCGTCCGGCGAAATGTGGCGCTGATGATAAAAAAGCGTGTCGGACGCAGGGTTTTCCGCGCGGTTTTCTTCCACAAAAACGACCTTGACCACGGGCGCGGTTTTCCCCCGGCCCTTTTCGGGGCTTTGCAGGCTGGAAATGCAGCAGCAAAACAGTGCGATGGCAGTCGTGATCATGCAATATTAAAGATCGGAAATGTGCTGCAAGACAGGCAAAAAAGTTTGTTAAATCCGCAATGGGAGCCGGAATACCAAATTGGGCGATAGTGCAAAATTCAGTAAATTACAGGATTACCAAAACAATCATTCCATGTATGGAGGCGGATATATTTTCGACGAGCCCGACAAACGGCAGTTGAAAGAAGAGCAATTGCACGACGATCCTGAAAAGCTCGTGGAATTTGAAGCGCGCATCGCCCGGGGTGAAAAGATAGAGCCCGGGGACTGGATGCCGTCTGAATATCGCAGGCAGCTGATCCGGCTGATAGAACAACATGCCCATTCCGAGATCATCGGCGCATTGCCCGAAGGCACCTGGATCACCCGCGCGCCGGGATTCAAGCGCAAACTGGCGCTTATCGCCAAAGTGCAGGACGAGATCGGCCACGGGCAGTTGCTGTACAACGCGGCCGAAACCCTGGGCAAAAGCCGTGAAGCCATGATCAACGATCTGCTCAGCGGAAAATCAAAATATTCCAACGTATTTAATTATCCCGCGGAAACCTGGGCAGACGTGACGGTGATCGGCTTCCTGATAGACGCTGCCGCCATCGTGAACCAGGTGGCCAACGCAAAAGGTTCTTACGGCCCCTACTGCCGCGCCCTCGAAAGGATCTGCTACGAAGAAAGTTTTCATCTCAAACAAGGCCACGACGCATTTATCGAACTGGCCACCGGTACGCCCGCGCAGCGCGCCATGGTGCAGGACGCGCTGAACCGCTGGTGGCAGCCCATCATGCATTTCTTCGGCCCGCCGGATAAAAATTCCGTGCACAGTGAAAAACTGATGCAGTGGAAAGTGAAAATGGCCAGCAACGACGATATGCGCAACCAGTTCCTCGACGCTTACGTGCCGAAGATATGGGACCTCGGCCTCAGCCTGCCGGATGAAAACCTGAAAAAAGACCCTGTCACCGGCAAATGGTGTTATTCCGACCCGGACTGGGACCTGTTCAAAAAGGTGATCAACGGCGGCGGCCCCTGCAACAAAGAAAGGCTCGACGTGCGGAAATGGGCCGAAGAACATGGCCGCTGGGTACGCAAGGCATTAATGAACCCGGCCGAAAAAACGACCGCGCCGGTCGCTTAACAATATACCAACCATGGATAACCAATCATTAGACCCGCGCGTAAAACGCCTCAAACTCAATACCGGCGGGGAACCCGTTACCGTACACGAAGGAGAGAACTGGAACGTTTTTGAAGTATTTCACCAGGAAAAACGCGGCGCCCATCACGAGCACGTAGGTTGCGTACATGCTCCAAACGCCCAACTGGCGCTCGTTTTCGCGAAAGAACAATTCGCCCGGCGAAAAAAGTGCGTGAATCTCTGGGTGGTGCGCAGCGCAGATATTCTCTCTTTTGATACCGAAGACGAAGACATGTTCGCCAACAATCTCGATAAAACCTACCGCGACGCCAGCGGCTTCAAGGTGATGGAGAAGATCAACAAATTCAAAAAATCGACGCATGACAAGGAATGAAGCCATCAGTCAAATGCTTACCGCCATGGCGGACGATGCGCTGATACAGGGCCATCGCAACTCCGAATGGACGGGCCTCGGCCCGATCATGGAGGAAGACATCGCATTTTCTTCCATGGCGCAGGACAAGATCGGCCATGCCTGGGCGCTTTACCGCATCCTCCACGAAAACCTGGGCGGCACGGAGCCGGACCGCTTCGCATTCCTCCGCGGCGAAAAAGATTACCGTTGCTGCCACCTCGTGGAAATGCCCAACGGGGAATACGATTTCAGCCTGGTGCGCCATTTCCTGTTCGACCATGCGGAGGCCGTGCGCTGGGAACATCTGCAGCAAAGCACTTTCGAGCCGCTCGCGCTCACCGCGCGGAAGCTGAAAGGGGAAATAAAATATCATACGCTGCACGCCAACGCCTGGATCACGCAGCTGTGCCGCGCGGGTGAAGAAAGTTACGCGAGGATGCAATCCGCCCTTAACGTTTGTTTCCCGCTGGCGCTGGGCATTTTCGAGCCGAGCCCCGAAGCGGAAACGTTGCTGGTGAACGAAAAAATTTACGCCGGCGAAGCCACGCTGAAAGAGCAGTGGCTGGACAGGACCTACAACATCCTTTCCGTGGCAGGCCTTAACCTGCCTTCAGAAGGATCGGTAACGCCCGCCTACGGCGGCCGCAAAGGATATCATACCGAATATCTCCAGCCTTTGCTGGATGAAATGGGATACGTTTTCAGGCTCGACCCGGAAGCGGTCTGGTAATCAATCAATATGACGATCACGGCAGAAAAAATATACAAAGCCCTGGAACAGGTGATGGACCCGGAGATACCCGTGCTCAACGTGCTGGACCTGGGCATGATCACCTCCGTGAAGGTGGGCGACGGCGATGCAGTGTTGATTAAAATGATCCCGACGTTTTCCGCCTGCCCGGCCGTGGAGCTGATCCGGCAGAACATCCGCACCACCGTGGAAAAGGAGCTGGGCGCCAGCGTGACCGTCGAGATCGACAAAGAAGCGCATTGGCACAGCAATCGTATGGGGCCGGCGGCGAAAGAAAAGCTGAAAAACTTCGGCATCGCACCGCCGCAGGTCTATAACGGGGAAGCCTATTCGGAAATTCTCATGCATACCGCCTGCCCGCATTGCAACAGCAAAAACACTTACCTGCGCTCGCCCTTCGGCAGCACGCTTTGCAGGGCCATCCATTATTGCCGGGAATGCGGGCACGTGTTTGAGCACTTCAAACCATTGGAGTGAGCAAACAATTTTAGGTATATTGCCTCCATGAAAATCGGTTTATATTTCGGATCGTTTAATCCTATCCATACCGGGCATTTGATCATCGCTAATTTTATGGCGTATCATACGGACCTGGATAAGGTTTGGCTGGTAGTGTCGCCCCACAACCCGCTGAAAGCCTCTTCCAGCCTGCTCAACGAGCACCACCGCCTGCACCTGGCCGAAATGGCGGTGCAGGACGAACCGCGGCTGCGCGTAAGCAATATCGAATTTTCCCTCCCCCGCCCTTCCTTCACCATCGATACCCTCACCTACATGACCGAAAAATTCCCGACGCAGGAATTTGTCGTGATCATGGGAAGCGACAGTTTTCAGAATATTCCGCGGTGGAAAAACTACCGCCAGCTGCTGGACAACTATGAAATTTACGTATACAACCGCCCGGAACACCCGGTAACGGACACTTTTGGGGCGAAGGTTGCGGTCGTGGACGCGCCGATGCTGGATATTTCTTCGAGCAACATCCGCAAATGGATCCAGGAAGGCAAGAGCGTCCGTTACATGGTGCCGGACGCGGTTTGGAAGTATATCGGCGAAAACAATTATTACAAGGGCTGATCAACAATCTGTGGAGTTATTCCCCCGTTTTTTTCATCTGTTTTTCCTTGGCGTGCGCGGTTTTCACCACTTTTACCTCGCGTTTTTTCACGAGATATTCGTTGGAGTAGATCTTTAACAGCACGATAAAAAGCGATATAAGCAGCGGCCCGAAGATCAGGCCGATAAAGCCGAAGAGGCTGATACCGATGATGACGCCGAAAATGGTGATCAGCGGGTGAACGTCGCCGATCCTGCGGGCCAGCATCATCCTGAAGATATTGTCGCTGGAGCCTACTACGCCGAACCCGTACGCGAGTACGGCAATACCCTGCCACGTTTGCCCGCCTGAAAGCATGTAAATACCCATCGGAACATATACGGCCGCCGCGCCGATAATAGGCAGCATGGCGCAGAAGCAGGTGACAACGAACCAGAACACCGGTTCGGGCACGCCGAAAATGAGGTACCCGACAAGCGAGATCACCCCCTGGATAAGAGCTATCAGCGGAATACCAATGGCGTTGCTGCGCACCATGTTCTGCATTTCATGGCCCAGCAGTTCCACGTTCTCGTCTTTCAGCGGAATGTATTCATACAGCGCTTCTTCCATTTCCCTGGCATTCACCAGCATAAAATACAGGATGAAATACATGATGGCCACGGCGGTGAGCGTGTTGAATGTGGCGCCTACAAAGCCCGGCAGCACATTGGTGATATATTCCTGGATTTTTTGCAGCCGCGCATCGCTCATCAGATCGAGGCCGGCGCTTTGTTTCAGCTGCTCATTGATCTTTTCGATCCCCGCGATCAGTTCGCCCGAATGTTTGATGGCGTAAGCCACTTTGGCAGTAAGCATGTTCACCAGCATGCCGATGGGCAGCAGAATGATAAGAAAGGAAAGTATCATGATCGTGGCGGCAGCCCAGTTCTTTCTCCATTTGCGCACCTCCACGAGGCGGAACATGTATTTGCGGGAGAGCACGTAGAACGTAACGGCACCCAGGAAGCCCGGCAGGAAAGCATACAGCTCCTTGAAAAGGATGATGCCGATAAAGGCGATGATAAGCAGGAAAACAATCTGTTTCAGGCGTTCGTTGTCGAGATAGCTCATAGTTCGGTTGCTGGGTGTTATATAATTTACGGCATTTTAACCGGATCACAAAGTTTGCCAGATTTGGCAAAATGGCGCTGAAATGCTGTTTTTATGGTTATTCCATGACGCCGAACAATTATGGAACAAAGTTTGTAACCATTAGTGTGGAGTTGAATGGGCACCCCGTACTCCTTAAAAACCCAAATCTTTCACTTTATAAAAACTCTTGATTATGAGCAGAAGTTCAAAAGCAGTGGTATCTTTTATCGTAGGAGCCGCTGTAGGCGTAGCTGTTGGATATTTCCTCAATTCCGACAAAAAAGAAGAGCTGGTAGGCAAGCTCCGTTACCAGACAGACAAACTGAAGGATAAATTCCGTGCAAAAAAGCAACAATTTGAAGATGCTATGGAAAATGAATTAACTTGATCCCGTTTCGGCATCCAAAAACCTTATGCATGGAAGATAACTTTTCCAATTATTTTACGGAAACAGGCAAGGTAGCCAGGGAATACTTGGAAACCCGGCTGGACCTTATCAAACTGCAGGCAGCGGGAAAGCTGTCGAAAGCGTTGGGCTTGTTCTTTTCGCTGATCATGGCTTTCCTGCTGTTCTTTTTCGTGGTCGTGTTCCTGGGCATGGTGCTCGGGTTCTGGATCGGGGAACGAACCGGCAGTATGACGATAGGGTTTTCCTGCGCGGCAGGCTTTTTTATCCTGTTGTTGCTTTTAATGATCTTTTTCCGCAAAAGCCTTATCCAGCGCCCGCTCGCTAATATGCTGGCGGCCGAACTGGTAGAGGAGATCGAGGAAATGGACGACAAACGCGAAGAGCGCAGGGAAGAAAAAAGAAAAGAGAAAATCATCAATGATTAAACTTTACCCTCCTTCACATGGCGAAAGTTAAAGTAAAAGACCTTGCGATGCTCGAACAGGAAATCGAGCGGCTGAAACACAGAAGCCGCCGCCTGGAAGAGCAGCTGGGCAACCGCATCGATCATCTGAAAGGAAATTATAAAAAGATGGCGGTCAATTCCGTAGTGCCCGGCATTGCCAACAGCGGCGCCATGGGCTTTCTCGGCGGAATGGCCAAAACCCTCTGGCAGAGCGGCTCCGCAAAGTCCATGCTCACCAAGGCCGCGCTTACCGCGCTGGAATTTATCGCCGTTCGTTTCGGCATTAAACTCTTCAATAATATCCGGTCAAAACGGCACCGCCGGAAAGCGGAAGCCCGCGCCAAAAGCGCCGGAGGAGAGGAATAACATCAGCCCCACACTTTCGTACCCTCACTACAGTTAGCGCAAATGTCGATATGCTTGCGGCCTTTGATGATCTGCGAACGGAAACGTACGTAATTATCGTTGTGCCAGAGCGTTTTGAAATTGGAGCTTTTCAGGTCGCCCAGGCGATGCGTGGCGTCTTTATCAAAACAGCAGGGAACCACCAGGCCGTCCCAGGTGATCACCGGCGAATGCCACAGGCGCCAGCAGTGATCGCTGAGTTTGTTTTTAATGGAATACGTGCCGTCTTCGTTCCGGTGATAGCGGGAATACTTGTCTATGGTGGGTATCAGGCGGTTGCCTTCTTCATAGTCATATACCTGGGCGGTTTTGAACCGCACTTCATCCACGCCGATCTCCGCCGCCAGCTTCTTGATGTCCTCGATCTGGTGTTCGTTCGGTTTCACTACCAGGAACTGGAAGAACACGAACGGTTTTTTCGAATTAAGCTCCTTTTTCCATTTCACGATATTTTTCGCCCCGGCGATCACTTTGTCAAGATGCCCGCCCACACGATATTGCGTGTACACGTCCTGCGTGGTGCCGTCTATGGAAATGATCAGCCTGTCCAGCCCGCTTTCCACCGTTTTTCGTGCATTCGCATCCGTTAGGTAATGCGCGTTGGTGGAAGTGGCGGTGTAAATGCCTTTGGAAGACGCATATTTCACCATATCGAGAAAAGCGGTGTTGAGGTACGGCTCGCCCTGGAAATAAAAGATGAGGTACAGCAGCTCTTTATGCAGCTCGTCGATGGTTTGGCGGAAAAACTGGTTGTCCAGCATCCCCGTTGGCCGCGTAAACGCCCGGAGGCCGCTGGGGCATTCGGGGCAGCGCAGGTTGCAGGACGTGGTAGGCTCGAAAGAAATGGAAATAGGCAACCCCCACTGTACGGGCTTTTTTCTCCATTTGCTCCAATAATAGCTTCCCAGCACCTTTCCGGCGTTCCAGCCGCGGCGCAGCGTAAATTTGGAAAGGAAGTTCAAAGCGTCGTTCAGGTTCGGTTTCGGCATAATTCGGGCCTCTTTAGGACCATAAATTTACAAAATTGCCCTATACTTGCGATTGATTTCTAAGGAGAACAGAAAAGCTTAACAACCACTGTGGCAAAAAGAAGACGCGTACGTCCCGTTATCATCCTCGTTTTTGTACTGGTATTGGCCGGAGTTGCCGGTGCATGGTGGTTCCTGCGCAATAAAACGCCGATGCAGTTCGTGCGTTACGAAGAGTTTGGGATAGACATGCCCGTTAATTATTCCATTCACGGCATCGACATATCAAAATTCCAGGGCAGCGTGAACTGGATGGCCGTGCGGCAAATGCAGGTGGAAGAGATCAGGATCAGTTTCGCTTTTATCAAAGCGACCGAAGGCATTACCCGGCAAGACGCTACTTTCAAACGAAACTGGGAAAAAGCCAAAACCGCCGGCATCATCCGCGGCGCGTATCATTTTTTTTATTCCACCCGCGACCCGCTCAAACAGGCGATCAATTTTAAGAACGTGGTGCAACTGGAATCCGGCGATCTGCCGCCGGTGCTGGACATAGAAGTGCACAACAACCAGCCTCCGGCCGTGATCCGCAGCACCGCCCGCATCTGGCTTGAGGAAATGGAAAAAGCGTACGGCGTGAAACCCATCATCTACACCAATATTCATTTCTACGAAACGTATCTCGGGAAGGAATTTGACGAATACCCGCTCTGGGTGGCGCATTATTACCAGAAAGACAAGCCCCGCAGCGCCCGCAACTGGGTGTTCTGGCAGCACAGCGATATCGGCCGGGTGAACGGCATCCGCACTACGGTCGATTTTAACGTATTCCGCGGCGATAGTTCGGACCTGGTAAACCTTTGTATTCCGTAACTTTAAAGTATGGACGAACAGAAAGACCAGGAGGAGAATAAAGATCAGTTCGACTGGCAGCTGATGATGTTTTTCGTGAAGATCATCCGCACGGTGTTCATCGGCCTGTTCTGGATGCTGATCAATATGTTTTTGGGCCTTTACCTGGGGTTTGCCGTGCCGGAAGAATCCACGCCGCTGCGGATGGGGCTGTTTTACGGCTGGTTCGTGCTGAGCCTGGCTGGTTATATTTATTTTATGTGGCGGCTTTGGCGGAAGAAAATGCCCCCGCCATGAGCCGGTTTAATTTTTATTTTGAAGTTCCGAACACCTGCGTCCACAGGCTACCCGCGCGGCCAACGCCCATCTCCCTGAAATTCGGGCTCATGATGTTTTTGCAATGTCCTTCGCTGCCCAGCCATCCGTTGATCACGGTTTCTTCTTTCGAAGGCCCGCTGGCGATGTTTTCGCCCATCCAGGTGTAATTGAAGCCGGTGGCGGTTACGCGGGATTGCGGCGTGGAGCCGGAAGGGCTGGTATGATCGAAGTATTTTTTATCCCGCATGTCGTTGCTATGTTTGGCTGCGGCCAGTTCCAGCAGCACATTCCATTTCACGGGCTCCACGGGGGGCATCCAGGTGCCTTTGCAGTTGCAGCCTTTGGCGCGCACGTTGTTTACGAGCTGCAGTAAAAGATCTTTATCCACGTTGTTTTCCACTACATCCACCGTGCCGGGGCCGGTTTCTTCTTCTTCCTGGCGGGGCTGCACGAGGGGTTCTTTCCCGCAGGAAGCCAGGAACAGGCTGATAACAACGATCAAGGGTACAAAACGAACAAGTTTCAGTGACATTATTTCCCAGTTATTGTAAACGAATAGGTACTGGGTTTTTTATAGGAAGGAGGTTAAAGCACGTTGGCTTTTTCAGAGGAGTAGGGTTAAATATTATTCCGGATCAAAGGTAAACCGAACCCGGAATAAACAAGCATGAGGCTTGCAAAAAATATGTTAACGAAAATAACAAATTAAAGATCAATATAGTGTGATCTTTTTTTCATATGGTCAACTGCGGAAATAATGCAGGCGTTTATTTGCCCGGCTTCGGGCTGGCCATTTCCTGGCTCCAGAAGTTGCCGACCTTTGCCACGCCCATGTCTGTAAAGCGGCTGCTCATCATCACCTTGCAGTGCGTCACGCTTTTGTACCAGCCTTCCACTACGGTTTTTTCGGTAAGTTTTCCCAAGGCGATATTCTCGCCCCAGGCCTGCCAGAAGTAACCCATGCGGCTGATGCGTTTGCCGGCGTTGTTGCCCTGGAGGTCGTTGTGGGAGAAGTAACTGTTTTTGTCCATATCCTGGCTGTGCAGGTAAGCGGCGCGTTCGAGGGCCTTGTTCCAGCGGATGGGCGGCGCGGGCGCCATGAAAGTGTCTCCGCACTGGCAGCCTTTTGCCCGCACATCGTTTACGAGAGACAGCAGCAGCGCTTCATTGACGGGATTGTTCATTACAAACGTCGTGTCTCCAATGGGCTCGGGCGGCGGCGGGGTATACAGCGTGAGGGGTTCCTTACTGCAGGCTGCGCACGCGAGTAGCCCTACGCATACGGCGATCCTGATCGCAGGACGGGCGAATCGTACAATCATTGTTATTAAATGATTAAAGAGTGAACAATAAAGCTGGCTTTCGGAAGGCTACGGGAAAAATATTACAGGTTGGGGTCAGGATGATCAAATGAGTGGCTGATCATAAGTATGGAGAGTGCAAAGGTATTTATCAATCCCGGATTTTACGCCTTCCGGGGTGTAAAATTCCTGTTAACGTAATGATCGTTAACCGATTGTAAATGATCTCACAGCGCCCGGGATCCAGGATCGATATGGCCGGCATAGGAAAATTCAACAGCCCGGGTGAACGTACTTTTGATGCCACAGCAAATATATAATTTTTCTATATAATGTAAAAATTTATATGTCATAGGAAAGTAGCAAAATTCCACATGGAATCTACGGTTCTTCCAAACAATGGTCGTATTTTTATTCGCTGTTATATTAATTCCAATAAATATTAATGAATCCCAACGTTAACGTCCTTTCCTTTCCGAAAAAGCTAACTTCATTGTTGTTAATGGTTGCTTCGCATCGCCAGCCGGTCGTTTTACTTCCCGGCATAAAACCTTTTGCGCGCCCCGGCGTCTTAACAAATACCCTGGCGCTTACGCGCCGAAACGGTCATACATAACCCTGCCGGATGAAATTCTTTAACAAGATATGGGGCCGGCGCCTGCGGAAAGCGCAGCCCGCCGTGAACCGTGATTTCTGCCGGTTCTTTAAAACGGACGAAGCTTGCGGCATGCAGCTGGAAAAACGTTTTATCGGCAAGCTGCACCTGCCGGGCGGCTTTATCGTTGCCTGCGATCCTTTGCTGGGGCTGCACAACACGCTTCCGTTCTCGCGGAAAGTGCCGCCGGGCGAATACCCGGTTACCATGCTGCTCGCCCGTTCGGGTTTCCGGCGGCGGAACGCTTTGCTGCTGCTGAAGTTCAAAGACCAGCAGCCATCGAAGTTCGAGCACGCAGCCCTACCCGGCCAAACCGGCCGCTTCACCCGCCGCCACGGCTTTCCCGGCTTCACGGCAGACGCAGGCATCGGCTGCATCTGCGACGCGCATACGCAGAAACACTATAACAAGCACCTGGAGCGTTTTTTTAAAGATCACCCGGAAGGAAATATTTATGATTCGCTTTTCCATAATACGTTCTCGCGGAAAATGCGCGCCGAAGAGCAACTCTGTTACAATTTTTACCTGCCTGCTCAACCGCATCTGAACGTGATCATGTTCCATACCGGGTACGGCGACGGCATTTATCCTGCCTATTGGGGCGTTGCCGAAGACGGTACGGTGTGCAGCCTGGTGATCGATTTCATCGTTTTATAAAATCATGCATATGCCCGCTGTAAAAAATTTCCTTTTCCTCGCCGCCTGTTTGTTCAGCGCTACCGTTTTTGCGCAAACCCAACAGCTGAAGGAAGGCGACATCATTTTCCAAAGCAATATTTCCCCGCAATGCAAGGCCATCGAGCTGGCCACGCATTCCAGATACAGCCACTGCGGCATTCTTTTTAAACAAGACGGCCGCTGGATGGTGTTTGAAGCCGTACAACCCGTGAGTATAGCCACTTTTGAAGAGTGGACGATGCGCAACAACAAACATTACGCGGTGAAACGCCTTAAAACGGATTCGGTCATCACGCCGGAAGTGATCTCGAAAATGAAGGAAGACGGCAAACAATTTCTCGGCAAAGATTACGACAGCTACTTCGAATGGTCTGACGACAGGATCTATTGCTCCGAACTGGTGTGGAAGATTTACCGTTCTACTACGGGAATTGAACTGGGCAGCCCAAAACCGATGCGCGAATACGACCTCTCTCATCCGCTCGTAAAATCTACTATGAAAGAACGTTACGGCAACAACATTCCGCTGGACGAAAAAATGGTATCACCGGGCGTTATTTACGAAAGTCCGCTACTGGTAACGATTGTAGAGCAATAATGCGCGATCTGACACAAATTGTTTTTTGCGTTTTGAATTTAATTTCATCATTCATGCATCATCAACACAAATGCATTTTGTTTGTTATCCACTAAAACGATCTTATGAAAAAGCATCACATCCTGGTGTTTGCAAGCGTCTTTGCTGTCGCGGCCTGTCAGAACAGCCCGAAAAAGGCGGCGGCGGACAGTACAAAAACCGACAGCCTGCTCATGATTCCTTCGAACGAATTCCGGTATTTCGAAGCGAGCCTGCCGGCGGCGTCCAGCCCGGGGAGATTGATCGGCCTCACGCTGCGGACCAACAGGGATGCGGTAATGACCACCGATTACCTCAACGCCACGCCTGAGATCGTGCAGATCGGCAACTGGTCTGTGCCGGAAGACAGTCAATACCTGGTCACCCTGGTAACAGTAGGCAGCGGCAATCCGGTTAAAGACACGCTTGTTTTTCGTTGGGAAAAGGAAAGCCTCCGCTATATCGGCAGCGATTATGGTACAGACGGGCTTACGCTACTGAAGAAGGAAAAACCCGCTCCCGCCAGCAAGGAGCTGATCGTGTGGGTAAAGGCGGAAGACGAATGCGACCGCGGCCCGGGTTTCGGCAAAACAAAATGTTACGAGGTGCAGTACGGCGACAAACTCATGGCTTCAACCAGCGACGCCTGGGACAAACTGATGGAACCGATCGAAGGGTTCACGTTTGAAAAAGGGCACCTGTACAAACTCAAAGTCAACCGCATCCCCCGCGACCCTAAGATCCAGGATGTGGGCGCGTATGAATACAAGCTGATCGAAGTGATGTCGAAAGAAAAAACGAGGTGACCCTATTCATGCCACAGGTTTTGAAACTCGGGCTTGTGGAAAAAACCGAACCAGAAAGCGAACTGCTCGTTCTTCAGCAATTCCAGTTTCGACACGATGGCGTGCGCGAAGGCCGTGCCCGCCGTGCCATTGGCGGTAATCACCTGTCCGGCGGTTACGGCGGGTTTCTGCATGTAATTTTTCTCTCCTTTATATCCCGGAACGGCTGCTTTCAGCAGGCCGAGGTCGTTGCTGGTGTGGGGGATATCGTCCAGCAGGCCTTCGCTGGCCAGGTAGAGGGTGGCATCGCAGATGGCGGCCAGCAGTTTGCCTTTCCCCAGAATGTCCAGGATAAAAGGGCCGATCTCCCGGTTTTTGCCTTCGCCCCAGGCCGCGCCGCCGGGCAGGATAACGATATCGGCCAGTCCGGCGTCCAGCTCCTCCAGCGAAAGCTGCGGAATTACCCGGAGGTTGGCCGCAGACACGACTGCATTGCCGTCGATCGAAAAGGGACGTACCTCGTATTCGGAGAATTGTTGCAGCGAAGCCGCCGCCAGGGCGGGTTCCCAGTCGGAATAACCGTTGAAGACGAAAAGATAACAAACTTTGTTTTTCATGACCTTCAGGATTAAATGGTGATGATACAAAGATCGTGCGGGGGCGCGACAGCCGTGTGTCAGCAGGGAAACGGGAGCGGGGAAATTTTAAATTTGACGAAACTCATTGTCTATTTCGGCATAATGCGCTAACTTGCCCTCTGAAATATCTTAAAACTGTATATCATGCTGTTGAATGTATTACTCAACTCTACTTACGAGTTAGGCAACAAGATCGGCCATTACGGCGTCTGGTTTTGCATCATCATTTTTGGGGCCATGTTCCTTTACGCCATGGTGAAGTACGTAAAACGCTAATTCCAACTTACTCCAGATACCGGCTGCTCCCGCAAGGGGCGGCCTTTTTTATTGCCCGGGAGTTTTAGAAGGCTTCCGAAACGGACAGGTAGAACCCGCTCTGCCGTTTTTCTCCCGCTCTTTTTTCACCCCAGCCATAATCCAGCCGCACGGTAAGGCGGGTATGTTTGTCGTAAAAATAACGGATGCCCAGCCCGTAGTTGGGTTTCAGCCGGTCGAAAGAAAAGTTGCGGTTGTTGAAAACGGTGCCCGTACCGGCGAAACCGGCCAGCGCAAAGGTTGGCTGCATATCGATGAACCACACGTTGATGCGCATTTTCGGGTCGAAATAATAACGGTATTCGGCCTGGGCCGCCAGGTAGTTTTGATCGCGGTAACGGCCGGTATAGTAGCCGCGCATGATATTGTCGTTGCCCATTTCCGGCAGCAGGTAAAACGGCAGGGTGTTTCCCTGCAGCGATTGTCCATAACCGTTCAGCCCCAGCGTACTGCGCTGCGAGATGCGGAAAAACTGGCTGGCCTTCGCTTCCACGCGCCAGAGCGGGTGTTTGCTCAGAAATTGAGGGGCGTATGCCACGTTGAGCCGGAAGTATGTGCCCAGCGTACAATAGTTCTGGTTATCGCGGTTGTCGTAAATGCCGGTAACGCCGATAAAAGTAACGTAACCGCCGTCTTTGTCCACCAGCGGCATTTCCGGGTAAATGCCCTTGTCTTCGTCTTTCGTGAACGCATCGTGCTGGTACATAACGGAGAGGCCGGCGTAAAAGTGGCTGGTGATGCGCTTTTCGGCTTCCGCCATCAGCTTATAACGTTTGTTGCCCACGAGGGAACGGTCTGCATAATGCGTAGTATCGCCCAGTCCGTAGAAATAGAACGGGAAATCGTGGTAACGGATGTTCGTTTTAACGTGCCAGTCGTTGTTCCGCGTCCAGTTATCGGTGCGGAGGTCGATCTTCAGCTGTTGATTGGTGGTAAAAGTGGCCAGCAGGCTGGCGGTGGAGTTGCGGGTAAAGGGGGAAGGATTTTTTTTATCCGCGTAATACGAGTAAAGCGTCGCGACGCCCAGTTCCAGGCCTTTTTCCGGTGAAAAACCGAGTACAGGCAAAGGAAACAGGCTTGTTTTCCTATGGGCGAGGATTGAATCCTGCGCCTTCAGACCGGAGCTTGCCAACACGCACAGAGAAAGGGCCGAGATCGCTTTACGCATAGGGCCGCAATATGCAAAAAAATATTTGACCGGCAATATGTTATATTATTGTGCGGTTTGCGGTTGTTTAACTTAAATGTTTGTTAAAATAGCATCATTTTTGAATATTTTTTGAGCCGCGGATAAAGCCGGCGATGAGATTAAAAACAAAAGCAGCCTGGCCGGCAAAGAACAGCAGCGTAATAAAAACCTCGACCGGATCAAAACCGGCGAGGGCGTGGATCTTTTCCGCAGAGAAGTTTGTCTGTTCCGGCTTAAGGAAGATGATTATGTAAAACGCGGCGAGAATGAACGTGGTGGCTATGTGGAAATATTGCAGCCACCTATATTGCCGGTAATGCCGGGTGGCATAATAGAACAGCGCCTCAAAACAGATAAATAGCACCGACCAGATAAGAATGGTGAGAATATCTGTGATCTCAAAAAATCCGCTATTGGGGCTGAGGATGATGGCCGTGGTGATAAGGGTCAATAGAAAAGCCAGCAGGTACAGCTGAAAATCGGGGCGGAGTAAGCGTTTCATGAGAGAGTGGTTTTTTTGCCGCGGCAAAACCCCGCAATAACATTTACAATAAAAGCCAGCTGCCCCACAAGGAAAGCGATCACCGCCAGCCATAAACTCAGCACGGGAACCAGCATACCAAACATAAATCCTTCATGAATGTCCGGGAAAACGGGAAGGTCTGCCGGAAGCAGCACAGGAGCGAAATAACAGGCAACACCCGCCGCGAGCGCCAATAAAGCGATAATGTAAAGTTGCAGCGCAGGCTGTGGCTGACCGGGAGCCTGCGATGTTTTCGGGCCCCTGATAAATCCCGCGATAATATTAATAACGAATCCCGCCTGCCCGATCACCAGCAACATGGTCGTGAAAAAAGTTACCGGGTCAAAAACGCGGCCGGAAAATATAAGCGGCCGGTCATGGTAATCAAAATAACGGCGCGGCATCGGCGGACTTTCTACCGTAACGTAAGCGAGAAGGAAAAGCAAAAGGCTCGCCACATGCAAAACCTGCAACCACCTGAATTGACTGAAACGCAGCGTGAACGTGTATATCAGCGCTTCCGCCGCGATCATCAGGCAGGCCCACAGGTAACTTTTGTCCGCAAACGGCCCGTGAGTATCGTGCATGTGTATGTCGATCACTGAATGAGAAACAATGAGCATGCCGCCGAAAAAGACCAGCACGGCGGTAATGTACATTTGAATATCAGGTCGGGAGAGCCATTTCATGGTATCAGGATTTTCTGCCGCGGAAAAATCCCGTGATGATGTTTATGATAAACCCGATATGCCCGGCCAGGAAGATCAGAAAGATAACAATAACCATCCGGGTCAGGGGATCGTTGAGGAAAGATCTGTTATACTCAAAATATGTTTGAGGCATCCCTGGCGATGGGTTGTAATGCATACTGCCTGAAAAGATGAAAAACAGCGGCGGCAGCAACAAACCGATGATATGAAATATTTGCAGCCACCGCCATTGCCTGAACCAGGAAGTAGCCGTATACAGGCCAGCTTCTGTTATCAGCAGAACGGCGTAAATAATCGCAATGTTAAAGTAACTGATCACGACATAAGTGTCATGAAGATGGATATCTATGACCGCATCGGCAGAGGAAGCCGCGCCAATGGCAACGAGCAATAACGCGATAATAAGCAACAGGATGTCTGGCCGGGATAAATATCTTCGCATAGGTACTTAAATATACTACAAAGCCGCAAGTTTCCTGATTTCTTCAAACCGCTGGTCTTTCACCAGTTTCCCGTTCTCAAACACAGTTTCCAGCAGGTCGTTGCCCGCCGCGGATGAGGCTACTGTCTTCAAGCCGCCCGCATCCTTTATCAGCTTCAGTTTCCCGGCTTTCGACTTTTTGAACGAGGTACGGAGAAGGCCTTCCGCATCCATTTCAACCGGCGATTTATACACGTCCACGCTTTTGCCGCTGATCTCCGCGTAAGAACATTTCAACGCAAATTCCTGTGTATCGCGGTTCACCCGCTGCAGCAACGCGCCGCCCATTCCCAGCACCAGGTTTTCCGCGCTTACGCCCGCCTGTTTCAGCGCTTCGTATATTTCAGGGATGGAACTGTAGCTGATGCCGTCTCCCTGTATCACCCGCACCTGCGGCGGCAGCACTTTGTAGCCTTTGTCATTGACGGTATACCCGAATTTCCCCATCAAAATATCAAACACTTCCAGCAACGTTCTCACCGGGTCGCCGGAATCGGGGCGGATCACCAGCGTGCCTTTCCGCGCCAATATCTGCTCCTTCAGCTGCGTGCCCCAATATTCGGAACAGGCCCGGAAGATGTTGTAGGAATCCGACACGCAGGCGATAGTGCCCGTGGGGAACGTATCCAGTACATGTTTGAAAATAGCCGCTTCGCCTTTTTCCCCCAGCAGCGTAACGATGGAATGTTCCGTGGCCGGAATGGAAAGTCCCGGCGCGGTTGCCGCGTGATAATATCTTTTGGCGAACGTAGACGCTACCAAAGTATCGCTGCCGTTGAAGTTCACCAGGTGCGCGCTCCCGCCGATACCCGCCGCTTCAACGGAACTGGCGCCGCGAAAACCGAAATCGTTCAGCACAAGATCGATCCCCGCAAAAGAGGCCTCGCTGGCCGTGGATTGAAAATATTGCGTCACTACTTTTTTGATCTCCCGCGACAAAGTGGCCACCGTACACGGATACCACACCTGCATCAGCAAAGTTTCCAGGAAATTGGTGAGCCAGTAACACGCGGGGTCGGTGTTTTCGATCGTCATCAGCACATTTTTCACCGGCACCACCATGCCTTCAGGCACCGCGCGGATCTTCACCGGCAACAGACCGCCATGTTTTTTCAGAATATATTCGAACCGCGAAGGATCGTACACATCGTTGCGCCCAAATACTTCCGGCAGCATTTCGCCCGCCTCACGGATCTTGTCCGCGGTAATCACCGGGCCTTCGAGATAGGCTTTCAGGAAATATTGCAGGCCGTAAAAAACCGTTTCTTCAAATTTGCCGCCCCGGCTTTCGAGGTAAGAATAAATGTGCGAGGTGCCCGGAACGTAGAGCTTGTGATGGGAATATTTATAAGCGTCCGCCAACAAAATGAGATTCTCCATATGCTGAATTGGGTTAGCCTGTACGAATGTAAGCCTTCAAATTGAACTTACAGGTGATCTTATCCCTCCAATTGCATGAAAGTCAATACAGATATGGGTTTTGCTATATGCATAACAGGTTTCCCGTATTTTTTACACAAACTTTTTACATTTTACTTTAATTGCATATATTATTTGTGTAAAAAGAATGCAAAATTTGATAACCAATCTGTTAAGAGAAAATCTCGATATAGCCGCTTTTTTGCTTCAATTCAGCGAATTTTTGCCGGTTGAAGCTATATAATTGAGCAGGACGGCCTTGCAAAGGATGTTTCAATTTTTCCTGCTGCATCGCCAGCAAACCGAGGGAATGCATTTTTTTCTGGAAATTCCGGCGGTCGATCTGCCGGTTGTATACCCATTCATAGAGTTTTTCCAATTCCGAAACGGGAAACTTCGGGTCCAGCAGCTCAAAAGCCAGCGGCTCGGAACGCAACCGCGTGCGCAGGTGCTCGATGGCGCCGAGGATCACTTCCGAATGGTCGAATGCCGTGGCCGGCAGTTCTTTCACCGGGTACCAGCGCGCTTCTTTATTGCCGGCGCCCAGGACCAGCTTCGATGCGGAAGGTTTTATCAGCCCCAGGTGCGCCACGCAAAGGATCCGCCCGCGCGGGTCGCGGTCTGGCGCGCCCCAGGTGCGCATCTGCTCGAGGTAATTCACCTTCAGCCCGGTTTCGTCGCGGATCTCGCGGTGCACGGCTTCTTCCAGCGGCTCGTCGTTCTGCACAAAACCGCCGGGAAGGCCCCATTTGAAAATGTGCGGGGGAATGCTGCGTTTGCTGAGCAGCACCATCATTCCTTCTTTTGATGAAAACCTCAATACTACGGCATCTGCCGTCACCCTGATATGTTGATGAACTGGCAAGGGATAAAATTTTAGGGAATCATTGGCCGCTTACATACTGTTTCACCTGCGACGTTCCTTTATGCAGGTTCACGAAGAGCGGATTTTTCTGCGGGTCAAACACGATGATCGTTCCGGATTCCCAGGCATCCGCGGGGGCGGGCAGCACAATTTCAACCTGTAACCCGTTCTCACGGCGGAACATCAGGCTGTCTTTCCTGATATACCTCGCGGTATAATGATTCGCTTCCAGGAAGCTCACAATACTGTCGCGGTTCGCATTCACCGCACTGTCTGTACGGATGGGATGCTCTCTCAGCACGAAACATTTTTCGCTGATCACGTCGTAATGGGTGGTGTCTGTCTTTTCACGGACAGGGTTACACGCAGCTGCGGATAACAGGGCCATCATAAGAACGATATTTCGCATGCTGCAAGTTATAAAAACCGCGATTAAAAACTGATATCAAATACTTTATCGGTTTCGCCGCGTTTGACGGTAACGGTTGTTTTGTCGCCGGCCTTAAATTTCCCGAGGGCGCTCATGTACGTTTCGATGTCTGAAACCGGGTAATCGCCCAGTTGCGTGATGAGGTCGCCGGTAAGGATGCCCGCTTTTTTCGCGGGTTTGCCGTCGCTCACGCCATCCACTTTCACGCCGCCCTTGGTCCAGGTGTAATCGGGCATAATGCCGAGGGTAACGGAAAAACGCGCGCTGCTGCCCATTTGCTGCTCGCGGGTTTTGGTGAAGGCGAGTTTGGGCTGGCCGTTCGTTTTTTCGATGATGTCGTACACCAGTTTCACGACGGTGAGGCCGCCTTCGTAATTGATCTTGTCCACATCGTCGCCGGGTTTGTGATAATCGGCGTGCGTGCCGGTGAAGAAAAATAAGACGGGTACGTCTTTACGGTAAAAGGAGGTATGGTCTGAAGGGCCGGTGCCGGAGGAATCGTAGCTGACCTTCAGGCTGGAAGGAACTACGCTTTTCAGCACGCCGCCCCAAACGGGGGAAGTGCCGGTACCGCCGATCTGCAGCCCTTTTTCCGGGGCGAGGCGGCCTACCATGTCCATATTTACCATGTAATTCACGGCGGTCATGGGCACGGTGGCGTGCTCGGTGAAATATTTACTGCCGAAAAGCCCCAGCTCTTCGCCGGAAAAGGCCACCAATAAATAATTGTTATTTTTCAATTTCGAGGCTTTCAGCAAACGCCCCAGCTCGATGAGCGCGGCGGTACCGCTGGCGTTATCGTCTGCCCCGTTATGAATGGCCTTTTCGCCGGGCGCCAGGGAATTATGGTCCTCCCCGTAGCCAAGATGGTCGTAATGCGCGCCCAGCACCACGATGGTGGCAGCGCCGTTGTCGATATACCCTACCACATTGGTGCCGGTGCGTTTGCTCGGTTTAAAATCCACTTCCAGGTCCAGCTGAAAACCGTTGGCATCGTCTGCCGACAATATTTTACTGGCTTCGGGCCCTACCCAGACGGCAGGGATGGGCAACTCAGCCGCCTCTTTCCCGTCGAGCCAGCGGGTAACGGTGCGGGCGTCTTCCGGCCCGTTGAAAAATACGATGCCGGTGGCGCCGCTTTGTTTGGCTTCCTTGGTCTTTTTAATATAGAATTCCAACGGTTCGGCGTGGGGATTGATCTCGTCTTCGGAGGCTTTTACATTGATGAGCCATACATTGTCCGGCTCGTTTACGCCGGGCAGCACTTCGCCTTTGGCGGCTTTGCTGGCGCTGAAGGGCAGCGGCAGGTATTGCCCCGCCGGCAGCGGTTTATGATTGATGAGCAGCCGGGTTTTGTCGCCGGCCTCTCTTCCTTCCCTGACGGTAAAGGTCTGCAGGTATTCGCTGTCGCCTTTCGGGCTTACGCCGGCGAGCTTCATCTGTTCGGCGATATAGGTGGCGGCAAGCTGTTCCCCGGCAGTGCCGGTGCGCCTGCCTTCCAGTTTGTCTGAAGACAGGTAAGTGATATGGGTCTGCAGGTTTCCGAGGGTTTTCCGGTCTGCTTTCTTCTGCGGATACGCCGCCAGCGCGATACAAACAAGCGGCAGTAACAGGTAAGTCTTTTTCACTGCAAGGGGAATTTGGTGACAAAAATAGGGAAACGGTTATCAAACGCGATAATTATCACGGGATTGTCTGACCCCGCCCCCTCTTTGTTTTATACTCAAATTATATGCTAAATTTGCCGCACTCTGAAGGAGTTACAACAAAAAAAGAAAAGTCAAGTAATGAAAAACACGCCATTCACAAACAAACACATTGCGCTGGGCGCGAAAATGGCCCCGTTTGCGGGGTACAACATGCCGATTTCCTACACAGGTATCAACGACGAACATGCCGCCGTGCGGAACAGTGTGGGAGTGTTTGACGTGAGCCACATGGGCGAATTTATCCTGAAAGGCGAAAACGCCCTCGACCTCATTCAGCGTGTAACCACCAACGATGCTTCCAAACTCACGGCCGGCAAGGCGCAATACAGCTGCCTGCCCAACGAGGAAGGCGGCATTGTAGACGATCTGCTCGTGTATTGCATCGAGGAGAACAATGTGTACATGCTCGTTGTGAACGCCAGCAATATCGAAAAAGACTGGAACTGGATCAGCCGCTTCAACACCAAAGGCGTGGAAATGCACAATATTTCCGACAAAACCTGCCTGCTGGCCATCCAGGGCCCGAACGCCACCAGCGCTTTGCAGGGGCTGACAGACAAAGACATCGTGAACCTGAAATACTACACCTTCGTAAAAGGCACCTTCGCCGGCGTGGAAAACGTGCTGATCAGCGCCACCGGCTACACCGGCGCGGGCGGCATCGAGATATATTTCGAAGATAAAGACGGCGCGGCCGACAAGGTGTGGGACGCTATTTTCGCCGCGGGCGCTTCCAAAGGTATCAAACCGATCGGCCTCGGCGCCAGGGACACGCTCCGCCTGGAAATGGGCTTCTGCCTCTACGGCAACGACATCGACGACCGTACCAGCCCGCTGGAAGCGGGTCTCGGCTGGATCACCAAATTCACCAAAGACTTCACTTCCCGCTCCATTTTCGAAAAACAGAAAGCGGAAGGCGTTCAGCAGAAACTGGCAGGCTTTGAAATGATCGACAAAGGCATTCCCCGCCACGATTACGAGATCAAAGACGCGGCCGGCAACACCATCGGAAGGGTGACCTCCGGCACCCAGTCGCCCTCGCTCCAGAAGGCCGTTGGGCTGGGGTATGTAAAAACAGCCTTTGCAAGCCTCGATTCAGAGATATATATTGCAGTGCGCGACAAGCTCCTGAAAGCGAAAGTGGTGAAGGTGCCTTTCCTTGGGTAAGGCCGTGCCGGCGGGCAACTTTACAGGAACAGCAGCGTTATTGAAGCCAATTTTAGCCATTATTCACGACCATATCTTTTAAAGTACTCTGCTATGCCGCTTATTCATCTCACCACGGTTATTCACGCGCCCCTGCCCCGGGTTTTCGACCTGAGCAGGAGCATAACGCTGCACAAACGCAGCATGGAACATTTACAGGAAGAGGCTATAAAAGGCCGCACCAGTGGTTTGATTGATTATAATGAAACGGTTACCTGGCGCGCGAAACACCTTAGCAAGACACGGGAGCTGACCGTAAGGATCACCGCGATGCAAAAACCGCAGTATTTTTGCGACGAAATGGAAAAAGGCGATTTCACTTTTATGAAACACGAGCATTTTTTCCGGGAGATCCAAAACGGCACGGTGATGATCGATATTATGGAATTTGGCACGCCTTACGGAAAAGTTGGCAGGTGGTTTGAAAAGTTATACCTGAGGAAATACATGAAACGGCTGTTGTTGTTGCGCAACAAGATCATCAAAGATTACGCGGAGAGCGAAAAGTGGCGCGTGATCCTGGACTAAAACATACAAAACGAATGACCGAGAATACCAAACCAAGGCTGGAAGTCTGTTTATCTCCGGCGCTTCTGCACCTGTTCGACGTAAAGAACAGCATTGTGGTGATCATCGACGTGCTGCGCGCTACTTCCACCATTTGCACGGCGCTTTATAACGGCGCCGCCAAAGTGATACCGGTAGCCACCGTGGAAGAATGCGTAAGCATCGGCCGGCAGCTGAACGCCATTACCGCGGGCGAAAGAGACGGCAAGATCGCGGAAGGACTGCTGCATGGCAATTCGCCCTTCGAATACCCGAATGAATTTATTGGCGGCAAAGTGCTGGTGCTCACCACCACCAACGGTACCAAACTGCTGCACATGGCGAAAGACGCGGTGCAGATCATTACCGGTTCCTTCCCGAACATTTCCTCCGTTTGCGAATACCTTATTTCCCAGGGCCAGAATGTAATACTCGGCTGCGCCGCCTGGAAAGACCGTGTGAACATGGAAGATACCCTGTTCGCCGGCGCCGTGGTGAGCCGCATCCGCGAACATTTCGACGTGAACTGCGATTCCGCGCTTGCCGCCGAAACGCTCTACCAATGCGCGAAAGGCGACCTTTTCGGGTTCATGAAAAAGGCCAGTCATTACCAGCGCCTGGCCCGCTACGGACTGGAAGAAGATATCCGCTTCTGCCTTACGCCGGACGGCGCCGATGTGCTGCCGATACTCCGGAACGGGGAGCTGGTGAAAGAAAAATAATGCGAAAGGGTGAGTTTCCGAAGAAAGCTCACCCTTTTTTGATTGGTTCCCTTTATAATGTTACGCGGCGAGATTGCCGGAATGTTTTTTTGCACGCAGCACGCTGTCTATCGAATACACGCCGCCGCCGTTCAGGATAAAGAAGGTCATGATCAGCAGCATGGTGAAGGGGGCGTACCAGTCAATGATACCCGTGCCCGTAGCGCCTTTCAGGATGGTCGCCATAATCATGGTGAAGGCGAGGAAAGCGGCCGCTGGGCGGGTGAAAAGACCGAGCGCGAGCAGCAGGCCGCCGGCGAACTCGGCCAGCGTGGCCATCAGCCCCCAGAAAACCGGCCACGCCGAAATACCTACGAATTGCATGGCGCTGCCTACGCCGTTCCAAACCTGTTCGCCGCCGGCGATCTTTTGCCAGCCAAACACGAAGAATAATATGCCGACCCCTGCGCGGAGGATTAAAAGCCCGAGATTTCTTGTTTTAGCGTTTTCGAAAAGTGTGTTGTTTCCCATAGATAATTTTTATACAAAATTACCATCATATACCCCCGGTACTCAATGGATAATTTTTTGTTTGAGTTGCACATTTTTCGTCATCCACTCCCCGGAAAGTGCTATTCCTTCCCTTTCGCACGCGCTATTTGAATTTTTATGCTTACTTTTGTGGATTGCCTTTTCATGAGCCGTTTTTTTAGAAAAATTGAGAAAAAAGACCAGTGAAAGTCCGACAGACCGACGTTTAAGCATTTGTTAAAATAACCCTGGCTCATGCAAAAGAAGGTAATCACAGGAAAAGCATGTCGCTGCCCCATTTATTAAAATATGTGTACAACAACGGAACCGACGAGGTGATCCGGCGGGGGAAACGCATCTTTGCAACGGGAGGCGTGGAACTGCTGGAAGGCGATCCTGTGCTTCGTTCGGCCTCTTTCCGCGTGAAAAGCGACACGCACGCCAACTATTATAAAGTTACCATCAACAAATACCACGAGCCGGCCACCATGAGCGTGCGCTGCCAATGCCCCTACAATCTCGGCGACATTTGCAGGCACGAAGCCGCCGCACTTTTCCAGCTCCAGGAAATGCTGGACCGCAACCATTTCGAAGCATTCGAAACGCAATACGACCAGCAGCACACGCTGGTAAAAATGAAGTCCATCGATCTTAAAACGATCAAACTGCTCACTTCCAGCACCATCATGGCCGAAGCCGAACGCATCCTGCGGAAAACGCAGGCCGTGATCAAATCCGCCAAAGACGAAAAGGTGGAAGCGGAACTGCGGCATGAAGGCAAAAAATACCCGCTCATCATCCAGCGGAACGAAGAACGGAACTTCGATACCCATTGCACCTGCGACGAGCACGAACACCCGATCTGCGTGCATAAAGCCGCCCTGTTCCAGCAATTGCTGCATGCCCACGGCCCGTTTTATTTCGATACGCTCCGCAACTGGGACAAAGAAAAGAACAAACTCCTTTCATTATACGGTTATTCGCTCAGCGACGACCTGGACGGTAAATTCGCGTTCTCCTACCTGAACGGCAAACCTTTCCTTCGCGTGCTGGACCCTTCCATCAAAAAAGTGGAAACGCCCGTGAGCGCCCAGCCAGAGCCGCCCGCCGAAGAAACGATCACGGCTATACGCCGCTTGGGTGTGGTACTCAACGCCAACGACACGCTGTTCCCTTATTTCCAGGCGGAACTGGTGAGCGGCGAAGCCAATGAAGACGAAACGGAGTTCGTTTCCCTCGTAAGCCGGCTCGACCTTACCAAATACGTCGATTTTTACCAGTTCAAAGAAAGGGACCGCGACCTGATCACACCGATCCGCAAATTGCAGCATTCTGAGATCAGCAAGTTCCTCAATAAAAATTCCCCTTTCGCCGGCATCTGGGAAAATATCATGCATGAAAACGAAGACGGCCTGCCCATGGAAACCATGGAACTGATCGTGGACTACATGCATCCCAAACTGCTGAAGCTCCTGCCTACGCTGGCCGATCACCGCCTGGTATTCCTCCTGCGCGACGGGCAGCCTTTCAAGACCAAAAACCTCCAGCTGCTGCAGGTGGAAACCCAGCCGCTGAAACCATATTTTAAGGCAGACCAGGTAGACGGGCACGTGGAAGTGACCGCGTGGGTGGATATCGACGGCGAGCCCGTGAACGTTTCCGCCAACCAGTGGGCCAGCCCCATCCTGTTCCTCTACAACGGCGCCATTTACCCCTTCGCCAATTCGCAGGACGCCGTCAGCATCATGCGGTACCAGCAAATGCACGCCCTGAAAGTGCCTACCAGCGAGTGGCAGGACTTCCTCAAAGACGTGATGCTGCCCCTCGGCAAAAATTATCCCGTTCAGTTCGACAGCGGGCTGCTGGCCGAAGTAGACGACATTGTGCCCGAAACGCGCGTGTACCTGAAAGAAATGGGCGAAACCTTCGTGATCCAGCCGGGCTTTGCTTATCACGGCCACGAAGTGGAGTGGAACGAAGAAATCCGCATCACCGTGCAGGAAGGCAACAAAGTGCTGGTGATCCACCGCAACAAGGAAGCGGAAAACGCTTTCGTAGCCAAACTGCGCACGCTGCACACCAACTTTACGCATCTCAACAACTATAATTATTTCTATCTCCGCTCCAAGGAAGCACTGAAAAACAACTGGTTTTTCCTCTTTTTCGACGCGCTGAAAGAAATGGACGTGCGCATTTTCGGTTTCGAACAACTGCGCAATTTCCGCTTCAACCCCCAGAAACCCGTTACCAACCTGCAGATCAGCTCCGGCATCGACTGGTTCGACGCGCAGGTGGAAGTAGTGTATGGCGATCAGAAAGTAGGCATCCGCGACATCAAACGCGCGCTGGCCAACAAACAGAATTACGTGCAGCTGGCAGACGGCACGCTGGGCCTGCTGCCGGAAGAATGGCTGAAAAAATATTCCCTCCTGTTCAAAATAGGCGAGGAAAAAGATAAAGGCGCCGGGCTGAAGCTCAGCAAATACAACTTCTCCGTGATCGACGAGCTGTACGAGTTCATCGACGACGACCGCATCCTCGTGGAGCTCGACGAAAAACGCCGCAAACTGCTGCAGTTCGACGAGATCAGGAACGTGCCGCTGCCCGGGAATGTGAACGCCAACCTGCGCCCTTACCAGGAAAGCGGTTTCCAGTGGCTCAATTATCTCGACGAAGTGAAGTGGGGCGGCATCCTGGCCGATGATATGGGTCTTGGTAAAACCGTGCAGGCGCTTACTTTCATCCAGCATTACAAAAACGTGCACGAACAATGCACCATGCTGGTGGTTTGCCCTACCACGCTGATCTATAACTGGGAGAACGAGATCAAGAAATTCACCCCGGGCATTGCCTACCACATCCATCACGGCCCGGCAAGGCTGCGCATTGCGGAGGAACTGCAGAGGAACGACGTGATCATCACCACTTACGGTACCCTGCGCAGCGATGTGCAGCTGCTGATGAAGATCGATTTCGATTACGTGGTGCTCGACGAAAGCCAGGCCATCAAAAACCCGCAAAGCAAGGTCACCAAAGCCGCGCAGCTGCTCAATACCCGCAACCGTATTGCGCTCAGCGGTACGCCGATGCAGAATAACACGTTCGATATCTACGCGCAGATGAACTTCCTCAATCCAGGAATGCTGGGCAGCGTGGACTTCTTCCGCAACGAATTCGCCACGCCGATCGACAAGTTCCAGGACGAGGAAAGGAAAGAACATCTCAAAAAGCTAATTTACCCCTTCATCCTGCGCCGCACAAAAGAACAGGTGGCGAAAGACCTGCCGGAAAAGATCGAAACAGTGATCTTCTGCGAAATGGACCCCGAACAAAGGCACATTTACGACGCATACCGCAATACTTACCGCTCGAAGATCCTCGGCGTGATAGAAGACCAGGGCATGGAACGCAGCCAGCTTACGATCCTGCAGGGCCTTATGAAGCTGCGCCAGATCTGCGATTCGCCCGCCATTCTCAACGAAACGGAAAAATATCCCAACCACTCCGTGAAACTGCATGAGCTCACGCGCGAGATATCCGAAAACATCGGGAACCACAAAGTACTGGTGTTCAGCCAATTCCTCGGCATGCTTGGCCTCATCCGCGACAGGCTCGCGCATATGAAAATTTCCTACGAATATTTCGACGGCAGCACCAGCACGATGGACAGGGAAAAAGCGATCCAGAACTTCCAGCAGAACGAAGACTGCCGCGTGTTCCTGATCTCGCTCAAAGCCGGCGGCGTAGGTCTGAACCTTACCGCGGCCGATTACGTGTACATCGTAGACCCCTGGTGGAACCCCGCCGTGGAACAGCAGGCCATCGACCGTACGCACCGTATCGGGCAAACGAAGAACATTTTTGCTTACCGCATGATCTGTAAAGACACGGTGGAAGAAAAGATCCTGGAATTGCAGGAACGCAAAAAATCGCTGGTGAAAGATATTATCGCAGACGACAGCGGGTTCATCAAAAAACTCACCAAAGAAGACGTGCTCTACCTCTTCAGCTAATCAGCTTATAACCGACGCCGCGGATATTCACGATCTGAATTCTCGGGTCTTCTTTCAGGTACCTTCTCAGCTTGGTGATAAACACGTCCATGCTGCGGGCGTTGAAAAAATTATCGTCGCCCCAAAGCTCCTGCAGCACCGCTTTCCGCTCCATCACCCGGTTTTTGTTCTGGCAAAGGCGCATCAGCACTTCCGCTTCGCGGTGACTGAGAAATTCCGCGTGATTGTTGCGGGTGAGGGTTTGTTTGGTATAATTAAAAACGTACTGCCCGATCTGCACCGCGTCTTCCGCAGGCAGCGGCATTTGCTGGAAACGCCCTAGCAGCGCTCGGATGCGCACGATCAGCTCGTCCATGCTGAAAGGTTTTTTGAGATAGTCGCTGCCCCCGGTCTCAAAACCTTTGATCACGTCGGCGGTTTGCGATTTGGCGGTGAGGAAGATGATGGGCGTTTGTTTGTCTGTTTTCCGCACTTCTTCCGCAAAGCTGAACCCGTCCATGTTCGGCATCATGATGTCGAGCACGATCACGTCTGGCCGCTGTTCGCGGTAAATGCGCAGGCCTTCCCGGCCGTCCGCGGCGCACATCATGTCGAAGCCGCGCGTTTCGAGGCTGTCTTTCACGATCTGGGCCAGCTGCCATTCGTCTTCTATAAGCAATACGCGTGGGTTCATACCATTAAGTTAAAGGAATTTCCAGCAGGAACTCGCTGCCTTTGTCCGGCTCGCTTTTCACCCGCACCAGCCCGCCATGTTTCTCCACGATCTTTTTCACATAACTCAGCCCAAGCCCGAAACCCTTTACGTTGTGAAGATTGCCGGTGGGCACGCGGAAAAATTTCTCGAAGATATTGTCGTGGTAAGCATGCGGAATACCGATGCCGTTGTCTTTCACGCTGATCTTTAACCGGTTTTGCTGGCGGGCCACCATGATGCTTACCTGTACCGGCTCCGGCGAATATTTGATGGCATTGTCTACCAGGTTGTTGATCGCGTTGGAAAGATGCGTGCGGTCTACCGTTACTTCGGCGTCTGCCAGCAGGGTATAAGTAAAGTCAACCTTTTTGGAAGATTTGAGGCGGTGATTGGTAATGATGCCGCTGATGAGATCGTTGAGATCGGTGGGCTCGGGCAACAGCTCGAAATCTTCTTTTTCTTCCGCGGCGATGTGCAGCACTTTTTCCACGAGATCGTTGAGGCGGTGCAGTTCGTTGCGGGAAATGCCGAGGTATTTTTCGGTGCGTTGCCGGTCCTGCAGGGCGTTAAAATGCTGCAATGCCTCGACGGCCGCAGATACAGTGGCGATGGGCGTTTTCAGCTCATGGGTCATGTTGTTGATGAAGTCGTTCTTCACTTCAGACAATCTTTTCTGCCGCAGGATGGTGCGCAGCATGTAGATAAAACAAAGCACCATCAGCAGCATCAGGAAAGCGGAGGAAAGCAGGCTCCAGATCATTTTGCCGAGAATGAGCATCAACGGGCTGTTGAACGTGGCGGACACGAGCAGGTTCCGCACGGGATTGAAGGGAATGGGCGCAGTTTGCAGCTGGTTGACGGGGAAAGTGAAGAGCGAATCGTCCCGCTCCGGGTCCATGCGCAGCGTATCCAGCCTGAAACCCGTGTGGATGCCGCGTGCGGCGAGCTCGGCGGTAAACATCGTGTCCAGCCGGTTGAGCGTAAGGGTGGAATCGAAAAAACGGTTCAGCACCAGGATGTTGGAAATGCGGCGGGAAAGGGAATCCGCCGCTACGCGGTAATTCGTGTCCTGCGCGAGGTTCACCCGCACGGTTCTCCCGTCTTCGGTAAATTCTTCATAGTGCATCGAATCATTCAGCGAAACGCTTTTGCTGACGAAAAATGCGGCTCTTCCCCTGCGGCGTTCCGCCGGGATGGCGGGCATCGGCTCCATTACCGCTTCGCCGCGTGGAAAGGTGCGGCCGGCCGTGAGCCCGCGCATATGCATCCGCGGAACAACGTTTCCTGCGCGGATGGCGACGGTTTCGTTATAACCCAGCAGCTTGCCCGCATCGCTGAACTGTTTGTAGAAAACGGCGGTGCGGAGGGCGTCGTTGATGTCCCGGTTGAACTCCTGCAGCCGTATCTGGTAAGCCTGGTAGAGCCAATAGCCCTGCAGCGCGAAAATACCGGCCGTAGAGGCAGTGATAAGGATAAGAATATTTCGGATTCTGTTGCGCATCGGGTGTAAAACTATCGTATCTGCCGCAACGGGCGCAAAGGCTTAACACTATTTAACACTAAATAAGATTGCTTAACCGCCCGGCTGGGCCGTATGACTGAATTTTACGAAAAAATCGGAACATGAAACAGATCATCACCGCCGTATTTGCGGCAACAGCGTTGCTGGCAGCGGAAAAAGAAGCGGCCGCCCAGCAATCGGGCGTAATTGAATACGAAGTGACTGCGCGGATGGACCTTTCACAGGCAAGGATCGTAACAGTAACATCCGACGGACGAAGAACGGAAGGCGCGCCCGAAGGGGGAATGCCCGATATGCCCAATCTTATCACCACCAAACAGACCCTCACCTTTTCAGGCGGCAAAGGCAAACTGGAAACGGAAGGCGGCGGCGGGCCGAGAATGATGATGATGTCTTCCCGCGGGGGCAACGTTGTCCAGCGCGGCAATACGGTAATGGTTCCCGACGGCGCTCCCTCAGCGGGCTTCGCTCCCGGCAGGCCGCTGGCGGGAAATGCACTGCGCCCCCCTGTCAGTAACATGACGTACATTGATCTTCAAAACCGGAAGTACCTGACCGTTACCGAAGAAAGAAAAGACAGCGTATTGGAAAACACCTGGTATTCGGAAGAAGATTATAAAGCGGCGGCCGAGCTGAAAACCTCAGGAAAAACAAAAAAAATAGCGGGTTACAGCTGTCGGCGCGCTACCGTTACCGTGGGCGACGAGCAGTTCGTGCTCTGGTACACCACCGAGATCCCCGTCACGTTTTCGCCTGTGAACGGCGTATTGCCGGAACAGGGCGTCGTGTTGTCTATCGAAAGCAGCAAACGCTCCTATGTCGCGAAAAAGGTGGAACTGAAACCCGTTCCGGAAACAGCGGTAAGCCTGCCTGCCACGGCAAAAAAACTCACGGCCGAAGAACTGAAGGAAAAAAGACGGGCCATCATGGAAAAGTGGCACAACGAACAGTTTAAAAAGATGCAGGAACAAATACAGTAGAAAGACACAGGACAAACCCCCTTATGAAACAACGAGTACTCTTAACCCTGTTGGCCCTCACCGCTTTTGCGGCCCTTGCGCGGGCCCAGCAGAAAGATAACAGGATCACAGGCAGAATAGCAGACAGCTCCAATAAAGAAGCATTGCCCAATGCCGCCGTAGCCTTGCTGGAAAGAAAGGATTCGAGCGTTTACACCACTGCGGTGGCGGATGCGAAGGGCGTGTTTTCCTTTACCCGCTCCAAGCCGGGGGAATATTTCCTGGTCGTGACCTACATGGGTTTCCGGCAACTTTCGAGGCGGGTGGATGTGAAGGACACGACGACGGTAATAGACCTGGGCCTCCTGGCCATGAAACGCACCAGCGTCAATCTCGACGAAGTGGAAGTAGTGGATTACGTGCCGCCGATCCGCATCAAAGAAGATACGATCGAGTTCAACGCGGGTTCGTTTAAAACGAGGGAAAACGCGATGGTGGAAGACCTGCTGAAAAAACTGCCGGGCGTGCAGGTGGATAAAGACGGTACCATCAAAGCCAACGGCGAAACGATAAAAAAAGTGCTGGTAGACGGGAAGCCCTTTTTCGGCAACGACCCAAAAATGGCCACCCGCAACCTTCCCGCGGACATTATCGACAAGATCCAGGTGATCAACCAGAAAAGCGAACAATCGCAATTCACCGGCATTGCAGACGGGGAAATAGAAAAAACACTGAACCTGACGGTGAAGGAAGACAAGAAAAAAGGCTTCTTCGGCCGCGCCAGCGCGGGTTACGGTACCAACGACCGGTACCAGGCCGGCGCTACGTTCAACCGCTTCCGCGAATCGCAGCAGCTTTCCATCCTTGGCAGCACCAATAATGTGAACGCGCCGGGTTTTGCCGTGGGTGAAGTAAGGGGCGGCCAGGGCCAGGGACTTACCCGCAGCTGGAACGGCGGGGCGAACTACAGCGATATGTTCTCCAAAAACCTCCGCGTCAACGCCAGCTATTTCGTGGATAAAAAGGAATCGGAGAACGAAACGGTGAGCGGGCGCCAGAATATTTTCCGCCCCGATTCGTCGTCGTTCGTCAATAATTTCAACAACGCATTGTCCGACATGGTGAACCATCGCGCATTCATGCGCATGGAATACCAGATCGATTCCAGCCATTCCCTGCTGGTAACGCCTAATTTCTCCTACAGCAACGGCAACACGGTGACCGAATCCGGCAGCACCACGCTGAACAACGCGAAAGATACGGTCAACAACAGCCGCAACCGGTCGACAACCTCTTCTAATGCACCCACCTTCAACACGCAGGCGCTTTTCCGGAAAAAATTCGATAAAAAAGGAAGAACGCTCAGCGCCAATTTTAATTTCGGGTTCAACAAAAACGAACAGGAATCCATCAACCAGTCTTTCATGAACTTCCACGACGCCACCGGGCAAAGGCTGGACACCATCGACCAGAAAGTGATGCAGGAAAGCAGCAGCAACCGCGCCGGCGTTAAAGTGAGTTATACGGAACCCGTATTCCGCGACCGGTACCTGGAGATCGATTACGGTTTTAATTACAACAAAAGCACCAACGACCGCTATACTTTCGATAAGTCCAAGACCGGGGACATTTACGACCAGGCGGTAGACAGCCTGACGAATCTCTTCAGGAACGTGTACTCCGGCCACCAGGCTGGCATCAGCCTGATGACGCAAAAGCTAAGGTACAATTACACGCTCGGCCTGTCTCTCCAGCAAAACACGCTGAACAGCGACAACCTTTCCACCGGCGAAAACATTCACCAGCAAACCTGGAACTTCGCGCCGCTGGCGGTATTGAACTATAATTTCTCTTCCAGCAAACGCCTCACGTTCAATTACCGCGGCCAAACGCAGCAGCCTACGCTGGAGCAGCTGCAACCCGTGCCGGACATCAGCAATCCCCTGCTGATCAGGGAAGGCAATCCGGACCTGGAACCGACATTTCTCAATAATGTTGCGCTGAGTTTCAACGACTACGACCATAACACCATGCGCAGCCTTTTTGCATCGGTGACCGGTACGTTTACGCTGAATAAGATCGTGAATTCCAATACGATCACAAAAGAAGGCATACAGATCGTAAAACCGGTGAATGTAGACGGCTCCTACAACCTGAACGCATACATTGTGAACGGTTTGGCGCTGAACAGGCAGCAGAAGGCCAACTTAAACACCTCTACCGTGCTCACGTACAACAGGGACATCAGTTTTGTGAACGGCGCGGAAAATATCACGAACAACCTGAACCTGATGCAGGGCGCGAATGTGAACTGGATGTATAAGGAATTGTTCGATGTGGCTGCGGGAGGCACTGTGAGTTACAACCGGGTGCGTTTTTCACAGAACGAGGCCAACAATGCGAATTATTTCAACTACACCCTGACGTTCGATTTTAACCTGAACCTGCCGCTGGGGTTCATAATCGGGGGAGACCTGGATTATATCGCCAATACCGGGCGCAGCGCGGGGTTCAACAACCAGTATACGATGGTGAACGGTTTTGTGTCCAAAACGGTGTTCAGCAAAAAGCAGGGCCTGCTGAAGCTGCAGGTATTCGACCTGCTGAACCAGAACGTGAGCGTAACCCGTACTGTGGCAGACAACTATATCGAAGACACACGGAGCATGGTGCTGAACCGTTATTTCATGTTGAGCTTCTCTTATTTCCTGAACCGCTTTGGCGGCAAGTCGGCATCTATGGGCCGGGCCGCAAGACCCATGCCCGTGTTCTGACAGCAGTTACTGGCCGTTAACGACCCGCTTTTTCTGATTCGCCGTCCATTGCTGGGTGATATATACCACGAAGCGGCTGATGGTGAAGGTGGGGATGAAGTCCAGCCCGGGGAACAATTCCTCTATCAGGTTGAACACACCGCCGAACGCGCCCAGCGGCCCGCCGAACATCCGGTAAAAAATGATGGCGGAGATCGGCGCCCAGATCACATCGCTCACTTCGCCCAGTAACGGCACCGCATAGCTGGCCAGACCGATCAGGTCCATCAGCAGGCACATTGTTAAACTGGGAGTAGTTTTTCTTTCCATACACCCTCGCTTTTGCATATATAATCAAATAACCTACCAAAATGTTTCGCCCCCTGGCGGCCACTTTTCGCAAGGCGTCCGCCGGAACGGCTGAAACTCCCTACTGTAGAGGGTTTTGATACGAATTGCATTGGTCAGGTATTTACCCGGAATATCAAAAAAACGTAGTTTCCGTGATACTTGCATTTAGCGGGGATTTAGCATAAATTCACCCTTGGTAAAACGTCACGTTATGGCAACCCATTCCACCCGCAGAGATGCGATCAAAAAAGTAGCAACTATGGCCCTCGCAAGCACCGCCCTTTCTTCGCTCACCAACCGCGTTTCCGCGCACGAACAGGCGCTGGACGATAAACTCAAAGGCAAGATCAGGCATTCCGTGTGCGCCTGGTGTTATGGAAGCATTCCCCTCGAAGAACTGTGCAAGGCCGCGAACAACATCGGCATACAAAGCATCGACCTGGTAGGCCCGAAAGACTTCGATCTCATTAAAAAATACGATCTCACCAGCGCGATGGTGGCATCCAACAGCAAGGAGTGGGGAATCACCCGCGGCTGGAACCGCAAGGAACATCACGAAGCCCTCATAGAATATTTCAAACCCATGATCGACGCCACTTCGGCCGCAGGCTTCACCAACCTGATCTGCTTCTCCGGCAACCGCGAAGGGCTGGACGATCAGCAGGGCATCGAAAACTGCGCCGAGGGCCTCAAAAAGATCATCGGATACGCCGAAAAGAAAAAAGTAACGCTGGTAATGGAACTGCTGAACAGTAAAGTAGACCATGCCGACTACCAGTGCGACCATACCGCATGGGGCGTAGAGCTTTGCAAAGCCATCGGATCGGACAATTTTAAGCTCCTGTACGACATCTACCATATGCAGATCATGGAAGGGGACGTGATCCGCACCATCCGCGAGAACCAGCAATATATCGCCCATTACCACACCGGCGGCGTGCCCGGCCGCAACGAAATAGACGAAACGCAGGAACTGTATTACCCCGCCATCATGCAGGCTGTGCTGGACACAGGTTTTAAAGGCTTCGTGGCGCAGGAGTTCGTGCCCAAAAGGCCCGATAAGCTGGCTTCCCTGAAGCAGGGCGTGCTCATCTGCGACGTTTGATAAAAGGAGGGATCATTGGGGCTTCCAGTCTTTACGGAGCATTCCCATCACCACCATGTCCACATACTGGCCGTGTAATTTCGCGCTCTGGCGGAGGATGCCTTCTTTGGCGAACCCGAGTTTGATGGGTATCTGCGCGCTTTTTTCATTCTGCAACACAAAACGGATTTCCACCTTGTTCAGCCGCATGGCCGCAAAGGCATACCCGATAAGGGTTTTGCACGACTGTGTAACGATGCCCCTGCCCTGCGCTTCGGGTGTGATCCAGTAGCCGATCTCGGCCTTTTGCAGCGTATGGTCCCAGTCGTGGAGGTCGATTACGCCGCACAGCTGGTTATTAAACCAAATGCCAAAAGCAACGGCTTCCTGCTCGTCTGCTTTCCGCATCATGAGCTCTATAAAACGGAGGGAATGTTCTTCGTTGGTGTTATAATCCACCCAGGGAAGGAATTTGCGCAGCGTTTTGCGGCAGTGATTGATCAGCCGGAAAAGTTCCGGGGCGTCTGTTGTCCGCAGCTGACGGAGAAGGGTGGTATCGTTTACAGGCAGTTCAAGCATAGAGTAGGCCGGTAAACATATGAAAACTCTCTAAAAACACCAACAGGCAACCTGCTCTTACGCAAGTTACCTGCCTGATGTTGATTATGACGGTACTGTACTACTCTTGATGTACTAACGCCGGGAGATCAGCTGCTGCTTCGTCATGTCTTTGATCACCTGCTGGCTGTACACTACGGCCATGCGCGCGGCGGATGAAGGATCGAAGGTTTCCGTTTGCACGGAATAGATCAGCTGTTTGTTCTTCAGGTTATAAAGATTGCTTTCGAGGAAATATTTTGTGTTGGTGGTGTAATAGCCCGGTTCGTACACGCGGCCGTACATCCAGTTGTAATAAGGCCAGAAGCGGCCGTAATACATCGGGAACGGGCGGCCGTACATCGTTCTGCCCGGCACGTAATTCTTTTCCTTGGATTTGTCCAGCATCACGATGGTCAGTACCTGGTCTGCATCCGTTCTGCGGATCCTGTTCATGGCTTTTTGTTCGTTCAGGCCTTTTAATGCATGAGGCCCGAGTTCGTTGTAAGCCGAAACGGCGTTGTAGCCTTTTTGCCGGAGCGTGGTCACCATTTCCCTTTCCATATTGTTTCTCAGGCTGCCCTCGCGGTCGCTTACGAGCGCCATCACGAGGATCTTTTGATCAGCATTTATAGCAGCCTGCGGTTCTTTCCAGGAGGAAGTGACCTTTGTGCTGGAACAGGATGCAAGGAACAACACCAGTCCTGAGAGCATCCCCACGGTTAAAAATCTCATCTTGTTCTTCATAGCTCTAGTGTTTATATTCTTTAGACGGCGAAGGCGGTACAAAAGATACATGGGCTTCCGCTATTTAACATAACTTTTGGGGAACTGTTAAAATAGTATAAAAACAAAGACCGCTCCACGGGGGAACGGCCTTTTCATCATCAGAAGTAAAAATATTAGTAATTGATCACTTGTTCTTCGATCGTTTGCGGGATTTCGCGGAACTGGTAGAGCTGGTTGCGCAGCTGCGGCTCGAAGCCCGCTTCGCGGATCGCATCCTGGATGCTGCGGTAAGTGAAACGGTGCGGCGCACCGGCGGCGCTCACCACGTTCTCTTCGATCATGATAGACCCGAAATCGTTCGCGCCTGCGTGCAGGCACAGCTGCGCAACGGATTTGCCCACGGTGAGCCAGGAAGCCTGGATGTTTTGGACATTCGGCAGCATAATGCGGCTCATGGCGATCATGCGGATATATTCTTCGGAGGTGGTCATGTTATGAACGCCGCGAATGCGCGCCAGCAGGGTGTCTACATCCTGGAACGTCCAGGGGATGAAGGCGGTGAAGCCGTAGTGCCCTTCCGGTTTTTCGCTTTGCACCTGGCGGATGGCCACGAGGTGCTCAAACCTTTCCAGCACGGTTTCAACGTGTCCGAACATCATGGTGGCGGAGGAAGCGATATTGAGCTTGTGCGCCGCGCGCATCACGTCGAGCCATTCCTGCGCGCCGCATTTGCCTTTGGAGATCAGGCGGCGCACACGGTCGTTAAGAATTTCGGCGCCGGCGCCGGGCAGGCTGTCCATCCCCGCTTTTTGCAGGGCGCGGAGCACTTCTATATGCGTGCTTTTTTCGAGCTTGGTGATGTGCGCCACTTCGGGGGGGCCGAGGGTGTGCAGGCGAAGCTCGGGATAAAGCGATTTTAATTCGGAAAAAAGATCCGTGTAGAATTTCAGGCCGAGCTCCGGGTGATGGCCGCCTTGCAGCAACAGCTGATCGCCGCCGTAGCGGAGGGTTTCGTCGATCTTCACCTTGTACTCTTCGATGCCGGTGATATAGGCATCTTTATGGCCGGGAATACGGTAGAAATTGCAGAATTTACAGTTGGCCGTGCATACGTTCGTTGTGTTCACATTCCGGTCAATCTGCCAGGTAACCTTGCCATGGGGCACCTGTTGTTTCCTCAGCTCGTTGGCTATCTCCATCAGTTCGGCCAGCGGGGCGTTCTCAAACATATAAACACCTTCCTCCGCCGTCAAAAAGCCGAATTCCTGCGCCTTTTTGTATAAGTCCTGTAATTGCATCTTGCAAACAAAGGTAGGGTATCCGGAGAATTTATTTTGCCGCTTGTACGAATTAGATGAAAGCGGTTTGACCAGAAATGTTAAATTTAGGTAAATACGATGTATAGCACCTTTTGATTATGGGAGCCAAAGCCTTTTTTCACGTTATCGTCCTGTGCCTGCTGTTCATTCCTCCAGTCTTTGCGCAGGAAACCGAAGACGCCGGTGAAGAACCGGAAGCCCGGCTTATCACCCGTTTCCCGTTTAAGCAGTACTATGGCGGCGTGGTGGTGATCTCCGCCAAACTCAACAACTTCCCCGATACCCTGCAATTCCTGCTGGACACCGGCAGCGCCGGCATTTCCCTGGACACCGCCACCTGCATCGAGCTGGGGCTGAAGCTCACCCCGTCTGACAAGATCGTGCGTGGCCTCGTAGCCAGCAAAAACATATCCTTCGCGACGGACAATACCCTGCATCTGCCCGGGCTGCAGATCGACAGTCTTGATTTCCATGTAAATAATTACGAACTGATCAGCCAGGTATATGGCATCCAGATAGACGGCATCATGGGTTACAGCGTGCTGAGCAAGTATATTTTCCAGGTGGATTACGACAAGGAAGAAATATCGATATGGTCCAAAGGGCGCTTCAAATACCCGCGCGGCGGGCATATGCTGAAGCCCAACCTCACCTACATTCCCGTGGTGAGCTCGCCGCTGCGCAGCGGCAAACATAACGTGACCCACCGCTATTATTTCGATACGGGCGCGGGCATGTGCCTGCTGCTGAGCACGCAGTTCGTGAAAGACAGTTCGCTGCTGGTGAAACGCAAAGCCAAGGTGATACCCACCGAAGCCCAGGGCCTCGGCGGCAAAATGCAGATGTACATCACCACCATGAACGAATTCAGGGTCGGGTCGTACAATTTCAGGAACGTGCCCACCTATCTTTTCGACGATGTTACCAACATTACCTCATACCCCTCGCTGGCGGGCATGATCGGCAACGACCTGCTGCGCCGCTTCAACCTCACGCTCAATTACGGCAAAAAGGAGATCCACCTGATGCCCAATACGCACTTCCGCGACCAGTTCGATTATTCCTACACCGGCCTCATTATTTACCTGATAGACAACCGGATAGAGGTCACCGACGTGATCCGGAACTCCCCGGCGGAAAAGGCCGGTTTCAAGCCCGGCGATTTCGTGCTGGCGATCAACAACAATTTCACTTCCAACCTGCAGGTGTACCGCGACATCCTCAAGAACATCGGCACGCGCCCCACGCTGCTCATCATGCGCGACGGCGAGCTGATGCTGAAAAAACTGCCGATCCGCAGCATATTGTAGCTATCCGCATTTGTCGTAAATTTGCATGTTTTGGCTGAAATAACGGCCAAAACGCTATTATTGCCATCAATTATGATCCATTACAACAGATTCACCCTCGATAACGGATTACGTGTGATCGTACACGAAGACGCCACTACGCCCATGGCCGTGGTAAACGTGATGTACGACGTGGGCGCGCGCGACGAAGATCCCGCGCAGACGGGTTTCGCGCATCTTTTCGAGCACCTCATGTTCGGCGGCTCCGTGAACATCCCGGAATACGACGAGCCCCTGCAGATGGCCGGCGGCGAAAACAACGCCTACACCACCAACGACCTGACCAATTATTACATAGAACTGCCCGCCGAGAACCTGGAAACGGCCTTCTGGCTGGAAAGCGACCGCATGCTTTCCCTCGCGTTCTCCGAAAAAAGCCTCGAAGTGCAGCGCAAAGTGGTCACCGAAGAATTTAAAGAACATTACATCAACAAACCCTACGGCGACGTATGGCATAAAATGCGCGAGCTGGCCTACAGCCGCCATCCGTACCGCTGGATGACCATCGGCAGGGAACTGGCGCATATCGAACAGGCGAAGCTCGAGGATGTAAAATCCTTCTTTTTCCGCCACTACCGCCCCATCAACGCGATACTCGTGGTGGCCGGGAAAGTGACCACCGCACAGGTGAAAACGCTGGCCGAAAAATGGTTCGGAGACATTCCCAGCGGCGAGAAATACGTTCGCAACCTGCCCGCGGAACCGCAACAGCAGGAAGCGCACCTGCTCGAGATCAAAGCAAAAGTGCCGCTGGACGCGCTGTATAAAACGTATCACATTTACCCGCGCAAAGACCAGCGGTATTACACGGCAGACCTTCTCAGCGACATCCTCAGCGGCGGCGGTTCTTCGCGCCTGCACCAGGTGCTGGTAAAGGAAAAGAAACTGTTCAGCAACATCGACTGTTATCATTTCGGCAGTCTCGACGCAGGCCTGCTGGCCATCGACGGCAAGCTGGTGAAAGGCGTGAAAATGAAAGACGCCGAAAAGGCCGTGCAGGAAGAACTGGTGAAAGTGCAGCAGGAGATCATCCCGGAAAGGGAGCTGCAAAAGGTGAAGAACCGCGTGGAAAGCATGCTGGCCTTCGAAGACATGGGCCTGCTGAGCCGCGCCAACAATCTCGCCTTTTACGAGTTGCTCGGCGACGCATCGCTGATGAACAGCGAGTTTGAAAATTACGAGCGTGTGACGGCCAAAGACATACAGGAAGAAGCGCGGATTATTTTTTCGGAGAAAAACTCCAACACCATTCACTATTACGCAGGAAATTAAAGACATGATCAACAGAAAGAAGGCCCCCGCTATAAAAGATGCAGTGGATTTTGATATTGTGCTGAAGCCGTACGAACAGTTCAAGCTGGACAATGGTATTCCCGTGTACGTAGTGCGCTCGGAAGAGCAGGAAACGTTGCAGCTGGAACTCGTCTTCCCGGCGGGCAGCTGGTACGAAACCGAGAACCTCGTTGCATCCGCGGCGAATTTTCTCATGAAGAACGGCAGCAGCAAACACTCCGCTTTGCAGATAAATGAAATGGCCGAATATTACGGCGCTTATCTCAACCGCAACTGTTTCCACGAAAATGCGACGTATACGCTGCACTGTCTTACCAAACACACCGCAGAACTGCTGCCGATCCTGCAGGAAGTGATCCTCGACCCGGTATTTCCCGAAGAGGAGCTGGCCGTGTTTTCGCAGAACATGAAACAGAAACTGGCCGTGAACCTCCAGAAATGCGAGTTCGTCGCCAACCGGCATATCGACAAATACCTGTTCGGCGAGTTTCACCCATATGGCCGCGTAAGCAGCATGGAAGCGTACGATGCGTTGCAGACCGAGAGCCTGAAAGCGTTTTACCAGCGCCATTACAACTACGCCAACTGTAAAATATTTATCGCGGGAAATCTTCCTGAAAACATCATCCCGCTGCTGAACCAATATTTCGGCAGCACGAACTGGAACGGCGACACGGTTACCTTGCGCCCCGAACTGCCCATTCTGCCCGCGGAAGAAAAGAAATACCGCATCTTCAACGACGAAAACGGCGTGCAGGGCGCGGTGCGCGTGGCAAGGCCTTTTCCGAACCGCTACCATCCCGATTTTCCGAAGATGCTTGTGCTGAACACGATCTTCGGCGGTTATTTCGGATCGCGGCTGATGAGCAATATCAGGGAAGAAAAAGGATATACCTACGGCATCCATTCGCAGCTGTACAACTTCCGCCAGGCCAGCGCCATCAACGTTTCCACGGAAGCGGGCCGCGATGTGTGCGAAGCCACGCTGGTGGAAGTGTATAAAGAAATGGAGCGGCTTCAGAAAGAAGCCGTGCCGGAAGAAGAGCTGAGCCTGGTGAGGAATTTCATGATCGGGTCTATCCTCGGCGATCTCGACGGCGCGTTCCAGGTGATACAGCGCTGGAAAAACCTGATCCTGAACGACCTCGACGAAAATTATTTCTACAACAATATCCGCACGATCAAAACTATTACCGCAGCGGAACTGCAGCAGCTTGCACAACAATATTACAACAAGGAGGATTGCTATGAGCTGATCGTGATATAACCATCCGAGTGAACATTCAGCATACTTTTTGTGTAATTTCTATATAGCCAAATTTCCGCTATCATGGGAATATTGATCCGTATACTCGTTACCGCCCTGGCGGCGCTGCTCACCGCCTATATTTTACCGGGCGTAAAACTGGAGAATTTTACCACTGCCCTGATACTTGCCATCGTATTGGGTTTGCTGAATCTTATCGTAAAACCGGTGCTGGTGATACTTACGCTGCCGGTTACCGTTGTCACGCTGGGCCTTTTCCTGCTGGTGATCAACGCGCTGATCGTGTTGTGGGCCAGCAGCCTGGTGAAAGGTTTTAAGGTAGACAACTTCTGGTGGGCGCTTATCTTCAGCGTTGTACTGTCCATCATCAGCAGCATCATGCTCAGCCTCGGCCCGCAGGAACGCGGCGAATGATCATTGGTTCAGCCTGAGCACGGCACCGTTGCGAATGCCGCTGTGTTTCCCGTTTTCGAGCGTTATTATGCCGTTTACCAGCACATATTGGAAGCCGGTGGAGTATTGATGCGGAGCCGTGAAGGTGGAAAGGTCTTTTACCGTTTCAGGGTCGAACACCACGATGTCTGCCGCGTAACCCGGCAGCAGCAAGCCTCTCTGCGGCAGGCGGAACTTTTGCGCGGGCAGCGAGGTCATTCTCCGCACCGCTTCTTCCAGCCTGATCACCTTTTCTTCCCGCACATATTTGCCGAGCACGCGCGCGTTGGTGCCGTAACCGCGCGGATGCGGAACGCCCACGCCGAATTCACGGATGCTCGCGTCTGAGGCGAACATGTTGTAAGGATACTGCATGATGTATCTCACATCTTCCTCGCTCATGCCATGAAACACCATGCCGGCGTTGCCGATCTCGGAAATATCGAGGATGGTTTGTACTTCATTGGCCAGGTTGGATTTGCGGCCGCGCATTTTGTTGATCTCCGCGATATTTTTGCCGTTGTACGTCGTGTCTTGCCTGAAATAAGCCACCACGGCATAGTCCAGGTGCTTGAGCTTTCTTCGTTTATACGTGGCCGTCATTTCCGAAGCAATGCGTTTGCGCAGCACGGGATCTTTCAGCCGGTATACAATGGAATCCTGCCCGCCGGAAAGCGCCCAGTCGGGCAGCATCGTGCGAAGGCTGGTGCTGCTGGCGGTATAGGGGTATTGATCGATCGTTACTTCCAGCCCTTCTTTCCTCGCTTTTTCGACCATAGCCAGCGTTATGTTGGAGCGGCCCCAGTTTTGTTTGCCGCCTATTTTGAAATGGGAGATCTCTACCGGTATCTTCGCTTCCCTGCCGATGGTGAGCGCCTCGTTGATGGCGGCTTCCACGGCATCGCCTTCGTTGCGCATGTGCGTGGCGTACACGCCGCCGTGGCGGGCCGCTGCTTTGGCGAGCCCCACTACTTCGGGCGTTTTGGCGTAGAGGCCCGGGAGGTAAATAAGACCGGTGGAAAGGCCTACCGCGCCGTCCTGCATGGCTTTGTCTACCAACGCTTCCATCTGCTGCTGCTCCGCGGCCGTGGGCAGGCGGTCCGTACTGCCCATCACCGCCCGGCGCACATCGTTGTGCCCGATGAGGGACGCCACGTTGATCGACACTTTCATGCTGTCCAGCTGGCTGAAATATTTCCCGATGTCTACGTTGGAAGAGCCGCAGTTGCCGGTCACGACGGTGGTAACGCCATCGAAGATGAAACTTTCCGCCGTTGGCACTTTAAATTCGTCTCCTTCGATATGCGTGTGCACATCGATAAAGCCCGGCGCTACTACTTTTCCGCCGGCATCGATGGTGCGGGTGGCCGTGACGTTGATCGGCATGCGGCTGGTTTGCAGGATGCGGCCGTCTTTCACGGCGATTTCGCCGTAATACCAGTTATTGCCCGTGCCGTCGATGATGCGGGCGTTTTTGATGAGAATGTCCGCCGTTTGCGCCCTCAGGGAAAAAGCGGCCAGCAGCATCGCCGGGAGTAGAAAGGAACATTTATGCATAGCAGGTTTGGATGTACCACAAAATACACATCGGCAGGCGTTTTTTTTATAACCGGCAGGTTATTTCCGCTTTCGCAGTTCCAGGAAAATACCCCGGCTGACAAAGCTCGCCACGCTTATTACAGCCAAAATGACGACGATCACCGATTTTCCAAGCATAGGGATAATGTTAGGTGTAAAGTATTGGGCGGTTAGTCGATCACTAGCTCGAGTGGTCTGCCACGATCTTCCATTCCCCGTTTATTTTGCGGAGGAGGATGGAAAAATGCCCGGAAAGGTCGCCTATCGTGCGTTTCAGCTCCCATTTCCCCACTACGAAATAGACATCGGGCGATAATTTTTTAAATTCCAGCAGGTTAAAGGAAAGGGAGCCCATCCCTTCTTTGCCGGGATAGGATTTTTTATAATTGTCCAGCGTAGCCTGCCAGCCGTAGGTCACTCCTTTTTTGCCGATAAAAAGCAGCGAATCCGACTTCCAGTAGGTTTCCATAAAACCCTCGATGTTTCCCTGGTTCCAGGCGTTTACCTGCACATCCATGAGGGCTTTGATACGGCTTACTTCGGGATCCTGCGCCCGCAGCGGGTTAAGGGCCGAAATCGCGGAAATGGCTATGATAATGACGAGCGAACGCATGTTAAATTTTTAGCAAAAGATAAACGTTTTTTATGATTTACGCATTCGGGGATTGTTCTACCTTTGCACAACTACAAAAATTATAGCAATATGCCCGGATTTGAACTATTTGGCGCTGAAGAGAAAAAGGAAGTAAATGACGTACTGGAAACAGGCATTTACATGCGTTACGGCTTCGACGGCCCCCGCAAAGGCATCTGGAAAGCCAAGGAACTGGAGCAGGCGCTCCGCGAAAGATTCAACGTTAAGTATGCGCAGCTGACCTCCAGCGGCACCACCGCCCTTACCACCGCTATGGCCGCATTGGGCCTGGGCGCGGGAGACGAGGTGATCATGCCCACTTTTACCTTTGTAGCCAGCTTCGAAGCGGTGCTGAGCGTGGGCGCCACGCCCGTGCTGGTGGATGTGGACGATACCCTCACCGTCGACCCCGCCGCGGTAAAAGCAGCCATCACGCCCAAAACCAAAGCCATCATGCCCGTGCATATGTGCGGTTCCATGGCAGACCTGGACGCGCTGATGGCCATCTGTAAAGAACATGACCTTTTGCTGCTGGAAGACGCCTGCCAGTCTACCGGCGCTACCTATAAAGGCCGCGCGCTCGGTTCCATCGGCCACGCGGGCACTTTCTCCTTCGACTTCGTGAAAACCATCACCTGCGCCGAAGGCGGTGCGGTGATCACCAATTCGGAAGACGTATACACCAAATGCGACGCGTATTCCGACCACGGGCACGACCACCTGGGCGGCGCAGACCGTGGCGCAGACGGGCATCCATATCTCGGTTACAACTTCCGTATTTCCGAACTGCACGCCGCCGTTGGCCTGGCGCAGATCCGCAAGCTGGATAAATTCCTCGCCATCCTCCGCAACAACAAGGAAGTGCTGAAAAACACGCTGGCAGAGGTTCCCGGCATCACTTTCCGCCGCATTCCCGATCCGGAAGGCGACAGCTGCACGCATCTCACCTTCTTCCTGCCCGACCTGGAAACCGCCCGCGCGGCCGCCAAAGCTATCAAAGCCGCCGGTCTGCCCGCATTCCACTGGTTCGACAACAACTGGCATTATTTCCGCAAATGGGACCATCTGAAAACCAGCTCCGTGCTCACGCGCTTCGCCGCGCCGCTGATGGAAGCCCTTGCACAGTATAAAACAAAAGAATTCCCGGCTTCCGACGCCGTGATCGGCCGCTGCATTTCCTTCCCCATCAGCCTCGCCTGGACGGATGAAGAACTGCGCGACCGCGCCGCGAAACTGGCCGCCGCCGTGAAAAGCGTTTTATAATCCAAGCATCGTACATGAAGACAATAGCCTTGATCCCGGCAAGATACGCAGCCACGCGGTTCCCGGGGAAATTGATGGCCGTGCTGGCGGGCAAAACCGTTATCTGGCGTACTTACGAATCCGCCCGCGCAACCGGTGTGTTCGACGAAGTGATGGTGGTAACGGACAGCGAGATCATTTTCGAAGAGATTACCCGCAACGGCGGAAAGGCCGTGATGAGCAAACGCGAGCACGAAAGCGGGTCAGACCGCATTGCCGAAGCCGTGGAAGATATGGACGACGTGGACATTGTGGTGAACGTGCAGGGCGATACCCCTTTCACCCAAAAAGAACCTTTGGAAAAACTGCTGAAGGTGTTTGAAGGCGAAGCCGGTAAAAAAGTGCAGGTGGCGTCGCTGATGCAGGTATTAAAAGACTGGAAAGACATTGAAGATCCGAACTTCGTGAAAGTGGCTGTGGACAAGGATTTCAACGCACTTTTCTTTTCCCGCTCCGTGATCCCTTACCCGCGCGACAAAGCCGTTAACCCGGTTTATTACGAGCACATCGGCATCTACGCATTCCGCCGCGACGCATTGCTGCAATTCACCCGCACGCCCATGAGCCCGCTGGAAGCCGCCGAAAAGGTGGAATGCCTGCGTTACCTGGAGAACGGCATCTCCATGAAAATGGTAGTGACCGAATACATGGGCGTGGAGATCGATACGCCGGAAGACCTCGAGCGCGCTTCGAAACTGCTCGGGCATTAATTACAGAACACCGCAAAACTTTGTGAATACATGAAATTCAGGAATTTTAAACTCGTAGGTTACGTCATCTTCGGCCGCGGCGCCTTCAACCAGGTAGACGAGATCGTTGCTCCCCACCGCAAAGGCGATGCGCCGATGATATTTTTTGTCGATCATTTTTTTGAAGGCAACCAGCCGTTCGTTTCCCGCATTCCCCTGCGCGGAAAAGACAAGATCGTGTTCATCGACGTGACCCATGAGCCGAAAACCGTGTATGTGGACCGTTTGAGAGATGAACTGAAAGCCGAGTTCGGCGAAGTGAGCGGCATCATCGGCATCGGCGGCGGCTCTACGATGGACATGGCGAAAGCCGTGGCCCTTATGATGACCAACCCCGGTTCCTCCGCGGATTACCAGGGCTGGGACCTCATCAAAAATCCTGCCGTATATAAAGTGGGCATACCCACGCTTTCCGGCACCGGCGCGGAAGTGAGCCGAACCACGGTGCTCACCGGCCCTACCAAAAAGCTGGGCATGAACTCAGATTACACACCTTTTGACCAGATCGTGCTGGACCCTGAGCTGACCAAAAACGCGCCGGTGAACCAGCGTTTTTATACCGCGATGGACTGTTACATCCATTGCATCGAATCGCTGGAAGGCACGTACCTCAACGCTTTCAGCCGTTCTTACGGCGAAAAGGCGCTGGAGCTTTGCCAGGAGATCTACCTGCAAAAACCGGCCTGGGACGACGATGCGGACGAAAAACTGATGATGGCGTCTTACGCCGGCGGCATGAGCATCGCGTATTCGCAGGTGGGCGTGGCGCACGCGGTGAGCTACGGTTTGAGTTACCTGCTGGGCACCAAACACGGTATCGGCAACTGCATCGTGTTCGACAAACTGGAAGAGTTTTACCCCGCCGGTGTGAAGGAATTCAAGCAGATGGTGGAAAAACACCAGGTGGAAATTCCGCAGCACATTACCAAAGGACTTACGGACGATGACTTCGAAAAGATGATCGACGTGAGCATGGGCCTGGCGCCGCTTTGGGAGAACGCGTTGGGCAAGGACTGGCAAAAACTGATGACCCGCGACCGTTTAAGAAAGTTATACGAACGACTTTAACCTTTTCATAGCTGCACCTTTGGGTGCAGTTTTTATTTTTTTTACACTATGAATAGTATCAGCGAACTCACGCAGGAATATACCGCGGTGCTGCAAAAGGTGCAGGAGCGGCGCGCTTGCTGGCAGGCGAAATCCAAGCCTTTCCTCATCCAGTTCCTTTCGGGCGTCACCGAAAAACACAAGCTCAACTGGAAAGCCGGGGCCAACGAACTGATGCTGGGCCTTGAAGCCGTGTATCTCGTGTTCGACCACGAGCCGAGCGGCATCGTGGAGCAGTCGCCGTTCAGCATCGTGCAGAAAATGAAGATCGGCGGGATCCTGTCGTTTTCACAAACCCGCAACGGGCAGATCGTAGTGTGGATCAGTTATCCCTTTATCGACGGGATGGCGGAGGACAAACCCAAGAACGATACGCTCGAAACTATTGAGCCAGAAGAAATTACAGAAGAAAACGTGACCCGTTACATCCAGAAGTTCCTGGTGGAGATCATTGAGTGGGAGAACAATGCGCGCGACGAGATCGGCTTTGTGCGCCACCGCTAAGCGGGGAAATGATCTTAATCATCGGTAGAAACCGCCGGATGCCCGAACTTTGTACCATGCGTGATATTGAGCAAATACAGGACATACAGCTGCTGGTAGACACCTTCTACGCAAAGATCCAGCAAGATGCTTTACTGGGGCCGGTTTTCGCGGAACGTATCGCCCCCGAGGCCTGGGGTAAACATCTTCAGACCATGTACCGCTTCTGGGGGGCCCAGCTGCTGGGCATTATGGAATACCAGGGCGCTCCTTACGCCAAACACCGCACGCTGCCCATCGACAAACCGCATTTCGACCGGTGGATCGCCCTGTTCCACCAGACGGTAGACGAACTGTTCCGCGGCCCGCGCGCTTCCACGGCGAAAGTAAAGGCCGCTTCCATCGGGGAAGTGTTTTTAGGAAAAATGCGTTTCGAAAGAGGGCAGTTCAAGTCCTAATGCCTGCCGGCATAGGCGCGGATCGTTTTCCGCATATACCTCACATACTTGTTCCGGTAAATGAACACCAGGTAAACAGTGGCAAGGATCGTAACGATCGCCATGATATAGAACACCCGTGGGAAATGCGTGGGGTCGTTGTTGTACCATTGTGCTGAAAAGAAAGCCCCCAGCCCGATACCCGCTTCCAAAGCAATATACATACTGCCTAAAGCGCGCCCCCGGTGCTCGGGGAGGCCAAGGTCGATCGTCCAGGCGGTAACGGCCGGGCTGTTGATGCCCAGCGCCACGCCGTATACCAGCGCGCCTGCCAGGAGAAAGGCCGGGCTGTCTGCCCAGGCGATCATCAGCATACTGATCGCCATTAGCGTGGCGGATATTTTCAGCAGCGGCACACGGCCGTATTTGTCAGACGCTTTGCCCGCCAGCAGCCGAATGCCGATGGAGCTGGCGGTGAAAAAAGTAAAGAAAAGCCCTTTATTCTGCAGCCCCAGGTGCGCGCTGAAATCGGGGATGATGGTCAATAACGCGCCATAGCTGAAATACGTTAGAAAGGTGATCACGACCGGCGCCATTACCAGCGGCTCGAAGATCTCCTGCCGGGAAATTTTCAGCAAAGCCGGCCGGAAGCTTTGCCGCGAATGCAGCGTTTCTTTCATTCCGATCAGGATCACTACGGAAAGCAGGGCGAACACCGCGGAAACCTGGAACATCGTCATGATGCCCCACATATTGGCGATGGAACCGCCGATGGAAGGCCCGAGCGACAGCCCGATGGTGCTGAAAAGCCCGACCATGCCCATGGCTTCGGCCCTCCGGTTGAACGGCACCATGTCTGCCACATACGCGGAAGTGCCCGTGGGCTTGAAGCCGGTGGAAAAGCCGTGGAAGAAACGAAGGAGGAGGAAAGCGCCTACGGAACTGATGAGCGGATACAACATGCTGCAGATCACGCAGACCACCGAACCGAACACCATTACCGGCACACGGCCGATCGTATCCGTCAGTTTGCCGGAAAACGGGCGGCTGAGCCCTGCCATCAGGGTAAACAGGCCGATGATATATCCTTTATAATCCGCGCCGCCAAGGTTGGTCAGGTAAGCGGGAAGCTCCGGGATCATCATGTTAAAACTGGCGGAAAACAGCAGATTGCTGGTGCAAAGCAACCAGAACTGCATCGTGTACATCTTCCCCTTCGACTGATCCATGCCGCAAAGTTAGGGGGATGCCCGCAAATCCCGTGTCATTTTTTGTCTTGCCCCGTTCGTCAGCGGATGAAAACGATTCCCGGACAGGCATCCGCCTATTTATTGAAACGCACTCCAGTCTTTCCATACCGGCTCGTAACCCTGCCGCCGGAGCATATCCGCCACTTCGCCCGGGCTGCGTTCGTCGCTGATCTCGAACTGTTCCAGCGACTGCGGGTCTACCGCGTAACCGCCGGGATTGGTTTTGCTGCCCGCGCTCATGGTGGTGACGCCCAGTTGCACGATGTGATCGCGGAAACGGGCGTTTTCGCGGGTAGACAGGCTCAGTTCCACTTCTTCGCTGAAAAGGCGGTAAGCGCAGATGAGCTGTACCAGCTCGCGGTCGCTCATGTTCACTTTGGGCGCAAGCCCGCCGGAAAAAGGGCGGAGGCGCGGGAACGAAATGCTGTAGCGGGTTTGCCAGTATGTTTTTTGCAGGTAACCGAGGTGAAGGGCGGTAAAAAAGCTGTCCGTGCGCCAGTCTTCCAGCCCTATCAGCACGCCCAGCCCGATCTTGTGAATCCCAGCAGACCCAAGCCTGTCGGGTGTTTCGAGACGGTAATGGAAACGCGATTTTTTTCCTTTCGGATGATGTTTGCGGTAATCCCCTTCATGGTAAGTTTCCTGGTAAACCAGCACGGAATGCAGCCCCAGCAGGATCAGGCGCTCGTATTCATCACGGTCCATGGGCTGCACTTCCATAGACACCTGTGCGAAATGCTGCCTGAACAGCGGGAGCGTTTTGCTGAAATATTCCATGCCCACGGTTTGGTGCGCTTCGCCCGTAACCAGCAGCACATGCTCGTAGCCCAGCGCCTGCACGGCGTCTATCTCCCGCAGGATCTCCGCGCCGGTAAGCGTTCTCCGCCGCAGCGGGTTATCGTAGCTGAAACCGCAATAGGTGCAGATGTTCTGGCATTCGTTGGAAAGGTACACCGGCGCGTACAGCTGCATGGTTTTCCCGAAACGTTGCTGTGTGAGCTGCCGGCTGATGCGGGCCATCTGTTCGAGGTACGGCGCGGCGGCGGGAGACACGAGCGCCATAAAATCGTCCATCGTGCGGCGGGGCCGGGCGAGGGCCTGCTCCACGTCGGCGGGCGTTTTTTGGTAAATGGCGGATTGTACGTCGTTCCAGGAGTGCTGGCGGAATATATTTTCGAAAGACATAAATACGAATGTTTTGAGCTTTCCGGAATGATTGGGTTTTGAAAAAGCATCCAGGGCGTTACTCGTCGAGGAACGCAACCAGCGGACTGCTGGCGTTGGCATGCGCGCTAACGTTCCCCAGCCCCGCGAGATATGCTTCGCGGCCCGCTTCCACGGCCTGTTTGAAGGCGGCCGCCATTTTTACGGGCTGCCGCGCCACGGCGATGGCGGTATTCACCAGCACCGCATCGGCCCCCGCTTCCATGGCCTGCGCGGCGTGCGAAGGCGCGCCGATGCCCGCATCCACGATCACCGGCACCTTGCTTTGCGCGATAATGATCTCCAGGAAATCGATCGTGCGAAGACCTTTATTGCTGCCGATCGGCGAGCCCAGCGGCATTACCGCGGCCACGCCCGCTTCTTCCAGGCGTTTGCACAACACCGGGTCTGCATGGATGTACGGCAGCACGACGAACCCGAGCTTCACCAGTTCCCTGGCCGCTTCCAGCGTTTCTACCGGGTCTGGCAGCAGGTATCGCGGGTCGGGATGGATCTCCAGCTTAAGCCAGTCGGTTTCCAGCGCTTCGCGCGCCAGCTGCGCGGCATACACGGCCTCTTTGGCGGTGCGCACGCCGGAGGTATTGGGCAGCAGGTGAATGTGCGGATGTTGCAGAATGGATATCATCCCGTCGTGTTGCGTATCGGAAGTGTCCACGCGTTTGAGCGCCACGGTCACCAGTTCCGAGCCGGAGGCGAGTATGGCTTCTTCCATTACCCGCGGCGATCCGAATTTGCCGGTGCCGGTAAACAGGCGGCTTTGAAAAGTTCTTCCGGCTATGATGAGTGTGTCCATTGAAAACGATTTAGTTTTTTAATAACTCCATGATTTGCGCCACCATGGCTTTTTTGTCCGGTGCATGGGTGATGAGGCCCGATACCGCGATGCCCTGCACGCCGGTGCTCATCAGTGCCGGAATATCTTCCGGCAGGATGCCGCCGATGGCGAGCACGGGCAGTTTCCCGCCGATGCCTTTCATCAGCTGCCGGAAACCATCAATGCCTAAAATGGGACTGAGCTTTTCTTTGGTGACGGTGAAGCGGAAAGGTCCCGCGCCGATGTAATCCGCTCCGGCATCGGCATGCATGAGCGCATCGTTGAGCGTATTGGCGGTGCCGCCCAGCCAGCAGCCGTCGCCCACAATCCGGCGGGCTTCGTGCACGGGCATGTCCTGCAGGCCCACATGCAGCCCGAAAGCCCCGACCGTTCTGGCGATAACGGGATGATCGTTGATGGACAATTTTGCGCCGTATCGATCGCAGACCTGTTTTGCATCGAACGCAATGGCGGAAACATCGCCTGATTTTACGCGGAGCTGCACCCAGCGGCAGCCTGCTTCACAGGCTTCGCGGATATTGTCCACATGCGAAGCGCCGGGCGTTTGTTGGGAAATGTATAAGAGACGTTCCATTTTTTGGTTTGTTTAAAGGGAAATGAATGATTGTTTGTATGTGCGGGTGCCTTGCGATGAACGCGCCCATCCTGTGGATATTTGGCTTCTGAAACAGTTTGAGCAAATGTTTGTTTTCATTTCATGTTGAAAGATTTATTGCTGCCCTTTCTGCTTTATGGAACAGGTTAGATGATGGCCGAAATCGGAGCTATTTTGAAGAGCATTCTGCATACCATGCCAACCGAGCAACGACGGACTGCTTTGCAGGTAACGGTACGTGTAAGCTTTTCCTTCGCGGCAGGCGTCTTCCAACAAAAGGCCTTTTGCCAGTAAAGCCGTAATGGCGGCGGAAAGCACGCAGCCCGAACCATGCTTCGGAAAAACGTCATCCGAATGCGGCCCGAAATCGATACGCGCATCTCCGTCGTACAAAATATCCCAGCCTTTGCGGTCCATACGGTGACCGCCTTTCAGCAAAACCGCACAATGCCTTGCCAGGTGCTGCGCCGCTTTCTCTCCATGCGGCTCTCCGCTCATAGCGATCACTTCTTCGAAATTCGGCGTCAGCAGGCGGAGGTACGGCAGCACTGCTTCCCACTGGCGGGAAATGGCTGAATGAAAAACGTACCCGGCGGAAGCTTTCAACACGGGATCGAGAATAAACTGCAGGCCGGGCGCGATCTTGCGCAGCGCTGGAAACACTTCCGCCAGCACGGCGGGGTGCGACACGATGCCCACTTTGCAATACGCCACGGGGAATTTCTCCAGTAACGGCAATGCCTGCGCGATGATCTTATCCGCCGTAAGCCATTCCACGCCCAGGAACTCGCTGTCTGTTTGCGCGGTAAGGGCCGTGCATACGCCCAAACCATGCAGCCGGTGCGCTTCGAAAGTTTTGATATCGGCCAGCAAACCCGCGCCGCCGCTGGGGTCCAGGCCGGCGAGGCTCATTACGTATGTGGACATATGATTGCGTTGTTCGTTGATGGTTTTATTTTTATGATTCCACAAGTCAGCATACGCGCATAAGCCCGCAAGACTTGCGCCAGCCATGGGGCAGCGCTGCGCATGAAAACTCCATCTGCCCCAACCGAATCGTTACCGCAGGCTATTTCCATAACTCTTTTGCGCGCATAAACACCTCTACCGCCTTCGCCGGCTCCTGCCATACGGCCCCGAGCAGCGCTGCGCCTGAGAACCCCATCTGCCGCACCTCTTCCGCATTGCAGGGCGTTACGCCGCCGATGCCTACCGCGTTGTACGGCACGCTGTCAAAACTCCGGCCTTTATAATTCGCTTTGGAAATGCTGTCGAATACAGGGCCAAGCAGCAGGTAATCCCAGTCTGACGGATCAGCCGCTACGCCCGAAATTCCCGGGTGTAGCGACGTGCTCACGAAAAAGCCGGCAGCCCTGAAAGCGGCCGTTTCCTTCGTGGGAACTATGGCCCGCAGCCTTTCGCTGAGATGCAGCCCTTTGAGGCCGTAAGGCGCTACCAGCTCGGGATAGCCCGCCAGCATCACACGATGACGGAAACCCGGCGGAATGCTTTGTACCAGCTTTTCATACCCGGCCGCGCTCCACCCGGGCTTGCGCAGCAAAAGCGTTTCCAGACCAGCGGAAAACAGGTCGTAATAAATCGATGCTTCCTGTTCAACGGCTTCAGGAGCGGTTACCACCCAGATCATCAGGAATAGATTTCGCCGCCCTGGTCCGCAAATGCTTTGGACTTCTCCGCCATGCCCGCTTCGGCCTCGGCGTATTCCCTCACTTCCTGTGTGATTTTCATGGAGCAGAAATGCGGGCCGCACATGGAACAGAAATGCGCCACCTTGGCGTTTTCCGAAGGCAGGGTTTCATCGTGGTAAGCACGCGCTGTATCCGGGTCCAGCGAAAGATTGAACTGATCTTCCCACCGGAACTCGAAGCGCGCCTTGCTCAACGCATTGTCCCGGTACTGCGCGCCGGGATGGCCTTTGGCAAGGTCCGCCGCGTGCGCCGCGAGTTTGTAGGCGATCACGCCCTGTTTTACGTCTTCCCGGTCTGGCAGGCCAAGATGTTCCTTGGGCGTTACGTAACACAGCATGGCGGTGCCGAACCAGCCGATCATGGCGGCGCCGATGGCGCTGGTGATGTGGTCGTAGCCGGGCGCAATGTCTGTAGTGAGCGGGCCGAGCGTGTAGAACGGCGCTTCATGGCAATGCTCCAGCTGTTTGTCCATATTCTCTTTGATGAGATGCATGGGCACATGGCCCGGCCCTTCGATCATCACCTGTACGTCCTGCTGCCAGGCGGTTTTGGTGAGCTCGCCCAGGGTTTCCAGCTCGGCGAACTGCGCGGCGTCGTTCGCATCTGCAATAGAGCCGGGGCGCAGGCCGTCGCCGAGAGAAAACGCAACGTCGTAGGCTTTCATGATCTCGCAGATCTCATTGAAATGCGTGTAGAGGAAATTTTCTTTATGATGCGCGAGGCACCATTTGGCCATGATGGAACCGCCGCGGGACACGATGCCGGTCATGCGGCGGGCGGTGAGCGCCACATACCGCAGCAGCACGCCGGCATGAATGGTGAAATAATCCACGCCCTGTTCGGCCTGCTCGATGAGCGTGTCGCGGAACAGTTCCCAGGTAAGCTCTTCGGCTTTGCCGTTCACTTTTTCGAGCGCCTGGTAAATAGGCACGGTGCCGATGGGCACGGGACTGTTGCGGATGATCCATTCGCGGGTTTCGTGGATGTGTTTGCCGGTGCTGAGGTCCATGATCGTATCTGCGCCCCAGCGGCAGGCCCACACGGCTTTTTCCACTTCTTCTTCGATGGAAGAGGTAACGGCGGAATTACCGATGTTGGCGTTTATTTTCACGAGAAAGTTGCGGCCGATGATCATCGGTTCGCTTTCCGGGTGATTGATGTTGGCGGGAATAATGGCGCGGCCTTCGGCCACTTCTTTGCGCACAAATTCGGAGGTGATGAACGCGTTGTGTTTGCCCGTGCCGCGGTGTTGCGCCCAGAGGGAATTATCGGCGCGGAACTGTTCTTCCGTGCGCTGGTTCTCCCGGATGGCGATGTATTCCATTTCAGGGGTAACAATGCCTTTGCGGGCATAATGCAGCTGCGACACGTTGGCGCCGGGTTTGGCTTTGCAAGGAAGCTGAAGGTGCTCGAAACGGAGATGGTCCAGCGAAGCATCGGCGAGGCGCGCGCGGCCGTAAGCGGAAGAAAATTGATCGAGCAATTGCACGTCCCCGCGGGAGGCGATCCATGTCTGGCGCAAGCGGGGCAGGCCTTTGGCGGGATCGATGTGAACGGTGGGATCGGTGTAAGGGCCGCTGGCGTCGTAAACGGTAACGGGCGCGTTGGCTTCGGTGGCGCCGTTGCGGCCATGAAGGCGTGTATCCGTGAGCGTTATTTCGCGCATGGCCACTTTGATGTTGTGCAGGCTGCCTTTGACATAAATTTTTTGCGATGCCGGAAACGGCGTGCGGGTGATGTTGGTGTGCATTTTTTACAGTCTTTTAAAATGATGGGAAAAAAGAGGGCCCGTTTGCGCGGGAAAACGCGCAAACGCCCGTTCGCATCCCGCCGCTGAAGTGTGCGACGCAACGGATGCCTGGACCGGGCACTGAAGCCGGGCTCCGAAAAAAGATCAACCGCCCTGTGTGGCCTGGATGATCGTAACCTGGTCTGCCGGACGCAACGTAACGTCGCTCCAGCGAAGGCGCGGCACTACTTTCTGGTTAACGGCAACGGCAATGCCCTTGCGGGTGGTGAGCTGAATAAACTGTAAGAGGGCAGCGAGCGTGGTTTCCGGCTGCACCGCATAAAGTTTATTGTTTACAAGCACTTCCATGTTTGCAGGAGTTTAGGTGAAACAATAAACTTTAAGGATGTGATGAGAAGGAGTTCAGTATTACTTTTCCCTACGCCAGTGTGAACTGTATCAGGTACTGAGGGTATCATCTCAGTTCCGGCTTTGGGCCGGAACACCCCTAAAGTGGCTACAAAGCTAAGGGGTAAAATTCAAATTCCAAATAGCCGGCCGTTTAGCATTATCTTTGATAACAACCTGGAATAAAATCGACCGTATGAATAAACCTTGGATGCTACTGACCTGCCTGATGGCGATGGCCGCGTGCCAGCAGCCCGAAAAGCAGGCAGCCGTGCAGGATTCCGCCGCCGCGATGCCGGCGGACAGTGTGGCGGATACCCTTGTGATGGAAGCTGATTCGGTAAAGGTGGCGCCCGATACGGTGCATATCGATTCCACGCTGGCGCCGGGCAGATGGATGCAGCCGGTGCCGGGGCTGGACAGTCTTACACAGGGCATTTATCTCCGGAAAAACGGCAAAGCATCTTCCATCAACATGCATACGCTGCTGTACGATAAATGGGCTTTAGTAAAGGACACTTTGTTTTTATGGAGCCACTCCGAGGGCGTTGAAAATCCTGTTACAGCTGTCGATACGCTTCTCGTTAAGTCGCTGGACGATACATCCATGGTATTATTCCCGCTGAAGGCCGCGCCGGGGTACCTTGAAAAATATACGCGGAAGGGGAAGGGGAAATAGGCTCAAAGCAAGTTCCCCGATCCGGATTCGGGAGGTTTCTTCATTTTTGGGTACGGTTATTACACCGGCACCCGAAAAGAGGAACTTGTTACGCACTTCTGTGCAGGTTACAGGTTGTACAGCTGCCAAACGCCGATGCCTGTAGCCACGATGGACAGGAACAGGCCGGCCACGGCCATTTGCAGTTCGTCGATATTCTTACGGGCGATAACCAGGGACACGAGACAAGCTAAAACTCCCGCAGCGCCAAAATAAATGGCTGCTTCGGCAGATTTGCTGATGAATGCAAAGGCGGCAGTGATCACACCGATAAAGATGGACGCAAATCCTGCAATCTTAGGCAAACTAGTTGGGTGGTGCATTGTAATTGTATTATATAGTGATCAAATAAAAATCCCTACTGTTGTTGTAAGCCCACCTGTTTTTTCGGTACAGGTACGTTCTCCCAGGGCGTCTTAAGCAAAGCCCCTATCTGCCGGTATTTTTCATCCTGGTATTCGTTCAGCCCATAACGCAGGCTGGCGGTATCTTTTACCGTTACGAAAGTGCCGAATAAACGGTCCCAGACAGAAAATATGTTCGCATAATTAGAATCGGTTTCAGGTTGATGACGGCTGTGATGCACCTTGTGCATGTCTGGCGACACGATGACCCAGCTCAGCGATTTATCTACCCAATGCGGCAAATGAATATTGGCGTGATTGAACTGGCTCATGAGGGCGCTGAGGCTTTGATAGAACATCACCATCCAGATGGGCACGCCCATAACCAAAATAGCCGCCAGCAAAGCGCCCACGCGGAACACGGATTCCACGGGGTGATGGCGCAGCGCCGTGGTAGCGTCTACCGCGATGTCCATATGATGGATCTTATGAAAATGCCACATCCAGGCGATCTTGTGCTGCACCCAATGCACGAGGTACGCGCCGATAAAGTCCAGCATCAGCAGGGCGAGGGCAGCATGCAGCCAGAGGGGCAGCTGAACGAGGTACAGCAGCCCGAACTGGTCTTTCGCGGTAAAATCCGACGTTTTTACGACCAGGAAAGCAAAGCCGAGGTTGACGATAGCGGTAGTGAGGGTAAAAAAGAGATTGGCGCCGGCATGGCGGTAGCGGTTGCCGGAGAAACGCAAACGGGGAATCACTCCTTCGAGTATCCATAAAATTACCAGCCCGGCAACGAGAAAAGCGGTACGGTAATAAGAGGGAATATGTTCGAAAAATTCGGTCATTGGTTTTCAGGGTTGAGACGTGTAGTCATACCAGTTACGTGAAATTCTGCATTAATCCACTTAGAATTTACGACATTTTGCCCAATAGTGGCGGATTTCAGGGCAGGAATTTCTCGCGGGGAAATCAAGAAATTCATTCATAGAATGCTTTATATAAGAAGAAAGATTTAATTGTTTGTTAAAATGGGAGCTTTTAAAACCGATGACTTAATAGTTTAATATATAGTGCAGTTTAATGCCTGGCCGGTTTACGAAATAAAAAAAGGGCAGTTATCAAACGATAACTGCCCTTGTATTTTTAATGCTCTTTTTAGTTGTTCATCAGTAGCGGCATTACCAGCATCAGCAGGTCTTCTTCGTCCGTTTTTTCAACGGGGCGGAGAATGCCGGCTTTGGTGGGGGCGCTGAGGTCGATGGTGATCTCGTCTCCTTCGGCCGCGTGCAGCATTTCGATGAGAAATTTCGCGTTAAAAGCGATCTGCATGTCTTCGCCGTTGTACTGGCAGCTCATGCGCTCATTGCCTTCGAAGGAAAAGTCCACGTCCTGGGCGGAGAGCTGCAGTTCAGAACCGCTGATGCTCAGGGCCACCTGGTTGGTGCTTTTATTGGCGAACACGCCTACGCGTTTCAGTGCGTTCTGGAAGTCGTTTTTCACGAGCGTGAGACGGTACGGGTTTTCTTTCGGGATCACGACCTTGTAATCGGGGAAACGTGCATCGATCAGGCGGCAGATCATCTGTGCGTTGTCGTGCGTCACGAAAAAGTGGTTGCGGCTGTAGGCTACCTGCAGGGGGCTGTCGTTGTCCGGGATGGCGGATTTGAGCAGGTTCAAAGGTTTTTTAGGCACGATGAAGCTGTCTGCCTGGGGGCATTTTACGTCGGTGCGGATATATTTTACCAGCCTGTGCGCGTCGGTGGCAACGAAGGTGAGGTTCTCCGGGTTGAGCTCGAAGAACACGCCGGTCATTTGCGGGCGGAGATCGTCGTTGCTGACAGCGAACAGGGTCTTGTTGATAGCGGTGATCAGTGCGCCGGACGGCATTTCGAATTTGGTCGCGTCTTCGGCGGCGGGCTCTTTCGGGAAGTTTTCGGGATTTTCGCCCATTACTTTATACTTACCGTTGTCTGAAGTGATCTCCACGGCGAAAGAGTTAAGGTCGATGTTGAAGGTGAGCGGCTGCTCGGGCAGGTTCTTCAGCGAATCCATGAGGATCTTTGCGGGAATGCAGATGCGGCCGCTTTCTTTGGCTTCCACCTCCAGCTTTACCTTCATAACGGTTTCCAGGTCGGTAGCCACAACGGTCAGTTCATTCTTTTCGATCATGAAGAGAAAATCTTCGAGAATGGGCAATACCGTGTTGGAGTTGATGACGCCGCTGATCTGTTGCAATTGTTTTAATAAAGTAGAGGAAGAAACGATAAACTTCATAAGGTTACTTAATAATTGTTGCAAATGTAAGGTTAAAGATATAAAGTTTTGCGATTGATCGCGGACGGCTTTTCCACATCGGGAACAGCAGGGGCAAGCATTAGCGGAAAATTTAATTCTTGCTAAATATGCAGTAAAAAGGCCCGTTTTTGAATGAAACGACAGTTTTTTACCAAAATGTTGAAAATATTGGAAACCATTGCCCGTTTCTTTTAAATTATTGATAAATCGGTTAGTTTTGCGGGCGCAAAAACAATCATTCATTAAAAACAAAAACAGGGGTTATGAAACTGTCTCATTTAGCCGAAACGCTGATAGGTTCCGAAATTATCAAACTTGCAGGAGAGATCAAGGAAAAGCAGGCTAAGGGTGAAAAGATCTACAATTTCACCATCGGTGATTTTGACCCCAAGGTGTTCCCTATCCCGGTTGAGTTCGAGAACGAGATCTGCCAGGCGTACCGGGACAAATACACCAACTATCCCCCGGCAGACGGTATCGCGGAGCTGCGCAAAGCCGTTGGCGAGTTTATCGCCGAGCGCGAAGGGCTTACCTTCGACCCTGCAAGCGAGATCGTGATCTCCTGCGGCGGCCGCCCGATCATTTATGCGACTTACCGCACCATCGTAGACCGTGGGGAGAAAGTGATCTATGCCACACCGTCCTGGAACAACAATCACTACACGCACTTCCTGGAAGGCGAGCACGTGGTGCTGGAAGCCAAAGCGGAAAACGACTTTATGCCTACGGCGGCGGAACTGAAGCCCCTGCTGAAAGGCGCAACGCTGCTGGCGCTCTGCTCTCCGCAGAACCCCACTGGCACTACTTTCGGGAAAAAACAGCTGGAAGAGATCTGCGATATGGTGCTGGCCGAGAACAAAAGCCGCGGCGCGGACGAAAAACCGCTGTACGTGCTGTTCGACCAGATGTACTGGGTGCTCACATTCGGTGAAACCGAGCACTACAACCCGGTAAGCCTCCGCCCGGAAATGAAAAACTACACCGTGTTCATCGACGGGATGAGTAAGGCGTTTGCCGGCACTGGCGTACGCGTGGGCTGGGCGCTGGGCCCCAAACACGTGATGACCAAAATGAAGGCGATCCTTTCCCACGTTGGCGCATGGAGCCCGATGGCAGAGCAGAAAGCAGCCGCGAAATACCTTGTACAGAAAGAAGCGGTAGATAAATACCTGAAACATTTCAAAGGGGAAGTAGAAGAAAGACTGGTAAAGATCTACGAAGGTTTCGACGCGCTGAAAAAAGCAGGTCATAAAGTAGACGCCATTGCGCCGCAGGCGGCGATCTACCTCACCATCAAACTGGACCTGGCCGGCAAAAAAACAGCCGACGGCATAGTGCTGGAAGACCAGGGCGCGGTAACCTCGTACATCCTGGACGAAGCGAAACTGGCGGTGGTTCCGTTCTATGCATTCGGTTCCGCGAAAACTTCCCCCTGGTACCGCCTGAGCGTGGGCACCTGCGTGAAGGAAGAGATCCCGGCGATGCTGGCTGCGTTGAAAGCCGCGCTGGAGAAACTGCAGTAAGTTTAATGTAATTATTATAGGGAGGCGCTCCGGGAGGAGCGCCTTTATTTTTTGAAAGCCGCGTTGTGATACGGGCAGGTTATTTTCTGACCATTTCGGATTCGGCTGAACAGTGCAGCTGATCGTTGCTGTCCATGATCTGGATGGTAAAAATATTCCTCCTTGTTTCTTCGTCTGTCGTTTCCCACAGTATTCCAAACAGTAATTCCAATGCATCTGAACAATACATCTCCTCCACCCATGGAGCCCTTATCTGGACGATAAATGGTGTGGCGGCATCCCCTGGGAACGCTTCTATAAGACAATAGTCAGATAATGGCTTTCCTTTTTCGCTACACCTGGCAGCAAAAGGAATCAAAAGTTCTTTTAATTGTTCTCTATCCATGATAAAAATCCATTATCTTCTGAAAGCAAAGTTATCATTTTTTCTACGTCTTTATTTGCCATATGCCCGCAAGGCTTATAGCGGGCGTTTTCATTCCATGAGCGAAAAAGCAAAGAGTTTGCGATCGCCAGGTGCATGTTCGTTGCTTTATCTTTATTAAACTGATCTTTTAATCCGCTGAAGATTAATAAGATAAATAAATTGTGCGTTTTTAAGGCTTTTCTGATTTCCCCGATTCCGGCAATGGAATTTGAGGTCGGGTCAGTTTCATCAAAAAGATTTGGAATACCAAGCCGGTCGCAAATTTTTGCTTTTAGCGTCAGCTCCACACTATACCCCGCTAAATAAAATGCCCCATCGCATTTTCCCGCTTTGAATAATATTTCAAGCTTCTTCCAGGCGTTGTTTTGCCAATTTTCTTATTTCTTGAGGACTGGTCATTTATGTATCGGTTCAAGAATCAATCATTGTTGTTTTATCTGTCTCATGTATTTTAAAGACAACAACCGGATGATTTTGGGTGAAGCAAGGCCCGGAATAATTTTTCACGATAAATTTTAAGTCAAAATATCGATTGATTCTGAGGCTCATAACGCCAATCTCTTTCTTTGCCGATACCCCTGCTTCAAAACAGTTATGAGCGGGTAAATTCGCCTAAAAACATATTAATGATGTTTTTACACATTTTATTTTGAACGCAACCCGATCCTGATTCTTTTGTGTAAAACACATAATAATTACTCAATTAACTGATTATCAATTAATATTGATTTTTCCGCTTTTTTCCTTCATTTCCTAAAATACTGACACTCAAGCCCCCGAAACCCCAGAAACCGCGAAGCCTCCCATCCTCAAAAAATAGTTAAAAATCCGTTAAATGGTCAACCATGCTTACTAATATTCAAAAGTTGTTTCTAATTTTGACTTTGTAACTAAAAAAGTCAGAAAGTTAATGCACACGGAAAACAGAGACGAAATGCGCGAGCGGATCATCGAAGCGGCTCTGAAACGGTTCACTCATTATGGGGCGTCAAAAACCACCATGAACGAGATCGCCGACGATCTGCATTGCTCGAAAGCTTCCCTTTATTATTATTTCCCCGACAAACACGCCCTTCACCTCGCCGTGCTCGAAAAAGCCGGGGAAATGTATTTCCAGGAAATAGAACAAAGCACCGCCGAAGCCCCCAACGCCGAGGCCGCTCTCCTGGACATGATACCCGTACGGCAGAACTTCGCCCGCAAATTCTGCCGCCTGGAACTTTTTAAAGTTTTAAAAGACAAGCAGCTATTAAACTCCGACGAAACCTTCCGCCTGGCCCGTGAAAAAGAGACAGCCATCGTTGCAGGAATCATCAGAAAAGGCGTCGCCGGCGGAGAACTGGTTTCAGACAACCCGGACCAGGTAGCTGCCCTTTACATACAATCCATGATCGGCCTGCGCCTGTCGCTCTCTACCCGTGAATTGACCGACGAGATCAGTGAGGAGGAGTTTGAAACCGTGAGACAGTGGCAGGTGCAACTGGCCGACATTTTCATCAAAGGCTTAAAAAGTTGATCATGCGGGAAAGGATACTTGAAACCGCTTTGAAGCTCTGCCGCACCTTCGGCATCAAAAGCATCACCATGCAGGACATTGCCCGCGAATGCGGCATCTCCAAAAAAACGGTGTACGAACATTTCCAGGATAAAACCGAACTGATCAACGAGGTGGTCGCCTTTATGACCCGCAGTTACTGCCGGCAGCTGGCGGAATGCGCCACGGCCGGCGCCAACGCCATTGAAGAGCTGGCGCTGTCTATCAAACACACCGAGCGCCTCGCCCGGATCACCAACCCGGTACTGCTTTTCGAGCTGGAAAAATATCACCCTGCCGCTTGGAAGACCATACTGGACTTCCGCCAGCAGCAGGTTACCGGCATCATCCGCGCCAACGTGGAGCGCGGCATCCGCGAAGGGCTTTACCGCTCCACGCTGCACACGGGCATTCTCGTGCACATGCGCCTGCTGCAGCTCAACGCGCTTTTTAACCCGCTGCTTTATCCCGCCTCGGAGTTCGACCTCCACGAAGTGGTGGAACAAATGACGGCCCACTATATACACGGCATTGCCACCGCGGAAGGCCAACGCGTGGTGGAACAATACTTACCGGAAAAATTAAACGCATAACTCATTCGCCATACAAACCGTAACATGAAAAAATGGATCATACCGTTCCTATTCCTCTCAACCGCAGGAACGATTAACGCGAACGCACAAACGAAACAGCTCACGCTGCAGGAATGCCTCCGCTTTGCCCTCGACCATAACCAGACGCTGGCCGTTAGCCGCCTGGAAGAAGACCTGGGCAGGCTCAAAACCAAAGAGATCCGCGCGCAGGCGCTTCCGCAGGTTACCGGCACCGGCAACCTGACAGACAACCTGAAAAAACAGGTAATGGTATTGCCCGGCGCCTTTAACCAGGCCGAGCCCGGCAAACCCATGCCCGTGGAAGTAGGCACCACCTGGAACGCCACCGCCCAGGCCGACCTTAACCAGCAGATCTACAACCAAAGCGTGTTCACCGGCCTCAAAGCCGCCAAATCGGGCGAAGAATATTACAGCCTGCAAACCCAGCAGACAAAGGAAAACGTGATCTACGGCGTATCCGGCCTGTATTACGCCCTGCTGGTAAAACAGGAAAAAATGAGCGTTATCCAGACGAACATCGACAAACTTTCCCGGCTCGTGGAAACCACGCAAAGCCAGTTGGACAACGGCCTGGCCAAACGCATCGACCTGGACCGCATCAAAGTGAGCCTGGTGAATTACCAGACGCAGAAAAGCCAGCTGCAGAACCAGCTGCGCGTGGAAGAGAACAAACTCAAACAGCTGATGGGCATGGCCGTGGAAGAAAACATCGCGCTGCCGGCCCTCGAGCTCAGCGATATAGAAAGAAAAGCCGCCGTGACAACGGATTTCGGCAACTTCGACCTCAGCAACAGAACTGAGTTTAAACTGCTCAAAAAAACGGAAGAGCTGCAAACCTTCCAGAAAAAAGCATACATCGCGGAATATTTCCCCAGCCTGAGCTTCAACGGCCGCTACTCTTACAACGGCCTCAGCGACAAGTTCGACCTGTTCAAAGGCGGCTCCCCCGCCAACTGGTTCGGCATGGCTTCCATCGGGCTTACGCTGAAGATCCCCATCTTCGACGGTTTTGCGCGCCGCTCGCGGGTAGACCAGGCCAATGTTACGCTCGCGCAGGTAAACAAACAGCTGGAAGCGAACAAACTGGAACTGACCACCGCGTTCGAAAACAGCCGCCTCGTGCTGTTGAACAGTCTGAGCACCATCAAAACACAAAAAGAAAACGTATCCCTGGCCGATGAGGTGTACGCCTCCACCCAGAATAATTATAACCTGGGCCTCGCCAGCCTGACGGACCTGCTGAACGCGGAAACCTCGCTGGCGGAAGCGCAGAACAGCTACAACGAAGCGCTGCTGCAATACAAGCTCGCAGAGCTGGACCTCATCAAATCACACGGCAACCTGCCCTCACTTTTAAACTAATGCAAGCCATGAAGAAAGTTTTAATCTACGGCGTTTTAACAATAGCGGCCCTCGCCGCCATCATCTGGAAACTGAATGCGAACAAAAAGGCCAACACCGAAAAAACCGAGTTCGTAAAACAAGCCAATACGGGCGATGTTCCGGTGCTGACCGAGAAAGTGACCACCACCGATTTCGCCCAGGCCTTCGCGGCCAACGGCAATTTTGAACCGGTACGCGAGCTTACATTCCTCAGCGAAACTTCCGGCCGCATCACCAAACTGATGGTGGATGAAGGTTCCTACGTAAAACAAGGCCAGATCATGGCGCGCATCGACGACGAATTGCTGGGCACCGACCTGCAATCCGCCAAAGTGAACCTCGAACAGCTGAAAGTGGACAAGGAACGCTACGAAAGCGCCTACAAAACCGGCGGCGTTACGCAGAAACAAATGGACGATACGCGTCTTCAGTACGAGCTCGCCCAAAGCAAATACGAGGCCGCTTCCCGCCGCATCCGCGATACTTACGTGAAGGCGCCCATTTCCGGCACCATCAACGCCAAATATGTTGAACAGGGTGCCTACCTCTCCGCAGGCACCAAAATGTTCGATATCGTGGATGTAAGCCGCCTGAAACTGCGTGTAAGCGTTCCCGAACAACAGGTGATCCATCTCAAAAACGGCGACAACGTGGAAGTGACCACCAACGTTTTCCCCGAAACCAAATACAACGGCAAGATCACCTTTATTGCCGCCAAAGGCGACGCTTCGCTGAGCTACCCGGTGGAAATGGAAGTGAGCAACGTGAGCGGAAAAGCCCTGAAAGCGGGCATGTACGGCACCGCCAATTTCGCGATGCCGCAGCAGGCCGCCGCCATCCTCGTTTCCCGCAACGCATTTGTGGGCGGCGTGAACGGCAACCAGGTATACGTGATGGAAAACAATACCGCAAAACTTCGCAAAGTGACAGCAGGCCGCATTTTCGGCGACAAAGTGGAGATCCGCGAAGGGCTCGCCGAAGGAGAAACCGTGATCACCAGCGGGCAGATCAACCTGACTGACGGCGCGAAAGTAACCGTACAGCAGGGCAAATAACCGGACCGTTTACCTAAACAATTTTGACCGATGAAGATTACAGAGATTTCGATAAAGCGGCCTACCGTAGTGATCGTGTTGTTCACGATCCTCACCCTGCTGGGGCTGATCAGCTACAAGGCGCTGAACTATGAGCTGCTGCCCAAGTTCAGCTCGCCTATCGTAACGATAGCCACCGTATACCCCGGCGCTTCGCCGCAGGAAGTGGAAAGCACCGTCACCAAAAAAATTGAAGACGCGGTGGCTTCCATGGAAAAGATCAAAAAACTGACCTCCCGTTCCTCCGAAAGCCTTTCCATGGTTACGGTGGAGCTCAATAACGACGCGGATGTGGACATTGCCCTGCAGGACGCGCAGCGGAAGGTGAACGCCATCCTGGCGGACCTTCCCGGCGACGCCAAACCGCCCAGCCTCAATAAATTTTCGCTGGACGACCTGCCCATCATGACCCTTTCCGCCACCGCTAAAATGGACGACCGCCAGTTTTACGACCTGGTGGACAAAAAACTCCAGCCACAGCTTTCCCGTCTCCCCGGCGTTGCGCAGATCACGCTGATCGGCGGGCAGGAAAGGGAAATAAAGATCAATATCGACCCGAAGAAACTCGAAGCCTACGGCCTTTCCATTCTCCAGGTTCGCCAGATCGTAACCAACGCCAACCTGGACTTCCCGACGGGCAAGGTTAAAACCGTGGACCAGCAGATACTGGTGCGCCTGGCCGGTAAATATAAAAACGTAGACCAGCTGCGCAGCCTCGTGCTCACCACCACTGCCGGCGGCACGCAGGTGCGCCTCGGCGACGTGGCGGACGTGCAGGACAGTCAGAAAGACGCTGAAAAACTCGCCCGCGTAGACGGCGAAAGCGCCATCGCGATGCAGGTGCAGAAACAGACGGACGCCAACGCCGTAACCGTGAGCGAGGCCATGCAGAAAGCCATTCAAGAAATTGAAAAAGAATACGCCGCCGCCGATGTAAAGATCAAGATCGCGAACGACGCGTCTGTATTCACACTGGAATCCGCCGATTCCGTGATACACGACCTGATCATCGCCATCCTGCTCGTGGCCGCCGTGATGATGCTGTTCCTGCATAGTCTGCGCAACGCCATCTTCGTGATGATCTCCATCCCGGCTTCGCTGATCGCCACGTTCATCGGCATGAAAATGTTCGGCTTCTCGCTGAACCTGATGAGTTTGCTCGGCCTGTCGCTGGTAGTGGGCATCCTTGTGGACGATGCGATCGTGGTGCTGGAGAACATTTACCGTCATATGGAAATGGGCAAAAACAAAGTGCGCGCGGCTTTCGACGGGGTGAAAGAGATCGGGTTCACCGTTACTTCCATCACGCTCGTAATCGTGGTGGTGTTCCTTCCCATTTCTTTGACGAACGAATTGGTGAGTAAGATCCTGCGCGAATTTTGCGTGGTGGTGATGATCTCCACCATGTTAAGCCTTCTCACCTCCTTCACCATCGTGCCTTTGCTGGCATCGCGCTTCGGAAAGCTCACGCACCTGACCGGGAAAAATATTTTCCAGAAATTTATTCTCTGGTTCGAAAGGCAGCTGGACAAATTCACGAACTGGATGACCGGCCTGCTGAAATGGGCGCTGGCGCATAAAACCATCACCATTGTTGGTTCCATCGTGCTGCTGATCGCTTCTTTCCAGCTGGTGGGCAGGGGTTACATCGGCGGGGAGTTCATCCCCAACGGCGACCGCGGCCAGTTTATCGTGATGCTCGAAATGCCGAAAGACGCTTCGCTGGAACAGACCAACCAGGCTACGCGCAAAGTGGAGCAGCTCATGAGCAAAAAGAACGCCGTGACCTCGCTGATCACTACCGTGGGGCAAACTTCCGAAGACGGTTTCGGCGCTTCGCAATCCACCGCTTACAAATCCGAGATCACCGTGATGCTGGTAGACCAGCACCTGCGTGAATCTTCAGACATCTTCGCGTCGAAGATCAAAAAAGAGCTTTCAGGCCAGTTGCCCGGGGTGAAGGTGAAAACCACGCCCGTGAGCATTCTCGGCACCGCGCAGCGCGCACCGGTGGAGCTGGTGGTGATGGGCACCGATCTTGACAGCGTGATGCGCTTCGCCAAAGTGGCGATGGCCGAATTAAAAACGATCGAAGGTTCCAGCGAGGTGAAATTGTCTGTGGAAGAAGGAAACCCGGAGATCAACGTGCAGGTGGACCGCGACAAGATGAGCGCGCTCGGTCTTACGCTCGAGAACGTGGGCGGCACGATGCAGACCGCGTTCAGCGGCACGGCAGACGATTCGAAAGTGAAATTCCGCCAGGGCGAATACGAATACGACATCAACATCCGGTTCGACGATTTCAACCGGAAAAACATACAGGACGTTTCGCAGATCGATTTTAAAAACGACAAAGGCGAGCTGATCAAGCTCAGCCAGTTCGCAACCGTAACCGAAGGTTCCGGCCCGAGCAGGCTGGAGCGCCGCGACAAAAACACGTCCGTGAACGTGCAAAGCCAGGTGATGGGCCGGCCTTCCGGTACCGTAACGCAGGAGTTCGCCGCCAAACTGGCCAAGCTGGAAAAACCGACCGGCGTATCGTACAAATTCGGCGGCGACGCGGAAAACCAGGGCGATTCTTTTTCCACGCTGGGCATGGCGCTGCTGATCTCCATCGTGATGGTGTATCTCATCATGGTGGCGCTGTACGACAACTACATTTATCCTTTCGTGGTGATGTTCTCCATCCCGCTGTCTATCATCGGCGCACTGCTTGCGCTTGCGCTCACGAACAACACGTTGAACATCTTCACCATCCTCGGTATGATCATGCTGATAGGCCTGGTGGCGAAAAACGCGATCATTCTCGTGGACTTTACGAACCAGATGAAAGAAGAGGGCCAGAGCACGTACAATGCGCTGATCCACGCCAACAAGGCGCGCCTCCGACCGATCCTGATGACCACCATCGCGATGGTGATCGGCATGCTGCCGATCGCACTGGCGACGGGCGGCGTGGCTTCCACCAAAAACGGCCTGGCATGGGTAATCATCGGCGGTCTCATCTCTTCGATGTTCCTCACGCTGATCGTGGTGCCGGTGGTGTATATGGTGGTGGATAAACTGATGGCGAAGTTCGGCATGGGCCGCGTTTCGAAGAAACGTTACATCCGCCAGCGCATGGTGGCGCCTACGGTGCAGGAGATAGAAGCGCGCGACCTGTCGTCTGCTTCGATGATGAACTGATAAAATACTTGCATAAGTGATAAGATTGTTACGAACAGTGTAACAGTTGTAGGTTTAACTAAATGGCCGGGATATTCTTATCCCGGCCTTTGTTTTTAGTTATATCTACGAAGTTGAATGTTTATCCTTTCACGATCTTATCGTAGCTGGCGGTGATGCCTTTGATGAGGGAAGAGCTGAAGCCCTGGTGTTCCATTTCGTTCAAACCCGCAATAGTGCAGCCTTTGGGCGTTGTCACCTTGTCTATTTCCGCTTCGGGATGGCGGTTGCCCTTGATCAGCAGTTCCGCCGCGCCTTTTACGGTTTGCGCTGCAATGAGGTTGGCCGTAGCCGCGTCGAACCCGATCTCGATGCCGCCCTGGATATTGGCGCGGATAAAACGGAGCGCATAGGCGATGCCGCAGGCGCCGAGCACTGTGGCTGCGTCCATCAGTTTTTCGTCGATGCTGACGGTAATGCCCAGCTGGTCGAACATTTCTTTTACGAAAGCGGTTTGTTCGGCCGTAACGTTGCGCCCGCAAATGCAGGTAATGGATTCCTGTATGGCGATAGCCGTGTTGGGCATGGCGCGGAAAATGGGGAGGCCGGGCAGGGTGATCTTTTCAAGATCGTCCAGCAGCACGCCGGTAACCACGCTGATCAGGATCTGCTTTTTGGCGTCGAAGCTGGCGCGCAGCTCGCTGAGCACTTCTTTGACGTTGTAGGGTTTGAGGGCCACCACCACCACGTCAGATTGGCTGATGGCTTTGGCGTTATCTGATTCCACATGCACGCCCTTTTCGCTCAGGGCGGCCAGTGTGGCGATATTTCGTTTGGTGACGGTGATGCTTCCGGGTTTGCTGAACCCGCTCTTTAAAAGTCCTTCCGCTATAGCGGAACCGAGGTTTCCGCCGCCGATGATCGCTATTTTCTTGTCTGCCATAGTCTACTGATTTGGGAGAGTAAGGTACGGCAAAACGGGGAAGCAAGCAAGAAGGGCTAAAAAGGCAGCGGCCCCGTTGGTACGAAGGCCGCTGTCAGACAACATCAAAATATGATCATTCCTGAAGATTCAGGCTTTAATCCAGGGTAACATGGCTCCAGTTCTCGCCGCTTTTGATGCGGTAGAGCTGCATTTCGCTGATGGAGAACTGTTCGGCGATCTGCTTCATGGTTTTTTTGCCGGGTTTATCCAGCAACCGTTTGATGCTTTTCACCTTTGTTACGTTCAGCTTCAGCCCTTTCAGGCGGTGGCGCTGCAGTTCCTTGTAGGCCAGCTTCGCCGGGCTGTTCTGCTGGTGCCTTTCCATTTCCTCCTTGGTGGCCCAGCGGAGGTTAGACACCTTGTTGTTCTTTTTATTAAAATCGAGATGGATAACGTATTTCTGCGCCCGGCTGGTTTTAGGGGAGAAGAGCCGCGCCACTTCACGGTGCAGGTAAAGGCTTTGATAGGTGTCCGCCGGTTTGATGTTCAACACCGTATAACCTTCAACGGTAGAACCGTTCAGCAGCTTCCCGTCTTCGATGCTTTCGTGGTAACTGATCACTCTTCCCATGTTGGACACTGCGTACCTTTTGCGCAGGGCAGATTTGTTTTTAATCTGCAAGTCTTTCCAGACTTCATTTTTCAGATTTTTAACCGTGGCCATTGTGAATGCAGTTTTTTGGTGATTCAATTCGGGGTTAATCCGCGATACCACACGCCAGTTCTCTTTCTGTCTGAATTGCTGTTCCTTCCGAGCCAGCCATTGGGGGCATTGTCCTCTCAAATATATGATCTTTGTACTGTAATGCAACGGCATCCAGTACCGCTTCAATTGCTGACGCCGTATTGCAAGTTACTAATTGTGCACGGAATTCTTTGATATGCGGAAGCCCTTTCAGGTAATTGGTGTAGTGCCTCCGCATTTCGAGTATGCCAACGATTTCTCCTTTCCAGCTGATGGAATGCCGAAGGTGCTGTTTGCATACTTTTACTCTTTCTTCAACAGTCGGCGGCGGCAAGTGTTCGCCTGTTGACAGGAAATGTTTGATCTCGTTAAATATCCAGGGATAACCGATGGCCGCGCGGCCGATCATCACCCCGTCCACCCCGTACTTTTCCCGCGCGTTTTTTGCCTGTTCGGGCGTACAGATGTCTCCATTACCGAAAATGGGTATATGTATCTTCGGGTTGTTCTTCACTTTGCCGATCAATGTCCAGTCCGCGCTGCCTTTGTACATCTGGGTGCGGGTGCGGCCGTGAATGGTCAGCGCTTTGATCCCCACGTCCTGCAGGCGTTGGGCTACTTCTTCGATGTTTTTGGTATCGTCGTCCCAGCCGAGGCGGGTTTTGACCGTTACGGGCAGCTTCGTGGCCTTTACGACCGCTTCGGTAAGCCGCACCATTTTGGGAATGTCTTTCAGGATGCCGGCGCCCGCGCCTTTGCAGGTCACTTTTTTTACGGGGCAGCCGAAGTTGATGTCCAGCAGGTCGGGATTGGCCGCTTCCACGATCTGGGCGGCCATGGCCATTGGCTCTTCGTCTCCGCCGAAGATCTGGATGCCGACGGGCCTTTCGTAATCAAAAATGTCCAGTTTCATCCGGCTTTTGATCGCGTCACGGATGAGGCCTTCGGAGGAAATGAACTCCGAATACATCAGGTCTGCCCCGCTGGCTTTGCATACCGCCCTGAACGGAGGATCGCTCACATCTTCCATGGGCGCCAGCAGCAGCGGGAATTCACCCAGTTCTATATCTCCGATTTTCACCATATTATTCCTGCCCGTTTTTATTTTGTCGGTCAACTGGCAAACACGGTGTAAATTTACGCAAAATTACTTCAGCGATAGTTTATGGACTTAATACGAAGATCGTCTCCCTGGGCCCAGCTATTCTGGCTTCTGACGCTGTTTTTCACCTGTTACGTCGTAACAAGCGCCCTGTTGTGGATAATATTCCCCGCTATCAGCGGCGGCTATACGTTTACGCAGATCAACGAAACGGCGGTATGGAAGGACCCCTCGTTTGTTTTCGCCGCCAAAACCATGCAGTTCCTGTTCACGCTGGGGGCGTTCCTCACGCCGGGGCTGATATTCGCCCGCCTGGCCAGTCCGCGCCCGGGCGCATACCTCGGGCTGGAAGGACGTTCTTCTTTCATTCTCGTGGCGCTGGCATTGCTGATCATGCTGTCTGCCCTGCCCATGGTAGGCCTGCTCAGTGAATGGAACCAGCTCTGGCCCCTGCCAGACGTGCTGGCCGAACTGGAAAAAGATGCCAAAACGCAAACGGAAATGATCCTCAAAATGCCCGATACCGCTTCGCTGGTGGTGAACCTGGTGCTGATCGCCCTGGCCCCGGCCATCGCCGAAGAAGTGCTGTTCAGGGGCGTGATCCAGAACCTCGTTTTACGCATGGTCAAAAACGGCTGGGTGGCCGTGGTGATCACCGCGCTGTTCTTCAGTTTTATTCATTTCCAGTTCCTCGGATTCATGCCCCGCGCGCTGCTGGGCTTTTTGCTGGGTGCGATATACCTGGTTACCGGGAACCTCTGGCTTTCTATCCTCGCGCACTTCCTCAACAACGGATTGCAGGTGGTGCTCGTGTTTCTCTACCAGGCGAAAATGTCCAATTACGACGCGATGGCAGACGAACATGTGCCGCTGTATTTCGGCCTGCTGAGCACCGCCGTTACCGGCCTGCTGATCTGGCGGCTTCATAAACGGGCGCAGGAGAACGGGTATACCTACGGGTTAGCGGACGAATACCCGGACGAGACCATTTCAACAACAGAAAAAGAATACTGATATGGAAAAAGATTGGGTAAAAGTATTTGCCAGCAACGTGTCTTTCGAATCGGAGATCATTAAAGGCATGCTGATAGAAAACGAGATAGAAGCCGTGATCGTGAACCGGCAGGATTCCTCTTTTGTGACCATGCTGCCGGGCATGGACGAAGTATACGTGCATAACAGCAACGAGGCGAAAGCGAAAGAACTGATCGCGGCCAGCCGGGAAGGCAAGAATGAAAACAATGCGTAGCTTTACGGCCGATCCAATATTGTAAGCACAGTATGAAGACCTTCATCACGCGTACCATTACCGCCCTGTTTTTCGTAGCCATCATGCTTGGGGGCATCCTGTGGAATGAATTGAGTTTCTTTCTTCTTTTTTTCCTGATCAACTTTTTTGCCCTGCGGGAGTACGTGAAACTCGTGCGCCTGATGGACGGCGATTATAACGAAGTATCGCCCTGGCACAGCGCAGGCTTGCTGATTGCGGGCTGTGCGGTGATGATGGCGGTTACCGACCGGCATTTTGGCGGAAGCGGCGTAACGCTCGGCGAAATAGGTTTTGTGATGGCGTTTATCTTTATACTGCTGCTGCCGCTCGGCGAGATCCTGATGAGCAAGAACTTTTCGCTGAAAACGATCGGTTATTCCATCCTCGGCCTCATTTATGTAACGGCGCCTTTGAGCATGATGGTAGACCTGCGTTTATTGCCTGTTTCATTTTCTGTTGTGCCCGGATGGCATACGACGATCGGCGGATCAGGCAGCGTGCTGATTCCCTTACTGCTGATCGTTTTTATCTGGATCAACGATACCATGGCCTACATCGTTGGCTCCCTCATCGGCCGCACGCCGTTCGCCCCGTCCATCTCCCCGAAAAAAACCATTGAAGGTACGGTAGGCGGCATGATACTGGCCGTTGCCGCCGCCGGCGTGTTCGGTTATTTCTGGGGCGCAGACCGCTGGGGCCTGGCCTGGCCGCATTGGGTGGCGCTCGCGGTGATAGCCGCCGTTTTCGGAACGGCGGGCGACCTGCTGGAATCGCGCTTGAAAAGACTGGCCGGCGTAAAAGATTCAGGAAGCATCATGCCGGGCCACGGCGGTTTCCTCGACCGCTTCGATTCGCTACTGGTAGCCGCGCCTTTTGCATGGATATACGTGAGCCTCTTTGTGCGATAAATTTTTATTTTCTTCATACCTTCGTACCGCCGGAAAAAAACCGGCGATCTTTCATTAACAAAACAGAACAATGACTATCCATCGTGAGGGAACGGCGACCATCGCCATCACCTTTGTGATACTGGCGCTGATCAACGGCGCGGTATTTTACCTGGTGTCCCCGGTTGCGGGCTACATCGTGTCCGCCATTTCACTGGTTTTTTTCCTTTTCATCGTTTCCTTTTTCCGTATTCCCAACAGGGAAATGAACCAGGACGAACAGCTGGTGATTGCCCCGGCAGATGGTAAAGTGGTGGTGATCGAAGAAACTTTCGAGACAGAATATTTCAAGGATAAAAGATTGCAGGTATCCATTTTTATGAGCCCCGCCAACGTTCACGTAAACCGCAACCCCATCAGCGGCGAAGTGAAGCTCAGCCAATACCATGCCGGTAAATACCTCGTGGCCTGGCATCCCAAATCGTCTACCGAAAACGAACGCCATACCGTGGTGATCGGCAACGGCAAAAACGAGATACTCGTGCGCCAGATCGCCGGCGCCCTCGCCCGCCGCATCGTGAACTACCTCAAAGCCGGCATGCAGGTGAAGCAGAACCAGGAAATGGGCTTCATCAAATTCGGCTCCCGCGTGGACATTTACCTGCCCGTTGGCACCGAAGTGAACGTGGCGCTGGAGCAGACCGTAAGAGGCGGCCAGACCGTGATCGCGAAGCTCGGCTAAGTTTTAACAGTTTTTTAAACCGGTTTGGAGTATCTTCAGGGTATTATGCAACCCGCTCAAAAAACAAATACCCGCAGCCGTTTGAAGTCTTTCCTGAAAGGAATGAACGTATTCGGGCTTGTTTTGGAGTTCTTCACGACCTTTTTAATATGAAAAAAGTATTCTTCGCCCTCGCGGCAATTACACTGATGGCCGGCCCCGCGCCCGCGCAGGAGAAACCCGCCGCTAAAAAGAAGCCGCCTGCAAAAGAAGCCGCCTGCCAGAAACCCGGCGAAGGCAAATCGTGCTGCATGCCCATGCCTTCCAGGACTTCCGCCGCGATGAAGAGCAAACCCGCCAAACCCGCGGCCAAGGCCGAAAAAGCCAAACCTTCCACCAAAGGATAATATTCACTTAACGATAAAGAAAAAGCGGCGTTCCATATCCGGAACACCGCTTTTTTTATGATTGCGTTGTTTTTAAAGAATTTCCTTCAGCTCGTGCAGGCTTTGGATGGTGTAGGTAGGCTGAATGCCTACGGCCGGTTTCGGTGAAAAATACACCTGGTCGATGCCGGCCTGCTGCGCGCCGAGAATGTCCACATCCAGCGTATCGCCGATCATGATGCATTCGGCGGCCGTGCAGCCGGAGAGTTTCATCGCATAGTCGAATATTTCGCGGTGCGGTTTCAGGCTGCCCGCAGTTTCGGAAGTAACTACATGCGTGAAATAATCGTTGATGCCGGAATGTTTCATCTTGAGCCGCTGCGTTTCCTCAAACCCGTTGGTAATCAGGTGAATGGGATATTTTTTGTCGCGCAGGTAATCCAGCACGTCCGTGCAATGAGGGAACAGCGCGGTTTTGGTCGGCAGCAGCTCGATAAAACGCGCGCCGATGCTTTCGCAAAGCCGGTCGTCGCACAGTTTGAAATCGAGGAAGGTCATGCTGAAACGTTTGGTGCGCAGTTCGTTGCGGTTGATGAAACCTTTGCGGAAGCGGTCCCACAGTTTATCGTTGATCACGGAATAGGACGCGTAAAAAGTGTCGAAAGACGGAATACCTCTCTTTTCAAGGGCGTATTCGGCGTAAAGTTCCTGCAGCGTAGCGGTGGCGTTGGCCTCGAAGTCCCACAATGTATGGTCCAGGTCGAAAAAAATATGTTTGTATCTCATAATGATCTGTAGCGTTGGCAGCTGTGTGTTTCCACGGCAAATTTACGATAATCGGCGGGAAGCCCGGCCATTTTAACGATTCCGTATTTTTTGCGTTATTTTTAGGGGCTTTAAAAACGGTAATCAGAAATATGTACGCGATCATTACAGGCGCCAGCAGGGGAATTGGCCTGGCAACAGCTGAAAAGCTGGCTGCTGAAGGGTTTGACATTGCCATTTGCGCGCGCAACGCCGCCGTGCTGAAAGAAGCCGGCGAATCCATTCAACAACAAAGGCAGGGCGCCAAAGTGCTGGCCGAAACCGTGGATATGGGCGACAAACAGGCCGTGCTCGGTTTCGCAAAAAAAATAAAAGAAACGTTCGGCGATACGCCGGCCATACTGGTGAACAACGCCGGCATTTTTACGCCCGGCGCGGTACATGAGGAAGAAGACGGGCATCTCGAAAAGATGATGGCCGTGAACCTTTACAGCGCATACCATCTCACGCGTGCGTTCATACCCGCCATGAAAGCGGCGCGCAAAGGGCATGTGTTTAATCTTTGCTCCACCGCCAGCCATAAAGCATACCCCAACGGAGGATCGTACAGCATCACGAAATTCGCGCTGCTGGGCTTTTCCAAAAACCTGCGCGAAGAAATGAAACCGTTCAACGTAAAAGTGACCTCGGTAAGCCCCGGCCCGGTATGGACCGCCAGCTGGGAGGGTTTCGAAGCGCCGGCGGACAGGCTCATGGAAGCCCGCGATGTGGCGGATATGATCTGGGCCGCGTATAACCTCAGCCCGCAGGCCGTTATCGAAGACATCCTGATGCGCCCGATGTTGGGCGATATAGGATGAAACTCTTTCCTGTGGCTTGTTTTGCTACTATTTTAACTTTCTTTTAACTCACAGCGCGCGTACGCCGGTGCGGCTTTGGTTAAATTTGTTTCCAGGATGAAGGTCTACACTGTCATTGTAAAGAAAAGTTTATTCACGCTGCTGCTTTCCCTTTCTGCAGCGCTTTCCGCCTATGCGCAGGAGTTCCGTTTCACCACCCATAGCAGCGCCAACGTAATTGCGATGGACGAAATGGTGCGTGTGCAGTTCCTGCTCGAAAACCCCGTGAACTTCAGCGGGGAGATCACCCCCTCGTTCAAAGGTTTTACCGTGATACGCGGGCCCGAGCTGATGCAAAGCACGTCTTTCGTGAACGGGAAAGTATCCAACTATCTTGGTTATTCTTACGTGCTGCAGCCGCAGGCTCCCGGGCGTTACACCATTCCCGGCGCCACCGCGCGGGTAGACGGCCGGCTCGTAAAAAGCAATCCCATCAATATCGAAGTGGTGAAAGGCGGCCCCGGCTCGCAGCTGCCGCAGCAGCAGGCGCAGCCCCAGCCACCGCCGCGCCGCGGAGGCTATGGCGGAGACGCCTACGGTTCGTCGCACCCCGGGGTGATCAGGGAAGGAGAAGATGTAAAAGACAAACTGCGTAAAAATATTTTCGTGAAGGTGGAGGTAGACAAAACCACCGTGTACGAAGGCGAACAGATCACCGCGACATACAAACTGTACACCCGCCTGCCCACGAACTCCAACGTTACCAAAGTGCCCGCGTTCAAAGGATTTTCAGCGAAAGACATCGAGCTGCCCAACCCGCCGCGCGCACAGGAAGAAGTAGTGAACGGCATGAGGTTCAACGTATTCGTGATCCGTAAAACGCTGCTGTTCCCCCTGCAGTCCGGCGAACTGGAACTTGATCCCGCGGAGGTAGACAACCAGGTGCATTTCGTAAAACTCGGCGGCAAGCGGAAACGCGCGGCCAACGATCCGTTCAACGATCCCTTTTTCAAAGACGCGTTCGGCGGCAGCGCGTTCGACGACTTTTTTAACGACGATCCCTTCGCTACGCCCGAATATGAAGTAGTGCCGTATAAGATCCAGAGCCCGGTGCTGAAAGTGACCGTGAAACCTTTGCCTGCTGAAGGCCGCCCGGCCAGCTTCAACGGCGCGGTGGGCAAATTCACCATGACGGCGCAGCTCGATAAAAATAAACTCAGCACAGACGATGCGCTTACGCTGAAAGTGAACATCGCGGGGCAGGGCAACGTGAACCTGCTGAACGCGCCGCCGCTGAACATTCCGCAGGCGTTCGAAAAATACGATCCGACGGTAACCGACAACATCGAAAAGAACAGCAACCCGCTTAGCGGCAGCCGCCAGTTCCAGTACGCGCTGATGCCGCAGGAAAAAGGTGAGTACGAGTTGCCGCCGGTGGAATTTTCCTACTTCGACCCTGCGGCGCAGGCTTATAAAACACTCACATCTTCCCCCTTCGCCATACATGTAACGCAAGGCAAACAAACGAAAAGAGACCGCGAAGATTTCGGGGTGCCCACCGAACTGGCGGACATTCGCGTAAGCGGGCAAAGCTGGAGCAAAAACAGCCCGTTCTTTTTTGGCAAGGTGCTCTTCTGGATATTGCTGCTGCTGCCGCTGCTGGGCATCGCCGCCATGGCATGGCACCGCAGGCGCCAGCAATTCCTGAGCACAAACGCCGCCATGCTGCGGCACAGGCATGCCAACCGCGTGGCGCTCAAACGCCTGGAGCTGGCGGCGCGTTATTTGAAAGAAGGGAAAGACAAAGCATTTTACGAAGAAACATCCCGCGCCACCTGGGGTTACCTCAGCCACAAACTGAAGATCCCGATGGCCGAGCTGAGCAAGCAGCTGGTGCACGATAAACTGGGCGCGCAAAACGTGAGCGCCGCCACCATGCAAAAACTGATGGAGCTTACAGACCGATGCGAAATGGCCCTGTACGCGCCCGCCAGCAGCAACGAACACCGCCAGGGCGCTTACCAGGAAGCCGTGGAAGTGATCAGTGCCATCGAAGACGAATTAAAAGGCAAAGCCGGAGGTGCCGCCGGAAAATAACCGATTATGACGCGTTCATTCAAACCATCCATCCGGGTACTGTTCTTCCTCCTTCTCACCGCCGCCGCGGTTAGGGCGCAGGCGCAGAAGGCGCCCGCCCTTTTTACCGAAGGCAACCAGCTGTACCAGCAGAAAAAATATGAAGAAGCCGCCGCTAAATACCAGCAGCTGATCGATTCGGGATACCAGGTGGCAGACCTGTACTTCAATGCCGGCAACGCTTATTACAAAAGCAACCAGACGGGCATGGCCGTGTACAGTTTCGAAAAGGCGCTGCATCTCCATCCCGGCGACGAAGCTACCGAGCAGAACCTGGCGCTGGCCAACCAGCGCGTGGGCAGCAATGTCGAAACGCTGCCGCTGCTGTTCTTCGAAAAATGGTGGCTGCAATGGCAGTCGCTGCATTCCGGCGCGGGCTGGGCGGTGTGGAGCATCGTATGGTTCTGGCTGCTGGCCGCTTCCGCGATCATGTACTTTTTTGTCGCGGTGAAAGGCAGGCGTTGGTTCCGCTGGGCCATGGCGCTCACCGGTGTGCTGTTCATTGGTTATTTCTCCATGGCGATCTGGATGCACAACAAAGCGTACAACAGCGGCGAAGCCATTGTGATGCACAGCGCGGTAAAAGTCAAATCCGCGCCGGACGATGGCAGCAAAGACCTGTTTGAACTGAAGGAAGGCATGAAAGTGAAGGTCCTCGACGGCACCAGCCAGTTCAGCAAAGTGCAGCTCGCCGACGGTAAAAGCGGATGGGTGGCGGTAAACGAACTGAAGCCGCTTTAACGCATCATAACTTCTCGATCCTCGTCAGGAATTCCTGTTTCCTGTGGCGGCTTACCGGCACGCTCCGCCCGTCTGTCATGATGATTTCCCCGCCATCTCCCTTGATGTATTTGTACATGTACGAAAGGTTGATCAGGTAGCTGTTGTGCACCCTGAAAAAACCTTTGTCTTTGAGCACGTCTTCCACTTCCTTCAGCGAGCGGCAGATGAGCAGCGGCGAGGCATGCTGCTGAAGGAACACGCGGGTGTAACTTCCTTCCGATTCGCAATAGGTGATCTCGCGCACGGGCATCATACGGAGGCCGTCTACCGTAGGCAGGGCGAGCCTTTCGTTGGGCTGCATGTGCTGGTGAAGGAACTGGAGGAGCGCTTCGGTCTTGGGGCCTGAAGCGTGACGCTGGCTGACGGCTTTTTTGACCGCCACTACCAGCTCTTCCTTATCTACGGGCTTCAGCAAAAAGTCGAGCGCGCTGTGGCGGATGGCTTTGATGGCGTATTGATCGTAGGCGGTGGTGAAGATCACGGAGAAGTTCGGCCGGCCGATGGTTTCAAGCAGCTCAAAGCCGTTCATGCCGGGCATTTCCACGTCGAGAAACACCAGTTGCGGCTGAAGCCTGACGATGGCTTTAAGCCCTTCTTCGGAGCCGGCGCATACGGCTACTACCTGCAATTCAGGACAATAACGCGTGAGCAGCAGATGCAGCACATCGCGGCAATGTTCCTCATCGTCTATAATGATGGTAGTCATGAAAGCCCTTTGTTAGGGTAAAAGGAATATACTCAGCAATGCTAATTTACTTAAAAATCTCCGCTTCTTCCGGAAGGGAAGCCGCGGTAACGTCCGGCAGGCGGATAACCGTGTAGGTGCCGGTTCTCTGGTGATGCTGATCGTACACATGACCGGTGGTGATGGCGGCATGGGTATGATAACGCGTGTTGATCCAGTGCAGCCTTTCCGCGGCCACACGCGTGCTTTCCGTGCGCTGCTGGTAGCTATGGAAAACGCTTTGGCGCGCCACCCCGTTGTCTTCCAGTTTAATAAAAAACACCCCGTCTTTCCTCCCGATCTCGATGCTGATCAATCCTTTCCGTTCCGCGCCGCGGTGCAGCAGGCGGTGCCAGATGGCGTTCTGCACATGGGGCTGTACCACGAAGGGCGGCAGCAGCACGGAAAGCTGGGGACAATCGGGCAGGCGGTGTATCACGTATTCGAACTGCCCGTCGAACCGCAGCTGTTCCAGCTGCAGGTACAGCTCCAGCGATTCCAGCTCTTCTTCCAGCGTGATCCATTCGCGGCTGCTGTTTTCGAGCGTGAGGCGCATGAGTTTGCTGAAACGCGTGAGATAAGAAGAAGCCAGTTCGGTGCTGGAGGAAAGGATAAAGCTGTGAATGGCGTTGAGGCTGTTGAAAATAAAATGCGGGTCCATCTGGCTTTGAATGGTGTGCAGTTCCAGCGAAGCGCGGCTGTCGTGCATGGCGATCTTTTCCTGCATATTGCGCCGGAGCCTGCGCTCGCGCCACCAGAAAAAAAGACCGGTAACCGCGGCCAGTACGAAAAAAACAATGATGAGGATAAAGACGCCCGGTAAGGGCAGTAATTCCAATGCCGGCGGCGCCGTGAGTGCATGCGATAGATCCAGTCCGCTTGTGGGGTTATACATATCAGATTCCTAAGCCGCTTAAAAGTAAGAAGCGTTCAGCGGCTGGAAAAACGGTATTGAATAGCTGGCGGGAGCTACTTTACAATCGGCGGGGGAATAAGGATAGCTGGTGCGGGGCCTCAGCCGTCGGTGAATTTGTAGCCTACGCCGCGAACGGAGTGGAAATACTGGGAATTGCGGCTGTCCTGCTCGAAATATTTGCGGAAATTGAGGATGAAGTTGTCGATGGTGCGGGTGGTAGGGTATACGTTGTAGCCCCATACCACCTGGAGGATCTTTTCACGGGTCACCACTTCTCCTTTGTTTTCGATCAGCAGCTTGAGCAGCATGGTCTCTTTTTTGGACAGCTCGTGATGTTTGCCGTCTTTCCCCACGCATTCCTGCGCTGCGAAGTCGATCATGTTATTGCCGAAGCGGTATACGTTGGGAACGGAATCTTTATCCTGGATCTTTTTGTTTTTGACGATGAGCTTTTCAACGCGGAGGAGCAGTTCCTCGAGATTGAAAGGTTTGGTCATATAGTCGTCCCCGCCTTTTTTGAGGCCGAGCACACGGTCTGCGCTGCTGTTTTTGGCGCTGAGGAAAAGGATGGGCACTTCGTTGTTCTGAATGCGGATGTTTTCGCAAACGGCGAGGCCGTCCATTTCCGGGAGCATGATATCGAGGATGATCAGGTCGAAATATTCGTTTTTCACGGCTTTCAGCGCGCTGGTACCATTATCCACGGCCGTTACCTCATAACCTTCCAGTTCCAGGTTGAGCTTCAGCGCTTCCTGGAGGTTCTCCTCGTCTTCTACCAGCAATATAGATGCTTTCGTCGCTTCCTTCATAGTGATGCATTGTGGTGGTTGCCTATAAAATTACGTACAACCGGTTAATTTTATACAGATTGTACGGAATAATCATTCCAGGTGATCTCAAAACACGTGCCTTTCGGGGAATTGTCCTTCACGGCGATAGTACCGCCATGCTGCTCTACGATCTTGCGGGTGAGGTACAGGCCCAGCCCGGAGCCTTTGCTTTTGCGGGTATTTTCGTTGCCGATGCGGTAGAATTTCAGGAAGATCTTGCCGCGCTCTTCCGGCGCAATGCCCTCTCCTTCGTCGCTCACGGCCAGTTTCAGCGTTTCGCCCGATCTGAAAAGTTTCACGCGGATGGTGCTGCCTTTGGGGGCGTATTTGACCGCGTTTTCCACCAGATTGTTCAGCATCAGGGTGATCATGAATTTATCGCCCTGTAATTCCACGCCCGGCATTATGTCAGCTTCTATGTTATGACTGACGGTACGGCATTGCAATTCTTCCGTTGCGTCTCTCAGCAGCCGGGAAAAATCGAGATGCTCGAGGAAGGGCTGGTATTTGCGGTGCTCGAACTGCGAAGCCAGCAGGATATTGTTGCACAGCTGGTCGAGGCGGTTGGTTTCGCGGATGGTGGCATCCAGCAGCTTGCGTTGTTTTTCTTCGTCCAGTTTATGTCGGCGGAGGGTTTCGAGGTTGAGCTTCGCGACGGCGATGGGGCTTTTCAGCTCGTGGGTAACGGCCATCATGAAGTTTTGCTGCTGCTGCCCAAGCTTCATCTGTTTCCATACGGCGCGGTAAACGATGGCGGCGCCGGCGAGTATCAATACGAGAAAGATCACGCCTTCGCCGATGTACTTGAAGGTGCGCATCTGCTGCTCTTTGTGAAGGCGCTGCATTTCCTGCATAAACTCGGCGGGGTGCGTCAGCTCCTGGATCTTATGGGTAAGCGCGATCTGTTCGTTTTTCGCGATCTGCTTGCTTTGCTGATGCAGCAGCACGCCCCACCACAGCAGCTGTACGATGGTGTATACCAGCACAAAAATATAGATGCCGGTGATCATCTTCCTGTTCGGCAGGCCGGATGATGAGGATTGTTTCATCCGTAATTAATGTTTTTTTTAAAGGCCGGATGAATCTATCGATACATCCGCCGTTTTGTGTTTACTGACAATGCCCGGGCCTGTGCCGTTTATTTCCTCGGGGCGGCCTTTTCGATGCGCAGCCCCACGCTCAGCATATCGGGGAGCGGGTTCTGGCGCATGTTCTGCTCGAAGGTAAAGCGGTACATGCCGGGTTTTGCAAAGATGGCGTTTTGCTGGATAGGAATGCGGTGCTCGTAGATGTCGTCGATGCCGCTTCCCAGCCATTTGCCGTAAGTGTCCGCCAGCGGCAGTTCCACGCGGCGGGTAGCCGCCGCGCTGTCTCCCGGCAGCTGCGTGCTTACAAGTAGCCAGAGATTATTGTAAGGGTATGCGTCCGTATGCCGCACGTTCACATAAATGTTGTAGTAGTACGCGGTATCTTCGGGAGCCAGCTCCAGTTCGAATACCGGCCGGTTGTCTGCCGACCATTCCGAATGCGGGATATCCCTGTTTTTTTCGAAGGTATCCAGTTTCGGGGGCTTGCAGGCGAAGGCCAGCAGGCATGTAAAAAGGACGGCGTATCCCTGGTTCGTCTTTACGGTCATAGTTGTATTTCAGCTTAAAGTACGTTCAGTACCTGCTCTTTTGCTTTTTCCAGTTCGTCTTTCATCATCACCACCCATTGCTGGATGCCGGCGTCGTTCGCCTTTGAGCCGGTGGTGTTGATCTCGCGGCCGATCTCCTGCAGTACGAATCCCAGTTTTTTGCCTTTGGCGGCCTCGGCTTCGGCGAGTATGTCTTTGAAATACCGGCAGTGGTTCTGAAGACGGATCAGTTCTTCCGAAATGTCCAGCTTTTCCAGGTAAAAGATCAATTCCTGCTCCATGCGGTTCGCGTCTACGTTTTCTTTGCCCACATATTCGGCCAGCAGTCCTTCGAGGCGGGTGCGCGCTTTATCTTTACGCAGCGGGTCCAGTTCTTTCACTTTTTCGGTGTACAGCAGGATGTTGTCGATGCGCAGCAGCAGGTCTTTTTCCAGCATGGCGCCTTCGTCGATGCGGTGCGCGTCCATATCGCCTACCGCGGTGCGGATCACCTTTTCCACTTCGAGCCATTCGGATTCTTCCATTTGTTCGGAAGCGGGCGTTACCACTTCGGGCAGTTTCATGAGCACGTTGAGCATGTCTTCCTGAGGCAGGGAAAGCTCGGTGGCCATGGCGGTGATGGCGGTGTGGTAATAACGCGCAAGCTCGGTGTTGATCACCACGGGGCGGGTAGCGCCGTTCTGCTTGATGTTGATGGTGGCATCGAGCGTGCCGCGCTGCAGCTCCTGCTGGAGGAGGTTACGGATATCGAATTCGTAGGGCTTTAACAGAGGGGACATTTTCAGGTTCACTTCGAACTGTTTGCCGTTGAGCGACTTTATTTCCGCCACAATGGTTGTTTCTCCCCGGGTTACCTCCGCACGGCCGAAGCCGGTCATGGATTTGAGCATATTTTCTGTTTAATGTGACAAATCTAGTTAAATGAAGCCATATTTCTGATTGGGAACCAGCCAATTTGGGCGGGAGCGATGTTAACGGAAAAGGGCTTTGTATATCTCCTGCTGCGTATGCTCCATCATATCGCCCGGCTGAAGGCCGTCGATCGTGAGCGTTCCGATCCTGTAACGGATGAGCCTCAACGTGGGAAAACCAACGGCGGCGGTCATTTTACGCACCTGCCGGTTTTTTCCTTCACGAACGGTCAGCCTGATCCAGGGAGCGGGGATATGTTTGCGGAAACGGATAGGCGGGTTGCGTTCGGGCACGATGGGGTCGGCCGTAAAAATTTCCGCGTCGGCGCCGCGGGTGCGGTAAGGTTTGCCGTCGATGCTGATGGTAACGCCTTCCTGCAGTTGCCGGATGGCCTGGTTGGTCACCGCTCCGTCTACCTGCGCCCAGTATTCCCTTTCATGCGCATGTTTGGGGTCCAGCAGGCGGTGGTTGAGCGACTTATCGTTAGTCAGTATCAGCAGTCCTTCACTGTCGTAATCGAGGCGGCCTACGGGATAAACATCGCGGGGCACGTCAAAGTAGTCGGACAAGACGGCTTTATCTCCTTCTTTTCCGAAGCGGGTCAACACTTCGTATGGCTTGTACACGGAAAAATAGTGCAGGCTCAAGATGCTTACTTTGGTTAAGGGCCTGTAAATTAGTAATTTTGCCGCATCCTTGAGGTTTTATGGCATATGATATGTTAAGCGATCAAACAGAATGCCGGTTCTGCAACAAATTCCTGGGCGAGATATTTTCCGCCGCTACGCCTGAACATGTAGCGGAGATAGCCAATGCCAAAACGTGCAAAGTGTACAAAAAAGGCCAGGTAATTTTCCAGGAAGGCGCCCATCCCTATGGCATCTACTGTATCAACACAGGTAAGGTGAAACTTTCCCACAGCGGCGACGAAGGGAGGGAGCAGATCATCCGCCTCGTAAGGCCCGGCGACCTCATCGGTTACAAAGCGCTGATCGATAACGAGCCTTATACCGCAACAGCTACCGTGTTGGAAGACAGTGCGGTGTGTTTTATTCCCCGCGATATTTTCCTCCAGATACTCCAGACAGACACCGCCCTTTCGCTCAAGATGATGCAGATACTTACCAGCGAACTGAGAAGGGCCGAAACCAAGATCACCCATCTTGCACAGAAGCCCGTCAGGGAACGGCTGGCCGAAACCCTGCTGACGCTGAAGAACACTTACGGCCTGGAAGAAGATGAACAGACCATCAACGTAACCCTTTCCAGGGAAGAGATCGCCAACCTCGTGGGCACCGCTACCGAATCGGCTATCCGCCTGCTTTCCGAATTCAAAAAAGAGAAGGTGATAGACCTTACGGGGAAAAAGATCAGGATACTCCGCCTTCAGCAACTCATTAAAATGGCAAACCTGCAGGATTAACCTTTGAAAGCATCCCCGCCAGCAAAAATTTTTGCCTTTAAAAGCGCTTTTAAGGGCCGGCCGGATCAAAAAACGGGAAAAACAGGAAAGGGCAACTTTACGCTTCAACCCCTCAAAACGGGCCGCGCATTTTGTTCGCGATGATGTGAGGAAAAAAAATGAATGCTTTGAAACGCTTTGCTGCCGCGGGTTACAAGGGCAATAAAAAAAGTCTGACCGTGAGAACAATCAGACTTTCTTGTTATGTGAATGGGTTAGTAAGTACAGGGAAATAAAATTCCCTACACAATATTAAAAAGAATTTCATCACAAAAGAAAAATTTTACAAGAAATTTTATTCACAGGCAGAAAAAAAGTGTGGATAACGCCCCCTAACTTTGCTGTCTGATTTAAAGATGAACTATGAAGTTTGAAACACCGATTGCGGTAAAAGAAATAGCTGCGTTCATTGGCGCAGAGCTGGCAGGAGATGAAACGCTCATGGCTACCGGCATCAACGAGATCCATAAAGTGGAAACGGGAGACATCTCGTTCGTGGATTTCGAGAAGTATTACAACGCCTGTCTTACTTCCCCCGCCACCATCATCATCATCAACAAGAAGGTAGACGTGCCCGCCGGCAAGGCTTTGCTGGTAACGGACGATCCGTTCAGCGCCTACGTCAGCCTCGTGAAGAAACACCGCCCCTTCGTGCCCCTTACTTCCCCCCTGAGCGATACGGCTGTGATCGGCGAAGGTACCGTTGTATCTCCCGGGGTGGTTATCGGGCATCACGTAACCATCGGCAAAAACTGCATCATCCATCCTAACGTTACCATCTACGACCATACCACTATCGGCGACAACGTGATCATTCACGCGGGCACCGTTATCGGGGCAGACGCGTTTTATTTCAAGAAACGCGCAAGCAGGGAGGTGATGTACGACAAACTGCTCAGCTGCGGCCGGGTGATCATCGAACATGATGTGGAGATCGGGGCGGGCTGCACTATCGACAAAGGCGTAAGCGGCGATACCATCATCGGCGCCGGCACCAAGTTCGATAACATGGTGCACATCGGTCACGGCGCGGTGATCGGGAAGAACTGTCTTTTTGCCGCGCAGGTAGGCGTGGGCGGAAAGGCCATTATCGAAGACAATGTGATACTCTGGGGACAGGTAGGCGTTAACAAAGACCTGACCATCGGGAAAGGCGCCGTTGTGCTCGGGCAAAGCGGTATCGGCAAGTCTATCGACGGCGGTAAAACTTACTTCGGCTCGCCCGTGGAAGACGCCCGCGAAAAGAAAAAGGAACTCGCCTGGATCAAACGTATCCCGGAAATATGGTCAAAGCTCAACAGTTAGTTCTACACGCATGATAAAAACACTTTACGGCCCTTTCATTGCCCTTTGCCTGCTTTTGACGGCCTGCGCCTCCGTAAAACCGCCCGCCGCCGATCCCGGCCTTTATATCGCCGCCAACGAACTGCCGGTGAAGATCAAAGACGGCTGGCTGACGGCAAAAACCATCACGCTCGGCGATTTCTCCACTTCTTCCCGTACCAACGGCATAGCGGCCAATACACCGGCAAAACAATTCAAAAGCACGGCGGACGCTTTTTATTTCACCGCCAAAGGCCGGGACGCGGAGCAACCCGTGCAGGTGCTCAGCACGGGGAAGATCACCTTCTCCAACCGCCCGCTTCCCGAATACCTCAACACCCTGGCAGGCGATGCGCCGCTTTGGTACATCTTTGCCGGCGCCACCGCGCAGGACCCGCTCAAAAGCTGGGAACTGCTGCTGAAGAAAAACATCGCCTTCCTCGAACTGAACGATAACAAACCCGTCGGCATCCTGCGCTCCGCCACAGACGAGATCAGGGTAACCGCGCACAACCGCTACGGCATCCGCAACAGTACCGACAAGATCTGTTACGAGTTCCAACTGAAGGGCGTGCCGGTTGCCGCCGTGCTTACGGGAGACAATCCCCGGGCATGGATCAACGCAAAAGCCGATGCAAACGTGCAGCGAACGCTGGCCGCGGTAATGCTCGGGCTGCTGTTCAGGCAATAACACGACGTTTTGATGATATCGCAAAGGGCGCCCCAGCGGGCGCCCTTTTATATTGCGGGAATATTGTTTGGTTTTTACCGGGCCGTTTGGGCGGCGAGATAAGCTTTGCTTACGTCCGTTACCGTTTCTTCCATCGGGCGGAAGCGGAAGCCTGGCAATGTTTGTGTGATCTTGCCGCTGTTGTAGAAAACTTTCAGCTGTGCAGTACGGGCGGTTTCGCGGGTAATAAGCGGGCGTTTGCCGGTGAAGAGGCTGCGGAGTTTTTCCACGCGCCATACGAGCGCGGCCATCCAAGGTTTGGCGGCGATATGCGGCGGTTTTTTGCCCAGCGTTTCCGCCATGCGGGTGAACAATTGGCGGTAAGGCCAATTGTCGCCGTTGAGGATGAACCTTTCTCCCGAAACGGAACTGTCCATCAGTTTCACCATGGCGTCCGCCACGTCGCGAACGTCTACGAAACCGTTCACACCTTCGGTGTAGTACGGAAATTCTTTCCAGGCGTTTTTCAGCATCAGCCCCGTGCCGTCGTGCCAGAAGCCGCTGCCGAGAATGATGGAAGGATTTACGATCACAGCGTTGAGCCCTTCGGCAATGCCGCGCCATATTTCCATTTCGCTGAGGTGTTTGCTGACGGCGTAGTTGGAATTGTTGCCGCTTTCTTCCCACTCCGCTTCTTCGGTAAGCGCCGTTTGTTCTCTCGCGCGGCCCAGCGCGGCTACGGAACTGACGTGAACGATCTTCCGGATGCCGGCGTCGATAGCAAGGTTCACCACATTGGCCGTTCCTTCGATATTGGTCTTGAACATTTCATCCCGTTTATCCGGGTGAAACGAAACGATCGCCGCGCAGTGATAGATCTCGGTGATGCCTTCCATCGCGTCTTCGAGCGCGCCGAGGTCTAACACATCCGCCTTTACCCATTCCACTTTTTCCCTGATGTCGTTCACCTGTTCGGGAATGCGGCTGCGGTACAAGGCGCGCACCGGTTTGCCGGACTGCACGAGGGCCCGTAAAAGATAGCTGCCTAAAAAACCTGTTCCCCCGGTTACAAGGATCATTGCGGATGGATTGTTATTGCGGCACAAATGTAAATTAATAGTTGTAAAAACCTTTCCCGGTTTTGCGGCCCAGTTCGCCTTTGGCGACCAGCTCCGCCTGCATGGCCCCCGGCTTGAACCGCGGCGCCTGTTGAAAGGCTTCGTAAAGGGAAACGGTCACGGCATAGTTCACGTCGTTGCCGATGAGGTCCATCAGCGCGAAAGGCCCCATCCTGAAACCCGCGGCTTCCAGCAGGCGGTCGGTAACGGCGATGTCTGCAATGCCGTTGGCCACCACTTCCATCGCTTCAAGATAATAATGCCGGGCCACGCGGTTCACGATAAAGCCAGGCGAATCTCTTACGCGCACGGGCGTTTTGCCCATCTCTTTCACAAGCGCGTACAACAGGTTGGCCACATGCGGGGAAGTTTGTTCGCCGCGCACCACTTCCACCAGCTGCATAAGGTGGGCGGGGTTGAAGAAATGCATGCCGGCCACGCGCGCGGGGTGTTCGATCTGCCGCGCTATTTCGCTGACGGAAAGAGAAGAAGTATTGGTGGCGAAAATAGTATCCGGCGTGTTCACGGCGGTCAGCCGGCTAAACAACGATACTTTCGCTTCGGTTTTTTCCACGATGGCTTCAATGATCACATCGGCGGTACATTCGCCGATATCGTGGCAAAGCGTGAGGCGCGAAAGGATGTCCGTCATCTGCTGCTGCGGCATTTTCCCTTTGTCTACGGCTTTCTGCAGGTTGTTTTGTACCTGCGCGTAACCCTGCTGCAAAGCTTTTTCGCTGAGGTCGAACAGCAAGGTGCGGAAGCCGGCGGCGGCGCTCACCTGCGCAATGCCCGCGCCCATGGTTCCGGCGCCGCAAACGGCAATTACCTGGATGTCTTGAACGGATTGCATAACGAATGGAGTTAGGGTAAACACGAGGGGGAAAAACAACAAGGCCGGAACAAAACGGTCCCGGCCCTGAAAAGAAGAATTATATGGCGCCCTGGAACTGCTTCAGGAAACGAAGGTCGTTTTCTGAGAACAGCCGGAGGTCTTTGATCTGGTATTTGAGCATGGTCAATCTTTCGATGCCCATGCCGAATGCGAAGCCGGTGTATTTTTTCGAATCGATGCCGCAGTTTTCCAGCACCTGGGGATGCACCATGCCGCATCCGAGAATTTCAACCCAGCCGGTATGTTTGCACACGCTGCAGCCTTCGCCGCCGCAGATGAGGCAGGAGATGTCCATCTCGGCGCTGGGCTCGGTGAAGGGGAAGAAAGACGGGCGGAAGCGTACTTTGAAATTCTCGCCGAAAAACTCCTGCACGAAATAATACAGCGTTTGTTTCAGGTCGGCGAAAGAAACGTTTTCCGCGATGTACAACCCTTCGATCTGGTGGAAGAAACAGTGGGCGCGGGCGCTGATGGTCTCGTTGCGGTATACGCGGCCGGGGCAGATGATGCGGATGGGCAGATTGCCTTCTTCCATCACGCGCACCTGTACGGAGGAGGTATGCGTGCGCAGCAGCCAGTCGGGGTTGTTGTGCACGTAAAACGTATCCTGCATATCGCGGGCCGGGTGATTCTCGTCGAGGTTCAGTGCGGTGAAGTTATGCCAGTCGTTCTCGATCTCCGGGCCTTCGGCGATGGTAAAGCCGAGGCGTTCGAAAATACGGATGGCCTTGTTGCGCACGATGCTGATAGGATGGCGCGTGCCGAGGCGGTGCGGCTCGCCGGGAAGCGTAAGGTCGAGGTGACCGGAAGCGTCTGCCGCGCCGTTTTTCAGGTGCTCAAATTCTTCGTATTTGCCTTCAGCCAGCAGCTTGAAACTGTTCAGTACCTGCCCGAACTCTTTTTTCTGTTCGTTGGGCACGGATTTCATTTCCCCGAAAAGCGCTTTCACCAATCCTTTGGTGCCGAGGAACTTAATGCGGTATTGTTCCAGTTCCTCCGCCGTTTTGGGCTGGAAGGCGGCAATTTCCTGCTTGTATGCTTCTATTTGCTGCACGATCTGATCCATGGGTGCAAATATAACGTGCTGCGGAGAAAAAAGAGTAAATTGGGGTGGAATTTGGGGAATCCAATGCCTGCAACCGCTTATATCGCCATTATCGCTGCGCTTATATTGCTGCTGGCGGTAATTTACCGCCAGATGGCCCGCTACAGGCGGCAATACAGAACAGAAGCCACGCTCAACTATTTCACCACCTCGCTTTTCGGCAAAAATACGGTAGACGACATCCTCTGGGACGTTGCCAAAAACTGCATTTCCCGCCTGCACCTCGAAGATTGTGTGATTTACCTGGTAGACGAAGAACGGGGCGTGCTGGTGCAAAAAGCCGCCTACGGCCCTAAAAATCCCGTGCGTTTCGAGATCCGCGACCCGATCGAGATCAGGCTGGGCCGCGGCATCGTAGGGTCGGTGGCGGTTACGGGCCGCCCCGAGCTCATTCCTGATACGTCCAAAGACCCGCGGTATATCGTAGACGACGAGCGCCGCCTTTCCGAGATCACCGTGCCTATTACCGAAAGCGGCAAAGTGATCGGCATTATCGATTCGGAGCATTCCCGCCGCAACTTCTACACCGCCGGGCATCTCGTGCTGCTGCAAAGGGTGGCCGCCATCTGCGCGTCCAAAATTTCCCGCACGGTAATGGAGGAAGAAGCCCGCCGCCAGGCCATGGAAGTACAGCTGCTGCACAAACAGCTGGCCGAGTTCAGGCTGGTAACGCTCAAAAGCCAGATGAACCCGCATTTCCTGTTCAACTGCCTCAACGGGATCTATCATTGTATTTTGGCGTCGGATATAGACAAAGCTTCGGATTACGTGTCCAACTTCGCTCGGCTGCTGCGGATGGTGCTGATGCACGCGGAAAAAAACTTTATTTCCCTCCGGGAAGAAGTGGAGCTGCTGGGCCATTATCTCAAAATAGAAGCTTTGCGTACCAACAAGCCGTTCGAATACGCGATTTATATAGAAGACGGCATCAATCCCGATGAATATTTTGTGCCGGGCATGCTCATCCAGCCTTTCCTCGAAAACGCCATCTGGCATGGGCTGATGAACAAGGAAGGCGACCGCAGCCTCAACATCCACTGGCGCCGGCCTAAGGAAAAAGAACTGTTGTGCGAGATCACGGACAATGGGGTGGGCCGCGCACAATCCATCCGCCGCCAGCCTTCCAGTCATGCTTCCAAGGGCATGAGCCTGTGTATGGAACGCGTAGAGCTGTACAAAGCGCTTTTCAACACCACTTTCCACATCCGCGTGATCGATCTTTACGGGGAAGACGGCGTTGCGCAGGGCACGAAGGTGAACATCGCGTTCGAGATTGCTCCGGGCTCGGGAGTGGCGCACATGGGTTAAAGCCGTTTTTTGAAGAAAATTTTCTGGAATTTTTATGGAAACGGGGAACGTCTGCGTCTTCCTAAAAATTACCCGTTATGCTCAAGCTACCCGCTGCCCTGGCAGGCGTATTGCTGTTGGCCTGCACTACGCTCCCGGCCCAGGAAAAAGAAAAACCCCCGGCCCCTTCCAAACAACTTTCCCCTTCCAAAGGCAAAGTGCCGCCGCCACCGCCGCCCGCTCCTCAGAAAGAAGCGGACTTTACGCCGCCGAAATTCAAAAAGAACGTGCCGCCACCTCCTCCGCCCGCTCCTCAGAAGGAAGTGAAATTTACGCCGCCAAGATTCAAAAAGGGCGTGCCGCCACCTCCTCCGCCAGCGCCGCCTGCAAGGAAACAGGAAGCGAAATTCGCTCCGCCGGGGCTCAAAAAGGATGCGCCGGTAAAATCAAAAGAAGTAAAATTCGCTCCGCCGGTGATTAAAAAAGACGCTCCCGCAAAACCGAAAGAAGAAATAAAGTTCACACCGCCGGTGATTAAAAAAGATTCGCCCGCGAAAGAAGCATAAGAAAAAATATTCCGTTACCGGGCTCATTCCCCGGCATTATCCGAATGACGGCGTCCGCCTCCGCCGCCCAATGAGATTAATCCCGCCCATGAACAGGAAAAGCGCACATCGTGCGCTTTTCTTTATGATATCATTTTACATTCAGCATTTTACTCGAACACCACGGTCTTATTACGGTAAACAAATACACGGTCGCTGAAAACCAGGCTGAGCGCCTTTGCCAGCACAGATACTTCGATCTCTTTGCCTGCCCTGATCATATCCGCCGTGGTGAACGAATGGTTCACCGGTATCACCTGCTGCGCGATGATCGGCCCTTCGTCCAGCTCGTTGGTTACGAAATGGGAAGTGGCGCCGATCAGTTTCACGCCTCTTTCGAAAGCCTGTTTGTACGGATGGCCGCCCGCGAAAGCGGGAAGGAATGAATGGTGGATGTTGATGATCCTTTCCGGGTATTTCGCCACGAAAGCGGGGCTCAGCACACGCATGAATTTCGCCAGCACGATGTAGTCAGGATTATACCCTTCAATCACTTTTTCCATCTTTTCCTCGAACACGGCCTTGCTGTCCTGTTCATGCGAAATGTAATGGAAAGGAATGGCGAAACGCTCGCAGATATTCTGCAGCACCTGGTGGTTGCCGATCACGCATTGTATGGAAGCGCCAAGGGTATTGAACTGGTTTCGCACGAGAATGTCTGCCAGGCAATGGTATTCTTTGGTCACCATTACGACGATCTTTTTTTCCGGCCTGGGGTTGATGCTAACATAGGCTTCGGGCGGAAGCACCTGGCGGATGGCGGTTTCCAGGGCAAGGATATCCGTATCTTTTTCGGCTTCTATACGAATGTAAAAACGGTTATCTGTTTTATCCACAAATTCCCGCAGCGACACGATATTCAGCCGTTCCTTCGCCATGATGGCGGAAATGCCGGCCACCAGGCCAACACGGTCGATCGATTGTATCAGGACTATCATAGGACGCCTAATTTAGTAATAATTGTTGTTGCGGCAAATCCTGTAATTTGTCGTATTTTCATTACGACCCCTTTATTGTTTTACCCTAAAAACTTCAACTTATGGGCAAATTCGTTATCGCCAAGGGCCCTTCCGGCGCATTTTATTTTACCCTGAAAGCCGGCAACGGAGAGAAGATACTCACCAGCGAACATTACACGACCAAAGACAAATGCCTGCAGGGCATCGCTTCCGTAAAAACGAACGCGGCGATAGACCGGCAGTACGAAGACCACACGTCTAAAGACGGCCGGTATTATTTCGTGCTGAAAGGCGGCACGGAAGTGATCGGCACCAGCGAGATGTACAACAGTACCGGCGGCCGCGAAAAAGGCAAAGTATCGGTAAAGGCCAACGCCCCCGATGCCGTGATCGAAGAAGCATAAAGAAGAAGGCTGACCATTTTGTCAGCCTTCTTCTTTTATTTGATGCCAAGGTCTTGCTGTATCTGTTCCAGCGATCTGCCTTTCGTTTCCGGCATTACCCGCCAGATAAAAAGGAAAGAGGCCAGCATCATGACGCTGTAAAAGATGAAAGAATAAAACCCGCCGTTGGCGCTGCCTTCCACGATAATTGGGAAGGTCCAGGAGATGATGGCCGCCATGATCCAGTGGGTGAAGCTGCCCAGCGAGCCGCCCTGCGAGCGTACGGCGTTGGGGAATATTTCGGAAATGAACACCCAGATCACCGCGCCCTGCGAAAACGCGAAGCAGGCGATAAAACCGATCAGGTAAATAATTACGCTGGTGCCGCCGCCGCCCGGGCTGTTAAACGCAATAGCCGTTAACGCGAGAAAAACGAACATGCCCGCCGCGCCGGCCAGCAGTAATTTTTTCCTCCCGAAACGGTCGATCACGCTCATGGCCAGCAGGGTGAAAATGAAGTTCGCCAGGCCGATGTACACCGATTGCTGGAAAGCGTTCGCCTGGCTGAAGCCCGCCATTTCGAAAATGCGCGGCGCATAATAAATGATCGCGTTGATGCCGGACAGCTGGTTGAACATGGCCAGCAGCATGGCGTAGAAAATAGGTTTGTTGTATTTGCCGGAGAACAGCTTCTCTTTGATGCCTTGTTTCGCCAGTGCATGTTCTTCCCTGATCAGGTCTGCAATACCGGTTTCGCCCGTACGCGCGAATACGCGCTCCGCCGCTTCGTCCTGCCCGTTAAGCACCAGCCAGCGCGGGCTTTCGGGGATGGTTCTCACCAGGATAGCGAATATCACCGAAGGGATCGCCATCACGCCGAGCATATAACGCCAGGCATCTTCCCCGATACCGGCCAGCAGGAAGTTGGCAAGATAAGCCACCAGTATGCCCGCCACGATATTCACCTGGAACGATCCAGCCAATGCGCCGCGTATTTTCGCCGGGGCTATTTCGGAAATGTACATGGGCCCTACCACGGAAGACGCTCCCACGGCCAATCCGCCGATAAAACGGAACAAAACGAACAGCAGCCAGGCCGAGCTCAGCGCGCAGCCGATGGCGGAGAGCAGGTACATCAGCGCAATGGCGATCAGTACTTTTTTGCGGCCGTATTTCTGTGCAGGACCGCCGGCCAGCAACGAGCCGAACACGGTGCCGATAAGACTGGAAGCAACGGTGAAGCCTTGCCAGAAGGAACTTAACGACCATAGCTGCTGGATGGTTTTTTCAGCGCCGGAAATAACGGCCACTTCCATACCGAATAAAAAACCGCCGAGGGCGGCGATCAACGATACGCGAACGGCGTAGCCGTGGTTACGTGGAATTACTGTTGTCATGTGGATCTTTTAGGATATGGATGAAATTAGGAGATGTTTTCGGGAAATCATAGGAAGGAAGCTGCTAATATGCTTGCTAAAATTAAGGCCATGGAAGCAGGCCCTGTCAGGCGGCGGATTTCTTGTGCTGAATTTTGGAATTGATGAAAAGATAGTGTACATTTAACATGTTTCAATATTATCTGAACTATAAAAAAGCATTCCACAAATCGCAGTTTAAGAAACAAAAAGCCAAACGACCCACGCCCATTCTAATTTTATTGAGAAACGTAGCAGGAGAAAATAAAAAGTAAGGTCTGCACTAAAAACCAAGTTTAGCGCAACGCCTTAATAGTTTAAAGCCAAATTCGGAATCGAGATGATTAAACCACGTTAATCAAGCCTAATTTATTGTCCACTCAAAAACCGGCGGGAAACCGGTACCTGGGGACTTATGCCCGTTTGTGATCTGATGTGGCCGGTTACGCCGGCCGCGTGGTTATTTTTTAACCTTTAAAATCCCATGTTATGACACCTATTTAGGTTTTCCACGTAAACCGGCAATAAGCTGTATTGCTGTGTGGGCAAGGCTTTTCCGGGAAAGAAGTTCAAAAATCTTCGCTGAACTATAACGCAAAAAAATTATGAAAAACAAGAGGAACGTTGCTTTTCTGAAAAAGGCGATAGGCGGAGCTTTTCTCCTTGCCTTCGTTTTTTCCGGCCCCCTTCACGTTCGGGCGTCCGTAGCCTCAGGGCTTTTTTATCAACAGGTACAAACCGTCAAAGGCAAGGTAATTAGCGAACAAGACAAACAACCGGTACCCGGCGCCGCGGTGCAGATCAAGGGCACCAGCAAAGGGACCGTTACCAACGAAAACGGTGAATTTTCCATCCAGGCCAATGCGGGCGACGTGCTCGTTATTTCCAGCATTGGTTTCACTTCCCAGGAAGTGGCTGTAGCAGCAGGCAAAACTTATGACATCACATTGGCCTTCTCCAATACTTCCCTCGAAGAAGTGGTGGTAACGGGTTATTCAGCGCAACGTGTAAAAGACCTTACCGGGGCTGTGGCCGTGGTAAACGTGAACCAGATGAAACAGCAGCCCGTGGCCAGCCCGGTGGAAGCCCTCCAGGGTAAGGCAACCGGCGTGCAGGTGATCAGCGACGGCGCGCCCGGCGCTACGCCGCAGATCCGCATCCGCGGTTTCTCCACCATCAACAACAACGACCCGCTCTTCGTTATCGACGGCGTTCCTTATGAAGGCAAGCTCTCCTGGCTGGACCAGAACGATATCGAAACCATGCAGGTGCTGAAAGATGCGTCCTCCGCATCCATCTATGGCGCCAGGGCGAACAACGGCGTTGTGATCATCACCACCCGCCAGGGTGTAAAAGGCCCGCCGAAGATCAATCTCAGCACATACTACGGCGTTCAGACGCCGCGCCGCGAGGCTTTCCCGGAAATGATGAACCCGCAGCAATATGCCGAATACCTGTTCGAAGCATTCCGCAACGCCGGTCTTACCCCCGGCACCGATGCCACAACCGGCAGCAACTACGGGAACGGCAGCACGCCCACTTTGCCGGAATACCTGCTTGCAGGCAGCAAAACAGGGCAGAACATCACTCCTGCGGATGCTGATCCGTCTAAATACAATTACAGCCGCGACGTGGCTACCTTCTACCAGATTACAAGAGCCAACCAGCAAGGTACCGACTGGTTCAGGGAGATCACGAAAAACGCTCCCATCCGCAACGTGCAGCTGGGCGTTAACGGCGGCGGCGAAAATGCCACTTATGCCATCGGTGCCGGTTACCTCGGCCAGGAAGGTATCGTGAAACATACCGGTTACGAGCGGTATAACGTTCGCGCCAACACGAGATTTTCCGCTTTCGACAATCATTTCCGCTTCGGCGAAAATATACAGTACAGTTATGAAGAATTTGCCGGCGTGGGCGTAAACCCCAACGTATCGGGCGATTACCAGGGAGAAGGCAGCGCATTCGGTTTTGCGTACCGCATCCCTGTGATCATTCCCGTGTATGATATCATGGGCAACTTCGCGGGCAGCCGCGGCGACAAGCTGGGCAACGCCCAAAACCCGCTCTCGATGCTTTACCGCGCAAAAGATAACATCAACAAACGCAACTTCTTTTTCGGAAATGTGTTCGGTGAAGTAGACATCGTGAAAGGACTGATGGCGCGCACTTCTTTCGGTGCGCGTTATGAGAATTACAGCGGGGTTTCGTTCACCTATCCGAACCTCGAATTTTCCGAAGGCAGCGCGGCAAACGGCATGTCTGAGTTCCAGGGCTTCAACACAGACTGGACATGGACCAACACGCTGACCTACAAATGGACAGTGGCCAATGTGCACGCGCTGACCGTACTGGCGGGCACCGAGGCTTACCAGTCGCGCAACCGCTTCCTTTCCGCAGGCCGTAACGACTTCTTCCTGCTCGGAAGCCCAGATTATTATTACCTGCCCGCGGGCGCATCCAATATCAATAACACGTCCAGTGGCGGCGTAGGTTCGCTGTTCTCCATCTTCGGCCGCGCCGATTATTCGTACCTCGACCGCTACCTGGTTAGCCTTACGGTGCGCCGCGACGGATCTTCCAATTTCGGCGAGAACAACCGCTACGGTACCTTCCCCGCGGGAAGCATAGCCTGGCGCCTTTCCGAGGAAGGTTTCCTGAAAGGCAGCTCAGTGATCACCGACCTGAAACTTCGCGCAGGGTACGGTATTACCGGTAACCAGCGTATTCCCGGTTTCCAGTACCTGGACCGCTACGAAAGCCTTCTCGCCAACGCCGCCTATTCGTTTAACGGCAAAAGCGTAGTTGCCGGTGTTTGGCAAAAAGCGTATAAAAACGAGGAGGTAAAATGGGAAGAACTGAAATCCCTCAACATCGGTCTTGACTTTACCCTGTTAGGCGGGGAGATCGATGGTGCGATCGACTGGTACAACCGTAAAACCACAGACATGCTGTACCCGGTTCCGCTGCCGTCCACTTCCGTCGGGATGGGCGCGTCTCCTTTCGTGAATATCGGGGATATGAAGAACCAGGGTATTGAAGTGGCGGTAGGTTATCACTACGGCCAGCGGGACGACAGGCCCTTCAAGCTCGATGTAAACCTGAACGTATCCCGCAACGTAAACGAAGTACTTGAGCTGGCCCCTTCCGTGAAAGAACAGCTGTACGGCACGTTCCGCAGCCTTCAAACCACGATCCTCAGGCCTGGCGAACCTTTCGGCTCTTTCTACGGGTATAAATCGGAAGGCATTTATCAAAGTGAAGACGACCTCGGCAAAAGCCCGAAATACAGCGGCGCGCGCGTGGGCGGCCCGAAATACACGGATGTATCCGGCGACGGGCAGATCACGCCGGACGATCGCACCGTTATCGGAAACCCGCATCCGGACTTCCTGTACAGCCTCAGCATTAACGCCAAGTATAAGAACTGGGATATGAACATGTTCTTCAACGGTTCGCAGGGCAACGACCTGTATGAGGCCACCCGTTACTTTACGGACTTCAGCACCTTCGACGGTACGGCCAGCGTGCGTATGCTGGACCGCTGGTCGCCCAGCAATCCCACTTCTACGATTCACACGCCTAACAGAAGGGCATCCGATTATGAACTTGCTTCTTCCAGCTATTATGTGCAGGACGGCAGCTTCTTCAGGATGAAGAACCTCCAGCTGGGCTACAACTTCAAAGTGGAAAACTGGTTCAAAGGCCATATGCGCACCCTGAGAGCGTATGTGGGCGTCACCAATCTGTTCACCATCACCAAGTACACCGGCCTGGACCCCGAAGTGAGCCAGACCAACTCCACCTTCTCGGCGCTGGGCGTGGACTTTGGTGTTTACCCGGTGGGGCGTCAGTTTCTTTTTGGCATCAGTGCAGGTTTCTAACTTAAAAGAATTTGAAAATGAAAAAGATTCATAGCATCATATTATTGGCATGCGCAACTATCCTGGGCTCCTGCGGCGAAGGTTTTCTGGAGAAGACCCCGCAGGGAGAACTGATCCAGGACCAGATCGAAACGCCGGCGGGTGTGGAAGGCATGCTTACCGGCGCGTATGGCCTCGTCAACGGCAATGTGAACGGCACCTGGGGAAATTATTCTTCAGCGCCCAGCCAGTGGCTGTTTGGCGAAGTAGGCGCGGACGACGCGCATAAAGGCAGCAACAACGGCGACCAGCCGAACATGAACCAGGTAGAGCTGCACGATGTGTCTACCACCAACGATAATACCGAGATCATGTGGAACCGGTATTACGAAGGCGTGGCCCGTTGCAACAACACCCTCCGCCTGCTGAAGGCGGTGCAGGCAGGCACCAGCAAACTGTCTGACGCGAGGGCGAAGGAAGTGGAAGCCGAGGCCCGCTTTCTGCGCGCGCACTATTACTTTTTCCTCCGCAGGGTGTTTGTAAACATTCCGTATATCGACGAAAATGTTTCTTCCGAGGATGCGATGAAAGTGACGAACGAAGAGGAAGTGTACCCGATGATCCAGGCGGACCTGGAATTTGCCGTGGCCAATCTGCCGCCTACCTGGGACGCCGCAAACATCGGCCGCGCCAGCAAAGTGGCTGCCCAGGCATATCTTGGAAAGGTATTGTTGTATCAGAAGAAATACGGCGAAGCATTGCCGCTGTTCACCACGGTGATCGGCGCAAGGCCTTCCATCGAAACGATACCGTTTGAAAACAATTTCGACGTAACAAAAGAAAACGGCCCCGAAACCATTTTCGCTTCACAACATGCCATTAACCCTGACGGCGGCGGCGACAACGCCAACGTGGGCGATATGCTCGGCGGTTTTTATGGTACCGCGCCTGTGTCCTGCTGCGGGTTCTACCAGCCCTCTTTCGACCTGGTAAACTCATACAGGGTAGCCGCCAACGGCCTGCCCATGCTCGACGGCAGCTATCGTACCAATCCGTATAAATCTGACTTCGGGCTTACGGGCAATGCCAAAGCCCAATATGCAGTGGATACTACCATTGCCTTCGATCCGCGCCTGGATTACACGGTGGGCCGCAGGGGCGTGCCTTACCGCGACTGGGGCGTAATGCCCGGTGACGCCTGGATCCGCGACCCGGCATATGCCGGCCCGTTCGTAGGCGTTAAGCACATGGTAGACGGCGCGGTGCGTGGTACGGAAACGGTGGCGGGCGCGCCTTACATTACGAGCCTGAACGTAAATATCATCCGGCTGGCAGACGTTTACCTGATGGCGGCGGAATGTTATGTGGAGCAGAATAACCTGGGCGCCGCGCTGAACCTGGTGAACAAGATCCGTCTCCGCGCGGCGAAGCTGCCGCCGAAGATGGTCGGCAACTCCCGCGCGGCGAAGTACAACGTACAGCAGTATGGATCTTTTGCAAACCAGGACCAGGCCCGCACCGCAGTACGATTCGAGCGGAGGCTGGAGCTGGCGCTGGAAGGCCACCGCTTTTACGACCTGGTACGCTGGGGCATCGCCAAACAAACGATCGAAAGTTATTCCGCCTTTGAAGGCTCATTGCTGTCTGCATTCCTGAACATACATTTCGAGCCGAAAGATGAATATTTCCCCATCCCGCAGCAGCAGATCGACCGCTCGCAGGGTGCGCTCAAACAGAACGATTAAACTTATTTTCCTGTAAAACCCCCTTCGGCGCCTGTTGCAGAACAGGCGCCGTTTTTTTATCTCCTTCCGGGCGGCGGGCTATTTTAGCCGGTGCTGAGATTATTGTAATTTTGGCAGCATAACCATTCTTTATTTTTTCACACAAAAAAATGTGATTATGAAAACCGTTTTATTCACCCCGCTGGCCTTTGCGCTATTGTTTTTCAGCTGCCAAAAAAACGATAAACCCGATAATCCCAAGCCCCCGGACAGTACGCAGAAGTATCCCGTGCGCTTCGACGTGAGCGGGTTTGACCGCACCATTACAGAGTTTGGAAGAACGGACAGTTTGCCCGCCCAGATCAGTAATCTGTACTACGTCGTATATTCGGCGACTGGCGTGGTACACCTTTTGGAACAGGTTGCGGGAGACGAGAACTTTGGCACCTTTCACGATTCACTGCCGGCCGGCAAATACCGTATCGCGCTGTTAGCCACGGAAGGTCCCGCAAACATACGCGATCACGGTCTGAGCGAATTGCCCTATTTTCTTATTTACCCTTCGGGCGATGCGTTTTACAGGGGAATTGAGATTAACGTAAACGGCGCTGTGAACCAGATCGTAAGCCTCAACAGGATTGTGACCAAATTGAAACTGGTCTTTGCCGACAGGGTTCCCTACGATGCAAAAGAAATGAAAATGACCGTGGCCCAATACCCGCTGCCCGAGCCCCCGGGGCTTACTCCACTGATGGCCGCGCTTTACCTGCCTTCCGGTACCCTGGCTACCCCGCACCCCGTCGATGTCTGGAATTATTCGGACATGACCTGGTTATTCCATCCTGAAGACAAAGGCATGACCAACTGGTCGATGGAAACTACGTTGTTATTGCTGGAGCCATCCACGGTAGCCGTTGAGTTTACAACTTTTACAACAACCGGGTCGATAATTGCGAGGAAAGAAATCTATAACGTGAGAATGGAGCCCGGGAAAACCACGGTGTTAACGGGCAATGGATTTGATAATCCCGTCAATGGCGATGGAGTAAGTCTTATCATCAATGATCCGGTTTGGTCTGAAGACAGCATAGCGGTGAGTTTTTAAACAGGAGCATAGATACATCTTTATCGACAGCCGCATTCCTGCCGGACCTCACCGCAAGGCTTGGGGGGAATGCGGTTTAACATCAGATCACTCCTTGCAGCATACATTTTTTTATAAGCTGTCCGGTATTAGTGACGCCTGCTTTTGTTAATATGTTGCGGCGGTGATTCTTTACGGTATCGAAGGCAATAGAAAGTTTCTCCGCTATTTGCCGGTTGGTAAAACCTGCGGCTATCAGCTTCAGGATCTCGGTTTCTCTTTTGGTATAAAGCGGGTTCCCGAGGCGAGGGGGTTGGTAAATATCGATGTCTGTATACGATGGCATGCCATGCAGCCCGATGATCGACAATTTGTAGTTGTTGATATTTGTAAAATGACTGATGTCGGTATGTATGTTCAACGCTTTGGCGATACCGTTGTGTTTGTCCAGCGTAAGCTGCATGCCCTGGTGCATGAATAATTTATAAGAGCCGTCTGCAACTTTCATCCGGAAACAATAACACGATTTATAAGAAAAAATATTATCCGGCGTGAACAGCTGGTTGCGTATCAGATCAAGGATATATGCTTCCGTTTGGGCGACGTAGCTGACATCATCGGGGTGTATGCGGGCCAGGATATCATTGAAAGTAATGGTTTCGGGGCTCAGGCCATATATTTGTTTTACGGATGCGCTCATGTGCGATAGCGACATATCGTAAAAGTCGATGACGTAATAATAAGACGGCCCCGCAGTAAATACGGAGCTGACAATTTCATCAAATTTAACGGGCAGCTCTGTTTCCTGCACGGCTTTCATTTCGTGCTGCCATACATTGTACAGTTTTAAAACCTGTTGATCCATATTGGTTTTTTGGGACAGTGTTTTCGGGTGAATATGTAATAATAGGATTTTGTGATGTAAAACAAAAAAGCGCCGGTAGATCGGCGCTTTTGAGAAATTTAAGTGGTCCCACCTGGGCTTGAACCAGGGACCCTCTGATTATGAGTCAGATGCTATGGTGGCGGGTTTCCGCTGACCGGGCACCTTCTCCCGGAATGCCGGGCACCTGTTCAGGCACCCCTTGCCGCGAAAATGTTGTTGAGAAGAGTGCAGGGAGTAACCGGCCCTGCGCCCGGTTTAGAAGACCTTCAATGTGGTGACCAGAAAGCTATAGCTGACCGTTCGCCGCCTGCCATTGATGGCGATACAGACTTCCGGTTCTCCGTCATTTCCTTCATTTACCTCGATCTCTGAAGGGAAACCCATAGCACACCCGCCGAAGGAATCGATGAATTCGATGAGATGGTCGCCGATTTTGGCGCGGAGGTCTGCTTTAAGTTGTTGACGATCATCGATTAAGGTTGTCATCGTGTGTCGTGGTTTGTTAAAAGCTGAAGGATTCAGTGTTTCCGTTGCCCTGTCGTTTGGTGTCTCCAACCTCGAAACGAAACGAGTGAGGAACGCGCGTTTCGAATATGGACTTCCCGCTGTTCAGGAATGAGTTGTCAATGACCTCGTACTTCGCATACTCGGTTCTTTTCTGCAACAAATCCGTCTCAAATCCTCTATCATCCTCCTGTCTTTTATAACCAGCCCGGAGCTTTTCCCCGATGAGGGTCTTCCTGATTCTAAGCAGCAGCTCCAAGTCCGAACTCTCTCCCGAAAGGATGATCGCTTTGGGCTTTCCTGCATCGTTATACTGGATTTCGGCATCTGCAACAACCTTGTCTCCGGCGCTGAATATGGTGATCTGTTTCGCGGTCTTATATTTTCTGTACAGCCGATCCAAATCCGACATTGGAGCGGCCTGCTTCTTCAGTTTGGGTTTAGCTGGCTCCACAGGTAGGTAGTCTGTTATGTCAATGGATTTCGGTTGCTTGGTTTGCGAAAGGCAGGGAAGGGACCATAACGCCACCGGGAAGGCGCAGGCAACCAGCAGCAGCCAACGTGAGGTTTGATTCATAGTTTCGTTTTTAGGGATTGAGGGCATGAATGTACAGTTTCTCCCTGTAACTTCCAGAAAATGATTGAGGGGGCCTCACTGTGCGAAACTCGCAATCAGCAAGGCTTCCCCCAACAGGAAGGGGTGTCTTGCCCCCTTATTGCTTGTTTGTTTGGGCCATAATAAACCGCAGCTCCTCCTCGATCAGCTCCTTATAGATCAGGAAGAAGCGCTCATCCTGAGCATTGGTAAACTGTTGTCCAGACCTCGGGCCGTTCGCATTGCTTTGTGCCTTCATCTTCTCGTAAATAGTTCGCGTCTTCCATCGATATTCTTCGTTGACCTGTTCGCGAAAACGAGGTGCGAGCGTGTTCAATCGTTGATGCAGTATCCGCAGGCGGTTGCTGGTTGGCACCTCTTTCATTCTTCCCATGGGGCTTGGTTTTCAAAGATGGAGCAATTGGTTTCCTCGTAAATCTCGTGAAGAACAGCGGCGGCAGAAGGGTGCGGTACTTGCAGATTGGTAATACCCCACCAAGTACACCCATATATCCGCAGGATGACCTCTCCTTTCTGGGCAAGCTCTTCACCCAACCAGTAAGAAACCGACCACCAACTGTACACCTGCCGTTGTACGCTCTCCGCTGCTTCGTAAGATGTAATCTTTCGCTCCAATGCAGCCAGCTCTTCCGTGGCCGCTTTGTTCTGGGCGTATGTCAGGTATCGCTCCTTGCCGGTTCGTGAGAGTTCGTTTTGCCTTCGTCTCCATTCGTCCAGCTGGGCAAAGTATTGCGTCTCTGGTATCTCCGTCACTTCATCTCCGCTGTGAAAGTGATAGGCGTACAGGTTCGTTTCCCGGGGTGTGTCGAGTTCCCCCAACAACAATGGGTCTTTTTTGTCCGCACTGTTGTCGATCTTCAGCAAGGTGGTCACCAATTCGGTGTGGTCATGATGGACAAGACATTTCGGGGAGCACGGCCTCGCCTCTCCCTGATGGCTTTTTGTTTGCTTCATGGTAATGCGTTTGGTCTGGTAGGGGGATATTTCCCTACGCGGGCTTAGTGGGGGTGGGGCAAAGAAGGTGGTACTGCTCCTCGGCGGGCGGGATGTGAAAACGATCCGCGGAAGAAGGCAGGAATGTGAACCGATGGCTGGGTTTGGGCAGAATGTGTGAATGCGAGACGCATTTACCGCCCTAACCGTGATTTGAAGGCTGTAGGCTTCCATGATAGCGAGGGGTGGTGTGTCTTCCTCTGCTGGTTCTTTCTCTACATTGTTACCTACTACAGAAGCGAACAACGGAGGCGATGAAAAAAGCCCCCGCTGTTTTGGCATCCTAACTTTTGGGAGGGAACGCCTCGGACTGGTCGTACGAGCTTATCACGTTGTCCCTGTTGTATATCCCATTTTTACGGTAAAAGGAATAACGCCCACCCTTGAACATCACATGAGGGTTGATCCAGAATAGCCAGTAATTCTCGGTTTTCGATTCTGGCGTACTCCTGCCGGAGTCCGAAACCCTAGCAATGATCTTGGCTTCAACGAGGCGGTTGATAGCCTTGCGGAAAGTGTTTCCCTTTAGGCCGCAGTCCTTTGATACCCGTTTTTCCGTTATCCGGATAAGGTCTGTATCGTACTTCAGCCTGTACAGTATCCAAAGAAACAACTCCTTGGCACAAGGCTCCAGCTTCATAACATGGTGAAAGGTTGCGGCAGGGCTTGTAAATACCTTGCTGCATTCATCAACGTCGATCTGAATCCAGTGCTTACCCATCTTGGCGGGCTTGCTTTCAAACAGGTGAATATCCCTTGCAAGAGGGTTGAAGGAAAAGTCAAGATCGTAATAACGAAGGTCAAACCCTCCTTGCTCTTGATCTGGCACCGGCAGTTCGTTGCCGGCATGTGTTGGGTTGCTGTTCATGGCTCAAATTTTGCGGTTACGAATTTGGATACAACAGACTGTCCGTCAGTGCTTTGGAAGGTGTTTCCAGGCGAAAAGACTCAAGCATAGAAGATATATATGCTGTTCGGACGGCCTTCGGAATGCTGCGCAAACCCTCTGGTATAGTGGGTTACGGCGGATCATGCAAAACTCAAAATTTGCGGTGGAGAATGCTCGTTCCTCCTTCCTTGTGCAGTAAGGTTTCCCTACCTTTGCAACGGGTATCAGTCTACCACCAAAATACGATATTCCGGCAGGCTCAAAGCCGGTTACGAAGAGAAAAAGCGGGAGGTTTTCACTTCTTGCTATGCGTTATTTCTCCACAGATATACGGGTGCTTACATAGCCAGTTTCGGCAGGTCTTCCAACGTGGTGTACATCACCAAACCGAAGTTCTGAAGATGCCACTGGCGGGAGAATGTCTTCCTCAGTCTGATCGTTATACAGCCTTCGTTCAAGGTCATCTGTCTGGCTCTCACTCTTCTCTTCGTGGAGATAGCATCTCCCCAACCTCCGCCATTGCCAGCCCCAGCTTCTTCAACTCCACCTGGGCGTAATGCCTCTCTGTAACGAGGACAGTCGAATGTCCCATCAGTTCGCTCACCACCTTCATAGGGACGTTGTGGTAAAGCAGGAGAGAGCCGAACGTCTTCCGGGCAATCTTATGCGTTAGGGGTGTGTCCAGCCCTGCGATGTCGGCCACCTCCTTGAGATAGCTGTTTATCTTCTGGTTACTGAAGCGAGGAAGAAGAAAGGGAAACTGTGTACCGATCTCCCGGAAGTGAGCAATCAACTGCTTGGCGTTATTCAGCAGGGGAATGTGTATCTCCTTCCCGGTCTTTGCCCTTGTGTATCTTATCCACTGCGCACCATCAACGCCGGTGATAACGTTTTCTTCAGTCAGGCTCATGGCATCGCTGTAATGCAGGCCGGTGTAAACGCTGAAGAGGAAGATGTCGCGCACCTTACGCAACCGTTCCTGTGTAAAGGTGTGGCCTTCCAGTTGCTGCAATTCTTCATGAGTAAGGAACACGACCTTTATCCGCTCGTGCTTGAAATGGTGGCCGGGGAAAGGGTTGTCCGCAATCCAGTTAAAATCAACCGCCATCCTGACAACCGACTTCAGCTTTTGCACGACCTTGTTTACAGACACCAGCTTCATGCTCTTTTCTGCGAACAGGTAAGTTTCCAGCTCGTGAAGGAACTGGTTATTCAACTTGGATAAGGGAAGGTCGTCCGTCTTGTGATGCCGCCGGATAAACGCCTGCACTGCATTGGATAGCTGGGAGAACTTCACCAGCGTAGAAGCGGTATAACCCTTATCCTTCATCTTCTTCATCTGCTGGTAACGGTATTTGTAAGCCTGCATGAGGGTGCGGCACTCGCTTCTTCCCCGGTTCAGGACAAGGTTAACAATGTCCTCCACCTCAAAAGATTCTCCCCGCTTGATGAGGGTTGCCTCTGCTTGGTGTATCTGTTGCGTGATTTGTGCAATACGTGCGTTGAGGGCAGCGGCTTTTGGAGCCTTCCCCTTCGCGCGCTGTTTGTCCCTGTCCCACATGCTTAAGGGGAGGCGTTCACCCACCATGAACCGCTGCTGTCTTTTGTTGAAAGTGAGGCGGCAATATACCGGCGCTTCGTCGTCGTTGTTCGCCCTCGATGCAAGGGCCATAAAAAGAATGTTGAGTTGTGAGTTCATCGCTTTCTATTGGAATGTGGAAGCGGCAAGGGCGTGGGTTTACAGGGATAGCACCGGGCACCTCTTGGGATTCTCCCAAGCACCTCTGTGAGCACCTCCGCACGAGGTGCCACAAACAAAAAGCGGGTTCCAACTTTCGCTGAAACCCGCTTCTGTATTGAGTTTGGTGATTTACCGGTGGTCCCACCTGGGCTTGAACCAGGGACCCTCTGATTATGAGTCAGATGCTCTAACCAACTGAGCTATAGGACCGGTGCCTTTGCAGGCAAAATATAGAGAACTTTTATTGGGCCCCTTTTCTCAGGGGACGGCAAAAGTAAAGATTTTTTACTGAATCTTTTGCAAATTTTTCCCCCCGAACCCTAACTTTGCTCCCGCCATGCAAGGAATCAAACATATCATTTTCGATCTCGGGGGCGTTATCCTCAACATCAATTACCAGCTTACCAGCCAGGCTTTTAAAAACCTCGGCGCCAAAGACTTCGACAAACTCTACAACCAGTTTCACGCCAATGCCCTGTTCGAAGACCTCGAAACCGGCCGCGTAACCCCGGAAGAATTTCTCGGCAAAATAAAAGAACACCTGCCCGAAGGCACTACCGACCAGCAGATCGTCGACGCATGGAACGCCATGCTGCTGGATTTTCCTGTGGCAAGACTGCAACTGCTTCAGCAGCTCAGGAATCACTACGACCTTTTCCTGCTGAGTAATACCAACGCCATTCACCTCGAAGCGTTAAATAAAATACTGGAGAAAGAACGGGGCATCCCGTCGCTGGCGGCGTTTTTCGACCGGAGTTATTATTCCCACCTGATCGGTTACCGCAAGCCGGAGAAAGAAGCGTACCTGGTGATCCTCGACGAAAACGGGCTGAAACCGGAGCATACGCTGTTCATCGACGACACGCTGCCGAATATCGACGCGGCAATCGCGCTCGGCATACAAACGATCCATTTGCAGGCGCCGAAAACCATACTGGATATTTTCAGGAAAAATTAATTCTTGATCTCTTCAAAGTCGATGTAATCGCCTTTGTCCCGCTTAACGGGCTCGGCCGGAGGGGGAGGCGCCTGTTGCCGGCGCTGTTGTTGCTGCTGCTGTTCGAACTGCTGGCGCATCGTGTCCTGCATGTCGCGCATCTGGCGGCGCACGTGTTTGGTGCCGCGGTACACGGGTATGATGAAATCGAAGATCAGCTTATATAATACCCATCCGACAATGATGGATATGATGAGTTTACCTAACGACATAATGCCACAAAGATAGCCCTCTCTCCCTTTTTCCGGCCTATTTTAAGTTTTCTTTAACGAACGGCTCAGAATTTGCCGATCATCGCGGCTACTTCGAGCGACACCTGTTTGTTGTACTCCCAGGTGAGCTTGCGGTAATTCACTGCGTCGATAATGGTGCCGATCAGGCAGAAACCGAACGTGAAAAGGAACAGCAGGCCCATGAGGATCTGGTCCATCATAAAACGGTGAATGCCGTTGGGGCCGATAAACCCGATCAGGCAGGTGAGCAGCACGGTCTGCGGGTCTTTCCGCCGGCCCTGGTAGAGATACAGGAATTTTTTCCTGCCTTCCGCGTCGAACTTTTTGGTCAGCTCTTCGAGCCAGATCAGCTCTTCATGATCGATGCCGGGTAACATGGCAAAATAGAAGTCATTCATATCTGAAAGTATAATATTGGTCCCTGGCGAGTTTGCCGATGCGCCAGAGCAGCATCAGCAGTACGGGTGCTCCCAGCTTGTGGCTTTCCCAGCTTTCGCGGAGCTCGCCGTGAAAAAGGTGCGAAATGGAACGGCCGAGGCCGCAGCCGGGGCAATTGCCGAATCCCGCAAGTTTCGACACGCAGAAGCTGGGCAGCCCGGCATGCGGGTCCAGCAGGGCGAGCAGCACAAGGCCCAGCGCCCAGGCCGGCAGTTCGATGTTGATGCGGGAAATCATCCTTCCGAAAGTAAGACAATCCGGGCGGCTATCCAATTAAAATAAAAGATAATGTGTGTGGTATGGGGTTTTTACGGGGTTATATTTAGAATAAATTGTTCTTGGAATGAAAATAAATGCTAATTTTGTAACGGTAAAATGATTCAAATGAAGGGGACGCGATCGGTCCCCTTCTTCTATTTCATATGGCAAACGAACAAGTGATAGCGCGCATCACGGACATGCTGGAAGCGCTGCTGGCGGATAAACCGGAGTATTTTATTGTAGAGATCAGGATAAAGCCCACCAATAATGTGAAAGTTTTTGTGGATGCTGACAATGGTGCCTCGATAGACAAACTTGTGTCCCTGAACCGCCAACTCTATCCCCAGCTGGAAGCTGCCGGGTTGTTCCCGGACAATGATTTTTCCCTGGAAGTATCTTCCCCGGGGTTGGACGAACCGCTGAAAAATCCTCGTCAATTCACGAAAAACGTTGGCCGCAAGGTGGAAGTAACCCTGCTGGACGGCTCCGTGAAGGAAGGCAAGCTGCTCGCCGCCACGGATGCGGACCTGACGCTGGAAGAAACCATCGGCAAGAAAAAAGAGGTCATCGTAACAAACATCAATTTATCTGAAATAAAGCACACAAAGGTGTGTATCGTGTTTTAAAAACTATAACAGAACATGGCTAGTATTAACCTGATTGAGTCATTCACCGAATTTAAGGAGGCGGAAAACATTGACCGCCCCACGCTGATGAAGGTGTTGGAAGATGTGTTCAAGACGCTGCTGCGTAAGAAATATGGCTCAGATGAGAACTTTGACGTGATTGTAAATACCGAAAAAGGTGACCTGGAGATCCTCCGCCGCCGCACCATCGTGGAAGACGGCACCGTGGAGGACGATAACGCCCAGATCGCCTATTCTGAAGCTATATTGGTGGAGCCTGACTACCAGGTGGGTGAAGACCTGTACGAGGAAGTGGAGATCATGGACTTCGGCCGCCGCGCCATTCTCGCAGCCAAACAGACCCTTACCGCGCGTATCGGCGACCTGAAGAAAAACATCCTGGTGAAAAAATACGGCGACCGTGTAGGCGAGATCGTAACCGGGGAAGTATACCAGGTCTGGAAAAAGGAAGTTTTATTATTGGATGATGAAGGGAATGAACTAATATTGCCTAAATCTGAACAAATTCCGACTGATTACTTCAAAAAAGGTGAAAACGTCAGGGCCGTGGTAAAGAAAGTGGAGCTGAAGAACAATTCCCCGCTGATCATCCTTTCCAGAACACATCCCTCCTTCCTGGCCAAACTCCTCGAAATAGAGGTGCCGGAGATCTTCGACGGGCTGATCGTGATCAAAAAGATCGTACGTGAGCCGGGCGAAAGAGCCAAAGTGGCCGTGGAATCCTATGACGACCGGATCGACCCCGTAGGCGCCTGCGTGGGCATGAAAGGTAGCCGCATTCACGGCATCGTTCGCGAGCTCCGGAACGAAAACATCGATATTATCAACTATACCGCCAACATTCAGCTGTTGATCCAGCGCGCGCTTACGCCCGCAAGGATCAGCCGGATGGACGTGGATAACGACAATAAATACGCCTCCGTTTACCTGAAACCCGACCAGGTTTCCCTGGCCATCGGTAAAAAAGGCGTAAACATTAAACTGGCCTGCGAACTGACCGGGTACGAAATAGACGTATTCCGCGACGAAGAGCAGGAACAGACCGAGTTCGACATCGACCTGGAAGAATTTGCAGACGAGATCGAACCCTGGGTGATCGACGAACTGAAACGCATCGGTTGCGATACCGCCCGCAGTGTGCTTGACCTGACTCCGGAAGAACTTGTACGCCGTTCCGACCTCGAAGAGGAAACCGTACATGAGGTGAGAAGGATCTTGCAGGAAGAATTTGAAAAAGAATAAGCCGGCCGCTACACCTTCCCATGGGGTAGGCTTTTTTGATTGCAGAGATATTTTGAGTTATTGTTAAATGTTAAAAGAATTACTCCGCCGGTTGGTGGGGATTAAACGGGAAGGACGAGAATACGATATGCCTGAAGTAACAAACAACACACCGCGATTGCTGGCTGCGGCCAAGGAATTCAATATTGGAAAGGACACGCTCATCGAGTTCCTGGCCAATAAGGGCTTCGATATGGACGGTTTCGGGTCTCCCAACGCCAAACTCACGGCCCAGATGTACAATTCCCTCCAGCAAGAATTCCAGCAGGATAAGGCGAACAAGCGCAAAAGCGACCAGATCGCCCTGCCCAAAGGAACGGTGTTAGACGCAGCGAAAAAGAAGGAGAAGGAAGAAGCGGAACTGGCGGCAAAGAAAAAGGAAGAAGCGGAAGCTGCAACCAAAAAGAAAGAAGAGGCCCCGGCCAAACCCGAGCCTCAACCTGAACCGGAAGCTCCCAAACCCGCTCCCAAGCCGGAAGTGAAAGCGGAAAAACCCGAACCCAAACCGGAACCGCAGCCGGAAACCAAACCCGCAGCCGAAGCGCAGCCCGAGCCGAAGCCCGCCCCCAAAGCGGAACCCACGCCCGAGCCTGCAGCCAAAGCGCCGGAAACGCCCGCTCCTGCCCCCGAGGCGGAAGCGCCAAAAGCAGAATCCCCCCGCGTGGCCGGCCCCAAAATTATGGGCACCATCGACCTCGACGCGCTGAACGCCGCCAACCGCGGTAAAAAACCAGCCGCTAAAAAAGAGGACGAAAAACCTGCCCCGGCCCCCCAGGAAGCCGCGCCCGCGCCCGAAAAAGCGCCCGCAGCTCCCAAAGCCGAAGCGAAGGAAGAGCCGAAAAAAGAGGAACCGGCAACGGTAAAAGCCGAAGCGCCCGCCGCCCCCAAAGCGGAGGAAAAAGCCGCCGAAGCCAAACCCGCCCCCGAAAAAGCGCCCGCCGCCAAAGAGCCTAAAGCTCCCGAAGCTGAAAAGCCCGCAGCAAAAGCCGAAGAGCCCGCACAGGCCGCGGCTGCCGCAACCCCGGACGCAGCGGAAGCAGACGAAGCCGTGATCGAAAACATCCAGGCTACCAAACTTACCGGCCCCAAAGTGATCGGTAAGATCGATCTGCCCGTTTCGCAGGAACGCAGGGACAACAAAAATTTCAACAAAGACGAAAAACGTAAGCGCAAGCGCATCGTTATAGAAAAGAAACCCGAGCCCATCAAACCCGGCGAATTCGCCAAAGAAGGCCAGGCCCCTGCCAGCAGGGATAATCGCGGCCCCGGCGGCCCGGGCGGGCACCAGGGCGGTAACCGTGGCCCCGGCGGCGGTCACCAGGGCGGCAACCGCGGCCCCGGTGGTCACCAGGGCGGCAATCGCGGTCCGGGCGGTCACCAGGGCGGCAATCGCCCCGGCGGTCACCAGGGCAACCGCGGCCCCGGCGGCGCACCAGGCGGTCCGAGCCGGCCGCACCAGCGCAGGGACCAGCGTCCCGGCCAGGGCGGATACGGTCAGGGCGCACCCCGCAGGGCAGACGACAAAGAGATCGACAAAAACGAGATACAGAACAAGATCAAGGAAACCATGGCCAAACTGGGAGGCAACTCCCGCGGAGGCAAAAGCACCAAAGCCAGCCGCCGCCGCGACAAACGGCACGAAGCGGCCGAACGCGAAGCACAGAGCGGCGCAGACGGCAACAAGCTGCAGGTGACGGAATTCGTTTCCGTGAGCGAGCTCGCCAACCTTATGGACGTGAGCTTTGCGGAAGTGATCTCGAAATGTATGGGCCTCGGCATCATGGTATCCATCAACCAGCGCCTCGACGCGGAAGTGATCGAGCTGGTGGCCGGCGAATTTGGCTATGAAGTTGAATTTATCGGTATAGACGACGCCACCGAAGACGATGAGGAAGAAATCGTGGACGATCCGGAAGACCTGGAGCCCCGCGCCCCCATCGTTACCATCATGGGTCACGTAGACCATGGTAAAACCTCCCTGCTCGACTACATCCGCAGCGCGAACGTAGTGGCCGGCGAGGCAGGCGGCATCACCCAGCACATCGGCGCTTACCAGGTAACTACCTCCAGCGGCAAAAAACTGACCTTCCTCGATACCCCCGGTCACGAAGCGTTTACCGCGATGCGTGCCCGTGGCGCGAAAGTGGCGGACATTGCCGTGATCGTGGTAGCGGCGGACGATGCGATCATGCCCCAGACGCGTGAGGCCATCAGCCACTCGCAGGCAGCGGGCCTTCCCATGGTATTTGCCATTAACAAGATCGATAAAGAAGGCGCCAATCCCGAAAAGATCAAAGAACAGCTGGCCGGCATGAACCTCCTCGTAGAAGATTGGGGCGGTAAGTACCAAAGCCAGGAGATCTCGGCGAAAAGCGGCCTGAACATAGACGTGCTCCTTGAAAAGATCCTGCTGGAAGCAGAATTGCTGGAACTGAAAGCCAACCCGGACAGGGAAGCCACCGGTACCGTAATTGAAGCAACCCTGGATAAAGGCCGCGGTTACGTGACCACCGTGCTGGTGCAGAACGGCACGCTCGAACAGGGCGACACCATCGTATCCGGCGCGCACTTCGGTAAGATCAAAGCCATGTTCAACGAACGCGGCCAAAGGGTCGAAAAAGCCGGTCCTTCCGCGCCTGTACAGCTGCTCGGCCTCAACGGCGCGCCGCAGGCAGGTGAGAAGTTCAGGATGTACGAAGACGAATCCGAAGCCAAAGACCTCGCCAACCGCAGGGCGCAGATCGTTCGCGAACAGGGTATCCGTACGAAGAAACACATTACCCTCGACGAGATCGGCCGCCGTCTTGCACTCGGCAACTTCAAGCAGCTGAACCTCATCATCAAGGGCGACGTGGACGGTTCCGTGGAAGCATTGAGCGATTCGCTGCAAAAACTCTCCACCGAAGAGATCGTGGTAAGCGTGGTGCTGAAAGGCGTAGGCCAGATCACCGAATCGGACGTACTGCTCGCTACCGCATCAGATGCATTGATCATCGGCTTCCAGGTACGCCCGTCTATGAACGCGTCGCGCCTGGCGGAGAAAGAAAATATCGAGATCAGGACCTACTCCATCATCTACGACGCCATCGACGAACTGAAAAGCGCGATGGAAGGCATGCTGGAACCCAAGATCGAGAAGAAAGTTACCGCCAACGTGGAGATCCGCGAAACTTACAAGTTCGACAAGGCTACCGTGGCAGGCTGTTACGTGCTGGATGGCAAACTCTTCCGCAATTCGCGCATAAACCTGGTTCGCGACGGTATCGTAGTGCACACCGGCGAACTGCAGAGCCTCAAACGCTATAAAGATGACGTGAAAGAAGTCGTATCCGGTATGGAATGCGGCCTTTCCATCAAAAACTATAGCGATCTGAAGGTAGGAGACATCGTGGAAGGTTTCGAAGAAGTGGAAGTTAAACGAACACTCTAAAATACGGTTGCGCAGGGCCTTTTCGGCCCCCGCGCAAACCCGAAATTTTTGTTAAATAGATTAGCCGTCTTTGTGCGGCTAATTTTTTATTGGTTACTTTGATATTACAGTAGCGATACCATGAAAAAATTTCTTATATCCTCTTTTGGCGTAATGCTCCTTTTGCAAGGCGCATTTGCACAGCAAAAGAAAATGGTGGCGGATAAGATCGTGTCCAAAGTAGGGGAAAAAATCGTTCTCCAGTCGGATATCGAATCAGCTTTGGTAGACATGCAGCAGCAGGCCCTCGAAGGCATGCCCCTGCCGGCTAACGCCAGCTGCCAGGCCATCGAGCAGATCATTGCGCAGAAGATCCTGGTGCTCCAGGCCGAGCGGGACAGCTTGCCCATCAGCGAAGCCGATGTGGACGGCCGTATCGAAAGCCAGATCCGCTGGGCCGAACAACGGTACGGCAGCCGCGAAAAAATGACCGAGATCACCGGTTACACCATCTACCAGCTCCGCGAACGTTTCCGCGACGCCATCCGCGAAAGCATGCTGGCGAAAGCCATGCGCGACAAGATCGTGAACGCCGTGAAAGTAACGCCCACCGAAGTAAAGAACCATTTCGAAAGAACACCGAAAGACAGCCTTCCCTTCTACGAATCGGAACTGGAGATCGGTCAGCTCGTAATACTTCCCAAAGCGAGCTACGAAATGGACAAATACGCCATCGACCGGCTGAACGACTTTAAAACCAAAGTGGAAAACAAGGAAGGCGAATTTTCCACCTACGCCAGCCTGTACTCCGAAGACCCCGCGGTGAGGGAGAACGGCGGCACATACATACTGAACCGTAACGACAAGAACTGGGACCCCGCTTTCATGCAGGCGGCATTCCGCCTGAAAGAAGGCGCTATTTCCAGCCCGGTGAAATCGCAGTTCGGCTACCACCTTATCAAAATGATCAAAAGGGCGGGCGACAACGTGACCGTGCAGCACATTCTCATCAAACCGAACGTGCTCACCGCAGATATCAACAACGCCATCAACAAGCTGGATACCATCCGCGCCAATATCATCTCCCGTAAAATGTCTTTCGGAGAAGCCGTCACCAAATACAGCGACGAGCCGATGGCCAAATTCAACGGCGGTATGCTGCAAAACCCGAACACGGGCAGCACCTACATCACCATCGACCAGCTGAACGATCCGTCTACCAAAGACATCGTGATGCTGCTGGACAGTCTGAAGCCGGGCGGCGTAACCAAACCGCTGATCTTCGACGACGAGCAGGGCCGCAAAGCCGTGCGCCTCGTATACCTGAAAACCCGCACCGAGCCTCACCGCGAGAACCTGAAAGACGATTACTCCCGCATCCAGCAGAGAACGCTCCAGGAAAAACAGGTGACCGCGCTCAACAAATGGCTGCAGGACAAGATCCCGACCTTTTACGTACACGTAGAACCGGAATACAGGCAGTGCGAGAACATTGCGAAGTGGACGGCGAACTCGCCGGTGTCTACAACGGCTTCCACCAAATAAGCGCAAAACATTTGAAAAATATCCGCATCCCGGGCCAAAACAGGCCCGGGATGTTTATTTTCAGGCAGTTCTTTGCCTAAATCCTATCACTGTTAGCAGAATGCTAAAGGCGCGGGTGGTTTGGAAATTTAAGCGTAACTTTGCGACTTCAATTTTACAGCATGAGTGACGCGATTAAGCATGAATGCGGCCTGGCATTCATAAGATTAAGAAAACCATTCTCTTATTATCAACAGCAATACGGAACGGTTTTCTACGGCCTCAACAAACTCTACCTCCTCATGGAAAAGCAGCACAACCGTGGGCAGGACGGCGCAGGGGTAGCCACTGTAAAATTGCACACCGAACCAGGCGTTCCCTTCATGCACCGCATACGCAGCAGCCAGCCGCAACCTATCGGCGACGTATTCGGCAAGATCCGCGACGAAATAGCAGAAATAGAAAAATACCAGCCGGAGATCACCAAGTACCCCGGCCTCATGAAAGGCCACGTGCGGTTCCTGGGCGAACTGCTGATGGGCCACCTCCGTTACGCCACCCAGGGCAAAAACAACGTGGAGCTGTGCCACCCGTTCGTGCGCTACAACACCATTCCCGCCCGCAACCTTACTATGGCGGGGAACTTCAACCTGGTGAACGTAGACGAGCTTTTTAACTTCGTAAAAGTTTCGCCCGGCGAAACCCATAAAAACAGCGACCTCGCCGCAATGCTCGAAGTCGTGTCTCACTTCCTCAACAAAGAAGACGAGGAGCGCCGCAACGGCCTCGACGTAAAAGCCATCCTGCAGCAGGCATTTGGCATGTTCGACGGCGGTTACCACGTATGCGGCCTCATCGGGTCCGGCGATTCCTTTGTGATCCGCGACCCGCATGGTATTCGTCCTTCGTATTATTACATCAACGACGACGTGATCGTGGCCGCTTCCGAAAGGGCCGCCATACGCACCACTTTCAACGTGGGCGAGAACGAAGTGATGGAACTGATGCCCGGCACCGCGCTGATCGTAAAGGAAAACGGGGAATACAGCATCGAACAGATCATTCCCGCCAAAGAACGCCGCGCCTGCAGTTTCGAACGTATCTATTTCTCCCGCGGCAACGACGAGAAAATTTACAAAGAACGCTCCGCCCTCGGCTACCATCTTTCTGAAACCGTACTCAAAGCGATCGACAACGATCTCCGCAATACCATCTTCTCCTTCATCCCAAACACCGCCGAAGTAGCGTTCTACGGCCTTATCAAAGGGCTGGAAGATTACCTGAACCGCATCAAGGTGGAAAGGATCATGAGCTGGGGCAAAGATTTCGATGAAGAGAAGCTCAACGAAATGGTGAACCGCCGCGTACGCATCGACAAGATCGCCATTAAAGACGTGAAGATGCGCACCTTCATCACCGAAGATTCCAGCCGCAACGAAATGGTGCAGCACGTGTACGACATCACCTACGGCACCGTAAAACCCGGCACCGATACGCTGGTGGTGATAGACGATTCCATCGTTCGCGGCACTACCCTGCGCGAAAGCATCATCAAAATGCTGGACCGCCTGGGCCCGAAACGCATCATCGTAATGAGCTCCGCTCCCCAGATACGTTACCCGGACTGCTATGGCATAGACATGAGCAAGATGGGCGAATTCGTCGCTTTCCAGGCCGCCATCGCGCTGCTGCGCGAACAGGGCAAGGAATACATCCTGCAGGAAGCGTACGGGCTGTGCAAGGAGCTGGAAAGGACCAATACCCTCCACGCGCAGAACGTGGTGAAGAACGTCTACAAACCCTTCACCCCCGAAGAGATCTCCGCGAAGATCGCCGAGATCATTACGCCCGCGGGCATCAACGCCCAGGTGGAAGTGATCTACCAGAACATCGAAAGCCTGCACGCCAGCTGCCCGAACAACCTGGGCGACTGGTATTTCACCGGCAATTATCCCACTCCGGGCGGTAACCGCGTGGTGAACAAGGCGTTCATGAACTATATGGAAGGCAAAAACGAGCGCGGGTATTAATCTCCCAAAGCAGTGTTAATTTTCTTTTAATTCGGGGTTGTTTTTTCACCTCCGGGGAAAAAGGCGTATTTTAGGATAGTGTTTGTACTCAATTGTTTACCAATGTGTATGAAAACATTATTATTGATCCGACACGCCAAGTCCAGTTGGAATGATCCTGAAATGGATGATTTCGACCGCCCGCTTAACAAACGCGGAAAACAGAACGCCCCGGAAATGGCCACCAGGCTGCTCTCCCGGGGAGTTGTGCCCGAACTGATCATCTCCAGCCCGGCAAAACGCGCCCGCACCACGGCCCGCATCATGGCGAAAGAATGGAAATACCCCAAAGAGGCCATTTTGCTGGAAGACGAGCTGTATCTCTGTTATGCCTCCACTTTCCTGAAGGTGATCACCAAAATCGACGACGATTTTAACAACGTCGCCATTTTTGCGCACAACCCCGGCATTACCGATTTCGCGAATTATCTTACAGAGGAGATCCGGATAGACAATGTGCCCACAACGGGCATTTTTGGTATTGAGGCGGATACGGAACATTGGGAAGAGTTCGACCGCGCCAAAAAACGCTTCCTTTTCTTCGATTACCCCAAAAGCGAAGGCCTCGTATAATCACACTAAAGTGCTGACAAGGTTTGCCGTTACGCCTCCAGCGGCACCGGCCGTTTGTATTCGTCGATCGCCACAAAAGTGAAGGTGCCGCTGATCGCTTTATACCTTTCCATCGAATACATTTCCTCCACGAAAATTTCCACTAGCACTTTCAAACTGGTGTTTCCCGTTTCCACCACCCGGGCGATCAGCTCCACGATCGTGCCTGCCGGAATGGCTTTTTTAAAATCGATCTTGTCCGACGAAACGGTTACCATCCGTTTGCGCGCGTAACGCGTAGCGGCGATAAAAGCGACTTCATCCATCAACTGCATGGCGGTGCCGCCGAAAAGGGTGTCGTAATGGTTGGTGGTATTAGGAAACACGGCTTTGAAGATGCGGGTTTCCGATTGCTGTATTTTTTCTGCTTTGTTCATCTGTAAGGATTTATGGCGCTTTCGTCACTTCCACCGTCCATTCCGGGCCGCTGGCGAGGTTGTACGTTTCGGCCAGGTTGCCGTAATTGATGGCGAAAGAAAGGTTCATCAGGCTGTTCTGATAAGCCAGCAGCGCGCCTTCCGGCACGGAAGCGAATGTGGCCGCAAAAGGCAATGTGCCGGTGAACATCAATATCCCGCCTTTGAATATTTTCACGCTCAGCCTGTCTCCGAATTTCAGCCCCAGCGGTTGTAATGTTTTTTCACTGATGTTCGTCCATACATTGCCGTATTGCACGTCGAGAATGGGAATGTTGCCGTAAACGGTGTTGTTTTTAAAAACCGCTTCCTGGTAACTGATCCGCACCACGGAATCGGGCAGGCGTGTGCCAACGGAATCGAAGGGAATAACACCCGCGGCCAATCGCGCGCCGGTGTAAGCGTACACATCACGCCCGTGAAAAGTGTAGGAAGCGGAAGAGCCCGGCAGCCGGTTGCGGGTTTCGTCGATCTCGCGCATGGCTTCAATGCCCATGCTTTCCGCAACGAGCGTGAGCGTTCCGTTGTCTGGCGTCACGAAATAATGCCCGCTTTTGGTTTGCAGCACCACCGATTTGCGCTCGGAGCCCACACCGGGGTCTATCACCGACACAAAAACGGTCCCCTTCGGCCAGTAAGCCGCGGTTTGCTGCAGCCGGTAAGCGGCTTCCCAGATATTAAAAGGGGGAATTTCGTGGGTGAGGTCGTAGATCTTCAGCTGGGGCGATACGCCCACGGCCACGCCTTTCATCGCGGAAACGGCGCCGTCTTTCAGGCCAAAGTCCGTTTGCAGCACCAGCACGTTGGATTGGGAAAAGGCGGTCCCTTTCAGCAAAAGAAAAAGGACGCACAGGAGGTTAAACGGTTTCATGCCGATGAAATTAACGGAAAATCAGTTCATTTCCTTGCGCAGCACCTGCAGGGCATTGTGGAGGGTATTGTAAATGGTGCGCTCGGTGAGCCCGGTCACTTCGGCGATCTCTTTAAACCCGCGCCCCTCGAAATAACGCAGCTGCACCAGCTGCAGCTGCCGGCCGGAAAGCTGCGTCAATGCCGACCGCAGGCGGGCTTTGATGCCTTCGTCTGTTTGCGTTTCGATCAGCATTTCTTCGTAAGACGACTGGGTGAGCTCCATATGCGCCGCCTCGTCGAACGGCACTTCTTTGGGTTGATTCGTTGATTTATAAAGCAGGCGTTTGAAGATCGTGATCACGTATTGCTGGATGTTCTGCACCCCGGCCAGCCGCTCCCTGATCTTCCAGAGTTCCAGGAACAGTTCGTTGATGCAGCCCTGCACAAGGTCTACATCGCGATAGAGGGACAAGCCCAGGCGGAAAAGGTCGTCGTAAAACAGGTCAAAACATTCATACAGGCCCTGACGGTCTCCCCCGGCGAGCAATTGCCAGTTCTTTTCTATTTTTTCTTGGCGATGCGGGCTCATCTTGGCGATGAAAACGGTTCTTTTGGTTGATCTGAAGTAAAATAAATTATTTTTTGCATTTCATTGGTAAAAAGGAAAGCTTTCCCGCACTTGTATGTATCAACCAGATCAGGACATGCAATATTCGCATCAGACCGCAGAAGAACTGCTGCTCGACACATCATTTATCCATTATTGTAAAGGCGCGCCTGCAGCGGATGTACAATATTGGCAGGAGTTGCTGGAGAAGCTTCCCGGCCAGCGGCCCGAGGCAGACCGTGCCCGAGAATTATTCCGCCTTATGCAAGGATACCCGCCCGTTTCGTTGAAAGCCGCCGCGCTGGAGCGTTTGAAAGAAAGCCTCGACGCGCAGGAAGTAACCCGTTCCATCGCCCCGCGCGTGCGCAGGCTGCCCTACCGCTGGATAGCCGCCGCCGGCGTCGCCATTATTGCGGCTTCCGCGTTCCTGCTTTTCGAGGATACCGAAAAACACATCACCCATTACAATACCCTCGCGCAAACGGGCACGCAGGACCGCAAGACTTTCAGCCTGCCCGACGGTTCGCAGGTATTGCTGGGCACCGCCAGCACCTTGCAGCTCAGCGACGCTTTCGGGAAAAAAGACCGTAACGTATACCTCGACGGCGAAGCGTTTTTTGCCGTAAAATCCAATACCAACCTGCCTTTCACCGTGGTAACCCGGAAAGCCGCCACCACCGTGCTGGGCACTGAATTCAAAGTACGCTGTTACGGGGAAGATGCGCAGGTAATGCTTTCCTCCGGCAAAGTGCGCGTGGAAGCCGACGCGGCCGCCATGGAGCTGCAGCCCGGGGAAGAAGCCGTGGTGGAAAACGGCGCGCCGCTGAAAAAGAATGTTTTCAAAAAAGAGGATATGCAGAACTGGATCAGCCGGAAAGTGGAATTCGCCAATGCGGACATGGACCAGATCACCGCTATTTTAAAGGAATATTACGGCGTAAACGTGAGGTTGGAAAAACGCCCTGCCGGCAAAGTCATGTTTACCGGCATATTTCATGATCAGCAACTGAACGTAGTACTGGACGCAATTAGCTTTACCAACAACTTTACTTACCGCCTGGATCACAATGAGGTGGTGATCCGTTTTTAGACAGGACGCAATTTTCAAGATCCTAAATCCTTTATACATGAAGAGAACTATACCACGTTCATGTATGATGCCGGCATTGCTATGGCTATGCCTCACCATCAGTACAGCAACCAGCGCACAACAGAAAGTTTATTCGTTTAACTGGGAAAACACAGCGCTGTCCAGCGTTTTCAGGCAGATAGAACAGGCCGCCAACGTTCGTTTTTCTTACAACCCCTCCGGTATTAAAGAAGATATGCCCGTCCGGCTGAAGATCGACAGTCAGCGGCTGGATGCGGTGGTCGAGCGGCTTTGCAAAGCCATCAACTCCAATTACAGGATCACGGACAACATCGTGATGCTGCGCCCTTCAAACGAACCGCCGGCCGCGGCCGATTACCGCCTGCACGGAAAAGTTCTGAACGAAAAAAATGAACCGCTGCCCGGCGTTACCGTGCATAACCAGCGGCTCAGGAAAGCGGTGCATACTTTGGCAGACGGTGTTTTCAGCATCGACGCGGCGCCGGGCGATCATATCGAGTTTTCCATGATCGGGTTCGAGCGGCAGGTGAATGCAGCAGGCGCCGAGGGGTCAACGATGGTGGTGACCATGAAAGAAAAAGTGACCGACCTGGGAACCGTAGTGGTAACGGCCCTCGGCATCAAACGCGAAGCCCGCGCGCTCGGTTATGCGCATGCGGAAGTGAATGGAGACGATATGAAACGCGCCCGCGAAACCAATGTGATCAATTCCCTCGCCGGCAAAGTGCCCGGCCTCATCATCAACAGCACGGCCGGCGGGCCCGCGGGCTCCAGCCGCGTGATCATCCGCGGCAACACGCAGATCTCCGGCAACAACCAGCCGCTGTACGTGGTAGACGGCGTGCCTATCGACAATTCCAACTACGGCCAGGTGAGCGGCGATAAATATTCCAGCGGCTTCGATTTCGGCGACGCGATCTCCGCCATCAACCCGGACGATATCGAAACGATCAGCGTGCTGAAAGGCCCTTCCGCTTCCGCCCTTTACGGCAGCCGCGCGGGCCACGGCGTGATACTCATCACCACCAAAAAAGGCACGCTGAAAAAAGCCCTCGGCATCGAGTTCAACAGCACCGCCACCATGGAAAAACAGCTGACCCGTTTCGACGATTATCAATATCAATACGGTCAGGGTACGGGCGGAACGATCCCGCGGGACCGAGACCAGGCGCGCACCACCATGTTCAGCAATTTCGGCGCAAGGCTCGATCCCACGCTGATGGTAGCCAGCTTCGACGGCAAACAGCGCCCCTACGGCCTCGTGCAGAACAACATCGAAAATTTCTTCCGCACCGGCTCCACTTTCACCAACACGATCTCCCTCACCAGCGCAACAGACAACACCGCCTTCCGCCTTTCCCTGTCTGACCTGAAAAATAACGACATCGTGCCCACCAGCGAAATGCGCCGCAACACCGCCAATTTCTCCAGCAATTCCAAATTCGGCAAACGCCTTACGCTCGACGCAAAAGTGATGTACATGCGCGAGGAAGTGAACAACCGCCCCGCGCTGGCAGACGATGCGGGCAATATCGGCAATGCGTTCGTAGGCCTTGCGAATAACATCGACCAGAGCATTTTTTCCACCGGTTATAAAAACGATAACGGCGATTATGTGGACTGGGGCGGCGGAGAATACCGTCTGAACCCCTACTGGGTGATCAACGAAATGCGCAACTCCACGAAGAAAGACAGGATCATGGGCAACATCGTGACCAATTACCAGTTCGCCGACTGGATCGGTTTACAGGGGCGTTTTTCAACAGACATCACTTATTTTAAATACCGGAAATACAGTCCGCCCAGCACGCCCGGCTCCATCACCGGCCGTTACGAAGGCATCGACCAGAAGTTCCATACCACGGAGGCGGATCTGCTGCTTACTTTGCAGAAACAATTTACGCCCAACTGGTACGGCGCGGCGCGTTTGGGCAGCAGTCTCTCGCAATATTCTCGCCCAGGCGTGAACCTGATGGGCACGGACATGCAGCTGGAAGAAATTTCCATCAACAGCTTCAACGACCGTGTAGCGACGGAAACCGAATCCCGCAAAAGGATCAATTCCTTTTACGGACTGTTCAGCGGCGCATATAAAAACTGGGCGTACCTGGACGTGACCGTTCGCCGCGACGCATCTTCCACGTTACCCACAACAGATAATACCTACCTCTATTCTTCCTTCTCCGGCAGCTTCATTTTTACCGACGCGTTCAAAATAAAAAACAAAGTGCTGACGTACGGCAAGCTGCGCGCGTCTGTAGCGGAAGTGGGCAACGACACCGATCCGCATATGCTGAACCTGAACTATGCGCTGCTGCAGCAGAAAATAAACGGCGATGCCGCAGGCGGCATCAGCACCACCGTGCTGCCGCCCGATTCGCTGCGGCCCACGCGTACCCGGTCTTACGAAGTAGGCACCGAACTGAAGTTCTTCAGCGGCAACATCGGCCTGGACGTAACGGCGTACACGCAGGATTCGCGGGACCAGATCAACTATGTGCCCATCCCCACTTCGTCCGGCTACCGCACCAGGCTGGTGAATGCGGGAGTGATACAGAACAAGGGCATCGAGATCGCATTGTCTGCAACGCCCGTACGCACGGAAAATTTCCGGTGGGACATCAGTGTGAACGCCGCGCGCAACAAAAATACCGTGAAGAGCCTTGCCACGGGCATTCCCTTCCTGACGCTCTCCGATGCGCGCTGGCTGGGCGTTTCAGTGGTAGCGCAACCGGAGGCCCCGTACGGCGCCATACTCGGGTACGATTACCAGAGAGATCCGTCGGGCAACGTCATTCTCGATTCCATCACCCTTACGCCTATGCCCACAGACGAACGCAAGGTAATGGGCAAAGGCACCTGGGACTGGACGGGCGGTTTAACCACCACGCTGTCTTACAAAAACTTTACGTTCAACGCCATTCTGGACATGAAACAGGGCGCCGATCTTTTCTCGATGACCAATCTTTTCGCGGTGCTGAGGGGCAGTCATGAAATTACGCTGGAAGGCCGGCAGGAGTGGATACATTCCGAAGAAGAAAGGATGGCCGCGAACAAAACCCCGGTGGAATGGAAAGAGGCGGGCAATGTGAGAGGATATGTGCCGCAGGGCGTTGTGCGGAACGGGGTAGACAATGCGGGCAAGCCGGTGTACGTGAAAAACACGCAGGCGATGGACCCGGGGCAATACTGGTCGTTGTTTTATGCGGACGCAAAAGGCATCACCTCGCCGTTCCTCTACGATGCGTCCTACATCAAAGTGCGGGAGCTGGCGCTGATGTACAGTTTGCCGCAGGCGATGCTGAAAAAAGCGGGGATAGGCGCGGTAACCGTTTCGGTAGTGAGCCGCAACCCGTTCATCCTGCATAAGAATGTACCGAACGTAGACCCGGATTCCAACTACAACAACGGGAACGGTCAGGGCCTCGAATACGGCTCGCTGCCATCGCGCAGGAGCTGGGGGCTGAACCTCAACGTGAGACTTTAAACCGAGCCGTATGAACCACAAAAAAAGAACCCGTATGAAAAGTTATTATAATTTCCTGGTATGCCTGGGCCTGATGATGGTGGGCTGCAACGACTTCGGGGATATGAACACCAATCCCACGCAAAGCACCACTATGGACCCTGCCCTTCAACTGGTACAGGTACAGGCCCGTTTTTCCGGCGACCTTGAATCCAATGAAAGGGTGAGCACTTTCATGTGCATGCCCATGGTTCAACAGCTGGGCGGCGCCTGGGCCTGCCAGTATGGCGGCTTTTACGTAAAGCAGCAGCAATATATGAGCATCCTCTGGGAACTGAACTACACCAACGACGTGCTGAACCTGGTAGACGCCGTGAACCGCGCCAAAGACGATCCCAAGAAACCCAATCTTTACAACATCCTTCGCATCATGAAGGTGTACCTCTTCGCGCGCCTCACCGACCTGTACGGCGACATTCCCTACAGCGAAGCTTCCGCGGGATATACGCAAAAGATCGTGCGCCCGAAATACGACCGGCAGGAAGATATCTACAACGACTTCTTCAAAGAACTGACCGAAGCATCCATTGCATTGGACGCTTCGCGGGATAATGTGGCCAACGACCAGTTTTACAAAGGCGACATCGGCAAATGGAAAAAATTCGCCAACAGCCTGCATCTTCGTCTTGCCATGCGCCTTGTGAAACGCGACGCGGCCAAAGCAAAAACCGAGGCTGAGAAGGCTTTTGCACGCGGGGTTTTCGAAGGCAACGAAGACATCTGCAAAATGACGCACGCCAACATCCTCAACAATTACGCGGACGTTCGCGGCAACGGTCTTTCCGCTTCCATTTCACAAGGTGAGGTAGTGCCTTACCGCTTCAACCAGGTATTTATCGACGCGCTGCGCAATACCAACGATCCGCGACTGAATTACATCGCCAAATATTACATCGACAAACCGTACGCGTTTATGGAGCGGACAGACATCACCAACGAAGTGAAAGCCGTAGTGGGATATACCGCCTGCAAAAACGGCGATTTTGTGTGGGACGACTGGAAAAACACTTTCACTATCCAGGTGCCGGGCCTTGGCGCTTACGATGTGGGCAACAACACGCAGAAGCTGCAGCTGGCCAATTTCCTCATCGCCAACGACGCGCCTTTCCTTCACCTCACTTATGCCGAAACAGAGCTGCTGCTGGCCGAAGCATGTTTCCGCTGGAGCCTCAACCTCAACGGCGATTTTATGGCGCATTACAACAGGGGCATAGAAGCCGCCATGAAACAGCTCGCCATTTACAGCGGCGGCCCGCAGATCGGCGATACCGAGATCAACAAATACAAAACAGACAATGTGATAGCACCGGGGCAGGAACTGGCCATGATCAACCACCAGCTGTGGGTGGCGCTTTTCATGAACGGCCCCGAAGCTTATGCCAACTGGCGCCGCAGCGGTTTCCCGGTGCTTACGCCGGGTTATAAGCCGGGTTATTCCAGCATCAACAGCATCCCGCGCAGGTTCGAATACCCGCTCTCCGAAAAAGAACAGAACGCCGACAATTATAACAAGGCGGTGCAGGCCATGGACGGGAAAACAGACGACTGGACGGGCCGCGTATGGTGGGATAAGCAATAGCATTTCAATCACTAACAATCAAGGTCATGCACAAAAAACTAAATATACTGCTGGTTAGCATCCTCGCCCTCGCGGCTTGCGGGAAAGAACGCATCAAAGACCCCGAGTTCGGCCCCGGAGATTACCCGCGCATCTTCGATATACAGAACGCATTTATTTCGCCCGTGCGCATCCTCGACGAAGGGCAAACGGCGGACTTCAAAGGGCTGGTGTATTCCCCGGGCGGCAAAGTGAATATTTCCTGGAAAGTGGACGGGGAAGAAAAGTCCAAAGACACGGTTTTTTCTTTTACGCCCACGGCGGGCGGCGAATACACGGTTTCGCTGGAAGTGGAAATGAACGGCCTGAAAAGCGGGCGCAGCTCCAAAGTGCTGGTTAAGCCGGCGACCTATACGCCAAAACCGTATACGAAAGTGATCATGTCTTACCTCACCGCGGAGGGCACCGCGCTGAATGTGAACTGGGAGCAGTCCACCCACGTAACGTTCCTAGCCGGCCGCGTAGCGTCAGACGGTACGGTGGACCTTTCGGCCGGGCAGACCAACCAGCGTATGGACGAACTGGTGGCGCGCGGGCACATTGCAGGGAGGGCCGTGCTGCTGGGCCTTGCGGGCAGGCTTTCGCCGGTGGACGGATGGGCTTTATATGAAGCGAACGATTTTGGCGAGGCGATCCGCACGCCGGCAACACGCGCCGCGCTGGTAACCGCCGTTGCAAATTATGTGACCGCCCGCAAGCTGGACGGTGTAGATGTGATGATGAGCGACATTAATTCCGGCGCTTACGCGCAGAACGTGGCGGCCATCGCGCCGTTTATCTCCGAGCTGAAAGCCTCGCTGCCGGCGGGCTCCATCGTAACCGTAACCGTCGGCGCGGGATGGCAGCATTGGGATTATCCGAGCCTTGCCGCCGCCACCTGGGTGAATGTGCGCGCGTTTGAAGACGGGCTGCATGTAGGCCCGGGCGCGCCGAGAGGCCAGGCGTCTTCCTACGATTATATGCTTGCAGCGGCGAAGATCTGGGTAGATTTTCACCTGCCCGCGGACAAACTGGTGATCGGTATTCCCGCGTTCGGGCTGCGGTACAACGCGGTAGACGGGAACGGCAACAATCTCGACTGGGGCTCGTACGATTATGTGCCATACAGAACGATCCTCGGCTTCGATGCGCAAGCCGCCACGAAAGAACAGGTGAACCATGCGCAGGGCGTGTATTACAACGGTCAGCCATTGGTGAAAAAGAAAGGCGACTTCCTGAAAACGTCTGCTTACAAAGGGGCGTACCTCTGGGCCGCGGATTACGACAGCCAGGATGATAAGGCCTTACTCAAAGAATTACATAACTCATTGAAATAGTACATTTTTGGTTAATTGAGCAAAGGGTCGGCCGCGAGGCCGGCCTTTTGATTTTTTCAGTAACTTTAAATACACCAAAGCAGGTTTTTGTTGCAACCCGAGCAGGTCCCTACCGAAGAAATACTTCTCGCACAATTGCGCGAGGGCAATATCGTGGCGAAACAATGGTTATACGACCGTTATGCCGCCCCGCTTTACGGTCACCTCATTCAACTGACCGGCGCGAAACCGATTGCAGATGACTTGCTTGTGATCACTTTCGAAAGAATTTTTAAAAATATCCATGAATATGAACAAAGCCGCGGAATATCCTTATTTTCGTGGTTAATAAAAATGGCGCGGGAAACGGCAATTAAAACGCCCTCCGACGCCGGATTAACTGGTAATGACATCACTCACAGCAGAAGTGGAGCCCTGCACTTTATGAATGCCCTCAGCGAACAATGTAAACGGGTGTTTGTTTTGTGTTATTATAAGGGATTTTCAAGAATAGAGACGGCGAAACAATTAGACATGACAGACGAGCAGGTGCTTAATTACCTGAAAGAAGCCCTGACCGCGCTCAGAAGATTTTCAAGACGCAGTTGAAAGTTGAAGAATACATAGAAAACGGTATGGTGGAAAGCTACGTGCTTGGCCTGGCTACTCCCGAGGAAAGGGAGGAGATGGAAAGACTTTTGCCCCAATACCCGGAACTGCAAACAGAATTACTAATCGTCGAAAATACCTTTCATAAACTCTGGCTCGAAGATGCGTACCCGCCGCCCATTGAGCTGCGCCAGCGCACCCTCCGACCCTACGACTGGGCGGATACCAACGCCGGCCCCGAGAAAAAACCGAACTACACTTTCATCAACATCGCGCCCAACCAGTCCGACTTTATCACCGTGCATAAAGTCTGGAAATGGATCTTTCTTGCGGCGTTCCTTTTATTCAAACTCTGCCTTTTCCTCGCGTTCTTCTTTTATTTCAAATACCGGCAGGCGGAAGACCGCCAGCAGGACCGGGAAAAAGTAAGACAGGAATACCAGAATCAGAATATCCCCCGCTGACCTTCTCCGGCACGTGTGTTCTCTCACGTGTAAGTCGTTCATTCCCAATTCTCCAAACAAATCCTTGTTTTCCAATGTTGTAATGAAAGTTACAAACCATTTAATATTTAGCTATGGCACAACGTCGCGAACACGACTTCCTGGGAGAGCGCGAGATCCCGAAAGATGTTTATTATGGTATCCAGACCCTCCGGGCGATCGAGAATTTCCACATCACCGGCATCCCGCTGAAAGTAGAGCCGCTTTTCGTGCAGGCCCTCGGTTTCGTGAAAAAAGCCGCCGCCCTGGCCAATTCCGAGCTGGGCGTATTCGACAAAAACATCGCGTCGGAGATCGTGAAAGCAGCGGACCGTGTGATTGCCGGCGAATTCAACGACCAGTTCATTACCGACCTCATCCAGGGCGGGGCGGGCACTTCGGTGAACATGAACGCGAACGAAGTGATCGCCAACGTGGCGCTGGAAATGATGGGAAAACAAAAAGGCGAATACGAATTTTGTCATCCCAACAATCACGTCAACTGCTCGCAATCCACCAACGACGCGTATCCCACGGCTTTCCGCATTGCGCTGATCAATAAGCTGAACGATTATAAAACCAGTCTTGATAAACTGGCCCAGTCTTTCGAAAACAAAGGCGAGGAATTTAAACAGGTGCTCAAAATGGGCCGCACGCAATTGCAGGACGCGGTGCCCATGAGCATGGGCGATGAATTCAAAGCGTTCGCCACTAATCTCCGCGAGGAGCTGTCGCGCATTGAAGACAGCAAAAGCCTCATTTCCGAGATCAACATGGGCGCCACGGCCATTGGCACCGGCGTGAACGCGCCGAAGGAATATCCCGAGCTGGTGACCAAATATCTCCGCGAAGTGACCGGCCTCGATCTCAAGCTGGCGTCTGACCTCATCGAAGCGACCTACGACGCGGGGGCTTACGTGCAGCTGTCTGGCGTGCTGAAACGAACCGCCGTGAAAGTTTCCAAGATCTGCAACGATCTGCGGCTGTTATCGTCCGGCCCACGGTGCGGGCTAAACGAGATCAATCTCCCGCCCATGCAGCCCGGCTCGTCCATCATGCCCGGCAAGGTAAACCCGGTGATCCCCGAAGTGGTGAACCAGACCGCGTTTTACGTGATCGGCGCCGACCTTACGCTTACCCTGGCCGCGGAAGCCGGTCAGCTGCAGCTGAACGTGATGGAGCCGGTTATTTCGTTTTCCCTCTTCACTTCCATTACATATATGACCAACGCCTGCAATACGCTCCGCGAAAAATGCGTGGACGGTATTACGGCGAATGCGGACCATACGCAGCAGATGGTGATGCAAAGCATTGGCATCGTGACCCAGCTGAATCCCATCATCGGCTATGAAAAATCGGCCGCCATTGCGCGCGAGGCGCTGGAAACCGGCAAATCGGTGCACGACATCGCGGTGAAGGAAAAGAAACTGGTGACCCAGGAAAAATGGGACGAGATATTTACGTTCGAGAATATGATCCGCCCCAAATTCATCAACAGTTAATTTCACGAAACATACCCGGGAAACAGAATTTGATATCAGCGGGGTGAATACTTTGCTGAAAGTCGATATCTTGTACGGTTATTCGAACAGGAATCCTATACTGGTAGACGCGAAAGATAAAGCGCAGGCATCGTGGTAATGCGCTCGTCGCGCACGGGAAGCGGCCGGGTAACGCTGCACGCGGAAACGGACGGCAAGGCGCCGGGTAGCATAGTGAGCGAGGACCTGAACCGGCGAAAGCCCGTAACCAGCTGATGCCGGCGTTGCTTACAACAAAAGGCCCGAAGAAGGTCCGGGAAATGTTTTTCGAATACCAAAATGAGTTCCACATCTAAACATAAACGAAAACATGATCTGGCTTCAATTTGCAGTTCTTTTAGTGGCTATCCTCATTGGCGCGCGCATGAAAGGCATCGGCCTGGGCGTAATGGGCATGGCGGCGCTGGCCGTATACCTTTTTGTATTCCGCATGCGGCCCGCGGAGCCGCCGATAGACGTAATGCTCATTATTCTCGCCGTGGTGTCTACCGCCGCTACCATGCAGGCCGCGGGCGGTATGGATTACCTCGTGCGCGTGGCGGAAAAGATCCTTCGTTCCAAACCCTCCATGATCACGCTGATGGGCCCGCTGGTGACGTTTTGTTTCACCGTGTTCGCCGGCACTGCACATATCACTTATTCGCTGCTGCCCATTATCGCGGAAGTAGCCACAAAAAAACGCATCAGGCCGGAAAGACCGCTGAGCATTTCCGTGATCGCAGCGCACCTGGGCATTACGGCCAGCCCCATTTCGGCCGCCACCGCCGCCATGATCACCATTTTGCCGGGCGCGCTGGAGCCAGTGCAAATTTTAAAAGTATGTATCCCTGCCTGTCTCGTAGGTATTTTGTGCGGGGTGATCGTGGTATGGAAAAAAGGGAAAGACCTGGAAAAAGATCCCGTGTTCCTCGAAAAAATGAAAGACCCTGAATTTGCCGCCGAGCTGGACGCGGAAACCAAAACGGACGAAAAACCGCTGAAGCCCGGCGCCAAAACTTCCGTGATCATATTCGCCATTGCCGTGCTGGCGATCGTACTGGCGGGCGCCTTCAAAGGCATGTTGCCCACGTTTGAGCCCGGCGCGGCCAATCTTTCCGTGAATGCGAACGGCACCATCAAAATGGCCGCGGTGATAGAGCTGGTGATGCTGGCGGCCGCCGCGCTGATGCTGCTTTTCACCCGCACGCCCACCACCGAGGTGGCCAAAGCCAGCCTGTTCACCGCGGGCGGGCAGGCGGTAGTGTCTATCTTCGGCGTGGTGTGGATGAGCGCCACTTTTATGGCCGCGCACGAAACCACTATCGAACATGCATTGGGCGATATGGTCACCGCCGCGCCCTGGACGTTTGCCATCGCATTGTTCGTGCTGAGCATGCTGCTGTTCAGCCAGGCGGCCACCACCAAGGCTTTGATGCCGCTGGGCGTGCTGCTGGGCATTGCACCGCATAACCTGGTAGCTATGTTCCCCGCCACCAACGGCGATTTCGTGCTGCCCGGCTACCCCACGCTGCTGGCGGCCATCAACTTCGACCGTACCGGCAGCACACACATCGGGAAATATCTTGTGAACCATAGTTTTATGATACCCGGGCTGGTGGCCGTGAGCGCATCGGTAGCGGCGGGGTTCCTGTTTGCCGGCTTATTCTGGTAGCAATACGTTAACGATCGCCCCGGCAACAAAGTGAACTTTTTTTTGTTGGTATTAGATTAGTGCCTGGTGTCAAACACCGCCGCCTGGCGGCAGAACAAAAATACGCGGGGCATGGCGTTACATACCCTGATATCACGCCATTGACGATACTTTGATACAAAAGCGGTTCTCAAGCGCGACCGGGTTCAGCGGACAATTACATATTACCGGTTGAAGGAGGGAACCGCTTACCTTTGTGTAAAAAAACAGCAGTATTCATGAGCTATACCGTTCCGCCGCAGACCCGCATCGGGCATGTGCATCTCAAAGTTTCCGATCTTCAGCGCTCGCTGGATTTTTATTGTGGTTTGCTGGGTTTCGAATTGATGGTGACTTACGGCGACCAGGCGGCGTTTATTTCCGCTGGCAGCTATCATCACCACATCGGGCTGAACACCTGGCACAGCAAAGGCATGCCGCCCGCGCCAGTGAATACCGCGGGGCTATACCATGTGGCGATCTTGTATCCTGAAAGAAAAGACCTGGCGGCCATTTACAAAAGGCTCACCGAAGCCGGCGCGCAGTTTACCGGCTTTGCGGACCATGGCGTTTCTGAAGCGCTGTACCTCAACGATCCGGACGGCAACGGGCTGGAATTGTATTGGGACAGGCCGAAGGAAGAATGGCCGGTCGATGAAAACGGCGGGCTGAACATGTATACGGAGCGCCTGAACCTCTCCGACCTGCTGCAGGAATTGAACAGGTGATTTATCTTCTGCCTTTGAGTTTGCTTTCCGTGTTCTCCATCGCCTCTTCGATGGAATGCGAGCGTTTCAGGTCCAGGTTTTTTTTCATTTCCGAGGCCAGTTTCGTATAAAAACTATGAAGGGTATTTAACTCTTCTTCAGACATCGATTCCACGTCTATCAGCCGGTTGCTCGCCGTTTTGGTAGCGGCGATCAGCTCGTTGAGCTTCAGCTGGATGGACTTGGAATCCTTGTTCTGCGATTTCTGGATAATGAACACCATCAGGAAGGTCACGATAGTGGTGCCTGTGTTGATCACCAGCTGCCAGGTGTCCGAAAACCCGAACAGCGGCCCTGTGATCGCCCACACCAGGATTACGGCGAATGCGATGATGAAGGCCCAGGGATTGCCGGTGGCGTTCACCACTTTGGTAGCGAACCGCTCGAAAAACGGCGCTTTGCCGTTTCCTTTCCCATTTCCCGCCGGTACCGGGGGTTTATTTTCCATGTATCAATAATTGATGTTCAGAAGGCGCAACTTGTTGTAGAGGGTTTTCCGGTCGATGTTCAGCAGCTGGGCGGCTTTGGTTTTGTTGTACTTCACCGCTTTCAGCACGTTGATGATCTTATTGTACTCGGCTTTGAGCGCGACGGATTTCAGGTCGTTCTCGTCGAGCATGGGCAGGTCGGGCATTTCGTCGCTGTCTTCCATCGTGCTGGAGGGTGCGGCAGCTGCGGCGCTGCTGAGGCGGGAAAATCCTCCCGCTTTCATTTCCAGCGGCAGCGCGGCCATGGTGATCTCTTTCCCGGAGGGGGTGAGCAGGCTGGCACGGCGGATCACGTTCTTCAGTTCGCGGATGTTGCCCGGCCAGTCGTACTGGCGGAAACAATCCCAAACTTCCTCGGTCATCACCGGCTCGGGTTTGTTGAGCTCTTTGCTTACCTGGCTCAGGAAGGAATCTACGAATAACGGCAGGTCTTCATTACGCACGCGAAGCGGGGGGATATGGATGGTAAATTCGTTGAAACGGTGGAAAAGGTCTTCCCGGAACTTGCCTTTCTGCACGGCTTCGAACAGGTTTTCGTTGGAAGCAACGATCAGGCGTACGTCTACCGCAATTTCCTTCATGCTGCCCACGCGGCGGATCTGTTTTTCCTGGATCACGCGCAGCAGGGCCACCTGGATATCGTAAGAAAGATTGGCAATTTCGTCGAGGAAGATGGTGCCGCCGTGCGCCTGTTCGAACGCGCCTATTTTGGTGCCAATGGCGCCGGTGAATGCGCCTTTTTCGTGGCCGAACAGTTCGCTGGCCGCCAGTTCTTTAGACAGGCTGCCGCAGTCGATGGCAATAAAAGGCTGGTTGCTGCGGCTGCTGTGATCGTGAATGAGGTGCGCCACGGATTCTTTGCCCGTGCCGGTTTCCCCGAAAAGGATCACGCTGTAATCGGTAGGTGCCACCAGCGTCAGTTCGCGGAACAATGCCTTGGACGGCTCGCTTTCGCCGTACACGTATTTTCCGCCGCCGTTTTTGCCGGGCTCGCCGGGCTGCGGCCTTTCCTCATGCGCGTGCGGCGCCACTGCAGGCCCCTGTGCGGAAGGCGCGGGTTGCGAGAGCGCTTTGTTTACAAGGCCCAGGATCTCGTCCGGGTATAAAGGTTTGGAAATGTAATCGTAAGCACCGTTTTTCACCATCTCCACCGCTATCCGTACATCGGAATAACCGGTGATGATGATCACGACCGTTTGCGGCCTGAGCGCGCGGATGTCGTTGAGCAGCTGCGCCCCGTCCGTGTCTTTCAGCCGGTAATCACAAAGCACCAGGTCATAGGCTTCCTCTTTCATCATTTTCAGGGCCTGTGCGCCGGTCATTGTGCTGTCTGTCTTAAAGCCATGTTTGCTCAGGAATTTGCTGAGCAGGGTACAAATGTTTATTTCATCATCAATAATGAGGATACTCTTCATATTATCTGATATTGGACGGATACTAAATTTACTAATAATTATGCACTTGGTATTTACCAGCTCTTGACATCGAAAAGGATTTCCTGTAATTCCCCTACATTAAAAGGTTTCGGCAAAAAGTGGGCCGCTCCCGCTGTTAGCGCGCGTTGTTTTTCCATCCCGTTATCATATGCGCTGATGGTGATCACCGGCAGGTCAGGGTATTGGGTTTTGATGACGGGCAAGGCCTCGAGGCCCGAGCCGTCGGGCAAATGAATGTCCAGGAACAGTACGTCCGGCTGCTGGCGCTCCAAAAACTGCATGCCTTCCACAAGGCGATGCACATACTTCACCTTGTACCCGTGTTTGCTCAGGCTCAGCTGAAGAAGTTGGCATATATCCGGCTCATCGTCGATGATTAAGATCAAATCTCCCATGGTGTTGGGTTTAAGTAGATTTCCGGGGTTACTGACATCACGGGAAGTAATACTGGATGCGCTGGATATTTTTTTTCCTGGATTCATAACTCACTGTCCGGTTTTTATGATAAAATTCCTTTCATTAATACCCTTGCAAACATTCTGCCGGGCCGATTAGATGTCTAAACAGCAATAAATGGGGAATATTTTCCACATTTTTCCCTCCTGCTGTTTCCCCAATCTGCGATAATATACATCCAAATTTGTAGTTGAAAGCCTGTTTGGCACGATGGTACATTAATTGCACTTTTTCCCGTAAAAGTACTATCATATGAACTCACTGCAATTGAAAGGAGCATGGAACGAGATCAAAGGTAAGCTGAAACAAAAATATGCGGACCTGACGGACGATGATCTCACCTACACAGAAGGGAAAGAAGATGAACTGTACGGCAAGCTCCAGACGAAACTCGGAAAGTCCAAAGAAGAAGTTGAAAAGCTAATCAACGAGCTATAACCGTTTTTACCGGTTATACTTTTATCATAGCTGTTGTTTTAGTTATTGGCTGCTTTATATGGTTATAAAATGTTTAGCAGCATTACAACAGGGATCCAAAACCAGGATAACTACTGTTCAATGCAAAAGCATAACATATTTACAACCTGAAAGCTTGCCAAAGCTGTCCTGCATCGAAAGGTGCGGGACAGTTTTTTGCATGCATCCGTTTTTTGTTGCCCGGAACGCTCCATGTTCTATTAGCCCCAACCTTTTTTAGATAGATTGATCCATTACGAATTTTGAAATTGAAACCCGAAAAAAAGCTCCGGAAATTTCCCGGAGCTTTTTTTATGTTTATTTGTTCACGGCTTCCACATCGCGCATGTGGCGGATGTTGTCGTGAGAGGCTTTGAGCTTGTTTTGCTGCTGGCGGATGATGACGCGGAGGTCTTCCGGGAGATAGTCCTGCTCCATCGCCTGGCGGTACGATTTCTGGGCCGCGTCTTCGCCGAATTCGCAGGATTTCAGGATGGTATGGCGGTCGTTGCCGCCGAAAGACACCTTCACGTCCATCCAGGTGCGGTAGATTTTCCCGGCAAGGGTGGTATCTCTTTCCCTTTCTTCGCCCATATTCCTGAGGTAACGGTTCAATTCCACCGTAAAATGTTTGCTGTCGGCGATCAGGCCGTCGAAGAGGTCTTTCAGGTCTGTTTCATTGGTCTGTTTCGCGGCTTTCTGGTACCCTTCGATCCGGTCGTTGTTGATCTTCACGAGGTCTTCCACCACGGCGGCGATTTTCTGATGATTTTCCATGGTTAAAATTTTTGGGTGATCTGATGCTTACATCCGTCCAAAAAAGAAGCCATGCCCATACCCCGCCGCAATGGCGCGCCGATGGCGGGAAATTGCCACTGATGGTGGAAACGCCTCCCCAAACCGTGAGCCGGAAACCCGCTACAGCATTAATAATCCGGGGTTTCGGGGTTGGCATAATATTTTGAATGTATTAAGTGAACTAAACATCTAATGCCATGAGTAATTTACTTTATCTGATCGCAGTGATCCTTATCATAGGATGGTTACTCGGATTCTTCGTTTACTCCGCAGGCGGCCTGATCCACGCTTTACTGGTACTCGCCATTATCGCGGTGCTGATCAACATTATCCGCGGCCGGGCCGTATAGTTACGCAGCGTAAAAATTCGATCCATAAAAACGGGGGAAGGGACGGCCTGCAAGTCATCCTTTCTCCCGTTTTGTTTGTAAATTCCACCTATGAATACACTATTGCTGCCCTTTCTCCTGTACTTCGCACAGCAGCCGCTGCCTCCCGTCCTGGTCACCGATCAGGCCGCCCACCGCATCATTATGGCCGACGCCAATACCGGAACGGTGTATTGGGAATGGAAGGCAGGCGATGTGGCGGAAGACCACAAAAAATGGTTCAGCAATCCCAGCGACGTAAAAATGGTGATGGATAACCGCTACGTGCTCACCTGCGCGTCCGGCGGCGGTGTGGCGCTGGTAAGGCTGCAGGACGGGAAGACGGTGTTTTACGATTATGCCGGCGGCAATACGCATTCCGCCGAACTGCTCCCCGATGGTAATATCGTGACCGCTTCCAGCACCGGCAATTACCTTTGCGTTTTCCGGGCGGACACTTCGGGCGGTTATCAACAGGGCCGCCTCAAACAAAAGGTTTTCCTCGCGGATGCGCACAACGCCGTATGGTATTACGGCCGCCTCTGGGCCGGCGGGCGCAGCAAACTTTACGCCTTCCGCTACAACAATTCCCGCGAAACGCCCGCTTTACATAAAGAAGATTCCGTAAAAATACCGGGGAAAAATGCGCACGACATGATCGTGGCGCCCGCCTCGCAAACGCTGTGGCTCAGTATGGAAGACACTTTGCTGGAATTTAACCCCGGCAGCAAAAAGTTCGCGCCCGTAAAAAGCAGGCTGCAGCATAACGTGAAAAGTATTTCCCCCGGCCATGGCGCGCCTGCGCTGGTAACCGTTCCGAAAGAACAGTGGTGGACAGACGAGATCCACGACACCGAAGGCCGCAGCATCCTGAAAAAAGAAGGATGGAAAATTTACAAAGCCCGATGGGCAACGTCCGTCAGCACATCGTCGCATACGCTGGACAATAAAGACGGGTCGAAGAAAAATGCCCTGAAAAAATACACCGCCCACTAACTCAAAGGCAATACGATCATAAACAGCGTTCCTTCGCCGGGAGCGCTTTCCACATGTATGGTACCCTTGTGGTTGATGATGATATTCTGCGTGGAAGTAAGCCCCAGGCCGGTTCCCTTGGTTTTTGACGTGAAGAACGGATCGAACAGTCGGGCTTTATTGTCTTCGGGAATGCCCATGCCGTTGTCGCGGATTCGGATGAAGGCTTTGCCGTTCTCCGCTTCCGTGCTCACGGTGAGGATGCCTTCGCCGGGGATCATCGCTTCGATGGCGTTGATGAAGATATTGAGCAGTGCGATGTTCATTTTTTCTTCATCTGCCTGCAGCGTCACGTTCTCGTCGGTATAAAACTCGTTCAGCTGCATATTGTTCAGCTGGAGACGGTCATAAGCCAGGGCCAGCGCGTTTTTCACCAGCGTGTTCACGTGAAGCTCCTGCAGGTGCAGCTCCATCATGCGGGTGGATTGCAGCAGCTCGGTCACCAGCTGGTTGATGCGCGTGCAGTTCCGCTCGATGATGTCCATGTACATATCGCTTTCTTCTTTCTCCACATTTTCTTCCTGTTTGATCTGCCCTACGGCCAGCAGGATGTTGGTGAGCGGGTTGCGCACCTCGTGGGCGATTACGCGGGCGATGCGGCCGGAGATGACGAATTTTTCCTGCGCCCGTTTTTCATGTTCCTCGCGTTTCTTTTCGGTAATGTCTTCCGCCACACAGAGAAAAGTGCCCAGCTGCTCGTCGAGTTTGTTGGCGTTGATAAGCATTTCCAGCTTCTGCCCGCTTTTATTTTTAAAGGAATACTCCTTCTGCGCGATCGCATCGTCCTGGCAAATGTCCAGCAGGAATTGGGTAGCTTCCAGTTCGCCCATGAACAGGTCTTTGAGGTTCATGCGGAGGAACTCTTCGCGGGTGTACTGCATTTTTTTCAGTGCGATGGGGTTCGCATCGATGATATTTTTGTTGCAGTCTGCCAGGAAGATCAGGTCGTGGCTTTTTTCGAAGATGCCGAAATATTTGCGCTGACTTTCCGCAATAATGCGCAGATGCCGGGATTCCATAATGGCGTACCGCACGGCACGTTCCAGCTCGGGGCCGGTGATCTCGCCTTTCACGAGGTAATCGGAGGCGCCGGCCATCATGGCTTCGTTGTCTATCGCATAGTCGCCCTTGCCGGTGAGCATGATCACGGGAGCGTCGTTGCCTATTGCCTGGAAATGCCGGAGAATGTCCAGGCCGGTGTAGCGCCCGAGGCGGTAATCGACCAGGTATAGTTCGTGTTCCTTTTTTTCGATGGCTTCAATGGCCTTATCGTAAGTGGACGCCCATTCGATATCATACTGGTCCCCCGCTACGTCCTGCAGCAGGGTATTGACAAGGAAAAAATCATCTTCGTCATCATCCACCATCAGTATGCGTGTCCTTGTGTCTTTCATATTTTTCCCCAATAGTTCGTTTTTGTTAATGCAATAAACATGCAAATATTTAATCTTCGCGGATTTGTTTCACCGGCAATACGATTACGAAAGTGGAGCCCTGGCCGGCGGCACCAACGGCTGTAATGGTGCCGTTGTGCGAATCCACGATCTTTTTGCAGATAGCAAGCCCGATGCCGGTACCTTTGTATTCGCTGACGCCGTGCAGGCGCTGGAAAATGAGGAATATCCTGTCTGCGTACACCTGGTCGAACCCGATGCCGTTATCCTGGATGGAAATGCGGCAGTAGGTTTCCCCCCATTTTTTTTCGCTGGTGAAACCGGCTTCCTTGCCCGTGAGCAGTTCGCGGCGGATGCGGATCTCCAGCGGCCGTTCGGGGTGGGCGAATTTAATGGAATTGGACAGCAGGTTCTGGAAAAGCTGGTGAAACCCCGTATCGCTGCCTTCGATAACGGGCAGCTGGTCGAACAGGATGCTGCCTTTTTTCTCCTGCAGGGCGGGTTCGAGGTCGCCGATCACATCCTGGAGGATAGTGTTGAGATCGATGGGCACGAGGCTTTCCGGCGTGATGCGGCCGGCGCGGGAAAAACTGAGCAGGTCGTTGATGAGGATGCGCATGCGGCCCACGGCCGCCACCATGCGGTCTATCAGCTGACCGGCCTCTTCCGGCAGCTCGTGGCGGTGTTTGGAAAGCAGGCGGTCCGAGAATGTGGAGATCTTCCGCAGCGGCTCCTGCAGGTCGTGTGAGGCCACGTAGGCGAATTGTTCCAGTTCTTTATTGGTATTGTTGAGCAGCGCGATGTTTTCCTGCAGCTCGCGCTGGTAATTTTTCATGCGGGCCTCGATATGCAGCTGAAGGCGGAACTCGCGGGTGAGCGTGATGTAGGAATAAACGCCGATCAGGATGGCGGCGATGGAAATGATGAACAGGACGGGGATAGACAGGCCGGAGAAAAAATGGAACATGCGCGTTTTTTCATTCAGCTGCGCCTGTTCGATCAGGATCATATCTTCGACCTTATGGTCGATCCGGTCCATGGAAACTTCCGCTTGTTGGATAGCCGCGCTGCTGGAGCCTTTGCGCTGGCCGGTAAGCTGGGTGTATTTCACGTCCAGCAGGCGTTTGAGCGTGTCCAGGTTGCGTTGCTGGGCAGGGTCGTCGATAATGCGGCGCAGCTTGCGGTATTCGTTTTCGATCTTAATGCTGCGTTCTTCCATGCTCGGGTTGAGGAAAGCCTCTTCTTTGGTAAGACTGTAACCGCGGATGGCGGCCTCGGCATCCTTGAGGTAACGCGTAATGGCGTCGAGGCGTTTAGATACTTCCACCGCGTGGCTGAGCCTGTCCGCATTATGCATCAGGTTCCTGGCGATCACGTAAGATACCAGCGAAGCAACCACGATAATGGTGAACGCGATAAAAAAACCGACCCTGATCTTCTTGTGTACGCTGATGTGCATGGATTCGAACGTTTTATATTCCCCTTTGCCTGTGAACGATTTTCTACAGAATGAAAATCTAATTCTACAAAGAATATTCCCCTGTTGTAAATAATTGATCTGAATTTACGAAAACCTGCGAAAACAGCGGATAAAACAGCAGCTGAAACGCATTTGTGCAGCCGTTTATATTGTTGTTGCTCTTTTTCCTGCAAATCATATGCCCCGTATTGGAATGCCGTTTGAACTATAATACAAATGAAATCCGGAGAGACTTTCACTGTGTTACTATCAGTGTTTTTTACACCTTAAAACTGTGAGTTATGAAGAGCCAAGCCAATCAGGAAACCCAGCCCAAACCCGGGCAAAAAGGGCAGAACAGCCAGCAGCCCCCGGGGTTGGAAGGGAACCAGGAACGAAACCGTGACCAGGGAAGCCATGGCCAGGGAGGCGGACAGCCCAAACCGGGCCTTGATAAGGGAGAAGGAGAAGGCGAAAACAAACCCAACATTCCCCCCGAAGTGCCCAAACGCGAAGTAGAACGCAAACCCAGCGACCCGCAATCCGAGCCGGGGCCGGAAGTAGGCCCCAAGCCTGAAATTCCCGACAAAGCGCCGGATACCGAGCCAAAACAGCAGGGGAAAGGCGGCCCGCCCGAAAATGAGGAAAACAACGACGTCGAAGAACAATCGCCAGACATCGTGGGCGAGGAGAAAAAAGAAGAAAGCAGCCTGGTAGACAAACGCGACCGTTTTCCATTTCCTAACAAATAAAAAATGCTTTAATCACCCAAATAATCCTCACATATTATGGCAACTAAATCCACCGGTTCCCGCAACGGAACAAAAAAAAGCGCCGCAACAACGCGCAAAAACACCGGCAGCAATTCAAGATCAGCAGCGCCTGCCCGTAAAAGCACCAGAAGCAACGGTAAAGGCGAGGATATGCCCAACTCCAAGTTCCACCAGCTTTTCATGGACGAGCTGAAAGATATTTACTGGGCCGAAAAACACCTGGTGAAGGCTTTGGGTAAAATGCAGAAAGCCGCTTCCTCGCAGGAGCTGGTAAATGCGTTCGCCGACCATCTTGAAATGACGAAAGAACACGTTTCGCGTGTAGAAGAAGTATTCGAATTGATGGGCATGAAACCCACCGCTAAAAAATGTGAAGCGATGGAAGGGTTGGTAGCCGAAGCGCAGGAACTCATCAGCGAAGAAGAAGAATCTTCCGTGCTGGATGCGGGCCTGATCATCGCCGCGCAAAAAGTGGAACACTACGAGATCGCAGCATACGGCAGCCTGCGTACCCTGGCCAACAGGATGGGGCATACAGACGCGGCCGCCATCCTCGAACAAACGCTGGACGAAGAAAAGGAAACGGATTCTTTGCTCACGCAGATCGCAGAATCTTCCGTGAACGAAGAGGCGATGGCGGAATAGCCGCCATTGCAGGAAAGAGGCTGACAACGGTGACACGTTCCAGCCTCTTTTCATTTAACGAAAGGAACTATGCAGAAAACAAATAAAAAAAAAGACATCAGACCCCCGCAGCATCAAAACCGCCAGCCGGGCATAGAATCGAGGATGCAGCCGCAGCCGGTGTCTGAAAAAAAAGATAAACCCGCAGGCGGCAGGCTGCAGGACAGGATCGCCGTGATCACCGGGGGAGACAGCGGCATCGGGCGCGCCGTGGCATTGGCTTTCGCGGCGGAAGGCGCGCATATCGTGATCGCGTACTACGATGAAGACGGCGATGCGCAGGATACCGCGGAGCGCATCCTGGCGCTGGGCAGGGAAGTGCTGCTGGTGGCGGGAGATGTGAGCAGGGAAAAACATTGCGGGAAGATCATCCGGAAAACCGTGCAGCGCTTCGGAAGGATAGACGTGCTGGTGAACAACGCCGCCGTGCAGTTCCCGCAGAAAAAGTTCGAAGACATTTCCTCCGAACAGCTGCTCCGTACATTCTCCACCAATATATTCGCGCATTTTTACATGGTGCGCTTTGCCCTGCCGCATATGCGGAAAGGCAGCTCCATTATCAACACCACTTCAGTGACCGCCTACCGCGGCAGCAGCCACCTGGTGGATTATTCCGCCACCAAAGGAGCCATCGTTTCATTTACCCGCTCCCTTTCCTCGATGCTGGCCGATAAAGGCATCAGGGTGAACGGCGTGGCCCCCGGCCCCATCTGGACGCCGCTGATCCCCGCCACGTTCCCAGCTAAACACGTAGCCGAATTCGGTTCGGACGTGCCGCTCAAACGCGCTGGCCAGCCCGTGGAAGTGGCCACCAGCTACGTTTTTCTCGCGTCAGACGATGCGGGGTACATCACCGGCCAAATATTGCACCCCAATGGAGGAGAAATTGTTAACGGCTAACGCTCCCGCCGCAATGGCCCAGGCCGCCCGCCTGCGCTACGTTTCCCCCGCACGCCCCGGGTTTACGCGCGTGCGCGAGGGCAAAGAATTTTCCTATCTCGACACTGCCGGCAAAAAGATCACCGACGAAGAAATACTCGGCCGCATTAAAGGCCTCGTACTGCCGCCCGCCTGGGAAAACGTGTGGATCTGTCCCTACGCGAACGGTCATCTCCAGGCCACCGGCACCGATTCGCTCGGCCGCCGGCAATATCGTTACCACACGCGCTGGGCCGCCATGCGCAACGAAACGAAATACAACCGCCTGCTGCAGTTCGGCAAAATACTGCCGCGCATCCGGGCGCAGATCAAAAAAGACCTTCGCAGGAAAGCGCTGGACAAACAGCGCGTTTGCGCCATCGCCCTGCGCATTATGGAAGAAACGCTGATGCGCGTGGGCAACGCCGAATACGAAAAAAAATATCATTCCTACGGCCTCACCACCCTGCACAACCGCCACGTTAAAATAAACGGCAACGAACTTTTTTTTTGCTTCAAAGGCAAAAAAGGCGTGGAACATAAAATTTCACTGCGCCATGCGTCGCTCGCGCGCCTGCTCAAAAAAGTCCGCGACATTCCCGGCCAGGAACTGTTCCAGTATTACGAAAGCGGCGAAGTAAAAAGCCTCGATTCCGGAGAACTGAACGATTACCTGAAAAATATCACCGCGGAAGAATTCACCTGCAAAGACCTGCGCACCTGGGCCGGCACCCTCGAAGCGCTGCACCTGCTGGCGGCCTGTGAGCCCTTCGAATCGCAGGCGGCCTGCAAACGGCAGATCGTGGAAGTGATAGAAAGTGTGGCGCAAAAACTGGGGAATACCCGCGCAGTGTGTAAAAAATACTACGTTCATCCCTGCCTCCTTTCCCTGTACGAAGAAGAAAAACTGGGGAAATACCTGCAAAAGGAAGTGGACGAAAAGCTACTGCTGCGAATCCTGAAAGACCAGGCGCAAAAAAAATAGGGATGCCTTTTTCAGCTTCCCTATTTTTTTATTACCCTTCAAAACATCACATCAGCCGAAAATCACCTGTTCTTCCCTGTCTTCAACAGGTATTTTCTGGAGAAACTCATCAAATCCGGATTCGTCGTGGGAGGAATACATGCCATACGCGTCGAGTACATAGCCTTTGCGGCCTTCCCGGTCTTCCAGGAGGTACAGTACAGAGTTGTCTGATGGGTCTGATTCCCCTTCAAAACGGTAGGTTTTGATGATCTTGAGATCTTCAGGGTTATAGATTTGTTCGCCGTTGGGAGATTGCATCCTGCCGTGGTCGCTTACTTTAAATTCATTGTCGAATCCTTTCGAGTGAAGCTTGCTCATGATCTGTGAAAGGGTCGTCATTTCCCCAGGCTTATTTGCATTATTGTTCGTGTTCGGTGTTTCCATAATGATCGGGTTTAGTTTTTAATGTTGAAATGCCAAAACCTATGCCATAGAAATCTGGCCTGATTGTTGGCTGATAATTTTCAGAAATCATTAACACCGTATTTATTCGACGAATGTATTCCCCCCAATAGTTATGCATATTAAAGAAACACGGCCGTTCCGTTCCCGGGGCGGCTATTTCTTTTTCAGCCCCGTGGTATAATCATTGTTGTAGAATAGGAAAACCTCTCCCCATGCGATCAATATGGACAGGCAGCATAGGTTTTGGGCTGGTGAACATACCGGTGAAGTTGTACAGCGCCGTGCAAGACAGCCGGCTCGACCTCGATATGCTGGATAAAAAAGACCACTCCCGCATCCGTTTCCAGCGGATCAACGAAAAAACAGGCAAAGAAGTGGCCTGGGAAAACATCGTGAAGGCTTACAATCTCAACGACGAGTACGTGGTGCTGGACGAATCTGACTTTGAGGACGCGGCGCCCAAAAAGAGCAAAGTGATAGAAATTTCCACCTTCACTGCCACCAGCGAAATAGACGCGATATATTTCGAATCGCCGTACTTCATCGCTCCGGATAAAAGTGGCGCCAAAGCTTACGAGCTGCTGCGCGCCACGCTCGAAAAAACGGGGAAGGTAGGCATCGCGCTGTTCGTATTGCGCTCTCAGGAGCACCTGGCCGTTGTACGCGCGAAAGAAGATTACCTTATGCTGCACCGCCTGCGATTTGCGGAAGAAGTGCGCACGGCAGACGATCTCACGCTTCCCTCCAAAACCACCATTCCCAAAAAGGAGCTGGACATGGCCGTGAAGCTGGTGAACCAATACACCGAGCCGTTCGACATTTCGCAATACAAAGACGAATACGCGAAGGAACTGCTGCGCATCATCAAAGCCAAAGCCAGCGGCAAACGCGCGAAAGTGAAGAAAATGAAAGTGGTGACCACCAAAAGCACCGATCTGTTCGACCAGCTCAAAGCCAGCCTTGGCACGGGTAAAAAACGAGCGTCATGAGCCTGCAGAAATATCACCAGAAACGGGACTTCCAACAAACGTCCGAGCCGCGCTCCGGCAAATCCAAAGGCAAAGCGCACATCTTCGTGGTACAGCGCCACCATGCCACCCGGCTGCATTACGACTTCCGGCTGGAGATGGACGGCGTGCTGAAAAGCTGGGCCGTTCCGAAAGGCCCCAGCCTGAACCCGGAAGACAAACGGCTGGCCATGGCGGTGGAAGACCATCCTTACGATTACAAGGATTTTGAAGGAGAAATACCGCCCGGCAATTACGGCGCGGGTTATGTGTACGTGTGGGATAAAGGCACTTACGAGCTGCTGCACGAAAACGGCAGATCGTTCGACGCTTCGGCGCTGAAAGAATGGAAAGACGGCAACCTGAAAGTGGTGCTTCACGGCAAAAAACTGAAAGGGGAATTTGCGCTGGTGAAAATGAAAGGCGGGCGCGAAGAGAACGCCTGGCTGATGATCAAACACCGCGACAAATACGCGGTAGACGAGGCTTACGACAGCGAGGAACATACACCGAAACGCGTGATCGAAAAGCTGAAGGGGCCTTCGAACAACAAAGCGGCCGAAACCAAAGGCAGGAGAACGCCGGCGAAAAAGGCCACGCCAAAAAAGAAAGCCGCCACCGCAAAAAAGGCCAGTCCGCGCGCGAAAAAAAGCGCCGCTGGCGCCGCGAAAAAGCCGGCGGCGAAAAAGGATTCGGAACACACGTCGCGCATGAAAACCTTTTACGCCCCCATGCTCACCACGCTGGTAGATGCGCCTTTCGACCGCGAAGGCTGGATCTTCGAACCGAAATGGGACGGGTACCGCGCCATTGCCGCGGTGAAAGACGGGGAAACCGAATTGTATTCGCGTAACAAACTCTCGTTCAACGAAGCATACGCTCCTATTGTTGAAGCTGTGGAGAATATTCCCCACAATGTTGTGCTGGACGGCGAGATCATTATTCTCGGCGCAAACAAAAAATCGGATTTCCAGGCCTTGCAGAATTACCGTTCCACCGGCAAAGGCAAACTGGTGTACCAGGTGTTCGACCTGCTTCATCTCGACGGGCATGAGCTGGGAGAATTGCCGCTGACGGAAAGGAAGATCCTGCTGGAAGAACTGGTAAAGCAGCTGGACGATCCGCGGGTGCAGTATTCCGCGCATGTTGCCGGCAAAGGCGTGCAGTTGTTCGAAAAAGCGGCAAAGGCGGGATGGGAAGGTATTATCGCGAAAGATGGCGAAAGCGGGTATGCCGGCGGCGTACGCACGATGAGCTGGCTGAAGATCAAAGTGACAGGCCGGCAGGAAGCCGTGATCTGCGGGTACACCGCCCCGCGGGGAGCGCGTAAGAACATCGGCGCTTTGCTGCTCGGCGTGTATGAAGGAAAAAAACTGCGGTATATCGGTCTTTGCGGCGGCGGTTTCAACGACGTGGGGCTGAAAAGCCTGTATGAAAAACTGCAGGATTACCGGCAGGATGATTCGCCGTTCGAAGAAAAGATCAAAACCAATATGCCGGTCACCTGGCTGAAACCGGAGCTCGTATGCGAAGTGAAATTTTCAGAATGGACGCAGGGAGGACTGCTGCGCCAGCCCATTTTTATTGCGCTGAGGGAAGACAAACCCGCCACCGCCGTAAAACGCGAAGTGGCCCAACATATCACTGGCGCCGGGAAAAAAACGGCCGCCGCTAAAAAAGAACCCATGCACAAACCCAAGGCAAACATGCAGGAGCCCGCCGAAGTGGCAAAAGACCGGGTGCTGACGCTCAACAAACAGGAAGTGCAGCTCACCAATCAACAGAAGATCTATTGGCCCAAAGAAAAGATCACCAAAGGGCAGCTGATCGATTATTATTTATCGGTGGCGGATTATATTTTGCCGCACCTGAAAGACCGGGCATTGTCGCTGCACCGCTTCCCGAACGGCATTGCCGGGCAGAGCTTTTACCAGAAAGACCTCGACCTGGAGCAGGTGCCGGCGTGGCTGAAAACCACGCAGGTGCATTCCGAATCCACCAACAAAGTGATCGACTACCTGGTATGCAACAACGAAGCAACGCTGGCGTATATGGTGAACCTCGGCTGTATCGAGATCAACCCATGGTTGTCCCGCATACGCAAACCGGAGAATCCCGATTACGTCGTGCTCGACCTCGACCCTGAAGACATTGCGTTTACCGCCGTGGTGGAAACCGCGCAAACCATCCGCAAGATCCTCGAATCGCACGACATCGTTTCTTACTGCAAAACTTCCGGCGCCAGCGGGCTGCATATTTACGTGCCCACCGGCGGGAAATATCCATACGAAACCTGCCGCCTTTTTGCGGAATACATTGCACAAACCGCCAACGAACAGTTGCCGGAAATCACCAGTATCATCCGCGCCAAAGCGAAAAGAAAAAATAAGGTCTATATCGATTTTCTGCAGAACGCATGGGGCCAGACGATCGCCAGCCCGTATTCGGCAAGGCCGCAGCCCGGCGCGACCGTAGCCACGCCGCTGCAATGGAAGGAAGTGAACGCAAAACTCGACATCAAAGATTTCCATATCGGGAACACGCTTAAAAGACTGGAAAAACAAGGCGATCTGTGGGAAAATATCCTGAAAGAAAAAAACGACCTGAAGACAATTCTGAAATCGGTGGCACAATAGGCACGTTATTGGCTTTGGTATACACAGACTGAAAGGGGGTGATGAAGCATGTTATTCACTAAATCCAAACGCGTATGCAACAAACAATGCAATCACCACGAAAACTGCCATGGATCTATGGCGTATTGATAGGGCTGGTCAGTATTTTATTTACCCTGTTCTTTTATATCACACGTTGGATGACCGATCTGTGGACGGGGTATTTCGTGAGCGCCGTCATTTTTATCGGGACGATGATTGCCGTAATGCACGCCAATAAGGCTTATGGAGGAAGAGTATCTTTGGGAAGATTGTTTTTGTCGGGCCTGCTGGCGGCTTTTGTAGCCGTCGTGATGGTATCCACCGCTAATTTACTGTTCCAGCTGGCCACGGAACCCGTAGCGGGCACGGGCGTAGACCTTCCCTCCGAAGGGAACCGCATCAGCGAATACAGCGATACAAAAAGACAGGGTTTCTGGATCTTCACTGTTACCAATATATTTTTTACGAACGCGGTAATGGGCGGCTTGGGCGCTTTTATAGGCGCGATAACGGTAAAACGCAACCAGAAAACCACCGACGCGAAATAACGGATAAACGGATCAATCATATTGTAACCCGGGGCTGGCCAATGCGGCTGCGCCCCGGTTTTTTATTTAATGTCGATAACTGTTTACTTTTGCATCCATGTCTAAAGGTACCATACTGATCATCGACGACGAAGAACAGCTCCGTAAACTGCTGGGCAGGTTACTGGCACTGGAAGGTTATTCCATTCTCGAGGCGGGAAACATCAAATCCGCGCTGAAGCTGCTGGAGCGGGAAGAGGTGCAGGTGGTGCTGTCTGACGTGAAACTCCCGGACGGCAACGGCGTGGAGCTCACCCAAACCATCAAACAGCATTACCCCGAAATAGAAACCATCGTGCTCACGGCTTACGGCAACATCGAAGACGGCGTGCGGGCGATCAAAAACGGCGCGTTCGACTACATCACCAAAGGCGACGACAACAACCGCATCCTGCCGCTGGTAAGCAAAGCCATGGACAAAGCCCGCCTGCAATACCGCGTGCGCTCGCTGGAAGACAGGATCGGCGGCAAGCACGATTTCGAAAACATCATCGGCGAATCCCCCGAGATAAAAGAAGCCATCGCGCTGGCGAAAAAAGTAGCGGGAACGGACGTAACCGTGCTGCTGCTCGGCGAAACCGGTTCCGGCAAGGAAGTGTTCGCGCAGGCCATTCACCGGGCCAGCGAGCGCGGCCAGCAGCCTTTCGTGGCCGTGAACTGCAGCGCTTTCGGGAAAGACATCCTGGAGAGCGAGCTTTTCGGCCATAAAGCAGGCGCTTTTACCAGCGCGGTAAAAGACAAAAAAGGTTTTCTCGAAGAAGCCCACAACGGCACGCTTTTCCTCGACGAGATCGGCGAAATGGCCATCGAGCTGCAGGCCAAACTGCTGCGCGTGCTTGAAACGCGCGAGTTCTATAAAGTAGGGGATTCCAAGCCCATCAGGGTCAACATCCGCATTGTTGCCGCCACCAACCGCGAGCTGGAAAAAGAGATCTCGGAAGGGCGTTTCAGGGCCGATCTTTATTACCGCCTCTCCGCTTTCCAGATCACTTTGCCTTCGCTGAACGAGCGCAGGAAAGATATTCCGCTGCTCGCGCAATATTTTATCCGCCAGCTTGCGCCCAAGAACGGGAGAAAAATTTCAGGGATGACGGAAGCGTTCAGCAAAGCGCTGCGCGAGCACAGCTGGAAAGGCAATATCCGGGAATTGCGGAACGTGATAGAAAGGGCCGTGATATTGTCAGACACGCCGGAACTGGATATTTCCGCCCTCCCGCTGGACTTCAGCATGAACGGCCCGGCAGACGACGCCCTCACCCTTGCGGACGCCGAGCGCCGGCACATCATCCGCATCCTTCACCTCGTAAAAGGCAACAAAACAAAAGCCGCCGAAGTGATGCAGATCGGTCTTACCACGCTGTACAACAAGATCAAAGAATACAATATCCAATAACCCGTTTTTGCAGATACCCTTCAGATTCTGCACGGTTTCCGGCATTGGCATCCTGTGCCGGAATTGATTAATTATTTGAAATCCAGTTATTTAAGACTTCGTTAACCCCTCTGGCATTCCGCTCGCTGATACCGGTGCAAATTAAATCATCATGTTACCGGACGCCAAAGTACCGTTATTGATCGCCCACCAGATACCCGCTTTAACGCCGGATATGCAGCCGGGCGCTTTGTTACCAAATCCATCGGGGTATGCTCCGTTGAAATCGTACCTGCCCGCATCGCTGCAACAAGTCCGTCATCAAATCATCTTAAATAACGCATTATGTTAATCGCACTACTGCTCCTTGCGGGCCTCGTTTGTTTCTGGCTGTTCTTCAAGTCCGTGGACTATTTCGAAAATATTTAAACCGACCGATCTATGATGAACGCATTATTCGTTTTGTCTGTCCTGGTCTTCATTTACATGATCTATGTATTGCTGAAGCCGGAAAAATTCTGAATCCCTAACTGTCTTTTAAAAAATGAATACAGAACTGCTGGGCGTCATAGCCACCTATGCGCTGACATTGATCATAGCCATCCCGCTTGGCCGTTACATCGCCAAAGTGTTTAAAGGTGAAAAAACCTGGATGGACTTTCTCGCGCCGCTCGAAAGGCTGATCTACAGGATCAGCGGCATCAATCCGAAAGAGGAGATGAACTGGAAACAGCACCTGAAAGCGCTGCTCACCATTAACCTCATCTGGTTCGTGTACGGTTTTTTCCTGCTGATCTTCCAGGACAAATTGCCGCTGAACCCGGACGGCAACCCCGCGCAAACGCCGGACCTTGCTTTTAACACGGTGATCAGTTTCCTCGTGAACTGCAACCTGCAGCACTACTCCGGCGAATCGGGCCTTACTTACCTGACGCAATTATTCGTCATTACTTTTCTTCAGTTTTTAAGCGCCGCCACCGGCATTGCCGCGCTCATCGTGGTGTTTAAGGCGCTGAAAGACAAAACGGTCACCCAGCTCGGGAACTTCTGGGAGTTTTTCGTAAAAACCAACACCCGCCTGCTGTTGCCCGTCTGCTTGGTGATCGCGCTCATACTTTCCTTTAACGGCACGCCCGCCAGCTATGCAGGCAAAGACGCCATCGTGACCATGCAGGGCGATACCGTAGGGGTGTCCCGCGGGCCCGCTGCAAGCATGATCGCCATCAAACACCTCGGTACCAATGGCGGCGGCTGGTTTGGCGCCAACTCCATTCACCCGCTGGAAAACCCGAACTATCTCACCAATATGACCGAAGCGATCGCGCAAACCATCATTCCTGTTGCGATGATCTTTGCGCTTGGTTTCTTTATCCGGCGTAAGAAGTTCGCTTACGTGATATTCGGGGTGATGACGGCCGGCATGCTGCTGTTGCTGATCCCGACCATCATACAGGAAACGGGCGGCAACCCGGCCATCGCCAGGATGGGCATCCTGCAATCCACCGGTGCCATGGAAGGTAAAGAAGTACGGTTCGGGCCAACTGCCACGGCTTACTGGAGCACTATCACCACGATCATTTCCACCGGTTCCATCAACGGGTTTCACGACAGCACCATGCCGCTCACCGGTATGATGCAGCTGGTGGCCATGATGACCAACTGCTTTTACGGCGGTTGCGGAGTGGGCATTCTCAACTACTTCGTGTTCATCATCATCGCCGTATTTATTTCGGGATTGATGGTAGGCCGAACGCCGGAGTTCATGGGGCACAAGGTCGAAGCGCGGGAAGTAAAGATCGCCGCGCTGGTAGCTTTGCTGCATCCGTTCCTGATATTGGCGGGCACTGCATTGTCTTCCTTCGCCGTCGCGCACGGCTGGGGCGCGGGATGGGCCACGCCGCCGGGCAACTGGCTGAACAACCCGGGCTACCACGGTTTCTCCGAAATGCTGTACGAATACACTTCCGCCGCGGCCAACAACGGTTCCGGGTTTGAAGGGCTGACGGACAACAATATTTTCTGGAACGTAAGCACCGGGTTCGTGCTGATCCTGTCGCGTTTCCTTCCGATCATCGGGCCGGTGGCCATTGCGGGCCTGCTGGCGCAGAAGAAATACATCCCCGGATCGGCGGGCACGCTGAAAACGGATACCGCCACTTTCGGCGTGATGACCTTTGCCGTGATCGTGATCATCGCCGCGCTGGCATTTTTCCCGTCACTCGCACTGGGGCCTATTGCGGAATATTTCTCCCTGTATTAATAAAAAAATGCTGAATTGATCATGAGAACAAAAAATAATACACTGTTCCCGGCGGACCTGGTGAAGGAAAGCCTGAAACAATCCTTCGTAAAACTGAGCCCGCGGGCGCTGATCAAAAACCCGGTGATGTTCACCGTAGAGCTGGGCACCATCGTGATGCTGATCGTTACGCTCCGGACGCTGTTCACGGGTGACCAGTCGCAGGGCAGCTTCGGCTATAACCTCACTGTTTTTATGGTGCTGCTGCTTACCGTGCTGTTCGGCAACTTCGCCGAAGCGATTGCTGAGGCGCGGGGAAAGGCGCAGGCTGAAAGTCTTCGTAAAACAAGGGAAGAAACGCCCGCCAAAAAGATCCTGGCCGTAGGCGAGATCTTCACGGACGAAATAAAAGTGGTGTCTTCTTCCCAGCTGAAAAAAGGCGACCTGTTCGTTTGCGAAGCGGGAGACATCATCCCGGCAGACGGCGAGATCGTAAAAGGCCTCGCCAGCATCGACGAATCGGCCATCACCGGCGAAAGCGCCCCCGTGATCCGCGAAGCGGGCGGCGATAAAAGCAGCGTGGTAGGCGGCACCAAAGTGCTCAGCGACCGAATTGTGGTAAGCGTGACCACCGAAGCCGGCGAATCGTTCCTCGATAAAATGATCGCGCTGGTAGAAGGCGCCACCCGTCAGAAAACACCCAACGAAATCGCGCTCACCATCCTGCTGGCCAGTTTCACGCTGGTGTTTATCATCGTATGCGTTACGCTGAAACCGTTCGCCGATTACGCCAATACGCCCATCACCATCGCCGCGTTCATATCATTGTTCGTGTGCCTGATACCCACCACTATCGGCGGTTTGTTATCTGCCATCGGTATCGCCGGCATGGACCGTGCGCTGCGCGCCAACGTGATCACCAAATCGGGAAAGGCCGTGGAAACCGCCGGAGACGTGGATGTGCTGCTGCTGGACAAAACCGGCACCATCACCATCGGCAACCGCAAGGCCACGAATTTTTATCCCGCGAACGGTTACTCCGAAGCGGAATTTATCCGCATCAGCGCGCTAAGCTCCCTGGCGGACGATACGCCCGAAGGAAAGTCCATCGTAGAGTTGGCGGGTAAAGACATCGTAAGCCGCCTTTCGCCGGACGGCGGCACCATGGTGAAATTCACCGCCGAAACCCGCAGCAGCGGCATCAACCTGGCAGACGGCACCCGCATCCGAAAAGGCGCGTACGACGCCATCCGCAACCTCTCCCGGCACGAAGGCCAGCCCTTCCCGCCGGAAACCGAGGCCAAAGTGAAAGAAATTTCCGGCAACGGCGGCACCCCGCTGGTGGTGGCCGTAAACAATAAAATAATGGGTGTGATCGAGCTGCAGGACATTATCAAACCCGGCATCCAGGAACGTTTTGAACGGCTGCGCAAAATGGGCGTGAAAACCGTGATGGTAACGGGAGACAATCCGCTCACCGCGAAATACATCGCCGAAAAAGCGGGTGTGGACGATTTTATCGCTGAAGCGAAACCGGAAGATAAAATGCGCTACATCAAAAAAGAGCAGCACGAAGGCCGCCTGGTAGCCATGATGGGCGACGGCACCAACGACGCGCCAGCCCTGGCGCAGGCAGACGTTGGCGTGGCGATGAACAGCGGCACGCAGGCCGCGAAGGAGGCGGGCAACATGGTAGACCTGGACAACGATCCTACCAAGCTCATCGAGATCGTGGAGATCGGCAAACAGCTGCTGATGACGCGCGGAACACTTACCACATTTTCCATCGCGAACGACGTGGCCAAATATTTTGCCATCGTGCCGGCGCTCTTCATCCTGTCTATTCCCGCTTTGCAGGGTATCAACATCATGCAGCTGCATAGTCCAGAAACGGCGGTCCTCAGCGCGGTGATCTTCAACGCGATCATCATCCCGCTGCTGATACCGCTGGCTTTGAAAGGCGTAACATACAGACCGGTAGGCGCCAGCGCGCTGCTGCGCCGTAATCTTCTCATCTACGGCCTCGGCGGCGTGATCGTGCCTTTTATCGGCATCAAACTGATCGATATCGTAGTGGCTTTATTCTTTTAATCTGAACAGATCATGAAAAAATATTTTTTCCCTGCATTAAAACTGACCGTGGTAATGGTCTTGCTGACCGCGGGCATTTATCCCCTGTTGATCGCAGGCATTTCCAAACTGGCTCCGGGCAAGGGAGACGGGGTAACCGTGACGAACAAAGGCAAAGTAGTGGGCTACGCGAACGTGGGCCAGCAATTTACGGACGACAAATATTTCCAGGGCCGCCCTTCGGCTGTGGGGTATAATGCGGCCGGCTCCGGCGGTTCCAACAAAGGTCCGTCTAACGGAGATTATCTGAAAGTGGTGCAGGAACGGATAGACACCTTCCTGGCACATAACCCCGGGGTAAAAAAGGAAAACATTCCCGCGGAACTTGTAACAGCGTCAGGCAGCGGGCTGGACCCTCATCTGTCTCCGGCCGCCGCCCTGCTGCAGGTCCCCAGGATTGCCAAACTCCGCAACCTGCCGGAAAACAAACTGAACGAACTGGTGAAAGAAAACACGAAAGGCCCGCTGCTGGGCATGTTTGGCCCTTCCACCGTAAATGTGCTCCGGTTGAATATTGCGCTGGACAATCTGTAATAGGTCACACGACGTTCCTGCCTGTGAAAAACGTACATCACGCTTTCCCGGGGCAATGCGCGCCCGGGGAGCGTGAGCGGTACGGACATTCTGGACTTTTTAAACACACGCTATAAAATGAAGAAGATATTGATGATCGCCGCCGGCGCTATGTTTTGCATGCATGCAATGGCACAGGGCCAGCCGGAGAAAACGGAACCGAAACTGACGATTTCCGGTTATGCGGAAGCTTATTATTCCTACGATTTCAACGAGCCGGAAAACCACACCCGTCCGGGGTTTTTGTACAACCATACCCGCCACAACGAACTGAACGTTAACCTTGCATACCTCAAAGCCAATTACAGCAGCGGCCGCGTAAGGGCCAACGTAGCCCTGATGGCGGGCACTTACGGCCAGTACAACCTGGCCGCGGAACAGGAATTGCTCCGCTACGTGTACGAAGCGAACGCAGGCGTTCGCGTCGGGAAAAACGTATGGATAGACGCGGGCATCATGCCTTCGCATATCGGGTTCGAAAGCGCGGTGTCCAAAGATTGTTACACGCTCACCCGCAGCATCATGGCGGAAAATACACCGTACTACGAAACCGGCGCCAAAGTTACCTGGACGCCGGATGAAAAATGGACAATATCCGCCATGTACCTCAACGGCTGGCAAAGGATCAAACGGCCTGACGCCAATCAAGCGCCCGCTTTCGGCACGCAGCTGACCTTTAAACCCGGCAGCAGGGTAACGCTCAACTGGAGCACGTTCGTGGGCAACGACAAACCCGATTCCGTACGCCAGATGCGTTACTTCAACGATGTTTACGGTATCTTTAATATCACGGACAAATTCAGCCTGATAGCGGGTTGCGACTATGGCATGGAAGAAAAACAGCAAGGCGAAAGCGGCGTCAACAGCTGGTACAGCCCGATGGCCGTGGCGCGGTACGCTTTCACGGAAAAAATAGCCATGGCGGCGCGGTATGAATATTATAACGACGAAAAAGGGGTGATCATCGCCACGGGAACGCCGAACGGTTTTAAGACCAGCGGTTATTCCCTGAACCTGGACGTCGCTCCCGCGGGCAATGTGCTGTTCCGCGTGGAAGGGAAAATGTACGACAGTAAAGACGGGATCTTTACCAAAAACCTGGAAACGAAGAGCACCAACGTGGCTATCACCACATCGCTGGCAGTTTCATTTTAAACCATAACAAAATCCCATCTCAGCAGCGGAGCCTTGTTTACAAGCGCTCCGCTGAGGTGGTTTAACAAGATCGGCACATGATGCAACGGTTTTTACATCCGGCGAACAAAGCCGGGCGCGGTCAGTTTAAAATTTACATCGGCATGAGCGCCGGCGTGGGCAAAAGCTACAGGATGCTGCAGGAAGCTCATGCCATGCTGCGCAAGGGTTTGAACGTGCAGATCGGGTATATCGAAACGCACGGGCGAAGGGAAACGGAAGCCCTGCTGGAAGGGCTGCCCCTGATCCCGCGGCGGCAGGTTTTCTACAAAGGCAAAATGCTCGACGAAATGGACCTCAACGCCATCCTGCTGCTGGCGCCGGAATGGGTGATCGTGGACGAGCTGGCCCATTCCAACATACCCGGTTCCAAAAACGAAAAACGCTGGCAGGACGTAATGGACCTGCTCAACGCCGGCATCAACGTGATCTCCGCCGTCAACATCCAGCACATGGAAAGCATCAACCACCAGGTGAAAGCCATCACCGGCGTGGAAGTGCAGGAACGTGTGCCGGACAGCATGCTGCAAATAGCGGACGAAGTGGTGAACATCGACCTGACGGCAGATGAGCTCATCACCCGGCTGAAAGAAGGCAAAATATACGACCCGGGCAAAGTGGAAAACGCTTTGCGCAACTTTTTCCAGTCAGACAAAATTCTCCAACTGCGGGAACTGGCGCTGAAAGAAGTAGCTTCGCAGGTAGAAAGGAAAGTGGAAACCGAAATACCGCGTAACCGGCAGATGCGCCACGAACGTTTCCTGGCCTGCATTTCCAGCAACGGGGAAATAGCCCGGAAAGTGATCCGCAAAACCGCGCGGCTGGCCGCGTATTATCACGGCGAATGGTATGTGCTGTATGTGCAGACGCCGAAAGAAAGCGCGGGCCGCATCAACCTGGCTTCGCAGCGCCACCTGATCAATAACCTGAAACTGGCCACCGAGCTGGGCGCGGAAGTGCTCAGGGTGCAGCATGCCAACGTTGCGGAGGCCATTATCGAAACGGCGCGCGAAAAAGAGATCACCACCGTGTGCATCGGCAAACCGCATATCAGCCTTTTCGGCATTATTTTGCGAACAAGCGTGTTTAACCAGTTATTAAAAACATTATCCTCTCACGAAACCGACCTCGTAATATTGTCATGACCAAACTCAGGCTTAAATCAAAGATCACGATCGGGGTGTTGTTCCTTTTCCTGATGCTGCTGCTGGTGAGCATTTTGGGATATTATTACCTCGACCGTGTAAACCGCGGCTCCCGCGCGATCCTGGAAGACAACTACGAATCCGTGGAGTATACCCGCAACATGCTCCGCACCCTCGACAGCTGGGGCCAGGCGCCTTTTTCTTCACAGCAGGAATTTGAGGCCAACCTCGTAAAACAGGAAAAGAACGTGACAGAGCCCGGCGAAGGCGCGCCCACGCAATCTATACGCAAACGGTACGGATCGCTTAAAAACGGCGACAGCTCCCAATTGCAGGCGATCAAAAAAGACCTTTTCGCCGTGATGGAAGTGAACATGAAAGCGATCGTGAACAAAAACGAAGCGGCCATGGAAACGGCGGACAAAGCGCTGCTATACATTGCTATTATCAGCGGCGTATGTTTCCTGCTGGGCGTTACGTTCGTTTACAATTTTCCCGGTTACATCGCCGACCCTATCCACAAACTTACCGAAGGCATCAGGGGCATCGCGGAGAAAAAATACGAACAGCGGCTGTATTTCAAATCCGGCGACGAGTTTGGCGAGCTGGCCGCGGCGTTTAATACCATGGCGCAAAAGCTGGATGAATACGAGCACAGCAACCTCGCGCGCATCCTATTTGAAAAACAGCGCGCCGAAGCGGTGATCAGCAGCCTGAAAGACGCCACCATCGGGTTGGACAACCAAAACACCATTCTTTTCGCCAACAATGAGGCCCTTCAGCTGCTCGGCGTTCCGGATAAAGAACTGGTAGGCAAAGCCGCCGGCGAAGCGGCCCAACGCAACGACCTGCTGAAATTCCTGCTGGAAAAGGGCCCCGGCGGCCCCATCAAGATCGTGGTGAACAACCGCGAAAGTTTTTTTATGCGCGAAGCGGTGGACATTTTTCATGAAAAAGAAAAGATCGGTTACGTCATCATCCTCAAAAACATCACGGCTTTTAAAGAGCAGGACCTCGCGAAAACGCATTTTATCGCCACCATCTCCCACGAACTGAAAACGCCGCTGGCCGCCACGGATTTCAGTCTCAAGCTGCTGGACGACGAACGCACCGGCCCGCTGCTGCCGGAACAGAAAGAACTGCTGGACGGCATCCGCAACGACAACCGGCGGATGATCCGCATGGTAAGCGAACTGCTCGACTTTTCAAAAGTGGAAAGCGGCAATATCCAGCTGCAGATACAGCCGGTGAAACCCCGGCAGATCGTGCAATACGCGCTGGATACGGTGAACAAACAGGCCGCGGGCAAACAGGTGAACATCCGCGCAACGCTGCCGCCCGACCCCGTGCAGATCAGCGCGGACGCGGAAAAGAGCGCGTGGGTGCTGGTGAACCTGCTCACCAACGCCATCCGTTATTCCGCCCCCGGCGCGGAAGTGGAGCTGGACGTGCTCGCCACCGGCACCGGCGCCCTGCACTTCAGCGTGCGCGATCACGGCAAAGGCATCGATCCGGCATTCAGGAATAAAATATTTGAAAGATTTTTCCAGGTGCCCGGGGCGGACGATGCGAAGGGAAGCGGCCTGGGCCTGGCCATCGCCAAAGAGTTCATCGAGGCGCAGGGCGGCAGCATCGGCGTGGAAAGCGAACCGGGAAAAGGCAGCCGCTTCTGGTTTTCGCTGCCTTTGTACAGGAGTTAGGAAAGTTTGTTGACCTCTTTTTGCAGCACTGCGTGCGCATCTTTGTACAGCTTCACCGCCAGGTGAATATTCGATAAAATGGTATGCAGGCTTTCGCGGTTGCGGGCCTGCTGTTCTATTTCTATGATCATTTCCAGCATCGGGTGAATGCGCACTACCATCAGGCTGCTGCGTAAAAGACTGGCGTGCTGGCTGGTTTCGTCCCAGTCTTCCAGCTGCGCGCTGTTTTCCAGGTTGCAGAGCATGCCGCTGGTCCGTTCCAGGAAAGTGTTCAGGATGTCGAGCATGTATTCGCGGCTGTCGCCCGCCACGCTGCGCAGGTAATGCAGGTCTACCATCGACGGCACTTTCTGTTCCTCGTAATCGGGCCCGGTGAATTTGTGCTGCACGGGGTCGCGCTCGCCGAGGGCTTCCAGTATTTTCTGGAACAGTTCGTTGGGGATGAAAGGTTTGGAGATGTAATCGTTCATGCCCGCCATCAGGCAGCGTTCGCGGTCGCCTTTGAGCGCGGAGGCCGTCATGGCGATGATGGGTATGGAAGAGCCGCCGTCGCGGATCTTACGGGTGGCTTCGAGGCCGTCCATCTGCGGCATCTGTATGTCCATCAGGATGCAGTCGTATTTGTGCGAGCGCAGTTTTTCGAGCGCTTCCACGCCGTTCTCCGCCAGTTCTACCGCTGCGCCGGCATTGGCCAGCGTGCGGATGGCGAGTTTCTGGTTTACGAGATTATCTTCGGCCAGCAGGATATTTTTCCCCTGCAGCGGCGGCAATAGTAAAGCGCCGTTGCTGGCGGCCGGCACAGGCACGGGTTCCCGCGCCTGGCGGTTATACGGTATCGAAAAACGGATGATGGTGCCGCCTTCCGGATTGTTGCGGATGTGCACCTTGCCCTGCTGCAGCTCCACCAGCTGGCGCACCAGCGCAAGGCCCAGCCCGGTGCCGCCGTGTTTGCGATCATTGCCGGCATGCACCTGCGCGAAGGTGGTGCCCATTTCGTGGTGCAGATGTTGTGGAATACCAATGCCCGTGTCTGCCACTTCAAACAGGTACTTCACCTGCTTTTCATTTTCCTCGGAAACATTTACCGTCAGCCGTACGGAGCCTTCGTCCGTGAATTTAACCGCATTGTCGAGCAGGTTGTCCAGCACTTGTTTCAGCCGCAACGGGTCGCCCAGCACCTTGTTTTCCATATTCTCCTGGATGTCGCAGAAAAGCTGCAGCCCTTTCCCCTCGGCCCTTTGACGGTATTTTTCCGTTTGCTGCGCCACCAGTTCCCCGAGGTCGATCGCGGTATGTTCCAATACCATATGCCCGGCCTTGATGCGCGAAAAATCCAGCAGGTCGTTCACCAGCGCCAGCAGGTGATTGGCGGAATCGAGCACTTCGCGCACGTATTCCGCCTGAATTTCGCTGGTAGGCGTTTGATCGAGCAGGTAAGTAAAACCGAGGATGCCGTTGAGCGGCGTGCGCAGCTCATGGCTCATGTTGGCCATAAAAAATTCCTGCGCGCGGCGTGCGTCGATGGCTTTTTTGCGTTCGTCGATCAGCGCATGTTCGTGCTGGATGCGCTCGGTAATGTCCGTCGCGATGCCGCAAAGACCGTACACGCGGTTGGTATGGTCGCGGAGCGGGAATTTGGTGAGAAAAAAATAATGCGTTTTGCCGTCTATCTCGATGCTGTCTTCCGATTCCACCGGCCTTTCGTGCAGCAGCACTTCCCGGTCCGATTCAATGCTTTTTTCCGGTTTCAGTTTGGTGGGGAAGTCTTTATCCGCCCGCCCGAGAATATTCTCGCTTTTGATGCCGAACACCTCTTCGAACCGTTTATTCACCAGCACATATTTTCCGTTGATGTCTTTGATGAAGATCATCGACGGGGTGTTGAGCAAAATGGATTGCAGCCGGGAATGAAGGATGTTCATTTCATTTTTCGTTTTCACGATCTCCTCGTCGGCCATTTTTCTGGCGTGAATATCCTTCACGATGCATTGGTAGCCGCTGAAAATGCCGCTTTGCCGCGTCAGCACCACATGTTGCTCCACCCATTTCCGTTCGCCGTTTTTGCAGCGGATGGGAAAACGGAGGGTGGATTCGTTGTGGCCCTCGAAGGCCTGTTTTTCATAATGTTCGCGGATGCGCTGCTGTTCCGGCGGGTCGATGAGCATGATGTATTGTTTGTCGAGCAGCTCCTGCGGTGTATAGCCGGTGAGGTCGTAGGCTTTGGCGTTCACGTATTTGAAAAACCCGCCGCGGTTGGTGGTGAACATGGTGGCGCCCGCGTCTTCCACGAGTTTGCGGTATTTGGCTTCGCTGGCGCGGAGCACGGTTTCGGTGGCTTTGGCCCTGCGCATGTCTCTCACCAGCCGGTACAGGCCCCAGCAAATGATGATCAGGGCCAGCGCGCTGGCGGCGAGGGTGGCCAGGAACGGCAGGCGGTTGGGAATGCTGCGGCTGAGGCGGCTTTCCATTAAGGCGTATTGTTGGTTCAGCAGGCGCTCTGTGAGCTGCGTGAGCGGGTCGGGCGGCGCGGGCGTTTGCACCGGGCGGATCATGGCGGCCGCTATAATGGGGGATTCTCTGGCGGACGAAATGAGATAATTAAAATAGACGATGCGCTGGTATACCATGGCCCGCAGGGAATCCATGGCACGGGCCTCCTGCGGGTTGCCTGACGCAAAAAACTGGAGGTTTTCGACCGGGGTGCGCAGCTGCGCCTCGGTAAAGTTTTCCCGGGAAAGAAAACCGCTGTCTCCCGTGATCACATACGCTCTCACGGACGATTCCAGGCTTTTTACGGTCAGGGCTACCCGCTCCAGCAGGCGGATCTTGTCGTTGGTAAGCTGGATCCTTTCGTTCCTCCTGATGGCGTCGGCATCCGAGAACCAGGCGCTCCAGGCAAACCAGGCAACGGACACGATGGCGGCAACAAACACGATAATGACAGGGCTGCTGATCTTTTTCATTTACCAGGTAATTTATTCAGGGTCGTCTCTGCGTGTGGCTTTTTCGGAACAAGGGGATCTTTTCGAGTATTCGGTTGCGCGCTCAATTTACTTAAAATCTGTTTAACGGCGGCTGTGTAATTACCATGCATTATTTTTGCAATATTTTAACCAATTGATTTATTTGCATTCCATTAAATTTGCCTGATATTCTTTTTGCCAAGCATTTAAACATATTATGAAAAAATTACTTTTTACGCTGGGATTAATCGCGGTTTCCGCAGGTGTTTTCGCACAGGATAACAACGGGGCTGGCGCAGCGGCCATTGGTAAAGCCAGGGAAAAGGTGTCCTTTTCACGGGACTTCCTTGTGATCGGTATTTCTTACGACGGATGGGCTTCGGCTCCGGACAGCGTTAAGACCAAAGGGCTGAGCCGCGGGTTCAATATCGCCCTGATGTACGATTTCCCGGTTACGAAAGAGCATTTCAGCGTGGCTTTGGGTCTTGGCTTCAGCTCCAGCAGCGTTTTCCTCGACGACCAATATATCGACATGACCAACGGCCAGTCCAGCGCCGTGCGTTTCGTAAACGACGCCGACAAGTACAAAAAATACAAAGTGGCCACCAACTACCTTGAGGTTCCCCTCGAGTTCCGCTTCCGCGCCGTGTCAGACAATGCCAATAAGGGCTTCAAAGCCTCTATCGGCGCCAAAGTGGGCATGCTCGTGAATGCGCACACCAAAGGCAAGAACAGCCTGGGTGGGGAGAAGAATATCATCAAGGAACAAAACAAACGTTTCTTCAACCCCTGGCGTTTCGCCGGAACGGCGCGCGTCGGTTACGGGAACTTTGCCGTATTCGGCACCGTGAACCTGAACCCGCTGTTCAAAGACAACACCAACCTGGACATTCGTCCTTATTCCATCGGTATAGCCCTCAGCGGTTTATAATACACGAAGTTTTAACAGAAAGCCGCCCTGGTATTGCTCCGGGGCGGCTTTTTTATTGCCGGCGAGGGTAGTATTGCAGCCTTTTACGTTTATTTTCCTTTGAAAGCCGGTTTTCTCTTTTCCAGGAAGGCGTTTACGCCTTCTTCGTTGTCTTCCGTGTTGCCGGCTATTTCCTGGCAATACGCTTCATAGTCCAGTACGGCGTCCAATTGTTCGGTCATGCCTTTGGTGAGCATTTTTTTCATCAGCGCGATCGCTTTCGTGGGGGCGTTGGCGTAAAATTCCGCTTCGGCCTGCACAGCGGCGTCCAGCTCTTCGTGTTTCACCACTTTGTTCACCAACCCCATCTGCAAAGCCTCCGCGGCCGTGAGTTTGGTGGCTTTGGTAGCCAGTTCGAAAGCGCGGTGGTAACCCACGGCGCGCGGCAAAAAGTAAGAAGAGCCCGAATCGAGCACCAGCGCGATGTTGATGAATATTTCGATCATGCTGGCCTGTTCGGAAGCGATGATCACGTCGCAGGCCAGGGCCAGGGAGCAGCCTGCGCCCGCCGCCACGCCGTTGAGCTTGCATATCACGGGTTTGGGCATGTTGCGGATGGCCCGGATGATAGGATTGTACCGTTTGTGCAGCGATTCCCCGAGATTCCGCCTGCCGGCGGCTTCCAGCGAAGCTTTCAGGTCCTGCCCGCTGCTGAACGCCTTGCCCGCACCGGTAAGCACAACGGCGCGCACGGTCTCGTCTTTCTCCGCCTGTTTTAAAGCGTCCTGCAATTCGTAACTGAGGGCATCGTTGAAAGCGTTGTAAACGTCGGGGCGGTTAAGGGTGATGGCCGCAATATTGTTTTGGATGTCGAGGTTAAGCGTAGTGAACATGGTATGGTTTTTAAAAAAGGGATGCGGCCTGCAAGCCGCATCCCGTAAGGATTATAACGTTTCTTTCAGCCAGCCGAAAAATTCCCGCTGCCAAACGATGGCGTTTTGCGCGCTCAGCACCCAGTGGTTTTCTTCGGGGAAATACACCAGTTTGCTCTTCAGCCCTTTCAACTGCGCGGCCTGGTAAGCCTGAAGCCCCTGCTCGATGCCCACGCGGAAATCGATGCCGCCCTGCACGACCATAATGGGCCTGTTCCAGTTATTGACAAGATTGCTGGGATTAAATTGTTCGTAGCTTTTGGCGTTTGCGGGGTCGAAATACGCGCCGATGTCCCAGTTGGCGAACCACAGTTCTTCGGTGGTGCCGTACCAGCTGCGCAGGTCGAACAGGCCGTCGTGCGCGATGAAGGTTTTAAAACGGTTTTGATGAACGCCCGCCAGCATGTACACGGAATAACCGCCGTAACTCGCGCCCACCGCGCCCAGGCGCGATTTGTCCACGTATGGTTCTTTGCTCACGTCGTCGATGGCGGAGAGGTAATCGCGGATGGGCTGGCCGCCCCAGTCTTTGCTGATATCGGCATTCCATTTCACGCCGTGGCCGGGCATGCCCCTGCGGTTGGGCGCCACGATAATGTAACCTTCCGCCGCCATCAGCTGGAAGTTCCAGCGGTAGGAATAAAACTGGCTCACGGCGGATTGCGGGCCGCCCTGGCAATACAGCAGCGCAGGGTATTTTTTACTGGCGTCGAAATTTGGCGGATAGATCACCCACACCAGCATCTGCTGCCCGTCCGTGGTTTTTACCCAGCGTTCTTCCACTTTGCTTTGCTCCAGTTTGCCGTAAATATCGTTGTTCACGCCAGTGAGCTGTTTCACGGCGCCGCTTTTCAGGTCTACCGTATACAGTTCCGCGGCGTGGTTCATGTCCGTGCGCGTTACCACCATGGTATTGCCGTGCTGGCCCACGAAGCCGTTCAGGTCGTGCTGGCCTTTGGTGAGCTGGCGAACGTTTCCGCCGGTTACTTCAAATAACTGCTCCGTGCCTTTGGTAACGGCCAGGAAAAAAATGCGGCGGTCGTTTTTGCTGAAACAGGCTGCAGACACGGTGCCGTCCCACTTTTCGGTGAGATTGACGCGTTTGCCTGTAGCCAGGTCGTATTCGATGATGTCGTTTTTATCGGCCTCGAACCCGTCGCGCGCCATGCTGAGCCACAGCATACGTTTGCCGTCCGCGCTGAAAGCGGGCGCCACGTCGTAACCCGGCATGCCTTCGGAAAGATTTTCCGTTTGGCCGGTGGCGAGGGTGTAACGGTAAATGTCGGTATTGGTGCTAACGGCGTATTCCCTGCCGTATTTCTTTTTACTTACGTAAACGATCTGCTTGCCATCCGGGCTCCAGGTGAAGTCTTCCGCGCCACCGAAAGGCATCTGGGGGCAGTCGAACTTCTCGTCTTTCATGATGTCCACCGGCTCGCCGACCTTGCCCGTGGCCGCGTCCCAGTCGGCGAAGAATACGTGGTTGAAACTGCCGTCTTCCCAGGTGTCCCAATGGCGGTAGTTCAGGCTGGTATATACCTGCGCGTTGGATTTGGGAAGATCGGGATAACGGTCTGCCCCGGTGATTTTTTCCAGTTTCACTTCTTTGGAGAAAAGGATGTGTTTGCCATCCGGCGAAATGCGTGCATTCTGCAGCCCGCCTTCCGTTTCGGTGCGTTGTTTGGCGTTGGCGCCGTCGCTGTCCATTTCCCACAACTGGCCTTTGTAGCTGTACAGGATGCGGCCGTCGGGCAGCAGCTGCACTACGGATTCCCCGCCCGGGGCGGTCGTAAGCTGCCTGGCCGCGCCGCCGGAAACGGGGATGGACCAGAGATTGCGCTCGCTTTTGTTTTCCTGCATATTGTAGCGGGAAACGCCGAATATGACCGATCCGTCGTCTGTTATCGTTTCCCCGCTTACCCTGCCAAGTTGCCACAGCAGCTCGGGGCTCATTTTTTGTTGTGCCATGCTTTGCTGAATGAATAAAATACCTGCTAACAGGAATGTTTTACGCATTGGTGTAGATTTTGTTGTGGTGAGGCATAAATGTAGGAAAATTTAGCCTGATGCCTCACCCGGCGGTAATTCATTAACTTTGCAAAAATTCTGAATATACTTTGATAGAAAAAACACAGGCAGTAGCCCAGGACGAGCGCGCGGTGCTGGTAGGACTGATCCATAAAGAGCAAACCGAAGCGCAGGTGCAGGAGTACCTGGACGAACTGGCCTTCCTGGCAGACACGGCCGGCGCCACCGCGGTGAAACGTTTTACGCAGCGGCTGCCGCACCCGGACAGGGCCACTTTCATCGGCAAGGGCAAACTGGAAGAAGTAAGGCAATACGTGGCGGGGAAAGATATCAGCATCGTTATTTTTGACGACGAGCTTACCGGCTCGCAGATCTCCAACATACAAAAGGAGCTGAAAGTAAAGGTGATCGACCGGAGCGACCTCATTCTGGACATCTTCGCGCGCCGCGCCCGCACCGCACAAGCAAAAGTGCAGGTGGAGCTGGCGCAATACCAGTACATCCTGCCGCGCCTCCGCGGCATGTGGACGCACCTCGAGCGCCAGAAAGGCGGTATCGGCATGAGAGGCCCCGGTGAAACGGAGATCGAAACGGACCGCCGTATCGTGAAGGATAAAATTTCGCTGCTGCGCAAACGGCTCGCGGAAATCGACAAACAATCGCTTACCCAGCGGAAAGACCGCGGGGAATACATCCGTGTGGCGCTCGTGGGTTATACGAACGTGGGCAAAAGCACCATCATGAACGTGCTGAGCAAAAGCGAAGTGTTCGCCGAAAACAAACTGTTCGCCACGCTCGACACCACCACCCGCAAAGTGGTGTTCGAACAAACGCCGTTCCTGCTGAGCGATACGGTAGGGTTCATCCGCAAACTGCCGCACCACCTGGTGGAAAGCTTCAAATCCACGCTGGACGAAGTGCGGGAAAGCGACATCCTCATGCATGTGGTCGATATCAGTCATCCGAAATACGAAGACCAGATCGAAGTGGTGAACCGCACGCTGACCGAGCTGAAATCGCTGGACAAGCCCACGGTCCTCGTCTTCAACAAAATGGACCTGTACGAAAAACAGACCTTCGACGAATGGCTGACGGAGGATGTGAAAAAAGATATCCTCAACCAATTTAAAGAAAGCTGGCAGCACCGCTCGCACGGCAACGCAGTATTTATTTCCGCCACGGAAAGAATGAATATCGAGGAACTGCGCAAAACCATACTGGATAAGGTTGTGCAGCTGTACCGCGAACGTTACCCCTATAAATCCGAATTTTTCTTTTGATGGCCAAACAATACAACTGGCACCGCTTTGCCGACGCAGGCGACCCCGTGGCGGGCGAAGCGGCTATTTCCGTGCATGAAGTGAACGGCAAAAAGATCTGTTTTACCCGCTACCAGGGCGAGTTGTACGCCTTCGCGCACAAATGCCCGCATGCGGGCGGCATGATGTCTGACGGGTTTATCGACGAGCGTGGGAACGTAGTTTGCCCGCTGCACCGTTACAAATTCAATATCCGTAACGGGTACAACAGCAGCGGCGAAGGTTTTTACCTGAAAACATACCCGCTGGAACAACGGGAAGACGGGCAATACCTTGGCCTGGAAAAAAGCTGGCTGAGCTGGTAGCGGCGCGGCCCTAACGATCGCCTTACAGCAATTTGGCGGTCATTAAATTTAACGAAAACCGCGCGGGGGGATGTTAACAAATCGAAAAGGCCGCCCCCTCCGGAGCGGCCTGCGCCGGTGAGCGAACGCACCGGCATGTTATTGACCAAAACGAATTTTGATCACTTCAGCACTATTTAGCACCAGCACTTTTAATACCGCACAACTCACCGCGGGATTGGATTCTCCCTGCGGATCGAAACGGGATACGGGCTGGATGAATGCGGTATTTCCCTGTTCAACATCCGCCGGTTTACCATCGACCGAAATCTGCTGTTGACCGAAACCGTGGAGGACCAGCTGGATATGTTTGAATTTGGAGCGCAGTTTTCCGCTGGCCTGCTCCAGGGTGAGGGAATTTTCCTGCGGGCGGTAGGAAATGTTGCGCTGGAAAAATCCGTCTTTTTCATAATCGAACGTTTCCCCATCGTCTTCATAATACCTGAAATCGTTACCGATATTGCCTTTGTAAACATGGAGGAACAGCGTGTCCGAAGGTTTTTCCCGTGTGCTTTGCACCAGCGACTGCATGGGAATAATGCTGCTTTCTTTGACGTACACGGGCAGCGTGTGCATGCCCAGCGTCAGCATTTTTTCCCGGCCGCCGTTTTCTTTGCCGTCGTCGTACAGGTTGTACCAGTCCCCTTCGGGGAAATACACCGGCGCATACGCCTGTTTGCTTTCAAACGGCGCGATGAGGAACGCGGGGCCGAACTGGTATTCGTTCTGGAAACGCGTGTCGTACACTTTCGGGTCGTGCGTATTGGCCAACGCCAGCGTGCGCATGAGCGGCAGGCCGGTTTGTGTGGCGTCGTAAAAACAGGAATAGATGTACGGCAACAGTTTGTACCGCAGGTTGATGTAGTTGCGTGAAATTTCCAGCACTTCTTCACCGAAAGCCCATGGTTCCGCAGATTTGGTGTTGATGCCGGTGTGGCTCCTGCAATACGGCGTGAAAGCGCCGATCTGTATCCAGCGGGCGTACAGCGCGGGGCTGCCATTGCCGGTGAACCCGCCAACGTCCATGCCGGTGAAAGGCACGCCGCTGAGGCCCAAACTGTTCATGAGGCGAACGCCCAGCAGCATGTGATCGTCTTCGGCGCGGTTGTCGCCCGTCCAGATGGCGGAATAACGCTGCAGACCGGCGTAGCCGGCGCGGGTAAGGATGAAGGGGCGCTGGTTGGGCACGGCTTCTTTGGCGCCTTCGTAGCTGGCGCGCACCATGGCCAGGCCGTACACGTTGTGCGCCTGCTGGTGCGTCACCGGGTTGCCTTCAAAATCGAACAGCACATTGTCCGGCATACGCTGGCCCCAGGTAGCGATCTCGTTCATATCGTTCCAGAGGCCGGAAACGCCCGCGTTGGTAAAAAGTTTCACCTGCTGTTTCCACCAGCTTCTGCCTTTGGCGCTGGTGAAATCAGGGAAATGACACCAGCCGGGCCATACCTGGCCGGTGTAGTTTTTCCCGTCGCTGTATTTGATGAAAATGTCATCCTTCAGCCCGCTTTCATAAGCATGGTAACCCTTTTCCACCTTGATGCCCGGGTCTACGATCACCGTGGTGCGGAAGCCGAGTTTCTGCAGCTGCGCGTTCATGCCCGTGGGATCGGGGAAACGTTGTTTGTTCCAGGTGAAAAGTTTGTAAGCGTCCATGTAATGAATGTCCAGCGTAATGCCGTCTGCCGGCACCTGTTTTTCGCGCAGCGTTTGCGCGACGCGCAGCACTTCGGCTTCCGGGTAATAGCTATAGCGGTTTTGCTGGTAGCCGAGGCTCCAGAGCGGCGGCATTTTCATGCGGCCGGTGAGTTGCGTGTATGCGGAAACAATGCCCGCCACCTGCGGGTGGTAGATGAAATAATAATTCATTTCGCCGCCGTTGGCGGAGAAAGAGGAAAAACGGTCGTTGCTCGCGCCGAAATTAAAATCGCTGCGGAACGTGTTGTCGAAAAAGATGCCATAGCTCAGGCCGTGATGTACGCCGATGTAAAAAGGAATGGTGGAATAGATCGGGTCCTGCGTAACCGTATAGCCGTAAGCGTCGGTATTCCAGTTGGTGTAGGAGCTGCCTTTGCGGTCGAGATTGCCGGTCTTTTCACCCAAACCGATAAACCGTTCGCCTTCCTGCATCGTTTTGTATGTGGTCACTTCCTCGCCGATCCAGCTGGTGCCCAGCCCCGGTTCGTCTGCATTGATCACTTTGCCGTCTTTGGTGTAGAAGGTAACGGAGAAAGGATTTTTGCCGATGCGCGCCACCAGCGAATCCGTTGCTATCCGCACTTCTTCCCCGTTCTGCGTTACCTGTGGCGCAAATGCCTGCGGCTGGGCGGTCACGGCGTAAGAGAAGTCTTTGGCGAGCGGCTGTTTGTCCATTCTCACGCGTATCACGGAAGGACTGTAAGCAGTGATCACGGCAAATGCATTTTGCGTGCGGATGCTTACCTCCTGCCCTTTGATGTTTACGGCGGTTACCTTTCCGGGCGTTTTTACCGGCTGCGCCATGGCCGCTATGGAAAGCAGCAGGCAGCAGCAAAGTGTGATTGTTCCTTTCATCATGTCGTGGGTTTTTGCAAAAAAGAATCCGGCAAGAGGCGTGTGTTACGCCTCTTGCGGGGATGGTGCCGCCTGTGGAAACAAGGCGGTTAGTACCCTGGATTCTGTTTGAGGTTGGGGTTAACAGCCAGATCGCTTACAGGTATCGGGAAAAGCAGGTTCCGCGGATCGTCTGAAGGTTTCAGCTGCCAGGGTTGGAGATATTTGTTAAACCGGATAAGGTCCTGCCGGCGCCAGCCTTCCCAGTACAATTCGCGGCCGCGCTCGTCGAGCAATACGTCCAGCGTAAGAGCGGCCAGCGGTGTGGCTTTGCGTTTCACGCGCAGCTGGTTCACGATCAGCAATGCGCCGGCGGCGTTGCCATTGCGCAGCAGGGCTTCGGCTTTCATCAGCATTACGTCCGCCAGGCGGAAAAACACCCAGTCGTTGTTGCCGTTGTTGCTGTTGGAGCCGCCGGGCGTTACCATATCGGGCGGGTATTTCACCACGCGGATGCCTTTGATCTCGAGATCGTTGCCGCTTTCCTGCAGGGCCAGCTCGCGGGTGAAGGCGAGATTGTTGCCTTTGCGGTCTTTGAGGGCGTTGCCGTCTTTGTCGTACTGCTGACCGACGAGCATGCCTACATGCAGGCCGGTTAACGGCGTTACGCTGGCGTATGCGCCGCCGCGGCGGGTATCCACCGCTTCAAATTTGTCGTAGAAGGCGGATACGGTAGAAAAACCGTTCCATCCGCCCGGCGTCTGGTGATAATGCAGCGTGGGCGCCCAGTGGCAGAAGGCGGCGTTTCCCGCGCGCACGGTGCTTTGACCGGGACCGTTTTGCTGGGTGAAAATGTTTTCGGTGCCGATCTCGTCGTTGTTATAAGCGAGGTTGTCGAAATAATTATTGGCGAGCGAATAACGCCCGGAAGTGAGGATCTGATCGCAGAGCGTAACCACCTGGGTGAGGTCCGCCGCGTCGAACGCGGGCTGCGCCGGGTTGAGGAACGCGCCTTTGTTGAGATGCGTTTTGATGAGCAGCGTACGGGCCCCGTCTTTATTGGCGACATAAGCCGGCACGTTCGCGGAACGTTCGGGCAAGTCGGGTATAATCGCAGTCAGCTCCGCGATGATAAAATTCACCGCTTCCTCGCCCGCCAGCACTTTAGGCGCCTGGCGCAGGTCTTCGCCCGGTTCGCGGAACGGCACCTGGCCGAATGCGTCCAGCACGGAGAACATGGAAAGGGCGCGGAGAAAACGCGCTTCCGCTGCCTGTTGTTTCGACGGGCGGAAGTTCAGCACGTTGGTGGCGGAATACTGCAGCAGCAGCAGGTTAGTGAAAGTGGCGCCTATGATGGGATGTTCGGCCGTCCAGGTGTGGGTTTTGAGGGAACGCCACTGGCCGTTGTCGTCCCAGTCGCCGCCGCGGGTGGGGGCCACTGCTTCGTCAGACGGCATTTCCTGCAGGGCCCAGAGATTGCTCTGGTCCTGGTAAGGCAGTTGCAGCCCGTCATAGGCGGTTTTCAATAAGGATGCCACCTGGATCACGGAATCGGCCTGGCTTCTTTCGAGGGTGGAGCCGAGCTGTTCGTCCAGCTTGGTGCAGCTTGCCAGTGTAAGGCTGGCCAGCGCGACCATTGATATTTTTTTATAGAAATGCATGATCGTTCGTTTTTGAGTGAATAATGGATTAGAGAGACACGCTTACGCCAAGGATGATGTTGCGCGCCGTCGGGTAAGGCGAATATTCGATGCCGAATGAATTGACGCCGTTGATGCTTTTATCCGTATTCACTTCCGGATCGAACCCGCTGTAATTGGTGATCACAAAAAGGTTCTGGCCGGTGAGGGAAATATTCACGTTTTTGAAAACTTTGCCGATGTTGCCAAGACTGTAACTGACGGTTGCGTTTGTCAGTTTCATAAAATCTCCTTTTTCGAGATACCGGGAAGAAGTGGTGATCGGGTTGGCGAGGTTCTCGTTGTTGCCCATCAGGCTCCGGGCGATGTTGCGGGAAGAAAGGTTGTTCACCGGCAATACGGTATTGGCCGTGTTGTTGTAAATATCCTGCCCGAACGCGCCGTTGAAATTGATGGCCAGGTACCATTTTTTGTAAGACAGGTCGGTGCCGATGCCGAGCAATTGTTTCGGGTTCGGGTCGCCCATGTAGTACATGGTGTTGCCGTTGTCCGCATATTGTGCAAGACCGTCTTTATCGAGCCCTTCGTATTTGCGCACGTAGAACACGTTGAGCGGATGGCCGTTGGCGAAACGCTGAACGGTAGCGCCGGTTACGCCCTGGCCGCTGATCGCGCCGGTAAGCACGTCCGGCCCGGTGTAGTTCTGCAGTTCGTTGCTGATGAAAGTGGCGTTTACGCCGAGGCCCCAGAGCAGATCTTTACCCCGTACGATCTCCCCGCGCAGGGCCAGTTCCACGCCTTTGTTGGTGATATCCCCGGGCATGTTGATCCAAAGGTTGGAAGCGGGGCCGGGCACGATGGCGGTGTAGTTGAACAGGAGATCGGTGGTTTTTTTATGGAAATAATCCACGCTGCCGCTGATCCTGGAATCGAGGATGGCGAAATCGAGACCGGCGTTCAGCTGGTTGGATTTTTCCCATTTCAGGTCGGGGTTGGCTACGTTTACCTGTCTTGCGCCACCCGAGCCGGCCAGTGCGTATTGTTCCTGTGCGGCTCCGGCAGGGAATTCCTGGTTGCCGGTAATGCCCCATCCGAGGCGCAGGGCCAGGTTCTGGAAGAAGCTGCTTCCTTTCATGAATTCTTCACTGCTGATATTCCATTTCGCCGCGAAAGAAGGGAAATAACCGTAGCGGTTGTTCTTCCCGAATTTATTGGAACCGTCTGCGCGCATGGTGGCGGTGAGCAGGTATTTGTCCTGCAGGTTGGCCGTTACCCTTCCGAAAATGGATTGCAGCTCAGATTGCGGGTTCACGTAAGAAGAAATAAAAGTATTGCTCTGCAAAGCGTTCTGCAAAATACTGGTGTACGGCAGGGCGTCGGTGGTGAAGCCGAGCGCGCCGAGGTCTACGCCTTTGTACACAAAGTCCTGGTACTCGTAACCCACCACCGCGTTGAGATTGAGGGCGGTGGAAAGTTGTTTGTTGTAGCTCAGGGTGTGGGTGAACAGTTTGGTGGTGAGCTCGGCATTGCCGTAGTATGCCTGGCCGAGGCCTTCCACGCCGGGCAGGGTGATGTACCCTTTCAGTTCGGTGCGGCGGATGCCGGTTTGGCGGTTGATGGAAAAGAGGAAACGGTATTCCAGGTCGTCGGTGACCTTGAAATACGGGCTGATGCTGCCGAGGATGTAGGAAATATTGGCGTTATCGTCCCAGGCTTCAGACATGGCGAGCGGGTTCACCGCGGCGTTGCCGCCCAGCTGGTTCAGCGAGCCGTCCGGTTTATGCAGTGGCACCGTGGGGTTCCACTGCAGCGCCTGGCCGATGAGGCTTCCGCGATAGTCTGCGTTGTTGCTGATGGGGGCGAGCTGTTCCACGGTTTGTGCGGCCATGAGGTTAAAATCGAGGCCGAGTTTTTTGCTTTCCAGGAATTTGAACTGGCCGGAGAGGTTGCCGGTATATTTTTTCAGGCCGGATTTACGCACGATGCCTTCCTGGTTCATGAGGCCGAAAGAAGCGCGGTAACGGCCGTTTTCGCCGCCGCCGCTGATGCCGACGTTGAAGTTTTGCGTAATGCCGGTGCGGGTGATGGACTTCATGCCGTCTTCGTTGGCGCCGCCGTCGCCGCTGGTGAACTTATACGATTCGAGCACGCCGCGGAATTCATCCGCGCTCAATACTTTCAGTTTTTTCATGATGGTGGATGCGCCCACGGAATAGTTGAAATCCAGTTTGGCAGGGCCTTCCACACCCTTTTTGGTAGTGATGATGATCACGCCGTTGGAGCCGCGGGAACCGTAAATGGCGGTGGCGGACGCGTCTTTTAAAACGTCCATCGACGCGATATCGAAAGCGTTCACGAAGTTGAGCGGGTTAGCGTCTGGCGTAATGCCGAGCCCGTTCGCATTGATGTTGGGGCGGGCAACGCGGCCGTCCAGCGGAACGCCGTCTATCACGTAAAGCGGCTGGTTGCCGGAGCGAACGGACGATACCCCGCGGATGCGCACGGTAGTGGCTGCGCCGGGAGCGCCGCTGGTGTTCACCACCATCAGGCCGGCCACTTTACCCTGTATGAGCTGGTCCGGCGCATTGGCGATGCCCTTGTTAAAATCTTTGGCTTTCAGCGAAGCAACGGAGCCTGTAAGGTCTTTTTTACGGGCGGTGCCGTAGCCTACCACCACCACGTCGGTAAGGGTGGTGTTCTCGGTTTGCAGGGTCACGTTCACTTCCGATTTCCCCGCGATGCTCACTTCCTGCTGGGTGTAGCCGATAAAACTAACGAGCAGCGTAGTGGCGGAAGCGGGCACATTGAGCTTAAACACGCCGTTTGCGTCGGTAACGGTGCCGGTGGAAGTGCCTTTCACCTGTACGCTGGCGCCGATGATGATCTCGCCTTTGTCGTCGGTGATCTTTCCGGTAACGGGTTTTGTCTGGGCCACAACTGCCGCCGCGAAGAAAATAAGCGGACAGAAAAGCAGCGCTTTTAGTAGACGGATTTTGGTCATAACGTAGTATTTAGTGAGTTTTTAGGATAAGTACAGTGGGTGGAATACTGTACGTGGAATCGTGTTTTTGGTTGAACAAGATCAAAGTAACCGGGAATAACAGTGGCGGCAAATTAGTATGGTCGGATTATAGAAATTAAAGGGCGATTTGGATAAGTTGACCAAATTAAGGGGTTGGTATATAGAAGGTTATGATTACATATAAATAATCGTAATATTGCTCGGTTTATATCTTAATTTCCATGATCCGGTCTTCAAATTCCTCGTTTGGGAGGATGGATTTGTTGCGGATGCGGGTTTTGTAGGCGTAAATGGTGTTCACGGAATATTCGAGGATGCGGGCGATCTTTTCGTTTTCGGAGATGCCGATACGGATCAGGGCGTAGATGCGGAGGTCGGTATTGAGGAGCTCGTTTTCTTTGAGGTGGATGCGGTCTTCTTCTTTAAAAAAGGAGTTGAACTCGGAGACGAAATTGGGGAAGATGCGGAGGAAGATGCGGTCGAAGTTGTGGAAAAGCTCTTCGCGTTCCTGTTTGATATTAATATTATTGACGATGTAGCGGATCTCGGCGTATTTGTGGTCGGTAAGACGGCTGTCCACCTGGTTCTTCAGTTTTTCTATCTTTTCGATGAAGGACGTGGCGATATGGAAGCAGTAACCGATGTATTCTTCCTTTATCTTATTGGATTCCAGCAGTTTGTCGTTGATTTCCTGTTGGCGCTGGTGGGCTTTGGTGATGATGTTCTGGGCGGTTTTGAGTTTGCGGAACTGTTTGAAGATGATAAACGACAGAACGATAGACGCCAGCAGCAGGAAGATGGCGATGCCGAGGTAGACGAACAGCCGGTTTTTCTGGCTTTCGACGGTATTGAACCTTTCGCCTTCGATAATGGGGAGAATGGCGCTGACCTGCACTTTGCGCTGGCGGGCGCCGTAGAAGGTGGCGTCTTCCACCGCCCGTTCGATATATTTGGAGGCATTTTTCACGTCGCCCGTCTGGAACAGGATGGAGGCGAGGTTAAAAGCCGCGGTAGTTTCCTTGATGGAGCCCTTTGTATCGGCCATGGCTGATTCCGCGAGCAGCCCGATGGCTTTGTCGTATTCCTTCCGGGAGACGTAAATGGAGCCCAGGTTGGCCTTGATCATGGCTTGCTGGTGGAAGGTAAGGTTGAGGGCGAGGCATCGGTTGAGGTAATATTGGGCGGAATCCATCTGCCCCATTTTAAAGAATTTGTAGCCGAGACAGCTGAGGCGTTCGAAGTGATTGTCCGGGTACATGGCCGCCGCCGAATCCGTAAAACGCTGGGCTTCGCGGAGGTATTGGGGGGAATAGTGGCGGTCGTTCACATAATCGGCGAGGTCGTAATAATACCGCCGTACGAGCACGAAATACTCCGCCTTCATGGAATCCCGCAGGTGGCGGACGCTGAGGGTATCCAGCACGGCGGCAGTTTCGCGGAACATGCCGGAGGAGAGCAGGATAAAGCCGAGTTTGATATTGGCGTAAGCGATCCGGCCTGGGTCGTTCATTTTTTCGGCGATGGCGCCGAGGGTGAGGGCGTAAGAGAAGGCGGAATCGTAGTTAAAGGCCTTATAGGCTTCGTAGAGTTTGAGGCAGGCGTTGTATTTTTGTTCCGGGAGGCGGGCGTTGTGGAAGTTGATTTTGAGGGCGTTCAGCTGGGCATATTTTTGCGCATCGAATTCGCGGGTTTTTTCGATCGTGAGGTTGAGCTGATGCAGCAGGCTGTCTTTACCGGGCAGGGCAAAAACCCTGGGGTTTATGAAGATCAGCAGCAGGGTGAACGGGATCCACTTCATATTAATTCTGGCTGCTATAAAGATATCAGAAATAGGGGTGTTTAGAAAAAAAGTTGAAATAGATTTTGCAGAAATAAAATTTTGTCTATTTTTGCAATCCCAATTTGCGATTGAGATTCAATAACGAAGCGGGAAAATTCCTCCTTAGCTCAGTTGGTTAGAGCATCTGACTGTTAATCAGAGGGTCGCTGGTTCAAGTCCAGCAGGGGGAGCAGAAAGTTATCAAAACCGAATGAAGGATCGCGAGAGCGGTCCTTTTGTTTTTTTGGGAAATGTCAACAATGGAATAATGCCCTTAAATACTACTCCTTAACGTATCCGCTAATAATTGCCAGTAGAAATTTCGTTCTTTAGTATAAGAATGTTGTAGGCAAGGTTCTCCAATCCTTTCCAAATCAGCGAATGTTTCATTGCGGATTTTTTTATCTACAAAGCAATAAAAAATCTGAAATACAGTAAATTAGCTCTAATTTTTTGCTAGTAGAATGACATTAAGAAATAGAGAAAAACGATGCCCCTTACTTTATATCACGCCAAATACTTTTCATATGATCTAACGAGGCAACTCCCGTCGTCGGACCTGGGGAAGTTTGCGGCATCTCTCCAGAATGCTCAGGTAGACCTGAATCCTCATCAGGTGGATGCTGCACTATTTGCTTTTCAGTCACCTTTATCTCAGGGAGCTATATTAGCAGATGAAGTCGGGCTAGGTAAAACTATAGAAGCAGGAATTATATTATCCCAGCAATGGGCTGAAAAGAAACGAAAACTGTTAATCATTACTCCTGCTAATTTAAGGAAGCAATGGAGCCAGGAGCTGGCAGATAAGTTTTATCTGCCATCCGTTATCATTGAAACAAAATCTTTCAATGAAGAAATAAAAAACGGCAATCTCAATCCGTTTGTGCAGGCTGACAATATTGTCATTTGCTCCTATCAATTTGCGAAATCAAAGTCCGAATATATTGAACAAACTAAATGGGACTTAATTATTGTAGACGAAGCGCATCGCCTGCGAAATGTGTACAAACCGTCCAGCAAAACAGCCAATGCAATTAAGAACAGTATTCGCAGGTATAAAAAGGTATTGCTGACGGCTACACCGCTCCAGAACTCCATCCTGGAGCTATATGGATTGGTTAGTATTATTGATGATTATGTCTTTGGTGACTTAAAGAGTTTTAAAGCACAATATTCCAGGTTAATTGACGAGGGAAACTATCAGGAATTAAGGAGCCGTATCCAACCAGTTTGCCACAGAACGTTAAGGCGGCAGGTACTGGAATATATTAACTATACCGAACGCATCGCTATATGCCAGGAATTTATACCTACGGATGAAGAATATCAATTATATCGATTTGTTTCGGATTATCTCCAAAGAGATAAACTGTATGCTTTGCCCAATAGCCAAAGACAGTTAATGACCTTAATCTTGAGGAAATTATTGGCTTCTTCTTCGTATGCTATTTACGGTACGTTAGATGCATTAGTAAAGAAACTGGAAGGCATTCTTGACAAGCAAGAGACGGATAATTTATTGCTTAAATTAGATGCTGACTACGAAACAGCAGATGAGTTAGAGGATGAGTGGCAGGATGAAGACGTGTTAATTAATGACGAACCTTATTCCGACGATGATATTGAACAGATAAGAGCAGAATTAATAGACTTAAGGCAATTTCGTTCGCTTGCCTATACTATTCAGAAGAATTCAAAAGCTGAGCAGTTGTTAGTTGCTTTAGAAAGGGGATTTTCTGAGCTGCAGCGATTGGGCGCCAATAAAAAGGCATTGATATTTACCGAAAGCAGGAGAACGCAGGATTTTTTGTATCGGATGCTTGAAGTAAATGGTTATAAAGATGAGCTGGTTCTGTTCAATGGCGTAAATAATGACCGCGAATCGGGAAAAATTTATAAGAAATGGTTGGCTGAAAATAAGAAGACCGATAGGGTGACAGGTTCTCCGACTGCGGATAAACGAGCTTCTTTAGTCGAGTATTTCAAGAATAACGCGACTATAATGATTGCTACTGAGGCTGCTGCAGAGGGCATCAATCTACAGTTCTGTTCATTGATTGTCAACTTTGATCTTCCCTGGAATCCTCAGAGAATTGAGCAACGCATTGGTCGTTGTCACCGTTATGGACAGAAACATGATGTAGTTGTTATTAACTTTTTAAATAGGAAAAACGCTGCTGATGTAAGAGTTTATCAGCTTTTAGATGAAAAATTTCAGTTATTTAATGGTGTTTTTGGTGCGAGCGATGAGGTTTTGGGTGTAATAGGGAATGGCGTAGATTTTGAAAAAAGAATTGCCGCTATTTATCAGGATTGCCGCACACCGGAAGAGATACAGAAAGCTTTTGATAAATTGCAGGATGAATTGAAACCTCAGATTTCGGAGCGTATCCATGAAGTAAGGACAACTTTAATGGAAAATTTTGACGAAGAGGTAAGAGAGAAACTAAAGAGTAATTTGTTGGAAGCCAAAAGGCATCTGACAGGATTTGAAGATAAGCTTTGGAAAGTTACGCAGTTCTACCTGAGTGACTGCGCTGAGTTTTCCTCCGATTATACATTTAAGCTTACCAGTAACCCCTTTCCCGGGGAAAAAATCCATGAAGGGCCTTATATGATTCTAAAATCATCGGACGAGCAGCGAAAATCCGATATTCCAGTGCCTGATGATACCAATATTTACCGGATAGGTCATAAATTGGCTCAAAGAATATTGTCTGAATGTAAGTCTTTAGAGAGCCCGGTTAAAGAAATTATATTTGACTATAAAAATACACCTACGAAGGTCGCATTGTTGGAGCAACTTGTTGGCCAATCTGGCTGGATGCAAGTACATTTTTTTTCAATTCAATCTTTTGAGCCGGAGGATTATTTGTTATTGGTATGTATGACTGATAGCGGTAGGTTTATTGATCATGAGACCGCGCACCGGTTTTTTTCTTTGCATGCAGAGGAAAAAGGTATATGTGAGCTTACTGATAACTTGAAATTGACGCTGCAAGAGGAGGCTTATAAGATAAGACAGGGGATTGTCAATGATAATGCCGCCAGGAGCCGGGATTTTTTTGACACAGAAATGGATAAGCTGGATCAGTGGGCGGACGATATGAAAATTAGCCTGGAGAAAGAAATCAGGGATTTGGACGCAGAGATAAAACTGAAAAAGGCGGAAGCAAAAAAGGCCCTAAATCTGGAGCTGAAAATCGGGTTACAGCGAGAGGTGAAAGAATTAGAAAAGAAACGTAACGGGAAGCGCCAAACTCTTTTTGTAGCACAAGATGAAATAGACGCAAAAAAGGACAACCTGCTTTCGGAAATCGAAGCCAGGTTAAATCAAAAACTTGAACAAGAAGAGCTGTTTACTATTAGATGGGTTATTGTATAAGCATACGTCAAGCGATGCTTGAGCGCATTTATTGGTAGGCTATGACCCTGCTGGATGAAAAGAACTTATTATCTATAAGTGAAAAAAATTAATGGCAAAGAAACGACTACAAAAATTAGAACTAACGTGGATTGGTAAGGGCGAGGAGCTAAAGCTCGAGCCCCGTATTCTAGTAGAGAGTCCGGAATATTCTTATGGAGATCCGGATACCGGAAATATGCTTATTCAAGGTGACAACTTATTGGCATTAAAAGCACTGGAACAGGAGTACGCCGGGAAGGTAAAGTGCATCTATATAGATCCTCCTTTCAATACTGGCGCCGCCTTTGAAAATTATGATGATGGAATAGAGCATTCGATTTGGTTGGACTTAATGTATCGAAGATTACGTGTGTTATATTCTCTTCTTCACAACGAGGGCTCAATATTTGTTCATCTAGATGACAATGAAGCAGATTATTGCAAGGTAATTTTAGATGCTATTTTTGGCAGAAATAACTTTATAAGCAGAATCACCGTGGATGCCCGCTCCCCTTCTGCCTTTAGTACGGTAAATCCTGGTGTTTTCAAATCGTCTGAGTATATGCTTTGGTATGCAAAAAACAAGTCTGCTTGGGAGAGTAGGAGTATGAGAATTGCATCTACAAGAGATATGGCCTATAATAGGTTTATTGTAAATAGGGACGAAGACGAATCGAAATGGATTTTTATTCCTTTAAAGCAGGCTTTTCTGGAATGTGTAAATAAGGATAAGCTTGGTGAGATAGAGAGCTTTCTGGCAAGTATTTATAGCAAATGCCAAGGTTTAACAAAAAAACAGATCGAGTTGTGGATTAAAGAAAATATTACGTTTCATTTAGGGTTTAATTTGAAGCTCGTTTCAAACTATCTTCACAATAAGCTTGCTATGGAGAATTATTCAATCTTTAAACAAGCTGTTTACATGTATATTTTAGAGAAATGTTCTTATAACTATACCGAGGTGGATTTTGACGACTTTGTTTTTAAGAATTCTCACAGTGTGTTTAGAGAGACTGAAATATCTGATGATGGGGCTGGGCAGGAGATAGTTCGTTTGAAATATACGTCGCTTGAAGCGCCATCAAAAATATTTAAGTTAATTAGAGGTAACGAACTTGCTCCTGTTTACATATCGAATGGAAAACAAATATCTTTTTATAGCAAGAATGTTGAGGAAATAGACGGAAAACTTTCTTCAACTAAATTATTAACAAATATTTGGACTGATATTTCTTGGGAAGGAATAGCCAAAGAGGGAGGTGTGAAATTTAAAAAAGGAAAGAAGCCTGAAAGGTTATTGAAGCGTTGTTTAGAATTAGCGACAAATGAAGGTGATTTGGTTCTTGATTCCTTTTTAGGTTCAGGAACTACCGCAGCGGTCGCTCATAAAATGCGTAGAAAATATATAGGTATTGAATTAGGCGAGCAAGCTGTGACCCATAGTTTCTCTAGATTAAAATCAGTTGTCGACAATGATCAAACCGGTATAAGCAAAGCCGTCAACTGGAAAGGCGGCGGCGGCTTCAAATTCTATACCTTAGCCCCAAGTTTATTGAAGCTAGATAAATTCGACAACTGGATTATCAGCGAAGAATATAATGCCGATATGCTGGCGGCTGCCATGGCTAAGCAGGAGGGCTTTGTTTATCGACCAAGCGAAACACAGTACTGGAAACAAGGCCAGAGTAGCGAACAAGATTTTATTTTTACGACAACGCAATTTTTTACATTGGAGGCATTGGATCGTATCCATGAAACCATGCAGACTGGAGAAAGCCTTTTGATTTGTTGTAAGGCATTTCAACAAGAATGCATATCAAAATATTCCAATATTACCATAAAGAAAATCCCCCAACTTTTACTAAACCGATGCGAATTTGGTAAGGACGATTACAGTTTGAACATTGTCAATCTGCCTACTGAGAAGAAAAACAGTATTTCAACCAATGACAAAAGTAGTAAACAAATAAAACCCAAAACCTTGTTTGAAGAAGATGAATAAACAAATATTAGATAATATTAAACAACGTTTATCCCTGCGTCAGCCTTTGCAAAACGCATTGGACATTATGGCTGATATTGCTGATAAATTGAAGCTGTCGAAAGCAGCCGTCAAAGAAGCTGAATATGAGCATTATCTTAAAGAGTGTCAGGAACGCATTCTTAAAAATTATCCAGCCTGCACAGATTTTCAAAGAGCGTTTCCATCCATTACATTTTCAATTGCTACTGGCGTAGGGAAAACCCGGTTGATGGGTGCCTGTATTACCTACCTATACCTGGAAAGGGGAATCAGGAATTTCTTTGTTCTGGCGCCCAACCTTACTATTTATGATAAGTTGATTAAGGATTTTGGTGATCCGTCGCATGCTAAGTATGTGTTCAGTGGGATTGCTGAATTTGTACATAACCGTCCCGTTATCATCACAGGTGATAATTATTCGCAACAAGGAAGCCTGTATGCGGAGAGCGAGATTCGCATCAATATTTTCAATATTTCTAAATTCAACTCCGACAATAGAGGGACCAGAAAAGAAGGCGTATCGCTTGCTCCCAAAATCAAAAGACTTTCTGAATACCTGGGTGAATCCTATTGGAATTACCTTTCCGGCCAGGATGATCTGGTAATCCTAATGGACGAGGCGCATCGTTACCATGCTGATGCATCCAAGAGTGCGATTAACGAACTGAGCCCCGTAATGGGAATTGAACTGACGGCAACTCCCTTTGATGAAAAGAACATGCCTTTTAAGAATATTGTGTATGAATACAATCTGGCGCAGGCATTGGCGGATGGTCAGTATGTAAAAAATCCCGCTATTGCTAAGCGGAAGAACTTTCAGAAAGGCAATCTCACAGAGAAGGAGGTGGAACTAATCAAATTAGAAGATGCAGTTTCCATTCATCAGGATACCAAAACCGAACTGGAGCTCTACTCCAGGTCTAATAATGTAAAGTTGGTCAAGCCATTTATACTTGTTATCTGTAAGGATATCAATCATGCAAAGGAAACCTTTGACTTTATTAACTCGGAGGAATTTTATAAGGGAGAGTTTATTGGCAAGGTATTACAGATAGATAGCTCTACCAGAAAAGAAGAAGAAATTGATCGCCAGTTTGTTTCTTTGGAAGACCCTGATAACGAAATCGAAATTGTAATCCATGTTAATATGCTTAAAGAAGGGTGGGATGTTACCAATCTATACACGATTGTCCCGCTTCGGGCGGCAAATGCAGGTGTATTGATTGAGCAAACTATAGGCAGAGGGTTACGTTTGCCGTATGACGGCAAAAGAACTGGAGTAGATAAAGTTGATAAGCTAACCATTATTGCTCATGATAATTTTGATTCCGTTATTGCCGAAGCCCAAAATCCGAATTCGATACTCAATAAAGTATCTTTTGTAGAATTGGAGGATGCTGATCTGAATGTCAAAACTAAGGTAATCACGTCGCCTTCGGTAATAGATCAGCAACTGCAAACTGAGCAGGAAAAGATAGCGGCGATCGTTAACGTTAAAGAGAAGGAAAAGGCTCAGAATAATCTGGATGCGAAAAAGGCAATCGTCAATGTGTTGCCCTCTTTCAATAAATCCTCATTGGTAAAGAACGCCAGCGACTTAACAAAGCCTGAAGTAAAGGACGAAGTCATCCGTAGAATCACAGAAGATTTGAATAAGGGGCAAAGCAACTTATTTACACCTCAGATTGTAGAAGCAATTAAATTGGAATATGAAGACGTTGTAGCGGCATTTCAGCAACATATCATAGAGATTCCTCGCATGGACTTGGTTCAGGGAGAGATCAAAGCTTGGTTTGATGATTTTGATCTGGATAGCTCCGGTTTTGATTTCAAGGCGTTGGATGAACAAATAATTCGAATGGGGTTGAAAGACAGAGTGGTGGAAACCTTGGGGGTATATTCTAGTGGATCTTACGGAGATCCTCTTGATCTTATAGTAAGTGAATTGCTCAACTACCCGGAGATTGACTATGACGACAACGCCGACTTATTGTACAAATTAGCCACACAAGCTAACGAAGCATTAGCCAGTACGCTGGATGGGGAAAGGGAGATAAGCAAGACGGTATTTCAATTTAAGAAAGCTATCGCAGCTCGGATACACGACCAGATGCAAACACATTTTAGATTGACAAAACCTGATTATATAGCGCCTACCGTCTTGCCGTTCACCAGAATTGAACCGCATAGTTTTTCCGCTTTGGCAGATAACGGATATAGGGATTACAGAGATGTTGTAACACCAATATCATTCATACCTAAGCTGGTTTTTAATGGTTTTGAAAAGTCGTGTCATTTTGAATATAAGTTCGACTCGAAAACTGAACAAGATTTAGCGTTCGTTCTGGAGAATGATAAGGAAGTGCTGAAGTGGCTGCGTCCGGCGCCGAACCAGTTTCGGATTTATTGGAATAATAATTCTAGCCGCTATGAACCAGATTTCATAGTAGAAATTGCAGATACCATATTTATGGTAGAGCCAAAATCTAGCGCAAATATTCAGGACGTTGATGTACTGGAGAAAAAAGAGGCGGCTGTTCAGTATTGCAAATTTGCGACCGAGCATAATGTGAAAAATGGTGGTAAGCAATGGAGATATTTGTTGATTCCCCACAATGAAATTTCAAGAACTGTTTCTTTCAGTTATTTGACTGTCAAATTCGGTGAGTAGGAAAAAAATAGCACTAATTATTTTGGCATATTTACGGTAGTGTTTAGATAACTGTGTAAAGGTTAGGATGGTAGGAATGGGAGTTCAGGGATATTGTATCTGTAACATTACATTCTCCACCCATTCAAATTTCTATTGCCGAATTTGCAATCATCGATTAGTCTTTCACGTCTTTTCCAGTTGCCGCAGTCGACCTTGATACGATTGCCAGTAATTGCGTTTAGTGGTTTCATCCAGATAGGACGCCAACGTTAATTCCTGCACCTTATCTGTTTCGGAAAGCATAATTTGCCTGATTGCATCGAAGGAGGCCCGGGAAATGCCTGCCTGATCGGCCAATACGGAGAACTGCTGCATAATTTTCCCCTGCGCTAAATTTCCGGGTAACAGGCCATCATCTAAGGCGAAATCCTTGTCCTTAATATGAATCCGGCTGTTAAGCAAGTCATACGCCGGACTCAGACGGTAATCACCCATTGGTGTTTCGAGAAGAGAAAAATTCTTGAAATGTGCATCACCATTTGAAAAGAGATAGTTGAACATGAGCAGCTTCAGTAATTTCGGCGCTTCCACGGGATAAGCCGGGACGTGTACTTGCATGAGCAGGAATAGCTGCAAATAGTTGCCGAGATATTTATAGTGTTCTCCGTGTGATTGGGGCGTACGCCCGGCTAGTGATGCAAAATCTTCCTGCGCGAGTTTTCTATCATTTTCATCGACATCAAAACGTTTGGTGATGTACGCGGGTGCTCCATTCCGGAAGAAGATCAGCGCATTCTCCGCCGTTTCAATATGATATACTTGTCGCGCGATCTGCATGGTAAGGTGTTCATTTGCGGGCATCTGGTCCGGTCGCCGGCCGGCTGCCGGAATTGGTTTCAGGATGTAACTTCCTCGTTCGCCCTCGTTAATCAATCGAAGTTTGTTCTTCTCGAGCAGAACGGAGAATTTTTCTTGTACACCGGAGATAGATATGCGTTTTCTGTTCTCATCAAAGAGTTCATCCATTGCCGGATTAGTCGCGGGAGAATCATAGGGAAGAAGATGACTGACCTTGCGGCCCTTGAAGACCCTGACGAGTGCCGTTCGACTATAGGTATGGTAGCCAGCGGCCAGCGTACCGGGACAATGTTGGATATCTGGTAAAGGCATGGTTAATCGATTTTAGACACGGTAACCGCGCCGATGGTATCTGTTTGGGCAATCGTCAGCAGTAACCCGAAATAGTCGGTCTTGTCCAAGTGGTTAAGTTGGCAAACGACCTGTTTGTTTGATCCTTCCGGCAGCATGTTGTAGAAGAACGGGAATAGGTGATTAGAATGGTATGGGGAGGCGGTCTTCGGCAATGTAAGGCTGATCGCCGGCTTGCTACTGTCTTCTACCCACGATGCGTTATACTGGAATGTGAACGTACCGTCATCATGTTGTGTTAAGACGCCGGCTTCTTGCCCTTTGAAAAGAATGTTAGCTGCTCTCATGCGTTAATCCCCCTGTTTTTAATGATGACCGTTACCTCAAGGCCCAGTGCGTCACCGAGCTTTTGGAGCGTTTGCAAGGTAGGATTGCCCTTGCCGCTTTCAAATTGTTTCAAGGTTCTCAATGCTACGCCGGAAAGTTGAGCGAGCGTCTCCTGCGTCACATTTAGAGATTCCCTTCTGGCTTTCACGATGTTGAAAATTTCTTTGGAGTGCATTATAGTACCTATTTCATAGTAAAATTAAGCATTCTGGATTAAAATTCAATATAAAGTGCAGTGAAAAGCACTTTTTAATTAAAATATGTATGAAGCACGGGCAAATACAATAAAAAGGGCAGTATAGTGCCCTTTTTGAATAATTCATCTTTCCATTCGTCCTTAAAGCCACCCAATGCTGCAAATATTCCCTTTCCATCGAAACAGGGGCATAAATGCGTGAATTTTCTTGGAAAGCCATTCATTTCGGGTGTTTGGAAAAGAAAAAATCCATAAAATTCACCATAGAATCGGCATTCCTCAAATCCGAAACGTTTTGGAAAGAATTGGTGTTGGACGGCATTATTCTCCAGGCTGGCGTACAGGCGTCCCCGGGAATTAAGATCAAACTGGAAGTTGACCGACGGCCCCCACTCGGCTTCAAAACAGAAGAGAAATTGTTATTGAGACCGTTTTCGTTTTATGTAAAGTGTTTTACGCTGCCATGCCTTTTTGCAGAAAAAATGCATGTGCTGCTGTTCCGGAACTGGAAACAGCGGGTGAAGGGCCGCGATTGGTATGATCTTGAGTGGTATATTAAAAAAGGCATACCCCTCAACCTGCATCACTTTCTTCTCCGTGCGCAGGATACGGGCGATTGGCCTGCAGGCGAAATTACTGGAGAACAAGTCTTGCAATTATTAAAAGAAAAGATAGCCGCCGTTTCGTTTGACGCGATCCGGGAAGACATCGTCAGGTTTATTCCCGACGAAAACGTACTCGACATCTGGAGCCCGCAATATTTTAACGCCCTTGCCGACAAAATCAAATTCACCTGAACAGCACACCCACACCCAACCAGGCGGACTATGGTCTCACCCACCTCGTTGCGGATCCCGGAAAGAAAAAACAAACAATCGACAGGAGATTGGCGGGATAAACAGTCCACGGCGAAAGATATTTCGAAACAACCGGCGCACAGTTGCTGTAATGCAAGATCCGGCAGTTCGATCTGCACCTGCTGATGCTCACCTTCGCCCAGTCCTATGGTATAACGCCGCCCGGGCGCATACACGGCATAATAAGTAAAAGGCTCCAATGTTCTTTTCTGGCCGCGGGCATTTTCACTTTCCCCTCAATACCTTTCTTCGTTGCACCTAGATCCATAGCTAAGGGGTAAATGCTCTCCCGGTAAGTTAATTAGTTTGCTACGCAAATCAAAGATCCCCCATCTCCAGTCCTTCCTCCACCAAAGCCGCCGCCCTGGCCCGCAAGTCCTCATTCCCCTTATCACAGGTTTTCAGCACCGCCCGGTATTCCTTCAGAAAAACTTTCGCAAAATCCGGGTCATGCTCCACCACGTCTTTCGCATTGTCGAGAATGTCCGCGTATTTGATGGTTTGCGATTGGGGTGAAGTGGAAGCCAGCCGCATCAGCTCCCGTGTTTTCCTGGCGCGGCGGTTCAGGCGCGGATAGGCGGCTTTCGTGAAAACGTCCGTCAGTTCTGTTACATAACGCAGCACAAGGTTAGCAGTATCATGATCCATGACCGATTCGAGGAAATCAAGCAATTCACGCGAAGAAACAGGCGTATCCTCCACCACATCGTGCAGCAACGCGGCGGCAAGCATCGCCATATCGCTGGAATATTCGCGAACGGTTTCCATCACCCGGATGGGATGCACGATATACCGCTCCGGCGAATATTTCCGCGTCTGGTTGCCGTGCGCTTTGTCCGCAAAGTCGCGAACCGCCTGTAATATCTTATCCATTCTTCGACCTGTATTTTGAAATGACAGCCTGCAAAGCGATTCCCTTCCCCAGCACCGGTTTAAAAATATCCCCGAGGCTTTCGGCGCGTTCGGCGGCATTGAAAATGTTGAAATCCTTCATCCGCAAACCTTTCTTCACTTCATTCCACTCCAAAGGCATCGACACCGTGGCGCCCGGTTTTGGCCGGAGGGCATAAGGCGCGGCCAGCGTCGCATGCGGACGGTTCTGTAAAAAATCCAAATACATCTTCCCGCCACGGTCCCGCACCGCCCGCTCGATGCTCGTAAACCGCGGTATCTCCCGGTGCACCAGCGTTACGATGATGCGCGCAAACTCTTTCGATTGTTCGTAAGTGTATTTTGCGCCAAGCGGAATGTAAATATGCAGCCCGGTGGAACCGCTCGTTTTGCAATAACACGGCACTCCCATATCGTCCAGCACGGATTTGGTCACCAGCGCGGCTTCCACTACCTGGTCGAACGACTGCTTCGCAGGGTCGAGGTCGATGATGCACCAGGTAGGATGTTCCGGTTTTTTGATGGTGCTGCTCCAGGGGTTCAGCTCGATGCAGCCCAGGCCGGCCATATACAACAGGCTGGCCTCGTCCGTGGCGAGCATGAAGTTTTTTTTCTCCCCCTCGCTCGTTTCATACGGGTATTGCTCGATCCAGGCAGGAACTTTGCCCGTTACGTCTTTCTGGTAAAAACTTTCGCCGGTAATGCCGTTCGGGTGGCGGTTGAGCGACTGCGGCCGGTTTTTTAAATAAGGCAGAATAAACGGCGCAATGCGGTAATAATAATTGATCAGATCTCTTTTGGTGATCTTTTCCTTCGGCCAGTAAATTTTGCTGAGGTTCGTGAATTTCAGTTCTTCGCCGTTCACTTTCCGCACCTGCGTTTCGTCGGTCGGGTTCAGTAATGTTTTGCGGGAACTTTCCCCGCGAGGCGTAATGCCCGCCAGCGGTGAAACGATCTTCGAAACAGGAATTTCTTTTTCCAATCCCACCGCCTGCGCTTTTTTATCTTCCCGCAACCCTTCGAAAGACGGATGCCGCATCACCCCGTCAGATGTCATTTCCGCGAAGCTAACTTCCGCCACTATCGAGGGTTTCAGCCAAAATGCCTGCGCCTTCGGCGGATTGGGCCTGAAACGTGACGGTTTATTCACGTCCGGCTCTGTTGTGAACGGGCTCTTTTTTACCAGCAACGGCTTAAATTGCTGGAGCATGTCTTTTTGCTGCTGCTGGTTGAAGCCCGTGCCCACTTTGCCGGTATATTCCAGCTTGCCTTTGTTGTACACGCCCACCAGCAACGCGCTGAATGGTTTGGAAGAATCTTCATTTTTGGTATACCCGCCGATCACCACTTCCTGCCTTTTCTGCGATTTGATCTTCAGCCATTCTTTCGTCCGTTCTCCGCTGTGGTAAAGGCTATCGGCCTTTTTAGCGAGAATGCCTTCCAGCCCCATTTCCCGCGCCGCGTTCAGCATTTCTTCGCCGGAAGTTTCAAAATCATGACTGAGCCGGATGAGCCCGGTTTTCGGTATAAGTTTCTTCAACTGCTCGCGCCTCGCAGTCAGCGGCAGACCGGTAAGGTCTTTGCCTTGGTACCACAACAGGTCGAACACAAAATATTGCAGCTCGCCGTCCGCTTCGCTGCGCCATTGCTGCAACGCGGAAAAGTTCGCCGTGCCCTGCTCGTTCACCACCACTACTTCACCATCCACCACGGCATTAATTCCCCACTTTTCGAGCGCGGCGTAAACAGGATAAAATTTTTCGTTGAAGGATTTATTGTTGCGGGAACGAAGCTCCGTCATGCCTTTTTTCATGAAAGCGATGGCGCGGTAACCGTCCCACTTGATCTCGTACAGCCAGCCTTCGCGGTCGAACGGCTGGTCAACCAGCGTGGCGAGCATCGGCAGGATTTCCGACGGTAACGGTTTTGCCGGCGCTTTTTTCACCGCGACGGTCATTCCGCCGGAAGGTGGTTTTGCTGCAGCCGCTGTTTTCCCGGCAGGTTTTTTCGCCGCTGCCGCAATCTTCATCGCTGCTTTTTTCGCTGCGGGTTTGTCCTGCGCCTTTATCGCCTTTCCCTTTTTTATCGTCCGGGTTACTGCCATATTACGCTCCGGGTTTTAATATTACTTTAACGCAGTCGTCTTCTTTTTTGTTGAAGATCTCATACGCATGCGCCGCCTGGCTGAGCGGCAGGGTATGACTGATAATATCGTCCAGCTTCACTTTCCCGGTGACCACCAGCTCGATCAAATGATCGATATACTTATGCACCGGCGCCTGCCCCTGGCGGATCGTAATGCCTTTGTCGAACATGCGGTGAACGGGGAAATTGTCGTACGGACTGGCGTACACGCCCACAACAGTGACCGTACCGGCGCGGCGCACCGCCCTGAAACACATTTCCAGCACTTTCATGGAACCTTTCTCAAAATTCACCACGGCTTTCAGTTTGTCCATTACATCGCGCTCCGGTTCGTAACCCACCGCATCCACGCACACGTCCGCCCCGCGGCCTTCCGTGATGCTGCGGATGTATTCCACCGGGTCCGTTTCATGCGGGTTCACCGTTTCCACGTTATTCACCAGCCGCGCGCGTTCCAGGCGGTAATTGAGCGGATCGATGGCGATCACCCGGCTGGCGCCCTGCAGCCACGCTGCTTTCTGCGCCATCAGGCCCACCGGGCCGGAACCGAATATCGCCACCACTTCGCCGCCTTTCATCTGCGCCCAGTCGATGGCACTCCAGCCGGTGGGGAAAATATCGGTGAGGAACAATGCCTGTTCGTCCGTCAGCGTATCCGGCACGCGCCGCGGGCCGAAATCCGCGTAAGGCACACGCACGTAATCCGCCTGGCCGCCGGAATAACCGCCGTACAGATCGGTATACCCGAAAAGACCGCCGCCTTTTTCTTTCAGCAGGTCGCCGTCCGGGCCGTACATTTCGGGGTTGGAATGCTCGCAGTTCGTGCTGGAGCCGTGTGTGCAGAAAAAACAATGCCCACAGGCAACGGGAAAAGGCACTACCACGCGATCGCCCACTTTCAGGTTCGAAACGCCGCGGCCCGTTTCCATCACGGTGCCCATAAACTCATGCCCCATGATCATATCTTTCGCCTGCGGCACGGAACCGTGGAGGATATGCAGGTCTGAACCGCAAATGGCTGTAGACGAGACTTTCAGGATCACGTCGCTCATGTCTTCGATCTTCGGGTCGTCCACGGTGTCTACCTGGATCTTTCCCGGATGGTGAAATACTGCTGCTTTCATATCTTTTATTTTTTTGAATGTTCCAGGGCTTTTTCCATAGGGGCAGCTTCAAGGCTCATGGAAGCCGGGCCCGTCAGCACATTACCGTCCGGATCATAACGCGCGCCGTGGCAAGGGCAATCCCACGACAGCTCGGCGTTGTTCCACTTCACTTCGCACTGCAGATGCGTGCAAACGGGGGATACGGCGTGAATGCCGCCTTTGCCGTCTTTGTGTATCGCGATCTTTTCGTCTTCATACGACACCACTTTCCCTTCGCCCGGCGCCATATCGGCCAGCTGCTTCAGGTCTTCATGCGGCAGCAGTTTACTGACGAACTGTTTCACCACATCGGCATTATGGCTGATAAAACTTTTGAAGCCAGCCACAGGTTTGATGCGGTTGGGGTCGAACAATGTCTCGTATTGCGCGGCGCCTTTCGCAACCAGGTCGCGCAGCAGGATGGCAGCCACGTTGCTGTAGGTCATGCCGTTCCCGCCAAAGCCCGTCGCTACGTAAATGTGCTCCTGCTGCCCGGGAAGGTGCCCGATGTAAGGCAGCCCGTCCGCCGGTTCAAAGTACTGCGACGACCATTTATAGCTGATCTCTTTGACGTTGAAATATTTGCGGATGTGGCTTTCGAGCTGCGTGAAATGCGCGGCGGCATTGGCCGTTTCGCCGGTTTTATGGTCTTTCCCGCCCGCGATCAGGTATGGCTGCCCGTTTACCATCTGCGTGCGGTAATAATGATAAGGGTCTTCCATATCGTAACTCAGGTCTTCGGGGTATGCTTCATCGCTGAGGGTTACGGCCATGGCGTAACTGCGGTAAGGCACACAGCGGAGATGCAGCAGGTTTACGCCCGGCGGAATGTGTGTGGCGTAAATAAGGTCTTTCGCCACAAAGCGCCCCTGGCTGGTTTCAACGGTCACGCCATCGGCGTTATTCTCCACGCCGGTCACCCGCGTTTGCTGTAAAATGGCGCCGCCGAGCGATTCGAATGCGCGCGCCAGCGCAAACACATATTTTACCGGGTGGAATTTCGCCTGGCCTTTTACGCGCATGGCGGTAGTAAAAGGAATGGGCAGCGGAATGTTGTTTGCGGCAAATGCCTCCACGCCGGCGTCAACGGTTGCGTCTAACAGCTGTTGCAATGTCTTGTCCTGATCGCCGTTCTGGGCAAACAAATACGCATCTGCTTCGGAAAATCCACAGTCGATATTGAGCCGCGATACATTGCTGCGGATCAGCTGTAGCGCGTCCTGCGCCGCTTGTGCGGTGGCTTTGGCATTGTCTTTCCCGAAATTTTTCGCAATGGTTGCATACGGCGTGTCCAGTAAAGTATTGATATGCGCCGTGGTGCCGCCGGTAGTGCCGAAGCACAGCTCCCGCGCTTCCAGCACCAGGCAGCGTTTGCCGCGCTCCGCCATCAGCAGGGCCGTGCTGATGCCCGTAATGCCGCCGCCCGCCACGATCACGTCGAAATCTTTTGTATCGGTGATGGGCGCAGGCTTGTAGGCGGTTTCCCCGTTTTGCCAAAGACTGGTGCAATGGCCGTCGCGCTGGATCATGACAATCGGTTTTGGTTCATTACCTGTCTTCCAAAGCATATGCCCAAACCGTTTGATCACAAACAACTGTGAGCGTGGAAGCGGTTTTTCGCGGAATGAGTTCTTTCCATATATTTGCGCCAGCCTTTTTGTTAACCGCAGCATATCCGAAAAAAACCGATGTTGCATGCGTTCAACCAGAATTAACCCGGCGGTAACGACGTGTTGTGGAAACTCTCGCCAGATGAGCTATCCGCATTTTTGTACGACAACATGTTCAGTTATTTCAGGCGCATCTATCCGCTTTGCAGGGAAGTGGAAGATGAGATACTCGGCCATTCTGTGGTCGTAAAATTCAAAAAAGGAGACATTATTCTTAAACACGGGCAGGTATGCCGGTATTGTTATTTTGCAGGCCACGGGCTGGCAAGAGCGTATTATACCAGCGAAAGCGGGAAAGACGTTTCTTCCTGGTTCATGAAGGAAGGAGACATCATCATTGCCGTACAAAGTTTTTTTGAACAGATGCCCAGCAGGGAAACGATCGAAGCGGTGGAAGACCTCGTTTGTATTGGCCTGAAACATGGAGCGCTGCAGGAAATCTACCAAAAATTCCCGGAGTTCAATTTCATCGGCAGGATCTTAACGCAGAAATATTACATCCAGATGGAAGAAAGAGCGTTTATGCTGCGCATGGACAACTCGGATGAAAAGTACCGGAAATTCGAAGCGTATCACCCGGAAATACTGACGCGCGTGCAGATAAAGGACATCGCTTCCTATCTCGGCATTGCGCCGGCCACGCTCAGCAGGATCAGGAACAGAAGAAGAATGATTTCTTGACAAATGTCAAGCGAGGGAAAAAATGGTTGATGGAACTTTGTCTTGTCAGATGATATCCGTTAACCAATTAAACCTTGTTCTGATATGAAGAATACGATCGGCAAGAAATTTTTTTACATCCGGATGCTGCACGGCTTTACCCAGGAATACGTTGCGCGGAAAGCGGGTATTTCCACTACGTCTTACATCGACCTGGAAGCGGGCCGCGTGAAGAACCTGGCGGTGAAACGCATAGAGAATATCCTGGCTTTATACGGGCTTACGGTCGAGCATTTTTTTTCGTTCGGGCCGGACGATCTGTTAAAACTGATAAAAGGAGAGATCAGCATATCGGGAGAAAAACACCTACGGGAAATGACTATCAGGATAGAGGCCATGTACCAGTTATTATTTCATTTGGTGGATAAGTTGTCCGCCAGCCGGGTTGGCAATCGCGTTGGTAAAACGTAACTTTACCCAAACGCCCCAAAATCCGGTTCACCCCTAAATCCGTATCTATTACGATGCAACACCTTATTAAACCGTATCTGGTTTGTTACTCGGTGCTCAGCAGTCATGAGTACATCCACCAGGCCCAGGACGCGCTGGTGCCGCTTTCACAGGAATTGCTTTTTGCCGCCCGTACAGGCAATCCCGTTGTTGCCCAACTGCAGGCCCTTGCCACGGTAGACCGCAACGAACTGCTCCGCCAGCTGGATACAGACCGGCTGAAAATGACCTTCTGGATCAATGTTTACAATGCTGCCGTACAGATCGCGCTGGAGGGCAACAGCACCCTGTTTGAAAACAGGGCCGCGTTTTTCCGCAAAAACATCATCACCGTAGCCGGCCACCCGCTCAGCCTCGACGATATCGAGCACGGCATCCTGCGCCGCTCCTTGCTGAGGCTTCGCGCGGGAAGGCTGCTGCCCAACGGCTTCGAAAAAATGTTCCGCGTCACCCGGTTGGACCCCCGTATTCATTTCGCCCTCAATTACGGCGCCCGCAGCTGCCCGCCCATCGAGTATTACGACGACGCCCGCATCGACGAGCAGCTGGACCTCGCCATGAAAAGCCATCTCCAGGAAACCCGGCAAACCCCCGGCGCCATTTTCCTGCCGGCTTTTATGAACTGGTACCGCGGCGATTTCGGCGGCAAAAAAGGCATGCGCCGCATCCTGCAAAAGCTGGGCCTGCCCGAGTTTGAAGCCATCCGCTTCCAGCGGTTCGACTGGAGCCTGTTCCCCCATAACTACCGGGAATAAGATTTAGAATAATTTTTGGTTTTCAGGCTTGTTTTCAGCAAAACAATGAGCGATATTACAGCCCTTCTTTGTTCATTCAACCCCGTTTACCGGTGCACGGAATGTGAATGTTCCCGGTAAAAGGGCGGTTTTAAAAACTGTGCCGTCTTGTTGTACGCATTGCTGAAAATCTGGGCCAGGCTTGCTTTGTGGCTCTATTGCGGGAAAATTACCTTTCGTTACCGGGGCAGCAATGCGCCCTGCATTCTTGCCTGTACGCATCCCAATTCTTTCCTCGACGCCATCGTGATGGGCGCCTACATGCCGCGCAGCCTGCACTTCCTGGCGCGGGGAGACGCGTTCCGCAAACCGCGCGTCGCTTCCCTGCTGAAAGCCATGCATATGATCCCCATTTTCAGGCTGAGCGAAGGAAAAGAAAACCTCCAGCGCAACGAAGAAACGTTTAAGCTCTCGCTGAACGTGCTGCGGCAAAACGGCTGCATCCTCATTTTTCCCGAAGGCATTTGCGTGAACGAAAACAAGGTGAGGCCGCTCAAAAAAGGCACCGCCCGGTTGGGCGCCAGCGCCTGGGAAGAGCCCGGGCTCGATCACCTCGTCATCCAGCCGGTATCTATCAACTACAGCTCTTTCACGGCTGTGCCGAAACATATCGAGGTCGTATTCGGGGAGCAGATCAAAAAAGGAGACGCGGAAAATGTGCGGGAAGTGAACGACATACTGTACAACCGCCTGGAAGCCGGCATGCACAAAGCCGCAGCGCGTAAAGGGCATTCCATATTGCTGGTGTTTCCCGCATTGATCGGGTATATCACGCAGCGGTGGTTTTATGTGATGTGGAGGAATTTTGCGAAGAAAAAAACAAGGAACACCGTGTTTTACGATTCCGTGGTGTTTTGCCTGCTGATGCTGACCTATCCTGTTTTCGTACTGGCGGTAACGTTGTTGCTGGTATTGATCGCAGGCCCATGGGGCTGGCTGGCGTTTCCGCTCTTGCCATTCACCGCATGGGCCTACAAAGAATACCGTTTATTTCACACGGCTGAGTGACAGCATGCGGATCATCCAATCCGGCAGCGGCTTCTCCAGCGAGCGTTTTTTCAAATTCAGATAAAGCCCCCATTTCTTGAACAGCGGCACCTTATGCGTTTCCACCAGCTCTATCAGCGTGCCGTCAGGATCTTCGATATAACAGAAACGGCCCGCCGCGCTTTCCATGGCGAAAGAATCTTCGCTGTCGATCGAGAAAGTATACCCGTTCGCCAGCGCATGTTCTTTCAGCGCGCACATGTTGATCACGTCGAAACAAAGATGAATGAAACCGCAATCGCCCCAGAAACGGTTGTCGTAGATCTTTACCGGCTCCCTGTCCAGCGCCTGCACCAGTTCTATTTCCGCTGAGCCCAGCAGTTTATTGAACGCGCCGATGCCGCCGGGATGCTTGCGCAGCAACACTTTGCGGAAAGAAGGCGTGGTTTCGTCGTAGATCATGTCGCGGATGCCGAGAATGTCGCGGTAAAAAGCGATGGCCTTGTCCATATCGCGCACGCCGATCACCGCGCCAGACACGCCGCCGCATACGCCGCTGTTGTTATGGAACCAGTGGTGGCCGGGCACGAACTCGAAATGATTGTTGTTGGCGTCCGTTACCTGGAACCGCATGTGGCCTTCCGCGTCTTTGTAAGGCTCGCCCACCTGCAGCCCTTCGTATTGCAGCAGGTGTTTGCGCGCGGCGGCAAGGTCGCGGCATTTGATCTTGGCCGCATAGATGCCGAGGTCGCCGTATTGCGGTTTCTGTAAAGGTTCGGCGGGCTGCCTGTCCTGGAACTGCCAGATCTCGAAGCCGCCGCCGCCCTGCATATTCAGGGAAAGCACTGCCCTGCGGCGATATACGGTGCCTCCCGTGTAAGGCGTCATGAGGGCGGCTTCGGAAGTATCGTCGAAAATGAGCACGTTCATACCGAAGTGGTCCTTGTAACCTAACATGGATTCGCGCACGTTTTTCACGCCGATCCCTATTTGCTGTATTCCTGTGATATATGCCATAATAATAGGATTATGTGTGTTTCATCCCGGCTTTCCGGGCAATGGTATAGTATAAGGGACTGATATTTTTCCGTAGCCACCAGAGCACTTTTTCGCTCCTCGCTATCATTACGTGTTTTTCTTTTTTTCTCATCGCCTTCAGTATCCTCGCGGCACAGTCCGCCACGGGAATGCCGTTTGCCTGCCCTTCGTCCATCTGGTTGTGCGCGGCGCCGCTTGCGGTAACGGCGCTGAGCGAGATCGGCGTGTTCACTCTCCCCGGGCTTACGATGGTAATATCGAATCCCGGGATGGTGTGCTCTACCTGCAACGTTTCGAAATACCCTTTCAGCGCGTGTTTGGAAGCGGCATAAGTGGTTCTGAGCGGAAAGCCCATCAAACCGGCCATGCTGCTGATCACTACTACCTGCCCGTGTTTCCGCTGCCTGAAATGTGGCAGCAGCTGGCGGGTGAGGGTAACCGGCGCGAAAAAATTGATCTCCATCAGCCTGCGCTCCACTTCCGGCAGCGTATCTTCCGCCAATGCCCGCTGGGTAACGCCCGCGTTGTTGATCAGTATGTCTATCCCGTCAAAAGCGGCCAATGCGGCGGCGGCCAGTTCGGGCGTTGCGTCTTTTTCAAGATCGGCCGGCAACAGTTTGCAGGGCGTTTCGCATTGCTGCTGCACTGCTTCCAGCGCTCCGGCGTTCCTCCCGGTGAGTATCAGCTTCGCTCCTTCGCGGGAAAGCTGCCTGGCCAGCTCGGCTCCCAGGCCGGAAGAAGCGCCCGTGATCCACACCACTTTGTCTGAAAAATAACCCATCATCGTTTTCTTTGCGTTTCAACGGTTGCGCATATACGCGTGCAAGCCTTTAACGAAACCAGCTCAGGCAAATTGTGCCCTCCGGTCCCGGATTGCAGCATCTGGATGCGGCTGCCGTGCATACGCAGGCATTAAATAGTATGTTTCGCAGGGAGCAGCGTGGCGCTTGGTTAGTTCGCATATTTCCTGGCGTTGGTATAGTTTTATGAGCGCCGGCATCCCCGCAAGCTGAACGGTAAGACCCAGGTTTATGCATAGTTTCACACCCCTCATCTCTTCGAACAGTTGTAGTCGATACAGGCTGAAGATAAGCAATTTTAAAAATCTTTTAATACCTTGACCAGATGAAAAGATTATTGTATATAATCGCCGCCTGCCTGCTTTACGGCGTAACCGCGCCCGCGCAGATCAGCCCGGCGGCTATGCGGCAGTGGAAAGACCGGAAATATTCCATGTTCATCCACTTTGGCGTGTATTCCAAACTGGGCGGGGTATGGGAAGGCAAACCCGTCAGCCGCGGCCTCAGCGAACAGATCAGGGCCCATGCCGCCGGCCTTTACAGCGATACTTACGAAGAGGTGGCCGCCACCTTCGACCCCGAAAAATGGAACCCCGACAGTATCGCCCTGCTCGCCAAAAACGCCGGCATGGGCGCTATCGTGATCACTTCCAAACACCACGACGGCTTCGCCCTCTGGGACTGCGCTTATACCACGTTCGACATCATGGACGCTTCTCCCTATAAAAAAGATATCCTGAAAGGCCTGTCTGAAGCCTGCAAGCGCCATGGCATCGCATTCGGGTTGTATTTTTCGCTCATCGACTGGCATTTCCCGGCCGCCATGCCCATCTCCGGGCATAATTCCGATTCCATCCCGCCCGATCATCATACTTATAATAAAAACCAGGTGACCGAGCTGCTCAGCAAATACGGCCCCGTTTCCGAGCTGTGGTTCGATATGGGCAGCATGACGCTCGAACAAAGCCGGGAAATGCGCGAACTGGTGCACCGCCTTCAGCCCGATTGCCTCATCGGCAGCCGCATCGGCAACAATATGGGCGATTTTACCGTGATGGGCGACAACCAGGAGCCGGATTACATCATCGGCGTGCCCTGGCAAAGCCCCGCCTCGTTTTTCCACGAAACATGGGGCTATCGTTCCTGGCAGGAAAGGGGCGACATCCGTAAAAAAGAAAGGGAAAAACTGACCAGCCTCGTACGGGTAGCTTCCCGGGGCGGCAATTTCCTGCTCAATATCGGGCCGAAAGGCGATGGTACCGTGGTGCCTTTTGAAGAAGAAACACTGCTGGCCATCGGCGATTGGCTGAAAAAGAACGGCGAAGCCATTTACGGGACCAACCCCGATCCTTTCCATGTACCGTTCGAATGGGGCAGCGTTACCAGCCGGGAAAATAAACTGTACCTGTTCATGATGAAACAGCCGAACAACAATACCATCCTGCTGCCCGGTCTGAAAGGAAAAGTAAAGGAAGCCTACCTGCTCGAAGGCAAAATCCCGCTGAAAACCACTTCCATCAAAGAAGGCATGTTGGTACAGGTGCCCGCCGGGCTGGACGTAAGCCAGTGGTTCAAAGTGATCGTGCTCGACATGCCGGGCGGCTACACCGTGCCGCCGGTGAACATCGTACCGCTCGCGAAATCGGCGGAACTGGACAACGGGAACGCTTTCAAATATTTCAGCAACGCCACGGTAGATTACAACACCAGCTTCACCAGCACCATCAAAAACGCCTGGACGTTGCAGCCGGCTGCCAGCGGCACTTTCAAGCCGGTGTTGTATTATGCGACGGAAGAAAAGGACCGGAAAATAAAATTGCAGCTGGGCGCAAACACCAGCGAAGTAACGCTTGACGGCGGGGAAGAACTGAAGCTGGACAACGACCTCCGCAATACCCGCTTCAGCGAACTGTACCTGCTGGGGCCGCTGTATTCCGGCGTGGGCGGCACGCACGGCGACCTTCACAACGTAGACCTTTCCAAACCCTGGCCGCGCGCCAACGGGCAAAAATGGGCGAAACATCCCGGATACGCCAACGGCACGCAATATTCGCTGCCCGCCGGCCTGATGACGGGTTATTATGCGCTGCAGGAGATCACGTCTCCCCGCGCGCAGCAGCTCCTCGTAAAAGTGACCGGCGGCGATGCGGTAATGGTGTTCCTGAACGGGAAAGATCTCTTCATCCAGAACAATCCCTACAAAAAAGACAGCATCGTACATTATGTGCTGCTGCCGCTTTCCGAAGGAAAAAACCAGCTGGTGGTGAAACTTTTCAACCACTTCAAAAAATCGCTTCCTTTTAATATCGACTATGCCGTTCCGCAGGTGTATTACCGCAAAACGCTTCCGCCGGTGGAAATGGAGAAAGGAAAATATTATCCCGTCAGCTGGCAGCTGGCCAACCCGCTTACGCCGCACGACGAAATGGGAATGCCAAACTTAAAACTGGAGATCACCCAATAAATACAAAAGGCCCCGCCACCGCGGGGCTTTTTTTTCCGGGCAACCGCCCGCGCATTTTTCGCGTAACCATCGCAGTAACCATTACTTTATGAAGAAGCTCATTTTTCTCGCGGTGTTTTTCGCCGCATGTTCCTCCAACAACAACGATAACGCCGGCCCCGGCGCGGTAACGTCTGGTACCTGGCGCGTCAGCCACTTTTCCGAGCGGGGAGACGATGAAACGGGCGATTTTTCCGGCTACAGTTTCTCCTTTTCCGGCAACGGCAGCGCCACCGCCGTAAGATCCGGAAACAGCCAAACGGGCACCTGGTCGGTAAACGGCAGCAGCACCCGTTTTTCCATCGACTTCGGGGCGAAAACCGACGCCAATAAACCGCTCGGGGAGCTCACCGACGACTGGAAAGTGATCTCCATTTCGGCCAGCGAGATCAAACTGACGGACGACAATGCCACCAGCGCCGAATTCCTGACCTTCGCAAAGAATTGATTTTCAATAGTACATTTTTGACGGGAATTCGACAATTCAATGATTGTAACAACAATACCCATAATGGATTTTTCGTATCTTTGTGCCTGCCAACAACCATTATTGAAAAACCATTTTTTGTAAGGAAAGATATGAAGCGGATGAAATTACGCATTAGCAAAAAAAGATACATACTGCCTTTTGTGGCACTAACTTCTCTATTCAGCCTGAAAGTATCCTCTATCGGTAAAAAGAACAGCGGTATTGTGGCGCCCGTTGCGGCTACCGCCACTGCTATGTCTGCCGAAGCTGCTTTGTACGAAACTTTGTCGCTGGATTCGCTGGGGCTGTCGCCCGAGGCGTACCAGTACGCCTTGCAGGGGCACGACCGCCTGCAGAAAGAAGGGAAGCTTCGCAACGACGATATTTTGTCGATCGTGGACTTCAGTTTGCCTTCAACGAAAAAAAGGCTGTTTGTGATAGACCTTGCGTCGGGGAAACTGCTGTTTAATTCCCTGGTGAGCCACGGCAGAAATTCCGGGAGGGATATGGCTACGGCTTTTTCCAACGCGCCCGAAAGTTTTAAAAGCAGCCTGGGTTTTTATGTGACCGGCAACACGTACCGCGGGGCGCATGGTTATTCGCTGCGGCTCGAAGGCGAGGAAGAAGGGATCAACAATAACGCCATGGACCGCGGCATCGTGATGCATGCGGCGGATTATGTGAATGAAAAACTCGCCCGCATGCAGGGTTATATCGGCAGAAGCCTCGGCTGCCCCGCCATACCGCCCGCATTGCATAAAAAGATCATTGCGAAGATCCAGAACGGCAGTTGCCTGTTCATGTACAGTCCCGATGAAAAATACCTGTCTTCGACAAAGATGTTTCAGCATACTGTATAACAACCGTGCATAATTCGGGGATTGTCTTACTTTTGAGGACATCCCCGGCCAAATGAAGATACTTAGCACGATCACCCTTTTATTTCTTCTACCATTACTGATAGCTGCAGAGAAACAAACGCCGGAAGCATATATCCGTATCAATCAACTCGGGTATTTGCCTTCCGGCGTTAAAGCAGCGGTTTGGGGAAGCCCTGGTAACCAGACCATCAGCGATTTCCACCTGGTGGATTTCACCAATGGGAAAGTCGTGTTTACCGGCCCTGCCAGTAAGCCTTTCGGCAGTTACGGCCCTTTCGCGCAAACTTACCGTCTCGATTTTTCCGCTTTCCTGCGCCCCGGCGTGTATTACCTGAAGGCGGGCGGAGTAGTGTCTCCCGTGTTCCGCATCGGGAAAGACGTGTACAACGGCGCCGCGGATTTTTGTCTCCGTTACCTCCGCCAGCAGCGCTGCGGTTTTAATCCCTATTTAAAAGATTCCTGTCATACCGCAGACGGCTACACGCTCTACGGCCCCATGCCCGACAGCACGAAGATAGACGCCATAGGCGGCTGGCACGACGCCAGCGATTACCTCCAGTATTCCACTACGTCCGCCAACACCGTATATCACCTGCTGGCCGCTTACCGCGACTTCCCGCAGGTGTTTTCCGACCATCACGACGCCAACGGGCTTTCCGGGCAGAACAGTACCGCTGACGTGCTCGACGAAGCGCGCTGGGGGCTGGACTGGCTGCTGCGCATGCATCCGCAGCCGGACTGGCTGTTCAACCAGATCGCGGACGACCGTGATCACCGCGGCATGCGTCTTCCAGCGCTGGATTCTTTTTATGGAAGGGGGCATGAACGGCCTGTTTATTTCTGCTCCGGCCAGCCGCAGGTACAAGGCGTGAAATACAACAAAATGAACAAAAGCACCGGCATGGCTTCCACGGCGGGAAAATTCGCCAGCGCGTTCGCCCTCGGGTATGCGGTACTGGAAACAAAAGACCCGGCGTATGCCCGCAAACTCAGGATGAAAGCCGGAACGTCGTACGCGCTTGGATTGGAGAACCCCGGCGTGCAGCAAACCGCTTCGGTACTGTCGCCATACATCTACGCGGAAGACAACTGGACGGACGATATGGAGCTCGCAGCCGCGGAGCTGTTCGCCATCACGAGGGACCGCAGCTACCTGAAAGAAGGCATGAAATATGCGGCCGGCGAAACCATTACGCCCTGGCTGGGCGCCGATACGGCCAATCATTATCAATGGTATCCTTTCATTAATATCGGGCATTACGAAATGGCGCTGAACGCGCCCGGCAATGATAAAAAACTGCTGACGGGATATTACCGGGAAGGCATTGACCGGGTATGGCAAAAAGCGAACAAAAACGCGTTTTACCGCGGCGTTCCTTTCATCTGGTGCAGCAACAATCTTACCGCTGCTTTTGCGATACAATGTTACTGGTACGAAAACCTGAGCGGGAAAAACGATTACGCCGCGCTTGCGCAGGCGAATGTAGACTGGCTTTTCGGCTGCAATCCCTGGGGCACCAGCATGGTGTACGGTTTGCCCGAGTACGGCGATGCGCCGGCAGACCCGCATTCCGCATTCACACATTTAAAAAATTACCCGATAGACGGCGGGCTGGTAGACGGCCCGGTGTACGGCTCGATCTATAAAAGCCTCATCGGTATACGCCTTGCAGACCCCGACGAATATGCGCCTTTTCAAAGCGACCTGGTGGTGTACCACGACGATTACGGCGATTACAGCACCAACGAACCTACGATGGACGGCACCGCGTCGCTGATCTACTTGCTGGCGTTGAAGGAAAATGAAGGAATGAAAACAAAGTAGGCGTTACCACCATCCGATCAAAAAACCGATCAGCAGCGTGGTGCGCTGCAGGCCGTTGCGCAGCAGCCGCAAAGCCTTGCGCATATGCTGTTCCACCGTATTCACGGAAATGCCGGAACGTTCCGCGATCTCTTTGTTGCTCAGCTCTTCCGAGCGGCTCAGCAGGAACACCTGCCGGCATTTGTCCGGCAGCTGGCGGATGGCGTCGGCCATTTGAAGCGAGAGCTCTTTGTGTGAGAGATAGGTTTCCACATCGTTGGAAACGGCTGGCGGGCGCGTTTCCTGGAACACTTCGTATTTGTGATGGATGTATTGGCGGTGCAGGTAATTCAGCACACGGTTGCGCAACGCGGTAAAAACGTAGGCTTTGAATGAAGTGTGAATGTCGAGGCGGTCTTTCCTTTCCAGCAATTCCAGGAATACTTCCTGTACAAATTCGCGGGCGGTTTCTTTGTCGCCGGTTTTTTCATATGCCTTTTTCAGCAACATCACCGCATAACGTTGGTACAACGCGTCAAACGCTGCCTGGTCGCCCTTTTTCCAGTATGTGAGCAAATCTGCGTCCGTATGGTGTGTGTAGTGTGGGATAGACTTTGGTTGTTTTCGTAAATAAATGTAAGGAAAAATAAGGGCTATTTTCAAAGTCAAAACAAAAAGAAATATTTTTTTAATGGGGTAACGGTTCGTGTTTTATTGTTTGTCTTTTAGGATAAGAGACGTATAATTACCGCTTATGGGCATGATCGATGTAAAAGAACTGCTGGAGAAATATAAAGCGGGCGCCTGCACGCGGGAAGAGCTGCGTGTGCTGGAAGAATGGTATGAAAGCTGGCGCCATCCGGACGCAAAGCCTGTGCAGTGGCGGCCGGACGAAGAGCTCACACAGGAACTGCTGGAGGATTTCCGCGAGATACGCCGAAGCAGGGAAACGCTTTTCCGCCGCGGAACGGCCGGAGCCTGGTGGAAAGCCGCGGCAGTGGCCATTCCCATTATCGGGATCGGCGCATTGTTGTGGATAAGCCGGCCTTCCGTGAACACGCCCGCCTCCGGGCCGGTACTGGCCGTAGCGCCGCCCGGGCCGGACAGCAAACGTTTCATCCTGCTGCCCGACAGCAGTACCGTGGTATTGCGGGAGGGCAGCACCCTCATATATCCCGATGCGTTCACAGGCGATACCCGTGAAGTAACGCTCACCGGAGAAGGGTATTTCGACATCAAAGAACAATCCGGCAAACCTTTCCGCATCCGCTCGGGCAAACTGATCACCACCGTGCTGGGCACTTCCTTCAATATCAAAGCCTATCCGGGCCAGCCTTCCGTAACGGTCACCGTGTCTGCCGGCAAGGTGAAAATAGAAGAAGGCGGCAGCAACAAGCTGCTCGGCATTTTATTGCCGGACCAGCAGATCGTATATGAAAACGAAACGGCGGCCACCAAACCCGTGAAAGCCGCGGAGACAGTAGCCTGGATAAAAAAAGGCATGGACTTCAACAACGTGCCCTTCGAAGAGATCGCGCGGCGGATAGGGGAGCAGTACCAGGCGAAGATCTTTTTCGCCAACGACGCACTTCGTAAATGCCGCATCCGTGCTACATTTGAAGGCACCGAAACGCTCGATGAAATAATGTATATCCTTTGCACCGTCGGCAATGCCACCTACACTATCCGGAATAATGAAGTGACGCTCAATGGAGATGGCTGCATGAAAGAATAACACACCGCTAACAATGTTCAAGTAACCAAAATCTTATGCCATGACCCGGATAATTTCTCCGCCTTCCTGAGAATTACGGAAATGAAAAACCCCTCCGTGCTGTGGTAGGTCGGGAGGGGAACAGCTTAAAACGCAAACAGCCCGAAGGCTGATTCTTCAACATTTTAAACTATTGCAATTTATGCAAAAATCAGCGGTTTTTGCTAAAGAGCGGCTATTGCCTGCTCTGGCGTCAGCTGTTTGTTCCACGCAAATGCGTTTCATTATGAGATTGAGCCTTACCACCATCATTTGTATGCTGGTTAGTATTCACCTCCTTTGGGCCATGCCTATCAAGGGGCAGGCGCTGGATGATAAAAAAGTCACCATGGAGGCCGCCGACGTAACGCTTGAAAAGGCGCTGTCGCAGCTGGAAAAGCTGTCTGGCTTCCACATCGCGTATGCTTCCGAGAACGTGGAGCGTTTCGGCCGCGTGCGGCTGCCCATGGCCACGCGCAGCGTAAGCGCCACGCTCGTTGCGCTGCTGCGGCAAACCGGCCTGGGGTATCAGCTCACCGAAAAAACGATCATGATCGTTCCGGAACACGACCTGCCTTCCGCTGAAACCACCGCACAACCGGCCGATACCACCATCGAAATAAAAGGAAAAGTGACAGATGAAACGGGCCATCCCATGCCCGGCGTGTCCGTCCGCATCAACGGCACCACAAAAGGCGTATTCACAGACGGGCTCGGCGCATTTACGCTTTCTGCGAACCGCGGGCAGGTGCTTGTGTTCACTTCCGTGGGCGCCATTCCGCAGGAATACGTAGTGAGAAGCGCCGCCAATATCAACATCGCGCTGAAGGCAGACAGCCGGAAACTGGAAGACATTGTGGTAGTGGGTTACGGTAAACAGCGCAAGGCCAATCTTACCGGCGCCGTATCGACCGTAGACGTAAAACGCACGCTGGGATCGCGGCCTATTACCGACGTGGGGCGCGGGCTGCAGGGCGCGGTGCCGGGCCTTACCATCACCACCGCCAGCGGCGACCTGGGGCGCAACCCCAACATCCGGCTGCGCGGCATGACGGGCTCGCTCAACACCGGCGCGGCCGGCGCGCAACCGCTGATATTGGTGGATAACGTGGAGGTTCCCAGCCTGCAGATGATCAACCCGCAAGACATTGAATCCGTATCCGTATTAAAAGACGCCGCCTCCGCTTCCATTTACGGAACGCGCGGCGCATGGGGCGTGATACTCATCACCACCAAATCGGGCGCAAAAGGCGCACCCGCGGCCATCAATTATACCAACAACTTTTCCTGGAGCAAACCCACCGCCGTGCCCGAGATCGCGGGGGCCGTGGAAGGGGCGGAAGCCGTGCTGCTCAACCGCCGCCGCTCTTCCAACAATCCCGCCGTCAATTCTTTCGGCGTATTGGGCATGTATTTCGACGACATCGGCATCCAGAAAATGAAAGAATGGGAAGAAAAATACGCCGGGCAGGACCTTGGCGACGAAATGGTGCCCGGCCGCGACTTCGAAATAAGGAACGGCAACTTCTACCCTTACCGCCCCTGGGATGCGAACGAACGGTACATGAAGAAGTACGCCTTCCAGCAGAAACACGATCTTTCCGTGGCCGGTGGCGGCGATAAGACCAGCTATCATCTCGGGCTGGGATATCTCAGCCAGACGGGCATGCTCAAATTCAAAACAGACCGCTTCGACCGCTACAACGCCACGCTCAGCATTAACACCGCCGTAAACAGCTGGCTGGATGTACGCGGCAAAATGATGCTGTCGCAGTCGAAACTCGAAACGCCTTTTTCTTTCTCCGCCACACAACTCGGCCCATGGTATTATCTCTACCGCTGGCCGAAAGTATATCCTTACGGCACTTACCAGGGCAAACCGTTCCGCAGCGCCGTAACGGAAATGCAGCAGGCAAAAATGGACGAAGACAAAAGCACTTTCACGCGCGTGCAGGTGGGCGCTACGCTGAAACCCATGAAAGATCTGACCATCGATGTGGATTACACATATTCCAGCACTAACCAGCATATTCATTCCGTGGGCGGCGAAACCGGCGCGATCAACTTCTGGTTCGGCAATTTCAGCTATGTGCCCAATTACCAGGGTCCGGAATGGAACCGCGTAAAATATACTTCCAACTGGAACGATATGAACACCGGCCGCGCATTCGTCACTTACACGAAAAACCTCGGCGAACATCACCTCAAAGGCATCGTGGGCATGGACGTAGACCTGTTCCGCAACTGGTCGCAGGTGTCTGAAAGAAGGGGGTTGATAGACCCGAACCTCGGCGAGATCGGTTTGTCTACCGGCGACCAGTTCGTAAGCGGCAAACGTGGGCATTGGGCTACCAACGGGTATTTCGCGCGTATCAACTACGATTATAAAAATAAATTCCTGCTGGAAGTGAACGGCCGTTACGATGGTTCGTCCAAATTCCCGAAACACGACCAGTTCGGGTTTTTCCCCTCAGTGTCCGCTGGATATGTATTGACTGAAGAACATTTCATGGAGCTGACCAAACCTTTCCTGTCGTTCCTGAAACTGCGCGGCAGCTACGGCTCCATCGGCAACCAGAACGTAGGCGATGTAACGTTCCTTTCCGTGATGTCGTCCAGCACATCCAACTGGCTGATCGGCAATACGAACATGATCACGTTCAGCACGCCCAACCTCGTGCCACGCACGCTCACCTGGGAAACCATCTCGACGCTTGATTTCGGGGTAGACGCGCGTTTCCTCGACAACCGCCTCGGCGTCACTTTCGACTGGTACAACCGCACCACGCAGAACATGATCGGCGAAACCGTGGGCCTGCCTGCTACGTTCGGCGGTTCCGCGCCGAAAGAGAATTTTGGTGAAATGCAAACGCGCGGCTGGGAACTGGCGGTGGATTACATGCATACATTCGACAACGGCATCCGGGTGACGGCGCTCGCCACGTTAAGCGATTTCCAGGAAGAGATCAGGCGTTTCGCCAGCGCCACCACCAACGTGTACCGCAATTACCAGGGCCGCAAGATCGGCGAGATCTGGGGATATGTGACCGACAGGCTTTTCCAGGAAAGCGACTTCACCAAAGTGGGCGACAAATGGGAGCCGAAAGCCGGCATCCCCGACCAGGGCGCGCTTACGCAGGGCAGCTCGTGGTTCTACTACACGCCCGGCGACGTGAAATACAAAGACCTCAACGGCGACGGCCAGGTCAACTGGGGCTCCGAAACCACAGACGATCCCGGCGACCTGCGCGTGATCGGCAATTCCACCCCGCGTTACCAATACGGCATCAGGCTGGGCGCAAACTGGAAAGGCGTTGACCTCGGCGTGTTTTTCCAGGGCGTGGGCAAAAGAGAGCTTTGGCCTTCAGGCCCCATCTTCATCCCCGGCTTCAACGAAGCGGAAGCCTGGTACGAGCACCAGATGGACTACTGGACGCCCCAGCGCGCCGACGCGTTTTACCCGCGGCCGACGAACCACGACAAAAATGAAAGCAATAAAAATTTCTTCCGGCAGAGCCGTTATTTGCTGGATATGTCGTACCTGCGCCTGAAAAACGTAACGCTGGGCTACACGCTTCCCCCGGCCATCAGCCGCACGGCGCATATCAAATCCGCCAGGGTGTATGTAAGCGGTGAAAATTTACTCACATGGGATAACATGTCCGTGCCCATTGACCCGGAAATTGATTACACCGCCGAACAAACGGACCGTTCCGCATTCGGCAGGGTTTACCCCTACCGCAAGGAATTTTCTTTTGGCCTTCAAATCACTTTCTAAAGCGAAAAACCGACTGGTTATGAAATCGAAAATATTCATCGTGATACTGCTGGCGGCGCTGGGCGCGGGGTGCAAAAAGGATTTCCTCACCCGCCTTCCGCTGGACCAGATGGAAGACGCCACGTACTGGACCAATGAAAACAACGTGCGCACTTTTTCATACGGCTTTTACCCGACCTATTTTCCCGGTTACGGCAGGTTGTTTGCCCTGGAGGTGTATTTTTTCTCCGGCCAGCCGCTCAACGACGATTTTGCGCCCACCGCGCCGGTAGCGTTTACCAAAAATATTCCCGCTTCCGCCACCAATACCGCCTGGAGTTTTACCAACGTGCGCAAAGCGAACATCATGCTGGAGCGCGTGCAAAGCATGAGCATGCTCGACGGGGCCACGCGTGCGCATTGGGCCGGCGTTGCCCGCTTTTTCAGGGCCATGGCCTATTACAAGCTGGTAAAAACTTACGGGGACGTGCAATGGTACGGTAAACCGCTGGAGGTGGAAGACGAGCGGCAGCTTTACAAACCGCGCGACAGCAGAACGCTCGTGATGGACAGCGTGCTGCTGGACCTGCAATATGCCGCCGAAAATGTGCGCGACGCCGATGGAGAAAAAGGCCTGAACGTCACCAAATGGGTGGTGATGGCCTTTATGAGCCGCATCATGCTGTTTGAAGGCACCTGGCAGAAGTACCACCAGCTGAGCGAAACCAAAAGCCGTGAATACCTCGAAGCCGCCAAATGGGCCGCCAACGAAGTGATCACCAAAGGCGGCTATTCGTTCTCGCACAGTTACCGCGAATCGTTTAATTCGGCGGACCTCGCCCCCAACAAGGAAATCATCATGTACCGGCGGTACGTGGCGGGCATGATCACACATTCACTGATGAGTTACAACAATAAAGAACCGCAAACCGGCCCCAACAAAAACCTGATCGAAACGTACCTGTGTACGGACGGCCTGCCCATCGGCCTTTCCCCGTTGTACCAGGGAGACAAAACCATCGGCAACGTGCTGGCGAACCGGGACAGCCGCATGACGCACACCTTCAACCCCGAGCTTCGCCCGAACGGCTCGCGCACGCGCACGAACAATCTCGGCATCAGCACTTCCGGTTACTGCACCTGGAAATTCCTCGACGACGCGCTGCGCGAAGCGCCCACCGGCGAATCGAGCCTGAACGTATCGCATGCCCCGGTGATCCGCCTGGGCGAAGTGATGCTCAATTACGCCGAAGCCGCGGCCGAACTGGGCGGCCTTACACAGGAAGACCTGGACAAATCCATCAACAAACTGCGCGCCCGCACGGTAGGCAACGGCACGCCGCTGCCGGCTTTGCAGGTGATGGGCGGCGAGCCCGCGGTGAACGGCGCCGTGTATCACGATCCCGCGAAAGACCCCGGGGTGCCGTACATGATCTGGGAGATCCGCCGCGAGCGCCGCGTGGAATTTTGCATGGAAGGCGCCCGCTTCGATGATCTGCGCCGCTGGCACAAGCTGGATTACATGGACACGAAGGTTCACACCGACCTCAACCGCGGCGCATGGATCAAACGCTCCGAATGGAACAAACCCAACCCTCCCGGCGGTTCCTGGCTGAACAACGTTACGCTCGAAGGGCCGGAGGAAGGATATATAATTCCGTCGGTTTCGCCGCTGGCGGATCGCATTTATGACAACGATAAAGTATATTTGGAACCGGTACCGCAAGACCAGATCAAATTGTTCAAAGACAAGAACGTGACCCTGTCGCAGAACAAAGGCTGGTAATTCCAAATAAACAAATGATCAGTATGCTTACAGCGCTCACCCATGCAGTGATTTACACCGGCAAAGAAGAACTCAAAGGAAAGGCATTATTACTGGAGAATGGCATTGTAAAGGGGTGGACGGACGAGCAAAACATACCATCGGATTTTCATATCATCAACCAGAACGGCCGGCGCATCGCGCCCGGATTATTGGACCTGCAGATATACGGAGGAGGCGGCCTGTTGTTTGCCGACAGCCCCTCCTCCGCTGCTTTGAAAACCATTTCGGACGCATTGCTGAAAACCGGCACCACGGGTTTCCTGCTCACCCTCGCCACCAATGAAATGAGCGTGTTCGAAAAGGCGATAGACACGGTGAGGGACCATCCGCATCCTGCCTTGCTGGGCCTGCATCTCGAAGGGCCTTACATCAACCCCGTGAAACGGGGCGCGCACATTGCGTCGTGTATCAAAAGACCTACGCTGGAAGAAGTAAAAAACCTGCTGGACAGGGCGCAGGGCGCCATTAAAATGATGACGCTGGCGCCGGAAATGTGCGATCCCGCGGTGATCGACCTGTTGCTTGCCAACCAGGTGATCGTTTCTGCGGGCCATAGCAACGCTACTTTTTCCGAAGCGGCAGACGGCTTTAAAAGGGGCATTCAAACCGCCACGCATCTTTTCAACGCCATGAGCCCCTTCCATCACCGCGACACCGGTTTGCCCGGCGCGGTATACCAGAACCACACCGCGTACGCCAGCATTATTCCGGACGGTATTCACGTGAGCTACGAAGCGTTGTCCGTTTCCAAAAAACTGATGGGCGAGCGGCTGTTCATCATTACCGATGCCGTAGAAGCCAGCAACGGCGCATACACCCACGTATTTACCGGCGACCGTTATACTTTGCCTGACGGCACTTTGTCCGGCTCCGCGCTCACCCAGCTGCGGGGCGTGGCAAACTGCGAAAAATACGCCGGCATCAGCCTCCCGGAGGCCCTGCGCATGGCTTCCACCTATCCCGCACGATTGATCGGCCACCCCGAGAGAGGCGTTATTGCGCCGGGGCAGCCTGCTTACCTCACTATCTTCGACGATCAGTTCAAGCCCCAGGGCACCTACATCAAAGGCGAATTTTTTGAGGGGTAGATTTTATTTTCTCGTCACCAGGTAATTGTAATCGTTCAGCAGGGTTTCCAGGAAAGGAATGGCTTCCATATCGGTTTCTATATGCAACACTTCTTTGATCCTCAACGAAATACGTTCCGCCATCGAGGGGTCGCCGGTGCGGGCCACGGTATCGAGCACGGTTTTGATCTTGCTCAGGTCGCGGTCGCTCAGCCGCAGGATCTGTGAAAACTGGGGCGTATAATCGGGCTGATGCACCTCGCGGAAGATCGTGTCCTGGATGGTATGCCTTTCTTTCGTTCTCACCAGGATGGTACCGGCCGCCAGATCGCCCAGCCGCTGGTTGTAGGGGTTTCTGAGCACCACTACCACGGGCACGATGCCCATCAGCAGGATGATCATGGCGCCCCAGGCGTCGCTCAGGCCGGCCAGCGCAAAAACGCACAAGAGCGTGAACAGCGGCGATTCCACCAACCGGAACATCCAGCGGAGCACGATCTGGCTGGCGCTGGGCACATTTCCCATCAGGCTCACCACCCGGATGTCCATCACCCGTTTGCCCAGGCTCTGCCCTTTCATGGCCAGCTCCGAGATCAGGTAATAAAAAACGATAGGCGCCCCGATGAAGATGGTCACCGCAAAATACCCCTCCGCCCCGATCTTACCCAGGAAAAGGGACATCAGCAGGAGGTATGCCCCCCTGATCAGCAAGTCTATCAGGTAAGCTACCGCCCGGCGCCCGAGGTCGGCGGCTTCAAATTCCAGGTCGATGTTAAATACGGTAGGTATTTTGATAATAGGCATAACCAAAATTAAAATTTATTATATTTCCACTCCAGTAATTTTTAGGACCCGTACCGCATGAGAGAATCTTCATTTATTAAACGGAACCTTGACCGGTGGACAAAGATCCGTGAGCAACCCACCGACGACCCGGATGTGATGGCGGAACGCTTTACTTCCCTGCTTGACGATCTTGCTTACGCCAAAACTTTTTACAGTCACAGCAAGGTTACCCACTACATCAACGGTATGGCGTCCGGCATTTTTCAGCGCATTTACCGCAATCATACCGGCGATAAAGGCCGCATCGGCAACTTTTTTTATTACGTGCTGCCGCTGATCATCCGCAAACATCACCGGCTCTTCTTGTTCACGTTCTGTTATTTCCTGTTGTTCTGCATCATCGGCGCGTTTTCCGCCGCGCACGACGAAACTTTCGTGCGGGGCGTGCTGGGCGACGGCTATGTGAATATGACGGAGGAGAACATTGCCAACGGCGACCCCTTCGGCGTGTACAAAAACGAGAACGAATGGCAGATGTGGGCGCGGATCGCGATCAATAACATCAGGGTGAGCCTGATCTGTTTTATCTGGGGCATCGCCTGCTCGGTGGGCACGCTGTGGATACTGTTCTCCAACGGCATCATGCTCGGCTCTTTCCAGTATTTCTTTTTCTCGAAAGGACTGGGATGGGCTTCCGTACTGGTGATTTGGATACACGGCACGCTGGAGATATCTTCCATCATCATCGCCGGCACCGCGGGCATGATCATGGGCAACAGCCTGCTTTTCCCCGGCACGCATACGCGGGTGGAATCGCTGAAACGCGGCGCCATGGAAGGTTTGAAAGTCACCGTAGCGCTCGTTCCCATTTTTATCGTAGCCGCTTTCCTCGAAAGTTTCGTGACGCGGCACACCAGCATGCCTATCGCACTCAGCATCAGCATACTCATTATTTCCGCCGCGTTCATCGCCTGGTATTTTGTAGTGTATCCCATCAAAGTGCAGCAAAAAGGCTACCGCCTCGACCTGGACGGCAAACTTTTAAAACCGGGCGCAGCATGAAACGTTGGAAATATTTGATATTGCCCGCGCTTTTCTGCCTGAGCCTTCACGCCGCGGCGCAGGATCAAAAAGAAAAGAACAAGGATTTCGATGAAATGGAATGGCGCGTGCTCGATTCAACGGAAGAAGACAGTGACGAAGAAGCAAACCCCGAAGAAGTTTTTGCCGATTCCGTGCTGACGGCTGAAGTGGATACCACGCCTTTCACCGATGAAACGGCGGCGGAAGACAGCGAAGAAACCGAAGACCACCGCAGCGTAGAGCACAAGATCCGCAGCGGCGCAATTCCTTATTCGCGTTGGGACAATCAGCGCCTGGGCGACTGGAGCGAAAGCGGGCAGGTGCGGCTCACCATCCGCAAGCCCGCCGCGGGAGACCTGGCGGAACTGCGGGAAATGAGCGCGCTTAATTATGATAAAGACGAAAATCCTGTGAAAGCCTCCGGATCTTCCCCCTGGCTGCGCTCGTTGGGCGCCTGGGTAAGGGCCAACCGGAGCGCTCTCCTGTGGTCTTTTTATATTTCCCTGGGCGCGTTGCTGGTGATGGTACTGGTGCTTTTTATCAGGAAAAACGATATTTCGTTCCGCTGGTCTTCCGGCAGCCGGCGCTATGGCGACTTTAACACCGTGGCCGAGGAAGGGCCCCTGAATTATGAAGCGCTGGCCGCTTCGGCCGCCGCGGAAGGGCGGTTGAGAGACGCCGTGCGGTTCAGGTACCTGCACACATTGCAGCTGCTGGAAGCGCGGCAGCTGATCGCGCCGGGGAAAGACAAAACCAACATGGATTTCCTGCGGGAATTGTCGCGCACCGCATTTCACAAACCTTTCGCCGCATTAACGCTGCATTATGAGTACATCTGGTACGGAAAACTCCCGCTCAGCAACGGGCAATTCTCCCACCTGGACGATCAGTTTGCCGCCTTTACTCAATCCATAAAGCAATATCCGTGAGAACCGGCATCATCATAAGCATTTCCGTGATCATCACCGTGCTCGCCGTGCTGTTGTGGATCGGCGTGGCCACGAAGATTGACGGCGGCCGGCAATCGCAAAGCAGGCTTAACCGGGGGTACGTTACTTACAGCAGCCGCGACAAAGCGCCGTTCGGCAGTTACGTGCCTTACAAGCTGATGCAGCAGTTTTTTAAAGACGCCAAACCGAAAACGGCCACCCGGCCTTTCGTAAAAACATACCAGAAAACCAGCGACCTGCAGCTGCAGAACGCGGTGTACATCATCGTGGCCAGGCGGATGTGGCTCACTGAAGCGGACGCGGAAGCGATGGCGGAATTTGTATCCGCCGGCAACAAACTTTTCCTCGCCGTGGAAGAAACGGATTCCCTGCTGGAGACCACGTTCGGATTCAAGGTAAAGACCGGAAGCTTCATACAACATCCCACCACCGTCACCCAGCATTTTTCCAACCCGAACTTCGGGGCGGATACCACGTTCACCGCACCGCGGGGCATCCAGCTGAACAATTCCCTCGCCGCGCCCGATTCGGGCATCATCACGGCGCTGGGCACCAATAAAGACCATCTGCCGAACTTCTTCAGGGTGCCTTACGGCAACGGGCAGGTGTACGTGATGCTGAACCCGATGACCTGGACCAATTATTTCCTGATGAAAAACGACAACATCAGGGCGCTGGAACTGCAAATGGCCTATCTGCCGGAATATCCGTCCAGCGTGTATTGGGACGAGTTCTACAAACACCAGGACGGCCCGCAGCAAGGCGATTTTTCCAACTGGCAGGTACTGATGCGGCATCCTTCGCTGCGCTGGGCGTTGATCCTCGCCGTGGTGCTGCTGTTGCTGTACGTATTGTTCGAAGGTAAACGCAGGCAACGGCTTATTCCACCCAAACCCGCACTGGCCAACAATTCGCTGGATTTCGCGGAAACGCTCGGGCGGCTGTATTACCTGCATCACAACAACGCTAACCTCGCCAACAAAATGACGACGCACCTGATGGACTACATCCGGCAGAACTATTACCTGAACACCAGCGCCGTCAATGCCGAATTTATTACGGCGCTGTCGCGCAAAAGCGGCCATACGCGCGAATCGGTGGAAAGGCTGCTGACCATGGCGGGACAGGTGCGGCTGGCGGACAGCATCAGCGACGAACAATTGCAAGACTATTATAACAGCATCTATCAATTCTATTTAAAAGCGAACTAATGGAAATAAACACCTTTGAGCCCCGCACAGACCTCAGCGAGCTTCACGAAGCGATTGCGGCCATCAAAGCTGAGATCGGCAAAGTGATCGTAGGCCAGCAGCAGATGGTAGACCTCCTCACGGCGGGCCTGCTCGCCACCGGCCACATCCTGATAGAAGGCGTGCCCGGCGTAGCCAAAACGCTGGCCGCAAAACTGCTCGCCAACACGATCGACGCGAAGTTCTCCCGCATCCAGTTCACACCGGACCTTATGCCGGCAGACGTGCTGGGCACTTCTATCTTCAACCCGCAGAGCAAGGAATTCGAATACAAAAAAGGCCCTATCTTCGGCAATATCATTTTGATAGACGAGATCAACCGCGCCCCCGCCAAAACGCAGGCCGCGCTGTTTGAAGTAATGGAAGAACGCCAGATCACCAACGACGGGCAAACGCACCTGCTGGACCAGCCGTTTATGGTAGTGGCCACGCAGAACCCGATCGAGCAGGAAGGCACGTACCGCCTGCCCGAAGCGCAGCTGGACCGTTTCCTGTTCAAGATCGAAGTGAAATACCCGGCTTTGCAGGAAGAAATTGAGATCCTGCAGGCGGCGAACGTCCAGGGCGGTCATGCCCAGATGCTCGCACAGGTACGGCCCGTGGTGAGCGCTGCAACGGTGATCAGGTTGCAGCAGAAAGTGCGCGAAGTGATCATGGAAGACAAACTGCTGCAATTCATCGCCAGCCTCGTGCACGAAACGCGCATGAACCAGAGCATTTATCTCGGCGCTTCACCGCGAGCGTCCATTGCCGTGATGAATTGCGCGAAAGCCGTGGCCATCATGAACAACCGCGATTTCGTAACACCGGACGATGTGGTGTACATCCTTCCCCACATCCTCCGCCACCGCATCATGCTCACGCCCGAACGCGAAATGGAAGGCATTACGCCAGACGAGGTGATCGCAGAAATACTCAAAGCCGTAGAAGTACCCAGATAACAAGAACGGATGATCCAGTTTTATAAATCGTTTTTCCTCAGCATGCGGTTCTACCTGTCGCTGGGCGTGGTGATCGCATTATATGTGACCGCCTTTTTCGTGCCGGTGTTTTTCCACGTGGCCAGCACCGCGCTGGTGGTGTGCGCCGCCTTGCTGCTGCTGGACGTTTCGCTGCTGTACCTGGCGCGCAGGGCCGTGCAGGCCGAGCGCCGCATGAGCGACCGCTTCAGCAACGGCGACGAAAACGAAGTGGAACTGCACGTGCGCAACGGGTACACTTTCCCCGTGTCGCTGAACATACTCGACGAGCTGCCTTTCCAGTTCCAGCAACGCAATTTTTCCCTCAAAGGCCATCTTAAGACCCGCGAAGAAAAAACCTTCAAATACAAACTGCGCCCGGTAGAAAGAGGCGAATACCATTTCGGGCAGCTGCACGTGTACGTGCGCAGCGCCTTCGGCCTGGTAACGCGGCGTTATTCAGTTGCGGCGGAAAAGATGGTGAAAGTATACCCGTCTTTCATCCAGCTGCGCAATTACGAACTGTTCTCCATCAAACACAAGCTGAGCGAAATGGGCGTGCACCGTAAACGTGTGATCGGCCACAGCATGGAGTTCGACCATATCAAGGAATACATCCGCGGCGACGATGTGCGCACCCTCAACTGGAAAGCCACCGCCCGCCGCGGCACGCTGATGGTGAACAACTTCACGGAAGAACGCTCCCAGCAGGTGTATTGCGTGATAGACAAAGGCCGCAACATGAAAATGCCTTTCGACGGCCTCACCCTGCTGGACTATGCCATCAACGCATCGCTGGTGTTCAGCAACGTGGCGCTTGGCAAAGGCGATAAAGCGGGGCTGGTCACTTTCACCGGCAAACAAACCGAAGTGCTGCCGGCCAGCAACAAAAAAGTACAGTTAAATAAAATACTCGAACAACTCTACGGCCAAACCACCGCCTGGACGGAAAGCGACGTGGAAAGGCTGGGCGTGCACCTGCGCGCCTCATTGTCGCAACGTTCGCTGCTGATGCTGTTCACCAATTTCGAATCCATCACCGGCCTGCAACGGCAATTGCCTTTCCTGCGGCAGATCGCGAAATACCACCTGCTGCTGGTCGTTTTCTTCGAAAACACCGAGATCAAAAAACTGAATGAAACGCAGGTGAAGGAAGTGGAAGAGATCTATATCCAGGTGATCGCGCAGAAGTTCGCGCATGAAAAGAAACAGATCGTGAGAGAGCTGGCGCAGTACGGCATTATGTCGTTGCTCACCACGCCCGAACATCTGACGGTGGACGTGGTGAACAAGTATCTTGAGCTGAAATCACGCATGATGGCGTAGTTACAGCGGTTCTTCCTTCTCGTAGTCTTTCGGCCCTTTTTCGCCCATCTTCGTGAACTTGCGGATGTTGTACGTAACGTTCAGGCTGAAGAAACGCACATTCCTGCGGCTGTTCGAATATTGTTCGTACGTGTTGGTAAGCTCGTAGAAGTTCCGCACGGTAGACCCGAAAATGTTCTCACAAGTAAACGCCACGTTCAGCTTGCGCTGGAAAAGATTTACCTGCCCTTTCAGCCCGCTGTTGAAACGCGCTTCCTGCTTGCCTTGCGAATAATACCTCGGACCGTTGTACCGGCCGTTCACCGAAATGGAGAATACGCGGATGCGGTAAGCCGCCCACACGGTCAGGTTGGAAGTCCAGCCGGAAACGTTCGCAAATTTTTCACTTACCGCCTCCTTGCCCTCTTCGCCGCCGTCCGTAACGGTTTCGTAATACCGCAAACCGCCGCTGATGTTCATGTTGAACGAACCGTTATTGTTGCCCAGCGCTTTGAAGATATGCGAATTGAGCGTGACGTACGCGCTTTTATCCGTGCGCGACGCGAGGTTCACGTAGGTGCTGGTATTGATGATGGTGCTGTCGTTGATGTATTCCGCTTTGGTGTAGCGGCTTATAATGTCGCTCGCATCCTGCCTTTCAATGCCTACTTTCACCTGGTTGCGTTTGATCTGCGCCATGTATTCCATGCGGTAGTCTTTAGTGAAAGACGGGCGCAGGTTGGGGTTGCCCGTGCGGATGTTGAAGCTGTCTGCCGTGTTCACAAAGGGATTCAGCTGGTCGGGCGAGGGGCGGTCCATATTCCGGTTGAAGTTGAACGTGAGCTGCTGCTGTTTGTAATCGTACTGGAAGTTGACGCCGGGCGAGAAATTCGTGTATTTGAACGGCACCGCGTTCTTCAGCGAATCGAGCAGGGCCATCTGGTTGAAGTATTGAATGCCGGGGTTGAAACGCAGGTTGGCCATATGATCTTTCCAGGGGCTGTAATTGAGGCCCATGGAGCTGCGCACCTCATACGTTTCGTTGTTGAAACGGTTGCCCGCATATAGTTCTTCCGATTTGTTGCCCAGGTAACCCAGGCGCCCGGTGAAATTATAGCCCAGCTTGCGGCTGCGTTTGCCGACAGACACGTTGGCCGCGTAGTTTTGTTTGAAGTCCGAATAATCGGTAGACAATTTGGGAGCGGGCAGCAATTCAAAATCGTTCACGTTTTTACGGGTGGCGAGGTTGAGGTTCATGCCGCCGCCAACTTCCGCGCTGGCGCTGAGGTCGTAATATTTGCCATCTGAAAGCGGCTGGCGGAAGTGGATATTGGAACGGATGTTGAAATTCCCGTTCTTCCTGTCGTTGCGCTGCAGTGATGTATCGTCGGTGAGCAGGTAAAAATAATCGTTGTTGCCGTAGCCGTTGCCGCCGCTTTTGGTAAAGTTGAAGCCGGCTTCGAGTTTCTTTTGCGAATTTTCTTCGTATTCCTTAAAATAATACCAGTCGGTAACCGCGCGGTATCCTCCGCGCCTGTTGCGGCTTTCCTGGTTTTTGATCATCGTGGGTTTTTGGGCGTAGTTGCTGTTGATGCTATTGTTTTCAGCGTCGCTGCCGTCGCCGGTCCAGCCGAGGGTTACGGAGCCGCGCAGCCTTTCCTTTTCGGTGACCTTCAGTTCGTAACGGCCGTTCAGGTTGTGGTTGAAGTTATAGGACGTGCGGAAATTTTTCTGCGAAAGATAAGAGCTGTCGCCGCCGGGCGTTTTCGGGAAATAGGTACGGCTGAGGTAACTGCTGTCGGAATTATATTGCCCGTTGTTGAAATACGTTACCTGGAACGGCGCCAGGTTGAGGTTGTAACGCATCTTGGCGTTGAGGTTGCGGCGGCTGTCCACGCCCGCCGTAAAGGCTGCGGAATAACCGCGGAACTGTATTTTACGGGTAATGATGTTGATGTAACGGATATTGGTCCTTCCCTCCACGAGCGCCTGCTCCGCTTCCACCGCGTCCGGCGGGGCTTTGAGCACTTCGATCCGTTCGATCATAAACGAGGGAAGATTGTTGAGATAGCTGTTGGCGTCCATGCCGGTGAGCGCGATGGGTTTGTCGTCCACATAAAACTTCACACGGTCCTTACCTTCCATGGTGATGTTGTTGTTCGCGTCTATCGTTACGCCGGGCACGTATTCGAGCAGTTCCATGCCGGTGCCGCCGGGCAGGAAGTTTTCATCGGGGGTGAACACGATGCTGTCTTTATTCATCGTGAACATTTGTTTCTGCCCCACCACTGTCACTTCTTTCAGGCTGCGGGCGCCGGTTTCGAGCAGTATGGTGCCAAGGTCGCGCTGCGTTCTTTCCGCGGTGAGCTTCACTTTTATGAAATAAGGATTGTATCCCAGCGTGCCTACTTTCACGAGATAAGTGCCATATGGCACAGGTTTCAGGAGAAATCCGCCTTTTTCATCGGCGGCTACGCCGGTCACAATGGTGGAATCATCTTCATTCAGCAAAGCGACGGTAGCGAAGGGGATGGGTTCTTTATTGGTGGATTGCAGAACTTTCCCGCTGATGGCGCCCGTTTCTGTGTCTTTGTTAGACGGAGGCTGCTGCGCGTTTGCCGTGAAAAATGAAAACATACATCCCAGCAGGCACAGGAGGGCCATGCCGCGTTTTGGCTTGATACTCATCTATTAAAAACGTATAGGTTGATGTCGAAAAATACGATCCCGCTTTTTTCTATCCGTAATATTTACACATATGCATGATATGCAGGATAAATGGTAACGTACACGTTGCCGGAAATTCGCGGGAACGGGGTATCTAAGGTAAGACGTTATTTATCCGGTAATCTTTGCCCGAACAGGCGATCTTTCTTCAACAGGATGGATGAACGGCGTGAACGCGGGATTTTCGGCCCGCGATGATCCTGTCAGCATTCGCTGCGAAGGCGCTCCAACGGTACTGTCATCATAACGCTTTAGTAGTGCTTTAGTAGGGATACCGTAGCATAACCGTAGTAAATTGCGCAATTGCGCATAAAAAAATCCCGGCATTCGCCGGGACTTTTTCCAATTATGACCAAAATCCCGTCAGGGGGCAAGATATGCCCCGTCTACCGGGTAATAAGCGCCAGTAACGAAAGAAGCTTTTTCCGAGCTGAGCCAGATCACTAGTTCGGCTACCTCTTCGGCGCGGCCCAGCCTGCCGATGGGATGTTTGGACACCAGGGCGGCTTTCATTTCCGGGGGCGCCTGCGCCAGCAAGGGCGTATCGATAAAGCCCGGCCCTACGGCGTTTACGCGGATGCCCCGGGCGGAATACTCTATCCCGGCGTTCTGCGTAAGCCCCACCACGCCATGTTTGGCGGCCACGTAACCCGCGGAATGGGCAAAACCCACCTGGCCCAGGATAGACGACATGTTCACGATCGCCCCGCCGCCGTTTTCCAGCATGGCCGGTATCTGGGATTTCATGCAGTAAAATATGCTCGCGAGGTTCACGGCAATCACCTTGTCGAAGCCCTCCACGCTCATATCCGCTATCAGCGCCTGTTCCCCGCCTATGCCCGCGTTGTTGCAGGCAACGTCCAGCCGGCCGTAATGTTTCAGGGCGGCGTTCACGAGCCGCTCGCATTCCGCCGGTTTGCTCACGTCGCACTTTTCGAACTGCGCGTCGCCGCCGGCCTTGCGGATAACTTCCGTAACGCTGTTCCCGCCTTTTTCGTTCACGTCGGAAACGATCACTTTGGCCCCGGAAGCCGCGTACAGCAAGGCGGTAGCCTCCCCGATGCCGGAGCCCGCGCCGGTTACCACCGCCACTTTGCCGGAAAATAACTGTTCCATTTTCATACTGTTTTAAATGAATAATGGGCACAGGGAATGAAGTATTAACAAAAAGAGACGGAAAGGGTTAAACCTTTCTATTGCACAATTGTGTTAACTTGCCATAAGTATATAATAATTAATGTGTTTTTCTGTTATTATGATAGAGTTCCCGCGCTATGAAACTAACGTACAGGCACATATTATTTTTTATCCATGTCCTTGGCTGCTTCTCCACCGCTAAAGCACAGAACCTTATTGCCAATCCCAGTTTCGAAGATGTAAATATCTGTACCGAATATCATGCCCCCTGCAGTCCTTCCGCCTGGGAGAGCGTGGCGCCCGAGCACCTGAAAATGCATTATCTCTATTCGCAGGATGCCATGGCCGGCACTAATGTGGTGCGGTTGGTGCACCGCCAGCGCGGGATGCGGAGCTACATCCAGGCAAAACTGTTATGCCCGCTGGAAGCAGGCCGCCAGTATAAAGTGACCGTTGTGGCCGGGAAAGACTTCCGGGGCGCGCTGGAGCTGGGCCTGCGGCTGGACACGGGGTACATTTACCGCCTGAGCGCCGTTTCGCTGGACACGCTGCCGCCCACGATCGTGATCACCGAGAAAAATGCCGTGCAGGTCAAAAAAGGGGATATCGATTTTTACCGCATGGAAAAAGTGTTCACCGCCCCTGCAAAGGCCAGCCATTTAATAGTGGGAAATTTCGCGAAAGCGGTTCCCCGGGGCGAAATCGACCAGAGAGAAAGTTTTTACATAGACAGCATCGGCCTCGAACCGCTGGAAAGCGGCCCGCTTTGCGAAGGCGCCCAGCAGGTGAAAGACGAGCTGTACGCCCAGCACCGCCGCCATACCGTGCCCCCGATGTACTTTAAACAGGAAAAAACGAAGCTGGACATCCGGCAGGGCAGACGGAACTGCCTTACCCTTACCGTTAAAGACGAAAGCATTTTCACGCCGAAAGGCCGCTCCCGTTACCCGGATGCCGCCGCACGCCTCGATTCGCTGATACGGGTATACGATCCCTACGCGGGCACGAAGGTGATCGTGACGGGTTATTCCTTCAAACCCGGCACCGGCAATTACAACAAGATTCTTTCCACGGTGCAGGCGCAGAAGCTGAAAGACGTGCTGGTATACCGCCACGGCTTTACGGTAGACGATGTGGAGGTATACGGCCGCGGCAGCGCCGAACCACGGTACGATACCACCACGGAAGCCGGTAAAGAGGAAAATAATTTCGTGGAAATTGAGTTCTGCCTGCCCAAACCGCCGCCTGAACCGGTGGTGGCCGTCGCCCCGCCGCCGGCACCAGACACGCTCGTGATACCGGACGTGCTGTTTCGCTTCAACAGCAGCGAACTGAACACGAAGCTGTATGATGCGCTGGACAGCCTGGTGGCCCGCATCCCGCGCAACGACACCATTCAGCTGCAGATCCTCGGGTATACGGACAATGTAGGCACCGAAGCCTACAACCTCAATCTCAGCCGCATGCGCGCGGCCGCAGTGGCGAAATACCTGGAAGGCAAAGGACTGGAAAAATACATCCGGCATGTGTCCGGCCTTGGCGAAACCGCGCCCGTGGCGCCGAACGATTCGCAGGAAGGCCGGCAGCGCAACCGCCGGGTGGAGATCATCATCTACAAAGGCTCCGATTAAATATCGGCAGGGCAGCAAAAAAGAAAAGGCCGGTTCCTTTGCGGACCGGCCTTTTCAATTGTATCCCGGGTGATTATTTGCTCAGGTAAGAACGGAGCATCCAGGCCATTTTTTCGTGCTGACGCAGCAGGCCGGTCACGAAATCGCTGGAGCCAAGGTCTTTTTGTTTGTCGGCAAATTCGGTGATCAGTTCGCGGAGGACGCGGATGATGGTCTCATGGTCTTCCACCAGGTTTTTGATCTGCTCAGACTGGTTGCTGGTATATTCGGGCTCCAGCAGATTGGTCAGTTTCAGGAAATCCACGAGGCGGCCGGTGCTGTAATGCCCGATCATGCGGATGCGCTCTGCAATTTCGTCAATGATCTCTGCCAGTTCGCCATATTGCCCTTCATAAAAAAGGTGCATCTCGTGAAAATTGTCCCCGACCACATTCCAGTGATAGTTGCGGGTTTTGGTGTACAAAATGTGTTCGTCTGCCAGCAAAACCTGTAATTTTTCCGCAACGGCCTGCAAATGTTTTTCGGGAACTCCGATGTTTACTTTCATGGTTATAATGTTTTTGGGTATGAAAAATTCTATAGTTCAATCAGGGCATACACTTTATCGTTCAGATAACGGCCGCCGGGATTCCACGCGGAATAATCCAGGTTGATCCAGTATTCGCCTTTCATCTCATGATAATATAACTCTTTAACAGGCGGATTGTTGAAAAGGTGCACAATTGCCTGTTTCATCGTTTCGAAAGCTTCCTGGTCGCCGCAATACAGCTCCGGGTAAGCGTGCCCTTTGATCAGCACGATCCTCATGCGGGCGCCGATGCTTTCCATGCAGCTCGCCATCAGGATGGAATGGTCGTCGCAATCGCCGCCCAGCCCGTTCCGGATGGTTTCCATGGGGGTGGCGAAGTATTCATCGCGCTGGCTGTCGTTCACATATTTGAAATTGTGACGAATGTATTTAAAAAGCGAGAGATAACGCACCACTTTGCCGTATTTGGGAAAATATTCGTCGAAATAATCGAGTGAATGCCGCACGGCGAAATTGCGCACCGTGGAATCGCGGTAATCCGTCTTTTCACGGATGCCGCGCACGGTTTTGTCCATGTACGTCTCCACTTTGCGGGGGTAAAAACTGAGGATGTCCAGCTGTTTGTTGTCCCGCGTGCCCCAGTTGCCCTGCACCATGCCCTGGTAATCGTTCAGCACATTGGAAAAAGAATAACGGCCGGTAAAAAAATTGAAAACGAGGACGCCCGCCACCAGCACGAAAGCGGGGATGATGAGGGGCTTAAAAAGCCACAGCAGCAGGCGGGTGAACAGGAAAGCGATCAGGATGGAAAGGAAAAGGTCGATATGCCACTGACCCAGCTGCACGACGGGCATGAACCGGTTGATATACGGGGCCAGGGGCAGTATGGTCAGCAGGCTCAGGAGATTCAGCAGGAAATGCTGGAAAGTTGTGTATTTGCTTTGATCGATCGGCATTACGGTATCTGGTACCGTAAAATTATGCCAATTTATGCGGTGCGCCCCGGGAAATATTGTTAAAATGCTATCAATATTTCCCGGGGGCGGCCGGACGTTTAAATCTGCTCAAAAGCGGGTACTGCCTGTTTGAAAGAAGTGCTTTCGCGGATCAGTATCATTTTGCGCTGGGTGTCCTTCCCCTGTTTTTCCATTTGCAACTGGTGGTATATTCGGTTAAGTACGCTGTAGTTCAGCAATGCAAATATTTTGAAATCCAGCCGCTGCGCCATATCCATTGCGGATTCCGCTAAACGGATGGCTTTGTGGAAGTCTTTTTCGTGGTAATGTATCTGGGCGGCGATGGTTTTCTGGAGCGTATCGATGTGGCGGCCGTTGAAGAAGTCTGAGGAATAATGCCTGAGCACATTTTCCACATGCCTGCAGATGCGTTTGGCGGAAGGAAGGTCGCCGGTGGAAACATGCGCCTGCGCTTTCCAGCAGAGCACCATCAGGTGGAAAGGATCGGCGCGGTTGAAAAGAATGCCGGGATATTGTTCGAACAGCCGCCGGGTGAACAGCAGCAGCTGCTGGTAATCGCCCAGTGTGAGGAACACGAGGCATATGCCGCGGTACACCGCTCCTTCCCCGACGGTAATGGCCTTCTGCGGGGTGAAATTCCAGTATTGCGCATAATTGTAGATCTTTTCTTTCATCTTCCCGTCTACCTGCCCGAACTTGAGATATTCGTATACGAAAAGAAAAACCTCGTACGGGCTGATCCACATTTCCCCGATTATTTCGTTCCGCGCGCAGAGTTTTTTGATATTGGCCAGCTCTATTTCGCATTGTTCCGCATCCAGCTGCATCAGGGCCATGAAGAACAACGTGCTGCGCACCTGCAGCTTGTCTTCCGCCGATTCCGCCATTCCCAGCAGGGCGTTCAGCATTTTTCTTTTTTTGAAGCTGATGAAGTCGTCGTTGATGAACTGGCTGAATGGGTTTTTCTGGAAATAGCCCGGGGGGAAGATGGCAGACAGCGGCAGCTGCTGCGTGCTTTCCTGCTGGTAATGCAACACCACGTATTCCAGCAGGTGCGCCTTTTCCTGCGTGGCCAGCGGCAGCTGGAAAAAATGCCGGATGTTTTCCGCCTGCTGGCGGGTAATGGCATACCGCAGCAGCCATTTGAACACCGCGACGCGGAAAGGGCTTTGCGGGAAATAATCCAGCACATGGCGGAGCAGCGGTTCAGACACGTTTTGTTCCTGCTCCGCCAGGAAATGCATGGCGGTGAAATATTCCAGCAGGAAATTGTGCGCAAAACGCACTTTCACGTTGAACATGATCTCCTGGCTGAGGTTCTCCTCCACGAGAATGTTATCCGCCAGCAATTCTTTGTAAGCCGGGAAAAGGTCCGCGTTTTTATTGAGCAGCGTGCATTTGTCCGTATACAATCCCGCTCTTCCCATATCCAGCAGCTGCAGCATTTTATCGATGATCCGCACTTTGAATGAATTGGCGGGAGAACTGAACACGCGGTTCTGGATAAACCGGCTGATCACTTCGTACAGGCTCAGGTTCTCGTCTATGAAAGGCTGGCCCGGCGTGGCGTTCAGCTGGGTGAAAAGTTGCAGGTAGTAAGGATGCCTAAGTTTCTGCAGGAAGCTGTCTGAAAAGAGCCGCACGGTGGAAGGGTCGAAATCGAAATTATAAAGCACCGATTTCACTTCCTGTTCAGTAAGCAGCGGTATGTTGGTATTGGTGTCTTCGTCCATTTCCGGCCCGAGGTACCAGTATTTGCGGAATGAAGGGTATTGGTGGCTTTGGTGGAATACTTCGCCCCAGGTGCTGGACCGGATGGAGAGGATCACTTTCACCCAGGGATGCTGATCGTTGGAATACACGAAATCTTCCAGCTTATTATAAAGGAGCTTGAGTTTGTCGGCCCCGAGCGCGATCTCGTCGAACCCGTCGATGATCAGCACGAGCCGGCCGCCTTTTTCGCTGGCGTGGGTGGAAAAATATTCTCGGAAGTTGTCGCCGTTGCCGAGGCTGAGTTGATTATCGAGCCACGCGGAGAGGGAAAAGCCTTTGAGGAGGAGGCTTCCGGCGGCGTGCGCGTTGATGAACCAGCAAACGTCATTTTGATACACGGGGTCTCGCCCGAACCAATAATGTTCGGCGGCGTGCACGAGGGCGAGGGATTTTCCCCAGCCCGCGGGTGCGATGAACACGGTGGCGGCGTAGCTGCTTTCGAGGAATTTTTCGATGTGGGAAAGGCAGTACTGTCGCGGTGCGGTGTTTTCGAAAGGCACGCCACTGCGGTTCTTGAGGGTGAGCATGGTGTAATGGGAAACAGCGGCGGCGCGTTTCCGGATATCGGCCCATTTGGACTGGTCGTCTTCGGACTGAGGCCGGAAAGTTTTTTTATAGAAATGAGTTTGAAACTCTTCCCAGTCTCTGAACCTGCAAAACTGCGCCAGCGTGTTGAGGGTATAGCGTGAGAAGCTGTGTTGCGTGACCGCAAACCCGAAAACACGTTTAAGAGTGGTTTCGCTGACGAGTTTTCCTGTATGGTTAAGAATAGCCTGGGCGAGGTGTTTACACTGGTTTGGTTGAATGTTTTCCACCCCGAATTGTCGCAGCACTTCGCTTTGCAAAGTGATGATGAGGTCGTAGGACAGGTCGATCATAAGGGCACAATTAATGGATTAGGACTATAGAGGCCTCGTAATAATGGTACAGGTGAATAGATACGTAGGCGACTGAATGTTTGGATTTGAGTTTTTTGAAAATGAACGGACTGAACAAGAAATAGTTGATTGAACAAACATGTTTTTCATTTTGATTATCAATTAAATGTTATGAGCCGCACGCAATAAAAAAGTATAAATCTTTTTTTGCTGGATAATCCTTTTCACAAGGATGATTGAGTGCGGCAAAAAGAGTGAAAGCGCTGAACACACAGGTATGTTTTTACGGGTTCGTGACATTCGTACATGACTATACGAGATACGCAGCTTGAACATGTTTTGTTCACTGTTCATGAAAATGAACAGAATGAACAAGCTATTCAAAGAATGAACAGAGCGCTTTTTGTTCACGTGAATGAACAGGAATGGTACATCGATTCCCGGTTGAAGCCCTTTAATTTCGTGTTGTCAGATATGTAGTGCTTCCGAATATACCTTAGATCAAACCGAGAATGTATCCTATCAAAAACAAATTAAACGGCTCCGAATTACCTGGATTTTTTTTGACGTGATATCTGTGAAAATACCGGTTCTCCTATGTGTATGAAATAGGCTTATAAGGAAAGAAACCCCTGTGTCCTCACAGGCCGTATCCCGCTACATTACCAGGATCAAACGCAAACATTACTTCATTATAACCCAAACCATTGTATATGAGTTTTAATGTTACTCCTAAATGCCTTTTGCGCGCCCTTATTGTCTTTTCCGCGTTCTGGCTTTCCAGCTGGCCGGTGACAGGTGCGCGCGCTGCCGCGAATGCCGCGCCCACGGCCTTTACGCAGTACTGGTGGTACCCCGCCCAGGTTTCCGGCACGCCGGAATACCCGTACGGCAGATCACCGCTGACAACAGCCGGCAGCAGCACTTTCAAAGCAAACGCCTTTTTTGCCGCAGGCCCCATTTACAGCGCCGGCGCGAGCGACCAGGAAATCAAACCTTCCATATTGCTCTGCCCCCTCTGCGCTATCAACAACGACGGGCTCAGTCACGACGGCGACCCCAACACCGCCGCCGAAGTGAACGCCACGCTGGGGATTCTCGCCAACGTAGGCCAGCGCATTATATTCCCCGGTACGTACGAAGCGGGAGATACCGTAGTGGTAGACTTCGCGGTGCCTTCCACGGTAGTGGACCTTTCGCTGCTCGGCGGCATCCGCCTGGCCGCGTTCAACGGCACCTCCACCACGCCCGTGCTCGATGTTCCGCTTAATTCCCCTCTTATCAACGTGCAGGCGCTCGGGGTAGGCGCCGGCGGGAAACAACGCGCCAAAGTGGCCATCCCCGCGCAGTTCGACAGGGTGGAAGTTACCATCGGCGCGGTGCTGAACACGCTCAGCAACCTGCTGATCTACGAAGTGACCGCCATGGTGCCCGTTACCATCACGCCTTCCGGAACGCCCGTGATATCTCCCGCAGGCAGCTCCGCCGCGCTCACCGCTTCCATGCGCCTCGGCGCCGCCACCTTCGAATGGTTCGACGCGCCCACCGGCGGAACCTCACTCGGCACCGGCGCTACGTTCAACACACCCGTGCTTACGCGCGGCGTGCATACCTATTACGTTTCCGCCACCACCACGGCCGACGATAAAGACAGTTATCTGCGTACAGCCGTGACCGTAGACGTGGGCGGCGGTCCCGGTCTTTTATGGACATACGGCGACCAGCAGGCGAGCCCCCGCCTGTCCGGCATCTGCGCGTTGTGTACCGTGGTAGACCCGCTGAACGCCGTGGATGCGGATCCCAACACTTCTTCGCTGTTATCCGCCCCCGTGGGCGCGCTCAGCAGCGTAGGCCAGCTGATCCAGTTCCCCGGCATCTACCAGGCGGGAGACAGCATCGTGCTCGACCTGGAATTGCCCGGCCAGCTGTACACCAAATCGATACTGACCAACATCACCATACAACCTTACCTGGGCGCGGCCACATCCGGGCCTGCCACCGATCTCGGCACCGATCTCATCAACGTGCAATTGCTGGGTATCGGTATCGGCGGCACTAACAAGTTCAGGGTGAGCATACCCGCCACCGCCCCGTTCGACGGTGTGCAGGTGAACCTGAACGCCGTGCTGGCCGAACTGGCCGCCCTGCGCATCTATGAGGCCGCCGCCATGATACCCGTGGCCGTTACGCCTTCGCCCGCGCAAATACCTTATAATACTTCCGCTTCGCTGAACGCCACCGTGCGGCCTTCAGGCGCCACCATCAACTGGTACGCCACGCCCACCGGCGGTTCGCCGCTGCAAACGGGCGCTGCCTTTAACACGCCGCAGCTTACCCGCAGCACTACTTATTACGTGGAAGCTTCTACTCCCGATGGTCTTACCAGTTATTTACGTACTGCCGTTACCGTTACACTCGGCGGTGCAGACGGTCCGTTATGGAGTTATGGCGATACCGAACAAAGCCCGCAGCTGAGCGGCATCTGCGCCGGCTGCTCCGTGCAAAACCCGGAACTGGCCATCGACCACGATACCACTACCGCTTCGAATATCAGCATACCGCTGGGCGTGCTCAGCTCCGCCGGCCAGCTGATCCGCTTCCCGGGCAATTACCAGGCCCTGGACAGCATTATACTCGACCTGGCCATCCCGGCAGGACAATTGCTCAACGCGCAATTATTATCCGGCATCCGGGTAGAAACCTTTAACGGCGCCACTCCCAACAACGATGCGGCCTCGTTCAGCACCGCGCTTGCCAACGCGCAATTGCTGGGCATTTCAGTGGGCCCCACCGGTAAATTCAGGGTTGCGCTGCCTGCCACCGCTCCGTTCGACGCGGTGCAGGTATCGCTCACGCCCGTAGTAGGCGGTCTTGCCAACCTGCAGGTATTCGAAGCCACTGCCATGGTGCCGGTAACGGTAAGCCCCGCCGAACAAACCGTTCCGGCCGGCACCACCGCCTCCATCACCGCGGGCAACCGGCTTTCGGGCGCAATCTTCAACTGGTATACATCCTCCACCGGCGGTTCACCCGTAGGTTCCGGCGCAACGTTCACCACGCCGCCCATGAGCCGCCGCACTGTTTATTACGTGGAAGCATCCACGCCTGACGGTCTTACCAGCTTCAGCCGTACCCCCGCTGCCGTAAACGTAGGCGGCGGCCCCGGCCCGCTGTGGACGTACGGCGACCGCCAGGCCGGCGCCGTGATCACCGGCGTTTGCCTGAATTGTACCGTTACGGACGGAGACAATGCGGTGGATGAGGATACCGCCACTTCTTCGCTTATCACCACTACCGTTGGCGCATTGGGTTCCGTTTCGCAGCTGATCCATTTCCCCGGCACTTACCAGGCCGGCGACAGCGTAGCGTTCGACTTGGAACTGCCCGACCAGCTGTTCAGCCTGCAGGCGCTGAGCGGCCTCACCGTACAGTCATATACCGGCAATACGCCCAACGGCGATGCCGTTACGCTCGATAATAACCTTGTGAGAATAGAACCGCTGGGCCTCGGCGTTGGCACTACCGGCAAATTCCGCGTGATATTGCCGGTGAACAACGCGTTCGACGGTGTAAGCATCGGCACCAATTCGGCGTTGTCCGCGCTCGGCAACCTGCGCGTATACGAAGCCGTGGCCTTTATGCCCGTGACGGTTACGCCGCCCGCCCCGGTGATCCCTTCCGGCACCACTGCCACCATGACGGCCAGCGTGCGCGCTCCGGGCGCTACCTACGCCTGGTACGATGCGCGTACCGGCGGCACCTTGCTTGGGTCTACCGCAGACTTTACCACACCACCGCTTACCCGCAGCAAAGAATATTATGTGGAAGCGTCCACGCCCGATGGCAAAAAGAGCTTTGTTCGTACTGCCGTTCCAGTTACAGTTGGCGGCGGTCCCGGCCCGCTCTGGACGTACGGCGATAACCAGCAAAGCCCCGTCATTGGCGGCGTTTGTCTCGGCTGCATTGTGCAGAGCCCTGATCTTGCGGTAGACGGAGACACCACCACCGCTTCACAGGCCATCATCACCGTTGGCGCGCTTGGTTCGGTAGGGCAGATCATTAAATTCCCCGGCACCTACCAGGCGGGAGACAGCATTTCCTTCACGCTCGGCGTGCCCGCACAGGTACTGAGCGCGCAGTTGCTCTCCGGCATCCGGGTGCAGACGTTCAACGGCACCACGCCCAATAACGACGCCATTATGCTGGACAACGATCTCATTAACCTCCAGGCGCTCGGCCTGGACGTAACGGGCAATGTCAGCAAATTCCGTGTAACCGTACCCGTTAATGCCGGGTTTGACGGTGCGCAGGTAGACCTTACCGGTCTTGTTTCAGCGTTGGGCAGCCTGAATATTTATGAAGCCGCGGCATTTATACCTGTAACGGTAATGCCGCCTTCCGCCACGGTTCCGTTTGGCCACGATACGACGTTCATCGCGTCCATCAGGCTGCCGGACGCTACGTTCAGCTGGTACGATACGCCCACGGGCGGTACGCCGCTGTTCACCGGCACTGCTTTTAACACGCCGGTACTGATCGCAGACAAAACATATTATGTAGAAGCCGCCACGCCCGACGGGCTGAAGAGTTATATCCGCACGGCGGTGCCTGTTACGGTAACCGTTGGCCCGGCCAGTCCCGACCTGAGCTGCGGCCGCGGCGTTACGCAGAGCGGCTCCACTTTCGGACTTTGCCTGCTGTGCTCGATCCAGGATTCGACGATGGCGGTAGACGATAATGCGCAAACTTCCTCGTCGATACATGTGCCGGTGGGCCTGTTGGGCGCGGGCGCTTACCAGCGCTTCCAGTTCGGCAACCCAAGTGCTCCGGGCGACAGTCTTCGCATAGTGGTAGGCTCCACTACCGGCCTGCTCAACCTGCAATTGCTGGGCAACGTCACCATCCGCCCGCGCAATAACGGCGTTGAAAACGCGGCGGACGTGCGCCCGCTGAACAACGGCCTGCTTACCCTGCAACTGCTGGACGGCGGCAGCCGCCAGGTGATCTCTTTCGCGCCCTCCGCCATATTCGACGAAGTGGAAATAAGGATTGCCGGCGTTGCATCCGCATTGACGGAGATCAACATATTTTATGTACAGCAAATAACGCCGCGCGCAACGGCAGCATCCGATACCGTGAACGTATGCAGCGGTACGCCCGCTGTGCTGAACGCTTCCGGTCCGGCAGGCGCTACCTTCCGCTGGTACGATGCGCCGACAGGCGGCACGCTGCTCTTCACCGGCGCCACTTTTACCACGCCGGCTGTTACCGCCGACGGAGTGTACTACCTGGAAGCCGCTTCCGCAGGCTCCACCTGCCCGAGCGAAGTGCGCAGCCCCGTATTTGTAAAAGTCGGCCTGCCCACCGTTACCGTAACGGCCAATTCAGTGACCATCCCGCAAGGCGGTACGGCCACCTTTAACGTGAACACGCCGGATACCGCGCTTACCTACAACTGGTACAGCGCACCCGCCGGCGGCACTCCGCTGTTCACCGGCCCGAGCTTCACTACGCCGCCGTTGAATGCCACCACGACTTTCTATGTGGAAGCAAGCAATTCAGACGGTTGCGTAAGCGCGCAGCGTATCGCCGTGATCGCAAACGTAGTGATCACAGATCCTGACGCGCCCTGCGATATCGCCACCACGCAGGTCAGCAATGCGAACGGCATATGCCTGGGCTGTTATGTAGATAATCAAAATTCCGCCGCCGACGCGAGCACCACCACCTTCTCCAGCATGCACGTAATTGCGGGGCTGCTGGGAGGTTACGTGCAGCAAACGCTCATCTTCACAGGGGCCAGCGATGCGGACGACAGCGTGAGAATGCTGATCTCCTTCCCGTCTTCGCTTGCAGACGTGGGGCTGCTGGGATCGCTGCAACTGGCGACTTACAACGGCACGACATACAATAACGACCGCACCGATTTGAACGGAGGGTTGCTTTCGCTGAAACTGTTGCCTGGCAACACGCAGGCGCTGGTGTCCTTTGCTCCGTCAGCGATATTCGACAGGGTGGAACTTCGCATGAACTCAGGCGTGGCTACCGCGCTTAGCGCAGTGAATGTGCATTACGCACAACGTTTTGTGCCGGTACCCGATCTGCAGGTAGACACCGTGTCCACCTGCCCGGGCAGCACCGCCACGCTGGCGGTTGCGCCGAGGCCGAACACTGTGTTCCGCTGGTACAGCACGCCCACGGGCGGCACACCGCTGTTCACCGGTACTTCTTTTGAATCAGGCCCTGTAAGTTCCGATACGGCCTTCTATGTGGAAGCCGTTAAAACATCCACCAACTGCGCGAACCCGGTTCGTACCATCGGTGTGGTGAACATCGACAGCGTACCGGCTGCGCCGACGCTGGAAAGCACTGCAGTGACCACTTGCAGCGGCGGCAGCGCAACGCTGAGGGCAACCGCCCCGGCCGGCGCCACCTTCCGCTGGTACGATACGCCCACCGGCGGTACTGCGATATTCACGGGCGCTGCGTTTGTAACGCCCGCGCTCGACAGTTCCGTAGTGTATTATGCTGAAACGGTATCTTCAGGCGGTTGCGCCAGCGCGACCAGAACGGCGGTACAGGTAGATGTGACCGCGCGCCCCGGCACGCCGGATGTTACACCGAACGGCACCTCCATCTGCGCGGGCAATATGGCTACCCTCACGGCAAGCTCCGCAACGCCGGGCGTTACCTTCAACTGGTACGCCAGCGCCGCATTGGACAGCATCATCTTCAGCGGGCCGGTATTTACCACGCCGGCGCTTAATACAACGACCACTTATTTTGTTACGGCCGCAAACGGCCAGTGCCAGAGCGCAACGCCAAGGTCTGTGACCGTACAGGTGAACGCAGCGGCCATACAGCCGACCGTAAGCATGCTGCCTGCGGGAGGTATTATTGAATACGGTCAAACCGCCACGCTTACCGCTACATCCGGCACCGCAGGCGCAACATACCGCTGGTTCCTGGATTCGCTGGGCACTGTGCCTGTGTTTACAGGAGCGCAGTATGTAACGCCGCAACTTGCCACCACGACCAAATATTTCGTGGAAGCAGTAGCGCCGTCTGGTTGCGCCAGCATGCGCGCATCGATCACGGTGAGGGTGAACCGCAATTTTAATCCGGGCTGCGATTTCGCGAACGCGCAAACCTTTAACATAAATGGCATTTGCCTGCTTTGCGCCGTTACGGACGCGGATAATGCGGTAGATACCGACACGACGAACTTTGCGAACATCCAGCTGCCGGTGGGTGTTGGAGGCAGCGTGTCTTACTTCTTCGATTTCGGTACCCTCGCCGCGGCGGGTGATACCGCGAAGATCCGGTTCGCCACACCGGCCGGCCTGCTGGACGCGGCAGCATTATCCAACATCCGGGTAACGTCGTACAACGGCGCTACTTCCAACAACGACACGCGCACGCTGAGCAGCAGCGCGCTGAGAGTAGTGTTGCTGGGCGGCGGCAATCAGCAGGTGGTGCTGTTTGCACCCGGCGCGGCGTACACAAGAATAGAAATAAAACTCAGCGGCCTGGTAGGCGCGTTGCTGAATATGAACCTGTATTACGCGAACCGCGTGCTGGCATCGCCGGCCGTAACGGCGAGCGCAACCACGCTATGCGCCGGCGGACAGGCTACTTTAACGGCAACAGCGTCCGACAGTGCAACGGTGCGCTGGTACAACGTACCGACAGGCGGCACGCCGTTGTTCACCGGTAAAGTTTACACTACCGGCAATATCACCGCCACCACTACTTATTATGCGGAAAGCTACCGTGCGTCCACCAATTGCGTGAACCCGATCCGTACGCCGGTGACCATCAGCGTACTGCCGGTTCCCGACGCACCGGTAATTATCAGCGGCGATACATCCATCTGCACCGGCGGCGTAGCGATACTCCAGGCGAGAACGGTGGACCCCGCGCACAGCATCCGCTGGTTCGACGCGGCTTCCGGCGGGGTAGCGCTGTCTCTCGACAGTGTGTTCACCACCCCGGCGCTCTCCGCTAACAAGACTTATTATGCAGAAGCATACAACGGCGCATGTGGCAGTCTCACAAGAGTACCGGTAACGGTAACCGTGGGCACGCAACCGACCGATCCGGTGCTCGAATCCAATAACCTCACCATCTGTTCCGGCAACACTGCCGAACTGAAGGTAACTTCCAGCACGGCAGGCCTCACCATCCGCTGGTACACCGTACAGGCCGGTGGCACGCCGGTAGCTACGGGCGCCACCTTCGTTACGCCAGTGCTTTCATCCACCACCATTTACTACGTAGAAGCGGTGAACAACACAGGCGGTTGCATCAATCCTGGCGGCAGGCTGCAGGCAACGGTGAATGTGAATGCAACGCCGGCGGTACCGGTATTGCTGGATTCAGTGACCTCCATTTGCCGCAACCAGCCGGCTACATTGTCCGTGCGCAACCCGCAACCGGGCGTGACCTACAACTGGTACGACGCGGCCACAGGCGGTACGCTGCGCTACACCGGCGCCAGCATTACAACGGCCGCACTCACCGATACGGCCACGTTCTTCGTGGAAGCTGCAGGCACGGGCAACTGCGCCAGCACCAGCCGTGCGGTAGCCGCAGTAAGCGTGGTAACATTGCTGCCTGCACCGACAGTTGAATCCGCAAACGTATCCGTATGCCGCGGTTCCCAGGCGGTACTGCGCATCAGCAGCCCGCAGGCAGGGGTAACGTACAACTGGTACGACGCCCCGGGTGGCAACCTGCTGTTTACCGGCCCGGTTTACACCACCGGCGTAGCAGTGTCGAACGCTACTTATCATGTGGAAGCCGTTGGCTCGGGAGGCTGTGCCAGCGCGGGCCTTACCCAGGTGAACGTAACGGTGACCGATGCGCCCGCATTGCCGGTGATCGTCGGCAGCACCACCGTATGCCAGGGCAGCCCGATCAGCCTGAGCATTCAGAACCCCGTGGCTACGATCACTTATAACTGGTACAACGTAGCGACCGGAGGCACCCGTCTTGCACAAGGCGCCACCTTTGCACCCACGGGCGTAACCACCACCACGACCTATTATGTTGAAGCTGTAAACGGCAGCTGCACCAGCGCGGGCAGAACATCTGTGACCGTAACGGTGAACCCCGCTCCGCCGGCAGTAACCGTAGACGCGACTGCGAAAACAGTGTGCACCGGCAACAGCGCCGAACTGCATGTAACCAACGTGCAGGCGGGCATTACCTACCGCTGGTACGATGCGGCGACGGGCGGCACCCTGCTGGCCTCTACGCCGGATTACACGAGCGCGGCGCTTACAGCGAATAAAGATTTTTATGTTGAAGCGGTGAACGCAAGCAATTGCGTAAGTACTGGCAGAACGAAAATAACCGTAACCGTTGTGAGCGGGCCTACCCCGCCAACGGTTGAATCGACCAGCGTGGCCGTATGCCGCAATGCACAGGCTACATTGCGCGTAACAAATGCGGTGGCGGGCAACACCTACAACTGGTACGACGCCCCGGGCGGCACCCTGCTGTTTACGGGCACGGTATTTACCACCCCGGCCGCTACCGCACCGGCAGACTATTACGTGGAAGCCATCAGTGCCGGCAACTGCGGCAGCACAACGCTTACGAAAGTGGAGGTTACCATAACCGAACCACCCGCCGTTCCTGTTGTTGGCGGCACCACCACGATCTGCCTCGGCGCACCGGTAACGCTTACCATTACCAGTCCGCAAACCGGCCTGACCTACAACTGGTACAGCGCTGCCACCGGCGGCACACCCCTGGCACAGGGCACATCCTTTGCGCCCAGCGGCGTAACCGCTACCACTACCTACTATGTAGAAGCAGCGGCGGGCGCCTGCACCAGCACCAGCAGAACCACCGTGACCGTAACGGTGAACCCCGTTCCTCCGTCTGTAACGGTAGAAGCTTCCACGAAGTCTGTATGCGCGGGCAACCAGGCAACCCTGAACGTAACCAACGTGCAGCCGGGCCTTACTTACCGCTGGTACGACGTACCGACGGGCGGCACGGCGCTGGCCAGCACGCCGACCTACACGACCAGCGCGATCACGGCGAATAAAGACTTCTATGTTGAAGCCGTGAACACGTCCAATTGCGCAAGCGCAACCCGCACAAGAGTAAGCGTGACCATTACCAACGGTCCTGCATTACCTGCGGTAGCCGCTTCCGTAACGGTATGCCGCGGCAACCGGGCAACGTCCAGCATTATCAATCCGCGCACCGATCTGCAATACCGCTGGTACGACGCGCCGATCGGCGGCACGCTGCTGTTCACCGGCAGCATGTACACCAGCAATCCGCTCAGCGCAAGAGATACCGTGTATGTTGAAGCGATGGCTGCAGGCGGTACCTGCACCAGCAACGGGCGCAGCCAGGTAATACTGATCGCGTCGGACGCACCGGGCACCCCGGTACTGACAGATGGCGGCGCAGTAACGATCTGCACCGGTTCCACCGCTACCTTCACCGTACAGAACCCGCTGCCGAATACGACTTACCGCTGGTACGACGCTGCCGTGAACGGCAACCTCCTGCAGGATAATGCAAGCCCCACGTTCACCACACCGGCGCTTACCGCCAACCTGGACGTATATGTTGAAGCGGTGATAGGCGGAGGCTGCGCGAGTGCAGGCAGGGCCAAAGCGACCGCAACGGTAGGCAACATACCACAGCCGCCGGTTGTGAACGCGGACGCAGGCACTGTTTGTCCTGACAGCACCGCAACGCTCAGGGCCACATCGGCACAGGCAGGCGTAACCTTCACCTGGTACACGACGGCCACCGGCGGCAACGCCATATTCACCGGTCCAGTGTTCACCACGCCGGCGCTCACTGCGGCAACTACCTACTACGTAGCGGCCGGCTTTAGCGGCGGATGCGTCAGCGCAACCCGCACGCCGGTTACCATTAATATTTACGCGGTGCTGCCCGCACCGACGGTATCGGTGGCGAACAGAACGGCGAACTCCATCACCTTTACATGGAACGCCATTGCAGGCGCGCTGGGCTACAGGGTATCTACCGACGGCGGCGTAACGTTCACGCAACCGAGCTCCGGCCTCACCGGCACCACGCATACCGTTACCAACCTTCAGCCGAACCAGGTTGTCACCCTGCAGGTGATGGCTGTAGGCGCCAGCGAATGTGCGAACAGCGCATGGTTCCAGGGCGGCGGCGGAACGGATAACCCCGCGGGCAACCTCATCTTCGTACCGAATGCCTTTACCCCGAACAACGACGGTACCAACGACATCCTGTATGTATACGGCACCACGATCGCGACGCTGGAAATGAGGATCTACAACCAGTGGGGCCAGCAGGTATTTGAAACGAAAGATAAAGGCCGCGGATGGGATGGCACGATGAGCGGCAAAAAACAGCCGATCGGCGTATACAACTACGCATTGCGCGCTAGCCTGCAGGATGGTACAACCGTACAGAAACGAGGGACCATAACAATTATCCGTTAAACAGATAATCAGGCAAGCAAACACAAAAAACCGCCGGAGTGAAGCTTCACCCTTCATTCCGGCTAACTCAAACTCAAAAAAAATGTTCCTATGAAGAATAAAATATTAATCACTGTGACGCTCCTTTGCGCCTTGCTTGCAAATCCGGCACGCGCGCAGGTTGACCCGCATTTTTCCCAGTATTATGCTTATCCTTTATGGCTGAACCCTGCACTGGCGGGCGTGATAGACGGGGATTACCGGCTTACCGGAAATTACCGCAACCAATGGGCGAATTTCGGAAACCCGTATTCAACGGCCGGTGTGTCTTTCGATGCGCCAACGAAGAAAAATCTCGGCCTGGGCGTTACCGCGCTGAATATGTCCGCCGGCGATGCAGGTTACAACTATTTCAATGCAATGGCCACCGTTTCGTACAGCGGCGTAAAAATGGGTAAGAACGGTACCACGCAGCTGGTAGCGGGCATCCAGGCGGGGGTGATCAATCGCCGGGTGGACCAGAGCAAATTCCAGCTGGGCAGCCAGTACAACCCCGTAATGGGCTTCGACCCGAGCATCCCTTCCGGCGAAACGCTGAGGGCTACTTCATCCACTGTTTTTGACGCCAATGCCGGCCTTCTCCTGTTTGATGGAAACCCCAACCACCGCTTTAACCCATTCATCGGGGTAGCGGGCGCGCACCTTACGCAACCAGACGACCCGTTTGTAGCGGAAGATAAGGAAAGCCGTTCGCTGCCCATCCGATACACCGTGCATGGTGGTTCGCGTATACGCCTTACCGATATGGTGGGCATTACGCCGCACGGTCTTTACATGCGCCAGGGCAACGCCGAAGAGATCGTTGCGGGCGTGTATTCGCAGATCAGGGTGAACCTGGAATTCGACCTGCTGCTGGGCGCCAATTACCGCATCAACGACGCGGTATCGCCGTTCGCAGGTTTCCATTACAAAAATTTCACCCTCGGCCTCAGCTACGACGCCAATACGTCTAACCTGCGCAGGCTCACCAAAGGCAGCAATGCTTTCGAAGTGTCGTTGTCTTTCATCGGCCGCAAACGCAGGATCATGCAGCCCGAATATTTCATTTGCCCGAGGTTATAACCGCCCCGCTCACATCAAACGATGCACCTTATGAAAAGAATTACACTCATATGCATACTGGCGCTGACGGGGATCTTCGGGTCCCTGAAAGCCCAGTACGTACAGGATTACAAACGCACGGCCGATCTTTATTTCGAGCAGAAGGATTTTTATTCCGCCGCGCAATATTACAGCAAGGCGCTGGGCACCTTCGCCGTGAAACCCGGCGAATACAGGCCCTACCAGCTGGATAAAGACGGCAAGAACAAACAAAAAAAGCTCAAGGATTACGAACAGGTCGTGTACCGCCTCGCCGAATCGTACCGCATGTACCGCGACTTCGGCAACGCCGCCAAATATTATGAAGAAGCCACCAATTTCGACCCAATACAATTCCCGCTGGCCCGCTACTGGTTCGCGGTTTGCGTAAGAGCTAATGCAAAAACGGCGGCCGATTACGAAAAAGCGCTCGCACAGTTCAAACAATTCAAAAGCGGGTATAAAGCATTCGACGAGCCTTCAAAAACGGCCGACCTCGAGATCAAAAACTGCGAATTTGCCATCGAGGAAATGAAATACCCGCCGCGGTTCGAAGTGGAAAAAGTAACCGGCAACATCAACCAAGGCGGCGCCAATTATGCGCCCGTACCGGTGAACGAAGGCACTTTTTATTTCACTTCTTCCCGCCTGGATTCTACGCTTATCAATAAAAAAACAAACCCGTTCGTGAACACCTTGTATGTTGCAACGGGCGACGATAACAATTTCAACAGCCGCGAAAAAGTATCCATCCCCATGGAAAAAGGCGTGGAGCAAGGCGTTGCTTCCCTCACGCCGGATGGCAATACGCTTTACGTAACGCGCTGGACCGTAAAAGACGGCAACAAAAAATCCGCGATCTACCGCAGCACCCGCAGCGGCAACGGATGGACGGAGCCGCAGCTGATCTTCAAAGAAGCGGATTACAGCGATAAAGAACCGTTCGTGACGGCAGACGGAAAATACCTGCTCTTCGTTTCGGACCGCCCCGGGAGCGCCGGCAAATTCGACCTTTGGGTATCGGCCATCACGGGCGGAAGCCTCAGCGAGCCAAGCAACATGGGCAAAACGCTCAACTCCCCCGGCGACGAAAGCGCGCCGTTCTACGATCCCGCGAAACAGGTGCTGGTATTCAGTTCCAACGGCCGCGTGGGTTTCGGCGGCATGGACTTTTTCACCAGCAAAGGCGATTTCAGCAGCGCATGGTCCGCCCCCGAAAATCTCGGTTACCCCATCAACTCCGCGAAAGACGATCAGTATTACGCCGGGCTTACACCCGCCAGCGCCACACAGAAAGGCTTCATCAGTTCCGACCGCGAGTCCATCTGCTGCCTGGAAATATTCGCTTTTAAAAGAAGGGTGAAAATGGCCGGCGGCATGGTGCTCGACTGCGAGACCAACAAACCGCTGCAGGGCGCGAAGATCACTTTGCTGGACAGCGCGCAGAAAGCCGTGGAAGTGCAGCAGTCCGGTATTGCGGGTAATTACATGTTCGAAGTGGAAATGAATAAAAAATACCGCGTGGTGATCGAGAAAGACAATTATTTCTCGAAGAATTACACCTTCAATACGGAGCAGTTGTCTATGGTCGATTCCATGATGAACCCCACCGTTTGCCTGAAACGTTTTGAGATCGACAAGCCGATCGTAATCAACGACATCTTCTACGATTACAACAAAGCCACCTTGCGGCCCGAATCGAAAGTGATATTGGATACCCTGTATTATCTCCTGCTGGATAATCCCAAAATGGAGATCGAGCTGGGCGCGCATACGGACAGCAAAGGCACGGACGCCTACAACCTGAAATTGTCCAACGCCAGGGCCAAATCCTGCGTGGATTATCTCATCGGCAAAGGCATTCCCGCCAGCAGGGTGATCAGCAAAGGTTACGGCGAATCGAGGCCGGTGGCGCCTAACACGCTGCCCAACGGCAAAGACAATCCTGAAGGTCGCCAACTCAACAGGCGAACGGAATTCAAGGTGTTGAAAAATTAATGCAAACGCAGAAAGACGTTCTTACCGGGAATTCTTTCCCACCATGAACCATATCCTATTCATATACAATCAGCAGCCGGGCGCGTCCGGCTGCTCTCTTTTTATGCGGGGCATAAAAAAAACTGCCCTGTTAAACGTAACAGGACAGTCCGATCCATCTATCAACTAAAAGAATATAAAGTAACATTAAAGGAAGAAACATGCTCCGGAACAGCGGACTGATCACAGCGCCGCTGTTCCCTGGGGCATGGGTGAAATCCAAGCATGGTTTCCGTTAAATAATCTGGATTTCAGTTATGTTTCCGGTTGTGATACGTGGGTAAAACGGGGAAGGACTTCAAATGTTACAATCCGGCACGGAAATATTTGAAAATTACCGGGTTGTGCGCCTCACTTCCTTTACCGGAGGGCTTTTCCTGACAAAATCCTTTCGTCATGCCGGGCGGGTGGACGATGCCGTTTCGTAAAATAACGCGCGGCCGGATCAACTAATCATTTACCTTTGTGGCCTTCAATCCACTGCATATGATAATCTGATCAGTCGGCTGCTGTATGCTGACAAACCTCGCTCTCAACGATCCGCGTTTCAGCTGAAACGCTATGTAATCTCCTTTTAATTACTGAAAACAAGTGAAACAATGTCGCACGTAATGTCGCGTACAAAAAAACTATTTACGCTTATCAAAGAAGCCCTGAAAGGGGAAGAACGGGTATATACCGAAGGAAGCATCAACCGCGCGCTCATTTTGCTGGCCATCCCGATGGTGCTGGAAATGAGCATGGAATCGCTTTTCGCACTGGTAGACGCTTATTTTGTGGGTCACCTCGGCAAGGCGGCCATCGCCACCGTGGGGCTGACGGAATCGGTGCTGAGCCTTATTTATGCATTGGCTTTCGGCATCAGCATGGCCGCAACCGCAATGGTAGCGCGCCGGATCGGGGAAAAAGACCCGGAAGGCGCGTCGAAGGGCGCGGTGCAGGCGCTGTACCTGGCGCTGGGATTTTCGCTCGTGGTGAGCATCGTGGGATTGATCTGGTCCCGGGAAATATTGCTGCTGATGGGTGCAGACGCGGCGATGGCGGAATACGGGCAGGGCTATACTAAAATCGCCATGGGCGGCAATGCGGTGATCGTGCTGCTGTTCATCATCAACGGAATTTTCCGCGGCGCCGGCGACGCCAGCATTGCCATGAAAAGCCTGGTACTAGCGAACGCCCTTAATATCGTGCTGTGCCCGCTGCTTATCTACGGCTGGGGGCCTCTGCCGCCGCTGGGGCTGGAAGGCGCGGCCATCGCCACCATGATCGGCCGCGGCACCGGGGTGGTCTACCAGGTGTATTACCTGTTGGGCGGTAAAAAAACGATCACCGTCAACTGGCGGCATATCAAGCCAAGGCTCCCCGTTATCCTGCAAATGATGAAACTGGCCGCGGGCGGTGCTTTGCAGATGCTGATCGGTTCCGCCAGCTGGATCTTCCTGATGCGCATTATTTCGCAGTTCGGCGAAGACGCGATGGCCGGATATACTTACGCGATCCGCATCATCGTGTTCGCGATATTGCCGGCCTGGGGCCTTGCCAATGCAGCAGCCACGCTGGTGGGGCAGAACCTGGGCGCGGGGGAGCCGGAAAGGGCTGAAAAAAGCGTCTGGAAAGCCGCTTACCTCAATATGTTTTTCCTCGGCGGCATTTCCGTGATCTTTATGGTGTTCGCGCCGGATATTTTACGCGTGTTCTCGCAGGACCCTGCCGTGCTGGCTTATGGCATCGAAGGGCTGCGGCTGATCAGCATCGGGTACGTGTTTTACGCTTTCGGCATGGTGATGGCGCAATCGTTTAACGGCGCCGGCGATACGAAAACGCCGACCTACATCAACCTGTTCGGTTTCTGGCTGCTGCAGATCCCGCTGGCCTACCTGCTGGCCATCGTGCTCAAATGGGGCCCCACCGGCGTATTCTGGGCCATCGTGATCGCCGAATCGTCCATAGCCGTAACGGCCATTATTATATTCCGGAGAGGGAACTGGAAGAAAGTAAAGGTTTAATAGCGAATTTGTTACATTTGCTGCGTTTTTAAACCTCTAATCTTTTTATACATGTCTCTTACCGTAGTGGGCACCATGGCGTTCGACGATATCGAAACGCCGTTCGGGAAATCAGATAAGATCGTGGGCGGTTCCGCCTCATATATCGCATGGGCGGCTTCCAATTTTGTGCAGCCCATAAACCAGGTGTCTGTGATCGGGGGAGATTTTCCCCAGGAAGAACTGACCGCCCTCGTCAACCGCGGTGTTGCGATGGACGGTGTGCAGGTGAAAAAAGATGAAAAATCTTTTTACTGGGCCGGCCGCTACCACCTGGACATGAACTCGCGCGATACGCTGGTGACGGAACTGAACGTACTGGCGGATTTCCAGCCGGTGATCCCGCCATCTTACCAGGGCAGCGAATTCCTGATCCTCGGCAACCTCACCCCGCAGGTGCAGATGAGCGTGATCAACCAGATGAACCCGCGCCCGAAGCTGATCGTAATGGATACGATGAACTTCTGGATGGACGTGGCGCTGGAAGACCTGCTCAAAACCCTCAAAATGGTGGATGTGCTGATGGTGAACGACAGTGAAGCCCGCCAGCTGACCGGTGAATTTTCCATCGTAAAAGCGGCGAAAAAGATCCTGACCATGGGCCCGAAATACCTGATCATCAAAAAAGGCGAACACGGCGCGTTGCTGTTCCATGAAAATCATGTGTTTTTTGCGCCCGCCCTGCCGCTGGATGAAGTATTCGATCCCACCGGCGCGGGAGACACTTTTGCGGGCGGATTTGTAGGCCACCTCGCCAAAACAAAGGATATTTCCTTCGAGAACATGAAAACCGCGATCATCGTAGGTTCCGCCATGGCTTCTTTCTGCGTGGAAAAATTCGGCGCACAGAAGCTGCGGGAGATCACGAAAGAGGATATCAGCGCGAGGCTCGAACAGTTCGTTCAGCTCGTGAATTTCGATATCGACCTGGTGTAGCCGGTTTCATAAACGGCTTAGCATAAAAAGAGCGCGCAAATACTGCACGCTCTTTTTTTATTAAAAAAGTATTTAATAATTCTTTCACGGGAATGCCCCGCCAGATAAGCTCTTCGGGGGCAGATGTTGTATATGAAAGGAAGTATTTAAGAACTTTTACCGGTAAATATCGTTCAACACTTTCGCCAGCCTGAGACCGCCTTTCAGCAGCTGGTTGTTCAGGTCGTTCACGAACACATAATTATAACGGTAGCTCAGTTTCGCGCCGTTGGGGGAGCCGTCGTACACTTTGTCTGACAGTATATGCGACTGGTACATCCAGTCGGGAATGCCGCCGGACTGCATGGTTTTTACATCGGCGGGCGTTACCACGCGGGTGAGGATGTTGGTGTATTCGGTATAGCTGTACTGCTGGAAATCGATGAGGTATTCATCCCAGACCTTATGAAGATTGGTAGGCCGGTCGAACCAGCTGAGCTGCACCTTGTTGCCGCCCATGTCTTCGTCGCGGCCCACGTGCAGGGGCTGGTGCATGTCGCCGATCATATGCACGAGAAAGGCGAGGGCGAAACGTTTGCGCGCGGGCGTGGTGGAAGCTGTTTTAAGCTCTTTGATCATGGCGAGCGTCTGGCTGTAGAGGTTTTCGCCTTTTGTTTCTTTCAGCAGCCGGTCGAATTCCTGGCGGGAAATATGGCCGGGAAAATCGAGGTAATGCCAGCTGGAAGTATGGTTATACTGCCCGGTGGTGTCGGATTTGATGAAATCGGGCCAGTTGGCGATCATGGCCAGGCTTTCTTTGCCGATAATTTTGCTGACGCCGAGTTTGGCTTTGGCGGTCAGGTAAAAAGACGCGATTTCCGCTGTAACTCTGTGTCCTGTGGAGCCCCAGGCATTCGCCCGGATACTGCCGGCCAGCATGATGGCTGCCAGCGCCAGGCCGAAAAAGTGTTTCTTCATGTAAACAGGTTTGTCGAAATTTGTACCCGAATTTCGGACGGAAAATCTGAATTGAGAACAGAAAACTTTAACAAGTTATTCCCCCGATAAAATCCGACATTCGTTTTCCCGGATACAAAATCAGTAATTTATGCCTTTTAAACTCCAGGCTCCATATAAACCCGCCGGCGACCAGCCCGCAGCCATCCATCAACTGACGGAAGGGCTGCAGGACGGGGAGCTCGCTCAAACCCTGCTGGGTGTTACCGGCTCGGGCAAAACGTTCACCATCGCCAATGTGATACAGAACACGCAGAAGCCCACGCTGGTGCTGACGCATAATAAAACCCTCGTAGCCCAGCTCTATGGCGAGTTCCGGCAGTTTTTCCCGGAAAACGCCGTGGAATATTTCGTGAGTTATTACGACTATTACCAGCCGGAAGCCTACATGCCGGTGAGCGATACGTATATCGAAAAAGACCTCGCCATCAACGAAGAACTGGATAAATTGAGGCTGAGAGCCACGTCGAGCCTGCTTTCCGGCAGGCGGGACATTATCGTGGTGGCCAGCGTGTCCTGCATTTACGGCATGGGTAACCCGACCGACTTCGAAAACGGGATCATCCGCATCCACAAAGGGCTCACCATCGGGCGCAACACGCTGCTGCACGGGCTGGTAAACGCTTTATACAGCCGCACCACCGGCGATTTTAACCGCGGCAACTTCAGGGTGCAGGGCGATACGGTGGACATTAACCTGCCATACGTGGATTACGGCTACCGCATCACGTTCTTCGGAGACGAGATCGAAGAGATCGAAAGTTTCGACGTGAGCAACGGCAAACGCATCGGCGTGCTGGAAACGGCCGCCATTTTCCCCGCAAACCTTTACCTGGCGCCGAAAGACCTGATGGTGCAGATCCTGCACGAAATACAGGACGAATTGGCCGCGCAGGTGGAATATTTTAAAGCCGAAGGCAAGCTCATCGAAGCGCAGCGTTTATCCGAGCGCGTGAATTACGACATAGAAATGATCCGGGAGCTGGGATATTGCAGCGGTATCGAGAACTATTCGCGGTTCCTGGACAGGCGCAGGCCCGGAACACGGCCTTTTTGCCTGCTGGATTATTTTCCGAAAGATTTCCTGCTGGTGATAGACGAAAGCCACGTAACCATTCCGCAGGTGAGCGGGATGTACGGCGGCGACCGCTCGCGCAAGCTGACGCTGGTAGACTACGGATTCCGCCTGCCCAGCGCGCTGGACAACCGGCCGCTGAACTTCCATGAATTCGAAAACCTGCTGAACCAGACGATTTTTGTAAGCGCCACCCCCGGCGAATACGAACTGAAACAAACCGAAGGCGTCGTAGTGGAACAGGTGGTAAGGCCCACCGGCCTGCTGGACCCGCCGATCGAAGTGCGGCCGAGCAAAAACCAGGTAGACGACCTGCTGGACGAGATCGACAAACGCGTGCTGAAAGGCGACCGTGTGCTGGTGACCACGCTTACCAAACGCATGGCCGAGGAAATGGACAAATACCTGCATCGTATCAATATAAAAAGCCGGTATATCCACTCCGAAGTGGATACGCTGGACAGGGTGGAAATCCTGCGCGACCTGCGGCTGGGGAATATCGACGTGCTGGTAGGGGTGAACCTGCTGAGGGAAGGGCTTGATCTGCCCGAAGTGTCGTTGGTGGCGATCCTGGATGCGGACAAAGAAGGATTTTTGCGGGACGAGCGTTCACTGACGCAGACAGCGGGCCGTGCGGCGAGGAATGTGGACGGTTTGGTCATTTTTTATGCGGATAAGATCACCGACAGCATGCAGCGCACGATCGACGAGACGGACCGCAGGCGGGAAAAGCAGCGCAAATACAATGAGATTCATGGTATTGTGCCGAAAACGGTGAAAAAATCGAAAGAGCAGATCATGGGGCAAACGTCTGTATTGTCTATCCGCAGCTTCGACGAGAGCAGCCCGTACGCCGTGCACGATGAAATGGCCGTGGTGGCGGACGAAGGAGTTGTTTTTAACCAGAATACGATCCAGAGCATTCCGCAGATGGAAAAATCGATCCAGCGGGTGCGGAAGGAGATGGAAAAGGCGGCGAAAGACCTGGATTTTATGGAAGCGGCCCGTTTGCGCGACCAGATGTTTTCCATGCAGCAGGAACTGGAGAATATGAAGCGGAAATAGTTGCTGAAACAACAAACATTAAATAGAATTATTTGTAATATGAATGAAGGGATAGTCCTGTTTTTCGATAAACAGTATTATCCCTTATTATATTTAAATCCTTTATGGTCAAGTCTTTCGGGGCATTTTTCCAAATTTACGGTAGCACATTCATACCGCCGGATTAGATTTTCGTAATTTGTTGATCGTATATGCTTTAATTCGTTGATAAATAGCTAATTATACTCCATTTTCAGCCCTTCTTTACCCTTCCATATTACCCAAAAACATAATTTATATTATTACTAATCGATATATGATTGTTTTTGGAGCCCCATATTTCCCCATATTTTCAAAGTTTTCCAATTTTCGGGCCTTCTATTTGAGGTTTTAAATCACCTGCCTACTTTTATTACGAAATTTAAAACGATACGCTATGAAGAAAATTTCATTTCAGGATTATCTGCCATTCATATTTTTGACTGCGCTTGCAGTAATTGGCATCTTTTTTCCAACAGTGCCTACTTTTTCTGACGCAAGCAAGTACAACGCGGCAGATGTTGCCTGGATTCTGGTGGCAACTACCCTCGTATTCTTAATGACGCCTGGTCTCTCCTTCTTTTACGGAGGTATGGTGAACAAAAAGAATGTGATCTCTACCATGATGCAAAGCTTTATCGCGACCGGCCTCATCAGCATTATCTGGGTGGTGGTTGGCTTCAGCCTTGCATTCGGCGAATCCCAGGGCGGCCTGATCGGTAGCCCCACCACTTACTTTTTCTTTAATGGCGTAGGTTCCGGGCAGCCCTGGGGCACTATTCCCTTATTATTGTTCGCGCTGTTCCAGCTGAAGTTCGCCGTGATCACCCCCGCCCTCGTGGTTGGCGCCGTGGCCGAGCGTATCCGCTTCACTTCCTACGTACTGTTCATGGTACTGTTCAGCCTCCTGGTGTATGCGCCCATTGCACACTGGACATGGCATTCTGAAGGCATTCTCTTTAAACTCGGCGTGCTCGACTTCGCGGGTGGTACCGTGGTACATATTTCCGCAGGTTGCGCGGCCCTCGCAGGCGCCATCGTGCTGAAACGCCGTAAGGACCACATCCAGAAAAAAGAACTGCAGCCCGCCAATATTCCTTTCGTACTGATCGGTACCGGCCTGCTCTGGTTCGGCTGGTTCGGTTTCAACGCAGGTTCTTCACTGGCTGCAAACGGCCTCGCCGTTTCCGCTTTCGCTGCTACCAACACTGCTACTGCCGCTGCCGGTCTCTCCTGGATCTTCTTCGACGTGATCCGCGGCCGCAAACCTTCCATGCTCGGTTTCTGTATCGGCGCTGTAGTTGGTCTCGTTGCCATCACGCCCGCCGCCGGTTATGTGGGTGTTCCCCAAAGCCTTTTCATCGGCTTCGTTGCAGCGATCATCTCTAACCTGGTGGTTCATTTCAAAAACAAATCATCCATCGACGATACGCTGGACGTATTCCCCTGCCATGGTGTAGGCGGTATGACCGGCATGCTGCTCACAGGCGTGTTCGCTTCCACCGCTATCAACCCTGCCGCGGCAGATGGTTGGGCTTACGGAAACTTCAGCCTGTTCTACAAACAAGTGCTCGGCCTGCTGCTGGTGGTAGCTTACAGCTTCACCGTATCCTGGGCTATCTTCAAGCTGATCAATTTCATTCACCCGCTGCGCGTATCTGAGGAAGAAGAAGAGCTCGGCCTGGACGTTACCCAGCACAACGAGATCTACCATCCGAACATGATGAGCATCAACGGCAATGGCAAGATCGCCGAGGAAGAAGTAGGTGTTCAGCACCACTAGTCCTTACATCCCTTACAATTTTTATCAACCAGTATACTTAGTTTTTTTGTTTGATCCGGAATTATTGTTTGTCGCCACGGTAGCCGAAAAACGCCGTGGCGGCAAGCGGTCCGGACCCGCTTTGCCCCGGCCGAATCAGCGCCTTAACGTAAAATCAGCAGCCATTCGACGATCATTTTATTAACCAATTTTCTAAAATTCCCATGATGATGAGAAAAAGTTTATTCGCAATCCTGGCTGTCTTGTTCGCTATGTCTGCCCAGGCCCAGGATTCCTTACGCTTACTGCCTCCCGGTTTTAAACTGTCCGGTTCCGCCGACGTGTATTATAAATACAATTTCAACGAAAGCACCGACGGTAAGACCAGTTTTACCAATACGCACAATTCTTTCGAATTGAACATGATCTCCCTCAAGCTGGAAAGCTCCTTCAAAAATGTGGGCATGGTGGCGGATATCGGTTTCGGTAAAAGAGCGGAAGACTTCTCTTACAACGACGACAAAACCCGTCTCGCCATCAAACAGCTGTACATTTCCTATGCGCCGGCCGAATGGCTGAAATTCACCATGGGCAGCTATTCCACGCATGTGGGCTACGAACTGGTAGACGCTTACGCCAACAGGAACTACAGCATGTCATATATGTTTTCCTATGGGCCCTTCTTCCACACCGGGGTAAAGGCAGATTTGACGTTCGGGTCGCACAGCTTCATGGTGGGGGTGTTTAACCCGACGGATTTCAAATCCGCCACCTGGGGTGGGATCAAATTCATCGGCGCACAGTATGGATTTGCGCCTTCCAGCGTGCCGTTCAAGTTTTACCTGAACTATATCGGCGGCAGGGATACATTCCAGACCCGCAACGACCAGCTGGACGCGGTGATCACTTATCAGCTTACGCCCAAGTTCGGCCTCGGTTACAACGGTACGTACTCCATGTATAAGAACGGCGTGAACACGAACTGGTACGGTTCCGCGCTGTACCTGAACTACGACCCGGTTGAAAGCCTGGGCTTCACGCTGCGCGGCGAGTATTTCGGCGATAAAGACAACATCAAAGTATATACTGATAAACTGGAATATCCTGAAGGCGGGAACATTTTCGCCCTCACGCTTTCCGCTCAGTACAAGGTAGGCGGCTTTACGCTGATCCCCGAGGTGCGGTTCGACAGCGGATCGAAAGACGTGTTCTTCGACAAGAACGATGCGCCGAAAAGCTCTTCAGCCAACGTTTTGCTGGCGGCGATCTATAAATTCTGACCTTAATTTACAGGCTCATATAATAAGGTTTAACACGACCACAATGCTTCGGAGGCCGGTTATTTTAGCCGGCCTTTTTTATGCTCCTGTTTTGCCCGGCGGAAAATTTCCGCTTGGCAAACAGGAGTTTTTGTATCTTTTTGCGCCCAAATGGGGGTAAAATTATGCTACAACGTTCCACATTGAAATTCCTGAAAGACCTGAGGCAACATAACGAGAAGCCCTGGTTCGACGATAACAAAACCCATTATCAGCAGGCGAAAGAGGATTTCGAGAGCCTTACCCGGCAGTTGATAGACGGTTTGGCGCGCATAGACCCGGCGATGGAATCGTTGCAGGTCAAAGATTGTGTGTTCAGGATATACAAAGACGTTCGCTTCTCGAAAGACAAAACGCCTTACAAAACCAATATGGGCGCGTATTTCGCAAAGGGCGGCAAAAAGAGCCCTTATGCGGGATATTATTTCCAGCTGGAGCCGGGCGGAAACAGTTTTGTAGCGGGCGGCCTCTGGATGCCCGAAGCGCCGGTGCTCAAAAAAGTGCGGCAGGAAATCGATTATAATTTTGAAGAGTTTCAGGGCATCGTTGGCCAGAAAGACTTTATCCGCGTATTCGGCAAAGTGAACGGCGATTCGCTGAAGTCGGCTCCGCAGGGTTATCACGAAGACAATCCGGCGATTGCATATATTAAACTGAAAAGCCTGGTGGTGAATTCAGGCTTTACTGATGAAGAAACGATCCAGCCGACATTAGTTAGGGAAATACTCAAAAAATTCGCGGTGATGCAACCCTTTATCAATTTTCTCAATCACGCGCAGGACGAATAATGGCCTTTTTTGCCTCCCGGACTAGTTACCGGAGAAAAACTCTTTTTGGGGAAGTTCTTCCGGCAACTAGTGTCAATACCAATACATGAACAGGACAGAAACAGTTGGAAGAAAACAGTAAATCAATTCTTGTGTATCAAAAACTCAAATGGGCGTGATTTACGGTTCTTCAATAGATTTTCTTTGTCAACCCTCGTTTGCGCAAACTGCTGGTTATAAACGTTCGCTACTTCGATGATCGGGATGATACCGTCTAATGTATCTTTCTGATCGACAATGTTCATGATGCGGGAGACTTGTGAGGAAAAGTTAGTGCTCCACTCTTCTGTAAACTTGTGCATTAACAAAAGTTCACGGTTCGTGTTGGTTTTCATAGGATAAAGGGTGTTTAGTTTGATAGTTTAGTTTTCATGGAAAAGTCAGATAAAGAATTTATTAGCATAGGATTGTAATTCAAAGTTGGAGTTTATCCCTCACATATCTATACTACTTCTGTGTAGTTTTTATTAGCAATGCATTAACAAAAAATGAACGAAGGAATAATAGTTGGACAGGTAGCACGCTCTCAGTGCACGCAACGACAGATTTTCGTATAACCCACATCGTATTTTTTTGACGGGGAAATGAAATTACTATAAAAAATTACAAATTCCAAATGTTCAACTGTATAATTCCTTGACCCTAAAGGTTCGATGACAGGCTTGTGAAATTCCCGGCCAAAGCCAATTGAAAAATCGGTTGAAAATAGCCAGTGGTAATTGATTGAGCTACAACTGCATAAAGGATTTAAACAAAAAGGCTGAAGAACGTTACAACGCGCTTCAGCCTTTTTAAAATTTATTTTTTAACCGGCTTATAACCAGTTCTTTTCATTGAGGTATTCCGCAATTTGTACAGCGTTGGTTGCCGCGCCTTTACGCAAGTTGTCTGCAACGATCCAAAGATTTAACGTGTTAGCCTGCGATTCGTCCCGGCGGATGCGGCCCACAAAAACCTCGTCTTTATCATGTGCGTCTTTCGGCATCGGGTACACGGCGTTCGCCGGATCGTCCGTCACTACCAGGCCCGGCGCAGCGGCCAGCAGGCTACGTACTTCCGCCAGGTCGAAGTCTTTGGCGAACTGGATGTTCACGCTTTCGCTATGACCGCCCATTACCGGTATTCGTACAGTCGTGGCCGTTACTTTCACATTTTCGTCGCCCATGATCTTCACGGTTTCTTTCACCATTTTCATTTCTTCTTTCGTGTAACCGTTGTCCAGGAACACGTCGATCTGCGGGATCACGTTCAGGTCGATCTCGTGCGCATAAGCCTTCGGGCCTTCAACGCCTTTGCGCTCATTCATCAGCTGATCAACGGCTTTTACGCCGGTGCCTGTAACGGATTGATAAGTGGAAACCACAACGCGCTGAATGCCATACTTCTTATGCAGCGGCTCCAGTACCAACACCATTTGAATGGTGGAACAGTTCGGGTTCGCGATGATCTTGTCTTCCGGCGTCAACGCATGGGCGTTCACTTCGGGCACTACCAGTTTTTTGGTAGGGTCCATGCGCCAGGCTGAAGAGTTGTCGATCACCGTGATGCCCGCAGCGGCAAATTTGGGCGCCCATTCCAGGGACGTGCCGCCGCCGGCGGAAAAGATGGCTACGTTCGGTTTCATGGAAATAGCCGTATCCGCGTTCACAACTTTGAACTGCTTACCCTTGAATGTCACTTCCTTGCCAACAGATTTCTCGGAAGCTACGGGTATCAGTTCCGTTACGGGGAAATTCCTTTCCGCGAGTACTTGCAACATTTTAGAGCCTACCAGTCCGGTCGCTCCTACTACGGCTACTTTCATTGTTTTATTTAATTATTAAAATGAGGACCCAAAATTAATACAGAAAAAGAAGAATTTTTTAAATTCGGTGAGTTTGTTAACCTATTAAATAGTTCTATCATGCAACCCATTGTTTGCGGCCTCCTCATGGCCCTGTTGCCCGTGGCTGCCACGGCGCAGTTTTCAGAATCTTTTACGGACGGTGATTTTTCTCAAAACCCGCGCTGGCAGGGCATGGACACGTCGTTCCGGGTAGAAGGCGGCATGCTCCGCAGCAGTCATTCCCAGCCAAACAGCTCCTTTTATCTTTCCACCGCGTCCGCCGCTGCGCTCGCCACGCAGTGGGAATTTACGGTGCATCTCGACTTTTCCACCTCCGCCCTGAATTATGCGGACGTGTTTCTCACCGCGGAAACGCCGCAGCTGGAAGCGGGATATTTCGTCCGCATCGGGTATACCACGGATGAAGTAAGCCTTTATTACAAAAACCGCGAAGGTTTTACCACTAAGCTCATCGACGGCCGGGACGGCGTTACCAATCACGCGCTGCAGCTGCGCGTCACCCGCACTTCCGGTGGCGTATGGACATTATATACCGATGGCGTGGAAGAAGGTAAGGTTAGGGATACTACCTACATGTTATCTGCCTGGTTCGGCGTGATGGTACGGCAATCCACCGCATCGTTTTTCGGCAAACATTTTTTCGACGACATCGGGATAAAACCGCTGGACGCCACGCCGCCTTACGTTCCGCGGCGTTACGATGTGCTGATACACGAGATCATGGCAGATCCTTCGCCCACGGCCGGTTTGCCGGAAGCGGAATACGTGGAGCTGCGGAATGTGAGCGGGAAAGATATTAACCTGGGCGGATGGTTGCTGAAAGGCAGAAGCATTCACGCTGTATTGCCTGCGTACAAGTTGTTAGCAGACAGTATAGTGGTGATCGCTTCCTCATCCAATGCTTCAATGTTCTATCCTTCTCTCAGCGGCGGCAGTTCATTTTCTATTTCGAATGAAGGGGAGTTGATGGTGTTGTACGATAATAAAGGACAAGTGATACATGCGGTGGATTTCCGCGCGGAATGGTATGGCGGCGGCGTGCGGGCGCAGGGCGGTTGGAGCCTTGAAATGAAGGACGTGCGATGGCCCTGCGCCTGCGCGGAGAATTTCGGGCCGGGCGGCACGCCGGGGAAAAATAACCGGGTGGAAGAAAATATCGAAGCGCCCGTTTTGCCGCGGCTGCTGCATGTTTCCGTGGCGGATGCGCAGCATGTGCGCCTGCACTTCAGCGCCCCGTTGGACAGTGCGGCCGCTTCGCAGGCGGGCCGCGCGGATGCGCCGTTGTTCAGTACGTTGCTGATCGGTTTGACGGTGCCCATGACTGCCGGAACTATTTACGATCTGAACGTGGCCGGCCTGAAAGACTGCGCCGGCCGCGGGTTACCGGATGTCAGCGTACGGTACGGCCTGCCACAAATCGCCGATACCGGCGATCTTGTATTCAGCGAATTGCTGTTTGACCCGCCACAGGGCGCGCAGGATTTTATCGAGTTGTACAACCGCAGCACGAAGCCGGTGGAGCTTAACGGTCTTTATTTCGCGCAGCGCGACGAACCGGGCGGGCTGAAACCGGCCGTGCCGCTGGTGCAAACGCCTTACCTGCTGATGCCGGGCGAATACATCGCGTTTTCGGAAGATGCGGTTTCGGTTTGCCGGCATTACGCCTGCCTGGGCCGCCTGGAAAATATCGCCGCGCTGCCGTCTATGCCGCAGGACGAAGGAACGGTGGTATTGTTGAGGGCAGACGGCCTGGAGCTGGACGAGTTCGGTTACAAAAAGGCCATGCATACAGATGTTTTCCACGACACGAGAGGCATATCGCTGGAAAGGCTGTGGATGGACAAAGCGGCGCCGGAGCCGGGAAACTGGCATTCCGCCGCGTCTACCGCAGGTTATGCCACGCCGGGCTATCGCAATTCGCGCCGGGCGCCGGAGACGGCGGGAGAAGAAGGTTTCAGGCTGGAGCCGGAAAAGTTCAGCCCGGACAACGATGGTCACGACGACCTGGCGTTTATCCACTGGAATCTTCCCGCGGCGGGTTTCACCTTCAACATTACCGTGTATGATGCCGAAGGCCGAGCCGTTCGCCAACTGGCGCAGAATGTGATGGCAGGCAGCAGCGGCAGCATAGGCTGGAACGGCAGTCTGGAAAACGGGATGCCCGCGTCACCGGGGATTTACGTTATTTTTGTCAGGGCATACGATGGCGAAGGCAGGGTAAAACAGTGGAAATCCGCCGTGGCACTGCAGTTGGACGGAAAATGACGGAACGCCCGGCCGAATTTCGCCTGGTTTTGCTGAAAAGATCCTGAACGGCTGTACAAGCAGGCCCTCCCGGGATTAACAATTTTAACCAAATCCGCTTCTATGGCTGGTTTTACGGCAATGCCGGCGCCGGGGCGGAAGGGGTGAAAATTTGTCAGCATTATATCTATTGCTAATTTTTTATATTTGCCGTTCTTAAAAATCAATTCATGCAGTACAGAGAAATTGTTGCAGTAACCGGATTAGGCGGTTTATTTCAATTGCTGGCCAGCAAACAGGACGGCGCTATTGTAAGATCGCTGGAAGATAAAAGCACCCGCTTCGTATCTTCCCGGGTACATAATTTTACCCCATTGGAGAGCATCGAAGTATTCACCACGGGCGACAACGTGAACCTGACAGCGGTTTTCAAAGCAATGCAGGAAAAAGAAGCGCAGTTTGCACCTGCGGACGCCAAAGCGGATAACAACGCCATCAAAGCATATTTCAAAAACGTATTCCCCGAATTCGACGAAGACCGCGTATACGTAAGCGATATGAAGAAAATGGTGAAATGGTTCGCCATTCTCAAAAAGAACGACCTCCTGAAATTCGAGGAAGAAACAGAAGAAACCGTAGCGGAAGAAGCTGCCCCCGCACCTGTGGAGGAAGCCAAACCCAAAGCCAAGGCAAAAACAAAGAAAGAAGAAGCTGCAGGCGAAACGCCCGCCGAAGAGAAACCGGCCCCGAAGAAAAAAGCCGCCGCTAAAAAAGCTGCTGCCGACGCTGAGCCCGCAGAAGGAGAGGAAAAGAAACCAAAGACCACCCGTAAGAAGAAAACAGAAGAATAAAACAGAACTGCCGATACCGGACTGGGCTGTACCTTGAACATGGTACGGCCCTTTTCTTTATTTTTACTATCCTTAATTTTTATATCATGCAAAATGCTCATATCACTGCCCCGGCAAGGCAGTTTTTACCGAAAGACTTTACCGTAACCACCTGGGACGCATTGCAGCCGTATTTCGAAACCTTGCAGAACAGGGAGATCGACAGCAAAGAAACCATGGAAAAGTGGCTGGCGGACCTCAGCGAACTGGAAGCCGTGATCAGTGAAGACGCCTGCTGGCGCCAGATCCGCATGACGCGCGACACGGCGGACAAATCTTACGAAGAAGCGTTCACTTACTTCTGCATGGAAATTCAGCCCAAGCTGCAGCCCTACGCAGATGCGCTCAACCGCAAGCTGCTGGCGAGCGGGTTTAAAGACCAGCTCGATCAGCAATTGTATTTCACATACCTGCGCAACGTTCAAAAACAAGTGCAGCTGTTCAACGAACAAAACATTCCCATCCAGGCGGAACTGAGCGTAATGGCGCAACAGTTCGGCGTGATCTCCGGGGCCATGACCATCAACATAAACGGTCAGGAATTTACTTTGCAGCAGGCCGCCAAGTTCCTGGAAAGCCCGGACCGCAGCCTGCGCGAAGAAGTATTCACCAAAACCAATACCCGCCGCCTGCAGGACAAGGATAAACTGGACGAGCTTTACACTTCGCTGGTGGGCAAACGCCACCAGGTTGCCCTGAACGCCGGTTACGAAAACTACCGCGACTACAAATTCGTGGAACTCGGAAGATTCGAATACACCAAAGAAGATTGTTTCCAGTTCCATACCGCCATCAAGGAACATATCCTGCCGCTGGTGCGCCAAACGCTCGAGCGCCAGCGCGTAAAACTCGGGCTGGACGAGCTGCGCCCCTGGGACAGCGACGCGGAGCCGGAAGGCACGCAACCGCTGGAACCGTTCAAAAGCGGCGAAGAAATGCTCAACAAATCGATCCAATGTTTTAATGAACTGCGGCCGTTTTTCGGGGAATGTCTCAGTGTGATGAAAGAAATGGGCCGTCTCGACCTGGACAGCCGCAAAAACAAAGCGCCCGGCGGGTATAATTGTCCGCTGGCGGAAACCGGCGTGCCGTTTATTTTCATGAACGCCGCAGGGCAGATGAAAGACCTTACCACTATGGTGCACGAAGGCGGTCATGCCGTACATTCGTTCCTCAGCCATCCGCTGAAACTCAGCGCCTTTAAGGAATACCCGATGGAGATCGCGGAAGTGGCCAGCATGAGCATGGAATTGTTTACGATGGACCACTGGCATATTTTCTTTGACAATCCCGAAGAACTGCGCCGCGCGAAACTGCAGCAGCTGGAGCGCGCGATCGTGATCTTCCCCTGGATCGCCACGATCGACAAATTCCAGCATTGGGTATACGAACATCCGCAGCATACGGTGGAAGAACGCACCGCTGCGTGGACGCGCATCCTGGATGAATTTTCTCCCGGAAACGTGAACTGGGAAGGATTTGAGCATTTCCGTGCCGGCAGCTGGCAAAAACAGCTGCACCTGTTTGAAGTGCCGTTTTATTACATCGAATATGGTATTGCACAACTGGGCGCTATCGCAATGTGGAAACAATACAAGGAAAATCCCCAGCAGGCGCTCGACAATTACGAAAAAGCGCTCAGCCTGGGTTACACCAAAACCCTCCGCGAACTGTACGCCGCCGCGGGCATCCGTTTCGATTTCTCACCGGAATATGTGAAAGAGCTGGCGGGTTTCGTGCAGCAGGAGATCGATAAGATCGTGTGACAAAAAAGGCGCCCCATGCCGGGCGCCTTATAAAAAATTCGGAGAAATAATTTAGTGACAAGCCTTGCAAACTCCGCTCACCACCACTTCCACATTGTGAACGTCGTATCCCTTCGGCAGAGACAGCACCGGGATGTCCGTTTCTTCAAGACATTGCGTGCTGCCGCATTCTTCACAACGGAAATGCACATGATGATCGTGATGCTCATGCTCGCGGCATTCCGAACGGCAGATCGCATAACGAACGGAAGTGTCAGTGGTCGGGATCTTATGTACGATGCCTTTGTCGAGGAAAGTTTGCAGCGTACGGTAGATCGTAACCCTGTCAAACGACTTTCCGCTCAGTTTCTCAAAATCCGCGTGCTCGAGCGCGCCGTTGCTTTTGAGGAACAGCTCCAGTATTTTCACCCGCGTATCCGTCACGCTCAACTTGCTGGACTTCAGCAGTTCCACAATAAGCTCTTTGTTCTTTGAAGCCATGTTAAAAACTTTTATTCATGTACAAGCCGGTCGATGTCCGTGATCAGCTTTTCCACATCTTTTATTTTCGTTCCTTCATACAGCCCGCGTATCCGGCCGTCGCCGTCTACCAGCGCAAACCATTGCGTGTGTATGAAATCGTCCGGCCCGGTGTACTGGCCATCGTCTACCAGGTAACTTTCGCGCGCCATTTTATACAGCTCGCGTTTGTTGCCCGTGAGGAAATGCCAGTTCTTCGCGTCCGCGCCGTGTTTTTCGGCGTATGCCTTCAGCACCGGGATGGAATCATAATCCGGGTCGGAGGTGTGCGACAGGATCATGAAATTCGGGTTCGATTTATAAGCGGCATAAACCTTTTCCATGTTCTTGTTCATCACGGGGCAGATGTTGGTGCAGGTGGTGAAAAAATATTCCGCCACATAGATCTTCCCCCGCATATTGTCCTGCGTGATGGTATCCCCGTTCTGGTCCACAAAAGAAAAGCCCTGCACTTTATGCCCGGGCGTGCCCAGCACCGGCAGTTTCTCTTTCCCGAAAAATTCCCCCGTGCCTTCTTTGATCATCAGCCCTGAATAGCCCATAAAAGCTACGCTCAGCAGCACAAAAAAGATGATATAGAAGATCGCTTTTTTTGACATATCAATTCAGCTTAAAATCTGACCTGTAAAGTTAAGACTATTTGCCGATCAGCACGGCATCGTCCAGGTTATAATATAATTCATAAATGTTTTTCTCGTTGAGCCTGAGCTTTCCTTTAAATTTCACGTAATCATCCGTTTCAAATTCAGGTTTGCCGGATTTGAATTTCAGCGCCATGATCGTTTCCGGTCCCGCGCCGCCGCAGAAAAAACAGGAGCTGTTCGGGTTGGCGGAAAGCACGTACATGCCGCCTTTTACGTCTACCGGTATCACGTAACCGCTGATCACGATCGTTTTCCCGTTCATGGCTTTGATGTTGCGTGAAAAGGACGGGTAAAGCATGGGCATCTGCATCTTTTCGTCCCACTTGCGGTCGAAGATCACGTCCGCCAGCTGTTTCCAGGAAACGTTCACCGCCGCCGTGTCTACCCAAACCCGCGTCATGGGCACGTCTGTAGTGGAAACGGGAAGACTGGCGCCCGCTTTTTGCCTGAGCTCCAGCACCTGGCCGAGATAACCGGCCGCAGCGCCGCCATGTCTGCAGTACTGCGAAATGTTGGAGCAGGAAACCATCAAAAAAGCCATCAGGCCGAGTAATATTTTTTCTGTTTTAAGCATTGGCGAGCGTTTTGGAAATATTGAGCCTGAAAGCCCTCACAGCAGGGAAAAGCGCGGCCAGCAAACAGGCGGCCAGGATGGCGGCCGCGGTGTAACCGTCTGCGGCGGTGATTTTCCAGGCGTTGGAAAAATTCAGGTGATAATGTGTAAAGATCTCTTGTTGTAAAAGGAACAAAGCGGCGCGGCTCAGCAAAAATCCTCCGATGATGCCCGCCAAAGCCAGCATGGCCGCTTCGGAAAGCACGAGGCCCAGCAGTTTTGCCCGTCCGCTGCCCATGCTGCGCATCAGGGCCAGCTCGAAGCGGCGTTCGTGCGTTCCCTGTACCAGCATTACAAAGATACTGCAGGCGGCCAGCCCGGCCAACAGCCAGCCCAATATGCGGAGTATCTCCGTGCCTGCGCCCAGCAACGATTGCAGCCGGTTCACCTCGATGGCGGGCACGGCGGCCTGCATATTCGTGTTTTCGTTGATCATCCTCGGCAGCTGCAATTGCGCCAGCGGGCTTCTGAATTTGATCAGCACCGCGGTGATCTGCTGTTCCGCTTTCGCGGGCTGCATCGCCATAAACGGCACGCCTGCGGGAGCGGCTTTTTCAGCGGCTTCTTCGTGATGATCATGCTCTTCATGACCGTCGTGCCCTTCGTGTGAAATTACGGCCTCTTCGCTGGTTTTTTTATGATCGTGCTCATCCCGGTCATGACTTTTCACGGTTTCATGGATCTGCCAGACGCTGTTGAGCGGCGTAAGTATCAGCTGGTCCAGCGAAAGCCCGGTTAGCGGCAAAATGCCCGTTACCACGTACTGATGTTCTTCATGCACATGCCCTTTTTCGCCCAGGCCATGCGTTCCCGCGAAAGTTTGACCGATTTTCAAACCCGTGCGTTTCGCAACGGTAGCGCCGATCACCACTTCCATGCTCTGGCTGAACACCTTGCCGGACGCGGGTTTTACCTGGTATTTATCGAGGTAGGCGGGCGTGGTGCCGATGATGCGGTAACCGTGATAAGAATCGCCGAGCGACAATGGGATGGCCGATTCCACCAGCGGGTGCTGCATAAAGCGGCCGGCTCCCGCGAGGGAAATATTCCCGGTGGGCGCGTCCAGATGGTATACGCTGCTGAGGATCAATTGTAAGGGGCTGCCTTTGGCGCCCAGCACCATGTCTATGCCGTCGATCTGTTTTTCGAGCTGCTCGCGGGATTGGCGGTTCAGTGAAATGAGCACGAGCAGCACGGCGGTGCTGCAGGCCAGCAGCAGCCAGCAAAGCACGGCGTAGAGCGGTTTATGTAAAAGATTTTTGAACGCGATTCGAAGGATCATAGGAGCTGGATATGGTCTTTGAAAATTTGTTTCAACCGGTTGTCGTGCGTAACGATCAGCAGCGCGGCGTTTTGCTGTTGCGCCTGTTCCGCCAGCAGTTGTGCGACGGCTTCGCAGTTATGATCGTCGAGGCTGGCGGTGGGCTCGTCTGCCAGCAGCACCTGCGGGCTTTGCAGCAAAGCCCTGGCGATGGAGGCGCGTTGTTGTTCGCCCTGGCTGAGCTGAGCCGGTTTTTTATGCAGCAGTGCGGTGATGCGGAGTTTATCCGCCAGCAGAGGCAGCCGTTCCCGCGGATGATCTTCTTTTACCAGCGCGGCGGGCAGCAGGAGGTTTTCTTTGATGCTCAGCGAAGCGATAAAATGCGAACGCTGAAAAACCAGCCCGATGTTTTTTCCCCTGAAAGCGTCCATGGCGGAAGGTTTCAGCTGTGGCAGCGAGGTGCCGCCTACCTGTACGTCTCCCGAAGCGGGGCGCAGCAGGCCGGCCAGCAGGTGCAGCAGCGTGGTTTTGCCGGCGCCGGACGGCCCGGTGATAAGCAGGGCATTCCCGCCTTCGCAGGCGAGATCGGGGAATTGCAGCAAGCGCCCGTTGGGATGGGCGTACGCGAGGTTTTTGGTGTAGATCATATCCTTCCCGGTTCTTTAAGGCAACTATGTTGCATTTCTATATTTATGAGCGGCTAAGATAGCCATCGATGCTAATAATTCTCAGAAAAAATAAATTAATTTGCAACAATGTTGCAAAAGTACTGTAGATTTGTTCCCTCACAAAATAAATTCTGACGGATGCGGATGAATGTCTTTTCAAAATGGAACCTGGACGCGGTGGGGATCGGTGCGTCTCTCGCCTGCGCGTTGCATTGCGCGTTGCTGCCTTTGCTGATCACGGCTTTGCCTTTGCTGGGGCTTGAAGTGCTGGAGAACGACAGGCTGGAATACGGATTGCTGGCGGTGTCGTTCGTGGTGGGATATGCGGCGCTTTTCAGGGGATATCGTCGTTATCACCGCCATTGGTGGCCATTGCTGTGGTTCACGCTGGGGTTTGCGGGTTTGCTGGCGGGGCATTTCCTGGCGCCGGAAGGGCTGGAGGCCGCCATTATCACGACCGGGGCTTTGCTGATCATTATTGCGCATATGTTGAATCTGCAGGGTTGTAAAAAATGCCGGGTGGTAAAAAAAGAGCGGGAAGACCGTGCCGCCGCGTGAAACGCCTGAATGCTCACGCGGTGATCCCGGCTGAGCGGCCGATGCAGCGCATGGAACGAACCACCCGCCGGGATAATCAATGCAAGTGAAACCTTGAACACAACAAACCATTTAACCATGCCCAACACACTTCAACTTTCCCCTCAAATGTTCCGCAAATTCCCGCCGAAGCTGCCTGTAACCGTGCTGAGCGGATTTCTCGGCGCGGGAAAGACCTCTTTGCTGCAACACGTATTGCACAACCGTGAAAATCTTCGTGTAGCCGTTATCGTGAACGATATGAGCGAAGTGAACATCGACGCGCAGCTTGTTCGGAATACCGGCACGCTCAGTAAAACAGAAGAAAAACTCGTTGAAATGAGCAACGGCTGTATCTGCTGCACGCTCCGCGAAGACCTGCTGCTGGAAGTACAGCGCCTTGCTGAAGAAAGGCGTTTCGATTACCTGCTCATCGAATCCAGCGGCATATCGGAACCTTTGCCCGTAGCGCAAACTTTTACTTACAAAGACGACCGGCAGAATATCGATCTCGGCGCGTTTAGCACGCTGGACACGCTGGTGACCGTGGTAGACGCGTTTAATTTTCCACGCCTGTTCGGCAGCCGGCAATTGCTGCAGGATGAAGGGCTGGCCGATGATACAGATCATCGCAGCATCGTGAACCTTCTCACCGATCAGATCGAATTTGCCAATGTGATCGTGCTTAATAAATGCGATCTCGTCAACGAAACGGAAAGGAACACGCTCAAATCTATTCTCCGCAAACTGAACGCGGACGCGCGCATCATCGAAGCGGAACAGGGAAAGGTGCCGCTTGAAGAGATCCTTCACACCAAAAGTTTCGACTTCAACAAAACCTCCCAAAGCGCCGGCTGGATAGCCGAACTGGAAAAAGAGCACACGCCGGAAACGGAAGAATACGGCATTTCATCCTTTGTATACCGCCAGCGCGCGCCTTTCCACCCTGCGCGTTTCTGGCGATTCATTCAACGGGAATGGCCCGCGGAAATCATCCGCTCTAAAGGTCTCTGCTGGATCGCCAGCCGGCCGGATGTTGCGATCAACTGGAGCCAGGCAGGCGCTTCACTGATGGCGGACCGCGCCGGGTCATGGTGGTGCAGCATCCCGAAAAATGAATGGCAGCTCGATAGGAACTCCGCAAAGATCATCTACGACCGGTGGCACCCGTTGTTCGCAGACAGGTACAGCGAGATCGTGATCATCGGCCAGAACATAGACCGGCAAAGGATTACCGCGTTGCTGGACAACTGCCTCTGCAACGATGGCGAAATAAATGAATGGCTGGATGGCGTGAAATTCGAAGATCCCTTTCCGGAGCTGTAATTTAGGCTAATCTAAAAATAAATTTAGATTGCTATTTATTTAGATTTTAAATTTGTCTCAGAAAATCTACATATGATCCCCCGGATTTTACATAGCCTGACTATATGTTTGTTCCTCACACCGGCCCTGGACGCAGAAGCGCAGGGCCGGTTAAAAGGAACGGTAACCGCCGGCCGCCAGCCCGTGCCTTTCGCTTCCGTTGGATTTAAAGATCTCAAAACAGGCGTAGTAACAGACACCGCAGGTGCTTTCGATCTGAAAAACGTGCCTGCCGGCAAACGCGTAGTGCAGGTGAGCGCCGTGGGATATGTTACCGCGGTGCAGAACGTGAACGTAAAACCTTCCGGCATCACCACTTTCAACATTACCCTCGAGCCCACTTCCTCCAACCTGAACGAAGTGGTGGTAAGCGGCACTTTACGACCCGTTACGAAAATGGAAAGTCCCGTGCCGGTGGAAGTATACTCGCCCGTGTTTTTCAAGAAAAACCCCACCCCCAGCATTTTCGACGCGCTGCAAAATGTAAACGGGGTAAGGCCGCAGCTCAACTGCAACGTGTGTAACACGGGAGACATTCATATCAACGGCCTGGAAGGCCCCTACACAATGGTGATGATCGACGGCATGCCGATCGTGAGCGCGCTTTCCACGGTGTATGGTCTTTCCGGCATACCGAACAGCCTGGTAGACAGGGTGGAGATCGTAAAAGGCCCCGCATCTACGTTGTACGGGTCCGAAGCGGTGGCCGGGCTCATCAACATCATCACCAAATCGCCCGCCACTTCGCCGAAATTCACGGCGGACGTGATGGGCACCAGCTGGCGGGAATACAGTGCAGATCTGGGCTGGCGTTTTAATGCCGGCGCAAAGGCGCAGTCGTTGCTGGGACTGAACTATTTTAATTACCAGCACCCGGTGGATAATAATGGAGACGGGTTCACGGACATTACTCTGCAACACCGCATTTCCGTGTTCAACAAATGGAACTTCCGCCGGAAAAACGACCGTGTGGCCACCATTGCCGCGAGATATTTTTATGAAGACCGCTGGGGCGGGCAAACGCAATGGAACAAATCCTGGCGCGGAACAGACAGCGTGTACGGCGAAAGCATTTACACCGGCCGCGTGGAAGTGCTCGGTCAATACCAGCTGCCAACGCGCGAGCACATCATGTTCCAGACTTCTTTTAATTACCACGACCAGAACTCCGTCTACGGCTCCACTATATTCCTCGCCAAACAAAGCATTGCGTTCGCGCAGCTGACCTGGGACAAACAGGTAGGCAAACACAACCTGCTGGCGGGCGTTCCGTTCAGGTACACCTTTTATGACGACAATACCGTAGCCACCGCTGCGAAAGAAAAAAACAATCCGGACAAAACAATCCTTCCCGGCGTGTTCGTGCAGGACGAGATCAAACTGGCGACGGGGCATAATCTGTTGCTGGGCATGCGGTACGATTACAATTCCATTCACGGCAACATTGTGACGCCGCGCCTCGCGTACAAATGGGCGCCCAACTACCGTAACGTGCTGCGGCTGAATGCCGGGACCGGTTACAGGGTGGTGTCGCTATTTACGGAAGACCATGCTGCGCTGAGCGGCGCCCGTACGGTGGTGGTGCAATCCGAGCTGAAACCGGAACGCAGCTGGAACGCAAATCTCAACTACACCAAAAAGATCCCGCTGAACAACGCTTTCCTCAACCTGGACGCAACGGCCTTTTATACTTATTTCTCCAACCGCATCATGCCGGACTATTCGAAGCCCGACACCATATTATATGACAACCTTCACGGCCACGCCATTTCCAAAGGCTTCAGTCTCAACGCCGACGTAATGTTTGCTTTCCCGCTGAAGATCATGGCCGGGGCTACCGTGATGGACGTGTATCAAAAAGAAGGGGGCCGGAAAACCCGTCAAATGCTCACCGAACGTTTTTCCGGCACCTGGGCGGTATCGTATGCGTTCAGCAGGCTGGGGCTGACGGTGGATTACACCGGCAATATCTACGGCCCCATGCTGTTGCCCGTGCAACCGAACGACCCGCGGCCGGACCAATCGCCGGTCTGGAGCATCCAGAATTTGCAGCTGACGAAAAAGCTCGGGAAGGAGTGGGAATTGTACGTCGGGGTGAAAAACCTGCTGAATTTCCTGCCGCCGAAAAATTCCATCGCGCATGCGCATGATCCGTTCGACAAACGGACGGGGTATAATGCGGACGGATCGGTTGACCCTTATAATTTGCTTTTCGACCCCACTTATGTGTTCGCCCCGAACCAGGGCATCAGGGGATTTTTAGGGGTGCGGTTCACCAAACAATAGTCTATAGCCAGGTTTATACCGCTGCGGCGCTGATCTTAAGGGATGGCGCCGCGTTTTTTGTAGCGCATGACAATTTCTTGTGACAATCTTGTGGTTGCTTGATTGTCAATTGTTTGAGTGATTTGTGTAAAAACGCTATTAAAGGCTCAGTCCTACTTTTATCCCCAAATGGAGGCTGGGGAGCACGTTCCAGAGGTCGTTCTGTTCGGTCGTGATCGTGTTGCCGTTGATGTTATGCCGGGTGTATTTATATTGTTTCCCGCGGATGCCGATGCCGAGGTACGGGTCGAGGATGAACTTGTCGCGTTTGATCTGGCGGCCGAGCAAAAACTGGATGCCGTAGACATTTTTATCGGCGCTGTTCACATACACGGAGTTTTCGAAATTCACGTCTTCGTCCGGGTAAAACACTCTTTTATAGAACAGTACGGGCTGGAAGTAGGTGCCCTGGGCGTTGAAGGCGGATTGCCGGCGGAAGAGGTACCATTTGAGGCCGGCCCTGAACCCGAGGCCGCGGCCTTCCACGAATTGTTCGGTGCTGATGCCGGGTTTTCGCTGGCCGATGTCTACCCGTTTAAAAAAAACGAAATCCGGGTAATCGGTATAGATCCCGCTGACGCCGAGCTCGAGGCTGAGTTTTTCGGAGAGGTCCTGCTCGAGGTAAATATCCAGTTCATTAATAATAGTGGTGGGATTTACCTTGAGGTAGGTCCTTTTGCGGAAGGGATCATCCTGGTTTTGGGCGGCGGCGGTCAGGCCGGTGATTACTAGCAGGAGAAAAAAGGGTATTGTTCTTTTCATACAGCGGTAGGTTGAAGCTGTTGAGGCGGACAGTTTACGGCAACAGCCATGCAAATTATGACAATAATCGTTCCACAATCAGGGGGAACCAGTGGTGCTCGAGGGCCTGTATTTTTTTGGCGAGGACGTCTGCCGTATCGCCTGGCAGCACGGCGCAGCGTTCCTGGAGGATCACGCCGCCGTCATCGTATTTTTCATTGACGAAATGAATGGTGATGCCGCTTTCGGTATCGCCGGCGGCCAGCACGGCTTCGTGCACGAAGTGGCCGTACATGCCTTTGCCGCCGTATTTGGGCAGGAGGGCGGGATGTATATTAATGATACGTCCCTCGAAAGCCTGCACGAGGTTGGCGGGCACTTTCCAAAGGAAACCGGCGAGTACGACCAGGTCAATATGATGATCCTGCAATAGTTTAACGTAAGTATCGCCGCGGAAGAACTGTTCTTTGTCGATGAGCACGGCGGGGATCTGTTCTTTTTCGGCTATTTTGAAGATGCCGGCTTCCGCTTTGTTGGACACGATGAGGGAAACCTTTGCCAGGGCTGAGTTTCGGAAATGATCGATGATCTTTTGGGCATTGGTGCCGGCGCCGGAGGCGAAAATGGCGATATTTTTCAAGCTGGTCTGTTTGATCAGCTGCAAAAATAGGCAGATTAAGCGTTTATGAATCAGCTCTTTTTTCCTAAATTTAGGGAACGGGCTATCCTATTTGTGCGCAAGTTGATGATAATCATCGTGTGTGTTTGACGAAAATCAGGGGAACTCAACCTTTATTATTCTATCTTGTTAAGGATTGTTAGCTTCTTTCGGCGCTGGGCATTTATTCGCCAGGCAGGAACTTGATATCGGGCCGGCCATTTTCTTTCTTGCAAAAATAGTATCACTGAACTCCGTCGTTTTCCGCTGTGCGGGAAATATGATTTTTATCAGGAATTTATAACGGAGTTGAAGCGGGCAGTCTGTTAGGTAGGGTTACAATCAGCTACAGCAAAGCGTTTCCGCCGGTTTCGGCCACGCGGATGATAGATAAAAAGTGCTTTCAAAACAAGGACAATTTTTTTTCCGTTGTTGGTAAATTGTCAACATTCTGTCTTATTTTTGCTGGCACTTTTAAGAAACCTTAGGTCAAATCATAAACTAAATAGGCTGTGTATCGTCGTGTTTCCATTCGTTTGCGTAAGCAATTTGTGAGTGTTCTTATCCTATGCGCGGGACTGGTTAGTTCTTTTTCCGTTGCTCAGGCTGCAGACCCTGCTGCTGGTAAGGCGCTATTTCAGCAGAATTGTGCTTCTTGTCACAATGTTCATAAAAAATTGACCGGTCCTGCCCTTGCAGGCGTTGAAGACCGGTGGGCTGACAAGAAACTGCTCCATTCGTGGATTCGCAACTCTGCGGCAGTTCTGAAAACTGGCGACAAGTACGCCAATGACCTTTTCAATCAATATAACAAGCTGCCGATGACCGCGTTTCCCGCGCTCACCGACGCCAATATTGATGATATCCTGGCCTACATCGGCGCCGAAGCGGCAAAACCTGCGGGTGGCGCTAAAGGGGCGGACGGCGCAACAGCGGGAGCAGGGGCTAAAGAAGAAGGCGGCAACAGCCTCCTTTTCGGCATTATCACCCTCATCCTAGCGATCGTTGCGGTGATCCTGATGCAGATCAACAGCAACCTGAACAAACTCGCTGCTGAGAAAGAAGGTCACGAGCAGATGGAGCCTGTTCCTTTCTATAAGAACAAAGCGTACATCGCGCTCTGCATCGTTCTCCTCTTCGTGGTAGGCGGTTACTTCACCATCCAGGGCGCTATCGGCCTGGGCCGCCAGCAGGATTACATGCCGGAGCAACCCATCTTCTACTCCCACAAAGTGCATGCGGGCATCAACCAGATCAACTGTCTGTACTGCCACTCTTCCGCCGAGAAGAGCAAACATGCCATGATCCCTTCCGAGAACGTTTGTATGAACTGTCACAAGGCCATTACGGAATACACCGGGCCGGACCTGTTCACCGCGGAAGGCAAAAAAGTGAACGGTACCGCTGAGATCCAGAAACTGTACGATCACATCGGCTGGGACAAAGACGCGCAGCGTTATACCAAGCCCGCCACGCCGATCGAATGGACCAAGATCCACAGCCTGCCCGACCACGTTTACTTCAACCACTCCCAGCACGTAAGCGCCGGCAAAGTACAATGCCAGACCTGTCACGGCGAAATCCAGAACATGGACGAAGTGAAACAGTTCGCGGATCTGAGCATGGGTTGGTGTATCAACTGTCACAGAACTACCAAAGTGCAGTTTGCTGAAAACGACTACTTCACCATTTTCGAAAAATTACACAAAGATTTTGCTGATAAAAAGATCGACAGTGTAACCGTGGAAATGCTGGGTGGTACGGAATGTCAGAAATGCCACTATTAATATAATAAGGTCTAATTAGGAAGAGACAAATTTTTCAAATCGTAACTCGATATAATCACATGGAGCAAAAAAAGTATTGGAAAGGCTTGGAGGAGTTGCACAATACCGCTGCGCATCAGGAAGTAGTGAAGAACGAATTCAAAGAGGAACTGCCTTTTGAAGAGAGTGACAGCTTTCTGGGTGCAACCACCCCCCGCCGGGACTTTCTGAAGTACCTGGGTTTCACCACTGCGGCCGCTACGATCGCAGCCAGCTGTGACATCCCTGTAAAGAAGGCCATCACTTACGTGAACAAGCCGCAGGAAATTACGCCCGGCGTAGCCAACTATTATGCTTCTGCCTATACTGTAGACGGTGAGTACGTTCCCCTGGTGGTGAAAACCCGTGAGGGCCGCCCCATTAAAGTGGAAGGCAACGAATTGTCCGCCATCACCGGCGGTTCTACCACAGCACGCGTTCAGGGCTCCGTTCTGGCGCTGTACGATGTGGCCCGTCTCCGTTATCCCGGTATCAATAATGGTCCTGATAAAATCAAACTGGAAGATCGCGTAAAGGAACTGACCTTTGCGGACCTCGACAAACAGGTGGCCGCCGCTATCGCAGGCAAACCGGTCGTACTGCTGTCTTCCACCATTCTCAGCCCTACCACCAAGAAACTGATCGGCGAATTCCTGGCTAAATATCCCGGCAGCCGTCACGTTACCTACGACGCGGTTTCTTATTCCGGCATGCTGCTCGCCAACGAAGCATCTTACGGCAAAAGAGCGCTGCCCACTTACCATTTCGAAAACGCGAAAGTAGTGGTAAGCCTTGGCGCCGATTTCCTCGGTACCTGGCTCAACCCTTCAGAATACTCCCGTCAATATGGCGTTGGCCGCAAGATCAACCAGAAGAGCCCGGAAATGAGCAAACATTTCCATTTCGAAAGCATGATGACCCTCACCGGTGCGAATGCGGACGAAAGGTACACGCACCGCCCTTCCGAAGCCGGCGTAGTTGCGCAGGCCCTGCTGGCGGCGCTGGGCGGCGGCATTTCCGCTCCGAACATCGCTGACGCGCGCCTGAAAGAAGGCATCGCCAAAGCGGCGAAAGCCATCCAGGCAAACCCCGGCAAAACGCTGGTGGTTTCCGGCAGCAACGACGTGAACGTTCAGACGCTCGTTAACGCGATCAATAACCTCGCGGGTTCCAACGGCACTACCATCGACTGGGCAGTGACCAGCAACTACCGCCAGGGCATCGACGCAGACATGGTACAGCTGGTGAACGACATGAACGCAGGCAGCGTAGGTGCGCTCCTCGTTTACGGCGCAAACCCCGCTTACGATTATTTCGACGCAGAAAAATTCAAGGCCGGCGTTAAAAAAGTAGGCGTAACCGTTTCTTTCAACGACCGTTACGACGAAACCACCCAGCTTTGCAAATACATCGTGCCCGACCATCATTACCTCGAAAGCTGGAATGATGCGGAAGGCCGCAGCGGTTACTTCGCGTTTGTGCAGCCCACGATCGCGCCGCTGTTCAAAACCCGCGCTTTCCAGTCTTCACTGCTGAACTGGAGCGGTAACACGACCGCCTGGGAAGATTACCTGAAGAACGAATGGATCGCGAAACTCGGCTCACAGGAAGCATGGGACAAAACCCTGCAGGACGGTGTGATCGAGCCCGCCCCGGGCGCGGCACTGGCCGGCGCCGCCTTCACTGGCGACGTTGCTTCCGCTTCCGCCAAGATCTCCGCTCCGAAAACCAGCGGTTTCGAACTGGCGCTCTACGAAAAAGTAGCGATCGGTAACGGTAAAGAAGCGAACAACCCCTGGCTCCAGGAAATGCCCGATCCTATCACGCGCGCTACCTGGGACAACTACGCCTGTATATCCAATAAAGTGGCTAAAACCTTCAAAACCGAACTGGGCGACGATTACGAGATCAACGCGGAGAAAGAGGTGCTGAAGATCACTTCCAAAGGCAAAACCGTTGAGCTGCCGCTGCTGATCGTGCCCGGTATCCATCCCGAAACGATCGCCATTGCAGTAGGTTACGGCCGCGGCAAAAAAGAATTCATCGGTAAAGCCGCCGGCGAAGTAGGCGTAAACGCTTATCCTTTCGTATCCTTCAACGGCACTACATTCGATTATTTCGCACCTGAAGCCAAGATTGAAGCTACAGGCGCCACATACGAGGTTGGCCTGACCCAGACGCACAACAGCTACGAAGGCCGTCCGATCATTAAAGAAACCACCCTCGAAGAGTTCATCAAGAACCCGAAAGAGGTGAACCACGACCGTGCGCACCTGTTCGAAACATTCGGTGAGAATTTCCGCAACGACGCCACGCTGTACCACGAGCACCAGTACCCCGGCATCAAATGGGGCATGAGCATCGACCTGAACACCTGCTTCGGTTGCGGCGCCTGCGTGGTGGCTTGTACAGCTGAAAACAACGTGTCTGTGGTAGGTAAGGAACAGGTGATCAAAGCGCACGAAATGCACTGGCTGCGTATCGACCGCTATTTCAGCGGCGACGAGAACAACCCTGAAGTGGTGTTCCAGCCGATGTTGTGCCAGCACTGCGACAATGCTCCCTGCGAGAACGTTTGCCCGGTAGCCGCCACCAACCACTCTTCCGAAGGTATTAACCAGATGGCTTATAACCGTTGTATCGGTACCCGCTATTGCGCTAACAACTGTCCGTATAAAGTTCGCCGCTTCAACTGGAGAGACTGGAACGGTGCGGACAGCTTCGACGACAACCTGCTGGACGTTGCTGATATGAACGATGCGCTTACCCGCATGGTGCTGAACCCCGACGTGGTGGTTCGCAGCCGCGGTACGATGGAGAAATGTTCCTTCTGCGTACAGCGTTTGCAGGATGCCAAACTGGCTGCGAAAAAGGCCGGCCGCCCGATGAAAGACGGCGAAGCCCGCACCGCCTGCCAGCAGGCCTGCGCTACCGATGCGATCGTGTTCGGCAACGTGAACGATAAAGAAAGCCGCATTTACAAGGTTCGTAACGAAGAGCAGACAGACCGCCTCTACTACGTGCTGGAAGAAACGCATACGCTGCCTTCCATCAACTACCTGGCTAAGATCCGTAACAAGGACGCAGCTCCGGCAGCCGCAGCGCACGGCGCTGAGCACAAAAAAGAGGAAGCTCATCACTAGTATTAGAACAAGTAAAGAATCAGTTTTAAGTTTTGAAACAACCTAGTCCCGGAAGCGATTCCGGGATGAGCAAAGCTCAGAATACTATGCATTTGAAGTACGAATCCACACTGAGAGAACCTTTAGTAGACGGGGTTAAGGATTATCACCAGGTAACTGAAGATATCATCAGTCCCATTGAGGCCAAGCCCGGAAAGCTGTGGTATATTGGTTTATCTATCTCTGTCCTGCTGCTGCTGTTCGGCGCGTTCTCCGTTACCTGGGAAGTATACTGGGGCACCGGGGTGTGGAACCTGAACAAGACTATCGGCTGGGGCTGGGATATCACCAACTTCGTATGGTGGGTAGGTATCGGTCACGCCGGTACGCTGATCTCCGCGATCCTCATGCTGTTCCGCCAGGGATGGCGCACCGGGGTGAACCGCGCGGCTGAGGCGATGACGATCTTCGCGGTAATGTGCGCGGGCCAGTTCCCGATCTGGCACATGGGCCGTGTTTGGATGGCGTTTTTCGTAATGCCTTACCCCAACACCCGCGGACCGCTGTGGGTGAACTTTAACTCCCCGCTGCTGTGGGACGTGTTCGCGATCTCTACTTATTTCACGGTTTCCCTGCTGTTCTGGTATTCCGGCCTGCTGCCGGACTTCGCCACCGTTCGCGACAGGGCTAAAACCAAACTCCGCAAATACCTGTATGGTGTTGCTTCTTTCGGCTGGACCGGTTCCACCAAACACTGGCAACGTCATGAATCCTTATCGCTGGTGCTGGCGGGTCTTTCCACCCCCCTCGTACTTTCAGTGCACACCATCGTATCTTTCGACTTCGCCACTTCCGTGATCCCGGGCTGGCATACCACCATCTTCCCCCCGTACTTCGTAGCGGGTGCGATCTTCTCCGGTTTCGCCATGGTGCAAACCCTCCTGATCATCACCCGTAAGATCCTGGGCCTGGAAGATTATATCACCATCGGCCACATCGAGGCAATGAACAAAGTGATCGTGCTGACCGGTTCCATCGTAGGTGTGGCTTACCTCACCGAACTGTTCATGGCATGGTACTCCGGCGTTCAATATGAATTCGATTCCTTCTACAAGTTCCGCGCCGCGGGCCCCCTGGGCTGGAGCTACTGGATCATGATGACCTGCAACGTGATCAGCCCGCAGGTGTTCTGGTTCCGTAAAATGAGAAGGAACATCATGGTAACGTTCATCATGTCCATCATCGTGAACATTGGCATGTGGTTCGAACGTTTCGTGATCATCTGTACTTCGCTGTACCGCGACTACCTGCCGTCCAGCTGGAGCTACTACCGCCCGTCCTGGCCCGAGGTTGGTTTTTACCTCGGAACTTTCGGCCTTTTCTTCACCTGTTATTTCATGTTCGCCAAATACTTCCCGGTTATTGCAGTAGCGGAGATCAAATCCATTCTGAAAACATCGGGTCAGAACTTTAAGGAGAAAATGACGGTTTACGAAGACCAGGACGCTGAAAAATTCGCGCACGATCAGGCGCATCACTAAGATTAGAATCAGATTAACAGAATTACAGAATAATTATCCATATGGCTGTTAAAAAATTTGTTGTAGGCAATTTTGATGACGAGGCGGTATTGTTCCCGGCCGTTAAGAAAGTTCGCGCGGCTGGTTACAAGATCCACGACGTGTATACGCCTTTCCCTGTGCACGGTTTGGACCATGCGCTGGGCCTGAGAGAGACGAGCCTGCACACGGCGGGGTTCATCTACGGCATCACCGGTACCACTACCGCATTGTCTTTCATGAGCTGGATATTTACAACAGATTGGCCGCTGAACATCGGCGGTAAACCGCACTTCCCCTTACCGGCGTTCATTCCCATCACCTTCGAGCTGACTGTACTGTTTTCGGCCGTGGGCATGGTAATGACCTTCATGTATCTCTGCCAGATGGCGCCGTTCGTGAAGAAACACATCTTCCACCCGCGCCAGACGGACGACCAGTTTGTAATGGTGATAGAGCTGACCGAAAAAACGCCCGCGGCGGATGTAAAAGCATTCCTCGACAGCGTGGGAGCGAAAGAGATCAACGAACAAACGGTGGAAGCCGGATGGTGGATCGGCCGTTTCGACAGGGAAGACAAGCTGTTTTCCAAACAGGTAGCGGTGAATGCGTAATTAAATTAGAAAGATCAGTTACAATAATGAGGCGAATGAAACCGAGCAAAGCGAGGTTCCATCCGGCCCTGAGAAAAGTCAAATAATAACGGATGAAAATCACTTCCAACATACTGATTGTAGCGGCCCTGGCAGGTGGAGCCTTCCTGGCTTCCTGCGGAAATAAAGGACCGCATCACAGAAAGCCCGGGAAAATCTATATGCCGGACATGTACGATTCCCGTGCGTACGAGTTTTACAATCCCCGCCTGGCAAGCCTGAAACCGGTGGAAGGTACGGTGAAAAGAGGCGATATGCTGCCTTATCACCTGAAAGCGGAAGATACGGCGCAGGCGAACGGTGTGAAGAACCCGCTCGTGTTGGACGAAGCCGGCCTGAAAGCAGGCAAACACTATTACGATATCTATTGCGGCGTTTGCCACGGCCAGAAGCTGGACGGCAACGGCCCGCTCTATAAAGGCGGCGACGGCCCGTACCCCGCAGCCCCGGCAAACCTGCTGACAGGCAAGGTGCTCGGTTATACGGAAGGCCGCATCTTCCACGTTATCACTTACGGGTACAACGTGATGGGCAGCTACGCCAGCCAGCTGGATATCGAGCAGCGCTGGAAAGTGGTAGGATATATCAAGAGCATGCAGAACGGCGGTAAAGCGCCGGAAGCTCCGGCCGCTCCCGCTGCGGATTCAGCGGCTACCGCGGCAACTCCCGCGCCGGCAGTGGCGGCAGCGAAATAATTTGTTTTAAACGCATTTCGAACTTCGTATTTTAATATACAACAGTAATGAAGGACCAATTTGTAGTACCAGCAAGATTAAAAACGACCAGCTTCGTGCTTTTGGGTATAGGCTTGCTGACTTTATTGATCGGATTATTTGCATTCTCGGATGAGCACGGTTCTACCCGCTTCTGGGCAGGGATACTGCAAAACAGTACTTTCTTCCTGATGGTGGCGCTGGCCAGCACCTTCTTCATCTGTGTGACCACGCTGGCGCAGGGTGGCTGGCAGATCGCCTTCCGCAGGGTGCCCGAAGCCATCTCCATGGCAGTGCCCGTACTGGGCGGCATTTTGCTGGTAGTGCTGGCGTTCCTCATCTTCGGGAACAAAGGTCATATTTACCACTGGCTGCACCCGCATGGCGACCGTATCCTGGAAGGCAAATCGCCTTTCCTGAACGCCGGTTTCGTGTCTATCGCTTCGGTGATCACCATTGGCCTGTGGGCGTTCCTGAGCATCAAGCTCCGCAATATGTCCCTCGCCGAAGACAAAATGCAGCTGGACCACGAAGGCCGCAAAAGCCTGATCTGGAAGGGTACCGTTTGGTGCGGCATTTTCGCTGTTGTATATGCGCTGAGCATGGGTTCCACCACGCCCTGGCTCTGGTTGATGAGCATCGACGCACACTGGTTCAGCACCATGTACAGCTGGTACACCTTCGCCAGCACCTGGGTTTCCGGTCTGAGCCTCATCGCGCTGTTTGTTATCTACCTGAAAAGCAAAGGATACCTTCCGATGGTGAACGAAGAGCACATGCACGACCTCGGCAAGTTCATGTTCGCCTTCAGCATCTTCTGGGCATATCTCTGGTTCAGCCAGTACATGCTGATCTGGTACGCCAACATGCCTGAAGAGACCATTTATTTCCAGCCGCGTGTTTGGGGCGAGTTCCGTTCGGTGTTCTTCCTGAACCTGATCATCAACTTCATCGCGCCGCTGCTGATCTTTATGAAACGCGCTACCAAGCGTAACAATACAATCGTTGCATTTACGGCAGGTCTGATCATCTTCGGCCACTGGCTCGACTTCTGGCAGATGGTGGCACCCGGCACGGTGAAACACCTCGTGTTCCCCTGGTACGAACTGGGCGTTGGTCTTGGTTTCCTTGGCCTCACCATTTACCTGGTGGCCATGCAGCTCGCGAAAGCGCCGCTGACACCGAAGAACCATCCGTACCTGAAAGAAAGCATTATTCACCACACCTGATGCGTGGCATAAAGCAAGAAACAACGTTTAGCATTAGATAACTTAATTATTATTCATTAGCAATGTCAGGATATTTAGCAGTTTTTGTAGTTGTTCTCATATTCGTCGTGATCTTCCAGATCGCGAAGGCCAGCGAATATGTGTCCATTCTGAAAGGTGAAAAGAAATCGCGGGAGCAATCCAACCGTATCAACGGTTTCCTGATGATCGTATTCCTGGTATTGGGCCTGATCGGTGTATGGTGGTGCCACGATCTGCTGGAAGGCAGAATGCTTGGCGAGCCCGCTTCCGAACAGGGGATCGAGATCGACAGGCTTATCAAGATCACCTTCATCATCACCATGGCCGTGTTTGTGGCAACCCAGATCCTGCTGTTCTGGTTCGCTTTCAAATACCAGGAAAAAGAAGGCAAAACCGCCTTTTATTTCCCGCACAACAATAAACTCGAAGTGATCTGGACGGTGATCCCCGCTATCGTGCTCACTGTGCTGGTTGCCTTCGGTATCCGCCACTGGCTCCGTATCACCTCCGAAGCGCCGAAAGACGCGATGATCGTGGAAGTGACCGGCAAACAGTTCAACTGGATCGTTCGTTACCCCGGTAAAGACGGCCAGCTCGGGCGCAAGAACTTTAAAAATATCAACAACGAAGACAATCCTGTTGGCCAGGATTGGGCTGATAAACTGAACGAGGACGATGTGATCGCTCCGGACCTGCACGTTGTGGTAGGTAAAAACGTGAAGCTGATCATCGGCAGCCGCGACGTGGTGCACGACGTTGGTTTGCCCCACTTCCGCCTCAAAATGGACGCTGTGCCGGGCATCCCGACCACCCTGTGGTTCAAGCCCCTGTACACTACCGCGGAAATGAAAAAACGTACCGGCAACCCGGATTTCGTTTACGAACTTTCCTGCGACCAGATGTGCGGCAGCGGCCACTACTCCATGAAAGCGAACATTATCGTAGAGACACAGGAAGAATATGACAAATGGTTAGCCACTCAGCCTACGCAGTATGCCCAGGCACACCCTGCAGACAGCAAGGACGCGCCGCCCGAGCCCGCGAAGGATTCTACCGCCACCGCTGCCAACGCAGCCGATGCCGGTAAAAAAGTAGCCCTGGCGGAAACTGCTGAAAAGCACTGATCATTTAAGCCGACTGAGATTTTAGGAGCGAAAAAAATTTAAGAAAAAGCCGGAGAGCCTGCCCCGTTTAACGGCTGATCATAAACAGAACTTATTATGAGTAACGACGCAACATTGCACAATCAGGATTTAGCGCATCACGGCCACGTGGAGCATGGGCATGGAAATGGCCACGATGGTCACGGTCACGACCATCACCATGAAACCTTCATATCGAAGTATGTGTTCAGCATGGACCATAAGATGATTGCGAAGCAATTCCTCATTACCGGTATCATCTGGGCCATCATTGGTGCATTCTTCTCTGTATTGTTCCGTTTGCAACTGGGTTATCCCGAAGCTACCTTCCCCTGGCTGGAAAGCATTCTCGGCCATTGGGCAGAAGGCGGCAGGATCACAGCTGAAGCTTATTACGCGCTGGTTACCATGCACGGTACCATCCTCGTGTTTTTTGTATTGACCGCCGGTTTGAGCGGCACCTTCTCCAACCTGCTCATTCCCCTGCAGGTAGGCGCCCGCGATATGGCTTCTCCCTTCATGAACATGCTGAGCTACTGGTTCTTCTTCCTGGCCAGCGTTATCATGATGAGCTCCCTGTTCGTGCAGACCGGCCCCGCTTCCGGCGGCTGGACCAGCTACCCCCCGCTGAGCGCGCTGGGCGACGCTTCCATCGGTTCCAAGATCGGTATGGACCTCTGGCTCGTGAGCATGGCGATCTTCGTTGTGTCTTCCCTCCTCGGTTCACTGAACTATATCTCCACCATCCTCAACATGCGTACGAAAGGCATGAGCATGACAAAGATGCCGCTCACCATCTGGGCGTTCTTCTTCACCGCGGTGCTCGGCGTTCTGTCTTTCCCCGTACTGCTGAGCGGTTTCGTGCTCCTGCTGTTCGACCGTCACGGCGGCACCAGCTTCTACCTGAGCGAACTGTTCGTACAGGGCAAAGTACTGCCCAACGAAGGCGGCTCCGCGATCCTCTACCAGCACTTGTTCTGGTTCCTGGGTCACCCCGAGGTGTACATCATCATCCTCCCCGCGATGGGTATGGTATCTGAGATACTCGCAGTAAGTTCCCGCAAGCCGATCTTCGGTTACCTCGCGATGGTGGGCTCTATATTTGCCATCACTGTGCTGGCGTTCCTGGTATGGGCGCACCACATGTTCGTGACCGGCCTCAACCCGTTCCTCGGCGCGTTCTTCGTACTGCTGACGCTGCTGATCGCGGTGCCTTCCGCCATCAAGGTGTTCAACTGGATCACGACGATCTGGCGCGGGAATATCCGTTTCACGCCGGCCTCCCTGTTCTCCATCGGTTTCGTGAGCACGTTCATCTCCGGTGGTCTTACAGGTATCTGGCTCGGTAACTCCGCTATCGACATTCACCTGCACGATACTTACTTCGTGATCGCGCACTTCCATATCGTAATGGGCGTATCCGCATTCTTCGGTATGTTCGCCGGTATCTACCACTGGTTCCCGAAAATGTATGGCCGTTACATGAACCAGACGCTCGGTTTCATCCACTTCTGGATCACGCTGGTGGGCGCTTACCTGATATTCTGGCCGATGCACTACGAAGGTATGGCCGGTATGCCGCGCCGTTACTTCGATTACAGCAACTGGCAGTCCTTCAACATGTTCGGCGGCCTCAACCAGTTCATCAGCTTCGTGGTGATCATCGTGTTCGCAACACAATTATTATTCGTATTCAACTTCTTCTATAGCATTTTCAAAGGCCGTAAACTGACCACGCCTAACCCGTGGGATGCTACGACCCTCGAATGGACTACGCCGATCCACCCCGGTCACGGTAACTGGCCTGGCGAGATCCCCGAAGTTCACCGCTGGGCTTATGATTACAGCAAAGACGGGAAAGATTTCATCCCGCAGACGGTGCCTGTATCGCCTGACGAATCCAAGCACTAATGCCGTTATGCAGGGTGAAACCTGCATACAGGGAAGTTGTGGAACAGAAATAGTGAAGAAACAACATGTTGCAAGAAAATTCCATAAAGTTGTCTTTATCATACGCCATTGCAAGCAGGGTGAAGGATTACTTCATGATGATGAAGTTTACGCTCACATTCATGGTAGTTTTCTCCTGCGTGGTTGCCTACTTGCTGGTACCAGGCGTGGAATTTGACCTGATAAAAGTTCTTTTATTATTTGCAGGCGGCATCCTGGTTTCCGGTTCTGCGAACATCATTAACCAGATCCTGGAAAAGGAAACGGACAAACTGATGGCGCGTACGGCCCCGAGGCCGCTGCCCGCAGGGCGTCTTTCCATATCGGAAGCCGCAGTGGTATCGGTAGTTACCGGTTTGGCCGGCATCCTGATCCTCGGTTTCGGTTTTAACTGGCTGAGCGCCATGGTGAGCCTCGTTTCCCTCGTGCTGTACGGTTTTGTGTACACGCCCTGGAAAAAATGGAACTCGCTCGCCGTGCTGGTAGGCGCCGTTCCGGGCGCTTTGCCCCCGCTGATCGGCTGGGTGGCCGGCGCAGGCTCGTTCTCCGAAGGCGGCTGGGCGTTATTCGCCATACAGTTCCTCTGGCAGTTCCCGCACTTCTGGGCGATAGCCTGGGTAGCGCATACGGACTATACCAGGGCGGGCTTCAAGCTGATGCCTACAGACCGCGGCCCGGGAAAGATGATCGCGATGCAGGCGGCCATGTACACCATGCTGCTGATCCCTGCTGGTGTAGCGCCTTACCTGCTGGGCATTACCGGCGCCATTTCGGCGGTAGTGGCGATACTCATAGGCGGATTTTACCTGTACAGGGCTATCGAGTTATACCGGAAATGTGATGTGCCATCCGCCAGGAAACTGATGTTCGGTTCTTATATTTACCTGGCGGTAATTTTACTGGCGCTGTTGTTTGATAAAGTTAAACTGTGAGGAAATGTTGACAATGAACGCTCAAAAAAACAAAATACATCCGCACAAGTATTCCATGTGGATCGCTATGGCCAGCATTACGATGATGTTCATAGGTTTCACAAGCGCATACGTAGTCAAGCGGGCACAGGCCAACTGGTTCAGCTTCGAGCTGCCGGCTGTTTTTTATGTGTCCACCGGGGTGATCTTGCTGAGCAGCCTTACCATTTACCTGGCCCAGCGCCAGTTCAAGGCAAGGAACATGAGCGCATACAAACAGCTGATCTCCGTAACCGCCCTGCTCGGCATCGCATTTGCGGTTTGCCAGATCATCGGTTTTGCGGACATGAAAGATCACGGGCTGCCGTTGAACAAGACCGTATCGGCCAGTTTCATTTATGTGATCGTAGGCGCGCACGTGCTGCACGTGATAGGCGGGGTAGTAGTGCTGCTGGTGCTGTTTGCAAGGGCCTTCCGCACCAGGGTCAGAACATACAGCGCGGTGCCCATCGAAGTGGCCTCCACATACTGGCATTTTGTTGACGGGCTTTGGATTTATCTGCTGATATTTTTCAGCCTGGCACGTTAGAATAAGAGAAGTTTAGAACCAATAAAATTCATAATTCGTACAAATGGATAACGCAGTAACAGCGAAGAAAAAATGGTGGAACGGAGGGCATTCGCCCTTTAGCGTGAGCTATGGAAAGTTGATGATGTGGTATTTCCTTATCTCGGATGCCTTCACGTTCGGCGCATTGCTGATCGCATACGGCACGCAACGTTTCATGGCTGAAGCATGGCCCGACCCGAACGTGGTGTTCCACGCATTCCCGTTCATGGGACATATGGATCTGCCGCTGGTATTCGTGAGTTTGATGACCTTCATCCTCATCATGAGCTCCGTGACCATGGTACTGGCCGTAAACGCCGGTCATTACATGGACAGGAAGGCGGTTATCAAATGGCTGAGCCTGACCATCGTAGGCGGTATCATGTTCCTCGGCTGCCAGGCCTGGGAATGGACGCACCTGCACGAAGTAGGCGCTTGGTGGGGCAGCAACCCCTTCGTTAACCACGACGGTTCCGCTGCATTGTCCACCAACTTCACCGACTTCTTCTTCACCATCACCGGCTTCCACGGCCTGCACGTAACATCCGGCGTGGTGCTGAATATCATCGTACTGATCAACGTGCTCAAAGGCACTTACGAGCACCGCGGTCATTATGAAATGGTGGAAAAAGTAGGGCTGTACTGGCACTTTGTAGACCTGGTTTGGGTATTCGTATTCACCTGCTTCTACCTGCTGTAAGCATCCCTTAATTTGAACTGAACGAATTTTTATAAAGAGAAAAGTATTCTGAAAACATGGCGCATACACAAAACGCAAACGACAGGCAGGCAGCCATCAAATCCATCTGGAAAACGTTCTGGATCCTGCTGATTGTAACCATGGTGGAAGTAGGGCTCGCGTTCCTGCACCTGTATACCGGCTTCCCCGGCAAACTGCTGCTCAACTCCATCTTCATCGGCCTCACCATCGTGAAAGCATTTTTCATCGTGGCAGAGTTTATGCACCTTGGCCACGAAGTAAGGAACCTGATCATGACCATCCTGTTCCCGCTCCTGCTGTTCGTATGGTTCATCATCGCTTTCCTGGCAGACGGAGACAGCTGGAAGAACATGCGCAAAGACCTGGCTCCCGGTACCCCGGTGAAAAAGGAAGCCCCGGCCCACGCGCCTGCGCATCATTAACAAGTTAGCATAACCATAACGCAGAATGTAAAAGTGATTCCATCCACGCTGATAGCATCACTTTTACATTTTTGCTTTTATAAACCCTTTAAAACTTACCGTCATTTCCAGAAAAGCATTATTAGGCGTTGCATTGGCCATCCTGGTGCCCTTAACCGGTTACCTGATCGTGGACCATTACGGCAGGGACGTGATACACGTGCCGCCCTATCTCATTGCTGAGAGAGTAGATACCGTGGTGAAAGATGGAAAGACCTCCTACGACACCGTTTTTCACCAGGTGAAGGACTTCACCCTCACCAACCAGCTCGGCGAGCAGGTAAGCCTTAAAAACGCGGAAAACCGGATCGTGATCGTGAACTTCTTTTTTACCAGCTGCCCCGTGATCTGCCCCCAGCTGATGAAGAACCTGAAACGCGTGCAGGATACCTACAACAAAAACGATACGCTCATCCAGATCGTGTCGCTTACCGTAGACCCCGCCCGCGATAGCGTGGAAACGCTGAAGAAGTACGCAGACAAACGCGGCATCGACCCGAAAAACTGGTGGATGCTCACCGGCGACAAAAAAGAGATCTACGACCTCGCCCGCCACGAATTTTTTGTGAACGCCCTCGAAGGCACCGGCGGGCCGGACGATTTTATCCATACCGAAAAATTCGTCGTGATCGATAAAGACCGCTACATCCGCGGGTATTACAACGGGATGGACAGCAACGACGTGCGCCGGATGGTGAACGACATTGCCGTGCTGCACCTTGCCAAAGACAAAAAGAAGCCCGGGCTGCTCAAACGCCTTTTTTCCTCCGGCAATTAAAATTTGTGAACGATGAATCTGAAGAACAGGAACCTGAACATCCCTATCGCCCTCGTGTCTATCCTGATACCCGTGGCGGTGGCCATACTTTTTGTACTGCCCAAACCCGATATGGAAGTAGGGTTCGACGTGAAAATGATGCCTTTTTTCCATGCCGTGCTCAATTCCGCTACGGCCGTGCTGCTGCTGGCCAGCCTGTATTTCATTAAAAACGGCCACCAGAAAGCGCATAAATGGGCGAACCTTTCCGCCGTAATACTCTCCGTGTTTTTCCTGCTTTCTTACGTTACCTATCACTTCCTCACGGAAAGCACGAAGTTCGGCGACATAGACCACAACGGCGTGGTGGACGCCGCCGAAATAGCGCTGGTAGGGGGCGTACGGTATGCGTATTATTTCCTGCTGCTCACGCACATCCTGCTGGCGGTGGTGATCGTGCCGATGGTGCTGTTCACCCTGCTGTTCGCCTTCCAGGGCAACAACCCGAGGCACCGCAAACTGGCCCGTTTTACCTGGCCCGTTTGGTTTTATGTGGCGGTAACCGGCGTGATCGTGTATATCATGATCCAGCCGTATTATTGAGCGGAACTGATATAGATCAGTGACTGTAATGGAGAAAACCTGTAATTTCGGAAAGTGAAAAAGATATTCCTTCTCATCATGATCGTTGCGCTGCTGGTTCCCTGCAGCGATTTACTGGCCCAGTGCTCGTTGTGCACCAAAACCGCGCAGCAGCTCGGCGAAGGGCCCGCAAAAGGACTGAATAACGGTATCCTGATGCTGGCGTTCACACCGCTGGCGCTTGGCGCATTCCTCGGCTGGCGCTGGTGGAAATCCCAGCGCGCCGTTAGCGACAATTAACCCGCCGGCATCCGGAATTCCGGGCAATCCACTCTTAGATCTCCCGCTTTCAAAAAAGCATTCACAAGGTTGCAGTAATGCAGCTTTCCTTTCTTTTCGTAGAACCGGCAGTTCAGGCACATCCGCTGCGGCGTGATCACAAGTTGCCCGTTGAGGTCCTGGATCAGGTAGAGCAGCTGTTCCAGTATGCCCGACTGTTTTTCGGGCCCCATTTTCTGAACGGATATTTCCATCGGTTCCGCGAAACGCTCCACTTTGCGCGCAAGTGCTTTGCCTTCGCGGGTAAGATGCAGGGAATGACTGCGGCTGTCTTCCGAATCTTCTTTTCTTTTTACAAAACCTTTCGCGGCGATCGATTTGATGGCGTCGCTCACGGTCGCTTTGGTCATGTTGAAATGTGCAGCCAGATGTGTGACAGTCTTCAGTTTTTCCGGATAATGAAGTAAGTAGGTAAGTATCTGTACCTGGATAGGACTGATCCCGTATTGTTTGGCTTCCTGCCAGAGCATCACGCGGAAAGCTTCAGAAATTCTTTCCAGTGCCGCCACCACTTTGCTGGACGTGTGGGTAGCCTGATGCTCAGGATTAAAGGTAGATTCCTTTGCCATTTTTTTAGTTGAACTGTATCGTTTTAGTATGGTTTCTTAATTTAAATTGAATTTTTTCATCGGAAAATGGGCCTGCACGGGAGGGCCGAATGTACGAAACTTTTGGTGCGTGTGCATAGCACATTCATGGTGTTTCATGAAACACTTCGAAATCGTCGTAATTCTTTTTGTGCAAGCATTTCAGCGGATTATTGAACAGTCGTCCCGGGCCTTTTACACAATCTAGTTGGCATTTTTTTATTTGCTATATTTATCACGTTAAAGGATAAAATCCTAAACAACATCTCCTTGAAACTACCCGCATTTTTTTCCCATCGTGAAGGGTTGCCCATAGCAGATGGCCTGCCCGTTCCGCCTTATATCCATCAGCCACTCAAACGAGTGGGAGTATTGTGTCTTTGCATCGTTCTGCTTTCAACCGTCATCGGCGCGGCTGCGCTTTTGCTGTTGGAGGGTTTGCTTGGGCTGGAACATTTTGCAACGAATATTGTTCCGGGTATTGCGCTCGCCGCGCTGATCGTGGCCGGCGCGCTGGCCGCCGGCTGGCTTTGGAAAAAGACCGGGTGGTGGAAACCCTTGTCCCAGCTCGTTTACAGCGTTACGGGCATGCCGCTGGGGCCGGAGGGAATTTTATTGAAGGTGGCTGTGTTACTGCGGTTGGGCCGCAGTTTTTCGTCCGCGGAAAAAGACGTATTGGCCGTTAGCGCCATTGCGGCGGGTATTGCCGCATGGTTCGGCACACCGCTCGCCGCGGCCGTCATGGTCTGGTTCTCCATCACGCGCAGAAGAACGGGATATGTGCTACTGGCGGCTTTCACGGGCGCGGCCCTGCATTACGCATGGTTCGGCCCCCGGTCTTTGGGACCGTTTGAAATGCCCGGAGCGGCGGCCACGGGCGTGTATATTTTACTCGGCTTATTGATGGGCATTTTATCCGGTCTTATCGTGCGCGCGGTGCAGGCGCTCAACATGTTCAGCGGGCGTTATCTCAGCATTGCCGCGGTGGCGCTCATTGCGGTGCTGGTATGCCTGAAACCCTTGCTGTTCGGGCCTGGCATTGGACTCGGCCGGCAGGCGCTGACGCTGGAAAATGTGACGCTTTCGCTGCTGATCAATATAGCGTCTTACAAGCTCATTACCTTGATAGCCGCCGCCGGCGCGCGTTTCCCGGGAAGCCTCCTTACGCCGTTTGCGGCGGTGGGCGCGGCTTCGGGCGTGCTTACGGCCTTGTGGCTGCAATCGCTTTTCAGCACGGTGCCGCTCAATCCTTCGCTGGCGGCGGTTGTTGGCATGGCCGCCATGCTTGGCGGCGTTACGCGGCTACCGCTGATGGCCGCGCTTTTCGCGCTGGAAATTTCCTGGCAGCCCGCTGCCATAGCGCCCGTGGCGCTGGCCTCGCTGGCGGCTTACGCGGCTTCCACCGTTTTCCTCCGGAGGCTGTGAGAAAATAAACAAAATGGAAGTATCTTGGCGAAAACAACCAACAGCTCATGTCCATCTTATCCTATTTCAAAGCGTCGTTCGCACGGAAAAAAGCGCGCCGCGTGTTCCGGCAGTACGGCACCAGGACCGATACCTTCCATCTCGCCAACAACGAGACCATCGAGTTCGCCAACTGGCTGAACCCCCTGCTGAAACCGAAGGTCATCACGCAACATGAAGTAGATTTCTTCCGCAAATACATCCCCGAAGGTTCACTGGCGATCGATATCGGCGCCAACATCGGCGACCTTACCGTGGCCATGGCCATCGCCGCGGGCGGCTCCGGCAAAGTGCTGGCGCTCGATCCCAACCCGCACGTGTTCAGCGTATTGCAGGAAAATGCGAAACTCAACAAAGGCAAGGCCAACATCGTACCGCTGCAGTTCGCCGCGGCAGACAAAGACATGAACTTCTACTACGCCTCTTCCGAAGCTTCCATGAGCAACGGCGGGCTCATCACCGACCTCAACGACAACCGGCACGGCAAATACAAACTCAAAGAGCCCATCAAAGGCAAACACCTCGGTAATTTCCTCGAACAGGAATACGCCGGCGAGCTGCAGAAACTTTCCCTGATAAAGATTGATACGGAAGGGCTGGATTATTTCGTGCTCACCACGCTGGAGAATATCCTCGAAAAATATCACCCCGTAATTATCGCCGAGATCTTCCTGGAAATACCGGTGAGCATGCGCAACGATATATTCGACCTGCTGAAGAAACACGGCTACACACTGCTGAACGCCGGCCTGCTGGAAACAGACAAGCCGATGGTGACCAGGCCGGTGAATACGAAGGAGGACATGCCTAAGGTGGGGCAAACGGAAAACATCATCGCATATAAGGCTTAAAAACGCCTTTTTTTACCTGATAAAGTAACAGGCCCGGACTAACACGTTCCGGGCCTGTTTGCGTTCCTTAATGCCCTTCCGAAACAAATTTCAGCCCGATGATGGAGCCGATCAGCATCGCCAGGAAAAATATGCGCCAGAGCGTGGCGGGCTCTTTGAAAAAAAAGATTCCCGCGATAGCGGTGCCTGCCGCGCCAATGCCCGTCCATACCGCGTAGGCCGTACCGATCGGCAAACCGTTATTGATCGCTTTGTTCAGCAGGAAAAAGCTCAGCGAGATGCAAGCTACGAAGCTCAGCGAAGGCCAGAGCCTGGAAAAATTCTCGGAATACTTCAATGAAATGGTGAACCCGATCTCGAAAAGACCGCCCAATACTAAAAATAACCAGGCCATAACAAAATGATTTGTTCTGTTTAAAATAGAAATATGTTGAAATGAAATGTGTGGGTTGCGCGCGCAGGATCAGCCGCCGTAATTGAACACGGCGTAAGTGAAGAAAAGACGGAATACTCTTGTAACAGTAACCATTCCTGCGTTTTTTTGTTCAGACGGGGCGAAGATACGATTTTACCGGGTATACTGCTGAACGATGCGGTAAAGATTGAACTGCGGGTCGTTCATTTGCCGCTGCACGTCTGCGTACAGCGATTGTTTGTTCACGTCCTGCATGCGCCGGTGCTGGATGAGCTGGTAAGCCTTTTCCGCCAGCAGCAGCGCCTTGCGGTGGCTGTGCCCCTGCACCTGGTCGCGGTGCGCGTCCAGCGCGGCAATCAGCTCGCCGATGCCTTCGTGTTGTATGGCGATGGTTTTTACGACGGGCGTTTCCCAGTTGTCGCTGCGCCGGGTATGCGCCAGCAGCCGCAGGTTGCGGGCGAATTCGTCTGCCTTCGGCCGGTCGGCCTTGTTCACGGCGAACACGTTGGCGATCTCCATCAGCCCCGCTTTCATAGTCTGTATTTCGTCTCCTGCTTCGGGTACTACCACCACCACGGTGGTATCCGCGATGCCGGCGATCTCCACTTCGCTCTGGCCTACGCCGACGGTTTCGATGAAAAGATAATCGAAGCCTGCCGCTTTGATGAGGTCGCTCACTTCCATGATCTTCGGGCTGAGGCCGCCGAGCGCGCCGCGGCTGGCCATGGAGCGGATGAATACGCGGGGATCGGAAAAATGTTCGCTCATGCGGATGCGGTCGCCCAGGAGCGCGCCGAAATTAAAAGGGGAAGAAGGATCTACCGCGATGATGGCGATCCGCTGGTCACGATTTAACAATTCCGTGATCAATGCATTCACGAGCGTGCTTTTGCCCGCCCCCGGCGGGCCTGTGATGCCGGTAACGCGCGTGTGGCCGTTGGGCGGCAATGCTTCGAGCAACCGTTCATAACCCGGTGTTTCGTTCTCCACCAGCGATATACAGCGGGCCAGGGCGCGGGTATCGCCTTTCAGCAGGCGTTCTAATAACGGCGCAGACATAGAACAAATGTATCGATGATTTTTCACATCTTTGCAGCACCTTAGTTTGTTTCATGAAAGTTACCGGATTTACATTTGTCAGGAATGCCGTAAGGTTCGATTATCCCGTAACGGAAGCCATTCGTTCCATCCTTCCGCTTTGCGACGAGGTGGTCGTTAGCGTGGGTAACTGCAACGATGGTACGCTGGAACTGATCCAGTCCATCGGCTCTCCCAAGATCCGCATCTTTCATTCCGAATGGGACGATAGTTTGAAAGCGGGCGGGCGAGTGCTGGCCGTGGAGACCGACAAGGCGCTGCAGCATATCAGCAAAGACACTACCTGGGCGTTTTACATACAGGCGGACGAGGTGGTGCATGAATCGGACATTCCCGCCATCCGTGCCGCTATGGACCGTTACCGGCACAATGAGGAAGTGGAAGGATTGTTGTTCCGCTATCATCATTTTTACGGCAGCTACGATTACGTGGGCGATTCGCGCAGCTGGTACAATCATGAAATAAGGGTGATCCGTTTTAACCCCGCCATCCGCTCCTACCGCGACGCGCAGGGCTTCCGGCTGAACAACCGCAAGCTGCGCGTGAAACCCGTCAACGCATACGTATACCATTACGGCTGGGTGAAAAACCCCGAAGAACAGGCCCGCAAGTGGATCAATTCCACTTCCCTCTACCACGGCAACAACCGCCCCCTCATGGACCGCATCTCCGCCACCGCGGTGTTCGATTACTCCGAAGTGGATTCCCTCGAACGTTTCAACGGCCGCCACCCCATGATCATGGCCGACCGCATCAACCGGAAAAACTGGCAGTTCGAGCACGACATCAGCCGCAAACAATTCCGGAACATCAAGCGCAGAGTGCTCTACTGGTTCGAAAAACGGTTCGGGGTAAGGCTTTGGGACTACCGGAACTACAAAATAATTTAGCCCGCCCCCGCGCCAACAGCAGCGGGAATTTTTTCCCAAATAATGTATTTTAGCACTATGACGAATTTCATCCCGATTTTTCCATTAGGCATAGTGGTGTACCCGGGCGAACAGCTCAACCTGCACATCTTCGAGCCGCGGTACAAACAACTGGTGAGCGAATGCATCAGGGAAAACAAACCTTTTGGCATACCGGCGGTGATCGACAAAAAAGTGAACGAATACGGCACGCTCGTGGAAATCGCGCGGGTCGAAAAAGTATATGAGACCGGCGAGCTGGACATCCGGACCAAAGGGCTGAAAGTATTCCGCATCCTCGAGATCATCCGCGAAGTGCCCGAAAAGCTTTATGCCGGCGCTATCGTTAATTACCCCGACAACCAGGAACGTTCCAGCGCCAAACTGCAGCAGCAGGTGGTAACCGCCGTGCGCGAGCTGCACCAGATATTGCAGGTCAGCAAAAGTTTCCCGCAGGCAGACGACGTGCTGCGTTCCTACGACCTGGCACACCATGCCGGGCTTTCGCTGCAGGAAGAATACGAGATCCTCCATCTTTTCCATGAAATGCAGCGCCTGGAATATCTCAAACGCCACCTCCAGAAGGTGATTCCCGTGATGAACGAAATGGAACGGCTCAAAGACCGCGTAAAGCTCAATGGGCATTTCCGGAATTTATCCGTGGATAATTTTTAATTTGGCGGCATGACCGGACCTGTTTTTTGTATGGACCTGGGCAATTCGCGCCTGAAATGCGGTATAATGCAAAACGGCGAACTGCTGCGGGAATTGTTTTTTTCGGAAGCGGGTTTTCTCGGTGAAGTGAAAGCCGCGCTGGACCAATACCGGCCTTCCGCCGCCATCCTTTCCTCGGTGATAGACCATCCGCCCGCGCTGGAGGTTTTGCTGGCGGAACATACTTCCTTCGTAAAACTGCAGCACGGCACGCCAATGCCTATCCAGCTGGCGTACGACAAACCCGAAACGCTAGGGGTAGACAGAATGGCGCTCGCTTCGGGCGCCTGGGCCACGTTTCCCGGCAAACACAGCCTCATAATCGGTACCGGCACCGCCATCACGTACAATTTCGTGCATAAAACCGGGGTATTCCTGGGCGGGGGAATCAGTCCGGGCATAGACATGCGTTTCAAGGCGCTGCACGAGTTTACCGACAAGCTGCCGCTGGTGAAAGCGAGCACGCAATATTCTTTCATCGGCTACAACACGCGGCAAAGCATCCTGAGCGGCGTGCAACAGGGGGCGCTGGCCGAGGTGGAAGGCATGATAGCAGCGTATTCCGCGCGGTACCGGAACTTTAACGCGCTTTTAACAGGGGGTAATTTGGAATTTTTTGCTTCCCGCCTTAAAAGTAAGATATTTGCAAGCCCGTATTTAATGTATAAAGGTTTAAATTCAATCGTAGAACTCAATGTATTGGACAAAAGCTAGCTTCTTTTGCCTGCTTGGCGTTACTGTGCTTTCCGCAAAGAATGCTGCCGCTCAGGACAACACACCTTACTCTCGCTTCGGATTAGGCGAGCTTTCCCGTTCGGAAAATGCCGTCAATCTTGGTATGGGAGGCGCAGCCCAGGCTTTTGCCAGTCCCCAGTCCGTAAACTACCTCAACCCCGCCAGCTATTCCCGGCTGCAGCTGGTAACGTTCGACGTAGGCGTGAACGGCGGCGTACGCCGCCTTGCCACCCGCGACGAAAGCTCCCAGTCCGGTTTCGGCACCCTCGCTTATCTCCAGCTGGGCATGCCCCTGAGCAGGAAGTGGGGCCTCAACATCGGCCTCCGGCCCATGACCCGCGTAGCGTACAACATCGCCGAATCAGAGGAAAGAACGTTCTTCGATACCCTTAAAGTGCCCATGGTGAACCAGTTTGAAGGAAACGGCGGTATTTACCAGGCCTACGCCGGCACCGGCATCGCCTTCGGCAACTTCAGCATCGGCGCCAACTTCGGTTACCTTTTCGGGAACGTGACCAACAGCACCAAAGTGCTGTATCCCTCCGAATCCACCATTCTGCCCTCCCGCGCCAGCAAAAGGACCAGCTACGGCAGCTTCTTTTATACCGTGGGCCTGCAGCAGGTAGTGCCGCTGGGCAAAGACCTCAGCCTTTCATTCGGCGTTAGCGGAAGCCTCGAGCAAAAACTCAGCGCCCGCCGCGAAACCATGAAAGAAACCCTCTTCTACGACGCTTCTTCAGACGAATACGATACCCGCGATACCATCGAATACACCAGCGGCGACCGCGGCGACGTGCTCTACCCGCAGAATATCGGCGGTGGCATCATGATCACCAAAACCGACAAATTTATGTTCGGGATCGATTACAACACCGCCAAATGGAGCAATTTCAGGAACTATGAAGCGAAAGACAGCACGCAGGACAGCTGGAGGCTCAATTTCGGCGGCCAGTTTGTGCCCAACGCCACTTCCTTCACCGGTTACTGGAACAAAGTCGCTTACCGTGCCGGCGGGTTTTTCGGAAAAGATTACATAAAATTGGGGAATGAAGACATGAACATCTGGGGCTTCTCCATCGGCGCAGGTTTTCCTGTAAAAAGGATCATGCCCGCCATGAACCAGTTCACGATGATCAACACGGCATTTGAAGTGGGCTCCCGCGGAAACCAGGACCGCCTGAAGGAAACCTATTACCGGGTTACCATCGGCTTCACCCTTAGCGACCGCTGGTTCATCAAAACCAAATACGACTAACCGATCCGCTTGAAACGAATTTTTATATACCTGGGCATCGCCCTGGCTTTTATCAGCTGCGAAAACGACGTCAACGCCGTGCGTGCCTTCGATATTAAAAAGCTGGGCGTGGAGCAGGCGTATGATATCGAAACCATCATGAGCCAGACGGCCCATGTAAAAGGCGTGCTCACCGCACCGTACATGGAAAGGCATCTCAACAACCCGCCGCATACCGATTTTCCCAGGGGGCTCCAGGTGGTTTTTTACACGGATTCGCTTACCAAAGAAAGCATTCTCACTTCCAAATTCGGCACTTACGAAGAAAATTCAACGGACATCTACCTGCGCGACAGCGTGGTGTTCATCAGCCTCACTACCGCGCAGCGCCTCGATTGTAAAGACCTCCGCTGGGATTCCAAACAGAACCTCTTCGTAACGGACCGCTTCTGCCGCCTTTCTACTCCCGTGGACACGCTTTACGGCCAGGGCTTCAGGGCCAATCAGGATTTTTCCCGCAGCGAATTTATCAATGCTTACGGATCGTTCGCCCCGCAGGACAGTACGCTTTCCTTCCAATAAATAACAACGAGACTTCCAATAACAAAAGAACCCGGTCGATTGACCGGGTTTCTTTTGCTTTAACCTATTTTTTAACCTAAAATTTCCTGCCCGATAATAGTCAATAACTATGCCAGATTGTTATTTTTATGGGCATTTTAAAAATACATGATCATGGAATACAGAAGATTAGGAAAATCGGGCCTGCAGCTCAGCGTACTGTCCTTCGGCAGCTGGGTGACCTTTCACGGGCAGGTAGACGATAGTTTGTCAGACCGCCTGATGGGCCTTGCCTACGACAGCGGCATCAACTTCTTCGACAACGCGGAGATCTACGCCCTGGGCGAATCCGAAAAGATGATGGGAAGGGTGTTGAAACGGAAGAACTGGGACCGTACGTCGTACACCGTGTCCAGCAAAGCCTACTTCGGCTGGAGAGGCGCGAACAACAAGCCCAACCAGACCGGCCTGAGCCGCAAACACCTGGTAGAAGCCTGCCACGAAGCCCTGCAGCGTATGCAGCTCGATTATCTCGACCTGTTCTATTGCCACCGGCCAGACAGGAACGTGCCCATCGAAGAAGTGGTGTGGACCATGACCAACCTGATACAGCAGGGAAAAATATTGTACTGGGGAACTTCCGAATGGACGGCCGCGGAGATCATGCACGCGCATATGATCGCCCGCCAGTACAACCTGATCGGCCCCGTGGTGGAACAGCCCGAATACAACCTGTTCCGCCGCGAAAAAGTGGAAGTGGAATATGCACAGATCTACAAAAACGAAGGTTTGGGCACTACCATCTTCAGCCCGCTGGCTTCCGGTATATTGACCGGGAAATACAACAAAGGCGTGCCGGAAGGCTCCCGTTTAAGCCTGGAAGGGTACGAATGGCTGCGCAATCGCAACCTGCTCGACGAAAACCTGGCGAAGGTAGCGCTGCTGCAAACGGTGGCGGACCAGCTGGGCACAAGCCTCGCCGTTCTGGCCGTGGCCTGGTGCATTGCCAACCCGAACGTAACCAGCGCGATCCTCGGGGCTACGAAAGAAGAGCAGCTGAAAGAAACGCTGAAAGCGCTGGAAGTATATCCGAAACTCACGAAAGAGCTCATGCACGAGATCGATACCATCATGGGGACAGCGCCTAAAGTACCAACTCACTAACAGGGTGAACTGATATTGGTTAATTTCTTGTTAACATACGATATTTCGATACGTTCACGAGACAAAACCTTCCTTTTACGAAAACCAGGTTTTGAGTGTGACCCGCAATCATATCTTTGTATCGGTTTTTCATAGGATATGGTTAAAAATATTTGAGGGCGGTATTCTTACCGCCCTATATTTTTTCTCTCCACTCAACGCTGACGTATCCTTTACATCCCTTTTACCGCCTTTTCCACCTTTTCACCGGTTCCATTTTCCGCAAACCGCTTAATTTCCGTTCCAAAACTTCATACGAATGGAAACGATCACCTGGAATGATTTTGAAAAAGTACAGATCCGCGTGGGAACGGTATTGAAAGCGGTGAATTTTGAAAAAGCGAAAAATCCCGCTTACCAGCTCGAAATCGACTTTGGCCCGGAACTGGGTGTCAAACGTTCGTCTGCCCAAATCACGCGTTTATATCAGCCGGAAGAACTGGCCGGGAGGCAGGTAGTGGCCGTGGTGAACTTCCCCGTGAAACAGATCGCTAATTTTTTCTCCGAATGCCTGGTGCTGGGCGTAGTGGGAGACGATCAGCAAATAGTGCTGCTGCAGCCGGACCGCCCCGTGAAAAACGGCCATAGGATTGCATAGGGCTAAATAATTTAATTTAAAATTAATCATAATCTATTTGCAAAAACACCGATTTCCTGACTTCACGAACAAAAACGCTACGTTCACGGAAATAGACTTGCAATGGAAAGTTCCCGCCTTATCTTTGACTTAGGTTTTTCATAGGATATGGTTAAAATTATTACAAAGGCGGTATTCTTATCGCCTTTTTTAATTCCCTTCCCCCGATATTGTTGTTACTCCCCTCATATTTCCCATATTATAATTTTATTTGTGATGATTTGCGCTGCAGAACAGGATTTGCAGCAAATGAGCTTTCTCGCCAATCGTTCAAGGCGGTTTTCTTTACGTTAACTGGAAAAAATATAGCGTTCGCTAGTTTGGATATTGGACTTGTTTCTAAATTATGGAAATTTGTAACAGGTTTTTCAATAAAGATATGGTTAAAATTTTTCGGGGCTGTATTCTTGCAGCCCTGTTTTTTTGCCCCTACCTCATTAAAAAGGCCCGGAGATGTCTCCGGGCCTTTTCGTTTTATATCGGCGAATAACTTAGTTCGTGCCTTTGAAATAATCGGGCAGGGGCTTTTGTAACAGGTTCGCGTATACGAAACGGTAGCCTTCGTTGCGGGAATGCGCCGCTTTTTTGCCGCCCCATCCATGGCGTTCGCCGGGGTAAAGCATCAGTTCGAAATGTTTGCCCAGGTCTTCGAACAGGTTTACCAGCTGGATCGTGTTCTGCAGGTGCACGTTGTCGTCCATCGTGCCATGAACGATCCGCAGCAGCCCTTTGTATTTATCCGCGTGCGTGAGCACGGAAGTGATCTTGTAACCTTCGGGATTGTCTTTCGGCAGGTCCATGAAACGTTCGGTGTAATGACTGTCGTACAGCTGCCAGTCCGTTACAGAAAAGTTCGCCATGCCATGGGTGAACACATCGGCGCCGTAGGTAAGGGCCATGCAGGTCATGTACCCGCCGAAGCTGCCGCCGGTAATGCCCATGCGGCTGGCGTCCACGCCCGGCTGGGTGCCGAGCCATTTCGCGGCGTCCATGTAATCTTCGATCTCATATTTGCCGAGCTGGCGGTGAATGTAATTCATGCCCATCTTACCGAGGTGCCCCGCTGCGCGGTTGTCTATCGCCACCTGGATGAGCCCTTCCAGCGCATACCATTGCGAAGACAGGCTCGTGCGCCAGGTATCGTAAACGGTGCCCGCGTCCGGACCGCCGTAGATGCTGATCAGCACGGGATATTTTTTACCCGGCTCCATGTGCAGCGGCCAGATGATGGTAAGCGGCAGCGTCAGCCCGTCGCGGGTTTTGTAGGTTTTTAGTTCGGTGGGGGCGAGTTTATAGGTGTTGAAAGTTTCGCCGCGGGAATTGCCCAGCTCGCGGATCACCTTTCCTTTTTCGTTCAGCAGCGCCATGCGCGGGGGCGTATTGAGGTTGCTGTAGGTGGTCACGAAATATTCGCCGGTGGGGCTCAGCTTCACGTCGTGCGAAAATTCGCCGAAAGTGAGGCGTTGCGGCTCTCCGCCTTTCAGATCGGCTTTGTACAGGTCGAAGCGGGTGGATGCTTCTTTGCGGGCGGTGAAATAAACGGCTTGTTTCTTTTCGTCGATCAGCAGCACTTCGCGCACGCGCCAGTTGCCGCTGGTGAGCTGCTGCTTCAGGCTGCCGTCCATATTGTGCAGGTACAGGTGGTCCCAGCCGGAGAGATCGCTTTTTACGATAAAACCTTTATTGTTCTGCAGGAAATAAATATCGGTGAACCAGTCGATCCAGGTTTTTTGTTTTTCGTTGTACAGCGCTTTTTTAGCGCCGGTTTGCGGGTCGATGGCGTAGATGATGAGATTGTTCTGCTCGCGCGGCATCCATTGCGCCCAGAGTGCGCTGCCATCGGGGCTCCAGAAGGGCTGGCCGAAATACTGGTCGTCTTTTTCGTTGAAGTCCGCCCAGGTGATCTTCCCACCCGTAACGGGCACCACGGCCAGTTTTACTTCGGGGTTGGTATCGCCGGCCTTGGGGTAGCGCGTGTTTTCGAGAAAACCGTGCTGGCCTGCTTCGCTGTAGATCGGGAATACCGGCACTTTGGAATCGTCGAAGCGCATAAAAGCGATCCTTTTACTGTCCGGGCTCCACCAGAAGGCGCGGTAGCGGCTCGGGCGGCCGAGGATCTCTTCGTAATACACCCAGGAGGCCCAGCCGTTGTAGATCACGTCAGACCCGTCGGTGGTGTATTGTATTTCTTTTTTGGTGGCTACTTCCACTGCAAACAGGTTGTTGTTGCGGGTAAAGGCCACATATTTTTCGTCGGGTGAAAGGGTGGGGTTCTTTTCCGCCGTTTCGCTGTTGGTCAGCCTGATCTCTTCCCCGCCGTTGGGCATTTGCACGTACACGTCGTTCCCTTTCATGCTTACGGTGGCGCCGGTAGCGGGCGGCGGCGTGTAAGGGGCGGTGTTGCCCGTTTTTACGTCCACGCTCAAAGCTTTGCCCTGGCGGTATTCAATGTAATGATCTTTGTTGGCCCAGCCTCTAACGATAGGCAAAGGATCGGTGAGCGATATGGGATTGGAAAAAATCTTGTCGAAATCCAGTTCCTTTTTTTCCTGTGCTCCCGCCGGCAGGGCAGCCAGCATAGTTAACCCGGCAATCCACGCCGGCAGCGATTGTTGAATGCTTCTCATAATTAACAGGTTGATGAACATGCGGGTATTTCCGCCGCAAGGCAACGAAAATAAAGATCAAATATCAAATTCAACAATGAAATATACCAGCGGCAATGGTTTTAACCGGATATACAGAGGAATATGCCGGTTATAGGCTAAAAGCCGCGTTCCGTGAAATGCAGTATGCGGGCGATGCAAAAGCAGCCTACTTTAGAAGTGGTTTTTCATAGGATATGGTCGAAATTTAAGGGGGCGGTGAAATCTTTCACTGCCCTGTTTTTTTTATAATTCCCTGATCCGGTGCCGCACATTCCCGATCACAACGGAGGCGGCCAGCAGCCCCAGGTCTTTCAGGATGTTGAACGGAGCATAAACATTCCCTTTGTTCAGCGCCGGGATATGTATCACCACGATAAATATCAGCAGCATCAGCGCCAGCAGGTAACAGGCCGGCCGCGTCCATTTGCCCCATATCATGGAAATACCCGCCAGTATCATGCAGGCGCCGGTAAAATAGATCCAGAAAGTGCCCCCCGGCACGGTGGAGGCCATAGACGCCAGGGTATCCGCATTCACGAGGTGGTTGATGCCGAAATAAAGCCATACCAGGGCGAATAACACCACGGCGGCGAACGTAGGGACCTTTATTTTCATGGGATGAAGGTTTTTAACAAAAACGGGAGAAAGCCCGTTTTGTTCGCCGGTGACGTAAAGCGATTTACTACGGTGAGAACGCTTTTACCCTACTAAAGCCCTATCAATGCAGTTTTTTTATTATAGAGCCGTTCCATAAAAAAAGCGCCTCGCGGGTGCAGGGCGCCTTCGATCTGTTAAAAATTTGACTTTAATCGGCTATCACGGGCTTTTCGGGCCGCATTTGCGGGAAAAACAGCACGTCCTGGATGCTCGGCTGGTTCGTCATCAGCATGGTAAGCCGGTCTATGCCGATACCGATGCCCGAGGTGGGCGGCATGCCATATTCCAATGCGCGGAGGAAGTCCTGGTCGATGTACATGGCCTCGTCGTCGCCGCGGGCCATCAGTTCCACCTGGTCTTCAAAACGCTGGCGCTGGTCGATCGGGTCGTTCAGCTCGGAGTAGGCGTTGGCGATCTCCTTGCCGTTTACGATCAGCTCAAAACGTTCCACCACGCCGGGTTTGTGGCGGTGTTTTTTGGTCAGCGGGCTCATTTCTACGGGATAGTCGATAATGAAGGTGGGCTGCACGTAATGGTGCTCGCATTTTTCACCGAAGATCTCGTCGATCAGTTTGCCTTTGCCGGAGCTGGCTTCCACGTGGATGTTCAGCTGTTTGCAAACATCGCGCAGCTGGGTTTCGTCCATGTTGGAAATATCGAAACCGGTATGTTCTTTAATGGCATCGTACATGCTTACGCGGCGGTACGGCGCTTTGAAGTCGATCTCTTTATCGCCCGCGGTCACTTTGGTGGAGCCGTTCACGTTAACGGCCACTTTTTCGAGCAGGGCTTCGGTGGTGGCCATCATCCAGTTGTAATCTTTGTACGCGGCGTACATTTCCATTACGGTGAACTCGGGGTTGTGCGTACGGTCCATGCCTTCGTTTCGGAAGTCTTTCGCGAACTCGTACACGCCTTCAAACCCGCCCACGATCAGCCTTTTCAGGTACAGTTCGTTGGCGATGCGCAGGTAAAGCGGCATGTCGAGCGCATTGTGATGGGTGATGAAGGGCCGCGCCGCTGCGCCGCCGGGAATAGCCTGCAGGATGGGCGTTTCCACTTCGAGGTAACCCAATTCGTTATAAAAGTCCCGCATGGTTTGCATCAGGCGGGTGCGTTTGATGAATACTTCTTTCAGCTGCGGGTTGATCACCAGGTCCGCATACCGCTGGCGGTATTTGAATTCGGGATCGGTCACTTCGTCGAAGTTTTCCCCGTCTTTCGTTTTCACCACCGGCAGCGGGCGCAGGGCTTTTGCCAGCACGGTCAGCTCTTTTACGTGTACGGAGGTTTCACCCGTTTTGGTAACAAAAGCATATCCTTTCACGCCGATAAAATCGCCGATATCGGTGAGTTTTTTCCAAACCTGGTCGTAGAGGGATTTATCTTCGCCGGGGCAGATGTCGTCCCGTTTTATATAAAGCTGAATTCTACCCTTGCTGTCCTGCAATACGGCAAAGTTCGCCTTGCCCATGTCTCTTGTGCTCATGATACGGCCGGCCAGGCATACGTCCTGGTACTGGTCTTTCGTTTCTTCCGAATAGCCGGCCTTGATATCCGTGGAATATGCGTTCACGGGATATTCGGGGGCCGGGTAAGGGTCTATGCCCAGGCTTTGCAATTCCTTCAGCTTGTCCCGGCGGATAATTTCCTGTTCCGAGAGCTGTTGTTGGGTAGTTACGCTCATTTTTGTGATTAAATACTGGTTTTAAGGAAGTGCATGCACTTCCTGTACTGAATGGAACGCAAAAATAGAGGTTTTCGGGCGGATTTGCTCATGTGCCGGACCGTACCGCTTATTGCAGGTTTTTCTAATTTATTTATTACTTTCTTCCAACGATTGGTGCGGTTATTGTGTAACTTTAGGATGATTAAAAAAACCTTCCGTCATGAAAACCATCATTGTACCAACGGACTTTTCAGAAACAGCATATAACGCGGCCCGCTACGCGATCGGGCTGGCTGGGCAAACGGGGGCAACCAGGGTGATCCTTTACCATGCTTACGAGCTCATCGTTCCCATTCCCGACCTGCCTACCGCCGTGCCGATGGTGAATATGGAAGACCTCCGCGAATCCAGCCTCGAAGGCCTCCGGCGCATGCAAACGGAACTGGCGCCCATGGTGCCTTCCGGCGTACGGCTGGACATGCGGGCCGATAATCATCTTCTCGCCGCCAATATCGACCAGGTATGCCGCGAAGAACTGGCGGACATTATCGTGATGGGCATCACCGGCGGCAGCCAGCTCGAAGAGATACTGGTAGGTTCCAATACGGTAGACGTGGTAAAATCTTCCGCTTACCCCGTAATCGTAGTGCCTACCAAAGCCGCTTTCAGGCCCATCCGCAAGATCGTGTTCGCCTGCGACCTCCGCAAAGTGGCTAAAACCACCCGCCGTGAGCCGCTCCTGAAAATACTCGACGAGTTCAAACCCGAACTGCATGTCGTGAACATTCAAAAAGAAGGAAAAGAAAATATACATCCTGAAGAAAACCAGGAGCTGGACAACATGTTGCATAACTACAACCCGCAATATCATTTCATCGACCGGCCCAACATCGCGGATGCCATCACAGGGTTTGCGGAAGAACAATATGCGGACCTGCTGCTGATCATTCCGAAAAAACATGGTATTTTCGACAGCATATTCAAAAGAGGACATACATCCAGGATCGCATTCCAGACGAATGTGCCTTTGTTGTCCATCCACGAATAAACACCTATATCAATTTTAGAAGCTATGCTTAAAAGAACATTACTATTGGCGGCGGGCGTATTGTGTCTCGCCATTTCATCCGAGGCGCAGATCCTCAAAAAAGCGCAGGGCCTGTTAAATTCCGCCGGCGGCGGCACCGGTTCCGTTACCGAAGGGGAAGCGGGCATGGGCATCAAGGAAGCGCTGGAAAAAGGCGTGAGCGCCGGTATTTCGCTGCTCAACAAAGAGAACGGTTTTTTTGGCAACGATCTGTATAAAGTATTGCTGCCGCCCGATGCGCTGAAGGCGGAGAAAACGCTGCGCAGCATCGGTCTTGGCGGAGAGGTGGACAAAGCCATCCTGCAGATCAACCGCGCCGCGGAAGAGGCCGTCGGTTTTGCCAAACCGATCTTTGTGAACGCCATCAAACAAATGACCATCACCGATGCGCTCAACCTGCTCCGCGGCGGGGAACGTTCCGCAACGGATTATTTCCAGTCGAAAACGACCGCTTCGCTCACGGAAGCGTTTTCGCCGGTGATAGACAGCGCGCTGAACCGCACTTCCGCCACTAAATATTACAGCACCATCGTAACCAAATACAACGAGCTGCCCATCGCTTTCAACAAAGTGAATCCCGATCTGAAAGGGTATGTTACGGAAAGAGCGATCAAAGCCCTGTTCGACCAGATCGCGAAGGAAGAGCTGGCCATCCGCCAGAATCCTGGCGCGCGCACTACTGAGCTGCTGAAAAAAGTGTTTGGCGGGAAAAGCTGATCAACTCAAAAATATTGACGGATTATAGGCTGCTCCCCACCGGGAGCGGCCTTTTTTGGGTTGTATGCAGGAGATCAATCTTCTCCCAAGAGTTCCTGAGTGTCGCTGCCAGCACTTAACAATGCTGTTTTTAATTCACCGGTGAATGGTTTTACGGCTTTCTCTAGCTTATTAATATGTGTGATGAGGAAATCAATGATAGCGGGCCATTCGTCTTCATTGTAATAATTTTGGCCTTGCTTATAAAAAACGATTGAAGACCTAATGATCTCTTCCGTCCGTTCCCATGAAAGATGCTCTCCGAATGCCGCATCAATCTCATCTTTATGGCGATATAAAGCATCGAACAATAGTTTGTTTTCCTCTTGCGAGGACCGTCCAAAATTTACCTTTACATACGAATTGCCATTACTAATGACTACTTGGTAAGTGATATAGGTTACACCTAAGCCTCCTGCAATAAGAGAGTTTTCCTTTGTTGCGCTAGAGCTTTGGAATAAGGTAGATTTTCCTTTAATAGCCTTCAAGAATTCTCCCCAGAACTTTAAACGGATCTTATGCCGGGTTTTATTGGATTCGTCGGTGCTAAACTCTTCCTGGGCTTTGTTATTCATGGAGATAATATAGTCTTGCGCGTCTTTGATCGGAATGATCTGATCAATCGCTAGGAAGTACTGACCATTTAATTCGTAGGGAGTAGCTTTAAAACATTGTAAATGAATTTTAAAGTTCATCAGCCACAAAACAGTAGAAGTAACTTCCATGCGAAAATTTGCAGCAACCAGGATGATTCTTTGCGACATTCGTTGATTTAACACGAGTTCGGAATACTCCCGATCACCAAAAAAATCTTCTAATACTTCTGTTGCATTCTTGCCCTGGGCCTGGCCCTCCAGATACTTTTGAAAAATATCCCGAATGTCTTCTTTCTTTAACGTGCTGCAGTAGCTTGCATATTTTAAAGCCTGCCAAGTCACATCCCGGCCGGAATCATCCAGTTTATTCTCAATGATGACAAGATTTCCATCTTTATCGAGTGCCAATAGGTCAAGCCGTTCATATGTATCGGGGAAACCACTGAATTCTTTCTGGATGATCAGTAATTTTTCTCCGAACACTTCCGGGTGGCTAACGATCCATTCCTGGAGATGCTTGCGTTCCGAAAATCCGGATTCCGAAAATGTTTTCTTACCTAGTGGCTGGATGGTATTATTCGTCTGGTTTACTACATACATTGGAGATAGTTTGTTTTTTTAAGCCTCAACTCCCCGCCAGCAGCACCTGCCATGCCTCCGTTACTTTATTTTGCTCCAGCAGTTTTTTCGCATAGGCATGCAGTTCCTTTTCCATTTCTTCAGGATTGATGCTGTAGTATTGGATGATGTTTTTGAGATGATCGTCATTGAACGTGGCGTCTATCACCGGCAATTCGTTCACGTTGCCTAATTGGCCGAGGTTATTGCCCGTGAGGATGTGACTGTTGCGGATACCCGCCGGCAGCGCATCTACGCCGATGCCGACTTTCAGGTTGGGTTTCTCCACTTCAAACACGGCGTCGCCGGAAGCGCGGCAATAATAATCCGCGCCCATTCTCGCCACGAGATCTATTTTCTGCGGATCGATCTTTCCGCCTGCGTCGAGAATTTCTTCGTTGATATGCAGCAGCACCGGCTCGCAGATCACAAGATTGCCCGCGCCGCCGCCCTGGCCGGTTTCAATGATGTCTCTCACCACGCATTCCATTTGCACGGGGCTTTCTTTTACGCGGAACGGTTTTATTTTTTCTGAAGGCAAAGACGTGAAACCCGCCTTTTCAAATTCACTTACGCCCTTCGGAAACTCGCAGCTGGAAAGGGATGCCTGCTGCACCATGGCGTAACTCACTACGTTGATCACCACTTCGCGGGTGGCGTAAATATTCTCCAGCGTATGTTTGATAGTGTTGTCGCGCACGCGCCGCGAAGGCGAGAACACGAGCGTGGGCGGGTTGGAGCCGAACACGTTGAAAAAGCTGAAAGGGCTCAGGTTGGGCCGGCCTTCTTCATCGACGGTACTGGCGAAACAGATCGGCCGCGGCGCTACCGCACCGAGCAGGTATGCATGCAGCAGGGCGGTTTTCACCTCGCCCGGTATCACTTTCATCATACGTTCTTTTTCTGCGCCAGTATTGAAAAGTCGGATTCTTCCGCTACGATGGTGTTCACAAGCCTGCCCAGCCCTTCAATCTCCATTTCCACCACGTCGCCGGCCTGCAGCCATTGCGCCTGGTAATTGGGATCGTTCAGCTTGCCGGTGCCGTTCAGTTCAAGAAAACATCCCGTGCCCACGGTGCCGCTGCCGATGATGTCTCCCGGCATAATGTCCGCCCCGTACGCGCAACGTTCGATGATCTCGGCAAAGGTCCAGTCCATATCGCCCATATTGCCTTCGCTTACCTGTTTGCCGTTCACCCAGCACTTCATGCCAAGGTTGTAATTATTGCCGGTATGGCCCTCTTTGGCAGGGACCAGGTAAGGTTCCAGCTCGTCCGGCGTTACCAGTATGGGGCCAATTACGGTGGAGAAATCTTTTCCTTTGGCGGGGCCGAGGTTGAGCTTCATTTCTTCCATCTGCAGCAGGCGCGCGCTCATATCGTTCATGATCATATAACCGCCGATGTATTCGTCCGCTTCCGCAGCAGTAATGTTCCTGCCGCGTTTGCAGATCACGACGGCCGCTTCCAGCTCAAAGTCCAGGTTCTGGAAATGGTCCGGCATACAGAGCACTTCGCCGGGACCCTGGATGGCATTGTGATTGGTGAAATAAAAGATAGGGTATTGATCGAATTCGGGGATCATGTCTGCTTTGCGGTTCCTGCGCGCCGCGGCCACATGCTGGCGGAACGCGTAACCGTCGCGGCAGCTGGTAGGGAAAGGCACGGGCGCCAGCAGCTGCACCTGGTCGTAAGGCACGCCGTATACGCTGGAACGCGGGTTCTTACCGGCTTTCAGCTGCGCGTCGATGGCCGTGGCGAGGCCGATCACATCGTCCCACATCTGGAGGAACATGTGCATTGTGGAAGGAAGATCGGGATGAAGTTCCTGCATATTGTAAAGCTGTCCGTTCACGAGGATCGCCAGCTGGTCAACGTCTTCGCGGATGTAGGTAACGAGTTTCATGTGTTGTTCCGGTGGTTTTTGTTCGCCAAATATATCGGTTTTTTTATAGCTTTAAGGTATGCTTCGATTATCTGCCGTATTCCTTTGCCTGCTCTGCTGCTTTACTGCTGCGGCCCAGCAGCGCACGGACAGGTTCCTGGAAAAATTGTTGCTGGAGCGCGCATCGCCGCGGCTGAAACATATCCTGCAACATCCCGATTCGTTCCAGGTGCAGCTGATCTACACGCAGATCGACCGCGATGCGAAGAACCGCCCGACGTTCAAACACTACTATTATCACGTCGGCAATAAAACTTATTTCAACCCCGCGTCTGCCGTAAAAATGCCGCTGGCCTTCCTGGCGCTGGAAAAGCTGAACGGACTGGGCATCGACAAATACACGCCGATGCTGACAGACAGCGGGTACTCCGGTCAAACCCGCGTGTGGAAAGATACGTCTTCCCCCGGCGGCCTGCCTTCCGTGGCGAATTATATCAAAAAAATATTTCTCGTCAGCGATAACGACGCTTACAACCGCCTGTACGAATTTATCGGGCAGCAAACCATCCACGAAAAACTCTGGGCCAAAGGGTATCCCGAAATGCGCATCGTGCGCCGTTTTGTGGCGATGAACGAAGACCAGAACCGGCATACGAACCCCATCCGTTTCGAACAAGACGGCAAACTCGTGTACAGTCAGCCCGCGGCAGTGAGCACCCTGCAGTACGACTTCAGCCGGCCTTTGCTGGTGGGGCGCGGGCATTGGGACAAAAACGATAAACCGGTGGATGCGCCGATGGATTTCACCCGCCACAACAACGCGCCCCTGGCCGATCTGCAGCAAATTCTGCAATCCGTGCTGTTCCCGGGATCGGTGCCCGCCAGTAAACGTTTCAACCTCACGAACGACGATTACCGGTTCCTGTACCGGTACATGGCCGCGCTGCCGCGTGAAAGCACAAAACCAGGCTACGATACATCCGAATTTTTCGACAGCTATACGAAGTTTTTCCGTTTCAAAGCCGGCCGCGGGAAGATCCCGCCTTACATCCGTGTGTTCAACAAAACCGGCTGGAGCTACGGTTTCCTTACCGATATCGCCTATCATGCCGATTTTAAAAACAAGACCGAATTTATGGTCAGCGGCAACATTTACGTGAACCGCGACGGGGTTTTGAACGATAACAAATACGAATACGAGGAAGAAGGATACCCGTTTTTTAAAGAAGTGGGCGATATTTTGTACAATTACGAGCTGCAACGGAAACGCCCCCACGTACCGGACCTGCAGGTGTTCGAAGACGCGGTGGCGGGCCTGGGCGAAGCGCCCAAAGCCATTACCCGCGGCGATACCACGAAAAAACAGGTGGCGCTGGCGTTCACCGGTCATGAATTTGCGGACGGCGGGCAATATATCGCGGGCGTGCTGCGGAGAAATCATGTCCCCGCTTCATTTTTCCTGACCGGCACCTTTTACGAAACGCCCGCTTTTGCGCCCGTTATCAGGCGATTGAAGGCAGACGGGCATTACCTGGCCGGGCATTCCGGGAGGCATTTGCTGTATTGCGATTGGAGCAAGCGGGACAGCTTATTGGTTACCCGGCGCCAGTTTGAGGAGGACCTTGCGCTGAATTACAAGGCCATGGACAGGTTCGGCATCCCGGCGGCGCATTATTTCCTGCCGCCGTATGAATGGTACAACGATTCCATCGTGAAATGGACGGCCGAACTGGGGCTTCAACTGGTGAATTTCAGTCCCGGCACCCTCAGCCATGCCGATTATACTTATCCAGAAATGGGGAAAACTTACCGGGACAGTAAAAAAATAATGGAATCCATTACTACCTTTGAAAATCAGCGCGCTGGGGGGCTGAACGGGTTTATCCTGCTGATGCATATCGGTACGGACCCGGGGCGTATAGATAAATTTTATTTTCAATTGAATAAATTGATACGATATTTGCAGGGTAAAGAATACGTTTTTGTGACCATACCCCGGTTATTGTCCAAACAATAACCTTTTAGTTTCCCTACTCCTGTTTGCTGTTTACTACATCGTTTAATTAAAAAAAAGGAGTCATGAAATTTGAGAAGATCAAGAATAAAGGACAGGCAAGGTTATTTGAAAGCCGCTATCTCGAAATGCTGACCAAAACGCACCCGCTGATCATTTGGGGGATGTACATCCCGATCATGGGTTATATGCTGTATTACAGTCACAATACTTTAGGCAACAGCCTGGGCCACATCGGCCTCGTATTTGCCGGCGCGCTTTTTTTCTGGACGTTTTTTGAGTACATCATGCACCGTTTCCTGTTTCACCTGGTATCCGAAAGCCCGGTCTGGATCAGGATCATTTACGTGCTGCACGGTAACCACCACGAATACCCGAGAGACAAACAGCGCCTGTTTATGCCGCCTGTGCCGAGCCTGTTATTGTCTTCCGTGATCTTTGCCGTGATGTACCTCATCATGCAGGGCACGGCGTTCATATTTTTCCCCGGCTTCATCCTGGGTTACCTGATCTACGGCACCATGCACTATGCTATCCACGCCTGGAACCCGCCGTTCAAATTCCTGAAACCGCTCTGGCGCAATCATCACCTGCACCACTACAAAAGCGACGATAAAGGGTTCGGGGTTAGTTCCTCTTTCTGGGACAGGGTATTCGGCACGTTCTTCGACCTGGATAAGGAGAAGGACGATAAAGAAAAAGTGAAATCGTTAATGTTCGATAAATAAGAAAAAGGCCTCCGAGGAGGCCTTTTTTATTACCATTTTTCTTCGTCGTTGTTGAGGCTTTCAGGCGGCTGGCGGTAGATCTCGCGGCTCCTGCTCTTTTCGGCCTGCCGTTCGATAATGAGGCGGGCCACGTTACGGTAAACGTCAGGGTAATTTTGGGTGGCGAGGATCTGTTTCACTTTTTCCTCCGACACATCCACCTGGTACAGCAGGAGCACGAACTGCTGGAAGTCTTTTTCCACCAGCATTTCCAGCTTTGCGGCAAGCCTTTGTTCCAGCTCTTCGAAGCTGATGCCTTTTTTAAGCCGGATGCCGGCATTTTCCTTCAGCCAGGCGCCCGCTTCCTTTAAATAACGGTCTTCCATTTATTTCATCTGCTTGATCTTGTAAGATGCGTTGGTAACGATCTTTACGGGCACTTTCAGGTCTTTTTTGAGCTGTTTTTTGCGGTTGGCGAGATAAACGTACTCGCCGGTCATTTCCGTATTCTGTACGCAAATGCTCGGGAAACCGCTTTCACGGCTGATGAGGTAGTTGCTGGTGAGTTTTCCGTCGATGGCGGCGGTAGCCTGGATGCCGTCTTCAATAGTGAAGGTTTCCACCTTGTCGGTTTTGATATTGCCGGTGCCGTTTACTTTGGCGGTCTGGCTGTCCCAGTGCTGGAGGTTCCAGTAAAGGTCTACCCGGCCTTTGAGCCCCGTGCGGATAGGCACGCTTTCTTCCCATTGCGTGCCGTTTTTGATGCCGTGAACGGGATATACGACCAGCAACTGCTCCAGCCATCCGCGGAAGGCGTCTGTACCGAACTGGTCTTTCAGGAGTTTTTTATAGGCTTCCTGTTCGTCGCTTTTGAGTTTGGAGAAGGCAGCGGAGGCTTTATCCAGCACGGCGTCCAGCTGTTCCACGTTCACGATGAAGCCGGTGGATTGCAGCGTTACGGTAAAAGGCTGGTCCAGCATCAGTTTCAGGGCGCCCTGCAGCGGTTCGGCGTCGTTGGTCACCTTGGCGTCCACGAAAATGTTCTGGTTTTTGGCGTTGAAGTTGAATTTGATGTCCGTATACGACCAGGTCAGCAGGTACCTGCCGGAGCCGGCTTCGGTCACGACCACTTTCATTTTGTTGTTGTAGTCGCGGGTCGTGCGCTGGATCACTTCCTGCACCGTAATATAGGTTTCGCTGCGGCTTTCCTGCGTCAGATCGAATTCACTACCCTGTTTGAGAGTATAGACCAGCTCCACATATTCCTGCGCGGAGAGTGTAAGTACGAGGCAGCATAACGCCACGATTCCGGTGAGTTTCTTCATTTTCTATTCTTCAATTGATCAAACATATTTTTCGATCACCCCCAGCCCGAACAATGCGAAATCGTATTTCACAGGGTCTTCCGGGTCCAGGAGGCGAAGTTGTTCCGTAAGCTCCGTGGCTGTTTTCCAGTTGGCTTCCGCTTTGGGGATAAGCCCCAGTCTTGCCGCCACCCGGCTTACATGCACATCTACGGGACATATCAGCTGGGAAGGCGAGATATGCTTCCACAGTCCAAAATCCACGCCATTTTTGCTGTCGCGCACCATCCAGCGGAGGAACATGTTCAGCCGTTTGCAGGCGGAATTGCGGTCCGGCGTGCTGATATGTTTCCTCGTTCTTTCGGGATGCTCCAGCGAAAAGAACATTTTGTGAAAACCTGCAAGGGCTTTCGTCACATCCTCGTCTTCAGCGGTAATATGCCCGCTGAACGCGAATTCGAGGGAGGTGATGTTCGTATAATAATGCTGGAGGAACTCTACAAAGTAGAGCAGGTCCAACCCGTTGAACGTACGGTGTTTAAAGGCCATCAACCGCATCCTGTCCCGCGCCTGGTGATTGCGCACAAAATCGTAGGGTGCGTTGTCGAAAAGCGTCATCAGTTCCGTGCATTTGTTGATGATAGTCGTTCGGTTGCCCCATGCGAGGATGGCGGCGAACAGCCCGGCTATTTCAATGTCCTGCAATAATGTAAACTTGTGAGGGACGCTAACGGGGTCCCCTGGTACAAATGCAGGCTGGTCGTAATAAGCTGCTTTGGCGTCTAAAAATTCCTTTAGTTGTTGGGACTTCATCGGTTATGGTATATGGAAACCTCCCGTCCATAGCGGGAGGTGTAGGTGTAATGAGCTAAAAGTAAACAGATTATCCCAACTTTTAAAATCAACCGATCGCTTTTTTCAGGTCTTCCGTAAGGTCTGAGGCGTCTTCGATGCCTACGCTCAGGCGGATCAGTGAATCTGTCAGGCCGTTTTTCAGGCGTTCTTCCCTCGGGATAGACGCGTGCGTCATGCTGGCGGGGTGACCGATGAGGGATTCTACGCCGCCCAGGGATTCCGCCAGGGAAAAGAGTTTCGTGCCGCTGAGCACTTTCAGCGCCGCGTCCATGCTGTCGTCTTTTAAGGTAAAAGAGATCATGCCGCCGAAACCGCGCATTTGTTTTTTGGCGATGTCGTGATTGGGATGGTCTTCAAACCCGCACCAGTACACTTTATTCACTTTCGGGTGCTGCCGCAGGAAGCGGGCCACCGTTTCGCCGTTCTCGCAATGGCGCTGCATGCGCACGTGCAGGGTTTTAAGGCCGCGAAGCACGAGGAAGCAATCCTGCGGGCCGGGCACCGCGCCGCAGCTGTTCTGTATAAAATACAATTGCTGCGCCAGGGCCTCGTCTTTCACGATCACCGCGCCATGCACCACGTCGCTGTGGCCGCCGAGGTATTTGGTGGCGGAATGCACCACGATGTTCGCCCCGAGGTCCAGCGGGTTCTGCAGGTACGGCGAAGCAAAGGTATTGTCCACCGCCAGCAGGATATTTTTTTCCTTCGCGATGGCCGCAACGGCCGCTATATCAATGATGTTGAGCATGGGATTGGTCGGCGTTTCGATCCAGATCATTTTCGTGCGCGCGTTGAGCTGGGGGCGGAGGGCTTCCGCATCGCGGAGGTCGGTGAAATGGAATTGAATGCCGTATTTGGCGAATACTTTCGTGAAAATACGGAAAGTACCGCCGTATAAGTCGCTGGAAGCCACTACTTCATCGCCGGGGGCCAGCAGCTTCAGCACTGCGTCGGTGGCCGCGAGGCCGCTGCCGAACGAAATGCCGTGAGAACCGTTCTCTATGGCAGCTAATGCGTTCTGCAAAGCGTCGCGCGTGGGGTTCTGCGTACGGGCGTATTCGTAGCCCTTATGATCGCCCGGCGCAGCCTGCACGTAAGTGGAGGTCTGGAAAATGGGCGTCATGATCGCGCCGGTAGACGGGTCCGGTTCCACCCCCGCATGTATGAGCTTGGTTCCTAACTTCATGGTTTGGTTCGTTTTACAGAAAGTACCAAAGGTACGGAATTTAGCAGCGCCCCGAGACGGCCGCACGTAGTTATACGATAACACGTACGTAGTACTTCTCCGCGTCGAAAACCCTTTTTGTACGGGCCTTTCAGCGGATTTGCCGCAGTGAGGGGCATCATACGGACCATATCCCCGCACTTACGAGATAAATTCATGCATTCACCAGAAACGGGTTTTCCCGTAACCTTTCCCGGGTTAATTTTACCGTAGGTTTTTCATAGGATATGGTTAAAATTTCTGAAGGCGGTATTCTTACCGCTTTTTTTTATGGTTACACTTTCACTTCATATATTTAAAAAAGGCAGCGGAATTCCGCTGCCTTTTTCGTTATCTCTTTCAGCCTCCGGCTGTTATTTCTTTTTCGCCGGTGTGGTGGCGGCCACGGTCTTCGATTCCGTCCAGCGGATGGGAAGGCTTACCATGGTCTTGTCCCAGCCCATCAGCAGGTTGGCGCCATAAGCGGCCTTTTCGAACACCATGCTGAATGCCTCCATTTCGTCCGCCGGGGCGGTCACGGGCACGTCTGTACGTACCAGGTCGAGGGAAGATTCATATTTATAAGCGCCCCAGATATCCGTTTGTTTATTGATGATCACGGTCCATTTGGTTTCCGTGGGGATCACGTAAAGCGTATAACGGCCTTTGGGCACCGTTTTGTTACCGATCACAACGGGGCGGTAAAATTCCACTTCAGTGGCCTCGTTCGCGCCAAGGCGCCAAACTTTGCCGTATTCCACGAGGTTGCCGAAAATGGGACGGCCTTTTTTCTGCGGGCGGCTGAAAATGGCGCGCGCCACCAGCGTTCCCGGTTCACCTTTCACCTTGCACACATACGGGTACATTACAGGATAATAAGCCATATCCATCGGGCTGGGGTCTACCGGCGGCATTTTCTTTTCCTGGGCGTTGGCTAACGATGCGGCGGCGAGGCCCGCAATCACCAGTAATGATTTGAGCGTATTCATATTCTGTGGACGTTTAGATTTTTGCCCAAACCTACGTGTTTTTCAGAAATTCAGAAAAAAGGGAAATGGCCGGTGGTAATTATTCCCTTACCGCCGGTTATCAGGATTTCTCTTTACGCATGTCCACCGCCACATCATTCGATTGCACAGGCCCCGGCGTGCTTCTCCCCTTATCTATCAGCTCCTGCAGCAGCGCGGTAAGCCTGGCCACCACCGCCGGTTCGGAAGCCTGGAGGTTATGCCGCTCGGCCTTGTCTGTCCGCAGGTTGAACAATTGCCGCTCCGGCAGCCCCTGCTTGCGCGCGGCGGGATCGCGCGGCTCGCTCCAGCCGCCGGAACCGGGGCTGAGCAACAGTTTCCAGTCGCCCTGCCGGATGGCGAAATGCCCTGAAATGCTGTGATGTATGGTAGAAGTGCGTTTGTATTGTTTGTTGCGCCCCTGCAGCAAAGGCAGCAGGCTGAAGCTGTCCGGCCCCGCGTCCGGCGGAAGCGGCTTGCCAACGATCGCGGCGCAGGTGGCCATCAGGTCGGTGAGGCAAACAGTGGCTGCATTCACCGTGCCCGGCTTCACTTTCCCCGGCCATTGCACGAGAAAAGGAATGCGGTGACCGCCCTCGTAAAGGTCGGCCTTGTTGCCCCGGAAACCGGCGGACGGGTCGTGCCCGGCGGCTTTCAGCTTGTCGTACTCCGCGTAGGGCGCATACCCGTTGTCGCTGGTGAAGATCAGTAAAGTATTATCCACCAGGCCTTCCTGCTCGAGGTACGTCATCACCTGCCCCAGCAGCCAGTCCGTTTCCATCACGTAATCCGCGTAATTGCAGATCCCGCTTTTGCCTTTAAAAGCGGCGCCCGCCGCCAGCGGCGTATGCGGTGAAGGCAGCGCCAGGTACAGGAAAAAAGGGTGTTGTTTGTGGTCTTGAATATATGCCTGCGTTTTGTTTGCCATCGTTTGCAAGGCGTGCTCAAAAACAAAACCGGGGCCTTTCGGGCCGGGGCGCGTGTTGGGATATTGTTTGGCCACCACGGTGTCTGTCGGCATTTCGGTGAGTTGATCGTTTTCGATGAACACATACGGCGGCATGTCCAGCGAAGCGCTGATGCCGAAATAATAATCGAAGCCGTTGCTGAGCGGCGTATGCCGCAATGGCTGCGTGAAATCGGGCGTTTTGCCGTTCATGGCCCAGGTCATGCCCAGGTGCCATTTGCCGATGATGCCCGTGGAGTAGCCGTTATTTTTCAGCAATTGCGGAACGGTGAGCCGCGCGGAATCGATCAGCGGGGGCGAATAACCGTTCAGCACGCCGCTTTGCAGCCGGCTGCGCCAGGAATAACGGCCGGTAAGAATGCCGTAACGCGTGGGCGTGCATACGGCGGAGCCGGAATGCGCGTCGGTGAAACGCATGCCTCTGGCGGCCATTTTATCGGTGTTGGGCGTGGCTATTTTGCCGGAAGGATTGTAGCAGCGGGCGTCTCCGATGCCCATATCGTCTGCCAGGATATAAATGATGTTCGGGCGCGTGGAATTTTTTTGCGCGGAAGCGCCGGTGGCGCTCAATAACGTGAAAGTAAGAAAGACGAGCGTTTTCATGTTTCAATATAAAGAACGCGCCCGGGAAATTCAAGCTCAAAGGCCCTTCAGGCCTTCATTTCGCATAAAAGCAACAGCATCCGGGAAGAAACTATCATAACAATGTTGCAGCGCGGCGTAGTGGTTTTCGAACACGCCGAAAGGCACGTCCACCGGATGGGGGAAGTATTTGGAGCGGCGCACCATGCCTGTGAAACTCTTCAGCACGCCGTCTTTGAACCGGTAACCATACAGCCAGTTATGCGTGCGCATATAATAAAATACCTGCTGAAAAAGCGGCGGCAGCTCGTCATGGCGCCCCTGCAGCAGCCGGTAAGTGTCTTCGGCAAACTGGATCAAAGAAGCGGAGGATGTGAAATGTTTTTCGTCGTTGGCGAGGTAATGATCGTACACGATGTCCATAAACACGCCGCCATAAAGCCCGCAGGTGGGGCGGAAAATAGCCTTGGCTTCGAGGGTGGCGGGGTGATGGTCGGTGTATTCGTCCAGGGCGCGGTGAAGGTGGATGCCGCGGCGGACGTCTTCCGGGAACGTATAGATCTGTTTGCCTTTCACGAAGTCCGCGATCATCTGCCCGGTGGTAATGGCCGGATCATGAAAAGATAGATATGCGTGCGCCAGGTAATTCATGTGCTGTTGAGCGGCGTTGATGGTCAATAAGCGGCAAAGGCTGGGTAAATACGGCTTTGCGTATGCCGAAGATAGTTATAATCCGCCAAGGCTGTCCGTTTGCGGAACGGATTGTCCGCTTTTGCAAACACGCGGGCCGCGTCTACCGGCCGTCACCGTACTTTCACTTTAACAAAGTCTTAACCTCCCGGCGTGCAACATTTGCCTTTTCCGCTCAACTCCTTTACTGGCAAGGGTTATAGAGGGTGTTGAAAAATGAAATTATATATGCGTCATAACATCCATAACATTCGCTTAATGTTTGTAAACCAATCATACTAATCCGCTTGCCGCACGTAATGCGCGGATGTAATTTTACATCGTTAACAACAAACAAAGTTCTTTATTTAGTAATCATCATTTAAAAATCAGGATAAAATTTTTCCGCCATGAAAAAACTTATCGCCATTTTGACCTTCGCAGCTGTACTTACCAGCAGCGCGGCCTTCGCCTTCGATCCGTTCGACGGGGCCACCATCGACAACAAAAAAGTGATGGAATCTTTTAACAAGGAATTTGTCGGCGCGGCCGATGTTTCCTGGTATCACACGGCAGACAAATACGTCGCTAAATTTACCATGAAATCATCCAAAGTGACGGCGCATTTCGACAAGGAAGGGAACCTGCTTGCCACTTCCCGTTACATTACCGACACGGAACTGCCGCTGAACGTAATTACGAGGATGATGAAAAAGTATCCCGACCAGAAGATCCACAGCATCGTGGAATACGATTCACAGGGTTCCACCACGTACGTGATCACGCTGGAAAGCGACACGCACTGGACCATCCTGAAAGCCGAATCCAACGGCAATCTTACCAGGATGAAAAAATTAGAAAAAGCATAACCGAGTTTTAGTTTTAGTTTTAGTCAGTATAACCGTTCCGTTTCCCACGGAACGGTTTTTTTATTTGTGGTAAACAGCCCGTTTATTGTACCTTTGCGGCTTGTACACAAGCAAAATATTGTACTGATATGAACAAAGGACCGATTTCTCAATTCATCCAGCATCATTACCGCCACTTCAACGCGGCGGCACTGGTAGATGCGGCCAAAGGATATGAAACACATCTGCTGGAAGGCGGCAAAATGATGGTGACCCTCGCCGGGGCCATGAGCACCGCGGAGCTGGGTATTTCCTTCGCAGAAATGATCCGTGCCGGCAAGGTGGACATTATCTCCTGCACCGGCGCCAACCTGGAAGAAGATATCATGAACCTCGTGGCCCATACCCATTACAAACGCGTGCCGCATTACCGCGACCTCAGCCCGCAGGACGAATGGGAACTGCTGGAAGGCGGCTTTAACCGTGTTACAGACACCTGCATCCCCGAAGAAGAAGCGTTCCGCCGCATTCAGCAGCATATCGTGAAGATCTGGAAAGAGGCCGAAGCAAAAGGCGAACGTTATTTCCCGCACGAATACATGTATAAACTGCTGCTCAGCGGCGCCATGAAAGAAAATTACGAGATCGACCCGAAAAACAGCTGGATGATCGCGGCCGCCGAAAGGAACATTCCTATCGTGGTGCCGGGCTGGGAAGACAGCACCATGGGCAACATCTTCGCTTCCTACGTGATCAAGGGCGAACTGAAAGCCACTACCATGAAAAGCGGCATCGAATATATGGTGGAACTGAGCGACTGGTACCGCAAAAACTCATCCGGCAAAGGCGTGGGCTTTTTCCAGATCGGTGGCGGCATCGCGGGCGACTTCCCCATTTGCGTGGTGCCGATGATGTACCAGGACCTGGAGTGGACGGACGTTCCGTTCTGGAGCTATTTTTGCCAGATCTCCGATTCCACCACTTCTTACGGTTCTTATTCCGGCGCCGTGCCCAACGAAAAGATCACCTGGGGCAAGCTGGACATCCATACACCCAAATTCGTGATAGAATCAGACGCCACGATCGTTGCGCCGCTGATCTTTGCGTACCTGCTGGGCTGGTAATAAACCTGCAGAACATTCATTTTAATACGGAAAAGGCCGCATTTTTGCGGCCTTTTTTATGTTTTGAAGTCTTTGCCCGGCAAAAATATTTCCGCATGGCAGGCGGCCTGAAATGATCTTATCCAGTTTGGTTAATTCCGTCTTCGCCAACCACTTAAATCTTCTTATCAACCTCAAAATTTCCTTTCCGATTCCCCGCTTTTCCTTATTGCTGCTGTTTTAACAAATCTTTACGCAGTTACATATTGTGAATATTAAATATTTCTTTATGTTTGCACCACAATTGAATTACGTATTTAAATTGTTAAAGTTCTTTGCGTCCGGAGAAGAAATTCTTTTTGCTGAATCGAAATTACTCGTACATTTGACCCGCAAAGTCAAAAAGTCAAACAGGGATTTTGTATTTCATAAATGGCTGAACAGGATCAGAAAAGGGAAATGATACTGGAGGCAGCGCTGAAACGTTTCAAACGTTTTGGCCTGGCAAAAACGACCATGGAAGAAATTGCGAAAGACCTGGAGATATCAAAAGGCTCTTTATATTATTATTTCCCTGACAAAGATAGGATCTATGTGGCAGTAGTGGAAAAGATCGTATCGCAGTGTTTTACGGACATCAGCAGCAGCCTCGAACAGGCCGCCTCCGTGCAGGAAGTGATGGACCGTTACCTGTCCGTAAAGGAAAGAATATTACTCGACTACCATTTCCTGTTCGGCATTCACGAGTGGGTGACGGACAAACCCAGCAGTCTTAACCGGCAGGTGGGGGAACTGGTACATCAGTCGGAGATCAGGTTTTTATCGCAGTTTATCCGCAAGGGGAAAGCCCTTGGCGAGATCGCGGAGAAACATGATCCTGAAAAAACGGCCGACCTGTTAACGCATGTGTTGTTTGGTTTGTGGGTGATCTGGTGCAAGTGGCAGGCCGCGGGTTTCGAACTTCAGCAAACAGACAATATTAAAGAATTTATGAACCGGGAACGGATGGTACTGACCATCTTCTTCCAGGGATTACGGTAAACCATCGACAAAGCCCAGCTTTTATTTTCCCCGGGTTGCGCGCCAACGCAACATTGTAAAGTTGTAGCTCACCAGTTATTGACATATTAAGGCACCTGAAAAACATACGTCAAAAAATGAAAAATTGACCGTAACGGGAATCATATGCCCTTTTTACACACAAATTTCGGCTCATCAATTATTGACATAATAAACCTAAAAATTGTACGACAGATGAAAAAGATGATCATTGTGGCCGCTCTGGGCCTTTTCGGAATCCAATTCGCTAATGCACAGGTAAAAAAAGGCGATGTGCTGGTTGGCGGTAACGTAGGTATCGCTACCAGTTCAGAAAAAGTGGACGGCACTGATGGCAAAACCACCAGCACTACGTTCAACATCAGCCCCAAAGCAGGCTACGCACTGAGCGACAAATGGATGGTAGGTGTTTTTGTAGGTACGGACTTTACCAATAGTAAAGACAAAACCGTTGAACCTAACACCGAATTAAAATCTACCGTTATCGCTCCGGGCATTTTCGTTCGTAACTACCACATGCTGGGCGAAAAAGTAGCGCTGTTCGGCGAAGCGAACGTTGCTTACGGCTTTGGCACGGTTAAGGCCAACGATACCAAAACTGCATCCGTTAACAGCATCGATGCGAACATCGTTCCGGGTATCAGCTATTTTGTAAACAAACGTTTCGTACTGGAAGGCGTTTTCGGTGGCATCAACTACAGCAATGTAAAAAGCACCAACGAGATCAACAACGTTGAAACTACCAACAGTTCGTTCAATTTCGACTTTACCAAGAAGTTCCGCGTAGGCGTTTCTTTCCTGTTCTAGTCTAAATATTAGCGTTTTTTATAAGGGCATTGTCTTTGAAAGACAATGCCCTTAACTTTTTCCGGGGAGTTTGGCAGAGTTTTGGTAAAGGTTATGGAAAGAAATAATCAAACTATGAAAAACAACCGTGTACACCTTCTTTTCGCATTGGCGGCAGTATTGCTTTTCGGCAGTTGCACAGTTTATCACGATGCGAACGGGCACAGGATTCCGCCGGGCCAGGCAAAAAAAATATACGGCACAAAATCCGCCAAACCTTTTGCGCCGGGGCAGCAGAAAAAACGACATTAAATCATATTTAAAAACGAGTGATATGAAAAAGGGATGGATCATAAAAAGCGCGGTAGCAGCCATGATGATATTTACGGTAAGTTGCGCGGTGCCACGCCCGCCGGCCCCGCCGCATCCCCCGGGAGCGCGGCCTCCGAAACCGCCTACGCCGCCAGGCCCGCCCCATGGCCCGATGGAAACGCAGGACGTACAGCAGTTAACGGATATTACCATAGCATACCCTCACAGATAACACTTAACACTTAAAAAGAAAGGAAAGCCCCGCCATCGCGGGGCTTTCCTTTTATCTAATCGAAAAAGGCCCCGGAATTAACCGGAGCCTTTTCTTTTTTCTACATGTACATCTCAATATGTTTACCTGTTCATCGTGACCAGGAACTCTTCGTTGTTGCGGGTGCCGCGCATGTGCTGCAGCATGAAGTTCATCGTTTCTTCCGTGTTCATGTCCGCCAGGTGATTGCGCAGGATGTAAATGCGTTGCAGCATTTCTTTTTCGAGCAGCAGGTCGTCGCGGCGGGTAGATGACGCGGTAACGTCGATGGCGGGGAAAATGCGGCGGTTGGCCAGCCTGCGGTCCAGCGCCAGTTCCATGTTGCCCGTACCTTTAAATTCCTCGAAGATCACCTCGTCCATCTTGGAACCGGTGTCTATCAGCGCGGTGGCGAGAATGGTCAGCGAACCGCCGTTCTCGATCTTGCGCGCCGCGCCGAAGAACTGTTTGGGTTTCTGCATGGCGTTGGCTTCCACGCCGCCGCTCAATACCTTGCCGGATGCAGGCGCCACGGTGTTGTGCGCACGTGCGAGGCGGGTAATGGAATCGAGCAGGATCACTACGTCGTGACCGCATTCTACCAGGCGTTTTGCTTTCTGCAAAGCGATGGCGGATACTTTCACGTGTTTTTCCGCGGGCTCGTCGAAGGTGGAAGCGATCACTTCCGCTTTCACGGAACGTTCCATATCGGTCACCTCCTCGGGGCGTTCATCGATCAATACGACCATGAGATAGATCTCGGGGTGATTGGTGGCGATGGCGTTGGCTACTTCTTTCAGCAGCATGGTTTTACCCACTTTCGGTTGCGCAACGATGAGGCCGCGCTGACCTTTACCGATCGGCGTGAACATGTCCATGATACGGGTGGAGTAGTTGTTGGACGTAGTGGTAAGCGTGAGCTTTTCGAAAGGGAACAGCGGTGTGAGGTAATCGAAAGGCACGCGGTCGCGTACTTCTTCGGGAGATTTACCGTTGATGCTTTCCACTTTCAGCAATGCGAAATATTTCTCGCCTTCTTTCGGCGGGCGAACAGAACCGCGCACGGTGTCGCCGGTTTTGAGGCCGAACAGTTTGATCTGCGAAGGGGAAACGTAAATATCGTCGGGAGAGCTGAGGTAGTTGTAATCGGAGCTGCGCAGGAAACCGTAGCCGTCGGGCATCATTTCCAGTACGCCTTCGCTCAATATTACACCGTCGAACTCTATATTGAACACGGGTTCTTTTTTCGGGTATTTATGCCCGCCCTGCTGGGCTTTGGGCTGTGCTACCGGTTCCGGCACGGTCACAAAATCATCCTCTTCCTCTTCGGCTTCCGGCAATGCTATTTCTTCTTCCTCTTCCGTAAGCGCGGGCAACACGATGTCGTCGTCGTCGTCGAACGTCAGCGAAGGGATATCGAGATCGATATCGAGCTTACGCTTGGGTTGCGGTTGCGGTGTGGCCTGAACTTCTTCTTCTGGTTTGGAAACTTTTGCGGCGGCGGCGGGTTTGCGTCCTCTTTTTGCGGCGGGTTTGTCTTCAGCGGAGGTAGGTTCTTCAGGTGCGGCTGGGGCTTGGGCGGCTTCTTCTTTTTTCGAGACGGGCTTTCGTTTTCGTGCTTTCTTTTCGTCTCCGTTTCCCTGCTGATCCTCCGACGCTATGACCGCTTGTTTATCGAGTATTTTATAAATTAGTGCTTGCTTGTCCAGTTTTTTCGAGTTTGGAATGTCCAGCTTTTCTGCAATGTCAAGCAGTTCAGGAACGAGCATGTCGTTCAGTTGTAAGATGTCGTACATCATCTGCGTTTGTCAAATTTTAGAAGTGTCGAAAGGTGGGTACCACTGCATACCAATGTCACCAATTAACAAATAATTGTTTTGAGTCAATAATAAAACTTTGATCGTTAAATTGATAGGGATCGATTTGAGTTAAGGACTGCTGATGAAGATGGCAAAAAAGGAACTTATCAGACAGATTGTAAGTACAAGATTAAAACAAGTTTTGCTATTCTCCAAAAAAATATTGACCTGCCCGGCCTAACGTATAACGGAAATTTGTCAAGCCTGTACCCCTTTCCAGCCATTTCCTCATACCTCTCCCAGCGCAAATTCCCGGCCAAATATGCGCCGGTTTATCTATTTTTGCTGCTCAATAAAAAAATGTCATTTATCATGAGCCAAAGAGTAAAGATCAAGCAGATTTTGCTTAGCGACAGCGTAAACTATGAAGTAACGGTGAAAGGATGGGTCCGCACCTTCCGGAATAACCAGTTTATAGCGTTGAACGATGGCTCTACCAATAATAACCTCCAGGTAGTGGTGAACGAAGCCGATACCGATCCCGCCGTTTTTCGCCGCATTACCCGCGGGGCGGCCATTTCCGTGACCGGCCAGATCGTTCCTTCCCTTGGCGCCGGCCAGAAAGTGGAGCTCAAAACCGCCACCCTGGAGATCCTCGGCGATTGCGACGCGGAAGTGTTTCCCATCCAGCCTAAAAAACAAAGCCTGGAATTCATGCGGGAGATCGCGCATCTGCGCTTCCGGACCAACACCTTCGGCGCCGTGTTCCGCCTCCGCCACGCGCTGGCTTTCGCCGTGCACAAGTTTTTCAACGACAAAGGTTTCGTATACCTGCACACGCCCATCATCACCGCGTCCGACGCGGAAGGGGCCGGCGAAATGTTCCGCGTGAGCACGCTGGACCCGAAAAACCCGCCGCTCAACGAAAACGGCGACATCGACTATAAAGAGGACTTCTTCGGCCGCGCCACCAACCTCACCGTGTCCGGCCAGCTGGAAGGCGAGCTGGGCGCCATGGCCTTCGGCGATATCTACACCTTCGGCCCCACCTTCCGCGCCGAAAACTCCAACACCGCGCGCCACCTCGCGGAGTTCTGGATGATCGAGCCGGAAATGGCGTTCTATGAGCTGAAAGACAATATGGACCTGGCCGAAGAGTTCATCAAATACGTGATCCGTTACACGCTTGACAACAACCGTGAAGACCTCGACTTCCTCGCGCAGCGCCTTGCCGAAGAGGAAAAACAGAAACCGCAGGCGGAACGCAGCCCCATGGGCCTGATCGAAAAGCTGGAGTTCGTGCTGAACAACGAGTTCACCCGCATCACCTACACCGAAGCGATCGAGATATTGAAGAACAGCAAACCCAATAAAAACAAGAAGTTCCAGTTCCCGGTAGACGAATGGGGCACCGACCTGCAAAGCGAGCACGAGCGTTACCTGGTGGAAAAACATTTCCAGAAACCCGTGATCCTCACCGATTACCCGGCCGCCATCAAATCGTTCTACATGAAACAGAACGACGATGGCAAAACCGTTCGCGCCATGGACATCCTGTTCCCCGGCATCGGCGAGATCGTGGGCGGCAGCCAGCGCGAAGAGAACTACGACAAACTGGTGAGAAGAATGAACGAGCTGAAAATACCCGTGGAAGAGCTTTACTGGTACCTCGATACACGCCGCTTCGGCACCGCGCCCCACGCGGGGTTCGGGCTTGGCTTCGAGCGCCTCGTGCTGTTCGTTACCGGCATGACCAACATCCGCGACGTGATCCCTTTCCCGCGCACGCCGAAGAACGCAGAATTTTAATTTATCACTTTTACGGATATACAGGGCCGGCTTTTACGCCGGCCCTTTTTTATTGCATTCGTTTATGGAAACTTTCCCGCGCCGCATCTAAAGGGTATTGAGCAAAACAATACAGTGTGTGTTAATTTACCGGCAGCGGGTTTTCGCGCCCGCCGCCGGTAGATCATCCTTTACCTTAAACCCTTCACCATGGCCGAAATAAATACTTCCCCCGAAAACGGCCGCCGGAAAGGCGGCAGGCGCAGCAAAAAATTATCCACCCGTGTAGACATGACGCCGATGGTAGACCTCGGTTTCCTGCTCATCACCTTTTTTATGCTCACCACCACCATGTCCAAACCCAAAGCGCTGCCGCTTGTAATGCCCGCCGATGGCCCGGCTACGGCAGTTGCAGACAGCAAATCGCTGACGCTGCTGGTGGATAAAGACAACCGTGTGGCCTGGTACGAAGGCCTGACGGTGCGCGACGGGCAGTTCCCCGTATTGGGCCGCAGCGACTTCTCCGTCGAAAACGGCATTGGCAACGTGATACGCGACAAACAGCGACGCGTGGCGAAAACATATGGAGATGCGGATGAGCTGGTGGTGATGATCAAAGTGGCGGAAGGCGGCAGCTACCGCAATATGGTAGACGCGCTGGACGAGATGAAGATCAACCGGGTGGCGCGTTACGCCGTGGTGGACATTACTGCCGAAGAGGTAAAAATGTTGGCCGAATAAGCGCGCGGGCTGCGGTGAATTTGCCTTAACTTAGTATTCCAAAACAATACTGATATGGCAACCGTTAATTCCATTCCCTCCGTTGACCTGGCAGACTTCACTTCAGGAGACCCCGCCCGCAAGGCAGCGTTTGTTCAGCAACTCGGCAAGGCTTACGAAGACGTGGGTTTTGTAGCTGTGAGAAATCACGGCATCCCCGCCGACCTGATCGCCGACCTCTACAAATACGTGCAGTCGTTTTTCGCGCAGCCTTCCGATGTAAAACACCGGTACGAGATCCCTGAACTGGCCGGCCAGCGGGGGTATACATCCTTCGGGAAGGAACACGCCAAAGGGTTCGACGCGCCCGATCTGAAAGAGTTTTTCCAGTTCGGGCAAAGCGTGGAAGACAACGATCCCGTGAAAGCCGAATACCCGGATAATGTGCAGGTGAAAGAACTGCCCGAGTTCACGCCTACTTTTTTTAAGGCGTACCGTGCGTTTGAAAAGTCCGGCAAAGCGCTGCTGCAGGCCATTGCGATCTATCTCGGGCTGGACGAGCATTATTTCGACGACAAGATCCATAACGGTAATTCCATTCTCCGCGCCATCCATTACCCGCCCATTACGCAGGAGCCGAAATCGGCCATCAGGGCGGAGCAGCATGAAGACATCAATCTCATTACCCTGCTGGTTGGCGCGTCTGCAGACGGTTTGCAGATACTCGACAAAAAAGGCGAATGGGTGCCCGTTACTTCACTGCCCGAACAGATCGTGGTGAACGTGGGCGATATGCTGCAAAGACTTACCAACAACCGCCTGAAATCCACGACGCACCGCGTGGTGAACCCGCCGCGCGAAATGTGGAACACTTCGCGTTATTCCATCCCGTTTTTCCTTCACCCCAAATCGAACATGGACCTTACCTGCCTGGAAGGCTGCGTGGACGCGCAGCGCCCCGCGGAGTTCGCGCCCATTACCGCCGGGGAATATCTCGACGAGCGGTTGAGAGAAATAGGATTAAAAAAATAAACTGTAAGCCGGGGCGATGTTCCCGGCTTTTTTTATGCGGAATGAACAATCGTGCGGCGGGAAAAACAGGAATGAACAAACTGAACGATTGCCGGGAAGGCCGCCATCCTTATTTTGCGGGCATGTTACCAACCATTCTGACTGAACTGTCTGTTACCGACATGAGAAACATTGCAGGCGGAAAATCCGGCCAGCATGATGAAGCAGGAGAGAACGGCCTGCCCGCGCTGCCTCCCGTCAAGTTCGGGGAAACGCCCGATCTTGCAAAGGCAATGACCGCGCCGGTGGAAGAGGAAGAAAAGGAAAAACAAAAAGGGCGTTAGTCACATTCTTGTATCCACGGTTTTTTGTGTGGCCAGCAGCGTCGTCGCTTCGTTGGACGAAATGCCCTGCCCGTTGAAAAGACGGGAGAAATAAGCCACCATGGCCGGCGTGAGCTTGAACTCGTTGTACGGGAAGTTCATAAAATAACTGTGCTGCCAGCCCGCCATGCCGCGAAAGTTTATGTAGACGGCATTTTCCGCGCGTCTTTTTTTGTTGATCTTTTCGCCAAGCTGTTTGCGGAGCGTGAGCAGGTGCGCGCCTTTCAGCTGAAGGTCGCGGCGGTTGAAATGCACGTAAACCTGTTTGGCGAAACCGATCCGTTCCACCCATTCCGCGTGCCTTTTGGAAGAAACGCAGGCCGCGTTGATCACCAGGTTGTCTATGAAGGGCGTTTCGTTAATGCCATTGATGTTATGATGGCGCACCATCTGTTCGAGGATAATATTACCCATACTGTGGTAAAAAGTAGTGAGTTTTGCCCCGCTGATCCATGCTTCCTGCCGTTGTTTGGCGTCTTTCAGTTCCTGCAGCAGCAACAGGTATTGACCGGCCGAAAGCGCGGCGTTGTTGCGCGCGAAACGGAAGTTTTTGGAAGGTTTGTACGTGGTGTTGGTACTGGCATAATCGAACATGATCACGTTCACGTTGTACTGGCTGCTCATCAGCTGCGCACGTTCCACGTTGGCGGTGAAGATCTTGCCCATGCCTTCCGCGTACACCACGATGTCTTTTTTCTGCGGAAGGTGCTCCATGGCTTCCCGCAGCGTATTTTCCTTGTATACGTTCCATTTGCCGTCTATTTTTTCGAGGAAAAAATATTTGAGGGAAGTGGTGTCGAGAAATTCATCCACGAAACGCAGGCTCTGCGGGTGGATGTATCGGTTGGAAACAAATACGAGGCAGGTATCGCTGTAGGTGACCGGCTCCAGGTCTTCGGGCTGCAGGGAAAATCTCGCCCAGGATTCATTGCTGTTGTAAAGTGGGGCCTGCGCCCGTGCCGCTGCGACATTGGCGATGAGAAGGATCGCTAAAAGATACCGTTTCATAAACTACAATTGACCTGTCTTTTCTTAAACGCCTAAACGAAGGCATTTGTTCTGCTATAAAAAACCGTTGCAACTTTTATGCCCGGCCGGGCATAAACCGCCGGTTTCCTCCTGTATGTTCCCGGTAATCAGTACCTTCGCGCAGCCGGGGATGGATTTTTTTGTGTATTTTCAGAACTGGCAGCCGAAACTTATACCGTGTTTTTACGTCACATCTCATTCCTGAAGGCAGTTTTTTTGCATAGCGTCACCGCATTCGGGGGGCCGCAGGGCCACCTGGCGATGATGATGAAAACTTTCGTGCAGCAACGCCGCGACCTGACGGAAAAAGAACTGATGGAATACAACGCTTTCTGCCAGCTGCTGCCCGGCGCTTCTTCTTCACAAACACTTACCCTCATTGGTTATAAAAGAGGGGGCATTCCCCTCGCGGTAGCCACGCTGGCCATCTGGATCACGCCCGCCTGCCTGCTGATGGGCTCGCTGAGCTTTTTGCTGCAGTTTATGGACAAGCGGGCGCTGCACGTGGATATTTTCAAATACGTACAGCCCATGGCGGTCGGCTTCCTGGCGTTCGGCGGGTTGCGCGCTTACCAGGTGAGCATCCACAGCCTGGCTACCATGGCCATTATGGTTGTGGCGCTGCTGGCGGCCGTGTTCATCAAATCGCCCTGGCTTTTCCCTGCGCTCATCATCCTCGGGGGCATCGTTTCCAATTTCAGCGACAAACGTATCCCCGACCTCAACGAGCCGAAGAAAAAGATCCAGTGGAACAACCTCTGGCTGTTCGCATTGATCTTCATCCTCGCGGGTTTTTTCTCCGAGCTCGCGCGTACCAATAACTGGATCACCCGCAGGCCGTTTAACCTTTTCGAGAACTTTTACCGTTTCGGCAGCCTGGTGTTTGGCGGGGGAGACATTCTCATTGCGATGATGCTCGAGCAGTATGTGCAGCGTTCCAAATCCATGTTCATGTCCGCGGAAGAATTGCTTACCGGCGCGGGCATCATGCGGGCCATGCCGGGGCCGACCTTTTCCGTGTCTGCTTACGTGGGCGGCATGGTGATGCGCAACCTCGGGCCGGGTTACCAGTTCCTGGGCTGCCTGCTGGCGCCCATCGCGATCTTTTTACCGAGCATGCTGCTGGTATTGTTCTTTTTCCCGATCTGGAACAATCTTAAAAAACATGTGATCATTTACCGTGCGCTGGAAGGCATCAATGCAGTGGTGGTGGGCATTATGTGGGCGGCTACGTTTATCCTGTTCACCTCTATCGTCGGCACCTGGTACAACTGGGCGATCATGCTCAGCACGCTGGCGCTGCTGTATTTCTCAAAACTTCCGTCTCCCTTTATCGTGATCGCCTGCCTGCTGGCGGGCTGGCTGCTTTAGCTCTGTTTCCAGATCGCGGCCAGTTCCTTTTTCCTTCTTTCCGTTACTTCAAGCATGGTTTTATTCCGGAGCCAAAGGCGGTGCTCGTCCTGGTCTATTTTCTGGATATGCGGCACCTGCACCATCTGGTGATTGTTCACCTGGAAAAAACGCATGGCGGCGAACAGTTCGGTGTAATACCGGAAAGGGCGCGGGCTGTGAAGAGCCGTGCCGTCCGCGAGATAAAAAATGGTTTTTTCGGTAAGGCCTTCGAGGTAACAGATGTCTTCCACGCTCACCACCGCTTCGTCTCCTTCCGCGGCAGGCAGCACCAGCTGGCGCATTTCGCCGGCTGGTTTGCCGAAGTTGCTGAGCAGCACGTCGTACCGTTCGTGGCGGCGGGGGCGCAGAATGCGCGCCGTTACCGCGTTCACGGCCTGCAGCAGGCTTTCCTTGTCGATCGGTTTGAGGATCAGTTCCACTTCGCTGAGGCGGATGGTGTGAAGGAAACGTTTTTCGAAGGCGGTCACGAATATGGCTTCGAACGAAGCGTCGTATGCGCCGGCGAGCACGTCGAACCCGGTGCCGTCGGGCATTTCAAGGTCGAGGAACACCAGCTGGGGTTTGTGTTTACGGATCTGCTCGATGCCTTCTTTGCAATTGGCGGCAGATGCTACGGCTTCAATCTCGGGGCAATATTTGTTCAGCATCAGGGAAATGATGTCCCTGCTGTTCCGTTCGTCGTCTATAATTACTGCGCGGATCATAACATAATTTGATTATTGGCACAATTCAGCTAGAGTTGGGGTATAAGTACCCGGATAACGGTACCGCTGTCGTTGGCCTGTTTTTTTGATTTATCGATGATCTCTATCTGGATTCCCGTGTTATACATTTTGTTGAGCAGTTCGGCCCGGTTCAGGCTGATCTCCATGCCCTGGCTCTGGTGATGCCCCGGCAGCGTGCGCAATGCGCGCGACCGTTCGATGCCGATGCCGTTGTCTTCGATCATACATTCCAGCATATCCCCCGCCAGCAGGTTGAAGCGGATCATCAGCAGGCCCGAAGCGTGATCTTCATTATTCATGCCATGTTTCACCGCGTTCTCGACGTAAGGCTGCAGCAGCATGGCAGGCACTTCCAGCTCGGCGGTGGCGATGGAGGGGTCTGTAACGATCTCGTAGCTCATTTTTTGCTCAAAACGCATCTTCTCAAGGCCAAGATAAGTATTTAAGTAAGTTATTTCGTCGGCCAGCGTGATAAAGTTGCGGCGCGAAAAATCGAGCGTTTTGCGGATGAGGAATGAAAAATCCGACAAATATTTTTGCGCATGCTCGTAATCGCGCTGCATTACGAACAGCTGGATGGAGTTGAGGCAGTTGAAAATGAAGTGGGGGTTGATCTGCGCGCGGATGGCCTTCAGTTCTATCTCCGCCAGTTTTTTACTGTATTCGATCTCCAGCTGCAGCTTGCGCTGTTCTTCCAGTTCCATCTTTTTGCGCAGGATCTCGGTGGTCTGTTCTTTCACCAGTTCTTCCAGCTGCTCGTTGAGCTTGCGTTGCAATTCCTTGTTTTTGTTGAGCTGTTTGATCAGCATTTCCTGCGTCTTCGTTTTTTCCTGGTGCACGAGTTTGTTGCGGTAGCTGAGCCCTGCGGCGAAAAACAGCGCCTGCAGCAGCACGCCCAGCACCAGCACGTTGTAGGGGCCTACCAGTTCCGGCAGCGGGGTGAACGGCACCGGCTCGGTATTATTGAGGAACGCCCAGATGGTAAGCAGGTAGAGGCTGATGGAGCCGAAAAGGTAAAAACGGATCAGCGGGTGATGCCGCGTTCTCCGCGCCAGCGCGATAAACGAGATGCCGAATGGGATCAGCGTAAAAAAGTACGTCCAGGTATAGATCATTGCGGGCGCGCGGAAATTGCCCGTAGCAATGAGCGCAATGCAGCAAACGATCAGAATGCCGGTGAGCACCGCGCCGTAACGGTATATTTTTTCCATGAGCGGGTAACGCTCGCGCAGGTTGAGGAACATGTTGCCGAACAGCATGTACATGAAATAAAAGCAGAACAGCAAAGCGGGTATGTCCCAGTAAAATTTGAACAGCGGGCAGAAATGGAAGAACGACAGCTGGAAAGGTTTCAATTCCAGCCGTAACGTAAAAAAGAGGATCAGCCCGAGCAGGTAAGCCGCGAAGTACAGCGACGAACGGTCCGGCAGCTGGGTGTAATTGATGATGGTAATGCTGAGCAATACCAGCAGCATGCCGACGAGCATTTGTATCACGAGCACTTCGCCTTTATACTGGTCGGTTTGCGCGTGGCGGAACTCCGCGTAATGGATCGGGTCGTACAGTACGGGGAGAAATTCGTTTTCGCGGTAGAAACTGTTGCGCACGTGCACGTAAAAGGTGCGGGTTTCGCCGGCGCGCACATGCAGGGGAAAGGTGTAATGATTCCATCGTTCCACGTTGCCGCGGTCTACCATCAGCCCGGTATGCATCATCAGTTCGGGCTGGCCGGCGGCGTTGGCGGCATAAAATGCCAGGTCGTCGTGCCAGCCGGTAAAAAGGTACAGCAGCGAATCCACCGGCCCGGAATTGCGGAGCCGCAGCCGGAGCCATAGATTATTGACGTGGTTGAGCGGTTTTTTACGGGAGTGGAACAGGGCGCTGTCTGGCCTGAAAACGAGACGGGGCACTTCGGCGGCGGTTACTTTCCCTTCGTGGTCTTCGAAGGCCCAGGTATGGGAACGCACGTCCGCCCCATTAACGGGACGGGAGAAATCAAGGGAAAGTGTGTCCTGTGCGGCCGCTCTGGATACGGGGTAAATGGAGCAACAAAACAACAGGCCGAGAATTAAAAGCCGGTTCACTTAAACGGTGGTATTAGGATGATGCATACGTTTCGTCGATCGCTCTCGCCAGCGCACGGTCTTTGTCTGTCACGGTATTTCCTGCGCTGTGCGTATTCAGCCAGATCTCCACCTTGTTCCAGGTATTGCTCCAGGTGGGGTGATGGTCCATCTTTTCCGCCGTCAGCGCCACTTTGGTCATAAATGCAAATGCTTCGCGAAAATCTTTGAAAGTAAACGCGCGGTAAAGATGTTGATCTGTTTCCTGCCACATATGATTGAATTTTTAGGCCATAACGTGTAAACAAGGCGTTCAGAAGATCAGGTTGATCTTGTTTTTAATGTCTTTCATATCCAGCAGGGTCACCAGCTGCACGGTTTCCACCTTCCTGCATTGTTCTGTCAGCAATTTTACGTCCGCTGCCTGGTAATAATTCCCTTTGATCAGCCAGATATAGTCCACGTGTTTTAATTCCGGCAGTAAAAACTCCGCTTTACAGTGATTGTTATAAAAATAATGGGCCGCCGATTTGGTCAGCTCCTGGTATTCAAACACGGTAAAGTAGTAGGAACGCCGGTTTTTGGTGAGATTGATCTCCAGGGAATTGTTCACCCTGAGATCCAACCCCAGTTGTTTGTTGATCTGCCAGCACACCTGGTAATCGCGGGCCTGGGAAATGATCCCGGCCAGCCACGTATCCTCGAAAAAGTCTTCCACCAATTGCTCCTGATCCAGCTTGAGTTTGAGTACTGACATATTTTAAAGTAAACGGGAACCTGTAATGATGTAAAGGTATTGAAAGTAAATAAAGCGCTATGCTTTCTTTTTCGGAAGTGGCGGGTTCCAGAAAACCTTGTCGAAATGCTGTACCTGGTCGTTTTTCACTTCGATGCCCTCGGCTTCCAGCAGCTCCTGCATGAGGGTGGGGGTGGGAAAATGATGTTTGCCGGTAAGCAGCCCTTTGCTGTTCACCACGCGGTGGGCCGGCACGGGTTTGGGCGCCGAGCCGGCGGCGTTCATGGCCCAGCCTACCATCCGGGCAGACAGCCGGATGCCGGCTCTTTCGGCGATGGCGCCGTAACTGGTCACGCGCCCTTTCGGGATGCGCCGCACGATGGCGTACACCGTGTCCAGGAAATTAGGCTCCTTTTTGGGCTTTGCGGGCTTCGAGGAGGCGGCTTTTTTTATCTTCGGGGACGTTTTCATAATCAAAAGGACAATGCAGGCATCCATTTCCGCAACAATACCCCCGCTCACGATGGTATTTCTCCGTGAGCACTACATATCCCTGCTCGTTGTAATAAAAATCAATAAGCTCTACCAGCGGCTTCTTCATCCGTGTCCAGGTTTACCGCTTTCCAATCGATCGGCTGTGCGGGCAATACAAATTTAAGGAACCGGATGGTTCTGCCATCGGCCAGGTGCATGCCTTCGTAATAGGTCTGTATGCGCAGCAGCGGCGAAATTTCAGCCTGTGCGTACACGTCCGGTATATCGGTCAGTTTTTCGGAGCCGGTTTTGGCGATCACCATGCGGGTGAAATCGTACAGTTCCTTCGAATCGGTTTTCAGGTTGATGGTGCCACCCGGGGCCAGCAATTGCTGGTACATGGCGAGAAAACGCGGGTGCGTGAGGCGTTTTTTGGCCTTGGACTGTCGCAGGAACGGGTCGGGGAAGGTGATCCAGATGTCTTTTATCTCGCCCGGGGCGAAATAATCGGTGAGCGCCTCGATCTGGGTACGGAGAAAGGCCACGTTGGCGAGTTTTTCATCCAGGGCGGTTTTGGCGCCTTTCCAGATGCGGTTGCCTTTGAGGTCTACCCCCATAAAGTTCCTTTCCGGGAACAGCCTTGCCAGGCCAAGGGTATAATCGCCCTTGCCGCAGGCCAGCTCCAGGGTAAGCGGGTTTGTATTGCCGAAATGCCCCGCCCAGGCGCCCTGCATGTCTTTCGGGTAGATCAGCACGTTGGGGAATGTCTCGATCTCGGCGAACCGTATAAGTTTTTTATGTCCCATGAGGGGGCAAAAGTAATGAAAATGAGGGGCATGATGTGTGCGGGCGCAGGGAAAGTAATGGTATATTATCTGGTATGCGGGGTACAACGATCCTTATAGGATCGATATACGAGTGAAGGTAGAGAGAAGAAGGAGAGCAAAAGGCAAAATGATATGACCGGAGGGGGGATAAAATAGTACCGGGCAAAAAAAAAGCGTACAAGTATCAAACTTATACGCTTCTTTTGCTGTAGGAGTAGGATTCGAACCTACACGAGGCAGTTAGCCATAGCACAAATAAGATTAGTGGTCAACCCATTACGCTACGTTTATCCCGTGATCCTCACCCCCGAGACGAGAGGGCATGTCTGCCAATTCCATCACCCCACAAAGTTGGAATTCCTTTGGGCGAACAAGCTGCTTTCCAGCTATTTTCAACCCCTGAATGGAATGGTTGTTTTCAACGATTATGATGCAAATCTAAAGAGAGGGGGTATTTTTTGCAAATATTTTAATAGAAATTTTGGAAATTTCGATATTTTTTAAATATTTGCATGTAAGTTTAAAACAATCAAAAACAATTTGTCAAAATGAGCCACAATTTGAATATTGACAAACTGGACCTACAGATCATCAGCGAGATGATGTCTAACGCTGAAATCTCCTATGCAGACCTGGGGAAGAAACTCTTCGTTTCCGGCGGTACCATCCACGTTCGAATGAAAAAACTGCAGGAGCTGGGTATAGTTAAAGGTACGAGATTACATGTAGATTTAAAAATGATCGGCTACGATGTGATCGCCTTTATCGGTATTTTCCTCGAAAAAAGCTCCTTATACGATTCCGTAGCCAAGGAACTGCGTAAAATGCCCGAGATCGTAAGGCTCAACTATACTACCGGCAGCTACAGCATGTTCGCGGAGATCATCTGTAAAGACATTACCTCCCTTCGCCGTGTGCTGCACGACGAATTGCAGAAGATCAAAGGCATCGAACGCACCGAAACATTCATCTCGCTTGAAGAAAGTTTTACGCGTACCATCAACGTAGTTGAGTAACAGGTACGGTTTCCACAGTTATGAGCAGGGCAAAAAGGATGGCGGCAGTACCGCCACCCTTTTTGTTGTTTTTAGACCTGGCTATAGGCATTTTATTTAAATCCCAGCCGCCGGCTCATCTCATGACTGAGCGCCGGCAGTTTTCTCCGTTCGATCAGGAAGCTGGTCAGCTTTGCGATGTCTGCAAATATGAAATGTTTGTCCAGCGCGCCTTTCAGGTAATCTTTCCCCGTGCTTCCCCCCGTTCCGATGCGGGTGCCGATCATCCTGTGCACCATGCTCATGTGCCGGTAACGCCAGGTGCTCATCTGTTCGTCTATTTCCAGCAAACTGTTCAGTACCTGGAAAGGCAGCTGCAGCAAGGGATAGCCGCGATAGAGCATGATGAACAGCGCTGCGCGGCTGGCTTTGGGTGAAAGATGCCTTTCGCCGCCGGCGTTTTCGTCGGAGAACACGGTGTTGAAATATTCCCGGTTGTTTTTTTCCGCTTCCGCAAGGCCGCCGCTGTATAGCTGGCGGTAATCCTGCCAGAAAATATGCTCCGCGCCGGGCGTTACTTCGGTAACGGGCTGATATTTCGTCCAGTTGCCGGGCTCGTCGAAGAAAGGCATTCTTTCCAGCCATTCGTTCAGCAGGGTGAGAATGCTTTTTTCGTTTTCCGCTTTGCGGATGATGTCGATTTTGTCCTGTTTGAGCTGCGAAATGTAATACTCCTGCCCGAAACGGTGCTGGTATTGCAGTCCCAGCCTGGCTTCCAGCGCTTTGAACTGCCAGCTCTGGAATCCGGACGCGGGGCGCAGCATATCGCGGAAATCGAGGAAGTCCATGGGCGTCATCGTTTCCATTACGTCGATCTGGTGCACCAGCAGCTTGAGGATCGTGACCATGCGGGAAAGCCGGTGCACGACGGTTTGCAGTTCCGGCGAATTGTCGTTCACCGCGGGCTGGTTCATAATGCCGGCCACCGAATCCACTTCGTACAGCAGTTGTTTGAACCAAAGCTCGTAAGCCTGGTGGATGATGATAAAAAGCATTTCGTCGTGCGCGGGCAGCTGGTGTTTGTCGCTTTCCGGGAACTGGGCGTTGAGTATGGCGTCGAGTTGCAGGTACTCGCCGTATTGCACATTCGTATTCGTCGTCATGTGAGTTATGGGTAAAGTGATACAATAGGCCCTTTGGGCCGTTCAGAAAATAATAACGGACGGGAATGCGCTCAGGTTGGGCTTTTGATGATATTCTTCCAGATATTCATGTGGGGGGTGAAATTTAGAGGGAAGGGGTTTTGCCGCCGTCTACCGGCAGGTTCACGCCGGTGATGTACGATGCGGCGGGAGAGGCCAGGAAGGCCACGGCCGCGCCGAATTCCGCCGGTTCGCCAAACCGCTGCATGGGTATTTCCAGCCGCCATTCTTCCGCCACATTTTCGACGGGAATGCCGCGCATCTCAGCGTTCGTCTTAAAAATGCTGCGCAGGCGGTCGGTGGTCATGGAGCCGGGCAATACATTGTTGACGGTGATGCCGAAAGGCGCCAGCTCGTTGGCCAGCGTTTTGGCCCAGTTGGCCACCGCGGCGCGGATGGTGTTGGACACGCCGAGGTTGCGGAGCGGCGTTTTAACGGAAGTGGAGATCACCTGGATGATCCTGCCGTAACCATTGGCTTTCATGCCGGGCACCACGGCCTGCGCGAGCACCTGGTTGCATACTACATGCATTTCGAAAGCTTTGAGGAAGGCGGGGCCTTCGGCCGCGAGAATGGGGCCACCGGAAGGGCCGCCTGTATTGTTCACGAGGATGTGCACGATCTGTTCGTTGGCGATGGCGCCGATGGTGGCTTTTACTTTTTCCGGCTGGTTGAAATCGGTGACGAAGTAATTGTGGCGCTGGCCCTGGGAAACGTCGAGCGAGGCCACGGCCGCGGCGAGGCTTTGTTCGTTGCGGGCGAGCAGGATGCAGGAAGCGCCCAGCAGGGCGAGTTCTTTGGCGGAAGCCAGTCCCAGGCCCTGGGAAGCCCCGCATACCACGGCGGTTTTACCTGTCAGCGAAAGATTCATGGCGTAAAAGTAAGGAATCGCGCGCTGTCAGGATGCGGCATAAATATTTTTCACTAATATTGCATGAGCTTGACTGCACTTACAGCCGCTCCGCACCCGGGTATATTTTTTGTTACTTCGCGGATGAAAGGCTGGTAATCAATCACTTTTTTTACGGATCTTTTTAAATTACAGCAATGGAATATAATACCGCCCGCAATCACCTGATCATGCGCGAGTATGGCCGGAATGTACAGCGGATGATCGAATACATCCTTACCATTAAGGACCGCCAGCACCGCCAGCAGCAGGTGATGGCCGTGATCGAGCTGATGGGCACCCTTCAGCCGCATCTGCGCAACGTGGAAGATTTCAGGCATAAACTGTGGGACCACCTGTTCCTCGTGTCTGACTTCAAACTGGACGTGGATTCGCCGTACCCCATCCCCACCCGCGAAACACTGCGTGCAAAGCCGGACAGGCTGCCTTACCCGAAAAAATACCCCCGCAACCGCCACTTCGGCAAGAACCTGGAAATGGTGATCGACAAAGCGGTGAAGGAGGAAAACCCCGAAATGAAGGAAGGTTTTACGCAGGTGATCGGCAACTACATGAAACTGGCTTACAGCAACTGGCATAAAGAGAGCGTGCACGACGACGCGATCAAAGGCGAACTGGCCGCCATTACCGGCGGAAAACTGCATTACCAGCCCGGCGTAAGCAGCGGCCCTTCCGCTCCCGTTACCAATGCCCCCTCGTTCAACAACTTTGCTGGCGATCAGCAGTTCAGGGCCGGCGGCAGCCAGGGCGGCGGCAACCAGAAACGCAAAGCCTACCAGCAGAACAAATTCAAGCAAAATTCCGGCAAAAGCAATAAACACAACAAACACAACAAAAACAGGAACAAGTGAGCAGCGCTTTCGAAGTCAGAGGCGGCAACCGTCTGAAAGGAGAAATTATACCGCAGGGAGCAAAGAACGAAGCATTACAGATCATCAGCGCGGTACTTTTAACACCTGAAAAAGTCACGATCAGCAACATTCCGGACATCCTGGACGTAAACCTGCTGATCGAATTGTTGGGCGATATCGGCGTGAAACTGAACCGTATAAACCGCGCCACCTGCGAGTTCCAGGCAGACGATATCGATTTCGTTTACCTCGAAAGCCCGGAATTTAAAAAGAAATCGGGCCGCCTGCGCGGCTCCGTGATGATGGCCGGCCCCCTGCTGGCCAGGTTCGGCAAAGCCTACATCCCCAAACCCGGCGGCGACAAGATCGGCCGGCGCAGGCTGGACACACACGTGATCGGCTTCGAAAAACTGGGCGCCGCTTTTGTGTACGACAACGACGACAATTACTTCCGCCTCGAGGCCAAAACCGGCCTGAAAGGCACGTATATGCTGCTGGACGAGCCTTCCGTGACCGGCACCGCCAACATCGTGATGGCCGCCGTACTGGCACAGGGCACTACCACTATTTACAACGCCGCCTGCGAGCCTTACCTGCAGCAGCTTTGCAAAATGCTGAACAGCATGGGCGCGAAGATCTCCGGCGTGGGCTCCAACATGCTCAGCATCGAAGGCGTAAGCGGCCTCAAAGGCTGCAGCCACGCCATGCTGCCCGATATGATCGAGATCGGCTCCTTCATCGGCCTCGCCGCCATGACGCAAAGCGAGATCACCATCAAAAACGCCGGCATCCAACACCTGGGCGTGATCCCCGAAAAGTTCCGCCAGCTGGGCATACAAATGGAGATCAAAGGAGATGACATTTACATTCCCGCGCAGGACAGCTACGAAATCCAAACCTTTATCGACGGTTCTATCCTTACCATATACGATAACCCATGGCCGGGCTTCACGCCCGACCTGCTGAGCATCGTGCTGGTGGTGGCCACACAGGCCAAAGGCAGCGTGCTCATCCACCAGAAAATGTTCGAAAGCAGGCTCTTTTTCGTGGACAAGCTCATCGACATGGGCGCCCAAATCATCCTTTGCGACCCGCACCGCGCGGCCGTTATCGGCCTCGGCAGGCAGCACAAGCTGAGGGGCATCACCATGAGCAGTCCCGATATCAGGGCAGGCGTTGCATTGCTGATCGCCGCACTCAGCGCGGAAGGCAAAAGCACGATCCACAACATCGACCAGATAGACCGCGGCTACCAGTACATCGACGAACGCCTGCGGAACCTGGGAGCAGACATCAAGCGCGTGTAAATCATAACATGTCATCACACAAAATAATTATCATTACCGCGCCTTCAGGGGCAGGTAAAACCACCATTGTAAAAAGGCTGCTGCGCGAAATGCCCGAGCTGGCCTTTTCTATTTCCGCCGCCACCCGCACCCCGCGCGAAACGGAAGTGCACGGGCGTGACTATTATTTCCTCAGCGCGGACGAATTCCAGCAGCATATCGACAATAACGATTTTGCGGAATACGAAATGGTATACGCCGGCAAATATTACGGCACGCTGAAAAGCGAACTGGAGCGTATCTGGGAAAAAGGGCAATACCCGATGGTAGACATCGACGTGAAAGGGGCTCTCAGCATCAAGGAAAAGTACCACGGCGCGGCGCTCACCATCTTTATTCAGCCCCCTTCGCTGGACGCGCTGCGGGTGCGCCTGAGCGAGCGCGGTACTGAAACCCAGGCCTCGCTGGACGAAAGGTTGGGCAAAGCGCGGTACGAGCTGTCTTTTGCCCGGGAATTCGACCATATCGTCGTAAACGACGAGCTGGAGAGAGCTTACGGGGAAGTAAAAGCCATTGTGGACAACTTTCTGGCACGACGCGTTTAATTGAACGGTTGGCCGCCCGCACTTTCAGTTAATTTCATATCTTCGTTTGGATGGATATTTATACGATTGTTTTACTGGTCATAGTGATCCTCGTAGCCGGCTTCTTTGCCGGTATGGAAACCGCTTTTGCCAATGTGAACCGGCTGAGTATCGAACTGAAGAAAAAACAGGGCCGCGCCACCGGCAAGATCCTGTCCGGCTTTAACGAGCACCCCGCGCGTTTCCTGGCCACCAGCCTCATCGGCCTCACCATCAGCATCGTGATCTACAGCATGCTGGTAGCAGGCTGGATCGATTCGCTCTGGGCCATGATCATCCCGCAGAACAAATTGCCGGAGATCGTGGTGGTAACGCTGCTGGTGGAAATACTGGTAGCCACGCTGCTGATCCTGTTCTTCGGTTTTTTCATCCCCCGCAGCATTTTCCGCTCCCGCCCCGAAGCCCTGCTGGGTTTCTTCGCATTGCCGATCTCAGTGCTTTCCAAGCCGCTGTACATCCTGGGCAACCTGCTGGAATCCGTTTCCGAATGGATACTCAAATATCTTTTTAACGTGCGCATCGTGGAGAATAAAAGTTCCTTCGCACGGGTAGACGTAGAATATTTCACCCGCCAAAGCCAGCAGCACATGGGCGAAGGCCAGGAGCTGAACACCGAGCTGTTCGAGAACGCGCTCAGCCTCGTACATGTAAAGATCAGGGGCTGCCTCATTCCCCGGAAGGAGATCGAAGCGCTGGACATCAACAGCGGCATTGCCGAAGCCCGGAAAAAATTCATCGATACCAAATTGTCCAAGGTTATCATCTACGAAAATAATATTGACAATATTCTCGGATATGTGCACCAGCTGGACATGTTCAAGAACCCGGACGATATCCGTTCGGTGATCCACCCCATCCTGGCGGTGCCTGAAACGATGAGCGCGATAGACCTGCTCAGCAAGTTCAACAAAGAGCGCAGAAGCATTGCCTGGGTGGTGGACGAGTTTGGCGGCACGGCGGGCATTGTGACGATCGAGGACGTGCTCGAGGAAATTTTCGGGGATATCAAAGACGAGCACGATGTGGAGGAATTTGTGGAGAAACAGATTGCGGAAAAAGAGTACATTTTTTCGGGCAGGCTGGAGTTGGATTACCTCAATGAAAGATATGGTTTCGATTTCCCGGAAGACGAAAGCGAAACTTTATCCGGTTACATCATTTCCCATTACGAAACGATCCCAAGGCTGAAAGAACGCATCATCATCGATGATTATGAGTTCGACATTCTCAATGTGACGGATACGCGGATCGAGATGGTGAAAATGAAGATCCTGAACTAAGAGGAATCCGGCGCGAAAATTGTTACATATACTAACAGCGACAAATAACAGCAAGACCCCGGCAGGAATGGAACAGTGACAATAAAAAATGGATTACCGCGTTTACAGCCTGGTAAACAGCATTTTAAGGAAATAGCTATTTAAGAATTATTTTTTTGTGTAATATTATCGGTGCTAAATCGTTTTTGAAGGGAGTAGTAGTAAATTAACACGAATTGAATTAACATAGGTGCTGATAAGTAACACAATAATTTGATTTTTGTTAAAAGGTTGTAAAAAACTTTGTTGCAACATTGATAATACGATATTTCTTTCTATTTTTGTTTTAGAAATTTAAAAAGCTCTTGCAAGGGTTGTGACTTATATCTGATAGCTTGCCATAAAGGAATAAGTTATTGACACAGCAGAAGCGAATAAAGACATTCTCGAATTCAACTTTTTTGGGGTTAACAAACAATGGATGAAAGGCCGGCTCTTGATTCTTCTCGGGCTGGCTCTTTTTTTAAGCATAAATTAAGCGCCCCGATCCCTTCTTCTTTCTTTTCCCTTTGTTTTTATTCTTAACTTGTCCCGTTTTTTAGACTAGACTATTCACCGGGCACACGTTATATTTGTGCTCCTGATCCAAAGCGCACATGTTAAAGAAGTTATTTTCGAATAATGAGGACAAGGCAGAGATGTCGTTTTTTGACCACCTGGAAGAGCTCCGGTGGCACCTGGTGCGCTCTGCCGCGGCCATTGTGATATTGAGTATTTTCGGTTTCGTATTTACAGACTGGATTCTCACCAACGTGATTTTCGGCCCTACGCAGCCTTCCTTCCCGACTTATCAATGGCTGTGCTCCGCCAGTCATGCCCTGGGGCTGGGAGACAAAATGTGTATCGTGCCGCCGGAGATAAAATTCCAGAACACCAAGCTGGCCGGGCAGATCACGCTGCAATTCAAACTCGCGTTCATTCTCGGCATTATTTGCGCGTTCCCTTACATTTGCTGGGAATTCTGGCGTTTCGTGAAACCCGCGCTGAAAGAGAACGAAGCCCAAGGCTCCAAGGGCGTGATCTTTTGGGTAAGCCTGCAGTTCCTGATGGGCGTGGCTTTCAGCTATTTCCTGATCGCGCCTTTTATGATCAACTTCCTCGCCAGCTATACCGTATCAGACGTGATCAAGAACGACTTCTTCATCGACGATTATTTCGCGCTGATGACGCAGATCATTCTCGGGATGGGCGCGTTGTTCGAAATGCCCATTCTCGTGTATTTCCTGACCAAGCTCGGCCTGCTGACGCCCGACTTCATGCGCACCTACCGCCGTCACGCCGTGGTGGTGATACTGATCCTCGCGGCGGTGATCACCCCGCCCGACGTATTAGACCAATTGCTGGTTTTCGTACCTTTATACCTGCTGTATGAAGTGAGCATCGCCATTTCCGCCAGAACGTACAAGAAAATGGAGAAAGCCGAAGCGGAAGAATGGAGCTGATAACAGCAAACATAAACCCGGAAAAAAAAGCAGCTTTATGGAACAACTGATATTTAATCTCGAATTGCCCGTTGCGATCGGTTCAGACCACGCGGGGTTTGAATATAAGGAGGAAGTGATTTCTTACCTCGAAGGAAAAGGCGTACAGGTAAAGGATTTCGGCACTCATTCGCTCGATTCCGTGGATTACCCCGATTTTGCGCACCCGGTAGCCAGTGCGGTGGAAGCAGGTTCTCATGCTTTCGGCATCCTTATCTGCGGCAGCGCCAACGGCGTAGCCATCACCGCCAACAAACACCAGGGCATCCGCGCCGCCATCTGCTGGGGCGACGAGCTGGCCCGCCTGGCCCGCAGCCATAACAATGCCAACGTGCTCTGCATTCCCGCAAGGTTCGTAGACCATGCCACGGCGAAGGAAATGGTGGACATTTTCGTGGAAACTCCCTTCGAAGGCGGCCGCCACGAAAACAGGGTGAAAAAGATCGCCTGCGCATAAACGAAAATATTTTTGCTGGAAAGGCTGCCCGGAACAGAACGCCGGGACAGCCTTTTTTGATACCCGCCGCTTTTGATGAGTGGTAGCGCGTACAACAACCGTAAACCTTAACTTAGAGAACAAACTGAACCCAATGAGAAAGCTCCCGCTACTGGCTTCAATGCTGGCCGTCGGAACCGTAGCCTGCGCACAGGCGCCGAAGAAGCCCGCCAAACCCGTGGCTTCCAGCCCATATGCGAACGGCATCACCGCGGCCGACCTCAAAAAACATCTTTACATTATCGCCAGCGACGACATGGAAGGCCGTGAAACCGGCACGCCCGGCCAATATAAAGCCGCGAAATATATCGCCGACCAGTTTAAACGCGTGGGCCTGCAGCCCGGCGCCAACGGGCAATGGGAACAGCCTTTCAGTCTTTACCAGGACACGCTTACCCGCAGCACCATTACCGCCAACGGCAAAACCTACGAGTTCGGCAACGGCTTTTATTCCGCCCTCCGCGAAACCGTGAACCAGGAGCTGGGGCAAACGCCCGTGGTATTCGCCGGCTATGGCATTACGCATGAGCAGTACGACAGCTATAAAGACCTTGACCTGAACGATAAGATCGTTGTTGTGGCAGACGGCGAGCCCTTGAACGCAGATGGCAAACCGCTGATTACGCGCGAGGCGAACGCGCCTCAGGCCGCACAGCTGAAAGACAAGCTGCGCGCAGCTGCGAACAAGGGCGCAAGGGCCGTGTTCCTCGTATCCGACCGGGTGCCCGCCATGGGCCGCGCGGGCGACAGGCTGCGCCGCACCGGGCTGTATTTCCCGGCCATGACCACCATGGAATTTATTCCCAACGCATATTTCATTTCCCCCGAGCTCGCTTCTGCCGTGCTGGGCAAGCCCTGGGAAGAAGTTGTCGCCCATCTTAAAGGCGGCAAGCAGGACACTGTTACGGGCCAGGTGGCGTCGCTGGTGTTTGAAAAAGGGAAAAACGAGATCAAATCCAGCAACGTACTGGGCATTCTTCCCGGAACGGACAAAAAAGACGAATACCTTTTCATCACCGCGCACTACGACCACATCGGCGTGATCAACGGCAAAGTGCATAACGGCGCGGACGACGACGGTTCAGGCACCGTATCCGTGATCGCCATGGCGGAAGCCTTCATGAAAGCCAAAAAAGCCGGCAAAGGCCCGCGCCGCAGCATCGTGTTCATGACCGTTGCGGGCGAGGAAAAAGGCCTGCTCGGCTCGCGTTATTATACAGACAATCCCATCTACCCGCTCAGCGAAACCGTAGCCGACCTCAACATCGATATGATCGGCCGCATCGACGCCGATCACCAGAAAGACAGCAACTACGTGTACATTATCGGCGACGACAAGCTCAGCTCGGACATGCGGCCCATCAGCGAAAAGGCCAACGAACAAACCCGCCTGAAGCTGGATTACCGCTACAACGACCCGAACGATCCGAACCGTTTTTATTACCGCTCGGACCATTACATGTTCGCGCAGCATAAGATTCCCATCATCTTCTACTTCAACGGCGTGCACCCGGATTATCACGGCGAAGGCGACGAGCCGCACAAGATCAGTTACGGCCTGCTGGCGAAACGCGCCCGGCTGGTGTTTCACACCGCATGGAGCATCGCCAACCGCGACGACCGCCCAAAGGTGGACCGGAACGAAAAATAAGATCTTTGGAAAAGGGAGACGATCGTCTCCCTTTTTTTATGGCCGTTGACGGAAAAGGAGTTATCCACCGGATTTCGCAGTCCGCCGCTCAAATCGTACTTTTACAGCCTGCAAAAAATCCATTGATGAAGGCAAACTATTTAGACGATCTGAACGAGCGGCAGCGGGAAGCTGTCATCACCCTGCAAGGACCATTGATGATCATTGCGGGCGCTGGTTCGGGTAAAACCAAGGTACTGACGACCAGGATCGCCCATCTCATGCGTAACGGGGTGGACGCTTTTAACATATTGGCACTCACCTTTACCAATAAAGCGGCGAAGGAAATGAAAGAGAGGGTGGAAAAGATACTCGGCGGCCATGAAGCCCGCAATCTATACATCGGCACTTTCCACTCCGTATTTGCCCGCCTGCTGCGCAGTGATGCGCCCAAGCTGGGTTATCCCAGCGATTTCACGATCTACGATTCCGACGATGCGAAAAGCGTGGTAAAAACCATCGTGAACGAGTTGAACCTGGACGACAAACATTACAAGCCCAACCTGGTATACAACCGTATTTCCGCCGCGAAAAACAGCCTGATGAGCCCGGAAGCATACCAGCAGGATTATTACATCCAGCAGGAAGACCAGCGCGCCAGCCGCCCGCTTACCGGCAAGATCTACGACATGTACGCCAAACGCTGTTTCAAGAACGGCGCCATGGATTTCGACGACCTGCTGTACAAAATGTACGTGCTGCTGAAAAGTTTCCCGGACGTGCTCGCCAAATACCAGCACAAGTTCAAATACATCATGATCGACGAGTACCAGGATACCAACCCGGCGCAGTACGAGATCGTGAAGCTGCTGGGCGCGGTGCATGAGAACATTTGCGTGGTCGGCGACGATGCGCAGAGCATCTATTCCTTCCGCGGCGCCACCATTCAGAACATCCTGCAATTCGAAAAGGATTACGACGACGTGAAAGTGGTGAAGCTGGAGCAAAACTACCGCTCCACCAAAAGCATCCTGAACGTGGCCAACGAAGTGATCGCGAAAAACAAAGGGCAGATCGAAAAGAACCTTTGGACAGACAATGCCGAAGGCGAAAAGATCAAACTGATCCGCACCAATACCGACAACGAGGAAGGCAAAACGGTGGCGGACACCATCGCGGAACAAAAGCTGCGCAATCACTACGCCAACCGCGACTTCTGCATTCTTTACCGTACCAACGCGCAGAGCCGCGCTTTCGAGGAAAGCCTGCGCAGGCTGGCCATTCCGTACAGGATCTTCGGCGGCCTTTCGTTCTATCAGCGAAAAGAGATCAAAGACTTCATCGCTTACCTGCGCGTGATCATGAACTCCCGCGACGAGGAAGCCATCAAACGCATCATCAACTATCCCGTGCGCGGCATCGGGAAAACCACGATAGAAAAGGTTTCCATCTATGCCAACGATCAGAACATCACATTCTGGGAAGTGCTGGAACGTGCGAAGGAATTTGGTTTCAAAGCCGGCACGCTCGACGCGCTCGACGGTTTTGTGACCATGATCAAGAGCTTCCGCATCATGCTCGACAAACACAACGCGTACGAAATAGCCCTGCAGGTAGGCAAAAGCACCAATATCGTAAAGGAGCTTTTTAACGATAAGACCACGGAAGGGCTGGCGCGTTACGAGAACATCCAGGAGTTGCTGAACTCCATCAAGGAGTTTACCGAAACGCCGAACGAAGACGGCGAGCTGGAAGACAACAAATCCCTCGGCATCTATCTCCAGCAGATCACCCTGCTCACCGATGCGGACAATACCAACGACGAGAACAGCGACGTGGTGAAACTGATGACCATTCACGCGGCGAAAGGCCTCGAGTTCCCGGTGGTGTTCACCGTAGGCATGGAAGAAAGTCTTTTCCCGAGCGGCATGTCCATCAACTCGCGCGAGGAACTGGAAGAAGAAAGACGTTTGTTCTACGTAGCCGTTACCCGCGCCAAATCGCGCCTGTTCCTCACTTACGCCAACAGCCGCTACCGTTTCGGGCAGCTGCAGCAGAACGAGCCGAGCCGTTTCCTGGAAGAAGTGCCCGAACAGTTCCTCGACCGCAGCTATGCGGGCGGCGGATTGCGCAACAGCGGCAGTTTGGGCGGCGGCGCTTCTTGGGGCAATATGTTCGACAAACGGAAAACGGCCGCGCCGCCGCAAGGCCCGCAGCCCGCGAGAACCGCGCCCAGGCCAACGTCTTCCGCGGTGAGCAACCATACGCCTTCACCCAATTTCGCGGCGGACAATCCCCACGAAATGGAGCCGGGCATGGACGTGGAGCACCAGAAATTCGGCTTCGGCAAGATCCTGAGCATGGAAGGCGCGCCCAACAACCGCATTGCCACGGTGATGTTCCCGAAAGGCGGCGGAGAAAAGAAGATCATGCTGAACTACGCCAAACTGATGATCGTACGGCAGCAATAACCATAACATTTTACGGGGGCTGACCGAAGTAACATTTGGCCAGCCCCTCTTATTTTGAGGCCATGAGCAGCAGCGATATATTGAAACTCCGCCACTACTGCGCCTACCAGGAGCGGTGCCATATGGAAGTGCGGGAAAAGTGCCGGGAGCTGAAACTTTATGGCGAAGAAGCGGAAGAGGCCATCGCGCATCTCGTGACCGAGGGTTTCCTGAACGAGGAACGGTATGCCAAAGCCTTTGCGGGCGGCAAGTTCAGGATGCAGCAATGGGGCCGGAAAAAGATCCGGCAGGCGCTGAAACAAAAACAGATCTCCGATTACTGCATCCGCAAAGGGCTGGCGGAGATAGACCCTGCCGCGTACGAACAGGCGCTGCTGAGCCTGGCCGAACGGAAATACCAATCCCTGCGCGGCGAACAATACCTCAAACGCCAGTACAAAACCCTGCAATACCTGCTGCAAAAAGGCTTCGAACAGGAGCTTGTACGGGAGGCGATTGAACAAATCGCAAAAAAAGAGGATTAACGGGGGAATAATTTAAAACTTTCTAAGCCCGCGCGCCGTAAATTTGAGGTCGTTTTGCAGTAATCCGAATTTTTATGTCTGATTTAACGGTTTCGCTCATACAGGCGAATTTGCATTGGGAAGATAAAGCGGCCAACCTGGCCATGTTCGATCAAAAGATCGATTCCATCAAGGAAAGAACGGAAGTGATCATTTTGCCTGAGATGTTCAGCACTGGCTTCAGCATGCAAAGCGAGCGCCTCGCCGAAACCATGGACGGCTCCGCCGTGCAGTGGATGAAAACAAAATCCCGCGAAAAGAACGTCATCATCACCGGCAGCCTCATTATCGAAGAGAACGGGCAGTATTTCAACCGCCTCCTCTGGATGCTTCCCAACGGGCAGTTTGGCATCTACGACAAACGCCACCGTTTCGGGTTTGCCGGCGAAGAGGATCATTATTCCGCCGGGGACAAACGCCTCATCGCCCAGGTGAAAGGCTGGAAAATAAACCTCTCCATCTGCTACGACCTGCGTTTCCCCGTGTGGAACCGCAATACCATACAGGAAAACGGCGAGCCGGCCTACGACGTGCTCATCAACGTGGCCAACTGGCCCGAGCGCCGCAGCACGCCCTGGAAAGCATTGCTGCAGGCCCGGGCGATCGAAAACCAATGTTACATGATCGGCGTGAACCGCGTGGGCAACGACGGCAACGACATCTATCACAGCGGCGACAGCAGCCTGATAGACCCCGTGGGCGAGATCATTTACCGCAAGGAGCACGACGAAGACGTGTTCACCTACACTCTTTCCCGCCAGCATTTGTCCGAGCTTCGTGCGCGCTTCCCCTTTATGAAGGATGCGGACAAGTTCATGATCCTGTAATTTGCGGGGGAACTTGCCTAACTTCGCGGACTATGATCCGTTTTTTTACCAAAGATCAATACAAGAACCTGGTATGGGCCGTGTGGGTCCTGCTGGCGTTGTTCCAGGCCGGGTTCACCCAGCTGATGGACGATGAAGCGTACTATTGGGTATACTCCCGCCATCTCGACTGGGGTTATTTCGACCATCCGCCCATGATCGCGCTGCTGATCAAGGCCGGGTACGCGCTGTTTCACAACGAGCTGGGCGTAAGGCTCGGAATGGTGGCGCTCAACCTGGGCACGCTGGTGCTGACGGACAAACTTATCCCGCAGAAAGACAACCGGGTGTTTTACCTCTTGCTTGCCGGTATGGGCGTTATGCAGCTGGGCGGCATGCTGGCCGTGCCCGATCTGCCGCTGATCTTTTTCGCCACCCTGTATTTTTACATCTACCGCGGGTTCCTGGAATCGCAGAGCTGGAAGAACACTTTGCTGCTGGGGCTTAGCATGGCGCTGATGTTTTACAGCAAATACCACGGCGTATTGCTGGTGTTCTTTACCGTGCTCAGCAATCTTTCACTGCTCAGGCTCTACCGCTTCTGGATAGCGGTATTCATTACCACGGCGCTGTTTTTCCCGCACCTGTACTGGCAATACAGCCACGACTTCCCTTCCCTGCAATACCATCTCGTTGAGCGCAATTCCAACCGTTATCATTACAGTCATACCCTCGATTACATCCTCGGGCAGGTGCTGCTGTTCGGCCCGCTGGTGGGCTGGCTGATCCTGTACTACGCATTTCGTACGCCCATTGCCGGTACTTTCGAGCGCGCGCTGAAGTTCAGCCTGGTGGGCGTGCTGGTGTTTTTCCTGTTCAGCACCTTTAAAGGCCGCGTGGAAGCCAACTGGACCGTGATGATCTTTACGCCGATGATGATACTGGCGCACCAGGGCATTGTAAGGCATGGTTATTCCGCGAAAATATTTCAATATACCTGGTGGCTCTCCATTCTGATCGTTTGTATTACACGCGTGTACATGGTGTGGGACTTCCTGCCCGGTGTGCGCATCCGCCCCGAGATCCATCACAACCGGGAATGGACGGCCGCGATCGCTGAAAAGGCGGGCGGCAGGCCGGTGGTGTTCATGAACAGTTACCAGCGCCCTTCCAAATACATGTTTTATACGGGGAATGAAGCGTACAGCCTCAATACGATCCCCTCGCGCCGCAGTCAGTACAATTTCTGGCATACGGAAGAAGACTTATGGGGGAAAGAAGTGCTTATCAGCGCGCCTGACAAATATTATTTCGGGCCGTACGAAGGCGTGGACAGTTTGAACACTTCGCAGGGGAGATTTTTTAATCGTGTTGAAAAGGAATATTATTCCTATTCGCTCATCCAGTTCGTGCCTGCCGGAAAATCTTTCACCATCAATAACGATAAATCCATTACGGTGCGATTTGCGGTGAAGAACGGGTACAATGTGCCGGTGAAATTCCCGTCATCAAAATCTCCTGAAATCGGATATACTATCTGGAATAAGGATGATCTGAAAGAAGAAAAGTACCAGCAAAGCCTTAGCGAAGTATTAACGCAGGATAGCGTAGACATTGTGATCTATTCGCCCGGCGCCACCTGGGGCGAGTTTAAGGTGAAGGCCGGTATTACCGCTCCTCCTTATCCATCGGCTTTGATGACGCACAACAGCCCGGTGATGAAACTGGATATTAAAATGTGAGCAATGAAGCGCTAAATAAAAAGAGGATGCATTATCGTAATGCATCCTCTTTTTTTATGTTGAAGATTTTTATTTGAACGCATTCCACCCTTGCGCGGTGATCTGGTGTTTGTTACCGCCTTTGGTGATGATGTGGGCGCCCAGTTCCGGCTCGGTGATGTAGCCGATCACGGCGATCTCTTCGTTCAGCGTGATCTTGTCGTAATCTTCCTGTTTCATGGTGAACAGCAGTTCGTAATCTTCCCCGCCGCTTAACGCGCAGGCGGTAGGGTCGAGGCCGAATTGCATGGCCATGCTGCGGCTCTGGTCGTGGATGGGAATTTTTTCTTCGTAGAGCACGCAGCCTACGTTGCTTTGTTTGCAGATGTGCAGGATCTCGGAGCTGAGGCCGTCGCTCACGTCCATCATGGATGTAGGGCGGATCTCTTTTTCGGCGAGGAATGCGATGATGTCCTGCCGGGCTTCCGGTTTCAGCTGGCGGCCGATGATGTAGGTCTGATTTTCGAGATCGGGCTGTACCTGCGGGTTTTCAAGGAAGATCTGTTTTTCCCTTTCCAGCAGGGTGAGGCCGAGGTAAGCCGCGCCGAGGTCGCCGGAAACGCAGAGCAGGTCGCCTTTTTGGGCGCCGGAACGTTTTACGAACTGGTCGGGCGTTATTTCGCCGATGGCGGTTACGCTGATCACGAAACCTTTTTTGCTGGAGGAAGTGTCTCCCCCGATGAGGTCTACGTTATACCGTTCGCAGGCCGCATACACGCCTTCGTAAAATTCGTTGAGCGCTTCGAGCGAAAAACGGTTGGAAAACGCGATGCTGATGGTGATATGCGTAGGCACGGCGTTCATGGCGTAGATGTCGGACAGGTTCACGACCACCGATTTGTACCCGAGATGTTTGAGCGGGGTATACATCAGGTCGAAGTGAATGCCTTCCACGAGCATGTCTGTCGTGATTACGCCCTGTTTGCCGAACTGGTCGATCACGGCGGCATCGTCGCCCACGCCGAGAATGGTGCCGGCGTTGCGGATCTCTATATTGCGGGTGAGATAGTCGATCAGGCCGAATTCACCGAGGTTTTCTATTTCTGTTCTCTCTTCCATGTATGATTAAATACTGTTGATCTCTTTCAGCAGGTCGTTATGGATAAAGCCGTTGGTGGCTACGATCTGTTTCTGGTAAGGGGAATAGGCTTTGCCGGAAAAATCCGTCACTTTTCCGCCTGCTTCCTGTACGATGAGGTAACCGGCGGCGGAATCCCAGGCGTTGAGGTGCCCTTCCCAGAACCCGTCGAAACGGCCGGCCGCCACCCAGCAAAGGTCGAGGGCGGCGGAGCCGAGGCGGCGTACCGGCAGGCCCTGTAAAATAAACCTTTCCAGCACGGCCAGCGGTTTCATGGCCGATTGTTCGTACTGGTAGGCAAAACCCGTTACCAGGCAGGCGTTTGCAAAGCTGGTTTTGGAGGAAACGCTGATCCGCTGGTCGTTCAACGTTGCGCCAAAGCCTTTCTGGGCAAAGAACAGTTCGTTCATCAGCGGGTTGTACACGGCCCCGAGGATCATTTCACCGTCCTGCTCCACCCCAATGCTCACGCAGCAGATGGGGATGCCGTGGGCGAAATTCACCGTACCGTCGATAGGGTCGATGATCCATTTCACGGAAGAACCGGTGGAAATGGAGCCGATCTCCTCGCTGAGGATCTGGTGGTCCGGGTAATCGGCCTGAATGGCTTGAATAATAGCGGCTTCCGCTTTTTTATCCGCTTCCGTCACCAGGTCGTTCACCGTACTTTTATGGGAAATTGTGAAAGTACCGTTAAAATATTCCTGTAAAACTTTTGCACCGGCTTGCGTAGCTTTGAGTAACGTTGATTTTAACATGGCGCAAAGGTACGAAGTGTGCGCAACTTCCCCTGATTTACGCACGAATTAAGTATTTTTGCTTTTTATAACTAGAATCGCAATTAATGGCCATTATAGGTAATCTGATATCCAGATCACTTCGCATTCGGAAACAGTTCACGTTCAAGCTGGGAACGCCCCGCCAGTACCAGTTACAGGTGCTGCGCAGGCTGATGGAAAAAGCCAAGCACACGCAGTTTGGCGAGCATTACGGGTATGAGCAGATCCTGAACTCCCCCAACTGGGTTTCCCAGTTCCGGCAGAAAGTACCTGTGCATAACTACAACAAAATGCACAAAGAGTGGTGGCACAAATGCCTGGAAGGCATCCCCAACGTGAGCTGGCCTGAAAAGATCAAATATTTCGCCCTCAGTTCCGGTACCTCGGAATCCGCGAGCAAACACATCCCCGTAACGAGGGACATGCTCAGGAATGTGAAAAAGGTCGGGGTGAAACAGCTATATTCCATGGCGAACTTCAACGTTCCGCCCAAATCCTTCACCAAAGGCATCCTGATGCTCGGCGGTACCACCTCGCTTTTCGAAAAAGGCGATTATTACGAGGGGGACATGAGCGGCATCCAGGCCAAAAACATTCCTAAATGGTTCCGCCGTTTTTACAAGCCAGGCGGCAACATTTCCAGAAAGCCCAATTGGGAGCAGCGCATCAAACTGATCGTTCGCAAAGCCCCGCAGTGGGACGTAGGCACCGTTTGCGGCGTGCCCGCCTGGGTGCAGATCGTGCTGGAAGAGATCATCAAATACCACAACGTTAAAAATATCCATGAAATATGGCCCAACCTGGCCATTTATATTCATGGCGGCGTAAGTTTCGAGCCTTACCGCGGTAGTTTCCAGAAGCTGCTGGGCAAACCCATCACCTTTATCGAAACCTATATGGCTTCCGAAGGCTCTTTCGGGTTCCAGGCGAGGCCGGGCGTAAAAGGCATCAAGCTGGTGCTGAACGCGGGCATCTTCTACGAGTTCATCCCCTTCAACGAGGAAAATTTCGATGCGGACGGCGAAGTGAAGCCCAATCCGAAATCGTACATGATCCACGAAGTGGTGGAAGACCAGGAATACGCCGTAATGCTGAGCACCTGCGCCGGCGCATGGCGCTACCTGATCGGCGACGTGGTGAAATTCACCTCCGTGAAAGAACATGAGATCACCATCGTGGGCCGCACCAAGCAGTTCCTCAGCCTGGCGGGCGAGCACATGAGCATCGATAACATGAACAAGGCGATAGACAATGTGCAGAAAAAACTGGGCATTACCATCCGCGAGTTCACCGTGGCGGGCTTTGGGTACGAAAACCTGTTCGCCCACCGCTGGTATATCGGTACGGACGCGCCGAACGTAGACGCGGCAAGGGTCCGCGAGATCATCGACCAGACCCTCAGCGATGTGAACGACGACTATGCCGTTGAACGCACCTCCGCTTTGAAAGAAATATTTGTAGAAATACTGCCTAACCAGGTTTTCCTCGATTACCTGCGTTGCAAAGGCAAAGAAGGAGCCATGAATAAGTTCCCCCGTGTGCTGAAAGGCGAGAAGCTGAAAGACTGGGAGCAATTTCTTACCACCAAAGCAGGCGTGAAAGCCTAACCACGAATTGAATACATGACTGCAGCTGTTATCGCGGGATTATTGCTGGGAATGTTCTTGTCTGTATCCGTCGGGCCGGTGATCTTTGCTATTATCAAATATAGCATCAGCAACGGTTTCAGGGCGGGTATCAGTTTTGCCATGGGCGTATCCGCCAGCGATATCATGTTCGTGCTGCTGGGCAACCTCGCTACTTCCTTCATCAGCAACCTCAGCGCGCATACCCATATTATCGGTATCGTGGGCGGCATATTGCTGATCGTGATGGGCGTGTACGGGCTGCTGTTCAAACAGGTGAAGATCGTAACGGGAGACGAGCGCCCGGAAATGTTCAGCACCCGCGATTACGCCAAGATCTGGCTGGGCGGTTTTCTGATGAACACCCTCAACCCCGGCGTGATCGTTTTCTGGCTGGGCGTTTGTGTGGCCAACGCGCCCACTTCCGTGTCCCACCGCGTGATCATGTACAGCATCTGCCTGGTATTCGTACTGTCTGCGGACATTCTGAAGGTGTTCGTTTCAGACAAGATCCGCCACAAGCTCACCCTCACCAACGTGATCTGGCTGAACCGCATCGCCGGCGTATGCATGATCGTTTTCGGCCTCGCATTGCTGTACCAGGTCTGGTTCGGCGGCGGGGAATTTTCACATTAGTCTATTAACCAGGACCATATATTGAATTGCAGGAAAGAGAAGGCAGCAGGTCTTCTCTTTTTAAGAAAAGGCCGCCCCGGGAGGAACGGCCTTTGAATGTATAATGTATGCCCGGAGGACTTAACGGATCGTCCAGGTTTCGTTGCCGGCGAGCAGTTTGTCCAGATTGCCGGGGCCGCGTTTTGCGGTGGCTTCCTGGAGCTGTGCCGCCATAATGTCGTCGTAAGTAGGACGGAAGATCTGGTAAAACACGCCGAAGGGCCTGGGAAGGTGGCCTTCGATGCGCGCATCGTCGAACATGCGGGTGAGCAGCTGGGCTTTCCCGAAATCCTGTTCGTCGTGCACCCAAAGGTCCGAAGCGCTGTATTCGCCGGTGGTAAGGTCTACTGCAACGGGTTTCAGCCCGTCAAGGCGGATGCCTTTGTTTTTCTGCGCGCCAAACACCAGCGGCTGGCCCTGCTCAACGAAGATCGTTTCGTCTGCCTTGCTGGATTTTTCGGTGAACACTTCAAAAGCGCCGTCGTTGAAGATGTTGCAGTTCTGGTAGATCTCCAGGAAAGACGCGCCTTTGTGCGCATGGCTGCGTTTCAGCATTTCCTGCAAATGTTTGGGATCGCGGTCCATCGAACGGGCGATGAACGTAGCATCCGCGCCCAGGGCCAGCGCCATGGGATTGAACGGGTGGTCGATGCTGCCGAAAGGCGTGCTCTTCGTAACCTTGTTCTGCTCGGAGGTCGGGGAGTATTGGCCTTTGGTAAGACCATAGATCTGGTTGTTGAACAGCATTACGTTCACATCGAAATTACGGCGCAGCAGGTGAATGGTGTGGTTACCGCCGATAGACAGCCCGTCCCCGTCGCCGGTCACGATCCAGACGCTCAGCTCGGGCCGGGTGGCCTTCAGGCCGGAAGCGATGGCCGTGGCGCGCCCGTGGATCGAGTGCATGCCGTAAGTGTTCATGTAATATGGGAAACGTGACGAACAGCCGATACCGGAAACGATCACTATATTTTCGCGCGGGATACCCAGTCCCGGCATGATGGTCTGAACCTGTTTTAATATGGAATAATCCCCGCAACCCGGGCACCAGCGTACTTCCTGGTCCGTTGCAAAGTCCTTGGCCGTTAAGGGCTGCGGAGGGATAATGGTAGTTGACATTTTTGTATATATCGGTTTGGTGTAAAGTTACGAATTAACAAGCTACGGCCGGTACCCGTGATATCCTTTCACAACAACTGGCTCATAATCACTTGTTCCTGAATGTGTAACGCTAAAGATACAAAATATACCCGTGTTACAGCGGAAGCAAAGATAGTCATTAATCTACTAAGATGGTAGGATAATCCGCAGGGAAAAAATACCCAGTTCTAAGTATTGCAGGGCTGCGCCGGATGTTCCATTTTTGTGATATGTTCGCTAACCCAGGTTATCCACCCCCGGTCGCGACATTAGACAAGAGAAAAAATACAAGCATACCGTATAATTCCTGCGCCGGAGCGGCCGGAAAATTAAAAGATGCATACCTGATTTGGGATTGGGCGAACCCTTTTATCGAGACAAAAAGCTGGTTTTCCATTCCATAAAGTTTCGTTCTGGATATGGAAATACCGTGAACAATATTAGATCGCGGTCTTCACATGGCTCCCTCTGCGGGAGCCATTTCTTTTTATTGCTGTTCTTCCGCGCCCGCATACCCCGCCGCCACGAAATCTTTAATGCCCAGCACGATCTTCCCCGCCATCTGCTGCCGGAAATCCGCGTCCAGCACTTTCATTTCGTCTTCAGGATTGCTCAGGAACAGCGTTTCCACCAGCACGTTGGGGTATTCGGTAGGACTGTTCAGCGCAAAATTGAAACTGCCCACGTTACCGAACTCTTTCAGGCCCAGCTCCAGCATGTGTTTGTAAATGTACTGGCTCAGCGGCCTGAAACCGATGTGTTTGTAATAGGTGCTCGTGCCCTGGATGCGAACGGGGTCGGAGGAAGAATTGAGGTGGATGCTTACGAGCAGATCGGGGTCTTTGTCGCGGTAAGACACTACGCGGTAGTTGTTGTCCACATACGAATCGTTCACGCGCGTCATCAGCACCCTTGCGCCTTCGGCCTGCAATGCGCGCTGAAGGGCGACGGCCACCGCCAGCGCCATTTCTTTTTCATACACGCCGGTAGGTCCTTGCGCGCCGAGGTTGCGGCCGCCATGCCCCGCATCTACCGCGATGGTCAGGTTGCCGAGCCCGGGCTGCGAAGGCGGCCGTTTTACTTTGAGGGTAAGCGTATTGTTATTGTAATAAACCTGGTGGCCCCAGTGCTGCTTGTGTTTCAGCTCCACGATCACCCGCAGGATGTCGTCTTCCACCTGTTCGTAATAAGCGTTTTTGATCTCCTGCGTGTTTTCCAGCTGCGTGATCCAGTTGGTATTGGCGGTGGCGCCGTAAATGTCGAGCACGATGCGGGAAGGATCGGTTTGCTGCGTGGTGCGATAGGGCAGTTTTTGGGTGAGCGCAACGGTCACGTAATCGAACTGCTCGTCTCCCCAAACGCGCCAGCTGTTGCTGAGCGACGAGGGCGGGAAAGTGCCGGGAGCCTGCATCACCACTTGTTCCTGCGGGATGTAGGCGGTGAAGTTTTTTGAGAGTTTTACGCGGTAGTCTGATCCTACTTTGCCGTTGATGTTGAGATAGACGCCCGTGTCGAGTGAACCTACGCGCGCGCCGCCAAGGCGGTCTTCGCCGAGACCGTATTTAAGAAAAGGATTGTCTCCGGTGGTTTTACCGACCATCGGCTGCACCTGGGGATCGCGGAGCATAAAGGTATAGGCGGTGTTGCGGCGCACTTCCGTGCCTTCCGCCTCGAGCGTTACGGGAAGGCTGCGGCCGGTGATCATCGGGTCGTCGCATTGCACGGTGTAAGTGCCCTGGTAAATGCCCGGCATCGTTTGAGCGCCGCTTACCGGCAGTTCCATCAGTTTGAATTGCCCGCCCACGGTAACGGTGCCGCCGGGGATGGCTTTTACGCGGAAACGGATAAGATCGCCGGGCGCCAGCAGCAAATTACCTTCTGGAAAGGTTTGAACGTATGCGATATTCACGGAGCTAACGGGCACGGGCTCCTGCGGTTCGTTGAAAGTAAAGTATACGGTGCGTTGGGCGGAATCGCCGTCGGGGCCGAGCGATTTGACGACGAACTCGTTGGCGCCTTCCTCCAGCGCCAGTTCGATGGCGAAAGCGCCGGTGGGATAAACTTTCTGCGGTTCGTCGTTTACGAATACCTGGCACGATTTGCAGGTGCTGCCTACGAGAAACTGCCGGGCGGTAGTAACTGAATTTTGCTGCCGGCCCGGTTGCGTGAGCCGCAGAAAATTTTTTTCCTGAGCGTGAGACTGTAATACAAACAATGCTGCGAGCAGCAGGCTTCCTCCTAACCTTTTTTTCATGACTCTCGGTATTTATAAAACAAAGGGAACAAGGATTGTGCCTTGTTCCCCGCAAAGATATTTATAAGCGTGAAAGATCAGAACGTATAGGCATTGTCTGCGATCAGTTTCTCTGCAATGCGGCGGCGCGCTTCTTTGGTATTGAAAGGCTCTGTTTTGGTGAAACGTTTCAGCCCCAGCAGCATCATGCGCTGTTCGTCTCCTTCGGCGAAACCGTTAATGGCGTCTTTCCCGGATTTGTTCACCCTGTCTGCCGCGTCGGTCAGGTAAGTGCGCACCATGTCCGCCTGCAGGGCCACGGCTGCTTCGCCTTTCAGTTCGGTGAGCTTGATGATGCGCAGCAGCGCGCTTTCGCTCACGAAGGTTTCGATGGCCATATCGGCGATGTTCATCAGTATTTCCTGTTCCTGCTCGATTTTCATCATGAGTTTCTGCACCGCGGCGCCCGCCGTCATGAGGATGGCTTTTTTCATATTGGCGATCTGCTTTTTTTCTTTGGCGAAAGGCCCTTCGTCTTCATTGCCGAAATCGGGGATGCTCATCAGCTCCTTCATTACGTTCATGGCCGGGGTCATAAGGTCGAGCTTGCCTTTCATGGCGCGTTTGAGCGTCATGTCGAGCGTGAGCAGGCGGTTGATCTCGTTGGTGCCTTCGAAGATGCGGTTGATGCGGCTGTCCCGGTACGCTTTTGAGATCACGTATTCGTCGCTGAAGCCGTTGCCGCCGTGGATCTGCACGCCTTCGTCCACCACGAAGTCCAGCACTTCGGAGCCGTTCACTTTCAGGATGGCGCATTCCACGGCGTATTCTTCCGCGGCCCCGAGCAGCGCTTCGTTGAAGGCTTTTCCTTCGGCCAGCAGTTCGTGCTCTTTCTGGTCTATCAGCTGCGCGGTGCGGTACAGGGCCGATTCGCAGACCCAGATGCGCGTGGCCATTTCGGCCATTTTATGTTTGATGGCGCCGAACTGCGCGATGGGCTGTTTGAACTGTTCGCGGGTATTGGCGTAATGAATGGCGATATCGAGGCTTCCTTTTGCGCCGCCGAGCGCGGCCGCGCAGAGTTTCAGCCTGCCGATGTTGAGGATGTTGAAAGCGATGAGATGGCCTTTGCCGATCTCGCCGAGCACGTTTTCCACGGGCACCTGCGCGTCCTGGAAATAGATCTGGCGGGTAGAAGAGCCTTTGATGCCCATTTTATGTTCTTCCGGCCCGAGCGTGAAGCCGGGCGTGCCTTTTTCGACGATGAAGCCGGTGAATTTATCGCCGTCTATTTTGGCAAAAACGGTGAACACATCGGCAAAGCCGGAATTGGTGATCCATATTTTCTGGCCGTTGAGCACGTAATGTTTGCCGTCGGCGCTGAGTTTGGCGGTGGTTTTGGCGCTGAGCGCGTCCGAGCCGGAATTGGGCTCTGTGAGGGCGTATGCGCCTTTCATTTCACCGGAAGCCAGTTTGGGAATGTATTTCTGTTTCTGCGCTTCGGTGCCGAAATAAAGGATGGGCAGCGAGCCGATGCCGGTATGCGCGGCCATTGCCACGGAAAAAGAATGGCCTGAACCGAGGGCTTCGTTGATAAGGGTTGCGGTGATGAAATCTTTGCCGAGGCCGCCCAGCTCTTCCGGGAAAGCAGCGCCCAGCAAGCCCTGTTCGCCGGCTTTATCGAGCAGGGAAGGCATAAGGCCTTCCTCGAGTTTGTCCAGCCGGTCCAGCACGGGCGTTACCTCTTTGGCAACGAACTGTTCGGCCATTTCTTTGATCATCAGTTGTTCTTCCGAAAAATCTTCCGGAATAAAAACTCCGGCCGGGGCCGTCTCTTTCACCAGGAACTCCGCCCCTTTGAGGGCTGCTTTGCTGTTAACCGCGGTATCCATCTTGCATGATTTTTTAGTCTACTCGTAATTTACCGAGTTTATGGCAATTGGCAAATTATGATTACGGTGCAATAAGTTCTAAATTCGCCATTCGTATTGAAAAACAAAGTGGACATTTCCCTTCCATATCTCAACAGTTCGTTTTCCGGCATCGTAACCGGTTCGGGCGGCGATTTGCTGATCTGCCTTCACGGGTTCGGCGAAAGCGGGGCGCACTTCCATGCGTTGGAACCGGCGCTGGGCAATATATTCACTATCGTCGCGTTAGATATGCCCTTTCACGGGCAAACCGTTTGGAACGAGCAGCGGGCGTTTGAAAAAAAGGACCTCCGGGCGCTGGTCGGAAAAATATTGGAAAGGTTCGGCAAACAAACGTTCTCCCTTATGGGTTATAGTATGGGTGGCAGGCTGGCTTTGTGCCTGGTGGAAGAAATGGCGGCGCAGATCGGTTACCTGGTAATGGCCGCGCCGGACGGGCTCAGGAATAACCCGTGGCATATGTTTGCCACGCAAACCAAAATTGGCAACCGTATCTTTTTGTACAACACGCACCACCCCGCCCTGTTCTTCCGGTTGCTCACCCTCTGGAAGAAATGGGGGATGCTGAACGAAAGCGTCTATAAGTTCGCGTTTTACAGCATGGACAAAACAGAGAAACGCCAGCTGGTTTATAATGTATGGACCGTTATGAGGAAAATGATGCCCTCCCGCCGCCGCTGCAAAAGCCTGCTGGCGCGTTACAACATCGATACCATTTTGATCTTCGGGCGGTACGACCGTGTTATTCCTCCCGCCTTCGGGGAGCGTTTCGCGGACGGGACCTTTCCCGCTAAAATACTGGTGCTGGATAAGGGGCACCAGCTGATCTCGGAAGAATTAGGATTCATCATCAGAAAAAATATCAGGAGCTAGTAAGCATGAATGCTTTATTGATCATCACTCTCGGCCTCGCATTTTTGTATGGGATATTAATGCTGTCGTATACATACGGCTGGCGCAGATTAAAAAAATTTGATCCTGCTTCTCACGCATATACTTTCAATACGAAAGTTTCAGTGATCATCCCCGCAAGGGACGAAGAAAAAAACCTGCCCGCGCTGCTGGAAGCGCTGCAGCAGCAAAGTTATCCGGCCAACCTGTTCGAAGTGATCGTTGCGGACGATTTCTCCAGCGACGGCACTGCGGACGTCGTGCGGTATTTCCCGGCATCCAATGTGCGCCTCATCCGCATGAGCGACCGCCTCAGCCAACACCAGCGCCTCAACTCCTACAAGAAAAAAGCCATCGAGTTCGCCATCAGCGAAGCTACCGGCCACCTCATCGTAACCACCGACGCGGATTGCGTGATGGGCCCCAAATGGCTCGAATCCATCGTGAAATTTTACGAGACCTACCGCCCACGCTTCATCGCCGCGCCCGTGGCGTATCACCGGGAAGAAGGATTTTTTCAGAAACTCCAGTCGCTCGACTTCATGACCATGCAGGGCATTACCGGCGCGGTAGCGTACCTGCAATCGGGCACCATGTGCAACGGTGCGAACCTTGCGTATGAAAAGACCGCCTTCGAAGAGGTCGGCGGCTTCACCGGCATCGATATGATCGCTTCCGGAGACGATATGCTGCTCATGTACAAGATCTATCACGCATACCCGGACGGCGTACGGTATCTCAAAAGCCGCGACGCCATTGTGCGCACGCTGCCCGTCGAAACGGTGAAAGGTTTTATGAACCAGCGCGTGCGCTGGTCGTCGAAGGCGGACAAGTACGAAGACAAACGCATTACCCGCGTGCTGGTGCTTGTATACCTCTGGAACGTGATGCTTACGTTAACAGCCATCGTGGCCATTTTCAGCCCGCAGTTGTGGATGTGGCTCGGCTGGCTGATCGTATTCAAGATCGTGGTGGAAATGATCTTCCTTGCGCCGGTGGCGGGTTTTTTCGGGAAAAATTCTTTGCTCCCCTGGTTCGTCCCTGGTCAGCCATTCCACATTTTGTACGTCGTGCTCGCCGGCTGGCTGGGCAAGTTCGGGACGTACGAATGGAAAGGGCGGCTGGTGAAATAACCGCCCCTTCCGTGTTTCATCGTCTTTTCAGCAAACTACAAACGTGAGATCAGCCAGTTGCCGCTCGCGGTTTCGGTAATGTTCATGCGGTAACGCGCAGTGTCCTGGAAGCTCCAGTCGAGATTGGCGCGCATCCACGCCATCAGCACCGTTACATAACGCTGCAGCTCTTCCTGCACTTCCGCACCGAAGGCCGGCAGCGATTCGCTGAGCGCGATAAAGCGGCGCACTTCCGCGTCGTGCATGCGTGCGGCTTCAGCCACGGCTTCTTCCAGGCTGAGATCCCTTTCTTCCTTCAGTACCACCACCAGGTTGTGCACATCGCCCTGGCGGCGTTCCTTGTCGAAAGAAAAGAGATCGTTGGCCCAGCATACCACGTTGTTGCAGGCAAGCGACAGCTGCACGACGGTTTCATGCATCCGCACTTCGTCAGGCAGGTAAATGCTTTCCAGCACTTCGATCAGCTCGATGTCTGCAAACAACGCGCCGGTGTACGGGCGTTTTTCGATGTAATCCGCTACGGTCGGGGCCTGGTGACGGATGCGGTTTTCCACTTCCCAGAGGCATGCGTCCAGGTAATCGGTCATGCTCTGCACAAAACGTTTCTGCCAGGCGTGGCTGCTGATGCGTTTCATGCGTTTCCACAGGTCTTCGAAACTGAGCGCCAGCGGCATGCCTTCGTCCGGCGCCACCACGCGGTTGTTCTGAAGGATCATGCCTACGAAGGAATGCACCATCTGGAGAAAATCGAGTTTGCCGAACATGGACTCGTCGTTTTTGTCGTCCAGCAAAAAGAGCCAGGTGTTGAATTCCGCGGCAATACAAAGCTCGTACCTGCCGGCAGTCGGGAAGGCACGGGAAGAAAGCATGGCGAACTTGGCGCGGCGGAAACGTTCCCAGGCTTTTTCAGATTTAACGAGGCCAAAACGGCTCACCCATTCTGTGGTGTGTTTTTCTGCTTCTTTGGCGAAGGGATTGAGCATAGTCGGGAAAGGGCAGTAGATCTGCGGCAATTGGAGTGTAAGCATAAACGTCGTTTAATGATTAAATATTAATGGTTACTAGAAAAAGCATCATGGATTGCGGCGGGCATACGCCGTAAAAGGGATGTTCCATCCTGCATCTGTGTCTGAACGTGAATAATGGGTACCGGACGTTTGCGGGAGCCCGCTCCCTGCCTGTGTCTTAAACTGTTCTGCGCCTTTTGTCGGAACTCTCCTGGAAACAAATTGGATATTACCCCACCGTAACGCTAATCAGATTTTGAGTTGATTATTTGTCCTAAACTGTCCTTCATCAGGTATTTTGTCTTAAACGGGATAACGTGCATAAAACTTGTCTTAAACTGAACTTCATGTTCTTAAAATTTAAGGCTTTTTTTGCTGCGTAAGTGAAAGCGGGAAGATAGAAGGGCGTTGAATTTCGTGTGATGCGCTGCGAATATGTAACAGGCAATGAATTACACATAAACTATATAAATAAATGAAAATAAATGAACAGGTGTTAATGTGAATAAATCCCCGCTTTGGCTTAACTTGGCGTAATGGCATCTTTTTCCCAACAGGCGTCGAAGCGGCTGAAACGCAACAAAGGCGCGATGGCGGGCATGGCGGTGATACTGCTGGCCCTGCTGGCGGGCATTTTCGCTTATTTTCTCAGTCCCGACCATACGCCCTACGCCAACCGTATGATACTCGAGATCAGCGGTCAGAAACCCGGCTTCCGCATCCATATGCTTGCCGTTCCTTCCGCCGTGCCGCCGCCACAGCGCAGCTGGCTGCACCGCCTGGTGTACGGGCAGGAATCCGGTGATACATGGGTACCCGTTACTGCCTGGAAGTTCGACGGCGATTCGTTGTACGTGGAGAAATATGTAGACGAAGCTACCACCGCGCCCGGCGTGTACTCGCTGGCGCAGGCACTGTACGGCAAAGAGACCGTAGTGGCGGATGTGAAAGCGGCGCGGGAGAAGATCGGAAAAGAACAGATCGTGCTGCGGCATTATCGTTTGGGAACGGATAAATTCGGCCGCGACATTTTAAGCCGTCTCTTAGTGGGCACCCGCGTAAGCCTGAGCGTGGGCTGCATCGCGGTATTGATCTCGCTGACCATCGGTATTTTCCTGGGCGCGGTGGCCGGTTATTTCCGCGGCGCGACGGACGAGGCGGTGATGTGGCTGATCAACGTGATCTGGAGCGTGCCCACGTTGCTGCTGGTATTTGCCATCACGCTCGCGCTGGGCAAGGGTTTCTGGCAGGTGTTCATTGCCGTGGGGCTTACCATGTGGGTAAGCGTGGCGAGGATCATCCGCGGGCAGGTAATGGGGCTGCGCGAGCTGCAGTTCGTGGAAGCCACGCGGGCGTTAGGTTACGGGCATGTGCGCACGGTATTGCGGCATATCCTGCCGAACATTCTCGGCCCCGTGATGGTAGTGGCTGCCAGCAATTTCGCCACGGCCATCGTAGTGGAAGCGGGCCTCAGTTTCCTGGGCGTGGGCGTGCAGCCGCCGCAGCCTTCGTGGGGACTGATGATCAAGGAAAACTATAATTTTATCATCACCCATAACCCTCTTTTAGCTTTGGCGCCGGGCTTCGCGATCATGTTGCTGGTGCTGGCCTTCAACCTGTTAGGCAACGGCCTCCGCGACGCGATGGACGTGAAAGGAAAAATTTGAATAGCATTAGAATTATTTCTAATTTTAATAAGTTTTAACCACATCTGCTATGCCCTACAAGAAATACCTCCTCATTCTCCTCTGCGTTTTCACCGTGGCGGCCGTTGCATGCAAAAAGAAAAAGAAAGGCGACGGCGACGGAGATCCCGTACCGCCTCCGCCGAAAGAAGCAGAACTGGTGATCACGATGCCAGACATCAAACTCAACCGCGACGATAATGCCGCGCCCGGCGCCACGCTTGGCGTAAAGGTGAACATTACTTCCACGCCGCTGCCGAAAGACGGCGTGACCATCACCGTTACCGCGCTGGACCCGGCAGGGCAGCCCATCCCGCAGAACGCGCCGGTGACCGTTACCGCCAACACGGCGGATATCAGCCTGATCAACCTGCCCAGCCTGAGAGTGGCCAGCATCGTGGTGACCGTCACTTCCAAAAACGATCCTACCAACACCAAAACCTTCCGGTTCGGCGTGTTGAACAAAGTGCCTTAAAAATATACTTCTTTCAATATAAAAGGGTGATTCCGGAACGAACACCCTTTTTTTATTTAGGTTTGTGCATTGTTGGAACAGAATTGAATCATGCGAATAGCCGTAAATGCGCTCCCCCTGATGCAAGACAGTGCGGCAAACACGGGGAATGTGCCGTTTGAACTGATGAGCCGGTTGTGCAGCCTGCACCCCGATGCGGAGTTTATTTTTATTGCAGGCAAACCCTGGGAGCCGCGCCCCGCGCTGCCGCCCAATTGCGAGATCGCCGTGCTGAAACCTTTTGCGGGCGGAGGCATCGGCCAGTATTTCTGGCGCCGTTTTCAATGGAACCGGCTGCTGAAAAAATATAAGACCGACCGGCTGCTGTGCATCGACGATGTATTGCCTTTTCCGGCGGAAGTGCAGGCCCACCTGCTGCTCACGCGCAAAACCTCGTTGCCCGACCGGCCGTCTACCTCCGAATATATCCGCCGCTTCCGTTCCGTGAACGTATTCTCCGAATTTATGAAAGAGCAGATCGGCGGGCGTTACGGCGGGCTGGAACAAAAATTTAACATGCTGGTTCCCGGCGTTTCCGAGATCTTTATGCCGCTGAACTGGGAAGAGCGGGAACTGGTGAAACAGGAATTTGCCGGCGGCATGGAATATTTTATCGCCGTAGGCGAAATTCACCCGGACAATAACATCATCCCGCTGCTGAAAGCCTTTTCGATGCTGAAAAAACGCCTGCGCTCCAATATTAAGCTGGTGCTGGCGGGCGACCTTACGCCGGAAGGGGAAGAGATCGCGGAAGCTTTGCAGACCTATAAATTCCGGGAAGACGTGATCTGGCTGCAGGAAGTGGAAGAAGAAAACCTGGCGAAGCTGATCGGCGGCGCCTATGCGCTGGTGCACGCCGCCGGTGCGGACGGCCTGGCGGTACCCGTATTGCAGGCCCAGCGGTGCCAGGTGCCCGCCGTGGTGCTGTTTGCCGGCGCTTCCACCGAAGCGGGGAAAGACGCGGCCCTCAACGCGGTGCCCGGCGACGTGACGGACCTGTCCGAAAAAATGAGCGCCCTTTACAAAGACGAGCTGTTGCGCAGCCGCCTGCTGGATCACATCAGCCGCGTGCCCAGCTGGGACGATGCCGCGGGCCAGCTCGGGCAGGCCATTACCGCCTAGCGGGAAATGCTTATTTTTGCATCTTCTAATCAAAACAACGTATGTTAAAGAAATCTACCATAACGATCCAGGTGGGGCTGGACGAACAGAAAGTGCCTGAAACGATCGAATGGACGGCCACAGACAGCACGGCAGACAAAATGAACAAAGCAAAAGCTATGATGGTGGCTTTCTGGGACGGGGCAGACAAAACCGCCCTGCGCATAGATCTTTGGACGAAAGAAATGATGGTGGATGAAATGGCCGATTTCTTTTACCAGACCTTCATGACCATGGCCGATACTTACCAGCGCGCCACTCCCTGGGGCGACCAGGCTAACGACCTGCGCAAGTTCGCCGAGGATTTCTACAAAAAATTCGAGGAAAAGCTGAAGAACCAGGAACAGGAACAGAAAAAATAAGACCCGAAGACCTTAAATCACAGGAAATATGTCATTGGAACTCAATATCAACGGCGCTATCAAAACCGCCATGCTGGCTAAAGCGGAAGCGGAGCTGCGCGCCCTGCGCGCCATCAAGGCGGCGGTGCTGGTCGCTAAAACAGCGGAAGGCGCCAGCGGCGAGCTTACCGAAGCAGACGAGCTGAAGCTGCTGCAGAAACTCGCCAAACAAAGAAAAGATTCTATCGATATCTTCCGCCAGCAGAACCGTGCAGACCTTGCCGTGAAAGAAGAGGAAGAACTGGCGGTGATAGAGCGTTACCTGCCCAAACAAATGGACGAAGCCGAGCTGCGCGTTGCGGTGCAGGGCATCATTGCAGCCGTGGGAGCATCTTCACCCGCGGATATGGGCAAGGTGATGGGCGCGGCCACCAAAGAGCTGGCCGGCAAAGCGGACGGCAAAACGATCTCCGCGCTTGTAAAGGAATTGTTGACCAAATAACCTGGCAAATTGGCCATAGACGTTGTTTTTGCGATCCTAATGGCATTTGCCGTATACCGGGGTTTTTCGCGCGGCCTCATCATAGCGGTGTTTTCGCTGGTGGCCTGCATTTTAGGCCTGGCGGCCGCGCTGAAACTCTCCGCCGTGCTGGCCGCGTACCTGGAGCAATCGGGCATGCAGGGCCGCTGGTGGCCGGTGCTTTGTTTTATGGCGGTGTTCCTGGGCGTGGTGATACTGGTAAGACTGGGCGCCGCCGCCCTGGAAAAGATCGTGCAATGGTCCATGCTGGGATGGCTGAACCGCCTGGGCGGCATCCTGTTGTATGTGCTGATATTCACGGTGGTATTCAGCGTAATGTTATGGATGGCGAACCAGGTGTACTGGCTGAGCCCTGAAACCAAGCTGCAATCCGCCGTTTATCCTTATATTGAACCTGTGGGGCCCTGGGTAATGCAAAGAATGGGAAGCGTGATCCCCGTTTTCAAGGATATGTTCGCCGCGCTGGAAGGATTTTTTGAACACGCTGCCAGGGAAATACCCGTAAAATAGCCTCATCCAGGGGAGTAATTGAATTAAGAAAAAGAATTATTTTAGCGCAAAATTGACTTCAAGCATAGGTAATGAATTACGAAATCAAAACACAGGGCAAGTTTAAATACATCGAAGAAGGAGAAGGAGAACCGGTGATTTTGCTGCACGGTTTATTCGGCGCCCTGAGTAATTTCAGCGGGCTGCTCGAATACTTCAGGCAGTACAACAAAGTGGTGATCCCGATGCTGCCCTTATTTGATCTGAACATCCTGGAAACCTCCGTAAGCGGCCTCGCCAAATACGTGCACAAATTCATCGAAACCCGCGGTTACAAGAACTATCACCTGATGGGCAACTCCCTCGGAGGGCATGTTGCGCTCGTGTATATCCTGAAACACCCTGAAGACGTAAAATCCCTCATACTTACCGGCAGCTCCGGCCTGTTCGAGAACGGCATGGGCGAAACCTACCCCAAACGCGGCGACTATGAATACATCCGCCGCAAAACCGAGCTTACCTTCTTCGACCCGGCCATGGCCACCAAGGAACTGGTAGACGAAGTGTTCGAGATCACCAGCAACCGCCTGAAAGTGATCAAGATCATCACTCTTGCCAAATCCGCCATCCGCCACAATCTCGGAGACGAACTGAAAACCATCACAGCGCCCACCTTGCTGATCTGGGGCAATAACGACACCGTTACGCCGCCCATGGTGGGCGAAGAGTTCCACCGCCTGATACCTAATTCGGAGCTCCACTTCATCGACAAATGCGGTCATGCCCCCATGATGGAAGTACCCGCAGAGTTCAACGTCATCATGCACGACTTCCTGAAAAGACTGAACAACAAGGCTGTAGGGGCCAATGCGGGCTAACCGTTCATCCCGGCTGCTGCGCCATTGCTCCGTGTTTATGTAATTTTTAATACTCCCTGTTGGCGGTATTGGAATATTCTTTGCTATTATTGTAACTGAAACACGAACGAATATGTTGGCACAGGAACTCATCTCTACCGTTGTGCCGGTACTTCACGCAATGGATACCGGTGCAAAAGCTTTGCGTCTCATGAACGAATTTCACCTGACGCAATTACCGCTGGTAGTGGACAATAAATACCTGGGCCTCGTGGAGGAAGACCAGATACTCGATTGGGAAGACCCCGACCTGCTGCTGGAATCGGCCCCCCTCAACGCGTTCAAGCCCGCCGTGATGGAAGGCGCCCATTTTTACGAAGCGCTCAAACTTTTTTACGACCTGAAACTCTCCGTACTGCCCGTGATCACCCGGGAGGGAGAATACCTGGGCCTCATCACGAAAGACAACCTGCTGGCCATTCTCGCCCAATACAACGGCGTAAAGGAGCCCGGCGGCCTGCTGGTACTCGAAGTGGAGCCCAGGGATTACAGTCTCAGCGAGATCGCCCGCATCGCGGAAAGCAACGAAGTAACCCTTCTCAGCGTCAATACCATCAACAATCCCGGCACCGCCAAACTGGAAGTGCTGCTGAAAACCAACCGGCAAGAGATGCAGGGGCTCGTAGCCACGTTCGAGAGATTTAATTACAACATCAAATACATGTTCAGTGAAGAGCTGGAAGAAGACCTGCTCAAAAAGAACTATGACCTGCTCATGAATTACATCAGCATGTAGTTTCCGACAAATGTTCCTACGCACTGTTATTTATACGACCGGCTTCTGGCTGTGCCTGCTGTTTGCGCAGGCCGCACACGGCCAGGCAGGGAATTTACCGCCCGCCGGAGACACAGTGCCCGAGCCCCTCAAGGAAACCGTGCAGAAGATCATCAAAGACAGCGTTCCCCAACCCGCTCCTGTGCCCGTTATCGGCGCCGTGGCAGACACTGCGTACATCGTGGTGCGCAATATCCTCGTATCCGGCAACAAACGCACCCGCACCTCTATCGTGCTGCGCGAGCTGGGCATTCAGTCCGGCGACACCATCCGCCTGCGCAACCTGGCCCAAACCCTCGAAACCGACCGCAAACAGCTGCTCAATACTTCCCTTTTCCTCAACGTGGTGGCCAATGTCAAAAATTGGGAAGGCAACCAGGCAGACCTTGCTTTCGACGTGCTGGAACGCTGGTACCTGCTCGCTTTTCCCATATTCAAGCTGGCAGACCGGAACTTCAACCAGTGGTGGGTCGAGAAAAACCATAGCCTCGACCGTGTGAACGTGGGCCTGAAAGTGTTCCAGGACAACCTGACCGGCCGCAACGACGATGTGTACGGCGATGTAACGGTAGGGTATACACAGAAATTCCTGCTGGGCTACAACCTGCCTTATATAGACCGGAAGCTCCGCCATGGGGTGGGGTTTGTAGTGTCTTACAGCCGCAACCGCGAAGTGAACTATATTTCCGATTACAACAAACAGCAATTTTACCGGGAAGACGACTTCCTGCGGCGCCAGTTTTCCGCCAGCGCCACCTACACCTACCGCAAGGCAATTTCCACCAAACACCAGTTTTACATCGGTTATTACAACGAATCCGTGAACGATACCGTGGCTCGCCTCAACCCCGGTTACCTCGGCGGCGGGCGAACGGACATCCGGTACCTGGAGCTGGGTTACCGGCTGCAGTTTATCCAGGCAGACAGCTGGCAATACCCGCTGGTAGGGCGTTCGTTTCTCGGGGAAGTGTCGAAAGCGGGCCTGGCGGGCCTCAGCGACCTCGATTATGTGCGGGTGCGCGTGAAAGCGGCGCGTTACTGGCAGCTGGCGAAAAAAACGTACGGGGCTTTGAGTTTGCTCGGGCAGGGCAAACTGCCTGATAAACAGCCTTATATCGGCGTAAGGGCGTTGGGGTATGGTGACGATTATCTCCGCGGCCTGGAATATTACGTGGTGGACGGCACGGCCTTTTTTATCCTGAAAAGCACGCTGCGCCGGGAATTGCTTAATTTCAAGATACACCTGCCCATCGTGCCCAAAAAGTTCAGCAACCTCCCCATCCGCGTGCTGGCGAAGGCTTACGGCGACATGGGTTATGGTTACAGCCGGCAAAGCCTGCATGGCCGCCTGAATAACCGTATGCTGTACACGGCCGGGCTGGGCATCGACGTGGTATCGTTTTACGACACCTGCGTGCGCTTCGAATACAGTATCAACCAAATGGGAGAAAAAGGACTATTTTTACACGCTAAACTGGATATGTAAATGCATGTAGCCCTTTACAGCCGCGGCTTTGTTAAAGAAGACCTGGAAGATATACAACTGTTGCTGGATGAACTGGGCCGCCAGGAGATTATCCCGGTGGTGTATGAGCCTTTTTTCAAGGAGATCCGCCAGCATATCCGCTTCCCGGCGCAAACCGACACGTTTTCCAAAGCCGAGGACCTGGACGGGCGCATCGAGTTTCTCGTAAGTCTCGGCGGAGACGGCACGCTGCTCGATACGGTGAGCTTTATCCGCGAAAAAGATATCCCCGTGATGGGCGTGAACTTCGGCAGGCTGGGCTTCCTGGCCAGCATCGGGCGGCACGAGATACACGAAGTGGTGAACTCGCTGGTGAGCCGAAATTATGTGATAGACAAACGTACCCTGCTTCACCTCGACGCCAGTTCGCCCCTGTTCGGCGAAGTGCCTTACGCGCTCAACGAATTTACCATTCACAAAAAAGACACCTCCGCGATGGTCAAGATCCATACTTACCTGAACGGGGAGTTCCTGAATACTTATTGGGCGGACGGGCTGATCGTGGCCACGCCCACCGGTTCCACCGGTTATTCCCTCAGCTGCGGCGGCCCCATCGTGTTCCCCGAAGCGGCGAACTTCGTGATCACGCCCGTAGCCCCGCATAACCTCAACGTGCGGCCCATCGTGGTGCCGGACGACAATGTGATCTCCTTTGAAGTGGAAGGCCGCAGCGACCAGTTCATCTGCACGCTGGACAGCCGGATGGAAGTGATAGACAACCGCGTGCAGCTGGCCGTGAAAAAAGAGGATTTCAGCATCAACCTGTTGCGGCTGAACGAGAGCAATTTCCTTCACAGGCTGAGAAACAAATTGTTATGGGGCATCGATACGCGCAACAACCGTGGTAAATAGCTTGCCATTACCCCTTTTTTTCATACGAAAATGCTTTAATTTACGTTCTTAGTCATATTTATGCTGCTTTCGCGTATCCACTTTAAAGTTATGGGCATCGCCTGCCTGCTGACCGGTTCGCTGCTGAACAGGGCCGTGGCCCAGCAGGAGCTGAGTTATGTCGGCGAACTGGGCTTCACCGCCGGGGGCGCCCATTATTTCGGCGACCTCAACACACATGCGGGCCTGCAGGCCGTGAAACCCACGGTGGGCATTTATTACCGCAAATATTTCAACGATTATGTGGGCGCCAGAGCCCAGTTCAGGTACATGAAGCTGGGGTATTCCGACGTGTACAGCTCCAACAGCTACCAGCAGCGGCGCAACCTGAGCTTCAACACCGATCTGTTCGAGCTGGCCCTGCAGGGGGACTTTAACTTCTTCCGTTTCGAGCCGGGCAGCCGGGATTACCGGTTCAGCCCGTACCTTACCCTCGGGGCGTCCGTATTCCATTACAATCCCTACGCATTCCTCAACGGCAACAAATATTTCCTGCAGCCTATGCATACCGAAGGGCAGGGCACATCCCTGTATCCCGAGCGCAAGCCTTATTCGCTGTTCTCTTACGCCTGGCTGATAGGCGGGGGGTTGAAATACAGCCTGAACAGCAGGCTGAACCTTGGGCTGGAAGTGCTTTTCCGCTATTCGCAAACCGATTACCTGGACGATGTGAGCACCACCTATGCCGGCCTGGCCGCCTTCCCGACAAAGAGCGACGGCACCGCAACCGTTGCTTCCGTGCTGCAGGACCGTTCCTATGTGACCGGGCCCGTGCCGATCGGCGAGGCCGGGAGGCAGCGGGGCAACAGCCGCGACAAAGACCAGTTCGCCACTATCGAACTGACGCTGGGCATCCTTTTCACCTCTTACCGCTGTAAATTCTGACCGGGCTAAAATGCCCTACCAGCCGCCTTTCCCGTTAAAACTACGTTAAAACCACCCCGCAGCCTTGGCCGGAAAGGCCATAAAGTTATTTTTGTATCTTTGCACACTTTTAGTAAAACTGTATTAACACGCCTGAAATAGTCATGAGTTTGAAGGATCAATTAGACCTGCAACGACTTCCCCGACACATTGCCATCATTATGGACGGCAATGGCCGCTGGGCTAAGGAGCGCGGGCAGGACCGGCTCTACGGGCATCATCAGGGAGTGGAAAGTGTGCGGGATATCGTGGAAGGCTGTGCCGAACTGGGCATCGGCTACCTGACCTTATACGCCTTTTCCACCGAGAACTGGGACCGGCCGGTATACGAAGTGAATGGCATCATGGAGCTGCTGGTGACCACGATCCGGAACGAGGTGAGCACCCTCAACAAAAATAATATCCGGCTGCACGTGATCGGGGATATGGCCATGCTGCCCCCGCATTGCCAGCGCGAGCTGGAGGAAGCCAAAGAAATGACGGCGGCCAACACCGGCCTGGGCCTCGTAATGGCGCTGAGCTACAGCGCCCGCTGGGAGATCCTGCAGGCCGTTCGCAATATCGCGAAAGACGCGAAAGACGGGAAACTGAACCCGGACGAAGTGACACCCGAAGTGTGGGAAAAATACCTGTGCACCGCAAAACTGCCCGATCCTGAACTGATGATCAGGACGAGCGGCGAACACCGTATAAGCAACTTCCTATTGTACCAACTGGCCTACGCGGAGCTTTATTTCACCAACACCCGCTGGCCTGATTTCCGCAAAGAGAATCTATACGAAGCCATCTTAAATTATCAAACCAGAGAACGTCGATTCGGCAAAACAAGCGAACAAATACAGCAGAATGAAGAAATTGTTTCCTAAAAGCCTACTGGCCGTAGTTTTATGTTGCAGCGCGGGAATATCTGTGCGTGCCCAGCAGCGGGACACCTTGCCCCCGCCGCCTCCCGGAAGGCCGCAAACGGACATTACGCCGTTTACACTCAGCAGCCCGCAGCAATTCGAAATTGCCGAAATTGCCGTAACCGGTACCGAATTTCTCGATAAATCATTACTGCTTTCCCTTTCCGGCCTCGCCGTTGGCGATAAAGTCGTGCTGCCGGGAGACCATTTTGCCAAAGCTATCCAGAACCTTTGGGGCCAACGCCTCTTTTCAAACATCGCGATCTATATCACTAAAATAGAAGGGAACAAGATCTTCCTGGAAATCGAGCTCGTGGAAAAACCACGCATGTCCAGCTTCACTTTCAAAGGCGTGAAGAAAACCGAAAGCGACGATTTTATTACCAAGACCGGCCTGCGCAAAGGCCAGGTGATCACCGACGCCATCGAGCAGAACACGCTCGCCGTGGTGAAAAAACACTTCGCCGAAAAAGGTTACCGTAACGTTAGCGTGCGCATGGAAGTGAAAAAAGACCCGCCGCCGGCCATCAACTCCGCCACGGTGATCTTTTGGGTAGACAAAGGCCACAAAGTGAAAGTGAACGACATTCACATGGTGGGCAACTATGCGCTGGCAGACAATGTGCTGAAGAAAAAAATGAAAGACCCGAAGGAAACGCCGCGCTTCACGCTGTATCCTGAAATGGCCGACGCCTGGGTAGACAGCATGGCCACGACGGACGATTACTGGAAAACCAAAAGTTATCTTTCCCCCACCCGCACCCTGCAGAAACTCAACCCGTATTTCCGCCCTAACTTCTTCGCCAATGCCAAGTTCAACGAAGTGAAATACGACGAAGGGAAGGAAAAACTCATCGCATATTACAACTCGAAAGGTTTCCGCGACATGCAGATCGTGGAAGACACCCTGTACCCTTCCGCCAAAGGCAATCTCAACATCGAGCTGCGCGTGGACGAAGGCAGGAAATATTATTTCGGCAACATCATCTGGAGAGGCAATACCATTTACAGCGACACCGTGCTGAGCCGTGGCCTTGGCATCAAAAAAGGCGACGTGTACAACCTGGAGCTGCTCAACAAACGCCTCGGCAACCCTCCCGGCCCTGAAGGCGGCGACATTGGCTCGCTTTACATGGACGACGGTTATCTTTTCTTCCAGGTGGAACCTGTGGAGATCGGCATCCGCGGCGATACCATCGACTACGAGATCCGCATCCAGGAAGGCCCGCAGGCAACTATCAAGGATATACGCATCGCGGGTAACGAAAAAACCAACGAGCACGTGGTGCGCCGTGAGCTGAGGACCCTTCCCGGCGAATGGTTCAGCCGCCAGAACCTGATCAGGTCGCAGCGTGAAATTTCACAGCTCGGCTTCTTCAACCCCGAAACCATCGGCATCAACCCCGTGCCCAACATGCAGGAAGGCACGGTAGACATCGACTATAAAGTGGAAGAACGCGCAAACGACCAGCTGGAGCTGTCTGCGGGCTGGGGCGGTTACATCGGCCTCACCGGTACGCTCGGCGTAACGTTCAACAACTTCTCCCTCCGTAATATTTTCCGGAAAGAAACCTGGGACCCGCTGCCCAGCGGCGACGGCCAGAAGCTGAGCGTGAGGATCTCTTCCAACGGTAAAGCTTACCGCTCTTACAACTTCTCTTTCACCGAGCCCTGGCTGGGTGGTAAAAAAAGGAATCCGTTCTCCGTAAGTTTTTACAGCACTTACCAGAACCCGAACGCGTTCGCGGAATATTATAACCAGCCGGTACCCAATCCCGGCGCGTATTTCAGGGTGCTCGGCGGTTCCGTTTCCCTCGGTAAACAGCTCCGCTGGCCAGACGACTTCTTCTCGCTGATGTACACCATCAACTATCAGCGTTACAAACTGAAAGACTTCAATTATTTCGGTTTGGAAGGTTTTGATAACGGCGTGGCGAACAACCTGAGCTTAAGGCTTACGCTGGCCCGCTCTTCGGTAGACCAGCAGATCTTCCCGCGCAGCGGCTCCAGCTTCATGCTATACGGGCAATTCACGCCGCCTTATTCCGTTCTTAATCCTGACAAGGACTACAAAAGCCAGGCGATACAGGAACAGTTCAAATTCATTGAATACCAGAAATACCGCTTGAACGCCGAATGGTACGTGCCGTTGAGCAAACCTTCCGGCAGCGATCACAAATCGCTGGTGTTGAAAGTGGCCGCCAAATTCGGTTACCTCGGGCGTTACAACAACCGCACCACGCTGTCTCCCTTCGGCAGGTTCGAATTGGGCGGCGACGGTTTGAGCAACTTCGCGGTATACGACAGGGACATCATTTCACAACGCGGCTACCCGGTGTATTACACCTCCAATCCGAAGCTGAACCCGGAAAGCAGCGGTCCCCCTCCGGGATATTCCGGCTTTACCATGTTCAACAAATATGTGGTGGAACTGCGTTATCCATTCAGTCTGAACCCGAGCTCGACAATTTTCGGCCTGGTGTTCCTGGAAGCGGCGAACGGTTACAGGGACTTCAAGGAATACGATCCCTTCAGGCTGAGACGCTCTGTGGGCGTGGGCGCCAGGTTCTATCTGCCGATGTTCGGCCTGCTTGGTTTCGACTATGGCATAGGATTGGATAGAATACGACCCGGGGGCGGCCTGAAAGACGCAGCGAAATTCACATTCATGCTGGGCTTTGAACCGGAATAAAATATTTATTATATATTGCGAAGCCTGATTGCAAAGCAAAACCTTATTCTCAAAAACTAGTACAGATGAAAAAGTTATTCATTACCGCGGCTTTAGTACTGGGCACCGTGTTTGGCGCCCTGGCTCAGCGTTACTGCGTGATCGATACGAAATACATACTGGAAAGCATTCCCGATTATAAAGACGCGCAGAAAAAACTGGACGCCGTGGCGGAACAATGGCAGAAAGAGATCGACGCGAAATTCCAGGAGGTGGACAAGATGTACAAATCGTACCAGGCCGAACAGGTAATGCTCACCGACGATCTGAAACGTAAACGGGAAGACGAGATCATTGCGCGTGAAAAAGAAGCGAAAGACCTGCAGAAACAACGTTTCGGCTACGAAGGCGACCTGTTCAAAAAAAGAGAGGAACTGGTGAAACCGATCCAGGACAAAATATACAATGCTGTGCAGAAGCTGGCAGCCACCAGGATGTACGATTTCGTGCTGGACAAGTCCGGCGGCATCACCGTCATCTTTTCCGATCCTAAACTGGACAAAAGCGAAGAAATACTGACATCCCTGGGGGTGAAGAAGCAGTAGTCCTTATACTTTGACCTATAACTATTTTAAAATTTCTTTTAAACTCAGAACAACATCATCATCATGAAGAAGTATGTAATTATTGCAATTGTCGCGTTTACCGGGTTAAGCAGTGTGAAGGCCAGCGCGCAAGCCAAAATCGCGCACATCAACGCACAGGCATTGATCGAGGCCATGCCGGAAACTAAAAAAGCTCAGACAGACATCGAAACCTTCGCGGCCAGCCTGGAAAAGGAAAGCGGCAGCCTGGTTGCAGAATATAACAAAAAAATGGCCGACTTCGAAAAATCCTCCGCTACAGACAGCGAAACGCTGAAGCAGGTGAAAGTGAAAGAGATCCAGGAAGCGCAGAAACGTATCCAGGATTACGAAACCCTCGCCCGTGAGAAGATCGGCCAGAAACAGAACGAACTGCTGAAACCCGTATACGATAAAGCCCGCAAAGCCATCGAAGACGTGGCGAAAGAAAAAGGCTACACTTACGTGATCGACAGCTCCGGCGGCTCCCTGCTGGTTTCTCCCGCAGGCGACGACATCCTGGCGGCTGTAAAGACCAAACTGGGCGTTCCCGCTACTGCGGCTCCCGCGGCACCTGCTACCCGCTAAGATATAACTGATTGATTTATAATAGCCCCGGGCGCAGTCCCGGGGTTTTTTTATAGGGGAGCGACTTTTTTTGACGCATCTCTTTTCATTTTTAATTATTTACGCTACCTTTGCCTTCCGTTTGAAACGGGGCTGATCACAGTCTGCCTTCTCAAAAACGGGAATGGGAACAAGTTTTAAGTACAAAAAAAACTGATAAATGAGACCGAGCTTTTGCGAGGTCCCATCAGGCAAAAGCAAAAAATTATTAACTGATGAGATCGAGCTTTTGCGAGATCCCATCAGGCAAAGAAAAAAAAATTATTAACTGATGAAACGTACTTTTCAACCGCACAACAGACGCAGAAAGAGCGTACACGGTTTCAGAAAGAGAATGGAAACTGCCAACGGACGTAAAGTATTGGCATCCCGCAGAGCTAAGGGCAGGAAAAAACTGACCGTATCTGACGAGAGCAAGCTGAAATAATCTGCTATAAACTCATATTGCCATAAAAACTTATTCTTTTAACAAGGAGGAAAAGTTAAAGAGCAGGAAAATGATTGAAACGCTTTTTCGGGACGGAAAAGCGTTTTCTATTTTCCCCTATCGCGTGATCTTTATGCCCGCGCGCCTGCAAACGGACAAATACCCCGTTCAGGCGGGCTTCAGCGTATCGTCGCGCAAATTCCCCCATGCGGTAGACCGCAACCGTATTAAAAGGCTCGGCCGCGAGGCTTACCGCCTTCAAAAACAACCCTTCTACGACGCACTCCGCCAAAACGGCCTCCAGCTCGCCGTTTTTTTCGTGTATACCGACAAAAAAATCGCTGATTTCGATACCCTTCACCGCAAATTTTCGGTAATTTTAGAGAAACTGACCAGGGAAGCCGGCAGGAAAGACTAACGCTTTAAAAGACTTTGTGCGGATGCAACGATTGATGCAAATACTCAGTATCCCGTTTATCATACTCATCAAGCTCTATCAATGGTGCATCAGCCCATGGCTGGGTTCGAGATGCAGGTATACGCCCACCTGCTCCCAATACGGCCTGGAAGCATTCAAAAAACACGGCCCCTTCAAAGGCGGCTGGCTCACCGTTAAACGCATCCTGAGCTGCAACCCCTGGGGCGGCCACGGATACGACCCGGTTCCCTGAACCATATCCCTCACGCTTTAATCCATCCACCATGCGGATTTCCAAAAAGATCGTACTGTTTTCACTGCTGGGCCTCTGCCTCGTGTTCACCGCGTTCCGCAACAACGACAAATACTTCCTGATCGCTAAAAACCTGGACATATTTGCCGCTTTTTACCGCGAGCTGAACACTTATTACGTGGAAGACCTGCCGCCTGAAAAACTCATGCAGCGCGGCATAGAGGCCATGCTCGAAGAAACGGACCCATATACCGACTTCGTGCCCGAAGAAGAGCTCGACGAGCTCCGCTTTATGGCCACCGGCCGTTACGGCGGCGTAGGCACCTCCATTTACACCGACGGGGAATGGACCTCCATCACCGACGTGTACGAAGGCAGCCCTATGGCCAAAGCCGGCGTAAAAGCCGGAGACATCATCGTGTCGCTGGACGGCAAAAGCGCGAAGAACATGGAGCAGGACGAGGTAAGCCGTTTCCTGAAAGGAAACCCCGGCACCACCCTTTCCATCGTGCTGCGCCACCCCATCTCCAACGTGGAGAAAACTTACAAGATCGTGCGGGAAGATATCAACGTAAAACCCGTGAGTTTTACCGGTTATGTGCAAAAAGACGTGGGTTTCATCAAAATGACGCAATTCACCGAAAGCAGCGCCGAACAGGTGCAGGCAGCCTTTGAAAAGCTGAAGAAAGACAATCCCCAGCTCAAAGGCGTGATACTCGACCTCCGCGGCAATCCCGGCGGCCTGCTGGAAGAAGCCGTGGCCCTTTCCAACATCTTCATCGAAAAAAATAAACTGATCGTAAGCACCAAAGGCAAAGTAAAAAGCTGGGACCGGGAATACCGCACCGCCCAAACGCCCATAGATGTTAACATCCCGCTGGTAGTGCTCACCAGCCGCTCTTCGGCCTCTGCCGCCGAGATCGTGGCAGGCGCCGTGCAGGACCTCGACCGCGGTCTTGTCGTGGGCCAGCGTTCCTACGGCAAAGGGCTTGTGCAAACAACCCGCCCCCTGCCTTACAACGCCAAGCTGAAAGTGACCACCGCGCGTTATTACACGCCAAGCGGCCGCTGCATCCAGGCGATCGATTACAGTCACCGCAACGAGGACGGCGAAGCCGATTATGTGCCCGATTCCCTGCGCAAATCGTTTGTAACGGCCGGCGGCAGGCCCGTGAAAGACGGCGGCGGCATTGAGCCGGACGCGAAAGTAGACAACATGATGCTCAGCCAGGTGGCCATCACCCTGCTGCGCAAACAATATATCTTCGATTACGCCACACAGTATTATTACGCGCATCCTTCCGTAAAAGGCCCCGCTGAATTCGACCTTACGGACGAGGAGTTCGAAGCGTTCGTGAAGTTCCTTGACGGGAAAGACTACAGCTATAAAACGCGCAGCGAAGAAGCCCTGGAAAACTTCCGCAGCACCGCCAGCCGCGAGAAATATTACGACGGCCTGGCGAAGGAATTCGAGGCCCTTCAGCAGAAAATGAAACACGACAAAAAACAGGACCTGCTGAAGAACAAGACCGAGATCAGGCAGCTGCTGGAAGAAGAGATCATGAACCGTTATTACCCCCAGGTAGGCCGCATCGAAAAGAGCCTGAGCTGGGATAAAGACGTGGAAGAAGCCGTGGCCCTGATCGGCAATGCAGACAAATACCGGCAGCTGTTGGGGAAAAAGAACTGAACAGGCTTTTAAATTTTTGAAATAACAATTTAACCATGCGGTAAACATTGCATGGTTAAATTGTTTTTTGTTTTTTTACGGTTCTACTCAAAGCAACCGTATGAAAGCAATCCGCTACGCTACCGCATTCATGATGACGGCGCTCGCCGCCTGTTCAAGCCAGAAAGCCGTTACAGATAACGCGCAATCGGCAAACATCAACGTACTCTGTTACAACATCCATCACGCCAATCCGCCTTCCACCCCGGATAAAATAGACATTCCAGCGATCGCGAAAGTGATCAATGATACAAAGCCCGACATCGTGGCTTTGCAGGAGGTGGACGTGCATACCGATCGTTCCGGTAAAAGCCTGCACCAGGCCGAAGAGCTGGCAAGGCTCAGCGGCATGAAAGCGTTTTTTGCGAAAGGCATCGATTACGGCGGCGGCGAATATGGCGTGGCCATTTTGAGCCGTTACCCGATCCTGGAAACGAACCGTTACCCGCTCACCACCGTGGCCGGTACCAACGGCGAACCGCGCGTGCTGGCAACCGCTTTGCTGCAGCTGCCCGGCAACCGCAAAGTACTCATGGCCTGCACGCATCTGGATGCACAGCGCGGCGATACGAACCGCAGTGTACAGATCAGGGAAGTAAACGCGATATTGAGCAAACAACCGTACCCGGTGATCGTTGCGGGCGATCTGAATGCACCTGAAGGAAGTAGTGTAATCAACACACTTGATCAGCATTTTCAGCGCAGCTGCACCAATTGCGCGTTCACGATACCCGTCGAAAACCCGCGCCGCTGCATTGATTTCGTGGCATTTACGCCCGGTAAGTTCGAAACGTTGAGCCATACCGTGATCCAGGAAAAATATGCGTCAGACCATTTGCCGGTGAATGCCGTGCTGCGCCTCAAATAAGCGAGGGGATTGGATTTGCTGAAATTTATCGTTAAATTGAAGGTTTGAGGGAACCACGTTCATCATCATTATAAAAAGCTAACAGCATATGAGTAATCAATCAAACGGAAACTCCCGCCGCGGTTTTATCACCAAGCTGGCAAAAGGGGTTGTGGGTGCGTCGCTGGTGCCTAACATCATTACGGCGGCAGACAGGAAACGCAGCCTGGAACAGCTTTCCAGGCAGAAAGACCACTACAGCGCAAACGATAATATCCAGATCGCACTGATCGGCGCGGGCGGAATGGGCAATGCCGATGCGGACACGGCCATCACCGTGCCCGGTGTAAAACTGATCGCCGCCTGCGACCTGTACGACGGCCGCCTGGCGGACGCGAAGAAAAAATACGGCAGCGATATTTATACCACGCGCGATTACAAGGAGATACTCGCCCGGAAAGACATTGACGCCGTAATTATCGCCACGCCGGACAGCTGGCATAAAGATATTTCCATCGCCGCGATGAACGCAGGCAAAAGCGTGTATTGCGAAAAACCGATGGTGCACGATATTACCGAAGGCCATTCGGTAGTGGAAGCGCAGAACAAGAGCAAGAGCAAGGTAGTGTACCAGGTAGGCAGCCAGGGCGTAAGCTCGCTGGGTAACGAAAAAGCCCGCCAGCTGCTGAAAGACGGCGCCATCGGGCAGCTTAACTATGCGGAAGGTTTCTGGGCACGCATGTCTCCCTTTGGCGCATGGCAATATCCCATTCCGGCCGATGCATCGCCTAAAACCGTAGACTGGGACGCATTCCTGGCCAACAATACCAAACGCCCGTTTGACCCGCTGCGTTTCTTCCGCTGGAGAAATTACCGCGATTACGGCACCGGCGTGTCCGGCGACCTGTTCGTGCACCTGTTCTCCAGTCTTCACCTCGTAACCGGTTCCATCGGCCCTGAAAAGATCATGGCCACCGGCGGCCTGCGTTACTGGAAAGACGGCCGCGAAGTGCCCGATGTAATGCTCGGCATGTTCGACTACCCGCAAACCGACATTCATCCCGCATTCAACCTTTCCCTGCGCGTGAACTTCGTAGACGGTACCGGCGGCACCAACTACCTGCGCATGGTAGGCAGCGAAGGCTCCATGACCGTTGAGTGGGACAAAGTAACGCTTTACCGCAATAAGGCATATGCTGCAACAGACGATCCCTTGCTGCAAACCAAAAAAGCGCAGGACAGCGGCAAACAATACGTGTACGAAAGAAAAGACATGCTGCCGCCCGACCAGATGGAATACGTGGCCGAAAAAGGATATAAAGGCGCGCACTTCGATCACTTCTACAATCTGTTCAACGCCATGCGCACCAAAGGAAAAGTAAGTGAAGACGCATTGTTCGGCTTCCGCGCGGCCGCGCCTGCCTTGCTTTGCAACGACAGCTATTTCCAGAACAAGATCATGTACTGGGACCCGAAGAACCTGAAAACAGTTAACAAGTAAAACGTAAACTACAGATAGTATGAAAAAATTAGTATTACCTGCGTTTGCAGCAGCGTCTCTCGCCCTGGCTTCCTGCGGCGGCGGCGCGAAAACGGACGATCACAAAGATTCGGCTTCCATCGGCAGCGAAAACAAAGCCACTACCGAGCCGCAGGCCAACGTGCTGACGGCGGAAGAGCAGGCGGCGGGATGGAAGCTGTTGTTCAACGGCTCGAACCTCGACGGCTGGAGGATCTACAAAAACAAACCTTCCAATACCTGGGGCGTGGTAGACGGTACCTTGCACTGCACGGGCAGCGCCACCGATAAAAGCGATATGCGCGGCGACCTGCTCAGCAACGAACAGTACGAGAACTTCGAGCTGGAGGCAGATTGGAAGCTGGCCCCGCAGGGCAACAGCGGCATCCTTTACCTGGTTACCGAAGAGTTCAAAGCGCCGTATGAGAGCGGCCCCGAATACCAGCTGATCGACGATGAAAACTTTCCTCAAAAGCTGGAAGGCTGGCAGAAGTCAGGCGCCAACTACGCCATGAACCCGCCGTCGAAACTGGCTGCGAAGCCGATCGGCGAATGGAACCATACCCGCATCGTGGTGAACAAAGGCCATGTTGAGCACTGGCTGAACGGCGAGAAAGTGGTGGATACGCAGATGTGGACGCCCGAGTGGGAAAAAGAAAAAACCACCGGCAAATGGAAAGATTACAAAGGCTACGGCACCGCCAAAAAAGGCCATATCTGTTTGCAGGACCATGGCAGCGAGATCTGGTTCAAAAACATGAAGATCAAAAGCCTGTAAAGGAAATAAAGCATAAAAAAGGGCTGACAGCGTTTTGCTGCCAGCCCTTTTTATTTGAAGCCGGAAGGCTGTTAGAACCTTTTGCTAACGGCGTCCCAGTTTACCACGTTCCAGAAAGCGGCGAGGTATTCCGCGCGACGGTTCTGGTATTTGAGGTAATAGGCGTGTTCCCACACGTCTACGCCAAGGATGGGAGTGCCTTTCACTTCGGCAACGTCCATCAGGGGATTGTCCTGGTTAGGGGTGGAAGTGATCTCCAGTTTGCCGTCTTTCACGATCAGCCAGGCCCAGCCTGAACCGAAGCGGGAAACGCCGGCTGCGTTGAATTTTTCTTTAAAGGCGTCGAAAGAGCCGAAAGCGCTGTTGATGGCGTCGGCCAGTTTGCCGGAGGGAGCGCCGCCCGCGTTGGGGCCGAGGCTGGTCCAGAAGAAAGAGTGGTTCCAGTGGCCGCCACCGTTGTTGCGTACTGCCGGGCTGATAGCGCCTGCTTTGGCAACCAGGTCTTCCAGTGATTTATTCTCGTTTTCGGTACCGGCGATCGCCTTGTTCAGATTGTCTACATAAGCCTGGTGATGCTTGCCGTGATGGATTTCCATGGTCAGCTTGTCGAAGTGCGGTTCAAGCGCATCGGAAGCGTACGGCAATGCAGGAAGTGAGAATGCCATAATTCAATTTTTATGGGTTTAAGAATTGTTTTTTGAATAGAGCACCAAATTTACTTCCCTTTGCGGGAATTGTCAAACCCTTTCTCCGGCAGTTCGGCGAACCCTTTGCCCGATGCTTTGTTATTACGCCGAAACGCGTGTTAACGCCGTTTGGATATATGGCTTTTTCTTTTATATTTACATAAAGGTGTTATAACCTTTGTTTCGCATTTATTTATATTCGTATAGTATTCATCGTTAGTTTTCACTATTGTTTGTTTAAAACATTCATATGCAGGACATGGGCACAGAAAACCGCGACTCTCATGATGCGCTTGTATCGGAGAATGCGCAATTGAGGAGCCGGCTGGAACATTTGGAGGCCATAATAGAGAAGGTTCCCGCCATGTTATATACGTCCAACAACTCCAAAAAGGCAATTAACTGGTGCAATAGCCGCTTAACGGAAACCCTTGGTTATTCGCGCGAAGAGATCATCACGCTCGGCGTAGAGTTCTTCAGGCAGGTAACCCACCCGGAAGACGCCAGTATTCTCACTATTTCGCAACAGTCGTTCAGGGAAAAAAAAGGAATGTTCGGCGGCGTAATGCGCGTGCGGAAACGCGGCAGCGTCGAATGGTTCTGGGTGGTCGGATTAGGTGTACCTTTTACGTTTGACCCGGTGGGGAACGTGGTGGACGTGATCTGCGTATTTCTCGACTTTTCCAACGCGATAGATACGGGAAACCAGATCAGTGAAGCGCTGCGCGTAGTGCTGCGCCGCAGGAACGAAGACGTCCTCAACAAACTCACCACCCGCGAAAAAGATATCTTTACGCTGGCCGCCAGGGGCCACAACAACAAGGAAATAGCGGAAAAACTGAACCTCAGCAGGTATACCATTGAAACCCACCGGAAAAACATACGGCTTAAGCTCAAAGTAAGAAATACCCCCGAACTGGTGGCCCTCGCCAAACAGATTGGTTTACAATAACCCGCATTTATAAGGATTTTTTCCCATATTGATTATCAGGATACATAAGCTCATTTTCTAATTTGTAAAATGGCTACAACGCTTGTGTGATCTGCGATTCAGCGGAAAAAATACCCAAGCTTGGGTATTTTCCGGCGTCTTAAACTCCAGTAATTTAGTAGCCTGAATTTAAAGAACGGAGTTCATTTGGATAGTTTTTTGAGGTAATACTTATCACTATGATAACCGAAGACAAGGCGTACGATATCCTGGCGTTAAATCAAACCGCCACACCCGAAGAAATACTTGCCAGGTATCAGACATTAAAGGACCAGTACAAGAAAATCAAAGAAGAGACGAAGGACCTGAAAACCCAATTGGCCTATCAATTAAAACAAATTGAGCTGGACGATGTATTCATTTACCTGCGTACCTGCCAGAAGATATAATTTTTGTTTCGTTCCTTCATGCATTGTATCGTGTTAACCCGCGGTTCATCCATTGTTTGTTCACCACAAAACCTTACCACCCGGTCTTTACATCCACAGGTTTGGAAACCCGCTTATCCGCAAATTAATGTTCGTAGTGAGGGATTTTGATTACATTTATAGTTCAAATCCTTTACACTATGGATAACATTTTTTTGTATGTTGTTATTGCCCTCGTAGCGCTCATATTGCTGTCTTCCTTCGTAACCGTACAGCAGGGAACCATCGGCGTCACCACTATCTTTGGTAAATACAACCGTATCCTTTTTCCCGGTCTTAACTTCAAGATCCCCCTCATCGAAAAGGTCTTCAAACGCATTTCCATCCAGAACCGCTCCGTGGAGCTGGAATTCCAGGCTATTACGGTAGACCAGGCCAATGTGTACTTCAAAGCCATGCTGCTTTATTCCGTGCTTAACCAGGAAGAAGAAACGCTGAAAAACGTGGCCTTTAAGTTTATGGACGAACGCAGCTTCATGCAGGCGCTCATCCGCACCATCGAAGGCTCCATCAGGGGGTTTGTGGCCACTAAACGCCAGTCTGAAGTGCTCGGCCTCCGTAAAGACATTACCGAGCACGTAAAGGAACAGATCGATAACGGGCTCGAGCAATGGGGTTTTCACCTGCAGGACCTCCAGATGAACGATATCACTTTCGACGATGCCATTATGCGCTCCATGGCGCAGGTAGTGGCTTCCAACAACCTGAAAGCCGCTGCTGAGAACGAAGGCCAGGCATTGCTCATCACCAAAACCAAAGCCGCCGAAGCCGATGGTAATGCCATCAAGATCGCCGCCGAGGCGGAAAGGCAGGCCGCACAGCTGCGCGGCCAGGGCGTTGCGCTCTTCCGCGAAGAAGTGGCCAAAGGTATGACCATGGCCGCCAAAGAAATGCAGCAGGCCAACCTGGACACCTCCGTGATCCTGTTCAGCATGTGGGTGGAAGGCATCAAACATTTCTCCGAAAACTCGAAAGGCAACGTCATTTTCCTCGACGGCTCTTCCGAAGGCATGGAAAAATCGATGAAACAGCTCATGAGCCTCAACCAGCTGATGGAGGTCAAACAACAACAGCCGGCCAAATAAAAGGCTTTCGATAAAAAAAAGAAAGGCAGTACGCGATGTACTGCCTTTTTTATTGCGGTGAAACGTAATTACGATTTTCTTCTCGCCTGGAAAAAGGATTTCACCAGCTGCAGGCTTTCCGCTTCGCAGGGGCCGCTTTCCAGTTTTGTTTTGGGGTGGAAGGGAGACGTTGCGCCCGTTACCCGCCGGTACCCGTTCTTCTCATCCGCCGCCGCGTACACGATGCGGCCGATCTTGCTCCAGTACAGCGCGCCGGCGCACATCACGCAGGGCTCCAGCGTAACGTACAGCGTGGCTTCCATCAGGTACTTGGAGCCAAGATAATTAAACGCGGCCGTTAACGCGATCATTTCCGCATGCGCGGTGCAGTCGTTGAGCATTTCCACCTGGTTGAATCCGCGGCCGATCACCTGCCCGTTCATCACTACCACCGCGCCGATCGGCACTTCTCCCTTTTCCTGCGCTTTGCGCGCTTCTTTCAGCGCCTGCTGCATGAAAAACTCATCGTTCATGATTGCACCATGTTTATAAATTCATCTTCGCTCAATATCTTGACGGTATTGATCTTTTTCGCTTTTTCGAGTTTGCTGCCCGCGTCGTCGCCCACGATGAGGTAATTGAGCTTGCTGCTCACGCCGCTGAGTATTTTACCCCCGTGCTGCTCCACCAGCGCTTCCGCATCGCTGCGCTTGAGCTTGTGAAGCGTGCCGGTGAACAGGAACGTTTGCCCGCTGAGCGTGCCTTCCGCGGAGCGGGAACCTGTGTTGCCCTTGAGGTTGAGGCCGAGCTCTTCCAGCCTTTTCAGCATGTGAATGTTGTCTTCGTTCAGGAAAAACTGCCGCACGGAACCGGCCACTTTCGGCCCGATGTCTTCCAGCGCCAGCAATTGTTCCTCCGTATAGCCGGCGAGGTTAAGCAGGTGCTCCGTGGAATTGGCGAGGGTTTTCGCGGTGGTTTCGCCCACATAACGGATGCCCAGCCCGAATATCAGCCGGTGCAAAGGCTGGCTGCGCGAGGTTTCTATGGCGGTTTGCAGGTTGGAAATGGATTTCGGGCCAAAACCTTCCAGTTTGCTGATGGCGTCGAAGTCGAGGGTATAAATGCCGGGCACGTCTTTCAGCAGCCCGAGCGACCAGAATTTGCGCACGTTGCTTTCGCCGAGGCTGCGGATGTCCATCGCGTCTTTGCTTACGAAATGGATCATTCTTTCCACCACCTGCGCTTCGCAGTTGATGTTCACGCAGCGCCATACGCTTTCGCCTTCGGGCTTGAACAGCGGGTCTTTACACACCGGGCAGTTCTTCGGGAACACGATATCCCTTTCTTCGCCCGTGCGCAGGTCCGCAATGGATTTTACGATGTAAGGGATCACGTCCCCCGCTCTTTCCACCAGCACACGGTCGCCCAGCTTGAGGTCTTTTTCGCGGATCACGTCTTCGTTGAAAAGGCTCACGGAACCTACCATCACGCCGCCGATGGGCACGGGGTCTATCTTCGCCACGGGCGTGATGGAACCGGTGCGGCCCACCTGGAATTCCACGTCGCGCAAAATGCTGGTGGCCTGCCGCGCCTTGAATTTAAAAGCGATGGCCCAGCGCGGGTGATGCGTCGTCATCCCCATCCGGTCCTGCAGATCGTAATCGTTCACTTTGATCACCATCCCGTCGATCTCGTACGGCAGATCGTCGCGTTTCGTTTCGAAGTCGAGGCAATGATCGATCACGGCCTGTATGCCTTTCACGACTTTCATTTCACGCGCCGGGCTTCTGAAGCCCAGCTGCCAGAGCATCGCGAGGGTATTGCTGTGCGTTTGTATCGCCGGCGGTTCGGTTATGCCGTCGTTCATGGTGTGATAGCTCATGTTGTAAAGAAACGCTTCCAACCCGCGTTTCGCCACTTCTTTCGGGTCTACGATGCGCAGCGAGCCGGACGCCGCGTTGCGCGGGTTCGCCAATGGCGGAAGGTTTTCCGCCGCGCGTTGTTCGTTCAGTTTTGCAAAAGTGGTTTTGTTGATGAGCACTTCACCGCGCAGTTCTATCTGCTGGATACCGTAGTCTGAAAACCTGGCAGACAGTGGGATGGAACGTATCTGCCGGATGTTCGTCGTGATCTCGTCGCCCTGCACGCCGTCGCCGCGCGTGGCGCCGCGGGAAAGCAGGTCGTTTTCGTAAATGAGGGAAATACTCGCGCCGTCGAATTTCGGCTCGATGCAATATTCGATCTCTTCCAGCCCTGACTGTTCGCGGGCTTTGCGGTCCCAGTCCAGCAGATCGTCCGCATCGTACGAATTCTCGAGGCTGAGCATCGGCACGAGGTGCTGCACGGAGGGAAATACTTTGGTGAGGCCCTGCGCTACGCGCTGGGTGGGAGAATCGGCGGTAACAAGCTCCGGATGGGCTGCTTCCAGCTTTTTAAGCTGCGAAAAAAGCTGGTCGTATTCCTGGTCGCTAAGCACGGGATCGTCCTGGATATAATACCGCCAGTCGCTGTGACGGATCACGTCGCGAAGGGATGCGGCCGCTTCTTCGGGTTTGCCCGGCAATTTACCGGCCAACAGCGATTTCGCCAGCGTAGCCAGCGTTCTTTCATTGTCTCTGGTATACATCGTGTATGGATAAAATCAAAAGTCTGGCGTAAATTTAATCTTTAGTTGCCACGCAAGAACAAATTTCCTGCTATGAAACAATGCGTTTACGTTACCCTCGTTGCCACGCTGCTGTCTGCCTGTGCCGCCCGCAAAGAAAAAGCCGACCTGCTTATTCATCATGCCATGATCTATACGGCGGATTCCATGAACACCGTAGCCGCCGCCATGGCCGTGAAAGACGGGAAGATCCTGATGGTGGGCACCAATGAGCTAGTGCAGCGCTCGTTCGACGCGGATTCCGTGATAGACGCCAAAGGCGCCGCCGTGTTTCCCGGTTTCAACGACGCGCACGCCCACTTTTTCGGGTATGCCAATTCGTTGCGAAGCGTAGACCTGGTAGGCGCCAAAAGCTGGGACGAAGCGGTGGCCCGCGTGCGGGACTTTGCGGCCGAACATCCTTCCGCCTGGGTGCTGGGCCGGGGCTGGGACCAGAACGATTGGGAAGTGAAAACATTTCCGGATAAATCGAAGCTGGACAGTCTTTTCCCCAACACGCCGGTATTGCTGGAACGGATAGACGGTCATGCTTCGATCGCGAACCAGGCTGCGCTGGACGCGGCGGGCGTAAAAGCCGGGCAAACCATCGCGGGCGGCACGATAGAAACGAAGAACGGCAGGCTTACGGGCATATTGGTAGACAATGCGGACGAGCTGGTTTCTTCCAAAATCCCCGCCGCGCCCCTCGAAGAGATCATAGCATCGCTGGAAGCGGCTGAGCGCAACTGCCTTGCGGCGGGCCTTACGAGCATTACCGATTGCGGGCTGGACCTCGATGCCATGCATTTGCTCGATACGCTGCTGGCGCAACGGAAACTGCATCTTCGCCTCAACGTGATGCTGAGCGACAATGAAGAAAATATTAGCTGGCTGCTGAAAAACGGCGTCTATGAAAAGGACCGGCTGCTGGTGCGCAGCGTCAAGTTCTACGGGGATGGGGCGCTTGGCTCGCGCGGCGCCTGCCTGAAACATGATTATACCGACCGGCCCGGATGGAAAGGATTTCTGCTGAAAGACGCGCGGTATTTCGCGGAAAAAGCGGCGCTGCTGGCTGAAACTGACATACAGATGTGCACGCATGCCATCGGCGATTCGGCGAACGGCGTTATCCTGAAAATATACGCGGACGCGCTCAAAGGCAAAAACGACAAACGCTGGCGGATAGAACATGCGCAGGTAGTGGATTCCATCGATTTTCACTGGTTCGGGGAAAACAATATCGTGCCTTCCGTGCAGCCTACGCACGCCACGTCGGACATGTACTGGGCCAAAGACCGCCTGGGCCCGCAGCGCGTGCGTTTCGCCTATGCATTTCAACAGCTGTTGAGGCAGAACGGGTGGCTGCCGCTCGGCACGGACTTCCCCGTGGAGCATATCGACCCGCTGCGCACGTTTTACGCGGCCGTGGCGAGAAAAGACCAGGCCGGTTACCCGGAAGGCGGGTTTCAGCCCGAAAATGCGCTCAGTCGTGAAGAAGCGCTCAAAGGAATGACGATCTGGGCGGCCCGTGCATCGTTCGAAGAAGAAAAAAAAGGGAGCCTCGAGCCCGGTAAAGCAGCGGATTTCGTGGTGCTCGACCAGGACACTATGAAAGTTCCCGCAGAGAAAATTTTGGCAACTAAAGTGTTAGCAACTTATATTTACGGACAGGCGCTCCACAGGGCAGGACTTTAGCAGCGGACAGCAGCGGCCTTTTTCCTGACATTCCACGATATGCATGTATGCACACCAAAAACATCAACACCCATCTCACCGAGATCAAGGATTATTTCAAAGCGGCAATTTCCGTAGACTGCGTGATTTTCGGGTTCGACGAAAACGAACTGAAAGTATTGCTGATCGAATCCGACCTGAAAGAATACAAGGGCAAGTGGTCGTTGCTGGGAGACATCGTGCACCCGGACGAAGATATCGAGAGCGCCGCTTACCGCGTGTTGCGGGAACGCACGGGCCTGGAAGACGTGTTTATGGAACAGGTGCAGGCGTTTGGCGGGCTCAACCGCCATCCGGCGGGGCGCGTGGTGACCATCGCGTATTATTCCCTCGTCAACATCCAGCACGTGGAATTAAAAACGCTGCAGAACGAATTGCACTGGCATGCCGTGAAAGATATCCGGCAAATGGCCTTCGATCATAAAGACATCCTGGCCACCTGTTACCAGCGGCTGCAGCATAAAGTGATCGACCAGCCGGTGGGTTTTAACCTATTGCCCAAAAAATTCTCGCTGCGCGATTTGCAAAACCTTTACGAAGCGATCCTCGACGTGAAGCTGGACAGGCGCAACTTCCGGAAAAAATTCTTCGCAATGGACTACCTCGTGGATCTCAACGAAGAAGAACAGGATGTAAGGCACCGCCCCGCGCGGTTGTACAAATTCAACCAGGACAAATACGACCTGCAGCACAAAAAGAGCCTTGGTTTTTGATAGGATTTTAACCTGCGCCCCGGCTTGCCGGCACACGCTGAACCGCTTTGCCATCTGCGGTTTGAAGCCCTTGCGCCCAGTACAGGCAAGGCCCCCTTGTTTAAGTATATTTTAAGTAAGTAGCGGGAAAAAATTGTTTTTTAACAAAATATTAATTAAGATTGTGTAAGATATACACACTAGCATTTCAGGGGTATATAATTGTAGCCAGAGACCAGACATCTAATCGCACATTCAACAAATTCTTTTAGGAAAAGAAAACCCGTATACGCGCATATATTTGCCATTTCACGCGAATGGTTTTACATACTCTTTATGCATCGCATTTTATCAAATTCCACGTTATGAACCAGGACAATCTGTTTTGTCCGAATTATAATGGGAACGGTCCTTTGGGTCGTTCCCATTTTTTTCTTTTCAAATTTTAATCAACAACGGGTTGCAGTTAAAGAATTTCCAAGGAATCAGCAGAATGCTTGCACCGCTTCAAATATCCTTCCATCAGCCGCCAGCAGCGCTATTTTCGTATCTTGCATGCTTGTCCGCCATATCGATCATATGGCATTAAGCAGCTGAAGAACATGTCTTATACACCACAAAACAAAGTACGCATTGTAACGGCGGCCGCCCTGTTCGACGGTCACGATGCAGCCATCAACATCATGCGCCGCATTATGCAGAGCACCGGCGCCGAAGTGATCCATCTTGGCCATAACCGCTCCGCGGCGGAGATCGTAGACTGCGCCGTGCAGGAAGACGCGCAGGGCATTGCCGTCACCTCCTACCAGGGCGGCCACATCGAGTTTTTCAAATACATGTACGACCTGCTGAAAGAGCGGGGCTGCGGTCATATCCGCATCTTCGGCGGCGGGGGCGGCACCATCCTGCCTTCCGAGATCGAGGAGCTGCACGCTTACGGCATCACCCGCATCTATTCGCCGGACGACGGCCGGAAATTCGGCCTGGGAGGCATGATCGAAGACGTGATCAGGCAGTGTGATTTTGAAACGGTAAAACAAGGCGAATGGAAACTGAACGCCGCGAAACTGACGCAGGACGATGCGCCTGAGATCGCAAAGGCCATCACGTACGCCGAGAACTTCGCCATGAACGGTCAGCTCGAAGACCTGAAAATACTGGCTTCCCGCAAAAGTCCCGTGCTGGGCATTACCGGCACCGGCGGCGCGGGTAAAAGCAGCGTTACCGACGAGCTGGTGCGCAGGTTCCTGCGGGAATACGACAACCGTACCATCGCGGTGATCTCCGTAGACCCTTCCAAGAAAAAAACGGGCGGCGCGCTGCTGGGCGACCGCATCCGCATGAACAGCATCCATCACCCGAGGGCGTACATGCGCTCGCTGGCCACCCGCGAAAGCGACAAGGCCATCAGCCTGCACATCCAGGAAGCCATCGATATCTGCAAGGCCGCGAAGTTCGATTTCATCATCCTCGAAACTTCAGGCATCGGCCAGAGCGACACCGCCATCGTGGATTACTGCGATGTGGCCCTGTACGTGATGACGCCCGAATACGGCGCGGCTTCGCAGCTGGAGAAGATCAACATGCTCGACTACGCCGATCTTATCGCCATCAACAAATTCGACAAGGCCGGCGCGCTCGACGCCCTGCACGACGTGCGCAAACAATATAAACGCAACAACAGCCTTTGGGACGCGAAAGACGACGACCTGCCCGTTGTGGGCACCATCGCCTCGCAGTTCAACGATCCCGGTGTGAACCAGCTGTTTGAACGCCTCATGCACCGCATCGCCGAAAAAACGGAAGTGCATTTCGGGGAAGACAGGCCAGACAAGCCGGTGATGGCCACTTCCACCAAATCGCTCATCATTCCCCCGGCGCGCGTCCGTTATTTATCGGAAATATCCGCCACCATCGGCGACTATCGGGCATGGGTAAACGAACAATGCGCCATCGCCACGCAATGGTACCAGGTGGAAGGCGCGCTGCAGGCGCCGGGGCTGAAACATGCAGACGAACTGAAAAACATCAGTCAGCGCCTGCAAACGCAGCTCAGCCCCGAAAACAAAGCGCTGATCACCGGCTGGCCCGCTTTGACGGAGAAATACAAAGCCGATCATTACGCGTTCCAGGTAAGGGACAAAACGATCAAACTGCCGCTGTACGCCGAAAGCCTTTCCCACACCCGCATACCGAAAGTATCGTTGCCGAAGTACAAAGACTGGGGCGACATCCTGCGCTGGCAGCTGATGGAAAACCTGCCGGGCGAATTTCCTTACGCGGCGGGCGTGTTCCCGCTGAAACGCGAAGGTGAGGACCCCACGCGCATGTTCGCCGGCGAAGGCGGGCCGGAAAGAACGAACAAAAGGTTTCATTATGTGTCCGTTGACCAGCCGGCCAAACGTTTGTCCACCGCCTTCGACAGCGTGACGCTTTACGGCGAAGACCCCGCTTACCGCCCCGATATTTACGGAAAGATCGGCAACTCCGGCGTGAGCATCGCCACGGTAGACGATGCGAAAAAACTTTACAGCGGTTTTGATCTCTGCGACCCGAAAACGTCCGTATCGATGACCATCAACGGGCCCGCGCCGATTTTGCTGGCGTTTTTTATGAATGCCGCCATCGACCAGGAATGCGAGAAATACATCGCGCAGAACGGGCTGGGAGAAAAAGTGAATGCGATCATCCAAAAGAAATTCAAAGACCACCCGCTGCCGCATTACAACGGCGATCTGCCGCATGGCAACAACGGCCTGGGCTTGCGGCTGCTGGGCATTTCCGGCAGCGATGTGCTGGAGCCGGAAGTGTATGAAAAAATAAAGGCGCATGCGCTGAGCACCGTACGCGGCACCGTGCAGGCAGACATTCTGAAAGAAGACCAGGCACAGAATACCTGCATCTTCTCTACCGAATTTGCACTGAAACTGATGGGCGACGTGCAGGAATATTTCATCACCCAAAAAGTACGGAACTTTTATTCCGTCAGCATTTCAGGCTATCACATCGCCGAAGCGGGCGCGAACCCCATCACCCAGCTGGCGTTTACGCTGGCCAACGGTTTCACTTACGTGGAATATTACCTCAGCCGCGGCATGCACATCGACGATTTTGCGCCGAACCTTTCGTTTTTCTTCAGCAACGGGATGGACCCGGAATACGCCGTGATCGGCCGTGTGGCGAGGATCATCTGGGCGAAGGCCATCAAAAACAAATACAAAGGCAACGACCGCTCGCAGAAATTAAAATACCACATCCAGACATCTGGCCGCAGCCTGCACGCGCAGGAGATCGACTTCAACGACATCCGAACCACGCTGCAGGCGCTGTATGCGATCTACGACAACTGCAATTCCCTTCACACCAACGCATACGACGAAGCCATCACCACGCCCACGGAAGAAAGCGTGCGCCGGGCCATGGCGATCCAGCTGATCATCAACCGCGAATTGGGCACGGCGAAAAATGAAAATCCCACGCAGGGAAGTTTTTTCATCGACGAACTGACGGACCTGGTGGAAGAGGCCGTGCTGATGGAGTTCAACCGCATTACCGAGCGCGGCGGCGTGCTGGGCGCGATGGAAAGGATGTACCAGCGCAACAAGATCCAGGAAGAAAGCCTGTATTACGAATCGCTGAAACATTCAGGCGAGTTCCCCATCATCGGCGTCAATACTTTCCTCAATAAAAACGGCTCCCCCACCGTGATCCCCGCTGAAGTGATCCGTTCCACCAAAGAGGAAAAAGAGTTCCAGATCGACACGCTGCAGGCATTCCGGGAAAGGCATGAAGACCAGCGCGCGGCGAAGCTGAAAGCCTTGCAGGACGTAGCCGTGCGGAACGGCAACCTGTTTGAAGAGCTGATGGAAACCGTGAAATATTGCAGCCTCGGGCAGATCACGCACGCGCTGTATGAAGTGGGCGGGCAGTACCGGAGGAATATGTAGAATTTCACGCGGCATTTTTCCATTTCGCGTATCTTTCCGATATGCAAACGGCAACCACTTATCAGCAAAGAATCGATGAATTTACCCTACAGCTGGGCCAGACCGAAAGCCGGTTGAAACAGCTCAGCCTGGCGAGGCTCCTGTGTTTCGTGGGTATCCTTTTTTTCGGCGTTCAGTATTTCCGGCACAACTTCGGGGTGGAATGGTTGCTGGGAGCGGCTTTGCTACTGGCCGGATTTGTGTGGAGCCTGGTGCGGTATCAGCACGGCAAAGACCATCAGGCTTTGTTGCAGGCGCTGCTGACGCTGAACAGGAAAGAGCTTCGCGTGGTGACGGAACAGGTGGCCGATTTTGAGAACGGCGAAATGTTCATCGACGATCAGCACGATTTTTCCGGCGACCTCGACGTATTCGGCCCCTCTTCGCTTTACCAGTATCTCAACCGCACGGGCACGCTTACCGGCAGGCAGTTCCTTGCAGACTGGCTGCAGCGGCCGCAGCAAAACGTTGCGGACATCAAAGCCGTGCAGGAAGCGGTGCGCCGGCTGAGCGGGGAATTGGAATTCAGGCAGCTGTTTACCGCGCATGCACAGCTGGCGAAAGAAGGAGAGAACGATGTACAGGAGATCCGTTTGTGGAAAGAAGCGCCGTTGCAGTTCCTGAGCCGGAAAACCTTGCGCATGGCGGCTTACGTGATGCCGGTGCTGGTGGTGGCAGGCATTGTGTATTACGGCTTCAGCGGCAATTATGTGCCGATGCTGCTGGGCATGTTCGTGAACTGGATGATACTGTTGGGAAATGTGAAAAAGGTAAACGCGCAGCACATGCTGCTTTCGAATAAAGAAGGGTTGCTGAAGAAATTCGCGGCGTTGCTGCGGATGATCAAGGCGGCGGACTGGAAAGGCGTGCCCTGGCTGGAAGCGCGGCAGCAAACGGCCGCGGAGGCGGATAGGTCGCTGCACAAACTCGCGTCTATCAGTAACCTGCTGGACCAGCGCTTGAATCTGCTGGTAGGGTTTGTGCTTAATTCGGTGATGTTGTACGATATCCACTGCATATTCAGGCTGGAGCGGTGGAAAGCCGAGCACCGGCTGGATGTGGAGGAATGGATCGAAGTGATCGCGCGGGTGGAAACAGTGGGCAGTCTTGCTACTTTTGCATTTAATCACCCGAATTACACTTATCCTGAGATCAGCGACCAGCCGGGCGTTTCGGGCAAAGCGGTGGGGCATCCGCTGATCCCTGAAGGGGAATGCGTGGTGAACGACTGGAACATCGGTGAGGGAGAACAGTTTCATATCATCACCGGCTCCAACATGTCCGGCAAAAGCACGTTCCTGCGCAGCGTGGGCGTCAACTGGCTGCTGGCGATGGCGGGCGCGCCGGTATGCGCGGCGGAGTTTACCTGTCACCCGCTGCGGATCATGACTTCGATGCGCATTAAAGACTCGATCGCGCGGCATACGTCTTATTTCCAGGCGGAATTGCTGCGGCTGCAGCATATCATACAGGTATTGAAAAGCGGGCAGCGCGTGTTCATCATCCTGGACGAGATATTAAAAGGCACCAATTCGGAAGACAAGCTGACGGGCTCGCGGGAGCTGATCCGGCATTTCCTGCAATATAACTGCATGGGCATGATCGCCACGCACGACCTGGAATTGGGCGGGTTGGAGCAGGAACATCCGCGGCAGATCAGGAATTATTGTTTCGAGAGTAGTCTCGACGGCGGGCGCCTTCACTTTGATTATAAAATGCGGCCCGGCGTGGCGCGCAATAAAAACGCGACCTTTTTGATGAAACAGATGGGAATCATTTAAAAATTTGCCAGTACTAATATATTTAGTATTTTTACTAAAATAATTAGTGCAAATGACGCTCCCTTTTAGCGACAACGCATCTGGAAACCCTTACTATAAAGGTCGCGGCGCGCAGGTGAACCCGAAGAACAAATACCTGGCGGCCGAATACGCCAAGGAACATCCCGAAGGGATCGACGAATGGTGGCAGGCGGACGTGCCTACGCAGATCTTCGAGGAGCATTCCAAAACCCTGGTGAACAAGGTGGATAGTCCCGACGTGGGCATGTGGTATTCGATGAACCCTTACCAGGGCTGCGAGCATGGCTGTATCTATTGTTATGCGCGCAACAGTCACCAGTACTGGGGTTTCAGCGCGGGGCTCGATTTTGAAAGGAAGATCGTTGCCAAAACGAATGCGCCGGAGCTGCTCAAAAAATTCCTCAATAATAAGAACTGGGTGCCCAAGCCGATCTCGCTTTCGGGGAATACGGACTGTTACCAGCCGCTGGAAAGAAAGATGTGGCTGACGCGGCAGTTGCTGGAAGTGGCCTGGGAATACCGGCAGCCGGTGGGCATTATCACGAAGAATTCGTTGGTATTGCGGGACAAATACATCCTGCAGAAAATGGCGGAGCATAACCTGGTGTGCGTGTATGTATCGATCACTTCGCTGCAGGAAGAGCTGCGGCAGAAGATGGAGCCGCGTACGGCCACGGCTGTGCAGCGTTTGAAGGTGGTGCGTGAATTATCCGAGCTGGGCATCCCGGTGGGGGTGATGACGGCGCCGATCATACCGGGGCTGAACGACCACGAGATACCGCGTTTGCTGGAGCAGGCTTCGGAGAACGGGGCTCGGTTCGCGGGGTATACGGTGGTGAGGCTGAACGATGCGGTGAAGATCATTTTTAACGACTGGTTGTATAAAAATTTTCCTGACAGGGCGGATAAAGTGTGGCATCTGATCGAAAGCATGCATGGCGGCAAGGTGAATGACAGTGATTTTGGAAGAAGGATGCGGGGCGAGGGAAATATCGCGGACCTGATCCGGCAGCAGTTCAAATTGCAGGTCAAGCGGTTAGGGATGAACCAGGAGCGGTTTGAGTTTAATACGGAATTATTTCAGCGGCCGAACAGCCAGTTGAGATTGTTTTAGGTTTTCGGAGAAGGCATAAAATTTTAGGTGGGCATGAGGGAATAACATATGATCTTTATTTGTATCTTTATGTTCCTTATACCTATTTACCTATGCTTTGCACTCGTAATCGACTGTGTATCAATCTCATACTTTGCGGATTGTCTTTGCCGGCTTTGGCTGCCGGTGGGAATTATTGGCCTGAAGTGGCTGAGAATAAGCGTGTTGTTTCGGCGTTCGAAGAAAATAAAAATATCGTTATCCGCGAAAGAAAAGAGCGGTATGAATTTGTAAAAGGCGATGAAAAGAACCCGGTATGGGTGAAACAGTCGTTCACGACTTTTTACCGTTGCGACGAATATCGCGGTTCCGTTCCCGTAGTGGAGTTTTATGACGACTACAGCCGCGTAGATGAAGTGAAAGCCTATGTGAACGGCGACAGGATGAAAGTGAAAGTAGAACACGACTACTATTCCGTAGAAGGGCTTTTTTATTCGGACGCGCGTGTTTGCGGCTTTATGCTTCCCCTCGAAAAGAAAGGCACCGAAAGCCGGGTGGAAATGCAGAAAACCGTGCTCGACCCGCGTTATTTCACCTCCATATTTTTCCAGGAAGAATTTTTCCAGGAACAAAAAGAAGTGACGCTCGTAGTGCCCCGGTGGATGAAGATCGAGATCAGGGAGATGAACTTTGCGAAGGCAGGCGTAAAAACATCCAAAACCTACGACGAAAAGACCAACGCGGATATTTACACCTATTCCGCCAAAGGCATCAAAGCTTCCAAATCGGAGCCCCATGCGCCCGGCCCCAGCTATCTTTATCCGCACCTGCTCGTAATGACGCACGCAGCGGAAACACCTTCCGGCAAGATCACCTACTTCAGCAACGTCAACGACCTCTACGCCTGGTATCGCAGCCTTGTGAAAGAGATCGGCAACGATCCGGCCACCGTTAAGGCCACCGCGCTGAACATCACGAAAGACAAAAAAGAAGACATCGACAAAATAAAAGCGGTATACACCTGGGTACAGGAAAATATCCGCTATATCGCCTTCGAAGACGGCATCGCCGGTTTCCGGCCCGCCAAAGCGCAGGACGTGCTTGAGAAAAAATACGGCGACTGCAAAGGCATGGCCAATCTCACCAAGGAAATGCTTGCCGCCCTCGGCTTAGACGCCCGCCTCTGCTGGATCGGCACAAGGCACATCGCGTACGATTATTCTACGCCTACGCTCTCCGTAGACAATCATATGATCTGCGCCGTGAACCTCAAAGGCAAACAATATTTCCTCGACGCCACCGAAACCTACATCGGCTTCGATCAATACGCCGAACGCATACAGGGCCGCCAGGTGCTCATCGAAAACGGCGACCAGTTCACCCTTTCCAAAGTGCCTCTCCGCACCTTCGAACAAAACCGCCAGGTCGAAAAAAGAACGCTGGAAATAGACGGCAACAACCTCACCGGCAAAGTCGATCACCAATATACCGGCGAATGCACCGAATACATCCTCACACAGGCACACCAGATCAAAAAAGATAAGCTCGAAGAGGCGCTGGAACAGTTCCTTTCCAAAGAAAACCGCTCCTACGCCATCTCTTCCGTAAAAACTTCCGACCTGCACGACTGGAGCAAAGACATGACCATTCATTACGATCTCCAGCATAAAGACGCGGTGAACAATTTCGGCGACGAGCTCTACGTGGAGCTGGACTTCCGAAAAGAAATGGAAGACGCCGGCATAGACACCACGTTGCGCGAGCACGACCTATGGCTCAGCTTCAAACGCCAGCTGGTGCAGGAAACGGCGCTCACCATTCCCGCGGGCTATAAAGTAAAATCGCTTCCCCCGGCCGTCAATATCGACCAGCCGAAATACGCCTTCAAAGCGGCGTACGAACAGCAGGCCGACAAGATCGTGTACCGCAAAGAGATCACCATTAAAGACACGCACCTGGAGAAAAAAGATTTTCCCACCTGGAACAACGACATCAAAAAACTCCGTCAGACTTACCTCGAACAAATAACCCTTACCAAAAAATAACGCACGCATGAAAACCTACATCGCCATACTGATCTGCCTGCTGCTGCTGATTACAGGCATGATGGCGCAGGAAAGAAAAATGGAACCCTGGGATGCAAAGGCCGAAGTGAAATACAAAAAACGCCTCGCCGAAGTGAAAGAAGAGATCTGGGGCTGGAAACAGGCCGGGTTTAAAAACCGCACCGTGCCCGCCGAATACGCCAAAGAATCCGCCGTGGTGCTGGCCAAACATACTGAGCTCACCACGCCGGACAAAGACCGCGAGCTGCACCGCTCGTTCCGGGCGCTGGTGGCGATCAACGACAAGGCCGCGCTGGAAGAATATTCCGAGTTCACTTTCAAACAGTACGAAACCCTCAGCAGCTGGTACCCGCTGGAGCCGTTCGATAAAATGACCAAAGTGATCTACATGGGCGCCCGCATCTTCAAAAAAGACGGCGGCACCCGCGAAATATATTCAGACGAAGCCGTGGTGACCGAAGTGAACCGCCGCTCGCACAAAACCCGCAAGCTGGCCATTCCGGACCTGCAGATAGGCGACCTGATCGAATATTTTGTAAGGGAAGAAAAATTCATCAACCACAATACCGCTTACACCGAAGAGATCTTCGTGCTGGGGGAAGAAGAGCCGGTGCTGGAATATTCCGTGCACGTATCCGCCTGGGAAGAAGTGTTTGCGCTGGAATACCGCAGCATGAACGGCGCGCCTAACTTCAAACAAAAGATCGCAGACCATATGCTGCAGCTGGACATGCTCGTGAAAAACGTTCCGCCGCAACCCGTCAGCCTCTGGATGAACCCCTTCCGGCAGATCCCCATGCTGCGTGTTCACCTGCGCGTGGGCGTGCGCCGCGAAAAGCTGGGCCGCCGCAAAGAAGGCACCATTTACAGCAATCCCAATGCGCTGAAAACCAGGGATGAAGCCGTAGCCGGGATCGTAGGCATGCGCAATGCCACGTCCAGCAGCACTTTGCCTTTCCTCGGCGAGGTGTGGGACAATGTGAAACGTTTCAAAAAGGAAAACAAGAACGTTACCGACGAAGAGCTGACGCATTATATATATTACCTGATCCGTTATATGGGCCTTTACCGCGTAAACCCCCAGGACGCCATCGTGGTGGACCAGCGGCGCAACTGGGCCGGTCTCAGCGAGATCAACTTCCTCCGTTATGTGAACTACATGCTCGTGAAAAACGATATCGACGCGGATTTTGTGTTGGCCACCCCCCGTTACGGCCCGGCGCAGAACGAGGTGTTTGAGGCGGACGACTTCAGGGTGATGCTCAAAACCGTCGGTAAAAAACCCGTTTACATGAGCGCCGAAGGCATCTTTTCCAATACGGACTACATTCCCGCCGAATTTGAAGGTCAGAAGGCCCCGCTGGTGAACGGCGGGCCGAAAGAAGACGGCATCAAAGGAAACGTGGAAATTCCCTACAGCGATGCCTCGAAAAACCGGCAGGTAGAGAACATGAAGATCAGTTTTGCCAAAGACGACCTCCAGCAGCTGAAGATCGACCGCACTTCCAGCGCCAGCGGGCATTTCAAAAGGCCCCTCCAGCAAAAGCTGCTCCTGTACGAAGATTATTACGACGCCGAACGCCAGGCGCTGGGCATCAAACAATCCTTTATGGAAGAGTTTGCGGACAGCAAAAGGAACCGTTCCCTGGCGGACGAATACCGCAACGCCTTCGACAAAGCCCGGAAAGACGTGAAGGAATCTTTCCTGGACGAGGTGAAGGAGCAATTCGACATCTCCCCCGAAAGCCTGGACGGCTACAAGGTGCTGAAGATGGGCCTGCGGCACAACGTGCCGGAGATTGCCTACAACACCAACTTTACCATGAACGGCTATATCAAAAAGGCCGGCAGCAATTATATTATCGACGCGGGCAGGCTGATAGGCCCGCAGATGAGCATCAAACCCTCGCAGCGTGAGCGGAAGGCGGATATTTATATGTCATTCGCCCGTTCTTTCGAATATAACATTGAATTCCAGATACCTGAAGGGTACACGCTGGAAGGGGCAGACAAGCTGGCCAGGAACGTAGACAACGAATGCGGCAGCTTTGTGGTGACCACGAAGCAGGCGGAGGGCAAGCTGACGGTAAATGTGAAAAAGATTTATAAAAACTCCTTCGCGCCGGCCGCAAAGTGGCCACAGTTGCTGGAAATGGTAGATGCGGCTGAGGCATTCCAGCAGCAGAAGATCCTGCTCAAAAAGGCGTGATCAAAAAAAGTTTTGCCGGAAACAATTTTTTAACGATAAAAAATTGTGTAAGAAAAAAAATAAAAATTATCTTTGTTGCGTAAACAAACAGTAGTAACAATGTCTCGCAATTGTACATATAAGATGAAGGTCTCAAAACGCATGCACAAGCAGGCGGTTGAGCTCATGCGGGCAGGTTATAACTGGTAGTAACAAGACAAAAGTTATCCAAAAGATATAACAGAAGGGTCCCGCAGACGAAGCGGGGCCCTTTTTTTTATGGTGTTGATGAAGATAGAATTGATAATCACGGTGTCTGTTGAGCGATGCATGGCAAAAGCGTCAGGGGTGTGCTATAAGGTACGGTCCCGGCGGAGAAGGTATGTTTTGATGTAAACGAAAAAAACGTTTTAAATCAGGAATATAGCCCGGTCCGCTACGCAAAAGCAGGCCGGGCTTTTTTAATAAAATATGGAAAATAAACAAACCGAACATCTATAATATAACCTGGTAATGGCTTTTATGTAAAAGTGATTGCCCCAAAAACAGCAGCGATGAGAAACGTAGTACAATTCGTAAGAGAGGCCCTGATCAACAATTTCCGGGAACTGGACCAATGGTTCAAAGAAGATAATGTGTTGCTTCATTTTAAACCTTCGCGGGAACAGTGGAGCATACGTGAAGTACTGGAGCATATCAGCCTTACCAATTATTTCCTGTTGCTTACCATCAACAAAAGCACCCGCAGGGCGCTGGAACGCAAGCTGGACGGACTTATCATCATGCCTCCGCATGATTATGAGGAAAAATTCCGGCAGATCGAGATCGTGAGCAGCAAATCCTTCGGATGGGTAAATCCCGCGCACCTGGAACCTACCGGCGAAAGGGACCTTCACGAAGTGAGAACATTACTGAAGCAACAGTTCGCGCAGTGCATGTATAACCTGAGCCTGCTCAAAAACGGGGAAGGCAGGCTGGTGAAAACAGAAATGACCGTCAATAACCTGGGAAAACTGGATATCTATCAATATATCTTTTTCCTTACAAGACATATCGAACGCCACCAGGCGCAGATGAGGGAATTGAAGGAACAGTATGAAGACAGCGCCGTGCTGATATAAATTTTTATTACGCAAGAGGTAAAGAGTCAACCCGGCTCTCCCATTGCGGGAGAGCTTTTTTTATCTCATTATTTTAAACAATGCCGACAATGAAAAAGAGTTTGACATCCACATACCAGCTGCAAAGACAAAACCGCCTCGCGGTATTATCAGCTCATTACTACATCAGGTATGATGGATTATACGACAATGGCGCAGGGAAAGGACTTTTGGCCATCCTTGCGCATACGGTGCCCGCGGCGAAAAAAACGCGCGCTGCGGGAGCACCGGGAGAAACAAATGTTGAAACTTGAACGGGAATTAACAACGATTTCCACGCTCCAACATAATTTGGGTGAAGTACCCCTGCATCCGCCTGTCATGCGCGGCTGGAAGCGGACCTTTGTGCTGCGCGCCGACGTGGCCGCGGGGCCGGAGGCCGCTTTCTACCAGGGAATTCCCGACCGGATCAATGTGAAGAGCAACGACTAAAATTCCAACGATGGAAAACAAAGATTTACACCAGATAGCGTTGCACGCTAACCTGTGCGACGATTATTACATAGACCCCAAGGCCCTTTACCTGCAAACGCACGGAAAAATGCCGAGCATCAGCTCCATTTTCCCGCTGGACTTCAGTAAAGCTTTCGAATGGTTCAAAAAGAACCGCGCCGAATGGATCGAAGACATCTACACGTACAGGAATTACAAACGTTCCGGCAAAGGGTACGAGACAGAACGCATCATCGTGCTGCTGAAAAACGCGCCCGTGATGCTCTTTTTCGCGCCGGACTACGTGGACATCCTGCACGGGGAAAACGACCTGGCGCTGGCCGAAGAATTGACGGCCAACGTAAAACCTTTCCGGCAAAAACAAAAACGGAAGGCGCACGAGATCAACCTCGTGGTGCAGAGCGGCGGCACGCTCCGTCTTCGCAGCATGGAGATCAAACGGACGAAACTCGACCTTGGCCTGTATTACGAGCCCGATTTTGAGGATATCGACAGGGTTATCCTCAAACGCCTCAACACGAGCAAAGATAAAGGCCTGGTGTTGCTGCACGGGAAGCCCGGTACGGGCAAGACCACCTACCTGCGCCACCTTACCGGCAGGCTGAAAAAGCGCGTGCTTTTTGTGTCGCCCGCCCTGGCGCAGGAGATAACCGGCCCTTCATTCATTGAATTGTTGATCAGTTACCCCAACAGCGTGCTGGTGATAGAAGACGCGGAAAACGTGCTGGCAGACAGGGCGCAAACGGAAAATTCCTCCGTTTCCAATTTGCTGAACCTGTCCGACGGATTGTTGGCAGACTGTTTGAATGTACAGGTAGTTTGTACCTTTAACGGCGCCCTCTCCCGCATAGACAGCGCGTTGCTCCGCAAAGGGAGGCTGATCGCGCAGTACGAGTTCAGGGAACTGTCCATTCCCAAAGCGCAGCGCCTGAGCGCGCACCTGGGCTTCGACACGCTGATCGACCGGCCGATGAGCATCGCTGAAATCGCGAATCAGCACGAACGGAATTTTGAAGTTAAAAAAGTGCAGATCGGTTTCCGGGCTGCACTGCAATCTTAAAACGAATGGCAAAATTAAAATTACGGGGCAAAGACCTGCGGAACATCGGTTACCCTGAGGGGCCGGTGATCAGCGTTGCCATGGCCGTAATGGAACAACATTACAAACATTATACGCAGGAAGCCGCGCTTACATTGCTGCAACAGGTGCTGGAAGCGCCGGCTTCCTTTACGGGCGACGAACAGCTGTCGAAGATCTCGGTGAAGCTGATCGTGGAAGCGCCCACGGAAATTGCGATCAATCCCCAGGCGCTGCCGTACGAAGTGTACGGGAAGTCCTTCATCGACGAAGGCGCCATCAGGCAGATGGATTACGCGATGCGGCTGCCGGTGACCGCCGCGGGGGCACTGATGCCCGACGCGCACCAGGGCTACGGTCTGCCGATCGGCGGGGTGCTGGCGGTGAAAAACGCCGTGATCCCTTACGCCGTGGGCGTAGACATCGGTTGCCGGATGTGCCTGAGCGTGCTGGATATCCCGCACGAACAGCTGGAGAAAAAAGCCTCAGTATTCAAAAGGGAGCTGAAAGCCGGGACCGTGTTCGGTGCCGGCGCGGAATGGCGGCCGCGTATCGACGACGAAGTGCTGGAACATCCGGCCTTCAACGAGATCGGGCTGCTGAAACACCTGCATGGCAAAGCCGCGGGTCAGTTGGGCACTTCCGGGTCTGGGAACCACTTCGTGGAATGGGGCCTTGTTGAGATCGGCGACGCCGCCAACGAACTGGGGCTTGCGCCGGGCACTTACCTGGGCTTGCTGTCGCACTCCGGTTCGCGTGGACTGGGCGCGCAGATCGCGGGGCATTACACGAAAGTGGCGCGGGAGATCTGCCAGCTGCCGCGTGAAGTGCAGCACCTGGCCTGGCTGGGGCTGGATACGGAAGAAGGACAGGAATACTGGATGGCGATGAACCTTGCGGGGGATTACGCGTCCGCCTGTCACCGGCAGATCCACAAAAGGCTGATCAAAGCCGTGGGCGGCGCTTTGCTGGCGAGGGTGGAGAACCACCACAATTTCGCGTGGAAAGAAACCTACGGCGGCGAAGAGTTGATCGTGCACCGGAAAGGCGCTACGCCGGCGGGCAAGGGCATGCTGGGAGTGATCCCCGGCTCGATGACCGCACCAGGCTTTATTGTACGGGGGCGTGGCGAACCGGCATCGCTGAACTCGGCTTCTCACGGCGCCGGGCGGCAGATGAGCCGGAGCAAAGCAACGCAGACGTTTACGCGTCACGAACTGACGAAGATACTGGCCGAGCACAATGTGCACCTGATCGGCGGCGGTCTTGACGAAGCTCCGGGCGCTTACAAGAACATCGCGGATGTGATGGCGGCGCAGACCGCGCTGGTAGACGTGATCGGTTCATTCCACCCCAGGATCGTGCGGATGGCCGATGGCGGCCCGGGGGAGGATTAACATGAGAAATCTATTTGAACCACCAGGGACCTTCAGACAGACAATGACGAAGGTTCCCACGGATGCAGGGCTTTAGCTCGGCACCCCCAAAACATCTGCAGTTTCAGGTAGAGAAATTTAGTCTGATAACAGCCGGCATGCAATTGCCGGCTTTTTTTGTCACCCCATGATCCTCAACCACAACTCCTTCCATGCGGCGCGGAAGAACCGCAGCTTACGCAGGCTCATCGTGAGCAGCACTTCTTCCCGTAAACTGCTCATGTTGTCGAAAAACCTGAACACGCGGGGAGCCGGGTTGCGGGTGAACATCCTGGAGAACACCGCCGCGCCAATGGCGCTTCGTTCACTGAGCATGCGCAGCAGTACGCTGTCATAAAAATGAAAACGTTTCCATCCGGCGCGGCTGCCGAGGTAGGGATGGCCGTTTGCGGCCAGCTGATCGGTAAGCCGGCGTGAATGCTGCTGGATGAAGCGGAAGGTATAACCCGTTGAAGGTTTCGTTTGCCCGCCCGCGGTACCGATAAAAACAATGCGGCCTTCGTGCGGGGCGAACCGGTGATTGGTCATGGGAATGATGCCGGCCGTCTCTTCCGCCACGGTAAATATCGCGCCGGGAAAACTGGCCTCCATGTGCTCCTGCAGCGCGAGGTCGTAGTCAGACTGCGGCAGCGGGCCTACGGAAAAAACGGTGTATTCCACGATCGCTTCGCTGGCGGAAACGGGAAGCGTGTAAATGAACGATACGCCGTGTTGCTGCAGTGGCCTGAAATCCATCAGGGTGGCGGCTTCCGGGTCGAAGATAGGGTTGCCGGACTGTACGGCCCAGCTGCGGAAATGTTGCACGAGGTAATGTTTTCCTTTTTGTTTTTCAATGGGTGCAATGGGAATGCTGCTGAAGATATAATCCGCTGCGATGGTTTCGCCGCCGGCCTGGACAAAAGCGTGGTCTTTCTCGGACCACATCTTTTCGATATGCAATTGCCGGATGGTGAAGTTGGGATGGCGGCGGATAATGCCGCGCGCGTGATGGTAGAAATCTGCGGAGCGCACCATTTTGTAGGTATACGGCCGGATGTCGAGCAGGGAGGATTCGCCATTTTCGTCGTGGAACCAGACCTTCTCCCAGCGGCGGTGAACGATCTTTTCAAAAAGACCGGGGGCGGTTTCCCAGAAACACCAGGTGCGGTCGTTCTCTTCTTTGGCGTCTTTGTCAATTACCAATACCCTTTTACCGCGCAGGCGTGCGCAGTCTGCAAAATGCACGGCCAGGCTCAGGCCCGCACAGCCTGCTCCCGCGATGATATAGTGGTAATGTTTCACGAACGAAAGGTTGGTTGAACATCATTCTCCTTTTAGCCTGCCTGTGTTTCTTTATGTTGTTCGAGATAGTCTGCAATTTTTGGAAAGGCGAGGTGGAACCAGGGGGTGAAGGAGCCCGGTTCTTCCCGCAGCAGCGCCCTGATGCGGTCGAGCGGCAGAAAGCGGTACGCCTGAACCTCGGATGCATCCGGCGATATGGCGCCGTCGTAGGTTCCTACAAGCACATGATCGTATTCGTGTTCGGTCAGCCCGTTGTCGAACCGGGCGTGATAGGTAAAACTAAAAATTTCTTCCAGCGGGCAGTCGAATCCCATTTCTTCCATGAGGCGGCGGTGCGAGGCGGCGAGGGTATCTTCGCCCGGAAGCTGATGGCTGCAGCAGGTGTTGGTCCAGAGGCCGCCGCAGTGGTATTTGTCCAGGGCGCGCTGCTGCAGCAGCATATCGCCGCCGGAATTGACGACGAACACGGAAAACGCGCGGTGGAGCAGGCCTTTCTGGTGTGCTTCCAGTTTTTCCATGGTACCTAGGGGCTCGTCCTGTTCGTTGACGAGTATAACGGGTGGTAGTAACATTTTGCGCCGGATGGTCTGGTTATAAATTTAAACAAGTTCGGTTGATTTTCCGGCGCGAGCGAAAAAAATGATGGCCTGTATCACGGGATGTGTCCGTGAAAAATTTTGCATACGGGTACCATTTCCGCCGGGGGTAACAGTTTTGCCGGGGATGCGGTATGTTAAGGGATGTCTGTTTTTGATGGAGCGCTTTTCCGTGAGGACGGAGAAAAAAGAATCGGGTTTTAGTTTTAGTAGCGGGCTACCTGGGCTTTCAACATTTTACGGGCGAAATGGATACGGCTTTTGATGGTTCCTAAGGGTTCTTCCAGGATGTCTGCAATCTCGAAATACTTGAATCCGTCGAGGTACAAAATGAATGGTTTTTTAAAGATAACGGGCAGGTTGTGAACGGAGGTCTGGATGTCTTTGATCCGGAGGCCGCTTTCTGCCTGGTTACCGATAATGACCTGCTGGGTGTTGAGGAGGAAATCGTTGGTGGAATTGTCAAAACAGAGGTGTTGTTTTGATTTCCGCCGGTAATTGTTAATAAAGATATTCCTCATGATAGTGTAGAGCCAGGCGCGTATGTTCGTTCCCGCAAGATATTTTTCCTGGTTGGAAAGGGCTCTGAACATGGTTTCCTGGTAGAGGTCCTTGGCGGATTCGGCGTCCTTCGTGAGAGTAATGGCGAAGGGCTTTAGGAAGTCAGCATTGCTGAGCAATAGGGTGTTAAATTCAGCGGATGACATATTGTTTAATTTTTGTTCTTCTAATTTAAACAAAATAAGGCGATACTCCAAACAATTTCCACGATTTTTTTTCGTTGCGGGCCAGGATGCTATCGGATTAATCATTTAATAATCAGCATTTAGCAAAATCTAAGGGAGTATTATTCACATGTATAGACGATGGTTAACGGGGTTAAATATGTTTAACTATTTATGCATAAAATATTAAACAAATGTATGGTTACTTCTATATAACATGAATAGTCCACGTCTTTTATATATACGAGCCAGGCTACCCAATGGTTTTGTAATTTTGAAAAAAAATTAATCACGAATTTGGGCGCTGATTTTCAGCCAGCTAACATTTATATGTTATTTTTAATAAATTTGCCGGGCTTTCTGTAAAGCCCCAACGGGATGTTCCTGGTCTGCCAGGCGAACATCCTGAACGGCGTTGCTTTACATAAAGATTTTTATGCCGGATTCCGGGGGAACAAATTGTTTTTTCACTAACTCCGAAAATATTATCTAAAAACATTGCTAACACCGTTTAAAAATGACAGCCAACGATCAAAAAATTGCCGTGATAGGTTTAGGATACGTAGGATTACCCCTTGCCATTGAATTTTCCCGGAAATACCCTGTACTGGGTTTTGATATAAATGCCTCCCGCGTAAAAGAGCTTTCGGTTGGCGATGACCACACCAACGAAGCGGATATCGAAAGCCTGAAAGCCATGCTCCTTTCGGGCAAAACGAACGGAGGCAGCGGGTTGAAAGTCTCTTCAGATGAAAAGGACCTTGCCGGTTACAATATTTTCATAGTAACTGTACCCACGCCGATCGACCAGTTCAAGGCTCCGGACCTGAGACCTTTGCTGAAAGCGTCGGAGATGCTGGGCAGGCACCTGAAAAAAGGAGATATCGTGATTTATGAGTCTACCGTTTACCCCGGCTGCACGGAAGAAGATTGCGTGCCCGTACTTGAAAAGTTCTCGGGCTTGCGGTTCAATTCGGATTTCTTCTGCGGTTATTCCCCGGAGAGGATCAATCCCGGCGACAAGATCAATACCCTCACAAAGATCAAAAAAGTGACCTCCGGCTCTACGCCGGAAATAGCGGAAAAGGTGGATGCGCTTTACCGCAGCATTATTACGGCTGGCACCCATAAGGCGCCCAGCATTAAGGTGGCCGAGGCTTCCAAAGCGATCGAGAATGCGCAGCGCGACGTGAACATCAGCTTTGTGAACGAGCTCGCACTGATATTCGACCGCATCGGCATCGACACTACGGACGTGATCGAAGCCGCCGGCACCAAATGGAACTTCCTGAAATATAAACCCGGGCTGGTTGGCGGCCACTGCATCGGTGTGGACCCTTATTACCTCGCGCATAAAGCGGAATCGTTAGGTTATCATCCCCAGGTGATCCTTTCCGGGCGGCGCGTGAACGACAATATGGGTATGTTCGTAGCCAATAAAGTAGTGAAGCTCATGATCAAAAAAGGGCATAAGATCGACGGTGCAAGGGTGCTGATACTGGGCGTTACCTTCAAGGAAAACTGCCCGGACGTACGCAATTCCAGGGTGGTGGACATTTACGGGGAACTGTCCCAGTTCGGCGTGACGGTGGACGTATATGATCCCCATGCTTCCAAAGAGATCGTACATGAAGAATACGGGATCACCTTATGCGATCAACCAGGCACCGGTTACGATGCGGTGATATTGGCCGTTTCGCATAACGAATTCCTCGCGATCGATTTTTCTAAAATCACCAATGGGAAAAACGGGGTGATATTCGACACGAAATCGTTCCTCGACAGAAGTCTTGTGGACAGCAGACTCTAAGACTTTAGACTGATTCTCAATAGATTAACTTTTAGCTGTATTTTTAAATAAATTTGACGATCCTATCCTGCGCTCCCTGAACGTGGCAGGAAGTTTGCGGAAGAGGACCAACATTTCAAAATAATTCGGGAACAGCTTTTTATCTGAACATACATGAAGAAATTATTATTTGTTCAATTTTTTTTGCTGGTTGGGCTATGTACATATGCACAAGTGCCTTCTCCCGCGCAGATGCAGCAAATAAAAATAGAGAACCTGTCCGATGAACAGATCCGTCAGATTGTGAGAGAGATGAAACAGAATAAGGTTTCGCTTGATCAGATAGATAGCTATGCCCAGCAAAAAGGAATTCCTCCGGCAGAGGCGGTCAAACTAAAAAGCAGGATTAAATCGCTGAACCTGGAAGCAGAGCTGAACGGCGCGCCCGCTGCCAGTTCAACGGATCAATCGTCAGAACGAACTGTCGATGAGGGTACGGTCACATCGGCAAAGGATATACAGCCTATGACGGAAGCGGAAAAAAGAAGATCGAAGATCTTCGGTACAGAGCTTTTCAGCAACAAGAACCTGACCTTCGAGCCGAACCTCCGCATGGCCACTCCTCCCAATTACCGCCTGGCAGCGGGTGACGAGCTGGTGATAGACGTATATGGTTATTCGGAAGTGCAGCACAAGGTAAAAGTAACGCCGGAAGGCCATGTGCGCATTCCTTACCTCGGGCCTGTGTATGTAAACGGGCTTACCGTTGATGAAGCGAAGAAACGCATCACGACGCAGCTTGCCACCATTTACGGCGGCATCAAGTCCGGGAACACTTTTGTACAGGTATCTCTCGGCAGCATCCGCAGCATCCGCGTATTGCTTATCGGGGAAGTGGTCCGCCCCGGTTCCTATACACTTCCTTCACTTGCTACCGTGGCCAATGCATTGTATGTTTCGGGGGGGCCGGATGAAAACGGTTCTTTCCGCTCCATCCAGGTGATCCGGAACGGGCAGCCGGTTGCGGATTTCGATCTTTATGACTTTCTCAGGAACGGCGACCTGAGCAACAATATCGTATTGCAGGACCAGGACATCGTAAAGATCAATCCATATAAAACGCGGGTAGAGCTGAGCGGAGAAGTAAAGCGGCCCGCCATTTTCGAAGTGAAGCCGGGTGAGAGCCTGCAGGACGTCATCGATATCGCTGGCGGATATACGGATCTTTCCTATAAAGAAGCCATCCGGGCATACCGGATCAACAATAAAGAGCGGGAAGTGCTCAACATTTCCGCTGCAGAAATTGCGTCTTTCCCTCCCCGTTCCGGCGACCGGTATTTTGTGGAGGGCATCCTGGATCGTTTCACCAACCGTGTGCTGATCTCCGGCGCAGTGTTCTACCCGGGTGAATATGCGCTTGAAAACAACATGACCGTAGCGGACCTGATCAAAAAAGCCGCGGGTGTAAAGGAGGATGCTTCCCAGGGGCGCGCCATCGTTTTCAGGCAAAATGAAGATCTCACGCCCTCCTCGCTCAGCTTCAGCCTGCAGGACGTGCTGTCTGGCAAACAATCCGTATCGTTGCGCAGGGAAGACAGCGTGGTGATCTATTCTAAACTTGCATTGCATGAAGATTACCAGATAAAGATCAGCGGCGAGGTGAACAACCCGGGATATTTCAAATACGCGGATTCTCTTCGCGTCGAAGACCTGATATTGATGGCGGGCGGACTGAGCGATGCCGCATCCCTCAAAAGAGTGGAGGTAGCCAGGCGTATCCGCGGAAAAGAATACAGTCCTTCGGATTCCGCCATAGCTATCGTAGCACAGTTCGAAATCACCGACGATCTGAAACCGGTGAACGGATTTGCCCTGCAGCCCTTCGATGAGGTAATGGTAAGAAGGTCTCCCACCTATGCGGAACAATCCTCCGTTTCCATCGATGGCGAAGTGGTATATCCCGGCACCTACGCCATCAATTCCAAACGCGAGCGTATTTCCGACCTGATGAGAAGGGCCGGCGGCCTGAAATCCGAAGCTTATGCGGAAGGAGCATTGCTGCTGCGCAAAACCTTCACTAATGCTTCCGACAGCACGCTGCTCGAAAATAAGCTCCAGGTATATTACAACAAGCTGGAAGACAGCTCGGACATCAACAAATTACAAAGTTCCGTTACGCAAAAAAACCAGCTGCTGGGCATCAGCCTGAATGAGATCATCAAAAATCCCGGCTCCAAGTACGACCTGTACCTGGAAGAAGGCGACGAGATCAAAATCCCCAAAAGACTGCAGACGGTCCAGCTTTTCGGGGAAGTATATTTCCCTAAAAAAGTAAGATACGACAAGAGCGTCTCCTTCAGGGACTACATCCGCGGGGCCGGCGGCTTTACGGACAACGCGCTGAAAAGAAGAAGCTACGTGGTATATGCAAACGGGGATGTAAAAGGTGCCCGGAAAATACTGTTCTTTAACAGCTATCCCAAAGTGAAACCCGGCGCAGAGGTATATGTGCCGAAAAAAGGCGAGAAAAAAAGCTTGTCCAGCCAGGAAGCCCTCGGCATCACCACCGGCATCGCTTCATTGGCGTTGATCATCGTGACCGTATTGGAAAAGATAAAATAGTATTCAAAAGTACTTTGTAATTAATACATTCATGGAGCAGACAACACTCCCTCCGCACAACAAGGACGAAGAACTATCGATAAAAGAACTGATCCTGAAGATCCGAAGCTGGGTACGTTATTTTTCAGGCAAATGGAAAATAATCACCGTGCTCGGCTTGTTGGGCGGAGCGCTCGGCTTTTTATACGCAAGTTTTCAAAAAACACAATACCTCGCCGAGCTCACCTTCATCCTGGAAGATAATTCGTCCAACCCACTCGGGTCCTATTCGGGTATAGCCAGCCAGTTTGGTGTAGACCTGGGGGGAGCTTCTTCATCCAACGGCCTTTTCACGGAAGACAATATCCTCGAATTTCTGAAATCGCGGCTGATGATAGAAAGAACACTGCTTTCAACCGCTGTTTCCAACGGCAAAAAAATAAGCCTGGCCGACTTCTACATCGAAATGACAGGCGCGCGGAAGAAGTGGGAGCAGAAAAAAAACCTCAAAGACGTTTCTTTCCCTTTAAATGCCAACCGCGCGGATTTTTCGCTTATGCAGGACAGTATCCTGAATGTCATTTACTCCAATATCGTCGAAAAAAACCTTGAGGTTGGCAAACTGGATAAAAAGCTCAGCTTCATCGAAGTGAAATGCACGTCTCCCAATGAAAAGTTCTCCAAGGCCTTTATCGAAAGACTGGTGAAGGAAGCCACCGAGTTCTATGTACAGACCAAAACAAAACGTCATAAATCCAATGTGGACAGGCTGCAGGAAAAAGCCGACTCGGTGGAGCGCCTGCTGAACCAGAAAACATATTCCGTTGCCGCCACGCAAGACCTGAACCTCAACCCAGCGCGCAGCGTTGCCGGTGTAAACCTGGAAGTGGGCACGAGAGATAAGCTGGTGCTGCAGACCATGTATGGGGAAGTGATCAAAAACCTGGAGATCAGCAAAATGGCCATGCTGCAGGAAACACCTATCATCCAGATCATCGACACCCCGATACTCCCGCTGGAAAAAGTAAAGGTAAGCAGGCTGAAAAGTCTCATACTCGGCGGCATGATCGCGGGGTTCCTCATCATACTGTTCCTTTTCGTCAAAAAACTTTATAACGAAAGCATGCGATAATATGCTGCGGAAGCCCAGGCCATGCAGTATTTAATAAATAAAAGATGTTCGACAACGCCAAATTCAAGCTGATTCTTGTCGCAGGTGCCAGACCCAATTTCATAAAAATTGCGCCTTTAATGCATGCCCTGCAAAACCACCCGGCTATTCACGCCATCCTCGTTCATACCGGGCAACACTATGATGAAAAAATGTCTGACCTCTTTTTCAGGCAGCTGAATATTCCCCAGCCGGATATCAACCTGGAGGTAGGCTCGGCATCGCATGCCGTTCAAACCGCCCGCATCATGGAAGGGTTTGAGCAGGTTTGTCTCAAGGTAAAGCCGGATATGGTGCTGGTTGTGGGAGATGTGAACAGCACGGTGGCCTGCACCCTGGTAGCATCCAAAATGGGCATCAAAACCGCGCACTATGAAGCCGGTCTCCGCAGCCGGGACCGCTCCATGCCGGAAGAGATCAACCGCCTGGTAACCGATTCCATCAGCGATTATTTTTATACCACCAGCATCGATGCAGACGAAAACCTGCTGAAAGAAGGGGTAGACGCCTCGACGATACATATGGTAGGCAACCTGATGATAGATACGCTGGCAAAAAATCTTCCCAATATCAACAGTTCTGCACTGACGCTGAACCTCATCAATAAAGACCGGTCCATCGCCTGGGGAACCGATTTCACCAAGGATAACTTCGGCGTAATGACCTTTCACCGTCCTTCCAATGTAGACGACAGGCAACAACTGCTCACGCTCGTAAAGATCTGGGGCAAGATCGCCGCCCATATGCCTTTGCTGTTCCCCATCCACCCGAGGACCTATAAAAATATCCAGCTGTTCGGGCTGCAGGAAGAAGTAGATAAAATAGCACAACTCTATCTCGTTGAATCGCTCGGTTATTTCGAATTCATTTCCCTGGTAAGGAATGCCCGCTTTGTGCTCACCGATTCCGGCGGTATCCAGGAAGAAACCACATACCTGAACATCCCCTGCCTCACTGTACGGCCGAATACCGAAAGGCCTGTGACCATCTGGGAAGGCAGCAATAAACTGATAAGGATAGAAGATATAGAGGATGAGATCATGCTTATCCTGAAAGGACAGGGCAAAAAAGGCAAAGCCCCGAAATTCTGGGATGGCCATACCGCTACGAGGATCGTACAACTGATCGAGAAAATCGCCGGCAAAACAGCGTATGCCGTGCAGCATCAGTAGGTGGCCAATTATCCGAAAAACCTTTGTTACTATGAATTATCTGTTTAAAAAAGTTGACGAGTTCTATAATAAAAAAATAGACGGCAGGGGATTGGCCGTATTCAGAATTCTTTATTGCCTTGTGCTGCTCGCAGAAGTGATCCAGTTCTTTTACTTCAGGCACCTGGTATTTGATAAGATCCCCTTCATCGAGGAAGGCCCTATAGATCCCACCATCCCTATATTATTATGGATAGCCTGCATCATTTTCCTGGTATTCGGATGTTTCACAAGGCTGGCGAGCATCGTCAACTATTTATTTTCCCTGATATTCATCGGCACCATCACCTCATATGAGTACCATATGTTCTACGTGTACATGGGGCTGAACTGCCTGTTCATCTTTCTGCCGGTTTCTCAATGCTGGTCTCTGGACAGACTGTTTAAAAAGCTAAGATACTCCGGCATCCATACTCAGTACGATCCTCCAATGACCGTTCCTGCACTGGCTTATACGCTGCCCGTATTTATCACCGTCGGTTATGTATATATCGATTCCGTATTTTTTAAGATCACGTCCTATAATTGGATGAGCGGCCTGGGTATGTGGGTGCCTTCCTCGCTGCCCATGATAACCCATTCCAACGCCTCCTTTCTGCTGGACAACGAATTCCTGATCAAATTCCTGGGTTACCTCACGCTTGCCTTCGAAACAGTATTCGTTTTTCTTTTCTGGTTCAGGAAGTTCAGGGTTCCCCTGCTGATCATTGGTCTCGGCTTGCATATCGGCATCCTCGTTCAGTTCCCTATTCCCTGGTTCGCACTTGGTTACTCAGCGATCTACCTGCTAATGGTGCCGGTGAAGGTCTGGAAAAAGTTATTCACCAGGACCAAAGCCTCCAGCCCTGTACTGACGTTCTATTACGACCTGGAGTGTCCGCTTTGCCTGCGAACCAAAATTGTCATCGAACACCTGGACGTTGCCGGTAAAATAAAATTTGCATCCGTACAGTCATACGCATCCGCGGAGCCCGCATTAAAAGATATTCCCGAAGAAACACTTCTGCTTGACATACACAGCGTCGATAAAAAAGGAAAGGTCTACAAAGGCGTAGATAGTTATATCCGGGCTTTCCGGAGCATTTTCTACCTGAAACCGCTCAGCTGGCTGCTGCGCATACCCGGGATCTATCATCTTGCCGGAAAAGTTTACCGGTTCACCGCGGAGAACAGGACCAGGCACAGGTGTACTGAAGCCAATTGCGGCTTCAAGCCGCAGATACTGCCCGGTGCGGAGAACCAGGTGAAGATCATGGAGAACATCTCCCTGAAAGATCTGAAAGTGGCTGGCATCCTGGCCGGTGTGCTGTTCCTGACCTTGCTCCAGCTGAATACGACCTATAACTCCGCGTTCATCAAAAATCTCCGGGAAAGCTCCGGTTTTGAGAGCACGAAGCCCGGAAGGACGATCGGGAAAGCGTCCACCGGTCTTTCCATCATCACCAGGACCCTTTTTGGCATTACCACTCATGCGGTGTTTATGGATTTTCACTTCAACAAGTATAACCACATCATCGCCATCACCTATAAACCGCAGGACGGCGGAGCACCGGTATTCCTGCCGATCATCGATGAGAAAGGCATGCCCGGCTTCTATATCTATGGCCCCAACTGGGTAAAGTGGACATTCCGCGTAAATGCGCCCAATGTGAATACCCGGGAACTGGAAACAGGCATCAGGGACTTTACCGCCTTCTGGGCGCACAGAAATAATGTGGATCTCAACAACGCGACATTCGAAATACTTGTAAAAAAGGTGGAAACTCCCGTTATCTGGAGAAAACATTTCCTCGAGGAACAGATCCGGCATCCATGGCAGTCTGCCGGCGAAATAACCTGGGAGAACCGCCAGTTTAAAGTAGTAAGTTTATCGCCCATTGAATCACTGTGACCGGTATGAACGAAAGATCCCTTATAATAGGAGCTAACAGTTTCATAGGAAGTTACCTGGCACGGGCCATCCAGCCTTTCAGGGAGGTGACAGGCGTATATCATCAAAACACCGACCGCCTGCCTGCCGGAATGCGGCAGGTACCGGTGGAGCAGCTCGGCGTGTTGGAAACCGGCTTTCGGGAAGTCTATATCGTGAGCGCATTTATACAGCGCGGTAAATGGGATGTGCAGGCGCGGAGAAAAGCTTTCCGGACGAATGTGGAACTGGTGGGAGATATCTGCGAAAAGTTTGCCGGCAGCAGGATCATTCTCTGCTCATCCGTATCGGTTTATAACGTACAGGAAGATACGGTCACCGAACAAAGCAGCAAGAGCGCCCTCAATGAATACGGCGTATCCAAGCTATGGAGCGAAAAGATCGTGACAGGGACAGATAATTTCGCCCTTCTGCGGTTCTCTTCCGTTTTCGGCACCGGCATGAACATGGATACCATCCTGCCGCAATATGTTAAACAGGCGCTGGAGCGGAAGGAGATCACTGTTTACGGGGAAGGCAAACGGCTGCAAAATTACCTGCATGTACAGGACGCCGCCGGATATCTTTGGGCTGCCGCCAACAGCCGGGAGAATGGCGAATTCCTGGCCTGCGCGCCTGAAAGCATCTCCAACCTCGACCTTGCCAGGCTCATTGCGGAGGAAACGGGCAGCGTGGTGAAGTTAACAGGTGAAGATCATTCGCCGTCTTTTGTATACAACAATACGTTCACTGCCAGGACCCTGAAATATCATCCGGGCGTATCCATGCAGGAAGGCGTGAAAGAAATTATAAAATGGATAAAAAAAGAGTTTTAGTTACGGGTATCGGGGGCAATGTGGGCCAGGGAATCATCCGTAATATCCTGAAATGCAATTACGACGTCGAGATAACCGGGACGAATATCAGCAGTTTTTCCGCGGGCAACCACCTGTGCGACAGGTTCCACGAAGTGCCGTATGCCTATGATCCGGCATTTCTTCCCGCCATCCGCGCCATCGTGGAGCAGGAAGGCATAGACCTCGTTATCCCTTCCACCGATTACGAAGTATATTACCTCTCGGCGAACAGCGCCTCGATCGGCGCGAAAGTGGCTGCTTCCGGGCCGGTAGCGGCAGAGCTGTACCTGGACAAATTTCTTAGCTACCAGCATCATAGCCGGCATAATATTCCCTTTGCGGCATCCCTGCTTCCCTCCGCATACCAGTCGGAATTCGACGGGATCATTGTAAAGCCCAGGAAAGGCCGAGGGTCCAGGGGACTGCACATCAATCCTTCTGACCTCACGCCCTACAGTGACGAAGAATACATGGTGCAGCGGTTTGCAAGAGGAAAGGAGATTACTACCGCTTTTTATGTGACCAGGGAAGGCAAGCTGCATGGTGCCATTACCCTCATGCGCTCCCTGGAAAACGGCGCCACATCGCAATGCCGGGTGGTATTCGATTACGATGACGCGCTCGTTCCCATCCTGCAAAAAATGATCGCGCATGCCGATATCAGGGGCGCTGCGAACCTTCAGTCCATCGTGACGGAAGAAGGTGAGATCGTGCCCTTTGAAGTGAATTGCAGGATATCCGGCACTAATTCCATCAGGTCTAATTTCGGGTTCGAAGACGTTAAATATACCTTGCAAGAATACCTGTACAATACCAGTCCGGACAAACCGGCCATCAAACCCGGCGTAGCCGTGAGGATACTGATGGATGTCATTTACCCGGATGTGACCGATTTCGATCAATGTAAGGACAATTCCGCAGGGTTTCACATCTTTTAACACCAGGCACCGATGAAAAAAGAACCGATCAGATACATACTTTTCGACGCTGCCAACACCTTGATACACAAACCGCTCATTTGGGACAGGATGGAGGCGGTATTCCGCCGGCATGGCCTTCAAGTGGACGGCAGGGCGTTGCGCATACATCATAAACTGATCTCGGAACTGATCGAGTTCCCGGACAAAACCTCCGCGGAATTTTATCATCAATTCAATTCCGAATTGCTTTTCTCCCTGGGCATACTCCCCGGGGATGCTTTACTGAAAGACATCTTCGACAGCTGCACCTATCTGCCCTGGGAGAAATTCGACGATACGGCGATCCTCTCCCGGACCGGCCTGCCGATGGGCGTACTGTCCAATTTCAATAACGGGCTGGGAGGGGTCATGAACAATCTGTTCGGCCACCTTTTCACAGACATCATCGTATCGGAAGAAAGGCAGTTAAGAAAACCGGACGCTGCATTTTACGAGCTCGCCCAGGAGGCCATCGGCCTACCGGCTGACCAGATCCTGTACATCGGCGATTCCCTGAAACTTGATATATTGCCGGGAATACGGATGGGCTGGAATGTATTACTGATCGACAGACTGGAAATATTTACGGCGTCTCCCCTGTCCATACCCTCCCTTGAACGAATAAAAAACTATCTGTAACATGAGTGCAGGGAATATGAAACGGCTGGCCATCATCGGCTCCGGGGATCTCGGGCAGCAAATAGCCTATCATGCCGGGCACGATAACCATTACACGATAGCAGGTTTTTTCGACGATTTTAAGAAACCCGGTGAAACCGCCGGCGCATATACCGTATTAGGGGGCCTGCCGGACGTACTCGAAAAATACCAGGAAGGTATGTTTGACCACCTGATGATCGGGATCGGCTATAAACATTTCGAGAAACGCCGGGAATGTTTTGATGCCTTTGCCGGCCAGATCCCTTTCGGGAGGATCATTCATTCGCAGTCCAGCGTGGACCCATCCTGCCGGATCGGCGAAGGCGCGTTCGTTTTACCAGGCTGTGTGCTCGACCAGCAGGTGGTGATCGGTGAAAATGTACTGATCAACGTGGGTTCCTGCATTGCGCATGACTCGCAAATCGGACGGCACACCTTCCTTTCTCCCCGCGTGGCAATAGCAGGATTCACGACAGTAGGCGAATGTTGCAATATCGGCATCAATACCACCATTATCGATAATATCCGGGTCCAGGACAGGGTACAGACCGGCGGAGGCACAGTTGTGATACGCGATCTTGACCAGCCCGGCCTGTACGTAGGGAATCCGGCCCGTTTTGTTCGATAACAATAAAAAAAGTAATAAGCTATAATGATGAATCCATTAATTCCATTCAATAAACCGTACCTGACCGGGAAAGAGGCGCACTATATATACCAGGCCGTTTATTCAGGCAAGATATCCGGTAATGGCATCTATACAAAAGGTTGCCAGCGTTTTTTTGAAGAACGTTATGGGTTCAAAAAAACCCTGCTGACCACCTCCTGCACCGACGCCCTGGAAATGGCCGCCATACTGGCCAACATTCAGCCGGGGGATGAGGTCATCGTTCCCTCCTATACGTTCGTATCTACCGCCCTGGCGTTTGTACGCGAGGGTGCTAAAATAGTTTTTGCGGACAGTTGCGCTAACAACCCGAACATCGATGCGGACAAAATCGAGGCGCTCATTACCGAACGTACCCGTGTGATCGTGCCGGTTCATTATGCCGGCATTGCCTGCGATATGGACAAGATCATGCAACTGGCGGAAAAATATAACCTGCTGGTGATCGAGGATGCGGCACAGGCGATCGATTCGTTTTATAAAGGCCGGGCGCTGGGCGCTATCGGGCACATGGCAGCATTTTCTTTCCATGAGACCAAAAATATCGTTTCCGGCGAAGGCGGCATGCTGGCCATCAACGACGACCGGTTCGCCGATCGCGCGGAGATCATATGGGAGAAAGGCACCAACCGCGCGCAGTTCTTTCGGGGTGAGATCAACAAATACGGTTGGGTTGATACGGGCTCATCCTTCCTGCCTTCCGAGATTGTCGCCGCATTCCTCTATGCGCAGCTGGAAAACCTGGACGATATCCAGCGCAAACGCAAAGAGATCTGGGGCCTGTACGCATCCGGGCTGGCCGGCCTGGCGGAAAAAGGCCTCATTACGCTAACAGATATCCCGGATTATGCAACAAACAACGCGCATATGTTCTATATCGTATGCCGCGACCTGGATACCCGCTCAAAGCTGATCGAGCATCTCAAAGCCAGTAACATCCACAGCGTTTTCCATTATCTTAGCCTGCACAAAAGCGACTTCTACAGCGCCAGAAGCGGCAAAACGGCTTCGCTGCCCAACAGCGACCATTATACGGACTGCCTGCTGCGCCTGCCGATGTATTTTGAGCTGACGCACGACAATGTGAGATTCATCACAAAAGAAATAGTTGATTTTTTCAATGATCCCTCTTAAGCTGCTGTGAAATGAAGTATGTGCATGTGATCGTCAATACGGCTTATACCGCTCCTTTTATTTCGTTTGTCAACACACATTTTAAAGCGGAGGAGCATTTTTTTTACGTGATCGGCGGCTGGTCTGAAGAAACGGTGCGCGTGCCGGTATCAGGCAACGTGCGCTCCCTTTATCACACCAGGCATCTATTGAACGGATTCCGCATGCTGAAGGACATGAACGTTTCCAAAAAGATATTCATTCATGGCCTGTTCAGCCCTTATATATTATGGGCGCTGGTTACCCAGCCATGGCTGCTGAAAAAATGCAGCTGGGCCGTTTGGGGAGGAGACCTCTACCATTACCAGGTGCCGCGCGAAACGCTGCGGCTCAAAGTGGAAGAATGGCTCAGAAGGATATGCATCAAACGTTTCGGGGAGCTAATCACCATCAAAGGCGATTATGAGCTGGCGCAGAAGTGGTACGGTGTAAAGGGAGTTTACAAATATGCCATGTATTCCACTCCGCTTAAGATCGCGGAGATAGACCAGATCATCCGTTCCGGCCAGCCGAAGGTCGACACCGGCGTTATTTCCATCCAGATCGGGAATTCAGCGGCTTATGAAAATAATCACTTTGAAATAATCGATCTTTTAAAACAGTACCGCGATCAGAATATTAAGATCTATGCATTGCTTTCCTATGGTGAGAACGACTATGCGGAAAAGGTCATTGCCTACGGCCGGTCGGTATTTGAAGATAAATTCGTACCTGTCAGGAACTATATGGAATTCAAAGATTTCGTTCTGTTCATGAACAGCATGGACCTGATCGTATTCAATCACAAGCGGCAGCAGGCGCTGGGCAACCTGTTGCTGGCCACCTATCTTCAAAAGAAGGTGTTCATCAGCAGCGAAAGCAGCCTTTGGGGATTGTTCACCGACGAGTTCGGGATGATGATGGAAGACACTCAAAGCATCAGGGACCTGGATTATGAAAGGTTTAAAACGAAAAACCAGGCGGGCGTTGAAAGGAATAAAATAAAAGCGGATGTGATCCTGGACGAGAAATTTATTATTGGATTATGGGACGCCCTGTTTGATAAATAACTAAGCATGAACATCGTCAAAAAATTCCTTTCTTTTTCCATAGGCACATGGATTGGCGCCATAATCGGAATCATCACTATTCCGCTTTCCACCTATTTTTTTTCCCCCGAAGATTTCGGCAAGGCATCCATTTTTACATTGGCGTTGAATATCCTGATGCTGTTCACGCTTTTCGGCATAGACCAGGCTTTTATCCGTTTTTTTTATGAGGAAAGAACCGAAAAGCTGCTCAGCAAATGCCTGGTGCTCACCACCGCCGTTTATCTTTGCCTGATGGGCGCGCTGTTCGTTTTCAGGCAGGAAGTGTCCATGTACCTGTTCGACGTTTATTCCCCTGAAATGATCCTGCTGTTAGGCGTCGCCACCATCGTCAATGTGCTGAACAACTACGCCGCCTCCATCGTAAGAATGAAACAGGAAGGCCTCATCTATTCCATCATCCAGATCGCCCTGCGTTTTCTTGAGCTGGCATTTATCCTGATATTCCTGCTTTTCATGACGCGGGACTACGCGCTGCTGGTATATGCCAAAGCCGCATCCCTGCTGCTGGCCACGATCTATGCCATTTATGTGACAAAAGAAACATGGGCAAAAGTGGAAGCGGCGCCGGGGCAATCCACCTATTCCTATAAAGATATTTTTAACTTCAGCTATCCCCTGGCCTTTACCAACCTGGTCACCTGGGCGCTTCAGTCCATCGACAAGCTGGCGCTGAAGGAATGGGCTACCCCCGAAGAGCTCGGCGTGTATTATGCCGCATTCAAGGTGGTGCTGGTACTGCAGATCATCCAGACCTCATTCACCACCTACTGGATCCCGCTGTCCTACGAACGTTTCCACCAGTACCAGGACAAGGAGGTGAATCAGGTATTTTTTGGCAAGGTGAATCAGAACGTATCCGTAGCCATGCTGCTGTTCGGCGTCGGGCTGATCATGTGCAAGGACCTGGTATCCATTGTGCTGGGCGCAGAGTACAGGTCGGCAGTATCCATGATCCCGTTCCTCATTTTTATGCCCGTCATGTACACTATCGCAGAAACCACCACCATCGGCCTCAATTTTTTCAAGAAGGTGAAACTGATCCTGCTGATATCCGTCATTACGCTGATCGTCAACCTCATCTGCAATTACCTGCTGGTGCCGGCCTATCATGGCGTTGGCGCAGCCATTGCGCTGGGTGCTTCATCCATCCTGTTTTTTATCCTGCGTACCCATTTTTCCCTGCGGTATTTCAGGGCGGATTATAAGCTGCTGAAGTTCTACGCCATGCTGTTCCTGGTGGTCTGTTACGCGCTGTTCAGCACGTTTTACCCGTGGAGCCCGTTGAATACAGCCGCGGGCATCCTGTTGTTTATTTTAATATTTGCCTTATATTCCAATACAGTACTGCCCGAAATCAAAAAAATCATTGCGGGGGACAAGGTAGCCGGTTAAACTAAAAATATGCTGATCACCGTTTTATTCATATTACTTGCCGCATTGAGCTTCTACCGGAGAGACAACGGCAGTACGGTAAAACTGGTATTTCTGCTGCTGCTCATCATCTCCTTCTTCCTTTCGTTCAGAGCGGATTTCGATACATACAAGGCTTTTTTCGACCACATCGATTCCCTGGTCACTGTGCTGGCCAGCGGCAATTTCAAATCATTTCAAAGCGAAGAGAATTTTGAGATAGGGTATGTGCTGCTAAATTCCTTTCTCAAAATATTTACCGACCAGGTAGCGGTATTGTACTACATCTGTAATGCATTTGTACTCTTCGTAGTATATATTTTCATAAAAAATAAGTCCCTGAATATCTATAAGCTCCTGCTGACTTATTTCATGTTCGTATTCATCTCCATCCAGGTAACCATCCTGCGGCAGGCCATTGCCATTGCCATTTTCTATTTCAGCATCCGGTACCTGGTAAAGCGTGAATTCTGGCGGTATTTATTATGCATCGTGGCGGCTTCGTTGTTTCACAGGACAGCAATGTTCCTGTTACTGCTGTATTTCCTGGTAAAACGCACCTATTCCACGAGGTTTTTGCTGATCCTGTTCTTCGTTGGAATGCTGATCTTCGTGCAGATCATTCCTTTTTCGGCTTTAGGCGCGTTTGAATCCATTACCCAGTACCTGCTCCCTTCCATCGGTAATAAGCTGGCATATTATATTTTCCAGAACAAAAACCTGGAAGCTCCTGCCAGGTTTACCCAGGGCATCTTTGAAAACGTCGGTATCTTCTTTCTGCTGCTTTGGATCAGGCGCACGCTGATCAAAAAGGAATTATATTCCGCTTTTATGAATATCTGCTTCAATCTGTCTCTTTTGTATATATTTATATATATATATTTATTTGATCTGATTACATTCACATACCGGATCAACTATTACTTCATATTTTTTAAATTTTTCCTTATCGTCAAGTTTATAGAAACGATGGAATCAAAAGAGCACCGTTTCATCGGAAACGTGACCCTTATCTCATATTGCGCTATCATGTTAACAATCAGGTTGATACAAGGCTATTAGGGCGTGCGTGACAGCCTGTATGACATTCTTTCATAATTTATTTATTGTCAATCTTTTATAACTTATCTGAAATAAATTATTTTTGCGGATCAATTCTTGTTCCGGAGAATGCCCGGGTTTAACCCTCAATGTAGACTTTCAGGTTAAACTTGGTGAAAATGAATAAAATAAATCATAATGTATTCACTAATATTAACTGGCAGTCGCGTCCCAATCATCTCCTCCGCTCCCGGGAAGCACACATTCCGGAAATGGGAAACCTCATTAAAATCGAACCGCATCTAAAGCAAGCTTAAGCGCGATATTTTATGGCCAAAGTTTTATTGATCCAGAATTATATCACCAACTATAACCTGCCAATCTATAACCTGCTCAGCGAAGAACCGGGTGTAGAGCTGACAGTGGCTCACTTCGGGGAGAAGGTCAAAAATGAAAGAAAATTCAGTGAACTGATCCTGCATGAAAACAAAAAAGGGCCTTTTCATTTTGCCCAGGAAAACCTTCGTGCTATTTGCAACGAATATGAGGTCGTGATCAGCCTGGGTGATATACACTGGGTGCCGCTAATGATGCTGGGAAAGATGATAAACCGGAAGTTCAGGCTCATCTACTGGGGCATTGGCGTATCCGCTTCTTATAAAAACAGGTTCGACGAGAATAAAAGATGGGATTTCCTGAGATATTTTTTCATGCGCGGCGCGGATGCGCTGGTTTTCTACAGCGATTACCCCGTTGAAAAATATAACAAAAAAGGCTTCCCCAGGGAAACGCTGTTCGTAGCCCACAATACAGTAGAGGTGCCCCGTTCCGCTCCTTCAAATGCAACGAGGGATAGCCTCCTGTTCGTAGGCACCCTGTACCGCGAAAAAGGCATCTTCGAGCTGCTGGATGCTTACCGGGAAGCTCATCGCATCAATAGCGGCCTGCCCGCACTGAATATTATAGGTGGAGGCGACGATTTTGAAAACGTGGCACGATGGATAAAAGAAAAAGAGCTTGCGGACAAGATCCGTATGCACGGAGCGATTTACGACAACAAAAAACTTGAAGGATATTTCTCCCGGGCCCTTGCCTGTATATCGCCCAACCAGGCCGGCCTGTCCGTGCTGATGAGCATGGCTTACGGCGTGCCCTTTGTGACCAGCGTCAACGCCATCACAGGAGGAGAAAGATTCAATATTCAAAATAACGAAAACGGCATTTTATATACGGACGCTGCGGAACTGGTAAAAGTATTGGGCGACATTAGCATCGCTCCCGGGAAATACATCAGGATGGGCGAAAAGGCGAAGGATTTCTATGATAATTTCAGAACGCCCCGGCACATGGTAAAAGGGTTCGTTGACGCAATAAACTTTGTACAATCAAAAAAGCTCAGGTAAATGGCAAATATAATCGATCTGAAAACTTTCACTGATTCAAGGGGCAACCTCACTGTAGTGGAAAAAGTCATCCCATTCGATATAAAACGGGTATTCTATATTTACGGCGTGGATGATTCCGTGCGGGGCAAGCACCGGCATAAAAAGACCCTCCAGGCCGCCATTTCCATACAGGGCTCCTGCAGGATCATGAACCAGTCGGGAACCGGGCAACCTTATCAGGAGTTTACACTGGATTCTCCCTCCAAATGCCTCATAATCAATCCTGAAGACTACCATTGGATGGACCGGTTCTCCAAGGATTGTATACTGATGGTATTTGCTTCGGAGTTTTATGACGCGGGAGATTATATATTTGAACCATACGAACAATGATCATTTTCTACCGGCTTATTCCAGCTTAACAATATCCTTATGAAAATAAAACACTACGCTGTTTTTAATAACGAATCGGAAAAACTGAACTGGGAGCGTCTCAGGAATGATGCTACCGAGTCGTCCTATTTTCTGCCCTACACAAAAGAGGAGTACCTGAAAAAGGTGGATACCGCCGCCCCATCGGACATGACAGCCATTATCATCAGGGAAATCAAAAAAACAGGCTGCGATCATCTCTTCTCGTTGGGCTCCGGCGTGGCTGCCCAGGAATATCAGATCAAAAAATTCTCGGACCTGCGGGTGGTAGTGTCCGACTACAATCCGTCGGTATTGCGGTTGAAAAGTTTCGGCGTGTTCGATGATGCCGTGATGCTCGACGCGTTCAAGGATAAAATTCCTGTGGATAAAGACTGCATCATGCTGTTCCCAAGGATCGACACCGAATTTGACGATGAGGCCCTCCGGTCGCTCTTCGAAAAATGCGCGGGGCTGGGCATCAAACATATCTGTTTCATTCCCGCACAGCTTCTCGATTTTTCCGTGGTCGTTTCGGAGATCAAAGTGATGCTGCTCAGCGTACTCAAAAGGAAAAAAAGAGTGTTCTGCGGCTATTCCAGGACGAAAGCGGCTTTTAACAAGATCTGGGGCGACTTTTACCGCATTTCCGGGGAGTTTAACCCCGGCAAAGAATTTTTCTTCTTACAAGCAATAAAATGAACGTAATGATAGAATACGAAAACCTCGGCAAACTGAACCAGCCTTTTTTTGACGAGTACAGGGATAAATTCGAAAAGATACTTGCATCGGGATGGTATATCCTCGGGAATGCCGTTGCTGCTTTTGAAAAAGAATATGCGGATTATACGGCATCCAAACATTGTATCGGCGTGGCCTCCGGTCTGGATGCGCTCAGCCTGTCGCTGCGTTGCCTGGATCTGCCGGCGGATTCTGAAGTGATCGTGCCTTCCAATACCTATATCGCCACTATATTATCCATTGTGCAGAACGGCTTCGTTCCCGTGCTGGTAGAGCCCGACATTCGCACGTACAACATCGATCCCGAAAAGATCGAGGAAAAGATAACGCCCCGCACGCGCGCCATCATGGTTGTGCATCTTTATGGCAAATGCTGCGGGATGGACCGTATCTCGGCCATCGCCCAACAGCATGGCCTGTACGTGATCGAAGATTGTGCACAGTCGCAGGGGGCAAAATTTAAAGGGAAACTTGCCGGCAGCTTCGGGCATTTCGGCGCACACAGCTTCTATCCCACAAAAAACCTGGGCGCTCTCGGCGATGCCGGCGCAATTACGACGGACAGTGCCGGGTTCGACGAAAGGCTGAGGGCCCTGCGCAACTATGGCTCCAAGGTTAAATACATCAACGATTACGTCGGCGTCAATTCAAGGCTGGATGAAATGCAGGCCGGGCTGCTGTCTGTAAAGCTGGCGCATCTCGATAAAATTAACAGCCACAAAAGGGAACTGGCCAGTATTTATTCGGCCTCGCTCAAGGAAGATTTTATTAAACCCGTGGTGGACGAGGATTATTTCGATGTCTATCACATTTATAATATCCGGCATCCGAAAAGGGACGATCTGCGCGCATACCTTCTGAACAAAGGCATCAAGACGGAAATTCACTACCCGGTTGCCCCCAATAAACAAAAAGCCATGCAGGGCATACTGGAAGGCTCATACCCGATCTCTGAAGAGATCCATGCCACCACGCTGAGCCTGCCCATTTCCTATTATCATTCGCAAGATGACGTATTACAGGTGATCGAGGCGTTAAATTCATTCTAACAGATGAAATACAATTTCTGTACATTATTCGATTCATATTACCTCACAAGGGGCATCGCTTTATACCGGTCGCTGGAAAAACACTGCAGGGATTTTCACCTGTACATTTTTTCCTTCGACGACAAATCGTTCTCCGTGCTTACGGAAATGAAACTCGCACATGCCACTATCATATCGCTGAAGGATTTTGAGAACGAGGAGCTTCTCCGCGTAAAACCGACCCGCACCATTGCCGAGTACTGCTGGACCTGCACCGCTTCTACGATCTGGTATGCCATCCGGAATTTCAACCTGGACCATTGCACCTACCTGGATGCGGATATGCTGTTCTTCGCTTCTCCCGACCCCATTTTCGAAGAGATCGGGGGGAGGTCTTCCGCCATTACAAAACACAACTTCAGCCCAAACCTGAAGTCGCAGGAAGTATACGGCAAGTATTGCGTGCAGTTCGTTTTTTTCAGGAACGACGAGCATGGTATGAAAGCGCTCGCATGGTGGCGGGAAAGCTGCATCGAATGGTGTTACGCCAACCTGGAAGAAACCCGGTACGGCGACCAGAAATACCTGGATTATTTCGAAGAAAAATTCGACAACGTCTGCGTGGTGCAGCATATCGGCGTCGGCGTAGCGCCCTGGAACTATACCAACTATCACCTCAGGGAGCTCAACGGCCAATTGAGGTTGTCCGCCAATGAAAACATGACGGAAAACGTACCGTTGATCTTCTACCATTACCAGGGCCTGAAATTCACTGATAACGGGAAGGAGATCATTTCTGAACCGGCATTCCTGAAGATCGGCAAAAACTGGCTCGCACAGGTGTATACGCCTTATATCCGCCAGCTGACGGGTATACAGCACATGCTGACGGGTACGGAAGCGGTAGAGAAAAAAATCGTGTTTCAGCGGACAAAGATCAAATCCGTTATCATGTTCTTCCGGTTGAATGTAAAAAGATTCAGTTTCCTGAGAACAATATTCTATGCATTAAAGAAAAACCGGTACGACCGGCCGAAAGGGATCGGGGGCAATATTTCATGATCCGGCGGCATTCTTTAAAAACCTATCAAAACATTCAAAACAATTGCACATATGTTTCAGAATAAGATACTATTAATTACGGGGGGAACAGGATCTTTTGGAAATGCGGTGCTCAACCGCTTTGTGAATACGGATCATTTTAAGGAAATACGGATCTTCAGCCGTGACGAGAAAAAACAGGATGACCTGCGCAAACGCATCAACAATCCGAAAGTGAAGTTCTATATCGGCGACGTAAGAGATTATGCCGGTGTAGACGCCGCCGTAAAAGGAGTCGATTATATATTTCATGCGGCGGCGCTGAAACAGGTGCCCTCCTGCGAGTTTTTCCCGCTGGAAGCCGTTAAGACCAACATACTCGGTACGGACAACGTGCTTGCCGCCGCTGAAAAATACGGTGTGAAACGCACGGTAGTGCTCAGTACGGATAAAGCGGCATATCCGATCAATGCAATGGGCATGTCCAAAGCGCTGATGGAAAAAGTGATGGTGGCCAAGTCCAGGAACCTGGACGATTCCCTGTCCATCTTCTGCGGCACCCGGTACGGCAACGTAATGGCCTCCCGAGGCTCCGTGATCCCGCTGTTCATCGAGCAGATCAAAGCCGGCAAACCGCTTACGATCACCGACCCGAACATGACCCGTTTCATGATGACGCTGGAAGACGCGGTTGACCTGGTGCTGTTCGCCTTCGGGAACGGCAGGCAGGGAGACATCTTCGTGCAAAAATCTCCCGCCGCTACCGTGGAAACGCTGGCCAAGGCGCTGCTGGAGCTTTACGGGGCGAAGAACGAGATCAGGATCATCGGCACCCGCCATGGCGAAAAGCTGTATGAAACCCTGGTTAACAGGGAAGATATGGTGAAAGCCAGCGACGTCAGCAACTATTATCGTATTCCGGCAGATAACAGGGACCTCAACTACGAACAGTTTTTCTCCGAAGGTGAAGTAAAGGTCAGCTCGTTTGATGAGTATAATTCACACAATACCACCCGCCTGGATGTGGAAGGAATGAAAGCGCTCCTGATGAAACTCCCGGTGATCCGGAGAGATATCCTGGGAGAAACAAACGTTGTTCAGTATCCTGATTGATCTTTCCATAAACGAGACCCATGTTGAAAATAGGAATTACCGGCCAGGCCGGTTTTGTCGGAAAACATCTTTATAATGTCCTGGGGCTTTACCCTTCGGAGTTCGAACGGGTCGGCTTCGACCGCTCGTATTTCGCGGACGGCGGGAAAATGGATGAGTTTGTCCGGCAGTGCAATGTGATCGTGCATCTTGCAGGCGTAAACAGGCACAGCGATCCGCGGTGCATTTACGATACCAATGTCGCGCTGGCGGAAAACCTCGTTGCCTCCCTGGACCGCTGCGGCAGCAAGGCGCATGTGATCTATTCCTCTTCCACGCAGGAAGAAAGGGATAATCCTTACGGCCGGTCGAAACTGGCGGGCAGAAAGATGCTGGCGGACTGGGCCGCCCGGGCGGGCGGCAAGTTTACCGGAATGATCATACCCAACGTTTTCGGCCCTTTCGGCCATCCTTATTACAACTCGGTGATCGCTACCTTCTGCCATCAGCTTTCGCACAATGAAACGCCTGTGATAGAGGCCGATGGGGAATTAAAACTGATCTATGTAGGCGAACTGGCCGGCAAAATGCTGGAATGCATCCAGAACGGGCAGGCCGCGGACCAGCTGCTGGTGCCGCATACGCACCAGGCACGGGTATCCGAGATACTCGCGCTGCTGAAGACCTACCGCGACGAATACCAGGAACGCGGGATCATACCCGCCCTCCGGAATGATTTTGAACTGAATCTTTTTAACACCTACCGGTGTTACATGGATATCGGGCGGCACTATCCGGTGAGCTTCAGGCTGCATACCGACATGAGGGGCTCTTTTGTGGAAGTGGTACGCCTGAATACCGGCGGACAGGTTTCGTTCTCCACCACCCTGCCGGGGATAACAAGAGGCAATCACTTCCATACCCGCAAAATCGAACGGTTTGCAGTGATCAGGGGAAAGGCGCTGATACAGCTGAGGCAGGTAGGCACCGGGAATGTCATGAATTTTAACGTATCCGGCGATCAGCCTTCGTACATAGACATGCCGGTATGGCATACGCACAACATCACCAATACCGGGGAAGAAGAGCTGTTTACGATCTTCTGGATCAACGAATGTTTTGATCCCGAAGATCCTGATACCTACATGGAAGTCGTTTAAATACGCAGTATTTTTTACATTATGAAAGCAAAACTGAAAGTAATGACCGTCGTTGGCACCCGCCCTGAAATCATCAGGCTGGCCCGTGTCATCGCAAAACTGGACGAATCTCCTGCTATCGATCATATTCTTGTTCACACCGGCCAGAATTATGATTATGAGCTTAACCAGATCTTCTTTGACGATCTCGGGATCCGCAAACCTGATTTTTTTCTTGACGCGGCAGGTAAATCCGCTACTGAAACGGTCGGTCAGATACTCATCAAGATCGATCCGCTGCTGGGAAACGAGCAACCGGATGCGTTCCTCGTGCTGGGAGATACCAATTCCTGCCTCTGCGCCATCCCGGCCAAAAAGCGCCACATTCCCATATTTCACATGGAAGCCGGCAACCGCTGCTTCGATCAGCGCGTGCCGGAAGAAACCAACCGGCGGATCGTGGATCATATTTCCGACATCAACCTTACATACAGCGATATCGCCAGGGAATACCTGCTGCGGGAAGGGCTCCCGGCAGACAGGATCATCAAAACGGGCTCGCCGATGTTTGAAGTGCTCGAACATTACCGGCCCGGGATTGAGGCTTCCGGCATCTTGCACCAGCTAGGCCTTGAAGAACACAAATACTTTGTGGTTTCATCGCACCGCGAAGAAAACGTCAACGACCCGCGGAATTTCGCGGCGCTCATCGAAAGCCTGAACCTGATCGCCGAAAAGTACCGGTTCCCGATCATCGTGAGCACACATCCCAGAACAAGGAAACTGATCGAGGCAGGCAACATTAAAGCCCGGCCGGAGATCCTATTCCTGAAACCGATGGGATTCACAGACTACAACGCTTTGCAGCTGAAGTCATACGCCGTGCTGTCCGACAGCGGTACCATTTCCGAAGAATCGTCTATCCTCAACTTCCCCGCCCTTAACATCCGGGAAGCGCATGAAAGGCCTGAAGCCATGGAAGAAGCATCCGTAATGCTCGTTGGGCTGAACCCCGAGCGGATACTGCAGGGACTAACACAGCTGGAACATATGGAAAGAGGCAAGCGGGCGTTCAGGCAGGTCGCAGACTACAGCATGCCTAACGTTTCTGATAAAATGGTCCGGATCATCATCAGTTATACCGATTACGTAAGGAGAGTGGTATGGTCTGAAAAAAAGTGACAGCCATTCAACATTATTCAAAATCTTTACCTTTATTACAAAGTATCGTCCAATATGCAATTTGAACTCAATAAATTTATCAGCGAGGCCGTTACCGAACGCGAGGAGAGCCTGTTCAGCGAAGACCTGAAGACGCGGGATGTTTTGCTGCATGAAAAAATAAAGGACAAGTCCATGCTGGTGATCGGTGGCGCAGGCACCATCGGCTCGTCCTATATCAAAGCCGCATTGAGATACGCTCCCCGGACGCTTTATGTGATAGACAACGATGAAAACGGCCTTACCGAGCTGGTGAGGGATATCAGGAGCACGTTTACGCTGCCTGCCGGATTCGAGATCCATACTTACCCGATCGACTTCGGTGATCCCATCTTCGAAAAGATACTGGAAAACGAAGGCCCTTTCGATATCGTCGCTAATTTCGCGGCGCATAAACATGTCCGCAGTGAAAAAGATCCCTATTCCATCGAGGCGATGCTGAACAATAATGTCATCAAGGCCAAGAACCTGCTTGACCAGCTTGCCAGGCATAAACCCTCGCATTTCTTTTGCGTATCCACCGATAAGGCGGCCAACCCGGTAAACGTGATGGGAGCCAGCAAAAAGATTATGGAATACCTGATACTGGCTTATTCAGAACAGTTCAAGATCACCACGGCCCGGTTCGCGAACGTGGCGTTCTCCAATGGCAGCCTGCCATTCGGCTTTACCCAAAGGATGTTAAAGATGCAGCCTTTATCCAGCCCCGGCAATATCAAACGTTATTTCGTATCTCCCCAGGAGGCGGGCGAGCTTTGCCTGATCGCCTGCATGCTCGGCGATAATGGCGATATATTCTTCCCCAAGTTGGGAGAAGAGCATATGAAAACCTTTGCCACCATCGCAGAGCGTTACCTGGAAGCGCTCGGCTACACCCCCGATCATTGCCGGACGGAAGAGGAAGCACGTAACAAAGCGGCCAGGCTGGATAAAACCTCCCGCCAGTACCCGGTTTACTTTTTCGAATCGGATACGTCCGGCGAAAAGACGTTTGAAGAATTTTATACGGACGAAGAAGAGCTGGACCTTGATTCCTTCCGGCAACTGGGAGTTATAAAAAATGCGGCAAGGCGGCCGCTGGAAGAAATGGTTTCCATCATCAGCAGGATCGAAAAGCTCTTTACCCAGAAAGGCCTGCGCAAAGAAGCCGTCATTGATGAGCTGAAACGTATTATCCCTTCCTTCCAGCATATCGAAACCGGTAAGAGCCTGGATCAACGAATGTAATACTCATCTTATGTACAACATCATAAAGCGACTGTTCGATCTTATTGCTTCTTTAATTGCCATCATCATACTCCTGCCGGTTTTTATCCCCATCATCATCCTGCTGAAATTTTCGGGGGAAGGCGAGATATTCTATTTCCAGAAAAGGATCGGGTACAAAAACAAAATGTTTGACATCTGGAAGTTCGCCACCATGTTAAAGAACAGTCCCAACATGGGCACAGGCTCCATCACGCTCCGGAACGACCCCCGTGTAACATCCGTGGGCAAATTCCTCCGCATCACGAAGATCAATGAGCTGCCGCAGCTCGTCAACGTATTGATCGGCAATATGAGCGTGGTAGGCCCCAGGCCCCTGGTACAGCGCACTTTCGACGCCTATCCCGTTCACATCAGGGAAATTGTTTATAATTCCAAGCCGGGCATTACCGGCATCGGCTCCGTGATCTTCCGCGACGAGGAAAAAATGATATCCTCTTCTTCCATGGACCCGCACGAATATTATGATCGCGTGATCGCACCCTACAAAGGCGCATTGGAAGAATGGTACCAGCAAAACAAAACGCTGCTCACCGACCTCAAGATCATTTTCCTGACCATGTGGGTGGTCGTATTCCCGGAAAGCGAACTGCCGCATAAAATGTTCAAATCCCTGCCTCCCAAAACTTTATAACCAGCCTGTTTCGCCGAATCTCGGAAAAGTTTCGGAAATTTATAACGCCATACGTTAATGAGTAAACGGTTGTTATATGTTCGATATCACAAATAAAATAGTTCGGAACTCCTGCGCAATCTTCCTGCTGGTTCTTTGCAGCACCGGCCGGATCTTTGGGCAGGCGCCTCCCATCCCGCAAAAGGCTTATAAAAACGACCTGCTCAACAGGCTGAAAACATTGGGCAACTACAACGTAGCCCGGCAACTGGCAGCTTCCGACGCCGGCCTGCGGTCTGCGGACATCGGCGATAACATCAACGAAACACAATACCGTTCATTCCTTCAGAAAATAAGGCTTTCCTACCGGGACGGCCTGGTGAAAAAAATAAATAGCCCCGCCAATAAACTCTACTACGAAGTGATCAACCCATGGCAGGATATTGCAACGGACATGATCAATGTGAACGGACAGAAAAAGGCGGCGGGGATAGACATTAAAAACATCATCAATGGCAGCCGGTACGCCGCTTTCTGGGTGTGCAACCTGGATAATAAAACGCAAGCCCTAAGCCTGGGCATGTCCGCCGCCAGCAGCACTTCCCTGATCAGCTTCTATGATGCGCAATTCGTTCTCTGCAAAAACTACAAAAATACACCGGATGCCCTCATTCCCGTTGGCAGCTCCATTAATATCGCTCCCGGGGAGGTAAAAGTATTTTTTGTCACGATAAAAGGCCGGAAAAGCGGGAGCGAAAATAACAGCATCCAGGTCAGGAGCAGCCTCGGCAATACGGCCATCCCCCTGAGCATCCGCAATTATCCCGTTACGGTTACTGCGGGCAACGTCGGGCTGAACGCCATTAACTGGGCGTACTATTATTATCCCTTTTTTAAAGGAAAAGAAAAAGCTGCAACCGCCAACCTGAAAGATCATTACATCAATACGGTCGTGATACCCATAAACAACCTGCCTGTTTTTGCCATGGGCAAACCCCTTGCTTCCAAAAGTTTCGACCTTTATATAGATGAGTTCAAACAATATCCGAACATCATCCTGGGCCTGGACCTTGGGCGGCAGTCGAAGGAAAAGGATTATATGTCGCCGGCATGGAAAAAATCATTCATAGCCTGGTATTCCACGATCGTCAGCCGCTTTAAAAATAAAGGCGTGGCGGAAAACAGGCTTTACCTTTATGTTGCCGATGAGCCTAAACCGGCGGAACTGCCCGTCTTGACCGATTTCATCAAATGGGTCAGAAGCGCCATTCCCACTGCCAGGTTATATGCCACGCTCAATGACAAATCCTGTACCGACCGGCTGCTGCCGCTCCTGGATGTCGGTCAGCTGTACAACCGGTCGCTGTTAAGCCTCGACGTGAAACAGAACAACATGAACAAGGTCTGGATATACGATACCAAGAACAAAGCGTTTGCGCCTTATCAGTCTTTCCGTCTCACAGCCTGGGAAGCTTTCCTGAAAGGTTACGGCGGCATCGGCTTCTGGAATTATGCGGACATTGCCAGGGGAGCGGGTGCGGAGAACTCCGCCTGGAATGACTTTGACGGGGCTTATGAAGATTATAACGTAGTGTACGACATCAACGGCGGGATCATCAACAGCAGGAGATGGGAAGCGTTTAAGGCGGGCATTGAAGATTATTATATACTGAAAACCTATGCTTCGAAGTATGGTATGGCCGCCGCCAGGCAATTCTGCAGCGATGTGCTCAAAAATCCCAAAGACATTAACCGGGCGGACCAGGTGCGCAACAGCTTGCTTGCAAAGCTTGGAGGGAATTAGATTCCCGTAATGATTACTATATTCGCTCCCGCAAGGCACAATTTTTGCCATCCGTGAACCAAACTATTGATAATGAAGCATATCCTTCATATTACCGCCATCCTTTTGCTACTTACCACCCCCACCTTCGCCCAGGAAAAGCTGCCTGTGATAGCGCCTTATCATGCGCAGAATATCCGCGAGCTTTACCTGGATACAGCCAACCATCATACTGCGCTCAAAACCATTCTACATGAGGATACTTCCGCCATGTATACAAGGCCGGATACCGCCAAACGCAGCTGGTTTCACCGCAAGCTGTTCAAAGAGCACCTGTTTGAGTTCAGGAACAAGGAATACAATGTCTTCATCGACTTCCTGCCCGATCTTCAGCTCGGGAAAAGCAACCGTAACAAAAATCTCTGGCTGAATACCCGCGGAGCAAGGGTCCAGGCCAATATCGGCAAAGGCTTTTATTTCGAAACTTCTTTTTATGAGAACCAGGGCCTGTTTCCCGTATATCTCGATAGTTTCGTGGCCAGGCGCAGGGTGATACCGGGCCAGGGAGAAGCAAAGGTTTCCTCCATCGGCAAATCGTATGATTACTCTTACGTTAATGCATTACTCTCTTATTCACCCGGGAAATACCTGAATTTTGCGGTCGGGTACGGCACCAATTTCATTGGCGACGGATACCGCTCGCTGATACTTTCCGATATAGGGTTCAGCTATCCTTATCTGAAAATAACCGGCACGCTCGGCCAGTTCCAGTATACTTCCATGTGGACCCAATTCATGGACCTCAGCAGCCAGTCGTTTAACCAGGCCTACGAAGGCATTGGTTATCCCAAAAAATGGGGCGTGTTTCATTACCTGGACTGGAACGCCACCAAAAAATTGACCGTCGGCGTTTTTGATGCCATCATATGGGGCGACATAGATACTGCAGGGCGTAAAAGAGGATTCGATTGGAGCTATATGAATCCCATCATCTTCCTCCGCCCCTCCGAATTCTCGGTAGGCTCTTCAGACAATGCCATTATAGGCCTCAACGCGAAATATAAAGTATTTCCCAAAACCACGGTGTACGGGCAGTTCGTGCTGGATGAATTCAAAATAAAAGAACTGCTGGCCGGCGATAAATGGTGGGGAAACAAATGGGGCGCCCAGCTGGGCTTCCGCTCCTTCGACCTGTTCAAAGTGCCACGCCTCGATCTGCAGGGCGAGCTGAATATGGTGCGGCCTTATACTTATTCTTTCAGAAATACGCTGGCCAACTATGCGCACTACAATCAATCCCTCGCTCACCCCATGGGCGCCAATGTAAGGGAACTGCTGGGCATCGCCTCCTACACCTACAAACGCTGGTACTTCCGGGGCCAATTGAATTATGCCAGCTACGGCCTGGACCCAAATAAGACCGTCAGCTATGGCGGAGACATCTTCAAACCCTATGATCAGCGTGTAAAAGATTATGACAACACATTCGGACAAGGTATAAAAACGGATTTCCTGTACGGTCAGGGCACCGTCGCGTTTGTGCTGAACCCGAAATACAACCTCCGCCTGGAACTCTCGGCTGCCGGCCGCCAGGAAAAAAATGACCTGGAAACCAGGCGGGAATTCATTTTTTCTTTCGGATTAAGAAGTACTTTCCGGCAATTCTACTACGATTTCTAAAATAAAAAACAAAAGTGGCTAAAATTCTAATTCACTCATTAATATTTAAGCCGGATGGAGTGTCGACGGCATACCTGTATGCCGATCTTGCGTCTGAGTTGAAAAAAATGGGACATGAGATCGAGGTGCTCACAACTACGCCTCATTACAATATCATAGCGTCTGACATTGCAAAACAACCGCTGAAACGGAAAAATCTTTTTTTTAAACAGAGCATATACGATGGCATCCCGGTTTATCATATTCCGATGACAAAGTCCAGGTTCTCGCTCAAACGGATCATCGATTTCATAAAATTTCACGTGCTTGCGCTCTGCAGCATCTTTATCATCAGGAAATTCGATATCGTGCTCGCTCCATCCCCTCCGCTGACAATTGGCGTCATCTCTTATTTTCTTGCAAAACTGAAGGGAGGAAAGGCGATTTACAATGTGCAGGAAATATACCCTGACTTCGCTATTAACCAGGGCATGCTCAAAAATAAGCTCATTATATACATGCTGAAATCCATGGAAGCGTATGTGTATAATAAAAGCGCCGCCGTTGTTACCATCGACAATGTATTTTCAAATATCATCAAGGACCGCATCCATCAGAAATCCAAGCTGCATATCATTCCGAATTTTGTAGATACAACACTGTATGTTCCGGGAAACCGGGATAATTCATTTTCCAGGGAACATGGATTGACGGACCGGTTCGTGGTGGCATATGCCGGGAATATCGGCTACGCCCAGAATTGGGCACCCATCATTTACGCCGCAGAACAGCTGAAGCATCTTCCCCTCACTTTCCTGATCATTGGCGACGGCGTGATGAAACCCTGGCTAAAAGACACCATTTTATCCAAACAACTGGACAATATCAAGCTGCTGGATTACCAGCCCCGGGAATTGATGCCGGAAATCAACGCCTCCGCCGATCTGCATACGATCGTGATGAATGCGAAAACGGATGCGGAAGGCTTTCCTTCCAAAATATACACGATATTATCCTGCGCACGCCCCGTTGTAGTTTCAACCGGAGCGCACTCACCGCTGGGCACATTCCTCACAGAAGCAGGAAGCAAGCGCATAGTGCCGCTGGATGACAATGACGCCTATAAGAATGCTATCCTGAAAGCTTACCATGAGAGGGAACAGCTGCCGGCAGAAGGGGCCCGCGGCCGACAGTTCGTTGAAAAGAATTACTCGCGCGAAGCCGTTGCAAAAAAATACAATGATTTAATTAATAATCTCTTATGAGAATTGCGATGACAGGAGCAACCGGCTTTGTTGGGAAGAACCTGGTCCCGTACCTCCGGCAGCATACAGCGCATGACATTCTGGAAATAAGCCGCCGGACAGTGCAGAGGGGAAACGAATGTGTTACTTTCGAGCAGTTCCGGAAGGACGCCCCTCCGTATGACGCCTTCATCCATTTGGCTGGCAAGGCACATGATGTAAAGAATACCGCCGATGCAGCGGAATATTTCAAGGTGAATTATGAGCTGACAAGAGAAATGTTCGACCATTTCCGGCAGTCGTCCGCCACGGTTTTCATCTACCTTAGCTCAGTGAAAGCAGTTGCCGATCTTCCAGAGGGGCCGGTTACGGAAGATATGTTTCCTTCTCCGCAAACACCTTACGGGCAATCCAAATTGAAAGCAGAAGAATACCTGGCCAGCTCGGAGCTGGCGCCCGGGAAAAAACTTTACATCCTCCGGCCATGCATGATCCACGGCCCGGAGAACAAAGGCAACCTAAACCTCCTTACCGCACTCGTAAAAAAAAACATCCCTTACCCATTGGGCGCTTTTCTTAATAGCCGCTCCTTTCTTTCAGTTGAAAACCTATGCTTTGTTATCAATAAACTGTTAGCAGGGAATACACCCTCCGGGATATATAATGTCGCTGATGATGAACCGCTCTCTACCAATGAGCTGGTACGCCTGATCGGAGTCATGATGGGAAAACCGGCAAAGATATGGGCCATCAATAAACACCTGGTACGTTGGATGGCTAAAGCCGGAGACCTGCTGCGGCTGCCATTCAACAGCGAAGCGCTGCAGAAGCTGACCACCGATTATGTGGTATCCAATGCCAAGCTGATGTCTGTCCTGGACGCAGCACTGCCGGTAAACAGCCGCGAAGGACTGACGCATACGCTGCAAGCATTAAGATAACATTCTATTATGATTTTTAATCATGGATCTCGTCCGCTGTCTATTTCAAGAGATAAAACAGCATTAGAAAAATCACACAAAAGGTAGATGCGAAAATTGCAATGGATTGCGTTATTTTAGTGTCAGACACGATTAAAGTCTTCAGCCATGGTTGGAATTTTGCTCAACGCCCTCTGCATGGTAATTCTTATCCTAACTTGTACGTCATTAGCATGGGTTATGAAAAAATTCGGTAAATCAAATTAAGATTGGGGTAAAACTTACTTTCCCGTCCCGCTCAGCCGAGCGGGACTTTTTTTTGTAAATTCGCGCCAGATCAGCCTCTGACATTCCGAAAATCGAAGAACTGATCCAAATAAGGCAATAACTATAAAAACCAAACGCCCCCTGGATCTCCAGGAGGCGTTTTTATCTTTTCAACCAGGGGGAATCAAACAAAAGATAACTTACCGATGGATAAAGGCCGTGCAAAATGGGCAAATCACATGGAATGAAATAACCTCCCCGCCCTGTCCTTCATTTCCAATCACACAGGAAGCACACACGCAATTATCAATTACGTCAGTTTCTTTGCTAATAAGTTCAGTGATTATTTGGATAAGGTTCTCATATTCCCCGGTCGTTCATAGCTCTTACTGGTGTAACATTTGCCTTAATGAATATACGAAATAAATACGGAAAAAAACCATTTTTAACAAAACAGGTTACCTTCGCAGTATGCATTATGTCTCAGTGGAAGGGTTGACCAAATCGTACGGCGTCAACCCCCTTTTCGAAAATATTTCCTTTCATATTGAAGAAGGCGATAAGATCGCCTTGGTTGCCCTCAACGGCACCGGCAAATCCACCCTCCTCAAGATCCTCTGCGAAAAAGAAACCGCAGACGAAGGCAAAGTCTGGATCAATAAAGACGTTACCGTCGTGATGCTGGAACAATCCTCCAATTTCCGGGAACACCAGTCCGTTCTCGAAAATATCTTCGATCACGATCACCCCATCCTCAACGCCATCAAGGATTATGAGCGCCTGACAGACAACGGCGCCGAGCCCGACGCCGCCCTGCTTACCGCAGCCATCGCCCGCATGGACGAGCTCAACGCCTGGCATTTCGACAGCAAAGTGAAACAGATCCTCGGCAAACTCAATATCCATCATCTCGACCAGCCCGTCGGCACCCTCTCCGGCGGCCAGCAGAAACGCGTGGCCCTCGCTAAAGTGCTGATAGACATAGGCTTTGAGCATAAGCACACCCTGCTTATCATGGACGAGCCGACCAACCACCTCGACGTGAGCATGATCGAATGGCTGGAAAATTACCTGGACCAGGAAAACGTGACCCTGCTGCTGGTGACCCACGACCGTTATTTCCTCGACAGCGTGTGCAACGAGATCATGGAGCTTGATAATCAGCAGCTTTACATCTATAAAGGCGATTACGAGAATTATCTCGAAAAAAAGGCCGCCCGCGAAGAATCCGACCGTTCCAGCACCGAAAAGGCCCGCAACCTCTACCGCAAGGAACTGGAATGGATGCGCAAACAGCCCAAGGCCCGCACCACCAAATCCAAATCCCGGCAAGACGCGTTTTACGAAGTAAAGGAACGCGCCGCCAAACGCATCGAACAGCAGCAGCTGGAACTGAACGTAAAAATGACCCGCCTCGGCGGAAAGATCCTGGAACTAAAAAAGGTCTACAAAGCGTACGGCGATCTGCAGATCCTCAAAGGGTTCGATTATACTTTCAAAAAAGGCGAGCGCATCGGCGTAGTGGGCAAAAACGGCGTGGGCAAATCCACCTTCCTCAACATGCTGATGGGCACCGAAGCGGCCGATTCGGGTAAGATCAACGTGGGAGATACCGTCGTGTTCGGCAACTATTCCCAGCAGGGGCTGATCGTAAAGGAAGATATGCGGGTGATCGAGTTCGTGAAGAACATCGCGGAGAACTTCCCGCTGGCGGACGGCACGAAAGTAAGCGCCGCCCAGTTCCTCCAGCTTTTCCTGTTCGGCCCCGAAAAACAATACACTTATATCTCCAAGCTCAGCGGCGGGGAAAAACGCAGGCTGCACCTGCTGTCTATCCTTTTCCGCAACCCTAACTTCCTCATCCTCGACGAGCCCACCAACGACCTCGACCTGCCCACCCTCAGCATCCTGGAAGATTTCCTGCAAAGCTACCAGGGCTGCATCGTGATCGTGAGCCACGACCGTTATTTTATGGACAAGCTGGTGGATCACCTGTTCGTGTTCGAAGGCGCCGGCGAAGTGCGCGATTTCCCCGGCAACTACACTCAATACCGCGAATGGGAAAAAGACCAGGAAAAGCTGAAAGCCACGCCGGAACCGGCTTCCAAGCTCGCTGAAAACACGGCTTCCGCTGCACCCGCCAAAGGCCGCAAGATGTCTTTTAAGGAAAAACGGGAGCTGGAACTGCTGGAAAAAGAGATCGAAGCGATGGAACAGGAAAAAAAACAGCTGGAAAACCAGCTGGCCGAAGGCATACTGCCGTATGACCAATTGGAAAAAGCGTCCAACCGCATCGGCGAATTGCTTACCCAACTGGACGAAAAAGGCATGCGCTGGCTGGAGCTTAGCGAACTTTCCGCTTGATTTTTAGTATTACTTTTACCGGATAAAATTGTCCCGATCAATGAAAAAAGCATTAATCACAGGTATCACCGGCCAGGACGGTGCGTATTTAACCGAATTATTGCTGAAGAATAATTACGAAGTGCATGGCATCAAACGCCGCACTTCGCTGTTCAATACAGACAGGATAGATCATCTCTACCAGGACCCGCATGAAAAAAACGTGCATCTCAAGCTGCATTACGGCGATTTGTCCGACTCCACCAACATCATCCGTATCATCCAGGAAGTACAGCCAGACGAAATATATAACCTCGGCGCCATGAGCCACGTACAGGTGAGCTTCGAAACGCCGGAATACACGGCGGACGTAGACGGTGTGGGTACGCTCCGCATCCTGGAAGCCGTGCGGCTGCTGGGCCTTACGGAAAAGACGAGGATCTACCAGGCGTCCACTTCTGAGCTGTACGGTCTCGTGCAGGAAGTGCCGCAGTCCGAAAAAACGCCTTTTTATCCCCGTTCCCCTTACGCCGTGGCGAAAATGTACGCCTTCTGGATCACGGTGAATTACCGGGAAGCCTATAAAATGTTCGCCTGCAACGGTATTCTTTTTAACCACGAAAGCCCGCTGCGCGGGGAAACTTTCGTAACCCGCAAGATCACCCGCGGCGTGGCGAAGATCGCGCTCGGCATGCAGGACAAACTCTACATGGGCAACCTGGACGCCAAACGTGACTGGGGCCACGCCAAAGATTACGTAAAAGCCATGTGGCTCATCCTCCAGCAGGATAAACCGGAAGATTACGTGATCGCCACCGGCATTACCAATACCGTACGCGATTTTATCCGCCTCAGTTTTGCCGAAGTGGGCGTTGAGCTGGAATTCAAAGGCAGCGGCGTAAACGAGGTAGGCGTGGTGAGATCCAGCACCCATAAAGACTTTCAGCTGGAGGCCGGCCAGGAAGTAGTGGCCATCGACCCGCGGTATTTCAGGCCCACGGAAGTAGACCTGCTCATCGGCGACCCCACCAAAGCGCAAACCCTTCTCGGCTGGAAGCCCGAATACGACCTGGCTTCGCTGGTGAAAGAAATGGTGGCGGCAGACGTGGAGCTGTTCCGCCGCGAAAAACTGCTGAAAGACGCAGGGTACAAAGTGTTAAACCAGTTCGAATAATTTTTATGCAGGCACAAGACAGGATATATATCGCGGGGCACCGCGGCATGGTGGGCTCGGCCATTAAAAGGAGGTTGGAGAAGGAAGGGTTTTCCCATTTCATCACCCGCACCTCTTCCGAGCTCGATCTCCGCGATCAGTCGGCCGTAGCGGCTTTTTTTAAGGAAGAAAAACCCGATCACGTGTTTCTCGCGGCGGCGAAAGTAGGCGGTATCGTGGCGAATAACACCTATCGCGCAGAGTTCCTTTACGACAACCTGATGATCCAGAACAACGTGATCCATCATGCGCATGCGAACGGCGTGAAAAAGCTGATGTTCCTCGGCTCGTCCTGCATCTATCCCAAGCTGGCGCCGCAGCCGCTGAAGGAAGAATACCTGCTCACCGGCCCGCTGGAACCCACCAACGAGCCCTACGCCATCGCCAAGATCGCCGGCATCAAACTTTGCGACGCCTACCGCGACCAGTACGGTGCGCAGTTCATTTCCGTAATGCCCACCAATCTGTACGGCCCGAACGATAACTACGACCTGCAAACCTCGCACGTGCTGCCCGCGCTGCTCCGCAAGTTCCACGAAGCGAAAAAGAACAACACGCCCGAAGTGACTATCTGGGGCTCCGGCACGCCGCTGCGCGAGTTCCTGCATGCGGACGATATGGCGGACGCGTGTTATTTCCTGATGCAGCGGTACAACGAGCCCGGCCCGATCAACATCGGTGTGGGGGAAGATATCAGTATCGCCGACCTGGCCCGCCTGATCCAAAAGATCACCGGCTACAAAGGCGCCCTCACTTTCGATTCCTCCAAGCCTGACGGCACTCCGCGCAAACTGATGGACGTGTCCAAGCTCACCGCCCTCGGCTGGAAAGCCGCGATCCCGCTGGAAGACGGGATCAGGAAAGTATACGAAGAAAAATTCCTTTAACGGGCCATTCCCGATAAACTGACCGCCCCGGCCCCACACGGCCGGGGTTTTTCATTCCCCGGATTTTCCCCTTCCGATCCGTTTTTTATAGTAGATTTAAATGATAAACCCGACCTGATCTGTATGAACCAAAATCAACGTTTCCTATCCCTCGACGTATTCCGCGGGCTTACCGTGGCCGGCATGATACTCGTGAATACGCCCGGCAGCTGGAGCCATGTGTACGCCCCGCTGCTGCACGCCAAATGGCATGGCTGCACACCCACAGACCTTGTATTCCCGTTTTTCCTGTTCGCCGTGGGCAATGCCATGAGCTTCGCCATGAAGAAGTTCGACCAGCTGAGCAATGCACAGGTGCTGGGAAAGATCTTCAAACGCACCGCGCTCATTTTTATCATCGGCCTGGTGCTGGGCCTTTTCCCTTTTGTGAAATATGACGGCGACGGCAACCTGGTGCTGAAAAGCCTGGACACCCTCCGCATACTGGGCGTACTGCAGCGTATTGCGCTGTGTTACGGTATCGGCGCGCTGCTGATTCATTACCTGAAACCAAAAGGCGCTTTGATCGCCACCTGTATATTGCTGCTTGGTTACTGGGCGATCCTGTATTTCTTCGGCGGCAACGATCCCTACAGCCTCGAAGGGCATATCGGCCTGCAGGTTGACCGTGCCATACTCGGTGAAAAACACATGTATCACGGCGAAGGCGTTGCGTTTGAGCCCGAAGGGCTGCTGAGCACGTTGCCTGCCGTGGGTAACGTCGTATTGGGTTACCTCGTGGGCCTCTTTGTACAACGAAACCGCCAGAGCCGCAATATACTGCTGAAGCTGGTGCTGGCCGGCTCGGCGATGATAGCCGTGGCATTGCTCTGGAACGAAGTTTTCCCCATCAACAAAAAGATCTGGACCAGCTCGTATGTACTGTATACCGTTGGTATTGCCACGCTGCTGCTGTCCATTTTTATCTGGCTGATCGAGTTGAAAGGCCTGCGCGCGGGTACCTATTTCTTCGAAGTGTTCGGCAAGAACCCGCTGTTTATTTACGTGATGAGCGGGGTGATCGTGAAATTGTATTTCCTGTTCCGGATCGGCGCGGAGAAAGAAAACCTGTACGGCTGGTTATACGGGCATGTGTTCCAGCCCGCGTTCGGGGACTATCCCGGATCGCTGCTGTTCGGCCTGTTCCATGTGCTATTATTGTGGTTGCTCGGCTGGTGGATGGACAGGAGGAAAATATACATACGGGTTTAATTGGGTACGCTAACCCCTTCACGCCTGAATTTCTCCGCGTTTTGAAGGATGTACACGATCAGGTCGTATTCGGAAGCATCCACCACAAACCGGTAATCCGGCCGGTGATGGTTCATGAACCGCACGAGGCTGTCGCCCGCCAGCCCCGTGCGCGCCCTGACCAGCTCCGCCGAAAAACGCTCGTCGATAAACCGGTCCTGCTCATGTTTGATCAGCCGCTTTTTGAAAACGTCCGCCCGTTGGTTGCCGGCAAACGACAACGCTTTGTAAAGCTGATGAATATTCACGCCGATGCCCACCGGCGTGATCATCACCACCTCATGCACTTTCGGCCTCCGGAAATTAAAGGCGGCTTTAAATTCTTCCCGCGTTTCCAGCGAATCCCTTCGCCGCGTTTTTTTCACGATCTCCACGCCCGGCAGCGAGGTTACCAGCGTGCGCAGCCGCAGTTCCGCCGGTACCAGGTCTGCCCGCAGGCCCAAAGACAAATACCCCATTGCGCTGAAGAACAGCGTATCTTCCACGCCGGCGCCGATCGTGTAACGGCCGTTCGCATCCGTAATGGTCATTACATTCGTGCGGATATTGCGTACAGACACGCCTGGCAAGGGCAAAGAATCCCTGCCGGATACTGTGCCGCTTACGGCGGACTGCGCAGCGGCGGTCAGGGCCGGGGAACTGAAAATGCTGAGAAGAAAAATAAGTTTTCGCATGGCGCCGGATAACAAGTTATGGTTTCCGGTCCTAATGAAAAGTTAAAAGAGAAGGCTTCAGAATTTGTTTTTATCCGCTTTCATGGCGCGGATCATTTCGCCGTAATTCATGCCTTTCAGCATCGCATTGAGCGTGGCCGCAATGCGTTTGGCGCGGGTTTCATCGGTTTTTGCGCTGTCTATCCAGTTGGAGAAATACCGCTGATGGCCGGGCGCGAGGGATGTATAAAAACGCATGGCCTGGGGCTCGTCTTCCAGGCAGGCCAGGAAATCTTCATTCAGTTTCCAGCCCGTCTCGTCCTTTTCCAGCTGCACTTTTACGGACGCGCCCTGTTTTTTGCCGATCGCTTTCCGCATCACCGCGTTCACCGCCATAATAAACTGTCCTTCGCCCATGGGCACCAGCGCCACCTGTTCGATCGCGTGCTCGTCCAGTTTACCTTTTACCCGGTAGCTTTTTTTAACCCCGGGATTCAGCTTTTCCGAAAGCTCCTGGGGGATTTCAAGGTAAGTCCAGCCGGTTTTTTCACCCAGTTCGCCGAATTTCTTAAGAATGGCAGTGAAGCGTATCATGCCCGCAATTTAAAAATTTTTGCTCAACGCCTCCGGTAATCGGCCGTATCGCGAGCGTAATCGTAACTGGCGCGCCTGGCAGGCTTTTATTGAAGCGGCGATACTCATAGAAATTGGTGTCGCTTCTCATGTAGATCAGCTGGCCGGAAAGATCTACGCCGTATTTCGACTGTCCCGGCAGCTGCTCGTACACCGGCTCGTGCCAGAAGTCGATCACCAGGGAATCGAGGTAGAGATATGAAATATACAGGTTCTTGAAACCGTTTTTCCGCATACTTTGCATCGCCGCCCCTGCGTAGTCGCTGAAATACTCGAAAGCCCGCATGTCCTGCGGAAAGTAACCTCTTTCGGTCCTGTAACGTTTCATAGCGTTGCTGAAGGTGATGGTGGGGAGAAGATATACTGTAAAGTAAGCCCGGAAAATGTTAAGGATTATTTAAATAAGTCGATAATATTAGGTTTTCTTTGCCAGTGATAAACATTAGTTTTGTGGATCACCCTGACCGGAAGGGGGTTCCCGCCCCGGCAGGAGTAGCTGTAACAATGGGTATAAACCAAAAAAAGTGCTTAAAGGCATCATCTTATGTTAGATTTAAATGGAAAAAGCATCCTCATCACGGGAGGAACGGGGTCGTTTGGCAGGGCATTCACCCGCGAGGTATTCGAGCGGTGGCCGAAGATTAAAAGACTGGTGATCTTTTCCCGGGGTGAGCAGAAACATTTCCAGATGGCGCAGGATTATCCCGAAACGCAATATCCGCAGATCAGATTCTTTATCGGGGATGTGGGGGATTATGACCGGCTCAAAAAGGCATTGAAGGGAGTGGATTACGTGATCCACGCCGCCGCAATGAAACATGTGCCTATAGCCGAGTATAACCCGATGGAATGTATCCGGACAAACATAAACGGCGCGGAAAATATTATCAATGCCTGCCTGGAGACCAATGTTGAAAGGGTGGTAGCACTTTCCACCGCGAAGGCGGTGTCCCCGATTAACCTCTATGGCGCTACAAAAATCGCGTCGGATAAATTGTTCGTTGCCGCCAATAATATCAGGGGCGCCAACCCGATACGGTTCTCAGTAGTGCGATATGGTAACGTACTGGGGGCGAGCGGTTCGGTAGTGCCGCTGTTTATGGAAAAAAGGAAACAAGGGGCGTTGCCTGTTACGGATACTGATATGACCCGTTTCAGCATCACGCCCCGGCAGGCGGTGGATATGGTTTTGCATGCGCTGGAGACCGCCTGGGGCGGCGAGATCTTTGTGCCTAAAATACCGTCTTATAAAATTACCGACATGGCGGCGGCCATAGGACCGGATTGTGAGCTTAAGATCACCGGGCTGCGCCCCGGCGAAAAATTGCACGACGAATTGATCACCAGCGCAGATGCTTCCCATACGTACGATTTGGGCGAACACTACGTGATCCTTCCGCAAAACCCGGATTTTAAAGCAAAAGAGTTCGTCACAGCGTTCAATGCCGAGAAAGTTCCGCCGGACTTTCGGTATAGTTCCGGTGAAAACACCGGTTGGATAGGCATGGAAGAGATCAGGACGCTTATCCGGGAACATGTGGACCCTAAATTCACGCATGTTGCCCGGAACATCCCTTATGGCAAACAGGAGATTGATTATAAAGATATCGCGGCGGTGGTAGAAGTGCTGCAGTCGGATTTCCTGACGCAGGGATCGCGTATTGCCGAATTTGAAAAAGCATTTGCGGAATATATCGGCGCACGTTATGCGGTGGCTGTTTCAAACGGCACAGCCGCCCTGCACCTGGCCGCACTGGCCCTGAATGTGAACGAAAGCTCCAATGTGATCACTACCCCCATCACATTTGCCGCTTCGGCGAATTGCATCCGCTATTGCGGTGGGAAAGTAACGTTCGCAGACATCGATCCCCAAACGGCCACGCTCGACATTAACAAGGTAAGGGCATTGCTGGAAGCCTCGCCAAGGGGAACTTATACAGGCATTATACCCGTGGATTACGCAGGGTATCCCGTAAATCTCGAAGCATTCAGAAAACTGGCCGATGAATACGGGCTGTGGATAATCGAAGACGCATGTCACGCTCCCGGCGGATATTTTATAGACAGCAAAGGTGAAAAACAGTTTTGTGGGAACGGAAAGCTCGCGGAACTGGCTATTTTTTCTTTTCACCCGGTTAAACATATTGCCTGCGGTGAAGGCGGCATGATCACCACCAACGATCCTGTGTTGTACGACCGGCTGCTGCTCCTGCGTACGCACGGCATCACCAAAGATCCCGAAAAACTCCAGGAAAACCACGGAGGCTGGTATTATGAAATGCAATATCTCGGGCTTAATTACAGGCTTACCGATTTTCAGGCTGCTTTAGGTATTACCCAACTGAAGAAGGCGGACAAAGGGCTCGCCCGCCGTCGTGAAATCGCCCGTTATTACGCGGAAAAATTCGAGGGAACAAATGTGGACTTCAGCGTAGCGGTCAACGTAGAAGGACATGCCTATCATCTTTTTGTGATCAAGGTTAAAAACAGGAAACAGCTATACGACAAATTGAGGGAAAACCACATCTACGCACAGGTGCATTACATACCTGTTCATACATTGCCCTACTACCAGGGCCTCGGTTACCAGAAAGGCCAATACCCGCTTTCGGAAGCATTTTACGAGGTATGCCTTAGCCTGCCTATGTACCCCAGCCTTACACAGGAGGATCTCGATTTCGTCATCCAAACCGTTTTGAAATATGCCTGAGCAAACGGAACATTTTCAGAAGAAAGCCTTCCAGGAATATGAAGCGGACCAATGGTTCCAGCGTAATAAACCGTACCTCGACAATTACAGCGCCGGGGAAGATATCGTGATCAGCACCATCCGGAATTACAGGATCAAACCGCAGAACATCCTGGAGATCGGCTCGTCTGCCGGTTACCGGCTGGCTGCTCTCAAAAAACTGTTCCCTGAAACGAACGCGTTCGGCATCGATCCTTCGCAGCAGGCCGTGGATTATGGCACGCGTATTTACCCGGAAGTTCGTTTGTCCGCCGGTACCGCCGACCAGATGAACATATACGCAGACGGGCAGTTTGACCTGGTGGTGGTGGGTTTTGTGTTTTATGTGATAGACCGGCCGCTGCTGCTGAAAGTGATCGCGGAAATAGACCGTGTGCTGGCCGATAAGGGCATGCTCATCATCGTGGATTTTTTCTCCGAAAAAACGATCAAGAACAATTACCAGCATATCACGCAATTCCAGGCATACAGCTATAAACAGAACTACGACCGGATCTTTACCGAAACGGAACTGTACCAGCTGGTGTTCAAAGGCTCGTTCGACCTTGGCACCAAAGAGCCGGATTCCAGCGACGATTACTATAACAAATGCAGCGTAAGCCTGTTGAAGAAAGATATCTATGCAGCCTACAAATAAGATCATACTCGGCACCGTTCAGTTCGGCATTCCTTACGGCATCAACAACCGGCAGGGCATGCCCGCCATGCAGGAAGTGTTCGACATGCTGGATTTTGCCGGCGACAACGGCGTTTCCATGCTGGATACCGCCGAAGCGTACGGCGAAGCCGAAGCGGTGATCGCGGCGTATCACCGGCAGACAGGCAAACGTTTCAGCATCATTTCCAAATTCAAAGGCCAGGCGCAGATCGAAACATATACCCGCCGCAAGATCGAACTGCTCGGTATCGACAGGCTGTATTCCTACATGTTCCACAGCTTTGCGGAATATGCGGGTTATGCGGCGTTGATGAACGAATTAAAAGAACTGAAAGCAAAAGGGCTGATCGAAAAGATCGGCATTTCCATTTATACCAACAGCGAACTGGAAGCCGTGACCGGCGATGCAGACATTGAACTGGTGCAGCTTCCCTTCAACCTGCTGGACAATCACGCACAACGCGGCGCATTGTTGGAGAAAGCAAAAGAAGCGGGAAAAGAAATCCATGTGCGCTCGGTTTTTCTGCAGGGGCTGTTTTTTAAGGACACGAGCGCCTTTCCCGCAAAACTCTCACCATTAGCGCCTCATGTGGGAAAGCTGCAGCAGCTCGCCCTGGCGCACGACGTGCCGCTTGGTCAGCTCGCGCTGAATTACGCGCTGGCGCAACCGTACGTCGATAAAGTGCTTATCGGCGTGGATTCGATAGAGCAGCTGCGGGAAAACCTGCATGCCATCTGGCCCGCCACGCCGGCTTACCGGCATTTGTTCGAACAGGTGAACGGCATCGCGGTGGAAGACGCGGCATTATTAAACCCTGTAAACTGGAAATGATGCGGGTAGTGGCGATCACACAGGCACGAATCGGTTCTTCCCGCCTGCCGGGAAAGATCCTCCGTGAAATAAGCGGCCGCAGCCTGCTGGAAATTCACCTGCAGAGGATCGCCGGCGCCGCAACGGTCGGTAAGCTGATAGTGGCCACCACAAAGGAGCCCGGCATAGAACCCGCATTACGCGTCGCCGAGAAACTGGGCGTGGAATATTTCCAGGGCAGCACCAGCGATGTGCTGGACCGGTTTTACCAGTCGGTGAAAAACATCCGGCCGGAATATGTGATCCGCCTTACCGCCGATTGCCCGCTGATAGACCCGCAGGTGATAGACAAAGTGGTGCGTTATACGCTGGAGCATCAGCTGGATTATTGCAGCAACACGCTCGAGGAAAATTACCCGGACGGACAGGACGTGGAAGTATTCCGGTTCTCCACGCTGGAAAAAGCCTGGAACGAAGCCGCCTTACCTTCAGACCGCGAACATGTGACACCCTTTATCCGGAAGAACTCGGATTTTATGGGCGGAAAAATGTTCAAAGCCGCGAACTTCAACGACGGCGTACAGCTCGGCGGCCTGCGCATGACGGTGGACGAGCAGCGCGACTTCGACGTGATCGCCGCGCTGGTGGCGGAACTGGGCACCGACGCCAGTATGGAAGCATACGCGGAACTGTTGCTGAGCAACCCGGCGATCCGCGCCATCAACAATGAAATAAAAAGAAACGAAGGCTATCAAAAATCTTTAGAGAATGACGAATAAGTTCATAAAGTCTGATGCATTCAGGTCGAAGATCCACGACCTGATCCCCGGCGGGGCGCATACCTATTCAAAGGGCGACGACCAGTTCCCTTTGCTCTCGCCCGCCGCCATCAGTCATGGTAAAGGCTCGCAGGTATGGGATATCGATGGCAACCGGTTCCTGGATTGCTCCATGGGCCTCACGTCCGTGATCCTCGGCCATGCTTACGAACCGGTGCTGGAGCGCGTGCGCGCGGAGCTCGAAAAAGGCGTGAACTTTCAACGTCCCGCGTATATCGAAATGGAAATGGCGGAACGTTTCCTGAAAAATATTCCCGGTCACGACATGATCAAATTCGCCAAGAATGGCTCCACCGTTACCACGGCGGCTACTAAACTGGCACGCGCGTACACGGGCCGGAAGCTCATCGCGTTTCCCGGTGATCATCCGTTTTATTCGTACGACGACTGGTTTATCGGTAAAACCGTTTGCGACAAAGGTATCCCGGAAGAGATCTCCGCGTTGTCCGTCACCTACAGATCCGACGATCTCGATTCCCTGCGGGAATTGTTCGAAAAATATCCCGGTCAGATCGCCTGCGTGATCTCCGAGCCGGAAAAGAATTTCGGCCTGCCGGAAGGTTATCTCGCCAAAGCCATCGAACTGACGCACCGGCATGGCGCGCTGTACATTATCGACGAAATGATCACCGGTTACAAAACGGCTTTCCCCGGCTCGCTCACCAAATACAAGGTGAAGCCGGACATGGCTACCTGGGGCAAAGGCGTGGCGAACGGCTTTTCGTTCTGCGCGCTCACCGGCACCAAAGAAATAATGGAACTGGGCGGCATCCGGGAAACGGGGAAAGAAAAAGTTTTCCTCGTATCCACCACGCACGGCGGCGAAACGCATAATATCGGCGCGGCCATCGCCACCATCGATGTATTCGAACAGCACGACGTGATCGGGCATAATCATGCCATCGGCGACCGGCTGATCGCGAAATGTAAAGAAGCTGTGAAAAGCGCCGACCTCGGAGATTTCGTGGGCATTGCGCCCTGCAACTGGATGCCTGTTTTTATTTTTAAAGACAGGGAAAAGACTGCCAGCGCGGGTTTGCGTACGCTGGCCATGCAGGAGATGATCCGCAACGGCGTGTTGTTCCAGGGTGTGTTCGTACCGTGTTTTTCGCATACGGAAGAAGATGTGGCGCACTTTGCGGACGCTTTCGGCAAAACGCTGGACGTATACGCCAAAGCGCTGGAAGATGGTTTTGAAAAACATTTGAAAGGCGAACCGGCTAAACCTGTTTTCAGAAAATACCTGTAATGGGGAAGCAGACAAAAATATTGTTCCGTTGCGACGGCGGCCCGCAGATCGGTCTGGGCCACGTGATCAGGAACTGCGCATTGGCACAGATGCTCCGCGGGGAGTTCGATTGCCGGTTTTATATCCGCAATCCTTCGAAAGCATTGTGGAAATATGTGGAAGACGCGGGTTTCCCCGTGATGGAGCTTCCCGAAACGGACTTCGAAACGGAAGCAAAAGATTGGGCGGAGCAGCTGGATGGGAATGAAATACTGGTGCTGGACGGTTATTCCTTCAACACGCGTTATCAACAACTCCTGAAAACAAAAGGCAATAAGCTCGTTTGCATCGACGATATCCATGCGTACCATTTTGTGGCGGACGTGGTGATCAATCACGCGGGCGGCCTAACGGTACAGGATTATTCACTGGAACCTTTAACCCGCGCGTATCTCGGCACTGCCTATGCATTGCTGCGTCCTTCCTTCCTGCAGCCAAACGGAAACACCGCCCGCGAAGACGCGATACTGGTTTCCATGGGCGGCGCAGATCCGAAGAACGATACGATGGCCGTGCTGGAGCTGCTCAGGCGGAAAGGGATCGCTAAAAAATGTTTCGTGGTAACCGGCAGCGCTTACCTGCACCGGGATGCGCTGGAAACCTACATCCGTAAACACCGCCTGGACGCGGAAGTGTTGCAGAACCTGGACGAAGCCGCCATGGCGGCGCTGATGCGGAAATGCCGCTACGCCGTTTGCCCGCCCAGCACCGTGTCTTATGAATATTTATCTCTGCGCGGCGAATTGTATTTGCGGCAGATCGCAGACAATCAAAAAGACATTTATAGATTTTTTACCGGGGAAAAGCTGGCTTTCCCGCTGGAAGATATTTTTGTGGAGGATGCTGAAACGCTTACACAGTCTGCCTTACAGCAGGAGCGTTTTTTTGACGGGAAATCTCCGCGGCGGCTGCTGAAGCTGTTCCGCCAGCTCGATACCGAACAGCGGCTTACCCTTCGCCGGGTAACCGCGGCAGACAGCGATACGATATTCGAATGGGCGAACGAACCCGCCGTGCGGCAGCATTCGCTTAACCAGAATGCCATCCAACCGGAAGAGCACGCCGCCTGGTTCAACAACAAGATCATTGCGCCGGATGCGCGCATGTACATCCTGGAGCTGGAAGGCAAGCCCGTAGGGCAGATCCGCTTCGACATCGATATTCTCCGCTCGCAGGCCGCCATCGGTTATTCCGTAGACGCGGCTTTTCGCGGGAGAGGATTGGGAACGGCCGTGACAAGGCTGGGCATCGCCGCGCTGCAGGCCGCCCGGCCAGACATCCGGGAAATAAAAGCAGTGGTGAAAAACACCAATCTCCCGTCTATGCAGGTGTTCGAACAGCTCAATTTTTTAAAATCCGACGAAGAGACCATCCAGGGCCAGCCCTGTCATGTGTATCTTTTAAAACTTAACGCACGACCATGAAACCGATGGAATTTACAATAGGCCCGCATACCGTGGGCGCAGGCCACCGCCCTTTCCTCATCGCGGAAATGAGCGGCAACCACAACCAGTCGCTTGAAAGGGCGCTGGCCATCGTGGATGCCGCGGCGGATGCAGGCGCGCACGCCATTAAACTGCAAACGTACACGGCAGACACGATGACTATCAAAGGCGCCTATACCATCAGGGATGAAAATTCGCTCTGGAACAACCAGGAGCTGTATGACCTCTATAAAATGGCGTACACGCCCTGGGAATGGCACCAGGCTATTTTCCGGCACGCGGGAAAACGCGGTCTTCTCGCATTCAGCTCACCCTTCGACGAAACGGCGGTGGATTTCCTGGAATCGCTGAACGTGCCCTGTTACAAGATCGCGTCGTTTGAAAATACGTTCTGGCCGTTGCTGAAAAAAGTAGCGGCAACCGGCAAACCGGTGATCATGTCTACCGGCGTAAGTTCGCTGGCAGACATCAGCGAATCGGTGAATGTGCTGCGGGAGAACGGCTGCCAAAACCTCGTGCTGCTGAAATGCACGAGCACTTATCCGGCTACGCCCGAAAACACCAACATCCTCACCATTCCGCATATGGAACGGCTGTTCAATTGCCAGGTAGGCCTTTCAGACCATACGATGGGCACCGGCGTGGCGGTGGCCGCTACCGCGCTGGGCGCCACGGTGATCGAAAAACATTTTACGCTCCGCCGTGCCGATGGCGGGGTAGACAGTGCGTTTTCGATGGAGCCGGAAGAATTTAAACGGCTGGCGGAAGACACCAACAATGCATTCCTCGCGCTGGGGCATATCCAGTACGGCGTGCAGGAAGCGGAGAAAAAAAGCCTGCTTTTCAAACGGTCCATTTACGTGGTGAAAGACATTCAGCCCGGGGAAATATTCACCGCCGAAAATATCCGCGTGATCCGCCCCGGCGACGGGCTCCATCCGAAATATTACGAGAAGCTGCTCGGGCAAACCGCCAGGATGGCCTATAAGCAAGGCACTCCGCTTACGATCACCGGAATTTAATACAGCAGATAAGGAAGCATGAAAGTTTTATTTTTTAACGGCATGAACATCACGCCGCATATCGAAACCGAGATGGAGATCGCGACCGACCTGCTGAAGGAAGGCCATGACCTCTATTTTGTGCAATGCCGTGGCGAACTGCGTACCTGCTGCATCAACTTCACACGCGCCGAATGGATCTGCCGCGACTGCCGCAGCCGCCGGAAAAATTCGTTCAACATACTCGGCCTCCCTTCCGAAAAGATCCTGTATTTCGGGGATGTGCCCGTAGATGAAACGCTTATCCCTGAAAAATTCCCGTCGATAGACGAAGTGAAGGCCTTTACGTACGAAGGCTCGGACATTGGTATGGGCGTGGCTTCGTCGCTGATCTCGTCTTACCGCGACCATCGCCTCGATACGGAGAAATTCAAAAAAGAGATCCGCGACGGCATCTGGACGGCCATGTACGTGCATGAAAATGCAAAACGGATGCTGGACGAGCTGAAACCTGACCTGGTGATCTTCTTTAACGGCCGGTACCTCGAAATTCGCCCGATGATGCGGCTTTGCGAAGAAAGGGGCATCCATTTCCAGACGCATGAGCGCGGCGGCATCATAGAGAAATACATTCTTTGGGATAACAGCACGCCGCACTCGCTGACGGCGCTTGCGAATGAGATCGAAGAAGGATGGGAGAAAGCGCCGGAAGGGAAACACGAAAGGGGAAAGCAGTTCTTTGTAGACCGCCGCAACCGCATTATGCAATCGTGGTTCGTGTTCACTGCGGACCAGGAAAGAGGCAGCCTGCCGGCGGATTTCGAAAAGAACAGGAAAAACATCGTATTGTATAACTCTTCGCTGGACGAATACGAAGGCATTGCTAGCATTTCCGGCAAGATATACGCCAGCGACAATGCCGGCATCGCCAAACTGCTGGAAAGTTTTGAGCATCGCCCGGACATTCACTTTTATCTCCGTGTACACCCCAATCTTAAAGGGCTGGAAAACACGCAGGTGAGAGAATTAAACGAGATCGGCCGGCGTTTCAAAAACCTGACGCTGATAGGCGCTGAGGAAATGATCGACACGTACGCGCTGATGGACGCCGCGGACATCGTGGTGGTGTTTAGTTCCACCATCGGCGTGGAAGCGGCTTTCTGGGGAAAACCCGTGGTGCTGCTGGGCAATTCGTTTTACGACAGGCTGAAGGGATTTTATATGCCTGCCACACACGAAGAAGCCGTGGCCCTGCTGGAGCAGGATTTGCAGCCGCTGCCTTGGGGAGACGACCTGCTGAAGTACGGTTATTGGGAACTGGAAAGAGGCATTTACTACAAATATTATAAAGCCGAAGCGCTTTTCGAAGGCACGTTCATGGGGAAAAGCATCGCGGTGACGCCGGTGCAGAAAGCGCTGAACTACCTGCTTACGAAAGGAACGCGCAAACTGGCGAAGGGGAAACGGTTGCTGGGAAAATTAAAAAAGAAATAGCAGGATGAGTATATTTGAGAACAACTGTGAACACATAAAATGCTTTCATAATGCTGCTCAGAAGATTACTGCCCTTTGTTTTCCTGCTGCTTTCCGGTATCGGCAAGGCCCAGGAAAAACGCCCTAATATCATTTTTATTTTTTCCGACGACCACGCTTTCCAGGCGGTAAGCGCCTATGGCGGCAAACTCGCAAAAACGCCCAACATCGACAGGATCGCGAAAGAAGGCGCGATATTCCGCAACGCGCTCGTCACCAATTCCATCTGCGGCCCCAGCCGCGCTACTTTGCTCACCGGCAAGTACAGTCATAAAAACGGGTACACGCTCAACGAAAAACGGTTCGATGTCAACCAGCTGCTTTTCCCCCGCGTGTTGCAGCAACACCAGTACCAAACCGCCTGGATCGGCAAATGGCACCTCGGCGCTTTGCCCGAAGGCTTCGACTACTGGCGTATTCTACCGGGCCAGGGCAGCTATTACAATCCCGATTTCATCGAAAAAGGAAAAGATACCGCGCGGGTCCCGGGTTATGTGACCAATGTGATCACAGACGTATCTATCGACTGGCTGCAGCAACGCGATACGAGCAAACCCTTCATGCTGGTAGTGGGCCATAAAGCCACGCACCGCGAATGGCTGCCCGATCTGCAGGACCTCGGCGCATACGACAACGTAACCTTCCCGCTGCCTAAATCCTTCAAAGACGATTACAAAAACCGCGTGGCCGCGCAAAACCAGGACATGACCATCGAAAAAACGATGCGCCTCGCGGAAGACCTGAAAGTGCACGCGAATTACAACCGTGGCCTGTATGGCCGCTTTACGCCGGAACAAAAAGCAAAATTCAAAGGCTACTACGATAAGATCTCCCAAGAGTTCGACAACAAAAAACTCAGCGGCGATGCGCTCAACGAGTGGAAATACCAGCGTTATCTGAAAGATTATCTCTCCACTGCCCGCTCGCTGGACAGGAACATCGGCCGCCTGCTGGATTATCTCGATAAAAGCGGCCTTGCCGCAAACACCGTGGTGGTGTACGCTTCAGACCAGGGTTTTTACCTGGGAGAGCACGGCTGGTTTGATAAAAGGTTCATTTATGAAGAATCGCTCCGCACGCCTTTCCTGGTGCGTTACCCCGGGGTGATCAAACCCGGAACGAAAGTGAACGAACTGATGACGAACATCGACTGGGCGCCGACCATTCTCGACATCGCGGGGGTAAAAGCGCCGGAAGAAATGCAGGGCACGTCTTTTATGCCGCTGGTGAAACGCGGTGCGGACAAAAGCGGATGGCGCAAAGCGGCGTATTATCATTACTACGAATTCCCACAGCCGCATCACGTATACCCGCACTTCGGGCTGCGCACGGAACGGTATACGCTGGTGAGGTTTTACGGCCAGAGCGATACCTGGGAGCTGTACGATCTTGTAAAAGACCCGATGCAGCTGCATAATATTTACGGCACGAAAGGAACCGAAAAGATCACGGAAAGCCTGAAAGCGGAATTGCGCAAACAGATCGCGCAGTACGAAGACGATGAAGCGATGAAAATTCTCGATAAAGGCTGAAAGGAACGATAGAGAAAAAGCCGGCTGTGTATTGCAGCCGGCTTTTTTATTACGGCAGCGCCGCGGTCATATCTTTTACAGGCACGGGCCATACGCCGGGAGCGGGTACAGACACGCCTTTCGTGGGGCCTGCCACTTTACCGTCCTGCCCGAAATAATACAGGGGCCAGCCTTTGTAGGTCAGCTGTTTTTTTCCGAAAACGGTGATGGAGCCGAACAGGGTTTTGTCCAGAGAAGAAGGAACGGTGATCTTGTCGGTTTCATAGATCGGCCAAACGTTGTTGTTGGAAAAATCTGCCGCAGTGAAATTGTTGTCGTCTTTTTTATCGTTTTTGAACGTGTACAGCGTCACGCCGTTGCCGTCTGTAAAAAAGGTGGTTTTGCCATTCCCTTCCACGTACGCGGAGGTATAATTTTTTCCGTCGTTACCCACCAGCTGGGCGCTTACCAGCATGATGGAATAATCGGGTTTGGCTACGAACCAGTTGCCGCCTACTTTTTCACCGTCCGTGCGGCCGGCCGCTTCGGGCGTGTTCACGCCGTTTACTGCAGGGGCGTAGTAATAGAGCGGTTTCCCTTTGTAGGTGAGTTGTTTTTTACCGCCGGTCGTAATAGCGGTGAAGTCGGAAAATTCGAGGCCCGCGCCGATATTGTCTTTGGTGAGATCGTCTACGTTAAAAGCGGGCCAGAGCGCGGCGCATCCGCCGGCGCAGTTGCTGGTGAGCGGGGCGTCGTTCACGAAATAATAAAGGGTGCGGCCGTCTTTGTCCGTAAGGAAATTACCCAGCGTGGCGTTGCTTTTCAGCTGAACGGCGATCACAGGCTTTGGAGGTTCCGGCTCGGCGTTATCGTCCTTACAGGCCGGCATGGCGAAGATTGCGGCCGAACAGAGGCCGAGCAACAGTTTGGTAGTGATGGTCTTCATTGTGGTACGCGTATTTAAGTATGAACAGGCAATACAATTCCGGGGCGCTGTTTTGCACAGCTCCCGCTAGGGCGCCCGGTAATGAAATGGCCTGGTGAAAAATCCGATACTGTATACGGCAGTAATCCGGAAAAGGTTGGCTGTGGTTTTTGTTTCAGCGTAAAAAAAACCGGCCTGGCAGACAGGTTTTAAAAAAAGCGATGTGAGCTGTTTAAGAAGATTGCTCCCTGTTCAGCGGCCGGCGGTCGCCAAAAACAAGCAGCACCGCTACGATACCGATCGCGAAAAAGCTAAGTACCAGCGGGAACACGCCGTGCGTCATCAGGTTGCTGATAGCGGAGCCGAGCGTGGCGCCGATAAAAAAGAAAGAGGTTCCGTACACCGCGGCCGCCATTCCCGCCATATTGCCCATCGGTTCCAGCGCCAGCGCGCTGCTGTTCGGCTCGATGGTCAGGTTAAGGCCCATCAGCAAAGCGACGGCGACAAAAAATACAGTCATGCCCGGTGGATCGCCGGTGAAGAGCGAGATCAGCAGCAACACGCCGGCCGTTGCCGTATAAATGAGCAGCAGCCATTTTACGGTGCGCCGCGCACCGTATCTCGTGGAAAGAAAGGAATTGGTGAGCGTGCCTAAAGCCATTACCAGCCCGATGCCCGCGAAGATCCACGCAAACAGGTCCGGTCGGCCGTAAATCTCCCCCGCAATACGTTCCGAACTGGCAACGTAAGAGCTCAACCCTGTGAAAAGCAAAGTAGTGATCACCGTATAACGGAGAAAAACGCGGTTGCCCGCAATTTTCCTGATGGAACCGCCCACGCCAGACCAGTTGAGCGGCGTACGTTTTTCCGGAGGAAGCGATTCCTCCAGCCTGAACGACCACAGGAACACGACGGCCGCAAATATCGGCGGGGTCAGAAACACCATGCGCCACGAAAAAACATGCAGCACGGCCAGCCCGAGAAAGGGCGCAAACACCGGGGTAGACAAAAATATCGTCAATATCAGCGACATGATCCGCGCCATCCGGTCGCCCACATACCGGTCGCGCACACCCGCGATCGTGCTCATAAAAACGGCCGAAGCGCCCATGCCCGCGATAAACCGCGCCGCAAACATCAGCGGCAGGCTGGGAGCGTAAGTGGCGGCCACACCGCCGGCGATGTACAACGGAAATCCCGCGCGCAGGATCGCCAGCCTGCCAAACCGGTCTGATAATACGCCGAACACGATCTGCGCGATCTGCCCCATAAAAAAGAACCCGATGATCTGCGCCGTGGCAGTGGATTCAGGGTCGAGACCGAAATGTTTGCGCAGCTCGCCGAACACTGGCAGCATCACGTCGATACCGAGCGCGGTGAGCATCATCGTGCTGGCGGAAAGAGCGATAAATTCAGGAGACTTCATTTTCATACGCTATAAAACTACGCGATAGCTCAGCATTTACCGGGGTGTACATTGGACTTTGTAGCGGGGCGATCAGGCCATGAAAAACAAACCCGTAAAAACGTTTACGGGCCGGGGTGATATTTTTACCGGTTGATCAATTCGAAATCCGAAAATTCCGCCCGGAGAGGGAATGCTCCTTTGAAATGAAGGCCGGGCCGGGGGCTTCTGTCCCACTGCGGTAAAAAGCCGATATCCTGTTTTGTGCCGGGAGCAACCGGTTGCCAGTCGCCGTTGTACTGTTTGAAAAATACTTCGCAGGTGCGGTCGGGGCGCATGGTAAGTTTTAATTGTACGGGCGCGGCGTTGATGTTTTGCGTGGCGATCACCGTTCGTTGATTGTCTTTAACCATCCAGAATTCCACTTTGTCGTTCACCGCGCCAACTCCTACTGCCGCGTTGGCGTCGCCGTAAAATGCGAGCCCCTTGAGCGCTTCATTGCGGTTGGTCACGGTCGTGATGAGATCGAAACGATCGCTCGCCGGGCGAACGGTGAGTACCACGCCGGTTTTGTTTTCATCTTTGAATGCACCGGACAGGTACAACTTTCCTTTTTCCTGGCGGATGAGGGGGGTGGAATTGCGGAAATCCCATTGCCAGTAAACCGCCGGTTTTTTCTCATTGAACGATGTGGCGATGTCTGCCGCGGCTTTATCTGCCTGGCGGCTTATGAAAGACGGCCATCCGCCGGCGTTTTGCCATGTCAGTTCCGCCAGCATGCCTTCGCGGCCGGTAAATACGCTGCTTTCCTGGTTGTATGCGTGGTAGAGGTAGAGATATTTTCCATCGTCCTGTTTTGCGAACGTGCCGTGGCCGGGGCATTTCCAGGCCTCGTTCGCCTGCAATATGGGGTTCTGGCTGTAATCTTCGTACGGGCCTTTAAAATTTTTCGAGCGGGCAACACGCACGTTATAGCTGCAGCCGCTGCCGCAACAGTTGCCGGAAGAATAAAATAAATAATAGAAATCGCCTGATTTGAGAATGCTTTGTCCTTCCATTCCCAAACGCTGTTCATCTTTCAACATGGAAAACACTTCCCCTTCGAGTTTCAGGCCGTCTGCAGATAACCTGCTGCCGAGCAGCTCAATGGGCCATTTGTCGAGGCCGTACGCTTTAAAGGTCATATACAGCTGCCCGTTGTCGTTATACACAAAAGCGTCGATGGCTTCTTTGCCGAAACTGACGATCACGCCATGGTCTTTGAAACCTTTGTCCGGGTATTGCGAAGTAGCCACCCCGATGCAGGAAACGTTGTCGGATTTCCGGCGGGCGGTATAGTAGAGGTAATAAGTGTTGTTGTGGAAATAATACTCGGGCGCCCAGAAAGAACCGGAAGTCCATTCCGGCGCTTTGTCGAAAACATAACCCGCCTGTTTCCAATCCCGGAGGTTTTGAGAGGTATAGATGGGGAAATGCGGCGCCCATTCAGACGAGGTGCCGACGGCGTAATATCCTTTGGGGGTTTTGATGATGGAAGGGTCGGCGAAGTCGCCGGATATAAAAGCTTCGGAGCGGCTTTGCGCTATCGCGGGGTGGGCAAATGCAAATCCCGCCAGGAACAATAAGCAGTTGAAGTAATTTTTCATTGTGAACCGGTGAATGAATGCTGAATACGTCTTTAAATTACGACCACCGCCTTGTGGAGGCGGTGGCCGGGTCTGTAGGTATAAAGGTAAAAAAAGTGAAGGAGGATAAAAGTTTTTGACTTCGAACCGGGAGAATAAACACAGCGGCCCGGCTGAAATATACGATGGGAGAAGGTTTGGCGGAAATCTTTGAGAGGTTGAGCCGCTCGGCGGAAAAAGTGATTTTGCAGGGGTTAGTAATGGCGAAGCGGCCTGAAACCCGGATAAAAAGGATGGGGAGATTGGGGTGAATAGAACTTCAGTGGATGATAACATGTTGTAGCGCAATTGTGGTTGGGCATTTACAATGGTTTTATATTAAAAGGGTGTTCCTATAGAAAGAATTTATGAAACCGGTAATTGAAGGTGCTGCTGCGCCTAACATTCGTATATTTAGTACAATTTTTCAAACTAATTATTTCAGCTAGTCATGAAGTGGATAATCATTATCGCTACCGGCATTTTACTTTCTTTTAATAGTTACGGCCAGCCCCGCCTTAATGCCGGCATTTTGAGCGACAGTTCTTTTATGACCAGTGATCATGTGAAATTATTTCTTACATCGGCCGGAAAGGGTACTTCCTGCATTTTTGTTCACGGCGGCCCGGGCGCCTGGAGCAAGTCTTTTGAAGTAATGGGTGGAAATGTGTTGGAGAAAAAACTAACGATGTGGTACTACGATCAGCGGGGTTCGGGCCGATCCGAATCGCCGGAAAATGGCGATTACAGCTTGAACAGGATGGTGCAGGATATTGAGGATATACGTATAGCCACTGGTAAAAAAAAGATTTACTTGCTGGCGCATTCTTTTGGTGGCATACTGGCTTTTAATTACGCGTTAAAATATCCAGAGTACGTGAAAGGTTTAATACTGCTGAATGCAACATTGTCTATCAATCATTCGTTGGCAAACCAGATTATTTACGTTAATAAAACCCTTGGTACAAACTTTGGGTCCAATGCGGCAGAAGATACGCTGACGGCATACGTCAAAGCGATTACCGCATTACGGAAGAGCGGTAATGGATATATGATGTTATCTCACAATGAAGTGAATGTAGCCATGCTGGATAGTGTTGATAATTCTACCAGGCGTAATTATGACTTTGGCCGGTTGGCGCTGGGTATGAAAGAATATTTTACAGATTTCTCCCTGGCTACCGGCCGGCTCAATGTGCCGGTGTTGGTGATTTCCGGCACTGCAGATAATAATATTGGTCCCGAACATTATAAGCGGTTTAGTTTTCCGAAACAGACTGTAAAGGAAATTGTTGGTGGGCATATGCTTTATTACGAAAAGAATAAAGCGTTTGAAGAAGCTGTTTTTGAATTTGTGCGTTGAAGGGGGGCGGTAGAAGAAACTGCGATGTTGGGCGCGGGTTTGGCGGAAATAAAAAACCGGAAAAGCGTCGGTAAAAAACGCTTTTCCGGTATGGTAGCCTCGCCTGGAATCGAACCAGGATCTGGAGCTTCGGAAACTCTTATACTATCCATTGTACTACGAGGCCTGCTCCGCGAAGGAACGCAAAACTAATGTAAATTCGGAATTTTCTGAAGAATTTTATAACGTGCCGATATTGCTCTTGAAAATCCTTACGGCAATGGCCAGCAATATCACCCCGAAAAACTTGCGGACCACCATCAGGCCGGCTTTCCCGAGAATACGCTCTATCCAGCTGAGACTGCGCAACACCACGTAAATGATCACCAGGTTCACCAGGATGCCTGCCAGGATGTTATAATCCCCGAAATCGGCCTTCAGCGACATGATCGTGGTAAGCGTGCCCGAGCCCGCGATCAGCGGAAAGGCAATAGGCACCAGGCTGCCGGTTTTGGTGTCTTCGCTTTTGAAGAACTCGATGCCCAGGATCATCTCCATCCCGATAATGAATATCACGATGGAACCGGCCACCGCAAAACTCTGCAGGTCCACGCTCATCAGCTTCAGGAACGATTCCCCCACCAGCAGGAACACCACCATCAGCACGCCGGACGCCAGGGTGGCCTTTACAGCATTGATCTCGCCGATTTTTTCCTTCAAAGACAACAATATCGGAATGGAACCCAAAATATCTATCACTGCAAACAACGTAAAGCCTACGGTAATGATCTGGTCGATGCTGAACATATGATGGAATTTTTGCAAAAGTAGGGTATTCTTTTCGCCTGATTATGAGCTAAAATATCTAATTTGGCCGGTATTTCAGCACAGCCCCGTTTCAGGCAAACCTAAAATCCCGCTATGCAAGAAGATATCATCATTCAGATCAGCAATAAGATCAAGGAAAAACGCAAGGCGAAAGGAATTACCGTGCAGGAACTGGCCGATAAGGCAGACGTGAGCAAAGGCCTCATTTCCCAGATCGAAAATAACCGTACCGTGCCCTCGCTGCTGGTGCTGGTGAACATCATCCGCGCGCTGAACCTGGATATGAACGAGTTCTTCAACGACATCAACCAGCATAAACAGGCCGCCAAAGTGGTCATCAAAAGAAAAGACGAATACCAGGCTTTCGAAAAGGAAAACGCCAAAGGTTTCCTTTATAAAAGGATCCTCACCCGCAATATCAAAGCCGGCCCCGCCGATATCGTGCTGCTCGAGCTCAAAGCCGGCGCCAAACGGAGCCAGATCGTGAAAACCGACGCCTATGAATACAAATATGTGATCAAAGGCACGGTGGAATACCTCATCAACAATGAAAAATTCGTCCTCGAAACCGGCGATTCCATCTTCTTCGACGGCCGCTTCGGCCATAAACCCGCCAACATCGGGGCAGACGATGCGCTGCTGCTAGTGATATATTTCTTCCAGGACGGCGAAAAGTAAGCCCACAGCCACTTTGCAGACCCTTTAACCCCCATTTAATAAAAAATTAACAACGGATTGATGTAAAAATGTTTAATTTTACTACTCAATTTATTAGCATTTATAAACAATTTCCGATGTCAATATCCGTACAATCCTTCACTGTAAACGGTAAAACCTACACGCCGCCCGCCTGTCCCGTGGTGGTGATCTGCCTCGACGGGTCCGCGGACGAATACCTGGACGCCACCATGGCCCGCGACCGGATGCCCAGTCTTAAAAAGATGGTGCTGGCGGGTTACCGCGGTATGGTGAGGGGCGCGTTGCCTTCTTTCACCAACGTCAATAATTCCTCCATCGTAACCGGCGTAACCCCGGCCGTACATGGTATTTGCGGGAACTTTTTTTATGATACCCAAAGGAAGGAAGAAGTGATGATGAACTCTGCCGAATACCTGCGCGCGGAAACCATTCTTGCCGCCGCGGCCAACGCTGGCCGCAAGGTTGCCGTGGTAACGGCGAAGGAAAAACTGAGAGACATCCTCAGCCACAAAATGAAGGGCATCGCGTTTTCCGCCGAAAAGGCCAACCAGGCGCAGGAAGCCACCCACGGCATCGGCAACGCCGAAACCGTGCTGGGCCTCAAAACACCGGCCATTTACAGCGCCGATGCAAGCCTGTTCGTACTGCGCGCGGGCGTGGCGCTTATCGAAAAAGGACTGGGCGATTTTCTCTATCTCTCGCTTACCGATTATATGCAGCATACTTTCGCGCCGGAAGACGAGCCTTCGCTGGCCTTCTACGAAGCGATCGACCGTGAACTGGGCCGCCTGCTGGCCCTGGGCGCGGTGATCGGCGCTACGGCAGACCATGGCATGAACGCCAAACAAAAAACGGACGGCTCGCCAAACGTGCTTTATATCGAAACGATGCTCACCGAAAAATTCGGCGATGGTTTTCGCGTAATATGTCCCATCACCGACCCTTATGTGAAACATCACGGGGCATTAGGCTCTTATGTGGCGGTGCATGTACCGCAGCATGTGAACGAAACCGCGGTGAGCGATTGGTTGCAGCAACAACCGGGCATCACCGAAGTACATAACAAGGCCATGGCCGTACGTTTGCTGGAGCAGCCGGAAGACCGCATCGCAGACCTCGTAGTGCTCAGCGCCCGCGATGTAGTGGTGGGCAGAACACCTGCGCATCACGATCTCAGCGCACTGGATTCCGGGCTGCGCTCGCACGGCGGCCGGTACGAAGAAATGGTGCCGCTGCTGATCTCGCACCCGCTCACGGCCGCCTACAAAAGCAAAGCCGCCGGCGATCCCCGCAACTTCGATGTTTTTGATTTTACTGTGAACGGTACATCTCATAATTGATCCGAACTATGTTAGACACATTCGTTCCCGGGAAAGTAGCCGCGCTCACGGGTTACATTGCCGGCCAACCCGTTGAATCCAAACAATTGCTGGAAGTGCGCAGTCCATACGACGGGGGTATGGCCGGCACCGTTACACTTGCTTCGAAATCGCATACCGAAGCCGCTATCGAAGCGGGTTTGAAAGGTGGCGTGAAACTCAGCCGCTACGAGCGTTTCGCCATTCTCGACAAAACGAGGCAGCTGCTCGAAGAAAAAAAAGAAGAATTTGCCGCGCTGATCACTGCGGAATCGGGCCTTTGCATCCGCGAAAGCCGCTATGAAGTGGGCCGTGCGCGCGACGTGCTGCATTTCGCCGCGCTGGAAGCGTTGAAAGACGACGGGCAGATCTTTTCCTGCGATATTTCCCCCCAGGGCAAAGCGCGTAAAATATTCACCGTGCGCGAACCGCTGAACCTCGCCGTGGCCATCACGCCGTTTAACCATCCGCTGAACCAGGTGGCGCACAAAATAGCCCCGGCCATCGCTACCGGCACGCCGGTGATCCTGAAACCTTCCGAAAAAACGCCGCTCACCGCCATCAGGCTTTCCGAGCTGCTGTACCAAGCCGGTCTGCCGCATTACATGCTCAGCGTGCTGCTGGGGCCCACCGCGGAAGTGGCGGAAGTGCTGGTGGCCGATCCGAGGGTGGAACTGGTGTCTTTCACCGGCAGCGTGGCCGTTGGCAAACACATCGCGAAAAATGCGGGATATAAAAAAGTGATCCTCGAGCTGGGCGGCAACGATCCGCTGATCGTATTGGAAGACGCGGACATGGAACTGGCCGTTATGCTCGCCGCGGAAGGCGCCTACCGCAATTCAGGCCAACGTTGCACCGCCGTGAAACGCATATTGGTACAGGATTCCATCCATGATGAATTTGTACGGAAACTCGTGGAGAGAACAAAAGAATACGTTACCGGCGATCCCGCTTCCCCCGAAACCCGTGTCGGCACTGTAATAGACGAGCCCGCCGCGATCTACCTGGAAGATGTGGTGAAAAAAGCCGTAGCGCAGGGCGCCGAGGTGCTGACCGGCGGCAACCGCCGCGGCGCGCAAATGGAGCCCACCGTGATCGTAAACGTTCCCCGCGATGCGCAGATGGTGGTGCAGGAATCGTTTGGCCCGCTGGCGCCCGTTATGAAAGTACGCGATCTCGACGATGCGATACAGCTGGCTAACAGCACGGCTTTCGGGCTTTCCTCCGGCATCGTTACCAACGATATGCAAAAAGCGATCAAAGCGGTGAAAGAACTGCGCATGGGCACGGTGAACATCAATGAAGTGCCCGGTTACCGCATCGAAAGCTCTCCTTTCGGCGGTATTAAGGATTCCGGTTTGGGTATCAAGGAAGGCGTGATAGAAGCGATGAAATGTTTTACTTACGTGAAAACTTTTTCGCTGCCCTGGTAAGTCAGCTGCTCTTTTTTATCATTACACCCTCTCCATCTCCAACACCCTGAATTTTTTTCTCAATCTTTCCGGCGCATCAAATACGTACGGGTGAAACAGGTGCGCCAGCACTTCCACGCCGTCTACCAGCGTGCTGGCGCTGGGTTGGGTGAACAGGTCGTAGTCGGCGAGGTATACCTCGTTGTTGCGCACGGCCTGCAGGTTATTCCAGCCAGCAACATTCGTAACGAGGTGAAGCTCCTGTGCGGAGCGGTCGGTAAGAAAACCGCATGGCGCAATTACCAGCACTTCGGGATCGTAACGGAAGATCTTTTCCCAGGGCGTTACAATGGAATCGCCCGCGGGATTGGAAAGCATGTCTACCCCGCCTGCGTACGCCACCTGGTAAGGTATCCAGTGGCCGCAGTTGTACACGGGCGCCATCCATTCCATGATCATCACGCGGCGCAGCGGCGAGCGGTGCCCGCGCAGGCGGTCGGTGATACGGTCCAGCCGGTCCTGGAGCGCTGCCAGGTAACGGTAAGCTACGGCTTCCTGGTCCAGCGCCTGCCCGATAGTGATGGCGCAGTTGAACACGTCGGTTAGGTTGTTGGGGCTAAGACTTACCAGCCGCGGTTGTTTGGAAAGTTTATAAACCGCCTGCTGCGTGCAATGCGTATCGATCTGGCACACTTCACACACGTCCTGCGTAAAGATCACATCCGGCGCGATCTTCTCCAGCAAAGGCTCATCCACATAATACAAACTTTTTCCCTGCGCCTTGGACGCGGAAAAGATGCGGTCGATCTCCTCGCTGCTGTAAGTATTCCCTTCGAGAACATACCGCACCACGCGTTCTTTTTCCGCCAGCGCAACAGGCGGGCATTCGAATGTGACGCCCTGCAGCATGTGCTGGAGGCCCATGTCGTAGATCATTTGCGTAGCGGCGGGAAGAAAGGAGGAAGCGATCATATGTGAATCGGTTTTGCTTAAAAAAGGGAAAGGGCCGGCCATAAAGCCAGCCCTTGAATGTTATTAACGAACCGCCAGCGCCGGGATCTTTTTTTCCATCCAGGCAAACAGCCCGAAGAAAATGCCGCTGAAAACAAGATTGGCCAGCAAGGTGTTTTTCAGGAAAGGAAGACCCAGGGCATAACACCGCATGAGGCCGGAAAGGTCGCGGGTAAAGGGTTTGCCGGTGGTGATATCGTAACTGAAATCGCTCATGAACGTACCGAAATCCGCGATCAGCCAATGTACAACCGCCGCCAGCACACAAGCGGCCACGATGCGGCCCGCGCTCATTTTTTTGATCAGCAGCTGACCGATGAGCACGCTGGCTGCAAAACCGATATAGGCCCAGTACCAGCCGCTGAACATAAAACCGTTGGAATAGGCTTTGTATACCGTTTGCATCATGATCGCATCGCTGAGGAAAAGGGTGAGCAGCGGGAAAACGTATCCTTTCCACCTGTCTGCGAAGCAGGCCCCGCCAAACAGCGCCATGGCGCCTACAGGAGAAAAATTGGAAAACGGCGTGATGTCGCCCGCGGCGGTGATCCGCAATACGCCTGCCGCGATAATGAACAGTAGCAATACAAAAAAGCGGGGCTGTAAGTTCCTGATCGACATGTTGTCTGTTTTAATGATTACAGTGTAAAGGAAATTCCCGCGGCCACGTTGAAACCTAATACGGAGTAGCCGTAAATTTCCCAATATTTTTTATTGTTCGTGATGTTGTTTGCATTGAAAAACAGGTTCGCTTTCGGCGAAAAACGGTATTCCACGTACGCATCCAGCGTGGTGTACGCGTCCAGCGGCATTATTTCCATCGGCTGCGGGAAAGGCGGATAGTACTGATCGTAACGGGTGCCGGTATGGCGGAGCGTTGTGCTCACAAACAGGTGTTTGGTGAACTGGTAACCCACGTTCAGCGTGCCGGTATGGTTCGGGCGGCGAACGAGGTTGTTGTAGGTCGTGTCTTTCCCGGGCGTGGCCTGCGTGGTCACTTCACCGTCCACATACGCGTAGGTTGCCCTGACGCTCAGGCCTTTCGCGGGTTGCGCGGCCACTTCTATTTCCAGCCCTTTGTCGTTTTGTTGGTTGAAATTGGTGTAACGGTTGGTTTGCGGAATAAAAGCGATCACGTCTTTCAGGTCGCGCTTAAACGCCACTGCGCGCAGGTTAAGTTTGTCGTTCAGCAAAAAAGCCTGTGCGCCGGCTTCGAAGCTGGTGGCGTGTTCCGGCTTGAGGTCCGGGCTGCCCCAGATGCTGTACAATGCGGTAAGCGTAGGCGCTTTGAATCCTGAAGCCACGCTCGCGAATATTTTCAGCTTATCGGAAATGAGATAAGACGGATTGATGGTGTAAGTGAAGTTGTTGCCGTATTGGGAATGCATCGTATACCGCCCGCCCAGCTCAAAACTGAAGCCGTGCAGGTCTTTAATGAAAAGCGCCGCGTAAGGGCTGGTGTTGTGCATTTCACGGATGCCGTACGGGTCGCGGTACGCGGTGTCGAACATCTGCGATTTGCGGTATTCCACGCCTACCAGCGCCTGCAGCCAGCCGGTGATGTTATAGTTGCCGTACACTTCGCCGAAATAGCTGCGGCCGTCGAGATTCGTGATGCCCCAGGCGCTTTCGTCGCGCCGGGTTACTTTCTGGTAGGAGAAATTTCCGTGCAGCTGTCCGTTCCCGTTAAGGTCGTAATCCGCGCGGAGGCCGGTATGCAGCAGGTCCGACTGGTTTTTATTTTCGATCGCGTCTACGAAAGGGCCGCCGTCGTAAAGACTTTTATAATTGCTGTAAAAAAGGAAAGGGCGCAGTTTCAGATGCTCCGTTGCCTGTATGCCTACATTCGCGGTGAAGGAATTTTGTTTGATGCCGTCTCGGTCGTAATGCGGGTCGCGGATGGAATCGGGCGGCGCGGCTTCGGAGATGCCGTCGGTTTCGTAATGGGTGAAGCCGAGGTTGTAATCCACGTTGTTCTGCTGCCCGCGCAGGCCCAGCGAGCCTTTCAGGCTGCGGTTGCTGCCCCATGCGAGGTCGCCGAATGCGTTCACGGGTTTGTCGCCGCCTTTTTTGGTGATGATGTTAATGATGCCGGCGATTGCGTCTGCGCCGTACATCGTGCTTTGGGTGCCGCGCAGTATCTCGATGCGCTCTACCTGGTCTACCGGAAGGAACCGCAGGTCGATGGCGCTGCTGGTGAGGCCTGTCGCGTCCGCAACGGGAATGCCGTCCATCAGGATGGGCGTGTATTGGCTGGTAGCGCCGCGGAAATACAGTTCGCGGTTTTTGCCGGGATTGGAACCGACGCCGTTGATCACGATGCCGGCCTGTTCGTTCAATACGTCCGCCACGCTGCGGCCGATGTTTTGCGCGAGCTGCCGGCTGGTGATCACGGTGAGCACTTTACCGGTCTCGCTTTGTTTTTTTGCGAATTTCGTAGCGGTCACTACAAAGGTGTTCAGTTGGGAAACCTGCGCGCTGTCTTGCGCGGAAGCCGCATAGCATATAGCCAGCAGGCTGAAAGTAAGCATCGTGCTTTTCTTTTTCATGTACGTTTATAGGTTGAATATGTACAACATGCTCTCCGCTTTCACCCGAAGCAGGGAATGGAAGGTATGCGGCAGGTCTTCTGGCTTGCCCGCTTCCCGGTAGTACCTTCCCGCCCTGCGTTGTAGCAGGACAGTGGCTGGAGGAGACCGGAAAACATCGCGCTGCCGGAGCGGCAGGCGGCGGGTTTACAGCTACGGGGATAGCTCCGGATTTTCACCGGATTCCCTATTAATGCCCGATCAGGATCAGGGGCAACCGTTTACCGGGGGCAAACCTACGCATATTTTATGTAAATAATCACTTAATCGGTTATCTTGTAAAGTATGAGCATTAAACCAAAGCTGGGCCCTTTCGACCTCACCATGATCGTGGTAGGACTGGTGATCGGTATGGGCATTTTCAGGACGCCTATCAGCGTAGCCCGCGAAACGGGCACCCCGTCCCTCTTTTTTATGGTATGGGTATTGGGCGGACTGGTTACCCTTTGCGGGGCGCTCACCTATGCCGAGATCGGCAGCCGTTACCCGGTTGCCGGGGGATTTTATAAAGTGCTGTCTTACGGTTTCCATCCCGCTTATTCCTTTATGATCAACTGGACGTTGCTGATCTCGAATGCCGCGTCTATCGCCGCCGTGTGTATCGTAGGCGCTGAATATATCGGCCCTGTGCTGCTGCCTGAAACCCTCAGCAACGAAAGCGGGCGCAAAGCCATTGCCATCGGCGCCGTGCTGGTATTATACCTCATCAATCTTTCCGGCATTCGTATGAGCGCCAGCTGGCAGAACGTGCTCACGGTATTCAAGATCACCCTGGTGCTGCTGCTGTGCCTCGCGGCTTTCAGCAACAACGTGGCGCCGCCGCAGGCCAACGTTTCCGCTGCTACGTCAAACAGTTGGGCATATATTTTCGGGGCCGCGCTGGTGCCGGTCTTTTTTACCTACGGCGGTTACCAGCAAACCATCAATTTCGGCAGCGACGTGCGGGAGCCCGCCAGGAACATGCCGCGGGCCATTATGTTTGGCATCGCCATCATCCTGCTGCTGTACATCACGGTGAATTATGCGTACGTAAAAGTGATCGGTTTCGAGCAGCTGAAAACCACCGATGCGCTGGCCGCGCGCATGGCCGGGGCGTTTTTCGGGGAATACGGTTTCAAGATCACGAGCGTGCTGCTCTTTCTTTCGGTATTGGGGTACGCGAACGTGAACCTGATGTCTAACCCGAGAATGTATTACGCGATGGCTGAAGACGGCGTGCTGCCGGGCATTTTCAAAAGAGTGAACAGCAAAACGCAGGTGCAGGAAGTAGCGCTTACCGTGTTTGCCGCGCTGGTGATCGGCCTGCTGTATTTCCTGAGCAATTTCGACAACATCATCCGCTACGTCATGCTTTTCGATTCCATCGGGCTGGCTTCCGCCGCGGCTACTATTTTTGTACTGCGGAAAAAAACGGCTCATCTCGACGGGCGGGGCATTTATAAAATGAAACTTTATCCGTTCGTTCCCGCGTTCTTTATCCTGGTATATCTTTTCGTGACCGTCAATATTTTTATCAAAGACCCGGGCCAGGCGCTGGGAGGGATGATCTGGTTCGTGGCCGGGCTGCCCATTTATTTTTTCATGAAATATGTCGTGCGGAAAAAAGAATAGGCCGCCGCAACCGTTTTTAATTAATACTATGGATCTATCTTATATTATCAATCAGTTAGGGGAAGACAGGGAGCTGTATTTCAACGCCATCGCCCCGCCGATCGTGCAGAGCAGCAACTTTGCGTTTAATACGGTGGCGGAAATGCGCGCCCTGCTGCAGGATGAATACAAAGGTTTTTTATACAGCAGGGGCAACAACCCGACGGTGGACATTCTCCGTCAAAAACTGGCCGCGCTCGACGGCGCGGAAGACGCGCTCGTATTCGGCAGCGGCGCGGCAGCCATCTTCGTGGGCGTGCTGTCGCAGGTGCGGCAGGGCGATCATGTGGTGTGTGTGCAGGACCCATACAGCTGGGCGCGTTACCTCTTCGAGAGCCTGCTTCCGCGTTTCGGCGTTACCACCACTTTTGTGGACGGCACGCGCACGGAGAATTTTGAGAACGCCCTTCAATCCAATACCCGCCTCATTTACCTCGAATCGCCCAATTCCCTCACTTTCGATCTGCAAGACATTGAAGCCGTTTCGAAACTGGCGAAACACAAAGGCATCGTCACCATTCTCGACAACAGTTACTGCACGCCATTATACCAGCAGCCGCATGCCATGGGGATAGACCTTTGCCTGCAATCGGCCACCAAATTCATCGGCGGCCACAGCGATACGGTGGCGGGCGTGCTCACGGGCAGCCGCGACATGCTGCGCAAAATATTCGTGTCCGAGTTCCTGAGCGTAGGCAGCGTGATAGCGCCCTTTGCGGCATGGCTGCTGCTGCGCGGCCTGCGCACGCTGGAGGTGCGCCTGAAACGATGCCAGGACAGCGCGCAGGAGATCTGCCAATGGCTCAAAGAGCAGCCCCAGGTCGAAAAAGTATTTTACCCGCTCGACCCGGAGTTCCCGCAATATCAACTGGCGAAAAAACAAATGAAAGGGGCGGCGGGGCTGCTCACGATCCAGCTGAAAGCCACGGAAGCTGCGCAGGTGGAACGTTTCTGCAACGCGTTGCAGCATTTTTTAATGGCGGTAAGCTGGGGCGGGCACGAATCGCTTATTTTCCCGGCCAGCGCATCCCTGCCAGAAGGCGGTTTCAGCGCAGACCAGCCGAAACACAGGATGGTGCGCATTTACATCGGGCTGGAAGATCCTGGTTTCCTGAAAGCCGACCTGGCGCAGGCTTTAGCAAAAATATAAACTACATCAAGACATCAGGATATTAACGCAAAAGAGGCGGCCCGTTGAAGGCCGCCTCTTTTGCGAATGATGCATCCCGGATCAACCCGGCATGCGGCTGATATATTTGTCCATTTCCTTGATCTGGCTCACGATCTGGTCGGTCGTGGGTTTCTGCGCTTTTGCGCGGCGGAAATAGTCCTTGGCGGTTTTGAAATCGCGGCGGCTCATAGCGATGGAGCAAAGTGTGAGCAATGCCGCGGCGGTATTTTCTTTGTCCGGCAGGCCCAGCCTGATGGCTTTTTTCAGGTTGGAATCGGCGGTTTTGATATCGTTTTTCTGGTAAGCGATGGTGCCCAGCTGAAAATACTGCATGCCTTCATATTCCTTCATCGGGCTGCCGCTTTTGATGCTGGCTTTTACGGCCGCTTCGGCTTTGTCCAGATCCTGGGTGTACATTGCAAAATTGCTCTGCATCATGTAATAACCGGAACGGATGGGCTTGATGAGGAGTTTGGGGAATTTGATCTGGTTCAGCAAGCGGCTGGCCGTTTCCACGTCGCCGGCTTCCACGGCTTCCTGGATCAGGCGCATAGGGCCGAACAGGAAATGCGTCACGATACAGATCACGGCCAAAACCAGCACAATGGCGGCTTCCCACCAGCCAAAGGCAAAGCCCAGGGCGATACCGGCTACCAGGAGCACGATGCCCAGGGGGAGACGGTATTTAATAAATAAGTTAAATGCTTTCATAATAAATCAAAAACGAAGGGCAAAGATACAATAAGAAAAAAGGAAAAAGCGGGGCAAAATACGCCCTTGCTTTTTCCTTTGACAGTTTGTGAAAATATTTTCTTATTGCCTGCTGAATGAATATACTACATAAGCAGTTTTTCCTTCATAAGACACCGGCGCGCGCCATACCATGGAGGCATTGTCCGCACTTTGCAGTTCCACGCGGTAACCGTCGGTGATGTTTTTAGCCTTCACGCCGTCCATCAGTTCCTTGAACTGGAGCATGATCACGCCGCCCTGGTTGAGGGTGCTCCACACGATGTTCTGTGTGCCGGTCGGGCAGCCTTCGCCGGTGGCGGTGAGGGTGTACGAACCGTAGCTGTTGCTGGGCAATACCCAGTTGCTGCCCTGAAGGCAATCAGGAGGGATGTTGGAAAATACCGTCTTGATCTTTGCCGTTGAAGGCAGGCCGTCGTAGCTTACATTGCTCAGGGTCCATTTGCCCATGGCATTTTTGCGCATGCCGCTGGCCGTTGGTGCGGAAGCGCCCTGTTGCGAAGCGCAGGCGCTCAGCAGCAGCACGGCGGCCATGGGTACCATCAAAAAGCGGGTCAGTTGCTGTATCATTTTTTGGATGTTTTGTGCATAGGTAACAAATTTCCGGCCAAAAGTGTTGCAAACAATGTGGTGGCAAAGGTCAATGATTGTGGGATTCCGGTAACGGGCAAACAAACGACCGGTCGTAAAGCGGGGCTAAAAATCGCCGGAAAATAAACGTTCCGATCCGTTATTCCGACAATTGAAGTATTGAAATTGCCAGTTCAGTTCTTTATGTGTTTAAAGTCCGGCACAGGCTGAATAACTTTGTTGTGGTTAAGGAAACGATGAATTGTTTTTACTCCATGTATTGACCCCAAAAAAATATTCAGCCATTGTAAGGAAACTATGAATTGTATTAACTCCATGTTAGTGGCCCCAAAAAATATTCAGCCATTTACATTCAAAGGGAAATGCCGCTTGGGCCGGAAGGCTGGAGGGAAGCGCATTTCGGGGTATTGAGGAACCTCCGTGACGGGTGCGGGCGGGGTACCGGCAGCGGTATCCCGCGGCCCTCCGCGCATGAAGACATTTAACTTCCTTATAGGAATATGCTGCTAATAAAACGGGCGCGGGCTTCAGCTTGTGCCTCTTTTTTAATCACCGCCTCCGTCGCCGCCTCCACTGTCGCCGCCGCTATCGCTCCATCCGCCATCTGCGCCTCCACCGCCCCCGCTGCCTCCGTCGAACCCTGCGCTTGCTGCGGGAGCGCCGCTGCCGGTTGTATAACCGCTGCCGTAATCGTTATCATAATTATTATCCGGGCTGTTGCCATTCCCCTGCCGGTTCTTTCTCCTGGCAACGGTGTAAATGCCATATGTCAGCACCAGGACGAATGTGATCATAAAAAGGACTTGCATAACGCGGGAGTTATTTTTTAATGATAACCACCCGCGGGTTTTCAACCCAATAAAAACGGGCCGCGGGCGATCCCGGATGAAGACGTACGGGTGTGCGCCCGACAGAACCAGGGATAACTTATTGAAAAAGCAGATGGCAGGTAAAAGGGCCGCCTTTTCAGGCAGGCCCTTTTTCGTAGGGTTATCGCGGGAATATTGGTTGGTTTGCAATAGGTTGTAAACGGCACTGCACCGGCTGCATAAAAGCAGCGGTACGGCAGTGCAATCCGCCGGGGCGGATGGACGACTTAGACGGCGCCGCAGGTTTACGGCTCCCGTGAATTTTTTATGCTTGCTCTTCTTCCACAACTTCCGCTTTGGGCGTCAGCTGGTAGCTGGGGAAGGAATAGTCCAACAGGCTGTCTGCCGACGGCTCGCGCTGCACGGCATGCAACATTTCCCCCTGCCCGGCGATCAGCCAGCGGATGTTGAACTCGGGGAAACGATGGGCGATGTCTGCCACAATGTCCACACTCGGTTTTGCGCCGTTGGCACGGAACAGCCGGGCGATCTTTTCGCAGCTTTTATAGTGCAAAGCGCGGCTGAAGGCTGTAGTACTTAAGCCTTTATGCTCCAGGAAGCATTTAAGTCGGGTAGCGATTGATTCCATAACAAAAGAATAACTTACTTGGAAAAGACACCAAAACCGTTATAAAGGGTGAATTTTTACGAAAATTATTTTTTCAGAATGATTCACCCTTCCCCCCTCAAAATCCACTCTTAAGTATAGAACACCATCCGTAGTGTTGTTCCATCCGGTTTACGGAAGTTGAAAAACCCGTAAAGGCTTGTCCGGCGGAATACTGGATAATCGTACGTGAATTACTCGCTGGCCGGCCTTTCATTCGTCCAAGCCCCAATTCCGGACAAAGCCTTATGAGTGCAGCCTTTTGAGGCAGCATTATCTTTTTTCCGCCCGGGACCGTGGATGCCAGATAAAGAGGACCGGGGCGGCATTTTGCCGTACGCGTTACCCACCAGGGCCGAAAGATTTTCGTATGCCCTGCTCCGTGAGGAAATGTTAACGAAGGACCAGGCAGCCGCAAAAAATGTTAATGCAGGAAACCGCGCGAAAAAAAAGCGTGAAAACAATATTTTCTTCCGGTTGAAGAAAGATAAGTGAAGAAGAAAATGCAACCGGTTGTAATAAACAGTCTCATGTCTAATGTATGCATATACCGGAGGGTGAATTCTTTCACCCTTCTTTTATTTAGAAGTATAATTACTGTTGTTTGATAGTGTTTCGGGGGCCGGGAGGCCCCTTTTTTATTCCCGCCTAAAAAAACAGCAGGCCCCCGGATTGAGGGCCCGCTGCATATACGGTTTTTCCAGAGGAGCTGATTGTAATGTCACGAATGTATACATTCAGCCCAAGATCCGCTACCATACTGAAATATATTTGTTCGTATAAAGTGTGAATTATTTCAATTTGTCAGAATATTCACTATTTAAGCGTGTATTTTACGCCTTTGTTGCACAGGTCCCGGCTTTTTTGTATTTTTTCACCGGATTCCACCCACCACAGATAAGCAGAAGATAAGCACGCAAACTACAGTATCATGTTCAATTTGACCACGTCGAGGCTCTTAATGTTTTTAAGTGCCGCTTTGACAGCGGGCATACTCGCCATTGGCTGCAATAGCCGGCGGCCGGTGGATTACAGCTCGGAAGTCAAGCCGATCCTTAACAAACATTGCATCAGCTGCCATGGAGGCGTGAAACAAAGCGGCGGTTTCAGTGTATTGTTCAGGGAAGAAGCGCTCGGCAATACTAAAAGCGGCCATCCCGCCATTATTCCCGGAGACGCTGCCAACAGTGAATTCATCCGCCGCCTTCACAACAAAGACCCGAAAGAACGTATGCCTTACAAGGCCGCGCCGCTCAGTAAAGAAGAAATATCCATCCTCACCCGCTGGGTAGACGAAGGTGCCAAATGGGGCGAGCACTGGGCCTACGTATCGCCAGCCAAACCCGACTATGCCCCGCCCGCCGCCACGGCCGGCAATGCCGCCCAAAATGCCGGGGAAGGGGGAGTGGACCATTACATCAATCTCAAACTCGAAGAAGAAAAGCTGGAAGCAGCCCCGCAGGCAGACAAGATCACCCTGCTGCGCCGCCTCAGCCTCGACCTTACCGGCCTGCCGCCCACCGAACAAATGATGCAGTCGTTCCTGGCGGATAATTCGCCCGACGCGTACGAAAAACGGGTAGACAGCCTGCTGGCATCACCGCACTACGGCGAGCACTGGGCGTCTATGTGGCTCGACCTCGCGCGCTACGCCGATACAAAAGGATATGAAAGAGACGTGCGCCGCGATTTCTGGCGTTACCGGGACTGGGTGATCAACGCCTTTAACCACGACATGCCTTATGACCGCTTCACCGTTGAACAGCTCGCCGGCGACCTGTTGCCCAATCCGGATAACGACCAGCTGATCGCCACCGCCTTTCACCGCAATACCATGAACAACGACGAAGGGGGCACACAGGACGAAGAGTTCCGCGTAGCGGCCATCATCGACCGGGTGAATACCACCATGGAAGTATGGCAGGGCACCACCATCGCCTGCGTGCAGTGCCACAGCCATCCTTACGACCCTTTCCGCTTCGAGGATTATTACAAGCTCATGGCTTTTCTCAACAACACCCGCGATGAAGATACTTTTGGGGAACATCCCAAACTGCGCCTGTACGACAGTGTAGGCCTCCGCAAGGTCGATTCCATCACCGCATGGATCAAACAATACGGCACGGCGGGCGAACTGAGCGAGACAAAAGATTTCCTCCGCACGCTGGAGCCGAAGATACACGCGCATAATGCGGACGAATACATCAACGGCGAACTGGCAGACACCAAATTTATGGCGATCCGCCATGGCGGAAGCTGCCGTGTGAAAAAAGTGCCCGTCAACAACCGCAACAATCTTTTGCTGAAATACTGGACCGGCCGCGACGGTGGTTCGCTCGAGATCCGCGACGGCGGGCTGAACGGCCCGCTGGTGGCCCGTCAGTCCCTGCCCAAAGGCAACCGTGTGCTGGACATACCGATCACGCCGATGGAAGGTTACCGCAACCTGTATTTTATTTTCCGCAACAGCAGCCTCGGCCCGCTGGAATCCGTCTGCAACGTGGAGTGGTTCGCCCTCCGCAACGACCTCCCCGGCAAAGGCCAGCCTGGCTATAAACCGGTGGAAACCGCCTTTATGCAGGCCGTAAACGCCAATCCGGAAAGCATGCCCGTGATGTGGGAGAACCCGACGGAAATGTTCCGCCCCACGCATACTTTCGAAAGAGGCAACTGGATGGTGCTGGGAGAAGAAGTAAAACCCGACGTTCCGGAATCGCTCAATCCTTTCCCGGACAAGGCGCCGCGCAACAGGCTCGGCCTCGCGATGTGGATCACCGATAAAAATAACCCGCTTACCGCGCGCGTGATGGTGAACCGTTTCTGGGAACATCTTTTCGGCATCGGTATCGTGGAAACGCAGGAAGACTTCGGCACGCAGGGTTTCCTTCCTTCCAACCCCGCGCTGCTCGACTATCTTTCTTACCGCTTCATGAACACGTATAACTGGAGCATGAAAAGCCTGCTGCGCGAAATGGTGACCTCCGAAGCGTACAAACGCGATTCCCGCAGCTCGCCCGAACTGCAGGAAAAAGATCCCGCCAACCGTTATCTCGCCCGCGGCCCGCGTTTCAGGCTTTCGGCCGAGCAGGTGCGCGACCAGGCGCTGGCCGTGAGCGGGCTGCTCAGCAACAAAATGCTCGGCGCCAGCGTGATGCCGTACCAGCCCGAAGGCATCTGGCAGACCGTGTGGAGCGGCGACAACTGGAAGATCTCCGAAAACGGCGACCAGTACCGCCGCGCTGTATACACCTTCATCAAAAGGACCGCCCCTTACCCCTCTGCCATCACCTTCGACGCGAGCAGCCGCGAAGTGTGCCTCCAGCGCAGGATACGCACCAATACGCCGCTGCAGGCACTGGTAACGCTGAACGATCCCGTATACGTGGAAGCCGCGCGCAGCCTGGCTTTGCGCATGCAGGAAAGCGGCGGGCAGGATGCGAAAACGTGTATCCGTGCGGGTTATAAACGCGCGATGTATAAAGATATCATACCGGGCAAAGAAGCCGTTTTGGAAAAACTGTACAGGCAGGCATACGATAAGTTCGGGAAAGACCCGAAAGCCGCGGCAGCTTTCCTGCAGGCGCCCGAACCGAAAAAAGGCATGGAACATCTTGCGGCGCTGACCGTGGTGGCCAATGCGATTATGAACCTGGATGAATTCCTCTCAAAATCCTGATGCATATGTCAGAGAAGATCATACACGAAGCGAATGAAAGGGCGGCAAAATATTTTTCCCGCCGGCACTTCCTGCAGGATTGTATTACCGGCCTCGGCGCTACGGCATTAGGCTCGCTGCTGGGCGGATGCAATATTTTTTCCGGCTCCGGCAGCGGCGAAATGCCGCAAAGCCTGAACCCGCTCGAGCCGCGCGCTCCCCACTTCCCCGCGAGGGCCAAAAGCGTGATATACCTGCATATGGCGGGCGCCCCCTCGCAGCTGGAACTATTCGACTACAAACCCGAATTACAAAAACTGCATAACCAGCTTTGCCCGCCCTCGATCCTCGAAGGCAAAAAATTCGCGTTCATCCGCGGCGTGCCCAAAATGCTCGGCCCGCAGGCCGTATTTTCACAGCATGGCGAAAGCCGCGCCTGGGTAAGCGATCACCTGCCGCATTTTTCGAAGATGGTAGACGATGTGAGTTTCCTGAAAGCAGTGCAGACGGACCAGTTCAACCATGGCCCCGCGCAATTGTTCATGCATACAGGCAGCGCCCGCCTGGGAAGGCCAAGTATCGGTTCCTGGGTAACGTATGGCCTCGGTTCGGAAAACAGCAACCTGCCCGGTTTTGTGGTGCTCACTTCCGGCGGCAAAACGCCTGACGCCGGTAAAAGCGTGTGGGGAAGCGGTTTCCTGCCCAGCGTTTACCAGGGCGTGCAATGCCGCTCCAAAGGCGATCCTGTGCTTTACATCACCGATCCCGAAGGCATGGACCGTGATATGCGTTATCAATCCATTCACGCCATCAACGAAGTGAATAAACTCGAATACGAAGCCTTCCAGGACCCCGAAATACTTTCCCGCATTTCGCAATACGAGCTCGCGTACAAAATGCAGATCTCCGTGCCCGGCGTGATGGACATCAACGACGAGCCGGAATATATCCATCAATTGTACGGCACGCAGCCCGGCAAAGAAGCGTTTGCGAATAACTGCCTGCTGGCCCGCAAGCTCGTCGAAAAAGGCGTGCGTTTCGTGCAGCTGTTCGACTGGGGATGGGATACGCACGGTACCGGCGAAGACCTGTCCATCGACTACGGACTGCGTAATAAATCGCGCGAGATAGACAAGCCGATCAGCGCGTTGCTGCTCGATCTCAAACAACGCGGCCTGCTCGACGAAACGCTCGTGGTTTGGGGCGGCGAGTTCGGCAGAACGCCCATGCAGGAAAACCGCGACGGCAAAGAAATGCCGTACCTCGGCCGCGACCATCATGTGGAAGCATTTACCATGTGGATGGCAGGCGCGGGCATCCGCAAAGGAGGCAGCTGGGGAGAAACGGACGAGATCGGTTTCGCCGCCGTAAAAGGAAAGGTAGCCGTACACGATATTCACGCCACCATACTGCAACAGATGGGCTTCGACCATGAGAAACTGACCTACCAGTTCCAGGGCCGCCCGTTCAGGCTTACCGATGTGGGAGGTCACGTTATTCACGAAATTTTAGGTTGATCAGTTTATGTCTTTAAACAGAAGGAATTTTTTAAAACAATCCGCAGCCTTTGGCGCTGCTTCGCTTATGACCAACATCCCTGACGCTGCAGCGCAGCCCGTATTCACAACGCCTGCTGCCGCGGGTTTTAAACTGGTGGTGCTGCAAACGGACTGGGGCTTCCCCGGCACCCGCAACGAATATTGCCGCCGCACCAAAGAAGCCGGTTACGACGGTATAGAATTATGGTGGCCCACTACGAAAGAAGCGCAAGACGAACTGTTCGCCGCGCTCAAAAAATACGACCTCCAGGTAGGTTTCCTCTGCTCAGGCGGCGGCAGCAGCGATTTCACGAAACACGCCACGGCTTTTGAAGCCGCCGTTACGGCCGCCACCGGCCAGCAACGCCAGCGACCGTTATACATCAACTGTCACTCAGGCAAAGACTTCTTTACGTTCGAACAGAACAGTCAGTTGATAGACATGACGGTGCGCATTTCCAAAGCTACCGGCATACCCGTTTACCACGAAACGCACCGTTCCCGCATGATGTTCGCGGCGCATATCGCACGCAAATTCATTGAAGCCAAACCGGACCTGCGCCTCACGCTCGACATTTCCCACTGGTGCAACGTACACGAATCGCTGTTGCAGGACCAGGCGGAAACCGTTGCCAAGGCGCTGGAAAGAACGGGTCATATTCACGCGAGGATCGGCCACCCGGAAGGCCCGCAGGTAAACGATCCGAGGGCGCCCGAATGGGAAAATACGGTGAAAGCGCATTTTGCATGGTGGGACGAAGTGGCCAGAATAAAACGCGCGAAAGGAGAAGTGATGACCGTGCTTACGGAGTTCGGTCCGGCGGATTACATGCCCACGCTGCCTTATACGCGGCAGCCGGTGGCTAACCAGTGGGATATTAATGTACATATGAAGAACTTACTAAAAGCGAGATACGGGGGATGATGACATTATTGCAGGGAAACTGGAGCCTCTTTATTGGCCGTTTCCACCCATTACTGGTGCATTTGCCGATCGGGATGCTGATTGTCGCTTTTATATTGGAAGTGATGAGTAAAAACCGCCGCCTGGCGGTGCTGAGCGCGGCCGTGCTGCCCGTGCTCGTGTTCGGCGCGTTGTCTGCCGTGGCCGCCTGCATTGCGGGCTGGCTGCTTTCCACTTCCGGCGGTTACGACGAAGATGCGCTCGACCTTCACATGTGGATGGGCATCGGCGTAGCCGCGATCTCCGTGCTGTTGTGCGTTTTCAGGCGGTATGCGCTTTTCAGGAATGCCTGGCTGCCCGTGTCGTTCGTGATGATCGTGCTGCTTTCCGCCGCCGGGCATTTCGGCGGTAACCTCACGCATGGAGAAGATTATCTGACCGCGGCGCTTCCTTTCGGGAAAAACAGATCCGCCGAAGCAACGCCCGCCATCGCCAACCTGCCCGAGGCAAAGGTCTACGATCAGCTGGTAATGCCCATCCTCGAAGAAAAATGTTATTCCTGCCACAACGAAGCTAAACTCAAGGGTGGTCTCCGGCTAGACGGTATGGACAATATCAAAAAAGGTGGCGAGAACGGCCCCGTGATCAAAGACAGCGTGCCCGAAGCCAGCGAACTTTACAAACGTCTCGTGCTTTCCGAATCGGACGATAAACGCATGCCGCCCAAAGGCAAGCCGCAACTGACGCCGCAGCAACTGGAAATATTGTACTGGTGGATCGAACAGGGCGCGTCGCCAACCGCCACCGTCAAAGAATTGCACCGCACGGCCAGGATGCAGCTCGTGCTGGACGGTATGAAACCTTCCGGCGGATCGGATGCAAACCCGTTCGTGCCGCAGGAAGAAGTGAGCGAAGCATCCGGACAGGATGTTGCCGCGTTGGAAAAGATCGGAGTAAAAGTGATGCCGGTGGCGAATGAAAATGGTTTTGTGATGATCAACGCCGTAAACGCGCCCGGCTTTGGCAATAAAGAAGCGGAGCTGCTGCTGCCTTTGAAAAAACAGATCGTCTGGCTGAAACTCTCCAACACGCAAACGGGTGACAGCGCGCTGAAACTGATCTCGCAATTACCCGAGCTCACGCGCCTGCACCTGGAGAACACACCGGTAACCGATGCGGGGCTGACGCATCTTGCCGGTTGCAAACAGTTGAAATACCTGAACCTCGTGGGCACAAAAGTGACGGACAAAGGGATTTTGCTGCTGCAAAAAAATGCCGCGCTGAAAGAGCTTTTCCTCTATAAAACCGCTGTAACGCCCGCAGCCCTCGGCCAATTGCGGAAAGCCATGCCGGAGATGAAGATCGATACAGGCGGTTACGTGATGCCCGTGCTGGTGACGGATACGCTGGTGTATCGTAAACAACGGACATAAAAAACGTACTCGCAAAAAAAGGGACGTTTCTAAAAACGTCCCTTTTAATTTGTTAGTTCTGCTGTTTTTGCTGCGGCCGGCCGTGCCATTTGCGTTTATTGTTTTTCTTCCTGCCGTCAAGCTGCTGGCTGGAAGACTGGCGCATCTGCACTACGGGCGCCGGTTTTTCCACGGGCGTTTCGCCGGGCGGGAACGGGTGTTCGCTCACCACGGGAATGTTCTGGCCGATCAGCTTCACGATATCCTTCACGTACGGCCTTTCTTCCGCTTCGCAGAACGACAGTGCGATACCGCTCGCCCCGCCGCGGCCCGTACGGCCAATGCGGTGCACGTAGGTTTCAGGCACGTTCGGGATTTCGTAATTGATCACATGGCTCAGGTTGTCCACGTCGATGCCGCGCGCGGCAATGTCTGTCGCTACCAGCACGCGGACGCGGCCGGCTTTGAAATCGGTCAGCGAGCGCTGGCGCGAGTTTTGCGATTTGTCGCCGTGAATGGCGCTGGCCTGCACGCCGGCTTTGTTCAGTTCCTTGGCAACCCTGTCCGCACCGTGTTTGGTACGTGTGAACACGAGCGCGCTCACGATGGCGGGATCTTTCAGCACATGGATCAGCAAGGGGCGTTTGGAGCTTTTATCTACAAAATAAAGCTGCTGCTCCACCTTTTCTGCGGTGGAAGAAACCGGCGTTACGGCTACTTTTTCCGGATTGGTAAGGATGGAATTAGCCAGCCCCGCGATTTCCGCGGGCATGGTGGCGGAGAAGAACAACGTCTGCCTTTTTTCGGGCAGCTTGGTGATCACTCTTTTTACGTCGTGGATAAAACCCATGTCCAGCATGCGGTCTGCCTCATCGAGCACAAACTGCCGGATATTGCGGAGGTTGATGTGCCCCTGCTGCCAAAGGTCGAGCAGCCTGCCCGGCGTGGCGACCAGGATGTCTGTGCCTTGTTTCAGGGTTTGTATCTGGGTATGGGCGGATACGCCGCCGAAGATCACGAGATGTTTGATGCCGGTGTGCGCGCCATAATCCCGGATGTTTTCCGCGATCTGGATGGCCAGCTCGCGCGTAGGCGTCAGGATCAGCGTTTTGATATGCCTGTCAGGCACAGTGGCCGCCTGCTTTTCTTTATAAAGCAATTGCAGGATGGGAATGGCAAACGCGGCGGTTTTCCCGGTGCCGGTCTGGGCGCAGGCCAAAAGGTCTTTCTGGGCCAGCACCACGGGGATGGCTTGCGTCTGGATAGGTGTAGGCGTACTATAGCCCTGTGTTTCAAGCGCACGCAAAATGGGCGCGATGAGACTTAATTTCTCGAATGACAATATGTTTGATTTAAGTTTAAAACGATGCTAACAATCCTGCTTTAAAGAAGGGAAGGATGGCTAGATTGTATATCCACACATCATTTTAAGTGAACCTAACTGCGGAGGGAATGTACCTTTTCTGCGGAGAGGGGATATAAGAATGGTGCAAAGGTACACAAATTAACGGGATTCGCGCGCAAGGAAACGTTAAAACAGGAAAAAGCGCGACCGTGGGGGCGCGCTTTCCATTGTTTGAACCTGTTTAGCTTTAGTTGAAATTGGTGGAAGTGGCCAGCGCCTGCCATCCCAGCATATCTTCTTCCACGGCGGCGATCTTTTGTTTCGCCAGCTGATAAGCGTCCGGGCCGAGGAAAAGATGCAGCGGCGGGTTGCCGGACTTGCTCACGGAAATAATTACATCCACCGCTTTTTCGGGATCGCCGGGCTGCGCGCCGTCGATGTTCTGCTGGTGCGTTGTTTGAATCTCGCGGATGTTCTCATAATCCGCAATGGGATGCTCAGGCACCACCAGCGAGCCGGAAGACAGGAAGTTGGTGCGGAAATATCCCGGGCTCACGATCACCGCTTTTACGCCGAAAGGTTTCGCTTCCGCGGCCAGCGATTCGGTAAGTCCTTCCAGCGCGAATTTGGTGGCGCAATAGCTGCCAAAGCCGGGAAACGTACCGGTGAAGCCGCCGATGGAGGAAATGTTGAATATAAAACCGTCCTGCTGCTTGCGGAAAACGGGCATCACGTTGCGGATCACGTTCAGCGCACCGAACACGTTCACTTCGAAATTATCCCTTACCTCTTTATCGCTTAGTTCTTCCAAACCGCCTACCAGTCCGTATCCCGCGTTATTCACCGCTACGTCGATGCGGCCGAAGGCAGACAACGTTTGACGGATGGAACCGTTCACGCTCTGTTCGTCGGAAAGGTTCACGGCGAGGGGAAGGAAGTTGGGAGAATCGCTGCCGACGGCGGTCTTAAGCGCGTCCAGCTGGCGGGAAGTGGCCGCCACGCGTTCGCCGGAGGCCAAAAGTTTTTTAACTAATAACAGGCCGAAACCTTTTGAGGCGCCTGTGATATACCATACTTTTTGTTGTTCCATGAGTGGGTGTTTGTTTTGTTGACACAAAGCTACACCGGCCGGGAACCACGGCTGTTAATGATATCAAACCAAAAATTGCAAAAATCAAGCGGCCCGGAAAGAGCGGGGCGTAACCTGGGTTTTTTTCTTGAAGAAGTTATTGAAATGCGCCGGTTCCTGGAAACCGAGACAATATCCTATTTCCGAAACATTCCAGTCGGTATGTTTCAGCAGCGCCTTCGCTTCCTGCACCAGCCGCTCGGCGATCAGCTCGGAGGTAGACTTGCCGGTGGCGTCTTTCAGGGCTTTGTTCAGATGGTTTACGTGCACGGACAATTGCGATGCAAAATCGATCGCGGTGCGCAGGTTCACTTGCTGCAAAGGCGATTCAATGGGGAATTGTCTTTCCAGCAGGTCGGAAAACAGCGTGGAGATACGCGAAGCGGCATTGGAATGCGAGGGCGAAACACCGATGGGCTGCAGTTTCATGCCCATGTGGATCAGTTCCATCGCATAGTTGCGCAGCAGGTCGTATTTGTATTGATAATCGGAATGGATCTCCGCCAGCATTTTTTCGAAAAGCTCTTTCACCGCGCCTACCTGCGATTGCGGCAGGAACACCACGGGCTGCCCGCCGGGCCTGAACAGGGGAAATTCCGCCAGGCGGCTGGAATTGAAGTGGTGGAAAAACGCATCGGTGAAAATGCAGAAATAACCGGACTGGCGCTCGTCCAAAGGCTCGCACTGGTAAGGCACCTGCGGGTTGGCGAACATCAGCGCGTGTTCTTCCACATCGATGGTTTTGTCCGCAAAAAAATAGCGGTTCCGGCCGCTTACCAGGGCCACTTTATAAAAATCCTTACGGCTGTAAGGCAGCGGTTTTGCATGGTGGCCCACAAATTCCCGCGCGTTGAACACATTAAAATGCCCCACCTCCTTACTGATATCGGAAGGCATGGTCAGTTGTTTGAGGCGGTAGAATTCTTCGAGGGACTGTATTTTTTCCATATTTCAAATTTACGAAGAAGCAGGAACAGCAAAATTCACGGTTTTTTTGATTAAATTTTGAAGGTCAGGGTGATATTTCGCCGTTTTTTGGCACTATATGATAAAACCCATTCGTCATGGATGTATTAACAACATTATACCGGGAAGCCTTTCCCCATGCTGCGCGGGCCGTGCGCAGGCTGGGCGGGGAACTGGAAGAAGCCAGGGACCTGTTTCACGATGCCATAATTATTTACCTTGAAAAGAGCCGCAGCGGGCTTTTGCAGCTGGAATCGTCGCCGGTGGCTTACCTGGTGGGCATTACGAAGATCCTCTGGCTGAAAAACCACCGGCGGCAACCGAAAAATGAAACGCTGGATTACGTTGCGCATTTAATTTCCATCCCGGAAGATTTTTATGCCCACCCGGAGGAAACGCCGCTGCTGGAACAGCTGAAAGCCGCGGGGGGAAAGTGCCTGCAGCTTTTACAGGCGTTTTATTATGAAGAAATGAACATGCGCGAGATCGCGGAAACTTTCGATTACGGCAGCGCGCATTCCGCCACGGTGCAGAAATACAAATGCCTGGAGAAGGTCCGGAAATCATTTTCAAAAACAGCCTGCCATGCGGAAACCTTTGCTTGACATACAGGAGATTGAAAATTTCCTGCTGAAAAAAATGCCTTCGCAGGAAAAGACCGCATTCGAAGCCCGGATGATCATTTCGCCGCAGCTGGAAACCGCTGTGGACGAACAACGCCAGGCCCTTCGCCTTATCCGCCTCACGGCCCGCGACCGGCAGCGGGAAAAACTTTCCGCCATCTACGATCAACTGGCGCAAGACCCTTCTTTCACCCAAACCATTCACGCCATTTTTTACTGATATGACGCTCATACCCACTGTGCTCGACGGCTCCACGCGGAGCGCGTACGACATTTACAGCCTTTTGCTGAAGGAAAGGATCGTGTTCATTGGCACCGCCATCGACGAGCACCTGGCCAACCTCGTAGTAGCGCAATTGCTTTACCTCGACAGCGAAAACCATTACCCGATCAGGCTGTACATTCACAGTCCCGGCGGCAGCGTGTACGCCGGCATGGCAATTTACGACACGATGCGCATCTGTAAATCGCCTATCAGCACGGTTTCCGTCGGGTTTACCGGCAGCATGGGCACCGTGCTGCTCACCTGCGGCACCAAAGGCCAGCGTTATGCATTGCCGCATGCCACCATTCACATGCACCCCACCGGCGGCGGCGCCAAAGGATATACCGAAGACGTGCGCATCGCGTACCAGGAGCAGGAAAGACTGCAAGCGCAGGTGTTCGGCATCATCGGCGATAATTCGGGGCATAAAGTGCAGGAGATCGAGGAAATGTACCGCCGCGATAAATTTATGACCGCGCAGGAAGCCAAAGCGTATGGCTTGGTGGATGAAGTGCTGGCGTCATGAGTGCTCGCGGATGAACTGGAAAGCCCTGCGCTCAGACCAGTAATGTTTCCCTGAAAAGGTCACAAAACCCACGTGGCCGCCCGTTGCGGGCGTTTCAAGATGAAAGTTCGGGTTGGCCTCCGCCTCGGCGTAAGGAAAACTTCCCTTTCCCAGGAAAGGGTCGTCCAGCGCATTGATGAGCAGCGTGGGAATGGTGATGCAGGGAAGGAATTGCCGGGAGCTGTTTTTCGCCCAGTATTCTTCCGCATCCCTGAAACCATGTATGGGCGCGGTGTAGCGGTCGTCGAACTGACGGAAGTTGCGGATGGCGGCGAAACCTTCCAGCGAGATCTGTTCAGGGAATTGTTTGGCTTTGATCTCCAGTTTTTCTCCCAGCGAGCGGATGAAACGTTTCATGTAAATAAAATTGTGCCGTTTCTCCAGCTCGAAAGAACTGTCTTTCAGGTCTACCGGCGCCGAAATGGCTACGGCCGATCTCACCCGGTCAGGAATGGCCGCGCCCTGTTCGCCGAGATATTTCAACGTAACATTTCCGCCCAGCGAAAATCCCACCAGATGGAGGCTCTCATAATCTTTCTGAACATGCTGTATTACAGTATGAAGGTCGCCTGTTTCCCCGCTGTGATAGAAGCGGAGCGCGTGATTGCTCTCCCCGCTGCAGCCGCGGAAGTTCATAGACACGGTGTCGAACCCGCCCTCGTTGAAAATGCGCACCATGCCGGTCACGTATTGCCGTTTGGAATTGCCTTCCAGCCCGTGCAGGATCACCACCAATTTGCTGTTGCCGGTTTTGCTGAAGTCCAGGTCGATAAAATCGTCGTCTGCCGTGGGGATGCGGGTGCGGGTATACCGCACCGGTTTGATCTTCCTGAAAAGAGACGGGAAGATGGTGAGCAGATGCCTGTTCCTGAGCAGTACGGGCGCTGTATAATCTGTGGAGGGCAATACCGGCATGTTCCGTGAACGTTTCCGCAAAGGTAGCACAACTGCCGTCATTCATCAACAGGCGCTGGCGCGAACGTAAACATCCACTTTACGGGATTGTTCCAGTCCCGGCTTTCAAATGAACCCACGGGCGCTTTGATGAGCACGGTGTTCCAGCCTTTGCGGAGTTGTATTGGCGTTGGTTCGCGGTATTCGTAACCTTCATCCGTCAAAGGTGTTTCGAGCTGACCTTTTTGCCCGCCGTGCTGCCATTCCGGCGGCGGAATAAGGGTTCCGTTCACCCACACTTTGCTTTCTTTTTTATCCCAGGCGCCTTTGGGCGGGGAGTCGGTGGCGGGTGAGCGGGAAAGATTGTAAAACCCGATCCAGTAGCCTGCAGTGGTGTCTGCGTCGCTCCAGATGCGGGTGGTAGCGTACCAGGTAGAATTTGGTTTTTGAGGAGGCAGCCAGCTTTGCACCAGGGGCCACCAATGACGAAGGATGATCGTTCCGCCGGTGGCTTCCATGGCTGGTTTGGGAAGATCGCCGTTTTCCGGCGCGAAGCGGCGGGAGAGGTCGCCTCCATTGTCGAACGGACCATAAAGCTGCCATTTGAGATTGCTTTGCGCGGTGTAGGGGAAAGGTTTTTGATGGAAATATTCCTTCCCGTGCCGCACCAGCCTCCGCTCGAACTTCGCGAAAGCGGCCGTATCGGTGATTTTTACCTGGAATCCCTTCACGCCGCCGCCTTTCCATGCTTTCTCCGAAAACGCCAGGAGCGCGGGATAAACCGGGTTCATCCGCATCATGTCTTCTTCCGAGCGCACATTCCTGTCGTGCCACAGGCAAAGCGTGCCGCCTTTCATGTTCCGGTCTTCCTTCAGCCTGCCGCCGATCTGCCGGAAATAAATAGACACCGCGCTTTCCAGCGGGTCCATATGATTGATATAGAAATAACGGGAATCAATATACGAAAATGTAGAGTCCGTAACGCCGGCGTCTCCCCATAATTGACGGATGGTTTCCGCGCCTACATTTCCGCCTGGGCTCCAGCCGATCGTGCGTTTGCCGGCGTCGTGAAGCTGGCCGGTCATTTCAGGCAGGAAGTTTTTGTTTTTGATATGCACTTCGTCACCGCCGATATGGATGTACGGCAGCTGGTACGTATCGCAAAATTCGCGGAGGATGTTTTTTACGATAACAACGCCGCTGTCGCTCTGCATATCCGTTGCCATCGCGCGTTTGAACGCGGCGCTGTGGCCGGGCATGTCTATTTCCGGCACCAGCAGGATGTGCCTGTCCGCACAAAATTTGATCAGCTCGCGCATATCCGCTTCCGAATAAAATTTTCCTTTATTGCGGATCATATGCTCAGCCGCGGTAAGCTGTGGGTATTGTTTCACCGCCAGCCTCCAGGCGATATCTTCCGTGAGATGGAAATGAAAAATATTGTACTTGTATTTCGCCATCACTTCGATCTGTTCTTTCAGCAGCGCCATGGACTGGTAATTCCTTCCCACGTCTACCATATACCCGCGCCACGAAAATGCCGGCTCATCGGATATTTTGCAGAACGGCACGGCGCCTTCGTGTAAAAGCTGCATGAACGTCTGGATGCCGTAAAATGCACCCTGCGCGGTGGATGCTTCCAGCAGAATGCCACCTGCATTTACTTCCAGCCGGTATGCTTCTTTTCCCATCGGTTTTTTCCGGATCAGGAACGCGGGTTGTTTGGTACCGGGAGCAGGAAGATGTTGTTCTTCCAGCAATCGCGACAAACGGGCGGCTTCCTGCGGAAAATCGGCGGACCGGACGGAAAGCCCGCCGATACGCAGCTCGCTTTTGCCCCAGCTCAGCTGTTTCGGCTCGGGGATCAACGCGGGCTGGGCGGCCGCGTGAATGCAGCACAATAAGAGTAGCGCGGTGAACAGTTTCATTTTTTGATCTTTACGGTCGTGAATACGATCTGCCGGTAACCATTCCTTTCATACAACACACCGATGCGGTTGCCGGCCGTTTGCACAATATCGGAATATGCGGTGTAATCTCCTTTGCCGTCCGGGCTTTTATCGATGAGATAATTTTGCCGCCAGGTTTTCCCTTCGTCGGAACTGATGCGGAGCGTAAGATTATTGCGGCGCAGCGTATCGGCTGCATTGCAGAACGCCAGCCGGTTTCCGCTGATATTCAGCAACGTGCCCTGGCAAACGGGGTCGGGCAGGTGGAAGTCGTAATAAGCCGTATCCCAGGTTTGACCGCCGTTGCTGCTAAGCGCCACGATGCGGGCTTTTTCGCCGCCTTTTTGATTGCGGATGTTCATCATCAGCCTGCCGCCGGGCAACTCCGCCGCAATGGCCTCGTTGCCGCCGGGAATTTCGACGTTGTCGCTGAGGCGGAACGTTTTGCCGTGATCGTCCGAATAAAAACCATGCGCGCGGCCGTCGCGGTAATTGGGCAGGGGATCGCCTGCGGTGTGGTTTGCGGCTACATAAATGCGCCCTTTGTACGGCCCGCTTTTGAATTGCATGGCATGACCGGGCGTGTTGGCGTAAGTGCGCCAGTCTTCACTGAAGTTGTATGCCGGGTTGATCGCGGGTTGTTTGGGCCGGTGCGCTTCGCCGGTGATATTCACGGGATCGGACCAGGTGGCGCCGCCGTCTCCGGAAGTTTTATACCATACCTCGCGCAGGCCCTTCCCTTTGCGCACCTGCGGCTCGTGTTCGTTGCCGGTGTTGTAGAAAAGGAAGATCCTGCCCTTTGGATATGCAGGATCTTGAAGATCCACTACCGGCGCGGGATTGCCGGCCTGCAGGTTTTCATAATCGACGATGTGCTGCAAAGTCCCCCATGTTTTTCCATTGTCCCTGCTTTTTTTCATCACGATATTGATATCGCCGAAATCGGCCGCATTGTTGACCCGTCCTTCGCAAAAAGCCAGCAGCTGACCATCGGGCAGGCGGATGATGGCGGGGATGCGGTAACTTTTATGCCCGTCTTCGCCGGAAGTAAATACCGGTATTTTTTCCTGTGCGGCCGCCGTGATACAATAAACGGCCATCAGTAACAGTATGGATATTTTTTTCATTGTAATTATTTTCTGTTTTCGAGATATTGATCAAGCATTTGCCAGCAGCGCAGTTCCTGGCGCGGCAGGTGGAAGGGGCCTTTGAACAAATTGCCCTTCGCGGTTTGCGCCACGGCGCCGTTGCGGTGAAGATAACCAAACCATTCGCCGTTTTGCTGGTCATGAAAGCGGCTGTAGGCATAATCGTGCACCATCCGGTGCCAGCGGGCGTATTTTTCGTTGCCCGTCATAAGATAGGCCATCAGCGTGGCAATGATGGTTTCGTTGTGCGGCCACCAGAATTTCATGTCCTGCCAGTATTCCTGCACAGGTTTGCCGTACACGTCGCGGAAATACAGGATGCCGCCGTGTTCCGCGTCCCATCCGCGTTCCCACATATAGTCGAGCATGCGGCAACCGAGATTCGTGAGGTGCGGATCGTTGCCGCGATGGAGCGCTTCCTGCAAAATGAACCATGCACCTTCGATAGCATGCCCGGGATTGAGCGTGCGGCCGTCGATGTGGTCGATGATGCCGCCATCCGGCGCGACGGTTTCCATAACACAACGAATATCATCTTTCACGAAATATTTTTCGATCTCGTGAATGCAATGCATAATGTAATCATCGCAACGCTCGTCGCCGACGGTATTGCGCAGTTCCTGCGCCGTGTTCATCAGGATCATGGGAACCCCAATGCCTTTGGCGGGCCTGGTACCGGTGAATTTGGCAGGCAAAAGATCGGGACGGGCGGCATATTCCATACATTTTCCGAACAGTTTCCGCGCCATGGCCGCGGCTTCCCCATCGCCGGTCGCTTTGGCGTACGCCGCGGAAGCAATAACGGCAAAGGTTTCGGAGAAAAAATAACGCCGCTTGCGAATGGGCTTCCCGTCGCGGGCGACATGGAAAAACATACGCCCATCGGTATCAAAACAATGTTCCCGCAGAAACCGGATGCCCGATGCCGAACCGTCGAGCCATTCTTTTTCAGGGGAAACGGTGTTGTACATCGTTGCAAGCAGCCATGCGGCGCGGCCTTGTATCCACACGGCCTTATCGTCGTCTATCAGCGACCCGTCCGCATCGCGCATCAGCAGGTAACCGCCGTGCTCCTTGTCTATGCTGCGGGGGAACCAGAAGGGAAGCGTGTCTTCCAACAACTGTTTTTTGTAAAAATCCCGCAGGTTTACCAGTTCGTTCAATGTGTAGCTCATGACTTATAGACCGTTAACCCGGCCAGGTTTTTGGGCCTTCCGCCAGCCAGGCTGAACAGGTAGCCGAAAACGGCGCAGCTGGTAAGGCCGGTAAGCGCGTAGAGTAAAAGATTGATGTCTAAATACCGGAACACTAGATATTGGCAGATGCCGCTTGTAATAAGGCCTGCGGCCGCACCGAAGGCGTTCGCCCGTTTGGTGAAAATGCCCAGGACAAAAAGCCCCGCAATGCCGCCGGTGAACAGCCCGAGAATGGTATTAAACTGGTCCCAGAGCGAAACGATGCCCGTGCCCGCCATCACCAGCGCGATGCCTGTACCGAAAATGCCCACGAACAACGTGGAGATCTTGGCGGCGTTGAGATAATTTTTTTCCGTTTTGTTTGGAAAGAATTTTCGGTAAAAATCATTGACGAATACGGTGGACACGGCGTTGACACTTCCGTTCAGGCTGCCCATGGCCGCCGCAAAAATGGCCGTGATCACCAGCCCGGAAATGCCGCGCGGCATTTCATTCACGATGTACCACGGAAAGATCGTATCCTGCGCATCGAGTGCGATGTTCACTTTTTCGGGGTGATGCTGGTAGAACAGGTACAGCAACGTGCCGATGGAGAAGAAAATGATGGTGGAAGGAAGCGTCATCCAGGCGCCGAGTTTCAGGCTGTTCACGGCGGAACGCTCGTCTTTCGTGGTGAGGTACCGCTGCACCACCGTCTGGTCTGTGCCATACACGGTAAGGTTCAGCGCCAGCCCGCCGATCAGTACCACCCAAAGCGTGGGCGACGAAAGATCGAAACTGAAATCCAGCATTGTCAGTTTGCCGTTCGCGGTTATGTTTTCCCATGCCTCGCCCGCCGATGCGCCCATGTTGAGCGGCAGCAGGATGAGCGCCAGCACAGCCCCGCCCAGCAAGATGATCACCTGCACCACTTCCGTCCAGATAACGGCTTCCACACCGCCCAATACCGTGTAAAAAATACTGACGACGCCCATGATCAGGATGCTGACGGTAACGGGAATGCCGGTTACGACAGACAATGCGATGCTGGGCAGCAACAGCACGATACCCATTCTTCCGAGCTGCAAAAGCAGGAACAAGAGCGAAGCCATGCAGCGGGAAACGTAGCTGAATCGTTTTTCCAGGTATTCGTAAGCAGACGTTACGTTCAGCCGCCGGTAAAACGGGATGAAAAACCGCACCACCACCGGCATGATCATGATGATGGTCATGAGCATGAGAAAGTATGTCCAGTTGGAAGCGTATGTTTTGGCGGGTATGCCGATGAACGTGATAGCGCTCAGCTTCGCCCCGAAAATGCTCAGGCCCGTGGCCCATCCGGGGATCTTCTGCCCGCCGCGGAAATAATCGTTGGTAGAGCCCTGGTGGCGGGATGTCCACAGCCCGATGCCGATCATCAGCAGCAGGTAGAGCGCGAGTACGGTGTAATCCACCCAGGAAAAAAACTGTTTGCGGGTGATGGTGCCTTTCAATATTTGCGGTGTTCTTACGCCGGGTTTTATTTCCCCGGAAGGGATGATGATGTTGTCGCCCCATTTAACGGCGGCGGTGGTAACGGGCGTTTCGAAAGGGATCTCGCCGATGCGCGCCCAGGTGTCTGTAACGGTGTTGTACAGCAGCACGTCTTTGCTGAAACCCGGGTGAGCCGTGAGAAGCGGGAGTTTCGCAGCCTGCAGGCGTTGTTTTTCTTCGCCCGTTGCCGCTTTGGCGATGCGGGCGTTGAATGTTTCGATCTGTGTGAATACCTCCCCTTTGTCGCCGCCGAACAATAAAATGTACGTGGCGCCAGATGCTACGCCGCTGCCGGCGGAGATCGCGGGGGAGGGAATATCGTGCAGCCGTTTCCACCGGTAAGTTTTCGGATCGTATTGCCAGGCGCTGTTGTGCAGCTTACTGATGCCGGAAACGTTTTTCGTTCTTCCGCCCGCAACATAAATGCAGGTGCGCTCGCCGTTAGACTGCGCTACCGTTACTGCGTGTGAAACCGCCTGTGGCAAGGGCGGCAGCGTTTTCCATTCCGCGCCGGGCGAAAGTTCGAGGCTGTAAAAGGTGTTCACCGTCGCGGTCGCGTTCTCTCCGCCTGCCACGTACACGGTATTGCCGGCAAGCGCGGCAGATGCGTTGGTGAGCGGCTGGGGAAGAAGCGGCATGTTTTTTACGCGCACTGTTTTGGTCCCGGCGTCCCATTGCAGGAGGAAAACGGAAGAACGGGCCCCGTTTTCATCTTCCCCGCCGATGCACATCAATCCTTCCGGCGTGCTGACGCTGGCGGCGTATGCAAAAACAAACGGCAATTTTGACGGGGCGCCCGCCCATTGCATATTTTGGTCAAGCGCATACACGTCGCCATGATACATTTTTTTACCGCCTTCCCAGGGCATGCCGTCCGGGAAGTTGGCCCCGCCCGCAATGAGCAGCACCTGCTGATGCATGCCCGCCGAAGCGCCCGCAACGCCGGGTTGCGCATCAGCGCCATCGGGAATGGGCAGCTGCGCGGGAACGGACCAGCTAATGTGATGGTTGCCGGCTTCCTGCGCGGAAAGCGGCGGTAAATAGAACATACAGAACAGGATAATGAAAAGGAATTTTCGCATGATGATCGTTTATCGCCTGGCGGCCGCCGGCAGCCTGGAACAATAACCCGCGAAACCGAGCGAGCTCACTTCTTTTTCAAACATAACGAACCGCTCTGCGCTCATGTTGGCTACAGGCGGACGGAACCCGCCGCAATCGAGGCCCAGCAGTTTCATATAGGCTTTCCCGGTGGCAATGCCGCCGTATTTTCCCAGCAGCCTGATCATGTCTATCGACTGCTGCTGCAAGGTTCTCGCGGTTTCCATATCGCCTTTTTCATAAGCGGCGATCAGGTCGTAATATAATGGCGCGGCATAGTTGAAAGTGCTTCCCACAGCGCCTTTTGAGCCAACAGCGAGCGCGGGCAGCATGTTCTCGTCACGGCCCCAGAGCATATCGTACCGGCCATCCGCAAAATGGAGGCAGGAAAGAAAATCCATAAAATCTTCATGCGTGTATTTCACCCCGGCAAAATTGGGGCAGCGGCCGTGTATGGCTTTCAGCAGATCGTGCATGGCGAAGTTTACGCCCGTCAGCACCGGGATATGATAATAATAAAAAGGCATATCGGGCACGGCGGACGCAATGCTGATGCACATTTCAGCCAGCATATTCACCGAAGCCGGTTTAAAATAAAAAGGAGATGTAAAAGCGACGGAATAGAGGCCGCAATCCCTGGCATGTTTCGCCAGCTCGATGCATTCGGCCACGCTGGTGCCGCCCAGCAAGGTGATCACTTTAAACGACGGGTCGTGATGCGTGGCGGCGGCCCAGCTTTCAGCTATCGCCTTTTTTTCGGAAACGGTCAGCGACACGCCTTCGCCGGTGGAACCGCAGATAAACGCGCCCGTAACGCCGTTGAGCCGCAACATTTCATAATACGCCGGTATCAGCGCGGGGTGCAGGCTTCCGTTTGGGTGCATGGGTGTAAACGGGGCCGCGATCAGGCCGCTCAGATGTTCAATTGTCATATTTCGGATTTATTTTTTTTAGAGAAAGATCCGGGAACAGGATTATTCCCGGCCATGCTGTATACGCTACGAAAATTTTTAATAACCAAAGGTTTGTTTCAGCAAAGGATCTGCATTCAGCATGCTGAGCGGCAAAGGCAGCAGCATTTTGTAAGCGGTGGCGCTGCTGAAGTACGCCGGGTTTACAGCATTGTACACATACGTGTCTCCCGCCCTGCGGAGCGCCCACCAGCGACGGCCTTCCCCGATAAATTCGCGCAGGTCCTCTTCCAGCACCGCGTTTATGTTCTGTTCAGGCGTTCCGTTTACATATGGCGTATAACCGGCGCCGTAAGCGCGCTGTCTAATGGCATTTATCTCTGCAGACGGGTCACCGCCAAGCTTGGCATTTGCTTCAGCCAATAACAGCAGCACATCCGCATAACGGTAAACAGGAAAATCGGTGTCGTACAGCTGAATGCCCGCGTCCGTTCTACCAATGAACTTGGTAAGCAGCACGGCGGCAACCGGGAAACCGGGCAGGTTGCGGTACATCACCTTGAATGAACTGCGAATGCGGGTATCCGCCGGATCGTTGAGCCGGGTGATCATCGCCTGGCTCATGCCTACCCTGCTGGCGCCCGCTACGAGCGGGTATGCGGCCGAAACGCTTTGCTGTTCGGGTGTTCCTGCGTCCAGCAGCAGTGTGCCCGCTTGCGTGGTGTTTACGAGGAAGGAACCGAACATGCCGTTGGTAGACTGGTCTTTTTCGTAACTCACGGCAAAAATGATCTCTTTGTTATTGGCTTCTTTCGTGGCGTCGAATACATCGGCGAAATTGGTTTGCAAACCGATTGCGGGGATTGCTTTTGCTTCTTCCAGCGCGGTTTTGGCTGTATTAAAATCGCCGTTCCCGCCGCCCATCAGCGTGCCGCTCCAAAGAAACACATCGCCTTTTAATACCAGCGTGGCGGCCCTGTTCCAGTTCACATGTTTCCGGTCTGGGAAACCGTTGTTGCCGGCGAACAACGTAAGCGACTGTTCGATATCGGATTTTATCTGCGCCATCACGTCCGCCTGCGGCGAGCGCGCTTTGTACAATGCGGAAAGATCGCCGACGGTTTCCACCGGCTCGATGGTCAGCGGCACATCGCCCCAGGTGCGGAGCATCGCGTAATAAATGTAAGCGCGAAGGCCGTACATTTCGGCGACGCAACGCTGACTGGTGGCGGCTTCCACGTTAGATTGCGGGAAAAGTTTGATCACCGTGTTGATGCGGTCGATCAGCGGGTAGAGCCCGCCCCAGTTATTGGCGGGGGCGTTCGCCTGGCTGAAGTTGTGGCTCCAGTATTGTTTGAGCGTACCGTCTTCCGATTCGGTGTACAGCCCGTCTGCCCAGATGTCAGAACGCATTTCACCGAAGTTAAAAAATGCGGAATTGGAAGAACGGAAAGAAGCGTACACGCCGTTATAGAGCGTCATGGCCACATTCGGGTCGGTGAGCACGGAGTTCTGGTCCAGCGTGGTTTGCGGCCGCACCTCTTCCAGCTGTTTCTGGCAGGAGGCAGTGAGCATGGCCGCGGAGAGAAGTGTCAGAATATGTTTTGCGTAATTGTTCATGACGGAAGGATTAGAAGTTTACGGAAGCGCCGAAGGTGAGCGTTTTAGGAAGCGGGAAGCGGCCGGCGTCGTTGCCCCCGTTTTCCGGGAAGTTGCCGCTGTACCCGGTAATGTATGCCAGGTTTGAACCGGTAACGGATACTTTCAGGTTCCTGATCTTGTTGTTGGTCGCGTTTTTCAGCCATGCATCGGGTGTAACGTAGGCCAGGGTGATCTCACGCACGGCCAGGTAATCGCCTTTCTCCCAGAAGTTCGCGGGAGCGGTAGTGCCGCCGCCTGCGTCCATAAAATAGTTCCGGGCATAGTTAGCCCAGTAGTAGCGCGGTAAAGTACCGGAAGGATTGTCAGGCGACCAGGTGTTTTTCACATCTACCGGGCCGTTTTGCGAGCCCTGTACCTGCGACATGCCGCGCAGCCAGGTCTGGTTGGCGATCATGAAACCGAGCGAATAGTCAAATTGTGCGAAGAGACTGAAACCTTTCCAGGAAGAGGCGAGCGAAAAACCGCCCTGTATTGTCGGCTTTATGCGACCCACGTGTACATAGTCGCGGGTATCGAGCGTATCATTGCCGTCCACATCGCGCCAGCGCGCATCGCCAAGGAGTTTTACGCGTTTGTTGGTATAAGGCAGGAATGAATTGACCAGGCTGGCGCTTTTCGTCAGTTCCTCCTGTGAAGTATAAATGCCGTCGTAAACAGGCGCATAGATTTCGTCTTCAAGCCCGATGCGGTAACCTTCCTGCAAGCCGCCTACCCAGATCAGCTGCTGCGATGCCGGGTCCCAGATCTGCGCGGCGCTTTGACGGTTTCTCTCCAGGCCGTTGTCAGGTAATTTGATGGCGTAATTTTTTACGTGGAAGAAATTGGCGGAAATATCCAGTGAAGGGCCGTCCGCCGTTTTCGGGCGAAGCACGTTCACGCGCATTTCCAGTTCGATGCCTTTGTTGCGGAGCTGGCCGAGATTGGTAGTGTAGCTGGTATAACCCGTCCAGGCAGGAATAGACAGCGTGCTGATCTTGTCGTATACATTACGGATAAAATAATCGCCGATGAGCGTAATACGATTGTCGAAAAGACCGAGATCGAGGCCGAAGTTCAGCGTGCTGGCCCTTTCCCATTTCAGGTCCGCATTTACGATGCTTGTGCTTGCAAAACCGGGCTGGCCGTTGTAAATGCCCACGCTGCTGTACACCGCTGCGGTGGCGTAGTCGGAAAGCGGGTCCATGCTGCCGTTCACGCCGTAGCTGATGCGCGGTTTGATCACGGAAACGTAGCGGCTGAGGGAAGAACCTTTGAAAAAGTTTTCGTTATGCAGGTTCCAGCCCGCCGATATGCCGGGGAAAAATCCATACCGGTTGTTGGACAGTTTGGAAGTACCGTCGTAACGAAGGTTGGCGTTGAGCAGGAAACGGTCGTCGTAACTGTAATTCAAACGCCCGATGGCGGAAGCCAGCCGCTGCCAGCTGATAAAACCCGATGTGGGCACGCCAACGGCCGTGGTGGAGGCAGACAGCCAGGGAATGTAATCCGTGGCGGCGTTGCTGGCGGAGGCGCCGTAGTTGTAGCGGCGCGCATCGTAAAATTCACCGCCCGCCATCGCGGAAAGGTCGTGTTTTCCGAAAGTGTTCGTGTATTGCAGGAAACCGTTGTACAGGTACTGGTACATTTTGTTGATGCCGAAACTTGCGCTGCGGGTGTTCACCTGTGCGCCGCCGGTACCGTTGATATATGCTTTGTTAAAGGAATCGTCCGTTGTTTCGCGGATAAAACCGGAAGCGCTGCCGAGCAGTTTGAAAACGGGGGAAATGGAATATTCCAGCCCGAGATTCCCCGAATAACGCTGCTCTCTCGATTGCCGCAGGTATTTATCTGAAAAATATTTCGGATTGCCGAGCGTAGCGGCGTCTACACCGGGCAATATCGCGCCGGTCGCGTCGTGCGTGAGCCGCACGGTTGGCGCAATGGCGCCGAAACGCTGGATGAGGCCGCCGGTAAGACCGCCGTCGGCATCCGCCGTGAGATAAGAAGGCGTGGAATTGGTGCTGTACGCGGCAAGGTTGAGCGTCACTTTCAGGTCTTTACCCACATTCAGCCCGCCGTTAAAATTCGCGTTCATCCGTTTCAGGCCGGAACCGAGCACCATGCCGATGTCGCGGATGGCGCCGAGGCCGAGCGAAAAATTACCGGTTTCGCTGCCGCCGGAAAAGTTGACATAATGTTCCTGCAAAGTGCTTTCCTGGAGAATGAGATCTTCCAGCTCGCGCTGCGAAACGGAGCGGTAAAGAATGCTGTCGTTCTGACCGGCGGTAAACGGATTTTTATCGATCAGCAAATGCCACTGCGGATCGGAGAGCAATTGGCGGTTGTTGTTGGAAATGAGCTGGGTGGAATATTTTCCGTCCGGCGCGGCCCACCCTGAATTCAGGCCCCAGCCCCATGCGCCGGAAAGCTGGTTGCGGGTGTTGGTCTGTTCGCCGGCATTGTTGTCTGCCACGGCGGCTTCGTACCTGCTGGCGAGGCCGCGGCGGTTCCAGCGGATGTAATCTTCGGCGCTCATCAGTTCAATGCCGCTTCTTCTCACAAAATTTTTCGCGATGCGATAGCTATAGTTGACGGTGGACTGGCCTTTTTTCCCTTTGCGCGTTGTTACGAGAATAACGCCGTTTGAAGCTCTCGCGCCGTAAATAGCGGCAGACGCGGCGTCTTTCAGCACGTCGATGCTTTCTACGTCTTCCGTGTTAAGGCCGTATAATGAAGGAACGATCACACCGTCTACCACGATCAGCGGGGAGCCCGAACCGTTGAAGTTGGTGCCGCCGCGGAAAACGATGGTGGGAGTGGAACCGGGCTGACCGGTGTTCTGCTGCACGCGAAGGCCCGGTGCGGTGCCCTGGAGCGCAGTGGCAACGTTGGTGCGGGGCACTGATTTCAGCACGTTTTCGTCTACGCGGGAAATGGAAGAGGTGAGTGTTTTACGGCTTTGTTCGCCATATCCCACGATCACCACTTCATTCAGTTTGGCAATGTCTGGTTTAAGGGAAATAACGATAGAGGTGGAGTTGCCGGCCGGTTGTTCGTGCGTGGTAAAGCCGGTGAACCGGAATACAAGCACGTCCGCGGGAGCGGCGTCGAGGGAAAATTCGCCGTTGGGACCGGTTTGGGTGCCCCTGGCAGTTCCTTTTATCATAACGGTAACGCCGGGAAGCGGTTGTTTGTCTTCTTCCGAAGTCACTTTCCCGGAAATTTTTCTCACCTGCGCCCATGCGGCGGCAGAGAAAAGAAAGCAAGTCAGCAGAAGCCATACTTTCTTGTTAAATGATCTCATGTGAATGGAATTTTGGTTGTTTTAGGAACTATATTTGCATTATGTATGACATAATAAAGTTAAAAGAATTCGATCGGTAATTCCAAATAAAATATTTATACTTTGATTGTCAATAGATTATAAGAATGACTGAATTGCAATAGCCGGATTTCTTCCCGATTTTTTACATTTGAATTAAGTACAACATAATTATGAGCCTCTCCGCGATAAAAGACAGCCTGAAAACGATAGACACCAGCTCGCTGGTAGACAAAGTGGAAGCAAACCTTGTAAACCTGCTACAGGAAAGGAAATTGAAGGTAGGCGACCCCATTCCCAAGGAAATGGAACTGGCCGAAACGCTCGGCGTTAGCCGCACCGTGATCCGTGAAGCCCTGCTGCGGCTGCGTTTGATGGGACTGATCGAATCCCGCAAGAAAAAAGGCGCGGTGATCACGAGCCCTGACCTTTTTGGCAACTTGCACAAAAGCATGAATCCTCACATCCTCGACCAGGACACGCTGAAGGAAATTTTCGAAATAAGGCTCGTGCTGGAGATCGGCATGGCCGATTTTCTTTTCCACCGTGTTACCAAAGAGGATATTAAAGAATTGAAGAACATCGTCAAAAAAGAACCGCCCGCCACGCAGACGCATCTTTTTAACATCGAGCACGAAATTGCCTTCCATGGCAAATTGTACGAGATCGCGGGAAATGAGACGCTGAAAAAATTCCAGAAAATGCTGCTGCCGGTTTTCGATTACGTGCACAACAGCGGGCTGCTGAAAAAACAGCCGCAGCTGAGAACTTTCGTGTCGCACAAAGGGCTGGTAGACATCCTGGAAAACGGCACCCCGGAAGAGTTCCGCAACGGCATGCGTAAACATTTGGAGAATCACTTTGCCCGCCTGTTTGAATAACTCGTCATCCTGTCTTATTTTTAACCGTATGAGGCAGATTATTTTGACGGGAATTTTATTCCTTTTCACGGCAACCATGCTTAAAGCCCAGCAGCGGCCGCAATTTGCAGGCTGGCTTGCGTCTTTCAACTCTTTCAGGATCACCGGGTCGAAATTCGGCGTGCATCTCGATGCGCAGGCGCGCTCGAGCGACAAATGGGAATCTTTGCAGACCTACATCGTGCGGCCCGGCCTTAATTATCATGTGCGGAAAAATATGATCATCACGGCGGGTTACGCCCTGGTGAGCAACCGTTTCATGCAAACGGACCATTTTGCGGAGCACCGCATCTGGGAACAGTTTATCATCAATCACCCGGTGGGATTCGTTCCGCTTCAGCACCGCTTCAGGGTGGAACAACGTTTTATCGGCAATATGGTGTATGATCCTTCGGACGTGAAGTGGAAAAAAGACGGGCATAATACCGCCCACCGTTTCCGCTACTTCCTCCGCGGCATCATTCCTTTCAGCGGTGAGAGATCTTTTTCGAAAGGAATGTTCGGGGCGCTGCAGAACGAGCTGTTCCTCAATTTCGGCGATAAAAGCGCGGTGAACGGTAAAACCTTCGACCAGAACAGGGCGTACGTTGCGGTTGGGTACCGCTTCAGCGCCAAATTCGATTTGGAAGCGGGGTATCTCAACCAGTACATCACCCAGCGCAACGATAATTTCACGAACGTGCATGTGGCGCAGCTGGCGGGTTACCTGCGGCTGTAAAAAAATATTCAGCATAAAAAAAAGCGATTGCCGGATGGACAATCGCTTTTTTATGTGTATGCAAGTAATTATGCCACTTGTTTTTTCTTCCCTTCGATATTCGGTAAAAATCCCGTCAGCAGCCCGATCAGCGGCAGGTAAGCGCAAACCTGGTAGACGTAATTGATGCTCGTTCTGTCTGCCAGTTCGCCCAGCAGCGCGGAGCCTACGCCTGCCATGCCGAAAGCGAAACCGAAGAACAATCCGGCGATCATACCTACTTTTCCCGGAACTAACTCCTGCGCATATACGAGAATGGCGGAGAAGGCAGAAGAAAGGATCACGCCGATAAACACGCTGAGGATCACGGTCCAGAACAGGTTGACGTGCGGCATCAGCAGCGCGAACGGCGCCACGCCGAGAATGGAGATCCAGATCACGTATTTCCTGCCGATGCGGTCGCCCACCGGCCCGCCGATAAACGTGCCCGCGGCGATGGCGAACAGGAAAATGAACAGGTACACCTGCGAGTTCTGCACAGACACATGGAATTTGTCCATCAGGTAAAAAGTATAATAGCTGGTGAGGCTCGCCATGTAGAAATATTTGGAGAAGATCAGCACCAGTAGAATGGTGAGCGCAAATGCAACCTTTCCCTTGGAAAGCCGGACGGTTTCGCGGTGCGCGGCCTGCTTTTTCGGTTTGATGCGGTGGGTGTTGCCCAGGTACCAGCGGCTGATGCGCAGCATTACACCGATAGCGAGCAATGCGATCACGGAAAACCAGGCGATGGAATATTGCCCGAAAGGCACGATGATGGCCGCTGCCAGCAAAGGTCCAAGCGAGCTGCCAGTGTTGCCGCCCACCTGGAACAGCGATTGCGCCATGCCATGCCTGCCGCCGGAAGCCATATAAGCCAGGCGGGAAGCTTCGGGGTGGAACACGGCGGAACCAACGCCTACCAGTCCCACGGATACCAGTACGATGGCAAAGCTATGCGCGAAAGCGAGGCAAAGCAGCCCGAGCAGGGTAAAACCCATGCCGATGGCCAGCGAATAGGGTTGCGGTTTTTTGTCGGTGTACAAACCTACCAGCGGCTGCAGTATGGAGGCAGATAGCTGGAAGGTGAGGGTGATCAGTCCCACCTGTGAAAAGCTGAGGCGGAGGGAATCCTTAACCATCGGGTAAATGGCGGGTATCAAAGACTGAATGGTATCATTCAGCAGGTGCGTAAAGCTCAATGCGAGCAGTACGGAGAATACAGTCTTTTCGGCCACTTGCTGAGCCGTCTTTTTCTCTTCTCCTTCCAGTACAGTTTCCATGTTGTCAGATCATCAGATGTTTAAGTTCAAAAAAATATCATTTGTGCGTGCTGATCCGGGTGGCCAGGATCAGCGCCTGCGACGGGTTTTTGTCGATAATGCTTTCCAGCAGCGATTTGTGCAGCGCCTGCGATTCCAGGAATGCGTCCGTGTCAGCATACCTGTCTTTAAACGACTGCAGCATATGGCTGGAAATGGTTTTATACAGGTCTACCAGTATTTCGTTCTTCGACGCCACGGCGATGCTGGTGTGAAAGTTGATATCGGCTTTCATGCACGCTTCCACGTTGTTCGCCTTTGCATGTGTATGCCGTTGCTTAAGAAAATCCTTCATCTGCGCGATATCCTCTTTCGTGCGGTGCATGGCCGCTTTTTCGGCGATCTTCACTTCCAGCAGCAGCCGCACCTCGTTCAGGTCTTCGTATTCCGCGCGGTGCAGCCGTTTTGCAAGCGGCTCCGTCATCGGCTGTTTCGAAGTGATGAACGTGCCCAGGCCCTGCTGCACGCGTACCAGGCCGCCGTTCACCAGCAGGCGCACGGCTTCCCGGATGGTGGAGCGGCCCACGCCGAACTGCAGCATCAGCTCGGGCTCGGCAGGCAGCTGCTGGCCGATCTCGTACCTGCCGGAACAGATCAGCTCCTGCAATTGCGCGGCCACTTCGTCTGCCAGGTTTTTCCGTTTTAGAGGCGTGATATTCGTAGTCATCATATCATCAGATGACTGCAAAGGTAACAGAAAATCCGGTGAAGGGAAATATTTTTCACGGCAAGACAAGAAACCGCCATGGGCGGGATTATAGATACATTAATTGATTTGATAATGTATGTAATTGTCAGCGTGATAATCCATACTTTTGTATTTCCATTTAGTTGTTGAAAAAAAAATGTTATCCAATGGCACTACCCAAGTTCATGATTGCAGATGATCCCGTTACGGACCCGGATAATGAATATATCTTTCATACGGAAAGACCCCGCTTTTTCGCAAAGCGCGTAGAAGAAGATGAAGAGGTGGCGTACATCGATATCGTGGAAGAGATCGATAACGTGGAAGAATATTTTCACGGAGAACCGGAGAAAAAACAGGAGCTGCTGGACGAGCTGGAAGACTGGTATTACGCTTACATGGAATGGCTCGATGAGGAAGATGAGGACGACGACGAGTAATTCCTGAGATCCCGGGAAATCCGGGCGTTTGTATGCTTCATAAGCCGGGAACCTGCATTGCAGTGGCTTCCAGGACAAAGATTCCTGTATAGCCCCACTGCGGCGGCGTTTCATGTAGCCGCATCCGCCATTTTCCCACGCTTCAACCATTCCGGTAACCAACAATTCCCCGCATGATAAAGGAAAAAGACGCCAAAGACTGGCGGGAAAAACTCCACGGCGTGATCTACGAATCGGAGACCAAAGCCGGAAAGGCGTTCGACGTGGCACTGCTGTTCTGCATCCTCGCCAGTATAGTGGTCGTAATGCTGGACAGCGTTCACAGCCTGCACAGCCGCTATGGCGGCATCTTTCTCGCGCTCGAATGGATATTCACAGGCATTTTTACGGTAGAGTACATTCTCCGGCTGATCAGTATCCGCAGGCCGTATAAATACATTTTCAGTTTTTTCGGCGCCATCGACCTGCTGGCCATCATTCCCAGTTACCTCAGCGTGTTTTTCGTGGGGGCGCAGTCGTTATTGGTGCTCCGCGCATTACGGTTGTTGCGTATTTTCAGGATTTTCCGCCTCGTGCATTTCCTGTCCGAGATGCAGTTTTTGTCCGTCGCGGTGGTTAACAGTCTTCGCAAGATCAGCATCTTCATTCTTTTCGTGCTTACCTGCGTGGTGATACTCGGCTCGGTGATTTACCTGGTGGAAGACGACAGCAGCGGGTTTACCAGTATCCCGCAGTCGGTGTACTGGGCCATTGTGACCATCACCACAGTGGGGTACGGCGATGTGGCGCCGGCCACGCCGCTCGGCAAGTTCATCGCGAGTTTCATCATGCTGCTGGGTTACGGCATCATCGCGGTGCCTACCGGCATCGTAACGACGGAAATGGCGCAGCAGGCCTACAGGAACAAGGGCCGCGCGAACAATGCCTGCCCCAATTGCGGAAAGGAAGGCCACGACACCGATGCCAGTTTCTGCAAATTCTGTGGGGAAAAATTATAAAAAGGTCAGTTGCACTGGCCGAGCGCCAGGTAAATAATAGTGAACACAACGATCGTTCCAAGGCAGCCGCCGCCTAGTTTTTTAGCCCCGTAACCGGCAATTAACGCTCTCCAGAATTTATTCATGTTCGAAGGTTTTACGTGTTCTAATTTACGTTTTTTATCGCCGCCAACCGCCCGCTAATTTTTACATTTGTGAAATTCTTCGATGGACGAAAACGTTTACCTCGACTATTCTTCCATGGGCGCCGGCAAAGCCGCGCAATTGCCCGCCGCCGCCATTATCGACGGCTGGAAGGCGTTCCTTCCGCGTTTCAAAACCACGCATCATCAATTGGGCAACTTCACCGCACGGGAACATAACGGCGAGGCTGAAGTGGATTGTTACGGCACCGCCACCCACTTTTTCCGACTGAATCCATGCACAACGTGTGGACGGTGGTGGGCAGCTGTCATGCAAAACTGGCGTTTGGCAAAGGGCAGTGGCGTGTAGTGGCACTACGGTTGAACCTTAAGTACCAGGACGGTAATCCTGCGCTGCCACAGATCGCGGGCGGCGGGCGATAAAACGGGAAAATTTCGGTTTGTCGCGCCGTAAGGAAATTTTTTTACGGCAACCGGGGAATTATTTGCACACTTCCGGCACGAACAGCCGTTCAGCGCGGAGATTCCCCTCTGGCACAATTCTTCCGGGATATAGATAAAAACGGATTGTTATGACTTCAGGTTTCATCATTCTGATCATTGCGGTGACTGCGCTTGGGCTCATTTTCCTCATGCTTCACCAATTCCGTAAAACCCGGGACAAAGGGCCGGACAAGCTGATTAACCGGAACATCCCGCCCTACCGGCCGGACGAAAAAAAGGCGGATGACGTGGATGTTCAGGAAGAAATCACCCGGTGATATGCCCTCTTCTGTCATCAAATATTTCCGGTACGATCCGCGGACGGCCGTGTTGAAGATCACGTTCGTAACCGGCAAGGTGTACGAATACCTCTCCGTGCCGCAGGAGATCTACAACAACATGAAAGAAGCGTTTTCCAAGGGACAGTTCTTTAACAAACACATCAGGGACCACTTCACTTTCCGGATATTGGAATAGACATTTTCCGTGTCGCAATCACCCCTAAACATTGTCGTGTTCCCCCAGCCTGAAAGTTAAATTTCGGGGGTAAAATTGTAGTGTGAAAAACTTCTACCTCATTCTCGTCAATTCCATCCTGGCCGGGTTTACCAATACCTGCGTTTGGTTTGCGGTTACTTTCTGGGTATACCTGGAAACCAAATCCGTGCTGGTAACGTCTTATATGGCCGGCATCTACATCGGCACGGTATCGGTGTCCGGTTTTTTTCTCGGCAGCATCGTGGACCGTTACCGGAAAAAGACGGCGATGCTTTTTTCGAGCGCCGTCACGCTGGTGTTGTTCACATTGGCGGCCATCGTTTATCTCGTGACGCCGCCGGAGGCCTTTAAAGACCCATACAGTTTCCGGTTGTGGGTATTTATCGTGTTATGCCTGTTCGGCGTGCTGGCGGGCAATATCCGCAACATCGCGCTGCCTACTATGGTAACGTTTATGGTGGAAGAAAATTCGCGGGACAAAGCCAACGGGCTTCTCGGCAGCGCGGCCGGTACCGCGTTCATGCTGGCGTCTATTCCCAGCGGTTTCGTGATCGGGTTTATGGGCGTATTCTGGATGATGATGTTTGGCATCGGGCTGACGGTGGTGGCCATCGTTCACCTGCTCACCATCAGGGTGGAAGAAACACGGATCGTACATGCCGAAGGGGAAAAACCCAAAGTGGATATTCCCGGAACGATTGCGGTCATCCGAAAGATACCAGGACTTTTCGGGCTGATATTTTTCAACACGCTCAACAATTTCCTGGGCGGCGTATTCATGGCGCTGATGGATGCGTACGGCCTTTCACTCGTGTCCGTACAGGCATGGGGTACGATTTGGGCCGTGCTGAGCACGGGTTTCATCATCGGCGGCCTCGTGGTGGCAAGAACGGGATTGGGCAAAAGCCCGATCCGCCTGTTGTTCCTGTCGAACATCGTGATGTGGACGATCTGTATTTTTTTCACGGTACAGGCTTCCATCATTTTGTTGTCAGCCGGCATGTTCATTTTCCTCTGCCTCATTCCCGTGGTGGAAGCGGCGGAGCAGACCGTGATCCAGAAAGTGATACCGCCAGACAGGCAGGGCCGCGTGTTCGGTTTCGCGCAAAGTATCGAACAGGCCGCGTCTCCGCTCACCGCTTTTATGATCGGGCCCATCGCGCAGTATGTTTTTATCCCGTTCATGACAACGGGCAAAGGCGTGGACCTGCTCGGGTGGTGGTTCGGCACAGGCATGGACCGCGGCATCGCGCTGCTGTTCACTGTTACCGGCATACTCGGCCTCATCATCACGATGGTGGCCATGCGCACCAGGGCTTACGCCAAACTGGTGCGGATATAAACCGGAATTTTATTTAGTAACATAAAATATTTGTTATGGAAACGCTCACCATTTCGCCCGTTCAGCAGGGCATGCTTAACGCGCAACTGGCAATGTATGACCTGCACACGCTGCTGTTCATCAATGTGCTGGAAAATCTGACGGACAAAGACGCGCACAACCGTCTCGGCACAAAAGCCAATCACCCCGCCTGGCTCGCCGGCAGCCTCGTGCAGGCAAGATTTGTGCTGGCGAATATTCTCGGCGTGGAGAAAACCCAGCAGGCCAACGACCTGTTCAAAGATTATGCGGGCATTAAAGACGATGTAACGTATCCCAGCCTCGATTCGTACCGCGAAGACTGGAACATGATCTCCCCGCTGCTGCGCCACGCTTTGGCCAATGCCACACCCGACCAGCTGAACGGCCCCGATCCTTTCGGCATGGGTGAAGGCATGAACCTGCTGGAAGTGATCACTTTCTGTATGGACAGGGAATCGTATTGCATCGGGCAGCTGGGCCTGTTCCGCCGCCTGCTCGGTTACCCGGCCATGCGTTATCAGTAAAATACCGACTGGTTTTTACCTGCCGTCCGCAAGACCGGATCTGTAAGCGGCCGGCGTAGCGCCCCGGCATATACGCCACGTCTTTCACTTCTCCTGGTAGTTACCAGAGGGCCGCCCTGCAAGAGGGCGGCCCTTTTTTGCCGCAACCTGCGGCCCAATCTATGTATCACAACTATAACACTCAGTTCTTCATGCCCAGGGCCGATTGCAGCGTATCGCTGAAACCGCCCGTCGAATCGTTGATCCCTTCTATAAACGGCATGCCCGCGCCCAAACCGATGGGGAACCAGGTTTTACGCTGTTTGGCAGGCGTGTCGATAATGTTATTGATCAGCACCGCTACTTCGGTGGCGTCGGAATTTTGAGGCGTCGGTGCAAAAAGATTGCCGATGCCTGTTTTTACTTTAGCTGCAAATTCGCCATAGGATTTTTCCGCTTCCGGGTAATCGGGCTCCACGCGGTTTTTGATGAGGTCTGTGCCGGGATATGCGCCAGGCTGCACTACTACGGAATCGATGCCGGTTTTTTGCAGTTCATGCTGCAGCGTTTCCGCCAGTGTGTCCGCCGCGGCCTTGGCTGCGCTGTAAGCGCCGAGATAAGGCAGGTGCAGGCGGCTGAGGCCCGAAGTGATAGTGATCAGCAAACCGCTGTTCCGCTTGTGCATGTAAGGCAGCACCGCTTTGTTCATCCTGTCCACGCCAAACACATGTACCTGGAAGAGCCATTCTACCTGTTGGGTGGAAAGGCTTTCCAGGAAACCGTCTACCAGGTTGCCAGCATTGTTGATCAGCACGTCTATCTGGCCGTTGGTTTCCGCAGCGATCCGGCTAATTGTTTCCTGTACGGATGCATCGCTGGTAACGTCCAGCTCCAGCACTTTCACATCGGCATTGTTCGTTTTGGCCCAATCCAGCAACTGCTGCGCTGTTCCGCTGTTTTTTGTTTGTATGTTGCGCATGGTGGCATACACGGTATGTCCCTTGGCGGCGAGCGTTTTTACGGTCAGTAATCCAAATCCGCTGGAACTGCCGGTCACTATGATCTTTTTCATTTTTTTGTGTTAAGTAGTGTGATGAATACAGACAGACAAGTCTGTCTTTTTATAAGTATACGTTAACCTGCTTTCGCAGGGATTGATTTCAGATCAGTTTTTTGAGAGCATCCAGCGCATTCCGGATCTCGTCTGCATTGGAAGTGACCGTAGCGGTTACAGACGAGCCTTCGAGCAGGTAAAATATCATGTTCGCCAACGCCTGGTCGGAAAGACCGGATTTGTTATCCATTTCCTGCACCAGCTTTTTGATGATCTTCCGCTGGTGTTTTTTATTACTTTCAATCCGCTCCCACACTGCGGTTTCGCTGCGCGGCACTTCGGCTTTGATCTTTAGCAGCGGGCAGCCTACATAATCCGAGTTTTTGTAGAGATCGATTTGAAATTCGAACAGGCCGAAAATCTTATTCTTCGCGCCTTTGATGCCAGCGAGATGTGTTTCCAGGTTTTTCACGAAACCTTCGGCCCATTCGTCCAGGTAAGCCAGCAGGATGTCTGTTTTGCTACGGTAATGACTGTACAGCGACGCTTTGGCAATGCCAGCCTCGTCTATGATCTGGTTAATACCCGTGAGATTGTACCCCTGATTGTAAAACAGCCGCGAAGCCGTTTCCATGATCCTGTCATTTACGCTTTCTTTCATGATGACACAAAGATAAGTACTTTTTTTATCAAACAGACAGGTCTGTCTGTTTGATTAACAAAAAAATCCGGCAAACCAGTCTCCTGATCTACCGGAGTTCCTTTCCAGGCTCAATCCCGCACCTTTTTGTACATCGCCCGGTCCATGGTGATACCGAGGCGGGTTAACATTTCGGCAGGATTAAAACCTTCCTTTTTATAGAATGCCTGCACATTTTCTTTCGCCTGCTGCAACGCCGCATCATTTTCCCATGCCGCAACGGTTACGCAATGGATATTACCGTTTTCATCTTCGGAGAGGTACATTTCGTCGCCAAGAAAGCCGGGCAGGTTTTTGATGAATTGCCGGTTGACGTTCGCTCTTTCAAGGAACTCATTTTTTGCGGAGGCCGGGATTACGAATTTGTCGATAAAACGAACGGCTTCGCCGCTGACTTGCCGGAATATTTGCGAAACATCCTGAGGCAGCGCTTCCAGCTGCTGGAGAAAACCGAGACGGTCGGTTTGCAGCTGCGCACCGGTGATCTTCCCGTCTTTCAGTTCATACACGGCTATCGCGGTATTGATCACTTTTTTATGCGTAGCCGGAATGTGATTGTATTCCTGTTCGTGCGTGCCGCTCCATTTCCAGCTCACCATTACTTTATTCCCTTCCGCAACCAGGTCTGCAAGCTCGTAATGGATATCGGGAAATGCCCTGATCAGCGGCGCCAGGTTCGACGCAAAACCCGCTACGCCTTTTTCACCGCGCGGGCCGGTGTAATCTTCGGACACGAATTGGTCGAGGATGGCGAGGTTGCCTTCGTTCAGCGATTTTTCATACAGGCTGCGGACAGTCTGTTTGTTCTGTTCATTCATATTCATATCGGAATTGTTTTTGTTGGAAGACGGGATGGACTGATCCGCCTGGGCGAAGCTGGCGGCGGGTATCATCAGCATGGAAAGAAAAAGGGAAAACGGTTTCATTGTAAATGATTTCCCACAAAATTACCGGCGGGGCATGGCCGGGAATTGTAAAAAATCATTGATTTACCAGAACTGCCCGGCGCTGAAAAAGTCTTTCGGCGTGCGGCCGGTAAAAGCTTTGAAGTCTTTGATGAAATGCGACTGGTCGAAATAACCGGCCTCGTACGCGGCGTCGGTAAGGGAAGAATACGTGGGGAATTTATCGATGAGGTTTTTGAGCCGGATGATGGAGGCGAATTGTTTAGGCGTGGCGCCCGTATGCGAGCGGAAACGTTTTTCGAACGCGTCCTGGCTGATGTGCAGGGAATCGGCCAGGGCTTTCACTTTCAAGAGGCCGTTCTGTTGTTTGATGACGCGCACGGCTTCGCCGATGAGCGGCAAGTGTTTGGGGGAATGGAGTTTTCCGAGCAGGAAATTCTCCAGCAGCATCACTCTTCCGCGATGTGTACGGGCATCCGCCATACGTTCCAGCAATTCGCGCAATTCACTGCCTTTAAAGATATTGTCCGATGAAATACTTTGCCCGAAAAGCTCATGCGCCGGAAGCGCTGAAAAGGCCGCCATACCGCATTCCCGGAGAATGACGAGCAGGTTGGCGGAAGAATTTTCGTAGTAAAAGGTGCGCGCGGTTTTCCGCAGCCCGGAAACCGAAGCGGCGGGAATGTTTCCGGTTACGCCGGCGGTGTTTTTCACATTTCCCCTGAAGCGGAAAGACAAAACGAGCGACGTGCCCGGGATGGTCCGGCTCTCCGTGGCATGGTCCGTTTCGATCAGGAGGTATTCCTTCACAAAAGGAAAAAGCGCCGCCGAAGGAGTAAATTTTTCAAGTTTCATGATGCGCGTGCCGGGTAATGTATCGCTAAGGTACGGATATTCCGGGCGCAAAAAGGGCGTCCCAGAAGAGACGCCCCGGATTATTAAAATTGAGTACTAAGTTTAGAAAGCATAACGTGCGCCCAGCTGCAACTGCCAGGGGTTGCCGGAAGGCGTGATCACGCCCGCGTTGGCATTTACGCCGTAGCTATAGGTTTGCGTGGCCTGGCTGAAACCGTTCAGGTTCAGCAGGTTCGTTTTGCCCAGTGTTTTGGTCGCTCCCCAGTCTTTGTTCAGCAGATTGGCCACATTGAAAACGTCGCCGGAAATTTCGAGGCTGTGCGATTTGAAGAGCTTGAATTTTTTAGCCACGCGAAGGTCCCATACGCCGAAGAATTTGTTCTCGCCGCCGTTGCGTTCGGCCACTCTGCCCATGCTGCTGCGGATGTAGTCCTTGATGTTTTCGGACGCGTTCGGATTGTCGAGAATGCCTTTGATGCCGTTGCGCAGGGCTTCCGGCACGGCGGGATCGTTGATGTCGAATACAAACGGCAGGTCGTTGGAAGTTACGAAGTCGCCGTTCACGTTGCCGTTCACCGCAAGGGTGTAGCGGGTGCCGCCGAGGCCGGAGTAACGAACGCCCACGCTCACGCCGTAGAACGATGGCAGGGTGCCGTAGAACACGATCTTGTGACGGAAGTGATTGTCCGAATAACTCATCAGGCTCAGGTTACGCGGGTCCTGCGGCGTCATCAGCGACAGGGTGGCGGTATTGGCTACGTCGCCGTTGTAGGACGTGTTGTCTTTGGTCTGGTTCCAGGTGTAGCTCAGGGTTACTTCGCCATCGCGGAAATAACGCCAGGTAGCGTCCGCCACGAAAGCGAACTGGTTCACCTTGCCGCCGCTGTTCAGTTCCAGCACGCGGCCCACATTGGTGCTTTTGCGGCCTTTGCTCCAGTCTGCCTCGCCGGTGGCGAGAATGGTGTTTGCCGGAACGTATACGCCGCGGCCGCCTTCGTTGCTGAGCGTGAAGTATGGCTGGTCTACCATGTTCCTGTCCACATACATGTAGTTGTTGCGCGCGATGGTGGTGAACACCGTTACGCCGGCTTTCAGGCGGTCGCCGAAGATGTGGTTGTAGGAGATGTTCGCTTTGTAGATCACGGGAATGCCCGCGTCTTTGCCATTCATATTGATAGTGCCGATGCGGGGCAGGCCCAGCTGGTCGAACAGTTCTTTGCCCGGAGCGGTGGCCGGGTTTTTACGGTAGCTGATGAAGTCCGGGGTGGGAATGTTCTGCTGGATGTCGATGGACAGGATCTTGGTGCCGTCGAACAACTGGTTGTTGATCATCGCGTAGTTGTTGATGTCTGAAGCGAAGATGCCCGCGCCGAAACGGAGGTAATCGGTATGATTTTCATTGATGTCCCAGTTGAACTGAATGCGCGGCTGGACCTGGAAAGTGTTCAACCCGTTGTTCGTACTGAGCCCCAGCTCGTCGTACACGGTCTGGTTGAAGTTGGCTTTGCTCATATAGGCCGTGTAATCGGCGCGCAGGCCCAGCACCATTTCGAGACCTTTGGCAAGACGGGTTTGCATCTGTGCGTAAAGACCGGCGTTGAGAACGTTCTGTTTTACGCTGTGATCGTCTACCACGGCTACTTCACGCGCATAACGCCAGGGCACCATGTTGTTGAAGTTGTCCATGCCGCGGATATAATAACGACCGTTCAGTTCGCTGCCATACAGCGAGTTCAGGTGGCTGTACATGATGTCTGTTCCGAACGTAAAGCTGGCCTTGTCTGTATTGAGGTACACGTTGTCTACGAGCTGCACTACGTTGTTGTAGAAATGCTCGGGGGAAAAGCGCTGTCCGCCCAGCTGGATGGCCGTTTGCACGGCTTTGCCGTTTACCGTGGAAGCGATCCTTTCCACGATGGCGCGCGGGATGTTTTCCGCGGGCAGCTGCGCATTGGGCACGCTTTCCTCGAAAGTATACAGGTGCTGTACTTTCAGTTCGTTGGTGATCTTCGGGTTGATGGTGGTGCGAAGCGTCGCCAACAGGCTGTTGTTGAACGTGTTGGCGTCGCCGTAGGATTCGTACAGGTTGATGGCGGTATTGTCGTCGCGGCCAAGCGCGTTGCGGTCGTTGATGAAGTTGTCGCGGATGGTGAGCAGGTTCTTTTCGTTCAGCTGCCAGTCTACACGGGCGAACAATGCGTCTGTGCCGCGTTTTTTATCGAAAGAACCGGTCTGCGGCGCGTTGCTCACGCCGTATTTGGTGCGGGCGATGTCGAGGAACTGGTCGAGGGTGGACTGTGAAATGTTCAGGCGGGCTTCGTCTGCCGGGCTTTTGATGTCGGCGATGAATAAAGGGCGCGCGTCTGCCTGGCGGTCCCAGGTGAAGAAGAAATGCGCTTTATCTTTTACGATCGGGCCGCTGAGCGAGAAACCGAACTGGTTGGTGGAGAAGTCGTTCACACGTTTTGCGCCGCGGATGTCGTAGCTGCTGCTGAGCCAGTCTGCGCGGCCATAAATGAATGCGCTGCCGCTCCAGGTGTTGGTGCCTGATTTGGTAACGGAGCTGATGGTGCCGCCGCCGCTGCGGCCGTAGGTCACGTCGTACTGGTTGGTGACCACTTTAAATTCGCGGATGGCTTCCATGGAAAGGATGTACGGCGCGCCGGTGCGGCTGTTGGAGCCGCCGCCTGAAGTAGGATTGCGGGCAGTGGTGCCGTCGATGGTGAAGTTGGTGGAAGAAGCCAGCTGGCCGGACAGGTTGTTGCCCCGGCTGAGGGGAGACAGGTCGATCAGGCTGGTGAAGTTCCTGCCGTTCACCGGCAGCTTGGCGATGTCGCGGGCGGTAACGGTAGTGGCCGCGCCGAAGTTGTCGCGTTTGTTGCGTAGCGAATTGCCCACCACTTTTACTTCGTTGATGGTAACGGAAGCCGGCCGCATTTCCACGTTCACCCTGAGCACATCGCCCTGGTTGAGGGAATAACCATCCAGCTTCTCGTCTGCATAACCCATAAAAGTAACGGTTACGGTGTACGGCCCGCCAAGCGGCATTTCTCGGAAAGAATACTGGCCTTTGGCGTTGGTAACAGTGCGGGCGGTGAAGCCGGTGCTTTCATTCCGTACCAGCACTGACGCGCCGGGGATCATTTCCTTTTTGTCGTCGGAAACGGTGCCGAGAATGGATGCCTGGGTCGTTTGAGCCTGGAGTTCAGGGCTTACAATGCCGCCAATGCAGCATAATAGCAATAGGATCTTTTTCATAAAAGTTTGTTAAAACAGCGTGAAATTAGTGGTTCGTGGAACGGTATCATTGTATCGGATACAATGATAACATTAATTTCATACACATCGGCATCCGATGCTACTATATTAAACGTGGTATATTGCTGTTTCGAGGCATCTAAAGATGTATATTATTGATTGTCAATAATTAAGGGAAGACGATTTAAAATCCGGGAAATAATCGGGGAATATTTTTTAAAATTGTCACGTACCAAACAGCCGGCGCGGCGAATGCCTGGAATTACCGACAAAGACCTATTATTCCAGTTAAGGGAGGGCAGTGAAGAAGCCTTTAGGGAATTATATGCACGGCATAACCGGCAGGTTTTTGCATTTGCTTACCACCTCACTCATTCCGCGGTGGATGCGGAAGATATCCTGCAAGACACTTTTCTTCGTCTTTGGAGCAGCCGCGGGCAGTTGCCTGACATTGAGCGGGTGGACAATTATATATTTATGATCGCGCGCAACCGCACGATGGACCATTTGCGGCGGGTGTCGCTTCAGCAGAAGCTGATCGACCAGGTGTGGGCGAACATCTCTGAAGTGTCTGACGAGCTGGAGCAGCAGCTGGACGCAGCGGAGAGCAAAAGGCTGATCAGCAGCGCGCTGGAAGGGCTTTCGGAGCAGAAACAGACCATCTTCTGGCTCAGCCGCCAGCGCGGGATGAGCCACGATGAGATCAGCCGGCAACTGCACCTGTCCCGCAGCCGCGTGAAAAACCTGCTGGTGGAAACCCTGCGGCATGTGCGGCAATATCTTGCGAAACATTCCATTTTGCTGGCGGTAATGTTCCAGCTGGCATGCCTGCATTGGGCGTGAAACCCTATTCTATCCTGCATTTTCTCTTTTTTTAAAAAAATCTTCTTTTCCCACGGTCCTTTGTTGTCGTTCGCCCGTCTTTATGTTTGAAGGGCCTTACCAGGCCATTTAAATGAAGCCTTATGCAGCACGATCCGGCCAGAATCAAATACCTATTGGAGCGGTATGCCGCCAAATCCTGTACCAGGGAAGAACTGGACGAACTATTCGCCGTTATCCGCGAAATGCCGGCGGAAGAAACGCTGCACGCCTTCATGGAAGAACAATACATGCTGCTTCATACCAATGGAAGCCTGCCGGAAGTGGATTACGAACAGGTGTACCGCAACATTGTTCAGCATACCCCGGCCCGCGGCATGAAAATATTTACGTTCGGCAAAGTGGCCGCCGCAGCCGCGATCATCCTGCTGGCCGGCGCCGCTGTAATCTGGCAGTCACAGCGCAAACAAACCCTTCCATCTTCCCCCATCACCGCACAATTACCTAAAACAGACATCGCGCCGGGCGGCACCAAAGCCACGCTCACACTGGCAGACGGCACGACCGTTACGCTGGACAGCGCGGGCAACCAGGTGATCAGCAGCGGAAGCACCACCATTACCCGTCATCAGGGCCAGTTGCTCTACGACGCGGGCAAAGAAACTGCAGCCCTTCAATACAATACTTTATCCACGCCGCGCGGCGGCCAGTTCAGGGTGGTATTGCCCGACGGCTCGAAAGTGTGGCTCAACTCCGCATCGTCCCTGCGTTACCCGCTTGCCTTCACCGGTAAGGAGCGCGTAGTGGAGCTGGACGGGCAGGGATATTTCGAAGTGGCCGGAGATGCGGAGCAACCTTTCAAAGTAAAGGTGCGAAGCATGGAAGTGCGGGTGCTTGGCACTCATTTCGACGTGATGGCTTACAAAGACGAAAACACCGTGAACACCACGCTGCTGGAAGGCGCCGTGCAGGTAACGGAAGGCGCGGCGAAACAATTGCTGAAACCGGGCCAGCAGGCGGTATTGGATACACGCAGCCACGAAATGCTGGTGCAGCAGGCGAACGTGAACAAAGTGATCGCCTGGAAAAACGGGCTGTTTGTATTCAACAACATGACGCTGCCCGCCATCCTGCGCGAAGTAGCCCGCTGGTACGATGTGGAGATCGTGTACCAAACCACGCCCAGCACCGAACTGTACGGCGGCGGCATCGCGCGCAGCCTGCATTTGTCGAATGTGCTGGCCTTGCTGGAAGCGGGCGGCAGCAATCATTTTAAAATAGAAGGAAGAAAAATTATAGTGCTGCCTTAAACATAGAGGCGGGACCGTCAACCAAAATTTAAAGAGAACGCCCGTTCAGGGAGGAAAATTAATGATAAGCAGGCCGTATAAAAAACCGGGCCCGATTGCCCTCGGTGCCCGGCGAAGTATCTGGCAATTTTAGTAATCGCGTTAGAAAACAATCCAAAAAACTACCAAACACCACAAAAGTATGCAATTCAGTTGTAATGCACACGCCCGCCGTGCATGCGGGCTGTCAACCAAAATTCGACGGGTTATGAAACTAACCGCATTCCTCCTTCTGGCCGTGGCGCTGCATGTAAGCGCGGCCGGCTATTCGCAGAAAGTGACCCTGAAAGCCAGGGACATGCCGCTGCAGAAGGTTTTTGAAGAAGTGATCACCCAAACGGGCGTTTCCATCGTTTATTCGGAAAAATTACTCGCGGGCATCAAGCCGGTAACGCTGAAAGTAAAAGACGTAAGCGTACAGGAACTGCTAGACCTCTGCCTGAAAGACCAGCAGATCACTTATTCGCTGGAAGGCAATAGTTTCGTGATCAAAAAAACGCCCGCGCCTTTGCCCGGTGCGCACACACAGGCAGACAGCACGGTGAATGTTTCCGGCCGCGTAACGGGTTCCGATAATACCCCGCTGCCCGGCACCACGGTGCTGGTGAAAGGCACGTCGAAAGGCACGCAAACCAACGACCAGGGCATGTTTACGCTGAACGGCGTGCGGCCCGGCGCCATACTCGTGTTCAGCAATATCGGTTTTGTGAGCCAGGAAGCCGCTGCCCCGGCAAACGGCCGCGCGCTGAACATCATTCTCCAGGAAGACACGAAAAACTTCGCGGAAATAGTGGTGGTGGGTTACAGCGCCAAAAAGAAAAGCGAGCTCACCAGCGCCGTTACCACCGTATCCGCCGAAAAACTGAAAGACGTGACCACCAACGACGTGGGCTCCATGCTGCAAGGCAAGGTAGCCGGCCTGCAGGTGGTGAACAGTTCCGGCGTACCCGGCGCGGCCGCTGAGATCAGGCTCAGGGGCGTGTCTTCCGTGAACGCTTCGCAAAGCCCGCTGTATGTGGTAGACGGCATCATCGGCGGCAGCTTCGACCCGAACGACGTTGAAAATATCAGCGTGCTGAAAGACGCGGGCGCCACCGCTATGTACGGCTCGCAGGCCAACGCCGGTGTCATCATCGTGACCACCAAAAAAGGCAGCGGCGGCAAAACGCAGTTCGAAGCCAGGGTGACGGCGGGTTTCCGCACGGCGGACCTCGGCAAGATCAAGATGATGAACGGCAGCCAGCTGTACGAAAGACATAAAGAGTTTTACCGCGACTATATTCCCGGCAAAGACGATAATTCCTACAAAATAGACCTGTTGAAGTTTTACGCCGAACGCCCCCGCGAACTGCGCAACCAGAACTACAACTGGCTTTCCACCATGTTCCCTTCCGCGCCGATGCAGAACGTGCATATTTCCGCGCGCGGCGGCAACGAAAAAAATGATTATTACACCAGCCTCACGTATTACAACGAAAAAGGCACTTTCCTCAACACGGATTTCAAACGCATCAACCTGCGCGGCAACTCCACGCACCGCTTCTCCAAAAGCGTGAACGTGACCAACAACATCAACCTGAGCGCCGCCAGCGGGAAAAGTTTTAACTACGAAGACGTGTTCTATGCATATCTCAATATGCCATGGGACGATCCTTACGACGAAAACGGCCAGCCGGTGTATGTAGACGGCACCACCACCGCCAAATGGTGGTCCAGGGACAAAACGAACCCCGTTCATACCATCCTGAACTCCAACCACCCGTACAAAAGTTTCAGCATGAACTACGACCTGGGGCTGAATATCCAGATCACGGACTGGTTGTCGTTTTCCAGCACCAACCGCGCCGCGGTGAATTACAACAAGTCCACCGACTTTTATTCTCCCGTGGTGGCAGGCCTGTATCACAACACCGGTTTCCTGAACGAGCTGGGCATTTTGAGCTATGGTTTTATTTCCACCGACCTGTTTAAATTCAATTTTACCAAAGGCGATCATTCCATCAGCGGTTTGGCCGGCGTAGCGATAGAGAACAGTAAGACGGAAGCGGTGGGAGCTTCCGGAAAAGGCTTGCCTACCGGGCTTTCCGTACTGAACGTTGTTTCCAACAACCAGCTGGTGAACGGTTACAACGACCAGTCCATCCTGCAATCGCTGATCTCGCAGGTGAGCTATGGTTACAGGGAAAAATATTTCCTGACGGCTTCTTACCGCGTGGACGGTTCCACGGCCTTCCCGTCCAGCAAACGGTACGGGTCTTTCCCCGCCGTTTCAGCGGCATGGCTGGTGAGCAACGAAGATTTCCTGCATGAAAGCAGCATTGTCAATAACCTGAAGATCCGCGCCAGCTATGGCGTTACCGGCACGCAGGACATCGGTTCGTCCCGCTACCTCGGCCTGTATTCGCTGAGCAGCCAATACAACGGCGGCACCGCGGCCATTCCGCTGCAATTGCCCAGCCCCAACCTCACCTGGGAAAGCAAACACCAGCTGAACGCGGGTATCGACCTCGGGCTTTTCAAACGCATCGACCTCACATTGGACGTGTATAACAACGTGACGAAGAACCTGCTCCTGCAAGTGTCCCAACCGCTGTCCGTAGGCTTCGAACAGCGCTGGGAAAACGCCGGCGAGATCGTGAACAAAGGCGTGGAGCTCGGTATCAGCAGCGTCAATATCAAAAGGAAAAATTTTGAATGGACGACGGATTTCAACATTAACTTCAATACCAACAAACTGCAAAAACTCCCCAGCGACATCACCCGCACGCAGCCGACATGGAGCATTTCGCAGATCTACCGCAACGGCGGCAACTTGTATGAGTTCTACATGCCGCGCTGGGTGGGCGTAGACAAAGAAACCGGCGCGCCGCTGTGGGAAGTGCTGGAAAAAGACGCAGACGGAAAAGTGATCTCCACCAGCACCACTTCAGATTACGCCAGCGCTACTTACCAGGAAGTAGGTTCCGCGCTGCCGAAGCTCCAGGGCGGCCTTAGCTCCACCTGGAAATACAAAGGCGTCGGCCTGCGCGTGAACGCGTATTTTCTTTCCGGCAACAAAGTGTTCAGCAATTCGCTTCGTTTTGTGATGAACGACGGGATGGAACCGTATTACAACCAGATCGTACTGCCCGACGGTTACAGTACCTGGACGAAGCCGGGCGACAATGCCACTGAGCCCAGCCCGCAAAATGCGGCCAATGCAACGGAAACGTCTACACGTTATTTGAAAGACGGCGGATTTTTCGCCATCAGGAACATCGCTTTGTCGTATGACCTGCCTTCCCCCTGGGTGCACCGCATCGGGCTGGACGGCGTAACGCTGTCCGTAACGGCAGACAATGTGTACACCTTCACCGATTTCCTTGGGCAGGACCCCGCCACCACCATCACTTCCGGCAGTTTTGTGATGCCCGGCGTGTCCGACTTCAAATACCCGAACAACCGCCAGTACCTGTTTAACGTTAACATCCGGTTCTAGGAATAAAATTTCTGATCATGAGAACGACATCTTATTTCATTATACTTTTCATTTCCGTATTCAGCGCAGGCTGCCTGAAAGACATCGAGCCGAGCGACGCGCTGACCACCGGCACGCTTACCGGCACCAAAGAAGGTTTGCAACAGGGGCTCAACGGGGCGTACGCTTTGTTTAAAGACCACGTGTCTTTTAACGGAACGGTAGACGGCAACAACATGTACCTCCGCCAGTATTTCCAGATGAGCGATTTTGCGGGAGACGACATCGTTTGCGCGCAAACCACCACAGATCCGCTGTTCTACAGCTTTTCGCTGGACCATACGGCCACGCAGACCAACAGCCGTTATTTCTGGTACATTTCCTACAAGATCATCAACGATGTGAACACCGTGCTGGAAAGCGCCGAAAAGATCGAAAACCCGGATGAAAGCATTCAACAGCTGATCGGCGAATGTTATTTCCTGAGAGCGCTGTGCCACTTCAACCTCGTGCGTTTTTACGGCAAACCTTATTCGCACGATCCTTCCGCGGCGGGCGTGATCCTGCGCACTTCCACCGAAGATCCTTCGCTGAAGGCAAGGGCCAATGTAGGCGAAGTATACGACGCCGTGATCGCCGACGCGATTAAAGGCGCCGAACTGATGAACCAGCCGAGGGGCGTACAATACGGCTCCAAAGAAGCTGCCTGGGCTTTGCTGTCGCGCGTTTACCTGTACAAGGAAGATAATGACAATGCGATTTCCTATGCAGACAAAGTGATCGGCTCCAACCGTTTTACGCTGGAAACCGCGGCCACTTTCCCTTCGCTTTTCGCCAATGCCATGGCCGGGAAAGAAACGATCTTCTGTGTGGCGTTCACCACCGCGGACGATTACGGCAAGGCCGGTTCCATCGCATCGATGCTGTATTCGGACGGCAACTCGGGATGGGGTGAGGAATACGCTTCGCAGTCGCTGCGCGACACGATGTCTGAACATCCGGAAGACGTTCGCTGGTCGTACATCAAACCGCTGAAAGTGGGGAACGTGGTACAGACGAAAAACGGCATCGAAGTTTATTACATCAGCAAATTTTCGTTCCAGGGCGGCAGTCCTACGCTGAGCTCGCCCATCCTGCTGCGTTTCGCGGAAGTGTACCTGAACAAGGCCGAGGCTTTGGCGAAAAAAGGCGATGTGCCCGGCGCGCTGGATAACGTGGATATGATCCGGAAGAACCGAGGGTTAGAAAATTCATTGTACAACCGCGTGCTGCCTGCCGGGAAAACCGCGCTGCAAACGGTGTTGAAGGAAAGAAGGATCGAGCTGGCTTTCGAAGGCCACCGCAATTTCGACGTGTACCGCAACAAACTGGACATGAACCGCACGTATTGGGGCTATCACCTGCCGGGCCTGAAAGAATCCGACATCGACCTGTCCGCGCAACCGCGCAATTATCCCAATCTCATCAACAAATGGGACGCGACGAGGATCATTTATTATGTGCCGATAGACGAGATACAGACCAACCAGCTTTGCATTCAGAATCCCTGATCCATTTACCGTAAATCAACGAGCATGAAACGCATTCAATATATTCTTTCGATCCTCGCCATGGGCGGCCTGATGACGGGCTGTGAAAAAGACGATACGTCCCCGGAGGCGGACATCTTTTACACCGTTAGCATTGCCGACAAAACCGTCACCTTTGCGAACGAAACGACGGGCGCCGTGTCGTACCGCTGGGATTTCGGGGACGGCGAATCGTCTACCGAAGAAAGCCCTGTGCATACTTATCCCGCCAAAGGAAAATATGTGCCAACGCTTTACGCCACCACCAAAGACGGCAAAGTAACCGAAGGTTCCACGGTGATCTACATCGCCAAAACTTCACCGGTAAAGCTGGACGACAATACGTTCGACGACTGGAATAACGTAACCCAGTACCAGCTTGATCCTGGGGCGGGAGAAACGTTTTTCCGCAAAGTGAAATTTGACTACGATGCACAGTACATTTTTGTTTATCTTGAAGTGAACAGCAAGCAGTCCAACGGCGATATCTACGACTTTTATCTCGATACGGACAACAATGCCACGACGGGCCTGCTTACGGATATGACCGGCGGCGGTTACGATGTGTTGCTGGAAGGCAGCATCTTCGGCAACTGGTGGGACGCGTTTAACCACAAAGGCGCGCAGAACGCATTCAGTTTTGAACCTTCCGGCGCAACGGAATTCTATTCCATCGGGAACGTGGAAGAAAGCGGCGGCGTGCTGAAATACGAGGTGCGCCTGGTGCGTTCCAAACTGAAGAACATGGCCGCTACCACCGCGTTCAAAGTGGGCATCATCGCGACGAAGAGCGACTGGTCAGCCACGCTGGGCAGGGTGCCCGGCCCGGGCCAGCCTTCGCTGCAAATCACATTTGAATAACCTGTCTATGCCCATATTAAAGCCCGGAGAAAGACTTTTATCACTGGATGTAATGCGCGGGATCATCATGATCCTGCTGGCCGCTGAAAGCTGCATGGTGTACCACTCGCTGGAACACCTGCAGCCAGGCTGGCTTATCGAACAGTTTTTTCATCATCCCTGGCATGGCCTTCGTTTCTGGGACCTGGTGCAGCCCGCGTTTATGTTCATGGCGGGAACGGCCATGTGCATTTCCGTGGAAAACAAACGCAGTAAGGGTTTGCCGGAGAAAGACAATTTTCGTCATGTGCTGGTCCGCAGCCTGAAACTGTTCCTGCTCGGTACCGGTTTGCATTGTGTGTACGCGGGAAAACTGGTGTGGGAGTTGTGGAATGTGTTGACGCAGTTGTCATTCACCACGCTGGTGGCTTATTTCCTGATCGGCCGGTCGTATAAGGTACAGATCGGCACGGCGTTGCTGCTGGTGCTGCTGAGCGATATGTTGTACCGCGTGGTGCAGGTGCCCGGTTTCGATCAGCCGTTTGTGCAGGGGCATAATTTCGGCGCGTGGATGGACACGGTGCTGATGGGAAAGATCAACGAAGGCGGATGGGTGGCGATCAACTGTATTCCTACCGCAGCGCATACGATCCTGGGCGTAACGGCGGGCAAGCTGCTGATGAGCGTATTGCCGGCAGCGAACAAGATCAGGGCGCTGCTGATTGCGGGCGTGGCGGCGCTGGCCATCGGGTATGCGCTTGATCTGAGCGGAGCGTCGCCGATTATCAAACGCATCTGCACGGGCGGGTTCATTCTTGTGTCCCTCGGATATGTTACGCTGATACTGGCCGCGCTGTATTGGTGGATAGACGTAAAAGACCACAAACGTTTCACCCGGATCGCGGTGGTGGTAGGTATGAACTCGATCTTCATTTACATATTCTTTGAAACGGTGGGAATGGGTTATCTGAACGGCGTGGTGGGGATCTTTGTGAAAGGCGGGTTGGAAATGCTGGGCACGCCTGAAACCTGGCAGGCGGTGGTGTCGGCGTTCTGCGTCTGGGTGTTGGAATGGTATCTGTGTTATTGGCTTTACCAGCGGAAGATATTCTTTAAGTTATAGTAAAAGGCGGCCTTCGGGCCGCTTTTTTTGTGATGTAATGAGTTGTTGGCTCGCACTAACTAGTTTGTTATCAATCGGTTGCATTTTTACTTAACTTCTCATTAACACGGGGGCTTTGGAATTGTCATTTACTTTGCCTTTCCTCACCAAAACAATCATTATACATGAGGTAACATTAAACTATCCAACCAGGTTTTAACCATGCGGCCGGAATCCCGGAACGCTGATTTCTTAACATAAAAACTGATACAAAATGAGTTCCTGCTAAGTAGAATGGGGTGTTCCCATTCTGAAAATTCATGCCCTAATCTGACAGAATGATAATCAAATTGAGATTTATTAACTCAAAGAAAAACAGTGGTTAGATTTCATGTTAACAACTCCGAAGAGGAGAAGCATTATGATCTGTTTATCCGGAAAGACGAACGAGGCCTTAAATATTTTTATGATATTTTAAGCGGGCCGCTTTTGGTATATGCCCAAAGCAGGATAGACGATAAATTCGCAAGCCAGTCCATCATCCAGGAAACTTTTCTGAAAGCATGGGAACGCCGGGAAAAAATGGAAAGTGCGGCCGATATCCGCGACTTCATCCGGCGTGGCGTGCAGTGGATGTGCGACGCATATTTGGAAAGTAAGGAAGGAAATGCCGGCTGGATCAAAAAAGAGCTGGAAGCCGGCGACGATCGGCAGGCCGGAGGCCATCCGGGAAACGGCCATGGCAATGCCAACTGGAGAACCGAGTTGCAGGACCTGCTGGAAAAAACGGTCCCGCGGCTGGAAAAGAACAGGCAGACATTGCTGGAACTGTACAAACAGCGGAAATTTGCCAGCCTGGTCGGGAAATCGTACCAGCTGATCATCCGGGAGATTAAAGATAGTATCGATACACTAAAGCTTTTTATCGATCGCCTGAAGCAGGCCGGGGATAATGCCCCTGTATGTCCGGTAAGCGCAGTGTCGGACTATGCCATATATCTCAGTCCCAATCAGCTCAAAGTACTCACCCTTTATTATGATGCCGGGCTTAACATCAGCAGGATCGCCAAAGCAATGAACCTGTCGCAGGCGCAGGTAATGTTACTTTTTACCGAAGGAAGAAGTATCATCGTGCAGGCGGGCAGGCGGAAAAGAAAATAAGACGCGACTTTACGGGAAGTCAAAATGCATTTCGACTGAACATTACAACCTGTTTAAATGGAAGTGATCTGCTTTTAGACTATCCGTGACCAACAGCGGCCCCCGGGTCGCTGTTTTTATGCGTACCCGGATTTTTAATCGTTTTTTAATTTCCGCTCTCTGCACTACCATGGCCGTTTTCACGGCATTTAACCTTTTCTTCACCGCCCCGGTCCCGGCTGGGTGTTCGCCCTTTCAAACCTTTTGCTAATTTTGGCCCCCAAATGAGAGCGGCAATAATTTTCGTATGCATGTTCGCCCTTCTGCTCAGAAGGGATGCGTCCGTTTATGCGAACGCTCATCATAATAACGCCCGTTATTCGCTGACCCCGAGAACCGACAATACCCGGCACGCGAAAGCGCCCGGCAGTCACCAGCACCGGGAAAAACTCGGCGAAACCGCGGCGGACAAAAGCGCGGATTACCTACTGCGCGATAAGGTGGAAGATGAAGACACCAGCAGTTTTTTTACAAGGAAATACAAGCTGCTGGCGAAATTCTATCTCATTTTTTCCGCCGTTTTCCTTTTGAGCTTTCTTCACAGGCGTATCAAAACCGCTCCCGTTCTCTGCGGGCTTTTATCTGATAGATACATCGTACAAAGGGTTTTGAGGATCTGATCCTTTCCGTTACATCAGTTGCCGAAGGTGTAGTTATGCATGCCGGTGTTGATCCGCATTAACATTACTTCCCGCCGCATAACGTTTCAGGCCGCGCCCCGGCGGCCGTTGCCGTGTGCCCTCCGGTACCCTGACCCGCCAATTTTCCATCGCTCAATACCATTTAATGTCATGAAAAGAATTGTCATGTTTACGGGCATGTTTGCCCTGTTGTACGCCACCGGCTGCACCTCAAAAAAAGAAACAAAGGAAGAAGCCAGCAGGTACGCCGTTACCAGCCCTTTCCGGATCGATACTTCATTTACCAAAGAATATGTTTCGCAGATCCGCTCCGTGCGCAACATCGAAGTAAGGGCGCAGGAAAAAGGTTACCTGGAAAATATTTATGTAGACGAAGGCCAGTATGTTCACGCCGGCCAGCTGTTGTTCAAGATCATGCCGAAAGTATACGAAGCCGAGCTGCTGAAAGCACAGGCTGAAGCCAAAGCCGCGGAGATCGAGCTGCAAAACACCACGGCGCTCGTGGTCAAAAACGTGGTCTCCAAAAACGAACAGGCCATGGCGCAGGCCAAGCTCGACCAGGCGAAGGCTGAAATGGCGCTGGCAAAGCTCCACCTGTCTTTTACCGAGATCAGGGCGCCGTTCAGCGGTACGATCGACCGTATTCCGCTCAAGCTGGGAAGCCTCATCGACGAAGGTGAGTTGCTTACCAGTCTTTCCGACAATACGCAGATGTTCGCGTACTTCAACGTATCCGAACCGGAATACCTCGAATACCAGACCAATACCCAGGGCCGCGCCAACAACAAAGTAGGCCTGCTGCTGGCCAACAACCGCCCGCTGCAGTACAAGGGCGATGTGGAAACCATCGAAGGCGAATTTGATAACGAGACCGGCAACATCGCTTTCAGGGCGCGTTTCCCCAACCCTGAAAAACTGCTCAGGAACGGCGAGACGGGCAAGGTAATGATGACGGTTCCGCTGAAAAACGCGCTGGTGATCCCGCAAAAAGCGACGTATGAGATCCAGGACAAAATGTATGTTTTCGTGGTGGACAAAGACAATAAGGTAAAGTCTAAAAACATTACCATCCATGGCCGCATGCCCGATCTGTTCGTGATAGACAACGGCATTTCCGAAAACGATAAAATACTGCTGGAAGGCGTTCAGAAAGTAAAAGACGACGACAAGATCGACTTCGAATACCTGAAGCCCGAAGAAGTGATTTCACACCTGCGATTAAAAGCGGAATAGTTCAAATCAACAGAATAGCGCAATGTTTAACAGATTTATACAACGGCCGGTACTGTCCATCGTGATATCGCTCATCATCGTGTTCCTGGGCGTGCTGGCCATAACGCAGCTGCCTGTAACGCAGTTCCCGTCCATTTCGCCGCCCAAGGTGAACGTAACCGCGGCATACCCCGGCGCGAACGGCGAACTGATGATCAAATCGGTGATCATCCCGCTGGAAAGGGCCATCAACGGCGTTCCCGGCATGAAATACATGGCCTCGGACGCGGGTAACGACGGCGAGGCTACCATCCAGGTGGTGTTCAACCTCGGCACCGATCCCAACCAGGCTTCGCTTAACGTGCAGAACCGCGTGGCTTCCGTCGTAAACAAACTGCCGCCGCTGGTGGTGCGCGAAGGGGTGAAGATCACCCGCGAGGAATCGAACATGCTCATGTACATCAACCTGTACAGCACCGACCCGCATACGGACCAGAAATTCCTTTTCAACTTTGCGGACATCAACGTATTGTCTGAACTGAAAAGGGTGAACGGCGTGGGCGTGGCAGACATTCTCGGCAACCGCGAATACGCCATGCGCATCTGGCTGAAACCCGATCGCATGCTGGCTTACAAGATCTCTGCCGAGGAAGTGATGAAGTCGCTTAGCGAACAAAGCCTCGAGGCCTCACCGGGCAAAACCGGCGAAAGTTCCGGTCAGCGGTCGCAGGCGTTTGAATACGTACTGAAATATTCCGGCAGGTTCAGCACGAAGGAAGGATATGAGAACGTGATCCTGCGGTCCAGCCCGAACGGGGAGATCCTTCGCCTGAAAGACGTGGCGGAAGTTGAGTTCGGCAGTTCGATGTACGATATTTATTCCAATCTCAACGGCAGGCCGTCCGCAGCGATCGTGCTCAAACAATCGTACGGCAGCAATGCCAGCCAGGTAATTGAAGACGTAAAAGCTAAAATGAAGGAGATCAAAGCCAGCTCTTTCCCGAAGGGAATGGACTATGAGATCAGCTACGACGTTTCCAAATTCCTCGACGCTTCTATCGAAAAGGTGATCCACACGCTTGTGGAAGCTTTTATACTCGTGGGCCTGGTGGTGTTCCTCTTCCTCGGCGACTGGCGGTCCACGCTCATTCCCGCGCTGGCGGTGCCGGTTTCGCTCATCGGTACGTTTATGTTCATGCAGTTCTTCGGCATCACGCTCAACCTGATCACCCTGTTCGCCCTCGTACTGGGGATCGGCGTGGTGGTAGACGATGCGATCGTGGTGATAGAGGCCGTGCACGCCAAGATGGAAACGGAACATTTATCGCCGTTGAAAGCCACGAAAAAAGCGATGCATGAGATCAGCGGGGCGATCGTGGCCATCACGTTCCTGATGGCGGCGGTGTTTATACCGGTGGCGTTTATGTCTGGCCCCGTCGGCATTTTCTACCGGCAGTTCTCCATCACAATGGCAACGGCCATCATCCTGTCCGGCGTGGTGGCGCTAACGCTTACGCCGGCGCTCTGTGCGATGATCTTGAAAAACAACCACGGCAAACAAAAGAAAAAGTTCATCATGGACAAATTTCTCGCCGGGTTCAACAACGGGTTCGACAAAATGTCCGGCCGCTACCAGAAAATACTCGGCGCCATCGTGAACCGGCGCGCGGTCACTTTCCTGATGCTGCTGGTTTTCTGCGCAGGCGTGTTTTACCTGAACGGCCGCGTGCCTTCCGGTTTTATCCCGAATGAGGACCAGGGCATGTTTTACGCCATCATCCAGACGCCGCCGGGCTCGTCGCTAGAACGTACCAACGAGATCGCGGAAAGGCTGCAGAAGGTTGCGGAAGGCATAGACGGCGTACAATCCGTTTCGTCGCTGGCGGGTTATGAAATACTTACCGAAGGCACCGGCGCCAACTCCGGCACATGTTTGATCAACCTGAAAAACTGGGAAGACCGCAAGGAATCCGCGCAGGAAATTATCGAAGAGCTGGAGGAGAAGTCGAAAGACATTACCGGCGCCACCATCGAGTTTTTCCTGCCGCCGGCCGTTCCGGGTTATGGCGCCGCTGGCGGGTTTGAATTGCGTTTGCTGGACAAAGCGGGCTCCGGCGATTACAAAAAAATGGAAACCGTGAGCAGGGATTTTGTGAAGGAGCTGGAAAAACGGCCTGAACTGTCTTCCGTATTCAGCTTTTACAGCGCCAGTTTTCCACAGTACATGTTGCGGGTGGATAACGACATCGCGCAGCAAAAAGGCGTGACCATCGAAAACGCCATGAATACGCTGTCGACACTGGTGGGCAGCAACTATGAGATCAGTTTCATCAAATACGACCGGCAATACAAAGTGATGGTGCAGGCCATGCCGCAATACCGCGCATTGCCGGACGACATCCTGAAATTGTACGTGAAAAACGACAAAGATGAAATGGTGCCGTTTTCGGCATTCATGAAAATGGAAAAAGTCTACGGTTTGTCTGAGATCACGCGCCACAACATGTACAACGCATCCGAGATCAGCGGTTCCGCCGCGCCCGGCTACAGCAGCGGCGAAGCGATCAAGGTGATCAATGACGTGGCCCAGAAAACATTGCCCAGAGGCTTCGGCATCGACTGGGCGGGCATTTCGAAAGACGAGGTGGCGCAGGGCAATCAGGCGGTGTATATCTTCCTGATCTGTCTTGGTTTCGTGTACCTGATCCTCGCCGCCCAATATGAAAGTTTCATTCTTCCGTTATCCGTTATTCTTTCTTTACCGGCGGGGATTTTCGGCGCGTTCCTGTTGCTGAAGCTCACCGGCCTGGAAAACAACATCTACGCGCAGGTGGCGATGGTAATGCTGATCGGCCTGCTGGGTAAAAATGCCGTGTTGATCGTGGAGTTTGCCGTGCAGCGGCACCGCGCGGGCCTTTCGGTGCTCAAAGCCGCCATGGAAGGCTCCCGCGTGCGTTTCCGCCCGATCCTGATGACATCTTTCGCATTCATCGCGGGGCTGATACCGCTGGTGTTTGCCACCGGCCCTGGCAAGATCGGCAACCGCACGATCGGTACGGCCGCATTCGGCGGCATGCTTTTCGGCACCCTGTTCGGCATGCTGATCATACCCGGCCTGTATTACGTGTTCGGGAAGATCGCGGAAAGGCATGCGCTGGTGAAAGACGAAGAAGAAAATCCTTTAACAGAAGAAATCGATCATAATGTATAAACGCAGGATATATCCGTTCATCGGCGTGCTGGGCATTTGCCTGGCCACCGCCAGCTGCAGGATACCGGTCGTGGCCACGCGGGACGAGAACCGCTCCGTACCGGGAACCTTCGGCGGTAGCCGCGATACGGCCAACAGCGCCGCCGTGCAATGGAGGAATTTTTTCACCGATAAAGACCTCGCAAGCCTGATAGACACGGCGCTGAAAAACAACCAGGAGCTGATGATCACCTTGCAGGAGATCGGGATCGCGAGAAACGACATCCGCATCAGAAAGGGACGGATATTGCCGGCCATTGGCCTGAAAGCCGGGGCCGGCATGGAAAAGGTAGGCCGCTACACCAGCCAGGGCGCGGGCGACGCCAGCACGGAAATAGAGCCCGGTAAAGAAATGCCCGATCCGCTCGGGGATTTCGGGATCGCCGCGCAGGCGAATTGGGAAGCGGATATCTGGAAGAAACTCCGTACCGCCAAAAAAGCCGCGGTAGCTCGGTATCTCGCCACGGTGGAAGGCAAAAATTTCGTGCTTACCAACCTGGTCGCGGAAGTGGCCAATTCTTATTATGAATTGCTGGCGCTGGACAACCAGCTGAACATCGTAAAGCAGAACATCGGCCTGCAAAAGAATGCGCTGGGCATCATCAAAACGCAGAAAGAAGCGGCACGTGCGACGGAGCTCGCCGTGCAGAAATTCCAGGCGGAAGTGCTGAAATCGCAAAGCCTGGAATTTGAGATCATGCAGCAGATCAGGGAAACGGAAAACAGGATCAACCTGTTGCTAGGCCGTTATCCGGAGGAGATCACGAGGCACGGGGAAAGTTTCCTCGACCTTACGCCGCAGGCCGTGAGCACGGGCATTCCGTCGCAGCTGCTGTTGAATCGTCCTGATATTCAGAAAGCGGAGCTGGAATTGACCGCCGCGAAACTCGATGTAAAAGTGGCGCGCGCGGAATTTTATCCTTCCCTGGGAATATCGGCGGGCATTGGTTTGCAGGCGTTCAAACCTTCGTATCTCGTGAAATTTCCAGAATCGCTGTTGTATTCGCTGGCGGGCGACCTGGCTGGCCCGCTCATCAACCGCAACGCGATCAAGGCGGAATTTTTCAACGCCAACGCAAGACAACTGCAGGCGATGTACAACTACGAGCGCACGATCCTGAACGCTTACCTCGAAGTATCCACACAATTATCCAACATCAGCAACCTCGGCAAAAGTTACGAACTGAAATCGCAGCAGGTAGCAGCGCTCACCCGCTCGATCGATATTTCGAACGACCTGTTCAAGTCTGCCCGCGCAGATTACCTGGAAGTGCTGATGACGCAGCGCGACGCGCTGGAATCGAAGCTGGAGCTGATCGAAACGAAGAAGTCGCAGTTGAATGCGGTGGTGAATATTTATAAAGACCTGGGAGGCGGCTGGAAGTAAGATTGCCTCCTGTTTAAAGAGCCGGCTGCGATGGGCCGGCTCTTTTTATTTTACTCTTTTTGCTGAAACCGGCACTTTCCCCGCCAGAAAATCTTTCCGTTGTTTCATGTCTCCCAATTCCATGCGGAACTGCTCCCATTGCCCGTTTTCATTGAGCACCGCGCAATGCCATTCGCCGGTTGCATCGTCGGAAAATTGCCAGAGAATGTGATAGCCGTCTTCATTGGAAAACCCCTCATCGTCGGCTTGCAGGATGCCGCCGGTGAGGTTCCATATTTTTTCTTTCACAGCTTCCACGATAGGGAAATTTTCGTCTTCCAGCGAGGCGTTGAGCATTTGGAAAGCATAGATCACCTTTACATTGCTGAAATATGCATCCAGCCATTTTGCGGCGGATGCGGGCTGGCATTCTTTGATGTTTTCGCGGAGCTCTTCCAGTTCTTCTCCGCCGGCCTCTTCTTCAGCAACAGGATTTTTTTCAATCTGTACCAACGGCTCGCCTTTTTTATTGTTTACCTGGATAACGGTCCATTTATCCGCAGTTTCGTCGGGGCTCATCATAAATTTTGCGGACAGGTCCTGGTCTTCCAGTGCCTGCAACAGTTCATCAAGATGTATGTCGGGATTTTGCGTGCCTAAAACGCGGGTGTAATATGACATATAAAGTAATTAATGAATTGTTTTTTCAATCCAGTTTTTTGTTTCTTCCACCAATACCGACATCGTATCTTTTTTACCCGCCTTGAAAGAATGGTCCGCTCCTTCGAGCTTTACCAGCGTGGCTTTGGGCAGGGTGCTGCATACTTTTTCGATCAGGTCCCAGGTGGCGAGGGTGTCTTTGGAGCCTTGCAGGAAAAGCATGGGGACCTTTATTTTTCCGAGGTGCTCCGCACGGTCGGTAGCGGGTTTGCCGGAAGGGTGCAATGGGAAGCCGTAAAAAATGACGCCTTTAACGGGGCTTTCCGGGTGTTCGGAAAGATATTGCGAGCTCATTCTTCCGCCGAAAGATTTACCGGAAACAAACAACGGCAGTTTAGGCTGAAGATCCCGCGCTTTCGCAATGGCTGCGGCAATAACCTGGTGGGCGACTGCCGGTGTGTCTGGACGGAATTTTTTCTGTTCGGCAAACGGAAAGTTAAACCGCAGCGTGGCGATGCCCGCATCCGCCAGGGAAGCGGCGAGCGTTTCCATAAACGCGTGGTCCATACCGGCGCCGGCGCCATGCGCGAGGGTAAGGATGCACACCGGCTTTTCAGGTGTTGTGTATTTCGCTGAAACCTCGCCTATCTGGGGAGAAACTCTCAGTTTGAGGGATTTTGTGCTCATATGCAGGATGGTTAAACCGGCACTAAATTAATGAAAAAGGCTTCCAGTTGGCGTGCCGGAAGCCTTTTGTTATCAGAATGGCGTTGCTGGCTAATAAAAGAACTGTTCGAGCACGATCTTCCCGTCTTTCACTTCATATAGCATGATCTCTTTGATCTGCATCCGTCCGTGGGGCTGCACGGTCAGGTCTTTTTCCCGGCCCACTGCGAAATGATTGCCTGTTACGATCGGCGCCGTGGTGGAGGCGCCGTGGAAATCCGTTATCCGGCCTACAAAATCTTCCGCTTTTTTACGAACGGCTGCTTTGCCTTCCGCATACCCGAGATACGGAGATCCGGCCGGTTCCACGCTTTTGACGTTATCTGCGAAAAGCTCATCCTGTATCTCGAACCATTTTTCCTGCTGTGCGAGTTCATGAAAACGCGCGGCAACTTCCGCAACGGTGTATATTTTTTGTGTTTGTGTCATGAGCGTAATTTTTATGATGAAAGTTAAGCTGGTTCGCCTGTTCCCGTTTCGCAGAATGTTTTCAGGCTGCTGATGAACCTGGCCCAGTCGTAATTGCAAACGGCGAACATGTCCGTCGCCGCTTTCCAGCCGCCATGTGTGAAACGCAGCAGCGTATTTCCGTTCCGCTCTTCCAGGTCGAAGGAGATGCGGGTGCCCATCCATTCTTCGATGGACTGGATACATTCCCATTCCGTTCTTTTGTTATCGGACAGCTCCGCTACTTTCATTTCATTCCGGAACGTGCCGAAAGTGAAGATGTTCATAAACCCCAGCTCGGGTTTGGCGGTCGTTTGTTTGCACCACCACGATGCGATGCCTTCCTGGGTGGTAACGGCCTGGTAAACCTTTTCGGGGGAAGTTTTGATGACTACGTTATGTCTGATCGTTTCCATGATTGTAAGATTTATACATCAAAGGTATTGACCGACAGGTACTTCGGCGGGGAGGGATTTGGACTTTACCGTGGGGTGATTTGGACAGGGGGTAATTCACTAGGGCAAAACAAACGGGATTCACCGGTAAGCTCGATAGTGTGATCGGCTCAGCGAACATCGCCATTAATATAAAAATAGCGGATGCGACATGTTCGTCCTTTGCTGCGCTCATTCTTTTCCGACGACATTTTTATTTCCAATACATGTTGTTTGTTCTTTAGATCTGAAGCTAGCGTAAAATACCACGGGAGGTGCAGGGTGTTACTCCATTCTGTGAATAGATCCCGTTTTCGCCAATCGCCGCCGTCGATGCGATAGGCGATTATGCCGGCATCGGGCCCTGCTGCAATGGCCAATCCGGCTGCGGTTCCAAAAAACGGGATTCGTAAAATGCCCGTTGGATAGGTACCCGTCAGCATGGGCACATCCACATAATTGGATCTTGTCCCCGCCCCGTCCAGCGGTTTCCACCGCGCCTCATAGGCCCAGCCGTTTACGGCTGACTTTTCTGCCGGTGTTACCAGATACCCTTTATCATACGAGCCCTTATCCAATATTTTGGGCAGTTCAGTCGCCGTTATTTTATTCTCTTCATGCAGGTGTTTTGAAAATGAATGCTCCAGGAAGATGATCATCGAGCTGGCATATACACCATGACCAAACGGTGAAGGGTGCAGGTTTTTGAAGTCGTTTTCCCAGGTAAACTCTTTATTATTGATACGTGCGGCCACTTCCTTCGCCAGGTTTATTTCAGGTATGTTATAATGTGCCGCCACTTTGCTGTGATTCCTGATCACTTCGGGAATTTTACCGTTGTTATAATCAATTATTTTTTCAGGGTCCACAAAATGCATCATCACGATATCTATAGCGGGGTTTGTTTTTTTCAGATGCCGCACAATGCCTTCCATGGCCCGTATCTGTTCAATGGGCGAAAACCCGTTCACCGCATCGTTCACCGCCGCTTCAACAAAAAGAAGGTCTGTTTTCCCTTTAGACAAAATATCCTTTTCCAGGCGGAATGCCGAAGGCGTGCTACCCATTGAAGGGATTCCGGCGTTGATAAAATCGAATTTTGTTTCGGGGAACTTGTTCTTAAAATACAACATTAAACTATCGCGCCAACCGCCGCCATAAGTGATAGACCCGCCTAAAAAGGCAATCCGCCCGAACTTATTTTGTTGAAAGTTAATTTGCGCATTCTTCAGGCCATCCCGGACGATATGGAAATCTCCGGCGTCCAGCTTGTCTGTATTGCTATTTTGAGATGCAGTATCGGTACGCCGAAATCCCTTCGGGGTGGTTTCTTTTGGGGATACGTTATCCTGCGCTTTAAGCGACGTTCTAAAGCTGGAGGATAAGATTAAAGCCAGGCAAAAAAGCGGAAGTATTTTCTTAAGAGATTCCATATAGAAATAAATTTAAGCCCTTCGCTCCAATTTGCGATGGTTATTATATTGAACTATGCGGAAAAGGTAAAATCGTACAAGAACGGCATGGATGTCGGGCTGGGAAATTTTTTCAGGGATGTTTATCTACAGAGAATATTGACCTGCAGGCACTTTTGTTGAGAAGGATTTAGGCAGGACGGTTAATTCCTGGTTTTTTGGATATTAGTTTTTACTTTTAACCGGTATGCCCCAGTCAACAACATTAAAAAATATCGAAAAAGAATACTTATCGGTGATCAAACGGTTAACCGGAACCGGCGTTGTTATGACACCGGACGTTGTTGTCGAACTTTCGGAAAAACTCTACAACGACATTAAAATAAAGGGTATTTCAGACGGGCAACCTGATGAGGATATGCTCTTGTTTCAGTATGGTATCGACGATTGGGGAGATGAAACCGGCGAACATTTCAGCTTTGATATTACCCGGCAATTTGTAAAACAGGAAGATATATACCAGCTTTCATTGAGTTTGATCTTTGAGCCCGGCGGCTTTACCGGGTTGGAGAGTTACGATTGCTGGAGTTGCGAGTTTGGAGGGATAGATGAATGGATAACGAATATCAAAGCAACCCGGGGTTATCAAATGGCGAGGCAGGGGGTGCCGTTGGCTTATGAGGTTCATTTTACAAAAGTGTAGTTAAAACCCGTTTTTGGGCGCAAAAGAAATGTTCGTAACCCGATAATGGCTATTTTGGGGTTATGTTTTTCTTTTCTAACTCAAAATAGGATAATAATGGATCTTTTGCCATTACCACTGAATGAAAGGTTGTTTTTCTTACTAAAGGGAATGGTGAAAAGAGGGTTGATGTTCGAAATATTATAGAAACAAAGGGGGGCTGGCTTAAAATGAAAACAAACCAAAATTTCGAGACTTGAAGGGAACTATGTTGTGAAAATATAAAAGCTTCAAGTATTACACCTGAAGCTTTTGCAATTGATCGTAGCCCCCTGCCGAACAGTTTTCGAAACATTTCCTGGATGATTTAAGGTTATTGGCTTAATATCAATCGCTTATCGCCTTTTGGGGCGGTAAGCGATTTCTTTTGTGATATATTATAATGAATGTAAGCATGAATAGAAGTTTGATTTTTCTTTTCACCAGCTGTACTTTGAGAGGTTGAGCCGCTCGGCGGAAAAAGTGATTTTGCAGGGATTAGTGATGGCGAACCGGCCGGAACCGGTAATCGAAGGTGCTGTTGCGCCTAACATTCGTATATTTAGTACAATTTTTTAACTTAATTATTTCAGCTAGTCATGAAGTGGATATTCATTATCGCTACCGGCATTTTACTTTCTTTTAATAGTTACAGCCAGCCCCTCCGTAATGCCGGCATTTTGAGCGACAGTTCTTTTATGACCAGTGATCATGTGAAATTATTTCTTACGTCGGCCGGAAAGGGTACTTCCTGCATTTTTGTTCACGGCGGCCCGGGTGCCTGGAGCAAGTCTTTTGAAGTAATGGGTGGAAATGTGTTGGAGAAAAAGCTAACGATGTGGTACTACGATCAGCGGGGTTCGGGCCGATCCGCGTCACCGGAAAATGGCGATTACAGCTTGAACCGGATGGTGCAGGATATTGAGGATATTCGTATAGCCACTGGTGAGAAAAAGATTTACTTGCTGGCGCATTCTTTTGGTGGCATACTGGCTTTTAATTACGCGTTAAAATATCCAGGGCACGTGAAAGGTTTAATACTGCTGAATGCAACACTGTCTATCAATCATTCGTTGGCAAACCAGGTTAGTTACGTTAATAAAACCCTTGGTACAAACTTTGGGTCCAATGCGGCAGAAGATACGCTGACAGCATACGTCAAAGCGATTACAGCATTACGCAAGAGCGGTAATGGATATAAAATGCTATCTGACAATGAAGTGAATGTAGCCATGCTGGATAGTGTTGATAATTCTACCAGGCGTAATTATGACTTTGGCCGGTTGGCACTGGGTATGAAAGAATATTTTACGGATTTCTCCCTGGCTACCGGCCGGCTCAATGTGCCGGTGTTGGTGATTTCCGGCACTGCAGATAATAATATTGGTCCCGAACATTATAAGCGGTTTAGTTTTCCGAAACAGACTGTAAAGGAAATTGTTGGTGGGCATATGCTTTATTATGAAAAGAATAAAACGTTTGAAGAAGCTGTTTTTGAATTTGTGCGTTGAATGGGGGAGGAAACTGCGACGTTGGGCGTGGGTTTCCCACAAATAAAAAACCGGAATAGCAGTGTTAAAACTACTATTCCGGTATGGTAGCCCGGACAAGAATCGAACTTGTATCTAAAGTTTAGGAAACTTCTATTCTATCCATTGAACTACCGGGCCATTCCGCTGGGTTGCGGGAGCGCAAAAATAATGTTTTTTGCCAAATTTCCTCATTTTTCAGGCATAAATGTGCGCTATCGCAGCCTGGTACTTGTTTTCGATCACTTTTCGCTTCAGTTTCAGCGTGGGCGTCAGTTCGCCGCCGTCTACCGTCCATTCCCCGGGCATCAGCTCGAATTTTTTTACCTGTTCGATGTGGTTGAAATATTGGTTGTATTTGTCCACCGCCTGCTTGTACAACGCTCTTACCTTCGGGTCTTTTAATCCCTGCTCCCTCGAAGGAAACGCCACGTTGTTCGTACGGGCCCAGTCCTGCAGGTTGGCGAAATTCGGTACGATCAGCGCCCCGGCGAACTTACGGTCTGCCCCCACCACCATGATCTGCTCGATGTACGGCGATTCTTTGAACTTATTTTCGATCGGCTGCGGCGCCACGAATTTGCCGCCCGAGGTTTTGAACAGCTCTTTTTTGCGGTCGGTGATCTTGAGGAATTTATCCTTCACCAGCATGCCCACGTCGCCGGTATGGAACCAGCCCTCCCGGATGGATTCGGCGGTCAGACCGGGATTTTTGTAATATCCCATGGTGATGTTGGGGCCTTTTACGAGTATTTCCCCGTCCCCGGCAATTTTAACCTGCACGTTATCGATCGGCGGGCCAACGGTGCCGAACATGCGGTCTTTCGGGTCTTTGCCGTTCACGGCTATCACGGGGGAGGTTTCGGTAAGACCGTAACCTTCCAGGATGGAAAAACCCGCGGCGGTGAAGATCCGCAACAGGCGAACCTGCGCGGCGGCAGCGCCGGTTACGATGCATTCCAGCTGGCCGCCCATGGCTTCTTTCCATTTGCTGAACACCAGCCTCCTGGCGATGGCCAGCTGCAGGTTATACAAAGGGCCTTGTTGTTTGTTCAGTTCATACCGGTTGCCCAGGTCCAGCGCCCAGAAAAACATCGTGCGCTGAATGCCGGTGAGCGTGTTGCCGCGCGCCATGATCTTTTCGTAAACCTTTTCCAGCAGCCGCGGCACGGTGGTGAAAATGCTGGGCTTCACTTCCTTCAGGTTGTCGGAAATGGCTTCCATGCTTTCTGCGTAATAGACGGAAACGCCCGCGGTGAAGTACACGTAGGTCACCATCCGCTCGAAAATATGGTTGAGCGGCAGGAAACTCAGCGCCCGCGCCTGCTCGTTCACCGGCAGAATGGGAATGCAGGCGGTCACGTTGCTCATGATGTTGCCATGGCTCAGCATTACGCCTTTGGGAATGCCGGTGGTGCCGGAAGTATAGATAATGGTGACGAGCGTATCGGGGGTAATGTTTTTTTTGATGCCTTCGATCCGCGCCACGTCGGTGGTGGACGCGGCGGCGAGAATGTCCATCCAGTGTTTTACGCCGGCGATCCGTTCGAAGGAATAAATTTCTTTGACGGTGGACAGTTTGCCGCGGTTCGCCAGCACTTTTTCGTACAAATGGATGTCGTCTACGAACAAAATATGCGCTTCGGCATCGTTGAGCACGTATACGAGCTCGGTTTCGCTGATGGTCGGGTAAATGGGCACCAATACGGCGCCTACCTGCTGACAGGCCAGATCGGTGAAGATCCATTCGGGGCGGTTGTGGCTGATGATGGCGATCTTATCCTGTGTTTCAGGCTGCAGCCCGGTGCCGCCGATGCCCAGCTGCAGCAGGCCTGAGCTGAATCGTTGTACGATGCCGGCTACGTCTTCGGTGCTGTAGGTTTTCCAGGTGCCCTGTTCTTTGGCGGCCAGCATATCCTGTTTGGAATAATTCGCCAGTTGATGCTGGATAACATCAAAAAGCCGGGTGGGTTGGTGCATGATGGGGTGGTTTCGTTATTGACCTCGCTGCTGTTTTTCCTGCTGCAGTTTTTCGTACTCGCGGGTAGCGTCGCCGAATGGGTCTTTATGAAACGCGTTGTAATAAGCGAACGCCAGCCCAAGGCCCCAGCCGGCCATCGGCCATACAGGCCAGGGAATGCCGCCGTGGTCGTTGTCCGTCAACAGCCAGATCACCCAGAGGAAACCGTTGATAATAAGATAGGTCATCAGGTGCGTACGGAACTGTGCGCGGGATTTGGCAATACGCCAGAGTCGCTGGTCCCGCTGTTGATTTGTTTCCATAAAAAGCAGCTTGTTGTGATTACCAATTTAACGAAAAAAATCGGTAATGGAAAGGAAAGGGGCCGCGCTGACGGCGGCCCTGGTATTAATTGGTAACGATTTCAAAATGAATATTCACGACGGAATTGATCAGCTTATCCTGTAACGATTTGTCCGCCCGGTAGGTCATGCCCCACTGCGTACGGTCGATATTGAAATTCGCTTCGCCTTTCACCTTTCCGTCTGTAAAAACAACCTTGGCCGGGAAGGTGATGTTTTTTGTGGCGTTTTTGATGGTGAGGTTGCCCTTTATCATATGGGTAGCGTCTTTCAGCAGTACGCCGTCATCGTTCGGGGCGGGGCGGTAAGGGCTTACTTCCGTGATCTCGAACCGCGCTACGGGATAATGCTCCGCATCGAAAAAGTTCTCGCCGCGCAGCTCGTCTTCGAGCTTCTTTTTCATATCCGGCTGCGGGCTGAGGTCGAGATTGGCGATGCTGTTGATGTTGATGGAAAAATGCCCGCCGGTGAGCGTACTGTCTTTGGTGTACAGTTCGCCGCCGGAGAAACGGAACGAGCCTTTGTGTTCCCCGGTGGGTTTGGTGCCGATCCAGAATAGAATACTGGCCGCCGTATCCAGCCGGTGCGTTTTGCTGCCTTCGGGAACGGAAACGGCCTGCGCGTCGGTAACGGCGGCTTTGTCCGCTTTGGGGGCCTGCTGACAGGCGACGGCCACCATCATCAAAAGTAGTATCCGTGCATTTATTTTCATATTGTCGAGCGTTTAGTCCACGTATGTTCTGTTTCCCACCCAAACGAAGCGCTTCACGATAAACTCCGGGTTGGTGAAGCTGGCGTTGCCCGCGGGATTTCCGCCGGAAACGTGCAGGTCCGAAAATGCGGCGTGCTGGTTCACCCAAATGAAACCGGTGAAGTTGAAAGAAACCGGGGTGAACACGCTGTTCATCGCATCGGCGATCTTTTCTTTCACGGCGTCGTCGGTCGTGTAGGCGCCGCAGGTGATGGCGCCGTGTTTGTCTGCCATGCCACGCGCCAGTTCGATGGAATGATCCGTGCTGTTGGTTTTCACCAGCAATACCACGGGGCCGAACAGCTCCTGCTCAAATACTTTCGTATCGTTTGCGGTTACTTCCAGCACGGTGGGCGAATACGTTCTTGCGCCTGCATATTCTTCATTGGCAACGGGCGCGCCGTTCAGCAGCACTTTTGCGCCGGTTTTCCCGGCGGCTTTTACGCGTTGCAGCGTGGCTTCGTTCTGCACGGCGCCGAGTGTGCCGGCTCCCATTTTGGGATTGTTCACCAGCGCTTCGATGGCTGCTTTGAATTTCTGCGCCACTTCATCGTAGGAAATTCTCCCGTTCGCCGTATCCACACCGCTTTCGGGAATGAAAAAGTTTTGCGGCGCGGTGCACATCTGGCCGGAATACAGGCTCACGGAAAATGCGAGATTCTGCATTACGGCATCGATATCTTTTACGGAATCCAAAATCACGGAATTAACCCCGGCTTTTTCGGTGAACACCGATTTGCGCGGCGAAGCGAGCGATTCGATGTAATTGCCGAAAGCGCTGCCCCCGGTATAGTCTATCAGCGCCACATCGGGATGCTCTGCGAGCGTTTTGGCAATCGGCTGTGAAGAGCTGTCGGCCGCAAGCTGACAAGTGTAGGGGTCCTGCCCGTTTTCTTCCAGCACCTGCTGAATGGCCGCCACCACGATGGCGATGGGTAAAATAGCTTTGGGATGCGGTTTTACGATCACGGCGTTGCCGGTAATAAGGTCCGCATACATGCCGGGCAGCGAGTTCCACACGGGAAAGGTGGAGCAGCCGATCACGAGGCCGAGGCCTTTAGGGATGGGCCTGAACGTTTTCTCGAGTTTCACGCTGATCTTTCCCATCGGTTTTTCCCAGGTCTGATGCTCGGGAAAATGCTGCAGCTGCTGGTAACCCATAGCGATGGCCTCCAGGGCGCGGTCGTTGGCATGGGGGCCGCTGGCCTGGAAGCTCATCATAAAGCTCTGGCCGGTGGTGTGCATGGTGGCATGGGCGATCTCGAAGAAATGATGCTGGATCTTTTCGAGTGTTTCCGTGAGAATGCCCGCCCTGTCTGCCACGGAAAGCTGCGCCCAGCGCTGGCCCGCGCGTTTGCCGGCTTTCACCAGCTCGTCTGTGGAAACGATGGGATAGGTGATGCCGAGCGGCTGAAGGGTGTAAGGGCTCACTTCTTCACCATGCCAGTTCTCCGCAATTTTTTGTTTGAGACGCGGGAAAGGTTTGCCGAGAAGGTCTTTGAACGTGGTTTCGCCTTGCGGCGGTGCTTCTTCGCCGTACGCCTTGGGGTGCTCAGGGTACTGCGCGTAAAAGGTTCTTTCGTGGTTGGCTTTTACGGCTTTGTCAATAATGTTTTGGTGTTTTGAGATCAGCATAAGTGCTATGGTTTAGATTCTTGTTGTTGTATGAACCGGCCTGCCATGCTGTGTTCCCGCTTCGCCCGCGGGCCGGGCGTTACTTGATCGTTGCCAGTTTGCCGGTGTTGTAAAATTGTTCGTCTTTCAGTTTCAGCGGATGGTTGCGCTGCCAGCTGGTAAAGCCGTCGTATTCGGTTTTGTGCAGCGCCGTCCAGGCTTTGTAGTCCGCGGCGTTGGCCGAGGGACCGAATAGCCATTGGTTGTATGCTTCGAACATTCCGTCGCGGAGCAGTTTGCGTTGGAAATCGAAAAGGGCGTATGGATATTTGAGTGAGTAGAAGTTATACCAGTCAAGCAGGAAACGGGTGCGCAGCATTACCAGCGATTGCGGCTCTATGCCGGTGGCGATCACGCTCACCTGTTTGGCCATAGTGGCTTTGTAAGCGTCCATAAAACCCACGTCGGGGGCTTTTTTGCCTTTTCTGTCGGAAGTTTCGGTGGGCACGCTGTTGAAAATATCCGGGTCGTCGAAGAGTTTTTTATAACATTCGAGCACGATGTCCCTGATCTCGGCGGTACGGGTGGTGTAACTTTCGAGATTGATGAAGGTTTCGCCGTAGAGGATGGCCCAGATGGGCTCTTTGGTCCAGAGGTAACTGCGGGCGGCGTGGTAATAGTTGCCAGGGAAGTTCGGGTCTACCTCGATGCCTTTCACCCAATACCGCAGCGCGCCGTCGAAATTTTTCATGTTTTGCAGCAGATCGCCGTAGTCGTTGTGCAGCTCGCCGCTTTTGGGGAATTTCCTCAAGCCGCGTTGGTAGAGCTTTTCAGCGCCTTTCCAGTCCTGTTTGCTTTGATAGATGTTGCCGGCGATCTGGAAGAGATGGATATCCGCCTCTTTTTTGTCTACCAGCGGGGAAACGACTGTGTAGGCCCGGTTGTAATCGCCTTTGAGATAATAGGCGAAAGCGAGGTCTTTTTTCAGTTCGATATCGTCTGGTGCGGATTGTATGGCCTGGTTGAGCACCAGGATGGCGTTTGCGTAATCTCCGGTGCGCAGGAAAGTGCGCGCGGTGTTTTGCAGTTCGCCGTTATCCTGCGCGATTGCCCACTGTACGGAAAGGATGCCCGCCAGCACAAGGGACCATTTTTTTGCAGCCTTTTGCCATTCCATCGTTCGGTTCGTTTTATGTAAATGTAAGAAAAAAGCGCCTACCCCGCCGCAGGGGCAGGGGGGCGCTTTCAGGAAGATCAGATGAGGTGGGTGAGCAGCCCGTCGCGGAGCTTCGGCTCAAACCAGGTGCTTTTCGGTGGCATTACGTTGCCGCTGTCTGCAATGTCGAATAACTGCTGGATGGTAACGGGGTACAGGGCGAAGGCCACGGCCATTTCCCCGCTGTTCACCCTTTTCACCAGCTCGCCCAGGCCGCGGATGCCGCCTACGAAGTCGATGCGTTTGTCTGTTCTTGGGTCTTTGATGCCAAGCAGTTTGTCCAGCACATTGTCCTGCAGGATGGTCACGTCCAGGATGCCGATGGGGTCGGCGGTGTAGGTGCCTTCGCGTGCTACGAGGCGGTACCAGGTATGGTCCAGGTACATGCTGAACTCGTGCAGGCCGGAAGGTTTCTGTTCGTGGTGACCGATGGCTTCCACGATAAAGTCGTATTCGAGGCGTGACAGGAAATCTGCTTTGCTGTGACCGTTGAGGTCTTTCACCAGGCGGTTATAGTCAAGAATGGCAAGCTCGCTGGCGGGAAAGATGGTGGTGAGGAAATAGTTCAGGTTGGCGTCTGAATATACGTCCTCCCCGGAAGCTTTCTGCACCAGCCCGGCGGATGCCGCGCGGTGGTGACCGTCGGCGATGTACGTAGCGGGCACTTTGGTGGCGAAAAGCCGGGTGATCTCGTCGCCGGTGGCGGCTTCGTTCACTACCCAAACGGTGTGACTGATGCCGTCTTCCGCGGTGAAATCGTACACCGGTTTGTGCTGTGCCTGCCAGTGCTCGATAATGGAATTGATCTCGGGCACGTCGTTGTATGCGAGGAACACATTACCGGTTTGGGCGCGGGTAGTGGTGATGTGGTTGATGCGGTCGAGCTCTTTATCGGGACGGGTGAATTCGTGTTTTTTGATGATGCCGTTGTTATAATCGGCGATGGAGGACACGCAAACGAGGCCGGTCTGGGAGCGGCCGTCCATCACGAGTTTATAGATATAATAGCAGGGCGTTTCTTCGTGGAAGAGGGTGCCGGATGCCTGGAGTTGCTGGAGGTTTTCGGCAGCTTTCTGGTAAACGGCTTCGCTATGGATGTCGGTTCCTTCGGGGAGGTCTATTTCCGATTTGGACACGTGATAGAAGGAATTCGGGTTTCCTGCGGCCTCTGCGGCGGCTTCTTTGGAATTGAGCACGTCGTAGGGTTTTGCAGCTACATCTTTAGCCAGCGCGGGTTGCGGACGCAACGCCCGGAAAGGTTTGATAATTGCCATGATCTTTGGTTTGCTTTTAAGAGCGGTAAAAATAAGAAAAGGAGGGTAGGAATAAAAAAGACTGCCGCATTTCGTGCGGCAGTCTGCATATATAATATTTTATCATGCTTTAGTATAGGGGTGCCCGCAGCGATACGACCCGCAGCGATACGATTGATACGCCCCGTCACCGGCACGGGCCTGCCAGGCGGATCAGGCTTTTTTCAGCGAGAAGAACTTCATGGCTTCCACCATGGCTTCCACGCTTTCGAGGGGCAGCGCGTTGTAGAGGGAAGCGCGGAAACCTCCGGACAAACGATGCCCCTTGATGCCTACGATGTCTTCCTTCTTGCAGAACTTCACGAATTCCTCTTCCAGTTCCGGTTTATCGATGGTAAAGGTCACGTTCATTTTGCTGCGGTCTTCCTTCACAACGTTGCCACGGAAGAGGGGGTTGTGATCGATCTCGTCGTACAGCAGCGCGGCCTTTTTGTTGTTTATTTTTTCGATCGCCGCAACGCCACCCTGGCCTTTGAGCCAGCGGAGGGTGAGCATGGAAATATAAACAGCGAATACCGGCGGGGTATTGAGCATGGAGCCGTTCTCGATGTGCAGCCTGTAGTCCATGATGCTGGGGATCTTGCGCGTTACCTTGCCGAGCATGCTTTTGCGTACGGCCACCATGGTAGCGCCCGCGGCGCCCATGTTTTTCTGTACGCCCGCATATATCAGGGAATAGCGGTTAAAATCCATCTGGCGGCTCAGGATGTCGGAGCTCATATCTGCCACCAGGGGAACGTCCGTCTCGGGGGTTGCCTGCCACTGGGTACCGTAAATGGTATTGTTCGTGGTGATGTGCAGGTATTTGGCTTGCTGGGGTACCGTAAACTGCTTGGGGATGTGATTGTAGTTGCTGTCTTTGGAGCTGGCGGAAACTTCTACATAACCGAACTGTTTGGCCTCCTTGATCGCTTTGTTGGACCATACGCCGGTATCGATGTAAGAGGCGGTGTCACCGTTTTCAAGAAGGTTCATAGGTACCTGCATGAATTGGGTGGTGGCGCCTCCGTGAAGGAACAGCACTTCAAAGTCGTCGTCCAGCTGCATCAGCTCCCGGGCAAGACTGCGTGCCTCTTCCATCACGGCTACAAACGGTTCCGTGCGGTGTCCTATCTCAAGGATAGACATTCCTGTGCCTTCAAAGTCTATCAGCGCCTTGCTGGCTTTGTACAGCACTTCGTTCGGTAATACAGAAGGACCTGCATTAAAATTGTGCACCTTCATGTTGCGATCTAAATTGAATACGTTTTCTTGTTCCACTTTCTATGGTTTTTCGAAGGAAAGGTAAAAATCACGGTACAATAAAAACCGGAAGATTGGTCAGTGTAGGAATAGGTTAAAAAGATTAGAAGGCCAAAGATAAACTTTCTTTTGTTATTTCTTAATGGGGCCGTCCAATTATTTTACCATGTTTCCAGAGGCTGTCCAGCTGCCGCAGCTCCCGTTGCGTTTCTTCCTGAAAGCCGGGCTGGGCCAGCTTTGCGAGCGACGGCTGCCCTGCGTTCACCCAGGCTGTGTACCAGCACGATGCAACGCTGTGCACGGCCCCGCGGAAACGCCTTTCCACCATGCCGTTCAGCCGGCCGTGGTAGGCTGCCGCATAGGCGGTGGAATAGTTCCGCACCAGCAAACCGTTCCGTGGCTCATATGCATACCGTTGATCTGAAGGAAAATGCATACTCAGCGTTTTTTCAATATGTAGCACAGAATCCGCCGCCACCGCGCTTTCCAGCACAACCTGCCAGAAATGCCCCCTCGGGGCCGGGATGTAAGCGGCTTTCCCTGTCCAGTAATCATATTGTCCGTCTGCAAAAAGCTCCGGCAGCCGCGATTCCCACAGCCCGTGAATGCCGTGCTGGCCTGTATATTGACCGTTATGGTTGGAGCAGGCGTGCAGCGGCACATAGGCATCGCCGATATAATGCCCCAGCTCCGCCGCCGTTTTCAGGATGGCCGCCGTGTTGCCTTCCATAAAGCACCGCGTCAGCCGGTACATCATCCGCTCCAGGTGCCAGGGCAACACCCCGTTGCGCTGCAGGCTGTCTTCCGTATATTTTTCCACCGCCTCCCGCCAGCCCCGCGGCAGTTCCGCATATGGCGGCCGGCCGTAACGGTCCAGATCTATATAATGTCGCGCTCCCTCCGCCGGCAGCAGGTACCTGCGTTTATCCGGCGCCGTAGCCTGCGCCGCCAGGTATTCCAGGTTCGGCTTGAAAAGCACCAGCATTTCCGGCGGAAGCGAAAATACCGCCAGCCGGTTAATGCGTTCGTGGGCAAAGAAACCCCATGCCTTTGCAACGAAAGGCAGAATTAACAGGGCCGGCAATAAAAACACCGGCCGTAACAAGGGCAACATCATCGTGTGGTTTGATGTAGCTGCAAGATCGTGGGAAAAAGGTCACGGGAACTATTTCCCGGGTGACAATATCTTAATCAGGGACGATAAAATCCCCGAAAAACGAAGGGGGAAAGGAATTTGCAATCAGGATGAACGGCCCGGGTTTCCCCCCTCAGGCACTACCGCCGGCAATTCGGTGATATGCGTAACCCCGCCCGAGACGGCGAATTTCATCGCCTCGCCCGCCGAAACGTTCGTCAGCGGCCGCACCTTTTCCTTCCGCACTATAAAAACCTTGCCCGTAATAGCATAGGCATGCGGAACATACACCGCAAAATACCCCTCCAGCCCCAACGCCCGCACATCCTCCTGCGTAATGAACCCCATTTCCCATACATCTTCCCCGTAAACATTCACCAGCACAGGATGGTCGAATTTCTTCTTTTCCCCCACAAATGCATCAAATACATCCTTTACAGAGGAATAAATATATTTAATAAATGGCGTGCGTTCGAGTATATGATCAAACATGTCGATCAGCCGCCCCACAATGAACGAAGAGCTCAAATATCCCACAAACACCACCAGCGCCAGCACGATCACAAACCCGACCCCCTTGTACCGCAGGAAATTCAACGGATGGTCCACCGGCACCACGTCTTTAGGCAACAAATTGTCGATCGTGACGAAACCCCAGTAAAGCGTAAACGCCGTGATCCCGATGGGCGCCAAAATCAGCAACCCCTGGAAAAAATAGCGCAGTATGCGGGATAACAGTACCCTGAACCTCAGTTTTGGAGACATGTGATATGGTATTGAAAGGCCAAAGGTACTGTATTTGAACGCCACATTCCGCCTCCCGTATGCCAAAATGCATACCCCGGCTGACCAATCCCGTTCGTCATAAAGTTCGAAAAAAATGAATGGAAACTTTGGCAGTTTAAATAGTTTCCATAGTTTTGCGCGTGTATGGAAGTACAAGAGCGAATTTTAGATACGGCCTTCAACCTGTTCCGGCAATACGGCACCAGGTCCATTACTATGGACGATATCGCCATCAAAATGGGAATCTCCAAAAAGACCCTTTACGCCCATTTTGCCGATAAAAGCGATCTCGTGGTGAACGTGATCAGCCGCCACCTCAAGCTCATGCAGGACCAATGCATCGAAAGCCGCAACAACAGTAAGGATGCCGTGGAAGAACTGTTCCTCGTCATGAAAATGCTGGACGAAAAGCTCCGCAATATGAACCCGGTAGTGATGATGGACCTCCAGAAATTTCATGCGAAAGCCTTCCAGCTGTTCGAAGAGCACAAAAACGTGTTCCTCATGCAGACCATCCGCGAAAACCTCGAGCGAGGCATCCGCGAAGGGCTGTACCGGCCGGATATCGATATCGACATCCTCAGCCATTTCCGTACCGCTTCCGCCATGTTCTGCTTCCAGCCCGAACTGTTCCCGATGAACGGCTACGATATGTCGAAAGTGCAGCGCGTGCTGCTGGAACATTTCCTTTTCGGAGTGGCTTCAGTAAAAGGTTACCAGGAAATCGAAAAATACAAGGTTAAAGATTACCCGAATAAATATTAAAAAGTATGCAGTTTAAATGGAAGCTCATCGCCCTCGCAGGACTGATGACGCAATTTTTCACCTACGCTCAGGCACAGCAGGCCCCCCCGCCTTCTCAGGAAACCATACGATTCTCCGCGCAGGACGCAGTTGCTTATGCGTTAACGCATCAATACGCCGTGCGTAACGCCAAAATGGAGGAACTGTACCAGCTGGCCGTAAACAAGGAAGTAAGCGGGCTCGCCCTGCCGCAGGTATCCGGTGCCGCCTCCTTCCAGCACAACCCGATCATTCAGAAACAACTGCTCGACGCCAGCAACTTTGACACCTCCGCTCCAAAAGGTACGCTGGTGCCCTTTTCATTCGGCCTGGCCTACAACGCACAGGGAACGGTGAACGTAAACCAGGTGCTGTTCGATCCCAGTGTGCTGGTAGCCCTCCAGGCCCGGAAAACCCTGGAAGAACTGGCCAGCAAAAACGTAAAAAAGTCGGAGATAGATGTAAAGACGGAAGTGTACAAGGCGTATTATAACGTAGTGGCAGCAGACAAAGCGTTGTCTATCCTCCGCGAGAATATCGACCGGCTGGGAAAAACGCTGGCCGAAACCCGCGAAATATACAACAACGGCCTCGTGGAAAAGCTGGATGTGGACAGGCTGGTGGTGCAGCTTAACAACCTGAAGTCTGAAGATACCCGCCTGCGCAATATCCGCGAAGTAGGCATCGCCGCTCTCAAATACCAGATGGGCATGCCAATCAAACAACCGCTGGAACTGACAGACACGCTCAGCTCCAACGCGCTCAAGGCCGACATCCAGGAAGATCAGCCGTTCACCTACTCGAACAGGATCGAATACCAACTGCTCGAAACGCAGAAACACGCCAACGAGTACAACCTGAAAAGATATCGCCTCCAGGCGCTTCCCTCGCTTTCCTTGTTCGGCCAGGGCGGCGCGGCCAGAGCAGCCACCGAATTCGACTACTTCTCCGGGAAACCCGGTTGGTACGGCTTTGTGTCTTACGGGTTGAACCTTTCAGTGCCCATCTTCTCAGGTATGCAAAGAAGAAGAAAAGTGGACCAGGCATTTATCGAGGTACAACAGTCGGAACTTGCCATGGAGAATATGCGTAACACCATCGATCTCGACCAGGCCAATTCCCGGACCACGCTGCGCAACAATATCACCAGCCTGACAGACCAGGAAGAGAACATGCAGCTGGCAAAAGAAGTGTACGAAACAACGAACATCAAATACAGCGAAGGAGTTGGCTCCAGCCTGGAAATGATCACTGCGGAATCGCAGCTGCTCACCGCGCAGAACAACTATTTCACCGCGCTGTTCAACGTGATCGTGTCCCGCATCGATTACCTCAAAGCATACGGCAAACTTTAATCATCAACTGTTTAACATCCGCCTTAAAATCTATAATACAATGACTAAAAGATATTTAACGCTCTCTCTCGCCACGCTGATCCTGGCCGCTTGCGGCGGTGGCGGGGAAAACAAAGCCGAGAAACTCCAGAAGCTCAAACAGGACAAAGCCAAGCTGGACCTGGAAATTTCCACGCTGGAAAAAGAACTGAAAGCAGGCGATTCCTCCGTGAAAACCAAAACGGTTACCATCGCTGCCGTTGAAGACACGGTGTTTGAGCACTTCATCGATATCCAGGGTAATGTGGACGCGCGTGAGAACGTGAACGTAAGCGCGCAAAGCCCCGGCATCATTAAAGCCATTTACGTGAAAGAAGGCCAGCGTGTTTCCAAAGGCCAGGCGCTCGCACAGGTAGACGACCAGGTGGCCCGCGCCGGCATCGCCGAAGTGGAAACACAACTGGAGCTTCAGAAAACGCTTTTTGCCAAACGGGAAAACCTGTGGAAACAAAAGATCGGCTCCGAAGTGGAATACCTGAACGCAAAAGCAGCCGTAGACAACCTCGAGAAAAAACTCGCTACGCTGAGAGACCAGCAGGCGCTCACCCGCATCGTTTCCCCCATCAACGGCACCGTAGACGCGGTGATCGCTAAATTGGGCGACAATGCGGCTCCCGGCCAGCCCGCCTTCCGCGTCGTGAACACCAGCAACCTTCGCGTTGTGGCCAATATCGCCGAATCTTTCGCCGGCCGCGTAACAACCGGCGACGAAGTGATCGTAACGCTGCCGGATATTCAAAAAGAGATCCGCACCCGCATCGGCTTCGCCTCTAAAGTGATCGATCCGCTGAGCCGCACCATTAACGTGGAAATTCCGCTGAAACCGTCCGCAGACATGCATCCCAACATGATCGCACAATTGCGCATCGTAGACTACCGCGCCAAAGATGCCATCGTGATCCCCGTTGGCGTGATCCAGTATTCACTCGGCAAACCCTACGTGCTCACCGTGAAAGGCGAAGGCAACAAACTGCAGGCTTCCCGTGTGAACATCGAGCTGGGCCGCACTTACAATGACAAAGCGGAGATCAAATCAGGCCTCAAAGACGGCGACAGGATTATCACTACCGGCTTCCAGGGCCTGAACGACAACGATTATATCAAATTGTAACCAGGTTTGCCATCTTTAAAAATTAACCGATGAAGGACTTAGAAAAAGAGTTTAAGCTCACCAGCTGGGCGATCGATAATAAGGTGAGCATTTACGTGGCGACCCTTATCATTACGATCGCCGGTTTCCTGGCTTATAATAAAATGCCGAAGGAGCAGTTTCCCGAGGTCGTGTTCCCGCAGTTTTACATATCTACCGTGTATTTCGGTACTTCTCCGGAGGATATGGAAACCCTCGTGACCAAACCCATCGAGAAAAAACTGAAATCCATTTCCGGCGTAAAAAAGATCACCAGCTCTTCCATACAGGATTACTCCGCGATCACGATCGAATTTAATCCCGACGAAGACCTGGAAGCGGCCGCCAATGAAGTAAGAGCGAAAATAGACGAAGCGAAGCCGGACCTCCCCACCAACCTGTCCACAGACGGGCAGGAACCACAGGTGATACAGATAGACGTTTCCCAGATCCCGATCATGAACGTGAACATGAGCGGCGACTTCGACCTGCAGACGCTTAAAAGATACGCGGATGAAATGCAGGATAGGATCGAAGGGCTGAAGGAAATTACCCGTGTAGACATCGTGGGCGCGCTGGACAGGGAGATCCATATCGACCTGGACAAATACAAAATGGACGCCGCCCGCATCAGTTTCGACGATATTGCGAACGCAGTGGCGATGGAGAACAGGACGATCTCCGGCGGCCTTGTGTCGATGGACGGCCAGAAACGGACCCTGTCTGTAAAAGGCGAATACAAAGACCCCACGCTGATCAGGAACATCGTGATCCGCGGTTCTTCAGGCGCAATCGTATACCTGAGAGACATTGCAGATGTAAAAGACGATTTTAAAGAACAGGAATCATATGCCCGCCTCAACGGCAAAAGCGTAATCACGCTCAACGTTATCAAAAGAAGCGGCGAAAACCTGATCGACGCGTCGGACAAGATCTCGAAGATCGTGGAAGAAATGAAGGCCGGTTACCTGCCGAAAGGCCTGGACGTAACCATTACGGCCGATCAGAGCGAATCCACCCGCGTTACCCTGCACGACCTGATCAATACGATCATCATCGGTTTTATTTTGGTGACCGTCGTGCTCATGTTCTTCATGGGCGCAGTGAACGCCATATTCGTGGCGGCTTCCGTACCTATCTCCATGTTCATCGCTTTCGTGGTGCTGGGCATGATGGATTACACCCTGAACATGATGGTGCTGTTCTCCTTCCTGCTGGCATTGGGTATTGTGGTAGACGATGCGATCGTGGTAATTGAGAACGTGCACCGTATTTTTTATGAACGAAGGGACCTCGGTATTGTGAAAGCCGCGAAAATAGCGGCGGGTGAAGTGTTCCTCCCCGTATTCTCCGGCACGCTCACGGTACTCGCGCCGTTCTTCCCGCTGCTGTTCTGGCCGGGCATCATCGGCAGCTTCATGAAATTCCTGCCAGTGACGCTGATCGTTACCCTGCTGGCCTCGCTGGTAGTGGCATATATTATCAATCCCGTGTTCGCGGTGGACTTTATGGACCGTCACGAAGGGGAAAGTCATCCCAAACCCCGCTTCGACAGGAAATTCACCATCACCACGATCGTATTCGCCTTTATCGCCCTGATCTGCTATACCATCAGTTTCGGCGCGGGCAACATCGTATTTTTCATTTACCTGCTGGTAGTGCTGGAACGTTTCTGGCTGGGCGGCGTTGCAAGGAAATTCCAGAGCAATATCTGGCCCCGCGTACAAAACCGTTACCGCAGGGTGTTGAGCTGGGCCATCGTTGGATGGCGCCCGGTATTCATCCTGCTGGGCACTTTCGGCCTGCTGGTGTTCAGCATTATGCTGACCGCGATCCGCAGCCCCAAAGTGGTGTTTTTCCCGCAGGCGGACCCGAACTTTATCTACGCTTACATCGAACTGCCGATCGGTACGGACCAGAAAGTGACCGATTCCATTACCAATGTGATCGAACAAAGAGTGACCAAAGTAGTCGGCGGCACCCAAAACCCGCTGGTGAAATCCATCATCTCTAACGTGGCCGTTGGCGCGGGAGATCCCAGCCAGATGGACATGAGCACCCAGCCGCATAAGGGTAAGGTGACCGTAGCGTTCGTTGAATTTGCGAAACGTAACGGCCAGTCTACAGTAAAATATCTCGACGAGATCCGTAATGCCGTGAAAGGCGTGCCTGGTGCGGATATTACGGTTGAGCAGGAACAGGGCGGCCCTCCCACCGGTAAACCGATCAACATCGAAATTTCCGGTGATGAATTTGAACAGCTGGCCACTACATCAGACCGTTTGAAACGTTATCTCGATAGTCTCCAGATCGGCGGCGTGGAAGAGCTGAAAAGCGACTTCCAGAGCAACAAACCGGAGATCATCGTATCCATAGACCGCGAACGCGCGAACCGCGAAGGGATCTCCACCGGCCAGATAGGCGGCGCATTGCGCACGGCGCTGTTTGGTACGGAAGTATCCAAATTCCGCGACCCGGAAGACGATTACCCGATCATCGTTCGCCTGCAGGAAGACCAGCGCAATAATATCAACACGCTGATGAACCTGAACCTTACTTACCGCGATATGAACATGGGCGGCGCTATCCGCCAGGTGCCCCTGAGCGCCGTGGCCGATATCCGTTACTCCAACACGTACGCAGGCATCAAACGTAAGGACGATAAACGCGTGGTAACCCTGTACTCCAACGTACTGACCGGTTTCAACGCCAACGAAGTGGTGGCGGCCATCAACTCCGCGGTGCTGGACTTCAGCCCGCCGGACGGCATCAGCGTGAAAATGACCGGTGAACAGGAAGACCAGGCCGAAACCATGGGTTTCCTCCTGATCGCCATGGCAGGCGCTATCGGCCTCATCTTCTTTATCATGGTAACGCAGTTCAACTCCGTGGGCCGTTCTTTTGTGATCTTCCTCGAGATCCTGTTCAGCATCATCGGTGTGTTCCTCGGGTTCTCCATCTTCGGTATGGACATCTCCATCGTAATGACCGGCGTAGGTATCATGGCGCTGGCAGGTATCGTTGCCCGTAACGGTATCGTGCTCGTGGAATTTATCGATCTGCTCACCATACAGGGCGTGCCGGTGAACGAAGCCGTGGTGGAAGCGGGCAGAACGCGTATGACGCCCGTGTTGCTCACCGCCATCGCCGCCATCCTCGGTCTTATCCCGCTGGCGGTAGGTCTTAACATCGACTTCTGGGCATTGTTCAGCGAATTCAACCCGCACATCTTCTTCGGCGGCGACAACGTGGCCTTCTGGGGCCCTCTCGCCTGGACGATGGTGTTCGGCCTCATCTTCGCCACTTTCCTTACGCTTATCCTGGTGCCGGTGATGTACGCCATGAACAAACGCTGCATCGACGTGCTGGATCTTTACGGCCTGCCCCGCGGGCTGAAATATGTGCCGTTCCTGGTACTGATCCTCAAACTGTTCTCCCGCAAGGAAACAGTGCGCAAGCTGCACGATCTGAACTACGTATCACCGCGCCCTTATAATTTCTTTAACCACCAGCCTGACGGCGAGGATAAAGAAAAGGCCAGATCCGCCAAAGGAGTAGTAATGCATTAATAAAGAACTGTTTTTTCTTTTAATAATCAGAGCAAACAGTGTAACAGTTGTAGGTTAACAAGTACCGTCCCGATTCCTCGGGACGGTTTTTTTTATGTATTTTTCGAAATACCTGAAAACTGATATCATGCGATTATTCTTCTTATTGCTACTCTGCGCCTCCTGCGCTTATGCCCAGGAAAAGCCCGTATTCACAGACGCCCGCAACTTCCAGTTTATCGGCAAAGGCCTGCCCACCGATCCTGTGTACGTAAGGCTGGACACCGTGCAGACCAGGCCCATGACCGATGCGGTGAAATACCTGAGCACGCACAGCGCGGGCATTGCCGTGCTGTTCCAGACCAATTCCCCGTATATCCGCGCCCGTTGGGGGCTGATCAAAGGGCTGTTCTACGCCAACATTACTCCCATCGCGCATAGCGGGCTGGACCTGTACTGCCTGAACAAAGAGGGCCACTGGCAATGGTGCGGCGTGGGCCGCCCGGGCGATAAGGACACGATGAACGTCGCGCCCCTGGTATCTAACATGGATACTTCGATGAAACAGTTCCTGCTCTACCTGCCCACCTACAACCAGGTTACTTCCCTGGAGATCGGTGTGGCGCCGGGCGCAACGCTTTCGCGCATACCCAATCCCGCAGTAGACACCACCCGCCGCGTGGTGATCTACGGTTCCAGCATCCTGCAGGGCGCTTCGGCGAGCCGCGCGGGCATGGCGTATCCTTCCATCCTGCAGCGCAAAACGGGATGGGAGTTTGTCAATCTCGGTTTCAGCGGCAACGGTAAAATGGAATTCCCGGTGGCGGAACTGCTGGCAACGATGCCCGCCAAAGTGTTCGTGCTGGATTGTATTCCCAATCCTTCGGCCGAACAGATCCGGGAAAGGGCGTACCCTTTCATCAAACACCTGCTCACCAAACGGCCGGAAGTGCCGGTATTGCTGGTGGAAACGGCCATGCGCGAACAGGGATACTTTGATCTGAAAGTAGGCGGGGTTGTCAAAGAAAAGAACGACGCTATACGTGAAGCCTATACGAAATTAAAGAAAGAAGGCTTCAAACAACTGTATTATTTGCCTGGCACGGACCTGATCGGTCATGATCACGAAGGCACCATCGACGGTGTGCATCTCACAGACCTGGGTTTTACGCGCCAGGCCGAAGTGATGCTGCCCTTGCTGGAAAAGCTGATGAAAAAATCCACGTCGGCGAAATAACCAAATTCGTAACTTGCTTTCATTAAAAGGCGACAAAACCTATGCTTAATAATCACGAGATCGACTACCGGATTCACGGTGAGGAGATGCAAATAGTAGAAATAGAACTGGACCCGCAGGAGAGCGCGGTAGCGGAAAGCGGCAGTTTTATGATGATGGACCAGGAAATAAAGATGGAAACCCTTTTCGGGGACGGCTCCGGGGCGCAGCAGGGCTTTTTCGGTAAACTGATGAGCGCCGGCAAACGCCTGATCACGGGTGAAAGCCTCTTCATTACCGCATTTACCAATGTCGGCCAGGGAAAAAAACGCGTGAGTTTCGCGGCGCCTTACCCGGGCAAGATCATCCCGATGGACCTGCGTTTGCTGGGCGGAAAGGTGATCTGCCAGAAAGATGCGTTCCTCTGCGCGGCGCGCGGCGTGAACGTGGGCATCGAGTTCCAGCGTAAACTCGGCACCGGCATTTTCGGCGGCGAAGGTTTTATTATGCAGAAGCTGGAAGGCGACGGGCTGGCGTTTGTACATGCCGGCGGTTATGTGATAGAAAAAGAACTGCAGCCCGGCGAGGTGCTGAAGGTGGATACCGGCTGCGTGGTGGCTTACACCCAGCAGGTGGACTTCGACATCGAGTTTGTTCGGGGCGTGAAAAATATGGTGTTTGGCGGCGAAGGCCTGTTTTTCGCGGTGCTGAGAGGCCCCGGGAAAGTATGGCTGCAAAGCCTGCCTATCAGCCGTTTGGCGAGCAGGGTGCTGGCTTACGGCACGGGCGCGAGGAAAGAAGAAGGCAGCATTTTGGGCGGCCTGGGCAATCTGCTGGATGGTGATTGATGTATATTTAATTGATTCTCAATGAATTAAAACAAGGCTGCGGGGAGGGAAAGAAATGTCTCCCCGCGGTGCCATATCCGGGAACGACCGTTACCTTTGAAAAAAGTTCCTCCGTTCATCTATTTTTTGCAAATAATTAACGAACAGATTGCTACTATTGTCTTAATATTGCCCGGAGGCTTAACCAGATACACCGGATTTTTTTGTATATTAGAGTCTGAACAGCGGCTGGCACTGTGTGGGTGCCACTACAGTAATATCACTGGCGCGGATGAAAGACAATTTATCCTGGTGCTATGAATAAGAATTGAAAAACTTACTCATGTTGAAAAATTCAGGTGAATCCCAGGCATGATAAAATTCCAGGTTTTCTTAAGAGTAGGCCGACTAGCGGTTTTAGGATGAGATTCCGGTTAACCATAAACAACTACCTTAAAAAATTTCCTGTCGAGATGGCTGAGATGTTTAATTTTTAAAATTTCCGCGAAAAAATTGTAATGCAAGCGGCGCTAAATTATCTTTGCTGTTCCGGAAAAAATGTAAGAGAAATAAGTATTCAAACGGAAGCCGGTATTTGTATTATGTACGATCAATTATCCCGACGTTATGCGGGTGAACGCACCGGCGCCCAGATTATAAAACCTAAACAAGTAGGTGAATTTCATTTTTATGAAATCATTGAAAATTGCTTCAAACACGCTTTAATCAAGTAAGATGAATTTTGAGAGAAACGAACGCCCCCGAAAGTATTCTCCTGGCTACAACAGAGATCAGCAAGAACCCAACCAAGACCAGGAAGGCGGTTATTCCAAGAAACCCGAATTTGGCAAAGACGATGACCGTCAATTTCCCCCGCGCGAAGGCGGCTACACTCCACGTGAAGGCGGCTACAGGCCCCGTACAGAAGGTGGTTACACCCCCCGTGGCGGCGGCGTGAACAACAGCGGCGGCGAAGGCCCGAACTTTAACCGCGAAGGCGCGTACAACCGCGAGACCGGCGGCTATACTCCCCGTAACGAAGGCGGTGGTTACCGCGACCGCGACGGCGGCGGCTACAACCGCGACCGTGGCGAAGGCGGCGGTTACAATCGCGGCGGCGGCGGATATGACCGCGGCGGTGGCGGCGGTTACGACCGTGGCGGCGGTGGTGGATACGATCGCGGCGGCGGATATGACCGTGGCGGCGGTGGTGGATACGACCGTGGCGGCGGCGGCTATGATCGCGGTGGCGGTGGTTACGACCGCGGCGGCGGTGGCGGCGGCTACAATCGCGGTGGTGGCGGTGGCTACGATCGCGGCGGTGGTGGTGGTTACGACCGCGGTGGCGGTGGTGGCGGCTACAATCGCGGTGGCGGCGGCGGTTACGATCGCGGCGGCGGTGGCGGCGGCTACAATCGCGGCGGTGGCGGCGGCTTCAACCGCGGTGGCGGCGGAGGTTTCAACCGTGGCGGCGGCGCACCCCGTCAGGGTAAGCCCGGAGGTTTTAACCGCGCACCCAAACCAGATAACAAGATCTATTTTATTGCACTGCTGCCCACAGCGGAAGTAGGTAAGGAGATCATTAAAATAAAACAGGATTTCGCAGAACAGTACGGACCCATGTACGCGCTGAAAGTGCTCCCGCATATCACCCTGCAGGTGCCTTTCACCGCAGATCCCAGCCTCGAAAGAGCTTTCTGCGAAGAACTGACCGAATTCGCCAAAACACAGGCGCCTTTCGAAGTTTCACTGAACGGTTTCGGCACATTCCCGAACAAACAGAACCGCGTTCTCTTCATCAACGTGGAGAAAAGCGAGACCATGAGCGCAATGCACCGTCAGCTCATCAACTTCCTCAGGAAAGAATTCGGCTTCAGCACCATGCTGGCACGTACCGGCTTCACCCCGCACGTAACCGTAGCCTTCAAAGACCTTGAAGACGCACAGTTCGAAAAGGCCTGGCCCGAGTACGAAAACAAAGAATACAAAGCATCTTTCAAAGTGAACAACCTGTACTTCCTGCGCCACAACGGCAAATCATGGGAAGTATTGCAGAAATGCAAACTGGGCGGCGCCTGAGAATAAGATGTTTTCCGATACTAAAAATCCGGGTCCTTAATATGGCCCGGATTTTTTTGTTGCATACTGGACACATGTGGGAAATTTATGTTTGAGGAGGCCTTTAATGTGAACGTGTGAAATTATATGTGGCTGCAGATCGCCAGTGATTTGAAAGATACACCCGGTAAAAAAAAGTTTAAACGGGAAGTTGTTTTGCGTAGGTGAAATGCCGGTTGGGCCTGTGAAGACAGGCTTGCGCAGGGCATAGAGAGAACGGGAAATAAACAATGGAATTTATTACCTGATTTTTATTTGAATGCCGTTTTACCTGCTAATCCTGTAAACGTCCTTCTCCTCCTCGCTGATCGTTACTCCGGCCGCTTTTGAGATCACATCCAGCACTTCCGCAAGCGAAGGATCGCTGAACGTTCCCGTATAATTAAGCGTGAGAAGGGAAGAATCCGATACCACGAATCGTACGTTAAAATAATTCTCGACAGCCGTAAGTGTTTTGTACAGCGGCATGTTGTGAAAATACAGGCGGTTCTCTTTCCAGGCCATAAAATTCGGATCGCCATTTTTAACCTGCTGCGGTTCTTTGTCCTGCTGAAGAATGGCGCTATTCCCCGCCGTAAGCACCAGCGCGCCTTCTTCGCCCTTCTTCCCGGAAAAGGCCACTTTGCCGGTCACAACATCGAGCTGAACGGGTTTATGTTCGTACGCCTTGATCACGAAAGAAGTGCCCAGCACTTTGGTTTGCGATGCGCCTGCGGCCACGATGAACGGATTGGCGGCGTCAGCGGCCACATCGAAAAAGGCTTCGCCTTTCAGTTTCACGGTACGGTTATCGTCTCCGAAACCGGCGTTGTAACTCACCTGGCTGTTGCGGTTAAGATATACGCGGCTGCCGTCAGGCAGGGTGAAGGTTTTTTTATCGGCGTCCGCCACCAGTACGGTTTCTTTACCGCGCTGAACGAGGGTGAAAACAAGACCGGCCGCTGCCACTATCACGACGGCCGCCGCGGCCATGCGCCACCAGCTGTTGCGGCGGGTTACCACGCGCAGCGGTTCCGGGGCGGCCACATTCCCGGAAAACCTTTGCCAGTTGCGTTCAACATCGGGCTCGGGCATGCCGGCATAAGCGTCCGCCGTCAGGTCCCAGGTATCTTTCAGTGCTTCATAGTAGGCCTGGTTGGCGGGATCGGCCTCCAGCCAGGATTGTAATTGCGCCATCTCTTCCGCGGAGATCTCCCCCTCGATTTCCCGGGCAATCAGTGTGTCAATATGATCGTTGCTCAACATGCTTGATGCTATTACGGATTATTATCTGTTACTACTTTCTTCCAAGGTTGATAAAAAGGGCTGCCGGTTATTCTAAAAATTCCTTCAGCGAAACCCGCAGCTTTTTCAGCGCCGTTATCATCTGGTTCTCGACGGTTTTGACGGAGAGTTGCAGATGTTGCGCTATTTCTTTGTAACTCATTTCTTCGTACCGGCTCAGGATGAATATTTCCCTGCATTTTTCCGGCAATTGGTCCACCGCTTCCCGGATCTTTTGTTTCGTTTCCCTGACGTGCACGGTGGGAGCGGTGGTGCGGAGGTCTTCCACGGCAGGGCTCAGCTCCTGGTGAACGCCTCCGCGGCGTTTGTTTTTGTCGATGTGGTCCAGGGCCATATTGACCGCCGCACGGTGGAGGTATGCTTTGAAATACACCTCGTTCAGCTGGTCGCGGCGGTTCCATATCTTGATAAAAACTTCCTGCGCCAGGTCTTCAGCGGTAGCCATGTCTGGTATCAACCGGTAAATGGACTTGCAGACCAGCGGGAAATATGTTTTAAAAAGCGCTTCCATAAACTGGCGCTCATCTTCCTGCAAAAGGCTTTGTAACCGTGCGTTTTCGGGCATGGTGCAAAAATAACCTTTATGCTGGTTCTCAGCGTGGGCATTCATGCCGCGCGCCGGGTGTGACAGTAATAGTGCGGTAGCTTTCATGAAATATATTGGCCTATAACTTTATAACCTTCCCCGAGCCTGCGATCTTCACGTTTACCGTGCCGGGCGTACCTTTGTAGCGGATATTGCCGCTACCGTTGATCCTTGCGTCCAGGCGGTCGCTCACCCAGATCGTCTGTTCGCCGGAGCCGTTCACATTCACGTTTGCCGTGGCGGTCTGCAGTTCCTGCGCGTTCACGTCGCCGCTGCCGTTGATTTCGGAGAAATACGAGTTGGATTTGCCTTCCAGCCTGAGATTGCCGGAGCCGTTCAGATGCATGCGCACTTCGTTGGCGTCCAGTTTCAGGTTGGCGTCTGCGCTGCCGTTGATCTCGTAGGAGAAGCTGGTGCTCCTGATCGTGTCCGTACCGGTAAGCGAGCCGGAACCGGAAAACACGATCTTTTTCCAGGTTTCACCCTGGATGTACACGTGTATCGGTCTGAACCGCTTGAGATTCACGCCATTGCGGATCTTTACGCGAAGGGTATTGCCGCTCACGTACGTTTCGATGATGCGCATTACGTTGTCTTCCGCTTCCACCTTCAAAGGCGCCAGCTGGCCCTGTTTGATATGAACTTCCACCGGCCCGTCGATCGTGACCTCTTCAAACCGGTCTATCTGCCTTTCTTCGGTGACCACCTGGCCGGAGCCGTAAACGTTTTCGCGGGCGCAGCCGGTGAGTATCATGCCGAAGATCGCCAGCAGGCAAAGGATAAGGCCTGCGCTGAGGCCACTGTAGGTAAATACTGTTTCTTGTTTAGCCGTCATTTTCATACAAAAAGTGTTTTTAGGGGGTAAGCCACAATGGTGACTTCTCTATCATGACGGAAAAAGGAAAGGGCACCCCCAGAAGCTTCCAAAAAAAGCCCCGGGACGCCCGAAAAAAGGAAGCCGGTCTCTGAACGCATCAGAGACCGGCTTGATTAACCCCTATGAAAACCAACTATTGCGCTAATTTGATTTCACCGAGATCGGTAGCTTTACCGTCTTCAACTTTCACGTCGGTGATAGTTGCATCCTTGAACGGCTCTTTTGCGTCAACGATTACGGTGTAAGTGCCTGCTTTAGCAGCAGCAAAAGAGAATGCACCATCAGCTATGGCTGTTTTCAGCGTGTCGGTGCCAGATACTGCCCAGGCTTCGGTAGCGCCGTCTGCGGGTACTACTTTACCGGAAATGGAACCGTCGAATCCTTTGAATGCGAATGCGCCGAAAGCTACGGCTGCTACTGCCAACAGGCTTAATTTTGCTTTTTTCATAGCATACAATTTTTAAAAGGTTTAATAATAAAGAATGGTTCAAGTAAATAGTGTTCTCGATAAAAGATGTTTTGATTAAAATTATTGGGCTCTTTGAGAATTTTGCAAACACCATGCCACAACGTGCCAAAAAATGCATTTAACATTTCTTTAAAAAACCTTTAACAGTCTGGGTTTGCGGGGATTACTCAAATAAGTAGTTTTCGTATACCCATTCCTGTTATACAGCCTTAAGGCCCGATAATAAATGGTTTGAGGCGATTTGCAAAGAACGGTGCGTAAGACTTTTTCTCACGGCGGTAATAGCAACAAATATATTGCCAAACAAACAGCAATAGGCCCTCCGGAAGCGCTCAATCCTTCTCCCGTATTAGGTTTCAGGATTTTTCTAGAAAAGTCTACTGAGTTTGTGTACTTTTGCTACCCGGGAGGGCAGCGGAACTTTACGGCTGATTCCCTAATTTTACAGACTTATATATACCTAATCATAAAGAAACCGTAATGTCCAATAAAACGATACAACAGTTAGAGGATGTAGTGATAAAATTCGCGGGAGACAGCGGGGACGGCATGCAGCTTACCGGTACCCAGTTCTCCAACAACACCGCCCTGATCGGCAACGACCTGAGCACCTTCCCGGACTTCCCGGCCGAGATCCGCGCCCCGCAAGGCACGCTCCCCGGCGTTTCCGGCTTCCAGCTTCATTTTTCTTCCAACCGCATATTCACCCCCGGTGACGCCTGCGACGTGCTCGTGGCCATGAACGCAGCCGCCCTCAAAGCCAACCTGAAAGGCCTTAAAAAAGGCGGCATCATCATCGCCAATACAGACGGATTCGATTCCAAGAACCTTCGCCTGGCCAATTACCCGGAAGGCATCAACCCGCTGGAAGACGGCTCACTCGTTGATTACCAGCTTCATACCATGGACGTGACCAAGATGACCCGTGAGGCCCTCAAGGAAACCACCCTCGGCATGAAAGAGAAAGACCGCGCCAAAAACATGTTCGTGCTCGGCTTCCTTTATTGGCTCTACGACCGCGATATGCAAAGCACCGTGAACTTCCTGACCGAGAAATTCGGCAAAAAACAGGAGATCCTGGATTCCAACCTCAAGGTGCTGCAGGCCGGTTATAACTTTGCAGACACGGTGGAGGCCTTCTCCACCCGTTATAAAGTGGAAAAAGCCCGTATGGAGCCCGGCACTTACCGCAGCATCACGGGCAACACCGCCCTGGCTTACGGCCTGATCGCAGCTTCTCAGAAAGCTGACCTGCCCATTTTCCTCGGAACTTATCCCATTACCCCGGCCTCAGACATCCTGCATGAGCTGAGCCGTTACAAAAACTTCGGCATCCGCACCTTCCAGGCGGAAGACGAGATCGCCGGCATTGCTTCCGCGATCGGCGCCTCCTACGGCGGCCACATGGGAGTAACCACCACGTCCGGCCCCGGAATGGCGCTGAAAGGCGAAGCCATGGGCCTGGCCGTAATGCTCGAAATTCCCCTCCTTATCATCGATATCCAGCGCGGGGGGCCGTCTACCGGCCTGCCCACCAAAACCGAACAGTCAGACCTGCTGCAGGCCTACTATGGCCGCAACGGGGAATGCCCGATGCCGATCGTTTCCGCATCCACGCCTTCAGACTGCTTCGACGGCATTTTCGAAGCGTTCAGGATCGCCATTAAACATATGACCCCGGTAATTTTCCTCAGCGACGGCTACATCGCCAATGGCGCCGAGCCCTGGAAATTCCCGAAAAGCGACGATCTGCCCGCCATCGAAGTGAAATTCAAGAAAGCGCTCGACGAAGGGGAAGAACAATACCTGCCTTACCAGCGCGACGAAAATCTCGTACGCCCCTGGGCCATACCCGGCACACCCGGGCTGGAACACAGGATCGGCGGGCTGGAAAAACAGAATATCACCGGCAACGTGAGCTACGATCCTGAAAACCACCAGGTTATGGTGAAGATCCGCCAGGAAAAAGTGGACAGGATCGCGGACCATATTCCGTTACAGAAAATAGAAGTAGGGCCGGATAAGGGGAAAGTGCTGGTACTGGGCTGGGGCTCCACCTTTGGGGCCATCAAAAGCGCGGTGCTGGAACTGCTGGCGGAAGGCCACGAAGTTGCACACGCGCACCTGCGCCACCTGCGACCCTTCCCGAAGAACCTGGAAGAGATACTTCACAGCTACGACCATGTGCTGATCCCCGAGATCAACAACGGCCAGCTGATCCGGATCATCAGGGACCAGTTTTTGATCCCTGCCCACGGATATAACAAGATCATGGGCGTGCCTATCACGAAAGGTGAGCTGGTAGCGAAGATCCGCGAGTTGCTGTAAACTTTGCGAGAGTAGCAATTGCCTGTCTGGAAAAGCGTTTCCAACCGGTAATTGCTATTTTCGTATATTGCTATACGTAATCGTTTTTTGACCCGTATGCCATGCACGCTCAAAACATATCGCCTGAAAGGCATCGTTCCCGTATTCCTGTTCGGGATCTTGCCGATGCTGACTGCCTTTGCGGCTGCCGCGCAGGTTTCAAAATATGAGATACGTTTTGGCAACAACGTGGTGGGCCTGTTGGAAGTAAAGCAGGAAACCGCCGGCTCCAACCGCAAGCTCTCCATCCGCAGCCGTGTGCAGTCCAAATTGTTTTCCCGCATGGAAACGGATATCCACGCAGAATACCGCCACAATGTACTCCACGCCGCTTCTATGAAACGCCTGAACAACGGGCAGGAAACCCTCACCGAGAAAAACGAGAAAGGGTATTCGGCGGTCTTCAGAGGCGACAAAAACGAAAAAAAAGATAAAAAGATACATCTTCCCGAACAGCAGATCACCTATTGTGTAAGCGATCTCTATTTTACGGAGCCGCGCGACATTAAAAAAGTGTATTCCGAAACGCAGGGCCGCATGCTGGACATACAGCAATTGCCGGATAAAACTTACGCGCTGATCATGCCGGAAGGGAAAAGGAATATTTACCGTTATATAAAAGGCCGCCTGGTGGAAGTGGAGATCAACCACCAGCTGGGCAAAGCCTGGTTCAAACTGATCGAGAACAAATAAGCGCAACATTCTCGCAGGAATGTTGTTTAATGCATAGAGCCTGTTTACTCCGCCGCCGATTTAAGCACACCTGCTGATTAAACCTACACGCGTATGATGGTGCTCTTATTCGTAATACTGACTTTTGCCCTGTTATTCGCCCGCAAGGGAAATTACACCTTCGCTGTTGCCGGCTTTTTCCTGCTGCTGATACTTTCCATCTGCTGGCTGATCTACCACATTACTGACCGCATAAATATCAATTTATGAGAAAAACGAACGGCGTAATGCGGGATATCAATGCCACGGGCGCTTTAGGGCTGGGACTGGTGGTAACGGGCGCGTATATTTTCCAGTTCGTGCTGCACGAGCTGCCCTGCCCTTTGTGTATGCTTCAGCGCTTAGGTATGCTGGGTGCGGCTTTCGGCTTGCTGATGAATGTACGTTTCGGGCTGCGGCCTTCGCATTACGCAATGGCCATTCTCAGCGCGTTGTTCGGTGCGGCCGTATCGGTAAGACAAATATTGCTGCATATCGTGCCCATGGCGGGCCAGCCAACGGGCTACGGCACGCCGCTGTTCGGCCTGCACGTGTATACCTGGGCTTTTCTGATCTTTATCGTCACCATCATTGCCGCGGCCGTGCTGCTGTTATATAACCGCCAGTTCCGCGACAGCCGGGTGTTGCCGCTTACCCGTTACCACCAGTTCGTTTACTGGTTCATCATCGTGCTGGCGGCGGCCAACGCGCTCACCACCCTGCTGCAATGCGGCGTGCTGCCCTGCCCGGACAATCCCACGGAATACCTCATCTTCTAAAACAAAAAAGCCGGCGCTAGGCCGGCTTTCGCATATCGGAAGGGATCAGATCACTTTCTCTACGATCTGCCCCGTTTTTTTGTCTTTCAGGATCAGTTTCTGGCTGCCGAAGTGGGTCATTTCTTCTTTGATGAGATAGAACTGCTCGTTGTAGCTGGTGAGCGCTTTTTCTTTCTCCACGCCTTCTCTCCCGCGCCATACGTCGAGTTTTACGGGCTCCCACTGTTTGGAAGCGGCGGAGCGGTAAGCGGCATCCAGCACGGCGTTTACCACGTAACCGTCGTAAAACGATTCCTGCGGGGCGCGGCCTGCTTCCACGGCGTTGAACATATCGGCGAACATATGGTTGTAGCCCAGTTCGTTCAGTTCGTCGCCCACGGGAAACAGCCAGCCGGTATTGCTTTCCGCCTTTTCGGCCACATAATCGGCTCCTTTGCCGGTGGTGAACATGTCGAAACCGGTGCGCAGGAAGCTGTTCAGCCAGATGGTGCCTTCGGAGCCCATTACTTCGTCGCGCAGGTCGAGGCCGCCGCGGAAGGTCCAGCTTACTTCAAACTGGCCGATAGCGCCGTTTTCATATTTCACCAGGCCGATGGCATGATCTTCCGCATCGATCGGTTTCACCTGCGTGTCTGCCCAGCACATCACTTCGATGGGCTTAATGTCTTTCCCGATAAAGCTCCGCGCGATCTCCACGCAATGGCAGCCCAGGTCGAGGATGCAACCGCCGCCGGCCTGCTCTTTGTCCCAGAACCATTCGCTGTGCGGGCCGGGGTGCGTTTCGCGGGATTTGGCCCAGAGAATTCGGCCCAGCGCGCCGCTTTTCACGGAAGCGAGGGCTTTCAGGAATTTGGGCGTATACACGAGGTCTTCGAGGTAACCGTTGAAGATGCCCGCTTTTTCCACGGCTTCCATCATCCTTTTGGCTTCTTCGGCGTTGCGGCCGAGGGGTTTGGTGCACATCACGGCTTTTTTAGCCTTGCAGCAGGCCAGTACGGCCGCTTCGTGCAGGTTATTGGGGAGGGAAATGCAAACCATGTCCACATCGGGGTGGTTGATGGCTTCTTCCATATTGGTGGTCCAGTGGTCGCATTTATAATCTTCCGCGAACTTTTTCGCGCTTTCCTCCCTGCGGGAATAGATGCTCACGATCTTGTCCCGGCTGCGTTGCCCTTGTAATGAATCCGCGTAAAAGCGGCCGATGAAGCCGGAGCCCAGCATTGCAATTTTCGCCATAATGATGAGATGTTTTTATATGTTTCAGACTGGTTTTTTATCCCTGAAAGCGATCATGAAATACACCAGCACGGCGGCCGCAATGTATACCGGCACCATCCAGATGGAGGGCCAGTCGCGCACCATGTTGATGGTGTAAAAATCCGCTACCATGCCGCTGAACCAGTTGCCGATCACCATGCCCAGCCCGTAGGTGGCGAAGGTGAAAAGCCCCTGCGCGGCGCTTTTGATCTTTTCTCCCGCGCGGCTTTCGGTATACATGTACCCGGTCACGAAAAAGAAATCGTAACAGATGCCGTGCAAAATGATGCCGCCGTACAGCATCCAGAGGCCGGAACCGCTGTCGCCATAAGAAAAAAGAATATACCGCAATACCCATGCGATCATGCCTAGGATCAGCATTTTTTTCACGCCGATCCTTTTCAGCAGCAGCGGGATGGCGAGGATGAACAGGGCTTCGGATAGCTGGCCGAGGATCATCTTGCCCGCCGCGTTTTCCATGCCTGCTTCGTTAAGGAAAAGGTTGGCGAAGCTGTAATAGAAACTGAGCGGTATGCAAATGAGCACCGCGGCGATAAAAAATACGAGGTAAGAGCGGTTTTTGAACAGCACAAAGGCTTCCGTGCCGATGGCGCTTCCCGCGGTGGCAGCGCTTCCCTGCGGAGGCGTATTCGGCAGCGTATAGCTGAAAAATCCCAGCAGCAGGCTGGCCGCCGCCGCGATGTAAAAGATATTGGCTGTTTTTTCGATGCCCAGGTTGCCGATCAGCAAGCCGCCCGCGATCCATCCTACGGTGCCGAGCATACGTACGGCCGGGAACTGCCTGGCCGGGTCTTCCATCTGCAAAAAGGCCACACTGTTGCTCAGCGCAATGGTAGGCATGTACAGCAGCGAATAGATCAGGATAATGGTGATGAACAACGGGTTGGAGGCGGTGAGCGTAGCCAGGAAAAGAAACACCCCGCCTGCGATATGCAGCGCCCCCATAATTTTTTGCGCGGAAAAATACCGGTCGGCGATCCTGCCCACAAAAAACGGCGAGATCATGGTGGCAACGGCCAGCGCGCCGTAAGCGTATGTGATCTGTTTGCCGGTAGAGCCAAGGTTGGCGACCATATAACTGTTCATGGATACATACCATGCGCCCCAGATAAAATACTGGAGGAACATCATGAAGGATAGCTGAAAACGGGTGCTGTTATTCACGTGGTGGAGGGTTTTGATCTTTCAAGATAATGAAAAACCTTTCAGCTTGCAATGCGAAGGTCAGCATTTTGCAAACCGTTTCAAAAAAATGCGACCCTTCCCGAACGAAACGGAAAACTATGCTTTGATAAGCTGCTGATAATACTTGCAGGCCGGTCTCAGCCCGCATTCCCCGCATTTGGGGCTGCGCGCCACGCAAATGTAGCGGCCGTGCAGGATCAGCCAGTGATGGGCGATGTAGATCTTTTCTTTGGGGATCATTTTGATCAGCTGCAATTCGGTTTGCAGGGGCGTTTTGGCATTGGTGGTAAGACCGATGCGCGCCGCCACCCTGAACACATGCGTGTCTACGGCCATGTTCGGCTGTTGATGCACCACGCTGGTGATCACATTGGCTGTTTTACGGCCCACGCCGGGCAGTTTTATGAGCTCGGGCACGGTATCGGGTATATTACCGCCAAAATCGTCCATGACCATATTGGCCATGCCGATAAGATGTTTTGTTTTATTGTTGGGATAGCTGATGCTGCGGATCAAAGGGAACAGCTCGTCGAAAGTAGCTTTGCTGAGCGCGGGAATGTCCGGGTACTTCTCGAAAATGGCCGGGGTGGTCATGTTTACCCGTTTGTCTGTGCATTGGGCAGACAGGATAACGGCTACCAGCAGCTGGTAGACATTGTCGTATAGCAATTCCGTTTCAGCATTGGGCGCATGTTTCTCAAACCAGTCGATCACGAACTGGTAACGTTCCTTTTTGGTCATGCCGCAAAGTACTAAAACCGGCGCTCTTCCTCAACGCTTTGGGCGTGATCGAAGATGGCTACGAGGGTAGCCGGGCGTGGGGAATATTGAACTTTGTTCAATATCTGCAAGGTCTGCAGGTGCAGTTTTTCCTCTTCACGGGCTAATTCAATATTCTCTTTCATAAGTTTCCCTTCCGGGTCGGTTACAGCACAATTAGGAGTAGAAACAGGGAGTGTAAAATTGCTCATGCGTTTGATTGTTTGTTTAAAAGGTTGTTCATCGGCAACGCCCGTTGCACTAAACGATAACAGTTAAATAACGGAGAATGACGGGATAGTATTGTCAATTTAAGCTATTTTTTTAAAAAAAGCAATTTTTTAACAATACCAGCAGGTTGAAAGTCAGGCAGTTAGTCGGCCTTGGGGGGAACGGGCACGATAAACAGGTCTTCATCGTCCTTTTTCATCCGGTATTGTTCCCGGGCGAATTTTTCGAGTTTTTCGGGGCTGGACAGCAGTTCGAACTGATCCTGCCGTGCGCGGTCTATTTCCTGTTTGTAAAAAGCCTTCTGATTTTCCAGCTGGTTCACTTCTGAATGCAGCTCGTATTGGGAGAGGAAGTTGTGGCGGTCGAGAAAAACGATCCATGTGATGAAGAGAATGCCCGCTACAATGTATTTGTTGCGGAGCCAGGCAGGCACTTTAAATCGCTTCTTCGTTTCCATGTTCGCCGGGTTTTAAAGTCAGGGTACCGCATAAACGGTACCCTGAAAAATTTGTATTGACCACTAAAAAATAAACGCGGTGTGGCGGATATTATTTCTTACCAAATTTAATTGAATTTTTCGGATAAAACGCGCTGCTGTCCAGAGCTTCTTCGATCCGGATCAGTTGGTTGTATTTAGCCATACGGTCTGTACGGCTTGCGGAACCGGTTTTGATCTGGCCGCAGTTCAGCGCCACGGCGAGGTCTGCGATAGTAGTGTCTTCCGTTTCGCCGGAACGGTGGCTCATGATGGAGGTATAACCCGCTTTATGCGCCATGGATACCGCGTTGATGGTTTCCGTTACGGTACCGATCTGGTTTACTTTCACCAGGATGCTGTTTGCGATCTGCTGGTCGATGCCTTGTTTGAGGCGTTTTACGTTGGTCACGAACAGGTCGTCGCCCACCAGCTGGCAGGAACCGCCGATAGCTTCGGTCAGTTTTTTCCAGCCGTTCCAGTCGTCTTCGGCCATGCCGTCTTCGATGGAAAGGATGGGATATTTTTTGGTCCACTCCGTCCAGTAAGCTACCATTTCGTCGCTGGAAATGATCTTCTGGGAAGATTTGTAGAATTTGTACGTGTTGTCTTTGTCGTTATACATTTCGCTGGAAGCCGCATCCAGTGCGATGCCGATCTGGCTGCCGGCTTTGTAGCCCGCTGCTTCGATGGCCTGCAGCACGGTTTCGATGGCTTCTTCGTTGCTCTGTATTTCGGGGGCAAAACCGCCTTCGTCGCCTACGTTCGTGCTGTAACCTTTCTTTTTCAGCACCGATTTCAGGTGATGGAAGATTTCCACGCCCCAACGGAGGCCTTCAGAGAAAGTGTCCGCGCCTACAGGCACGATCATAAATTCCTGGAAGTCGATTTTATTGTCCGCATGCGCGCCGCCGTTCACGATGTTCATCAAAGGAATGGGGAGGGTGGTGGCGTTTACGCCGCCCAGGTAGCGGAACAGGGGCAGGCCGAATGCTTCGGATGCCGCTTTGGCTACCGCCATGGATACTGCCAGGGTAGCGTTCGCGCCCAGTTTGGCTTTATTTTCGGTACCGTCCAGTTCAATCAGGAGTTTGTCCACACCGGCCTGGTCGCTGATGTCCCAACCGATCAGCTCGTCGGCGATCACTTCATTTACATTGGTCACCGCTTTGATCACGCCTTTCCCAAGGTATGCACCCTTGTCTCCATCACGCAGCTCAACCGCTTCGTGTTTCCCGGTAGAAGCGCCTGATGGCACTGCGGCCCTGCCTACATGGCCATCTTCCGTGGTTACGTCTACTTCCACCGTGGGATTGCCGCGGCTGTCTAAAATCTGTCTGGCATGGATCTCTGAAATGATACTCATGGGTAAAATTTTTTATTGTTAAATCTTGAGAAAAAGTTAGTTTGTCAACTCCCTGAACACGTCTTCCAGCGACTGCGAATTGCTGTGCAAAGAAAGGATGTTCCGGTTATTTATCAAAGCGAATTGCAGGAGGTTTTTACGCACCGTTTCCGCGTCCTGGGTATACAGCCGCCAGGCATGGCCTTCCGCGGCCACCGCGCGGGTCACCCCGGGCAGCCGTTCCAGCTCTTCCGCCGTGGCCGCCTCGCCAAACGTTACCTGGATATAGCTGTTCGCTCCCTGCCGCAGCACGCTGATCGCATCGTCCGCAATGATCTTCCCTTTATTGATAATGATCACCCGGCTGCACATCGCCTCTACTTCCTGCATGATATGGGTGCTGAGCATCACCGTTTTGTCGTGCCCCAGCTCCCTGATCAGGTTGCGGATCTCCACCAGCTGGTTGGGGTCCAGGCCGGAAGTGGGCTCGTCGAGGATCAGTACCTCGGGATTGTGCAGCAGCGCCTGGGCCAGGCCTACACGCTGTTTGTAGCCTTTGCTGAGCGCGCCGATCTTTTTGTGCTGTTCGGGGGTTAGCCCGGTGCGGCGGATCATGTCGCTGATCAGCCGGCCGGTTTGCCCGCCCAGCCTGTGCATGCCGGCTGAAAACTCGAGGAATTCCCGGATGTACATGTCCGGGTACAGCGGGTTGGCTTCCGGAAGGTATCCTACGCGCTTACGCACGTCCATGGTGCTTTTGAGCACATCGAAGCCGCAAACCGCCGCTTCCCCTTCGGTGGGGGGCAGGTAACCGGTGATGATCTTCATCGTGGTAGACTTCCCGGCGCCATTGGGACCCAAAAAGCCCACAATTTCGCCTTTCTGCAGCTCAAAAGAGATGCCGTCCACTGCTTTTTGTTCTCCATACAGCTTGGTTAGCTGCGATACCTTTATAGACATGGGTACTTTTTGCGGTGTCTAAATTAATTGAAAAAAATAGTTAACCGCTAATTCCGGCGCCCCCAAGGTATAAATTTTCAAACCCCGGGGCTTCCGGATTGTTGGATTTTCGTTAAGGAAGCCCCCGGATTATTGATTTTCAATTAAACTGAAGGCCCTACGCAGGCCGGAAATTTGGCATATGTGAAAAAAGATGTAATTTTACGTCTTCAAACAATACACAACAACTACAATGTAGAATTTGCCTAAGGCAATAGATACTCGCCTCTCAAGATGTTAGAAATCGCAATCCGCGCGATGAGTATACCGGAAAGTTTAGCACAAGTAATCATTCTCCCAATATCACGCTTCCTGTGTGAAAATACGGCTTCACCTTTCCAGCTAACAAAAGTCAAGCACAAGTAATCACTCTCCCAATATCACGCGGCCAGCGTGAAAATACCGGCTTCACTTTTTCTCATAACCAAATCACAATGTAATGTCTGACTTTCTCAGGAAGGCATTGGGTCTTTTCGTGGAATTTGAACCCAATGAACCTACACCGCCGGGCACGCCCGAAAGGGATTCCCTTGCCCAAAAATTCCCGCTCAGCTCGCCCAAACCGGCCGCACCCGTTGTTATCAGCGACGAAGAGCTCGACAAATTCGGGCAGCACTTCAGCCGCCTGTTCGAAAACAGCAACCTGCCCGGGCCGGATTATTTCGAGTTCTGGCGCATGATGGAAACACTCGCCGCGCACCTGCCCGACGAAAAGGCGCGGATCGGCGCCGTGTTCGCCACGCTCAGCGTACAGGGTCTCACGCGCGGCAAACTGCTCGAAACCGCAGCGCTGTACAAAGCCATCGTCGAAAAAGACAGGGCCGAGTTCGATAAAGCGGCCGACGACAAGGCCGCCAAAGAAGTGGAAGGCCGCGTGCATCAGATCGCGCAATTCGAAAAGGACATCGCGGAGCATTCCGCGATGATCCGCGAGCTCACCGAAGCCATTACCAAAGCCCAGGCGGACATGAAAACGCTGAAGGACCAGGTAACGGAGCACGAACGGAAGATCGCGGCAAACCGCCAGGGTTACGACCTGGCTTGCGACGCCATGATCAACAAGATCGAAACGGACATTCAAAAAATTCAAACCACAATTTAACCTGTATGGAAACACAATTCTTCCCCGGCGAACCCGGGCAAAAACTGAAATCGTACTGGAACCGCCCCGGCGGCAAGTTCGGTATCGTGATCGGCATCGGCCTGCTCGTGCTGATCGGTTATTACGTCGTGCCCATCCTTACCAAAGTGGTGTGGAACACGCTGAACTTCGGCATCGCGCTGGTATGCCTCGGCCTTTTCCTGTACTGCGTCACGCACCGCAAGCTGCGCATGAGCCTGTTCTATTTTTATGAATGGGTGATGAAAAAACTGGTGGGCGTTGTGATCGAGCTGGACCCTTTCCTGATCGCGGAAGATTATATCGGCGATATGGAAGAACAGCGTGAAAAACTGTACAAACAGTCCATCGACGTAGACGCGCAGAAAGAAAAGATCGACCTGAAGATCGCGGAAAAGGAAAAAGACATGGGGCAGCTGATGAGCCGCGCCAAAGCCGCGCAGAGCAACAATATGCTGCCCGAGCTGGGCAACGCCACGCGCCACATCGCGCGCATCAAAGAATACATCCAGCAGCTGACGCCGATCCGTGACAATCTCGCGCGCATCGGGGATTACCTCACGAAAGTGCATAAAAACAGCGGCTACATGATCGAAGACGCGCGCAACGAACTGGAGCTGAAAAAAGATCTCTACAAATCGGTTTCTTCCGGCAACAAAGCCCTCAGTTCCGCTTTGAAGATCTTCAACGGCGACCCCGAGAAAAAACTGATGGTGGAACAAAGCATGGAATTCCTGAAGGAAGACATCGCTACCAAGCTCAGCAGCATGAAAAAAGCCATCAATTATTCAACGGATTTTATGCGCTCCATCGACCTGGACAATGCTACCTATGAACTGCAGGGGCTGCAGATGCTGGAAAATTTCGACCCCGAGAAAGATTTCAAGCTGGACATCAAAAAATGGGAGCCCGGCAACGCCCCCCGCAAACCCGGCACGCTGCCCGCCGACAATTACAACGACCTTTTGAGTTAGTGCGCTGAAAAAACGGGTCGTGGTGAACGGCAGGCCCGAAGTGCGCCTTTGACTATAACGTTAACGAATATACGAAAACACAAATATCAATTTTTTAACAACATGTAAAACAAACCAATTATGGCACTCAAAGTAAAACCTGGTGGTAAAGTATTAGGCATCATCCTTATCCTTGGCGGCATTTACGCCGGTAAAATATTCTGGTGGGACAAGCGCCCGCAAGCCGCAAAAGCTTCCACCGAGATCGGCAAGGTAAGCCTGCCGGACGCCCCGGAGGCTTCGCTTTCGGGCAACGCCGCCAAACTCGGATTTCCTTCGCCGGAAGATGCCGCCAACGGCGGTACCAAAGTGAGCTGGAAGATTATGGCCTGGAACTCGCAATTCCCCCTCATGTACGCCAACGGCGGCGCCAGAACTACGAAAGGTTCGCTGGTAGACAAAGCCAACATGCAGATCGAGATCGTGCGGCAGGACGACTGTAACAAGTCCATCGCCGACATGGTGAAGTTCGCGCAGGACTACAAGTCCAATCCCAACACCACCGGCGTGTTCGCCTCATTCATGGGCGACGGTATGCCGATGTTTTTCGCGGCGCTCGCCAAAGAGCTGGAGCCGCTGGGCCCGGAATACCAGCCCATCGCATTTTACAGCATGGGTAAGAGTTACGGTGAAGACAAACTGATGGGCCCCGCCGAATGGAAGGCCGATCCGAAAAGCGCGCTGGGCAAAACCGTAGCCTGCGTACTGCGCGACGGCGATATGAACATCCTCGTGAAATGGGCCGGGGACAATGGTCTGCGCGTGAACCCGGATGAAACTTCCTTCGACAGGAACGCCATCAACCTTATCGCGGCCAACGACTTCCTGGACGCCGCGAACAAGTACATCGCCGGTTATTCCGAAAGCCGCAAGCTGATCGAGAACGGTAAGAAAATCGCGAAAGATACGACCGTAGGCGTAGACGGCGTTGCCACCTGGACGCCCGGCGACGTGAACATCGCGCAGAAAAAAGGCGGGCTGATCAACATCGCTACCACGCGTGAATACGCGGCGCAGATGCCGAACATCACGATCACCATTAAAAAGTTCGCCAACGATCACCGCACCGATATCGAAAACCTGATCGTGGCGCTGGCGCAGGCCGGCGACCAGGTGCGCTCGTTCAACGACGCGAAACAGTTTGCCGCGGACGTTTCCGCCAAAGTATACAACGAGCAGGACGGCGCATACTGGCTGAAATATTACAACGGCGGTGAAGAAAAAGACGCACAGGGCGTAAACGTGCACCTGGGCGGCTCCATGGCCTACAATTTGGCGGACGCTGCAAATATGTTCGGCCTCGGCGACGATAAGCTGGACCGTTACAGGATCGTATACGGCACGTTCGGCGACATTCTCGTGAAAATGTACCCCGAGCTGGTACCCGCTTACCCGGTGTACAACAAGGTGGTAGACAAATCGTTCCTGGCATCCGTGGTGAGCAATCACCCCGAGCTGCTGGCCGGTTCGGCGATCAGGGAGAAATATGCGGAGGAGATCACGAGCGAAGTGTCTTCCCGTTCGGTACAGGTGCAGTTTGAAACCGGCAGTTCCGTGATCAGACCGGAATCATACGCTGCGCTGGACGATATCCTGAAAAGCGCCGTGGTGGCGGAAGGGCTGAAGCTGGGGATCTACGGGCATACGGACAATGTGGGCAACGACGCCGCGAACGTGAAGCTGTCCAACGCCCGCGCGGAATCGGTGAAAGCTTATCTGCGGGATAAAGGTCTTTCCGCCGCAAGGCTTGAATCCAAAGGTTACGGCGCTTCAAGGCCGGAGGCGGACAACGGTACCGCCGAAGGACGCGCGAGGAACCGCCGTGTGCAGATCGTACTGGGTAACTAATGAATAGTGTTCTATAATTCCTGTACTACCATGCCGGTCGGATATTCCGGCCGGCACCTTTTCAAATTTTTGCTTTATGAATAAACTGAAAGCCATTTTCGAACCGCTCAAAGTGCTGGACAAAAAGACCATGACCACGCTGCTGGTGGCGGAAGCCGTGCTGGCGCTGCTGGTGTGGCAGCTGAGCGGAGGTGGGCTGATTCCCACGCCGGATAAGGTTTTGAAAGCCGTCGGCACTATTTTTTCGATGCCGGATTTTATTGATAATCTCTTTGCCAGCATTGCGCTCACGATAAAAGGGATGGTGCTGTCCATCATCATCGCCCTTTTTATCAGTTATTTGTCCATAGTGCCGGCCTTTCAACCCATTGCGAGGTTCGTGATCAAATGCCGTTACCTGACATTGACCGGCCTCATCTTTTTGTTTACCCTGCTGACGCAAAACGGCGGCCAGCTGAAGCTGAGCCTGCTGATCTTCGGCATCGTTCCCTTTTTTGTGACCACTTTGCTGGGTGTGATAGACGGCATCAGCAAACAGGAATTTGAATTATGCACCACGCTGCGGATGAACAGCTGGCAAAGCCTTTGGGAAGTAGTGATCGTGGGCCGGCTGGACCAGGTGTTTGAAGTGATGCGGCAGAACTTTGCCATTGCCTGGCTGATGATCACCTCGGTGGAAGGGCTCAGCATGAGCCAGGGCGGCCTTGGCGTGATGCTGATCAAAGCGAATAAATACGTGCAGCTGGACATCGTTTTTGGCACGCTCGTGATCATTTTCGCATTGGGCATTTTTTTCGACTTCATCCTGGGGCTTTTCCGCCACTGGTTATTTCCTTACACCAAACTTCAAACCCGCCGATGAACGCATACACAAAAAAGCAGGTGTTGCTGAGCGCAGAGTACGTACACCTGCAATACGGAGAAAAAAAGATCCTGCGCGACGTGAACTTCAAGATCCGCGACATCCATCGCGAAGGCATGGAGCAGGGGCAGGTAGTGGCTTTGATCGGGAGAAGCGGCATCGGGAAAACACAATTGTTCAAGATCATGGCCGGCCTGGTACAGCCCACGGAAGGCACGGTGCGCATCGGCGAAGGCCAGCACGCTGTAAAGCCGGGGCAGGTGGGCATAGTGCCGCAGAACTACATTCTTTTCAACCACCGTACCATTTACCGCAACCTGAAGATCGGGCTGGACAATTCCGGTGTAACGCTAACCGAAGCGGAGAAAAAACGCGTGATCGGGGATTATGCGGAAACCTTCGACCTGGCGGAACATTTAAACAAATACCCCGCGCAGCTCAGCGGCGGCCAGCGCCAGCGGGTGAGCATTATCCAGCAGGTGCTGACGGGCAACAAATTCATTTTGCTGGACGAGCCCTTTTCGGGGCTGGACATTTTGATGGTAGACAAGGTGATCGCGCTGTTGCGGAAAGTGTCTATGCTGAGCGAGCAAAACACGCTGGTGATCGTGAGCCACGACATCGAAAACGCCGCCGCGGTGGCGGATACGGTGTGGATATTGGGAAAAGAGGAAGGGAAGGAAGGCGCCACGATCAAAAAAGAATACGATCTGTGCGAAACGGGCCTCGCCTGGAAGCCGGACATCCGCACAGACCGCAGGTTTTTGGAGCTGATCGAAGAAATAAAGAAACAGTTGTAGGTTGATATCAGTAGAAAACGAGGGCCGGCGCGTACCGGCCCTTTATTTTTTAATAAGCGAGCGCAGGCTCCAGGTCTTTGGCCTGGTCTATCATCCCCTGTATTTCTGAAAGTGAGGGCGCCCGGCCGCTCAGGTTTTTGAGGGCGTTGAGCTCGGAAACTTTTGCGAACAGGTTTTCGGCATTGCGGTTGCGGAGCTCTTTTACCGTATCCACGCCCGCGGCTTCCAGCAGCTCGGCGAACTGGCCGCCCACGCCGTTGATGCGCATGAGGTCTGCATGGTTCACCCAGGTGAGGATCAGCGCTTCTGGGATGCCGGTAGATTCCGCCAGCCTGGTGCGGCCGGCTTTGGTGCCGCCGTCTTCCAGCAGCTTGGCGACGGTGTTGATGCCGAGGCCGGTGAGTTTGTTTGCGTAGTTGGGGCCAATACCCTGGATCTCTTGAATCGGATAGCTCATAAGAATTGTTTTAGCAGTTCGGAAATTAACGAAAACGCATAATCCGCCCGAAAAAAATATGTTAAATCGTGGTGAATGCGCTAAAATCTCCGGGTAAAACTGCATAACTATTACATTTGCAGGATGAAAGGATCGATCGTACTCTTGCTTTTGCTGCCGCAGCTGATAATGGCGCAGCAACTTCCGGAAAAGCATTACCCGAAAGGATATTTCAGAAATCCCCTGAACGTGGCCATGGAGCTGGCGGGGAATTTCGGCGAACTGAGGCCCAATCACTTCCATTCGGGGCTCGATCTGAAAACGCAGCAGCGGGAGAACCTGCCCGTACATGCCGCGGCAGACGGTTATGTGAGCCGTGTGGGCGTCAGCCACCTGGGTTTCGGCAACGTGCTGTACATCACTCACCCAAATGGGTACACGACCGTATACGCCCATCTCAACAAATTTTATCCCCTGCTCGACGAATACCTGACCCGCAAACAATACGAAGCGGAAAGCTGGGCGACGGACCTGACCATCCCGCCGAACCTTTTCCCCGTTAAAAAGGGTGAGTTTGTGGCCTGGAGCGGCAATACCGGTGGCTCGGCCGGCCCGCACCTGCATTTCGAGATCAGGGATACCAAAACCGAGAAACCGCTCAACCCGATGCTTTTCGGGTTCAGTATTCCCGATAAGCGGGTGCCGGAAATTTCCCGCATCGTGGTGTACGACCGTACCCGCAGCCTGTACGAGCAAACACCGGTCACCATCCCGGTAAAACGCACCAAAACCGGCGACTATGTAGCTTCCAGGCCGGTGGTGAAAGTGGCGACCAGCAAAGTGGGCCTCGGCGTCAGCGCGCTGGACCGCCAGAGCAATTCCGCCAACCCCAACGGCATTTACGAAGCCATGATCATCCGCGACGGGCAGATCGATTGCGGTTTCCAGCTGGATAATATCGGCTACGACGAAACGCGGTACCTCAATGCGCATATCGACTACAAACTGAAAAAAGGCGGCGGGCCGTACGTGCAACTGCTGTTTGCCCTGCCCGGCAACCGCCTGGATATTTACAAAGACGTTGCCGGCGACGGCATCATCGACCTGGGCGACAAACAGCCCCACCCGGTAACCCTCCGCGTGACCGATGCTTACGGGAACAAGTCCGACGTGAAACTGACGCTGCAGCAGCAAAGCGGTCCCGCGCCGGTGCCTACCTGCGCCAACCGCATGTACCCGGAAAGCCGTAATATTTTTGAGAACGACCAGGTAGAATTTTTCCTCGAAGAGGGCAGCCTGTACGACAATATCTGTTTCCGTTTCGTGGAATTGCCCAATGCCGGTGCGTTTTCGAATACTTACCGCCTGCATACCGCGCTGATCCCCGTTCACTACAATTTCGGCCTGCGCATACGCCCTACGAAACCGGTGCCAGCGGAGCTGCAGAATAAAATGGTGATCGTGCGGAAGGGCCTGGGAGAAAGCGTTTCAGCCGCTGTACCGGAGAACGGGTGGTTTACCGGCACGTTCCGCGACCTGGGGGATTTTTATCTTACGGCAGATACGGTTGCGCCGCGCGTGGCGGCGCTCGGCGCGGTGAAAGCAAATGCAAACCTTTCAAAAGCAACGAGAATCGCGTTTTCGATGAACGATGCAAGCGGGATCAAATCTTACCGCGCGGAATTAGATGGAAAATGGTTGCGTTTATCGCGAAAAAGTAATGTACTTTCTTATAACTTTGATGAGCATTGTCCACCCGGTAACCATACATTGACGTTAACCGTTACTGACATTGCAAACAATCAAACCACATATACTTTACCGTTTAAACGCTAGTAAAACCATGACGCACCTCAAAGAAGGGGATATCGCCCCCGCATTTGCCGCCCTGGACCAGCATGGCAATACTGTGTCGCTGGCCGACTTTAAAGGAAAAAAAGTGATCCTCTATTTTTATCCTCACGACATGACCCCCGGTTGCACTACGCAATCCTGCAATCTCAGGGACCACCATTCCCAGCTGATGACGAGAGGTTATGCCGTGCTCGGCGTGAGCGAGGATGACCAGAAAAGCCACAAAAAATTCGCGGACAAGTACGAGCTGCCTTTCCCGCTGCTGGTAGACGAGAGCCATACGATCCTGAACGATTACGGCGTATGGGGCGAAAAGACCTTTATGGGCCGCACTTACGACGGTACGCACCGCACTACTTTCCTGATAGACGAGGAGGGGAGAATTGCCCACATCATTCATAAACCCGAAAACGGTGATCATGCGCGTGAGATCATCGAATTGTGGGAAGGAAATACGGAAGGCTGGGAACCGGTTGTAAGGCCGGAAGACCCTAACGCAGAGGCTGCGGCCGTTGCGGAAGAAGAAATTGAGAACGAAGCCGGAGACGAAGAAGAAGGCGTTGAAGTGGAAATGGATATCATCGAAGAAGATGATGATCAGGATGAGGAGGACGAAGATGAAGCGAAAGAAGCCCCTGCTGCGCCCGCGCCGGTAGCAAAAGCGAAAGCCGCTCCGAAAGCGAAGACCGCTCCGAAAACGAAGGCTGCGCCCAAGGCTAAAGCGAAAACCGCTACCAAAGCTGCTCCGAAAGCAAAGGCGAAAGCTGCGCCCAAAGCCAAAACCGCCCCGAAAGCAAAAACGAAGACCGCAGCGAAGGCGAAAGCTAAAACAGCCGTAAAAGCTAAGCCGGCTAAAAAAGCTGCCGCCAAAAAAGCGGTTGCTCCAAGAGCAAAAACCGCGGCTAAAAAAGCTGCGGCGCCCAAAGCGAAAACCGCTGCCAAAAAAGCTGCACCAAAAGCAAAAGTGGCTGCAAAAGCAAAAGCTAAAGTAAAAGCAGCGCCGAAAGCCAAAGCAAAAACTGCGGCAAAAAAAGCGGCCGCTCCGAAATCGAAAGCAAAGGTAGCTTCGAAAGCAAAGGCCAAAGCGAAAGCAGCTCCAAAGGCGAAAGCCAAAACCGCGGCAAAGGCCAAAATCGCGCCCAAAACAAAAGCCAAAACCGCTGCAAAGGCTAAAACCGCTGCAAAGGCGAAACCGGCTGCAAAGGCGAAAGCCAAAACCGTCGCAAAAGCAAAAGCTGCTCCGAAAGCGAAGGCAAAAACCAAAGCGAAGAAACGCTAAGCATAAACAGATTTTTGAAAAGCCGTTCCGGAATGCCCGGAGCGGCTTTTATATTTTATACTCAAGTTCTTCGGGCTTTGTTACTATGGTTCCATTACGGGTGAGAACGCTTTTACGCTACTAAAGCACTACTAAAGCGCTATTAAAACGATACTGAACACACCGGCGCCAATCAGTCAAAATGGCTTCTCAAAGGTCGCTTTCCGACATTAACGATGTTCCGGAATCTTACACTCACCCGCAAATCTTTTGATCTTTATAGTCGGGCTGCGCCGCACAAACATGCTTGCGGATTAATACCGTGAAATCAGGCTTGTCCGAGTAAGGAATTGTTAGCAGCTGCGGCATAATAAAAGAGGCCGTCCCTTGCGGAACGGCCTCTTCGTATGGAAACAGTTGGCTGTTGTTATCGTTTTTGACGCTGTTTGCGGAAGATCTGACCGGTTTTGAACTTGTTCCCTTCGGGGCTGCCCACACGGTCCATCGCGCAACGGAAACCTACCGTATTCGTCGCCATATCTTCCTGCATGAAACGGCGGTTGCCCGGGGAAAGCCAGTAAGCACGGTCGTTCCAGCTACCGCCTTTCACCACGCGGGATTTATCGTTGATCAGGGTGGTCACGCCGTAGCCGTATTCAACCAGGGACAGGCTGTCACCATCCAGGTAGTTGATCACGTCGCCTTTCTGGTAGTTCAGGCGGCTGGCGGATTCCTCATCGGTCACGTCGCGCATTTTGAGCGCGCCCAGGCTGTCTTTTTCGAACTCTTTCTCGGCGTTCTGGTAAACCGTCTGGAATTTGTTACCGCGGAAGTAGTTGAAGTCGTCACCATCGATGGTGGTCAGCGGACGGTAAACGTCGTTCACCCACTCGCTCACGTTGCCGGACATGTTATAGATACCGAAAGTGTTCGGGAAATAAGACTGCACCGGTGCGGGGATGGATGCACGGTCGTTCAGACCGCCTGCCATACCCATATTGTCGCCGGAACCACGCTTGAAGTTCGCCAGGAACTGGCCCTGCCAGTTGCCGCGGCGGATGTCGCGCAGGCCGCTGTTGTTGGTGCCCCAGGAATAGATCTGTTTGTTCATGATCAGCTCTTCACCGCGTTTGCCTTCTTTTTTGGAAGGATTCGGGTTCTGGCCGATGTAACCCAGCGCCGCATATTCCCATTCCGCTTCGGTCGGGAGGCGGTAGTTGGGAAGCATGATGCCGTCTTCGAACTGCGCGCCGCGCGGAGAGCCGTCTGGATTGCTGAACTGCTTTTTGGCGTTTTTGCTCATTTTGCCGGGAGTGCCTTCGTAAAGGCCCGCCAGGTAAGACTTGCTGTCGAAAGTATTATCGTCTGCCTGGTTCATGATGTCTGCCTGAGACAACAGGCCGGCATCCATCAGGAGTTTTTCGTTTACACGGTTGGAACGCCATTTGGCGTAATCGGTCGCCTGCTTCCAGGTAACGCCAACCACCGGGTAGTCGTTATAAGCAGGGTGACGGAAATAATATTCCACCAGCGGCTCGTTGTAAGCCAGCTCGCTGCGCCATACCAGCGAATCGGGCAGGGCGTTGCGATATACGTCGGGGAAAGATTCGCCGTACATACGGGTGAGCCAGTACAAGTACTCGCGGTAATTCACATTGGAAACCTCGTTCTCGTCGATATAAAAAGAGGAAACCGTGATACGGCGGGGTATATTGTTCCAGTCCATCATGACATCCTGCTCGGTGGCGCCCATGGCGAATGTACCGCCCTGAACGAAAACAAGGCCGGGACCGGTGAATTGGTCTTTACTCTTGGCAACGGAAAAACCACCCATCTTCGGGTCGTTATAATTCCAACCAGTAGCGGAAGAAGATTCTTTCTTCTTCCCGAAGAGGCCACCGCCATTCTTACTACAGGCCGACATGGACAACATCACACCGGTGCCTACAATCAAGGATAAGGAGGTTAATCTGCGCATGCGATAACAGCTTTTGATCGATACAATTTAGGTATTCAATTAGGTAAACGCAAATGTAATTCTTTTTATTTTATAACAAAATTAATTAATCTGTAATGTAATAACTGTAAAAGTTTACCGGACGAGCCCGCCAGGTTGCGAAATCCCCCGTAATACATTAGGTTTGCGTTAGATATAAAACCCTGCCATTTCTTTATGAACCGCTCCCGCTTTGCCTTTTGCGTTTTCCTTTGCCTGTTTTGCGGGGCCGGAAAGGTTGCGGGCCAGCGTGCTTACGCCCCAAATTCCGTTTTGGCAGGCGGAAGCTGGTACAAAATCGCCGTAAAAAAAGCCGGTATCTATAAGATCGACGTTCCCCAGCTCAATGCCATGGGCATTTCCACCACCGGTCTTATTTCCGGTTCCATCAGGCTGTTCGGCAACGGCGGCGGGATCGTCCCCGAAGACAATGCCGCCCCCAGGCCCGACGATCTCCGGCAAAATGCCGTTTTCGTAGAAGATGGGGGGGATGGCCTATTTAACGGGAATGACTACCTTTTATTTTACGCCCCCGGGCCGCATCGCTGGCAGCGGGACGGCAGCGGGTATTACCATACTTACAATATCTATTCAGATTCAGCCTGTTATTTCCTGAACATCGCCCCCGGCGGGCTGCGGATCGTTACGGACCCTGCCGCGCCCATAGCCACGCAGACCGTTACGGCGTATGATTTTCATGATTTTTATGAAAAAGACGAAACCAGCGTGCTGTCCAGCGGGAAGGAATGGTTCGGCGCAATGTTCAGCACCGTGCCGGGTGGCGTTACCGAAAGGAATTACACGCTTGTTGCCCCAGCGGGCCTCAGCAACGCCCGGCTTCGCATCAGGCTGGCCGCGCGCAGCACTTCCGGCGCGCGTTTCGACCTGGGGCTTAACAATACCGCCGTAAAATCTTTTTTGCCGCCGCCCGTAACCGGGAATATCTTCGAAACCTACGCCAGCACCGTCACCGAACGGCTGCCAATTGGCGGGGCGGGCGATTTTACGCTGAAATTCACGGGTAATGCGAGCGCCCAGGGCTGGCTGGACTTCCTGGCGCTCGAAGGCCGCTGCCCGCTTGCGCTTCCGGCGCAGGGCGCCCTGCTGTTCCGTGACTGGCAAAGCACGGGCGCGGGACAAACCGCCGGTTTCGAGCTCGCTAACGGTACCGCGCAAACGATCGTTTGGGACGTGACCGTGCCGGACAGGCCGGTAAAGCTGCAGACCTCGCTCAACGGCACCATGCTGCGTTTCTCCAGGGATGCGGCCGTGCTCCGGGAATACGCGGCTTTCAACCCCGCCGGTCTTCCCGCGCCCCAATACATCGGGCCGGTGGCCAACCAGGACCTGCACGGCCTTTCCGCTGCGGACATGCTCATTATTTCGCCGCCAGCTTTTCTTCCCGCCGCCAACCGCCTGGCCGCCTGGCACCTCCAAACAAGTGGCCTGAAAGTAAGCGTGGTAGCCACTCCGCTGATCTGGAACGAATTTGGCTCCGGCACCGGCGACCCGGCCGCGCTGCGCGATTTCCTGAAAATGCAATACGATCGCGGCGGCCTGAAATATGTGCTGCTGTTGGGCCGCGCGTCGTACGACTATAAAGACCGCCTGGAAAATAATACCAACTTCGTGCCCACCTGGCAAAGCGATATTTCGCTGCATGGCATCAATAGTTATATGTCCGACGACTTTTTCGGTTTCCTCGGCGACGCCGACGACATCAATGGCAGCGGCGCCCTGCTGGACGTGGCCGTTGGCCGCTTGCCGGTGAGAAGTCTTGCCGAAGCGGAGGTTGCGGTGAAGAAGATCATGGAATACAATACGCCCGCGACTTTCGGCCCCTGGCGGCAAGAAATGACCTTTGTGGCGGATGATGAGGACGGGAATCTTCATCTCGAAGACGCCGAAACCGTCAGCGGCGTGATCACCGGGGAAGAAACCGCCTTTAATACCGGCAAACTTTACCTGGACGCCTTTCCACAGGTGGCCACTTCCGCCGGAAGCCGCTACCCTGCGGTAAATGAAGCCATCCGTCAGCGGATGTACAGCGGCAACCTCGTGTGGAATTATACCGGACACGGTACTTTCAACCGCCTGGCTGAAGAAGCCGTGCTCGAAGAAAGCTCGATCGACGGCTGGCAGAACGCCGGCAAGCTGCCGCTGATGGTGACCGCCACCTGCGACTTCGCGCCATTCGACAACCCGGACTTCAATTCCCTCGGCGAAAAGCTGCTGATGCGCGAAAACGGCGGGGCCATCGCGCTGATGACCACCACCCGCGCGGTATTCGCCTATTCCAACCTCGTGATGAACGCCAATTATTTCCGGCGGGCATTTACCCCGGGCGCGGGCGGGCGCATGCCTACGCTGGGCGAGGGCGCCATGCTGGCAAAAAACGATACCTATTCCCAGAACGGGGATGTGATCAATAACCGGAAATTCCAGCTGCTGGGCGACCCTTCCCTGCCGCTGGCCTTCCCGAAATGGCGGGTGAACACCGATTCGCTGAACGGGCGGGAAATTGAGCAGGGGGATACGCTGAAGGCGCTGGGAAAATATACCCTGGCAGGCAGCGTGCGCGATGCTGCAGGAAACGTGCAAACAGGTTACAACGGCATGCTCGATGTGACCGTGTACGACAAACCGGCCGGACGGGCCACGCGCGGGAACGACCCCGGAAGCACGCCGGTGAATTTTTCGGTGCAGGACAGGATCTTGTTCCGTGGAAGGGATACCGTCGTGAACGGGCGGTTCAGGTTTACGTTCGTGGCACCGAAAGATATGAGCCAGGCAGACGGGAACGCGCGCATCAGTTATTATACCAGGAATGCGTCGGAAGACGGCGGCGGATTTTATAACCGCCTGGCAGCTAATGGTACGGCGGCGGACGCGGCGGAAGACGACCAGGGCCCGGAAATCGGCGCCTGGATGAACGACCGGGGTTTTTCAAGCGGAGATATTACCAATGAAAGCCCGCTGCTGCTCATACATCTCAGCGACCCGGGCGGAATAAACGCCACCGGCAACGGCATCGGGCACGACATTACCGCCATCCTCGACGACAGCACGCAATTCTTCATTCTCAACGAGTTTTACGAATCCGTGGCGGGCGATTACCGGGAGGGCGACATCCGGTTCCCCATGGCGGGGCTGAGCCCGGGAGAGCATACGCTTACCATCCGCGCCTGGGACGGTTACAACAATTCCTCGACCGTTAACATCCGTTTTACAGTTGTGCCCAAAACCACGCTGGCAGTGGAAAAGGTGGGCAATTATCCCAACCCGTTCCGGGACCGGACGCGTTTTATCTTTTATCACAACCAGCAAGGCGTTGATGTTGATGTGGTTATACGTATCTTTACAGCCGCCGGACAACAAGTGAGCACTATCCGGCGCACAATAAACACAGGAAATGGCCGTTATGATGGCGTCTCCTGGAATGGTACGGCCGACACAGGATCGAGAGTGGCCCCTGGCATCTACTTTTATCAAATCGTTGTAAAGGGTAAGGACAATTCTCAAAAAGTATTCGGAGGACAACTGATATTATTATAATGTATAGATTAAAAATTGACTATATTTGAAATAATAATATTATACGTTTGACGCCCTTTACTTGGATTTAATGAATTAGACATTATTTTTACGTTTAAGCTAACTAAAATTCAGTATTGCATGTTTTCCAGGATAACGACAGTTGTTATTTGCATTTTTTCCCTGTTCCTATGCCAGCGCTCCTACGCACAGCTGGACCCGGGCACGCCGCTGGACGGCAGGTCGAATGTAATCAGCACGGCTGTTCCTTTTTTAAGAATATCCCCGGATGCCCGCAGCGGCGCGCTTGGCGACGCCGGCATCGCTATTTCGCCCGACGCGAATTCAGTATACTGGAACTTTTCCAAACTGCCCTTCGCCGCTAAAAAATCGGCGGTGGCCGTTACTTATACGCCCTGGCTGAAAGAGCTTGTCAACGACGTGTTCCTCGCACAGGTGGCGGGTTACACCCAGCTGGACGAACTGCAGACCATCGGCGGCTCCCTCCGTTATTTCTCGCTCGGCGACATCGAGTTCAGGAACAGCAACGGCCAGTTCGACGGTAATTTCCGCCCCCGCGAATGGGCGCTGGACGCAGGGTACGCCCGCAAGCTCAGCGACAACTGGAGCGTGGCGGTAGCGCTTCGTTACATTCATTCCAGCCTCGCTTCCGGCACCATCGACAACCAGCCGATCAGGCCAGGGCGCTCCGTGGCCGCCGACCTTTCCGGTTTTTATACCAAGGATTTCGAGAACAACAATGGCGTGAACAACAATTTCAGTTTTGGTTTCGCCATCACCAATATCGGTCAGAAGATCTCCTACACGCAGTCTGCACAAAAAGACTTCCTCCCCACCAACCTGGGCGTCGGCGCCGCTTACACCATCGGCATCGACGAGTATAACAAAGTGAGCTTCACCCTCGACGTGAACAAACTGCTGGTGCCCACGCCGCAATACCAGGGAGACACGATGCTGGTATACCCGGACAAAAGCGTGCTGGAAGGCATGTTTTCCTCCTTCGGCGATGCGCCGGGCGGCATGAAGGAAGAACTGCATGAGCTGATGTATTCTATCGGCGGCGAATACTGGTACAACGACCTGTTCGCCGTGCGCGCCGGTTATTACAACGAACACGCCACCAAAGGCAACCGTAAATATTTTACGGCGGGCGTGGGCGTGAAATACAACATCTTCGGGCTGAATTTCTCTTACCTGGTGCCTTCGGGAACGGGCATTCAGCGCAATCCGCTGTCTAACACGCTGCGCTTCACGCTCAGCTTCGACATCGGCGCTAATGAAGAATAGAACGTATATTTGCCATAATCACCGATAGTTGAATAAATCCTCCGAAGCTAAGGGGGATTTATTATTTTACGGGCCTGCTAAATAAACATTATGAGTAAGTTAAGGATCGGATTAGGAGTGGATTTTCATCAACTGGTGCCAGACAGGGACTTCTGGCTGGGCGGCGTATTGGTGCCGCATACCAAAGGCGCGCTGGGCCACAGCGATGCGGACGTTTTGCTGCACGCCATCTGCGACGCCATGCTGGGCGCCGCCAGTCTCGGCGATATCGGGGTGCATTTCCCGGATACGGACCAGTCGTACAAAAACATCGACAGCAAAATTTTACTTGCGCGCACCAAAGAGCTGATCGCGCAGAAAGGTTACAGCGTGGTGAATGTGGACGCATCGCTTTGCCTGCAGGCGCCCAAGATCAAACCGTACGTTCCCGCCATGCAGGAAGTGATCGCGCAACATCTCGGCGTAACGGTGGAAGAAGTGTCCATCAAAGCGACGACCACCGAAAAGCTCGGTTTTGTGGGCCGGGAAGAAGGCGTGGTGGCTTATGCCACCGTGCTGCTGGAAAAGCAATAAATTCATTTATAGATAACTGTTTTACCTTTGTTCAATGGCTGATATTCAAGTAAAGATCATCAATCGCTCAGCAAACCCTTTGCCTTCATACGCCACGGCAGACGCCGCCGGCATGGACCTTCGCGCGAACCTGGAAGCTGCCATCACGCTGCAGCCCCTGGAACGCACCCTGGTGCCCACCGGCCTTTTCATGGAACTGCCCGCGGGTTTTGAAGCGCAGGTGCGCCCCCGGAGCGGCCTCGCCATCAAGCAGGGCCTCACATTGCTGAATACGCCTGGCACGATAGATGCAGATTACAGGGGTGAGATCAAGATCATCCTGATCAATTTATCCAACGAACCGCAAACCATCCAGCATGGCGACCGCATCGCCCAGATGGTGATCGCGCCGTTCGTGCAGGCAACGCTGGCCGAAGTGCCCGAATTGTCTGACACGGAAAGAGGCGCCGGTGGGTTCGGCCATACCGGAAAATCCTGAGCATGCGTTTAACCGGAATATTCATAACTGTCACCGCCGGCATTATCGCCGCATCCTGTGGGAACACTAAAAAAGTCGTTTCCACACCCGGCCCCCTGCAACAGGAGGTGATGTCGCAGCGGGCAGACAGCCTGTTTTTTGCCGCACAGCGCTCCAAAATACTCGGCGATTACAAAACGGCGATCACGCAATATTCCGATTACATCCGTCTCAACCGCAACAATCCCACCGTTTATTACGAACTGAGCCGCCTCTTTCTCGAGGTGCGCAATCCACAATACGCACTGGGCTTCGCGCGCCGCGCCGCCGCCATGGACACTTCCAACAAATGGTTCCAGATGGCGCTGGCCGATGCTTTTTCCGTGAACGAAATGTTCGACAGCGCCGCAGTCGTATACGGCCGCCTCAGCAAACAAAACCCGCTGGACGATGAACTGCTTTTCAATAAAGGCATTTCGTTGTCCAAAGCCGAAAATTATACCGAAGCGCTCGAAGTGTTCGATTCCCTGGAAGCGAGGGTAGGCGTGGCGGAAGAGATCGTTTTCCAGAAACAGCGCGTGTACTCGCGGCTCGGGATGGTGAACGCGGCCGCGTCTGAAGTGCGGCGGCTGATCGCGCAGGAGCCGGCCGAACTGCGCTACTGGGGCCTGCTGGCAGAGATCTACGAATCCGTGGAACGCACGGAGGAAGCCCGCGCCATTTACGACACGATCCTCGCCATCGATCCGCAGCACCCGCGCGCGCTGATCGCCATCGCGAACTTTGAAAAGAAAAACGGCAACGAACCGCAATACCGCGCATACCTTATAAAAGCATTCGCAAATCCGGGATATACGATCGACGAAAAAGTATCTTTCGTATACCCGTACCTGCAAATGGCCGAAAGAGACACGTCCAAACGCGCGGAGGGCATCCTGCTCACCAAAATGATCGTAGATGCGCATCCCAACGAGGCGAAAGCCTACGCGCTGCGGGCGGATATGTTTTCGCAGGCGGAAATGACAGACAGCGCCATCGTGAATTATCACAAGGCCATTGCGCTGGACAGCACGCGTTTCAGCGTGTGGTACCAGCTGATGTGGATGTACTCCCGCGCAGATCAGTCCGATTCCCTGCTGCGCGTCAGCGAACATGTGATCGGGCAGTTCCCGAAAGAGTTCATGGGATATTATTTCAACGGCCTCGCCAACTATTTCAAACAACGGCACGACGCCGCGGCCCGCGCGCTTAACACGGCGCTGGAGATCGGCGGCGAGAAACGTTTTGTGGGAGATGTGTACGCGTTGCTGGGAGACACTTATCACGCCAGCGGCATGCATGCCCGCAGCGACAGCTGTTACGACATGGTGCTGAGCATCCGGCCGAAAGACCATATCGTGATGAACAATTACAGCTATTATCTTTCCATGCGGGGAGACAAGCTGGAGAAAGCCGAAGAGCTCAGCCGCCGCTCGCTGGAGCTGAAGCCCGAAAGCCCGACCTACATGGACACCTATGCCTGGATACTTTTCAGGCTCGGGCGTTACAAAGAAGCCAGGTTGTGGATCGAAAAAGCATTGCAGAACCCCGAAGCCCAGCAGGACCCGGACGTGCTGGAACATTACGGGGACATTCTTTTTAACCTGAACGAAAAAGAAAAAGCCGTTCAGTACTGGCAGCTGGCGAAAGCCAAAGGCGCCAATTCCCACGGCCTCGCGCGGAAAATAGCCGAGAAACGCTACATCAGGAACATGGACCGATGAATGCCCGCATTCACCGGTGAATCATAAAACGTTATACGCAAAAATGAAGCAAAAAGCAGTACTACAGCTTGTTATATGTCTGGTAAGCCTGGCCCTGTTCAGCTGCCGCTCCACGAAGATCACACGCGCCACCTTTCCTTCAGACACTACGGGGCCGCATGCCGCTGCCGATTCGCTCAGCCGCGAAAAAGACCTGGCGCTCGCACGCAGCATCCACGAAAAAGTGAATGCCAACCGCCTGGAATACAAGACCTTCTCCGCCGAAATGAAAATGGATTACGAAGACGACAAGGGCAAAAAAATGAACAACCTTGGCGTGAACGTGCGCATGATGTACGACAGCGCGATCTGGATACGCGTATCCGGCCCGCTGAACGTGGAAGGCGCGAGAATACTGGTTACCAAAGACAGCATCAAGATCATCAACAAGCTCGAAAATACTGTTACCCTCCGCAGCGTAAGCGAAGGCCGCGAACTGCTGAAAATGGACCTCAGCCTGGCTGCCCTGCAGGACCTGATCGTGGGCAACCCCGTGTTTTTCTCCGATTCCATCAGCAATATCATTTCCACTCCGTCCATCATTTCTTTTACATCTTTACAACCCGGGCTGGTAAGCATGTTCAATGTGTTTGCAGACGACTTCCTGGTACAGCAGTGCAAGATCACCGAAACAGACAGCACCAAGGCCGATCCCCGCGTGGTAGAGCTTACCTACGGCGATCACAAGCAGGTGGAGAATAAAAAAATGGCCTTCCAGCGGAAGATCTACGTGGAGGAAAAGAACGTCGTGAAAGTGGCGCTTGATTTTAAAAAGATGGAACTGAACAAACAGCTCACTTTCCCCTTTACCATTCCTCCATCCTACACCCGCGAGTAAACAATTTCGTTGTATATTTAACGTTATAATCATCACTAAATAGCAATATGGTGCAATTGAAAAAGTTTATCCCTGTTTTGTTGTTGGCGCTGGTGTTCCTGCCCGTAATGCTGCATGCGCAAAACCAATCCCGGGAAGAACTGGAGAAGAGAAAGCGCGAGCTGCAGAAGGAAATGGAGGAAGCGCAGGCTATTTTGAGAGAAACGAAAAAATCCAGCAAGGAAAGTCTGGCGCAATTGCGCGCGGTGCGCAACAAGATCGATGTGCGCAGCAAAATGATCCGCAACATCAACGACGAGATCAAATTCATCAATGGCGACATCAACAGCGCCCTGCGTGATGTAAAAACGCTCCAGAGCGACCTGGACACGCTCAAGGCGCAATACGCCCAGCTGATCGTGGCGGCGTACAAGAACCGGAGTTCCTACGCATTGATGAACTTCATCTTTTCCGCGGATAGTTTCAACGAAGCCGTTAAGCGTTATCAATACCTCAAACAATACCGCGACTTCCGCCGCCGCCAGGCCGATAATATTATCGAAACGCAGGCGCAGCTGCAGCTGAAAGTGAAAAATCTGCAGGACCAGCGCGTGAAACGTTCCGCCACGCTCAAAACCGAGCAGGAAGAACGCTCCACCCTCGAAAAAGACCGCAAGGAAAAAGACGAAGTGGTAGCCAAGCTGAAAGGCCGCGAAAAAGAGCTGCTGGCGGATATCAGCCAGAAACAGAAAGACCAGAAAAAGATACAGGACCTGATCCGCGCCGTGATCAGGAAAGAAATAGAAGCCGCGCGCAGGAAGGAAGCCGAAGAGCTGGCCCGCAGGAAAGCCGCTGAAGCCGCCGAGCGTAAACGCAGGGAAGAAGAAAGGCAACGCGCCCTGGCCGCAGCGAAAGAAGCTGCCGCTAAAGCCGCCGCCAGCAACAATGCGGGGAACAATACGGCCGCTGCCACGCAGCCCGCGGCCCCCGTGCCCCCGCCGCCCAAACCCGAGCCCGCGGAGCCTGAAAAACCTACCCGCGTGTACAACGTGCTGGAAGCCTCTCCCGAAGCGGCGGCACTTGGCGAGAAGTTCGAAGACAACCGCGGCAAACTGCCCTGGCCCGTTGAATCAGGCATGATCATCGGCTGGTTTGGCAAACAGCGCAATGCGGACATGGAAAGAGTAGTGGAAGAGAACGACGGAATGATTTTCGCCACCCGCAAAGGCGGCAACGTAAAAGCCATATTCGAGGGCGAAGTGAGAGTGGTAATGGCGATCCCCGGCGGAGGATATTCCATCCTCGTGAAACATGGCCAGTACTTCACGAACTACGTGGGCCTGCTGAGCTTCAATGTAAAATCCGGCCAGAAGATCAGCACCGGCCAGGTGATCGGCACCGCGAAAAGCAATGAAGAACAAAGCGCCGGCGTCATAGAAGTGCAGATCTACAAACTCGATAAATTGCAGAACGCCAATCAATGGATCAAACCGCGTTAGGAAAATATCAAAGCCAAAAAAGGCGTCCCGACCGGGACGCCTTTTTTATTTTACCAATGCCTGTTGCATGACGTTGTCGTACAAAGCCTCGTACTGCGGGATGATGTTGTCGATGTGAAAGCGCAAAGCCTGTTCCAGCGCGCCTTTGCGGAGCTGCGCCAGCAGGTTTTCGTCTTTCAGGATGCTGATGGCGTGCGCCGCCATCTGGTCCACATCGCCCACCGGGCTGCTGTAGCCGGTAACCCCGTCGATATTGATCTCCGGCAGGCCGCCCGCGTTGGAGCTCAGCACCGGCACCTGCGAAGCCATGGCTTCCAGGGCGGCGAGGCCGAAGCTTTCGTATTCCGATGGCAGCAGGAACAGGTCGCTGATAGACATCACGTCTTCCAGCTGCTCCTGTTTGCCCACGAAACGGATATCGTCGCAAAGGCCGAGCTCGCGGCAGAGGCATTCGATAGACGGCCTGTCTGGCCCGTCGCCCACCAGCAGCAGTTTTGCCGGCATCACGTCGCGCACCTGCTTGAATACTTTCACCACATCGGGCACGCGTTTCACTTTACGGAAGTTAGACACGTGCAGCAATATTTTTTCTCCCTTCGGCGCAATGGCCTGGCGGAAATGCGGTAATTCTTTCCGCGTAAAACGCGCCGTGTCCACAAAGTTGTAGATCACCGAGATATCTTTTTCGATGGGGAACGACTTGTAGGTCTCTTCCCGGAGATTGTGCGATACCGCGGTAATGGCGTCGGATTCGTTGATGGAAAAGGTGACTACCGGGGCATAGGTTTTGTCTTTGCCCACAAGCGTAATGTCCGTTCCGTGAAGGGTGGTGATGAAAGGAATGTACCGGCCGTGTTTCGCGACGATCTGCTGTGCCATGTAAGCCGTGGAGGCGTGCGGGATGGCATAGTGTACATGTAAAAGGTCCAATTTCTGGTTCAGGATCACGTCTACCATCGTGCTGCTCAAAGCGCTTTCATAAGGTGGAAAGTCGAACAGCGGATATGTAGGAACCTGTACTTCGTGATAAAAGATGTTGGCGTGGAAGCCATTGAGGCGAACGGGTTGCTGGTAAGTGATAAAATGTACCATATGCCCTTTGTCCGCCAGCGCCTTCCCTAATTCTGTCGCCAGCACACCGCTACCCCCGTAAGTAGGATAGCAAACTATTCCAATGCGCATCCCTGTTGTGGTTTTTATGAGTTGCTAAGGTACATATTTTAAAATTAGTTAGCTTTAAAGCCAAAATCTGAATCCACACGATGAGAAAGCCAATTTTAGTTCTCCTGGCCTGCTGCGCGGCGCAATTCTCCTTCGCGCAGCAAGACGATTCCGCTACTATCCGCCGCCTGGCAGACGAGGTGCTGACCAACGGGCAGGCCTACGAAAACCTGCGCGTGCTCACTAAAACTGTCGGCGGCCGCCTGGCCGGAAGCCCGCAGATGGTGAAGGCGGAAAAATGGGGCGAAGCCGCGCTGAAAGCGGCCGGGGCCGATAAGGTCTATACCCAGGAATGTATGGTGCCGCATTGGGTTCGCGGTGAAAGGGAGCAGGCGCGCATCGTTAGCCGCCGCCGCGATTATGTGGCGCCGCTGAATATCATTGCGCTGGGCAATTCCGTGGGCACCGGCGAGAAAGGCGTTACCGCGCCCGTGATGGAGGTGCGCACGTTCGATGAACTGGAAGAAAAGAAAGACCAGGTGAAAGGGAAGATCGTGTTCTTCAATTATAAATTTAACCAAAAGTTCATCAAAACTTTCCGTTCCTACGGCGATGCGGTGCTGTACCGCACCCGCAGCGCCAGCCGCGCGTCGAAATACGGCGCGCTGGCCGTGGTGGTGCGTTCCATGAGCCACAGTACAGACAATCACCCGCATACCGGCGGCCTGCATTACAACGATTCTTTCCCCAAGATCGCCGCGGTGGCCATCGGCCTGAAAGACGCGGAAGTGCTCAGCAAACGTATTGCAGGCGATCCTTCCATGAAACTTTTCCTGCGCACCAATTGCAGAATGCTGTCCGATACCGTCGGGCATAACATCATCGGCGAACTGCGCGGCAGCGAATTTCCCGACGAATACATCACCGTAGGCGGCCACCTCGACGCCTGGGACAATACCGAAGGCGCGCACGACGACGGCACCGGCTGCGTGCAGAGCATCGAGATCGTCCGCGCTTTCAAGGCCCTCGGCATCAGGCCCAAACGCACCATCCGCGTGGTGCTGTTCGCCAATGAAGAAAATGGCCTGCGCGGCGGCAGCAAATACGCGGAACAAGCCAAAGCCAACAACGAAAAACATCTTTTCGCCCTCGAAAGCGACGCCGGCGGTTTCACGCCCCGCGGTTTTATCATGGACATGAGCGATGCGCAGCGCAACAAGATCAAAAGCTGGGCGCCGCTTTTCCTGCCCTACGGCCTCTACGATTTCGACGAAGTAGGCGGCGGGGCCGACGTTGGCCCGCTGCACAACCTGCTCGGCACGCCGATGGCTGAACTTTCTCCCGATTCCCAACGTTATTTTGATATTCACCACGCCGCTTCAGACGTGTTTGAAGCCGTGAACAAGCGCGAAATGGAACTGGGCGCCGTTGGAATGGGCGCGCTGGTATATCTCGTAGACAAATACGGTTTATAACTATGAAAAGATTTCTCTTCGTTTTAGTGGCCGTGCTGCTGCTCATTTTCGGGATCTTCTTTGTGATCCGCTATTATTTCGTTTTCGGGCGGGGCACCAAAGCCGGTGAGCTGAACTTTTTCGTGCAGAAAGGTTACGTCTGGAAAACGTACGAAGGCCGCCTGATCCAGACCGGCTTTAAACCGCAGAACCTGGGCGGGGTGCAGTCCAACGAGTTCCAGTTTTCAGTGACCAGCGAAAAAGTGGCCGCGCAGCTGATGGCTGCCAGCGGAAAGGTACTGGAGCTGCATTATAAAGAATATCTCGGCGCGCTGCCCTGGCGCGGTTACAGCAATTTTATCGTAGACAGCGTGTTGTCTGTAACCGACCCGGCTACCGGGAAGAAGGTGCCGTTATAAAAAAGAATATTATTGAAAAAGCCGGGCTGTGTTCAGCCCGGCTTTTCAGTTTAATCTTTAAGCAGCGTGGCTTTCGCGGCAAATGCAACCGGGTCTGCTTCGATCAGTTCCAATGATTTGACCATATTTTTTGTCCCGTTTTTATATTTCCCTACCCCGCATACAACAAAAATATCGCCGGCCGTTTGTGAAAATCGGCGTCGGTCTGCTTTTTCCACTGGGCCACGCTTTGCGTGCGGATGTACTCCGTTGGCCCGGTAAGGTCTGCGGCTACGCAAAGCTGCGTACGGTCGTTACAGTTAGCCAGGATATCTTTCAGCAGCTGGTTGTTGCGGTAAGGCGCTTCAATGAAAAGCTGCGTTTGTTGTTTTTTCGCGGAAACGGCTTCCAGTTCTTTGATCGCTTTGGCGCGATCGGGCGGTTTTACCGGGAGGTAACCCACGAACTGGAAATGCTGCCCGTTCATACCTGAGGCCATCAGCGCCAGCAGCATGGAATTGGGGCCTACCAGCGGCACCACCGCGGCGTTTATGCTGTGCGCGGCCTGCACCACGAGTTGACCGGGATCTGCAATGGCGGGGCATCCCGCTTCGCTGATCACGCCGATGGAATGGCCTTCCTGCAGCAGCTTGCGCGCGAGCGGGAGGTCGGGCGGGTTGTGTTCGTTCATGAGATGCAGCTGCAGCGAATCGATATCAATAGACCGGTCCAGGGCTTTCAGGAAACGGCGTGCCGTTCTTTCATTTTCAACGTAAAATATTCTGAGCTGCCGCACCGTGTCCGTAATGTAAGGCGGCAGGCTGAAAAGCGCGTCCGCGCTCAGTACCGTGGGCACCAGGAAAACTTTACCGGGCATCGGGCAGGCGTTGTTGTTGTAAATGAATGGTGGCGGCGATCACGGCGTAACAGGGCGCCAGTATCCAGCCCAGCAGCGGGATGAACATCATCAGGTAAAACACGACCCCGTTACCGATCGCCATGCCTTTGTGCTGGCCGATGTACGTGATGCTTTGTTTCATGGTCCAGCGGCGGCGCTCGAAGCTGTAATCCATCATCGAAAAACCGAAATAATAACATTCCACGAACAACGCGATCAGCGGCGTAAGCCAGCCAAGGATCGGTATAAAGGCCAGTATGGCGATGATAAGCATGAAAACGGTCTGGTACAGCAGGTTGCGCAGCGAAAGACGGATGCCGCGCGCCACGTCTTTCATCAGCTGTTCAAAACTGAATGGAAAATCTTTCCGCTGCATGATCGCTTCCGTTTTTTCGGACAGGTAGGCAAACAGCGGCGATCCCACGATCAGGAAAAGATATTTGAAGAAAGAAAAATACATGAGCAGGAACACCATGCGCACAGCAAACCCCACCAGCAGGAACAGGAAATTCACCCAGCCGTTCTGCACTTCTTCGATCCAGGTTTTCAGGGTCAGCAGGTTCAGAACATAATCGATGAACACGCCCGAATAGTCCCACACGAAATAAATGCCCACCATAAACAGGAGGCAATAAATAATGCCGGGGATGATGATCCACTTCCACAACCGGTTTGCCGAAATGAACTGGTGCGCTTTACCGTAAGACTGGATGGCGCCCAATACTTCTCTTAATGAAAACAAAGGACTTTCTTTTTAAAATGACGCAATCAGGCAAAGGGAGTAAACATTGGAACAACGATGTAACGCATGTAAAATAGTAATATTTTGCAGTATGGCTAAACTGGAACAGGCGTTTTATGCTGATAAAGATGTGTTAAAAGTTGCAAAAGCCCTGTTGGGCAAGGTTTTGGTGACAGAAATAGACGGGGTGCTCACCTCGGGAAGAATAGTGGAAACGGAAGCGTACAATGGCGCAGTAGACAGGGCTTCGCACGCCTGGAACAACCGCCGCACGAACAGAACGGAGGTGATATTCGGCCCCGGCGGCGTGGCGTATGTGTATCTTTGTTACGGCATTCATCATCTTTTTAACGTGGTGACCAACCGGGAAGATACGCCGCATGCCGTGCTGGTGCGTGGCCTCGAGCCGCTCGAAGGCATCGGGCACATGCTTTTCCGGTGCGGCAAACAAAAGCTGGATTACACGCTCACCGCCGGCCCCGGCAGTCTTTCCAAAGCCCTGGGCATCACCACCGCGCTCACCGGGCAAAGCCTGCTCGGCGATACGATCTGGATAGAAGATGCGCCTCCCGTGCCGAAGAAGGACATTGTGGCCGGCACGCGCGTAGGCGTGGCCTATGCGCTGGAAGACGCTTACCTGCCCTACCGTTTTTCCGTAAAAGGCAGCCCCTGGGTGAGCAAAGGGAAAGGACTGGAACGATAAATTCCCGGAAATAAGAAGGGCCGGCAATCTCTGAGCCGGCCCTTCTTATTATGAGAAAGTGGTTAGAATTTCGGGCAAAGCGTGCCGTTCTTCTTGTTATCGTTTCTTGTACGGATGTAGATCACTGAAAGCTCCATACCGCCGCGGTAGTTGGAAGCGGGTTTCAGGGTGGATACGTTCAGATCGTAACTCAGGCCTACTTTAACGCTGTTGAACTCAAGCCCCACATAGGGGTTGATGGCGTCTTTCAGGCGAAACCAGGCGCCCAGGTAAAAGATGGTGGGAGCGTCGGGCATATCGTTGAGCATAAAGCCGTAAGCCCCGCCCATGGTGGTTTCCACGGCCTGGTTCTGCTTCATGTAGTGCGCGCTTAGGTGAATGCGGTTGCTGCCGTTTACGGGGAATGAACCGCCGCCATGCACGGTGTAACGGTAGCTGAGGCGGTTGTTGTCCGCATTGAGGAACGTTTCCGTAGGCTGTGTGAAGTGATAATAAGACACGCCGAAATACAGGTTGGACGATTCGCCTACCAGGCCGCTATACAACAACCCCACGTTATAATCCATGTAAGAAATGGCAAGATTGGTGATGGACTCGCCGCTGGGAAGGGCGGGGTCGTAACCGTTGTCTCCTATCTGCTGCTCGAAAATGAGCTTGCTCTGGTCTACCCGTTTTTGCACGAAAGCCGCCTGCAGGCCGATGCCGAGGGTATGATTGCCTTCCACGTCGAGACCTTTATGATACGCGGTGCTCAGGGCCACATAGTTGGAATTAAGCGCGCCGCCGCCGGTTTTATCGTACAGCGCCAGGATGCCTACGCCCCAGGTATCGGTGTAGGAGATCGTATTTTTCAGGATGCCGAAGTCCGCGGCCAGCGTGCCGGTAATATACGGTGAAGCAATACTGCGCCATTGGGAGCGGTAGTTGCCGGAAAGACGGAGATCACCGGAGAAGTACCCCGTAAAAGCCGGGTTCAGCGTCAACGGAGAGGCGAAGAACTGCGTGAAATGCGGATCTTGCGCCTTGGCGGAGCTGAATGCATAAAGGGTAATGGTTAATAGGAGTAGAACTTTTTTCATCACTTCAACGGTTATAAAACATATAGGGACACTATATAATCCAAAGCTACAAAACAATATTCATATTTCAAATTAAATCTATATAATGAAAACCGGCTATTGTATTTGCTTCGTTTTGAACTGGAATACATGTTTACGATCGACGGCTCACGGTTCTGGTTGACGCACAAAACTTCCGCGGGAACGGAGGGTTTTCTTCCTTTAAAACGCAAAATTCTCCAATTTGTTACTGCTGCACTTTGGTGCCGAAAGCCAGGTCGCCGGCATCGCCCAAACCGGGCACGATGTAGCCTTTGGCCGTCAGTTCGTCGTCGATGTCGCCGGCCCAGATGCTGATGATGTTCGCATCCGCATTCCGTTGTACATACTCGATGCCGATGGTGCAGGCGATGGCCGTAACGATATGGATATGAGCTGGTTTGCCAAACTCGGCCAGGTGATCGATGGTTTTTACGAGCGAAGCCCCGGTGGCCAGCATAGGATCGGAAAGGATCAGCACCTGCCCGTCCAGCGGGGGACAGGAAACATACTCCAGGCTGATCTCGAAACTGCCGTCGCGGTTATGTTTGCGGTAAGCGGAAATATAAGCATGGTCCGCCTTGTCGAAATAATTCACCAGGCCCTGGTGCAGGGCAAGCCCGGCTCTCAGGATGGTGCCCAGCACCGGCTGCTGTTTGATTACCCCGCAGGTGGCGGTGCCCAGCGGCGTCTGCACTTCCTTGTCTACGAAAGTGAGGGTTTTGCTGATCTCGTAAGCAGCCACTTCGCCCAGCCTTTCCAGGTTCCGGCGGAACCGCATCCTGTCTGTCTGAATGATTTCGTCCCTGATCTCGCTCATCCATTCGCCCACGAGCGAATTAGTTTCACTCAAATTGATAATCATAAGCCCTGCCATTTTGCGTTTGCACGCCAAAATACCACTTTTTAGCTTACCAAGGGCTAAAAGCACTGCGGCGAAAGGATTTATTAACCTTTCGCCGCAACTGTGCCGACAAGGCGCCGGCAGCCCCCGCGCCCGTCCGCCCCGGGCATTGCAGGGCCTTCCCCGGCAGCCTTGCTCTATATTGAACACCTAATCTTCTTTCGCCACCGATTCGCTGATCGCCTTTGCTTTTTTCAACAGCTGTATGTACTCCGCCCGGTACCCTTCGGGATCTTCGCCCTTGGCCGAAACCGCCAGCCCGATCGCGTCTTCGTAGCGCGATTTTCCGGCGTGGGGACTGTTACGCAGCAGCATGCCGAACTGTGCCACGGAAGCGGCTAAACGAAAGTCGGCCGGGCAGGCTGATATGTCTTTCGCGCCGGGCTGCAACACTTGCTGCAGCAACATGCTTTTATTGCCCTGCGGCGTTTTGTATCGTAGTTTTACGGTCAGCACTTCCCTGTTCGGGGCCAGCGGCGCGGGCGGAGGCGTGTTGCGCTGGTATTTCAGCGGGTCTACGGAACCGCCTTCGGGCATTTTCGCACCGGCAGGCACGATCTCGTACAGCGCGGTCACAGTATGGCCCGAGCCCATATCGCCGGCGTCTTTTTTATCGTCGTTGAAATCTTCTTTGTTCAGCATCCTGTTTTCGTAGCCGATCAGCCGGTAACCCTTTACCTGCGCTGGATTAAACTCCACCTGCAGTTTCACGTCTTTCGCGATGGTAAAGAGGGTGCCGCCGAACTCCGTAGCGAAGGTCCGGCGGGCCTCTTCGTAATCATCGATATAGGCATAGTTCCCGTTTCCCTTGTCTGCAAGGGTTTCAAGGTGATTGTCTTTATAATTGCCCATTCCAAATCCAAGCACGGAAAGGAACACGCCGTGCTGTTTTTCTTTTTCGACGAGTTTTTCCAGCTCGCGGTCGCTGGAGATACCTACGTTGAAATCCCCGTCCGTAGCCAGTATTACGCGGTTGTTGCCCTCACTGATGAAGTGCTGGCGCGCAATGCGGTAAGCCAGCTGAATGCCTTCCCCGCCCGCGGTGGAGCCACCCGCTTCCAGTTTATTAAGCGCGGCGATGATGCGGCTTTTCTGGTTGCCGGGGGTAGACGGCAATACAGTGCCTGCCGCGCCCGCGTACACCACGATAGACACACGGTCCTGCGGCCGCAGCTGCTGCACCAGCAGCTTAAACGCCTGTTTCACCAGCGGCAGTTTGTTTTCTTCGTCCATAGAGCCGGACACATCGAGCAGGAACACGAGGTTGGAAGGAGGGAGATTGCCTGTGGGTATGCGTTTGCCCTGGATGCCGATGCGCACCAGCTGGTGGGATTTGTTCCAGGGGCAAACGGCCAGGTCGGTATGGATCGCCACCGGGTGCTGGTCTTGCGGCGGCGCGTAATTGTAATCGAAATAGTTGATCAGTTCTTCCACCCTCACGGCTTCCGCATAAGGCAGCTCTCCATTAGCCAGCGCGCGGCGAACGATCGTGTACGAAGCGCGGTCTACGTCCGCCGAAAACGTGCTCAGCGGCTCGTTTTGCACGGTATGGAATTTGTTTTCGCTGATGCTGCTGAACTCGTTGGTGTTGGGAGCTTCAACAAAACAGTAAACCGCACCCGGCGGCGGCGAAACTACGCCCGCAGCTACAACTTCTTCCATCTTGACCTCTGCGTCGTTTGCAAGCGGTGGGAATTTGAAGTCTTTTTCAGATACGGTCTTATCTTTTTTAGGTTTCCCGTAACCCGCTACCACTACATCTTTTAATGCCTCCTGCGTTTCCCGCAGCTCCATTCGGATGTTGCTGGCGTTCATCGAAACCCGCTGCTGTAAAGGCATGTAGCCGATAAATAATACATGGATCGTTACCGAATCCATCTTCGACTTAAAACTAAAACTGCCCGCCGAATCGGTAACGGCAGTAAAACGCGTGCCCGCAAACACCACCCGGGCGCCGGGTACCGGCAGCTGATCTGTGGCAGATACTACCTGCCCGGTGATCGTTTTTTCCGTTTTATTTTGAGCGCAGGCCATCAGTACAGGGAAGGCGGCCAGCAAAAACAGGAGTAGTTTTTTCATGACAGTTCGGGTTTGTTTCCGGGATATAGATGCAGGAAATAGTAGTTATTCCATAAAAAAATTTTTCCTTCCCGTTATCTTTGCACAAATTCGCAGCATGGTATATAATGTAATCGGTTTAATGTCAGGCAGTTCGCTGGACGGGCTCGACATCGCGTTTGTGGAGCTGAGCGAAGTGCGCGGCCAATGGGGATATGTGATCCACGCGGCCGAATGCCTGCCTTACGGTGCCCAATGGGTGCAAGACCTGAAAACTGCCGTGGGCCTGCCCGCGCGGGAATACCAGCTGCTGCATACGGCCTACGGTCATTATATCGGCCGGGAGGTGAAGGAATTTATCCGCCGCCATCATCTCGAGCACCGGGTGCATTTCATCGCTTCGCACGGCCATACCACCTTTCATATCCCCGAACAAAAAATGACGGCCCAGCTGGGCGACGGCGCGGCCATTGCGGCGGAAACCGGCCTGCCCGTGATCAGCGATCTCCGCTCAATGGACGTGGCGCTCGGCGGCCAGGGCGCGCCCATCGTGCCCATCGGCGAAAAGCTGTTGTTCCATGGATACGATTACTGGCTCAACCTTGGCGGCATCGCCAATCTTTCCGCGAAAACCGGCGACGTATACCATGCATTCGACGTGTGTCCCGCCAACCGTGTGCTGGACGCACTGGTCTCGGCTCTCGGCAAAAACTACGACGAGAATGGCGCACTGGCCGCAGGCGGCGTTGCAGACGCCAAATTGCTCGACGCGCTGAACGCGCAGGAATATTACGCGCAGCCATTCCCTAAATCACTTGCCAACGATTTCGGAACCGGGGTGATCCTGCCGCTGATAGGCACATATACGCTTTCCGTGCAGGGCAAACTGCGCACCTACGTGGAACATATCGCGCAGCAAGTCGCCGCGGCGGTAAAAGCCGTGTCCGGCGAAAACACACCCGAAAAGAAATTGCTGGTAACTGGTGGCGGCGCGTTCAACCATTTCCTCATCAAAACGGTCAAATCGCAGCTGGAGCCTTTGGGCATTACGGTGGTAGTGCCCGATGAACAGACGGTCGCCTACAAGGAAGCGCTGGTAATGGCGCTGATCGGCGCATTGCGCTGGCGCCAGCAGCCAAACGCGCTCAGCTCCGTGACGGGCGCCAGCCGCGACAGCATAAACGGCGCATTGTACCTGGGAGAAGGGTAAGGTTATTCATCTTCCGGGAAAACCAGTTCCTCGAACGTAAAATCATCCCCGTTAAATAATCCTTTGTCGCTCAGTTTGAGGTGTGGGATCACCAGCAGCGCCATAAATGATAGTGTCATGAAAGGCGCGTCCAGCCTGCATCCCAGGGCCTTAGCCGCCTGGTCCATCTGGCTGTAGCGACGGGCTGTCGCATAACCGTCTTCGGCACTCATCAATCCCGCCACCGGCAGGGGCATTACTTCGCTCTGACTGTCAGACACCACGCTGATGCCGCCTTTGCAGGCGATCAGTTCGTTCACCGCTTTGCAGATGCTTTCATCGTCCGCGCCCACGGCGATAATGTTATGACTGTCGTGCGCCACCGTGGAGGCAATGGCGCCGTGTTTTAAACCGAAATGATGAATGAACCCGCAGGCTACCGGCGCATCGTTGTAACGGTTCACTACGGCTACTTTCAGCACGTCCTGCGTTACGTCGGAGGTGAGGTTGCCGTTGTGGCTGCACAGGATCGCGCTGATGCGGTTGGTGATCAGCTGCCCCTGCAGCGCTTCTATCACTTTTATTCTTGTTGTCTGTTCATGGCTCGCGATGCGGAAATCGGCGGGCGTTTTGGGGGAACATTGAAAACGGTTGATGGGAACGATGGGCACGGAAGGAATGAGCGTTTCCCCGTTTTGCGCTACCAGCGTGCCGTTGATGTATGTTTCTAAAATAGTGAAATCGGTTAGATTGTCCACGATAATAAAATCCGCCGGATCGCCCGGCTGCAGCAGGCCTACGGGCATGCCGTAATGCCGCACGGGATTAATACAGGCGGCCTGTAAAATGTTGTACAGGTTGTAACCTTTTGCCAGCGAGCGTTTCACCAGTACGTTGATGTGCCCTTCCTCGAGATTGTCCGGGTGTTTGTCGTCGCTGCAGAACATCACCATTTGCGGATGCGAATCGATCAGGGAGGAAAGCGCCTGGAAGTTCCGCGCCGCGCTGCCTTCCCTGATGAGGATGTGCATGCCGTACTGCAATTTGTCCAGCGCTTCTTCCAGCGTAAAACATTCATGATCGGTGCTGATGCCGGCGGCGATGTAACGGCCTGCATCTTTTCCGCGCAGGCCCGGGGCATGACCGTCCACCGGTTTCCCGTATCGTTTGGCCGCGGCGATCTTCGCCATTACTTCAGGGTCTTGGTGCAGCACGCCGGGATAGTTCATCATTTCGGAGAGATAATACACGTCCGGCCGTTGCAACAGCTGGTCAACGGCAGCGGCGGCTATACTTGCCCCGGCCGTTTCGAAAATAGTAGCGGGCACGCAGGACGGCGCGCCGAAGCAGAATTTGAACGGTACCTTCCCGCCGTTGTCCAGCATAAACTGCACGCCTTCCACGCCGCATACATTGGCGATCTCGTGCGGGTCAGACACGGTGCCGGTAGTGCCATGCACCACGGCCATCCTTGCGAACTCGGAAGGCACCAGCATGGCGCTTTCGATATGCACATGCGCGTCTATAAAACCTGGAAGGATGAAGCGCCGCGGCACGTCAGCCGTGGCGGGCGTGATGCTCTCGATCTTTCCGCCTGCGACGGAAACAACAGCGGGATAGGTTCTTCTGCCGGGAATGTCTACCACATGGCCGGCCAGCTGTATCTGGTTCATGGGCGTAAAACTCGTGAAAAACCGTTAAAGAAAACCTAATTCATTTTGCCAGTTCTGTCAAAGGAATACATTTGTACCTGATCCGATCTATCAATTAAACTGATCTTTATGAAAAATCTCCTGATGTTAACCCTCGCCATAACCCTTACGGGCGCCGCGGTTAACACGCAAGCACAGACAGTGGACGAAATCGTCGGCAAACACATTGAAGCGATGGGCGGCAAAGAAAAACTCGCCAACCTCAAAGCAACCACCACCGAAGGAACGATGGAAGCGCAGGGCATGGAGCTTCCCTTCAAAGCTACGATCATCAATAAACGCGGTATGCGCATCGAGTTTGAAGTGAACGGCACCCAAAACATCCAGGTGGCCACCACCACCGGCGGCTGGAACCTGCTGGGCATCCAGCAACAGACCGAGCCTACCGACGTTTCCGCAGACGATCTGAAAGATCTCGCCCCGGAGATCGACATCGAAGGCGAACTGGTGAACGCAAAAGAAAAAGGCAATACGCTTGAACTGATAGGCAAAGAATCCGAAGACAGTGCGGAAGTATACAAGATCAAACTCACCCGGAAAGACGGCAACGTGGCCAATTATTTCCTGGATACCAAAAGTTATCTGATCGCCAAAAGAACCGTGAATGTTGGCGGGCAGGAAATCGTGAACGTGCTGGGCGACTATAAAAAAGCGGACGACGGCTACACTTTTGCATCCGTGGTGGAAACGCTGCCCGCGGGCGTGAAGCTGAAGATCGCGAAAGTGACCTACAATCCCCCGGTGGATGAAAAGATCTTCGAGAAACCCGTGAAATAAACACCGGCAAACGATAAAAGAAAAGAGGCTGTTCCTTGCGGAGCGGCCTCTTTTTTTATTTGTATTTTTTGGCCATTTCCTTCGCTTCATCACGGATGCGCTCCGCCAGGTGCTGCGGCTGCAGCACGGTTACGCGGCTGCCGTTGCTGAGCAGCAGCATCACCAGTTCGTGGTTCACTACAATGTTCAGCCTGATGCGGCATTCGTTCTCATCGTCTACCAATACCTGCTGCGAAGGGTGCAGGGGCTGCGTTTTCACGTATTTGCCCTGGTGCGGCGTGTAGGAAAGAATGATCTCTTCCGGTTCGCCTTCCGAAACCGTGATGCCGATGGCGTGCTGGAAATAACTGGCGTCGTCGAAATTTTTTTCGTCAAAATGTTTGTCCGTAGGCCAGAGGTTCACCACGCGGTCGAGCGCAAAGGTAAGCAGGGTGCCGCCTTTGGCTTTCTGGCTTTTGCCGATGAGATAAAAGCGGTGATTGTATTCGCGGAGATGGTAAGGTTCCACCCAATGTTCTTTCGGCTCGCTGCGGTCGAAGCTCTGGTACGCGATGCGGATCACTTCGAAGTTCTTGATGGCGTCCACGATCTCGGGGATCAGTTCGGCGCCTTTGTACTGGCTGCCCCGGCTGAATTTGATGAGGCCGCGGTTTTCCAGTTCCTGGCGGTTCATTTTGAGGCTGGCGGCGATCTTGAGGATGGCGTCTTCAAACCGCTGGATCACCGGCAGGCTGCGGAACTGCTCTAATATGCCGATGGCCACTTCCAGCCCCTGGAGGTCCGCTTCGTCGATGGGACTGTTGCTGATGGAGAAGTTTTCGTCGGAATAATAGTAGGCGCGTTTGCTGCGGTCGTATATAATAGGCGCGAAATAATTCAGCTCCGCGTCGTTGCGCATGTCTTCAATATCTTTCTGGATCGTGCGCACGGCGATGGACTTGTCCATTTTGTCAGACACGAAGGTCACCAGGTCTTCCAGCGTGGGTTTGGGCAGGCGTTTATTGCGAAAACGCTCGTCCAGCCAGCGGTAACGGGAAAGCGCGTCTTTATTTTTAGGCATGCTGATCTTTTTTCAGGCCCTAAAATAAAACAATTTTGCTACGCATATCCCCTGCGTAAAGCCCCTATACTTTTGTATCGTTATCAATTCAGCAATATGAAAAAGGTATCCGTACAAACAACAGACTACAGGGAAGCAACCGCTATCAAAGTGGGCCAGATCATACTGGACGATTCGCATTACCTCACCTGCTGGGGTTATTTGGAAACGGCGGAAGGCTGGCGCAAATGCGATTTTGTGACGAATTACGACGTGCTGAACACCATGCTGCGCGCCGCGGAAGATAAAAGCGAAGCCGTGCAGATGGCCATTGTGCAGAAGCTGGAAACGATGGAGCAGATCCCCGAAATGATCGATTTCGAAGCGCAGCTGGGTGAGCCCGTGCTGTTCGACAATCTCAGCTTCCAGCTGGCCCGCCCGCAGTTCGAGCCCGGTACGGAATGGATGGAATATTCCGGCGACAACTGTTTTTATATCCGCAAAGCGGAGCCCATCACACAGGCGGAAGCCAACGCCCGCGGCGTAGCCCAGTGCATGAGCGCGCTGGCAGGTCATTATGCGCTGTACATGGGTTACCTCGAACTGGAATTCGACGAAAACACGGCAAGGCTGAAAGCCGAGCTGGAAGACGATATGAAATATACGCTGGCCTATTACGCCTGGCAGCAATCCGTAAAAAAAGATTAGCCCTTCAACGTTTGTTTACCTCAAAAAATCATTCATCTGTCCATGTTAACCCTTCAAAAACATCCTTTGAACCCATGTTAACCATTCAAAACGTCCATTTGTCCCTTGTTACCCTTTGAAACACCGCCCGATCCCCACTGCTGCCCCCGGGGAAAAGACGGCCACATCCGGGCTTTTTGTTAACCCCGCCCGTCCATTGTTGTATGAACAGGGCTCCGGCAGGCAATTTTGTGCCTGCCGCCCCTGGAATACAAGCCCGATCTTCCTCCCGCATTAAAAAACTGTAAAAAAAATCCGTAAAGTCTATAAAAATTGTAGGAAATCAGTATTTTTGGTTCCATCTTCATCAAAACAAGAACTGACCATGAGTTTAAGATTAGGCGATACAGCCCCCAACTTCAAGGCAAATACAACAGCAGGCGAAATAGATTTCTATGAATACCTCGGCGACAGCTGGGGCGTTTTATTTTCTCATCCTGCAGACTTTACCCCCGTTTGTACCACAGAGCTGGGCAAAACCGCCCTTCTGAACGGCGAATTTGCCAAACGTAACGTAAAAGTACTGGCTTTGAGCGTTGATCCCCTGGATAAACACAAAAGCTGGATCGGCGATATCAATGAAACGCAGGGCTGTGATGTGACTTTTCCCATCATTGCCGACGAAGATAAAACGGTGGCGAACCTCTACGGCATGATCCACCCGAACGCTTCCGAAACTTTCACCGTGCGCTCGCTGTTCGTGATCGGCCCGGATAAAAAAGTGAAGCTGACCATCACATATCCCGCTTCCACCGGCCGCAACTTCCACGAAGTGCTGCGTGTGATCGATTCCCTGCAGCTGACCGCCAACTACAGCGTGGCTACGCCCGCAGACTGGAAAGACGGCGAAGACGTGATCGTGACCGGGGCAGTGAAAACGGAAGATATTCCGGCCAAGTTCCCGAAAGGTCATAAGATCATCAAACCTTACCTGAGAACAACGCCGCAACCGAATAAATAAATGGCTGCCTTATCTTTGCGATGAAAACAATCATTCCGGGATAATCAGCATCAAAACACCTTCCACCAGCCGAAGGGAAGATATTAAAGAAGGGAAATACCGGCATCCGCTGGCTGCATGGATTTTACTTCTGATCGTTTTTTTTAATGGTTGGTTTTTGATTTTACGAAACGGGGATTTTTCCCCGTTTTTTTGTGCCTGTACCTCTCGTATAAATAATTGGTTATCAATTCCGGTAAATAAAAAGGGCCGCCTTTCGGGCAGCCCTTCGGTATTTTTAGCCGGAAGTGGTTATTCTCCTTTCAGTCTTCTCCTGTGTTCGATCATACCATTGAAGCCGGCGCCGGGCACGGGTTCCATTTTCAGGTCGGAAGCGTTTACCACCGTACCGTTGGCCGTGGCGATGCGGGCGTTGGAAAGCCTGCCGCCGATAGAGCCGGTATTGATATAGTTGATGGCCTTGGCGAGGGAACTTTCCTGCGGGTCGCCGAAATCGCGGGTAACAAGGTCCTGTTCGGTCATATCGGGCGTCATGCCGGCGTAGTAGCTTCCCTGGTTCAGCGCGTTGGTGCTGGTGAACTGCGCCATGTACACGGTGAATTTGTCGATGCCGATGCCGAAGAAACCCACCGGTTTGCCGTAGGAGGTGCTGCCGACGGTTTTTACGTCGATCGTGCCGGGGTATGCCAGCAGGCTGTTGATGGTAAGCTCGCTGGCGGAAGCGGTGGAGCCCGTCATGATGAACACCACTTTTTTCACATTATCCAGCGCGCCTTTTTTGTCGAAATAAAATACGTTGCCGGAAATGGTGAAGTCCACATCCGCGTAAGTAAGCGGCTTGCCGGTGGAGCTGGTGCGCTGTTTGTAATTGGCGTCCAGCAGGGGCAGCGATTTCAGGATGGTGGCTTTGCCCTGCTGCATCAGGTCGTTGAACTGTTCCTTGTACATCACTTTGCCGTGGAGAGAGTGGGGAACGATGAGGTTGGCGAGGTGCTCGAAAGTTTCCACGTACCCGCCGCCATTGTAACGGAGGTCTACCACCAGGTTGTTCACGCCGGCGTTGGCAAATTCGTCGAAAGCATTATCCAGGGATTCTTCTACCACGTCGAGGCGGGAGAAACGCATGAGGTTGAGGTAACCGATCTTGTTGGAACCGCTGCCCTGGATCACTTTGTAAGCCACTAGCGGATCGTTTTTATAGGCGGTTTTGGTAAGATTGGCGGTGGCTTTGGTGCCGTTGGTTTTGGTAAATTCCAGGCTAAGCGTGGCGGCATTGGCGAGGGCGCTGAGCGAGCCGGCATCCGTGGGAGGGGCGCCGCCATTCACTTTGGTGATCTCGCAACCGCGGGTGAGGCCGGCGGCGGCGGCGGGAGAACCTTTTTCCACGTAGGCTACGAACACGTATCTTTTACCCGGCACCGGGTCGTTGGCGAAAGTAACGGGGATGGCGAGGAAGCCCATGTCGTTGCCATCTCCTTCCAGGTCCACCGCGCCTTTGATGCCCCTTGCGAGGTTACCGCTTTCCACGAAGGAAAATTTGGAGCGGGAAGGGTTGGGAATGTAATATTCGAAAGGCTTCTGGGTGGCCGGGTTCGTTTTCAGCTGGCTGATCTTGTACATTTCTTCTTTCAGGCTGGAAAGATCGTCTGAGCCCGCGTAACCCCTGGGATTAAAGGTATTGTAATCGGGAATGGCATCGTACCAGAGATAGGTTTCTTTGGCAAAAAGGTAGAGCGTGTCGAGGCTTAACTGCAACCGGGTGCCGTCGGCAGGCGTAGTTGGCGGCGGCGGGTCAGGCTCCGTTTTTGAACTTTTTTTACAGGCGGCGAAAGCGGCGGCGCACAGAAAAACTGTGCAGATGATCCGGAGCTTAATCATAAATTGAAGCGATTTATATGAAAATTACGTCAATTCCGTGAAATCCCGCGCCGGTAACCGGCCAATGCTGTTATCCACCGGTTAAACGCTGAAATTTAACATACTAACGACGAAAACGGGCAATTAGTTGCCTTGCGGTTTCTTGTGTTTCCGCAATTGCTGCAGCACCGCCTGCATGTCTTTGGGCAGGGGCGCCTCCAATTCGAAGGCCTGGCCCTTGCTATCCGTAAATCTGATGCGGAACGCATGCAGGGCGAGCCTGTTCAGCAAAGGTTTTTCCTCTTCAGTGAATTTTCCCAGCCTGAATTTCTTTTTGATGGCGCTCAGCAGCACGGGCTGACCATTACCATACAGCGGGTCCACGGCGATAGGGTGGCCGAGGTATTTCATATGCACGCGTATCTGGTGGGTTCTGCCCGTATGGATGCGCAATTGCACGAGGCTGTACAGCCCGAAGGTTTCCTGCACTTCGTAATCGGTAAGGGAGGGGCGGCCTTTGGCATTGGTCACCATTTTGCCGCGTTGCACGGGGTGCTCCATGATCGGGGCGTTCACGCTGCCGGACGGGTCGGTGAACTCGCCGTTGACCAGCCCGAGGTAATATTTTTCCACGTCCCGGCTTTCGAATAGCTGGGAAAGGGATTTGTGGGCGGCTTCATGTTTGGCGAAGATCACGATGCCGCTGGTGTCGCGGTCGAGGCGGTGCACGGTGAAGATCTGGCCGTAATGTTTTTTGAGAAGGGCTGAAAGGGCTTCCAGCTCGTTGTCGTGACGGTCGGGAATGGTGAGCAGGCCGGAAGGTTTGTTCACCGCCACAAAATCGTCGTTTTCGAATATGATCAGCTGTTCCAGTCTCATGGACGTATTTCAGAAAGGCGGCCTTGCTGTGTTTGCAAGGCCGCCGCCGGTTATTTAAAATGTTTGAGCAGGATCACTTCCTTTTCGGTCAGGAAGCGCCATTTGCCGCGGTTGACGTTCTTTTTGGTAAGACCGGCGTACATCACGCGGTCGAGTTTTTCCACTTTGTATTCCAGGTGCTCGAAGATGCGGCGCACGATGCGGTTTTTGCCGCTGTGAATCTCGATGCCGATCTGTTTTTTATCCTTGCTGTCTACGTAACCAAGCGCGTCTACCAGCGCCAGGCCGTCTTCCAGCGTAACGCCCGCGATGATCTTCTCGAAATCCGCTTTGGTAAGCGGTTTGTCGAGCTCAACGTGGTAGATCTTTTTGATGTTGTGTTTCGGATGGGCCAGTTTCTGCGCCAGCTCGCCATCGTTGGTGAGCAGCAGCAGGCCGGAGGTGTTGCGGTCCAGGCGGCCGACGGGGAAAAGCCTTTCTTCGTCGATGGCGTCTTCCACCAGTTCCATCACGGTCTGGCGGCCTTCGGGATCGTCTGTGGTGGTGATGTAACCTTTCGGTTTGTTGAGCAGCACGTACACGAGGTTCTTTTGCAGGAAGATGCGTTTGTCGTTGAGTTTCACCTCGTCTTTCGCGGTCACTTTAAACGCCGGCTCGATGATCTTTTCACCGTTCACCAATACCTTGCCTTCCTTGATGTAGTCCACGGCTTTGCGGCGGCTGCAGATGCCGCAGTGGGAAATGAACTTGTTCAGCGGCATCTCGTTGCTGTCGGCGGTTTCGCTGGCAGCGGTTTCTTTTACGATGCGTTTGCGCGTGCTTTTCTCTTTCTTTTTGCCGTGTATTTCGGCTTTGCGCTCGCTTTTGCGCGGGCGGTCGCCAAATTGTTCCTTTTCTTTTTTCCTGGGCTTGAATTCTTTGTTTCCGCGGTCTTCAAATTTCCTTTTCGGGCTTTCTTCTCCGTCGCCGAAAGTTCTTTTCGGTTTAAGTTCTTTATCGCCGAAGCTGCGCTTGGGGCGTTCTTCACGGTCTTCGAACTTCCTTTTCGGGCGGTCTTCTCCATCGCCGAAGGTTCTTTTCGGTTTAAATTCTTTATCGCCAAAACTGCGCCTGGGGCGGTCTTCGCGGTCTTCGGACTTCCTTTTCGGGCGGTCTTCGCCGTCGCCGAAAGTTCTTTTCGGTTTAAATTCTTTGTCGCCAAAGCTGCGTTTGGGGCGGTCTTCACGGTCTTCGAACTTCCTTTTGGGAAGGTCTTCACTATCGCCAAAGCTGCGTTTGGGCTTATCGTCCCCGCTGCCGAAGCGGCTTTCCCGGGATTTTTTTTCACCGGGCTTACCGGTGCTGTTTTCTTTGAAAGGTGTGAACCCTTTACGGGGAGCGGGTCTGCTTTTTTTCATGCTGTATGTTTATGTTGCTGCATTCCTGCAGTAGATACGATTTTAAACAGTTGCTTTATTTGCCAGCTGGCCGCAGGCGGCATCGATGTCTTTACCGCGGCTTCTGCGCAGGCGCGCGTTCACGCGGTGTTTGCCGAGGTATTCCATAAACGCTTCCGTGGCTTCGGGCGAAGGTTTCTGGAAACGCGCCTGGTCGATCGGGTTGTATTCGATGATGTTCACGAGATCTACCGGCACCTGGCGATAGATCTTGATCAGTTCGTCCGCATCTTTTTCCGAATCGTTGAAATCTTTGAAAAGGATGTATTCGAAAGATATTTCGTTTTGCGTGGCTTTGTAAAAATAATTCAGCGAATCCACCAGCACCTTTAGGTTGTTGGTTTCGTTGATCGGCATGATCTGGCTGCGTTTTTTGTCGTTGGCGGCGTGGAGAGACAGGGCGAGGTTGAATTTCACCTGGTCGTCTCCCAGCTGCTGGATCATTTTGGCTACGCCCGCGGTGGATACGGTGATCCTTTTGGGGCTCATGCCCAGGCCATCGGGTGACGTGATCTTTTCTATGGATTTCAATACGTTACGGTAGTTAAGCAGGGGCTCGCCCATGCCCATGTACACGATATTGGTGAGTTTTTTCCCGGAAGATTCGAGGGCCTGTTTGTTGATCAGGGCCACTTCGTCGAAGATCTCGTCGAATTCGAGGTTCCTTTTCCTGTCCATGAAGCCGGTAGCGCAGAATTTGCAGCTGAGGCTGCAGCCTACCTGGGAAGACACGCAGGCGGTCTGGCGGGTGCTGGTCGGTATCAGCACGCCTTCCACGAGGTGGCCGTCGTGCAGGCGGAAGCGGCTTTTGATGGTGCCGTCCGTACTGTGCTGGGTAGCGTCGATTTTGATGGAAGGGAACGAGAAGTTTTCTTCCAGCGCGGCCCGCAGGGGCTTGCTGAGATTGGTCATGCTTTCGAAATCAGGGGCCTGTTTCAGCCACAGCCATTCATAGACCTGTTTGGCCCTGAACGGCTTTTCGCCCATCTGTTCAAAAACTTCCTGGATTTGTGCCAGGCTCAGGTGCCTGATGTTCTGCTTCCTCGTCATCGCGCAAAGGTACGTCCATATTTCGGATTTGAGATTGGTCCGGCCGGTCGTAATACCGGATAGTTACCCTAAATTCGCAACTTTAACAATTTTGACGTTATGCAAACTGCTTATATAGTCGATGCGGTAAGAACGCCGATAGGCCGTTATGGCGGCAAACTGAGCACGGTGCGGCCGGACGATATGCTGGCGCTTATGCTCCGGAGCCTGTTAACGCGCAACCCTTCGCTGGACCCCGCTGCCGTGGAAGACGTGATCGCCGGCGCCACCAACCAGGCCGGGGAAGATAACCGCGACGTAGCCCGTATGGCCGTTCTGCTGGCAGGATTGCCCGTATCGGTAGCCGGCAATACCGTCAACCGCCTCTGCGCATCGGGCCTCCAGGCTATTATGGACGCTTCCCGCGCCATCATGTGCAACGAAGGCGACGTATACATCGCCGGCGGCGTGGAAAGCATGACCCGCGCGCCTTTGGTGATGCCGAAAGCCGAAGGCCCCTTCAGCCGCAAAACGGAGATGTACGATTCCACCATCGGCTGGCGCTTCACCAACCGGAAGCTCGCCGATATCTATTATCCCTTTTCCATGGGCGAAACCGCCGAAAACGTAGCCCGCGAATGGAAGATCAGCCGCGAAGACCAGGATAAATTTGCCTACGAAAGCCAGCTGAAATACAAACAGGCCTTCGAAGCCGGCAAGTGGCAGGACGAGATCGTTCCCGTGGAAATCACGCCCAATAAGGAAGAACAGGTGGTTTTCAGCAAAGACGAGCACCCCCGCGAAACTTCCCTCGAAAAACTGGCCGGTCTCCGCCCCGCCTTTGCAAAAGACGGCTCTGTGACCGCCGGCAATTCCGCCGGCATCAACGACGGCGCCTCCGCGCTGCTGATCGTGTCTGAATCCGCCCTTAAACGCTTCAACCTCAACCCGATAGCAATGGTGCGCTCTATGGCGGTAGCCGGTGTAGACCCCGCCATCATGGGCATCGGGCCGGTGCCGTCCACGGTAAAAGCGCTCAAAAGAGCGGATATTTCCGTAGCAGACCTGGACGTGATCGAACTGAACGAGGCATTCGCCTCCCAGGCGCTGGCCTGCATCCGCGAGCTGGGGCTGGACCCGGCGAAGATCAACTTCAACGGCGGCTCCATTTCCATCGGTCACCCGCTGGGCTGCAGCGGCGCGCGAATCACCACCACGCTGATGCATGAAATGAAACGCCGGCAGGGCGCAAAATACGGCCTGGCTACAATGTGCGTGGGCGTGGGGCAGGGCGCGGCGATGGTGTTTGAGAAGGTGTAACCATGAAAAGATCCAACTATGCTCTCGGCTTTGCGATGGCGCTGATCGGCGCCATGATGTTCTCCGCCAAAGCCATTTATGTGAAGCTCGTTTACCGCACAGAAGCCATAGACGCCATTTCCATGCTGGCGCTGCGCATGATGTTCGCCGTGCCTTTTTATATCGTTACCGCCGTCGTGCTTTACCGCCGCAGCGATAACGTAAAACTCACCGTCCGCCAGTGGGGCTGGATCGCCATACTTGGCTTTCTCGGGTATTACGCCAGCAGTTTGCTCGATTTCATGGGACTGGCCTATATTTCCGCGGGGCTCGAACGGCTCATTCTTTTTCTTTACCCCACTTTCGCATTGCTGATCGGCGCGGTCGGTTTTGGGAAAAAGATCTCCCGTACGCAGTGGATCGCGCTGCTGATCGCTTATGCGGGCATGGTGGTGGCTTTTGCGGGGGACGTGCAGCAGCAGTGGGACCCCGGCGTGATCACGGGAAGCATGCTGGTATTGGGTTGCGCCGTTACCTACGCGTTTTACATCGTAGGCGGCGGCGAAGTGATCCCCAAAGTGGGCTCTATGAAGTTTACTGCCTACGCGCTGTGTTTCGCCGCCATCGGCATTTTCACGCAATACTTCGTGAAACACGGCACGGAAGTGCGGCATTTCTCCGGGCATACGTACTGGCTGTGTTTCCAGATGGCGATCGTTTCCACCGTGATCCCCACATTCCTGACCAGTGAAGGCATCCGCAAGATCGGCTCGGGCAATACGGCGATCATCACCAGCATCGGGCCGGTGGCTACGATCGTGCAGGCTTATATTTTCCTGGACGAGCCCATCACCTGGCCGCAACTGGCGGGCACCGCCCTGGTGCTGGGGGGTGTACTGCTGATCGGTAAAAAAGGGAAGGAGAAGGCAATAAAAAACGAGCGGTAGAACACTAACATCCCACCGCCCGTTCATGGCAAGCAAAAAAGGGTATTCACAAACAAATCTGCTTCTCCGTCATCATCTTCCGGAGATTGATCAGGCCATATCGCATACGGCCCAATGCGGTATTGATGCTCACATTCGTGAGGTCGGCAATTTCTTTGAAACTCAGTTCCGCGTAATGACGCAGGATGATCACTTCGCGCTGTTCGCCAGGCAGCATGTCCAGCATGCGGCGCACGCTGTCGTGGCTCTGGCGGGTCATCATCTTCTCTTCGGCGCTCGGCTCGGAGAAGTTCAGCACGTTAAAAATGTCTTTGTCGTCGCCGGTTTTGATGATCGGCGTACGTTTGATCTTCCGGAAATGGTCCACACACAGGTTATGCGCGATACGCATGGCCCATGGCAGGAATTTCCCTTTCTCGGTGTACCGGTCCGCACGAATGGTATCGATGATCTTGATGAAAGTATCCTGGAAGATATCTTCTGCAAGAAAAGTGTCTTTTACGAGCAATACGATAGAGGTGAATAATTTGTCTTTATGGCGGTACACCAACTCTTCCAGAGCGGAAGAGTGACCCTTCTTGAACAGGTTGATCAGCTGTTCATCGTTCATTTTGTACATTACTTGCATATACGTCTACCAATAGCGGTTATTAAATAGTACGGACTTAACAGTCAGTAGGTTGTCAGTAGCGTAAAGTTTAAGCGATAATGTACAATTTTTAAGTTATGAATCTTTAACCGGGACTAGGTATAAGATGTCGGTTATTGCAAATATAACGGAATGTTTGAATAAAACAACACCGACCGGATAATTTTACTGCGAAAGATGTACGACGGGCAAGGCGTTCCGGATTTCGGGAAATTTCGCCCCCGGCAGACTGCCTCCGAATCCTTAAATTTGTGATCCTATGTGCGCAAAAGTAAAATCCAAGGAAGTTACCGTTGAACGTGAACCAGTTAGCTCGCCTGACCATATCTTTATCAAAGGTGCCAGGGTGCATAATCTCAAGAATGTCAGCGTATCCATTCCCAGAAATAAACTCGTGGTGGTAACCGGCGTGAGCGGTTCCGGCAAGTCCAGCCTTACCATGGACACCCTTTACGCCGAAGGCCAGCGCCGCTACGCGGAAAGCCTCAGCTCCTACGCCCGCCAGTTCCTCATGCGGATGAACAAGCCGGACGTGGATTACATCAAAGGCATTTGCCCGGCCATCGCCATCGAGCAGAAGGTGGTTACCCGCACCCCGCGGTCTACCGTAGGCTCCATGACCGAATTGTACGACTACCTGCGCCTGTTGTTCGCCCGGGCGGGAAGAACGTATTCCCCCGTGTCTGGCCAGCTGGTCAAAAAACATGAAGTGGCGGACGTGGTGGACTTTATCGCCCGCCTGCCCCACGGCAGCAAGGTGCAGATCCTCGTTCCTTTCCGCCAGCACGCCAACCGCAAACCGCTCGAAGAGCTGAATATCCTGATGCAGAAAGGGTTTTCACGCCTTTACCTGAACGGCGCGCTGGTGCGCATCGAAGACCTTCTGGAAGAAAAATCCCCTAAAATAGCCGCTTCCACCTATGTGCTGATCGACCGCATCGTGGTGAAAGATTTTGAGGAAGACGATAAACACAGGATCGCGGATTCCGTACAGACCGCCTTTTACGAAAGCGAAGGCGACTGTATCCTGGAAGTGGACGGCAAAATTTCCCAGACCTTTTCCAACCGCTTCGAGCTGGACGGCATCCAGTTTGAAGAACCGGTGCCGAATCTTTTTTCCTTCAACAACCCCTACGGCGCCTGCCCGACCTGCGAGGGTTTCGGCCAGGTGCTGGGCATAGACGCGGACCTGGTAATGCCAGACAAGCGGCTGAGCGTGTACGAAGGCGCTATCGCGCCTTGGAGGGGCGAAAAGATGGGAGAATACAAGGAAGCCCTGGTGAAAGCCGCCAGGAAATTCAATTTTCCCATACACAAACCCATCGCGGAGCTTACAGATGAGCAGGTAAAGCTGCTCTGGACGGGCAACGAGCATTTCTACGGCCTGAACGAGTTCTTCAAAATGGTGGAGCAGAACCTGTACAAAGTGCAGTACCGCGTGCTGCAGGCCCGTTACCGCGGCCGCACCATCTGCCCCACCTGCAACGGCGCGCGTTTGCGCAAAGAGGCGCTGTACGTGAAAGTGGGAGATGCCAGCATTGCAGAGCTCGTTGACCTGCCGGTGGAGAAGCTGAAAGTATGGTTCGACGGGCTGGAGCTGAACGAATACCAGCAGCAGGTGTCCAAACGTATCCTCGTAGAAGTGCATCACCGCGTGAAAACCTTGCTGGACGTAGGTTTGGGCTATCTCACGCTGAACCGCGTGGCGAACACCCTCAGCGGCGGCGAAAGCCAGCGCATCCAGCTTACCCGTACGCTGGGCAGCAACCTCACCAACTCGCTGTACATCCTCGACGAGCCGAGCATCGGCCTGCACGCCCGCGACACGCACCGCCTCATCCGCGTGCTGCACGAGCTGCGCGACCTCGGCAATACCGTAGTAGTAGTGGAGCACGACGAGCAGCTGATGGAAAAAGCCGATTACATCATCGACATGGGGCCGCTGGCCAGTCATCTCGGCGGCGAAGTGATCTTCGAAGGCACTTACCCTGAAATATTAAAAGACGGCAAAAGCCTCACCGGTAAATATCTCAGCGGCCATCTGCGCATCGATCCGCCGGCGCACCTGCGCAAGTGGAAACGCTCCATCAAACTGGAAGGCTGCCGCCAGCATAACCTGAAGAACATCGACGTGGAATTTCCGCTGGGCGTGCTTTGCGTGGTAACCGGCGTATCCGGCTCGGGGAAAACCACCCTCGTCAAACAAATACTTTACCCGGCGCTGATGAAGCTGAAGGGCGAATTTACCGACCGTGTAGGCAATCACCGCGCGATGAAAGGCGATATGGACCATATCACCCAGATCGAAATGATAGACCAGAACCCGATCGGCAAAAGCTCGCGCTCCAACCCGGTGACCTATATCAAAGCCTACGACGAGATCCGCGACCTGTACGCCAAACAGCCGCTGTCAAAAATGCGGGGTTTCCAGCCCAAACATTTTTCTTTCAACGTAGACGGCGGCCGCTGCGACACCTGCAAGGGAGAAGGCGAAGTGATCGTGGAAATGCAGTTCCTCGCAGACGTGCATCTTACCTGCGAAACCTGCGGCGGCAAACGTTTTAAAGAAGAGGTGCTCGAAGTGCAGTACAAGGGCAAAAATATTTACGACGTGCTCGAAATGGGCGTAGACGAAGCGATCGAATTTTTCAAAGATGAAAAAGACGTAGTGTCGAAGATCCGCCCGCTCAGCGACGTGGGGCTCGGTTACGTGAAACTGGGCCAAAGCTCGGACACGCTTTCCGGCGGCGAGGCCCAGCGTGTGAAACTCGCGAGTTTCCTCGGCAAAGGCAAAGCGCAGGGACATATCCTGTTCATATTCGACGAACCGACCACGGGGCTTCATTTTCACGATATCCGCAAACTACTGGCGAGTTTCAACGCACTGATCGAACAGGGCCACAGCGTGCTGGTGATCGAGCATAACCTCGACGTGATCCGCAGCGCAGACTGGGCGATAGATCTGGGGCCGGAAGGCGGCGAAGGCGGCGGAAACCTGCTGTACGCGGGTGTTCCGGAAGGCATGAAAAAAGTAAAGGAAAGTTATACCGGGAAATTTTTGTGATGGACTATGCAACGATCGCCGTGCTGGCCATCACCTTTCTCGCTACCGTGATACGATCGACCTTTGGGTTCGGGGAAGCGTTGATCGCAGTTCCCCTGCTGATCTTCTTTCTCCCGATCGATATTGCCGTTCCGCTCTCCGTGCTGTTATCGGTTTTTATCGCTTTGGTGGTTGTGGTACAGGACCATAAAAAGATCCACCTGAGCAGCGCCAAATGGCTGATCCTGTTCGCGCTTCCCGGGATTCCGCTGGGGATCGTAATCCTGCTGTACGCGAACGAATTTTGGGTGAAGATCGGGCTGGGGACACTTTTGATCTTTTACTCCCTGTATTCCTTATTGGGAAAAAGCAAGATCAGTCTTCCGAAAGACAACATGTTCTGGCTTTTCATATGCGGTTTCGCATCGGGGGTCTTCGGCGGCGCTTATGGCATCAATGGCCCTCCCCTGGTGGTGTATGGCAATATGAGGCGATGGAGCGCAAAACATTTCCGGGCTACGTTGCAGGCCTATTTTTTGCCGGCGAGCCTTATCGGCATCATCGGGTATTTTGCGAAAGGGCTTTTAACCGCCGAAGTCTGGAAGTATTTCCTGTATTCGTTGCCGGTTACAGTACCGGCGATATTCCTGGGGCGATATTTTAATCACCGGTTAAAAGACGATTCGTTCTTCAAATATGTTTACTGGGGTTTGATCCTGATCGGGATCATTTTAGTGGCGGATACTTTCGTGCAATAAAAAAGGCAAACCCGCGCGGGGCTTACCTTTTTTGAATATCGTTTAATGAAACGCCTATCTCAGTCGGTCAAGGCTTTTGATAAGTTTTTCGTCTTTATAGATCCCTCTTGCCGCCAGGAACAGGCAGACGGTCATTACCACGGGGAGAAATGCCGGCAGCAGGTAATTGGCGCGCAGGTTGGAGGCGCCGTTCTCTACGAGTTTGTTGGCCGTGTTCTGCACGCCGAGGTAGATCAGCACCAGGATGCCAATGGAGAGCAGGATGTTCAGCACGGTAAGCCTGAACTGCAGCTTGCGTTTTTTGTAGAGGAAAATGGTGACCAGGCTCAGGATGGTGCTGAGCATCAATACCGTGAATATCAGATAACTGGAAGCGGCGTTGAAAATTTCCACTGCGGCGGTTGCTCCTTTAACATAGGTAGCTTTCCAGAGATCGAAACTTCCCATTACGCCCCCCGCGATGGCGGCAAGCAGCAGAAAAAGGCTTTGGATGCGTTGTATCATGATATTTGCGTATGTTTAACAGCGTAAAAGTAAATAATTATTGTGAACCTGCACGAACGGACTGGGCCCCGTTCCTCCGATACTTCGTATATTGCACGCCCAATAACAATCTTATATGGCTAAGAAACTGAACAAGCAGGACGCCCTCGATTATCACGCGATGGGCAGGCCCGGCAAGATCGAAGTTATACCTACGAAAGACACCAAAACCCAGTGGGACCTTTCCCTCGCCTATTCTCCCGGCGTCGCGGAGCCCTGTAAGGAAATAGCCGCAGATGTTGAAAATGTTTATAAATATACCGCCAAAGGTAACCTCGTTGCCGTGATAAGCAACGGCACCGCCGTGCTCGGCCTGGGAGACATCGGCCCCGAAGCCGGCAAACCCGTGATGGAAGGGAAAGGCGTACTGTTCAAAATTTTTGCGGACATCGATGTGTTTGATATTGAACTGAATACGCGGAACGTAGACGAGTTTGTTCGCGTGGTGAAAGCCATGGAACCGACTTTCGGCGGTATCAACCTGGAAGACATCAAAAGCCCGGAATGTTTTGCTATTGAAGAACGGCTGAGAAAAGAACTGAAGATCCCCGTGATGCATGACGACCAGCACGGCACCGCCATCATTTCCAGCGCGGCATTGCTGAATGCGCTGGAGCTGGTGAAAAAGAAAATAGAAAAAGTGAAGTTCGTGGTGAACGGCGCGGGCGCCGCCGCCATGGCCTGCGTACGGCTCTACGTCTCGCTGGGCGCCAAACCGGAGAACTTCATCATGTTCGATAAAGACGGCGTGCTCAACCGCCAGCGCACCGATCTCGACGACATGAAACTGGTGTTCGCCACTGCTTCCAAAGTAACCACCCTGTCCGAAGCAATCAAAGGTGCGGACGTATTCGTGGGGCTTTCCGTAGGCAACGTGGTAACCGAAGAAATGGTGAAAAGCATGGCGAAAAATCCCATTGTGTTCGCCATGGCAAATCCCGATCCGGAGATCGCGTACGAAACCGCCATCAATTCCCGGAAAGACGTGATCATGGCCACCGGCCGGTCCGACTATCCCAACCAGGTGAACAACGTGCTGGGTTTCCCCTACATCTTCCGCGGCGCGCTCGACGTGCGCGCCACGCAGATCAACGAAGCCATGAAACTCGCCGCCGTTCATGCTTTGGCCGATCTCGCCAAATCGCCCGTGCCGGACATTGTGAACCTGGCCTATAACGAGCGCAACCTCGTGTTCGGCCCCAACTATATTATCCCGAAACCGCTGGACCCGCGCCTGCTCAGCACCGTAGCGCCTGCCGTGGCAAAAGCCGCCATGGACAGCGGGGTGGCGCATGCGCCCATCACCGATTGGGATGCCTACAAAGTAGTGCTCAACAACCGCCTCGGCCTGGACAACCAGCTGTTCCGCGTGATCGGCTCCAAAGCCCGCAAAGACCCGCGCCGCGTAGTGTTCGCGGAAGCGGACAATATCAAGATCCTGAAATCCGCGCAGGTCGTAAGCGACGAAAATATTGCCATCCCCATATTGCTCGGTAACGAAAAACGCATCCGTCAATTGATGCTCGAAAACAGCATTGAGATAGACGACGTGGTGATCATCGACCCGAAAAGCGACGAAATGGCCAGCAAACGCCATCACTTCGGCGAATTGTTCTTCAAAAAACGTCAGCGCAAAGGCATGAACCTTTACGAAGCGAAAAAGATCATGCGCGAGCGCAACTATTTCGGTTGTATGATGGTGGAAACGGGAGAAGCGGACGCGCTCATCTCCGGTCTCACCCGCAAATATCCTGACACCATCCGACCCGCATTGCAGGTGATCGGCATGGAAGAAGGGGCGAAACGCGTGGCCGGCATGTACATCATCAACACCAAACGCGGCCCGCTTTTCCTGGCGGACACAACCGTGAACCTCAATCCCACCGCGGAAGAGCTGGCGGACATCACCTTGCTTGTAGCCAAGGAAGTACGGCAGTTCAACATCACGCCGAGGATCGCGATGGTATCGTATTCCAACTTCGGTTCCAGCCAAACCCCCGAAGCGCAAATGATGAGCCAGGCACGCGAGATCGTGAAAAGAAAAGACCCGGCGCTTACCGTAGACGGCGAGATCCAGGCGGCGATGGCATTCAACAAGGAAATTCTCAAAGACAATTATCCTTTCTCCGAACTGATCGGCGAAGACGTGAACACGCTCATCTTCCCCAACCTCGCCGCAGGCAACGTGGCGTATAACCTGTTGCAGGAAGTGGCCGGTTTCGACGCCATCGGCCCCATCCTGCTCGGCATGAAAAAACCCGTGCATATCCTGCAATTGGGCTCTACCGTAAGGCAGATCGTGAACGTAGTGCTGATAGCGGTCGTAGACGCACAAACGAAATGCCGCAGGGAAGCGGAAACGAAGAATGGGAAGAAAAAATAGGGAATATTGTAAAATTACGGTTAACGATGGTGCGGAATCCCGCGCCATTCGTATTTTACACCCGTAACCAAATATACCTACTGAAAAATGAAAAAAATAGTAACCATGTTGGCCTGCCTTTTCCTTGCGCAGGCAGTTTTCTCTCAAACGCGCCCGACGCCCGAAAAAGTGAAAGAGCTGATGCAGCTCACCGGCGCCGCCAATTTAGGCATCCAGATGATGAACAACATGATCGTGGAGTTCCGGAAACTCGCCCCGCACGTGGATTCCACGTTCTGGCAGGATTTTATGAAAGAAGTGGACGTGGATGAAATGGAAAATATGGTGATACCCGTCTACCAGCAACATTTCACCGCCGCGGATGTGGACGGGTTGATCGCGTTTTACAGATCGGAGCTGGGCCGGAAAATGGTTAGCAAGCTGCCGCTGGTTACGCAGGAATGTTACAAGATCGGTCAGCAGTACGGCGAAAAGCTGGGCAAGCGGGTGGTTGAAAGGCTAAAGGCCGAAGGCATAGATCTCAAAAAGGAGGGAGCGCCGTTGTAGTCCGGGAGATTAAAAACCGCCCGGACGCTTCCGGGGCGGTTTTTCTTTATTGTGCAAGCGGATAATTCGTAAATTTCGGGATGCAATCCATCTCCCGAAAAAAAATATTTTTCCCGCTGAACCCCGCTTTCAGGAACTACCTGAAGCTGTACGAACGGGAAGTAAAGCTGCCGCTCAGCTACGAGGAGCTGAAATATTACGACTACGGCATTCCCGTGTACGACAAGCTGGGCAAAGACACGCTCTGGGAATCGGTGATGTACCCACAAAGCATGGTAGGCCCCATTCATGCCGGGCTCAAACGCATTTATTCCATCCTGAAAGCCGGCGGCGACCAAGCGGCCGAAGAGCACCTGCACATCGAGCGGATCGACTATTGTACTTTCGGCAACAGTCACCCTTTCCGCATCAAGATCGTGAACAATTACAACGAGGTATACGATTATTTTTACATCAAGATAGCCGACGCATCGCGCATTTACGGGCTGGAGCTGGAGCATATCCTCAGCCCGTACTGGATGAACTTCCTGGTAGACGGCAACACGCTGGTGGAAGAGCACATTGCCGGCGTGCCCGGCGACCAGTTCGCCAAAGATTATCTCGACCGGCCCGAGTTCAACCCGAAACGTATCGCCAAAGAATTCGTGAAATTCAACGAGCGCTGTTTTGTGCGCCTGCTGGGAGACATGCGGTCGTACAACTTCATCTTCGACATCACTCCAGACTTCGACGACGTGCAGTTCCGCATCCGCGCGATCGATTTCGACCAGCAGTTTTATGAAGGCAAAAAAACGCTGTACATGCCGCAGTTCTTCAAAGAAAACCGCGTGTTCGTAGAGCTGGCCATGAAACACCTGAACGCGGAAGTGGTGAAACAATACCAGCAGGAAGAACGTTCGCTGATCGCGCGGCGCATCAAAGTGCAGCGGCATCGCATCAAAGACCTGCGCGACGTGATCATGACGGACCGTGTATCCTTCCCCGGTAAGATCCGGCAGCTGGGCGAAGAGCTGGCCCAGCATTACCACGACGCGGTGTTCGCCCGTTGCAATACGATGGGCGAAATTATCGAGCGGAGCCTGAAACGGCTGCTGGTGGGCAGTCTCCGATAAATAGCATTCAAATTGTTTTTCCCAGTATCTTTGACAAGTTATGGAGTTCAGATTTTTTTATCATTTCGGCAGGTACCTGCTGATGTTGAAAGGAATGTTCAGCCGCCCGGAGAACATGCGGATGTATTGGAAGGAATTTATGAAACAGTGTGTGGACATAGGGTTTGGCTCCCTGGGCATCGTGGTGATCATCTCCCTGTTCCTCGGGGCGGTAACCACGGTTCAAACGGCTTACCAGCTGGTAAGCGGCTTCATTCCCAAATCCACCATCGCGCAGGTAGTGAGAGACACGCTGATACTCGAGCTGGCGCCCACCATGGTGTGTATCGTACTGGGCGGGGTGGTTGGTTCCAAAATAGCGTCGGAGTTGGGGAACATGCGTATTTCCGAGCAGATAGACGCCCAGGAGATCATGGGCATCAATACCAAGGCTTATTTGATCGGCCCGAAAATACTGGCCGCCATCATCACGATCCCCGCGCTGGTGATCATCGCCGCGTTCCTGGGCATTTTCGGCGGGCTGGAAGCGGGCAAAATGAGCGGCATCATTTCCCATGAACAGTTCATGCAGGGCCTCAGGGCCTCGTTCGACGGCTATAACGTGTTTTTCGCGCTGAGCAAGGCCTACACGTATTCCTTCATCATTTCCAGCATACCGGCTTATTACGGGTATAACGTGACCGGCGGCGCGCTGGAGATCGGGCGCGCGAGCACTACCGCCGTGGTGGTGAGCTGCGTGCTGATATTGTTTGCAGACTACGCGCTGGCTGCACTGTTGCTTTAATAAACCCACAAGACACGAAGAGATGATAGAATTGAAAAACATCCGGAAAAGCTTTGGAGACAAGGAAATACTTAAAGATGTGTCCGCCAACATGGAGCCGGGGAAAACCAACCTCATCATCGGCGCCAGCGGCAGCGGAAAGACCGTGCTGATGAAGTGCATGGTGGGGCTGATCAAGGTAGACAGCGGTACGGTGCTGTACAACGGGCAGGATTTTACCGCGATGGACGATGTGGAAAAGAAACCCATCCGGCAGGAGATCGGCATGCTGTTCCAGGGCTCCGCCCTGTTCGACAGCATGACCGTGGAGCAGAACGTCATGTTCCCGCTGGACATGTTCTCCACCATGAGTTATAAAGAGCGCCGCAAGCGGATGCAGGAATGCCTGGACCGCGTTGAACTGAAAGACGCCAATAAAAAATTCCCCGCCGAGATCTCCGGCGGGATGAAAAAGCGTGTAGGCATCGCCCGCGCCATCGTGCTGAACCCGAAATACCTTTTTGTGGACGAGCCCAACTCCGGCCTCGACCCGCAAACCTCCCTCATTATCGACAAGCTCATCAAGGACATTACCGTGGAATACAACATCACTACCGTGGTGAACACCCACGATATGAACACCGTGATGGAATCCGGCGACCACATCATTTACATGCACCAGGGCAAAAAACAGTGGGAAGGCAGCAATGAAGACATCATTTTCAGCGAAGACAAACTGCTGAACGACTTCATTTTCGCGTCCGAGTTTTTCCAGGACATCAAGGAGATGCGGAAGATGGAGATATTCCGCGACAAAAACTGGCGGGCCAAACAGGCCGGCGGCGGCAACAAATAGTTAATATTCTTCAACTAAATGGCCTTTCCTTTTCTTTTTCGCCCTTATCCGTTATTTTTGCCCCACTTAACGTAAAAAAATTAATTAAATCAAGCGCGATGAGTGTTTTAGTAAATAAGCATAGTAAAGTGATCGTGCAGGGATTTACCGGAACTGAAGGTACTTTCCATGCCACACAAATGATTGAGTACGGCACCAACGTGGTAGGTGGCGTGACCCCCGGCAAAGGCGGCAGCAGCCACCTGGACCGCCCGGTATTCAATACCGTGGCTGACGCTGTAAAAGCGACGGGCGCGAATGTATCCATCATTTTCGTGCCGCCGGCATTCGCCGCTGACGCGATCATGGAAGCCGCCGATGCCGGCATTGCGCTGGTGGTTTGTATCACAGAAGGCATCCCGGTACAGGACATGGTGAAAGCCAAGAATTACCTGGTAAATCATAATACCCGCCTGATCGGCCCGAACTGTCCGGGTGTGATCACCGCGGAAGAAGCTAAAGTAGGCATCATGCCCGGCTTCATCTTCAAAAAAGGCCGTGTAGGCATCGTGTCCAAATCCGGCACGCTTACTTACGAAGCGGCAGACCAGGTGGTGAAAGCCGGCCTGGGCGTATCTACCGCCATCGGTATCGGCGGCGACCCGATCATTGGCACCCCCACCAAAGAAGCGGTGGAATTGCTGATGAACGATCCCGAAACCGACGCCATCATTATGATCGGCGAGATCGGCGGCAGCATGGAAGCTGAAGCTGCGGAATGGATCAAGGCAAACCCGCGCAAACCCGTGGTAGGCTTCATTGCCGGCCAAACCGCGCCCGCAGGCCGCCGTATGGGCCACGCCGGCGCCATCATCGGAGGTGCGGACGATACCGCTGCCGCTAAAATGAAGATCATGCGCGCCTGCGGCGTTCACGTGGTAGACAGCCCGGCAGACATCGGAAAGAAAATGGCAGAAGTGCTGAAAGGCGTACCCGCCTGATTCACCAGGCGGTGAAAATATACGAAGCCCCGTTGCATTGGCAGCGGGGCTTTTTTGTAAGACGGGCTAATTGGGTAAGTTTATGGGTATTTTATGCAGCAATACGATTACATACTTGTAGGCCAGGGCATTGCCGGCACTATGCTTGGCTGGTTCCTGCAGCAGGCCGGGCAGCAGGTGCTGGTGTTCGACGACGCCCGTCCCGCCAGCGCTTCCCGCACCGCGGCCGGGATCATCAATCCCGTGTCTGGCCGCAGGTTTGAAACGGCATGGTTATACGATATGATCTACCCGTTTGCCGGAAAAACGTACCGCGCCATGGAAAACGCCTTGCAGATCAGCTGTTTCCACGAAAGGGACATCTGGAACGTTTGGCCCTCCGCGCAAATGCGCGATGCTTTCGCCGCCTGCCCCACGCCGTATTCGCAACAGCCGCGGGAAATACGCTACGCGGAAGAACTGCAGCAGCCTTTCGGGGCGGGCATCGTAAAAGGGGCCAATGTGCAGCTGGGCGCGTTGCTGCCCGCCTGGCGCAAGACCGCCGATGTACGCACGGAACATTTTGATACGGAAAAACTGGTGCTGAAGGAAGAAGGCGTGGAATATGAAAACCTCCGCGCCAAAGCCGTCATTTTCTGCGAAGGCGTGGAAAGCCCGCGGAACCCCTGGTTTGGCAAGCTGAAGTTCCTCCCCAACAAAGGCGAAGCGCTGATCGTAGCACTGCCTTTCGAGACGACGGACATCATCAAAAAAAGCATCACCCTCGTACCGCTGGACAACGAACGGTATTGGGCCGGGGCCACATTTTCCTGGGATTACGCCGATGCCGCGCCCACGGCGCCCGCCCGCGAAACGCTGGAAAACCAGCTGCGGCAGTTGCTGAAAACGGATTACCAGGTGCTGGACCATCTCGCCGCCATCCGCCCGTCCGGGCCGGACAGAAGGCCCATGGCCGGTTTGCATCCGCGTTTTCCGCAGGTGGGCATTTTCAACGGGATGGGCTCGAAAGGCTGTTCCCTCGCGCCGTGGGCGGCGGACGTTTTGGTGAAAAACCTGCTGCAAAAAGCCCCGCTGCCGCCGGAAATAGATATTAAACGGTATTTTAATGCCTTGAGGTAGATTTTCAGCCTTCCAAAGCTTATCTTTGACCTCCTTTATCAATACAGAAAAGCATAGTATACAATGTACAGATCGCACACATGTGGAGAATTGCGCATGGAGCATGTAGGCCAGCCGGTGACGCTGGCGGGATGGGTGCAAACCGTCCGCAAGTTTGGAAGTATCACATTTGTTGACCTGCGCGACCGCTACGGCATCACGCAGCTGCTGCTGGGTGAATCGCTCAATGCCCAGCTGGATGCTCAGCCGCTTGGCCGCGAGTTCGTTATCCAGGTGAAAGGTACCGTTACCGAACGTACCGCCAAAAACAGCAACATCCCTACCGGCGATATTGAAATAACCGCTTCGGAATTTATCGTGCTCAACGGTTCCAAAACACCGCCTTTCACCATCCAGGACGAAACGGACGGCGGCGATGAACTGCGCATGAAATACCGTTACCTCGACCTTCGCCGCAACATCGTAAAACAAAACCTCGACCTCCGCTACAGGGTGAACCGCTCCGTGCGGAATTTCCTTGACAGCCGCGGGTTTATGGATATAGAAACGCCGGTGCTCATCAAGTCCACGCCGGAAGGCGCCCGCGACTTCGTGGTGCCCAGCCGAATGAACCCCAACCAGTTCTACGCGCTGCCGCAATCGCCGCAAACGTTCAAACAACTGCTGATGGTAAGCGGCTACGACCGTTATTACCAGATCGTGAAATGTTTCCGCGACGAAGACCTCCGCGCCGACCGCCAGCCCGAGTTCACGCAGATCGATTGTGAAATGAGCTTCGTGGACCAGGAAGACATCCTGTCCAATTTCGAGGAAATGACCAAACACGTGTTCCGCGAGATCAAAGGCATCGAGTTTCACGAGCCGTTCCCCCGCATGACCTGGGACGATGCGATGAAATATTACGGTAACGACAAGCCGGACATCCGTTTTGAAATGAAACTCGTAGACTTCGACGAAACCGCCCGTGGCAACGGTTTCAAAGTATTCGACGATGCGGAACTGGTAGTAGGTATCAATGCTTCAGGTTGTTCCGAATATACCCGTAAACAGCTGGACGAGCTTACCGAATGGGTGAAACGCCCGCAGATCGGCATGAACGGCCTGGTGTACATCAAATACAATACGGACGGCTCGCTGAAAAGCTCTGTGGACAAGTTCTTCAACGAAAGGGGACTGCAACTTTTCGCGGACCAGTGCCAGGCCAAACCGGGCGACCTTATCCTGATCCTGGCCGGTAAAGAAGAGCGCACCCGCAAAGCCATGAGCGAACTTCGCCTCGAAATGGGCGAGCGCCTCGGCCTTCGTAATAAAGACGTGTACAAACCCCTGTGGGTGATCGATTTCCCGCTGTTCGAATACGCGGAGGAAGACAACCGCTGGGTGGCCCGTCACCATCCTTTCACCGCGCCGAAGCCCGAGCACATCCACCTGATGGACGACCTATCGAAATACGGCCAGATTAAAGCCAACGCGTACGACATCGTGCTGAACGGCACCGAGATCGGCGGTGGTTCCATCCGTATCTTCCAGCGCGACCTGCAGGAGAAAATGTTCTCCGCACTCGGCATGAGCAAAGAAGAAGCCGCGCATAAATTCGGCTTCCTGCTGGGCGCATTCGAATACGGCGCGCCTCCGCACGGCGGCATCGCTTTCGGTTTCGACCGTTTCTGCTCCCTGCTGGGCGGCAGCGAAACCATCCGCGACTTCATCGCGTTCCCGAAGAACAACTCCGGCCGCGACGTGATGCTGGATGCACCGAGCGAAATAGACCAGCCGCAGCTGGACGAACTGAAACTTTCCCTGTTGAAATAAGCCGGAAAAACGATAAAAAAAGTCGCCTGTTTGTAGTGCCCCCAAAAAGTTGGACACTTTTAGGGGGCATTTTTTATGGATAGACGAACAAAGTTCAGTTTTGAGGAGAAGTTGGTGGTAGTACGCCGTGTACTGAAAGGGATGGAATCAGCTAAGGC
>NZ_JAGHKP010000003.1:0-368209 GCF_017742215.1 Chitinophaga chungangae
AGGCATCGACCCGAAACGGTTGTATTACAGCAACAAAGGCGAGCTGGAACCGGTGAACAAATGCAAGGACGGCGTGCCCTGCAGCGAGGAAGAATACAGGGAGAACAGGCGTTCGGAACTGAAAGTGAAATGGTAAAATTAAAACCGATAAAAAGGACTACAATATTGGACAGGTTATGTTGACGCATAACCGTATGAAAGGCGTACCGGCCATTCCTGGCGGGTAATTTCAAAATACGTATACTTTCAACTTGGCAAATGTGTAAGAAAAAGAAGCCGGAATTTTTTCCGGCTTTTTATTTTGTTATCCAGAGAACGAAGCGGAATTTTTTAAAGCAGATGTAATGTCCTGCTGACGATTTTTTCTTCGGCGATCCCTTCCGGCGGCGACTGTTTCTTGTTGCAGAAATATTCCGTAAAGCCGCTGTGGCGATGCTTCGATAATCCTGCTGCTTTCTTTTTTATTAAAAATAGACCTATTGTCCCGCGTATTCGGTATTTTTAGAACATGCGCATCCTGAAAATACTGCTCCTTTCATTGATAAGTTTTTCCGCAGCAGCGGCAGACACGGCTCCGGGCGTACAGTTTTTTGAAGGTTCCTGGGCCGAATTGCTTCAAACCGCCCAGAAACAGGGCAAGCTGATATTTGTTGACGTGTACACCGACTGGTGCCCGCCCTGCAAGCAGATGGACAAAGAAATATTCCCCTTAAAAGATGTGGGAGACAGTTACAACGCCATGTTCATCAACTATCGGCTGGACGCGGAAAAGGGCGAAGGCGTTCAGCTCGCCGGGCAATTCGCGGTGAAGGCTTATCCCACCTATCTCTACCTCGATGCAAAAGGCTCGCTGCTATACCGCGCCGTAGGCTTTCAGACCCCGGAAATGCTGGCCGCTAACGCGAAACAGGCCATGGCTTCCAGTGTAGCCGGCAATAATTCCATCAGCTTTTTTGAAACACAATTCAAAAACGGGAAACGCGATGCGGATTTCTTGCGCGCATATCTCAAACGCACGGCCGAACTGGGCCTCGACAATACTACCGCACTGAATGCATATCTGGAAACGCTGCCTGTCAGCAGGCTTTCGACGGAAGGCGAACTGCTGTATCTCAGCGAACAACTTTCCAGCGCGCGCAGCAATGCGCTTGAATTTGTAATGACGCATTACGACAAGCTGAACGCGGAACAAAAGAAAAAAGTTGCCGCCCGCCTGTACTCCGCGCTGCTCTACACGGCCAGCGGAGCGTCGATGAAAGAAGGCAGGCCCGTGGAGGTGAAGCAGATACTCGCTTATATCACGCAGCTGGAACCGGAGCTCACCGCAAAACAACTTGAAGGCGCCAGCCGGATGCGCATGATGTATTACGGCATGGTAAAAGATGTTGCGGGCTTGAAAAAAACGGGGTACAACCTGGTCGGCCGGTCGATGGACATACCGATGGATTCGGTACGCGCGGAAGACGCGAAACTTTACGAACAAACCATGAAACCCTTCCTCACCGGCGAGCGGGACAGCACGAAGATCCCGGGTTTCCAGGAAGAAAAACAATTCATCGTCAATCAATATTCCCGCAAGCTCGCCATGCCGCTGTACGAATCAGCCACCGCGTTCGCCAAAACGCTCGATCCCGGAGATCCCGCACTGGCAGATGCTTTGCGCTGGGCCTTGCGTTTACGGGAGCTGATGCCCGCAGATAACCGGTTCGACGAACTGGTGAGCCGCCTGCGCACGCTTTCGGCTCAACGGTAACACCCGAATTCCGTTTCAAAAGAAGACAGGTCGCACTCCAATGCCACGCGGTCCCATTTGCCGGTGTTGGCCGCCGCTTCGTACGTGGTCTGAAAAAAGTCCATCAGCGCGGCTTCAGGGTCGGCAGATTGCTGCACTATTGCGTATGGCAAGAGGTATTCTCCCATTTCAGCACTGTAAAACGCGCCTTCCGGTTTTAAAGGCTGTTCCCCGAAACCGGGCGCGGCGGGATAGGCATATGCATAGAAGGCCGCGTGCGGGTACTGATCATTACCCGGCCAGAAACCGCAGGAGCTCACTTCTTTCGAATACGATTCCTGCATTACTTTATCGGGCATATTCGGCGTGGAGCCCTGGTACAGCGGCGCATCGCGGCCGGAGAAACGGGTTACGGCCAGGTCGAACCCGCCCCAGAAAAAATGCACCGGGCTGCATTTGCCCGTAAACCGCGTGCGGAAGCGGGTGAGCACGGTATGCACGTTTACCAGCGCCTGCCAGAACGCCTGCATCTGTTCGGGGTTGTAGGATTGATGCACCCGGTCTTCCGAAAAAGGAATGGCATTTTCCATTTCGCTCGGCGCGGCATGGATCGTTACGTCGATCTTCAGCTGCTTTAATTTTTTAAACACTTCATTGTAAAAATCCGCGACGGTCATCGGCCTTAATTCGATCGTTTCCCGCTCTCCCTTGCTGGTGGTGATTTCCAGCCGGTGATGCACAAAATCGAAACCGATCCCGAAAATGCCCGGATCATACGGCATACTGCCCGTGCCGAGGCCGAAGGGCGTCACGTACAGCGTAACATGCCAGGAATGGTTCAGCCAGGGCATTGTTCTCAACCTGATCTTGCCCACGATCTGCGTCCAGAGGTGAACGGTGGCAAGCGTATCTTTCCAGCTGGAATAATCCAGTACAGGCCAGTTGTTTTGCATAAAAAATATATTGAGGTACGTTATCTTAACAACCAAAAGCGCCGTTAAGTTGCGCTTAACAGCAGTAATTAACAGCCGTGCAAGCGCTTGTCCGCTAAATTGTTGCGTCCCGCAAAACAGCCGTTGCGAATTAGATGGTCGTGAACCAAAACAATTTTTTAATATTGTGTCAAGACGTACCGTCTGGAAATTACAGGAAGTTTTTATCAACCACATTATGGATCATGCATACAGCCAACTATCAGACCTGGAACTGGCGGGCTTGCTGAAGTCCGGGGACCAGTCTGCCTTTGCACAGATCTATGAGCGTTACTGGCGGGTTATTTACGGCCACGTATACAAAATGCTGCTGGACGAGGAAGAAGCGAAAGACGTGATACAGGAGGTGTTCAGCGAAATATGGATAAAACGGGAACAGCACTACTCCAACCTGGCCGGTTATTTATATGTATCGGCCCGTCATAAAGTGATCAACCTCGTCAGGAAAACCAAATTCCACAGCGCATACCTCGATTCGCTCAGCCGTTTTGCCAACGGGATCAGCACCGCCACGCTCGAGCAGCTGGACGAAAAAGACCTCGCGGCCGCCATCGAGCGGGAAATACAGGGCCTTCCGCCGAGAATGAAAGAGATATTCGAGCTCAGCCGGAAAGAAAACCTGAGCTACAAAGAGATTGCCGGCCGGCTCGGCATATCAGACAAAACAGTAAAAAAACAGATGCATAAATCCTTGCAGCAGATCAGGCTGAACCTGAAAGATTCGGGCGCGGTAGCGATCGTTTTGCTGGCATGGATACGCTGACGGAAATTTTTTTTGGACCCGGGTACTACCTTCCCTTTTTCCGGTTGTCTTATTATTAAAGCCGCCCTCCGGGCACAATACAATTACTGTGGACCAACAACAGGCAGAAGAACTTTTGACGAGATACGCCGAAGGCACCGCCAGCGAAGCTGAACGGGCCATGGTAGAGCGTTGGTACGAATCGGAGGCGGCGGGCCGCCAGCTTGGCGACGAACATTTCTTCGAACATCTGAACACGGAGATCTGGGCGGGAACGCTGGAAAAAGCGGGCATCAGCCGCCCGCCGGCACGCCGTAAAATATTCAGCCTGTACAGGGCTGCGGCCGCTGCGGCCGTCCTGTTGCTGGTTGCGGCGGGTTTGGTCTGGCTGATGAAAGGCCGTGAAACGGGCGCTGTCCGGCAGCCGGTTGCGGCCCAGCAGGAAAATATCCTGCCGGGAAGCAACAAAGCGATACTCACGCTCGGCAACGGCCAGTCCATTTCGTTGACGGACGCGGCAGACGGGGAGCTGGCGCGGCAGGGAGATACGCGTATTTCCAAAACAAAGGAAGGCCAGCTGGCTTACGAACCTGGCGCAGGCACGGGGGCGGCCAGCCACAATACCGTCAGCACGCCGCGCGGCGGGCAATACAGGATCGATCTGCCGGACGGCACGCGCGTTTGGCTGAACGCCGCATCGTCGCTCACGTTCCCGGCGTCGTTCGCGGGACTGCGGGATCGTAGCGTGGAATTGTCCGGCGAAGCGTATTTCGAAGTGGCCGGAGACGCGGGCAAACCATTCAAAGTGATCAGCAACGGGCATACAGTGGAAGTGCTGGGCACGCATTTCAACGTCAACGCTTACCACGACGAGCCCGATATAAAAACCACCCTGCTGGAAGGGGCCGTGAAAGTGAACGGCAGCCTGCTGAAGCCGGGCCAGCAGTCGGTGCTGCATAACGGAACGATCAGCATCCGCGACACGGAAACGGAAGCGGCCACGGCGTGGAAAAATGGCGAGTTCATCTTCAACGGGCAGGACTTCAAAACCGTGATGCGCATGATCTCGCGCTGGTACGACGTAGACGTGGAATATGAATACGATCCGAAACCGTTCCGTATCGGCGGCGAAGTATCGCGCGGCAGAAATATTGCCGAAGTGCTGAAGATGCTGGAAGTAACAGGAGGAGTTAAATTCAGGATAGAAGACAGGACGATCAAAGTGATCAGATAAGCTGGAATATTACCAATAAGCCCTGGCATGAGAAGCCTTTTTGATAAAAAGGCCCGGGCATTTATCAACTAAAATACCGATTGAATGTTCAAACAAATTACCGGGAAAGGTAAGCGGCCCCGCTATGCCTCCACGTTTCCGCTCGTTATGAAGTTCGCCTTCGCGATGCTGTTAAGCGCCGCTTTACAGGCCAGCGCCGCTTCGGGCTACGCGCAAAACATCACCATCAACGAAAAGAACGCACCGCTGGAGAAGATCCTCAAGCTCATCCGCGTACAAAGCGGCTACGATTTTATGTATGATAAAGATCTTATCAGCAAAATCGACAAAGTAGACCTCCAGGTCAAAAATGTAACCGTGCAGCAGGCCATGCAACGCTGTCTCGCCGGTTTGCCGCTGAGCTTTTACATAGACGACCGTATGATCGTGATCAAAAAAAAGGAAGCCGCGCCCCAGCAAAAAATGGACAGTACCATTACCGGCCGGGTGACAGACGATGAAAGCGGCGAAGCCGTACCCGGCGCTTCCGTGATGGTAAAAGGCGGCAGCGCCCGCGCGGTAACCGACCAGGACGGTCATTTCAGGATCGCCGCGCCCGACGGCGCCGTAGTAGTGATCAGCTTTATCGGCTACGAAAAAAAAGAAGCGGTGGTAAACGGGCGGGAACTGTCCGTAAAAATATCGCCCACCGCATCGGCCATGAAAGAAGTAGTGGTAACGGGTTATGGCGAAACCAGGAGAAGAGACCTCACCGGCTCCATTGCATCGGTGAAGATGGAAGATTTTCATAAAGCGCCCGTGCGCTCTTTTGAAGAAGCGCTGGCCGGCCGCGTGGCGGGCGTGCAGGTAAGCTCTTCAGACGGGCAGCCCGGCGCGGACATGAGGGTGGTGATCAGGGGGAACAATTCCGTTACGCAAGACAACTCGCCGTTGTACGTGATAGACGGTTTCCCGATGGAAAGCCCGGACAACAACGCCATCAATCCTTCCGAGATCACCAGCATCGAAATATTGAAAGACGCTTCCGCCACGGCCATTTACGGCGCGCGCGGCGCGAACGGCGTTGTGATCATCACCACCAAAAAAGGCCGGGAAGGCCCGCCGGTGATCACTTACAACGGTTACTACGGCATCCAGCAGAATATCCGGAAAATGGACCTGATGGAACCTTACGAATTTGTAAAGTACCAGGTGGAACGCGACAGCGCGCTCGCCAATCCCGCTTATCTCGCCAACGGCAAAAGCATCGAAGAATACCGCAACGTAAAAGGGCTCGACCTGCAGGACGAAATTTTCAGGATACAGCCCATGCAAAACCATTTTATTTCCATCAGCGGCGGCACCAAAGCCACCAAATACCTGATCTCCGGGTCGTACCTCAACCAGGACGGGGTGATCGTGAACACCGGTTACGACCGCTTCCAGGGGCGTCTTAATGTAGAAACCGCCATCAGCGATAATTTTAAAGTAGGCATCAACGCCAACCTGAGCCATCTCGACAAATTCGGCACCACGCCGGCTACCGGCAGGGGCTCGGTATTTTCCAGCAACCTGATGTACAGCGTGTGGGGTTTCAGGCCGGTAACCGGCAATTCAGGCAGCGCGCTGATCGACGAGGAAATAGACGATGTGGTGGACCCTTTGAGCGATTACCGCTTCAATCCTTTGTATTCGGTGAAGAACGAGCACCGGCAAACGCTTTCGGATATAACGATGGTGAACGGTTTTGCGGAATACAAAATCGGCAAATACCTGACGCTGCGCGTAACCGGCGGCATGACCAAAGAAAAGATCAAAACGGAAGCGTTTAATAACAGCAAAACCGCGACGGGCAGCCCGTTTACCCAGGCCGGGAAAAACTTTGGCGTGAACGGTTCGGTGAATTTTGTGGAAAGGAACAGTTATCTGAACGAAAATACCCTCACCTTCAACAAAGAACTGAACCGCTCGCACCGCATCAACGCGGTGGCGGGTTTTACCGCGCAAAGCAGCAACAGCGCACGGAACGGTTATGCCGCCAACCAGGTGCCCAACGAGGCCCTGGGCGTAGCCGGCCTCCGGGAAGGAACGCCGGTGACCGTCAATTCCGGCGCGTCTTCTTTTACGCTTGCGTCGTTTCTCGGGAGAGTGAATTACACCTTCCGCGATAAATATTTACTGACGGCGTCGTTCCGCGCAGACGGCTCCTCCAAATTCTCCGACGGCAACAAATGGGGCTTCTTTCCCTCCGGCTCCGTGGCCTGGAGGATCAACGAAGAAGCGTTCATGAAATCGCTTCGTTTTATTTCCAATGCCAAGCTGAGAGCGAGCTACGGCGTAACGGGCAACAACCGCGTGTCTGACTTCGCTTATCTCTCCGCCATCACATTGCCGGCCGGTATAGCTTACAGTTTCGACAACCTGCCGGTGAAAGCCGCGATATTGTCCGAGTTGGGCACGAAAATGCTGAAATGGGAAAGCACGCGTCAAAGTAACATCGGGCTGGACCTCGGTTTCTTCGACCAGCGCCTCACGCTCGAAGCGGACGCGTATAAAAAAATGACCTCCGACCTGTTGCTGAACGCCAAACTGCCCACTTCCATGGGTTTCACGGAGGCGTTCAAAAATATCGGCAAAGTGCAGAACAGCGGCCTGGAGTTCACGCTCAACGGCGATATTCTCCGGAAAACCGCGTTGAAGTGGAACGCAGGTTTCAATATTTCCTTCAACAAAAACAAACTGGTACAGCTGGCGGACAACCAGACCGAACTGCTGTCTATCCTCACCTGGAACCTCGACTTCAGCAAAGTGCCGTTGTATATCGCTGAAGTGGGCGCGCCCATCTCGCAGTATTACGGCTACATCTGGGAAGGCAATTACCAGTACAGCGATTTTGATGAAACCAGCCCGGGCGTTTATGCGCTTAAAGACGGCGTGGCTACATACCGTACAAACCGCGCGCAGACGCAGCCGGGAGACATCCGCCTCAAAGATATCACCGGGGACGGAAAAGTGAATACAGACGACCGTACAGTGATCGGCAATCCCAACCCGGATTACACCGGCGGTTTTACCAACAATTTTTCATGGAAAGGTTTTGACCTGAACGTGTTTTTCCAGTTCGCCGTCGGGCAGGAAATATTCAATGCCAACCGCATCATTTTTGAAGGCGGCGGCAGGATGCACCAGAACATGTTTGCCACTTACGAAAACCGCTGGACGCCGGAAAACCAGAACAACACCTACTACCGCACCAACGGGCAGGGCCCGGCGGATTTCGGTTATTCCACCCGCCTCGTGGAAGACGGTTCTTACCTGCGCCTGAAAACGGTGGCGCTGGGATATAATATTCCCGCCGGCGTTTTAAAAAGAATAAAACTGAGCAGCCTGCGCGTGTACGCATCCGCGCAAAACCTGGTCACCTGGACGAAATATTCCGGTTTCGACCCCGAGGTGTCCGCCTTTGATTCCGCGCTCACACCCGGTTTCGATTACTCCGTTTATCCACGTGCCAGAACCATCACCTTTGGCCTTAACATGACATTATAAAAGAAGCTGAACATGAAAAAATCACTCGTCCTGTTAATTGCGATCACACTGCTGGCCGGCACTTCCTGCAAAAAGTTCCTCGCCACCAAACCGAAGGATTTTTCTTCACCCGAACAGTATTACAGCACTGAAAAGGAGCTGAACGAAGCGCTGGCGGGCGTATACGCATCGCTGACCACCACTTCCACCTATGGGCTTTATTTGTCTTTGTTCCTTGCCCACGGCAGCGACGAAGCATTTTATAAAAATACGACCAGCGCCGCCAACGCCATGGCGTACGATCATAATACCGCGGATACGTATGTAGACCAGGTGTGGAGAGACCTTTACATCGGCATCAACCGCGCCAATTACCTGCTGGCCAATATCCACAAACCGGAGATGGGCGAAGGCGCGAGGAATGTGATCAAAGGCGAAACCCTTTTCCTGCGCGCGTTTATGTATTTCCAGCTCATTTCGCTCTGGGGCGATGTGCCGCTAATGCTCGATCCTACGGAAGACAGCCGGAATACGGACAACCCGAGAACGCCCTCCAAACAGGTGTTTGACCAGATCGTGGGAGACATGATCGCCGCCAAAGACCTCGTGAACAGCTACACGGTTACCGGAAAACCGACGCACATATCGAAAACCGCGATCATGGGCATGCTGGCGCGGGTGTACCTGAAAATGGCAGGCGAGCCGCTGAAGGACGTGAGCAAATACGCGGACGCGCGGGCCTGGGCAGACAGTGTGATCCAATCCGGCATTCACCGCCTGAACGCCGATTATAAACAAGTGTTCATCAACGAGACGGCAGACCTGTACGATACACAATTCAATGAAACGCTGTGGGAGATAGAGTTTTACGGCAACAGCACCGAAACGCTGAAGATGGGCGGCCGTTTCGTGAACTATGCGTCCACGCTTAACCGCGACAACGTGGCGGGTTACGCTTATGAAAGGATCGGCGCTACGGGCACACTCTATAAAATGTACGCGCCCGGCGATCTGCGCCGCGATTGGAACATCGCGCCTTACAGCTTCCGCGGCAACAAAGGAACGGAAGAAGTCGAGAAAGCGCCCACGGACATCTATTCCAGGAGCTGCGGAAAATGGAGAAGGAAATACGAAACATTTTTGCCGAGAAGTACCGATTACGGCCCGACGAACTTCCCAATGCTCCGGTATTCAGACGTGCTGCTGATGTTCGCCGAGGCGGACAATGAAGTGAACGGAGGCCCCTCCGCCGCCGCGTACGACGCCATCAACCAGGTGCGCAGGCGCGGTTACGGCAAACTGTTGCCGGACGCGACGGATATCACCGGGGCCGATTTCAGCGGGATGGACCATGGATCTTTCTTGTCTGCATTACAGCAGGAACGCGCCAGGGAGCTGACTTTTGAAGCGCTCCGCAAACACGACCTGATCCGATGGGGCATCTTTATCCCGGTGATGAAAGCCGTGGGAGCCGATCACGGAGCGAATGCGCCCGCCAACCTGAAATACGCCACGCGCGGCTACAACAATGTGGAAGAAAAACACAAACTGTTGCCGATCCCCAGCCTTGAAATGTCACTGAACAAAGCGATGGAACAAAACCCGCTCTGGAAATAAGATAAACACCGCTGAAAAAAGCAAGTCCCGCTTCTGTTTTACACGGAAGCGGGACTTGATTTTTATGTAGATTTTTTATTGGCCGGTCGTTTTCATCAGCTGCTTTTCCCAACCTGCAGGCGTTTCCACCTGCAGATGTTTTACATCGTTGCCGATAAAAAAATGAGAAGCGCCGTTATTTTCGATTTTCGCTATGTTTTTTATTTGCAGCCCCTCCACATCTTCCGCCATCACCGGCGGGCGCGGGTCCTGCGCTGCGGAGCCGAGCATCAGGCCGTTGATCTGTACGTTTTTAGCGTGGCGGATAAAAAGCCCGGAGGAAGGTAGTTCTTTCCATACGGTGGGCTGGGGGTAACCTTTTTCATCTTCCTTCACGTCTTTAAAACCGGCCAGGTAACCGCCGGGCTGAACGCCGCCTTTGTTGAAGAACTGGATATTGGAAAGCGAAATGTTTTCAACGTAATGGCCCGGAATAGCGGTGACAGACGAGCAATAATTGCCGGTATTGTAAGCCGTCACATTGCTGATCACGATATTTTTCATGGTGCCGACAGGGGGCGCCGGGGCGTCTGCCGTGTGTTTGCGGGCGCGGTTGCCAAGGCGAACGTACAACGGGCAATTGGAGCCGCTGATGGTCACGTTGCTGATGTTGACGCCTTCCATGGCGCCGCCGTCCACGATTTCGAGGGAGAGGCCCGCGATGCCGTTCGCATTGCCGTAGATCGGCGGATGTTCGTTGCGGCTGGGTTTGATCACGCAGTTTGAAATGGCGATGTTTTTAAACCCGCCGGTGGATTCGGTGCCGGCTTTAATGGCGTTGCAGAAGCTGGACACGATGCAGTTGGTGATGAGGAGGTCTTCCGTAGCGGCCGCGCCCGTGCTTTTGATCACGATCGCATCATCGTCCGTATCGAACACTGAATTGGACAATATAAACCGCCTGCAACCGTCGATGTCGATGCCGTCGTTGTTGCGGTTGGCGTGGTTGTACACGTTGATGCGATCCACGGTTACGTCTTCGCAATCGAGGTAATGCTGGTTCCAGATGGCGGCGTTGAGCATGCGCACCTGTTCCACGCGCACGTTGCGGCAGGAGATGAACAGGATATTGCGCGGGCGGCCGTCCATATCGCCGCCCAGTTTGTTTTTCGGGTTGCCGGGGTGTTTGGCGCCGTTGCCGTCGATGGTGCCGGGGCCGGTTACCGCGATGTTGACGGCTTCGCTGGCATAAATGAGCGCATGCCATCCGCCGGGATCTTTTTGCGAACGGTAACGCGGCTGCGGCTGTGTGGGGAAATCTTCTTTCGCTGCGCTGGCCAGCAATGTGGCGCCCATTTGCAGATGCAGTTCCACGTTGTTTTTTAGGACGATCGTGCCGGAGCTGAAAATACCCGCGGGAACGATCACCCGGCCTCCGCCGTTCGCATGGCATTCACCGACGGCTTTATTGATAGCGGCGGTGTTGATGTTGCCCGCGCCGGGTTTTGCGCCGAAATCCGTGATCAGGTAGTCGTTTGCGGCTGCCTGAAACGAGAGGGCGCACAGCCAAAGCCATCCTGTTTTTTTCATTATGTTCATCATTTTTTTGATTGTTTCGTCAGTCATTGAGCCACCACAGCAGCGCGTTTTGTACATCCGCCAGGGGTACGGTTTTTAGCCGGTCTTCTGCATGTTGTTGCCGGTAAATATTTTGGAGGAATGAAACATCGTCCATTTCACCCGCGATCAGCAATTTTTTAGGAGCGAGGCTGGCGGCGAGATCGGGGAGGTCGTACACGCCGTTTGCACCGGCCACGGCGCTTTGTATCAGCATTGGTTCGTAAGTGCGGCTGGAAAGAATATTGTACCATGATGCACTGGGATGAACGAGCGCTACCCGTGAAATGTTTTTATCGAATGCGACGGCGTGCAGCAGAACGGGCGCCATGTGTTCCTGCGCAAGACCGGATATTTCCTTCACCCCATTTTGCGCCAGCACGCCTGCAAGCCTTGCCACATCGCCCGCGCGGATGCCGGTGATGCTGCGGCCGGTTTGAACGGCGGCGAACCAGAGATTATACGAAATGCTGTCGATGAAGGAATCGCCCTGGAAAATACCCGGGCCGGTTTCGCCGGTGCCGATCATGTCCGGCGCGAGAACAGTAAAACCCTGTTTCACCAGCCATTCCATTTGCCCGCCCGCACCCGCGTCTTTCGCCTTTCCGGCGGGATGCAGGTAGATAACGGCTTTGCCGCCCGCGTTTCCCGGTTTCATCAGAATGTATGGCACCACATAATCGCCTTCGCCTTTGATGAAATATTTTTCAATCACATATCCCTCCTTCCGCAAACGGCCGGTGAACACCGGCGAAGCGGCAACGGCCGGCGCACGATAGCCGGAAAGTATCCGCGCGGAATCGAGCATGGCCGGAATGTAGGAAGGTTGTTTCCTGGCGTTTTCAAGCCGCGCGTGCTGCTGTTTGGCTTGTACCAGGTGAAGGCTGAAGAGGGTTTCGCCTTTCAGCGAAGTGCTGAGCTGCCCGGTGGGCGTTACCTGCAGTTCTTTCGCGCTCAGCGGCTGTACATCCTCATCCACAGCCGTTCCCGGCCTGCCGAGATGTTGTTGCAGGAACGCGTACAGCGCTTCGCGGTTCTTTTTGGTGGAGGCATGCGGCGCATCGTCCGTCACCATCTGGAAATTTTCTTTTCCGTCCAAAGCGGCATACATCGCGGCAACTTCCCGGGCGCTTTCCTGCGCGCCTTGTATGGAAAACATATCGCGCGAAGTGGTGATCATCAGGCAGGGTTTGGGCGCGCGTACCATCAGCAGGTCGCCCATATCGAGCCCGCGCGCGATGCCGCCCGGGAAGTTCTGTTCCGCGTCCTGCGGGCCAATGGATTGAAAGAGCCGGGTGAAACTGGTGATATAATTTTCGGGTGCAGCCACTTTGATGCGTTCGTCGAATGCCGCGATATAAGCGCTTTGCGTGCCGCCGCCGGAACGGCCGGTAACCGCGATGCGCGAAGCGTCCACTTCTTTCCGCGAAAGCAGGAGGTCTACCGCCCTGATGCCGTCCCAGATCATGTACATCGCCAGCGTACGGCCATTCATGAACAGCTGTGCGCCGGGGTAAGAGTGTTCGTTAGACGGCCATTTGTGTTTCGATCTTTTGGTCGCGGCATCGTAATATTCCAGCCGCTCTCCCTGTCCTACCGGGTCAAACGCAAACACGACGAAACCTTTTTTCACGAGGTTCAGTATCACGTGCTGGTAAACGGCCGAGCGGTAGCCGGTGGCGGAATGGCCGCTGCAATACAATACGGCCGGGGCTTTTTCGCCTTTTTTCAGTTCCGGGACGAACAACGAGCCGGTTACAAAAAAACCGGGCTGCGATTCGTACACGATGTTCTCCACCCGGAAACCATCCTTTTTCAGCGTGGCGGTCACTTTCACGTGCAGCGGCGTTTTTTCCGGGAACGCGCCCACGGCTTCCTGCAGCGTTTTCCGGAGCCATAGCCTGCGTTGTTCCCATTGCGTGGGAGATTGCAGGGCGGAAACTTCCTCCGCGCGTTTTTCAAGGTGCACGAAAGCTTCCGCGGCAAGATGATGATAGAGGGAATTGGGCGCATCGCTGTATTGCATCCATTTCTGAAGCACATCGAGCTCCTGCTGTGCGTTTGCATTGGCGGCGGCCAGCAGCACGATCATACACGCTGCGTACAGGCGGGCGCAAAGCCTGGTTATTGGAATTCTTCTAAACATACGACATTCAGGCCCCATGCCGGGGGCGGCTTTTTCATAACACGACATACAAACTGTTTGCTGTTATAAATTAGACAACTGAAAAGGGGCGTGGTAGTATGGAAGATAAAGTTTTTTGTTTATTCGCAACGGTTTTGATCACTTCGAGGATAGCATGGTTAATATCCAATATTTGTAAGAATGTATGTACATGAATCATTTCCAGGTCTACGCCCAAAAGCCGGATATCGTTTTATTATGTCCGGCGGCTTTCCACGGTGTACACGAAACTTTCCGCTTTGTAGTACCCGAGGTTATATTCGATGGGGCGGTCGCCCTGGTCGTACACGAACCGTTTGCGCAATAGCAGCGGGCTTCCCGGCTCTATTTCCAGCTTTCCCGCCACGAATTTATCCGCGGCCCTGGCGCTGATCTCTTCTTTTGAAAGACTGGCGATCACGTGATGGTCTTTTTCGAGGATCTCGTACAGCGGGCGTTTAAAATCTTCTTCCCCGGTGAGGCCCACGCGCGGGTGGAAGTAGGAGATGAAATACACGAAAGGCTCTTCCTGCTTGCCCCTGAGGCGTTCCAGCTTCAGTACTTTTTTGGCAGTGTCAACACCGAAAAAATTAGCGATGGCTTCTTCCGGATATACCCAGCTGACGTGCAATTCGAAGTTGCGGATGGGAATGCCGCGGGCCTGCATTTCCTGCGAAAAGCTCAGCCAGTTCTTGGATTTGGAGCTTACGGAAGGCTCGGCGATACGGGTGCCCACGCCTTTTTTGCGGATCAGCAAACCCTCGTATACGAGTTTGTTCAGCGCCTGCCTCAGCGTAGTGCGGGAAATAGCGAGCTGTTTAGCGAGCTCTACCTCGTTGGGAAACATTTTGCCGTCGGCAAAATGTGGGTCTTTGATGAGCTTGCGAAGCAATTCTTCAGCCTGGAGATGCAGGGGAACAGCACTCCTGTGATCGATACTGAGTTTCATATTGGTAACCCAAAAGTAGAAAAAAAAGTTTGTATCTATGGATTATGTATGTATGTTTGTACATATGGCTCCGTTGCCGACCTAGTCTGGGAATAACAATTCAACATGTAAAATCGTATTTATTCAGTTATGGAGATTAGCCCAAATGTTGCAGGCAGTGCGCAGGCAAAAGGAACTAAATGGAGAAAAACCTCCCAACCCATGATGCCGCAACAGGTTACGGTCGCTGGCAGTCGCCGCGGGTACGACATCAACCCGTTCCATTCGTTGGCCGGCGGAAAGATCTTCAACGGCTATGCCTCGCTGGCGGAATGGATCAAGGAACGGAAATCCGTCAGGATCGACGGTTTTGTCGGCGTGTTCTGGAAAGAAGTGCGCCAGCTGCTGGACGAACAGTTCCGCCACGCGGGCCTCAGCGTGAAATGGACGGAAACGGCCGGTTACCTGAAACCTTCGGCCGAAATAGAAAAGATGGTGGCGCCATATATCGGCACGCCCGGTTCGGTGTGGGGCACTAAAGCCGCGCTGGATATCGGCGATTTTTTCCTGCCCGGGCTTGCACAGCTGTCTGCCGATGCTGTTTTTGATATCAATATCGTGATCGGCACCGGCGCGGCGCTCGTGAAAAACGACGCGCCGCTGATCTACCTCGATCTGCCGAAAAATGAATTGCAATACCGTATGAAAGCCGGTACAGTCCTGAACCTGGGCGCTTCTTCCGCAGGCAGTTCCTCCGAAATGTACAAACGGTTTTATTTCGTGGACTGGGTGGTGCTCAACGAACATAAATGCCGCATCGTGAACGAGATCGCGGTGATCGGCGACGCGCAGTGGAAAGATTCGCTGAACTGGATGGCGGCCGGTTCGTTGAAACAAGGCATGCAAAAGCTCAGCGGCAGCGTGTTCCGCGTAAAACCCTGGTTCGAGCCGGGCGCTTGGGGCGGGCAATGGATGAAGGAAAGGATCGATGGGCTGGACAAAAACGAAGTGAACTATGCCTGGTCGTTCGAACTGATCGTGCCGGAAAACGGGCTCGTGTTCGAAAGCGGCGGTTGGTTGCTGGAAGTGTCGTTCGATTTCCTGATGTTCCTGCATTACCGCGAAGTGCTCGGCAAACACGCGGAAACGTTCAAATATGAGTTCCCCGTCCGGTTCGATTTCCTCGATACCTGGGAAGGCGGCAATCTCTCCATACAATGCCATCCTTCCGTGGAGTATATCCGGCAGCAGTTCGGCGAAAACTTCACGCAGGACGAAACCTACTACATCCTCGACGCAAAAGCCGATGCGACTGTTTACCTCGGTTTCCAGGAAAACATCGACGCGGCGGAGTTCCGGCAGCAGCTGGAACAAAGCAAGGAAAAGAATCAGCCGGTGGACATCGAGCGGTACGTGCAATGTTTCAAAGCCGCCAAACACGAGCTATACCTGATCCCGAACGGAACGGTGCACAGCGCGGGGAAAAATAACCTGGTATTGGAGATCTCGGCCACGCCCTATATTTTCACTTTTAAGATGTACGACTGGCTGCGCCTCGATCTCAACGGCGAGCCGCGATCCATCAACATCGAGCATGCCTTCAATAACCTGCGTTTCGAACGGAAAGGAGAGAAGGTGAGGCAGGAATTGATCTCGCATCCCGTGGTGCTGCAAGAAGATGCGGCGGGAAAAGTCGTTCACCTGCCTACGCATAAAGACCATTATTACGATGTTCACCGCCTCGAATTCGATCGATCGATGGAAGTGAATACAGACGGGAGTTTTCACGTGCTGATGCTCGTGGAAGGAGAATCCGTTTCCATCGAAACCGCCAATGGCGTCAAAGCCGTTTTTAGTTATGCGGAAACATTCGTGGTGCCTGCCGCGGCCGTCGCATACCGTGTTACCAACAATGGCGGCGGCGCTGCCAAACTTGTTAAAGCATTTTTAAAAGATACGCTGTAAAATAAATCGCATGTCAGGATTTAAAAGATACATGCTGCTGCTGTTCCTCGGAGCTTTCGCTGCCGGCAGCCAGGCGCAGGATAAACAACCGGTGGACTATGCAGATCCACTGCTGGGCACCTCCGAATCGCGCTGGATGCTGAACCCCGGCGCCACCATGCCTTTCGGGATGGTGCAGCTTAGCCCGGACAACCAGGGGAACGTCTGGAAATCCGGTTATGAATACACGCTCAACAACGTGGGCGGTTTCAGCCACATTCACTCCTGGACCATGTCCGGCCTGTCCATCATGCCCACCGTGGGCGCGCTGAACACCCGCATGGGCCCGGCAGACGGCCCTACCACCGGCTGGACCACCGGTTACCGTTCCCGTGTGGACAAATCTTCCGAGAAGGCCAGTCCCGGTTATTATGCGGTTACGCTGCTCAACGGCAACATTCACACCGAACTGACGGCCACCACCCGCGCGGGTTTCTTCCGTTTCACCTATCCCGAAGCCACGGAAACCAACATTGTCATCGATCTCGAATTTTTCGCCGAAAACACGCCCGAAGTGCTGGACGCGAAGATTATCAAAGTAAGCGACCGCGAGATCGAAGGATATTCCAAACAGAAATGGAGCTGGAATGAATACACGGTGCATTTTGTGATCCGTTTCAACAAACCGTTCAAAAGTTTCGGCGGCTGGAACGGCAACAACATCATGAAAGACGTAACCTCCGTTACCGGTAAAAAAGACGTGGGCGGTTACGCGCATTTCGAAACGGAAAAAGGCGAAGTGATCCTGATGCAGACTGGTATTTCGCTGGTAAGCACGGAGCAGGCGCGGCTGAACCTGGAAACGGAAATGAACCCTTTTAACTGGGATTTCGACCAGGTGCGCAACAACGCACGCAACGTGTGGAACAAACTGCTGGGCAAGATCACCGTGGAAGGCGGCACCGAAGAGAACAAAAAGAAATTCTACACCAACTTCTACCGTTCCTACGTGGCCCGCACCACCTGGAGCGATGTGAACGGCAAATATGTGGACGTGTGCGAGCGTGTGCAGCAGGCCGGCCCCAACACGCCGGTATATGGCTGCGACGCTTTCTGGAACACGTTCTGGAACCTCAACCAGTTATGGACGCTGGCCAATCCAGACCTTGCGGCCAGCTGGGTGCGCTCTTTGCTGGAAGTGTACAAACACGGCGGCTGGCTGCCGAAAGGCCCCGCCGGCATCGAATATTCCGGTATCATGGAGGCTTCGCACGAGATCGCGCTGATCACCAGCGCTTACCAGAAAGGCATCCGCGATTTTGATGTGGAAACCGCTTTTAAAGCCATGGTGCACCAGCAAACGGAGCCGGGCAAAGAACATGAGTGCGGTGGCTATGCGGGCAACCGTTTTTTCGCGTCGTACCTGGAGCTGGGGTATGTGCCTGACGAAGAAGGCCAGGTGTCCAACACGCTGGAATACGCATTCGACGACTGGTGCGTGGCGCAGATGGCGAAGGCGCTCGGTAAGAAAAAAGAATACGAGGTCTTCATTAAACGGGCCGGCAATTATAAAAATGTATTCGACAAGGAAACGAAATACATCCGCACGAAAAAACGCGATGGCAGCTGGGTGCAGGACTGGACGCCGTTTTGCTGCACTTCCTTCAGCGGCCCCGGTTACCTCGAAGGCAACGCCTGGCAGTACAGTTTCTTTAATCCACACGACGTGCAGGGCATTTTGAACCTGATGGGGGAAGACGAGTTTAACAACCGCCTGAACGATGGTTTTGTGAAGTCTTCCCGTTTCAATTTTAACGCAGACGGCGACCATTATGACCAGGTGCCTATCAATCACGGCAACCAGCCGAACATGCAGGCGGCATATCTTTTCAACTATTCCGGCAAGCCCTGGCTGACGCAGAACTGGGTGCGCGAGATCATGAATAAATATTACGGTTCCACGCCGCTGCACGGCTGGTTGGGTGATGAAGACGAAGGCCAGATGGGCGCATGGTTCGTGATGAGCGCGATGGGCCTGTTCCAGACGGAAGGCGGTACCTCCGTGAAACCGTTCTACGAGATCGGCAGCCCGCTTTTCGAAAAGGTGACCATTCATCTCGACGATAAATATTATACCGGGAAAACCTTCACCATCGAAGCCCGCAACACGTCTGACGCAAACCGTTACATTCAGTCCGCAAAGCTGGACGGCAAGGCGCTGAACAAACCCTGGTTCTATCATAAGGACCTGGTAGACGGCGGCAGCCTGGTTCTCGAAATGGGCGCTTCGCCGAATGAAAAATGGGGCAGCAGGCCCGAAGATGCACCGCCATCCATGTCTGCGCCCGTAAAAAAATAATGCATGCCTTTTGATATCAACAACAGGTTTTATCTCGCAATCGTAACCACGGTGGCATCGCTGGGAGGTTTTTTATTCGGCTTCGATATGGCCGTGATATCAGGCATCCTACCGCTGGTGCAAAAAGAATTTTCGTTAAGCGCCGCCCAGGAAGGATGGTTTGTATCCTGTGCGCTGGTGGGCTGCATAATAGGTGTGGCTTTATCCGGTGAACTGTCCGACCGGTTCGGGAGGAAAAAGCCGCTCGTTTTATCGGCGGTTTTATTCCTCCTGTCCGGCCTGGGCTGCGCTTTTCTTCCCGAATTGTCGTGGATCATTGTGGCGCGTATTGCGGGCGGCATCGGTATCGGCCTGGCATCCAACGTGGTGCCGCTGTATATTTCCGAGATCGCGCCGGCCAGTGTGCGTGGGCGCATGGTCACTTTCTACCAGTTCGCGCTGACGTTCGGCATTTTGCTGGCGTATTTGTCCAATGCCGGTTTGCTCGGTTATTCGCTGAACAATGCATTGTCCGCCGCAGACGATATTTTCAGTTACATCTTCATCAGCAAGGTATGGCGCGGCATGTTCGCGATAGAAGTGATCCCTTCCTTGCTTTTCCTGGCCGGCCTGTTTTTTGTGCCCGAAAGCCCGAGATGGCTGGCACAGCGCGGGCAGGCAAGCCGCGAGAATGTTTCCTACCGCGAACTGTTTTCGCCGCAGCTGCGGAAAGCCATGCTGATCGGCATATTGCTGCCGCTGTTCTCGCAGTTCAGCGGCATCAACGCCATTATTTATTACGGCCCGAGCATCCTGAACGATGCGGGCATTACGCTGGAAAACTCGCTGGCCAGCCAGGTGGTATTCGGATTGGCCAACATGCTGTTCACGCTGGTGGCGATCTGGAAGGTAGACAGCCTGGGCCGGCGCCCTTTGTATATTGCAGGCACGGCCGGCGCTACGGTGGCGCTTTTTCTCACCGGCCTGTGTTTTTATACGGGGCAGACCAACGGCATGCTGCTGGTGGTATGTGTGTTATTTTTCCTTGCCTGCTTTGCATTTTCCATCGGGCCGCTGAAATTTGTGGTAGCTTCCGAGATATTCCCGGCGCGCATCCGCGGCAGGGCCATGGCAGTGAGCATTATGGTGATGTGGATCGCGGATACCATCGTGGGCCAGCTGACGCCGGTGCTGATAGACAGTTTCGGCACAGCGTCCACTTTCTTTTTCTTCGCGTTTTCCTGTCTCGTGGCGCTGGTAACGGTATACAGGCTGCTGCCTGAAACCCGTGGCAAAACGCTGGAGCAGATCGAAAACGAATGGAGTTATCATCATTAAAAACATGACATGGAAAACACAGGAGACGGCGCTTTTGTGCTCAGCGCAGACATAGGCGGCTCGCATATCACGGCGGCCGTGGTGGATATGACGGCGCGGCAGGTGGTCCGTTCTACCTGGGCGCGGCGTAAAACCGATCCCTGCTGCCCCGAAGCGGCGGAGCTGATCGGTGCATGGAGCGAAACGCTGGCGGAGGCGCGCGGGGAAATGAACATTTCGAAAGTGAGCCTTTCCATGCCTGGCCCGCTCGATTATGAAAACGGTATTTCTTATATCAAAGACCAGGGGAAATTCGAATCGCTGTACAAGCTGAATATCCGTGAGCTGCTTGCGAAAGAACTGGGGCTGGAAGGGCCCTGCATCAAATTTACCAACGATGCGGCCTGTTTTTTACAGGGCGAAGTATTCGGCGGGACCGTCAGCGAAAACATCACTTCCATCGGCGTAACGCTGGGTACCGGCCTGGGCTCCGCCGTGTGCGTGAATGGAAAGGCGGAGAACGCGGACATGTGGAAAATACCTTTCGACGGATCGATCGCCGAAGATTTTATTTCTACGCGCTGGTTCAAAAAACGTTACGAAGAGCTTACGGGGCGTAGCGTCAGCGGCGTATCCGAACTGAGCGGCAAAGCGGAGGCGGAGCCGGTTATCAAAGAAATATTCGAAACATTCGGCAACAGCCTGGGCCGGTTCATTGTGATGTTCCTGCAGCATCATCCTGCGGAAGCGGTAGTGGTGGGCGGCAACATTGCGCATGCATGGCCGCGTTTCAGCGGCGCCATGATGCTGGAATTGAACAAACATTTCCCGGACATCCATATACAAAAGGCATTATTGGGCGAAGAAGCGCCGCTGCTGGGCGCAGCGAGCGCCTGGGACGGACAGCCTTTCACACTCAACCCTACACAATGAAGATCCGACTGATCCTGTTTTTGACATTGATCTGCCCTGCGGCGCGGGCGCAATATACGCAGTATGTAGACCCGCTGATCGGCACCGCGCATTGCCGCTGGTTCCATTTCACGCCGGGCGCCGTGCCTTTCGGCATGGCAAAACCCGCGCCCTCTACCAATGGCAGCTACGGCAACGTGCACGGGTGGGAAGCCACGGGCTACGATTACCGCCATACTTCCATCGAAGGTTTTCCGAATTTTCACGAGTTCCAGGTGGGCGGTATTGTATTCGCCCCGCTTACCGGTGAGCTGCAAACAGTGCCGGGTAAACTGGAAAAGCCGGAAGAGGGCTACCGTTCAAGGTTCGACAGGAAAGACGAACATGCCACGGCCGGTTATTATTCCGTGCTGCTGAAAGATTACGGTATCAAAGCGGAACTCACCTCCACGCCGCGCGTGGCTTTTCACCGCTACAGTTTTCCCGCTGGCAAACCCGCGCATATTCTTTTTGATATCGGCAACCAGCAGGGTGAAAGCGGCCCTGTGAAAGACGCGAAAGTATACCGCCTGCCCGACGGCCGCATCGAAGGCTGGGTAACCACATTGCCAGTGTATGTAGAGAAATACCAGCCCGGCGCGGAAGTGACCATGTATTTTTCCGCGGAGCTGGATGCCGCGCCTGATGCGTTCGGCGTGTTCAGGAAAAACGATATTCAAAAAAGCGCAGACAGCATATCAGGGCCGGGCGCGGGATTGTACCTGAGTTTCAACGACGGCAAAAAAAGAAGCGTCACGATCAAAGCGGGACTGTCTTACACTTCGGTGGAAAACGCGCGGCAAAACCTGCGCGCGGAGGCTGCCGGCCTGCGTTTCGACAAAGCGAAACAAAACGCAATCGCCAGCTGGAACAGTTACCTGGGCCGCATCAAAGTAGAATCGCCGTTGAAGGCGGACATGGTGAAATTTTACACCGGTCTTTATCATTCACTGCTGGGGCGCGGCCTCGCCAGCGATGTGAGCGGCGCTTACCCGAAAAATAACGGGGAAACCGGTCAGATCCCGTTGGGAGAAAACGGGAAACCGTTGCATAATCATTACAATACAGATGCCATCTGGGGTGGGTTCTGGAACCTCACGCAATTGTGGGCGCTCGCGTATCCCGAATATTATTCCGACTGGATCAAAAGCCAGTTGCTGATCTACCAGGATGCAGGCTGGCTGGCGGACGGCATTGCCAACAGCCGTTTTGTGTCCGGCGTAGGTACCAACTTCGTGAGCCTTGCCATATCGGGGGCTTACATGGCCGGCATCCGTGATTTTGATGTGCAACAGGCATATGCGGCTTCGCTGAAAAACGAACTGGAGGGCAAAGACCGGCCGCGTGGCGCTGGAAAGTTAGACATCGACCGGTTCAGGAAATACGGGTATGTAGATCATATCGAAAAAGCGGACGGATGGCCGGAAACCTGGATGTTCGCGGCATCGCATACGCTGGAATATTCCTTCAGCAGCTACGCGGTGGCGCAATGGGCAAAACTGCTGGGAAAAACGGAGGATTACAAAGAGCTGATGCGACTTGCCGGCGGCTGGAAACATTTGTTCGATACATCGCTGAAACTTATCAGGCCGAAATACGCCAGCGGGCAATTCATCGAAAACTTCAATCCGTCGCAGCCCTGGCGCGGTTTCCAGGAAGGCAATTCCTGGCAGTACACATTTTATGTGCCGCATGATCCACGCGGGCTGGTGAGCGCTTTGGGCAAAGACAGTTTTAATTACAGGCTCAATACCATCTTTGAAACTTCCCGTAAAAACAAATTCGGCGGTGGCACTACCATCGATGCGTTTTCGGGGCTGGAAGGGTTGTATAACCAGGGAAACCAGCCCTGCCTGCACATTCCATGGCTTTTTAATTTTTCGGGCAAACCTTCGCTGACGCAAAAATGGGTACGCACGATCTGCAACGAGTTTTATGGAACGGAAGGAGTGCATGGTTACGGGTATGGGCAAGACGAAGACCAGGGGCAGCTTGGCGCCTGGTACGTGATCTCGTCCATCGGGTTGTTCGATGTGAAGGGGCTGGCGGAAACTGCGCCGGAGCTGGGTATTGGCAGTCCGTTGTTTGATAAGGTAATCATACAGCTCAGCGATAAATATTACAAAGGCGGCGCCTTTACCATCGAAACGCGCCATGGCGGCGGGGAAAACATATACGTGCAATCCCTTTCGCTGAACGGTAAAAAGCTGGACGAGCCTTTTGTGCCATTTAAAAAGGTGATGGAAGGAGGGAAGCTGGTGCTGGAGATGGGGAAGGAGCCGAGGGACGATTACAGAAAGTAAGTAACATGGAAAACAATAGACCGATTAAAGCCGCATTTCGATGCGGCTTTTTTTGTAATGATATGATAATGATGTCATTATATCGAAACTGCTGATAACCATTCTCTTAATTTATGAACTTATCAAGCATATTTTTACAATCTATCATTCTTAAAATTGTCTTCTACTTTTTATTTTTTTTCAAAAGTATTTACTACTTTCGTAAAAGTATACCGTGAGAGAGAGCTGTTTTTTAGTTATTATCAGCGCTATTAAAGAAGTTTCTTCCTTTAATTAGAGCGCTGGCGGGAAGTTTATCCACTAAAGTTAGCCCGGACATTATTGACATCAAACCAAAATCGAAATTGCGAGGAATCAATTTACTTAACTATCGAAGCTAACGCGGCAACCACGAGGGGAGCCAAAACAGATGTAATATCTACAGTTGAACATTCAATCGAAAAATTGCGAGGAACATGACATGTTACAATTAACGACAGACCGTATTGTGCACAAACTTTTCCTTACCAAAATCAATTTTTTCAGCACCGGGTTCTAACGCCAGCACCTATACGTATCGGGGCCGAAGAACATTTTTTCATGTAATATTTGTTGGGGATTATTTACGCCGGGCCTTCGGGCCCGGTATGTCGGGGTCAGTAAAGTATTATCACGTTAACGGCTATACGCTTATAGCCGATCCGAAGATTTTTGCACTAATATTTCGAGAGACATTATTTATCAAACCAAAATTTATCATTTCGCGTACATCGGAAAAGAGAGACTAAGGGCTGCAATGCCTGCTAACAATGAATTCCAGGATAATAACCAAAATTAAGCTGCGCGCAGATCAGTAAGCGTGATCGCCAGTACCGTTTTCCTTACCGACGGGATATGCTCATCTGCTGCCATTTTTCGGAAAGTTTATATTTCATAGTCAAACCAAAAATCAAAATTGCGATGCGAACATCTCATGCATTTTTCATGCTGACGTTGCTGCTATTCGGCATTACGTCGTCTTTGTCAGCACAACAAAAAGTGACGGTCGGGGGCCTGATCACGGACAGTAAGTCCGCCCCCGTGATCGCTGCCAACATCATTGAAAAGGGCACCAAGAACAGGGCTCTTTCGGATGACCAGGGCGCTTACCGCATATCGGTATCGCCCGGCGCCACGCTGGTGATTTCATGTGTAGGGTTTACCACCAAAGAAATAACCGTAGGCGCGGGCAATACTTTCAACATTACGTTGCAGGACGATCAGAAAGCTTTGAATGAAGTGGTGGTGACCGGTTTTGGTGAAAGCCGGGCGAAAAGAAGCCTTGGTTATTCCGTTACCCAGGTTTCCGGCGACGAGATCCGCAAAACCGCTGCTGTAAACCCGATTTCCGCCTTGCAGGGCATGGTGCCCGGTTTGCAGGTAACGCCCAACTCAGGCGGCCCGCAAGCGTCTACGCGTTTCCTCATCAGGGGCAGCGCCAACCTAGACCCTTATGGCAACCAGCCGCTGGTAGTGGTAGACGATATCGTGATGGACGACCAGGTGGTACTTCACAACCGCGGCGGCGAGCAGGATTTCGGGAATATCCTGAAAGACATCAACCCGGATGACATCGAATCTATTTCCATATTAAAAGGCGGCGCGGTTACGGCGCTTTACGGCAGCCGCGCGTCCAACGGCGTGATCCTCATCAAGACCAAAAAAGGCTATTCGCAGAAAGGCCTGGGCGTTTCTTTCTCCCACAGCATGATGTTTGAAAAAGCCTATAGAACGGTAGACCTGCAGGACCGTTTCGGCGCGGGCGTTCACTCTGGCGACTGGACCAAACTGGGCGCCGATTCCCTGGCGATCAACACCGCGACGTATTACCTGGGCTTCGGCCCCGAAATGAATGGCCAGATGTTCAAAGACATCACCGGTTTATACCGCCGCAACGACCCCGGTTACAACGAGGTGCTGGACCTTTACCGCAGCGGGGTTAACCGCAATACCAACATCGGTATTTCCGGCGGCAACGAAAAAACCACTTTCCGTTTTTCCTATTCCAACCTCGGTGTTACCGCGGCCACGCCTAACAACGACATGAACAGGAACAGCTTCAACTTCAGGGCTACGCACCGTCCCATCAAGTCTGTACTGATGGACGTGAATGTGGCTTATGTACAAAGCAAGATCAAGAATCCCGCGCTGATGGGCGGCAACAGCCTGCTGTATGCCACCAGCTACGGCGTTCCGAGAAACTACGACATCAATTACTGGATGAATAACTACATCAACACTGTTGACGGCGGTTATACCAACCTGGACGAATCCGGCGCATCCAACTCTTTCTGGGCTATGTACCAGAATGAGTACCTGCAAAGGGAAGGCAACCTGAGAGGCAACTTCAACCTGAGAGCCGACCTTACCAACTGGCTCCGTTTTGAAGGAAGCGCGTCTATCAACACGTTTGAAACTAACTACACGGCCAAGATCAGGGGTAAATCCGCAAGTTTCGCCAACGGCGAATATCGTGCGAATAACAGCACGATCAGGCAATACCGGTACAGGGGCGCTTTGAACTACATCAAAAGCATCGGCCAGTTCAACCTGCTCGTGCAGGGCGGCGGCGAGCTGAACAAATCCGGCCAGGTTGGTACCAACACCAGGACCGATGGTATGGTGGTACCCGACCTGTATCGTTTTACCAACTCCAAAAACAGGGCGATCGTAGAAGAACTGGACCCGATGAAAACGCAGATGGCCTCTTTGTTTTTCCAGAGCACTATCGGTTACAGGGATTACCTGACGCTGAACATCTACGGGCGTAATGACTGGAACAGCACGCTGGTGTACAACGACGGGCACGGGGAATATTCGTATTTCTATCCCGGTGCAGACCTCGCCTTTGTGTTCACAGACCTGCTGAAAATGCCCAAGGCGGTAGATTTTGGCAAGCTGCGCCTTTCTTATGTTGAAGCGGGGGGCGGTACTACTCCTTACAGGACCAGCACCGGCTCTTACACTGCATACGGCGTGTATAACGATGCGACCGGCACACCCATTCTCCGGTATGGCATTCTCGGCCGCGAACTGGGCAACCAGAACCTTGTGCCTGTAAGAAACCGCAAACTGGAAGCCGGCCTGGAGTTCAAAATGTTTTCCAACAGGCTGGGCGGCGACGTGACCGTTTACCAGCAGGATTCCAAAAACCAGATACAGGGTTTTACGGTAAGTCCCGAAACCGGTGTGGGCGCGGCGTTGATCAACAGCGGCAAGGTGCGCAACAGGGGGCTTGAAGTATCGCTCTACGGTACGCCAATCAAAAAAGGCCTGTTCTCCTGGGATGTGCTGCTGAACTATACCCGCAACAAAAACTATGTGATCTCCCTGCCGTTCAACGCAAAAGCGGCCATGCTCGATGGTAACGACGGCATCTATTCCGTAGCATACATCGGCGGCGACTACGGTTCCATCCGTTCCAACTACGGTTATGCATCCTACCAGGCGAAAGGCTCCGGCGGCGAAAACGTGAACAGTCCGCTGAACGGTATGCCTGTAGTAGGTTTTGGCGCTTCAAGAGGTATGCTCGGCGGACCGGTGATCTATTTCCTGCGCGCGCAGAACTATAACCCGACCGTTGGCGGCGAGCGCGATCCCGTGGTAGGTTCCACAATGCCCAAATTCCTCGGCAGCATGCGCAATACCTTTAACTATGGAAGGCTGGCGCTGGGCGTGTTCCTCGATGCAAAAATCGGCGGCGACGTTTATTCCACCACCTATGGTTACGGTTCACAATACGGCATGATCAACAATACGCTGTTCGGCCGCACTTCAGACCTCGGCGGCGTCACTTACCAGAGCAGCACCAACTACAACGGCCAGGGCCCGGGACAGCGTACCGACGGCATTCTGCCGGTAGGCGTATTTGCGGATGGTACTGTGATCCCAGCAAACGTAAGCCCCGACGGACAGGAGCACAATGTAGGCGGTATGACAGTAGCCGACGCATATGCGAAAGGTTGGGTGAAACCCACCATGGCAGCGGATTATTACGATCATACCTATGGCTGGGCAAATGGTATCAGGCAGGCTGCGCTGTTCGAATCTTCGTGGATCTCCGTGCGCGAAGTGTCTATCAGCTACGAGTTGCCGCAAAGCATCGCGGGCAAGTTGAAAATGAACAACCTGAGAGCGTCCCTGATCGGCCGCAATCTCGGTTTCCTTTACAACAGCGCTCCCGACCACGTAAACCCGGACAATCTGACCTCCACGAGTGCGGGCGCATTTGTTGAGAACGGCGGAACGCCTTATTTCAGGCAGTTCGGTTTTTCATTGAACGCAAATTTCTAAGCGCAGCAGCGATTGAGATCAACAGCAATTTTAAATAATCAGGATACTTAAAATATAGTTATGAGGAAAATATTCTTACAGGCCGGTTTGCTTGCTTTATTGGCAACTTCCTGTAGCCGCGAGAAATACGCGGAGATCAACACCGACCCGGACCTGATCCAGGGTGATAAGGTGAACCCGGCAACCGTATTTCCCACTGCAGCGATTGCCATTCATACAAATGACTTTGAAGCATATTACGATATTCACCGCAACGTGCAATACTGGATCGGTGCATGGGTGCCCCTGGGCGGAAACGGCGGCATTATTACGCGTTTCAAAGCGCCTACTTCGGCTTCCAGCTATCCGTATTGTTTCGAGAATTTTTATTCCAGGGAAACGATGGGCGCCGGCGGCACCCTGGCGGAAGTGAGGAATCTTATCAGCAAGATGCCCGCGGATAAAAAAGCAACGTACGCGCATATCAACGCGATCTCTTACATCCCGATGGCACTGGCTGCCTTCCAGCTTTCCGACCTGATCGGCAGTATCGCGTACACCGAAGCTTTTAAAGCCAGGTATACCGATCCCCCCTTGCTGCAGCCCAAATACGAATCACAGGAAGAGCTGTTCGTTCTGCTTGAAAACGAGCTGAAAGCGGCTGTGGCGGCGCTGAAACAGGATGGCGGCGTAGCGCAGGAAAAACTTGGCACGTCTGACCTCTGGTACAGGGGCGCAGGCGTGGAAGCGACAAACTGGATCAAAGCAGCCAACTCGCTAAGGCTTCGCCTTGCCATGCGCCAGCTGAAAAGAAAACCCAACGAGGCCAAAGCCATCATTCTCGATGTGCTGGCAGACAACGTGGGCCCTATCGACAGCAGGGCGGAAAGCTGGATATTTAAAGCCGGCACCAGCGTTGCCAATGGCGGTAACTATGGATTGGCAGCCGCTCTTTCCGGCCAGAAAGCCGCCATCGACTTCATGTACAAAACCAGCGATCCCCGCATGAGAATTATGTACCGCAAAGTAGCGCTTACAAAGGCCGATTTCGACACTTACCAGGCAAACGGTACCATCGCTCCCGGCGAAGTATACCAGGAGTACCGCGGCCGTTATACGAGTCCCGATGCCGTAGGCGAAGCAGACAAACGTTTCTACTTTAACTACGTTTTCGGCAGCACCGCGTACGTTTCCTACATCCAGGACCAGCTGTTCAATTCGGCCGTATCCAGCGGTAAGGTGAACTATCCCGTGATCACTTATGCAGACGTATGTTTCTGGAGAGCGGAACTCGCCGCCAGGAACATAACTGCCGAAAACGCCGAAGATTGGTACAACAAAGGCATCGAAGCTTCTCTCGCAGATTACGACGAGTGGGGCAAAGATGCTAACGTGGCCGAATATACGGCACTGACGCCTGCGGAAGTGGACGCTTACAAAAATCACCCGGACATCGTGTACAACCCTGCAAAAGGTATCGAGCAGATCTGCATCCAGGAGTTTTTCCACCTTTACAGGAACCCGCTGGAAAGCTGGGCCAATATCAGGAGAACCGGATACCCCAGCCAGACCGGCACGGTATTCAAGGCCGAAAAGATCCGCAACGCCGGCATCGAGGCTGTGATGCCTAGGAGATGGAGCGTGTTTATCCCCCCGATCACCGAATTTAATTACCAAAACAGGTTAAACGCGATCGAGGATATGCGGAAAGACCCTGAGTTCGGCGATCTGTCAGACCTCACCGGCCGCGTTTGGTGGGATAAGAAATAGATTATCTTAGTATTTTCACTACAGTAATACAACGAAATCCAGGCCGGTCAAACGGCCGGTCTGGTTTCTTCATAACTTTCAACCAGCAGCACCGTCTTAAAAAAATATCCATGAAATGGTTTTTTGTGATACTTGGCTGTTTTTTCCTCCCCGCGTTGCACGCGCAGCAACCGGCATACGCTTCGCTGAAACTTAAAACCACCGGTGGGGAAACGCTTTCCCCCGCCAGCAAACCACTAACGGCCTTCGTGTTCCTTTCGCCGGATTGCCCCCTCAGCCGCAACTACACCCTCACCCTGAACGATATTCAACAAAGCCGGAAAAACGCCCTGCAGATCATCGGCGTTTTCCCTGATGCCGGCTACAGTGACAATGAAATAAAAGCTTTTAAAGATAAATACGCGATAAGTTTCGCGCTGGTGAGCGACAAAAGATCACAATTGCAGCATTTCACACGGGCCGCCATCACGCCCGAGGTCTTTTTGTACGATAACAGAGGCGCGCTGCTGTACAAAGGCGCTATCGACGATTGGGTGGTGAGCCTGGGCCGGAAAAAACACCAGCCGGAAAAACATTACCTCGCCGACGCGATCGATAATTCTCTTCAACATAAAACAGTTAGCCCTGCTGAAACAAAGGCAATAGGTTGCTTCATCAGCACTAAATGACCGGTATGCGCATATTGTTATTCACCATATTATTCGCCTGTACATTCGCAAGCGCCCATGCGCAAACTTACCATGATGTGGAGCCGATCCTGCTGAACAAATGCGGCACCTGCCACAGGCCCGGAGAAGCCGGCCCTTTCCCGCTGCTGCGGTACGAAGATTTCACCAAAAGACTGAACTTCCTCAAAGAGGTGATCTCTACCGGTTACATGCCGCCATGGCGCGCCGATACGTCGTATTCCTGCTTCGCCAACCAGCGCGGGCTTACGGCGGATGAAAAAACAAAGATCCTCGCATGGATAGATAACAACGCGCCGAAAGGAAAAACGCCGAAAAATAAAACATCGGCAGCTCCCGCAGGTAAACAGTCACCGGAACGCGCGCCCGACCTGGTACTGAAGTCAAAAGACGTATTCCTGGTGAAAGGGGACAACAAAGAACGTTTCGTTGAATTTAAAGTGCCTTTCGAGCTGCCAGCCGGTAAAAGCGTTGAAGCGGTGGAATTCGTGACCAATAACCGCAAGGTGATCCATCATATCAATTACGGTTTTTATAATGTGCCCGATGCAAATATCGATTTACATGAAGGCATCAGCATGATCAATACGGACGAAGACCCGGGCAACCGCCCCGCATTTGACCGCTACAAACGGGAAATGGTCTATTACACGGGCTGGATACCGGGCGCGTCTGCCGAATATTACCCGAAAGAGTTCGGCTGGATGCTGCCGGCGAGGGGAGTGGTGATCTTCACCGTGCACTATGCGGCCATTGCCGCCAATGAAGAATCTGTCGTGGGCGTTAACCTGTACTTCAAAAACGGACCGGTGAAAAGACCGGTGCGTATCATCAGCCTGGGATCGGGCGGCGTTGGCGAGCGGGATATCGATCCCATTTTTATGATCCCGCCGAACGAGGTGCGAACTTTTGAACTGAAAATGAAAACACCGGAAGAACAATCGTTGTTATATGTTTGGCCGCATATGCACTTCCTCGGCAAATCCTTCGAGGCATACGTGGTAACACCCGCCACCGATACCATCCCGCTGATCAGGATACCGGAATGGGATTTCCGGTGGCAGGAACTGTACCGCTTCAAAAAACCGGTGCACATCCCAAGGGGCTCGGTTATTTACATGAAAGGCACTTACGACAATACGACAAACAATCCGCTGAACCCGCACAATCCGCCTAAATACGTGTTTTCGAAAGGAAGCATGAAGTCTGACGACGAGATGTTCACACTGCTGCTGATTTATTCGAAGTATATTGCGGGCGATGAATCGATCGAACTGGAGTAGAAGATCGACATTAGTTTTGTAACAACGTTAGCGATTTGTGTTTATGGTAAATAAAAGTTATTATAAGGCATTGGCTTTGAGGGAGTTCTATTTCTCCGGCAAGTTGTCGTCCACCGACCTCAGCGAACGGATGGGAAAAAGTATTCCCCATGTGATGAAAGTGATCGATACGCTGATAGCAGACGGTGTGATCGTGGAATCCGGGTTTGCCCCTTCCAGCGGCGGCCGGCGGCCGGTGATCTACGCGCCGAAACCTGGCGCCATTTACATTTTGTCCGTCGCCATGGACCAGATGTTTACCCGCATTACGTTAATGGACATCGACAACAAGCCGGTCACGCCCGTCCGGGAATTTGAGCTGCCCCTTACCAATAATCCCGACGCCATCGTGCTGCTCGCAGAAAAAATGGGAGAAGTGATCCGCGATTCCGGCATCGACCGGGAAAAGATCGTAGGCGCGGGCATCGGTATGCCGGGTTTTGTAGACTTCAAGAACGGCGTCAATTATTCTTTCCTCAACGCGGGCAATAAAACCATCACCGAATACCTGACAGGCGAACTGAACATGCCTGTATATATCGATAACGATTCCAGTTTGATCGCGCTCGCGGAGTTCCGTTTTGGCGCGGCGCGCCAGAAAAAGAACGCCGTTGTGGTGAACATCGGCTGGGGCATCGGCCTGGGCATGATCCTGAACGGCGAACTGTTCCGCGGGCACGACGGCTTTGCGGGCGAGTTCAGCCACATTCCCATTTTTAATAACAACAAACTCTGCAGCTGCGGCAAAAGCGGCTGCCTGGAAACGGAAGCTTCGCTGCTGGTGGTGATCGAAAAAGCCGCGCAGGGCCTGAAATCAGGCCGCCCCTCCGCCCTCGGCCCCAATTTCCCCACGGGGCACGGCGATACCGATTGGGACGCGATCGTGAAAGCGGCGCATAAAGGCGACCGTTTTGTGATCGAGCTGCTGTCTCATACCGGTTACGACATCGGCAAAGCAATAGCGATCCTGATCCACCTCATGAACCCTGAATGGGTAGTGCTCAGCGGCCGCGGCACGCTGGCCGGAAAAGTATGGGAAGCGCCGGTGCAGCAGGCGCTCAACGAGCACAGCATTCCGCGCCTGGCGGCCAATACGAGGCTCGCCATTTCAACCCTGGGTTACCAGGCGGAACTGATCGGGGCGGTGGCGCTGGTGATGGAAAACAAAGTCAAAGAATTTAAAGCCACCCGGAAAAATATCAAAGAGAAAGCCTTTTCCTGACCTTCAACTGCCAATTTATTCCCTACATGAAGAAGATCAAATTTGCACTGCTTTTCGTTCTGATCTGTCAGCAGGCAGAGCTGTCCGCGCAAGACACCTATTATTTCAAAAACGGCCTCGCCGTTTCCAGTCCGCAGCGTTACGGCCGCGAAGCGATATATACAGACCTGCTGGCTTACCGCCTTTATACGAACCAGCTGAAAACGCCCGCGGACGGACAGGAATTCGAAAAAAGCGCTGACGGTCAGCCGCAGGTATGGCAGGCCGTTACGGCGGATTCGGCCAACCGCCTGTTCCGCCGCGGCGCGAGAGGCCGCGGGGGAAATTTCGGCAGGGGCGGGTATTTTTACCTCACCTACCAGTCAGACAAGGCACAGCACGCGCTGCTGAACGTCAAAGGCAACAGCGGCCTGTATTTTAACGGAGAGCCGCACACCGGAGATCCTTACGGCTCAGGCTGGCTCTACATTCCCGTGCAGCTTAAAAAAGGGCTGAACGAAATTTACGTGCGCGGCGTATTCATCACCGCCAGTCTCAGTTTTCCTCCCAAGCCGGTAATGATCGTCACGGAAGACCCCACCATGCCCGCCATCGTGACCGGCCAGGAAAACGGTGCGTTGCAGGGCGCGGTGGCAGTGATCAATAATACCATGAAAGAACTGAAAGGACTGCAATTCCGTTCCACTTTCCTCGGCAAAACAGTGACCACCGACGTGCCTCCTATTCCTGCGATGAGCAGCCGCAAAACGCCTTTCACGTTCGACGGCAGCGGCGCAAACGCGGAAGGAAAAACACCCTGCTCCATCGTATTGTTCGATAAAAACAAAACGCTCGACGAAGCAACTATCGACGTGGAAACGGTAATGCCTTCCGGAAAATACAGCAGCACGTTCATCAGCGACATAGACGGCAGTTTACAATATTATGCGGTTACGCCGCAAACGGGCGGCCCGCAGAAAGGCGCGGCGCTTTTCCTGTCTGTGCACGGCGCCGGCGTGGAAGCGATCGGCCAGGCGAGAGCATACCAGCATAAAGACTGGGGCACGCTGGTAGCCGCCACCAACCGCCGCCCGCGCGGTTTTAACTGGGAAGACTGGGGCCGCCTCGACGCGCTGGAAGTGCTCGGCATTGCACGCGAAAAATTCCAGCCGGACCTGCAGCATATTTATCTCACCGGCCACTCCATGGGCGGGCACGGCACCTGGTTCCTCGGCGCCACCTATCCGGATAAATGGGCAGGCATAGCACCCAGCGCAGGATACCCCACGCTGAAAGGTTACGGTTCCGCAGACGGTCTGATCCCGGACAGCAGCAATTCCCCGATGGAACAAATGCTGCTCCGTTCCGGCAACCAGAGCGATGTGATCAAACTCGTACAGAATTACAAACCGCTGGGCGTGTATATTTTTCATGGCGATGCAGACCGCACCGTGTCTGTCAACTACGCCCGCCAGATGCGCGACCTGCTCGGTAAATTCCATCCCGATTTCAGTTATTACGAATATCCCGGCGGTGGGCATTGGTTTGGAGACATCAGCGTAGACTGGAAACCGCTCTTCGACTTTTTTAAATGGCATGAGCGCCCGGTAGACACGGCGGTGAACGACATTGACTTTACCACCTCCAACCCTGGTATTTCCGCGGCTTTCCGCTGGGCTTCCGTGCAGCAGCAGCAACATCCCTTGCAATACAGCCGCATCCGGTTGAACAGGGACAGGGCGGCGAAAACCATTTCGGGCACTACGGAAAATGTGCGCCTGCTGCGCCTCGAGCTTAACGATTTTGAAGGCGGCGACATAAAGATCAGCGTAGACGGAACGGAGATCACGGCGAAAGCAGGCGCCACGCCGCTTTACCTGCTGAACGACGGCCGTAAATGGTCCGTTCACCAGGCGCCGCCGCTGTCTGAAAAAGGCCCGCACCGCAACGGTACGTTAAAAGACGCGTTTAACCACCGCATGGTGTTTGTGTACAGCACCGGCGGCAGCAAGGAAGAAAATGAATGGAGCTTCAACAAAGCGCGTTACGATGCCGAAACATGGTATTATCGCGGCAATGGCGCGGTGGACATTATTGCGGACAAAGATTATGCGCCGGGGAAATACAAAGACCGCGGCGTGATCGTCTACGGGAATAAAACCACCTGCAAAGCGTGGAAACTGTTGCTGAACGATTGCCCCATCCAGGTGGAGCGCAACAAAGTGACCGCCGGCGGGAAACAATGGACGGGAGAAGACCTCAGCGCCTGTTTCGTGTGGCCGTTACCGGGGTCGGACGTTGCGTCTGTGGCCGTGGTGAGCGGCAGCGGAATAACGGGCATGAAAGCGGCTTATGCGAACCAGTATTTCGCCGGCGCCAGCGGTTTTCCCGATTTTATGATCTATGGCGCAAAAATGCTGGAGACGGGCGTGAACGAAGTGAAGATGGCCGGTTTTTACGATCATGCGTGGAAGCTGAGCGATGGGGAGATGATACAGGCGGAATAGAACCCCAGGGGGTGCAATATGGACATTCTGGCGGGTTGATCCGGACAGCGGTTCTGCCGACATTTGCGGAAAGCATTTGTATGAAACATGTCACTATCGTGGTGCCGCAATGCGAAGTAAATATGAACAGCATAGGCGGCGCTTTTGAGATACTTACCGGGGCGGACAATTGCTGGCGCAACGCCGGCAACGAATCCCGGGTTGCCGTGCAGATCGCGGGTTTTACGTCAGAAAAAGGTATTCACCAGGGATATTTTTCCGTGCGGCCGAACGATATCAGGGCCATCGGTCAGACGGACCTGGTGATCGTTCCTTCCCTCTTCGGCAATTATAAAAAAATAGTGGCGGACAACCAGGAGCTGATCGGCTGGATAGACCGCCAGTACAAAGCCGGCTCCGAGATCGCCAGCATGTGCACGGGCGCTTTCCTGCTGGCCGCCACCGGGCTTCTCGACAACAAAAGCAGCTCTACGCACTGGATGTCTGCCAGCCTGTTCAAACAGATGTACCCGGCCGTAAAAATGGTAGAAGACCGGATCATTACAGACGAAAACGGCATTTATACCAACGGCGGCGGGTATTCGTTCCTCAACCTGATGCTTTACCTCGTCGAGAAAATCTTCGACAGGGCCACGGCCATTTTTTGCTCGAAGGTTTTCCAGATCGATATAGAAAGAACCTCTCAATCGCAATTCAGCATTTTTCACATCCAGAAAGGGCATGGCGACGAGCTGATCAACCGCGCCCAGCTGTACATTGAAGAAAATATCGAAGAAAAGATCTCGTTTGAGAAACTGGCGTACGACCTGGCGATCAGCAGGCGCAACTTCGACCGGCGTTTCGTGAAAGCTACCGGCAACACGCCGGTGGAATATCTCCAGCGCGTAAAGGTGGAAGCCGCCAAAAAAGAACTGGAACGGGGCCGCAAAACAGTGTTTGAAGTGATGAGCGACGTGGGATATGCGGACGATAAAGCATTCCGCGAAGTGTTTAAAAAAATCACGGGGCTTTCGCCGCTGGAGTACCGGAATAAATACAATAAAAACAGTCTGAAGTACCCACGATAGTATAAACGGCTTCGCGAAGAACCCGCGCGAGCCCTCTATCACCGGAACGCACCAGTATTATTGCAAACCCCGGATTATTGATTTTCTATTTTCGGAAAAAAAAGTAGATTGACAGGAAGACCGGCTTTGCGCCGGTCTTTTTTGTATCCGGAGGCCGTCTAATGACCATCCGGAATGGCGCTTTTTAGCAGGCCCTGACCGGGGATGCGAAACCCTTGCAATTTATTTAATTTGCTTTCAATAATTTCTTAATACGTTTCGTTTCCTTATATCGGATCGGAAAAAAATCTGCTGGTTCCCATGGTTCCGACGGGGAGCGCCCAGGATCGGTTGCTTCATCAATTCCTTTGCTGTAGCGGATTTAGGAGCATTGTAGCCTAACTGTCACGAACATCTGATGATCGGATCGGGAAAATTTTCATTTTGAAGAATTCCTGAACAGATGCCCCCTCGGATCTTGAGTATCTTTGCGCCATCATTTACGGAAATCTGCAAAGTGGGGTTATTTGTCATTAGAATGAGCTATTCTTTCAAACTGGTTATCGCCTGTATCTTGATCATCGTTCTGCCGGCTATTGTTTTCGGGCAGCAACATGTGCTGTCTGGCAAACTGTGGGACCCGGCGCTGGGAAAAGGCGTCGATTCGCTGGTTGTGACCGCCAAAGGCGGCGGCCGTGAATACCGGGCTTACAGCGACAGCCAGGGCCGTTTCAGCTTCGGCAGCATTCCCGGGGGCCACTATACCGTAGACATTTCCAGCATTTTATTCAAAACAACGCCCAAACAGGTGCATCTTCAAAAGGACCATCACCTGGACCTGATCGTGAGCAAAGCGCTTCAGACCTTACAGGAATTTTATGTAACGGCAAACGAGGGCAAAGAAAAAATGACCAGCACTTCCGTGATAGACCGCAAGGCCATGCAGCATCTGCAGCCTTCCAGTTTTACCGACCTGCTGGAATTATTGCCCGGCGGCCGTTCTGCAGATCCGCAGCTGCTGCGCATGAACCAGATCAGGCTGCGCGAGGCCGGCAACCCTTCCGGTTCTTACGACATCAGTTCGCTGGGAACGGCTTTCCTGATAGATGGCGCGCCCATCAATACTTCCGCCAACCTGCAAAGCGCAACCGGCTTTTTTGCACTAGACCCAAATGAAAGCCGTTCTTCCGTCAATAAAGGAGTAGACATGCGCACGCTTTCCACCGACCAGATCGAAAAAGTGGAAGTGATACGGGGCATTCCTTCCGTGGAATACGGCGACCTCACCAGCAGCCTGATCAAGATCGAACGCCGGCAAGGCGCAACGCCGTACTCCGCCCGCGTGAAGGCGGACGGGTTCAGCAAGCTTTTTTCCCTCGGCAAAGGTTTTTATATCCCGGAAAAGGATCTTTCCGTAAACATAGACCTCGGTTACCTCAATGCCAAAGACGATCCGCGGGACAACTTCCTGAATTATAAAAGGATCAACGCAAGCCTGCGCACGCAGAAACGCTGGAGCGACGCGGCCCATAAACTTACTTGGGACGCTGCGCTGGATTTCAGCGGCAATATCGACAACAGCCGGACCGATCCCGACAACGGCGTTGCCCGGATCGACAAATACACTTCCAATAATAACAATTACGGCGTCAGCTCCCGTCTCCGCAACGAGATCCACCGCGCGGGCTCGCTGGTGAAATCCTGGGAGATCTCCGGAAGGATGGGCTACCAGCAAGACAAAGCAGACATCACCAAATGGCTGCAGGTGAAATCCGCGTCTGTGCTCACCAATTCCCTCCTGGAAGGCGAGCACGACGTAAATTACATGACGCCCAGCTATGCTTCCCATTTGACCGTAGACGGGCGGCCGCTGACGGCTTTCTTCAAAGCCATGACCACCCTCGGTTTCAATACGTCAGACATTAACCATCACCTGAAACTCGGCATTGAAACCAACTACAGCAAAAACTTCGGGAAAGGCCAGGTGTACGATCTTGATTTTCCGCCCTCGGAAGGCGTTCCCGTAAGGCCCCGCGCATTCGATACCATTCCGGGCATGCTGAACCAGTCTTTTTACGTGGAAGACATGATGACCTGGCGAATAGGCAAACACAAACTGGCCGCGACGGCCGGCGTTCGCGGCATGATGTTGCCGGGTATGGACAGCCGTTATGCCATCGCCAATAAAATATACCTGGACCCTCGTGTGAACGTCCGTTGGGAGCTGCCGGGCGCGCCTGTAGGGGATTATCAGCTGAAAACTACGCTGGGCGGCGGTTTTGGTATTCACACCAAAATGCCGACCATGGACCATTTGAATCCCAAGTGGTTATATGAAGACATTGTGCAGCTGAACTTCTATCATAACAATCCCGCATACCGCATCGCCAACGCGGTGACCTATATTTTTAACCCCACGAATTACGAACTGCGCGCCGCGGTGAACCGGAAATTTGAGCTGAACGCGGATTTCGAGCTGAATGGCCACAGGCTTTCCCTCACCTGGTTCAACGAAAACCTGACCTCGGGGTTCAGGGATGTTTCCAGGTATCACATTCTCGCGTATAAACGTTACGATAACGCTTCCGTAGATGCGGGCAATCTTACCGAAAGACCGCAGACCAGCGATTTTACTTATACAGACAAGAGCAGGTTCTTTTCTTACAAAATGACCGCCAATGGCAGCCGTCTTGTAAAAAAGGGAATAGAGTTCCAGTACGTTTCGAAACGTTTTGAAGGCATCAATTCCCGCATCACGGCAAACGGCGCCTGGTTCGATACAGACTACAGCAACAGCCTGCCTTTTTACGAGCAGATCAAAAGCGACGTACTGGTGAATGGCGAACAGGCCCAATACATCGCGCTGTACGACTATTCCAACGGGTACAACCAGCAACGTTTCAACACCAACCTGACGATGGATACCTACCTGCCGAAACTGGGGTTGATCGTTTCCGCATCATTCCAGAACATTTGGTTCACTTCGCGCCAGGACGATTACAACAGCGGGGTGCCGGTGTCTTACATGGGGGTAGACGGCGTGGAACATCCCTACACCAAGGAAAGTCTCAACGACGCCGCACTGGTATGGTTCAAGGAAAAATACGACTACACCGATTTCGTGAAAACCACCGTACCGATAGACCTTCAGGCAAACATAAAAGTGACCAAGGAATTTAAGAAAAAAGCGATGATCTCGATGTTTGTGAACAGGCTTTTCACTTACGCACCTGACTATACGAATGTCAATAATGTACGGGTCAGAAGAGGCGGGTATGTAACCCCTTATTTCGGGATGGAACTGAACTTTAATTTTTAAACTACAAACTATAAACATTCAGGATATTATGCGACACACAAAATTATTCTCCCTTGCCATCACATTTGGCGGCCTGCTTTTCGCCGCTTCGTGCTCCAAAGAAGACCTGGCGGTGAAAAACTCCACCGTTGGCGTAACGTTCACCAATCCCGCCAACCTCAAAGAAGTGAAAACTTCCGCGCTCACCGTTACTTTCAAAGAGGTGAACAGCGGCACGGTGAGCACTTTCAACGTAAACAGCGCAAGCGAGCTTTCCAGCCTCAACCTGCCCGAAGGCAGCTACGATGTAAGCCTCGAAGGAGACATCGAATACAAGCTGGATGAAACCATTTACAAAAGCAAGATCCGCGGCGTAAAAAGCGGCGTGAAAATTACCGGCGGCAATGTGGCCATCGACATCCCGCTGTTCCTTTACAACGTGAACGCCGGCCTGGTGCTGAAAGAAATTTTCTTCACCGGCACGCGCACCCCTGAAAATAAACTGTATCACGGCGATAAATATTTCATCGTATACAACAATTCCGAAGACACGCTGTACACAGACGGCCTGATCTACGCGGAAGCACAGTTCCTGACCACCACCAAATACGATTACACGCCCAACATCATGGCGGAAGCTTTTACGGCCAACAACATCGTATTGTTCCCCGGCAGCGGTAAAGAACATGAGATACTTCCCGGCAAACAGGTAGTGGTAGCGGCCAACGCCATCGACAACCGGGAGCTGAACCCGAACTCTTTCGACCTGAGAAATGCCGATTACGAGTTGAACCTCGGCGGCACTATCGATGTAGACAACCCGCAGGTGCCCGACCTGGTGAACGTGAACGGAGCGATGATCATGCACGACCGTGGTTTCCGCAGCTATGTGCTGGCACGCCTTCCGCAGGGCACGACACCCGGGGATTTTATCGCGGAAAATCATTATGAGTACACTTACATCGGCGCCACCGGCAAGGTAATGACCAACGATGGCGTGAAGATCCCCAACACCTGGATACTCGACGCGGTGAACCTTTCCGTTCAGTCCGAATTCGTATGGACCCTCACCGCCCCGTCTCTCGACATCAGCTGGACCTACTGCGGCAAGGTGAACTCAGACGCAACCCGTTATGGCAAAAGCGTGCGCCGCAAAGTCGTGTACACCAATCCTGACGGCCGCGTAGTGCTGCTGGACAACAACGATTCCGCCAAAGATTTCGAAGCGGAATCGAAACCTTCTTTAATGCCGTAATGGATGAGATTAAAACTGACGATTTGTGTGTGGATGATCCTGGGCGCCGGTACTGCCGCCGCCCAGGATTCCCTTTCGGAGAAACTGGTGCGCGAACAAACCTCGCCGGTAACCGTGCTGAGGGATGAATTGTATACGAGCCCCGCTTTGAAAGCATGGCAACGCGAAAATACCTACAGCAGGCTGTCTGCTTCCTTCGGGAAACATGAGCAGGACCTTTACCTCCAGCAGGAAGGCAGCGGGAAACAACAGCTGGACGTGCATTCCGAAACCTATCTCAGGGGGAAAGACAATACCACCATTTGGGGAAAGGCGTATTACATCAGCGAGAAGCTGTTCAAGGTAAAATTTAACGAATCCGCCAACTACGATCTCGTGTATCCTTATGTGATGGCGGATACCGTAGGCGGCGACCTCAATTCGGAAACCTATGCCTTCAGCGGCGGCCTGGCCAAAGGTTTTGGCAAATACCAGGTGGGCGTGCAGGCCGGGTTTAAGGGAGAGCAGTCGTACCGCAACCGCGACCCCCGTCCAAAAAATATTTCCACCATCCTCGACCTGGGCGTCGCCGTTTCCCGCAGGCTGGGCAACCGGTACCTGCTGGCGCTGGACCTCAACGGCACCAAATACAACCAGGAAAACAAACTGGAATTTGTGAGCGAGGTGGGCGAACCGCTGATATACCACGATGCTGGCCTTGGCGCGTACAACGAATTTCTTTCCGGCGCCCGCATGAGCGCCAATTACAACGGGTTCATCTATGGCGCGGGGCTGCAGCTGTCGCCCGCCGGGCGCAAAGGCTGGTACGCCGGCGTATCCGTTCAGCAAACGAACATCGGCAAACTGCTCGACCGTATCGTGTTCGAGATCGGCACGGCGAAAGAACGGCTGCTGAGCGGCCGCGCGGGATATATTTTTGATAAGGACGACCGGCATTTTATGGCCGGCGTTAAAGCCACGGGTCTGAGCAGGGAAGGGCTGGAAGCGAAATTCCAGACCGGCGCTTCCGACATCAGTATCGTAAAGATCGCCGAAGATGTGCGTTACAAACGTGCGTGCAATACCGTTGGGGCAAACGTGCTGTACGGCCGCACGGGCGGTTTTGCAGACTGGTACGCGGGTGCAGACGCGGAATATCTCGACGAGCTGCAGCAATACGTGCAGCCCAACCGGCGTCTGTCTTTCACCCGGCTTACCGCAGGCATCCACCTCACCGGACGTAAACAGTTCGGCCGTACATCGGTTACGCTGAAAGCCGCCGCCCACCGCCAGGAAACGCTGGAGCAGTCCGGCAGCTGGAGCGATATCAACCCGCAGAAAGCGATATTTTCCATGATGAATAGTAACTTTGCGTTCCTTACGGCTTCCGGCATGAACTATCGCGGCCAGGCGAGAGTGGATTTTCCGCTTATGGAAAAACTGGCTTGTTTTATTGCGGCGGACGCCGCGCACCAGACCGGCACGGGAAGGCAGGAATGGAAGCTGACAACGGCATTTCAATTTTAAAGACAACGACCAACGAATATTATGAAACGGTACCTGATCATCCTCGCAGCGTTAATTACTTTCCTCACCGGAACGGGATTCTTTTACGACAATCCCGGCGATCTGCGGGCGCTGTATCAGAAACCGGTGAACGAATGGCCGAAGCCGGACATCGATTCCGGTGTGGTATGGTCTGAATTTAAGCCCCTTCCTAAAACCGATACATCTTATTTCAGGATCATGGCGCAGCCTGATGTGAAGCTGGGTAAACTGCTTTTCTTCGATCCGATGCTTTCGCGGTCCAGCCAGATCTCCTGCAGCAGCTGCCACGACCCGCACCTTTCCTGGGGCGACGGCCGCCGGGTATCCCTCGGCAGCGACCACCAGGAAGGCACGCGCAACACGCCCAGCCTGCTGAATATCGCTTACCGCAAAAACTTTTTCTGGGACGGCAGGGCGTTTTCTTTGGAAGACCAGGCCAGTTTCCCCATCGAAGCGCATCACGAGATGAACATGGATGCAAAAGAGCTTGGTCCCAAACTCTCCGCCATCAAGGCTTATAAGAAACTCTTCAAAGACGCGTACGGCTCGGAAGAAGTAACCACAGACAAGATCTTCTCCGCCATCGCCGCATTTGAAAAAACCATCACCTCCCGCAGAAGCGCTTTCGATAAGTTCATGGAAGGCGACTACAAAGCCATGACCGACCAGGAAATTCATGGCATGCATATTTTCCGCACCAAGGCGCGCTGCATGAACTGTCACCACGGCCAATACCTCACCGATGAAAGTTTTCACAACATCGGTCTCACTTATTACAAACGCAAATACGAAGACCTCGGCCGCTACAATCTCACCAGCAATCCCGAAGATGTTGGCCGCTTCAAAACGCCCTCTCTCCGCGACGTGATGCACAACCACCCATGGATGCACAACGGTCTTTTTAACAACATCAGGGGCGTGATCAATATCTATAACAGCGGCATGCACATGATCGATCCGAAGCCGGAGCAGAAAAAGGCCGATCCCAATTATCCGAAAACAGACGCGCTGCTCAAAAAACTCAACCTCACCGAAGAAGAAAAAGAAGCGCTGGTCGCTTTTATGAACGCCATTACCGCCACGCAATACCTTATGCCGCGGCCGGAGCTGCCGAGGGATTAATCCGCATTCTCCAGAAAACGGTACATCTGTGCGCCGGCCAGCAGCAATGCCCCCGTGCCGTATGCTTCCGTGCTTTCCGCATTCACTTTGTTGGGCGCGGCGCCGATCGGTTGTACGTATCCGGGTTTGCCATCTGGTGTTACGGATGAAACCATGGCAGACCAGGCGTTTTTCGCTACCGGCCCATAAGTTTTTTTATCCAGCAGGCCATGATTCATGCCCCATAACAGCGCGTAACAGAAGAACCCCGTTCCGCTGGTTTCTTTAATGTCGTAGCTGTCCGGGTCCAGCAGGGAAGCGTGCCAGCTGCCATCCGGCTGCTGGATGCGCGCCAGTTTTTCCGACATTTCGTGGAAAAGTTTGATGAAGCGTGCCCTGTCGGGATGATCGGGCGGCATGTTCTCCAGCACTCTCACCAGCCCGGCTATCACCCAGCCGTTGCCTCTCGACCAGAAAACTTCTTTCCCGTTTTTTTCGCGTTGTGCGAAGTACCTGCTGTCGCGGAAAAAAAGTTGTTCTTCCGGGGCGTAGAGATAGTCCGTTGTTTTCCACCACAAGCGGCTGGCGAGGTCGAGGTAAGCGGGGTTGCCGGTGGCGGAAGCGAGGTAACTCAATGCAGGCGGGCCCATGTACAGGGCATCGCACCACGACCATTCACGGTGGCGGATGGAACCGTCTTTCCATTCGAGCGATTCGTTATTGGGCTTGTTGAGAATGCTGTCTGCCAGCGCCCGCCAGGGAGCGATCATTTCAGGTTTTTTGTATATAGCATACAGTTGGGCATACACCTGCCCGATGCAATAATCGTCCGCGAAAAACCGCTGGGGACCAGGTTGCCAATTCATCGCTTCGCTGGTCGTTCTAACATAACGGATATATTTTTTGCTCTTGCTGATGTCCGCCAGGGCCAGCAGGCCGGTAAGGCCGGTCGCGTTTACCCAGTGGTTCATCCGCTGTTTTTTTTCTTCCGTTTCCCATTCTTTGATCTGCCAGTCCGCCACTTTTTCCATCAGCTTCCGGATGTCTTTTTTCCGGGGCGATACGGGGAGGGCGGTGGAAGGGCGGTCTGCGAGGCGTATTTCCATCGTGCCGCCTTTCATGATGGTGGAATAATCTGCCTGGTAACCGGAATGTGGTTGTTGGTTCAGTGTGATGGAAGAAATGTACATCGAACTGGTTGTTTCTTTTTGTGTGACGATCCTGAACTCCCGGTCATCTTTTAACCGCAGTGTAACGGTGTCGAAAAGCGGGGAGCACAGTGCATATTGCCCTGATACCGGGCTCACGGGGTACAGGCCGATAGCGGCCATGACGTACCAGGCGGACATTTGCCCGGCATCGTCGTTCCCGCTCAGCCCGCCGGGGCCGGAGGTATATTCGCTGGCCAGGATGTTCCTCACCTCGCGCTGCGTTTTCCAGGGCGATTCCGTGTAGTTGTAAAGAAAAGGCACCTGGTGCCCGGGCTCGTTCCCATGCCAGTATTCCTTCATCCGGAAAACATCGTCCAGCGCTGATTCGAATGCCTTTTTGCCGCCTTTCAGCCTGATAAGGTCTTCGATATTATGCGGCACGTACCAGGTATATTGACGTGGCGTTCCTTCAGTGATATAAGGCGCTCTTTTATCGGGGTCGAAAGGCGTATACCAGCTGCCGTTCGCATAACGTCCCCTGACGAAACCCACGCCCGTATCGAAAACGTGGCGGTAATTCAGTGCGCTGGCCGCCAGCCGGCGGTAGTCTTCTTTTTTGCCCAGCGCCTTTGCCACCAGCGACAGTGCGTGATCGTCATAAGCGTATTCAAGCGTGCGCGATACCTGTTCTTTTTTATGAAAAGCATCCGGCACGCCGTCTTCCAGCGGAACGTACCCGTATTGCAGGTAACTTTTCAGCGCGCGGCGGCCTTTACCGTCGGAATATTCCGCGGTATCGGGCGTTTCAAAAGCATTGCGGCGCATCAGTGCATAGGCGGCCTTTACGTCGTAGCCGCGGATGCCTTTGAGATATGCGGAGGCGATGAAAGGCGTTACATGATCCCCGATCATAGCCGAGGTATAGCTGTTCCAGCAGGGGAATATGGGCAGCCACCCGCCCTGCTGCCCTTTGAGGATCATGGAGCGGACGAAGTCGCTGATCAGCGCGGGATCGATGATCTCATAAAGCGGGAGCATCGTGCGGTAGATATCCCACATGGAAAAATCGTCGTAATAGTTCCCTTCGGAAAGCCGGGCGGTTTCGTACTGCCGGGAAAATGCCGGGTAGGTGCCGCTGGCGTCGCTGAACAGCCGGGGCTGCTGCATAGTGTGGTACAACGCGGTGTAAAAAATATCCAGCGAACGGTCGCCGGCGTTTGTAACTTCTATTTTACGCAGCGCCTTTTCCCATATCGCGGCGGATTGTGATTTTACGGCTTCAAAGTCCCGGCCGGATATTTCCGCCTGCAGGTTTTTTTCTGCTTCGCGGATACTGGTGAATGAAGTGCCGATGCGGATGATCACTTTCGTGCCTTTGGGCAGCTTCCAGCTGAAATAAGCGCCGATGCCGGCTTGTTGTACAAGACTGTCTGCAAGTATGCTGTTGCCGCCGGAAAAAGTACCGGCATTTACCGGCACGATCTCCGCCTTCACTACAAAATACCCGCTGAAGCCCGCTGGTTTCCCCCAGCCCTGGTAAATACGATGGGCGGGATTGTACCCTTCCACCTGGTTCTTCGACCGGTTTATTTTGACGAATCCCCGGCCCTGGTCGCTGTTGGGCGTTACAAGCAGGTGCAGGCTGTCGTCTTTTTCCATGGTGAAACGCATCACGCTGCTGCGTGCCAGTGCCGTAATTTCCGCCAGCAGGTTGTATTCGTTCAGCTTTACGGAATAATAATGTGGCGCCGCGTATTCTTCGTCGTGAGAAAAAGGTGTTGCATAATCGGACACGTTCAGCCGGAGCCTGCCCGTTACCGGCATCACCGTAAAGCTGCCGTAATCCTGCGTGCAGGAGCCGCTGAGCCAATGCGTGCCGCGGAAACCGCTGAGCAGGCTGTCTTTGTATTGATAAGGCGGCCTGCATTTTTGTTCGGAAGTACGGGTTTGCGGCGTCCATTGCGTCATTCCGAAAGGCACGCCTACGGCGGGAATGGTGTTGGCGTACTGTTCCGTGCCTTTGCCGTGGATGGCGCTGGCAACAGTTGTGCTGGCGGCGGTTCCGATGAGCGGCTGTACAAATCGCAGCAGGCTGTCCTGCCAGGAAGCCGCGGCGGTTTCACAAACGATCGATAAAATAATCAGTGCGGTAATTCGTAAAAAATATCCCGGGTGCATATTGAATTTTTTATTGGGCTGATAATTTTTGTAAATGTCGCTGAATGTGAGCAATCATGCCTTTTGTCGGAAAGCCATTATTGGGTCGCCGTTTCGCCGGATCGTACCATGTTTTCCATTTCGGGTTTCGGTCGCCTTCCAGGCAGGTGGCATCGATGGCTTGCATCTGTTGCATCGCCTGGCCGGCGAGTTGTACAGCAGTTGCGATCTTTTCTTTTCCGCCACCGGACAGATAAGCCTGTTTCAGCCGCGCCATTCCGAGCAAAGTATTTTCCAGGTCGAGCAATTGCCGGTACATAAGCGCGGGAAGATATATATAATCGTGGTAGAAATCATTACCGGCTGGCAAACCGTCTGCCGCGGCCTTGCAGGCGGCCTGTACCATTGCATACCGTTGCGCTGTACCGGGCGCTTCCAGGTCTTCGTACTTTGCGGTGAACGATCCGTGCGGCGTTTCCACCGGGGTATCGCCGAGGAAACCGATCAGCTTTTTGATGTCGGAGAGTTTCCTTACATATCCCGTTCTTCCGAAATGCGCTTCATGCAGCGTTTTCATGGAAGTTACGGCGTTAGGCGCGGCTTTTGTTCCGAAGTAATAATTGGTCCATTGCCGGTAGAATTTTTCGCCGTCGAAATTTTGCGGGTCTGTGGCCCATTCGCCGAACGCTTCCAGGTTCAGCAGGAACGGCCGGAACGTTTGCCCGTTCACCTTCAGGTATTTGTCTGCCGCGTAATTCCGTTGCATGAAGGTCATGATGGAATCGATCAGCAGCGGGCCTGGATCGTGTACGGTATGGTTGGTCCAGAACCCGGCGTGCATGTAGGTGCCGAAGGGATAGCCACGCGTGCTTACAGGCATCCTGTCGAAATTGCAATATCCATCGTCCGCCCACACGACGATAAAATCTTTCGGGGGCGTAAAACCTTGGTTAAAGAGGTCCATGCCATCGTCGTAACAGGTGCAGATCTTCAGCGCGCCCGGTTTGTAGATGGCCAGCACGCTGTCTAAAGCGGCGAATACCTGGTTGAATATCTCCACCCTGTTTTCACCGCAACTGCTTACATACGCCCTGTCCCAGACCTGGTTGCGCGGCCGGAGCGAATAAATGTCGGCTTTGCCCAGCGGGGTTTTGGTAAGGTAATATATCCAGGTATCGATCCACTTGTCTTTGTATTGTGTCCAGCAAAGCGCCTCGCTGTCGCTGATGGAGCGCATCTGGTACCCGAGGCTGAGGTCTACCTGCACTTTCATGCCTTTGAGATGCGCGTAATCGATCATGCTGTCTACCAGCGGAAGATTTACTTTGTAATCGGGCCGCAGTTTACGGTAGGGCTCGCGGGTATAAAATTCCGGCCTTCCGAACATGTCGAAAGGATGAATGGCGTTGTAACGCGTCCTGCGGAGGGAATTGACCATCGCTTTCCATGTTGCCATATCATATTCCAGGTAAGGCTTGCTCATGTTCGCCAGTTCGTCCACATCGTTTTCGAAATAACATACGATGGGCACTTTTTGGGAAGGAACCACGCGGTGCTGTGTTTTACGTAGATCTGCCAGTTTCTTTTTCCCCGGCTCGCGCCCCGTCCAGTAATACATCGGGTCGATGCCGAGCGTTGTGCGGCAATAATCGTACACGGTATTCTGCATGCCTTCCACCGTGATTCCGGCCAGCAGGGTTAAAGAACCGTTAGTGCGGATGATGCCGTCTCCTACGGAGGGGATCTTTTTTTCATCCGCCATGCGCGAAATCAGGTCGCTGCTGGCTGGCGTGCCCACGAGGTAATAATTTCCGCCGCCGGTTATTTTGGGTGGTTCCTGCGCGATGTGAACAACGGCGCCTGTTACTTTTTCAAGATCTTCCCGGAGGTCTTCGCAAACGGCCAGTTCCGTGGGTGTGCTGCGGGCGCCGTGATAGATGGTTACCTGGCTTTGTGCGCATAGCGCGCCGGCCAGCATCGGCAAGATGCCGGCCAGTAGTTTTTTTATGATCATCTTTCAGATTGATTTACGGATTTATCATTTAAATGTGCTGCGGCTGATCACCTGATCCCTACGCGTTTCGCCCATGTTTCCCATTGTTGCTGCATATCTTTTACCTGCAGGGGAAATGTGGCCGCACAGTTATCGTTTTCCATGCGGTCTTTTTCCAGGTTGTACAATTCCCACGGCGCGTTTTTCCCGGCGGCGGTCAGTTTATACTTTCCCGTTATGATCGCTTTTTCATCGTTCAGCGACCAGAAAACGGGCGGATGTGACTGCACCTTTCCCGTTTCAATAACAGGCAGCAGGTTCCGGCCTTCCATGGGCAATACGCTGTGGCCTTTGTACCGGGTGGGATAGCGGGCGCCGGCCGCGGCGCAAAGCGTGGGCATCATGTCGGTTACATGCCCTGCCTGCTCTATTATCTGCCCGTAACGTTGCGGCTGAATGCCCGCGGGCCAGCGTACGATCAGGGGCGTGGAGATGCCGCCTTCCAGCAGGTTTTTTTTGAAGTGACGGAAAGGAGTGTTGCTCGCATTCGCCCACGATTGGCCGTAGCTCATGTACGAATCAACGCTGCCGGGCGTAATGCCGTTTTTCCTGTTATCCAGGCCCTGCGGGCCGCCTTCGGCGCATCCACCGTTGTCGGAAAGAAAAATAACGATGGTGTTGCCGGCTTTTCCGCTGCGTTCGAGCTGGTCGAGCATACGGCCGATGCCCTGGTCCATTCGGTCTACCTGCGCGGCATATACCGCCATTTTGTGCGCCATTTCTTTTCTCGTTTTTGCCGGCAGCTGCGCCCAGGCCGTTACGCCGGAATCCCTGGGTGAAAGCGTTGTTGCGGGGCTGATAATGCCCAGCTGCTGCAGTCTCCGGTATCTCTGGAGGCGGAGCGAGTCCCATCCGCTTTCGTACCTGCCGGCATAACGGGCGATGTCTTCCGGTAAAGCATGTAACGGCCAGTGCGGCGCGGTGTAGGCGACGTAAAGGAAAAACGGCGCGACGGTCGTTTTTTGCCGTTCCAGTATTTTATCCGCGTAACCGGTAATGGCGTCCGTCATATAAAACCCTTTTTTGGGCGGGTAATAACGCTGACTGTCCAGCGCCATGGTGCGCACGGTGGAAGGCGTTTTATCCTGTGTGATGTCGAAGTAATTCACGGCGCCGCTGATCAGCCCGAAATAATTATCGAACCCGCGGTCTGTCGGCCAGTTTGGCCGGTGCTCGCCCAGGTGCCATTTCCCGGCCATGGCTGTATAATAACCAGCTTCTTTGAGCACTTCGGCGAGTGTTACGCAGCGGTCGTTCAGGTATCCCTGGTCCGGGCCGGGAGGGCCGGTTTTGGGCCATGCGAGGCCGGCCATGCCAGCCTGTTGAGGGTAAAGCCCCGTGAGCAGCGACGCGCGGGTGGGGGAGCACCATGCGTTGTTATAAAAACGGGTGAAACGAATGCCTTCGCGCGACAGTTTGTCCAGGTTGGGCGTATGTATTTCACCGCCGAAACACCCGATGTCGGAAAAACCCATATCATCCGCCATGATCAGCAAAATGTTCGGCCGCGTTTGCGGTTTGCTCTTTGCGGGCGCATCCCCGTAGATCCATAAAATGCCTGGCAGTACCGCCAGCAATACAATCCATCTCATATTGTCGATGTCAGTGTTGAACGGTTAATTGTTTGATGCTGTCCAGCGAGCGGCTGAGCGCGTTGGCTCTTCCTGGCATTTTCATGCAATGGTTTTCCGTTTCGGAAGGATCTGTTCGCATGTTGTACAATTGCCCCTGCGGCCCGCCGGGGCGCGGTTCTTCGGTTACGGGCACGCTGAAACCACCCGAGCCAAGGCCTTCCACCCATTTCCATTCCCCGCTGCGGATGCCGAACATGCCATTGGAAGAAGCGTGTACGATCATCTGCGGAATATCCGCTGAATCTGCCCTGCCCAACAACACCGGTAATATGCTGTAACTGTCAGTGGCAGCGGGCACGCGCGCAGGGCCGCCGTTCAGCTCCGAACAGGTAGCCACCAGGTTGGTAAGCGAGGTAACGATATTGCTGACCCTTCCGGCGGTTACATGCCCCGGCCATCGTACGATCAGCGGAACGCGGTGCCCGCCGTCCCAGATGTCGGCTTTCATACCACGGTAAATGCCGGTGGCATGATGGTTGTATCGTTGCGTCATGGCCGGCCGCCAGTAAGGACCGTTATCGCTGCTGAAGATCACGATGGTGTTTTCGCCCAGACCGTTTTTTTCGAGGGCAGCCAGTACCTTGCCTACCATCGCGTCCGTCATGGCAACATAATCGCCATAATCACCCGCACGGGCAGCGCCTTCATATTCCGCGGAGGGCAGCCAGGGCGTGTGCGGCGCCGGCATGGCGAAATACAGAAAAAAAGGTTTTTCGGAATTTTTCTGCTGACCGATATAAGAAACGGCCTGCTCCGTCAGATGCGGCAATACCTGGTTGAAATCGAAGCCCGGCGCCATTTTTCCCGCGCGCCAGAATGCGCCGGTCGCATATTCCGGATCGTCTTTTTCCCGCACTTCACTTCCTGCTGTATATTCATCCGGTATCGCGGTGAGCGTATCGTTGCGGACGTAACAATAAGGCGGCATGTCCAGCGAAGCGGGGAGGATATAGGAATGATCGAACCCGTGTTTATTAGGCCCGTCGTCTACCGGCCGGAAAAAATCAATGTCTTCCGGGTCCGGCTCGGGCAGCAGCAGCGTTTGTTCATGTCCTTTTTTGATGGCCCAGTTCAGCCCCAGGTGCCACTTCCCGATGGCGGCGGTATTATAGCCGTATTGTTTGAGCACGGTAGCGGCGGTAGTTTGGCCATTCGCGATAAGTGAGCCGCCATACCCGCGCAGCACGCCCTGCTTCAGACTGCTGCGCCAGCAATAAACGCCGGTAAGTATCCCGTAACGCGAAGGCGTGCATACGGAAGACGAAGCATGCGCATCCGTAAAACGAATACCTGTTGCTGCGAGCTTGTCTATCTGCGGCGTGCGGATCGCGGATGCGGGGTTGTAGGCAGACACGTCGCCGTAACCCAAATCATCTGCCAGGATGTAAACGATATTGGGCTGCGCGCGCTCCGGCTTTTCCTGGCGGCAACCCATGCCCGCAAGGAAAAACAATGCCGAAGCGGCCAGTATTTCAGGAATCGGATTCAGACTTTTCATTGAGTTTTGCGTAGTTCGTCAGGAATTGTTGGTATACGTCGTCCGGCAGCCGGAGCAGGTCGCCGGTCTGGCGCATGTGTTCTTTTATTTTGCCGATCAGCCGTTCTGCCAGCGCACGGTTTTCCGGCTTCATCACGAGGTTTTCTTTTTCTTCAGGATCTTTTTCCACGTTGTACAATTCCAGGTAAACCTCGTCGCGGAAAGTATCCATGATCAGCTTGTGGGGCCTGCTTACCACGCAGCGCTGATTGCTGCCGTAAGCGGCGTTGCCGTCGTATTGAATAAAAACATCGTTCCTGCCGAAGGTTTTCCCTTCCACCAGCGGCATCAGCGAAATACCGTCTGTTTCTCCCGCGCCGTTGATGCCGAGGTAGCTGATCAGCGTAGGCCAAACATCGATCAGGCTTACGGGCTGCGATGTTTCGCTGACTGCGGGCCGGAAGCCGCGCGGGAACTTGATGACGAGCGGAACACGGGCGGATGCTTCGTACATGCACATTTTCATCCAGAGGGAATGACTGCCCAGCATTTCACCATGGTCTGCCGTGAAAATGATCAGTGCATCGTCGTAAATGCCTTTGTCTTTCAGCGCCTTGATGATCTTGCCCGTTTCGTCGTCCAGCAGGCTCACGAGGCCCATGTAACGCGGCCATACATCTTCCCATTGTTCCCTGGAATACCGTGAGCCGATAAAACCCGCAAGGCCGTACAGCTGCAGCGGCGACTGGCCTTCGTACCACTGTCCCACGTTTGAAGGTATGCGGATGTCCTGCCTGCGCACTTTGTCGTAATAAGGCGCGGGAATATGAAAGGGCGGGTGGGGCGACATAAACATCGTGGCGAGCATCAGCGGTTTTTTGCCTTTATGGTTGCGGATAATTTCGGCGGATTTTTCACCAAAAAAATCGTCCGGGAAATAACGCAGCCCCGGAGTATACAGTTTATGCACCGGCACGGTATAACGTTTGGCATGCGTATATGCGCCTGATACAAGCTCCGGCGCATAGTCAGTAAACTCCCTGCCACCGGGCTTTTTAACGCCCTGCGGCGCCAGCCACTGCTGGTAGGTTTTCTGCGTGATCCATTGCACGTTCACATTGGGGTCTTTTTCGATGTCGGGCTGCGTGAAAAAATGCTGTTTGCCCACATGCCAGGCTTCCCATTGTTTGGAAAGGGTTTCGTACAGGTTGCGGGTGCCTTGTTTTACAACGCGGTAACGTTCATCCTGTTTCACCCACCCGTTGATCAGGCTGCCGCTGGTGTTGGGATATTTCCCGGTGAAAAACGCGCCCCTCGCGGGCACGCATATTGGGCTGGCGGTATAGGTACGGTTGAATGAAACGCCATCTTTTTTCAATGCGTTAATGTTCGGCGTGTATTGCCCGATCGCATCGTAGCGGAGCTGGTCCGCCATGATGATGACGACCGGTATTTCCTTTTGCTGCGCCCGGCTTTGGAAAAGGCTGAGCTGCAACAGGAAAACGATGACAATGTATTTCATGTAATAACTTGTTCGAAGTATGATCAATGATGCTGAAATGCGGGATTGTATTCCCCTCTTTTTTTGAACCCGGGCCAGTTGCGCATATTGCCAAACCTTGGATAACTTTCAAAGATATCGCCGTTACCGTGCATCCGCGGATCGCCCTGTTGCGTAAGCATGTCTTTCAGCTGGCCGCGCAAAACGTTCCGGACGGAATCGAAAGCGGGGTTTGTAGAAAGATCTTTTGTGCAGCCGGGATCGGTGCGGATATCGAACAATTGTTCGGCCGGCCGTTTTTCAAAACCCTGCCGGAATAAAAGCGGCCACTCGTCCCGGTGTGAGATGAGGAACATTTTGGAAGGGGAAGGATCGTCCACATCGGAGTAACCCGGCCCGATCGGTTTGATATCGGGGGAAGGGGAGGGCGGTTCCGACACGGGCGGCGGATCGCCGGCGGGCCAGCGGCCCGGTTTGAAATTCAGCACGAAGAGATAGTCCGCCGTTCTGATCGCGCGTGCGGGATAACCAACATTATCAGGCCGTGAAGCGGAATGCCTTTCCATGCCCGTGAGCACGTAGGCGTTGCGCGAAGGGTCTGTTTTTCCCTTCAGCAAAGGCAGCAGGCTTTTGCCGGGCGTATGCGGTATTGCAGCGAGGCCGGCCGCTTCGAGGAAAGTAGACGCCAGGTCTATCAAACCAACGGGACGGTTTTCCTTTCTGCCGCCACCGATCACTCCTTTCCAGCTAATGGCAAGCGGCACGTGCGCGCCGTATTCCATCAGCGTAGCTTTGGCGGAAGGGAAAGGCATGCCGTTGTCGGACGTCAGCACAATGAGCGTGTTTTCCAGTTCTCCCCGCTCGCGGAGGAAATCGAGTATTTTCCCCAGCTGCGCGTCGAACCAGGCGATCTCTACCATGTAATCGCGGATATCGTTTTGTACGACAGGATGATCGGGTAGAAAACCTGGCACGTATACACCGCCGGAATCACCACCGGAGTCATTGGCGTATGGGCGATGCGGCTCGTGCGCGCCGACCCAGAAGAAAAACGGCTGGTCTGCCTGTTTCTGCTGGTAGAACGTTTGAAAGTTCGTGCTGTAATCGATGTTGCTGATGGCTTTATAAGGCGGCTTCAGGGTTTGTTTGTTATAAGCGGGACCAACGGGATTCTCTTTCCAGCCTGCGTCTTCCCAGTTGCCCGGCCCCCAGGCTTTCCCGGTATACCCGGTTGCATAACCGGCGTTGCGCAGAAGGGTAGTGAACACGGGGAATTTATTGGGGAAATAGCTGCTGTGGGTACCGGCTTCTTCCAGTTGCCAGATGTTGCGGCCCGTGAGGATCGCCGCCCGCGAAGGGCTGCATTGCGGCGCCGCCGCGAAAGCGTTGTTAAACAATACGCCGCTTGCCGCTATTGCATCGAAAACGGGCGTGCGTACGCCGGGTGTTCCGTAAGCGGAGGCGTAGGGAAACGACTGGTCGTCTGTAATAACGAAAAGCAGGTTGGGCCTTTTGCTGTTTTTTTGCTGGGAGCGGGCCACCATCGCCGGCAGGCACAGGATGGCAATCAGCCATAGTTTGTATCGCATGTTCATCTTTTTTTAACGGGTGCGGGAATTTGCTGTACGATTTCCGGCGTTTTGTCCGCGGTTTCCGTCTGCACCCATTTTCCGTGAATATTTTCGCGCAACAGCGTAACGTCGCTGCCGGAACTGAAAAAAGTTTTGCCATCGTTCCGCGATGCCCTGATCATGGCTGGTTTGGACGTATTCAATTCCGCTTTCAACGTCCAGCCGCCAACAACGATCTCCTGTTTTTCATTGATGCTGCAGGGGAATGCCTGCTTCCCTTCACGTATCCGCATAACGGCCAGGAAACGCGCTTTGCCTGTTTTCCCCACGGTCGCTGCGTTCAGGTGCCACTGGTTGTTGCCGTAAGATATCAATTTGCCGTTCGCATCGCGGCGTTCCATCCAGTTTTCGGCTTCAACGGCAAACGTATCGGCCAGCGCCCATTGCACGGGTTGCGAACTGAAGAAGGCGGCGCAAGCAGAAACATCGTTTAACGCGCAATGAAAATATTGCCGGGCGGAATCGACGACGATCTGCTGTGGGCTGTGAATGTACCACGACCAGCTGGCCGGGTGGTCTGCCTCCAGTTCATCGTACACCACCACCACATCGGGGTGGAGGAGCAAAAGGTGACGGCGGAATTTTTTCAGCCCCGTTTTTTCTTTTCCCGAATTGCCGTTATAAGCTACAGATGCATCGCCCGCCGCGTAGGAAAGTTGCCGGCCGTTTACAAAACGTGGAATCCATCCATAACTTTCCGAGTCAAAGCCCTGGCCTTTGCCGTCGATCAATACGCCGTTGTGCCCGATGGTAGCCTTGTACCATTCCAGCCGGTGTTTGTCGCTCATGGCTACTTTGTGCCCGGACATATAAAACAGTGGCTTACCGCCATACAAGATATTAAAAGTGTTTTGGTCAGCCAACATGTGGCCGTATCCGCCATATGGACTGGCCCGCATCGATACCATGAGATTTTTGGCGGTGTTGCCGATGTTGGAATGCATGTCTGCCACGCCAATGTCGCTGAAAAGACGTGCGGGCGTAAATGCGCTGTCGGGCAGTACGGGCGGGCGTTGTACGTTTAACAGGTATCGCAGCCGCAACCAGCGGAACATATCCGCGTCTGCCAGTGTAATATTTTCCGTTTGCTCTATTTTCTGCGCATACGTAGCCGCTGCACGGCTTCCGGTCAGTTTGGCGAGCGCGTCCGCATAAGCCAGGTAATCCTTCCCGGGAGAGGGATTCGTTTCCACATTGTCGCCGAAGCCATCGCTGAAAGAACCTGCGGGAAAGGAATAGAGCATCCAGTACGGGTTGCCGGTGTACCAGGGATGGTTGCGGATAAAATCAAAACCGGTGTAGTCGCGGATGATCATGGGAATGCCCAGCAGCGCTTCCACGTTGATCATGAAATAATGCGCCCCTTCCAGCCAGCCGCCTTCCGTGCCGCCGAGGATGGGCGCGCGCGAGGTCCATAATTCATATGAATAGGTGAGCCAGTCGCGGGCTTCTTTCAGATCGCCGAACGTGGCCAGCGCGGTCTGTATAAAAAAATGAAGATCGTATTGCCAAACGTGGGCAGACAGTACTTTGGCGTCTACATCGTTGATCCAGTTCTTATAAAAACGGGAAGCGCGCACGCGGATGTTTTCCAGCAGCGCTTTTTTGTCTTCGCCGGAAAGCTGGCCGTAAAAAGTATCGTAAGCCAATGCCATGGCCAGCATACAACCCGCATCGCCGAAATCGCTGACGCTGGTGGCGCCTTCAGGGTCCCAGCGGGCGATCGCTTTGGCCCATTGCAGGGCTTTGTTCGCATACTTTTGCCGCCGTGTGAGCAGGTAAGCCTGGCTGTAGGCCGAAAGGTGATTCATGGCGCGGAATCCCAATGCTTTGCTTTCTGAATTTTTTATTTTGCTGTCTTCGTAATCGCCGGTTTTTTTTCCTGTACGCTGAAGGGTGGGCGCACTGTCCGGAATGTCCCCCAGCAACTCGTCTGCCTCTTTGATGATCGCGGCTGCGTCGTCAGATCCGGCGGCCTGTCGGGCAAATTCCAGTTCTTCGTTTTTACCGATCAGTAATCGCGGATGATGCGCGGGAATGGAAGAAAGCAATTTTTCGACGGAAGGGGAGGGGCTGTATTGCATTTTTTCCGGCATACGGAAAGTGTTCACGGATGACCATTCGCCGTTATGCACGCGGTATTGCCAGTACCACCGTCCTGAAGCCAATGCCCGGTGCGGGTTGAATATCGTCCAGGGAATATTTTCGGCATGAATGGTTTGCGAAAGCGGGAATTGCTCGTTTTTCGACAGCCGTACGTCGTACCGTGCGTTTTTCCCGATAACGGGCCAGCTCAGCGCGGGAGGGACGTCTGTGATCAACACGTCCGCAGCGGGTGAGGGCCATTGCCGGTAACGCGGGTGCAACGCGGGATAATCGCCGGGAAAACTGCGGCGTGCGCCCAGTACTTCCGCACCCTGCTGTTCAAGGTGCCGCATTAATTTGCGTTCGAGCGCGGCGGTTTTTTCGGGTTGTTTTTTTGCCAGGTCGTGTATTTCTTCGAGATCGTTTTCCAGGTCGTACAATTCCACTTTACCGGTTCGCCAGAATTTGAGCAGCTTATATTTTCCTTCGATGATCGTAGTATGCTCGTAACTTTTTTCGTAACGGTGAAAAAAAAGATCGTTGTCTTTTCTGTGTACTGTTCCCTGCGCGGGATCGGCCAGTAAAGGTTTTATGCTGCTGCCGTCCAGGTAATCGGGCAGCGTTGTGCGGTTGCCTGCAAGTTCGCCGATAGTGGGGAGAAGATCGTATCCCAGCACCGGTTTGTGGCAGAAGCTGCCAGGTTGTATGCCCGGCCCCTTGATAATAAAAGGTACGCGGATGCCGCCTTCATACAACACCCATTTGCCTCCCCGCAACGGGTAGTTGTTTGTTTTTTTACCGGAAGGCATGTCCAGCTTGTGTTTGGTTGAGGGAGGCGGTAACGACGGCACGCCGCCGTTGTCTGACAAAAAAATGATGTACGTGTTATCTGCAATGCCAAGGTCTTCCACCATGTTCAGTATACGGCCCACGCCATCGTCCATGTCTTCCAGCATCGCCGCCCAGCCGGGATTGTCGTGGATGCTGCCGGGTTTTTTGCGCTGGTATTTTTCATATGTTTTTTCTTTTGCCTGTATGTCTACATGTGGCGCGTAATAAGATACCTGCAGGTAAAACGGGTGGCCGCTCCTGTTTTGCCGCTGCATAAAACTCAGCGCGCGCGCCGTAACGGTTCCCGTTCTTTTCGGGTCTTTGGTGAGGTGTACCTGCTCCCATTTGGTTTTGCTGTCGGTCATCAGGTCGCCGTTGTTGTTGCCGGTATCGCCGTCGCTTTCATCGTACCCGAGGTCTTCGGGGAAGATGCCGGCACGAAGGTCCCACTTTCCGTAATGCGCGGTTTTATAACCGGCGTCTACGGATTTTAGCAGCGACGGAATGGTGATCCATTTTTGTTTCCGGGGATCGTACCGTTCGGCGAAGGTGGCGTCTCCCGTATGAATAGGAGATTGCCCGAACTGGATGCTGCGGCGGGAAGGCGTGCAAAGCGCGGCAGGAGCGTAACCCCGGCTGAACCGCATACCTTCTTTGCCCAGCCGGTCGATATTCGGCGTTTCGTAATAATTGCTTTTGAAATCCGGATGCCGGTTGTCCATAGCCGCGGAAACCGAAGTCCATCCCTGGTCGTCGGTGAGAATGAAGATGAAGTTTGGCCTGATGGGCTCCTCCGGTTTTCGCGCGGACAAATAAAAAGATGCCAGGCCGGCGATGCCTGCAAGTAACAGTATTTTTTTCATGATCGTTTTTCTTTTCCTGTCAGTAGGCGATGTTATGAGATCACCCGTTTTAAATCGGCGATATACACCTGCCTTTTCCTTTCCGGCGCGCCGTTGAACGCGATTTGTTTGTTGTCCGGGCTCCAAACGGGATGCGGGTCCAACTTGTACCCGCTGCCGCCTTGTGTTTCATTCTCTGCTGTGTATTGCCGGCCGCGCCCGCCCACGTCGTTGGCGATGGTGCAAAGGATCTGTTCTTCGTCGCTGCGCAGTTCTATCAGCCGGATGGGTATCTCGCCGTTGGTGTTTACAACGTAGGTCTGTTTCGGATAAGCGTCCGCCAGCAGGTAACGCCCCGTTATATCGATGCTGGGATGCCCGCTGCCCGTGTGGCGCTCGCTTAATACGGTAAAGTTCGAGCCATCGTATTTGAACTGGCAAAAGCGCATGTCTTTGTATCCCAGCCAGGTGGGCACACAATTCATAACCACATGTTCGCCGTCCGGGTGCCAATTGGGATGGTTGCCGGAGCCGCCCGGCGCTTTCTGGTTCCATTTTTCCATGCCCAGGCATTGTTTTACCTGCGTGCCGTTTGTATTCAGGCTGAACAGGCAGGCGTTGCGGCCTTTGTTGTTCACCTGCGCGCGAAATACCTGCAGTATGCGCGTGTTCTGGCGGTTGAACTGGGAATGGAAAAGATATGGAATGGCTTTACCGTAAAATTCCCGGTCGTTTTCAGACCGTGCGATAAACTCCGAAAAAGGCGCGAGTAAAGATTCCGTGTTGGTCTCGAGATCGGTTTTCCAAAGCCCTTCGCGTTGCAGGTCGTCTGCCGTGAACGGGACCGGCTTGCCGGAAACAGGGTCTGGCACGGAATAGCCGTATTGCGTCATATTCATGTTCATCAGCTGCGGACTGATCACGGACGAATTGTCCGGCGCCAGGTCGTATTTCGCGCCTGCGTATACTTTGACGGTATGATCGCGGATATCTATGCGAACGCATACCACCCTCCTTTCAATGATATCATTCGTATATAGGTACCTGTTGCTATCATACCGCCATTGTAAATTGGCGCCCAGCTGATAACCCCACGCCTTCGTGCGGTACACGGTGCGGATGCTCTGCTCCTGCAGGTCTATCACGCATACGTCCGCCGTTTCCCCCCATTCCGCCTTCGCCTTTTGAGCGGGCAGCCTCGTTACCGCGAAATAACGGCCGTCCGCGCTCCAGGGACATTTGTTGTAGAAGGTGTGAAGATAGAAACCGTCGTCGGGGGTGATGCATGTTACCGGGGCCAGCGTCTTGCCCGGCCGGTAAGTTCTGAAACGGTAAAATTTTTTTTCCGGCAAAGGCGCGCCGGCATGCAATATGCCGGGTAACGCCGTGCCGCCCAATAGCCCCGCCGAGGCCCGGATAAAAGACCTCCTTCCCATATGGCCGCTCATCATCAATAGTCTTTGTTTTGTTCGATGGATGGTGATGAAAGATCGATCTCACCCTGCGGGATCGGGCGCAGCAGGTGATGGTCGTCCAGCTCGCCGCGCAACTTCGTCCAGGGGTTCATCGCTTTTGTACGTTCGATGAGTTTGCCTGTGCGTTTGAGATCGTACCAGCGCATATTTTCTCCCATCAGCTCGCGGGCGCGTTCGTCCAGGATCATGTCGATGCTGATGGTGGCCGCGGTGGCACGGTAATGCACTGAATCCAGCGAAGCAACTTCGCCGGGCTTTTGTGCCATGTAAGGCTCCGCGCCGGCGTTGGCGCCCAGGGCACGGTCGAGCACGCGGTTGTAATACACCTCCGCGCCGCCCAGTGTGCCGCCGGTAGCGCCTTTTACGATGGCTTCCGCGGCGATCAGGTAGGCTTCGGCGGAACGGAACAGGATCTGGTCCGTGGTGCCGAAGGCGTCGCCGTATTCGATATTCGGCTGCCAGAATTTCCACATCATCGGGTGAATAAAACGGTCATTAAAACCGGTAGGCTCGCCGGGCTCGCCATAATCGGGCACGTTGTATACGGCATATTTTTTTACGCCGCCTACGTCCAAGCCTTTTTCAGCAGGCAGCGCCGGGTCGTTCCAGGGGCGGAACAGGATAACAGTGTCACCTTTTTTTATATCGATCGTGATGGAATTGTCGGTTTTGGAAGGATGAAATCCGTTCTGGTCTTTCAGCGCGTATTGTGCCGCCACGAAGTTCCAGGCATAACGCGAATCCAGCCGCGGATCGAACATGCGGTAAGCGGCGGGCGTTACCGTCTGTTTTTCCTGGTGCCTGTTGTAATCGCTGGTGCGGCCGATGTTGCCGGGCACGGTTTCCACCTGCCCGCCGAAAATGGAATGCGCGTTGTTGCCGGTCGTATTCACGAGGGGATTTTCGTTGGTCAGGATATTGTCGCTGTATTGCACGGCGAAAACGATCTCCGGGTTTTTATCGTTTTGTACCGGATTGCCCTGCTGCAAAGGATTTTTGGAATGCTGCGGGAAAAGGTCGCTGTATTTGTTTGCCAGCGGGTACGCGGCGATCACTTTGTCCGCATAATCCAATGCGCTTTTGAAATCGGCGTTGCTGCCGCCGAGCGACTGGCGGAAGTTCCAGCCTCTTGTGAGATGAACGCGTGCCAACAGGAACTGCGCGGCGCCTTTGGTAGCGCGGCCGTAATCGGAAGCGACGGGAGGCAGCACGTTTTCCGCTTCTTCAAGGTCTTTGATGATCTGCGCGTAAACCGTGGCGGACGCAACACGTTCCGCTTTTTTGGAAGCGGTCACAGTTTCCGTCAGCGGCATCGGCACGTCCCCCCATTGCTGCACGAGCTGGAAATACGCGTATGCGCGTAAAAATTTCGCTTCGGCAAGGCGTACCTGCAATTCTTCTTCATTCATGCCCGTAACATCCGCCGCGCGCGTAACCGCCGTATTGCAACGACCGATCTCCTGGTAGAGATACGTCCACAGGGTTTGTAAAGACTGCAGGTTGGAGTTGAGCGTCGCGTCGTACGCGTTTTCTGCATTCTGCACGCTGGCGCCGTCGTTCCATTGGGAGCCGGTGAAAATATCCGTGCCCTGCAATACCAGGTCGCGCTCCTGCGTAATGGTCCTCCACAAAGGATAACAGGAACGTACCAGGTCGTTGTAGCCTGCAGCGGTCGTGTAATAGGTGTCTGACGTGGTGGTGGAAACGGATATTTCATCGAGATAGTCCTTGCAGCCCGCACTACCCAACGAAAGGCCGGTCAATATCATCAGTATTTTATTGTTCAGTTTCATAATTTTTCGGTTTTGATAAAACAGGTCAGAATGAAGCGTTCACACCAAATGTGAAATTGACGGACGGCAGATCGTCTTTATAGGTACTGGAATTGTATTCCGGATCGAAGCTCACGAAGTTGGTGAACACGAATGGGTTCATCACCTGCGCATATACCCTGATATTGCCTATTTTCCAGCGGTCCAGCGCGGTTTTCGGCACTGCGTACCCAAGGGTGATGTCGGTTACGCGCCAGTAAGACGCATCCTGGTAATAGATCGCCGAACGGTACGGGCCGGGATTGTTGAGCCCGTAATAATCATTGGTGGGATTTTCCGGCGTCCAATAGTTCAGGTTGAGGGCGTTGTACCGCCCTTTACCGATCTCGCCCATGGTGCCGGACAGCATCGCGTTCCTGAACTGCGCGCCCTGGCGGGTGTAGATCATAAAAGAAAGGTCCCAGTTGCGGTAGCCGAACGAGTTGAGAATGCCCGCCATCCATTTGGGCTGCTCCGAGCCGAGTATCACGCGGTCTTCGTCCGCCGTGATCTTGCCGTCGTTATTCAGGTCTTTCACGCGCACGTTGCCCGCTTTTTGTTTGTACTCCAGCGCATGCGAAGAATCGGCCAGCTGCCAGATGCCCGCGAACTGGTAGTCGTAATTGGCGCGGAGCGGCTGGCCTACAAAAAGACCGTTGCCCACGTCCGCCGTGGTATTGCCGCCATACAGCTCGAGTATTTTGTTTTTGTTGGTGGAGAAGTTGATGGTGGTCCTCCATTTAAAATCTTCGCTTTGTATGTTCACGGTGTTCAGCGTTACTTCCAGGCCTTTGTTCTGCACCTTGCCGATGTTGGTGATCACGTTGCCGAAGCCGGTGGAAGTGGGCAGCTGCTGCTGCACGATCAGGTCGAGCGTGTTTCTTTTGTACACGTCGATGTCCGCGGAAATTCTTCCGTTGAGAAAACCGATGTTCATCCCCAGGTCCGCTTCACGGCTTTTTTCCCAGCCCAGCTCGCGGTTGGCGATGGACGCGGGCGCAAAACCAAAGGCCGTGGAACCGCCGAAGTCGTACGCGGTATTTACCAGCGTGGCTTTTGTGCCGTAAGGCGGCACCACGTTATTGCCCACAATGCCGTAGCTGAAGCGGAGCTTCAGGTCGGTGAACACGCCGAGGTCGCGGATAAACGGTTCGTCTACCAGTCTCCATGCAAAAGCCGCGGATGGGAAGAAGCCCCATTTATGCCCTTCTGCGAGCTGCGAAGCGCCATCCCAGCGGCCGGTGAGTGTAAGCAGGTATTTGTCGTTGAAACCGTAGTTGAGCCTGCCCATGTAGGAGAGGAGCGCCCTTTCTTCCAGGTTGCTTTCAACGCCCACGATGGTGCCCGCGGAGCCGAGGTTATGCCATTTCGATTCGTAAGGCAGGTCTTTAACCGATATAAAATACCTTTCGTCGGTCCTTTTGTAGGCGCTTTGCAGCACGGTAAGATTGAAGTTGTGTTTGTTGGCCAGGCTCAGCTTGTAAGTGAGCAGGTTGTCCAGCGTATAAGACGTTTGTGAAGATGTTTCGTGAGAGGCGGTCGGTTTGGCGGTGCCGAGATTGGTTTTGGTGAACGTGCCGCGGTAATCGCCCACGCCGTTGCCGTACACGAAGGTGGACAGGGAAGAACGGATAGACAGGCCTTTCATGGGCGTCAGTTCCACAAAACCTCTCGCGCTGAAGCGGGACAATTTGGTTTCGAGTATCTGGTTGCCGTCGTACGATTCAATCAGCGGGTTGATCACCTGGTGATCGTTGATGCCCATCCAGAGCGCGTATCCTTTAAATTCAACGTCGCTGCTCTCGGAAGGGTCCAGCACTTCGTCGTAATAAGCCACGCCGGTGGGGCGCGCGCGGAACGCGGAGCGGATCGTTTCCATGGAGCCGGTGTTCTGAACGCTGTACGCGTAATTCGTGTTGAACCCTGCTTTCAGCACTTTGTTCAGCTGCGTGGTAATGTTGCCGTTGAGCGTATATCGTTTGTAATTGATGCCCTGGGTAAGACCGTCCTGGTTAAGATAACCCGCGGAAAAATAATAGTTGACCTTCTGCGTGCCACCGGATGCCGCCAGCACGTGATTGGTCTGCATGGCCGCGGAGCGGGTGATCATGTCTATCCAGTCGGTGGATCTGCCCGCTTCCACCATTGCTTTTTCCGTGGCGGTGAAAGTGGCTTTGGGGTTGGCCGCGGCCCATTGCGCGGCGTTCTGCATGTCCGGGAGATGCGCGGTTTTCCGCATGCCGATGTAAGCGTCGTAAGTGATGCGGACCGTTCCCGTAACGCCTTGTTTAGTGGTCACGATAATCACGCCGTTGGCGCCGCGCGAGCCGTAAATAGCGGTGGCGGAAGCGTCTTTCAGTACATCGATAGACGCAATGTCGCTCGGGTTCAGCGTATTCAGATCGCCGCCCATATTACCGTCTATCACCACCAACGGCGCATTGTCGTAGTTGATGGAACCAAGCCCACGGATATCTATCTGGAAATCCGCGCCGGGCAGGCTGCTCGTTTTGGCGATATTAACGCCCGCCGCCTGGCCCTGCAGCGCCTGCAACGGGCTCACGGGGTTGCCACGCTCGATGGTTTTGGAGCTGACGGTGCTGATGGAACCGGTGAGGTCTTTCCGTTTTTGCGTACCGTAACCCACTACTACCACATCGTTCAGCGATTGTGAGTTGGGCGTTATTTTTACGTCGAGGGTGGTTTTGCCGTTCAGCGGTACTTCCAGGCGGTTGTACCCGATATAGGTGAACACGAGGGTATCGTTGGGGGAAGGCACTTCGAGGGAATACCGCCCGCTTGCGTCCGTTACGGCGCCGTTCCTGCCGGCTTTTGCCTGTACGGTAACGCCTACCAGCATATTGCCTTCCTGGTCTGCAACCGTGCCGGTAACAATGTGCCGGGGAGCCACGGAGGGAAGATAGGCCGGCGGTTCGGGCAGCGGTATTTTCAGCGGGCCTTGCAGGTCGTCGTAACTCAGCGCGATGCAGTCGTTCACAACGCGGTACCGGATATTTTTAGGGATCAAAAGCCTGTCGAGCACGGCTTTCAGCATTTCTCCCTGTGCGTTCACCGAAACTTTCTGGCTGGCGTCGATGATGTCGTTGCTGTAAATAAATTTGACGTCTGCCGATTTTTCCAGTTTTTTCAGGACCTTATCCAGGCTGACGCTGTTGGCGGAGAGGTCTACCTGGCGGTCAAGGATGGCCTGCCCGTCTGCAGTGCCCGCGTAGGCAATGCTGGTAAAGGTGAACGCTATCAATAGCTGGCTGAAGGTAATTCTCATGATTTTGCACCAGTTGACGCGATTTTGTAAATTAAATTTCATAACTTGGAATGTTTCATTTTTGAAAAAAACTGAGACAAAGCAATCCCCTTCACATGCCTAATGTGTTCATTCAGGGCGGTTGCCTGTAACGGTCTGGAAGTGCTGACCCACTTTCAGACCGCTTTTTTTTGGTTGTTGGTTATGTTATCACATGCGTTATTTTTTGGAAAAGATGATTTGATCGCCTTCTAATTCATAGGTGATATTCAGGGATGTCTGCATCATTTCAAGAATATCGGGAAGATTTTGGTCTGTAAAGTCCGCATTAAGCGAATAGTTTTCGGTTGACTTGTCTTTCAGGGTTATCTGCACGCCAAACTGCCTGTTCAATTTTTTGATGACCTCGCTGACGGGCGTGTTGGTGAATGAAAGGCCTGCCTTTTTCCAGATGGCCATCGAGGCCGCAGCCGACGAATCCCTTGCCAGCCGCTGATCTCCCGGCTCATAAGTAACATGCTGGTCTGGCAACAATATCATTTCCGAGCGTTTGTTGCCTTCGATGGCTACCGATACTTTGCCGGTAGCCACGGCCACTTCGGTAGACGTTTTTTCGAACGACCTGATGCGGAAGCTGGTGCCAAGCACTTTTGTAACAATGCCGTTGCTGTATATGATAAACGGGCGCCGCGCATCTTCCCTGACCTGGAAGAACGCTTCCCCGGTAAGCCTTACCTGTCTTTTGTCTCCGCTGAATTGCTGGGAATATTCCAGCTGGCTGTTCGGGCTCAGCCATACCACGCTGCTGTCCGGCAGTAATTGTTTATGCATGCCGGTAGTAGTATTGGAAACGGTGATCTCTCCCCGGATGCCGCTTTCCAGCTTTTCGGGCGTTTTACGCAGCAGGAACTGGAGGCCGAATACAAGCACCAGCATGGCCGCCGCGCCGGATAACGAATAGGTCAAACGCCTGATGACCGCCCGGCGTTTACCGGAGCGTGTTTCCGCGTCCGCAATGTTTGCCCCGATCCTGTTTCTCATCCGTTCTTTCAGCGCCTGCTGGCTCGAAGGCGGCATGATCCCGTCCAGCCCTTCGCCGGAGGCGAGGGAATCGTACCAGTCGTACAGCGCCATTTCTTCTTCAGGTGTACAGGCCTGGCGAAGGTATTTTTCGATAAGCTCGTGCGGTATTTCGCTTTTCATTGTCGGGTGATGGATTTATAGAGTATGTCCGTTGAAACGGCATTACCCCCTAACCGGTTGGTGATTTTTTTCGGTGGAAGAGGATGTTGGAGTGCAAAAAAGCGATAAGATCCAGGCTGGTAAAGTAGTGTGGCGTCAGAAAAGGAACAGGAAAATTTCTTTCAGGCTCAGCCGGAGATGTCTGAGCGCCCTCGTAAGGTGATTTTCCACGGTTTTTTCGGAAATGCCGAGCTCTTCGGCGATCTCTCGGTTGGTTTTGTGTTGGCGGCGGCTAAGCTCGAAAACGGAACGGCATTTTTCCGGCAGGCGGGCGATAGCCCCGGAGAGCCTGTTGTTGAGGTCGTTCAGCAGCACCGCTTCTTCCGTGGAATTGGAATGGCTCGCCGGCAGCGACTTGAGGGAATCTTTGTATTTTTTCCTGGTAACTTCTTTCTGAATATAATGAAACAGGTGATAACGCACCGCCGTAAACGCATATGCTTCAAAAGTGCCGGTTATCTGCAGTTTTTCCCGTTTAAGCCAGAGGCTGGTGAAAAAATCCTGCACGATGCCCTCCGCCCATTCCGCAGACTTCGTTCTGCTGTAAATGGCGTTGTATAGTTTTTTCCAATAGCGGTTGTAGAGTTCTTCGAAAGCGTTCTCATGTCCCTGCTGCATCAATACCAGAATCTCTTCATTCGTAAGGTCGTGCATACGCGGCAGTGTTTTGGCGACGATACAAAAGTATTCATTTGCAGATAAAAATTACGAATAATAAGCGTGATAACAAATACTGCCTGCTGTTTTGATCAGCTTTGCAAAAAAGCCTGTATTGGTGTAATGAAGCGCTGCGGCAGATCGCCGGGCTGACGCTCCGCAGCGTAGACCAGCTTTGCAACGCAGGCCGGTAAACGAAGAAGTGCTGCCGGCATAGCCGTACCATTGCATATCCCGCGGATTTTAACGAAATTCGTTCCCGGATTTGCATATCCGGCCAACATCTTTTCACCATTCAGTTTTCTCCATTCGGGCGTGCAACACATTCATTATTAATATATCGCTTCATTGAACGAAGGCCATTTTATTGATGCTCCTGACCTGTATGAACGGATTGCAGCCGGCGATGAATCTGCGTTCAGGAGCCTCGTTGAGCTTTACGCACCGCGCCTGCAGGCAATGGCGGCACGTATCACGGGATCGGTGGCGGTGGCGGACGACCTGGTGCAGGATACCTTTCTTAAAATATGGGTAACCCGCGACCAGCTTGCCGAAGTTACCCAGCCGGCTGCCTGGATCAAAAAGATCTGTTTTTTCCTGGCCGTAAACTACGTTCGCCGTCAAACTATCCGCGATAAGGTCATGTTTACCGTTGAGCAGGAAAAAGACAGCGCGGGCAACGTTTTACCCGGTACGGAAACGATCGAGTTCCGGCAGCTGCTCGGCCTGGTCAATAAAGCCGTAGGGCAATTGCCCGAAAAACAACGCCAGGTCTACCGTCTGAGCCGCGAACAGGCGCTCAGCACCGGCGAGATCGCCCTGCACATGGGGCTGGCGGTGAGCACTGTAAAAAACCTGCTGGTGATGGCGTTGAAAAATATCCGCGCTTCCCTGCAAAAGGCCGGTTACCCGCTGATACTCGCCATATTAATAGATCTCCTCATCTGAATTTGTACGGCCCGGAAAAATATTTTCATTTTTTTCGGTACCAATGCCCCGCCCGATTGTCTGGTATAGTAGGGGGCACAAAAACCTTTGTTTAATTACCGCCTGAATGGAACAAAACGCCCGATTAACATATTTACTGGAACGCCTGGCAACGCATACCGCCACGGAAGACGAACTGAACGAACTGACGGCTTTGGTCGGGCAGGACGGGCCCGGCGTTTCCATCGACGAGGTGGAAAGCTGGCTGCAGGAACACGGTGAGCAGCCGCTGCCGGCCTACAACCCGCAGCATTGGACGCAGCTGGCAGACCAGATACTACAGTCGGATAAACTGACCGAAAACCCAATAAGCCGGCCGGCCCGGAAAGTGCATTTCCAGCGCAGATGGGGATGGGCGGCCGCGGCCATCGTGCTGATCGCTGCCGGTACCTGGTACCTTAGCCGTTCGCATCAGCCGCAGCCCGTGCCCATCGTGGCCGGCAGCACGCCGGTGGACGTGAGCCCCGGGAAAAACGGCGCCATCCTTACATTGGCGGACGGCTCGGAAATGGTGCTGGACAGCGCCGGCAACGGCGTGATCACCCGTCAGAACGGCACCGCCGTTGTGCTGAAAAATAACGGGCTGCAATACACCGCGGAAGGTCCCGGTACGGGGGAAATGAAATACAATACCCTTACTACGCCCAAAGGGCGGCAGTTTGCAGTGGTGCTGCCGGACGGCTCCAAAGTATGGCTCAACGCGGCCAGCTCGCTGCATTTCCCCGTGGCTTTCAACGGAAAGGAAAGGAGCGTGGAGGTTTCAGGCGAGGCTTATTTCGAAGTGGCGAAAGATGCGGCGAAACCATTCAGGGTAAAGGTTCCCGGGAAAATATCGCTGGAAGTGCTGGGGACCGTGTTTAACGTAAATGCTTATACGAACGAAACGAATAGTTATACCACGCTGGTGGAGGGCGCCGTGAGAATATCGCCCGACGGCAAAAACGGCGGCGCGGTGGTGCTGAAGCCGGGCGATCAGCTACAGGCGGGTGGCGCGGGCATGGACGTAACGCGCAACGCGAATGTGGACAAAGCCGTTGCCTGGAAAAACGGCCTCTTTAATTTCGAAGGGGTGGGCCTCCGGGAAATGATGCGCCAGCTCGAACGCTGGTACGACCTGGAGGTAGTGTATGAAGGAAATGTGCCGGACGTGCGGTTTTTCGGGGAAATGAGCAGGAAACTGAAACTCTCCGACGTATTGACCGGCCTGGAAAGGTCTGACGTGCATTTTCGCCTGGAAGAAGGGCGCAGACTGATCGTAATGCCTTAATTAATAATTTATCCCGGTATACCGTAAACTGAAACATTACACATGAGATAAAATACATTCAGCTAAAACAAACAATCGACCGCACAAAAAAACCGGAAGCGCGCTAACACTCCCGGGTAAGATTGCAGGTTGATCAAAACGGGTTTCGAGACCTCCTTTTTAACAACCAAACGTTGCAAATCTATGCAAAAAACTGCTTATTGGAGCCGTTGGGACATGCCATGCCGGCTCCCAACCAAAATGCTCCGGATTATGAAGTTTACCAGCTTTCTCCTTCTCGCCATTTGTTTACATGTATCTGCCAGCACTTTTTCACAGTCCATCACCTTTTCCGGAAGGGATGTGCCGATGAAAAAACTTTTTGCCACCATTAAAAAACAGACCGGTTTTGTGGTATGGGGCAAATCGGAGCTCCTGCAAAAAGCAGGCACGGTATCGGTATCCGTGCAAAATATGCCGCTCACCAACTTCCTCGACCTGGTCATGAAAGACCAGCCGTTCAATTATAAGATCGCGGACAACACTATCATGTTGTACAGCAAGCCCATGCGTACCGCGGGAAACGAAACGCCGGAAGATAAAGGCTCGCCGGTGACCGGGCGGGTAACCGACAGCACGGGCGTTCCGCTCATCGGCGCTACGGTGCTGGTGATGGGCACCCGCCAATCCGCCGCCACCAACGAAGAAGGTAATTTTACCCTGCCTGTTTCGGCGGGCAATATCCTCCGCATCAGTTTCATCGGTTATAAAACAAGGGAGATCGCCATTACGCGCGCCATGCTGCAATCCGGCAATGCGGGCATTATTACGCTGTCTGTTCTTTCTTCCACTTTAACCGAACTGAACATTACCGCCAATACGGGTTACCAGTCTATTCCCAAAGAGCGCGCCACCGGTTCTTTCAGAGTGATCACCGAAGAAACGCTGGGCGCCAGGATGGAAACCGGGCTTATGGACAGGCTGGAAGGCACGGTGCCGGGCCTTTTTATGCAGAACGGCACTCCCACCATCCGCGGTCTTTCCACGCTTTACGGCAACCAGGCCCCGCTGTACGTGGTGGATGGATTTCCGTATGAAGGGGATCTGAATTACATCAACCCGGCAGACGTGGTGAACGTAACCGTGATGAAAGATGCGGCCGCAGCCTCCATTTACGGTACCAGGGCGGCTAACGGTGTGATCTCCATCACCACCCGCCGGGGAAACAGCGGAAAACTGACCGTGAACTTCAGCAGCACGGCATTTGTCACCGGCAAACCCGACGCCGGTTATCTCAACCTGCTTAATTCAAAGCAGATGGTGGATATGCAGGAGGAACTTTTTAATAAATGGCATCCTTCCTACAACGACGCTATCCGCCGCGGTGGCTCGAGCAAAGCGCTGGAAGCGCTGTACGACCGCGAGCAGGGCCTGATCAGCCAGGCGGAACTGGACGAAACCCTCGACCGTTTACGCGGCTACGACGGGCAAAGCCAGCTGGAAGACCTCTACATGCGCAACCGCATCAAACACCGCCAGAGCTTTTCCGCTACCGGCGGCAACGACGTTCACCGGTATAACATCTTCATGAACTATACCGGCAACAGCGGCTATGGATTGCAAACCCGGAACCAGGATGTGAACATCGGACTGAGAGACAATGTAAAAGTGTTCAAATGGCTGGATGCCGAAATAGGCGCCACCACCAACATCCGCAACGGAAAATATATCCGCGAAAGCCCGGAAAGTTTTTACCGGAACATGCCGTACGAGATCCTCAGGAACCCGGATGGCAGCTCCGCGCCGTTCACCACACTGAAATCCCGCTATGAGATCGAAAGATTAAAAGCCCTGGGACTGCACGACGAAACCTTTAACCCGCTGGACGAAATGGACAAGGCCGACCTGTCGTACTGGTCCAATTACTTCAGGCTCCAGGGAGGTTTCACCATTAAGATCATCCCCGGGCTTACGCTCGATCTCAAATACCAGACGGAACGCGGCACCAGCTACGATAAACAATATTACACTTCCGGTTCCTACTACGCCAAAAACCTGATCAACGACGCGGCGCAGATCGACGCAAACGGTGAAATTATATATAATGTCCCCAATGGCGGACAGGTTTATGAAACGCGTGGGAATTCCAAATCCTATACAGCCCGGGCGCAGCTCAACTTCGACCGGGAAATAGCGCCCAGGCATCGCCTGACGGCCCTTGCCGGCGTAGAGCGGCGCGCCATCTCCAACGCCACCACTTCGCTGTTCAAAATGGGTTACAACGATAACAATCTCCAGTTCCAACCCGTGGACGAACCTGCGCTGGGCAGCCTCAAAGGAACGCAGTCGCTGAACGGTCTTTTCTTCTGGAACTTCAACGGCAATACCAATTTCACGTATGTTGAAGAGCGGTACATTTCAACTTATGCCAACGCCGGGTATACCTTCAACGGAAAATATAACCTTACCGGCAGCGCGCGGATCGATAATTCCAACCTCTTCGGCACAGACCCCCGCTACCGCTACCTGCCGCTCTGGTCGGTGGGCGCAAGCTGGAGACTGACGGAGGAAGACTTTATGAAAGACATCCGCTGGCTGAACAGCCTGAGCGTACGCTCCACCTACGGGCTCGGCGGCAACGTGGCCCGGAACGTAGGCCCCTTTCTGCAGGCGCGCTCCACTTTCATGAACGAAGCGAATGCCACCGCCACAGATATCCTTTTCCCGCCCAACAAATCCCTGCGATGGGAGAAAACCGCCACCACCAATATCGGGATCGATTTTGCCGTGCTGAATAACCGTATCTCCGGATCGATGGATTATTACATCCGCAATTCCACCGATCTGCTGGGTGAGAAGCTGACCGACCCTACCAATGCTTTTCCTTACGCCCTGATCAATTACGGCAGCATGAAAAACAAAGGTTTCGAAATGGCGCTCAATACGCAGAACATCAATGCGAAACATTTCTCCTGGAACAGCACGCTGGCGTTGAGCTTTAACAAAAACCGGATGACGGACATCAATCTCCGCAATATGAGATACGACCTGCTCACGGCGGGTTACGGCGTGAACCGCATCGGTTACCCGATGGATGCGTTGTTCAGCTTCAAATACGCCGGGCTCGACCCCACCAACGGCACCGTGATGTTGTACGATGCGGAAGGTAAAGTGGTGACAAACTACGATCAGACCGGCACCGTCGTGGCGAATATGACCGACATCAACGGCCTGGCGTACAGCGGCACCCTTCGCCCGAAATACACCATGGGGCTCACCAACAGCTTTACCTACAAACAGTTTTCACTCAGCGTCATGATCATCGCCAACGGCGGCAACGTGATGCGGGATGTGGTTGGCCCGATACAGAACAACTTCGGCAAAACGAACGTAGACGCGAGAACGATGAACTTCTGGCGTAAACCGGGCGACGAAAATGTGCCTGGAATGTTGCCCGCGCCCGATCTGAGCGGAAGCGGCCGCGAATATTACAACCTGATCTGGTTCGCTAACGATCAGAACGTGCTGAAGGGAGATTATATCAAAGTAAGGGATATCGCATTGTCCTACAACTTTGCGCCGGCGCTGTCGCGTATTAAAAAGCTGTCGTCTGCCAAGCTGACGCTGCAGGTACAAAATCCGTTCAGCTGGTACAGGAACGATGCGGACATTGACCCGGAAGCGTACGTGCTCGCCAGCACTTATGCTAACAGATCATTGCCCGTGATGCCTGTTTACATGGCGGGTATCGACATCACATTCTAAAACGAGGAATCATGAAGAGATTACATCTGTATATCATTGTTATCATAACATTATCCGGCTGCGACAAGTTCCTGGACATTAAACCGAAAGACAAATTCATCCCGGTAACGGTGAGTGATTTCGAAAATATGCTCAATTCCGGTACGATGGTCAATTTCGGGGACCAGTACTGGGACCTGATGTCTGACGACGCTTTCCTGCCCGAAGGCGAGCCGGGCAATCTTTATTCGAAACAACAGCCGTATGGCAGGCTGATCTACACCTTCAACACGTCTCCCTACGACCAGGGCAACAACGATTTTATGTGGAGCGAAGGTTACAAACGGATCTTCTATTGCAACACGGTCATCAATAATATCATGGAAGCTACGGAAGGAACGGACGCCAACCGGAAGAGCGTTCGTGCGGAAGCCTATCTTTTCCGTGCCATGGAGCACCTGCAAATGGTGAACATCTATGCGCATCACTACGATGCCGCCACCGCCGCTTCGCAGCCCGGCATTCCCATCGCGCTGATAGCGGACATCAATGCAAAATTTGTACGGAACTCCGTACAGGAAGTATACGACCAGGTGCTGAGCGACGCCAACGCCGCGATCGCCGATCTGCCCGTTAAAAATAAACTGACGAAGTTCAGGGCCAGCAAAGCCGGCGGGTATGCGCTGCTCGCGAGAACTTACCTCTTTATGGGCGATTATGTGAACGCCCGCAAAAATGCGGACCTGGCGCTTTCCCTGCAAAGCGAACTGGCCGATATGAATGATTATAAGATCATCATCCCGGGGCCTTTCCCGAATGTGCCGGGCGCGCCCCTCGGCTGGACGGACATTCCCGACGCGCAGCGCAACAAGGAAACCATCGTGGCCAGGCATTTCCTGCGGCCTTTCGGCCTTGGGATGGACGTTTGCGCATCCCCGGAACTGTCTGCGCTTTTCTCCAACGACGACAAACGCTGGACACTGTATTACGCAGATGGATGGCCGCCCGCACCGCCGTTCAATTATATGAACAGGTACGGCGTGAAGATCTTCCTGCGCGGCGATTATTACAGCAACTATCTCAATGTGCCCGAAATGTACCTCGTGCGCGCGGAATGTTTCGCCCGCGACAACAAACTGGCGGAAGCCCTGGCAGACGTTAACAAACTGCGGGAGAACAGGATCGTGCCGGCGGCGTATAAAGCCTTTACGCCCGCGGACTTCGACAACGACGCTGAAAAAGTGTTACGTTTTGTTCTGGAAGAAAGAAGAAGGGAAATGGCATTTACCGGCATCCGCGTGATCGACCTGAAACGGTTGAACAAAGAAGCCCGTTTCTGCAAAACCGTTAAACATACAGCCGAAGGAGTGGAGCATGAATTGCTGCCCGGCAGCGATCAATACCTGCGCCAGTTGTGGCCCAACGCCACGATATTCAACCCGGAATGGCCGCTGAACCCGTAAACTGTTTTTCCCTGTTCCATATATGGCGCCGGAATGGCCGGCGCCATCCACTTCCTATTGATTTAATAAATCGGACATGCAAGACAACATAGTTAAAATTGAGGAGCTGTCGCACCGCTACAGTAAAGACTGGGCCGTGAAAGACGTCAGCTTTGAGATCAATAAAAAAGGCATTCTTGGATTGCTGGGCTCCAACGGGGCCGGCAAGTCTACCACCATGAACATCCTTTGCGGCGTGTTGAGCCAAACGAAAGGCCGCGTGCTGATCGAGGGCATCGATATGAGAACGGACCCGGAAGAAGCCAAAAAAAGGATCGGCTTCCTGCCGCAGAACGCGCCGCTTTACCTCGAGCAAACGGTGGACGAATACCTCACATTCTGCGCTCACCTCCGGCTCATAGAAAAAAATAAAATAAAAGCGGCGGTAGACATGGTGAAGGAACGTTGCGGCGTGGCGCATTTCAGCAAAAGGCTCATCGGCAATCTTTCCGGCGGTTACCGTCAAAGGGTGGGCATTGCACAGGCGATCATCCATACGCCGCTGCTGGTGGTGCTGGACGAGCCAACCAACGGCCTCGATCCCAACCAGATACTGGAAGTACGGCAGCTCATCAAGGAAATAGCGGCAGACCGTGCGGTGATCTTCTCTTCCCACATCCTTTCCGAAATACAGGCCACCTGCCAGGATATCATCATGATCGAAGGCGGGAAGATCGTATTTAAAGACACAATGGATTCTTTCAACAATTACATCGAGCCGGACAGTTTGATCGCCACATTGGAAAACCCGCCGGCCGAAGAGGAGCTGAGGGCTATCAGGGGAATAAAGGAAGTGGAATTTCTGTCGGACAAAACGGTGCGGGTAAGATTCGAGACAGGTGCGGACATCGCGGAAAACCTCGTGGAAACGAGCGTTCAGCGCAAATGGCGCCTGAAGGAAATAACGCTGGAGAAAAGCTCGCTCGACGCCATCTTCGCACAGTTATCCAATAAAAAATCTAAACCCGCCGTACAATCATGAAATTAATTATAAGAATAGCCCGCCAGGAACTGAGCCTCCTGTTTCATTCACCGGTGGCCTGGCTCATATTGATCGTGTTCCCCGTACAGATAGGGGTCAATTTTATCTATTACCTCCAGATGATAGGAAGGGCGCAGCGGATGGGCAATCACTTTTCCGACGTTACTTCCATGGTCTACGCCGGCCTGCATGAAGGGTTTTACCCGGGTGTGAAAAACACGCTTTACTTTTATATCCCGCTGCTCACGATGGGGCTTATCAGCCGTGAAATGCACAGCGGTTCCATCAAACTGTTATTGTCTTCACCCATTAAAGTGAGGGATATTGTGCTGGGGAAATATGTAGCGATGATGGGTTACGGCGCTTTGCTGCTGGTCATCATTTGCATGTACGCCGTCTCCGGTTCGTTTTTTATCGAGCATATCGACTGGACGTTGCTGGGCTCCGGCGCGCTGGGGCTTTACCTGCTCATTTGTGCTTACGCGGCCATCGGGCTGTTTATGTCGTCGCTCACCACTTACCAGGTTGTGGCGGCCATCAGCACATTGGCGGTACTGGCGGGCCTCAACTTCGTGGGCGGTCTGTTCCAGGGCAACGATACCGTGCGGCATATCACTTATTACATGTCTATCGCGGGCAGAACGGAACAATTCATTTTCGGCCTGATCAGTTCGCAGGACGCGATCTATTTTTTAGTGGTGATCGGTTTTTTCCTCGCGATCACGACGATGCGGCTGCAAAATCAACGCGAGGCAAAATCTTCTTCCGTCCGCACCTTCAGGTATCTCGGGCTGATAGCGTTGTGTTTCCTGGTCGGGTATGTCAGCTCGCTGCCGGCCCTTACCGGTTATATCGATATGACGGCCACCAAAACCCATACGCTCGGCCCGCAAAGCCGCGAGCTGATCGAAAAAATGGACCAGCCGCTGAAGATCACGACCTATGTGAACATTCTCGATAATAATTTTTACCTCGGCGCGCCGGAGAAAAAAAGCGCGGACGAAAGGATACTTACGCCGTACCGCCGTTTTATGCCGGACCTGGAAATGGATTACGTGTATTACTACGACTTTTCCAACAACGAAGGCCTGTATAAAAATTATCCCGGTGAAAGCGACGCCGCTATCGCAAAAAAAGTGGCGGACATCCAGGAGCTGGATTACAAAAAGGTATTGTCGCCCGAGCAGATCAAAAAAACGGTAGACCTCGGCCCTGAAGAAAACCGTCTCGTAAGACTTTTGCAATATGGCAACAAAAAAACTTTCCTGCGGTATTACAACGATATCAGGATCTATCCCGGCGAGCAGGAATTTACCGCCGCGCTGAAACGCCTGATCACGCCGGACGACATGCCGCTGGTCGTTTTTCTCCGCGGCAACGGCGAAAGAAGCATTACAAAAGCGGGTGATGCGGATTTCAGGATGTTCGTGAACGAGCTTACGTTCAGGGGCGCGCTGATCAACCAGGGATTTAACGTGGATACGGTCAATCTGGTGAATGACGAGATCCCCGCCACAACATCCGTACTGGTGATCGCGGACCCTAAAACGGCGCTTCCGCCGGATGCGCAGGCGAAGCTGGGCCAGTATATCGCAGGCGGCGGAAACCTGCTGGTGATCGCGGAACCGGGATCGCAGGAAATTCTGAACCCCGTATTGCAGCAGCTGGACGTGCAGGCGGGCAGCGCGCCGGTAACGGAAGAAAGCCGGGATTATGCGCCCGATTTTATCCTCGCCCGTTTTTCAGACAGCGCAGGGGCCATCAATCCCAAATTTTCGGCATACAGGGCCGATAAAGGCGTAGTGTCCATGCCAGGGGCGGTGAGCCTTCAATACGGGCAGCAGCATGGTTTTCACACCATTCCGCTGCTGGTCGCGAAAAACAACGGCGCGCTGGCAATTGCGGCGGAAAGAAAAGTGAACGGCAAAACGCAACGGATCGTGGTTACCGGCGATGCGGACTTTATGAGCTCCGGCGAACTGGCGCGGCGCAAACCGTACATCTGGAACCAGCCGCTGATCACGGAAATGTTCCGTTGGTTCACCTACGGCAAATTCCCCGTCAACACGGGCGCTATCAAATCGAAAGACGCGATCGACACCAACGATAAAGGAATCCTCACCATGCGGATATTTTTCTTCGGGGTAATACCCGGACTGCTGCTGGTTTTCGCCACGGTGCTGTTGTTGTACAGGAGAAGGAGATAACGATATTTTTTTACAGATCATCTATGCTTGCCCCAAAAAATTAAAAACTAACCGGCCACGAAGCCCGCTCTATGAGCGGGTTTTCGTTTTATGGTATGGCCCGTGGCGCACACTTTCCATAGTTGGCTGCCGCTTTCGGCAAATACCTATTTCAGGAGGGCGACCCGCAACGCCGTCTTCCTGTTGTCCCCGATCGTATACCCCAATCCTGAAATTTAATTATGTTTACACCGGCTTCAACGTTACATGGTGGAAAACTTTAGTTCATATCAGGAAAATGACCTGCTGATGCTGGTGGGAGCGGGGGACGAGCGCGCATTTTCCGCTATCGTCGCACATTATACGCCCATTATCTACGCCCAGCTGCTGCTGTACCTGAAACATGCGCAACGCGCCGAAGAAGCCGTGCAGGATATTTTCATGAGCATCTGGCGGAACCGGGAGAAGCTCCCGGGAATGGAAAACTTCCCGGGATATGTGTACGTCATCACCAGGAATAAAGTGCAAACGATCATCAAAGAAAAGGTTTTGTCCGTCGCCGAACCGCCCCCGGACCTGCTGCGGGCGCAGCTGGCCGGCCCCGAATCCGCCGTTCAGCTGAAAGAGCTGCAACAGGCCGTTTTTAAAGGCATCGACCGGTTGCCGGCGCGGCGGAAGGAGGTATTTACGCTCAGCCGCCTGGAAAACCTGACCTACGAAGAGATCGGCGAACGCCTCGGTATTTCCCGCAACGCTGTGAAGCAGCACATCACCGAAGCCATGGTGTTTCTCAGGCATTACCTGAAAAAAGAACTGGATGTGATCGTAATAGCGTTGATCTGGCTTTCGCTGCCCGGCGCCTGGCCCGTTTAAATTTTTTTTTACCCCGACCTACCCTCTCTCTTAAAAAAGCAGTTTATATAAGTAGTCATGCCACAAAACAACCTGGAATATTATATCGACCGTTTTGCACAGGGCACCATTTCTAAAGAGGAATGGGAGATTTTGCAGGACCTGCTCCGGCAGCCGGAAAATTCGGCCGCGCTGGATGAAATATTAAAGGAGCAGCTTGAGCAGTTTGCGGCGGCGCCTGCCATATATCCGGACGTGGTGAAACGCGTGCAGGAAGGCGTAGCAGCGCAGATATCCCGTGAAAAGGCCGTTCCCATGCGGCCCGTTCCCGGCGTGCATTTCCTGCGCAGATGGGGCTGGGCGGCGGCTTCCATCATATTGATCGCTGCCATCGGCGCATATTTCCTGACCGCGCGCAAAAAAGATCTGCAACCCCCGCTGATAACGGCAAACACCATGGATGTTGTGCCCGGTAAAACCGGCGCCATCCTCACGCTGGCAGATGGCACCACCATTCTGCTGGATAGCGCGGCCAACGGCCGGTTAGCTACGCAGCAGGGCAGCCAGGTGGTTAAAAAAGACGGGCAGATCGTGTACACTCCCGGTGGAGATGAAGGCGTTGCGGCTTACAATACGCTGCGCACTCCCCGCGGCCGCATGTACCAGGTCACGCTCCCTGATGGAACAAAGGCCTGGCTCAACGCCGCAAGTTCCATCAGTTACCCGGTCGTTTTTTCCGGCAGCGAGCGGGTAGTGGCCATAACGGGGGAAGTTTATTTCGAAGTGGCGCCGCACGCGCAAATGCCGTTCAGGGTGAAGCTGAACGAAACCGGTTCCGTAGAAGTGCTGGGCACGCATTTTAACATCAAGGCTTATGAGGAAGAAGAACTTGTCAGTACCACACTGCTCGAAGGCGCGGTACGCGTAGCCGGGAATGGGAAAAAAGTGATTTTGAAACCGGGGCAGCAGGCGCAGGTATCTTCAAAACAGTTGTCCGTCAAAACGCTTGGCCAGCAAGGCATTTCAGAAGCCATGGCCTGGAAGGAAGGACGGTTTAATTTCCAGGATGCAGACCTGCAGGACATCATGCGCCAGCTTTCCCGCTGGTACGATATCGAAGTGGTGTATGAAAACGGCATCCCCGACCTGGAGTTTATCGGCGGAATGGAACGGTCGCTCCCGCTTTCGGAAGTATTAAAAGGCTTGAAAATGTCCGGGGTGAATTTCCGCCTCGAGAACGGGAGACGTTTGATCGTTTCCCCATGAGCATGTTTACATGAGTTAAGTACATACAAAAACCAACCAGGCCCGGTTCGTGGAGGACGTCATCCGCGATCAGGGAGACTTTTTGTTCATTTTTATTCATTTTATCAACTAAATGTGTTCTTTAATGGCTGCTCAACCAAAAACGGCGGTATCACGATGGCAGGCCAGGTGGCTTGGCGTGATGCTGCTCATGTCGATCTGTTGGGGAATAAATGCCCAGTCCACCGGCCCCGTTATTACCTATACCGCGAAAGAAGCGCAACTGGTAACGGTATTCCAGGCTATCCGCGAACAAACGGGGTACAGTGTGTTTGGGGGTAAACAATTGTTGAAGGAAACCCAACCTGTTACCTGCGCGGTACGCAACATGCCGCTGACGGAATTTCTGGACCTGGTGCTGCGCAACCAGCAACTCTCCTATGAGATCAGCAACAAAACCATTTTCCTGAAAGCGAAGCCCGTTACGCCCGCCGGCGAGCGCCCCAATGAACCGGGAACGATCAGCGGTTCCGTAAAAAATGAGGCCGGCGCTCCGGTCACACCCGCAACGGTGATGCTGGAACCTCAAAAACAAGGCATGGTTACCAACGAGCGGGGCGAATATCAGTTTAAAAATTTACCGGAAGGATTTTACGTTGTGCAGGTTTCTTGTGTAGGCTACACGCGCGAAGAGAAAAGAGTGTACGTGAGCAAAGGCAGTCATACATTTGTTGATTTCGTGCTGAGCGGATCTTCCAGCCAGCTGAAAGAAGTGGTGGTGAGCAGCGGTTACCAGTCGTTCTCGGTAAAACGCAGCGCGGGCGCATATGCCAAACCGAATATGCAAATACTCCGGGACAGGACCACTTCCATGAATATCCTGCAGCGCCTGGACGGGCTGGTGCCGGGGCTTACCGTGAACAATGCGCCTTCGGCCGCAGGCACGCCGGTGCTGATCCGCGGCCTCACGTCCATCAACAGCAACAAATCGCCGCTGCTGGTGGTAGACGGTGTGCCGCTGGATAATATCAATTCACTGAACCCGCAGGACGTAGCGGAGATCACTGTATTAAAAGACGCTTCCGCCGCATCCATCTGGGGCGCAAGGGCCGCCAACGGGGTGATCGTTATCAGCACCCGCAAAGGCGGCAGGAACGAAAAACTCGCTATCGAATACGACGGTTTTGTGAATTTCCAGGGAAAGCCGGATGTTGATTATTACCCTGTGCTCAGCAGCCGGCAATTTATCCAGGCCGCCAGCGATATTTTCCGGCCGGACCTTTATCCGTGGGCAAACGTCAGCGCCTATACGGGATTGGGGTCTACCGGCGTGCCGCCGCACAACGTTATTTTGTACAACCGTTACCGCGGGCTGATTTCCGATGCGCAGGCAACGGCGAGCCTCGACAGTTTGGCGGCTATCAACAACGTCCGCCAGATACGCGATGCATGGTACCGGCCCGGTCTGCTCACCAACCATACGCTTTCGATACGGGGAGGCGGGGAATCGTACGGCATATACGGCTCGCTCGCGTATACCGGCACGCAAAGCAACAAACCGGGTGAAACGAACAACACGTATAAAATAAATGTCAGGCAGGATTATACCGTCAATAAACATCTCGATGTATTCCTGATCACAGATCTTACGAATGTAAATACCACCGCGCCGAGGAATGTGGAAGCAGATAACCGTTTTCTTCCTTACCAGCTGTTTGAGGACGCGCAGGGCAAACCGCTTTCCATTCCTTACGTGAAGCAGCTTTCCGATTCAACACGGCGGGCATTTGAAGGGAAAAGCGGCGTCAACCTGGATTACAACCCGCTGCTGGAGCGCGACTACGGTTATACCAAAGCAGACCTGCTGCAGGCAAGGATCACGGCGGGGCTTACGGTGAAGCTGCTGGATGGTTTATCTTTCTCCGGCGTATACGGGCTGTTTAAAACGGCGGAAAAGATCCGCTCTTACGACGACAGCCGGAGTTACCTGGTGCGCTCGGAAGCCGTACAATTCACCGTGCCCGCCACGGCGCCGGGCCAGCTGCCCAAATATTATCTCCCCGTCACCGGCGGAAGGTATTCGTTGTCGAACGCCACGCAAAACAACTGGACGGTTCGGAACCAACTCGCTTACGATAAGGCATGGAACGGCAAAAGGCATCAGCTTTCGCTGCTTGTGGGCCAGGAATCGCAGGAACAGCTGGTTGTGACCAGCCAGTCGCTCACGCGTGGTTATAACGAATTGCTGCAAACCTATCCCGCGATCGATTACGCCACGCTTTCCACCACCGGCGTAGCCGGCCCGGTGATGCCCAACAACGGTTCGCGCAGCCTGCTGGCCAATGCGCAGCCGTTCGGGGAAACGGAATCGCGCGTCAGGTTTCTTTCCTATTATGGCAATATGGGTTATACCTGGCTCAGGCGGTATACGTTCAACGGCAGCATCCGCCTGGACGAATCGAATCTTTTTGGCAGGGACCGTTCTTCGCAGCGCAAGCCGGTATGGAGCATTGGCGGGCGCTGGGAGCTGGGCGACGAATCGTTTATGGAACACCGGGCATTCAACGATCTTGCCCTGAGAGTGTCGTACGGCCTCACCGGGAATTCTCCCGTTCCGGGCACCGCTGCTTCTTACGACATCCTCGGCGCGCAATCCGGCTCCACGCTGCCGGGCAATACGGGGCTTGCCATCGTAACGCCGGCCAATGCCGCCCTTACCTGGGAAAGCTCCCGCACGCTGAATATCGGCGTCGATTTCGGGGTGCTGAAAGGCAACCGGCTGAGCGGGTCCGTCGATTTTTACAGCAAACAAACGGAGAACCTGATCGGCCAGATGGAAGTGAACCCCTTCTCGGGTTACAACACGGTGGTAGGGAACTTCGGGAATATGCGGAACACCGGCATTGAAGCGTCTATCCGTTCCCTCAACATCACCGCCGGCCGTTTCAGCTGGGTGAGCCAGCTGGTGCTTGCGTACAACCGCAACAAGATCACGAAGCTCAACCAGCCCGCGCTGATCGCAACCGGCGAGCAAAAAACCGGTACCATCTATCTCGCGGGTTACCCGGCGTTCGCTGTTTTTGCGTACGATTTCGCGGGGCTGGACGGTGAGGGCGATCCGCAGATCAGCTTGCAGGACGGTAAGGTCATAAAAGAAAGAAATGCCGCCATGCCTGACGACGTGCTGTACATGGGCACTTATCAGCCGGTGTGGAACGGCGGTCTGTCGAATATCTGGACGTTCGGGAACCTCTCGCTGTCTGCCAATATCGTTTACAACTTCGGGAATGTTATGCGGCGGGACGTGAATAGTTTTTATTCCGGCAACGGGCTGATCCCGCTTACGGCCAACAACGCCATGCAAAGCGGCGACCTGCGTTTTCGCAGCGGCAATGTGCATGCGGAATTTGCAGACAGGTGGCAGCAGCCCGGCGACGAGCAGACCACGAACGTTCCTTCCTGGATACCGGTGAACAGCGTGAATGCAAGCAGGAGGGACACAAGATATTATACGCAGGGCGACATCAACGTCGTGAGCGCCGCTTTCGTAAAACTGAGAGATATCTCGCTGAGTTACGACCTTCCGCGAAAGGTAGTGTCTGTGGCGAAACTCAACGGCGTGAAGCTGCGCCTGCAATTATCCAACGTAATGTTGTGGAAAGCCAACGACTACGGCATCGATCCTGAATTCCAGGACGCTCCGGGCGGCAGCGCCGCCGGGCAACTGGCCGGGGGCATCCGTTACATGCGTATCAACCAGGGCACTGTTACCGCGGGTGTAAATATCCGGTTTTAGAAAAAGAACATTTATTAAAAGAAGGACATGAAAAAATATATTGCTGCTCCGGCCATACTGCTTCTTCTGCTAACAGCCGGCATATCCTGCAAAAAAAGTTTCCTGGAGGTTTTGCCGAAAGGAAAGGTGATCGCGGTCGGCTACAAAGACTACGAGCTGTTGCTCAACAATCCCAACCTGCTGAATGTGGGCGCGGACGCGCAGCTGCTGATGGGAGACGAAGTAACCGCCATCGAGCCTTATTACAGCGGGCTTACCCTGCGCGAACAGCGCCTTTTTACCTGGAGCGACCAGGTTTATCAGCGCGATGAAAACAGCGCGGAAACTTCCGGTCCGCTCGCAAGCATCTATACCTATAACAAGATCATTAACGAAGTGATGGAAACGCCGGACGGAACGCCGGGGCAAAAAAGGATGGTACAGGCCGAAGCGCTTGCAGGGCGGGCGTGGACCTATTTCCTGCTGATCAATTATTACGGCAAACCTTATCAATCCTCCACAGCCGCGTCCGACCCGGGATTTCCCATCATTACCACGGCGGATATTACGGTGAACCAATTCAGCCGCGCTTCCGTACAGCAGGTGTACGATTTTATAACGGGCGACCTGGAGAAGGCGCTGCCCGATCTGTCTGTACCTGTATTTCATCGCCTCCGCATGAGCAAACCCGCCGCGCAGGCCCTGCTCGGGAAGGTGTATGTTTTTATGCAGCGCTACGAAGAAGCGCTTCCGCTCCTGGAAGCGTCGCTGCAGGGGCTTGCAACGGCGCAGGTGCCGGTCGGTCTGTACAACTACAACGAAACTTTTGCACCGGGCGGCGCTTTCACGCCGGTCGATATGTTCGGTCCTAATTATCCCGTTACCGCCAATAACCAGGAAGCGTTGTACCTCCGGCAATTCTCCAACTTTCATGTGCTGTTCAATACGCTGCAGGTGAAAAGTGAAACTATGGCATTGTATGCGCCTTCAGACCTTCGCCTGCTGTTGTACTCAAAAACGCCTTTCCCCGCCGGCGCGCCGTTCATGGGGGGCGCCCAGCGCAGAACAGCGCCCAGCATTGTGCCCTTTGGCGTAGTAGTGCCGGAAATATATTTGCTGATAGCGGAGTGTAAAGCCCGGTTGAAAGACCTTCCCGGTTCGGTAACCGCATTGGAGCAGCTGCGTGCCAAACGTATGCCGGAAGCCGATGCCGCCGTACCCGCCGTTATCGCGGGCGATCAGGCGCAATTACTGCGTTTCGTGATGGATGAACGCCTGCGGGAATACGCCGGGCTCGGCGTTCGCTGGTTCGATATGAGAAGGCTTTCCGTCGATCCGCTGTTCGGCAATCCTTCGTATACGCATACACTTTACCAGGCAGACGGCACTACCACCGCATACCAATTGCGGCCGGAACGTTTCGTGCTGAAGATCCCGCCCAGGATGCTGCTGACGAACCCGGGCATGGAAGACAATCCGTGATACTGAAACCAATCCACTGATAAAAACAGATCGTTACATGAAAAAGATCAAACTATCGTTACTCGTTTTACTGATCGCTGTCCCGCTGCTGGCGAGCGCCCAGCAACAGACCGCCATGATGGAGCAGATGAAAAGCCTCACCAAAGAAAGCGACCCGGGAAAAAGCGTTTCGCTGATGAGGAAGATCATCGCGGACAATAAGCTGGACGCGGCTAAGGACGCGGAAACGATCGACGTCTTAAAAGGCACCGTTGCGCTCGCTTTTCTTCGCGAACGCCGCTACGACGCGTTTAAAAAATATATCGGCGAAATAAAAAACAAATTCAACCAGACCTCTTATATGAACATGGGCGCCAGCATACTGGTGCGCGATAAGATCGATGCAAAAATGGCGGAACAGCTGGCGAAGGAAACGATCGATCTTTATCTTTCCTATAAAGACGATCCCGCCGCCAGGCCCGTATCCATGGAAGAAGCCGACTGGAAACGGTTCATGACCTTTGCCCAATACCCGTATTACGATACCTATGCCGCCGCGCTTTTCGCCAACGGAAAATATAAGGAAGCGCTGGCATACCAGGAGAAAACTTTTGACGGCGACCCGGAAGAAGGAATGTCGTCTTCCGTGGAGAGATATGCGCGGCTGCTGGCGCTCACGGGCCAGCAGGATAAAGCGTACGGCCTGCTGGAAGCCCTCACCAAAAAAGGCAAAGCAACGGCGGACATGCATGCGCAGCTGAAAGAGCTGTACGTCGGCAAACATGGCAGCACCAAGGGGTTTGATGAATATGTCGGCCGGCTGGAAAAAAGCGTGCAGACCGCGCTCAAAGAATCGCTGAAGCCCAAAATGAAAGACACCGTGGCGCCGGGTTTCGCGCTCCGCGATCTGAACGGCAAAATGGTATCGCTATCGGATTTCCGGGGGAAAGTAGTAGTGCTGGATTTCTGGGCTACCTGGTGCCAGCCCTGTATCGCTTCCTTCCCGGCGATGCAAAAAATGGTGAAACAGCACCCGGAGGTCGTATTCCTCTTTATTGCGACGCAGGAAAAGGCGGATGGCGCGTTGCTGAGGGTGAAATCATTCATGGAAAAGAAAAAATATCCTTTCCATGTGCTGATGGACGAACCGGTGGGGGACAAGGGTACTTTCCAGGTAGTCTCCAAATACAAGCCCAACGGCATCCCCGCAAAAGTGGTGATCGACGGCAGGGGCAGGATGCGGTTCATGAGCACCGGCTTTTCGACCGATTCCGAACTGATCAACGAGTTGGAAGCGATGATCGACCTTGCGAAAGAAGCATCCTGATCGACGTAAAAATCTTTTTTTTGAAGCCCTGCTCCCTGAGCGGGGCTTCATTTTTTAACAGGCAACATAGAAGATATTGCTTAGGTGATAATTCGTTGAATGTTATTGTAAAAATACTTTCGTATATTCGTAGCGTTAGATGTATATCGCTGCCATAAGAAGCGCCCATCGCTTTGTTGTGAGACAAATGAACCCTATTTTTCATTCCTTCAACAGCAGTACCCGGGAAAAACAGGGATGCCCCGTTTTTCATTATTAAACACATCCGAGATAAGTTCGCTCCCCGCACGCATGAGGGGAAAATTACGCATGGCGCCGCCCGGACGGGCGATCTGCAGCGGCATTCCCGCAAGTGGTCTGTCGCGCAGGCCCGCATTTACAAATGCCGGGCCGGCAGGTATGTTATTGCCCGGCTCAAAACGCCCCGAAAGTATCCAGGCTAACCGATTTGTTAACTAATAAATTTTAACCATGAGTAAACATTCTATCCGGGTAACTTCAATTGTTTGCAACGCCACTTCCGAATCCGGCGTTACCGATGGCGACGAAGTGTATTTGGTATGCCAGGCAGATGGCGGATTACCCATCCGCGTGCCTGCCAAGATCAATTCCAGCGAAAACATGGAGAAAGGCGATACCTGGAACCTGGAAGACCTCGTGCTCAACTTTGAGTATGAAGTGCTGGTCACCATTTGGGACCACGATCTGAGTTACGATCCCAACCTCGCCACCTATCTCCAGAGCACCGATTTCGAGCCGGGCAGCGGTTCCGGTTCCAGGCGGCTGAAAAACCATAACGGGGCGGATTACACCATCTCTTACACGTACATCGATTAAGCCCCCATTTATTCCGTAAATCAAAAAAAACATTGTTATGAAAGAAGCACTGAAAATACAACTCGCAAATTATGCAGGGCTTTACCGGTCCATGCAATCCCCGTCAGCACCCAAACCTCCTTCCAAACCGGCATCGATGGAAAAAGAAAAAGAAGTCTTTGAAGAAGCGGCAAAAGCCTGGGCCAGCTACAGCAACTCACCTGAAGGAAAAAAGGAACTGGCGGCGGTGGAGCATATGGACCTGCAGGAAGTACGGTCGTATGTGGCAAGCCTGCCCGACAAACCGGTATTCGTTAAACTGATCAGCTGGATCAGGTCGCTGGACCTTCCGGAAAGCAGTTTCACGATAGGCCTGAGCTTCGAGGCGGAATTGGTCATCGGGTTTTCCGGGACCATCGGGGTAGCCATCGGCGTCGGAAATTCGAAGGGGATGCAGACTGCTGAATTTTTAGCGTTGTCGCTGGAAGAAGGCCTGGAGATCGGAGTAATGGGAGGCGTGCAGTTCGGGTTGTGGAACAGTACACCGGCAGACCTGGAAGGGTACCGGTGGGGCACGGAAATAGATCTCGGTTTCGAGGCGGAAATGAGCGCGGGCATTTATTATACTTCAGACGGTATTTCCGGTATAGCGGTCACTCTCGGCATAGGCGTGGAAGATGGCATCGCCGAAGTGGAATGTTATATATTCATCCTGGGCGACCAGGGAGCGGACCCGTACATCAAACCGGTCGTCCAGCCCCGGAAGAACAACTTTTTAATCATCGAAAGCCTGAAATGCGTGCATCCTTCCAACGACGGGGCGGGCGATGAGAACGAGATCTATTTTATTTTCCAGGCCGACGGCGATACACAATATCCATATCCTACGTACGATTATTTTTCGATGAAGGAAGGGGAAACCTGGCAATGCGGCCGTTCAGTCTGGTTCAATTCCAGCGTGGCGGTAACGGTGTATGACGAAGACGGCTCGAGCGACAATGATGTGGTGGGCACATTCAGCATCAGCCTTTCACAGCTGTCGCCGGGCAAAAGCGTTACTTTCAAAAGCACCAAGGATTATTCGTCCAGGACGGATGCCGTGGAATACACGATCAATGTGAAGCTGGTAGCGCAGAACGTTCCGGCAAAGGTCTCATAACAGGGATGCGGTAGATACCAAGAGGGCCGGTCTGAAAAACAATTGCTGTTTTCCGGGCCGGTCCTTTTAGTACCTGCTAACCGGCGGCGGCATCACCGTTTTTACCTGGTTCGCGGCGCTGATCCCGCGGAATCCCGAAAATGTGAATTTTGAATACCTCTTAGCGAAAATAAGCCCAGTCCCGCGGTTTTTTTTAACCGGACTAATGCCTAGATTTGACATTACAGGTACTACGGGTTTTCATGGATATCGCATTACTACAGGAGCAGGTTGCCGTCTACCGGAATGAAGAAGCCTACAAGCAGTTGTTTCTTCACTTCTATAAAGGCCTCGTGCGCTTTGCCGATACGTATGTAAGGCAGGGCGAAGTGGCGGAAGAGCTCGTGTCCGACGCCATCCTGAAGGTATGGACCATGAAAGAAGGCCTGCTGAACATCCACAACCTGAAAGTCTATCTTTTTAAATCCGTCAAAAATGCCGCGATCAATTACCTGGTGAAAAACCGGAACTACATCGTTTGCGACATCGACAATATCGCCCCGGCTTCATTTGTTTCCTACCTTACGCCGGAAGACATCTACATCGGCCGCGAACTGAAAAACGACTTCGCCAAAGCCATTTCCCAGCTGCCTCCCAAATGCCAGATGGCCTACAAACTGGTACGCGAAGAAAAATTCAGCTATAAAGAAGTGGCCGCCATCATGGAGATCTCCGAAAACACGGTGGACCGCCACCTGAATATCGCCATGCGCCGCCTGGCGGATGTGTTTAAAACCCACCGCGGCAGCTCCGCCGGAAAATTCTAAAAAAATCCCGAAAAGGATTGGGGAGTTTGTTCCCGGATCTTGTCTTATAAGCAATTACCCTTTGTTAAATGCAGGAGGACCGTTTTTATCATTTAATGGGCCGGGTTTTGTCCGGCAGTGCCAGCGACCCTGAAGCAGCGGAGCTGCAACAGCTGATCGCGGAGGATGAGAGGCTGCGGCTGCTGTATTGGCAGATGGTGCCGGGAACGGCGGAACGGGAGGAGGAAGAACAGTCTGAGGCCCTTCAGGCCTACGCCACCCACTTCGCCAAAATGCAGATCGCCGGGCTGATGGACGAAGCGGAAACGCCCGCGCCTGCGCCCCGGAGATTCCGTAAAGCGCTCGTAATGACGGTTTTTCTGCTTGCGCTCACCTGCGCGGGAGGCTGGTGGTACTGGTCTGCCTCTTCCGGGCAAACCCGCGGGGCCGCGGCGCAGGAAGTGAAAACACCGAAAGGGTCGCAGTCTTATTTCACCCTGGCAGACGGCACGGAAGTGTGGCTGAACTCCAACAGCAAGATCACTTACGGAGACGATTTCAACCGTTCTTCCCGTAACGTGCGGCTCACCGGCGAAGCTTATTTTAAAGTGGCGAAAGATGAAGACATGCCTTTTATCATCGAGGCGGGCGGGCTGAAAGTGAAAGTGCTCGGCACCGTATTTAACATAAGGTCCTACCCGGACGAGCAGAACACAGAAACCACGCTGGTAAGCGGTTCCGTGGCCATAACGCTTACGGACCAGCCCGGCAACACGATCCAGCTGAAACCCGGCGAAAAACTGGCCGTGCGCAACCGCATCAGCCCGGTATACCAGGCGCAGCATAATGCAGACAGCCTGGAGGCGCAGCAGGTCCCGATCCTGACGCTCAGCAAACTGCGTACGGACCCGCTGGACGGCACCCTGCTGGACGCAGGATGGAAAGAAGGCAAACTGATCTTCGACGGGGACAACTTCGGGAAAGTGGCTTCCAAACTGGAAAAATGGTACAATGTTACCGTGGTCGTGGAAAACGATGCCCTATACAACGCCAGCTTTACCGGCGTTTTTGAGAAGAAATCAATGACAGACGTATTAAACGCGCTACAGGCTACAGGAAAAATAACATACAGCCAGGACAATGATACGGTGTATGTTCGCTAACAATATTTTCGCTAACAAATGATCACAAAAAATTTCGCGTAACAAGTTCTCACGTTAATGTATTGAATATGGTATAAAAGCAATCACAATCAACTGAAATCACAAAAAAGAAGGAGAATGCTTGCGACATTCTCCGTTCTCAGGCAATGTAAGGCTTCTCCGGTTCATCAGGGAAGGGGAAGCCTATTTTTCAAAACCTAACATCAAAAGTATGAAAAAAATCAGATTGGGTCCGGGTGCGAGCCCCGGTCGTCCTGTCGCGCCACTTATCAAGCTATTGTTCATGATGAAATTGACCGCCATTATCATTTGTATGTGCTCCATACAATCCTTTGCGCTATCCGGTTATGCGCAGGAAAAGGTGACGCTGAACATGAAGCAGGCTTCCCTCCGGAAAGTATTAAAAGCCATCGAGAAACAGATCCCGGTTCATTTCGTGTACAACGACGAAATGCTGCAGGACCTTGCGCCGGTAAACATCGAAGTGAAAGACAAAACCTGGACGGAAACGCTGGGGCAGGTACTGAAAAATACCAAGCTGGGTTACAAAACGATCGCCGGCAACCTCGTGGTGATCGCCCCCGCGGGCGACAAGCCGAATGTGGTGCAGGCCATTGTGGCTCATGGTAAAGTGACCGATGGCCAGCAGCAGCCGCTTATTGGCGTAAGCGTTTGGGAAAGAGGCACCACTAACGGCACCATCACGAAAGAAGACGGTTCGTTTTCGCTCACCGTAAAAAGTGACACGGCCACGCTGATGTTTAAGTTCGTAGGATTTGTGACCCTGGAAAGACGCGTTACTTCCGGCGCCATGAACATCGTGCTGGAAGAAGGCAATACCGCGCTGAACGAAGTGGTGGTGGTAGGTTACGGCACCCAGAAAGCCGCAAACCTCACCGGCGCCGTAGCTACCGTAAACGCCAAGGCGCTGGAAAGCCGCCCGCTGGTGAACCTGGCGCAGGGCCTGCAAGGCACTATGCCCGGCCTGCGCGTGAATATGAGCACCGGCGCTCCCGGCCAGGGCGCTTCCTTTAATATCAGGGGCGACAATCCCCTGGGCTCAAGCGGCGGTGCGGCCCCGCTCGTGCTGGTAGACGGCGTGGTGATGGACCCGAATCTCATCAACCCCGACGACGTGGAAAGTGTGACGATGCTGAAAGACGCCGCTTCCGCAGCCATTTACGGCGGCCGTGCTGCATACGGCGTGCTGCTGATCACCACCAAAAGCGGGAAATCCGGGAAGATCAATATCAGCTACTCCGGCAACTACACGCTTTCCCGCCCAACCCGCCTGCCAGATTACCTGAGCGGTCCCGAATACATCAACATGTTCCGCGACGCCGCGCGCAGGGCCGGCGGCAACAGCTACAACTATACCGACCAGGATTCCATCCTGGCCTCCAAATACGCCGCCGATCCCGCGAACAATTCAGATGTGTACGTAGACCCGGACAGGCCCAACCGTTACCGTTACGTAGGCAACACAGACTGGATAGACGTGCTGTACCCGGGATGGCAGCCGCAGCAACAGCATAACATCTCGCTGTCCGGCGGGGAAGGTAAAACCACCTATGCCGCCAGCATGGGCATTCTCAACCAGGAGGGCCTGCTGAAAGAAGCCGACCAGCAATACAAACGGTATAATGCGAGCCTTCGCCTCACCAATAAAACGACCGACTGGCTGGAGCTGAACTTCAAAGCCAGCCTGAACCGCACGACGCTGAACACGCCCAACGGCACGCAGTTCGTGAACGACAACATCTCCAACTGGTCTTTCATCCCCACCGACTTAACCCCGCTGATGCCGGTGTACCACCCGGACGGCAATTTCTCCGGCCAGGGCAACTACACCAATATGATCGCCGTGATGAAACAGAACGGGCGGTATAAATATGACATCAACGACGTATGGCTCACCGGCGGCTTTGTGGTGAAGCCCCTGAAAAACGTACGCTGGGTAACGGATTACACCTGGAACGGGTATTTCAAAAATACCAGCCAGCATTATAAAGCATTCAGCGAATACGGCGTAGACGGCGCATTGCTGGGCACCTATCCCTGGACCACTCCCAGCCGCCTGTACCAGGCCAGCGCCAGCGATTTTTATTACGCTTTGAACTCTTACCTCCAGTATGAAAATACCTTCGGCGGGAAACATTATCTGAAAGCGATGATCGGCTACAACGAAGAGCTGAAGCAGAACAGGAACTTCAATGTAACCGCCCGCAACCTGGTGGACCCGACCATGCCGAGCCTCGTGCCTAACAACGACAAGAGCCCGATCCTCGGCGCGGCGCAGAACGAATGGGCGGTAAGCGGTTCCTTTTTCCGCCTCAACTACATTTATTCGGATAAATACCTGCTGGAAGTGAACGGCCGTTATGACGGTACTTCGCGTTTCCAGAGAGGCAACCGTTATTTGTTCGCGCCCTCCGTTTCAGCGGGCTGGCGCGTTTCGCAGGAAAAATTCTTTGCGGGCATTTCCGATATCGTCAACGACCTGAAACTCAGGGCTTCTTACGGAACCCTCGGCAACCAGGCCACCAGCGTGCCTTATCCTTATATCGCCACGATGCCGATCGGGCAGACGGGATATGTGTTCGACGATAACCTCACCAGTCCTTATGTAGGCGCGGCCGGGCTCGTATCGCCTGACTTCACCTGGGAAAAAGTGAGCACCATCGATGTCGGTCTGGACGCATCTTTCCTGAAGAACAGGTTGGGGCTTGTATTTGACTATTACGTAAGAACCGTGAAAGACATCGTCCAGTCGGGTGCTGCAAGGCCCGCCATCCTCGGCGCAACGCCGCCTACCACCAACTCCGCCGATATGCGTACCAAAGGCTGGGAGCTGAACCTTACCTGGAGAGACCAGGTTGGCAGCGACTTCAGCTACAACGTAGCTTTCAACCTGGCAGACGCCACCTCCGAAGTGACGCGATACGAGCTGAACCCCAAAGGGCTTATCGGCGATTATTACGAAGGCGAGCGCCTCGGCGATATCTGGGGCTACACCACCGCCGGATTTTTCCAGTCCGCGGAAGAAGTAGCGAAATCCGCTTCCCAGAAAAACCTGTATGGCGGCGCATGGCTGCCCGGCGACATCCGTTACACGGACCTGAACGGCGATGGCGTTATTTCCGTGGGCGACAACAGCATCTACAATCCCGGCGACCGCCGCGTGATCGGCAACAACACGCCGCGTTATCTCTTCGGCCTGAACCTTGGCGCCGAATACAAAGGATTCGACGCGACAATATTCGTTCAGGGCACCGGCAAACGCGACTACATGCTCGGCGGTACCTATTTCTGGGGCTTTACGAGCGAATGGGACGTGCCGCTGAAATACCACCTGGATACCTGGACGCCCGGGAATACGGACGCCTATTATCCCGTAAACAAGATCGGCGCAGGGTACAACCAGCAGACGCAGACCAAATACTTGCAGAACGCGGCTTATGCGCGCCTCAAACAGGCCACTATCGGGTATTCCCTCCCGCAGTCCCTGCTTTCCAGGGCGAAGATCAACCGCGTGAGAGTGTATATCACCGGCCAGAACCTGTTTGAAGTGACCGATCTGCACAAAGCCTTCGACCCCGAGCTGCTGGGCGTTCAGACATACCCGCTGAGCCGCAGCTGGTCATTTGGCCTGCAGGTTGGTTTGTAATGCTGAATTAAAAAATTGAAATCATGACAAGGAATCACATTTTATATATCTGCACGCTCGTTCTGCTGCTGGCCGCCTGTAAAAAGGAAGATTTCCTGGACAGGTTCCCGCAGGACGCCATCAGCGAGCCCACGTTCTTCAAAAACGAGAACGACCTGAAATTGTATCTCAACCAGTTCTACGACGCATTGCCCGTACAACAGGGCAACAGCGAAGCAAACTCGGACAACTTCGCGCAAAGCTCCCGCAACACGTTTCTTGCCGGCGAATACGTGGTGCCCGCAACGGACGACAACTGGAACTACGCCGGCTGGTCAGACATCCGTGATATAAACTACTTCCTGCAGCGGTACGGCCGCGCACAGATGGACGGCACTGTAAAAAATTACTATGCTGCCGAGGCCCGCGCTTTCCGCGCGCTTTTTTACTGGAATAAAGTAAAACGTTTCGGCGCAGTGCCCTGGCTTTCGCAGGACCTGACCGATACATCTTCCGCCATCCTTTACGGCCCGCGCCAGCCGCACAAGCAGGTGATGGATTCCGTGCTGGCGGACCTTAACTTCGCCACGGCCAATGCCGCCGAAGGAGACAACCAACAATTCAGGGGAAGGATCACCAAAGACGTGGCAAACGCCCTGAAAGCCAGGATCTGCCTTTGGGAAGGCACTTTCCGGAAATATCACGCCCTGGGCGATGAAACGATCTACCTGCGCGCCGCTGCCGATGCCGCCGAAGCCGTGATGAACACCGGCCGTTACGGCATCTGGAAAACCGGCAACCCGTTGAAAGATTATTACAACCTGTTTATCCAGGAAGAGCTGAGAGGCAACCCGGAAGCCATCCTGGCGCGCCGTTACATCAAGGACATCAGCATGCACAACCTCACCCGCCAGATATCCGACATATGGCCGGCGCTCACCAAGGATTTCGTACGTTCTTTCCTGGACAAGAACGGCACGCCGACCGCCCTTAGCGCGCTGTACCAGGGAGACGAAACGCTGGACGATGAAATGGTGGACCGCGACCCCCGCTTCAGGCAGATCATTGCAACACGCGGCTTCGTGGTGACCAACAATCCCGGCGGCGTAAACGATGTGGTGACGCTGCCGCGCATTCCCGGCGTGGTAACCGGGTATGCCGCGGTGAAAAACTACAGCCCCGACCTCGCGCAGTGGAACGCCAACCAGTCCACGCTCGACCTTTTCATTTTCCGTTACGCCGAAACGCTGCTGATATTCGCGGAAGCCAAAGCCGAGCTGGGCGAAGCGGGCCAGGCGGTGATAGACAGAACGGTGAACGAGATCCGCTCCCGCGTGGGCATGGCGCCGATGGTGATCGCCTCGCTGGTGAGAGACCCGCAATCCAAATTCCCGGGCATTCCCTTGCTGCTGGACGAGATAAGGCGGGAAAGAAGGATCGAGCTGGTGGGAGACGGTTTCCGTTTCGACGACCTGCTGCGCTGGAAAGCCGGCCCGCTCATCAACAACCCGGAAACGATACTGGGCATGAAACTCACGCCCGCATTGCGCGCGCAATACCCGGCCAACCAGGTGAGCAATGTGATCGTAGACGGCAACTTTTACATTCGCGTTTACAACAACATCACGTCCCGTACCTGGAACGACAGGATGTACCTGTACCCGCTGCCCACGAACGAATTAACGCTGAACCCTGCGTTGCTGCCGCAGAACCCGAACTGGTAAGGGCGACGTTTTATTATCCTTAAAAATGGAAAGATGAAAAAATTACTTCTCTATACACTGTTGGCAGGGATCGGCGCCGCAGGCTGCAAAAAGGAAAACGCGTTTTCCGAAAACGACGGCGATGTGCGCATCTACATGTCGCAGGCCATCAACGGCGCTTTTACGGATATTACCGTGAACAGGAGGGCGCCGCTGCAGTCCGATTCCGCTTATGCATTCGACCTGAACGCCTTTTTCGCGGGCTCCGGTTTTGCCAGCGCCCCGCGGGACGTTACGGTGAATTTTGACCTGGATTATTCGAAATGGGATTCGATCAACACCGCGCGCGCCAATGCCGGCCAGCCTGCGTTCGAACGCATTCCCGATAACATCTTCGTGTTCCCGAAAGGCGGCACGGTGATCAAAAAAGGCAGCACGATCAGCAACAATATCGCGTTCACCATCAATGCCAAACTGATCGAAGAAGGGCATAATTATATGATCCCCGTAAGGCTTTCTTCCGCGGATGGTTACAGCATCAACGGGGCGCAGTCCATTACGTATTTCGTGGTGAAAGTAACGCCGCCGGTATATCCGGAGATCAGCCGCGCCGCATGGACCATCGCCGAAGTGGATTCGGAAGAAGCGAACGGCGAAGGCCCGAACAACGGCCGCGCCATCTTTGCGCTTGACGGATTGCTGAACACGTTCTGGCATACCCAGTGGGATGGGGGAGAGCCGCCGCTGCCGCACCATATCAGCATCGATATGCACGCGAGCAACACGCTTTCCGGCCTTTACCTCACCGCCCGCCAGAACGCGCCCAACGGCGCGCCCAAAACGGTGACGGTGGAAGTGAGCGCGAACGGCACTACCTGGCAGAATGCCGGTACATACCAGCTTCAGGCCATCAACGCCCGCCAGCCCGTATTTTTTACCCAACAGTTTTCCGGGAGATACTTTAAGGTAACGGTAACGGCTACACACGGAAATACCAACATTACTTTCTTCGCCGAGATCAGCGCATTCTGATCGGAGGGATATAAGATCAAAAACACCGGTCTGCAAGGCCGGTGTTTTTTTATGCGGAAAATTTCCGGATAAGAGATGTTTTCACATCGCGCATGCCTGGCATATAGGGGAACAGCCGGAACGTCCGTAGCCTGAACAGCGCCATTGCCACCGTTAACGTGAGCCAGACCTGGGATTTGCATGTAGCCCTGACTTTAAATTCCCCCTGTCAATTACACGATCTGACCGAAAATGTTACAGCCGGCCAACCATTTCCGAAAATATTTTAGATATTCGCTGCTGCACTCAAATCAACCAAATGTTATTTACCACGGATAAACAAACGCTGGACGACCTGAATATATTCGGCAAACACGGCGGAGATTCCATTTACAACATCTTTAACCGCTGCGCTACCAGGGGCGGCGCGGGCATCCTGGAAGAAATGTTCCGGTACCCGCTTGCAGACAGCGAAGCGATCAACAAACGAAGCGGCATTATACAATCGTTCGCCGCGCTGGACACCTCGTTTCCCTTTAAAACCGCGGCCTTCGACGCGGCAACGCCCTATCTTGCCAACACAGACGAACGTTCCAAACTGACAGTACAGGAAAATTCGGTAGCCCGGAAGCTGACGAATATGATGGCGATGGACGCTGATACGCAACTGATCTACAAAGGCGTGGAGTCCCTCACAGACCTGCTGAAACAGGCAAAAGAATTTATAAAGGAGCTGGACGGGAACGGGTTTTACCGGGAAGAAAAAGAAGAAATGTCCGTGATCCTCAACGATCCGGCCTTTGCCGCCATCCTTCAAAGCAGGGAAAAGCTCTCGCATGCGCAAATAGCGGAGTTTGACGTTATCCTGCGTTTCCGGCAGAGAAACCTGGTTGAAAAGCTGCTGGGACTGATCTTTTACCTGGACGTATACCTGTCCGTGGCGAAAGTGGCGGCCGAACGGAAATTCGTTTTCCCCAAGGCCCTGCCCGCAAACCAGCAGGGAAACGGTCATGATCTGCTGAAACTGGAGGGAGTATACCATCCCCTGGTAAAAAACGCGGTGCCCAACTCCATCCATGTTACGACGGACAGCAATGTCATCTTTCTTACCGGCGCCAACATGGCCGGCAAATCCACTTTCATGAAATCATTGAGCATCGCCATGTTCCTGGCGCATGCGGGTTTCCCGGTGGCGGCGAAGAAGATGGAATTTGCCGTGCTGGACGGCGTTTACACCACCATCAACCTGCCAGACAACCTGGGCATGGGCGCCAGCCACTTCTATGCGGAAGTATTGCGCGTAAAGAAGATGGCCCAGGAGCTGAGTTTGAAGAAGGACCTTTTTATCGTGTTCGACGAACTGTTCCGGGGAACGAACGTAAAAGACGCGTATGAAGCCACCATTGCGATTACCAGCGCCTTCGCGAAAAAAAGGGAAAGCATTTTCGTGATCTCCACCCATATTATCGAGGCCGGGGACGTGCTGAAGGAAAAGTGCGGCAATATCAGCTTTGTTTACCTGCCTACCCGGATGAAAGGCCATCAGCCTGAATATACCTATACCCTCGAACAGGGAATTACCAGCGACAGGCACGGAATGGTGATCGTTAACAACGAAGGAATACTGGAAATTCTCCGCAACGGGAAAAAGAAACCGCAAAAAACTACAGCAACATGAGTTTCATAACGGACAAACAAACGCTGGACGACCTGAATATAACCGGGAGATTCAGCCCGCAATCCTTATTCAGTCTTTTTAACGCCACGCGGACGAGAGGCGGGGAAAAGCTGCTGGACAGGATGTTTCATGAGCCGCTATCCGATCCCGCCGCCATCAACAGCCGTAGCGGTGTATTGAAATATTTTCATGAGCGGGAATTGTCGTTCCCGGTTAGCGCGCAGGTATTCGAAGATGCGGAAGCATACCTGGGCGGAAGCACCGGCAGCTCTTTCCTGGCGGTAGCCGGGGACCTTTTGCGAAAGAAGGCGCTGGAAACAGCTGTAAAAGATGAACAGTACGGCCACCTTCAGAACGGCCTGCTCGCCACCATCGGCATGTTAAACGCCTTGCAGGGTTTCCTGCAAAAAGTGAGCGATCTTTCAACCGGGCAATTTGAAGCCGTTCAGGCCGCCCTCAATACCCACCGGGCGAAATGGCTGCAGGATGCGCCGGAAGGCCAGCCGCTTTCCCTGTTCCAACTGGCGCGTTACGACCACCTCATCCGCCATGTGCTCCGGGAAGAAACGGAAAACATACTGGACTTCATGTACCACCTGGACGTATACATAGCGGTCAGCAATGTAGCCCGCGCCAGGGGGTTTTCGTATGCACAGGCCCTTCCAAAGGAGCAAAATATCTTCCGGACCACGGCGGTAAGCCACCCGGCCCTGGAAAAAGCGGTGGCGAACCCGCTGACCCTGCAGGAAGACCGGAACGTACTTTTCCTGACGGGCGCCAACATGGCCGGTAAATCCACTTTTATGAAGTCGCTGGGCATCGCGGTTTATCTTGCGCATATGGGATTTCCCGTAGCCGCGAAGGACATGCAATTTTCCGTCAGGGACGGGCTTTATACCTCGATCAACGTGCCGGACAACCTGAACCTCGGCTACAGCCATTTTTATGCGGAAGTGCTGCGGGTAAAGAAAGTAGCGGAGGAGGTAGCCAAAGGCCATGACCTCCTGGTCATTTTCGACGAGCTGTTCAAAGGCACCAACGTAAAAGACGCCTACGACGCAACGCTGGCCGTTACAAAAGAATTTTCTACGTATCGTAACAGTTTTTTTGTTATTTCGACACATATTATCGAAGTGGGCGACCGCCTGAAAGAAGATTGCGATAACCTGCAATTTTCTTACCTCCCCACGATCATGGAAGGAACCGTGCCGCGCTATCCCTATACGCTGACGGCGGGAATTACCAGCGACCGTCATGGCATGGTGATCATCGAGAATGAAAAGATATTGGAAATGATAGAATAATGCTTTCCGGGAATTATATATTTTATGTCAGATATCGAGCTTGACAATGACACCATACTGAGTTTTAAAAGTGGCGATGAATCGGCCTTTACCGTCGTTTACAATCATTTCTACCATCATATTTTCTCATTCTGCAAGTATCTCCTGCCTGCTATAGAGGATGCGAGGGATATGACGGCACAGCTTTTTATCCTGTTATGGGAAAAAAAAGAGACGCTGGATTCCTACAAACATCTCCGGGCCTTCCTTTTTTTAAACGCGCGGAACAAATGCTTTAATTTCCTGCGCGACCAAAAGGCCCGCTCCGCGATTGACCGGCAGATCAGCGATTTTACCGCCTCGGAACAAACGGCCATCCTCTTTTCCGAGATCGAATCGGAACTGGTCACCCGTATCCGGGAAGAAGTGGAAAAGCTGCCGGACTATTACCGCAATATTTTGAATCTCTCCTATTACCAGGGATATAACAACCAGGAAATCGCCGACATGCTCCAGGTAAGCGAAAAAACGGTGCGCAACGCCAAGTCCATTGCCATCAGGTCGGTCAGGATGATTTTCCTGAGCAGGACCGCACAGATAGGCTTTACCCTGAGCCTTTATTATTTTTTTTAGATCCTTCGGGACAAACAGCGCCCTTTGCGGGTTATATATGCGCAAAGGGGGAATTATAGCCAACTGATTCAGCCCGCTGTCCCGGCTTTACACTTTTCAACTATTGGTTTATGAACGAAATACCGAAGGTTATTTCCGATCTGATTGCCAGGCATCTTAACGATGAATTGAACGACCAGGAAAGACAGGAATTGGATAAATGGGTTCAGCAATCTGAAGACCACCAGCGGTTTTTCCGGCAATTTACGGACGAAGCGTCGCTGGCATCGGCATTGAAGGAATATGAGACCAGCAGGGACATTGTTTATAACAAAATAAAAGAAGCGGTTTCGTTTAACGGGCAGGCCGGTAAAAAGATCGTAAACATCCGCCGGCTCCGCATGCGGAGGTTTGCCGCCGTTGCGGCTTCGTTGCTGGCGCTGGCGGGAGCGTTTGTCTGGTGGAATTTACTTGAAAATAACGCCGGCGTTCCCGGGACCGCGGTGACGCAAAACACCGGTAACGGCCGGCCGGCGTCCCCGGGCGCCGTACTAAAGCTTGCCGATGGAAAGGAGATCGTGCTGGACGATGCGGTGGACGGCGCCGTGGCAAAACAGGGAAATACCCGGATCACAAAGCAGGGAGGCCAGCTTTCCTACGCCGGCAATAATTCCGGCAGCCAGGTGCTTTACAATACTTTGTCCACGCCGAAAGGGAAGATCTACCAGCTTTTATTGCCTGATAGCTCGAAGGTTTGGCTGAACGCGGCAAGCTCTATCCGTTTCCCTACGGCATTTACCGGCGGCGAGCGCAGTGTGGAGGTTACCGGCGAAGTGTATTTCGAGGTAAAGCAGAATGCGGAAATGCCTTTTCATGTAGCGGTGAGCCAACGCGCTGCCATCGACGTGCTCGGCACGAGCTTTAACGTGAATGCTTACGGCAACGAGGAAGCGCTTCGCGCAACGGTGCTGACCGGAAGCGTGAGGGTACGGATGGCCGAACAGGAAGACGGCAAACAAGGCGTGGTGCTGAAACCCGGCCAGCAGGCGCAGTTGAAGCAGCTGGAGGTGGTGCAGTCCATCACGGTCGTTCATAATGCCAATATCAAAAACGTAATGGGGTGGAAAGACGGTTATTTCAGTCTTGATGATCTCACGCTGGAAGAATTGATGCGTGAGGTGGAACGCTGGTATGATGTAGAAGTGACCTATGAAAAAGGAATCCCTGCCAAAGCTTTTTTTGGAAAAGTAAGCAGGAACCTCTCTTTGCCCGATTTTATGGAAGGATTAAAAGATTGGGGAGTTCGTTTCCGGCTCGAAGGAAGGAAAATAATTATCACGGGAGTTCAATAAGCATTTCAATAGGCTCTTCAGAAGCCGCAACCAAAAATCAAAAACAGTGCTGACATGAGATCAACAGCGTTATCAATTGCTGTTCTTCTCCTGGTCCACCTATCCGCTATGTCCCAGAACATCACGTTCTCCGGGAAGGACATCGCCATGAAAAAAGTGTTCCAGGTAATTGAAGAACAGACCGGTCATGTGATCTCCGGCGACAGAAGCATCCTCACTTCTGCGAAGCCGGTTTCCCTATCCGTTCAGAATCTTCCGGTAGAACAGTTCCTTGGCCTTGTATTCAGGGACCAGGGCATTACTTACCGCCTCCGCGGGAAAAACATTTTCCTTTCGCGCAAGGCCCCGCCTGCAGACCCTGCCCGACCGGCGGAAGCGGATACTCCCGATCAGCCGGTGATTATCACCGGCACGGTCCGTTCCCGTTCGGGCGAATTGCTGGCCGGCGTATCCGTTCGCGTGAAAGGCACGCAAACCGGTACCACCACAGATGCGCAGGGCGCCTTCCGGCTTACCCTCGACCGGGGCGCCGTTTTGCAGATCTCCAGCATCGGTTATGAAACGCTGGAAGTCGGCATACGCGAAACGGCCAACGGTTACGCCGTGTCTGCCGTTAAAGCGGGAATGAACGACAACGTAAAAGCCACGTCCGGCAACGGGATCAATATCGAGCTTGTGCTGGAAACGAGCACCAACCAAATGAACCAGGTGATCGTCAACGGTTATTCGTATATCAACAAAAATAATTTTACCGGCTCGGCGGTTACCATCAAACGCGAGGAGCTGTTGAAAGTGGCGCCCAACAACATATTGCGGAGCCTTCAGATCTTTGATCCTTCTTTCAAAGTGCTGGACAATAACAGCCTCGGTTCCGATCCCAACAACATCAACCCGGTATATATCCGCGGCCGCTCCGGCATTGGCGACGTTACGCTCCCGGACGACGGGGCCGCGCTGTCTCCCACCCAGCTCCGCAACGATCCTAACCTGCCTACCTTTATCCTCGACGGTTACGAGGTGCCGGTGCAAAGGATCTTTGACCTGGACCCCACCCGCGTGGAGAGCATCACCATCCTGAAGGATGCGGCCTCAACGGCCATCTATGGCTCGCGTGCCGCCAACGGCGTGGTGGTCATAGAAACCGTAAAGCCGGTGAGCGGCAGGTTGCGGGTGAACTACTCGCTGAACGGCAGCGTTTCAGCGCCGGACCTTTCCGGCTACCACCTGCTGAACGCCAGGGAAAAGCTGGAGCTGGAAAGGATCGCGGGCGTATTCGACCGCAGGGAAAATGAACAGCCCGGGCAGGCCATCATACGCGAGCAAAGTTATTACGGCAAGCTGGCGGAGATCAACCGCGGCGTGGAAACGGACTGGCTCTCGCAACCTTTGCGCACCGGCCTGAACCAGCGGCACAACATCCTCGTGGAAGGCGGTTCCAAAGAGTTCGTCTTCGGCGCAGACATGAACATCGCCCGTACGCAGGGCGTGATGAAGGGCTCGGAGCGGAACAATAATTCGCTAGGTTTCTCCATTTCTTACCGGAAAAACAACCTGATGTTCAGGAATTATATCCAGTGGAATAATATCCGGTCCGAAGAATCCCCGTTCGGTTCTTTTGCAACATACGCGCAGCAAAATCCCTATGAAGCGTTCCTTGACGAAGAAGGCAATTACAAAAAGGAGCTGGGCGAATGGGGGCATCCCGGGAGCAGGGGAAACCCGCTGTACGACGCGCATCTCAAAAGCTACGACCGCACCAAACACAACGATTTTTCCAACAACTTCAATCTCCGCTGGACCATCGCCGACGGCCTGCGGTTGGATACCCGCCTTTCTGTAATGCTGCAGAACAGCCAGCGGCAGAACTTTAAAGACCCGGCCTCCTCACAGTTCGACAATGTGGAATTTGAAAAAAAAGGCATAAAAAGCATCCTGGACGACCAGATGCTTACCTGGGATTTTAACGCGCTGCTTTCTTACGGCAAAGCTTTTGGCAAACATTACCTCAACACCACGCTGGGCGCCAACGCCAACCAGAAAGACATGACGCGGTCCGGTTACTCCGTTCAGGGTTTTCTCACCGGCAATACAGACGATATCAATTTCGCCGCCGACATCCTGGACAAACCCACCGGCGATAACGAAAAATCACGGCTGCTGGGGTTCCTCGCTTCCGCCAACTACAGCTATGACAATATTTACCTGCTGGACTTCTCCGGCCGGTACGACGGCGCTTCGCAATTCGGTTCCAACGCACGTTTCGCGCCTTTCTGGTCGCTCGGTGCGGGCATCAACATTCATAACTATGCCGCCATTCAGAAAAACTATCCCTGGCTGACCAACTTTAAAGTGCGTTCCAATTACGGGCAGGTGGGTAAAGCAGGTTTTTCGCAAAGCGTATCCAAAAGCACCTATGGGTATAATTTTGAAGACTGGTACGCTTTCGGTATTGGCGCTAACCTGATCACGCTCGCCAATCCCGACCTGGAGTGGGAAAAAACCACGATGTTCGACGCCGGGTTCGATCTTACCGCTTTTAACAAACTCAGCATAACGCTGAATTATTATCATAAAAAAACCGTGGACCTGATAGGGGATATTACATTGCCCTTTTCCACCGGTTTCAAATCGTATAAAAGCAACCTCGGCGAAATACTCAACGAAGGTTATGAGATCAGCGCGCGATACCAGGTACTGAGCGCCCGGAACCTTAGTCTCAACATATACGGTACCGCGGCGCACAACAGCAATAAATTCCTGAAGATCGGGGACGCGCTGAAAGACTACAACAAACGCGTAGAGCAGTATTACGACGATCACACGGTAGTGAACAAACCACTGAACAAATACTACGAAGGCGCGTCCCAAACCGCCATCTATGCCATGCAGTCGCTCGGCATCAACCCCGCAGACGGCAGGGAAGTATTCCTGGACCGGAACGGGGAGGTAACCTATGATTGGAACCAAAGCCAGCATGTGGTGGTCGGCGATTCGGAACCGGCCTGGAGAGGAGCGTTCGGGTTTAATTTAAGCTATAGATCATTTTTCATCTTTACCGGCTTCCTGTATGAATACGGCGGGGACATGTACAACAATACGCTCGTGAGCAAAGTGGAGAACGCCAATGTTTACCAGAATGTAGACAGCCGCGTATTCACCGACCGGTGGCAGCGCCCCGGCGACGTCACCCTCTTAAAAGATGTGCGCTTGTGGAATACCGTTACGCAGGTAACCTCCCGTTTCGTACAACGTAATAATTACGTGGAATTTAATTCCATGACGATCGGTTACGACCTTCCCAAACGCATCCTGGACAGGTGGAAGGTAAGCACCTGCAGGGTACAGGTAACCAGCAACGAACTGGGGCGTGTATCGAGCATCGACACGGAACGCGGCACTGATTTTCCTTACGCGCGCACCATTAATCTCACTTTAAACCTGGGCTTTTAAATGAAAAAGTTATGTTTAATATTGGCCGGCCTCATCGTGCTGCTTTCGGGTTGCGTAAAAGACTGGCTTGACCTGGAGCCAAAGTCGGAAGTATCCGCGGATGTGCTTTTTGAAACACCGGAAGGTTTTTCGATAGCGCTCAACGGCATCTATACCAGTCTTTCTTCCACCACTTTATACGGCGCCGAGCTTACACATGGTTTCGTGGACGTACTGGGCCGCTGTTATGATCTGAAGAACACCCAGTACGACCCGTTGAAAAATTACGATTATGTATCCAACGGCATGGAGCAGCGCATCAATTCCATCTGGGCGCTTGCTTACAGCACTATTGCCAATTGCAACGGGCTGCTGGAAGAAATGAATAAAAAAGACGCAACATTCTTTAAACCGCATGAGCGCGCCAGGCTGGAAGGCGAAGTACTTTCGCTGCGCGCCATGTTGTACTTCGACCTGCTTCGCCTGTACGCTCCCGCGCCGGCGGTGCAGGATGCGGCCGCCATTCCGTATTATACGGAACTGACCCATGTACCCAGGCCGGAAAAACGCACCAGTGAAATATTGCAGCTGCTCATCGCGGACCTCACGCGCAGCAAGGCGCTGCAGAAAGAATTCGATACCCGGCCGACGGCCAGGAGGGACTTTCATGAGTTCCGGTTCCGCTTTAACGATGACGAGACCTTCTTCGGTTACGGGAAAAGAGGCTTCCGCATGGGATATTTCGCTACCACGGCGCTGCTCTCCCGCGTTGCGTTATACGCGGGCGACGACCGGCTTGCATACGATAATGCGATGGAAGTGATCAATGATAAAACGGCGGACAACGAAGCGACCATTTCCTTTACGCCGGCTACCGTTATTGATGTGAACGTGTACGACCGGCTGCTGTCCGACGATCTTATCTTTGCATTGTACCGGATAAAATTCGAAGAAGAATTCAACAAGGTCATCTTTTTGCTGCCTAATACCTCCCCCATCTTTGGCAGCGACCTGAATTCCGATTACCGGAAAAAATGTTACCTCACCGCCGACGGAAGGCAATTGATGAAGTTTGACATGGAGCAGGAGCGGGAAGGGTTTATTACTTCCGCAATTCCCTTATTCAGACTTAGCGAGCTGTACCATATTGCCGCGGAAGCGCTGTACGATACAGATCCTGAAGGCGCCCTGGCGCTGCTGAACACCCTTCGCGCAAAGCGGGGCTGCACAGTCCCGCTTTCTTCCATTGCTTCCAAATCAGCGTTCGAGGATGCGATCATCAACGATGCCCGCAGGGAGTTCGTGGGAGAAGGAAAATTGTTTTTCCTCTACAAGCGGCTGAATAAGACCATACTGGACGAGTACGGGGGCAACCAGGCGCTGACCGACAAATTCGTATTGCCTGTAACTGAAAGATAGTTGTCAATGATAAAAAAATTCCAACGCATGAAACGTTTATCTGTCATCGCGATATTATGCTGCTGGTTAATAAGCTGCAGCAAGGATGCGGTGGATCAATACGGAGAAATAAACTACGTTTACCTGGCCGACGACAGCACAGACATCGATGAGGTGACGCCCATTGAATATTCCTTTGCCTTCCACCCGGGAGCGGAGAAGGATACCGTGCCGGTGCTGATAAAGCTGATCGGCAAACCGGGCAGCGAAGACCGGCCGGTGGCCCTGACGGTAGACGCCCCGAACACCACTGCCCTGAAGGGCGATTACCAGCTGCCTGAACCCCTCGTGTTCCGCGCCGGGCGGGCTTTTGATACCATCGCGCTGGTGTTGCATAATTCCGGGCGCCTGAAGACCGGGAAATTCAAGATCAGGCTCATGCTGCAACCCAACGGGCATTTCCAGCTGGGGCCGCCGGACAACCGGTATATCGATATTACTTTTTCCGACATGATCGCCCGCCCGGGATGGTGGGACAACGTCGTGGAGACCAATTTCCTGTCAACATATTCCGATGCCAAATACCGTCTTTTCATCGAGGCTACGGGCATTGCCGACATGGCCGGCCTGTCCGAATCCGAACAACGCGCCTATGCGGTCATCTTCCGCGATTTTCTCGCCCGCGGCCGCGAAAACGGGGAAGTATACGAAGATGAAAATGGTTTGATCAATGTTTCGCCTAATTTATACTGATACCCATGAAACAAATAAAACGATATAGCCTCATCGCGGTATTGTTCCTGCTGGTTTCCTGCTACAAGGATAAGGGGAACTACACTTACGACGAGCTTAACAAAGTAGAGATCGTATTTGAAGGCGGCGGATTTCTGAGCCCCAGGGCCGCTGATACGCTGCATATCGAGCCGCAGCTTATCTACCGGGGCGATACGATGCCGGCCGGCGAACTTACGGAAAGCTTTTCGTTCACCTGGTATTGCAACAACGAAGAGATAAGCACCGGGCCCGTGCTGAATTATGCGGTGCGCGACCTGACCGGCCTGCGGCCATACGTGAAGCTGAAAGCCGTCAACAAAAAAGACGAATCCACCTTCCTGGAAGGGTTTTACGTGGATGCCATCCCGGCTTACCTGACTGGCTGGGTAGTATTGACGAAAAAAGACGGCCGCAGCATTATATCTTTTATCGATCCGGTCACATTCGAAGTGACGGCCGACTTTTATACCACGATCTCCGGGGAAGAGCTCGGGCCAGACGCCGTGGAAGTAAAAGAGCACTGGATGGCAAGCGCCGGGCTGAGCAACCCGGGAAACATCCTCGTCGTAAGAAACGATCCTGCGGGCAATATCGAGCTGGACGGCATCAAGCTGGGCCCTCTTTACAACACCAACAATTTTTTTCTCGGGAATACGCTTCCCACCGATTTTCGACCGCGGGGAGAGTTTTATATGTGGGATTACAGCATGATGCTGGACGATAACGGGAACATTTACACACGGAAACACGTGAACCCGGCATTTTCCCAGTCCGGCGTATATCCCAACAAACCCATGTTCATACCGGGCGGGGTGAAGTTCGACAAAGGATGGACCGGTACTTACCTCAGCGGGCAGACCATCCTGTACGACAAAACCAAAGGCCGGCTTTTCCTGGGCTCGGACCATGGCCTTGTGCTGCCGGTCAACTATATGCCCGGCCCTCCCGTACCTCCCGGCACCACCCTCATCAACGCGATGGATAAAGAAATGGTGTACGTGGGCAGGTTGCAGCAGGGAAGGTTCACCTCTTCCTACTACCTGGTGTTTTTTGACGGCAACCGGCATTTTGCGCAGAAGATCATGGTGATGGACCAGTTTTATACGATCCAGGCGCTGTTCATGTCCGAAAATCCTTTAGGCGTGGGCACAGCCAACGCGGAAAGTGTTTTCTGTCAGCTGCCCCGCATCGACAATTATCTCTTTTATTCCGGAGGCAGCGGCAACAAAACCCTGTACCTCTGGGAACACGGGCCGTCAAGAAGCTCCGAGTATTTCACTTTTGATTCCCCCATCAGAACGATTACCGCCAGTCAGAACCAGATCATGGGTGTACATACCCATGATCAGCTGATGGTGGGATTGGAGAATGGTGACATCTATATTCTCGGGATACTGTCAGACCAGATGGCCGACCCTTCCCGCCGTTTGATAAAAAAGATCGGTTTAGGAGAAGGCATGCCGGTAAGCAGCATGTACAAAATGGGATTTGGCTATACTCAAATGTAAACGACATATGCAACAACCAATCATAAAAGCAGAACAGCTTTCGCATCGTTATACCGCTCAATGGGCTATACGTGATATCGATTTTGAAATACCGGTCAAAGGCATTTACGGCCTGTTGGGAGCGAACGGATCGGGCAAGTCTACGATGATGAACATTTTGTGCGGCGTGCTGAAGCCCACGAAAGGAGATGTTTTCATCAACGGGATCGATATCCGCAAAGATGCGATCACCGCCAAAAGTTTAATGGGGTTCCTTCCGCAACGGCCTCCGCTGCACATAGACCTCACCATTGAAGAATATCTCACGCATTGCGCGGGATTGAGATTGATACCACGCAAGGAACAGGCGCGCGCGGTGAACGAGGCGCTTGATCAATGCGGGATCACCCATTTCAGGAAAAGACTGATACGGAATTTATCAGGCGGTTACCAGCAGCGGGTAGGCATCGCGCAGGCTATCATTCATAATCCCCGGCTGGTGGTGCTGGATGAGCCCACCAATGGCCTTGATCCCAACCAGATCGTGGAGATACGGAACCTGATAAAGGAAATCGCCCGGGAAAGAACGGTGATCCTGTCCACCCACATGCTCTCCGAAGTACAGGCAGCCTGCAACTACATCCTGATGCTGGCGGAAGGCCGCGTGGTTTTCTCCGGCAGCGTGGAAGAATTTGACCGTTATGCAGCCCCCGGCACGATCGTGCTCACGATGCTGGAGCCGCGGGGAATAGAGGAATTAAAACGGCTGCCGAACGTTGTGGGCGTGGAACCGCTCGGCACGGCCCGGTACCGGGTGAAAGTAGACAGTGTGGACGACATGCTGGAAACCATCATCGGCCAGAGCGTTCAAAACGGCTGGCGCCTGAGGGAGATCAACGCGGAGAAAAACTCCATGGATACCATTTTTGCCGAACTGTCAAAAAAACAGGTCCGGTCCTAAATACAGAAATCAAGATAATGAAACAGATCATAAGAATTGCCCGTACCGAATTGCAGCTGCTTTTTTATTCACCTATCGCATGGCTGATCCTTATTGTGTTTACCATTCAGGCCAGCCTCACTTTTACCGGCGTGCTGGGCGGTTTCGTCAATTTCAAGGAGATGGGATATAATCTGGAAGGTGTTACACTGAACCTGTATACCGATCCCTGGCAGGGATTTTATGCGAGGTTGCTCGGATATCTTTACTTCTACATACCCCTGCTCACAATGGGCATGATGAGCCGTGAGCTGAGCAGCGGTTCCATCAAGCTGCTTTATTCTTCACCGATCAGCGATGCCCAGATCATTTTCGGGAAATTTTTGTCCGTTGCGGCTTATGCGCTGCTGATGACCGGCATTGTGTTCCTCTTTACGCTGTACGGGGCCTTTGTAGTGGACAAATTCGATTTTCCCGCAACCCTGCCCGGACTGCTGGGCGTTTTCCTGCTGATCTGCGCTTACGGCGCCGTGGGGCTTTTTATGTCCAGCCTCACCTCTTACCAGGTAGTGGCCGCTATGGGCACCTTTGCCGTTTTTGCCGTGCTGAATTATACCAACCAATTATGGCAGGACGTTCCCTTCGTGCGCGATATTATGTTCTGGCTGACGATCGGCGGCAGAACGAACGAATTCATCGGCGGCATCGTGAGCAGTGAAGATGTCATTTATTTTCTCACGGTTATCGGTCTGTTCCTCGGGTTGTGCATATTCCGCTTCCGCGCCGTGCGCCAGAAAACCCGCCGGTCCGTTTCCCTGGGCCGTTACCTGCTGGTGATCGGCAGCGCGGTAATGATCGGTTATATCAGCTCGCGTCCCGCACTGATGTATTTTTATGATGCTACCAGAACAAAACTGCGCACGCTGACCAAAGCCAGCCAGGATATTGTCAGTAAAGCGGAGGGCGGTTTAACGGTCACCACTTATGCCAATGCGTTGGACGAAGACCGCTGGTTGTGGATGGGCATGCCCAGGGCCGAACTGGAAGATATGCGCCGGTTCAGGGAATACGTGCGGTTCAAACCGGAGATCAAAATGAATTATGTGCGTTATTACGCCAAAGGCAAAAATGAAAGGTCGCTGAATCACCGCTACCCCAAACTGAATGAGAGGGAGCGGATGGGAAAGGTCGCCCAGGCCTTCGGTGTGGATTCCGCTTTGTTCGTACCGGCGGATGAGATCGGCAGTATAAAAGAAACACTTGCCGGCGAGGAATTCAGGTATGTAAAGGTACTGAAGCGTGAAAACGGGCAGCAGTCCGTATTGCGTGTTTTTGATGATGCCATGGGCTTTCCTTCTGAAGCGGAAATAAGCGCCGCCATTAAACGGCTGGTGATTACGCTGCCCAAGGTAGGATTTGTGGAAGGGCATGGCGAGCGCGACTGCATCAAAGAAGGCGACCGTGATTATAACAAATTTGCCAGGGAAAATACTTTCCGCTATTCCCTCATCAACCAAGGCTTCGATTTCGAGCAGCTTTCCCTTGACAAGGAAGTACCGCCGCATATCAGCATCCTGGTGATTGCGGACGTGAAAACAGCCCTGCCGGAACTTCACCTGGAACACCTGAAACAATACATAGCCCGTGGAGGAAACCTGCTTGTCGCAGCCGAGCCCAAACGGCAGGGCACCATGAACGCCGTCACGGAAATTTTCGGCGTACAGCTGATGGAAGGCAGGCTGGTAAAACCCAGCAAAAACTACCAGGCTGATGTGATATTTACACGCCCGACAAAAAAAGCCGGCGACCTTGCGGATGCTTTTGGCGCCATTCAACGCAACAAACAGGTAGTAGTGATGCCGTCGGCAGTGGGCCTTCAATACAGCGGCGCCACAGCAAACGGGTATACCGCCGATCCTTTGTTCGTAACCGATTCCGCCGGCGTATGGAATGAGCTGGAAACGGTTGATTTTGTGGACGACAGCGCGGCCCTGAACCTTGCCGCCGGCGAAACAGAGGCCGCCAATATGGCTACCGCGCTGGCACTCAGCCGCAAGGTGAAGGAAAAGGAACAAAAGATCATTATCCTGGGAGATGCCGATTGTATCAGCAATGGAGAACTTGGCCATTCACGAAAGGATGTTATGGCTGGCAATTTCCTGCTGATCGCCGGGGCTTTCAACTGGCTGTCTGACTACGAAGCGCCTGTTGATGTGAGCCGCCCGCCATTTACCGATAATGATATTAAAATCGGGAAAGCAGGTTTCAAGGTTACAAAGATCGCATTCACGGGTGTTTTGCCTGCCGTGATGCTGATCAGCTACCTGGTAATATGGTTCCGGAGGAGAAGACAATAGTTTTGCACGCAAGAAGCTACAGGAGAGGACAGGCCGTGAACCTCGGTATTTCCGTTGAATAACGGCCTGTCCGCCAGCTGTAGCCCGTTTGCGGCGTTCCCCCGGCAGCGGGGCGGGAGAATGTTTCCGGGACAGCGTTTTTGCAATATATCTTTACCGGTTATTTTGCGGCAAACGGTTTAAGTGCCTGTTTCCATATACGAATCGCAGCGGCCATTTCCGTTTCGTCCAAAGAACAATAACCTATACGTACGAAGTCCTGCGGCCGCGAAGTATTAGGCTGGAAAAAATAGTTCGTGCCATCGCTGATCTTTAATCCGAGCTTTTCCGCATTCAGGGCGACTGTTCTGCCGCTTATGCCCTTTCTGTAAGTTGCCCAGATGGCCAGTCCGCCGTTGGGCCGGTCGAACGTTAAATATTCCCCCAGCTGCTCCCTGAGCAACCGGGAGGTATTTTCCAAACGCTCCCGGTAGATCTTGTGCGACTTTTTAATATGCCGGGCAATTTCGCCATTGCTCAAAAGCTCGGCGGTCGCTTCTTCCAGCAACTGTTCCCCTTGCCGGTCTATTAATTTACGAAGGGCGGCGGCCTCATTGATCACCACTTCCGGCGCCACCATAAACCCGATACGGATACCGGGTGCAATACTTTTGCAAAAGGAACCTACATAAATAATGTGCCCGCCCGTATCCACGCTCGCCAAAGGCAAAAGAGGATTGCTGGTAAAATGATAGTCAAAATCATAATCGTCTTCCAGCAATGCAAATCCGTATTTGCCGGCCAGGCTCATCAGCCGCATGCGCCGCTCTGCGCTGAGGGTTACAGTGGTAGGCCGGTGGTGATGCGGGATGATATAGATCAGCTTAGGCGGTTTTTTTTTGCACAGCTGTTCGATCCTGTCTACATCCATGCCATCTTTATCTACCGGGATATATGCCAGGTTGGCGCCTGCCATCCTGAAAGCCTGGTTCGCATCTATATAGCCCGGTTCCGGTACAAATACACTGTCTCCCGGGCGAACGAGCAGCTGTGTGGCTAAATAGATGGCCATCTGCGTTCCTTTGGTGATCAGTACTTCCTTTTCAGTGATCTGCATTCCTCTGGTGCGGTTTAAAAATTTAGCCAGTTCAACCCTGAGACGATAGGAACCATGCTCCGGGCCATACATGAGAAATTGATTTGCCAGGCGGCTTTTTCCCAATCTCCTGTACTCCCGCACCAGCTCGTCTATCGGCGCAATTCTGGGATCGGGAAAACCATCATCGATCTTATACAGCAGCGGCCGGGCCCCCGGCGCATTGGTTGTCCGGCTTGGAGCCGTTCCGGTTGCCACGTTAGAAGGCCGTTTCATGAATTTATAGCCAGGTTGCCCGCTACGTACCGGCTTTTTGCCGTTTTGGCCGGTTGAACGGACCGAAGTTTCAGGGAGGTCGCTGGAAACATATACGCCGCTTCTGTCCCTGCTTTCCACCCAGCCCTGCGCACCCAATTCCTCGTAAGCCGCCACCACCGTTTTGCGATTGATTTTCAGGCTCTCCGCAAGGTCCCGTGAAGATGGAAGCGCTTGTCCCGGTTTCAGTACGCCGCGGCAGATCAGCTGTATGATTTCCGATTCCAGTTGAAGATATAAAGGGCTGTGCTGCCCGTCTTTTTTGAATGAAATTTCAAGCAATTTTTTGATCATAACTGGACCCCTGTATTTTTTGAAATTGGACCACTAAGGTAACCAAACTAAGCGCTAGTTTTACATTGGAATCAAAGGACCAGCAGAATCATTTGTCCGGCTTATATCTTAAAATCATGTTGAAAACAATAATGTGCGGCAACATCCCTTCACCAACCGGATGTTCGCCGCTGAACAAAAAAGGAGGTATGTTATGAAAGCGATCGTTGTAACAGACCAGGCCGCGGGAACGGCCGGAATGAAGCTCGTGGAACGGCCCCAGCCGAATGGTGAAGGTGCGAACTACGGCGATGTTGTTGTACAGGTGTATGCGTCGGCGCTCACCGGCGATGAACTGTCCTGGCCGTCGACCTGGGTCGACCGCCTTGGCCGTGACCGGACGCCCTCGATCCCCGGTCACGAGCTGGCCGGAGTGGTCACCGCACTTAGTTATGGAACAACAGGCCTGTCAGTGGGGCAGCGGGTGTTTGGCCTTACGGACTGGACCCGCGACGGCACACTGGCGGAGTATGTATCCGTGGAGGCGCGCAACCTTGCGCCGCTGCCGGGCGACGTTGACTTCACGGTGGGAGCGGCCATCGTAATGCCGGGCCTTACCGCCTGGCAGGGGTTGTTCGAACACGGCCGTCTTCGCGCGGGGCAGACCGTGCTCGTGCACGGCGCGGCCGGCATAGTGGGCTCTATGGCGGTGCAGCTCGCACGGGAGGCCGGCGCGTACGTGATCGGCACCGGGCGCGCAGACGGCCGCCAGGCGGCGCTCGACTTCGGCGCGCAGGAGTTCGTTGATCTCGAAAACGACGTTTTGGAAGATGCCGGCGGGGTGGACCTCGTGTTCGACGTTCTCGGGGGCGACATAGCGAAACGCTCTGCGGACCTGATCCGCTCCGGGGGAACGCTGGTGACCATTACCGGCCCCACCGAGGCGCGGCCCGCTTACGGCCAGACGATCGACTTCGTTGTGGTACCCGACCGCGCGCAATTGATCGAGGTGGTGCAGCGGGTGCGCGAAGGGCGTATACGCGCGAACATCGGCACCATCGCTACCCTCGACGACGCCGTTGCCACTTACAATTCGGCCGGGCGGGCCAAAGGGAAGACGGTTATCCGCGTTCGCCCATAAAAAGAGCGGGGCTGTAGCCTCCGGGCGGAACATTATTGCACACCTCTGAACATTTTAGGAAACCATGGAGTATGTACATCCGTTTTGGATGGGCGTACTCCATTTTCTTTCAGGAAGGCTGCGGCCTTTCCTGGTAAAACCTTTTGAACTTAGCAGCACCAATGTTGTTATCAAAATAACGGCATTGGAATAAACCGGCGGACGATGAACGAACAATTAAAAATAGAACTGGTAAATCCCCAAACCAATGTGTTGGCATTTAGGCTGATACAGCTTAATGATGATGCGTATTTTAAAAGCCTGAAAAGCTTTAACTGCTATAAGATGATTCTGATCAAACAAGGGAAAGGTCAGGTTATTTTTGATACGGCGAAGTACGATTTCTCTGAAAACTGCCTGATCAGGTTTCCCATTTACCAGCCTTTTCAAATCGAGGCAGACGGCCCGCTTGACGGGATATTATTACAGTTTCACCCGGATTTTTTCTGGAACCATAAATACGATGTGGAATTAACCAGCAAACAGGTGCTGTTTAAAAATATCGGTGAAATCCCTTTAATAAAGATCGGCAAAGAAGAAATGGCGGAACTGCTTTCACCGCTGGATCATCTCCTTTCCGAGCTTAACAGCGACCGCCTCGGCCGTTATGACATAGCGATCTCATGGGTGAAAATATTCATGATCTACGCCTCGCGGATAAAGATGGAAAGAGGGGTGACGCATTCGGAGGCACTCTCGGAGGCGCATTACATTGTCCGGGAGCTGATCAATGCCGTGGAAGAGCATTTTCGGCGCAAACACCGGCCGGCGGATTATGCCAAACTATTGAACGTAACCGTCAAAACGCTGAACCGTATGGCTAAACAACACCTTGAAAAGACGGTGGGAGACATGATCTCGGATCGCATCATAACGCAAGCCAAACATGAATTATATTTAAGCGACAAACCCGTAAAACAAATTGCCCTTGAACTGGGATTTCAAGACGTAGCTTATTTCAGCCGCTTTTTTAAGCTGCGGGCCGCTGTTTCCCCCGATGTTTACCGTAAATCGCTCAGGGAAGACGCCGGTTAAACTGCGTTAAATAGCCATAAAGTACAAACGATTGTCCCTTCTGTCCATTCCGTTTTTAATCGTGGTGATCTTAATTTGCATTAAGAGATTTTCTATGATTGAAGAAGGCGATTTCAATTTTTATGAGCCGCAATACCGGGTTGGAAAGGAGAACAGGGATTTTTACCTGGACGTTATCCGGGGCCTGGCACAAGTTCCCAAAAGGCTGCCGTCGAAATACTTTTACGATAAGAACGGAGATCGTCTTTTCCAGGAGATAATGGCCTCCCCGGACTATTATCTTACCAGGTGCGAAATGGAAATTTTCACCTGTCAGGCCAAAGAAATTATTGACAGTTTATCAGCGGGAGACCTGGATTTTGAATTAATTGAATTAGGGCCGGGCAATTGCGCCAAGTCCATTCACCTGTTACGCGCCCTTGTTGCTGCAAATGCGTCTTTTAACTATGTTCCTATCGATATATCTGAAAATGTGATCAGCGGGCTGCAGTCATTTCTGCCCGGTAACGTTCCGGAATTACGATTTAAAGGATTGGCAGGCGATTACTTCGACACGCTGGCATTCCATTGTTTGTTGCCTGCAACCCGCCGGGTCGTGATGTGTTTGGGAGCCAACATCGGCAATATGACCGTAGCGGAAAGCAACCAGTTCTGCAAACAGCTGCGCGGTTATTTGCAGCCCGGCGACCAGTGTATTATCGGGTTCGATCTCGTTAAACATCCCGCTGTGATCAGGCGCGCATACGACGACCGGGCCGGGGTCACCAGGGAATTTAACTTAAACCTGCTGAAGAGGATCAACCGGGAATTGGAAGCCGATTTCAGGATCGACCGGTTTGATCATTATTGCAGCTACGATCCGCTGACAGGGGCGGCAAGAAGTTACCTTGTTTGTTTAAGCGACATGGTCGTGAATATAGCCGGTACCGACATTCCTTTTCAGAAAGATGAATGTATCTGGACCGAAATATCGCAGAAATATTCAAAGGACCAGATCCGTCAAATGGCGACGAACAGCGGTTTTATCCATACCTCGGAGTTTTTAGACAGCAGATCATGGTTTATGGATGCAGTATGGACCGCTGTTTAAAGGAAAAGACCCGGTTAAAAAGCAGGTATAGTCATTCTTCACATTCAAAACAAAAAAAATGCAAAAGGATCTCCAGGAGTTATCAGCCAACATGAATGAAATGGTGGTAAAAGGCCAGCTCGTTGATGCCGCTGAAAAATATTACGCATCCAATATCAGAACAGTTGAATTCGACGGCACCATCACGGAGGGTAGGCCCGCCGCTATGAAGAAGCTCAACGAATTTGTAGGTTCGATAAAAAAGGTGAAAGAAATTACGTTTCTCAGATCGGCTGTTGACGACAATGCCTCTTTCTCGGAATACATTTTGAGCTTCGAAATGACGGATGGAAGCGAGGTTTATTTGCATGAGATCGTCCGGTCGTTGTGGGAAAACGGCCAGGTGGTAGAAGAGCGGTATTTCAAAGGATAAGGTAATGATGAACATATTTCAGTAGTACCGGGAACGGACAAAGCATATAAAATGGATAAGGTTACTTTAAAGGCGACACTCATAAAGGCGCACCAGGAAACACTTCAGCGCCTGAAGGAAGACTATGCAAGCCATCAAAGCGGTGGAGATCTGAACCTGGAGGACGTTCGTGACGCCGACGACAACTCACACAGGGAACAGACCGAGGAATATCTGCAGGCTATGGAAAGACAAATTCACCAGCGGGAGAATGAAATAAAAATGCTTCGCGATCTGGATTTTGGCGGGAAAACATCTGTGACGGAAGGCGCAGTGGCATTGGTCAACGGGCAGTATTACATTATCGGGATACCTGCGTGCCAATTCGATTTTGAGGGGAAACATTTTATTGCAATGTCTCCCAATGCACCGTTTTACCTGGAACTTATGGATAAAAAGCAAAACGATTCCTTCGTTTTCAACGGCAGGAAGTTTACAATCGAATCTATTTTTTAACCTGAAAAACCCCTGTTATGTTAAAATGGCTTGATGTTATAAAATTTGCCGATAACGGCAACCCCATTCCTGATAAAAGAGTAGAAAAAACCGATGCGGAGTGGAAGGCGCTCCTTACGCCCGAGCAGTTCAGGATTACCCGGCTTAAAGGTACGGAGCGCGCATTCAGCTCGGAGCTTTGTTCTTATTTCGAGCCAGGGAAATATGCCTGTGTTTGTTGCGGAACGGAACTTTTCGATGCGGGAACAAAGTTTGAAAGCGGGACAGGATGGCCTTCCTTCACCCAGCCGGTAAAAGAAAACGCGGTTGCTTACCACAAGGATAACGCGTTTGGCATGCAGCGCATTGAAGCGCTCTGCAATACCTGCGACGCTCACCTGGGACATGTTTTCCCGGACGGTCCCAGGCCCAGCGGGCTTCGTTATTGTATGAACGCCGTTTCCCTGGAGAAAATAGAGACCATTAAAAACGCATAAAATGGAAAAGATCGAAATACACGAGGGCGGAAAGGGGATCTCTTTTTTTTCGCTGCATGTAGACGGCCAGGAAGTCGGAAGAATGACTGTTAATATTACTCCTGGTTTATTAAAAGCGGGATTCACAAGTGTTGGCCTTACGCAACGTAAAAACGGATATGGAAGGAAGCTGGTAAGCGCGGTAGTTGGTTATGCGCGCGAAAATAACCTGAAAGTAATACCGGAGTGCGGGTTTGTGGCCATGATGTTTAACAAATATCCCGATGTCTATGGAGACATCCGGGCGACCAACGAAACCGGTTCTGCCGCGCCCGGCAAATAAACGCAGCAATAAACTTATTTAAATAATTGATTTTATGAGCGACTTCTTAATGCCGAACGAACAAAATATTTCGGAAAAGAATAAAAAAATATTCGGTGAACTGAAGGGTTTGTTTGGCGTGGTTCCCAATATTTTCGCGGCATTCGCCAGCAGCGAGAACGGTCTTGAAAATTATTTCAATTACCTCACGCAAAAAAGCTCATTGAGCGATCGAGAACGTGAAGTGGTAAGCCTGGTGGTGAGCCAGGTGAATCAATGCCCGTATTGTCTCAGCTTCCATAGTGCGATAGCCGCGCGTCTTGGTTTCAGTAACGAGCAGATCCTGGATATCCGCGCCAACGACATCCGGTTTGACAGGAAATTGAAAGCCGTCGCTGCGCTGGCGCATAACATCGCGTTCACGAAAGGAAGGATCGTAGGGGATATTCTCGAAGACTTCTACGAGGCGGGGTACGATCAGGGGCACCTGGTAGACGTGGTGCTGGCGGTCGGTAACATCACTACGCTTAACTTATTGTACGCCATTACAAATGTTCCTATCGACTGGCCGAAGGTAGCCGTATAAGATTCCCATAAATTTAAAGACCATGATACGTAAAAAACAAACGGTACGTTTGTTCGCAAAAGACATTACGGGCGATCTCGTGAAAGACCGCCAGGAGGTTACCGTTAACTGGCGCGCAGGTCAGCTGGTGCTCGATGAACCTTCGTTCAATGGCGGAAAGGACATTGGTCCCGATCCGTTCACCACTGTGCTGTCTGGTTTGGTGGGCTGCACACTAACTACCCTGCGGATGTATATCAAAAGGAAAGGATGGGACATAACCGATATACATTGCTCGGTGAATATGCTCCAGCAAACGGAGCCGTTCAAAACATCGGTTTTCAGAACGCTTTCGTTCGGCCAGCCCGTAACCGACGAACAAAAAGAACGTTTGCTTTGGATTGCGGTAAACTGCCCGGTTGCAAAGCTGTTACAGGGGGAGATCAATATCGACACGCGGCTGTCCGACGATCCGGCTGTACCTGCGGGGACGGGGAATTATCCGCCATCGGATGAGGCTTCTGCCGATGTGACGGGAAGTTATTTGACGCAGTAATGAGAACGGGGAAAAGTTATAGGAGGCGTTAAGTTCATTTATTTATCCTTTAATGGACCGGATTGGCCTGAATAAGCAAAACCCGCTATCAGGGCGGGTTTTGCTTTGTCGGTGCGCGAGGGAGGACTTTTCCCCGGACCACTTCCTGGCTTGTATGAAAATGCCATAAGACGTTAGGCCGGATAACTCATGTTATCCGGCCTTTTACATGATTAACCCCTGTCCGGGTAAAAGAACATCCGCCCGATCTCCAGCCCCCATACTCCATGCACCACGAAGTAAGGCTGCACGATCCCTTTTTCACCCGCCTGCGGCAGAAGGAGGCTCGTGACAGACATCTTGCTGTTGCTTTCATCGTCAAAGAACGCCCACTGGTCGGTGGTGCCGGCTTTCGTAAAACAGATACTGGCGCCCTCCAGCATTTGGCGGTTAGCGAATTGCGGGTGCGCCAGGTAGTCGGCGTATGCCCAGGTATTGGGCTGCACGTTCCGGGCAAGGTAGGCGCGGTGCACCTGCCCGGTGGTGGCGTCTGCGCGGGTGAGGGAGATGTCTACCGGGTCGTTGCTGCCGGTGTAGCGCAGGTAGAAGCCCAGCGTGTTGGCCTGTGGATCGGCCGCGGGCGGTTGCGAAGGCACTTCCTTCCCGTCGATGTACAGGAAGCTGAAGTAGGCTTTGGTGCCGCTGGCGGGCAGCGGTTGCCGGAATACTTCCTGTTTCGTGACCGTATCCGTGATCACGACCATTTTGTGCTGGCGGTTGGTTGCATAGAAGTGTGTGGCGTTGAAATGCACGAGCGACTCCGGTTTGACGATAAAGTTGCCGGCCTTGACGGACGCATCGTATACGGTAGTGTCGAGTGATACTTGCAGGGCGTGGCCGGAACTGTTGTAGCCGGCTATCAGCACCTGCATGGCCCTTCCGGCACTGAGGTCTTCCTTGTTGCAGGCCGTAAAGGCCGCAGGCAGCAGGGCCAGCAGGGTCAGAATATGTTGTTTGTACGTTTGCATGGTGGGTGGTTTTAAAGTTCCAGGTTCTTCACGAAAGCCATGAGCGAACCGGAAGGATTTTCGGAAAAGATGTACAGTTTCGACGAAGCGACGCTTGCCGGAGGCTTTGGGGCGGAAGTACTGATGTTCCAGTTGTAACCCGTTCCGGCGGTGTAAAACTCGTTGGTGCCGGCTTTGTAAAGGTATACGACGAGCAGCACGGGGGTAGGCTGGCCGTTGTAGGTCTGCCCGGTGGTCGGAAAGGGCTCGATGGTGATGGTTTCGGAGAATTGGCCGGGCTTCACGTTCTTCACGCGCGCCAGTTCCTGGAACACCTTGGGCGTAAAGTACAGCTTGCCCACGGCAATGTCTACCGCGCCGTCGTATTTGGTCATGACGGGGTTCCACATATAAATGAGCTTGATCTTTCCCGCTTCGGGGGCCGGCGGCTCGGGCATTTCGCTGGCCACGCCGTCGAGGTAGAAGAAGTTGACTTTGGCGGCGCCGTCTTCCTTTTTCCACTCCCGTTCCAATACCTTCTTGCCGGATTCTTCGTCCGTAACGGACATCTTCACGGTCTTTTGCCCTTCGGGGAAGGTAAAGGCCTGGCTGACGGCAAAGGGGCCGTTGCCGATGCGGAAGAGCTGCCGGAAGGTGTCTACCTGCACGCGCAGGTATTGGTTGCCGGCGTTGAAGCCGGAGATGGTGAAGGGCATCATGTCGCCCTTGTACAGGAATTCGCCCTCTTTCCGGCAGGCCGCCGTGGTGAGTAGCAGCAGGACTAAAAGTATATGTGTCGCTTTCATGGTTTTAATGTTTGCGGGTGCTGAATGTTTAGAACGTATAGGCGGCAGACAGGCTGAACGAGGAGCCTACCTTGCGGATGAAGGTGTCCTGGTCGCCGATCCTTCTTTTTGTTTTACCGTCTTGCGACAGCTCCAGGTATCCTTCTTCGTATTTCCGCGAGAAGCCGAATTTCCATTCGTAGATGGCATCCCACTCGGTTTCGGGGATGGCCGAGATAGGCATGTTGCGGTACTTGTCGCGGACCTGGTAGGTATCGTCGCTGTTGATGTAGTAGCGGTAGGCGCTGTTGGTAAGGTTGCTCATGTTGAGGCGCGCCATCAGCTTCCTGCTTTTCAGGAAGGCGTAGCTGAGCTGCGCGTCGAGCTGGTTGCGCGGGCGCTCGAACTCCACGATGTTGGGCGACATGCCGGTGGTGAAGGTCTTGTAGCCCATGTGGTTGAATGCGATATTGGCGCCGAGGCGCTTGCCGGCATACTGCAGCGCGATGTTGTACAGCACGGGCACCTGGCCGTAGAGGGGTCTTTTTTCCTTGAGCTGCTTTTTTGTGCGGTAGCGGTATTCGAAGCCGTACTTGTCGGTGCTCATGGTCTGGCCTCCGAACTGCGCAGCCTGCACGGTGGAATTTTGCAGGGTCAGGTTGCCGCTCAGGTACAGGTTCTGGAGAAACTTCCAGTGCGGGTTGAGGAAGCCGAAGCTTTTGCGCAGGTCGAACTCCCAGCCCTGCACTTTGGCCCATTCGGAGTTGCTGGTCCGCACGTAGATGCGGGCGGTGGCGTCCGGCTGGTCGCGGTAGATCTCGGCGGGGCGGTCGAAGTATTTGTAGAACCAGCCGAAGGAGATGACCTCGCCGGGCTGCGGGTACCATTCCAGTCGGAGGTCGTAGTGGTCGATGGTGGTGGAGAGCACCCCTTCGTTCATGCGGTAGGCGCCCAGTGCCGGATCGAAGCGGATCATGCGGGAGTTTTCGATCAGCGAGGGCCGCACTACAGACTGCGCATAGGCGGCGCGGATGTTGAAGTCCTGCAGCGGGGTAACGGTAAGGCTGGCGGAAGGAAGGTAGCGCCAGGTTTTTTCCTCGCTGACGGGGTCGGCAAAGGCGCTCACGATCTTGCCCGTTTCGGGGTCTACGTACCGGATGCGCTCGCCCTCCCTGATGAGCGCGTCGATCTGGCGGTCGTTCGCGCTGTTGCGCATTCTTTCATATTTGTAATATTCCGCCCGGATGCCCCATACGAGCCGCAGCCATTTGGTGAACCGGTTGTCGAGCATGGCGTAGTAGGCCTGGTTGGTGTTCTTGCCTTCGTAACCGTTGGCCGAAAAGGCGGCCGGGTAGTACAACAGGTCGCTCATCGGGTCTTTGAATTCGAGGTATGGGTTCCAGCCTTGTACCGGGGTAAAGGGGAACACGGAGTTGCCGGGGCTGGCGGTGCCGATCGGCAGGATCGTCCAATCGTAGTAGCCGTGGCGGTCCATGAACTGGTAGCCTGCTTTGGCCAGTTGCTTTTGCCCGAAGAGGCGTGCACTGTAACTAAGCGCGCCTTCGGCGCTGCGGTTGGTTTCCTCGTACAGGTATTGTGCACGGTTGAAGGGACCGGTGCCGGGGTTGGTGACGCCATGGGGGATGACGTTGTACCCCGTATCGTTGAGGGTGACAACGGGCGCCAGCCAGGCTTCCACCGCATCCTGCTCCAGGTTGCTGAGCTTGTTGCGCGCTACGTTCCATTCGAAGCGGAACCTGCCGAAGGTATGGTCGCCGTTGAGGCGGTTCTGCAGCATGTCGATGAATTTGGGACGGTCGTACTCCCGGATGGCAGGCATTCCCTGGTACCCGATCTCGTTGCCCCAGCCTACCATGCGGTTGAACTGGTTATTGAACACACGGGAGTAAAAGTTGCGGACGGTTATCTTGTGCCGCTCGGCGCTCCAGCCGGCGTTGAGCAGCGCGCCCCAGGTGGTATTGAAATTATACTGGTTGGCAAAGGTCGGGTCCATCTCTTCGCCGGTAACCGCATCGTAGTAGCGGTTGTTCAGCTTTTCCCAGTTGCCCCTTTCGAAGTGCTCGATATCGTCGATCGATTGTTCGTTGCGGTAAGTGATGCTGCCTACGAAGCCGATGCGGCTGTTCTTCACGTTGTAGCTGCGGCCGAGGCTGACCTGGTAGTTCTGGCCGGGAGCGGCCTTGTAGGTGCGGGTACCGAGGCGTTCCAGGCCACCGATCCGTTTGTTCTGCTCCGCGATCTGCTCCGGCGTGATCCTGGGCTTACCGGGCTCGGGCTGGGCGTTGGGATTGGTGGGGTTGTAGTTCCTGCCGTCGAACAAAAGGAGGTTATCCGGAAAGTGGTCGCGGGAGCCGTCGTCGAAGCCAAGATAGTCGTATTTGCCGCGGCCGTACCCGAGAAACGATTTGCCGGTAACGCCGGACACATACTTGCCGCCTATGCCGATGATGGTGAAGTTCTGGTGCGGGATGGCGAAGGTGTTGACCTGCACGAGGCCGCCGCCGAAGCCGAAGCTCATATCGGGCGTAGCGGTCTTGGACACGATGACGTTATCGATCAGGTTGTTGGGAATGATGTCGAACTCGAAATCGCGCACCTGCACATCGGTGCTGGGCAGGATGGCGCCGTCCATCATGGCGATGTTGTAGCGCTCGGCGATGCCGCGGATCACTACGCGGCGGTTATCGTTGGTGCTCACGCCGGAGATGCGTTTGAGCGTTTCGCCGATATGCTTGTCGGGCAGCGCGGCGATCTGTTCGCGGCTGATGCCGTTGGAGATGCCGGCTTCGTTCTTCTGGCGGGCGTAAAGCGAGGCCACGGATTCGCGGCTGGCGGAAGAGGTGACCACGATGCCGCTGAGCGTGCTTTTCTGCCGTTTGAGGGTGACGTTCAGCTCAAAGGTCTGCCCGTTCTTCAGCACAATCTCCGTGATGCGTTTGGTGACGTAGCCGATGGAAGAAACTTCCGCCACATATTCGCCCGGCGGAAGGATGATGACGAAGGAACCGTCCGCTTTGGTGGTGGTGCCTTTGTTGCCTATACGGACCGTCACGAAAGGCAGCGGGTCGCCGTTAGACTCGTCGATCACTTTGCCGGACACCCTTCCGTCGGCCGGTTGCGCCGGTGTATCGGCGGGAGCGGACTTGAGAATGATAGCGCCCGCGCCGTCCACGCTGTGAGTGATGCCCAGCGTGGATTGAAGCATGCCCAGCGCCTCTTTGACGGTGGGCTGGGCGTGCCGGAAGCGGAGAGGGCGCTCGAGGCGGCCGCTCACTTCTTTGCCGTAAGTGAATTGCACAGACCCGGTTTGCTCGATCAGGGCGATCAATTCTTTTCCTTTCAGGTCCGTTGCCGGAAGCGTGATGTGCCGGGCCATGTCCTGCGCGCGGGAACGGGCAGGGGCCATTGTGCAGGCCAGCAGGATGATGATACAAAGTATCCTTAATTTCATAACTTTAGGTGATTAAATGTTGCAGTCGCTTGTTTGTACTGTACGTTTAACAAAGGCTGTCCGGGTGGTGAGATACCCTGGCAGCGTGAGCCGGCCTGCTACCACAGGCCGGTTTCTTTTTGGCGTGCGTTTTTACATCATACGGAATAGGCGGTTTAAGCGGTTAGTAAATAATGATCCGGCGGTTGTCCTTTTTATACCGGAAGCCAAGCGTGGCAGACAGCAGGGCCATCGCATCGTCGCATGACTGGCGCCGGATGCGGATGGTGACGGTTTCTTGCCGCCATTTGGCCTGGGAGATCACGATCGGCACGTTGTACCAGTCGGAGAGTGATTGCACCACCTCGGCGAGTGGCGCCTGGTGGAAGACCATGCCGTTGTTCCACCACTCGCAGAGCTGGGCGGCGTTGACGTCGTCGATCGTAAAGTCGTTATGTTGTGTATGGAAGCGCAGGCGCTTGCCGGGCAAAAGCTCCGCCAGCGGCCGTCCGTCGTATTGCACGCCCACCTTGCCGCTGCGTACCGTCACGGAGGTATGGAGGCTGTCGGGCGTGCTCACTTCGAACGAGGTGCCAAGCACGCGCGTGACCATCTTGCCCGACGATACCTGGAACGGGCGGGCCTGATCGGGCTTTACTTCGAAAAAGACGCGGCCCGAAAGGGCGATGCGGCGGTCGTGGTCGTTGTAATCTTCCGGTACGGTGATGGTGGCGCCCGGGAACAGGTGGGCCACGCTGCTGTCGGGCAGGGTCACTTTTTTATGCGAGCCGGGGAGCGCGGCGATGGTTTGCATGGCTGGCGTGCGCCGCCCTGTTGGCTGCAGCCAGAAGGCGCAGGCCACCAGCAAGGTTACGGCTGCGGCATAGGCCTGCCATTTGCGGGAGAAAAGGATCGTACGGGCAGGCGGTGGCTGCCAATCCGTACGCGCGGTAAACGACTGCCAAAGCCGCTCTTCCACCGCGCGGCGGTGTTGCGGATCGAGCGTGACGTGGTCTTCCGGCCGCTCCTGCTGCCATTGTTCGACCAGTTTTTTTTCCTCATCCGAAGCGGCGCCGGCGAGGTATCGTTGGAGAACGTCTCCCAGTTGTTGGATATTCATATAGCGAAGGACGTCCGGTCCTTACCTATATGCGTGAAAAAGGGAGGCATTCAACTATCCGCAAATGTTACCAAATCATTACCAATAGGCGTGACCGTTATAAGTGCTGGAAAAAGATGACGGTAAGCATCGCTTCTTTCAGGTGCTTGCGCAGCTTCAGGTAACTGGCGCTGAGCTGATTGCGGACCGTTTGTTCGGACACGTCGAGCAGGCGGGAGATCTCTTTGACCGAAAGATCTTTTTCCTGGCGGAGGCGGTAGACCTGCTGCATCTTTTCCGGCAGTCGCGCCACCTCCGCTTCCACGATGGCCTGCATTTCTTTCAGTTGAACCAGGTCCAGGAAGCTGGTGAAGGCGGGGAGAACGTTTTTCTCCAATTCTTCCCGGCGGCCAGCTATTTTGCTGGCTTTGGCGATGTGGGCCAGCACTTCGTACTGCACGGCGGCATGAAGATAGGCGGCAAGGGTGGTGTCGATGGAGACGGTGGCGCGGCGGGACCAGAGGTTAATCAGGACGTCCTGCACAACGTCCTGCGCATCGGTGTCGGATTTGAGGCGGTTGAGGGCGTAGACGTAAAGCTTTTCCCAGTAGCGGTCGAACAGGCACTTGAAGGCAGGGCCGTCGTCCTGCTGGACCAACCGCCAGAGATCGGCATCGGTATGTTCGGTGCGGCGCATGGTGTGGTTACGGGGTGTAAATGTAGGGGGATCAATAACTGCAATCGCTCCTCTTCTATAAATTAATAGTAACGTAACATATTATCCCACCACTTCCTGAAGTCTAACTGATACTTTTGCAAGGACTAATGGCATTCACCAGTGGAAACAAAAAGTACAGGACCATCCCGGCCACGAACCATACTTCAGCATGAGGATGGCGTTACGTTCGATCAGGTTTATGCGAAGTATTGGAAGCCACTGTTGCAAACCGCTTTCCGAATTCTAAAAGATGAGCAGGCTGCGGAAGACATCGTCCAGGACACATTCATCAAGCTTTGGGAACACTGGAACATGCCCCATACCAATATTAAAGGCTGGTTGTTCACCACATCCTATCACCTCGTCCTCAAAAAACTGAAACAGTTGCAGTCTGTCGAGCGGATCGGACTGGCTAATTTTTCCGAACCCCTTGCCGGAGAAGCAGACGAACTCATACAGGCAAGCCAGTTGCAGTTTGCTGTAGAAGCCTGTGTAGACGATCTCCCCAAACAATGCCGCCGGGTATATACCATGAGCCGGCATGAGAAGCTCTCGATCAAACACATTGCCCTGGAGCTGGGCATTTCTCAGAAAACTGTGGAGTACCATATTTCTACGGCGCTCAGGCGCATACGCCAGCGTATCAGTGGCGCGATCCTGATTCTGCTTTATCTTTTCCTGTAATCGCTCTCCCTCCCCCTTATGTAGATTCTGGAATTACCTGTTGAGCTGACCAAAAAGGTCGACGAAGGCTCTGAGAAGCGCGTAAACGACTTTTCGTCTCCATCACCTTCCCAGTGGGGTACCTTTTTAGTCGGCCCAACCGGTGTTCGATTAGTTGTAAAATTATTTAAAAAAAGATGCCCGGCCGGCCTAGGGATGCCACCCATTTCCGGATTGTATATTTAGCGGTATACTATCTGCCGGTAATAAATTAAAAGATGGATAACGATATCTTCAAAAAACTATTACAAAAACATACGGAAGGAAAGGCGCTAAGCCCGGAAGAGGCAGCGTTGCTCCGTCAGGGATACGACCAATTGCTGGAAGAAGCGCTGAACGCAACCGGGGAAAATCCATCGGAGGAAAAAGGGCTTGAATTGCGCCACCGGATCGACCTGGCAATCACCGGGCGGCAAACAAAACGTTTCCATCTCAGGGATATCAGCCGCATCGCTGCTGTCCTTTTAGTGGGGATTACCCTTTTGGCGGGTGCATATTGGCTTTGGCCGGGTAAAGTGACGAATGACGCACGGGCAGATATCCTGCCTGGAGTCAATAAAGCCAGTCTCACATTGTTGGATGGTTCGGTCATTGCGCTGGAGGAAATTCAGGACGGCACCGTTGCTGTGCAACGAGGCGTTCGTATTGAAAAGGATACCGGCGGAAATATCCGGTATTATGCCGATAGAAAGCAGGAGACGTCGCCTGTGGCCATCAATACCATCACCACACCCAAAGGCGGTCAATACCGTATCATTCTCCCCGACGGATCGGTAGCCAGGCTCAATGCGGCATCGTCTCTCGTTTATCCCGTACGCTTCGCTGGCAGTGAACGCCGGGTGAAAATGACAGGCGAAGTTTATTTCGAGATCAGTAAACTACCGCTGCCCGGCGGGAAAGGTAATGTGCCCTTTTTCGTGGAGTCGGCCGGGCAGGAAGTACAGGTCTTGGGCACACATTTCAACATCAACGCATACGGCGATGAAGCTGCGATCAGGACAACGCTGGTGGAGGGCAGCGTAAAGGTCAGATCGACCGATGGCAGGTCCGCAATGTTGAAGCCCGGCCAGCAAGCCGTATTGGCGAAACAACTGCGTGTACAACAGGCCGATATTTCCCGGGAGCTCGCCTGGACCAACGGCGATTTTGTTTTTCGCGGAGAAACCCTGGAAGGTGTATTGCGGCAGGTGGGGCGCTGGTACGATGTATCGGTGGAATATCCGCCGCATATCGGCCAGTTGCGTTTTAGCGGGATGATATCAAGGTCACAGCCGCTCTCCGCCATCGTCAAAATGATACAATCCACAAAAAAAGCAACTGTAACTATAAAAGAAAGGAGGTTGATCGTGACAGATTAATACATGACCAGAATCCGGCAAGTTAAAAAAATAGCCAAAGGTGGTGGAACACCTCTGGCCGCATCGTTAAAGCTTATCGGAGACATTGCGACAACAATAATCATCAACAGCGTTTAACATTAACAAAAGTATGAATTTTTATCAATGCATGCGTGTTATGAAGATCACCATGTTCCTCTTCACCTGCCTGCTATTGCAGGTTAACGCCAGCTCCTATGCCCAGCGTATCAGCATCAACCGGCAGCATTGTACGATACACACCGTACTGGAGGATATCAGGAAACAGGCAAAGTATGATTTTTTCTATGATACAGATCTGTTCAGCAAAGCAAAACCCGTCAGCATTCAGGTTTCGGACGCCACGGTAGCACAGGTGCTCGACGCCCTTTTCAAAAGGCTGCCCTATAGTTATACGATCGATAACAAATGGGTGGTCATCACCGCGGCAACGAAACCAGGCACGATGGATGCCGCGCAGGAAACGCCCCGTCAGCGGCCCGGCCGCATCGCCGGAAAAATTATCGACGACCGCGGCGCACCGCTTCCCGGCGCAAGTGTAAAGATCATACAAACCCGCCAGGCTGCGCTTAGCGGAATAGACGGCAGTTACAATTTTAACATCGTTCCGGGAAGCTATACCATAGAAGTTAGTTACATTTCTTTCCAGACACGGCAAATCACCCAGGTAGACGTAAAGGCCGGACAGCTGACGCGCCTCAACATCGCCCTGAAGGCATCGAGCAGCACGCTGTCGCAGGTGGTGGTGACCGGCACCTTCAAAAAGGAAAGCGTAGCCGGACTGTATGCCGCGCAGAAAAACGCCGCTTCCGTCACGGATGGCATTTCCGCGGAACAGATCTCCCGCGCGCCGGACAACGACATGGGGCAGGTGCTGAAACGTGTGACAGGATTGACGACGGTCAATAACCGTAACGTGATCGTGCGCGGCATGTCTGACCGTTACAACCAGGCCATGCTGGACGGCGTGGTCATACCCAGCACTTCCCAGAACAGGCGTGATTTTTCGTTTGATATCATCCCTACTGAAATGGTGAGTGCGGTGGTCGTCAACAAAACCGCCACGCCGGACGTGTCCGCGGAGTTTTCCGGCGGGCAGGTTTCCGTGATTACCATCGACATTCCCGAAAAGAACTTTACCTCCGTCCAGTACGGCATCGGCGGCAATACGCAAGCCGTCGGAAAAGATTTTTACCGGTTGGGCGAACGGCATACCAGCGAGTATTTCGGATTTTTCAACGATGCGGCTAAAATGCCGGAAGGCATGAAAACCTGGCAATGGAGCACCCGCGCCATGCTACTGGATGCACCTCCCGGTTACAACCTGACCGACCCGGAACTGAACAGCCAGCCGCTAAACCCGACGGAATACGGGAATGATGTAAAATATAACGACCTGGATGCGATTGCGCAATCCAGGAAACTGAACGCTGCGTCCTTAAAGCCCTATACCTATAAAGTCCGTCCCAATCAGAACATGCGCTTGTCGGTCGGGCGGGTGTATGATCTGAAGAAAGGGAACCGGTTCGGTTTTGCCGTTTCCGCCAACATCCGGAGCGAACAGAATATCGTGCCTTTCAATAACACGCGCAATTCTACCAAGGGCAATTACATGGATAGCACGGGGATCGGCGACAAAGGCGCGGGAACGTCTTACCGGTTCAACAGCAACATGGGCCTGGTTGCGAACATGGGATGGCAGGGCCGGAAGTTCAGGATCGCCCTGAAGAACATGTATGCCCGCACGTACAGCGATCATTACAACGAATCGATCCGGAAACCCCACGACGATTCCAACCCCATCGCCAACCGGCTAATGTACCAACTGCCGGAAGCGATGTCTTTACAGCAACAGCAGTTGACCGGCAGCTGGCAATTGCCCTGGAAGATCAAAGCGGAAGGAATGTTTACCGTCAATAAAATCCAGCAGCAGATACTGGACGAACGGAAGCTTTCGTATCAGTTGACAAGCGTTGTGGGCGGCAAGCCCTATTTTCAGACGCCTTCCCTGATGACGAACAGCGCGGCCTCGGTTAGGGGAAGCGTGAAGGACTGGCGGATGTGGACATCGATCGATGAAACGGATTATAACTGGAGCGCCGCCTTCTCCCGCAAATTCGGTGAAGGCAAAAAGGTATCCACCCTCATGAAATTCGGTTACCAGGCCTGGTCGAAGCAAAGATCGCTGGATGTGTTCAAGTTCATTCCTTTTACCCGGTCCTGGGTCGAAGGCACCACGAATCAACCCGCGCCTGCCATTGAAATCAGCTACGACCAGTTATTATCCGGCAACAACATCGGTAACGGCAACGGGCAGGCGTATTATTCCGCGGATGTCCTGGGCGGCCGGTACTACGACGGCAAAATGGGATCGCATGCATTATACCTGATGGCGGATCAGCAGTTTTGGGGCAAGCTCCGGCTCGCTTACGGCGTCCGCGCCGAGTATTTTGACCTGAATTCCCGGCAGGAAGAAATATACAAACGCGCCACCGAAAAGCAGGAACTGGACCCCGACGATCAATTCCGCCACCGGTTCGGGGTGAAGGAAAGCAACTGGCGCTTCCTTCCATCCATCAACGCTACCTACAGCCTCACCCCGGACCTGAATATCCGCAGCAGCTATTCGCGCACCATCATCCGCCCTGATTTCAGGGAAGTAGGCATGTTTGCCATGTACGATTTTGAAATAGACGGATATGTGTATGGGGAACATGTGCAGTCCACCCAGATCGATAACATGGACGTTCGCGTGGAATGGTATCCTTCTCCCGGGGAAATCATCTCCATCACCGGGTTTTATAAAAAACTGGACAAGCCCATCGAGTTGATCCATTCGGGTGGGTCCGAGTACACCTTCGCGAACATGGAAAACGCGAAGAATATAGGGCTGGAAATGGAGATCCGGAAGAACTTCTCCTTCATTTCCGACAAGGATTGGTTGAAGCAGCTGTTCGTTTATGCGAACGGGACTTTGCTCAAATCCGAGGTGAATGTACTGAGCCACTGGCAATGGATCAACGATCCCGTTACGCAGAAGGCGGAAAGGGTGCAGATGCGCTATCCTAACCAGGACCGGCCGCTGATCGGGCAGTCGCCCTGGCTGCTGAACCTGGGCGTCGGGTATTGGGGAAACAATGTGGGCGCTACGGTGAGTTACAATCACCGCGGCTACCGCACGAACCTGGCGAACGTTGAACTGGCGAGGGTGGAGTACGAACTGGCGCCCCGGCAGCTGGATGCGCAGGTGTATGCCCGGTTCTTCAAAAGAAAACTGGAAGTCAAACTCAACCTGGCCAACCTGCTGGATGAGTATACGCGTTTCTATATGAACATTCACGATTACGTGCAGGACGATACCAAGTTTTCCGTATTGAAGGAAGGGCGATCGATCAAATACCACAAGGAAGACGGGGATATCATCACGTACAGAAGGAAAGAAGGGCGCAGGTTCAGCCTGAGTTTTAGCTACAACTTTTAATTCACGGACGCTTAAAAAGAAAAACAATGAAAAGTCAAATAACCAGGATAATGGCCGCCGCGCTGATGGCGACAGGTTGGTATGGCTGCGGGAAAGGTGAGCCTGCCGCTCCTTTCACGGAATTCGTAGAAGTGTATTTTGATGCCGAGAAAACAGCATTGCGCAATAACGGCGAGGGTGTGTTCATCGCTGCCAGGTACAACGGGCAACCGATCGAATGGAACGTGCTCAGTAAAAAGATAAAAGTCGTTACCGGTGAAGGGAAATTCGAATTTTACGATACCCGCAACGGAAATGTGGTGGCGGAGAAAGTGGTGGACGTGAAACCGGGCGCCCGCCAGGAGTATACAATGTTCCAGCCCACGCTGGACGCGCCCGTGAGTTTTATCGATCCGGATGCCCAGGGAAGTGAAAGCCCTGCCCCGGCCGGCCAGATCAAACTGAAAGTGGCTAACTACGCGAAAGACCTTATTCCCTTTACGAAGCTGGATATCAGGGTTTCCATCAGCTATTTCGATGCCGACTGGAATGAAGTGATTACGGAGGTAGGGATGATCAGGGATGTACAGGACGCTGTCGACAAGGCTGCATACCACCTGTTGCCAAATGGTGTGCCGGCTCCGGCGCCTGAATTCGGCTACAACTATGTTTTCGAATTCCTGGATGGAGATACCGGCGAGCCATTGCGCAATTATGGAGGTACGGGATATTCCAATCTGGCATTCTCTCCGCAGGGAATCGACCCTTTGCCCGTCCGGAATGTGTTCACGCTATATATGGTTTCTAATAAGACCTGGGGCGAAGCGCCTCCCTTTATTAAAAAAGGAGACGATTTTTACGAAATAGCTACGACTGTGCTTTTCGCGAATTAGATTTTTTCAATCATTTCGATCCCGGGAAAACCGGATTGATCCAAAGTACAGAGGCTTGTAAGTAATGCTTGCAAGCCTCTCTTTTCTGAATCCCGGGCGCTATTTATCTCCGCTGTGGTGTATACAAAAACATGATTGAGTAAATAGTAATTACCAGCAAGCATTTGCGAGAACGAAATGGGTCCATTGCAACGCTGCCGACCGGTATGCTTTGCTTCTTGAAAATTATCCCAAATTAAATAATCGCGTATCCGACGCCAGCCTTGCCTCTTATCTCGGCATCTCGAGGGTACATTTCAGCCGTATTAAATGCGATTATCTTAAAAATGGCAACAAATGTTAACGCTTTTCTAATCTTCCACCGATAAATTTGCATAACAGAACAGGTAATACGATTTTTAGCGAATGGCAGCATTTCTTAACCCAAATCCTGTGATATGACGTTCTTCTAAATTATTCCATTCAGCCAAACTTTTTCACCCCGGATATTCAAAAGCCCCCGACACAGGGCCGGGGGCGTCATCTACCTATTGTACCGCAAAGCCAAACTATTCGTAATTGGGATCGGTTTCGCAATTAACCTGCGGTTTGGATATAGAATGATAGAAATACGAACACCCCGCGAAATTTTAAATATACGCCACCATGAAAAAAGATAAAAAGAAATACGACGCAGTTCAGGAAGTACGCGAAATCGGTGACCGGTATAGCGAATACCACCGCAATAACCCAGAGGAATTTAGGAAGGCTTTGAAGGCCGCCAGGAAAAAATTGGCCCCCACGACAAAAGCGAAGAAGCCCAATTAAAGGCTTCTTTTATTAAAATTAAAGAAAATGCTTAGAAGTTTTTCACTGAAACAAAAAAAGACAAACCAGCATTAAACCGATTTGTCTTCATTTATAGTGCCCAGAACTGGATTCGAACCAGCACACCCTTGCGAGCGCTGCGACCTGAACACAGTGCGTCTACCAATTTCGCCATCTGGGCATCTTGTTTCAGGGAGTGCAAAAGTAAATCATTATTTCATTTTTCCAAATTCGGGGTAGATATTTTTGCATGCTGTCATGCAAAAATAATCGTTCGTATCGGCCTCGTATCGGCCTTGAATTGGCCTTGGGCCGGCCTTGATCTGCCTTTAGTAAAGGAGTGGGCCGCAAAATACTTCCGCAATCTCGAAAAAGAGATTAAGATTGAACAACTTCGTGATGAAGAGGACTCGCTTCGGAGGTAATAAAAAAAACTCCCGGGCTGGTTCCCCGGGAGCTGACATTTCCAATTGCTAACCCTTTGCATGGGCAAAAGATTAGTAATCGGGCGGTATCTATATCAGTAACGTATATACGGCGTTTTTGTTCAGTTGAAAAAAATGAATTGGAAAAAGCAGCCGCGCATCGCCCGGCGAGCCGGCTGCTTTTTTTATGCTGAATGGATACTCCCTAGATCGTGAAACGGAAATAACACCAGCAGCTCCATGCGCAATACCTGTCGCCGATCTTCGCGCGTACTCTCCAGCGGCCCGGCTGCGCCCCCACGAAATTGTGGTGGAAAGTAGTGCCGGTAATGCCATGGTATACCGCGAAGCTCCGGAAAGATTGTGCGGCCCATTGACCGCTGTTCACCGCGCCGTAAGCGTCTATCTCGATGCTGTACGTAGCGCCGGGAATGTTCACGGGCGCCCATTTGAAGGTCATGCTGCGGGGATAATGGTTGAACACGCTGCCTTCGGCCGGTTCCAGGGGGCGGGGCACCGCTCCTTTCCACCAGGTGAGCGTCGGGTCGCCGAGAATGCTCATGCCATAGAACCATTGCCGTTCGCCCAGGTCGTGATCGCTGCCGCGCGCTTTCCACCAGTCTACCATCGCGTCGCCGATGCATTTGCCTTTGCCGATGGGATCGTAAAAATCCGCGAAAAACAGCATCGAGCCGGTTTTGGTGCTGCCTACGGCTGTTAGGCCGTAATTGGTTTCTCCGCCGGCTTTGTCAAAAATGTACCAGCCGCCGAGATAGTCGTTTTCAGTGAAACGCGCCGTGCTGCAGCAGAAAAGATTGTAAAAATGCGCGTTCGGGGCTCGGCTGTCGCGGAAATACGAACGGTCGATCCACTCGGTAGTGCCGGTAGACGGGATGTGGAAGGAATGCACATGCGGAGAAGAATGTGAACAAAGCTGCACGAAAGAACGTGTTTTGTTCACTTCTTCTTTGTAAAGGTCCGCATCCGTGATGTCTGGGTTGGTGTATTTGGTGATATAGGCTGCAGGGGTCATCAGGTCCATTTCGCAATCGTCGAAGCCGGTCCAGTCGTCTTCCACGTAAGCCAGCGCGGAGCGGGAATGGCCCAGGTTGCCGGTGCGGAAAAAATGGTTGCGGTCGAAATAATTGTTGATCAGCGCGGCGTCGTTGCCGTTGAGGGTGGGCGTCCAGACGCGGCCTACCCATATTTCGGGGATCACGTCGCCGGACACGGCGTTGTATTTGCCATCGCCGTCCGCATCGGCCCAGGTGCCATTGGCGTCCATGTAAAACAGGTCGCAGGGAAACTCGGAACTGGCGCCATAAAAATCGTCGCTCATTTCGAACCAGGCCGGGGGAATGGCGCCTACCATCACTACGCCGGCGGGCGATTTGCCTTTGATGTAATTGCGGATGAAAGAGGGTTTGCCGCCGCGCACCACGTGAACGGTGGCCCAGTAACCGTCTCTGCCGAGGTCGAGCACATAACGTTCCACGCGTTCTTTGGTGGCGGTGTATACATCTTTATGCACGAGTATCAGCACTTTGCCTTTCGGAAAACGCAGCCAGTTGTAGGTGTTGAGATAGGCCTCGTTTACACCATAGGAGGGGCGCGGCATTTCTTCGATCAGCGGCACGAGGTCGATGAATTTTTTATGGATGCTCAGGTAATCGGCGAACGTTTTCAGCTGGATCTTGTTCGGGTCCATCAAACGCAGGTTCCGCACGCTTTTGTAAGCCTGCGCCAGCTTGTAATTGCGGCCTACGGCGGCCAGGTTGAACACCGTACGGTCCTGCAGCACCTGCGTGCGGATGGTTTGCAGGTCCGATACGGCCTGTTTTTCACCGGCTATCGTAAAGCCGTTGAGCGGTTTTTTTTCAGTAGACATTTTCTTTCTTTTTTGGGGGTTAAATGTTGACACAAATCTACTGCCCGTTCCGCGCGGGGAACAGGGAACATCTACCTTATTTTTTCCGTATTTATACGCATCGAAGTGTTGGGGAGAATACCGGTTACGTCCACCAGGGCGCGTCGGGATAAGAAACATCCAATATCACCTGTTCGCCGATACGCGGCAGTGTAAGCCGCACGCCTTTGGCTGCCGCGCTGTTCATAGCCCTTACGGGCGGCTCGTTCCATGCATGGAAAGCCAGCGCGAATTTTCCCCAGTGAACGGGCATCAGCACTTTGGCTTCCAGGTCGATGCTGGCCTGCACGGCTTCTTCCGGGTTCATATGGATATTCGGCCATTGCGGGTTATATTGCCCGGATTCGAGGATGGCGATATCGAAAGGACCGTATTTTTCGCCGATCTGCTTAAAATGCGGCCCATAGCCGGAATCGCCGCCGATGAAGATCTTCCGGCCATTGTTCTCATACACGAAAGACGACCACAAAGAGCCGTCGCGGCGCAAACCGCGGCCTGAAAAATGGCGCGCGGGTGTGGATGTCAGCGAAATTCCCGGCGCGATCTCTTGCCGGTTGCCCCAGTCCATTTCCCTGATGATGGCCGCGGGCATGCCGTAATGTATCAGCGTTTTTCCCACGCCCAGCGCGGTATAGACGGATTTCACGCGGTGGCGCAGCCGGCGGATGGTACGCGCGTCGAGATGATCGTAATGGTTATGGGTGATGATGAGGATGTCGATATCGGGCAGGTCTTTCACGCCGTACACATTGCTGCCCTGGAATGCGCGCACCGTAAACGGAACGGGGGAGGCATGGCCGCTGAACACGGGGTCTACCAGCACGTTCAGCCCCCTGTCCTGCAACAGGTACGAAGAATGCCCGAACCAGGTGATGGCCGTTTCGCCGGCCGGCGTTTCTTTCAGGTTGGTGCGCACGGAAGGAACGGCCGCTGAAGGATAGGCCAGTGGCGGTTTCCGGAAGAATTTAAACAACAGCTTCCACCTTGAGGTGTCTTTCGTCATGATCGCTGTAGGCTCCTGGTTGTGAAAGGCGCCGTTCCTGAAATTCGGAGATGTCCATTCCATACGAACGAATGTACGAACCAATGTCGGATTCTTACAATTCCATTCCGCCGTATCGTCGTATTTTAGTGGCATGATCTCCATCGAAACTTTCAGGGAAATATGCCTTTCCATGCCGGAAACGTACGAGGTGCGGCATTGGGAAAACGCCGCCTTCCGCACCAAAAAACGGATCTTCGCCACGGTGCGGGAAGCTGAGCAGACCGTCAATTTCAGGTTTACGCCGGAAGTACAGGCTGCTTTCTGCGCGCAGGACGCAAAGGGATTTTATCCCGTTAAAGGAGGCTGGGGCCTCCAGGGCTGGACGATCGCCGATCTCCGCAAAGTAAAAAGATCCATGCTGGTGAGCGCCGTGCAAAGCGCCTGGTACGGCGCCGCGCCGCCAAAACTGCAGGAGCAGTACAGGATGCAGAACGGGCTATAGAATGGCCGGGTTGAATATGTTTTATTTGAACGACAGCCCCAGTTCTTTCCTCCGCTGTTTCGATACGTCCATTTTCAGTTTCTCATGGTTCAGCTGCTCCCATGCCCGCGCCGCGTTGAACACATGCAGCTCCAGGTCGTTGCGGAAAACGCTCAGGTACCGGTCTCTTACGTAATAAAGAATGTCCCCGTTGTCTGACATGCCGTAGCGGTCGTTGGCCGTAAGCTGCATGGCGGTTTTTTCTCTCATGTTCCCGTCCAGCACAATGAGCTTGTTCTGGTTGGTAAGCAGCAGCAATTCATCTTTCTCCCGGTTGTATTGCAGGGTTGCAAACCCGTCCGGATGCGTGTATGCGGGCGCTGTTTGCCTTCCGGTGAAATCCCGGCGCCAGAGCGTGTCGTACGGCATGTCGGGAGATTTGTACCAGGGCATATACGAACGTTTGAAATAGACGGATATCAGTGTGTCGAACGGATGGATATAATTATACCTCTCTATGTTGCGGGTGATGAAGGTATTTTTTTCAAAGTTGGCCGCTACCAGCGTACCGTCGAACCTCCGCCGGGAATTGTCGGCCATGTCGATCAGTTCCAGCTCTTCCCCGTAAAACGACGTTTTTTTCCTCGCCAGCAGTTTGTTTTTGCCCGCGCTGCCGTATGCATAGGCGTAGGGCATCCGGTCGCGGCTGGTGAAACGCACGGTGTCCCTTCCGTCCAGCAGTTTTATTTCACCGCCTGTGCCCCAGATCAGCCGGCCGTCTTCCGTGAAATCGCCGAAAAATACGTCCATGATGCCATACGGTATGTGGTATTGCATCTGGTGCAGCATCTGGCCATTGGGGCCGTATACGTTCATATGCCCGGTAATATCGTCGGTTTCGTCGATCGTCAGCACCCGCGTGAAATCCCGCGAAGTGGTAACGGTGTAGCTCGAAGCCAGGTCTGCCAGATGATTCCCTTTGCCGTCGAGCACCTGCGCTTTTTTAACCAGGAAGCCGTCCGCATCCATCTGGAGGTATGGCACCAGCAGGTTGCCATTGTCGAGGAACCGTACACGGTACGAATCGAATTCCGTAAAAAGCCCGTCTTCTATGGCTTCCACGGGATGCAGGTACCTCCTGGCGCCGCCGAGGCGAATGGTGTCTCTCGTGCCTTTTACACAATCGAAAAGGTAAAACTCGTTGGGGAGCGGCGTTTCGGATTGGTACGACTGGTTCTGCGCCTCCTGTTGCTGCTGCTGCTCCTGCTCTTCGGCGTTTTTCCGCGATTGTTTGCTGTAGCTCCGGGACAGGATGCTTTTTTTCCTTTCCTGTTCTTCCACGCCTTTATGCGCCAGCAGCAGGATGTTGGGCCGGTTGGTGAAATACACGTAGTTGATGTTGCCGAAGCTGCTTACATTTTGCTCGCCGCGGTTCCTGATATTTTCTCCTTTGTTGTTGTAGATGGCGTAGTCCCGCAGTTTGGAGCGCGAATTGTCACCGGTGGTATCCAGCACGATGAAGCCGCCGGTCGCCGAAATGTCGATCCTGCCCGGCTCTATCAGCGATACCGTCAGGTATTTGGTGTACTCGCTGAATTTCTCCTGGATGTTTTGCGTTTGCATGAACTCCAGCAGTTTCTGGTTCACTTTGCTGGTATCTTCCCCATATACTTTTTCCTTGATGGGCCCGAACAGGTTCAGCGCTTCCACGGGATCGAGGTTTTTCATTTCATACCCCATGAACACCAGGCTTTCGTTGCGGTTGTATTCCCGGCGAAGCATCTGCGAATAAAAATACAATGCCGTGGAAGCCACTGCCAGTATGCCTCCCAGTACCCAACCCCATTTCCAGCGGCGCTGCCGTTCTTTCAGTTTTTGCAGTTTCTGCGCTTCCGCCGCACGCTGCTGCGAGATCGTGTCGCGCTGTTTTACGCTGGCCTCATAAAACGCGAGGATCTCCGGCGGCAGGTTCAGCTGCTCGATGAATGGTTTGTAGGATTCGATCTCGCGATTGGACAGCAGCTCGCTGATCTTGTTCTGGTAACCGGTATACCGGCTGCGGATCTGCTGGTCGGTAAAACCCGCCTTGCGTTGTTCTTCCGTGCGCCGGCTGTCTATCAGCCCTGCGAGCACGTCGTGCGCCAGCTCGTACGTGAGCCCTTCCGTGCGCAGGATCTTGTTTTTCTCCATTTCGTTCAGGCAGCGGATCATCAGCGTGCCGGCGCGTTTCTGGAGATAAGGCGGCACCTGACCGGTGAACCAGATGCCGTTGTTGATGCGTACGTACGCCAGCGGCCGTTTGGTGCCTTCGGAGGTCACGAACGCGTCGAGCACGTTGCTCACGAAATCTTCCGGGATGCCGGGGAATTCCTGTTCGAGCAAATCCTGTATCACGTTGATGCGCTCGCGGATGAACCGTTCCAGCACTTCCTGCATGCCGCCGAAACGTTTGATGATGGCGTTGTTGAATGTTAATGCGGGATAATCTTTTCCCGGCGCAACGGTTTTAACGGGCGTGATCATGTACACGGCGCGCCACAGCTGGTCCAGGTAGATCTGCAGGTAAGGCAGGCTCACCACGCCTTTTTCCATCAGCACGCTGATGATCTGTTTTGCGTTTTCTGCCCCTTCCTGCAGCTGTATGCCGAATTCCTGGCAGCTTTTGGTGATCACTTCCTCTACGTTGCGCGCGTTCATCGGCTCGATGCGCAGGCGGCGGTCGCAGAAGTCGGGGATCTCTTTTTCGAACTCGCTCAGCCCCGCGAAAAATTCTTCGCGCATGATGAACAGCATGCTGCAAAACTGGAGATCGGGGTCGGAGAGAATATGATCGACGATGCTGATGAACGTTTTCTTTTCCGCGTCGCTGCCCATAATGAGCAGTTCCTCGAACTGGTCGAAGATGAGGTAAACGGAGCGCAGGTACCGCAAATTCACGCTTTTGAGATGCTCGTACACCTCGTCGCTCACGTTGGCGGCCCTGATAATGTTGGTGTGGAGTTGCGCGGGCGCCTGCATCAGCATGCTTTTTCCCGCCAGCGCTGCGGTTACGCCGGTTTCGGTTTCCACTTTCCCGCTCACTGTTTTTTTGAGGTTGTTGAGCAGCGAATCGTTGAGGTTATCTCCGCGGCGAATGAAAAAAGGCGTCCAGTCCAGGTCGTCCATGCGGTTCATGAGGCCGCATTGCACGATGCTGGTCTTCCCGGTGCCGCTCGTGCCGTACACCAGTACCAGCCTGTTTTTGTGGATATGCTGGTAAAGCTGGCTGATCTCTTCGTCGCGCCCGAAAAAGATGTTGTAATCGTCCCTGCCGTACGGGTCAAGGAATTTGAAAGGGCTGTTGATGATCGGTTCCATATTGCTGTTTATCGCGCTCAGGTTTGGGGCTCCAGCGCCTGCAACGCGAGATGTTTAAATGCGGTGAGCTGCTGGCATACGGCTTCGTAGCGGCCCTGTTCCTGCTGCTCCGTTCTGCCGAATTTCCGGTTGATGTTGATTTCCTCGCGGTTGATCTCATCGTCTATTTTGCTCACGTTGCGGAATACGTACACATCGTCCGCGGAGCGGTATTGCCCGTAGAACACGAGGTTGGAACGGTCTGCCTTGCTTTCGAAGGAATTGATGTCTATCACCAGCGGCGAAAGGTTCAGGAATTCCAGCGCGTCGCCTTTCCATTGCCGCCGTTCAACATTGAACACGGTAAGGTTCTGTTTGGTGAGCACCACGCCGCTGTTGTCCAGGTGTTTGGCCAGCAGGTAATAATTCACTTCATGGCTCGCGTTGGAGTTCATCAGTTTCACCACCTGGTGGTCGAACACGGTGAGCGTATCGTGCCGGTATTTGTTGATCCGGATGTTCTGTATGCTGGTGAGTGTGTAGCGGTGTAAAAAGCCCAGTTTGTCGAAGAAGGCGGACAACATCAATTCCGCCCGCAGGCAAAGCCCCGGCACTTCCTCTTCTTTGATCGCGGCGGGTTTGTTGGGGTTCACCACCGTGAAATAAGTGCCGCTGCGGATGTAGGTCAGAAATTCGCAGGCTTCCTTGAACGGACGGTTGGCGGGGTCTTCCTCGCGCAGGGTATCCAGCTCGCTCACAAAATAATTCACATCGCCCAGCGAATCGATGTACTGCCGGATGTCGCGGATCAGGGTGCTGTAATTGTAAACGGACCGCTCGTCGATGCTGAGCGAAAAATAACTTTCCAGCAATTGCGCGATCGGCCCGGGAAATTTTTTCACCCGCCCGGTCACCTTCAGTTCCCACAACTGCGAGATCATGATGATGCCCATGAATTCCGCCGTGATGTGAAACACCCGGCCGATCTGCTCCAGTCGCCTGCGGCCGGGCTGCTTCAGCGCTTCCGAGCCGTATTCCGCGGCGAAAAGGGTTTTGAGCTGTATCGCGATGGGGTGGGGAAACACGTCCATGATCGTTTTCTGGAACACGTTATCTTCGATGATCTCGGTTTGTTTGCGGAGATTAAGCTGCTCGGCGGGGATGTTTTTATCAGCTACCAGGGCGTTGAAGATCGATTGGGTCAACTGCAGGTTGGGCTCGTAGTTAACGGCGGCCGTGTCTGTTTTCACCGGGGGAAGGGGATTGTTGTCTATCGCATCGGCCGTTTTGTAAAACAATCCCCAGAATGGTTCTCGGGGCGTATCGCCTGGAATGTGGAGGTCGCGGTGAAGCGGCTCGTCCACGCCCAGGGTCGCCGGGGTGGCTACCTGCGCCGCGGCCAGCGCGGCGGAGAACGCGTTGCGCGTGGTCATTCTTTTCTGGATGATGTTTTTAAACAGCTCCACGCCGAATATGCCCGCCGCATCGTCGTCTATCGCGCAATTGGTGGCGATCACCGCGGGTACGCCCAGCTCCAGCAGCTTTTCAACCTGTTTGGCCGTGCTGCAGCCGTTGAGCACCACGAGCTTGAGATTTTGAGCGTCTATGCTCGGTTTCAGCTGGTAGGCGATGCCCACGCCATTGGCTTCCTGGTCGTTAAAAAGCAGGGAAGTTTGCCCGGCATGCCCGCCGTAGTGAAAAATAGCGATCTCGTTGCCGTAAGCGCCAAAGGCGTTGTTCATATTGGCGACGGTGGCGTAAGATTCCCGGTGTACGTCGTAAACGCCGCGCCGGTTGGCGATCAGGATGCCGTGGATACCTTCGTCTTCAGCCGTTATGGATTTTAAAGGCGCATCCGTGCTGTTCGCAAAGGATATAATAATAGTTTTCATGACAAGAGCTTCGGGGTAAATAATTCTTGTGCGCGCTGTGGTATTTTTGGAGTAACAATGCATTGTAATTTACGATTTTTACAGGAATTCAAATTTTATTTGTCTGAGCCTCAATAAAGTAGTAGGTTTGACACGATCCCAAAACAGAACAACAACAGAAAGGACGATCGTAACCCCATAACTTCGCATTAAAATATTAGCTGATATGCAAAAACGTAAGTTTTATGCCGCGTTCGTGGGCATAAATGCCTATCCGCAGGGCGCTTTGAGCGGATGCATACATGACGTGCTCAGGATGGACCTGCTTTTCCGTCAGCAAACGGCCCAGCAGCCAGACATGCAATATCTTCCCGTCTATTATCTCGCCCCTAACGCGGCCGACGAGCGCCAGATAACCGCCTACCGGCAGGAACAAGAGGCCGAACTGGCCTACGATGCGCCCACTTTCGCCAATATCACCGGCAAACTGTTCGGTCATTTCGAAAAGGCCGGCGAAGGAGACGTGTGCGTGCTCTTTTACAGCGGTCATGGCTCCCAAACCGAAGCCCCGGAAGAGTTTTACCAGGACAATCCCGGGCGTAAAATGGAAACGCTGGTGTGTGTGGACAGTCGTACCGCCGCCCGCGACCTCATCGATAAAGAGCTGGCTTACCTGCTCTGGAAAACATTTTCCGCCACCCAAGCGCATTGCGTCGTGATCATGGACTGCTGCCATTCGGGCAATAACACCCGGGCGCTGGTCAATGAAGACGATGTGCAGTTCCGCTTCCAGCCCGCTTCCCGCAACAGGGTGGCTTTTAAGGATTTTATCGGTTATGGCGACAGCGGGTTTTATACTTTCGAAAACGGCCGGCCGAAGATCGGCATCCCGCGATATGTGCACCTGGCGGCTTGCCGCAACGACGAAAAGGCCCAGGAATCCATGCGCGGAGGACTGTTTACCGGCAAGCTCACGGAAGTGCTGCGCGCCGGGGCTACCGCGGCCAGTTACCGCGACCTGGTGCAGCGGCTGGAGATCACGGTCAGCAGCCGGGCAGACCGGCAGCACCCTGTCGCATTTTCGTTCAACGACGCCGACCTCGACCAGCAATTCCTTTCTTCTTCCATGCAACCTTACAAACCTTCGTTTGAAGTGCGCTTCAACGATAAAGAGCAGGTGTGGAAACTTTACGGCGGAGAATTGCACGGCATCGCCGCGGGCGATATCGTGCAGGTGAAAGACGGGGAACGCACGGCGGAAGTGCCCGTGACAGCAGTTTTCCCGATGTACGCCATTATTTCGCCGGAAGGTTTCGATACGGAAAGTTTGAATGTAAGGGCCACCGTGGTGAAGGCGAACAGGGCGTTTATGATCGTGGAAAGCGAACCGGACAAAGACCTCGAAGAAGCGTACAGGAAAGGCAAATTTCCTTTCCTGCAATTGTCGTTCACACCCAATACGCCCGGCGCGCAATACAAAGTAAGGCGGCTGGAAGACGGGCAATATGTGCTCACCGGTTACAACGGCGAACTGCCGCTGTTCCGCCGTGAGCCGAATGCCAAAAGTTTTGCCGGAAAAATGAACACCGTCGCCAACTGGCGCTCCGCGAAGGAATTAAAACACCTGGACGAAGCGCTTACGAAAGATCATTTTATTTTCGAATGGGAGGCGGTGGAAGGGCAAACGGCGAACGACGCCGCGGAAGGGAAACCGGTAACCGGCGACGATATCCGTTTGCATTACAAAGACGGGAAATTCCCCGCGTTCAGGCTCAGGATAACGCTGAAGGAATATGCGCCGGTAGAGCGTTGTTTTATCAAGGCGCTGTACCTCGGCAGCAAATACGGCATTTTTACGGATCTGATCCGTAACGATCAGCCCGCGTTGCTACCGGGCGAAAGTGTGTCGCTGGAATTTGCGCAGAACAACAAACTGTCGAAAACCATTCCCGTCAGCATCGATCCCGCTTATAAAAATTACCAGGTCACCGAAGTAACGGATTATTTGAAGATCATCGTGTCCACCGCTGAGTTCGACGCCGACCGTTACAAACAGGATAGCCTGCAGCTGGACCTTTCGCCGCAAACGGCCAAAACGCGCGACCTGGGCGGCGGGGAAGAAGTAAATGACCAGCCTTACTGGTCGGTGTTCACCTTTTCCGTGACCTGCGTGGCGGAAAGCAGCGAACAGCAGCTTCCCGCGGGCGGTACGGCCGATTTCGGGGCGTTTACGATCACCGCGCCGCAGGGTTTTTCCGCCAAAGCGACGGCGATAACGGAAACGAACACACGAAGCATGAACGACGCGCCTTCGCCGGACATCTGGGGAGAAGAAAAAACCGATAACGGGCTGAACGGCAGCATTGCGGCGATCGAGCTGCAAACGGAAGGAACGCTGAAGCCCGGGGAACCGCTGGTGATAAGGCAATCGCCGCCGGCAGCGGCCGTCCGTTCGATAGACGGTGCGCAGGGCGAAGAAGTGATCGTGCCTTTTGGTTTCGATCATGCATTGCAGATGTACGTGCCGTTGGGTTATGCGGATGATGAAGGGAATATTTTCGTGGAAGAACTGCCGTCTTCGCCGGTGAATACGCGCAGCCTCATGTCTGCCGTGAAACTGTATTTCAAAAAGGTCTTCCGTTCCAAAAATACGAACACGCTCGCCATTTATCGTTTCAAAGACGGGAAATGGGAAACGGTGGACAAGCTGGAGCCAGCCGCCAAAGCCACTTTGCTGGTGCATGGCATCATCGGCGACACGCAGTACATGAAAGAGGTGTTCATGGCGCAGGATTCGCCGCCGGATTACATTATGACCTACGATTATGAAAATCTTTCCACCCCCGTGTCCGAAACGGCCACCCGGCTCGACGAAGCGCTGAAAGCCGCCGGCATGGGCCAGGCCGGCATGCCGGACCTCACCATCGTGGCGCATTCCATGGGCGGGCTGGTTTCCCGCTGGCTCACCGAGAAAGTGAAAGATACCGGTTATATCAAAAAACTGATCCTCGTCGGTTCGCCCTGTTCCGGCTCCGAAATGGCCGGCCTGAGCAGCTCCGCGAGAGATCTGCTTACACAGGCGCTGAACGTTACCGGCCCGGTGAAATTCGTAATTACCGGTCTCGCATACCTGGTTAGACAGCTGAAAATAAACCCCGCAACGACGTTGAAAGAACTGACGCCCGGCTCGCAGCTGTTGCAGGACCTCGCGCTTTCGCCGATGAAAACCGGCGTGGAATATCACATCATCGCGGGCAACACGGCGTTGCTGGAAAATTATTCCGGCGACGATTTTTTCCTTCGTAAAGTAGCGACCATCGTGAAAGAAAAGATCGTTTACCCGGGGCTTTCTTACGCGCTGTACGATAAAGAAGCCAACGATATGGCCGTTACGCTCAAAAGCATGTTCGCCATACCCGCGCTGAACAAGGAAAAACAGGTGCGTGAAGTGGCCAGCAATCACCTGTCGTATTTCCGCGAGCCCGCCAGTATGAACGAGCTGATGAACCTGATCCATCACACCTAAACCCCAATAATATGTCAAAAGGTTATTCCCTTCACATCGGTTTGAACAAACTCGATGTTGATCATTATCCCGGCGTACCCGCGCTGAAAGCCGCCGTGAACGACGCCGTTTTTTGGGAATCGTACGCGCGCAAACTGGGTTACGAACCGCAGTCGCTGCACGACGCCGCGGCTACGGACAGTGCCGTGCTCAGTGCTTTGCGGGCCAATGCGGGGAAAATGGAGCCGGGAGACATCCTGCTGCTTACGTACGCCGGGCATGGCAGTCATGTGCCGAATGAAAAAGCCGAGGGATTTGACGACGAAAGGGAAGACCAGACCTGGTGCCTGTACAACCGCGAATTGCTGGACGATGAGCTGTTCGAGGCTTTCCGCGCTTTTAAGGAAGGCACGCGCATCCTCGTAGTGTCCGACAGTTGCCATTCCGGCACCATCGTAAGAGCCTTGCCGGATGAGACCGATCTCAGCGTAATGCTCGAATCAGGGTTGAACCGCGCGGCCTCGGCGAGAGGCCTGCGCTCGCGCAAACTGCCGCTGGAAGCGGAACAGGAGATCATGATGCGGTTTGGGGAAAAAGTGTACGAGCCACTGCAGAAAAAATACCGGAAAACCGCGCAGGCCGGTAATGTAAAAGCCGCGGTGAAACTGATGGCCGCCTGCCAGGACGATCAGACCACTTACGACGGTGAAGCCAACGGCATTTTCACAGAAGCATTCATACAGCTGTTCGATCAGCCTTCCATGCAAAAAGCGACCGCCGAAACGCTGATCGACGAGATCCGTGAAAAATATTATTTCCCACGCCCCAATTTTTTCCAATACGGCGCTATCATTCCTTCGTTCGATAAATCTTTCCCGTTCACCATTTATATCCCGGATGCGGACAAAATAAAGGGTTTCCGCCGGCCGGACCTGCGGCCCGCGCCCGTTCGGCGCAGTCTTTCGCTGGAAGAGCAATGGGATAATGTAAAGGTCAAAAAGAACGCGCAGCTGCTCGTCACTTTCGAAGAAAAGCCCGATGCGGGCCTGAGCGGCGGGAAAGACATTGAAATACTGGAGCAGGACGGCAATACGCTGTTGATAGAACTGAAAAATACGCCGCACGAACATTCCTGGAGCGCGGCCCATGCCCTCCACCAGGAATTGATGGCCAAAGGCTGGAAAGCCACAGTGGAACCGGTATTGAGCGTGAACCCGGCGCAAGACAAAAGGGCCACGCGCGAAGGAGACGCCAACAATCCCGACTTCATCCGCGAATGGCCGCCCGCGCACCCGGAAGGCAAGATCGGCTGGCACCTGGACGACGATCATTCGCAGCTGAAAAAAGCCAACGAGGCCGTGAGCGCCAAACCCGGCGCGCATGTATGCATCGCGCATCTCGATACGGGTTACATCGCCGGGCATACCGCGCTGCCGCAGAAACTTGACTTTGCGAGGCAGCGGAGTTTCGTAAAAAAAGAAGACCCCTCGCAAGCGATCGATAAACCCGAATCCGGGCAGGACGGTCATGGCCTGGGCACAATGATATTGCTCGCGGGTAACAAAGTGACGGCGGAAGACACTTTCGGGGAATACGAAGGGTTCATCGGCGGCGCGCCCCTGGCGGATGTGGTGCCGATGCGCATTTCCGAATCGGTGGTGATCATGAACGATAAAAATTTCAGCGAAGCGTTATCCTACGCCATCGAAACCGGCTGCGAAGTGGTGACCATGAGCATGGCCGGCAAACCGAGCAACCGGATGGCGAAGGCAGTGAACGGGGCGTACGAGGCGGGCATCGTGGTAGTGTCTGCCGCGAGCAACTGCTGGTACAAAGGCACGGGCAACCTGCTGCCGAAATGCGTGATGTACCCCGCGGCGTTCGAACGCGTGATTGCCGCTACCGGCGCCATGTACAACCATAAACCATACGATGTGGACTTTCTGCAGCCAGGTAGCGAACGCGCCATCGGCACGCAATACATGCAGGGCTCCTGGGGCCCGGCTTCGCGTATGACGCGCGCGCTGGCCGCTTACACGCCCAACACGCCCTGGGCTTCTTCCAAACACAAATTCGTGCGCAGCGGCGGCGGCACTTCTTCCGCAACGCCCCAGGTAGCGGCTGCGGCGGCGCTGTACATCGCGTTTCACCGCGAAGAACTGGAACGGAAGGGGTATTACCAGGAAGGCCGCAAATGGCTGAAGGTGGAAGCGGTGCGCCATGCCCTCTACACTTCGGCGGCAAAGGAACAGCTGTTTCCCGACTGGCAGAAATATTACGGCAACGGCGTCCTCAAAGCATTCGACGCGTTGCAGGTGCCGGTGGCGGACGAAAGCGCGCTCATGCAGTCGCCTTCGGCCGAAAGCACGTTGTTTGGCGTAGTGGAAACGATCGGTTCTTTCTTCAAGCGCCGCCGGCTGTTCCGCAGCGCGGAACCCAAGCCCGAAGCGGAAGCGTTGGCCATGGAACTGCTGCACCTGCTGCAAACCGACCCGCAGTTTTTCCCGCTGTTCTCCCGGCTCGACCTCAACGACCCAGCAGCCGTGGAAGCGGAAGTCAGCAAAAACGAGTTCCGCGACAAGGTATTGCAATCGCCCTACGCATCGGAATACCTGAAAGAAGGCATGATGACCTGAACCAGTTTATGACGCCCAACGACGAATATGCGGGCGTACATCCTGGCCTGGACGAGGGAGCCGAGGCATGGCAATATTGCCACCGGCCGGGATCGGCAAGCTGTTGCGGCAGGCCTTGCTGTTGACGCGGGCGAAACAGCCGTAACTAATGAAGATCATGGGAAAAACTGACGCAGATCAGTTCCAGGTCGGCTGAGCCGGGCGATCTTTGCGGTATTCTAAGCAATTTTAGTGTTTTCATAAGATACGTTAGTAGTACAGGCGCCGGGGATTCTTCTACGGCGCTTTTCTTTTTTTGTTTACTTTTACGCCACGACAACCAATATCCTGAAAGAGGAAAGCAGTATGAATACACCGCCTGTTCCGCTGAATGAAAAAGAACGGCTCGCCGCGCTGCACAGCTACCATATTCTGGACACATTCCGGGAAGAAGAATATAACAACCTTACCGAACTGGCATCCCGCATCTGCGATGTGCCCATATCGCTCATTGCGCTGGTCGATGCGAACAGGGTATGGGTGAAGTCCGCCACAGGGACCGGTTTACGGGAAGCGTCCAGGGAAGGTTCCATCTCCGGGTTGACCATTTTGGGAACGGGGCTGCTGGAAATAAAAGACACGGCGAAAGACCCGCGGGTATCCGGCCTGGACGTGGTAACAGGGGAAGAAGCGATCCGTTTTTATGCGGGTTACCCGCTTACGGACAGGAACGGCTTTGCCCTGGGCGCGCTTTGCGTGTGCGACCGCCGGCCCAACTGCCTCAGCCCCGAACAGCGCGACGCGCTTAAACTGCTCGCCGAAACGGTTGTAACGCTGATCACCGGCCGGCGCAGAACGGAGGAACTGGACCACTTCGAGAAACTTTTCGAGCTTTCCAACGATATGATCTGCATTGCCGGGCTGGACGGCTATTACAAACGCATCAACCCCGCGTTTACCCGCGTGCTGGGTTGGAGCAGGGAAGAAATACTGAAACAGCCCGTCTTCAACCTGATGCACCCGGACGACCTGGAAGTCTCCAGGAAAAGCCTGGGCGATCTTGCCACCGGCGCTGGCACCGTAAGCTTTACCCGCCGCATGCGGATGAAAAGCGGCGGCTTCCGCGTGATACAGTGGATGGTGAACCCCGAGCCCGCCAGCGGCCACGTTTTCGCCATCGGGCGGGATATTACCGAAGAACGCCTGCACGAAGAAATGCTGGCGAAAAGCCAGCAGCGGCTGAGCGCCTTTTTTGAACACAGCCAGGGCCTCATGAGCACGCACGACCTGGACGGGAATTTTTTATCGGTGAACAGCGCCGGTGCCGGTTTGCTCGGATATGCGCAGGAAGAGATGGTCTTGATGAACCTGCGCGACATCATTCCGCCCAGCCATCATGCCGCCTTTGATCAATATCTCGCCGAGATCCGTGAAAAAGGCCGCGCTTCCGGGCAAATGACCATCCTGCACCACGACGGCTCCCGCCGCATCTGGATGTACAGCAACTTCCTCGAAAAAGGCATCAACGAAGAACCTTACATCATCGCCAACGCCATCGACATCACCGACCGTTACCTGCTCGAAAAAGACCTGGCCCGCACCAAGGAAATGCTGGAACAGACCAACCAGGTAGCCCGCGTAGGCGGATGGGTGGCCGAAACCACGAAGGAAAAAATATACTGGACCAACGTTACCAAAGAACTGCACGGCGTGCCGGAAAATTATGAGCCGGACCTGCAGTCTGCCGTTGGTTTTTTCAAAAAAGGCGAAAGCCAGGCCGCCGTGATGCGCGCCATCAACCGCGCGATGCGCACCGGTCAGAGCTGGGACATGGAAGTGCAGATCGTGACCCACCAGGGGCTGGAGCGCTGGGTACGCACGCAGGGCCATGCGGAGTTTGAAGACGGCGTGTGCAAACGGCTTTACGGTTCTTACCAGGACATCAACGAGAAAAAACTCGCCCGGATCGAAACCGCCAACTCCCGCAGGATGCTGGAAGACATCATGCAGGCCGCTTCGGAAGTAAGCATGATCGCCACGGATACAAATGGCATGATCACCCTGTTCAACAAAGGCGCGGAAAGAATGCTCGGCTACACCGCCGCGGAAATGATCGGCAAACAACCCGCTTCCGTGGTGCACGACGAATTCGAGATCGAGGAACGCGCCCGCGAACTGTCCAGGGAAACAGGCGAAGAGATCAGAGGCCTCCGCGCGTTTGTGTACCGTACCGAAAAAGAAGGCTCCGAACAACGGGAATGGATATACGTAAAAAAAGACGGGTCGCGCTGCATCGTGTCGCTCGTAATGACCGCTATCCGCGACGCGAAAAACAATACCGTGGGGTATCTCGGCATTGCAACGGACGTCACTAAACGAAAACGGATGGAACAGGCGCTCATCGCGGCCAAACAGCAGGCCGAGCAGGTGAGCAACGCCAAAACGGAGTTCCTCGCCAATATGAGCCACGAGATACGAACGCCGCTCAACGGCATCATCGGGTTTGCGGACCTGGTGATGAAAACGCAACTCGACGACACGCAGAAACAATACGTTTCCATTGTACATCAGTCAGCCAACGTACTGCTCAGCATCATCAACGACATACTCGACCTTTCCAAAATAGAAGCCGGCAAGCTCGATCTGAACATCGAGCGGTTCGACCTGTTCGGGACCGGCCGCGAAGCGATGGACATAGTTTCCTACCAGGCGAAAGAAAAAGGGCTGGAAGTTGCGCTGGAAATATCGGAAGAGCTGCCGCGTTTTATCTTCGCCGATGCGCTCCGGCTGAAACAGGTGCTGGTGAACCTTTTGGGCAATGCGGTAAAGTTCACGGAAAAAGGTTCTGTCAAGCTGCGCATCACGGCGCTCACCGACCCGAAAGACGATGAGATCACTTTTAAATTCGAAGTGCGCGATACGGGCATCGGCATACGGGCCGACAAACAGGAGAAAATATTCGAAGCCTTTGCGCAGGAAGATGCGTCTACCACCAAACGTTACGGCGGTACCGGCATCGGCCTGGCCATCTCCAACAAAATACTGGCGCTGATGGGCAGCAAACTGCAGCTGATCAGCTATCCCGGCTCCGGTAGCATCTTTTATTTCTACCTCAAATTGCAGGCGGACCACAACGCAGACTTCGATGCGGACGACGCGCTGCCCTTGCTCACGGACGAAGGCGCGCAACAGTTGCGCAAAATGCAGGCGAACATTCTCGTGGTGGAAGACAATACGGTGAACATGCTGCTTACCAAAACGATCATTCGCAAGATCATGCCCGCGGCCGCCATCATCGAGGCGGGCAACGGTTTAGACGCGGTGAAGATCTGCCGTCAGCATATGCCCGATATGATCCTGATGGACATCCAGATACCTGAGCTGAACGGTTACGAAGCCACGTTCAAGATCCGGGGAATGGAGCGGAAGGGCCGCGTGCCGATCATTGCGCTTACCGCCGGGAATATCAGCGGCGAAAGGGAAAAATCGATCGCGGCGGGCATGGACGATTTTCTTTCGAAACCGATCGTTGAAAATTCACTTTCGGAAAAGCTGCGTAAATGGCTGATGGGGAATGGAACGCAATCCAAACCGGGAACGGCAGACGAACGGACGGATATGTCCAGGCACTTCGACGAAAATGTGCTGAAGGGTTACCTGGGCGACGACAATGTGGGGAAAGAAATTCTTGCACTGATCCGCTCCGAATTGCAGAAATCCGTGGACACGATGCAGCAGTTCGCGGAAGAGGAAAACCTGCAAGGCCTCAACGCGATGGGACATAAGCTGCGCGGCACCACTACCAGCACGGGATTGGGAGAGCTGAGCCGTCTGGCCCTGGAATTCGATCGTATGAAAACATTCGAGCCGGAGCGGGTGAAAACGCTGCTGGAGGAGACATCGGCGGAAGTGGCGCTGGTGATGGGGCTGCTCCAGCAACATATCGACAAGGCCTGACGTTACATTTTCTCGTAGTCGGTAACAGACATGGTGAACCTGATCTCGCCGTTCATCCTGATACCTCCCTGTTTTTTCCAGCCTTTCCGGAGATAGAACTGTTCGGCCCTTGTGCCTGGCATGGTGCCGAGGCGAAGCGTATCTTCAAAATATTCAAAATACCATTCCAGCAGGGCGTCGTGCAGTTTGGCGCCGATGCCGCGCCCTTCCGCATCCGGGTGAACGAACATCGCCCATACTTCATGCGCGCGGGTATTCACGATCGCAAAACCTTTTATTTCGCCGCGTTCTTCAAACAGCCAGCCCTTGCCGTCGGTAGTGAGGTAACGGGCGTAATCGTCTGTGGTCGCCAGCCCGGGGCTGTGCAGCACGTTCTCGCGTACGGCCATACGAATGTTGTGAAGGGCTGGAATGTCGTCTATGGTGGCTTCGCGGAGCGGCATCGTTGAAAATTTATATAAAATTACGGCTTCCGGCCGGGTATGCCATATTAATTGTGCGCAACGAACAGCGGGCATTTGAGGTGCTTCTGGATTACATCTGCCATGCTGCTGCGGAACCACCGGCTTACGGCATTGCGCTGGTAAGCGCCCAGCACGATGAGGGTGGATTCTTTTTCCTGTTCGAGCCGGTGAAGGATGGCCGCTTCCGGCTCGCCGGTGAGCACGGTGTATTGCGCGTTGGGATTGTGGCGTTTCATGAACTCCTTCATGAGCTTGTTTTCCGGCAGGTGCAGGTTTTCGTCGCCTTTTACGGTGATCACCTCCGCGGGCAGCCGGTTGATTGCCGGGAGGATGCCGGTGAACATTTTGATGGCGAACACGGAAGAAGGCGCGCCGTCGTACAGCATCACTACTTTTTCAAACGGTTTGTACGCCTCGGGAACCACCATCACCGGGCATTCCGAGCCGCCCAGCAGGTCGCGCACGAAGCGGGTGGGAGGGGGTTCGGTGAAACGCGTGAACGTTTCCCCGGAAGAGATCACCAGCAGGTCCGCATAAATGCTTTCACGCATCAGGTCCGGCAATGCAAACGATTTATCGCGGTGAATGGCGTGATTGACGCCCGCTTCGCGGCAATGGAAATCGAATTGTTTCACCGCCCTGTCGCGCTCCTGCTGGTCTTTTTCGGAAAGTTCCTTCAGGTTATTGTGATGGATGGCGTCTTCCATGCTGAAACTGTTGCGCGTAAAATCGTCCAGGAAAACCCCGACGAGATGCGCGTTTTCTTTTTGCGTGAGGCTGATGGCGGTCTGGATGCCGGAAAGCGAAAGTTTAAGTCCGTCCAGCGCAACGATGATCTTTTTCATGCAATGAAGTTCGGGAGTTTGCAGGTACGGGAAAATGAGGACGGTCAGAAGGGGTGTTGATCAATATCAACGTTCGTTTTCTCAATATGAAACACGCGGGAGCGGGGTTGTGTTCAAGCGGACGGCCAAATAAAAAGCCGGCCTTACCATAAGACCGGCTTTTTCATATTCAATTCATTCATCATTTCAATTTCTTCGCTCCCACGCCTTCCACCGTGATCTCCACGGGTTTGATCAACCCCTGCGCGTCGAATTCCATCTTTTCGATGCATACTTCGCGGCTGTTTGCACCGGTTTCGGTCAGGGGGCGGCGGTGGTAAACAATGTACCAGCTGTCTTCCCCCGGCACCTTGATCACCGAATGATGGCCCGCGCCCTTTGCAATGGCAGGGTTTTGCTCCAATATTTTGCCGATCCGCTTAAAAGGGCCCATCGGGGAATCGGCGATGGCGTATGCCACGCAGTAGTCCGGGCCCGTCCAGCCGCCTTCCGACCACATAAAATAATATTTGCCGTTTTTCCGGAACATAAACGGCCCTTCCACGTACTTGTCCGGCGTAATTTCCTTAAATACAGTGCCGTCCGGGAAAGGCTCGAAGCCGGTGAAATCTTCCTTCAGCCGCGCGATATTGCAATGCCGCCAGCCACCGTAGATCAGGTAATACTGACCGTCCGCGTCGTGAAACACGAACTGGTCTATCGGCTGCGCGCCGTTGTGGAATTTATCGATCAAAGGTTTGCCGAGATGGTCCTTAAACGGCCCTTCCGGCCTGTCGGCCACCGCCACGCCGATGCCGCCGGACTGCTGATCGTTCTGAATATCGTTTGCCCCGAAGAACAGGAAATATTTTCCCTTCTTTTCAATCACCGAGGGCGCCCACATCGCCCGCTTGGCCCAGCGGACGGCCGTTGTGTCGAGAATACGGGCATGTTTCGTCCAGGTAACGAGGTCCGGACTGGAAAATGCGTCGAGGAACACCTGTTGATTGTACGGCGCCGAATAGGTCGGGTAGATCCAGTACTGTTTTCCAAAGATGATCCCCTCCGGGTCTGCATACCAGCCGGGGAACACGGGGTTGCCCGCTTTTTTTTCCTGTGCGGAAACGTGCAGGGTTAAAATGGCCGCGGCGGCCAGGCAAATAAATCGCTTCATGCCGGGAAATTATAAAAAACAAACCTACCGTTCCGCATAATAATTATGAATGAACCCGAAACCGGAAATTTCAAATTCGCCTTCCCCCTTTGCGACGAGGAAAAGGTCGTGTATGCCGAAGGCGTGCCGCAGCTGGCCGGTGAGTTTGATGTTAAACGTGGTATCCGCCGTGTCCGGGATCTTCAGGGTGCCGATCTTTTTGCCTTTCGGCCGGTCGATCCGGAACTCGAGCCTCGGCCCGTTCTTCGATTTGATATTGCTGCTGATGGTTACCTCGAACCCGATCTCGCCCATGCTCAGGTTCACCTGCCGGAAAGCAAGGAACGAACCGTCTTTCATCTGGTATTTCACCGTGTCCGGCGGAGGGATGCGCGGAAGCAACTGACCTCTTGCGGGCAGCGAAAGGAAAAATAAGATAGCTGCTGTTGCAGCTAATGCAAGAAGCCTCATAGGTTAAGGACAGTAACTTTTTTTAACAGATAACAGGCCGGGTTTTTAAGCCGTTATCCCGGTTTCAATAAAAATTTACATAAAGATAAATAATAATATTTAGTTTCCGGCTGCTATGGCGTTAATAAAAAAACAATTATCTTTCAAGCCAAGCCGACCGAACGGGAGCGCGCGCATGCGGCCTTGTTCCATACATGAATTGAGATGAAAGGATTTTTCCTTATTGTTTGCTGTTTGCTGATTAACCGGGTTTCCTATGCGCAGCCGCACGGGCTGATTTTTTCATCCTTCGAAACGGTGCAGGAAAAAAGAACTTCCCTCGACCTTGGCGGCGGGGCGCCGGTTTGCCTTTCTCACGGTTTCAGCCTTAGCTTTGATATTTCTTTCCTCCCGGGCCAGCCTGCTTATTTCGGATATGTTTTCCGGCTGATCAACCGCGAACATCAGAACATCGACCTGCTGTACAGTCCAAATACGGGCGCGTTTAACCTCGTAACGGGAGAACGGCTTTCCGGCATCAGTTTCCGCGCGGAAGCGCTGGGCGCGCAGCTGCGGTGGGCGCGGTTCCGCCTCGTGCGCAACGGCAGGGAGCTGGCTTTTTACGTGGACGGAAAACTTTGCGGCAAAGCGGAAGCCGACCTTACCGACGATTGTTTCCATATTATATTCGGTGCTTGTAATTTCCCGGATTTCCGGAGCACGGACCTGCCGCCGATGCAGGTCAGGAATGTGCTGCTGGAAAAAGACGGCCGGCCCGACGCGTTCTGGCCTTTGCGGGAAATTTCCGGCAATACGGCGGTGGACAGCCTGCACGGGCAAAAAGCGCTGGTTACCAACGGCACCTGGGCCGCGGCGCTGCACCTGCACTGGCAGCCGCGGTACGACGCGACGGTAAAGGGGCATGCTTCCGTCGCATTCGATGCGGAGCGGGAAGAGCTGATCGTTGTTGCGAAAGATTCCATTTACCGGTATGCGGAAAAGAACGGCTCCGTGAGCGCCGTACCCGTTACCGACCCGCGCCACCAGCTGCTGCTGGGCAGCCATTCCTTCCTGGACCCGGTTACCCGCGAGCTGTGGCAGTTCAACATCGATCACGGCTGGGCGGCGGTTTTCCGCAATGGCGGCTGGTTGCCGCCTTTTGATTCCGTGTACGTGACTGAATATTGGCAGGCGAACCGGTTTTATGCGCCCTCCCGGCGGAGTTTGTATTTCCTGGGCGGTTACGGGCAATACCGGTACAAGAACCGGGTGTGCCGCTATAATTTTGATACCGGGAAATGGGACACGGTGCGCACTAACGGGGACAGCTATACGCCGCGTTACCTTGCCGCATTGGGCGCCGCGGGCGATACGGCTTACATTCTCGGCGGTTTTGGCAGCACCACCGGCGAGCAGATGCTGAACCCGCGTTATCTTTACGATTTCCTGCAGCTGGACGGACGCACCGGCAGCATCAAAAAACTATTCACCCTCCCCACGCCGGCCGGGCAGTTCGTGTTCGGCAATTCAATGGTGATCGACACGGCCGCCCGTCGATATTACGCGCTCATTTTCCCGAACGACCGCTACGATTCGCGGCTGCAGCTCATCCGCGGTTCGCTGGACGCGCCGGGTTACACCCTGCTGGCCGATACGATACCTTTTATGTTTAAAGACACCCGGGCTTTTGCCGGGTTGTTTTATTGCGCTGCCAGCAAACGTTTGCTGGCCGTTACCACTTTTACGAAGGAAAACCGGCATACGGAGGTAAAGGCATATGCGATCGGTTTCCCGCCGGAAAAACTGCCCGTGACCGCGACGCCGCGGCCGCCGTACAGGATACCGTGGTGGTACTATATAATAGGGCTGGCGCTGCTGGTGTTTGCGCTGCTGCTGTCCGCCAGGCGCCGGCGCCAACGGAAGCATCAAAACCCGCACCCCGAAACCCGGGCGGCTTCCGCTGTACCCCCTGAAAACCAGGCTGCTTCATCTTATGCGCTGCCCGAAGGGGAAGATCAGCGGGAGCACGACGCGGCGGTGGCGCAGCAACGGCCTTCTGTTTCCTGGATCTTCTTTTTCGGCAATTTCACCGTAAAAGACGCTGCCGGGCAGGACCTCACCCGGCAATTCACGCCGCTGCTGAAAGAGCTGTTCCTGCTCATCGCCGTGCATACGTTTGAAAACGGGCAGGGCATTTCCGTGGAAAAGCTCAGCGAAATACTCTGGAACGATAAGTCGGACAAAGCGGCGAAGAACAACCGCTCGGTGAACATCCTCAAACTCAAGAACATCCTTGAAAAACTAGGCGGCTGCGCCCTGCGGAAAGAATCGGGCAACTGGCGGCTGGATTGCGACGGCACCGTCTACATCGATCTGCGGGAGCTGCACCGGCTGGCCGGCGGCGACCCGGACGAGCGCAGCCTGCGGGAAGTGCTTTACATCGTGATGCGCGGCGCTTTCCTTTACCAGACCGAATACGAGTGGCTCGACGATTTTAAGTCCGCCATTTCAGGCCGGCTGCTTGACCGGCTAAGCCGCGAGGCGGCGGGCGGCAAATGGAACGGCGACCCCGAGCTGCTGATCGCCATCGCTAACGGCATTTTTGTGCTGGACCCGGTGAACGAACAGGGGCTGGCCGTTAAATGCCGGAGCCTCGTCGCCCTGGGGCGGCACTCCCTGGCAAGGCATGCATACGAACGTTTCGTGAAGGAATACAGGCATATTTACGGTGAAGAATACCCCGCTTCCTTCGGAGACATCCTCCATTAACGCATTAATTCGCTTAACCCGCGGAAATTAATGCTCCTGTTAATCGTTTATTATACTCCCTGTTAAGCCCCCCGGGTTTACTTTGTGATCATATTTTCCACGAAATGTTTCCACGATGAAAAACAGATCACGATCATTCGGCCGGTCCCGGCGCCCGGCAGTTTCGGTTTTTTCTTCACCCGATCACAAAAAGTAATTAACGGATATACCTTATGCTCAAACAATGCTTAAAATGGACAGGTGTTTTGTTGTTATTCATGCACCAGGGTTTCGGTCAGAATTTCCAGCAGTATGTGGACCCGAAGATCGGGAATGTTGGCCAGCTGCTGCAGCCCACGCGCCCGACGGCGCAATTGCCTAACCAGGTGATGCGTATGCATCCGGTGCGGGCGGATTATATCGACGACCAGATCAGGAGTTTCCCGATGCTCGTGGTGTCGCACAGGCTGGGAGAGGTGTTTGCCGTTAAACCATATACCGGCGCGGCCGCGCCCCGGGCCATGCCATACGATCACGACCTGGAGATCACACGCCCATGGGTGTACGAAACCTACCTGGTAGACGATGAGATCACCGTACGGTTCGTTCCCGGTGAAAAAGCGGGCATGTTCCGTTTTACGTTTCCCGCGGGCAAACCGAAAAACCTGCAGTTCAGCCCGTTCAACCGCGGCTTTTTTGAATGGAAATGGCTGGACAATAAAACCGTGGCCGCCACCGAAACCTGGCACGACGATGTGAAGGTGTTCCTCTACGGACAATTCAACACGCCCGGCACTACCGGCAAATCGCAGATCAGTTTTGCCGCCGGCGCGCCGGAAACGATCGAGCTGCGGTATGCCGTGTCTTTCGTAAGCGCGGAACAGGCGAAGAAAAATTTCACGAAGGAAGTAAGCCCCGGCGTTACTTTCGAAACGCTCGAAAAACAGGGCGAAGCCGCCTGGGCCAAAGTGATCAATCAAATCCAGGTAACCGGCGGAACGGAAGCGCAGCGCAGGTCTTTTTACACCGCCCTGTACCGCTGTTATGAAAGGATGGTGAACATCACGGAAGACGGCGCCTATTATTCCGGTTACGATAAAAAAGTGCATACCGGCGCCACCCGCCCGTTTTATGTGGATGACTGGAGCTGGGACACCTATCTCGCCCATCATCCGCTGCGCACCATCCTCAACCCGAAACAGGAAGAAGATATGCTGCAGTCGTACGTGAACATGTACGAGCAAAGCGGCTGGATGCCCACCTTCCCGGTGCTGTTCGGCGATCATGCCTGCATGAACGGCTTCCATTCCTCCATCACTTTCCTGGACGCATACCGCAAAGGCCTGCGCAATTTTGATGTGGAAAAAGCTTACGAAGGCATGAAGAAAAACGCCACCCAGGCCACTATGCTTCCCTGGCGCAACGGCCCGAAAGGCCCGCTGGATGATATCTACCATGCCAAGGGATTTTTCCCCGCACTGCCGAAAGGCGAAAAAGAAACCGACCCGATGGTGCACGGTTTTGAAAAAAGACAGGCAGTAGCAGTAACGCTGGGCGGCGCTTACGACGACTGGGCATTGGGCCAGCTGGCGGACGAACTGAAAAAGACCGGCGACAAACAGGCGTTCGGAAAACGCGCGGAGAACTATAAAAATCTGTGGGAACCGCAGGCGAAAATGTTCATGCCCAAAGACGCGCAGGGCCAGTGGATCAAAATCGACCCGAAGATCGACGGCGGCATGGGCGGCCGTGAGTTCTACGACGAAAACAACGGTTATACCTATCAATGGCAGGTGCAGCACGACATTGCCGGCCTTCGCAGCCTGTTCGGCGGCGCCAAAAACATGGAAGCCGCGCTGGACCAGCTGTACCGCGAAGGACTGGGCCGCAGCAAATACGAGTTCTGGAGCGTCTTTCCCGATGCTACGGGCCTGGTAGGACAGTATTCAATGGGCAACGAGCCCAGTTTTCATATTCCGTATCTCTACAACTACACAGGCAGCCCGTGGAAGACGCAGAAACGCATCCGTTTCCTGCTGGACGTATGGTTCAAAGACAACATTTTCGGCATCCCCGGCGATGAAGACGGCGGCGGCATGAGCGCCTTCGTGGTCTTTTCTTCCATGGGTTTTTACCCTGTTACACCCGGCCTGCCCGAATACAGCATCGGCAGCCCGCTGTTCGAAAAAGTGAGCATACAGCTCGACGGAGGCAAACAATTCACCGTACTGGCGCACAACGCGTCTGTCGTGAACAAATATATTCAGCGTGCGAAGTTCAACGGCCAGCCTTTGCTGAAGCCGGTATTTACACACGAGCAACTGACAGGAGGCGGCACCCTTGAACTGGAGATGGGCCCCAAGCCGAATAAAAGCTGGGGAGCGATGTGATAAGACATTCCTTCATCTTTAAAATTTCATCCAATGCGAAAACAATTCCACGTACTCATTTTGCTGTTAATGTGCGGGTTGCCCGTGTTAGCCCAGGTAGCGCCTGCGGCGCAGGCTGTTAAAGGAAAAGTGATCTGCGGGTACCAGGCCTGGTTCAACTGCTACGGAGACGGTTCTCCCGTAGCCAGGTGGCGCCACTGGAGCGCGGGCCAGTACAATTCCAACAACGGCAGTCCCGCGCCGGGCGCTATCTCATTCGAGGCTTATCCAGACGTGAAAGAGTACCCCTCCGCGGTGATGTTCCAGACGAACCTGGGCAACACCAACCTGGGCGACCCCGCCAAACTGTTCACTTCCTGGCAGCCGCAAACCATCAACCTGCATTGCCAGTGGATGCAGCAAAACGGCATCGACGGCGTGGCGCTGCAACGTTTCCTCGGCGAAACCCGCGACGGCGTGTTCAAACGCAACCGCGACAGCGTGGCCGTACGCCTGCGAAGGGCGGCGGAACAGTACCAGCGCATCTTTTACATCATGTACGACATGAGCGCGGACGACACCACGTATTTCAAGAACGACTGGCTGCACATCGAAAACAACCTCGGCGTGGTCAATTCGCCGTATTATGCGCACCAGGACGGCAAGCCTGTGATCTGCCTCTGGGGCTTCGGTTTCACCGGCCGCGCCAACGTGCCCGCGCACAGCATCGCCATTATCAACTGGCTGAAAGCAAAAGGGTATTACGTGATCGGCGGCGTGCCCACCAACTGGCGCACCAGCAGCGGCGACAGCCATCCCGGCTACAGCGCGGTGTACGACAGCTTCGACATGCTGTCTCCCTGGTCTGTAGGCCGTTTCAACAGCATCGCGGGGGCGGACAATTTCAAGAACAACCACGTAACGCCGGACCTCGCTTACTGCAACGCCAACGGCATCGATTACCAGCCGGTGATCTTCCCCGGGTTTGCGTGGAGCAACTGGAACGGTGGCCCGGTGAACGAGATCCCGCGTGCAAAAGGCGAATTTTTCTGGCGGCAGGTGTACAACCTGAAGAACCTCGGTTTCAACACCGCCTACATCGCCATGTTCGACGAATACGACGAAGCCACGAACATCATGAAAATGGCAGACAGTTATTTCGACGTGCCGCATAACCAGTATTTCCTGACCGCCAGCGCAGACGGCACTTACATCGGCCCGGACTTTTACCTGCGCCTCGCGGGCCAGGCCACGAAAGTGTTTAAAGGTACCGCGCCGCTCACCACGAACGTCAGCATCCCGTTCTCCGTGGCGCCGCTGTGGTTCCGCACCAGCGTGCAGGCGGGATACGATGCGATGCCTTCCTGGACCGACAGCCCAGACCCGTCTTCCGTTCCGAAAAATGTGCTTAGCCCGATCTGCGGCGTGGTGACGGGTGAAACAAGCTTCACCGGCAACGCTTCCATCCGCGCGGGCGGAACGGACAATGCGTCCAGCGGCGGCTCTTATCATTACTTCCGCGTTTTCGACGTGAACATTCCTGTGAACGCCGATACACGCCTTACGTGGATGGCGTTTCCCACCAATAACCTGTCGCGCTACGTGAGCGTAGACCTGGTTATGACCGACGGCAGCAACCTGCGCGACGCCGGCGCAACGGACATCAACGGCGTATCCATGCATCCGGGCGCGGGGCGCGGAACGGTGAACGCCTGGCAAAAACAGACCTGTTACATCGGCAACTGGCTCAACGGCAAAACCATCGACCGGATCATGATCGCGTACGATCACGGCGCGGATGTGGGCGCGTTTAAAACGTATATAGACGATATCGTGATCAAAGACACGGCGGAGGTTTTTGCGCCGGCGGCCTTTAAAATGGCGGCTGAAGAAGAAAGCATTGTGCAGGTATTCCCGCAACCAGCGAACAAAACCGCCACCGTAAGCATCAGCGGCTGGACGGGCGCGGAAAAAATGGAATTGCTGAACGCAGAAGGGAAAAGCCTGCTGCGGCTGCAGGCCACGGGCAGCAGAACGGAACTTCCCGTACAACAATACCCGGCGGGCATTTATTACCTGCGCGTGGAAAGGAACGGGAAATTCATCGTCAAAAAGATCCTCATTACAAGATAAAGTTTAAGTAGTAACGTGATAAACAATGAAAGCCCACCCGTGATCTCACAGGTGGGCATTTTTCGTTTTTGGGGCTATACTTCGTGCATGGATGTCCGTTAGTTATTTTTTATGACGCTTTATGAAATTCGAATTTGTCCATGATCACATCGTAGGTAGTGGCGGTTTTAACGATACGCATGCGGGTGGGGTAATACCCGTCTTTCGCGAATTTCGTGCCCTGCTTGATCGTTTTTTCGAACGCGGGTGTGTTTTCCATGAACTGCCGGGTGATCATCGGTTCGTAGAACAATACTTTTCCTTTGAAGGTGCCGAACAGGAACGTTTCGGTGAACGGCGCGGGATTTTCTGGTTGCAGCTCCGGCGAGGTAATGTCTACCCAATGTTTGCCCATAGCGGCTTCGCCGCCGTCTGTGGGAATATATTGAGGATGGAGGGAACCGGCGGGCGGCAGGTTGTCGAAATCGGCGGGCGCCTGCGCGTAAGGCGGGATCGCGTTCACGTATTCCGGCGTTTCGGTATAAAAATGAAAATCAAAATGCGGTTTGCCGTAGACCGGTTCAGGAAAATGCCCGTTGGGGTTCCAGTTTACCACAACGTGATTGAACGGCGTCTGCTCTTTTTCGTTGGGCAAACGCAGCAGGAAAGCGCCTTCATGTTCGTGGCCGCTGCCGCCGGCCGGCAAATTCTGAAACGCGGAATGTGTGAATGAAGCGCCCACTTCCACCGGCTGTCGGTCGCTGCCGAGCCTTACCCAGGCCCAGGCTTTTCCGCTTCCCATGTTTACTTCGGGGCCTTTGAATACGTCTTTCGGGGTTTCGGGGTCTTTTTTGCAGGATGCAACCAACAGAAGAAAGGCCGGCACTGCACAAAGGATCAATCGTTTCATACAAAAGTTTTGGGGTGAATGTTTTAATCTTCCGCAAAGCTCGTGTGAAACACCCGTCGTGTCAAGCGTAATGTGTATCAATTGTTGTTTTCGGGGGATGAATCCTCAAAAATCGTCCTCTTCTTCTTCATTCTGCGCTTTTGCACCGGCAGAACCGGCGGGGAGAATGACGGTGAATACCGTGCCTTCGCCGGGATGGCTTTTTACCAGTAGCTCGCCGTTGTTGAGATTGGTGAACTCCAGGCACAGCAACAGTCCCAGCCCGCTGCCTCTTTCGCCGCCGGTGCCGTAGGAAGGGATCGTGCGGAGGGAAAACAGCTCGCCCATTTTTTCCGGCGCAATGCCCGTGCCTTCGTCGCGCACGGTAATGAGAACGGTGCTGTCTGATTGCGAAGCGGCTACATGGATGTTACCGCCGGGATGGCTGAATTTGATCGCGTTACTCACCAGGTTGCGCAGGATCACGGCCACCTGCTCGCGGTCTGCATACAGGTAAATATCTTCCGGGAGGTCCTGCGTTACGTGCAGCGATTTCCCTTCGATGCCGGGCACGAACATCTGTAAGATCTCGTCGGCGAGCGGGGCGGGAGGGAAGTGTTCGGGCGCCGTTCTGATCCCGCGCATCTGCCCCATGCTCCAGCGCAGCATATTGTCGATCGAGCCGCCGAGGTGATGCACTTTTTTGTAAAGCTCTTCGGAGGCTTCGAGCATGTTGCCTTCGGTATATTCGCCTTTGCGGAACATGTCCAGCAGCAGCTCCAGCGTGGCAAGCGGCCCCCTGATGTCGTGCGCGATCACGGAGAACAGTTTTTCCTTGTCCCGGTTGAGCGCGGCCAGCGCCTGGCGTTTGGCTTCCATTTCCTGCTGGTAATCGGCATGCACCTGCTTGAAATAACTAAGGGCTAGAATAGGGAACAGCAATGCGCATGCGACGTTAAAAACGATCCGGGGAACCGGTACCTGCAGCGTGCCCGGTGGGTTCAGGCCGGTGAAATGAATGATCATGAAAGCGGAAATGGTCACCAGCGAAAGTGCGGCGATCAGCCGTTTGTTGTCGTACACGAGGGTGGTGACGATGAGGATGTTCAGCAGGAAATATTCAGCCCCGTTGCGGTAAAGAAGCGCGGTGATCGTATATAAAACAATGCTGTAAACGATCAGCAGCAGGCGGGCGCTGAGGTACCGCTGCCGGTGGTGAAACCAGAAAACGCCGAAGCAACTCGCCACGTTCAGTCCGTTCAGCAGGCTAAGGGCGTACCGGCCCTGGAATGCGTTGATGATGCAGAAGATCAGCATAAGCGGCACCCAGGGAAGGGCCAGCAGGTTTAGCAGTTTGGTACGCCTGGCTTCAATGAACGGCATTCCAGGGCGCACGCCGGTATTGACGATGCGCCGGAACATAGTAAGGAACGGGTACGGGGAAAAAGCCGGCATGGGCACAAAGATAAACATCCGGGACGGAAACCGGCAGTGCCCTTTCCCGATAATCGCGTAGCTTTGCCCCTGAAAATCAATACAGATGGCAGGAAGATATTTTACGCGGGAGGAGTTCATTACCCGGTTTCCCGGGGAAGCCGCGCTTGCGGGGGATGTTTATGCAAGAATGACGGCGAACGGTTTCACGGCGTACGCCCTGGCGGAGTTCGACGTGTATTTCGTGTCGGATTCGCGGGAGAAGCTGGAAAAACTGGCCGCTTTCCTGACGGCCGTTTATGGCATGCAAACCAAATCCCCCGCGGAGCAGAACGGGCAGTGGGAACTGGAAACCGCTTCCCCGAAATTCCCGGTGGATGCGGATAATCTTCTCTGCTGGGCGATAGACCTGGCCATTAAAGGTTATGAGCATGATTGCCGCCTGGACGGATACGGCACTTTCGCCGGGGCGGATAATAAAGATTTCCAGGACGAATCGGCCGGGCAGCTGGCGCATTATTTCGAACTGGCCATGGAATCGTACCGCCAGCGGAATTTCGGCGCGGCCGTTATCAACTTCACCACGGCCATCCGCATTTTTCCCGAAAACCCCAATTCCTGGTATTCCCGCGCCATCGCCAAAGAAGAGATATTGCTGGGCCCCAAAGCCCGCGAAGATTACGACAAAGCCATCGCACTTTCGCCGGAATTCCGGGAAGCCTACATCAACCGCGCGGTGAATAAAGACGAAGCCGGGGAATACGAAGCGGCGCTTGCGGATTTTAACAAGGCCATCGAACTGAACGCGCTCGATCCCGTCGTGTATTTCAACCGCGGCAATACGCGCCGGCACCTGGGCGACCAGGCGGGCGCCTGCAGCGACTGGAAAAAGGCGAAAGACCTGGGCGGGGAATACGCTGCGGCGAAGCTGGAAGAGTTTTGCAAATAAGTGCAACTTCTGTAGATTGTGGGTATTAGAATTCCACGTAAATACCTGTCTTCATGCGCAGATTCCTCAAAGTAGCAATGGTGCTGCTATTGCTGGCGGGCTTCAGCCTGTCCATGCTCCGGCCCGATCCGCCGGTTATCGTTCCTTCGCCGCAAGGTTCCCGCCTCGTTACCAGTCTTCTTTCCGGCGAAATCGTTCAGGCCGCGAAAGTCCCGCGTTTCAAGGTACTGGCCCTTGCCGAGCCCGGCGGCCATCACATCGCCTATACCCGCGCGGCAAAGCCATGGCTGGACCAGCTGGCGGCAGACAGCAACTTCAGCATTCAATACATCGAAAATACAGACCAGATCGACGAAAAATTTTTGGCGGGTTTCCGGCTGTTCATCCAGCTCGATTACCCGCCTTATGCCTGGAAACCGGGAGCGGTAAAGGCTTTCGAGGCGTACATCAATTCCGGCAAAGGCGGCTGGATCGGTTTTCATCACGCCACGTTGCTGGGCGAGTTCGACGGGTTCCCGATGTGGCAATGGTTTTCGGACTTCATGGGCGGTATCCGTTTTAAAGATTACATCGCCGGTTTCGCAAAAGGAAAGGTAATGGTGGAAGATGCGGGGCATCCCGTCATGAAAGGGATAAAGAACGGTTTCTGGATCGAAAAGGAAGAATGGTATACTTACGATAAAAGCCCGCGGCCGAATGTGCACGTGATCGCGAGCGTAGACGAAAACACCTATTCCCCCGAAAGCACGAAAAAGATGGGCGACCACCCGGTGATCTGGAGCAATCCGCGCATGCCGGGCAGGAACGTGTACATTTTTATGGGCCATTCACCAGACCTGTTCGGCAATCCCGCTTATATCACTTTATTCAGGAATGCTGTGAGCTGGGCTTCCGGGCGTTAACCGTAACGTTACGCTATACGGAGATGTAAACCGTAACGCTGCGCTTTACGCGCAGGCAATTCTTTTTCACCGGCATCTTGATCTCCGGGCGGCTTTAACAGTAAAAGCTTTTATGGATGAACGATCGCCCTGATCTTGTCCTGCATGGAATACGTGCCGTCCATATCCGCTGGATCGGCGGTGATGTTTTCCAGCACCACCAGGCTGATCTGCTGCGCGGGGTACCAGATGCAGGTAGCGTGATAACCCGCGATATAGCCGTTGTGGCTCAGCTCGCCGTCCATTATTTGAATGCCGTACCCGTATTCCACATGGCCCCATCGGTGCGTGGGGCGAACGGATGAAGGGGTGATCATCAGGCGGTAACTACTGTCCTGAAGTATTTTGCCGGTGTGCAAAAGTTGGTTCCAGCGGGTAAGATCTTCCACGGTAGACACCAGCGCGCCGCCGGGAACGGGCAAACGGCGGTAATCGAACGTAACGGCGCGGCCTTTTTCGTAAGGCGTGGCGAGCTTTTTCATACCCGGCCCCGGCACCATGCTGTGGCGCATGCCGCAACGTTTGAACAATGCTTCGGCAAGCGCGGCGTAGGTTTTGCCGCTTGTTTTCTCCAAAACGTCCGCCGCTACGCTGAAAGAAACGGTGGAATACTGGAACCGGCTGCCCGGCCTGAACGCCAGCGGCTGACCCCACATCACGATGCCCGAAGTATGGTTCAGTATTTGATGCAACGTAACACTGTCTGCCCATTTATCGGCATAATCCGGCAGGTAACGGCGGATGGGCGCATGAAGGTCTACCTGTCCTTTTTCGGCGGCCAGCAGCACCAGCACCGCGGTAATTTGTTTGCTGACGGAACCGATGAGGAACTGCTGGTCTGTGCGCAAGGGCGTATGCGATGCGGGGTCGGCGAATCCCCGGCTTTTCAGGTATTGCATCTTCCCGTTTTCCGCCACGGCAACTATGCCGTTGAACGATGCGGAGGAAGGCAGGCCGAGCAGGGAATCGATAGCGGACTGTGCAAAGGAATGGAAGCCGGCAATGCAGCAGATCGTCAGCAGGAACAAACGTTTCATGGGTGTTGAAGTGCCGGTTGTTTTAAAGGCGGGCCATTAAAATTACAGCTAAAAAATGCAATAAGTATCGTGCCGGGTATAATTTTTCAGGGCAGGATAAATCCGGATATTTACATTCCAAAATTTGTTACCAATGACTACCGAACAGATCGCACAACGCCTGGCGGACTATTGCCGCAAAGGCCAGTTTGAAGAAGCTCAGAAAGAGCTGTATGCAGACGATGTGGTGAGCGTTGAGCCGTATGCCACGCCCGATTTTTCCAAAGAAGAAAAAGGACTGCAGAACATCATCGAAAAAGGCCGCAGGTTCGAATCGATGATCGAGGAAATGCACGAGATGACGGTGAAAGACCCGATCGTAACGGGTAACGTGATCGCGCTGGTAATGGGGATGGACCTGACCATGAAAGGAAAAGGCCGCGCAAAATGGGAAGAGCTGTGTGTGTACACGGTGAAAGATGGGAAGATCGTTTCCGAGCATTTCTTCATGTAAATTATTTCATCACCTGTACCAGTATTTCCGACCTTCCGCCGTATGCCCCCAGATGCGGAGGCAGTTGTTTTTATGCGTGCCATAATCGGTGGCCCCGTACACAAAAGCAAGGTCTCCGCTGGAAGAGATCCTGCCGCCGAGCGGGATGAACGAAGGTGTCAGTTTGTTGATGGCGGGTAATATGGCCGCCTGCGTGGTGAACGGCGGATGGCCTTCGAGATTGAACCAGCTGTCTGCGTTGGTCGTGGCGCTATAAATGTTTCGCTACGGAAACATGGATTTTGCTGAACGGCCGATAATCTATTCCGTTTTGATGCTTTTCGAGGGGTTCATCAGCGCGACGGACATGGTGTGATAAGCCACTGTGGCCAGCGCCAGGCCCAGGATCACGGCGGCGGTGGCCACGAACGTCCAGCCGCTGAGCGAAATGCTGTATGCGAATTGCCGCAGCCATAATTGAATCACCCATGCGGCGGGCGGCGAAGCGATCAGCAGCGCTACTACCACCGGTTGCAGGAATTGTTTGGACATCAGGGCGGCGAGGCCCGGCACGCCGGCGCCCAGCACTTTCCTGATCCCGATCTCTTTGATCCGCTGGCGGGTAGATAAATGCGCGATGCCGAAAAGACCCATGCAGCAAATAAAAACAGACAACACCGTTGCGATGGTGATGATCTTTTTCCAGCGAAGCTCCTGTTCGTAAGCCTGCGCATTTAGTTCGTCCAGGTGCTGGTATCCGAAAACCGCCGTGGGCATTGCTGTTTTGAACGTTTTTTCGAATGCCGCCAGCGCCTGTCTGCCGCGGTTTTGATCGTACCTTACCCATATACCGCCGTTGTGCCAGCTGTGCCTGAACAGGATCATCGGCTGCAGGCGGCGGTGAAGCGAAGTGTTATGAAAATCCTTCACCACGCCCGTTACGGTTCTCGGCATTTTATCGAAATAATCATTCGTATAAACGGTTTGCCCGATGGGTTGTTTCCAGCCCGCGGCCGTTACGAACGCCTCGTTCACGATGAGGCCGTAAGGTTCGCCGGGAGAGAGGTTGCGCCCGGTTTTCAGCGTTATTTCCATCGTGGGCAGGTAATGTTCGTCTATGACCATATGCACGGCTTCCACGGTGCGGCCGTTTGTTTTGGCGTTCATGGCGCCGGCATCTCCGCCGAAAGAAACGGAGCGGATGCCCGGTTCGCGGCTTAGTTCCGTACGCAGGAATTGTTGTACCGGTTTGGGGTCGCGGTTGCCGGGGATGTGCGAACGGATCACCTGGTGGGGATTATAGCCGAGATCTTTTGCGCGGATGAATTGCATTTGCCGGTAATAGCTCACCGAAGCGATGAGCAGGAACACGGCGAGGGAAAATTGCAGCACGACCAGTCCCTTGCCCAACCATCCCCTGCCACTGAGTTTTGGCTTGGAATACAATACGGTGGCGGGTTTGAAGCCGGAGAGGATATACGCGGGATATAAGCCTGCCAGCACTACAACGCCCGCCAGCAGGGCGATAGCGTAAAATGGCAACCCCGGCGCGTCCGTTACCTGCAAATGTTTGCCGCTTAGCTCATTGAATACAGGCAAGGCGATCAGGGTGAAAACACCCGCAAGGATAAACGAAATTATGCAAACGATTGCTGATTCCAGGAGAAACTGTTTGATGATCTGGCGCCGGCTTCCGCCGTTCAGTTTACGCACGGCCACTTCTTTTGCGCGCCTGAGCGCGCCGGCGTTGCTGATGTGAATGAAGTTGATCACCGCCATAAGCAGGATGAAAGCCGCAATGCCCAGGAAAAGGCGGGCATACACAGGGTTGCTCTCGTGCACGATGCCGTTTTCGCGGCCGCTGTTCTCGTGGCGCAGGGGATTCAGGTGCACATCCGTCAGTTTTTGCAGGCTGTAACCGACCTGCGGGTCGAAAGGATGGGCCTTGCGCCCGGCGGCCGCGGCAGACTGGTAGATGCGGTCCATTTTCTTTTCGACGGCGGCGATGTTTGCGCCGGGCTGAAGTATCACGTAGGTGCCGAGATAAGCGTTGAACCAGTATTCATCGGTAAACGAAAGCTGCAGGAAGCGGAAGTTCATCAACAGGTCGAAACGGATGGAAGACTGCGGGGGCGGGTCTTTCAGCACCGCCGTGATCGTGAGCGGCTTGCCCAGCTTTTGTGCGGAAGGGTCGGCATCGAGGTACAGGGCGCGGCCCAATACGTCCGTTCGCCCGAAAAGCCGCATGGCCGTGCTTTCCGTAATGGCGGCGGCGTCTGTATTCCGGAGTGCCGTAACCGGGTTGCCGGAGAGGGCGGGGAAGGAGAAGGTCTGCAGGAAATTCTCGTCCACAAACAGCTGCTGCAGGCGTAATGCCTTGCTGCCAGTATGCACGTCTCCATATATATCGCCGCCCATCACACGAGTAAACTGCCTGATCTCGGGGATCTCCCGCTGAAAAGCGGGCCCCTGCACCTGGCCCGTGCCGCCGAAAGTACGGCGGGGAGCGCCTTCTTCGGTTACCAGCGTGGTATTGATCCGATAAAGGCTTTCATGATGGGCGTGGAATTTGTCAAACCTTTGCTCATCCAGCATAAACAATACGGCAAACAACATACACGTAATGCCGGCGGCCAACCCGAGCGCGTTGATGCCCGTATACAATTTATGCGACCAGAGATTGCGGAATGCGACCCGGAGATAGTTCACCAGCATGCAGGATGATTTTATCAATAATATAATAACAAAGGGTGATATTATCGTGCCCTTTTTCAAACGGCCGAAATCCTTTACCAACGGTTATTTGCGCGTTTTTTGTTAATGGATTTAACAAGAAAATACCACGAAACGGTAAAATGCTTGAAATTTTTTATTTCAATCGATTGTTTTTTATACATTTGTTAAAGCAGGAGTAGGGTAAAACCAAAATCTCATTTTAAACACCAAACGAAACTAAACACAAACAATTCAAATCAAAGTTTTCCACGTATGTCGCTAAACCAACAGGACTGTTTAATATGTAAATAAATGCAAACGTTTGCATTCAAGGGACGGCAACTTGCCTGATTGTCCGCGAAATAGCCGGGCATTTGCCTTTTTATTGCTGATACAATCTCAAACTAAGCGTTATGTTCAAACATTCACCTCCTTTTTTGCGCAGGCTTCCCTTCAGGTGTTTCTGTATGTTGCTGCTCGCCGCGGCATTCATCACTAACACGGCTAAAGCACAACAAACCTATGCCATTACCGGCCGCGTAACAGACGAAACAAACACCCCGCTTCCCGGTGTGAGCGTGGCCGTAAAAGGCACCACCGCGGGCGCGGCAACAGATGCCACCGGCAGCTTCAACATCAAAAACGCGCCGAACGCCTCCGGCATCCTCGTTATTACTTTCCTCGGTTATGCCACGCAGGAAGTGGCTTACACTTCCGGCAAAGCAGTGGCGGTTACGCTCAAAACCGACCAGAAAGCACTCGGCGAAGTAGTGGTAGTGGGTTACGGCACACAAAAGAAAGTAAACCTCGTTGGTGCGGTGTCTGCCGTTAAGGTAGACGAAAAGATCACCAACCGTTCGCTGCCCAATGCTTCCTCCGCACTGTCCGGCCTCGTGCCCGGCCTGGCGGTAAGCCAGTCCAGCGGCATGGCCGGCCGTAACGGCGCCGCGCTCATCATCCGCGGTCTTGGTACGGTTAACAACGCCAACCCGCTGGTGGTGGTAGACGGTATGCCAGACGTAGACATCAACCGCATCAACATGAACGACATCGAAAGCGTGTCCGTTTTAAAAGACGCGACATCCGCTTCCGTGTACGGTTCCCGTGCGGCCAACGGCGTAATCCTTATCACTACCAAATCAGGTAAAGGACAAAAAAGGACCGCCATCAACTTCAACGGTACTTTCGGTTTGCAGAAACCGACGCGCGCCTACGATTTTATGGCCGACTATCCGCGCGCGCTTACGCTGCACCAGCGTCAGAACGCCGTGGGCACTTCCCGCTCACAGTGGAAGTTTAAGGACGGTACTATCGACCAATGGATGGCGCTCGGCATGATCGATCCGCTCGTATATCCCAACACAGACTGGTGGGACGTGATCGTTCGCGACGGGCAGATCCAGAACTACAACATCTCCGCTTCAGGCGGCAACGAGCAGTCCAACTTCTTTATGAGCGTGGGCGTGCTGGATGAAAAAGGTCTTCAGATCAACAACGACTACAAACAATATAACGCCCGTTTCAGCTACGATTATAAAGTACGCAAGAACATGAACGCCGGCGTGAAATTCAACGGCAACTGGTCTAAAATGGTGTATGCGCTGGAAGACGGCTTCACCGACGACGCCAGCTCCAACACCGCGGGTTTCGACCTGCAATACGCCATCGCCGGCGTTACGCCTTACGATCCCGTTACTAACCGTTATGGCGGCGTAATGGCCTATGGGGAAGACCCGCAGGCGTATAACCCGTACACCGTTTATCAGAATATGCAGAACCGTAACAACCGCCAGGAAGCGAACGGCCAGGTATATTTCGACTGGACGCCCATCGAAGGGCTGACCGGCAGGATCGATTATTCGCTGAACTATTATAACCAGTTCCGGTATAGCGCCAACATTCCGAACCAGGCCTGGAACTTCCAGTCCAACTCCCCGGGCAGCCGCGTGTACGTGGGTGAGAACGCCGGCATCGGCAACTTCACCAATACCGGTTATAAAACGATGATGACGGGCCGTATCAATTACAACCGCACCATCGCGAAAAATCACCAGATCGGCATCCTGGGCGTGTACAGCGAAGAATACTGGTATGCGCGCATTCAGAATGGCAGCCGTAACGACAGGCTTCACCCGGACCTGCACGAACTGGACGGTGCACTCACCGGCATCCAGAGCGCTTCCGGCAGCTCCAGCGCTGAAGGGCTCCGTTCTTACATCGGCCGCGTGAATTATACCGCGTACGACAAATACCTGTTGGAAGCTAACTTCCGCTACGACGGTTCTTCCAAGTTCCTCCCCGGCAGCCAGTACGGCTTCTTCCCTTCGGTGGCAGTGGGATGGCGTTTTACCGAAGAAAGTTTTATCAAGCCCATCACCGGCGGTGTGTTCAGCAACGGTAAACTGAGAGCTTCTTACGGCAGCCTCGGCAACAACAGCGGCATCGAACGTTACGAACAGCAGAATACGCTTTCCGCCAGCCACTACATGCTTGGAACAGACATCGGCAAAGGTTTCGTGTACCGCAAAATCGTGAACAAAGAACTGACCTGGGAAACTTCCACGGTATTCAACCTCGGCCTCGACCTCGGGTTTTTCCAGAACAAGCTGACCGCTGAACTGGATTATTACGACCGTCTTACTACCGACATGGTACGTCCTTCCGATATGTCCATGCTGCTCACCGGTGCGTTCGACGCGCCGCGCCGCAACATCGGCAACCTGCGCAACCGCGGCGTGGAAGCGAACCTTACCTGGAGCGACCAGATCGGCCAGGTCAGGTACGGCATGAACTTCAACGCATCTTACAACAGAACGAGACTTGAAAAATGGAATGAGTTCCTCGCCAAGGGTTGGGTATTCCTGGATATGCCTTACCACTTCCTGATCACTTACCAGGACATTGGTATCGCGCGCACCTGGCAGGATGTGTATGACAACACTCCGCAAGGCGCATCACCCGGCGACCTGATCCGAAAAGACGTGAACGGCGACGGCCAGATCAACGACAACGACAAGGTGGCTTACGACAATATTCAGCGCGACAGGCCCACCACCAACTATTCCTTCTCCGGCAACGTTTCCTGGAAAGGCATCGACGTTGCGTTCCTGATCACCGCAGCTACCGGCCGCAAGGATTACTGGATCAATAACTACAACAATGTGAACCCTGCCGCCGCGCGTTATGCATGGGGCTGGGACCAGTGGAACCTTCCTTTCAACTACGATAACCTGGACGGCGAATGGCCGCGTCTTGGCGGCTCGGGCAATAACCGCTCCGAATCAACGTTCTGGCTGGATAACCTGAACTACATCCGTTTCAAGAACGTACAGGTAGGTTATACCATCCCTGCGAGCATCCTGAAAAGACTGGGCATTTACAGTTTCAGGATCTTCGGTTCCGCTGAAAACCTGGGCACCCTCACCAAGTTCCGCGGTCTTGACCCCGAATTGACCGGCAATAAGAGCAACGCTTATCCGTTGAACAAATCTTACTCCTTCGGGATTAACGTAGGCCTTTAAAAGCATCAATTATGAAAAGAACAAAAATTCATATACAAATATTAGCGATAGCGGCAGGTTGGTGCGTATTGGCTACTTCCTGCGTGAAAGACCTGCTGGACCAGCCGCCGACCACCGAACTCGCGGAAAACGAATTCTGGAAAACGGAGAAAGACGCCAAGATCGCGATCATGGGCGCTTATGCAGACGTACGCCCTTTGTTTGACCGTGAATATTACTGGGACGGCCTGGCCGAATTCCAGCGTACCCGCGGCACCAGTGCGTCTTCCGATCTGCAAAAAGGTAACGCGTACCCTACCGGCAACTGGAACCCCGCTTCTCCCGCGGGCGGCGGCGAACGTTACGACAATATGTTCCGTTACCTGTATGGCGGCGTGAACAGGACCAATTACGTGATCGAGAACGTGAAAAAAATGCTTCCGACCGTGAAAGATTCCGACGTGCCCGAGCTGGAACGCATTATGGGCGAGGCCCGTTTGCTGAGGGGAATGGTGTATTTCAGGCTCATCTCCATGTGGGGCGACGTGCAGTATTTTACGAATATCGTGAACAACGAGAACCAGGGCGAGATCGCCAAACTCGCGCGTTTGCCTATAGCGCAGGTGAAGGATTCGATTTATGAGGACCTGACCTATGCGTATGAAAAGCTGCCGCTGAAATCTACCGAGCAGGGCCGCGCATCGAAAGCCGCTGCGCTTGGTTTCCGTGGGAAGCTGATGCTGTACTGGGGCAGCTGGAAAAAATACGGCTGGCCCGAAATAGAAGGTTTCCAGGCTAACCAGGCGGAAGCTACGGAAGCGTTTACCAAAGCGGCCGCCGATCTCCGGGAAGTTTCCCTGGGCATGGGCCTTACGCTTTGGAGAAACGGCGAGCCGGGCGAAATCGATCCTCCCGGTAAGGCGGACATCCTGCCCAACTATTATTATCTTTTCACGCCCATCGCAAACGAAAACAACCCGGAATTCGTGATGTATTTCACGCATGGGGGCACGGGCACCGGGCAGGGGGAAGAGTTAATGCGCGACGTGGCCGGCCGTTCCCATGAAGGGTCTCAATGCTGGGTATCTCCGCGTTATGAGATTGCGGACAGGTACCAGCTGATCAGCACAGGCGATTTCGCGCCCCCGCTGATCCCGATGAAACCCGGCGCCGCAGGAGCGCGCACCCTCCCGAATTCCGCGCTGAACCCGCAAAGTTACGCCGGCAGGGATTATCGCATGAAATCCTCCATCATGTGGGATTTCGAGCTGAGCGTAGGTTTCAACTCCCTGAAATCGACCGGTTTCATTCCTTTCATTTACAACACCTGGAACTCGCCGAATATTATCGTGAACGGCATTCAATACGCCAACGTATACAACACCGATGGTTGCAATACCGGTTACGTTTTCCGCAAGTTCCTCAGGAATACCGCGGGCCTCGGCCGCAGCGAGGGGAACTATTCTTACCCGATCATGCGCCTTGCGGACGTATACCTGATGTATGCCGAAGCGTCTAATGAAGTGGGAGGGCCAAATGCAGAAGCCGTTGACCTGGTAAATAAGATCAGGCACCGCGCGGCATTGCCGCCGCTGGCCGCGGACAAGTTCAGCAGCAAGGAAACCTTCTTCAACGCCATCGAACAGGAACGTATCGTTGAATTGTTCGGTGAAGGCCAGCGTTTCTGGGACCTCCGCCGCTGGAGAGCGCTGGAAAGGGTTTGGGGACCTCCCAACGGCCCCGGCCGCGACTTTAAAGACACCCACGGAGAAATTACCGCCAAAGGCGTTTTCCAGAACCAACAGGAAAGAGCTTACCAGCGCGCGTACATTTTCAGGATACCTCCCGCCGAAAGAGAGCGTAATCCGAACCTGACACAAAACACTCCTTGGTTATAATCTAAAATCAATCTAAGATGAAGAAATATATTTCAGCAGTTTTCACGGTAGTGCTCGCGGCATCGCTTTGGATGGGTTGTAAAAAAGACAGCCCCGTGGATGAAGACGGCCTGCTTATAACCACCCGCGCGGAATGTTTCGTGGCCAGCTTCGACATGCTGGGCTCCGATCACCTTGTAACGAACAAGGCCGCTGTAATAGACACCACCGCCCAAACGATCAATATCGAAGTGAAATTCGGCACCGATCTCAAAAAGATCTGGCCCCGCTTCGGCCTCGCGCAGGATTGCAAGCTGGACCCGAAGATCACTACCTGGGTAGACTTTTCGGACCTGAGCACTCCCCGGGAATGGACAGTGATCTCCGGTAACAGGCAGGTTAGGAAGACCTACAAAGTATTCGTAACGGTAGGCAATTAATTGTCCCAATTAAAAAATTGAATCATGACAGGAAAATTCTTTCGATATACAACAGTGCTTGCGGCGGCGGTAATGCTGGCATCGTGCAGTGATAAGGATTACCAGGTGCCGGAGCCGAAGAACGAGCTGCAGAACGACGCTATCAAACGGAGCATCGGGCCTAATATGGCAGGCCTTCAGATGGAGTTCGCTTACGCGATCGCGCTTCCCGCAGATAAAGGAAAACTCGTGTCCGCCGAGGTGGAAGCCTCTATAGCAGGTGCGCCCGAAACGTACATCGACAACCGCTCGTATTACACCAACGGCAGCGGAGACGATATCGGGATCGAAGTAACAAATCCTTCTGAAAATAAAGGCAACGTTACTTCCGTGACCTTCAATAAAGACACGATGGCCTCAACGCTGCGTTATTATTACGTTCCGGCAGCCGAGGCAAGAGGCAAGGAGGTGACCTTCAAATTCACCGGCCGCGCCAGCAACGGCCAGACCGTTACCTACAATCTCGGCCCCTTCAGGATCTCCGCGATGGAAATGAAACTGGACATCCCCGTTTCAGACGCAGGCGCGAAATACTTTTCGATCGCGGACATGACCGCGTATAACGCCGCGGATGCCGCCGCGAACGCGGACAAGATCGACCTGGTATACCTGCACCGCACCACCCCTGCCTCTTTCAAGCATGGATTAGTAGCGCCTGCGGCCGATGCGCAATACCTGCCCGGCGTTACGCTGCCCCCCGGCGTGAACAGGAATACCAAAATGGCGAAAGTGAACCAGCTGCGTGACCAGCAACTGTCCCGCGATCAGTTTGCCGTATTTGTGGACGATACCGATTTCCAGGAACTGGACCTCAGCAACGGCTCGAACTTTGCGCTTGGTCTTGACAAAGACTACGGCGTATGGGCGGAAACGGCCGATGGGAAATACAGGGCCTACATTTTCGTCAACTCTGTGAACAATGGCGCCAAATCCGCGGTGCTCAGCATCAAACGCTACACCATGAAATAACGCTTGCCAACAATAAAAAAGGGACCGGTGCATGCCGGTCCCTCTTCATTTTATCCACTCCACGGAAGCTATGAAAAAACTCGTTCTGCTTTTTATGCTGTTCCTCCCCTGGGCGGCAGCCAGCGCACAATTCAAACATCCCGGCCTCGACCAGTCCACCGCGGACCTGGCGCAAATGAAATCGCTCGTTCTTTCCGGCACGCAACCTTACCGCGCCGCATTCGACCGGATGAAGGAAAGCATCGACCTGGATGCGGAAATTAAAGCATTCGCGCACGTTTTACGCGGCTCTTACGGCCGGCCCAACATCGGCGGCGGCGAATTGTCCAAAGGCGCAAATACCGCCTATAACGCGGCTTTGGTATGGTACGTTACCGGCGACCGGCAATATGCCGATTATGCCATCCGCATACTCAACGCATGGTCTGCCACGCTTTGGGACTTCGACTACAACGACGCCAAACTGCTCGCCGCCTGGACCGGCCATTCGCTCTGCAATGCCGCGGAGATCCTCCGTTATACCAAATCCGGCTGGAAACAGCAGGATATGGACCAGTTCAGGGATATGCTGATGACGGTGTATTACCCGCTCATGCGTTTTTATTACCCGCAGGCCAATGGCAACTGGGACGGCGCCATCATTCATTCCATCATCGCCATGGGTATTTACCTCGACGATAAAAAGATGTTCGATAATGCTGTAGACCACTTCCTGCATGGGCCGGTGAACGGCAGCATCTTTAAATACATTTATCCCTCCGGGCAATGCCAGGAAACAATGAGGGACCAGGCGCACGTGCAGCTGGGGCTCGGCGAATTTGCCGGTGCGGCGCAGATCGCGTTCACCCAGGGAACGGACCTGTTTTCCATTGCGAACAACCGCATCGGCTGGGGATTTGAATATACCGCGCGTTTTCTTTTGGGCGACAAACCGCACAGTTACGGCGTTATTTCAGAGCGCGCCAAAGAGCTCCGCGACGATTACGAATATGTTTACCGTCATTACCAGCGCGCCGGTATCCACTTCCCGCACATCCAGCGCGCGGCTGATTCCGTGCGCTCAAAAGCGGGCCGCAGCGTGCTTACTTCCGTGCGCGTAGCACCGAAACAGCCGGCCAGCCTGTTTACGCCGGTGCTTGCAACGCATATCGGCATTGTTGGTGCACAGGGGGAAAAAGATATGACCGTTGCGCCGGAAAACCCGATCGTCGTGAGCCCGGGCGAATCCATCCAGCAGGCGCTGGATAAAGCTGCCGGGGGAAAACGCATCGTGTTGGTAAAAGCGGGCATTCACACGCTGGACACCACGCTGCGCATGCCTTCCGGCGTCAGGTTGATAGGTGAAGGGCTGAAAACCGTGCTGTTCCTGAATCCCGCATCCGGCAGAGATGCGATCGTGAACGCTTCCGACGATATGAGCGATGTGGTGATCAGTAACCTCGTGGTGGAAGGTTCCACCAAAACCGACCCCGGCACCGATCCCAACAGCAACCGTTCTTTCCGCAGCAACGCGGGCAACCGCGGCGGCATCATCTTCCGTTCACAACATGCCGGCCAGATGAAACGTATCAAATTTCAGAACATTACGGTGCAGAACTGCACGTTCAACGGTCTGCTGGTGAGCGGTGCGGAAGACGTGTCTATCATTAGCTGCAACTTCAGCGAGAACGGCGGAAGCGTAGTGCCCGGCCCGAGGCTGCAGCATAACGTGTTCGTCAGTCATTGTAAAAACGTGACGGTCCGCGACAGCCGTACGGTAACATCGCCCTTTGGCAGCGGCATCGCCGTACTGCATGCTTCCAACGTTATTATCGAACATAATGAAGTAGCGAGGAACGGTTTTTACGGCATTCTCGTCACCGAAAGCAACCAGGTGCGCATTACGGATAATCTCGTGGAAGGCAACGACCGCAGCGGCGTGATGCTGGAATACCTGCACCGCGGCTCTTCCGGCGTAACCGTGAACAATAACCATATTCATTACAATAGCGGTTTCGGTCTTGAATCCTATGCCGCAACGGGCCTTAAGGAAAACAACAACCTGTTCGCGGGGAACGGGAATCATTCATCACAACAAAAGATCAGCAATGAAAAATATATTGTCATGGACTAAACTCATGCTCTGCCTGCTGCTGAGCCTGCAAAGTTTTGCGGAGGATACGCCGCGCACTTTCCTGATGCGCCCCGAAACGCTGGTAAAAGGCAAACAGCTTGTGCGGCAGGGCGATGCCGCCATGGTAAAGGCATTGGGGAATATTTTGAAGGAAGCGGACGCGGCATTGAAAAAAGGCCCGTATTCCGTGGTGAGCAAAGAAAAAATGCCACCCAGCGGGGACAAACATGATTACATGAGCGTAGGCCCTTACTGGTGGCCTGATTCCACCAAAAAGAACGGGCTGCCGTATATCCGGAAAGACGGGCAGGTGAATCCCGAACGGTACGCCGTTCGCGATGCGGAATTTCATACCGCACTTTGCCGCGATGTGTACATGCTCAGCATCGCCTGGTATTACACCGGCAAAAAAGAATACGCATCGCATGCGGCGCGCCTCCTGCGCGCATGGTTCATCGACCCAGCCACCAAAATGAACCCCAACCTGAATTTTGGGCAATCGATCCCCGGCATTACGGAAGGCCGCGGCATCGGGCTGATAGATACAAAAGCGCTCGCAAAACTGCTCGATGGTATTTCGCTGTTGAAAGGCTCCGCCTTTTTGCAGGCCGGTGAAGAAACCGCCATCCGCGACTGGTACGCCAGTTTCCTGCAATGGATGCGCACCAGCCCCATCGGGATGGACGAAGCGGACGAGCACAATAACCACGGCACCTGGTACGACGTACAAACGGTATCTATCGCGCTGTTCCTGGAAGATAAGGCGCTGGCGGAAAAAATACTGAAAGAGCAGACCATCCCGCGCATCGAAAGCCAGCTGAAGCCCGACGGCAGCCAGCCGCATGAACTGGCCCGCACCCTGTCCTGGAATTATTCGCAGATGAACCTGAAGGGATTTTTCGAACTGGCGCGCCTCGCCGAAAACGTGCGGCTCAACCTCTGGACGATGGAAACGCCCGGCGGCAAAAGCCTGAAAAAGGCGTTCGGCTGGATGCTGGGTTATGCAGACGAAAACAGTCACTGGGAGTACAAACAGATCAAACCAAGGAACGTGAAAGGTTTCACCGAACTGGCACGCCTGGCGGCCCCGCATTATCCCGAATTCGACGTGCGGAAATTGCTGTCGCAGGAAGAGGATCAGCAAAGCGACCTCGTATTGCTTACGGGAAGTACATTTTAATGCGATACTTTACACAACCGAAAACGAAATGCCGGCATCATGCCGGCATTTTTGTTTGTTTTGAAATAAGGTTTATTTTTCTTTCCGCCCAAGCCACAAAAGGCTATTAACGATCAGCTGGTTTTGCACCGGGTTGTCGAATGTATAAGACAACGTTTTATTGGTCTTGTTCTCATAATCGATATCGTTGTGCCCCATGTTCATGTACACCATCCGGTAATTTTTGTTGGTCCACACCACGGGGTAATAGCCTTCGTGCCAGATCTCGTGCGGTTTGGGGCCGGTGCCGAGCGGGAAGCTGGAAGGATCGATGGAGAGCAGGATGCGGATGTCCGGGTTTTTGCGGAGGTCGTTGCTCCAGCGGTACCATTCGTTTGGCGATGCTTTAAACGTTTGGGGCAATCCTTTCATGACGGGATGCGCGGAATCTTCCACCCGCAGCACCGCAGAAGTGGGCCGCCAGGTGTTGCTGCCGTAAGCGCCGGAGCCGAGGAAGGTGTTGTGATACCAGTCCCAGTTCTGCGGGAATGCCGATGGCGTAAGCGCAAACGCGGAGAAATGAAAGCCCATCCATGTGCCGCCTTTTTCCATGTATTGCCGGAAGGCTTCGCGCTGGGCGGGCTTCTCCGGCCGTGTGTCCAGGAAAAGCACAACGTCGTAATTAGCGAGGAACGCGGTGTTCAGGTTGCCCCAGTTGCTGGTGGAATCGTACGTGAAATGATGTTTTTTACCTGCGGCGGGGAACCATTGATGGGCCTCGCGCACGAAACTGATGTGCGCCTGGTCGTTTTTGCCTGTGAAAAATGCGATGACTTTAAAGGGGCGCTGTGCCAGGGTGCCGATGCTGTAAAGCAAGGCGAGGCATAAGGTAACGTGGAATTTCATATCAATAAATCTACATTAATTTTTTAGTATCTCCCAGCCGGCGTAAATTGAAAGATGACAGCGCAGCAAAACCATGAAAAACAGGCCGCGGCACTGGAAGCGGTAAACCTGGTGAAAGACGGGCAGGTAGTAGGTCTGGGCACCGGCTCCACCGCCGAATTTGCCATCCGGGAGATCGCGGAACGCGGCCTCCGCATCACCGGCGTGCCCACTTCCGAAAGAAGCGCAAAACTCGCCGCCTCGCTAGGCATTCCGCTGGCGGACATCAACGCCGTGGAAACGATACATCTTACCATCGACGGGGCAGACGAGTTCACGGAAGAGCTGTACCTGCTCAAAGGCGGCGGCGGCGCGTTCCTTCGTGAAAAGATCGTGGCGGAACGGTCGCGGCAGGAGATCATTATTGCAGACAGCGGCAAGCTCGTAAAACAGCTTGGCGCGTTCAGGCTGCCCATTGAAGTGGTGCCTTTTGCGCAGCGTTTCGTTTGGCAGCGGCTGGAAATGCTCGGCGCCGTGTGCCGCCTCCGCGAAGGTTTTACGACAGACGAAGGGAACCATGTGATAGATGCGGATTTCGGATTGATAACCGAACCGGCCGCGCTGGCCGCGGAATTGAACGGCATCACCGGGCTGGTGGCGCACGGGCTGTTCATCGGGCTGGCTTCGATGGTGATCATGGGGAAGGGAAATGAAATCGTTCGTTTTACCCGGTAAAAACTGGTGTTTTTTATGCAGGATGTATGCATATTTTCAGTTCCTTTGGAGTTCGGAAAGCCCTTTGGTAAATTGCGTGAAACAGCATTCCACCAGTTATGAACACAACGGTCTTTTCCCGCAAGCCGGCAGCGGCGCTGCTTGCTGCGGTATTTCTCAGCCTGGGCGTCCTCGCGTCCGCGAAGGATATAAACATCGCGTCGCGCGGCGCAAAAGGAGACGGGCAAACGCTCAATACTACAATTATCCAACAGGCGATCGACGAATGCAGCCAAAGCGGCGGCGGAAATGTGATCATCCCCGCCGGGAAATTCCTCTCCGGCACGGTCGTGCTCAAAAATAACGTCACCCTTCACCTCGAAGAAAACGCCGTATTGCTCGGCAGCACTAATGTAAACGATTATACGAATCCTGACCCGTTCACCGATGGTTTGGGCATAGATGTAGGCTGGGCGCTGCTTGCGGCCGTAGACGCCACCAATATCGGCATTGAAGGGGAAGGCGCCATCAACGGCCAGGGCGCCGCGCTCAAAGCCAGGCAGATCGAGACGGACACGCGCCCCGAATCCCTCCGATGGGGCCGCCGGCCTTTTCTTGTGCGCATCGTGCGCTGCAACGGCGTAAAAGTGAGCGGCGTGCAGCTGCAGTTTGCCGCGGCATGGACGAGCCACTATTTCCAGTGTAAAAACGTAACGATCGAAAATGTAAAGATCCTCAGCCACGGCGTAGCGCATAACGACGGCATCGATATAGACGGCTGCCAGGATGTGAAGATCGCGCGCTGCGACATTCAAAGCGGCGACGATGCGCTGTGTTTCAAAACTACTTCCAGCGCTATGGCGTGCCGCAATATCGAAGTAACGGACATGCGGCTGAAAAGCGGTCACGGCGCGATAAAAATGGGTACCGAATCGATGGCGCCCTTCGAAAATATCAAAATCTCCCGCTGCTACATTTACGACACAAACAATGGCGGCATCAAGCTGCTGACGGTAGACGGCGCGCATCTCCGGAATGTGACCATCAGCGACATCACCATGGAAAACGTCAAAACGCCCATGCTGTTCCGCCTCGGTTCCCGCCTCAGCGTGTTCCGGAAAGGCAAAGACACGCAGCAGCCCACCGGCACGTTCACCAACGTAACCGTTCGCAATGTAAAAGCCCATTCCGCCAAAGTAACGCAGCTCACGCCGCCTTCAGGCATCCTGATCACCGGCGTTCCCGGCCATTACATTACCGGGCTCACGCTGGAGAACATCGGGATCAGTCTGGCCGGCGGCGGTACCGCGGAAGATGCACGTCACGAAGTGCCCGAGGCTATCGACAAATACCCTGAGGTAAAAACCTTCGGCCCCACCATCCCCGCATATGGCATCTGGGCAAGGCACGTAAAAGACCTGCAATTGAAAAACATCACTTTCAAACTGGACGGCAACGACGTAAGGCCGGCTTTTGTTTGTGAAGACGGGCAGAACGTAACGCTCAAAGACTGGACGCTTCCCGAAACCAACGGCGCGGAATCCATTATCCGGCTCGAGAACGTGGAAGGGGCGAACATCACCGGCATTCATGCGAGGGGCCGCGCGGCTGATTTTGTAAAGGTGGAAGGGGAAAAAAGCAAAAAACAAAAACATCGGTCCTTCAAAATAGATAAGCACCGGTTTTTAAAACGGGAAAAATGGGCTGGCCGCATGCGCCGGCCCTTTTTTATGGCAAAAAAGAAGCCCGCAAAAAGGCGGGCTTCGGTTCATCTTTGATGTATGATCACTGGACTGTTTGCAATTCATACTGCGTATAAAACGTATCGATCGCGGTGACTTCAGGCTTGTAAGCCGTTCTGTACCTGATCTCAGTGCCTTGTTTGAAACCCTCGAGGAACGTAGTGTCCTGGAATTTCGCCGGCCTGTTGGGATCGGTAGGATGTTTCAGTGCTATTTCCCGGTGTTTGACGGTCTGACCGGCCACGTTGGTGTATTCAATATCCACGGCCACCGCATCGGGGCTGATGCCGAACCATATGATCTCCGCCCGCTCGCTGGCCGCTTTGTAGCTGGCTTTGCGAACCGGGCGGTTGGCGAGGGTGCCCTGGTAAACGGTACCATACGATGTTCCGATCACTTCTTCTTTTACGGAAGAATGACCTTTGTCGTCGTAAGTGAATACGTGGAAAGCGTACACGTTCTCATTCAGCCCGGGTATCGTAACGCGAACGGTATCAACGCCAGACGTGCGTTGCACGGGAACATTCAGCGAATCGGCGCCGTTGTTCCAGAATACGCGGCAATGGGTGATCTTCGGGTCGGCGGTAAGCAGCCAGCTGAGCGCGATGCGGTTATCGCCCGCAAAAGCTTTCAGCGAATCGACCCTGGCGGTGTAAATGATAACGCCGTCTGTCAGGAATTCCCGGTAAATATCTTCCTGTTTTTCGCAAGCTGCCAGCAGCATGCAGGCGAAAACGCCGGTGATGTATTTTTTCATGTGCATGTCTTCTTCTTTTTTGAATTATTGAACCTGTCCCCAGAAAGTCATTTCCACGACGTGGAAAAACCCGAGCATGCCCTGTACGGATGCCCAGCTGTCGATATGTTTCCAGGCGATGTAACGCACGGCGGGCGTGTTGACGGGGAATTCGTATTCCTGCCCGTTGGTCACCACCAGGTTGTCTTCGTTGGTCACCTCGCCGAGCGGCAGCCCGGAAGGTTTGACCATCGTGCGCGCATCGAGCAGTACCCAGCTGTTGACATCTTTCGGGGTGTTGGTGCCCCAGATCTCCCATTGGTGTGGGTTGCCATGACTGAACGCGTAACCGCCGGGCCTTTGCCAGAGTTTGTAGCGGCTGAGGCGCGCTGTTACGCCGAGATCTATCGGTATCCAGATGGGCTGGTCCTTGTTTTCGCTCGTATGAAAACCATTGCCGGTGGTGTTGCCGTCGAACATATTGCCGAAAGGCCAGGAGCTAAGGTTGCCAGGCTCCACGATGGGCTTGCCGGATTGCGGCAGCGGAAACAGTTGCGGGATGGCCCAGTTTTTCTTGCGGCCGTCCGTGATCTTTTTCTTGTCCAGCTCTTCTTCGTAGATCGGCGTGAGCGTTACCTCCATGGTGTCGGTATGGTTTTCCCAGCGGTCGCGTACAAAAAGCCCGAATTTAGCCTGCACTGCTGGCAGCCCGCGAACGGAAAAGTTACCTGAATCGGCGGCGGTGTAGTAGTTGTCGTAATGGTCCCAGGCATTGTCATGTTCGTTCCATACCAGTACGCCGATCACGATGTTGCCGCCGAAAGTGTTTTTGTACGAAGTGTTGATGCCGCCGAAAGATTCCCGTACGGCAAGTGATTTAAACACGGTGTCGATGGCCGGGGGCAAGGGTTTTATCTTTATTTCGACGGGCGCGGAGGACTGTTCGGCATAACTTACGGAGTACAGTTTCACGGTGCGCTCGCTCACATCGCCAAACCCTTCCACGATCACTTCGCGTTTATAAAAAGATGCTTTGGTCTCGCGTTTTTCGCCGTTCACTTCAAATTCCGCCCTCACGTAGGCGAGGTTCTGATCGTCCGGCAGGGTATAGGTGATTTTGGCCGCGCCGGGCAGCGGTGTGAAGGAAGGCGACGAAATGGGCTGCGGAGCGTTGCCGTTTTTGGACAGCGGGCTGGCGCCTTCTTCTTTACAGGCGGCCAGCGCGGCGATCAGCAGCAGGTAAGCGGATATTTTTTTCATGACGAATGATTTTTGTGTTGTGAATTACCACCCGGGATTTTGCACCAGGTTCCGGTTGATGGTCATTTCGTTGAGCTCTATCGGCCAGAGATAATCGCGGAGCGTGAAACGCTGGTTGAACAGCAGGCGTGCCTTGTAATAAGAAGGCGCGTCTTTCTGCGTAATGTCCCAACCTTTGATCGGCGCATTCAGCACGATGTGCGCGGTTTTCCAGCGGCGGAGGTCCCAGAAGCGGTGGCCTTCGAAAGCCAGCTCCACGGTGCGCTCGTGCTGGATGATCTCACGCAGCCCTTCTTTGCTCTGGAATTTGGTAGGCTCGGTGGAAAAGTTCGTCCAGGAATCCGCCACGCCCTGCAAGCCGGCGCGTGCGCGTACTTTGTCGATCCAGCTGATGGCTTCCGCGGTAGGGCCGTTGGTTTCGTTGATGGCTTCCGCGTACAGCAGGTACAGGTCGGCCATCCTGAACTCAGGCCAGGGATAGTTCACGAGGTTGCTGGTGAAGTTGCCGTCAGACGCTACGCTGGTTTCGATGTTCACCAGTTTTTTGATGTTGTAACCGGTTACGGAATAGTTGCTGATGCCGCGGCGGGAGCTCATTTCACCGGCGCGCAGCTTGGGATAAAAAAGCGGTTTCGTTACGTCGTAGTTGCCGAGCCAGTTACCGAACCAGGTGCCGCGGTCGAACGACACGCTCGCGTAAAAACGTGGCTCGCGGTCGAAATGCAGCTGCACGGTCTCTTCCCCGTCTTTCACATAAAACCTTTCTTCGGACGTGGCTTTGCGGAGGGTATATCGTTTGTTGTAATCCCAGGTCCTGTCTTCCTCGATGGGCACGCCGTTTTTGGAATAAAACTGTTCCACCATTTTGATGGTCGGCGCAAGAATGCCTTTGGGCCCCGATGTGCTGGCGCCTTCGGCGATCAGCGGCATGCTCCAGCGCTGCATGTCGGCGGTCGTGCTGTTGGTATTGGCCCAGATCACTTCGGTGTTGTTGATGATGGAAGTGAGGGAAGCGCGCAGGTCGAGCTCGGTTTGAACAGTGTCGTTGAGCGTATAGCCGAGCATGCCGGGGAAGTGATACAATGCATAACCCTGCGCCTCGCAAAACTCGATGGCTTCCCTGCAGGCGTCCATCGCGCGGCGCCATTTTTCGGGGCTGAAAGTTTGATTGAACAGCGGCTCGCCTTTGCTGGTTTTGTCTTTCAGCGAAGCGTAATCGGTATTTCCGTTGAAAAGCGGGCTGGCGGCGGTTACCAGCACTCTCGCCTTCAGCGCGAGCACGATCGGTTTGGTGATCCTGCCAAGCTCGGAGCCTTCGCTGCCGGAGATCATTTCGGGCAGGTTGGGACTGGCGTACGCTTCGTCGAGCAGCTGCACGATGTAGTTCACGCAGCTGTCTACCGGCATGCGGGAAACCTGTACGTCTTCAGGACTGGCCGAGATGGGCAGGTTTTCTTTCATCAGCGGAATAGGGCCGTACATGCGGAAGAGGAAAAAATGATAATACGCTTTGAGGAATTTTACTTCGGCTTTCCAGCGGTCCCTTTCATATTCGGTCATTTCCTGCACCTTGTCGATATTGGCGATAAAGGTATTGCAGTCGCGCAGGCCGATGAACAGGGCTTTGCCGCGGTTGGTGCCGCCCCAGAAGTTGCCCAGCGGGTTGGATACGTTCTGCTGCCCCTTGGCGATGTTGAAAAACTGCGCCTGGATGTCGCGCGGGGGATCGTCGTGCCAGATCTCGTCCGCGCAGTTAAACGCTACGTTGTCGTTGAAATGGCCGTTGGCCGGCATGTAGGAATAACAGGTGAACAGGAACCTTTCCGCGCTGGACCGCAGCGTAAAGGCGTTTTCTATCGTCGGAATGTTGTCGGGCACCACGTCCAGGTATTTACACCCGGAAAGTGCAGCCAGCAACAGGAATATGTATGTCTTTTTCATCACTTCGTTTTTTAGAATCCAATGTTGAGGCCGATGTTCATGACTTTCTGCACGGGATAGCCGAGGCCGTTGCCCGCCATTTCCACGTCCCATAGCTTGAAGCCGCTGATCGTGAACAGGTTGGTGCCGGAACCGTAAATGCGCACCGATTCGATGTGCCAGCGTTTGGTGAGATGGCGCGGGAGCGAATAACCGACTTCCACCTGTTTCAGTCTCAGGAAAGAACCGTTGCGCATGAACCAGGTGCTTTGCTGCGCACTGTTGGAATTAAGCTCGGGGCTCAGGCGCGGCCAGAGCGCATAGAGGTTGCGGTTTTCTTCGGACCAGTAATTTTCCGAATACACTTTCAGCATCTGTGTTTCGGAAACCGCCACGTCGCTGCCGTCCTGCCTGTAATCCAGGAAGGGAGAGGTTTCCTCAACGTTGATCCAGAAAGATGAACGGGCGGAGCCTTGCCAGTAGAGCGAGAAATCGAAATTTTTGTAAGTGGTGGAGAACCAGATGCCGTAGCTGATCTCGGGACGGTCGGGGAAACCGATCGGCACCATATCGCGCTGGTCGATGATCTTATCGCCGTTGATGTCCCTGAACTTGATGTCGCCGGCACGGGTGATGAAACCGTTGAAACTTTGCGTGGGCGAGCTTCTTACTTCCTCGTCGTCGATAAAGAGGCGTTCCGCGATATAACCCCAGCGCTGTGCGGTGGAGTGGCCTTTGCGGTAACGGTAAGGTTCTTCATACATCGGCTCTTCATAGTTCTCGTACAGGTTGCGGGAGAAGGTGAACGTGCCTCTTGCGGATACGAACCAGTCTTTGTTCACCTTCGCATTGTAATCCAGTGTGGCTTCGTACGATTTGCTGGAAGCGCTGCCCACGTTGGCTTTGGGCGTAGTGCCTTGCAGGCCCATCGTTTTCGGGATGGAAGCGCGGCTCATCAGGATGCTGGTGCGGTGCTCGGTGAAATATTCCAGGATGATGTCGATGTTTTTCAGCAGGCCGATCTCCAGGCCGAAGGTGGAGTTCTTCGCGGTTTCCCAGGTAATGGCCGGGTTGTCGTACCGCTGGATGGAAATGCCCGGGCGGCTGTAACCGCCGGTGTTGCCGAAACGCGCGCCTTTGCCGCCGTCGTTCATGTTGACGTTGGAAAGGTAAAAGAAACGCTCGTTTTCGTCGCCGATCTGGTCGTTGCCCACCAGGCCGTAGTTGGCGCGGATCTTCAGCTTATGGATAAAGGATTTGTACGGGTCCCACCATTTTTCGTTGGAAATGTACCAGGCTGCGCCCGCGGTGGGGAAAAAACCGAAACGTTCCGTTTTATAAAAACGTTCGGAACCGTTGTAACCGAAGTTGAATTCGAAGAAATACCGGTTGTCGTACCCATACGTCGCGCGGCCTGAAAGACCCAGGTTGCGGGCGGGGAGCGACTTCTGCAAACCGTCCGCGTTATTGCCTTCCAGCCTGTTGCGTGCGATGAAGATCAGCATGCCGGCCAGGTTGTGTTTGTTGTCGAAAGTGCGGTTGTAATCCATGGCTACTTCGCCGTAGAATACGGATTGCACCGTTTTATCCCGCGGCACGAAGCTCAGGTAATCGGTGCCGGTTTCGGGATTGATGTTGTAGATCTGGTATTCGTTGCTTGGTTTGTCGTACGCGCCAACAGTGTACCAGAAGGGATTGTACTGGCGTTGCAGCTCGAAATAAGCGGTACGGTTGGTGTTCATCATGCCGCGCAGCGAAAGGCCTTTGGTGATGATGTCAGACAGGTCCTGCTTCAGCTCGAACTGCGCCACCATCAGCGAACGGGAATATTCGCGGTAACCCTTCACCATGTCTGCATAGGGGTTCAGGTACTGGCCCTGGTCTTCGTTGCCGAACATGATGTGGTTGATCCAGGCGTGATCGTCATCTTTCGGATAATAGGCGGGGAAACGCACCTGGCTGGTGTGAAGCATTTTCCAGAAAAGTTTCTGGCCGCCGTCTATCGGCCCGTTGTAGTCGTCGAACGTGCCGTTGAGGCGCACCATTACCTGGGTGGATTTTGTGACGCGCAGGTTGATGTTCGAACGGAGATTGTAGGTTTTCAGGTCGATGTTGTTGTTGAAGTTGTTTCGACCGTCTACTTTCAGGATGCCGTTGTCTTTATTCACGCCGCCGGAGATATAATACGTGGCGATGTCGCCGCCGCCGCTCACATTGAAGTTCGCGCGCTGCGTGGTGGTGGATTTTTTGAACAGCATCTCGCGCCAGTCTGTGGTGGGGTACACCGTCGGGTTGATACCGGCTTCCGTGTAATCTATTTTCGCCTGCGTATACGGCAGCGGGGCGAGCGGGTTGCGCGTGGCCACGGCTTCGTTGTGCAGTTTCATATAGGTAACGGGGTCGGTCAGTTCGATGTCGCGGGTGGGGGAGGAGAATGAATTTTCCAGCCTGATGTTGATCTTTGCTTTTCCCGCGCGCCCTTCCTTGGTGGTTACGAGAATTACGCCGTTGGCGCCGCGTGCGCCGTAAAGCGCGTTGGCGGTGGCGTCTTTCATGATGGAAAAACTGGCGATATCGTCCGGCTGCAAACGCGCCAGTTCGGTAGTGGTATATTCGATGTTGTCGATGAGGATGAGCGGATCTTTTTTATACCCGAAAGTGGTGGCGCCGCGGATGTAAAATTCCGCGTTGTCGCGCCCCGGTTCGCCGCTGCGCTGGTAGGCGATGATGCCCGCCATTCTTCCCGCCAGCGCCGTGGTAAGGTTGCTGGACGGCACTTTCAGCTCGCCCGGATTGATGCTGGTGATGGAGCCGATCACGGATTCGCGTTTTTGTTTGCCATACGCAACGATCACCGTTTCGCCCAGCTGGTTGTTGGCGGGCGCAAGGTTTACATGGAGGGTGGTGCGCCCGTTCAGCGGCACTTCCTGCGTGGTGTAGCCGATCATGCTGAAAACGAGCACCAGCGTGTTGTCTGGCACATCGAGGATGAAACGCCCGTTCATGTCTGTAGTGGTGCCGATAGTGGTGCTGCCTTTTACTAGGATGGTTACGCCGGGCACGGCCGAGCCGCTGCTGTCCGTTACCTGGCCTTTGATTTCCTTGTTGAAAGCGATTGCCGCGGGCGGAGGCGCGGCTTTGCTTTGCTGCAGCAATGGCAATAGCAATGCCAGTACGCAACAAATGCGCATCAGGAGATGTCTTTTCATACGTGCTTTTTTTTGTACAGTTTTCCGGGCCGTCATTCTATGGAAGAATGCAGCCGCATATTTCGTTTTTGGTTGAAATGAAAATTCCTGCACCGGTTATGACCGGCGATTTATGCAATCGTTTGCAGAATTGGTTCGGTAAAAAGGCCCTTCGGGGCGGTGGTTTAAGGAATCAGTTTTTACAGGTGATTAAATCTTCATAACGTGTGCCATCAGGGATAATCTAATGGGATCAGGCTCGCAAGTGCTTCATGGAATCGTTTCTGTATGTTCGCGGATACAGATGTTGGTAATATAAAATTCCAGAATTTTATTGATGCTTCCTCCCGCGATTTTCCCTATTGCTTGTATTTTTTTAACGCAGCTATGTAGTATTTACCGGGGAGAGGTGTGTACATCATACAGTATCGGCCCCGGAATATGGAATTTTTTTTCGCCTTTTGTACGTAATTTCCCGTTATTACCTGTCCTATCTGTACAAACCGGCGTTTTGCGCCGGAACCAGAGGGTTATAGCGACATGACAGCCATTCAGACCAAAATCAGGGAGCTGCAGCTCCAAATTGCGCGTTGCAAAAATGAACAGGCATTCTCCGCCTTGTTCAGGCTGCTGTATGACCGCCTTCTCCGTTTTTGCATCCAGTACGTCGATTCCCGCGAAGCGGCGGAAGAGATCGTGTCCGACGTGTTCGTAAAACTCTGGAACCGCCGCCGGGAGCTGGAAAGCATCGCCAACCTCGAAGTTTACCTTTTCGTGGCCGTAAAAAACCACTCCCTCAATTATATCCAGCAATTTTCTTCCCTCCGCATCACCCCGCTGGACAACGGCATGTCGCAGCTCACCGCCCCGGCAGACCCGGAAAAGGAAATGGAATGGAAAGAAATGCACCTCAAGCTGGACCAGGAAGTGAACCGCCTGCCGGACCAGTGCCGGAAGGTGTTCCGGCTGATCCGTGACGAAGGTTTCCGTTATAAGGACGTTGCGGTGATCCTCAATATCAGCCCGAGAACGGTGGAGACGCAGCTTTTCCGCGCCATCCGCCGGCTCAACGAAGCCATCGCGCCGTTCCTCTCCGTAAAGCCCGGTAAAAAGAAAGAACCGCCCGCCACGCTTTGGCTTTTACTGCTTGCTGATATTTTTTTGAACGGCTTGTAGGGAATTTTGGAAAACCGCCTGTCCTTATACATACAACAGCGCAAACGCATGATGAACGAAGAACAATTCATTGAACTGGTGGCCAGGAAACTGGCAGGGCAGGCTTCGCCGGCGGAGCTGGCCGAACTGGAAGGATTGTTGTGTGAAGAGAATCTCCGGGAAAGGTACCTGCTGCTCCAGCAGTATTTTTCCGCGCCGGAAGGCCAGTCTTCCGCGGATACTGAACTTGCGCTGCAAAAAACACTGGAAAGGATCCGTGAGCCGGAAAACGGTCTTTCGTCCATCCCTTCTTCAGCCACCACGCCGCGCCGCCGCAGATGGCCCGTTTATGCCGCCGCTGCAGCAGTCTCCGGGGTGATCATTTTTTTTCTTTTCGCACATCGGCAACGGCCGCAAACCGCCGCGCCGGTAGCGCAAACCCTGCAGGATAGGGCGCAGTGGCTCAACCGGCAGAACGGCAAAGCCACGCGCGCGGTGATAGAACTGGCGGACGGCAGCAAGATCTGGCTCAATGCGGAAAGCAAGCTGTCGTACCCCGAAGTGTTCACCCGCGACAGCCGCGAAGTATACCTGAACGGGGAAGCTTTTTTTGACGTGGCGGCCGACCCCGAAAGACCGTTCATCGTTCATCTCGCCAAAGGCACGGTAAAAGTGCTGGGCACTTCGTTCAACGTGCGCGCGTACGACAACGAGCCCGTGCAAACTTCCGTTACCACCGGCAAAGTGGCGTTCATCCCGAAATACGAGAACGGCAACCAGCGCCCGGATACATTTTATATTACACCCGATCAGAAAGTAACTTACCGCCATACCGCGGAAGACATTATAAAAGAGAATACTTCCGGCCAGGAAGACAAAGCCTGGACCGAAGGCCGCCTCGTGTTCCGCGACGCGCTGCTGGAAGACATCGGCCACGAGCTGGAGCGCTCGTTCGGCAAAAAAGTGGTGTTTACGGCTGAAGCGCCGAAGTATTACCGCATGACAGGATCGTTTCAAAACAACAGCTTACAGGATATTTTATTTTACCTGGCAAGGTCCAGGCCATTCAGGTACACAGTCACAGACAGTACATTATTTATCGGGGATTAACCACGTCAATCAAAACAGATTAAATCACAATTTCGCTAACAACGTTATGAAAGAAAGACCACAACCTAACGTGGGCGCTTTCCGTTTGTTGTTCCTTCTTTTATGCACCTGTTTTACCCTCGTGGGCCTTCCGGGCCTGCAGGCGCAGCATGTGTACGCGGCCAATACGGTCAAGGCAGGATCGCAACAGGAAAAAGAAGCCCCCAAACCGCTGGACAAACGCATCAGCCTGCAGGTAAAAGACGCCCGCCTTGCCGATGTGCTTGAAAAGATCGAACAGCAGACGGCCTACGTATTCGTTTTCTCCAACGACGAAATACCGGCAGCCAGGAAAATTTCCCTTAATGTAAAGGACAAACGGCTCGAAGAAGTGCTGGAGATGATATGCTCCCCGCTGGCCATCCGCTACGAGCTGATCAGCAACAAGATCATCCTGAAACAGGGAAACGCCGCCAGCACCGTAAATTCACAGCAGGACGACGTGACCATATCCGGTCGGGTGGTGAGTGATGACGGTGAGGGCATTCCCGGCGCAAACGTTCGCCTGCAAGGCACCCCTACATTGGGCGCTGTTACCAACGAACAAGGTTATTTTACATTCAAGGTCCCGGAATCGGCCATGGACGGCACACTGATTTGCTCTTCCGTAGGTTTCCAGCAATCGGTAGTGCCCATCAGCCGCCGTACCAGCATCACCATCGTGCTCAGCACCGATTCGAAGGAACTGAGCGAAGTGGTGATCACCGCTTACGGCTCGCAACGCAAAAAACAGGTGACCGCCGCCATCAGCACGATCTCCACCAAGGATATCGAAAGCAGGCCCGTGTCCAACATGTTCCAGGCATTGCAGGGCACTGCGCCCAACCTCACGCTGCAGCAAAATACCGCTGAGCCGGGAGCCGCGCTGGTGCTGAATATCCGCGGGGTGGGCAGTCTTACCGGCAACGCGCCCCTCATCATCATCGACGGTGTGCAGGCCGGCAACGAAGGCCTCCGCAACCTGAACCCTTACGATGTGGAAAGCATTTCGGTGCTGAAAGACGCCGCGTCTTCCGCCATCTACGGCTCGCAGGCCGCCAACGGCGTGATCTACATCACCACCAAAAAAGGGAAAAGAGACGACAAACCCTCCGTGCAGTACAGCGGCATGTACGGCTGGCAAACGCCCACCACCATGACGCGCCAGGTAGAAGGCTGGGAATATATGACGCTGAAGAACGAAGCGCTGGTGAACTCCGGTAAAACGCCGCAATTCACTCCCGAAGAGATCGTGTACTGGAAAAACCGCGGTTCCGAGCCGGCTTATGTGGATGAAATGCTGCGCAAACACACGCCGCAACAAAACCACAGCCTCAGCCTGACGGGCGGCGGCAAAAGCGCCAGCTACCTGCTGTCGCTCGGTTATGTGAACCAGGGCAACATGCTGCAGAACAAATACATTCCTTCCGATATCGATTTCAACTACAAACGGTACAACGCCCGCGCGAACATTTCAGTAGACGTGAGCAAATACGTGAAGGTGGACATGAACCTCGCCTACACCAAATCGTACTACAACAAACAACAACCCGATATCGGCCTGCTGATCCGCGATGCCATCCGCACGCCGCGCATTTATCCCGTAAAGGATTCGCTCGGCAATTTCGTGGTGCCCGCGCTGAACAGCAACAACGTGATCGCGCAGCTGGCGCAGCAGGGGTATAACAAGGAAGAGTGGGACAACCTGCTGGGCGGCCTGAACATCGCCATCACGCCGGTGAAGCACCTTACCTTTAACTTCAACGCCTCCGGCACCTATTCCATCAAAAACTACCGGAACCGCGTGAACAAATACAGCTACGCGCCATATTACACCACCGCCAACCCGCCGGTGAACAACCAGATGACCGTGTCTGAATATAAAGACATGGCCACCAACGTATACGGCACCGCCGAATACGAAAACACCTTCGGCAAACATTACGTAAAAGCGCAGGTAGGCGCCCGCAGCGATGCGATGAACGAAAACTACGGATTCCGCGCCACCCGCTACGCAGGCACCAATCTCGACGAGGAATGGACCATCGGCGGCGGTTACATCCCCAAACCCGACGGTACCCTGGATTACGCCACCATCGGCACTTACAACGACATCACCAACCCGAACCTCTACGCGCTCAATTCGCTGTTCGGCCGCCTGAACTACGTGTTCAGGGACCGTTACCTCGCCGAATTTACCTGGCGTTACGACGGCTCCAGCAAACTGGCGCCCGGCCACCGCTGGCAGTTCTTCCCGGCGTTCTCGCTCGGATGGCGCGTAACCGACGAAGCTTTCCTCGAAGGTTTCCGCGACCGTTTCGGCGATGTGAAGTTCCGTTACAGCTGGGGCCAGGTGGGCAACTCCAACATCGGCGGTTTCAATTACCAGGCGCGCGTAAACCTCAACCCGAACAAATACCCGTTCAACAATACTGCCAATCCCGGCGCGGACTTTACGCCTTACAACGAATTGCTGGAATGGGAAATTTCCACCATGAGCAACTACGGGGTAGACGCGGAATTTTTCAAGAATAAGCTCAGCGTCAGCTTCGACTTTTTCAACAAACGCACCACCGGCATTTACCTTACGCAGGAAGTGCCCGGTACCGCCGGCATCGGCTCCAGCCTGCAGAACGTAGGCGAAGTGGAAAACAAAGGATGGGAACTGGCGGTCAATTACCGCGGCCGCACTGGCCCGGTAAGCCATACCGTTGGCGCGAACCTGTCAGACAACCTGAACCGCGTGATCCGCTTCGGGCAGGAATCCATCCGCGGCGCCGATTATACTTACATCATCCGCGAAGGTTTCCCCATCGCGTCGTATTTCGGTTACCGCGCAGACGGTCTTTACCAGAACCTGGACGATATCAAAAATGCGCCCAAAGTGCCGTTTGCTTACAACCAGCAGGTGCAGCCGGGAGACATCCGGTACATCGACCGCAACGGCGACGGCGTGATAGATGCGGATGACCGTTATGTGTTCGGCAATCCCTTCCCGCGGTACACGTTCGGGTTTACGTATAACGCAGTATGGAAAAACTGGGACTTCACCATGTTCTGGCAGGGCGTGGGCAGGCGCTCGCAGTTCCTGCGCGGCGATATCGTGGAAGCGTTCCATAACAACGAAGATCATGCGTACGTGCAGCACATCGACCGCTGGACGCCCACCAATCCCGGCGCTTCGTACCCGAGGCTGACCATCGGCACGGCCAACGCCAACAATTTCGCGTATTCCGATTATTGGATGTTCGATTCGAAATACCTGCGGCTGAAAAACCTGCAACTGGGCTACACACTGCCGAAATCGGTGACGGGCGTCGTAAAGCTGCAAAGCATGAGGGTATACTTCACCAGCCAGAACCTGCTCACGTTTACGCCGAAAAGGTTCAGGGAACTGGGCGTAGACCCCGAGTTCACGCAGTACGACGACAAGCTGGGCTTTGCCAATTATAACGCCATCGCAGGCCGGAATTATCCGAATGCCGCAACGTTCGCATTCGGACTGGACATTAAATTCTGATAAACAGGTTAATTATGAAACCGGGCATGATCAATTTTTATCACTGATACATGCGAGGTTCCATCCGACTTTTAAAAAGAAAAATATTAACGGATGAAAAAATTATTGTTCATACTGCTGTGTGCCGCGTTGGTGGCCGGTTGCCGTAAGCTGGACCAGCCCAACACGCGGGAGTTCACCGACGAGGCTTACTGGCGCGACGCGCAGGACGCGCTCGACGCGCTCACCAGCTGTTACGAAAATATGTCGGACGACGGGCATTTCTTCGGAGACGAAGCCGCCAGCGACAACGCATTTGTGTCCGGCACGGGTTTTAACGGCGTGTCGCTGATCGCCGCAGGCAGTTACGACCCCTCTATCGGCCGTGTGCGGGGAGAATGGTCTTACCGCTACAGCGCCATCCGCAAATGCAACAACGTGATCCAGAACATAGACCGGGTGCCTTCGATGGACGCGGCGCTGAAGCAGCGCATCCTGGCGGAGGCCCGTTTTATCCGCGCGTATTCGTATTTCCAGATGGCCTTCTGGTTCGGCGATGCGCCGTTCTATACCAGTCTCATTTCCATCGAAGAATCGAAAACGATCGGCCGTACGTCTAAAGCGGAGATCATCGGTTTTGTGCTGGAAGAGCTGGCCGCCATCCGCAACGATCTGCCGGTGAACACCGCTTACGCGGAAAAAGACAGGGGCCGTATTACCCGTGGCGCGGCCATCGCCATGAGCGCCCGGGTGAGGCTGTACAACGGCGAGTGGGACGAAGCGAGGAAAGAATGCGAGCTGCTGCTGAACGGTACGGAGAACGGTACGTATTCGCTGCTCGGCAATTACGCCAACCTGTTCGTTACCGCCAATGAGTTCAACAGCGAAACTATTCTCGACATACAATACGGCGGGGGCAGAACCTGGGGCACGCAACGCAGCTTTCTCCCGCAAACCGTGGCCCTGCTGCGCAGCACGCTGGTGCCCACGCAAGACCTGGTAGACGATTACATCATGCTCAACGGCAAAGGCATTGCCGAAGCCGGCTCAGGTTACAACGAAAACAATCCGTACGTCAACCGCGATCCGCGTTTTGCGGCCAGCATCATTTACCATGGCGCTACCATTACCGATTTTGAGAACCACGTGCAGACGATCCTTACGCAACCCGGTTCGGTTCCCGCTACCAACAGCGTAGACGACCAGGGCGCTTCGCCCACCGGGTATTACTTCCGGAAATTCTACGACCGCACCGCGTCCAACTACAATTCCACGCTCAACCTGCCCGTTATCCGTTATGCGGACGTGTTGCTGATGTACGCCGAAGCGCTCAACGAACTGGGCACGTTCGACGCAGCCGCATGGAACAGGAGCATCCGCCTGCTGCGCGTGCGCGCCGGTTTTACCGAAGCAACGGCCACCGAATTTCCGGGCGGCTCCAAAGAGCAGCTGCGCGCCATCGTTCGCCGGGAAAGAAGGGCGGAACTGGCTTTCGAAGGTTTGCGGATATTCGATATACGCCGCTGGGGAACCGCCGAAACCGTGCTGAACAGGCCGGTGCGCGGCATCAAAGTGAGCGGCGGGGCGTTCAACCGCGACCCGAACGGGTACATCATCGTGGAAAACAGGACCTTCACCAGTCCCAAACATTACCTCTGGCCCGTGCCTACTTTTGAAACCGACCAGAACAAAAACCTCGGTCAGAATACCGGCTGGTAATCACAACCAAATAAACTCATGTTATGAAAAGATATTTCACAGCCATCACTTTTTCCCTGCTCGCCTTGGCCATCACGGCCTGCAAAAAAAATGACTATACCCTCAACACGAACCTGAAGCCGGTGGAAAAACTCACCGCGCCCGTCAACGACAAGTTCACCAAGCTGCAGCCCGCCACCAGCGCCACGCTGAGCTTCGAGTGGGACCAGGCCCGCGCCGAAGACGGCTCGCTGGTGCTGTACGAAGTGGTGTTCGACAAAGAATCCGGCGATTTCAGCGAACCGCTTGCCCGCATTGCATCAGACGGCGGCGGCATTCAGAACAAACTTACCCTTAGCCACAAAGACCTGAACACGCTGGCCGCCAAAGCAGGCATTCCCGCGCTGGGCATGGGCAAGCTGAAATGGAACGTATCCGCCAGCAAAGGTTTTAACGTGCAGCCTTCCGCCGAAACGAGAACGATCGAACTCGAAAGGCCTGCAGGTTTCGCGGAAATTCCCGTAGACGTATTTCTTACCGGTACCGCCACCGAAGCGGGCGCCGACGCAGCCAACGCGCTGCAGATGAAAATGCTCACCGCAGGCGTGTTCGAGATCTACACTTCGCTGAAAGACGGTACTTTCCAGTTCATCGACCGCAAAACCGGTACGCCGAATAATTTTTACATGGATGGCGAGCTGCTCAAGGAAAAAGGCCAGAGCACACACGCGGGCGGCACCAAAGCGATCCGCCTCCGGCTCGATTTCAACAACGCCACCGCTACCGTTACGGAAATACTCAGCATCGGACTTTGGTTCGCGCCAGACGACAAGTTCCTTTTCGAAACCGCTTATGCGGGCGGTGGAAAATGGAGCGCGGCGGATAAGAACATCACTTTCAGGCAGGAATCCTGGGGCCGCGATGAACGCTACAAATTCCGCATGCGCGTGAAAAACGCCGCAGGTGTGGAAAGCGATGAATGGATCGGCAGCTCCAATGCGGACAATAGCCGTCCCACCAGTACCACGCCGCCCGCTTTCTGGGAGCTGCGGCCGATCACAAATAACGACCGCTGGAATTACTGCTACAAATTCAAAACCGAAGTGGATACTAAAAACTGCGATGTAAACCTGTTTTTTTACACGGACAAAAATTACACGCACGAAATCATCATCAAATAGAACGTCTTATGAACATACCGTTCAAATTACTGCTCTGCGCCGCCCTGGCCGTTTCGCTAAGCGCCTGCCTGAAAGAACCGGTAGACGACGGTCCCGGCCCGGGCGCGGGCAAAAAGCCCGTGACGCAGAACTGGGCTAAGAATGCGGATTCGTCGTACGTTTCGCTGCTCGGGAGTTTTTATAACCAGTCCGGCAAATATTACAACGAAAACAGCGCCGGCAAAGCCGATTTCCATTACTGGCGCAACGCACACGCGCTCGACGTGCTGCTGGACGCATTCATCCGCACCAACGACGAGCAGGTGAAAGCCCGCATGGACGAGCTGCTGGAAGGCATGCGCGTGAAAAACGGCAACACATACATCAATCATTTTTACGACGATATGGAGTGGATGGCGCTTGCCTGCATCCGTGCGTACGAAGCCACCAGCGACACGAAATATAAAACCACCGCGGAACTGCTGTGGACAGACATTAAAACCGGCTGGGACGATACCTGGGGCGGCGGCATTTACTGGAACAAGGAGCGCAAAAACAAAAACACGCCCGCCAACGCGCCCGCCTGCATCATCGCGGCGAGAATGTACCAGCTCAACCAGCAGCCCGAAGACCTTGAATGGGCCAAAAAGATCTACCAATGGCAAAAGTCCAACCTGGTAGATCCTGCTTCCGGCCTGGTTTGGGACGGGCTGGACGGTACCGGCACCAACAAGGCCTGGAAGTTCACCTACAACCAGGGCGTGTACATTGGTTCCGGCGTTGAATTGTACAAGATCACCGGCGAAACCGCCTACCTGAACGATGCGCTGAAAACCGCGAACAATGCACTCACCGGCGATTTTACGCAAGGCAATATCATGAAAGACGAAGGCGGGGGAGACGGCGGCCTTTTTAAAGGCATACTGGTGCGTTATCTCATGCTGCTGATCACAGACGGCAATATCAGCGCCACCGACAAAACGAAGTTCGTGAACTTCCTGAAACTGAACGCGGAAACGCTTTGGCTGCAAGGCACTACACGCCCCTCGATCATCTTCGGCCCGAAATGGACGGCCACCGTCAGCTCGACAGACCTGAGCACGCAGCTCAGCGGTGCAATGCTGATCGAAGCGGCGGCAAGATTAAAAACACTTGGATTGATAGAATAACATGATCTTATGCCAGTGAGGCCGCAGGGTTTTCCCTGCGGCTTTTTTTATTCCTCAAACCGGACATGCCCTGTACCGAAACCGGACAATTTAAAAATTAAGATAATGCGTATTGGGCTGGGGGATATCTGCCTGATATTCTGGCATTCTCTTCGCACGCGAAACACAAACGGCCGCCGCTCATGTTAAGGAATTATCTCAAAATCGCCTTGCGTAACCTGCAGAACAACAAGGTCTATTCCACGATCAATATCGCCGGGCTCGCCGCCGGTATGGCCGTGGCGTTGCTGATCGGCCTGTGGATATGGGATGAAGTTTCGTTCGATAAATATCACAAGACCTACGACCGCGCGGCGCAGGTAACGGTGCATACGACCATGGGCGGCCAGCTTTTCAGGGGCACCACCACTTCCATGCCGATGGGCACTGCGCTGCAGAACGACTTTACGGCGGATTTCGAGCATGTGGCGCTTGCTTCGCATACGGCTGCGCACGTACTGGCCGCGGGAGATAAAAAGATATCGCAGACGGGCATGTGGGCGCAGGAATCTTTTCCCCTGATATTTTCTTTAAAGATGTTAAGCGGCGATGCACACGCCTTGAAAGACCCTTCTTCCGTATTGCTTTCCCGCTCGGTAGCGCAATCCCTTTTCGGCGATGCCGAAGCCGTTAATAAGATCGTTCGCGTAGACAACCGGTTTGATATGAAAGTGGCCGGGGTATACGAAGACCTTCCCCGCAACACGACCCATTACGTGATAAAGCTCCTGCTGCCCTGGGACCGTTACGTGAACAACACGGAAGACTGGATCAAAAACGCGCAGACGCAGTGGGACAATCACATGTGCCGGGTGTACGTGCAGCTGGCGAAACGGGCGGATATTGAAAAGGTGGACGCCAAAATACGCAACGTGCCCACACCACACATTACTTTCGCCAAAGAAGAGCTGCGCCTTCACCCGATGGCGAAATGGCACCTGCACAGCGGATCGATCAACGGGCAACCGGCCGGCGGGCGTATCAAAACGGTGCGCCTCGTGGGCACTATCGGCATATTCGTGCTGTTGCTGGCCTGCATCAACTTTATGAACCTGTCCACCGCACGCAGCGAAAAACGCAGCAGGGAAGTGGGCATCCGCAAAGCGATCGGTTCCATGCGCGGCCAGCTCATGGGGCAGTTCCTCAGCGAATCGCTGGTCGTTACTTTTATTTCTTTGTTGCTCGCCTTGCTGCTGGTGCAGCTGTCGCTGCCATTTTTTAACGGGCTGACAGGGAAAGTTATTTCCATGCCCTGGCTGAATCCTGTGTTCTGGGCGATGGTACTGAGTTTCACGATCTTCACCGGCCTGGTCTCCGGCAGTTACCCCGCACTTTATTTATCAGGTTTTGAACCGGTGAAAGTATTGAAAGGAACATTCAGGCCGGGACGGTTTGCCGCGATTCCCCGCAAAGTGCTGGTGGTAACGCAGTTCACGGTATCTATCGCCCTGATCATCGGCACGCTCATCGTTTACCGCCAGGTGCAGCATGCGCGCAACCGGCCGGTAGGTTATACCCGCGAAGGGCTGATCACCATCGACATGAACACGCCGGATATGGTCGGGCATTACGACGCCATCCGCAATGAACTGCTGCAAACCGGCGCAGTGGCGGATATGGCGCAATCCAACAGCGCGCCGACGGAAGTATGGTCCAATAATCTCGTAGACTGGCAGGGGAAAGATCCTTCGCTGACGGTAAGCCCCGGCACCATCGCCGTATCGCACGATTTTGGCAGCACCATCGGCTGGACGATCAAGGAAGGGCGTGATTTTATGCGCGGTCATACGTCAGACACCGGCGCGTTCATCTTAAACGAATCCGCCGTGAAAATGACAGGCTTCAAAGAACCGCTGGGCAAAACGATGAAACTTTTCGGCGAGGACCATATGATCATCGGCGTAGTGAAAGACATGGTGATGGAATCGCCGTACGAGCCCATCCGCCCCACGATCTTTCATTTGCAGCCTTATTGGGCGAGGATGATCATGGTGCGGATCAAACCGGGCGTTTCCATCCGCGAAGGGCTGAACAAGATCGAGCCTGTATTTAAAAAATACAATCCCGGCAGCCCGTTCGTATACAAATTCACAGACGACGAATATGCCGCGAAGTTCGGCAACGAAGAACGCATTGCCAGCCTGACCACGTTCTTTTCTGTGCTCGCCATTTTTATTTCCTGTTTGGGTTTGTTCGGCCTTGCTTCTTTTGTAGCGGAAAAACGCACGAAAGAAATCGGTATCCGTAAAGTGATGGGCGCGTCCGTATTTAATCTCTGGAGAATGTTGTCCAAAGATTTCCTGGCGCTGGTGCTGGTCTCCTGCGCCGTGGCCGTTCCGCTCACCTGGTATTTCCTGCACCTGTGGCTGCAGCAATTCAATTACCGCACGCAGATATCCGGGTGGATCTTTGTGATGACCGCCATCGGCGCCATGCTGATCACGCTGGCCACGGTAAGTTACCAGGCGGTGAAAGCGGCGGTAATGAACCCGGTAAAAAGCCTGAAGGCGGAATGATGGATTGCCCGGTTTTTCGTGTTTTAACCCTTAAAAAATCGATATAGCAACGGCGCCGCGCCGGTTTGTCACCCTAAAATGGCCTTGCATCCTATCAATCCGGTACATATCTTTATCCGGTTTCACAGTAAAAATCAAAATCTTAAACACGAGCGAGTTGTACGCGAGCCTGAATGATAGCGCACTATGGGCGAAGGTGACGGAAGGGGATAAGGAGGCGCTGGCCTTCGTATACCGCACCTCGTTTCCCGCTTTATTCCGTTACGGCATGAAATTGCAGGCAGACGAAAGCCTCGTAAAAGATTGCATCCACGATCTTTTTGTGACCATCTGGCTCAGCCGCGAGCGGCTTTCCTCCACCGATTCCATTAAATATTATTTACTCGCAAGCTTGAAAAGGCGCATCAGCGCGCAGCTGCAGAAAAATGCGGTGGACAGTTTCGAAGACGTGCCCGAAACCGTGGCCATTTCGGCTTCTCCGGAAGAAAACATCATCCGCGAGCAGGCCGGGCAGGAGTTGCAGCTGAAACTGGTGAAAATGATGGGCCAGCTGCCGCCGCGCCAGCAGGAAATATTACACCTCCGCTTTTACGAGGGGCTTAGCCCGCAGGAAACCGCCAATATCATGGACCTCAGCCTCAATTCCTCTTACGTGCTGCTGTCCAAGGCGCTGAATTTTCTTAAAAAACACAGCGAAGGGCTTAAATGTGCTCTTTTTATCGTCATTCAACTCATTCATTTATAATCAGTTGAAAAAATTTTAAAAAAAAGCGGGAAAACGCGCTAAGATTTTACCCGTTTCCCGCTTTACCATATAAGTACCGATAATGACATTCAGCAATTTCACGACGCAAGATTTTTTGCAGCACCCGGACTTCCGGAAATGGGTGCTTGAGCAGGACGAAGCAGCCGCCGCTTTCTGGGCGGGTTGGCTGCGGGACAACCCTGGCCGGGAAAAAGAGCTGCTGGACGCAAAAGAGATACTGCTGGCCCTTCAGGCCCATACGCACACGCCCCCGGAAGGCGCCGAAGCGGAAACCTGGAACAGGATCGCGCGGAGCATGGAAGAGGGAGCGAAGGTGGTGCGGATGCCTGTGGCGAAACGCCGCGTTTCCGCCGGCATGTGGCTCGGTTATGCCGTGGTCACGATCGGTATTCTTGCGCTGGCAGCCGTTTGGCTGCTGAAGGCGGAGGAAATTACGTACGAGACGGCCATGGGCGAGATCCGGACGATCGAACTGCCCGACCATTCCGTGATCAGGCTGAACGGCAATTCCGGCATTCGTTATGAAAGCGGTTGGGAAAAAGGCGCGCCGAGGGAAGTGTACCTTACCGGCGAAGCATTTTTCACCGTTACGCAACAGCCGGGAGCCGAGCCTTTTATTGTACATACCAACGATCTGCAGATACGCGTGCTCGGTACGTCGTTCAACGTCAACACCCGCCGCAAGGCCACACAGGTGGTGCTAAGCAACGGCAAAGTGCAGCTGGTGCCGAACGACAACAAAAACGCAAGGCCCATCACGATGTCGCCCGGCGATATGGTCGTGTATTCGGAAGCTACCACTACAATGGTGACCAAACAGGTGGAACCGGAAAATTATTGCTCGTGGCGCAACAAAGTGCTCGAGTTCACCGATGCGCCGATCAAAGATGTGGTGCGCGCGCTGCAGGAAAACATGGGCGTGACCATCGAGCCGGAAGATGCGGGCCTCGGCGACCAGACATTCACAGGAAGCATACCATTAGACGATATCGGGATTTTCTTTAAAACGATCTCCCGCACATTTGACGTAGAGATAGAAAAAACAGGTTCAAATTCATACCGGATCAGCAAGCATAACTAAGCACAGTTAATTATTGGTCTTTCCCGCGAAGGCGCGGGGCTATGTCGATATAAATTCCCGTTAAAATAAGCGGGGCAGGCCGTGCCATGCCTGCAAGGAGGTAAATCAAAAATCAATCAAAACAACCAACCAAAAATCTATTGTTATGGTAGAATTTTACGCGGGGAAATTTCGTAGAGGTCTTGTTCTGGCTTTATTGCTGCCTGCCGCGGCGTTGAGCGGGGGCGTAAAGGCCGCGGCCAAGGCATCGCCCGGGTATTTTGAGATGCAGAACGTTCCCGCGGACGGAAAGCCGTTGCCGCTGAAGGATGTATTATCGCAGATCGAACAGGAGTATAAGGTCCGCATCAATTACATCGGCAACACCATCCAGGGCGTGAACGTAAAAAAGCCCGCCGCGCGGAGAAACGGGGAAAGGATGGAAGATTACCTCAACCAGTTCCTGGTGCCCGCCGGACTTAAAGCAGAACAGGCGGGGCTGGGACAGTTCATCGTTTACAAATTCGGAAATCAAAAACCAACCCGTACCAACAGCGGCAATAGCACGGTGCAGCAGCCTTCCGCCAGCCAGCCCATGCAGCTGGAAGCCGTAGTGGCGCAACAGGCGGGCATCACCGGGCAGGTAACCGAGGAATCGGGTGTGCCGCTGCCCGGCGTTACCGTGGTGGTGAAAGGCACCTTCAACGGCGCCAAAACCAACGAAAAAGGCCGCTACACGCTCAACAATGTGCCAAAAGAAGCGGTGCTGGTATTCAGTTACCTCGGTTACAAAACCCAGGAAATAAAAGTGAACGGCCGCACCAGCCTCGACGTGAAACTGCTCACCGACGTTCAGTCCATGAAAGACTTCGTGGTGAACGGCTATCAGAAACTCAAAAAAGAAAGTTACACCGGTTCCGCCATCGTGATCACCGGCGAAGAGATCAAACGGTTTAACCCGCAGAATATCCTTGCCAGCATCCAGGCGTACGATCCTTCGTTCCGCATCGTGGAGAACAATCTCGCGGGCTCCAATCCCAACGCGCTTCCCAACATCAACGTAAGAGGCGCCACGGCCGTGCCCGCGGGTGATCCCAAATTATTGTCGCGCAGCTCGCTCGCTACTGTTACCAACCTCCCCATGTTCATGGTAGACGGTTACCAGGTGGGCATTCAAACCATTTACGACCTCGACGTGAACCGCATCGAAATGATCACCCTGCTGAAAGACGCCGCGGCCACCGCTATCTACGGTTCCCGCGCATCCAACGGCATCGTGGTGATACAAACCAAACTGCCGAAAGAAGGCAGCCTGGAAGTGTATTATAATTACGAGCTGAACGTAACCACGCCCGATCTCACCGCCTACAAAGTACTGAACGCGGAAGAAAAGCTCGAATACGAGCGCCTGGCGGGATTGTATTCATCCAACTCCGTTGACCCGCCGGACGAGCTGGCGCAAAAATATTACGCCAAAAGAAAGAACGTACTGGCCGGCGTGAACACTTACTGGCTCAGCCAGCCGCTCAGCACCGATTTCGGGCACAAACATTCCATCAGCCTGCAGGGCGGCAGCCCTTCCATCCGTTACGGCGTAGACGCGCGTTACCAGACCAACAACGGCGTGATGAAAGGCTCCGGCAGGGACCGTTACAGTCTTGCCAACAGTCTTTCCTACAATCTCAAAAACAACAAACTCCTTTTCCGCAACAGCTTCACCATTTCGCAGGTGAACGGCACGGAATCGCCGTACGGACTGTTTTCAGACTATGTGCGCATGAACCCGTATTACCCGCGCACCGATTCCGCGGGCAGGATCGTGCCGACCGTAGACCAGTGGAATTACCTCAGCAACGAAGACCGTATCAGCGGCGACCGCGTGCTGGCACCGGTGTTTAACCCGCTGTACGAAGCCACCACCGGCAGTTTCAACAAAACGGAATACACCGAGTTCATCGATAACTTCGCCATCGAATACAATCCTTCCACTGCATGGAGGGTGAACGGAAATATCAGTCTCACCAAACGCAAAAGCACAGACGACCGTTTTGTATCGCCGCTGAGCAACCAGTTCTATTACGACAAAGGCGATGCGCTGAAAGACCGTGGCCGTTATTATTACAGGGCCGTACAGGAAACGCAGGTAGACGGCAGCCTGACCGTGAACTACAACAAAACGCTGGCCGGTTCCCACTTTCTCAACTTCTCGCTGGGCACCAACATCCAGGCAGCTAAGTACACCGGGCGCGAATTTGTGGCGCAGGGTTTTACCAATGACCGTTTTACCGACGTATCGTTTGCGCGCGGTTATGAGAAAGAAAGAGCGCCCACCGGTTCAGTTACCGAACAAAGGCTGATCGGCGCTTTCCTGTCTATGAACTACTCCTACCAGAACCGCTTCCTGATGGACGGTACCGTGAGGGTGGACGGCTCCAGCAAATTCGGTTCCGAATCGCGCATGGCGCCTTTCTGGAGCTACGGCCTGGGCTGGAACCTGCACAACGAAAAATTCATGCGCAACACCGTTTTTAACCAGCTGCGCATCAAAGCCACCACCGGTCTTACCGGCGATGTAAGTTTCCCGGCCTACCTGTCTAACACTACCTACAACTATTATACTTCCGACTGGTATTCTACCGGCGTAGGCGCGGTGTTTGCCGGTTACGGCAATTCGAACCTGAAATGGCAGCGCACGCGCAACTACGACCTGAGCATGGAGATCTCCATGTTCAAAGACCGCCTGTATATTTCTCCACGTTATTACCACAAACTCACCCGCGACCTGCTGACCGATGTGAACGTTGCGCCCAGCACCGGTTTCAGCCAGTACAAAGAAAACCTCGGTGAGATGGTGAACAAAGGGTACGAGGTGTACTTCCGCGCCAACATACTGCGCGGCAAAAACTGGTCGTTCAACCTCAACGCCAACCTGGGCCACAACACCAACATTATCACCAAAATTTCCAACTCGCTGAAAAGCTACAACGACGAGGTGAACAAAAACCAGCAGATCGATTCCTCGCTGAGAACGCGCCCGCTGCTGCGTTTCCAGGAAGGCCAGAGCCTCAACACCATTTACGCCGTGAAAAGCCTCGGCATCGATCCGGAGAACGGAAGGGAAATATTCCTCCGGCCAGACGGCACCACCACTTACGACTACGATGTGCGTAACACCGTGGCGGTGGGAGATATGACGCCGGACTTCGACGGGTATTTCGGCGGCAGCTTCGTGTACAAAAGTTTTATGGTGGAATTCAGTTTTTATGCGAAAATGGGCGGCGACATTTACAATCAAACGCTCATCGACCGCGTGGAGAACGCCGACCCGAAGTATAATGTGGACAGCCGCGTGCTCACAGAAAGATGGCGCAAGCCCGGCGACCGCACGTTCTACAAAAACATCGCGGACCTCACCACTACCAAGGCCACCAGCCGTTTTGTACAGCGGGAGAACAGGCTTGAGTTCAAAAGCGTGTACGCTTCGTGGGAAGCGCCTTCCAGCCTTTACAAACGCCTGAAGATGAAAAGCCTCCGCGTGGCGCTCAACCTCAACGACCTGGCTTACTGGTCCAGCCTGCAGATAGAGCGCGGCATCGATTACCCGTTTGCACGGAGCTTCACTTTTTCATTAGCCACCCGATTCTAAAAAAGACCGACAATGAAGCAATACCTGATAACGATCATCACCATATGCACGCTGGCTTCCTGCAGCAAGTGGCTGGACGTAACGCCGGCCTCGGAAGTGAGCAAAGACGCGCTGTTCAGCACCGAAGACGGTTTTAAGGAAGCCGTGAACGGGATGTACGGCAGGCTGACCAAAGAAGACCTGTTTGGCCGCGAACTGACCGCGGGCACGCTGGACGCGCTGGCGCAGAACTATACCGTAGACGTAAACGATCCCTGGAGATACCGTCCTACGATGCAGTACAACTACCAGGACCAGTATTTCATGAGCCGCCGCGACGAGATATGGAAAGGCCTTTACAATGTGGTCGCCAACGCCAATCTCATCCTCGAAAATGTGGACGCGAAAAAGAACCTGTTCAAAGGCGTGAATTACGAACTGGTGAAAGGAGAGGCCCTGGCGATGCGCGCTTATTGTCATTTCGACCTGCTGCGCCTGTTCGCCGGATCGTACGCGGTGGATAAAAGCGGCAAAGGCATTCCTTATACCACCAGCTTCAGCAACAAAACGCCGGAAATGAAGAAAGTGGAAGAAGCGCTGGACCTGGTGATCAAAGACCTGCTGGACGCGAAGGAACTGCTGCGCGCCACCGACCCGATCCGTTCGCCGGGTTATAAAGTGGGCTATCCCGAAGGCGATACCACCACCGAAGCGGACGCGCCCGACCTGTTTTTACAGGAGCGCCGCCACCGGCTGAACTATTATGCCGTATGCGGGGAACTGGCGCGCGCTTATCTCTACAAAGGCGACAAAGACGCCGCGCTCGGCAATGCGCTGGAAGTGATCGGCTCCGCGAAATTCCCTTTCACGAAAGCCACCGATTTCCTCAACCCGGATGATGAGAAAAAAGACCGCATTCTATACAAGGAGCTGATCTTCGGGATCTACGCGCCCAATGCCAATCAAACCCTCCGCGATGTGATAGACAACGGCATAGCGGCCCTGTACCTGCAGCCGGCGGAGTGCCGGAGCATTTACGAAGTAGGCGGCGTAGGTGCGGAAGATTACCGGTATAAACAATGGTTCGAGGAAAGGTCTTCCGCAGCCGGCAGTTACCTCCGCGTGATGAAATACACCCGCGACGGCGACCGGAACCTGCACAACCTGATGCTGCCGGCCATGCGCCTCAGCGAAATGTATTACATCGCCGCGGAATGCACCTTCGACAAAAATCCCGCCGAAGCATGGGGATATTTTAATACCGTAAGGCTCAACCGCGGCATCGGCGTAAGCCTCAGCGATCCTTCCCGCACGGTGTTTATGAACGAACTGCTGAAAGAAGCCCGGAAAGAATTTTTCTCCGAAGGCCAGCTGTTCTACATGTACAAAAGGCTGAACGCAAATATCGCCGGCCCGCAGGGCAGCGTGATATCGGCAGGTAACGCAGTGTTTGTGCTGCCTTTCCCCGACGACGAAATCGCATACGGTAACCGATAAAAACAACAGCGATGAAAAAGATCCTCACCTATATTTTCATAACCGCCGCGGCGCTCTCCGCCTGCAAAAAAACGGAAGAGCAGCTGTTTTCCTCACCGGACGGCGTGTATTTCGACTTCAACGACCCGCTGAAAAACAATCTGCGTACAGACAGCGTGCTGTATTCCTTCGCATTGTTCCCAGAAAAGTCTGTAGACACGGTTTGGCTGCCCGTGCGTATTACCGGGTCGCGCCGCAGCGAAGCGCGGTTTTTCCGCATCGCGCCGGTAGACAGCGCTACCACGGCCGTGGCGGACAAACATTACAAAGCCCTGGAAAAAGAATACGAAATGCCCGCGGACAGCGGTGTGGCACGGGTGCCTATCATCCTAATGGCGTCCGATCCTGCGCTGACTAGCACCACCGTTCGCCTGAAGCTGCGCCTGCTGCCCACAGAAGATTTTACCGTGCCCAACCCGGCGTACGATTCCGCCAAGGTGATATTTTCCAACCGGCTGGAGAAGCCCGTTTGGTGGGACGTATGGAGCTCCGAGATAGGCGCTTATTCCCGCGTGAAATATGAACTGTTCATCCGCGTTACCGGCACCTCCGAGCTGCCGCGCACCTTCGACGCGCAGGTGTTGCCCAAAGTACTGTATTACACGCGCCGTTTCAGGAACTTTTTAGGCAGCCCGGTGAGCTGGGTGGAAGAGAACCCGCAGGCCGGTTATACGCTGGAGCCTGCCGGTGCCGGCAAATACAACTTCTTCAGTGTTACCAACCCGGAGAAAAAATACCTGCTGGAGTTGAACCCGGCGGATAACAAATATTATTTCACGGACGAGAACGGTAAACGGATCGTTTAACGCCAAACAGCAAAACATGAAAAAACACCTGTTATATATTCTGGGCGGATGGTGGCTGCTGGCCGCCTGTTCAAAAGACAAAGGGAATTACGATTACATCGCCGTTCCCGAACCGAAGATCAGCGGGCTGGATACGGCTTACAACGCCATTTCCGGCGACAGCCTGATCATAGAGCCCGTGATCACGCTGCAATCCGGTAAAAACGATTATTCCTGCCACTGGAAGATCGATGTGCCGGAAAGGGCCATGGCCGTGGAATACGACGGGCAGCAGCTGCGCATCGTGTTCGGCCTCGGCGCCAACCGTTACAATGCTTTGCTGATCGTGACAGACAACAACACAAAACAGAAATATTATTACAAGTTCGTGGTGAAAGGGCAAACCCAGTTCACCCGCGGCACGCTGGTGCTGAGCAATTTCAACAACCGCAGCGTGATCAGCTTTGTGAAATCAGACGGCACTTTGCAGCCGGACATCTACACCAACATCAACAACACCGCCATTCCCGGCGGCGGCATGCAGCTGGTGCCCGTGAGGAACCAGTTCTACATGAACCAGCTCACCTATTTCTGGGTGACCTACAGCGGCGAAGGAACGGGCGCCGTGCAGGTAGACGCCAACACGCTGATCCGCGCAAAATCCCTCGAAGAGAACTTTTACACCGCGCCGCCCATGCGTGAAGTAAGCACGTTCATCAACATGCCGAACGGCGTTACAACCGCGGTGATCAACGGCAAACTGTTCCTCGGCGCCACCGAAACCGCTCCGTTCTGGCCGTATTACGGCTTCTGGGGCGAGCCGATGGGCGGCGATTACCAGCTGCACCCGCGCGTAATTACCAATGCGTACGAACAGCCGAATGCCGGTTATTACCTGGGCTTCGAGAAAAGAAAAAAACAATTCGTACGCTTCAGCCTCAGCAATTTTTACGATACTACCTATACCCTTACAGACACCGCGTTTAACCCCAAAAAGCTGGGCAACGCGGAGCTGCTGTTCATGGACCGCATCAGCGACAATGCCTGTTATGCATTTATCGACAGCGCGGGCAAAAAACTGGAATTGCAGTTCAGCCTCGACTGGTCGCAGGACAAAAGCCTCTTCAGCGCAAAAAACAAACGGGAGTTTCCAGGCGCCGCGCTGCTGACCGCCGGCACGCTGTGGCAAACTTCACCGGTAGGCGTGTTCTTTTTTACGTCCAACGACAAAATTTACCGCTACAACCCGTTGAATAAGGAAGTAAAACCGCTGGACGCCAATTTCGGCGGCAAACGCATCACCATGCTGAAACTCGTGAACAACGGCAACCAGCTGATCGCCGGCGTGGAAGGAAGCGTGTATTACCTGAACACCAGCACCGGGCACAACGGAACGATAGAAAAACAAACGGACGGCATCCCCGGCGAACCGGCGGATATCATGGTCCGCGAAAATTAATAACGGAAACCACTAAAACAAAAAGACCGACAATGAAAAAATGGTTGTTACTGGCCGCCGTAGCCTGCCCGGCCCTGGGCTTCGCGCAAGGCAAATATCTGCTGAAAGGAAAAGTGGGCAATTATAACAGCCCCGCAAAAGTTTACCTGGATTGTCACCTGAACGGCGAAGCCATCAAAGATTCCGCCGAGATCGTGAACGGCGTGTTCGAGTTCAAAGGTGATGTTCCCTTTGCGGACCTGGCCATGATGCAGCTGATCGCCAAACCGGGCGGCGAGCCGGACCGCCTGCTGTTTTATCTTGAAAAAGGAGAGATGAACATCACCAGCGAACACGAGCTGGGCAAGGCGAAGATCACAGGTTCAGCGTTGAACACAGAATTTGACCGGTACAAACTTTTTATTTCCGGGTACGATTCCGCGATGGCGTCCATCAACCGCATTTACGGCGGCTCGTCCGAAGTGCAGCGTAACGATACTACCTTCATGCAGTGGCTGGACGGGCGTTTCCGGAAGGCGATAGAACTGCGCCGCAACAAACAGCGGGAGTTCATTGCTGCTAACCCCAATTCCTTTTTCAGCATCGTGGCACTGAAAGAAGTGTCTGTAGGCAATAACATGAACGTAAAAGAGCTGGAACCGATGTTTGCCAGCCTCAGCGAATCGGTGCGTAATTCCCGCGAGGGCAAAGAGTTCCGCAGCATGATGAATATGGAAGGCAAACTGGCCATCGGCGGCACTGCGCCAGATTTCGTGCAGAACGACGTTAACGGCAAACCCGTTCATCTTTCCGACTTCCGCGGCAAATACGTGCTGCTGGACTTCTGGGCTTCCTGGTGCGGGCCCTGCCGCGCTGAAAACCCCTTCGTGGTGGCCGCTCATAAAGCGTACAAATCGAAGAACTTCGAAGTGCTGAGCGTGTCGCTGGACAAGCAGGACGCAAAAGACGCCTGGCTGGCCGCTATCAAAAAAGACGGGCTGGAATCTTTCACGCACGTGTCTGACCTGAAATACTGGAACAATGCCGTGGCCAAGATGTACAATATCCGCGGCGTGCCGGCTAACTTCCTCATTTCCCCGGAAGGCAAGATCCTTGCGAGGAACCTGAGAGGGGAGAACCTGGAAAAACAACTGGCCGTTCTGATCAAATAAAAAGAAACCCTGTTTTGTAGTCCATCGCTGCGCCGGTATTTTATGCCGGCGCAGTTTTTTTTTATTTAATGATCTTGCTCTGCTGCCCGTCTACGATCATGTTGTTGTTATCGGTGTCGTAGAACACGAGGATGTACATACCCGCCGCGAGATCCGGCGTTTTGCTACATATTCACCCCTGTTTTTTTACAAAACGATACCCTTTTCCCCGTTTTTGCTGTTATTTTTATCCCGGCTTTACCACATCCGCATTATGAAGATCATCACGCTGACTTTACTCGTCATTTTAAGTTGTTTTGCAGAAACAGCCATGGCGCAAACCGAGCTAATGCCTTGGGGCAACATCCGCGGCATTCGTGTCAACGGGCAGCTCATGGAATTTGAAACCTCCCTGAGAGTTGGGGGAAAAGAAATGACCCGTGCTACCGGGAAAGAAAGGCAACGCCCGAAATACGAACGTAAAAACGGCGGCCAGGTGGTAACCACCGCGATCGGGCAGCTGGATTTTATGGAAACGGTGCGGGACGGCGGTACAGGTTCCGCCGCCGTAATGGTGGAAGTAACGGCGAAGGAAGTTACTGAAGACGGGATCTACTTTTGTGTAACATTGCCCGGAAAGTGGTACGGGAAAGCTGTGCTGCAGGCAGACGGTTTGCCTGCAAAGGCAATAACGGCGGGCATTGCAGGCACTGCCGGGAAGATCGGCTTCCGCGCGGCCGGGCGCAGTCTTACCATTCATCTTTCCAAACCTTCAGCTTTCCGCATTCAACAAAACAAAAACGGCAATTTCGAATTATATCTCCCCATTCATGAAGGCAGGCTGGAGAAAGGAGGAACGGCGAGCCTTTCCCTCACGCTGTTAACCTCCGGCACTGCAGATACCAGCCTCGTGCACGTAACGATCGAAACAGCCAACGAAGGCCGCGCATTCGACGGTTTTGGCGGTAACTTCAGGCTGCAAAACGCCGCCACCGACCCGCAGGTGATCGATTATTGCCTGCAAAACATGCGCCTGGCCTGGGGAAGAGTGGAAATGCCCTGGCGTTTCTGGCAGGTGAAGAAAACCGGCAACCCGCTGGATTCCGCCCATGCGGGCAAATTGCACCCGCAAGTGCAAAGAGCGATGGAAATGGCGCAGCGGCTGGGAAAAATGGGAATGCCCGTGATACTTTCCGCATGGTCTCCGCCGGCCTGGGCCGTGATCGGCGAGCCGCGTTTTGCGCCCACGCCGGAAGGCGTTTGGGGCAACCCGCTGGATACCGCCAGCATGGAAGCGATCTACCGTTCCATCGGCGATTACATTCAGTTCGTGAAGGAACATTATGGTGTGGAGATCGCGATGTTTTCTTTCAACGAATCCGATCTCGGCATCAACATCCGGCAAACGGGAGAGGAGCACGCAGCATTTATCAAAGGCATGGGCGCGCATCTGCAACAACGCGGCCTCAGCACGAAACTCCTGCTCGGCGATAATTCCGACGCCAATTCTTACCAATTTATTTATCCCGCGATGAACGATGCTGCCGCATTGCCTTACATCGGCGCGGTGTCTTTCCACAGCTGGCGCGGCTGGGACGAGCGTACGCTGCAAAAATGGGCGGACGCCGCCGCAAAGCTCCGCCTGCCGCTGCTCGTGGCCGAAGGCAGCATCGATGCACAGGCATGGGGTTACCCGCAAGTATTCCTTGAAGAAACTTATGCCAGGGAAGAGATCAACCTGTACACACGCCTGCTCAATATCTGCCAGCCCGCTTCCATCTTGCAATGGCAGCTTACTGCAGATTATTCGGTAATGGCGGGCGGCGGTATCTTCGGCGACCGCTCACCGCTTCGCCCCACGCAAAGGTTTTGGAACCTGAAACAGCTGTCGTCTGCCCCCGCAGGGCTCAAAGCGCTGAAAGTTACGTCTGACAAAGAAGATGTAACGATCGCCGCGCTGGGCGACCATCAAAAAGGACAATACGTGATCCATCTCGTAAACAACGGCGCCACGCGGAAAACCATCATTGAAGGATTGCCGCGCAACGTTCGCTCGCTGAAAGTGATCGTTACGGATAAAACGAGGAATATGCAGGAAGAAAAACCGGCGACGGTGAAAAACGGCCGTGCGGAACTGGAGCTCGGCGCAACCACTTACACGACTTTGATGGCTGAATAGCAGGTTATTGCACGATTTTCTGCAGTTTGGGAGCGTTGAGGATGGCGATCTGCCTGCCGGCTGAAGTAACGATGCCTTCGGCCATCCATTCGTTGAGGGTTTTGAAAAGCGTTTCATAGGTGGTGCCGGCATAAGAAGCAACGTCCTGCCGGCTGAGGCCGCCGTTGATAAATCCCGCTTCGTCTTTCCCGAAGATCTCTTCCAGCTTCAGCAGGCTTTTGGCGATGCGGCTTTTCACGTTCATATGCACCATGTCGCGCATGGACTGTTCCGCCTGCTGCAGCTCGTCCGCATACAGCAATATCATTTTATAGGCCAGCTCGTGGTTCACGAGCATCGTGGCCTGGAAAAACTCGGGGCTGATAAAACAGGCTTCCACCGTTTCCACTACCGTGGCAGACACGGGGTACACCTCGCCGGATACCAGGCCGCGATGCCCCAGCAGGTTGCCTTCGCCGGCGAACTTGATGACCAGGTCTTTCCCTTCTTCCCCCCAGTATTTATGCACTTTCACCTTACCGGAATGGATAAAATAGAACCCCTCCACGAGATCGCCTTCACGGAACACGACTGTACCCTTCTTCAGGCTGACGAGGCGGGCATTGGCGTCTATGGCGGCTTTCCATTCCGGCAGGCAGTGCCGGTGCAAAAAACAGTTCGGGTGATGCGTCATGGGCGCAAAAATAACAGAAAATGATTAATTGCGTCGGCAATAAAATGTTAATATTATTTTTGAAATATCATGGAATAATATTGCGAAGGCAATATCTTTGCAGAAAATTTCCAAAACGAATATGAGCAAAATACCTGTTGCCCCTTCGCTGGACGCATTGCTGGACGAAGGGCAGCAAGACGGGCAGGAAAGGCCCGTTTCAAGAAGAGTGCTGTATGTGACGATACAGGCCGTTATCAACGCCGTTATCATCGGCTTTATCGCGAAGCTGCTGGTGGCGCTTATCAGCCTGATTACCAATCTCGCATTTTATGGAGAGTTCTCTTTCCATGAATCCAGCCCGGCGCATAACCAGCTGGGCATTTGGGTTGTGGTGGTGCCCATCGTCGGCGGCCTCATCGTGGGGCTGATGGCGCGCCTCGGCTCCCCGGCCATCCGCGGCCATGGCATTCCCGAAGCCATGGAGCAGGTGCTGGTGAACGAAAGCCGCATCAAACCGATCATTACCTTATTAAAACCTTTATCCGCCGCCATTTCCATCGGTACGGGCGGGCCGTTCGGCGCGGAAGGGCCCATCATCTCCACGGGTGGCGCTTTCGGCTCATTTGCCGGGCAAATCATGCGGATCTCGCCGAATGAAAGGAAAGTGATGCTCACAGCGGGCGCCACGGCCGGTATGGCCGCCATTTTCGGCACGCCGGTAGCCGCAGTGCTGCTTGCGATCGAGTTACTGTTGTTCGAGTTTTCGCCCCGCTCCATTATTCCCGTAGCCCTGGCCTGCGCCACAGGCGCGGCGATGCACTTCGCGCTGTTCGACACCGCGCCGGTTTTCGCCATGCCCGATATCGCCGCGCCCACCTACGGCGCGCTGATCTGGTACACCGTGCTGGGCGCCGTAATAGGCGTGATCTCCGCGCTGATCTCCAAAAGCATTTATTTAATAGAAGACCTTTTCGAACACCTCCCTGTTCACTGGATGTGGTGGCCCGCCATCGGCGCCGTTGCCATCGGCGTGGTGGGTTATTTCGCGCCCTACACGCTGGGCGTGGGATACAATAATATCTCCGACCTGCTCACCGGCTCCATTCCCCTGCAGCTGGTGCTGGGATTGTGTTTCATGAAATTCATCTCCTGGGCCATTTCGCTGGGAAGCGGCACGTCGGGCGGTACGCTCGCGCCGTTGCTCACGATAGGAGGCGCTACAGGCCTCGGTTTGGGCATGATCGTGCTGCATTTTGTTCCGCAAAGCGGCATCAACCTGCCCACCTGCGCCCTGATCGGCATGGCGGCAATGTTTGCCGGCGCGGCCCGCGCATTGCTCACTTCCATTGTGTTCGCATTGGAAACCACCATGCAGGCGCACGGGTTGCTGCCGCTGCTGGGCGCCTGTACGGCCTCTTATTTCGTGTCGTTTTTTATGATGAAAGGCTCGATCATGACGGAGAAGATCCGCCGCCGCGGCATCGCCACGCCGGAAGCCTACGAGCCGGACATCCTGCAGACGCTGCGCGTAGCAGACGGTATGTCCGGCCAGTTCATCACCGTATCGCCCGAAGAAAATGTAGCCGGGGTGAAAACGAAGCTCCGTGCGGCAGGCAGCCCGCAACAATTGTTCGTGGTGGAAGACGGCGAAGGGCGTTTTGCAGGCGTCGTGAATGCGAACCTGCTTTACCAGGCGCAGGACGGAGAAAAAATTCAGTCGCTGCTCGGCCCGGGCAGTCCCTGGGTATATCCCGCCAGCAGTCTCGATCTCGCCGTGCAGCTGATGGACAAACACGGGCTTTCGTACCTGCCCGTATTGCGGAAAGAAGACCGTTCGCAGATCGTGGGACTGCTAACCGCGCCGCACGTATTTGCCGCGTACCGCCGGCGCCGCAATGCCGCGGAAAAGCAGCAGCAGGCCATTTCCGTGAAAAGAAGGCGGAATAAACTGATCGTAAGCAGCCGTAAATGGCTGGGAAAATAGTTGATGGATGGATTCTTGTGTTGCAGCCTGCTAATCTCCGCTTCATAGCACGGAAGGTTAGACAGGCTGCTTTTTTTAACTGGTTTAGTTCAATACGATATTGATCGAGCAGTGGTATTTTCGTTGTTATATCTGCACGGATCGGTTATGAAGAGAAGATCGCGTAACCGATATAGAGCATATTGTGGAAAATGTATAATACGGCGTCTTACCGTTATGAGATTGCCATTACTGATTTTTTTGACACTGGCTGCCGCCTGCCGGCAGGAACTGAAGTTTGAGGCCAGCGATACTGGCGACGCGCGGCTGGATGCATACAACGATCTGCTCAACGAGATCGTTGCGCGGAGAACGTACAATATCTATCTCGGGGAGGATGAGGAAAAACTGTTTGACCTTGGAATAAAAGATTCCGCCGCGGCCCGTAAAGAAAAGGTACGACTGCACAACCGGCTGTTTGGTGATACCTCGCGGTTTTGGACACTAGTACTGGATACGTTCCGCATGCCGCAATTAAACGATGCGGAAACGGAACAGCGGGAATATCCCGACGCGGCGGGGAGATTATTTCCTTTGCTCGACAGCATTTCCCCCGACCGACAGGCCGTGATCGACCAGCTGAATACGAATATGGACGAATATCCGCCCGCCGCGTTCAGCCTTCATACCGCGCGGACAAGACCGATGGAAGAAGCGCGCCGGCGCAACGAATGGATAATCGGGCGGCTGCGGCTCTCGCGCATGGTGTTTAACAAACGGATGGACAAAGCGTTGGTGTTTTACGAATTTAAATGCGGCGATCTTTGCGGCAGGAAAGAGTTGTTGCAGTTGGAAAACAAGGGAAAAGGATGGAGAATTACCCGCTCGATGTCTTTCGCGGTATATTGATACCGGTGAGTTAAAAATTTCGTATACCTGTTACAGTAATTACAATAATTTTTCCCCGAACGCCGCATCGCCCCAAAAAGATTGCTGAAGCTGCATTTGAGCGAATGCAGTATTGGGATTGAGCATTTTTATACCAGCAGAAACGCGGAACAATCCGGTTCTTTATGGTCTAAAATTCCACTTTGTGAAACATTACATCTGCACACTGCTAATGTTGCTGCTGCTATGCGCGGGAACGAAGGCGCAGAGCACCGTTGCGCCCGCCGGCAATGCGGTGATACTCACGCCCAAACAAAGCCCCGCCCCGCGCATCAACGGGCCGAAAGTATTCGGCGTACGGCCGCGGCATCCCATCCTGTTCACCATTCCCGCCAGCGGCGAAAAACCGATGCGTTTTTCCGCCAGCGGCCTTCCCAAAGGCGTAAAACTGAACGCCGCCACCGGCCGCATCAGCGGAAGCGTGACCAAACCCGGCACTTATGTTCTCAAACTTTCCGCGAAAAACAGTTCCGGCGAAGCCAAACGCGAACTGCGGCTCGTAGTGGGCGAAGAGATCGCGCTCACCCCGCCGATGGGCTGGAACCATTACAACATCTACGGCACCCGCATCACGCAGGCGCAGGTGAGCGCACAGGCGCGGGCCATGGCTTCCAGCGGACTGATCGATCACGGCTGGAGCTACATGAATATCGACGACGGATGGCAGGGCCGCCGCGGCGGCGAATTTTATGCCATCCTGCCGGATACCGCGCGTTTCCACGATATGCAGGCGCTCTGCGACGAAGTGCATGCGCTGGGGTTGAAGATCGGCACTTACTCCACGCCCTGGGTGGAATCGTACGGTCACCGCATCGGCGGTTCTTCCATGAACAAAGAAGGCATTTTTGAGCGCACCAAAGAAAACGTGCCGAGAAATAAAAAACTGCTGCCTTACGCCATCGGCACTTATTCTTTCCTCGGTAACGACGTCAAACAATTCGCAAAATGGGGCTTCGATTACCTGAAATACGACTGGAACCCGATAGAAATGCCTGAAACCAAAGCGATGTACGACGGCCTCCGCAACAGCGGGAGAGACGTAGTGCTGAGCCTTTCCAATTCCACGCCTTTCGCAACCATCGCCGGTCTCAGCACCGTATCGAACGCATGGCGCACCGGCGGCGATATTAAAGACAACTGGAAAAGCCTGAAGAGCCGCATTTTTACGCAGGACAAATGGGCGCCCTACGCGCGCCCCGGCCACTGGAACGATCCGGACATGATGATCGTGGGCGTGGTGGGCTGGAACGCTCCTGAAAAATGGCCGAGCAAACTCACGCCTGACGAACAATACACACATATGAGCGCATGGTGCCTGATGGCCGTACCGCTGCTGCTGGGCTGCGATATGACCCGCCTCGACGATTTCACGATCGGCCTCCTTACCAACGACGAGGTATTGGCCGTTAACCAGGACCCGCTGGGCAAACAGGCGGTCATCGTATCGCGGCAGGGCGACGATGTGGGCGTGATGGCCAAAGACATGGAAGACGGCTCCAAGGCGGCCGGTCTTTTTAACCTGGCAGACGATGGCGTTCAACAGGTTACGGTGAAATGGGAAGAACTGGGCATCAGCGGCAGATACATCGTGCGGGACCTCTGGCGGCAACAGGATATCGGTACGTTCGAAGGCCGGTTTTCCGCGCCGGTGAACCGGCACGGCGTAGTGATGATCAGTCTCCGGAAAACAAAATGAATTTTGTGCAACCTGCTGGTATAATCCGGTTTTAGCGATTATATTGGCATGTTAAAATTCATTTATATGAACGCGATCGTCAGAAAGTTCGTTGAATACATTTACAATAATTACATCGGCAATTTCCTGGGGTTTGTGATCGGGATGGCTTCCACCAGGCTGGTGTCTCACTTCTTCACCACGCGCAGCATCCGCAACCTCTGGGGGCTTACCGCGCGGAAAACAGTGGTGGACAAACACACGTACACCACGATGGAATGGGTGATCTCGATCATCATCGGATTTATCGTGTTTGAGCTGGTCAGCAAGTGGTTGAAGAAAAGGCTCAACGAAATGTTGCCAAAATACAAGCTCACGCAGTGGATGGTAAAAGAGGAAACCAGGAACCTTCCGCCTGCACAACAAAAACCAGCAGTACAGCCGGTTTCGGGGAACCCGGAATAAACCGTTTCGCTGCTGTGCTAAAAAAATCACGTTATGAAAAAACATTTTTATGCGCTTTGCGCAGCAGCTTTTTTAATGATGTCCGCGCTTCCGCGCGAAACATACGCACAGGCAAAAAGTGAATGGGCTTACTTTGGTCCGGGCGGGAAACTGGCATATAAAACGCTCGAAAAAGGCGACCGCATCCCCGACTTTTCTTACGCAGGATACATGGGCGGCGGCGTGCCCATTCCTTCTCCCGTCGTTACTATTACGCTCGACGCACAATCCGGCGGCAACGCCGCGGCTATCCAGCAGGCGGTGGACGAGCTGTCGAAACGCAGTCTCGTGAATGGTTTCAGGGGCGTGTTGCTGCTGAAGCCGGGCGTTTACAACTGCGACAAAACGATCAATATTACGGCAAGCGGCATCGTGATACGCGGCAGCGGAAACGGAGAGAAAGGCACTGTGCTGAACCTTACGGGCGCGCCGCATACCGGCATTTCGGTGAGAGGCGGGGCGAACGTGCGGGAAACGGGTTTTACCGCTGTGCTCACCGATGCATATGTACCCGTCAACGCCAGCGTTTTCCATCTTTCCGATACGAAGGGCCTGGCCGTGGGAGACGTGGTGCGCATCAGCCGCCCTGTAACGCCTGCCTGGGTGCATTTTATGGGGATGGACAGCCTTGTGCGCGACGGTAAAAAACAAATCTGGATCACGGGAGATATTACGGTAGACCGTGTGATCGCGAAGATCGAAGGGAAAAAAGTGACCGTCACCCTTCCGCTCACCGATAATTACGACGCGGCTTACCTCGGCAATGGCGGCGTAAGGGTATCGAAGATCATCTCCGGCGGGGAAATAGAACAGGTGGGCCTTGAAAACTTCCGCATCGTTTCTCCCACACAGTCCGGCACCATCAGCGAAGGCCATCACAAAGCATTTACGATCCGCAACGCGGTGGATGCCTGGGCAAGGAATATCGAAGCGCTGAATACCATGAACAGCATCAGCGTATCCGACGCAAAACGCGTAACGCTCGACCGTGTGAACATCCGGCACGAAACGCCGTCCAAAGGCGCGGCCAAGCCTGCAGACCTGAATGGCAGCGGCTCGCAGATTTTATTCAATCGATGCAACATCCAGGGCGACAATGTTTTTTATTTCGCCACCGGCGCCAAAGTATCCGGCCCTATCGTGCTGCTGCATTGCACGTTCACCGGCAACGGATGGATCCAGCCGCATCAGCGCTGGGCTACTGCCGTGCTGGTAGACAACTGCAACGTGCCCACGGGCGGCATTGATTTTATGAACCGCGGCGTAATGGGCTCGGGTCACGGCTGGTCGATCGGCTGGGCCGTAGCATGGAACTGCAAAGCCAAAACTTTTCTCAACCAGCAGCCGCCCGGCTCGGCCAATTGGGTGATCGGCAGTGAAGGCGAAAGAACCAAAAGAGCGATCCCTTTCGATACGGTCCCGTACCTGCCGGAAGGCATTTTTGATTCCCACGGCAAGCCGGTTGCGCCATCGAGCCTTTACCTCGCGCAGCTGGCAGAGCGGTTGGGAAAAGGTGCGGTGAAGAACATCGGTTATTGAACAGATTTTTAACAGCGCCCGCAGTTGCAGGGCCGGGGTGCGCCTGCTGGTTTACCGGCAGGCGCGCTTGTTTCTTCGAATTGCATAACGCGGCAATCACAGCGGATATATTTATCGGCCCATGTCCCTAATTGGCTTAAATTTAACCAGCCAAAACCCGTTACCATGCATCCCCAGGGCTTTGATTTCCAGCGCACGGTTAACCAGCCGCCCGTACTCGAAAATTACAATTCATTTGTTTCCAACACCGCGCTGCAGGCCGCGATGAACGCTTACGGCGGCAACGCCTTTTCCGAACAGGCTACGGCTTTCGGCCTGCTGATGGGCGGCCATGACATGCAGGAAGCGGGCGACCTGGCGAATAAAAATCCGCCCCGCCTGCGCACGCACGACCGCTTCGGCAACCGGCTGGACGTGGTGGAATTTCACCCCGCCTATCACCGAATGATGGAAACCAGCATCCGGTATGGCGTGCATTCCGTGGCATGGACGTCGAGGTGCAGCGGCGGGTATCTTGCCCACAGCGTTCTATCGTACCTCAAACAACAGATAGATGAAGGCAGCAGCTGCCCGCTGACCATGACGTTCGCCGTTACGCCCTCGCTGGAGATAGACCCGGCAATTGCACAGGAATGGCTGCCGCTGGTGCTTTCCAACGACTACGACGAAAGGCATGTTCCTTATTTCGAAAAGAAGGGCGTCACCTTCGGCATGGCCATGACCGAGCCGCAGGGCGGCAGCGACGTGCGCAGCAATCTCACTTTTGCGAAAAAAGAAGGCAACAGTATTTACCGGATCACCGGTCGCAAGTGGTTTTGCAGCGCGCCCATGAGCGACGCCTTCCTGGTGCTGGCGCAGGCTGAAGGCGGGCTGAGCTGTTTTCTCGTGCCGCGTTTTTTGCCGGACGGGTCGAAGAACCGGCTTTGGTTTCAACGGCTGAAAGATAAGCTGGGCAACCGTTCCAACGCTTCGGGCGAGCTGGAGCTTCATGAAACCTGGGGCCGGATCATCGGGGAAGAAGGCCGCGGGATCGCCAATATCATGGAAATGGTGCGGCACACGCGGCTCGATTGTGCCACGGGATCGGCCGCCACGCTGCAGCGCGCCGTGGCGGAAGCCATTCATCATTGCCTTTACCGCGAAACGTTCGGCAAAAAGCTGATCGATCAGCCATTGATGAAAAACGTGCTGGCAGACCTGAGCCTGGAATCAGATGCGGCCGTTACGCTGGCGATGCGCCTTGCCAAAGGGTTCGACGATTCGCTGACGGACGAAGAAGCCATATATTTTACGCGCATCGCCACGGCGGTGGGCAAGTTCTGGAATACAAAAAGAGCCGTGCTCGCCGTTGGCGAAGCGCTGGAATGCATCGGGGGGAACGGTTACGTGGAAGAATCCATCATGCCCAGGCTCTACCGCGACGTACCGGTGAACGCCATCTGGGAAGGCTCCGGTAACGTGCAGGCGCTGGACGTGCTGCGCGCAATGCGCAAGGAACCGGCCAGCATGGAAGCCATGATGAATTATTTCCGCGCGGCGAAAGGCCAGGATCCAGACCTCTCGCGGCACCTGGATAGCCTGGAGCAATTGCTGGCCTCGCCGGACGTGCACGAGCTGAAAGCCCGCGTGATCGTTGAAAAGATGGCGCTGGCCATACAGGCCGCCGAACTGATCCGCATCGCGCCGCCGGCCATCGCGCATTTGTTTTGCCAGTCGCGGCTTTCGGCCAAAAGAAACCTCACCTGGGGCGCGCTGGAAAACGGCGCGGCGCTGGACGAGGCCATCGGCCGGACCTACCGGGAAAGCTGAAAAATCCTTTCAAAAACCTGTGAAAAAATCGGCAAATTTGCAACCACAAAACCTGTAAAAAACCTAACTGAATGAAAACGTCCAAAAGCGCGGCAATCGGCTTTATTTTCGTGACATTACTGATCGACGTGATGGGCTGGGGGCTCATTATTCCCGTAATGGCAGACCTCATCGCGCAGCTAAAGGGCATCCCGGTAAACCAGGCGAGCACCTACGGCGCATATCTTCTTTCCATTTTCGCCATCACGCAGTTCGTGTTCGCGCCGATGGTGGGCAACCTCAGCGACCGCTTCGGGCGCAGGCCGGTGTTGCTGCTTTCGCTGCTCGGTTTCGGCATCGATTACATCATTCTCGCACTGGCGCCCACTTACGGCTGGCTGTTCGTCGGCCGCGTAATAGCGGGCATCACCGGCGCGAGTTTTACCACAGCGTCTGCCTATATCGCCGATGTAAGTACCGACGAAACTTCCAAAGCAAAAAATTTCGGGCTGATCGGCGCGGCATTTGGTCTCGGTTTTGTGCTGGGCCCTGCGCTGGGCGCGCTGCTGGCTAACTGGGGCATCAGGGCGCCGTTTTATGCGGCGGCCGCTTTGTGCCTGCTCAACTGCATATACGGTTATTTCCTGCTGCCGGAATCGCTGGCGAAAGAAAACCGCCGGCCCTTCGACATCAAACGCGCAAACCCTTTCGGCTCGCTGAAATTCCTTACACAACATCCCGAGATCAGGGGGCTGGCGGCCAGCTTTTTCCTGATCTACCTCGGCGCGCAGGCCGTGCAGGGCAACTGGAACTTTTTTACGATCTACCGTTTCAACTGGAGCGAAAAAATGGTAGGCATTTCACTGGCGGTAGTGGGCGTGCTGGTGGGTGCGGTGCAGGCCGGGCTTACCCGCGTGGTCAACCCCAAGATCGGCAATGAAAAAAGCATTTACCTCGGTCTTTCGTTGTACATCGTAGGGCTGGTACTGTTCGCCTTTGCCACAGAAGGCTGGATGATGTTCGCATTCCTCGTGCCATACTGCCTCGGCGGTATCTGCGGCCCTTCGCTGCAATCGGTCATCTCCGGCCATGTGCCGCCCAACCAGCAGGGCGAACTGCAAGGCGCGCTCACGGGGCTTATGAGCGTAACGACCATTATCGGCCCGCTGATCATGAACGGTTCTTTCGCTTATTTCACCAGCAGTAAAGCGCCGTTCCAGTTCCCGGGCATTCACTTCATACTCGGGGCGATCTGTATTTTCTTCAGCATACTTATTACTTACGCGGTGCTGAGCAGAGAAAGAAAGATGAGGCCCCTGCCGGTGAAAGCGGAAAGAGAAACCTTACCATTAGAATAACGATTCAACAAAAAAGCCGCGATCATTCGCGGCTTTTTTGTTGAAGTTTATCGTTTCCCATAACCGCTGTTGCCATGGCGATCGTCGTCGTCGTTGTTTCCATGCCCTTTTCCTTTTTCTTTCACCAGTTTATACACCTGGCCTGTAACGCCGCTTGGCCCTGCTACGCCAGACACGGTGAGGTACACTTCCCCTTCCAGGTCCTGGCCGAAACCTTTCAGGTAAAAACCGAGATCGTTCGGCCGGTCTTTCAGTTTCACTTCGCTGTAATCCCATAAACCGCCGCCGTTGCGCGGGCTGGCTACGAACAGTTCGCCGTTGGGTGTGCCGCCGGGCTGGGAGAAACTACCGAACAGGTACATGCCCCTGAGCTCGGGTATTTCACGCCCGCGGTATACGTTGCCGCCGATGATGGTGGTGGCCCTGCCGCCCGCCGGGTTCGCGCTGTTGTTCACCTCGATCACCGGGTCGATGAAATTCATGCCGAATACGTCTGTAGCCGGGCAACCGGGCAGCTCAACGCTGTTGTTGGCCGCGTTGAAACAATGCGTGCCTTCTTTTACGTTCCAGCCGTAATTGCCGCCTTTTCTTACCACGTTGATCTCTTCATACAGCACCTGCCCGGCATCGCCGGCGTACAGCCAGTTGTTGCCGCCCATGTCGAACGAAAAACGGTAGGGGTTGCGGAAACCGTAGGCGTAGATCTCATCCATGCCGGCTTTGCCCACGAAAGGATTGTTGGGAGGAATGGCGTAAGGACTGCCGCTGTTCACGTCGATGCGGAGGATGTTGCCGAAGAGATTGGAATCGATGTCCTGCCCGTTACCGCCGGCATTGGGAAGATACCAGTCCGTTACGTGCCCGTTGGCCACGTCGTTGGCGCCGCCGCCGTCGCCAATAGCGATGTAGAGGAAGCCGTCTGGCCCGAATGCCAGCGCACCGCCATTGTGGTTAGACTGCGGGTCGTCGATATCGAACAGCACCCTTTCAGAGCTCATGTCTGCCATGTTGGGATTGGCGGACACTTTAAATTCGGCGATACGGCTGAGGTTGTTCCAGTTCGCGCCGGGTACGGGGCCGCCCGTTCTGGCGGGCCGGTTGTAATAGACGTAGAATTTGCCGTTCTGCCTGTAATCCGGATGGAACGCGAAACCCAGCAGCCCGCGTTCGTCGTAGTTGGGGTTCAATGCCACCATCATGCCGCTAACGTCGAGGAAAGGAGCGGCGAGTTTATTGCCGTTTTTGTCTACGATCCAGATCTTGCCCGCCTGGTCGAGAATAAAAAGCCTGCCGGTATTGTCCGGCGATTCGACGGCGCCAAGCGGGGAAACAAGGCCGTCTGCGATCAGTTTCAGGGTTACTTCTTTCTTCGGCAGATCGTCGAATTTTCTACAGCCGAACGTCAGCAACATGCTTAGGAAAATAAATGCCAGCGGCCCCGCAAGGCCTTGGCGGAAGGGGCGTGTAGCCAGTGTGGAAGTGATTCTCATAGTTTCTCAATTTTTGACGGTTAATAATCAAAACGAACTAAAAAAATCATGATAGGCAGAGAGAAAGTGCTCAGTTTCTTTACCGGAAGGAAGGGGACAGGTTGATAACGGCAGTAAAGAAAAAAATGAGATAATAAATGATTACGAAAATGAACGGAGAAAGGTTGTGCGGTGGGATGAAATTTTTTTTCAGCAGTAAAAATGCGGCAATACATGGTTTTGCGGAAACAACGGTAAAGCAGTGCGATAATTTGTATATTTAAAAATACGTCAACCAAGAGCACGCGAATGAAACCTCAAATAAGGAAATTATACCAGGTGTGGGAGCACGAAATGAAGTCCGTCGAAAAAACGGATATCCCTGTCCGGTTCGACGAGATCGTCAGTTCCGTATTTACCGCGGGCCCGTCCTATTTTTATGTGATCGACTTTTTCGATATGACGCTTTCGCATATGAGCGCTTCCGTGAAAGAAATTCATGGGCTGGAGCCGCGGTCTTTAACGTTCAGAGATATACTCGACCTGATCCATCCGGATGATGCAGGTTTCGTGGAAAAGGCGGAAGCCGCCATTATCAGCAAGTTTGAGGAGATCGGGTGGGACAAGCTGATGAAATACAAAGGAAGTTATTGTCTCCGCATGAAAGGGGCGGACGGTGGGTACCGGCTCTTCCTTCACCAGCACCTCGTGCTCACGCGGGACATGAATGGCGGCTACGCCAAATGCCTTAATATTCATACGGACATCAGCCACCTCGTTTCCGTCAATAATTATAAGCTCTCACTCATCGGGCTCGATGACGAACCATCTTATTGCGACATGCACGTACTGAACGATCAGCCCGGAAGCCTTCGTTTTACGCGCCGGGAAATGGAAGTGCTGCGGCTGATCGCTGAAGGGCTCACTACCGTGCAGATCTCCCAAAAACTAAACCTCGCGATGGATACCGTCAAAAACCACCGCCGGAATATTCTTTCCAAGGCGGGCGTAAAAAATACCGCCGAACTGATCCGCAGCTGCGTGCTTAACGGCTTGATTTAGCTGTTTTTATAAAAAAATGACCCAAAAGGGCTATACCTTTCAGTCCGCTCATTCCGGTAAATTTGCGGTACGAATACCTACTACACGCACACTAATTCCTATAATATGAAATGGCTGACCATTTGCTGTTTTTTGATGGCAGGAACCCCGGTTTTGCACGCCCAAACTTCCAACAGATCTTCGCCCCGGGAATTTGTCTGGACTTACCAGGCTCCCGAAAATCAGACCCGCGGCCCGCTGGATATCAAGGTGGTTGGATCTTATTATTTCACGCGGATGTCTTTGGGGAATAAGTATACGGCGTCTGTGCATCTGAATATAAAGTCGATGGAATTTATCCCGATGTTCGGCTCGCGCCGCTACAAATACAACGGCCATATCTATAAAGAAGCGGATTTAAGCGGGGTTGAAGGGGAAAAGTCGCACGAATTCGACCAGTTGCGGATTACCAGCATAAGCATACAGATAGCCCCTAATTCCATCGAGAACGGGAAAAGGGTGACCATCGGAGACGGAGACCATGCTGAAGTGGGCATGGTGGGGGAAAACACCATCCTGGACCACCTGTCGCTAAATCTCGTGTCTTCGCGGTTGGTATTCCTGAACTGGGAAGGGTCCCCTGTGATCGAAAGCAGGATACTGGCCATGGCGAAAGCGGCGAAAGACAAAACAGCTTATCAGCAAACGATCAACGAGGCCGATGCCGCTTTTAACGCAAAAAACTGGAGCGGGGCGCGCTCGTTGTATGGGAAGGCGGCCGTACTGATGAGCAAAGAACAATATCCCAAAGACCAGATCGCCAAAATCGATAAAATACTCGCGGAAGAAAAACAAACGAAAAACACAGCGGCCAACGCAGGCGCCGCTCAAAAATCCCAGGAAAACACGGCTTCCGCGAAAAACAACAACGACGACGATTACTGGGGGGCCGGGAAAAAGAGCGCTTCGGCTTCCGCCGCCACGCAAAACAACAGGCAGGCCGCCGCTTCGGAAAACTCCCAGCCCATGGCGGTAGATAAAGAGGGGAATTATTATGTGAAAGACAATTCCGGCAATTATTACAAAACCAGCAAAGAACATTTCGACCGGGTAAAAAACGATTACAACGAACAAAGGAACAAACCCGCGAGAGACGCTTACCTGGCGCAAAAGGCGCAAAACGAGCGGGAACTTATGGGGCGCCTCGATTCTACCATGAACAGTTTTACGAACCATATGAACGCGCAGCGGCAGAAAGACGAACGCGACGGAGAGCTGGCGGCCAGCAGTTTTTATGCACGGCGGGCGGTAACGGAAGCAAGGTCAGGCATGCAGGAGCTTTCTCATCTCGAGGGCACGTTTGAATCGCTGGAAGAACTGGAAAATGCGTTCAGCCAGCAATATGCCGCCATCAGCGGTCAGCGGGAGCAAATGGCCAGTGCGAGCCGGAACCATAATGCCGCAGCGATGGATTATGCTTTTAAGGATGCGAATGCCAATGTTGCCGCCTTCAAAGGGGCCGCTACCGCCGTGAGCAACTGGGCGACGGATGCCGCGGCCGCGCGCCGCGCCCGTGAAGCGCGCGAGCAGCTGGCACGGGAAAGGGCAGCTGAAGAAAGGCGCATCAGGGAACGGAAATGGCAGGCTTTGCTCACGTTGCGCAAAGGATTGCTGAAAAATTTCCCCGAAGGCGGCGTGCCGCTGTCGTCGCACAAGGTGACGGCAGACAATCTCTATTTCTTCGGCTACGTAATGGATTCGGCGGCGGTTACTGAACAACGGCCCACCATGCTGATTAGCAATGTTTATAGGATACAGCGGTATGGCGACGGCTCCTGGCCGTTCAAAAATTCGATCCTCAGCGAGTTGAAAAAAGCTTCCGGCGCGCAGAAAAATATCGTAATGGTGGGTTATTACACAGACGAAAATCAGGCTGTAAAAATGCAGGAAGCATTCGTGTCTATCGCAGCAAAGTCTGAAATGAACACCCAAACATTCACTTACAAAGGAAAAAAATCATCTGGAAGCGGCGGTAACGCCAATTTCTGGGGCACCGGAAAGGAGGATAAAGCCACTCAGCCGGCCGGCAAAACCGTCAAAAACGAGGATGATTTCTGGGGCAAGCCCGCTGAAAAAGAACCGGTGAAAGACAGCACGGCCAAAAAGAACGATTACTGGGATTAAACTCAAATGCAGTTAATGAAAAAATTTTTATTGCTGGTTTGCCTGGGCATGGCTCTTTCCGCCATATCCTTCGCCCAGTTGGGCAAAATGCAGTACGAAGATGCGGAAGAACAATTCGCGGCGGGAAAATTCAAAGAAGCGCTCAGCCTGCTGGATGAATCCGAAAAAACGATGGGCAAAAGCAACCCGATGATCGATTACCTGCGCATCATGGCGCGCACGGAATTGTTGAAGAAAGACCTGAAAGCTAATATCGGCCAGCTGGAGACCGCGCAGAACGAAGCAAAGGCCTTTCTGGCGAAATACGACAGCGATGCGCGGGTCGAAGAGAAATACCGCGAGGTGTACAAAGCCTCCAAAACGCTGGCGGCATTTCCGACCAGGGAAAAACTGGAAAAACAGGCGGCTGAAGAAAAACGAAAAAAAGAAGAGGAAGAACTGCGAAAGAAAGAAGAAGCGGCTACGAATTTTTTGCCTGGTTACAGGGACGGAATGAGTGCGGAAGAAACCAAAAAGGAGATCGCCGGGTTCCAGGCCCAGCAAGCCGCGACCACTGCGCAATTGCTTTATTTCAATAATTATCAGCATGTGGTGTTCATATCCCCGAAAACCGGCCACAGTTTCGGTTATACGGTGAGTTATTCGTTTCTTAAATCCGATAAGGAATGTACCGACGCATGGTCTACCTACGATGAGAAAAAAAAGGAGATCACGCGGGTGTTAGGTGTAGAGCCGGTTGAGGAACCCGGGCAAAAAAGAGCAGGCAGGAACACGCTTTCCTCTAAATGGACGAAGGGGACAAAAACCGTTACGCTTACGCTGGTTTGCATCACGATCAGGCGTTCTACCACTGCTACCGTCATGCTTCTCAGCGATAACGCTCAATACAGATAACAGTATGCTGCTGCCGGTGTTCAGCAGCTGAAATTCCAGATACAAATAAACGAACATGAAGAATCTATTACTGATAGTTATGCTGATGACCTGTTTTTCGGCCGTTTCTTTCGCTCAACTTGGTAAAATGCAGTACGAAGACGCGGAGGAACAGTTCGCCGCAGGGAAATTCAAAGAAGCGCTCAGCCTGCTCGATGAATCCGAAAAAACGATGGGTAAAAGCAACCCGATGATCGATCACCTGCGCATCATGGCGCGTACGGAGCTGCTGAAGAAAGATCTCGCGGCTAATATCGGCCAGCTGGAGATCGCGCAGAATGAAGCCAAGGCGTTCCTGGCCAGGTACGACGGCGATACGCGGGTCGAAGATAAATACCGCGAGGTGTACAAAGCTTCCAAAACGCTGGCGGCATTCCCTTCGCCGGAAGAACTGGAGAAAAAGATCGCGGAAGCGAAGCAAATAGAGGAGGAAAAAAAGCGCGACGAGGCGGCGAATTTTCTGCCTGGTTATAAAGATGGCATGACCGCCGCGGATGCAAAAAAGATCCCCGGTTTTATGACGCAGCATTCCTCGGATACATTACAAACGCTGTTCTTCAATAATTACCGTGATGTGGTATTTGTATCCCCCAAAACCGGGCTATGTTTCGGATATATGGTGCATCATCAATATCCCAAAACCGATAAAGCATGCACAGGGGCGATGTCCAAATACCACGAAAGAAAAGCCGAGGTCACGCGGGTGCTGGGCGTGGAACCTTTCGAGAAAAAGCCCTCCCAGACCACGCCCTCTCAGGCCGGCGCCGGCGGCTTAACGGCGCTCGTCACGGCGATGGCGGAGCGGAACACGTATGTCTGTAAATGGACGAAGGGAACGAAAACCATCACCCTGACTATGATCTGCCAGCAGTTAAAACGTTCTACCAATGCTTCTGTTATGCTTATCAGCGACAATAACAAATTCAGATAAAGAAATATGAAAAATCTGCTACTGTTTGTCATCATAATGACCTGCTCGGCGGCATCTTTCGCGCAACTCGCCAAAATGCAGTTTGAAGATGCGGAAGCCGCCTACGGCGAAGGGAAATTCGCCGAAGCCGTGAAATTGCTTGACGAAGCGGAACAGTCGAACAAAGGCGCGAACCCGCCTATCATGCACCTGCGCATCCTTGCGCGTGTCGAACTGATCAAACAAAACCCGGATAGCGATTTTGATATCATCGACAAGGCGAGGAAAGAAACCGGTCTTTTTCTTAAACAATACAACGGCAACGCGCAACTGGAGGATAAATACCGCGAAGTGTACCAGGCGTCGAAAGTATTGAAAGATCTACCGCTTACGCGGGAGGCATTCGAGGAAGTACGCGCAAAAGAAAAGAAGGCCAATGCGGAAGCCGAGCTGGCAAAGAACGAAAAGAAGAAGCAGTTTTTGCTGTATAGCCTTATCGGGGAATTTCCCAAAGGCACTACCCTGGAAGCATTTAGGAAAAAACACAAGTTAAAAGACTGGCGGTTTACAACCGAACCGAACGGAGACAGAAGGATTGGCATGGGGGAGTACAGCCTGGTATTCCGCGGAGGGAAGATAATAGGGTACGTAATAGGGGAATTGGGGGAGAACGATCAGGGACATGAAGACGCAAAAGCGGACCTTGCCAATAAGGTGGCTTATTTTACGAACCTTTTTGGATTTGAACCGGAAGTAAAAGACGCGAAATACACTGCTCCCGCTTCAGGCACCTTTTATACCTGGGCGTACGAAAAGAAAACATTTATCGTCGAATCCAGTTTTACCCTCAGTGGAAACATGTACAAATGGTTTTTTTATTACTACGACTATGATGAAAGCTAAGCTGAACGATCTTTTTCAAAAACGCCGGGATATTTTTCGTGGAAAAGGCAATTGCCTTTTGCTGTTTATCCTGCTGTCAACATTTTTTGTAAAAACATCTTTCGCGCAACTCGCGAAAATGCAGTTCGAGGACGCGGAAGCCGCTTACAACGAAGGCAAATACGCCGAAGCCGTGAAGTTACTGGACGAAGCGGAACGGTCGAATAAAGGGGCAAACCCGCCCATCATGTACCTGCGCATCCTTTCGAGAGTGGAACTGATCAAACAAAACCCGGAAAAAGATTTCGACCTCATCGACAAAGCAAGGAAAGAGAGCAATCTTTTTCTGAAAACATACAACGGCAACGCGCAGTTGGAAGATAAATACCGCGAGGTGTACCAGGCGTCGAAAGTATTGAAAGATCTGCCGCTTACACGTGAAGCGTTCGAAGAATCGCTGGTAAACAAGAAGCAGGCTGCGGCGGAAGCGGAGCGTATCAGGAAAGAGAAGCTGCGGCTTTTCCATTCCGATGATCTCACGCAAGGCTTTAAGAAAGGGTCACTGGAAGAGTACAGGAAGATCTATCAGGTAAAAAAAGCATCAGTATTCAAAATGCCGAACGGCGACAGGCAGATCTACGTTAGACACGAAGGCCGGTACTATTACATATATTTCCGGAATGGGGAAGCTTACGGCTACTCTACAACAGAAGAATTTAAGGATGACGAAGCTCACCAGGCGGGGAAGCGCATTCAAGCCAAAAAGATAGCGCATTTCAATAACGCGTTTGGTTTTGCACCGGAGAGCGAAGTACAGAAGTATGTAAAATCCACGACAACCGGTACGAAATACAAATGGGCACACGGGAATACCGTTTTTTATATGGAGGTTGTGTTTTATGTATCCGGCGGAGCGTACAAATGCTCTATAGACTACTATAATTTCGATAAACGGGATTAAGCAAAGAATATGAAAAACATACTGCTTTTTACGCTACTGATAATCTTTTCCATCCCCGCATCTTTCGCACAGCTTGCCAAAATGCAGTTTGAAGACGCTGAAGCGGCTTACAGCGAGGGTAAATTCGCCGAAACCGTTAAATTGCTGGACGAAGCGGAACAGTCGAACAAAGGCGTAAATCCGGCCATCACGCACCTGCGCATCCTCGCCCGAACAGAACTGATCAAACAAAACCCGGACAAGGATTTCGATATCATCGACAAAGCAAGGAAAGAAGCGGAGCTTTTTCTTAAACAATACGACGGTAACGAGGAGCTGGAGGATAAATACCGCGAAGTATACCAGGCATCGAAATTGTTGAAAGACCTGCCGCTTACCCGGGCTCAGTTCGACGAAAACATCCGGGGAAAGAAAGAAGCTTCGGAGAAGATCCGGATGGAAAAGATGCGTAAGTTCTTTTCATATGGTTTTATTAAAGACTTCGAAAAAGGATATACACTGGAATCGTTTAGAAAGAAAAGCAAGGCGAAGGATAAATACTTTGATTTGTTAGACAACGGGGATAAGCAGTATCGTGCCGACAACGTTCATGTTGATCCTCATTACATCATTTTCCGTAAGGATATTGCCATCGGGTACAGAACCTGGGATTCGTTTTTTGATAACCAGGCGCATGAAAAGGGAAAGCGTTTGCTAACCGAAAAAATAGAAGCTTTTAAAGACCTGTTTGGTTTTGATCCGGAAATTGAAGAAAATAAATATAGTGTATCCACGTCCAGCGGCACTACGTATACATGGAAGCTTCAGCATAAAACGATTATAGTACAGTCGGAATTTTATATTTCCAGGGGTTATTATTCCACGATCATTTATTACATTGATTATGACGAAAGTTTTATTCAGATGTAGACGGAACCCATAACCCATAACATAAAGCCCGCCCTTACCAGCGGTTTTTTTATTATTTTCTCAAAACCATCGCAAACAATAAACACATCCCCGCCAGGTTCAACACCGGCCTCGCCATATGCGAATACTCCCACCGCGCTCTTAACATTTGCCAGTTATCCGGCAGGAATGTCCAGTTGCGCGTAGCCTGGTTCGCCGGGAACGTATATAGAAAAAACAGCAGCAAACTTACAGTTGCAGGATAATATCCTCAAAAATTATACAAATCCCGTATGAGTATTATTGGTAATATTTCTTATGGGAAGAATCCCCGCAAATCCTCTCTCCGCGCCGCCTGTGGCCTTCGCCTTTTTAATTTCTGCCAGATTGTTTACATTTACCGGCATTGGAATCAACGAATTTGTCAACCGATCCGTCATACGAGGACGCCGAACTGATCATTTTATTTCAGCGGGGAGAACGGGTAGCCCTGCATGCGGCCTACGAACGTTTTTTCCGTCCCCTGTGTTATTTTGCCGATCAGATGGTGGAAAACACCATGGCGTCCGAAGACATCGTTTCCGAATGTTTCATCCAGGCTTTCAAAAGAAAGGAAGATTTCCCCTCCATAGCTCATCTGAAATCATTTTTATATACGTCTGCCCGCAACGCCGCCCTCAACCATCTGAAGGCGCAAAAACGGCACGGTGATGTTCATCACTCGCTGGAAAACGCTGCGGAGCGGCTGGACACGGACGTGGAAAAAGCATACATCAAGACCGAGGTGATGCAGCTGATCTTTTCCGAGATCGAAAAGCTGCCGCCCCGTTGCCGCGACGTGGTGCGCCTCGCAGTAATCGACGGTAAAAGCGCCCAGGAGATCGCCACGGAGCTGAATATAGCCTACCAGACGGTCTTAAATCAGAAAACAAAAGGAGTGGGGCTGCTGCGCGTCGCCCTGCTGAAAAATGAACTCATTTCCCTGCCCGTGCTCATCGCAGCCCTTTCGTTGCTGCGTACCTGAAATTTTTTTTCGAGACGGCCGGTAGAATTTGACGCGTTAGTTGTTTTAGGGGTATATGGGCATGATAGAGAACAATGACCAGATCATCCGGCTGATAGGTAAATACCTGGAAACCAGCCTGGATGACGGAGAGCGACGCATATTGGACGAATGGCTGAACGCTGCCGAAGATAACCGCAGGCTGTTTCGGGAACTCACCGATCCGCAACAGGTATCGCGGGAGCTGCGCCGTTTTTATGCCTATAACTCTGAACGCATTGCCCAAAAGATCGGGGGAGAAATACCGGCATTCGCCGCTCCCGCACCCGCACCGGTGCACCGCCTGCATTTCCTGCGCCGCTGGGGATGGGCCGCCGCCGCGGTGTTGCTCCTGGGCGCCGGTACCTGGTATTTTACCACGCAACAACAAACAAATCCTTCTCCTGCAACCGTAGCGGCAGCTGAAATTTCTCCCGGCCGCGAAGGCGCCATCCTCACCCTGTCAGACGGCCGCCAGGTGGTGCTGGACAGTCTTGCCAACGGTACCATCGCGCAGCAGCAGGGCACCGATGTAGTGCTTTCCAACGGACAGCTTACCTATAACGACGATCGCAGCGATGCTCCCGGCATCGCGTACAATACGATGACCACGCCCCGCGGGCGGCAGTTCCGGATCACGCTTCCGGACGGCACGAGGGTCTGGCTGAACGCCGCCAGTTCCATCCGTTACCCCGTCGCTTTTACAGGTAAAGAGCGCAAAGTGGACATTACCGGCGAAGTATTTTTTGAAGTGTCGAAAGACGCTTCAAAGCCGTTCCTGGTGAACGCCACGGATGAAGTCTCCATTTCCGTGCTCGGCACCTCTTTCAACATCAATGCTTACGACAACGAAAAAAATATAGCCGCCACGCTGCTGACAGGCGCAGTGAAAGTAACCGTACCGGGAAACAGCAAAGCGCCCGTGCTCCGGCCCGGCCAGCAGGCCAGCATAAACAGGGCCAGCGGCCAGATGCAGGTGCTTCAGGCGGAGCCTGATAGGATCATGGCCTGGAAAAACGGTCTATTCAATTTCGAAGGGGCCGGTATCGAAGACGTGATGCGCCAGCTGGAACGCTGGTACGACATCCGCGTCGTTTACGAAAACGGCATACCAGACATTACATTCCTCGGGGAAATAGACAGGCAGATCGCATTGCCCGACCTGCTGGAAATATTAAGAAGAACAGACGTGGACTTTAGAATTGAGGGGCGCACATTGATCGTGCTCAACAACTAGCATACATAGGCATAACTATAGGCTAAAAGAAATCGAATTAAGAACCAGCCAAAAAAGAGAACCGTCACGGGTTGCAGCCGTGACGGTCTCACATGATCCGGTTGAGGCTTAAACGGACTTGCTATTCTCATTTATTAACAACCAAATCGCTTGCAATTTATGCAAAAAAAATGCTATTGGCCGCCCGGTGACCGGGGAAAAAACGGCCTGACCAAAATCACCCTGGCTATGGGACCGACCAAAGGAAGATCCCGTCACGCCAACCTAAAAATGATCATAAACGCGATGAAACTGACTGCGATCCTTATGGTGGCCGCAATTTTACAGGCATCCGCTTCCGGCCATGCACAAACTGTCACCCTGTCTGCTAAGACTATACCTTTAAAGAACGTATTTGCGGCTATCAAGGCGCAAACCGGCTACGTGGTGTTCAGCAATGCCAATACCATCAACGAAAACCAGCAGGTTTCGCTGTCTGTGAAAGACATGCCGCTGGAAGACCTGATGGACCTGGTGCTGAGAGACCTTCCGGTTACTTTCCTGATCAGGGGCAAAACTATCGTATTGTCGCGCAAAGCGCCGGTGGCAGAGCAACCGTCTGCCCCGCCGCCCGTTTCCGTGAGCGGCAGCATCCGTTCCCGGTCGGGAGAGCCTTTGCCGGGCGTGTCTATCCGTGTGAAAGGCACCAATATCGGCACCGTTGCCGCTAACAACGGGAATTTTTCCCTCCCCAATATCCCGGAGAATGCCGTGCTGGTGATCTCCATGATCGGTTTTGAGCCGGTAGAGATCCGCATCAGGCAGGCCGCCAACGGGTATACCGCTTCCACCGTCAAAACCGATCAGGCCGGCCTTGTGCATGTGATCGACGGCGGCGCGCCCGTACTGAACATCACCATGCGCCCCCGCGACCTTTCCATCAACGACGTGGTGGTGACCGGCTATTCCACCGTCAATAAAGGCAGCTACGTGGGCGCTGTATACAGTACGCGCGCAGACGATATCAAGATCGCCGGCGAAACCAGCATCGACCAGATGCTGCAGGGCGTGGTGCCGGGCATGAACGTAATGGTACAGTCCGGCCAGGTGGGCGCAACGCCCAAGATCCGCATCCGTGGTACTTCTACGCTGCTGGGCAACCAGGAACCTGTGTGGGTGGTAGACGGCATCATCCAGCGCAATCCGCTGCCATTGCCGCCAAACAGCGGCAGTCTTGCAGGCGATCTGAACGACCTGCGCCTCATTGCGTCCAACGCCATCTCCTGGCTGAACCCGAACGATATCGAAACGATCACTGTATTGAAAGACGCTTCCGCTACCGCCATCTACGGTTCGCAGGCGGCCAACGGCGTGATCGTGCTCACCACTAAAAAAGGAAAGCCGGGCCAGATAGCCGTTTCTTACAGCACCAATCTTTCCATCGGCCAGCGCCCCAAATATTCACAATATGATCTCATGAATTCCCAGGAGCTCATGAAGTTCTCCAAAGAAGTGTACGAAGCCCGCGACGCCTATACGCAGAGCGTGATGCCTATCGGCTACGGAGAGCTGATCCAGCAGCTGCAGAACAAAGAGATCACCGAAGCGCAATACGAAGCAGGTTTCCGCAAGCTGGAAAACCAGAATACGGACTGGTTCAAATATCTTTTCCGCAATTCTTTCAGCCAGAACCATAGCGTGAGCATTTCCGGCGGTACGGAAAGACTGATGAACCGCACTTCGCTGAACATGCAGCGGCAGATGGGCGAAGCGAAAGGTAACGAGGTGAGCAATTTTTCCGCTACTTCCAACACCACGCTCCGCCTGGGAAGCCGCCTTACGGTGAACCTGCTGCTGAACGGGAGCGTGAACAATACCGAAGGTTTCGCTTACGGCGCAAGCCCTTTCGATTACGCCTACAACACATCCCGCACAATTCCGGCGTATAATGAAGACGGTACTTTATTCTACCACGAAAAACGGGGTACCACCAGCACCGCCCTTCCCGGTGTGATGAGCTATCATTACAATGTGCTGAACGAACTGGAAAACACCGGCAGCCGCAATACCAACAGCACCCTCAGCACGACGGCAGACGTGCGTTTGCAGCTGGCGAAAGGGCTGGAATACCAGGGCCTGCTGTCTTATTCCTCCGCTACAACCGGGCAGAAGTCGTATGCAACGGAATTGTCCTGGTACGTTACCAACATCCGCGGCTACGAGTTCGGCAGCGTGCCTTCCAACTCCCCGCAGGAAAAGAGCAGCCGCCTGCCTTTCGGCGGCCTGGCGGCACTGGAGAGCTCTTCCAACAAAAGTTATACTTTCCGGAACAGCCTCGTATTTAACCGCACTTTTAATAAAAAACACTCCGTAACCGCGCAGGCCGGTATCGAAGCGCGCTCCTCCAACCTGGAAGGCGACCTCGCCACCCGCTTCGGTTACCTGCGTTACCGCGGCGAAAGTTATGCGCCCGTGCCGCTGAAACCGGTACTGACCAACAACGGCAACGTCGAAGACCTGCACGAAGCCATGCGCCTGAACTCCCGCATCATCACGCAGCAAAGCAATTACCTGAGCGAATACTTTTCCGCATTTTACAACTACGACCAGCGTTACGTATTTAATTTTAACGCGCGCGTAGACGCCTCCAACCGCTTCGGCCAGGACAAAAACAAACGTTTCCAGCCTACGTGGTCCGTTGGCGGTAAATGGCGCGTTGCGAACGAAAAATGGTTCGGCAACGTGGCCTGGCTGAACAACCTGGACCTGTCCGCCACCTATGGCTACCAGGGTAACGCGGTGGAAGAAGTATCGCCTTATCTCATTGCCACCGATGGCGGCCTGAGCAGCGAGTACAATCAGTACATCCTCAACATCAAATCGCTGCCTTATTTCGACCTGGGCTGGGAAAAGACCCGGAGCTGGAACGTCGGCATGGACCTTTCGCTGTTCAACGGCAGGGTGAACGCCACGGCCAACTATTTCAGGAAAGTGAGCAATGTGCTGGCGCCGAGGGACGTGCCGGTGGAAAACGGGATGGACGCGGCGATCGTGTTCGGTTCGCAGATGGAGAACTACGGCTACGACTTCATCGTGAACATAGTGCCCATCCGCACGAAAGACTTCACCTGGCAGCTGTCGGTTAACAGCGGCCGCACGCGCAACGTGGTGAAGGATAACCAGAAGGTGAACCTGTTGGAAGATTACCTGAACGGCACCGCGGTGCTCAACGGCAAGCCGTACTCCACTTTCTATTCTTATTCCTTCGCAGGCCTGAACCACAGCAACGGCGTGCCTTTGTTCAATAACCTGGACGGCAAGCCGAGCGACGACTATACGAACTTTCTGGTGGAAACCGGTAAACTGGAGCCGGACTTTACGGGCGGTTTCAACACTTCGTTGCGTTACAAAAACTTCTCGTTCTCCGCCATGTTCTCCCTGGCATTCGGGGCAGACAAACGCCTGCCTGTGTATTACAGCACGTCCGGCGCGCCCACGCCCGAGCAGAATGCGCCGCGCATACTGGACCAACGCTGGAAACAGCCGGGAGACGAACAGTATACGAACATTCCGGCCGTGCCGCCGGGCAATCCGCGCAGGTTCGAGATCGAGCTGCCGCTGCTGACGAGCAGGCTGCCGGTATCGCCTTACGATCTGTATAATGTTTCGGATTACATGGTGGCCGGCGGCGATTTTATCCGTTGCCGTTCGCTGGCGCTCAACTACCAGTTCGGGCCGTCTGTGCTGAGAGCCCTGCATGTGAGGAACCTTTCTTCCTCCTTCAGCCTCACCAATCCTTTCTTTATCGCCTTCGACAAGGCCTGGAGGGGTTACGATCCTGAAACAGCGGGCTGGCCTGCACGCCGGGTAACTTCCATATCATTTAACATGACCTTCTAACACTGACGCGCATGAAATATAAATTCTTTGCAATACCGATGATCGCCGCCACCCTTGCGCTGGGCGGATGCTCTAAGTTCCTGGAGGAAAAATCACAGAGCGATGTGATACCGAAAACCGTGGTGGATTTCCGCGAGCTGCTGCTGGGGTCGGGTTATCCCGGTAAAACCAACCCGGCGGCGATGGTGTATCTCATGGACGACGACGTGGACCTTAACTGCGAATCCGGCGTAAGCTCGGGATACCCGATCGTGGGTACGGACCCGGTAAAGGAAGACTACCTGCTGTATACCTGGCAGCCCCGCCAGGCGGAAGAAAATGGCCTCGGCATCCGTATCGGCGACCAGGCCGGCAGTACCGCCTATTTTAAGGTATACGAACGCATCAAAGGCTGCAACGCGGTGCTGGATTATGTAGACGATGCCATCGGCACGCGGGAGGAAAAAGACCGTGTAAAAGCGGAAGCGCTTGCGGTGCGTGCGTTCCACTATTTCACATTGGTGAACCTGTACGGCGATCCTTACAACCAGAACCCAACCGGGCCGGGCGTGCCGCTGAAGATGACCTCCAGCGTGGAGGCCGATTCTCCCGCGCGCAATACCGTGGCGGAAGTATATGACGCCATCGTGAAAGACCTGGACGAAGCCGCGCGGCTGATGGACCCTTTGCCTATCGTGCGCAAAGATTTCCATATCAACCAGCCTGCTATTCACATCCTGCTGTCCAGGGTATATCTCCATATGGAAAAATGGGAAGACTGCGTGGCGGAAGCCGACAAAGCGTTTGCGTTGGGGGCTACCGTGCCGGACCTTACCAACATCACCGCCGGGCGGTGGATCAGCTACGACAACGCGGAGGTGGAATGGATGACCGGCAGCACTTACCAGGAATACAACCAGACCGATTACGCACCCTCCCGTCAGTTTATGGCGAGCTTCGGGGCAGACGACGTCCGCGGAAAATTCGGTTTCTCCAGGCCGTCTAACAGCGAAAACTCACCGCTGCTGACAAAGTTTTTGACCAACGGCACGGAAGCCATCTCCCAGGCCGTGCGCGCCTCCGAAGCAATGATGAACCGCGCGGAAGCATATGTGCAGCTGAATAAGCTGGGCGATGCGCTGAAAGACCTCAACGCGATGCGCCGCCGCCGCATTATCGGTTACGCGGACGTGAGCATCGGCGACAAAGCCGTATTGCTCGCGGAAGTACGCGAAGAGCGCCGCAAGGAGTTCTGCTACGAAGGTTTCCGCTGGTTCGACCTGCGCCGCTACGGCAGGCCGTCTATCACGCACCGTTACCAGCACGAGCCAACCGAGCAGATATTGCAGTATACCCTGAAGGAAAAAGACCCGGCGTACACGCTGCCTTTCCCTTCGAGCCTGCTGCTGCGCAACCCGAAACTTACCCAAAACCCTTCGGCGTCTATACCGAACCGCGTTGGACAATAAATTTCTGAACTCATGATACGCATTCACATGAAATATATTTTCTTCCTGGCCATCGCCGGCAGCCTGTTCCTGGCCGCCTGCAAAAAGGATACGCCCATTGGGCCGCCGATAAAGCTTGAACCGGACTATGCGCTGCCGCAGGGCAACGCGCCGAAAGAAGCGAACGACAAGATCCAGCAGCTGTACGACAAGTACGGTTCCTATTTCCTGTACAACTTCACCCAGAAGGATTTTGAATGGATACAATCCTCCGGCAACAGCAACAGCAAGATCGATACCGCCGTGCTGGGCAACCCGGAGTATACTATGGATATGCTCGCTTTGCTGGAGGATGTATGGCTGAAATTCCTGCCGGAAGACTTCAAGAAAAAAGGCGGCATTCCTTACCGCGTATTCATCATGGACAGCATCAAGCAGTTCCGCGGCGCCGGTTACCCGCCCGGATTTGAATACCTGAACTTCGAGTATAAAGTGATCGGGAAAGCCATTGCCTTCAGCGGCATGAACGCCAACCTGCGAACGATGACGCCCGCGCAGAAACTTGCGAAAAAGAACCTGATCATCGGCGTGATGTGGAACTATTATGTGAACAGCGGTTTCCTGGACGTTCCGGCCGCCTTTTATAACGTTTCCGACTATGTGAACCAGCCGCAAATGCCCATCAACGCCGCCAACCCGGCGAACGTGGAGGCGTACCGCCAGCGCGGGTTCCTGCCCGAATCGTACAACATCGTTACCGGCGCGCCCAGCGAATGGCTAAAAAGCGCGTATTTCTGGACCAGCACGCCGAAGAACTACGACCTCAGCTCGTATATCTATCACATGCTGCAATGCTCAGACGAGAAGATCGCGCCGCTGGTGAACGACAATTACCCGCTGATCAAACAAAAGTTCGACATACTGGTGAAACACTTCAGGGATAAATACGGCATTGACGTGAGGGCGATCGCCAACGCCACCTATTGATCCATGTTTACGGCTGCTCTCCGGCAAACCGGCGAAGGGCGGCTGTTTTCACCCTGTTACCGTTTGTAACGCAAACAAACCGCCGCCGCTCCTTCCGCCAATGTAGCAGCAAAAAAAATCAGGCAACAATGTCCTCGTCATAAGCATCAAACAAGGCCCCGATGTTCATCGGGGCTTTTGTTTCGCTTTGTCCCGGCCGTTCGCGGGCCGCATTTGCCTTTCATCAATAATCGGGTCGGAGGCAGGTAGAAGAGAGCGGGTTGGTTGTTTCAGAGAAGGCCTTCAAACAATTATGAAAACAATACTTACTGAATGGAAAACGCCATTGTAAAAGTTGAAAATCTGTCTCACCGCTACACCTCGCAATGGGCGGTCAGGGATATCAGTTTCGAGATACGCAGCCAGGGAGTGGTAGGGCTGCTCGGCTCCAATGGGGCCGGTAAATCCACCACCATGAACATTATCTGCGGCGTGCTGAAACAAACCAAAGGCAAGGTGTTCATCAACGGCATCGACCTGGATAAAAATCCCGTGGAAGCGAAAAAGAACATCGGTTTTATGCCGCAAAAACTGCCGCTTCACCTCGATTTTACCGTAGAGGAATACCTGACCTATTGCGCCGACCTGCGGCTGGTAGATAAATCGCAGGTGAAAAACGCCGTGACCGCGGCCGCCGAAAGATGCGGCGTGCTGCATTTCAGGGACCGGCTGCTGCGCAATCTTTCCGGCGGTTACCAGCAACGCGTGGGCATCGCCCAGGCTATCGTGCACAGCCCGCGGTTCGTGGTGCTCGACGAGCCCACCAACGGCCTCGATCCCAACCAGATCGTGGAAGTGCGCCACCTGATCCGCGAAATAGCGAAAGACAGGTCGGTGCTTCTGTCTACCCACATCCTCTCCGAAGTACAGGCCACCTGCCAGGAGATCAAGATGATAGACCAGGGGCAGCTCGTGTTTTCCGGCACCATGGACATGTTCGATAATTACATCGAGCCGAACAGCCTCATTCTTTCGCTGGACGAGCCGCCCGGCGAAGAAGAACTGATGCGGCTGGAAGGCGTGCGCTCCGTGGAACAGATCGGGCCGTACCGCTTCCGCCTCGGGTACGACGGCGATAAAGGCACCACCCGGCGCGTAGCCGCCACCAGCGTGGAACGCGGCTGGGGCCTGATGGAGCTGGTAGTTGAAAAAAGCTCGCTGGACGCAGTGTTCGCAAGACTGTCCGGGAAGGCCGGCAAATAATGCACTTTAAAAAGACATCAATCAATGAGACAAATATATAAGATCGCGAAAGCGGAGCTCTATACGTTATTTTATTCGCCCATTGCCTGGATGATCCTGGTGATCTTCGCCTTCCAGACCGCCTTTGTATTCAGCGGCGTTTTGCAGGAGCTGACGCGTTACCAGGAACTGGTAGACGGCGTAGGCGCGGGCACTTACGGCCTTTTCGGCTCGCAGGTCGCGCTGTTCCCCGCCGTGCAGGGTTACCTGTACCTCTACATGCCTTTGCTCACTATGGGCCTGATGAGCCGCGAGCTGAGCAGCGGCTCCGTGAAACTGCTTTATTCCTCACCGCTCACTTCCTCGCAGATCATCGCCGGGAAATTCCTGGCCATGATGTTGTACAGCCTGCTGATGATCGGCATTTTGCTGGTGTACGTCGTGTTTGCGGGAACCAGGGTGGAGAACTTCAGCTGGCAGGAAGCGTCTTCCGGTTTGCTGGGCCTTTACATGCTGATGTGCGCGTATTCGGCCATCGGCCTGTTTATGTCCTGCCTCACCGGTTACCCTGTGGTGGCCGCGCTCGGCACGCTGGTGCTGCTGGCCCTGCTGAACTACATCGGCAAAGTATGGCAGAGCGTTGAATTCGTGCGCGACCTCACGTACTGGCTGTCTATCTCCGGCCGCTCCGGCACGCTCATCGCGGGGCTGATCGGTTCGGAAGACGTGCTGTATTTCCTGATCATCATGGGATTGTTCCTCAGCCTCGCCGTGCTGCGCCTGCAGGCCAGCCGCGCACACGCTTCCTTTGCGTCTGTATGGAGCAAATATTCGCTGGTGTTGGTCATTGCGCTCGCGCTCGGGTATCTTACTTCCCGGCCGGTGATGAAAGTGTATTACGACGCCACCGAAACGAAAAGGAACACGCTCACGCCTAACAGCCAGGACGTGGTGCGGAAAATGACCGGCGGGCTCACCATCACCACTTACGTGAACCTGCTGGACCGCGAAGCCTTTAACGGCCTTCCCGCGCAGGTGAACGAAGACAAAGACCGCTTCAGTCATTACCTGCGTTTTAAACCGGAAACCAAATTCCGTTACGTATACTATTACGATCAATCCGTCAACCCTGCCTTCAGAAGCCCGAAAGAGCCGAAAGACCAGCCGTTGGCCGAGCAGGCGAAGAAAAGAGCCGAAGTGATGGACATTGATGTTGACATGTTCCTCACACCGGAAGAGATCAAAAAGAAGATCGACCTCAGCGCCGAAGGCAATACTTTCGTGCGCGTGATCGAAAGGGAAAACGGCCAGAAATCTTTCCTGCGCCTGTACAACGACATGATGAAATTCCCCAACGAAGGAGAGATCACCGCCGCGTTCAAACGGATGGTGATGAAACTCCCCCGCATCGGCTTCCTGGAAGGCGGCCGCAGGCTGGAAGGCGACCGGGCGAAGGATTACACGCTTTTCTCTTCCGAAAGGACCTTCCGTTATTCGCTCACCAACCAGGGCTCAGACGTGGAAACGCTCGACCTTTCCGGCGATAAACAGATCCCGGAGGATATGGACATCATCGTGATCGCCGATCTGAAAGAAGCCCCGGATTCCAACGTCCGCAAAAAGATCGACGCCTACATCGCCGCGGGCGGCAACCTGGTGGTAACGCTGAAACCCGGCTCGGAAGTGATGGAAGACTTCATCGCGCAGTTCGGCCTCAAAACCGTTCCCGGCCAACTCGTACAGCCGAAGCTGGACGTAGCCGGCAACGTGGTGATCTGCGTGCCGACCAAAGAAGGCAAAGCCATGGCGGAGATATTCGACAACATGGACAAACGCGGGCAATGGGTAGGCATGGTCAATTCCGCCGGTCTCGAAAAAGCGGAAGACAAAGGATTTAAATTCACGCCGATCATTTCCAGCAGGGACACGATGAAGACCTGGAACGAACTGCAAACGATCGATTTCGTGAACGATTCCGCCACGCTGGACCCCGCCACCGGTGAGCATCAGGGCACATTCGTGACCATGATGGGCCTTTCCCGCCAGGTGGGTAAAAAAGAACAGCGCATCGTGGTGCTGGGCGACGCGGATTGTATCAGCAACGCCGGTATGACCCCGCCGATCCGCCGCTACGGCGCTTCCAACTTCACGCTCATCCCCGGTATGTTCCACTGGCTGTCTTACGGCACCGTACCGGTAGACGTAAGCCGTCCCGCGCCGACGGACAACCAGCTGCATATGAAGAAAAACGGCGCGAAAGCCGCCAAAACGATATTGATGTGGGTATGGCCCGGCATCATCCTGCTCGCGGGCGCCATCCTGCTGATCAGGCGCCGGAGAAAATAAAAGAAGTGTTATGATCCTGATGACCGATAAACAAACGATCAATGACCTTAACCTCTTTGGTAAGGGAGGTAATGATGGCATCTATGCGCTGTTTAACCGCACGCATACGAAAGGCGGCTCGGAACTGTTGGAACACATGTTCCGGCGCCCGCTGTCGGACGAGCGGATGATCAACGCGCGCAGCTCCGTGATCCGGTATTTCGCCGGCAACGAAGTGCGTTTCCCCTACGAAAGTTACTGGTTCGACGCCGCGGAGCAATACCTGTCCGATACGGACGAGCGCACGCAGCTCAGCCGGCAGGAAGACAACCTGGCCCGGAAATTCAACCAGCTGATCGCGGCGGATACCGTTTATAAAACGGTGGAAAAAGGCGTTGCCAGCCTCATCGGCATCCTGCAGGCGACGCGCGGTTTTGTGAACGCCACACGCGGCAAGGTGGCTGAAATCCCTTACAGCGCGGAAATTTCCGCGATGGAGCAATTGCTAGCCCATCCCGCATTTCAGCCGGTGTTGGCGGAAAATTCGAAACAGAAATTATCTTTCGCCACGCTTTCCGCATACGACCAGTTGCTTCGTTTCCGCGAGCGTGATAAGCTCCGGCAATTGCTGGACCATATCTATCTCGCCGATGTGTACCTGTCCGTCGCCAAAACGGGCCGGGAGCGGGGTTACGCTTTCCCTCACGCCGTGGCGCGGGAATTGCAAACGGTGTCGCTGGAAAATTTCTGGCATCCTTCACTGGAAAAACCAATAAAAAATTCGCTGGAGATCACGCGGGAAGGCAATGTGCTGTTCCTGACCGGCGCGAACATGGCCGGCAAATCCACTTTTATGAAATCCCTCGGCATTGCGATGTACCTCGGGCATATGGGTTTTCCCGTACCTGCGTCGAAGATGGAATTTGCAGTGAGGGACGGTATTTATACCACCATCAACCTGCCCGATAACCTCAGCCAGGGCGCCAGCCATTTCTACGCGGAAGTGCTGCGCATAAAAAACGTGGCACGCGAGCTGAGCCGCGACAAATACCTGTTCGTGATCTTCGACGAACTGTTCCGCGGCACGAACGTAAAAGACGCCTACGAAGCCACCATCGCCGTTACATCGGCTATCGCGCGGAGGAAGAACTGCATGTTCGTCGTGTCTACGCACATCATTGAAGCGGGAGAAGTGCTGAAGGAAAAATGCGCGAACATCCGTTTTATGTACCTGCCCACTTTGCTGGATAACGGCAAACCCGTATACACGCACAAGCTCAGGGAAGGCATTACAGCAGACAGGCACGGCATGGTGATCATCAAAAACGAGGGCATCCTGGATATTTTGTCCAGAAAAAAAACAAAAACGACATGAGTTTTATTGCCGATAAACAAACGCTCGACGACCTGCAGCTGCTGGGGAAATTCAACAGCAGCTCGATATTCAGCCTGTTTAACCGCGTGAAGACAAAAGGGGGCGAGCAGGTGCTGGACCAGATGTTCCTCCGCCCGATGACGGAGGTAGGGGCCATCAACGCCAGGAGCGAAGTGTTCCGTTATTTCCGCGACCATGCGGCGGAGTTTCCGTTCCGGAACGATGCCATCGCCGCGATGGTGGCTTACCTGGAGGAAAACAGGGAACAAAGCGCCGGTCTTTCTTTCTTCAGGATGGCGCGGAACAAGACCATGGCTTCCATCACGCGCGATGAAACGTACGAACGCGAGCAGCAGGGTTTGCAGGCATGCCTGGTGATCCTGCGCGAATGCGGCGCGTTATTGCGCCGGCTGGAACAGGATGGCCTGCATACCGGCACGCCCTGGGCGGCCTGGGCGCAACAGGCGGGGCTGGTGCTGCGTCACCCGCAGGCGGCGGCTTTCCTGGAGATGCCGGCGAACGAAGAGCTGTCGCTTTCGCAGTCGGCGAAGCTGCGCCACCTGGTGGCAGGCGTTTGGAAAGAACAATTGCTGGCGCTTATTATGGCGACCTACGAGCTGGACGTATACATTGCCGTGGGAACGGTGGCGCGGGAAAAGAATTTTTCATTTGCGGTCGCGCGGCCGCGCAGCGCCAATATGCTGCATGCGGTAGACGTAAAACATCCGCGGCTGGACAAAGGCGTGACCAATTCTTTTTCTTTCAGCAAGGAAGGAAATGTGCTGTTCCTCACCGGCGCGAATATGGCGGGAAAATCCACGCTGATGAAATCTTCCGGGATTCTGCTCTATCTCGCGCACATGGGCTTTCCCGTGGCTGCGGGCGAGCTGGAATTTTCCGTCATGGATGGCATTTATTCCTCCGTGAACGTGCCAGACGATCTCAACAAAGGATACAGTCACTTTTATGCGGAAGTGCTGCGCGTGAAAAAAGTCGCGGAAGAAGTGAGCGAAGAAAAAAAACTGTTCGTCATTTTCGACGAGCTTTTTAAAGGCACGAACGTTAAAGACGCGTACGACGCCACGTTGTCCGTCACTGCAGCGTTTGCCGGGTTTACGGATTGTTTCTTCATTATCTCCACGCATATTTTTGAAGTGGGAGAAGCGTTGCGGGAAGAACCTTCCGTGCGTTTTGTGTTCCTGCCGACGGTGATGGAAGGGCATGTGCCGAGATATACCTACAAACTGCAGGAGGGCATAACAACAGACCGCCAGGGGATGATCATTATCGAGAATGAAGGGATATTGGACATGTTGTAAAATTGCTATAAATCCTAACCAACCCATAAAGACCTGCCGTGTTTTGCGGCGGGTCTTTTTTTCTTTCCAGACTACATCGTGACCAGGTGTTACCTACATCGGAATTTCCCGGTTCCTACAAAACTGTCAGCCCTTCTTTATTGTAAGCCGCCATCATAGGATGATTGGGGGCAAGCTCCGTAACAAGGTAATCCACCTGGTTCACGTCGCAGATCTTTAACCGGCGGCTGCTGTTCAGTTTTTCGCTGATGCAGAGCACGGCGGTTTTGCGCGCGGAGCGTACGATCGCTTTTTTTACCTGCACGATCTCCCAGTCTACGTCCGTCAACCCCTCTTCCGCGGAAAAACCGTTGGCGCCCAGCAGGCAGAGGTCGGCTTTGATCTCGGACAGCTGGTTGATCACGCTGGAGCCGGTATGGAGATTGGCGTTCTTGCATAATTTCCCGCCGATGGTGATCACTTCCAGGTTGCTTTTTTCGGAGAGGGTAATGGCTACCTGCGGGCTGATGGTAAAAAAGGTGACCGTGAGGTGCTCCGGGATGGCTTTGGCTACCTCGAGCATGGTGGTGCCGCCTTCCGTGAGTATCACCATATCTTTTTTGATGAGCGACAAAGTTTTTTCAGCGATCGTTTGTTTGTAATCCTGCGCATACACGGTGCTGTCTTTCATGAACGGGGTGGCGAGCGATTTGCTGATAGCCCCGCCATGCACTTTGATGATATACCCTTCTTCCACGAGCTCTTTCAGATCGCGGCGCACCGTGTCTTCGGACACGTCCAGCAATATGCTGAGGTCGTTGGATAAAACCTTGTTGTGCAGGTTGATCTCCCGCATGATGAGCTTTTGGCGTTCTTCTTTGATCATTTTTGCGCGTATAAACCAGTTCGAAATTAACCCAAAAAGCAATTGCCGGTATGCTGCTATTTGCGTTTTTGTGCCGAAATTGGAATAAACCCGCAAATCGGCATCAATGGAACGTTAAGAGATGGTTATGTTATTGTTAAGTTGGTGCAAAAATACGATTTATAGTCTATTTATGAACATTTTGTTGTGAAAATAGTGCAATTATCCCGGAAAACTTAATTAATGAAGATTTTCGTTCATGTGTTTATTTGCGGGTTTTTATTTAAAAAAAATGCAGAAAAATTTTGAATTTGCGTTTTTGTGCCGTTATATTTGTTCTGATAATCGACCAAAAACGCAAGTTTGCAATCTTCAGGCTTTCCAAAAACAGGCAAATACGCAGCATTTATCATTAGACAATTTTAAACCGGAAATATGCAAAAGACATTTCTTGTATCTATGACAGCTCCGGCCCACAGGCTGTGTTTTATCGCAGGTGTCCTTTGCCTGCTGGTATGCAACTCTATCTATGCCGCAGCCGCCAGCCCCGCCGGTAAGTTCTCCGCCGAACGGCCCGCGGACATCATCGTCCGCGGAACGGTCACCGACAGCGACAACGGCGCCGCATTGCCCGGCGCACAAGTGCGGCTCAAAGGCTCCAAAACGGGCGCCGCATCAGACGGCGAAGGCCGCTTCACGCTCACCGTGCCGGACAACGGCGGCACGCTCATCGTCAGTTTTATGGGGTATACCACGCAGGAAGTGGATATCGCCGGGCGCACGGAGATCAACATCCAGCTGAAACCCGACGCCCAGAAACTCCAGGACGTGGTGGTGGTGGGCTACGGCACGCAGTCCAAAACAAAAGTGACCGGCTCCGTGGCGCAGGTGGGCGAAGAGGTGTTCAAAAACCGCCCCATCGTTAACATCGCGCAGGGCCTGCAGGGCGCCATCCCTAACCTCAACATCTCCTTCGGCGACGGCCAGCTCAACCGCGGCGGCACTTTCAACATCCGCGGTTTTACGTCCATCAACGGCGGCGCCCCGCTGATCCTGATAGACGGCACGCCCGGGGAGATCAACCTCATTAACCCGGAAGACGTGGAAAGCGTGACCGTGCTCAAAGACGCCGCTTCCGCCGCCATTTACGGCGCCCGCGCCGCCTTCGGCGTGATATTGGTCACCACCAAAAAAGGCAAAGAAGGCAGACCGCTCGTGCGTTATACGAGCAATTTCGGATTTGGCAAACCGATCGGTATCCCCAGCGTAGTGAACGACGCGCTGGAAGCCGCTACCGTGCAAAATGAAGCCTACCGCGGATATGCCGGCACCGACGCACCCGGCATGCCCGCCATTATCGATTATCTCAAACAGCGCCGCGACGATCCTTCGCTGCCCGAACTGGGCACAGACGCCAGCGGCAACTTCATCCGCGGCGCGAATACCGACTGGTACGATGAATTTTACCGCGACAAGGCGCCCTTCTCCAAAAACTACATCAGCATTTCCAATTCTAAGAATAATACTTCGTATTATCTCTCGCTGGGTTACGAAAAACAGAAGGGTATTTTTGAACAGGCCACCGATTCGTACCAGCGCATCAGCTCCCGCCTCAAAGTGGATACCCGCGTTTGGGAATGGCTGCAGGTGTTCGACAACATCGAGTTTAACCAGGGCCTGTACGATGCGCCCAATAAGTTCGTGACAGACGGCGGCTACAACGTGTACCGTTATCTTTCCCTCTACGCCAACCCCTACGAAGCGATCAAAACCGCCAATGGCAATTATACGCTCGCGGGCATGTCTGTTTTCGGACAGCTGAACGACGCGGGCCGCACTAAAAACAAAGACCAGGTGTTTAAAAACACGATCGGTTTCCGCACGAATTTCTTTGGCAACCGCTTGCGGCTGAACGGCGATTACACCTACTTCCTCACGCAAACCCGCGACGACATCCAGTATTTCCGGATGAAGTACGAGAACAGGCCCAACAGCATCGTGAATTTCACGAACCCCGATTATTATTCTTCCGGCGCCGCGGACAGGGCGCATCACATCATCAACCTGTACGCAGAATACGAAGAACGTTTCGGCAAACATCACCTGAAAGGCATGGCGGGCTTCAACCGCGAGCTGAACCAGCTCAGTTCCTTTATCGCGCGCAGGGATGAGAATATCACTTCCAGCCTCGGCTCCGTCAACCTCACCAACGGCATCCCGACTTTGTCCGCCAATAAATCCGAATGGGCATTGCAGGGCATTTTCGGCCGCGTGAACTACGATTTCGATAATAAATACCTGCTGGAATTCAACGGCCGCTACGATGGCACTTCCCGCTTCGCGAAGAACGACCGCTTCGGTTTTTTCCCTTCTGTTTCCGCGGGATGGGTGTTGTCTAACGAGGCATTTTTCAGTCCGCTGAAAAGAACTGTCAACAGTTTCAAGATCCGCGGCTCTTACGGCTCGCTGGGCAACCAGCTGGTGAGCAACTATGCTTACATCAGCACCATGTCTCCCTATTCCGCCTCCGATCTGCTCGACCTGAACGGCCAGTTGCCGCTCGCGGTGCGCGCTCCCAACCTGGTGCCTTTTAATCTTACCTGGGAAACGGCCAGCACGCTGAACCTCGGTTTTGATATGGCTTTGCTGAAAAACAGACTGAACGTGGGTTTTGACTGGTACGACCGGCAGACCAAAAACATGCTCACCAAAGGCAGAACATTGCCCGCGGTATTGGGTACCGCCGAACCAAAAGAAAACGCGGCCGATCTTTCTACCAAAGGATGGGAGCTGTCGCTGAAATGGAACGACGAAACGCAGCTGGCGGGCAAACCGTTCTCATATTATGTTTCGGTGGTATTGTCAGACAGCCGTTCGTTCATCACGCGTTTCAACAATCCCAGCAGGTTGCTGACCGATTTTTACGAAGGAATGGAAGTGGGAGAGATCTGGGGATACACCACCCTGGGCTTTTTCAAAACAGACGACGAATCCGCCACACATGCCGATCAGTCGAGGCTGCACCTGTTCCCCGGCCTGCCTAAAGCGGGAGACATCAAGTTTGAAGATACGAACGGCGACAAGGTGATTAACTTCGGGAAAAACACCGTAGACGATCCGGGCGATCTCTGCAAGATCGGCAACACCACGCCGCGTTACGCATATGGCGTGAACATGGGTTTTAACTGGTACAACTTTTCGCTGGACGTGTTCCTGCAGGGCGTTGGCAAACGCGACTTCTGGCCGGGCACCGAAGCTGCAGTGTTCTGGGGTTTCTACAACCGCTGGAACCAGCCGGTATACGATCATATCTACGGCAATTACTGGACGCCCGAAAATCCCGATGCGTATTTCCCGCGCCTGCGCGCTTACGAAGCGCTCACGACAGACCGTTCACTGGGCGCCGTGCAAACGCGGTACCTGCAAAATGCGGCATACCTGCGCCTGAAGAACCTGAGCGTTGGTTATACCATTCCGCGCGCCGTTACCGATAAAGCGAAGATCTCGCTGGCAAGGGTGTTCTTCTCCGGGCAAAACCTGTATGAATGGACGCGCCTGTCCAAAGCATTCGATCCCGAAGGGCTGAATGACGAAGTGGACGCTTCCCGCTCAAACGGCGCCGGTTTCGTTTACCCGCTGCAACGTACGTTCACATTTGGTGTAGAGCTCAACTTCTAAAAATTATTTTATGCAAATAAGATCACTTTTATTGCTGTTGCTGACAGGTTGCTGTTTTGTCGCCTGTAAAGATGATTTCCTGGAGCGTTACCCGCAAAGCGAGATCAGCCCGCAGCAGTTCTTTAATACGGAAAAAGACCTGGAATTGTATACCAACGGCTTTTACGCCAGCCTGCCCGGCGAAGGCGTTTTTACGGCGGATTTTTCCAGCGATAACGTAGACGTTTCCGCGATCGACGAAGTGGTGACCGGAAGAAGGAGGGTGTTCACGGACGCGGCTTCCGCCGGCTGGACCTGGACGGCGCTGTACAATATCAATTATTTCCTGGAACAATACGACAAACCGGTGATCCCCGCCGAAGCGAAAAATCATTATGCCGGTGTGGCAAGGTTTTTCCGCGCATGGTTCTATTTCGATAAGCTGAAACGTTTCGGCGACCTGCCCTGGTACAGCCAATCGCTCAACGCGGGCAGCCCCGGCCTCTACAAAGCGCGCGACCCGCGCACGCTGATCGTGGATTCCATTATTGCCGACCTCGATTTCGCGGCCGCCAACCTGCGCCCGGCCAAAACGCCCGCGCGCATCAACAAATGGACGGCGCTTTCTTTCAAATCTACCGTTTGTCTTTTTGAAGGCACTTTCCGCAAATATCATCCCGAGCTCCAGTTAACGGCCTCGGCGGACGGACTGCTGCAGGAAGCCGCGGAAGCGGCGGATGCGGTGATGAAAAGCGGGCAGTACAAACTGGCCACAGGAGACGCCAGTAATGTGTACCTGAATCTTTTCGCTGCGCAAACGCCCAATGCGAACGAGTTTATCCTTAGCCGTTTGTACGGCCTGGCAGTGAATAAATCGCACGCCGCCAACCAGATCTTCACCTCGCCCACGCGCGGCAATCCCGGGCTGACCAAATCGCTGATCGAATCTTACCTGATGGCGGACGGCTCGCGTTTCTCCGCCGCGCCGGGATCGGCTACCATGCCTTTCTGGGAGGAAGTGCGGAACAGGGACCCTCGCCTGGCGCAAACCATCCGCACGCCGGGTTACCGCCGCATCGGCGCCACGGTGAACCTTGTGCCCGATTACGCCAATGCTTTCACGGGTTACCAGAATATAAAATTTGTGTCCACCCCCGACCAGGACGCCGCTGCTTACACGCCGATGCCCATTATCCGCTACGCGGAAGTGCTGCTGAACTATGCGGAAGCCATGGCGGAGCGGAACCAGCTCACGCAGGAAGAAGCGGACCGTTCCATCAACCTGCTGCGGGCGAGGGTGAACATGCCGAAGCTGACGATCGCGGGCCTGACGGCCGATCCGTTCCTGCTGGCGCAATATCAGCATACTTCTAACGCCGTGGTGCTGGAAGTGCGCCGCGAGCGCCGCGTTGAGCTGGCAATGGAAGGTTTCCGTTTTAACGACCTGATGCGCTGGAAAGAAGGGCATTTGCTGAAAGAAGTTTTCTATGGCGCGTATTATCCCGCCAAAGGCACGTACGACCTCGACCAGGACGGGAAAGACGATGTAGCCGTTGTAGACGTGAAACCTTCGCCTTCCGTACCCGGCCTGCAATACCTCGTATTGGCGCCGGATAAGGCGCTGAGCGAAGGCGACAAAGGAAAGATCATCATTCACAGCAAAGTGACGAAAACGTTCGACGAGGAAAAGGATTACCTGTACCCGCTTCCGCTCAGTGAACTGTTGCTGAACCCGCAACTGAAGCAGAATAATAAATGGCCCGAACAATAAGGAATATGATGAAATACCGTGGATGGATATACGTTTTCGCATGGGTGCTGTTTGTTTCGGCCATACCGCCGAAAGGAGACCCGGCTGTGCTGCGCAGCAAGCTGTTTTACCTGCCTGTTCAATTGGATGCGCATGCCGGCACACGGCACGCATTAACGAACGACGCCGCACTGCGGCAGCTGGGCCGTTCTTACCAGGAACGTGTGCGGGGGGCGCGCAGCGAATGTAAAACCATGGCCTGTTATGCAGCGGCGCTGCACCTGCGCGAAGACGAAGTGCGCCAGGCCGGCGACCGCCTGGTGGCTGCTTACGGGCAAAATAACGAGATGAAGAACGTGGTAAATGCGGTGAAAGCGGCGGGGTATTACGACAGGAATATCCCGCTCGCCGACACCGCATTGCTCCGCTTCGCATGGGAACGCACCGCCGAAGGAATGAATTACATTTTCGATACCTATCTCGCCGGCAAACGGCCGCGATATGCCATCATCGATTCCATTTCCTTTAACGTAAACGATCCCGCTTTTAAAGCGGCCACGGAAAAAATGCTGGACGGGCTGCTGAAAAAACAAAAAATTTCCGGCCCGTATTACGCACTGCCGCTGGATGCAGCCATCGAAACGCTGCTGCTCAACGGCCGCGACGAGGCAGCCCGCTACGAACCGCTTACGGCCGGGCAGAACGCCGCCGCTTATGCCGCAGTGGCCCGCACCGAATGGGAGAAATATCCTTACACTGCCCTGCTGGTGCCCGGTTTCGGGCCGGATTCACCAGGCGTGCGCATCGATCACCGTGGCGTGGCGAGATGTAAGATGGCCGCCGAAAGGTTCAACCGGAAAATGGCGCCTTTCATCATCGTGTCAGGCGGGCATGTGTACCCGCACCGCACGCCTTACAGCGAAGCGGTGGAAATGAAAAGATATCTCACGGAGGAATTGAATATTCCCGCATCGGCCGTCATTATCGAGCCGCACGCAAGGCATACCACCACCAACATGCGCAACGCCGGAAGATTGTTGTACCGCTTCCACATGCCGGTGAACAAACCGTCGCTCGTGGTAACAGATTCCGCGCAGATACTGATGGTCGCCAATCTCGACCAGCGCTGCATGCGGGAGCTGGGAATCGTGCCGTACCGCAACGTGAGAATATTGACCGGGAACGAAGCGGAGTTTTATCCCGTGAAACATTGTTTTTATATCAACGTGCAGGATATTTCAGATCCCTGATAATTATAGTGGAGGATGGGTTTAATCAAAACTTAAAATCATTACCATGAAACACACCGTTCACCGTTCGTTTATTTTGCTGGTTTTCCTCTGCGGCGCCAGCCTGCTATTCTCCTGCCACAAAGTGAAAGAGATAACGGAAAAGCCCGCCAAAGCCGGTCTGGAAAGCAATATGCAGCTCTCTTCGCTGGCAGATTTCAGGGTGATGCAATACAATATCCACGGCGGCATTAACACTGCCGGCTTTTACAACCTGGACAGCATCGCGGAAGTGATCAGGCAGGCCGATCCGGATGTGGTGAGCCTGAACGAAGTGCAAAAGAACTACGAAGCCGCCACGAATTACGACGACCAGGTGGCCCTGCTGGCCGATGCGCTGGATATGCACGCCGTGTTCCTGAAAACTACCTGGAAATCGCCAGTTCCCGAAAACGGCAACAAACCGCGCGAGTTCGGTCATGCGATACTCAGCAAATACCCGATAGAATTGCTCAATGCCCGGCTGTACGACGATCATGACAGTCACTACTTTGGCCTGCTGGAAACGCGCATCGTGATAAACGGTCACCCCGTACTTTTCTACGGCACGCATCTCGCGGCGGACACCGCGGTTTTAAGAAAACAGCGGCAACAGCTGAGAGCGTGGATGGACCAGACCTACGGCACCAAAATACTCATGGGCGACCTCAACGAGATCCCCAATAATTTTAATATCGAAGCGATCAAAGAAACGATGGTGGATGCGTTTGAAGGGCAGGATACCGCGTATACTTTCAAATCCACCAATCCCACCAAACGTATCGATTACATCCTGGGTACTTCCAACATCACGTTTAGCAATACCGATGTAAAACGGAACCGGCATTCCGATCATCACGCTATCGTGGCGGATGCTTCCGTGGGCACTTCCAAACTGAAACTGATGCAATACAACATCCGTCATGGCGAGGGAACGGACGGGGTGGTGGACCTGCAGCGCATTGCCGGTGTGATCCGGGCATCCAAAGCCCAAGTGGTGGTATTGAACGAAGTGGACAGGAATTACGACGCGCGCAGCAACTACGTCGACCAGCTGCAGTGGCTGGCAGACGAACTGGGCATGTACTGGGAGTTTCAGAAAACCACCTGGAAGTCTGCCATTCCTGAATCGGGCAACAAACCCAGGGAATTCGGGCATGCCATCCTGAGCAAGTATCCCATCACAAAGTCATCTACTGAAAGCTGGCTATACGCCAGTTACACCACGCATTACATGGGGCTGCTGAAAGCGAGGATCAGCGTGAACGCGAACCCATTGTACGTGTATGTCACCAACTTTGGGCCCACGGCGGCGGAACGTTTGTCACAGGCGCAGGAAGCGGATTCGCTGGCCGGTCTTGGCAACCATACCTGGAAAGTATTTGCCGGCACGCTGGCCGATATACCGGGCAGCGCTCCCGTCAACACCATGCTTACCAGCTTCACGGACGTTTTTTCCGGGCAAACGGCCTACACCGTTCCGGCGAACGCGCCGACATCGCGGGAGGATTATATTTTAGTGAAAAGTCCTGTAGCGGCGGGAAATACGGCCGTCATTTCCTCGACCGCGTCCACGCACAGGCCCATTGTTTGCGACATCGATATGCAATAAAACCAGGATCATAATAAAACAAAAACATGAACATGTTAAAAGTAACGGAAGAGCCGTCCAGGTACAGGCATCTTGAGAAAATGACCATTGAAGAGATCACGGCCAGCATTAACCAGGAAGACCAGCTGGTAGCGCTGGCGGTGGAAAAAGCATTGCCGCGTCTCAACCAGCTGATCGGCGCCGCGGTAGGAAAATTGCGGCAAAGCGGAAGGTTGTTTTATCTTGGGGCGGGCAGCGGCGGCCGTTTGTCCGTGCTCGACGTGATTGAAATGCCCACTACCTACGGCGTGCCGAAAGGAATGCTGAATGCGGTGCTGGCGGGCGGTACAGACCATCTCGTGGAAGCGTTGGAAGAAAAAGAAGACGATACGGAAGACGCATGGAAGCAGTTGCAGGAACTTCAGATCGGCAAAGGCGATATCGTGATCGGTATTTCGGCGAGCGGTACCACACCCTTTGTGCTGGCGGGTTTGCAGGCATGCCGCAGGCACGGGATCACTACCGGCTGCATCGTGAGCAATCCGGGTTCGCCCATTGCGGCGGAAGCAGACTTCCCGGTGGAAGTGATCACCGGGCCGGAATTCGTTTCCGGCAGCACGCGCATGAAATGCGGCACTGCGCAAAAAATGATCTTCGATATGATCAGCACTACCACCATGATCCAGCTGGGAAGGGTGGAAGACAACCGCATGGTGAACGTGGCATTGATCAACAACAAGATCATCGACCGGGCGGTGAAAATGCTGATGTCGAAAGCAGGCATCACAGATTATGAGAACGCGAAGGAACTGCTTATCGCTCACGGCAGCGTCAGGAAAGCGCTGGACCATCTTTCAGAAAGAATATAAGACCATATGAAAATGCGCTTCATTACCGGGCTGGCTTTGCTTTTTAGTACTACGGGCTTCGCACAGAACGGGTTCAAAACAGGAACGGCCACCGTGCACATCGATCCGGATACCAATGCCGTGTATTCCGCCGCATTGGCGGGTTACGGCGTGCCCAGGGAAGGGCGTTTCAGCCTCACCTGGCAACCGGTGCAACCGCTTGCGGACATTACCGCGCTTACCTCGGCGAACGGCAGATTGTATGCCGCCACTTCGCGGGGCGAATGGATCACGGCGGCTCCCGCGGCGGATACCTTTCAGTGGAAAGCCGCGGGCAAAACCCCGGTGCTGAAAGCCCTCACGGCTATGAACGGGAAGTTTTACGCGGCGGACGCCGCCGGTGAAATATTCGAAGGCGCCCCGTGCAAAACCGGCGTACGCTGGAAAAAACGCGGCAACGCCGGCCCGGTAACCGCGCTTGCTTATCTGAACGGCAAACTATACGCCTCTGTTGGGAATACTTTGACGGAAGGAACCATTACCGCGGGGAAGATCAGCTGGCGGACATTGGATAACGCGCCTGCTTTCATCAGTATGACCAGCAACGGCCGCGAACTGTACGGCGCAAACAGCGGCGACAGCCTGTGGACGGGCGTTCCAGGCCCGAAAGGGGTTACCTGGCGCCAGATCGGCCGGAAGAACGACATCACGTACAAGGTCGCCGTCAGGCAAATGGCGGTACTCGGTCATGTTTTATACGCGGCAGACGATGCCAATGTATTGCATAAAGGCAGCCACAAAACGATGAACAACCTCACGGCCCGCGCCCTTGCCATCAGCAGGAACGGTAAAACGGCGGTGATCGTCGGCATAGACGTGTGCGGCTTTAACGCTACACTGGGCACTGCGGTAAAAGAAGCGGTTTCCAAAAGCAGGAACATACCGCCATCCGCCATCCTGCTCAACGCATCGCACACGCATTTTGCGCCGGTTACCCAAACCTGGATCACCTGGGGCGATTTTTATCATTTCCCCGATAGCAATTATCTCAACAAAGTCGTAAAACCCGGCATCGTCCGCGCGATCGAAGAAGCGGTGGACAATCTATCGCCGTCAAACCTTTACTTCGGCCGTGGCTTCACCAACATCGGGCATAACCGGAGAGCGGGCGCCAATGCGGAAAAACCCTACGACAATGTGGTCGATGTATTAAAGGTCACCGATGCGCAGGACAAGCTGAAGAATGTGCTGTTCCTCACCGGCTGCCATCCCGTATTTAAAAATGCGGACGAAGAATCGTTCACGCTCAGCGCCAATTACCCGGCTGTAGCGAGAAAGCTCGTGGAAGAGCGCACCGGATCGGACAACGCGGTGTTTATACAGGGTTGCGGCGGAGATATCAATCCCCGCAGCGCCGATCACCGGGAAACGGGAGCGGAGCTGGCGGCGGACGTGATACATGTGCTGGATGCAGGGCTGCAGCGCATCGAAGGCGATATCAGCTTTTTTATGGACACGGTGAACATTCCCGTGCAGCCCTGGAGCGTGGACAGCATCGTCCGTTTCAGAACGGCGAATGAAGGGAAGCCCGGCGACGTGGAAGCGGAAAAAAATGTGCGGTGGGCCAACCTGATGCTGCAACGGTATAAAAATAACACGGTGGAAAACATTCTCCCGGAATACGTGCAAACGATCAACATCGGCGACTGGAAATTCGTGGGCATTTCCCGCGAAGCGGTTACCGAATACGGCAAAGGCATCCGCGGCATATGGCCGGGGAAACGTGTGTCCGTAGCCGCGTATTGCAACGATGTGGCCAGCTATTTGCCGGTGGCCTGGCACATTCGCGCGGGCGTGTACGAGGGTTTCGGCTCTTTTCTCTGGTATGGCCAGCCGGGCATTCCCCCGCTGGATGTTTATGAACGGCTGATCGAATCCATCAGGGCGAAAAACAGGTAGTGCATTATGACAGAACGGAACCATCCGAAGGCCGCCGATACCGGCAGGGCCATCGTTATCATCGGGATATTATTTTTCGTATTCGGCTTTGTGACCTGGCTGGGATCGGTGTTGATCCCGTACCTGCGCATCGCCTGCCAGCTGACCAATTTTGAATCTTACCTCGTCACTTTCGCTTTTTATATTTCTTACCTGGTAATGGCATTGCCGGCGGCGGGCGTTTTAAAAATCACCGGCTTCAAAAAAGGAATGGCGGCGGGTTTGCTCATTATGGCGCTGGGAACGTTGCTGTTTATCCCTGCCGCTTTAAGCCGGACTTACGGGCTTTTCCTCGCAGGGCTGTTCGTGCAGGGCACCGGCCTTTCCATCCTGCAAAGCGCATCCAACCCCTACATCACGATCCTCGGCCCGAGAGAAAGCGCGGCCCGGCGCATCAGCATCATGGGCATCTGCAACGGCGTGGCGGGCATTATCGCGCCTATTGTGCTGGGCATGATGGTGCTGCAGGATGCGGACGCGCTGCAGGGGAACCTTAAAACCATGAGCACCGCCGCGCGCGAAACCGCGCTGGACGGACTGGCGCATAAAGTGATCGGCCCCTACGGCCTGATGGCGGCAGTGCTGGCGATCCTGGCCGTCGTGATCTATTTTTCTTCCCTGCCGGAGGTGGATGCGGAAGAAGAGGCAACAACAGGCGGAGAGCTGCCGGAAAAGAACAGCATCTTCCGGTTTTCGCACCTGCTGCTCGGCGTGGTGGCTTTGTTCCTGTATGTGGGCGTGGAAGTGATCGCGGCGGACACGATCATCAGTTACGGCGCATCGCAGGGCATTGTATTGTCTACCGCGAAATTTTTCACCAGTCTTACGTTGAGCGGTATGCTGGTCGGTTACCTGGTCGGGATCATCTGTATTCCCCGGTACATCAGCCAGCGGCAGGCGTTGGTCATTTCTTCCTTTTTAGGGATCGCGTTCGCCCTGGCAGCGCTGTTCCTGGAAAACACGGTATCGGTATTTTTTATCGCCATGCTCGGTATCGCCAATTCGCTGATGTGGCCTTCTATCTGGCCGCTGGCCATTCACGGCCTGGGCCGGTTCACACGCATCGGTTCGTCGATGCTGGTGATGGCCATCGGCGGGGGAGCGGTGATACCGCTGCTGTACGGGTATCTTGCCGATGCATGGAGCCCGGGAAAGGCCTACTGGATTTTAATCCCCTGTTATGTATTCATTACGTTTTACGCATTGAAAGGATACAGGGCCGGCATGCCAGCGAGGGAAAAGGCCTGATTTTTTATACGTTAAAATTTAAGCATGAAACTGATTGCAGACGGCGGGTCTACCAAAGCCAGCTGGTGCCTGGTGAGCCAGGGAGAGGAACCGTTATATTTCAGCACGGAAGGGTATAACCCGTATTATGTAAACAGTGAATATATTCAACATTCGTTGCACAAAACATTGCCGTCGGCAGTACCGCGCATGGCGGTAACGGAAGTGCATTTTTTCGGCGCAGGCTGCGAGCCTTCCACGGAAGCGGTGATCGCAAAGGCGCTCCGCGCGTTGTTCGTGAATGCCGCTGTTTCGGTAGGCAGCGATCTGCTGGCCTCCGCCAAAGCGTTGCTGGGCAACAAGCCCGGTTTCGCGGCTATTCTCGGAACGGGCACGAACACTTGTATGTACGACGGCGAACAGGTCACGCATTCCATCGATCCGCTCGGCTATATGCTGGGAGACGAAGGCAGCGGCAGTTACATCGGGAAAAAATTATTGATCGCCTATTGCCGCGAATACCTTCCACCGCATCTTCGCGGCCGGTTTATGGCCGTGTACGGTTTAACGAAGGAGCAGATCATGGAGCGGGTGTACAAAGACCCGCTGGCGAACCGCTTCTGCGCGGGTTTTGCGAAATTCGTAAAACAGCACCTCGACGATGCGTTCATATACCAGCTTGCCTCCGATGCGTTCCACGATTTTTTCCGCGCATTGGTTTGCCAATACCCCGGTTACGCCGATCATACGCTGAATTGCGCAGGCTCTATCGCTTTTCATTTTGAAGACATCCTGAAAGAAACCGCTGCATCGTACGGCATGGTTACCGGCAGGATCATACAAGACCCGATACAAGGGCTGGCCGGGTATTACCGGCAGCAGGAAGTTATTGGCCAGTAAATAACCCGTTCCATCGCGTTTTATCCCTATGCCATGGCCGTGCAGTGTTTGCACGGCCTTTACGGGCTGCTGTTTCCGCGGTTTGTTAAGTCCCGGGAGTTTTTTATTTTGTCAGCCCCGACCCGGGGAACCGCGATTATGCCTGTCCGTTTGTTAAAACAGTCCTTTTCGCTGCTTCATGCCAGCCGTGTAAAACTTGACCGCAAGTGGAACTACCGGAACGTGATCAGCCCGTACTACCGTCTGTATTTTATAGACGAAGGGGAAGGCGTGGTTTCGGGCGCGGGGCACGAACTTAAGCTGGAAGCGGGTTTCATGTACCTGGTGCCGAGTTTTACCTTGTGCAGTCTTTATTGCGAAGAATACCTCAGCCAGTTTTTTATACAATTCTTTGAAGAATCGCCGGACGGCGCTTCCCTGTTCCAGCATCACCGCGCCCCGATGAAAGTGCAGGCTTCGCCGGCAGACAGCGCGCTTTTCCAGAGAATGCTCGCCATCAATCCCGGCAGGGGGATCAGCGGGTCAGACGATCCGCGGGCGTACGAAAAAAGCGTGTATTACCGGCAATGCCAGGAATTGAATAACCACCAAAGCACGGCGGCCTTTCTCGAAACGCAGGGCATTATCCTGCAGCTGCTTTCCCGTTTCCTGGACGCGGTAGACCAATACCAGCCGGCCGAGCGCATCCCGCTGAAAGTACTGGAAGCCATGCGGTATATCCAGCTTCATCTCGATCAGCCCGTCACCATCGCGCAGCTGGCCGGCAGGGCCAACCTGCACCCGGATTATTTTTCCCGCCGTTTCCTGGAACATACGGGGGAAAGGCCGCTGGCCTATCTTCACACCAAACGGATCGAACGCGCGCAATACCTGATCGCCAGCACTGAATTGCCTTACGCACAGATCGCCGCGGAAACGGGGTTCGACAATCTCCCGCATTTCTCGCGCGTCTTCAAAAAGATCACCGGTTTTACCCCCGGCCAATACCGGAAACAGGATTTCCGTTAGTCGGATTTATATAAAACAAAGTCTTATTCGGGCATGGGCGGCGGCCGCCCGCTGGTTACCTTTGAAGAAGCTAAAAACGACCTGTCATGCACAGAAGGGACCTCGTAAAACAACTCGGTTTGTCATTGCCGGCATACCTGCTTTCAAAAAACAGCAGCGCATCGTTCCTCCGGGCTTTTGCCCCGCCGGGGCCTTTTACGGCGTCCTGGGAATCGTTGCGGAAATATACGGTGCCCGATTGGTACCGCAATGCCAAGTTCGGCATCTGGGCGCATTGGGGGCCGCAATGCGAGCCGGAATACGGCGACTGGTACGCCCGCGGCATGTACCAGGAAGGCAGCGGCCAGTACAAATATCATCTCGGGAAATACGGCCACCCTTCGAAGTTCGGTTTCAAAGATGTGATCCATCAATGGAAAGCGGACAAATGGGAGCCCGACGAACTTGTTTCGCTTTACAAACGCGTAGGCGCAAAATATTTTTTTGCGATGGCCAATCACCACGATAACCTCGACCTGTGGGATTCTAGCCACCAACCCTGGAACTCCGTGAAAGTAGGGCCGAAAAAAGACATCATCGGCGGATGGGCGAAAGCTGCCAAAAAACACGGTCTTCCTTTCGGCGTAAGCGTACATGCCGCCCATACCTGGACCTGGTTTGAAGTGGCGCAGGGCGCAGACAAACAGGGCGCGATGGCAGGCATCCCCTACGATGGCCGGCTGACCAGGGCGGACGGGAAAGGGCAATGGTGGGAAGGCCTCGACCCGCAAGACCTCTACGCGCAAAACCACCCGCTCAGCGAAAGCGGCGAAAACAAAAATTCCGGAACACAATGGGCCTGGGGCAATGGCGCGTCGATCCCTTCGGAGGCGTATTGCCAGCGGTTTTTACAAAGAACTATGGAGCTGATCGACAAATACGAGCCGGAGCTGCTTTATTTCGACGATACGGTGCTGCCTTTGTATCCTTTCAGCAATGTGGGATTGCAGCTCGCTGCGCATCATTACAATAAAAGCATGCAACGCAATAAAGGAAAACTGCAGGGCGTGGTGAACGGAAAAGTATTGAATGAAATGCAGCGCCAATGCCTGGTGTGGGACATTGAAAGAGGCCAGAGCAACCGGATAGAGCCGTTTACCTGGCAAACGGATACTTGCATCGGCGGATGGCATTACGATAAAAGGGTGTACGACAACAAACGGTACAAAACTGCCAAAACGGTGGTGCAAACACTGGTGGATATCGTGAGCAAAAACGGCAACCTGCTGCTGAATATACCGGTGAAAGGAGACGGCAGCATCGACGACCAGGAAAAAAATATCCTCGAGGAGGTAGCCGCCTGGATGAAGGTCAATTCCGAATGTATTTACGATACCAGGCCCTGGAAAGTGTTCGGCGAAGGCCCGGCCATGGAAGGCGCCGCGCCGATCGCGGAGCAAGGCTTTAATGAAGGGAAAGGAAAACCGCTGGGCGATGCGGACATCCGTTTTATCACGAAGGGCGACGTGCTGTACGCCGTGGTATTCGGCTGGCCCGCAAGCGGCGTGGTGGAAGTGAAAAGCCTGGCGGCCGGCAATACGCTCAGGCCGCAGGCTGTCAGCAAAATAAGTTTGTTGGGAGGCGGGCCATTATCTTTCAGCAGCGGCAACGATGCGTTGCGCATCACGCTGCCGGGCAACCGGCCCGCACTGGATTATGCAGTAGTGCTGAAGATCGTATAACCGTTTATTTCGACGGCGAAAGCGTGACCGCATCGATCTTTTTCCCTTCGAGATTAAACACTTCGATCTGCAATTGCTGCTTGTCCGCTTTCGCTTTGATGATAGAAGTATTACTGTTCACCAGCACCGGGAAACGCCATGCGCCCGCTTCGGGAGCGCGTTTTACGTTCCTGTGCAAATGCCCGCACAGCATGATCTGCGCGCCGGCTTCATTGAGCAGCGGCACGAATTTTTCCGCTACTTCTTTTTCGCCGTGCCAGCCGCCGAACGGCGGAATATGCCCCACCACTACTTTGTACGGCGCCTCGGTGTATTCCGGCCGTTTGAGCGCTTCTTTCAGCCAGGTGGCCTGTTCCGTGCGGTATGCGTCGTAATCGGCGATGCCGGTGTATTCGATGTCTGAATCGGGTTTGTCTTCGCCCGTGTCCAGCACTACGAAACAAACCGGCCCGGTGCGGAGGAGATAATACAGTTTGCCGGTTTCGGTAGGGAAGTAACGGGGAAATTCGGCGGCGAACTCACCCCGCGTTTCATGGTTTCCACGGGCGTAATACATGGGGATGCGGCCCGCAAAAATGCTGTCTGCCGTGTCCATGAACGAAGTGAAGATCTGTTCTTCGCTGCGGGAGTTGTTTTGCATATCGCCGTTGAAGAATACCAGCTGGTTGTTTTTCCAGTCTACCTGGCCGAGCAGCGTTCGGATAACGTCGTTTTTCTGGTGCATGTCGTTGATAATGGCGAATTGCACCTGTTCCGCTTTGGTATCGTTAGTAGCGAACACGGGGAGCTGGGCCCTGAAAACCTCGCTGGCCGCGATGTTTCCGTATTTAACGATGTAACTCTGGTGGCTGAGCACTTCCTGCGTATAAACCCTGTAACGGTACCTGGTGGCTGGTTTCAGGCCGTCGATCCGTACGTTGTGAACGGTCGATTCGGTTTTGATGCCATGTTCGGCCGCAAAATATTTCGGGCGTTCGGTGGCGTAGAAGTGCGTGCTGTCCGCCGGCGCCAGCTCCACCCATGCGATGGCTTTTTTGTTGGTCGTCCAGACGATATTCACGCCGGTTTCGCCTAAAGCCTGCAGGTATGGGCCGTGCGTGATTTTGAAGTTTTCCTGGGAATAGGAGAATAACGGCGTTAATGCGAACGCCATGAGTAGCAATAAATAATTTTTCATCACCGGAATATTGGTTCGTAATGGAGCAAACAAGATAATACATAATCCCCTGGAATCCGAACATCCGGCAAACAACCGGTTGTAATAAGGGCTAAATGCGCCGTCCTTAAAATATTTCAGCCGCAAAGTTTTTAATTTTTTAATATTGACCCACTCTTTGATAAGCGCGAATATTAATATAACAGTAGAACAAATGATTAAATTTCCTCTTGCCCTGATCTCTTCAGTATCATTATTGATCGGGGCAACCAGCTACTTTGGAGACAACGGGAACGATACTTTGCCCAACCCGCCCGACCTGACCATCACACGTTTTTCCGGCCCGGATGTAACGCCCAGCCCTGCCTGCCTGGCGGTGGCGCCTACCGGCGAAGTGTTCGTAGGCGTGGATATGATCGGTTCCCTGGGGAAAGACCCCGGGAAAGGCCGCGTGCTGAAACTGATCGACCGGGACAACGACGGCAAAATGGACGAACATACCGAATTTGCGGTGGTAGACAATCCCCGCGGCATCCTGGTGCTGGGCAGCAAAGTGTATGTGCTGCATACCACGTTTTCCCCTGAAAGCGGCAAAGCTACCGGTATGGCGCTCGTGGTTTTTGAGGATAAAGACGGGGATGGAAAGGCTGACGGGCCTGCCCAGCCGCTGATCGAACATCTCAGCAATACCAAATACATCCAGGAACGTGGTACCGACCATGCCACCAACGGCATCCGGATGGGCATCGACGGCTGGATCTACATTGCCGTGGGTGATTTCGGGTTTCACAACGCCACCGACCGCTCCGGCCAAAAACTGACCATGCTGGGAGGCGGCATCGTAAGGGTACGCCCTGACGGTACCGAAATGGAGATCTATACGCATGGCACGCGCAACGTGTACGATGTGGCCATCGATCCTTACATGAACGTTTTTACGAGGGAAAATACCAACGACGGCGGCGGCTGGAACGTGCGGTTCTCGCATCATATCCAGACCGGCGAATATGGTTATCCTGTATTGTTCCAGCATTTCACAGACGAGATATTGCCCGCACTGGTAGACGTTGGCGGCGGATCGGGCACCGGCGCGCTGTTTATGGCGGAGCCGAACTGGCCTGAGAAATACAACAACGTTCCCATGATGGCGGACTGGGGCCGCAGCATGTTGTACATGCACCGGGTAACACCCGATGGGCCCACCTTCACCCAGAAAGAAGAAGAATTCCTGGCCCTGCCGCAGATCACCGACCTCGACGTGGACGGTTCCGGCCGGCTTTTCCTTTCCGCATGGGACGGTGCGGGATATTCCGGCAGCCCCAGCAAAGGATATGTGATCCGCGCGGTGCCTGAAAACTGGGCTTACAAAGCGTTTCCCGACCTGGCGAAGGTTTCGGTGGAAGAGCTCGCGCAATTATTGTCTTCCGCAAGCGCGGTGGCACGGCTGAACGCTTCGCAGGAACTGGTTTCGCGCAACAACGCACAGGCAGCCTCTGCTGCGCTGGCAGTCGCTTCCGATGCAACGTTACCGTTATACGCCCGCGTGGCCGGTATTTACACTTATGCGCAGGCCACGGGAGCAGAAGGTATTCCAGCACTGACGGCGCTCACGAAAGACGCGGCTGTAAAAGAACACGCATTGCGGGCCTTGACGGACCGTAAAGCCATACTTGCCGGTGTTTCCGAAGATCTTTTCCTCGAAAGCCTGAAAGATTCGTCTGCACGCGTCCGCGCCGCCGCAATCATCGGGCTGGGCCGTTTGGGCCGCGAAGAAGCGGCGCAGGCATTGCTTCAAACCAAAGTACCCGCTTCGTTTGCAGCGCCCGCCAAAAATGTGGAAGGCCCGCACGCTACGCCCAACGCCGCTATCGTGCTGCCGCACCTGGCCGTTCGGGCATTGGTGAGCCTTCATGCCGTAGACGCCGCCGTAACGGGGATCAGCGGTGAAAATGGAACGCTCGCATTGTGGGCATTGCGTTACATGCACGATACAAAAGCCGTGAATGGCCTGATCGCCGCTTACGGACAGTCAAAAAATGAAAAACTGAAAAGACAGATACTGGTTACGCTGGCGCGCCTCTACAAAAAAGAGGACGCTTACGACGCTTCCTGGTGGTGGGGCACACGGCCCGATTCGCATGGCCCGTATTATAAAGCCGTGCTGTGGGAAGGATCGCCCGCCATCGAAAAATTCCTGAAAAAGGAAGCCCTGAAAGTTCCCGCGAAAAAGCCGTTCTTCATCGACCTGAACGAACGCAACAGGATGGAGATCGCGGCATTCGCGGCGCCAAAGAAAAAGGAAACACCGGTAGCCAAAGAGCCGAAAGTAGACCTTGAAAAAATAAAAAGCAAAAAAGGCCAGGTCGGCAAATCCTCTATCGAAGACGTATTGCTGGCGATCAACAAACTGAAAGGCGATCCTTCCAAAGGCAAGCTGCTTTTCACCAGCCAGGGCTGCGTTGCCTGTCATAGCATCAACAAAGGCGATAAAATGAAAGGGCCTTTTATGGGGCAGATCGGATCGATCATGAACCGCGAGCAGATCACCGAATCCATCCTCAAACCCAACGCTTCCATTTCCCAGGGTTTCGCCACGGTAACGATCACCGCGAAAGGCAACAAAAGCTACATGGGATTTGTGACGGAAGAAACTGCGGCGCGCGTGGTATTGAGAGACATCGGCGGAAATGTGTACACGGTGAAGACCAGCGACATTATTTCCCGCAAGGAAATGAAAAACTCGATGATGCCGGCGGGCTTAGCCAATGCATTGTCTTACGACGAACTGGCGTCGCTGGTTACTTTCCTGGCCCAGCAGAAGAAATAGAACGACTTTTTTAAAAATACGAGAGCCATCAAATGCCTTACGGGTGTTTGGTGGCTTTTTTATATGGAAACCGGGTCGTAATTTCAATTGGACTAACCAATACAACTATCCATGCAAAAGACCGGAACGATACGCCACATGGCAATTATTATTGTACTGAGTGTAGTGAGTATGATTGCAAAGGGTCAAAATGTAAAAGACCGCGTGTTTAAATTTATGACATCTCGGTATCAGGTATCGTTTTCTATCCCTCCGGATTATGTTGAAGCTGATTCGGGTTTTCGTTTTGTGTGCAGTGATTCGCAACTAACTAATGCGATAGTTTATTCCATTATCAGGAAAGACAGTTCAGTGAAAATCGGGTTTTCGTTCGTTGAGGTGCCGGATAACAAAACGTATGAAACTTTAAAATTGCGCTATCCTGGCATGAGCAATCACCCTCCAAATAAAAACTACCTGAGATCAGCGCTGGTTAAGGCGGATACGATAGGTTCAGCCATAAAATATTACGATGATGCTTATGCTAAAAATGCGTTTAATGCCGATCACGCCCTTTCGCTTTCCAGGGCCTGCATTGTTCCGTATCTTATCTGGAATCACAATAGGATCGTTCATATAGCTAAAGACGATAGGTGTCATATCGAGATATCTTATTTTTTTACGGAAGCGGCATCTAAAACGATGTATGAGGAAATAGAAAGAACCGAAAAGATGATACGATTCGATTAACAGATGATCGTTGCTGAAGTGGTTTGTGCTGCTGGTCTCAATCTGTTTTCTTAACTTCAGACACTATGGGAACAGTCGCACTAAAAAGCGCTGAAGGCCGGTGGCTGATGGTACCCGTCGTGCTGGCGTCCGCCATGGCCTTTATCGATTCCACGGCGTTGAACGTGGTGCTGCCGTCGCTTCAGCAAGACCTGGATGCTTCCGGGGCCGAACTTTTCTGGATATTGAACGCGTACCTGCTCATGCTGGCCGCGCTGATATTGGTCGGCGGCACGCTGGGCGACAGGCTCGGCCGTAAAAAAGTGTTTATGGCGGGGATATTCATTTTTATCCTCGGCTCCACGGCCTGCGGCCTGGCGGGCAGCGCGGAATTGCTTATCGCGTTCAGGATCGTCCAGGGCATCGGCGGCGCGCTGATGATACCGGGCAGTTTATCGCTGCTGTCTTCTTCCATCCACGAAAAGGAAAGAGGCAAAGCCATCGGCACCTGGTCTGCCGTTACTACGCTGGTGACCATGGGCGGGCCGGTATTAGGCGGGGCATTGGCGGATGCGGGCCTTTGGCGGTATATATTTTTTATCAACGTGCCGATCGGCATTATCGCATTATTGCTGCTTTGGAAAAAGGTAAAAGAAAACTTCGATAAGGGCACGCGGCAGCGCCCTGATTTCGCGGGTGCGGTGCTGATCGCTTCCGGATTGGCGATGATCACCTTCGGCTGCCTGCGTATGCCCGATGTGGGGCTTCGTCACCCGCAGGTATATCTGTCGCTGGCGGCCGGGCTGTTGCTGATCGCCGCGTTTATTGTGGTGGAAAAGAAAAGCGCTTATCCCATGATGCCGCTGAACCTGTTTGCCAACCTGGCTTTCAGCGGCGCGAACCTGCTCACGTTTTTCCTGTATGCGGGCCTTGGCGCGGGCATGTTGTTCCTTTCGCTGAACCTGGTGCAGGTGCAGGGTTACAACCAGCTGCAATCGGGGCTTACATTTTTGCCTTTTACGGTGCTGATGATCCTGATCGCGCGTTTTGCGGGCAACCTCGCAGACAAATACGGCCCGCGGCTTTTCCTGGTAGCGGGGCCCTGTATTGCGGGCGCCGGCATGCTGCTATTGTCTTTTGTAAAACAGACGAACGGCCCGTCCAGCTACTGGACGACCTTTTTCCCGGGGATCGTAGTACTGGGGCTGGGCATGTCTTTCACCGTGGCGCCGTTAACGGCAACGGTGATGACCGCATTGAGCGACCGCCTGTCCGGCACCGCATCCGGCATCAACAACGCCATTACCAGGATCGCGGGAGTGTTTGCCAATGCGATCTTCGGAGCGCTGGCGGTGTTGTTTTTTACGGCTTCGCTGCAGAACGATATAAGACCGTTGCCGGTGAGCGTGGGAGAAAAACAGGAGATCGTTGCCCAGGCGGTGAATCTCGGCAATGCGAAGACGCCCGCAAACATTGGCGCGGAGCATAAAGACGCGGTGATGAAAGCTTATCATCACGGGTTTATCGGCGCTTACGGCAAGATCATGCGACTGTCTGGCGCACTGGGCATTTTAGCGGGACTGATGGCTTTGGTTTTTATCAGGGGAAAGGGAGGAAAGAAAATGTAGCATAATATGTCATTTCCCGCGATTATATTTGAAAGCCAGAGGCTGTTCCCTCCAGGTAAATATTGAATCATGAAAAAGATCATAAAAGCTGTAACCGGGTCTTTCCTGCTGACGGCCATGACCCATGCCACGGAATTGTTTGCCCAGGCCAGCGGGCCGGCTACCTACCGGAATCCATTGCCCGTTGCGTTCGGCGATCCGTATGTGCTTCACGTAAAGGGCGACAGGTATTACATGTACGGGACGGGCGGTGCCGCGAAGAACGGGTTTGCCGCTTATTCTTCGGCCGACCTCGTGAACTGGAAAAATGAAGGCCAGGTGTATTTCGCCGGCAACAAAAACGGCTGGAGCGATTCAACGGCCGCATGGAACGGTGCATATTGGGCGCCGGAAGTATACGAATACAAAGGCCGGTTTTACATGTTCTACAGCGCGCAATGGGGAAAAAATCCCGCCAGGGAGCTGGAGAATTTCCGTATCGGCGTAGCCGTGGCAGACCGCCCCACCGGGCCGTTCACCGATATCAGCAACGCGCCTGTTTTTGATCCCGGTTATCCTGTTATCGATGCCAATGTACTTTTCGATAATGGCCGGGTTTATTTGTATTATTCCCGCTGCTGTTACAAACATCCCGTGGAAAGCGAAGTTGCGAGCTGGGCGAAACAAAAAGGCTGGTTCGATACGATAGAAGAAAGCTGGGTGTACGGCGTTGAGCTGAAACCCGATTTCAGCGGCGTGATCGGCGAACCGGTGCTGTTATTGCGCCCGCCGGTGAAAATGGACGATAAACAGGCGGAATGGGAAAGCCGCTCGGTTACCTCGAAGGAGGTCAACCGCCGGTGGACGGAAGGCTCCGTTGCTTTTAAAAAAGGAGATACTTATTACATGATGTATTCCGCCAATTATTTCGGCGGTAAAAATTATGCCGTTGGATATGCGACTGCCAAAAGCCCGCTGGGCCCCTTCACCAAAGCCGCCAACAATCCCGTGCTGCAGAAAAACACGGAAAAAGGCGGGGTGGTCACCGGAACGGGACATAACAGCATCACCTATTCGCCGGACGGAAAAGAAATGTTATGCGTGTATCATGCCCGCACATCGGCAACGGGAGACAAACGCGTCGTTTTTATCGACCGGATGAAAATATTAAAGAACGGAACGCTCGTGGTGGAAGGGCCTACTACCGCACCGCAACGGGCGCCCGGGAAATAGATCTGTATACTTGCTTATTCCTAAAAATACCTACCATGAGCTTTGCGAACATCATCAGGGATACCTTTCGTGTAATGAGAGGATATTCCCAATACCGCAAAACAAAACGAACGCCCGAGTTTGCCTACTACAGCATGCGCAGGTTGTTCACCGGCACAAACGGCCGGTTCAATAACGTTGCCGCCAAACTGGAAACCGTCTTCCTTTCTCCCTACAACTTCGGTAATGAAGTGAACGGTATACTCGGAAAGCTGAGCCGCGCGGAGGTAAAGCAGGTCAGCCGCGCCGTACAGCGGGATGGCTTTTACATCTTCCCGCAACCGTTGCCTCCCGAAAAAGTAACGGAGCTGGTGAAGTTTTCCCGCAGTACGCCCGCCATTCCCCGCATGATGGACGATAAAACGCCACTGGTGTACGATAGCGCCGCTCCTCAAAGCCCTATCTACGATTTTCCCGCGCAATCCCTTTTTGAATCGCCGCTGATCCAGTCCCTGCTTACGGACGAAAGCGTGCTGGCCGTTGCGCAGGAATATGTCGGCCCCCGGCCGGTGCTGGACCTCGTAACGATGTGGTGGAGCACCGCCGTTTGCGGCAAGGTAGACCTTTCACAGGCGGCGCAACTGTATCATTTCGATATGGACAGGATCAAATTCCTCAAGTTTTTTATCTACCTCACCGATGTGGATTCGCAGAACGGCCCGCATTGTTATGTAAGGCAGTCGCAGCGCATCAAACCCAAACCCGTCCGGAAAGACGGCAGGATCAAAGACGAGGAGCTGATGGCGAATTATCCGAAAGAAGATTTTGTGGAGATCACCGGCAAAGCGGGCACCATCCTGGCGGTAGACACTTCAGGCTTCCATAAAGGTAAACCGCTTGAACAGGGCGAACGTCTGCTGTTCCAGATGGAATTTGCAAGCAGCATGTTCGGTCAGTATTACCCGCCGGTAAAAAGCAATGAAGAGATCGAAGCGTCTTTCGGTGAAATGGCGAAAAAATACGACCGGACCTACAAAGAAATACTGCAATAACATTATTTACCGCATAATAGAACGAGCTGGCCATACAGACGGCCGGCTCTTTTTGTTTGCGGGTATTTATTGCCGGCTGAGTATGCCTGCGGCGCCGGTCAAAAAAACATGTAAATTAGTCAAAATGCATCTGGCCGGGCTGCCCGGCGCGGGGCTACATTTGGGGCAGACTGATAATCGGCATGAAAAGAAGAAAATTCGCTGGATGAAACTGGGACGGCTCATTTTAGGCACTGCCGGCATAGGCGGTATTTGGGGAACGGTAGATGCGGTGGCGTCCGTTGAATGTGTTTTAATGGCGCTGGAGCAGGGCGTGGAGGCGATCGATACCGCACCGGCATACGCCCATGCCGAAACTTATGTGGGCGAAGCGTTGCGCCAGTGGAAAGGGCGGGTTCCTTCGGTAAGCTCCAAGGCAGGCCGGTTGCAGGGCCTTACGGCATCCGATGGGCGGTACGACTATAGCCGCGACGCCATGTTCCGCAGTGTGGAAACCTCGCTCAAAAAACTGGGGCTTTCCGCATTGGATGTGCTTTTTCTCCACGATCCCGCACATATCCCGCAATCGATATTCGGTAAAACGGTGGATGTGATGACGGAATTGAAAGAAAAAGGTTACGCCAAAACGACCGGGCTCGGCGGCAACCCGCCCGGTTGGGCCTGGCCCTGGTTGCGCGAGGGCGTTTTCGATGTGTTGATGGAATATAACCGTCTTAACGCCTGCAACACGGCGGCCATCGAAACTTCCCTTCCCGCCAGCCTGTCTGCCGGTATGCGGTATTTTGCGGCAAGCCCGCTCAATATGGGCGTGCTGGGCCGGTCGTTCCATGATTTTTCCCTTCTTCCGCCGGACTGGTTGCCTGAAGCCGATGTGGCCGTTGCCCGGAAGCTTCATCAGCTGGCAGCGGAAGAAGGAATGGAATTGCGCGCCATGGCCCACCGTTTCCTGCTTTCGATCCCATATCCTTTCAACATCGTTATCGGTCCTTCCAATCCGCGGGAACTCAGCTCCACCCTCGGCGATTTTGCCGCCGGGCCGCTGCCGGAGCCGTTGTTTGGAAAAATTTTGCATTACAGCAAGGACATAATATCAAGATGAAAGCAATCAACGACCAGACCTTCAATATCACCCGTGTGCGGCTCAACGTGCTGGAGCCCGTTCCCGTGGTGACGCCTTTCCAGGACGCCACCATGGGCCCTTTCCTGACTTTCGGCCTCGCCATTATTACACTGGAAGACGAAAACGGCATCCTTGGCGAAGCGCCGGTATACAGCAGCTATACGAATATCCTCGAATCCTGTTTTTTACCGATCCTTCTCCACAGCAATGGCATGCCGTACGAAGAACTGTACAGCAAACTTTACTGGTCGATCCGCAACGAAGGTTTCCGCGGTGCGGCGGCAGCCATGCTCGGGCAGATCGATTTTGCCCTGCACGACATTGCCGCGCGCCGTGCCGGCAAACCTTTGCACAGGTATCTCGGCGCAGAGCGGGATTTCGTGAAAGTATACGGCAGCGGCGGCGGAACGAATTATTCCTATGCCCAGCTGGAAACGGAAGTGGCCTATTTCCTCGATAAAGGCGTGGAATGTTATAAAATGAAGATCGGCAAGGACTTTGGCTGCCGGCCGGAAGAAGATGCCCTCCGCGTGAAGTTCGTGCGCGGTTTGCTCGGGCCGGGCGTGCAGCTGGCGGTAGACGTGAACCAGGTATGGAATAGCGAACAAACACTGCGTTTCCTGGATCTCACGGCCAGCCAGGATATCGCCTGGATCGAAGAACCGGTTCATTCCGCCGGCATGGAACAGATCCACCGCGTATGCGACGCTTCGCCCGTAAAAGTAGCATTCGGAGAATCCGAGCGTACCTCGCGTGTATTTCCTACCTTGCTGCGCCTTGGCGTCAGGCATTTGCAGCCGGTGCCCACACAGATCGGGGGCGTGCGCGAATGGGCGGAAGTGCGCGACCTGGCGCAGGCGGCGGGAGCGGATTTTTCGTCGGGTGGCTATTCCTTGTACACTTCCGGACTGATGGCTACCGCTGGGGAAAACTGCCGCGTTGAGTATCTTTATTCGATCATGTCCGGCCTGGAGCGATATTTAAAAGTGAAGCCCGAATGGAGCCATGGGGGATGGGCCTTGCCAGCCATCGAAGGAGCGCCGGTGCGGGTAGACTGGGAATATTGTAAACGCGCCGATAAGATCACGCGTTCCGCGGAATGGGACACGGCAAGCATGGCGGCTTACCGCCCGAACGTTATTCTGTAATCACCAAATACCTAGGATACTTGAATATTACGCTGGATGCATTAGACTATGCCGTACTGCTGCTTTACGTAGTGGCGCTGCTTGCCACTGGTTTTTATCTCAACAGCCGGAATAAAGCCGCCGGCCGCGACATCTTCCTGGGCGGGCGCTCGCTGAGCTGGTGGCAGATCGGTTTTTCCCTGTTCAGCGCCAACGCCGGGCCTTCCATGCTGGTGGGCTTCGCCAGCATCGGATTTACCCAGGGGATCGTAGGCAGCAATTTCGAATGGATGGCATGGGGATGCATTTTCCTGATGTCCATGTTTTTCCTGCCGCATTACATTTCTACGAAAGTATACACCATGCCGCAATTTCTGCTGGCCCGGTTCGGCAAGCCTTCCTATAATTTCCTCGTGATCTACAGCCTTATTTCCATCCTGGTGGTATGGCTGGGCTGCGCGTTGTACGCCGGCGGCCTGATCATTTCACAGGTATTCGAAATCCCGCTCATGCGCGCCGTGGCAGTGGTGGCGGTGATCGCCGCGAGTTTTACCGCGGTGGGCGGTTTGAAGGCCGTGGTGAGGACGGGCATCTTTCAATCGGCCGTCATCATTCTTTCTTCCGTCATTCTCGTGTACCTGGCGCTGAAAAAAGCGGGCGGCATGCAGTCGCTGGTCGATGCCGCGCCGGGCAGCTACTGGCAATTGTTTCGCCCGGCGTCGGACCCGGAATATTCCTGGGTGGCGATGGTGCTGGGCTATCCCGTGGTGGGGATCTATTACTGGTGCACGGACCAGACGATCGTGCAAAAAGTATTGGCGGGCAAGGATATGAAAGAAGGGCAGTACGGGGCGATATTTATTTCGACGCTGAAGATCCTGATGCCTTTTATCTTTATTTTTCCCGGCATCATTTGTTTTGTGCTGTATAAAGATATCGCGCAGCCGGATAACGCATATATCACGCTGGTGAGCCGGGTGATGCCGCACGGTTTTCTCGGCCTTTGCATCGCCGCGCTGATCGCGGCTTTGATCGATACGGTGTCTTCGGGGCTCAACTCTTTCAGCACCGTGCTCACCCTCGATGTGCTGGCCCGTTTCCGGGAAATGGACGACGCCGCGAAACGGAGAACAGGCCAGTGGGCTACCGTGCTTGCAGCCGCGCTGGCGGTTGGCGTGGCGTATTTGTTTTCACATTCGGGGAAAGGTTTTTTCGAGCTGAGCCAGGGCATGGTGTCGATCCTCGCGCCACCGCTGTCTGTAGTATTCGTAGGCGGAATTTCGTGGAAACGCGTAAACCGCGCCGCGGCGGAAACCGTGCTGTACGGCGGCGGGCTGGTATGCCTGGCGGTGGGCGCATGCCACGTGCTGAATTTTCCGTCGAAGGAATACTGGCCGCATTTTTTGCTGTTGTCTTTTTACCTGTTCATGGCCATGTCGGCGGTGCTGGTGGTGGTAACGTTGCTGACGAAACCCCCAATGGTCCAGGCGCTACCCTCGCTGGCCGAATCGTGGCGCCGCGGTGGCCGTACCAGCAGGGGAGTATGGGTGCTCTGGGGAGTGCTGGCGGTGATAATGTGCGCCATTTATATTTATTTTGCCTGATCCAAAACGCGATTGTATGAAACGTTTTTTACCGATATGCATGTTTGCCGTCTGTATGTTTGCGGCTTGTAAACAGGAAGAACGCCTGATCGAAAAAGTTTTCGTGGTAAACATCAAACCCGGTGAAGACACGCTTCGTCAATACCTGCAATATCATGCGGCCGTATGGCCGGAAGTGGAACAGGGTTTCCGGAAAGCCGGTTACCGCAGCATCCGTATGTTCCGCAGCAATCATACGCTGGTGATGACGGTCACGGTGCCGGAAGGCGCTGATCTGGATGCGATGGGGAAAACCGCGGAATCGTACAACCCGCGCTGCGCGGAATGGAACCGACTGATGGCGGGATACCAGGAAGGCGTTGCGGGTACTGCCGCCGGGCAAACGTGGACGGAAGCGAAGCCCTTTTATACTTTCAGCGATCGGTAAGCGGCATTAACGGCTTTCGGGCATTTCGTACTGCCGCATAAAATCCCTGGGCGAAAGCCCCTTCACTTCTTTGAAATGTTTATTGAAATTTGAAATATTGTTATACCCGCTCATGTAACACGCTTCCGTTACATTATGTTTCTTTTCCAGCAGCAGCTTGGCGGCATGGCCTACCCGCACTTCCTTCACGAAGTCGATGAGCGTGCGGTTGGTGCGCGCCTTGAAAAAACGGCAGAACGCCGCGGGCGACATCGGCAGAATGTCCGCCACAGACTTCAGCGATATCTCTTCCCGGAAATTCCGGAAAATATAGTCGAACACTTTATTGATCTTCTGCGCTTCGCCGGAAGAACTTACCGAGTTGTAATAAGGTGATGAAAGCACGCGCGCCTGGTCCGCATTGGCGAGCATATCGAGCAAGTTGAGCATGAGCGCCACGCGCGCCATGCCCGTTGAAAAAAGCATCTGCTGCATGATCAGTTTCGCGTTCTGGATCGTATAGCCGGAAAACGAAACGCCTTTCGCCGCGCGTTCGAACAGGTAGTTGATCTGCCGGGCCTCCGGTTTTTCAAGCAGCTGCTGCCCCAGGAAATCGGGAAAAAAATGTATGATGGTAGCCTGCGGCGGTATCATCGGGTCCAGCGTGGTGTAATACTGCCAGCAATGCGGCAGGTAATTACCCAGCAGCACCAGCTCGGTGCCTTCGAAGTCTTCGATATGGTCGCCGATAAACCTTTTCCCGCTGCAATTTTCCAGCAATGCGATCTCGAAATTGATATGCGCCCGCAGCGTGGCGTATTTTTTTATCTCCAGTATTTCAGAACGGATGGTGAACGACTGGTCTGGAGGAAAAGTGAAATTTTCATATATGTATTGCATATAAGGCAATCTTCTTGGTTGATACTATCCTGGAATGTGTCACTGTTCGGAACGTGGAATGCTGAATACCCAAATATAGTGAATTGCCCGCTGATCTACGCACCCCATCAGCTTGAGGTCAAAATTAACCGCCCGGCAAAAAATGAACGTATCCCCCGTCTTGCACGGGGCTTTTTTACAGGCGGGCCGTTTAAATTTTATTGCCGGTGGAGTAGTGCTTTGCCGGTTTTCGGCAGTCTTATAATTACACAGGTTATCATTCAGCTGATAAAAAGACTACCCAATCCACATATGAAAAGGAAATTGTTTTTTTCTGTACTCATTGCCGCTTCCATTCTGCTCGTATATCGCTGCAGCGTTCCGCGGCACAGCGCTTCGCGGGTAACGCCCCTGCAAAAGCCCCTGCCGAGGGATTCCGCGGGGAAGATCATCGTACGTACGAACCCTGACGGGGCCTATTTATCGCCGGAGGAAAGCCTCGCCTCCATTTATCTTCCCAAAGGCTATCACCTGGAACTGGTGGCCAGCGAACCGATGGTCAAAGAGCCGGTCGCCATCGCCTGGGACGGCAACGGCCGCATGTTCGTGTCTGAAATGCGCACTTACATGCAGGATGTGGACGGATCGGACGAAAACGCGCCCGTATCGAGGGTTTCGCTGCTGGAAGATACGGACGGCGACGGCGTAATGGACAAAAGTTCCGTGTACATAGACAGCCTGCTGCTGCCGCGCATGATCCTGTGCGTGGGAAATAAGCTCCTGGTCAGCGAAACCTATACCAACAATATCTGGTCGTACGAAGATGCGGACCACGACGGCAAAGCGGACAAAAAAACGCAAGTGTACGGCAACAGCACTCCCCATAAAGGAAATCTCGAGCACCAGCGAAGCGGCCTTATCTGGAATATCGACAACCGCATCTATACCACCTACGAAAACCTGCGCTACCGCTATACCGGCGGCAAACTCACCGCGGATACGATGTTTACGGGATACGGCCAATGGGGCGTGGGGAACGACGATTACGGCCGGTTGTTTTTTTCCGCGGCCGGAGGCGAAGTGCCCGCTTACGGATTCCAGATCAACCCGTTTTACGGGCGGTACGATGTGCCGGGGCAGCTGGACAAGGATTTTAACGCCGTGTGGCCGGTGATCGCCACGCCAGACGTACAGGGCGGGCCGGTAAGGCTGCGGCCGGACAGTACCCTGAACCATTTTACCGGTTGTTGCGGCCAGTCCGTTTTCAGGGGAGCCGCGCTGCCGGCCGATCTTAAAGGAGACCTTATCATTTGCGAGCCCGTAGGCCGGCTGATCCGCCGGGCGAGGGTGAGCAACCGCAACGGTATCCGGGTGTTAGGGAATGTATACGACAAAGAAGAATTCATCGTTTCCACCGACATGAACTTCCGCCCCGTGAATACCGCCAACGGGCCGGATGGTTGCCTGTACATCGTAGACATGCACCGCGGCATTATCCAGGAAGGCAACTGGACGCGCAAGGGAAGTTACCTGCGCCCCGAAATACAAAAACGCGGATTGGATAAAAATGTGGGTCACGGAAGAATTTACCGGCTGGTGCATGACGGCTTCAAACCCGCTGCCAGACCCAATATGCTGCAACGTAAAAGCGGCGAACTGGTCGCTTACCTGGCGAATGCCGACGGCTGGTGGAGAGACAATGCGCAGAAAGAACTGATCGTTCGGGGAGACAGGTCGGTGACGCCCGCGTTACAGCAAATGCTGAGCACGCATCCTTTCGAACTGGCCCGTCTTCACGCGCTCTGGACGCTCGAAGGCCTGGACGCCGCGGATAAATCGATCGTCGAACTGGCGTTGAAAGACACCAGCGCGCAGATCCGCAAAGCAGCGGTGGTTATCAGCGAACGGTATCTTAAAACAAAGGATGAAGGCATGTTGAAACTGCTGGCGGACCACGTTAACGAACAGGATGCGGACGTGCAGTCGCAGCTGGCCGCTTCGCTTTCCTATTACGCGTTCGGCGATTCGAAAATGATTGTGGACAGGTTGATCAGGACTGCCGGCAATGTTAAAAATGTTACCGAAGTAGCGGCGCTGGTGGAGAAAAATAAAAGCCAGAAAATGTATGGCATGGACGTGACGGGTTTATCTGCCGGCGACAAGACCGTTGTGTTGAAAGGCCGTGAAACTTTCCAGCAGGTGTGCGCCACTTGTCATGGTGAAAACGGGAAAGGTGTGTCTGTTGGCGGAAACCCAATGGCAGCGCCGCCCTTGGCCGGTTCCAAACGGGCGGGGGACAGGGATGCGCTGGTGAAGATCCTGCTGCACGGTTTGTCCGGCCCGATAGACGGGAAAATTTACCCGGACGTAATGGCCCCGCTGGGCATTTCGAACAGCGACGAATGGGTGGCGCAGGTGCTGAGTTATGTGCATTACCGCTTCAGGCCGGCTGGCAGTAATTTTACGGCGATCAGCATCGAAGAGGTGAAGAAGATACGCGCGGCTACCGAAGGCCGTACCGACCTGTTTACGATTTCGGAATTGGAAAGGAAGGAGGAAACGCCAAAACCGTCATCTTCTTCCCCCAAAACAACTGCGCCGGCGAAAAAGACAACCGCAGGCAATAAACCCGTTGTGGTGGAAAAAACGAAAACATTTGCGGATGAAAAACGAATATTGGCAAAACTGGATTGCCAGGCTTGTCATAAACCGGATATGAAGCTGGTGGGCCCTTCGTATAAAGACATTGCGCGGAAATACAAACGCACGGAGGTCAATGTCGCCAGGCTGGCTTCGAAAATAATTTCCGGCGGCTCCGGTACCTGGGGCACTGTGCCGATGACGGCCCATCCGACCCTGGCGGTTGCCGATGCGCGGAAGATCGTTCATTATATATTGTCCCTATAAAAGGGGAAGAGACGTTTATAGAACCGGAAGCCCGCCCGCAGAGCGGGCTTCCGTGTTTACACGAAACCGCCTGCTGACATCTTTATACCTGCCGCATACCTGCAGAGTTGTTCGCGGAAGGAGACCAAAGGGGGGAAAACTGGGAAATTTCATTTAAACTTTTACCTTTGCCCCCGATTTGCCGTTTCATCCACGGGAATTAACCATTTAAACCGACGATTTTCCGTTCCTGTTCTATCCTGCCGCCCCCGAGAGAATTAATATTTAACCAGGAACTCTTAACAAGTGCCGGCTGAACCGCTACATAATGATGAGACAGTGCTGCTCCTGCGTATCGCCGAAGGCGACGAACAGGCTTTTGCGTCCCTGTTCATGACCTGGGCTACACCGCTGGCTGCTATTGCCATGCGGATACTGAAGAACGAATACGCCCGCCAGGAAGTGGTGCAGGAGGTATTTATCAAAGTATGGCTGAACCGGGACAAGCTGGGCAAAGTAGAGCACCTGGGCGCCTGGCTGCGCAAGATCACCATCAACCAAAGCCTGCTTGCATTGCAGCGGCATGCGGCGAGCGATAAACGCCTTGCGGAGCTGCGCCTTACACAGGACGAGCTGCAGGAACAGGCCAATACCCTCGAACTGAAAGAAACCCGCCGCCTCGTGCACGAAGCCATCGAATCGCTGCCGGCGCAGCGGAGGACCATCTACCGGCTGAACCGCGTGGAAGGAAAAACCACGAAAGAGATCGCCCAAGAGCTGCAGCTCAGTCATGGTTACGTACGCAACGCCCTGAGCGCCGCCCTGGCGGCCATCCGCGACCGGCTCGCCGGTTCGGGGCTGCTGGTTTTACTGCTGTTAGTACACCACTAGAAAATTTTTTTCTTACCATGATGACATTTTTCCCCGTTCCCTGATCTTATACTTGAACAGCATGGAAAATACCCGGTTACAACAAATAGTGAAGAACTTCCTGGACGATAAGCTGGACGCGGCAGGCCAGCGGGAATTCTACGCATTACTGGGCGACCCGCGACAACGGGAGGCCCTGGCGGAAATATTCATGGAACTTACCGGGCAGCCCGATATGGGCCTGTCTTTCGACGGATCTTTGCTGCCTTTGCTGGAAAAAGCGACGGCAGTGGACGTTCCGCGTACAACGCCCGTGCGGCGCATGCGTTACTGGAGCTGGGCCGCGGCCGCGGCGCTGCTGGTGATTGCGGCGGGCGTTTACCGGCTCACGGAACAACGCGCGGCCCAACCGGCCGCAACCGTACAACGCGCGGACAAGACCGCGCCCGGCAAACAGGGCGCCGTGCTCACGCTGGCAGATGGTTCCACCGTGATGCTGGACAGCATGGGCAACGGCGTGGTGGCCAGCCAGGGCGGCACCAGCGTGGTGCTCAATGAAGGCCAGCTGGCATACGATCCCGGGGAAAACGGCGATGCGGGCAATACCTTCAACACCATTTCCACGCCCAGGGGCAGGCAGTTCCGCATCGTATTGCCGGATGGCACAAAGGTGTGGCTGAATGCGGCTTCCTCCGTACGTTACCCGGTTGCGTTCACGGGAAACACGCGCGAGGTGAGCATTACCGGCGAAGCTTATTTTGAAGTGGCGGCGGACGCAACCAAACCATTCAGCGTGCATTTCGCGGAAAAAGGCGTGGTGGAAGTACTTGGTACCGCGTTCAACATCAACGCATACACGGACGAGCCGTCGGTAAAAGCCACGCTGCTGCGCGGAAGCATCCGCGTGAACCGGCAGCGGGTATTGCAGCCGGGAGAACAGGCGGACATCAACGACAACAACGATATGACCGTGAACAGCGACGAGGACGCAGAGAACGCCATCGCCTGGAAGAACGGATTGTTTGTAATGAGCAGCACGGACCTGCCGGCACTCTTCCGGCAGATATCCCGCTGGTATGATATAGAAGTAATCATGAAAGGGCAACTGCCTCACCGCTCATTCGGCGGCACTATCGGCCGGAATGTAGGACTGGCGGACATTATAGAAGCATTGAATATATATGGGGTGAACTGCAGACTAGATAATGGACAATTGATCGTACAACCATAAAGACATTAACCCAAAAAGAAAAACCGCCCCGTCTGATCCACGGAGCGGTAATAAGGTCGGGTTAATAATAGACAATACGAGTTCTGTTTTATTTATCAACCAAAACCAACCAAATGTATGCATTTAATTGCGTTTTTGGTCCGGCATTTTTATGTGCCTGCCGGATTACTGATGAGACGTTTGCGGCGTACGAAAACAGCCGCGTTCCTTCTCCTTGTTGTGTGCCTCCTTACCAGCGCTGTTAGCGCGCAACGGGTAAGCCTGAACCTGAAAAAAGCTTCCATGAAGGAGATCTTCGGAAAACTGGAAGCGCAAACGGGCATGTCTTTTATGTGGGACGAACAGGTGATCCGCCGCACTGCGCCGCAGGACGTGCAGCTAAGCAACACCACGCTGCCCGAAGCCATGGACGTGGTGCTGCGCAATCAGCCGCTCACTTACCGCATTGTGAACAGGATGGTGGTGATCAATGAAAAACCTGCTGCCGTACCATCCGTTTCCGTCGCAACGTACCTTTCCGGCACCGTGCGCGATGAAGACGGCAAGCCCGTTCCTTTCGCCACCGTTCGTATCAAAGCCACCACCTCCGGCGCGGTCACTTCGCCGGACGGTACTTTCCGTTTTGCGATAAGAGGATTTCCTTTGACGCTGCAGGTAAGCTGCCAGGGCTATACGCCGGTGGAGATCAACGTAAAAACGGCAGGGCCGGTAAACGTGATGCTCAAACGTTCGCAGCAGCAGATCAACGAAGTAGTGGTAACCACGGGCATCTTCAACCGTAAGAAGGAAAGTTTCACCGGCGCTGTAACCACCGTTACCGCCGAGCAGCTTGCCGCCTTTGGCAACCGCAACCTGATCACTTCCCTGCGCAACATCGATCCATCCTTCAACATCGTGGAGAGCAACACTTTCGGCTCCAATCCCAACCGGCTGCCGGAGATACAGATCCGCGGCAATTCCAGCCTGCCGAATGTGAACGAGCTGCAGGACGAAACACGCGTGGGCATGAACACCCCGCTGGTGATCCTGGACGGTTTTCAGTCCAACCTGCAAAAGCTGCTCGACATCAACCAGAACGAAGTGGAATCGATCACGATGCTGAAAGACGCTTCTGCCACGGCCATTTATGGCTCGCGCGGCGCGAACGGCGTGATCGTGATCAAAACGAGGGCGCCCAGGCCGGGCAAGCTGCGCCTGGCTTACCGCGGAGACGTGAACATCGAGATGCCCGACCTTTCCGCTTACGACGTGCTGAACGCGCGCGAGAAACTCGAGCTGGAATATAAAGTTGGCCTGTACGACAACGCCCGCGCGGAAAACGACGTACCGCTGAAACAATATTATAACTACCTGATGAGCGAAGTGAACCGCGGCGTGGAAACCGACTGGCTGTCTAAACCCGTGCGCACCGGCATCGGGCAGCGGCATAACCTCCGGATGGAAGGAGGGGACAACCAGTTCCGTTATTCCATCTCCGCGCAGCTCAACGACATCCAGGGCGTGATGAAAGGCTCCAGCCGCCGGGTGTTCAACGGTACCATCAACCTCAGTTATTTTTATAAAAACATCCGCTTCACCAATAACCTGCAGATAGGGCTGGGGGAGAGCCACGAAAGCCCTTACGGTTCTTTTTCCGATTATGCGAAGATGAACCCTTACTGGTCTGCGTACGATGAAAAAGGACGCGTCAAAAAGATCCTCGGCGACCCCGGCTCCACCATTTACACCAACCGCTGGAGCCCGCTGCCTACCAATCCCTTGTACGACGCTACCTTAAACACTTTCCAGGAATATAAAACTTCGGACATTACGAACAACCTGTCCGTAGAATGGAACATCACCCCGGACCTCACCTTCCGCGGCAGGCTGGGCCTGACCAAACTGAATTCGGATTCCGATTATTTCCGCCCTGCGGACCATACCGCCTTTGCCTCCACGGAAAACATCCTCCGCAGGGGCTCTTACCGTTACGGCGTAAACAAAGGCTTCCGTTACGACGCCAGCGCCAACCTCAGCTACACGCGCCAGATCGGCAACCACGCCGTGTTTGCCGGGCTGGATTACAACATACGCGAAAGCAAGGCTTCCGGTTACAGCTTCCTGGCGGAAGGGTTTGCCAATCCTAATTTCGATTTTATTTCCATGGCGCTGCAATACGCCGAAAACGGCAAACCGGGCGGCAGCGAAAGCCTCGCCCGCTCCGTGGGCGTAACCGGCAGTGTGAACTATACTTATGACGAAAGGTATTTCATGGACCTGTCTCTCCGTTCAGACGGCGCTTCGCAGTTCGGAAGGCTGAACCGTTTCGCGCCGTTCTGGTCCGCGGGCCTCGGCTGGAACCTGCACAAAGAACGGATGTTCAAAGACCTTTCCTGGGTGAACCGCCTGAAACTGCGCGGCTCCGCCGGCGTAACCGGTTCGCAGGACTTCAACGCATACCAGGCATTGTCTACCTACGGGTATTATACCAACGACCGGTATTACAACTGGACCGGTTCCTACCTCATGGGCCTGGGCAACGAATCCCTGAAATGGCAGCAGAAAATGAACTACGACGTGGGCCTGGAGGCGGATCTTTTCAACCGCCGCTTTACCATGGTAGCCGATTATTATATCGAGACCACGAACGGCCTTATATCCTTTGTAAACCTCCCGTCGTCCAGCGGCTTTTCCGGCTATATCGAGAATATCGGGAAGCTGGAGAACCGCGGGATAGAGCTGAAAGCGACCGTGTTCGTTGTGCGGAACATGCAGAAAGGCATTACCTGGAGCGTAAGCGGCGCGATGGTGCACAACGTGAACAAGATCGTGCAGATCTCCGACGCGCTCAAAGCCGCGCAGAAAAGCATTGCCAGCGCGAAGAGCGCCGTTCCGGGTTACCTGTACATGGAAGGGTATTCCACCAACACCATCTGGGTGGTGCCTTCGCTGGGCATAGACCCCAGTACCGGTAAAGAACTGTACCTGGACCGCAATGGCGAGCCCACCTATATCTGGGACCCGCTCGACCTTCGCGCCAGCGGTATCAGCGAACCGAAATACTTCGGCAACTTCAGCACCCTGCTGCGTTATAAAAATCTTTCCATGAACCTGAGCTTCGGTTACCGCCTCGGCGGGCAGCTGTACAATCAAACGCTCATCAACAAAGTGGAGAACGCGGACTATAAATACAACGTGGATTCCCGGGTGTACGACAACCGCTGGCAGCAGCCGGGGGACAACGCCGCTTTCAAAGGCCTGCTGGTAACCACACCCACGAACAGGACTTCCCGTTTCGTGCAGGATGAAAGAACGCTGAACCTGCAGAACGCCAACTTCCAGTACGATGTGAAAAGTTCCTTCGCGAAAAAGCTGAAGATGGAAGCGCTTTCTTTCTCCGCGAACATGGCCGATCTCTTTTACCTGTCTACCGTACGGCGCGAAAGAGGCACTACTTACCCGTTCTCGCGGCAGCTGTCTTTCACCGTAAACGCACTTTTTTAACCGGCAAATTTCGTGTTACATGACATCGATGAAATATATTCTCACAGGCTTGCTGGGCATCGCGATCTGCAGCAGCTCCTGTAAAAAATGGCTCACCGTTCAGCCCAAAACGCAGATGCCGGCAGACGTGCTTTTCAGCACGGAAAGCGGCTTCCAGGATGCGCTGACCGGCGTGTACATCCAGATGAAGTCTTCCGGCGCCTACGGCCAGCAGATGACCTTTGGCACGATCGAAAGGCTTACTTCCTCCTGGGACGTAACTTCCAATAGCACCGAGCAGCGCCTGGGCCTGTTCAATTACGGGGACGAAGGCGTGCAGGGCGCGCTGTCGTCCGTTTACGGGGCGGAATACGGTATTATCGCCGGCATCAACGCCATTCTCGGCGAAGTGGACGCCAAACGGGACGTATTCCAGTCAGAAGGCAGCTACGAAATGATGAAAGGCGAATGCCTGGCGCTGCGCGCCTATTGCCACCTGGACCTGCTGCGCCTTTTCGGGCCGGTGCCGGGCAACATTCCCGGCGGAACCGTGCTGCCGTATGTCACGAAGATCTCGCGCGTTCCGAACGAACATGTTTCTTACGAGGAATATAAAGCAGCCCTGCTGAAAGACCTTGCGGAAGCGGAAACGCTGATGAAAGACGTGGATCCTTTTATAAAATATTCGCAAGCCGACCTGACTAACCCGGGCGGCAGCAGCTCTCCTTTCCGCCCTGAAAACTCCTATTCCGGATGGCGTTACCTGCGTATGAACTATTATGCCGTGAAAGCCCTCCAGGCCCGCGCTTACTTATGGTTCAGCGATAACGCCGCCGCTTATGCCGCCGCCAGAACGGTGATAGATGCGAAGAACCCGGACGGCAACGCGAAGTTCCGCCTCGGCACGCTGAGCGACATGTCCGGCGGCAACCTCAACCTGTCTGTGGAGCACATTTTCGGGTTGTACGACTTCCAATTGGAAACGAAGTACCAGGCCAATTTCGTGTCGGGCAACTTCAAAAAAGGCAGCTCGGTGACCACCGTGAGGAACCAGCTGTACGGAAACACGGGCACGGATATACGGGAAGCTAACCTTTGGGAGCTCGTGACGCTGCTGAACGGTTCCAAATGTTACATCCTGAAAAAATACCGCGCTTCCACGGATGGCTCGCAGGTAGCGCCTTTCCAGATACCGATGCTGCGCATTGCGGAAATGTACCTCATTGCCGCCGAAGCCGCTCCGGCGGGAGAAGGGCAGCAGTATTGGGAAGCCTTCCGTACGGCCAGGAACATCGCCGTGACCACGTTGCCCGGTGATCCCGTGCAGGCACAGCTGGAACTGGTGAAAGAATACCGGAAGGAATTTTTCGGCGAAGGCCAGGGATTTTTCGCCTACAAACGCATCGACGCGCCGAAGGCCAGTTTCCTCTGGGCGCCGTCTGCAGCCGTGATCAATTATACGCCGCCGCTGCCTTTAAGTGAATTCATTCAATAAAACATAACGGATGAAAAAGATATTGACTTTGGCCGTGCTCACCACAGCACTGACCGCCTGCAAAAAAGACCAGTATTATCTCTATAACGATATCGCGCGCCTGCAGTTCGGCCCGCCCGTCGGCCAGCTGTATTACAGCCCCGCAGATATGGCCGATACGCTCAAGCCTTATACTTTTTATTACGAGCCGGCTGCCGTGCTGCAAGACACCGTGTTTTTCGACATCTACGCCATCGGCGGCACCAGCGGCCAGGACAGGGCCTATACGCTGGAGCAGGTAATGCTGGAAGGAGAGGAGAATGCCGTGGCGGGCGTGCATTACAAGGCATTCGACGACGCATCTCTCAAAAACGCTTACGTGATCAAGGCCGGGGAAGTGCATGCCTTCGCACCGGTGATCGTACTGCGGGACGCCTCCCTGAAAAACAAGTCCGTGAAGCTGCAATTGCAGGTGAAAGCCAACGACCAGTTCCAGCCCGGGGAGATCAGGAAGCTGTGGAGAAGGGTGGAGCTGGCGGACCAGCTCAGTCAGCCTGCCGCCTGGAACAGTACCGCCACGACCTATTACTGGGGCAAATACAGCCAGGTAAAACATTCCTTCATGGTGGAGCAAACCGGTGAAAAATGGGACCAGGACTTCCTTACGGAGATCAACGCCGATTACGCGCTGCTGAGCTTCTGGCGCCTGAAGCTGCGCACCCTGCTCACCGATTACAACAACGCCCATCCCGGCGCGCCGCTTACGGATGAATCCGGGGAAACGGTAGTATTCCCTTAAACCCTTCAACACCGCAACCATGAAACGCACATACCAAAGCCTGGCCGCCTGCTGCATGCTGCTGCTCAACGCCTGCTACAAAGACCATGGCAACTACGAATACGATCTGGCCGAGCAGATCACCGTTACCGGCATCAACAGCGATTACGACAAAGTATCGCTGGTAGACCGCATTACGCTGGACCCGCAGGTAAGCTCATCCGATCCGCAGGCGGAATTTTCCTGCTGGTGGGGCATTTATGAAACCAACGTACAGGGCAGCGCACCGAAGGTAGATACGATCGGCCGCACCAAAGCGCTGGATTACCTGGTGACACAGCCCGCCAAAGGCTGGGTGCTCGTATTCGGCGCAAAGAACCTGCATACCGGCGTCAGCAAGATCGTGACCGCCAGGGTAAACGTGATCACCCAATTCACCCGCGGCTGGTACGTGATGAAACACAGCGGCGGGCAAACGGATGTTGATCTCTTTCTCACGCCGTCTGGCATTGCGCCGGGCAGCGATAAAATGGAGAACGTGTTCTCTCTTGTGAATGGCCGCAAACTGGACGGTTCCGCGCGCCTTTTCGGTTATTACACCAATTACAAATCCGACGTTACCGGCATGATGGCCAATACCAAAGGGCTGTTCATCCTGTCAGATAAAGATGTGAGCGTGGTGAACCTGAACACGTTCAAAGAGATCCGCGGGTTCAGCTCGCTGTTCTACGAAACGCCCGCCGTAAAACGCCCCGGCAGCATCAGCGAAGGTTCTTCGGCGAATTACCTGGTGAACGACGGGCATTTGCACAGCATTTACTCCATGTCTGCCAACGTAGGCATGTTCGGTGGTGTACAGCTGCGGGACGACAACAATTCTCCTTACCGCCTTTCCGATTATTTCCTGACCTATTATTCCGGGAATCCTTTCTTTTTCGACGAAACGAGCTGCTCCTTCGTATCTGCCACCGGTACAGGATCGGTATTGTCTTCCGTGACGGATGCTGCCGGCTCCGAAATGCCCGCCAACCACAATAACAAAGCGCTTTTGTTCATGGGTGTAAGAGCTACCAACCCGTACACCGGCATTGCGCTTTTCCGGGACAAGACGGACGCGGGGCTGAAGATCCTGTCCACCATCACCCCCGAAAATTATGTGCTAAAGCTCGTGAACGACACGCTGGACGCAGCTGAAAAGCTATACCAGGCGCAGCGTTACGGCTTGATCGTGGCGGATGAGAGCATCCTGTATTTTTCCGTGGGCAATGAAATATGGTCCAGGAACCTGGCCAACGGTGCCGAGCAGCTGCAATTCACCGTGCCTGCCGGCGAAACGGTAACGTTTATCCGGCATCGTAAGTACGCCGGCTCCGCTACTTTGGAGCTGCCGTATTATTTCAACTACATGCTCATCGGCACCGAGAGCGGCGGTCAATATAAAGTCCGCGCGTTCCGGAAAAGCTCCGGCAACCTGAATGCCAACCCTGATTTTGTGCTGGAAGGGGAGGGAAGCGTGGGCGACGTGATCTACATTGCCCCGTCTATCAACAATTACACTTATCTGAACAGTTATTGACGTATTAACCAAATTGAACGCTTACGAAATGAAAAAACTGCAACTCTGCCTGGTGGCCCTGTTGAGCCTGCCCGCATTCCTGCATGCGCAGGTAACGGTGTCTGGTGAATGGCTGCGCCGTCATGACGGCAATGTAAAGCTCTATCGCATAGAGCATGGAAGGCTCGAAGAAGTGGCCGCGTCCAAACCCGGAACGGATTCAGCATTCGGCTTTTATTTCAAGCCCGAACGTGAAGGTTTTTACGTGATCGGCACCGGCAGCACGTTTACGCCGCAAGACAAATACACCTTTTATTTCAGAAAAAAAGACCAGCTGAACCTGAAAGTGGTGGACACTACTTACGTGCTTACCGGTCAGAACTCGCCCGAGAACCAGGCCGTGGAAAAATGGCACAACACCGTGCTGCCGCTGGAAAGGAAGGGTATTTATTTCAGCATGAGCCGCAGCACGTACGTAGATTTTTTCCCCTTGCTGGAAAAGATCCATGCGCAGGTGCGGCAAACTAAATATCCTTCCACCGGCAATAAAACATTCGACGCGGAATTTGCCGTATACCGGGAAATGGACCTGCTGTTCTGCGCCAGTGAACTGCTGAGCACGCCGCGTTCCGTGCATCCTTCTGCGGCGGATTATACCGCTTATTTGAAAGGCATTAACCCGTCGTACTTCACGGCAGACACACGCCTGCTGCGTTATCCGCAGGGCATGCGCATGATGCGCACCATACAGGCGCTGCCTGCGCGCATGGGGCACGGCGATCCCCGCGATTACAGCCTGGAAGCGCGCCTCAAAGGCGTGGAGAACGATACGCTGAAAGGGGAAGTGGTGCTGCAGCATGCCGCCGGCCTCAAAACGTACCTGGGCTACACGGATATGAGCAAGGATTATGGCAAATACATCCTCACCCGCGACCAGTCTATCCGCGCCAAAGCCTTCGAGACCGAGCTGGCCAAAAAAGCTACCGCCGCCGGCGGCAAAGCCGTGAATTTCACCTATCCCGACGCGAACGGTAAAAACGTTTCCCTCAGCGATTTCAAAGGAAAGGTAGTGCTGGTAGACGTTTGGGCTACCTGGTGCGGCCCCTGCAAAGGAGAGATCCCGCATCTGAAAAAACTGGAGAAAGAGATGCACGGGCAGGACGTACTGTTCCTCAGCGTGTCTGTAGACGAGCTGAAAGACCACCAGAAATGGAAAGACTTCATAAAATCCGAAGAGCTGGGCGGCGTGCAGCTTTTCGCCAGCGGCTGGAGCGATATCGCGAAGTTCTACAACATCAAGGGAATCCCGCGTTTTATGGTATTCGACAAACAGGGCAACATCGTTTCCACGGATGCGCCGAGGCCTTCGAATAAAGAGCTGAAGCTGCTGCTGGAAAGCGAAGTGAAGAAGTAATATTGATAAACCAACCATTATTGAAAGGGGCTGCCGTTGGGCGGTCCTTTTTTTGTTGGGGAGAGTGGAATTTATAATCAGGCCTGACCGGCGGGAGGTGGGATGTTCCTGCTTGATGCGAACGGGGTTGTGGTGGCTGAGAATGTCACGCTGGACGACGTCAGGAAAAAATTGAAATAACCGTAAACGATGGACGCTCCTTCTGAAGCGGCCATCGTGTTTTTAGTGAACAAAGGAAGGGCTTGTTCGGGACCAGAATGTATTGGTTGACGGTTAAAGCGCCCAAACCCTTACGCCAATCCAGCCATGATAGAGCAGCAGCCCCGTCATATAGCAGAGGAGAAGAATATTGGCAGCAAATATTCCCTTCAGCCATTTGCTGTTTATCCGATTCCATTTCCTGAATAAAAACAGTGCGCCGCACAGCGTGAATAGCCCAAATGCGGCCGAGCCCAGGAATATGGTGAGCGTAGTAGCGTTGACCGAAGTAAATATAGCCTTGTCGATCGCATCGGTTACACTGAGCTTTCGATAGGCAAGAAAGATGGAGCCTACAGCCAGGGCGGGAAATAATGCGGCCGGGAGAATTTTCCAAGACAGTTTTTTGAATGCCGCCAGCAGGAGAAGGACCGGCAATAACAACAGGGAAACCAGCATCGCTAAGATTCCTCCATATATCAATACCTGCTGTACGACCACCGGCCACCTGTCTGATTGGCTGTAGAACTCGTTTCCCCGCCCCTGGAAGAACGGCCGTCCGTCTTCGTCTTTCCCCAGCACATAAGCCGGAATGATGTCTCCTTTCGCCCTGAAGAGCATTCCCCCCGCGTGCAGCAAAGTGTCGGTATTTCCCCGGCCGGATCTTACCACGAGTTGGTTGCCTGCAAATGACAGCTGAACGCCTTTGAATATCTGTTCATGGAAGCTCCACATTTCGGAGCGGGGATTGGTGAACTTGTAGTAGCCCGTGAACGATGCGAGGTGTGAAAGATCTTCCTGCGATTCCGGAAGCACTGGTTTTTCGAATGGCTGTGTAAGAAACCGTTCGATCAGAACGGATACAGGCCAAAGGATTTGACCGCCATTATTGGAAATAGCGTAACCGATGCCGGCTTCCCGGTTGTAGAATATCCACGAGCCGAAACCTTCGCCTTTGCCATTGTGCCCGCGAAAAGTAACCTTTTTGTTGTTGGGGAACAGATCGAAGCCGGGTGAATAGCCCGTTTGCAGGCCATGTTTGGCGGCGAGCGTACTATGAATGGTTTCCATGTCGGCCAGGTAACTTTCGGGTAACCAATGAATGGAATCCATCTTCCAGCCGTTCAACAGGTGACGGAGAAACACGGCCATATCATCCGCCCCGGATACCAGCGCACTCGCGGCGCCATTGCCGCCGGGCATGTAAAACGGGAACGGAACGAAGCGGCCGTCATCATGATAATAACCGGTAGCATAGTTTTCTTTCTCTTTCCCGTCGAGATCATAACCTGTATGCGCCATTCCGAGCGGGCGGAATACCTCGCCGGCGATGTATTCGTTCCATGGCCGGCCGGAAAGTTTTTGAATAATATAGCCGAGCACTTCGTACCCGGGACTGGCATACGAGAATTTTTCGCCGGGCTTCCATCTCGACCGCAGGGAATTTTTCACAAAGCTGATGGCTTCAATGCCCTGTCTTGGTTTGCCGGAAGTATTGACCATATTGTTGAGATGAACATCGTCGAACCCCGCAGTATGTTCGAGCAGGTGGATAACGCGTACCGGGTGTGCTTTTTCCCATTTGTTCTCAAAAGGTATTTCCGGCGCAATGGCCGCAATGGGGTCGTTCAATTTAAGCTTTCCTTCGGACACCAGTTTCTGAATACCCAGCGCCGTAAAGGTTTTGGTGATAGATGCGAGATGGAATAATGTGGCGCCGTTTACTTTGACTTTCTTCTCAATGTCGGCGAAGCCGATACCACCGGAATATAAGATCGAATCTTTGGTGACGATGGAGATCATCAGGCCGGGCATGTGGTTTTCCCGGATGGTTGTTTCCAGTGCCTGCAGAAGAGAATCGATCCCCTGGCGGGTATAGCCGGAATTCGTTTGGGCCATACCGTTAAGGACAAATACGGAAAACAGGCAGGTGCCAAATACCCGGCGGATAGTTTTCATAATGGAACTTTTGGTTGCAATAGGGGATGCAGGGGTGGGGATTTTCCATAATGGAAATTTTCTGGTGGGGAGAAGAAAGGCACGCGGATTCGAACCGGGAAGCTATTGCTTTGAAATACGCGGATGGGGGTTTAGGTCCCGACCGGCTGCCTTATGTAGGAAGATGTTGCCACAGCTTTAGGCTGGTGATCACCGCCAAGGATATACGGAACATCCTCGGCAAAGTCCACCGGTCTGCCAGCGAGCTGATGCAGAAGTTGCGCGCGATATTAAAAAAGCGCCAGGGCAATATGTGACGGTCACAGAGTTTTGTGAACTCGTGGAGTTGCCGGAAGATGATGTCCGGGAGTTTTTCTAATTGCAGGTATAACGATAATGGCCGATAAAGGCGAGGGCAGGGCCATGGTGAAGCGGGCATGACGGATTAAAGGCCGTGCAAGGCCGATTCAAGGCCGATACAATGCGAACACAAGGCCGACTAGGGCGATTTTATGGAGTAAAAGAACAAAGGCCTCCTACAATTTCCATTAAGATCTCACAGGTACTTCCACTCTTGTCTTGTCCCATTCGAGTACCAGCTTATTAGAAGGCAGTGTAATAGTTAATTTTTCTACGGCCGTGCCTTTAACGGAGGACGCGGGGACCGTTACTTGCAACACATCCTTGCCTTTGATCTCGTTGTATTTGAAAGCACCCCATTGACCTAATTCACTGTTTAAAATAAACATCCATTTTTTTTCGCCGGGAATGGTAAATAGGGTATAAGTACCCGCCTTTACAGGTTTTCCGCCGAAAATAGCGTTCTTTGTAAAGGTGATTTCTGTTGCTCCATTAGCCCCCGTACGCCAAACTTCTCCATAAGGTACAAGTCTCCCGAATATTATGCGATCGCGTTTCGAAGGTTGGCCGTAACTTATTTTTACATTTTTGCCTTCAGCCGTAATCCTGGGGCTTTCAACAGACTGAGAAAAGGCACTATTGCTAATAACTATAATTGCTGCTAACAAAAGGATTTTTTTCATATGCGGAGTTGATTTATTAAAATCAAATTTAATGCTTTTTCCGTATTTGGCTAAGGAATATGGCCTTCGAACCACTCGGGTGAACAAAGCCGTTGAGTTGATATAGACACTGGATAAGGGGTTCAGCGAAAATAAAAATGGAGAAACCGATATAAATTTCGATTTCTCCACTAAGGTGCCCAGAACTGGATTCGAACCAGCACACCGTTGCCGGCGCTGCGACCTGAACACAGTGCGTCTACCAATTTCGCCATCTGGGCATCTTTCCGTGTTAAGGGATGGCAAAGGTACGCACTTTCTCATTATTTCCAAATTCCCGCCGCACTTTTTTGAGCAAAAAAAGAAAGCCGCGCATCGCACGGCTTTCGTATATCATCAAAAATAATATTTACACCGCAATGTTGAACTCGCGCAGCGTGTCGTTCAGGCTTGTTTTCAGGTCGGTGCTGGCTTTACGCTGACCGATGATCAGGGCGCAGGATACCTGGTATTCGCCCGCCGGGAACTTCTTCGTGTAAGTACCCGGTATCACCACGCTGCGCGCCGGCACGCGGCCTTTATACTCGATCGGCTCGGGGCCGCTTACGTCGATGATCTTGGTGGATTGTGTAAGCACCACGTTCGCGCCCAGCACCGCTTCTTTTTCAACATGCACGCCTTCTACCACAATGCAGCGGGAGCCAACGAACACCCCGTCTTCAACGATCACCGGGCTGGCCTGCAGCGGCTCCAGTACGCCGCCGATGCCCACGCCGCCGCTCAGGTGCACGTGTTTGCCGATCTGCGCGCAGGAACCTACGGTCGCCCAGGTATCTACCATCGTGCCTTCGTCTACATATGCCCCGATATTTACATAAGAAGGCATCAGGATCGCGCCTTTGGCGATAAACGCGCCGTAACGGGCTACCGCGTGAGGCACCACGCGCACGCCCAGCTCTTTATAGTTGGTTTTGAGCTTCATTTTGTCGTGGAACTCGAACGGAGGCAGCTCCATCGTTTCCATCGGCTGTATCGTGAAATACATCAGGATGGCCTGTTTTACCCATTCGTTCACTTTCCATCCGTTCTCACCCGGCTCAGCCACGCGGAGCTTCCCCTTGTCCACCGCTTCTATCACTGCTCTCACGGCATCCGAATACTGTGTTTGCTGTAACAGGCTGCGGTCATTCCACGCAGCCAGTATTTGTTGCTGTACGTCCATTGTCTAAAAATTAATTTCCGCAAAAATAATATAATACCGCACAGTTGTTCGTCCTATTCTCTTCTTTCTGCCTGTTGCAGCAATACGGCCGCCAAATGCCGGGAGATCGCATAGCCGCAAAGCTTGTCCAGCCAGAAAAATTCCCCCGCCGCATTCACCTCCAGGAAATAATATTTCCCCTCCGGCGTCAGCACCAGGTCGATAGCGCCGTAATTCAGCCCGTAAATGTCCATCATCTGCAAAAGGCCTGCCTTCACCTTCTCCGGCAGCTCATACGGCCGCCAGTCTTCCACCAGCGCCGCGCCTTCCTTACGCCAGTCGGTCTGCGCATCGGGCAGCTGCTGACTGTCGATCGAAAAAGCGAATATTTCTTTCCCCACCACCGTTACCCGCAGCTCCAGCGCCTTCGGCAGCTTTTCCTGGAAGGTCATGGGGCAATAAGCGAGCTGCTGCAGCTGTTCGAGGTGACTGTCGTTAATTTCGCTGGTAAACACGACGTGCTCGCGCCCTTCACGGTAAATGGCGAAGGAGCTTTGCATTTTTGCGACGATGGGCCTGCCGGTGGCTTCCATAAAGGCTTTCAGCCGGGCGGGGGAATTGGTGATGCAGGTGGCGGGTATCTCCAGCCCGCAATCCGCCGCTATCCGCAGCTGTTCTTCCTTGCTGTCCAGCCGGCGGTACACGCTGTAACGCTCCAGCTGGAAACAGGGCAGCCCTTCCAGCATGCCGAACAGCGTGCGCCGCACCTCGCCGATGGACGAAGGCAGAAATTCTTTGTCCAGCACGTTTTCCAGCCCTTTCCCGATGTTGTAGCTCCTGCGGTACCATACGGCCGTTATGTCGCTGAGGGAGTGCGCGTCCTGTTCGTCTTCCACCCACAACTGCCAGCGCCCGCCGGAATATTGCGTGGTGAGGCGGCAGGCCAGCGGGTAACGGTCCACGTCGAACCGGACGCTTTCCCCGCCCAGGGCTTTGATATGTTGTATAACGGAAGTAACGGCCTCGTTGTCTGCCGTATGGGTGATGATCAATACTTTACTCATTATTGATGCGGTTGACGAGTTTTTCCGCGATAGTGGCCGCTATGGGGAACCCGAGATATTTTTCGAGCATGCCCCATTCGCCCTGGGGGTTCACCTCGAGGAACACGTATTCCCCGTCCGGCTGGAGGATCATGTCGATGGCGCCGAATTGCAGGCCCAGCAGGCGCATCATCTCGTCGATCTTGTCTTCGATATGCCTGGGAAGCTGAAAGGCCTCCCACTGGATGAGCGTGGTGCTGGCCATGCGCCAGTCCGTATGCTCGGGCGCGCGCAGGCTGCCGGTGTAAAAATCGCCATCTATATACACGATCCGCAGCTCGCGGTCTTTGGGGATATACTCCTGCAGTATCATGGGGCAGGCGGAAAGCGATTCCAGCATGGGCACGTCTTCCTTGCGCAGCCGCGTGGTGGGGAAGAAGTCGCCGCGGCCCTCCATGGTTTTGGACAATGCGCCGTGCAGTTTTACCACCACGTCGCCCTGGTGGTCGTCGTAAAACCGGATGGCGTCTTCGGCATGATTGCTGAAAAGCGTTTGCGGCACCCGCATGCCCGAAGCCTGCGCCGCGGAAAGCTGCAGCAGTTTGTTGCCGCCCACGGCATGGTCGAGGTCTATCCGGTTGATCCAGGGCACGTCGAGCGCATCGAGGAAAATATGGAGGGAAGTGTTGTATTCTTTGAGAAAAGCCGGCACATAGGCCGGGTCCAGCGAAGGCGGCACCTGCAAGGCCCAGAGCTTGCGGTACCAAACGCCCGTTATGTCGCGGGCGTCTATCACCTGGCTGCCGCATTGCAGCTGGTACTGGGGGCCGGAAGGCGTAAGGCGGTACCGGAGGCGGTAACGGCTGCCAAATTCGTCTGAATTAAATCGGAAAGCGGTGTGCCCGAACTGCTGCAATTGCTGCTGCACCAGGTCGATGGTGTATGTATCCTGCGAATGCGTTATGCAAAGAATCATGAAGCTGGCAAATAAAAACAAGCAACGGCCGTGGCCATTGCTTGCAATGATGAACGAATGCGGGTGGAGTTACAGCAGCCACCATTCCTCATCCCCGTCGGAGGGGTATTTATGCGTCTGATCGGGAACGTCGGACAGCTTGCTGGTCCAGTTATTTTCGAGTGCCTGCTGTTGTTGTTTTGTGAGTGCGGTTTTCTGCTGGGATTCCAGGAATTGCGCAAAAAACGGCGTCAGTACCTTTTCATTGGGCTTCATACCTGTTAATGTTTTTAGTGGTTTAATGGAAGAAATATGGTTACACTTTCATCGGGCTGCATACCGTATTAATTTGTTGAAAATCGATGAATGCAGTAGAAAATGTCCGTTGCTAAAGTTCCCGGGTTTAATAAGCGGACAATTAAATTAGCATTTTTAAAGGAAAGAAAAAAATCAAATTCAGTATTTTGCCGCCAGAACAAACTCTTTGCTTTGAACATCGGTTTCGACGCCAAGCGGGCTTTTCAGAACCGCACGGGCCTGGGCAATTACAGCCGCACGCTGGTCAATTCGCTGGCGGAGTATTATCCCCAGCATCATTATTTCCTGTTCGCGCCCAAACTCAAGCCGTTGTTCAGGCCTGCCGGCGGAATGAGCACCATTCTGCCCCAAAAGCCCCACCATCGCTGGCTTAAACCGGTATGGCGCAGCCGCTGGGTGGTGAAAGACCTGCAGCAGCATCGTATAGGCGTATATCACGGGCTCAGCGCCGAACTGCCTTTCGGCATCCACAAAAGCGGCGTGGCCAGCACCGTTACCATGCACGACCTGATCTTCGAGCGTTACCCGAAACAATACAATCCCATCGACGTATACACCTACCGCCGCAAGGCCGTGTATGCCTGCCGCGAGGCCAGCCGTGTGATCGCCATCAGCGAACAGACCAAAGCCGACCTCATCGGGTTTTACCGCGTGCCGGAAGAACGCATCAGCGTGTGTTACCAGGGCTGCGACCCTTCGTTCGGGCAGCAGCACGCCGCAGACGATGTGGCCGCCATGAAAAAACGATACAACCTGCCCCCCGATTATTTCCTTTATGTGGGCTCCGTGATAGAACGGAAGAACCTGATGGGCATCGCGCAGGCCATGCGCGCCCTGAAAGGTAAGCTGGACCTGCCTTTGGTAGTGCTCGGCGACGGCCGCGGGTATAAAAAGGAAGTAAAGGAATACCTCCGCAAAGAAGGGCTGGACCAGCGGGTGATCTGGCTCAACGAAACCCATAAATTCGCTTTTGCCGACCTGCCGGCGCTTTACCAGGGCGCGGTGGCGCTGTTGTATCCTTCCCTGTTCGAAGGTTTCGGCATCCCCATCCTCGAAGCCCTGTGGAGCCGCACGCCCGTGATCACCTCCATGGGCTCCTGCTTCGCGGAAACCGGCGGCAATGCCGTGCTGTACGTAGATCCACTGCAGCCCGCTTCCATCGCCGAGGCGATGGAAAAAGTAACGGGCGACGAAGTGCTGCGGGCAGACATGCAGCAGAAAGGCTTTTTGCACGCGCAGCAGTTTACGCTGGACAAATGCGCCGCCTCCGTGATGAACGTGTATCAAACTATTGCAACATGACCGCTTTCGAAGACGATATCACCCAAAGCCTCGCCGTACTGCGCAATAGCGGCATTATCCTGTACCCGACAGATACCATCTGGGGCCTCGGCTGCGACGCGACGGACGAAGCGGCCGTAAAACGCATCTATTCCCTCAAACAGCGCAGCGAAGCCAAAAGCCTCGTGATACTCATGGCCGATGCGAAAGACCTCGTGCGGTACCTCGCGCATCCGCCGCCAGACATCGAGCAAACCCTCCTGGCGTTCGACCGGCCCACTACCGTTATCTACGAAGGCGCACTGCACCTGGCGCCCGGCGTGGTGAACCAGGACGGGTCCATCGCCATCCGCATCGTGCAGGACACATTTTGCCGGCATCTCATCAAACGGTTGCGGAAGCCGCTGGTATCTACTTCCGCCAACATCAGCGGCGAGCCTTCGCCCGCGTTGTTCGCTGAAGTGAGCGACGCCATCCGGAGCGGCGTGGATTATACCGTGAAGCACCGCCAGCAGGACGGAACGCGCGCCCAACCTTCGCGTATTGTGCGCATCGGCAAAGATGGAGCACTGGAAATCATCCGTAATTGAGTACTTTTGCGCCCTAAACCACTAAAAAGCATATGCAGATTCCCTGTACGGCACGGGAAAAGGAATTGTTCAAACGCGTGGCGGAAGCGGCGCGCCAGATTGGCGTTCCCTGTTACCTCATCGGCGGTTTCGTGCGGGATAAACTGCTGAGCCGCAGCACAAAAGATATGGACATCGTTTGCGTGGGCGACGGCATTGCCCTCGCGCACCGCGTGGCCGCATTGCTGGACCCCGCCATCAAAGTGAACTATTTCAAAACCTATGGCACCGCGCAGATAAAGTATAAAGACGTTGAGATCGAATTTGTAGGCGCAAGGCGCGAAAGTTATACCGAAAACAGCCGCAATCCCGAAGTGGCGCCCGGTACGCTGGAAGACGATCAGCTGCGCCGCGATTTTACCATCAACGCACTGGCAATCAGTCTCAACGAAGCCGATTACGGTTCGCTGCTCGATCCCTTTAACGGGCTGGAAGACCTGGAAAACAAGATCATCCGCACCCCGCTCGATCCCGAGCGCACCTTCAGCGACGATCCGCTGCGCATGATGCGCGGCATCCGTTTCGCTTCGCAGCTGCATTTTGAGCTCCATCCCGAAACGTTCCAGGCCATCAAAGACAATGCGGAACGCATTAAGATCATCACCCAGGAAAGGATCACGGACGAGTTCAACAAGATCATGCTTTCCTCCAAACCCTCCATCGGCCTCGATCTGCTGTACAAAGCCGGGCTCATGAAGATCATTTTCCCGCAGATGACGGATCTTGTTGGTGTTGAAATGGTGGAAGGAAAGGGGCATAAAGACAATTTTTACCACACCCTGCAGGTGGTCGACAATATTTCCCGGCATACCCGCGACCTCTGGCTGCGCTGGGCCGCGCTGCTGCACGACATCGGCAAGCCCGCCACCAAACGGTTCGAAGAAGGCCATGGATGGACGTTTCACGGTCATGATGCAGTGGGCGGGAAAATGGTGCCGCGTATTTTCGCGCGCCTCAAACTGCCGCAGCACGAAAGCATGCGTTTCGTAAAAAAGCTGGTGGAGCTGCATCTGCGGCCGATCAGCCTGACGAAGGAGAATATAACGGATTCGGCTATACGCCGGCTGCTGTTCGACGCCGGCGAAGACCTCGAAGCGCTGATGATGCTTTGCGACGCGGACATCACGTCCAAAAACAAGGCCAAGGTGAAACGTTACCTCGAGAATTTCGAGCTGGTGCGCGAGCGCCTGAAGGAAGTGGAGGAAAACGACCGCATCCGCAACTGGCAGCCGCCCATTACCGGCGAAATGATCATGGAAACGTTCGATCTTAAGCCCGGAAGGGTAGTGGGAGACCTCAAAAACGCCATCCGCGAGGCCATTCTCGACGGGGAAATATCCAACACCTTTGAGGCGGCATACGAATTTATGCTAAGGAAAGCAAGAGAACTTGACTTGACCCCTGTTAAATAATTTGGTATTTTTGCCATACGCTTAATGTAATTCATATGCCGGTATTGAAGTTCAGAGTTTACTGGGAGGAAGATGAGAGTGTCTACAGAGACATTGCGGTAAAGCCTACCCAGAATTTTTTGCAGTTCCATCAAGCCATATTAACCGCTTATGAGTTTGATTCCAAGCACAAGGCGACTTTTTTCCGTAGCAACGATAACTGGCAGCGCGGCCGGGAAATACTCCTGGAAAAAGACAGCGAGCCCCGCAAAGCCGAGCCCCTGCTGATGACCGAAACGCCCATCGGCGCCATGGTGAGAGACCCGAACCAGAAATTCATCTATCTCTACGATTACGCCAAAAACTGGACATTCCTGGTGGAGCTGATCGGTGTGGCGAAAGACGAGAATACCAAGCTCAGCTATCCCGCCTGCGTGCGCAAAGAAGGGCTCGCGCCCAGCCAGTACGGCACCAAAGGCCTCATCGGCGATAAACTCGTGGAAATGGAAGAAAAATATGATCTGAACCGCGAAGGCATGTCTGAAGACGGCTTTGGCGAAGAAGGAGAAGAAACGGAAGGTGAAGACGACGGCATGGAAGAAGCCGGCGGCGAAGACGAGAACATGTTTTAAAAGCCCCGCCGGGGGGCTTTCCCGCGCGTATTTACAACAAAAAAGCACCAACAGCCTGCGCCATACCGGCAAAGGCTTTTCATATGAAAAATACGGTTGTGGTACTTGCCGGGCCTACCGCTGTAGGCAAAACGGCCATGGCTATACGCCTCGCCGAAAAGCTGGGAACGGAGATCATTTCCGCCGATTCCCGCCAGTGTTACCGCGAACTGAGCATCGGTACCGCTAAGCCCGATGAAACCGAGCTGCAGGCCGTTCCCCACTATTTTATCAATTCCCATTCCATTGCCGAAGAAGTGAATGCCGCCATGTACGGGCAGCTTGCGCTGCGGTATGCAGACGAGATATTTTCGCGCCAACCCTTCGCCGTCGTAACGGGCGGCACCGGCTTGTACATCCGCGCTTTCCTGGAAGGGATGGACGAAATGCCCCCCGTGCCGGAAGCCCTGCGGCAGCAGCTGCGGCGGCAATACGAGGAAAAAGGGTTGCCATGGCTGCAGGAAACGCTGCGGGAGAAAGATCCCGCGTTCTACGCGCAGGCGGAGATCCACAACCCTCACCGGCTGCTGCGCGCGCTGGAAATATTCGAGGCCACGGGCCGCTCTATCGCCGATTTCCGCTCGGGCGCGAGACAGCAAAGGGATTTTAACGTGATCAAGGTAGGATTGCAGCTGCCCAAAGAACTGCTGCACGAAAACATCCACCGCCGCGTCGATAAAATGATGGAAACCGGCCTGGTGGAAGAAGTGCGCAGCGTGCAGGTTTTCCGTGACCACAACGCCCTGCAGACCGTAGGTTACGCCGAGATATTCGATTATTTCGACGGCAAACAAACCCTGCCCCAGGCCATAGACGCCATCAAAACCCACACCCGCCAATACGCCAAACGCCAGCTCACCTGGTTCCGCCGAGACGCCGGTATGCAATGGTTCGATGCGCGGGAAGGCGATGCCCTTGAAGCCGCCGTGCTCCGGTCGCTCAAAGCATAAAAATGAACGTTCACCTGTCCGGTTACGAACAAATTTAAAATTTACGCACTATATAAAGTAAGTGAATAGAAAAGCACGTCAGTATGGCAAAAAAATTGCGTCCTCAGTCCTCGTTATTTCCGCAATTCTAATCAACTTATCCTGTATGATCCGCAACTATCTAAAGACCGCTTTCCGGAATGTATGGAAAAATAAAACCTATGCGCTGATCAATGTGGTGGGGCTTGCCATCGGCATGACGGCCTGCTTTTTTATTTTCCAGTATACCTGGTTCGAAAGAAGTTATGACCAGTTTCACGACCGGCACGACCGGCTGTACAGGGTGCCCATATCTTACACGGGAAGTTTTGGCGGCGGCAAGCCGCTGGCTTCCAACCACCCGGCCGTAGGCCCGGCTATGATGGCCGAATTCCCCGAAGTGGAAAACGCGGCCAGGCTGGTGCGTTCGGGTGTTTTTGTGAAAACCAGCACCTTGTCTTACACAGACGCGAAGGGCAACGTTAAACGGTTTATTGAGCCGGAAAGTTATTTCGCCGATCCTTCTTTCCTGGAAATGTTCTCTTTCCCGTTCTCAGCGGGCAACGCGGCCACCGCCTTGCAAGACCCCAACAGCATCGTGATCACTTCGTCCATCGCGCGGAAATATTTTGGCGACGAAGACCCGATATCGAAAGTACTGGAAGTGAACGGCCGCCCGCTGAAGGTTACCGCGGTGCTGAAAGACGTGCCGGAAAACTCGCATGTCCGGTTCAATATCCTGATCCCCTTAAGCATCATCGATAAAGATTTCGGTTTGAATGAATGGGGCTGGCCAGAATTTTACAATTACGTGCAGCTCAGGCCCGGCGCCGATCCCGCGAAGGTCGCCGCGCGTTTTCCCGCTTTCATCGATCAACATCTCGGCGCGAAAATGAAAGAGCTGAACTTCCGCTCCCACTTTCATCTTCAACCGGTAACAGACATTCACCTCCGCTCCGGATTCACCAACGAGCCGGAAGTGAGCGGCAACGAAAGGACCGTCAATTTTATGATCATCCTCGGTGTTTTCCTGCTCGTTATCGCCTGGATCAACTACATCAACCTGAGCACGGCCAAATCGATGGAACGCGCACGGGAAGTAGGCCTCCGCAAAGTGATCGGCGCCACGCGCGTGCAGCTCGCCCTGCAGTTCATCCTGGAAGCTTTTATCATCAACTTCTTTGCGCTTCTGTTTTCCGCGTTGCTGGTTGTGGCCGCCACGCCGTTTTTTGACGCCTTTACCGGCAAACAGATCTCCGCCACGTTCGCGCATGCGGGCATGTGGGGCCATTGGTCGCTGTGGGCGGGCTGCCTCGCCGTATTTGTGCTGGGCGCATTGCAGGTAGGCGCATTCCCGGCATTGGCCCTTTCCGCTTACAAACCCATTACCGTACTGAAAGGAAAAATACAGCTGGCCAAAGGAAGCGTGCCGCTCCGCAAGGTTTTGGTCGGGTTTCAATTCACGATGTCGATCGTGCTCATTGCCGGCACCGTAACAGTGTACAAACAACTTTCGTACATGCGCAACCAGGATCTTGGTTACAACCAGGAACAGCTGCTGGTCGTAAAAGCCCCGGCCGTTACGGATTCCACGTTCCAGTCAAAAACGGCGCTGCTGAAAACGCAGCTGGCGCAAAACCCTTCGGTAACGGCCATGGCGCCGTCTTCCGAAATCCCCGGCAAACGCATCTTCGCTAATAACTCGATACGCAACGAAGGGCAGGAGAAAGCGCAGAATTTTATCACTAACCTCCAGGAAATCGACCATGATTTTCTTCCTACCTACCAGATACCGCTGGCCGCCGGTCATAACCTCATGGGAGAACGGGCGGCGAATATCTTTGAAGCCAGGCAGGGCAAAGTGCTGGTGAACGAAACGCTGGCAAAACGGCTCGGTTTCCGCGACAACGAAAGCGCATTGGGCAACCGGATCATATTCGCGTCGTGGTTCGGGGATATTACCGGGGAGATCGTCGGGGTAGTGAAGGATTATCACCAGCGCTCGCTGAAAGATAAAATGAGCCCGATCCTCTATTATTACAACAGCATCAGCCCCTGGAACTATTATTCGGTACGGCTAAAAACGGCGGATGCCGCCACGGTGCTGCCTTTTATCGAAGATCGTTTTAAAGCGCTGTTTCCCGGCAACGCATTCGAAAGTTTTTTCCTCGACGATTATTTTAACCGGCAATACCTGTCAGACCAGCGTTTCGGCAAAATATTCGGCTTTTTTACCGGGCTCGCGATTTTTGTGGCCTGCCTTGGCCTGATCGGGCTGAGCACCTACAACATCAAGCTGCGCACCAAGGAGATCGGCATCCGCCGGGTGCTGGGCGCCACTTCGCAGGGCATTGTGTACCTTTTTTCGAAAGATTTCGTGAAACTCACGCTGATAGCGGCGTTGATAGCCTGCCCGGCGGTGTATTTTTTTGCCGGTCAATGGCTGGGCAATTTTGCGTTCCACATTCCGCTCAGCTGGTACATTTTTGTGCTGCCGCCGCTGGCGCTGATGTGCCTTGCCGTGCTGGCCACCGGCATACAAAGCCTGAAAGCTTCGCTCGTAAACCCGGTGAAAAGTCTGCGTAATGAATGAACGATTCATTAACTTCGGCCCACAAGAAAACTGTTTATGAATTACGAAGACTTTGTAAAGAAACACGCCGGTGAAATGGTCGAAAAACTGCTGGCTGAAACGCTCAGCAAAGACGCTTTCGATATCCGCCACGATTACAACGACGAGGAACAATGGGCCGTTATCACCATGCACACGCTGGAAGACGATAACGAGATCTCCCTGAGAATGTACGGCAGCGACAAATACTGCCTGTATTTCGGGTACTACGACGATGAGGATGATTTTCACGAGATACTGCAGCCATTGACGGAGGAAGAAAAAAATGCTGTTCCGAAAGGCCTGCAAAAAGCGATGGAAAAGGTGCTGGCCGACGAAAGAGGGCTGCGCCTGCCGGGCAATTTCCTGTCAAGGTCGTAATGAACTTACCATATTGAAACCCGATCTTTTGAGCGGGTTTTTTATTGCCTGAATTTTCCCCTACTTTTAAACAAATACCCGGCCTATGCGTCTGCCCGTCCTGCTATCGCTCCTTTTTTTCCTGCACGGCCCCCTGCGCGCAACGGTGCTGCATACCGGCCATGGGCAGCGTTATACGAGCGTTTCCGGCGCCGCCAAAGCTGCCGCTCCGGGAGATACCATCCTGGTGCACAACGGCGTTTATCCCGGAGATCAGTCTTTACAGGGCTTGCGGGGCGCGCCCCGCAAATGGATCTGTATTCTTGCGGAAAAAAGGGGCGGCGTAACGTTTGAAGGCGGCATCAGCGCGTGGAAAGGCAGCGACGTGGCTTACCTGCGCATCGAAGGAATGGTATTCGCCCGTCAAACGGGCAACGGCCTCAATTTCGACGACGGCGGCACGTATGCGTCTCCCGCGCATCACATCGTTCTGCGCCACTGCATTTTCCGCGACATGGCCGCTACCGGCAACAACGACCTGTTGAAACTCTCCGGCGCGGACGACCTTCTCATCGAAGACTGCATTTTTTTAAACGGCTCGCCCGGCGGCAGCGGCATCGATATGGTGGGGTGTCACAATAGCCTCCTTCGCGGTTGCCGCTTTGAAAATATGGGCGCCAATGCGGTGCAGATGAAAGGAGGAAGCAGCCACATCAATATAGAAGCCTGTAAGTTCAAAAACGCCGGCAGCAGGGCGTTGAACCTGGGCGGCAGCACGGGGGAAGCGTTTTTCAGGCCGGCGGATGCCGCGTGGGAAGCGGCGGACCTGAAAGTGAGCGGCAATGTTTTTATCGGGTCTGAAGTGCCGGTGGCTTTTGTAGGCTGTATTCGCTCAGAAGTGGTGAACAATACCATTTACAAACCCACCAGGTGGGTCATCCGCATCCTGCAGGAAAACAGGGATACCGCGCGTTTCGTCAAATGCCGCGACAACGTTTTCCGTAATAACATCGTTTGTTTCGACGAGCAGCTGCGCACCGTTTGCAGCATCGGCGCCGGCACTGCGCCGGAAAGTTTTATTTTTTCCAATAACCTGTGGTTTCACACGGGGAACAATGCCTGGCAAGGCCCGCAGTTGCCCGTGAAAGAAACAGGAGGATTGACGGGGAAAGATCCTTTATTCGCCGGTCCCGGGAAGGAAGATTTTTCGATCGATGCGCGTAGTCCCGCCGCCCGCGCAGGTTTTCCGTCACCTTATCCCCCAAAAGACCACGCGGGGAACGATTTCCGGGGCCAGAGAGCCATCGGGGCTTTTGAAACGAAATGACCGCCTCCGCCTGAACTTAGTCCACACTGTTTTGTTATCCGAATAAAAAAGGAAGGACAAAAAACTGTCCTTCCTTTTTCGTATGCGGAATTTATATGATCAGAACTTCAGCCCGACGGTCAGCACCACATTGCCGCCGCTCAGGTCGGCAGATGCGGTGTGCACCGGTACCGGGGAATCGGCGAGCGTGTAAGGCGTGTAGAGATCTTTCTGCAGGGTATGCACATAAGTGAGGTCTGCAAAGAAACCCCTGTTGCGGTAACCAACGCCGCCGCTGATCTTTTTCATGCTGGCGTCCACGTCGGAATAATCGGAGTTGTAAGGATTACCATAATAAGCAAAACCTGCTCTTACCGCGAATACGTTGAACTTCAGTTCGCCGCCCAAACGCATGTTCACAGCGCCTTTGTAGGCGTTCTCGATCACGTTGTTCAGCTGGTTGGCGATCGCCTGGTCTTCCGCGGCGCCTTTATTGTATTTGAACTGCGTGCCGCCATAGTTCACGTATTCCACGTCGGCGGTCACGAAGCCATGTTGCTGTTTTACGTCGGCGTTGGTGCCGAAAATGTAAGACACGCTGGCGAGTGCGCGGGAAGGCGTGCGAAGGCTGTATTCGTATTCTACGGGGAAACCGTCGGTGAGCTCTTCCGTATTCTGATAACGTTGAATGTCTGAGCCATCGGTGGCGGGCGGTACAACCGGGGGATTACCGATGGGCAGGTTTTCCGTATTCACCGCCAGGTAGGCCGTAGACGCATCCCTCATGTTGTACCAGGTGGGGGTGTGATAAGCGATACCCAGGCGCAGGCTCGGCATGGGCGCATAAATGATGCCCAGCTTGGAGTTGAAGCCCACCGCGTCGGTGGTCAGGTTCTCGGTATGTTCGAAAAAGGAAAAATCGTTGTCCGCGTCGCCGGAATTATCATCTTCCGCGAACGTTCTGTTGCGTTCGTAGTGAATGGTCGGGAAGTTGACGGAAACGCCGATGTAGAGCTGTTCGTTGTAGTTGCCGCCGAAACCGAGGGAAAATTCGTCCAGCCCGCCTTTTTCCTTCACAAGGTCCTGCTGGTAAACGCCGCCGGTGGTAGGATTGACCACGGTGTAATATTTATTTGCAGCCGGATCGTTGTCGAAATTCAGCAGGTAGGTATTGTAACCAAGGCTGGCGCCGAGCGGGAACTGCGCGGAAGCGTCGCCTGAGGGAACGGGGCCGCCTGCGTTCAGCGATTCCACCCATTTGTCGGAATAGCTGGTGGTTTCGTTCAGGCCGGCAATGGATGTCCTGTTATTAAAACTTGCCAGGCGGTTGTAATCCAGCGAAAAAGCGAAGTTTTTCCAGGGTGAGTTCGGGTTGCGGCGGGTGGGTATCCCGAAAACGATGCCGACATTGTTGAGCATGGCGCCGCTTTTATCCGCGTCCGTAGCCGTGCCGATATAATTGTAGCTGTTGCTGCGGAAGTAAAAACCCGGTGAAACGTTCACTTCACTTGTTTTGAAAAAACCAAGACCGGCGGGATTGACGTGGGTAGCGGTAATATCGCCTCCCAGCGAACCTGCCGCGCCGCCGATAGCCTGTGTGCGGGCCGTCCCTCCGGTGGTGAGGCGGCTGTACCGCAAGGCATCCCCTTCATCCTGCGCTGCTACACTGGCGGATATACCTGTGGCTATCAAAAGAAATGCGATTCTTTTATTCATCTTAAAAAGTCTGGTGAAAAAATAAAGTGCGGGACAAATATAAGAATTATCAGTCACGTATTATGTATTGATAATACGTGACTGATAAGTATATGGCATTACCTGCCGCCACGGGGGCGGTAAGTTCTTGTCGGAGTGCTTGACGGTGAGCTGCTGGGTGCGCTTCTCTGCGGTTCGGGTGCTCTGTAAACAGGTTCTGAACGTTGGGGAGTGCTCCTTTCGTAGGTGCGCTCGTAAGTTCTGCTGGAGCGTTCGGGCTGCGGCCTGCTGTTGCTGGGCCTGGTGCTCGGTCTCGTGCTTGGCTGAGACGTCGGGCGCTCGGTAGCGGAACGCTGGAATATCCTTCTCGGAGAATTGCTGTTGTTGGCATTATTCACGCGGCCGTTGTAATTGCCTGCCGGCACTTCGGTCGTGTTGCTGTTGAAGCTCCTGCGGGGCATTGAACCGCTGGTATTGGGCCTCGGCGTAGTGTAATTGCCGTTTGTGGCCCTGTTGAACACGCGTGAGTTGGACGAGCCGCGCGGGCCGTAGGAATTGGAGGGACGGGTATAATAACCGCCGCCGCCATGCCATCCGCCGGGATAATAACCGCCGGGGTAGCCTCCGTACCAGCCTCCGCCGTACCAACCGCTGCCATACCAGCCATGGCCGCCGTACCAGCCGCTATAATACGGGCTGTACCAGCCGTTGTAGCGCCAGGGATTGTAACCCCAGCCGCCGCCCCAGCCCAGACCGATGGTCAGGGAAGGGCCCCAGTACGAGCCGATATAAGGATAGCCGAAGCCGCCTCCATAGAAGCTGCTGTAAGGGGTGCCGTAAAAGCTGTCGAAATAATAGCCGTCCCAGTAATTGCCGGAATAGCCCCTGCTGAAGCGGTCGATGCGGCGCGCATAGTCGTAGCGCTCGTCATCTTCGTCCTCATAGGTCACATAGGTGTTGCCTTCGTCGTCATACGTTTCCTCCACATTGGATGCAGATTGCGCATTTCTGGCTGTGTTGCTGGCATACACTGTTCTTTGCGTTACCGGAGAGTGGTAAACATCATCCGGCGTCTGTGCGGTCTGATATGCGGTAGAACAGCTGCTGAACACAAGCAGCGCGGCTACTGCACTATATATCATAGGTTTCATCTGATGATATTTGATTAACAATGTAAATTTACTCAATTTAAACGAAATTTATCGGTAAAGGGTTACACCACAAAGCGTTTTATTATCTTCGCACACCCGGTTGAGAGGTGTTTGCTGTTTTCAACGTAGGTTTGTGAAGTTTCCGTTAAATATAGAACAAATATTACGCCAATAAATTGTGCCGGAACCCCTGTAAATAAAGGGTTTCTGGTGAATGGCAACTGTAACGGATGAACGGAAACCGCAGCCCGCTAAATGCTTGTTTTGCAGGTAATTGAAAATTCCGCTTTCTCCCCGGGAAACGGAAAAAGAAAAAGTATAATATGAGTAAAGAGATTACTAGCCGGTCACAGGATTATGCGCAATGGTACAATGACCTTGTTCTGAAAGGCGGCCTGGCCGACTATTCTGCCGTGCGGGGATGCATGGTGATCAAACCCTACGGTTTTGCCCTCTGGGAAAACATGCGCGACGTGCTGGACGCCAAATTCAAGGAAACTGGCCATCAGAACGCGTATTTCCCCCTTTTTATCCCTAAAAGCTTCCTCAGCAAAGAAGCCGCCCACGTGGAAGGTTTCGCCAAAGAATGCGCCGTGGTGACCCACTACCGCCTCAAAAACGATCCCAACGGCGGCGGTGTGGTGGTAGACCCCGAAGCCAAACTCGAAGAAGAACTGATCGTTCGCCCTACTTCAGAAACGATCATCTGGAATACTTACAAGGACTGGATCCAGTCTTACCGCGACCTGCCCCTTCTCATTAACCAATGGGCCAACGTGGTACGCTGGGAAATGCGTACCCGCCTGTTCCTCCGTACCGCCGAATTCCTCTGGCAGGAAGGGCATACCGCCCACGCCACCGCGGAAGAGGCCATAGCCGAAACCAAACAGATGCTGGACGTGTATGCCGATTTCGTGGAAAATTACATGGCATTGCCCGTGATCAAAGGCGTCAAATCGCCCTCCGAGCGTTTCGCCGGTGCGGTAGACACCTACTGCATCGAAGCGCTGATGCAGGACGGGAAGGCCCTCCAGGCCGGCACCTCCCACTTCCTCGGCCAGAATTTCGCCAAAGCGTTCGACGTGCAGTTCTCCAACAAAGAGAACAAACTCGAATACGTATGGGCCACTTCCTGGGGCGTTTCCACCCGCCTCGTGGGCGCGCTCGTAATGGCGCACAGCGACGACGACGGGCTTATCCTTCCCCCCCGCATCGCGCCCCTGCAGGTGGTGATCGTGCCCATCTACAAAGGCAACGATCAGAAAGGACTGATAGACGAAAAAGTGCAAAGCATCGTTAAAGAGCTGAAAGCCGCGGGCATCCGGGTGAAATACGACGATTCCGACAATTCCCGCCCCGGCTGGAAATTCGCGGAATATGAAATGAAAGGCGTGCCCGTACGCCTCGCCATCGGCGCCCGCGACCTGGAGAACAACGTGGCCGAAGTAGCCCGCAGGGACGATAAGACCAAATCCAGCGTATCGCTCGAGGGCATCTCGCAGCACATTATCGCGTTGCTGGAGGAAATACAGCAGGGAATGTACAACAAAGCCAAAACGTACCGCGAAGCGCACATCACCCGCGCCGATACCTGGGAAGAATTCGAAAAACTGCTGGACGAAAAAGGAGGCTTCATTTCCGCCCACTGGGATGGTACCGAAGAAACGGAAGCGGCCATCAAGGAACGCACCAAGGCCACCATCCGCTGTATTCCCCTGAACAATCCGCAGGAAGAAGGCAAATGCGTTCTTACCGGCAAACCTTCCAGGGAAAGGGTATTGTTTGCAAGAGCATATTAATCAAGCATATTTAAGCCATCAGCTGTTGATGCAAGCCATCCGTTACATAATATTCCTGCTCTTTTGCCTGGTAATGTCCCGTTCAGTAAACGCGCAGGGCCTGGTGATACGCAATTATAATGTAAAGGACGGGCTTGCCAACGCTACGGTATACAGCGCCGTGCAGGACCAGGAAGGTTTCATCTGGTTCGCCACGCCCACCGGCGTCAGCAAGTTCGACGGCAAACGTTTCCGCAACTACACGAAAAAAGACGGCCTTACAGACAACGACGTTATCAAACTCGCGGCGGACGCGCGGGGGAGGATCTGGTTCTTCACCAACAACGGCCGCCTTTCCTATTACTACCGCCACATCGTTCATAACGCAGACAACGATTCCAGCCTGGTATACACCAGCAGGAACCATTACATGCAGTACGCCTTCCAGGACAAGGCGCTCAACATCTGGTTCCTCAACACCGCCGGCCGCGTGATACAGTACAATGGCCGGCAAACCACCTACAAACTCGGCACAAAACCTACCGACGTGCTCTGGCTGCTCAGCCAGGACACGATATTCCGTCCGCTGCAGGAATATTTTCATCTCGGCAGCGTCAAAGACAGCACCAACCGGTCGCAGAAAATATTTCTCACCCCGGCGTATCCCGTGCAGGACGAGCGTTTCGGCCCGCGCATCCGGCAAAATCCCGTGGTGATCGTAGGGAATACGCTTTATTCCTTCACCCCGCAAGACATCATTCCCTTCTTCAAAGGCGCGGAATGGGGCATCACCGAAGAGATCAGCTGCATGAGCATCGACAAGGACAATCTCTGGATCGGCACGCCGCGCTCGCTGTATTTCATCAAAGACTTTTTTAAAGGGGAACGAAGGCTCAGCAAGCTGCTGGACAATCACTTCGTTACCTCCATTCTCAACGACCGCGACGGCAATATCTGGATCACGACCTACGGCGACGGAGTGTACCATATCCCGTTCAAGAATTTTTATTTTTCTTACCTCGACAATACCAACGGTCTTTATTCGCATTCCATCTACAGCGTGTTTAAAGACCGCCGCAACGGCCTGCTGTACATCGGCGCCAATGCCGGCATGCTGAACATCATGGACCCTGCGGGCCGCATCCAGCGGTACGCGCTCGATTCCACCGGCGGCCGCAACAGCGTACTGAGCATTCTGCCCACGCCAAAAGAGGGCGTCGTGATCGGCACAGACAATGCGATCTACGAATACAGGCCCGGCATGCGCAAACCGCAGGAAGCCCTCAAGTTCAGAAGCATCAAAGACCTTGACGTGAGCGAAGACGGAACGGTAAGGGTCGTGTCGAGGAACAGGATGGTGAACGGGCTGGACGGCCGCCCGGTAGACCTCAGCGGCCTCGAAACGCTGGTTTCCTCCGTAGCCTGCGTAACCGATACGTCGTATTACCTGGGTACCGGCAACGGCCTGTATTACAGCGAAGGCAACCATCTGCCCATACCCGTGCAGGACGATCCGCGGCTGGCCCAGAGCATCAAAGACCTGCAGTGGATCGACGGGTTTCTTTGGATCGGCACCAGCGACCAGGGCATTTTCGTGCTGAAGAACAACCAGGTGATCCGGCATTTCAGAACGGCGGACAACCTCGTAAGCGATATTTGCCAGGCTTTGTATTACGACGGCAACGGCAGGCTGTACGTGGCCACCAACCGCGGCGTGTCTGTGATCGATACGCGCAACCGCGTGCTGCTGCGGAATTATACGTCCAACGACGGGCTCATGAGCGACGACATCCGCGGCCTGAGCCATGCGGGGGATACTTTGTTCATCGCCACCTCCAACGGCCTGTGTTATTTTTCCCGCGATCATATACCGGTAGACACGGTGCCGCCCACGGTGTATCTCAACGCCATCCGGTATGGAGACAGCAATTACCTGCCCCGTGCGTATTTCCAGCATATTTACGAACGCGGCAGCTCCTTCGAGGTGGAATTTGGCGCCATTGCGTACGATCTGCCCGACCTGGTGGAGTACCAATATAATTTTTCGAACGACACTTCCTCCGGCTGGGTGACCACGATGAGCAACATTGTGCCCTACCCCAAACTATTGCCCGGCGATTACACGCTGCTGATCAGGGCGCGCAAATACAAAAGCGACTGGAGCCGGCCCGTGGCCCTGCGCATCAACATCCTGCCGCAATGGTACCAGGAATGGTGGGCGAGGGGCATTCTCGTGCTGCTGGCCATCATGGCCATCCTGCTTATTTTGCGGTATATCATTAACCGGGTGAAGGGAGGGGAAAAACGGAAGACGGAATACAACCGGCGCATCGCGGAGCTGGAGGCGAAGGCGCTGACCAACCAGATGAACCCGCATTTCATTTTCAATTCGCTCAACTCCGTGCAGCATTTGATCCTGGAGAAGGAAGAAAAGCAGGCGCTGAACTTCTTGGCCGATTTTGCGACGCTGATGCGGCAGATGCTCAACAACAGCCGGAAAAGCTATATTTCGCTGGAAGACGAGATCGCCTTCCTGACCCGGTACCTGGAGCTGGAAAAGATCAGGTTCGCCAATTCTTTCGTATATAAGTTCGAGTTAAGCGAGGAATTGAAGGAATATACGGTATATATCCCGCCGATGCTGATACAGCCGATCCTGGAAAACGCGATCAAACACGGGCTGGCGCCCAAGAACGGCAGCGGGCACCTGGTGGTGCGGCTGGAAATGCACGGAGACCTGCTGTATTGCGCCGTGGACGACGACGGGATAGGGTGGGAGCATGCCAACAGTATGAAGACCGGAAAGCTCGCCAAACACGAATCCACCGCGCTTAGTGTTATTAAGGAAAGGCTCCAGATTATCAAATCTTTTAATGGAAGCGTTGGAAAGTTAGAAATAATTGATAAATTTAAGTCTGGATTCGGCAACAAGGAAGGTACCTTGGTTGAAATCCTGATTCCCATTGTAAAGATGTTATGAGTATTATAAAAGCTGCCATTGTTGACGACGAGGTCCGCAACATTCATATCCTGCGAAACATTCTGGAAAATTACTGCAAGGATGTTAAAGTGATAGGCGAAGCACAAAATATCCATGAGGCCGCGGAGATGATCAAGAATAACCCTATTGATGTTTTGTTCCTGGATATTGAGATGCCCCCACACAACGGTTTTCAGTTACTGGAAATGTTCCCTGTCCTTAATTTCGAGGTGATTTTCATTACTGCTTTCCAGGAATATGCTTTACAGGCGATCAAATTCGCCGCGCTGGACTACCTCCTCAAACCGATCAAGGTGAGTGAGGTGGAAGATGCATTGGAAAAAGTGAAGAGAAGCAAAAAAGGCCGCCTGAACGAGCTCGCATCCATCCTGAAGGATTATGTGAAGAATAATGATAATGCGTTCTCCAAGATCGTAATACCCGTCAACGACGGCTACAATGTTATCGATTTAAAAGATATTATCTACTGCGAGGCATTCGACAGTTACACCAAAATACAACTGATCAACAACGTTTCCCACCTGATCTCCAAATCGTTGAAGGAATACGAGGAAATGTTGTCTGACAAGGGTTTTTACCGCGTTCACAAGTCTTTCCTGATCAATATCCATCATATTGTCAAGATCATCAAGGGATTAGGTACCGCCGTTATCATGAGCGACCAGAAAAACATCCCGATCTCTTCCCGCAAAAAGGACGAGTTCTTCACACAGCTCAAAGGCGTCATCAACCTGTAATCCGCCTTTTTTGCCCGATATCTCCGGCCGGTTATTTATTTCACCGCAGCTTTATGGCCGTTAACGAGCCATTTTTTATCGTTTACCAATTGCCCCGACAGCTGTATTACATATAATACTAAATTTAGTATAGGGTTTTCATAGGATATATGGTCATTCTTGTGAGCCTTTACAATAATGGCCATAATAAGGCCCCGGCGTTCGCCGGGGCCTTTATTTTTAGTGTGAAATGACGAATACAATAAAAAAGGGCCCCTGGAAACAGGAGCCCTTTAATCCTAACCTATAAAACCTATATGAAAACACATGTTAATGTCTTTAATATTTAACTACATCAGAACTCGGCCGTGTTCGCCAGGTTCAGATCGTAGTAGTAAATGTTGGCATAACGGTCACGCATATAGAAACCTTCCAGCCTCACCTGCTTTTTGCCGTTCAGCGCGCGCTTCAGTTCTTCCGTGCTTTTTACCTGCACATTGCCCGCCTTCAGGATCACGAACTCCGGTTTCATGTTCGTCTGTTTTTTGATAAGGCCGCTGCTGATGTTGCCCACCACTACTCCGCCTTCGACGCCCAGCTCGTCAGATAGTTCCTTGTTCAGGGACACAAAGTCAGCCCCCAGGTAATCGAGTACCCCCAGCTTTACAATGTCTGTATTCCCGTCGAGGTTCCTCAGCGTTGTGTTTGCGGTATACTCTTTATTGCCGCGCAAATAATTTACGCTGACTTTATCACCTGGTTTGTATCGGCTGATCTGTTCCATCAACTCCGGAATTGATGAAGTATTTACACCATTTATCTTGGTTATAATGTCTCCTTCTTTGATACCCGCCTGGGCCGCAGCTCCAGTTTCCGGTACGCGCAATACCTTGATGCCGCCCATATCGCGGCTCATGCCCAGCTCTTTCAGCTGGTTGTCCGTCATCGTATTCGGGTCGCGGTACTCGATGCCGAGATACGCCCTTTGTACATTCCCGAATTTCATCAGGTCGTTCACCACTTTTTTCACCAGGTTCACCGGTATCGCGTAGGAATAACCCGCGTAAGCGCCGGTGGGCGAAGCAATGGCCGAATTGATGCCGATCAGCTCGCCGGCCGTGTTGATGAGCGCGCCGCCACTGTTACCCTGGTTCACCGCCGCGTCCGTCTGTATGAACGATTCGATCGCGGTGCGGCTGTTGCGCCGGTTGATGCCGATCGCGCGCGATTTCGCGCTTACGATACCGGCCGTTACCGTCGTTTCAAGGTTCAGCGGATAACCTACCGCCAGCACCCACTGGCCCACCTGCACGTCGTCTGAATTGCCGTACAGGAGGTAGGGGAGGCCGGTGGCCTTTATTTTGATCAGGGCCAGGTCCGTACTGGGATCGGTTCCCACCACGGTGGCCGTATAATATTTATTATTGCTCAGGGTTACGGATATTTCATCCGCATCGTCTACCACGTGATTGTTGGTCACGATATACCCGTCGTCGGAGATCAATACGCCGGAGCCGGATGCCATCTGCGGAGGCGTGTAATACCGGCGCCCGCCGCCATCGTCGTCAAACCCCTCCCCGAAAAATTCTTCCAGCAGGCTTCTCCTTTTCTGGAGATTATTGCCGAGCTGTTTCGGGTTGATCTTCGTTTTGATATGTACCACTCCAGGCGTGCCGATCTTTGCCGCCTGCTGGAAATCGGTAGGGGGGGTAAGATTGGTGTTGCCTGCGGAGCCGGGCATGTAACTGGCATAATTTACCGGTACAGTGTCTGATCCGTTCTGGTAAACCCCCTGCGGGGCCTCTTTCTGGAAATATTTACTGTAAACAAATATGCTCCCGAACGCAGTGGCCGCGCTTATCAGTATAGTACCCGCAACTTGCGAAAATTTCATATTTGCATTGGTTTAAAAGGGGTGAAAGGAAATAAAGTTTTCTTCTTTGTACCAAGATCAATTTACATGCCTTTCCTTACAAATTTAACGGAGTTCATAGGTTGTAAGTTGTAACATGCAAGTATTTAACAGATTTTTATGCCAATCGTTAAAAGCTCCTTAATTAAACGGCACAGGCACTGCCAAAAGTATGGCAATGCCTGTCAAGATAACAAGTTTAGGTGACAATCTGTTCGCAGCCGGCCGCTAAAGCGAAGCCAGGAAGGCCGCCGTGTCTACCCCGTCCGCATAATCCGTCAGCGAAGGATATTGCGCCTGTCCGAAAGGCACCGCCCCGCGGCCTACAAGGCATTGCAGATCGGGATTTTCGCGCAGCTGGGTTTCCAGTTCTGTCCTGTCGCGGTAGAAACCATAATGCAGCACGCTCAGCGGGCTGAAAAGGGATTCGTTCTCGTGCAGCAGCAGGCTGTCGTTGGTTTGGTACGGACTGAGGTTGAGCAGGTACAATGCGAGGTTATAATCGTAATTGTTCTTGTATTTATGGTGATCCGCCAGGCGGCCGTACTTTTTGAGCGCGGTGAGCAGCGGCGTGAAGTCGTAACCTTCCGGTACATACACTTTCGTTACGTTCCTGCATCCCAGGCCGAAATAAAGCATAACGTCGTCTGCCAGCGCGCCAAGTTCTTCAGGCGTTTCCCCGCCCGTGAGCACCGCGGCGGAAGTGCGGTTGCGGCGGATGATGTGGGGATATTTGGCGAAATAATAATTGAAATAACGGGCGGAGTTGTTGCTGCCCGTGGCGATGTAGGCGTCGCAGTTTTTCAGCATTTCAGCCACTACGGTATCCTGAGCGGCTTCCGGCGCCCATTCCGCGATCTTTTCGAAAATATGCGGCAGCAGCACATTGTCTTTCGACGAGAGTTTTATCCATATCTCATGCCCGCTGAGAAAACCCGCGAGCCAGTCGTGAAACCCCACGAGGGGGATGTTGCCGGCGGCCACGATGCCCACTTTTTTGCGGGCGGCGGGTTTGCCGAAACCGGGATATTGTTCCACCCAGGCTTTTAAAGCGGCGGGGTCGAGATAATATTTACAGATATTGGCGATGGCCAGGTCCGTAAATTCGGGGGTGAACCAACCGTTGTGCGCAAAAGCCCGCCGTTTCGCCAAATCGAGGCTTTCCTGCTCCGCTTCCGTGCTTTTTCCGCCCAAATACGCCTCCAACCGGGCCAATACTGCTAATTTTTGCGATAATTCCATCATAACCCCGAAAAATAAATTGAGTATTTAAATTGTAGAAATTCTATTTTTGAAGCAAAATTAATGGCTTACATCCTAAACAAAAAGTTTACAATATGGCAATTAAGATAACAGATGAATGTATAAACTGCGGAGCTTGTGAACCGGAATGCCCGAACAATGCGATTTATGAAGGCGGTGTGGAATGGGCGATAGCAGACGGAACTACTGTAAAAGGCACTTATACCCTGATGGACGGCTCTTCCATGGACGCCGACCAGCGTAACGCCCCCATCGCCGTTGATACTTATTATATCGTTCCCAATAAATGCACGGAATGCCAGGGTTTCCACGAAGAGCCCCAGTGCGCGGCCGTTTGCCCCGTAGATTGCTGCGTGCCCGACGAAATGTACCAGGAAACCGTAGATGAGCTGATGGACAAGAAAGCCCGTCTGCACATCTAAACCTAAATACATCTTTAAAATTGAAATAATTCACGGAAAAGGAAGTACCAGCGGTATGTTGGGCCTTCCTTTTTTGTTATTTTGCCATCTATGAAGAAAAATATTGCCCTGGTTGCCGGCGGATATTCCGGAGAATACGTGATTTCCGTGCAAAGCGCTGCGGTGATCGAAAAAAACATCGATCCCGCGTTGTACGACGTTTACAAGATCATCGTCACCAAAGACAGCTGGACGTATACCGCGGCAGACGGCGCGGCGGTGGCCGTGGACAAAAACGACTTCAGTCTCACCGTCGGCGGCAAACATATCCGCTTCGACGCCGTGTTCATCGGCATTCACGGCACGCCGGGGGAAGACGGCCGCCTGCAGGGTTATTTCGAGATGCTGGGCATTCCCTATACGAGCTGCGGAATGGTCACTTCCGCCCTCACCTTCAACAAAAGCTATTGCAACAAGGTAGTGGCGGCGCTCGATGTAGTGAACGTAAGCCGCTCCGCTCATATTTTCAGCGATAAACCGTACGACACCGCCGGGATACTCAGCCAGCTGCGCCTTCCCGTATTCGTAAAACCCGCCGAAGGCGGCAGCAGCATCGGCATGAGCAAGGTGAACAAGGCCGAAGAACTGGAAGAGGCCATCCAGAAAGCTTTTAAGGAAGACAATCAAATACTGATCGAAGAATTCATCAAAGGCACGGAAGTAACCTGCGGCCTTTTCCGCGCGCAGGGCAAAATGACGGTGCTGCCGCTCACCGAGATCCGCAGCAGCAAAGAGTTTTTTGACTATGAAGCCAAATACACGCCCGGTGTTACCAACGAAGTGACACCGGCCGAAATAGCCCCCGAAGCGGCGGACACGATCCGTACGGCGGCGCTGGAGCTGTATAACCGGCTGAACTGCAAGGGCATTGTACGGGCGGATTTTATCCTGGAAGAAAACACCGGCAAAGTATATTTCCTGGAAGTGAACACCATGCCGGGCCAGAGCGAAAACAGCCTGGTGCCGCAGCAGGTAAGGGCGGCGGGGCTTACGCTCAGGGCCTTTTACGGCATGCTTATTGAAGAATGCCTTGCGGCTGTTAAAAATTAAGTATACTTTGCTAATATGAAAATGTTTCACAATATCACAAGGCGTTCCTTCGGTTACAACCTGCTCGTTATTTTCGGGCTGATCATACTGCTGGGAATCCTTTTTTTCCTGTCCCTGGGTTTTCTTACGCGTCATGGTGAGGAAGTGACCGTGCCGGACGTTCGCGGCAAAACCATCAAAGACGCCACTTCCGCATTGGAAGGAATGGGTTTTGAAGTGGAAGTGCGCGATTCCATTTATATCGATACCATGCCGGCGCTGCTGGTGTACGAGCAAACGCCGGAGCGGGGAGACGTGGTGAAAAGTCACCGTACCATTTACCTCACCGTCAACAAAGTAGTGCCGCCCATGGTGCCTATGCCGGACCTGGAGGGGCTTACTTACCGTAGCGCGGAAATGACGCTGCGCGCCCGCAGGCTGAATATCGGCGATACTATTTATAAGCCGGACTTTGCGACCAATACCGTTTTGCAGCAGTTGCTCAACGGCAAGCCGATCAAGGCGGGCAAGGAAATTCCCGAAGGGAGCAATATCACGCTGGTATTGAGCAGCGGCACCGGCAGCATGGAGAATCCCGTGCCGGAGACGGTGGGCATGACCTACCTGGAAGCCCGCGAAGTGCTGGCGGCCAGCAATCTCAATATTGGAACGGTGCTGATAGACGCGGGCGTAACGGATACCCTGGGCGCTTTTGTATTCAAACAAAGCCCCCCGCGCAGGAACGAACTGGGCGAGCTGAACCTGATACGTGCCGGTGAAAGCGTAGACCTTTGGCTGGGCGCCACGCGGCCCGTGAAGGATTCCACGTTGCCCTTGCAGAACCCTGCCCCGCAGGAATAACAGATTATTTACCTTTGTAAAAAAATTTCGCATCATGCAAACAATAACACCCGAAGAACTGAAAAAACGCCTGGACAACGGGGAAACCATTACCCTCGTGGACGTACGCGAGCCGCATGAAAGAGAGGAATTCAATATCGGCGGCATTCATGTTCCGCTGGGAGAGATCCGCGCCATGCAGGTAGACGAGCTGGAAGACTTTAAAGACAAGGAACTGGTCGTGTATTGCAGAAGCGGCAACCGCAGCGGGCAGGCATGCATGGTTCTCGAAACGATGGGCTTCTCCAACCTCGTGAACCTCACCGGCGGCATGCTGGCCTGGCAGGAAAAAATCGGACAATAAACGGATCGATTCCGCGCAACATAAAAGCCGCTCTTTACGGGGCGGCTTTTTTATGTCTTGTTTATTCGTTCGTTATCAGGACGGCACCACGGCGGTGGCTTCTATTTCCACCAGCAGGTACGGGCCGATGAGCTTGCTTACTTCCACCATGGTGGTGCAGGGCCTGATGGCCTGGAAAAATTCTCCGTGCGCACGACCGATGTCTTCCCACTTCGAAATATCCGTCACGTAAATGCGCGTGCGCACCACGTCGTGCAGCGATGCGCCGGCCTTTACCAATGCGGCTTCTATCTTGGCGAGCGCGTGTTTGGTCTGTTCGTAGGCATCGCCGATGCCGATCACTTTGTCACCGTCCTGCGATACGGTGCCTGAAACTTCCACCACATTGCCGATCCGCACTGCCCGGGAATACCCTACTTTGGCTTCCCAGGGAGCGCCTGAACTGATGTTAAGTCTTTGCATATGTTGTGTTTTTTTTAAGGTTCGAAAAAACAGCTGCTGCCGCCTACCCAGTCCAGGTCGCGGTTGTAGTTCACGCCGATCATCTTCCCTTTGCTGAGCCGCGCGAGGTTTTGCGCGAGCACGGGAGCGGGGGCATCGTCCGGCCAGCAGTACATCAGCCTGATCTCGCATTTGGCGGAGCCTGTAGGCGTTTCTATCGCCGCGGCGTATTCCACTTTCTGCTGCAATATCCAGTTCTCGGGGTCTTCGATCTTCTCCACATGCGCCGGCGTGGGGTCTATGATCACGCCCTGACCCGCGAAGGAGAACAGCGGTTTCAGCACATAATTCTCCAGGTCCTGCGGCAGCACGGGCAATTCGTGGAGGAACCAGGCTTTGGGCGCAAACGGGCCATGAATAAAGGGCAGCAGGAATTTGCTGACGCGGTAATACCAGTTGGGGTGCGTAGCCCATTCCACTTCCAGCTCGTGCTGGAAATTGACGATGGTGCCCAGCTCGTCTTTGTAAGTAGCCAGGTCTTCGAATATCATGCGGTTGTAAATGCGCTGTACGCGCACCTTTTCGCCGTTTTTGAGGTAATAGAGCTTTTTGCTTTCCTGCACCAGGTCCGTCACGCAAACTACCGGGATGCCGAGTAACATTTCCGTACATACGAAATCGATGAGCGTTTTTTGCCGGCGGGGCAATACTTCCAGCAAAATAACATTGGAAGGGTGGTGCGTGCCGAGAATGCAGCGGCGCAGCAGGTCTACATATCCCGCCCTGTCCAGCCCCGGGCCGAAAGTGCAGAACGTTTCCGGAACGGGCATGTATTGGCGGTACTGCCGGGCCAGCATTTCCTGGAAACCGAACAGGCTGGGAAAACCCTGCAGTTCGATCAGCTGCGGCACCAGTTCGCCCGCTTCGTTGCGGGTAACGGCGAAATCGACGATGATGAACTGGGGATGATGATTTTCTTTCGGCACCAGGTAACCCTTGGGGATCGCAGCTTCCGTAAGCTCCAACAGATCGGGGCGGCGGACCGTTTTTATCACTTCTTCACCGGCGGCGAGCAGTTGTTCCTCCAGTTTTTTCGGCACGAACACGGGTGTTTCGGCCACCCTGAAAGCGGGCGTGACGCCGGTTTCCACCGTAAGGCCGGCCAGGAGGTCCGCATAACGGGAAGGAGTGAACTGTTGGTTAAAAGCCTGTCGTATGTCCGGGATCATGGTGATTGGGTTTGGGTAAGCTGGTAGGCCAGCGCTGTCTCCAGGAAATTGGGCAGCAGCGTGTCGTGCGTGAGCAGGATCTTGTCCGGTTCGGTGAGCAGCTCCAGCATGTTATTGAATTTCCCGCGCCCGTGTTCTTCCACTACTCTTTTTTTCTGCGCGGGCGATTGCAGATATTTGCGCATCCCGGGGGCATCCGCTTCGGGATGGAATTGTGTGCCGATAATGTAAGGCGAAAAACGGATGGCCATGGTGGCTCTTTCGAGCGGCACATGCGGCCTTTGTTTTTCGATGGCGAGCACTTCCGCGCCCATTTCGGCGAGTTTTGCCTCGTTGGGCTGTATCACCTGCCAGTTGCGGCTGTCTACGATGTAATACGGGTCGGGGAGACCGTTGAAAAGCGGCTCGTTTTCCCCCGCCTTCGTTTTATGCACGGGAAAAACGCCGAAAGCCGGCGATCTGCGGCGGCAAACGGTTCCCAGTTCAAAATACCGGCATACGATCTGGAAAGAATGACAAATGAGAAAAACGTGTTTTTTGCGGTTGCCGGGCCGGAGGTTCCATTCCAGCAGGCTGTTCAGCCAGCCGAAATAAGCTTTTTCCCAGTCGTTGCCCGCACTGTCTACCGGGCTGCCGGGGCCGCCCGTGGAAATATAAACATCGTATCCAAGGTCGGGCACCTGGCGTTGCCGCCGTACATCAAATTCATTGATCTGCAATGGCACCTGCGCGGCTCCGGCGAATTGCAGCAGCAGCTCGCGTATGCAGCGCATGCCTTCGTTGGGCACGCCCTCGTATAGATCCAGGATGGCGACTTTCATTCCGTCTTTTTTATTTGCGTAATGGGATCTTCGATCTCATCGAAATAATCCCACATAATACAAAATTACGGCAGAAACCGCGATTGTATGTAATCCACCACTTTCACGAGGTCGCCGTCGTTTTCTTCGAATGCTTTCAGCTGTTTGTCCGCGCCGGTGCCTTCCGCGAGTATTTTGTTCACGCCGTCTATCACCGTGGAGCGGGTGCCAAGGTCGTCCAGCACATCGTCCACAAAATCGAGCAGCTCGTATATCAGCGCACGGGTATTCACTTCCATCTCTTTGCCGAAATCGATCAGGTTGCCGTCGATACCGTAACGCGACGCGCGCCATTTGTTTTCGTTCACCAGCGCCCTGTTGTAAATGATGAAGTTGAGGTTCTGCGTGCGCAGTTTGTAGATCTTCACGCAAATGGCCTGGAACAGTGCGGTGAGCGTGATGGTTTCCGGTACGGTGAGCGGCACGTCGCAAATGCGGAACTCTACGGTGTTGAAGAACGGGTGCACGCGGAGGTCCCACCACACTTTCTTCGCATTGTCTATACAATTGGTTTTAACCAGCAGCTTGATGAAGTTGTCGTATTCCTCGATACTCGTGAAATAGTCGGGGATGCCGGTGCGGGGGAATTTGTCGAACACCTTTGTGCGGAAGGATTTGAAGCCGGTATTGCGGCCTTCCCAGAATGGCGAGTTGGTGCTGAGGGCAAATACGTGGGGGAGAAAATACCGTACGCTGTTGGCGATGTGCAGTGCCATTTCACGGTTCTCCATGCCTACGTGCACGTGCAATCCGAAGATAAGATTAGAGCGTGCGGCGTCCTGCATTTCGTTGACCAGCTCGAAATACCGCGGATGGTCGGTGATAAGCTGTTTTTCCCATTTTGAAAATGGGTGCGTGCCCGCCGCGCCTATGCTGAAACCAAGGTCTCCCGCTATCTGCGTGATGGTTTGGCGCAGCAGCAGCACGTCCTGGTAAGCTTCTTCGATGTTCGCGCATATTTGCGTGCCCACTTCCACCACGGCCTGGTGCATTTCCGCTTTCACCTTGTCTTTGATCACTTTCTGCGCCTGCTCTACGATCCTTTGTTCGTGCGAGCGCAGTTCCCGCGTTTGCGGGTCCATTACCATGTATTCTTCTTCAATGCCAAGTGTAAAAGCTCCGTAATTCATGTCTTGTTACTGGTTTCAGGGTGAAGTTCGTTAATTATTTGCGATCCTGCTGCACGGCTTCTTTCAGCCAGCTGCCCCAGGTGAGATTGTCTTTCCCGTTTTCCTGCGCCACGGCCCTTTCGATGGCATACCGTGCGGCATGTTCCACCACCCATTCGAAATTATTTTCGCCGACGGAACGCCTGTCTGCATCCGGTGCCGGATTGCAGAAGTCGATGGCATATGGCACGCCGCCGCGCACGGCAAATTCCACGGTGTTAAAATCATAACCGAGCGCGCGGTTGAGCAACAGGGTATAGGTCTCGATTAATTTTTTCAGTTTAGTATCCGGCTTAAAACCGGCTTCATAGCGTTTTTCAGGATCGTTGCGCGGCTCGTAGGGCATGATGTGCGCGTACCGGCCGCCGATGCAGTAGCAGCGGTAATACGACTGGAAAACGATCTCTTCCTGCAACAGCATCACATGCCGCCCGGTTTGCGCATGCAGTTCGAAAAATTCCTTTTCGTTCCCTACGCGGTACACGTTTTTCCAGCCGCCGCCCGCAAAGGGTTTCATGTAAGCGGGAAAGCCGGTTTGCGCGAAAATGTCTTTCCAGTCCAGCGGGTATTGCAGGTTGCGGAAGCTGTCGCCCGTGGTTTCGTCCGGCAGTTCGAAGCTGGGCAGCAGCGCGGTTTTGGGCACGGGCACGCCCATATGCAGCGCGATGGCGTTGTTGAAAAATTTTTCGTCGGCGCTCCACCAGAAAGGATTGTTGATCACGGCCGTGCCCTGCAGCGCCGCGTTTTTGAGCCAGGCGCGGTAAAACGGCACGTCGTGCGAGATGCGGTCTACCACCACGGCGTATTCCGGCGGGCCGCCCTGCAGCGCTTTGCCGATCAACACCGGCTCCGCCTGCATGCCCGGGCCGCAGTAATGGTTCACGCGTTCGGTGAATGCCTGGGGAAACGTGTTTTCCTGCCCGAAAAGGATCCCGATCTTTTTCACGCTCAGTGCTTTAATAAAGACAAATAGTGGGGCAGCATTTGCCGCCATACGGGCCAGTCGTGCACCATATCGGGCCTTACGTCCAGCCAGTGCTGTATCGATTTGTTGTTGAGGATGCCGGAGAACTGTTCGTTTTGCCCGCGGGTAACGTCCCTTTCGGCCGCGCCCAGCACGATGCCCATTTTCCAGAGGTCGGGATGGGCATTGTCCGGCATGTAGTCCATGGGATTGTTGAAGTAGATATTATCGTCGTAATGCCCTTCCGTGCGGGAGCGGATGTCGAAAAGGCCGCTCATGGAGAACAGGTAGGCCACTTTTTCCGGGTGCCTGAAAGCGAAATTGGCGGCGTGATACCCGCCGAAGCTGCAGCCTGCCACGGCTATGCGGCTGTGCCCGGTTTCGGCTTCAATGCGGGGCAGCAGTTCGTTCAGCAGCAGCTGGTCGTACAGGGCATGATTGTGCGCTCTTTCCGCCGGGTGGATGCCGGTATTGTACCAACTGAGGGAATCGATGCCGTCGGGACAATAGATCTTCACCCGGTTGTTTTCCACGAACCAGGCCACGGCGTCGATCAGCCCGCGGTCTTTTCCTTCGTAATACCGCCCCATGGAGGTGGGGAACAGGATGAGGGGGTAACCGGCGTCGCCGAATACCAGCATCTCGAAGGTTTTGCCGAGGTAAGAAGATTGCCAGGTATGGTAGTTTTCAGTCAAAGGCCCGGGTTTTAAGGAAACATGCCGTTGCGGCGAAGGATATGTTACGAATTTCATGAAAATTTACGGGTTCTCAAAGGTGGCGGGGAATTATTTGGAAACACGGGCAGGGATTCATTTTGCGGCCGGGGCCAGCGTGTCGAGGTACGTTTTCCACGCGGGATCGGGGCGGATAAGGAGATGATGCCGGTAATCGGAAAAGTTGTCGCGGTAAAAGGTTTCCATTACCATGCGCATATCCGCCGTGTCTTTCACGTAATAATAGTCGGTACGGCGGCATTCCTGCTGCACGGAGCCCGCGTGTACGCTGGAAACGAGCAGCTGCAGCTGTGTGCCGGCGGCGTCTGCGATGGATGCCTGTGTTTCGTTCAGTTCGGCGCCGGGCCTGCAACCGGGAATGGTAAGGTCGGTAACGAGCAGGAAAGGATAAGCGGCGTCGGGCGCGGCGGCCTTCAGCGAAGCGTTCACCTCGTATTTGGGCGCACTCAGGGGAGCCTGCTGGCCAAACGCGGGCAGAACGAGCAAAAGAACGGGCATGAGCCGGAAATTGAACAATTTCATAACACAAGGTTTCTGTTCTGTAAAATAACGTTTCTGGCGGTATTTCATTAACTTAGTAAGGAAACCCGCCGCATATGCTTCCCAGAAAAGAATCTTTCAGTCAATTCTCCCTTTTCCTCCAAAGGGAAGTCGTTTTCGATGTGTATTCACCCGCCAACACCAAAGACAACCCGCACCTGTTGCTGATGAACGACGGGCAGGACCTGGACCAGCTGGGTTTTCCAGAAATGCTCGCGCATCTGCAGGATACCAGTCACCCTTCCCTTTGGGTAGTGGCCGTGCACGCCGGTCCGCAGCGCATGCAGGAATACGGCACGGCAAAACACATCGGTTACCAGGGCAGGGGCTGTAAAGCGGGACTTTACACCCGTTTTATCATGCGGGAATTGCTGTCTTTTCTCGAAAGCCGCTATCACCGCCATTTTCCGGATAAAACATTCGCCGGTTTTTCCATGGGCGGGCTTTCCGCACTGGATATCGTCTGGAACAACCCGGGCTCCTTCCATAAAGCAGGCGTATTCTCGGGTTCGCTCTGGTGGCACAGCGCAGACGGTGATCCCGCGCAGCGCATTATGCACCGCCAGGTCCGCGAAGGGCGCTTCCAGCCTGATTTGCGTTTCTTTTTCGAAGCCGGCACGCAGGACGAGGAAGCGGACCGCAATGTGAACGGCGTGATAGACGCGGTGGACGATACCGAAGACCTGGTGCACCTGCTTGAAGAAAAAGGATATGAAAAAGGCAAACACATCCGTTACGAGCTCGTACAGGGCGGCAAACACGATATGGCCACCTGGGCCGGCGTAATGCCCGGCTTCCTGGAATGGGTCGTAAACAGTTAAAAACCCGTTCAAGCCAACTAATTGTCAGTTACGCGTCAATTTCCCTTTTTCGTAAAAGAATTTCCCGAATGTTAAAACTAAGTGTTGAGAGGATCGCAACCTTTGCGGAAATTTTTTACGAAAGATGAAGAAACTTATACAAGTCCTGTTGCTCCTCTTACCGTTCGCCGCGCTCGCCGCGGAAGGCAGCGATCCGGAATACGGTTCTATCAGGGGAACGATACAGACGAACGAGGGAAGGCCGGCAGTGGCGGTAACCGTGGTGCTGAAAGGCGCGAACAAACATGCCATTACCAGCGAGGAAGGGAAATTTTTTATCAACCGCGTGCCGGTAGGCCAGTACCAACTGGAAGTATCGCTGATCGGTTATGAAACGCTCCGGCAGAACGTGACCATCGTAAAAGGGCAAACCGCCGGCGTGGAGCTGCAATTGCAGGTATCCAGCACCCAGCTGAAAGGCGTTACCATCACCGGTGGCGTATCCAATAAATTCGTGACCAAAGAAAGCGAGCAGATCGCCCGCCTGCCCATCAAAAACCTCGAAAACCCGCAGGTGTACCACACTGTAGGCCAGATCGTGATGAAAGAGCAGGTAGTGGTAGAGCGCACCGACATTTACCGCAACATTTCCGGCGCCGTGCCCAACTTTTCCGCCGGCGGCTCCCAGGGCCTCAGCATGCGCGGTTTTGCAGGCACCATCGGTATGCGCAACGGCATGGCCACCAGCGCCATCGTACCGCTCAACCCCGTGATCCTCGAGCGCGTGGAAGCTATCAAAGGCCCTTCCGGCACGCTGTTCGGCAGCAACCGCAACACTTCTTTCGGCGGCGTGTTCAACTACGTGACCAAAAAACCGTACGAAGATTTCGGCGGCGAAGTGACCTTCACCGGCGGCAGCTTCAAGTTCGCAAGAATTACGGCAGACGTGAATGCCCCGGTCAACGCGGAAAAAACAATGCTTTTCCGCCTCAATACCGCTTTCCAGTCCGAAGGCTCGTTCCAGGACCAGGGGTATAACAAAAACTACACGATCGCGCCGAGCTTTACCTACCAGATCAGCGACCGCACGAAACTGAGCGTGGAGGCGGAGCTGACGAGAGGCGCCTACACCGTTACCACCACCACCTTCAACACCGCCGCGCTGCTCAATAATGTGATCAAAGCACGCAGCTTCAAAGACCTGGAATTGCCTTATAAAAGATCGTACATCAACAATGGCGTGGACGTTGAAAACGGCATCAATAACGTACAGGTGCAGCTGCAGCACAAGTTTTCGGACCAGTGGAAATCGGAGACGAACTTCCTCTATTCCGAAGGGTTTTACAAATCGCTGCTGTGGACTACCTTCAACTTCCTGACGGATTCCACGATGGTCCGCGGCATGCGCAACCAAACGCCCGAAACTTTCGGCAACATCCAGCTGCAGCAGAATTTCATCGGCGATTTCAAGATCGGTTCCTTCCGCAACCGCGTAGTGATCGGCCTGGATTATAACTACAACTACAACGAGCTGTACCGCGCGATATTCAATTACGACACGGTGAACCTGCGCAGCGCCACTGTAGCCGATATGAGCGCTCAGAAGATCGACGACCGCTCTCATGCCCCCGGCGTCGGTTTCAAAGGCACCACCTCGAAAACCAGCAACTACGCCGTTTATATTTCCGATGTGTTCAACATCACGCCCACGCTGATGGCTATGCTGAGCCTTCGCGGGGAACATTTCACGACAGACGGCACCTATACGCTCGCTACCGGGAAATATACCGGGGGGTACAGCCAGAATGCGCTGTCGCCCAAGCTGGGACTGGTGTACCAGGTGGTGAAAGACCAGGTGTCTTTATTCGCCAACTACATGAACGGTTACGCGAACTTTGCCCCCGCCACGCAGCCGGACGGCTCTATCCTTGAACTGAAGCCGCAATACGCCAATCAATGGGAAGCCGGTGTGAAGGTGGATGCGTTCAACAAAAAACTGAATGCAACGCTGAACTATTACAATATCGATGTAACCAATACCATCTTTAACGAAGTAAGGGCCGACAACAAAACTTACAGCGTGCAGGGCGGAACGCAGCTCAGCCGCGGCTTTGAGGCAGAAGTGATCGCCAATCCCGTTTCAGGCCTTAACCTGGTGGCGGGTTATGCGTATAACGAGAGCACTTTTACCAAAGGCACCAGCTCTTCCGCCAAAGAAGGCAACCGTGTGGCGGCCGCTCCTCCCAGCGTGGCTAATTTCTGGGCCAGCTATTTCATTACCCGCGGTAAAATAAAAGGGATCGGTTTCGGCATCGGCGGCAACTATGTTTCCGATTCATGGTTTGAGATCAACAACCTGATGGTGCTTCCCGGTTATACTTTGCTGAACGCGGCTTTGTATTACGATCAGCCGAAATATCGTATTTCGCTGAAAGGCAATAACCTGCTGAACGAAGAATACTGGAACTCTACCGGTACGGCGCAAAAAACGCTCAACATCCTGGCGAGCGTGGCAGTGAAGTTTTAATTTGAGAAAGCTATAAATAACAAAAAGCCGGTCGACCGACCGGCTTTTTGTTTTATGCGAAGTGTTGTTGGTTAGAAGCTGTACCGCACGCCCAGCTGGCCGCGCCAGCGGGAGGTGAAGTTGTTGATGAAGTAAGGCGTTCTTTTGCCGTCTGTATCGTTCAGGCGGTTTTTGTCGTATTGAAATAAAGGCCCGGCGTTGTTGTTCCTGAACGTGATCGGCGTGGCCACGTTGTTGTTGATGAAGTAGGTGCGGCCCCATTTGTTGTTCAGCAGGTTGCCCACGTTCATGATGTCGAAAGTGATGTCTACTTTATGTTTTTTGATGATCGGGATGGTCTGCACCAGTTTGAAGTCGAATACGTGCTCGAACGGCGTTCTTACGGCGTATTTGTCCGCGCGCTGGCCCCGGTGGGCGTTCAGGTATTTGTCGTTGGCGATCAGCTCGTCCAGGTCCTGGCGTTGTTCAGCTTCCGTGCGCAATACCGTGCCGGAGCTGGTGATGGGATCAAAACGCATGGTGGCGATTTCCGCTGAAGTGGGAATGTAGATCAGGTCGTTGTTCCCACTGCTGCCCAGGTCGTCGCCGGTGGGATCAACTGAGTTGAAGTACACCCAGGTGTACGGTGTGCCGGACTGGCCGTTGTAAAACAGGCCCAGGGTAGTGGCCCACTGTTTCTGGCTGCCATAACGGAATGCTTTGGTAACGGCGCCGAATACGCGGTGGCCCATGCGGTATTTGGAGTAACCAAGATCGAGGTCGTTCAGACCGTTTACGTTCGGCGGGAAACGCCAGTTGGAATTCGCGGTGGATGAAGTACCGTCGTTCACTGATTTGGATTCGCCGAATGAATAGCCCACTTTGGCGAAAAGGCCGTTAGCGGCGGTTTTGGTGAACTCGGCGGATAAATTGTAGGAATAACCTTTGTTCGTGTTTTCCAGCAGCAATACCTGGTCGAAAGTAGTGTTGGCTATTTTCCTCCAGGTGGGGCGGGTGTCTTGCCCGCCAAGGGTGATGGTGTTGCCGGTTTTTTCAACGGAAAGGTTTGTCCAGATAACGTTATTGATGGTCCTGGAATAGTTCAGTTCGAGCGTTCCGACTACGCCCCAGGGAAGTTGCTGGTCGAGCGCGAGGTTGGTTTTGAAAACCTGCGGGAATTTGAAGTCCCTGTCTGTCAGGTTGATGGCGGAAGAACGGGCAGACACCGCTACGCCCATGGCCTGCAGATTTTTAGCGCTGTATTGGCCGTAGAACGGATCGTTTTTGTCGAACCGCATTTTGAAATCGGCCGGCAGCGCGGCGTTGTTCAGGTTAAGTGTGGTATAAAGATTTCCCGTGTTGTTGTATTGGTTAGAGATCCATACGAACGGAACACGGCTGGTGAAGATACCCACACCGCCACGGATCTGCGTTTGCCCGTTGTTCATCACGTCCCAGTTAAAACCTACGCGGGGAGCCCAGAGCAGCCTGCTTTTCGGCAGGATGTCCGTGGAATATCCCGGGTATTCTTTGGCCACCGCGTCGTTGTAAGAAGGGTTGGTGGGGAAGATCGGCAGGTCTACGCGCAAACCGTAAGTGAGGCGGAAGTTTTTAGCGATATCCCATTCGTCCTGGCCGTACAGGCTCAGCTGAGCGGCTTTAAAGGTAACGCCGTCGCGTGCCAGTGTGTCGTTGGTGGTGTAGGTGATCTGGTACTGGCTGGGTTTGCCGTCGTTGAGGAAAGCGTCCAGCGAGCCGAATGTATAAGCGCCGAATGCGCCCTGCATGAAGTCGTTCTTCATGTTATAGATGTCGTTGCTCGTACCGACCGTGATGGTGTGGCTGCCCCTGTAGAGCGTAACGTTGTCGGTGATGGTGATGATGTTCTGTTTCAGCGCATTCACCTGCGAGCTGAATTCGCTGCCCAGGTTAAAGGATGCTCCCGGGTTGTTGATGCGCACGTTGGTGAACGGTTCGCCGTTGTATTTACGATTGTCCCTTACCAGGTTCAAACCGATGCGCAGCTCGTTGCTGAGCCGGTTGGAGAAAATGGAGTTCAGTTCCAGCGTGGTGGAATTGGTTTTGGAAGGGAAACTGTAATAGCTGTTGTAAAAATAAGCCGCGTCCCTGGAACGGCTGGTGCCCGCCACGTTGGAAGCTTCGCTGTAGCTGTGGCGCAGGGTCAGTTTGTGGACGTTGCTGATGTTCCAGTCGATGCGGCCCAGGATATTCGTATTGGTAAATTCTTTTTCCTGCGCGGTGTAGCCGCCAAGATCCACGTCCCAGGTATTTTTTACCTTGTCGTAGATGGATTTGAGCTGCTCCTGGGTATAACTGGTCGTTCCGGTGCCCGGGTCTGCGGGGTTGAAATCGATGGGGGAGGTGCGCTCTACTCTTTCCGCGTTCAGGTAAAAGAACAGTTTATTTTTGACGATAGGGCCGCCGATGCCGATACCGAAAGTGTTGCTGTTGAATTTGCCGTATTTCTGTTTGGCTTCGTTGGGGCTCAGGCCCACGAAGTTCCTGTTCTGGTAAAGATAATAGGCCGCGCCGTGAAATTCGTTGGTGCCGCTTTTGGTGATGGCGTTGATGCCGCCGCCGGCGAAACCGCTTTGTTTTACGTCGTATGGGTTCAGTACGATCTGGATCTGTTCGATCGCTTCGATGGAGATGGGGTTGCCGCTGGCCTGGCCGCCGTTGGTGCCGGAAGCCGCAAGGCCGAACACGTCGTTGGCCATGGCGCCGTCTATCGCGAACTGGTTGTAGCGGTTATTCTGGCCGCCGAAGGAAATGCCGAGGGGCGAGCCGTCTGCCCCGCTGGTATAGGACGATGCCTGCGCGCTGAGGCGGGCGAAATCCTGCACGCTGCGGGTGACAGTGGGCAGGTTTTCGATCTGTGTGCGGGAAATGTTCACGGCGGTGCCGCTGTTGTTGGGGTTGATGATGCCCCCGCGCTGGCCGGACACGGTTACTTCCTGCAGCTGCTGCGAGCCGCTTTCCAGGGTAGCGTCCAGTTTATAGAATACGCCGAGCTTCAGCTGAACGTCGTTGAAGGTCTGCGGTGCATAACCGATAAATGATACCTCTATACGGTAAGGTCCGCCGGCCCGCATATTTGGGATGGTGTAACGGCCGTCCGGCTGTGAGGTGGTTCCGTAAATAGTTCCTGAGGGAAGATGGATCGCCTTTACCGTAGCGCCGGGAAGGCCCTGTGAATTGTCTTTGATGGTTCCGTTGAGACCGCTGGTGGTCACCTGTGCGGACGCAACAGCGACCCCCAGCATGCATAGGCATGTAGTAAGTAACTTTTTAAATCCCATAACAAACGATTTGATGATGCTGCAAAGATGACGAAATATGCTGTCCGAACTTTAACTTGAAATTAACAAATTGTTACATGTTAGCCGTTTTGCGGCTAAAAGCGGCTAGATTTTGATTTCTCTCCTGTAATAACTCATTTTGAAACAAAAATGTTCAGGTTTCACAATAGAATTTTCAACAATTCGAATTTCAAATTATATAATATGAGGAGTTATGCACACTTACCCAAAGGGTAGCGCCCGGCGGTGAAATCCCCAAACCTCAACTTTATGTGCTAACTTTGCACATCTTATTATACTAACCGAGGAAACATATTATGCTGGATACCATCGAATCCGCCATTGAGGATATAAAAAAGGGGAAACTGGTCATTGTAGTGGATGATGAAGACCGCGAAAACGAGGGGGATTTTATTACGGCCGCAAGGAACGTTACACCGGAGATCATTAATTTTATGAGCCTTTATGGCCGGGGCCTTATCTGCGCGCCGCTCGTGGAAGAGCGCTGCGAAGAGCTGGGGCTTGAAATGATGGTGCGCGACAATACCGCTTTGCATCAAACGCCTTTCACCGTATCGGTAGACCTCCTGGGCCACGGCTGCACCACGGGCATTTCCGCCCACGACCGCGCCAAAACCATCCAGGCGCTCATCGACCCGGAGATCCGCCCCGAAGAGCTGGGCAAACCCGGTCACATTTTCCCGCTGAAAGCAAAAAAAGGCGGCGTGCTCCGCCGCACCGGCCATACTGAGGCCACCATCGACCTCGCCCGCCTCGCTGGTTTTGAACCGGCTGGCGTACTCGTGGAGATCATGAACGAAGACGGCACCATGGCCCGCCTCCCCGAGCTCCGCGAGATCGCGCGGAAGTTCAGCCTCAAACTCATTTCCATCAAAGACCTTATCGAATACCGCCTCCGCACCGAATCGCTCATAGAAGAGGAAGTACGTGTGCAGATGCCTACCAAATACGGCAATTTCGAACTGATCGCTTTCAAACAGCTGAACTCTGGCGATATGCACATGGCGCTTAAAAAAGGCGACTGGAACCAGGGCGATCCCGTGCTGGTGCGTGTGCATTCCAGCTGTTTCACGGGAGATATCCTGCATTCCCTCCGCTGCGACTGCGGCGAACAGCTGCAGGCCGCCATGCAGATGGTGGAAAAAGAAGGGAAAGGCCTCATCCTGTACATGAACCAGGAAGGCCGCGGCATCGGGCTGATGAACAAACTGAAAGCCTACAAACTCCAGGAAGAAGGGAAAGATACCGTGGAAGCCAACCTGGAACTGGGTTTCGGGATGGACGAACGCGACTACGGCGTTGGCGCGCAGATCCTCCGTCATCTCAACGTTACCAAAATGCGGCTGATCACCAACAATCCCCGCAAACGCGCGGGACTGAAAGGCTACGGCCTTGAAGTGGTGGAAAACGTGCCCATCGAGGTGTCGCCTAACCCGCACAACGAATTTTACCTCAAAACAAAACGCGACAAACTGGGGCATGAGATCCTGAAAGGATAATGTCTTCCTAAAATATAAAAGCCGTTCCCAAAGGAACGGCTTTTTTTGTGCCTGGTTATTTTGGCGGCGAGCCGCGGCCGGTATCGGGCTGGGCCGCATTGAGACTGTCTTCCCGCGCTCGCCGCATTGCCGCGGCACGGTTCACGCTGTCGGCTATACGGCGGATGCGTTTTTCGTTGAACAGCTCGGAGAATTTATTGTAATCGCGCACGTAGGAAAGGCCGAGGCCGCTGCGCGTACGGTTGTCGAGAATATAGGCGTCGTAATCCGTTTTGCTGAACGCGTTGATGCGTATGCGCCCGTCCGGGCTCAGCAGGTATTCCACGCGGAAGTCGCCGGCAAAGTTCTGCGACGAAGAAGTGGCGCTCACCCTTCCCCAGTCGTAATCGCCGCCTACATACACGCGGATGCGGTTGTTGTAGAAGGTTTTGGTGATGCCGGTGCTCACGAGGTTCCGGTCGTAGCTGCTGCTGGCGCTGTTGTTGAAGTTGTACGCGGTGTAGTTTACGTTAAAACCGATGCCGGCGTTTTTCAGGAACGTGTTCGAAAAGTTGTTCAGGATCGCCGATGCCTGGGCGCTCAAAGCCTGGCCCACGCTGTTTTTACCGGTGATGCTCACGTTGGCCGAGCCGTCCGGCGGCTGGAACTGGCCGGTGGCCAATAAGTATGATATCTGGTACAGGGCTTTGTTCTGGTCCTGGTTGATCTCCTTCAGCTGGCTGGCAATGCCGCTCTCATACGCCAGCGACCCCACTTCCGGCAGCGTGATCTCGTAAGTGATCGTGGGCTGCATCAGCGAATTGCGCAGGTACAGCAATATGTCCACGCGCTCGGAACGGCTCAGTACATCCTGGTTCGTGGGATTGGCGTTGCCGGTTACCGCCGCTGTGCTCAGGTTGTACAGGCTCACCTTCGGCAGGCTGTATTTGGCGGTGATGTTCACTTTGGCTTCCACGGGGTCGCCATTCCAGGTGATGGTGCTGTTTTTATCGATGTCGAACTTCCAGCTGGCGAGCCGCTGGAAACTGAAGTTATACGTTCCGGTGTTGATGGTGTAGTTGCCGTACATCGTGAAATCCCCGTCGAGGTTCACATTGATGGTAAGCGCGCCGGTACCGTTGGCGGAAATCACGTCGTTGGTGGCGGCGTTGATGATCACGTCGATCTGCGCATCGGGATTGGCGGCGATGTCCATCTTCACATTCAGCTTCACATCGCTTTTTTTCTTCGGTTCGTCCACCACCTTCCCGTATTGTTTGAAATTGATGTATTCGTGTTTGCCGATGTCTTTACTGTCAGACAAAGGCAGGTAAAAATGCGTGCCGCTCAGCGGGCGAGCCAGCACGCGCAGCTGAAGATTATCCATCGGGCCGGTGAAATACACCCTTCCCTGCGCGATCACATCCCCGTAATACAGGTTGTTATCTGCCGCGCCGGTATTGAGGAAGAGGAATTTCTGCGACTGCACGTCGAACTCAAAATTCATCTTCGAAAAGTTCTGGTGACTGATAAAACCGTTCACCGCGGCGTGGTTGTTGAACTTGTCGATCATCGTGAAAGGATGCATCTCGATCAGGTTGTCGTCCATGTTGTGCACATGCAGCAGCGGGATCTTGTAGTACGTGCCGAGATAATTCACTTTCATACCGATGTTCTGCACCTTCACGTTCCCGCGGAACGATGGTTTGTCGGTAGTGCCGGTAACGGTGAGCTGACCGGTGGCCGAGCCCGTCAGTTCGCTCACGTAATCGCCGAGATATTTATCCAGCAGGCTGATGGAAGCATTGTTGAGATCGGTGGACGCGTTCACCACGCGGTTGCTGTCGCTCACGCCCACGGTGCCTTTGGCGTTGAAGCTGGCCTTTGAATTGTCCGACTGCACATCGAACTGCACTTCGCCGATGCGGTTGTCGTAAGCGCCCCTCAGGTTCACGAGCCCGATGGAATCGTTGTCTATGCGCAATTGCGTGGTTTTTATGTCGGCGTCCACCAGCAGGTTGTTGAAGGGGTCGTGCACGTTGATGACGCCGTTGGCCAGCCCTTCGATCAGCGTGTTGGTAATGCCCGCCGGTATCACGTCCGCCAGGTTGAGATCTTTCAGCGCCACGCGGAAAGTATTATCGTCCGGGTTAAATTCATTGGTGCTGATGGTGATGCTCTGGTCGTTGCGCGAAATGCGCAGGTTATTTACGGTCAGGAAATGTTTGCTCCAGTACACCTCGTTGCCGGGCGTCATGCTCCATTGTTTGCCGTTCACGGTGAAGCTGCTGTTGAGGAAGTTCACTTTCACGCCGTCTCCCACGGTCACCACGCGGGCGTAAAAACCGTCGAGCTCGGTGGTGTCTTCCGCTTTCAGGTCGAGTTTGATGAAAGACGTATCCCTGCCGGAACTGGCCACGATCAGCGGGTTGGTGAATATGGTGCTGTCGTTGTACAGCACGTTGCCGATGCTCGTGCTCACATTGATCCTGGAAAAATCGCCATTGGCTTTCAGCAGCAGGTTACGCACGCCAATATTGGTGTACGCCGCGTAGGGCACCGCGGCGTTAAGCGATACCTGGCCGCTGAGCGTGTTGAGCGTACCGGATACCTGCGTGCCGTTCAATCCTTTGATGTCGTTGGTGAACGCACGGATCAGCTTTTCCACTTCGCCGAACTCGAAAGAGAAGCTGAAATCCTGCCCCGCATTGGCCGCGGGCGGATCGGGAAAGTAGCTCGGGTAATATTTATTGAGGAAAAGTTTGAACGCGTTGGGCAGCTCCATGAAGCTGTAAGACCCCTGCACGTAGCCGTTCACCTCGTTGCCCTGTATGCGCAGTGTTTTGAGATTGTTTTCGTTTTTGGTGGAAACGGACAACGAATCGAACTCCACGCGGCTTTTGTTTTTGAACAGCGAAACGTCGTACAGGCGTGCGGTGCCGTCGAAGTTGTCGATGTTGCTGCCCGCGAAATTCAGGTCTGCCTTGGCCTGCAGGGTAATGGAATCTTCCGTGAGGCGCAGCGCTTTGAGGTCGCTGTTGCGGATCTCGGAATAAAAATTGAAGATCGGCAGGCGGCTGTTGAAATCGATGGTGCCGGCGAAATCCATGTCCAGGTTGGGATCGTTGGCGGTAAGCGAACCGTTGAAGAATTTGCGGTTCATTTCACCGGCTGCTTTCAGGTTCTGGTATTCGTACCCATGCAGCCCGATCTTTTGAATGTCTGCATCCACGGCGGCTTTCAGGGTTTTGAAGTTAAAACCTTCGCCTTTTACCTTGGCCGTCATCGTGGCGGTGCTTACAATGTCGGTGTTGAGCAGCTTGCCGAGATGGAAATTATCGGTGGCGAGGTTCCCGGAGTAAACGGGCACGTCCCTGCTGGTCTTGAAGTTGATATCCGAATCGATATTGCCGAGATTGGTCTTGAATTTCCCGTACGCTACGAAGTCGTGCACGAAACCGGAGAACGAGCCCTGGAACGAAAGGGTGGTGATGAGGTCGGTACGCACCTGCGTGATGTCCTTCAGCATGGGCAGGAACTGCCGCAGGTCCTGCCCGCTGGTCACCAGTTCTTTCGCGGTGAAATCGATGAAAGTTTCGTTGATATATGGCAGCCCGCGCATGTCTGCCGTACCTTTCAGCCGGGTATTCCTGCCGCCTTTAATGTCGAGGCTGTCCCCGGAAAGATTGCTCACCGGCCCGTCTACCCGGCCGTTGATCTGCAGTTCGGTGTCCCAGGAAGAAAGGGGAGGAGCGAAATACGCAATGTCTTCCGACGCGAGGCGCGTGTCTTTGAACCTTGCGCGCATGATCACGTTGTTCACATAATCATTCATCTCGCTCAGGTCTTCGTATTGCATCGTATAATAATCGCGGATATGACTGTTATTGGTGCGCAGGTCCAGGTTGGAGAACTCCATTTCAACGGGGCTCATTTTGAAGCGGCTTTTAAGCGATTTCACCTCGAAGCCGCTGCGTTCTTTGGTGCTGAGCGCAAGGTCCGCATAAATGCTGTCTTTCACCAGGCTGCTGTTGGTGATGCTCAGGTTGATGTTTGCAAAACGGATGCGCGAAGGGTCGAACTCGCCGGGCGTGCTGGGCACGGAATCCTGCAGGTTGTTGACGCCGAACACGCCGTTTTTGACGCTGAGCGATTTTACGATAAGTTTCCAGTTATCCGCGTTCCAGCGGAGGGGAATCGGTTTGAGCGTATCGATGGCGGGCGCGGGCATGGCTACGGACGGCGCTCTTTTTTTGCGCAGCGGGCTGGCCGCATAGCTGGAGATGATAAATTCAGGCCGGTCGAGCGAAAGCTCGTTGATCTGCACGTCGTGCGAACGGAGGTCCAGCCGGTTGGCGTCGAGGTAGATGCGGTTGGCGGCCACATGCATGTCTTCGCCCACCCATCCGTCTATGATATTGAACTGTACGCGGCGGAGGTCTACCCGTTTGAGATCGAGCGAAATGCCGGTCTGTTTTTTTGTTTTGGGTTGTGGGGAAGGGCTTCCGCCGAATTCATCGACGATGAACTGGTAATTCCAAAGCGAATCGTTGCGGGGGCGTATGAGGTTGATCCGCGCGTCTTCCAGGCCGATGAACTTCAATACGGGTTTGTCCTGTATGAAAAACCAGTCGGTAATGCGCACCTGCAAAGCGCCAGCATATAAAATGGTATCGTTGTGACGGTCTTCGATAAGGGCGCCTTCGAGGCGCATGCTGTTAAAGAGCCGGAAATTAACATGTTTGATCTCCACGCGGGTTTGCAGCTGTCTGGAAAGCCGGGCGGTCACTTCCCGCACGAGCAGGTTTTGCACCGCAGGGATATTAATGAGGATACTGACCAACAGTACCAGTCCCAGCAGGCTTAGCAGGGTGATGGTCAATATTTTACGTACTTTTCTCAGGGAACAGCGTTATTTATCCGACAAAAATAATCATTCGTAAAATGTCTGCCAATTGAATCTGGTGCGGAAGCGCCGCGGAATACGACTGCAGGTGCTCCGCCCGCTGCTGCGGCCCGTTTGCGGAAACGTATAGCCAAGGCCGTGAGTAACCCTGCTTTTCCCGTTTCATTCCCGCCCGACCGGCGGAAATTGCCGCCCAATATTACGATTGTCATAATTGTGTCATGCAAATATTATAAAACAGGTACTATTTTACCTTAAAACGATGATATTTTACCCGAAAAAAATACTATCTCTATATTTGCTAAATAAATCGCTTCGTAATGGATTGATTATCATCAAATAATTATTGAATTTCCGCATGAATGAGCCAGTCCTGCGCCTGTTTCCGCATTTGTCTTGGGATTATCACTATTATCAGCAGGATTTTTAACAAAAATTTAGAGTTTATACCTTTCCATTGGACATTTTGCAATGATAGGCCGATTTTATTTGAATCAGATAAGCTCTTATTGTTTGACATTTCGAGGGGGACTAGTAAAGGAAGTAAGCTCTTATTGTTTGATATTTCGAGGGGATTAAGCACGCAATTTTCTAATCAACCGGATTTAATAACTCTTATTGTTTAACATCTTAAGGACTGAGACTAAGTATTAGCATACAATCGTCAACCGAAAACAGGACGGACAGTATCAACCTGCCTTAACGGGCGCATCATTACATTTTTATCAATTCAATATCTATGACCAAGAAGCTACTCTTTTTGTTGGTCGTCCTCATGGGGATGGTGTATTCCGTTGCCATGGCACAGGACAGAAAAGTTTCCGGGACTGTCAAAGACAGCAAGGGTGAGGCGCTGCCAGGCGTTTCCATCCGTGAAGCAGGAACTTCCAACGGTACCGCGTCCGACGCGAGCGGTAAATTTTCTCTCACCTTAAAAGGCGCGAGCCCTGTACTGGAGTTTTCCTACCTGGGTTTCGTCAAGCAGACCGTGAAAGTAGACGGCCGCGCGGACTATTCAGTGACGCTGCAGTCGGATGCTCAGCAGCTGAAAGACGTGGTGATCACCGGTTACGAGCAGAAGAAGCGTAAAACGCTGACCACTTCCGTAACCCGTCTTGATGCGGAGGAGATCCAGAACATTCCCGCCGCCAGCGTGGTGAACCTGCTGCAGGGCCGCATAGCCGGTTTGTCTGTAGTGAACAACGGCGGCATGCCCGGCGTTGGCGCTCCCGTGTTTATCAGGGGTAATGCCAGCGTGGCGTCCAGCTTTAACGACGATCGTATTTTCTCCGATCCTTTGTTTGTGGTGGATGGTATCCAGGTGCCGGCAGACCGCGCGTCTGCAAAAGGTTTCACGGCAAACGCCCTCGGAACCGGCAACAGCCCCATCTCCTGGCTGAACCCGAACGACATTGAATCCATCGACGTATTAAAAGACGCCGCAGCAGCCGCCATTTACGGTTCACGCGGCGCCAACGGCGTTATCATCATCAAAACAAAAACCGCCAAAACGGGCAAGCCGAAGATCGACCTGCGCGCGTATAACGGGATCAACTTCGCGCCTTCCCTGTTCCCCATCCTCGGCGGTAAATCGGAACGCGAAGCGAAAGTGGACATCTGGAACCGTTTTGCGCCCTACGATGCGAGAATGAGCGGCATGCCCATCCAGATGACGGATTCCCTGAACCCGTTCTTCAACAACTCTACCGACTGGCAGAGCATGTATTTCCAGACGGGCAGAATCCAGAACTACGACGCAAGCATCTCCGCCGGCAACGAAATGGGCAACTACCGCATCGGCGGCGGCTATTACAGCGAAGACGGCATCCTGATCAATACCGGCTTCAAACGTTACACGGCCAACTTCACCGGCCGCCTGCTTCCCAACAAAAAAACGACCATCGTGATGCAGACCTACCTCGGCCGCACAGACCGCAGCCGCGGTAACGGCAAAAACGGCCAGGGCATCAGCTCGCAGGGTATCTGGAGCATCCCGTCTTCCACGTACATGATACCGGACAAGAGCCCGTATGGCGGCGGTATGCTGGATGCATACAGGCTGAACAGGGACAAGAACTTTACCAACACCGTGAATACCAGCCTCCAGCTGATGTACGCCATCACGCGGGAGCTGACGTTCACATCTACCGCTTCGCTCAGCTATGCGAACGATAAACGCGATTATTTCTTCGCTTCCGTAGCCAACAACAACTCTTCGGACGCAGGCCAGTATAACAGCATCAGCAATGCCTACACCTGGACCAACCAACTGTCCTGGAACCACTACACCAAAAACAACGATCACAACTTCGGCGCTTTCCTGGTGCAGGAATTCAACAAAAATACGATGGAGATCACGCAGATCGACGCCAAGGGCGGATCTTCCGACCAGATCCAGATCGTGCAGGGTTTCAGGCCGGACAGAACGTCTACCAAAACCGGTTATGGCGCAAACGCCACGTCTTCCGTACTGGGTAAGGTCAACTATGGTTATAAGGAAAAATACCTGGTGGATGCATCCATCCGTGCGGACGGTTCTTCCAAACTCGCGCCGAACAAAAGATGGGGTTATTTCCCGACCGTATCTGCCGCATGGCGTATTTCCGAAGAGCCTTTCGTGAAAAACAACCTGCCCTGGCTGAACGAAGCCAAAGTGCGCGCAAGCTGGGGTAAAACCGCGAACCAATACGTGGAGAACTTCGCAAGCATCAGCTCTTTGAACGGCAACGCCGGCGGCTTCCAGGAAGCTTCAAACCTGTATGTAAGCAGCTATGGCGGTACAAAAGTGGCCGTTCAGGGTTTTAACCAGGTGCAGAATTTCGACCTGGAATGGGAATATTCAGACCAGACGAACTTTGGTGTTGAACTGACCGCGTTAAAAGGACGCGTAAGCCTGATCGCGGATTTCTATCAACGTTACAGCGAAGGCCAGACTTACGACGAACAGCTGCCTACCAGTTCCGGGTACTCCATTATCAAACGTAATGGTATCGACATGCTGAACAAGGGTTTTGAAATGACGCTGAGCGTGAACGTACTGAACCCGAAAAGCCCCATCAGCTGGACCACCCGCCTGATGCTTGCCCGCAATACTTCGCAGGTGGCGAAACTGCCGAACGACAACCGGCCGTTTATGCTGGACAACGTTACCATGGTGAAAGTGGGCTCCGCGCCCTACGGTTTTGTGTTCATGGTGAACGACGGCGTATGGCAAAGCAACAGCGAAGTGCCGGTTGATCCTTTCACCGGTAAAAAACTGTTCTTCGACTACGGTTACCTGCCTTACCGCGAAGGCGCCCCGCGTTTCGTGGACCTGAACGGCGACTACAAGATCAACGACCTGAACGGCGACGGCGCCCGCGAGGTGAACGACCGTATGTGGGTAGGCGATCCCACGCCGAAGATCGAAGGCGGCTGGGTAAACACCGTGTCCTGGAAAGGTTTTACACTCGACATGATGTTCAACTTCCGCTGGGGCGTGAAAGTGGTGAACTCCGCTTTACAACGTTACTGGAACTCTACAAAAGTGGTGGGCGGTTACAACCCGAACTACACCACATTCGATTATTTCAACGGCAACTCGCTGGACTGGGGCGGTATTCCTCCCATGAGCGAATTTGATATCTATGGTTTCGCTCCCGGCGACCGCGGCGGTAAAGACGCGCGTTTCCCGACGCTGGATTACTGGACAGGCTCCATCCAAACGTTCTGGAACGTGTACGATTACAAAAGCGCATTTGTGGAAGACGCGTCTTTCCTTCGCCTGAAGAACGTGATGCTGAGCTACAACCTGCCCAACCAATTCCTCAAGCGTTTCGGCATCGACCGTTTGATGGTGTACGGCAACACGGAGAATGTATTCATTCTTACCAAATACTCCGGCCGCGATCCCGAAGCGATCGAGTTCCCCTCCGGTTACGACCGTGGCAGGAACTACCCGCTGAGCCGCAAAATGACGCTGGGCCTGAACGTTACCTTCTAATTAGTTTAAAAGTATTCGTATGAAAAGAGGATTATATTATGTGCTGATCTGCCTGGTGGGATTAACGGCATTTTCCTGCAACAAACAGCTGGAAATAACGCCGGTAGACCAGATACCCGACGCCCGATTCTGGTCTACAGAAAGAGACCTGGACGGCTCAGTGGCCGGCGCTTACGCCCTGCTGCGCAAAACGCTTTCCGAAAGCCCGAGAGTATCCAATGCTGCAGACCTGAACGGCTATCACCCCCGTCATTATATGTATGGAGACAGGAGAGGACTTATTTTCGCCTCCGTAGCGCAGGACCCGCTGAGAAGCACGCTGGATGCGGACCTTAAGCAAAACCGCATCAGGACCGTGATCGGCGGAACGCGCCAATGGGACGAGATCCTGTTCAACTGGGCTTCTTTTTACCAGATCGTGGAGCAGTGCAATCTCGTGATCGAAAATGCGCACCGCGTGGCAGACAACCAGTTCATTACCTACACCCGGGAAATGTATGTGGCCGAAGCCCGTTTTATCCGCGCGTTCACTTATTTCTACATGGTGAGGGTATGGGGCGATGTGCCTTTAAACACCAAATCCCGCACAACGGAAAAGCTGGCAAGAACGGACATGAATACCGTGCTCGATTTTGTAGAGACGGAATTAAAAACCGCGGAAGCAGACCTGCTTAAGGACTACGCCCAATCCGGCCGCAACGCCATCCGCGCCACCAAAGGCACCGTGCACGCCACGCTTGCGCATGTGCTGGCATGGCGCCATAAAGACGCGGAAGCAGTGAGCTACGCCACCAAAGTGATAGACGGCGGCGTGTACAGGCTGCTGACCGTGAGCCCCGGCAGCACCGCAGACAAGGTGAACTACATGAATATCTGGAAAGGCAAATCCGCTGAAGGCATCTTCGAAATAGAATTCGACGCGGCTTCCGGCGAATATGGCACCAACGGTTCCCTCGCCAACCTCACGCTTTTCGGCGGCGTATATGCCAGCAGGAAAGAACCGCTCTGGGGGATCAGCTATATCAAGAAAAATGTGGCCATCGACGGTACCGTATCATGGGTGAAAACCCGTGTGGACGATCCCAGGGTATTTTTCCCGGATACCACCAAAGACCTGCGTTATACCACGAATTTCGACAAGGCGATCAACTTCAATCCCGGTAACACTTTCGTGTTCAGGAAATACGGGTTCGCGGTGGACCCCGTTCAGAACCTGTTCGAAGCCAATATCGTTATCTTCCGCGTGGCCGACATCATGCTGCTGCGTGCGGAATGTAATGCGCGCCTCCTGAATTACGGTCCCGCAAGGGCGGACCTGGACGCCATCCGCAACCGCGCCGGCCTGGAAGCCTGGACAGGAACGGACGCAGACCTGTACCTTGAAATATTCAGGGAGCGTACCCGCGAGCTGCTGGGCGAAGGCCATTATTTTTACGACCTCGTGCGTACCGGTTATATCACCGAACAGGACCCGGAAATTGTGTCAACCAAACCGGACATGACCCAGGCGGATTTTGATGAAGGCGCCTGGACCTGGCCCGTTTCCAACCGCGCGTTCACCGATAACCCCAATATCCAGCAACTCCGTTATTGGCAACGTTATTAACCGAAAAAATTATCGTGATGAAAATATTCAAGCTAAAATACCTGTTGGCTTTTGCAGCAATACTGGCGATGGCGACAAGTTGTAAAAAAGACCATTATATAGACGGCGGCGTGCATTCCGGCAAACTGGACATGAACATCTACGAGTTCCTGCAATCCCGTCCGTTCGAATTTGACACGATCGTTCAGATACTGGACAGAACGGGGCTTGCTGCGGAAGTGCAGAAACCCGGCGTCACTTTCTTCGCTCCCAAAGATCTCTGTATCGTCAACTATTTGAAAAGAAAAAGCGGTATGGCGCTGAAAGACGTGCCGGATGCCGAGCTGCGCGCAGCGATGGCCAAATACATCATTCCCGCCACCCTGATCTGGCGCGATGAAGTGCCTTTCTTTAACGGGCCTAACGGCGGCGGACAAATGTTCAAAAGTTTCGCGGGAGATACCGTTTGGGTGGATGCGCCCCTTCGCCAGGATTACAATGGCGTAAAAGAAGCAGGCCCTAAATTCATCCGTATCTGGTTCGGCAACGGGTTTGCCAATACCTGGACAAGAAGGTTCGATGCGGCCAGCACTTTCCCGGAAACAAAGGAGGTGGTTAACAATGTGACCCGGTACTACAACCCCTGGGTAAACAGCGGGAACGTAATAACCAGCGACCTGCAGGCCACAAACGGCAACATCCAGGTGCTCAACGGTACGCATACCTTCAATTTCCCTTACAAATAGGCAAACCATTTCTTTGAACGGTACTTAAACTTTGCATCATGACACAAAAAAATATAGCAATAAAGTCGGCCCTGTGCCTGGCGCTCCTGGGCGGTGTCCTGTACGGATGCCGCAAGGTGGAGCTGCAGGATGGTTACATTGCCGACACCATCAGATATAAAGACAAGATCATCACCCTGGAAACGGGCCGTGATATCATGAAAGGAGACCTCATCCTGGACCGCACTACCGGCCCGGTTACCGTTGAGCTGGTGGATATTCATACCAAAGACGGCAAACCCGCGCCTGAAATGCTCCAGGAAGTGGATGCGGTGGAATGGAAAGAAGAATTCACCGGCCAGGAAAAATCCCTGGAAGAACTCGAAGCCAAAAAACAGATCGTGAAACGGCCGGTGTTCGAGATCAACAAGTCAGACGGCCGCCTGATCTTCAGGAAAGAAAGCTACGATATGGAAGCCGGCGTGTATATGATAGACGTGAAAGTGACCAACGGCGCGGGCTCCCGCATCCTTAAAGACGCGGTGGAAGTGAACGTGGTGAAAGGCAAAGACTTCGAATACCGCAACGATTACGCATGGATCGTGTGCGCGGACTACGACTGGGACAACTGCGCTCCCTATTTCGATTCCGTGAACATAACGATCGAAAGTTTCAAATACATGGGCCCCGGCAGCATGATGACCTGGAAGTTCAAAGACCCGAACGGCAACCTGATGGACCCTTCAAAGTTCCCCGAAGGCAGCAAACAGAAAGGCAAACGCCTGGAAGATTTTGTGTTCGCCTACCGTAAGTTCAGCGACCGCCTGGAGTACGATTGCGCGTTCCCGTTCAACGCCGGCAGCAGCCCGCGTGAATTTGAATGGTGGGTGCCGGGCTCTTCCTTTGGTAGAAACGACCGCTACGATATGTTCTCCGCGGTGTTTTTCCAGATATTCAGGCCCGGTAAATGGGAGATCGTCTGGAGGGTGCAGCTGCTGAACCAGTAAAACGAAATGAAGTGATTTGAATTACCGAATAAAACAAAAAGCCCCGGTTTCGTACCGGGGCTTTCCTATTTTTTATTGGTCATGATCTTTTCCTTCATCTGCGCCATGAACGTTTCCCGGTAGGTATCGCCCACCGGCACGGCTTCTTCGGTATGTTCGAGGTAAACGAGGTTGCCTTCTATCATCCGGATGTACCCCGTAGCCAGCAGGAAGGATTTGTGCGTGCGTGCGAAATCGCCCGATGGCAGCCGTTCTTCAAGGTCTTTCATATTCAGCAGCGCTACGATCTTTTCGCCCTGCCGGGTATGGATCTTCACGTAATTTTTCAACCCTTCGATAAACAGGATATCTTTGATGTTGATCTTGATCAGCTTGCCTTTCTGCTCGGTTTTTACGAAAATATAATCGTTGTCTTCCTTATTTCCCGGCGTTACCGGCTGAATGAGAGAAAGGGCGCGCTGCGCGCCTTTGATGAAACGGGCAAAGGAAATAGGTTTCAGCAGGTAATCCACTACTTCGTTCTCAAACCCTTCCATGGCGTATTCGCTGTAGGCGGTGGTAAGTATCACTTTACACCTGCCGTTGATGGCCTTGATAAAGTCGATGCCGGTCATCGACGGCATCTGCACGTCCAGGAAAATGAGGTCTACCTTGTGCTGATGCAGCAGTTGCAGGCCTTCCAGCGGATCGGTGGTGGAATATAACATGTTGAGGAAAGGCGTTTGTTTGATATGATGCGTGAGCAGGTCGATCGCATGCTGCTCGTCGTCTATCACTATGCAGTTGATCATATGCTACAGGTTTATGATAAGCTCTGAAGTATAAAAATGTTCGTTCTGGTTTACGGTAAAGCTGTGTTTGTTGGCGTACATCAGCTGGAGGCGCTGTTTTACGTTGTTCAGCCCGATGCCCGTGCTTAGTTCCTTCGGCCCCGATTTCTTTTTGTTGCTGATGTAAAAACGGATCTTCTGCTGGTCGGATTCCGTTCTTACCACCAGTGGGTTCGCGGGGTCCAGCAGGTCGCCGTGTTTGAAGGCGTTTTCCACCAAGGTGATGAGTATCAAAGGGGTGATGCGCGCGTTCGGGTTGTCTATCTGCTCGCTGTACTGAATGCTGAGCCTGTTGTTGAAGCGCATCTGGTTGATCTCGATCACGTTTTTCATATGCGTCACTTCCTTGAACAGCGCTACTTTGCCTTCCGCGTCTTCTTCTTTCCCCAACGCATACCGCATGATGTCCGACAGCAGCAGCACCGCGTTGCTCACTTCTTCACTCAGCGGCACGGTTTTGCTGTAGATAAAGCTCAGCGAATTGAACAGGAAATGTGGGTTGATCTGGTATTTGATGGCGCTCAGCTCGGCGTCCATTTTCTGTTTCTGCAGCTCGTCTTCCCGTTTGTTCCGGTTGTTGTAATCGATGAAAATGGCTACCACGAAACATATGAACAGGTGGAACAGGTACGAGAGCACGATAAAGAAACAATAAAACGCGAATTTGTTGTGCACCATGAAATTCCGGATGTTCTCCGAGTTGCTGTTGGCATTAAAATCGGCCTGGCCGTATTCAAAAAGGAAAGTGTACGCCACTTTCGCCGCAAAAACGAGGAATATCACCAACAGGAACTTCCCCGGCCTCCGGTCGCGCAGGTAAGGCAGGCACGCCAGGAAAATGAGCACGTAATAAGTGATCGTAAATTCCGCGATGGACTTCAGGGTAGACAATACGAACCCGCCTTGTTTACGGTACGCCCGGGTAGTGGCCTGTGGGTCGAGGGTGTAGATGAAACCGTAGAGGAATAGGAAAAACACCATCGCAATGAGCGCCAGCGTCAGTATCCTTTTCCATTCCGACCGGATGAATTTTCCTGTTTGTTGCAGTAACATGGTGGCTTTTGGTGCGTTTTTTCAAATATAAGGAAATAAAAAAAAGAAGCACCCCTGCCGGGATGCTTCCTGGATGTTGCTGTTAAAGCCCCTGCTGGGCGTTTGTTCTGCCCGCTTCGCTTTCGATGGCGTTTTTACGGGCTTTCGCCGCTTTCACAGTGGCGCTGCCGAACTTATAGTTAAAGGTCAGGTTCACCACGCGGGTGTCGTTGTTCATTTTTGCAAGGTTGTGCACGTTGGAGTACTGCACTTCAAACCGCATCGGCTGGGTGTTGAAGATGTCTACGATGCCGAGTTTGAGCGATGCCCTGTTTTTCATGAGCGATTTCGTTACCCCGAAATCCAGTCCGCCCGCGCTTTTCATTACCGCATAACCCGCCATGAACGGGCCGCGGAAGTTGCCGTTCAGTTCCGCGGTAAAACCCTTGGGCAGGGTGAAGGTATTCTGCATGTTCACCATCGCGGTCACGCTGCTTTTTTTGTAAGCGATGCCGCCCATATTGGTGCTGATGTCCAGCCAAAGGCCCGTAACCGTCCAGGTGGTGCGGATCTTGGGGGTGATGGGTTTTACCCACACTACGTTGGCGTAGGCTACGTTGAAATCGGTCTGGTTGTCGAAGCTGGTTACCTGCACCTTGGTGTCCGGGTCCTGGCGGAAGATCATGCTCAGGTTGTCTTTCACGCGGTTGAAGCCGAGCGTCGTGAACAAAGTGTAGTTGTGGCTCCAGGTACCCTGGATGGTCTGCATCAGCATCGGCTTGATGTTCGGGTTGCCCTGGCGGTAGCTGTACGCGTTCTGGTACGTTACGAAAGGGTTCACGATGTCGAAACCGAAACGGTTGATGCTCCTGCGGTAACTGAAGTTGAACTGGTCTTTTGCGCTTTTCATGTAACTCACGCTCGCGCTGGGGAACAGCTGCACGTAGTCGCGTTTGAAATGCTGGTCTATCGTAAGACTGTTGCCCGTGGCATGGGTGTGCTCCGCGCGCAGCATGGCCTGTATCGTGTATTTTTTGATAGTTTTGGTAAGACCGACATACCCTGCGTTGATATTTTCCTTATAAATAAAGTGGTTTGTTTTGCCGGCGTCGTTTTCCCATTTGCCGCCGTCGATATTTTCCCAGCGCGTGTCGCTGTCGGTTTCGGTAAAGGTGGTCTTTACGCCGGCTTCGAGCTTGGCGAATTTCAGCTGCTGCGTATAATCGGCGCTGAAGGAATAGAGGTCGATGGCGGATTCGGTGTTGTTGCGGATGAAGGTCGGCTCGCCGGCAGGCACTTCTTTCACGGTGAAATAGCGGCCGTTGAAGTTGTCGTTCCAGTTTTTACGGTGATTGAAGTAATCGGCGTTGATGCTCAGTTCGTTTTTATGTTTGGGGCTGCCGGTTTTGAAATACACGTTCACGCTCGGGTTCGTCAGCGTTTGGCGGCCTCCGGCGGTCTGGCGGAAGATGGAATCGGGCAGGGAGGTCTGGTTGTCGCGGTCGTTGTGGCGGTTGGTGAACATGCTTTTTACGAGGAAGCCCGCGCTGGTGTTTTTCGTAATGTCGAGGTCGGCGCCTGCTTTCAGGTTGTGGCTGTTGCGCTCTTCCCGGTTGTAATCGGCGTCTTCCAGCTTGTAATTATCGGTAAAAAAGCGGTCGGAAGTGATGTGAACGAACTGTTTGGCGTACACATAATCATAGCCGCCGTACCAGGTCGCTTTTTTCGTGCGGTGGTTGAGCGTAAAGCCGTCGCTGCTGCGCGCATAGCGGCCGAAGCCGCCGCCCAGGGTAACGGAGCCGTTGGTACCCATGTCTTTGCTTCTCAGCATTTTGATGTTGATGATGGCGCCGTCTTGCGCGTCGTATTTGACGGAAGGGTTGCTCATCAGCTCGAGCTTGTCGATGTTGCTGCCGGGCGTGCTGTTCAGCAGGTTCTTCAGGTCGTCTCCGCTGAGGCGGGAGGGCCGCCCGTCGATGTAAACGGTCACGCTTCTGCCGTTCAGCTGGAGGGTATTGTTATTGTCTGCCGTTACGCCGGGCGCTTTGGAAACGATCTCCCAGGCATTGGAGCCCGCGGCGGTGGCCGATTTAGAAACGTTTACCGTCATGGTGCCGCCCTCCATGGTGATCTGGGGGGCGCTGCTGGTAACGTTCACTTCTTTCAGCTGTTTAACGGACGGGGCCGGAATGCTATCCTTTTTGATGGCGGAAGGAGCGGGCACGGTGTCTTTTTGCTGCGCCGAAGCGGCTGCGGCGGTCATAAGCATAGTGGCGGAGAGGAGAGTGGTAAAAAGCGGTCGCATACAGGTATTTTTTGATGGTGCAAACATATTACGCCGCCGACCGCCCTGGAAATTTGATACACCAACAGGTCATTTTAAGGGATCAAACCGGTTGGTCATACACGAACCGGCTTTTTCCCCGGACAAAAAAAAAGGACGCCCGGCGGCGTCCCTTCCTATAATTTGTATGTTTCGTCACTTTGTTACTGGTTCCACTTTGTATCCTTTTTTCCGTAAAAGCGCCACCACGCCCTGGTCTCCGCCGAGGTGCATGGCGCCGCAGCCGAACAGCACGGTTTCCTGCTGCATGGCTTTTTCCATGACAGGGATCCATTTACGGTTGCGGTCGTACACCAGTTTGTCCTCATACCCCGCAAATTCCGGCGATTCGCCCAGCATGGCGTGCAGCCGCTGGATGTCCTGTTTTTTGTAAGCCGCCACCAGGCGAGCATAAATTGCTTTTTGTTTCGGAAGATCGCTGATGTAATCCATGATCATCCGCGCTTCCAGCGTGTCGGGGAAGGCGTCGAACACGTCTATCTGGTCGTCCAGCGCTTCCAACCCGCGTATTTCTTTTTGCTGTTCCTTCGCCATGCTTACAAATTTGCTTTCATAGGCCGTAGCCGTGGGGCAGTTCAGCATCCTGGGCAATATGATGGAAAGGATCACCATGGGCTTCATTTTGTTGAACGCGCTCAGCTCGATGTGCATGCTGTCTTTCAGGTATTTGTCCAGCTTGCGGTAATCCGCTTTCGAAAACGCATTCTCCAGCGAATACTGCTCGTTGTTTTCCTGCAGGCGCGTCATCATGGTGGCCATCATGCCCGGGTCGTCCATGTCTATTTCGAGGTAAATGGACTTTGACTGTTTAAACGCGCGCACGAGCGGTTCGGGAAGAAAAAAGTCGTTGGGGCATATCAGGTGAATGGTGCCGTACACGTAGGAAGGCTGTTTGAGATTTTTGCCGGAGACCCTGTACAGCAGCGACTGTTGGGCGGAAGCGGGCAAAAACAGGCAGATCAGGGCAAAAGCGGCAAAGGTCCTTTTTATCATAATTGTGATGGATTATAACCGGGTGTAAAATTGTACAAGCTGCATCATCAGTATTTCAATATCCGCGCGGGTATGCAGCGCGGAAAGCACTGCGCGGTGAATCTTCGGCCCCTGCGGGTCCGGGTAGGCGAAGGAAGATATGAGGGTGTCGCGGCGGAGCAGGAATTCGTTCACATCTTCTTCACGGTCTTCCAGCACAAACATGGGTAAAGCCGCCTGGTGGCTGATAGCGGCGATGCCTTCGGTGAGCCCTTCCATGGTTAGGATGTTTTTCTGCAGCCGTTTTCGGGCCGTGGCGAAAGCCTGCTGCGATTGCAGGAACGCGTAAGCATATGCCGGTATCATGGCGGTGCTGGCCGTGAAAAGCGGCAGTTTGCGGATGGCGGCGATGTCTGCGGCATGGCCGGCCACCATGCCGCCTTCGAGACTGTAAGCCTTGGCCAGGGAAGCGGTAAGCAGGTAACGCACGGCTTCGTTGGCGGGCAGCAGCGAAATAATGCCTTCGCCTTCCGGGCCGAGCACGCCCAGGCCATGACTATCATCCACCAGCACCAATGTTTTGCGGCGGAGTTGTTTTAATGCGCTGAAATCGTTGATGGTGGCGGTAAGCGGGTTCACCGCATCGGCGATGATCACATACTGGTGGTCGTTTCCGAGGTTCACCATATCCACCACCGCGTTGATCCAGTCCGCCCAAGTGCCGGAAGGAATTTGCGCGCCGGGATAACGGATGGCGGGATGCGCACCCGGAGAATACAGGGCTTCGCCTTTGCTCACCGCGTAGGTAACGGCGGCCTGCGCGGCGAGGTAACCGGAAGAAAAACAGGCGGCGCTTTGCTGGTGCAGATGCGCGGCCAGCGCATGTTCCGTTTCTTCGTACAGCCGTAGCTGTAAATTGCCGATGCGGGAAGAGGGGTATACGCTGCCGTAACGTGCCAGCCCTTCGGCCAGCAGGTTGCGGAAGGCGTGGGACACGTGCATGCCCAGGTACGCGAAACCGGAAAAGAACAGGCAGTTCCTTCCTTCGATCTGCGCCGTTCTGCCGGGCGTACTGTCTGTAGTGCTGAACATATTATTGCTTCCGGGTGCGTAAAATAAAATGATAGTCGCCGGAGGCTACTTTCATATCGAAATTATTCTCGTCGAGCTTTTGCACTTCCACCAGGTGCTCCGCATTGCGTGAGCCGTTGGAGCTGGTGATGGAAATGATCTTCCCGTTGCTGAGCAGCTCGTACCGCCCGCTGTCCGGCACGCCCGCGATGGTGGCGATAAACAGGCCGTTGTCCAGGAACTGGTAATACGCATCGGAATAATAGCCGTTTTTGAGGTCTTTCGATTGCGTGATCTGATCGTTGTTGTACGGGTCAGATGGTGGAACGGCCACATCGTAGACCTTCCATTTTTTATGTTTGAGCAGCTTGTCGGTTTTGCCGCTGCTGCAGGCGGTGAGCGCTGCAGCGAGGCAGCAGGTATAAACCAGGTATTTTATCATTTGCCGGCGGCTTTTTGTTCGTTAAATTCCCGGGTTTTGCCTTTGGCGATGGAAAGGGTCTGCCAGTTCTCCGCCTTCATCATTTTCCCCAGGAACACGATCTGGCCTACGTGGTAAGGGTAGTGGGCCAGCTGGCGGTTCAGGGCGTCTATCACGATGTGCGGTTCGGTACGGATGTGCACGATCTTGGATAGATCGGCGTCGGTAAGACCGTCCAGCGTTTGCATCAGGCAGTCCCAGCCTTTGTTCCAAATGGCGGTCATGTCTGCCTTGGTGGCTTTAGGTTCCTTGTCTTCAAACTCCGCGTCGCGCTCGCGCCAGGGTTTTTCGCCGTCGGTGGTCAGGAAGTCGGTGAAGCGGCTGAGCATGTTGCCGCTCATATGTTTTACGATGATGTAAATATTGTTCGGTTCGCCGGCGGGCTGCCAGTGGATCTGCTCGTCGCTGAGCTGGGCGAATGTTTTCTCCGCAAGTTCCTTGTAAGTAAGGAACCGTTTCTTCAGGCTGTCAAGATAAATACTCATAACCAGGCTTTTTTATATCCCGAATGTACAATTATTCTCCGGCAGCGCTGTCGTCGCCGCGGCCGTCCGCCACGGCTTCCAGTTTGCCCTTTCCCGTCACTTTAATTAATTCCGTTCTGCCGATGGAACCGCGTGCCTCGAATTTGTAGCCCATGCGCTCCAGCGAATATTTCACGGGGTTGGGGAACCCTTTTTCGAGATACACGACGTCCGGCAGCCATTGATGATGGAATTTGGGCGCATTCACCACTTCGCTGGCGTCCAGTTTAAACACGAGCGCGTTCACCAGCGTCTGGAACATGGAAGTAATAATAGTGGCGCCGCCGGGCGTGCCGGTGATCAGCAGCGGTTGTTTGTTCTGCAGCACGATGGTGGGCGTCATGGAGCTGAGCATGCGTTTGCCCGGCGCAATGGCGTTGGCTTCGTTGCCTAACAGCCCGTACATGTTGGGCGATCCGGGTTTTACGGAAAAATCGTCCATTTCGTTGTTGAGCAGGAAACCCGCGCCGCCCACCACTACGCTGCTGCCGTAACCGCCGTTGAGCGTGGTGGTAACGGATACGGCGTTGCCTGATGCATCCACCACGCTGAGGTGGGTGGTCTGGTCGCTTTCTTTGATCACGCCGGCGGGCACACGCGCGCTGAGCGAAGCGAGCCCGGGCGTGAAATCGGCCATGCGGCGGGAGAGATAATCTTTATCCATCAGGTTGTCTACCGGCACATCCACAAAATGCGGGTCGCCGAGGTATTGCGCACGGTCTGCATACGCCCTGCGTTCCGCTTCTATCATCAGCTGCACGCTTTTGGGGTTGTGAAAGCCCCATTCTTCCATCGGCTGGTTCTCCACCATGCCGAGCATCTGCCGCAGCCCGATGCCGCCGCTGCTGGGCAGGGGCATGGTCACCACATCGTAGCCGCGGAATTTGAACTGCAGCGGTTGCAGTACTTCCGCGCGGTAATTCTTCATGTCTTCCACGGAAATGATCCCGCCGCCGCGTTGCATTTCTTCCGCCACCAGCCGCGCCGTTTCGCCTTCGTAAAAACCGGCCGCGCCTTTTTCGGCAATACGTTTCAGGGTATTGGCAAGGTCTTTCTGCACCAGCGTATCGCCTTCTTTCCAGTCGCCGTCTTTCACGAAGGCCACGGGCCGCGTGTTCACTTTCAGGAAAGTGGCGCGCTGGCGGTTGAGGCCGCGCGCTTCGGCGGCGGTGATAATGTAGCCCTGTTCGGCCAGGCGGATGGCAGGAGCTGCCAGCCTGGCGAACGGCAGTTTGGCGTATGGGTGCGTGGCGATCAGCCCGGCTACGGTGCCGGGCACACCGGCGGCGAGGTGGCCTGTAAGACTTTTATTTCTGACGGGCGTTCCCGCGGAATCGAGGTACATATCGCGGTGAGCCTTTCCGGGCGCCATTTCGCGGTAATTGATCGCTATTTTTTTGCCTTTGGGCGTGACGGCTACGAGAAAACCGCCGCCGCCCAGGTTGCCCGCTTCCGGGTATACGACGGCCAGCGCCAGTTGTGTGGCAATGGCCGCGTCGAACGCATTGCCGCCGGCTTTTAATACCTCCGCGCCCGCCATGCTGGCCAGCGGATGTGCCGATACCACGGCGTATTTACGGGCTTCCAGGCGTTTGGTGATGGTGTATTGCTGCGGGCCTGATTGCTGGGCCGCAGCGCCCAGGGATAACAACGTAAGCAGGAAAACAAAGGAACGCGTCATTGTTGGCATCATTTCCAGCTAAATTAATATTATTTCCCGGCGAATCCATTACATGTGCAGGCCGCATTTTTCCTATCTTAGGGGGATACAACCAAACTATGAGGTATATTTTTTCCTTATTCGCGGCCCTGATCGTTATTGCAACAACGCAAGCCCAGCCTTCCCCGCAGCAGTTTCTTCAATACCAGCCCGGTACACGGTTCACGCCGCATTTCAAAGTGATGGAGTATTTCCGGAAAGTGGCGGAAACCACTAAAAACGTGAAGCTGGAAACTTATGGAGAAACCTACGAAGGCCGGCCGCTGGTGATGGCCATTCTTTCCAGCCCCGAAAACATGGCGCGGCTGGAAGAGATCCGGCAGCACAATCTCGGCCTCGTTTCCGGCACGGCGCAAGGCCCGCAGCCGGTGATCGTCTGGCTCAGCTACAACGTGCACGGCAACGAAGCCGTAAGCACCGAAGCCGCCATGAAAACGCTGTACACACTGCTTACCGAACGCAAAGAGCTGCTGCAGAACGCGGTTATCATTATAGATCCCTGCCTGAACCCGGACGGGCGCGAACGTTATGTGAACTTCTACAATTCCGTGCGCGGCAAACAATACGACGCCACGCCATACGCCCGCGAGCATTACGAGCCCTGGCCCGGCGGGCGCAGCAATCATTATTATTTCGATCTGAACCGCGACTGGGCATGGCAAACGCAAACCGAATCGCAGCAGCGCGTATTACAATACAACCGCTGGATGCCGCAGGTACACGTGGATTTTCATGAACAGGGCGTGGAGGCGCCGTATTATTTCGCGCCGGCGGCGGAACCGCTGCACGACGCCATCACGGCCTGGCAGCGCGACTTCCAGGTGCAGATCGGCAAACATAACGCCACTTATTTCGACAAAAAAGGCTGGCTGTATTTTACGCGCGAACAGTTCGACCTGTTCTATCCCAGCTACGGCGATACTTATCCCACGTACAACGGTTCCATCGGCATGACCTACGAACAGGGCGGCGGCGGCCGCGCGGGGCTTGCCATTACCACCCGCCAGGGCGATACGCTTACGCTGAGAGACAGGGTGGAACATCATTTCGTGACGGGCATGGCCACCGTGGAAGTATCCGCCGCCAACGCCGCGAAACTGGTGCAGGAATTTACCCAGTACTTCGCCGATGCGCGCAGCAAACCTTCCGGCGAATACAAAACTTATGTCGTGAAAGGCGCGGGCAACGCCGAAAACCTGCTGACGCTTTCCGAAACGCTGCGCCGCAACGATATTGTGACGGGTTTTGCCACGGGCAATTCACAAAGCAGCGGCTTCAACTATTTCACCGGTAAAACCGAAAAGTTCAATATCGAGAAAGGCGACCTGGTGATCAGCGCTTTCCAGCCGCGTTCCAACCTCGTGCGCGTGTTATTCGAACCGGTGGCGCGGCTGACGGATTCCGTCACTTACGACATCACCGCCTGGGCGCTGCCGTATGCTTACGGATTGCCCGCATACGCGGTATCGGGCAGGCTGGATCCCGCCGTGAGCGCGGAACCGGAGAAAACCACCGTTACACAGGCGGAAGGCAATACTTACGCGTACCTCGCGCAGTGGAACAGCACCAAAGACCTGAAATTCCTCGCCGCTTTGCTGAACCGCAACATCAAAGTGCGTTATTCCGAAGCTCCTTTTACGATCGGCGAAAATACATACGCCGCCGGCACGCTGATCATCACCAAAGCCGGCAACAATTCACTGGAGGCAGTGCCTGCCATCGCCACAAAAATGGGCGTGGCACTGGTGAAAGTACCGACCGGTTTCGTGGATAAAGGCGCGGATTTCGGGTCGGACAAAATACGTTACATTCGCAAGCCGAAAGTAGCCGTGGTGGCGGGAGACGGCGTTTCTTCGCTAGGCATGGGCGAGATCTGGCATTTCTTCGAGCAGCAGATCGAATACCCGCTCACCGTTATCCCTTCTTCGTCGCTGTCCGGCGCCAGCTGGCGCGACCTGGACGTGCTGATCCTGCCTGACGGGAATTATTCCGCATTGGCAGACAAACAGGCCGCCGCCCGGCTGAAAGACTGGGTGAGCGCGGGCGGAAGGCTTATTGCTTTGGAAGACGCGGTAGCGCAACTGGCAGCCGGCGAATGGGGCTTCAAACTGAAAAAAGACGAGGAAGAAAATGATAAAGACAAAAAAGAAGAACCGAAAAAAGACCCGTATCTCCCGCTGAAACCTTACGCCAACCGCGAACGGGAAAGCGTTTCACAATTCATACCAGGCGCTATCTACAAAGTGCATATGGACCACACGCACCCGCTGGCATTCGGTTACCCGGATTATTATTACACGCTCAAACAAAGCGATAAACTGGTGGAGTTCATCGAAAACGACGGGTGGAACGTGGGCGTGCTGAAACAAAACGATTACCTCACCGGCTTCGTGGGGGCGCAAACCAAGCTCCGTCTCAACAACGGCCTGCTTTTCGGCGTGAAGGAAGTAGGGCAGGGGGAAGTAGTGCTGCTCACAGATAACCCGCTGTTCAGAAGTTTCTGGGAAAACGGCAAGCTGCTGTTCGGCAATGCCGTGTTCATGGTAGGACAATAAAAAGCTCGATAATATCAAAAGCCCCGCGGAATATTTCCCGCGGGGCTTTTTTATGCATTGGTCTATGTTTTCAGCGGGTTGGGCGATCGCGCGATCGTTCCATCCGCGATCTTGTTATTATTGTGCCGTACTCCTCGTCAACGAACAGATAGTCCGTTATCGTTTAAAGCAAAAAAAGGCTACTTGTCTGAAGTAGCCTTTTCTTTTTTATGAGCTGGTCTTACATTTTGCGTTTGATGCCGCAGCCGACGGAAGCGGTGGTGGTCACCGGCACTGGTTTGCCGGTTGTCATGGCGCTGATGGCGTTGTGGAGATAGTGCGTCTTTACGCCTTCGGCGCTGCCGGGATTATCGTCTATCGCGCCTTTGTACACGAGCGTGGCGTTTTTGTCGAAAAGGTAACATTCGGGCGTGCGGTCCGCGGCAAATGCATCCGCGATCTGGTTGTCTTTATCCACCACATACGGCCAGCTGTAACGCTGCCCTTTGCCGTAGCTTTGCATGGCTTCGAAGGAATCGCCGCCGGTGGCGCGGTCTGCTTCGTTGGAATTGATAAGGATCACGCCGATGTTATTTTTCAGCGCAAACTGGCAGATCTCGCGCGTGCGATCCTGGTTCCGTTTAACGTACGGGCAGGTATTGCAGCTGAACATAACCAGCAGGCCATTGCTTTTTTTAACGTCGTTCAATGAAAATTCCCTGCCGGAGATGTCTTTCATTTTGATATCTGCCTTCGGCAGCTTCGCCCCGATGTTCAGCGTATCAGGAAAACGGAATGCCACAAGCGAAAACACTGCAAGAAGCAGTAAAAGAATTTGCTTTTTCATAGGCTCCCTTAATTTGGTTCAACATGAAATTAAGGCATTTGGCAGGTAATAAAAAGCCATTCATCCTAATTTAGAAAATCTTCAGCGGGGAATTGATATGATATTAACGGAGAGGTTATGAAAGTCCCTGTAACTCAGGCGCTTCATTCAGTTCGCGTTCTGCCGCAATTTCGCGCAGCGTACTGATGCTGGTGTTCAATTCGAAGCCGATCAGCAGTATGAACGAGTTAAAATACACCACGAGCATCAATACCAGGATGGTGCCGATGGAGCCGTAGATCTGGTTGTATTGCGCAAAATTCGTGACCCAGAACGAAAAGCCGAGGGTTACGACGATCATGGAAATGGTGGCGAAAGTGGAGCCGGCGGAAATGAATTTCCATTTCTTTTTGGTGGCGGGGCCCCAGCGGTAGATCACGGAAATGATGGAAAAAAACAAGAGCACAATGAGCACCCAACGTACAAGGCCCATCGAGAACTGGGACACCGCGTCTGCAATGCCGACCTTCTCCAGCAATGTTTTTAAGATCGTGCCCTGCACGATGATGAGCGCAACCGTTACCAGCAAAAGCATTACCAGGAACACGGTGAGCATCAGTGCCGTGAGCCGCGTTTGCCACCACGTGCGTTGTGTGAAGCCCGGCAGCAGTTTGTCGAACGAGCGCAGCATGCCCATTACCCCGTTGGACGAATAATAAAAGCTGAGCACGAACGCTAAAGACAGCAGGGTGTTGCGCTGGGTGTACAAAAAGTCGTGGATCATGTCGCGCACGATAATGTAGCTGCTGTAGTTGGGCGTGAGGCTTTCCGCGAGGTCGTACAGCGTGGGCTCAACGTTTTGCAACGGGATGAACGGCACGAGCGTGAAAAGGAAGATGAAAAACGGCGGAATGGCCAGCAGGAAGTTGAACGAAATGGCCGCGGCGCGCTCGGTGAGGCTTTCTTTCGCCGTTTCTTTCAGGAAAAAAACGATCACGTCGTACAAAGGCGCACGGTCGAACCCCGGCAGTACCAGCGTTTTGCTTTTATGCACTAACCAACGTACGGGTTTGAAATCAAGAATGATTTTTTCTACATCGATCATCCGCGGGATTTGTTGGACCGTTGTAAAAGTACGAAGAAAGGGTTATTTAATCCCTCTTGCGTTCAATTCCTTCTGATAGGTGCGCGCGTTTTCGAGATGTTCCTTAAATGTGGAAGCGAAGGCGTGATACCCGCTGCCATCGGCCTTTGCGCAGAAATAAAGGTACTCCGTGTCCGCCGGTTGCAGCACCGCTTCGATGGATTTTACGGAAGGCGTGCATATGGGGCCGGGAGGAAGGCCGGTATAACGGTAAGTGTTATACGGAGAATCGAATGTGAGATAAGAGCCCCAGATACGTTTTAACGCGAAATTTTTCAGCGCGTATTTCACGGTCGGGTCGGCGCCCAGCTTCATGCCTTTTTTCAGCCGGTTGAGGTATACGCTGGCGATGCTCGGTTTTTCGTCGTGGCGGTTGGTTTCTTCCTCCACGATGGAAGCGAGGGTAACCACTTCGGCGGGTGTAAGCCCCAGTGCGGCGGCTTTGGCCTTGCGTTCGTCCGTCCAGAATTTCGCGTAGCTATCTTCCAGTTTTTCAAACACCTTGCCCGCGCTGGTGTTCCAGTAAAATTCGTACGTATTGGGCATCACGGCCGCCATTACGGTTTGCGTGTCGAGACCGAACTGGCGCAAGTACACGGCATCGTCCATTATCGCGCGGAGGGCGGTGGAATCGGCTTCCAGCTGGGAGGAAACGAGGCGTATAAAGTCGTCTTTGAGGCGTAGTTTGTTGATGACCAGTTTTACGGGCGATTGCCTGCCGGAGCGGAGGATGCGCACGATATCGAGGTTGCCCATGCCTTTTTTGATCTCGTAACGGCCGGCTTTCACGCGGGCGGGATAATCCAGCTGGCGCGCCACGAGGTTGAAGGTGGCGGGGGAGGAAATGATCTCCTGGTCTTTGAGGCCCTGAAGCACATCCGCATATTTGCTGCCGGTAGGGATGTAAAAGTATTTTTTATCGCCGAAAGAGCGGGTATTGGGGCCCATGAGCAGGTAACCGCCGAGCACGAGGGCGCCGGCCAGCAGGCAGGCGGCAATAACGGCAATGCGGCGCACCCAGGGGGAGTTGTTTCTTTTTACTTTGGACTTTTGTTTCATGGGATGGATGGCGGTATTTCAATAAAAAACCCCGCTTTTAATGGCGAGGTTCTTTTAAATATTATGTTGGCGGATAATATTACTATTTGCCGCTGTCTGCGGGTGTTGCAGGCGGAGTGGTTTGGTTTGCGGGGGCCTGGTTCGTCGGGAATTGCTGGGTATTGCCTGCGGGCGCCGCGGGGCCGCCGCCTGCGCGTTCGATGGCGCTGTTGCCTTTTACGGCGCCAGCGGGACCTTTGCTCACGAACATGGCGGAGGTGAGGCAGAGAACAGCAATAACGGCTGCCAGTATCCAGGTGCCTTTTTCAAGCACGTCGGTGGTCTGGCGTACGCCCATCACCTGGTTGCCAAAACCGCCGAAGGAGCCGGAAAGGCCGCCGCCTTTGGGATTCTGCACCAGCACGAAAAAGCCCAGTAATACACAGGCCAGCACGATCAATATTCCAAAGAAAATTAACATATTCTGTTATTTGTTATTGTCTGTAAGTTGTTGTTTAAGTTCATTTATGCGTTGCGCAAAATAAGCGTTTTTACCGGGATTAAGCAAACTTAATTTTTGGTAAATGCCGATCGCTTTTTCAGGCTGATGCTGGCGTACCCAGATCTCGGCCAGGGTCTCGGACACGATGTCGTCGTTGAGGGTAATGGACTGGATGGCCATTTTTTCCACTCTTTCGGTTACTTCCGGGTCGTCGTCCTCATACAATTTGTGCAGTTGCTGGTGGTACCAGTCGCGGGAGGATTTGCCTGCAAAATTGTCTTTTATTTCCCGGAGCCAGTCTGTAAAACTTCTCATCTCGGCGGCGGCTTTCTCTGTCATCTTTTCTGCGGTAATCGGGTCTTTCAGCTTTTTATAAGCAAAATAATCTTCTGTGTACAGGGGCTGGAAGGTGAGCACGGTTTCTTCCACGGGCGTATCCATGGGGTGGATGCGGATGGGCGTTTCGTCTGCCGCAGCGGCAGGCGCGGCGGTATCGTCTTCCACGTCTTCGTCCGTGGCCACTTTTACCAGCGGTGTTTCCGGGTCTGCTTTAGGCAGGGCCAGGCCAGGGCCTTCGGGCTGTGCCTCGGAAGGTACCACGATCTCTTCTTCCTCCGGTTCCGGTTCGTAAACGGAAGGTTCTTCGGGCTTCAGTGCCTCGTAGTCGATGGCCACGACCTCGTCTTCGATGGAATTGCGGGCGATTTCGGCTTCCGCGGCTTCGTAATCAACGGCCACGATCTCGTCTTCCACGGAATTACGGGCGATCTCTGCCTCAACGGCCTCAAAATCCACAGCGACCACTTCATCCATCTGGGCTTCTTCCTCACCTGTTCGTTTTGCTTCGGCTTCGGCAGCGGCTTTTGCGGCGGCTTC
>NZ_JAGHKP010000003.1:368307-1335633 GCF_017742215.1 Chitinophaga chungangae
TCTTCCTCGGCTATTCTTTTCGCTTCGGCTTCGGCAGCGGCTTTTGCGGCGGCTTCCTCTTCGGCTATTCGTTTTGCTTCGGCTTCGGCAGCGGCTTTTGCGGCGGCTTCCTCTTCGGCTATTCTTTTTGCTTCGGCTTCGGCAGCGGCTTTTGCGGCGGCTTCTTCCTCGGCTATTCTTTTCGCTTCGGCTTCGGCAGCGGCTTTTGCGGCGGCTTCCTCTTCGGCTATTCGTTTTGCTTCGGCTTCGGCAGCGGCTTTTGCGGCGGCTTCCTCTTCGGCTATTCTTTTCGCTTCGGCTTCGGCAGCGGCTTTTGCGGCGGCTTCTTCCTCGGCTATTCTTCTTGCGTCAGCTTCGGCAGCGACTTTTGCGGCGGCTTCCTCTTCGGCTATTCTTTTTACTTCAGCGTCAGCAGCGGCTTTTGCGGCAGCTTCTTCCCCTGCAATTCGTTTCGCTTCTTTTTCGGAGGCTTCCGTTTTGGATTTGGCGGCCGCTGCGGCGCGGTCTTCCGCTTCCAGCTCGTCCAGGATGGCCTGGTCTTCCGCGCTGATCGCATCTTCCAGCGCTATTTCCGCTTCCTGCGAAAGAGGGGCGGAAACATGAACAGACGCTTCTTCCGCCACAACATCTTCCATCAGCGCATCCGGATCGGTCGTTTCACTCGTGGAAAGACTTGCTTCCGCCTCCGCTTCCAGCTTCGCAACGATATCGTCTGCCGGCCGTATCTCGTGCACGGCGGGCGGTTCAGGCTCCATCGTCAGCTGGTAAAGGTATTGCGGCGTACTGGTGTACAGCTGCGCTTTCTTGAAAACAGGCGTATTATAGTCCGGGATGGAAGAGAATTGTTTCTGCGCCAGCATTACCCTGGCGGCCGCAAAATAGGGGTACGTTTCCACCAGTTGCTCCAGGCTTGCCTGGTCAACGTTCCGGAGGTCCGGCTGGTTAAAAATATGGTGAATGATCCTGTTTGCGGTCATGGGTGCTAAAATATGAAAATAATACTTAAATCAAACAAGCGCCTACCAGTTGGCGAACGCACGGTTAAATACGTCGTCTACCAGGTTGGGAACGATCTCCCCCAGCAAACGGCTTTCCACCGCGTTGAGCGACTGCGAAGCGTTGAAATCCGCGGAGCGGGAAAACGACTGGTTGGCAAAGCCTTTTTTGTCCCCGATCCGTTTGATGAAAGTGATATTTAGCGTGATGGTCAAACGCGCCGTAGCGGGTTTGTCGATGTCCGTTACCGCGGCGTTGGACACGGAATAACCCGTGATCGTGCCTTTAAACTCATAATCCGCGTTCTGTTCGTTGGTTTGCGTCAGGCGGGTTTGCGCGAGGATCTTCTGGCGCAGTTTTTCGGTGACCTGCTGGGCCAGCTGCGGATTATTCTGCGGGGCGCGGTTCTCGATAAACCTCACCAGTACGGTTTTGGCTTCGGGATCGATGCTGGCGCCGGCAGCGGAATATTTAATGGTACATCCGCCAATCGCGGTCCACAGGCCCAGGAAGGCGAGCAGGTAAAAGTATTTTGACATAGGGTATTTACTCATTGATATTGTATTCCTTCAGTTTCCTGTACAAAGTCCGTTCCGAAATCCCGAGATCGAGCGCGGCGTCTTTCCTTTTCCCTTTATGTTTTTTCAACGCCTTCTCGATCAGTTCCTTTTCCTTGTCCGCAATGGAAAGCGTTTCCTCCACTTCTTCGTGGTGGTCTATCTTGTTGCTGTCCTGGATAATGAAAGGCTGCGTGGGAGCGGGCATGATGGCGGGGGAGGAAGGCGTTTCCGCCGACTGGAAATTATGGATGGGCGCGGCTTCCTGGAACGCGGCGGCATGCGCCATGCCGGGATTCTGCAGGATGTCGAAGAACATTTTTTTGAGTTCCGTTACATCTTTTTTCATATCGAAGAAAAGTTTGTAAAGGATGTCCCGCTCGCTGGAAAAATCTGCGCTGCTGCCGTTGTGCGCGCCGGGAATAACGGCGGGAAGACGGTTCATAGCAGGCTGCTCCGGCAAAAAGCGGCGCAGGTCCTGGGCATGTACCAGCTTCTCGGGCGCCAGCACGGAGATCTGCTCCGCGATATTTTTCAACTCGCGCACGTTGCCGGGCCAGGGATAATTTACCAGTATCTCGCGGGCTTCATCGTCCAGCTGTATGGACGTGGTTTTGTAGCGCTCGGCGAAATCCACGCAGAATTTGCGGAACAGCATGGGTATGTCTTCCTTCCGGTCGCGCAGGGAAGGTACGCGGATGGGAACCGTGTTGAGGCGGTAGTACAGGTCTTCCCTGAACTTGCCCTGTTCGGTGCGCTCCAGCAGGTCGCGGTTGGTGGCGGCGATCACCCGTACATCGGTTTTCTGCACTTTGGAAGAGCCAACGCGGATATATTCCCCGGTTTCCAGCACGCGCAGCAGGCGTGCCTGCGTGCCCAGCGGCATTTCGCCGATCTCGTCGAGGAAAATGGTACCGCCGTTCACGGTCTCGAAATACCCTTTCCGGTTGTCTACCGCGCCGGTGAAAGAACCTTTTTCGTGGCCGAACAGTTCCGAATCGATGGTGCCTTCGGGAATAGCGCCGCAGTTCACGGCGATGAAGGGATTATGTTTGCGCGCGCTCAGCGCGTGTATGATCTGTGAGAATACTTCCTTGCCCACGCCGCTTTCGCCGGATATCAGCACCGTAAGATCGGTGTTGGATACCTGGGCGGCCACCTGGAGGGCGTAATTCAGCGCCTGCGAGTTGCCGATGATGCCGAAGCGGTTCTTGATGCTTTGAATATTGTCCATTTGCCTTGGTTTGCGTCAGGCGGGCACGATCGTACCGATCAGCGTCCCGGCTGTACAGTCTTCTATTTTAACCATCACATAGTCGCCCTTTTGAGTGTTTCCCTTCGGGAATACGACTACCTTGTTCTGATCGTTCCTTCCGAAATGTTGTGCGTCAGAGCGTTTGGAAACACCTTCCACGAGCACCTTGCAAATTTTGCCTACTTCTTTCTGCATGCCTTCGAGCGAATGCCGGCGGTGAAGGGCCACCACTTCGGCCAGACGGCGTTTTTTCACGTCTTCGGGCACATCGTCCGTATAACGGCGTGCGGCCAGCGTGCCGGGCCTTTCGGAGTAGGCGAACATATAGGCCAGCTCGTATTTCACGTAATCCATCACGGCCAGCGTGTCCTGGTGGTCTTCTTCCGTTTCGGTGCAGAAGCCGGTGATCACGTCGGTAGACAGTGCGCAGTCCGGCAGGATCTCGCGGATACGGTCGATCTTTTTCATGTACCATTCCCGGGTGTAGGTGCGGTTCATGAGCTGCAGGATGCGGTTGCTGCCGCTTTGCACGGGCAGGTGAATGTAGTTGCAGATATTTTCGCGGCGCGCCATGGCGTGGAGCACATCGTCGGTAATGTCTTTAGGATGGGAGGTGGAAAAACGCACGCGCAGCAGCGGGCTGATGGCGGCTACTTTTTCCAGCAGCAGGGCGAAAGTGACGGTTTCGTCTTTGTTTTCGTCCACAAAATAATAGGAATCCACGTTCTGGCCCAGCAGGGTCACTTCGCGGTACCCTCTTTCAAAAAGGTCGGTAGCTTCCGCCAGGATGGAATGCGGGTCGCGGCTGCGCTCGCGGCCGCGGGTGAAGGGCACCACGCAAAAGGAGCACATGTTGTTGCAGCCGCGCATGATGGACACAAAGGCGGTTACGCCGTTGCTGTCCAGGCGTACCGGGCTGATGTCCCCATACGTTTCTTCGCGGCTTAACAGCACGTTGATGGCCTTCTGACCGGTACCTGCTTCTTCGATGAGGGCGGGCAGGGTGCGGTAAGCGTCCGGGCCTACCACGAGGTCTACCAGTTTTTCCTCTTCGAGGAACTTGGCTTTAAGGCGTTCGGCCATACAACCGAGCACGCCCACGAGAAAGCCGGGTTTATTTTTCTTGGTCTTTTTGAACTCGGTAAGGCGCTGGCGAACGGTCTGTTCCGCTTTTTCGCGGATGGAACAGGTGTTGAGCAGCACAAGGTCGGCCTCGTCCACATTACGGGTGGCGCCGAAACCTTCCTGGTTGAGGATAGACGCTACGATCTCAGAATCATTGAAATTCATCTGGCAACCATAGCTTTCTATATAAAATTTTTTTATATAGACGCCATTGTCTCCCCCAACCGGGGCAATGGCTTCGCCCTGGCGTGATTCATCATGTATTTTCTGTACTGTTTCCAGCATGTCCTGACTTCTTTTTTAGGACTGCAAAAATACATAAAAAAATGACAGAATGACAGGTTTTTGTTATTTCCCAAACACCCCCGTATTCCCCTTTTCCCAATCTTTCATCAACTTCTTCACCAAATCCGGCTGCTCCGCCGCAATGTTCCTGTTTTCATACGGGTCTGTTTCATGATCATACAACTCTACCGTCGGTTCTTCCTTCCGGAAATACTTCGTAAGCCGGTAACGCGGCGTGCGCACCGTAATGCCTTGTTTGAAATAGCTGTAAGCAAGGTCGCGCCAGGCCGTTTGGGGCGAAGCCAGCAAAGGCACAAAGCTGCTGCCATCCGTTTGTACCGGCGTTTTCACCCCGCAAAGCTCCATGAGCGTCGGGTAAATATCCACGGAACTAACCACCCGCTCAATATCGGAACCGCGCTGCATACCGGGCGTTTTTATCAGCAAAGCGCTCCGCAGCGACCATTCAAAAATGGTGTGTTTGCCCCAAACCAGATCGTCGCCCAAATGCCAGCCGTGATCGCCCCAGATCACCACGATGGTGTTCCGGTCGAGCCCGTTTTCTTTGAGCGCGGCCAGCAGTTTGCCCACCTGCGCATCGATGTAGCTGACGGACGAATAATATGCGTGGCGCAGTTTCCGGGCGTAAGCGCCGGACACGGGGCCGTTCAGCGAAGGTTTTTCTTCACCGGCTTTGTATGATTTAAACTCCGCGCTGGGATGCAGGCTGGCAGGGTTTACATTCGCGGGAATGCCGGGGGAAGGCGTCAGCGAAATACGGGATTCGTCGTACATATCCCAGTATTTCTGAGGCGCGTTAAACGGCAGGTGCGGTTTGAAAAACCCAACGCCCAGGAAAAAAGGTTGTTTTTTCACGGCCAGCTCTTTCAGCTTTTTCACCGCCAGCGCCGCCGTAAGCCCGTCCGGGTAAGCCTCATCGTCTCCCGTACCGGCTTCGTAAGGTTTTACTTCGCCTTTCCGGCTTTGACGGTTCGAGCCATCCGCATAAGCGAAGAACGCATTCCAGCCGGTTTGCCATTTGCCGGCGTCCATCAGCATTTCGTCCCAGCTGTTGGGAAGTTCCAGCTCGTTGCTGCGGGGAGCGGTATAGGGATAAACATAACCGTCCGCGGAATGACTGATCTTCCCGATGCCTACCGTATAGTATCCATTACGCCGCAGGTTTTCAACAAAGGTTTCCGGTTTTTCACCGCGGGGTTTCCCGGCGATCATTTTCTCCATGGCGTCGTTGCTGAGCGCCTCTTTCATGCGCGGGTAAAAGCCGGTCAGCATCGCTGCCCGGGATGCGCCGCAGGTGGGCACCACCACGTATTGCCTTTTGAATACCGCTGCCTTCGCGGCAAATGAATCGATGTTCGGGGAATGAATTTCCTTATTTCCGTAGCAGCCCAGGTCGGGCCGCAGATCGTCGATACAGATGAACAATATGTTTTGTTTCTGTTGCGCGGCGGCGGAAAAGCCGAGCATAAGCAGCAGGATGGCCGTTAGTCTGATGTGCATGGGTCGTTCGTTTGCTGTTGAAATTTAATCATTTTCCGTTATCTCCGTCAGCGGAGCCTGGTTCTTTTCCGCACCGGGGTACCCGATGTTCTGGTTGATCACGCCCAACGTATTGGTATTGATCACTTCCGCCGGAACGGGCCACAGCACATGGTACGGACTGATCCGGCATTCGTTTTCTCCCCATTTCAGATGACTTTGATAAAAATTGTTCTTCGACATCACCCGGTCGTACCAGTAGTTTTTTGTACTGAAATTTTCCAGCGTGTAGCCGTTAAGGTGATTTGCGGCCATGATGAACGATATCCTGGTCAACTCGCTTTTCCGGAACTCTTCGGCAAACAACTCTCTTGCGCGCTCGTCCAGGATGTATTCGATGGTGACATCTGCCGCGCCGATCTCCGCGGCTTTCACCCGCCTGCGCACCGCGTTGATGTCTTCCGCCGCGGCGCCGAAATTGTTCAGCCAGTAATGGGCTTCCGCTCGCAGCAGGTAGGTTTCCGCGAGGCGGTACACGTACCAGTCGCCGTTGCCGCCATTGGGCACCTGGCCTGCGCCGCCCTGCGGCACATAGGCAATATAGTAAGGGAAGGAAAAATAATGCTGGAAGGTGTCTGCCCGCGCTCTCAGTTTGGTGGGATCAATGGGTTTGCCCACGTCTGCGGAACGGGGATTGTTGTATTTCAGGTCCTCCTTGAATATCCAGTTGCCGTCGCGGCGGCGCAGGTCGTTCGGATCGCTCCACAGCTCGTATTGGTAGTAGTTCGAGGGGCGGAGATTGGCGTTGCCGCGGCCGAGGGAATCGTACTGCGGACCGTTGTCTACCGTGCCGTTGGCGCCCCGGCTGTCCAACACGCGCGTCCACCAGGTGCAGGTATAATTGCGCATGGTAAAGGTGCCGCTGGTGCGCGCGTCTTGCGGCAGCTCGAAGCGGTCAATGGTGCCGAGGATGGTTTCCATATTGGCTGCCGCGTGAATATTCGGCGGGCGGTGCAGGTCCCAGATGTAGTTGCGGTACGTTTTCGAAGCGTCTATGCCGAAACGTGCCTGCATCAGCTTGTGTTTGCCGTTAATGATGGTGGTGGCGGTGGCAACGGCTTTGTCGAAGTTGCTGGTGGCCAGGTAGATCTTCGTCAGCAGGTGAAGGCCGGCAGCTTTGGAAGGCGCGCCGGGCACGGTGGTTTCCGGCAGCCATTGCACGGCAAATTCCATGTCTTCCGTCAGTTTTTGCAGGATGGTGGCGCGGGCGTGGCTCCTGAAATCCAGGCGGGGAGCGGTCAGTTCCTTGCCAATGAAAGGCACGTCGCCGTATTCGTTCACCAGCAGGTAATACCAGTAGCAACGGTGAAAATAAGCTTCCGCAAGTATGCCGTTGCGGTCCTGCTCGCTGGGCCATTCAATGGCGTCTATGCGCGTAATAACGGTATTGGCTACACGAATTGGCCGGTAGCTCCATTCGTAGTTGTCCAGCACGGAATAGTTGCCGTCTGCGCTGGGCGTTACCTGCAGGTCCATGTTCCGGATGCCGTTGTTGTTCAGCGGCCCGGCGGCTCCCAGTTCGGAGAACACGCCTTCGGATACGATGGTATGCAGCTCGCCGTACATGGAGTTGCGCAGGTTTTTGCGAAGCGTGATCATAAAGGCTTCGTACCCTTTTTTATCTACCAGCAGGTTTTCCGGCGCAAAAAAGGAAAGCGGTTCGGGCTTCAGCCAGTCTTTCGAGCAGGAGAGCAGCAGTACGCTGCAAAGGCCGGAGAGCAATATATTTTTAAGCAGTTTCATTTTTCTACGTTTTACAGCGTTGTATTTAATCCCACGGAAAATATGCGCGGCATGGCGTTGTTGCGCGATTCAGGGTCCCAGCCCGTCCATTTGGTGATGGTGAGCAGGTTGCGCGCGCTGGCAAACACTTTCAGCGAAGAAAGTTTCACCGGCGCCAGCAATGTTTTCGGGAAGTTGTACGATACGGACAGGTCCTGCAGGCGCAGGAACGAGGCGGATTCATACATCACGATGCCGCCTTCGTACGCAATGGTGTTCACGTTCAGGCGCGGGTAGAGGTCGGAGGGATTGTTTTTGCTCCAGTACGGCAGGTCGAGCGCATTGCTCCGGTCGTACACGTTGGAGCCGGAACGGTTAAAATCGCCTCGCGCGCCGTATTGCCCGAGGTCTGCGCGCAGGAATACCATTACGTCGATGTTTTTGAAAATGGTGAAATCGTTGCGAAGGCCCAGTTGGTAGCGGGGCGTGGTGTAACCGAGAAACACCTTGTCGTCGAACTGGCGGTAGGCGCTGTCGCCGTTTATGTCGCGGGCGCGGAAGTCGCCGGGGGCAAGACCATATTTTTTCGCGGCATTGATCTCAGACTGCTGCCAGATGCCCGCAATGTCGTAGGCCCATATGCGGTCGATGGACTGACCTGGGAACCATCCGTTGGCGTAGTCCGGCACTTCCCGCGTTACTTCTTTGCCGTTGATGGTACGCGTTTCATAATCGCCCCACAGTTTTTCGATCTTGTTGCGGTTTACGGTGAGGGTGAAGGTGGAGCGCCAGGAAAGCCGTTCGTTCTGAATGTTCTGAGTACCCAAATTCAGTTCCAGCCCTTTGTTGGAGAGCTGCCCCAGGTTGGTGGTCATGTTGGCGTAACCGGTGATGATGGGCAGCGAACGGTTCAGCAGCAGGTCGTTGGTGAAAGAACGGTAAAGGTCCAGCGTTACGTTCACTTTGCTGTTGAACGCGGTAAGGTCTACGCCGGCGTTCCAGGATTCGGTCTGTTCCCATTTCAGGTTGGGATTGGCCATGGAGGCATTGGTAACGCCGGTAAGCACTACCGTGCCGTCTGAATACACGTTGCGGTCGAGGTTGGCAAGGGCGTCGTAAGCGGCCACCGCGCGGTTGCCATTGATGCCCCAGCTGGCGCGCAGTTTCAATTGGTCCACCCACTTCACTTTAAAGAAAGACTCGTCTGAAACCCGCCATCCCAGCGCCACGGCGGGGAAATAAGCCCGCGGGTGCATTTGGCCGAAGGCGGAAAAACCGTCCCGCCGCCACGAGGCGGTGAGCAGGTATTTGTCTTTGTAGGAATAGTTGATGCGGCCCATCAGCGCATCGCCCGTTTGCACCAGGTCGCTGTTGGAGAGGGTAGGATTGCCGCCGAATTGAAGGCCGTGCCAGGAAAGGTTGCTGTTCGGCTGGAAGTTTTCGTTGGTCTGCCGCGAATTCCACCGCTTCAGTTTTTCGGCATTCGCCAAAAAAGTAACGTCAAAGGAATGCTGGCCGAATGTCTTGTTCCACCGCAGGATGTTGTCCACCATCCATTCGTAGGTATTCGCGTCTTCACGGGTGCCGTAACCGTTGGTGTGCGAGATGCCGCCGGTGACGGTATTGGCGGGCCAGAACTGGTAATCGCGGGTATTGGCCAGCCTGTTCTGGAACGAAATGCGGTAGCTGAACCCGAAGGGCAGCGTTACTTCCCCGTACAGCGTGGCGAAGAGCGCGTTGGTTTTATTGAATTGGTCTTTGTACCGGTTGTCGAGGAAAGGGTTGCGGAAAAGTGCATCGTCCTGCGGGTTGAGCTTCAGCGTACCGTCTGCATTGTACATGCTGCCGTATGGACTGAAATCGTCCAGGTTGTCGTTGTTCACCGGCACGGCGCTGTTATCGGTGCCGGAAAACTGCGAGTTCAGGCCGATGCGGATAAAGTCCGCCACGCGCGCGTCCAGGTTCAGGCGCGTGCGGAAGATCTTCACTTCGTCGCCGCGAATGATGCCTTTGTTGCGGGTGTAGCCGGTGGAAAAATAATAATTGATCTTGGGCGCGCCGCCGGATACGCTGATGTCGTAGTTCTCGCGCAATCCTTTTTGCATCACTTCGTCGTACCAGTTGGTGGTGCGGCCGGCCAGGTAGTTCTGGATCTCTGTGGCGTTGAGGTTCAGGCGGCCCAGCCATTCCATGGTATCGTTGGCGTTGGGGTTGTTGCTGAAGGCGCGCCATTCGTCGATAGACACGCTGTCCGGCAAACTGAACGGATTGGCATAATAATAGGCATGCTGCGGTTTCACGATGTCGAACAGGTCTTTGCGGAACTGCAGGTAACCCTCCGGCCCCAGCGGTTTGTAATCGTTGGCCGCTTCGGCATAACCTACTGTGGCGGAAAAGTTGATCACCGGCAGGCCGGTAGCGCCTTTTTTGGTGGATACGATAATCACGCCGTTGGCGGCGCGCGAACCGTATACCGCCGCTGCGCTGGCGTCTTTCAGCACGTCGATGGTCGCCACGTCGGAGGGGTTGATGTCGCGCAGGTTGCCGTTGTAGATCACCCCGTCCAGCACGATCAGCGGCCCGCTTTCATCCCTCAGCGAGTTGACGCCCCTGATCTCGAGCGAGCCGCCGCCCTGGGCGGAGGTGCCCTGGTTGGAAGCCAGGCCTGCCACGGTGCCGCTGAAATATTCGGAGAGGTTGGTGGTAGCCTGCGTATTGTATTTATCCGCGTTAATGCTGGTGATGGAACCGGTAAGGTCTTTTCTTTTCGCGGTTCCGTAACCCACTACCACTACTTCGTTGATGCCGGCGGCTTTTTCTTTCAGTTTCACTTCCACCTTCGTTTTCCCGTTCAGCGCCAGCTGCTGTGTTTCAAAGCCGATAAAAGAAAATTCCAGCACGGCGTCCGGCTCCGCGGTCAATATAAAAGCGCCCTGCGGATTGGTGGTGGTACCTTGTTTGCCACCTTGCACGCGCACGGTAACGCCAACAAGCGGGGTGCCGTTCTCATCCGTTACAAGACCGGTTATCTGCACGGGTTGCACAACTGGGGAAGGCGTGGCGGTTACCGCTTTTCTCGGCTTTACGATAATGATTTTGTCGTTGATGGAATAGGTGAGCGGCTGTGTGTCGAATATCTTTTTCAACACCGCTTCCAGTTCTTCATTTTTAACGTCGAGCGTAACCGGCAGCGCTTTTTCCAGCGCGTCGCTGCTGAAAATAAAATTGTACCCGGTCTGTTCCCTGATCGACTTCAGTACTTCGGCCAGGGGCATATTTTTCCGGGAAATGCTGACCTTCTGGCTGTAAGATACGTTGCCGGATAACAGGCAGACGGCCAGCAGGGTGAGCATGGCGGCGCGCAGGGGCGCGACGGCTCTTTTGAAAAATAAATTTTCAAACATACATCATGGTTTAATGAATGGGATAATGTTATGGCGTAACAATAATGCGCCCGTTCTCGAAAGTGTATTGCAGGCTGCCTGTTTCCTGCAGCACTTCAAACACCTTCGATACATTTACATTGCGTGGGATAGTACCAGTAAATCGCTGTGAAATATTTCCTTTGATGATTATTTCGACATCATACCACAAAGAGAGCTGTTTGGCCAGCGAAGCCATGTCTGTGCCGTTGAGCCAGAACAGGCCGTTTTTCCATGCCATCACTTCTTCCAGGTCCGCATGGTTTACCAGCCGAAGGTCGCCGTCGTTTGCGGCCAGCGCCTGCTGGTATGGTCTCAATGTAACGGAAGCGCCGTTCCTGCTTACTTTCACGCGGCCCGTCAACAGGGTAGCGGTCATGGGGGCGCCGGCATATGCCTGCACGTTGAAGCTGGTGCCCAATACGTCTATGCGCGTGCCGCCGGCCTGCACGATGAAAGGTTTTTGCGCGTCTTTTTCCACTTCAAAATACACTTCGCCGGTAATGTCCACTTTACGTTCCCCGCCCGCGAATATGTTGGGGAAGCGGATGGAAGAGCCGGCATTGAGCCAGGCGCGGCTGCCGTCCGGCAGGAGCAGTTGGAATTGTCCGCCTTTGGGAGTGCTGAGCGTGTTGTACACCACTTCGCCCGGAGAAGCCCCGGTAGGCTGATAGGCCAGGCGCCCGCTGTCCAGCTTCACAATGCTGATATTTCCCTGCGTGCTCAGGCGCCCGTTGGCTGCGCTGTCCAGCACCAGTTCGCTGCCGTCCGCCAATGTAAGCACCGCTTTGTTCCCTCCCGGCGGAAAATCTTTGATGATATGTTCCTGCGCTGCCGTTAAAGCGGGAGCAGGAGCGGGCTTGGGCCGTAAAACCAAATACCCGGCCGCACCTAATATCAACACCGCCGCCGCAACGCGTGGCAGCAAACGCCTGTAAAGCGGTGCAGATCTTTTGTTTTTAGCTTGATGGAATTTCTCCGCCCATTGATCATCGCTGAGCAATGGCGGCGCGTCGTGCGCGGCTTCCCAAAGCTGCTGCAGGCGGCCGCTGAGCACGCCCGGTTCTTCCCGGCGGCGCAGCAGTTCCCAAAGCTCGGCGTATTCTTCGCCGGTAATGGTATCCTGCAAATACCGCTGGAAAAGATAGTCCTGGCGCTGTGATGCGTTTTGTTCCATAATGGATAGACGATAAAAAAGGGAGGGTGTACTAATGGGCGACAAAATATTTTTACTGGCCCATTAAGATGACTAAAACAATAAGGTCGAGCCCCGGGGAAATATGCGCGCGGATCACTTGTAAGGCCGCGGAAAGGTGGTTGCGGACGGTGTTTGAAGAAAGCTGCAGCTTCTCGGCGATCTGTTCGTAGGTAAGGTGATGGTCCCTGCTGAGGAGGAAAACCATTTTGCGCTGGGGGGAAAGCCCGGCCGCCGCGTCGCGGATGCCGGATTCGAGGTTTTCGAGCAGCAGGCGCTGGTCTGCTGAACCGGCGGTGTTGCCTTGCATGCGTTCCCAGAGGGCTTCCTGTTTTTGCCGGCTTTTTTTGACCTGCCGCAGGAAGTCCAGCGCTTTGTTTCGGGCCACGGTGAACAGGAAAGCTTCCATGTTTTCCACCTTACCCATATTAATGCGGCCGTTCCAGATCTTTACGAAAATATCCAGCACGATCTCTTCCGCCGTTTCGGGGCTTTTGCAAACTTTTACCAGGTAAGCGTGCAGCCGGTTGCGGTACCTGGCAAACAGCTCGTTGAAAGCGGGCTCGTGGTCTTGCGTTACCTGTTTGATCAGCTCAATGTCCGTGTAGCTTTGATAAGAATGTTCAGTTTTCATCGTACTGGTCCTGTGAATCGTGATAGTTATGGTTTTGCAGGCCCTTATTTGGTTGATAAACGCCTTTTTTGCGGCGTATGCATAATCGTGGAGTAGTTACCTTGAATCCCTAAAGTAGAAAAAGAAAATTATCCAGGCAACAAAAATCGGGGAGAGGGGGCTTTACTTGAATAGTTACATCGTTTGAAATCGATTTGTTCGCAGAATTCCAAACAGTTTGTATATTTGTCGTCCCTTCCGGCGGAAAGGCCGTGGGGAGCAATTAGATACCAGCGGAAATAGCTCATTTGGTAGAGCATCAGCTTCCCAAGCTGAGGGTGGCCGGTTCGAGCCCGGTTTTCCGCTCCATCGTCAAAATTCCAAACTGTCAAAAGCGGTTTGGAATTTTTGTTTGCAGTGCTTCCTGAAAGGGCAAATAGCCCGGTCTTTTCCGTTTTCCCCCCCCTGCGGTCATATCGCAGGCACTCGTTTTATCTTGTCCTTTCCGTGCACCCCCTTTTATCACCTGGAAAAAACGAAACTATGCGAAACCTGATCACGGCGTCCATCGCTGTTGTAACCCTGCTGCTGGGCACTGCCTGCAGTAAAAAAGACAAAATATCCGATCCCGCGGATTCACCGGTCGAAAAATGCAGCTCTTGCGGGGAGCTTGCCGGGCTTCAGCCGGGCGAAAAGCTCGTAACTCTGGAAACCAACGGCAAAAAAATAACGTTGATCCAAAGCGGCAGCCGGTACAAACTGGACCCCGACCTGTACCTGACCGACCGCCAGCTCGCCATCCTGAAAGGAGAATACAAAGGCGACGAAGGAGGGCGTACCGCCGGCCCTCCGACTTTTATACAGCTCTGGCCTTCCCGAACGGTTTATTACACCCTCCACTGGAATCTTGCCAACCCGCAGGTGGTGGCTGATGCGATTGCCCACTGGCAGGCAAATACCAACCTGCAATTCGTGCTGCGTACCAACCAACCGAACTTCATCGAATTTAAAACGGACGAAAACGCCTGCTGGTCGGAAAGCCTTGGCATGAAAGGGGGGCTGCAAATCGTCAACCTGGGATCGGCCTGCAGCGTCAGCAATGCGATCCATGAAATAGGCCACGCTATAGGGCTTTATCATGAATTAACCAGGAAAGACCGCGATTACTACGTGGACATGAACTGGGCCAATATCCGTCCCGAATGGGTTTCACAATACCAGACCTATTGGGAGCGTGGCATTCCCGGTTTCGAGATCGGCACGATGGACTTTAGTTCTATCATGATGTACGGCTCTCTCGGCGGTTCCAGCTCCTTTGATCCTACCGTCCCGGTATGGACGGATAAGAACGGGAATACGTATGCCAGGGAAGACGAGTTGTCCGACGGCGACATTCAAACCTACAACCTGCTTTACAACCCGCCGAGCATCAGCATTGTGCGGTTAAACCAGGTACGCGTTACAACACCCGAAGGGCGCGGGTACGAATGGGAAGACGAGTTGCAGATCACCACGCCGTTTACCTGGCCCTGGCCGCTGGAAATCGCTATCTGGGTGCATGAAAGCCACTTCGACGGCTCCTATTTCACGCATTATGAACACGTCGTGCTGCAGCCAGGGCAAACTACCCAGGCCCTGGGAAGCGGATGGCAAATAAACGGCAGCTCGGGCGAAGATTCTTATAAACGTACTGCGGCTACGGTTTACCAGTAAGAGATATTATAGACTTTCTTGCACGGAACAAGGGCCGGTCATTTTGACCGGCCCTTGTTGTAATCCCGGGCATTGTTTATTGGAAAAAAGTAAAGCGATTACTTCGTCGGGAAAATCAACTGGATAAATCAGGATATCAAATATTCAAAATAACCAAACGTTTTCGTTTAATATGTTGTTTGGTGAAATCTTAGGGAACATTCAGGTATTCTGCCAAATGACGGCCCTTTCCATAACAAAATGAAATTATTCCGCGGGAATAATTTCATTTTGTTATGGAAACAGGTTTTTCAAGATTAATATCATCATTCCAATAACGTTAATCGAAGTAGTTGTTAGCAGGGTTACCAGAACAGTGTCGGATAAATCGAGATTCAAAGATTGGCATTAAAGAACAAAATGCAGATCACTGATGCAAACCAGAGAAATATTATTCCTGTAAAACAATATGCCAGGTGTTTTCTAAGCCCAGTATCTATTTCAAACCTTTTTGCCTTTGCAAGCTCGAAATGATCTTCCAGTATTTGATTGTCGCTCCTGGCATCTGCTATATCGTCGATTGAAAGGGTTAGATCGCGGCCCGCGATTGAATCATCGCCTATATTAGCGGAAATATTAAACATGCAGGGTTAATTAAGAGGCAGGAATTGCAAGCATTTTTTTCTTGTATTGCTCATAAATAACATCATCCGAAATTTTTGGACTACGATCTTTGCAATCTGCCTTTCTACGGGCGGCATTTTCTTTATTTACCATAGCACTCAGGTATATTCCGTCGAACCTGCCGTATATTTGCCAGATTCTGTCCAAAAACTTTTTGTCTTCCGGTGATATTTCCTGGTTGCCAACAGAATTAGGGATTTTCGCAGTAATATTCATTTTTCCATATTTTTTCAAGCTGAGGAATAATGAAGGGAAAAACGGACCAAAATCCCAGGATACAGGAGATTCGTCAATCAGCCTTTCTTTTTTGTCAGTAAGGGCTAGGTACCAGCCATAAGCAATATAGGTTAGTTTTATAACCTTCATAGGAGTGAAACTATCCTTCTTCGCGTATTTTCCTATAAAATAATTCGCTATGGTTGTGGGGTTATATGACATTTGTTATTCTTTAATCAAGATTACTAAATTTTTTGGGGTTTTATAGAAAAGTCACATTGAATATATCTCCTAAATAGTGATAATACCTCCATTATTTGACCCACAATTTCAAAGGACTTTAAAGACAGATTCATCAAAAAATGATGCAAGTGCTTCTTGCTCAAAGAACAATAGGCAGCCGATTGAGAACCAGCTGCCTATTAAAAAAGTGGTAAGCATCTTATTTCTTCCCCTCCTTCACCACCCACCTGTTCACCATATTCTCCTTCCCCTCCAGCACCACTTTATAAAACTCCGAAGGCGCCCCGCTGATGTCCACCTGGTAATGCTCCCGCGTAACAGGCACTTCCGCCACCATCTTATACGCATCTTCACCGCCTTCTTTGTAGTTATTGGTCGTAGCCAGCCAGATCTTCACCGTGCCGTCTTTGTCCATCGCTTTCCAGCTGATGTCCAGTTGTGTATTGGCTTTGATGAGAGTAGGCTGTGCTATGGACACTTTGCCCGTTAAAGCAATACCATCCTGTTCGCGGCTAACGTGCAGGGGCAAACGGATCTCCATAAAACGGGCGATAGTAGGCATAATGTCCACCAGGCCGGGGTAGTAATATTGCGCGTAGTTGTTGAGTTTCGCCTGGTTGGTCACGATCCAGCCGGAGCGCTGCCGGGCGGTTTGACCGCCGTGGCCTTTGCCGCTGTTCTCGTCGCGGCCGTGGTCGGTGGTGATGATGATCAGCCATTCTTCGCCGAAGGTTTTCTGGCGGTATTGAATCGCCTGCCAGATGCGGCCGATCTTATCGTCCAGTTTGCGGATGGCGGTGTGGAACTGCGGGCTATCGCCGTACATGTGGCCCATATCGTCCGTATATTCGAGGTATACCCAGCTCAGGTCCGGCGCGTCTTTGCGGATGCTGTTCGCGGCTTCGGTAGCTACCAGGTCGTCGATCTTTTCCATGAAATCGCGGCCTTTGTCCTGCGGAAATTTTACCGTGTCCAGCTCGTAACCGTCATATTTGTAATCGAATTTGATGTTGCCGGTTTCGGGCATGCCGTCGCCTACCAGTTTGGTTCGGTTGTCCGTCCAGCTGCTGTAGATGGCGGTCTTTTTCTGCGGGAACTGTTCCTTGAGTATGCGGAAGATGGTCCAGTAATGATAGTTGGGCGCGGCGATATCGTTGTCCCAAACGTTGTGTTTGTTCACCCAGGTGCCCGTCAATACGCTGTTGTAGCCCACGGCGGAAATGGTGGGCGTTTGCGAATAACCGCCTTTTTCGCCACCGACGTGCGCGCGCAGGTACGAGCCGGTTTTGGAAATCCGGGCCAGGTTGGGCGTATTCAGCGTTTCGATCACGTCCGCCGGAATACCGTCCGCAATAATGAATACCGCTTTCTTTTTCTGCGCAAAACCCGTGGCTGTGGTGAATAATGCCAGTAACAATAAGCCGTGTCTTTTCATCCTTTTTATGATTGTTTACAAATTAACGTCATTTTCCTACCAACCGAATATTTGTTTCAGGTTGGGATTGAGCAATACCTGCGTTTGCGGTATAGGGCGGTAGTAATATTTCGGTTCCGTAAATGTACGTACGCCCGTTTCCGTTACCATGTAGCCGCTGGTGCCGTTGCTGAGGTAAACGGTCACATCGTCGTTGATGGTGCCGGCCTTGTAATAAATGAGGCGTACGCCCAGCGCGTTTTTTTCCTTGCTTGCATCCGGTGGTACGGTGGCGCTTTTGTCGATGAGAATGATGTCTTCGTGGCCGTCGCCGGTCATGTCGTATTTGCCCAGCCCGGGAAAGTACATGCCCTGCGGGATCTTCGTGAGCAATTGCCCGGCTGCCCAGCGCATCAGGTCGTCGAAACGGTACCCTTCCAGCGCAAATTCCACGCGGCGCTCGCGGCGGATCTCGAGGATGGCGCCTTTCATGCTGCCGCTCACCAGCGGGTAAGCCGCGCCCAGCACGGGGTCTGGCGAAGCGTTCGCCGCGGCCAGGTTCATCGGGGCCACGCCGGCTCTAACGCGCAGCAGGTTCACGGATTTGTCCAGATCGCCCTGCGAAAGCGTGCCCAGCTCGGCAAGCGCTTCCGCATAAGCCAGCAGCGCTTCGGCATAACGGTACACGGGCACGTCCACGCTGTTCAGCAGAATGTTGTCGGTCGTGTTGTAATATCCTTTTAACTGGTGATAACCGGTGAATTTTTTGTTGAGTTTCTGGATGTAAGGCGCCGCATCGGCCACGAATTTCCAGCCGGGGTATGCCACGGTATGCATCAGCCGCGCGTCCCTGTTTTGAAACTCCTGTACGAAAGGCATTTGCAGCGCGCCGGGCTGGTCGGTGAAACGTGTGCCGTCCGTTATCAGGTATTCGCTCACAAGACTGCGCGAAGTATCCGATGCACCCTTTTTAAACCGGCGGAGCGGTTGGTATGAATGATGTTAAACGGCCTGCAGACCGAGTTTGCCGGCCAGCCAGCTGTTCTTCAGCGGCGTCAGCCAGCGGGCTTCCAATTCGCCTTTGGTTTGAACGGTGTTGTTGAGGTAAAGGGTGTCGGGAGTGATGTACCCTTTTTCCAAAGCGTAACTTACCTGCGCAAGGGGCAGCAGCTGCAGCTTGTCTTTCACGACGAATCCCAGCGCCAGCCGGTCGAACAGGTTCACGTTGTACTGGCGTTCCATGCTTTTGATGATCCGCACCGAACTGTCTGTACTGCAACCGCTCACGCCGGCCTCGGCCTCGTCGGCCATCAGCACGATCACCTGGTCGAACAGGAGGCGGCCCCAGCCTTTAACAGGCGTTCCGTGCGAGTTCCACTGGGCGGTGAACTGGTGCAGCTGCTCCTCGATCTCGGCGGATTCCTGCGCTGAGAACGGGCGGTTGCTCTGGTATATCCAAACCCGGCTTTCCGGGGAAAAATTATCGGGTAATATATGTTTGATATCTGTATTCATCCTGCAAAATTACGGAATATGGGATTAATTAGTTAGATTTGGAACAGTAACCGCTTGAAGACTCGAAAGCCCGATTCATTAGACATTTATTTTAACCTCAAAATTTTCTCACCATGGCAGAAGATCACAACGTTCATATCGTTGCCTGGCCAAAAGATGGGGCCGCCCGGCTTGAGCATCTTTTTAACGACAAACCGCTGCAGGTAAGCATGCTGCACAACCAGGGGCAGGCCGTTCCGTTATGTATCAAACTCTGTGAACCGATCTGCGCGGAAAGCAATTACCGCATCGGCATCAACCTGCTGGGGCAGCCCTTCGCCGAGATCGTGATCAAGGGCGTAACGCGTTTGTTCAATTGTAAGGACGGCAACGACCGGCCGAACGACAATCCGACCACGCCTGCCAATCCCAACAACCCGGGCGGGCCGGCCACGCATGTGCCGCCGGTAGGGTAGGATAAAAACAAGCAGTATATCGTTCATCCCCAAAATATCCTCCATATGCCCGCAAAAGCGAAGCAAAAGGCGGCGGAGCCCGCTGCCGCACAGCCGGTACAGGAAAAAAGCGCGCCTGCCGCAGGAATCCAGTTCGAAGGCCTGGGAAACCTGGTAGACGGCGCGTCTAAGATCGTGCTGAAAGCCGCCAACATCCTCGAAGAGGAGATCGCGCGCGGTATCGTGGCCGCCAAACAGATCGAAGGCAAACTTACGGACGTGCAAAAGCTGAGAGGCGGCAATAAGGAAGAATTGCTGACCCGCTTCCGGCAGGATGCGCATGATGTGATAGATCTTCTCATCGATTTTACCACCATTGCCGTGAAAAATGCCGGCAGTCTCGCTTCCCGCATCATCAACGTGCGGCAGGGCGGAACGGAAGGCGGGCAGCAGGCGGAAGATCCCGTGCAGATCCCCCTTATTCACGCGCCCAAAGACCTGAAGGCAGGCGAGGCCCTGGAAGTGCCCATCACCCTCGAAAACGACAGCAAAACCGATGTGAAGACCATCGAGTTCACCAACACCGCGCTGATGGACGCTTCCAACAACCAGATAGACGCCGCCGCCATCACGTACACGCCCAACCCGCTCGTATTACAGCCGGGCAGCAACGGCAGCGTGAATATCGCCATCAAAGTGCCGGATGGGGCGAAGCCAGGCTCGTACACCTGTTTTATCCAGGGGAAAAATGTGTCGAATCTTAAAGCCACGCTGCTGGTGAAAGTAGTATAATGCATGCTCTCCACAGACATACAGGAACAATTCCTGGCGAAGCTGGGCGCTTACCGCGACCTCAGTCTCCAAACGCTGATAAGCATCATCCCGGACCGTGAGCCGAAAAAATATCTCTACGACCTGGTGACGTTGTACCCGAAACGCGGCGGCAAAGGGTTCCGGCCCGGATTGTGCCTCGCCGCCTGCAATATTTTTGGCGGCACCACCGCCGAAGCGATGAACTCCGCCATTGCGCTGGAATTATTCCACAACGCCTTTCTCGTGCACGACGATATCGAAGACGAAAGCGACGACCGCCGCGGAAGCCCTACCATGCACGCCGCGCACGGCATCCCCATCGCCATCAACGTCGGCGATGCGATGAACGTGCTCAGCATCAAACCGCTCATGCATAACATCTTCACCCTCGGCCCTAATCTTACCTGGCAGGTGTTTTCGGAAATAGAGCACATGGTGCTGGAAAGCGTGGAAGGCCAGGCCATGGAGCTGGGCTGGCGGCAGGACAATCTCTGCGACCTGAAAGAAGACGATTACCTGCGCATGATCCTCAAAAAAACATGCTGGTACACTTGTATCCACCCGCTGCGCATCGGCGCCATCATCGGCTCCGGCGGCGCAATAGACGCGGATATGTTCAACCGCTTCGGGTACTACCTCGGCGCGGCTTTCCAGATACAGGACGACCTGCTGAACCTTATCGGAGATCAAAATAAATATGGCAAAGAGATCTGTGGCGACGTGCTCGAAGGCAAACGCACCCTCATGCTGATCTACCTGCTCAATTCCTGCAATAAAAAAGAAAAGCAAAAACTCGAAGCCTATCTCGCAAAAAGGCGCGTATTGCGTTTACCCGACGAAACGGAATGGGTGATGCGGCTGATGAAAAAATACGACTGCATAGACTACGGCAGGAAAAACGCGCAAAACCTTGCCGGTGCTGCGTTGAAGGAGTTCTACACCGTATTCGGCCACCTGCCCGATTCGGAGGATAAACAGTTTATCGAAAGCATGATCCTTTATATGATCAACCGTGATTATTGATCCCTTTCAACACATGCCCCGCCAGCTGAAAGGAATTGCTGAGAATACCTTTCCCCCAGCTCACATAATTCCCCGGATGCTGCATCACATCGCCGGCAGTCTGTACCCCGAACAGCATACCGCCCCAGGCCAGCCGCGTGAGGTTGGCCGGGCCTTTGGACGCCTCGCGGAACGCGTCCGTTGCCAGCGTTTGCGCGCCCTGCAGGATGCTCTTGCCGATGAACGACGCGCTCATTGCTTCGTTGGCGGGTTTGAGGCCGGCGAGAATGCCGCCCGCAACATCGGCATAGGCATCGTCCTGCCGGGCCTTTTGCACGATGATGTCGAGCAGTTTTAACCACAGGGGGTTAAGGTTCCGGTTGCGGATGAATTGTATCAGCGTATTGGAAAGCGACATGTCGAACCCCAGCTCTTCCACGATCTTCTTTTTATACGGCGCCAGCGCCGCTTCGCTGAACTGCTGCCGCCGGAAACATTCGGTAATGGCTTCCGCCGCCCAGCGCCCGCTGAGCGTGGCGTACTGGATGCCTTCGCCGTTCAGCGCGTTGATGAGGCCGGCTGCATCGCCTACGAGCACCAGCCTGTCCGCGATTTTGGGATGTGCGGGATTGTACGTGGCCAGCGGCCAGCCCGCTACTTTATCTTCCATTTCACCGTTGCCGATCTTCGCTTTCAGCGCGGGGTCTTTTTCGATCAGCTCGAGCAATAATTGTTTGAGATTAACGTCTTGCTGCGGGAAATTTTCCTGCACCATGCCCACGCCCACATTCGCGGTATCCGGCCCGGTGGGGAAGAACCAGTAATAACCGGGGAAACTTTGCGAGGTGAAATATAGTTCCGCCTGGTCCGCAATACATTTTACGTTTTTGTAGTACGCGCGCACGGCCAGTATCCTGTCTTCCGACGCTGGTTTGCTGCCGGTAAGCAAACGCGCCACGGTGGAGCTGCTGCCGTCTGCCCCGACGATCATTTTCGCGAACAGCGCGCCTTTTTTGTGCTGCGCCAGCACGCCGTTGCTGAACACCTGGTAATCGAGCAGCCTGCCGGGCACGAGTTTCGCGCCTTTCTGCAATGCGGCTCCCAGTATCCAGTGGTCCAGCTCCATCCGTGGGATCACGCGGCCATGATCGGGTATGCCGCTTACCAGCGGGATGTTTTTGGTGATCATCGGCCGTCCGTCCAGGTAAAGCGCGGCCTGGGTGATGACGTTCGTTTTGCGGAACTTTTCCTGCCGGTGAATGCCCATGCCTTCCAGCTCGCGGATGGCGACCGGGCCTACAAAATCGCCGCACACCTTGTCTCGCGGGAATAGCTGGTAATCGAGAATCGTGACCCTGATGCCCTGCGCGGCAAGATGGTATGCGCAGGAAGCGCCTGCGGGGCCTCCGCCGGCGATCAACACGTCCGTATCGTACTGCGGGGTTATATGCAGTTTCATGGGGCTGGGGTTTATACCGAATTTACGAAAAATAACAGCCCGTATCAGCGGTTTTACTTAAATTTGATATACAACTCCGAGCCCCAGATCATCAGCACAACGTACTGCATACATTCGCCCCAATAAAAAACGCTTCTTATGGAAAAAGGAAAGATTTCCTCCCTGAAAGAATTGCAGCAGCAGATGCCCCGTATCATCGAACAGCACGGCAAAGACCCGTCGCTCACCTTCCTGGCCCTTGCAAATCCTTTGCTGGCGTTGGAAAAGATCGGTTATTCCTTTACGCCCGAAGCAAAGGAAGAGATCGCTGCGCATGTGCGTTTCGGTAAAACCGGCGCAGAACAGGTGAAAACGCTGCAGCAACAGATCTTCACCGCCACCGGCAAACCCTTCGACCTGCGCGACGCCGCGGCGCTGCGGCAAAACCTTTCCGCACTGCTTTCGCGGCCAGACGATGAAAACGCGCCCAAGCCGAAAACCAAAGCTGCCGCGGCATCCGGCCCCGTTAAACTGGCGCTGCCCCAGGCAGAGATCGACGCAATACTCGACAGCGTGAAAAGACCGGTGAAAGTAGAAGGCGGTAAAGTAACAGACCCGCTGGAAAGTTTTAACGGCAAGCATGCCGTGATAACACCTTTGCTGGAATACCGCCGGCTCGAGGCCACCCATCCGCAGTTGGCGGAAAAAAGTGTTGTGGAAGCGCTCGTAAAAAAACAGGACAAATTTCCCTTACGCAATATCCGCTTCCGGATGAACCGGTCGAACGGCAAAACGAAATAAGCGATCATTGAAGGCATGAGCATCACCATATCGTTTTTCATTGCAGTTAAATCCCCATAAAACCCCATCAAATGGCAAATACGCATGGTTTTGAAGTAATTGCGGAACTGACCGTTCCCGCCCTGAAACAATTGCTGCTGGCCGCATGGAAATCCGGCGGCGACGCCAGCGGCCCCGGTGTGATACCTGAATACATCAACATTCCCAACACCATCACTTTCGGCCCTTACCAGGTGGCCAGCGGGCATGTACAGATCCCGAAAGAGCAGCTCGATCTTGAAATGGACACCGGCGTGAACGGCGTACGCATCAAACTCGGTACCATCAATCATATCGAGATCGCCAACCCGCCCATCGACGCGGCCAAACTGTTCGACATCAACGCGGATGTACGCGTGCGCGTGCCCATCCGCGAGACCGATCCGGCCAATCACGAGATAGGCGCGGACTTCACGGCCATGCCCGCTGATGCCGTAAGCGTGACCATCACCAGCGGCGATCCCATTGCGCCCATCACCACGGCGGCCATCGAAGAGTTTGTGCATAAAAAATACCAGGAAGGCGCCATTCCTTCCCAGATCACGCCAGACCCTTCCATCTCTTTCGGCCCGTTCAGCATGAAGGTGCATACCGAGTTGTACGACGATGTGAACAACCCGGCCAAAAAGATCACCATCGAAAAGCCGGACCCCGGGCATGTGAAGGTCAACATTCCCTGTTATCTCCGTTTTTATGATATCACCGGCAGTTTCGCCGGCTTCGAACTGGCCACGCCGATGGGCATTACCGGCACCGCCGTGATGCTGGCGGAATACACGGAAGACACGGACCGCATCTTCGTAAAAACTTCCACCGCCACCGTTACGCTCGAAAATGTAACGCCCGCGCCCGGCATTGAAGGAACCAATTACAACTCCAATAAAACCGCCGCCAACATCGGCGGGTACGACCTTGAAGCGCTTATCAAAACGAACTTTACGTCCGCCGCCAGCGGCCCGCTGCACGCCTTCGGCGATGTGGAAGTATTTGTGCCCACCCTGGCGCAGATCGAAGGTTTTATCGCCGCGCGCGTGCGCGACGAACTGCTGGCCCGGCAGAAGATACAGATATGGAAAGTGGAAGACCCCAGCGGCACCACCACCATCAACGACGTAACGCCGCAGGCTTACAGCGACGGTTTCGCCCTGTGCATCAACGGCGGCGGAGGCGGCAATCCCGGCGCGGTAACCAGCTTCGTGCCCGCGGGCCGCGACTTTGCCATCGCCACCAGCGAAGCCAAAGTGCGGCAGGAATTTAACAAGACCGTGAACGATCAATACGGCGACCTGCCCACCACGCTCGACGAAAAAGTGGAAGGCAAAACCGTCAAGCTCAACAGCATCGGTCTTGGCCTGCACGTCGGCGAACTGAGCGTGAACGGCGAAGTGACCATCGTGGACGCCGTGCTCGACAGTATCGATATTGATGCAGGTTTCGATCAGCGCGTAGGGCTGAAGTGGGTGGACAAATCAGACGGCACGCAAATGCTCGAGCACGAACTGATCGGCGAGCCAGACGTAGACCTCGGCGCCGGCGCATGGCTGCTGGTGGCCTTTCTCGGCTTCCTCACCTTCGGGGTGATCGGGCTGATCATCGGTCTTATCATTATGGCGGTAGTGGAAAGCATCGCGTCGAAAATCGGCGGCGTAGTGGCGAAAGACGAATCCGGTAAAGTGACCGGCATCGGTGCATGGCCCGGCAGTCTTGACGCAATCGGCAACGTGCAGGCGCGTTTCGAGAACCCGGTGATCATCGACCCCACCGGTCTTGTGTTCGCCGGCAACATGATCATCACCAGCACATTCGCACTTACTTCTGAAGACATGGCGCGCTCGCACGGCCCGTACAACATCACCGGCAATGCGTTCGTAAACTTCAACGGCGGGGCGGACAAACCGACCTCGAAAGCCTTATGGCTGGCGGGAGACGGCGCATCGTTCAACCTGCGCAACGTTTCCCACCGTTTCGGCAGAAGCGGCGTGTACGTGGCGCGCGTGCAGATCCAGGTAGATGAAAACGGCGGCGCCACCACGCGGCATTACACGCGGGTGAACGTGAAGAACGTTGCGCCCGTCGTGCAATTCGATATACCCGTGATCACCATCGAAGAAGGGCAGAAGGTAACGCTGAAAGCAGGCTTCACCGACGATAACTGGCTGGACACGCATAAGGCGATCATCGATTTCGGCGACAATACCGCGCCGCAAACGCTGACAGTTACGGAAACCAACCAGGAACCGCAGGCGCAGGGAACCATGAGCGCCGAGCACGCCTGGTGCGATAACGGCAGTTATACCGTGCGCCTCACCGTGCAGGACAGTGCGGGCGGCGTGGGCGAAACCACAATGCTGGTAAACGTAGTGAACGTGGCGCCGAAAGTGTATACTTACAAACGCCTTTGCGTGCTGAAAAATCAGCCCGTTCGTCTCGATGCGGTATTTATAGACGCAGGCTGGTGCGATTCGCATGTAGGCACCTGGGATTGCGGGGACGGGCATATCAAAATGGCGACCATCCGCGAGAAAAATAAATCGCCGCAGGGCGTGGGCATCGCCTCGGCTTCGCATGTGTACACCTGCAAGGGCAATTACGTAGCGAAGGTGACCGTGCAGGACGACGATGGCGGCGCAGGCACCGCGTATTCGCTCATCACCGTTACCGAGCTGCAAAACGCCCATTTTGAAGACGGGTTCCGTTATAAACCGCAGAAAGAAGCGCGGAACACGCAGGAAGATGCGATCGTGGCGAACGAATGGCAGCCTTTCGCATCGCCCGTGCTGATCATGGACCCCGCCAGCGGCGACGTGCCGCCGTTCAAAGCAGCGTATTTTATTCCAGATGAATTTATCTGCCGCGACGGGCAGCGGACGCAGGGCGTTACCATCGAAGGCTCCGGCATTGCGGGCATCCGCCAGGGCATTTGTGCGAACGTGGGTTGGGATTACGAGCTCACCGCGTTTTACCACCTGCCCACCCGCAGCAGGGGCGTGGCGAGGATCGGTATAGACCCAACGGGCGGCACCAGCCCGGTTTCTGAAGATATCAAATGGGTAGAAGCCGCAGCCGTGGACGAATGGGTGCATATGTCCGTAAGAGTGACGGCCGAAAAAACGCGCATCACCTGTTTTATCGCCGTGTTCCAGGAAGGCGGGGAAAGCGAACTGTACATCGACCGCACGGCGCTGTTCGTGATACAGGCCTGCGACCCGTATCCGCTGATCATGCGGCCGAAAGACAGGCGTGATGATTGTTGCCCGGTAGACGAACTGGAGCGGCACGATTTCGATAAACTGGAAAAATACATCAGCGACGATATCAAAATGTATTACCCCGGCACCGCCGCTTACCGCTCCACGATGAGCGGGGTGAGAATGGTGGATGAAAACAACCCGCCGCCGTCTTTCCGGCTGGACAGGCAATCCGGCGAACAACTGATGAACATGGCCGTGAGCGGGGCTATCCAGCTTACAACGGGCATTGCGAAAACGCTGATCAAAGGGACGGTGGGGAAATTATTGCCGTTTGGGAAAAGGAGGTAAGAGGTCCGGAAGTGGTTTTGATCAGTCTAGGAGTTTTATTTGTTACCAAAGAATTGGTAAATCGCATTATCATGTCAGTGAAGAAACAAACATCTCAAAAGTTAACACCTGAGCCTAAGTTGTCTTTTACTAACGACGAGGAACGGCTTCGGCGTGACATATATCGTCCGGATATTGAAAAGTTGCATCTTTTTACCCAAATGCTGCGCGTAAATGCCTTATATAAAAAGGCAAAAATTACCCATAAATAGAAGGAATGGATTTTTTAGATGAAGAACTGATCAGGTTTTGGCGAACCTTGAATGAGAAGGGGGTTAAATACATTATGGTTGGTGGATTCGCAACCCGTTTTCATGGATATAACAGGAACACTGATGACCTGGATATGTGGTTAGAAGATACGCTGGAAAAGGAATAGAGCTGGATATTCTCGGTAATATGAAAGGGTTGGAGCAGCTATCCTTTGATGAATGTTTGCAAATGGCTTCAATTGCTGATATTGAGGGCGTTTCTGTTCCATTCCTGCATATTAATCATCTCATTGAGAATAAAAAAATAGTAAATCGTCCAAAAGACCAGATCGATGTTATCGAGTTAGAAAAGATTCGCAAGATCAGAGAGGGAGAAGCGTAACCTCATGCAGGCTTCATCCGCATCGTTATATTTTAATCGCTTACCTATGAAACTTGGAAGATTTATCAGTCTCTATATTTTACCCTGCGCCATATGGGTGTTCGTGCTGACGCATGTTATTTTTCCTATTCACGGCAGCCCGCGGTAGAATGCCGTTGTGTTGCTGATGGTGTCGATATTCTGGTTGGTATACACCGCGTTATGGGCGCTGGCGGGAATTATTTACCGGTGGCTCAATAAACAATCGTTCAAAGGTTTTTTATGGGTGCCGCTGGTAATGCTGTCATTTCCGCCATTGCGCTGGGAAAAAATGAATTGATCGCGCTGGGCGGGTTTGCCGCCGCTTTTGTGATCGCATGGTTCTGTTCCCGCAAAACTACTCCTTCATTTCCGCCGCAATAATTTCCGCGATATCCAACACTTTTACGCTATCTTCTTTCCCCGCTTCTTTCACGCCGTCGGTGAGCATCGTCATGCAGAAAGGACAATTGGCCGCTATCACGGAAGCGCCGGTGGCTACGGCTTCGTGGCCTCTTTCGAAGTTGATGCGCGTTGTACCTTTTTCTTCTTCCTTGAACATCTGCGCGCCGCCCGCGCCGCAGCACAGGCCTTTGCTTTTGCAACGTTTCATTTCCACGAGATCGGCATCCAGCGTTTCGAGCACGGCGCGGGGCGCTTCGTAGATGCCGTTCGCCCGGCCAAGGTAACAGCTGTCGTGGTAAGTGATCTTTTTGCCTTTGAACGATCCGCCTTCTTTTATTTTAATGCGGCCTTCGTCTATCAATTGCTGCAGGAAAGTGGTGTGATGGATCACCTCATAACTTCCCCCCAGTTCGGGATATTCGTTTTTGATGGTGTTGAAGCAGTGCGGGCAGGCCGTCACGATCTTTTTCACCCCGTAATTATTCAGCACCTGGATGTTGTTGTAAGCCATCATCTGGAACAGGAACTCGTTGCCGGCTCTGCGCGCGGGATCGCCGGTGCAGGCTTCTTCCTTGCCCAATACGGCGAACTGCGTGCCGGTTTTGGTCAGTATCTCCGCGAAAGCCCGGGTGATCTTCTGCGCGCGCTGGTCAAAGCTGCCTGCGCATCCCACCCAGAAGAGCACTTCCGGCGTTTCTCCATTGGCAAAATATTCGGCCATTGTTTTGATCTGCATACACTTGTGTTTTAACTGTTGATCCAGGCATCACGGTCGTCCGGGCTGAATTTCCAGGGCGCCATATTGTTTTCTATGTTGGAGAACATCATGTTCCATTCCTGCGGCGCGCTGCTTTCCTCCATAATGAGGTGGCGGCGCATCTGTAAAATAATATCGAGCGGGTTGATGCTTACCGGGCATTCTTCCACGCAGGCGTTGCAGCTGGTGCAGGCGCGAAGCTCTTCTTCGGTAATGTAACCGCGCAGCAGCGTTTTGTCGCCCGCTTCGCCGTTTTGCCGGCCGATCTCTTCCGCGCGGTCCCTCGTTTTCATCATGATCAGTCGCGGGGAAAGCGCTTTGCCTGTTTGCGTGGCAGGGCATGCCGCGGAGCACCGGCCGCATTCCGTGCAGGCAAATGCATCGAGCAGGTTTTTCCAGGTGAGGTCGTGCACGTCTTTGGCGCCGAACTTCGGCGGCGTATCGCCGGGGGCCGCATTGGCGGCAAGTTCCGGCTGCATGGCGTACAATACTTCCTGTTGTATCTCGGGCATATTGTCCATTCTGCCTTTCGGTTTCAGGCGCGTATAATACGCGTTCGGGAAGGCCAGCACGATATGCAGGTGTTTGGAGTACGGAAGATAATCGAGAAAGGCCAGCACGCCGAGGATATGCAGCCACCAGGCCGTTCTTTCAATGGTTATAAGGGTTGAATCGGAAAGACCGTTAAAGATGCCCGCAAAGTGCTGTGTGACCCAAAACGGCTGCACGGGCACGTAATGCGGCACGCCGCGGCTTTGCAGGATGCCGTCTGCCGTGTTCATGGTGAGGAACAGCGCCATCAGCACGATCTCAGTGATGAGGATGTAATTGGCGTCGGACCGCGGCCATCCGTCGAGGTCTTTGCTCAGAAAACGCCTGAGCTTGAGAATGTTGCGGCGAACGAGGAAGATGGCGCAGGAAACGGCCACCAGCACCGCCAGTATCTCGAAACAGCCGATCAGTATGCCGTACAGCGGCCCCAGCACGGGCGCGAATATACGATGGGTGCCCGCCACGCCGTCTATGATGATCTCCAGTATTTCCAGGTTGATAATGATAAAACCGGCGTAGACGAAAAAGTGCAATACCGCCACCAGCGGGTTACGGAACATCTTTTTCTGACCGAATGCAAGCAGTACCAGGTTCTTCCAGCGCAGCGCGGGCTGGTCGCTAAGGTCTATATCCCTTCCCCGCAGGATGTTCCGCCGTATACCCGCCACCCTGCGCGAGAAGAAGTAAACGGCGGCGACAAGCGCCACCAGGAAAAGCAGTTGAGAAACAATTTGCATATGCGTGATTTGACCGGTTGTTAGTTGCAATTTATGTATTTTTACGGCTGTACAAAATTGAGATATGGAAAATAGGAACGTTATCCTCACGCAGGAGGCGATCGAAAAGAAGATTGAACGGATTGCGTATGAAATATATGAGCACAATTACGACGAGCCTTCTGTAATACTGGCGGGCATTTGGGACCGCGGTTCCATTCTCACGCAAAAGATCGCCGCGCATTTACAACGCATCGCTCCCTTTACCGTGGAAGTAATGGAAGTGAAGCTGGATAAACAGAAACCGGCGGAAGTGGAGCTTTCCCGCCAGCTGGACTTTACCGGCAAAGTGATCGTGCTGATTGACGATGTGGCCAATTCAGGCCGCACCATGTTGTATGCGCTCAAACCCTTTTTGCAGTTCCTCCCCAAAAAAATACAAACAGCCGTACTGGTAGACCGGAAACATAAATCTTTCCCGCTGTCTGTGGACTTTGTGGGCTACAGCCTCGCCACTACGCTGCAGGACATGGTGATGGTAGACGTTTCCGGCGACGAGATCTCTTCAGCCTATCTTACCAATTAAAAATAAAGGGCGTGCATCTTCAGCCGCCCGTTCAGATCCAGCTCCAACGCGGGCGCGGGTATTTTGATCATGTTCAGTACCTGGAACAGCACTTTCACTCCTTTGTGTTTCGTGCGGATCTTCGTCAGGTCGATATCCGGTGAAAAAATGAGCTGGCGTTTGCGTTTCAGCCGCGTATAATCGTGTGTAACGCCGTTTTCGTCCGTCCAGAGGTTGACGTAATCGTCGAACATATTATCGGCGCTGTACCCCACGGCAATATTGAGCCAGCGGGGGAGGCGGCTTTCCGGCATCACGCTGCTGAGGTTCAGGCTGAGCCAGTAGGTTTGCGAGTTATAGTCTTTGAGCGTTCTTTCCGCCCAGGTATGCCCGAACTGGTCGGTTGCGCGGGCTTTCAGCACCGGGTCTGCATAACGCGCGGGATAGGACGAGAATTTCAGCTGGAAACGTTGGTTGTTCCAGGCCAGTTCCTGGCTCATCATCACGGCCACGCCAATGCCGTTGGCGGCCATATCGCCCCAGGACCATCCCCAGTTTTCCGAATGCGCGTCCAGCAGCTCTATCACGCTTTGATAGGCCAGACCGCTCATGCCGCCGATCCATATCTGCTGTTTGCGCGGCAACCCGCTCCAGCGCCATATTTCACGGCTGTATTTGGACAACATGTAAGCGCTGAAAACGTGCCCCGCTTTATCCATCTGCAGCCATTCCCCCGAATCGTTGAAGGTGTGGAAGCTGCGTTGCGAATAACCGCTGTACCAAAAGCGGTTCAGCACCAGCAGGGAGTTGGTGTACACGGCAGCCGTGGCCCCGCTGAGCGCCCAGATGCGGCCTTTCGCGGGCTGGTCGGGGATGTCGAAAAAACCGGTGTAATGCGCGCTGTCCTGCACAACGGGCAACGAATCGCAACGTGTTCCCGCGGAGGCCGGGTGTATACAAAAAAGGCTGCCGGCGAAGCAAATGCCGCCCGCAGCCTTTTTTAAAAAGACTTTTACCGCTCGGGTCATCCGAGTTTCATGTCGTGAATAATACTGGCCACTTTCGCGTCCAGCAGCTGTTCCACTCTTTCCGCGTCTGCCGGGCTTTCCAGCGGTTCGTGCACGGAGAAATAAAATTTGATCTTCGGCTCGGTGCCGGAAGGGCGGGCTGAAATGCGGCTGCCGTCTGCCGTGAGGAATTGCAGCACGTTGGATTTCGGCAGATCTATCGGCGTTTGTTCGCCGGTAGCCAGCGTGGTGACGTGCGACAGCTGGTAGTCGAATATTTTTACGATGGGAGAGCCGTTGATCGTAGCGGGCGGATTTTTCCGGTAAACGCTCATCATTTCGGCGATCTCTTCGGCGCCTTTCATGCCTTTTTTGGTGATGGAAATGAGCGATTCCTTATAAAAACCGTAACGCACGTAGATGTCTATCAACTGCTCGTAGAGCGTTCTGCCTTCATTTTTCGCATAAGCGGCCATTTCGCAGATCATCGCCACGGAAGCGATGGCGTCTTTGTCGCGCACATTATCGCCGATCATGTAACCATACGATTCTTCGCCGCCGCAGATGAATTTTTCAGTGCCTTCCTTGCGGCGGATCAGGTCTGCGATCCATTTGAAGCCGGTGAGGGTGTTGTAGCAGGTGATATTGTTGGTGGCGGCGAACACGTCTATCAGGTCGCTGGTCACCACCGTTTTGCAGATGTAATCGTTGGGCTGCGCCAGGCCTTTGCGTTTGCGGGCCTCCACGATGTAGTTGAACAGCAGCACGGCCGTCTGGTTGCCGTTGAGCAGTATCCATTTGCCGGTATGGTCTTTCACGGCAATGCCTACACGGTCGGCGTCGGGGTCGGTGCCCAGCAGGATGTCCGCATCCAGCGCGGCGGCCTTTTTCAGGCCGAGGCTCATGGCTTCGGCTTCTTCGGGATTGGGATACACTACGGTCGGGAAGTTGCCGTCCGGCGTAGCTTGTTCTTCCACGATATGTACATTGGTAAAACCAAAACGTTTGAGTATTTCAGGCGCCAGCGTAATGCCCGTGCCATGGATGGGCGTATACACGATCTTCAGGTCGTGCTGTTTGGCCACGATCTCGGGGTACACGCTCAGGCTTTTGAGCATGGAGAGGTACGCTTCGTCGATGTCTTTCCCGATGAGGGTGATGTTTTGCTCCCATCCGGTCCATTTTACGTCGCCGATACCGCCGATCTTTTCCACTTCGCCGATCACGTTTTTATCGTGCGGGGGCACCAGCTGCGCGCCGTCGTTCCAATAGGCTTTGTAGCCGTTGTATTCGCGGGGGTTGTGGCTGGCGGTGAGCACGATGCCGCCCTGGCATTGCAGGTGGCGGATGGCGAAAGACAGCTCGGGAGTGGGGCGGAGCGCCTCGAAAAGGAATACCTTGATGCCGTTGGCGGCCATAACATTGGCGGCTACTTCAGCAAAAAAGCGGCTGTTGTTCCGGCTGTCGTGCGCGATGGCTATTTTCACCTCCCCGTCGAAGGATTTTTTCAGGTAATTGGCAAAACCTTGCGTGGCGACGCCTACGGTGTATTTGTTCATCCGGTTGGTGCCTACGCCCATTACGCCGCGAAGACCGCCGGTGCCGAATTCGAGGTTGCGGTAAAATGCGTCCGTGATCTCGTCGGGGTTTTCTTTGAGGAGTTTCTTTACCGTTGCTACCGTTTCAGGGTCATAGCCTCCGTTGAGCCATTGCTCTGCTTTGCTGAGAATGTTTGCGTCCATATGTTGAATTACTTTTTACAGGGCCAGTGATAGGTTCAAATGAACTGTAAAATAATGAGAAAAAGGTTTTCAGTCAAAATGCTTTGTAATATATTCCAATGCTTCCGCCTGGGTTTTGGCCGCAAATTGGGCGTACCGTTCGTGCACGCTCACGATCTCGTCCAGCGCTTCCTTCACCAGCTGCTTGTTTTTCCAGCCTTTCAGGTGGGCGGTCACGGTTTCGAGGCAGCCTTTTTTATAGGCGATCTGGCCGATCACGTGCACCAGCGTGTTGCGCACGCGGGCGGTGGTGTCCATTTCAAGGGCCTGGAGCAGCGGTAGCACGTCCTGCGGGTGCGTTCTTCCCCGCAGCTCGATGCCATGGCAAATTTCACGCCGTATTTCCTTATCAGGGTGGGTAAGATACGTTTGGGCCCAGGCCAGCACAGGCACGGGATTTTTTTCGCCCATCTTTTTGACCGAGCCGATCACGGCGTTCCGCACGATATGATGCGCGTCTTTCAGACCCGCGTCCATCACGTCCCGCACGGGCCCGAAATCTTTCCGGCCGATCTCCCCGGCGGCGTTCACGGCGGTCTGCCGCACTTTCGGCTCAGCCGAAACAAACATCTCCGCAATGGTTTTCAGTACTTTCGCCGGTTCCCGCGCATACAGCCTGCCGAGGGCGAGATAGACGTTTTTGCGGACGTACGTGTCTTCGTCCGCCGCATACCGCAACAGCAGCGCGGCCCGGCCGGCGGCCACTTCCCCGGCGATCTCCTCTTCCATGCGCTGCGCCATTGCCGTGCGCTCCGCTTTGGGCAGGTCGTAATAAGCCATGCGCTGTTTCGTTTTGAACTTTAAAAATCGCCCGTAATGGTTATTTTTGCGCCCATGAGGCGGTACGAAGATAATTATAAGCAAAAAGGATTACGCAGACAATTGGTAGACAACATCAGGCAGAAAGGTATTACGGACGAAAACGTACTGGCAGCCATCAACAACATCCCCCGGCATTATTTCCTGGATACGGCTTTTGAAGGGATCGCCTATGAAGACAGGGCTTTCCCGATCGGGGAGGGGCAAACCATTTCGCAGCCCTACACAGTGGCATACCAAACGCAGTTGCTGGAAGTAAAACCATTTGAGAAGATCCTTGAGATCGGCACGGGAAGCGCCTACCAGGCCTGCGTCCTGGGCGAGCTGAAAGCGAATGTCTATACCATCGAGCGGCAGAAAAAACTGTTCGACCTGGTAAAACTATTCCCGTTCAAGGCCAAATACCCGACCCTCCGGTTTTTTTATGGAGACGGTTATGAAGGCCTTCCTACCTATGCTCCTTTCGACAAGGTGCTGGTTACCGCAGCGGCGCCGCAGATCCCCGAGAAGCTGCTCAAACAGCTGAAGATCGGCGGTAAAATGGTGATCCCCGTGGGCGGCGGCGATGTACAGCGGATGTTGCGCATCACCAAAACCGGCGAAGACGAATTCGAACAGGAGATCTTCGACGATTTTTCGTTCGTGCCCATGCTGACGGGCAAAAAAGGATAGAACGTATTTCTCTCTGCCTTCACTCGTATATCGATCCTATAACGATCCCGTTTTTGAAAGGGGCAAGATAACATTAGAAAAGCCGCCCCGGGTCTCCGGAAGCGGCTTGTTCTCACTAAGATAGGGAATTAATCTCGTATTAAAATCCTCCTCCCTGGCCTTCCATCTGCATGCCTTCGGAGCTGGAGCGGTTGTTCCTGCGTTTGAACAGCTGCGCGTCGAACTTGCCGAAACGGTAGCTGAGGTTCAGGCGGAGGATGCGGCTTTCGCGTTTGCGTACCATGTCCTGCGTGAAGAACATCGATTCCTGGTCCATGCCGAACTCGCGGGTGTTGAACACGTCACTGAGGCTGATGGTGGCGGAAAGGGCCTTGCTTTTCAGGAAGTCCTTTTTCAGCGCAACGTCCACCGCGCTCAGGCCTTTGATGCGGCCCTGCGCGGAAGTGGGGATCATCATGAACCCGCCGCCGCGGCCGCCGCCGCCGGTGGGGACGGTGATGGTGGGCGCCTGGTAGTTGGCCGTTACCTGGAAGGTAAGGTTCCAGGGCAGTTTGGTTTCCGAATTGATCTTCGCCAGCCAGGCGAAACCGCGGTTGGTGTAGTTCTCTTTTTCATTGCGCACCTGCAGCTCCTGCTGGTAAAGGTTCACGTTGGTCGTGATGTCCCACCCCGGGACGATCTGGTTTTTCATCGTCAGTTCCGCGCCGTAGGAAAAACTTTTGTTGGCGTTGATGAAAGTGGTGAGCAGCGTGTCGCTGCCCGGGCCGATCGGCTCGTTGAGCGTGCTGATCAGGTTGTTGGTATTGCGGTAATACAGCGAGCCGAGGAAATTGTGTTTTTTCCAGGTCTTCATGTACGAGAACTCGAGGCTGTTGGTATACTCGGGTTTCAGGTTCGGGTTGCCTTCGCGGTGGTTGAGCGGATCGCTGAAATCGCGGTAGGGCACCAGCTGGAAGAAATTGGGACGGTTCACCCGGCGCGAATAGTTCAGCTGCAGCTCCTGCTCTTTTTCCAGCTTGTAGCTCAGGTATACGCTGGGGAATAACCCGGGCACGGCTTTCGTGGGCTTGAAGGTTTTCCCTTCGCTGGGTATTTCGCCGGAATAAACGTACTGTTCCGCACGCAAACCCACCTGGTAACCGAAGTTTTTGATCGCGTTGGAATAGTTCACGTACGCGGCGTAGATCTGTTCCTTGTATTTATAATCGTTGCTCAGGCTGTCTATCGGCACATTCACGCTGGGCCCGTCGCCTACTTCGTAAAGACTGCCGTAGTTGCGGACAGTGCCTTTGATGCCGGTCTCGAACTTCCCGGTCTTGCCCATCGGGTCCACATAATCCGCCTGGAAGGAATAAAAATCGGTATTGCCGGTGCCGCGGTTGCTCTGGATAAACGGGTCGCCAACGGGCTCGCCGGCCAGCGTTTGCTGCTGCGTACGGAAGCCGCCGCTGCGGTCGTTGCTGTTTTTGTTGATGGACACGTCTGCCGTCAGTTCCTTGTTAGGCTCGGTGAACAGGTGTTTGAAACCCAGCGTGGTGGCATAGTTCCTGAAACCGAACTCGCTGTTGGTATAACGGGTGTTGCGGCGGGTGAGGTCTTTTTGGGAATCGCTGTACAGGCTTCCCAGCTCTTCGTAGTTTTTAAAGGTACCGTCTACGATGTTCTGCGAAAGCGAAATGGTATTGCGGTTGTCCATAAAAAAGTCGATGCCGATGCGGCCGAACTGGAACTGCCCGCCGTTGCGGCTGTCGCTTTCCTGGTTGATGTAATTGACCTCGGAAGAGCCGGTGGCGAAGTTGGTGCGTTCAGTGGTGCCGCTGCCCCAGTTGCGGTTGGAGTTGAAATTGTAGTTGGCGCTTACGTTCCATTTACCCTGGCGCACGGCGATGTTGCCGCCCGCGTTGTATTTGTCGTTCGTGCCGATGCCAGCCTGTACCATGCCGTTAAAACCTGCTTTTTTATTCTTTTTCAGCACGATGTTGATGATGCCGCTCATGCCTTCCGCGTCGTATTTGGCCGAGGGATTGGTGATCAGCTCCACGCTTTCGATCGCGTCTGCCGGTATCTGGTCGATGGTGAGGGTGCTGGGTTTGCCGTCTACAAAAATATTGGGAGAGGAGTTGCGCACTTTTACGTTGCCGTCGATGTCCACGTTCACGGAAGGCACGCTTTTCAGCACGTCTGCCGCGGTGCCGCCCACGCTGGTAAGGTTGCGGTCTACGTTGAACACTTTTTTATCGATGTTCATCTGGAAAGCGGTGCGCTGGCCGGTTACTTCCACTTCCGAAAGCGCCTTGGCGTTCGGCTCCAGGCGGATGTTGCCAAGATCCTGGTCCATGGTCTGCGGCGTTACCGTTACTTTTTTGAAGTAGGTTTTATACCCCATGAAGTTGATGCGTACGAGGAAAGGCCCGAAGGGCAGTTGTTCCAGCGCAAAATCGCCGTTGCCTTTGCTGAGCATGCCGGTTACGACGCTGGAATCTTTTTGGCGGAGAAGGGCTACTGAAGCGTATTCTACGGGCTGACGGGTCTGTGCGTCCTGCAGTTTGCCGTAAATACGGCCGATCTGCGGCATCTGGCCGCCGCGTTGGGCGCCGGGCGCTCCGGCAGGACGGGTGCCTCCCTGGGGAACGCCTTGCGCGGTGGCATAGGCATGCATTACGGTCAGTCCCAGGAATAAAGCGTACAATTTTTTCATCTTGATGAATGTTGAAATGAACTCAGATTTAGACGTTGTTTTTATATCGGGCATTTACGGTTTTGGGAAAATAAAAACTTCCGCAAAAGTAATCGCAATTAGACGTGTTACCGGCGGAAAGGGATGAAGGGCGGGAATTACGACACGAGTGAAAGGAAAACGGGGGCGGAAGGTTTTAACATTATTTAACACTCCGCGGTGAACTTTTTCGAGGTTGAAAAAGAAGGGTCGTGAACGGTCATAAAAAAGAAAAAGCTCCCGGAACCGGAAGCTTTTTTGAGTGGGGTGGATGAGGGGGCTCGAACCCCCGACCCTCAGAACCACAATCTGATGCTCTAACCAACTGAGCTACAACCACCATCTGTTTGTTTTGTGGAGTGCAAAGGTAATATTTTTCATATTCAATTTCCAAATGTTGCCCCCAAAATCTTTAACAAAAAATAGAAAATTGTTGTTTCCGCTAACCCGCTGATGTTGTTGATCGTAACATATAGCGAATGAAAATCTCTTTCGAAGGAAGGGTTATGCACAGGATTTCCACAAAAAAACGCGTATCTTTGCCATTCGCAAATCACCCGAAACTTACTAGCCCAGCATGCGAAGTGCTGGGCTTTTTGTTTTTATAACTCAAGAAAAAATTATATAAAAAGTTGATATACAACTAACTATGCATATGGATCAGCTAAAATTGAAATTACAGGAGTATTACCAGCGTTACCGCAAGCAGGACAAACTGCCGAAGAAAGACGCCCGGGAAGAGGGGAAAGACCCGGTGCAGGACCTGGAGAACGATATTCTCACCCAGTTCGGGCTGCCGGTATCCAAAAGGTTTGTACAGATATTGCACGATTTTGTCAACCACAGCCAGGTAAGCGACCAGCTGCTCGATTACGTGAGCAAAAAACTGCGCACCGCCGCGCGCAAGTACCTGCTTTCACCCGTCATGAGCGATGTGGAAAACCTTAACCAGGCGCGTGACCAGAAAACGAATCCTTTCGACGTATTGCCCGAGCTCGGTTACCCGGCCAACGAATACGCCGTGTTCCTCATCGGGGAACTGCTGTACCGCCGCAACATGGGCGCACAGGACGTGCTCGACGAGCTGCAGCGCGCGCATAAGCACAACAGCTGGGAAGACCTCTTGGTGCTGAGCAAGATCAGCAATTATTCCAGCCACGAACTGTACCAGAAACTCAAAAAATTCGACCTCCGGTTCGTAGACGATTTCGTACAGCACCAGCACCGCCAGGAAGTGACGCGCCCGCAGCACAAACGCCTCACGCCCGCCGAAGAAGGATACAAACCGAATTACAAGACCATTTCAAAAGTACAGGTGGAAGACATTGTGTTCGACGATAAAACCACCCCCAGCCTGTTCGGCAAGATCAAAACCGGCAGCCGCTACACCCGCATCACCATCAGCCTCGAATTTTCCGAGCTGAACCAGCTGCTCATGAGCAGCGGCGAACTGGGCGTGGAGATCAGCAACACCATCAAAAAACGCCTTGCCAATCCCGCAGTGGCCAAACCGCTGGTGATAGACATCAAGGCGGAGTTCGGCGAACCGCTGAAACTGGACAACTGCTACCTGGAAGTATACAAACCGCAGCACCAGGAAAACGGGAAATGGACGGAAGACAAAGACGCGTTTTATTTCGTGGACAAGATCCTGTCCAAAAAGGAATTTGAAAAACGCAGCAAAGAAGCCGAAGTAAAAACCAAGATCCAGGAATGCCTGGAACTGATCGGCGGATCGTACGTGTATTACCAGCGCCTCCGCAGGCTCGGCATTACCGAAGAGGAAGCCAAGCTGCGCGCCGGTTTGCAGGACGAGCTGTTGTACAAGCTCAGCTACTACCTGAATAAACTGAAGGATTAAAACACCGCTTCATAGCACGAAAAAGCCCCGGAAATACTCCGGGGCTTTTTTATGTCATATAGAATTCTCTTAAAAATTCTTCTCGATCCTTCCCACTCTTCCATACTGGTCCATTCCTTCCACCACTACCCTGAAGTTCTTGGTGTTATCGTTATTGTAGAAGATCAGGCGCGCCGTATGATTGGTGCTGTCGATCGCCAGGTTCGGGCTCCAGAAGAGCGTGAGGCGCTTGTCCGGCAGGTCGTGGATCGGCTTGCGCACGGAGTAATCGGGATTGTAAAATTCCTTGATGATCTTGTAGCCGCCTTTTTTCAGCAGGTCGAGGCCTTTCACGTTCGGGTCCGGCTTGCTGTCTCCGCCGCGGCGCGTCCATATCGCGATAGCGCCGTTGCCGCCGCCGATGCCGCCCATGAACGGCGGACGGAACACCTTGATCATCGCTACGTCCTGCATAGGGATGTTGGCCACCGTTCCGATATCCACCGGCATTTGGTCGAGATATACGCCGGGTGCGCCGCCGCGCCAGGAAAGCACGGGGTTGCTGATGTCCCCTGTGATCTGCAGGCCCGCCACACGCGCTTGCAGGTATTGGAATACGTTGAAGGAAGTCGGGTTTTCGTTCGTCAGGTCAAACGTCATCGCATTGCCGCCGGAGAACATGCCGCTCGCGTAACGTTTTTCGGTGCTTTCCGCTTCCGTCGGCTTTTTGGCGGTGATGTCCACGCCCTGCAGCTGTATCGTCCGGTTATTGATCCTGCGGTTCACGCTGTTGCTTTCCACCACGGTGGCGAGGTAATTTTTTAATATCCGGTTATCCAGCGGGGGGGGAGGCAATAATGGAATCGGCGTTTTCACCGTTGTGTATACGTCGAAGAAATGACGGTCGAACTGCACGTCTACGTCTTTCCACTTTTTATTGGTCATGTTGCCCTGGAAATACACGTTGGCGGTATCGTTGTAGAACAGGTTGTTCAGTTCGAACGACCCGTCCGGGCTTACCGGCGCCGATGCGAAGGCAGACGAGCTGTCTACCGGTATTTTGATCAGGAAGTTCACCGAACCGTCGGTTACAGGCTGGCCGCCTGCGGTGCGGGCTTTACCGGTGATGCTGATGCCCTGTTCGTACGGGTATTTCAGTTTCGGGTATTTGTCCTGCAGAATTTCTTTCCAGCTAAACCTTCTCCAGCCGTTGGTGAGCATCACCAGATCGATGGCCTGCAGCGTGCTGGCGCTGTCGTTCCTGAAATACCAGGCCGGGTTATGCACATAGCCGTGAATGTCTGACGTAAGCAGCGTGTTGCTCACGATGTTGTTGGCCCAGGGGTCGAAGCCTACCTGGTCTGCATCGGTTACAGACGCGCTGATACGGCCGCGCATGGAATCGGGCACCTGCAGCACCAGCTCGGTGCGCTGGCGCGGGCCTTTGTTCAGTTCCTGCGGGTCGAGGAAATATTCTATCTGGTCGTTTTTCTGTCTTACGTACACCAACCGCTCGGAAAGGGGATTGCCGTTCGGGTCGAACAGCGTGAGGGTGATGATGCCCGTCGGGATCTGCGTGGCGGGTATCAGGCCGCTTACTTTGCCTTCGGATATGCTGAGGTTGGCTTTGTAAATCACCTGGTTCTGCATGGTGGCGATCAGCAGCAGGTTGTTCATGCTGCTGTCCAGCCCGTTGAAACCGGTAAGGTAAAATATCCTCGCGCCGCGGTTATACACTTTCAGCGCGATACCGGAAGGTTTTACCGCCGGCAGGCTGATGGTTTTCTGCTGGCCGCCCGCGGTGGCTACGACTGCTTTGTAAGTCTCTCCCGCAACGGGTTTCAGCTCAAATGTGCCCATGCCGTCGTGCAGGGTTTCGATCACGGCCACCTGCTGGTCTTTGCTGTCGCGCACGGCGCCCGCCACTTTGATGGGGTAGCCGTTCTGGTCGATAGCTTTGAAGGCTACCACGCTTTGCACGTCGGTGATCAGGTCGCCGCCTTCGGGGAAGAACTGTACCGAATAATCCTTCGAAGCCGGCATTTCTTCACCGCCTTTACCGGTTTTCGGGTCCAGCACTTGGATGTTTTTATAAAAAAGGAAAGTGGTGTCGTAGTTGAGCATCCATGCGGTATAAGCGCGTACCTGGTAAAGACCGGGCTTCATGTTTTCGGGGAGGGCAAACTGGCCGGCGGCGCCGCCTTCGTTTACCAGCACGAGTTCTTTCTGCACAACGGCCCCTTTGCTGTCCCGCAGTTCCGCATAAAGATTGCGCGCGCCGAGTGCGGGCAGGTCGTTGAGCGTGAGATAGGCGGAGAACCAGATATTCTCGCCCGAAGCGTAATAATCTTTATCAAAATGCAGGTACACTTTTTCCTGCGGGTAATTCGTGGCAAATTTCTCTAAAGCTTTGATGATCCTGTCTGTCCAGTCGTCGGGTCGGGAAAAGCCCATAGAGCCCCAGGCGGCTACGGCCAGAAGGCCGGCGCCAAGCAGGATTCTCAGCTTTTTCAGGGAAGGTCGTTGCATGGAGTGCTAATCGTTTAATGATCCAAGATAGTGAATTACGAATAATTAGTAGAGAATGCCAGGGATATTTTAACATTTCGTTTTTGGGCGCATTATTGCGAAATTCGCGGCCGGCGGCCGGCCCGTAAGGCCGGGCAACTTATGATGAACAACACACAGGCAAACAACAGGCTGATCGTGATCGGCGGCGGCGCGGCGGGATTTTTCTGCGCGGTGAACGCCGCAAGGCTGCACCCGGGGCTGAGCGTAACGGTAATGGAAAAAACCGGCAAATTGCTGTCGAAGGTAAAAGTATCCGGCGGCGGGCGCTGCAATGTTACGCACCATCTGCATTCCATTGCGGACATGACGAAACGTTATCCCCGCGGCGAACGCTTCCTGAAAAAGGCGTTCACCCGGTTCTTCGTGCCCGATACCATCGCATGGTACGCGGAAAGGGGCGTGCAGTTGAAAGTGGAAGACGATGGCAGGATGTTTCCCCTCACCGATAATTCGCAGACCATCGTGGATTGCCTGCTGCGCGAAGCGGACCGCCATGGGGTGATCGTTCGCACGCATGCGGACGTTACAGCGCTGGAAAAAACGGGGGAGGGGTGGACGGTGCACCTGGCCGGCGCTCCCGCGCTGGAAGCGCGATACGTGTGCGTGGCCGCGGGCGGTTTCGCGCAGGGGCAGAAGTTCGGCTGGCTCACGGCTTTGGGGCACAGCATCGAAGCGCCCGCCCCTTCATTGTTCACCTTCAACATGCCCGGCAACCCGGTAACGGAACTGATGGGCGTGGCCGTGACGCAGGCGCAGGTGAAGATCGCCGGCAGCAAACTGCAGGAAACCGGCCCGCTGCTGATCACGCATTGGGGCATGAGCGGACCCGCAGTGCTGCGGCTTTCCGCCTGGGGCGCAAGATATTTACAGGAACAGCAGTACGCTTTTACTTTGCTGGTGAACTGGCTGCCCGCTTACAACGAAAATTCCCTCCGCGACGCATGGCCGCAATGGCGGCTGGATATGGGCAAGCAGGCGATCTGGACGAAAAATCCCTTTGGCCTGCCACAGCGGCTGTGGCAGTTTTTGCTGCAACAGTCAGGCATACACGAAAATGTGCGATGGGCGGAACTGCCGGCGAAAGAACAGAACAAACTGATGAGGAACCTGACGGCGATGGAGTTCCCGGTGAAAGGGAAAACCACGTTCAAGGAAGAATTTGTGACCTGCGGCGGGATAAAGCTGTCTGAAATCGACCCGCAGACCATGCAGAGCCGCATTGCACCGGGATTATATTTTGCGGGCGAAGTGATGGATGTGGACGGGATCACGGGCGGGTTTAATTTCCAGCATGCCTGGACGAGCGGCTGGATCGCGGCGCAGCTGGCATGAGGTTATTAAAAAAAACTGATCCCCGCCTGCCAGCCCAACCAGGCGCCGGTGCTGCGGCCGGAAGAAATGGAGGGGTATCCTTTCCCCGGTCTTTCAACGATCCCATCTTTATATTCAGCAAAAGACACCACCGGCCCGGCCTGTATCGAAAACCAGCGCGAAGCTTTGAAGTGCAGCTGCGGGACGAGGCGGTACACCTGCCCCATGCTTTTCCAGGAACGGTTAAAAAGATTCTGCTGCAGCAGATCGGTGGTGATGGCGAGGTAACGGTTGCGCAATGAAAATTCCCTCCCGATGCCAAGCCCGAGCGCGTGCAGGTCTTCGTTCATGCCGCCCGCGATGATGGAATAAAATTGTTTCCTACCGCTTTTGAATGAAACATTGACGGGCATGAGATCGCCGGAATAGACGCTGAGCTTGTAATACCCGTTTTCCCGCACGATGTTCAACACGCCGATGCTGAGGCCGCCCGAGCTGTCTGCCACGTTCACCAGCCCGAATTGCAACCCGCGGTTGAATTTGCGCGCGAAATTGCCCAGCAGCCCGATCTGCACGCCGTTCAGCGAACTGCCGGCATGGTTGTACAGCGCGGCGAACTGCAGCCCGGTGAACTGCCCGCCCGTGATATTGGTAATCCCGGAAAGCTGCACGCCATGTGCATTGTTTACCACAAAATTGGTAATACCCGCTATCTGCATGCCCGATGCCGTATCGATGTTCACATTCACGATGCCGCCGATCTGTATGCCGTTCACGCTGCCGCGGTACAGGTTGGCGATGCCCGCGATCTGCCCGCCCCGCGCGCTTCCCCGCGCCATGTTGGCGATGCCGGCGATCTGCATGCCGCGCACGTTGCCCTTGATGCCGTTGTAAATGCCGCCGATCTGCACGCCAGACACGGAATCGCCCATCAGGTTGTAAATACCGCCCACCTGCACGCCTTTCATCCAGCCTTCGGAATAATTGCCGATGCCGCCCACCTGCGCGCCTTCCACGTTTCTGAGGTTGTGGTTGAAGATGCCGCCCACCTGCACGCCGTTGACGTTGCCGCCTACCATGTTGAAGATGCCGGCTACCTGCACGTATTGCGCGTCTTTTTTGTTGATGTTGAAACCGCCCGCGATCTCGACCCCGTCCGTTCCCGCGGAATACCCGCCCAGGATGTTGAGCGAAAATTTGTTCACCACCTGCCCGGCCATTTTGCCGTGAGAGCCAATGGACGGTAAAATGGAAGATTGCACGGGTTTACTGGCGAAAAACCGGGAGATATTGTCGGTCTGCCGGCGCAGGCCTTGCGACAGCAGGCGTTTGCCCAGCCAGGTTTTTTCAACCTGGTCGCTGACGGTAAATTCCTTCAGCTGTACGGGTTTGGAAGGAGAAATGGCGACATGCAGCTCGCGGTCGAAACCCGGCATGACGTACATATTGGTGTCCAGGTACAATTCCTTGCTTACCGTGAGCTGCACGGAAGGCTGACGGCCCCTGTCTTTGAGCCGCAGCTGGAAATATCCTTCGCTGTCGGTAAAAGCGGAGGCGAGGTCTCCCCGGTCGTACACGCTGGCATTCACGATACGCTGACCGTTCTCCCGGTCGCGCACATATCCGCTGATCACATAATGGCGCTCGCGCACGGCTTCCGTACGCTGGAGAATGATGTGCTCACCGCTTTCCATGTACTGGATGCGGCCCTGGAAAAGCTGGTCGAGGGTTTGACGGACGGTTTTATTGCTGACGGTGAGGGTCACCAGGCTGTCTGCCCGGAACGGTTTGCCGACGTATGAAAAAGAGCAGTTGCCGGCTTCGCTGATGCGGGCCAGCACGGTATCCACGGGTTTGCGCACCACTTTTACCGAAATGGTCTTATTGAGTTGTTGTGCGGAAAGGCCCGCGGGGAACAGGGCCAGCAGCAGGAAGCAGATACGTGACAAGTTGGAGCAGGGTTTATACATGGCGAACGCCGGGCCTTCTTTTCAGAACCCGGCGGCCAAAATTAGCGCAAATAGTACAATGGTTAAAGCGGGGAATACATCAGCGGTTAAAATACGCCGGCTTTTACGCCCAGGTGAAAGCCGGGGCCGCTCATTTTGCTGTCAGACATGCCCTCGATGCCCGCGCCTGCAACCTGGCGCCAGGTGCCGCCCGCCACGATGCGCAGGTAGCTGGTGATATTGACCTCCGCATTGATGAAAGGTTCGGCCACGAAAAAACCGTCGGATTCGTATACCTGGTCGCGGCCCTTGTCGAAGCCGATGCGCTGGGAAACGCCGCCGCCGCCGATGAGCGCGCCCGCGCTCCAGTGAAACAGTTTATCGCTGTTGTGCACGTATTCCACCACGCCGCCGGTGTACCAAAGGTTCCACCTGCGGTTGTCGTTGTAATTGTCTACCCTCGGGCTGGTGGCCATGGAATAGGCGCCCGCGCCCAGCATGATCTTTTTATTGAGGAAAACGCCGCCATAACCGCCGGTGAGCACGGCAAAACGGTCGTCGAACGTGCTGATCTTACCCAACAGCGCGCCGTATGCGCTGAGTTTTTTCCCGCTGCCGCCTTTGTGTTTGAAGCTGGAAGAAAGTGTTTCCATCTGTTGCGCCTGCGCGAAAAACGCGGTCATTACCAGAGCGCATACTAACGTAAATGTTCTCATATGTCATTATTTTGTGTTTCTGGTAATATGACCGGATAATCGCCGCTTCCCCCTATACGCCCCCGGATTTTTTTTGAAAGAGCTGTGGTGGCGGGCTGAACAAAGGCGGCCCCGCAAAGGCCGTTTTTTGTATGTCGTAAAAACAGGAAAGGCCGCCCGTGAGCAGCCCTTCCTTATATTACAACCTGTAAATTATCGTGCGGGATAGCAAATGTAATAGCCCGGCCCCGTAACCCGAAACCATTTATTTCGATACCCGTATAGAAAAGGTTTATAAGTAGCTGATGCCGGGCGGATGGTCTTTTTCCAATGCTTCCAGCAGCGTTGCGAAGTCTTCCGGCCGGTGCAGGAAATCCATTTTTGTGGTATCGACCATCAGCGTGCGCATCGGGTGCTGGCGGATGTATTGCATGTACATGCCGTGTACGTTCTGCAGGTAGCTGTCCGGTATCTGCTGTTCGTAGGAACGGTTGCGCCTGCTGATGTTCTGCTGCAGCTTCGGAACGGGCGCGTTGAGGAAAATAAGCAGGTCCGGCTGCGCGAGCTGCGGGTTGATGATGTCGAACAGTTTCTGGTAAAGGCCGAATTCGTCTTCCTTCAGGTTCATTTTGGCGAACAGCAGGCTTTTTACGAACAGGTAATCGCTCACGGTATATTGCGAGAACAGGTCGCGGGTGGCGAGCATTTCCTTCAGCTGTTTGTACCGTTCGGCCATAAAGAACAGTTCCAGCGGAAAGGCGTATTGTTCCGGCTCGGCGTAGAATTTGGGCAGGAAAGGATTGTCCGCAAACTCTTCCAATATCAGCCGCGCCTGCAGGTGCTCTGCCAGCTTCAGCGCCAGGGTGGTCTTGCCTGCGCCGATGTTGCCTTCTATGGTAATAAAACGGTATTGCATGATCTAATGGGCCGCGGCAATGTATTTATGCACCGGCAAAGGGTCGGGGCATGCTTCCAGCAATTGGTTAACAGTCAGTTGCAGGATGGGGTGCTCCCATTCCGGAACTATTTCCTGCAGCGGCGCCAGCACAAAACGGCGGTTCTGCATCTGCGGGTGCGGGATCTTCAAATGGGGCAGGGTGATCACTTCATGGTTAAAAAAGATGATATCGATATCGATCACGCGCGAATCCCACTTCAGCCGCCGGATACGCCCGATCTCGCGTTCGGCCTGCAGCGTGGTTTCCAGCAGCTGTACGGCGCTGAGCGGGGTTTCCAGCACCAGGGCCTGGTTCAGGTAGTCCGGCTGCTGCACGTCGCCCCAGGGCGCGGTTTCATAAAGGGCCGATTCCTGTGTTACCCGGCCGGCCCTTTCCCGCAACAGTTCTACGGCCGCCCGGAGGTTCTTCGGGCGGTCGCCCATATTGCCACCTATAAGTAATATCGCTGTATTCATGTATTTTTGACGGATCAAAAGTAGCTATATTCCCTATTTTTGAGAAAATTAATGAAGTTTTTGGATCTTGGGGCAAAGTGAAGAAGCGGAGCCGCTTTTTCTGAAAACCAAAGTCTGATCTAATCAATTCCTCATGCGCAGTTTCTTAAAATTTTTTCTGGCATCCTTTGTAGCCCTGGTCGTTTTTTCTATTCTCGCATTTTTTTTCATGATCATGGTGTTCGCCAGGCTGGGCACGCCGGCTAAAGTGGTGACCGGCGCCAACGCCGTTGTGGTGATAGACCTCAGCAACCCGCTGCGCGAACAACGCATGGAAGACCCGATCCGCGACCTTATGCCCTTCATCAGCGGCGAGGCCGACCAGGAGCCCGGTCTTTTCGACGCCGTGAGGCTTATCCGCAACGCCGCCAAAGACGATAACGTAAAAGGCATTTACCTGAAGGCAGACGGCAATGCTAACGGTTACGCCGCCAGCGAAGAGATCCGCCGCGCCATCGCCGATTTCAAAAAGAGCAAAAAATTCGTATATGCGTATGCGGAAACGCTCACGCAAAACGCTTATTATCTCGCTTCCGCGGCCGATAAGGTATACCTGCACCCGAAAGGCATGATGGATTTCTCCGGTTTCTCCATGACCATGATGTACCTGAAAGGCACACTCGAAAAACTGGAGATCCAGCCGCAGATATTCTACAACGGCAAATTCAAAAGCGCCACCGAACCGCTCCGCGAAACCAAAATGACGGAAGCCAACCGCATCCAGACCACCGCGTTCCTCGGCGAACTGTATGCAGACTTCCTGCTGCGCGTGAGCGAAGCCCGCAAGATAGACACCGCCACGCTGCACCGTTACGCCAACGAAGGGCTCATCATGGAACCTTCCGACGCGGAAAAATATAAACTGGTAGACGCGCTGAAATATAACGACCAGGTGATGGACGACATCAAACGCCGCCTGAGCCTCACCGGAGACGAAAAAGTAAACTTTGTTTCCCTCAACCGCTATTTCACCGCCAATCCTTTCTACGAATCCAGCGGCAATATCGCGCTGATCTATGCGGACGGCAATATTGTGACCGGCGGGGACGGCGAGAATATCATTTCCAGCGACGATTATGTAAAAACGATCCGCGAAGTGCGGCAGGATAAAGACATCAAAGCCATCGTATTCCGTGTGAACTCGCCGGGCGGCAGCGCGTTGGCTTCGGAAAGCATCTGGAGGGAATTGTCACTGGCCCGGAAAACCAAACCGGTAGTGGTTTCCATGGGTAACTACGCCGCATCCGGCGGGTATTATATTTCCTGCATGGCCGATTCGATCTTCGCGGAGCCCAATACGCTGACGGGCTCCATCGGCGTGTTCGCCATCGTGCCGAACATGCAGGGCTTCTTCAACAACAAGCTCGGCATTACGTTCGACGGCGTAAAAACCGGCGAGTTCGCCGATGCAGGCAATACCACCCGCCCGCTCACCGAAAAGGAAAAAGCATTGTTCCAGCGTTCGGTGGACACGATCTACGCCACTTTCAAACAACGCGTGGTGGAAGGCCGCAAACTGAGCCAGGCCGTAGTAGACAGCATTTCCCAGGGCCGTGTGTGGACGGGCGTACAGGCGCAGAAAATGGGGCTGGTAGACAGGCTGGGCGGCATCCAGGCGGCGGTGGATTGCGCGGCAAAAATGGCGAACATCCCCGAGCCTGAAATCGCGGCGTATCCCCGGCCGAAAAACAAACTCGAATTATTCCTGAAAGGCGTGGGCGACAATGCCCGTGCGGACATGCTGAAAAAAGAACTGGGCGCGGACTACAAGTTCTACCAGACCGTCAAACAGCTGCGCGCCCTCACCACCGGCGAAGTGCAGGCCAAGCTGCCTTACGACATGGTGATCGAATAGTAAATTCCACTGCATTATACAACACGGAAAAGTGAAAGGCGGCAGCGCTTTTCACTTTTTCATTTTATATTCGTCTCTAAATTTTCAACCCTATGAAACGTTGTTTAATCCCAATCGGATTTGCGCTGATCGCAACCGCCTGCCAGCAACCCCCCGCTGTGCGGCAGATACAGGATTCTATTCACACTGATCCGACGACGGCGGATACTGCCGATGTTGTTGCAGAACCAACGGAGAGAGACACCGTTACCATCGCCGGCGTTTTGTACAACATCATTGATATCAGCCAGGCTGAATTTGAGGCGGTACCGGGTTATCGTCCGCTGCCAGAAAATGAAAAGGAAAACATCGCGCGTTATGCGGGGAAAATTTTCCGATCCGGCGATTCGCTGATGCTGAAACTAGAAAACGACAGCATGGTGGTGCTGAAAACGAACCGTAGCGATAATGAAGATTATGCTGATTATCACTTCCTCGATTACATGCCTGCATTAAAAGCTTACCTGGTGTACGTGGAAGGGTATGAATATTTTGCTTACCTGCTGGTAGATGCCAACATGGGCAGGGTGACGAACACGATCGGCGTACCACAGCTGTCGCCGGATAAAAAAATGTTCGTCTCCAGTAATGAAGACCTGGTAGCGGCCTTTACCACCAATGGTTTCGAACTGTTCAGGATGGGTACGGACAGCCTCGAGCTCGTGCAGGAGCGGCAACCGGAAAAATGGGGACCGGTGATCATTAAATGGAAAGACGCGCGCAGTTTTGTCGGCCATTTCAACGAACTGGACGAAGAAATCAATCGTATAGGCCGTTACGTGAAGTTAGTGCCCCGTTAACATTCCCATCCGTTCATATAACCAGGCATCAGGCATGCTCAGCTTTCCTCCGTATACACAGGATCTCTCTCTTCCGGGCTGAGCCGGATCACGTTGTTGTGATTATCGTCCACCACTTTCTGCGCCTGCATTCGCAGGCGGCGAAGGCCGTCTGCCAGCGCTTCCATGCTCTTTTCCGCCGCTTCGGCGATCTCGTTGTGATGGCGTATTACGCTGGTGAGGCGTTTGATGTGCTCGTTGATCACGTTGCAAAGGATCTGCGACGCGCTGAAAGGATCGAACTCCTGTAAATTGTTGAGAATAAGGTCGTAGCTCTCGCACATCTTTTCCATGGAACCGGCCGGTTCCGTAGTGGCTGGTTGTTTTTTAAGTTCTGCCATGTTCAGTCGGGTTTATTGCCGGCTTTGCCCGGTGTTGGTTGATAAGATCGGTTTAGACAAGATGTTCCCGCAACTTAATAAATGTCTATAACCCCCTCAAACCAAATTTGTTAATGAGAGGTTATTGAGCGGTTCCTAATCATTTTTTAAAAACAGGGGTAACAAAAGTTTTTGTTCGCTGATCTCCTTTCGAACAAACAGCAATTATTTCTTCATTAAAATGATATCTCATGAAAAAGCAAACTTTAGCAGCCCTGTTCACCGCCGTTACCGTATTTTTTGCCGCGTGCAAAAAAAATGACGCGCCCCCTCCGGCCAACCCCGTACAGGATACCCGCGACTTACTGGAAAAGATAGGGCCGCAGGTACAGTCTTTTTCCTTCAATGCAAACGAGCTTCCCAAAACCATATCGCTCAAGGGCGGCGTGAAGGTTACCTTTCCCGCCGGTTCGCTTACTAAAAACGGCAACGCCGTGTCCGGCAGCGTAACGGTAGACGCGGTGGAACTGCTCAAACGCAGTGATATCGTATTGTTCGGCGCCAATACCAACCACATTTCCGGCGCGCCGCTTCAGTCAGACGGTTCCTTCCTCCTCGACGTAAAAGCCAATGGCGAAAAAGTGGACCAGCAGCTGAAAGTGCCCATCAGGGTGGAAGTACCCGCCAAACGCGACGGCGGCACGCAACTGTGGGTAGGGGCTGATACGGTGCAGGGCAACCAGTTCGCATGGCAGGCGCCCCGCCAGGGAGCCGGACAGGTGGACGTGAAAATGGAACAGGGCAAATTCGCCTTTGATTTCGGGCAGCTCGGCTGGGTGAACTGCGATATTTTCTGGTCGTACGCCAACCCCAAAACCACGGTGAAAATATCCGTGCCTAACAATCCCGGCACGATGGCGAGCTTCAGGGCTTTCAGCGGGGAAACCTTCGTATTCTTCATCGCCAAAAACGCCAACGTGGTAGCGCAGCTGTATACGCCGGACGGCGCCAACCGCGTAAAAAGCTACGACAACATGATGCCCGTTGGCGCGGAAGGCCGCCTGATCGCTTTCTCCATCAAAGACGGCAAATATTATTTCGTGAAAAAAGACATCACTATCGCAACAAATATGGAAGAGGCGCTGACCCTTTCCGAAACCACGGAAAGCGCCATACAGGCCGAAATCACCGCCCTCGACGGATTCTAACGCTTTATTCACTGAGGTTTCTGGGTTTAAGAAGGAAGTCCCGGCATTGCGCCGGGATTTTCCGTTTCCGGGGTGTTGCGTATTGAACTGGAATAATTGGCCGGCGTTTGCTAGTTTTGCGTCCATCTAAAACAACACGCATGGCAGAAAAGTATAACCAGGGCCGGGCAATGTGGTCAATTACAAAGGCAAGCATCCGGGCGATGTTCAGAAGCCCTTCGGCGATCGTATTCAGCCTTGGTTTTCCGCTGATGTTCACGATGGTATTCGGTTTCATCGGGGGCGGCGGCAGCACGGTGAGGGTAGGGGTAGACCATGCGTCTGATACGCTGAACCCTGTGTTCCAGGGCATGAAACTTAACAAAAACATACGGCTGGTAACCGATGCCACGCAGGAGCAGATGGAAGACGACCTGTCCAAAGGCAGGCTCACCGCCATTTTGAAGATAAACACGGGCGGGAGCGCCCCGGCGCCGCCGTATACCGTTCACATGAAAACCTCCACGGCCAGCGCGCCGGAGAACGTGAGCATGCTGATCAACATGCTCAATACCGGCATCAATATCGCCAACGACAGGGTGCATCCGCGGCCATCCGTTGCGCGCATCGTGCCGGAAACGGTGCCCGGGCGCGTGTACAAACGCATCGACTTCATCCTGCCCGGCCAGCTGGGCTTTTCGCTGCTGAGCGCCGCGGTGTTCGGCACGGCTTTCCTGTTCTTCAGCCTGCGGCAAACGCTGGTGCTGAAACGTTTTTTCGCCACGCCGGTAAGCAGGATGTACATTATCCTCGGTGAAGCCATCAGCCGCCTGCTGTTCCAGTCTTTCGGCTCCATCATCATCATCGGCGTGGGGTATTTCTTTTTTGGTTTTACGCTGGTGCACGGGCTGCTCACTTTCCTGGAAATGCTTCTGCTCTGCCTGTTCGGCCTCATCGTGTTCATGGGGTTCGGGTTCGTGGTGAGCGGCATCGCCAAAACGGAAAGCACCATTCCCCCGTTCGCCAACATCGTTACATTGCCGCAGTTCCTGCTGGCGGGCACATTTTTCCCGATAGACGTGTTTCCCGGCTGGCTGCAGCCTATATGTAAAGTATTGCCGCTCACTTACCTGAACGACGCTTTGCGGAAGGTGGCTTTCGAGGGGCTGCATTTGTGGAATCTCGGTCCGCAATTGCTGATCCTGACCGTTTGGGGCATTGTTGTTTATACTTTGGCCGTAAAGGTGTTCCGCTGGGAATAAACGCTTGTTTTTTGCCGGAAAGAGCGTAACTTTTACGTTCTTCAACCATCCTTAAAACACGTATTATGCAACAAGCCTTAATGATCATCCTGGGGGCTGTGGCTGTGATTGTGTTAGGGTTATTCGTATTCGCCACCTATTTGCCTTCCCGCGTACGAGTGGAACGTTCTTTACTCATCCGCGCCCCCGCAGGCAGGATATTCAGCTTTGTGAACACGCTGCGCAACTGGCCTCAATGGAGCCCGTGGCATAGGGAAGACCCGCAGATGAAAGTGGAATATTCGCCGACGGATTCCGGCCAGGGCGCTGCCTATTCCTGGAAAAGCCGGAACCGCAACATTGGCAAAGGCAGCCTGAAGATCACCGAATCGCGGACGAATGAGTATATTGCCAACGAAATGAATTTTATGCAGCAGGGGCCCGTGAAAGGTTATTTCCGTTTCAGGTCCGCCGCAACGGGCACGCTGGTAACCTGGGGCATGGAAACGGATGTGGGGCAGAACCCGGTCCGCAAGCTGATCGGCAACCTGGTGAACAAATGGGTGGGCAGCGATTTCGAGAAGGGGCTGAGCAACCTGAAAAGACTGAGCGAGATTTGATTTAAAAACCCGGAACCGGTAATTCTGTTATAGAAAAAGGGCTGGAAAGCCCTTTTTTATTGGGCGAAGCCCGCATCGAAACGACTATGAGATTTTTAAAAATGTTCCTGGCCGCAGTGGTTGTACTGGGCACGCTTGTGTTTTTATTGTCCCTTGCCTTTCCATCCACCGCCCGCATGGAACGCTCCGGCTCTATCAGCGCGCCGCTGGATAAAGTGTATGCGGTAACGGGCGACCTGAAGACCTGGCAGGAATGGAACCCCTGGAACCCCGCTTACCGCGGGCGCGAGCACCTGCTTTTGCAGTATTCCGACCCTTCCGTGGGAACGGGCGCCTGGTATACCTGGAGCAAAACTTCCGGCGCGGCCGCCTCCGGCAGGGTGGAAATAGTGGCCGCCGATTCCACCAAAGGCATCGAATTTAACATGACCGACCCGTCTATGAAGCCGGTGAAAGGGTATATCGAGCTGAAACCCACCACAGACGGCAAAGGCACCGCTATTTTGTGGCGGCTGGAAGCGAAAGTGGGCATGACGCCCTGGTGGAAACTCCGCGGTTTCCTGATGGACAGGGTCTATGGCGATTCCATGGAAGAAGGCCTCAACAAGCTGCGGGATATTTGTGAAAGGCCCTGATTTTAATTGCGGTTTTATTTGAATGGTATGGTAATTGTGAACCGAACGGCGTAAATTTCCATTTCATTCAAATCAAATCCTATTTTATGAAAAGTATGTTATTCGGCCTCGCCTTCCTTTTCACCGCCACAACAGTGCTGGCGCAGGACCCGCCCAAGAGCCCGCGCGTAACCGCCTCCGGGGATAATGTTGAAATCGCTTACGGCCAGCCGTCTAAAAAAGGTCGCCAGATTTTTCCCGGCCTCGAAGCTTATGGAAAAGTATGGCGCGCAGGTGCCAACAAGTCTACCGACATCACTTTTAAGAAAGACGCCCAATTCGGCGGTAAAAGCGTGAAAGCCGGTACTTATGCGCTCTTCATCATTCCCGGCGAAAAGGATTTTACTTTCATCCTGAATAGTGTTCCGGCGCAAAACGGTGCTTCCGAGTATGAAAAGAACAAAGACAAAAACGTAGCCGAGGTAAAAGTGGCCCGTCAGAAAACGGCCTCCACCGTTGAGAAACTGACCTTCAGCCTGCCGAAAGGCTCGCTCGTGTTCGAGTGGGACGATGCCAAAGCGGTAGTTCCCCTGACTTTCTAAGCAATACGCAAACAAATCTTTGACCGGCCCGGGGCGTTTGCTTCCGGGCCGGTCCTTTTAACGGTTTCCGGTTCGCCGGGATGTTAACAGCCTGGCTAAATTCCCTCCATTCAAGGCACTGCCCCGCGCAACGGTCGGCTAAAGGCGTTGCTTCAGTAATGCTTTAGTAAGGCTTTAGTAGGGATACCGTAACAGAACCGTAGTAAATTGCACAATTGCGCAAACTCCGGCGCCGGTTACTCCCATTTTTTCCCGTATTCCCGCAGCATATCCAGTATCGATTGATACACCTCGTCCAGCTCCGCATCCGTAATACAATACGGCGGCAGGATGTACAGCGTATTGCCCAGCGGCCGCAGCATAATGCGCCGCTCCCTGAAAAAATCCGCCAGGAAGCCTGCCAGGTTGTTCACGTAACCATCCGCTTCTCCCGTTTCGATCTCGAACGCCAGAATAGTGCCCAGCGTGCGGACGTTGCGCACATCGTCGTGATACGCCAGCTCCACCGCGAATTGCCGGTGGCGCGCGTTGATCCTTTCCCGGTTGGCGAGGCTTTCCGGCTGCAGGAACAGCTCCAGGCTGGCCAGCGCTATCGCGCAGGTGAGCGGGTTGGCGGTGAAGGAATGACCGTGGAACAAGGTTTTCAGCTTGTCGTGGCTCAAAAACGCATCGTAGATCTCCTGCGTACAGGTGCTGATGCCCATGGCAATGGTGCCGCCGGTAAGGCCTTTGGAAAGGGTGATCATGTCCGGCGGGGTTTGCACCTGTTCCATCGCGAAGTTGGTGCCGGTTCTGCCGAAGCCGGTCATGATCTCGTCCGCTATCAGCAAAATGCCTCTTTCGCGGCAGAAGGCCAGCAGCCGGTCGAACACGGCGGGGGAATACATCAGCATGCCGCCCGCGCCCTGCACCAGCGGCTCGAAAATGAACGCGGCGGTATCGGGCGCCAGCAGCGCCACTTCTTCCAGCAGCCGCTCAATATTTTCTTCGGTGGGCGTATCGATAAAATTGACCTCGAACAGGAAATCGTCGAACGCACGGGTGAACACGCTGCGTGCGCTTACGCTCATGGCGCCGAAAGTATCGCCGTGATAGGCGTTGTGGAAGGCCAGTATTTTTTTGCGTTCAATGCCTTTGTTCCGCCAGTACTGGATCGTCATTTTCAATGTCACTTCCACGGCGGTGGAGCCATTGTCCGAATAAAACACTTTGGCCTGTTTGCCCGGCAGCACAGGCAACAGCTGTTCGGCCAGGGCCACTGCGGGCTCGTGCGTATACCCGGCAAATATGGCGTGATGGAGCTTTGCGGCCTGCTCCGCCAGTTTTTGCGTAATATAAGGATGTGCGTGGCCGTGAATGTTCACCCACCAGCTGGAAGTGGCGTCTATATACCGGTTGCCCTGCTCGTCGAACAGCAGCGCGCCTTCGCCCCGAACCAGCGCCACGGGGGCGGGAGCCGTCTGCATCTGCGTGTAAGGGTGCCAGATCACCGCCTGGTCTCTCTCGCTTAAACTTTTTTGCATCCGGCAAATGTAAGACATACATGAATATGCTAATGCATCCCGGACGGAACCATTTACGTAACTTTGTGTTTATTATACGGCACAAGATTTGGTCACACCCCCTAAAAGGACATCATGGAAACGAAGCTGTTGGAAGTTATTGATAATGTGAACGCCCGTCAGTTCGAAGTAAAAATCGACGGGCAATTGGCGAAGGTGGAATATATGTTCGGCGGGAACAAGATCTTCCTGACCCATACGGAAGTTCCGCCGGCCCTCGAAGGCAAGGGTATTGCCTCGGCGCTGGTGGAAAGGGTGCTGCATATCCTGGAGGAACGCCGCCTCAAACTTGTTCCGCTCTGCCCGTACGTGGCTACTTTCATACGCAAGCACCCTGAATGGAAAAAGCTGCTGGCGCATGGTATCAATGTTTAAACCATCCACTTTTATTTTATGCCTGTAGAAAACTTCGATCGGCTCCACCGCCTGCACCAGGAATGGAAAAAAGACCTGTTATTGAACGAAAAGGAGATCAAGTCGCTCACCGAAGAGCTGACGGAACTGGCTTCGCAAAAGCTGGATCACGACCAGCTCGCCAGGATCGAGCATTTCCAGAACTCACTGATCCGCCAGAAAGAAGTGGTGAACGACCTGCTGCAGCAGGTGATCAAAGGAGACAAGATGATGTCTGAAGAAAACGGCGACAATGCGCAGCTACACATGCTGCACAACAAACTGCAGGACGATATGGATACTTTCGACCGGCTGTTCGTAGACCTCCGCGAAGAATTTAAAGGATTCAAGCGCAGCCTGCTCAAAGCTTAAACGAACGCAGACAAACCCGTGCAAAACGACTCAACGCCAGATGAATAAATACAGAAGCGTAAGGGACGTGCTTTACGCAGACCAGAAAGATATGGACGGCATGCCGCTGCGGCAGCCATTCCCCTCCGTACATGCAGACCGCATCGATCCGTTCCTGCTGCTTCACCACATCCGCGCGCAGGTGCGCGACGATGTTCCCCTGCGCCACCTCGGCGTAGGCCCGCATCCGCACCGCGGCTTTTCGCCGGTCACCTTTATTTTCGAAGGCGGCGTGCACCACCGGGACAGCCGGGGGAATAATTCCGTGGTACATGCCAGCGGCACGCAATGGATGCATGCCGGCATGGGCATCGTGCACAGCGAACGGCCGCCACAGGATATTTTCGAGACCGGCGGCGTGCAGGAATTGATACAGCTCTGGGTGAACTCGCCCGCAAAACATAAAATGGACCAGCCCTCGTATTTCCCGCTGCACGAGGCCGATACGCCCGTGGTGACGAGTGAGGACGGCCTGGTGAAAGTGAGCGTTATCGCCGGGGAGCTTAACGGCGTAAAAGGGCCGGTTCCCACGCTCACGCCCCTGAACACGTTCACCGCGCAATGCAAAAAAGGCGGCAGCATGTACCTGCCACTTCCCGCAGACCATCACGCATTTATTTACCTGCTCGACGGCGAGCTGAAAGTGGAAGGCGGCAGCGTGTACACCGGCTTCCATGCGGTAGTGTTCCGTGAAGACGGGGAGGGCATCGGCATACGCGCGGAAGAAGACACGCGGCTGTTCATCGCCTCCGGCAAACCGATCCATGAAAAGATCGCCGCCAACGGCCCCTTTGTGATGAATACCGAAACGGAAGTATTGCAGGCCATGCGCGATTACCAGATCGGCAAAATGGGCATTCTCATTGAAGATTAATCAGTAATTTCCGGTAAAATCCCTGCCATGACCTTACAGGAAACACTCAAAGCCATTGCCGCCGTGAGCACGGACGGCATTAAGCGCATTTTGATGAACCATGGCGCAAAAGAGCCCGTTTACGGCGCGAAAGTGGCCGACCTGAAGGTGATCCTCAAAAAGATAAAAAACGACCAGCAACTGGCGATACAGCTTTATGAAACGGGCGGCTACGACGCGCAATACCTGGCCGGCCTGCTGGCCAACGGCGCGCTGATGACGCCGGCGCAGCTGGACAAATGGGCGAAAACCGCCAATTCCCACGGCATCAGCGAAAGCACCGTGGTATGGGTGGCCGCCGAACACCCTGACGCCTGGAAGCTGGGCCTGCAATGGATCGACGATAAAGACGAACAGGTGGCCAGCACTGGCTGGAATACCATCAGCGGCCTCACTTCGCTGAAACCCGACGCGGAGCTGGACATCCCGCAGCTGCGGAAACTGCTCAAAAAAGTGGAAAAAGAAATACACAAAGCGCCGAACCGCGTGCGGTACACGATGAACAATTTCGTGATACATCTCGGCACTTATGTAGACGCGCTGCGCGACGAAGCCGTGGAAGCCGCGCGGAAGATCGGGACGGTGAGCGTTTTTATGGGCGATACGGCCTGTAAAGTGCCGGCGGCGGAAGAATACATCAACAGTTCACGCAAACGCGGGGTCAAAAAGAAAAAGACGCTGAAATGCTGATGCATGCCTGTTTGTAGCTATGGCGACTTCTGTTAATACTATATTTTACTGGGCCAGAGATATGGCGCAAGTCAGCTAACGTGCATAATCCAACCAGCAAGACTTGCGTCAACGGGAGCCAGCGGGATAGTCCCTATTTCTTTCTAAATAGATTTTTCCACCTTAAAAAAAGATTACCCGTGTTTTTCTTTTTCTCATATAATTTTTGCGGAACACCAAACTCTTCTCTTACCGCCAGCCTTCTTATATATTCATAACTTTCTCCTGTAAAAGCCAACTCCCAAAGTTGTATAAAAAAAAGACGAACGTTATCAGAATAAATTACCGGCGCCATTATGGAATCCAGCACTCTCTCAAAGTTAATCTTATTTGAACAGAGATAATATGCCAGGCTATCTTTTGCATATCGTTTAATCTCTTCAGGTCGTGACCTAAAAGCAGGTAACAGAAATTTATGAATGAGTTCAGTTCTATCTTCCCTTTTATCTAAATTCAATTTGGACATTTGCATTACCTCTTCGTCATCTTCCCTGTCCTCACCTCCAACCATTGGGATTAGAAATTCCTCAATAAATGCAGCATTTACTACTATCATTAATTTAATCTTAATTTAAGAAATACTGTTATGAGTTCCTCCAGCTGGCGCAAGCCTTGTGCGCAGGCCCCTGTGTCTATCCGTAGCTATGGCGACTTCTGTTAATGCTATGTTTTACTGAGCCTGGCATATGGCACAAGTCAGCTAACGCGCATCATCCAACCCGCAAGGCTTGCGCCAGCCATGGAAAGCAGCGCTCGCCGAGGGATAACCGCTTTTTATTTTGTCGGGGAAAATTTAATCAGAAAAAGATCGCCGACCACTCTCTTTTGAAAATACCTTCCGGGGCCAGCTGGTGAATGCCTTCTTTTTCGTTCAGCTCCCCGCTCGCGTTCACATGGTCTGCAATGCCGCACCACGGTTCTATACACACAAAATCCGCATTTTTCGCGCTCCAGATGCCCATGTACGGGAAACCCGGGAAGCTCACTTCCAGGCCATGCGGCGTTTTGTCGCTGCGGATGGAAATAGTTTCGGAAGCGAGGTGTTTGAATACGAGCGCGTCTTTGTAAAACATCGGTTTTTCCAGCGGCAGGGCGGTGGTGTCTTCGAGATAGGGAACGGGCGTTGTTTGGATCAGTCCTTCGTCGGACAAAGGCCATACCGGCGCCTGCTCCGCCTCGCTGAAATGCAGGGAATAATCGTCGAAGGAGGTGCCTTCCGTCAGCGGCACTTTAAACGCGGGATGCGCGCCGATAGAGAAATACATCGGTTCATCGCCGGTGTTCTGCACGGAATAACCGACTTTCAGCGTCGCGTTCTGGATGGCGTAACGTACGGTGAGGGTAAAGGGGAAAGGGTATTTGTCCAGCGTCTGTTCGTTGTCTGAGAGGCTGAACGTAATGCTTGTGGGCGTGTGTTCGTTCACGTTAAACGCCATGTCTCTCGCGAAACCATGACGGCCCAGCTGGTACGTCTTCCCCTTGTACTGGTAGGCGTTGTTTTTCAGTCCGCCCACGATGGGGAACAGGACCGGGCTTTTTTTGCCCCAGAAGGCCGGGTCGCCGCTCCAGAGGTATTCCAGCTGGTTGTCTTTCCTTACGATGCTTTGCAGTTCAGCCCCCTGGGCACTTACCTGCACACGGATATATTCGTTGGCAATTTCCATCATGCGGCAAAGTTACAGTTTCAGGCGGATACCTGCTTTATTGAGCAAACCTGCGATCTGGATCATCAGTATGGAAAAAAGAAGGGACTTGAGGATGCCGACCCAGCCGGCCAGCGCTTCCATGGCGAACACGCCCGTCATGGTCAAAATGGTGTAAGCGAAATAAGGAATAAGGTAACAAAGCAGCGTATCGGTGCCGGCTGGTTTAATGACCCTGAACCAGCGGGCCTTTTGCTGAAGGTCCCCCAGCCAGTAAGTGATCAGGAACAGCCCGATGGTGAGCGCGCTGCAGATCATCACCCAGCTGGGCGTGGCGCGGATCTTCGATATTTCCCAGATGGGTCGGGTGAGCAGGCCCGCCGTGGCCAGTACAACGGCAATGCCCAGCAATAAAGGGATCACCTGTTTCCATTTGCCGGCGGAAGTATAACTTCTGAAGATCATCGCCACCAAAGTTCCACCCATTACCAGCGAAGGCATGGCCCCGTTATCCAGCGGGCTGAGCAGCGTGCTTAAGAAATTACCGCGCGGCAGAAGATGCGCATGCGTGGCTATGCTCAGCCCGCTGAACACCAGCCAGCCGCCCAGCACTGCGGCGAATTTTCCCTTGCCCAGCGCATAGATCAGCGCACTGGCGAAATAGGCCCAGCCGATCAGCCCCAGGATGCCCCACCAGTACGTGGAAAAACGCTGCGCTTCGTCGCCCCCGCGGCAGATCCAGGCCAGTGCCAGCAGTATCGCGATGCCCAGGCCTTTGAAAATGTTTTGCCTGGTTTTGGGCCATGTTGCGGGATATTGGTTCCATATCAAAATAAAACCGGTGCAGCAAAGCATGTTCCACACGCCGCGGCTGATGCCGGTGGCTTCCGCGTTGAGATTTTCGCCGTTGACGAGGAAAAGCCCCATCACCAGCAGGCCGATGGAACGTTCCACCACATGGCGGACCAGCTGAAAAATGCTGTCGCCTTTTTTGATGCGGTTGCTGATGGCGTAAGGAAGGCTCATGCCGACGATGAACAGGAACGCGGGAAACACCGCGTCCGCAACGCCCATGCCGTCTTCCTGTGCGGCGGTATGCTCCAGCCATCCGGGAATGTCTTTCAGGCTCCAGAGGTCGTTCACAAAAATCATCAGTAACATAGTAAGCGCCCGTGTAATGTCGATCGAAGCGACGCGTTGCGTGGAATTCATATATAGCCGGGGATTTAACGGTATATCAAGATATAAATTTTTTCAATGATTGTATGGGCCAAAGCCCGGCTTCACGGCAAAATAAAAAACGCTCCGCCGGGAGATCCCGCGGAGCGTTTCATTATCATCAAAAAGAAGATTAATTCCAGATACCGTTCTCCCCGGTCAGGATCACCGGCAGCCCGTCCGTTACCACGATCGTATGTTCATGCTGCGCCACGTAACTGCCGTCGCGGGCCGCAAGCGTCCAGCCGTCGCCGTTCTCATAAGCCCAGGTCGCTTTTGTGGAGATAAACGTTTCCACCGCCACCACCGAATTTTTCCTGAATTTGGTGCGGTTGAATTTGTCGTAATAGTTAGCGATGGAATGCGGCTCTTCGTGAAGACTGCGGCCGATGCCGTGCCCCGTCAGGTTTTTGATCACCCGGTAGCCGCGTTTGCGGGCTTCCGCTTCGATAATGCCGCCTACCTGCGCGATCTTCACCCCGTCGCGGATGTTGGCGATGGCTATACGAAGAATATCGCGCGATGCGTTCACCAGCTGCTGGTGTTGATGAATATCTTCTCCCAATACAAAAGACCCGCCATTGTCCGCCCAAAAGCCTTCCAGCTCCGCGCTTACGTCCACGTTCACCAAATCGCCTTCCTGCAGGATGGTTTTTTGCGTGGGGATGCCGTGCGCGATCTCGTGGTTCACGCTGATGCAGGTCCAGCCGGGAAAACCATATGTCAGCTTCGGCGCGGAACGCGCACCGAACGCCGCCAGCACCGACCGGCCGAACTCGTCCAGCTCCGCCGTGCTCATACCCGGTTTTGCGTATTCCCGCATTCTTCTGAGCGCCTGTGCTACCGCTTCGCTGGCCTTTTGCATGCCCAGCATTTCCGCCTGTGATGATATCGACATGTCTGATGTATTAGTGTAACCCCCAAGGTACGGATTTTCAGGCGTTTTTCAGTAGGCGTTCTTGCCTAAATACGATACTTTAGCGGTATGAAAAACGGACCATCCCCCCTCACGAGGGTGGTGATCATTGACGATGAACCCGCCATCCGGAAAGACCTGCAGGCGCTGATGCAGCAACAGCCCGGCTTTGTTGTGACAGGCATTTGCGGCAGCGTGCAGGAAGCAAAAACCATCATCCCCGCCACACAACCCGACCTTCTGCTGCTGGACATCTCGCTGGGCGACGGCACCGGCTTCGACATCCTCCGGGAACCTTCCGCCGCGGGCTGCAAGGTGATCTTCATTACCGCTCACCAGGACTATGCGATCAAAGCCATCAAGTTCGGCGCGCTCGATTACCTGCTCAAACCGGTAGACGAAGAAGAGCTGCAACAGGCGCTGGCACGGGTACACGCCGCAGGGCCCGCGGCGCCGGAACAACTGAGCCTGGCACAGCAGCAATTCAGGCAGGGCGGCCTGCAAAACCGCATCGTGCTGCGCTCGCAGCAATACCTGCAGGTGGTGGCTTTTGAAGAAATCCTGTATTGCCAGAGCGATGCGGGATATACCACGTTTTTTCTGACGGACGGGCGCAAGATCGTAGTATCGCGCTCCATCAAGGAATATGAAGAGCTGCTGCCGGAAACCTGGTTTATCAGGCCGCACCAGTCGTATCTTGTAAATCACCGGTTTATCGACCGTTATCATAAAGACGGATACCTTGTGCTCCGCAACAATGTGGAGATCCCGGTGTCTACCCGTCGGAAAGATTACGTAGTGGAATACCTTACCGGAAACAGATAACACCCGTTATGCGCTTCATCACATTCCTGCCGATCATTGTTGCGATAGCCGGCTGCACGCGCCCGCAGGCCGTTCGCAGTCCCGCGAAAGCCGATTCTGTGCTCGCTTTTATGAAGTCGGATATCAACCCGTATTTCCACGACCGGCAACCGGCAGAAGCGGGCCGCAAGCTGGACAGCCTGTACCCGGCTGTGCAGAAGCTCAACGACGTAGGGCTTACCTGTTCTTATTTCCGCTTCAAAGGCGTGCAGTTCATCATGGAAGAGAAGTACGACAGCGCGCGTATTTTCCTCAACGAATCGCTGCGGCTGGCAACGGAAAAAGACAGCACGGGCAAACACGTTATCGCCGCAAAAATACAATTGGCGGACCTTTGGAACGAAGAAGCGCATCCCGACAGCGCGCTGCACTATGCCCGCGAAGCGTATTATCTCGCGCATAAATCGGACACGAACGGCCTGCCGCTCATTTGCCTCCGGCTTTCGGAGATCTACAGCGAAATAGGGGATGAGCCCGCGCTTCGCAAATATCTTTTCGAAGGCTTTGAAAGAACGACGCAGCCCAAGCTGAAAACCGTTTTTGCCAACAACATCGCCAAATATTACACGGAACAAAAACAGCTGGATTCCGCCGTGCTGTTTTTTAAAGCGATGGAAAACGACACGCTGTTCTCCAATCCCTATTTCGACGCGGTGCGGTACGAAAATCTCGGCATCCTGCTGGACAAACAAGGGAAATATACGGAAGGCCTGCCCTACCAATTAAAGGCACTGGCGCTGAACCGCGAGCTGGGCGTGCTGGACGGGGAATCCGTTTTCGGCGTGGCCGACACTTATTTTTTGATGGGGCGTTTCACAGAATCGCAAACTTACCTCGATACGGCGTATGCGCTGGCGACCGAAGCCGGCGACCAGTCCGTGATCACCAAAATATGGGAAAAAAGAGCGAAGAACCATGCCGAGCGCGGGCAGTACCGGGAAGCGTACGCATCGATGGATTCCGCGATGGATGCGTATGAAACGGAAGTGGATTCGTCTATCGCCGTGCAGGCGCGCGAGCTGGAAACGCAGTATGCCGTAAAAGCGAAAGACGACGAGATCCAGCAGCTTTCTTTTGAAAATAAAGTGAACCGGCAGATCAGGCAGCAGCAGCAGCTGATCATTGCCGCGATGATCGTAGGCGTTGCGCTGGTGGCGGCCATCGGGTTTTTGTTGTACCGGAGGAGAAAGCTGGAGCAGCAGCTGCGGGAAACTTCGCTCCGGCAGCGATTGCTGCGCAGCCAGATGGAGCCGCATTTTATCTTCAACACGCTGAGCGTGCTGCAAAGTTTTATCCGCAACGACGACCGGGAGAAATCCATCCGTTACCTGAACAAATTCGCCAGGCTGGTGCGCATTAGTCTTGAAAACGCGCGCGAAAGTTTTGTGCCGCTGAAAGACGAGGTGACCGCCCTCGAAAGTTATCTCGCCCTGCAGCTGATGCGCTTCGAAGGCGCTTTTGATTACACGCTGGAAGTATACGAACAATACGAGGAAGACGGCCTGCTGATACCGCCCATGCTGCTACAGCCTTTCGTGGAAAACGCCATCCAGCACGGCCTGCGCCAGCTGGACAGGAAAGGCCTCATCAGCATCCATATCGGGCGCGGCCCGCATGTGCTGCATTGCGTGATAGAAGACAATGGCCGGGGCCTTCAGCCGGAAGCGGAAAAACAGGAAAAAACTTCACTTTCCACCGTCATCACGCAGGAAAGGCTGAACATGCTGGGTAAACAGACCAAACGGCCCGCCAGTCTTCGCATTATCGACAAACGTTCGGAAAACGGGCAGGGCATCCGCGTGGAGCTCGATGTGCCTTTCCGGCGTTCATAACCGCATTTTCTCCATAAAACGGATATCGGCCAGGAGCGCCCGGATTTAAGAAAGGTCCGGGCGCTTTTGTATTCCCTTCTTTTGGGCGGGGCGATTACCGGTATGTTTGCTCCGCGTTCAACATACGCTCCTGGCTACATCAACCTGAAAACCGGAAACATGGAAAAACTTTGTTTTGCGGCGCTCGCGGCCCTGGCATCGTGCCGGTTTTTCGGCGGCGGCCGCTCGCACGACAATGCCAAAGACATGCGGGGCCGGGATTTTATGTTCACGCTCGAACAGGTGCGGGACCTGCAAAAGATCCCGGGCCTGGTGAGATCTTCCATCGAAAAGGTGGAGAAAGAAAAGAAGTTCACGGACATGGTATGCAACACCGTATCGGTAGCCATGCCAAGCCGTATCGACAGCCCTGAAGACGATTTGAAGATCGCCGTATACGTATCCCCGAAAAACGGGGGCACGGCTTTACGCTGCTCTATCATCAAAAAGGGGAATTTCAGAAAATGTTGTACTGATCCAATTCAACCGGCAGGCATGCGCTTATCCCGCTTATTCCGGAAACCCGACCCAATCCGGCCTTTCATCGAACACACGTCCCTGATCAACCGGCAGGCGGAGGAGTTCATTGCCTTTTACGAAGAAAGATTCGGCCGCGGGTTGAATGGTGAACAGAACAGCCTGTTCATTTTGGATCTGGTACTGTCCGAGACGCGCAACAGCGCATTGCTGCGGCACAGGCGGCAATGGCTGGCCGTTCATGCGGGGGCTTATCTTTTTAAAGTGGCCTCGCAACGGTTCCGCGAATGGCCTTTGCAATACCGCTGGTATCACCCGTTGGGGCAGGCGGTGCTGGTGGTGGGCTTGCCCGCATTCCGGGTTTCGCTGCTGGCCGAGCAGGCCATTCAGCTGCGGCTGGACAATATGTCCGAAATCCCTGTACCTCTTCTTTTTAACCGTTTCGAAAAAGCGGTGCTGGCGGCGGAAAAAGGGAACGACGAACTGTTCATATAAAACGATTAGTGTTGCTACCTCAATAAATAGAACCCCGGAACCATGTTTATCAACATCACCGTCATTCTAAACGGATGTAACATGAGGATCAGAAACTCTCCCGTTCGGGGGAGTTTCTTTATTTTTGACAAATGCAAAAGAAGATCGTGCTTGCCAGTACGTCCACCCTGTACGGCGAAGAATACCTCGAATACCTGGCGCCTGTGATGGCTGACCTTTTCGCCAATATCAGCGAAATCGTGTTCATTCCTTTCGCCCGCCCGGGTGGTATCAGTCATGATGATTACACCCGGCGCGCGGCCGGCGTGTTCGAACAGAAAGGTATCCGCGTGAAAGGATTGCACACCTTCAGCGACCCGCTGCGGGCTATCCGCGACGCGCAGGCTTTTTTCACCGGCGGCGGCAATACGTTCCTGCTGGTGAAACAGCTGCACGACCTTGGCCTGATGGACGCGCTGGCCGAAGCGGTGAATGCCGGCAAACCTTATCTCGGCTGCAGCGCGGGCAGCAATATCGGCGGAGTGAACATGCAGACCACCAACGATATGCCGATCGTTTACCCGCCCGGTTTCAAAACCATGGGACTGGTGCCGTTCAACCTCAACCCGCATTATCTCGACCCGGTGCCCGGTCTTGAGCATATGGGCGAAACCAGGGAAACGCGCATCAGGGAATTTCATACGCAAAACAACATCCCGGTGGTGGGGCTGCGCGAGGGCAACTGGATCGCGGTGAACGGGGAAACTATCACGCTGGAAGGCAAACACAGCGCGCGGATCTTTTTACCCGGCCGGACGCCGTACGAACTGGCCACGGGAGCGCTGCTGAAATTTTCCTGACGCGATGTTAATTTCGTATCGCCGACGGTAAGAAAAGAACCAGCTGCGGGGATCGTGAAACTTGCGCAACCGTTTGCGCAGACGCCCGTCCCGCTTGTTTTAGCAGCCGTTGGGCGGTTTTCGTCGTGTTCCCTGTTAATTCTGTACCTGAATCCGTACGTTCATCAAAAAATGATGAATAAAGGTCAAAACTTTACTATTTTAACCACTTCATAGTCCACAACTCAACTGATAAATTATGAGTGCTACTCGACGTAATTTCCTCCGCCAGCTGGCGGTAGGCTCCGGCGCCCTTGCAATGGGGCTCCCTTCCTTTGCCGCTCCCGAAGCCCCGAGCGACCGGGAATTAAAAGCAGCGCTGGAACAATCCTCCAAACAGCAGCGTTTCAACATGAGCGGTTATGCCGCGCCGAAGATCGACAAGGTGCGTATCTGCTTCATCGGCCAGGGTATGCGCGGGCCGGGCGCGGTACAGCGAATGTCCTTCATCGACGGCGTGGAGATCGTCGGCATCTGCGACCTTCTTCCCGAACGCGCGGCCAAATCCAACGGCATCGTTACCAAATCCGGCCGTCCCGCGGCTAAGGAGTATTCCGGCGAAAACGGCTGGAAAGAAATGATCGACAAGGAAAAGCCGGACCTGGTGTACATCACCACGCCCTGGCACCTGCACACGCCCATGGCCCTTTACGCCATGGAAGCCGGTTGCCACGCCGCTTCCGAAGTGCCCATCGCACTGTCGCTGGAAGATTGCTGGAAGCTGGTAGATACCTCCGAGCGCACCAAAAAGCATTGTATGATGCTGGAGAACTGCTGCTACGATTTCTTTGAACTGCTTACACTCAATATGGCCCGCCAGGGCATGTTCGGCGAACTGGTACATGCCGAAGGCGCATACATCCACGATCTGCGCGACCTTAATTTTTCCAAAAAAGGTTACCAGAACATGTGGAGGCTCCGCCAGAACATCGCGCACAACGCGAACCTGTACCCGACGCACGGCCTTGGCCCCATCGCGCAGTGCATGAACATCAACCGCGGCGATAAAATGGACTACCTCGTGTCTATGGCCAGCAACGATTTTATGATGGCGGACATGGCGAAGGAAAAAGCGGCCACCGATCCGTTCTATAATGAATTCGTCGGCAAAAAATACCGTGGTAACATGAACACCACCACCATCCGCACCGCGAAAGGCAAAACCCTCATGCTGCAGCACGACGTAACCACGCCGCGCCCGTATTCACGCATCCACCTCATCAGCGGCACGAAAGGCATGGCCTCCAAATATCCCAGCCCCGAGCGTATCGCGTTCGGCCACGGATGGATCAAGGAAGATGAAATGAAAAAACTGCAGGAGGAATATACGCCCGAGATCATCCGCAAGATCGGCGAGCTGGCCAAAAAGGTAGGCGGCCACGGCGGTATGGACTTTATGATGGACTGGCGCCTGATCGACTGCCTGCGCAACGGCCTTCCGCTGGACCAGAACGTGTACGACGCCGCCGCATGGAGCTGCATCGTGCCGCTGAGCGAAAAGTCCCTTTCCAAACGCTCCGGCAGCGTGGATATCCCGGACTTCACCCGCGGCGCCTGGAAAACCAACGCCCCCGTGGAACTGACGCTGAAAGGCGGCGGCACCACCGGCGTGATCGGCGTGGAAAGAAAAACCGAATCCAAACAGCTGAACGTACATTAGGATTTGATATGCAATACGAAGGGCGCCCCGCAAAGGCGCCCTTTTTTAGTTTGCAACATTTTTGACGCACCGCGCGGAAAAACCCTCTTGTTTGTCCGCATCGCTGTGGCGGTTCACGATGCGGCCGCCTTTTCCGAAATTGTACAGCCAGGCGGTGCCGTCGCCGGTGGAGGTGGAAGTCCAGTAAAAACCGTGGCGGTTCATGCGCGCGTAACTTTTCCCGTCTGCTTCGCGGTTGCCGCCCAGTATGATGTCAAACCCCGATTTCCCGCCCGGCATGAGCGCCACGAAAGCTGCTTTGCCGCCATCCTGCGAATCGTCGCGCACGCCGCCGAAATGTTTCACCATGCGCTGCCATTCTTCATTCGATGGCAGGCGCCAGCCTTCGCCCAGCATGGCGCAGGCTTCCTGCGCCGCCTGCCAGGTGTACAGGCGGCCGTATTGCATGCAATAGGAAATGCTGTCGTTGAAACACCAGGAATCTTTTGTTTGAGTGGCGAGGTTGCGGGTCATCCACAACAGGTTGTCCGGCATTACTTTCAGCTGGTACACCGTGCCGTCGCGGTCTTTCAGCACGATCGGCTGCTGTGCGGACGCGATGTTTTGTGCGATGAGGAACATTAGAATAAAGTAGCGCATATCCCAGAGATTTTATTCTTCCATTTCCTTCACAAATTCCCTCGGTGCAAGCCCCGTAACGGTTTTGAACACCCTGTTAAACGAAGCGATGCTGTTGAACCCGCAGCGGTAAGCGATGGTGGCGATGTTTTCACCGGAATCGCCGGTGAGCAGCTTGCAGGCTTCGTGTACGCGCACCTCATGCAGGAACTCCACAAAGGTAAGCCTTGTATGTTTCTTGAAATACCTGCAAAAGGCGGGCGGCGTCATGTTCGCGTGGCGGGCGATATTTTCCAGCGGGATGTCCGCCTCGAAATGTTTCATGATATAATCGTAGATCGCGCTGATGCGCAGGCCTTCCTGTTCGTTCACCGCGGCGGGTTTTGCGCCGGTTACAAGCGGTTCCAGGCCGGTGATGCCGCGCACATGGCTCAGCAGGCGGATAAATTCGGCGAACTGCGCCGCGCCCCTCGACCGGCTGAGCTGCTGCATCAGCGCCGCCACGGCGGAAGCGGCCTGCTCCGGCACTTTGAAGCCGCGCGGGTATTTTTCGATGAAGGCCCGTATGGGTTTCATTTCCGCCAGCGAAAACACCGGGGCCAGTTTGCCCGCCGGGTCGAAAAAAAGGGTAAGGGCCTGCGCGCCGCCCGCGGGCCGCGTATCGTCGCTGCGGAACACGTGGGGCTGGTTGCCCGCGAGCCAGTATACATCCCCGGGGCGGAAGGCGTGCATGCTGTTGTCTGCCACCAGCGTGCCCGAGCCCTGCTGTATCCAGGTAAGCTGCACTTCGCCGTGGCGGTGAAGATGCGGGTAAAAGTAAGGCAGGCGCTCGTTTTGAAGGATGATGTTTTTATCCGGCGCTACGGGAATGGTGAACTGCAGAACTTTCATGTCCTAAATTATGCAAAATTTAACCAGAATGCGGATTATCGATTATCTGTTGGTTAAAAAATGAGCAATATTGATTAATAAGCGTAATGCCGCCCGCGGCGCTTTCTTTTATTTTTGAAAAAAAATCCCATGGCCGTACAATGGAAAGGAGTGTACCCCGCGCTCACCACCAAATTCACCGAAGAAGAAACGCTGGACCTCGACCTGTTCGGCAGGAACCTCGACGCGCAATTGTCTGCCGGTGTGGCCGGCGTGATCATCGGCGGTTCGCTGGGTGAGGCCAGCACGCTGGTTCTGGAAGAAAAAGCGGAACTGGTGCGGTTCGCGGTGGAAAGGCTGAAAGGCAGAATCCCCGTGATCCTTAACATCGCCGAAGGCGCTACGCGCGACGCGGTGAAACAGACCGCACTGGCGGCGCAATGGGGGGCGGAAGGGCTCATGCTGCTGCCGCCCATGCGGTACAAATCGGACGAACGCGAAACGGTGCAGTATTTCCGCAGCGTGGCGGAATCCACTGCGTTGCCCATCATGCTGTACAACAACCCCGTGGATTATAAAATTGAGATCACGCCCGCGATGTTCGAAGAACTGGCCGCCTGCGATAATATCAAAGCGGTGAAAGAATCCACGCGCGACGTGACGAACGTGATCCGCATGCGCAACCGTTTCGGCAACCGCTTCAGCATTCTTTGCGGGGTAGACACGCTTACGCTGGAAGAGCTGGTAACCGGCGCCGATGGCCTCGTAGCGGGACTGGTATGCGCTTTCCCCGAAGAAACGGTGGTGCTGTACAACCTCGTAAAAGCCGGACAGATCAAAGAAGCGCTGGAACTGTACCGTTGGTTCATGCCGCTGCTCGAGCTGGACATTCATCCCAAGCTGGTGCAATACATTAAGCTCGCTGAAACGTATACCGGTCTTGGTTCCGAGCATGTTCGCGCGCCGCGGCTCAAGCTGCAGGGAGAAGAAAGAAAACGCATCCGGCAAACGATCGAACAGGCGCTGGCCACGCGCCCCGATCTTGCAAAATTTGCGGCGCCAGGTATGAGCCGGGTGCTGGAAAAATAAAAGATAAATGACGATCCTATCACAAATAATGCAGCAGTCCGCAACAGCGTTTGCGGAATACCGTAAAACCGGCCCCGCGCAGCGCGCGTTGTTCCTGGAAACGGTCGCTGCCGCATTGGAAGCCCGGCGAGAAGCGCTTACAACAATTACACACCAGGAAACCCACCTGCCGCTGGCGCGGTTGAACGGGGAATTGTCCCGCACGACCGGCCAGCTGAAATTGTTTGCCAACCTGGTCAGGGAAGGCAGCTGGATCATGGCGGCCATCGACACGGCCGATGCGCAGCGTACGCCGCCAAAGCCGGATACCCGTAAAATGTCCGTGCCATTGGGGCCGGTAGTGGTGTTCGGCGCGTCCAACTTCCCTTATGCATTTTCCACCGCCGGCGGCGATACGGCCAGCGTGCTGGCCGCGGGCTGCACGGCGGTGGTGCGCGCGCATTTCGCGCATCCGCAAACGTCTGCGCTCGTGTTTGAAGCCATGCAGGAAGCGATTCGATCCTGCAACCTTCCGGAACATACCGTTCAGCATGTAACCGAACCAGGCAACGAAACGGGCAAAACGCTCGTGATGCACCCGCTTACCGCCGCGGTGGCCTTTACCGGCTCGCAGAAAGGCGGCATGGCGTTGTTAGGTTATGCGCGGGAAAGGCCCGATCCCATTCCCGTGTTCGCTGAAATGGGCAGCGTGAATCCCGTGTTGCTGCTGCCGGGAAAACTGGCGGAAGACGCGGCCGCGCTGGCGAAAAAAATGGCCGCTTCCATCACGCTCGGCATGGGGCAATTCTGTACCAATCCAGGTTTGATGATCGGCGTAGCAGGGGAACAACTGGATGAATTTCAGCGGCATCTCGCGGAAGAGATCGGCCGGTTCAGCCCGCATAGAATGTTGCATGAAGAAATAACGGCTCGTTACGATGAATCTGTCTCTGTAATAACGTCGAAACCGGAAGTACGCATTGTCGCGAATAACACGGCGGCATTCGCCACGATAACGGCCGCCGGCTTCCTGCGCGACGTTTCGCTGCGGGAAGAAATTTTCGGTCCGTATTCCTTACTGGTACAATGCCGCGGCGAAGCGGAAATGCTGCGGGTGATAGACAGCCTGGGCGGGCAACTCACCACTACGCTGATGGCGACGGATGAAGACCTGCGACAAAATGCCGCTTTGATCGAACGCTGCACCCGGATAGCGGGAAGGGTGATCATCAACGAAGTGCCTACCGGCGTGGAAGTATGCGCCAGCATGGTGCACGGCGGCCCGTTCCCGGCTACTACCGACCCGCGCTTCACGTCAGTGGGCGCTTCCGCGGTCCAGCGGTGGGTGAGGCCGGTGTGTTTTCAGAACTTCCCGGGCCACCTACTGCCGGAAGCCCTGCAAAACGCCAATCCGCTGGGTATCTGGCGCACGGTGAACAATGAATGGACGAATCGCTGATTCCTGTTAATTTTCTTATTTTGTATTGATGAAACAGGCCACCAAAAAGACTTTCTTCTGCATAGACGCGCACACCTGCGGCAATCCCGTGCGGCTGGTGGCGGGTGGAGGCCCTTCCCTGAAAGGGAACAACATGAGCGAAAAACGGGCGCACTTCCTCGGGGAATTCGACTGGATACGCAAAGGCCTGATGTTTGAACCGCGCGGTCACGATATGATGAGCGGCAGCATTTTGTACCCGCCAAACAACCCGGAAAACGACGTAGCCGTGCTGTTCATCGAAACCAGCGGCTGCCTGCCCATGTGCGGGCACGGCACTATCGGCACTATCACCATCGCCATCGAAGAAGGACTGCTGCTGCCCAAAACGCACGGCACTGTGAAAATGGAAGCGCCGGCCGGGCTGGTGGATATCAAATACACGACCATCGGCAATAAAGTGAAAACGGTGAAGCTCACCAACGTGCCGTCGTGGCTGGAGGCGAGCGGTCTTACCGCGGAATGCCCGGAACTGGGAGAGCTAACGTTCGACGTGGCTTACGGCGGCAACTTCTACGCCATCATCGACGTGCAGGACCATTTTGCGGGGCTGGAACATTACCCGGCGGACAAACTTATCTCCTGGGCGCGGGAATTACGGAACCGGATAAACGAAAAATACGAATTTGTGCACCCGGAAGACGCCACCATCAAAGGATGTTCGCATATCATGTGGACGGGCGCCGTGCTCGACCCCACGTCTACCGCGCGCAACGCCGTTTTTTACGGGGACAAGGCCATCGACCGTTCGCCCTGCGGCACCGGCACTTCCGCGCGAATGGCGCAATGGTATGCAAAAGGAAAATTGAAAAAAGGCGATACTTTCCTCCATGAAAGCATTATCGGCTCGCGGTTTACGGGTACGATAGAGGAGGAGGTGACCGTGGCCGGGAAACCCGCCATCAGGCCGGGTATTGAAGGCTGGGCGAGAGTGTACGGATACAACACGATCAGCATAGACCCGGAAGACGATCCCTACGCATACGGCTTCCAGGTATTATAGTCAACCAAAAAGCTACATACAGGATGAAATGTGTAATCATCGGCGGCGGCATTATCGGCCTCAGCAGCGCACTTTACCTGCGGCAAAGCGGCTGGGACGTTGCGGTGCTCGACAAAGGGGATTTTTCCGACAACTGTTCCTACGGTAACGCCGGGTATGTTTGTCCCAGTCATTTCGTGCCGCTGGCCACGCCCGGTATCGTAAAACAGGGTTTCAGATGGATGCTCGACCCCGAAAGCCCGTTTTATGTAAAACCCAGGCTGAGCCGCGAGCTGATAGACTGGGGCCTGAAATTCATCCGCAGCGCCAACGCCGCCCATGTGGAACGCAGCGCCATCCCTCTGCGCGACATTGCGATGCTCAGCAAACGTATGTACGAGGAATGGCTGCAACAGCCGGGTTTCGATTTCGCGTACGAACAAAAAGGATTGCTCGACCTGTTCCAGACGCAAAAGAATGCGGACCATGCACGCCATACCGTTGAAAAAGCGCACGCGCTGGGCCTTTCCGATACGGAATATCTCACTGCCGAAGAAGTACAGGCCATGGAACCGCAAACGCGGCTCAACATCCTTGGCGCCGTATATTTCAAATGCGACGCGCACCTGTATCCCAACAAACTGATGCACAACCTCCGTCAATATCTTCCGGCGCAGGGCGTGCAGCTGAAGCCGAACGAAGAAGTGACCGGCATAGAAAAAACAAACGGGAAAGTCACGAAAGTGATCACACGTACGGGAGCGTACGAAGCAGACCTGGTGGTGGTAGCCACCGGCTCCTGGAGCCGGGCGATGGCCGCCCGCCTGAACGTTAACCTGCCTATGGTGGCGGGCCGTGGCTATTCCGTTACCTACGAGAATACGCCGTATAAAATGAACCATCCCGCTATTCTTACCGAAGGAAGGGTGGCCGTAACGCCGATGGACGGCAACAAGATCCGCTTCGGCGGCACGATGGAGATCACTTCCCTCACCGCGCCGCCCAATATGAACCGCGTGAAAGGCATCCTGCGCACGGTGAAAAACTTTCTCCCGGAATACGACATTCCCATGCCCGCGAAAGAACAGGTATGGTTTGGATACCGGCCCTGCTCGGCAGACGGTCTTCCCTACATCGGCAGGATAAAACACCTGGAAAACTGTATACTTGCAACCGGGCATTCCATGCTGGGGCTCAGTCTTGGCGCGGGCACCGGCAAGCTGGTGAGCGAGCTGGCGAACGAACAGCCGGCGAGTATGGACATACAGCCTTTTGCGCCCGAACGTTTTTAAAACTTACTTATGAGAAAAATCCTGGGCAGCATCGCGCTACTCACGCTGCAGGCCGCCGCCTATGCACAATCCGCCGATACCGACCTTTACCGGCAGTCCAGCGAGGTGAACAATATCATGGTGCAATACAATGCAGACCGTGGCACGCTGGGCCGCTTCTATGCCATTCCCAACACGCCGGACCGCCGTGAAAGAATGGCGGTGCTGCAGGAAACGTATCTCAAACGCCTGGAGCAGCTCGATTTCGATAAACTCCCGGTAGGCTCGCGCGTGGAATACATTCTTTTCCGCCGCAACCTCAACGACGAACTGTTCCGGCTGCACGAAGAAAAAAAGGAATACGCCGCGGTGGAAAAATGGTTTCCTTTCGCAGAGCGTATTTACGCGATAGAACGCAACCGCCGCCGGGGAACCGCGCCCGATGCGGAAAAGCTGGCGGGCGAACTGAACACCATTGTTAAGGAACTGCTGGTAAAAAAGACGCAATTGCAGAAAGACAGCGCCATGCCACTGGAGCTGAGCCGCCGCGCGGCAGGCGTGGCGAGAGGTTTGCAGGCGTCCGTTAAAAGCGCCTACGATTTTTATAACGGCTACGACCCGCTGTTCAGCTGGTGGGTGCCCATGCCTTACAAATACCTGGACAGCCTGTTGAGCGCCTACGCCGGCGCATTCCAGGCGAAAGGGAAAAATGCCGGTTCGCAACAAGACGACGGCAGCGGCATCATCGGCAATCCCATCGGCACACAGGAGCTGATCCGCCAGCTGAAGGAGGAAATGATCCCTTACACGCCAGACGAGCTGATCGCGATCGCCAACAAGGAGTTTGCCTGGTGCGATGCGGAAATGCTGAAAGCCAGCCGCGAAATGGGCTTTGGCGACAACTGGAAAGCAGCCATGGAAAAGGTGAAAAACACCTATGTGCCCGCCGGCAAACAGCCCGAAGCGATGATGAAGCTCTACAACGAATCCCTTGATTTCATCAAAAAAAATAATCTGGTCACCATTCCCGAACTGGCCGAAGAAACGTGGCGGATGAGCATGATGAGCCCCGAAAGACAGCTGGTGGCGCCGTTTTTCCTGGGCGGCGAAGAATTTATCATTTCGTACCCGACCAATACCATGGCGCATGAAGATAAAATGATGAGCATGCGCGGCAACAACCCGCATTTTTCCCGCGCCACCGTCCATCACGAGCTTTTGGCAGGGCATGCCATGCAACAGTTCATGAACAGCCGCTACCGCACGTACCGCCGCTTCGGCACGCCCTTCTGGACGGAAGGCTGGTCCCTGTACTGGGAGCGCCTGCTGTGGGACAAAAAATTCCCGCAAAGCCCCGAAGACCGCATCGGCATGCTGTTTTGGAGAATGCATCGCTGCGCGCGCATCATATTTTCGCTCAGCTATCACACCCACAAATGGACGCCGCAACAATGTATCGGTTTCCTGGTAGACCGTGTGAACTTCGAGCGCGCGAACGCGGAAGGCGAGGTGCGCCGTTCGTTCACGGGCGGTTACGGCCCCTTGTACCAGGTGGCATACATGATCGGCGGCCTGCAATTCGAAGCGCTGCGGTTCGAACTGGTGGAAAGCGGCAAAATGAGCTACCGCGAGTTTCACGACGCCATTATCACCGAAAACGCGATGCCGGTGGAAATGGTGCGCGCAATATTGCTGAAACAACCGTTGAAAAAGGATTTCAAGACCAGTTGGCGGTTCTATAAATTATAAAAAAAAACAAGGCTGTTTCGAAAGAAGCGGCCTTCTTTTTAAGCGGGATTGGAGGGATTGGGAATGAAGTTGAGGAAGGCGTTGAACTTGGTCTGGTACTTCCTTTTGTCCAGCTTGTAATAAAACGCGCCGCGTTTGGAGCTGAGGCGTTCTTTGTCTTTTTGTTTAATGAGCAGTCCTGTTGAAAGCACTTTGCGGGAAAAATTCCTTTTATCCATCAGCGTGTCGAAAATGCCTTCGTAGAGGTTCTGCAGCTGCGGCAGCGTGAATTTTTCGGGCAGCATTTCGAAAACGATGGGGTGGAAGGCGGCTTTGTAACGAAGTTTCTGTTTGGCCAGCTCCACCATATCGCGGTGGTCGAAAATGAGGGAAGGGAGCTTTTTAAGGGGGAACCATTCGGAATGATAATCCTGGTTGATCTGTTTTTTGAACTTGTTGATATCGATCAGGCTGAAATATACGACAGACAGCGTTCTTTCCACAGGGTCGCGTTCCACTTCGCCGAAAGTGTGTAATTGTTCCATATACACGTTCTCCAGGCCGGTAAGCTGTTTGAGCACGCGGCTGGCGGCATGGTCGAGCGTTTCGTGGGTTTGAATGATGCCGCCCATCAGGCTCCAGCGGCCCTTTTCCGGCTCAAAGCCCCGTTTGATCAGCAGGATCTTCATTTCGGTGCCGTCAAATCCAAAGATGATGCAGTCTACGGCCACCAGCACCCTGTTTTTTCCGGAGTATTGGGAGATTTTCAAAGTCGTATCAGTTTAACGCGGGATCAAGTATAATAAATGTCGTCCAGACAATTTATAGAACATTCATGAAAAATAGCTGGAATTTTCGGGATTTAATCCGGATATTTAAAAGTCTATCTACCCATTTTAAAAAAAAGCTTCACGTCATGTTGAATAAGCTATCCACATTTATGGCCTGTTCCTTTGCCGGCCTGCTGGCGTTTTCGGCCTGCAACAACGCGGCGGAGGAAAAGAAAACCGCTACTATGCTAACATCGCAGCCTTACGGCAACCTGGCCGGCACGGAAATCACGCAGTACACGCTTACGAATGCTGACGGCATGATCGTAAAGATCCTGAATTACGGCGGCGTGATCACGGACATCATCACCAAAGACAAAGACGGTACGCCCGGCAACGTGGTATTGTCTTACGACACGCTGGCAGGTTACCTGCAGCCCGGCAACCCGTATTTCGGCACGCTGGTGGGCCGTTACGCCAACCGCATCGCCAAAGCCACTTTTAAGATCGATACCGCCACCTATCACCTCGCGGTGAACAACAACGGCAACGCGCTGCACGGCGGGCTGAAAGGTTTCGATAAAGTGGTGTGGAGCGTTACGCCGCTTCCGGGAGACAGCAGCCTGCTGCTGGAATACCAGAGCAAAGACGGCGAAGAAGGTTACCCCGGCAACCTGAGCGTCCAGGTGATCTACACCCTCACCGCCGACAATTCCCTGAAGATCGAATACGTGGCCACTACCGACAAACCGACGCCGGTAAACCTCACCCAGCATACTTATTTTAATCTTTCCGCCGGTAAAAGCGCGGACATTCTCAACCACGAGCTGCAGCTGGACGCGCCGGGCTACACGCCGGTAGACGATCAGCTGATCCCGCTCGGCCGCATCGATTCCGTGGCTGGCACGCCGATGGACTTCACCACGCCGCACCGCATAGGCGCACGTATCGATTCGGTAAAAGGCGGTTACGACCACAACTGGGTGTTCTCCAAAGAAAGCGGCCTCGCGAAAGTGGGCAGTCTTTACGATCCCGCCTCCGGCAGGGTGATGACGGTTTCCACCTCGGAGCCAGGCATCCAGTTCTACACCGGCAACTTCCTGGACGGATCGCTGAAATTTACGCGCAACGGGGCAACATACGGCAAAAATGCGGGCCTGTGCCTGGAAGCGCAGCATTTCCCCGATTCGCCAAACCAGCCTTCTTTCCCGAACACGATCCTGAAACCGGGCGGAAAGTATACGCAAACGACGATCTACCACTTTGGGGTGAAATAAGGGAATATGAAAATATTGTTTATGTCGAAGGGGCCAGGTGCCCCTTCTTCTTTGCTAAAAAAGCAACATGACACACAGGAATGTGCTGCATTGTGGTTATTCCTGGCGGCAAACCGGTTTTTGCCTGATCGGTGAGGCGTGCGCTGAACGCAACAAAAACTCTCCGGAATATTCCCTACCTTACCGGGGAAAGCAGCCGAACCAGCATGCCGCAACACGACAATAAACCTTCCGCCGTACAGCCGGACTGGGAGGATTTCAGAAAAGGGGACCGGGATGCGTTTGAAAGATTGTACCACCAGCATATTCAACAGCTGATCGCCTATGGAATGCGGATAACGGGAGAGCAGCAGGTGGTGAAAGACGTTATCCAGGACCTTTTTGTGGAGCTATGGCGCTCCAGAGCACATCTGCAGTCCGTTCACTCGGTCAGGGGCTACCTCCTGAAGGCGCTTCGTTATAAACTCCTGCGAAATACAAAGATCAGAACCCGTTATTACGCCGAACTGCCGGACCAGCCCGACCCGGACAATGCCGAGCAGCACATCCTCGAAACCGAGACCGAACAGCAGCGCAAAGAACGCATCCGCCTGGCGCTGGAGCGGCTCCCCGGCCGCCAGCAGGAAGTGATCAACCTCCGTTTTTACCATGGCTGCTCCACCGAAGAAGCCGCCGAAATTATGGCCGTCAACTACCAGTCCGCCGTGAACCTTTTACACCGCGCCATTGTTCAGTTAAGGGAGATGTTAGGCCCCGGGCTGATCTGTACGCTGTTTTTCTTATCCTGAAAAAAAATATCCCTGCAAGTGAGTATCGGAACCAACCCCGGTACACTTCTTATTAACCGCGCATAATTTTTTAACCGTATGTCGTATTCGCAACAGGAACTGGAAGCATTATTGCAGAACGATGAGTTTGTACGCTGGGTATTGCAGCCCGACGCCGAAGGCCATGCCTACTGGGAAAGCTGGATGAACGAACATCCGGACCGGCGGGCGCTGGTAATGCGTTCCCGGGACATGATCAGGCTGATACACGAATCGGAGCGCGAAACGTTCAGCAGCCAGGAACTGGCGGGCCAGATCTGGGAAGACATGCAGGATGAGCTGCATCCGCGCGCGCGCTGGTACCGGCGTTATGCCGCCGCGGCCGCCGTGCTCGTGCTGCTGGGCCTTGCGGGCGGAGGCTGGTATCTGCTCGCCCGAGCCAAAACCAGCACCATCGTGAACGAAAACGGCATCCTGATGGCGCGCACCGGCCATGCCGAAATATCCGTGCAAAACACCGGTGACGCGCTCAGAACGGTATACCTGGTAGACGGTTCGCGCATCACCCTGAGCCCCGGTGCGAAACTCAAATATCATAGCCTGCTGGGCAAACGCCGGCGGGACGTAACGCTGGAAGGGGAAGCCTTTTTCGAGATAGCCCCCGATGCCGCCAAACCGTTTTCCGTGCGCAGCCGCGGCATCGTTACCAGGGTGCTGGGCACCAGCTTCCGCATTGCCGCGCAGCAGGACGTAGTGGTGTCGGTGCGTTCCGGGAAAGTAGCCGTGATGCGGCAGGAAGAAGAAAATACGAAAAATAAAAGCTGCATCCTGGTGATGAACGAACAGGCCGTGTACAACGCAAGCCGCAACAAGCTCGAAAAAACCGCGGCGCCGCCCGCCCTGCTGGCCAACCCGGCGCCGGCGTGGGAAACGATGTATTACGACGAAGCGAGCATGGACAAGATCATCAACGTGCTCACGCGCACCTACGGCGTGGAATTCGAATACGACCGGGAAAAATTCTCCAAATGTAAGATCACGATCGCCCTGGACGAGGGATCGATGTACGATAAATTAGACATATTGACCAAAGTGTTGAGCGCAACATATGAAGTAGACGAGGATGTTGTGCGGATCAGCGGCCCTGGATGTGGTAACGCAGCCGTCCTTTAGTTCGGGAATTTACTGTCAACCAAAATAGTATGCGTATGAATACCTTCTTTCCAAAGATGCGGGTAGCGCTGTTGATGTCCTTTTTATGTCTTGCTGCAAATGTGTTTGCGAATGCGGACAGGCACGCTGCCGCCGGTGTGCTGGACAAAAAGATATCGCTGTCCATGTCTAACAAAGGCCTGAAAAACGTACTGGCGAAAATTGAGCAGGCCGCCGCAGTCAAGTTTGCGTACGCCACCCAAACCATCCCTTTAAACAACAAGGTAAGCATCGATGTAAAAAACCAGCGCCTCGGCGACGTGCTGGAAGTGTTGCTTTCCCCTTACAACGTCAATTACGAAGCCATCGGCAACCAGATCATCATCCAGAAAGACGGGATGAAAGTAGTGATCGATACCCGCGCGGTGCAGACGGGCGCATTTAAAAAAGTGACCGGCGCCGTTAAAACGGCGGACGGGGCCAGCATTCCCGGCGTAACCGTTACCGTAAAAGGTACGGCGAAGGGCACGGTAACCAATGCGGACGGGCGTTTTGAGCTGGATGCGGAAGAAGGCGCCACGCTCGTGTTCACCGCCATCGGCTTCGCCACGCAGGAAGTGGTGGTAGGCAGCGGCGTAGTGTACGACGTTACCCTGCTGGAATCGCAGAAAGAATTGTCTGAAGTGGTGGTAACGGCGCTGGGCGTACGAAAAGAAAAACGCGCGCTCGGTTTTTCCGTTACGGAAGTAAAAGGCGCCGAGCTGGCGCAAACCAACGAAGTGAACCCCATCAACGCTTTGCAGGGCAAGGCGCCGGGCATTAATATCGACCAGGGATCGGGCGGCCTTTTCGGCAACTCCCGCATTCTTATCCGCGGCAACTCTACGCTGGGGATCAACAACCAGCCCATTTTCGTGATAGACGGGGTGATCATGGACAACGACGCGTTCGATGGCAAAGGCCGCGATTTCGGCAACGACCTGAAGAACCTGAACATGGAAGAGTTCGAAAGCGTGTCCATCCTCAAAGGCTCCGCCGCCGCGGCGCTGTATGGCGCGCGCGCGATCAACGGCGTGGTGCTGATCACCACCAAAAAAGGCCGCAACCGCAAAGGCTGGGGCGTATCCGTTTCACAATCCATCAATATCCAGGACCCCTACGCCGGCCCCGATTTTCAGAATGAATTCGGCGGCGGCACCGTAGGCGCCTTTTTCACCGATACCCGCGACCCCGGCTATCGCCCGCAGGACGCGTGGAACACCAAGGTATTCCCCACCAACTCCAACGGCGAGCCGTACATCGACCCGCAGAAAAACCGCGAGCTGGAAAACTGGGGCCCGCGTTTCTCGAACCAGCGCGTGCTCAACTACGACGGCACCTGGACGGAATACAAAGCCGCGCCTAACAACTATCTCGACGCATTCCAGACCGGCGTGGGGTATCTCACCAGCGTAGCGGTAGACGGCGCGACGGACAAATCCAGCTTCCGCCTTTCTTATTCGCGCAACGACGCCGAAGGCATCAACCTGCGCAACAAAATGATGAAAAACGCCTTTTCACTGCGCGCCACCCACAACCTCACCAGCTTCATCTCGCTGGATGCAGGGGCGGACTACACCACGCTGCAGGGCGAAAATCCGCCGCAACTCGGCCTCAATAATTTTATCTGGATCTTCCCCCGCAACTATGACACGAAATACTGGATGCAACGCAGCAAATACACCAGTCAGCTGGGCGGCGTTCCCAAAGTATACGATGCGAACGAAACGAACTTCGTGCCCGGCGCGGATTACTGGTTCCGCATCTTCGAAAATAATTATACACAGGACGAACAGATGTTCCGCGGCCGCCTTACCATCAACGCCACGCTTACCAAATGGCTGAGAATGCAGCTGGAAGGCAACTTCAGCAACATCGCCATCAAAAACGAATCGAAAGAGCTGGGGCAGGGGTACAACTTTACAGGGTCAGACAATACCTCCGGCGGTTTTTATTCCCTCAGCCATTCCCTCAAAAAGGCCTACTTCCTGAAATGGATGGGGCTGGTGACTAAACAGCTTACCAAAGACCTTTCGCTGAACGGTTATGTGGGCGGCGAAACGCAGCGGTACACGCAAACGTATAACCAGTCGCAGACAGACGGCGGGCTGGTATTCCCGGGCAACTATTTCCTCGGGAACTCGCAAAAACCGCAGATCTCCAACGGCGGCTTCCGCCCGCGCAAAACGATCAATTCCATTTATGCGAGCGCAGACCTTGCCTATAAAGACATGTTATTTATGCAGGCCACCTGGCGCGGAGACTGGTCTTCGGCGCTCACTTATACAGACGGCACGGGCAACAACTTCTACAACTATCCCGCGGTGAGCCTTTCCTGGATCTTCACGGAAACCTTCAAGCTCCCGTCCTTCATTTCTTTCGGTAAACTACGCGGTAACATCGCTTACCTCGGCGGCGACCTCGATCCTTTCCAGCTGAACCCCGGCTTCAAACTGAGAGGGTTCACCCAGGTGCTGAACGGCAACATCCCGATGCTCACCTTCGTGGACAACAACGGGGCTTCGTTCATGGTAGACAAAGACATCAAGCCGCTGCGCAAACGCGCCATCGAAGGGGGGCTGGACATACGGTTCCTCAACGACCGCCTCGGGCTGGACGCGACCATTTACCGCGACAACACCCGCAACCAGGCGATCAACATCCAGGCGGCGGCCGAATCCGGCGTGAATAATTTGCTGATCAACGCGGGCGATATCCAGAACTCCGGCGTAGAGCTGGCGCTTACCGCCACGCCTGTAAAAACGAAGAGCTTCGACTGGAACACCACGCTTACCTTCACCCGCAACCGCAACAAGATCGTGGAGCTGTACCAGGACCGTGAATATTTCCCGCTCGACGCAGAATCCGGCGGCGCCAACGACCTGATACCCTACGCCAAGGTAGGCGGCACATACGGCGTGATCCGCACGCGCATCGCTTCCAAAAGATACCAGGCGGTAGACGGCAGCGGCAAACCCGTAGATCACCCGAACAACGGCATGGTGGTGCTCGACTGGCGCTCAGACGCCCGCGCGGCGTTCCCGAAACGCAGCAACGAATGGATGGACGTGGGCGACATCAACCCGGACTTCCGCGCCAGCTGGGACAATACCTTCCGTTATAAAAACATTTCCCTCAACGTGCTGTTCGACGCCAAGATCGGCGGCGATATGGTGATGCACACCCTCCGTTACGGCATGCACACCGGCATCTTCAAATCTTCGCTGCAGGGCCGCGATAAAGACCATGGCGGCATTGAATGGACGAGCGGTTATGATAACCGGACCTACGACGACGGCATATTGCCCGAAGGCGTGTTCGACAACGGGCAGACCATCACGCAGCCGAACGGCACGAGCGTAGACGTAAGCGGCATGACCTTCCGCGAAGCATATGAAAAAGGATATGTAGAGCCTACGCACCTGCCGCAGTTCATGTACCGTTACGGTTCGTTCTCCACCGCGGTGGGCGATTACTGGGTGGTGAAAAACTCCTGGATCAGCCTGCGACAGCTTGCGCTGAACTACACGCTGCCCACGGCGGTAGCGTCTAAGCTGCACCTGAACAATCTCGGCGTAAGCCTTATTGGCCGCGACCTTTTCTACCTCTACAATTCGCTGCCCAACAACATCAACCCGGCATCGAACAACTCGAACCGCACGAGCCTGAACAAAGAGGAAGGATTTGTGCCGCCGATGACGCGCTCGTTCGTATTTACGATCCGCGCAGGATTTTAACGGTCATTCAAAAAAGAAGCAACATGAAAAAGTTAACGATATATACGATCTTCATCTACACAACGGTCATTGCCGCGATTTCCTGCAAAAAGGATTTCGGGGAGCTGAACACGGACCCGAGCGTGGTGACCGTGCCGGATATCAATTCCCTGTTCGCCTTCTCTGCGGATAACATCGAAACCTACCAGGGATCGGAATGGGTTTGGGAAAACCTGGAACAGCTGCTGCGTTTTTCACAGCACCTCACCACGGACCCTTACGAGCTAAGCACCAATATCAACGGGCGTTACACCGTGCTGTACAACAACGTGCTGCCCAACCTCACGGAGATCCGCAACCAGGTGGAAATGCGCGCCGAAAGGCCGCGTTACCGCAACATCCGCGCGGTGACCTATATTCTCGGCATCGTGCAGGCGCTCAAAACTACCGATATGAACGGTTCGATGCCCTACACACAAGCCATGAAAGGCAGAACGGAAGCCAATTTCCGCCCGCAGTACGACGATCAGAAGCTGCTCTTCGATACCTGGCTGGCAGAACTGAGCAGCGCGGTGGATTCGCTTTCCGAGCCGGCCGAAGGTCAGCTGAACCTGGGCAGCGCGGACTTTTATTACAAAAACGACTGGGCCAACTGGATCAAGCTGGCGAATACGCTCAAGCTGCGCATCGCGGTGCGGTACGAGAAAGCCGATGTGGAAGTGGCGAAACGGGTATTCAGGGAAGTGATGGAAGACCCGACCGGCCCCATCGACAGCGATATTGCCCAATTTGTGTACGACCGGCCACAATGGAACCCGATCGGTAACGATATCGATTACCGCAGCCCGCGTTTCGGCACATCGTCTATCATCAATTTCCTCAAATCCACCAACGACCCGCGCCTGCCGATTTATTTCACGCCGAACGACCTCGTAGGCGGTTTCCGCGACACGCTGACCAAATACAACAAAACCCTGCCCGCATGGATCAATCCGAACGATCCGCTGGTAAGGTTCCAGGGCGGCCCCGCCGACTGGACCACCGACCCGGCCCGCGCGGCGTGGTACAAAACTACTTTCGACGTAAGCGACTGGAGCAAATGGCGGCTGATCGGCTTTATCAACAAAAAATTCTTCGCGCCGCGTTACGGCAACAACCAGACCGGCCGCATGCTGGATTATATGGTCACCGAAGCAGAAACCGCTTTTTATATCGCCGAGTTCATCCAGAAAGGATATGGCGCCGGTTTCGACACGAAAGGCACCGCCGAGGAATGGTACAACCGGGGCATCGTCAGCTCCATCCGCACGATGAATAAGATCGCGCTGGCGGCGGAATCTACCCCGGGGCTGACGGGCGACGGCGAAGCGCAGATACAGGCTTATCTCGCGCATCCGAATGTGAAGTTCAACGGGGTGAACAACCTGGAGCGCATTTACATCCAGCAGTACCTCAACTTCTACCGCCTGGCCACCGAAGCGTTCACCTTTGTGCGCAGAACGGGCTACCCGAAAAACAATTCTGCCTATTACCCGCGCAATGTTTGGAACGAGCCGATCCCGCGCAGGTACCCGCTGGATGAGCCGCCCCTGGGCACCAACAACGCCAACTGGGAAAGCGCGCAGCAACAGCAGGGCTTCACCCCGGGAGACAGGGGAGTGCCGGCGTTAAGCACGCAACGTTTATGGTTTGATAAAAACAGCCCGGCATTCGGCCAGGGAAATTAAATTTTCCATTTTGGTAAATCCTGATTTGAAATTACAGTGAATTAAGAACCGTCCTCTTTTGGGGACGGTTGTTTTTTATGGTACAGGTGGCCTCGTTTTTGTGTTAGGCCTGATATGAAAAAGCCGTTTTCCCCGAAAGGATGGTGGGAGTTGTTCAAATGCTCCGCGTCTGACTTCATGGACGACAAGGTGCTGAAACTGAGCGCGTCGCTGGCTTATTCCACCGTATTCTCCATTGCGCCCATGCTCATTATCGTGCTGTATTTCAGTGATATTTTCCTGAAAAAAGATGCGCTGGAAGGTAATCTGTACGGCGAGCTCAACGGCCTGCTGGGGCCGGCCACGGCCACGCAGGTGCAGGAGATCGTGCGCAATTCCGCCCTGTCGCCGGACCTGGGATGGTCTACCGTCATCGGTTTCATTACGCTGATCATCGGCGCCACGGGCGTGTTCACCGAAATACAGGATTCCATCAATCTTATCTGGCGGCTGAAGGCGAAGCCGCGCAAGGGAAAGGGGCTGATCAAAATATTGCTCACGCGCCTGCTGTCTTTTTCAATGGTAGTGAGCCTGGGTTTCGTACTGGTGGTAAGCCTTGTGATACACGGCATCATAGAAGTGCTGCTGGGCAGGCTGAAGGAAATATTCCCCGAAATAACGGTGGTAGTGGTGTATATCGTGAACCTGGTCATTACGTTCGCCACCATCGCGGGTTTGTTTGCAGTTATTTTCAAAGTATTGCCCGATGCGAAAGTGAAGTGGAAACACGTGTGGGTGGGCGCTATCACCACGGCCGTGCTGTTTATGCTGGGGAAATTCGTGATCGGGTTCTACCTGGGCAACAGCAGCATCGGCACTACATATGGCGCGGCGGGCTCTATCGTGATCTTGCTGATCTGGGTGTATTATTCCGCGGCCATTTTGTATTTCGGGGCGGAATTCACGCGGCAGTACGTGCAGAAAAAAGGCGAGCGCATCTACCCGAACGATTACGCGGTGTGGGTGGAGCAGGTGGAAATGGAATCGAAAGGCATTATCCCCGAAAAACAAACGCCCGTTACAGAGAAAAAATCATAATACCTGCAGGCCCAGCTCCCGGTAAGGCGCCAGGGACGCGTGTTCCGGGTCGTCCGTTACGATCACGTCTATATCCGTAATGCCGCAAACCTTGTAAGGCTCGGCCGTTCCCATCTTATCGCCCGTTGCCAGCGCCACGATCCTGCTCGACGCCTCCACGATGGTGGATTTCACTTCCGCTTCTTCCAGGTCCATACCCGTTACGCCCAATACGGGATGCAGGCTGCATACGCCGATGAATCCAATGTCCGCCCGTACTCTCCTGAACATCTGTATCGTATCCAGTCCGCCAGACACCTGTGATTCTTTGTAAATACGGCCGCCGGTGAAGATCACTTCCACACCCGGGTGCTCGATCAGCTGCATCACGACGGGCACGCTGTTGGTGACGACCGTGAGCTTTAACTGCGGCGGGAAAAGTTTGACCAGTGAAAGGGTGGAAGTGCCGCCGTCGAGAATGATGGTTTGCCCGTCCTGCAGCAGCGACAATGCTTTGCGGGCCATGTTCATTTTATCGTCGTGGTGAAGATGGATGCGTTCCTTGAAGTTGAGCGGGTTGGGAGAATGCGGAATGGCGCCGCCGCGTACTTTGATGAGCAGGCCGCTTTGGGCGAGCGATTCGAGGTCGCGGCGAACGGTATCTTCAGACACCTGGAGGTCTGTGCTCAGTTCGGCATGCAGCACTTTCTGGTCTGTTTTCAGCTTTTTGAGAATGTAGTCCAGGCGTTCTTCCTTCAGCATAATCTTGCGGTTTAAAGCAAATTTATGCAAAATAACGCAAATTTAATCCCTGTAATTCGAAAAATATTGCATAATTTTGCATCAAATAGCAGATTATGGCAAAAAAGAGAATAGCAATTGATATGGACGGGGTGATGGCAGACCTGAACCAGCATTATTGCGACTGGTATTTTGAGCGCACGGGCGAGCGGGTAACGAAGGAGCAGCTGATGGGGCTGCCGGAAACGACGGGTTTTCCGCAGGAGGGCATCGTGCATCATTTTTTACACACGCCGGGATTTTTCAGAACGGCGCCGGTGATGCCGGGCAGCCAGGAAGTGATCCTGTCGCTGATGGAAGATTATGAAGTGTTCATTGTATCGGCGGCGGTGGAGTTCCCGCAGTCACTTTCCGAAAAGATCGACTGGCTGAAGGAACATTTTCCTTTTATCAGCTGGAAGAATATTGTGTTTTGCGGATTGAAGACCATCGTGAAAGCGGATTATATGATAGACGACTACGACAAGAACCTGCGGTATTTCGAAGGCGAGCGTTTGCTGTTCACCGCACCGCATAATGTGAATTACGAAGACTACAACCGGTACGACACCTGGGAAGACGTTGCGAAATTTTTCGCCACGCAGCAGGTGGAAGTGGTGGAATAAGAAATAAAGATGGATTAGCTAAACAAGCGCTCCGGCATTACGCCGGGGCGCTTTTAGTTTGGTATAATGGTATTTTGCTTTCGGCATGCAAGCCTTCCGCGAGGGGTAAAATCCTATCAGCAGCAGCCGGGGTCAGAAGATGGATCTTACATGCGAACGGGCATTCCCATCTTAAAGTTCTTTTCTTTTTCATAAAAAATATTATCTTACGGGTACGTACCCGGAACCCGTTAACCAGGTATTGTGAAAGCTGCGACTGCCAGGGCATTTGCCGGCAATGGTTATTGCCTGCCCTTAAGCGTAGCACAGGCGTTCATCAATACACGAAAAATGAAAAACAAGGTTCTGCTTCTATCGGCCCTTTGGCTGGTCACCCACACGGTATGTTCGGCCCAGGCCATTTCTGATCCTTTATTGCGTTATGTTCCCGACGGCTACGGCAATACCGGCGCCGTGATCGTGGAGGAAGCGCCGCTGGCGCATACAGCGCTCATCCTGCCGCTGAACGAAACGGGACAACTGGCCGGGAAAGACGATCCGCGCCGGCAGATCGCACAGGTTTTTGCCAATCTTTCCCGTGCGCTGGAAAGCGCGGGCGCTACAGAAAAAGATATCATCAAACTGAACGTGTGCACGGCTTCAGCTCAAGTAGCGGAGGAAGTGCGGGAAGAGATCGCGCGGCGTTTCCCAAAATTAAAAACGCCCGCCACCAGTTTTATTATCCATCCATTGCCGCGTGCCGGCGCTTTGCTGGGGATAGACGCGGTGGCCATTTCCTCCCATCGCGGGGAGAAGGTGCGCCGCTGGCCGCAAGCAGCCGTATTACCCAAAGGCGGGGTGGTGTATATTTCAGGCATGGCGGCAGACGGGCGCGTGCGGGAGGCGGCGGGAAATACATTGCAGCAGCTGCATGCCACGCTCCGGTTCCTCGGGCTGAACAAAGAACATGTCGTGCAGATCAGGGCGTTTATGGACCCTGTGGACAGTGCGGGCCTGGTGGAAGCGGAAATAAAAAAATTCTTTTCAGGCGGTACGATGCCGCCGGTGATATATGCCGGGTGGAAGAGCGCTAAACCGCTGGTCGAGATCGAACTGATCGCCGCTTCGCCGGTAAAAAACAAGGCGCTCATCGAATACATCACGCCCGCCGGCGCCACGGCTTCGCCGGTATATTCCAAAGTCTGCCGTGTCAATCACGGTAAAAAGATCTACCTGTCGGGATTGTATGGAATGGGCAACGACCAGCTGGTGCAGCTGCAAACGGTTTTTGACCGGTTGAGAGATATGATGGAAAAGTGCGGCAGCGACCTGCAGCATCTTGCCAAAGCCCTTTATTATGTGTCCGATGCAGACATAAGCAAAGGGCTGACGGACATCCGCAAAAAATATTACAACCCGGAGCGCCCGCCCGCGGCCACCAAGGCTGTAATCAGGCAGCCCGGCCCCGATGGCAGCCGGATCATGATCGATATGATCGGCGTACAGCCGTAATTGTTATTCAGGCTCAAAAACATCAATCACAATCAGAGAACGTACATGGAAAAGGTCGATTATTTCGTACTGTCAGGATATTTTTTAGTCCTCATTATGATGGGGATCTGGGGTTATACAAAGATCAAATCTTCCGCCGATTTTTATACCGCAGGCGGCAAGCTGCCATGGTGGCTTTCCGGCATTTCGCATCACGTATCCGGCTATAGCGGCGCGGTGTTCGTGGCTTATGCGGCCATCGCCTACAACTACGGCTTTACCCTTTACATATGGTGGGCGCTCAGCATCGCCATTGCCATGATAGGCACCACTTTCCTGATCGCTCCGCGATGGGCGCGGCTCAGGGCCAAAACAAACATCCAGTCCCCGACCGAATACCTTGCCAAAAGATACAACCTGCCCACGCAGCAGGTAATGGCATGGAGCGGCGTGATCATCAAGCTGTTCGACGTAGGCGCCAAATGGGCGTCTATCGGCATTTTGCTGAACGCTTTCACCGGGCTTCCCATCAGCACGGGCATTGCGGTGACAGGATTGATCAGCATCTTCTACATTACGCTGGGCGGCCTTTGGGCCGATGTGGTGAACGATTTCGCGTCTTTTATCATCCAGTTCGTCGCGGGCATTTTTATGATGGTAATGGTGCTCACGCAGCTCGGCGAAGGCGCTTCGGGCATCTTCACGATGTGGGACCGCCTGCCCGCATCGCACAGCCAGCCGTTCAACGGTCCTTACACGCCGCTGTTTGCCATCTCGTTTATGGTGATCTGCTTTTTCAGCTACAGCGGCGGCACCTGGCATTTCGCCACGCGTTTTATTTCATCGCCTTCCGGTTCGGATGCGCGCAAGGCGGCGGGACTGTCTACGCTACTGTTCCTCCTTTGGCCGCTCGTCCTGTTTTTCCCCATGTTCGCCGCGCCGGTCTTCATCAAAGACATCGCGCATCCTACACAATCTTACGCAATGATGGCCCTGAAATTCCTCCCGCACGGCCTTCTCGGCCTGCTGCTGGCGTCCATGTTCGGCAATACGCTGGCGATGACGGCCGCCGACGCCAATACCATCTCCGCTGTGATCACGCGGGACATCCTGCCGGTGCTCTACAAAAAAGCCGGCGCCTTTCATCCGAAAAAAATGCTGATCGTGGCCCGGCTCACCACGTTCCTGTTCGTGCTTTCCACGCTCATCATCGCTTTTGAATCCGGTTCTTTCGGCGGCGTGCTGGGATTGATCATCAGCTGGTTCTCTTCAATGATCGGCCCCACGGCGGTGCCCATGATCCTCGGCCTGCTGCCCATGTTCAGGCGCAGCGGGAGCACGGCGGCGTTGCTCTCTATCGCCGGCGGCCTGCTCACGTTTATCGCCACCAAACTGTTTATTCCGGACGATATGGCGATCGGGCTGGCGGCGCCTATTTCCGTATCGCTGGTGATCTATATCACGGCCGCCATCTTCGGCCGTGGCGCAGTGAAGCCCCAGGCATCGGAGCTGCTGGATTCGCTCGGGCAGGACGAACAGGCCGCCGCTTGATTTTTCCGCACAAAACTTACAATTTTACGCATGCATAAAACAGAATTTGGTTTCGGCATTGTCGGCGCGGGCGCTATCTCGGGCATTCACGCCCAGGCTATCGCCGCGGCCGGTGGCGCAACGCTGGCCGGGATCTACAACATCAACCGGCCGAAAGCGGCGGCATTCGCCGAAAAATACCCCTGCCGTGTGTTCGGCACGCTGGAAGAAATGGTCAACGACGCGGCCATAGACATCGTTTGCATCTGCACGCCCTCCGGTCTGCACATGGAACCCGCGCTGAAAGCTATTGAAGCGGGCAAACACTGCCTGATAGAAAAACCGCTGGAAATAACGCTGGAGCGCTGCGACAGGATCATCGAAGCGGCGGAAAAAGCGGGCGTGACAGTGGGGGTCGTGTTCCCCTCGCGGTTCCATGAAGCCAGCAGGCTGATCAGGGAAGCGGTAGACGCGGGCAGGTGCGGGCCGCTGGTGTTCGGCGATGTGGACGTAAAATGGAGCAGGACCGAAGCGTATTACCAGTCCGCGCAATGGCGGGGCACCTGGCAATTCGATGGCGGCGGCGCATTGATGAACCAGGGCATTCATTCGGTAGACCTGCTGCAATGGTATATGGGCCCCGTGGAAGCGGTGCAGGCAATGACGGCCAACCGGCGGCATAAAAACATTGAAGTGGAAGATACCGTAACGGCCACCGTGCGGTTCGCCAGCGGGGCGTTGGGTACCATCGAATGCACCACGGCGGCTTATCCGGGTGCGTTAAAACGGCTGGAGATCGTTGGCACGGCGGGCACGCTCGTGATGGAAGAAAGCAGCCTGCTGAAGTGGGAACTGGCGGAAGAAACGGAGAAAGACCAGCGCATTAAAAATACCATCAACGGCAAACATGCTTCCGGCGGCGGCGCGGCCGACCCGATGTCTATCGGCTACGCCGGTCACCAGTACCAGGTGGAAGACCTGGTCCGCGCTATCAGGAACGGCGAAAAGCCGCTGGTGGATGCGCATGAAGGACGCAAATCGGTGGAGATCGTAACGGCGATATACAAAAGCGCGCAAACGGGCCAGCTGGTGAAGCTGCCGTTATAGCGCCCGGTTATAAACGAAAAAGGAAGGCAATATCTGCCTTCCTTTTTTTGTTTCGTGTATGCGTTTATTGGATGCTTTTGAAAAACGTATCCACTTCTTTCGCCCACGCTTCCGGTGTTTCCAGCGCGGCAAAATGGCCGCCCTTTTCCATGACGGTGAAACGTTTCAGGTTCACCCGCCTTTCCGCCCATTCTTTCGGCGTAGGCGCATCGCCGGGGAATACGGCCACACCGGTGGGCGTGCTCACCTTTTTGGCGGAAGCCTGGTTCTGCGCATCGTCTACGGCATAGGTGCGCATGGAAGAATTGATCGTCTGGCTTACCCAGTAGATCATGATGTTGGTGAGCAGTTCGTCTTTCGTAAAATGATCTTCGATCGTGCCGTCCTGCGTGCGCCAGGCGTTGAACTTTTCAGTGATCCAGGAAGCGAGGCCGGCGGGGGAATCGTTCAGGCCATAAGCCTGCGTTTGCGGTTTGGTGGAGTGAAGCATGGCGTATGCGCCTTCCGTGTACCACCAGCCCTGGATAAACTGCCCGAATTCCTGTTCCGCTTTGGACATGGTGCTCCAGTCCTCAGAACCATTGGGATAACCTACGTCCGACAAATGAATGGCCGCCACGTTTTCAGGATAAAGATTGGCGAGCGATTTGGTAATGCCCTGGCCAATGTCGCCACCGGCCACCAGGAACGTTTTGTAGCCGAGCGCCTCTTTCATCAGCGTGGCGAAGATGTTGGCGGAGCCGTCGTCTGTTTTGGCTACACGGCTTGAGAAACCGAAACCGGGAATGGAAGGGATCACCAGGTCGTAATCGTTCGTGAGCAAAGGAATTACTTTAACATACCGGTAAAAACCGTCGGGCCATCCGTGCAAAAGCAATAGGGGCCTGGCGTTGGAACTTTTGCTTTTGATGTGGAGGAAGTGAACGGAGAGGCCGTCTATCTCCGCGGTGAACTGCGGGATGCTGTTGAGGGCGGCTTCCTGCTTGCGCCAGTCGTAGCCGTTTTGCCAGTAGGCCACGAGGCTTTTGAGGAACAAGGGGTCTGTGCCGTATTTCCATCCGGTATCTTCCGGAGATTCCGGCCAGCGGGTCTGGCGGAGGCGTTGCTGAAGGTCATCCAATACGGATGGTTGCACATCGATCTTGAAGGGCTGTACATGGAACATATGGTCAGGTTTTTTGGGTTGCGCATTTGCGGTTATTTTTTGTTCACGGTTCCTTCAAGGTTCATGATGCGGATGTTCCTGAAATCGATCGGCTGGCCTTCGCTTTGCAGGGCGATGAAGCCGGAGGAAAGCACTTTGCCGTCGGTTTTTTGCGCAGGGTCGAAGCGGTTCACCACCGGCCCGCCGATCTGCGGTTTGGAATATTGCAATACCGTATCGCCGTTGATGATGTGGGTGATCAGCGAATCCCCGAGCACGATCAGTTCCGCTTTCACCCATTGTTCGCCTTCATAGGTTTTGGAATCGGAATCGATGCAATGCCGCGTGTCCAGTTTGCCTTTGTACACGATGTGCGTGCCCGGAGAGCACATGTTGCCTGTAGGCCGCGGTTTTCCGTCTCCCAAACCTGCCAGGAACTGCATTTCGATGGAAATGGGCCAGTCCTGCTCCACGGGCATGGTGCGCGGGTCCTGCGAATGGAACATTACGCCGCTGTTGAGAATGGTGTAGGAGGGCGCGCTTTTGTACCATTCGCCTACAAAACGGTATTCGAGCTGCAAATGGTAGTAGGAGAACGGCGTTTTGAAATAAAGGTGGCCGAACTGGTCGTTGAAATCGCCGTACTGGTCGTAACGCACCTGTATCATGCTGTCTTTTACGCGGAAAGTGTTGCCATAGTTGTCGCCCACGGGGTGATGATGGATCTTGACGAACCAGTCGTTGATGTCTTTACCGTTGAACAGGGGCGTCCATACGCCTTTTTCCTGTGCGCTGGCATGTGTGCAGAATGTTGCGGCGGCCATCAGGCAGCACCATAATTTTTTGATCATAAAAGGAGAGTAGCTTCCGATAAAAATAAGGAATTACTTCTTTTTCTTTTTCCTTTTTGCGTCTTTCATTGTTTTTTCGTGCTGGTCGATCAGCAGCTGCCAGTTTTCGTTGGGCACTTCTTCGGAAAAACTGATGGTTTCTTTATAATCGGCTTTGTTGATCTTCATCACCTGGATCTCTTTGCCGGTATATTTCTGGATGGCGTCCAGCATTTCTTTTTCTTCGGGGGCGCAGAACGAAACCGCACGGCCCTTCTGAACACCGCGCCCGGTGCGGCCTACACGGTGTACATAATTTTCGGGCTCTTCGGGCAGGTCGTAATTCACCACGTAGTCCACATTCGGAATATCGATGCCGCGGGCGTTCACGTCTGTAGTGACCAATATCCGCACGTCTCCTTTCCTGAACTCGTTCATCACGCTCAGCCTGTCTGTCTGTTCTTTACCGCCGTGCATCACGAGGCTTTTGATATTCACGCGTTCCATGGCGGCGGCCACTCTTTCCGCCCGTACTTTGGTGCGTACGAATACGAGTATTTTATTGTCCGGGAATTCGCGTACGAGCCTTTCCAGGAAAAACCGTTTGTCGTCCATATCCACGAAGGCTACGGAATGCGTCACGTTTTTAGACACGGGGTCTTCCGGCGAGATCTGGATGCGGATGGGATTGCGCACGATGGAATACGCCAGGTCTTTGATCTCGGTATCGATGGTGGCGGAAAAGAAAAGGGTCTGGTGGTTGCGGGGAAGGTGTTTGATCACGTCGCGGATATCGCGGATGAAACCGAGATCGAGCATATGGTCGGCTTCGTCAAGAATGAGGGTTTGCACATGGCTGAGGTCGAGATGGCCCTGGCTGATAAGGTCGAACATGCGGCCGGGCGTCGCAATCAGGATATCCACGCCTTTATCCAGTTTTTTGATCTGCGCTTCCTGTTCCACGCCGCCGTAAAGGCCCATGATGTCTACCCGGGTGTATTTCCCCAGGTGTTTGAACACATCGGAGATCTGGATGGCCAGCTCGCGGGTGGGCACCATTACCAGGCATTTCACTTCGCCTTTGGTGCGCGAGCGGCTTTGCTGCTGTAAAAGCTGGATAACGGGAATGGCGAAAGCGGCGGTTTTGCCGGTGCCGGTCTGTGCGATCGCCAGCACGTCGTCTCCTTTGAGGATGGAAGGAATGGCTTTGTATTGAATGTCGGTGGGCCTTTTAAAACCCAGTTCCTCCAGGCTTCTCTTTAATTCCTCCGATATGCGGTATTGTTCAAATTTCATGCGGGCTGCTTGTACTAAAAGGTACAAAGGTAGGCAAATTCTGCCGGGGCGGGGCAAAGCTGTTCCCTTACGCCGTTAAGCGACGGCAGATGCATGTTTCCGGAGGGCGGCGGGCTGCGAAATAACACAAACGCAGGGGCTGGGGGATATACGTTTGTACAGCACGTCGCGGATAAGAAAGCCGCCTTTTTGCAGTTCCGTGGATATTTTGTCTGCAAAAGATTTCGCCACCTCAATATCGTCTGTAGGAGGCGGCTGGTGAAATATGTACAGCGCGCCCAGCGGCGCCAGGTATTCCCGGATCAGGTCCAGCTCTTTTTCCGCGTCTTTATGAAACACGTTCACGTTAAAAGCGAAGATTTTGTCGAACTGCCGGTCCGTGATCGGGGCTTCGGTCAGCGAACCGTTGATGAAGGAGGCCTTTATTCCCTCGTTTTTTCTGATGGCTTTGTCGATCATAGCCGGGGAACTGTCAATGGCGGTAATAAAACCTTTTTTTAACCGCGGCGCAATGAGGGATACTGCAATGCCATGCCCGCACCCGATCTCCAGTATCCTGTCGTCCGGGTCCACATGCAGCATTTCCACCGCCCAGTTGAATCGCTCGTTCACTTTCATATGCGTATCAAACGTTAGTAATATAAATATATTAATTTAATTTGATATTCTTACCGCAGTGGGCCGCTGTAATTTCGCAGTGAAAAAGGGGTTGATAGTCAGTGATTTCTAAAGAGCGGATCAACAAAAAAGCGGCCGCTCCCTTGTGGAACGGCCGCTTTTAGAGAACGTATTTTTATCAATACCACCGGTCGGGATGCGCCATTTCAAAATCCTGTTTGTATTTCTCCGGGATCTTGTTGTTGATCATGCAGCTGGGCTCCAGCGAAGGGAAAATATCTTCGAAGGTGCGCACTTCGTTCATAAATACGCGGCGGTAAATATGCGAACGGGTGAGTTTTTTGTAATCGTCGATGCCGGCGGCGCCCATCAGTTCCACGAAGTTTTTTACCGTTTCTCCCTGGTAATTGGCGACGCGCTGTTTTTTATCGCTCACGACGAGGCCTACCGCCAGGGCGGGGTCTTGCGTGGCCACGCCGGTCGGGCATTTGTTGGAGTTGCATTGCAGGGCCTGGATGCAGCCGATGGCCATCATCATGGCCCTTGCGCTGTTGCAGGCGTCCGCGCCCAGGGCGATGGCGCGCAGCAGGTGGAAACCGGAAAGTATTTTGCCGGAAGCGATGATCTTGATATGCTGGCGGATGTTGAAACCGACGAGCATGTTGTGCACGAAGGCAAGACCGTCGAGCAAAGGCGCGCCCACGTGATTGGAGAATTCCTGCGGAGCGGCGCCGGTGCCGCCTTCGCCGCCGTCTACGGTGATGAAGTCCGGGTAAATGTCCAGCTCGATCATGGCCTTGCAGATGCCGATGAATTCGCTTTTCCGGCCGATGCAAAGTTTAAACCCGGTGGGTTTGCCGCCGGAAAGCTCGCGCATTTTCTGGATGAACAATACGAGCTCTTTCGGGGTGCCGAACGCGCTGTGATAGGGTGGTGAATAAATGGTGGTGCCGGGTTTTACGTGGCGGATGGCCGCGATCTCGGGCGTGTTTTTTTTAGCGGGCAAAATGCCGCCGTGGCCGGGCTTTGCGCCCTGCGAGAGTTTCAGTTCCACCATTTTGATCTGCGGGGCGGCTACGTTTTGCGCGAACAGCTCGCCGGAGAAATTGCCGTCGTCGTCGCGACAGCCGAAATAACCGGTGCCGATCTGCCAGATGATGTCGCCGTTGTGTTTCAGGTGATACGGGCTGAGACCGCCTTCACCGGTGTTGTGGGCAAAGTTGCCGATCTTGGCGCCCGCGTTCAGCGCCTCGATAGCGTTGCTGCTCAGCGAGCCGAAGCTCATGGCGGACACGTTGAAGATGCTGGCGGAATAAGGTTGTTTGCAGTCTTTATTGCCGATCGTTACACGGGGTTTATGGTCGAGTTTGTGGAAATCTTTGGGTGAAATGGAATGGCTCATCCATTCATAACCTTCTTCGTACACGTCCAGCTGGGTGCCGAAAGGCATGGTGTCCATCTCGCGTTTGGCGCGCTGGTAAATGGTAGAGCGGTCGATGCGGTTAACGGGCCGCCCGTCTATGTCTGATTCCACGAAATACTGGTACATTTTGGGGCGGAGGGCTTCCATCCAGTAACGCATCCGCCCGAAAACGGGGTAAGTGCGCATGATGGAATGCGCGGTTTGCCGCATGTCGTTGATCCCCATAATAAAAAGCGCAATAATTACCGCCAGCAGTACATACCACCAGGCACTGGCGTAATACCCGAGCAGGAACGCGCCGATGATCCCGATAACCGAACTGATAATAAATCCTTTCCGCATTGTTGGTCGTTTTTTAATCAACTGCAAATTTAGGGATTATTCATATTGGCGGCTGTTTTACGAAATTCAAACGCAAACGCGCCAAATTCAGGAAAGCCATTCAGTCAACGCTGCAAATCATGAAGATTTGTAAAAAAATCAGCGTTGACTTTAGAATCCGTTATATGAAGAAAATTTCCGCGCTCTTTGGTTTTCTTTGTTTCGCCTGTGGCAGACGCCGCGCGCATACCCGTTTCCCGCGACCGGAGAGAGCGTGTGCGGCAGGCGCTGGTGTAAAGGAAGGCCACGTGTTGCCCTTTTTCCACGATACCGGCCACCCCTAAAAACATCACTCCTGACAGAGGCCCGGTCGCCGCCTCATCCTAAAACACGGCAAACTTCTTGCTATTAATTGGTGAAAACCGACAGGCGGCAACCATAGCCCGGCAAAACGGAAAAGTCACCTCAAAAAAAGATCGAACGCCCGCCCCCGGCTTCAGTTGTATCAGCTGCGATCCTTCCATCGGCCGAAAAAGCGGCCCTAAACCATAATTTATGAGAAATCTGTTAGCAATCTGTTTGTCAGGAGCCTTGTTAACCGGCACACCTCTCTTTGCGCAAGACGAAACCACTGCACAAAACGGAACCACTGCAAAAAACGAAGCTGCTCCCCGGAACGAAATCAGCGCACAAGCCGGCAGCGACATCGTGTTCCGGCTTTTCGGGAAAACCCGTGAAGACCTTTTCGCCAATTACCTCCGTATCACGCGTAGCGAACAAACGGAATTCGACGCGGCGCTGATGCAGTACGAAACCGAAAAAGCGCCTTTCACCGAAGAACGTAATTACCTGCTGCGGCTTTATAACGAAAAATTCCAGACGGTAGACGAACAGATGATGACCGAACTGACAAAAAACATCATCAAAAACGACAAAGAATTTGTTTCGCTGCAAACCCGCTACTATCGCCGGATGATCAAGCTGCTGGGCAGCAACCGCGCGGCGATGTTCTTCCAGCTGGACAATTACCTCGAGCTCGCCAGCAAACTCTACATCCAGGGCGGGCTTCCGTTTATCAAAGAGCTGGAAACCGACCGCAAACTGGCGGTGGCGCGGCTGGAACGGGAGGTCAATTAAAAAAAACGGAGCAACGACGATCTGCGTATTGAAGGCCTGAGAACGGTCGCGGCGGTTTATTGCCGCGGGAACAAATTGCGGCTGTTTTTTGTTCTAATTCATATGCACACTGATTTAAAACCGGCTTTACAGCAAGAGTTAGCCAACGTTCTGGATTTCTGGATGAAACATACGGTAGACGAGCGGTCCGGCGGCTTTTACGGCCGGCTGGCGAACGATAATACGCCCGACCGTTTTGCGTTGAAAGGCTCCGTGCTCAATGCCCGCATCCTTTGGACGTTCGCGGCCGCATTTAACGCCACCCGCAAACCAGAATACCTCGAAACCGCCCGCCGGGCCTACGATTACATCAATGCCTACCTCGTCGATAAAGAATTCGGCGGCGTGCTCTGGTGCGTGGATTATTCCGGTCAACCCGTAGAAACGCAGAAGCAGGTGTATGCCATCGCTTTTACCGTGTATGCGTTCGCGGAGTATTTCAGGGCCACCGGCCTCGAAGAAGCCAAAGAAAAAGCCATCGGGCTGTACAGCCTCATCCAGTTGTATGGCTATGATTGTATTTACGGAGGATATGAAGAAGCGTTTAGCCGTGACTGGAAGCTGCCGCTCAAACCGGGAAAGGAAACAGAGATAAAAAAATCGATGAACACGCACCTGCACATTCTCGAAGCATACGCCACGCTGTATTCCGTTTGGCCGGACGCCGGGCTGAAAGGCCACCTGCGCGACCTGCTGCTGGTTTTTCACGACAAGATCGTGAACCGCGATACAGGGCACCTGTACCTTTTTTTTGATGAACAATGGAACCCGAAAGATACGACGGTCAGTTATGGCCACGATATCGAAGCCAGCTGGCTGTTGCAGCAGGCGGCGGAAATGCTGGGAGACGAAACATTGACGAAAAAATTTAAAATATTGTCGCTGCGAATGGCGGACGCAGCGGCGGAAGGCCTCGATGCAGACGGCGGCCTCTGGCAGCAGACGGACGTTACCGGGCAAAAGGCTTCGGAAAAACAATGGTGGCCGCAGGCAGAAGCCATCGTGGGATTTGTGAACGCGTACCGGAACACAGACGATGAAAAATATCTCCGGCTGGCGGAAAACTCATGGAATTTCGTGCAGTCGCACATTCTCGATAAAGAACATGGCGAATGGTGCTGGGGGATCGATGCGGACAAACAAAAACTGGAGGAAGACAAGGTTGGCCTCTGGAAATGCCCGTACCACAACAGCCGCGCCTGTCTTGAAGTGATCCGCAGGTTATAGGATGCCATGATGTTTCGCGAAGTTGAGCAAACCCGCCGTGTTCTTCAGTTCCAGCTTGCGCAGGATATTTTTCCGGTGCGTGTTCACCGTAAATTCGCTGATAGACAGCTGTGTGCCGATCTCGCGGCTGGTCAGTTCGCTGCCCACCATCCTGATGATCTCCACTTCGCGTTTGGTCAGCTGGTATTTTTTCATGAACTCGTCCAGGAAATAGGAAGGAAGCTGTGTTTCCTGCGCCCGCAGCTCCTCGAAATACGTTCCGCCTTCCACGATCACGCCGATGGCGGTTTTGAGCACGGAAGCGGGGGAATTTTTCAACAGGTAACCATTCGCGCCCAGTTTGCGCACTTCCGCCAGCAGTTGCGGCTGGTTGTAATTCGTGAGCACCAGCACTTTCAACGAAGGATATTGCCCGCGGATGATCTCCAGCGCGCGGATGCCGTCCAGCTGCGGCATGTTCAGGTCCAGCAGCACGAGATCTGCCTGCGCGGTGGCAAGCCTTTCCAGCAATTCGCGGCCGTTGTTCGCCGGTTCCAGTATTTCCCAGCCGGGGTGCTCGGCCAGCACGGCGGAGATGCCGTCTGTCAGCAATTGATGATCGTCTGCAATAAGAATGCGTAATGTTTTCATAAGCTCATTTTTTTGCGGGCAACGGCAGGTCGATGTTCACCATCGTGCCCCGGCCCGGCGCGCTCTCGATTTGTACGGCCCCTTCCAGGTAAGCGACCTTTGAATGAATACTGCGGAGGAGCCCCGGCGCGGTGGTGCCCGCGTCTATTCCTTTCCCGTTATCTTCCACCATCACCGAACAGGTATCTTCATGTTCTATCAGCTGGATCAGCGCATGGCTGGCGCCCGCGTGCCGCAATACGTTCTGCAGCAGTTCCTGCACGATGCGGTAAACGGTGTGCTGGAAATTGCGCGGGTAAGCCTGCGCGTCCGTAAAACCGAGCAGCACCAGTTCTATTTGGATTTTTCCCGAAGCGTTGGCCAGCTGCACCATGTCTTCCACGGCGCGCAGCAACCCGTATTTTTCAATGGCGACGGGCGTAAGCTGGTGGCTGATCGTACGCACGGTATGACTGATGTCTTTCAGCAGCGCGCCCGCATTTTGCAATTGTTTTTCGCTGCCCATCGGGTTTTCCTGCACGGCGCCGAGCTGCAGCGAAGCCAGCGACAGCATGGAGCCGATCTCGTCGTGCAGGCGGTCTGCCAGTGTTTTGCGTTCATTTTCTTCCACCGTTACGATCGTGTCCGTCAGTGTTTTTTGCTGCAGGTTCATTGCCAGCAGCGCGGCTTCTTTTTCTTTCCGGTACATATTAAAACGCGCGGCCAGCCCGAAAGTGATGATGATCATTTCCAGCACCACGCCGGTGAACATGCCGAAGTGCGCCCAGAATTCCGGGAGCGTTATTTTGCCAAGATGATAAAGATTTTCGAGCAGCACGCAAAGAAAAAGCGCGCCGGAACCGGCAAGGTAAACGCTTGCGGCTGTGTTACCTTTAATGGCCTGGGTAACGAGGCCCGCCGTCACAAAAATGACAGCGGCCAGCGAAAACAGCGGCAGCGAGGTTTGCAGGTACAGGCTGATGACGCCGAACCCTGTGTAATCCACCGGCCAGAGCATGACCGCGAGCAATGCCAGCCAGGTGATCTGGAAAACAGTGAAAGGCCTGCGCATCCAGCTGCCTTTCCGGATGTTCATAAAACCCCGCAGGAATTGCAGCGCGAGCACGAGATTGGTGAGCACGAACACCGGCCGGGCGCGGCTCGGGAAAAAATATGAATCCGGCCAGAGATAACGGAACCCCAACCCTTTGTTCGCCCAGATCCACAGCAGCATGCTCGTGACATATAACGCGTACCAGCCGTAAACCGCGTCTTTCGTGGTGATAAAAAGGAACAGCCCGAAAAGGATAATGAGCAGCACGATGCCCGTCAGTACGCCGTTTACCAGCATTTCGCCGCCCTGGCTGTTTTGCAGTTCCGCCTTGCCGCGGATGGTCAGCGGCGCCTGCAGTGATTCGTTGTGTTTGTCTACCTTCAGCAGGTACAGTTGCGCGCCGCGGTCCAGGGGAAAAGCGAAAGCGTTGTGCACGAGCGGCCGCTGGCGGAAAGGGTGGAAGTCGCCGGTAACGGCCAGCAACTGCAGGCTGTCTTTCAGCCCGTACCATTCCAAATGATTGATATGGGGATTGTCTGCCAGCAGTACGAGCTCTTTCGCGGCAACGGTATCCCGCACCGGCAGCGCGATCCAGAAAACAGAAGTGGTGAAACCCGGGTTGAGATAGGCGGGCTCCAGTTGCCGGAAGCCGCCATGGCGGTATATTTCCAGCGCTTTTGAAGCGGTAAGCGTGCGCGGCGTGTCTTCCAGCACATAAAAGCCGGACTGCGCCCGCAGCAAAGGGATAAAATTCAAAAGGAAACACGCCAGCAGCCATGTTCTCCGCATACACCAGGGATTGATCGGAGCCAAGATACTGCAAATCAATAGAAAAGAAATTACACGCTCGTGCCAAAATGATTAATACGCTATATTTGGTAAAAATTATCCGAACTATACCGAAACATGAAATATCTGCTTTTTTTGATCCCGGTGCTTGTGTTGGTTGACCTGTACCTCTGGACGCGCATCACCGCTATGCTGACGGCTTCCAGCGATACGTCCGTTGCGCTGGGCGTAATGCTTATCTGCGTTACGCTGGCGGCGCATTATTTCCTCTTTAAACTCGTAAAATCAAAGCTCAGATGATGAAATACAAAGGACTGATTCTCGCCGTCATCGCGGGATTCGTGCTTACCCTGGCCTGCTGCTCTTCCTGCACCCGCATAGACGCCGGGCACGAAGGCATCCGCGTAAAACAATACGGTACCGGCAAAGGCGTGCAGGACGTGTCGCTGGTAACCGGCCGCGTTTGGTTCAATCCCTTTACCGAAGAGATCCATCAATTCCCCGTATTCGTGCAAACGGCGGACTACGAGCCCTTTTCCGTGAATGCGAAAGACGGTTCCGTATTCACCGTAGACCCCACCATCACCTTCAAGGTGATCGCGGGCCGTTCGCCGGAGATCTTCAAAAAATACCGGAAAGACATTACAGAGATCACCCGCACCACGCTGTTCAATTATGTGCGCGACGCGTTCCGTATCCAGTTCAACAAATATTCCACAGACAGCATGATCAGCAACCGAGAAGGCTTTGAAAATGCGGTGCAGATACAGCTTTCAACGGAGCTGAGCAAAGAAGGGTTCGACCTCGAACAAATGACTTCCGGCATCACCTATCCCGAAAGCATTACGCAGGCCATCGACGCAAAGAACCGCGCGGTGCAGCAGGCGATGCAGGTGGAAAACGAATTGCGCGTGGCGGAAGCGAATGCAAGGAAACTGATCGTACAGGCTGAAGCGGAAGCCAAAGCCAACCTGCTGCGGCAACAATCCCTCACGCCGCTGCTCATCCAGCAGCAGTTCATCGAAAAGTGGGACGGAAAAACGCCGCTATACGGCAGCTCGCCGGTGATGTTCAAGAGCGTACAATAAAACAAAAAGCCAGGCAGTGCCTGGCTTTTTTAATGCGATCATCCCGTTGAACGGGCGCATTTTCCCATAAAAAAACTTACCGCACGATCACAACGGGCACGGCTGAATGAAAAGCAAGCCGTTTGGTGATGCTTTTGTGGAACAGCTCCGCAAAGAAGCCATATTCGCCGGGAATGGCCAGCAGCATGTCCGCATTATTGTCCGCCGCAAAATCCTGTATGCCTGCCACCAGATCCGTATGCTGCACTTCGTGGTACGCGGCGGACGGCAGACCGAGCGCCTGCAACAGCGCTGACGGCGCTTCGCCGTCGCTTTCGGTGACAGACACATGCACCACTTCCAGCGTGGCCTGCAATGCGCTTGTGAAGTTGCGGATACTGTCGGCCTGATGCGGCTGCAGGGATATTTTTTTGCTGTATGCGAATAATATGCGGTGTACTTTTTCGTATTGTACCGTATGCGGCACGATCACGAGCGGAAGGGTGGACATATTCGCCGCGTCGAGCGCGTTGCTGCCGATGAAACGCTGGCTCATGGCGCTTTTGCCGGTGATGCCCATGATCACTGCGGAAACTTTCACATCCTGCAGCGCTTCATGCATGGCTTCGATAAAAACGAGCGGGCTGGTTCTGGTTTCGATATTGATGTATTCCACCAGTTCGTTTTGCAGTTCTTGTTTCAGCTGCGCCATTTGCTGGTCGAGCATCTGGCGGAATTCGGGCGTGTCTGCGTCCGTCATGGCCACTACGGAGGTGGTAGCTTCCACAGGAAGGCCGTAGGCGTGGAAAAGCACGATGTCCGTAGCTTTGGCCTGGCGCGCGAACGAAACGGCGTAGCGGGCGGCGTTGAACGCCGTGTCTGAAAAATCGACGGGAACGAGTATTTTTTGCATGGCTGATGGAATGTGTTCAGAGTTATAACAAATCGTGCGCCAGGGGGTTGAAATATCATAGAAAAACCACAATAAATAGTAGTTTTGCGCGCGGCATTCCCGCTTTTTTTCTGATCAAATTTTAATATCCGCATGTCCGTTCAAATAGATGTAGTGATACCGTCATTCAGGCTGGAAGAGCATTATCTTTTGCCGATCCTTTCCCTGAAAACGCCTGCGGATACTCAGATCAGGTTTTTCCTCGTGGCGGATAACCCCGCGGTGGTGCTTTCCCCCGTCATCCGCCAGCTGGTAGACGATCAGCGGGTGTTTCTTTCCATCAACCCGCAGAACATGGGCGCGGCGCGCACGCGCAACAAAGCGATGGAAATGGGCAGCGGGGAATGGATCCTTTTCCTGGACGATGATATCACTGTGCCGGTGAATTTGCTGGAGATCTACGCGGAAGCGATCCGCCGGTTCCCGGACGAGATCGGGTTTATCGGGCTGGTGAACATGCCGCCGCCGGTGAAATCGTTTTCCCACGCCATCGTCGCCAGCGGCAGTATGGATATTTTCAAGATCGCGAAAGACCGTAAAGCATTTGCATGGGGCGCCACCGCGAACATGATGATCAGCCGCAGGGCGATGGGCGACGTGCGTTTTTCGGAGATCTTCCCGAAAGCGGGCGGGGGAGAGGATGTGGATTTTTTTATGAATATGCGCGAAAGGAACGGTTATAAAGACTTCAAATCCTTACCGGAAGCGGCCGTAGAGCATCCCTGGTGGAACAATGAGGCGTCGAATTTCAAAAGGCCTTTCCGCTACGGCATTGGCAACAGCTTGCTGCCGCAACGCAATCCCAGATACGCCTACCACGATTTTCCCAATACCATCGAAACCGTTTTCCTGGCATTGCTGGCTGGCATAGTGGCCGCGTTCGTAAAACCTTCGCTGCTGCCTGCCATCGGGCTGTTTATCGCCGGGGCGGCGGTGATAGAAGTAATAGCCGGCGCTGTGCAGTCTGCCAAAAGAAAGGCCAAACCGAGCGCTGAAGTATATTTTTACCTGCTGCTGCTCCGCCTGATACAGGAAGCCGGGATGTTCTGGGGGAATGTCTCCAGGTTTCGTTTCCAGGGGATCACGGAACGGTTTAATTACAACGGCAGTTTCAGGAAGACCCATTTCTACCGGACCAACACTTACAAACTCGTGAAATGGGTGCTTTATCCCTTACTGGTGATCTGGATCTGGCGTTGTTACACCTCCGCGTAACCGTTCAGGCAGGAAATGATCTTGTAACGGATCGTTTCCATGTAACGGTATTCGTTCGCCACCACTTCTGATTTCGAATTGCATTTGTGATGCAGGTGGTAACACACCGCCGCCATTTTGAGGCGTTTTTTGAGGATGCCGGCGTTGATGAGGCGTGCCGCAAACTCATTGTCTTCCGAGCCCCAGCCGTTGAAGGTATTGTTATACCCGTTGATGGCGATGAAGTCTTCTTTCCAGAAAGCAAGGTTGCAGCCTTTGGTGTTGGTGGATTTCTGTTTGGTCATCTTGAAGATGAAAGACAGGAAGGGCAAACGCAGGGAATTGATCCTGCTGCCGATGCCGGCGCTGAAAAAATGCAGTGGGCCGTCGTAACCGTAAGAAAGGATCTCGCCGGTTTTCGATTCGCTGATCATGGTGCGGGCGCCCTGGATAAACTGGCCCTGGCGCGCATGACCGATATGATCTTCCACGAAGCGGGGGTGAAGCAGGATATCCCCGTCTATTTCAATGATATAATCTACTTCGGATAATTTAACGGCTTTGTTCAGGATAATGCTTTTCCGGAACCCGTCGTCTTCATGCCAGGCATGTTTGAACGGGATCTGGAGAATACGCTCCCACCTGCGGATCACGTCCGCAGTGGCGGGCCCGGAACCATCATCGGCAATGATGATCTCGTCCGGCATAACAGTCTGCCTTTGGATGCTGACAAAGATAGTTTCAAGCGCCTTTGGCCAGTTGTAGGTTGAAATCAGCAATCCTACTTTGAACGTTCGTTTTTCCATTCAAGGATTATTATCAGGTTTTGCAAAAGATTGGCCGTTCGCAGACCTTTCTTTGGTCGATAGTTGATAGTCAGGTTTTCGGCTCCCCTCCTGCATTTATAACGAGGATGGTCCCGAAATGTTACAGCACACGCTTAAAAATATGAAAATATAAGTTATGAAAAAAGAGTATATATATTTTTTTTTCTCAGTTACCGCTAAAAGTCTGCATTTCTATCAACTTTTTATAAAGACCATTTCTCCCCAATAACTCAATATGAGTGCCAGTTTCCACGATTTTTCCCTGTTCCACGACAATAATCAGGTCGGCCGTCTGGATAGTGCTTAAACGGTGGGCGATGATCACCGAGGTCCGGTTTTTCATCAGGTTGTTCAGCGCGTCCTGCACCATTTTCTCGGATTCCGTGTCCAGCGCGGATGTCGCCTCGTCCAGCAGCATGATCGGCGGGTTGCGGAGCACGGCGCGGGCGATGCAGATACGCTGGCGCTGGCCGCCGGAAAGTTTCACCCCGCGGTCGCCAATGCGGGTCTGGTAGCCTTTTTCAGTGCCGAGAATGAACTCATGGGCGTTGGCGATGCGGGCCGCGGCTTCCACTTCTTCCTGGGTGGCCGCCTGGTTGCCGAAAGCGATATTGTTAAAGATCGTGTCGTTGAATAAAATGGTATCCTGGTTGACTATTCCCATGAGATCGCGGACGGATTCCATGGTGTATTCGTTGATATTACGCCCGTCTATCCGTATTTCGCCGCTCCAGGGCTCGATAAACCGGGGGATAAGGTCCATCAGCGTGCTTTTGCCGCCGCCGGAAGGGCCTACCAGTGCTACGCTTTTGCCTTTGGGGATGCTGAAGTCCACATGGTCGAGAATGGTGCGCTCGCCATAACCGAACGTTACGCCGCGGAACTCGATGCGGTCTTTGAAATCGGAAATGGGCCTGGCATCAGGGCTGTTTACGATGGAAGGTTTGGTATCTATCAGGTTCAGCACCCTTTCGCCGGCGGCAATGCCGGAGTGGATGTTGGAAAATGACTGTGAGATGGCTTTTGCCGGGCGCATGATCTGCGAGAAGATGGCGATGTAGGCGATAAATTCGGCGGGATTCAGCTCTTTACTGCCTTCGGCGATAAGGGTGCCGCCGTAATACACGATGCCGGCCACCATCAGCACGCCCATGAACTCGCTCACGGGAGAGGCCAGCTGTATCCTTTTGGCCATGGCGCGGATAATGCGGCTGTAGGTCTTGTTTTCGTTGTCGAACCGGTCTTTTATATAATTGGAGGCGTTGAAGGCTTTGATAATACGGATGCCGGAAAGCGCCTCGTCGAGATAACTGATCATATTGCCGTAGGTTTCGTGGCTTTCGGCCGCCTGTTGTTTCAGGCGTTTCACGATCCGGGAGATCAGCCAGCCCGCCACCGGGATCACCAGCATGGAAAAAAGCGTCAGTTTATAAGAGATCATGAACAACATTACCAGGTAGGTAATTAATGTTAAAGGTTCCTTAAAAATTACCTGGAGGGTGCCGGTCACGGAAAATTGTACGGTTTGCACGTCCGAAGAGACCTTTGAAATGATGTCGCCTTTCCTTTCATTGTTAAAATAGGAGAGGTCGAGGTTCATGACATTGTTAAAAACGGACTTCCGGAGGTTGAGCAAAGTATGGATGCGCAGGTTTTCCATGGTTTTCTCGGAGAGATAACGGAAAATATTGCTGATAAGCACGGAAGTGATGATTACGGCGCAGACCCAAAGCAAGGTTTGTTGCAGGCCGATCGTGCGGTTGAACTCGGCGGCGTAATAGTTCATGGTCTTGAAAACGTCGAAAAAGCTGTCTGGCTTAACGGGAGGCGGGGCGGGGCAGTTCGGGTCCTGGTTGATGCCAAACAAAGTAGTGAGCAGCGGCGCTACCAGTGCAAGGTTCAACGTACCGAACACTACCGATATCAGCGTGAAAAGAATATAGGGGATCGCATATTTTTCAATCGGTTTTGCAAACGATAAAAGCCTGAAATACGTCTTCATGTACTTGATTAACTAGATAAAACGTGCAAAGCTAGTTATTATTTGGCAGATTGCCCCCGAAATGCGTATGGCCCGCCATGGACGGATATCTACATTCTGTGAAAAACAGGCTGGAAACAGGCGGTTTAACGTTGTGGCATGTTTATGGCCCTGTCTATAACAAGCAAAAACCTATTTTTATGAAAGAGCAAACAGCAACAACAGGTGTTCTCAACGACCTGATCGCCATCCATAATGACCGTATTGCAGGCTACCAGAAGGCCCTGAAAGAGCTCAAAGCGGAAGATTCTGATCTCGAAAGGCTGTTCACCGGCATGATCAGTGAAAGCCAGGACATCAGGGAAACGCTTGCCGCCGAAGTACGCGCCGCGGGCGGAGACGTTGAATCAGGCACCACCGCATCCGGTAAGATCTACCGTGCCTGGATGGACGTAAAAGCCGCGTTTTCCGGCAACGACCGGAAAGCAGTGCTTTCGAATTGCGAAGCCGGTGAAGACGCCGCGCAGAATGCTTACAAATCCGCATTGAAGGAAGACGGCCTGCCCTCTTACCTGAGAGAAGTGCTTACTTCCCAGATGCAATCCCTGCGGGCTTCCCACGACGAAGTGAAAGCCCTGCGCGACGCGGCGTAACAACGCAGCGTCCATTTATTAACTAATGGTATTCAAAGAGACGAACTGAATGTTTGGGAACCAGGTGGAGTAAAGAAAGAACGGGAAGCCGCGCAAGCTTCCCGTTCTGTGTTTTATAGCGTTACAGCACCAGTTCGGCGTGTAATCTTTCGATCGTTTCCCCCGGCTCCCCGCCGCAAAGGCCCGGATGCACGCGGGAGGTCTGCAGAATGGAGCTGCGCATGGCCGTCAGCCAGCGGAAACGGCTGGCCAGGTCCAGCCGGCCGATGGGGCCTTCGCCGCGCGTTACCTTTTCGAACGCGGCTACGTAACCGCGCAGGGCTTCAATGTCCAGCCCCGGACTGATCGCCCGCAGTTTGTCTTCGTTCAGCGTGATGATCGTTTGCAGGAATTTTTTGTGCTTGCAGAAGAGGATCACGCCCACGTTGAGGAACTCTTCCCGCTCCACGCGCGGCACAACACGGATCACCGCATATTCATATAAGTGATTGTCTGGCATGTTGCGCTTCGTTTAAAAAGATCCCGGAATGTTGTAAACGGTGGGTCAGGAAGTTGTAATACACCTCCCTGGAGGCTTCTGGCTCTTCGCCGTGCGTGATCAGCCACTCGTCTGGTATGAGCGAAACCACATTGCGTATATGCGACGGCGTTAGCAATGCTTTAAATTCAGCGTCCACGGCGGCCAGTTCGCCGGCCCACGGCAGCAGCACGTGTTCTTTCACCTGCACGAAGGGTTTTTTGGACTGTTCTTCCCAATTCGTCCAGGAATGATGGAAATAGAGGGAAGCGCCGTGGTCGATCAGCCACAGTTCCCGGTTCCACAGCAGCATATTGGTATTGCGGGCGGTGCGGTCCACGTTGGTGAGCAGGCAATCCAGCCACACGATGCGCGAAGCCAGCAGCGGGTCTATGGCGGTGGTGGTCGGGTCGAACGTGATGGCGCCCGAAAGGTAATGCAGGCCGAGGTTCAGGCCGGTGCTGGCTTTCAGGAGGTCCTGTATTTCCTCGTCCGGCTCGGTGCGGCCAAAAGCTTCGTCGAGGCCGGCGAATACCAGCTCGGGCACTTTCAGGCCCAGTATGCGGGCTATTTCACCGCCTATCAGTTCCGCTATCAATGCCTTGATGCCCTGGCCCGCTCCGCGGAACTTCAGCACGTATAAAAATCCGTCGTCCGCTTCAGCGATGGCGGGCAGGCTGCCGCCTTCGCGCAGCGGCGTCACATACCGCGTTACGTTCACATGCCGGAGTTGAATGGTTTGCGTCATAGAATCCTTCCTGTTTGAATAAAGGGGAAAATTACCGTAAAAATCCCATATCGCGGCCGCGTAAAAACATGAATGCCATCCCGCCGCATTTCCATGCGGAGGATGGCATTGCCGGTTCCCGAAATGATTTATTCGATGATCCGCTGATCGTCGCCGGAGATCACCAGCACTTCTTCGTCTCCCAGCGGCAGCGTATGATAACCGGCGGCCTGCAGCGCCATGTTGGCCTGGTGGGCGCCCTGGATAAAATCGGCGTTGTCGATATGCGGGATCACGATGATATTGGTGAGGTTGAGGCCTTCGAGGATCACTTCCGGCGCATCGTCCGGATCGTCCATGGAATCGAAATATTCGATGGTGGGGCCCGCTACGATGGCGCCGGCGCTCCAGCCGGAGAATACCTTGCCCTGGCTAACGAGCGTGCGGATGATATCGTCCGCACCGCTGGCCCGCAATATCCAGCGCAGGTAAAAAGTATTGCCGCCGCCCAGCCAGATCACGTCTTTGCCGGAAAGTTTGTCGCGCAGCTGTTGCCGGCGGTTGCGGAACAGGCGGAGATCGATAGGCTCCACCTGGTAACCTTTCCGGCTGAAGGTTTGCCGCACGGCTTTCACCCAGCCTTCAGACTGCGGTATTACATCGGCGGCGTTCTCGATACAGGCAAGTTTGATGGCGGAGGGCTCTTTGCCCACCAGCCGGTTAAGCGCGTTCAGCTGCCGGTCGTTGATCCCGAGGGAATACAGGAGGAGTTTATATTGTCTTGACATTGCTCGTTTGGGTTTGATGACCGGCCATGCCAAGCCGGGAAACCCGCTGCGGCCGGTGGCTGATTACTCCTGTAAAGGTAGATGGGTTTGCTTTAAGGGGCAGGTTGCTTTCCCGACAAATTAAAGGGGTAAATACGACATATTTTAAGCCGATTGGGCCATTACCCCTTCCTTGTTGTATTTGTTGCGGTATTCGATGGGAGAGAGGCCGGTCACGCGTTTGAACACGGTGCGGAAAGCCTTGGTGTCGTTGTACCCTACGTCGTACATCAGCTCGTTCACGCTTTTGCGGCTGGTTTCCAGTCCTTTTTTCGCCACTTCGATCTTCACGCGCTGGATGTATTCCACCACGGTGTTCGATGTCGCTTTTTTGAAGCGCCTTTCGAGATTGCGGCGGCCCAGGGCAAACATGACGGCCAGCTGGTCTACGGTGATCTTTTCCTCGAAATTTTTTTCGATGTATTCCTGCGCTTTTTTGATGGGCTCGTCCTCGTGCGTTTTTTGTCCTTCGAACATGATGAAAGGGCTCTGGCTGGTGCGGTCGATGTCTATCATATACGCTTTGGACACGAGGATGGCTACGTCGCGGCCGGCGTGTTTTTCAATCAGGTAAACGGTCAGGTTCAGCCAGGAATACGCGCCGCCGCTGGTGTAAATGCCGTCTTCCCCGGTCATGATCTTATGGTCTACGAGGTTTACGTCGGGGTACATGTTGCGGAATTCGTTGGCGAACTTCCAGTGGGTAGCGCATTGTTTGCCTTTCATCAAACCGGTGCCCGCGAGGAAAAACGCGCCGATGCAAAAGGTGGCGATCTCGGCGCCGCGGTTGTACTGGTCTTTGATCCAGGGAATGAGGTCTTTGTTCAGCTCCAGCGCTTTTTGCTGGTCGCCATGTATCGCGGGAATGACGATCAGGTCGGTCTTTTTGATCTCACCGATCAGTTTTTCGGGGCGGATGGAAAACAGGCCGTCGCGCTGGCTGTTGTTTTTTTCGAGGCCTACCAGCTCGACTATAAAACGCGGTTCCCTGCCTAAAGCGGTCAGGAACCCGTTCACTTCGGAGAAGATCTGCAACGATCCTTCGATGTTCGTTACGCTGGTATGGCCCTGGGGCACGAGAATGGATATGTGTTTCATATTGCTAAATTACCAAGGGCGTTTGTCGCGATCAACCCCCTGGGATGTCTTTTTTACAACCCCTTTTTACCTTTTTTGCATCGGAAATGATCGGTATATTTGTTTTGACCTAACTTTTGGTGCATGAAATACCAGCAACTGGTTACTCCCCCGCAATTAAAAGACCATATCCGGCATTTCTGGGTACTGGAAAGCGAGCACCCGCAGACCGACAGTACGTTCAGAACGATCGCAGACGGTTCTCCCGGCCTCATCCTGCAGGATACGGACAAAGGCGTGATGTTCCAGAATGCCAAAGAACTTCCCGGCGCGTTTCTTTACGGGCAAAGCACTTCCCATGCGGAAGTAAAGGTGAACGGGATGTTCAGCACCATCGGCATTTATTTCAGCCCGGGCGCATTGCGTTCGGTGTTTGGTTTGAGGGCGGACGAGCTGACCAATGGCTGTCTCCCGCTGGCGGACATTGCGGCGCCCATCGCCCGGCAATTGGCAGAAGCCGGCAGCCTGGAAGCACGCGTAAAAATGCTGACCGATTTTGTGAGCTCGCTGGTAACCCGCCACGAGCCGGCCGCCGATAAAAGCATGGAACATGCGCTGTCGCGCATCTGGCAGTCGGAAGGGAACCTTTCGCTGAAAGCGCTGCGGGAAGAGCTGGGCCTTTCGGAAAGAAGTTTCGAGCGGCGTTTTAAACAGATCGTAGGCGTTCCACCCAAGATGTTTTCCCGCATTTCGCAGTTCCAGGCTTCGCTGACGCAGCTGCGCAACCTGAAATATGAAAAACTTTCGGATGTGGCGTTTGGCAACGAATATGCAGACCAGAGCCATTTTATCCGCGCGTTCCGGGAATTCGCCGGCGTATCGCCTCTCAAGTTCAGCACCCATACGCCGGAAGTGATGAAAAACTTTTCCGCCGTCAACAAATAACAGCCCCGCCTGGTCTTTTCCGCATCATGACGGTTTTGTTCTATTTTCCGGTCCTCCGGCGGTCTAGCTTTGCTGTAAACAATCCACACCATGATCGTCAATATCACGCTTTTCCTGGCCACTATGGCCACCGTGCTGGCAGCAGGACTTTTTTACTCCTACGCCGTGTCCGTTAATCCCGGTTTGGGCCGCCTGCCTGATGCGGCATATCTTTCAGCCATGCAGTCCATCAACCGCGCCATTCTCAACCCTTTGTTTTTCCTGAGTTTTATGGGCGCGGTATTGCTTTTGCCGGCCAGCGCCTGGATGCATTACAGCCGCAACCATATCCGTTTCTGGTGGCTGCTGGCCGCGGCGGTGGTGTATATTGCGGGCACCTTCGGCGTAACCGTTGCGGGCAATGTGCCGCTGAACAATACGCTGGACGCGATGAACCTGGAAGGCGCCACCCCGGAACAGCTGAGCGGCTGGCGCAAAACGTTCGAAAAACCCTGGAACACCTTAAATACGGTGCGCACGTGGGCGAACATTTTATCGGCCGCCATACTGGCCGCGATGTTTATCTTCACAAAAGATACGCAGGGGGAATAGGGGATGTCGGATTCAACCCTCTTTTTGTCTTAATCGCACATCACGCGGAAAAAGAAATCACGCTAAACTTGCAGTATGATTTCACCACAAAACTTTTGACTTATGAAACCGAAAACCATCAAAATCGTTTACTGGGCTTCCACGATCTTTTTCGCGCTTTTCGCCATATTCGACGGCATCGGCGGCGTAACGCGCCAGCAGGCCGGGGTAGATGCGATGCAGATGCTCGGGTACCCTGTTTATTTTCTGACCATTTCCGGCGTAGCGAAATTGCTGGGAGCCGCGGCCCTTCTGCAAACGAAATATAAAACCGTGAAGGAATGGGCTTACGCGGGGTTTGCTTTTCAGTGCCTCGGGGCTTCCGTATCCTGGTCGTTCGTAGGGGCGGAAGCGTTCTTTATTATTTTCCCGCTGATCATACTGGCTATCATGAGCTTGTCTTATTATTCCTGGAAAAAATACGAACAGCTGAAAGCAAATGCGTACTTTCATGAAAACAGTTACAGCAAATGAATATCCTGATCACCGTCCTGCTCGTTATCGCCGGTATTATCGCGCTGCTGCTGATCATCGGCCTTTTTTCCAGGAAAGATTACGCTATTTCCCGGGAAGTGCTCATCAATAAACCGGTTTCCGTTGTATTCGATTATGTCAAATACCTGAGGAACCAGGAGCATTATTTTAAATACGTGATGATGGACCCGGCTATGAAAAAGGAATTTGTTGGCACGGACGCCACGCCGGGATTCATTTATCACTGGGACAGTCAGCATAAAAGCGTAGGCAAAGGTTCACAGGAGATCAAACGGATCGTGGACAATGAAAAGATCGATTATGAGGTGGTGTTCATCAAACCTTTCGAAGGCGTGCTGCAAAGCAGCCTGTATACGGCGCCCGTCGGGGAAAGCGGCACAAAAGTGACCTGGACGTCTGCCAGCCGCATGAAATACCCGATGAACCTGATGTTGTTGTTTATGAATATGGAAAATATGATCGGGAAGGATTTTGATGAGAGTTTACAGAATTTGAAGAAAGTATTGGAGAAGTAAGTCTGAAAATATTTGAAAGCCGTTCCGGGAGGAGCGGCTTTTTTTTTAGTGTTACGGAATGAAGACAATTTACGCGATCATTTTAATGGTGTGTTTTTCACTTACGGGAGCAGCACAAAAACGCCTCAATAAAATGGACGGTACGTTCATATCAAAAGAAGATGCGAAGGTTAAGCTAACCATTATCAGTGGGAAATACGTTTTGGCCGATCCCGGAAGAATGGCCACCCTGCTGCTTGATGCTGCGACACCATCACTTTCGCAAAAGTACGTTACGACAGCGACGGGTTGCTCATATTCAACAGCGACCCTTCCCTGAACCCTATTTTTGTTAATATGGAAGTGACCGAAAAGAAAAAACAAGGCGTCGATTCTGTGTTTTTCGAGATCACTAATCCCGTTGAACAGGCCTATGGAAAATATAACCCCGCCGGCGGCGATCTGATTTACACGCTTCTTGTTCAGCCGGTTTCAAACAGCCTGGATTACTTCAAAGAAAATAACCTTCCATTTACCGGCCGGCGGATACGTTTTTATAATCCTTCAAAGGTGGACGTCTTCAGTTTTTTGATCACGATTGTGCCGAAACGTTCTATACCCGTTAAGAATATTGCTGTCAGGGAATTGTATACGATGGAATATCACGTGAAAAACAAAGGGTCGAATTATTTTGAGATCAATATGCCTCAGCTTAATTATGGTTATATCAGTTACAAAAGGCTGAAAGAGGATTCTGCTAAAATAACGGCCCCGGATACGATTGTTTGGGATGGGGTGACTTTTGTAAGGGAAAATTAACCCCCAGATGAGAAAGTCGGGTTTGTTTCAAAACCGATCATTTTTTGTTATTAGATGTTTCAAATACACTTTCGATTTGTTAATTATTTCTTCATTTGGATTTTATTTCCATAAATTTACTCCCGTTCCCGTAATGCAGCAGGCCGCTACTTTTTATTCATCAAACTCACGTCTAACACCCTAAAACCACTCTACCCATGAGATCACTATTTGTTGTGACCGCACTATTGATGGCATTGTCGTGCAAAAGAGACAGCCAGCCGGTATCGCCCTCCCCCGGAGAACTCAACACCCGATCCGTTGTGGACGCCGCCGAAGCGACCAAAAAAGAGATCATTATCTGCGATCAGAAAAATGCCCGCATCATTATGGTAGACGTTGCCAACGGCAACGCCATCACCTGGGAATGGAAGGCCAACGCCTCCTATGCCATGATCCGCAGCGGCGCGCAGGGCTGGTTTTCCAACCTGAGCGAAGCCAAACTGGTGTATAATAACAATTACATCCTTGCCACCGCGTCCGGCGGTGGCGTGGCGCTGATCAATATCAGCTCCAAAAAGGCCATCTGGTACGACTATGCGGGAGGCAACACCCATTCCGCCGAGCTGCTGCCAAACGGCAATATCGTAACGGCTTCCAGCACGGGAGGTTACCTGAAGATCTTCGTGACCGATTCCTATATCAACGACGAATCCGCCCAAACCGGGCCCATCGCTTTCCCGGACGTGCACAACGTGGTGTGGGACCATGCGCGCCAGCAGCTTTACGCGGCCGGTAAAAACATCATCCGCGTATATTCCTACAACAACAGCTGCTACAGCCCGGCCCTTACCCTCAAAAAAACCTGGACGATGCCCGAAGGCAACGCCCATGATCTTTTCCCCGTGCACGGCAGCACAACGGACCTTTGGCTGACCAACTCGGGGCACATCTATAAGTTTAACGTAGTAACAGGCGCCTTCACCCTGCAAAAAACACAGTCCGCCGTGAAGGCCGTTACCTCCGGTCCTTCGGGCTATGCTACCATCCTCGCCCGCGCAACGGGCGTTGGCGGAGAAACCTGGAGAACAGACCAGATCATCGACATTGCGGGCGCCGTGGTGTATAAAAACACTTCGCTCGGCCTGTACAAAGCGCGCTGGAGACTGATCAACCTCTTCAGCTACCCGGCTAACGACGGTTTCCACGAGTGCACGCACTAAAGACCGCAAAAATTGCTGCTATATTACGCGTAACAAAAAGTCCCGGCGAAGGCCGGGATCTTTTTTTATAGATGATCTGCGGTATCATTACATCAAAGCACTTTTACCGGGATGCTTTTTTCGTCGGTATCACCTTCAGGATTCACCGCCAGAACGGTCACCTTTCCTTCGCCGGGTTTTTCCGCGAGATAGACCACTCGGTCGTTTTCCTGCAGGATCTCCCCGTTGTCCGTGGTAAACCGGTACCACAAGGGCCGCTGCACCGGGTCTTCCGCGCGAAGGTTCAGCACGGTGGCCCGGCCCGCCGGCATTTCACGCAGTTCCGCTTCGAACTGCAATATTTCCGGCCTGGTTTTGCCGTTGCCGGCGTGTTGTTTCCGGGTGAAAAGATTATCCACGTCAAACGCCAGCTGCTCTGTCCGCACCGTTTCGCGGCCGATGCTGTTGAGCATCACGATCATGTTTGCGCGGATAAAAAGCATATTTCGCATTTCGTCAGACGGCCCGGTGTACGCCACATCGCCCAGCAGCGCCATTTTATCGGGTACCGCGGGCAGCTGCAGGATCATATGTTCCTGCAACAATCCCCGGAAACCGGCCTGCGCTTCTTTCCACGAGGCAGTTGGGATCACGTCTATTTTCACCATCGCGTTTTTTTCCTGGTGCCGCCAGTAATATTCCAGTATGGGATATTCCTTGAAATGCTGGTTGGCCTTGGCTTCCGCCAGCACCCATCCGGGCAGTTCCTTTCCGCCCAGCGCAAATTGCCAGATGAAAAGGTTTTTGGTGACGTTCCATTTTTCAGGATGATATGCTGATGTCATGTTGATGCGGTTTTAAGTTTAAATGAGTGCTCTTCTTTTTCTTGTAGCGGGCGCGGGATTGCAATTGCCGCATCCGCCGGGCGTGTTGGGCGATAGCCGGAGCCGGTAACCCAGGCTGCTGCAATCGCCGAACACCATGTTGGTGGCAAGCACCGGCGAATGCGGCGCGCTGTCCGGCGCTGCGTCCGCATCCAGTTGCAGGCATGCGTCGAACACCGCTTCGGAAGCCGTGCAGGCGCCTTTCCAGGCTACTTCGTGGTAGGAGAATGAAGTGCCGCCCCAGTTGCTGCAGCCGGGGTACCACGCGCCGTAACCGACGGCGATAAACGGGTTTAGCTGAAAGCCATATTCCATGCGGCTTTGCCAGAGATCGCAGCCGAGAATATTGGCGAAGGTGGAAAGGATCGTGGCGCAGTCTGTACAATTCACCAGCTCGCCGTTGCCGGGCCCGCCGCGCAGCAATTCAAGGAATTTGGTACAGTCGAAACTGCCGATCGCATAATGCGTAGCGCCGCCGCCGGGACAATCATACCGCATAGTGCCCGGCCCCAGCGCGTACACGCGTTCGGTTACTTTAGTAGCGGCCTGGTCTATATCCCCGGAAAGAACGCCCCAGTCGCAGGCGTAATCGAGCACTTCCGTCCAGGGCAATTGCGTGCTGCCCGCGGTTTGCACCCAGGGAAGGGTAGGCGTGCGAAGGACAACATAAATACGGTGAGCGGTATGGCGAAGTTCCTGCCAAGGATCGCGGGCATTCAGCCTGTATTGCCAGCGCCATTCTGTGGTGCGTTTGCTTACGCCCGCGTTGGCGAGGTTGGTGTTGATGAGGGAGAAAGGAACGAAGCCGGAATCGCCCGCCGACAGGTCTACCCATCTTTCCTGCACTTCTCCGAGCACGTTCCCGGCAATGGCCTTCACAAACAGCCGGATAAGCTTCACGATAACGCCCGCGCAGCCGCCCCGGCCGGGAGGATCGGTAACCGCGTCGAGCGCGCACCTGTATGCGGCGGACCTCGGGGTCCGTGCTCTGAAACCTTGCCTGGATGGTAACGGTGTTGCCGTTCGTGTCCGCAATGCTGTATGCGGCAGGAGAATCTTCAGGGTTCACGCTTACCCCTTCGGTCCATTCGGGAACATTCACTGTTTGCGTGGCGTTCCTGCGGATGGTCAGCGCGTCGGTATTGCACGAGCCTGCGCTGTGGTTGAACTTGATCGCTTTGAGGGATATCATAACAAACGGGATTAACTTAATGCGAAGGTCCCGCTTTTACCAAATACGCAGCCGCGTATTTATACCTGATTTAACCGCATATGATATTTGTCGATGCCTTCCGCGAACCCGTTAATTCTTCCCATTCACATTATAAAAGTTATAATCCGTCATCGGCGCATCGGTGAACCCGAGGTTGCGCCCGATGGTCGTGATCTGCCCGCGGTGATATGTGCTGTGCGTTACAGCGTGGATGATGTATTCGAAATTCGGGAAGTCTGACTGGAACCAGGGGCTTACGATCAACGTGGTGCCAAGCACGGCGTCGGCGTTCAGGGTGCGGATAAAGCCCGCCATTTCCCGCGACTGTTCAAGAATGCCGCTGTAAGTGTCTTCCAGCGTGCCGGTGTATTCGTCGTAAGTTTGCGCTTCTTCTTTACGGAGTATCGACAGCCAGTAACGCTGCGTCTGCCAGATATGCACCAGCGTTTTCTGGATGCTGGGAAAGCTGGACGGCACTTCCCGGCCTACCACTTCTTCGGGCTTGGTGCGCAGCCAGTTTACCAGGCGCTCGTTGGCCCAGAGATTGTAATCCGCATAGTTCTGCACTAAATAAACCATGGGGGAAACTGTTGTCTGTTGCATGATGTCAGGTTTTATGGTACAAATAAAATATGGGCTTATGACAGCAGTATGTCAGGAGGTTAACCGGCTTGAAAAAATAATTTTCATCCGCTTTATTCCAGCTTCAACGTCTTCCGCATCCCGGTCATCATTTCATACAATTCCCCCACCGGTACGGCCTTTTTTGCGCGCTGGCCTTCCGCCCTTTCCTGCCGCAGCCAAAGGGCGGGAGTGAAGAGGTAGGACCTTTCAGGCCCCAGTTTCGCCACGTCTTTTTCCCATCCTTCCCAACGCTGGCCTTCGTAAAAACCTTTTACGTCGCCGCTGAAGCAGAAAAGCAGGAAATCGGTATAACTGATCTCCAGGTCTTCCCACTGCAGGTTGTCCGGCGCGAGGTAAAACACGTTGCCCTGGTTGAAACCGAACTTGCCGCCGTTGATGGCGAAGAACCCGCCGATGGCATCGTCCGCGACTAACAGGAAAAGCGGCCTTTCGCCGGCTTCCCTGAAGGATTTCCCGCGGTTCCAGTCTGGCAGCGAACGTTTGAATTTCGCATGGCCGGAGCCGAGTACGCGTATCCAGCCGCCGTCTATCAAAATGCCGCCGGTGTTGTAAATTATTGCGCCCATGGGCGAACGGGTGGTCACCTGCGTGGTGTAAAGCGCTTTGGCGGATTTTGACGTGTCTGCCGGGAATACCTGTACTTTGTTCGTTGCGGAATCAATCCAGCCTTTTATGACCGGCCAGGCGGGATCGTCTTTAACGAGCAGCGAATCCAGCGGGCGCATATGGAATTGCTGCGCATGGGCGGCGATGGAAAAGAAGAAAAACAGGAAGAGGAACGGCAGTTTTTGCATAATGTAACAGGTTGCCGCTAAAGTAATCAAAAAAAGAAAAACCGGCCCGCAATGCATGGAGCCGGTTTTGTTGTATGACTACCAGGGAACGCCTAGTTTTTGGGAGCGTAGATCTTGATCACGCCATCGTCTTCGCTGCTTACGATCAGCAGGCTCTTTTTATTGGGACTGTTCTTCGCGTCCACGAACAGCACGCCTTCCGGCGCGTCGCCGGATTTCAGGATCTTCAGGAAAACGGGCGCGGTGGGATTGGTCACATCATATACCGCTACTGCATCTACTCTTTCCATGCCAACGAACGCGATGTTTTTGTTGCCCATCGTGCCGAGGGTGATGCCTTCCGGTTCAATGCTTTTGTCGTCGCTGCGGCCGTCGTCGTAAAAACCGGCTTCTTTCACTTTCACGTCGAGCTCATTTTTGCTGTCGAACATTTGTGCGCCGGTGTTGCCGTTCCATACGGAGAAAGAACGCGCGCCGAAAGAGTAGAGCGATTCGTACAAGCCGTCCGCATTAGCGTCGCCAAGAGTTTTGGTAACGTTCAGGCGGCCCAGGGAAGCGTCTGCTTTCAATGCGGCGGCGTCGGGGAACGCGGTAGGGTCCAGCGAAAGGTTTTTCACCCTTTCGGCTTCGGTGATCGCATCGTATTCACGGGCGTCGCCTTCGTTGACGGTGAACAGGTGAGGGATGCCCGTGCCGTTCTGCAATACCGCGATGGCGTCCGGCATGTAAATGCCTTTCACCGGCGATTTTTTGAAGGTGATGCCGCCGTCTTTGTCGGAAAGATCGGTAGCGTTGGCGTCGGTGTTATAATCTTTGAAACCAAGGGGGAAGATGTCTGTAATGGTTTTGGTTTCCAGGTTGATCTTCGCGATGGCGTTGTTTTCCTGCAGGGTAACCCAGGCGGTTTTGGAATCGGGCGCCACGGCAATGTATTCCGGCTCGATGTCCTGCGCGAAAGTTGCGTTGGGACCGAATATACGGAGCCCTTTCTGCTGCAACGCCGCCCGCTGGCTGGCGAAACCGCTGAAATCCAGGTTTTGCACGCTGTAATTGTTGTCTATGCTGATAACGGATACAGAACCTGCGGGGTCTACGGAATAATCGCTTTTCGGTTCGCCTTCGTTGGCGGTGAGAATGAATTTTCCATCGGGGGAAAACGTTACCATGTCTGGCAAAGCGCCGGTAGCGATGGTTTTGATCACGCTGAGGTTTTCGGTGTTGTATACCGTCACGCGGCCTGCGGCCTGTTTGTCCGTTGCCTCGATGGCGGCGGCCAGTTTACCGCTGTGTACGGAAAGACTGTTCACCGCACCGGCATTGGTCAGGATGTCTTTGTTCAGGTCTGCGGGGTGAGCGGGGTCGGAAAGGTCGAGTACTTTAATGGCGTTGTAAGTTTCTTCGTTTTTTACCACGAACAGGCGTTTGGTGATGGGGTCGTAAGCGCTGATCTCGGCTGCGCCGGTCTCACCGATGTCGATGGTGCCGATCTCTTCGAAGGAAGACGGGTCTTCCATGGTTTCAGGGTCGTTAACGTCGTTTTTGGAACAGGCGGCAAAAGCGATCATGGCCGCAAGCGGCAACAGGTACTTGTTTTTCATTCGCATGTGTCAATATAGGTTTTAGATGGCGCAAGAGTAGAAAAGGGATGTAAACGTTGTGTGAAGCGCAGGTTATGATTTTGTTATTTATCTTTATTGAAACGAACAGAACCATGCTGAAGCGACTTTTTATCCTGGCTAACTTAACCATATGCAGCCTGGCGGTTTTCAGCCAGGTGCCCATCCAGGTGATGGAATCGGGGCACATTACGATCAAGGCGAAAGTAGATGGGGTGGAAGGGAATTTTATCCTCGACACCGGCGCGGGCCTTACGGTATTCACGAAGAAGTTTTTTGAGAAGATACCGCATAAATCCCCGGTAGACGGTGGTTTTACGGCGCATCGCGCTACGGGCGAGCGGCTGGATATCGATCTTTACAAAGTCTACGATTTCCAGCTGGGGGCTTTGCATAAGTCGGAAGACGAAGTAAGTTTCCTCGACATCAATCTCGGCGGCCTCGACGGTATTCTTTCACTGAAACTATTCGAACAGCAGCCTTTCACGATCGATTTCACCAAAAAAGAACTGGTGCTGGAAACGGAACGTTCCTTGTCCAACGCGAGAATGTCCGGCGAGCGTATTCCCTTACAACTGGAGCAGTCGCGCGGCAAAGCGCTGGACATATTCGCGTATTTCAGGGTGAACGATTCGCTGACGCTGCAGCTGTGCCTGGACAGCGGGGCGGGTAAAGACGTGTACCGTTTCAATTCAAAATACCTGCAAAAGCTCGGGCTGAAAGCGATCGATTCCACCGAACGAAAAAGCGAGATCAATACTTCTTTTGTTTCCAAAACCTACCGCGCCAACGTGGCAAAACTCGCGGCGGAAAGATCGCCGTCGATTGCGGTTACCGCATTCCGTGCGCAGTTCGTGGACGGGCTGATCTACGACGGCATCATGTGGATCAACTGGCTGGGATCGCGCATCACCGTGGACATCCCGGGAAAGGAACTGGTAGTGGTGAAATGATCATTGTCGGATAGTGAGCGCTTCCGCCGGGTTATTGACGGTCAGCATTCGTATGTCCGTTTCCGTGAAACCGTTTTTTTTCAGCATCGGTATGAATTGTTCCCACAGGAAATTATAGTCCCTGAAACGCCCGCCGTTGGGCTGGCCTACGTTATACCAGCCGGCGTCGTGCGAGAGGAGTGTTCTGTGCAGCAATCCTTGTTGTTTAAGCAATGTCAACCTTGAGAGGTAGTCGTCGGCGGATGAGGAACCAAGCCCATCCAGCGAAATAAAGGCGCCTTTTTTGGCCAGCCGTTCGTGGATGGAGCGGTCCTTTTCATTTTGCGCATGCACCCAAACGTAATTTTCCAGGCTTAAGCCATTGGATTGAAGGATAGCCGCTTCTTCCAGCGCGGCGGCGCCATCGCCGGTATGTATCCATACGGGCAAACCGGTGGCTTTGCATGTAAGCGCCGCCGCCTGCACGATCTTCTTTTGTAAAGGCGTCAGCGGCCCTTTATCGACGCCGCTTTTGATGAATCCCGGCTTCACGCCCGTGTTGCCGATCCCATGCGTGTATTCTTTGATCCACATTTCCGCGAGCTCGCCTGCGGTGGACGTTTCCACGTATGCGGGGAGATATTTATGTCCTGCCGCGCCGTACAGCCCGGTATTTGTAATGAACGTGATCCCGGAGGCTTTGGAAAGCCGCTTCAGCAGCAGCGGGTCGCGGCCGAGGAAGTTGGGTGTGCATTCTCCCATAGCGCTGCAACCGAGCGTTTTCAGTTTTTGAAGATAAGGCAGTACGATGTTGAACACTTCGTCCGGCTGATACCTTCCCGGTTTAATCTTGTCCGCGCCTATAAAATCCACCATCACATGTTCATGCGGCAGCACCGGCCCGAGCGCGGAAGGTTGTATCGCACCGTTCACCGTCATGATGAAAGGTGCTTTGGAAGCGGCTTTCAGCCAGGTGGCCGTGCCCAGCGCGGCGGGCAGCAGGGTGAGGAAATGTCTGCGGGAAAGGGTCATCATCCTAAAGATATTGTTTCTTTTGAAGAGGGTTTGAAATTTAAATAGCTGGTTTTCAACCAATTCTTATATCCGCTCAAAAAAATATTTCTCCGCAACCGAACGATTGCATATATTTGCAACCGAACGATTGCGAATTAAACTCCGAACCATGAGAAGAGACGTATTCCAGGCCATCGCCGACCCCACTCGCCGGCAGATCATCAACCTGATCGCCCAGCAAAGCCTGACGCCCAATGCCGTGGCAGACAGCTTCGATGTGAGCCGGCAGGCGATTTCCAAACATATCAAAATACTCACCGAATGCGGCCTGATCGTGATCAACCAGCAGGGGAGAGAACGGTTTTGTTATATCCAGGCGGAAAAACTAAACGAAGTAAGCGACTGGCTCGAAGGTTTCAGGCAATTGTGGCAGCACCGCTTCGAGAAACTGGACAAGGTCCTGGCAGATATGCAAAAACAACCCAAAAAATAAAGGCATGAAAACGAACAATCAAACCAAAGTAACCGCGGAGCCGGGCAAACAGGAGCTTTTTATCACCCGCCAGTTTGAAGCCCCGAGGGAGCTCGTATTTAAAGCGTTTACCGACCCCGGTATTGTATCGCAGTTCCTCGGCCCCCGCGATATGGTAATGACGATCGATCATTACAACATGAAGACCGGCGGGAGCTACCGTTACATCCACACCGATCCGGCCGGCAACGAATACGCGTTCAACGGCGCCGTGCATGAAGTGACCTTCCCGGAAAGAATGATCCAGACCTTCGAATTCGAAGGCCTGCCGGAAAGAGGCCATGTAAGCCTGGACACCGCTTTGTTCGAACCGCTTCCCGGCAACCGCACGCAGCTCACCATGCATTCGGTATTCCGCTCCGTAGCCGACCGCGACGGCATTGTGGCCGCTGGCATGGAACGTGGCATCAGGGAAGGTTTCGAGCGGCTCGACGAATTTTTTGTAAAAAACAGCTGATCATTTCTAAAACCAAACTATATGAAACAATTCTGGATCAATCTCCCAGTCAAAGACGTAAAAAGGTCAAAAGAATTTTTTGGCAAACTGGGCTTTCAATTCAATCCCCAATACGGCGACCAGCCTAACTCCGCCAGCCTGCTGCTCGGCGATAAAGGCGTGGTGGTGATGCTGTTCGACGAGCCTACTTTCAAAGGGTTTACCAACACGGAAGTGGCAGACAGGAAACAAACCGAAGTGTTGCTTTCCATCGACGCGCAAAGTAAAGAGGAAGTGGACGAAATGGCAAAAAAGGCTGTGGAAGCGGGCGGTGCCAGCAGTCACAAACCTTCGCAGATGCAGGGCTGGATGTATGGCTGCGTATTCTCGGACCCCGACGGCCACCGTTGGAACGTGCTGTACATGGACATGAGTAAGATGCCGAAATAAGCTGAAGAACATTTATTTCGATTCAGAAAGCCTTCAGTGTATGCTGAAAGCTTTTTGAGTTTGTGCGCATTCTTCGTTTACGCCAGGTGCATCACATACCCCAATGCGCCTTCTCCGCCCAGTACCATCGTTTTTTCCTCTTCTTTGAGAAGGATGTCGAGCCGCACGTCCAAAGCGGCCGGTACAAAATAAGCCACCAGCCAGCGCAGGATCTTTTCGAGGCGGGCGCCGGGCAATAATTGCAATGCCTGCTTCGAAGAAACAGGGCCTGCCGCGATCACGACTTCCCCGTCTCCTTCGGCGAACGAATCGCCGCAGATCATGTCTACGCCCAGCGTACAATCGCCAGCGCGGTTGCCGTTCAGCGGTGTGCCGGTCATGTTATGAAGCGGGGTGCCGACGGTTACGCTGACGGGCATTTGCAGCAGCAGCTCGGTGATGCTGGCCAGTTTTTCCATAACGCCTTTGGTTTCGTTGAGGTAGGGGATCATGTGCAGGAAAATATTGGCCTGCTGCTGATCGAGCAACGGGAAAATTTCCCAGGCGGAATGAAAAATGCGGATGAGGTCGTCATAAATACTTTTTTTATCGATCTTGTTTTCCCGCAGTTCAATGAGAATGCGAAACAGGTTGATCTCGGCTTCCAGCGGCAGGAAAAATTTCCGCGCTTCTTTTTCTTCCTGTTTATGCCGCCTGATCTGGCCGATGATCTCATCGGTGGTGCGGGTGGACGAATAAGGAACGGGCTGATGGAAAAGCCCTTCCGGCAGCATGTCGTACAAACCCTCGCGGCTGCTGCGGATGCAGAGCATTTGTTTGCCGCTGCCTTCGGGAGTGAACCATTCCACGCTCAGCACGTCTTTGGCGAAGTTGCGGCGGCTGTTGCCGGAAGGCCAGATGAAAATGTCTTCCGGGCTGAAGCCCGATTCCACCAGCTCGGCCGCCAGCACAGAGGCTTTGTAGTCCGTCTCGAAGTTGTTGAGGTTGAAAGATCGGGAATTGTCGTTCATGACAGAAATTGATCGTTCTGGAAATGTATGATTAGCACTTGCAAGCAGATGGATGCTGCCTCACTCCGTCAATCCAGCAAACTCCACGAGCTGCGCACGCGCGTTTGTTCCACCAGTTTCTGCTCCGCCACCACGATGTTCTCTTTCCGCTGGCCGATAAATTCAAGACTGGCCAGTTTGTTCCACAATGCGGCAAGCACCTGCATGCAGCTGTTCACCTGCTCCAGCGAAATCCGGATGTTGTAATGATCGTACACCACATCGATCGTGCGCATGAGCAGGTCTTCGAAATTGCCCGGCGTAACGTCTTTCCACTCGTAAAAATATTTCAGCATCTCTTCTTTTTCCCGCGCACCCGGGTAGTGCAGCGACGTATGGAAGATGTGCGCGAGGTTGGAAAAACAATTCACCAGCATCACCGGCGGCTGTTGATGCACGATGTTGCGGTACGGGAAAAATATCTGCGCGATATAATCCAGCAAACGTTCCGCGAGCATTTTGATGTTGGAAGCCAGCGGCGTGCGGTTGTCTCGCGCGGCCACTTTTTCGATGATGCGCAGGCTGCTGAGCTGTATTTCGTTGAGCAGGATGCTGAAACGCTCGTAATACCGGATCAACCCGGGGTGACTGATAACGGCCGCCGATGGCGGGATGTACAATTCGTTCACCGTTGTGCGGCCGTTTTGCCGGGTGAGTTGACCGATCACAAGATGATGCAGGCCCATTTCCGCGGCTTCCACCTGCGAAGCGGGCAATATATTCAGTTCGTAATGATGCGCGGCATAAGGATGGCGCGGCGGCGTTTCCTCCGGGTCGGGCACGCCCGCGGGCACACGTTCGTACGGGTTCATCGCCAGTACGATGCTGTAGGGAATGTTTACGTTTTCCGCCTCATCGTCTGCCTGGAAACTGAACTGTTTCACCAGCTGATGATCATATTCCTGCGGCATAAAATGGAACCGCACACCGCCGGACGTAATGGCGTTGCAATGCCGCAGCCGCACTTCCACCTGGCCCGCCATCCGCTCGGTGATCTCGAAATCGCAGGAAAGGCGCTGGCCGCGGTAAGGCGGCAGCAAACCGAAATCGTAACTGCGCAGGAAAACGGACGCGGTATCGCGCAGCGTATCCGTAAAATGATTTTCCGTATCGTTGAACTGGCGGCGGGAAATTTTCATTCCATCCACCCAGTTCACAGCATGGTGTTTGACAGGATATAACATAAGAATTCCGTTTCTGTGTAATGCCTCAGAGTATCACCACCCTGTCTTCCCCCGCGGCTTCGTGCTGCAGGCGGGTAACTCTCCGGGCGAAAATGGTATACTTTTCCCTGACCTGGTTCTTACCCACGCTGAGCGCCGGGTCTATAAACTGTTTCCTCCTGAAGAAAGACGGCTTCAGGTAAAATATCCAGCCGTATGCCTCGCCTTCCTCCGAACGGAAATGAATGCCGTTGCGGGGGAATTTGACATTGTAGTCGTCGATGAATTTTTTGAACCACTCGCCGAAATTCATTTCCGGCGGGGCTTTTACTTTTACTTTCAGCGGCGAAGGATCGGCCGCGCCTTTGAACAATTCCACTTCCAGTACTTTCAGCTTGTCGAGATCAACATCGTACATGTCCAGCAGCGGCGCTTTTTCAGGATAATACCATACGGTGTAGATCTCTGACGGGATGTCCGTCATGGCAATGTATGCCCACCAAAATACCGGCGGCACAAAAAACGCCAGCACCGAAGAGCCGGCCAGCCAGCCGTAATCGAGGCCATTGAAGCGGTTGAACACGAGCTGGAACAGGTAAATGCCGAGCAGTCCTACGATGAGGCCGAACAACACCAGCATGCCTTTGCGTTCCACGAGCGTTTCCGGCATATGCCGGTTCAGTATCACAACAGCCGTAACGCCCAGCAGCAGGTATGCGATCTGTGCGAGCAAATATCCCCAGGGCATAAACTGCAGCCCGAGCAAACCAAAAAATCCCGGCAGGCCCAGTGCGAGGCCGGTCAGCAAAAGGGCTACCACCAGCCGGCGGCTGCCCATGATGCGGTTCTTTTTGTTCAGCACGATCATTACCGCCGCCATGATCACGGCGATCAGCGGGAACAGAATATAACTGACGAAGGTCGATTTTACATCCATAATTATGGTCAACAGTTCGGATTATCTCAATCAAGGAATATACGGTAGCTCGCCTGTATGCCGCTGCGCGTGTTCAGTTTGTGCAGCAGCTGCTTGCCGGCGAGCTCCCATTCCTCGCGTGAATAAGGGTGATTGGGCGCCTGCGTGATATATACGTCGGTCGTTTTTTTTAAGCCTTCTTTCGGATGAACGGACGCCATCACGCCGCGCTTCACTTTCACTTCGGCCAAACGCTGGCCCAGCTCATGTTTACAGAAATTGCGGATGTCGTCTTCCGTCACGATCCTGTCCCGCGTGGTAAGCGCATATTTGTACGCCTGCAACAGGTCTCCCTGGTCTGCCGCCCTGCGCCCGCCCGCCGGTTTGCTCACCAGCTGCAGCGAATCCGCCCGCGTGCCCGCGCCTTCGAACTGCGTCAGTGCCAATCCGCCGCGAAGCTGGTGCGCGGCTTCGCTTTGCGTGGTCCAGTATTCGAGGTACATCACTTCCACGGCCTGCTGCGGTTTTACGATCACATAACGGGTGGATTCGGTCATGTCGCTAAGACTGTGCCGCGCTTTCTGCTCCACCAGCGCAATGTTCTGCCGCAGGTTCCGGAGCACGTCGGTGAGGAAGTCGTAGCCGTATGCGGAAAACGCCGCGCTTTCGTCGCGCAGCAGCTCGAACAGGTAATCGATCATTTCGCGCGCGTTGCGGCTGTCGAACCGTTCGGCGCCGCCCAGCCGCACGGAATATGAATCTTCTTCCTGCGCCGCGCCGTCGTTGTACGACACGGGATGGTATTGCCTGCCTTTGCTGTCGGTCAGCTGGTGCACGCTGAAAAAAGATTCGTTCAGCTCCGGTTTCACGGGTATGATGCTGCCGATGCCCCTGAAGCGGTGTTTGATCTTGTGCAGGCGGCGGTTGAGCACGGGAAAGGTGTTCAGCTGCACGTCCATATTATCGAGCAGTGGCTGCTGCAATGCCGCGGGCATGGTAAGCCGCAGCCAGAGCAGCGGCTCCTGCAGGCGGTTCAGGTCGTTTTCCGCGAAGACGCCCTCAAACTCCGCAGGGTAGAATTGCTGTGCTTGTTCCTGCAGGTGGAGGGAGACGGTCAGGAAATGATCGCGGTAATATTCCATCACGTCGCGGATAATGACGGGCATGGTATCGAACGCGATGGTTTTGCCGAGCAGCCCGCGCGCGGAAGAAAGCGCGTCCGCATCGAAAGGGAAGCCGTTTTCCGCGGGCAATATTTGCCCGTTCACTGCGCATTCGCTGAGCGCCAGCAGTTTATAATATTCGTGATCGAAAGAAAAATGCGGCCAGTTGAAATACAACGGAAATTTTTCTTCCCCCGTTATCCCGCTGCCGGCGCGTATCCCGAGCCATACGCTGCGCCCCGGGAGAAATCCCTGCGCGGCGGCCTGCAAATTTTTCCCCTTTTTGAGGTCGTAGTGGTACAGCCGGTTGCCGGTAGCAAGGTATTGCACCTGTGCGTCGTGTATGCGTGCGGGCACGGCGGGCGTAAAGAACACGTCCTGCGCGGCGCCGGTATCGCCCGGTTTGCGCGGGCCATATATAAAATGTGTATGATCGGGCAACGTTTCGGAAGCGTCGAGCGGAACGGCCTGCATGAGCGCATGCGCGGGCAGGGGCGCGGTGAGCAGGTCCGGCGTGAGCAGCGAGGCCAGCTTGCCCAGCAGGCGCTTCTCGGTGTTGCGCAGGTCGTTGCCGAGACTGTACAGTTCCGCGCTGAGCGCTTCGACCAGGAGGCGCACCATCGGGTCCAGCTCGGCGGCGGAGCGGATGCCCCAGAAATCCGCCGCGCTTTGCAGCATGCGGGCGCGGATGTCTTCCCGCGATGTATAATGTAAAGGAAACTGCATAATTTATTCAGATGACAGCGGGCTCAAAAAAAGTGCCGTAGTGAATACGTAATTTTCTCCCGTGGCGGCCAGCTTCCCGGTAACGGTCACTTCCGCCTTTTTTTTGATCTCCGTGATGCGCCGCAGCGGGAACACCTTTTCAACGTCTTCCACTTTCAGGAATGCCTCTACGCCAGTCAGTCTCGTTTCCTGCGTGCGCACGCTGCGTTTGATGCCCTGCGCCATTTTATCTTCCCACATCGCTTCGTTGACGATCAGTTCAAAATCAAGCTCCCAGATCTCGCAACCGAAATCAGGATCGAAGCGGTGCTCGCCGAAGCGCGAGAAAATGATCAGTTCAATATGCTGGCTGATAGAAACGCCCGCATCGCAGGTTTCAAGGGGCTGGTGGGCATACAGCCTTTTGAAGTCGAACGGTTTTTTATAAAATATGGCATTCATGTGGTTAACAGGTTACTTCATTCAAATCTAAATAAATTCGCGATAAATTCATTTTTCAGCATAATTTTTGTTTGTATCTTCGGAACCACGGGAGATGATTTGCATATTAGTTAACCTTAATATGAAAAGCCTGGTGACGCGCAACATAGAGACCATATAGAAGAAACCATACTGGAACCCAGCGCCCGTTGTTCTTGAATTGTATAACCCGGTTACCCAAACATTTGGCCGTATCCGAAAGCCTGAAACCATGATTTATGAAGCCTGTCAATCAGCATGAACTGAATAAGGGATATTTCAACTTCATCATTCATTTCGTTGTGCTCGTGCTTTTCGTCGTGCTGTGCGCGGCCGGATTTTTTATGACTTCCCGCCAGGAGCTGAAGCTGCTTTCCGCGCAGGCGCACCGTTACGACCAGCAGGCATACCAGCGCGAAGAGCTTACCGCGCGTTTCGACCAGGTGCTGCACAAGCTGCGCGCACTAAGCCAGTACGTGAATGCGGATGCGCGCGAGCTCAGCAACCAGGCGCTGCTGATCAACGGCGTGCAGGTGGAAAACAACCGTGTGCGCGGCATGCTGGAGGCCGAACGCGGCCAGCCCGCACCGGGCCATGAATTGTACGGGAAAATGACGCGGCAGGTGGTGGCGCTCGCCAGCCTGAAAGATTCCCTTTCGCAAACCCGCTTCAGCACCGAAAGCCTTCGCCAGCAATTGGATGCATGCGGGCTCGCCACCAAAAATGCCATCAAAAAACTGAACCGGTATTAACGGTCAGGCAGTTTGTTTTTTATCATCCCAAACCCAAGCATACGTTTAAATGGCGCATCTGAGCATCAAAGAAAGGCAGGAACAGTTCATTTTCCTGTTCATCCTCACCCTCGTTACCACCGGCCTGCTGGCCTGGCTGCTTTTTGGCGCCGGCAATCACGCCGCGGGAAATATGAAGCAAAAATTATCGCAGCGTATGCTGGAAGAGGAACAATTCTCCAAAGCCGTGGCGGAAGTGCAGCCCATGGTCGATTCTACTTACAAAAGGATCATGGATTTCGATCCCACAGTAACGGCGCTGTTCCTTGAATCGGACATCCTCAACGCCATCGCGGGCATCAAAGCAGCGTACCAGCGCAAAGCGCACGACCTGAAATACAAGACCTTCAGCCAGGAAGCGCAGCTGCTGGAAATTCTCTTTTACGATAAAAAAGAACTGCGCGGCAATTACCGCAACATTCAAAAGCTCGAGCAGGACCTGGAGAATTGCAAACTCTCGCAGCGCGGCCTCCAGGAAGCCTTCATCAGCAGAAACCGCCAACAACCCTAACGGATAAAGATCAATGGAAGGAACTACACAGCATAAGGCCGTACGGACAGACAACCGGAACCGCATATACCTCTACATCATCCTCGCCGTGCTGGCGCTGGCGGTGGTTTTCCTGCTCGTCAAGCTGCTGATGGGCAACCGGGAGATCAACGCCCGCCTGCTGCGCAACGAAATATTCCTGAACGAAAACCTCGTGTATACAGACAATACGCCCGGTTCCGAAGAATGGAAATGGGAATTCGGGGACGGCAGCCGGTCGAAGGAACAAAGCGGGTATTACCGCTTCAAAGAAGCCGGCACTTACCTGGTGAGGCTTACGGTAGACCAGTCGCTGCAACAGCAGTTTGCCGTGGTGGTGAAAGACACGGTGCCGCTCGCGCTCACGGACAGTATCCGCATTTCCGGCCCCACCGCGGGCGTTACCGGCATGCAATTGCGGCTGGAAGCGGAAGGCGATGCGAATATCTTCGAATGGTCTTTCGGCGAAACCGGCCGCGTAGACGCGAAAGGCCGGAACGCTTATTACACCTACCGTTCGCCGGGAAGGTACACGGTGGCGCTGCAGACGGACAAAAGCCCGGTGCCCGTGTACACGGTGCTGAACATCACGGAGCCGGTGACGGACATCGGGCTGGTAGACCCGAACGCGGGCGGGCAGGCGTTGATGGACGATTTTAAAACAAGGCTCCAGGCTATCGCCAACGGCGCCAACTTCAATACGCATTATTATTATCTCGTCCGCAAATACCTCTGCAACGGCGAAAAGACCACTGCGCAGGCGGAAGACGAGACCGGCAAAAAGAACACGGATTTTTATTCCTATTGCATCGGCCTCACGTTCAGCAAAAACGTGGTGATAGATGAAGTGAGCCTCACCCTCGCACCCTCGCGGTGCGTAAGCCTGGTGCAGGTAAAGCAGCATCGCCGGCAATGATATTTTCGACTATTTAAACTGCCAGTAAGCAATGAGAGGATTTTTGGTTTTATTGACCACTGTATGCTGCCTTCAGGCAAAGGCCCAGTTCTACGCCGGCAAACGGATCGCGCGGATGCCGGGCAATTTCCGCTACCCGACCCCCGAAACAAAAGACCCCGCCGGCAAACCCGCCGCCACCGCATGGATCGTATTTTCGGACCGGGCGGACAATTACACCACCACCACGCCCGGCGGCTCGCTGGTGTTCAAAAAGCTCGGTTTTATGCAGCCCTTTTTTGTAAGCGATGAAAAAGATGGGTACCTGCGCCTCGTGAAATACGATCCCTCCGTGCTGAAAGGCACCCGGCTGAAAGACAAACGCAAAGCCGTGAGTTATGGCTGGCTGCCAAGGAATAAAGTATTGATGTGGCAAAAAGCGCTCACGGACGAACGCACCGGTTTTCCCATCAAAGCCGTTACCATTATCAGCAGCGGCGACCCGATCGCCCGGCCGGAATTTTATTTCGCACACGATTCCGTGATCGTGTTCAATTCTCCCGGGTTGCAAACCAAAGCGGAAGAAAAACTGAAACTGCACGACCTGGTGTATGTCTACAAATTTTCGGAAGACGGGCGCAAGGCGCTGGTGGGCCATGCCAGCCAGCTGACGGCAGATAGCGCTGCGGCGGCCGTTTCGGGCTGGGTGTCTTCAGATGTGGTGCATCTCTGGGGCAGCAGGTTGTACGTGGGAAATGAAAGAGTGTCCAATTACGAAGAAGATTCCGCCGCCGCAAAATATTTCAGCAGCAGGCTCACGCCCGCGAGGCCCGGCGGTGGGAAATTCGAATACGATCCGCTGCTGCCGCAGGGCAACCCCGTATTCCGCTCCATTCCCGTGATGCAGCACAAAGGGCTCGGCGTTGCCACGCATGCTTTTCCTTCTTCCATCGCCGGCAATGTGTTCGACAAGTCAGGCAATACGGTGATCAATATCAAAGGCACGCGCATCGATTATAACAATTACCTGCGGCTCCGCCGCTTCGGCAACCGGGTGAACGTGATGTTCGTGGTAGACGGCGGCAGCAGCATGAAAAATTATCTTCCCGGCATTACCAATACCATCCAGAACTTTGCGGACATCTTCGGGAAAAAGGCCTTTTCCAACTACGAATACCGCTTTGGCGCCGTGGTCTATCGCGGCAACGAAGGCTGTTATCAAAGCAAGGCGACCAATACCTTCGAGCCTACCGGCAATTACAGCCGCATCGTGGATTTCATCAACCAGCAGGCCGCTATCACCCAGCAATGCAGCGGCGCCGTTACCAACCAGCCTTATTACGATGGCCTTCAACAGGCAGTGAATGTATTGAAGAAATACCCGATGCAGACAAACATCATCATCGTGGCGGGCAGTACCGGCAACCTGAAAGGCAATGCCACGGAAGACCTGCTGGTGCGCGGGCTTACCGAAACGGATGCGCGCATGCTCATTTTCCAGGTCTACAACAAGTTCGATCCCTCGTTCAATAATTTCGTGCTCGAATCGCGGCAATTGCTGGAAAGAGCGGCGCAGCAACAGGCGGAGAATAAAAAACTGCGCATGGTGAAAGGCGAAGGGCTGGCGGTGACGCAGCAATTCAATACTTCATACACCGATTCCGTATCGTATTATCTCAATTATCCCGACGGCAGCCTGATACCCGGCGCCATCGTGTTCCCGGCGCGCGGCGAAGTAAAAACGAACCGCGAAATGATGATCGCGCTCGACCGTTTTCTCGGCGAAGTGTATACGGACAACAAACAGATCATCACCTCGCTGGACAGCGTGTTCATGACCTCCGGCCGCCTCCGCGAAAAGATCCCCGAGCCGGTGATGAACAGCATCAACCAGGCCGGCGTAACGCTGCCGCGCGATTTTGGGGAACAGCTGCCGCACAACGCTTTTAAATATTATTTCGATGTGAACGCCAAAGAAGGCATCGTAACGAAAAACGCGCCGGTGCAGTTCGCCATCCTGCTGAGCCAGGACGAAATGATCCAGCTCACCGACCTGCTGTCGCGCCTTTCGGGCGACAACCTGCAGCAGGACAGCAAGGCGTTTCGCAAGATGCTCTACAGAACTTACGTGAACTATGGCGCCAGTCAGTGGAAAGGCAACAGCACCCGTTCACTCGTCAAAAACATGAAACTGCCCGCTTACATCGAAAAGGCCACAGGCATGCCCGTAGACGCGGGAGAGCTGGGCGCTTTCAACGTGAGAAGCATCAAAAACGGCATGAGCGGCGAACAGTTCGAACAGTTGGTGACCTATCTCCGCAAATGCAACCAGGTATTGAAAGTGCAGCTGCAAACCGGTGATTATTTTATTTCGAACGGCCGGCCGTACTTCTACGTGGTGCAGGAAGACTGGAAATATGGCAGCAGGGAACCCGTTTCCGTGGCCGCCGCAAAAGACAATGAATGACCATGAATTTTCTGAACCTCAGCGAATCCGTCAAACACGCCGTGCATGTGGCGCAGGGCCTGGCGAAAGAAAGGAAACACGCGAGCTACGGCCCGCCGCACCTGCTGGCCGGCCTGCTGCACCGCGAAACGGGCCTGCGGCCCTTTTTGCAGGCGATCAACAAAGATGCGGGTTACCTGCAGGAATGGGCGGAAGTGCGCATGGACGAATACCCGAACGTGCAGACATTATCTTCCGATGTAAAAGGCACGCCGGAGATCTCGGACGTGCTGGAAGAAGCGGACGACGTACGCCTGCGCATGGGCCTCGACCTGATCACGCCCATATGCGTGCTGGCGGCGATCAGCAAGCCCAATACGGGTTTTCCTGCAGAGCAGATGAAATCCTACCCGTTGAAAGAACGTGAGCTGATCAGCCAGTATCTGGACGACAGCGCGCCGGTCACGAACGGCGTGCAGGTTGCGGAAGAAGAAACAACGATAGCGGGCTCGCTCGCGAAATATTGTATCGACAGAACGAAAGAAGCCCGCGGCGGCCATCGCGACCCGATCATCGGTCGAGATACGGAACTGCGGATGGTAATGGAAATACTTTGCCGGCGCACCAAACCCAACGTGATTATCACCGGCGATGCGGGTGTGGGAAAGACCGCGCTGGTAGACGGTTTGGCGCAACAGGTCGTGTCGGGCAACGTGCCGGAAGCGTTAAAAGACGCGGCCATTATGGAACTGGATACGGGCAGCCTGATCGCCGGCGCCGCGTACAAGGGCGAAATTGAAGACCGGTTAAAAGGCATCATCGCGGAGATCAAACGTTCCGGTAAAGTGATCCTTTTTATCGACGAGATCCATAGCTTGCTCGACCCAAAAGGCTCGATCGGCAGCGGGGCAGGCAACCTGCTGAAACCGGAGCTGGCGCGTGGGGACATCACCGTGATCGGCGCCACCACCATCGAAGAGTTCAGAAAACTGATAGAGCCTGAAAAAGCCTTCAGCCGCAGGTTTGAGATCGTGCAGGTGGCCGAGCCGGACGACAATACCGCTATCCGCATGCTGGAATGCCAGCTGCCGCTTTACGAACAGCATCACCGGTTGAAGGTGGAAGAAGGCACAGTGCAGGAATGCGTGCGGCTCGCCAGGCGATACATGAAAGACCGCCGGTTGCCGGACGCCGCGTTCGACCTGCTGGACAGAACGATGGCAGCCATCAGGATGATGAATGAAACTTCTTCGAAAGAACTTGAACAGCTACGGTTGTTTTTACAGGAAGAAACGGACACCGCGAAAGTATATACGGACATCAACCGGCGGATAAGCCCGGTGCTGCTGGGGAAGCTGGACAGCGTTCCGCCTGAAGGCGGCGCAGACAGACCATACCTGGAAAAAATGTTGCAAACGCTTTCAGGGCTGGCCGCAACGCAGGCCGAAAGCACCGGCCCGCAGGACGTGGCGGCGGTGGTGGCGTTTAAAACGGGCATCCCCATCGGGAAGATACAGGCGGGAGAGAAAGAGAAACTGATGAACATGGAAGGGCATTTGAAACAACGCGTAGTGGGGCAGGACCATGCGCTGAAAGCCTTGTCTGCCGCTATTCTTGAATCGCGCAGCGGATTGGGGAAGAAAAACCAGCCGATCGGCTCGTTTTTCCTGCTCGGGCCTACCGGTACCGGCAAAACGGAGCTGGCGAAGTCTATCGCGGAATTTTTGTTCAACGACGAAAAGGCGATGATCCGTTTTGACATGAGCGAGTTCAAGGAAGAACATTCCGCGGCATTGCTGTACGGTGCGCCGCCCGGTTACGTAGGGTACGAGGAAGGCGGCCTGCTCGTGAACAAGATAAGACAACAGCCGTATGCGGTACTGTTGTTTGATGAAATTGAAAAAGCGCATCCTTCCGTGTTCGACATTTTTCTCCAGATCATGGACGAAGGCATTATCCACGACCGGCTTGGGAAGGAAGGCGATTTCAGCAACGCGCTTATTTTGTTCACTTCGAACATCGGCAGCGAATGGGTCACGGAGCAGTTTAACAACAATAAGATCCCCACTGGTGCGCAGTTGATGGAGCTGATGACAAAACATTTCAGGCCGGAATTTTTAGCGCGGCTGTCGGAGATCGTGCCTTTCAGTCCGATCACGGAAGAGAACGTGGTGAAAATATTTCATATACAGCTCAAGAGTTTGCTGGACGCATTGGGGCGTCAGCAGATCGCGCTGGAGATCAGCGAGGAGGCCGGAAAGGCCCTGGCACTAAGCAGTTTCACGCCCAGGTATGGCGCGCGGCAGATCTCCGGGGTGATCAGGAACAAACTGCGCAGGCCTATCTCGCGGCACATTATTGCGGGGGAGCTCGGAGCGGGGCAGAAGATAAAAGTCGGCCTGGCAAACGGAAGCGAAGAACTGGAATGGAAGATAGAATCATCGTAAAAAATTAATGTCGTTTTGAATTGTTTTGAATCAAAAGACTTATTTTTATACAGACCCGAATTAATTTGTTAATCTATTATCTCAAAAAAGTTCAGATATGTTCAATTATGAAATCGGCGGAAACGAACGTAAAGTGGATGCATCAGAAGCATTCGTAGACATATCGCCCAACAAGACTTTATTTATTCAGCAGTTAACCGACACCGACCCGGTGAAGCCCGAGATCGTGGAAGGGCTCAAAACGGAAGAAGAAGTGTTCCGTCATTTTAAACCCAGTGTGGGCGTTAGTTTCGAGAATATCGACGGTTCGTCGAAAGACGAGACGCTCCGGTTTGATCATCTCGGCGATTTTTCCATAAAGAACATGGTGCAGCAAAGCGGCACGCTCAGCAATCTGAAAGTGGAAAGCGATATGTACCTGAACATCATACGCCAGCTGAAAACGAACAAAACATTAAAAGCGACGCTCGAAAACCCTGACACCCGCCAGGCATTCGCAGCCGCTTTGGAGAACCTTGCTAAAGAATTGCAGCAGCATACCTGATACGCACGACGATTGTTTTTTGACCTTTTTACGAAAGGACCATATACTTTAATTAATACCGCTGTTCCGCTGCTGGACAGTTAAAACCGTACTTCATGTCAGTACCCAACGAAAGAACGCAGGAAGCCCGGCAGGATCAGCCCGGCCTGCAACACGCCATTCCCACGGAAACCGCGCTCTCGCTCGACGAAAGTTTGCAGAAGCTCGTGAAAGCAGGAGGGTTCGATTTTCTCGAAGCCATTCTCGACGGCCTGCAAAATCTTAACCCCGAAAGAAAGGCGAGGAAAAAAATATTCCTGACCGACCAGGACAAAACGGCGGAACGCAAAGAACTGCTGAAGAAAATACAGATCTGGCAGGAATTGCTGCAACGGCAGGGCACGCTCAGCGAACTGAAAGAGGAATGCCAGCAGAAGGCGGACGAAACGGACGCGTTGCTGAAAAAGAACATCGGTCATGCGCTGGAAGCCACACGCAACCTCGAACAGGCTTACCGTACCGTGCATCTTTTTTTCAAGAACACGGAAAGCGATAAACTGGCGAACGTAGCGATCCTCAATGCTTCGATGGACCAGCTGGCCGATCTGGACAACCCGCGTTTTATCGAACATGTGGCGGCCGAGCTGAAACAGAACTACGACCGGCTCGACCTGCGGGATAACTATTCGTTGCTGGTGGTGCCCGGTTACCTGGGTTCCAACAAGGTGCTGGAACGCTGGGCGAAAATCGCGCATGCCAACAAAGCCATGCTGGTAACGGATTTCGTAAACCTCGACCAGCCGGACGATGTGATCGACCTGTTCACGGCGGCCAATCTTACCGGCGGCGACGTTTTCCGCTCCAACGTGATCATGACCTGCAACTGGCTGGTAGGCCGTGGCAAGGTGGAGGAAGCGGGAGAGGAAGACGATCTGCATGTGCCTGGATCTGCCGCGCTGGCGGGCAAAATGTATTATACGCTGATGAGCCAGGTAACGGCTGGCAAAAAACACGGCGGCATGAACGAGGCGGACGGCGTGCGGTTCGACCTGAAGAAAAGCGAGATCTCGCAGCTGGAAAGGCTGGGGCTGGTGCCGATGGTGAATGAATACGGGAAGGTGATGGCATTTTCGGCCAAAACGCTTTTCAACGGCGATAACATCGGGCTGCAAACGTACTCCGTGGTGCGGGTGTTCGACTATATCACCAAAGTATTGTTCGATTTTTTGAACAGGAGGGCGTTCGAGAACTGGAATACGAAGACCGAAAGCGATCTCCGCCAGCAGATCGTGCGTTTCCTGGACAGCATACAGGGGCCGGAACGACTGATCGAGCGTTTTAAGATCATGCGTTTTGAACGGGACGAGGTGCAGAAAGACCGCATCCACCTTGACATACATATCACGCCTTATTTCCCGGCGAAGAGTTTCGTGGTGAAGCTGGACGGGCATAAGGGGGAAGACGAGCATACCACCTGGAATACGGAGTATGCGGCGCAGGCCTAGCCCGTTTTGATATGAACGGCCGAATGTTATATTTGCAGGTATAACATGAAGCAGCTGTTAATATTACATGGAGATGCAGACAAGGCGGGCATCAATCATGAATTTGCAAAGGCGTACCGGAAGGGCGCGGAGGAAGCGGGAGCGACGGTGAAGGAGTTGTTTATCATGGATCTCAAGTTCAACAGCAATAAACAATTCTCCAACCAGATCACGCCGCTTGAGCCGGACTTGCAGGCCGCGCTGGAAAAGATACGCTGGGCGACGCACCTGGTGTTGTTTTGCACGGTGAACCATGATTCGATCCCGGCGAAACTGTCCGGTTTTTTTGACCGTCTTTTTCTGCCGCCGCAGGGCGTTTCGACCGGGCCGTCGTCGGGCCCGGGCTGGTACCCGGGTAAATCGGCGCGCATCGTGTCGGTGCTGGATGAAGACAGCTGGCGGGAATGGCAGCAAACGAAGCAGCCGACCTATCATTCCATTAAAAGGAATGTGATGGAGCGTTGCAGGATCATGCCGGTGCGCACATGCACGATCGGTTTCGTGCATTCGCCGGAGAATGATTATGCAAAAAAATGGATCGGGAAAATGCATGCTTTCGGTCAAAAATTCATGTAAAATTTAACGCGCTGAAACGCTTGCTGAAAGAATTTTAGTTTATTTTTAAGTCAACAGATATATTGTTTGGAACTCGGAAGAACCGCTGACTGATAGCTCAGATACTGCCATAGAAAAGGAAACCATACGAACCCGTTATAGTAACCATATTCATTTTTTTTTCGTTGACCTATAAATTTTAATTAACATGGCATTCAATGCAAGATTAAACATGGCAGGTAAGCAGTACGACGTACTGAGCTGCAGTTACACCCTCAACAGGGATGTAGACCACAAGGGCCGCCCTTCCTCAGGCGTTTACGGCGGCACCATCGACGTGGAAGTCGAATCCACTGAAGACACGTCCATCATCGAAGCGATGGTGAACAGCCAGTACAAGCCTTTCTCCGGCACTGTGCTTATCAAAAAAACAGAAGAAGACGCGAAGATGAAAGAAGTGACATTTGAAGGTGCTTACATCGTCAAATACACGGAAGGCCTCAACGTGATCGGCGCCGACCCGATGAAACTCAAATTCACGATCTCCGCCCGCAAAATGAAGCTGGGCAGTGCCGAGCACGTGAACGACTGGCCTGATGGAAAAGCCTAGTCTCCCTCCTGATTTTCCCTGCCTTGATCTCAAATGACCCATCCGCGTTCGCATGTTTGTATGCGAAGCGTGGTTGCGTTTGAAGGCCGGTGAAAACGAACCATTTTTTTCAGCAGTAAATTTTAAACATTATGGCATTTAAAGCAACGCTGCAACTGGGCAGCAAGGAATATGACGTACTGCAATGCAGCTTTTCGCTCAACCGCGATGTGGACGCCAAAGGCCGTCCTTCATCCGGCGTTTACGGGGGAACTATCCATGTTGAAGTGGAATCGACCGAGGATACTTCCGTGATCGAGTCGATGGTGAACAGCCAGTTCAAGCCCTTCTCCGGCAAGGTCATCATCAAAAAAACCGATGAAGACGCGAAAATGAAGGAGCTGTTTTTCAGTAACGGTTATATCATTCAATATAACGAAGGCATCAACGTGGTGGGCAATCACCCGATGACCCTCAGTTTCGTGATCTCCGCGCAAAGCCTCAAACTGGGCAATGCGGAGCATGTGAACGACTGGCCGAAATAGTCATTACCCGTAACACTTATCAGCGGTGTGTTGCCTTTTCCGGGCAGCACACCCTTTTCCTTCGGAACAATGAAGAAGAAAAAACATATTTCAACCACTGTTCAACCCAAAAGCAGGCCGAAGATCAAAGCGAAGGCGCGTGCAAAGGCCGCGGTGCCGTCCACGCCGTCTGACCTGGAATATCTCAACCTGTTCGATACCTGCGTGATCACCGCCGAAAAGGTGGCGCAGGTAGATAAAGTGATCGATGAAAAAGTGCTTGCCAACCGCGTGCGGTACGAGCAGATCGCCCGACTTGTGCAGGGGCCGACCGTGAACTTCGGTCTTCCCGGCATCGCGCCGGCAGCCAGTGCGCCCGTGTTCCAGCCATTGCGGTATGCGAGAAGCTTTGTTGGCGCGGAGGATATACAGGCGCCAGACCTGTCGTTTCAGCCGTTCCGTTTGCCGGGGCTTTCCGGCCTGGGCAATTCCGCCAAAAGGAGTAATCCTTTTGCACTCGGTTTCAGCAATGCGCCGCCCGATTTTTTATCGCTTACTTCCGGCCGCATCCCGTGGTTTTTTATCGCATGCGTACATTACCTGGAGTGCAGCTTCAACTTTAACAAACATCTTCATAACGGCGACCCGCTCACCGGTTACACCGTGCAGGTGCCGTCGGGGAGGCCGAAAGTGGGGCATCCGCCGCCGTTCACTTTTGAAGAAAGCGCGGTGGACGCGTTGCGTTTTATGAACTTCGACAAGGTGCGGCAATGGATACTGCCGCTGATCCTCCGCAAACTGGAGGCTTATAACGGCTTCGGGTATTTTAAATATAAAAAGATCAATACGCCTTATCTCTGGAGTTTTTCCAATCACTACACGAAAGGAAAATATGTGAAAGACGGGAAGTACGACCCGGAAGCGGTTTCCCAGCAAATGGGCGCCGCCGTGGTGCTCAAACGGATGGAAGAGAGAGGCCTGATCTATATTCCAAGGTTCTGAATATGATACGATCGCGTTTATACATTACATTGATATGCTGCGGCCTGTATACCGGCACGCAGGCCTGTCACAATTCACGCCCGCCGCAGGGCAGTTCCGCCGTTGCCGAAAAGAGCCCGCAGTCCGCAGTCGCCGCTGTGCAAATGTCAGCAACGGATTCGTCCGGCGGAACACAGTCTTCGGCGAATACGGCAATTGCACAATCATCGGCCACCGGCACGCCGTCTCCCCCGGGCAGCGGGCAGCCTGCGCCGGGTAGCGCAACGTCCTCCACAAGCAGCGTAACTCCCGCAACGCAGTCGGTCTCCCCGGTAAAACTGCCGTCCACCGACCCGGACGAGCAGCAGTTCCGCAGTTTTTTCACCGCTTTTCAGAAAGCCGTGCAGCAGAACAATCCCGGGCAACTGGTGAACCTGCTGTATTTCCCGCTCCAAACCGCGCAGCAGTGGACGAACCAGGACCTGAAAGACATGAACATCGACAGGGAATCCGGGAAGGTAAGCCGGCAGGAGTTCAACAGTTACCGGGAAAATATCTTTAACCGGGATGTGCTTCGTTTGTTGCCCAAAGCCAGGGAAAACCAGCTGTCCGAGATCGACGCCTCCAGCCCCGAAGATTATTACAAAGCGTTGCGGAAGTGTACGGACAAAGCCTCGAAAATGTATGAAGTATACATGCAATACCCGGAAACGAACGGGAATGCCGAAAATTATTTCGCCTTCGTTTTCGGCCGCGTGAAAGGCCGGTACAAGGTGATCGGCTACTATGCCAAATGGCCTGTAAAAGGCTGATCTTTTACAATCAAGCAAAAGTGTTAACCGATGGAAGGAAAACTGAATGTACAGATCAATATAGAGGATACGCCAATCCTTCATTTTTCATCCTTTACGCTGGAACAGCGGTTCAACGCGCATCATTATTTTGAGCTGCGTTTTAATCACGATGAAATGGGCGCGCCCGGCATTATTTCGCTGGATAAGTCGCGCAGTTTTATGGGCAAAAGCATCAACGTGCAATTCGGGAATGTGCCCGGGAAAGAGCAGCTTTTTACCGGCAAGGTAACGCGGGTGGAGCTTTCCCAAAGTCATGGCTATCACGGCACGCTGATCGTGAGCGGGTACAGCCCCAGCATCCTGATCGACCGCGGGCCTGACCTGGGTTCGTATCTCAATAAAGACCTGGCATCCGTGATACGCAAAGCCACGGAAGACGCGCCGGAGAACGATCTGAACATCCAGCTCAACCCCTCCCGGAAAGAACCGGTGGATTACCTGATCCAGTACCGCGAAAGCGATTACGAGTTCCTGAACCGTCTCTCGGCGGAATATCACGAATGGTTTTATTACGACGGCGTGAAATTGCATTTCGGCAAGCCGGACGAACAGGAGGAAGTGAAACTGGTCTACGGCCGCGATCTGCACAGTCTCCAGTATGCCATGCAGGTGGCGCCGCTGAAAAGCCGCAAATTCGCCTACAACCCGAAGGAAGACCAGCTTTTTAAATCCGAAGCCAAAGCGGCCCCCGGCGGTCAGCCCGACCTGGCGCATGCCGTGAACGCATCCAACGAGCTTTACAGCAAGATCTACTCGCAACCGCTGCAGGTGCGCATCGATTCGAAAAAGGAGATCGATACCTACGTGCAGAACGAAGAGAAATCCCATATGGCAGACCTGTTGCAGGTTACGGCCAGCGGCGACAATCCCGAGGTAGGCCTGGGCAAGATCGTAGATGTGAGCATGAGCGTAAAAGAAGCGCTGAGCTTTACGGTGCAGCAGCTGGGCCGTTTCCTGGTAACGGGCGTGTATCATCACCTGGACGGCGTAGGGCATTATTATCACACATTCGAAGCCATCCTCGCCGATTCGGAGAAGGTGCCCGTAAGGGAATACGATAAGCCGCTGGCGGACATGCAGCTCGCCATGGTGGAAGATAATGAAGACCCGAAAGGGCAGGGGCGGGTGAAAGTGAAATTCAAATGGGAATGCAACTGCAACGACGCCAGCGAATGGCTGCGGGTGGTATCGCCTAATGCGGGCAGCTCCGAGAAAGTGAGCAAAAACAGGGGCTTCACCTTTGTGCCCGAAAAGGGCGACCAGGTAGTTGTAGCTTTTGAAGAAGGCAACATCGCCCGGCCGATCGTGCTGGGCAGTGTATACCACGGCAACAACGGCAGCGGCGGCGGGGCGTCCAATTCGGTCAAAAGCCTCAGTACGCGCAGCGGCTCCACCGTTACGCTGGACGACAGCAATGGCAGCGTGACCGTGAAAGACCCCAGCGGCAACGTGCTCACCATGCACGGAGACGGCTCCGTTACGCTGGACGCGCCGCAGAAGTTCACGATCAATACAAAAGATTTTATCGTCAATTCCAGCAATAGTATCGCCATCAATGCGCAGCCCGGCGAGCAGGGCGGGGGCGAAGGGACCATCGTCTTCAGCGCTAAAAAGAGCATTTCCGGCACCGCGGATACGGAAAACATTTCCCTGACGGCCACCGCCAAAGATGTGGAGATCAATTCATCTGCCGGTTTGTGCAAGCTGGATTCCAAAGAAATGACGTTCACCGCGACGGAAAAATTCACGGCCAGCGGCGGCACCATCGCCAACATTTTTGCGAACGAAGTGGAGATCAATCAATGTTAGGCGGTATGGAATTTAATCTCGACAGGCCGTCGCCCGGCTCCTACGTACATTATCACATCACCAGCGCCAACAGAACGGCGATCGGCTCGCATATGATGCAGTTCGTACAGCACAAGCTCGTGAAACTGCGGGCGCTGGAGCGGAATGAAACGGAACTGGTGCTGGAATACACGCTGGTGGCGCAACAAATGGAAGGCACCGTTCGCATACACGATTGGGCGGCGGATATGGACGAGCTGCAATCGCCGCTGGAACTGGTGCTGGACAACAACGGCCGGCTGAAAGACATCCGGAATTTTTCCACGCTGCATCAGAAATGGACAGGTTTTTTCGCTGCGCGGATGCAAAAAAAATATAAACACCTCAAAGAAAGCGCGGATAACATGATCGCCGAAACGGACAAGCTGTTGAAAGACAAGGCGCGTTTCCTGCGGGCGTTTGAAGGGTACAGCGCCTGGCGGTTCTTTTTCCAGGACAATTACGCGGAAAAAAAGCCGCTGGTACGGGCGCCGTTTGTGCTGAAAACGTATTTCGGCGCGATAGACCTGCCGCTGCTGATGGAATCCCGCTGGAAGGAGGAATATGAACTGCACCGGCACCGCTACAGTCTTGAAAACAGGGCCCTGCTGGATGCCGCGCGGTTCGACCGCAAATCGTTTGCGCGGATGCTGAAAGACCTGACGGGCGTGTTTAATATCAACGCATCGCTGGAGGCCGACCTGGAAGAGCATTATGAATATAACGGGGAACATTGGCTGACGAAGGCGGAGCTGTTCCTCGAAACAAAAGTATCCGACTGGTACAGCATCGTGGCCGCGCACACGCTGGCGCAGGTGCCGGAAAACGAGGCGCTTCAGCCCGAAAAGTTGTTCCAGGCCGAAGCGGCCGCCTGACCGGTCAAAATTTGTAAAACATGGGCTCGAAAAAATATATTCCTGCAAACAGCTGGCTCACCTGCGACAAAGGCAGTGCTCCCTCGCGCCTGGCAGTGACCCATCACAACAATACCCGCATCTACGGGGAGAACCTCGCAAGCGAAATGGACATGGTGCCCGGTGAAAATATTTTCCCCATGGGCTCCTGTTCGGTAACAGGGGGTTCCTGCAAACCCGATCCTATTTATTGGGACAAATGCAATGAAGGCGTAAAGGTGAACGGCTACAAACTCGTCTTTGAAGACGCCTGCCTGCTTTGTAAACAAGGCGGTAAAGTAAAGGTTGATTTTGATGCGCCCTCCGGTGGAGGAACGGGCGCCGATGCGTTGACCGGTTTGGGTTTCGGCATGAACAACGGGGCCAACTATCTCGGTCAGAATTTTGCCGGGGGCGCTCAAACGCTAAAAGACATAGAAAAAGAATATTTTCGGGGTAAGACGATAGACGAGATCGCCGCGAGCAAGGGAGATTTCAAACGCATGTACGGGGAAGAAAGAGTGAAGCTGGATTTGAAGGCGAAGGGATATGTGATCAATTCCACGGACATGGGCAGCGGCCAGAATGGCCTGGATATTGGTGCGAAAGACCCGAAAGGCACTACAGACATTGTTTCTGACGGAAAGTTCGCTACGCGCGGCGGGAAGCCGAAGCTGGCGGGCACCAAAAGAAGCGGCAAACAATTGGGCGATCAATGGTTGTCTAAAGGCCAGCATCATGGCACCAGCCGGGTGCAGCAATCGTTGCCGCCAGACGACGCCGCCCGCGTGCTGGACAAGGTGAACACCAATGATCCGTCATTGAAGCGGCTGGCCGCGGGAGTGGAACCCGATGGAAAAATTAACTATCACGAAGTGGACAATACCGGTAAGGTGGGGAACAAAGTAACGCTGGAACCGGCGAACGTGGTGAGAGGCAGCTCCAGGGCCGCGAATGCGATCAACGGCATTTCAACCAGCATCCAGGGCAACAAAGCCGTAAGCGCTGCAAATAATTTCCTGGTGCGGAACGCGTCCACCGTCAGCAAGGTGGGCAAGGTAGTGGGCCGGGGTGCCATTGTGGTGGGAATTGTGATGGAAGGGTACAATGTATATTCGGCTTACCAGGAGGAAGGGCATTTCGGGGAAAAAACGAAAGAAGCCACCGGTTCCGCGGTGGGGGCGCTCGGCGGGGCGCTGGTGGGCGCAAAGATCGGCGCTGCCGTGGGAGCGCTTGGAGGCCCGGTAGGGGTTATTGTTGGCGGTGTCGTCGGGGGCATCATCGGCGGCATTGCGGGTAGTAGTATCGGCGGCTGGATAGGAGGTTTGTTTTAAATAATTTATAAGATATGTTCAGAGATCATTTCAAAGACGAAAGGTATTTTCAGGAATCGACAAACAGGCTGAAAGCGACACTGGATGTTAAAAAGAAGGAATTGCTGGCAAAACCGCAGCCCTATTACATGGAATATTACGCCATGGCCGACGGGCTGGGCATCTATATTTCCTTGGCATATTCGCGCGGCGTACTGGTGAAAGACCTCGTTGCCCCCTGCAGGGAAATGCTGGATTTTTATACGCTTTGCATCAAGCCGGACGACGACTACTCAGACGGCGGCGGGCTGATCTATTCGCAGCTGCTGAGCATGGTTGCCATGGGCGTTCTGCTGGATACCAGGGATGCGCTGGAACGGCTGGGCAATAAGCTCGCCGGGGTAGGGTATCATGATTATCTCATGAGTTTCCTGGTGCGTTACGCCATACCCGGTTACAAACAAACTGAGGAACTGCTTTGGCCGGAAGACGCGGGCTGTTTAAAGTTGAAGGAAATAACGCAATCGAACAAAGCGGATGCCGCTGATGGTATGTATGAATATCTTCAGAAATTCTATTATACCCGGAACAACCTGGAAGATGAATATAATTCCCATAAAAAATCCGATAACACCTACATCGGCTACTGGAGCTTTGAAAGTGCGGCCATCGCCAAGGTGATGCAGCTGGACGATTCGAAGCTCAAAACGAGCCCGTATTATCCGTACGACATGCTCCACGGCGACCCGCCGGGCGCAACCGGCCCGGCAGACCTGCCGCCCGCACCCGGCGCCAAAGGCCCGGACGAGGAAAAGACCGCTAAAAAGAAATGGTGGCAATTCTAGCATTTAATATTCCGCCTGATACATGGGAAACCGATCATATCTTATCATTAATAAGCCTGGAAAACCGCAGGAGATCCTGTTTGAAGGAAATAATTCCCTCGCGCATTTCTGGCTGCTGCTACTCAGCGAAGCGGATATCGAAGGCATTCGCGGGAAATACCGCAAAGCCTACCAGCCCGGAAGCGAAGACGTTGAAACGGATACCGATATCAAGATAGATAAAGACACTGCGCTGGAAAATGCCGGCCGCAACCGGGATTACATCGCGCAGGCATACCCCGGTCTACTTCCGTATTACGACGAATGGACGGCCTATATCCGGCTCCAGCCCAGCGAAGACAATACGCTGCTCGTGGATCTTGTGCAGATAGCCGGCTTTTACAATAATCCTGACGAGTTCCTGGACAGTCTCGCGGGGTTTTACAGGAAAGTGGCGCAGCGCCAGGCCGTGTTCGAAAGCACATTGTCCGATACCACGGGATGGGATGGCACAAGCGATAAGGCTTTTGCTTCGATTTCAGCCGGTTACCGCGGCTTCCCGCAAGCCCGGGACTATCGCCCTCCGGGATCGGACGTAAAAACGCCCGGGAAGATCAAAGCGCTGAATTACGTTTGGGGCGCGATCAGCCTGCTGATGGTGGGCGGCCTGTTTTACCTGTTCTCGTTGTTCCCCCATTTCTGGCAGCATATTTTGATCGCTTTGTTATTCGCGCCCGTGATCTACATTAGCATCAAAGGTTTCCTGCTGGTGGAAAAGTGGGGCAACCAAATGCAGAAGGCCGAAGGGAAGCAGGTTTGAGCCGGCAGTCTCGTAGTTCCGTGCACGAAAGCCGTTTGGGCTCGATGCGTCAAAGCGTGCCCATTATTGGATAGGCCGTCTCAGGGGCTATTTGAGCCATTTCTCCCGATTGGCCCTGGCGGGGCAGGAGAACGACGCCTGCAAGGCATAGTAAGTAACCCTCGCCACAAGGAGAAGACAGAGCTTGGGTTGGATACGACTTTCCGCGATTATGGCCACGCGGTGGCCATTACTCATCAGGCTATCCATCGCTACAATCAGGTCAGGATACACATGAGTTGCGGACTGAGAACACCACAACAGGTGCATCAAGGTCAGATTCCGTATTATTGACCCCGCTGTAAAGCCATAACAGGATCAAAAAGTAACCTGTAACGCTTATGCAGGATAAACCTGCCATACTGTAAAGTTTTTTCAGTTGAAGACAATCCGGGATATTTTTACCGGTTTACTACGGTCCTGCTACGGTATCATTACGGAGGGAACGCTTTTACCCTACCGTAGCACTACGGAGGGAACGCTTTTACCCGGGAATATGCTTGTGGAGAGACCACCTTTGCCGGCAGCCAGTCACACCCCGTTAATGGTGCTGGCCCAATGAACATTGTAAACCGATAACGGGATTTCCTGACAAGCGGTGTTAACCTAAATCAGGGCAAGATCAACCCGTATGCATGCAGTTTCTGGCTGAAAATATCCATTTTCTATGCCAAGCCAGGCGCCCCAATATCCCTAAACTAAAAATTTCCGACCGTTTTCCTCCTCCCATCCGTCTAAACCCTAAAACACCATTATGAACATCCTGGAAAACAAAGTAGCAGTAGTATTCGCCGCCAGCGGAGACATTGCCGGGGCAATCGCCGGCGCTTTCGCGCAGCATGGCGCCAAAGTATACCTTTCCGCGCTCGATCCTGAACCTGTTAAGCAACTCGCGGCCCGCATACACGACGCCGGAGGCTGGGCCAAGGCCGCCAAAGTGAACGCCCTCAACGAAGAGGAGATCGACAAATACCTCGGAAAGATCGTTGCGGAGAACGGCCGGCTCGATATCGTTTTCAATGGCATCTGGCCCAAACTGTCGGAGAATGGTTCCGGTAAACCCGTTACCGAGATCGCCTACACGGAATTCCTGAACGCGATCGAAGTACCCTGCGGCTCGCAGTTCCTTACTTCCCGCATAGCGGCAAGATATATGATCAAAACCCAATCGCAGGGAACCGTGCTCACGCTCAGCGCCGGCGTATCCCGCATGAAATTGCCTTTCAAATCGGGCGTCGCCGCTGCCTGTACTGCTATCGAAGGACTTACCAGGGCCATGGCGGCAGAGCTCGGCCGCTTCGGCATTAAAGTGATCTGCCTGAACACCGGCGCTATCGCCGAAACGAAGATCATGCGGGAAACCGCCATAGCCACCGCTGCAAAACTCGGCATCCCGCTACCGGACTTCATCGCCCGCAGCAAAGAAGCCCTGCTGCTGCAAACCGGCCCTTCCCTCAAACAAATAGGCGAAGTGGCCGCCTTCCTCGTTTCGGAGAATGGCGTTACCTTTAACAGTCATATCGTAGACGCCGATTGCGGTAGAACGGACGTAATCTGATGACCATGGAAGAAGATGTATTAAAAAAAGCCATGCAGGGCGATATCAACGCTTTTCAGTCGCTGTTCGCGGAGTTTCAGCCGCAGCTGAAATCGTACCTCTACCGCTTGCTGGCAGACAGGAACGATGTGGATGATCTCACGCACGATACTTTCATCAAAGCATATACGTCAATCGGCACTTTTAAAGCCGATTCGTCGCTAAAAACCTGGGTGTTCCGCATCGGCACCCACCTCGCATACGATCACCTCGGGAAACGCAAACGCTGGCAGGCAGACAACCAAGAGCAAACCACTGCGTACATTTCCGCCAGCAGCAAAGCCCGCGAGGCCTTGCTGGACGTGCGGCAAAACTCCGTAGCCGGGGCTTTCGAGATTCGCGAGCATATCGATTTCTGCTTCACCTGCATGTCCAAATCGCTGCCCGTCGAAAACCAGGTGGCGCTGATCCTGAAAGATATTTACGATTTCTCCGTCCGGGAGATTGCCATGATCCTTGGCAAAACGCAGGGCGTGGTGAAACACCTGCTCAACGACGCGCGTAAAGACATGATGCAGATCTTCGATAACCGTTGCGCGCTGATCGGCAAAAACGGCGTGTGCCACCAATGCAGCGAGTTGAACGGTTTTTTTAATCCCCGGCTGGATCACCGGCAGGAACTGATGAAACTGGAACTGAGCAAAGGTTCCAAAAAATATAACCGCGAAGAATTGTTCGCGCTGCGAACGCTGCTCATAAAAACAATCGACCCGCTGAAGGCTTCCGGCACAGAGCTGCACGAGCTGGCCATGAAGCTGACGCGCGAAGCGATAGGGGAGAAATGAGCCGGATTCATTATATTTAATTAAGAATCCTTACCGTATGCGCCTTAACCTCCCCAATTCGCGCAGCATCATCGAAACCATCCTGGTGCTGTTATTGTTGCTGGCCCTGCTTTTTGCGTTGTACGACGTGTTAAAGGTGTTCTTCGGCGTTTTCACCTTCGCGCTGATCTTTTCCGTTTCCTTTGCCACGCCGTACGAAAGGCTTGCAAATGCCATGGGGCAAAGACGCAAACTCGCGTCTACGCTTTACGCCATCGTACTTATCATTATCGTTGCGCTGCCCGTGGTGTACATCGTGAGCGCAATGGGCAGACATATAAAAGACGTGATCCAGGCATATGCGGACATCCAGACCAAAGGTCTGCCGCCTTTACCGGAAACGCTCACGGGCCTGCCGTTTGTCGGCTCCGGTATGGAAGACTTCTGGAAACATCTCCAGGAAAACCCGCAGGAAGCGCTGATGGGCTACGAAACCCAGATACGGCTGGTGTTGCACCGCATCGTGACCGGCAGCGCCGGCGTGCTGGGTACTGCTTTGCAGTTCGTTCTTGGCATCGTCATCTCCGCGATCCTGCTGGCAGGCGGCGATAAAGTGATGCGCCCCGTCAAAACCACATTGCAGCATTTGCTCGGCCGCCGCGACGGCCTGTTGCTGCTGGATGCCGCCACGCACGCGATCAAAGGCGTTTCCATCGGTGTGATGGGCACGGCTTTCGTCGCCGCTTTTATTTCATGGATCGGGTTTGTGTTCGCGGGATTGCATTTTAAAATATTGCTGTGCGCGCTGGTGTTTTTCCTCGTGCTCATACAGGTCGGGCCGCTGCTGGTATGGCTGCCGCTGGTGATCATACTGGCGGTGGACGGGCATACCGGCACAGCGATCTTTGCCGCGATATACGGTTTGTTCGTGATGCTGATAGACGCAGTGCTCAAGCCCGTCCTGATCGCGAAAAGCGGCGGCAAGCTGCCTTTTCTCGTGCTGTTCATCGGCGTGGTGGGCGGCCTCGCGGCCTGGGGTTTTACCGGCATGTTCAAAGGCGCGATCATTCTCGCCCTCTTTTATACCCTGTTCAATTCCTGGCTCGAACGCCGGAGCATGACCATGAAACCCGCTGCGGAACCGGGCGCGGGGGAGTTTATATAAAGTATTTGTTTTGAAGAAGGCCCTCAAACGTATATTGATCTTCGTAACGGCCGGCATACTTTTATGTGCCGGTCTGTTCTATTATCTGATCACCTTCCGCTTCAAGGAAAGCCTAAGGTACGCGGTGAAAATGCAAACAAAAGGCCGGTACGAGTTCAATGCGGGCAGCGCCGAAATATCGCTCGATAAAAGGGCCATCAGGCTGAAAACATCTTCCGTGCGCTGTGTAAGCCCGGAAAACGATGCGTCTGCCTATCAGATCATCATCCCCGAACTGTATTTTTCCCTCGCGTCCTGGAAAAACCTGCTGCTTGACCGAAAAATGATCGTAGACAGCATGGCTTTTATCAACCCGCAGGTAAAAATGAACATCCGGCGGAAATCTTCAACCGGCACGCCGCGCGCGGCATTCAAAGGGTCGGACATCCTGCATATCCTGGAAAAGACGCTCACCCATTTCAACGCCCGTACCTTCAGCATGCGCGGCGCGTCTTACGATTATATCGTGCAAGACACTACCGTACTGCATGTGAACGATATCAACCTGTACGTTAAAAATTTTACCGGCGTCAATAATGCAGACGATCATCTTTTCGGGTCAGACAGGGTGGTGCTTTCACTCGGCCGCCAGCGTTGGGTGTTGCCGAAACGCAAGCAGGAATTGAGTTTTAACGCGCTGCGGTTCGACAGCAAAGGCCAGCGCCTGGAAGTGGACAGCATCGATTACCGGGAACACGATTCCGCAGGCAACCCCGGCCTGCATCTCCGGGCGGAACAGGTGTTTTTTAATTCCCGCCACCTGCCCGCCGTTTACCAGCACAACCGCCTGCTGATCGATACGCTCAACTGCCTGAACCCGGTGCTGACCGTGCCGCCCGGCAAACACGGCAAGCCCGGGCAGGATACGCTGCTGGCGGGCAGCCGCATGCCTTTCGGTTTTATGCAGGTAGGATTTATCAACGTCGTGAACGCGGACGTGCACCTGCAAGGCCGGCAGGCCGCCAGCCGAAACAGCAATCTCCGCATCTACAACCTGCGCGTAGACCCGAAAGTGCCGCGGCCGCTGACGATAGACAGCGTGAGGATGGACCTCCGGCAAATGGTATTTTATTCGCGGGACAGTCTTTACCAGATGCGCATTGACGAATTTAAAATACAGAAAGACGGCATCCTCTTTTCCGGCGTAACCTACAGCCCTACGGAAAAAAATCATGCAGACAAAACGGTGTCTGCCACCGCGCCCGCCCTGAAACTGAAAAACGTGGACTTTGAAGCGCTGATGCGCAAACATCTTAAAGCGGACGAAGCCGAATTGCTCGATCCCGTGATCACGCAGCACCGCCAGGCTATGAAGCCCGGTCGAAAAGCCGCGACAGCCTCGCCGCTGCGCCCGTCCAAAAACCTCGATATTTTTTACCAGACGCTGCATGGCATCCGGGAAATGGTGAACGTGGAACATTTCCGCTTACGGAACGGTGAGCTTGGCTACAAAGCCGGCGGCGAAAAAGGAACGGCGCTTTCGGTGAAAAAGATCAACGCGCATATTCTTTTGAATAAACTTTTCCTTAGCGATTCGCTCGTCGATATCAAACATTCCATTCCCGACCTGCGCGTCGGCAATCTGGAACTGACCGCGCGCGGCATGAAGATCCGGTCGGAAGATTACCGTTTCGATGGCGTGGGGCGCCGCAGCTGGAGCAAACGAACGGAAATACGACTTCCCAACGGCTCGATGCTGCTGGCGCAGAATGTTTATTGGGAAGTGTTCGATTGGGACGTGTACCAGCAAACGCGGGACATCCAGGTGGATTATTTCCGTGCGGGCAGCATATTGGTCGTTGCAAAAACGGACGGAAAAACAAAACATGAAAAACCACGCCGCGAACTGCCCGTCATCAGGGTGGGAAAACTGGAAGCGGGAGAGGCGCACGTATGGCAAACAACGCCCGATGGCAGGATGATCGTAAACGGCGGGGACCTGCTGATCGAACAACTGCGAACGGATCAACATTTTTTTACCTGGAGGTCTGTGCGGTTAAAGATTCACGGGATGCAGATGGTAAAACCCGGTTTTACGTTTGAAACCGGCGCCGGGCACATCACCACCAATGGAAGCAGCACCCTGGACAGTGTCGGGTTTGTTTCAACCGACCGGTCAATAAAGTTTTTCTCGCGGCAATGCAGGTTTCAGTTACCACTCCATTCCACCGGTTTCAGCAATTTGTATGTGCCCGGGCTGCAGGTAGATGGACCGGTCGTGCAATGGGTGATGAAACGGAAACCCGGCCCCGGTTCTCCGTTTAAAGGCATTCATCTGCCATTCGACCTGCAGGTCGATAAACTGCGCGTTAACGATGCCCGGGTGGCATTGTCTGCGGCGGGTGAAAAAGATACGCTGAAACTCGATACGCGCGCGCAGGTCGATATTGGGCAGATCCATGGAAATAAGAATGGTATTGCTTTTCAGCCCGCAAAGATAACGCTGCGGGAAAGCGTAGTACGCCGTGGGCAAATGATGCTGGGCTTGCCGTTTTTTGTGCTGGATGTGTCGAAGGGGAATGTCGGGGAAGAAATTGAATTTGCTCTGCAACAGCTGGCCTGGTCCGGCGGGGAATTGCGTTATAAGAAAGACAGCGCCGCCATTGCCGCTGAAAAGCTGCAAGGGTCGCTGGCGCCGCTTACCATCAGGTTTGGAAAAAATAATTCCTTTGACTGGAAAAAGCTGGTGCCGCTTTTATCGGTGAAAGGAGGAAAAGTTCATTTCAGTAACGGGAAAATGAATGCCGGCGCGGATAATTTTGCCTGGACGGATAACCGCTTCCTCTTACAGCATATTTTTATGCGCCCGCAACGCAGCCGCGACGAAACATTCAGCGCCGAAAAATGGCAACAGGATTATATCACCGTGGAAGAAGGAGAGCTGGGCATTTCAGGCTTCAACCCTTCACAAACAGGGCCGCTGTATATCCCGAAACTTTCGCTGGAACATCTGAAAATGACAGTATCGAGAGACAAACACATGCCTTTGCAGCACGGGATCGAAAAAGAAATGCCGACGAAGCTGGTATCGAAGATCGGCCTGCCATTCAAAGTGGATACCATCTCTATTTCCAACAGCACGATCGTTTACGCGGAACGCCCCGCCAAAACAGACCACTGGAACGAAATGCCGATAACGGACGTGCAGGGTGCCATCTTCCGCCTGGGCAACCGTTTCAACGGCGGCGATTCACTGCTGGTGATCGCATCCGGCAGGGTTTTCAACGGCAGCATACAACAACTCGTATACCGCGAATCCTACGGCGACAGTCTTTCCGGCTTCACCGCCAGCCTCCACATATCGCCCCTGAGCCTGCCCCAACTGGGCCGCCAGGCAATGCCGAAGGGAAATGTAAAGATCACGAAAGGAAAAATAGACACCGTGCTAAGCCGCTGGGATGGCAACAAATACGCGGCTTACGGCCAAATGCAGTTTTATTATCACGACCTGCGCCTGCGTATCGGCGATAAACGGCATCCCGGTAAATGGCGGCCGCTTCCCGCGCTGAAAACCGGTTTGGCCAACCTGCTGCTGCCTTCGCGGGTATCGCGCCCGTCTTTTATTTTCGCGGAGCGAAACCAGGAGAAGTTTATCTTCAATTATTGGATCGTCGTCCAGAAAAACGGCGTGATGTCGTCGCTCGGTTTGCGGCGCAACCGCGCTTACCGCAAGAAATATAACAAATACCGGCAGCAATATTCCCTTCCGCCACTGGCCGTTATTCCCTAAAAGTTATGGATATACGAAACCAGCACGCCGGCCTGTAAAGTGCGCCCGGGCGTAACGCCGGGATCGCCGAGCAGGAAATTGTCTTCGTTCGGGTGATCGAAGTTGATCGTTTGCGGATAATTATTCGTGCCCCCGTAAGTCAGCATCAGCCCGGTGCGCAGGTTGTAACGCTTTCGCCGCATGTTGGCGCCGAGCTGCATGTGGTAAAGGTCCCAGTTGGTGATGTAGATGTTATAACCTTCGGTTAGCGCCCGCCTGTTTTTGCGCGCATAAGAAAAATCCGTGCGCAGTGAAGCGAACAGCGTAAGATCTTCCGCTACGAGATAACTCGCCCCGATGCCGCAATTGATCACCGCGCTGCGTTCGTCCTTCAGCTGCAGAAATTCCGCGGACGTGGCATTGCTGCCCGTATCCGGCCGGATAAATGCCGCAGGCCTGGGTTGCAGCACGCTGTGGGCTTTGATGGCCGCGAAATATTCCGCAGCGACGTACAATTGTCCCTTCCGATGCATATACGTATAACCGGCGGCGATACTCAGCGGGTTTTTCCAGTGGCTGGGCAGTTTGGCCTGCCGGGAGCTGGCCAGCAGGTTGAGGCCGGCGGCGGGCGTAAGATACAGGTTGCTTATCTGCACGTTGGAGATGGCCGTGCCTTTGCCTGCAGTTTTCAGAACAGGTGTGGTGAATACCAGTCCCGCATGATGATTGCGGGCGATTTCCCAGGCCATGCCCAGTTTGGCCCGTAAACCCACCTGCCAGTAAGAAGCGGTATAGTCTTCGGAAACGGTAGTGATCGGCGCCAGCAGGGTATCTGGCCCGGCGGGATTCATCATGGCCCGGGCGATATAATCAACGGTGAACGATTGCCGCTGCACGACGCCTTCCGCCGTAATGCCCAGCGATAATTTTTTTCCGGCCCGCCAGCCTGCGCCCAGCTGTACGGCCGTTTGGTCTATCCGGTTGGCGGCCTTGTATTGACCGATGAAAGTTTCCGGCCCGGGACTGTACGAATTGTCCAGCACGTCCTGCACCACGTCTTTCTGCTGCGTAACACCGTAATCGATCACCGGGTTGTGCACGATGGCAAACGCAAGGGTGAAAGGCAGTTTCTTTTTAACAGGCACGGCGCGGGAAGCCACCATGGGAATAATGCTGGCTCCCTGCGATTTAAGGCGGAGGCCCGTTCCGATACCGTCAGGATAAACGAGGGACTGGTATTGGTAAATGGTACCGCTGATGGAAGTGGTGCTGGTAGCCGTGTTCACGAGCAATGCGGGATTGTAGAACATCACGCCGCTGTCCCGGTTCTGGGAGATCACCGAGCCAGGCATAAAGTAACCAGCAGGCCCGTAACTGGACGACCAGTAATTCGCGTCTTGCGCGGAAAGCCTTGCCGGCAGCAGGGTCAGGAGCAATGGTAGTAAGCAGGATATCCTCATAGGCGTTAACAAAAAATTGAACTGCTGTACGCCGGGGCTGGCGACAGTCATTTTCAATCTGACAAAAAATGTGAATAGAGACAGTTAGCACTCCGAATAATCGGAAGTGAAAGTGCCGTTGAGCGCGTATAGCGAATCGATCGCCACGTCCAGGTTTCCGTTCAGCTGCATCCAGTGTTTGTTGTCTTTTTCAAACACGGAAGTAATGATGCCGTTGGCGCGGGTAACGCCGTTGTCTTCATACAGGATGCTCGCTTCCTGTTTGTTTTGGTAGAGCTCCATTACTTTACCGTAGAAGCTGCCGCCGGGTGCGAGGGTTTCTCTGGTGTCCATGTCCTTATTTTTTTATAAAGGTAGGCATTTCCTGCGGCATGGATCAGTCTTCCAGGAGGGCGGCCACGAAGTGTTCGTAGGCTGTTACCGGATGTTACCTGCTGTTTAGTTTTAGGATTGCATAGGTGAAACGAATACGGCAAAAGAAGATAGCTTATAGCATGGCGGGATTTGCATCCCGATTCGATGGGAAGCGTCATTTTTTTATTAACTTGGCAGCTTTATTGATGAACCATAGACGAATATGAAAATGCATGAACCGACGGGCGCAAAAAATGAGCACGGCAGTCCCAGGGAGCAACGGGAACTTAAAGGCAGCAAAGCCATGTTTGTAAAACCTTTCCAGCATTAATTTTTCCATGAAAGCCGGCATCTTCCTCCACAGCACCGTACAGCTCGACAGCGATTTTTTTGCGAAAGCAAGCATCTTTATCGCGGAGCACAACGAAAAAGGCGCGATGGGTTTTGTGATCAACAGGCCGTTCCCGCGAAAACTGAACGAACTGGCCGAATTCAGCGGGGGCGTAGCTTTCCCGTTGTACGACGGCGGGCCTGTAGACCGGGAACATCTTTTTTTCCTGCACCGCCGCCCCGACCTGGTCGAAGGCGGAACGCCGGTGACCGGGGATATTCACCTGGGCGGGGATTTCAGCCAGGCCCTCGTGCATTTGAATAACAAAACCCTCGCGGAAAAAGATATCAGGCTGTTTATCGGGTATTGCGGCTGGGACGCAGGCGAGCTGGAAACGGAAATCGCGGAAGGCAGCTGGACGGCAACCGCGAACGGTAACCTGTTTTGATACGGGGTGGATAAAACCCAGTTTTGCATTATCTTGTAAGAATTGTTCAGGTTGCCGGCAGGTACACGCAGGCATCCGCTTTTTATATGAGGTGGATTAAACCCGGTTTTATATTATCTTTGTAAGACTGTTCAAGCTGCCAAGGCATATTCATTAGTACATACATAGACACGTAACCTCAATTCTCCCGGCTGCCGGGTAACCTCTGCCGGTCAGGGCATGTATCGCGTGGACATTCCATCCGGCCGCTCTTTAAAAAATACTGTATGTCAAAGCGACTGTTTTCCTGCGCGGTCCTGTTGTGTGTTTTGTCCATGGCAAATGCACAAACACGGTTAAGCGAAACCCTTCAGAATTACAACGGCGCACAGAAGCGTTTGCTGGCGAGAAACATCGGCCGGTTCCTGTACATGGTGCACCAGGGCGAGTGGGACCAGGACAGCTGCGTGTTATATACCTGCAGATATTACAGCTTCAGCCGCCAGTTTCCCTACGACGAAATGATCTACGACGCGGGTATCCGTGAAGAAATGAAATGGCTGGACCAAAGGCAGGCGCCCGCCGTGGCCGCCGCGGCAGACCGTTCGAACGGGGAGAAACGGGTGCGCCTCTTGCTGGAACTGGCTATTTATTACCTGCATCAACCCGGCGCCCGCCCCGCTCACCTGGACAGCACAGCTGCCTTCATCGCCGCGGCCCGCAAAACGCCGCTGCCGGCTCCCGAAACAGGAAAATGGCAAACGGAATGTGATGCCCTGGAAGGGGAATTGCGCTACCAGCAAGGAGATCAGGCGGGCAGCGTAAAATGTTTCACTTCCATCGTAAACAGCTTCGCAAAGCAGGAACGCAGCCAGCGGAAAGCCCAGGCGTTCCATGAGCTGGCGCTTCACTTACCGTTCACGGATTCCAACCGGGTGAAAAACCTGGAAAGGGCTTATGCGGATTACCGGCAGCTCGGACTGAAAGAAAACGCCATCGAGGTAATGTCCGATATCGTGACGGCCTATTTCGTCACCGACTGGAGAAAAGCCAAGGTCAAACTGGACGAAGTGCTCGCCCTGGAAAAAGCAGCCGGTTACCGGCATGTGATGGACACTTATTATGTAATGTCTTACATGAAGAATATCGCCGGCGATTTTATGGGCGGTATCGGTTATACAGACAGCTGCATGGCTAATATTGCGGGTACCGGCGATTCGCTGATCTACAGCCTGGCCTGTCACCGCATGGGTGATACCTACCGCTTTTTCGACGAAAACGAGCGTGCGCTTACGTATTATGAAAAGGGTATGTTAAGGCGGCATGTGGAACCGCAATTATTCTGGTACAAGAACTTTTTAAGCTGGTCGTATGTGATCGGCAACAGGTATACGCCGGAAGTAACCATCGCCACGGTCAAGAACATTGCAGCCAAATATCCGCCGCAATCCGAGCACGACAAATTGCAGCTGAACATAACGTTGGGGTTTCTCAACGAACAATTGGGCTACAACGACGAAGCGGAGAAATATTTCGGGCATGTGGCAGATGGCATCAAAAATTTTCCGGCTGAGCACAGCCACTCGGACCTTGCGTGGTACAACCTGCAGGCAGGGCGTTTTTATTTCGAACGAAAACAATATGCAAAAGCGCGGAGGTTCGTGGAAAAGTCGTTGCAGTACAGCCTCAATAAAGAATACACTTTCGTGCTCCGTTCCAGTTATGATTACCTCAGCCAGCTGGATTCCATCGACGGCAATTACAGCGGTGCGCTGGCGAATTACAAATTATACAAACTGTATTACGATTCAGCGCAGAATATGAACCAGCGTTTCAAAATGGAAGAGCTCGACATCCGGTACGAAACCGCGAAAAAAGACCAGGACATCATGCTGCTGAAACACGATGGATTGATGCGGGAATCGGCGCTGCAGCGGGCGGAGCAGACGAGGAACATCATACTGGCCGGGTTTGCGCTGCTGGCGGTGATCGCAGGGCTGTTGTACAACCAGTACCGCGTAAAAAAGAAGAACGCGCGCATCATCGAACAAAAAAACGTGGCGCTGGAACAGCTGGTGGACGAAAAACAATGGCTGCTCAAAGAAGTGCACCACCGCGTGAAGAACAGCCTGCAAACTATTGTGAGCCTTTTGGAACTGCAAACGGATTATCTCAGCAACGATCCGCTGGCCGCCATCCAGTCCAGCCAGAACAGGATCTTCGCCACGTCGCTGCTGCACCAGAAACTTTACCAGGCGGATAATATGTCGTCGGTGAACATGAGCGTTTATTTGCCGGAACTGGTATATTATCTCGAAGAAGCGTTCCAGACGCGCGGGCAGATCCATTTCCAGACCGAAGCGCAGCCCGTTGAGCTGGATATTTCCCAGGCCGTGCCTATCGGCATCATCATCAACGAAGTGGTCACCAATGCTATCAAACACGCGTTTCCGGGCAAAACCGGCCACAATACGATCAGCGTTTCCCTTTCCATGGCCGGTAAAGACACCGCGATGCTCGAAATAACCGACAACGGCAGAGGGCTTCCTCCCGCAGCCGGTATAAAGGAAGAAGGGTTGGGAATGAAGCTGGTGCGCGGTTTAACGGAAGACATCGACGGAACGGTGCGGATCGTTTCCGGCGGAGAAGGAACGGTGGCGACCATCCTTTTCAAACCAAGACCAGCACTTACGAAACATTACGCCGGGCAAGAACCGTCAATTAAGCAATATGAAGAAGAAGCTACTCATAGTTGAAGATGAATTTATCGAAGCCAAAAATCTTGAGCGCATCCTGTTGAAAGCGGGGTATAAAGTGTGCGGCACGGCGAAGTCTGTAACCGATGCGCTGGACATAGTCGCGGAAGAACAACCGGAGTTCGTGCTGATCGACATTTTTCTCAAAGGCCCGCAAACGGGCATCGACCTGGCGACGGCACTGAGGCAGCGGGATATACCCTTCCTGTTTATTTCCGCCAACTCCGATCCGGCTACGCTCGAAGCGGCCAAAAAAACGAGCCCATATGGTTTTCTCGTAAAACCTTTCCGCGAAAGAGACGTGCTGGTGATGCTGGAGATTGCCATCTACCAGCACGAGCACGGCCTCGAAGCCATGATGCGGAAACAGCCGCCTGCGCCGAAATCCGCTGCCATGGGGAACCCTGCCGGATCGGAAGCCATCTGTGGTATTGTCGGGAAAAACCCTTCGCTGCGGCAGGTGCTAGACCATGTGCGTATCGTGGGGCCTTCCGTTACGTCGGTATTGATCTTGGGCGAAAGCGGCACAGGAAAAGAAAGGATCGCCAGGGCGGTGCATGAGATGTCTCCCCGGAAAGACCGGCCTTTCGTTACCGTGAATTGCGCGGCGTTGCCGGCTACCCTGATCGAATCCATATTGTTCGGCCACGAAAAAGGCGCGTTCACCGGCGCGGCCAGCCGCATGATCGGGAAGTTCGAGCAAGCAGAAAAGGGCACGCTTTTTATGGACGAGATCGGCGAATTGCCCGTGAGCGCGCAGGTAAAATTATTGCGCGCCCTGCAGGAAAAGGAAATAGAGCGCATCGGCGGAAAAGAAACGCTGAAGCTCGACGTGCGTTTCATTGCAGCCACCAACCGCGATCTTGAAAAAGAAGTGGGAGCGGGCCGCTTCCGGCTCGATCTTTATTACCGGCTCAATGTATTTCCCATATACGTGCCTTCGCTGCGGGAGCGGAAAGATGATATTCTTTTGCTGGCGAAACATTTCATAGACGTGTTCTGCGCGCAGGAAGGCCGGGCGCCCTTTGCGCTGCCGCCGGAGCTGGGCCATATGCTCGAAACGTATCAGTGGCCGGGCAATATCCGGGAATTGGAGAACGTGATCAGGAGAATGGTATTGATAGGCCCCGGTGAAACCGATCCTTCGCTGTATTTCGGCGGGCATGCGCAGCCGCAAAAGCAGGTTGCGGCGGAACAGGCGCCTTCCGCCGAAGACGAGGAAATAAAAACCTGGCAGGCCTATGAGCGGGAATATATCCTGCGCGTGCTCAAAAAATGTAACGGGAAGATCAGCGGCAGCAACGGCGCCGCGCAGTTCCTCGGCCTTGCACCCAGCACGCTTGAATCGAAGATCAAAAGGCTGGGCATTAAAAAACATGATTACAACGGCACGGTGTAAGCCCGTACGCCTGCCGCCTGTTCCAGCAGGGGATGGTTCTGCGCGTTGAAACTAAGGCAATACAGCAACCCGAGCAGGTTCGCCCTTTCCACGTGCGCCAGGATGCCCGTATCGCCGGAAAAACAGGCGGTCACGGAAGCGATGTATTCGCTTACATCCTGCGAAGGCTCATGCACCAATACCGTCTCAGGCTGCCGCCGGCGGGCCGACGTCAGCGGCGCGGACCGCACAAATTCCTCCACGATATCTTTTTTCAGAACGAACAGCAAAAACGATGGCTGGTTCGAAAGGGCCTGGTATTTCACTAAAGTGTTCTGCCGCAGGAAAACGAGCTGGGGCGCTTTTGTTTCGAAAGCCGCCGATTCGTGATGAAAAATAAACCCGCCTTCCATGATCGCTACAATAATGTTCTCTTCCGGGCAAAGACTGCCCTCGTCCGCGATCTGCCGGTTGAAATAATAAATACCGCCCGCGCTTTCCCGCGTTTTGGTTTCGTTCCCTTTTCGTGAAATAAATTTTGTATCCATGCCAATATGTTTTGCGTGGTGTTTTCAAAGCACATGCCATGAGTAATGCCTTTCTGGTACAACGCTTTACATATTTACCGGCAAAAACATTTCATGAGGTTTCGGGAATGGCGCGAAATTATTCCCGTTATTTCGGGATATACATGAAAAAACCGGCGTACGCTTCATGAAGCATACGCCGGTTTGCAATATTAATGGTTGGTATTAGTTGCCGGAGCTGAGTGCGTAACGCAGGGTGACGCCATAGGTCCTGGGGTCGCCGAGCACGGCTGCGTAATGGCCCGCGTTGCCCGCTGCCACCAGCAATTGTTCGAAATAATCTTTGTCGAGCAGGTTACGTCCCCACACAAATACCGAAATGCCTTTTGCCGCGCGGAAGCCGAGCCTGCCATTGAGCAGCACGTATCCGTCTACGTTCAGGTAAAGAGAGGGAGAGGGGCTGGAAGAAAATTCAGAGCGGTAATAACCGTCCAGCGCGATGAAAAATCTTCCTCCCTGGCCGAGGAACTTGCCACCGGTAGATGCTTCGCCGCCCAGGCTGGCCGTCCATTTGGAGATGCCGGGCAACCTGCTGCCGGAGATATCTTTAAATGCGCTGGGGCCGCCGGTTTCTTCGAGCGGTACGGGCGCGTTTTTGAAGGATTTGTATTTCCCGTCGGTATACGCTACCGCGCCGAAGAGGGAGAAATTATTGCTGAACCGGATGTTGCCGTCCAGCTCCGCGCCGCGCACCTGCACCTTTTCAGCGTTCGCGAGGTAACCGCGGTTCACACCCAGTTCGGCGGACTGCACCTGCGTCTGGTAGTCGCGGATGTCCGTATTGTACACGGCCAGGTTAAGGGTGGAGGAAGCAGACGGGGTGGTTTTGATGCCCACTTCGTAGTGCTGTACATATTCCGGTTTGATCTCGGCGAGCTCCAGCATCGGTTTGCCGCTGGCGGTGGGAAGGCCGCCGAGGTTGAGACCAACCGGTTTGTAGCTGGTGGCGAAGGTTGCGTAGGTGTTGATGTTGTTATTCGCTTTGAAAGAGACGGTCAGCTGGCCGGAAAAATTCGTATCGTCTGTATTGACGTTAAACACCTGGTCGCTGTACACGAGAGCTTTTAATGCCAGCAGCGCGGGGTCGGTGGTTTCGAGGCCGCCGTATGTTTTACGGTTGAAGTCCACTTTTTTGTCGTCGTAATTATACCGGAGGCCGGGGAGCACGTGAAGACGGTCGGTGATGGCCCAGTCCAACTGGCCGAACACCGCCGCACTCAGCGTTTGCAGGCGGGAAGTGGTGCGGATGCCGTAGCCGTCCAGCAGGCCCGGCGTTTTCCATAATTCGCTCGTGGTGCTTTGAGAAAAACGCCATTGTGCGTCGCCGGATTCTTCCACATGATAGGGATCGGTTTTAAGGTCCTGCCCGATCACGAAAGCGCCGATCACGCCGCTTAATTTGGAAGAGAAGTTACCGGCGTACCGCACTTCCTGCGACCATTGCTGGTGTTTGGAAGTGGCCTGCGAAAGCGAGAGCACGGCGAGGCCGGTGAAATCGCGGTCGTTAGACGGGTCCCAGTTCCAGTAACGCCATGCGGAGGTGGCGGTTAAGGTGCCGTTACCGATCTTGGCGTCTACGTTCAACGATACGCCGCCCTGGTCGTTGCCGGAGCGCCAGGTGGTGTTATGGTCTATCAAACGGTCGAAGGGGTTGCGGCTGGGCAGCTGGTATTTGAGATCGGCGATGATGTTTTCAAACTGCCGGTAATCGGCGCGCTGGGTTTTTACCACGCCGGCAATTACCTGTGCATACCCTTCGGGGCGTTGCCTGGCCGCGTCGCCGATGAGCGTGATGCTCACTTTTTCGCTGGGGGTGAAGAGCAGCTGTGCGCGGCCGCCGATGTTGTTCAGGTCGTTCACGTATTTGAGCGAAGAAACGTTATAGAGCGTGCCGTCGCGTTGCGTGCCGGAAAACGAAATTTTCCCCGCGAGGTTTTTCGCGATCGGCCCGGTAATGGAGGCCTTTGCCTGGATGTAGCCGTAGTTGCCGAAGCTCACTTCCGCGGTGCCGCCTGGTGTGAAAGAGGGTTTGCGGGTGGTGATGTTGAGGGCGCCGGCCGTGGTGTTTTTGCCGAACAGGGTGCCTTGCGGGCCGCGCAGTACTTCTATCTGTTCAACGTCCACAAAATCGAACATAGTGGCTGCCGGGCGGGCATAATACACGCCGTCAAGGTAAAAACCCACGCCGGGGTCGATGCCGTCGTTGGTGAGACCGAAGGTGGAGCCCAGGCCGCGGATGTTCAGCGTAGTGTTGCGCGGGTTGGAAGAGTAGAGCTGAACGGTAGGGATCAGTTCTTTCACGCGGTTCACGTTAAACGCGCCCGCGTCTTCAATAGCGCCGCCGCGCACCACGGAAATAGCGATGGGTACGCTCTGGATCTTTTCGTTGCGGCGCCGTGCGGTAACAGACACTTCGTTGAGCTGGCGGTTGTCTACCGTCAGGATCACTTCCACCGAATTTTGATTTTCTTCCGTTACGATCACTTCTTTCGGCGCGAAACCGATGGAGGTAACGCCAAGAGTGAGCGGGAAGGGAGCGTAGGTCTGTAAGCTGAATTGTCCTTTGTTGTCTGCAATGGCGTGATTGGTAGAGCCTCTGAGGCTAATGGTAGCGCCTGGAACGGGGGACCCTTTTTCTCCTTTAACGACGCCGGTGATCACTTTTTGAGCGGACCCGGCAGTACCGAAGAGGAGTGTAAGGAGCAGAATGGGAAATACTCTTTTCATAATTGGTTGAATAATATATAGGTTATGATTCATTAGTCTACTTAGTCTACTGAATTAGTAGACAAATATAATTCGGGAATTCGGATTTTATCAAATTTTTTTAGGAAAGGGGAATAAATGTGTTGTACAGGGTTGCCGAACTGCGGGCAGACGGCGTTCCCGCGTGTACATATTTCAGTATCCCCACGGTTTTATTTTTTATATTGAGGGTATGGCGACTTTGAAAAACATCTTCCAGGCGGCGCTTATCGTGGCGGGCATGGCATCCGGTATAAAAAGCGGGGCGCAGCAGCCTTCGATATTCCTGGCCGATCCGACGGTTTTTGCGGACAACGGGAAATATTATCTGTATGGAACCAGCAGCAACCGGGGGTTTCTTTTTTATGAATCCACCGACCTGGAAACCTGGCATCAGCTGGAAGACAGCGCCCGGCGGTTTGCTTTAAAGCGCGGTGAATCGTTTGGCAACGGTGGTTTCTGGGCGCCGCAGGTTTTTAAGTATAAAGGCAGTTATTACATGGCCTATACTGCAGACGAGCAGATTGCGATCGCCAAAGCGGACAGTCCGGCCGGCCCGTTCAGGCAGAACAAACCCGTTGCGCTGAGCGGCAGCGGCAAACAGATCGACCCGTTCCTGTTCTTCGACGAAAGCGGCAAGGTGTATCTCTATCATGTAAAGCTGCAGAACGGCAACCGCATCTTTGTAACGGAAATGAAACCCGATCTGTCCGACGTGATCCCCGGCACGGAAAAAGAATGTATCGCCAGTACGGAAGGCTGGGAGAACACCGCCGCCGCGAAATGGCCGGTGGCGGAAGGCCCGACCGTTCTGAAACATAAAAACGTTTATTACCTCATCTATTCGTCCAACGATTTCCGCAACAAAGATTATGCGGTTGGGTACGCCACCTCAAGCTCTCCGGCCGGCCCCTGGAAAAAATATGCCGGCAACCCGGTCATCAGCCGTCATACGGTCGGGCACAACGGTTCCGGTCATGGTGACGTGTTCATCGATAAAAAAGGCAGGATGCGGTATGTGCTGCATACCCATCATTCGGACGATCGTGTATCGCCCCGCGCTACGGCGGTAACGGGGCTTCAATTCAAGCCGGTAAAAGGCGGGGAAGACGTGCTGGCGACGGACGGGAAGTTTGAATGGATGAAAGGTGAGGAATGATTATTGCGGTAAAGGCTAAAAAAAATACAGTGAAAATCGCGACCTATAACGTGAACGGCATCAACGGCCGCCTGCCGGTGCTTCTCCGCTGGCTGAACGAATCAAAACCCGATGTGGTGTGTTTGCAGGAATTAAAAGCCCCGCAGGAAAAGTTCCCCGAGCAAAGCATCCGCGAGGCCGGCTACAGCGCCGTCTGGAACGGCCAGAAAAGCTGGAACGGCGTAGCGATCCTCTCCCGCAAAGGCCCCATCGAAGAAGTATGCAGAACCCTGCCCGGCGGCGATAACGATACGCACAGCCGTTATCTCGAAGCCACGGTAAACGGCATGTCGGTCTCCTGTATTTATTTACCGAACGGCAATCCATATCCCGGCGAAAAATTCGAATACAAACTGGATTGGTTCCAGCGCCTTTCCAAACACGCCAAATCATTGTTCCGCCAGGAGCAGCCCGTTATCCTCTGTGGGGATTACAACGTAATGCCCACCGACCTCGACGTTTACAAACCCGAAAAATACATCAACGACGCGCTTTTCCGCCCCGAATCCCGCGAGGCCTGGCAAGCTCTCCTCAAACAAGGCTGGACGGATGCATTGCGGCATCTTTATCCTAACGAACCGATCTATACGTTCTGGGATTATTTCCGGAATGCCTGGGGGAGGAATGCGGGGCTGCGGATCGATCATTTTTTGTTGAATGAGGCTGCGTTGCGGAAGCTTAAAGGTGCGGGGGTGGATAAGGAAGTTAGGGGATGGGAGAAGTCCAGTGATCATGCGCCGGTTTGGGTGGAGATGGGGGTGTAAGGCCTGCTTCATTGTCAAATGATTTCATATTTTGAATTATGACAGATTTATCTTCTGCTGAGAAACATATTCACTGTGTCACGAATTTTCAGGATCTTGTTTCTACGCCATTTAATGCAGAAATTAATGCGATTTGCTGGACACGTAAACTAACAGGTGATTTTTCTGAGATTGTTAAAAAGGTAGCGCAACGCGAAAATATAACGGAAATTGAACAAGAGGAACTATATGAACTTCAGTTGAGTGAGCAGGGGCAACTTGCCCGCGAAATTCTTTTAAACGACATGAAGGCATTGAAAGCGCTTGGAGCATCTCCGGTCCTTAATGTGATCAAATACTATGACCGGGATGATACCTACCCGTTTTTCCCAACCGATGTTTATTCTTTTCATGCGGACCGCTCTCCTATACCTGTTGATACCTTTTTATGCACTTATTATGGCGAGCCGAGTGAAATATTGCCAAATTCCAAAGGCCGGAAGAAAGTACTTATTCCGGAAATACGTGATGAGCTCAAAAAAAAATTTCATGGATCAGAGGAAGAGTTTGAAGCATTCTTAAGCGAACATTTTTTTGATCTGCACTATCAGGCTGAACCTGAATCACGTCCAATAAGCCTGGGGCTTGGTAATCTATGGAGGTTGGCGGTTGATCATCCTGGAAGCCGGGTTCCTCCATGTATTCACCGCGCACCAAAGGAAAAACCGGGGCAGAGCAGGCTGTTGCTGATCTGTTGAAAAAGTATATTTAATATACAATTCATACGCTTATGACCGTAAGATCATGTATACCTGTAATTCCCAGTGCCGACTTGGAGAAAAGCCTTCGTTTTTGGATTGAGGGCCTTGGCCTTATAATGGACCGTGCAATGAGGCGCGAAGACAAACTGATCGGCTGCATGGTTTACAACGAACATACCTGCTTCTGGCTCAACGAAAGAGAAGCGACAACAGTCAAGCCGGAAGACTATGAAGGTATCAAACTCTACTGGGCGCCGGCTGACCTCTTTGAGGTAAGAGATCGTCTTATGAAGCTTGGATACGAGGTGTCGGCCATCGAAGACAGGGACTATGGCCAGTCCGAGTTCTTTATCACCGACGACGACGGTCACTCACATTGTTTCGGAGTTGCTACCGGTTCAATAATTAAATCGTAGCGATTTATCGGTTTCGAACCGGCGGCCTCTTCATCCCGAACGAAGCGCGCTACCCGGCTACGCTACATCCCGAATGAGCAGCAGGATTTATCTTTGCCGTCAAAATTCAAAGAATATTTCGAACTTGGTCATAAACAATCCCGAACTTGATCATCAGCAAACTAATAGCGGCAATTGAACAACGGATGTACGGCCACAATTTCGAGGTGAAGCTGGGATTCGATGTTTTCAACGGCAGCTCGGAAGCGGACTTCTTCGCCGCGCTCAAAGGCCGTTACCCGGATGCGGACACCACACAAACCCTCATCGCAGCCACCACCAACTCCCTGGTTGCCCATATCCTTGCATGTTTCAATTACCGCGGAGATGATGGGGCCGGGCTTAAACTCTCCGTGGAAAAGGAGCGAAAGCTGCTTGATCTGCAACAACAGTATTTTGATGTGCTGGAAGGATTTCTCGGACCGGATGCCCAGCCGTTTGTGCTACCCAATTATAACGGCCTTCCGGGATACCCCGTTTGGTGGGATTTCCGGTACGTCATATTTTCGGATGCGAATAGAATTGCATTGGCATATGGTTCTTCGTCAGACTAGGAGTAGAGGAACGTCAAATTCCGCTTGATCCATTCTTTTCAGGCAAATAAAAAAGCTTCACAATTTACACTGCGAAGCTTTTTTATTCTTTGTCGGGATGACTGGATTCGAACCAGCGGCCTCTTCGTCCCGAACGAAGCGCGCTACCGGGCTGCGCTACATCCCGAATGGGCTGCAAATTTACTCTTTGCCGTCAAAAATCAAAAATATTTTTTCGGGCCATAAAGTAAACCCACGCCCACCCGGGTTTCCAGCGCAAAAATTTACTGCTTGATAAAACGAATTTGCTTCCCTTCAAAATGAATAATATACATCCCCGCACCAAACCCCGAAACATCCACCCGAACCCTCCCGAATAAATCCCCCTTCACCACCTTCACCAAAGCCCCGCTCATATTATACACCCTGAGCTCATTGCCTTTCACCGGCAGATCCACATAAACAAAAGAAGACGCCGGATTCGGAGAAACCTGCAATACGGAAGAGGAAGGAGCCATTTTATTATAAGAAAGCATCTGCAAAGATGCCGGCACCCCAGTGTCTTCGAGCATCCACTGCTGGTTAGGCGTTCCCGTGGCACCATTCGCCGCGTAAAGTATCATCTTCGTCCCATCCGCGGTACTGCTGCCGGGGTTGTCGATAATATTACCGCTGCTCATCGCGGTGCGGATCAGGTATTTGCCCGTGCCCGCGGAAACCAGCTGCCATTGCTGGTTCAGGCCATTAGTGACGGTGTATTGGATGAGCTGCACACCGGGCGACTGATCGCTGTTCGCAATGTCTATCGCTTTGCCGCTATTGCGGTTCACCAGCACGTAATTGCTCCCCTGCGCCACCAGCTTCCATTGCAGGTTGTTGCTGGCGCTGCTCGTATACTGCGCGATATAGGCGAGATTGACCGTGCTGCTGTTCTCTATGCCCAGGTATTTCCCGCTATGCACGTTTTTAATTTTATACCAGTTGCCGGTAACCCCGCCCGAACCCGCGGTAAACGTGACCGTCTTGGCGGCGGACACCCCACCGAAAATGTCCGTGATCGTTACCCGCGCCGTGTAAGTGCCCGCGGAAAGTGTTCCGTTGATCACCGCGCTGCGTTTCTGGGGCAGTGTTTCCGTGGAAGAACCTACCACCGTGTTCGACGCGTTCAGGATCTCCACCGTGGAAGAGAACTGCGGGCTTTTGGTGTTGTTGTTCGTCCAGCTGACGGTTACCGCGCCGCTGCCGTACGAGGCGCTCAAGGTGCTTACTTCGCCGGTGGTAACGGTGGGAACGCTGCCTTGGTTGGTCTGCGCCGGCAGGTCGAGCGTGCGGCCGCCGTTGAATGCGGCGCTGGGCGTAACGCTGCCGCCATGTTCCATGAAGTATGCGTCTTCGCCGCTGTCAAAACCGGCATTAAAGGCCCAGTCGTAAATGCCGTTGCGGTACGCATCGTTGGCGTTGCAGCTGAAATACCTGCTGCTGGATTTCTGCCATACGCCCGCGTCCGTGCGATTCCAGCAGTCCCTGAAATAGGCCTTGCGCACGAAACGCCCGTCGAACCGGGGATCGCTGCCATGCCAGTTTTCCAGGAAAGCGCCGGAGCCCGAACCGAGAAACGTCGTACGCGTGGGAATGGCGAGGGTAGAGGTGTGGAACCACTGATTGGTACTGAGGTTCTGCACGAATGTACCGATAAACAGCTCACCGTTTAGCTTCCACGCCCTGATCACGAAGTTGTACCAGGTGTTGAGCGTCCAGTTGTAGGGATTGATGGTTTTGGCGCCGTCGCCTTCGCCGCCAAAGCGGCTGTAGATCGTGCCTGCGCCCAGGTAAGCCTGCCGGGCCAGCACCCCGCCCGCGGTGTTGGGGTCCCATTGGGAGGCGATCAGGATCTTGGAGGAACCGGAGGAGCTGTCCGGCGTGTGCTGCAGCCCCGCATAACCGCCCGCCCAGTTGAACACCGAAAAATACGAGGTGTAGGCGGTTTGGGTGATCTTTACTTTCATCATTTTTAACGACGCGTCCGCGGGAAAACTGAATACCAGGTGCTGGGAAGGCGCTGCATTGCTGGTTTGGGCCCTGAGCCCGGCCGCCGGATAAAAGCATAGCCAGGCCACAGCCAGGAAGAGTAGCTGAATTGTTCGCATTTGGGTTGATTTTGGTAGTTAAACGAATTACACGTTGCTTATCACGCTCATCAATCTACCATTTCAAATGCTTTTTCGTATTGTACCTGTGTTTAATATGACATTCGTATGTCAGGCGTAAAGCCCCGGCGGGAAAAAGGGAGGCGTTTTGATACATTGGGGTGACAAACGGAAGATCTTCCTTCCCCGAACTGCGGACATGCCGCACCGTTATGTTTGCGGACCGGCCGGCCCCAGGAATTTCAGGTTCCTTCGGATACCCGCGTATTTACTGCGTTTCAGCGGCGATTTGGCGAAGATCCGTTTAAATTCTTCCTCGGTCATTTCCTCCCACTGCGCGGTCGTGAAGTTAAGCACCTCGGGAATGGGGCTGAATTCGGTATTGGGACGTGAAAAACGGTTCCAGGGGCATACGTCCTGGCAAATGTCGCAACCGAACATCCAGTTCTCGAACTTCCCCTGCATGTCCGAAGGAATAAGCAGGTCTTTCAATTCAATGGTATAATAAGAAATACACCGGCTGCCATCCACCACCGTGGGCGATACCAGCGCGCCGGTAGGGCATGCGTCCAGGCAGCGGGTACAGGAGCCGCAATAGTCGCCCGCCGGGCCGTCGTACACCAGCGGAATGTCCACGATCAGCGTGGCGATAAAGAAAAAGCTCCCGGCCTGTTTATGGATCAGGTTGCCGTTTTTGCCGATCCACCCCAAACCGCTCCGCTGCGCCCAGCTTCGCTCCAGCACCGGCGCCGAATCCACGAACCCCCGGCCCTGGATGTCGCCGATCTCCGCCCGCAGCTCCGCCAGCAGGTTGTTCAGCTTTTCCCGGATAATGTCGTGATAATCCCGGCCATACGCGTATTTGGCCACTTTCGGCGCTTCCGGCTGCTGCATTTCAGCCGGGTAATAGTTCAGCAGCAGCGTGATCACGGACTGCGCCCCGTCTACCAGCAGCCTCGGGTCTATCCGTTTGTCGAAATAGTTCTCCATGTACTGCATATTCCCGTGCATACCTGCATGCAGCCACTGTTCCAGCCGGTAGGCGTCTTCCGTCAGCTGCTCCGCCCTGGCGATGCCGCAATGGTCAAACCCCAGGGAACGGGCCTTTTGCTTGATCAGCATGGTATTTTTCTCGGGCGTCCGCATTTCTGGCGCAAGTTACGATATTCGCCGCCGCCGGCCCGCGGCTTTGTGCACTCCGGAAAAAATATATACATTTACGGTTGTATATACACCACCCTTTACCTAATCTACGAGTAATGCCTCCAAGATCCTTATTACTGCTGTTGGGGATTTTCCTCCCTGTTTGTTTGGTTAACGCGCAGGATAAAACGCCCGTTTCCTTCGGAAAAATTAAACCGGAAGACTTTCAAAAAGCGCCCTATAAGATCGATTCCTCGGCCAGCGCCGTCGTGATCGCGGATGTAGGCTCCACTTCCTTCGAATCCGGCAACGACGATTTTATGCAGGTGTACAAAGTATACCAGCGCATCCACATCCTCAACAAAAACGGGTACGACGCCGCCAACGTTTCCGTTTACCTTCATTCCAACGGTACGGACGACGAGCGGATGGTAAACCTCAAAGCCGTGACCTACAACCTGGAAAACGGGAAAGTGGTGCAAACCAAACTGGAAAGTAAATCCGTGTTCACCGAAAAGCTGAACAAAAACGATATCGTTAAAAAATTTACCCTGCCCGCCGTGAAGGAAGGCTCCATCATCGAATACTCCTACACCATCAATTCCGAGTTCCCGATCTACCTGCGCCCCTGGGCTTTTCAGTCCACCTCCGCGCCCGTGCTCTGGAGCGAATACGAAGTAACCGTGCCCGAATATTTCGAATACATTTTCCTCAGCCAGGGGTATCACCCGTTTTTTATCAAAGACAGTGAGAACGACCGCAAAACCTTCAGCTTCCGCGTGCCCGAAGACGGCGGTTACGGCGGCAACAGCGGTACGCGTTCCAGCACCGTGACCGTTTCTCCCGGCATCACCCGCCACCGCTGGGTGATGAAAGACGTGCCAGCGCTGAAGGAAGAGAATTATGTGACCACGCTTTCCAACCACGTTAGTTACATCGAGTTCCAGCTCGCGGCCGTCCGTTTCCCGCAGGCGCCCGTGCGGCAGATCCTCGGCACCTGGCAGAAGTATACGGAAGAGCTGCTGAAAGACGAAGATTACGGCGCCGATCTCAGTAAAAACAACGGGTTCCTTTCAGACCAGGTGGAAGCGCTCACCAAAGACGCCGCCACGCCGAAAGAAAAAGCGGAAAAGATCTACAATTACGTGCGCGACAATTATACCTGCACCGATTACTCTTCCCTGTACACCTCGCAGCCCATGAAAAACGTGTTCAGCAAACGGAACGGCAACGTGGCGGATATCAACCTGCTGCTCACCGCCATGATGCGCAAAGCCGGGCTGGAAGCGGTTCCTGTGGTGCTCAGCACGCGTTCTCACGGCAAAACGTATCCCATCTATCCCATCCGTTCCAAGCTCAACTATACCATCGTAGAGCTGCGCCTGGACGGTAAGGAATATTTTATGGACGCCACCCGTCCTTTCCTTGGCTTCGGCAAGCTGCATTCTTCCGCCTATAACGGCCACGCGCGTATGGTAGACGCCGGCGCCACGCCGGTGAGCTTCGAATCGGATTCGCTCCGCGAAGCGGCGGTGACGGGCATTTTTATCACGCCCGACGAAAAAGGGGAAATGAACGGCCACTACCAGCGCCAGCTTACTTATTTTGAATCGTACGACCTGCGCCAGCGCATCAGGGAAAAAGGGGAGGAAGATTATTTTAAGGAAGTAGCGAAAGGGTTTATGACCGACATCGACCTGAAAAACGGCAAGATCGGTTATCTCAAAGATTATAGCGAACAGGCCGTGGTGGAATACGATTTTAAGCTCAACGGAACAGACGAAGGCGGCATGCTTTACCTGCACCCGATGTTCTCCGAATCGCTCCGCGCCAACCCGTTCAAATCCGCCGAACGCACCTATCCCGTCGAAATGCCTTCCGTGCGCGACATCAACTATACGCTCAGTTTCCAGGTGCCGGATAATTACACCATCGAAGAAGTGCCGAAGTCGGCCATCGTAAAATATAACGACGGCGAAGGCATCTTCCAGTACATCGTGCAGCAGCAGGGCAATCTCATCCAGCTGCGCTCCCGCGTGCGGCTCAGCCGCGCCCTGTATGCGCCGGAAGAGTACAATTCACTCCGCGACTTCTTCGATATGGTGGTGAAAAAACAAGCGGAACAGATCGTTTTAAAGAAAAAATCATGAGACTGACTGCCTTATTATTACTCATCGGCCTTTCAGCTTCCGCCGCTGATCCTGAGTTTCCCGTGAGCGCCATCCCGGCGGCATTGCTCAAAAACGCGGACGTGGTGCAGCGCCTCGAGGAAGTGACCATCAAAATGAACAGCCTCCGCGATGTGCGCATGACGCAAAGGATCGTGCTGACCATCCTCAACGAAAAAGGCGACCAATATTCCGGCTTCAGCTCCTGGTACGACAAAGAACGCACCATTACCGGCTTCCACGGCGCATTGTACGACGCTTCGGGCAAACAGATCCGCAAGCTGAAACAAAGTGAAGTGAGAGACGCCAGCGGCGTGAGCGACAATAACCTTTACGACGATAGCCGCATCAAATCCCACGACTTTTATTACAAAGTATACCCGTATACGATAGAATACGAAGTAGAGTTCCGCGACAGGAATTCCGCCATCTTTTCCCCCTGGGTGCCGCAAGGCACGGACAATTACGCGGTGGAGCAAAGCCGCCTGTCCGTGACCGTTCCGGCCGATTACGAGCTCCGTTTCAAACAGTTCAATTACAACGGCCAGCCCGTGCAGGTGCCAGGCAAAAACGATAAGACCTTCGTGTGGGAAGTAAAGGAAATTCCCGCAAAAAGGAAAGAATCGCTCGCCAGCCCCTGGAGAACGCGCTCCGTAATGGTATACCTTGCGCCCAGTGACTTTGCATACGGCAGCTACACCGGGAAAATGAAGTCCTGGGAAGATTTCGGGAAGTTCATCGGCGTGCTGAATGCCGGCCGCGACGTGCTGCCGGCCAATATCAAAACCAAAGTGCACGAGTTGACGGACAACGTGCAGGACCCCCGCGAAAAGATACGCGTGCTGTATGAATACATGCAGCAAAATACCCGCTACATCAGCGTTCAGCTGGGCGTGGGCGGCTGGCAAACCTTCGATGCGGCCTACGTTGCCAGCAACCGCTACGGCGATTGTAAAGCATTGTCCAACTACATGTATTCCCTTTTGAAAGAAGCGGGCATCCGCTCGCATTGGGCGCTGGTAAAGGCGGGAGAAGGCGAAACGGATTTTATGGAAGACTTCGCCGTGAACCAGTTCAACCACATGATCCTCTGCGTGCCGATGCAAAAAGATACCGTTTGGCTGGAATGCACCAGCCAGATCAAACCTGCCGGCTACCTCGGCGATTTTACGGACAACCGGCCCGTACTGCTCGTCACCGAAGACGGCGGCAAGCTGGTGCGCACGCCGGCTTATTCGCTGGACCAGAACCTCCGCTCCGGCATTGTAAAAGCCTCGATCGACGCGGAAGGCAATCTTTCCGGCATCTCGTCCACCCGTTTCACCGGGCCGCAGCAGGACTGGTACCACAGCCTCATCAACAGCGTGTCTCCCGAAAAGCAGCTGCAGATACTGAAAGAAAAACTCAATCTTTCCAGCTACGATATCCGAAAATTCAACTACACCCCGCACCCAGACGCGAAGCCCGTTCCCGAGATCACGGAAGAGCTGGAGATCACTGTTTCCAGTTACGCCAACGTGAGCGGCAAACGCCTGTTCATTACGCCAAACGTGCTGAACCGCGCCACGATCAAATTGTCGCAGGACGGCGAGCGCAAGTCCGACATATGGTTCCCGATCGACACCCGCGAGCTGGACACGGTGGAGATCACTATCCCTGACGGCTACACGCCGGAAAATATTGTGAAGCCCGTTGCCATCGAAACGCGTTTCGGCAAATATTCCGCCAACGTGAAGGTGGAAGGGAAAAAGATCCTTTACATCCGCAGTTGCGAGCTGCGGGCCGGGCAATACCCCGCAAAGGATTATCCCGTGCTGGAAGAGTTTCTCAACTCGATCTACAAAACTGACCGAAACAGGGTCATCCTGGTAAAAAAGGAAGCATAAAAAAGAGAGGGCCGCAAGCCCTCTCTTTCGTTTTTATCGGTCCGGCGGCGGAACTTATTTTTCCCGCACGCTCACGGAAATTCTCCTGTCTTTTTGCCTTTCTTCATCCGGCGCATCGGCCGCGGCTTTGGCGAACTGCGCGCCGTAACCTTCCGCGCCCAGCAGCTGCACCGGTTTTACATTGGCTTCTCCCAGCGCATGGTTCACCGCTTCCGCGCGTTCCTGCGACAGTTGCTGGTTAGCCTTCGCATCGCCGGTTGCGTCCGTATACCCGCCTATTTTAATTTTTGCTTTGGGGAAGGCATTGAGGATGGCGGCGAGATTGCTGATCTGCACCCGGCTTTCAGGGGTGATCTCGGCGCTGCCGGTCTTAAAGTTCAGGTTGTCGAAATCGAACCATTGGTCTTTGCCGCCCTGCGTGTTAGGGTCTTGCAGAAATGCTACCAGCCGGTCTTCGATGCCGCCTTTGTATGCTTCCAGCACCGCGCCGTTCGGCAGCGTCACCTTGATGGGCTCCCGTGTGGCTACCGGTTCGGTGCTCACTGCGCTCACGGCGGAATCTTCCATGCCCGTAACCGTCAGCGAATCTGCAACGGGCGTGTTATGCCCGCCCCCGCAGCCTTTAGCCAGCCAGATGATCAGCAGGATTATGGCGACGGCAACGATCAGCCAGGTGATCCAGCGGTTGCTGCCAGGAGTGCTAACGGTGCCGCCTACACTATTGACCGCATGTTTCAGGGAATCGGTGATGCCGGAAAGGCGGTTGCCGATATCGCCCAGGCTGGGCACGCCCAGCAGGCTTGCCAGGCCGAGGCCCGTAGGCACCGCGGCGAGTATTTTGTCTTTTTGGCTATTGAGAATGTCCATAATGCCGGAAGGGCCGGCATGCTGCGCGGCCGCCTGCTGCCCGATAACGCTCAGCGATGCGGGAGCGGCGGTTTGCAGAAGGGTTTCCGCAGATTGTACCTTGATGCCTGCATAACTGGCGATGGCGCCCGTCAGGTCGCCGGCCTTGTTGCCGAACAGGGAACGCAGGATGTCTGCCCCTTTGGCCAGCAGTCCCGCAGGTAAACCGCTGCTCAAATTGCCTGGCTGTGAAAGATTGACGCTGGTGGCGTCTTTGATCAGGGCGATCAGCCCGCCCGTATCGCCGCTGCCCGCTTTGTTAAGCAGGCCCGTCAGCACTGCCGGGATAATGCCGCCGATCGCCTTTTGTACGCTGGATTCATTTTCGCCGAGCTGCGCGGCCGCCTTATTACTGAATTCGTTGTTGAAAAGGTTTTTCAGGGTGTCGATCAGATCAAAAGCCATAAAATACAGGTTTTGTGGTGAATGATTAGGAGTGCTCAATCCAAGGGGGTACCGTTGTTGTAACTGAACTATAACAGGTTGAAATTCCATACAGTTCAATGTTGAGGACGATTTAATGTTACGGCCGTTGTAAAAGGTTAATAATGAGAGGAATAGACAAAATTACAGTCGAAACACATATAAACTGAAATTAATGCAGGCGCAATAAGGAAATCCTGTCAAAATAACCGGTAAAATAACGTTGGTGTAACATTTGATCACCCTAAACAAATTAAAAAACCAACCGTTAACCTAAAGGAGACAAAGCATAAAATATGAATCTGAATAACTTCACCATCAAATCGCAGGAAACGCTGCAAGCCGCGCAGCAGCTTGCTTTTAATCACCGGAACTCGGCTATCGAAACCGGTCATATATTAAAAGCTTTGTTGCAGGACGAAGACAACAGCGTTGAATACCTGCTGAAAAAAAACGATGTCAATACAGGATTCCTGGACGGCAAGCTCAGCGAGCAGGTGCAGAAATACCCGGTGATCGGCAACGGCGAAGGCGGACAGGTGTTGAGCCGCGAGGCGAACAATGCCATTCTCCGCGCAGGTTCCAGCATCAAGGAATTTAAGGACGAATTTGTGAGCGTGGAACATTTGCTGCTGGGCCTTCTCGGCGGCAGCGACGATACCGCCAAGCTGCTGAAAGACGCAGGGCTTACCGAAAAAGGCCTCAAGTCGGCCATCACGGAGCTTCGTAAAGGAGGCACCGTAAACTCGCAAACGGCGGACGCACAATATAACAGTCTTGAAAAATACGCCAAAAACCTCAACGAACTGGCCCGAGCCGGTAAGCTCGATCCCGTGATCGGCCGCGACGAAGAGATCCGCAGAACGCTGCATATCCTTTCCCGCCGCTCGAAAAACAACCCGATACTCGTGGGCGAGCCCGGCGTTGGTAAAACCGCTATCGCAGAAGGTTTGGCGCACCGCATCATCAACAGCGACGTGCCAGACAACCTGCACAACAAGATCATTTACGCGCTCGATATGGGCGCGCTGATGGCCGGCGCCAAATACCGCGGCGAGTTCGAGGAAAGGCTCAAATCCGTCGTGAAAGAAGTGAGCGAAAGCAACGGCGATATCATCCTGTTCATCGATGAGATCCACACCCTGATCGGTGCCGGCGCGATGGAAGGAGCGATGGACGCTGCCAACATTCTCAAACCCGCGCTGGCACGCGGCGAACTGAGGGCCATCGGCGCCACTACGCTCAACGAATACCAGAAATATTTCGAAAAAGACAAAGCGCTGGAACGCCGCTTCCAGAAAGTGCTCATCGACGAGCCCAGCGTGGAAGACGCGATCTCCATCCTGCGCGGCCTGAAAGAAAGATATGAGAACCACCACCACGTGCTGATCAAAGACGAAGCGATCATCGCCGCAGTGGAGCTTTCTCACCGCTACATCACCGACCGCTTCCTGCCAGACAAGGCCATCGACCTCATCGACGAAAGCGCGGCCAAACTGCGCCTCGAAATGAACTCCATGCCCGAAGAGCTGGACGAGCTGGAACGCCGCATCCGGCAGCTGGAGATCGAGCGCGAAGCGATCAAACGCGAAAACGATAAAGAAAAGCTCGGCGAACTGGCCGCCGAAATAGCGCGCCTGAGCGAAGAGCGCAATACCTTCAAATCCAAATGGCAGCAGGAAAAAGAGCTGGTAGATAAAGTGCAGAACGCAAAGGCCGCCATCGAAAACCTCAAACTGGAAGCCGAACAGGCCGAAAGGAACGGGGACTTCGGAAAGGTGGCGGAGATCCGCTACGGCAAGATCAAGGAACAGGAAAAACTGGTAAATGATCTTTCCCAGGAGCTCGGGTCCCTTTCTTCCAGCCATAAAAGACTGCTCAAGGAAGAAGTAGACGCGGAAGACATTGCCGAAAACGTGGCCAAAGCTACCGGCATCCCCGTTACCCGTATGCTGCAAAGCGAAAAAGACAAGCTGCTGCACCTCGAAGACGAGCTCCATAAAAGGGTAGTAGGGCAGGACGAAGCCATCGTGGCCGTGGCGGACGCCATCCGCAGAAGCCGCGCCGGCCTGAACGATCCAAAACGGCCCATCGGCTCGTTTATATTCCTCGGTACCACCGGTGTGGGTAAAACGGAGCTGGCGAAGGCCCTGGCGGATTTCCTGTTCGACGACGAAAGCATGATGACCCGCATAGACATGAGCGAATACCAGGAAAAACATGCCGTGAGCAGACTGGTGGGCGCGCCTCCGGGATATGTGGGATATGATGAAGGCGGGCAACTCACCGAGGCCGTTCGACGTAAACCATATAGCGTGGTGCTGCTCGACGAGATCGAAAAAGCCCATCCGGATACGTTCAACATCCTGCTGCAGGTGCTCGACGACGGCCGCCTTACGGACAACAAAGGCCGCGTGGTGAATTTTAAGAACACCATCATCATTATGACCAGCAATATGGGCAGCCACATTATCCAGGAAAACTTCGAAAAGATCAACGAAGAAAACCGCGACGAAGTAGTAGACGCAACGAAGGAAGAAGTAATGGGCCTGTTGAAACAGTCCATCCGGCCCGAATTCCTGAACCGTGTGGACGAGGTGATCATGTTCCAGCCGCTGCTGCGCTCAGAAGTGAGAGGAATTATTAACATACAATTACAACAACTGCGCGACCTCGTAGGTAAAAATGGCATGATATTGGAATTCTCCGAATATGCGCTGGACTACCTGGCAGAACAGGGATACGATCCCCAGTTTGGCGCCAGGCCGCTGAAACGCCTGATCCAGAAGGAGATCATCAATCTCCTCAGCAAGAAGATCCTCGCCGGGGAAATCGATAAAACGAAGCCCGTGCTGGTGGATGTGTTTGACGGCGTAGTGGTGATCAGGAACACATAAAATTTGTCTATTCTAATACGACGATATACAGTTACAGGTAATGCCCGGGTGAATCTTCGCCCGGGTTTTTTATTTCCCGCTGAATACTAACATATTGTAAAATGTATCAAATTAATAATTTGTTTAATCTAATATAGCGGGCTATATTGTGCGGAGTACGCAAACGTAACTGCCTCGGTCATTCGGCAAAAAACTTTACGGCTGGCAGTGCCAGTGGTTTATTGAAGATGTGTTGTTAGGATGATGGGGGTTAAAAGGCCTACAGGAAGGGCGCAGCGATCTGCGCCTTCCCCTGTACGGTTACGGAACGCCTTGATTTTCCGTACATTTGAAGTATTAACCCGGAAAAATGGCACGTTTATGTACGAAATCGGAGAAAGGGAAATAAAATTCATGGCGCGGGCGATCGAATTGTCTTTGCAGGGCATGCGCAATGGTGATGGCGGCCCGTTCGGCTCCGTCGTAGTAAAAGGAGACGAAGTAGTGGGTGAAGGCTGGAACCAAGTGCTGACGCACAACGACCCCACTGCGCACGCCGAAGTAGTGGCCATCCGCGATGCATGCAGGCGCCTCGGTACTTTCCAGCTCAGCGACTGCGAGATCTACACCTCCTGCGAGCCCTGCCCCATGTGCCTTGGCGCCATCTACTGGGCCCGCCCGCAAAGGGTTTTTTACGCCAACACCAAAGAAGAGGCCGCAGCCATCCTGTTCGATGATTCCTTTATTTACAGGGAAATAGAATTGCCGCACGGGCAAAGGAAAATACCTTTCATTTCCTTCCCGCAGGAAGCGGCAAGAGAAGTATTCCGCGAGTGGGACCGGAAGGAAAACAAAAAGCTCTACTAAGCCGCCGCTAACGGGCGGAGCCGAAATGGAAGATCCAGAAAAACGCCAGCAGCAGGAATATGACTATCAGCGTAACGATGGCGATGTAGAGATAGGATTCCGATTTCCTTCTTTTTCTTGATTTTTTACGGAGTTTTTGCAGCACGCTTAATTTCGCCTGCCGGAGCCAGTGGGGGATCTGGTCTTTTCTGTCGATAGCCGTCAATCCTTCCACCGCTTCACTGCAAAGATCGCAGTCCTGCAGGTGAAGCTCCACCTCGTGGCGTTCCTCCGCACTCAGTTCCCCTTTTACGTACGCCAACAGCTTATCCTGGCTGGGACAAGCGGTTTCAGTGAATATGTCGGCAAAATGTTCGTTCATATCTTAATGACCGCTACTGCATTTAATTGCAAGTTAGCGTTTATTTTTACTGTACTTTTCCAATAATATTTTGAGGTTCCTTTTTCCATTCTGTATGTAGCTTTTCACCTGTAAAAGGGTGAACCCGGTCTGTTCCGTTATTTCCTGGTAAGATTTTTTTTCGAGGTAAAACATCCGCACGCAAACGCCCTGTTCGCTGTTCAGTTCCCCCAGCGCCCGTTCCATGTTTTCGAGCATGGTATCTTTCTGCACGTAACGCTCCTTCGAAACGTCTTCCTGCTGGGCCGCCCCGGGCATATAATCTTCCTTCAGCTCCACGTCTTTATGATGCCGCAGCTGCATCAGGCAGTGATTGCGGGCCACCTGGTAGATCCAGGCTTTGAAGTACACCACATCGTGTTTGTTGATGTCAGACAATACTTTAAGGAAGATCTGCTGCACACTGTCCCGCGCATCTTCTTCATTTTTCAGGTATTTCATACAAAGACCCAGCAGCAGGATAGCGTACCGGTCGAACAAAATGCCGATCCAATCGCCATTCCCATCGGTTTTATACCGCAGCAGCAATTCCTGATCGCTGAGGCCCTGATATTGATGTTCGGAGGGATTCACCCCATTAAGATAGCTCCTTCTCCTTTTTCCATAAAATTTTCCCTTTTAAATTTTTTAAAAATGAAACTGGGCGTGGTATTCTTTGGCTGGGTGCTCAGTCATTTTAAAAAATTTAAAAGGGAAAATTTCCCATGGGCCAGCCAGGCTTTTATCTGAATGGGATGATTGGGTGTTGGCGGGATGGAGGATATTTTTGGTTTATCCGTTACTGTGATTTTCACTGGCAAAACGAAAGCACTATTATCAGTTAACTTCTTCCGCTTTTCCCTGGCAAAATGGAAACACCATACTGGTTTAACTTCTCCCGTTTTCCTGGATAGCGACGAAGGGGTAGAATTTCAATATCCAAATTTTTATAAAAAGCTGTGCCCGCAGCCACAAAAACCCCGACCCAAGTTCTTTTTATAAAAATTTGGATATTGAAATTCGGACGAAGCCCCTGAGGAGCGCCTAATTAATGTTGTTGAGCTGTGCGATGGCCTGCGCTTTCATATTCCCTTCCATTTTGATGATCTCTTTAAAAAGCCTGCGGGCTTTACCGTTCTGGCCTTTGGTTTTGTAGATCACGGCCAGCTGGTATTTGGCGCGCTCGGAATATTTTTCGTTGCCGGATAGTTTTTTGAACTGGTTGGCGGCTTCGTTGAGGTCGCCTTGCTGCTGGTAGCGCATGGCGGCGCGGAAGAGCGATTCGTCGCCGGAAATGGCGGGTTGTTCTTCTTTTTTGGTGTTGTTGGGTTTGGTGGTTGCGTCGGATTTGTCGGTGACGCTGCCGGTGGTGTTTTTCTCTGCTTCTTTGGTTTGCTGGTTTTCGTCGTCCCGGGCCAGGAATTTCTGGTCTTTGGGTTCGGTTTTGGGTTTAAGCGGATCTTCTTTCGGCGTGCTGGTGATCAGGCGTGTAGTCGTATCCGTGGTGCGTTTGATTACGCTGTCTTTCAGTGTTTTCTTTTTGAGCGCGGCGGTGTCTTTTTTGGGAGGCGCGGTGGGCGCTGCCGGTGGGGCGCTGCCGGCGGTATTTGTTTTATTGATGGTATCGCGGGCGGTGCTGTTGTATTGGGTGTGAATGACGAGCGGTTTCTGTTCCGGCTGTCCCGCTTTGTAATTCGGGTCTATGGCGGCTGCCGGCGCGGCCGCGGGAACGATCAGCGCATCGGAGGTGCGGGCGGGCAATGCCGCAAGGGCAGGCCTGTTCTTGAGATGCTGTTGCAGCAGGAACACGCCGCCTATGCCGATGGCCACGAACATGATCACCCAGAAATAGGAGAGCAGGCTGTCTGCGGTTCTACGCGCGGTGATCTGCCGCTGCTGCTGCTTTTTATCCGGCTGTGGCGGCGGGGCAAACTCCCGGCGGATGAACTGGCTCAGTTCGTGCGAAAGATGATTGTATTGTTCGTGCAGATGGTGGTTACCAAGGGTCTGCAGCGCATCATGACAAAGATCGCAGTCGATGATGTGCTGTTCCACCAGGTGTTTTTCCACGGGCGTCATGCTGCCGCGGTGATAACGCAGCAGTTGGTCCCTGTTGATGCAGCGTACAGGGGTAAAGATCTTAAGGACCCTTTCTTGTCTTGGAGTTTGATTATTCATAAGCCACGTCCTTCAGTTGTGTTGCTATTTTCTTCCTGATGCCTTTCAGGGAGTTTCTTATTTTATCTGCGGTTGTATGCTGGTGCATGGCAAGTTCCTGCAGCGTGAGATGTTCGAGATAAAAACCGGTGATCAGCCGGGCTTCTTCCCCGCTTAAGGTTTGCAGCGCCTGCTCGATGCGCTCGGTGAGCGCGGTTCTTGCTATCGGGTTGTTCCCGGCCTGCTCCACCTGCGATTCCAGCCTTTGGATGGTTTGCACGGGCGAATGGTAGGGAACGTTTGTTTTGTTGCCTTTCGAGAAATAACTTTGAACTATTGCATATACGGTTTCGTTTATTTTACCGAACGAAGAGGAGAGTTGGGCGAACAATTGCCGGGTTAAAACGGGGAATACGGTTTCGGCGGGTTTTTCCTTTGATAACTTCGGCAGGCAGACCGCTACCAGCAGATGACTGTACCGGTCCAGCAGAACGCCGGCGGCTTCGCGGTCCTGCAACTTCCGCATGCGGAGCAGCAATTCCTTGTCATTCAGGTTATTTAACTGGAGGTGCATATGCTTATTATTATATTTACGTAAAACCGGGTCAAATGTTCACCCAGCCCACATATTTCAAACAATTAACATGCCACTCGCCATTACTATCGTGCCGGTGATGCCACTGCGCGCCGAACCTTCTCACAAAAGCGAAATGATTTCCCAGGCGATATTCGGGGAATGTGTTGAAACAGAATCAGTTAATGCAGACGGTTGGATCAGGGTGCGGTTGCAGTACGACGGGTACGAAGGCTGGGTAACTTATTCACACCTGGAGACCATTACCGCGGAACTTTTCGATGCGCCGTACACGCACGTTGCCACCCAATGGGCATCGCGCCTCAGCCTGAACGGCCAGCCGGTGTACATTCCCTACGGCAGTTTGCTCAAACTGGGCAGCGGGCAATGGGGGAATGTGAGCGTTTCCGCGGAAACAGGCATAGAACTTTATACGGCTGCTAAATCACCGCATTTGTCATGGCGCCCCGTCGCGCATACTTTCCTGAATACGGCGTACCTGTGGGGCGGGAAAACGGTTTTTGGCGTGGACTGTTCCGGGTTTACACAAACCGTGTATAAAATCCTCGGTATCCCTTTGCTGCGCGACGCTTACCAGCAGGCTACACAAGGTGAAACGGTATCGTTGATCCAGGAAACAAAGCCCGGCGATCTCGCGTTTTTTGATAACGAAGCGGGAAAGATCACGCATGTAGGGCTGATGCTCAGCGAACAGGAGATCATTCATGCTTCCGGCAAGGTGCGCATCGACCCGATCGATCACCTGGGCATCGTGAATGCGGATACAGGGCTGAGAACGCACAAGCTGCGGCTGATCAAAAGGATGTTCTGAAAAAGATGCATCGCATAAAAAAACGGCCGGGAATTGTTCCCGGCCGTTTTTATAATTGTTTGTAAAGGTTATTGTTTGTTTCCGAAGGTGGTATTGTACAGTTCGAACGCGTCGTTGATGATCTGTTCCGCTTTCGCCTTGTTCTGGAATTCTTCCACCTTTACGGTTTTGTTCTCCAGTTTTTTATATTCTTCGAAGAAGTGACGGATTTCCTCCAGCAGGTGTGGGGGAAGCTCGCTGATGTCGTTGATGTGGTTCACGCTCATGTCGTGCGCCGCAACGGCGATGATCTTATCGTCTGCCTCGCCGCCGTCGATCATTTGCATTACGCCGATCACTTTTGCGTCTACGATGCACAGGGGCACGCAGTCGATCTGTGAAAGGATGAGGATGTCCAGCGGGTCGTTATCGTCGCAGTATGTTTTGGGAATGAAGCCGTAGTTGGCCGGGTAATAAACGGACGAGTACAGCACGCGGTCCAGTTTCAGCAGGCCGCTTTCCTTGTCCAGCTCGTATTTGGCACGGGAGCCTTTCGGTATTTCGATAATGCCGGTTACGGTGTGGGGCACGTTATCACCGGGGCTTACGCTGTGCCATGGATTCGTTGTCGTCATTCAATGCTTCTTTTAAAAAATGAGTATGTGTTTCACGTTTACAATGTATGCATGTACGGGAGGCACGGATAAGGAGGGGATTGGAAACAGGAAGGCCGGTGTTTGGAAGTCAAAGGATCGCTTTGGACTGCCAAAAGCCGGCTCAGCCTTTCCAGGCGCCTGAATATCAGATACCTGCCGGTTTGTAAAGGCGCAAAATTACGGAACAAACCGCTAATAAAATAAAATTATGAAGGGAATCAGTGAGCTGTGGAAGAATCCGTGTTCTGCGGGGCCATTGAGTTCATGTCCATGGAGCCCGGGGCTACGTAGGTAGGCAGGATGCTTTCGAGTGTCAGGGATATTTTCCATTGACCGCTTTCCTTTACCAATTGCAGGGTTTCCTGCTGGCTGGCGGAAGAATTGAGTATGGTTACCGTGGCTTTATCTCCGTTTTCCTGGTGGTTTACCACTTCCAGCTTGGCATTTTTGATCTTTTCGCGTTCGTTCTCGTTGCGTTTGCCGTCAAAAATGGAGTAGAGCAGTATTACCTGTTGTGATTCTTTTGTAGCAAATTCCTTGGCGCGCTCGAAGTTAGATGCCTGAATGGCGTGCATAAATTCCAGCGCAACCTCCTGCGGTTCAGGTCTTTTTTTACAGCCAGTTAAAAATATTCCCGAGACACACATCAAATAAACAATTCGCCTGTAATAGCTCATGTGGTTGATAGGTTAAAGTTATAATGTCATTAACAAAATTAACAGGAATCGCTCAATTGCGCAACTTACGACAAATGGCTGTTAAAACCGTGTTAATTGTCGGTCTTCTTACCCCCTTCATGGTCTTCCGCCGCGGCGTCGTAAGCCCTGATGATGGCCTTTACGAGGCGGTGGCGTACTACGTCTTCCTCATCCAGCTCGAGGTACCCGATGCCGTCGATGTTCCGCAGGATGCGGGTGGCTTTGCCGAGGCCGCTCTTCTGGTTCTTGGGAAGGTCGATCTGGGTAAGGTCGCCCGTAATGATGGCCTTTGCGGAGGAGCCGATGCGGGTCAGGAACATTTTCATCTGCAGGTCGGTGGAGTTTTGCGCCTCGTCGAGCAGGATGAAGGAATTGTCCAGCGTACGGCCGCGCATATATGCCAGGGGCGCGATCTCGATGATCCTGTTGGTCATGAAGTAACTGAGCTTGTCCGGCGGGATCATATCATCCAGCGCGTCGTACAGGGGGCGCAGGTACGGGTCGATCTTTTCTTTCAGGTCGCCGGGCAGAAAACCGAGGCTTTCGCCTGCTTCCACTGCGGGGCGGGTGAGGATGATCTTCCGTACGGCCTTGTTTTTCAGCGCTCTTACGGCGAGTGCTACAGCAGTATAGGTTTTACCCGTACCCGCCGGGCCGATGGCAAACACGATGTCGTTTTTGTCTGCCAGCGCCACCATTTTCTTCTGGTTGGCGGTTTTGGCGCGGATAGTACGGCCGTTGGGGCCAAATACCAGCACATCGTTGGGATTCCGGTCTTTAAAATGATCGATGCCCGTGCCTTCTTCTTCGCCCAGGATCTGCTCGAAATAATTTTCGCTCAGGTGCCCGTTGCGCTCCAGGTAACTTACGATCTGCCCGATCTTTTCTTTAGCGGTGGCCACTTCTTCCGGCGCGCCCGAAAGCTTCAGCTGTGTGCCGCGGCTAAGGATCTTCAATAAAGGGAACTTCTTTTTTAATAAGTCCAGCTTTCCGTTATTCACTCCGAAAAACTCAATGGGATTTACGCTGTCCAGGTTAATGATCGATTCTGTCAAGTGCGGTTCAATTTAATTGTCTGCATTTCGGATCTGGACTGGAAATCCAGGATGCGAAGCCATGGGCCGCGCATCCTGAAATAAAGTGCTAGACCCGGTATCCGTTCTGTTTGAACGCTTCCACGCGTTCTGCAATGTTTTTGTTGCCAAGGGCGAGAATCCTTGCCGCCAGGATGGCCGCATTCCTCGCGCCCGCTTTACCTACCGCCAGGGTGCCCACCGGAAGGCCTGCAGGCATCTGCACGATGGAATAAAGGGCGTCGATGCCGCCGGGAAGGCCCCCGTCTAAGGGAACGCCCAGCACCGGGAGGGAAGTATAGGCAGAAACCACGCCCGGCAATGCCGCCGCCATACCAGCCGCCGCAATAATCACACCATAACCCTGGGGCTGGGCGTTGATCACCAGCTCGCGCACCTTGTCCGGGTTGCGGTGGGCGGATGCCACCACCAGCTCACTTTCGATGCCAAAATATTGGAGATAATTCTGCGATTCCTGCATAACGGGCTTATCGCTTTCCGAGCCCATGATAATTAAAACTTTCATCCTTTTTTTTGAATATTAATTTGCTATAGTTTAACGTAAAAATGAAACTATTGTTTCCTGCTCAAAGATATTTAAAAGTAAGGAGCCCACCGCAAGAAACCCCCTCCGATTTATTCACAAACCTTCATAACCCGCTTTATCACATAATAATAGCATGAATTTGTATAATATAATCCCTACATTTGGCCCATTCCAACCGCCTATGCCAAATTGAACAATTCCATGAACATCGCCCTGCTGAGCCAGGTGGTGGAGGCGCTGCCGGACCCCGTAGCCGTGTTCGACGCACAACTGCGGATCGTATTGCTGAACAGCGCTTTTATTGAGGAAAACAAAACGAACCTGGCGATAGAGCTTAGGGCAGGGGACAGCATGCTCCGCCTTTGTGATGCCGCTCCGCATGTCACAGACCAGGCAATCGGGCACTGGCAGCGCGCCCTCTCCGGCGAACGCTTCAGCCTCGTCGTGCCCTTCGGTCAGCCCCCCCTTCATTATAAAGTCAGCTACAGCCCGCTATACAACGAAACCGGCGACGAAGTACAGGTGATGATGATCATCCGCAACGTGCAACAGGAAACCGAAGCCCGCCGCAACGAACGGTTTTTCCGCAGCGTGCTCGAACACCTGCCCGTTGGCCTGCAGGAATTTACCCCGGACGGCTGGCACCGCAATATGAACCCTGCCCAGCGCCTCATCCTCGGAGACGAACATCCCGCCAGCCACGGCCCCTACAACGTGTTCAACGACGGCATTAATCAACGCAGCGGCCTCACCCGCCTGCTCGAAGAGGTAAAACAGCGCAAAGGCCCGGTGAAACGCGAGATGCTGCTCGGCTACAACGAAGTGCACGACGATAACGTGACCCGCATCCAGCCGCTGTATTACGAAGTAACGGGTTTTCCCGTGCTGGACCTCCAAGGGGAGATCGCCTGCCTGTTCATCATCCTGAGCGAGATCACCGAAAAAAAACTGGCCGTGCTCAGCCTCGAAAAAAGCGAGCGCCTCCTGTACACCATCGTGGAACATCTGCCCGTTGGTTACATCCAGTTCGACAATTTCGGGTTCATCCGCCGGGTGAACCAGACGCAGCGCCGCTTTTTCGCGAGCACCGGGCTGGAAGAGCAGCCAGGCAGCAATCTTATTCAAGACCCTTTCGCACGGCTTTTCGAGCTGGACCAGCTGTTTATCCAGGTGTTGCAGAAAGGCAAAATGATCCGGCTGGAAAAAAAGCTCGAGTTCCAGGTGCTCAGCAACGGAGCCAAAACCGACCGCGAAGTGTTTCTCGACCTTACCCTTTTTCCCGTGGAAGACCCGGTGGACAAAGACCAGATCGTGGTAGCGCTGGTGAACGACATTACCGAGAAAAAACGCCAGGAGCTGGAGAACGTCAAAACCCACGAATTCCTCATGCAAACCGGCGAGATCGGCAAGATCGGAGGCTGGGAAGTGGACATGACGACGCGGCAGATGCGCTGGGGCGCCCAGACCTACAAGATCCACGAACTTCCGCCGTTCACGCATATGACGTACGAAAAGGCCATGTCGTTTTTTTCGGAAGAATCGCGCGAACGCATGGAACAGGCCGTGGGCGCGTGCATGCAGCGGGGCAAGGCTTTCGATCTGCAGATCACCGTCAACACCGCGCGCAACAATACGCTGCAATGCCGCATCATCGGCAAGCCCGAATACCGCAACGGGCGCATGGTGCGCGTATACGGCGTGATCCAGGACGTAACCGAACAATACAGGATCCGCAACCAGCTCACGCGTAACGCGGAACTGATGCGGCTTTTTTTCGATACCATCGATATGGGTTATGCCGTGATGGACAAAGACGGCAAAGTGAATTTCATCAACCGGAAAGCCCAGGAGATCGTGGACCACGGCAAGGTGATCGGCCGGAATATCTTCGAAGTGTTCCCCACGCTGGTGGGCTCCACTTTCGACGCGCGGGTGCGGCAGTGCATGGCGTTGCAGGCCCCCGTGTCTTTCTCCAACTACCTGCCCGCTACGGACAAATGGTACGAGTTCCTGCTGGCGCCGATGCAGGACGGCAACATTTCCATCTTCACCCGCAACATTACCGACAGTAAAAAAATGCAGCGGGAACTACGGAAAGCTAACGACCAGCTGTCGTCGCTCAACAAATACCTCGTAAACCAGAACAAGCAGCTGGAAGATTTCGCGCACATCACTTCCCACAACCTCCGCGCGCCCATCGCCAACCTGAAAGCGCTGATGCAGATCATGAACGACACGGACGGCGAGCAGGAAAAAGAGCTGTACCGCGGCATGTTCCAGGAAGTGATCCGCAATATCGACGAAACGCTCAACGACCTGATCGAGATCGTGCAGATCCGGAAAGACCTGAACGTGGAGCGCGAACGGCTGGTATTTTCCGAAAGGCTGCAGAAAATAAAGGACATTTTGTTCGTGGACATCGAAACGAGCGGGATAGAGCTGCTGGCGGATTTCAGCGAAGCGCCTCATATCGAGTACCCGCGCATTTACCTGGACAGCATCCTGCAAAACCTGCTCACCAACGCCATCAAATATCGGTCTGCCGAAAGAAAGCCGATGCTGAGGCTGCAAAGCCGGGTAGTGGAAGGGGCGGTGATGCTGACGGCGGAAGACAATGGCATGGGGATCGACATGGAACGCTACGGGGCGAAACTTTTCGGGTTCAGGAAAACGTTTCATAAGAACAAGGACGCCAAAGGAATAGGCCTTTTTATTACGAAAACACAAATAGAAGCCATGGGCGGAAGCATTCATGCCGAGAGCCGGCCTGGCGCAGGAACCAAATTTATCATTACCTTCAGCCCCGAATAGTAAATCTATGAAGCCGCTACGATCGATCTTTATAGTAGACGACGACCCCATTCACCAGCAGATCACGGAGATCATGCTGGACAGGTTGCGGGTCACCAACGACGTAAAAAAATTCTCCGATGCCCAGGATGTGCTCGATCACATCCGGCAGCACCTTGCCGAGCCGGCTTCGCTGCCCGACATCATCCTGCTCGATCTCAACATGCCTGTGATGGACGGCTGGGAATTTCTCGAAGCTTTCTCCGTCCTTCGCGGCTCGCTTCCCAAACCAGTGAAAGTGTACGTATTGACCTCATCGATCGATGAAAGGGACCGCCAGCGGGTAAGTATGTTCGACTTCGTGGAGGGTTACCTCACCAAGCCGCTTACCAACGATATCATTCTCGGGCTGGCGCGTTAAAAGGGGAATTTATTCGTTATGCGCCGTGTTTCAGCGCACGGATCATGTCTGCCGGGTTGCCGGCGGAAAACACCGTGTTCCCGGCCACCAGCACGTCCGCGCCCGCTTCCACGATGGCTTTGCAATTATCCATTGTTACGCCGCCGTCCACTTCTATCAGCGCTTTCGATCCGGATGCGTCTATCAGCGCTTTGGCCTGCCTGATCTTTTCATAAGTTCTCTCAATAAAATGTTGCCCGCCGAACCCCGGGTTCACGCTCATCACCAGTACCAGGTCGATGTCTGCAATGATATTTTCCAGCTGGCTTACGGAGGTATGCGGGTTCAGCGCCACGCCGGCCTTCATGCCCAATGTTTTTATCTGCTGGATGTTGCGGTGAAGGTGGCGGCAGGCTTCGATATGCACGGTGAGCACGTTGGCGCCCGCTTTGGCAAAGGCTTCCGCGTATTTCTCCGGCTCTTCGATCATCAGGTGCACGTCGTTCACTTTTTTGCACACTTTGGTAACGGCGGAGATCACGGGAAAACCGAAACTGATATTGGGAACAAAACGCCCGTCCATCACGTCGAGGTGCAGCCAGTCGGCTTCGCTGTTATTGATCATGTCCACGTCTTTGCCGATTTCAAGGAAATTGGCTGAGAGCAGGGAAGGGGCGATAATCGGTGTTTTCATGTCCGGGCGTTGATTTTTAAAGATTACAAACCTAGTGATTTTTAACCGAATCGAGCAGGTGGCGGGCTTCGGGGAAATCTTTCCTGAAAGAAAGCGCTTTGGTAAGATCGTCGATGCCGGCGGGTTTGTTGCCCAGCGCCAGCAATGCGCGCCCGCGCAGGTAAAACGCGTCAGCATTGGTCGGGTCTGCTTTGGCCGCCATGTTGAAGTGAGGCAGGGCTTCTTTCCACTTTCCGTATTTAGATAACAATTCACCTAATGCGATGTAAGCCGGGCTGTACGCCGGGTCGCGCTGCAGGGCGGTCACGAACTGCTGCTTTGCCTGTGTTTCCCTGCCTTGTTTGACGTACACTTCGCCGATGGCATAGCTGGCCTCGGCGGCGGAAGAATCGATGAAAGCAGCCAGGGCATAGAGCTCCATGGCTTTGTTGTACGACCGGGTTTTGAACAGCAGGTCTGCCGTGAGCATCACCGCTTCGTATTCGCTGCTGTCTTTACGGATGCTGATGGCTTTTTCGAGATGATCGATCGCCGCCGCAGTGTCTTCCCGGTTGAGCGCGGAAAGACCGTAAATGTAATATGCATTGGGAAGGGTGGCGGGATGTTTTTCGAGAACGGCCGCCTGGCTGTCTGCCGCGGCATAATTCCCCTGTTCGATGAGCGCGTTGGCGAGATAAATGCGTGTGGCCGCATCCGTTGGCCTCACCTGGAGGTCTTTGCGCATATTGGCGATCGCTACGCTGAGGGAATCAACCGCTTCCGGTGTTTTTTGCTCTGTGCCGCTTTGCTGGCAGGCTGCAAAAAACACCGGGAGACATAACAGTAGAAAACGTTTCATGATCCCAAACATAGGGAATTTTTATCGCATCAGCCATTCCTTCATGGCCGCGTAATCCGCGTTCATCAGCACGGATTCCTTGCCATGGCCGTTCATCTGCTGCACGCGTTCCGGCACGGCGATGGCTTCTTCCAGGCCTTTGGGCATTACGTTGGCGAACTTCACCGGGTGGGCGGTTTCCAGGAAAATACCGGTTACGCCGGGATGCTGGTCCATATACCTTTTCAGGCCGAGATAACCTACCGCGCCGTGCGGGTCCATGAGGTACTGGCTTTCTTTATACACTTTTTTCATAACGGCCACGGTTTCTTCGTCGGTAAAACGGTAGGCAGACAATGTCGCTTTCAGCGCGCGTTCGTTTTGCGAGAACAATTGCAGGATGCGCACGAAATTGCTCGGGTCCGCCACGTCCATGGCGTTAGACAGTGTGGCTACGGCCTGGTGCGGCTCGTATTTGCCGTTTACCAGAAAACGCGGCACCGTGTCGTTCACATTCGTGGCGGCCACGAAATGCTGGATGGGCAGCCCCATGGCCGCGGCCATCATGCCGGAGCAGATGTTGCCGAAATTGCCGCTGGGAACGGAGATCACGGTTTCGCGTTTCCACTGTTTTATTTTGCGGTAGGCCATGAAATAATAAAACATCTGCGGCAGCCAGCGCGCCACGTTGATGGAATTGGCGGAGGTAAGCGGGCGGCGCGCCTGCAGCTCGCTGTCGAGGAAAGCGGTTTTGACCATGCGCTGGCAATCGTCGAAAGTGCCTTTGATCTCCAGCGCGCGGATGTTGCGGCCGAGCGTGGTGAGCTGTTTTTCCTGCAGTTCGCTCACTTTCCCCGAAGGGTACAGTATCACCACTTCCACGCCGGGAACATCGTAAAACCCATGCGCCACGGCGCCGCCTGTATCGCCGGAAGTGGCTACCAGTACGGTTACCGGCTGTTCCGCCGAACGCCTGAAATAACCCAGGCAGCCGGCCATGAATTTTGCGCCCACATCCTTAAACGCGAGGGTAGGGCCGTGGAATAACTCCAGCGCATATACGTTTTCTTCCACTTCGCGCAGCGGGAACGGGAAGGTGAGGGTTTCGCGGATGATCTGCGTGAGGTACTGCACGGGTATGTCTGCCCCCACGAAAGGCTGTATCACTTTACGGGCGATGTATTGCGGGTCGTATTCGTCCAGCCGCTCGATGAAATCCTTGTCCAGCTTCGGTATTTCCGAAGGAAAATACAATCCTTTATCCGGCGCCAGGCCCTGGATCACGGCTTCCCGGAAGGAGGCGCGGTGCTGGTGGTTCTGTAAGCTATAATACTGCATAGGTTAAATGTTTATGGCTTTTACGCCGGCGTTGCCGATGCGGGATACGTAGATCCTGTAATCGACGCCCAGGGGCGCGTAGATGTTCTCCATCATGGCGGCCACGGAGCGGGCGTTGTTTTCGCCTTTGCTCAGCATGAATACGGAAGGGCCGCTGCCGGAAATTCCTCCGCCGAGGGCGCCGGCTTCCTTGCAGCGTATTTTCAGGTCGTGGAAGGCGGGGATCAGGATGGAACGGATGGGCTCCACGATCACGTCTTCCAGCGCGCGGCTGATCAGGTTATAATCTTCGGTGTACAAACCGGATACCAGCGCGCCCACGTTGCCCCATTGACGGATCGCGTCTTTCAGCAGCACCTGTTGTTTCAGGATGCCTCTCGCGTCGGAGGTCTTTACTTCTATCTGCGGATGTATCACGGTCACCCAAAGGTCTTGCGGCGTATGCAGCTTGATCACGTCCAGCGGCTGATAACTGCGCACGAGCGTGAAACCGCCGAGGATGGCGGGGGCCACGTTGTCCGCATGCGGGGTGCCGCAGGCCAGCCTTTCGCCTTCCATGGCAAAACGCACGAGCGCGTCGGTGGAAAAGTAGTTGTCGAGCAGGATGTTACCGCCTACTACCGCGCCTGCCGCGCTGGCCGCACTGGAACCGATGCCACTGCCGGGATGGATGTGTTTTTTGATGGCGATCTCGATGCCGGTCCCCGGTTTGCCGTATTCCTGCAAAAGCGCCGCCAGCGCCACTCCGGCCACATTCTGTGACGCTTCCAGCGGGAGCTCCGCGCCTTCGATGGAAGTGATGCGCACGCCTGGCTGGTCGCTCAGGCGCAGCTCCATTTCGTCGCCCACGCCTTCCAACGCCAGGCCGATCACATCGAAGCCACAGGCCACGTTGGCTACGGTGGCGGGAGAAAATACCTTAACGGATCTGTTGTTTGCTTGGCTCATATCTTTATTTATCGAACGGTTCTGATAATGTCTGCGAATATGCCGGAAGCGGTTACGTCCGCACCGGCGCCCGCGCCTTTTACGATCAGCGGCTGCGCGGAATAACGGCTGGTGGTGAACAGCACGATATTGTCCTTGCCTTCCAGCTGGTAGAAGGGGTGCTGCGGGTTAACGGACTGCAGTCCGACGGACGCTTTCCCGTTATGGTAACGGGCAACGAACTTCAGGCGTTCGCCCTTGTCTGCGGCGGATTTCAGCAGTTGTTTAAAATGGCCGGCGTGTACGTCCAGCTGCTCGTAAAATGCGGGCACGTCTTTGGCGTTCAGGCATTCGTCCGGCAAAAAGGAATGATTCTCGATATCGCCCATTTCCAGCACCGCCCCGCTTTCCCTTGCCAGGATCAATATCTTGCGCATCACGTCTTTCCCGCTCAGGTCTATCCTCGGATCAGGCTCGGTGTATCCCTCATCCTGCGCGGCTTTCACTACCTGCCGGAAGCTGGCGCCGTTCACGAAATGATTGAATACGAAATTGAGACTGCCGCTCAACACCGCTTCGATAGTCTGCACTTTGTCGCCGCTGCGTACGAGGTCGTTCAGGGTGTTGATCACGGGTAAACCTGCGCCCACATTGGTTTCGAAGAGGAAAGAAGCATTGAACTTCCTTGCCAGGTCTTTCAGTTTTTTATAAGCGGCGTATTCAGACGAACAGGCGATCTTATTGCAGGTCACCACCGAAATGCCATGCTGCAGGAAAATAGCGTACATGCCCGCAACGGTGTCGCTGGCGGTGTTATCTACAAACACGCTGTTGCGCAGGTTCAGGTCGAGGATGTGTTTGGCAAAGACTTCCTGGTCCATTTCATGCCCCGCCTCCAGTTCTTCCTTCCAGTTTTCCAGCGCGATGCCGCTTTCGGAGAAACGCATCTTGCGGCTGTTGCCCAGGGCGATCACGCGCACCTGCAGGCCCAGTTCGCGTTGCAGGTAATCCTGCTGGAGCTGCAGCTGTTCGAGCAGCTTGCCGCCCACGTTGCCGGTGCCGGCCACGAATACGTTCACCTGTTTGGTTTCCGATTCGAAGAAAGCTTCGTGTATCACGTTCAGCGCCTTTTTTACATCGCCTTTGTTGATCACGGCGGAAATATTTTTTTCGGTGGAGCCCTGCGCGATAGCTCTTACGTTGATGGCGTTGCGGCCCAGCGCGCCGAACAGTTTGCCGCTCATGCCATGGTGGTTCTTCATGTTATCGCCTACCACGGCCACGATGCAAAGGTCTTTTTCCACGTTCAGCGGCTCGATGCGTTTGTCGTGGATCTCCTGTACGAACTCGCTGTCTACCGCGGCTTTGGCGGCCAGCATGTCGCTTTCGAGGATGCCGACGGTGATGGAGTGTTCCGACGAGCTTTGGGTGATGAGTATCACGTTCACCTTTTCGCGCAGCAATGCGTCGAACAGGCGTTTGGAAAAACCGGGAATACCTACCATGCCGCTGCCTTCCAGCGTAAGCAGGGCGATCTTCTGGATGCCGGAAATGCCGGTAACGGGAAAGGGTTTTTCGCCGTTGTCCTGTATCAGGGTGCCATAATCGTCCGGTGCAAAGGTGTTTTTGATCCAGATGGGAATGCGGCGGTTCATAACGGGCTGAATGGTGGGCGGGTAGATCACCTTGGCGCCGAAGTGGGAAAGCTCCATCGCTTCTTCGTAAGAGATGCGCGGGATGGCGATAGCCTGCGGCACGAGGCGCGGGTCGGCGGTCATCATGCCGCTCACGTCCGTCCAGATCTCGAGCACGCTGGCGTCCATGGCCGCGGCGATAATGGCCGCGGTGTAATCGGAGCCGCCACGGCCAAGGGTGGTGGTGTCTTTATCGGCATTGGAAGCGATGAAACCGGGCAGCACGACGAAGTTGGCGGACTGATGCTGAAAAAAAGCAGTGATCTGGTGATCGGTAACGTCGAAATCCACGAGGGCATGGCCGTGCTGGGCGTCGGTGAAAATGAGGTCGCGGCTGTCTTTCCAGGCGGCGTTAAGCCCCATTTGTTTCAGTTTTTCGGCTACCATCCAGGAGGAGAGCAGTTCGCCGAAACTCATGATCTTGTCCTGGCAGCGTTTGCTGAGCTCGCCTACCTGGAAAATACCGTCGCAGAGGGCTTCCAGCTGGTTGAGCTGTTTTTTCACTTCGCTGAGCAGGCTGCTTTGCACGGTGATAGGAAATAGTGAGCGGATGGTATCGAGATGTTTGGTCTCTATTTCCTGCAAAACGGATTTGTATTGTTCCTGGCATTGCCCGGCCAGCTGCCCGCACTGGATGAGTTTGTCGGTAATGCCGCTCATGGCGCTCACTACGATGGCCATGTCGCCTTTACGTTTGTATTGTGCTACGATGCTGCAAACCTGTTCTATGGCCCTGGTACTGCCAACGGAAGTGCCGCCGAATTTTAAAACCTGCATGTAAAAAGGATGTTGAATGGATATAAAAGGGACGTTCCCTGCTTTGCGGTGTGCCAGTGTAACCTGGCCGGTGGACGATATAAAAAATTAACCCCGCGATGGGGTTGTGGTGGTTGTGGTGGTAATAATAGTGCCGTGCACTCCGGAGGAGAGGGGAGCAATACGGATAATATGTGAGTTGAATAAATGCACTATTATTTTATGACTTTTGTATTACAAAGGTTAGAAATTAAAAGCGGAAATACAAATAGGTTGGGCAAATTTAGAAAACGTCTAAATGCGGGAAAGGCAAGTGTTTTCCTGTTCATTTTTCAATGAAAGTCTTTTCTGTTGCGGGTTTATGGTATGGAGGCCGGGATCGGGAGTTTTTATCTTGGCTTACACTATGTTACAATATTGTGACAAATGTGCTTATTGGTGGATGACGGCTTTGGTTTCTTTTTCCAGTTCGAAGTCTGGTTCTTCTTCGTAAAAGGCGCCGCAGATTAGCCATGTCCAGACGCCGGCGGCGGCAAGCACAATGAAGATGACGAAGAGGGTAGAAGGGACGTGCCAGTTTATGCGAAGGAACTCCCATACCAGATCGAGTATCACGATATTGATATTGTAATACAGCGAACCGGCTGTTGTTAGCATCAGGAAGCCCAGTAGGGCGACGGTAACGATCTGCCGGCTATAGAGCCTTGCTCTTGTGGCTCCGGCGGCTTTAACGAACAGGAGGCCGGCAAGCAGTGGTGCAATGAAAGCGTTGATATTGTAAAGGATCGTCATTAGCCAGAAAAAGAATGCCCGCATGTTTTCCGTATCGTCTGCACCAAGCAAGGAACTTAATGGCCCGTCTGTATAAAGGGAATTCATCCTGTACTGAAAATACATTTCCATCATAATGGGCAGGGTAATAAAGACGGAAAAGCTGAGAAATCTGATCCAGGCGGCGCGCGGCGTTTTTGCGGCAAACTCGCTGAAAGTTGCCGGCGTCTGCGGATGCCTGCTGAAGGCCGCGGCAAGCAGTCCACAGCCGATGATCATCACATGAAGGCCGGTACGCAGGCTGTAGTTCAGCCAGATCCCGGTATCCTCTTCCTCAATTTTCACTGTCAGCGGGAGAAAATAGAGGATCTTCATCGCTAACATTCCAATGCCGGTACCCAGCAGCAGCAGGATGAGGGTGCCTCTGAAGATCAGCCCGGCCCAGTTTTTATAATGCTCACGGGCCAATTTGGCAAAACCGTTGATTGTGTTAATGAAGGATGTCCACATGCTGGTTTAAATTTTTATTCTTGTTTCGCCGGAAGTTTCCGTTTCAAATTCTATTTCTTCTGCTTGCTGTGGGAAAGAGCAAATGAGCAGGCGACTATAGCAAGGCATAGTGATGGAGGTGATAAGAGTGAGTACGATAAAGTCCAAATGAAAAAATATGGGAAACATGATGCCAAACAGGAACCGCGAACGAAAATTGCGGAAAAAGCAATTTAAAAGCCGAGCCGATCGAGCTAAAGATCTGACGCCACATAGGTAATAGGTATATTCACACCAAGTTATAAATTAATTTGCACCGTATCTGAAAAAATACATAATTTTAGCCCGTACAATCCTCGTGCACAGTTCGCTTACATACAAAAACCAGTGCAATTACTGCTTCCTCATGGCCACGCTCGCCATGGATTCGGCTTTATAATCCTCCCCCTTTTCCGGCAGCCCCTGGGCTAAATCCCTGCGAAGTCATCCAAATGGCCGGATACTTGTTATTGATATTATAAACCTGATTATGCCTCATTATCACACATTAGGGCAAATTCCGCATAAGCGGCATACGCAATTCCGTAAGCCGGACGGCAAATTATATTCGGAACAGCTTTTTTCGACGGAAGGTTTTTCCTCGCATTATTCCCTGCTGTACCATTGCCATCCGCCCACCGGGATCATCAAAGTGGACGAACCTTACAGCGCCGCGCCGTCCATAGCGGAAGAAAAAATGCTGAAACACCGCAGCTTCCAGGGCTTCAGCATCCAGCCGGAAACGGATTTTCTTAAAAGCCGCAAACCCGTGCTGGTCAACAACGACTGCCATATTTCACTGGCAGCGCCGCAACACAGCACCAAAGATTATTTCTATAAAAACGCCGATGCCGACGAACTGCTGTTCATTCACGAAGGCAGCGGCATCCTGCGCACGCAATACGGGCAGCTGCCCTTTGGTTACGGCGATTATATCGTAATTCCGCGCGGCACCATTTACCAGGTCGAGTTTTCCAATGCGGGCAACCGCCTGTTTATCGTGGAATCGTTCAGCCCGCTGCGTTTCCCGAAAAGATATCTCAGTCCTTATGGCCAGCTGCTCGAAAATTCGCCCTTCTGCGAACGAGATATCCGCCAGCCGCAGAACCTCGAAACCATCGACCAGGCGGGCGATTTCGTGATACTGGTGAAAAAGAAAGGCGTGATGTACCCGATCCATTACGGGCATCATCCTTTCGACGTGATCGGCTGGGACGGCTGCGAGTACCCGTTCGCGTTGTCTGTCCACGACTTCGAACCCATCACCGGGCGTGTGCATCAGCCGCCGCCGGTGCATCAGACCTTCGAAGGGCACAACTTTGTGGTATGTTCCTTCTGCCCGCGTTTGTTCGATTACCATCCGCTGGCCGTGCCCGCGCCTTACAATCACAGCAATATAGACAGCGACGAAGTGCTGTATTATGTAGACGGTGATTTTATGAGCCGCAAACACGTTACCCGCGGCATGATCACGCTTCACCCCGCCGGTATCCCGCACGGGCCGCACCCGGGCGCGGTGGAAAAAAGCCTCGGCGCGAAGGAAACCAAAGAGCTCGCGGTAATGGTAGACACGTTCCACCCGCTGCAGATCACCAACAACGCGCTGGGCATCGAGGATAAACAATATGTGATGAGCTGGGCAGAATAATTTTCCGGTATTACTTTTAGGGAAAATTTATAAGCATGGAATACAGACAACTCGGAGAAAGCAATCTGAAAGTATCGGCCATCACCTTCGGCGCATGGGCTATCGGCGGCTGGATGTGGGGCGGCACGGAAAGGAAGGACGCGAAAGAGGCCATCAGGGCTTCTGTTGACCTCGGCGTTACTTCCATCGACACCGCGCCCATTTACGGGCAGGGCACCAGCGAAGAGATCGTAGGCGAAGCGCTGGAAGGCATTCAGCGCGATAAAGTGCAGCTCCTGACCAAATTCGGCATGACCTGGGAAGGGACCAAAGGCACCTTTATTTCTAACAGCACCGACAACAACGGGAAAGCCATCGACATTTACAGGTACGCCGGCAAAGAAAGCGTGATCCGCGAATGTGAAGACAGCCTCCGCCGCATGAAAACGGATTACATCGACCTTTACCAGATCCACTGGCCCGACGTAACAACGCCCATCGAAGAAACGTTCGAAGCCGTGCTGCGCCTGCAGGAACAGGGAAAGATCATCGCGGCGGGCGTATGCAACTACAGCGTGGAGCAGATGAAACAGGCGGACGCCGTGATCAAACTCGCTTCCAGCCAGGTGCCGTACAGCATGGTGGAACGCACGATCGAAAAAGAACTGGTGCCTTACTGCATCGAAAATAAAAAAGGCATACTGGCCTATAGCCCGCTGCAGCGCGGTATTCTCAGCGGAAAGATCAAGCCAGATCACCAGTTCGAGGCAGGCGACCACCGGCCCACGACGAAGTTCTACCAGCCGGACAATATCGCGCGCATCAACGCATTCCTCAGCCTCATCAAACCGCTGGCGGAAAGTAAAAACGTTACGCTGGCGCAGCTGGTCATCCGCTGGACCATCGACAGGCCGGGCATTACCGTGGCGCTCGTTGGCGCGAGGAACGCCGCGCAGGCCATTCAGAACGCCAAAGCGATCGATATCAAACTGGCGCCGGAAGAGATCGATTTCATCAACAAACATCTGAACGCATTAACATTAGTATAATCAGAATAATCAAAAAACAACCATCATTACCAAAACAATCTTTTTATGAACAGTGCAGCAGTAAAACCAACACCAGCGCAGGACGAACAGGATTTTCTCCCGCTGCTCGGTACGGATTACGTGGAGTTTTACGTGGGCAATGCCAAACAGGCCGCGCACTTTTACAAAACCGCTTTCGGCTTCCAGTCCCTGGCTTACGCCGGCCCTGAAACCGGCGTGAAAGACCGCGCATCGTACGTGCTGGTGCAGAACAAACTCCGTTTTGTGCTCACCACGCCGATGCGGCCAGGAAACGATATTGCCAGGCATGTAGACGATCACGGCGATGGCGTAAAAGTGCTCGCCATTTGGGTAGACGATGCGCGCAAAACCTTTGAAGAGACCGTAAAGAGAGGCGCAAATCCTTACCTGGAGCCGGTTGTGGAGAAAGACGAATTCGGCGAAGTAGTGCGCAGCGGCATTTACACCTACGGGGAAACCGTGCACATTTTCGTGGAAAGGAAAAATTACAACGGTCCCTTCCTGCCGGGCTACAAAACATGGGAAAGCAAATACAATCCCACCAGCACAGGCCTGCAGTATGTAGATCATTGCGTGGGGAATGTAGGCTGGAACGAAATGAACACCTGGGTGGACTTTTACAGCCGCACCATGGGTTTTCACAACCTCGTGTCTTTCGACGATAAAGACATTTCCACCGAATATTCCGCCCTCATGAGCAAGGTGATGAGCAACGGCAACGGCCGCATCAAATTCCCGATCAACGAGCCGGCGGAAGGCAAGAAAAAATCGCAGATCGAGGAATACCTTGATTTCTACGGCGGGCCCGGCGTGCAGCACATCGCCATCGCCACGAACGACATCGTGCATACCGTAGGCGAACTGCAGCACCGCGGCATCGAATTTCTGACCGTGCCGGCTTCCTATTACGAAGACCTCTCCGCAAGGGTAGGGGACATAGACGAAGACATTGCGCCGCTACGCGACCTCGGCATTCTTGTAGACCGAGACGAGGAAGGATATCTTTTGCAGATATTCACCAAACCGCTGCAGGACAAGCCGACGCTTTTCTTCGAGATCATCCAGCGCAAAGGCGCTAAATCTTTCGGGAAAGGCAACTTTAAGGCCCTGTTCGAATCGATCGAAAGAGAACAGGCGCTGAGGGGCAACCTCTAAATTTTTTTCGCTCAGGTTACAACAAAATCAATTCGGCCCCCGCCGCTCCGATGTATGTCGGGGCGGTTTTTTATTGTTGGTATACGCGGATGTAATCTACCTGCAGCTGCGCCGGAATATGCGCATCGGGTATTGCTTCGCCGCCCTGGCCGAGCGCGAGGTTCACCAGCAAAAAGAAATTTTCGCGGAAAGGATTGTTGCCTTTTTTGTGATTGATGGTTTGGGCGAGGTCCTGCGAATTGATCACTTTCCCGTCGAGCAGGATGTCCATTTTATTTTCGTTCCATTCCAGCGCCCATTCGTGGAAACTTTCCGCCCATTTTTCGCCGCCCCAGGGCGCTACGGGAAATTTGCCGGTGTTCCATTCCACTTTGTTGTTGCCTTCCCAGCACCAGTTCGCCAGCAGGTCGCCGCGGTAAAACTCCATGATGTCTACTTCGCCGCAGGCAGGCCACCCGCCCGCGCCGCGATCGGCGCCCAGCATCCAGAAAGCGGGCCACATGCCTTTGCGCACGTCTATCTTCGCCCGCATTTCCACGCGGCCGTATTTAAAATCGAATTTGCCTTTGGTGATGAGGCAGGCGGACGTGTATTCCGCGTATTCGCGGTTGCGCTGCCAGGCGCTGCTCGAAGGATCGTAGTTCGTGTTCTTCACCTTTTCCCTCCGCGCTTCTATCACCAGCAGCCCGTTGCGGCATATGGCGTTTTGCGGCTGGTACCATTGCGGCTCGCGGTTGCGCACGAACCCTTTTTCGTAATCCCATTTGGTAGGATCGGGCGCGCCGTCGGTATTAAATTCGTCGTTCCAGACCATTTTATAACCCGCGGTACCGGCGGGCAGGTGGGAAGATGCGGCCATCAGGGCGATCAGGAAGGTTGGGAGCAGCATGCAGGTTTGTTTTAGGGTAGACAAAATAATAAAAATCCCGGAAGGCTGTTTATAAGCAAAATATGCGTTTTTACGGCAGTTTTATTGAAGTTTTACCATATTTAACCCCCTTTTACCCACTAAATCTTTATATTTGACGTTAATATTTATGAGTTTAAGAGATCTGTTCGGATATTTATTCATCCTGGCCGGTTTGCTGCAATTATTGACGGCTTACCTGATTTTCGCGGGCCAACGGCATTACGCGCTGCGCTTCGCCAACCGGAAGGTCGGATCAATAATATATGTTATTTTTGCATTTGTACTGTTCTACCTGGCGTATTATTTCCTGGTATGAATTTGGAAAGTTATAAGAATATGAAGCGTTTAATTATCGGTATTTTATCCCTTCTGGGCGCTATGAATGTTCACGCACAGCAATCTTTCCTGGAGAACCAGAAGATGTTCCCGCGGGTTGGAGAAGCTTTCCGTGAAAAAGAACTTGCCCTCAAACAGGAATTTGCCAAAAAAGGCATTGCTTACCCGGCTAAACAGATGTTTATCCGCTCCTTTAAGCTGGACAGTGAGCTGGAGATCTGGGTACGCAACAATGTGGCGGACACCTTCACCCTGCTCAAAACCTACCGCGTATGCTCCCTTTCCGGTAAAATGGGGCCGAAACGCAAGGAAGGCGACCGCCAGGTGCCGGAAGGATTTTATTACATCAACGATTTCAATCCGAACAGCAGTTTTCATTTGTCACTGGGCCTCAACTATCCCAATTTCTCCGACAAGATCCTCAGCGATCAGAAAAAACCGGGCGGCGACATTTATATTCATGGCAACTGCCTGACCATCGGTTGTATCCCTTTAACGGACGAGTTTATCGAAGAAGTATATATAATGGCCGTACACGCCAAGAACAACGGGCAGGATTTTATTCCCGTGCACGTGTTCCCGGTGCGTTTCGGCAACTCCAGGTCTATGGATTACCTCGGCAGCGTTTCCCTGACAGACAACGATTCGCAGAAATTCTGGATCAACCTGAAAGCCGCTTACGATTACTTTGAGAAATACCGCAAATTGCCGGTAGTACTGGTAAACAGCCAGGGCAAATACGTGTATACCAACCCGCAGCAGGCGCCTTCCCTGGCACAGAGCAACGGGACGAAAACAGCCAACGGCAACTGATCGTCAAATATCATTTGAAAAGGGCGTTACTCCGGTAACGCCTTTTTTTTGATGGTATATTGGCCGGCTGCAACCCCGCTGACCCTACTTTGCGTCTCTTCTACACTTTATTTTGCCGATACCCCGATTTTATTTGAAAATCTCAGTATTTTTTCGAAACTTACCATGAAGGTCAAATCAATTTACTAATATGAACAGAAGAGATGCCATCAGGAATGTCGCGATCCTTATGGGAACCGCGCTTTCCGCTTCCACGTTAGCGGCTTTGGAGGGATGTAAATCCAAGCCCGCTACTTATACGTTACAAACGCCGGAAACCAAGGCCCTTTTGGCCGAAATAGCCGAAACCATCATCCCGGAAACCACTACCCCCGGTGCGAAAGCAGCCGGCGTACAGGATTTCATCCAGGTTATGATCAACGACTGCTACGACGAAAAAGCGCAGAAAGTGTTTGAAGCCGGGCTGAACAAGCTCAATGCAGACAGCAAAAGCAAATTCTCCGGGAAAGATTTCATGGAGATCACGCCGGAACAGCGCACCGAACTGCTGACGGCGATCGACAAAGAGCGGTTGGATTATAACAAGAGCAAAAAGAAAGACGATCCGACCCATTACTTCCAGTATATGAAGGAGTTGACCCTGCTGGGTTATTTCACTTCCGAGCCGGGCGCTACCAAAGCGCTGCGCTACATCGCGGTGCCGGGCAGGTACGAAGGCTGCGTGCCTTACAAAAAAGGCGACAAAGCCTGGGCATAACCCATTTCTCTGAACTACTAAACACCAACTCGACATGAACCTGAACATAAAAGCGCATGACCAGAACACGTATGACGCCATCGTAATCGGATCGGGCGTGAGCGGCGGATGGGCTGCCAAAGAACTGACTGAAAAAGGGCTCAAAGTATTGCTGCTCGATCGCGGTAAAAACCTCGAGCACGGCAAATATCCCACCGCCACCAAAGATCCCTGGGAATTTGAGCACCGCGGCCGCATCACGGAAGAACAGCGCAAGACGCATGAAAAGCTCAGCCGCGACTATCCCTACAGCGAGCACAACGAATCTTACTGGATCAACGATAGCGAAAGTCCTTATAAAGAAGACAAACGTTTCGACTGGTACCGCCCTGATATCGTAGGCGGCAAATCCATCATGTGGGGCCGCCAGAGCTACCGCTGGAGCGACCTCGACTTCGAAGCGAACCTGAAAGACGGCATCGCCGTAGACTGGCCGATCCGTTATAAAGACATCAAACCCTGGTACGAATACGTAGAGAAATTCGTCGGCATCAGCGGCCAGGCCGAAAACCTGCCCCAGCTGCCGGACAGCATCTTTATGCCGGCCATGGAAATGAACTGCGTGGAGAAAGATGTGAAAAAACGGGTGGAAGACGCGTTCAAAAGCCGTACGATCACCATTGGCCGCGTGGCCAACATCACGCAGGACCTGCCGGGCCGTACCAAATGCCAGTTCAGGAACCTGTGCAGCAGGGGATGCCCCTTCGGCGCTTATTTCAGCACGCAGTCTTCCACGCTGCCCGCTGCCATGGCTACCGGCAACCTCACGCTGCGCCCGGATTCCATCGTGAACAGCATTGTATACGACGAAGGTAAAAAGAAAGCCACCGGCGTTCGCGTGATCGACAAACACACGAAAGAAATGATCGAATACCATGCGAAGATCATCTTCGTGAACGGTTCCACCCTCGGTTCCACTTTCGTGCTGATGAACTCCATCAGCAACCGCTTCCCCAATGGTTTGGGCAACGACAGCGGCGTGCTCGGCAAATACCTGATGGACCACCATTTCCGTACCGGCGCCTCCGGCGTTGCGGAAGGATATGAAGATAAATACTTCTACGGCCGCCGTGCCAACGGGCTGTATGTTCCCCGTTACCGCAACATCGGTTCCGACAAACGCGATTACCTGCGCGGTTTCGGTTACCAGGGCGGCGCAAGCCGCAGCGGCTGGAGCCGCGGCATCGCGGAAATGGGCGTGGGCAAAGACTTCAAGGAAATGCTTACCGAGCCCGGACAATGGACCATGGGCCTTGGCGGTTTCGGCGAATGCCTGCCTTATGAAGACAACTACGTTGCGCTGGACAACAGCCAGAAAGATGCATGGGGCCAGCCGGTGCTGCGCTTCAATGCGGAGTTCAAAGAAAACGAAGCGAAAATGCGTAAGGACATGATGAACGATGCGGCAGAAATGCTGGAAGCAGCGGGCATCAAAGACGTAAAAACTTACGACCGTGGTTCCTGGCCCGGTATGGCCATCCACGAGATGGGCACCGCGCGTATGGGCCGTGATCCAAAAACGTCTATCCTCAACGGTTTCAACCAGGTGCATTCCGTACCGAACGTATTCGTGACGGATGGCGCGGCCATGACGTCCGCATCCTGCGTGAATCCTTCGCTTACCTATATGGCGCTGACTGCAAGGGCGGCAGACCATGCGGTGAAAGAACTGAAGAAAGGCAATATCTGATCCCCGTAAGATCGGTATATATTTTTACAGAAGAGCCGCCACCAAGTGCGGCTCTTCCTGCTTGCAACATGCATAACTGATAAGTGAACAATTAAATCCACGCTACATGAATCTGAACATCAAGGCGGAGAAGGAACATACCTACGACGCCATCGTGGTTGGCTCCGGCATCAGCGGGGGCTGGGCCGCGAAAGAGCTTTGCGAAAAAGGGCTCAAAACTATCGTGCTCGAGCGAGGCCGCAACGTGGAGCACGTGAAAGATTACACCACCGCCAACTGGAACCCATGGGATTACAAATACCGCGGCTGGCATTCCCCCGAAATGAAAGAAAATCACCCCATTCAAAGCCGCTGTTACGCCTTCGACGAAGCCACGCAGCACTTCTGGGTGAACGATAAAGAAAATCCGTATAACGAGATCAAACCGTTCAACTGGCTGCGCGGTTACCACGTTGGCGGCCGCTCGCTCATGTGGGGGCGGCAGGTGTACCGCTGGAGCGACATCGATTTTGAAGCCAATGCAAAAGACGGTCATGGTACAGACTGGCCTATCCGTTACAAAGACATCGCGCCCTGGTACAGTTATGTGGAGAAGTTCGCCGGCATCAGCGGCCAGGCCGAAGGTTTGCCGCAATTGCCTGACGGCGAGTTCCTGCCGCCGATGGAAATGAACTGTCTGGAAAAACACGTAGCAGCAAGGATCAAAGAAAATTATAAGGACCGCATCATGACCATCGGCCGCGTGGCGCACGTCACCCAAGCGCACAATGGCCGCGGCCCCTGCCAGTACCGCGACCTCTGCGCCCGCGGATGCCCTTTCTCCGGCTATTTCAGCAGCAACGGCGTAACGCTGCCCGCCGCGGAAAAAACCGGTAATCTCACGCTGCGGCCATATTCCATCGTGCTCGAAGTGATCTACGACGAAAACACGCAAAAAGCCAAAGGCGTGCGCATCATGGACGCCGAAACCAAAGAAGTGATGGAGTATTTCGCGAAGATCATTTTCGTCAACGCTTCCACTTTAGGCACCACAGCCATTTTGCTCAACTCCGTGTCCAACCGTTTCCCCACCGGGCTCGGCAACGACAGCGACCAGGTAGGCCGCAACCTGATGGACCATCATTTCGGCGTAGGCGCCGGCGGATCGTTCGACGGGTTTAAAGATCAATACGTATACGGCCGCCGTGCGAACGGCATTTATATCCCGCGTTTCCGCAATGTGAGCGAGGCCACCAAACGCAACGATTATGTGCGCGGTTACGGCTACCAGGGCGGCGCTTCGCGCGGCCGCGCCAATCCATGGGAAGGCATCGGCGTTGAGCTGAAAGAAGGCCAGACCGAAGCCGGTGATTGGGGCATGTGGATCGGCGCCTGGGGCGAGCATTTGCCGTACCAGGACAATACCGTCCGCCTCAACAAAGAGAAAAAAGACATGTACGGCCTGCCCACGCTCGACATCGACTGCAGCTTCCGTGAAAATGAAATGGCGATGCGGAAAGACATGCTGGAAAGCGCGAAGGAAATGCTCGAAGCGGCCGGCCTGAAAAACGTTGGCGGGAACGACGATATGCCGCCTCCCGGCCATTGCATACACGAAATGGGCACGGCGCGCATGGGCCGCGATCCGAAAACCAGCGTGCTGAACGGTTTCAACCAGATGCACGCCGTGAAGAACGTGTTCATCTCAGACGGCGCGTGCATGGCCTCTTCCGCCTGCCAGAACCCATCCATCACGTACATGGCGCTCACGGCGCGCGCGGCGGACCATGCGGTGAGCGAGCTGAAGAAAAATAATATCTGATAAAACAATGGATAACGAAAGCCGCCCGGGGGACTGCCTCCGGCGGTTTTGTTTTGGCGGTCACCAGCCGAAATCCTATCTTTATTCAGACCCTGACAACCCTGCTTATGCCGATACAAAAACAAAAACTTGCGGAAGCCGAAAACATTGCCTCAAAATTGTTTGAAGCCGTAGTGGAACGCGGCCTGATCGTGCCCGGAAAATCCGAGAAAATCCTTAATAGCGAAGTATTCCAGCTGGCTGAAGAATTGTTCGGCATCAAAAAATACTGGCATAAACGGATCGTGCGCGCGGGTGAAAATACCTTGTTGCCTTACGACGAAAACCCACCCGACCTGGTTTTGCAGCCGGACGATATTCTGTTTTTCGATTTCGGGCCAATCGTGGAAGATTGGGAGGCGGATTTCGGGAGAACGTACGTGATCGGCAACGATCCGCTCAAACACAAACTCTGCAACGATATCGGAACCGCATGGCAGGAAGCGAAGGAATGGTTTCACCGGCATTCGTCTTTAACCGGCGCGGCGTACTTCGAATATGTGGCGGGTCTTGCCGCGAAATACGGCTGGGAATTCGGCGGTGAAATAGCGGGCCACTTGGTAGGGGAGTTTCCCCACGAGCGCCTGGAACCGGGTAATTACGGCCTATATGTGCATCCCGGGAACCCCAACGATATGTTCCTTCCGGATGCGAACGGGAACCCGCGCAATTGGATACTGGAAATTCATTTTGTGGACAGGAAAAGGAAGATCGGCGGTTTCTTCGAGCAGTTGCTTACCTGAGCTTAAAACATACAACTATGCATAAGATCGTATTCCTTACCCTGGTCCTGGCGCTGCTGCTGCCGGGAATTTTACTTGCACAAAAAACAGAGGTGGTTTACCTGGATGCGAAAGACAGCACCGCGAATATGTACGTCGCCGTTATCCCCGAAAGCCAACCGAAGGCGTTCCTGTTTCTGCTGGACGGTTTCGGCGCATCCCCCGGGGGCGTGCTGCGGGAGACGGAGATCCCCCTGCAGGCGGCCAGCCAGGGCATCATCACCATCATCCCCCTTCTGAAAACCGGGGCTTTGTATTTCGGTACGGACGATGCCTAGCAGCAATCGTTAAACGAACAGATCGCGCACGTGATAAAACGGTATCACCTGGAAGGAAAAGATTTTTATATCGGCGGGTTTTCCATCGGCGGCGCCTGCGCGGTAAAATATGCGGAACTGGCCGCAGAGAACGATGCGATGGTAAAACCCAAAGCAGTGTTTGGCATAGATCCGCCGCTCGACTGGGAAAGGTTTTACAACTCGGCCAAACGAGTGGTCCGCATTTCGGCGCCGGGGCAGGTGAACCCTGAAGTGACCTATATGATCGGGCGGATCGAAAAGGAAATGAAAGGAACGCCGCAAACCGCGCTGGAAAATTTCCACAACAATTCACCCTATTCATTTTCGGATTCCACGCAACGCGCCGTAAAAACGCTGGTAGACACGCCGCTGATGCTGATCAACGAGCCGGACATTCAATGGTGGATGGCGCAAAGAGGATATGATTATTCTTATCTCAACATGCCCGATCACGCGGCGATGATCAACGAACTGCAGCGTCTCGGAAATAAGAATGCCCAGCTGGTAACCACGACAGACAAAGGTTACCGGATGCCTGGCCATACAAAACACCCGCATTCGTGGAGTATCGCCGAGCCGGCGGCATTGATCGGCTGGCTGCTTCAGCCAAAGCTGTAACCGCCCGGCACGCCGCTTTTCGACAATACCACCTGCCACAACTGGTTGCTGCGCGAACGGAATGCGCCCGCGCAGGACAGCAGGTAATATTTCCACATCCTGAAGAAAGTCGCGTCGTATTTGCCTTTCAATCGTTCCCAGTTGGCAGTGATGTTATCGTACCAGGCCATCAGCGTTTTGTCGTAATCCACGCTGAAATTTTCCCAGTGCTCCATCACGAACAGCCCTTCGATGGCCTCGCCGATCTGTTTGATGGACGGGATCAGCGAATGAGGGAAGATGTATTTGCTGATCCAGGGATCGGTGAGGGTAGACGTGCGGTTGGAACCGATAGTATGCAGCAGGAACAGCCCGTCTTCCTTCAGGTTCTGATGCGCCATTTTCATATACGTGCGGTAGTTTTTATAACCGACGTGCTCGAACATGCCGATAGACACCACCGCGTCGAACTGCTCATGCAAGGATCGGTAATCCATGATGCGGATATCCACCGGCAGCCCGTTGCATAACTGCCGCCCCAGTTCCGCCTGTTCTTTCGAAATGGTGATGCCGGTTACCTTCACGCCGTAATTTTCCGCGGCGAACTTCGCGAAGCTGCCCCATCCGCAACCGATGTCCAGCACATGCATGCCGGGCCGGAGCCTGAGCTTGCGGCAGGTGAGGTCGAGTTTGTTCTCCTGCGCTTCGTTGAGCGTGCGCGCGTTGTTCCAGAAGCCGCAGGTGTAGGTCATGCGTTTGTCCAGCATCAGCACGAACAGGTCGTTGCCGATATCGTAATGCCGGCTGCCGTTGCGGAAAGCGGCGGCGGGCTGCTGGCGGTTGAAGAGATGCGAAAGCATCACGTCCATCTTCAGTTTGATCCCGGGTTTGATCTGGTGTTCGAGGTCGCTGCGCAGGATGCGGGTGATGAACTCGTCTGGCTTCGGGCTTTCCCACCACTGCGACATATACGCCTCCCCAAGTCCCAGCGAGCCTTCGGTCAATGTTTTGCGGTAGAAGCCCTCATGGAGCACCTGTATGTCCCATGCCTCGTTTCCGTTCACCGTAACGCCGGCGGTGGAGAGCAGCCGGGTCAGGATGTTTTTGAACATTTCTTTTCCCATAAATAAGAGTTAACAGCAGGTATCAATGCAAAAATACGTATTCCACGGGAATGAAATGAAGTTACGCGGGTAAGTAAATACGGCTGCCAAAAGCGGCGCATTCATTACTACATTGAGTAGTAAAATCCAGCACGGCCATTGGTAACTTTACGGATATGAAAACCTCCCGCGTATGAAAATCCGTTATTTTCCCCTGTGTTGCCTGCTGCTGGCCGGCTGCATCAAAGATCACGGCCCGGAAGCGCCGCCGGTGCCCGCAAAACCGCAGTGGCTGATCAGCAGGGTCACGATGCTGCACCGGTCCGGCTCGGCCAACCCGCTGCCCGGGGAATCTCCGCAGCGTTTCCTCAAACAGGTGTTCGAATTGCATTACAACCGTTATTTCAAGCCCGAAAGCCGGCATGTTTATTCGGCGGACGGCGACACGCTCAACCTGCAGCTGGCAGAAAGGGATTCTTTGCTGTACGATGCGAATTACCGCGTCAGGCAGGTGGATGCTTACGTCGGCAGCAGCGCAACGGTACGTGAACGGCGGGTATTCGCCTATGCCGGCAACGATACGCTGCCATCTTCCTTTGAAATATGGTACGGCCGGAGCGATTCGCTCTACCGCAGCGGAACGGTAAACTATGCCTACCGGCCGGATACGACGATAGAGACCGGTCTTAACGCGCACGGTGGACAAGACACGACCTGGTACGTTTACACCGGCGGCAACTTTACAAAGCTGATCTCCACCATAGGGTTTGAAGAAGAGCCCTTTAGTCAATACGACAATTCGCCCGGGCTGGAACGTTTGATGAACCTTCAGCATGGCCTGGCATTCCGCATGCCGATGGATTACCGGAGCCTGCCGGTGCTTTCCCGCAACAACTGGATCGGGCAGGGGCCGCAATCCTGGGAGAAAAACGTTTTTGCATATACCGCGGGCGGCACGCTGATCAGCGAGTACGTGATCATTGAGCCATACCCGGAACCGAATTACTGGACTTTTCGCATCGAGTTTTTCACGCCCTGATACATTTCAACCATAAAAAAACATTGCCATGAAAAGCCGTTATCTCCCGTTGTTGTGCCTGTTGCTGACGGGCTGTATCAAAGACCACTGGCCGGGAACGCCCGACCCCGAAGTGCCGCCATTCCTCATCAGCAGGATGATCGCGGTGCAGCATAGCGGCACGCCCGACCCATTGCCTGGCGAGCATCCGGAAAGGTTTTTCAAAGAAGTGAACGAATTTCATTACAACGCCTTTTTTAAACCCGAAAGCCGTTACAGTTACGTGGCCAGCGGCGCAGATACGCTTGCTCTCCGGCTACAGGTGCGCGACACGCTGTATTACGATACCAAACACCGCGTGGTGCAGGTGGACGGTTATATTCCCTCACAGTCAGGCGTACGGGAAAGAAAAAAATTCACCTACGAGGGAAACGACACGCTGCCCGCTACAATGCAGGTGTGGTACAGCGGCATGCCCGAACCGGATTCGTTATACTTCCAGGGCACCACCCGCTTCGCTTATAAGACGGATACGGCGCTGATGATTTCAGTGAATGCACACGGGGGGCTGGATACGATGTTTTATATCTACGCCGGCGGCAATTTCATGCGGCAATATGGCACCACGGGGTATGAAGTCGACGTTTACACCACCTATGATAACGCCACCGGTATCGAGCACCTGATCGGCCTCAGCCATGGCCTGGTTTTCCGCCTGCCGGTGGACAACGTGAAACCGCCGGTGCTGTCGCGCAACAACTGGACCGGTGAGGGACTGCTAACACAGGTAAAAACGATCGCATACCTGCCGGGAGGCAATCTTGTAGACAGCTACACCGTCACTCAAAATGACCAGGTACCTTTAACATGGAAGGTGCGGTTCGAATATTTCATACCCAATCCCTGACAGGGGAAATTGCCATAAGGATGAGAGGGCTTACGTTCGTATGCCCTCTTTTGTTTTTCCGAAATGTTTGTTATCTTCACCCTGCTCTCATTAACCAATAATCCGTTTTTTATTCGTCATTACCCGCCGCCCCCGCCCATGCGCGGATGCAGCGTCGTATGATTATTGGCCATCATCATTTTTTAATTCATGAAACATTTGTTACTGGCTGCGTATATCGTGTTCGTAGCCGCCCTTTCCCTCGCCTGCAAAAAAAGGCCGGAAGAACAGAAAGCTGAAAATCTGCCACAGCTGCGCGTGCTGGGCTACCTGCTCAGCGATAACGACTGGCATACCGCCGTTAATTCCATCGATCTTACGAAGATCACCGATCTTAATCTCGCGTTCCTCAACCCGGAGGCGGATGGTAGTTTTAACATCGATCCCGCTGTGAAACAGGTGACAGACAAAGCGCGGGCGAAGAACGTGCGTGTGTTTATGTCCATCGGCGGCGGCGGCGCACCTGCTTATCTCGCGGAACTGATCAAACCGGGTAAACGCAGCGCTTTTGTGGCGGGCATTCTCGCACAGCTGGAGCAGCATGGTTTCGACGGGGTGGACGTAGACCTGGAAAACGATCTCATCAATGCCGATTACCCCGCTTTTGTAGCGGAGCTGCGCACGGCGCTTACCGCGAGGAACAAACTGATGACGGCCGCGCTCGCTTCCTGGAATGCGGACAAAATTCCGGATGCCACCATCAAAAGTTACGACTTCATTAACATCATGAGCTACGATAAAACAGGCCCCTGGAACCTCAGCCGGCCCGGTCCGCATTCCCCTTATGAAATGGCGGTGGAAGACTTCACGTATTTCAGCCAGCGGCGCGGCGTTGCAGCTGAAAAACTGCTGGTGGGCCTGCCTTTTTACGGGTATGGTTTCGGCGTGAATGCGCCTTCCGGCATCCGGTACAACGAGCTGATCGTGCAGTACCCCGGCGCGGAGAATGCGGATGAAGTAACGGTGAACGGGGGAGGAAAGATCTATTACAACGGCATCAACACGATCCGCCAGAAGGTGGCTTTTGCGCTTAGCAGCAAAGCCGCCGGGGTAATGATCTGGGAACTGACGCAGGACAGCGGCGATGCAAAATCGTTGCTGGGCGCGATCCATACGGAAATGAACAAATAGGGATGGATAAAGGTTCCATTCCCGGCGCGGCCATCGGCCTGGATTCCGGCGGGTCAGACGATGCATTTGCGGCCGAGTGTTCGGCCTGCCGATGGACGAAACGTTCGCAAAAGACCTGCAGCCTTCGAAAGCGGAAGCAGGCAAACCGGGACAGTTCTTTGCCGCAAAGTTCAACCTTGAAAAAACAGGCGATACCTTCATCGACATGAGCGGCTTCAAAAAGGGCGTGGTATGGGTGAACGGCCATAACCTGGGCCGGTATTGGGAGATCGGCCCGCAGAAACGGCTGTATTGCCCGGCAAGCTGGCTGAAAACGGGAGAGAACGACATCCGGGTGTTCGATCTGCATCAAACGGAAGCGGCGGCAGTGTCCGGCTACGCACGGATGGAATAACCATCGCAGCGGCAGTTAACAAACGTCGAAAAAATGTCAAGTATAGATCATTAACTCATAAAAGAAAAAGAGATGAACGCAAAAAAGCGCCCGTCTTTTTTCCTTTTATTTTTTCTTTATGCAGAAAAAAACAGTTAACTTAAAGTTAGGTTTTTCGCACATCGTATTGTTTCACGTTAAAAACAGCTTACCATGGGCAGAGTCAGAAATATCTTGGTGGGCAAAGGTCACGCAGTTTACTCCGTACATCCTGACAGCACAGTTTATGAAGCCCTGAAAGTGCTGGTGGATAAAAATGTGGGAGCCCTCGTAGTTTTAGACAAAGACAGATTTTTAGGTATATTTTCCGAGCGGGATTACGCCCGCAGGGTGATCCTGAAAGGCCGTGCCTCCAAGGAAACGACCATTCGCGAGATCATGACGGAACATCCTATAACCGTTACCGAAGACGAGACCATCGAAAACTGCATGTGCAAAATGACAGACAAAAGGATCCGTCATCTGCCCGTGGTAGACGAGGGCGGCAGGCTGATCGGCGTTATTTCCATCGGGGACGTTGTGAAATACATGATGGACGAGCAGAAGCACATTATTGAAAACCTCGAATGTTACATTAACGGCACTCACCACTAGCCAGGCCATTCCATTCACCGCATTTCAGCCTTTTTATTACTAACCCGGTTGTTTTTTGTTTTATCGTCGGCATCCGGTGCGATGCAGCGCAGCATGGACATACAAAAACAACAAATCGGCTATTGATACCGGATCATACAGATCGACTATAAAACAATCACCATGAACCCAACCTGGCCTTTCCTTGTATTCGGAGCCATCGTGCTTGTATTGGTACTGGCTATCCTGGGTCTGTCCTACATTCTGGGCCAGCGCCATAAAGACCGCGCCACGGGCGAAGCTTACGAATCCGGCATTCTTTCCACCGGTTCCGCCCGCCTTCGCTTCCCTTCGCAGTTTTACCTCGTCGCCATGCTGTTCGTGATATTCGATATCGAAACGGTGTTCATCGTGTCGTGGGCCATCGCGTTCGGTGAACTGGGCTGGCCGGGGTTTATCGGCGTATCCGTATTCATCCTCATCCTGCTGGCGGTGCTCGTGTACGAATGGCGCAACGGCGCGCTCGATTTCGGGCCGGACGGTAAAAAAATACTCAAAGCTTACCGCAAACTGCGGAAAGAAAAAGGATCAACCGCTAAAACAATCTCTCATGAAGTGGTGGTTAACTGAACCGAAAGAAGCGGCCGCGCAGCGTTCCGGCAATTACTCCATGGAAGAATCCGTGAGCCAGGCCGTGATGCTGACCTCCGTAGAGCGGCTGGTTGCCTGGGGCAGGAAAAATTCCATGTGGCCTTTTCACTTCGGCCTGAGCTGCTGTTTCGTGGAAATGGCCACCGGCATGACGCCCAAATACGACCTGGCGCGTTTCGGCGCGGAAGTGATCCGCGGCACGCCGCGCGAGGCAGACGTAATGATCATCGCCGGCACCGTATTCATCAAAATGGCGCCGGTCATTCAACGGTTATACGAACAAATGATGGAGCCGCGCTGGGTGATTTCCATGGGCTCCTGCGCCAATTCGGGCGGGATGTATGATATTTACAGTGTGGTGCAGGGGGTGGACAAATTCCTGCCGGTAGATGTATACGTACCGGGCTGCCCGCCCCGGCCGGATGCTTTCATGCACGGGCTCGTGCTGCTGCAGCAGTCCGTCGGAAAAGAAAAACGCCCCCTCAGCTGGATGATCGGGGAACAGGGCGTCATCAAACCCGAAAAAGTGAGCATGCGCGACCTGAACCGCGAAAAACGCCAGCAAATGACCGAATTCAAAACGCCGGACGAAATATAAAACCTTTCGGCCGGAGCGTTATAAAACTATTAAATGCCGGAAAGCCGAACAGCCTTCCGGGGCTCTATAAAATCATGTACGGATGAGTATCAGGCGGATCACAGAAAATGTGTATGAACTGCAGCTCGGGAAAGTAAATGCTTTCCTGCTGGAAGACGAAAAGCTCACGTTGATAGACACGGGAGTGCCAGACAGCACCGGCCAGATCATTGAAATGATCCGGGAGGTGGGGAGGCAGCCGGAAGAGCTGAAGCACATTTTGCTCACCCACAGCCATCCCGATCATGCGGGAAGCGCAGCGCAGCTGAAAATGATCACCGGCGCGAAAGTGTACATGCACGCTGCGGAGAAAATGAATTTGGAAAAAGGTTTCGTGGCCAAACCGCCCGTGCCTTATTTCACGAGCCTCGCCAATAAACTGATGTACAACCTGTTCATCAAAAACGCGCCGGGGCTGATACCGTCTGCAAAGGCAGATGTGTTGTTGCAGGACGGGGACTGGTTGCCCATAGCGGGCGGCCTTCACGCCATCCACATTCCGGGCCACAGCGCGGGCCAGCTGGCCTTCTTTCTGCCCGGAAGAAAAAATGTGCTGTTTGCCGCGGATGCCGCTGATAACCTGTTCGGACTGGGTTACAGCTGCTTCTACGAAAACTTCACGGAAGCCGAGCGCAGCCTGGAACGGCTGTCTACCTTCGATTTCGACATTGCCTGTTTCGGCCACGGCAAGTCCATTATGCGGGGCGCTTCCGAAAGGTTCAGGAACAAATTCCTGAAACACAAACACAAAGCCCCGACCGTAAAAGAAGCACGGCCTTACCTGGTGGTGGAGAAAGATGCGATCGTGCGGATACAGGAGCCGGAAGAAAAAAATTAATTGCGAATTACAACTGATACAACAAATCTGATCTACCACAGGCTCATTAAAAGCAAGGGACCCAAAAGCTAGGAAAAGCTAAGCATCATGGCGCATTGATACAATCAAAAATGTAATCATGCCAGCTAGCATTTTTTCTGCCCTCTGCTCCCGGTTCGGTGAGAATATCTTCCACGAACAGCTCACCCGGGATGAGACGCCCACCATCTGGACGCCACAAGGGAAAATTATTGCCGTACTGGAATACCTCCGCAGCGATGCGGAACAACCTTTCCGCATGCTCTATGACCTCACGGCCATCGACGAGCGTGCCTGTAAAAGTAAATACAACGGCACCTGCGAATTCACCCTCGTTTATCACCTGTTTTCATTTGAGCGGAACGCCTTCGTAAGACTGAAAGTCGCCCTCCGCGGAGAATTTCCCAACACGCCAAGCTGCACGCACATCTGGCCCGCCGCCAACTGGTACGAAAGGGAAGTGTTCGACATGTTCGGCATCCGCTTCGACGGCCACCCGCTCCTGAAACGCATCTTAATGCCTGTGACCTGGGAGGGTCATCCCCTCCGGAAGGAACATCCGGCCCGGGCTACGGAGATGGGCCCCTTCCGGTTGTTTGCGGCGAAAGAAGACAGGGAACAGGAAGCGCTGCAATTCAGTCCGGAGGAATGGGGGCTTAAACGGCACAGCGAGGATTCGGATTACATGTTTCTCAATATCGGCCCGCAACACCCGGGCACTCACGGCGTTCTCCGCATCATACTCCAGCTCGACGGGGAAGACATTGTAGACGCCGTTCCCGATATCGGCTTCCACCACCGCGGCGCCGAAAAAATGGGAGAACGCCAAAGCTGGCATACCTACATCCCTTATACAGACCGCATCGATTACCTCGGCGGCGTCAACAACAATCTTGCTTATTTACTGTCTGTGGAAAAACTCGCCGGCATCCGCATCCCGGAACGCGCCGAAGTGATCCGCGTGATGCTTTGCGAACTGTTCCGCATCGCCAGCCATCTCGTGTGGTACGGCACCTTCGCGCAGGACGTGGGGCAGCTGTCGCCCGTTTTTTACATGTTCACCGACCGCGAAAAGATATTCAACATCATCGAAGCCGTTTGCGGCGGGCGCATGCACCCCAACTGGTTCCGCATCGGCGGCGTCGCGCAGGACCTGCCGAACGGCTGGGATAAGCTCGTGCGCGATTTCGTGAATTATTTCCCGAAAAAACTCAAAGAGTACGACAAGATGGTGATGCGCAACGCGCTGTTCAAAGCCCGCACCGTTGGCATCGGCGTGTTCACGCAGGAAGAGGCCATCGACTGGGGCGCCACCGGGCCCAACCTGCGCGCCTGCGGCATGGAGTGGGACATGCGGAAAAAACGGCCCTACAGCGGTTACGAAAATTATGAGTTCGACATACCCATTGCGCAGAACGGCGATTGTTACGACCGCGCCGTGGTGCGCGTGAACGAAATGTGGCAAAGCCTGCGCATCGTGGAGCAATGCCTGAACAACATGCCGGCAGGGCCTTACAAATCGGATCACCCGCTGGCCACGCCGCCGCTGAAAGAAATGACGATGAAAGACATCGAAACGCTCATCCACCACTTCCTGCACGTCAGCTGGGGCCCCGTAATACCCGGGGGCGAAGCGATGATCGTAACGGAAGCCACCAAAGGATGGAACAGTTATTACCTCACCAGCGACGGCAACACCGCGCCTTACCGGGTGCGCGTGCGCACGCCTTCGTTCGCCCATATGCAAATGATTCCGTACATCAGCCGCGGGTACACCGTAGCCGACCTGCTGTCTATACTCGGCGCCATGGATTATGTACTGGCCGATATCGACCGCTGACAACGAAAACCTAAAAGCAACCGTTATGCTCAGTACCGCAGAAAAGGAACAGATAGAACACGAGATCGGCATGGTGCCGGTCAAAAAAGCCGCGTGTATCGAAGCGCTGAAGATCGTGCAGCATCACCGCCGCTGGGTGTCTGACGAAGGCATACAGGACGTGGCGGGCATCCTGGACATGAGCCCCGAGGAAGTAGACAGCGTGGCTACTTTTTACAATCTCATTTTCAGGCAGCCCGTTGGCCGGCACATCATTTTATTGTGCGACAGCATCAGCTGTTACGTAATGGGCCTCAACGACCTGCACGAAGAGCTGGTGAGCCTGCTGGGCATACAGTACGGGCAAACCACGGACGACGGCAGGTTCACGCTGCTGCCCAATCCCTGCCTCGGCACCTGCGATCATGCGCCGGCGCTGATGGTAGACAACGACCTGTACCGCGACCTGCGGCCCGAAGCGATTGCAGACATCCTTGAAAAATATTTATGACATGGAACGCCCCCTCACACAACATATCACCTTTCCGCCGCTGGGCCTTCGCCAGTACGAAGCCATAGGCGGCTACCAGGCGGCGCGCAAAGCCATCAAACATATGCAGCCGGCGGAAGTAACGGCGCTCGTGAAAGATTCGGGCATGAAGGGCAGGGGAGGCGCCGGTTTCAGCACCGGCATGAAATGGAGTTTTGTGCCCATGAACGTTCCCGGCCCGAAATACCTCATCTGCAACGCCGATGAAATGGAACCCGGTACCTTCAAAGACCGCTGGCTGCTGGAAGGCAATCCGCATCAGCTCATCGAAGGCATGATAGTGGCCGCTTACGCCATCCAGGCTACGGAATCGTTCGTGTTTCTCCGCTGGGCCTACAAAACAGCCGCACAGGAGATCCGCAAAGCGATACAGGAAGCCTACGACGCGGGATATCTCGGCAGAAACATTCTTGGTACCGGTTATTCGCTCGAAATGCATTTGCACACCGGCGTGGGCCGTTACATGTGCGGCGAAGAAACGGCATTGCTGAACTCGCTGGAAGGCAAACGCGCCACCCCGCGCTCCAAACCGCCGTTCCCGCAGGTAAGCGGGCTGTTTGGCAAACCCACCATCGTGAATAATGTGGAAACACTGAGTTATATCCCGCACATCGTGAACAAAGGCGCGGACTGGTTCCAGAAACTTAGCCTCACGGCTGACGGTGGCACCAAGATCTACGGCGTGAGCGGCCGCGTAAAAAATCCCGGCGCCTGGGAACTGCCCATGGGCATCACGTTGCGCGAACTGCTCGAAGAACATGCCGGCGGAATGCAGGACGGGTATAGTTTCAAAGGCGTATTGCCCGGCGGCGCTTCCACCGATTTCCTGGTGGAAGAACATATGGACGTGAAACTCGATTTTGCAGGCGTAGCCGCGGCGGGCAGCCGTTTAGGCACCGGCACCATGATCGTGCTGGACGATAAGACCTGCCCCGTCGGGTTCGTGCATAACCTCGAGCATTTTTTCGCGCAGGAAAGCTGCGGCTTCTGCACGCCCTGCCGCGAAGGTTTGCCATGGACGGAAAAGCTGCTCTGGGCCATCGAACAGGGCAACGGGCGGATGAAAGATATTGAAATACTGGCTTCGCAAACGAAGCTGCTCGGCCCGGGCAACACTTTCTGCGCGCTCGCGCCCGGCGCTATGGAACCACTGCAAAGCGCGCTCAAATATTTCAGGGAAGATTTTGAAAGGCACATCATAGAAGAAGGCTGCCCGTATAACCATCACCATCACCTTCATTCCACCAGTCATGAACATTTACATCGATAATAAAAAATACGAGATAAAGGAAGGGAAGAACCTGCTGGAAGCATGTTTGCAGCTGGGATTGAACCTCCCTTATTTCTGCTGGCATCCCGCCCTGGGTTCGGTGGGCGCGTGCCGGCAATGCGCTATCAAGCTGTATAAAGACGAAGACGATACAAAAGGCAGGCTGGTAATGGGCTGTATGGAACCGGTGCGCGACAATGTGCGCATTTCGCTGGAAGACCCGGACGCAAAGGGTTTCAGGGAGCAGGTGATCGGCTGGCTGATGACCAACCACCCGCACGACTGCGCCGTGTGCGACGAAGGCGGCGCCTGTCATTTGCAGGACATGACGGTGATGACCGGCCATACTTACCGCGACTATCGTTTCTCCAAACGCACGTACAACAACCAGGACCTCGGCCCGTTCCTGAACCACGAAATGAACCGCTGCATTCAATGTTACCGTTGCGTACGGTATTACAAAGACTACGCCGGCGGAAAAGACCTCGACGTGTTCGCCGCGCACAACCATGTATATTTCGGCCGTTGCGGCAACGGCAAGCTCGAAAGCGAGTTCAGCGGCAATCTTGCCGAAGTATGTCCTACGGGCGTATTTACGGACAAAACCCTGCAATCGCATTACACCCGCAAATGGGACCTGACTTATGCTCCATCTATATGCCAGGGCTGTTCGCTCGGCTGCAACACCAGCGCCGGGGAACGGTACGGCACTTTGCGGCAGATCGCCAACCGCTACAACGGCGACGTGAACGGTTATTTTCTTTGTGACCGCGGGCGTTACGGGTATGAATTCGTGAACAGTCATCAACGTATTTACGAGCCCGCCGTGCGCCCGCATTCCAACGGCGCCGTCAAAAAAGAGCAGGTGGTGGAAGTGGTGGCGGAGAAATTGAAAAAAGGAAGAGTGATCGGCATCGGCTCGCCGCGCGCCAGCCTCGAAAGCAACTTCGCGCTGAAGCAGCTGGTGGGCGCGGAACATTTTTACATCGGCATGTCTGACGCAGACCACGATCACACTGCGCTTGCGTTGAAAATTTTGAAGGAAGGTCCGGCCCGCACGCCGTCGCTGCACGAAATGGAACATGCGGACGCAGTGCTGATACTCGGCGAAGACCTTACCAACACCGCGCCGCTGATGGCATTGGCGGTGCGGCAGGCGGTGCGCCAGCAGCCCATGCACGAAACGGAACAAACGCTGCATCTCGCCCCATGGCAGGATGCGCCGATGCGCGAAGCCATCCAGGACAAAAAAGGCCCGCTGTTCATCCTCCACACATTCCCCACCAAACTCGACGAACTGGCCACGGCCATTCACCGCGGCGCGCCGGACAATCTCGCCCGCATCGCCTTTGCGCTCGCGGCTAAATTAGGGGCGGACGTTGCGCCGGTAGACGACCTGCACGACGAAGAAAAAACGCTCGTGGCCCAAATGGCGGACGCATTGCTGGCCGCGAAAAACCCGCTCATCATCAGCGGCTACGGTTCCGGCTGGGACCACTTCATGAAAGCCGCCGCCAATATCAGTTGGGCTTTGCAGCAGCAGGGCCGTGCGCCCATGCTCAGTTTCACGCTGCCGGAATGCAACAGCCTGGGCCTTGAAATGCTCGGCGGCCACCGCCTCGATTCCGCGATAGACCTGATGGAGAAAGGCGGGGCCGATACGGTCGTAGTGCTGGAAAACGACCTTTACCGCCGCGCGGACGAACATGTGATCGACGCATTGTTCGCCAACGCCAAAGAAGTGATACTCATAGATCACCTGTATAACCAGACCGCCGAAAAAGCGACCGTGTTATTGCCCGCGGGCACATTCGCGGAGGCAGACGGCACCATCGTGAACAACGAAGGACGCGCCCAGCGTTTTTTCCAGGTGTTCGTGCCGAAAGGCTCCGTGCAGGAAAGCTGGCGCTGGCTGTTGCAGATCGCGGAAAAGGCGCAGGTGCCGCGGCTCAGCAGCCTGCAAAACCTCGACGACATCGTGTGGGCCATGTGTGTGGCCGTTCCTTTCTTCGAAAAAGTGCAGCAGATCGCGCCGCATGCGGATTTCAGGATCAACGGGCAGAAGATCCCCCGCGAATCCCACCGCTACAGCGGCCGCACGGCTACGCTGGCCAACGAGAACGTGAGCGAGCCGAAACCCGCGGACGATATCGATACCCCGCTTTCCTTTACCATGGAAGGTTTCAGGGGCGAGCCGCCCGCACCGCTGATCCCGTATTTCTGGTCGCCGGGCTGGAACAGCGTGCAGGCCGTGAACAAATACCAAACAGAGATCGGCGGGCACCTGCATGGCGGCGATCCCGGCCTTCGCCTGCTGGAACCGCACCTGAACGGAAGACCGCATTATTTCAGGGAGGCGCCGGACCGTTACATCCCGATGCCGGGGCATGTGCACATCATGCCGGTCTACAGCATATTCGGCTCCGAAGAACTGAGCATGCACACAAAAGGCATCGCGCAAAGCGCGCAGGATTTTTTCTGCATTTACATGAACCCCGAAGATATGCACCAGTGGAGCATTTCGCCAGGCATATGGGTGAGCTTCGACGTAGACCATCATTCTTACCAGATGGTGGCCGTGCCGAACCATTGGTTGCCGAGAGGCATTGCCGCGCTAAATGCCGGGCTGCCCAAATCGAAGATCATCGACCTGCCGCAATGCGTAAAGCTGAGCGGGGCCGAAGCGTTGCACGCAACACGGTAACGAAAGATTCCATCATGCTGCCCCGGCAGCGTTAAAAATATTGGATATGGAAGCAAATTTCTGGTGGGTGATAGGCGGAGTGCTTTTTGTACTGCTCAACACGGCGGCCGGCCTCATCTGGCTGGAACGGCGCATGCTGGCGCTCTGGCAGGACCGTTACGGCCCCAATCGCGCGGGGCCGCTGGGTTTGCTGATCGTATTGGCGGATACCATCAAACTTTTTTTCAAGGAAGACTGGATACCGCCTTTTTCCGACAAGGTCGTTTTTGTGTTCGCGCCCGCCGTGGTGGTGGCTTCCGTGCTGATGAGCTTTACGGTGATACCGTTCGGGCCGAACGTGGTGGTGGCGGACTGGAATATCGGCCTGCTGTTTTTCCTGGCCATGTCCTCGCTCGGCGTGTACAGCATCGTGTTGGGCGGATGGGCGTCTAACAACAAATACGCGCTGCTGGGCGCCATGCGCGGCGCTTCGCAGATGATCAGCTACGAAGTGTTTATGGGCCTCGCCCTGATGGGCGTGGTGCTGCTGAGCGGCACGTTTAACCTGCGCGAGATCGTGGAAGCGCAGCGCGGGCTGTGGTATTTTATCCCGCAGTTTCTCGGCTTCATCATTTTCCTGATCGCGGGCATCGCCGAAACGCACCGTTTGCCGTTCGATATTCCTGAAGCGGAAAGCGAGCTGGTGGCGGGTTTTCACGCGGAATACTCGGGCATGAAGTTCGGCATGTTCTTCATCGGCGAATACCTCGGCATCACGCTGGTATCGTCCATGATCGTGACGCTGTACTTCGGCGGATGGCTGGGCCCCGCTTTCCTGCCGGGCATCATCTGGTTCGTGATCAAAACCTTTGTTTTTATCTCGCTGTTCATCCTGCTGCGGGCTTCCATGCCCAGACCGCGGTACGACCAGCTGATGGAATACGGATGGAAAGTATTGTTCCCGCTGTCGCTGTTGAATTTGCTGGCGACGGCCGCCATAAAATTAATCCTGACTGACAATTGAAATTACGCGTATGTTCAGTTTAATCAGAAGCATGTGGTTGGTATTCCTGCATATGTTCCACAAGCGGGAGACTTACCAGTACCCGGAAGAAAAAGCCCCGCTGCCCGCACGCTGGCGCGGCCGCATTGCCCTCACCCGCGACCCGGACGGCGGGGAGCGCTGTGTGGGTTGTTATCTCTGCGCCGCGGCATGCCCGGTGGACTGCATCAGCCTGCAGGCCACCGAAGCGCCGGACGGCAGGCGTTACCCGGGATTTTTCCGCATCAACTTTTCCCGCTGCATCTTTTGCGGTTTTTGTGAAGAGGCTTGTCCTACCTACGCCATTCAACTGCTGCCCGATTTCGAAATAGCGGAGTACGACCGGCAGAACCTGGTGTACGAAAAAGAAGACCTCCTCATCAACAGCCAGGGTAAATACCCCGGCTACAACTATTACCGCGTGGCGGGCATGGCGATCGATGGAAAAAACAAAGGCGAAGCCAGCAAAGAAGAACCGCCGGTGGACGTTAAAAGCCTGCTACCTTAAAATATGCACGTATGGGACCAGCATTTTACATCGCCGGGGCGGTAGCCGTATTGTCTACCCTGATGGTGATCACCCGTTACAACATCATGCACGCGCTGTTGTACTTCATCGTGTCGCTGCTGAGCGTGGCCGTTATTTTTTACGTGTACGGCGCGCCGTTCATGGCCGCGCTGGAAGTGATCGTATATGCGGGCGCCATTATGGTGCTGATCATATTTTTCGTAATGATGTTAAACCTCGGCCCGCAGACCGCCGGCGACGAAGCCCGTTGGCTTACGCCGCGTATCTGGATCGGGCCTTCCATCCTTTGTCTTGTTTTACTCGCGGAACTGGTGTACCTCATCCTTCAACCCACCGGCCAGGCCGGGGATGTAATAACGGTGGACCCGAAAGCAGTAGGCATGAGCTTATTCGGTCCTTACATCCTGGCGGTGGAGCTTGCGGGCATGTTGCTGATGGCCGGGATCGTAGGGGCCTATCATCTTGGCCGGCAGAAGAAAAAAATATTGCACAGATTTCTTGAAAGAACTACGGAATGATGAATACAACCATGGAAGGGCTGGTGCTGGCCGGCATTTTATTCGTGCTGGGGCTGATCAGTATGCTGATCAGGCGGAACATTATTTTTATGCTCATCAGCGTGGAAATTATGCTCAACGCGGCCGGGCTGGCCTTTATAGTAGCGGCCGCGCGCTGGGGGCAGCCGGAAGGGCAGGTGATGTTCATGTTCATTCTCGCAATGGCCGCAGCCGAAGTATCGGTGGGCCTTGCGCTGATCCTGCAGATCTATCACCAGCTCAAAACGCTCGACAGCGATGAGGCCAGCAAAATGAGAGGATAATCAAGCTTTAAAACATTCAGCTATGCAGTGGATTTACCTGATACCGGCTTTGCCTTTCCTGGGCGCACTGCTCCTGGTGCTCGCATCGGGGCGCATCGGCAAAACGGGCGTGACCCTCATCGGCTGCGGCAGCGTGGGTATTGCCGCGCTGGTTACCATCGTCGCCGGCCTGCAGTTCATGAACAGCGGGCAGGCGGGGTATGTGCAGCATCTCTGGGACTGGGTCAGCATCGGTACTTTCCGCATCGGCATGGACTTACGGCTGGATGCGCTTTCGCTCGTGTTTACCTTCGTGATCACTTTCGTTGGTTTTCTCATTCATGTATATTCCACGGGTTATATGGCAGACGATCCGGACTTCGCCCGGTTCTTCGCCTGCATGAACCTGTTTGTCGGCGCCATGCTTTTGCTGGTGTTGGGAGACAACCTGCTGCTGTTGTACTTCGGCTGGGAAGGCGTGGGGCTTTGCAGTTACCTGCTGATCGGCTTCTGGTATAAAGATCCCGCTAACGGCGCCGCCGCGCGCAAAGCGTTCATCGTTACGCGCGTGGGCGATACCGCCATGGCCATTGCATTGTTCCTGCTCGTGCAGCATACCGGCAGTTTGCAGCTCGGAACAGTGCTTGCAAGAGCGCAGGAATTATGGACTACGGGCGACCCCACGGTAGTGCTGATCGCCTTTCTTTTACTGGGCGGCGCGGTAGGCAAAAGCGCGCAATTGCCGCTGCAAACCTGGCTGCCAGACGCTATGGCCGGCCCGACGCCCGTGAGCGCGCTCATTCACGCCGCCACGATGGTAACGGCGGGCGTGTATCTCATCGCGCGCACCAATGCGCTGTTCGTGCTTTCTCCTTCCGCGCAGGCGGCCGTGGCCATCGTTGGCGCCATTACCTTATTGCTGGCGGGCTGCAGCGCATTTGTGCAAACGGACATTAAACGGGTGCTGGCGTATTCCACCATCAGCCAGATCGGGTATATGTTCCTCGCGCTGGGCGTGGGCGCATGGAGCGCGGCGATCTTCCATTTTATGACGCACGCGTTTTTCAAAGCATTGCTTTTCCTTGGCGCAGGCGCTATTATCGTAGCCCTGCATCATGAACAGGATATGTTCAAAATGGGCGGTCTCCGCAAATCGCTGCCCGGTGTGTTCCTCGTTTTTTTGATCGGCTCCGCGTCGCTGGCGGCGCTGCCGTTCGTGACCTCCGGTTTTTACAGCAAAGACCAGATCGTTTGGCTGGCGGGCGCCGCGGCGGGCGGTAACGCGTTTTATTCGCTGGCGGCTGTGCTCGGGGCGTTCATCACGGCCGCATATACCGCGCGCATGATCTTCCTCGTGTTTTTCGGGCAGGAAAAAACGCATGTGCATCACAAACCCGGGCCGGTGATGATGGCGCCGTTGTATATACTGGCGGTATTGTCCACGCTCGCGGGTTTTATTGAATTGCCGCATACGCTGGGGCATCTCACGCTGCTTAGCGACTTCGTGTCGCCGGTATTGCCCGGCGTAGTTACCGTTCACGGCGGCGTTGCGCTGGAATGGGGCATGCAGGCGCTTACGCTCGGTCTGGTTGCGCTCGCCACCTGGCTGGCCTGGCGTTTGCTGGCCGCGCCTTTCCCGGACGGGCTGAAACAGTTCCTGAAAAACGGCTGGGGTTTCGACGATGCGTACAATGTGATGTTTGTACAACCTTTCGTGAAACTGGCGAAAATAAACAGGAGGGATGTGATCGATAAAATATACACCGGCCTGGCTGCCGTGACGCGCGGTTTTCACCGGGCGATGTCCGCCACGCAAAGCGGCATTCTCCGCTGGTACGTAATGGGCATCGTGATGGGGGCGGTCATTATTTTGTCCGTGATCATCTGGCGCGAATACGCGGTGTAACGAACGTTAAACAGTACTTAAACTTTTTCTGATATGATGCTTCCCGTATTCATATTATTGCCCGTCCTGGGCGCGTTCCTCGCCTGGCTCGCTTCGGCGGTGAACAAAACGTTGCCGCGCTGGGTGGCCCTGCTGGTGATGCTCGCCGGGCTGGCGATCTCCGCGGGCATGTGGTGGCAGGTGCAGGACGATATCTATTTCATCGGCGACCGCTGGCTGCAAACCTACGAGCTGCCCTGGATGCCACGTTTCGGTATCAGTTTCTCGCTGGCACTGGACGGGCTCAGCCTGCTGATGCTGGTACTTACGTTTTTCCTCGGTGCGCTGTCTGTAATGGTGTCGTGGAAGGAAATAAAGGAACGGTCGGGATTCTTTCATTTTAACCTCCTGTTCGTGATCGGCGGCATTGCGGGCGTGTTTCTCACCATGGACCTTTTCCTGTTTTATTTTTTCTGGGAAGTGATGCTCATTCCCATGTATTTCCTGATCGGCATCTGGGGCCATGGCAACAGGTTGTACGCCGCGCTCAAGTTTTTCCTGTTCACGCAGGCGGGAGGGCTGCTGATGCTGCTGGCGATACTCGGGTTGTATTTCGTACATGCGTCCGCCACCGGCACGTTCACCTTTTCATATTTCGCATTGCTCAATACGCCGATGGCCGTGGAAACGGGCCGCTGGCTGATGCTCGGTTTCCTGGTGGCGTTTATCGTAAAGCTGCCGGCATTTCCTTTCCACACCTGGCTGCCCGATGCGCATACCGAAGCGCCTACCGCCGGTTCGGTGATACTCGCGGGGCTGCTGCTGAAAACAGGCGCTTACGGCATTTTGCGTTTCGTGATCCCCATATTCCCCGAAGCGTCGCAGTTCTTCGCCACCTGGGTGATGCTGCTCGGCGCGATCGGCATTTTGTACGGAGGGAAACTCGCGTACGCGCAAACCGATTTCAAACGGCTGGTGGCCTACACCAGCGTGAGCCATATGGGATTCGTGCTGGTGGGCGCGTTTGCGTTCAACCCGCTGGCCTACCAGGGCGTGGTGATGCAGATGATCACGCACGGCATCAGCACGGGCGCATTGTTCATGATCGCCGGTTCGCTGTACGAAAGGCTGCATACGCGCGAGCTGGAGCAAATGGGCGGCCTGTGGCCGGCGTTGCCGAAGATGGGCGTGGTAACGATGGTATTCGTAATGGCTTCGCTGGGTTTGCCGGGACTGGGCAACTTCATCGCGGAGTTCCTGATACTGGCCGGCAGCTGGCAGGCCGCGCCATGGATCACCGTGGCCGCTACGGCCGGCCTGGTGGTGGCCACCATATACAGCCTGCGCATTATGCAGAAAGTATTTTTCGGCACTTCGTTGCGCGAATACAAACTGCCCGACCTCAGCCTCCGTGAAATGCTGATGATGGCGCCGCTGATCGCCGCCATCATTTGGCTGGGCGTGTACCCGCAACCGGTGATCAACGTAGCGCAAAGGGCGATGCCTTCCGTGGCCGTTCATTCCACCAAATAAAAAAAACAAGCGTATGTCCGCATCAGACCTTCTCAGTTTACTTCCCCTGCTTATTATCAGCGGGGCGGCCGTGATCGCGATATTGCTGGTGGCCATACGCCGCAATCACCGCGTGATGCACGCTTTTACGGTGTTCGCTTTTATCTGCGCGCTGGCGGCTTTGTATTTCCAGCCGTACGCCGTGCCGTACGTGATCGCGCCGCTTTTCGTGGTGGATGCGTTCGCGTTGTTTAATACGGGGCTCATCCTGCTGGCGGGGCTTAGCGTGCTGTTCCTGTCTTACAGTTATTTCGAGCAGCGGGAAGAACGGAAGGAGGAGTATTACATTCTTTTGCTGCTGGCTACGGTGGGCGGCATGGTGCTGGTGATCAGCCAGCATTTTATTTCGCTGTTCCTCGGGCTGGAAACGATGAGCATCAGCCTGTACGGGCTGATCGCATACCTGCGCGCAAGGGAGCGGTCAGACGAAGCGGGGATCAAATACCTGCTGCTGGCGGCGCTTTCTTCCGCCTTTTTGTTGTTCGGCATGGCGCTGGTGTATGCGGAATCGGGGAAGATGGATTTTACCGGCATCGGGGCTTACCTCGAAACGATACATTCCGCCCCCGTGGCCGTAGTGGCCGGTTTCGGGCTGATGGTGATCGGCGTGGGTTTCAAGCTGGGCATTGTGCCGTTCCATATGTGGGCGCCGGATATTTACGAAGGCGCGCCGCTGCCGGTGGCGGCGTATATCGCCACCGTGTCCAAAGGCAGCATGCTGGTGCTGCTGATGCGGTTTTACAGGGATATTAACGGGTATGAATACACGATATTATGGTGGGTGTTCGCCATCATCGCGATGGCGAGCATGTTTGCCGGCAACTGGCTGGCGCTGATGCAGCAGAATGTGAAGCGCCTGCTGGCGTATTCGTCCATCGCGCATATGGGTTACATCCTGATCGCGTTCCTGGCAGGCCAGGAAGCGGGGCAGGAGGCGGTGATATTTTACCTCGTGGCGTACGTGATCACGAGCATCGGTGCATTTGGCGTGCTGGCCCTGATGTCTGACGAAAGGAACGATGCGGAGAACCTGCAGGACTTCAGCGGCCTGTTCTGGCGGCAGCCCTGGCTGGCGGCCATTTTTACGGGCATGTTGCTGTCGCTCGCGGGCATACCGCTCACCGCGGGTTTTATCGGCAAGTTTTACGTAGTGGCTGCCGGCGTGGATGCGGAATTATGGCTGCTGCTGGTGTTGCTGGTGGTGAACAGCGTCATAGGCCTGTTCTATTACATCCGGCTCGTCGCGATCATGTTCCAGCCGCTGCCCGGGCCGGCGGTACGCAAAAGGATGCCTTTTTTCGGCATTTTCGCGCTTTCGGCGCTGATGGTGCTGCTGCTGTGGCTGGGCGTGTATCCTTCCGCCTTGATCTCCGTGATCAGGAATATGATGCTGACCATGGGGTAAACGCAGCCTGCATAAATTAAAATTCGGCACTCATCATACACCGCGCCCGTTCCCCGGAACCGGCTTTTTTATGGCGGAGCGTTCCGGGAGACCTGTAACGACCGGCTCAAGGTGGACATAAGGCCGATCCGGAAGGATTCAAGGCCGATTCAAGGCCGATTCGAGGCCGACTAGAGGCCGTTATGGGCCAATCCATGTGTCGGCTTGCTTCCAGTATCATCGTTGCTTTACGTTCCCTGCACACGGCCTTGCCCTGGTTGCGTTTTACCTGGCTACCGCTCGCGGGTGGCTTAAATGCATTTTTAGACGGCTGAATTTCCCCTCCGGCGTCCGGTTCCGGACATCGATGCCTGCCAACGCCCTTCGTCCTGTTTTTCCGGCCATTTGTCCCAAATACAGCCGTGCGCCTGCCCGTTGGAACCGCTTTTTCCATTATTTTGCACCATTGCCAATTTGATTTTTACCATAACCCAAATCTGCTTATGCTAAATCGACTATTGAAGTTATCCGGCTGGGCGCTGCTCGCCGCAGGTTCCCTTACCGCACAGGCGCAGTCCGGTACGAAACTGCTCCGGAACCCCGCCGTCAGCGAAAAAAACATCGCTTTTATGTACGCCGGGGACATCTGGATCGCTAACCGCGACGGCTCGTCGCCCCTGCGCCTCACCGTGAATCCCGCCTTTGAGCAGGACCCCTACTTTTCGCCCGACGGAAAATGGATTGCATTTACCGGCAACTACGACGGGAATTTCGACGTGTATGTGATACCCGTTGAAGGCGGAGACCCGCAGCGCGTAACGTATCATCCTGCGCGAGACCTGGTGCGCGGCTGGATCGGCAACGACCGCATCCTGTTCGCATCCGGCGCCATTTCGCCCACCATGCGCACCACCCAGCTGTTTTCCGTGAGCATCAAAGGCGGCCTGCCCGAGGTGCATGCAAAGATCCCGGAAGCCACGCAGGGCGCCGTGTCGGCAGACGGCAAGTTCACCGCTTACATCAAAAATCCCGATCCCACCGAAGGCAGCACTACCACCTGGCGGCCGTTCAAACGTTATCGCGGCGGTTATATGCCGAAGATCTGGATCTTCAACAACGCCACCACGCAGATCGAAGAGATACCCGCGGCCAATTCCAATAACGTTCGCCCCGTGTGGGTCGGCAAAAGCGTCTATTTCCTCAGCGACCGTAATCATACCATGAATATTTTCCGGTATGATACGGACAGCAAACAGGTAACGCAGGTGACGAAGTTTACCGGCGCCGATGTTAAAACCCTTACCTCAGACGGTAAAACGCTGGCGTTCGAACAAAACGCGACCATTCACCTGCTGAACCCCGCCGGCAATAACGTCACCGATGTGCCCGTGCTGATCCGTGCGGACATTCCCTACAAACGCCCGCATTATGAAAAGATCAGCGCTTTCGAACGCGTGAACATTTCGCCGACCGGCCAGCGCCTGCTGGTGCAGGGAAGGGGCGAGATCTTCAGCATCCCGAAAGAAAAAGGCGATGTGCGCAACATTTCCAATTCTCCCGGTTCCCACGAACGCGAGCCCGCCTGGTCGCCGGATGGCAAATGGATCTCTTACCTTTCCGATAAAGACGGCAATTATAAACTCGTATTGCGCGATCAGAAAGCGCTGAAAGACCCGGTGGAGATCGAGTTGGGGAAAACCGTGTATTATTTCGGGCCCACCTGGAGCCCGGACAGTAAAAAGATCGTGTTCAGCGACGCGCATTTCAACCTGTTTTACCTCGACGTGGCTTCCAAAAAAGTAACGAAGGTGGACACCTATTCCAACGGTTCCATTCCTTCCGGCAGCTCCAACGTGTTCGCGCCCAGCTGGAGCCCCGATTCTAAATATATTACCTACGTGAACGTGCAGCCCAACGGCTTCGACGCGGTGTATCTCTACAGCATCGCATCCGGCAAAAGCGCCCGGGTGTCCGACGGGATGAGCGACGCCGGCAACCCCACGTTCAGCGCGGACGGCAAATATTTGTTCTTCCCTGCCAGCACCAACAGCGGCATGGCCATCAGCGGGCTGCACATGCTCACCTACGAAAGGAAAGTGACCTCGAATATTTACGCCGCATTGTTATCCAAATCCACCCCCACCATCTTCACCCCCGAAAGCGATGAAGAAACGGTGAAGGATGCGGACAAAGACAAAGAAAAGGAGAAAGACAAAGACAAAAAAGATACTTCCAAAACCGCCAAACCTGCGCCTTCAGACGTGGACTTCGACGGCATCCAGGACAGGATCATCGCCCTGCCGTTGCCCGCGGGCAATTACCGCTCGCTGAATGGGCTGGTGAAAGACAAACTCTTCTTTATTTCCGACGACGAGATCCGTTATTACGACCTGAAAGAACGCAAATCCGAAACCTTCGCGAAAGGTTACGGCTTCATCGTTTCGGCGGACGGTAAAAAGATACTGCTCGCTTCCGGCGGCAATTATCATATTGTGGATGCGGGCCGCAAACCCGGCGCAGGCGAGGGAAAAGTAGACGTTTCCGGCGTAAGCCTGCTGGTCGATCCCGTTGCGGAATGGAAACAGATCTTTGACGAAGTGTACAAGATCGAAAAGGACTTTTTCTATGTAAAAAATATGCACGGCGTAGACTGGGACGCAAACAAAAAACGCTACGAACAGCTGCTGCCGTACGTAAGCAACCGCGCGGACCTTACGTACCTGCTCAACGAAATGATGAGTGAAATGGTGGTAGGCCACAACTACGTTGGGGCAGGCGATTTCCCGCAAGGCCCGAACGTAAGCGGAGGTTTGCTGGGCGCGGATTACGAGATCAGCAACGGCAAATACCGCATCAAAAAGATATACGGCACCGAACGCTGGTACCCCACCAACAAAGCGCCGCTGAGCGTTCCCGGCCTCGATGTGAAAGAAGGCGATTATATCCTGGAAGTGAACGGCAGGGCGTTGACGGAAGACATGAACATTTCCCAGTTGCTGGAAGGCAAAGTAGGCAACCAGGTGTTGCTGAAAGTGTGCGGCCAGCCGAACGGCTCCGGTGCGCGGGAGATCGTGGTGGAGCCGGTTTCGCTGCAGGGCGAACTGGCGCTGCGTTTGTCTGACTGGGTGGAAAGCAACCGCCGCAAGGTAGACCAGCTCAGCAACGGCAAGATCGCTTATGTGTACATGCTGAATACCGGCCAGGAAGGCTACACTTCTTTTAACCGCATGTATTTCGCACAAACGGACAAAAAAGCGTTGCTGCTGGACGAGCGTTTCAACGGCGGCGGTTCCGTGGCGGATTACGTGATAGACATCCTCGACCGCGAAGTGCTCAGCTACTGGGGCGTGCGCGACGGGCGCAGCTTCACCACGCCGGGCAATTCCATCTATGGCCCCAAAGCCATGCTGATCAACGAATACGCGGGCTCCGGCGGCGATATGATGCCCTGGATGTTTTCGCAGAAAAAACTCGGCAAGCTGGTCGGCAAACGCACCATGGGTATTTTGGTGGGCATCAGCGGTTATCCTTCGCTGATAGACGGCGGTTTTGTAACCTCGCCGAGCTTCGGCATCTACGATACCAAAGGCAACTGGATCATCGAAAACTATGGTACGCCCGCCGATGTGGAAGTAGAACAAACGCCCGCGGACGTGATCGCAGGCCGCGACCCGCAGCTTGAAAAAGGCGTGCAGGTATTGCTGGAAGAACTGAAAACAAAATCTTACGAGCCCGTGCCCAAACCGGCGGACCCTGTGAGAGTGAAATAACTGATTGTATTGGTTAGAAAATGAAAGAGGCCGTCCCACGCTGGAGACGGCCTCTTCGTATTATTGACACGCGGGATTTTTACAGCCCGTCAACCCAATTCGGATTCTGGGAGAGATTGGTGTTCAGCTGTCTTTCCTGGATGGGAACAGGCTGAAGGTAATCCCTGTCTTCATTAAAGGTTTTGGTGGTACTGCGGTTGATGATCACATTACCGCCAGCGGCGCCGTTTTCCAGGTCGATCTCGGAGCCCAGTTTGAAGTACTGAACGCCCGCTACCGGCGTGGGTTTGGTGCCTTCATAAATATACACGTCGGTTTTCCCGTTGCGGTCGAGGTCGTACTGGCCAACGCCGGGGAAATACATGCCTTTGAACTGGCGTACCAGGCTTTGGCCGGATTTCCACCGCATGAGGTCGTTCCAGCGGTAGCTTTCCATCACCAGCTCGATCCTCCTCTCGCGGCGGATCTCGAGTATCACGCCTCTGTTCGCGCCCGTTACGCCGGGATATTGCGCTGCCATGTACGGGTCTGCGCTTGCATTGGCGGCGGCAAGGTCCAGGTTGGGCATGCCCACGCGGTCGCGCAGCAGCTTGATGGATTTGTCGATATCCGCCTGTGTGAGCGTGCCCAGTTCCGCTTTGGCTTCAGCAAAGTTGAGCAGCACTTCCGCGTAGCGGAAAATAGGCATGGAATTGATGGAACGGTTGTAAGAATCGAAAGACATGTCCGTTACGAACTTGATCAGCTGGTAGCCGGTCACGCTTGCGCCGAAGTCGGGCACCAGCGGGTTGGTGGTGCCGATGCGGGCGTAACCCGGGGTGCGGATCGTTTGTGACAGGCGCGGGTCGCGGTTCTGGGTTTCAGCGTAAAAAGTGATGGTGTCGTAACGGGGAATGTCCGTAAAACGGGAACCGTCCGCCATCAGGTAGCTGTTCACCAGTTGTTTGTCCAGGCCAGGTTTGCCGTAGGAAGACGTGATCGTATAGTAGTTCACGTTATGCCATACAGACAGCTCGTTGCTGAAATTTTTCGCGAGAATGATCTCGTCCTTGATCGGGGCGATGGAAGCGAAAAGCTCCAGGTACGCTTTTTCCGGCGTAGACGTGTAGATCTTGTATTTTCCGCTCGACATCAGCTGCTCGGCTGCCGCCGCGCCTTTCGTGAGCAGGGCTTCCCAGCCGGTTTCGCCGCGGTATTTTCTCCAGGTGCCTTCGAACAGGCATACGCGGCTCAGCAGCGCCATGGCCGTGTATTTGGTCACCAGCTCGGTGGTGGGGCCTGATATGCCGGGATAGGTAAGGTCGTCTATTTTTTCGATCGCATACTCAAGGTCTTTAACGATGGAATCCACCACGAGGTTACGGGGATCTCTTGCTTTGGTAAGCATCGCCTTGTCTGTTTGCAGAATGGCGGAAGAATACCAGGGCACATCGCCGAAACGCTGCACTTTGTCGAAATAGAAATAGGCGCGGAAAAATTTGGCTACGCCTGCGTAGCGGCCTGCCTGGCTTTCGGGCATCACGCGGTTATAGTTGTCGAGGAAGAAGTTGATCTTGCGCAGCTCCGTCCAAGTCCAGTTGCCGCCGGTAAGCGGTACGGTGCGGCGGCCGGTGATGTTGTCGCCGAGGGACTGTTTTACGACGTTGTCGATGTCTTCGTTATATACGCCTTCCGCGCTGGGAAATGCGCTGTAAAAGGAGTTGAGGTAAAACCTCAGCTCGTTGTCGTTGTTGAAATACTGGTCCGGCGCGATCTGCGACTGCGGCTGACGGTCCATGAATTTCTCGCAGCTGCTGAATAAACCCGCCGCGGCTATTGCTAGTATGGATAATTGCTTTTTCATTTCAATTGCTCGTTTAAGTGATTAGAAAGACAGGTCCAGACCGGCGGAGAATGTTTTGCCGAACGGATAAACGCGGCCGTTTGCTTCGGCGTTGGCCTGCTCCGGATCGATGTATTTGGATTCCAGTTTGGTCCAGGTTACCAGGTTGTCGCCGCTCACATATACGCGGAAGCGGTTTAGCTTCAAGCGTTTGAGCATGTTGTCCGGCAGTGAATAACCGATGGTGAGGTTTTTCAGGCGGAGGTATGCGAGGTCCTGCATGTACCTATCGTTTACGTTGGTGAGCGGGTTGTTGCCATTGAGGGCGATGTAGCCGCGCAGACGGGGGAAGTAGCTGTCCTGCCCTTTCTCCGGTGTCCACACCAGGTCGGGGAAGTTGGTGGGCAGGAAGGAGTAGTAAGGACGGCTGTAGGGGCCCCAGAATTTATCCGCGTTCGCACCGGGGTACCAGTTCCTTTTGCCGATGCCCTGGAAGAAGAAAGACAGGTCAAAGCCATTCCAGCTGGCGCTGCCGTTGAAAGCGTAAGGGTAACGCATCTGGCTGTTGCCGAGGTAAACGAGGTCGCCATGATCCGCAAGGGTGTTCAGGCCCGGACTGATCTTGCCGTCTCCATTGAGGTCCTGGAATTTCAGGTCGCCTGCGCGCAGTTTGTTCCACTGGCCGGAAGCGCTCTTGATGTTGGAGCCAACGAGGTCTTGGTTCACTTTCGCCTGCCATGCGGCTGCTTCTTCATCGCTGTTGAAGTAGCCGTCTGTCATGTAACCCCACATGGCGCCGTATTTCTGCCCAACGTAATAAGTGCTGAGCAAGTTGGTCGGGTTGTCGAACCTGGTGATCACGGACCTGTAGTCGCTCAGGTTAGCGCCGATGCTCCAGATGAAGGGTTTGCCCGCAAGATCGAACTGGTCGTTGTAGCTGATGTTGATCTCAAAACCTTTGGTGCGGAGGTCGGCGGCGTTTTCCTGCGGCTCGCCGGTACCGAATACCACGGGAAGGGTCGGGCCTTTGGTAAGCATGTCTTTCGTATCGCGGATATAATAATCCAGGCTTAAGCTCAGTTTGTTATTGAACAGTCCCGCGTCGATACCGAAGTTTTGCGAAGCCGTTTTTTCCCAGGTAAGAGAGGGAGAAATGGCGTTCGGCGAAGTGAGGTATTCGAGTTTTTTGCCGCCCGCGATCCAGTCCAACGTGCCGCGGTTCAGCAGCGGGATGTAAGGGTAGGGACTGGAAGTTACCTGGTTGCCGAGCTGGCCATAGGAAGCGCGGAATTTCAGGTCGCTGACGATATTTTTAAGCGGTTCGAAGAAATTCTCTTCACTGATTCTCCAGCCTGCGGATACAGAGGGGAAAAAGCCGAAACGCTGGCCTTTCGGGAAACGCGAAGTACCGTCGTAACGACCGTTCGCTTCGAACAGGTATTTGCCTTTATAGTCATAGTTTACACGGGCGAAGAAGCCGAGCAGCGCCCATTCCTGTTGCAGGCCGTTGGTGGTGAAGTAACCGGAGCCGAGGCTGATGTCGTTCAGGTCCTGTGAAAGCAGGTCGCCGCGCTCGGTGTTGATGCGCTTGAACTGTTTCAGCTCCTGGTTGTAACCCGCCATGAATTTTACATTGTGTTTGCCGTAGCTCTTCTGGAATTCGCCATAGGCGTTGGCAACGTGATAATAATCCTGGTTGGTCTCTTCACGCAGGAAGTCCGGCCTGGGCACTTTGCTGATCACGCCGGGATAGATGGAGTACGGGGAAGACGTTTGCCTGAAGCTGGCGGAAGTGGGGTTGTCGTTATCCCTGGCTGGGTTCAGCGTGAAGGTATAGTTAGCGTACAGGTTGATGTTGTCGTTCACCCTGATGGTGGCGCCCCAGGTGCTCATCAGTTCGTTCCAGCGGTCGGTGCCTTTGTTTTTGCCGTACAGCAGGTCGGAGAACAGGCCGTCGCCGATCTGGTAGTTGTTCAGCGCGGTGATGTAGGTGGCCGTGCCGTCCGGGTTCTTGGGAACGTAGGAGGGAAGGGCGTGTACGGTAGTGTTCACGAAGTTCGTGTTCGGGTTCCACCCGGGATAGGTGTATTTGCCGATCATGAACTGGGTGTTGTTCGTGAAGGTCAGCCATTTGTTAGCGCGTACGGTGAGTTTGGTGCGCAGGTTGAATGAATTGTATTCATCGCGGTTGTAGCGCATCATGCCTTTTTTGTTGTACATACGGCCGGAGATCAGGAAGTCCACTTTTTCGGTGCCGCCGGATACGCTCAGGCTGTGCTCCATCCCGTCCTGCGAAGGCAGGAAAAATTCTTTCCACCAGTCCGTGTGGCCGTAATAGATATACTGCTCGCGGCCGTTGCGGATATCGGTTACCACGGTGGGCAGCGATTTGTCCGTCTGGCGTTTTTTCAGCTCTTCCATGTCTGCCGGCGTGTAACGCGTGTAGGTATTACCGGTGGTAACAAGAAACGCTTCGTCGTTCAGCATGGCGGAAGTATAACCGTCTGTGATATAATCTGTACTTACGGTGCTGTACGATTTGGAGAAATTGTTGCCGTAATTCACCGTGAGCTTGCCTTTTTTGGCGGCTTTGGTGGTTACCAGTACTACGCCGAAGGCTGCGCGGGCGCCATAGATGGCGGAAGCGGCTGCGTCTTTCAGGATGGTCACGGTTTCAATATCGCGGGGGTTCACATTGTTCATGGAACCGGGCACGCCGTCGATCAGTACCAGCGGGGTGGCGCCGGAGCTGAGCGGGTTGGTGCCGCGAATGTTGAAGCGGCCGTTGGCGCCGGGGCGGCCGTCGGTGAACGTAATGTTCAGGCCGGGAACCGCGCCCTGCAGGGCCTGCGTTACATTAGCTACAGGCCGGTTTTCCAGCACTTCCGAGCCTACCTGCGAGATCGCGCCGGTAAGGTTCACTTTTTTCTGGGTGCCGTAACCAACCACTACCAGCTCATTGAGCTTCTGGTCCCCTTCTTTGAGCTGAACGGACAGCGTGTTGCCGCCGTTGTTGAGTACTTTGTCCTTGATCACTAAGGGCTCAAATCCGATGAATGAAAAGGTGATCTGCAGGGGAACGCCCGCGGGCAGGTTGGCAATAGAATATTTGCCGTCGGAAAGAGAAGCAGTGCCTTTGCGCTGGCTGCCTGTTTTGACTTCCACCGAAACCCCGGGAAGCTGTTCGCCTTTAGAGCTTGTAATTACGCCGGATAAGCTGGCGCCGGTTTGCTGGGCATTGGCTAATGCCGGGAAAAGGCATAGCAGCAATAGTAACCAGCCGCTGAGTGATCGAAGCGTGGTGAGCATGTTTGAAGGTTTTATAGTTATACAAATACAAAGAGTATGGAAATGTCATGTCCGTTCAGGGCAGGAGCCTGCGCTGTCATTTTTAAAGCGTCAGCAAATACAAGATTGCGGGCGCAAGTTGTGAATAAAAGGAGAGTTTACGCCTCCTTTCAGGTTAAGTAACCATTAAAGAATTGTTAAGGAAATGAAATGCCTTGCTGATCATACGTTTTCACTGTTTTTAGTGGAATTAGATAGTCTGTTAAACCGAGTTTTGGTTGAAAATCCCTTGTATATCGTTTTGGAATATGGTATCGATGTCCAAAATAGTAAGAATTTCGACATTTTAATAAAAAAATAACAAACAAAATGGAAGTAAATTGAAATAAAATGCAATTGGGCGAAAGAACCGTAAAACCTGGGAGAAACCACCGCCTGGCCCCACGGAACCCGTTTTTCAGTGTTTTTGTTTCCGCATAGCCGCTTTTCCGGGTTTTGGCCGGCATGACTTTTACACATGCAGCATCTGCATGCACCGTTCGTTGACTGGTGGATTTGAGGGGACGTTATCTTGAAATTAATTGTAGCGGCAAGGCCCGCCGGTTCGGCCATCCGGTTATGCTGATGGAAAATTTACGCCGGCAGCGTGCTTTCGTTATTTCATAACGAGCTGCACCGTACTGTCCGACCGCTGTTCCAGCAGCACTTTCCTTCCTTTGGTGAGCTCTTCCAGCAAACCGTTTTTGTAATGCCTTACCGTGAGCAGCTCAAGGCCTTCGTTGTAGGAGATCTTGAAACCCTGGTGCAGGGCTTTGATGAGCAGCTCGATCTTTTCGGGGTTATTGTCTATACAGCAGGAAAATGTGATCGCCGCATTTTGCGTGAGGTTGATCTTGATCTTTTTATCGTGGAAGATCTCGTAGATGTCGCTGATCTTGTCTTCGGTGATAAAAGAAAAATCGCGGGAGGTGATGGAAATAAGCACCTGGTTTTTCTTCAGCACGATAATGGGCGGCAGCTTGCGGTTGTCCGCATCCTGACGGATCACCGTGCCGGGAAGTTCTTTGTCCAGGAAACATTTTACGTATAAGGGGATCTGTTTGTTCTGCAACGGTTTGATGGTTTTGGGGTGGATCACCTGCGCGCCGTAATACGCCATCTCGATCACTTCGCCATAGGCGATCTCCGGGATGTTGATGGTGTCTGCGAACAGTTTTGGATCGGCGTTTTTAAGACCTTCCACGTCTTTCCAGATGGTCTGGCTTTCGGCGTTGAGCAGGTTGGCGAACACGGCGGCGGAGAAGTCGCTGCCTTCGCGGCCGAGGGTCACGCTTTCGTTCTGATCGGTGCTGCCGATGAAACCCTGTGCGATCACGATGTTCACGGCGTTGAAGAGCGGCATCACCTTCTGGTTCACCTGCAGTTCGGTCACTTCCCAATTGATGTTCGCGTCGCGGAAATTATCGTCTGTGCGGAACACGTCGCGCACGTCTACCCAGGTGTTGATAATGCCGGCCTGGTTGAAGTAGGCGCTTACGATGGCGGTGCTGAGCAGTTCGCCGAGGCCTACCAGCTGGTCGTAATAATAATCGTAATTGCGGAGGGGTTTTTCGCCGAGCGTCCATTCCGCTTCGGTGAAGAACTGCTGCAGCTGCGTGAACAGCGGATGCTCGCGGGTGCCCAGCAGGTTTTCGGCGGTTTGGATATGCTGCTGCTCGATGTTGTAGAGCAGCTGCGCGGCGATCTCCCTTTTGCGCATAAAATAGTTCCGCGCCACCTTTTCCAGTTCGTTGGTGGTTTTGCCCATGGCCGAGATCACGACCAGGAGTTTGTCGTCCGGGAAAGACTGGATGATTTTGCCGACCTGTTGTATGCGCTCAATAGTTTCTAAACTTGCGCCGCCAAATTTGAAAACCTTCATAAGGAGAATCCTCTTCTTTTAAAAAATATCCCGCAAAATTACATCAATTGTAGAATTGTTTAAAAATCTCTTTGCCGGAAAATGACCGTTTTCTTATAAAACCCAATGTTTTAGCGTTTTAGCTTAATTTAGCGCACCCAAACCTAAACACGTATATGAAAATGAACAACCGAGTGATGACGCTGGATGAATTTACGATCCAGGAACTGCGCAATTACCCCGGCGCCACGGGCCAGCTTTCCGGCCTGCTGCGGGATATAGGCCTGGCTTCCAAAAGAGTGAACGTGGAAGTGAACAAGGCCGGCATCGCGGATATTTTGGGGGAAGCCGGCAAAACCAACGTGCAGGGCGAATCCGTGAAGAAGCTGGATGAATTTGCCAACGACCAGCTTATCAATTCCCTGCGCAACAGCATCTACTGCTGCGGCGTGGCTTCCGAGGAAAACGAAGATTTTATCGCTTTCGACGACGAGCTGTCGATGAACTCCAAATACGTTGTGCTGATGGACCCGCTGGACGGCTCCGGCAATATCGACGTGAACGTTTCCATCGGCACCATTTTCTCCGTATACCGCCGCCTGTCGCCCAACGGCACGCGCTGCACGCTGGAAGACTTCCTGCAGCCGGGCAGCCAGCAGATCGCCGCGGGTTACATCATCTACGGTTCTTCCACCATGCTCGTATACGCCACGCGGCGAAGCGTGCAGGGCTTTACGCTCGATCCGAGCATCGGCGAGTTCTGCCTCAGCCATCCCAATCTCAAAGTACCCGACGACAGCGATATTTTCTCCGTAAACGTGGGCTATTATCATCTTTACGAAGAAAAAGTAAGAAAGGCCATCGACCTGTTCATGGCGAAAGACGCCAATCAGAAAATATACCGTCACCGCTTCGTAGGCTGCATGGTGTCTGAAATACACCGCACGCTGGTACAGGGCGGCATTTTTATGTATCCCGTTTTCGGAAAATACACCCAAGGCCGTTTGCGCCTTTGTTACGAATGCAACCCGATGAGCTTTCTCATGGAAAAAGCCGGCGGAATGTCCATCGCAGACGGCGAGCGGCGTTTGCTGGACATCAAGCCCACCGAGCTGCACCAGCGCATTCCCATTTTCATCGGCTCGCGTAAGATGGTAGAAGCCGTGAAAGAAACCCTCCGCTAAAACTGGCCTGATATTGGATCATACAATTTTTAGCATTAAAAATCCGTTTTAAGAAACATGTTTAACCAGCATTATTGTAAGATCCTTGTACTGGCGGCCTGCGTATTCGCCGCCTCCCAGTCCGTGGCCTGCTCCAGGCCCGTAGCGCCTTCCGCTTCTTCATCCGCCGCGGCGAAGGACGGAGATGAGCGATCCGTGGAGGAAGACATCCTTTTTTACGTGAACAAGTTCCGCCGTTCCAAAGGCCTGAAACCGCTGGAGCTTAGCAACGTGGTCAGCATCGAAGCGCGCGACCACAGCAAATCCATGGCTACCGGGCGCAGGGGCTTCGGGCACGACGGGTTTGAATCCCGCGTGGGAGACATCTCCAAAAAACTCGGCACCGTCCGCGCCGCCGCCGAAAACGTGGCATACGGCAACCTCAGCGCCCAGGCCGTGGTAGACGGATGGATCAAAAGCCCCGGCCACCGCAAGAATATGCTGGGCGACTTTAACCTGATCGGCATCGGCACGGCCAAAGGAAAGGGCAACATCGTTTATTTCACGCAGATATTCATCAACAAGCCGGCGACCACGGCTAAAAAATAACTGCTTACTAACTGTTTATTTGAGTGTAGGGGCGCGGGAAACCGCGCCTTTACGCATTTTAAGGCCAGGCATACGCTGCAATGTTTTTTGCCGTATTTTGGCCCCATGGAAAAACGAAAGATCATTGAAGTGAAAGACCTGGTGAAGAAGTACGGGGATTTCACCGCCGTGAAAGGGATCAGCTTCGACGTGTACGAGAACGAGGTGTTCGGCCTCCTGGGCCCCAACGGGGCGGGCAAAAGCACCACCCTCGAGATCATCGAGACGCTCCGGGAAAAAACCTCGGGCAGCATTGTGGTAGACGGGATCAATCTCGACGAAGACCCCGAAGCCATCAAACAGCGCATCGGCGTGCAGTTGCAGACTTCCGGTTATTACCCCGGCCTCAACCTGCTGGAGCTGATAGAAATGTTCGGCGGCCTGTATAACCGGAAAGTAGACGGAAAGGCGCTGCTGCGGCAGTTTAACCTGGAAGACAAGGCCGCGGAGAAATACAAATCCCTGTCCGGCGGCCAGAAACAGCGTTTTTCCATCGCCACCACGCTCATCAACCGCCCCCGCATCATTTTCCTCGACGAGCCCACCACCGGCCTCGACCCGCAGGCGCGCCGCAATCTCTGGACGCTCATCCAGCAGGTGCGCGAACAGGGCACCACAGTGGTGATCACCACGCATTACATGGACGAAGCCGAGTTCCTCTGCGACCGCTGCGCCATCGTAGACAGCGGGAAGATCATCGCGCTTGATTCGCCGGACGCGCTGATCGATCAACTGGTGGCGGGAGGTTTCGAGCGGAAAAAAGAAGTGAAGCTGGCCAACTTGGAAGATGTGTTCATTCACCTCACCGGTAAGGACCTGCGCGAAGAATAATCCTTCAAAACGCCCGTATAATGGAAGATTTACGCTACCCCATCGGCCGCTTCCATGCGCCCGCCGTGATCACCGCAGAGATGCGGAAAAAATTCATCAACGATATCCGGCACCTGCCTTCGCTGCTGGAGCTGGCCGTGCAAAACCTGGACGCGCACCAGCTGGAAACGCCATACCGCCCCGGCGGCTGGACTGTGGCGCAGGTAGTGCACCACGTGGCCGATTCGCATATGAACGGCTTTATACGGCTGAAGCTAGCCCTCACGGAAGATAATCCTACCATCAAACCCTACGACGAAGCCGCTTTCGCGGAGCTGCCCGATGTGCAGTACACGCCCATCAACATTTCCATCACGCTGCTGCATGCCCTGCACGCCCGCTGGGTAGCCGTACTGGAACATATGGACGCGCGCGCCTGGGACAAAACTTTTTTTCATCCCGGTAACAACGCCTCCTACAATCTTGCCACGCATCTTGCCAACTACAGCTGGCATGGCCTGCATCACTTCGCGCACATCGAAAAGCTGAAAGAGCGCGAAGGCTGGCAATAACCCATCACTATAAAACGACACCGCTTTGCATTGGAAAACTTTAGGATCGGAATACCTGTTTAGAGAACCATGGCTCACCGTGCGGAGAGATATCTGCGAAACGCCGATGGGCAAACATGTAGACGCTTATTACGTGCTCGAATACCCCGATTGGGTGAACGCCATGGCGCTCACGGAAGACGGGAAAGTGCTGCTTATCCGCCAATACCGCCACGCTATCGGGCGGGTGCTGGAGGAAATTCCCGGCGGCGTGATGGACCCGGAAGATGCCGGCCCTGAAGTGGCCATCCGCCGCGAACTGCTGGAAGAAACCGGTTATGCTTTCAGTGAAATATACGGTTTGGGAGAAGTGTCCGCCAATCCATCCACCACCACCAACCTCGTGCATATGTTCCTCGCCGTGGGCGGTAAAAAGGTGCAGGAGCAGGACCTCGACGATAATGAAGAGATCGAAGTGCTGACGGTGAGCATTGAAGAATTGCGGGAGATGCTGAAAAAACGCGAGTTCCTGCAGGCGCTGCACGTTACCTGCCTGTATTACGGCCTTGAAAAACTCGCTGAATTGCAGGCGAAACAATAACTAGATCCTGCCGCTGCCAACAGGCATTTCGCCGACGATAAACACGCTTCCGCAAACCAGGATCATATCGTCTTTTCCCGCATGGGCCTGCGCCGCGGCATAAGCGGACGGTACATCGGGATAAGCTGTGCCTTGTAAATCCTCTTCCCTGGCTAGTTTCAGCAGATCGTTCTCATGCATGGCACGGGGTATCTGCGCTTTGGTGAAATAATAGGTTGCATCGGGCGGCAGCTGCCGCAGCGAGGCGGCCACATCTTTATCTTTCACAAAACCGGTAACGATATGCAGTTTGCGATAACTCACCAGCGCCAGCTGTTCCATGATGGCGTGGATGCCGGCTTCGTTGTGCCCTACGTCCAGCACGGTGTAAGGGTTTTGCGCGATCACTTCCCAGCGGCCGCCTAAACCCGTAAGGCGTTTTACGTTGGAGAGCGCCGCGCGGATGGTTTCCTGCGGCACGGGAAAACCTTTCAGCTGCAGTATTTCCATGGCGGCGAGCACGCCGATGAGATTTTTTTCCTGGTAATGCCCCGGCAGGTCGAGCACGTAAGGCTCCACGTCTCCGGTGGGAATGTATTCAACGGAAAGATGCAGCGCGTTCGCCCCCGGCTGGCGGTGGATCACGCGGTATTCCTTGTCCGCAAAACGGATCGGCGCGTTCCGTTTGTCTGCTGTGTCGCTGAACACGCGCACCGATTCGGGCTGCGTTTCGCTGATCACCACGGGCGTGTCCGGTTTGATGATCCCCGCTTTTTCAAACGCGATCTGCTGCAGGGTATCGCCCAGGATGTTCATGTGGTCGTAACTGATATTTGTGATCAGGGAAAGTAGGGGAGAGATGATGTTGGTACTGTCCAAACGACCGCCCAGACCGGTTTCTATCACTGCGATATCGATCTGTCGTTCAACAAAATATTCGAAGGCCATGGCCACCGTCAGTTCAAAAAAAGAAGGCTGTATGGTGGCGATGCTGGGCTTCATGCGCTCCGTAAAACGGACCACCGCTTCTTCCGGTATCATTTCCCCGTTCACTTTGATCCTTTCCCTGAAATCGTGCAGGTGGGGAGAAGTGTAAAGGCCGGTTTTGTAGCCCGCCTGCTGCAAAATGGCGCTGAGCATATGGCTGGTAGAGCCTTTGCCGTTGGTGCCGGCGATATGGATGGAAGGGAATTTTTGTTCAGGATGGCCGAGTATGCCGCACAGCTCGCGGATATTGAGCAGGTCGTTTTTAAATGCGGACGCGCCCACTTTGCTGAACATGGGCAGCTGGCTAAAGAGGAATTCGATGGTTTGCTGATAATTCATAAAATCGCCTGGCTATATGTCAGGGCAACCCAGCTGGTTACGCTTCTTTCTGAAGATGCCGCCGTTGCCTTTATCCCAGCTCCATTTGTTGAAACGGATCGGAATTATGCGCAAAGCTACGAATACATCCGCATGATTAATTGTTTCACGGAAGAGGTTAGTGAAGATAGAGGCGGAGCCGATTACGAGCGGGCCCGCGCGCAGCACCACGCCCGCGTCTGCCTGTCCGAAACGGTTCACCTGGAAAGGAAGGTACGCGCCCAGGTAAGTGCTTTCCCAGCGCGGCGTGATCTGCAATTGTGTGAGGGCGGTGGTTTTATTGTCGTCTTTTTTGCCGCCGTTGAGCGCCACGGTAGCGCCCGCGCTCACGAAAAAGCGCCCGTCGATATTGTAATCGCCCATCAAATTAAGACTGGTGGGCAGGTTCATATAAAAATTGTCTTCGGTTTCGAGCGGGGTGAACATGCCGGCCAACCTGCTGGTCCAGCTGCGGATGCTTTCTTCTTTTCTTTTGTTGAGAAGATTGACGGGTATGTCCTGCCCGCGCATATCGAGATTGGCGCTGGTAGCCGATTTTGTATACCGGATGCCGCCGATGTCTACGATAGACACGCCCAGTCGTGCTTTCCAGGTATCGGCGTCCGGGTTCCAGTCGCCGCCTTCGTGAATGGTGTTAAGCCCGTCGTTGTCCGGCCGCCATTCGTACACCACGCCAATGTCCGCACCGATGCCGGGGTTCTGGAACGGGCTGAAGTTGGCCATCACGTTGTCTTTATCCCAATCGTCCTGCCCTTCGTCGTACGCGAAAAAGAACTGTCCGCTGTTGATGTCCGCTTTCGTCCGGTCTTCAAAAAGAAAAGAAGCATCCCGGCCTACGCCGTAAGCGGCGGCCTGCCCGCCGAGATATTTCAGGGTAATGCCTGCTTTCCAGCGATGATCGCCCTGGTCTTTGATCACCCGTGAATAGCTGAAACCGAACTCGTTCCACGAATGGCCGAAAGCGGCGCCGTATTCGTCTGCGAACGTTTGGTCGAAATAGCGGGGATTCGGGTAGTCGAGCATGAAGAAATTAGTGGTGGTGGTTTGCGCCCCGCCGCCCCATGCGGAGCCGCGCACGCGCCAGGTGAAGGCGACGGACTGCCGTTCGTCTATCGAATACAGCACGGAAGGCAGCATCAGGTCTGCGCTGCCCCAGGCGTATTGTTTTTGGGAAGGCGTGGCGTTGCTGTCCGGGAAATAATCGACGTTCCTGACCAGTTTTTCACCTGAAAGCAAAGAGGATTTCAACGCGCGGATGTAAGTGTTGCCTGCCTTTACGTCGGCGCCAACAATGTTTACGTCCCAGCGGTAGCGGGTACCGGCGCCGAGGGCGGGGTTAAAAGGAATGGCGTGTACGCCTGCATAATGGCTGGTATTGTAACCGGGGAACGTCTGCGCCTGTGCCGCAGTTGCAACGCACAGTATCAGCATGGCCGTTAGAAGTCGTTTAAGCAGCATAGAATAGTCCGCAGATTAGTTCGCATTAGTTCTTATAACGGGAAATCGGGCGGAATATTCTGCCTTGCCGTTATCTTGATTTGAAATAAAAACGGATCGTGCCGAATTGTTCTTCCGGCGCATCCGTGCTGGAATTGTATTTGATCTTCATGGCCGCGTCGCGCGCAATGCGCACCGCTGTAGGATTACTGATGGTTGAGCGGTTTAAGGTATGCGTAGCGCTGATCACATTGCCGTTTCTGTCTACTTTAATGTTTATGGCAACATACCCTGTTTCGTTGCCTTCCCATTCTACAGAAGGCCGGTTCACAAGATTACGGCCGCTCAGCCTGAAGTCCGACGCGCCCCTGCCTGCGCCGGGCGTGCCGGTGTAGCCGGTGGCATTGGGATCGCCGCCGATCACGCCACGGTCGCCGGGCCTGCCGGTATTGCCTTCGCCGGTGGAATTGTTGCTGCCGTTGGCCCCGTTACCGCTGTTGGCGCTGGTAGACGAACCGCCGGTGAACACGGCTTTCGGTTTCGCCGGAGCGGGCGGTGTGGGCACGGGCGGCTGCACCGCTTTCGGTTTGCGTGTTTCCTTTGGGGTTTTCGATGTTATCGTTTTGGCAATTTCTTTCGGTTTGGGAGCGGGTTTGGGCGGCTGTTCCACTTCCGGGGCCTCCTCTTCGTTCTGCGTGGCCAGTTCCTGCGTATTGCCCTGCTCTTCCGCCTGCGCGGGCGCGGGTGGCGGCGTGGAAGGAGCAGGCTGCGCGGCTGCCGGAGGGTTCGGGTTGAGCGGCTGTTCGTCGCCCATGCCATCGTTTGACGTGCCGAGATTCACTTCCATTCCCAGGTCCTGGTCAGGCAGGGGCGGAGGCGCGGAAAAACTGATGAGGAACAGACCCACTAACAGTAACGCATGCACGGCGATGGTGACGCCGGCCGCTTTTACGTTCTTTTCTTTTTTTTGTTCAGCCATGGTGTTCCAAAGTTAATATTTTTTTGTTACGGCAATAGCCCGGCCGTTTGCTGCAAATTTCCTGCCGTTTCGCGTGGTTCGTCCGCTGCTAATGCGATTCATCATTTCGCTTTTGGAAAATGTGCCGCCCCAATGTAGTTTGCGGGCAAATGTTCCACAAAACGCTTTCCCTGTATAGAAGCGCCTACGGCGGCATCCCGCGCCGCGTCTGGCTGCTGGCCGCCGTGTTGCTCATCAACCGCAGCGGCGCGATGGTGATCCCTTTTCTGACCATTTATCTAACGTCGAAACTGGGGTTTTCATTGGAACAGGCAGGGCTTATTGTGACCGTTTACGGTTCCGGCGCCATCGCGGGCGCCTGGCTTGGCGGAAAATTGTCGGACGCCATCGGTTTTGCGCCCGTGCAGTTCTGGAGCCTGGTCATGAACGGGCTGCTGTTCTTTTTGCTCGGACAAATGCACACTTTCCCGCAGGTGACCGCCATGATGTTCGTCACCGGGGTGTTCGCGGAATCTTTCCGGCCGGCCAACATTGCGGCCGTAGCCCATTACAGCGACGTGGCCTCCCGCATGCGGTCTTATTCGCTGCTCAGGCTCGCGTCTAACCTCGGTTTTTCCATCGGCCCGGCCATCGGCGGGTTATTGGCCACCATCAGCTACAACCTGCTGTTCTGGACGGACGGTTTCACCTGCATCACCGCGGCCATCCTGCTGCGCGTGTTCCTGAAACCGGTGCGCAGCATAGGCGGAAAAGGAACGGTGGCCGTAAAGCCGGTACACGGCGGGGTTTCGGCGTACACAGACAAAGTATTCCTTTTCTTCATCGTGCTTGTTTCGCTATTTGCCATTTGTCTTTTCCAGCTGTTCAATATCGTACCGGTGTATCTGAAAGAAAAAGTCCGGATGTCTGAAGCGCTTATCGGCGTGATGATGTCGGTGAACGGTATATTGATCGCGCTGATCGAGATGGTGCTGGTGTACAAACTGGAAAACAAACGGCCGGACGTGGCGTACATGAGCATGGGCAGCATTTTGCTGGGCATGGCTTACCTGATGTTCAACATCCTGCCGCCGGTGTACGCGGTGGCGTTCGTGTACATCGTGACGTTTACGGCGGGGGAAATGCTGAGCATGCCTTTTATGAACAATTTCTGGATACACCGCAGCAAAGAGCATAACCGCGGGCAATACGCCGGGCTGTACACGATCGCGTATTGCGTGGCCACCATCGCGGCGCCAACGCTGGGGGCTTTTACGGTGGAAAGGATCGGGTTTGATAAATGGTGGTATATCGTGGGCGGCATCTGTTTGCTGGCCAGCATCGGTTTCAGGGTGATGCTGAAGCGCGGGAACGCCACGCCCGCGCCCGGCCCGCGCCCTGTAATGGAAAACGCCGCGGTGGAAGTGTAACCTCCGCCGCGGCGTTGCCGTATTATTTTTAAGAAGCGCTTACGCGTGCGCGAAATCCGCTTCGTAATTCCCTTTAATCCTTTCTATGGGCGGGTTGAAATACCCGAATTTCAGATCGGGGAATTCATCGCGCAGCAGTTCCATCATCTGTTTCATGCCCAAACAATCTCCCGTTTCCGTAACGCCCAGTTTGCCCAGGTACCAGTCCGGATCGATATTGAAGTTCCGCCACTGGATCATGTTCAGCCCCGTTTCGATGATCACCTGGCGCAGCGCTTCGTATTCCTCCACACTGTCCGTCATGCCCGGGAACACAAAGTAGTTGATAGACGCCCATCCACCGGATTCACGCACCACTTTGATGCTTTCGATGATGTCTGCGAACGTATAATTGTTCGGCCGGTAATACGGCGTGTAAATATGTTCGCGCACGGAGTTCATGCTCACGCGGATGCTGTTGAGCCCCGCTTTGCAAAGCTCGCGCACGGCCGCCGGTTTGCTGCCGTTGGTGTTGATATTGATGCTCCCTTTCGGGGTGTGTTTGCGGATCTCGAGAATGGATTCACGGATGGTTTCCCACATCAGCAGCGGCTCTCCTTCGCAGCCCTGGCCGAAGCTCACGATCGGGTAAGGAGCGGTTTCGAGGTGCGGCACGGTGAACTCGACGATCTCCGCCGCGGTGGGCTTGAACGTGAGACGGTCCTGCGTGCTGACGATCGTTTCTTCTTCCGGCTGGAACGAAATGCAGCCAACGCAATTGGCGTTGCACGCGGGGGAAGAAGGGATGGGGCATTCCCAGCGGCCCATGAAGTAGTTGCGGGCGGCGGGACAATGATACGTGAGCGCGCAATTGTTCGCCAGGTGCTGCACCAGCCGGTTGTGCGGGTAAGCTTCCAGCATGTGGCTGACGCCGCTTTTCACTTTGTTGTCGCTGAAGCCGGCGCATTCCTGCCGGATGTCTTGCTCGATGCGTATGGCCGGAACATAAAATTTATCGCCGTGCCAGCCTGCCGCGGTGTAGCAGAACAGGGGCAGGGTAGGCGCGTCGGGCGCGGTTTCGTACGCGGCGAGGTAAAAGCCGGTGTGCGCGGGAGGAATAAAAGCCGCTACGGCCCATCCTTTTTCGCAAAGGCGCATTTCGCCGGTATTTACGTCGATGCCGATACCGCGTCGGCCCGGCAGCTCGTAGAGGTTGCCGCCTTCGGGCAGCTCGATCCACTCGTCTTCAGGGATGGGAATAGCGTCCCAACCGCTGCGGCCTACCACGTAAAGGGAAGTATCTTCAAAAATATTCCCTTTACCGTCTGAATACATTATATAAGGCGATACATTCATGCGTTGATCCTTGATTGAAAGAAAGCGTTCATTTCTGCTGCTTCCACCGGGCCAAATTCGTCCAGCACTTCGAGCTGCAGCAGTTTATTGTTTTTAAAATCGAGCGTAAGCAGGTCGTTCCGCAAAATTACGTTTTTCATTTCGTTCCATCCGTGGCGGCGCGAGCCGAATATGGTGGGCAATGTAATGGCCGTATTGTCTGCCGTTACGTACGAAGGCTGCAATATCCGGTATTCGGCATAACCGATGTAGGCCACGCCCAGCCCGGCGAGCAGCAGGGTGAAGCCGATGATGGGCTGCATATGCGATAAAAAGAACAGGCAACCGCTGAGCATGGTGAAAGCCTGCAGCATGCGCAGCACCGTATTCGTTTCCGCGATCTTGCGCACGCGGCGCAGCATGAAGGGGAACAGCAGGCTGGCCACGCCCATCACTACGAACAGCGCGGCGATGAACCAGTTCGGGTTGGGCATTTTGTACACGCCGATCACGTTGAACAGGAAAAGTATCCCGATCATGCCGTGCATGACCGGCTGCAAACGCAGGCGCGTCATAGCGTTGGGATGTAGTATGCGGAATTTGTACATGTTTATTTCACCATCAGGTTACACAATTTGAAAAGCATACGGGCGCCTACGTTAGCGTCCCATTCATCGTGCCCGGCGCTTACTTCGTTCAGGTCGAAACCGATCAGCCTGCGGCCGCTTTCCACCAGCTTTTTGAAAAGATAGAACACCTGCGGCCCTTCGAGCCCGCCGGCCACGGGCGTGCCGGTATGCGGGCACAGCTTCGGGTCGAGGCCGTCTATGTCGAAACTGATGTACACCTGCTGCGGCAGGTGGTCGATGATGCTGTCGCAGATGCTTTTCCAGGTTTCGCCTTCGTATTGCCGTTCTTTGATGTCCTGGTCGAAGAACGTTACCACGCGGCCTTCGCTGTTCTTAATATAATTCACTTCCTCGTCGCAATAATCACGAACGCCCACCTGTACCAGCTTTTTGAGCTGAGGCACTTCGGCCAGCGCGTTGTACATGATGGAAGCGTGGGAATATTTGAAACCTTCATAACTGTTGCGCAGGTCTGCATGCGCATCGATCTGCAAAATGCCGAAATCGCCCTTTTGTTCGCCGAGGGAGCGGTAATAACCCAGCGGGGTGCTGTGGTCGCCGCCCACGAGGCCCACCAGCTTGCCTTTTTCGAGCAGCTCTTTGGTTTGGGCGTATACCCATTCGTTCATTTTCTCGGTGCCGCGGTTCACATCGTCTACCGAGCGCCGGAGGAACTCGTTCTCGGAAATATCCCCGCCTTCGGAAAGGAATTTGAGATAAAGCTCGGCTTCTTTGCGGAGATAATCGCTTTTCAGCAGCAGCTGGCGGTTGCTTTCCCGCATAAAAAAGCCCTGTTTCCAGCCGTCTTTCACGTCCGCGTCATAAATATCCACCTGCAGGGAGGCCTTAAAGATCTGTTCCGGGCCACGGGCGGTACCGTTGCTGTAGGAAACCGTCACTTCCCAAGGCACGGGCAGCAATACCAGCCGCGCGTCCTCCTCGCTGAAAGGCAGCCCAAATATGTTATTGGACAGCAATCCCGGCGAATTGGGGTCAAATTGCGATAAATCAGCCATGATAAATCATTACTTTGCTTATTTCGGCGCAAAGGTACAGGTAAAAATTGGATTACCCGGCGCGGAAACCTGACGAATATCAGCCGTTTGTCATGGTTTTTTTGGCTACCTTTGTTCACTACTAATTGCTAATCTGGTAAGGATGAAGAAAACAAGTATTATTCTGCTCATTGTAATAGCGGTTTGCGTTGCCGGTATGGTGATGATGGTGGGGGACTTCAGTACCTATGAAACCTTTGCCACCGCAAGAAAAAAAGAAGGCAAGGAGATCCACGTGATCGGCGCGCTGGACAAAGGCAAAGCCGTGGTGTACGACCCCGTGGTGAACGCCGATTTTTTCAGCTTCCATATGAAAGACAAAAGCGGGGATATCGTGAAGGTGGTGTTTAACGGCACCCGCCCGACCGATTTCGAAAAATCAACGGAACTGGTGCTGACGGGGAAAATGGTGGGGAACGAGTTCCATTGCAGCAAGATACTCATGAAATGCCCTTCCAAATATAAAGATGAACAAACGGCCTACAGCGCCTCGAAAGATATTTAGCAAACTGTAACTGTATACCGTCTGCCTTTGCCTCTCATACCCGGCCACGGCGCGATTTCATAACGTCTTACGGATCAAAAATTTGGAACAGATCAAATATGCAGGGGAGCATTTACTTCCCGGACAATTGGGGCATTTTTTCACGATTCTCGCTTTTGTAGCTTCCATGGTGGCTACCGTTGCATATTTCTGCAGCGTTCAGCAGAAAGATGAGCTGAAAAAAGCTTCCTGGCTGAAAATGGGCCGCTGGGCCTTTATCGTCCAGGCCTTTTCGGTATTCGCCGTTTTCGGCATTCTCTATTACATCATTTCCCATCACTATTTTGAATACAAATACGCCTGGCAGCACTCCAGCCGCGATCTTGAAGTGCAATACCTCCTCAGCTGTTTCTGGGAAGGGCAGGAGGGCAGCTTCCTGCTCTGGAGCGTGTGGCACAGCGTATTGGGGCTTATCCTGATCAGGACCGGCAAAAAATGGGAAGGCCCGGTGATGACCGTGCTGGCCTTTGCGCAGATCGGCCTGGGCACCATGCTGCTCGGCATTTACCTCGATCTTCCCTGGTTCGAGTACAAAGTAGGCAGCAGCCCCTTCATCCTCATGCGCCAGGACGCGCCGGATTCGCCCATCTTCATGAACCCGAACTACCTGCAGTTCAAACAATTCGTAGACGGCAACGGCCTCAACGTATTGCTTAAGAACTACTGGATGGTGATCCACCCGCCGATCCTGTTCCTGGGCTTCGCTTCCTGCATCATACCTTTTGCATACGCCGTAGGCGGCCTCTGGACGCGCAATTACGGAGACTGGGTGAAACCCGCCATGCCCTGGGCACTGTTCGCCACCATGGTGCTCGGCACAGGCATTATGATGGGCGCCGCATGGGCTTATGAATCGCTTACATTCGGCGGTTACTGGGCCTGGGACCCCGTGGAAAACGCTTCCCTCGTGCCCTGGCTTACGCTGGTGGCCGGCGTGCACACCATGCTGGCATACCGCAGTTCCGGCCACGCGCTGCGTTCCACCTTCTTTTTCTTTATCATTTCCTTCGTACTGATCCTGTATTCCACCTTCCTCACACGCAGCGGCATACTGGGCCAGACTTCCGTGCATTCGTTTACGGACCTGGGCATGAGCGGCCAGCTGCTCATCTTTATGGGCATCTTCACCATCCCTGCATTCTGGATGCTGATCGCGCGGAATAAAGACATTCCGAAGATCGTGAAGGAAGAAAGCACCTACAGCCGCGAGTTCTGGCTGTTCGTGGGCGCACTGATCCTGATGGTGAGCGCCGTGCAGATCACCTTCACCACTTCTATTCCCGTGTGGAACAAACTGCTGGACCTGTTCGGCCTGAAAAAACTCTTCAACCTCGAAGACTTCGCGCCGCCCACCGATCCCGTGTTCCACTACAACCAGATCCAGATCTGGCTGGCCGCCATCGTGGGCACGCTCACGGCGGTGGTGCAGTACATGAAATACAAAGACACGCCGAAAGGCACGCTCTGGAAAAAACTCGCCTGGCCCACCATCATTTCCGCGGCGCTTACCGTGCTGATCGGCTGGCTCGGCAAGGTGAACTACAACGAATTCGGCCCTGGTTTCCTCGTGGCCATCTACCTGATGCTGTTTGCCAGCGTATACGCCGTGGTGGCCAACACCGGTTATATTTTCGCGGTGCTGAAAGGCAAGACCAAAGCTGCGGGCGCTTCCGTGGCGCATATCGGATTCGGCCTCACGCTGCTGGGCATCCTGATCTCCTCTTCCAAAAAAGAAGTGCTGAGCGTGGACAAAATGAACATGCTGGCGGGATATTTCACCAAGGAAAGCGGTCAGAAAAGCCAGGAGAACACCCTGCTGCCCAAAGGCCTGCCCGTGCAGATGGGCCCTTATTTTGTGACCTATCGTGGCGATTCCATCGGCACGGCGGATAAGGAAAAGACCTTCTTTATCGTGGACTACGAAAAGAAAGAAAGCCTGAATGCCGCTCCCACAGAGCGTTTCACTCTCTACCCAGACGCGTATCTCAACGTGAAAGGCCAGGAAGGCCAGCTGTCGCCCAACCCGGATTCCAAACATTACCTCACCCGCGATATTTTCACCTACGTGACCCTCGCGCCCATGAAAGGCGCGGTAACAGACACGCTGCCGTATGAAAAACACACCATCGCGCAGGGCGATACCATTTTCTTTTCCAAGGGCTTTATGGTGCTTACCGCGCTAAAAACCGGCCCCGAGCAAAAAAATTACAAACCCGAGCCGGGAGACATTGCCGTGGGAGCCGAAATTTTCGTGCATACCCGCGAAAACGGCGATTTCAACATGCGCCCGGTATATTTTATCCGCGACAGCACTTTCCAGGGCAACGTGCCGGACACCATCGCTCCCCTGAGCCTGGCCGTGCGTTTCACGAAGATCCTGCCGAACGACAACAAAGTAGAGCTGGAAATAAAGGAAAGCCGCGACCCGATGGATTTCATCGTGTTAAAAGCGCTGGTTTTCCCGTACATCAACGTGTTGTGGATCGGTATCATCGTGATGATCATCGGTTTTGTGATGAGCATCCGCCAGCGGATGAAAGGCGCCAAATAAAAGATTTTACGATATGATCGTACAGGGCGGCCTCCACGGGCCGCCCTTTTTGTTATCTTAGCGGATAAACCCTACATCCTATGCGCCGCATTATAAGAACAACTTTTGTAGTCATCGCTTTACTCGTGATCGTGTATTTTCTCGGTCCCAAACCCGCGCCGCCGGCCCTTGGCGGCGCCCTTCCCGGCGTGCCCGGCGAGCCGGAGCGGCTGGAGGCCTATATCGGTCAGAAAGAAGCCCTGCACCGCCTTCGCCCAGGCAACGAGGCGCGTATTGTATGGGCAGGGGAAGAAGGGCTTAAAACGCCTTACAGCGTGGTGTACCTGCATGGTTTTTCCGCCAGTGAAAAAGAAGGGGACCCCGTTCACCGCGATTTCGCTAAACGAAACGGCTATAATCTTTATCTCTCCCGCCTCGACCAGCATGGCATCGATACGACCGACGCGCTGGAGAACATGACCGCGCAGGGCCTTTGGGAAGACGCGAAGGAAGCCCTCGCCATCGGCAAACAGCTGGGCAACAGGGTGATCCTGATGGGCACTTCCACCGGCGGCACGCTGGCATTGCTGCTGGCCGCCCAATACCCGAACGACGTGGCAGCGGTGATCAACCTGAGCCCGAACATCGCCATCAACGAACAAATGATCGGTATGCTCGATGAACCCTGGGGACTGATGGTTGCGCGGCTGGTGAAAGGCGGCAAATACAATGAATACAAACCGGAGAACCCGGAGAAAGCGAAATACTGGTATACCAAATACAGGCTGGAGGCCGTTGTAGAACTGGAAAACCTGGTGGAGCACACCATGAAGCCGGAAACCTTCGCGCGCATTCACCAGCCGGTGCTGAACCTGTATTTTTATAAAAATGAAAAGGAACAGGACCCCACCGTAAAAGTGTCCGCCATACTGGACATGCATCGCGAGCTGGGCACGCCGGACAGCCTGAAGCGCGCCGTGGCCATCCCGAACGCCGGGGCCCATGTGCTCGGCTCCAGCATTACTTCCGGCGATGTGCCGGGCGTGGAAGCCGCCATCAACAGCTGGTGGGAGGAGGTTAACAGGAATCGGAACTAATTCGTATCTTGGGAAAGATCAGGGTTTATTATTAATCGTCTTTTGACCGTGCTTCGCAATCTGCTCATCATTTGTACATGTCTCCTGTGCCTGGCAGGCTCCGCTGAGGCCCAGCGGCGCACCGCCACAGACACCGTGGCCGTAGCGGCGGTATTGTACGGCAGCGACACGATCCCTTCCATCACCCTCCGCATTTTCGACGTTTACGACAAACTGCCCAAACGCCTGCGCAAACAGCGCGAGCGCTGGACGAGGCTACGCAATGCCGTGTACGTAACATATCCCTACGCAGTGTCTGCGGGGCGCGTTCTTAAAGACGTGAACCGCGATCTGCAAACCATGCCCAACAAAAAACAGCGCAAAGCCTACCTTGCCTCGAAAGAAAAACTGCTCAAAGCAGAGTTTGGCGATAAACTTGAGAACCTGTCCGTATACCAGGGCAAAGTGCTCATGAAACTCATTCACCGCGAAACCGGCGAAAACTGCTACGACATTGTGAAAGAGCTGAAAGGCGGTTTCAGCGCGCGGATGTACCAGACCGTCGCTTTTTTCTTTGGCGGCAACCTCAAAAGCGAGTTCAATACGCAGGACGACCGCGATATCGAGCAGATCGTGCAGGAGATCCAGTTATACAACCGTTTTTACTGATAGTTTGCTGATTTGGAACATCTCCCCATATACCCGACCTTTGCACCGGCAAAATTTTAAAGGAACATGAAACTGGATATACTGGCGATAGCCGCACACCCGGACGATGTGGAATTGTCCTGTGCGGGCACACTGATGGTACATGCAAAACAGGGCCTGAAAACGGGCATTATAGACCTTACCCGCGGCGAGCTGGGCACCCGCGGCACGCCCGAAGGCCGCATCCTGGAAGCGCAAGAAGCCTGTAAAGTAATGGGCGTGGACGTAAGGGAGAACCTTGGCCTGGCGGACGGTTTTTTTCAGAATACCCGCGAAGACCAGCTGAAAGTAGTGGCCGCGATCCGCAAATTCAGGCCGGAGATCGTGCTGGCCAATGCGGTAGACGACCGGCATCCCGACCACGGCCGGGCGGCGCAGCTGATCAGGGACAGCGCTTTTTTGGCGGGGCTCCGCAAGATCGAGACGTTCGACGGGAACGGCCAGCCGCAGCAGGCCTGGAGACCGAAGCAGGTGTATCATTTTATCCAGGACCGCTACAGCCAACCCGATTTCGTGGTGGACATCAGCGGGGTGATAGAACAGAAGCTGGCGGCGATCAAATGTTTTAAAACGCAGTTCCTGGCTGAAAAAGACCACGAGCCGCAGACCTACATCTCTTCCCCCGAATTTTTCGACAGCGTGGTGTACCGCGCCAAAATGCTCGGTAAAATGGTGGGCGTGGCGTATGCGGAAGGGTATACTTCCGCGAAAATGCTGGGAGTGAAAAGTTTGATGGATTTCATCAACGAAACGACCTGATCTTGTCTGATTGAATTATTCGGCCACCGGGAAGCTCCGGTGGCTTTTTTATTGGATGAACGTGAGGGGAGGAAGGAGGTATAAAAACACCCGGGGCCGGCCACCCGGTTTGCACCTGTTGGCCAGCCCTTAATTTTATGGCTGGCTGAACGCCTTTTGAAATGTTAAGTTGTGATAGGGGCGAAAAAGCCCGTTTGCTGATGCCGGCGGTCCGCCGGGTGTGGCAAATGGTTTCCTGTTCCGCTTTTTCAGGCGGAATTTTTCAAAATACGGTACAATGGGACCCGCTGCAGGGATGGTACATTGACAAAGAGGGGGCGCTCTTTTGGGTTGTACTTGTCACCTGCCTAAACTAGATGAATAAATCCTGTGTAGCGTCAAATTCATCTTGTTTGTTGATGCTGTTTTTGATAAACGGAATCAAAGCAAGGCCAACCGTAAGGATCACTAAGAGTATGTTCTTCAATTTCATAACCAGTCGTTTTATTCTTGCTGTATATATAACTAAATAACGTGCCAAAAGGTTACGTGTTTTTACGGAAAACAACCATGATTTTTTATATGGAAAAGCTTGTAAATCCGCAAGTTGTTGCTGGTTAAGGATTTGCTTGTACAGACATCTATGGAAAGTTAAAATAGTATAGATGAAATCGATATGATATCTTTATAAATCTATTTGATTTTACCCTTTTTGAACAGGAACTTTGCGCCGGCTTTACGAAATAGCGTAACATTTCGCGAAATAGCATAGCAAAAATCAATAAATCAGAGATAGTATCATGAAAAATGCAGTTTTATCAGTAGGGGCGCAATTCCCGGAATTCGCAAAAAAGGCAGTTGTTTCCATCGAGAAAGGCAAAGAGTTTTACGAGATCTCTTCCGAAGAGATCAAGGCATCCGGGAAATGGATGGTGATGTTCTGGTGGCCGAAAGACTTCACATTCGTATGTCCTACCGAAATCGCTGAGTTTAACAAACATTACCAGGACTTCGCAGACCGCGATGCGGTGCTGATCGGCGCCTCCACAGACAGCGAGTTTGTGCACCTGGCCTGGAGAAAAGATCACGACGACCTGCGCGGCCTGCAGTTCCCCATGCTGGCGGACACATCCAAATCCCTGGCAGACGAACTGGGCATCCTGGAAGAAAATGAAAAGATCGCTTACCGCGCTACTTTCGTGGTAGACCCTAACGGCATCGTTCGCTGGACTTCCGTGTACGACCTCTCCGTAGGCCGCAACGTAAAAGAAGTGATCCGCGTGATGGACGCCCTGCAAACGGACGAGCTGTGCCCCTGCAACTGGCAGAAAGGCGAGGCAACCCTCAACGCTTAATCCAACGACGGAATTTTTACCGGGCAGTGCGCTGCCCGGTATTTTTTAAACTGAAACAACATCGAAATATGTTTGCTACCAATACGCAGGACACTGCGCAACAAATACTGCAGGCCGTAGGTCTGCCTTCCGCCGAAGTGCCCGCCAAGCTGGCCGCCCTGGCCGCGGTGGATGCGCGTTACCTGAAAGACCTGAAGATCAACGTTACCAATGCGCTCGAAGCGGCTACGCTGAGCAAAAAAGAGGCGTACCTGCTGGGTTTTGCCGTAGCGGTGAACGAAAAACAGCCCGCGCTGCAGTCCGGCTTCGAGCAGCTGGCCCTGGCCGCCGGCGCAACGGACAAGGAAGTGGCCGAAGTGGCGAGCTGTACGTCGCTGATGAACGCGAACAACGTGTTTTACCGTTTCCGTCATTTCGTGAACAAGGAATTTTACACGAGCGCGCCTGCGGGCATCCGGATGAGCATTATGGCAAACCCGGTGATAGGGAAGGAGTTTTTCGAGCTGGTGAGCCTGGTGATCTCGGCGCTGAACGGTTGCGAGATGTGCGTGACCTCTCACGAGGACGCTTTGCTGAAACACGGCACGGAGCAGCAGCGGATCATGGACGGGGTGCGCCTGGGCGCGGTGGTGAAGAGCCTGGTGGTATTGCTGTAAGGATAAAATCGTCTAATTTATTAGACAGTTCCGAATTATGTGAATAAAAAGAATTCGCATAATTTGATATTTACATAAAATAGTGCGACTTTTGCAGTCCAAAATTTTTTAGAATCATGGCTAGAGTATGTCAGGTGACAGGGAAAAAACCGATTACAGGTCATCATGTTTCCTTCTCAAACATCAAGACAAAAAGAAGGTTTCTGCCCAATCTGCAAACCAAGCGTTTCTTTTTGGCGGAAGAAGATCGTTGGATCACTTTGAAAGTGTCTGCCGATGGTCTGAGAACCATTAACAAACGTGGCCTGTACGCCGTAGTGAAAGATCTGCGCGCTGAAGGTAACAAAGACATCTAATTCATTAAGGATCAACTTAATAAGAATAAAAAATGGCAAAGAAAGGAAACAGGGTGCAGGTAATCCTGGAGTGTACAGAGCATAAGAACTCTGGTATGCCCGGCACTTCCCGCTACATCTCCAACAAGAACAAGAAAAACACTCCGGAACGCCTGGAGCTGAAGAAGTACAACCCTATCCTGAGGAAGGTGACTGTACACAAAGAAATCAAATAAGGTCAACTTTAATTGTTGGCAGTTAATCGATTAAGGTTCTTACGATTAGCTCCTGAATGATTAACGACCTACGATTAACGCTTAACTTTTTATAATATGGCAAAACAAGCTTCTAAAAACGCGAAGGTAAAAGATACAAAGGCCGCAGCTGAGGCTAAAGTGTGGACGAAAGTGATCAAAGCTGCCCGTTCTCCCAAGACCGGCGCTTATACCTTTAAAGAGCAGATCATCCACAAGGATAAAGTGCAGGAGTTCTTTAAGTAATTAAGTAATTCGGCTTTACTAAATATACTGCAAAAGCTGTCCTTTACCGGACGGCTTTTTGTGTTTTGACGAAAATGTACATTCAACATTTCCCGCCTTTCTCCGCTACATTCTGTATTTTCGCCTACATTTATTATTCAAGATCGTTTTGTTATGGGTTTTTTTGATAAACTCTTTTCCCGTGAAAAGAAAGAAAGTCTGGACCAGGGCCTGCAAAAAACAAAAGAAAGTTTCCTCTCAAAAATAGGCCGCGCCATCGCCGGCAAATCCACCGTAGACGCAGAAGTGCTCGACAATCTCGAAGAAGCGCTCGTGGCAGCGGACGTAGGCGTGGATACGACCGTCCGGATCATCAGTCAGATCGAGGCGCGCGTTGCGAAAGATAAGTACTTGAATACGAGTGAATTGAACAGGATATTGCAAGAAGAAGTGTCGGCCATACTGGTAGACGCGCCAGATAGCGGTTTCCGTGACTTCGACGTGCCCGCAGGGAAAAAGCCTTACGTGATCATGGTGGTAGGCGTAAATGGGGTGGGGAAAACCACCACCATCGGCAAACTTGCCTATAACTTCAAAAAAGCGGGTAAATCGGTGCTGCTCGGCGCCGCCGATACCTTCCGCGCCGCCGCCGTGGATCAGTTGACCATCTGGAGCGAAAGGGTAGACGTGCCGATCGTAAAACAACAAATGGGCTCAGACCCTGCCGCCGTAGCGTTCGACACCGTGCAAAGCGGCGCCGCCCGCAATGTGGACGTGATCATCATCGACACGGCCGGCCGCCTGCATAACAAACTCCACCTGATGGACGAGCTTAGCAAGATCAAACGCGTGATGAACAAGGTGATCCCGGACGCGCCGCACGAAGTGCTGCTGGTGCTGGACGGTTCCACCGGTCAGAATGCGCTGGAACAGGCACGGCAGTTCACGGCCGCAACGGAAGTTACCTCGCTGGCCATCACCAAACTCGACGGTACGGCCAAAGGCGGCGTGGTGCTTGCCATTGCCAACCAGTTCAAGATCCCGGTGAAATACATCGGTATAGGGGAGAAAATGGAAGACCTGCAGGTGTTTCATAAAGAAGCGTTTGTAGATACGCTTTTTAGTATAAATGACTGATTTTTAAATTTTTATAGTAAGGGCCGGGAGTTTTGCTTCCGGCTTTTTTATGTTTATGGATTTCCCCCCTACCGCATCTTTCCTGAAAGCCTAAACCTATGAAGATGATTCCCCTTTTTCTACATGCTGCTTAAGTCAACTTCGGGGACATGCCCCGGGAGCGGCGCGACAGCGTGATGGCAGCCATAGTCCCATGGCCCTGACCCTTCCGCTAATTATCAACTATTTATACACCCTGCACTACGAATGCATCTATTTGTTAAATTTGGTATCATTTTTTCTCTTTTTGTATTGTTTATTGTTTCACCCTTTAACAATTCGCGTTTATGCAGTTGCAATCCATAGATCGAGTTGAGCATATTACAGCAGAAGAATTCAGGACCCGCTACTACGAACCGCGTAAACCCTTGATCATTACCGGATTGTCCAAATCCTGGCCCGCCTTTCAAAAATGGACTTGGGCTTACTTCAAATCGCTGGTGGGAGACAAGACCGTAGGCGTTTACAATAACGAGCGCGCCGGCGCCAAAACCCTGGTGAACGGGGCAGACGATTACATCACCTTCGGCGAATACCTGGACATGATCCAGCAAGGCCCGGTACAGCTCCGCATTTTCCTCTTCAACATCTTTCAGCACGCGCCCCAGCTGGTGAACGATTTCACCTGGCCGGACGTGTTCGTCAAAGGGTTCCTGAAAAAATACCCGATGCTTTTCGTGGGCGGGGCCGGCTCCATCGCTCATATGCATTACGACATTGATCTCAGTCACATTTTCCATACCCAGTTCATCGGCCGCAAACGTGTGCTACTGCTCGAAAACAATCAGTCTGACCTGATCTACCGCATGCCCATGACGGTGGAAAGCGCCGCCAGTTTTGTGAACTGGAGCGAACGGCTGGACGAGCAGAAATATCCCGCGCTGCGTTACGCCAAAGCTTACACCACCGTGCTGGAGCATGGGGAAACCATGTTCATGCCCGGTGGTTACTGGCACCATATGGAATACCTGGACGGCGGTTTCGCCATGAGCCTGCGCGCGCTCGACCAGAGCATCAGCGGCAAGCTGAACGGTTTGTATCACATCGCCGGCCTGCGCAGCATGAACAACCTGCTGATCAAAATGGCGCCGGAATGGTGGTACCATTACAAAAGAAGAGTGGCCAACGAACGCGCCGAAAAAGCCATGCGACGTGTGCTCGCCTGAAAAATCATGTTATAACAATAAATTAACCCCCGGGTAATGGATAAACCTGTGTAATTCAAATTATTTCATTACCTTTGCAACTTCTCAAGACCTCCACTTAGGCTCATAGTCACTCCAAACAGCTTGCCTGCTGTATTTCCCGAGCGTGTCTGCGTGTCTTCGTGGCAAATTCTAAAAATTGCTATTTGAAGACAAGAACTTTAAAGAAAGACAAGGTTAATATTATCACGCTGGGGTGTTCCAAGAATATGGTTGATTCCGAGGTTTTAAGCGGTCAGCTTAAAGCGAACGACATCGATGTGGTGCACGAAAACGCCAAACGCGATCATAACATCGTGGTGGTGAACACCTGCGGCTTTATCGACAAGGCCAAGGAAGAATCGATCAACACCATTCTCGACCAGGTGGAGCTGAAAAGCCGCGGCAAGCTGGACAAGGTTTTTGTGACCGGCTGCCTCAGCGAGCGTTACCGCGGCGACCTGGAAAAGGAGATTCCCGGTGTGGACGCATGGTTCGGCACCATGGAGCTGCCCCTCATCCTCAAAAAATTTGACGCGGACTATAAAGCCGAGCTGGTGGGCGAGCGTTTGCTGAGCACCCCGTCTCACTACGCTTACCTGAAAATTTCCGAGGGCTGCAACCGCACCTGCGCTTTCTGCGCCATCCCGCTGATGCGCGGCCAGCACGTATCCAAGCCCATCGAACAGGTGGTGGCGGAAGCGGAAAAGCTGGTGAAAAGCGGTGTGAAGGAGATCATGCTCATCGCGCAGGAACTTACCTATTACGGTCTCGACCTGTACAAACAACGCCGCCTGGCCGAGCTGCTGCACGCGCTGGCGGACGTAAAAGGGCTGGAATGGATCAGGCTGCATTACGCCTATCCCACCAAATTCCCGCTCGAAATACTCGACGTAATGCGCGAAAGGGACAATATCTGCAAATACCTCGATATGCCCCTCCAGCACATTGCCGACCCGATGCTTAAAGCCATGAAACGCCAGATCACCCGTAAGGAGATATTCGACCTGGTGCAGACCATCCGCGAAAAAGTGCCCGGCATCTGCCTGCGCACAACGCTGATAGCCGGCTTTCCCGGTGAAACGGAAGAAGACGTGGAAGACGTGAAACGTTTCCTGGAAGAAGTTAGGTTCGACAGGGTAGGCGTGTTCACTTACAGTCATGAGGAAAACACTTCCGCGTACGAGCTGGAAGACAATATCCCCGCCGAAGAAAAAGAACGCCGCGCGCAGGATATCATGGAAACGCAGCAGGAAATTTCCCTGGAAAAGAACCAGGAAAAAGTAGGAAAAGTATTTAAAGTATTAGTAGATAAAAAAGAATCCGGCCGATACCTGGGCCGCACGGAGTTCGATTCGGTAGAGGTGGATAATGAAGTGATCATTAACACGGACAGGAAGTTGAAACCCGGAGATTTCGTACAGGTTAAAATTACCAAGGCGTTCGACTACGACTTGGAAGGAGAGCTGGTTTAAAAGTTTCACAACTGATTGTACCGGCGTATTGATCACCCGGCCTGTTAAAAAACAAGCGGGCCACCGAAAAAAATTAAATGACAACATTCGAATCATTAGGACTGCAGGAAAACCTGCTCAAGGCAGTAACGGACCTCGGTTTTGTGAACCCCACCCCGATCCAGGAAAAAGCCATCCCCGTATTGCTGGGCGGCGACCGCGATTTTGTGGGCCTGGCACAGACCGGCACCGGTAAAACCGCTGCTTTTGGTCTTCCCCTGCTCCATCAGCTGGACCTTAAAGTGCGCCAGCCCCAGGGCCTTATTTTGTGCCCTACCCGTGAGCTTTGCTTACAGATCACCAACGATCTCAAGAATTTCTCCAAATATCTCGGCGAAGTAGGCATCGTTGCCGTATACGGCGGTACTGCCATCGGCCTGCAGCTGCGTGAGCTGAAACGCGGCGCCCACATCGTAGTGGCTACGCCCGGCCGCCTGCTCGACATCATCGAGCGCGGCGCCATCAACTTCGACAATGTGCGTTATGCTATTCTCGACGAAGCGGACGAAATGCTGAACATGGGCTTCCAGGAAGACATCAACAGCATCCTTTCCAACACGCCCGAAAGCAAGACCACCTGGCTGTTTTCCGCCACCATGCCCGCCGAAGTGCGCAGGATCGCCAAAAACTACATGGAAGATCCTTTCGAACTGACCGTAGGCAGCAAAAACAGCGGCAATGTTAACATCGAGCACGAATACTATGTGGTTCGCCCCCGCGACAAATACGCCGCGCTGAAACGCATCGTAGACTTCAATCCCGAGATCTTCGGCATCATCTTCACCCGCACCAAGATAGAATCACAGGAAATCGCCGAATCGCTCATCCGCGACGGTTACAACGCCGACGCGCTGCATGGCGACCTTACCCAGCAGCAGCGTGATAAAGTGATGAAACGTTTCCGTGAAAAATCCATCCAGGTGCTGGTAGCTACCGACGTAGCCGCCCGCGGCATCGACGTGGATAACGTGACGCACGTGATCAACTACGAGCTGCCGGACGACGTGGAGAACTACACCCACCGCAGCGGCCGTACCGCGCGTGCTGGCCGTTCCGGCGTGTCTATCGCCATCATCGGCGGCAGGGACATCGGGAAGATCCGCCAGATCGAGCGCGTGCTCGGCAAAAAATTCGTGAAGGCCGAAGTGCCTGACGGATTCGCCGTTTGCGAAAAACAACTTTTCGCGCTCGTGCATAAAGTACACAACGTAACCGTCAACGAAGAACAGATCGACCCCTACCTGGGACGTATATACGAAGAATTTGCAGACCTGTCTAAAGAAGACCTGATCCGCCGCTTCGCTTCCCTGGAGTTCAACGAGTTCCTCGAATATTACGAAAACGCACCTGACCTGAACGTGAAGGAAGAACGCCGCGGCGACGAGAACTCCATGAGCAACCGTTTCTCCGGCAAGTTCACCCGCCTGTTCATCAACCTCGGTTCCGTAGACAATTTCACCCGCGGCGACATGCTGCGCTTCCTCTGCGACAACACCGGGCTGCGTGGCAACAAGATCGGCCGCATCGACCTGAAAGGCGTATACTCCTTCTTCGAAGTGGAGAACGATGTCGTTGAAAAAGTACAGCAAAGCTTCACCAAAGTGGAATACAACGGCCGTTCCGTAAGGATCGAAACCAGCCAGGACGGCGACAAACGCAAGTCCGGCGGCAGCGGTTACCGTTCTTACGGCGACAAGCCCCGCAAAACCTGGTCTGGCTCCGAAGACGGCGGTTTCCGCCCCCGTCGCGAGTTTTCCAAGAGCGGCAGCGGCGGTGGTTTCCGCAGCAAACGCTCGTAATCCCGGTCACGGATAAATAAATTCAACCCGCAGGCGATAGTTTGCGGGTTATTTTTTACCTTGTATGAAAGCATTTCAGCAAGGTATGGCGACCCAACAAAAGAAAAACATCATTCCACGCGACGAGGAACCCTTCCGCAAGCTGGAAACAGTAGAACCCTTTTCATTATTCTCGGCGAAGGACATCCAGTTATTCCAGGAAGGCGCGCACGACCGCCTTTATGAGAAATTCGGATCGCATATGCTCAGTTACGAAGGGGTGGACGGCACCTATTTCGCCGTTTGGGCTCCCAATGCCGCCTTTGTGTCCGTCATCGGCGACTTCAACGGCTGGAATACTTACAGTCATACCCTTTTCCCCCGTTGGGACAAATCCGGCATATGGGAAGGTTTTGTGCCGCACCTCAAGGAACACACGCTTTACAAATACTTCATCCGCTCCAATTCCGGCGAAGAGCTGCGCAAGGGCGACCCTTTCGCCAACCATTGGGAAGTGCGGCCCAAAACGGCTTCCGTGACCACCACGCTGCAATACAAATGGAAAGATTCGGCCTGGATGAAAAAACGCGCCTCGAAGAACAGCCTGATGAGCCCGTTTTCCGTCTACGAAGTTCACCTCGGCTCCTGGCGCAGGCCGGACGCGAACGACCATGAAGTGTTTTATACCTACCGCGACATGATCGCCATGATGGTGCCCTACGTAAAAGAGATGGGCTTTACCCACGTAGAGTTCATGCCCGTGATGGAACACCCCTTCGACGGCTCCTGGGGGTACCAGCTTACAGGCTTTTACGCACCTACCAGCCGTTACGGCTCGCCGCAGGATTTTATGGCGCTGATAGACGCGTTCCACCACGCCGGCATCGGCGTGATCCTCGACTGGGTGCCTTCCCATTTCCCGTACGACGATCATGGCCTGTACCGTTTCGACGGCAGTCATTGTTACGAATACGCCGACATGCGAAAAGGTTTCCACCCGGACTGGAACAGTTACGTGTTCAACTATGCCCGCAACGAAGTAAAGTCGTTCCTCCTCAGCAACGCCTGTTTCTGGCTGGACAAATTCCATATAGACGGCCTGCGTGTAGACGCTGTGGCCTCCATGATCCACCTCGATTATTCCCGCAAGGCAGGCAGCTGGGAGCCGAATGTGCATGGCGGCAACGAAAACCTCGAAGCCATTGCCTTCCTGAAAGCGCTGAACTCCATCATTTATTCCCGTTTTCCAGACACGCAGACCATCGCGGAGGAATCCACTTCCTTCTACGGCGTATCGCGCCCGGTGTTCATGGGCGGCCTGGGTTTCGGTATGAAATGGATGATGGGCTGGATGAACGATACGCTGGACTATTTCAAAAAAGACCCGCTTTTTCGCAAATGGTACCATAACCAGATCACTTTCAGCATCATGTACGCCTTCAGCGAGAACTTCATGCTCCCGCTCAGTCACGATGAAGTGGTACACGGCAAAAGCCCGCTGATCTATAAAATGCCCGGCGACGACTGGCAGCAGTTCGCCAACCTGCGGCTGTTGTACAGCTACATGTTCATGCATCCCGGCACCAAACTGCTGTTCATGGGCGGCGAGTTTGGCGACACGAAGGAATGGAACTTCAAGTCCGAGCTGGGCTGGCACCTGCTGCAGCACCCCACGCATGCGGGTTTACAGCAGTACGTGAAAGCGCTGAACCAATTGTATACCTCTGAGCCGGTTTTGTACCAGCTGCAGTTTGACGCGAAAGGTTTTGAATGGGTGCACCTGGCGGACCAGGAAAACAGCATCCTGGTGTTTGCGCGTAAAAACGACAAAGGAGAGGTGCTGCTGGTGGCGTTGAACATGACGCCCATTCCCCGGGAAAATTACCCGATCGGTATTCACTGGGGGGAAGATTTTGAGGAAATTCTCAACAGCGATGCCCCGGAGTTTTACGGCAGCGGAGTGATCAATACCGGCAAGCTGAAACCTGTTCCGGGGAAATTCGGCAAACCCTACGATATCCACCTGCGCCTGCCACCCCTCGGCGCTTCCATTCTCAAGAAAACAGGGCGCCAAACGAAAACTGGCGCCTGATGAAAACCGGCGCCTGATGAATGTCTCGCATGAAAAAATAAACTGGGCAATGGGTTTCGTGGCAACGGGCTCAGTATTTTTTCATGCGAGACATTCATCAGGCTGTGAGCTGGGAAAACTAGGTATTTCACTGACTGGATAATTGGAATGGTGAATTTGGTTGTCGTTTGTCTTGATGGAGATTACCGGCTTGCCTTCCTTTTTTATTGAACTTATTGACAAAGCAACGTTCCTTGCCTCGGGTGTTAACATGTCGGTTTCCTTTCTTTCTGATCCTCTCCAATCCTCCCCAATCAATTTATTACCAATCCATTATTATAATATTAGCAGGCTGCTAGGCATAACAAGCCATAGCCAATAACCTCTGCTTTCTACTATTCAGCCCCGGTTGTTAATGCTTTTGGGGAGGAAAAAATACTGAGCCCCTTGCCCGGAAGCATACAGCCCAGTTTATTTTTTCCTCCCCAAAAGCATTAACAACAAAATTATTAACGGAGATTAAACTTTTGCGAAAACGCAGGGTCGAAGTAGGTGCCGCAATAAGGAACTGTGAGAATGCGTTTTATAGTACCATTATTTTCAATGACCATTATTTCGAAATACAACACGGACATCATTTGTTAGTAACCGCCTGTAAGTAACCGTAATGATGCCGGACCATATAAGAGCTTTAACCGGGTTGAAAAACTATCACTCTTAAACCATTCTTTATTATGAAAAACATGTTCCGTAAAATGGGCCTGCCGGTGTTGTTGTTGGGCGCCTTCTCCATTATCATTTACGCATGTACAAAAAACAATTCGGCTGAGCCCGAAAAAGTACCCGACGGGATGCAAAGGGTAAGCCTCAAGCTCACAGACGACCCCGGCCTTTTCGACAAAGTAAACATCGACATCCAACGGGTGGAAGTGCTCGTGGATACCTGCAACCAGGGCAGGGGAGACGATGACGACGACGACGACCGCTGGAACGACCGCGACCGCTGCGGATGGTGGGAAGACTGGAGAGACAGGGAAAGAAACAAGGAGTGCGACGTTTGGGACACGCTCGACATCAATCCCGGCGTATATGACCTGCTGCAGCTCCGCAACGGGGTAGACACCAGCCTCGCCAACGGCATCGTCCGCAAAGGGCGCATCGAAAAGATCCGCATCACCCTCGGGCCCAACAATTCACTCGTTAAAGACAGCATAACCTATCCACTTAAATCCATCAACGGCCAGGTAAAAATTCTCATCAAAGTAAGGCATGAAGAATGGGACGAAATCACCCCGGACAATCTCCAGCTTTGGCTCGACTTTGACGTTCAACGCTCCATCATCCAGGTAAGCAGGGGCAAATTCATCCTCAAACCCGTCATCCACGTATGGACGGTTAAACAGACCGGCTCCGTTTCCGGTAAGGTATTACCCGCAGACGCCGAATCGGTGATCACCGTGTTCAACAGCCTCGATTCCCTGTACGCCATACCGGGCAGACAAGGGGAATTTAAGGTACGGGGCCTCAAAACAGGCACTTACAGCGTATTTGTGAACGCCGGCAACGGTTATATGGACACGACCATCACAGACGTGAAAATAGAACGCAACCGCGATACGAAGTTGCCAACCATCACGTTAAGAAAGTAAACCCATACAACCTGAATTTTTCCTAAATAAAAGGCCCCGGGTATGTCTGGGGCCTTTTATCATTTGAAGAAAAAGACTAATTTGTGATCAAATCCATTCTTCCTGTGAAAAAATTATGCTTCCTGATCATTTGCAGCTGCTTCGCGCTGCTGGCCGCGGGGCAAACCACCGGCAACCAGACGGACGCCAAGAACCGCAAACAAGGCCCCTGGGTGGAACAGGTGCCCTCTATCCGCGGCGAGCCCGGCTACACCTGGGAAGGCATTTATAAAAATGACCGCAAGGAAGGCGTCTGGAAAAAATACACGACAGACGGCGACGTGATGGCCGAAGAAACTTTCAAAAACGGTGTGCTCGACGGTCTTTGCAAATATTTTTACCCCAACGGCAAGATCAGCGCCATCGGCAATATGCTGTCTGTAGACATCGACGGGCAGAAAGATACCATTGTAGTGATAGACCCCGTCAGCGGCCAGGAAAACCTTACCGAAGTAACGCGTAAAGGATATTCCGTGAAACACGGTGAATGGAAAGTGTACGACGAAGACGGTACGATGATGCGAGAAACCTACGACAAGGGCGAGCTGAGCAATTCCGTGATGGGCAACAGGCCCCGCTCGCAGGCTGCGCCGCTGCCACATGAAGCCGCCGAAGCGGCCAAAAAGAAGAAAGGGAAAAACTAGATCCGGGGGAGCATTTTATTCGTATATAAACGCCAGGACAGAAAATCTTTTATTTTTAGTAAGTATTGATCAACCTTATCCGACTATTTGACCAAAACTAAGTTGCACCCGGCAGAATCACCTACTGGCCTGTGAAATGAAAAACCGTTGTAATTGGCCGGGTTCGTAATTCCAAGCTGTTTGTTTTTTAAAACCTATTCGATGACAAGTATTTTGTCCCAATCATTGCGTGCCCGTATGCAGCAGATATACAGGACAGGTATCCTGCAGATATCAGGAAAAGAGGAAGCAAGAAGGATCAAAGTAGTGAACGTGGTTTGTTTTGCCTCCGGCATCCTAGTGGCGATCTACGGCGTTGCTTTTTACCTTTTGCTGCATTCGCTGCTGATATTGGTGCCGGCGGTATTTTTTTTCTGTCCTGCTTTTTTCGGCATGATCTTTCTGAACGCGCGGCGCCGGTACAATGCTTCCCGTATAGGCATGCATGTTTTATACATCCTTATCATTTTGTATTACGGCAGCATCCTGGGCAGGGTCACGGAAGTACAGCTGTTGGCGGTGTTTATGATGAGCGTGGCTTTGCTGATCTGGCGGCCGCAGGAAAAGGCCCAGCGCATCATTTGCGCGTCCATGCCGATCATCTGCCTGATCGTGCTGGAGTTTATTTATTATTTTGATCTTGTAGAACCATTGCCCTTAAGCCAGACCACGCAGAATATTTACCGCTGGATGGTGATGCCGGTGGTGCTGTACCTCAATTATCTCGCCATCAGTCTTTACCAGGACAATATCATGGACCTGCTCCGCGCGCTGCGCAGCCGCAATACGTCACTTTCCGGCAGCAGGCGGGAAATAGAACGGCAGCGCCGGGAGCTGGAAAAATATAACAAAGAGCTGGAACAGATCGTGCGGGAACGTACCTTTGCGCTTGTAAAAGCCAATACGGCCAAAACGCAGTTCATCGGCGAGCTGAGCCACGAGATCAGGACGCCGCTGAATACGCTGGCGGGTTTAAGCGAGTTGCTGAGCGACGAGCTAAGCAGGCTGAACACGGCCACAGGAGCGGAAGCCAGGCAAATGGCCCGCAACATGAACGCGCTGAGCCGTAACATTATGGAAATCGTAAACAGTGTTTTAGAATTGTCAAAGATAGAAGCAGGCGCCACGGAAGAGCTCAGGCCGGAACCCTTTTCCCTCAAGGAATGGCTGCGGCATACCGTTGGCATCTATCAAAGCATTGCCAGCAAAGAATCCATCTTTATACACCTTGAAATAGACAGCCGTTTCCCCGAAATGGTGCTTTGTGATAAAATGGCGCTGGGCCAGGTGGTGAACAACCTCCTGTCTGCCTCCCTCAAATCCACGCCCTCCGGCAAAAACGTGCGCGTGCGTTGTTTTCATAAACAAACAACAATGTTCCTGCAGGTATGCGACGAGGGTAAAGGCATTACCGACGGCCAGATAGACGCCATCCTGGAGCCTTTCCAGCAGGGCGACCGTGAAATGTACCGCCAGTTCGGCGGAAGCGGTCTTGGCCTGGCCATCGCCAAACGCAAGGCGGAAGCCATGGGCGGTAACCTGCAGGTAAGCAGCATGCCCGGCGAAGGCAGCAATTTCCTGATAACGCTGCCTCTGCTGGTAAGTGAGGAAGTAAAAGAGATACCCGCCGCGCCGGCTGAATTACCCGGCCTTCCGGCGGATTCAAGGATACTGGTGATGGACGATAACGACATCGACCATACCATCATGAAACATTTCCTGGCCCGCCTGGGCATCACGCAGGTATGGTTCGCCCACGACGGCGCCGAAGGCGTGGAAATGGCCCGCAAACTGAAGCCGGACGTGGTGCTGATGGACCTGCATATGCCCGTGATGAACGGTCACGATACGTTTCTCTATCTCCGTAAAGACCCCGAACTGCAGCATATTCCGGTAGTGGCCGTATCGTCGGACGCGTTCAGGGAACAGGAACTGGAGTTCATCCGCCTGGGGATGGACGGCTATCTCCGTAAACCCGTGGAGCCACAGGTGCTGCACGGCGTACTGGAAAAACTGCTGCGTTTCGACACCCGGCATCCCCGCACGGCCGTCAACGGGCAAAAGGTAGAACAGCCCGACCCGGCACTGTAGCGGGTTTTAGCATTTCTCCCATTTTTATTTGCCCGTTTCCATATGCGGCGCATCCACCGGTTTCGACTCCGGCGAGCCCCATTGCCGCAGGTAGATCGAAAGGAACACGATGGAAGCAACGGATAAAAATTCGCTTTGCCAGTTCTGGAACGATTCGAACCAGAACTTGGAGTTCAGCAGGTATTCCGCCGCAGTGGCCGTGGGGCGGTGCTCGCCGGTCTGCTCTATGTTGTAGTGCGCGAGGCTGCCGCTGAAATGCAGGGCGAAGGAAATAAGGAAAAGCCCGAGGAACGCGATAGACAATGAATGTTTGTACAGCTTCAGCCAAAAGCCGCCTTTGTTCACCGCCCAGGGCGCATCCGGGCCGGGTTTCGGTTCCCTGTCCACTTCCTCTTTTTCATCGGGGTCTTTCGATTCGGCGGAGCCGATCTGCCGCAGCCACACGGTAAGTACCACGTACATCGCCATTTGCAGGAATTCGCTTTCCCAGTTTTCGAAAGTGGCTTCCATAAAATGCGGGCTGATCAGATAGGCTGCGAAAGAAACCTCTTCCATGCCCATCTTTTCCAGCTCATCGTTGTACTGTTTGTGCCCGGTGAAAGCTTGCGCCGCGAGGCATACCACCAGCATGGCTACAAAGGCGATGGTCAGGCCGTTGAGATAAAGCCAAGAATGTTTTTTCTTCATGTAATGATGTTTAAATCAATTGCAGATGCGGGCGGATCTTCACTTCCACCACGTCGCAGCGTTTAGGCTGCGTGAGCACGTACAGCACGCATTGCGCGATGTCTTCCGATTTCAGCATTTCCATGTTCTTTATTTTTTCGCGTTTTTCATTTTCGCCGCCAGGCTGCATATCCGTATCAACAGCGCCCGGCTCGATCAGCGTTACCTTGATGCCGAGCTCGTTCACTTCTTTTCGGAGCGTTTCTGAAAACCCCTGGATGCCCGCTTTGGTGGCGACGTAAACGGAACTGCCTTTCTCCCGTTTGTCCGCGCTCATGGAGCCGATATTGACGATATGCCCGCCGCCTTTGTCTTTCATGCGTTTTACCGCTTCATGCACGCAGGCCATGTACCCCAGCATATTTACCTGGAGAATGTATTGCCAGTCTTCGTACTTCCCGTCCATAATGCTCTGGTAGCCGAGAGCAGCGTTGTTGACGAGCACATGCAGCTGCCCCAGGAAGCCGTCTCCCTGCTGGAAAATAAATTCGATGTCCTCTTTTTTCGAAACATCCGCAATAATGCCCATCACATTTTCTTCCAGCGCGTTGACATTAAATTCTTCCAGTACTTCGTTCAGCTCTTTTTCATGCCGCCCGAAGATGAGCACTTTCGCCCCGTGCTGCGCCAGCAATAAGGCGGTGGCCCTTCCGATACCGGTGGTGCCGCCGGTAACGAGCACCGAAATGTCTTTCAGTATTTTTCCGTGTATGTCAGGAGCGTTTTCCATGTTTGATCGTTTTATTCAGTTCAACAATTATTTTCTGATTGCCGTGCACCTGTACGCTGATGCTGCCGTCTTTCTCCCTGCGGGGCTGGTATACGGACGTGTGTTCGTTCCGCCTTCCCGTTACTTTCACCGGTCCCGTTTTTTTCCCGTTCAGGGGAAGGAAGATCATACGGCAGGTAAGCCGCTGGTCGCCCTTTACATCGAATTGCAGGCTGCCGCTGCGGGTGTTTTTATGGTTGAAGGTGGGGTAGTCGATAAACAACATAATATCCGCATGCGGCAGTTTAAAATAATGCCGTGGCACCATCGCGAATGCAAGCCCCGCGCCATATACTTCCTGGCCAACGGTGCCGGACTGGTTAAAGCCAAATTGCAGGTCTTCCAGCGGTATCCACAACCGTTTATCGATCTCGCCGGTTTTCGGTTCCTTGCTGATCATATCTTCCGGCAGCGCTGGCGGGTAATAATAGATGGCCCTGTGCAGCATGTAACGCACGTATTCCGCCAGCAGCAGGGAAATGGAGGGTAATATGTCTACATCCTGCGCCAGCCGGATGTATTCGTGGAACGAGCTGAAACATTCCAGCTCTTCGTAAACAGCCGTGTAAGGCGCATCGTCCAGCGGGAAAAGGGTGAAGAACGTGCTGATGTTTTTGCCGTTGCCGTACTGGCAATCCCAGATGGCGGTGTTGCGTAGCAGGTTGGCAAGACAGAGATAGCTGAGGCGGAGGTAATTTTTATCGCCGGTGAATTTGAAGAGTTTTAACAACGCTTTGGCAGTGAAGGCGGTATTATTGGCCTGGTAGAAAAGATCGAAGCCTTTACCGTTGAGTGAACGGGCGGCCTTTTTTGCTTCGGTGAGATACCGTTGCAGGCCCGTCAGCTCGTAAGCCTGGAGGAGGATATGCGCATAGATGCCCGCTACATCCTTTTCCCCGCCTTTGCCCGGCTGCGTTTCGGCCTTGACTACCTCCAGCGTGTCGAGGTTATAGAAAACGGGCCATTCATATTTAAAATGCCGCGCTACTTTGATGACGAATTCCAGCGAGGTCAGAAAAATGTCTTTCGCCATTTTATCTCCTTTCTCCGCGAGCCTGCTGAGGTTCAGCAGAGGATGATGGAGGTACCACGAATCCATCACGCGGGTTTTTTTATGTTCTTCGGACTGGTCCAGTTTGTCTTCCTGCGATGTCAGCCAACGGCCTATCGCGTCGATCTGGTCGTCAAAAAATGCGGGGATGCCTTTTTTCATTACGTCTACCAGTGCAATTTCGGTGCGGCTCCATTCGGCATAATCCATCAACGGCAGCAATACCGCCATTTGCACCATGATCTCGGGCGGTGTTTTGTAATCGCTTACGTACGCGTTCAGAAAAGCATTTTGTTCGAATTGCTGCCAGCAGCCCGGGTTGTGCTGAAGGTTGTGTAACGATTTCTGCAAAATGTCCGGCCAGTTGTGGTAGTCGGTGCCGGGTTTGGGCATATGCAGATATATTTCGGAAAGCATTTGCAGGAACTGCTCCGCTTTTTCGAATTCGGTTTTGGGGATCGCGTCGCTGAGGAGCAATGTAACGTTTGACAGCATATAATTTTTCCCGGTTTTCAACGGTTTGGTGCCCGCTGGCAATGCAAACCCGATCTCCGGCCACTGACCGCCCACGGTGTCCGCTGCTTCAGTATGCGTGTCTTCGTTGTAGTCTTTCAGCGAGCCGAGATGCTGGAAATACAGCACGGAGCCGATGACGGGTTTGGTAAGGCTGAAATATAACAGCCCTGAACGATGGCCCTTTTGGGAAATATGCACGTGCCCCGAAGGATGGGCCGATTTGCCCAGCATCACAAGGTCCCGCGGCCAGAACGGGAACATCAGCGGCTGTGTGGGCGTAAAACTTACCGAACAATGAAATAACGGCAGGTCGGCGGGATCGAACTTCAAATCCACCACATGCTCACCCAGCGGCGATCCCAGCAGGAACCGGATGCCGCCCGCGGATGTTTTCGTGCCGGTGAGCTGCAGCGCCTGGTCCGGTGCATATGCCGTGCGCAAGGCGATGCTTCCGCCTTTCGGCCAATCGATCACCAGCCACAGCGCATGTTCCGATAGTTTTGCCTGAACCGAATACCCGTGCAGGGAATGGTTGTATAAAGTTTGTACAGCCCCGTCCGTTAAAGACTGGTAAACAGACGCGTACCATGGTGAAAATCCGTTCATATTGTCCTCTTGTTATGCCATTAGCTGATTAAAAATGATGCCAATGCAGCATCGGCGAGGGTTTACAGCTGTTTATATGGCATAGTTTTCTCTTTTTATATCCTAAAGCAGGATGTATGGAAACCATTGATATCACGAATGCCATTCCGCCGCAACTAATCGGCAACAGCACCAACGATTGTGAATCGATCATTCTTCCGAGCACGGACGAAGCGCGGCTGCTGTTTGAAAAAGCAATGAACAGGTTATTGTCCGTCAATCTCTGGAAAGATCTCAGCGGCATGGCCAGCGCGTCTTTCCAGTTGGTGAACAAAGCGGGGCGCCCGCAAGACAGGATGGCGATGCCGGGAGATTATATCCGCATCAATGTTCCCGGCCCGGGCAACAGCGAAGGCGATGGTTTTGACTGGGTAATGGTGGAAGATATCCGCGAACAGATCTACGTGCCCGACGACAGTTTTTCCTTTATCATGCGCGTAAGGCCCGCTGCGCGGCCGGGAGAGGAGAAAAAACGCATTTCCCATTTCTTCAAACAATACGCCACCAGTTCGTTCATGGTAGAATTGAAAGGCCGTGAAGTGAAAGCCGGCGTGTACGGGCGGAACGAAGTGCCGAACACCGGCGCACGGTACCTGTGGGACAAGATCCGTAACCTGTTCGCCGCTATTACCGCCATGCTCGGTTATTCCCATTTCCAGTGGAAAAAACTGGTGAACGGCATTCTCAAAACGCCGACTGATTCATCACAAAAAATCTGACCGATATGGAACAGCAGCAAATCGACAACAGGAACCGTTATGCGCTGATCACCGGTGCTACCAGCGGCATCGGTTACGAGCTTGCGAAATTGTTTGCCGCAGACGGTTATCATTTGATACTCGTGGCGCGGAACGAAGAACGTTTGCAGGAAGTGGCCGATGAGTTGAAAAATGCATATAGTGTGGAAATCACGCCCCATGCGAAAGATCTGTTTGCGCCCGGCGCCGCTGAAGAAGTGTACCAGTTTGCGAAGAACATGGGCATTACCGTGGATGTGCTCGTAAACGACGCGGGACAGGGCGAATGGGGTCCGTTTATCGATACAGAACTGAAACGGGATATCGATATTGTACAGCTGAACATTATCGCGCTGATCTCGCTTACCAAACTGTTCCTGCGCGACATGGTGCAGCGAAACGAAGGAAAGATCCTGCAAGTGGGCTCCGAAGCGGGCGCCACGCCCATGCCGCTGCTGTCTGTCTACGCCGCCACCAAAGCTTTCGTGCTTTCTTTCAGCGCGGCGCTGGCCAATGAAATGAAAGATAAAAACATCACCATTACCGTACTGCTGCCTGGCCCAACGGATACCGACTTCTTCCATAAAGCGCATCAGCAGCATACCGTCACCTACAAGGAAAAGAAACTGGACGATCCTGCCACGGTCGCAAAAAACGGCTACGAGGCGCTGATGAAAGGGGAGAACAAGATCGTTTCCGGTTCAACGGCCAAAATGCACGTATTTTTGTCTGATCTGCTGGGCGACGAAATGGCCGCCGGTAATGCAAGAAAACAGAACGAGCCGAGCGACAAGGAAGGCCGCACCACAATCACCCACGAGCCGTCGCGCAGGGAACGCGAAGCGATCCACGCTACGGAAGGAGATTATCAAAAAGGCGTCAGGCCGGATGAAGAGATCAAGCCATTCTAAAAAATAAAACGGCGGACACGATAAATGCCCGCCGTTCTTTTATGATGAAGGGTGTTCTAATGCCCGTAGGACAGCACATTGGCGAAAGCCGTCAGGGCCATGTCCGCATACCATTCCTGCACGGCGGCGGGCGTTGCGGAAGAAGCGTGCAATTGCTGGGAAAGCATCAGTTCATCCCCATGCGCGATAGCATACCACGCAAAAAGTTTATGGTCCGATTCGGGAACGGGCGTGGCATAACCGGTAACAGCGATGCCCCAGTGGCTGGAAAACAGCCTGCAAACGTTCTTCGCCATTTCGATGGCCACCTGTTCGTCCACACAATCGCACTGCGCCGCATGAATAGGCTCTACGCGCAGATGCCGGTATTTCTGCCCGAGATTATACACGGTAATGCCGCCCTGGAAAAACTGCGCCGCATCTTCGGCGCCCGCCAGCGAGAACTGTAAAAGCCCTGCTGTAACGCTTTCCGCCACGGCCACGGTTTTTTTGTTGCGTAATAGTTGATCTCTGATAACCTGGATATTTGCCATAACGGGGAATACTAAAAATATTATGCCAAACCGCACAAAAAAGAGGAAGACGCACCGTCTCCCTCTTTTTAACGTAATGGCTGGATAGCCGCGGATGGATTCGAACCATCGTAAAAGGCTTTGCAGGCCTTTACCTCACCACTCGGCCACGCGACATTGACTTTACTGTATGCGCTGGAAAAGCCAGCGTTTGAACGAACGTTCGATCCTTGAGAAATAAAAGGTGACCAGCGCAGCGAAGAATAATACGCTCACGAATACGTACAGGTGCTGGAAATACACCATGCTGGTGACGGCCAGTAGCATCATGCGCGCGTATTCGAGGTAAAAGAACCATTTTTTCTGTTCCAGGATGGCGCCGGTGTTCACCAGGCTGATGAGAATGAACAATACGATAAACAGGGCCAGCCCCGGAGGAATGTATGCTTCCAGCAGCGTGGCGGCGAACAGCAGGCTGATGCTGACCGCGGTTTGGATAACGATGTAAATGCGTTGCCCTTTTGTTTGTTTGCGCGTAACGGTCTTCCTTAGCCAAAATTCTTCCAGCTGCCCGCGGATAGCCGGATCAATGTCGTCAGGTTTGCCGAAAAGCACGTTCCACTTTTGTTTCCAGTCTTTGGCGCGACGAAAGGCGGTGCCAAGCTCGAGCATAAAATGGAATTGCTGCCAGAGGAAGCTGTGACTTTTCAGCGGCGAGGTCAACCCGTACACACAAGGCTCCTTATGGTCTTCTTTTACGAATGTGCCGAACATTTTGTCCCAGATGATCAGCACATCGCCGTAGTTTTTGTCGAGGTATTTTTCGTTGGAAGAATGATGCACGCGGTGATGCGAAGGCGTGACCATAAAATATTCCAGTATGCCAAGCCTGCCGATGGTTTGCGTATGGATGAAAAAAGGATACAGCCCGTGCACCAGCAGCAAGGCCGTGATCATGGCAGGAGGGAAGCCCATCAGCGGCAAAATGGCCCAGAACAAACTGCGCGCCGCCGCCTGGAACACGGTGATGCGGGCGGAAACGGTGTAGTTGAAATCTTCGCTCTGGTGATGCACCACATGTGCCGCCCAAAGAATGTTCACCTCATGCGCCAGCCGGTGATACCAATACCACACGAAATCCGTCGCCAGGAACAGCAGGAACCAGGTGAGCCAGTTCGGCTGAATGTCCCATATCGCAAAATTGCGGTAGATGTAATCGAAAAAGAAATAAAACAGCCCCGTTACAAAAATGTCCAGCAGCCGCTCGGCAATGCCGACATTCAGGTTGGCGACCGATTCGGCGAATTGGAAATAATTCTTCCCCGTTCTCCGCGAAACAAGATATTCCAGCCCGATAAAGAACAGGAAACCGCCGATGGAGAGTGCAATCCAGTTCAGGTGATGCATGTGGTTGGTATTAGTCTACTAGTTTTGTAGACAAATATATACGTTCGTGTTTTAACCTGCAAATTTTTTTACGCAAAAAAAACGGGGCCGTTGCCAGCCCCGTTTCCGTATCATGTTTGAGAAATATCATCGCAGGATCAGCTCCTCGAATTCGCGTTCGAGTTTCAGCTCTACCACGCCCTGCACGAAATGCTGCGGCAGGAGGGGCTGAACGGCGCCATCGAGCACATATTCTTTTGGCGTGAAAGGCAGTCCGTGCACGCGCACGCGGTGATGCGTGTAATCGGCTTCGTACCGGCCCACAAATTTTTTCTTCAGCCGGAATTGTTTTGCGTCGGCGGTCTGTTTAAAACGGATGAGGTTGTACTGGCCGGTTTTGTATGCGTAATGATCGCCCGCGTCCTCGTACAGGATGCTATGCGTGGTGCCTTCGCCGTGGTAGACCTGGAGGATCATTTCCATGATCTTTTTCTGGCCCACATATTCCATGTCCGGGTATTGCGCCACTACCGACCCGCCTTTGACGAACAGCGGCATTTCGGCGAGCGGCGTGGGAACGGTAACGGCCTGGCCGCCGGTAAAACGTTCGTCGTTGAAATAATAGAACCAGGTGCCTTCGGGGAGGTACACGGATTTGGATGTCATGCCGGGCTCGCTTACGTGGCTGATCAGCAGGCTGTCTCCCAGCATCCACTCGTGGTTGAGGTCGTGCGTGTTGGGATCGTTCTGCGCCACGAATGCCAGCGGGCGAAGCATGGGCGTGCCGTAAGCGGCATATTGCCAGAAAGTGGTGTAGATATAAGGCAGCAGCCTGTAACGGAGCTGGATAAACGATTTTACGACGGCTTCATATTCGGGGCCGAAGCTCCAGGGGTCCTGGTTAAAACCCGTTTCGTTGCTGGCGGAATGCGTGCGCATCAGCGGGTGGAAGGCGCCTAGCTGTATCCAGCGGGTGTACAGCTCGCCGTCGGGCTCGCCGATAAAACCGCCGATGTCGCTGCCGGCAAAAGAAAGGCCGGAGACGGAAAGGCGCTGGCATTGCACGGAAGCGAGCCAGAGATGTTCCCAGGATGAAATATTGTCGCCCGTCCACACCGAGGTCCAGCGCTGGGTGCCGGAATAGGCGGAGCGGGTGATCACGAAGGGGCGGTGCGGCATCAGGTGCCTTTTGAGGCCGGCCGCGGTGGCTTTGCTCATCAGGTGGCCGTATACGTTGTGCGCTTTGCGGTGACTTACATTTTCACCATCGTAATCGTGCCGTACGTCTTCGGGGAAAGTGCCCAGCTCGAACACGGCGGGCTCGTTCATATCGTTCCATACGCCGCGTACGCCGTTGGCGGTAAGGTCTTTGAAAAGACCGCTCCACCAGTCGCGCACCTTGGGATCTGTGAAATCCGGGAAAACGCATTTGCCGGGCCATACGTCGCCTTCCATCGGCGCGCCGTCCGCCCGTTTGCAGGCATACCCTTTTTGCAGGAGTTCCTGGTAAACGGGATAATCCGGGTCTACTTTAATACCGGGATCGATGATCACCACGGTCTTGAACCCGTCTGCCGCCAGGCCGGCCAGCAGCCCTTTCGGATCGGGGAAATATTCCCTGCTCCAGGTGAAGCAGCGGAAACCTTCCATATAATCGATGTCCAGGTACAGCGCATCGCAGGGAATGCCCTTGTCTCTGAAGGTTTTAGCGATCTCTTTCACCTTGGTGTCCGGGAAATAGCTCCACCGGCACTGGTGATAACCGAGTGCCCACAGAGGGGGCAGTTCTGCCGTACCGGTGATGCGGGCGTACGATTCGGCCACTTTCAGCAGTTCCGGCCCGTAAATGAAATAGTAGTTCATTTCCCCGCCGCGCGCCCAAAAGCTGGTCACGTCCTCTCTTTCTTTGCCGAAATCGAAGAGGGTGCGAAAGGTATTGTCGAAGAAGATACCGTACCCGATACCGTTGTGCAGCCCGTAATAGAAGGGGATGTTGCGGTAAAGGGGATCGGTGTCTTTGTTATAACCGTAAGCGTCCGTGCCGAAATTTTCCAGGCGTTTGCCGCGCAGGTTGAGGTCGGTGGGCTTGTCGCCGAGGCCGTAAAAGGCTTCTCCTTCCTGCACGAGTTTGGTGCAGTATACGATCTTGCCGCCTTTCTGGAGATAATATTGCCAGTGGAAGCCGGTTTCGTCCTGGTTGATGATCCGCCCCGCGATGTCGGTGATGGTGATCCGCAGGTTCTCCCGGGCTACGAACACCCGGATGGCGGTGGTAATGATCTCAAAGGAATCCGCCCATTCGCGGATCTCGAAATATTCCGGCGATTCTTCCAGCTTTTCGCTGACCGCATAGGAAAAATCCCGCTGGAATTGCCCGTCTGCGGCATAGCGGAAACGGACGATCTTGTCCGAGATGACCCGCAGTTCGAGGATGGTAGTGGATGTATAGAAATAAAAGTAGTTTCCCTCTTTTTTCCATTTCTGAATTGTGTCCGGAAAATGTTTTACCGAGTATTTACCCGATGTGGTTGTCACTTGCATCGCGCCGATCTGTTTCTTTTTTCTTAAAAATAAAGCCTGGCCCTGGGGCCGGATTCAATCTAAATTAGTCAAAAATTATTTTTTTCCTGCATTAAACGGGGTAATTCCCGCATTCACAAAAAAAATCCGGGCCTTGGCGAATTTCTCCCAAAATATTGCAGTGAGATAAAGTAACTTGTAGTATATGTACTTTTTGCTTTAACCTATTGTTCCGGTTGTGATACAATAAGCGTATTAAACTCCAGGCGCTCCTTTCCAGGGCGCCTTTTCTTTAGCGGCCGTCTACATCGTCTCCCGCAACACCGCGATCCTTCCTTTAGCGCCCGCCAGGTACACTTTACGTCCTTTTTTCGCCTTCCGCACCGCGTGGAAACCCTCGTCTGTCAACGCCTGCCAGGTTCTGCCGCCGTTGACCGAAAAATCGGTGCCCGTCGGGCCGGTAGCGATCACATTTGATCCGTTAAGGTATTCCACCGCCGAGCGGTAGCCGCGGGGGGACTGTTCCGGCGCAGACCAGGTTTTACCGCCATCGGAGGTCAGCACGCAATTGCCTTTCTGCTGCCCGGCGTTCATGTAATCGCCGCCTACGGCCACGCCGTTTTTTCCATGGAAGGCAAAGGAGAAAATGCCCGTGGAGGCGATGCCTTGTATGGCAGGCCATTCTGAAACCGTCCAGCTCCCGCCGCTGTAGCGGAAAAAGCGGCTTTTGACGCCGCCGGAGGCGATGGCGAAGGTATTTTTCCCGTCCAGTATGCGCAACGTAGTGCCGCTGGCCGCAAAACAGGCTTCGCCTTCTGCGGCGGGCGGCATGTCGAGGTCCTGCCAGGTTTGCCCGCCATCGTGCGTTTGCAGTCCTTTGAAACGGCCATTGATCGCGTCTCCGACGATCACGCCTTCTTTTTCGCCGCGGAAGTCCATGGCGTCGAGAAAAATGCCTTTTGTATCGTTGAAATATACCTGTTTCCAGTTTTTACCGGCGTCTTCCGTCAAAAAAATACGCGCCGGCTCCGCGATGCCGATGATCACGGCGCGGTCGGCCGAAAATGCTTCGATGTCGCGGAAATCGCAGCTGTCGCAGCCGGGAATGCTGAACCATTCCCAGTTTTTGCCGCCGTCTGTGCTGCGGCCGGCCTTTCCCTGCGTGCCCGACACCCACACCACTTCGTCATTCACCACGCTCAGCCCGCGGATGCTGGAGATCGGCGCGGTAACGAGCAGCTCAACCTTCCGGAAAATACGCTGGGCCCGCGATTCGGCGAAAACAACTGTAAGCAGCAGCAAAAACACGCATCTGAGTTTCATAAAACATCAATTTGCAGCATTAATAAATAAGAAAAATGCAAATTTGTTACAAAGTGTAAGGTAGAATTATATATTTGCATTCACCGCAAACATGCTAATACCCTTTTAACTTACTTGATGCGTTCACCAGTTCAGATAAGCATCTTTGCCCTATTTTGGTTGCTGACCTTGATCCAAACCGCCCCGGCGCAGGAACGAAGCTATAATTTCGATTCCTATGGCGTGGACAGGGGTTTGACCCAAAGCAGCATCTACAGCCTGATCCAGGACGAGGAGGGGTTTCTCTGGATCTCTACCTTCGACGGGGTGAACCGGTTCGACGGGTATGTGTTCAACGAATACCGCTACAATCCCGCTTTCCAGAAAAGCCCGCTCCGCCCGCAGGAACGCGTGGTGTACAGTTCCGCTTCGCAGCAGGGCAGGGCCGTAGTAAAAAGTTTCGGTCTTTCCGGCACCCGCCACCATTCTTTCTACCGCGACGCGCGCAACCAGCTCCTGATCGCCCACAATCTCGGCATCAGCCTGTACGACCGCTATAAGAACACTTTCCGCGACGTATTCATCGATTCCGGCTACGTCAACGAAGCGGAACGCGATTTTATCGCGAAATTCAAAATACTCGGGGAAGACCAGGCCACGCAGACCCTTTGGGTATGGCGCCCTTCCAAAGGGCTGTACCTGCTCGACAACATCACCTACGAGCTCAAAAAGATCATCCTGTACCCGCCGTCGTTCATGAAACGCAAGCTGGCCGCGCAGGCGCTCGTTAAGCAGGACGATCATATCTGGATGATCTTTGAAAAAGAAGAGCTGGTGAAAATGGACATCCATACCACCCGGCTCACCACGTATTGCCTGCCCACGCTGGCGGAGAAACCCGTGATCAAAGTGCTCAACTCCGATTCGCTGCTGCTGGCCAGCAACGGGCATATCACGATATTCGACACCAAACGGAACAAGTATACCGACCTTCCCTACACCGTGCTCAACGAACTGAAAGAGCCGTTCCTGCCTTCGGCCATCGAGCTGGACGACCGCGGCAACGCCTGGATCGGCGGGAACAACGGCGTGCTCGTGTTTAACTTCGCCAACCACGAGATCTCCAATCACATCACCAGCTTCAACGGCTTCGAAACCAATTCCTTCAACAAGATCATCTCGCTTTACCGCGACGCCGGCAACAACATGTGGATCGGCACGGATGGGGACGGGCTGAAAATATACGCGCCGAACAAAAAGGTATTTTCATTGTACCGTTCGCCACGCATTTCGCATAACATCGTAAAAGCCGTGTACAAACATGACGACGGCAGGCTGTACGTCGGGCTGTTGCAGGATGGGCTGGACATTTACGAAAAAGGCGGAAAATACCTCAAACGGATCTCCAACGAAGAAAAACCGGGCACTTTTCCCGCCAACAACCTGCACGCCATTTGCCGGGAAGATTATGAGACATTGTGGTTCCACTTCGTGAGAGGCCACATCGGCCAGTTCGACATCAAATCCGAAAGCTTCCGCGATCTTACGCCCAAAGTAGAGGCGCTGGGCCTGCCGCCGCAGGATGATATTTACCCCTTCGTGAACAAACGGCCCAACGGCGAAACCTATTTCAACTACGGCGAATACCTGCTGAAATTCAACAGTTCCGAAAAAGGGCTTAGCGCGGCTATCGTGCACCGTTTCCCGGACGAACAGCTCACCTGTTTTTTCGAGGATTTCTGGGGCAATCAATACGTGGGCACCAAAGCGCACCTGTATTGCCGCAAAACCGATGAAAGCAAATGGGAACAGATCGACCTTGGCCTGCAGGACATCGAGATCAAATCCATCAACAAAAACGCCCACAAACAACTGTTGGTAGCCACCAACAAAGGGCTGCTGGTGCTGGACGACGAATACCGCAAGCTCAAACATTACAATAGCTACGATTACACCGGCATGGTGAGCGATTACGTGTACGCCGTGCTGCTGGACGATAAAGACGGCATCTGGATCAGCCATAACAAAGGCATCACGCAGATCCGGCAGAATGCGGACAACCTGGTGACCTACAACTTCGAGGACGGGCTGCAAAGCAATGAATTCAATACCGGCGCTTATTTCAAAAGCATGGACGGCGAATTGTTCTTTGGCGGCATCCGCGGCGTGACCGGGTTTTACCCCCGCAACTTCAAAAACAATCCCTGGGTGCCCAAGGTGATCATCAAACGCCTGGAGGTGCTGGACAAACCTTTTAAATCGGATACTGCAATATCGCTGCTGCACAGGGTGGAATTGCCGTATAACCAGAATACGATCGCCATCGAATACGTGCCGCTGGAATTTACCAACCCTTTGAAAAACAAAGTGCAGTACATGCTCGAAGGGGCGGATGAAGACTGGCTGATGGCGGGCAATCAGAGCATGGCGCGGTATACCAACCTGCGGCCCGGTACTTACCTGTTTAAAGTAAAAGCCTGCAACAACGACGAGGTGTGGAACACCGAGCCCACCACGCTGCAGATCGTGATCAGGATACCGTTCTGGCAAAGCCTGTGGTTCAGGTTCCTGCTGCTGCTGCTGGTATTGGGCATAGCGTATTATTTCTCGGCGCTTTACCTCGATTACAAGATCAGGAATGAAAAGCTGAAGCTGGAGAAGGAGCAGGCGGTAGACCAGGAACGCGCGAGGATCTCGAGCGATATGCACGACGACCTTGGCTCCGGGCTTTCCACCATCCGCCTGCTGAGCGAGATCGCCAAACGCAAGATCAGGGATACGGGGCAGACGAAGGAAATAGAACGCATCTCAGAGGCCGCGGGCGAGCTGGTGGACAAAATGAGCGAGATCATCTGGGCGATGAACTCTTCCAACGATTCGCTGGCCAACCTGATCGCGTACATCCGCAGTTTTGCGGCGGATTTCCTGGAGCACGCGCATATCCAGCACCACTTCATAATACCGGAGAACATTCCCAACGTGAAGCTGAGCGGGGGCACGCGCCGGCATATTTACCTGGCGGTGAAGGAGTCACTGCACAACGTGGTGAAACATTCGCAGGCGTCCGAGGTGATCATCGAAGTGAAAGTTTTCAAAAACATGACGATCATGATCAAGGACAACGGGAAGGGCTTCGACCCCGAAAAGGTACGCCTGTTCGGCAACGGGCTGAAAAATATCGAGAAGCGGATGCAGCAGGTGGGAGGGCAGGCAGACATTATATCACAAAACGGTACGACAGTTTTCTTAGATATACCATTAAATTAATCTAAATTTACTTTTTATAACATCTTGGTGTTATGACTTTAAACTGAAATGATGGTATATTCGAAAAAAAAGCTACAAAATAGCATGGACATCATCTCTGTGGCTATTGTTGAGGACAATCATGATATCCGTCAGGCTATGGAGTTGCTGATCAATGGTTCAGAAGGATATGCTTGTATTGGCGCTTTCAACAATGCAGAAAATGCGCTTGAAAAAATCCCCCAATTGTTACCCAACGTGGTGCTGATGGACTTTAACCTCCCCGGCATGAACGGTATCGAATGCATCACCCGCCTGAAAGCGGAATTCCCTGATATGCAATTCATGATGCTTACTGTTTACGAGGACGATGACAAGATCTTTATGGCCCTTGAAGCGGGCGCAAGCGGGTACATTCTGAAAAAGACCTCTCCCGGCGAATTGCTGGACGCCATCCGCGACCTGCACGACGGCGGCTCGCCCATGAGCAGCCAGATCGCAAGAAGGGTGGTGGCTTATTTCCAGAAACAGGCTAAACCGAACCCCGCACTAGAAGCGCTTACTTCCCGTGAAAAGGAAATTCTCGACCAGCTGAGCAAAGGTTTCCTGTACAAGGAGATCGCCGGCAACCTGTTCATCAGCATCGAGACCGTGCGAAGGCACGTGCACAACATTTACGAAAAACTGCATGTGCGCAGCCGTACGGACGCCGTTAATAAATACTTCAACCGCTAACCGCGGTCAATGCATAAAATTGGAAGGAACCACCTGCGTGGTTCCTTTTTTGTTCATAAAATGCCCTGGCAAAATTATTCCGGCATAAACGACGAGGCTGCCTCAAAGGGGCAGCCTCTTTTTGTATCAGGAAGGTTACGGATTATACGCTAGTTAATGAGCACTTCATCTACGAAGATCCATGCTTTTTTCCCTTTGCCGTCGTGCCAGGAAGGAAGTTTCGGCACGGGTACGGCCACCACTTTCAGACAGGTGATCTCTTTGCCGGGGAACTTGCATTCCAGCGGGTTGTAGCCCGGCGGCGTGTCTTTCCCGGGCATCGTTGGATGCACGGTTTTCAGCAGCGTAAGTTTCTCCGGGCTGGCGCCGCCCCATATTTCAAGGCGCTGCGGCGGGAAAATGTAACTGTCTTTGCGCTGCAGCGTGCTCACTGTTACGGCGCTGACGTTTACCGGCTTGTGGAACAGCAGCAGCAGCTGCATGTCGTTGTAACGGAAACCGAGCCATTTGCCGTTGCCGAAGTCGAAATTGCCGGTGATGTGATCGAGGAAAGTACGTGCGCCGTCGCCGAGGTATTTTTCGTTGGCCGGCGTCAGCAGCACGGCGCTGTCCGGCTGATAGGTGGTTTTCAGGAACCGCGCCTGCACGGTCTGGCTGCCGTACCAGCCCGGCTTGAAAGCACGCGCTTTTACGGTGAAGCTGCTGTCTACGCGGATGCTGTCCATATACACCTGCGAATTTACGCTGTCCGGCTCCGTTCCGTCGAGCGTATACCTGATCTCCGCGCCTTTGATGGGGTGGCGCAGCGACAGGGTTTGCCGGCCGAGGAAGATGGTTTGTTCGTTGCCGATGATCGGCGGGTTGAGCTTCAGCGGCTCGATGCCTTCGGAACTGTACCCTTTTTCGAAACGAATGCGTTTTTGTTTGTCCAGCTGCTGCCAGTCGCCGCTGGTGAGCGGGGTGCTCCAGCAATATACTTCGCGCAGCGATTTGTTCTGCATCAGTTGCTGCAAATGCGGCAGGGTAATGGCGGTGCCGGACAATGCAAGGCTTTGCAGGTGCGGCAGCGCGGCCAGTTCTTTTAAACCCTCGCCCTTGATGGCCGTGAAATCGAGGTTGAGCTTGCGCAGCTGTGTGAACTGTTTGATGATGGACAGGTCTTCGTCCTTCACCGGCATTTTTTGCAGGTGAAGCTCCACCAGCTGGCCTTTCAGCGGAAGCAGCTCTTCGAGCGCCTTTTTGCTGTATTGTGTTTTGTTATAGAAATTGGCTACCAGCGCTGGACTGTTTCTCGCGATGGGATAGATCACGCGGTAGTTGTTGTTGAGTTTTTTGACGGTGTTTTCGCTTGCGGCCGCGAAGTTGTATTCTTCTTCGGCGGGCGGGGCAAGGAATTGCGTGGCCAGCTGGTACAGCGTGTCTTCCTGCGGCAGTGCGGTCACCATCATTTTAAAGTCCGCGCCTTTGCTGATCCACTGTTGCAGGATGGCGATCTCGTCTGGCGTTAGCTGCGTTTTGTTTTTGGGAGGCATGTGCTCCTTGGCGTCCAGCGGCAGGTGCAGGCGCTCCATCATCAGGCTGGCGGCGGGATTGCCGGCGATGAACAGCGGGCCGGTTTTCCCGCCTTTCAACAATTGCTCCGTGGTTTGCATCAGCAGCTCGCCTTTGGCTTTAGCGGAATTATGACAGCTGTAACATTTCTGTTCCAGTATCGGCTTCACCAGGTGGTCGAATACCACGGCCTGCGTGATGGGAATGGCCTTCGGTTTGGGCGTTACCGGCGCCAGCAAAAAGTCGTCGCCATGCGTGAGGTTCGCCCCGAAATGCCCGGTGATGGCGATGGACACGAGCAACAAAGCCCCGCCGGGTTTCAGCAGTTTGTTGGCGGATGGCGGCATATCGGCTTTTACTTTTGTGCTGCGGTACCAATACAACGCCGTAGCGATCCACAACACGGCGATGCCGGCCCATTTGTGCCAGGCGAGCATGCTTCCGCCATACCCTTCTTCACGCGATAAAATAATGCCCATGATCACGGAAAGGGCCGCGGTTAAAGTGCCCGTCAGCCAAAGGCCGTTCAACAGGTCGCGGTCTTTGAACTTCATGAAATCCAGCGCCACGGCCAGTATGATCAGCACGATGGGAAAGTGCAGCAGCAAAGGATGCATTCTGCCTGCCACCTGCAGCCAGGCGGGTATGTGCAGTTGCTGATAAAAAACGAGCAGGAAAAGGATAAAAATGTTACCCGCAATGAGCGCATTGTCGGCGATCTTTTTCAGCATGCTACACGCGTTTGAATTTATAGGGATATACCTTGCCAGACGCCCATTGCGCCACATACACGTTCTCATCGTCGTCTACCATCACGTCGTGCGGATGGTGCAGGATCTTTTCCGCCTGCTGCATCTGCTGCAGCACGCCGTTGTCGTATACGGGAGCGGTGCCGCCGAGGTTAGACACCACTTTGTTGTCTTTGTCGAGAATGGTGATAAAACCGCTGCCCTCTTTGCCCATATCCGGCGAGCGCAGCACCGCGGCGTAGAGATGGTCGCCCCTGATCACAGGGCGGCATACGCAGGCGCCGGGCAGTATGATCTTTTCCTGCAGTTCGCCGCTCATGCTGAACCGTTTGAAACAGTTGCGCGTGCGGTCGGTTACCAGCAGGGTAGGCGAGCCGTTCCGTTTGTCGATGGTGATGCCGTGGGCGTTGTCCAGGTGTTTGTCTCCTTCGCCCCTGCCGCCGAAAAAGCCGAGCAGCTTGCCGGAAGCGTTGTAGTGAAGCACATATTGCGATCCGTAACCGTCCGCGATAAAAAAGTCGCCATTGTCTGCCACCGTGGTTTCAGTCGGCACAAAAGCTTCTTTCTTTTGATACACGCCGCTTTCCGCCGGGTAATCGATGGTGAGCAGCACTTTCCCGTCCAGCGTGGTCTTAAACACCTGGTGCCGGTCGGTATCGGTGATGAATAACGTGCCTTCGGGCGAAAGCGTAAGACCGTGCGCCCCGGGAAATTCATGCCCCCAGCTGCTCAGCAGCTTGCCGCTTTTGTTGTAGATCAAAACGTTGTTCTTCGTTTCATTGGTCAGCAAAAAAATACGGCCTTTTTTGTCCTGTATCATTTCATGGCAGTCTTTCACCGGGAACCGCGCGGGATCGAGGTTTCCCCACTTGTTGTCTAACCGGTACCGCATGTTGTTATGACCGTAAACGTCGCCGTTGTCGCGGGCGAACAGACCCTGGCTGATATAAAACGATCCGCCTGTAATGGCGGCGGAGCGCAGAAAATTTCTTCTGTTCATATGGTTATGCTATCAGATCTTTTATAACGGTGCCACTCACGTCTGTGAGGCGGTAACGGCGGCCGAGGTGTTTGAAGATAAGTTTTTCGTGATCGAGCCCCAGCAGGTGCATCACGGTTGCCTGGAAGTCGTGCACATGCACGGGATCTTTTGTGATGTTGTACCCAAAGTCGTCGGTTTCGCCATACACCAGTCCCGGTTTCACGCCGCCGCCCGCCATCCAGATGGAGAAGCAGCGGGGGTGATGGTCGCGGCCGTAGTTGTCTTTCGTCATTTTTCCCTGGCTGTAATTGGTGCGCCCGAATTCGCCGCCCCATATCACAAGCGTTTCGTCGAGCATGCCGCGTTGTTTCAGATCGGTGATAAGCGCGGCGGAAGCCTGGTCCACATCCAGCGCCTGGTTGGCCATTTCTTTGGGAAGATTGCCGTGCTGGTCCCATCCCTGGTGGTACAGTTGCACGAAACGCACGCCGTTTTCGCTGAGCTTGCGCGCCAGCAGGCAGTTGGAGGCGAAAGTGCCGGGCACCAGGCAATTAGGCCCGTATAGTTTAATGATATCGTCCGGTTCTTTCGTGAGATCGGTAATGTCCGGCACGGCGGTCTGCATACGGTACGCCATTTCGTACTGCTGGATCTTGGTGCTGATCTCAGGGTCGCCAAACTCGCTGTAGGCAAGGTTGTTCAGCTCCGAGAGTTTATCGAGCATCTTGCGGCGGCCGGTGGAATCCATGCCGGTGGGATTATTCAGGTACAGTACGGGGCTTTCGCCGCTGCTGAACTGAACGCCCTGGTGAATGCTGTCGAGGAAGCCATTGGTCCAGAGTTTGGAATACACGCCCTGCCCGTTGCCCTTGCCGCGCGAAAGCAGTACGCAAAACGCGGGAAGATTTTTATTCTCGCTGCCCAGGCCGTAGCTGAGCCATGCGCCCATGCTCGGGCGGTTGCCCTGCTGCGCGCCGGTCTGGAAGAACGTGAGCGCGGGGTCGTGGTTGATGGCTTCGGTGAACATGGAGCGCACGATGCAGATATCGTCTACCACTTTGGCGGTGTAAGGGAACAGGTCGCTGACCCACGCGCGGGCCTGACCGTACTGCTGGAAATCGTAATAGGAGCCGACGAGCGGGAACGAGGACTGACCGGAGGTCATGCCTGTAAGCCTTTGCCCCATACGTACGGAGGCGGGCAGTTCCTGGCCCATCATTTCACGGAGCTTCGGTTTGTAGTCGAACGATTCGAGCTGCGAAGGCGCGCCGTTCTGAAAAAGATAGATCACTCTTTTGGCTTTGGGCGCGAAGTGCGGGATGCCTGGCGCCAGGCCGATATCGTCCAGGTCGCCGCCGCCGAACAGGTCGGGGATGAGGAGCGAACCGAGCGCAACGCTGCCCAGCCCGAGGCTGAGGCGGCTCAGGAATCGGCGGCGGTTCATGTTCAGGCCGTGTTCCAGGAATTCTTTATCCATCAGGGAGTGTTTTAGATTTGATAATCCGTCAGCTTTTGCTGGTCGATTCTTCGAGATTGTAAATAGCGGTGATCACCTGCATGAGCGCGGCCACTTCGGTGTATTCGTTTTTATCGGGCAGCTTGTATTCTCCGTGATGAAGGAGCTTGTCTGCCATCGCGGGCTGGCTGCGGAAATGCGCCTGCTGGTCTTTATAATATTCCTGTAGTATCTCCAGTTCCTTCGGCTGCGGTTTGCGGCAAACGATCAGCCTGAAAGCCGTTTCCACGGGCTGTGTTTTCTTTTCGTGCAGCAGCCTCGCCGCCAGTACGCGCGAAGCTTCCAGCACGGTGGGATCGTTGAGCATTACCAGCGCCTGCAGCGGCGTGTTGGTGGTAAGCCGTTTCACTTCGCACTGGTCGCGGTTGCTGCCGTCGAATATCATGAGCGAAGGTGGCGGCACGGTACGTTTGATGAAGGTGTACAAACCGCGCCGGTAAAGGCTTTCACCATGGTCCTGCTGATACGTGGCGAGAATGCCGCGGCCGGAAGTGGCCAGTTCCCACAACCCTTTCGGCTGATAAGGTTTCACGCTGGGCCCGCCGATCTTTTTCACAAGCAGGCCGCTGCTGCCCAGCACCAGGTCGCGCACGCCCTCTGCGGGCAGGCGGAAACGCGGCGCGCGGGAAAGCCAGGTATTATCGGGATCGGCCTCTAATTTTTCTTTCGGCACAACGGCGGATTGCCGGTAAGTAGCCGATGTCACCATTTGTTTCATCAGCCGTTTAATATCCCATCCGTGCTCCATAAAGTCCACCGCCAGCCAGTCGAGCAGCGCCGGGTGGGAGGGCAGTTCGCCCTGCATGCCAAAGTCGCCGGAGGTTTTAACGATGCCTTTGCCGAATATTTCCTGCCACATGCGGTTCACGTAAACCCTTGCCGTGAGCGGGTTCTGTTTGCTGAAAAGCCATTTCGCCAAACCGAGCCTGTTGGGCTGCAGGTTAAAATTCATGATGGAACGCGGCGTGCCTACGCCAACTTCAGGGCCGTGCGCGTCGTACACACCACGGTTAAGGATATACGTAGGCCGCAGCGAATCGCGTTCGCCCATGATGGACACGATCAGCCGGTTGGTATCCGTGCGGTTGATAAAGGTCAGCACGTCTTTCACTTCCGCGTTGGAGATCTCCATATACGGCGTTTTTGCGTAGGTTTCAGGCCCGCCCACGGCGGATTCCAGGCCTACTTCGCGGATGTTGTTGAAGAACGCGGAAAGCTGGTAATATTCTTTTTGTGTGAACGGATCGTATTTATGATCGTGGCATTGCGCGCATTCGATCGTTACGCCGAGAAAGGCTTTCCCGAATGTATTGGTGCGGTCGCGCACGTATTCCACGCGGTATTCCTCGTCGATCACGCCGCCTTCTTCGGTGATCTTGTGGTTGCGGTTGAAGCCCGTGGCCAGCAGCTGTTCGCGGGTGGCGTTGGGCATCAGGTCGCCGGCAAGCTGCCAGGTAACGAAGGTGTCGTAGGGCAGATTGATGTTGAAGGCATGGATCACCCAGTCGCGCCAGGGCCACATGGAACGGTAGTTATCGTCCTGGTAACCATGGGAATCCGCGTAACGCGCCACGTCCATCCAATGCACGGCCATTTTTTCGCCGTACTGCGGCATGGCCAGCAGCGTATCTACCAGGCGTTCGTAAGCATCGGGCCGCGTGTCCGCCAAAAAACGGTCCATCATTTCGATGGAAGGTGGCAGCCCGGTGAGGTCGAGGGCGGCGCGTTTGAGCAGGCGTTCCTTATCCGCTTCGGGATTGGGTTTGAGGCCGTTATTTTCCATGCCCTGGAGCACAAAACGGTCTATTTCGTTGCGCGGCCATGCTTCGTCGTCCACTTCCGGCGGCTGTACGGCTTTCGGCGGTACAAAAGCCCAGTGCGGTTTGTATTTCGCGCCCTGTTTGATCCACTTTTCAATGAGCTTGATCTCATGTTGCGTAAGGTGGAGGTTGGAATTGGGCGGCGGCATTCGCAGGGAAGTGTCTTCCGAAGTGATCCGCCGGTATACTTCGGATTCGTGCGGTTTGCCCGGAATGAACGCGAATGCGCCGGGCGTTTCTTTCAGGGCCTTAAAAGCGCTGTCGCCAATGTCGAGCCGGAGGCCGGCTTCGCGTTTGTTCGCGTCGGGACCGTGACAGGTAAAACATTTGTCGGAGAGAATAGGCCTGATGTGGAAATTGTAATCCACTTCATCCGGCATTTTTCCGGCGGTCGCGCTGCGGGAGCCGGAAGAGGATGTGCACGCACGGAATAATACCAGGCTTATAACAGCAAAAGCCACTATGTGGTTTCTTTTCATTGGTGTGGAATGTAGCGCCGCCCGTAATGGTAGCATCATTACAAACGGCAATATCAATTAATGGGAGGGACACATTATGTTAATGTCTCCTCGTGTGCAAGCTGTAACTGTAGTGTATTATCCTGTGTGTGCAGACAATTTACAGAATCCCGGCGGGGTTTGCAAATCTTTAACGGTTTTTGCAATTATAAGCGTATAAATGGTCAATATCGCAGAAAAAAAAGACCCGCACCGGAAGGGGCGGGTCAGTTTTTTTCAACGGTCCCCGGTATGCCTTTATTACCGGGGTTTGGCTTGTGTGTGTTGGCTTAGTGGGCGGAGCGCAGCTTCACGGGGCGCATTTTTCTGAAATAAGTGCGCGTAAAGTGGGCGATCAGTACCACGGAGGCAATGCACAGGCATGCCAGTTTAAAAAGTAAGCCGGTTTTCATAGGTATAGGGATTAATAAGTTAAAAATTTGATCAGGAAATTAAATTCGGATAATGTCTAATGATAAAGGAGAAAAAGCGCTCAGCGCAGCATCTGCCAGGAATCGAACTTTTGCATCATGCGGATGAACACGTTTTTGAAACGGTGCATGTCCCGCTGTTCCCGGTTTACCAGGAAGGTAACGATGAGCGCTACGACCAGAACGGCAATAACTAACATAAAAAAGACAGTTTTCATCAGGATACTTTTAATGCTTTACTAAGGTTTTCTGTTTTCTTTAGGAAGCCGGATGTAAATATAGATAATTTAATCATATAAAATAATATTTGAATAGAAATTTATTTGATTGACTGTTATCCGGAATCTTTTCAAAAAGATATGCACTTTTTTGGTAACACGTTATTCTACGAACGTGTGATTTATTCCGGAAAAGGGGCGGATGGAAGGGAAATGTGAATATCCTCCCAAACCTTTCAGGTACAGTAAAATAAGTATGGTGCATAAAATCTACTTGGGATATTGTCACAATCCTTTATTTTTGCCAACGACCGGGTTTTGCTAAAAGATTTAGTAAGGGGCCGGGGCCTGCCTCACCCCAACGGTTTCAACATCAAGCGTTTAACAGACAGACTATGGCAGAAAATAAAGACATGTTCAATGCCTATACGGAAGAATCCATCCGTTCGCTCGACTGGCGGGAGCACATCCGCCTCCGCCCCGGTATGTATATCGGCAAGCTGGGAGACGGCAGCAGTATGGACGATGGCATTTACATTCTCATCAAAGAGGTGGTGGATAACTGTATCGACGAACATATGATGGGTTTCGGCAAACAGATAGATATTAAGGTTTCAGAGCATAGCGTGACCGTGCGGGACTTTGGCAGGGGCATTCCCCTCGGCAAGGTGGTGGACGTTGTGAGCAAGATCAACACCGGCGCGAAATACGACAGCAAAGCCTTCCAGAAATCGGTAGGCCTCAACGGCGTGGGTACCAAAGCGGTGAACGCGCTCAGCAGCTATTTTAAAGTCACCTCCATCCGCGACGGCAAAGCCAAAGCCGCGGAGTTCGAAAGAGGCGTGCTTACCAAAGAACATAAGGAAACCTCCACCGGCGAGCCCAACGGCACGCTCGTGACCTTCAGCCCGGACGATACCGTTTTCAAGAACTATCATTATATACCGGATTTCCTGGAGAACCAGATCTGGAACTACTGCTTCCTCAACGCCGGGCTCACCATCAACTTCAACGGGCAGAAATTCCTGTCCAAAAACGGGCTGCTGGACCTGCTGCAACGCAAAACCAACCCGGACGACCTGCGGTACCCGGTGATCCACCTCAAGGGAGACGACATCGAAGTGGCCATCACCCACGAAAACCAGTACGGCGAAGAATATTATTCTTTCGTAAACGGTCAGCATACCACCCAGGGCGGTACGCACCTTGCGGCTTTCCGCGAGGCGTTCGTCAAAACCGTGCGCGACTTCTATAAAAAAGATTACGACGCTACAGACATCCGCGCTTCCATCTGCGCGGCCATTGCCGTGCGCGTGCAGGAGCCGGTGTTCGAAAGCCAGACCAAAACCAAGCTCGGTTCCCTGGCCGTGGCGGAAGGCGGGCAGAGCATGAAGAACTTCGTGCTGGAGTTCCTCAGCAAACAGCTCGACGATTATCTTCACCGCAACCCCTCCGTGGCGGACGCGCTGAAAAAAAGGATCGAACAAAGCGAAAGAGAAAGGAAAGAACTGGCCGGCATTAAAAAACTGGCCAACGACCGCGCCAAAAAAGCGAACCTGCACAACAAAAAGCTCCGCGACTGCCGCGTGCATATGAACGAGGAATATACGGGCAAACAGAAAGAAGAACTGGCCAGCAGGCAAAAAGAAACCACCATCTTCATCACGGAGGGCGATTCCGCGAGCGGTTCCATCACCAAAAGCCGCAACGTGGAAACACAGGCCGTGTTCAGCCTTCGCGGTAAACCGCTGAACTGTTACGGTCTTACCAAAAAGATCGTGTACGAAAACGAGGAATTTAACCTGCTGCAACACGCGCTGAACATAGAAGAAGGCATGGAAGGGTTGCGTTACAACAATATCGTGATCGCTACCGATGCGGACGTGGACGGGATGCATATCCGACTGCTGATGCTCACCTTTTTCCTGCAATTTTTCCCGGACCTGGTGAAGAACGGTCACGTTTATATCCTCGAAACGCCGCTGTTCCGCGTGCGCAACAAACAGCAGACCATTTACTGCTACAGCGAGGAAGAAAAACAAAAGGCCGTGAAAAAACTGGGCGCCAAACCCGAGATCACGCGATTTAAAGGTTTGGGTGAAATTTCGCCTGAAGAGTTCGGCCAGTTTATCGGCGATGATATGCGCAAATCGCCCATCATTCCTTCGCAGGACATGCCGGTGGCGAAAATGCTGGAATATTACATGGGCAAAAACACCCAGCACAGGCAGGATTTTATTATCAGCAACCTGCGTTATGAAAAAGACCTGGTAGAGGAGGCTGAAGAAGCCTAGGCTTAACATTAACCGTATAATTGAAATGATACTACATATCGTATTCGGGCAATCATCCGAGGCCAACCTGAAAGCGGCCATGGAACTGGACCCGCTGCTGGAGGGAGAAATACTGAGTTTTGAAGACGATCTCGCCGTGGGCCCGCTCTTTATTCTCGACACGCCCGACGGGCGCTCCGCCCGCAAAGAGTGGTGGAATACCGTGCAGGACGTGGTAGTGGCCGCGCCCGCCGAAGGAGAAGTGGCCGTGGCCCCGGCAGATCCCGTGCGCGAGCTGAAAGCCCGCCTCCGCGAAGAAGAAGAACTGACGATCTGGATCTGGGCCGGCCAGAATGCGACCGACGTGAGCGGTTATTACTGGCTGATCAGCCAGCTCGACCGTTTTTCCGGCCGCATCCATCTTATATATCTCAACAACCTGCCGTTCCTCAACGAAAAGAACGGCGTGTTTTATCCCACTCACCTGAGCCAGATTTTGCCGAAAGAATTCCTGAAAGCGAAAAAACTCGCCAGGGAAGTGTCGCTCGCGGAGTTTGAACTGGATGGCGACGAATGGCGCCGCCTGATGAACGAAAACGCCGGCGTGCGTATCCTGGAAGGCGGGAAAAAACTGCGCGGCGAGCCGGGCACGTTTTTCGACAAAGACCTGCTTGGCGCATCGAACAAAGAATTTCAAAAAGCGAATAAAGTGATCGCGCAGGTAGTGGGCAAGTTCAAATACCCCGTGATGGACCAGTTCCTCAACTGGCGGCTGAAAGAGCTGATCCGCGAGGAAAAGCTGGAATACAGGGGCGAACTGAAAACGATGCGCGATTACGAGATCAAATTGCCTGGCGGCGGAAACGAACCCGCGCCGGCAGAAAATGCATAACATGTCAGCGATCATTATTACGCCGCTCGAACTGCGGGGAGAAGACGACAGGGGCCGGAATTTCGACTGGCAGACGTTCAGGACCGGCACTTTTATTCTCTGCTACCGCATCGCCGGTTCCAGCAGCGGCCAGCATTACCACCTCGGCAACAGCGAGTACAAAAATCCCGAGATCATGTACCTGCTGAGCGGCAAAGCATACCTGCACTGGTGCCCGCTGGACGAAACGGACATGCGCACGGACGTGATCGAGGCGCCCGCGAAAGTGGAAATACCCATTCGCGTCTGGCACGAGCTGGAAGCGATCGAAGATTGTTCTTTCATCGAATTAAACACGCTCGACGACGTAAAGATCGATTCGGTGCGGGTTTGGAGAGACGATTTTTTGGCGGGCAAACGGTAAACTTTAATTTTTTTCTGATAAGAATATGAGCAATATCAACGAAACACCGGACGAATCACTGCATGGCCTTGCGCACGTAGATGAGAAGTACAAGGACTGGTTCCTGGATTACGCCTCTTACGTAATCCTGGAGCGTGCGGTACCGGGCGTGGAAGACGGGCTGAAACCCGTGCAGCGCCGCATCCTGCACGCCATGAAAGAAATGGATGACGGGCGTTTCAACAAAGTGGCGAACGTTATCGGGCAAACCATGCAGTACCACCCGCATGGCGACGCATCCATCAGCGACGCCATCGTGAACCTCGGGCAGAAAGACCTGCTGATCGAAACGCAGGGTAACTGGGGCGACGTGCGAACGGGAGACGATGCGGCCGCCGCGCGTTATATCGAAGCGCGCCTTTCCAAATTCGCGCTGGACGTTGCTTTTAACAATAAAACCACCGAATGGCAGCTGAGCTACGACGGCCGTAAGAACGAGCCGCTGGCCCTACCCATGAAGTTCCCGCTGTTGCTCGCACAGGGCGCCGAGGGCATTGCCGTGGGCCTCAGCACCAAAATACTGCCGCATAACTTCTGCGAGCTGATCGATGCGTCCATTAAATACCTGCGCGGTAAAAAATTCGAGCTGTACCCGGACTTCCTTACCGGCGGCATGATAGACGTGACCAATTACAACGACGGCCGCCGCGGCGGCAAGGTCCGCGTAAGGGCGCATATCGAGGAGAAGGACAAAAAGACGCTGCTCATTAAAGACGTGCCCTACGGCGTAACCACTACCGCGCTGATGGAATCCATCGTAAAAGCGAACGACAACGGCAAGATCAAGATCAAAAAAGTGGTGGACAACACCGCTAAAGATGTGGAGATCGAAGTGCAGCTGGCGCCCGGTATTTCGCCGGACATCACCATCGACGCACTATACGCCTTCACCGACTGCGAAGTGAGCATTTCGCCCAACGCCTGCGTGATCACGGCAGATAAACCCGTGTTCATGGGCGCTTCCGACCTGCTGAAATATTCCGCCGATTTTACGAAAGAACTGTTGCGCAGGGAACTGGAGATCAAACTCTCGGAGCTCGAAGAAAAATGGCATTATACCTCGCTCGAAAAAATATTCTTCGAAAAAGGCATCTACAAGGAGCTGGAGCAGAAACATAAAGACTGGGAAACCGTGCTTCAGGCCATCGACAAAGGTTTTGGCCCGTATAAAAAACAGCTGAAACGCGAGATCCAGCGGGAAGATATTCTCAAACTCACGGAAAAACCCGTTCGCCGCATCTACCGCCTCGATATCAACGAGCTTGCCGAACAGATCAAAGGCATCGAAGCAGATATCAAACAGGTGAAACACGACCTGGCCAACCTCACGGATTTTGCCGTAAGTTATTACGAAGGCCTGCTCAAAAAATACGGCAAAGGCCGCGAGCGCAAAACCGAAGTGAAACTGTTCGACACCATTCAGGTGCAGCAGGTAGCCATCGCCAACACCAAACTGTACGTAAACCGCAACGACGGATTCATCGGCACCTCGCTCAAAAAAGACGAGTTCGTGGCGGATTGCTCCGACCTGGACAATATCATCGTATTCCGCCGCGACGGTGTGATGCTGGTGACCAAAGTGGCCGATAAAACCTTCGTGGGCAAAGACATCATCCATGTAGACGTGTTCCGCAAAGGAGACGAGCGCATGATCTACAACATGATCTACGTAGACGGCAAAACCGGCTACAGCCTTGCCAAACGTTTCAACGTAACCGGCATCACCCGCGACAAGGAATACCACCTCACCAAAGGCGAAAAAGGCTCCAAAGTGCATTATTTCAGCGCCAACCCCAACGGCGAGGCAGAAGTAGTGACCGTGCGCCTCAGCCCGAACTGCGCCGCGAAGAAAAAGGAATTTGATTTCTATTTCGAGACCATTCCCATCAAAGCGCGCAGCTCCATGGGCAACGTAGTTACCAAATGGCCCATCCGCAGCGTGAAATTCAAGGAAAAAGGCGCTTCCACGCTCAGCGGCATCAAGATCTGGTACGACGACGCGGTGGGCCGCCTCAACACCGAACAGCGCGGTATTTACGTCGGTTCTTTCGAAGGTGACGATAAGATCCTCGTGTTCTACAAAAACGGCACTTACGAACTGACCAATTACGAGATCACGAACCGTTACGAATCCAACGACGCCGTGTACATCGAAAAGTTCAACCCGGAAAGGATCGTAACCGCCGTGTATTTCGACGCGGACAAAAAACAATTCAACGTGAAACGTTTCAAGATCGAAACGCAAACGCTCAACAACAAATTTTCTTTCATCAAAGAAGGGGCGAACAATTACCTGGAACTGGTGACCACGCAGGCGGAGCCGGTGGTGATCCTGCGCACGGGAAAAAAACGCTCTCCGGAAGAAGAAGAGATCGCGCTGCATGAAACCTACGAAGTGGCCGGCTGGAAAACGGTAGGCACGAAGATCGCCGGCGACGATTTTGTGAGCATCGAACTGATCACGGAAGACGAAGAGGCGGAAAAGGAAGAAGACGACGAAGGCAATATTCAAACAGAATTGTTCTGATAAACAAAAGCCGGGCGCACTGCCCGGCTTTTTCTTTGAAAGGAATCCTGACTTTTGTGACGAATGTTTTAAATTGAGGACGGATACACATTACTTCAAATTTGTTTGCCGCAATATGAAATACCGCCGGAGATCATGGTTGTTCGTTCTTTTGTTGTTTGCCGCCTGCAAATCGCAGTCCGGCGGGCCTGACGGCGGCAAGATAGCCGAAACAAGCGGTGCTGTACTTTCAGCCATTGAAAACAACGACGAAAAAGCTTTCCGGCAACTGGTGGCGCCCGACCTGGAAGATATCGGCGAAGACGAAAAAAGCCTTTCGCGCAAATTCAAACTGGTGCGCGACTATTACACGCAATACACCAAAGGCAACCGCCCGGATATCATCATCAAAGATTCGGTGACCACATTCGGGAAACGCGTGGTGTTCGTGCCGATCTACAACGGCCGGGGCATGAAGGGCAGTTTGCGGGAAGTAAGGCTGATGCTGGGTTTCGGGCCGGTGAAATATTACCCGCTGGATAAGATCAGCGCTTTCGAACTGCATATCTTTCATCATTCCAGCAATAATGTGCCGCTGCCGGAGGAAAATTTCCCGGGATTCTAGTTAGGGGGAGGAGATTCCGCGAAATAAACAAGCGCCACGCCCGAATTCCCGATCGGTATAGCGCGCTCGTTAAATGCGTCCATATATCCGCAGGAGGAAAATAATATCAATAGGGAAATAATGATCGGTGAGCGGGATTTCACGGACAGGGGAGATTAATTATCGTTTTTCTTTTTCTTTTTTCCTTTCTGCGCTTCCTTTTCCAGGGTTTCTTTGTTGATGTCTTCGGCGGTGCGCGGCCGGGTGATGTCCACTTTCTGTTTGTTCATCGGCTCGCCCACCGGTACTTTGCCCTGCTGCAGCGCGTCATGGAATACTTTTTCAATATGCACCCATTTGCCCGCTTTCCATTTAAAACCTTCGTAATCGAGGTCGGGCACGAGGGTATATTTTTTAAGTTCCTCACCGGTTTCGGAAATGAGATGGTCAAACACGATCATGTCCATTTCGGGGTTATAATTAAGCGAAGCCACGGCTTCACGTTTGTATTCCATAATGAAGCGGTTGCGCCCTGGCTTGGGCACGGTATCTTCCGCGAAGCTGAAAAAAGGCCCGCCGAACACGGGCTCGCCGTTTTTGAACGTGAGCATTTCGGCGATCTTTTTCTGGCTGGTCTGCGAATTGGCGTCCCACCCGAAAAGCGTGTAAAATTCCGAGTTGAAATAATGCCGCTGGATGATGGCGTAATACAGGCAGCCGTACCAGCCCCTGGCATTGGTGACCGTATCCGTATTGCGGGTGAAATCGGAGTTGTCGAACAGCGGGAACAGTTTCAACGAGCCGTCTTTCGTGTTCATCTGTATCACGCCGAAATGCCGGAACGTGCTGTTATCGTTTTCCAGTTGCCAGGTGATGACGCGGAAGGTACTGTCCTGCGGGTATACTTTCGCCATCGTACGGATGGAATCGAATGGGTAGTAGAAGGAATATCTGGTTTTCAGCGTTTTCACGAACTGGGGGATAAACTGGTCGTTGCGGGAGGAACGGAATTCCTGCACTTTCCCGTTGACCACGTCGTAATGAACGGCGCGCAGCGAATCTTCCGCCTGCGTGAGCGCGGCGAGGTCTGCCGGGCTGAGGCGCTGCGCCATGGCGGAGGTGGACAATAAACAAACCAGTAAGACCGTGAATCCTTGCATTCGTATCATGATGCTTTTATAACCTTAAATCCTGCAAATTATTGTAAAGAACCGAGGGTATTTACGAAATGTTCCCATGAATATAGCTGTTTCTGCTCACGGATAAAAGCGCTGAACAGGCCTGGGGGCTGGGAAAGGAAGCGGAGGATGCCGTCTGCGATCGCTTTGGGGTCGGGCGCGGTTACATATCCCGCTTTTCCGTCCGGCACGATCTCGGGGAGGCCGCCAACGGCGGTTACCAGCATTGGTATCTCGAAATGATACGCCATTTGCGAGATACCGCTCTGGGTGGCGGTTTTATAGGGCTGCACCACCAGGTCGGCGGCGGAAAAATAATATTTCACTTCCTGTTCGGGAATAAAATCCGATACCAGCCGCACGTTGGGGCCCAGCAGCGGTTCGTATTTTTTGCGGTCTTCGTAAAATTCCCCCGCCACGATCAGCTCGAGGTTGGCCATGGCTGCGATACGTTCGTCGCGCATGGCTTCCAGCAGCAGGTCGAGGCCTTTGTAAGCGCGGATGAAACCGAAAAACAGCAGGTAACGTTTGTTGGCGTCGAGACCGAGGTGCCGGCGGGCTTCGGTGGAGGGGAGCGCATCCCCAAAACTGTCGTACACGGGGTGCGGCGCAAATACCGCGGGTTTTGCGGTGATCTTCCGGATGTCTGCCAGCACTTCTTTGCTGAGCGTGATAAAAGCATCACAATTGTTCACGAAATAACGGGTGAGCAGCGCGTCGCCGGGGCGTTTTTCGTGCGGGATGAGGTTGTGCACCAGTCCTACCACGCGGGTATGCCCGTTGCGCCGGACCATCTTGGCGATGGTTCCCAGGCTCATGGCCATCAGGGGCAGCCAGTAAGCAATTATAACCATGTCCGGCCTTTCTTTCCGGATGCGAAGCCCTGTTTTACGCCAGTTGAGCGGATTGAGGGAATGCACCGTGCGGTGAATGCGCAGGTCTGCCGGGCCGTGGCCCGCGGCGTACTGCGTTTTGCCGGGGAACATAAATTCCGGGTACTGGAAAGAAAAGGTATGAATGGATACATCGTTGCCCTGTGCGGCGAGCTGCCGCGCAAGGCGTTCGTTAAAAGCAGCCAGCCCGCCCCTGATGGGGTGGGCCGGGCCGATGATCACTATTTTTTTGCCTGTCATCCTTGCTGGTTTTCCAGTGTTTCCTCCACCAGGTAAGAGTTTCTTTCCGGGGAGTTACGGGCCACCATTTCGGCGATAAAACCCGTGAGGAATAATTGGGAACCGATGATCAGCAGCAGCAGGGCGAGAAAGAACAGCGGCCTTTCCGTCATTTTGTACTGCATCCAGAATATTTTGGCGAAGGCGAGATAACCGGAGATAAGGAAACCGATAAAGAAAAAGAGGCTGCCCAGCGCGCCGAAAAAGTGCATCGGGCGTTTGCCGAAGCGGCCTACGAAGGTGATGGACGCGAGGTCGAGAAACCCGTTCACAAAACGTTCCAGGCCGAATTTGGTGGTGCCGTATTTGCGTTTGCGGTGTTCCACCACTTTTTCACCGATCTTTCTGAAACCGCTCCACTTGGCGATCACGGGGATGTAGCGGTGCATTTCGCCGTACACTTCAATGGTTTTTACCACTTTTTTGCGGTAAGCTTTCAGGCCGCAGTTAAAATCATGCAGTTTGATGCCGCTCATTTTCACCGTGGCCCAGTTGAAGAATTTGGAAGGAATATTTTTGGTGAGGGTATTGTCGTAACGGACTTTTTTCCAGCCGCTCACGAGATCGAAACCATCGTTCACGACCATGGAATAAAGGCCGGGGATCTCGTCGGGGGAATCCTGGAGGTCTGCGTCCATCGTGATCACCACATTGCCCTGGGCTTTGCGGAAACCTTCGTTGAGCGCGGCGGATTTGCCGTAGTTGCGCTGGAATTTGATGCCTTTGATATGCGGGTTCTGGGACGACAGGTGGCGGATCACATGCCAGCTTTCGTCTGTGCTGCCGTCGTCTACCATCCACACTTCGTAAGTGAAATTATTTTCATCCATCACACGGGCGATCCATGCGGCCAGTTCCGGCAGCGATTCTTCTTCGTTTTTTAAGGGAACGATTACGGATATGTCTAGGTGTCTCATTTTTTTCTAGCAATTGCTGCGCCGATCACCGACGCGATGAGGCCGGGTATCAGGTTCATGAATTCCAGGCCTGCGAGCGCCGAGATCGCGAAATTCTTTTTCAGCCCGGCGGTGCTCTGTTCTATGTCTGCCGCGGTGGCGTCGGCTGCCTGCGCCGAGGCGATCACTTCCGCGATGAACCTTTCCTTGTAAGCCGGCACGATCCACACGAATAAGAAAAACAAGATAGCGAAAATTACGATGGTCACGGCCGTTGTGCGGAAGCCTACACCAAAAATCTCTCCAAAGCCGGCATTGCCGCCGGTTTCCTTTGAAAATTTCCGGCAGGCGGCGATCACCAGGATAGAAAGGCTGGCTATCGGAAGGATCATGAACAGCGGGCTGGCGAAGGGCGCACCGGTAAAGAACTGCACCAGCAGCAGTATAAAATTGACCGCCGCGGCCGCAAGACCGAACTGGATATGAATTTTAGTTTTCATGCCTTATGCGAGGTAAGCCTGGTTATTGTTGATAATTCCCTTTACCGTGCCGGTCATTTTACGGCCGATGAAGGGGGAATTTTTGCTTTTGGAACCGATGTGCCCGTCTGTGAACTGGTATTCTTCCGCCGGGTCGAAAAGGGTGAGATTGGCGGGCGCACCTTTGGCAATGGTCAGTTCAGGCAGGTTGAATATTTTGCGCGGGTTGATGCTGAGCAGTTCGCTGAGCCTTTCGGGGGAAAGGCCGGGCAGCGCGGTGAGAAGCGCGCTGAAAGCGGTTTCGAGGCCGATCATGCCGGGTTTGGCGTATTCGAACTCCACTTGTTTGGCATCCCAATCCTGCGGCTGATGATGCGTGGCGATGCAGTCTACCACGCCGTTGATCACCGCGTCGCGCAGCGCCTGCACATCGTCCTGGCTGCGCAGGGGCGGGCTCACTTTCAGGAAGCTGTCGTAGGTAACGAGGTCTTCTTCGGTGAACAGCAGGTGGTACGGGGTTGCGGAGCAGGTTACGCTGAGGCCTTCCGTTTTGGCGGCGGCGATCAGTTCGATGGCCTTGCGGGTGCTTACGCCGGTGAAGTGCAGGCGGGATTCGGTGTACCTGAGCAGGTCGAGATCGCGTTTGATCATGATCTCTTCCGCAATGGCGGGTTTGCCGGGCATGCCGAGGCGGGTGGAAAAAACGCCTTCGTGCATGAGGCCGTGGCCGGATATGCTGGTATCGTCGGGTACCTGGATAATGGTGCCGGAGAAAGCTTTTACGTATTGAAGGGCTTTGAGCATGATGCCGGAGGCCTGTACGGGTTTAAGCCCGTCTGAAAAGGCGACCGCGCCGGTTTCTTTCATCTCGTACATTTCCGCGAGAGAAGTGCCTTCGAGATTTTTGGTGATGGCGCCGATGGGCAGCACGCGCACGGCCCCGTAGCGGGTTTTGCTGAGCACGTATTCTATCTGCGATTTGGTATGAAGGGCGGGCTGAGTGTTCGGCACGATCATAACGGTGGTGAAACCGCCTTTTGCGGCCGCCATGGCGCCGGACTGGAGATCTTCCTTATATTCCTGTCCCGGGTCGCAGAAATGCGCGAAAACGTCCGTGAAACCGGTAGTTACGTGAAGGTTCGGGCCGGTCACCACCTGGGCGGAAGGGTGTTGAATACCGGCGGCGATATTGGTGATCACGCCGTTTTCGATGAGAATATCCTGTATTTGCCCGTTGAAAGGGGATGAAGGAGCTACGATCTTTGCGCTTTTCAGTAAAATATGCATCATTTGAATTTATCCCGGGCAAATGTACGTATTTATGTGGTGTGATGTATAGCGGTGGGAAGCGGTTGTCAACAGAAATTCATAGAAAAAGGGATAAAATTTTTGCAAAAATGAAATGAATGGTTACTTTTGCATCCCGTCGTTAAAACACGGTACCGGAGTTCGGGACGTAGCGCAGCCCGGTAGCGCACTTGCATGGGGTGCAAGGGGTCGCTAGTTCGAATCTAGTCGTCCCGACGAATAAAATAAAGCATTTACAGTTTACTGTAAATGCTTTATGTTTTTTGGCACTCCCCAAAACGTATTTTCGGCGATTTATCTCCCTCCTTCCTCTATTGCCAAACAAAAACAAACATTCGTTTTTTCATAATTTTATATAGTTTGCACAATAAATCAGGGTCCTCGTTACCGCCTATACTTTTGATAATTTATCCTGATCGGCCACGTGAACAGAGTATTCAGTCATTTTCGTTATTAAATTCAGCAAATAGCCTGTAAAATAAATCGTACACGATATTCCATAATTGAATTTAGATGCTATGGATCATAATGAAAAAATCGTAGTCAGACAATTAAAGGAAGGTTCTGAAAAAGCCTACAGGTATATATACGACACTTATTATGCAACATTGTGTCATACTGCGAATAAGTATGTAAAAGATCATGATCTGGCGGAGCAGATCGTTGGAGATACTATTTTTCATTTGTGGGAGATCCGGGAAACGCTGGAACTGGAAATTTCTTTGTTGTGGTACCTAATGACCGCGGTCCGCAACCGGTGTTTTAATTACCTTTCGTTAGCGCGCACCCGGTACGAAGTGCCCATTTCCAGCCTCGTACGCAGTGAAAATGTGTCGGATGCAGATGTTTTCACCTATGCTACGTCAAAGGATGATGCGCTCAGGCAGTTAGTGGAGAAAGAGCTGGATGCGGAACTGAAACAGGCCATCAATGAGTTGCCGCCTGAATGTAAGCTCGTTTTTATAAAAAGCCGTTTTGAGAAAAAGCGCTATGAAGATATCTCGCGGGAACTCAGCATATCGGTCAATACCGTAAAATACCATATGAAAAATGCATTACGTTTCTTAAGGGAACGGCTTGAAAAACACATTGCCATTGTTATCATTCTCCTCGTCAAAATATTTTTTTGATTTTGACTACCCGCTTACCCCGATTCGCTGTCTTATAATCAACAGCTCTATAAGATGAAATTCCAGGTTGATGAATTAATTGCCGCATTTCTGGCGCAGGAACTCGATGAAGATTCCACGGAAGAGCTATTGCAATGGGTAAATGCGTCGGCTGCCAACAAGTTATATTTCCGGCAGAAACTGGATGCATGGTCGGTTGCAATAGGGGAAAAAGAATCACATCTATACGATAAAAACAAAGCCTTTCAAAGATTCAGAAAGCGTTTGCTTCATGCGAAACAGCCCGGCCGCCAGGCCCGGGGTGGGGCTGTTCTCAGGTATTTGTCGCATCATAAGGTCGCTGCCTATGCTGCAATGGTGCTGATGCTGGCAGGGATCGGCGGCTTTTTTTATATGAAAGGTCTTCCCGGGTTGGGTATTATGGATGTGAATAAAAACCTGTACGTTCAGATTTCCGTTGCCCCCGGCGAAACAAAAAAAATGCTCCTCCCGGATAGTACTGTAGTATGGCTTAACGCCGGATCAACGTTCAAATACCCGGAAAATTTCAGTGGCAGTACCAGGGAAGTATACTTAAACGGAGAGGGGTATTTTGAGGTGAGGAAAGATGCAGGCCACCCTTTTATTGTAACAACTGCAAAAGGAAATATTGTTGTCACCGGAACCACTTTCAACGTATCAGCATATGCAGGCAAGCCACGTTTTGTTACCGCATTGCTGGAAGGGCACGTTTGTGTTAACACTCAAGGGGGAAAGAGCCAGGACCTTGTGCCCATGCAAAAAGCGGAATTAATCAATGAAGCGTTGGTCGTTTCCGCCGTAACCGATACGGATATCTACAAATGGAAGGACGGATTGATTGCTTTTGACAACGTACCTATTACCGAAGTATTAGAGCGCCTCGAGAACTCATTCGGCAAAAAAATCACCATCCGGCAGCTTAATGATCCCGATTTGCTTTTGACCGGAAAATTCAGGGTTTCCGATGGTTTGGAGTATGCGCTTGAGGTGCTTGGCCATAGTTATGGGCTCCGATATACTAAAAACTCCAGCGATAATGGCTACGACATTTTAAACTGACGGGAATTATACCACAAAGTATTTATTAATTGATAACACGGGCAGGGTCAACCACTGCCTGGTGATAACTATTGCGAGTATTCATTTAAGAACAGCATAAATCCAGATTCATTCATGAATAGTATTACAAAATCGTCTTTTGTACCCCGTCACGTGCATATGCGGGGAGTTAATTACAGATACCTGATAAGAATGGCGGCCACGGCTTTTGTATTCTTGTGGTGTGTCAATTGCGTGAATGCGGCAGTCTATCAAAACGGAAAGGTTTCGCTCAATGTGGAAAACATTTCTTTAAAGGAGGTGCTTAAAAAAATAGAGGACCAAACGAGCTATCTTTTTATCTATTCAAAAGATATAGACGTAACCGGCAAGGTATCGTTACATGTGCAGAATGAAGATATGACCAACGTGCTGAATTCCCTGCTTTCGCCCCAGGGACTGACCCATAAGATCGAAGGGAAGCATATCATTATAAAAGGAAATCCGGCGGCCCCGCAGCGCCAGGCTCCCAGAACGCTGCGTGGAAGGGTAATAGATTCCAAAACCCAGAAACCCGTCCAGGGCGCCACCGTTGGCATCCTGGGGACCACTTCGGGCACCACGACCGATAGCGATGGTTTTTACCAGCTGCGTACCGAACTGAAAGAGTGCGTGCTTGTAATAAGTCATATTGAATATAGTAACCTGCAAATAAGGGTTAACGCAAACGAAAACATATACGATGCAATCCTTGTTCAGAAAGAGACCGCACTGAACGAAACGGTTGTTGTCGGCTATGGCACGCAGCGTAAAATAAGTAATATAGGTGCGCAGTCTTCCCTGAAAGCGAGCGATTTGAAAATCCCGTCCTCTAACCTCACAGGAGCGCTGGCGGGAAGGATTTCAGGCGTAATTTCCGTGCAGCGTTCCGGGGAGCCGGGTAAAAATGTCGCCGATATCTGGATCAGGGGGATTGCCACACCCAACAGCGCTTCACCGCTCATTCTTGTTGACGGTGTAGAGCGGTCTTTCAATGATGTGGACCCCGAAGACGTTGAATCGCTCACCATACTAAAAGACGCTTCTGCGACCGCTGTTTACGGGGTGCGCGGCGCGAACGGCGTTATTATCGTCAAAACCAAACCGGGCAGGATGGGAAAACCCACTATCAATGCCGATTATTACGAATCATTTACCCGGTTTACAAAAAAAGTGGACCTGACGGATGGCATAGCATATATGAATGCGGCTAACGAAGCTTTGCGTAACGACGGGCTGGCGCCAAAATATTCCCAGGAGTATATTAATAATACGGCGCTGGGAAAAGACCCTTACCTGTACCCGAATGTAAACTGGCTGAAAGAAGTATTCAACGATTGGGGGTATAACAGGAGAGCAAACGTAAACGTTCGCGGGGGAAGCGAGAAAGCCGTTTATTATGCTTCGGTAAGTTATTATAACGAAACCGGCATGATGACCACGGATAAAACAGTGACCGGTTATAACTCCAAGATGAAATACAGCCGTTATAACTTTACCACCAACGTGTCTATCAACGCTACGCCGACTACTAAAGTGGAGATTGGCGCGCAGGGGTATTTAGGTGAAGGGAACTACCCGGCCATTTCATCGCATGATGTTTACAACTCCGCCATGGGCATTTCACCGGTCGATTATCCTAAAATGTTTTATATAAGGGGAAAGGGTTATGTTCCCGGTATCAATCCCAACGGAGGATTCAGAAACCCTTATGCGGACGCTACCCGCAGAGGCTACGATAACATCGCGAAAAACCAGGTCTATTCCAACCTCAGAGTTACGCAGGACCTGGAAGCTTTTACAAAGGGGCTCAGCTTTTCAGCGATGTATGCCTACGACGTGTACAACGAAGTGAACCTGCACCAGTCCCGCCGCGAATCCACTTATTATCTCACAGACCTGAACGTTCCTTATGATATGGACGGGTACCCGATCCTGACCCGGACCTACACCGGTTCCGATGTATTGGGATACAGCCAGTCGGCATCCGGAAATAAAAGAACGTATCTCGAAGCGTCTTTCAATTACGACAGGTCGTTCGGTGAGCACCGTGTGAGCGGATTATTGCTTTTTAATCAGCAGCAAAGATTGCTCTATCCGCAGGGCACGCTTGAAAACGCCATCCCGTACAGGATGCAGGGCGTTGCCGGGCGTGCGACCTACTCCTGGAAGGACCGTTATTTCGCCGAGTTCAATATCGGCTATACCGGCGCGGAAAACTTCTCTCCCAGGAAAAGATACGGCACATTCCCCGCTTATGGTGTGGGATGGGTGATATCCAATGAAAAGTTCTGGGAGCCTTTGCATAATATCATTCCGTTCCTGAAATTCCGGTATACGGATGGAAGGATCGGGAACAGCAATGTTTCAGACAGGCGCTTTATGTACCTGGATCAGATCAACGGCAACGGTTCTTTCGGATATGTTTTTGGCGTAAGCGGTACCAAATACGGCGGCTACGAAGTGATCAACAATGCGGTTGACCTCGTGTGGGAAGAATCCCGCAAGCAGGACCTGGGTATCGAGCTGAGGACACTCAACGGCGACCTGTCCATCATCTTCGACATCTTCAGGGAAAAACGTAAGAACATCCTGCTGAAACGTGAAAACTCCATTCCGTCTTTTATCGGGTATAATATGGCTTCACCATACGGTAACGTAGGAGTCGTGGAGAACAGGGGATTTGACGGAACGATAGAATACAACAGGCGACTTAGCGATAACTGGAGGATCAACCTGAGAGGAAACATCACTTACAACAACGATCAGTGGATCAAAGGAGAATTGCCCGATCAGCGTTATTCATGGATGAACCAGTTTGGGGAGAAGATACTCGGGCAGCGGGGATATATCGCAGAAGGATTGTTCACACAGTCGCAGATCGATGATATGGCGCGCTGGCAGCAACTTTCAGGCGAAGATAAGATAACGACGCCCAAGCCGTTTGCTACCCAGTTCGGCACCGTAAAAGCAGGAGATATCCGTTATAAGGATCTGAACAACGATGGTCAGATAGACGCCTATGATAAAACTTACATCAGCCGCGGCGATGTTCCGGCATTCGTATACGGCTTAGGCTTCAATATAACCTGGAAGAACCTGATGGTAGGCGCCCTTTTCCAGGGAGTCGCGAAAGCTGAACGTATATTGGCCGGCAACAGCATCCAGCCCTTTGTCGGCGGCGGCGGTGCGGGTAACCTGTACAGCAATATCGACGACCGGTGGACGGAAGAAAATCCCAATCAGAACGTGTTTTATCCGCGGCTTTCATACGGGGGCGAAACGGTAGACAATCAGAATAACTTTCAGCCCAGCACCTGGTGGGTACGCGATATGAGCTTTTTACGCCTTAAAACGCTTCAGGTATCCTATAATCTGCCCAAACACTGGTCGCAGACAATGAAGCTCAATAATGCCGCCGTGTACATCATGGGATACAATCTGGTAACGTTTTCCAAATTCAAACTCTGGGACCCTGAACTGAATTCCAACGACGGAAGCCAATACCCGAATATCAGTTCGCTTTCCATAGGCATCAACTTTACTTTTTAAATCTGACAGCAATGAAACGTATAATATTGAAATGCACGATAGGATTACTGGTACTGTCAGTTGTTTCATGTTCCAAATATTTCGACCAGGTTCCGCAGGACCGTTTGTCGATGAAAGAAATATTCCAGACCAGGTCCGGCGCATTGGGATACCTGGCTAACGTGTACACCTACATCCCTGACGAATTCAACCAGCGCCAGGTGCATGAAACCGCACTTTACAGAACGCCCGGCCCCTGGACGGCCGCGAGCGATGAATCCGAATATGTTTCTCCCGGCAACAGGGCAAAACTGATCAATAATAATACGCTCGACGCAACGGACGAAACGATGGTCAAACACCGCTGGAAAAGCTGGTTCACCGGTATTCAGCAGGCAGGGGAGTTTATTGCTAATATCGACCAGACGCCGGACGACCAGGTAGGCTCCGCCGAAAAGGCACAATGGAAGGCAGAGGCCAAAGCGATGCGCGCCATCTATTATTTTTATCTCGTGCGCGCCTACGGCCCCGTGCCCGTTTTGCAGCAAAAATACGATCAGGATACGCCCACCGATGAATTGCAACTGCCGCGCAACACAGTCGATGAATGTTTTAATTTCATCGTGCAGCAATTGAAAGAAGCGCAAACAGAAGGACTTATGGATAACGCCGCTTCAGACGCCGTTTCCGGGATGGGGCGTATCGATAAAGCGATTGCTCAGGCCTTTATCATAGAAGCGCTTACATTCAGGGCAAGCTGGCTATTCAACGGCGAAAGCACTTATTATTCCGGCCTGGTTAACCGCGACGGAACAAAACTCTTTCCCAACGCTCCGGACGCCACGGCGATCAGGGCCAACTGGCAGAAAGTGGCGGATGAATGCGTTGCATTCTTCAACACCTATGGCACCAGGTTTAAACTGATGTATACCGATAAAAACGGTAACCTGCTCCCAGGCCCTGACAATACGGGCTTCGACCCTTATGAATCTTACCGGCGGGGCGTCCGCACGCTGAGGAACCAGATGTCGAACAACACCGAAATGATCTTCTACCGGATCGATAATTCAGCCGGTACGATGGAATACGACCGTATGCCCAACGATCGCCGCATCAGCGACGGGAACTTTAAAGGCGGAAGCCTGCTTGGCGCAACACAGGAACAAGTAGACGCTTACTTTATGAGCAACGGTACCTCACCCGTCACCGGTTACCGCGCGGATGGTATCAATCCGGTCATTAATGAGGCTTCGGGTTATAGGGAAGAAGGCGTGAGCAATGCTGATTTCACTTCCGCCACAGGACGGGTATATGCACCCGCGGGAACGCGGATGATGTATGTAAACCGTGAACCCAGGTTCTATGCGGATATTACTTTCACCGGACAGAGATGGTTTGAAGGCACCAACGGCGGTAACATCACCGATTTTACCTATAGCGGCCCCTGCGGAAAACTGTACGGGGTAAATGACTATACCAGCACCGGTTACCTGGTACGTAAACATATGGGGTCCGGCGACCGTAATCAAAGCCTGATATGCATATTGCTCCGTTTGCCGAATATTTACTTCGATTATATGGAAGCGCTTTGCCACACCAATCCTTCCAGCCCCGAGCTGTGGAAATACATGAACCTCATCCGTAAAAGAGCAGGCATCCCCATGTATGGAGAAGGTCCCAATGCATTGCCCCGGCCCGCTGATGCGAATAGCGTAATGGACCTGATCCGCAGGGAAAAAAGAGTGGAACTGGGCTTCGAGAACAGCCGTTATTTCGACGTCCGTCGCTGGGGGCTTGCCACCGAGCATTTCAACAGACCGGTGCATGGCATGAACATCAACGCCGATGGAAACGGTTTCTTCGTTCGTACAAAAGTAATAGACAGAAGTTTCTCCCGGCAGTATTTTTTCCCGATCCCGCAGGGAGAAATAGATATCGATAAAAATCTGATTCAGAATACCGGGTACTAAATCTAAAAAAGAAATAACGATGAAGAAATATATAATTACGATATGCGTGATATTCGGATCTGTATATACCAATGCATGCAACAGATCCGACGACCATCAGTATGTACTTGACTACGATATTGTGCCTAAGTATAAGAATGCGGATACCTGGGTCGCTTACGATGCATTTAATGAATATTTATTCGATAAGCAGACACATATCTACAAGGTAAATTCAGGCACGGCAGACGGTGCAAGCACAAAATCCGCCGTAGGCGCTATCTGGACGCAGGCCATTTACTGGGACATGGCAATGAACGCCTATGAAAGGGCCGCTAAAGAAAAGAATACCGAAAAGCAGGAGAAATATAAAACCCTCACAGAACAAATGTTCCAGGGCGCGGGCGATCATTATGTAAACTTCGACTGGCACAATCAGGACCCGAACTATGGCTGGTTTATATATGACGATATCATGTGGTGGACGATCTCTTTTTCCCGCGCGTACGGCATATTTAAAACTCCGGAATATCTCACGCTGGCCGACGAAAGTTTTTGCCGCGTATGGCATGGTTCGTATAAATTGAAAGACAGGGGCTCTTATGATAAAGTAAACGGCGGGATGTTCTGGAACTGGAATAACGGCAATCCTCCTGATAACAGTGATAAAGGCAAAATGTCCTGCATCAATTTCCCTGCCGTGATCGCAGCTGTAACGCTTTATAACAACATCGACCCCGCGGATGCGAAATACAAAACGGATGACCAGACGGGTTTCGAAGGAAATCCCCAATATCCCAGGTGGCACAGCAGGGATAATTACCTGAAAAATGCCAAAGAAATATATGAATGGGGTGTTGAAAATCTTTTCGATAAGAATACCGGGAATGTGGCTGACAGCCGCCATGAGAACAGCGTAGGCTGGACCGCCACCATGTACAATCAGGGAACGTTTATCGGCGCATCCTGTTTGCTGTATAAACTTACGGGAGAACAGTCGTACCTGGACAATGCCGTCGCTGCCGCCAATTATTCAATGAATATAATGTCTGCCCCCAAGTATATTTTCCCCTTCAGAACGGGTGAAGAACAAGGGATCTACACGGCCATTTTCGCGCAATATCTGAAGATGCTGGTGTATGATTGCGGGCAGACGCAATTTTTGAAATGGGTGCAACGCACGATAGATTACGGATGGAGCAACCGGGACGACCGGAACCTCACGGGAAAAGATTATACGAAAGCTCCCGGCACTAATGTCTCCTGTTACGACGCTTCGGGAATTCCCGCGCTGATGTTATTATTCCCCGCTGATAATAAATAATTAAACTGATACAACGAATGAAAAAAGTAATTGGTTTATTTTTCTGTATTTGCTGTACGTTGATGCTGGTACAACTTTCATCGTGCTCTGAATATAGGCACGATTTCCAGGATGTGGCGGACGTTCAGGACGCGTACATCGCCGATCTGGATGCGCTGATAGCCTCCGTTACCAGCCTCGCGGAAACCGCGGATTATGGTCCGCGGAAAGGGCAGTACCCTCCCCAGAGCAGGGCTATCCTTACAGGCGCCATCAGCAATGCCAATCGTTATATATTGTTGATAAAGTACCAGAAGCCCGCGCCCTCGGAAGCCGAAAAGAAACGTTATGTTTCAGAGATCGGCAACGCAATACAAAAGTTCGAGAACAGCGTCCGTACGGAAGATGAGGAAACGATACCCGCCGAACTGTTTGTGGATGGTAAAACCACACAGTCTTACATCGACTTCGGAAGAAGCCGGGATTATACCGTGTTCGGTTCAAACGGCAATCAATCCTTTACCGTTGAATTCTGGGCGAAGATCACGGAGAACGGTCCGCACGACAACAGCATCTTCCTGTCCACTTTCTTTTCCAACGGCGGAAGTCAATGGCGTAACGGCTGGATGATGTACCGCCGTAAGTCCGGCAACGGTATTTACCGGGTGACCTGGGGCGGCATTCTCTCCGATAGCCGCTACGGATTATGGGAGCCCTCTTTCAACGCGCCGCAGGATGGTGTATGGCAGCATTTTGTTTTTGTATACAACGATAAAGGGCTGGACGGCGACCCCGCGTTAAGAGGAAAACTTTATCTGAACGGCGTTCTTGCAGCTACTCAAAACAACGGCAATTTAAGCGAAGTGTATAATTCTACGGATTATGACAACTACGATAAGCCGATGACCGGATTCTGCCGCTGGGTGAATAATGAAAAAATGGAAGAAGGTTTTTCCGGGTACATGAAAAAGATACGTATCTGGAAAGAGGCCAAGGATAATGCTTACGTGTTGTCTTCATACAACGAACAAACCGAAATAACAGGTAAAGAGACCAACCTGGTAGCAGCCTGGGACTTTACTTCGAAGCCGTCAGGTTCGGATAACACGGTGCTCGATCTTACCGGGAAACATGAGGCCAGGATTATCGGAACCTATAAGTGGGAACCCATTTGATCAATTTATTCAAGCGAAATATGAAAATGATAAAGCTAATATCTGATGTTAAGGTTTCCGCCCTGTTCAGATCATGGATATATATGTTGCTGGTGGCATGTGCAATGACGGGCTGTACCAGGGATAAAGAAAAGATATTTATCACCGATACGAACCTGAGCATACTGCAAAAGCATAAGAGTAACCTTGAATCGTTGCTCGTGAATTCCGCATATGGAACCGCGCCGGGAACTTATCCCCAAAACAGCAAAAGTATTCTTACGGCCGCTATTTCAAAACTGGAAACGGCGATCGAAAGTATGGAGTCTGGCGGCGGCGCGAACAATGATGAACTGGAACTACAGGTGGCCGCCGTAAACCAGGCTATTGATGCGTTTAAAAACAGCAGGTTATATAACCTGGCGCCCGAAGCGCAGCAATTTGTGGCCAGCCTGAAGGCAAAAGCCCAGGAGTTTGCTTTATTGCTGAACGACGAAGCCAGGTGGGGCAATCATAAGGGCCAATACCCGGTTGAAAGTAAAGGGTTCCTGGAAACCGCTACCGCTTCTTTATACACATTGGTGGAGAATATTTTGTCCGGGTCCGTTACGAATATGACGCAGGCGCTGTTCGATGATGCCATGCAGGCCGCCGCCGCCGCCATGCAGAAAGTGGAAGATTCGAAATGGGAAGAGGACAATATTATATGGAACCTGTTTGTTGACGGAAATAACGGCGGTTATATCGATTTTGGCTATAGCCCGGACTATGTGAAATTTGGAGACGCCAATAAACAGGCATTTACAGTTGAGCTTTGGGTAAACGTAACATCCTATTGCAACGTGCCAGGCCAGGATAACAGTACCTTTTTGTCTACTATGACGCAACAGGACTACTGGAGCGGCTGGAGGGCACAGGACCGGAACAGGGGTTTACAAAGAACAATGGTTGCCCACTGGCAGGACAATGGTCCATCAAACCCACAAATATGGGAACCAGGCTGGAAGAAATCCGATAACTGGACGCTCAATCGCTGGACACATTACGCTTTCCTGTTCAGAGATGAAGGATTGCCTGGTTTTGATACCCCAACCGATGTTAAATGTTATTCAATGATCGATGGCCAGAGACAGGGGGAGATCATCAGAGTAGGAGAGCGTTGGAGGACCTATATCAGCGACAACAGCGTCAAGTATCAGGTGCATATGACCGGATTCTGCTCGTTGGATAACAACGGGAACAGGCAGGAGGCTTTCTCCGGTTATATCAAGAAAATAAGGATCTGGAAAACAAACCGCACGGAGGAGCAGGTGAGAAATTCTTACCTGGGTGTGGCAACGGATGTGACTGAAAATAACAGCAACCTGGTTGCGGCGTGGGATTTCGAGGTACGTGGAAGTAAGCCGGCCGGTACTGAAATCACAGATTTAACAGGAAGGCACATCGCCACACTCAAAGGCGCTTTCAAATGGGTGGAATCAACTGAAGTACCACAATAGGCAGATTTTTCTGAATCGTTCTGCGAAAAGTTGATGATAATTTGATTGTCCCGGTCACGCTTCCGTGACCGGGATTTTTCTTTTACAGGCACAGTGACCTGTTTTCCAGCGTCTCCGGCCGGGTCATCACATATATATGGGGCTGAGCCACGCCACGATTTGCATTGCACCCTTTTGATACCGGGGAGCATTTCTGGTAAAAGTTTGCTTCATATAAGCTATTAAATACAGGGGAAGGGATTTTGTAAGCAGGAAAAGTTGCCATCATGTATGGCATCGGACAGGGTTAAAATATAAACTGGCGGTAAATATAAATTTTACTTTTTATCAAACCAGCATTTTTTATAATATATCCTGAATTTTTGGAGAGGAAAGTTAAGAATTGCTGTATATGAAATATATGTACATTATCTTTACCGGGTAAACGCCTCAAAAAGCGGGTATTCAAAGCAGTTTTATGGAAAAATTCAAACAGCTACAAAAGATAAAAGAGATATACGACCAAGGTGGCAACATTATCCAATACCTGAAAAGCATCGGGAAAAACCGGGCGAATACCATCGAAGATATCCTGATAAGCTACGATTTCCAGGCGGGATCGTATATCAAATATCTTTCCGATAATTCCGAATTTAACCAAAACTACAGCAAGGCGTTAGCCACGGTGATCGATAAATTGGGCGATATAGGGTCTTTAATGGAGGTTGGTGTGGGAGAAGCCACTACGCTCAGTTCCCTGCTCAAAAACATGGAAAAAAAGCCCGCGGCGGTTTTCGGGTTTGATATTTCCTGGTCAAGATTAAAATTTGCAAAAGGACTGTTAAGCGATCGTAATGCAAGCAACGCCACGCTGTTCACTGCCAATCTTTTTGAGATACCCCTGCTCGATAACTCGATTGACGTGGTATATACTTCCCATTCCATAGAGCCCAATGGCGGCAGGGAAGCAGAAGCGCTTAAAGAATTGTACAGGGTCGCCAAAAATTACCTCGTGCTGTTGGAACCGTCGTATGAATTTGCGGATGATGAAGCAAAAGCAAGAATGGAACAGCATGGTTATATCACCGCGCTTTACAAAACTGCAAAGGAACTGGGATACAATATCGTCGAGCACCGGCTTTTCGATCATTCCGCAAATCCCCTGAACCCGACCGGGCTCATCATTATCGAAAAAAAGGAAACAGCGTCCGGACCTTCAGGCCTGGTATGCCCCATTTCCCGCACGGCGCTGGTAAAACATAACGAATCGCTGCTTTATTCAAGGGAGAGTTTCCTCGCTTACCCGGTAATCGACGGCATTCCATGCCTGTTAAAGGAGAACTCGGTACTGGCCATTCATTTACTTACAGAGTATGATGAGTTTAAGTCGGCGAACAATATCGAATACCAATAATCACTCAATCCTGTTCTCCTTCAACATCTGAACAAATTCCTGGCCGCCCCAGTCTTTCCTCAGATTGGGATTCCGCTTGGATACTTCCACAATCTGCCGGTTAATGTCTTTGTCTGAAAAAGCAATAAGCGCTTTGGCGGCTGCAAGGTAGATATTGGGATTGTCTGCTTTTTCAAGACGGGCAAACATTGCGGTTGCAAACGAAGCGTCTTTTATTTCCATCGCCTTGTTTGCAAATGTAGGGAACACATCTACATTGCTCTCCCTGATGTTTTGTTGATCAGCCCGATGGCTAAAGACCTGTCCTGCGCCGTCGCCAGGATAAGCGGAATGTCCTGCTCCCATTTAAATTTCGCCAGTAACACTAAAGCCGATCGGTTGTTTTCCTTTGTAACAAGCAGATAAGGTGTTGCTCAAATGTAAACAATCCGGGCTTATTTTAGTAGCAGCCCCCCGGTATATTATTTCTTGCCGTATTTGGACGGAATTGATGTTATAATCGACAATCATACTTAACTTTAACAACGGTAGCCAGCCGCCGCAGGCAACGTTCCCGCGGGAAACGGGCTGCTGCCGCCCCATTATTTCACATGAAAAATCCAACAATATGCTCATGAAAAAAATGCTGGCCGTTCTCGCTTTGGTGTTGGGGACAGGCACGTTTGCGCTTGCTCAAAACAACACAGAAGAAATGGTCAAAGAATGGGAACGGGCCAAGGCTTACACCCTTGAATATCTCGAAGCCATGCCGGATTCCGGCTACGCGCTGAAGCCCACGCCGGAAATGCGTTCCTTCGCCGAACAGATGCTTCACCTGACGGACGGCAATTACGGGTTGACCTCCGCCGCGATGGGTGTGAAAAGCCCCGTCGCATTCGGAGAATCCGAAAAAACAGGGGATAAATCGAAGGCGAACGTCATCAAAGTAGTGATGGCCGGTTACGACTACGCGATCGAACAGGTAAAAAAAGCCCAACCTGCACAATTAGGAGAAAAGATCAAACTGTTCAACCAGTTTGAAACAACGCGCGGAGTGGCGCTGGGAAAGGCTTTCGAGCACCAGACGCATCACCGCGGGCAAACGACGGTATACCTTCGGCTTGCCGGCGTGAAACCGCCGCAGGAAAAATTATTCTGACCAGCCGGTCCTTTCCGGGACGGCGTGGCGGCGTCCAGGTATTCATGCCGAACGGCAGATAACCGCTCATAACAAACGTTTCATGGGCAAGATCGGGTTGCTTTAGGGCAACAATATAGAAATTTCCTGAGAAGTCTTATCTATATCGATTTTGCAGAAGAAACGCCACTCGTTTTTTACCCCCGCCTTCTGCTACGTCCTGATCTCCTTCCGCATGAACAAATAATATGAAAGCGCAAAACACGCCACCGTGGCCGCGATCAGCCCGCTTACCTGCGGCCATGCCACCAGCAGGCTTTCGCGTACGGACAACGGCGAGGGAATGGCGCCCGCCATTTGCTCCATCGTGAGCGGGCCAAGACTGCGGACGGAAGGCATCAGCAGGGTGGTGGTGGCATCCGCGTACAGCTGGCTGGGCACAAAACGCACGAAGGTCATGATCACGTTGTTGTACGAAAGCACCTCGTCCGGCGACAGCTGCCGCGGATCGGGCAGCAATGCGGTTACGGCGAGGTTGAGCAGTATCTGGTAGAAAACGGTGAAGAACAGCCAGATGGCGATCGCCGTCAGCGCGGAAGTAGCGGTTTGCCGGAATTTTACAGACAGGAGGATGGACAGGTTCAGCCAGAACGCTACGTACACCACGCTTAGCGCCGTAAAACAAATGATCCGTACAAATTCCGAAGGCGCTATCGGCACGCCGGTGATGATCAGTCCTCCGCCGATCATCAGCAGGCTGAGCGACAAAAACAGCGTGCCGATCACGATCAGCGAAGCGGTGAACTTCGCGGTAAGCAGGAAGTCGCGGTAAACCGGCTGCGCCATTACACGGATGAGCGAGCCGCCGGACTGCTCTGAATTGATCGCGTCGAAGCCCATGGCGATGCCCAGCAGCGGCCCCAGGAAACCGATGAACACGTGAAATGCGGGAAGTGAGCCGCCGGTGACCGTGAGCAGTTTCAGGTACAGGAAAATACTGTCCGGGTCGCGGGCATCCGATACGGCACTGCGGATATTGGCGAGGGAAACGTACATCGCGCCGAAAAATGTCAGTAATATCAGGCCCGCCAGGATTATGAACCGCCAGCTGCGCACCTGGTCCGCCACTTCTTTCCGCACGATCACGGAAAAAGGCGAAGCCGCTTTTTGCGGCCGCTCAGCGCGTTTTGAGCCTGCCAAAAAAAGACCGTTGAAAAAGGCCGCTTGACTTGTCATGGGAAATATTTTCCTTTAAGTTGTTTTCAAAATAACGGTGATAGATCTCATCGAGCCCGTAGTTTTTTCTTTGCACGCCGGTTACGTCCAGCTGCCGGCTAACGAACAAACGCACGATATCCGGGGTAATATCTTCATCGCCCGCGATTTCCACAATGTTGCCGCTGAACGTTATTTTTTTCACGGAAGGCAGCTGCAGTATTTCCCGCTCCAGTTCCGCCGGTTGTTCCGGCGTGGAGCGCAACGCCACTTCCACCACGAAAGGCGCCGTTTGGAACAGGCGCGCGGCAAGCGTGCCGATGTCGCCGTCCGCCAGCAAACGGCCGCCCACGAAGATCCCGACGCGGGTGCAAACCTGCTGCACCTGGTGAAGGTGGTGCGACGAAAGCAGCACGGTGATACCCTGGCGCTGGTTCAATTGCGTGATGAGCCCGAGGAAATCTTTAACCCCGGCGGGATCGATGCCGAGCGTAGGCTCGTCGAGAATGATCACTTCGGGTTGTTTGATAAGCACTTCCGCCAGGCCCAGCCGTTGTTTCATGCCCCGGGAAAATTGCCCGGCCTTTTTATGCATGGCGGATTGCAACCCCACTTCCTCCAGCATTTCCCGGGCAACGTTCTTCACCGAACTTTCCGGCAGCCCGTTCAGCCGCGCGATGTACACGAGGTTTTCCAATGCGGTCAGTTCGTTGTAAAACCCCACATTGTCCGGCATATACCCGACCTTTCTTTTTACGCTGATGGGGTCGCGCGTGGCGTTCAGCCCGCAGATGCGCGCTTCGCCCGAAGAAGGTTCGGTTAACCCCAGCAGCATCAGGATGGTGGTGGATTTGCCCGCGCCGTTCGGCCCCAGCAGCCCGAAGATCTCGCCTTTGCCGATGGACAAATGAAGATCGTCTACGGCCTTCAACCGGCCGTAGTGCTTCGTCAGCCCGTTCATTTCAATGATAGCTTCCATGACGTTATCTCCTGCCATATTTACGGATGAGATAATACACGGCGCCCAGCGCCAGCAAAATGATAAGCACGCCCAGCCATCCCGTGAGCGCGGAGGTTTTGACGGTCATACGGAAAACCGCGTCGGATGAGGATTCCGCGTTCTTGGCCGAAAAGGTGGTCACATAATCTCCCGCAATGGTTTTGTCGGGAACGCTCAGCGTGGCGATCACTTCCTTTTCCTTACCGGGCTCCAGCCGCTCTATGGAGGAAGGCACGAAAGACGCCTGCCATTGCGGGGGCGTTTGGGCAGACAGCTCGAGTTTGTCCAGCGCGATAGTGCCGGCGTTTTTCACCACCAGGTGGATCTCTTTGCGTTTGCCTTCCGTTACATCGTCGCTAAGCCTGCCGGTGGGCGTGGACAATTCCAGCTTGTAAGCGCCTTTCACCACGGCTTCAAGGTCCAGTTTCAGGGAATCCGCGTTGGACAGGGCTGTTACAGGCACTTTGTATTTGCCCGGTTTTTCAGCCATCGCGGGGTGAAGCTCGATCAGCACGTCCTGCGTAACCCCCGCGTCAACACGAAGGGAGGTGACCTGTATACCTTCTACCTTGAAGGAGGCGGTCCACCCCGCCGGAAGCTGCGCGGAGAACTGGTAAACGCGGGACGATGCAGCGTCGTTGCGAAGTTTCGCATTGTAGCTGAAGGTGGCGTTGGCCGCGGCCTCGATATTCATCAACCGCACCGAAAACGGCGGCGGCGGCGCTTGTTTGACGGCCTGTGCGATGCCCCGCGGGCCGCAAAAAAATAAAACGATAAAACAGAGAAAGAATGATGGCTTCAGCCTGATCTGCCGCTGAAGAGTTTCAGTGATAGCTGACATTGCTAATTAAGATTAATAAATAAAAATTATATTCCTGATGAAACTATAACGCCTATTTACTTTCCTTTCAGCAAGGAAACGGATATGTTTTCCTGAAGCGACGAATTTAAAAACAAAATCAAAAAAAATGCAAGGGGAATGCATAAAAATATTTTTTAGGATTTTTTTTATTGAGGCTGTAATCTTTTGTGGTATTGCATTATAAGGGGATTGAAATTATTTTTTGAGACCGGAAATTCAGAATATATTCAGTTTTTTGTTTTAAGTACCATCCCTTCGCCGGAACCGCACATGAAGGCCAGGTTCTTTTCTTTAGGTCATTGCAGCCCCCCGCGCATATAAAAAACGAAGACCTTTCAACCTTTTTTATTATAATTATAGCTGATACTATAAAAAACGTTATGAAAAGATTTATTTGTCTCATTGCCACCGTTAGTCTCCTGTCTTGCACGGCAAAGAAGGGAGAAGAGGATTTTATCAAAGAGAACATGTCCGCCGTCAAAACGCAGCTGACCGCTATGCTGGATGAAACCAAGACCGGCGATCCGCTGAAATTCCCGCGCACCGTTAAAGAAGGCAGGCTGGTGAGCACCAGCATGTACGACTGGACGCCCGGATTTTTTCCCGGCAGCCTCTGGTACGCCTGGGAGCAGACGCAGGACGCGCAGCTGCGCGAGCAAGCCACTGCATGGACCGAAAAGCTGGAGCCGCTGAAAGATTTCACCCAGCACCACGACCTTGGATTTATGGTGTACTGCAGCTACGGCAACGCTTACCGCCTTACCGGCAACAAAGCGTACCGCGACATTCTGATTCAGTCCGCCCGTTCCCTCAGCACCCGTTTCAACGATACCACGGGCTGCATCAAATCGTGGAACTCGTTCAAATCATGGCATGCCGATTCCGCCACCTATTATTTCCCCGTGATCATCGACAATATGATGAACCTGGAACTGCTATTCTTCGCTTCCCGCGAAACCGGCGACACCAGCTTCCGGCACATCGCCGTAACGCACGCGGAAAACACGATGAAAAACCAGATCAGGCCTGATTACAGTTCTTACCACGTGGTATGTTACGATACCCTTACCGGGGATGTACAGGCCCGTGAGACTGCGCAAGGGTACGCGGACAATTCCACCTGGGCGCGCGGCCAGGCATGGGGCATTTATGGTTTCACCATGGTATACCGCGAAACGAAAGACCCGCGTTTTCTGAAAACCGCGCTAGGCATGGCTGATTTTTATCTCGATCATAAAAACCTGCCTGAAGACAAAGTGCCGTACTGGGATTTTAACGCGCGGGAAGAAGGTTACAAGCCCGGCGAACGTTCCAATGCCAATAAAGTAGCTGCCAAATACCGCGACGCGTCGGCCGCAGCCATCACCGCGTCCGCATTATTTGAACTGAGCGGTTACGCCGGCGACAAAAGCGCCAAATACCGCGAAGCGGCCATCAAAATGCTGCATACGCTGGGCAGCAGCGAATACCGCGCGGCGGCGGGCAGCAACGGAAATTTTGTGCTGATGCACAGCGTGGGCAGCATCCCGCACGGCTTTGAAATAGACGTACCGCTGGTATATGCGGATTATTATTTCATCGAGGCGTTGCAACGGTATCAAAATTCTTTAAAATAACCACTGCTGTCACCTCCCGGTAACCCCGGCAACTCAAAACAACATCTCATCACGCAAAGGCTGCATTACATGTAAAGTAACGCAGCCTTTGCCGTTTCGGCGGTACATTTGAATATCATTTTGCCGTTATGAAAATATGTGCTTCCTTATTGCTCATTTTTATCTTCTGCGCCTTCAAACCTTCCACCATAGCACCTGATAGCGAAACGTTCGCCGGTACGATGCCCTGCGGGCAGCTCATCAGGCCTTTCCTGCGCATTGCCGCGGAGAAAGACTGCGCGCTGGTGAAATGCAAACTGATCCTTGCACGACAGCCGGCCACCTGGCGGTTAACGGCCTGTAACCGTCATATCCTGGGCGACAATAATTATTCCCAACCTGGCGTCAAAAGCGAAGCTTCCGGCACCTGGAGCGAGGGAAAAAAGGAAGGGGCAACCGTGTAGGTGCTGAGCGCGTGCAGAACCGGCAACAAACTCCGCTTTATTAAGCTCGGCAACGATCTCCTGCACCTGCTCGATGAAAAAGGCCGGTACATGACCGGCGATCCTTTCCGGAGTTATACCCTTAACCGCATTCAATAGTTGGATGATGAAAAAAATATTGGGCTTCTTTCTAACGTCCCAGTTGTTCCGCCGCGATCCACTTCACATCGTACTCGCTGCTGAAGAAAAAGTATTTGCCGTCGGGCGTGAGGTAGGAACAATATTCATAGGAGGTCGTATTCACTTTCGGCCCGGCGTTGACGGCCTTGTTCCACTGGCCGACATCATTTTTCAGGGAAATGTAAATATCTGCGGAGCCGATCGTGTCCGGCCGGTTCACCGCAGTGAAAAGCAGCATTTTTTCATCCGGTGAAATGCAGGGATCGTGTTCCATGCCCGGCGCATTGATGGCAGGGCCGAGGTTTTCCGGCTCGCCGTACCGCCCGTTTTCCAGCCGGCTGTAATAGATCTCAAAATCCCCGCTGCGGTTGGATGCGAAATAGATGTTGCCGTTCGCGGCCAGCGAAACGTAATATTCGGTACTGTCGGAATTGACGCCCATTACATTCTGCGGTGCGGACCAACGGCCGTTTTCGAGCTGCCGCACCCGCCAAATGTCGTAATCGCCGGTAACGTCTTCGGAAGTTTTCGGGCGGTTTGAAATAAAATACAAGGTGCCATCCTGCGCAAAGAACGGGTCTGCCTGCGAATAGGCCGGTTCGGAAAACGGTGCCGGCACAGGCTCCGACCATCGCCCGTTCCGGTTTTCCGTTTGCCAGATACCCCATTTCCCGTTCGCGGAGCGGCAGAAATAGAACGTTTGCCCGTCCGGCGAAAACGCGGCATTAAAATCGAGGGAATCTTTGCTGACGATCCCGGGAAGGAACCGCAAAGCCGCCGTATCGGGGCGCGGCGAAGGGTAGGTGGTGCCGCTGTTGGCCGCATAACGGCAACCGGCGGCCAGCAGCAAGGCGAGGAAAAGAAAAGGTTTCAGGGAAATGGTCATTCCATGAATATACGAAATACCTTCCGGCCTTCTTTAATTTTGAACGATTGGCGCTGCGAGATCCGCCAGCCTGGCTTTTTTATGTGAGTGCTTGATATTTTGCCGGGGAATATCTACTTTTCCTATAAATTCAAACCTTTTACCTATGGAATTAAATCAGGAACACCTGCTCGGGAATGAAATTAACCTCGTTCAGGCATCTCATGGCAAACGTTTTGCCAACAACATTATCGATGTTATTGTCTTCTACATTATCAGCTTTTTGATCGGTATCCTCCTCGCGATCGTTTTCCCGGATTTCGTCTTTTTTACGGAAAACGCCACCGGCGGTCAATTGCTGGACGCGCTTTTTTCGATGCTTCTATACGCCCTGGTGTTTGGCAGTTTTGAAGCCTTACTGAAAGGGAAAACCCCGGGAAAATTAATTACGGGCACACGGGCGGTAAACCAGGACGGTACTTATATCTCTGCTTCCACCGCGTTTAAGAGAGGTTTTGCGCGCGTCGTTCCCTTCGAGGCGTTCAGTGCGTTAGGCACGCCCTGTTTTCCCTGGCACGACAAGTGGACAGACACCTACGTGATCAACGAAAAAGAATCCTCGCTTGATCGGGAGAACTAAAACGGGCGCATTATTGCTTATCGTTTTATTTACTTCTTCATGCAATTTCCTTCCCTCACCCCGTAAGGTGGACTGGAAGGCGGTTTGGAAGGATAATGAAAGCAGTTTGAAACAATTCGCCGTGAAAGTAAGCGCCGATACAACAAGGTACAGGAACCATGGGCAATATGACTTTCCTTCAAATTTTGAATACCCTTTCGATGAAGGTTTTGTGGTCGAACGAAGGAAAAATGATGTTACACTTGCGTTTTATACAGACAGGGGATTGCTGGATCACTATTCCGCCTTCATCTACACAACAGATAGTACCATGCGATCGGAGCTTGATGAAAAAGTGAAGATGGGTGGGAATGATCATTTCCTTGAAAAGAACTGGTACCTGATCAACGACTGAATTCATTCAATTCCCCCTCTCAGGCTCACCAGCTTATCGTACAAACTTTTCGTTACTTCGCCGGGTCTGCCATCGCCAACGATTTTTCCATCTATTTCGAGTACCGGCAGCACAATTTTCGTGGTGCTGGTGATGAACGCTTCACGGGCATGCTGAAGGTCTTCCAGCCGCACAACCCCTTCTTTTGTATTCACATTTTCCAGTTCCAGTATTTTTTTCCGGGTGACGCCTTTTAATATTTTCTCCGCCGGCGTCACGATAACGCCATTCGCCGTAACAATGAAAAAATTCGCGCGGGGGCATTCCCGCAGCTCGCCACGATCGTGGTACAGTACATCGTCTGCCTGATGCTCGTTAATGAATGGCTGCAGGTAAATGGATTGCAGGTAATCGATCGTTTTCACCTGCGGCAGCTGCCGCTGATAATCGTAGGTCACCAGCCGGATGCCTTTGTCGAATGCCGCGCCGCTGAAGCTGTAAGCGCTTTGGGTGATAAGCAGGTTAGGTTCCGACAGGGTATACCCATTTTCCGAATACCCGCCGGTGAGCGTGATGCGGATGCCTGAGTGCGCCAGGCCGTTCCGGTCGGTCAGTCCTGCGATCAGCTGTTTGAGCGTTTCGCGGGACGGTTCCACGGGAAGGCGCATCATATCGGCAGACCGGTAAAAGCGGTCCAGGTGGTCGTCGAGGAAAACGGGCTGATGGTTTTTGGTCCTGAAATAATCGAATATGCCGTAACCGCGCTGGATGGAGAGATCGCTGATGCGGATCTTCGCATCCTGCTCCTGCACGTATTGCCCGTTGATGACGGCGTATAACTGGCTCATTGTATGCTGTTGTGTTTTTTGAGAATGGGTAAAACCTTGTCCAGCGGCAGCGCTTCGATTTTGCGGCCCTTGTGCCCGGTCGTGGTTTCAGCGGTGAAAAGCGAGTTGAGAATGGCTTCTTCAGCAGCTTCTATGACGGCTATGAACAGTGGTGAAACGGCGTCGTTCTGCAGCAGCGGGACGTTCATTACTGCGCTGTTGCCGGCATATGGAATGCGGTAGGCGGTGGAGAACGCGATCACATAATCGCCGCTGCCGTTGGAGGCGATGCCGCCTGTTTTGCCAAGGCCGAGCATGGCGCGTTTGGCGAGGCGCATCAGGTTGCGGTGGTCCAGCGGGGCATCGGTGGCTACTACGATCATACACGAACCGTCTGCGCTGTTGAGCAGCCGGTCGCTGTAATCGAACCAGCCGAGCGTTTTGCCCACTGGCGCGCCGTTGATCTGCAGGGTGCCGCCAAAATTGGTTTGCACGAGTACCCCGACCGTATAGCCGCCAAGACTGGCCGGCAGTTTCCGGGAGGAGGTGCCGATGCCGCCTTTGAAGCCGAAACAGATAGTGCCGGTACCCGCGCCGGTGTTACCTTCGGCAACCCTGGCCGTGTCTGCCCGGCGGATGGCCTGCAGTACGTCTTCTTCCGTTACATGCCTGCCGCGGATATCGTTGAGATAGCCGTCGTTGGTTTCGCCGACGAGCGCATTCACCGAGCGTACGTTTTCGTTGCCCTGCCGCTGCAGCGTATAACCGACCAGGGCGTTCATGGCAACAGGCACGCTGAGGGTATTGGTGAGCACCACGGGCGTTTCGAGATTGCCCAGTTCATTCACCTGCGTACTGCCCGCCAGTTTGCCGAAACCATTGCCGACGTACACCGCGGCGGGCACTTTTTCCTGGAAAATATTACCGTCATGCGGCAGAATCGCCGTTACGCCGGTGCGTATGGAATCGCCTTTCACCAGCGTAACATGACCAACTTTCACGCCCGCCACGTCGGTGATGCTGTTTAACCTGCCGGGCTGTATCACGCCGGGAACAATGCCAAGATCGCGCGCCCTTTTTCTTTCCTGCGCGCACAATACGGCGGGAAGGGCCATGAGAACGAAAATGAAAGGTCTCAACATACCTGCAATGATAGGCAATTTTGCGGCTGTACCGTCGGCCGCGCTAATTTTCCTGCAAGATCAACGCGTTCATGATCGAATAGCCGCCGTAAGACCCGCTGTTTGTCGGCGCATACATCTGGATCTTTATCACGCCGTTGGCATCCGGGCTTACATTCGTCAGGGTGACCATGTTGGCCGTATTACCCAGCGCGTTGAGCAGCTGTTCTGTGCCGCCGTTCACTTTCCAGGAGCCGTAACGGGGAGTGGAAATGCCCGCCGTTTTGTGAGACGAGTAAAACGACAGGTTATATGTTTTTGAAGGGTTCAGTCCTTTCAGCAGCAGGTTATCGTCTCCCGAACGCAGGCTGTAATTGAACCAGAAAGCTTTGGAAACGATATCGGGCACTACGCCGCTGTTGTCGCCGGTAACGGCGCCGTCCGTATTGTTGGCGTTGGCTCCGGCGAGCGGAGACCACAGTGTGTTGCTGCCGCCAACGTTATCCACAGTCCACCCGGTTTCGGGGTCGGTTTTGACGATATGTTCGTTCGTTACGTTGCCGAAAACGTTGAACCATCCGGGAACCGGTGTGGAAGCGGTTTTCGAGAAATATGCACGCAGTGTTTTTTTGTTGTTGTTGTCCGGGAATACTTTCACGATAGATGTCGCGATCATGCTGTCTCCCGTAGTATTGTTCCTCCCGATTACCCTGAAAACGAAGGTGCCATTGGTAAGCCCGGAGATATTGGCGGTAGTGCTGGTGCCGTTAGCGATGGTGGTGGTATTGGGGCCGGAAACCTGCATCCATTGATAGGTATCGATCACCGCGCCGTTTACCGGGGTGGTGGTCAGCGAAACAGTAGACAGCAGGGTGCTGGTATCGCGGAGCACGAGGTGGGGGAATGGCGGGATGGTGCCCATTACGCCGATGTCTAACACGCCGAGGTGCGCAAAAGTGCTGGTGCCGCCTACGCGGATGTTGATATCCAGCGAGTCTACCCCGAAAACGTTTTTGAAAACGATGGCCCTTTCATATTCGGCCGTGTCGCTAAGTGAATACCGCCCATCGAAAGATTTGGATTCGCTCCAGTCCTGCGTGCCCAGCTTGGCCTGCATGGTGCGCTGCGTGGTTCCCGCGTCCCTGCGGGCGCCCCATAGCTTGATGAAATAGGTATTGTCCTGGTGAAGCCCTTTGATCCTGAGCGTAATACCATCCGGGTTCACGCCGGAGTGGATGAACATGTTATCGTAAACGGCTTCTTTCGGATAATCGCCTACCTGCGTGGTAAAACCGTTGTAGTTGATGGCTTCGGTTGGCGGCGGCGCAACGAAGCTGCCCTGCGGCGTGCCTATGAGGCGTATGCTTACAGGCGAAGGCTCGTTGGCGGAGGTTTTCAACGCACCGATGGCCGAGCCGTTCACAAAACCGCTTGCAGTGCCGTTGCCTGCCCAGTTGTTCCAGTACTTTCCTTCATAGTCTGGCGACACGGAAGGCCAGCCGTCCGGATTCCCGGCTGCGTTGAGCGTAAGTGCGCCATCCCCGCCGAGGTCTATGAGAAAACGATGATCAAAATCGTCCACGCCGGGATCTTCAGACGAATTCTCGGTATCCAGCAACGCGATGTTCGAATAAGGGGACAAAGTACCATTGCGGTATTCGGCCCTCACCCTGAAATAGATCTTCCCCGGGCGCGGCCTGGCATATTGTTTTTTTACAACGTTCTGGTCCGTTTCCTCCGTAAACAATGCCCATGAGGTGCCGGTCGCGGAACTGTCGACGATGTATTTTTTAATGTCTTTTACCGGCTGGAAAAAATTCAGCCAGCGGTCGAACAAGTGGTCTGCAATAAACTGGTTGCCCGCGGCGGTAAGATGGATGCCGTCGCCCTGGTCGTATTGGGGCAGGATAACGGCGGGATTAGCAGCGTTGGGGTCTACCACGTCGTTGAACGCTTCCACATACCTGTCCGGCCATATTCTGCGGATACTGTCTCCCAGCTGTTTCAGCATCAGCTGCTGCGAGGCGTTGTACGAAGTTCTCGGCTGCGTGGTCTGGAAAAATACCGGGATGCCCCTGGTGCTGAAAAACGTGTCGATCTTTTTCAGGTTGACGATGCTCTGGTTCACGGTGTAGCCTGCCGATGGGTCGTTGGAGGGCAGGGAAACGAATATGAAATCCGGGTTACCGGCAAGGGCGGTTTCCACGTTGCGACCCGTAATGCCGCCTTCGCTGGAAGGCAGGATATTGCCGCTGCTATAACCGGTTACTGCAAGGTTTCTCCAGCTTGGGGTGGAGGTGTTATTACCCAGCCAGCCGGTGATCTTGTCTTCCAGGCGATTGGGGCTGGAAAGCCCGTGGCCCGCCAGGGTAGAGGACCCCAGCCCGGCGATGCGCGGCGCGATATACAGGGTTTTTGCATTCGAGGCCCATCGCAGGGTGAAAGTGGAGTTGCCGTTGTCTCTCGCGCCCGCCACCAGCTGAAATTCCTGCGGTTCGGCAGTGCCTGGTCCACCAGGGCCGCCGGGGCCTTCCGTCATGCTAAAACTTATACCGCTGATGGCTTCGATGAATATCTGCTCGTTTTGCTCCAGGGCCGGGTAAAAAGTGATCTTTCCCGCCGCCTCGTCTATTTTCACGCCATTGGCCGTATCCCTGTATTGGAGCAGGCCGTTGCGGAGTACTTTGATGAAATATTGCCGCAGGGAATTATGCTGAAAAATGCTGTCCCCCGCCTGCGGAAACCCGCTGCTGCCAACGGTAAATTGAACGCTGGCGCCCAGCTGCCTGAATTGTGTTTGCCCGTTCCCTGGATTGTAGAGATAACCGGGTGTTCCGGCCGTTTGGTTCTTTAACACCAGCTCGCCGTTGATCACAACGGAATCGGGAAATAATTTCAAAGCCTGACCGGATACCGCGGTAATAATGCAGAGGCAGGGAATCAGAACGAAGATTTTCAGCATGTCTAATTGTGTAAATAGGTATATGGTCCCAGGTTAAAATTGCGTGAAGTCGCTGCGGTGCAGCGCTTCGATGTATATCCGGTCGGATGTCGCCAGCACCGGGTAAAAGGTGATCTTCCCCGTCGCCGCATCGAACTGGATGCCGGTGGTGGTATTTTCACCCTGCAGCCGCCCATTGCGCCATACTTTGACGTATTTGCCGCTAAAAAGCGCGTTGGTATAGGTATTGGCCCCAACTGCCGGGTATCCCGTTGCCCCGGGCGCAAACTGCACTGCGTTGCCGATTCCTCTGAACAAAGTATGACCGTTGCCGGTATTGAGGAGGAACCCTTGCTGCAATTGGGAATTATGGCGTATGGCAAGCTCCAGGCGATTCATGACCACGGAGTCGCGCGTTGCGCGGAAAGACGACTGGGCGTTCGATCGGAGCACGACGAGGGATAACGGTATAAGGAACACAAAATATTTCATAGTGGGTATAACGGGTAATCAGGTCGAAAGTCGGAATAATATTTTACAATTCAAAGTTACTTTCTGATCCGGTTTTTTTTTAGTTCGTTGATTTTCTGGGTTATCACCGCCTTTTCCGTCTGCGTTTTAGCCAGGTCGTACGCCTTGCCGAAATGTTCCCGGGCCGTGGCATCGTCTATTCCGCTGCACAATTCCCCCAGCAGCAGCCAGTAGAAATGATCGTTCTCCATACGGAGGGCTTCCGCTTCCGCCAGCGCCTTATGTTTACCGTGTACCTTACAGAAGGCGAACACCCGGTTGAGCGCCACGCCCGGAGCGTAGTTTACCAGCAGCAGCTGGTCGTACAGGAACAGGATCTCTTCCCATTTTTCCGGACTGTCTTTTTTGATGCAATGCCAGTAAGCGATACGTGCCTCGAGGTGGAAAGAACTGATCTCGTCGCCTTCGGCGGACAGCCGCAGGAAATGCCGGCCCTGCCTGATCAGCTCCCCGTCCCAAAGCGATTCGTCCTGCTGGTCGTACAGCACCGGGAATCCTTCGCCGCCCCGCGCATCGAACCTCGACGCATGAAAACACATCAGCGCGATAAGGGCGTTGGTTTTGGGGCGGTTGGCGGGAGGGTAGGCGGTAAGTGTGAGGCCCAGGCGGAGGGCTTCCAAACAAAGGTCTTTCCGCAATATCTCGTCCTGCGTTTGCGAATAATACCCTTCGCTGAATAGGAGGTAGATGATGTGCAGAACATTGTCAAGCCGGCTGACTATCTCGTGTTCAGGGGGCAGTTCCATCCTGATATTTTCGGTGCGCAGCTTTTCTTTGGCCCTGAACAGCCGTTTGTTGATGGTTTCTTTGCTGGTGAGGAATGCCTCGGCGATCTCGTCGATGCCGAAACCGCAAAGGATGCGCAGCGCCAGCCCGATCTGCGCTTCGCTGGCGACGGCCGGGTTGCAAATGGCAAAGAGCATTTGCAGCTGGCTGTCTTTAATGTGCTGCATGGAAAAATCGAGATCTTCAGCCGGTTGTTCTTTTTCCTGCTGCGAAGAAATGGCGGGGGCCACCTTCTGGTCGAAGATCTTGTTTCTCCTGAAATGGTACAGCGTTTTTTGTTTCGCCACCAGGTACAACCAGGCGGTGGGGTTGGGCGGCAGCCCTTTCATGCCCCAGTTTTCCGCGGCTGCCAGGAAGGTTTCGCTTACGATGTCTTCCGCCGTTTCGATGTGCTCCAGGCCAAACTGACGGCTGATCACCGCCACCATTTTAGAAAACTCCTGCTGAAACAGGCGTTTCAGCGATTCTTGTCCTTTTTCCATATGCTGTAATGAGGCGCGGCGGAAACGGCCCAAACGTTCCGCCGCGCCGGTTCTTTCCGGTTAACCGATGATCTCGCGCACTTCCACGCTGCCGCCCTGCTCCAGCGCGGGGCAACCGTGGGCGAGGGTAGTGGCTTCGTCGAGGTTTTCGGCTTTTACCACGATGAAGCTGCCGAGGCGCTCGCGGATCTCTACGAAAGGCCCGTCGGTCACTACGCCGCCGGCTTTTAATACTTTCCCTTCCATGGCGAGACGCGGCCCGCTGCTGGCCAGCTTACCCTGGGAGGCCAAGCCGCCTGCCCATGCTTTCCATTTATTGGTCAGCGTTTCCATTTCTTTGGGCGACGCATTGCTGTAATCGTAGCTGGGCTGGCGGAATAATAATGCAAACTCTTTCATGAATGTCAGTTTAAACAGGTGATGAATGTATGATTTACATTTCAATAATGCGCGGCAGGGAAAAAATTGGACATCCCCCGAAAAAAAATCCGGGGCAGGGTTAACGGCCGTTTTTCCGTTCGTAAATTTAAGGCATGATATATATTACCCAGCTCGTTTATATCCATCCCGGCATGGAAAGTACATTCGGGGAATTTGAATCGGTGGCGCTGCCGCTGGTAGACCGGTATAACGGCAAATTGCTGCTGCGGATACGGCCGGAGGAAAACAGCATGATCGCCGGGACGCTGGAACGGCCTTACGAAGTGCACCTGGTGAGTTTTAAAAGCGAAGCGGATTTTGAGCGGTTTAAAGCTGACCCCTCGCGGGAGGGAATGTTGCACCTGAAAGACCTGAGCGTCCGGAAAATGGTGCTGATAAGGGGCATGGCCTTGTAACAAGGGAGAGATTTTACCTTTTGTCGTATAACGCCTGTTTTATGTCGTATTCGCACGCTGTCGTTTTTAAAAGGCGGCCGTATGTTTGCATTATCAAATCAATCATCAATTTTAAAACAAAAAAACGCACGCATATGCAAACCTCAAACAAAACCAAAGTAACGATCGAAGCGACCATCAACGCGCCTGTTGAAAAAGTATGGCAATACTGGAACGAGCCTTCCCACATCACCCAGTGGGCCTTTGCATCGCCCGACTGGCATGCGCCCAGCGCTGCGAACGACCTGCGTGTAGGCGGCACGTTTACCACCAGGATGGAAGCGAAAGACGGCAGTTTCGGTTTCGATTTTGCCGGCGAATACACCGAAGTGGAGCCAAACAAAGTGATCGGTTACACGATGGGCGATGGCCGCGAAGTAAGAACGGTGTTTACGCCCGTTGGCAACGAAACGAAGATCGTATCCGTTTTCGACGCGGAAGACCAGAATCCCGTTGAAATGCAGCAGGCAGGCTGGCAGGCTATCCTGGAGAACTTCAAGAAACACGTGGAAGCATAATCGCAGATATTTTTTCAGAACAGGAAATTTCGCCGTGGGTACCTACGCGCGAAATTTTTTGTTTTATAAAAAAACGTACATTCCGTTTTGTAACAAATGGAATATGTTATGAAAACACCACTGGAAAAGGAAAGACAAATTCTTATCAACACGTTTGACAAGTTCGCCGATGACTACTGGAAAACTTTAGCCGAAATTTCCAGGGCATCGGCGGTAAATCTGGAAGATGTAATCACTATTGTTTTTACATCACCCGATTTTGTGAGGTCGCCTTACAAATTGAAAGATGGGCAACCAGTTTATACTACAAGGAAAGTATACAGGAAACGTACGCCGTTTATCCTTCAATTGTTAACCGCATTCTAGTTCGGAGACGGATTGCTTCGTCCCTTACCGGAATTTATGATGTCAGCATGAATATTTTTCACCAACCCATTGTTTGTTGTATCCTGGGCGCCGTGGCGGTGCAGCTTTTGGGTGTTATGGACGCCTGCCGCAATCCTGTAAACGAGCGGCCTGATTTTAAATCCCTCCGGTTCTATACAAAGTTTGTTGCCTCAGTGCTTATTGCCGGAATCGTAGGTTATATCTATTTTGAAGATACGAATACGTACAACCGCATCGTCTATTTCCATACCGGCGCTTCCGCGCCGTTGCTGATCCGCTCGCTGGCCGCCTCCATGCCCACGGTGGTAAGGCCGAAAGAATAATCCCGGCCTATTTTTTCTTTTTAGGCGCTTTCGCTGCATTTTCCGCGGCCTCCTTTGCCCTGAACTTCACGATGTCGGCGATCAGGTCGTAAGGAATGGGCATGCTTTTGGGCAGCTGTACCGTGCTTTTCGACGATTCGTACGGTGAAAGCTCTTTTTTGAATTGCTCGAAAACGGTGAAAGGAGGGGGGAAGGAGAGGCTGTAATGCGCCTTGTAAGCCGAAAAATAGATCAGGAAGCCGTTCTGTTTATAGGCAGGGATCGAATAACTGATCACTTCTTCGGCTTCCGGAACGGCTTGCTGAATGGTCTTCCGGATCTTGCCCATTACTTCCTGCTCTTCTTTGGGAAAAGTGGCGATGTACTGGTCTACGGTCGCAGGTTTTACTTTTTCGGTGGCCATTGTACTCGTTTTTGTTTGTCATAAAAATAACGAAGCGGGCCGGGGTTTTTACGTGGCGGTAACGACAAAAATAGGGGTGAAATGCGACAGGGGCACATTATTTGCATCCCAAAGGCTAAAAAGTCGTTATGGAAAAAAGAATCCTCGGGATCGTATTCTCCCTGATGGGCGCGATCGGGCTGATCATGGCGGCCATCACCTTTGTAAACGGCGGAAGCGGCACCCGCAACGTCAAACTGATCGTGATCTACGCAGTGCTGGGCGCGGTATTCTTTTTTGCGGGCATGGGACTGATCAGGAATACCAAAGATAAGCCTTCCTGAAGCCGGGTTGTGGTGTTTTTTACCCAGCAGGTGTTTGCCCGGTAACAGTTAATTAAACTAATTGCCGTAATTTTCCGCCCTAAACCCAATTTTTCAGATGAGAAACCTGCTTGTATTCCTGGCATCCTGCTTTGCCATTTTCTATTTTACGGCCTGCAAACAAACGCAGAAGACCGCTTCCGGCGGCGAAGGACTGGAAACCGTGATGTCCGTGCCCGCATCGGTGCCCGCCGGCGCCCCGGTAATGCTGACCTTTACGGTGTACAACCATGCCGCGAAAGACACCCAGTTCTGCAAATGGCATACGCCCTTCGAAGGTTTCATCAGCACCTTCCTCGACATCAAAGATGCGGCCGGTACGCAAGTGCAGTACCGCGGCGCAATGGCGAAAAGGGTGATGCCCCCGCCGGCCGAAGCATATATCAAAGTACCCGCCGGAGACAGCGTGTCGGTAACTGTAGACCTTCTCAAAGGTTACGACCTCACCAAACCAGGCCAGTACAAGGCCGTGTACCAGGGCGGGGGCATGAGCGGACTGGAGAAAGTGAACGAGATCAGCTTTTCGGTACAATAAACAACCCGATTTTATAGAATGGCAGGGGATGGAACATGTTTCATCCCCTGTTCGTTTTTTATGCACCCTGCTCCGTATAGCTGTTCCCGTTAGGCAGCCGGTGCGTCTCGAAACGGTCTTCGTAATCTTTCCGGATAGTTCCTGTCCAGCGGTCCCACCAAAGGAAATACAGCCCGTAGTTGCCTTTAAAATACTGGTGGTGCTGGTTGTGGTTGAAGGAAGTGTTGATCCATTTGCCGAACCAGTGCCGGGCAAACCAGCGGGGGTACAATTCCCAGCCAAGGTGGCCGTAAACGTTATAGACCATCATCACCGCGAAGAACACGACCAGGTGCATCCGCGTAAGCGGCATCAGGAACAGCAGCACCGGGAAAATCCCGATTTCCACGAAAGCTTCCAGGGGGTGAAACGAAAACGCCGCCCAGGGCGAAGGGTTTACCGATAAATGATGCACCTTATGAAACCAGGGGAACACCCGGGGATGATGCATAAGCCGGTGTGTCCAGTAAAACCAGGCATCGTGTACAATGAACATTAAGGGAAAGGCGGCGAAATACCAGAGGGCGCCGTGCATGGCCGCGTCTTTATAATATTGTGTGTATTGCCTGAGAGGGCTGTACAGGATCAGCACGGGCACCGCCGAAAATATGAGGATCGTAATGCAGGAATAAAGGATCTCACGGCGGTAATCCTTATTTTTGGGCATCCGCCGCTGGATCTTTTTGAAAAATAAAACACGTCGGAATACGAGGTACCATATCAGGAAAGCGAGGCCAGCGATCACGAAATAACGCAACGCGACCATCCAAAAAACAGGCAGCCAATTGTCCAGCCAAATCATAACATTTTATTAATCTCCGTTAAAGATACCCCTTCCGCATTTATCAGGAAATATCGCTTTATTAATTTTTATCGTCATCGATTATGCCGGGTAGTTTTAATATCCGCGCGGGAATGTAACTACATCGTTTTCGTAGATTTCAGAACCCATTTGTCAGGAATCGTTTATATTACGGCATCAACCAATCAAAGTCAGTCTGGTAGCTAGATTCAACGTTATGGTCAAAATATTTTCCACGTAACATTCCGTTAATATGAGAGTGTTTTTTTCGTCCCCGTATTAGTCATCAAATCTTAATTGCTTTCCATGAACAAAGTCTACTTTCCTAACCGTATGACGCAGGCATTTCTTGTGTTGCTGGTATGCGGTCAATGCAGCATGCTATCCGCCAGTGCGCGTGCAAGGGTTGCGCCTTCCGGAAATGAAATTTCCTTCAGGCAAACCGTAAAAGGAACAATTAAAGACGCGGCCAGCGGCAGACCGTTGGGCGGCGCAACCATCGGTGTAAAAGGCGCGTCTCAAACCGCCACTTCAGACGACAACGGCGCCTTTACCATTAATGTGCCCGATAACGCCACCTCGCTGATGGTGAGTTATGTGGGATATGTAACCCAGGAAGTGCCTATTGCCGGTAAAACCACCGTGGATATACTGATGCAGACCTTATCCACCGACCTTAGCCAGGTAGTGGTGGTAGGTTATGGCACGCAAAGCCGGAAAGACGTAACGGGCGCAACCAAAACCCTGAAAAGCGCCGAGTTCAACAAAGGTATCATCAACGCGCCGCAGGAACTGCTGCAGGGCAAGATGGCCGGCGTGAACGTGACATCGGCCAGCGGCGAGCCCGGCGGCATGCTCGGCATTACGGTGCGCGGCCCCGGCGGCATGCGTGTAAATAATACGCCATTATTTATTGTGGACGGTTTACCGCTGGACAATTCCAGCACTGGCGGCGGCGATCCGCTCAACTTCCTGAACCCGCAGGACATTGAATCCATCGACGTACTGAAAGACGCATCCGCTACCGCGATCTACGGTTCGCGCGGCGCTAACGGCGTAATACTCATCACCACCCGGAAAGGAAAAGCGGGCGCTTCCACCCTCGGTTTTTCCGCGGGCGTGGGCTTCTCTACCATTGCAAGAGCATTGCCGGTATACTCCGCTTCGGAGTTCCGCAAGCAAGTGGTGAATGTTGGCGGTCTGTTAGACGACCAGGGCGGCGATACAGACTGGCAGAAAGAGATCACCAGAACGGCCATCACGCAGAATTATAATCTCAATCTCAGCGGCGGTGCCGATAAACTGAGCTACTACGCATCTTTCGGCATGCAAAAACAACAGGGCGTGCTGAAAAATAATGATATGGACCGGTATTCCGGCCGTTTCAATGCCACGCAAAAATTCTGGGACGATGCGCTCGTGATCGAAGCGAACCTGGGTGTTGCGAATACTAAAAATCAGCGCCCGCCCATCGGCACGATGATCGGCGATGCCATCGCCAACAACCCGACCTACCCGGCATACGATGCCAGCGGAGAACCGGCCAAATACCAGAATATGAACAACCCGCTGGTAACGCTGGCGCTGGAAGACGACATCACCACCATTAACCGCGTAACCGGCAATATCACGCCTTCCCTGCGCATCATCAAAGGGCTGGTGTATAAGCTGAACTTCGGCATAGACAATTCCAGTTCCACCCGCGACATCGTGAGCAGGCCCAACGCTGTGCCGCAGCGCGACGGCCGCCTCGAAACCTGGAACGTTTACAACCGCAATACGCTGATCGAAAACTACCTGACCTATAATTTCGATAAAGGCGCGCACAGTTTCCTCGTGCTCGGGGGATATTCATACCAGAAATTCTTCCAGCAGGGCCGCAATACAAGCATCAATAAATTCCCGATCACGCCGGTAGACCCCATCTACAATCCCGGTCTCGGCCAGGAACTGACGCTGGCGGCCAACAAACCCGGCGGATTTGCCATAGAGAACGAGCTGCAGAGTTATTTCGCAAGGATCAACTATGGCTTCGACGATCGTTATCTTCTCACCATCAACTTCCGTGCAGACGGCTCTACCAAATTCGGTGAAAACAACAAGTACGGTTATTTCCCTTCATTTTCCGCAGGCTGGAGAATAAGCGAGGAAAAATGGATGAAAGGTTCTTTCTTCAGCAACCTGAAATTACGCGCGGGATGGGGCGCTACCGGCAACCAGGAGATACCGCCCAAACTTACGCAGGCGTTGTATACAACGAGCGTTTCCGCGGGCACCAGCTACCCCCTGTACCCCACGGGCGCATATCCCGGGGGCACCACCTTCACACGCCTTGCCAATCCTGATCTGCAGTGGGAAACTTCCAAACAGACGAACGTCGGTCTCGATTTCGGTTTCCTCGGCGGCGCGCTTTCCGGCAGCATCGACGCATTCAGGAAAGTGACCAGCAACATGCTGTTGAGAGTAGTGGTGGCAGACCCGATACAGCCTTCCAGCGACACTTATATCAATAATAAAAACGCGCAGGTGGTGAACCAGGGCCTGGAGCTTGACCTTGAATACAATTATAAATCCACCGGCGGAATGAATTTTAATCTCGGCGGCAACCTGACCCTGCTGCAGAATGAACTGCGGAATTCGCCGTATACCGTTATCCCGTCGGGCTCTGCTTCCGGCGCGGGGCTTACATCGGCCACCATCAACGGTTATGTGAACGGCGAATCGCTGGGTACCTTCTTTTTGAAGGAATGGACGGGTTTTGATAAAGACGGTCTCAGCACATACCGCGATGTAGACGGAGACGGCATCGTGAGCGATAAAGACCGCATTGCGGCAGGCACCGCATTGCCCAAGGTAATGTACAGCTTCCACGCAAGCGTGGCATACAAAGGTTTCGACCTGCTGGCCAACTTCAATGGCGTAGGCGGCAACAAGGTGTACGACAACACGGCCAACGCCAACTTTTACAAGCTGCGTCTTTCCAAAAGCGTGAACACCACACCCGAAGCCGTACAATATCCCGAGGAATCCGTAAACAACGCCGCTCCCGTGAGCACCCGGTACCTGAAAAACGGTTCTTTCCTCCGCCTCAATAACCTGACGCTCGGATACAATTTCAACACAAGAGCGCTGGGGATCAGCAAATACGCTTCCATGCTGCGGCTCTCCGTTACCGGCCAGAACCTTTTCGTGATCACGAAATACGACGGGTACGACCCGGAAGTGAACACAGACCGCACCATCGACAATTTCACTTCTTACGGCGTAGACTACCTGAGCTACCCGAAAGCGAAGTCTATCATCTTTAACTTAAATGTTTCATTCTAATATCCCGGATCATGAATAAGAAAATATTAACGCTGCTGCTGGGTTTCTCGGTATTTGCAGGTTGTACGAAGCTGGATGAGAAAGTGCTGGATGAAACGTCTTCCACCGGCGCAACAGACAAAGAGATCGCCGAGGGCCTCATCGCCCCTGTGTATGCAAAGCTGCCGGACATCTTTCTCCATACCAATTATTTCGCGCTGCAGGAAATATCCACAGACGAAGCCATTCTGCCTTACAGGGGCGGTACAGATTGGGGAGACAATGGCATTTATCTTTCCCTGCACAAACACGAAACCACCAGTCCCGACCCGAATGTGCGCAACACCTGGAACAATATTTTCCAGGGCGTTTCCCGTTCTCTTACAGCGCTTACGGAACTGCCCAACAACAAAGACGCCAACGCCAAAGTATTCCTGGCGGAAGCCCGGGCGATGAGGGCGTATTACAACATGCTTACGCTCGACCTGTTCGGCCTGGTGTTCAAAAAAGAAGATCCCCGCGAAACTTCGGTGATCCTGAGGGGAGAAGAGGCGATGAACTATATCAGGACGGAGTTTGAAGCCGCCGAGCCCGTGCTGGACAACAACACCGGTCCCGGCAGGATCACCAAGGCGGGCGTATGGGGCCTGCTGGCGCGCCTGCACCTCAATGCGGCCGTTTACCGCGACCGTTATGCCGCTGCTTTTACTTTCCAGAAAGCGGACATGGACAAAGCGGTGGAATACTGCGACAAGATCATTAACAGCAACCAGTATACATTGTCTCCAAGCTATTTCGCGCTGTTCGACGATGAGAACCATACCAACAAAGAACTGATCTTCGCGGTAGACCAGCGTTCCGATCTGAACGGGCATAACCGCATGGCGTATTTCTCCCTTTCCGGCGACCAGTTCCCGCTGCCCGCTTACACCGGTGCGAACGGAACGGATGGTCCCGGCATTACGTCCGATTTTTACCGCAGCTGGGTGAACGCGTACGCGCCGATAGACCCGGCGGCCGCAGATCCCCGTTTTTATCAGGAAAACCTCACCATTTATTCGCATCCGAACGATACCTGCGTAGAAGCGGCGCAGTTCAATATCAACCGCGGCATCCTGCGCGGCCAGCAATACGGGCTCATCCGCAAAGGCGGCGTGTTCCTCAAATGCAGCGACGGCAAAATGAAAGTAGGCCCGCTATTTTACGACACCCGCAGCAAACCCACCAAACCCGTTGAATTCACCGAACTGTGCGACTTCACCGTTGCCGGCAGCGATTACAACACCGGTTTCAGGGTTTCCAAATACGAATTCAGCAAAACTTCCGTAAGCGGCCGCAACTTCGGCGAGCACGACATCGTGATACTGCGCCTTGCAGACGTATACCTGATGCGCGCAGAAGCCAAACTGAGAAGGGGAGACCCGGCTGCCACCGCGCTCGCCGACGTGAACTTCGTAAGGGCTTCCAGAACGGCCAGCACGCCCGCCGCACCGCTCGCCGCCATCAATCTCGACCTGCTGTTCCGCGAAAGAGGCTTCGAGTTTTATTGGGAATGCCAGCGCCGCACAGACATGGTCCGCTTCGGCAAATACGAAGGCACCTGGACGGAGAAAACCAACACCGACAAAAACAAACGCATTTTCCCCATCCCGCAAACCGCGATGGACGGGGCTTCTATTATCCCCGGGTACCTTGTTCAGAACCCCGGTTATTAATTCATCAACCAATTTTTCTATCATCAGCGCGTGCGGCCCTTAAAGCCGCACGTTTTTTTTATCCTCCCTCAAAACTGCATTAACAAAAAAAGACATTTCCATTACCGATTCCAACCCCATCCCGCACACACATTAACGAACCGGCCCATCGTTACACCAACTGATTGGTGTAACTTATAATTGTGTTTTTCAGGCCCGCATTTTTTTGAAAAAACACAGACTTTCTTTTTTTCTCTTCCATTACGTATATGCAAGCTTAAGGCATGAACAGCCCGCAGGGAGCGGTGTTGAACGGATATGACCATTCCATATATTACGATTATTAACCATTAAACCAACGTTATGGGAGACATGTTGCATGCAAACACATTGCATTACCCCTTTACCCACAGTACCAATCCGCATGCCCGGCAAATGGAAACCATTATTCATCTTTGGGTAAACGATCATTTCGGTTTTTTGCCGGAGAAAGTGAAAAGGAAATACATGCATACCGGCATGGGCCATTGCGGAGGATGTATATTCCCCAAAGCATCCGTGCAGCAGCTGCAAGCCATTTGCAGGTTTTTTATCTGGGCGTTCACGGTAGACGACAGTTATGAATTTTCCTCGCCGGAGCAGGTACAGGCTATCGAGGATATTTCGCTACAGGCATTGCGCCATGGCCGCTTCACCAGCAACGATCCGCTCTATGCCACATTGCCGCTCATGCGCGAAGAACTGCTCGCCATCGCAGATCACGAATGGCTGGAACGTTTTTGCGAAAGCATTGAACTGTATTTCCAGGGCCTTAAAGAAGAAACGAAATACCGCGTGCCCATGATCTTCCCCGACATGGACACTTTCATGGCCATTCGCACCAAAGCGGTGAACGTGCTGCCCATGGTAAACCTTGCCGAAGCCATTACAGGCATCGTGCTGCCACAGTACATTATCAGGCATCCTTACCTTGAAAGGCTCGCCTGGCTTACCTGCCGTATTTTGTCCTGGAGCAACGACTACTTTTCCGCGCACCTCGAAAAAGGGCACGACGTATTGAACCTTGTGCTGATGCTGGAACATCACTGTGGCTGCTCCCTCAGCGAAGCATACGTGGAAATGCTGAAGATCCATGATAAAGACGTGGCGGAATTTGTCTGCATCAGCGCATCCCTGCCCGATTTCAGGGAATACAACGGCGCGGTGCACGAGTATGTGGACAATCTCGAACTGATGATCGCAGGGTACCTGCACTGGACGCTGCAGCTCACCGACCGCTACAAAAAAGGCGGGCATCCCAGCCTGGACCTGCAGCCGGGGAAAATGGCGTAGTTAATAATGATCTGCGTTCACGCTTTGCAAATGTCGGCTGATCACGCTGAACAGCGTTTTTTTGTCGAATGGTTTGGGCACAACGGCGGAAGCGCCTGCCTCGAGCAGTTCGTCTTTATTGTCGGTCCTGGCTGTGATGAAAATAACGGGAATATCCTGGAACACCGGGTGGCTGCGGATGTAACGAAGCGTTTGCAGTCCGCCCATTTCCGGCATCTGCGCATCCAGCAGGATGCAGTCCGGCAGGATGTTGCATTGCCCGAGCGTTTCGATCAGCTGCCCGCCGTTGATGCTGCCGGAAACGGTGCAGCCGAAAGACTGCAGCAGGTTGAACAGCAGGCGGTGATTCATCAGGTCGTCTTCCGCAAACAGCACCAGCGCATTTTCCATCCGGTAGATGTAATTGTCGTGCTCTTCCGGGAGATTGCAGGGGTGGCCGGTTTTGAGCGGCAGTTTTACAGTGAAGGTGGTTTCGCGCGCATTGCTTTTTACGCCGCAGGCGCCGCCGAAATTGTCCACTATGTTTTTCACGATGTATAATCCGAGCCCGGAGCCTTCCTGGTGGTCGGTTTTGGCGGTGAAGAACTTTTCGAAAAGATATTTCAGTTTGTCGCCCGGGATCTCGGGGCACTGGTTGCTGACGGAGATGCGGAAAAACGCGTCCGCCGTCAATACTTTCATGGTGATCTCGCTGTTTTCGTCCGCGTATTTCACGGCGTTAGACAGCAGGTTGGTGATCACGATGTTCAGCTGGTGGCTGTCGCTCACGATAATGGGCGGTATGCCTTTGTCGATATGCAGCTTGATCACCACGCCTTTCAGCCTGGCTTTGATGCGGTGAATGCCGGCGATGTTGTTGAGAAAGGGGCGGATGTGAAAAGTATGATTTTCCAGCTCGTCCATTTTTCCGCCTTCGATCTCGCCCATGCTCAGTACGTTGCTGACAACGTTGCTCATGCCGGCATTGATCACGCTCAGCTGGTCGATATACGGCCGGATGCGCTCCAGGTCCGGGTTTTCCTTCGCATCGTTTTTCAACAGCTCCAGTAAAATGGAATTGGAAGTGAGATGGTTCCGCAGTTCGTGCGTGGTTTTGAACACTACCATTTTCACCTGCTGGAAAAGACGTTTGTTTTCCCGGATATAATAATACAGTACCAGCGCGTCAAAGAGCAAAAACGAGGGCATGGCGATCCACCGGAAGAGGAATTGGTTGCGCAGCGATATTTCGATGGGGGAGAAGAAATGAAAATAGAAGTTCAGTTCGAGGAAAACCAGCGTAAACGCGGTAGCTGCCAGCCCCAGGATGCGCTGGCGTTTTTGGGAATACACCAGGAAACAAAGCCCGAAAAGAAAAACGACGATCAGGGAAAAATTCATCAGCTGGCCGAGCAGCATCGAAAAATATAAAGCGCCGGCGCAGTGCACCAGCAGCAAACCTACGCTGGCCGCGCCATAACGCCGCAAACCGTTCAGCGCGATGATAAAAGTGAATAACGCGCCTTCGATAGCCGCGGGGATGTAGATCCGTGGCAAACCGGTAGCACGGTAAAACACGTAACCTACGGCAAAAGCGAGTATGGCGGTGATGCAGCAAAGCGTGTTGACGAGCAGCACTTTTTTGCGGGCGTCTTCCTCCAGCCCGGAAGCGCCGGCATGCACGACAGACCTGCCGGCTTGCGAAACAGTCGCAAACCAGCGCTTGAAAAATTGAAGGGGCTCCATGCGTGAGGAGTTTGTTTGGGTGTATCCGTTGAACAGTGGTATATCCGTTGTGGCATCGAAGGTAATAAAATCCCCAACCGTTTTTGTTAAATGAATGTGAATGATATCTCCGGAGCAACGGCCGAACGAAGATATTCAGATTTAATGGTACGTATTAATGGCTGGTTTTGCGTAGCAGGCAGTTTCCGTTACCTGCGGTAATATCGCAGTATGTATGTGACGGGCTTGTTAAGACGGGTGAAGAAAAGCCATGACGGCTGGTTTGAAGAAAGCGGCCCTTTTTTATTTGATCTTTTCGTAATAAACAAGCCCGCCGTCCGTAAACCCGGGGTCAGGCATGAGCATCAGGCGGCCTTTTTCATCGAATTCATAATAGAGCGTATGTTCCCTGTCTTTGATGCGGGGATTCAGCAAAAGCCGGAAACGCGTTTCGGGCGCTTCTTCGGGCCTTTGATCTTCCGCCAGGTACGGGCCGGTATCGCTGAGCCCGCCGCCGCTGTACACCGCGTAATGGCCTTTCTCAAATACAAGCCGGTTGCCGTTGCCGGGGTCGTACATAATATGTTCCCATACATCGAAAGATTCCCGGATTTCCCAGGTGCCCGCAATGGAAGGGAAAGGAGGATCGTCCTTTTTGCATCCCGCGGAGAGCAGTAAAACGAACAGCAGCGTAGACAGTGTGGTGATTTTCATGGCATATTTTTCAGGTAAATCGATTATCTGCCGCACGGAGGAAGGGCGGATAACAATAAGGGAATAAAAGTTTTCATAAAAGGTTCCGTTGTGCTAGTGTAACGGGCATGAACATGCAAAAGTTACAGGCATGGATTTTTCATGCACAACCTTCCCAATAGTTGCCGTCGTCGTAATGAACCGGGCAATATGCGAGCTCGGCGGGCAAAGGGCTGCGGTGCATCAGCACGAGTATCAGCGCGGCCAATACGCCGGAGATAACGAGCAACAGCCCGCAAAACACGCCAATGATAAGGAGAAAAGTGATCATAAAGCGGGGCGTTTTTTCCACCTGCGGTGCGTCCATAACCAATACTGCGGCTGGCGGCGGATGTCTTCTTCCAGCAGGCGCGAAAACCGCTCCGTTATTGCAAAAGGCGGCAATTCGCCCGGTGCGTCGGTGATAAGTTGAAAGGATATTTCCCAGGCTGCGGGGGCTTCAGCCTTGCCGACGGTGGCATACAGCACAACGGCCCCCGTCGCCCGGGCGAGCCGTTCCGCCCCGGTGATCACCGGTGTGGGCTGACGCAGGAAATCGATCGTATGCGCGCCGTTGCCGGGGCATTGATCGGCCACGAAAATATATGCGCCCGCACAATCGCGCGAAGCCAGCATATGCCGCGCCGCTTTGTCCGCGGGTACCAGCTTCAGCCCGAAACGCGTGCGCAGCCTGCGCATTATTTTGTCGAAAAATTTGTTGCGCAGCGGCTTGTACACCGCGTGTATGTTCATAAACGTTTTGGCGGGCAGCACATTCAGGCATTCCCAGTTGCCGTAATGCCCCAGCATGATCATCACATTGCGTTGCTGCGCGTGATAATACTGTAGCAGATCGATGTTTTTTACCCGGACGCGTTCTTTCACACGCGCGGCGGGAGTAAACAGCATCAGCGCCATTTCCGAGAATATCCCCGAAAAATGACGGTAAAACCCGCCCGCCAGCTGGCGCACTTCCTCGTACGACCGCTCGGGGAACGACCGCGAAAGGTTCTGCAGCACCACGGCGTAACGATAGCCCAGCACTTTGTATACAATCAGGTAGATCATTTCGGTTTTGTTAAAATAACGGAACGGACAGCACGCACGTAGGGGTATCACGCGCCGGGCCCGTTCTGTTTATGGAGCAAAGAGACGGAATCATCCACGCGGCGTATTGCAGTATCCGGATTTTTTGTTGCGTAAAATGGAATTGAGCTATGGAAATGATTTACAGATTCGGAACGAACGAGATTTTATACAGCTCCCCCGGCGAAAAACAATTAGGGCCTCCTTCGGAATGGAACCAATGGCGGTCGGAATCGACGCCTTTCTGGAACGTGCGGCTGCGCGAGCATTTTTTTGACGGCATGATGATCAGTTCGCTCAACATCGAGGTTTTCGAGCACATCGTGCTGTCTACCAGCCAGCAGGCGCCTTTGCCGGGAATGGGTTTTGTAAAGCAGGGCCATCTTGTTACCACGGCGCATTCCGGCGGTGGTCCGCGAAAGTTCGCGCCACGGCAGCACAACATCTTCATCAATCCTTACACTTCGCTCCGCACGGAACTGCCCGCGCAGCCCAACCTGGAAGTGCTGCTGCTGGGCTTTCAGCGCGAACGTTTCCTTCAACTGGCCGAACATGCCGGGCCGGTAATGAACCAACTGGCGGAAAACATCACGGCCAACAAACCCGCGCCATACCTCCAAAGCCCTAATCTGCCGCTTACGCCGCGCATGACGGCCATTATCCAGGAAATAGAGGAGGGCAGTTACCAGGGCGGACTGATGAACCTTTTCCTGCAGTCGAAACTGCTGGAACTGCTGGCGCTGCAATGCGGCCAGCTGGAAATGGCGAACCGCGGAACGGCCGGCCGCGAAACGTTGAGCATGGCCGATATGAACAAAGTGCGCGAAGCGCGGGAAATATTGCTGCACGACCTGCACCGCCCGCCTACGCTGGGCATGCTGGCCAAACAAACGGGGCTGAACGAGTTCAAACTGAAAAACGGTTTTAAAAAGATGTTCGGCGCCTCGGTATTCGGTTACCTGAAATCGCACCGGCTGGAAATGGCGCGCGACATGATCCGCGGCGGCGGGAAATCGGTCACCGAAGTGGCGTATGAAACGGGTTATTCCACCCTCCAGCATTTCAGCAACGAGTTCAGGAAAAAGTTCGGCGTCAGTCCCGGCCGGCTGAAATAGCTCAAAAAATTAGCAACAGCCGTTCCTTTTGTGCGGCAGGTTCCAGGAAAAAATGCTAAATTTGTTAGTATGAAACGTTCCGGATCGGCAGATCTGCCTTTACACTACGGCTATGTGCCCCGCTGGCTTGCCGAAAGAATGGCAAAGCTCGGGCTGGCCGTTACCGAATCCATCCTTCTCGAATACGGGCACGACGCCTTTCTCAGCCGTATGAGCAGCCCTTTCTGGTTCCAGAGTTTGGGAGCGGTGATGGGGATGGACTGGCATTCATCCGGCATCACCACCTCGGTGATGGGCGCGCTCAAACGGGCCGTCAATCCACGGGCGAAGGAACTGGGCCTTTACATTTGCGGCGGCAAAGGCCGTTTTTCCCGCGAAGCGCCCGCGGAACTGTTTGAAGTGGCGGAGCGCACCGGGCTGGACGGTGATTATCTCGCGCGCTGCAGCAAGCTCAGCGCCAAGGTAGACAATACCGCCGTGCAGGACGGGTTCCAGTTGTACACGCATAATTTTATCGTCAGCCAGCGGGGGGACTGGACGGTGATCCAGCAGGGGATGAGCCCTGGCAGCCAGATGGCGCGGCGTTATCACTGGCATTCCGGGCAGGTGCGGTCTTTCGTGGAAGAGCCGCATGCAGCGGTTTGCGGGCAGAACGTTGGCCCCATTCTCAACCTTACCGCCCGCGAAGCGGCTTCCGCGCGTACGGGCATCGTACAGCTGGCGCAGGAAAAACCGGAGCTGATGATGCGTGAGATCCAGCAATTGATAATGCCGTCGCATCACGACGTGCGTGCGGAAGACGTAGACCTGAAAAGGCTCGGCACCGTGCTCTGGATGGCGCATGAGCAGTCCGTCCGGAATTTCGAGGAGCTGCTGTTACTGCAGGGCGCCGGGCCGCGCACGATCCAGTCGCTGGCGCTGGTGAGCGAGGTGATACACGGCACACCCGCCCGCTTTCATGATCCCGCGCGTTTTGCGTTCGCGCACGGCGGGAAGGACGGGCACCCTTTTCCCGTTCCTGTTAAAGTATACGACGAAACCATCGCCACGCTGCAAACGGCCGTGCACAAGGCGAAACTGGGGCATTCCGAAAAACAGGAGGCGATCAAAGCCTTGCACAGCCTGGCGGTAATTGCTGAAAAGGATTTTGTGCCGAATGACCGGTTCGATGAACTGGTACAAAAAGAACGTGATGAATCCTGGCGATATGGCGGCAGAACGGTTTTCGGCAAAGCGCAGCCGCCGAAAGGGAAAAAAGCCACGCAGCTGGTGCTTTTTTGAGGTATAACTGTTCCGGTTACACGATTTTTTTGTTTCCCACCTCTAAGTTAGCGGAAATCTTGCGCGCATAACCCTACCCGCGAGATATACGCCAGCCCATGTGAACCAATGTTGAGGACCAAAACAAGGCGAAATGATAGCTTAATTGAAAAATAGGCTGATCGGTTCGATGCCGGGAATACGACGGTTCCTTGATAACTTTACTAAAAGGAAATTTCCTGCGGTTAAACATATAACGAAATGGGTTACACGACGTTTTAAACACCGGTAAAAATGAAAATACCCGAAAACCGGTAGAACCTTCTACCTGCTCCCTGGTAGCGGCTTTTACAGTTTAACCGGTAAATATGACAACTCAGCGGGAATGATGGTTCCGGCATTGAATTATGTTATAATTTGCGGGCCGAATCAAAACAGATCATTCATGAAAAAAAGAACCCTTTATCCGGTTACGTTGTTTTTCCTTTTGCTGTGCTCAACAGCCTATTCTCAAAAACTTTCCCTTAACGACAATGTGATCAACGTCGGCATCGGCTTTGGCTCCACATACTCTTTTAATTCCGTTTACGGTGGTTTCCCTGCGCTGAGCGTTTCCTACGAACGCATCTGGCCCAAAGAGATCGGGCCCGGCCTGCTGGGCGTTGGCGCTATCGTGGGTTACCGCAGCATGTCTTACAAATACAATATCGGCGACAATCGTTACAAAGATAAATTCAACACCCTGCTGATCGCCGCGCGCGGCACCTACTATTGGGAAAAGCTGGTAACTGAAAAGTACAACGTATATGGCGCCGCACTGATCGGCGTGCGTACCGAGAGTTATAAAGCAGACGGCGCTCCCGGCGTACTGATAGACGATAACAGCGTGCATCCTTTTGTAGGCGTAGTGGCCGGCGGCCGTTATTATTTTACGCCTAACATCAGCGTATTCGCCGAATTAGGATATGATATCAGCTGGACGAAAGCCGGTATCAGCGCAAGGTTCTAACCTCATCTGTCGTAATCATAAAAAAAGAGCGATGAATTTTTTCACCGCTCTTTTTATTTTTTAAAGTTTGATTGTTTACCCGTTTTTCCGGAAGGCCGCATCCAGCGAATATTTGCCGCTCCCCAACACAAATACCACCAGCGAAAGCAACAGGAACGCAAACGGCAGTTCCTTCACCTGGAAAGGGTCTTTGCCATGCGCCACAAAAAAAGCCACGAACATCGTAATAAAGATCGGGATCACGCTCAGCCGCGTGAAGAAACCCAGCAGCACAAAAATGCCGCAGAAGAACTCCGCGAAGATCACGAGTATTACCGTGGGTTTAATGCCGATGCCGATTATATCCTGGAACATGGTGAGCATTACTTCGTAATTGGAAAGTTTCTGCCAGCCATGGTAAATAAACAGGCCGCCGAAAATCAGTCTTAACAGGAGCGCAGCCAGGTCAGTGCTAAGCGGTCGGGTTTGCAGGAGGGTGTTTTTCATATAGAAATGGTTTGTAGGTTAAGTACGCATCAAAAATAAGGGGAATATTTAGATTTCAGCGGGGTCAATTGCGACTTTGTTGCGGGGTGATTTGCATAAACAACGTTTTCATAGATCAGGGTGCGGGAATGAATTTTTCCATCGTCATCCAGTATTTGTCTTTGTAGATGCGGTAGTTCACGCTGCGTTTCAGCAGGTATTTTTCGATCCGGGCGGCGGTTTGCCGCGAGATCTCACGGAATTCGCGGCAGGCGATATAAATAAAACACGAGCCGCCTTCCGTGTTGCGGCCGAGGTACAAGTGCCCGGGCGTACCGGCAAGACCGGCGAGCAGTTCGTCTTCGAATTTGCCCAGCCGTTCGTGCATTTCCGCCGAAGGCATGCCGCTTTCGTCCCACTCAAATTCGTGTTCCACCACCATCATCCAGGGATGGGAAGGTTTGGCATCCCACTCCAGCAATTCAGAATTAATGCAGGCGATCAGCGGCATATTGTAGCTGTTGCGCCCTTCCACAACGGAATACAGGTCGTTGTCGCTGTTGCTGCGCGTGGCTTTGTATTTTTCCACGAATTCTTTTTCGCGCCAGCGCAGGAAATCTTCCAGTTTTTCCAGCGGGATCAATTCTTTTTCACTATCAGCGGGGCCGAAATCGATATTGTCTATCAGTGTGGCTGTATCCAGCTCGCCGAGCGCATTTTCGAGGAATATCACAATGCCGTTGCCGATCTCTTTATGATTTTCTTCGGTGTAACCGGGATGAACGAAGGTAATGTCTATCTGATCGGGATATTCGCTGCTTTCATTGCTGTAGAAACTGATATTGTCGCGGCTGAACTCGTAGCCGCCCATACCGATCTTGATGTCGAAACCAAGGCCGGGCTTAAGGGCGGTGAATTTCCAGCCGGGCAGGGCGGGAGCGTCTGCCACCAGGTCTTCCACGAACACAAAAGATTTGATGTCGCCTTCGGCGGAGATCACCATTTCCACGGTCTGTTCGTCGTATTTTCCGGCAAGACAATAGAACTGAACGTTCAGCTGGTGCAGCTGCGGGATCACTTTATCCATAAACCGGCTGTCGATGTCGGTACCTTTGAACAGCACTTTGTAAAATTCTTTTTCCCGGCTGGCGAACCAGGCCCAGAAAGCCGCGTGAGTATTGGTTTTCGCGTGTTCCTTTTTGCCGAATAACCTGCTGATGAAACGCATAGGGAGGGGTTTATGGAACAATAATACAATAAATTGCATCCCTGCCAATGCAGGGCGGATTTTTTTTGCGTTTTGTAGCGGTCTTCCGAATTTTTACTACTTTTAGTTCAGTACAATCACCAAAATCGTTTTAACAGTCTTATCCCGTCTATTTGTTCATGCGGAATATTCCACATAGTGAAAAGGAGTTGCTGCGCCTGCTTGCGGACGGAAACGAACATGCCTTCCAGGTTATTTTCGAACGGCATTGGGATGCCGTTTTTTCAACTGCTTTATTGCTTGCGAAATCGGCTTCCGTGGCGGAAGACGTTGCACAGGACGTATTCACCATGCTTTGGGAGAAACGCGTGTCGCTGGCGGGCGTGGAGAAACTGGAGAATTTCCTTTTCATTGCAGCGCGGAACATGATCTATTCCCGCTTCCGCAAACTGGCTTCGCAGGACGCTTACCGGCAATATGTGCTGTCGTGCTTCCGGGAAGACGGCGCGGAGAGGGTAGACGAAACCGCCGAATTGCGCGAGCTGGACCGTACCATCCAGCAGGCGATAAGGCTGTTGCCACCCCAACAGCAGCGTGCTTTCCGGCTCAGCCGTTACGAAGGCATGCAGCATGAGGAAATCGCCGTTACCATGGGCGTTTCCCGCGTCACGATCAAAAGTTACATCGTACAGGCCATTGCAAGTCTCCGAAAAGCGCTGGCCAATCATCCTTCCGGCGCCCACTGGATCGTTTGGGCTTTTTTCTGGGTGTTGTCCAGGTAAACCTTCGCTCATTTTTCAGTTCCGGTTAATTATGTAAAGCTTTTTGCGATCACATTCGCATATGGTAGTATTTTGCTTTTTGTCGCGGAGCGTACCGGGCATTGACGGGCAAATAACCGTGAACCGCTGTAGTTTTTCTCCATTTTTCCGCTACAGTCAAGGCGTTTGGTGAATCACGGATTTTTTTTCGAAACCGGCACCTCCCTGCGGCCCTGTTGCGCGTCTTTAGAATGTCCGGGGCCTCCCAGGCCCCGGCTTTAATTTATCACGTTATGGATCAGAAAACCTTCGATGCATTGCTGGACAGGTTCCTCAGCGAGGATGTAAGCCGGAAAGAGGCCGAGCGGGTGCTGCATTCCCTTGAGGACGACAACATGCGCCGCCAATGGCTGGCCGCTATCGAGGGTTTGCTGGAAAACAAACAACTGCACGGTCTTTCAGACCCCGCCCGCCGAGACGCCATACGCATGGCCATTCTTGGTAAAAAATCATCCGCTCCCGTCAAAAAGGTCCGCCTGCTTCGCAGGTATATTCCATACGCCGCCGCCGCGGTTATTATCGCTGCAATTGCACTCGTGTTGTACAAGCCCGGCCGGCCGGGAAAGGAATTGCTCGCGCAGCAGCCGCAAGACGCCAGCCAGGTGCTGCCCGGCGGCAACAAGGCCATGCTGATCCTTTCGGACGGCCGGCGTATTACGCTGGATACGGCAGACAACGGCACCATCGCCAGCCAGGGCAACGTGCAGGTGATCAAGCTGGACAGCGGGCAGCTGGCCTACAATCCTTCCGATGCCGTCGGAAAAGGCAAAGCCATCGGCTACAGCACGCTGGTAACGCCCAAAGGCGGCCAGTTCCGCATCACGCTGCCGGACGGCAGCAAGGTGTGGCTCAACGCTGCGTCTACCTTGCGTTTCCCGAACGCCTTCGCCGGCGGCGAAAGGGAAGTGCAGCTTACCGGCGAAGCCTATTTCGAGGTCGCCAAAAATCCCGCGATGCCGTTTAAAGTGAAAGTGAACGATATGGCCGTGCAGGTATTGGGCACGCATTTCAACGTAATGGCTTACCCGGACGAGCCAGGCATCCGCACTACGCTGCTGGAGGGTGCCGTAAAGGTGCAGCACGGCGAAAGTGCGGTGCAGTTGGAGCCGGGCCAGCAGGCGAACCTGAGCCTTTCCGGGAAAATGACCACCAAAAACGATGTGGACGTGGAAGAAGTGGTGGCGTGGAAAAACGGGTATTTCCATTTCAACCGCGAATCGCTGCAGGGCGTAATGCGGCAGATCGGAAGGTGGTACGACGCGGAGATCGCTTATGAAGGCGAGATCGCGCCAAGACAGTTCGGCGGAAAGATCGAAAGGAGCAGCAGCGTGACCGAAGTGATGAAAATTCTCGAATTAAGCAGGGTGCATTACAGGATCGAAGGAAAAAAAATCATCGTAATGCCGTAATTCAATATTCGTTATGAAAAAAAGCAGAACAGTTATGAAAAAAATGTAGCCAATCCAATTGCCCTTCAATAAAAAACCGGCCCGATGGCAGTCGGGACCGGCAGAGATGTAAGGGCGGACCATGATGAAACTAATCCACGGTATTCCGCGACCCCGGCTAGTTACGCCGGGCGGGATTCTTTTACCCTAACAAACCAAAATTATGCAATTTATTTCTGATTGTACGCGGTATTTTAAATGGCGGCTGATCGCCAAAACACTGCTAGTTATGAAGTTTTCCGTGATTATTTTATTATGCGCGTGTTTGCAGGTAAGCGCCCGGGGATATGCACAGAGCATAAGCCTTTCGGAAAAAAACACATCACTCGAAAAAGTGTTCAGGAACATCGAAAAACAAACCGGTTATGTTTTCTTTTTCGATCATTCGCTTATCGACAAAGCGCGCGTGAATGTGAATATCAAGAATTACCCGCTGGACCTTGCGCTGGACCTGTGCCTGAAGGAGCTTCCGCTCACGTATTCCATCGTGGGGAAGAACATCGTGATCAAACAAAAGGAAACCAGCATCGTTCAACAGATCATTTTCAACGAAAAACAGCAGGACACCTCGATTGTCGCTACCGGGAAAGTAGTGGACGACAAAGGAGTTCCATTGCCCGGGGCTTCCGTGGCGGTGAAAAATACGTCGATCGGCACGGCTACCGATGCGCAGGGCAACTTTAAATTCAAAGTACCGCGCGGATCGGTGCTGGTGGTAAGTTATATCGGTTACAAAAGCCAGGAAACAACCGCTGCCGAAAATCCTGTGACAGTTACGATGCAGCTGTCTGTGAGCAGTACAGACGAGATCGTGGTGATCGGTTACGGCACCGCGCGTAAAAGCGATCTTACCGGCGCATTGTCGCAGATAAAATCGAAAGATATCACCTCTTACCCGGCCACCAACATCATGCAGGCGCTGAACGGCCGCGCACCGGGCGTGCGCGTGATGCAGAACAACGGTGCGCCGGGCGGTTCCGTCAGCGTGCGTATCCGCGGCGTAAACTCCATTCTCGGCGGTAACGAGCCGTTGTATGTGATAGACGGGTTTCCTTTCAACGGCAACCCCACTTTCCTGCAGAATTCAGACATCGCTTCGATCGAAATATTAAAAGATGCGTCTTCCACCGCCATCTACGGCTCCCGCGGCGCCAACGGCGTGGTGATGATCACGACGAAAGGCGGCAGGAAAAAAGAACAGACCACCGTGGACGTGGATTTTGGTTACACCACGCAGATGGTGACGAAAAAAATGCCGCTCATGAACGCCGGTCAATACGCCGAGCTGTACAACGAACAGGCGAAGAACGACGGCCTGGCCCCGTATTTCACACAGGGGCAGGTAGACAGCCTGTATGCAAGCCCTGGTACAGACTGGCAGGACCTCGTGCTGCGTAATGCGCCGATGTACACGGCCAGCGCTACGGTGAACGGCGGTACGGAAAAAACGAAATTCTCCATTTCCGGTTCGCTGTTTTCGCAGGATGGTATCGTGCGCAACAGCGATTACAAGCGATACAACATCCGCGCGAACGTAGAACATGATATCAGCAAAGTTTTCAGCGTAAACTACAACGCGATACTCACCCGGCTAAACAGTTCGCGGAAAACGGGCGAGCCGGGCAACCGTGGCAACGACCTGATCTCGGCCATGCTCATGTCTCCCCCGAGCCTCACGCCTTATCTGGCCGATGGTTCGTACCGCAGGCTGAACACGGCGTATCCTTTCATTTCGAATGTGATCATCAACCCGCTGGTGCCGTTGAATGAAACGTCTGACGATATCCAGGGCGACCGGGTGCTGGCGAATGCGGCGCTGGTGATCAAACCCTGGAAAGACCTTACCATCAAGATCTCCGGCGGTATCGAGAATCTTAACGACCGGGTAGACCAATACAGCAACATCGAGCCTTCCACCAACTCCGTAGGCAACGCCACGGTGTACGCCGATAAATCCACCAGCCTGCTGAACGAAAACGTGATCACTTACAACAAACAGTTCGGCAAACACACGCTCAACGTAATGGGCGCGTTCACGTACCAGGATTTTGAATACAACCAGCTCCGCGGTTCCGGCTCCGGCTTTTTGAGCGACATTACCGGCACGGGCAGCCTTGGCAGCGCGGCCACGCCCGGCATCCCGACTACGAGCTACAGCAAATGGGTGCTGCTGTCGTACCTCGGCCGTCTTAATTACAACTACGCAGACAAATACCTGGTTACGTTCAGCTTCCGTACGGACGGTTCCAGCCGGTATTCCGAGAGTAACAAATGGGGCAACTTCCCCTCGGCGGCGGTTGCATGGCGCGTGTCCAGCGAAGATTTCCTGAAGCGGAGCCGCGTCATCTCCGATCTGAAACTGAGAGCCAGCTATGGCGGTGCGGGGAGCACGGCCGTAAATCCTTACCAGACGCTGAACCAGCTTTCCTCTTCCAATACGATCTTCGGAGACGCGCTCTACACGGCCTTTGCGCCGGGCACTACGCTTCCGGGCGACCTGCGCTGGGAAACCACCCGCCAGTTCGACGCAGGCATGGACATCGCCTTCCTCAATAACGGCCTCCGGTTTACCGCCGATTTTTACCGGAAAAAAACGACCAACCTGCTGAACAACGTACAGCTGCCGGCTTCCATGGGTTACCGCACCACCGTGCAGAACGTGGGCGAGATTCAAAATACCGGCATCGAGCTGAGCCTTGAATCGGACATCTTAAAACGCGAAGTGAACTGGACATTGGCCGGCAACATCGCTTTCAACCGGAACAAAGTGCTGAAGCTGTACAACGGCCAGGATATTTTCGGCCGCGCATTCTATACCGGCTCGCTCAACGATTACGTGAACCTGCTCCGGGAAGGCCAGCCGCTGGGCATCTTCTACGGTTACAAAGAAACCGGGTATACAGACAACGGGAATATCCAGTATGAAGACATCAGCAAAGACGGCAACATCAGCGCGGCAGACAAAACCTACATCGGCGATCCCAATCCTGACTTCATCTACGGCCTTAACTCCATCACCACCTGGAAAGGTTTTGAGCTCACCGTGTTTATCCAGGGCAGCCAGGGCAACGACATCTTCAACCTCAACAAAGCCGCCAGCCTCGATCTTGGCATGGGGCTGAACCTTCCGCGCGAAGTATTCGAAGACCACTGGACGCCGGAAAAAACAAACACCAAATACCCGAAGATCACGCGCAACCTGAATGGCAACATGAGCAGCCGCTTCGTGGAAGACGGCAGTTACCTGCGTTTCAAAAATATCCAGCTGGCTTACAACCTGCCGGTGCGCAATTTCGGCTGGAAATGGGTGAAAAGCGCGCAGGTTTACGCCAGCGGGCAGAACCTGATCACCTTCACCAAATATTCCTGGTACGACCCGGAAGTGAACGCATACGGCGGTTCCAATTCCATCAACCAGGGTATCGACTATTCCACCTATCCGACCAACAAATCGGTTACGTTCGGCCTCCGTTGCGGGTTCTAATCCATTTTAATTACACTAATCATTGCATATGAAACAGTCATTGCTCATCATATTTTCCGTTCTGCTGCTGGCTTCCTGCACCAAAATGCTGGAAGAAAAACCGAAGTCTATTGCGGCGGAACTTTTCTACAACACCCCGGCCGAAGTAGAAGCCGGTCTTAACGCGATATACGTGCCCATACGCAACAGCGGCACCATGGGCGCACTATACGAGTGCCAGATGGAGATCTACACCGAATACCTGTACGGCCGCGGCAGCCATGCCCCGCTAAACGATTACACCGGGCTGGACAATACGAACATCACCCGTGTGGGCGACATGTGGGCCGCGTTTTACCAGGCCATCCGCAACGGGAACATCGTGATACAAAAAACGCCGGACGGAAAAAACCTCTCGGAAGGCCAAAAACAGGCTTATATCGCGGAAGCGCGTTTCATGCGCGCGCTGTGGTATTTTTATCTCGTCCGCAACTGGGCCGGCGTGCCCATCCGCACGGAATTCAACATGGATTCCATCAACCTGAAAAGAAATACGCAGGATGAGGTGTATGCTTACATCCTGCAAGACCTGCAGTTTGCCGAACAAAACCTTCCCGACGTGGCGCGTTTGGGCGGAACGCCTAACAAACTGGCTGCAAAAACGGTTTTGACGGACGTGCTGATGAACCTGCACCGTTACGACGATGCGAGGGACAAAGCGGCCGAAGTGATCGCCTCCAACAAATTCTCGCTCGTGAACGTGACCGTCGCCGATGATTTCGACAAACTTTTCGGGCCGGACATTGTTTCTTCCACCGAAGAGATATTTTACATCAAATATTCCAGGACGCCTTCCGGGCAAGGGTTTGCATATCCCCAATACGCGCATTACCCCGGTACCGGTTATTATCCTCCCGGCGGCTTTTATACCTTTTACAGCGATTCCGAGCAAAACAGTTTTATTAAAAATTGGGATAAAAACGATCTGCGTTATACTTTTAACTGGTATCCGCAAACGTTTGGCCTGGGGCCTACCACGATCCTGAACCGCAAATTCAGCGACAGGACCACGACCACCAGCGGCGGAAACGATTACCCGATGTATCGTTACGCCGATGTGCTGCTGTTTTACGCGGAATGCGTAGCCCAGGCAGACGGCGCGCCCGATGCCGACGCAATGGAGAAACTCAATATGGTGCATCGCAGGGCTTACGGAAAAAATCCGCTTGCCGCCGACGCCACGGTGGACTTTAAACTGGCGGACTACAGCGGCAAGCAGGCCTTCATCGACCTGGTGGTGAAAGAAAGGGGCTATGAAAACTGCTGCGAGGCCAAACGCTGGCCCGACCTGAAACGCCTTGGCATTGCCAAACAGGTGATACAGGCTGTGAAAGGCAAAACCGTGCTGGATAAACATATGCTGTGGCCGGTCCCGACTATCGAATATAACTATAACAAAGCCATAGACCCGGTTAAAGACCAAAATCCCGGTTACTAAAACATTTCAAGGATGATGAAACTACGAATGCTTTTGATTGTATGCCTGGCGGTAATTTCCGCAGGAGTTTCCGCGCAGTCGGTGCGCGAGGTGGACATCTGCGTCTACGGCGGTTCTTCAGCCGGCGTGATCGCAGCTTACACCGCGAAAAAACTCAATAAAACGGTGTTGCTGATCGAGCCGGGCAAACGCCTGGGCGGCCTTACTTCCGGTGGCCTGGGGTATACCGATATCGGGAACAAATACGCCATCACCGGCATTTCCCGCGATTTTTACCGCCGTATCGGCACGCATTACGGCAAGTTTGAACAGTGGATATTCGAACCGGGCGTTGCAGAGCGCACTTTCCAGCAATACATCCGCGAAGCGGGCGTGGAAGTGCTGTACATGCACCGGCTGGCCGGCGCGCAGAAATCCAACGGCCGCATCACCGAGATCCAATTGGAGGCTTCGGCCGGCGGCACCGCCAAAACGTCGGTGGTACGCGCGAAAATGTTTATTGATTGCAGCTACGAGGGAGACCTGATGGCGAAAGCCGGCGTTTCGTATACCGTTGGCCGCGAAGCCAATGCGCAATACAACGAAACCTACAATGGCGTGCAGATGCGCAACAAACACCAGTTCCCCGACGGCATAGACCCGTATAAAATACCTGGCAAGCCCGAAAGCGGCCTGGTATGGGGCATCAGCAGCGAAAAACTCGCACCGCAGGGAGCGGGCGACAAAAAAGTGCAGGCCTACAATTTCAGGATATGCCTCAGCAACCAGCCGGACAACATGATCCCCATCACGCAGCCGGAAGGGTACGATCCCGCGCGTTACGAATTATTGATACGCGTGGTGGAGAAGTTGAAACCCGGTAATCTCAACGGTTTCCTCAAGTTCGACCTCATGCCCAACCACAAAACGGACATCAACAACAACGGAGCGTTCTCCACGGACATGATCGGCATGAACTACAATTATCCCGAAGCCGATTACGCAACCCGCGAAAAGATCACGAAAGAACACGAACTGTACAATAAAGGCCTGCTGTATTTCATCGGTCACGACCCGCGCATGCCGAAACACCTGCGCGACGCAATGCTGAAATGGGGCTATCCGAAAGATGAATACCCCGAATCCGGCAACTGGAGCCCGCAGATGTACGTGCGTGAAGCGCGCCGCATGGTGGGCAGTTACGTGATGACGCAGGCCAACTGCGAAGGCCGTGAAGTGGTGAAAGACGGCGTGGGCATGGCGGCGTATACCATGGATTCGCATAACTGCCAGCGCATTGTGGAGAATGGTATGGTGAAAAACGAAGGCGACGTGCAGATCGGCGGTTTCGGACCTTACCCGATCAGCTACCGTTCGCTGATCCCGAAACAGGAAGACTGCGAGAACCTGCTGGTGCCGGTTTGTCTTTCCGCTTCGCATATTGCTTACGGCTCCATCCGCATGGAACCGGTGTTTATGGTGCTGGCGCAATCTTCCGCCACCGCGGCGGCAGCGGCCATCGACCATAAAACTTCCGTGCAGAAAGTAGATGTCGCCAAATTGCAGCAGCAACTGGCGGCCCGCCCGCTGGCGACCGACCGCACCGCCGAGATCCTCGTAGATAACGACGATGTAGCGAACACCACGACAAACGGAACCTGGAAAACCGAAAAAAGAGGCGCATACGGCCCCAGTTTGTTCGTTGCCGAAAAAGGGCAATCCGCTACGATCCGTTTTACGCCTGACGTATTGAAAACCGGTACTTACAAGGTGTACACCTATGTGCCGAAAGTGGCGAATATTTCATCCACCACGCACATCAGCGTGTTCGACGGTAAAAAGGAATCGAAAGTGCCGTACACCGCGGCGTCCGTTCGCGTGCAGGGACAAACTTCCGGCGAATGGGTGGAACTGGGCAGCTACGCATTTTCAAAAGGTAAAAAGGCATACGTGGAAATCACCAGCGATGGGGCAGATGGCGCTACTGTGGCGGATGCCGTGTTGTTCATTCCCGTGGAAAAATAGTTTTGGTTTAAGTGGTTTTTACCAGCCGGGCGAACGTTTCGCCCGGCTTTTTTTTCGGGTGTAAACCCGTAATTACGGCTTTACACCTTCCAGCCAGGCCTTAAAATCGTTGACCCGTTCCCGGCTGATGATCACATCTTCGCCCGCGGCCGGCTCCAGCTGCAGGATGAGGCGGCTGTTGTAATACGCCATGATCTTTTTGATCGCGTCGATATGAATGATGAACTGGCGGTTGATGCGGAAAAACGTGTGTTTGTCCAGCAGCTTCTCGACCTGGTCCAGCGAATAATCCAGCGGCATGCGCTGCTGCGCGAAGGTGGTGGCCCAGGTAACGCCTTTGGAAAATTGCAGCCAGGCGATGTCTTTCGCTTTTACGTAAATCAGTTGATTGTTGATGCGGCCGATGAAACGGGTATGGTCGCGGCGGAGAAATTCTTCCGCCAGGCGGTTGATATCTACCTGGTAATTGGGCGCGGGACGGAACTGTTCGAATTTTTGCAATGCGTTGCACAATTCTTTCTGCTCGATCGGTTTCATGAGATAATCGATGCTGTTGAGCTTAAACGCCTGCAGGGCGAAACCGTCGTACGCCGTGGTGAAGATCACCGGCGTGTGCACTTTGGTGTGGGCGAACATTTCGAAGCAGTTCCCGTCAGACAACTGGATGTCCATGAACATCAGGTCCACGGGATGTTGTTCCGCCAGCCATTGCACGCCCTGCGCAACGGATTCGATGATGGCAAGCACTTCCACGTCCGGGTTGCACTGGCGGATCAGCTGGATCAGCCGCTCGGCGTTATGCATTTCGTCTTCAAATATTACCACTTTCATGATTGCAGGATAACCGGAATTTTAACAATGAACAGATCGTAAGAAGGATATACGCGGATGCCTTTCCCGATGGCGAGCTCGTATCTTTTATGGATATTCTCCAATCCAATGCCGGAGGGCGTTTCAGGATTGCTTCTCGCCCGTACTTTGTTGGATATCACCAGTTCGTCGCCTTCGCTTTTGATGGTGATCAGCAGCGGGTCGTTCGACGAAAAACGGTTGTGTTTGATGGCGTTTTCCACCAGCAGCTGCAAGGTGGCGGGCGGTATCATCCCTTTCACCCGGATATTTTCGCCGATCTCCACCGAACAGCGGATGCTGCTCTGGTGGCGGATGCGGATGAGGAAAAGGTATGAATCCAGGAAGTCGAGCTCGGTTTGCACCGGCACGAGGTTCTCGAATTTTTTATCGAGGATGTAGCGGTAGGTTTTGGCGAGCTGCGTGATGTAATCCGCCGCTACATCAGGGCTTTTATACACCAGGTTGGTAAGCACGCTGAGCGAATTGAAGAAAAAATGCGGGTCTATCTGGTTGCGTAGCGCGTCGTATTTCGCCTGGATATTTTCGCGCATCAGCCTTTCCGTTTGCAGCTGGTATTCTTTCCAGCCTTTGTAATAATAAATGATGCCGTTGAAGGTGAGGATGAGCAAATAGAAAAGGAATGTGCCGAAATTCAGGTCGTAGCTGAAGCTGCTGGCGCTTTCCCAGGCTTCGTAGCGGTGGAAAAGTAAAATGTCGAATGCCGCGTATACCAGACCGAACCCGATGGAAGCGACCGCGCCGTAAGCCAGCAGGCTGAGCGCGAGGATAACGAGCTTTTTCGGCCCCGTGTGCCGCTCCACCCAGCCGGAAAGCCGGATGGCGCCTTCCCATACGATCAGCCCGTACACAACGTACACGACGCTGAAAAGCTGGCCCCGCATGCCCCACACGCGCATGTCTTCAACAAACGTATGGTCGAACAGCTTGAAGATCGTGCTAAGGATATAGAGGATCACTATCCTCGAAAGATAACGGAAAAGCTTGCTGGTAAAGAGTTTGTCGTGCTGCTGAAAATCCATGTCGGTAGTTCGCTTCATTAAAAATATGCATTTTCCCTGAACCAGCGGAACGCTTCGTGCACGGCGGTTTCTATGGGCGTGTATTGCAATTGCAGGTCGCGTTCCGATTTGCGGCCGGTGTAATAGTTCTGCAAGCACAACAGGTAAGCGGAAGTATAGTTCAGCTTCGGCGACCGGCCGGTAAGCCGGGCCAGCGCGGAACCGGCTATCCCGGCGATCTTCAGGAACAGCGGCGGTATCGGGATCAGCAGCGTTTTGCGGTGCTGGGCGCGGTCTACCATCCTGAAAAATTCCCGGTAGCTCAGGTTTTGCCCCGCCAGCAGGTAACAGTCGCCGGTTTTGCCTTTCCCGATCGCGTTCACGATGCCACGGCACACATCCTGTATATGTACGAAATTTTTTCCGCCAGGCGGGTAAAACAACACGCTTTTGCCCACGCCGTACAGCAGCAGTTTGCCCGAACTGGGTTTCACATCGTTCGGCCCGATCATGAAGGTGGGGTTCACGACCACGGCGGGCAGCGCGGCGCGCTCCACGTGCTCCAGCACGTATTGCTGCGCGAGGTATTTGCTGTTGATATATCCTGAATTGGCGTTAAACAACGAAAAGCCGTTCAGTTCGCTGCCGGGGTTGCTTTTGCTGCCGGGACCGATGGTGTTGGCGGTGCTGACATAAATGAGTTTTTTCACTTTATGCTGCAAACACGCCGCCACGATGTGGCGGGTGCCGGTGAAATTTATCTTTTCATATTCTTCGAATGAAACGCCCCACTGGTCTGTAATGCAGGCGGCATGTACCACCACGTCGCAGCTTTCCACGGCCTGCATTACCTGTGTGGCATCGTTGAGATGGCCGGAGAAGATCTCGCAGGGAATGTCTGCAATGGCTTTCAGATCGGCGGTTGGGCGTACCAGTATTTTTATTTCATAGCCGAGGCGGTACATTTCCCGGGTAAGATTGGAGCCGAGGAAGCCGTTGGCGCCTGTGATCAACACTTTGGTCATATCGAATAACTGATTTCTTTTTTTACCTCCCGCGACACGAGTTTCATTTTAAACCCGGTGGGCAGCAGCTGCATGAGAAAATGGCTGATCCTGTTCATGATGCCGGGAATGATCACCGGGGAGCCCGCCAGCGTCATCCGGATGGCCTTTTGCGCGATCTCCGGCGTGGGCAGCAGGCCCATTTTGCCTTTCAGGCCCTGGCTGATGATCCTGCGCGCAGTGCCGGAATTGGTCAGTATCGGTCCGGGATACACCACGCTTACGGAAATGCCGGTGCCTTCGAGTTCTTCCTTCAACCCCAGCGAAAATACCGAAATAAAGGCTTTGGAAGCCGGGTATACCGTTTTGTACGCGATGGGCGTAAAAGCGGCCATGCTGGAGATGTTCATGATATAACTTTTGTCGTGCCGCAGCAGGTGCGGGATCAGCTGGCGCGTGAGAAGGGCCGTGCTGCGCACGTTGAGCAGGATGATCCTGTCGATCTTTTCCAGCGGCGTTTCCGTGATCGCTTCGGTGCCGCCGATGCCCGCGTTGTTGATCAGGAAATCGACAGGGTAGCAGCGGATGATCTCATTGACGCGCTTTTCAAGTTCCGCGGCATCCGTAAGATCGAATTCGAACACCTGCACGTCTACTGCATATTCATCCATCAATTGACCGGCAAGGGACGCTGTGTTGCCGCCCGGCAGCGCAATGAGGATGATGTGCATCCCCATGCGGGCGCACTGTATGGCGAATTCCCGGCCGAGGCCCGAGCTGGCGCCGGTGATGAGCGTGTATTTCATTGTTCTGCGAGTGTTTTGAAGCGTGTCATGGTTTTAATGAGATTGTTGTGCACGATCGGGTCGGAAACCCAGCGCGGGATCTTGCGGCTGCGGTCGGTGGTGATGAAATAGGTCACTTTTACGTTCCCCGAATGCATATTTTCCAGCACCCATTTGCCTTTGGTGCCGGTAAGCCGCATAATGCCGTCTTTTTCCGGGAAGGCGCTGTGGCGCGTGCTTTGAAAGGTTACTTCGCTCTCGCTGCTTTGGAATGAGAGGCAGCAGTCCTGGTTATCGAAAGGCCAGGGAATGTCGTATTGAATATAACTGATCCAGCGGTTTCCTTCCGGCAGCGGCAGCACGCGGTATTCTTTGGCGTTCACGTTCCAGTCGCGGCCTTTCACCGGGTCTTTCAGCAGGCTGATCAGGCTGTTTCGGCTGGCCCTGACGAGGAACACGGCTTTGATCTCCCTCACTTTTTCGTCGTTGCCGGCGGCGATCCAGCGTTCGTACAGGAATACGTTATTGGATTGTTTCACGAATTTAAAATCCTCCGCCGGTAATTTCCCGGCAAACAGTGGCTGGATAAAGACCGCGCTCATGATGACAATAATTATGATGCTTTTCATGCTTTGGCATTTGAAGCAAAATTGCGCGGAAGAGCGCCCCCGGCCATGGAATTTTCGTTGAACTGTAGCGTGGAGGGGTTGAGTTGTTGGTTTTGGAGGGAATTATTACGCGCGCGTCCAAACGGTGGCGATCCACACGATCTTCCCGAAATATTTGTCGCTGCGGTAGATCTGGATCTTGGCGTCTTTTTCCTGGTTGTACCAAATGCCCGTTACGGCGTCGGCATTCTGGGCGAAAGAAAAGGCGGGTACCATCAGTAAAAGCAAGCCGTCAGGATCAAGTTTTTCATGGGGACCGGGTTTGATGAACCCTTCAAATATCGGGGAAAATCTGATATAAAAGACCCGTTTACCGCCGTCAATGCGTAATTATCTCTACAATTTCGCCGGGTTTTGACAGTTGTTGCGAATGGCATGGTTCTTTCGCCGTTTCTTAAAAAATACTACCATGGCAAAAGAAAAAGATTTCACCGATAACCAGCAGGATAAAGACCGCATGAAAGGCACCCCGGCCAGTATGGACCTCCCGCAGATGCACGACATTCCCGGGCAGGAAAATATCAAACCCGCCCCGATGGGCGAATTGGCGGATACCACCGCTTCGTCTGACGACGAAGAAGGCAAAGGCGTGCTGGACGACGAGGAACCGCTCGTTGAGGGCGAGGATAACGTAACGGAAGCGGAACGTAATGCGTTGGAAGACGCGGCTACCCGCGACCCTGCTTACGAGGAAGAAGAACGGATGCACCAGGCTGAAGTGGACATGACGGACGATGACGGCGACCCGCTCAATGAAGGCGAGGAGCTGGACGTGCCCGGCAGCGAAGACGACGACGAACAGGAAGAGATCGGCGGCGAAGACGAAGAGAATAACGAGTACAGTATTGATAAAAACGACTAAACTTATTTTTTATGGCAAAGAAAAACATGTTCAATGAGCACGCCGAAGGCCCTGTAGCGGAGGCTATCGAGGAACAGACCGCGAAACTTCCTTCCGACGTTTTCCTGTGGGCTTCAGTGGGCGCCATGACGGCGGCTTTGGCCCTGCAATGCATGGGGCGGAAACATACCAGTCTGTTCATCGGCCAGTGGGCTGCGCCATTCCTGCTTTTCGGTATTTACAACAAACTGGTGAAACAGGAAGGGCACGATTAACCGAACCCGGCAGCAAGTGAAGACCTACATTACTTTATTTTCCTGAAAGTAATATTGATGCGCGCGCCGATCGGCCTGGCTGTTTTCGGCAGCGCATGCTGCCAGTAATGCTGCGTTTCGCCGCCCATGATCAGTAAGCTGCCGTGCGTTAACAACACGGCGCGTTTTACGGAGCGGTTCATGTAGTGCCTGAACTGGAAAACCCGCTCAGCCCCGAAACTTACCGAACCGATCACGGGATTGATGCCCAGCGAGCTTTCATTGTCGCGGTGCCAGCCCATGCTGTCCTGCCCATTGCGGTAAAAATTCAGCAAGGCGCTGTTGAAATCCTGACCGGCCGCGGCTTCCACTTTTGATTTGATGGCAAGTAATTCCTCCGTCCAGCGAAGGGGCTGCATGGTAATACCGGAATAGCTGTACGTTTTGCCTTCGTCTCCATACCAGGCCGTGAGCCTTGGCTGCATCACGGTTTTACCGAACAGGATCACGGGTTCCTGTTTCCAGTTTATATTTTCCTTCAACAATTGAAAATAGCCGTCGCTTTCTTCCGGGGTGAACAGTGCCGGGAATAACACCGCCATGCCGTCTGCCGGTAACAGGTTGTTCATATACACAAAGATACGGGCAGCGCCGGTTTGCGCCATCCGTATCTTGCGATGTATGGAACGACCGGCACAAAACCGCGGTTATTTGTTAATTTCGCCCAAAATTTCAAGACAATGAATTTCTACACCAGGAAGTGGGTAAAACCGGAAGACCTGAATGCGCACGGAACCTTGTTCGGCGGCAGCCTGCTGCGCTGGATCGATGAAGAGGCGGCGATCTATGCGATTATCCAGCTGGGAACAAACGGATGCGTAACGAAGTTTATGTCTGAGATCAATTTTATCAATTCAGCCCGCCAGGGCGATATCGTGGAGCTCGGCATCAAAGCCACCCACTTCGGGCGCACATCTATTACGCTGACCTGCGAAGTGCGCAACAAGATCACGCAGCGATCCATTCTTACCATCGACAAGATCGTTTTTGTATCGGTAGACGAAAACGGCGTGCCTAAACCGCACGGCAAAACGGAGATCACTTATACAGACGAACGATTGCGCGAAAAATAGGAGTATTCCGGCTCCAGCTTCTGTTTCCGCTCCTGGAACCACGCTTCTATGTCTTTCAGGTCGTGTCCCAACGTGTACATGGCCGCTTTCACTTTCTGGAACGATACGTTGAATTTTATGGCCAGGCGCATCAGTTCCCGCGCCGGCACGTGGTTATAGCTGATCTTACGGTTGTTTTCCATCGGGCTTCGGTTTAATAGACGGATATAACCACAATTTTGTGCCAGAAACCGCATATAGCCGCCCATCGCGGTTTCCATACGGCTTTGGGTCTTTTTTGTGGAAAGGATGCGGCAAATTGGGGATGAATGAATATGAGAAATTTCGAAATAATTGTATTTTGATCAGTATTAAATTTCCAGTTATGAAACTTACCATGCTATTTTTGCTACTCGGTATGCAAACGTTTGCACAGACGGACACGCTTCCTGTAGGTGCTTCCGTGCCGGGTCACCCACGTATTTTAATGTTGAAAGGCGAAGAAAATCAATTGCGGAAAATGATCGCCTCCGACCCGGTATGGCAGAAAATGCACCAGTCCATCGTTGCGGAAGCAGACAAAATGATCGGTCTTCCCAATCTTGAGCGTAAACTGGAAGGCCGCCGCCTGCTGGGCGTTTCACGCGAATGTATCCGCCGCCTGTTTTATCTTTCCTATGCGTACCGCATTACCGGCGATGGGAAATATTCCCAACGCGCGAAGTCCGAGATGCTTGCTGTAGCCGCATTCCAGGATTGGAACCCTTCCCATTTCCTGGATGTCGCTGAAATGACGCTCGGTATGGCTATCGGGTATGACTGGCTGTACGATCATCTTTCGCAAAACGACCGCAAAACCATCTCCGGCGCCATTCTCGAAAAAGGCGTCAACACCTCGCTGCAAAGCAAGAACAATAACTGGCTGCGGGTGACCAACAACTGGAACCAGGTGTGCAACACCGGCATGGCGTACGGCGCGCTCGCGATCTATGAGCAGCAGCCCGAGCTTGCCCGCGGGATCATCAACCGCGGGATCAAATCCATCCAGCTGCCCATGGCCGATTACCAGCCGGAGGGCGCTTATCCCGAAGGATATGGCTACTGGGGCTACGGCACCAGTTTTAACGTACTGTTCATCAGCGCGCTTGAAAAAATATTCCAAAAAGATTTTGGTCTTACCGAAAAACCGGGCTTCCTGCAAACCGCCGGTTACCTCGAAAATATGACCGGCCCCACCGGTGCGCCGTTCAATTATTCCGACGCTGGCAATGGCGGCGGGCTGAACGCGGCCATGTTCTGGTTCGCCGGCAAACAAAAAGATCCGTCGCTGTTGTGGGTGGAAAAAAGCTGGATGGAAAGCGGGAAAAGTCATACGCGCGACCGCTTGCTGCCCGCCATCATGCTGTGGAACAATAATATCCGGTTGTCTTCCATTAAACCGCCGCAGGCATTGTTGTGGACGGGCGGCGGGAAAAATCCCGTGGCGCTCATGCGCACGTCCTGGACGGACAAAAACGCGATATTCGCAGGCATGAAAGGCGGCTCGCCTTCGGTGAACCATGCGCATATGGACGTAGGCTCTTTCGTAATGGAAAGCGGCGGCGTACGCTGGGCCATGGACTTCGGCATGCAGGACTACAACTCCCTCGAATCGAAAGGCATATCGATCTGGGGCCTCGCGCAAAACTCGCAGCGCTGGCAGGTATACCGCTACAATAACTATGCGCACAATACGCTTACCGTTAACGGGAATTTCCAAAACGTAAAAGGCGATGCGCGCATCACCGCCTTCAACCGCGATGAAAATTTCTTGCAGGCCACCACGGATATCAGTAAGCTGTATGCCGGCGACCTGGAAAAAGCCGTGCGCGGCATCGCCATCGTGAACAAACAATATGTAGTGGTGCGCGACGAGATCGAAGCGCCGCAAAAAGAAACCGTTGTGCGCTGGACTTTGCTAACGCCCGCCGACGTGAAGATCACCGGCGGCAACACGGCCGAGCTTTCCAAAAACGGGAAAACGCTCACGCTGAAAGTGGACGCGCCGCTGCCCGTGCAGATGAAAACCTGGAGCACCGAATCCAAAAACGACTACGACGCTTCAAACAAAGGCACCATTCTCACCGGTTTTGAAATGACGGTGCCCGCCGGTTTCAAAGGCGCAATGAACGTGTACCTGTTGCCGGAGAAAAACACCAAAACCGCACCGGTTAAGGCGCTCAGCGAATGGCCGGCTTCAAAATAAATTGGTAAAACATTCAAAAAAAGGCTTCTGTGGTGCAATACCGCAGGGGCCTTTATATTTTTTCGCGGAAACATTACATCCGCGCCATTCTCAGCAGTATCGGGAATCTTACGGTTTGCAGCGTTTCCTTTCCCCACGCGGCTTTCAGATCGTCCGAAACCAGCTCCACGGGATCTGTGCGGCGGTCCTGGATGTAGTGATGCACCGCGCTCCAGGTAGCAAGGTACCCTTTCAAATGCTCCAGCGACCATTCTTCTTTATGCTCGAAATATGGGCTGGGCAGGCAATTGTAAGGGAAGGGGATGGTCATGTAATTTTCGTCGATATATTTTCTTTCCCTGTCCCAGTATTCGCCCACGATGTTGACGTACAGGCGGCGGATCACCGCGTCTACCGCCGGCGTGACGTGCAGCAGCCCATAACCGATCACGGCGAGGATGCCGTCTTTTTTCAGCGTGCGGCCCACTTCTTTGTAAAAGGCGTCGAAATCGAACCAGTGGATGGCCTGCGCAACGGTTACCAGGTCGAAAGTGTGGTCGGGGAAATTCGTTTGTTCGGCAGGTTGAACGGAGTAATCGATCTTGGGGTCGGGCTTGGCCTGCTCGATCTGCTGGCGGCTGATATCGGTGGCATACACCTTGTCGAAATGCTGCGAAAGCCTGGAGGCCACCTGCCCGTTTCCTGTTCCACAATCCCATGCCTTGCCCCGCGAGGGCACCAGGCCGAGCAGATGATCAAATAACGCTTCCGGGTATTGCGGGCGGAACTTTGCGTATTTCCCGGCGTGAACGGAGAAGTTATCTTTCATGCGGAGTGGGTTTGTACTGCGAAAATACGCAATATCCGCGTTCACGCCGCATAACGGTAAAGCCTGCACTGACGGCGCACCGGCAATGCAGGCCCTGGCATATAATCAGGCATGGCGTGAATTACAGCATCTGCGCGATCTGGATCAGGTTGCCGCAGGTATCCTCAAAAATGACGTATTTCACCTGCCCTTCCTGCTTCGGCTCGCCCCTGAACACAACGCCCAGATCTTTCAGCCGCGCGTATTCCGCATCAACATCGGTTACCCCGAACATGGTGAGCGGAATGCCCCGGTTATACAGCTCTTTCTGCCAGGCGACCGCAAAATCGAACCCGAGCGGTTCCAGCAGCAGCTCCACGCCGTCCGGCGCATCGGCGCTTACCACGGTGAGCCAGCGGGCGCCGCCGGCGGGCACGTCCGTTTTTTTGATGAAGCCGAGTATGTTCGTATAGAACTGTAATGCCTTCTCCTGGTCAGGCACCAGCACGCTGGTAATGATGATCTTCATTTTTCTTACGTTTTTTAAGGATTAATGCGCTGATAAGTGTAATGATAATCCCGATCGGCAATACTTCCACATAAGTAGCAAGTATCACGCCGAGGGGCGTTTTGTACCAGGTTCTGTACATCGCCATCTGGCTGTCTACCTCGGCCTTCCCTTCCGCGCCGGTGGCGTATTTCCGCAGCGATGCCTCGTATTTGTCAAGAAAGTCCGGGATAAAGATGTAAAAGTCGATCAGCCAGGCGATCACATACATGCTGCTGGCCACCAGGCTGATCAGCAGCCCCACTTTCAGGGCTTTTAAAAAGGTGATCTGCCCGCCCAGGTATTTGTCCCGGTAATTTTTGATCCCGACAAACACCATCGAAAATGCAATGGCCATTACGAGAAATCCCAATACCATGTTCCCGCCGCCAAAATCCCCGTTACGGTAACATGCGGTCACAGAACCGATCATCATGGCGGTGATAATAACCCCGGCGATCAGCCCGAAAATGAATACTACTTTTTTCATCAGTAATAGGTTTTATGCTGCAAAAATGAGGGAACGGAACGGGTTTTCGGTCATACTTTAGGCTGATTTTCCAGGAATCCGACCAAAGTATGAAATCGTTAGGGTATGATATTCAGCTTTTTAGCTTTATCGATCGCCTGGGTGCGGCGGCGAACGTCCATTTTTTCGAGCACTTTAGACGAATGGGTCTTGATGGTGCTTAAAGACACATACAATTTTGCGGCGATCTCCTGGTTGCTCAATCCATCGGCCATCAGTTGCAATACTTCCAGCTCGCGGGTGCTCAACCCGGTTTTTTCCAGTTCTTTTTCGTTGAGGGTAAAATCAGCGGGGCGGGGGAGGAAAATTTGTTTTTCCACAATTACGGTATTCACCTTCGGGCGCGATAGTTTCAGCGCCAGCCAGATGCCGAATGCGGTAAATACGATGGCGATGGCGCCGATATAAAATTCAAGGGCGTACCTGATCACCATGAACCGCAGTTCGAGCCATCGGAGCAGGAACAGCAATATGCCCAGGGAAACAGTGTAAAGTATGGTGGATTTATGCGTGGCAAACCATTTCCGCAAAAGTCTCAGTTTTGGTTACTGCCTCAAATTTAATACAATTTTTGAGGGAAGGAAGGCCCCTGAAGGGGCTTTCCTCCATATCACGGCGTTTTGACGAGCCCGTCCTGTTTCAACGGCTGCGGCGAATTGTTCCAGCTGTCGTTATAATAGATAATGTCCGTAATCGACGCGCCGGGTGCGTTTTTCAACCCGATCACATGCTCCACGTCCTTCGATTTCACCATTTTCAGCCCGGAAAGCCGCGCTTTTTTCACATCGTCCAGGAAAATAGCGTAACGGCCGTCCCGCTGCACATAATTAAAGCTGGAAGCTTTGACGGTAAGCCCCTCCACATGCCTGGCCCATAAACCGTACGAAGGCTGGGTTTTGAGATTGGGAACGTTATATTGGCCTACGCCCAGCTCCGGCGGCGTTGCTGCTGCATCGCCGGCCGGATTGCCGCCCATGTCCACGATATGCACATCGTTGAACTGCACATTTTCGATATAACCCGTATGCCGCCCGTCCGGCAGCCGGAAGTCCAGGCCACCTGCTACCTCCGGAGCGTCGGGCAGGCTGTACCCCGCGATGATGGACGTAGCGCGGCGCTGCGTGCCGTCGTAAGGTTTCCAGCGTTTGCCGCTGTACGAACTGCCGCCATAGACTTCTGAAATATCGATGCCGTTGATAAGGATGTTCTCCACGCGCCCGATGTTCACATTTTTAACGAGCAGCTCGTTGCGCGTTTTGCCGTTCTCGGTGAAGGAATATTTCCCCGCCACTGCGCCGATCAGGCGCCCGCGGTTGGAAATGGAGATGAAGAAAGGCGCGGTGGTGCGCAGCATTTTCGAACGGGCGTGAAGGGGGCCGGTGTGGCCGCAATTGAGATGCACGTCTTTGATATGCGCGCCGTCGTTGGTGGAAATCGAAAATCCCGCTTTGTTCGCGCCAAGCACATAGATATTGTCTACGCAAAGATCGGTAATGTCGTCAGCCGTTTCGGAGCCGATCTGGAACAGGTTGCAATTGGTGTCGCCGATGATGTTGCGCACGCGGTAATGCGTGGCCGGCCGGGTAAACCCGAGCGAGCAGTCCGATCCCGGTTTGATAATGTCGTCAGAGCTTACTTTGGAATAGATGTTCACCGCTTCAACGTTGTTGCAGGCCATAAAGTCGTAGATGTCGCGCACGTTGCCGGTGCTGTATTTCCCGAAATAGGTGTCGTGCACGTGGATGTTGTCCGTGCCCGTGGCCAGCAGCACGAAATGCCCGCCGCGCTCTATCTTGAGCATGTTACCGGTGTTGAAGTCTTTGCCTTTGGCGGTTACGTAATACGGTTCGTCTTTTTCAGCGTCGTACCAGAGATCTTCTTTTCTTTGAATGCCGCCGATCTCCAGGTTAGTGCAGAGCTTGAACGAAAATATCTTGTCCGCGCGGTTATCCGGCGCATTGTTCATCACTTTGTCGCTGTTTACGAGGTTGCCGTTGCCGGAGATCAGGCCGTTGCCGACGATCTTGATATTGTCGAGGCGCTGGCCGGAGAACATGGCGTTGTTGAAATAATGATGCCCCACGTCCTGTTTGGTGAGATAATTTTCAGGATCGTCGTATGGCCCGGGATCGGTGGGCGATGTGCCGGAGCGGTATTGTTTGTCGCTGAACCAGGTGGCTTCGGGCGCGTCCGCGCCTTTCATGGCTTTCAGTACCGCGTCTTTTCCCACATACAGATACACATTGGACCGAAGGCGCACGGTGCGCACATTATATTCGCCTTTGCTGAACAGCAGCGTGCCGCCGCCCAGCCGGTGCAGCGAATCGATGGCAATATTTACAGCTTCCGTAGCGTCGGCCTGCGGCGCAAACCCGCCGATGTCCATTTTACCGGTGAAAAAACGCGCAGTATTCGATACGCCGCGGTCTTTTCCTTCCAGCCTGAAAGTATACAGCAAATTGGGTTTGAGACCGGAAACGGATGCGCTGCCGTTTTTGATGGCTGCTTTCGCCGCCGTCCATTTTTTACCGCCATCTACGGATAACATCAGTTTCGGCGTTTCTTTTCCGCCGGTGGGCGTCCAGCGGAATGTAGCGCTGGTGTATAGTTCCGGTGTTTCAAGGTAGGTTTTTATTTTGAGCGGTTCACGCATGAAATCGGCAATATTGCGTGTAACCGTTACCGTTGCAATGGCCGGCGCGCTGGCGAGCACGGCGGGTTTCGCTGTCGTGTAACCCGCTTCTATATCGAATTTGCCTGCTTCCGGGAAACGTACGTTATTGAAAATAAATATCACATCGCCGTTGTTATCAGGTCTCAGGTCCAGGTGGCGCAGGGTAATGACGGACGCGCCGTCCGCAGTCTTTTTAATGTCCGCTTCGCCCACTTTTGAATAGGAATATGCCGTGCCGGTGCGGCCGATGGATTGAAGATGCAAACTGTCCAGCCGCACGAACCCGCGGCCTATAACGTTTACCAATATATTTTGCATGGTTGCGCCAATGGTAGCGGGCACGCGGAGGCGAACGGCAACATCCGGACTGCGTTGGCCTGCATAAAATTTTACGGTCATGCTGCGGCCCGCCGCGCCTGCGGTGAATGCGGGCTGTAATATTTCAAGTTTCGCGTTCAGCGCCATTTCCTGCAGGCCGATATGATACATGCGCCCGCCGGCAGCTACTTTATCGCCCGTTTCAAGCGTGCCCTGTGTTTTGGCCAGCCCGTCTTTCCCCACTACGTTGATCATCGCGGCATTTGGAAACGAAGCAATTAATTCACGCGGCAACAAAGCCGTGTTGACGGCAGTGGGCACAGGTCCCTGGTCTTCCGGCGAATCTACGGTAAACCGTTGCGTAACGCCGGTGATCACGATCACGGAATCTTTGGTGATGCGGGCGATATGAGGAGAAGGCAGTTGCTGCGCCGTGGCGGATACGGCAAAACAGGCCATTGTAATGAAAGCCAGTACCGGTGTTAGTTTCATACGGGGAATTTGTACCCGGAAATTACATATCCCCGGCCGGAAACCGGCATTTTGTGAAAAAAATACCGGGGATGGTCATTCCACGACCAATCAAGCAGGCTCGTAGGTGAGCATCACTGCGCCGCTTTTGAAAATACGATGACCGACCAGTTTGAGATTGAGCTGTTTTTGCATGCCGGAGAAAATGGTCTTGCCTTCGCCCAGCGCAACCGGGTCGATCATCAGCTGGTACTGGTCTATCAATCCAAGATCAGACAACTGCGTTACGATGCTGCCGCTGCCGAGAATGGTCATGTCCCGGTCTTTCTTCAGCTTGCGGACGGCTTCGCCGATATTGTCTTTGATGATCCGTGTATTGTTCCAATCCGCTTTCTTAAGCGTACGCGAAAAAACGATCTTCTCCGACCGGTTCATGCCTTCCGCAATGCCAGGCATTGTTTCGATCGCTGCCGGCGTAGGCCACCAGGCAGACATCATATCGTAGGTCACTCTTCCAAAAACGAGCGTACTGTCCGATCCCGCGCCTTCGGCGGCATATTCGGCCTCTTCTCCGCCGGCCTGGTGCGTGTGCCAGTTGATGTCGCCCTGTTCTTTGCCCTGGTAAAACCCGTTCAGCGTCAGAAAATTGAATGCCGATAATTTTCCCATACCATTATTTTGAACGTGATGAATATAAATCTTCTCACAAAGCTAATGCCGTGGCGGGCGGAAAAAGAGGGGAGAAATGTCAATTCAGGGCGGTGAACAGGACATGGAAGCATTTATTTTGAATGCCGGCTTGTATTTTTGCCGCCCCGCGCCGTATATTGTTTACCCATGCTGCCCGGGCCACCGGGAAAACCAGATAATTCCATGCTCTCCGGTATTCAAGTTCAACACACAGCGGCCGCCGCGGAACGGGAACCGCTCATCCGCCCCTTTGGGTTCAAAGGCAATTACCTGACCGAACTTTGGCAGGCGGTCAGCCGCATCACTTCTTCCAACGGGCATTCCGCCACCGGCCTCGCTACGCAAAGCGTGCTGTATGGCGACGCGGACCTTTTCGCCGCGCATTCCGAAGAAACGGGCAATGAAAGGATGTTCGCGTTGACAAAAGAAGCGCTTTCGCTGCTGCCCGGCATCCCTTTCAACACACCGCCCGATCTGCTGGAAAAACTGTTGCCGCAGGTGATCGCCGCCGCGGGAAAGATCACCGGCAAACCGGGCGTGCATATCAATTTTATCCTCAACTCGCTCGTAAGCGTAGACAACGCCGCATGGCTGCTGTACGCGCGGGAAAACAACTTCCGCAGTTTCGATGAAATGGTGCCCGCTGAATACCGGCAGGCGCTGAGCCACCGCAATTCGCAGATCGCCGTGATGTTCCAGGTATCGTACAACATGCCGGTGCAGGACGTGGTGAACGCCGTGAAGGCCGGTTATTTCGTGATCAAGATCAAAACGGGGTACCCGGGCACGCAGGAAGAAATGCTGGCGTTCGACAGTGCAAGGCTTGCAGAGATACACGAAGCGGTGAAAGACCTCCACACGCCGCACGGCCCGGTGCGTTACACGATGGACGCCAATGGCCGCTACGAGGCAAAAGATACCCTTCTCCGTTACCTCGGCCATGCGCAGCGCATCGGCGCTTTCGACAGGATATTATTATACGAGGAACCGTTCCGCGAGGAAATCAGGGAACCGGTACACGACATCGGCCTGCGGCTGGCGGTGGACGAAAGCGTGCATTCCGAAGCAGACGCGCTGCAGCGGCTGGAGCAGGGTTACACCGCGCTGGTGCTGAAAGGCATCGCTAAAACGCTGAGCCTGTCTATGCGTATCGCGCGGCTGGCGGCGGAAAGGAATGTGCCCTGCCTGTGCTCGGACCTTACCGTGAACCCGGTGCTGGTAGACTGGCATAAAAATCTTGCCGCACGGCTCAGCCCGTTCCCCGGCATTGGCATGGGCTTGATGGAAACCAACGGGGACATGAATTACACGCGATGGAACACGATGAAACAATATCATCCCGCCGCCGGCAGCAGCTGGACGGAAGCGGAACATGGCGTGTTTCAGCTTGATCGCGTTTTTTACGAAAGGAGCGGAGGCATATTCGATCCGCTGCCGCATTACGACGCACTTTTTAAACACTCATAAACGGCTTTCATGCAATATTGGAAAGGGCTTTTGTGCCTGCTGGCGCTGTTGCCCCTGCGGCTCTTCGCACAGGATATCACTATACCGATGGGCGTAATGCCAGGCCTTCAGTTCGACCTGGTACGTTTCCGTGTGCCGCCAGGCGCGCGGGTAAAGATCGTGTTTACGAATACGGACGATATGAACCACAACCTGCTGATCGTAAAACCCGGCACACGCGAACAGGTGGTAAGCGAGGCTTTACAGCTGGGCGAAAAAGGCCCGGAAATGAATTACACGCCCGCATCGGCGAATGTGTTGTGGTCGCTGCCGGTGATAGCGCCCCAACAGTCAAAAACTTTGGAATTCACCGCGCCAGAAACGCCCAATATTTACCCTTTTGTGTGTACGTACCCGGGACATGGAACCCTTATGTATGGCGCAATGTACGTAACTGCCGATACGGCTCTTCCGGCCCTTGCCACAGACGTAAATATTCCTCCCCAACGCCGGCAGGACGATATATCGCTGGAAGAAAAGGACGTAGACCATAATAATATGCATCACGGTCATTCCACGGCGCTGCACCCGTATAAGCCTGTGCCGCCTTATTTGTACCGCGTGTTCATCGAAGATGCGAGCCCGGCTGCGATCGCAGTTTGCCTGCCGATGCAGCTGGCTTATTGCTGGGATGCTTCGTTGTGCAAATTGCGTTTTGCCTGGCACGGCGGTTTCCTCGATAATTCAGATCTCTGGAAAGGCAAAGGCGATGCGCTCGCAAAGGTGGTTGGCGTGAAATTTTTCCGCGATTCCGCCGGTTACCCGCTCGGCGCGCCCGGCGCGAAGGTGAGCTACAAAGGTTACCGCCTCATCGACCGTTTCCCTGAATTTCATTACACCGTCAACGGTCTGCACGTATATGAGCGCATCCAGCCGAAGGCAGACGGCAGCGGCCTGATCCGTTCCTTCAGGATACCGGGCGCCGCGCAGCCGCTGGTATTCCATGCGGGCGACGAGCTGCAGGGCACAACATTCGAAAGCACGGCCGGAACCTGGAAGGGAAACGACCTGCGGCTGACGGCCGCGCAGGCAAAGGCATTCAGCATCATCATGACCATAAAAGCGCATTAAGCATGAAATACATCCTGGCATTTATTTTCCTGATCCCAACATGCCTGCGCGCGCAATCGTATAAAGTGGAAACCATTCCCATGCCGGAAGGACTGAAAGCGGAAAACGGCGCGCTCGCCTTTTTCCCGGACGGCAGGCTGGTGGCGGCATTCACGCGGGGCGAAGTAATGACCTGGCAGCCGCGTACCGGCAAATGGAAATTGTTCGCCGAAGGCCTGCACGATCCGCTGGGCATGCTGGTGATCAGCAACTCCGAAATACTGGTGATGCAAAGGCCTGAACTGACGCGCATCCGCGATACGAACGGCGACGGCAACGCGGACCTGTACGAGAACGTGACCGATGCATTCGGCCTCACCGGCAATTACCATGAATTTAATTACGGCCCGGTGAAAGACCGGAACGGCAATCTTTATATCGCGCTCAACGCCTCTTCGCCCAACGGCCGAATGCGGCCCGAAGTGCGGGGAAAGGTGAACCTTGCGGGAAGAGACAGCGCCGACGGCCGCAAACAAATGTTTTCCGCCGTGCCTTACCGCGGCTGGATCATGCAGCTGACGCCGCAGGGAAAACTGTTGCCCTGGGCTTCCGGTTTCCGTTCTCCCAATGGCATCGGTTTCGATCTTAACGGCAATCTTTTCGCGACGGACAACCAAGGCGACTGGGTGGGCACCAGCCCTTTGTATCATGTACAGAAAGGCCGGTTTTACGGCCACCCGGCGAGCCTGGTGTGGACCAAAGGATGGAACAAAGGTTCGCCCTTCCAGTTGCCGGTAAACGTGCTGGACAGCATGCGCACCAAACCGGTGGTGTTTTTCCCGCACGGCATCATCGCCAATTCGCCTACGGAGCCGGTGGCAGACAATACCCGCGGTAAATTCGGCCCGTTCGCGGGGCAAATGCTGATCGGCGAAATGAACCGGGAAAGGATCGTGCGGGTGATGCTTGAAAAAGTAGGCGGCGAGTGGCAGGGCGCCTGCGTGCCTTTCCTCGACGGGCATGGGCTGCGTAAGGGCAATAACCGCCTGGTGTTCGGGCCGGACGGAAGTTTGTACACCGGCCAAAGCTCGCACGGCTGGCTCGGCGACGATGGCATACAACGCATCGTATTTACGGGCAAGGCGCAGCTGGATATTCTGCGCATGCATCTCACGCAAAAAGGATTCGATTTTGTGTTCACCCAGCCGGTAACGGCTTCCGCGCTGAAGCCCGCCAATTATCATATCCGCCGGTACCGATACGCGTATCATAAAAAATACGGCTCCCCGCAGCTGGACGTGCAGGCGGTGAACATCGCATCCATCCGTGCAACGCCGGACGGCAAAAAGGTTTCGCTGGTGCTGGATGAACTGGAGCCGGGTTTTGTGTACGAAGTGAAAATGGATAACATCATGTCGCGGCAGGGTTTGCCGTTGGTGAACGGGCTGGTCTGTTATACGCTGAACAAACTATTGCCCGCGCCGGGAACGGCCGTGGTTAAGCCGCCCGTTTTTCCGGCGGCGGATATTGCGGCGGGGAGAAAACTGCTGACCGCGTCGGATTGTGCGGCCTGTCATAAACCGGATACAAAACTGGTGGGGCCGTCGTTTAAAGACATTGCGCGGAAATACGCCGCTACGGAAGCAAGCGTGACGCGGCTGGCGGACAAGATCATCAAAGGAGGAACGGGCGTTTGGGGCAACGTGCCGATGGCACCGCACAGCGCCATGTCGCAGGCGGACGCGAAAAAAATCACCCGGTATATTCTTTCTTTATAAATTAAAATCGGTTTAGGTAAATAGAGCGGCCATATGCGCCGCTCTATTTATTTAGGCCCGAGATATTTTTTCAATTCAGCCGCGCCATGCTCTACCAGTGATTTCGTTTCCGGCAAATGCGCCAGGCCGTTCAGCATGCCCCAGTCGTGGATCACGCCGATGTAACGGATGGTGGTGACGGTAACGCCGGCTTCCGCGAGTTTGCGGCCGTAGGCTTCGCCTTCGTCGCGCAGGATATCGTTTTCAGCGACCTGTATGAGCGCGGGCGGCAATCCTTTCAACTGCTCCACGGTGGCCTGGTTGGGCGAGGCATGAATATCCTTTCTTTTTTCCGGGTCGGGAATGTACATGTCGTACATCCAGCTCATAAGCGACTTGGTGAGAAAACGCTGTGTGCCGAACTTTCGGTAGCTTTTGGTGTCGAAATCCGAATCCACGATCGGCCACATCAGCAGCTGGAATTTGATCTCCGGGCCGCCGCGTTCCTTTGCGAGAAGGCAGGTAACAGTAGACATGTTCCCGCCGACGCTGTTGCCCGCTATGGCCAGGTTCTTCCCGTCCACGCCGATCTCCGCGCCATTCTCCGCCACCCATTTGGTGGCTGCGTAAATTTCGTTGATGGCCTGGGGATAAGCCGCGTCGGGCGTACGCGTATAGTTCACGAATACGGACGCGAAGCCGGAAAGCACTACGAGGTCGCGCATCAGCCGCTGGTGCGTGGGGAAGTCGCCCAGTATCCAGCCGCCGCCGTGGATGAACATAAACACCGGCAGCGTGCCGGTTGCGCCTTCGGGTTTCATGATGTGCAGCGGGATGGTATACCCGTCCGCGGTAATGGTCTTTTCCGAAACCGTAACGCCCGAAACGTCTACTTTAACGGATTTCTGGGCATTCACCAGCACGTTGCGCGCGCCTTCCGTGTCCAGGCTTTCCACCGGCGGGCCGCCGCTGTTCAGTACATCCAGGAACGCTTTCACCAATGGCGTCAGGTGGGGATCGACGGAATAATCCACCGGGGTATGTTTTTTACTCATAATGGAAAAATTTTTGGGATTGGGAAAAATGTATGCCATTAGATAACGAACTGTGGGGCATTAAGGTTGAAGCGCGGGAAAAAATGTTCTCTTCAGGCATCACGTCTGCAACGTTCAGCGTATAAGGGATGTCGTATTGGTAACACGAAAAGGGTAGGGGGTGGTTGGAGGGAAGGAATTATCTTTGCGCTTCATTTCCAGATAAATATGAGAAAGATTTTACCCCTGTGCCTGCTGGCCATGGTGCCTGCGTTTGCATTTCCCCAGATGAAGAAGATCGCGGAAAGCGCCATGTTCCCCGAAACGGAAGACGGCTTCGGAAGGATACTCCAGTTAAAGAACGGTTATACCATGCTCATCGTTTTTCCCTTCAGGCGGGGAGTAGACGTTCCCGCAATAGATATCAAGATCTACGATGCGAAACATAAGCCCAAAGTTTCCAAACGGCTTGTTCCCAAATACGGAAAGCTGGACCATAACGGCGGAATAGAAGCCATTTTTGAATCGAACGGCGATGCGGTATTGCTGGTCAACGACATCAATAAAAGAACGCCCACCCTGCACCGCGTGGTGATCGACGGGGTAAAAGGCATCTTTAAAAAACAGGACGTTATCGCTACGATACCTGAAGTTACCGTGGGGAAAGCATTTGCATTAGGCTTTGGCGGAGTGCCCGGGCCCGGTTTTTATGTCCACAAAGACCCGAACAGCGATCTGTATGCGGTAACGACTTTAAACAGTATGACGCCCGACCGCAACAAAAGGCTTGAAGTGGCGCTCTACAACGGCGAACATGAAGAAATAAGCCGCGGGTTCTATCATTCGCCGGAAGACAAATACAAATATCTCGAGTATATAGATATGGCGGTAGTGGACCAAACCGTGCATGTGCTGGGCTATGCGTATAATACCCGCAGGAGCGGCGGAAAAGAAAACATCATGGTGCTCGGAACGCTGGTAAAAGGCGATACTTCAGTAGACGTAAAAGAACTTGACTTTACGCACGATCTCGAGCTGGACCGCGGACTGCTGAAATACAACCCGGCTACCGAAAAACTGATGATGCTGGTATATGTTACAAAATCAAAGGGCGTCAATCCCAAAGGCTATACCCGTTTGATCTACATAGATCCCGCAACAAGAACGCAGCTGGCCGCGGATGATATTTTCCCGGAAGAAGCGGATATCAAAAGCCGGGAATTGTTTGGCAGAAAAGCCGATTACGAAGGCCGCCCGGTTAATTTTTTCCTGAATGCAGACGGCAGCTTTGCCGTGGTATACGAAGACCTTGGCGTACGCATCTGGCAATCTTCGACGATCGCCGGCTCAACCGGCACATCGCTGTCTGGCGGAACGAGGATGAATACTGAACTGAAAGACCTTGCAGTGTCTATGTACGACGCAAATGGAAAGATCATCAAAAGTTATTTCCTGCCGAAGCGGCATTACCTGTGGGGCGGGCAGCCACGCGCTTTTTACCATGCCCACCGCGCTGGAAGGGCAACCCGGTTGTATAAAGGCGACCAGTACAAATCATTTGCCTTTATCAATGGAAAAGACAAAAAAATTTTACTGTTCAACGATGTGGAAGAAAATACCAAAAGGGTACTGAAAGGAAAGATCACGACGATCATGGGCGTCGGTGAATGCGATGCTTTTTATTTTCTGCTGGAAGGGGAAGAAGTGCTGCCGAAACGCGAATATGTGTACGGGGATGCGGTAAAACGGAAAGACCATAACCTCGGGTTGTTTGCCGTTGGCGATTATGACCCTGTGAACAACCTGTACGTTACGATAAAAGCGGACGCGGAACAGAAAAACATAAGGCTCATCTGGATGGAACCATAAAACCATTTACCGACGATACAAAAGGCCCGGCTGTTACCCAGTCCGGGCCTTTTTTCATCGATCCGAAAAATTAACCTGTACGATAAAAAATAATTTCTATTTTAGTAATAACCCCGCAGTTGTGGAATTTGTCCTACAACGGGAAAAAAAGACAGTACACCGCCAACGGGCGTTAACCTTTTAATTTTCAATAATTAAGGGAAGCCGGAATGAACAAGGCCCCATATTTGTAACAATTAACCGAACCCAAAACGACTATATGATACACCAGCCGTATATCGCTATCAGAGAACAGATCTGGAACAACAGCATCACCACTTTCCCCGAGATCATCCTCCGTATTTCACTGAACCAGTTATGCAGGGACGCAGATATCGCCCCCGAACAAATGCGGGAATGGCTGCATAATATCAGCAATATCACCCTCCAGGAAGTAAAACAGCTGGCCGAAATGCTCGGAATACCCGAATACAGGATGATGCGCGTCGTGATCGCTACCGAAAAAATGCAGCAGGCCCTGAGAAATTAATCTTGGAAAAATAAAGCTAGGAAATATTTCGTACGAAATATAATTTACCTTACTTTAGCGGAAATTCTCCGTTATGAAATATTTCCTTATGATGATGTTGCTGGCCACAGAAGCGGCATTCGGACAAACATCCCTGTACGATAGTATCATCGCCGCAGAAACCAGGCCCGGAATGCCAGGCGGCGTAGCCCTTATCGCCCGGAACGGCAGGATCATTTATCAGAAAGCCTGGGGCCTTGCCAATGTGGAGCTGGACGTGCCTATGCAAAACGACATGATCTTCTGCATCGGCTCCGTCACCAAACAATTTACGGCCATTGCGGTCCTTCGCCTGCACGAGCAGGGCAAACTTTCCCTCGGCGACGAGCTAACGAAATACATACCCGACTACGCGGTGAACGGCCGCCGCATTACCATCGAACATCTTCTCACGCATACTGCGGGCATCCCGGAAGCCCGGCAGCGGGAGCTGCCTTCATCGCCGGTATCTTACGGCCCAGGCGAAGTAATGGCCACGTTTAAACATATTCCCGTTAAAGCCATACCGGGCGAAACCTACTCCTATAGCAATCATGGTTATATCGTGCTCGGCGCCGTTATTGAACGGGTAACCGGTATGCCTTATAAAACTTACCTGGAGAAAGAGTTCTTTCAGCCGCTGGGTATGGATCAGACCTTTTATGAAGACAGGGCCCGCATCCGGAAACACCGGGCCAGCAGTTATGTGTTCACGCGTAGCGGCATGCTGGAAAACGGGCCTGAAGCCGCTGGCGGCTCCGCAGCCTCTGCCGGTGCTATTTTCTCATCGGTGGGAGACCTGCTGAAATGGAACAACGCGCTCGTAAACGGGAAACTCGTGAAAAAAGAAACGCTTGCCCGCGCCTGGGAGCCTTACCGGCTGAACAACGGCAAATTCACGGACTATGGTTATGCCTGGAACACGGGGGAACTGAAAGGCAGCAAACTGATAGAGCACGGCGGGAATGCAGGCGGTTTTATGGTGCACGACATGTATTTCCCGGAAGAAAAATTATTTGTCGCCGTGTTTGAAAACTACCGCGGGAAACTCCCGGAGCTGGTAGCTACAGACCTTGCCGCTGCTGCATTAGGCAAGCCATTACGTTATCCTGCTTTGGAGACAGACAGCGCGGTGCTGGAGGAATATACCGGCATATATACAGACAGTTCCGGCGCCGGAAGGTTCATTACGCTCAGGAACGGAAAGTTATGGTACCAGCGCGAATGGAGCGGCGGTTTTGGCCTGGCGCCGTACGGCAAGGACAGTATGCGCTTTGTGAATACCAGCAATACCGGCCGGTTCGTGCGTGATGCAAAGGGAAGAATAACAGGATTGGAAATAAAGCACGTTCGCCGTGCAATGGCCAGCTATCAATGGAAAGTACCGAAGCTTTCACTTGCCCGGGAGATCGATAAGCTTGCACGGAAGAATGGCGTGGTGGCGGCAATGAAAGAATTTTACCGGATGAAGGAAGACACCGCCGGTTTTTATATCAATGAATTTCAGTTCAACCAGCTGGGATACCAGGCCATGAGCGACGATCCCGCCGTGGCGGAAGCGTTGTTCCGTTGTAATGTCGAGCTGTTCCCTAAAAGCGACAATGCTTACGATAGTTATGGGGAAGTTTTGCTGAAGAACGGCCGTCGCGACGATGCCGTTGCGGCTTATAGAAAAGCGCTTGCAATCAACCCGGATAATCAACTGAGCAAACGTGCGCTGGAACGGCTGATGCGGGAGGCGAAGTAACTGCAATGCAATACCCGCCGCAGCGCCGTGGCGGTAATGACCGGCAAAGTGCGCTTTGTTGAATTATTTACTCATCTGTAGCAAAACGGTCATAGTTGATAACCCTTATTGCTGCTGCATTTGTGGTTGTTGAACGGTACGTAATTTGAACCATTCGCATAAACGGAATTATGAGGAACTATTCCATGTTGCTGCAGTTATTGCTCGTTATTGTGCTAACCGCCTGTTACTCTTCGCGCCGGTCGAAAGGGGGCGGGCAAACGAACGTCCCGGCCATCCGGGAAACGAGCCCCGCCGATATAGTTTTGCCGGAAGGATATACCGCGGAAGTAGTGGCTTCCGGGCTGAACTTCCCCACCGCAGTGTGTTTCAACGACGAAGGCGTTCCTTATGTGATAGAAGCCGGTTACAGTTACGGTGAAGTATTTACCGTGCCGCGCCTGCTCAAAATCGTGAACGGAGAAACACAGGAAGTGATGAAGGGAAATGAGAACGGGCCGTGGACGGGCATAGCATGGCACAAAGGAAACTTTTACATCGCCGAAGGCGGGCAGAAAGAAGGCGGTAAAATATTGAAAGTTACGCCCGAAGGAAAACAGACCGTGTTGGTGGATGGGCTTCCGGGCAACGGAGATCACCATCTCAACGGCCCCGTGGTGATGAACGATCATATTTATTTCGGAACCGGCTCCGTCACCAACAGCGGTGTGGTAGGGCCGGACAATGCGGATTTCGGCTGGCTGCACCGTTTTCCGCGCCTGCACGATATTCCCTGCCAGGACATTACGCTCGCCGGCGTGAATTACGAAGCTGCCGACGCGCTCAACAAGAAAGGCGGCGCCCAAACGGTCACCGGCGCATACCTGCCCTTCGATTCCGCTTCCACGGAAGGGATGGTGATCAAAGGCAAACTGCCATGTTCCGGCGCCATACTGCGCGTACCGTTGCAGGGAAAGGAATTGCAGCTGGTGGCCTGGGGCCTGCGCAATCCTTACGGGCTGGCCGAATCGCCGGACGGTAAACTGTACGTGACCGAAAACGGCCCGGATGTACGCGGCAGCCGCCCGATTTGGGGCACCGGCGACGTGTTGTGGGAGATCAATGAAGGCAGCTGGTACGGATGGCCGGATTTTATGGAAGGTAAGCCCGTTGCGCTGTTCAAACGTCCCGGTGGCGCGAAACCGCAGAAAGTATTGCAAACGCAGCCCGGCGAAGTGCCCAAACCCGTCGCTACGCTCGCCGTGCATTCGTCTTCCAACGGCATCGATTTTTCAACCAGCGAAACCTTCGGCTGGAAAGGCGAAGCTTTTATCGCGCAGTTCGGCGATATGGCGCCCGGCGTCGGGAAAGTGCTTTCCCCCGTAGGTTTCCGCGTAGTACGCGTGAATGTGAACAGCGGCAGCGTGGAGGATTTTATGAGCAATCGCGGCAAAAAGACCGGCCCCGCCAGCTGGCTGGGCACCAAAGGGCTCGAGCGCCCCGTGTCCGTTCAATTCGATCCCAGCGGCAAAAGCCTGTACGTGGTCGATTTCGGGATACTGCAAATGACCGGCGACGGGCAATCGAAACCTGTTAAGAACACTGGTGTGCTTTGGAAGATCACTAAAAAAAGCAGCTTATGAAACAAATGATGATCGTCGCCGGAATGGCCCTTTGTATCGCGTGCGGTTCCGCCAGGAGAATGCCTGAAGGCGATATGCAGGGCGCACGGGAAAACGCTTCGCTGGAAAATGGCCGTCACCAGTACATGAAATATTGCCAAAAATGCCACCCGATGGGTGAAGAAGGGCTCGGCCCCGCGCTGAACAACAAACCCACGCCGGGATTCGTGGAAAAATTCCAGGTGCGCCACGGCCTCGGCGCTATGCCCGCCTTTAAAAAAGACGTGATCAGCAAAAAAGACCTGGGCGACCTGATCAAATATCTTCACACCAGGAAAAAAGCGAAACGCCTTTCCTAAGGTTTCTGTTTGTTGATGATTTCCTGCCACACGAGCCGCGCGATCTGTTCCTGTTCTACAGTGCGCCCGCTTTCCTCGATATCGGCATGGCCGTTTTCGTCGATCCTGAAATCCTGCGGGATAAAATCCTCATCGCTTTCGGAAGATACGAGATAGGTCGTCTTTTCCAGCTTGTGGTCGATATTTACCCTGAAACGGTAAGGTTTGTCGTCGATGTACACGGTGATAATATGTTGGTCCATGATCCATTGTTTTGATGTACACAGCTACCGCAATATCCGCTCCAATAAAAAATGCGCGCCGTAGGGGGCGCGCATCGATATTTTTGAAATAGCCTGTTTTAATCGCGTTTGCGCATTCTCACCGTAGTGCTGCCAAAGGTGGAAGAAGTGGTCGTTATGCCCATTATGCTGGTGGTCGTAACATGACTGACCTTCGCGGTGAATATGAGCATTTTGCCCGAAAAGCTGAACTTGCCGCCGCTGGCGGGAGAGGTCATCGGCTGGCCACCTGAGCTGACGGGGCCGTTGATGAACCCGCCTTCAAAAAACAGCGAATCCGTGCCGATCACGCGGTAGGTGCCGCTGCTGTTATAGGCCGGGATGTCTGCCTGAAACGGCATGTCTATTTCTTCCGGCTCGGGATCGCCGAAATAAAACAACGTTTTGAGCGTGGTGTCTACGCTGTAGGATACATTGGTGCCGATGATATTTTTGCCGTCGAATGTATACGTTCCCTGGTTGTTTTTTGTGGTATAGATCACTTTGCTCACAGCCTTGTTAATCATGCCGGCCTGTACGCTTTCGCTGGTGGTCACCGCGTCGAGCGACATGGACACAAAATCATATTCTCCCGTAAGCGCACCGGCGGGGGGAACAGGAGCAGGTTCTATGCTTTCTTCTTTACAGGAAAATAAAGCCGTTGCCAGCAATAGCGGCAGGTACAGGGACCATCTTTTTGTCATAAAAAATGATAGTTGAGATTACCCTGCAAATTAACGGAAATATTTGATACGGCTAATTCTCTTTGTGTATCAGCCCGATAAGACGGGAAAGCAGGAGATAACCAGCGTAAGAGCACAGGGCCCAGGCGCCCATGAACAGCAGGCCGCCGCCGATGGTGTCCGGATCGATCCAGTTATAAACCGTAATGCCTGTGAGCACGCTGATACCGACGGTGGCGAAAAGGAGGATGACAGCGAGAATGCTGCTGAGACCGTTTTTCATAGGATATAGTTTACATAAACATAGTAATTAAATGCTATATATGCAAGCCCCTCCCGGAAAAAACTTCCCTAATATTCCACAAAATCCTCGTCCAGGTAGCACCACAGCCATTGTTCGCCCGGTTCGGCGGAAATGATCACGGGGTGGCCGGTGGCGTGGAAATGGGCCGTCATGTGTTTGGAAGGCGAGTTGTCGCAGCAGAAAGTGCCGCCGCAGGTCTGGCAGGTGCGCAAATGCAGCCAGTCGTGTTTTCCGTTTTTGACGCATTCCTCGCATTCGTACGCTTTGGGCTGGAGGATCTTGTCCAGCCCGCGGATGTGTTTGCAGGGTGAATCTCCCATGTCAGATCTCGTTTAGGTATTTGTGAACAAAACTGATGGCCATAGAGCCTTCTCCAACGGCCGCGGCTACACGGTTCATGGCGCCCGCCCTTACGTCGCCCGCGGCGAATATGCCCGGACAGCTGGTTTCCAGCACGTAGGGATCGCGTTCCTGTTTCCAGACCTTTTTGAACGCAGGGTAATTATTCAGTTCGCGGCCGGTTTCGATGAAACCCTTATCATTTTTGATGATCTCGAGGCCTACCCAGTCCGTATAAGGTTTTGCGCCGATGAAGATGTACAGCGCGTCGGCCGGCACTTCGTTTTCGGTGTTGGAGTTAAGGTCGGTGATCTTCAGCGAGGTAAGCCGCTGGTCGCCCGCGGCCCCTGTGATCTCCGCGCAGGGCAGCAGGTGGATGTTGGGCGTGTGGCTCAGCTGGTCTATCAGATAACTGCTCATAGACGAGCTGAGGTTGGGCTTGCGCACCACGATGTACACGTTCTTCGCGAATTTCGACAGGTACATGGCGGCCTGCCCGGCGGAATTGCCGCCTCCCAGCACATACACTTCCTTGTCGCGGCAGGAGGCCGCTTCGGTACTGGCCGCGCCATAATATATGCCCGCGCCGGTGAACTCGCCGATGCCGGGCGTTTCCAGCTTGCGGTAATCCACGCCGGTGGTGATTACGATGGATTTGGTGAATATTTCGGTGCCGTCGTCGAGCAATATCATTTTATAATTGTCTTTCAGCTTGATCTCTTTGACGGACAAAGGGGATAAAAATTCGGTGCCGAAACGGGTGGCCTGTGTGATGGCCCTGCGCGTGAGGTCCGCCCCGCTCAGGCCCGTCGGGAAGCCGAGGTAATTTTCAATCCGCGAGCTGGTGCCCGCCTGCCCGCCCGGCGCGCGCCTTTCGATCAGCAGCGTGTTCAGTCCTTCGGATGCGCCGTACACGGAAGCGGCCAGCCCCGCCGGCCCCGCGCCGATGATGGTCACGTCGTACACGGCTTGTTTTACGGTGGGATTAAGACCGATGCGCAGCGCAACGTCTTTGAGCGCGGGCGTTTTTATCAGCGTGCCGTCTTCGAATATGATCACGGGCAGGTCTGTCGGGTGGAGGCTGTTGGAGCTGGCGAGCAGTTTGCCTTGTTCATGCGTTTCCACGTCCATCCAGAGGTAAGGTACCAGGTTGCCGGCAAGAAAATCTTTGATCTCATGGCTTTTCGGGGAAAACTGGTAACCCAGCACCTTGATGCCTTTGAAATCCGGGTGATAACCGGCCTGCCAGTCGTCGAGCATTTCGTCGATCACGGGGTACAACTTTTCTTCCGGTGGGTCCCAGGGTTTCATCAGGTAATAGTCCAGTTTCACGGAGTTGATGGCTTTGATGGCCGCGTCTGTATCGGAATAGGCGGTGAGCAGCACGCGTTTGGCCTCGGGAAAAATGTGCATCGCTTTTTCCAGGAAATCCACGCCTTCCATTTCGGGCATGCGCTGGTCGGAGAGGAACAGCGCCACTTCTTCGCCTTTGTTCTGCAATTCGGGCAGCGTGGCGAGGGCTTCTTTGGCGGAAGAGGTGCTCAGGATGCGGTATTGTTCCCGGTATTGAGAGCGGAGGTCGCGGCCCATGGCACGCAGCACCTGCTGGTCATCGTCTATCAGAAATATGATCGGTAAGCTCATGGTCTATGTTTAATGGCGGTTTACCCGTTGATGGGGAAACAGATGGTAAATACGGTACGGCCCGGTTCAGACGTTGCTTTTACGGTGCCGTGATGTTGTTTGATGATCATCATCACCACGTCGAGGCCGAGGCCGGTGCCTTTGCCGATCTCTTTGGTGGTGAAAAAAGGATCGAACACGCGGTTGATATGTTCCGGGGGAATGCCCGGCCCGTTGTCGGTTACGGTGACCTTTACGAATTCATGGTCTTTTTCCGTGCGGAGAGTGATGGTGCCTTCGCCGTTACCTTCCAGGGCGTCGATGGAGTTGTCGATCAGGTTGGTCCATACCTGGTTCAGCTCGCCGGCCAGCGCATGCACTTTGGGCAGCGTTTCGTCGAATTCTTCCACGATAGTGATCTTCCCTTTCCTGATCTTGTGCTGCATCATCACGAGCGTATTGCGGATGCCGGTGTGGATGTCGATGTATTGTTTGTCCGCCCCGCCGTCCATATGGGTGAAGATCTTTACGCTTTTTACTAGTTCGGAGATGCGGGCGGACGCTTCCTGGATGTCCGTCACCATTCTTTCGGTGGTCAGGTTGTTGTTGATCCAGATGAGCACGGTTTCGAGGTATTCGGCGGGCACCTGTTTCGCCAGTTCGTCGAGGTCTTTGGTGGTAAGGCCGAAATCCGCAAAGTTCACCGGGATGTCGCAGGGATCGTCGATCTTGTGATCGTCCAGCCAGTCGCTCACATCGTCTTCCCAGGCGCTGCGCTCCAGCAATCCGAGGTGCTGCCGCTGCCGGTGGATGGCGTCCGTCATTTTATTGCTCACGAGGTCCACCTGTTCTTCCGTCATGGTGGCGGAAATAAGTTTTTTGAAGGTTTCGGGAAAAAGCTGCAGGTGTTCTTTTAAAGTGCTGGAACCGCGCACGATGGCGGCGGCGGGGTTGTTCAATTCATGGGCAAGCCCTGCGGCGAGTTTTCCCAAGGCCATCATCTTTTCGTTCTGCTGGGCCTGGGCTGTCAGTTCGCGCACGCGGTTGATCATCGCCATCACCAGTACCTGCGTAAGCTCGTAATGCCGCTCTATCATCGTTTTGATGAGCGGTTTGGGCAGCACGAGCATGTCTACGTCGGTTTTGCAAATCGTAAAGCCGAGGGAAAGATTGGCGCGGGAAAAGGGGAGGATGCCGGTCACCTGGCGGCTGCCGATCTCGGCGATCACCTGTTTGTTGCCGTTCTGCAGCCGGTAAAATTCGATCGTGCCTTTCAGCACAAAATGAATGCCCCTGAGCGGAACATCGGGTTTGTATATAAAATCGCCTTCCGGCCGGCTTTCCTGCTCGCATTGGTCTATCAGCCACTGCAGCTGGTTTTCCGGCACGTCTTTGAGTATGCTGAATTCCTGTAGGGTTTGAGTTGTCACGGGTTCCATATGGCCTGCCTTTGGGCTAAAGATAAAGTAAAAAAATCACTGCCCGTAACGGATGGTAAAGCGCGTGTCTTTTTCGCCATATGTTTTTAAGGAGAAGCTCCATCCATGATGCAGCAGGATCTCGCGCACGAGCGTCAGCCCGATGCCCTGCCCGTCCGGTTTGGTGCTGTAAAAAGGGGAGAAGAGGCTGGACGGGTCCTGTATGCCGCAGCCGCTGTCGGTTATCACCAGTTCGCGCCCGTCCGCGCCGAACCGGATGTGCCCGCCTTTGCCGATGGCTTCCATGCTGTTTTTGATGATGTTGATAAACGCCTGCTCGAGCTGCTGCGCGTCCGCCGATACCCACACCGGCTGCGCCGGAAACCCGAATTCGAAACGGATCTCTTTTTCCGCCGCCTGCAATTCCATCAGTCCCGTCACCCGCCGCACCAGCGCCACCAGGTCGATGCGTTTGCGGTCTGGCGGCGGCAGTTTCACGAGGTCGGCGAAGTTGCGCATAAAACGGTTGAGGTGCTGGTTGCGTTCCGTGGCCACTTCCAGGGCGCCGCGGTGCTGCCCGTCCAGCGGCTGCATTTTTAAAGTGGAGGCGATGATGGAATTGACCGGGCCGATGGTGTTGTTCACTTCGTGCGCCATCATGCGGATCACTTTGCCGTACACGTTTTTTTCCGCGGCGAGTATCTCGGCCGTCAGTTCTTCCACCATCACAAAATGCCGCGGGAAACCACGGTCTATAAAATGCGATTTCTGCAGTTTGTAGGTATTCACCCCGTTTACGGACAGGCTTTTCGATTCGCCGGAGCCCAATGCCTGCACATCGTTCAGCAGGGTGGGGATGTTTTGCAGCAGCCACTGCGCGCGCGGGTTGGTCTGCTGGATATTGCCGTCGTAATCGAGGATGATGATGCCGGTTGGCGACGTCTGGATCAGTTTTTCAAGAAAAAAATGCTGCTGCTCCTGCAGGGTTCGCTCCTCGCGCAGCTGGTCGAGCATCTGGTTGTACACGCTGATAAGCTGGTCCATCTCGTATTTGCCGGTGGGCAGGAATTTGACGTTGAAGTCCTTGTCGCGGATGGCTTCCACGCCCTGCATCAGCATTTTCAGCGGGGCGATCAGCTGCCGGTACAAACGCCAGGATACCCACAGCGAAAACCCGATGAATACCTCCGAAACGAGGAACAGCCAGCGGTTTTCACGGAAAATAAAATACGTGAGCGTCAGCGCCACGCCGTGCAGGATAATGACGAACAGCAGGTATTTAGTCCTCAGCTTTATCATACGGCATGTTGTATTTCTCCAGCCTCCGGTACAGCGCGCTGCGGGTGAGGCCCAGCGCGGCGGCGGCTTTGGCGATATTGTTCTGGTGGAAGCCCATGGCTTTGCGGATCATTTCCACTTCCAGCTCTTCCAGCGTTACCGTGCCTACGCCCGGCAGTTGCAGCTGGCCTTTTTTAACGGGCGAAAGCTCCAGCTGCGAACGGAAATGCGGGATGTCAAGCTGGTCGGTATGGTTCACGAGAATGGTGCGCTCGGTAAGATTTTTCAGCTGGCGGATATTGCCCGGCAAAGGCAGCTGCTGCAGCCATTTCATGGCTTCCTTTGTAACGCTGAGCTGCGGCCGGTTGTAGATCTCGCGCAGGTTGCGGATGAAACTGTTCACCAGCAGCGGGATGTCTTTCGGCCTTTCGCGCAGGGGCGGCAGGTGAAGGGTGATGAGGTTGATTCGGTACAGCAGGTCTTCCCTGAAACTGCCTTCCGCTACCATCTCGTTCAAATTTTTATTCGTGGCGCATACCACGCGTACGTCCACCGTTTTGGTGCGGCTGCTGCCCAGTACTTCGTATGTTCTGTCCTGCAATACGCGCAACAGTTTTACCTGGCTGCCGCCGTCGAGGTCGCCGATCTCGTCGAGGAAAATGGTGCCTTTGTTGGCCATTTCAAAACGGCCGGTGCGGTCGTAACGCGCGTCGGTAAAGGCGCCGCGCATGTGGCCGAACATTTCGCTTTCGAACAGCGTGGTGGAAATGCCGCCCAGGTTCACTTTTACGAAAGGTTTGTGCCGGCGCTGACTGTTGCGGTGAATGGCTTCGGCGATCAGCTCCTTGCCGGTGCCGCTTTCGCCGGTGATCAGAACGGACGCGTCCGTAGGCGCCACCCGCCCGATGGTTTCAAGAATGCGGAGCACGGCGGGATCTTCACCGATGATATGCGAAAAATCGAATGTATTGTCCAGCTGCTTGCGGGTTTGCTGCGTGGCTTTTTTGCCCTGCAGGTCCAGCAGCGTTTTTACAGATTGCAGGATGTTGTCGTTGCTCCAGGGTTTGGTGATAAAATCGTTCGCGCCGAGTTTCATGCCCTGCACGGCCAGTTCGATGCTGCCCCAGCCGGTGATGAGTATCACGGGAATGGTGTTGTCGAACTGTTTGATCCGCCGCAATACGTCCATGCCTTCCTGGCCGGACGTACCGAGCGAAAAGTTTAGGTCGAGCAACACCAGGCCGGGCCGCGTGGCCTGCACGGAAGCAAGCGCTTCCGCGGGATTGCCCGCCGAAGCGGCTTCGTAGCCTTCCTGGCGGAGCAGGAGCAAAAGAGAAGTTCTGACTGCTATATCGTCGTCAATGATCAGGATCATACGGTCGTAAATGTAATATTAATCTTCATGCAAAGCCACGGCCGGGTAAATCTGCGCCGCCTGCCTGCCGGGGTAAAACGCGCAGATGATCACCAGCACGTAAATGAACAGCACGGAGAGCAGGATGGCGGCGATGTACACGCCTGACGGCATGTCGAACAGGTTCAGCAGCGGGAACTGCGCCGCGAAAAATATCCCGATGATCAGCGCAAAGGTGGACAATACGAGCGTTTCGCTCACGATCTGCCCGGCAATGCCCCCACCGGTAGCGCCCATCGCCCTGCGGAGGCCTATTTCCGCTCTCCGCCGGCTTACGTTGTACCACAGCACGCCGAAAATTCCCAGCGCCACGTTCACGATCAGGAAACCGCCCACAACCAGCAGCGCGATCATGGGAACGAGCGTGGTGTTGTTCATGATCACGCGTTTTTCGGCCAGCCGTTCTATTTCGATGGTATAGTTTTTCAGCACACCGCTGAAAGTAATGAACAGCCTGCTTTCAAAGCCTGCGTCCGCGGCCGGGTTGTAGGAAACCAGCACGCGGCCCATGAAAGAGCTGTCGCGCACGCGTTTGTAAGTGCCCGGTTTCAGCGGGGCGTAATCGCCTTTGTCTTTCAATGTTTGCACCACGCCCGTAATGCGGTGCATGCCGTCGCCAAACTCAAGCGTTTTGCCTACGGCGCTTTCGTTGGGGAAAAACTTTTCTTTCAGCACGTCGTTGATCACCAGCGGCTGTTCTTTCCCCAGCGCGTCGTTGGCATTGAACCAACGGCCTTCCACCATTTTAACTTCCATCACTTCCGGAAAATGATCGTCTGTCGTGTAATAGTTCGTCATTTCACTGACGCCCTTGTACGAAACTCCGTTATTGGAGGTATTCATGGAAAAGGGGCTGTTGCTGCTCACGTAAGACATCTCTATCACCTCCGGCATGGATTTGACGCTGCGGCGCAGCGTTTGGAACACATTGTAAATGGAATCGCGGTTGGAACCGCTTCCGGGCTGGCTTGAATAGGAAACAGACAGCACATTGTCGTACCGGAAACCCATCGGACGCCTGTAATTGGTATAATAATACACGATCAGCGTGAACACGGCGAACAGTACCAGGAACGAAACGATCATTTCGAGGATCAGCAGGGCGTGCTGTTTTTTCTTGTTCCAGATCAGGGTAAATAAATGCTTGAGCATACGATCGGTTTAATAAGTTTTTAATGCGGTAACCACATGCAGCCGGCTCATGCGCCAGGCCGGGTATACGCCAGACATCAGGCCGAATACCAGGCAAACCAGCAGGCTGATGATCAGCACTTTGTAATTCAGGTACAGGTATACGTCTTCCAGCGCGCCTGAATTGTTCCAGATGGCGAGCACGATAAAGGACAATACCACGCCGATCAGCCCGCCGATAACGGTCAGTATCAGGTTTTCAACGATAAACTGCAGGGCCAGCGTACCCGAGGATGCGCCAAAAGCCTTTCGCACGGCTATTTCCGAAGACCGTTCCATGATCCTGCTGGTGTTGATGTTGACGAGATTAAGGGTTGGCAGCAGGAGAAAGAACAACAGCACAAGACCAACGTAAAGGAGGAGCCTGTTCAGCCCGGAATCGTCCTGGTTGCCGATGAACAGGCGCGTATAGCTGGCCACGTATTTATCCGCGCGGCTGGAGATTTTATCATACCGGCTGGTATCTATCGGCAGCCTGCGGATGATGTCGTCGTATTCCGCCGCCATGGCTGGCAGCGACGATGCATCTTTTCCCTGGAGGATCGCGAAATAATCGCCGTTGAGCCCTTTGTCCTGCGGGTCGCGTTTTCCCAGGGTGTGCGGAAGGTACATATCGCCGTAAGTGGCGAACTGCGTGATGGGCACGCTTTTCACGACGCCGGACACACGGTAGCGGATGTTGTCCGTCTCGATGTACCGGCCCGTCACGGAAGGCTCGTCACCGAAATATTTCCGGCGCACGTTCTCCGAGATCACGGCCACGCGTTCCGCATTGTCGATCTGTTGCCGGGTATATGGTTTGCCTTCGAGAAACTCGAAATCGAGCACTTCCCAGAAAGTATCATCGGTGAACTTCTGGTCGATGGTCAGTTTTTTGTTGTTGATATAGGTATTCGTCGGTTGGTGGAAAGAAGTGATGGCCACCTTTTCCGGAGTTTTCATTTTTTTGACGTAATGGTCAAGAAAGTAAAAACTGGGCGGGCCGTTCTGGCTAAACCCGTGTTTTTCGCCGGTAAGCCGCATCATGCTGATGTAGAGGTTGCGGCTGCGATGCGCGTCGGGATAGGAGGAATCGACCAGGTGATCGGAAAACGCGGTGAGCACCATGATGATGGTAAGCGAAAAGCTGATGCCGAAAAGACTGATGAAAGTGAAGAATTTTCTTCTTTTCAGCACGGCTATTGCGATCTTGAAATAGTTTTTGAGCATGGGAAAGGTTTAAAGGTTATTGCACCTGTGATCCGTCGAACAAACGCACGAGGCGGTGTGTTTTGCGGGCCATGTTTTCGTCGTGCGTCACCATTACGATGGTGGTGCCTTCGTCTTTATTCAGCCGGATGAGGATGTCCATCACATCGCTGCCCATGGCGCTGTCCAGGTTGCCGGTGGGCTCGTCCGCGAGAATGATCTCCGGTTGCCCGACGATCGCCCGTGCGATCGCCACGCGTTGTTTCTGCCCGCCGGAAAGCTGTGTGGGGAAATGTTTGGTGCGGTTGCTGAGCCCTACTTTTTCCAGCGCTTCCAGCGCCAGCTGTTTTCTCTCTTTGGCGGTGCTTTTGCGGTAAAGCAGCGGCAGCTCCACGTTGTCGAGCACGCGCAGGTCGTTGATGAGGTGATAGCTTTGGAAAATGAAACCGATGGTGCGGTTGCGGAAATGCGCCAGCTGTTTGTCCGAAAGTTTGTCCGCCGTGCTGTCCGCAATGCGGATGCTGCCACGGGTAGGCTCATCCAGCAGGCCCATGATGTTCAGCAGCGTGCTTTTGCCGCAGCCGGACGGGCCCATGATGGAAAGGAACTCGCCTTTGGCCACGTTGAGGTTGATGCTGCTGAGGGCCTGTGTTTCCACCGTGTCGGTACGGTATACTTTCTCAATGTTCTGTAAATGTATCATACGTGATCTTTTTATTTTGTTCGAAATCGTATAGGGATAAATAACGTAACTCGTAATAAGCGCCCCAGAACCCGCGCAGGGCCAGTATAAAATCGCGTTTGGCCTGGTCTTTTTCCGCGAAGGCGATGCTGAGGTCGGTGATGCTGAGATCGCCCAGCACGTAACGGTTCTGCGCAATATCGTATTTCTCCGACGCAATGCTGTCCGCATGCGCGCTGAGCTGCACCTGCGCTTTCATCATGTCGAACAGGGTTACCTGCGTGGTAACGGCCTGCATGAAATTCTGTTTGTCCTGCTCCACTTCGTACTGCGAAAATTCGAGGTTGGCTTCCGCCGTTTTGGTGCGGGAGCGCGAGCGGCCCCAGTCGAGGATGGGGATGGCGAACGAAATTTCCACCAGCTGCTGGTTTTGCGGGTTGCTGTACACTTTCCGCACGGAAGGCGCCGTGTTGGTATAGCCCAGGTTCGCGTTGAGCGTGGCGTTGAGACCGGTTTCGCCGCGGGCTTTCGCCACGTCGCGTTTGGCTTCCTGGATGCGGCGCAGGTACCCGATCGATTCGGCGTTGTTCCGGAAAGCCTCTTCCAGCACCCGTTCCGCCTGCACGTTCATGTCTATCACGGCCGGTGGCAATTCCAGCGCTACTTTCCCGGCGTTTTGCAGGCCGGTATAGGCACGCAGGTTGAGACCGGCGATCTCCATATCGCGTTTGGCGGCGCCAACGGACTTCTCGGCTTTGAGCGCTTCCAGCTGCAATTGTAATATTTCGTTGCGGGAAATTTTCCCCAGCGCGAATTTTTCATCGGCAATGCGTTGTATCTGCCGGGTATTTTGCAGGTTGGTTTCCGCGATCTGGTGATTTACCTGCGCCAGCAGCAGGTCGAAAAAATACCCGCTAGCCCTCACGGCGATCAGCTCCATATCCGCGATGTATTGCTGGCGGCTTTCCTGGTAGCGGAGCGGCTCGATGCGTTTATCCCACTTCAGCTGGTTGAACTGGAACAGCGGCTGGCTGTACCCGATCGTATAGGGGATGGCGTTATAGAGCGTGGTATTGCGGTCGAAGTCGTCGAAACGCTGCAGCTCCGTGGCCCCGTAAATGCGCCCGCCGGTGGCGGTAATGCTCTGGCTGAAGGCGAGGTTGAGGGTGGAGTTGTTGTTATGGATCGGCTCGAACTTCACGGTGCCGTTCGGCTGGGTAACGGGCGTGGTGGTTTTCATGAAACCGGGCAAAGTGCCGGTGAGCGCCAGTTGCGGCTGGTAATTGGAGCGGTAGGTGCGCCATTCCCAGTATTTTGTTTTCCTGACGGTGCTGGCCTGTTTGGCGGCGATGGAACCGGCGCGCGCCATGTTCACCACTTCGGGAAGGGTCAGCAGCAGGGTATCGTCTGTTTTGCCGGCTTCGTGTTGCGAACTGCTTGCCGGCGCCGCGGGCTTTGCGGCAAACCGTGCTCCGTGCAACGAAGCATTGGCGGGGGCAATGAGCTTTGCTATTTGTAACGAACGGTGCCGCGAAGCGGCATCCTGTGCAAAGCACTTCGGCATGCCGGCGCAAATGTTCGCCCAAAGTATAATGATCAGTGTCGTTTTCATTTCAGCATAATTTCACGGGCGTTCCTGAATCGGCTCATATCGGAAGTAATGATCACGTCGCCGGGACGCACATTGTCTTTCAGCTCCACATAATCGAAATTGCTCATGCCCGTGTGCACCGTTCGGCGCACGGCCTTGTTGCCCTGAACTACGAACACGCCCTGGCCGGACGGGCCTTTGAACGCCGGGCCGTTTTTGATCCGCATGATGTTGTTGCCCGTAGCGGTCACCAGGTACACGTCTACCTTCAAATTCGGCCGCAATGCCGCATGATGCGGCTCTTCCAGCCGTATGTCGAACGTAACGGCGCTGTTCTGCACCGCCGGGTACACGGTTTGTATGCTGCCCCTGATCTCTTCTCCGTTGATGCGGATCACCACCGGCATGCCTTTCGAAAGCTGGCTGAGGTAGCTGTCTGCGATAGTGCCCGTGGCTTTGAAGCTGCCGAGGTCCGCGATCCGCGCCAGCGCTTCGCCTTCGCGCACCACCGTGCCGATGTTCTTATTGATCCAGGTCACCACGCCGCCGCGGCTGGCCGTAACGCTGGCCTGGTCCAGTTTCCGTTTTAATTCTTTTACTTCCTGCGCCTGTATGGCCGCCGTGATCTCGGATTCACGCATTTCCAGTTTCATGGATTGTTGTTTGTTGCGGATCTCGTTTTCGAGCTGTGTTTTTTCGAGCTGCGCTACTTTGAGGTTCATTTCGGCCTGCTCGATGTTTTCCCGCGTGCCGCCGCCGGCTTTGAACAGGCGTTTGCTGTTCTCCACGTCTGCCTGCAGCGCATTGATGCGCAGCTGTTTGATCTCGTTGCTGCTTTGCAGGTCGAAATAACTTTTGTCCAGCGCCAGTTTCAGCTTGCGCAGCTCGTTCTGTTTCGATTCGAGTTGGAATTTTCCTTTTTCATATTCCCCTTCGATGCCAGATTTGTCGAGGCGCAGCAGGCTTTGCCCGGCTTCGACGGCGCTGCCCGCATCGGCCAGCACTTCCTGTACGGACGCGCTCACCGGGCTGGTGATCACCGCTTCGAACTCGGGCAATATTTCCCCGGAAGCATTCAGTGTATTTTCAATGCGCCCGGTTTCCACAACGGCCGTGGTAACGGCGGAACGCTGAATGGAAGGGTGAAGGAAGGCGCGCAGCAGGAGCGCGCCGGCGATCAGCACGCACGCCGCAATCAGCAGCAGCAGGAGGCGCTTTCTTTTGCGTTGTGCAACATAGGCGGCGGGTAGCTCTTTATCCATGAAGGTTTTTAAATTTGTCCGCCCAGTTGTTTCAATGAAAATGCCAGAATTAAATATTTATAAATCAATTTGTTATGAAAAATCAATGAGCGGTTTTTGTCCGATATCGGACAAAATTTCCGTTATCGGAAATTCAAATTCACGCCCTGAGAGCAAACCTTGACGGGAATATATTATTTTGAGGCAGTCATTACTTAAATTTTAAAATTCCATGTACACAGTTTTGAAAACTATGCTCTGCGCATTGCTTTCCCTCATACCCGTTACCGGCATTTTCGCGCAGGGTTATCTCAGGGCCTCCGGCCAGCAGATCGTCAACGAAAAAGGCGGGAACGTTTTACTCCGCGGTATCGGCCTGGGCGGCTGGATGCTCCAGGAAGGATACATGTTGCGCGTGCCCCGCGAAGGCCAGCAGTACCGCATCAAAGAACGGATCGCCGAACTGGTGGGCGCCGAAAAAACACAGGCGTTCTACGACGCATGGCTGGCCAATCACACCACCCGGGCAGACATTGAGGCCATGAAAAAATGGGGCTTCAATTCCGTCCGCCTGCCCATGCACTTCAACCTGTACACGCTGCCGGCGGATAAAGAGCCCGTGGCAGGGCAGGACACCTGGATCGAAAAAGGGTTTACCATGACCGACAGCCTGCTGGCCTGGTGCAAAGACAACGGCATTTATCTCATCCTCGACCTGCACGCTGCGCCCGGCGGCCAGGGCAACGACTTCAACATTTCCGACCGCGACGGCTCCAAACCTTCGCTCTGGGAAGATGAAAGGCATCAGCGCAAAACCGTGGCGCTTTGGCGAAAACTCGCCGAGCGGTACAAAAACGAGCCCTGGATCGGCGCGTACGACATCATCAACGAGCCCAACTTCGGCTTCACCGATCCGAAGGGCGATAAAAACGGCACGAAGGAAAAAGACAACTCCCGCCTGCGGAAACTCATGGTAGAGATCACCGCGGCCATCCGCGAAGTGGACCAAAACCATATCGTGATCATCGAAGGCAATGGCTGGGGCAACAATTACAACGGGGTGTTGCCGCTCTGGGACAAAAACATGGTAATGAGTTTCCATAAATACTGGAACTACAACGACGAAAAATCCATCGCGCACATCCTGCGTTACCGCCAAGAAAACAACGTGCCGGTATGGATCGGCGAAACCGGCGAAAACTCCAATGTATGGTTCACCGAAGCCATTCGCCTGATGGAAACGAACAACATCGGCTGGGCCTGGTGGCCGCTGAAAAAGATCGGCATCAACAACCCGCTGGAAGTAAAAAACAATGCGAATTACCAGCAGGTGCTTGCTTACTGGCTGAACAATTCCAATCTCAAACCTTCCGCTGATTCCGCGTACCAGGGCCTGATGGAACTGGCCAACGCAACCAATTTCCGCAATAATGTGCCGCACAAAGACGTGCTGGACGCGATGCTGCGCCAGCCCGCCAATCCGGAGGCGGTTCCTTACGCGAAAGTGGATGTAAAAAAGGGCGTTGTGATACCCGCGGCGGAATACGATCTTGGTGCGAACGGTTATGCGTATTATGATATGGACACCGCGAATTACCGCGTGTCTAACCCCAATCACACCGGCGGCAACCGCGGCGGCGCATTCCGGAACGATGGCGTGGATATCCGTCGAGAAGAGGGCGGCTTCGCCATCGTGAATATCGAAAAAGGAGAGTGGCTGCAATACACGGTAAACGTGCCGAAAAAAGCCAGTTTTACCGTAAAACTGCTGGTGTCTGCAGGCAAAGAAGGCGGCAGCATTCAGCTGCTGGGCGATGGCGGTACGCCGCTGGCCCCCGCAAAAAACATCGCGGTGAAAGAAGGGTGGCAGGAACTGGAAATACCCAACGTGTCCCTGAAAAAAGGCGAACAAACGCTGCGCCTGCTGGCGGATACGGGCGGTTACAGCCTGAAGGAGATCCGGTTCGAGTAAGCTGTTAAAATCATACCAGGAAAGATCAATCGGGGATCAACATCCGATCGGGGAATTGCTTTAATTGTGGTAGCATATTTTGTGCTCACAGTTAAAGCAATTCCACTTTATGAAAAAAAAGCTACACCTTTTTTTATTGCTTCTTATTGCCCTGAAAGTACCGGCGGCCGTGATACCGGTCAATTCGCTGACAGCCCTTCAAACGGCTATCAACAACGCGGTTCCGGGCGATGTGATCGTGCTCGCCAACGGCGTGTACACGGCAACGTCAGACATTACCATCAACAAAAAGGGCACTAAAGACAAGCCCATCGTGATCACCGCCGCCACTACCGGCGGGGTGGAGCTGAAAGGCACGGGCGGTTTCAACATCGTCAGTCCCGCGAGCTACATCGTGGTGCAGGGATTTTATTTCACGCACAATGCGGGGCGCGCCAAAACGGCCAGCGGCACTACATTCTGCCGGTTCTCGCACAACATTTTCGAAAACCCCGGCGATGGCGACAATCTCACCATTTCCGGCAGCGATCACGAAGTGGATTACAACACTTTCCGGCATAAAGACGCGATGGCGCGTTTTCTCGCCATCCGTGGCTCCGGCAGCCAGATAGCGCAGCGCCTGCACATTCATCACAACTATTTTTACGATCACAAACCACAAGGCGCCAACGGAGCGGAAAGTTTCCAGTTCGGGCTCAGCGGCTTCAGTATGTCGCTCAGCAACAGTATTGTCGAATACAACGTGTTCGAAGCGCTGGACGGTGAAAACGAGGCGATTTCCATCAAAGCGGGCGGCATCGTGATCCGTTACAACACCATCCGCGATTGTCCCGGCCAGCTTACGCTGCGCCACGGCAATCACAACGACGTGTATGGCAACTACTTCCTGAACACGCCCGGCATCCGCATTTTCGGGGACGATCATAACGTGTTCAGTAATCATTTCGAGAACTGCAATCCCGCCATCAACATCGGCAACGGCGACGGCGAGGTGGCGGACGGGGCGGCGCTTACGGCGCACGACCGGCCGGACAGGGTGCTCATTGGTTTTAACACGATGGTGGACAATCCCGTGAACTATGTGCTGGCCAGCCGTACCAACGGTTTGGGGGCCACTTACGTTTCATTCGTCCACAACATCATCCAGGGAGGCGGCAATGCCGCGAGGATCTCCGGGCCGTACCCGAACGCGGTATGGAAGGGCAATATTTTGCACAACGTTCCCGCATTGGGCAACATGCCGGCGGAAGGCGCAATAACCGCGGACCCGTTGCTGGCAAGGGACCTCACGGGCACATACCATCTTCAGGCCGGCAGCCCGGCCATTGGCGCGGCGGACTCGCTTTTCCCGGTAGTGCTGCATGATATGGACGGGCAGGCCAGAACGCAGCCGCTGGACGCGGGGGCAGACCAGGTATCCGCTTCACCCGTAACCGCGCGCATCCTTACCAGCGCGGATGTGGGGCATCTCGCGGCGGCCGGCAAACCCGTGGCGGGCGTAAGCAGTCCTGCCAACGGCGCGGTGCTCGATGGCGGTATTGTGTTGCCCATTACCGCGGAAACCGTTTCGTTGGGAGACAGCATTGTGCGGGTGGATTTTTTTATCGACGGGGCGAAAGCGGGGGAGGCGCTTGCACGCCCTTTTGTTTTTAACTGGCAAACGGAAGAAGGCGCGCATACCATCGGCGTAAAAGCATTCGGCGCAAACGGCGCGGAAAGCGACACCGCGAACATCAGCGTGATCGTGAACGCCATTGGCACAAACGTGCGCATCGTTTCGCCGGTACAGAACGCCCTGCTCACTACGCCGCTGAACCTCACCATCAGCGCGGAAGCCGCCGATTCCATCAGCGGTGTACAACGCGTGGAGTTTTATAACGGGAGCACCTTTTTGGGCGCCGATTCCAGCAGTCCGTACGAATATGTATGGAACAACGTTCCCGCATCTGCTTATACCTTGCAGGCAAAAGCGGTGAACAATAACGGGAAAACCGCGGTGTCCACGCCGGTAAAGATCGCCGTGCAAACGCCTTCCGCCACATCGTTCGACATTACAGACAATGGCGGCGTAATCACCGGCCAGTACCCGAACACCACCAAACCCACGGAAGACGTGCCTTCGCTCATCGACAACACCACCGCCACCAAATATTACCGCAGCGGAAGAACCGCGCTATGGGTGCGTTACCAGTCCACCACGCCCGCGATCGTAGTGCGTTACACGATCAGTTCCGCCAACGACGTGCCCGGCCGTGACCCGAAAGACTGGCAGCTGCAGGGCTCCAGCAACGGCAGTAGCTGGACGACGTTGGACACGCGTACCGGCGAGGCTTTCACCGGTCGCAAACAAACGCGTTCCTTTACCGTGGCCAACGAAACGGCGTATTCATTTTATCGTCTCAATATCACTTCCAACAACGGCGAAACCGGCACGCAGTTTTCCGAATGGGAACTGTATGAAAGAAAACGCCAGACCGTTATGCTCGACAGCATCGGCGACCTCGCTTACGGCGAGCCGCCGGTGATACTGAACGCCTTGTCCAGCGCAGACCTGCCGGTTACGCTCGAAGTGGTTTCCGGTCCTGCGCAGTTAGAGGATTCGCTGCTGACCGTAACAGGAACCGGCGTTGTGACCGTGCGCGCATTTCAGCCGGGCGACGCCAACTTCTTCCCCGGCGATACCACTATCACCTTTACCGTTCACAAAGCGGAACAAAGCGTGTACTTCAAAGAGATCGGCGACAGGACCTACGGCGATTCCGCTTTCCCGCTGATGGCGAACGTAACATCCGGGCTGCCGGTGCATTTCAGGATCATATCCGGCCCGGCCGCGCTGGACGGCTCGCTGCTGCACATCACCGGTGCAGGCGAGGTAACGGTGATGGCGGTGCAGGAAGGCAATGAAAACTATTCCGCCGATTCGCTGGAGCAAACGTTCACCGTACACAAAGCCACGCAAACCGTAACGTTCCCGGTGATTGCGCCGCGCATCAAATACCAGACGGTAACACTGACTGCCGGCGCTTCCAGCGGTTTACCGGTGACGTATTCGCTGGTGGCCGGTTCTGGCGTGATAACGGGCAACCAGGTCCGGCTGACCGGTGAAGGCATTGTGGTGATAAAAGCCACGCAGGCGGGAAATGAAAATATTGAAGCGGCTTCCGCCGAGCAAAACATCCTGGTGCTGGGCGCGGGCCTTATCAAAGACCCGGTGGAGATCACCGTGTATCCCAATCCCACGTCCGGCCCGGTGCGCGTACGTCTCGACGATAAAAAAGACCGAACCTACACCTTCCGCATCATCGACCGGATGGGCAACCAGGTGGCCATCGCTACCATCCCGGCGGGGCAAAGCACGCGTGAGATAAGTTTCGACCTCAGCAGCCGCCGGGACGACTTGTATTTCCTGCACGTCAGTGACGGCGTGGGCACAACGGTGCGAGTGATCATTAAATATTAAGATGGTATGTCTATATGTAGCGCCGGGCGGGATCTTCCATTCCGGCGCTGTTATTTTTCCTACGGCCATTGTGATGGTATTTTGCTTTTCATAAAAAAGCCTGCCGGTGAACGCTGTGAAATAACCGGGAACCCGCCACGGTAAGTATAGGTTGAGCCGGACCCTGATGGGGTGGTGAAACGGGTGAATATCCTATCAGGACTGGTTGTGGCGGCAGTATTGCCCGGATCATACGCGGCCGAAATGACCCCTGAACAACATAAAATTATGAAGTAATAAAAATTTAATATATATTAGTAGTGAAAATTGCTTATTTAGCTACCGGATATGCCTTTACAATCTGTCATAAAGCGGTTCGAAACCAGCTGTATAGCCTGTGACATGTGGATCATAGCATACCATTCGTCTGCCTTCCCGCAGCCGTATTACCTCGTTTGGTACACGGGCAATGCGACGGGAGACAGGCTTTTGATGTTCAGGAAAGCCGGCATTTTCGCCACGGCGGACCTGGCCAACCTGCCCGCGGAGGCAGAAGCCCGGCTGGCTTCCCTTCAGTATGCAGACAATACCGCGCGTTGGCTGAAGCAGGTAGAGGGGCTGGAGCCTTCCGTCAGCAACGTGTACGATATGGACTATATCGCCAATGCTTTGCGGAGAAAAAAACTCAGTCTGAAAGTGATGGACGCCTTGTCTAATTTCATCGATCTTTTCGGGGACTATGCTAATTCGCTCGCATCCACGGATCATTTGCAGGCATTCCGCGAGCACCCGGTGATCGAGGCGTTCATTGCGCATTATTACCAGTATATTTTCTGGCCCCGTTTGCAGCGCGGGGAAAAGTTCAGGGATGCGGAAAGGCCCGAGCTGGCTGTTGACCACCGAGCGCTGCTGGATGTATTCCGGGAAATGAGAGGGCATTTTGAAGCGGACATCCGGGTGATGACCCCCATGGCACATTAATTCCTAAACCTGTATATCAACATGGAAAATTCCAATCTGTTCGACCTGAACATCGACGCCGAAGTGTCCGGCTACTTAAATGAAACGGCCCGCTGGGGCAAGTTCCTGGCTATTTTGGGGTTCATCGGCTGCGGTTTTATGATCTTTGTAGCGCTGATCATGAATTTTATGCCAATGGGGCCTGCCGGGTTCGCCGGCGAAGGCTATGGTTCGGGAGGCGCAGTAACGCGTACGCTGGTAATGGTCATTTATCTCGTCTTGGGCATTATTTCCATCTTTCCGTATATCTACCTTATGAGATTTTCAAAAAGGGTACAGCTGGCAATACAGTCCAACGACCAGGGATCGCTGGCATCGGCGTTCTCCAACCTGAAATCGCTTTTCAAATACGTGGGCGTGCTGACGATCATCATGCTTGCGTTTTTCGTGTTGGCATTGATCGGCGGGATCTTTGCGGGTATCATGGCCGCCAGCGGCAGTATATAGGAAGAATAAATTCTTATAGAAATACCCCGCGGACTGCGGGAAAATGAACATGCTTTTAAATACGGGCTGTTGTTTGTTGATCCTGTACTTTCAGTCCCTGGCAAAACATCGACCGCTGTATATCTTTTCTAAAAAAGCCGGCCCGGAATAATCGGGCCGGCTTTTATAATGTAAAGGTGGGCAAGGATCAGTAATCTTTGTTCTGGGAAAGGTTCCTGTTCAGGTCTATTTCGCTTTGCGGAACGGGGAAATAAAGATGTTTGGGTTCGGTATAGTTGACTTTGTTTGCTTTTATTTTGATGAACTCGCTGGCTTTGCCCGTTCTTCTGAGGTCGAAAAAACGCTGGCCTTCGCCGAAAAATTCGATGCGCCGTTCCTGCAGCACTGCGTTGCGGAAAGCGTCTTTCCCCAGGGCGGGCAGGGGATTCAAACCGGCGCGCACGCGGATGCTGTCCAGGTACGGGGCGGCGGCCGCGGTCTGATTGGTTTCGTTGAGCGCTTCTGCATAGATAAGCAGCACTTCCGCATAACGGATCACGGGCGCGTTACGCGCACCGTCGATATAACCTTCTGTTTTTACCGGCGGGTCGCCCACGATGTATTTGGCCAGGCTGGTACCGGTTGTGGACCATGTGGGGTCGTACGGCACTCCGTTGTATACGGAGCCAGCTTCGAATATATTTACCGCCCGGCGTTTGTCGTTCGGCTCGTAGATGTTTGCGTGATTCATTTCAGGAACGATAATACCCCATGCGCCGGACGCTACGTAGGGCCCGGGAGGGCCGGTGTAGGAGGGCATCCAGTTGCCTTCGTTCGGGCCCCAGCCGCCGGTGCCAGCCACAAACTGGATCTCGAACACGGATTCCACGGAGTTTTCATAAGCGGTCTGGAAATTTTTGATATAAGCATCATGGAGGTGATAAATGCCCATGTCTATCACTTCCTTGGATTTCGCGGCTGCTTCCGCAAATTTTCCCTGGTAGAGATAACTCCGCGCGAGAAATGCCTTTGCAGCGCCCCGTGTGGCCCTTCCGGCCTCCGTTGAAGGGTAGGATGCCGGTAAAGCCTCCGCGGCTTTAAAATCCGCTTCGATTTGCGCCCATATCGTTTCCTTCGGATCTCTTTTTACAGACATCAGCGCGGCCTGGTCCAGTTCTTTAAGGATCAGCGGCGCGTCTCCCCAAATGTTGACGATGTTGAAATAACATACCGCGCGCAGGAAATGCGCTTCGTTGATGAGCCTTTCTTTTTTCTCCTGGTTCATCTCGATGGCCGGCACCCGCTGGATAACGGAATTTGCGCGTGCCACGCCGGCCCACCACGCCCGCCACGACGCTTCCACCTGCAGATCGTCTGTCGTGACCGTGAAGTTATCCATCTTTACGAACCAGTTGGGATCAAAACAGTTCATATCATCGCCGGCCACATCGCCGAACATCAGCAACCCCAGCCTGTATCCAAGGTCCATCTGCAGGGCGTCGTAAATGGCGTTTACCGCATATTCCGCGTCCTGCTCGTTTTTCCAGTAACTTTCTTCGGATATCTGGTTCAGCGGCGGCCTCACCAGGAAGTCTTTGCCGCATCCCGCAAAAAACGCAGGCACAAGCAGCAGCCAATACAGGAATTTCTTTTTCATATGATGAATGATTTTGAATGAAGAATGATGCTAAAACCCGACGCTGATGCCCGCGAGAAAGATCCTGCTTTGCGGATAAATGGTGTTGTCCAGGCCGTTGTTGATGTTCTGCTGGTTTTGTGCGCCGATATCGGGGTTGTATCCTTTGTATTTCGTTACGGTAAACAGGTTTTCGGCGGAGAGATACACTCTTACTGCAGACAGTGACAGCCTTTTCAGTACAGCCTCGGGCAGCTTGTAGCCCAGTTGAACGTTCCGCAGGCGGAGATAAGAACCGTCTTCCACGAACCTGTCCGAAAACCGGTCGTTATAATTCGGATCGGTATTGATCGCCCTGGGATAAGTGTTGCCGGGGTTGGCGGTTGTCCAGCGGTTCAGCATGTCCCTGCTTTTGTTTTCGGTACCGGTGCTCGATTCGGTAATGAAACGGTTGACATTGACGATCTGGTTGCCCTGCACGCCCTGGAAAAGAATGTTGAGGTCGAACTTCCGGTAGTTCAATCCTGCATTGAGGCCATACGTAAAATTGGGAATCGGGCAGCCGATGTAGGTTTTGTCTTTATCGTTGATCACATGATCGCCGTTGAGGTCTTTGAACCGGATGTCGCCGGGCGCGGTGCCCGCGTTGATGAAAGGAACGGAAGGGTCGCCCAGCTGGTTGGCGTCCGCCACTTCCTTGTCTGTCTGGAAAATGCCGTCTGTTACGAACCCGTAAAATTCACCTACTGAACGCCCCTGCGTAGTGCGGGTGAGGTTGCCCTGCGTGGTGTTGCCGGTGCTGCCGCCGATGATGTCGTCGTCCAGCCTCACGACTTTATTGGTAAACGTGGTAAGGTTTGCGCCGATGCTGTAAGTGAAATCGCCTTTTCCGCCTTCGTAATTCAGCGCAAATTCGAAGCCTTTATTGTCTACATTGGCGCTGTTGACGGGCTGGCTGGTAGCAATGGTGTAATACACGTCGCTGATGATGCCGCCGTACATGGGAATGATCTTCTGGGTGATCATGTCCTGGTAACGTTTTACAAAATAATCCATGGTGATGCTCAGCTGGTCGTGGAAGAGGCCGATATCGAGGCCGATATCCGTCTGCGTAACGGTTTCCCATTTCAGCCGGTTGTTGGGTATGCGATTGGAAGCCATGCCTGAAACGGGTTTTCCCCCGAGATTGTAAAGATATCCTGCTGCGATGGTCGCGTATTCTGCGCCTGTGCCCAGGCTTCCGTCTATACCTACCTGCCCCCAGCTGCCCCTGAGCTTCAGGTTGCTGACCAACGGCAGCGCTTCCATAAAAGGTTCCCCCGAAATGCGCCATCCCCCGGAGAAAGACGGGAATACGGCGTATTTGTTCAGGGAGCTGAATACGGAAGAGCCGTCCCGGCGAACGTTGGCCGTGAAAAGATATTTATCGCCAAAGGAATAATTCAGCCTTGCCAGGTAGGAAATATAGCTGGTCTGGTTCTTGTTGCCGCCGGCGAGGCGGCCGGTAGTGGCACCCGCATCTACGGTGATCACGGTATTGGTGAGATGGTTCAGCGAAAGCGCATTTACGTTTTCGTAGGTGGAAAGCTGCGCGGTATAACCCGCAAGCGCTTCCAGTTTATGTTTTGTGCCCAGGTTCAGTTTGTAGGTCAGCGTATTTTCGGAGAGCACATTCGCCAGTGTGCTTTTGGATGAAAAGGCTTCGGGAATATTGTTCTGCAGCACGCCTTCCGTGTAGCTGGGGCGGAACCGGTTAAAATTCGTAAGCACGTAATCGATACCCAGGCTCGATCTGAAGGTGAGGCCGCGGGCCAGGTCCGCTTCGCCATAAACATTGCCCAGCGCGCGCAGTCTTTCGTTCGGGTTGTGATTGTCTGCGGCAACCCTTACCGGGTTGAGAATGTCTCCCACGATGGGCCTGTCGACGGCGTCTGGCCCGGCCCAGGAGCCATCGCTGTTGTATACGGGCAGGGTGGGCGAGCGGCGCAGCGCCAGCGCGGTAATACCGTCGAATTTATCGCCGTTGCCATTCGTGAGCGAAATATTGTAGGTGCGGCTGAGCGTGAGACTGTTGCCGAAACGGATGCGGTCTGTCACCTGGTTGTCCAGGTTAATTCTGAGCGAATACCGGTTGAATTTGGAGCCAGTGATAATGCCGTCCTGCGAAGTATAGCCGCCGGAAATAAAGTACTGGCTTTTTTCGCCGCCGCCCGATACGGACACCGCGTAATTCTGCGTAGGCGCCGTTCTGAATATTTCTTCCTGCCAGTCTGTACCCGCTCCCAGCGACGCCGGATCGGAAAATCTCGGGTGCACCGGCTGACCGGCCGCCTGGCGGGAAGCATTGCTGAAAGCCGCGTATTCACCGGCATTCATCAGGTCGAGTTTTTTTACGACTTTTTGAAAACCGTAATATGCGTCCAGCGTTACGCGCGGCTTGCCGGTCTTGCCGCGTTTAGTGGTGATGATCACCACGCCGTTCCCCGCACGGGCGCCGTAGATCGCGGAAGCGGAAGCGTCTTTCAGGACGTTCACAGAAGCGATGTCTGCCATATTCAGGGTAGACAGCGGGTTGTTGGACGTGGAATTGTCGCTGTAAGTAATGATCACGCCATCCACAACATACAGCGGTTCGCTTCCGCCGAAGCCGCCCATGCCGCGCACGCGTACAGACAAGCCTCCGCCGGGCTCACCGGAGTTGCTGGTCACATATACGCCGGATATTTTGCCCTGGAGCGCCTGGTCTACGCTCACTACCGGCGACCGTACGATATCTTTTCCGCTGATGGACGCTACCGAACCGGTGAGGTCTTTTTTCTGCTGCGTGCCGTAACCGATCACCACTACCTCACCCATGGTCTTTGTATCCGGCTGCAGGGTAACGTTCACGACGTGACGCCCGTTAATGCTTGCCTCCTGTGTGGCGAACCCCATGTAGGAAAATACCAGCACGCCGTCGCTGCCGGGGATGGCGAGGGAATAACCGCCGTCGCTGCGGGTGGCGGTACCGGCAGACGTGCCTTTCAGCATGACGCTGACGCCGGGCAAACCGGTGCCGTCCGGCGATGTAACGCGGCCGGTGACAGTTGCGGCGGTTTCCCGTGCGGAAACATTCAATGCGCCGCCGCGCGATGCCGGTTCGGGAAGGGCCGCCATGCCGGTCAAAAACGCGTGGCGGGAACTGCCGCTTTCGGTTCCTTTGCGCTGACCGGGAAGGATCAGGTAGATCCTGCCTTCGAGCTGCTCGAAGTGCAGATTGAGCGGATGAAGCAATTTGTCCAGCGTTTCGGGAAGCGTGTTGTAGAGGATGCTGTCTGCCTTCACACGTTTGTTTTCAACCGTGTTGCGGTCGAAGGAGAAAGAAACTTTGTACCTGTGTTCCAGGTCTTTTAAAACGCTCTTCAGCGTCCGTTCCCCTTTTGCCTGCGGCGGCGCGGCCGTGCTTGCGCCGGTAAGCGCGAGCGTTTGTGCCTGAGACGGGGAATGGGTATGCAGCAGCATACAGACCGCAATAAGGGACTGCGGCAGGAAAGTAGAACATTTCATGCTGTGTGGAATTTATATGAAGGTTGATCGGTTATTGCATAACTGCGCTTAATGCGAGGGGGTGGCGCCAAGCCTGACCTCAGCGCCGTTCCGGCTGATATCCAGCTGGTAGGCTTTGGACAACGCCTCTAATAATACGTTCACGTTGCCGGCGGGGAAAACGCCGTTGAATTGATGATGTTGGAAAGCGGTATCTTCGAAAATGACCTTCAGGTCGTAATTATCTTCCAGCACGCCTGCGATTTCCCTGATACTGGCATTCTCAAACTCCAGCCTGCCCGTTTTCCAGGAGGTATATATTTTGGCGTTCACTTTTTTCCGGACCGTATTACGGGTTCCCGGCGTGTATTTGACGAGCTCTCCGGGCGTCATCACAAGGGTGGCCGCGTCTTTCACATGTAGCTGCACCTTGCCGGATTCCAGCACTACGGTGGTTTGTTCACTGCGTTGTTTTACGTTGAATTTTGTGCCGAGCACTTCCACCTGCAGGTCTTTCGCGTGTACCAGGAAACGTGCCTGCCGCGTGGTGGACTTTACCTCGAAAAAACCTTCGCCGTTCAGCCATACTTCGCGGTTTCCTTCCGCATTCCAGTTGCCTGCGAGTTTCAGCGAGGAACTGGCGTTCAGCGTAACGGAAGTGCCGTCTGGCAATATAAACGACTTCGTTTCGCCGGGCGCCGTGGCATAAACGACCGGTTCGCGGGGCCTGAGCAGCACGACGGCGAATATCACCACTGCGGCTGCTGCTGCAGCCCAGCGGAACGCGCGGCGACGGTACAGCGGAACTGTTTTTACGCCGTTCAGTGCGCTCATCAGGCGGTCGCGGGCCTGGAACGTATGCGCGGACGCCGGGTGCAGTTCTTCCGTTTCCAGCAGCGAGAGCATACTGACCGCTTCTTCGGCAACCGCTTTATTAGCGGGGTTTCCGGCCATCCATGCCTCCCAGCGGCGGGCTTGCGTACGGTCGGTCCCGCGGCGCCAGGCTATAAAACTCTCATCGCCCAGAAAATCTTCCGGCGTTTGGTAATGTTCGTTCATTTCGTATGTGCTTTCATATATCCAGTGTAAACGAGCGCATTTTTATAATCGATTTTTTGAAATTATTTTTTGTGTATTTTGGAAAGCATTCGAAAACATCCCTACATGTCAGATGATCCTATACTTTGGCGGCGTTTCAAACAAGGTGATCAAAAGGCTTTCGAAGCATTGTTCCTGCATCATCATCGCCCGCTTTTCCAGTATGGAAGCAAAATGCTCAGGGATCGCCAGGTGCTGGACGATTGCATACAGGAATTGTTCCTGGAACTGTGGGATACCCGGGAGCGCCTTACAGACGTAGTTTCCGTCAGGGCGTACCTGTTCAGGGCGTTGAAGTTCAAACTGGCGCGGGCGATCAAAAAACGGGCGGCGCATTCGGAATTGTCTGAAGAAGGAACCGAATTGCTTGCGTTCAGCTACGAAACGGAACTGATCGCCAGGCAAACGGACGCGGACCAACGGGAGCGGCTGCTCAGGTCCGTCAGGCAACTCACGCGCCGGCAGCAGGAAGTGATCTACCTTCGTTTTTACAACCAGATGAGTTACGAGGAGATCAGTGTTACGATGGACATTAGCTACCAGGCAGTCGTAAACCTGGTTTCCCAGGCGCTGAAAGCCCTCCGCGTGATCTATATCGCATAATTTTAAGGGGAATATATTAAAAAGCCGGTCTGAATTTTCAGACCGGCTTTTTGTTTATGAAAGATTATTTTCCAGCGCTTTGACGAGTGAAACTTCCGGGGGTGGTATTTCCTGGTGAAGGCGGCTCAGTTCCTGCATAAATTCATCTGCCCAGAACTCGATATTATAATGACTGACGATCTGGTACAACCGTTTCATCCTGATCTGCCTTTCGGCGCGGTTCATGGAAATGGCTTCCAGCAACGAATCGATCATCGATACATTGTCGTACGGATTGGTGAGTATTGCGTTGGGCAGTTCCACCGATGCGCCGGCAAATTCAGACAGCACGAGCACGCCTGCAGAATCGGGGTTCAGTCCCTGTACGGCCACGTATTCTTTCGCCACGAGGTTGAGCCCGTCGCGCAGCGGCGTGATCCAGGCTACGTCTGCGACGGCGTAATAGGCCAGCACTTCTTCAAAAGAAAAAGAGCGGAAAAAGAAATGAATGGGCACCCAGTCGATCGTGGAATATTGCCCGTTGATCTTGCCGATCAGCTGTTCCATTTCCTGCTGTACCTGTTCGTATATTTTCATGCCGCTGGCGGGCGGTGTGCAGATGTTGATCAGTTCTACCTTGCCGTGCATGTTGGGGTGCTGCTCGAGGAACTGGTGGAAGGCTTTGAGTTTTTCCAGCGGTCCTTTCACATAATCCAGCCGCTCGATGCTGAGGATGGTCTTTTTGCCGGTGGTGGGTTTTTTCAGCTGCGAGATCAGCGCCTGAACGGAAGGTTTTTCCGTCAGTTCGCGGATATAGTCCACGTGCACGCCGACGGGATTGGCGCCGAGGCGTACCTTGCGGCGGCCTGTGTCTATCTCGCGGGTCATTACGCCGGTGCCCATGGCGCAGCTGTAAGTGAGGAAGCGCGGCGCGGCGTTTTCCTGTTCGGTGATCTTCACCGGCATCATGCTTTTCACCACATCCACAAAATTCTCCACGTACCGCGGGATGTGAAAACTTACGTAATCGCATTGCAGCAGGCTGTGGATGATCTCGCTGCGCCAGGGTATGATGTTAAACGTGTTGGCGGCGGGAAAAGCGGTGTGGTGGAAGAAACCGATCTTCAGGTCGGGCCGCAGCTGGCGCAGGTAACCCGGCACCATCCAGAGGTTGTAATCGTGTATCCACACCATCGCGTTGGGCTCCGCTTCGGCGGCGGCCTTTTCCGCGAAAATACGGTTCACCTTCAGGTAATGTTCCCAGTGCTCGTGGTTGAACTGCACCTTTTCGATAAAAGAAAAGATAGCGGGCCAGAATGCTTCTTTGGAAAAAAGTTTGTAGAAGATATCGATATCTTCTTTTTCCAGCATTACGGGACTGGCTTCCAGTTCGGGATACAATTCACGGTCGATATGAAAATTATCCGCCTGCTTTTGTCCTTTCTGCGCTTCCTGCCACGCGATCCAGAGGCCGGGCCTGCCGGTTTTGAAAAAGCTGGTGAGCGTGGGCAAAATACCGTTCGGGCTTTTGGGCGCGCGGCGCACTTTTTTGCCGTTCTCTTCCACGGTTTCGAACGGGAAGCGGTGATAGAGCATCACAAGCTGGTCCGATTCCGTTTCGGGAATGTCATTTTCCGGCATCTTTTTATAGAAAGGCCTGAAGGGCTCGAAATGATGCAGCGCTTCGAGAATGCCGCCCGCGCCGGCCGAATCGGCTACGTACACGTCGTGCAGGTCCTGCGCGGCTTCGGTGAGCGCTTCTTCCGCTTCGCCCACGATCACGCCGCGAAAGCCGCGGCCGTAGAGCGAAAGGTCGTTCAGCGTATCGCCCGCCACCAGCACTTTGTCTTGCGGTACCTGCAGAAGGTCTACCAGGTTGCGCAAAGTGCTGCCTTTGTTCACGGAAGAGGGCAGTACGTCGAGAAATTTGCCCGCGGAAAAAATGATATCGCAGCCGAGGGTGTCTTCCAGCCGGGAAACATGTGATTTTACACGCTCGTCGTCAAAAAAGAACGACACGCGCCGTTGCTGCGGCACCTGCTGGAGGCGGATGCCTTTTATATTTTTCACCGCTTCCATGACGGCTTTTTTGCCGGGCCATTTCAGTTCGATGTTGTTCTGTATGGGCTGAACGGGGCGGAGAGTATGGCCGTCGAGCACGGTGGCGCCCACGTCGCATATAATATAATCAGGCCTGGGGATCACGGGGTCGCTAAGCAGCGGGAGTACGCTTTCAACTCCGCGGCCCGTGACGAAAATAAGCCTGAAATCGTCGTTTTCCCTGATGGTTTTATAAAGATGTTCCTTGTGCTGTACGCTTCCGCCTAAAAATGTACCGTCCAGGTCTGTTGCTAAAATCATGCTTGTTTTTTTGGTGAAAGAAAAGGCATCATAGCCGTCGGCTATAGGATAATGCCATGAAATTCAATGAGTGATACGAGGGGTATCGGGTCCTGATAGGGATCACAAAGGTACGAAAAAATGAAGGGCGAAAGGGTGACAACTTGGCGAAAAAGGTGACTATTAGGCACTTGTACTGCTGAATTTTTTCGTTAACTTGGCTATAATGATACAGCCAAAACGATTATTTGACGCATTAGCGGTACAGCAGGAGAAATTCCCGAAAAAGGACATGCTTGTTTCCAAAGCGAACGGTGAATGGACGCCATGGGCTACGGAAAAGGTGCGGGAAACGGTGAACAGGCTTTCCGCGGGCCTGCTCAGTCTGGGCGTGGGCGGAAACGACTTTACCCCCGAAGGTGCGGACAAGATCGCCATTATCAGCAATAACCGGCCCGAATGGGTGATCGCCGACCTGGCGGTGCAGCAAACGGGCGCCATTTTGGTGCCGCTTTACCCCACCACCAACCCGCTCGAAGTTACATTCATTCTCAACGACGCAGGCGCGAAGTACATTTTCGTGAGCAATACTGAAATGTATGAAAAGATACAGGCCGTAAGAGGAGAAGTGCCCAGCCTGCAGCATATCTATACGTTCGACGAAGTTCCCGGCGCCACACACTGGAGTGAAATACTGAACGCATCCACCGATGCGCTGCAGGAAAAAGTGGCCGCCATTCGCGATAAAATAGACGAAGAACATCTCGCTACGCTGATCTATACTTCCGGCACCACCGGCACGCCCAAAGGCGTGATGCTGTCGCACAAAAACATCGTGAGCAACGTGTTTTTTTCCAAAGAAAGTTTTCCTTTTCCCGACGACCCTTCCTGCAAGGTGCTTAGCTTTCTGCCGCTGAACCACATCTTCGAGAAGATGGTCACTTATATTTATCTTTTCAGCGGCATCAGCATTTATTACGCGGAAAGCCTGGACAAGATCGCCGACAACCTGCGGGAAATACAACCCGACGGTTTCACCACCGTGCCGCGGCTGCTGGAGAAGGTATATGAAAAGATCATGAGCAAAGGCAACGAACTGACCGGCATCAAACGCGGCCTGTTCTTCTGGGCCGTGGCGCTCGGCAAAAAATACGACAACAACATCAGCGGCGGCCCCTGGTACAATCTCCAGCTCGCCATCGCGAACAAGCTCATCTTTTCCAAATGGCGCGAAGCGCTTGGCGGAAGGGTGTCTTTCATCGTAACTGGCGGCGCCGCCTGCCAGGAAAACCTGCTGCGCATTTTCAATGCCGCGAAGATCCCCGTGTACGAGGGTTACGGCCCTACTGAAAACAGCCCGGTGATCAGCGTAAACCGCCGCTACCCGCCCGGTAACACCATGTTCGGCACCACGGGCCCGGTATTGAACGGGGTAGACCTGAAGTTTAGCGAAGAAGGCGAGATCTGTGTGAAAGGCCCCAGCATGATGAAAGGATATTACAAACGCCCCGATCTCACCGCCGAAACCATCATCGACGGATGGCTGCACACCGGCGACATCGGCACGCTGATAGACGGGAAATTCCTCAAGATCACCGACCGCAAAAAAGAGCTGTTCAAAACCAGCGGCGGCAAATACGTGGCGCCGCAACCGATCGAGAACAAAATGAAAGAAAGTCCTTTCATCGAGCAGATCATGGTGATCGGGAACGAAAAAAAATTCGTGAGCGCCCTGGTGGTGCCTTCTTTCAACATCCTGAAAAAATGGATGTCTCAAAACAACATTCCTTTTACCACCAATGAAGATGCCTGTAAAAACGAACAGGTGATCGCGATGTATCAAAAGATCGCGGAACGGTATAACGCCGGGTTCAACCATGTGGAACAGGTAAAGAAAATTACGCTGATGCCGCAGGAATGGGGTGTGGATACGGGGGAAATGACGCCCAAGCTTAGCTTGAAGCGGAAGGCGATATTGGAGAAGTATAAAAAGGCGATCGATAAAATGTACGAGGGATTGCAGACGCACGCTTAAGTAGCTGGTGTAAGTCTTGTGCGCAGGCCCTGCGTGAGCTGACTTGTCCGGACGAAGGATGCTGATATTTCAATGCTATTCAATGTGCCAAGAAAACAACAAGGTCTGGGAATCCGTACAGACCTTGTTGTTTCGCTGAATGCTAGCCATTCCCCACCACCTTCGGCGGTATCAACTTATACACCACCGGCGTTACAATCCTCGATAACAAGGTAGAACTGATCAATCCCCCGATCAAAACAATCGCCAGCGGCGCGATCAGCGGGTTGTTGGAAATCGCGATCGGCGTAAGCCCGCCAATAGCTGTCAATGAAGTCAGCACAATTGGAAGAAACCGCACTTCCCCCGCTTCACGTATCGCTTCGTCCAGCGTACGGCCCTGTTCGCGCAGCTGATTGGTGAAATCCACCAGCAGGATCGTATTTTTTACTTCTATTCCCGCCAATGCGATCAGGCCGATAATCGCCACGAACGACAACGAATTGCCCGTGATCCACAACGCCAGCGCCGCGCCCACGATACCCAGCGGTATCACGGAGAGGATAATGAGCGTGCTTTTGAAGGTCTTGAACTCCAGGATCAGCACGGCAATGAACAAAAATATCGTCACGATGATGATGTTCTGGAACCCGCCAAACGACTGTTTCCTCGATTCTACTTCGCCGCCCATTTCATAATCATAACCCGTTGGCAGCTTCATCACATCCATTTTCGCGATCACTTCGTTGATCACCCTGTCTGCCAGGAAACCATGCCGCACAAAGGCTTTCACTGCCACTACGCGGCGTTTTTCCTGGTGGTTGATGTTCACCGGCGATGTTTCCATCTTCAGTTCAGCCACTTGTGAAAGAGGAATGGCCTTGCCCTGGAGGTTGTTGATGTAGAGGTTGCGAAACACGTCGAGCGTGGGCCTTCCTTCACGCGCACGGGTTAGCAGGATATTGTATTCGTTGCTGTTTTTGTCGGTGTATTTGCCCAGCGTCAGCCCGGCCACGGCAAGCCTTACCGTACGGTCTATCTGCACGAACGGAATGCCCAGCTGCTGCGCTTTTTCCGGTATAATGCCCACACGGATGTCGCTTTTGTTGAGGTCCACCGGGTTGTCTACGTACATGGTGCCCGCGGTTTTCCTTAACATCGTTTCCACGTTCGCAGCCAGGTGACGCAAAGTATCCAGGTCGTCGCCGAAAAGCCTTACTTCAACCGGGGCGGCCACTGGCGGGCCCTGCTCGAAATCTTTCACCTCCACCTTCGCGCCGGGGAATGGCGTCCAGGCTTTACGGAGACTTTCCATGATCTCGGCTTTCCGTGACGGATTGGTATGCTCGTCCAGCTGCACGAACACCTGCGCGAATTCGGTTTGTTCGTTGCGCGGGATCACATTGTAATAGATACGCGGATTGCCCTTGCCGACGTTGCTGGAGAAATATTTTACGTCCTTTTCCCGCTCAAGCCTTTTTTCGATCTGCCGCACAATGCCGTTCGTATACCCCAACTTCGACTGCGGCGGCGCTTCCACGTTGATCAAAAATTGCGGCTTCTCGGAATTGGGGAACAAACTGAAACCGATCAGCTGAAACACCACCAGCGAGCCCGCGAAAATGATCACCGTGATCACGATGGTGAGCACCGGGCGTTGCAGCGCTTTGTCCAGGAACCGTGCATAACTGCCATGGATCAGCTTTTTGAGCGCGCGCATGAAAATATTGCCGTCCGGGTGACCGGTATGATGTTTTAATATTTTACTGGTCATGAACGGGATGATGGTGAGCGAAACAAACATGCTCGCCAGCACGCAGAATATCACGGCCAGCGGCAGGCTGCGGATAAAATCGCCCGCGCCTTCGGGCATGAACACCAGCGGCATAAAAGCAATGATCAGCGTTACGGTACAGCCCACCACGGCCATGCCGATCTGTTTGGTGGCTTTCAGCGTGGCTTCCAGCGCACTGTGACCTTCCAGCATCCACCGCTCGATGTTTTCCACCACCACGATGCTGTCGTCTACCAGCAGGCCGAGCGCCACCACAAGCCCTACAATGCTGAGCTGGTTGAGGTTGTAGCCGAACAGCTGCAATAAAATGATGCCGATGGAAAGGCTCAGGGGGATGGAGATCATCACGATGATGGCCTGCCGGTAACCCAGCGGCAGCAACGTAATGGCCACGAGGCCGATGGCGAAGATGAAGTCCATGCCAAGACTGCCCAGCCTACGGTTTACATTATCTGCCTGGTCGAAATGCTGCACCATGTCGATGTTGGCGGGAAGGGTTTTGCGGAACTGCTCAAGTACGGGCTTGTAGAGCTCCTGCGTTTTGGTGATGTTCTCGCCCTCTTTCTGCGCGGCCGCCACAAACACGCAGCGGTAGCCGTTCAGGCGCGTCTGGTAACTTTCGTCGGCGTAACCGTAATACACTTTGGCAATGTCTTTCAGGAAAATATTCCTGCCGCCGCCGGTATATACGATGGTATTTTGTATTTCATCGAGACTATGGAAGTTCCCGCTGGTCTTGATGTTGAACGTGCGGTTCCCCGCTTCCACGGCGCCGCCGGGAATGCTGAGCGTTTCGTTTTGCAGGCTGGAGATCACATTGTTGACGGGCAGGTTCATCTGCGCCATTTTTTCGAGGTCGAGCTCGGCGCGCACCTGCTGTTCGGGCAGGCCAAAGATCTCCACGTTTTTCAGCGGCGTGATCCTTTCCAGTTGCTCCTGTAACTTGTCTGCATAGAATTTCAGCCTGTTGCGGGGCGCGTTCTCTGAGATCAGCGCCAGTTGCAGCACGTTTACGTCCGACGGCTGGAACTTTTCCACTTCGATGAAAAGATTGTCCTGCGGCAGATCGCGGCGTTTGTTGTTCACCACGCGCACTACTTCCTGGTATTTGTCTTCAACGTTGCTGTTGTATTTGTATTCGATACGGAACACGGCCAGCCCGTCGCGGATGGAGGTACGGATGCGCAGCACGTTTTCCATGCCGCTGAATTCTTTTTCCAGCGGGTCTACGATGAGTTCTTCCATGTCTTTCGGGCTGGTGCCGGGGTATACCGCCACTACGGAATAAGTAGGGGCGTGCATTTCCGGGTCTTCCGAGCGCGGCATGTTGAGAATGGTGGTGATGCCGAGCGCAATGATCATGATGAAGATCACGAGGGTAAACTGGTAGTTCTTTACGGCGTAATTGGATATTTTCATGGCGGCGGTTTATGGAATGATGCGGATGCGGCTGCTGTCCGTCAAATAGGCGCTGCCGGAAATAATAAGCTGCTGGGCGTTTTCGAGGCCCGCGCTGATGAGCACATGGTCTTTTTCGATGCCGGCGACGGTTACCGGTATTTTATGCGCGGTTTTGCCGTCGTTGGTGACGAACACGAAACCGTTGCTGCCATCGCCGTCCAGCAGCGCGTCGTAGGGAATGGACCAGCCGGATGCCCCGCCGTTGTTTTGTGCGCTGGTGCTGATGCTGGCTTTGCCGAACATGCCGAACGCGATGCTGGAAGGTTTTTGACCGGTCAGTTTAATATCTACGGTAAATGCGCCCGTTGCAGGATCGATACCCTCGCCACGGCGGGAAACAATGCCGGTAAAGGTTTTCCCGGGCACCGATTCTACTTCCACGCTGGCTTTATCGCCCAGCTGTATCGCGGCCCATTCGCGGTTGCTTACGGCCACACGCAGCAGCCATGCGCCGGATTGCGCGCCGTTGGTCTGCACCACGGGCGTGCCGGGCTGCACCATTTGCCCTTCGGCGGCCAGTTTCCGTAAGACGAACCCGTTACCAGGCGCGGAGATCACGCTGTGACTGCGGTTGAACTGCGCCGTGCGCAACTGCTGAGCGGCCATTTCTTTGGCGGTTTGCGCGTTCTGTAATTGTTCGAGCGTGGCCACGCTGTCGTTGTACAGGTTGGTGGCGCGCCGATGGTCCCTGCCGGCTTTTTCGAAGGCAAGCTGCGCCTGCTGCACGGCGGCGTCTATTTCGGTGGTGTTCAGCGTAGCGATGGTCTGCCCACGGCGGATGGCGTCGCCTTCTTTTACGAGTATGCGCTGGATGATACCGCCGGTTTTGAAGGACAGCAGTACTTCATCGTCTGTGGTGAACATGCCCGACACGGGAATGTTGCCGCCGGCGGGCTTCGCGGAAAGCGGCAGCAGTTTTACGGGTATCGCGTCCTGCGTGGGAATGCCGGAGGCGGTGGACTGGTCGCCGCATGCGCTCAGCAGGGCGGGGGCCGCTAAAAGAAGAAAAAGGTAAGATTTCATATGGAATGCGTTTATCCGGTGCTGTGGTTAGTTGTTAACGGTTGAAACAAGCGGGTAGGAGGCCTGCGCCCGCTCGATATCTGCCTGCGAGATCTGCACCTGCGCCCATGCCTGCAGCAGCTGCAAACGGGCATTGGTGAGCTGGTTCTGCGCATCGAGCAGCTCGATGTAAAGCAGCTGGCCTTCTTTGTATACTTTGAACTGGTCGCGGTAATATTTTTCGGCGAGTTGCAGCTGTGTGCGGGCGCTGCCGAAATTAGCCGCGGCGCTGCGGTGGTTATTGGCGGAGCGGTCCAGCTCCAGCTGTATGCCCTGCTGCGTTTCATTGTAAGCCGTCTGCGCGATCGCCGCGTCCGCGCTGGCCTGCTGGATGCGGTATTTGCGCTGGCCGCCGGTGAACAGGTCCCACTGCAGGTTCAGGCCCCAGAGATAATAACGGGTGTCTTTATTAAAAGCGAAATTAAATCCCTGCGAACCGAGATCGAGAAAGGTGCTCACTTTGGGCGTGAAAGCGGAGCGTTCTTTTTTTTCGGCGAGCAATGCCATCCTGCGGCTGGATTCCAGCTGCACGAGCTCTTCGCGCTGCTGCGGGCCGGTGGCGGGAAGAGCGGCGTCAGGGTTGAGGATGGCGCTGTCCAGCACGATGGAATCCTGCAACCCGCGGTTGAGCAGGAAATTAAAATAGGCTTTTGCGTTCAACCGGTTGTTCTGCGCCTGCTCGATAGCGGCTTCCACGCGCTGCTGTTCAGTTTGCGCGCGGGTGAGGGCGGTGTTGTTGCGAATGCCGTTGTCCAGCATGCTTTTGTTCACGCGGATATTTTCCATTACCAGCTGCAGGGCGTTGCGGTAGATGTCTACGGCGCGCGTAGCCTGGAAGTATTGATAGTAGGCCGTTTTGATGTCTTTTACCAGCTGGCGTTTATACACGTTTACGATGGCCTGCTGCCGGGTGATGTCTTCCTGCCGGATCTTTTTGGCGTACCAGATCTCGGTGTTCACCAGCGGGAGGGAGGCGCGCACTTTGGCGTCGTAGAAGTTGTCCGGCGAAAGTTGTATGGATTGGTTCTCCAGCTGCGGGAACTTCTGGCTTTGCGTCAGCTGGTTCAGCGTGGCGTACACGGGGTTGAGCATGTCGCCGGTGGGAATGTCTATCGTACGGCCGCCGCCGGCTTTGGTGTAGGTGCTGATCACGCTGGCGGTAGGCATAAAATAGGCGCGGGCTTCCTGGAGGGCCATCATGCTTCGTTCCAGCTGGAAATTCTGCCGGGCGATGGCCTGGTTGCGGCTGAACCCTTCCTGGATGTACGCGTCCAGCCGGCTTTCCTGGGCAAAAATGCCGCCGGGCAGTCCGATAAACACAATAAGGTTAATGACCTTTGATAACATAATGAACGGTGTTTAGTAGTGTGCCTTAAAAAAAGCAATCCGGAGATTGCGTGTTGGAGAAGAACGGATGAAGCGTTATGCCTTGATCGTTCTTAAAAATTCTTTGATCGAAAGATGGATCATGTTGCTCACCTGGTCGTCTGACAGCTGCATGACCTTAAACCGGCAACGCACCTGCAGCGACACGAGGCCGTGGCCCATCGACCAGATGGAGAGCGCCGCCACGCGCGGGTCTGAATACCGCAGCAGGCCTTTTTCCATACATTCCCCGATCGTATCGGTGAGGTAGTTGAAACAGGCGTCCCCATTGTCCCAGTCGCCTTTTTCCTCCGCCGTGTTCATCGGCGCGCGGATAATGAACATCAGGTCGTAGAGGTCCGGATGTTTGATACCGAAGTTCACGTACGAGTAAGCGATCTGCTCCAGTCTTTTCCAGGGGCTGCGGCTGGTGGCTTCCCGCTGGAAGGTTTCCAGCATTTTGGAAAAGGCCTCTTTCTGCACGGCGTAGAGCAGCTCGTCTTTGTCTTTGTAATACAGGTAAATGGTGCCCGGGCTGTATTCGATCCTGTCCGCAATGTTGCGGATGGAAGTTTTTTCATACCCGTCTTCCACGAACATCCGCAAAGCCGCATCGATGATGAGCTTCTTCATTTCCTGCTTCTCTCTTTCTTTTCTGTCGGATATACCCATTCGGTATTTTGTTTACGATGCAAATATACTGAACGGTGTTCAGAAAATCCAAATTTATTTTTTCCGGCTATCTTTAAACATGATCAGACCCGCCACGCCCGGAGATGCAGCCGCCGCCATCCGGCTTTTGTTCCTCGCCATGGAAGAAATAGCCCTCAAACTCACGGGATTAAACGATCCGCAGCTTGCCCTCCCCATATTCGAAGCCCTTTTCCGGCAAACCGGCAACCAGTATAGTTACGAGAACGCGCTGTTGTACGAGGATGAAAGTGGCGTTGGCGGCCTCATTATCGCTTACGACGGCGGAAAGCTGGACCAGCTCCGGAAACCCGTACTCGACTATATCGAACAGCAGCGTGGTCACCGCTTTCAGCCCGAAGACGAAACCGGCCCCGGCGAATATTACCTGGACAGCATCGCCGTTTCCCCCGCCAGCCAGGGCAAAGGCATCGGCAGGCAGCTAATACTGGCCGCCATGGAAAAAGGAAAAAGGGAAGGTCTTGGTTTTGCGGGTCTGCTGGTGCACGCGGAGAACCTCAACGCACAACAGGTGTACGAACGGCTTGGGTTCGGGGTAGTGAAGACGGTTGAATTCTCAGGCGGATTTTATTATCATTTACAGAAGGTCTTGTAGTATTCTGATGCCTGTTTCTATGATGTTAGATATTTTCGTAGTTTCTTAGGTATTTATCAAATTTTGCCCAGTCAATTTTAATGCTGTTCCTTTTCTCTCTGCCTGTTGGTTGATATGCAAATGCTCCATGGGAGATGTGGATAGTGCCCAGCAATTTTCCATCCTTTTTGACTTTGAAAGAGGCGTCGGCTTTGGTTAGTTCGGTAGAGGGCAGTTTGTTAAAAGGCACGTCTTCTCAAGAACCCATTTGATTGTTGTATGCATAGAATAATCTTGTTTTTGCTGGCTGTAAGCCTCTCCGGAAGCCTTTCCGCGCAAACCGCCGATTCCGTCCGCATTAAGCCCATCCCGCGGCTGCTCAGCTGGAACGCCCCGCTGGCGGACATCCGCGTGCGCTCAGACAATTCATTTACCATGAAAGCCGGAAAGGGCACCGATCTGTATTCGTTCGTAGACGGTAGTTTTTATGTGCACCAGGTGCCGCTGCTGCTGTTCAGGCCCGATACCGCGTTTATTTTCTCCGCCCGCATACAACCGCAGTTCAAAGCGTTGTACGATGGCGCGGCCATCATTCTCTACACCGATTCTTCCAACTGGGCCAAACTGCTGCTCGAAAAAATGGACGGCGGCGGCGTGTCCATCGGCTCTTCCGTGGTAAAACAACGCGCAACCGACGATAACTACCACCGCAGCGTTCCCGCCGGGGAATTGTACCTGAAAGCCGTTCGCAGCGGAAAGATCTACTGTTTTTATTGTTCTGCCGACGGCAAAAACTGGGAACTGCTGCGCACTTTCACACTGGCCGATTCGGCAGACCTGCGGATCGGTTTTTATGTACAATCGCCTAAAGGCGAAGGGATTACGGTAGAGGTGAGCGACCTGCGGTACCGCGCGGAGCCCTTCAAAAACTTCTTCACCGGCGAATAGCCGTCCCGCAAAATCGTTTCAGTACAGCGGCTTTCTCAATACCGCTTATGATGGATAATTGTCCGTTCAACACCCATTCGGCAACCATATCGCCTCCTGCCGTTTTCCTGCTAAACCCCGCTAAAACGCGTTATAACACTGTTTCGGCCGGAATGGCCGTCAATGCTGAATTGCAACCGCTTGCCACCCATCCATTTAATTCCATCCTTCCTTGCCTATTGTTTAATTTGCGGGCGAATGATAAATGGTCTTTTGACGTCAAACAAAGCATGAGGAAAAATATATTACGCTTATTAGCTGGATTTCTGTGCCTGAGCGTACAGTCGATGGCCCAGGATAACAACCGGGCGCAGGCGGAGATCCTTGGTAAATTATTGGACGATAAGAGCGGCAAACCCGTAGAATACGCTTCAGTAGCTCTTTTGAAAGCGACGGACAGTTCCATCGTGACCGGGATGCTCTCCAAGGGCAACGGCGACTTCAGTTTCCCGAACATCGCTCCCGGAAATTATATTCTCAAAGTTTATTTTATCGGTTATCAGACCTACTTCCGGGCGGTAAATGTAAAAAGCCGTTCGGATGTTGGCAATATCAAGCTCAAGACCGCCGCCACCGCGCTGAAAGGCGTGGAAGTAGTGGGAGAGAAGCCCGCGTTTACGATGGAAATAGACAAACGTGTGTTTAACGTGGAAAAAAACCTTGCCAGCATAGGCGGCACCGCTACCGACGTGCTCAGGCAGGTGCCTTCCGTGAACGTGGACATAGACGGCAACGTATCCGTGCGCAACGGCAGTCCTACCATTTTTATCGATGGCCGGCCCAGCACGCTTACGCTTGACCAGATACCGGCAGACGCCATCGCCAACGTGGAAGTGGTAACCAATCCCTCCGCCAAATACGACGCGGAAGGCATGAGCGGCATCCTGAACATCGTGCTGAAAAAGAACCGCCGTGCGGGCATCAACGGCCTCATCCAGGGCGGTTATTCCACCACCAAAAGCTCCAACGCCGGCGTAGACCTCAACGCGCGCCAGGGCAAGATCAACCTGTTCCTGAACTACCAGTTGAGAGACCGCCGCTCGCCCATGACGCAGCATATGCTGCGCAAAAACTGGGAAAACGGCGATACCACGTATCTCGATCAATACCAGGACGGCGAATTCGGCCGCAGGTTCCAGAACGGCCGCATAGGCTTCGACTGGTTCATCGACAACCGCAACACCATTACGCTTTCGCAGGGCATTACCGGCGGCGATTTCAATAACCTGAACAGCCAGACCGTGTACGACCTCGACGAACATAAAACCCGCCTGCGTTACGGCACCGGCATCAACGACAGCAAAAACAAATTCCGCAACTACGCCACGCAGCTGGGCTACAAACGCACCTTCGCCAAAGAAGGCCGCGAGCTCACGGCGGACCTTACCTATAACCGTTCGAACAATAGCGGCAACAGCGATTATTCGCTGCAGTATTACAATATGGACGGCACGCCGAGCAATTCGCCGAACCAGCCGGAGCTGCGTTACGGGAACAGCAGCGGCAACACCACCTATCTCACCGGCCAGGTGGATTTCGTGAACCCGATCAATGAAAAAACGAAGATAGAGGCGGGCCTGCGCGCCAACAGCCGCACTTTCAACAACGTGCTCAATACATTCGGTAAAGATTTTGCGACGGGCGAGTTCAGATACGATTCTTCCCTGTCTAACAACTACCACTACACGGAGCAGATCAACGCGGCGTACGTGAGTTATACCGGCGGTTTCGGCAACTTCGGTTTCCAGACGGGTTTGCGCGCGGAGCAATCGTTTTACACCGGTGAAATGAAAAACATCAAAGGCGCCAATTACGAGATCGATTACCCGATCAGCCTGTTCCCGAGCGTATTCCTGACGCAGAAGTTTAAAGGCGATCACGAGCTGCAGCTGAATTACAGCCGCCGCATCCAGCGCCCCTGGTTCCGCGACCTGCTGCCGAACATCGAATACAACGCCAATTCCGGCCGCAGGGGCAACCCCGCGCTGATGCCGGAGTTCACCAACAGCTTCGAGCTTTCTTACCTGAAAGATTTCGACCGCAAAGTGAACGTGCTGGCTTCGCTGTATTTCCGCAATACCAACAATGCCATCACCGATTTCTCCATCGACACCACGCTGAACCTGGACGGGCAGGAACGCAAAGTGGTGCTGCGCTACCCCATCAACGCGGACGTGCGCAATTCCTACGGCGCCGAGCTGACGGTGCGCACGCAGGTGACCAAAACATGGGACATCACGGCCAACGTGAACCTGCAACAGACCGAGATCAGCGCCGCCAACCTGGACAATTCGGGTTTCACCTGGTTCGGTAAAGTGAACAGCAACACCAAGCTGCCGTGGAACCTCACGCTGCAGGTCACCGGCGAATATGAAGGCCGCCGTATTGAACCGCAGGGAGAAGAGGCGCCGGAATACCAGGTAGACATGGCGGTGAAAAAAGACTTCTTCAAGAAAAAGAATTTCTCCGTGGCCCTCGGCCTGAACGATATTTTCAACACGGACCGTGACCTCAGCTGGACCACCACTTCGTTCTCCGATTCGGAACGTTACCGCAAACGCGTGAGCCGCGAGCTGCGCCTCAACGTGAGCTGGCGTTTCGGTAAAATGGACGCCAACATCTTCAAAAAGAAAAGAAGTAACGACGAAGGCGGCGGTGGCGGCGATATGGGGGGAGACGGTTTTTAGGATATTCCGGTCATCATGCTATTTAAAAAACGAGGGAACGTGTAATGCGTTCCCTTTTTCGTGCTTAATATTCTCCGTCCAGCTCGTACCAGCGGACGCCGGAAAGGGTAACATTTTTGTGTTATAAATTCCCGATACTACTGCTCTTTAGCTTCATTATCAGTTTAATAACGCGATAATTTCTTTTGATTTACGGTTGCCAGCGATATATTTGCTTCGTATTCTTAACCCGGATATCATCTACTATGCGTGAGAAAAATCAAGAATAAAGACGGATTCCCTGTGCCTGATACCTACTGAACCGTGTGAACCCGATCCCGAACCGGATTTATTGTCTATAACAGCCTCCTTATGCCTATCAAGTTTGGTGCAGTGTTATGCTGCATGCTGATAACCCTCACTGCGAATGCGCAGCAGCTACAGCGGGCTTTGCCGCCGGCTGATTCCGCCGGAAATATACCCATTGCGGCCAATCCGTTGATGCGCAGGATCATCATGGATTCGCTGAACCGGTACAAAGACCGGCTGAAAGGCCAGCCGGGGATTTCCCGGCCCGAAGGCCCTGCTGCCGTGCTGAACGGTCTCAATGAACCCGTAAAGCAGCAATTCCTTTCATACATACAGAAAACGTCGGGCCCGGAAAAGGCGAAGCAGCTGAAAGAAGGTTTCAGCGTGCTGAAAGATACCGCGCGCATGCAGCAATTCGTGGATGAAAAGCTCCGCGGCTTTTACGCGTTGTTCAAAGATGATCCTAATTTTTCCAAACTGGCGCTACCGGGCAAAATTGAGAACAAATTCTCCGGCGCCAAGGCCGAAACCAGTTTCGGAGATACCACCGGCAATGGTTCGGGCTGGTGGAGCAATGTGAACGTGCAGGACCGCTTCAGTGCGGGCAGTATCCCCGTAAACCTTCAATACGCCAACGTATCGGGGTATAGCCGGGTGGATACCCGGCTGGAAGACGACAATCTTGTAAAATTCAATTTCGACAAGGAAGCCTACCTCAAAAAGATCGATGCGCATGTAAAAAAGAATTACGATCTGAAAAAGTATTTTCTCGACGATATCGATTTCCGCGGGCAGCTGCAATCTTTTGTAAGCGCAAAGATGAAATCTTTCGACCAGCTGGGCGACAGTCTTTCAGGGATGGTGAAACCCGAACAGGTGATCTACCTGGACAGCATCCAGCTGCGCAACGTGCTGAACGAAAACGCGCTGAAGGAGCCGGCGCGCCGTATGGCAGATAGTTCGCTGGACAAATACATGGGCCGCCTGATGGACCTGAAAAAAGAACTGGGCGGCGGCCTGGAGATCAAAGACATGCTCAACAGCCAGCATACCGTACGCAACAACCTCGGTAAATGGATCAACGATCCCGCGTCTACTGCCCGCATGGCGCAGGACCTGGTGCCGATGAGCGGCCTGCAGCGGTTCTTCATGAAAGTAAAAGACCTCAATCTTGGCAATATCGCCGCCAACGCCAGCAAAGGCACCGTGTCTGACCTGTTCATGACCGGTATGGCGGGCTCGTTGCTGAGCAAAAATAATTACCTGATGACCGCCATCGGTAAAACGCGCGAGATCCGCGCGATGGATGCCGGTCTTGACGCTACGATGAACGCCCCCGCCAAAAGCCTGCAATTCGTGCGTTTGGGCAAGGGAGATCTTGGCAACGGGCATTCCCATTTGTCTGTGCTCAACGCCAATTCCCGCAACGAGCCGGGCCGCGCGCCAAACGTAAGGGCGCTGATGCAGAACACTTTCGTAGGCGCCGTTTCAAAACAGATCAGCCTGGGCGAATACGGTCAAATAGCGGCCGAACTTTCCAAATCTGCCAACCGGACCGGTGGAGCCGGCCCTTCCGCCGATCACGCGGCCATGACCAAAGCCGCCGTAGCGAACTTTTTCGACGATTTTTTCGTGACCCTTTCCACCGGCGTCAGCTACACCGGTTCCGTGCGCGAATGGGGCACCACGCATAAGGTATATTTCAATTATTCGGGCCTTGGTTACAACAACCCCGGCAATCCTTACGCCCGCCGCGGCATGATCCAGTACGGGCTGAACCTGAAACGCAGCTGGCTGAAGAACAGGGCTGTGGTGCAATTGCGTACCGACGTGAAAAACATGGAACGCTCCGCTGTAAGCGGCAGCCAATGGAAGAATTACAACTTTTCCCTCGACGGCCGTTACCGCCTCAGCCGCAAACTCACGCTCAGCGGCAGGTTGATGCAAAGCCAGATGAACACCGTGAGCGACAAATACAGCGATGCCGTTTTCACCAACCGCAAGATCTCTTTTTCTTCTTCCTGGAACGGCAAAACCGGCCGCCTGCCCTTCTTTAACCAGGCTTCGCTGGGATTGCAGCAGATGCATTACATCACCGCAGCGGAACCGGTGAAAAGTTTATTTGTGAACACGCAGGTAAGCCATACCATTCCTGTCAACGGCAAAATGATCGCAGCCACCATTTTTTACAACCGCGACCTGAAAAATGCGGCCGTTTACAGCAACCTGTTGAATATGGACGCGGGTTATCATTATACTTTGCTCAAGATCCTGCAATGTGGCAGCAGTCTGACGTTCCTCGACAACAAAGACGTGGTGCGGCAGATCGGCGTGAGGCAGCAGGCTTCGGCGCAGCTGCTGAAGCGATGGAACGTGAACCTGAGCGTGGATGCGCGCAAGGACCTGGTCACGTCCGCGCAGAATTACCTGTACGGCAACTTCAGAACGGAGTTGTCTTTACATTACCAGTTGAACTAATTGCATATGAAGAGATATTTTTTCACCCTTGCCGTGTTGTTGCTGCCATTTTTTTCGATGGCGCAGCTGAGCGTGACGTTTATGCCCGAAACGCAGGGCCGCACGCTGGAAGGATTGATGATGGCGAGGATCATGAATGGTGAAACGCAGCGCCGCCCGGTATTTATGGTGATAAGAGTAACGGAAGCCACGGCGGGTCTTATCACGGAAGGGCGCACCGCGTCTTTCGACGTGAACCCGGGCCTGAACAGCATACCGCCTTCCGCGGCTTACAACATGTCGTGGACCTTCGGCCAGCATGCCGCGGCCACCGTGCTTCGCCAGAGCCATTATTTTACGGAAGGGGAATATGAATACTGTTATGAACTGTATGAAAATGACGGCAACAAACCCGGCGCGCTTGCCGGCGAACAATGTTTCAACTACCTGCTTGAACCATTCAGTCCGCTGATGCTTACGGAGCCGTACGACGGCGACCAGATCTGCGAAAAACGGCCTACGTTGTTCTGGCAGCCGATGCTGCCAGCCATTCCCGGCATGATGTACCGGCTTTCGCTGGTGGAAGTGAAGCCGGGGCAGGCGAAAGCCGAAGCGCTGCATTACAACATGCCCGTTATCCAGCAGATCAATATTCCGACGCCCATGCTTTTTTACCCGCCGCTGAGCCGCGAGCTGGAGGAGGGGAAACGGTACGCCTGGCAGGTGCTGGCCACGAGGAACGAGATGATACTCGGGCGTTCGGAGATATGGGACTTTGAAGTGAAATGCCTGGACAGCACCGCCAAAAAACCGGCGGAAAGTTTCCGGAATATCGAAGACCTGGCGCGGGGGAATTTTTATATCGCGGAGGGAGACATTCGTTTCGCGGTACACAATTCTTATGACAAGGCTGCATTAAGCTATACTATTCAATGCATCACCAAACCTGAGGAAAAACCGGAAAAGCTGCCGAAGGTGCAGCTGAACCGCGGGCGCAACGAGGTGATCATTGACCTGAGGGATAGCAGGGGATTTACGGACGGGTATTATTACATCCTGAATCTAAAGCTGCCAAACGGAGAATCGCGGTCGCTGAGATTTATGTACAAAGAAGAAGTTGAATAACATGAAATACTGGTTGATATCGTTGGCTTTGCTGATCGCGGTTGTGTCTGGCATTGTTGGATACAGGAAGCACAAAGCGGCCGGCATTATGAAAGATCCTGGCAACAAGCTGATGCAGGTACAGGAAATAAACGGCTATACGTACCGTTTCATGTATCTGCCCAAAGGAACCCCGCGGGAATGGTGCTTCAGGATAAATGTCCACGTGCCACCCGACCCGGGTAATAACGCGCCGGAAAGCAACCAGGCGAGTTATGGCATAGATACGTTGTTCCATATTGTGAGCGGAGCAGACACGCTGCTGCCGGCGAAGGCTTTGCGGATTGCCAACGGTAATCTCAACGGCGTGGAATATATGGTCTGTTTCGCGCAAAGGAAATTAAAGGATGGAGATGCCATATTCGAATTTAAGGACAGGCTGTTCAATAACCGGTATGTTTCGTTTTCGGTAAATTTTTCCGCCATTCAGAAAATTGATCCCTTAAGTAAAAGTTTATGATAAGAAAAGCTGCCACCAAAAAGTGCATTGCGGTATTCTTCTTAAGTTTGATGACGTTGGAATCCCTGATACCGACATCCGCATGGGCCCTGACCTCGGGGCCGGTTCAGCCGGAAACGAAACAGTTTGCATCGGCGGGTACCAGCGAGATGGTGGATCTCTCTACCGGGAATTTTAAATACAATATTCCGCTTGGGGATGTGGATGGTTTCCCGCTTAACCTCAACTACGCATCAGGCGTGAGCATGGATGACGAAGCCAGCTGGGTAGGCCTTGGCTGGAACCTGAACGTAGGCGCCATTAACAGGCAGCTGCGCGGCATTGCAGACGATGCCAGCGGTGATGAGGTTGAGACCGAGAACTACATGAAACCTAAGATCACCGTGGGCGGTCGTGTTACAGGCAGGGTAGAATTGGCGGGCTGGTCCAGCGACTTTGGGGATATCGGTCTTAACGGCTCTTTATCCGTAAGTGTATTTAGCGATAATTACTTAGGGTACGGGGCAGACATCGGCGTTGGCACGGGCGCCTCGCTGGGCGTTTCGCTGGGAGGGGCGCAAACCACCGGGCTGTCGTTAGGCTCCGGCATTTCCATGAATTCGAGCACGGAGGATGGTGTGATGCTGTCGCCGACCATTTCGTTAGGCATCAAGAAACAAATGGACGATGTAACCTCGGTAAGCGCGGGCCTTTCCGCCAATCTCGGTTACAATACGCGGGAGGGGCTGAAAAGCACCACGCTGGGCGCGTCTTTCGGGATCAAAAGCGGTATGGACGACGATGACGAGGACGGGAAAAACGAGATCACTGCAAGGGGGAGCGCCGGCGGCGGCACTTCCTATTCCAATACCAGCTATAACACGCCCCCTTTTTACCCGCGTTCGGGCATTGCTTTTAAAACACGCAGCCATTCCTATGGCTTCGATATAGGCGGCTCCGTTTATTTCGGCTACCTGGGCGGTGGCATGACCGGTTATAAAACCGTGCGGCAGATACTTCAACCCGTCACCAGGCACAAGGCTTACGGCTATATGTACGCGCAGCGCGGCAAGCGGGACAGGGCCGCGCTGATGGACTTTATGCGGGAAAAAGATAATCCCGTGGTACCCAATCTTCCTAATCTCGCTATTCCCATCTCTACGCCCGACTTGTTTTCGTATACAGGCCATGCCGGGTCAGGGCAATTCAGGTTATACCGCGGTAATCTCGGAACGCTGGCGGACCCGGTGGCAGAGGATCAAACGGAAGTAGGCGCGTTTAACGTCGAATACGGCTTCGGTACGTACTTTCACGGAGGCATGACTTACAATCAGCAGATGGTGCTAAACAGGTCGGGCAAATGGATCGATAAAAATGATCTGCTGGCAAAAGCTGATTACCCGGTAATGACGGGCAGGCTGGAGGAAGATACATACTTCAGGATGGTGGGAGAAAAAAGCCTCAAAAGCCACGATCCGGCCGGTACGCTGGACAACGAGGATGCCGTAAGGGTGGCGTTGAAAGACAAGCTGCTTACGGACAATATCGTGGAAGGAAACTGGCCGATCAACCAGCCTCAGTTTGTAAACCCGTACAAGAAACAAGGGCGCCAGCCGAGAAGATCGCCCATTCTGGCATTGACCGCGGAAGACGCCGCTAAAGGCGGGTTAAACGAAGAGATTGAATCCTATCCGTTCATTACCACCGCCGATTTCCCGCAGGATGCCTGCAATATACAGATGCATCCGGTCAAAATAAAAAGAACCGAAGAGAACTCGTACAGGAAAAAACATCATATTTCTGAGATCACCATCGTGCAGGATGATGGTAAACAACTGGTGTACGGAATACCCGTGTATAATATAAAACAGGAGGAATACACGTTTGCCGTAGACCCGGCGGCAATGAGTACCCAGGATAAGGAACGCAACCTGGTGCCTTATACCCTGGCCGGAGGGAAAATTAAACACGATATAACAGGAACGGATCACTATTATCGCAGGGAAACGCAGCCGGCATACGCTACGGCCCACCTGCTTACCGGCATCCTGTCTCCGGATTATGTTGATCTCACCAACGACGGCATTTCAGACGATGATCCGGGTACTGCAGTGAAATTCAATTATTCCAAAGCCGATCAGGCATACAAATGGCGTTCCCCTGTTACAGAAGCGATAACGAACGGCGGCAAGGCCCAATACAACAAAGGCCTGCAGGCGGATCCCTTCGACGACAAAGGCAATATCGTATATGGCGAAAAAGAGCTGTGGTACCTTCATTCCATAGAAACCAAAACCAAGATCGCCTATTTTGTCACCGCGGAGAGAGACGATGCTAAAGGCGTACTTGGCGTGCATGGCGGGATAGCAGGCTCGTCTGGCCAGCGAAAACTGACGGAAATAAGAATCTACTCTAAAACAGACCTGAACGGCGCGCCGATACAGACTATTCATTTCAGCTACGGGGACAACAACACATACCTGTGCCCGGGCGCCCTCAACTCAAGCCTGACTAACAACGGCAAATTAACCCTGACAAAAGTATGGATCACTTATAATTCTACCCTGACCGATGAAATGTACGCCTTCGGCTACGACGATCTAAACCCGTCTTACGATTACCTGTCTACAGACCGTTGGGGCAACTATAAAAACAAAACCAATAACACCACCGATCATTTCAGCGATCTTAAAAATGATGAATTCCCTTACAGTGCGCAGAACGATGCGGCAGACGAAGACGCCGCTGCCTGGCAGCTGTCGAAGATAACCTTGCCCACAGGCGGGGAAATAACCGTCGAATACGAATCGGACGATTATGCTTACGTACAGGACCGGCGTGCGATGAAAATGCAGCGGATAGACGGTCTTATTGACGGTTCGGGCAACCCGGTGAACGGCCTGGAGGCCGCGGAAGGTTTCAGGATCGTACTGCCCCTGTTGCCCGCCGAGGCAAAAAATCCCGACGACGTGCTCAGGAAGGAATGGTTTGTGAGGAATTACTTGAGTGGCCAGCCTTATCTCTATGCGAAATTAAACGTAAACGTATCGGACCGTGTTACTTCAGGAGACCAGCAGTACTACGACTATGTTCCCTGCTACGGGGAAGTGGCCAGGGTGGATTATTCGGCGTCGGGTAGTACGGCATTCGTGTACTTCAAAAAAGAGGAGATAGGCAAGGTAAAGGCGAATCCCTTCTCCTTCGCCGCCTGGCAGAAAATGCGGCTGGAATATCCGATGTATGCGTATCCCGGTTATAAGAACAGGATCGACGACGACAGGCCGGTATCTGCCGCTGTAAGTGCGTTAGCCAGCGCATTGGGTAATTTCTCCGAACTGAGAATGAACTTCAATAAAAGGGCGGGGCAAAAGGACTTTGCCAATAAAGTGAACCTGGACAGGAGTTATGCGCGCCTGGCTTGTTACCAGTCGGATAAACACGGCGGCGGCAACAGGGTGAAGCGTATCCGCTTGAGCGACAAATGGAATGAAATGACCGAAGGGGCCGGCGGCGCCACCGCCAGCTACGGCCAGCAATACGATTATACGATCACGGAAGAAGGACATACTTACAGCAGCGGCGTGGCGGCTTACGAGCCGTCTATCGGTGCGGATGAGAACCCGATGCGCATGCCGGTGCCCTATTCGCAGGAATTCAAATGGGCGCTTAGTAATGTGTTTTACCTGGAAGAGCCGATGGGGGAATCGTTGTTCCCCGCTCCCGAGGTGATTTATCGCAGAGTGACAGTCAACAGCCTTGATGCGGAAGGTAATCCTTCCGCGAAAATGGGATATAGCGTCAGTGAATTCTATACTGCGAAAGAATTCCCGGTAGGTGTGCAGCAAACGGCTCCCGAAAAAGTGGAGACTGAGACCAAACGCTGGTTTCCTTTCTTCGGCGGAGATTACGCGCACGAATTGTATATGTCGCAGGGCTATGTGATCAGGCTGAACGATATGCACGGCAAGCCGTTTAAAGAAACAGTGCTGAACCAGACGGGCGATGTGATCTCTTCTATGGAATATCTTTATAACTCCGTGGAGGAAGGTGACCATCTTGCGCTTACCGGCGGGGCGGCGACGCCGCTGGACGAGGATATGGCTTCCTACAATAATCTTGGAAGGGAAACGGATATCTTTATCGATGTACGCGAACAGGAAACCGCCAATTCCAACAAGCTGTACAATGCCGGCGTAGACGTGATCCCCACGTTTCTGGCGGCTCCCACGCCGATCCCGCACGTGCCGCTAAGCAAGAATAACGACTACCGGCTTTTCCGTTCGGCCAGTCTTCTAAAAACAATAGAAGATTATGCCATCCTTACGGGGTCCATCAAAACGATCAACGGTTCAACGATAAAATCGGAAAACCTGTTGTTCGACGGTTATAGTGGAGAAGTAGTGATCTCGACGACGCAAAATGAATTCGAAGACCCTGTCTACACCTTTACTGTTCCGGCCTATTTCTCGCATGAAAGTATGGGCGGAGCCTATAAAACGCTCGGCCTCAATTTCCCTCAGCTCACGTCTGACTTCTATACCGGTGAAATACAAGGTGGACTGGGGAGTTTGCTACAGCCGGGGGATGAGCTGGTAGAACTGAATGGCAACAAGAGGAGAATGTGGGTAATAGAATCCGCCGAAGAAGGCAGTATAGTCAAAAAGAAAAGACTGATTGACGCCGGCGGACGGATTTTTTATTTTAATGGCCCGGCAAAAGTGATACGTTCCGGTTACCGCAATCATCTCACAGCCAAAGGCGCTTCATTTGTTACGCTTACCAACCCAATGCTGGGCGACGGTGACATGCTCAGGCAGTTCTTCCAGCCGGAATACGCAAATAATTACATGTTCCTCAACGCGTCGGCAATACTGTACCATGAAGCTTGGGGCAAACCTTCAGACTGCAACCTGAAGAGCTGCCCTCCCGGATATACCCTTTCGTCTGACGGGAAAAACTGCGTATTGGCAGCATTCCCGGGCGGAAACCTGCATCCGCTGAAACCGGCGCCATCCAATACCGCGAATGGGTATGGAACCGGGGGAACAGACATTTATCTCCGGGGAGAAAGCCAGCCCTACCACCGGCAGGACGGTTATTGGAGCGGCGGCCCGCCCGCCCGCCTGAATTTTGCCGGAAGATGGGCCGAAAACGTGCCTACCGGCCAATGGTGGGGAATGGAATTTTGCGTGGATGTACCGGCAGTGTTCAACTATCCGGGACATATATACATCGGCGCCGGCGTGGACAACAATGCGGATATATACATCGACGGCGAGCTTTTCATTAGCTGGCTGGATCATCAGCCCTGGACCTATGAAAGATGGAATGTAATGTCGAAAGACCTGGAGCCCGGGAAACATACGGTCAGGATCGAGGCCCAGGACCTGGATGCCAATTCATCTGCGGCCTTCGGCCTGGAAATGTACGTGATCACCGACCCGCAAACGCTCCTAGGCGGCGATATAAACGCTATGGAATCGGTCCGCTTCTTTTCTACCAGGTACCTCGCAGACGATGACAACGTGAACGTATTCACATTATCCGGTCCGAGCAGCCAGGACGGAGTAGTGCTGGATGCAAAGTGGAGCTGCCCCAACGGCGGCAAGCTGAACCTTTGCGACGGCACGCCCAACTGCGGCGTAAAACAGCCCGGAGACTGCCCGGATGGTTATACTAAATCCCCTGATGGAGCAGCTTGTATTCCTATAGAGGGAGGCGACGATAATACAGACGGCATACTCAACATTATGCCTGCACCCGATGAAAGCAGCTTCAACTCGATGGGCGCTATTTTATACGATGAACAATCCCCGCAGGGACAGGTGTTGATATCAGACTATTGGGGTGGCCCCGGTACAGACTGTACTCCGCCGCAGGAACCCGGTTATCCCCCGCCTCCGCAGCAGTTATGCGGCCGCCTGAACGCCGCGGGCGTAAGAATGAGGGATGCGTTGAAGCCGAATGAAACATATGCCGGTCTGCTGGCCTGTTTTACCATACCTCAGGGCACGGGCGGTGATCATTTTATTGGCTACTCGGCCAAAACGGCTATGAAGATATACATTGATGATGTGCTGTTCGATGCCCCGATGCCTAACCAGCACCAGCAATGGTACATCCGCAAAAAGTCCCTGAGCGAGGGAGAACATAGATTGAGGATCGAGGCGAAAGCGTCGCCTGGGGTACAGCCTGTGTGGGGTTTTGATATCTATCGCGCTACGCGTGCCGAAGTGGTGGGCGCCAGTGCGGCAAACAGGCCGACACTAGCTTATTCAACAAACATGTTAAAAGATCTTGAAGGCAATAGTTTCACAATGTCCGCATCCGGTGCTATCCGGAGAGCGCGTTACAAATGCGGACCCGAACTGAAGGACCCATGCACGGGCCTTTGCCTGCCCAAAACCAACGGCATGGTGCTGAACCCTTACGTTACGGGGTATCTCGGCAACTGGGCGGTATGGAAAGAACTTGTTTACCTGGACGTGAGAGATCAGAACAATGTGTTCGACCCCGCGCGCAAAGACCTGAACATCCGGCAAAGCGGCGGGTATCATATGGTAACGCCTTTTTATGATAAAGGCTCCACCGACGGATATGTTTATTCCGTGCGCGACCGTACAGGTTTAACGCCGGGTTGGGTAGTGGCGCGCACAGCCACTATGCAGGACATTAACTCGCAGGAACTGGAGAGCAAGGATGCGCTGGACCGTTTCAGCTCGGCCGTTTTTGGATTCAGGAACACCCTGCCTGTGGCTGTGGCCGCTAATGCGATGCACAGGGAGATCTATTACGACGGGTTTGAGGACTATAGATATTTTGGGAACTGTCTTGCCAAACCGGCCTGTACCGTAGACGGGTTCGATATCCGGAAAACCCTTGGTGAGCAAGCGCTGACGAGGCTGATATCCACCGAATCGCACAGCGGAAATTATTGCCTGGATCTTTCGCAGGATATTACGCTGAGCACCTGGCGGTTCGATAAATCGCACGAACACAAGCCTGATATTTATCTCGACAATAATATTAACGGGGAATTCTTCCGGAAGATCGCTCCCTGGCTGGGCTTATGGGGCTTCGCGCCCATCGGTGGCAAAAGTTATGTGTTCTCAGCCTGGGTGAAAGACGACTTCCCGACGAATGCGCCAACGGTTAAACTGGAAGTGGATGCGCAGGACGTTCCGCTTACGCATAAGGCAACCGTGGAACGCTGGAAACTCGTGGAAGGGACCTTTGTAATGGAAGGCGGCGCAGATGAAATGATACCGGTTACCCTCACTATAAAAGGAGGGGCTAACATCAGGATAGACGACATCCGGATCTTCCCCTCAGAAGCGAATATCAAAACCTACAGCTACGACGACCGCACGTTGCGGCTCATGGGCGAACTGGACGAAAACAACTACACGACCTTCTATGAATACGACGTTTGGGGCAAGTTGCTCAGAGTGAAAAAGGAAACAGAACGCGGCATTATTACCATTAAAGAAAGCAGATCTGCTTTAAAGAAAAAGAACTTATAATGAAATTCATCAGGCAAATACTCATCCCGGTATTGATTGTAACCTCGGCCGTCGCCGCGGTAGCATCCGGGTCAGCGATACGCGGAATATTTACGCCGGCCCGGCCCGCGGCGGCTGCCAGGCCCAATATCACCTTTCCGGTGTACGATGCCGGGGCAGACAGTCTTTTCCACGAACTGGCCGCACTGTATAACCGGATAGGCGAGCTGAAGGCTTACCTGGCGGAGGGTACCATCAGGGTAACAGACCAGGGCGATAGCAGCCGGAATACGGATCTGCGTTTCCGTTATTGCCATAAAGATTCGATGGATTATTATCAGCTGGGAGACCAGGAAATGCTGGCGGTCCCCGGCCTTTATCTTTCGGTGAACCACACGCTTAAAAAGATCATGATGAGCCCGCGGCCGCAGGCCGGGCAGTTCAAACTGCTGATAAACGAAGAGCAGCTCAGCGAACTGAAAAAAGAAGGGTACGATATCACTAAAGAAAACGCTGATCCTTTCACAGTGATACGCCTGAAAAGAGAAAAACATGTTTCCTGCAGGGAGTATCGTGTAACGTACGACAGTACCGGGTTTATCAGGGGCATTTTTATGCGCAACGCCAATGAGGCCGTGCCGGAAGATTTTTCGAAAGACAGGCTGATATCGGTGCAGATAAACCCCTGGCGCACGGAATACCTGCCTGCACAATTGTTCAGGGTGAACCGTTATATCGTGAAAAACGGGGACAGCTGGATGCCGGCCTCCGCTTTCAGAAACTATGAGATCAAGTATATCTACTAATGTCGTCCCGATTTTCATCCCTATGTTGAAATTATCCGTATACTGCAGATTCCTTTTACTCAGCCTGCTCGTGCTGTGTGCCGGGATGCCCGCGATAGCCGCTACCGAACCCTACCAGCATTCCCTCCAGGGAAAAATAAAGAAGGGCGACACACTGATCGTGAAGGATGAGAAGTTTCAGAATGCCGCTTTTAAGTGGTCGCTGATCCGCAACCTTTCGGTAAACAACATCGTCACTTTCGGATTGTACCGCGACCAGGAAGCGCTGCCCAATAAGAAGTTCAGCTGTAAAGTAGACCTGAAGATCGAGTATTGGTCGCAGCCGGACCAGGCGGATCCTATCACGGAAGATCATGTTGAACTGGAGATCAGCTACGATCCGCGGGCAGGAGTAGTATACCAGGCTGAAAAGGCCTATCAGTTCAAAAACGGCCACCGTGTTAAATTGACGGTGAACGACATTACGAGCGCAGAACTGGGTGATGAGCTGCCGGACGTATTCAGGCTTACGAATATGGTGAGCATCGAAAGGCAATACCTCCGGGACCCGGAAGATACTACCAAACGTACTCCATACGTCATCCCGGTAGCAGCGCTGCCTTCCGGCGGAATGACCACCTTCGGGTTTCAACCGCCGGTAGAATCGGATGGCGAAGTACTGATCGGTTGGGACGAAATACTGGGCGCGGAAGATTATGATCTCGAATGGACATTTGTGTCGTCTCCTATCATTACCGGCGAAGCGCCGGGAACTCCCGCCGGCGAATACCCCCAGTTGTTCAGAAAAGGGGCTACCAGGGTAACGATACATGGTCACCAGTATCCCATCACGATTGTGCACGACATGGGTTACCTGGTAGTGCGGGTTAGAGGCGTATATTATGCTGGTGAAAAACGGAGCGAATTCGACTGGGAGCCTGCTCTCATTCATACAATAAGTACGCCGCGGCATATGGAGAATATGAACTGGCAGTACAATGCTACCTATGCCGAAGAGGGAAAAAAGAAGGAAGTGGTTTCTTATGTTGACGGTGGCGGCAAAACCCGTCAGACCCTGACAGTGGCCAATCCCGGTGCTAATTCTTCAGATGTCGAGGGCAGGTATGCGGTAGTGCAGGAAAATGTGTATGATGAATTCGGCCGGCCGGCTTTATCTATTTTGCCCGCGCCCATTAAAGAAACGGAATTTAAATATTATGGGGGGCTGCATTTGAATGCAGCCGGTCAACCCTATAATTTTCAAAACATGTATGGTGCGAACACGGCCTGCCAGAACACGCCGGACCCGATGTTTGCGCCAGCAGCCAGTCCCGGTAAAGGCGCAGCAGGATATTATTCGGCGAATAACCCGTTCAAAAATGATGTAATCAATAACAAATTCATCCCCGATGCAGGCGGCTACCCCTTTTCGGTTACCCGTTATATGCCGGACAATACCGGCCGTGTTAGTGTGCAGGGCGGGGTAGGATTAACATTTCAACCGGGCGGGAAAGCCACCCGCATATATTATGGAAAGCCCGAAGCCTGGGAGCTGGACCGTCTGTTTGGCAACGATGTAGGGTATGCGCATCACTACCTGAAAACGATGACGGTAAGCCCGGACGGTCAGATCGCCATCAGCTACACGAATGCTTCCGGTCAAACCATCGCGACGGCGCTGGCCGGCGCCAAACCCGCTAATCTGGACAAACTGGATTCCCAGCATGAACCGGAGGATAAAACGACAGTTTTGCTTACGCCGGCCCAATTCAAATTCGACCATACAAAACTTACACTTACCGCATCTGCCAATTACATGGTGGCTGTTCCGAACGAGGAGTTCAAAGTAAGTTATAATATCAGCCGGCTGATCCACCAGTATAATGCAGGCGGATTCGAGATTTGCAGCAATTGTTATTATACGCTGAAAATAACCGTGTCTGATGATTGTGGTAATTCCGAAGTAAAATTGAACACTTTTGTGGGCAGCAAATCGGCAAATTGTTCGCTGAATGGCAACGAAATAGGTTTTATTACGCACACACCACCAACAGAAGGCACCTATTACATCAGGTTCGAACTTGGGCTTTCGCAGGACGTGATCGGCGCGTATACCGACGAATACCTCCGGAAAAATACAGATCTGCGCAGCAGGTTCAGTTTTATCCTGGAAGAACTGGACAATCTCGATTTCCAGGCCTGTATCGCCGACTGCCAGAGTTGCCGCGCGACGCTGGGTGAAAAGCCGGCTTTCATTCAAAGGGTAAAAGACCAGTTCGCATTGCAGGAGGTGAGCATGGAAACCTATGGCACAGACGTGGAAACCTGGGCTTCCGGCATGTACGATGCGCTGCTGGAGCACTGCAATATGATCAGCACTCAATGCGACGCCTCCCCATGCGCGGAAACCAAAAGCCAGATGCTGCTCGACGTAAGCCCCGGCGGCCAGTACGCCTTATTTACCGAAAACTTTTCGGCGCTGGAACCGGCGATCAACGTGGTTAGCAACAACTGGAGAAGTGTTTTTGACATTCTCGAGCCCAATACAGCGCCATACATCAGGGAGCAGGTCGAGCTGGAAGATGGCACCATCACTTCCCCGCACGACGCCAACTTTACACTGGCTCAGCTGATCAAATACTGGAAGCCTGCTTATGCAGAGAAATTCCTGCGTTTTCACCCCGAGCAATGTATGCTGACCAACTGTGAAGAGCTTAAACAGTATATGAGCTGGGATAACCGGCTGAAAACGGAGATACTCTCCGCCGCGAAGATCGGCCAATTGCAGCCAGGGTTGCAATATGACCATGCCGTGGCGGACTGGCTCATGAACGCAGATCCGTTCTTCCAGCCCGGGGCGCCCGGGGAGTATGACGCCTTTTATATGAGATCGGGTTTAACATCGTATTCTCTCAATAAAGGGTTACCCGCTCCATCTAAAGGATTGACGCAGTTCGTAGACTATTTTCTGTATTGCGCCGATAGAGGAGGAAACACGAATACGGGCACGGACGAAAACACCTGGACGGATTGTGTTCCAGACCCATTATGCAGGGTACCTGACCGCGAATGGATCATGTACAGGAATAAATACCTGGAGTTAAAAGAAGAGGTATACCAGCGCGTCAGGGTAAGAGAATGCCCGAACAACGTTGCTAATTGCGGAGGCTTATGGCTGCAACCTTTAACCGGCAATTGCCCCACACCGGCCATGTTTTCCTTTTATGAAATGGGAGTTGAGACGATTCCCGGCTTTGGAACTTTCCTGCGCATCGGTCTCAGGTTCAACGGAGGGGTCGCACCTTTTTCAGAAGTACAGGTAAACTATAAATATCCCGATAACGACGTAGATCAGGCCGTAAAGGTGATCTGGTTCCAACCGGGATCGGGGGGCGTTGCCACCGCCAGGGTGCCGGTAGGGCTCGATGTAAATAAGATCAGGATACTAAGCACATGGTGCACCCCTGTAACTACCGCTCCTTCCGAATGCAACGGTATAGCCGGAACAATAACGCTCAGCTCAGCCGGAGCCCAGGCAGCGCAGCATACTTTTACGGATGTGGAAAACGGCATTCCCGTTCAATATCATATCCGGAAAGGTTATTCCGACGAACAACCTAACCTTGCGGATTTTTGCCCGGGAGCTTCCGCTGAGTTCTATAATTGCCTGGAAGTGAAGATAACTGGTATTGACGCGCCATACAGGTACTTCAACGTATGGGTGATAACCTGTTATACTGGCGGTGGCCCCTGCACCCCGGCGCTTTACAATATGGAGGTGCAGATCGGTACTGGAAAATATTACGCAGACGGAAAATATTATTACTTCGGCATCACGCCCGATTGCGGCAACCCGCAATTGCTGGCGGAACATAATTGTGCGGAGGTGTTTTTACCGGGCAGTACAACGCCCGTTCAATTTTCCGGAAATGGTACGGAGCCCCTGGAAGTTTACATTTGCCCGGACTGTACGGGCCCTTCAAACAGTCTTGCCGCCAGCTCGCTGATCCAGGAAAACGGCAACCAGGCCGCGTACCTGTCCGGCACCGGCACTTACCTGATCTTCAGCAATACCGGCCCCAGCGATGTAATCGACCCGGGGGACGGCGGTACGCCGATCGTCACCTGCTCTAACCCGCTCCGTAACTGGTATGCATGTTTTACGGTAATCGAGGGAGGAACGTCCAAAGTGTACAAAAACGCCACGGTATTCCAGTGTATGAGCGGTGGGGAAACCTGTACGCCGGATGTGATATTTAACGTAACGGCAAGCACCGGTACAAATGATCATCCGTCTTATACAACCAGTGGCGATCACGAGCGCAATTACATGCTCAACGTAGTGGATGGCGAATGCGATGAAGAATTGGGATACACAGAAGTAGATCACGGATTACTGAGCTGCGTGGCATTTTATGTAAGCTCGGAAGATCAGACGTATACCTATAGCAACGTAACCGTAACGGAATGTTACCGGATCATCAACCCGCTTGCGCGCGCCGGCGCCGGGGCCCTGTCCGCGAACCTGCTGGTTGCGCCGTTGCCGGCAGATTCTTCACTGATCACTGATTATACCGATGGCCAGCGGTACCGCGTTGTGACTGGAGACAGCGCGAATGCGCCCCTGGCATTGGCCGGTTATACGGAATGGCAATATCTGCAAAGATACGCAGTACGTATGAACGAATCGATGGTGCGGAACTTCTCGAATGTATGGATAGCCAGGGCGCTTCCGGCGTCCCCGAATACGGCACCAGTGCAAATGGCGCTCTCACTGGCGGCCGAAGATCCGGAGGAAAGCTGTGTAGTTACCGAGGAAGATTTTGAAGTGTTGCACCAGGTTCCGGTTCCCGGTACTTATCGGTATACCGTCCGTTATATCGGTACGCAGCCTATTCCGGCAGACAAGCGCATACGCGTAACCGTAGAGGTTGATTTCAGCCAGAGCGCCCCGCAACGGGATTACTTTGATTTTACAACGGCTAATGCAGGCGAGATACAACACGGCGAAGCGACAAGAACAGAACCGTATGAAAATATCGGAGGGATCTCTCACACGGTTAATTGTTTCGATGTTCCCCCGTTACCAACGCCTGTTTGTTCGCTTTACCAGCACAAAACACCCCGGTTCAGAACAGTGCCGGCATCGCCTGTTATACCGCCTGCGGACCTTGAACAGCAGAACACCGCCGCAGAAATGGCCGTTAAACAACAGGTAACCCAAAGCTGCGAATCCAACGCCGAAACCTGGGTGCAGCAACTGGAAGACTGTTTGCGTGCATTGCCCGCCAACGAATACGTCACCAAACGCGCAGCCCTGAAAACCGGCTTCATCGAGGTGTGCAAGTTTGGCGGAGACCCCGATCATATTATGGGCGCGAGCACTACGCCGCCCAATACAACCACCACACCGGGTGGTTATGTGTCTTTCGGCGACGTGATCGTGAAAGTGCTCGGAACAGGGATGGCCACTTCCATGGACTGTAATCCCTGGCTGATAGACGGGCCCGCGCCTTACAAAGTAAAAACGCAGGCGATCCGGTTGTCCATCTCCGCATTAACACCAGACATCTGTACTAAACTGACCGCGCTCCAGACGGAATTCGGCAACGGTAGCGGCACCTTTTACCAGTTTGTGAAAAACAAATACGGCGACGGTGCGGACCTTACCGAAGCAGAGCTGAACATGCTCATAAAAGGTTGCACCAATTGCCGCTACCTGCTGGAAAAAGATATGAAGTTGCCTGTGTTCCTGGAACCGGGCGCTACCGGCTGCGTGACGGCGGCTGATTACAACGCCGCGGTAACCGCATTCAACAGCAGCTTCAACGCCGCTCCGGATGTGAATCACCCGCAATATGGCCGCATCTTTTCATCATTCATGAATCAGCGCTGGGGCTTCACCCTGGGTTATGAGGATTATATGGCCTACCAGCAGGCGCTGCAGGGAGACCCATCGAAGCTGTTATGCAATAAACCCGCTTTTGGTACGGTGAAGGACGATAAATTGTCCTGCCTGGCGGGCTTGGTAAGCGACGCCATCAACAGGGGCAACTACGCTTACAATATTTATATCGAAGAAGAACGTAAGAAATTCAAACAGGAATATATCACGCTCTGCTCGGGCGTAAACGCGAGTGCGGACCTGACGGGTAAGCAACAGGTTTATCATTATACGCTGTATTATTACAACCAGGCCGGCCAGCTGATCAGAACGGTGCCGCCGGAAGGAGTGAATCCGCTTAGCGATGCGGATGTGCTGAAAGTACAGCGGGCAAGGGAAGCGGCCGGCGATCCCGTATGCGACGGATATGCAGGCCCCGGAACGGAAGGCGACAAGGGTGTGGTGAACAATGCGTTGAATCAATTGATGACCGGCGGCGGCGCGATGGAATACTGGCTGAAGGGTTCCGGTAACGGTTCTCTGCAGGCATTGCACACCACCACGGGAGAAACCCGTTACCTGGTCAATACTTGCATCAGCGGCAACTTTCTGCGGATAGACCTGTACCAGTTGGAGCCTTCCACAGACAATACGAGGATAAACGCGGTCGCTTCCAGGCATACCGCCGTGGATATTTCGGGCAGTCTGCCGCTGACGGAATGGGTACATGTGGTGATCCAGTCGCCGGTGCTGTTCAGCAACGATCTCAAGATTTTTGTGAACGGCAAGAGCTGCCCGGCCACTGCTGCCCCGCCGGGCGATTGCGATTGGGAGATCATATATACCCCGCAGGGCTTCGTATATCCCGAGAATTACACCGCAATACGCCACATACGGGCTTACAGCGGGCAGCTGCTGCCGGCACAGGTAGCGGCGCTGGCAGCGAATAACTGCCTGTTGGAGGGGCCCAGCTATTCGAGAACAATATGGGAACGTTTTAACGTGGAACCGGGTGCTCCGGAAAACGACCTGCCGGGCGGCGGCGTAGCCGAACAGCCGGTATACCCGGATCATAAAATGGCGACCTCGTACGCTTACAATACTTTAGGGCAGGTCGTGCAGCAGAAATCGCCCGATGCAGGAATATCAAAATTCTGGTACGATTACCTGGGAAGACTGGTCCTGTCCCAGAATGCCGAGCAACTGGCGCCTTCCGGCAGCGGCGCCGCGAACCGGTATTCTTATACGGAATATGACCGCCTCGGCAGGATAGAGGAAGTGGGTGAGGCATCCGATGTGGAGGCCAGTCCGGGTGCGCAGTTCCTGACCGATACCCAATACGGGCAGGTAATGGACGATGCCGTACGAAAGGACATTACACGCACGGTATACGACAATGTGCCCTTGTGGATACCCAGCTCCATTCAGCCGGAAAACCTGCGCAAGCGGGTGGTAGCGAGCGTATTTGAAGAAACGGAGGATGTGCGCCAGCACGTCACTTATTACAGCTACGACCAGCTGGGCAATGTCAAAAGCTTGTGGCAGCAGCTGGACGGAATGTCGCAGCCCAAGCGGATTGACTACAAATACGACCTGGCGAGCGGTAAAGTAAACGCAGTGCGCTACCAGGCAGGTTATAACGACCGGTTCATTTACGGGTACGAATACGATGCGGAAAACAGGCTGATAAAGGTAAAGAACGGCAGCAGTTTTGCCGGCTGGACGATCCTGAATGAAAAGCCGCAGGCGTTATACTCCTATTACCCTCACGGGCCGCTTTCACGTATGGAACTTGGCGAACATAACATCCAGGGGGTTGATTACGCCTATACGCTGCAGGGCTGGCTGAAAGGGGTTAACGGCAACTTCCTCGGGCAGGGGAAAGATATGGGCCAGGATGGGGAAGCCGGGCCGAGGAGTACTTTTGCCAGCGATGTTTTCGCTTATTCACTGAACTATTTCAACAGCGATTATTCACCGGTTGAGAATACAGTGAATCCTTTCCCGTTAAGTTTTAATGCGACGGGCAGCGGAGAAGGCAAGGATCTGTTTTCGGGGAACATCCGCGGCATTACGGTCGCCATGTCTGCCCTCCGGGCAGGCGCGCCAGTGGGTTATACGTATGCATACGATCAGTTGAACCGGCTCACGCGCATGCGCCAGCAGGACCTGGCGGCCGACGCTACCGCCTGGGGGGTGAGAACCGGCACCCATCAGCCATATGCGGAAGATATAACTTACGATGCCAACGGTAATATACTGTCATATGTCCGTAAGGGCATCGGCACAGCCGAAAAGCCGCTGGAGATGGATGATTTGAGCTACAGCTATGCATTGGTGAACGGCGAACGGTCCAACCGGCTGGCCAGCGTGTCCGACGCCATTGGTAATTCAGCTTATGGTAATGATCTGAAGGGCACAAAAAACTATATTTACGATAAAATCGGTAATTTAACCGCCGAAACCAGTTCACAACCGGCCGGGACGAATAATATCAGCTGGAACGTCTATGGAAAGATCCGGAGTGTGACGATGGGCAGCAATGGTTCTTTGATTTATAAATATGATGCTTCAGGCAACAGGGTATCTAAACGTTATACCAGACCCGATGGTACCGACGAAACTACCTGGTATATCCGCGATGCGCAGGGGAATACACTTGCCACTTATGTCAAAAAAGGAAGCGAGGCTGTCAAGTGGAGCGAGCAACAATTGTACGGCAGCAGCCGGTTAGGCTATTGGCAACCGGACATGACTGAAAATGGCACAGACATAGATGCCCGGTGGGGAGCGGAAAGGAATAAGCGTTACGAGTTGACCAACCATTTGGGCAACGTAATGGCAGTGCTGAACGATGTGAAAGGCGAGGTGGTGAGCATGCAGGATTATTATCCATTTGGCAGCGCTATGCCAGGCAGGTATGGGCCGGTGGTGAATGGGGTGGTAAGTGCTGACGTTGCAGGGACAGGCTATCGTTATGGGTTTAACGGGAAGGAGAATGATAATGAGATCAAAGGAGAGGGGAACCAGCAGGATTATGGATTTAGAATCTACGATCCACGCATCGGTAAGTTCTTATCGGTTGATCCGTTGACTGCGCAATACGCTTATTATACCCCTTATCAGTTTGCGGGTAATAAACCGATTTGGGCTACCGATTTAGATGGAGCAGAAGAGAATACATCTAGTACGTACACTAACAAGCCTCCGGTATTCAAGGTTGCAACTTATAACTGGTTTACGCCTTCTCCGCCACAAGCTACCGTTCAAGCCGATACCCGAACGCCGGAAACGAGGCAGATGATGAAGGAAGCGGTGGCATATCGGGATCGGTTGAGGACATTATATGAAACGCCACAAGGTGAATCATTTAGGTTAATGTCGGGCGCGGGAGCGGGGATCGTAGCGGTGGCGGAAGAGTTTGCATTTGCTTGGGCGCTCGCTCAGGGCAAAAGAGTTATTGATGTTGCGAAGTTATTAAGATATGAGAGGAGGGTTAGCTCTCTTCAGGTTGACAGGTCTGCGCTTGCAGCCCAATACGGCGCTCAAGTACTGGACGACGATTTTGCAAGAACGGTAAGTGGGCTGGATGCTTCTGTCAATACTAGCACTCCAACATCAACGTATTTGGGTGGCGCTAAGGGTAGTTTGTTCTCTAAAAGGAATATTTTAGAAGCGAATCATTCTCCGACAATGAAATCTTACGAAATTGCAGGGTTTAGCATTTCTTATAGCGAAGGGAGCGCCTTTCAAATGGTTTATGCTGAGCATAGGGCATTTGTTTCCACTGGAAGTAGCAAGGCTGCGCAAGCTTTCCGTGCTCAAGAGGCCAGTCTTTTAAAACAAGGTAAATTTATGGAGGCGTTTGATTTGAACATGAATAGTATAAAAAGCCAGTTTGGTAATAAATATAATGAGGCGATGTCTCAGGCGAGAGAGCACTTTCAGAAAAATATAGTTCCTCGATTGCAAAAACAATTATCTCAGCAGCCCTAAAATAATGGTATGATTTTTAAATATATTCCAACAGGTACGGTTATAATCGATGGTATAATCTCGGAGTTCGGCGAAAGTAGAAGTTCTATTCGAACTCGCCTTAGGGGAACCCACCGGGAAGACAATCAAGTTATTCAAATTGGAGATGGAGACAGTATTAGTCAGCGCCGGGATATTTATACTGACTTTAATTCAAAAGAGAACTATTTTTTTTTGATATACAACGATCATGATCTATTGACAGAAGTAGAGATTCATCATTGTCAGGGAATAAAAATAATGAGCGCTGAATTTGATTTTGATAATAACTTGGATGAAATTGCTGAAAAATTAAGTGCATTTTCCCCAGTTATTAGACAAAGCAATGGTGAGATTTTTGGGAGGGAGTTAAAGGTTGTTCTTATGAGTAAAGCTCAAATGGGAGGAGATGACGATACTCTTGGGTATTTTTATTGTGCATCGGATGTTTCTCATTTAGACGAAGAAGTCGTTTAAGTGTGAATTCAAAGCCCTAGCTGTCGCAAGTCTTGTGGATAGATTATGCGGGTGCGGTGACTTGTGCCGAACTTTTGCAACGTATCACGCAGTGTATAAAAAAACGCCAGACCGTTTTGGTCTGGCGTTTTTTTATTTATAAGCTGCTCTGGTTTTGGCGTCCCGGAGTAATCCATCGATCGCATAGAGTATACATTGTTTGTCCGTCTCTGGTAGCGCGTCAATATCATTGAGCCTTTTGAGCATGGCTGGGTCTTTGAGGACGTTTACCTGTTTGGTCTCTCCGAGGAGGAATCCCACGGTGGTCTCCAGTTCTTCAGCGAGGCGCTTTACTACGTCAATGGTGGGTTTAACCTCCTCTCGTTCGTATTTACCGATGATGGAGTGGTTTGTATTGAGCAGCTTTGCCAGTTCGCTTTGCGAAAGCCCCTTAGCGTCCCTGCACTCTCTTAGTTTTTTACCGAAACTGCTCATGTTTTTGGGTTATTTATGGTTCAAAAAGCCTGTTATTAGGCGTGTATAGCAAAAATACCGTTCATATGTGAATATAAAAAGTCAGATATTTTTGTTCATAAAAGTCAGATGTTATATTTTTGGGTCAAATGTGAACGGGTAAAATATTTTTTGCAATGGAGATATCGGAGATCAAACAACGCCTTGGGCTGTCGCAAGTGCTGCAACATTATGGTCTGAAGCCGGATAAATCGCACCGGCTGCACTGCCCGTTCCATGACGATACAACGCCGAGCCTGCAGGTGTATTACAAGACGCAGACGTGTTACTGCTTCTCGTCGAACTGCCGGACACATGGCAAAGCGCTGGACGTGATCGACTTCGTGATGTACAAAGAGGGTTTTTCTAAGGGCGAGGCGATCCGGCGTTGCCAGGAGTTGGCAGGCGGTGTGCCGGCAGCGGTTCCCCTGAGCGCGCAGCCCCGCACGGCGATCCTGGGCAGGATGTTCACGTACTTCAAAAACGCGGTGCATAACAGCAAACCCGCGCAGGATTATATCCAAAGCCGGGGACTGGACGCTACGCAGCTGGAGATCGGGTACAACAGCGGGCAGTTCCACCACGGCCAGCGCAAGGACGCGGCACTGATCACGGCCTGCGAACAGGCGGGGCTGTTGGCCGCCTGGGGGACGAACACGCGGGAAGGCGGACAGGCGTATAAAGCGTTCGGGCGCAACTGCATCGTGTTTGCGCTGCGCAACGCGCAGCACCAGGTCAGCGGCCTGTACTTCCGCAGTATTATCAATGATAGTGATCAACGACATTTTTACTTAAAAGATCGTTCCGGCCTTTATCCCTGTTACCCTGCAGCCGCCACACAGCGGTTGATTTTGACGGAATCCGTGATCGACGCGGCAGTGCTGGCGCAGCACAGTTTTGTAACCAGGCAGTACAGTGTATTGGCCTGTTATGGAACGAACGGCTTGACGCCGGAACACCGCGGCGCGATCGCGGCGCTTCCACACTTAACAGAAATCATCTTTGCGTTTGACGGGGATGATGCGGGCAAAGCCGCGACCGCTAAATACAGCACCGTGCTGGGCGAGCAGCTGCCGCATGTACAGCAAAGTTTTTTGCCGATCCCGGAGGGCGAAGACCTGGCCGGCCTTGCCGCCGGCCACGAGCCGGACGTGCTGGAACACCTGTTCACCGAAAGAAAGCCCCTTTTTACTTCATCTGAAAAACCAGTTGAAAGAACAAGCCCTTCACCACAAACGTCCTCTTCCACGCTGGACAGCGCCGATCCTTATAAACTACGTTACACCACGGCTACGGCTATTTACACGGTACAGGGCGGCGTGAGCAAAGCACCAGACAGTATGAAAGTCACGTTGGTGATCGAGCACCCCTGCGGCAGCAAGCGGCGTAACAAGCTGGACTTGTATGAGGATAAGCAGGTGGAACGGCTGGCGCGGGAAGTGGCCACCGCGTTGGGATTGGACGAGGTGCAGGTTGCCGATGACTTGCGACACCTCACGGACGCGTTGGACGCGTACCGGGACAGCCAGCGGCAGCCAAAGCCCGACCCTGCCACTAACGTGTACCCGTTAACGGTAGCGGAACGCAGCGAGGCGGAAACGTTTTTAAAAGCGCCGGCACTGGTGCAACGCCTGGGCGAGTTGCTCGGTAAGACCGGTATCATCGGGGAAGAGCAACACCGTATTTTTTTGCTGCTGATCGCCATCAGCCACAAGATGCCACAGCCGCTGCATGCGTTGATACAGGGTTCGAGCGGCAGCGGCAAAACGCGGCTGCTGCGGCAGATCAGCGATTGCATGCCGCCGGAAAAAGTGACACGACTGACGCGGGTAAGCGATAAAGTGCTGTACAATTACCCGGAGACTTATTTTGAAAACCGGCTGCTGTGCCTGGAAGATATCGACGGGCTGGGAGAGGAAGCAGAGTTTGCTTTTAGAGAACTGCAGAGCAATGGAGAGCTGAACAGCGCGACCTCCATCAAGCTGGAAGACGGGCGGATCACGAGCGGACAGAAAACGGTGCGCGGCCCTATTGCCTCGCTGGCCTGTACGACGCGGGGCGAGCTGTATGAGGATAATATGAGCCGGGTGTTTTTGGTGGCGGTGGATGAGAGCGCGGAACAGACGCAGCGGATCCTGACCTACCAGAACAGCGTAGCGGCGGGCATTGTCCGCAAAACGGAAGAAGCGCAGTCCCAGGCGCTGATCCGCAACCTGGTGCGGACGCTGATGCCGTTGCCGGTAATCAATCCCTACGCCGGCCGTTTGCAGCTGCCGCCGGCCGCGCACAAGATCAGGCGCCTCAATGACCTGTTTTTGAGTTTTGTGAAGATGGTGACGCTGCTGCACCAGTACCAGCGGGAAAAGGACGACGAAGGCCGGCTGCTGACGACGGTAAGCGATCTTGCCACGGCGATCGATATCCTGTTTGACAGCATCGTGCTGAAGGTGGACGAACTGGACGGAAGCCTGCGGCAGTTCTTTGAGCAACTGAAACAGTATTTAGAAAAGCAACACGGGACAGAACACCCGCGCCATCTTTACTTTGCGTGAAATCCGCCAGGGGCTGAAGGTGAGCAAGACACAGCTGTTCCGGTATATCAACGACCTGGTGCGGCTGGAATACGTGCGGATCACGGGCGGCCATATCAACAAGGGGTTCAGTTACCAGGTAAGCTGGTGGGATCATTATACCGCGATGCGCCAGCAGGTGCGCCAGCACTTGCACGATCAGCTGGCGGCCCTGGAAGCTGGAACGCCAGGGAACGCCAGTGGAACGCTGGAACCCGCTACAGTATTGTAAAAATGGCCTGGCGTTCCGTGTTCCAAAAAAATGTGCAAGGGCACCTTTTAAGAAAACGCCATAGGGATAGCCGGTTATTATCAAAATGCCATTGTTATGCACCAAATACAACTTGCGTTATCACAGTTCAAATCTTATTTGCAGGCCGTGGGGTATAGTACGACCAGCGTGTACATGTTGCCGTATTGCACGGGGGAATTTTTATCCTTCACCGGCGGCAGTGACCTGGCTGCGATCACTGTTACGGATCTCCTTGCTTTTTATGATCACCTGCAGGTGCGGCCGCTGGTGCGGCGGGAAGGCACGCTGAGCGGAGCGATGATCGATCATTACGGGTACGGGTTGCGGGTGTTTTTTAACTGGCTGCAGTCCACCGGTCAGATCGATATGAACCCGGCCAGCGGGTTGCGGTTGCCGCGGTGGGGATCAGCGGAGCGGCAGCCGTTGAACCCTGCGCAGATCGGGTTGCTGTTCGACCATGCCGGCAACCTGCGCAACCGGGTGATCCTGCACCTGTTCTACAGTTGTGGGTTGCGGCGCAGTGAGGCCGAAGCGTTGAATATTGCGGACGTGTCTTTTACGCAGCGGTTGTTGTATGTACGCAGCGGGAAGGGGGCGCGGCGGCGGGTGGTGCCGCTGCCGGCCAGCGTAGCGGCCTGCCTGGAGCGTTATTACCTGGCGGAGCGGCAGCATGCGCCAGGCGCATCTGATCCGGATTGCTGGCTGCTCAACCGGGTGGGGCAGCGGTTGCGGGGCGGGCGTTTAAATGAGGTGGTGGGTGCGATCGCGGCGCGGGCAAAGATCGCCGAGCCGGTGACGGCGCACCGGTTGCGGCACTCGATCGCTACGCATCTTTTAGGCCGTGGGATGGACATGGAGCAGGTACGTGTGTTCTTAGGCCACCGTTGCCTGGAGACGACGCAGCGTTACGCTAAAACGGATGAAGCAAAAATCCTGGCGTTATGACCCTGGAGCAGTACCTGGGAGCCCGGCACACGCCGGGCACGGCCGCCAGCTACGGGCGGGAGATCGCTATTTATCTATCCAACTGCCCGGGGGCTTCCAGCGCGTGTTTTGCGGATGTGGCCGCTTACCTGGGTGCGCTGCGGCAGCGTTATAGGAGTGCGGCCACGTTGAACCGCATCCTTTGCAGCCTCAAGGCGTATTACGCGTACCTGGTAGCGAGCGGGCAGCGCAGCGACGATCCTGCGCGCAGCGTTTACCTGCGCGATCAGCGGAGCCGGGACGTGCAGCTGCAGGACCTGTTTACGCCACAGGAACTGGAAGTGTTATTGCAGCGAAAAGAGCGTTATGCGGCCTTATCTTACCGCAACCGGGTACTGATGAGCCTGCTGGTCTACCAGGGCTTACAGCCGGCTGAAATCGCCCAAATACGCACAACGGACATCGACCTGGATGCCGGCACGATCCACACGGCCGGCACGGCGACGACCAGCGCCCGCACCTTGCCCCTGAAACCGAACCAGGTGTTATTATTTTTTGCTTACCTGCAGGACGTGCGGCCGGCGTTACAGAAAGGAAAGGCCACGGACATTTTTATGTTGGGCATCCGCGGCCATGCGATGAAGGCTGCCGATATCAGCAAGCATGTGCTGCGGCTTTACGGGGAGCTGTTTGCGCCGCGCCGGGTGAGCGCGGAAACGATCCGGCAGAGCGTTATTGCGAATCTTTTAAAAGCGGGTCATCCGCTGCACCTGGTGCAAAAGTTTGCCGGGCATAAATATCCCTCCAGTACGGAACGTTACCGGCAAAGCGCCGTCATCACGCTGCAATCGGCGGTAGCCCAATATCACCCCATGCAATGACTTATCCTATGAAACGGACTGTATCGAACCATTGTTTAACTTCAAATGACAACAAAATGGAAATACGCTTGGGTAAGCTACAGAAAACGAAGATCAAGGCGCACCAGGACGTTTATGAGATCATGCGGATGGTGCTGCTGCGGGGACAGAAGATCGACCGCAACCGGGAGCATTTATGGGTGATCGGCCTGTCGGCGGATAACACGATCCTGTTGGTGGAGCTGGTGAGCATGGGTTCTGTGACGCGGACGATCGCCGAGCCGATGGAGATCTTCAGCCTTGCGCTGCAGAAAAGGAGTGTGAAGATCATCCTGGTGCACAATCATCCGAGTGGTTCGCTCAAACCCTCGGCGGCCGATAAGGACATGACGGACCGGATGATCCAGGTGGGGCGGATCGTGCATGTACCGGTGTTTGATCACTACATCATCAGCGAGCAGGGCTATTTTAGTTTTAAGGAGGACGGTTTGCTGGATGATCTTGAAAAGAGTTTGAAATACGTACCGGAATATGAGCAGGTAGCGCGTGAGGTGGAAGTGAGCCGGGAAGCGTGGCGTCGGTCAGGCAAACGGGAGCAGGCGCGAGAAATGGCGCGCACGATGAAAGCAGACGGTTACCGCATGGAGGAGATCATGAAGCTGACGGGTTTATCCAAAGCGGCGGTACAGCGTCTTAAACCTACTTTACGCCGCATATAGTGCTGGAAGCAACGGCAGCAAAAATACAACACATCATGGGCGGGAAGCAGGCCATCGGGGAATACGTTGCCCATGAAAGCGGCCTGCTTCCCGCCCATGATGCGCTAAGACGATCCTGTTGCCGATCAGGGCGCCACTGTCGCCGTTCGCGGCAGGACTTGCACTGCCGCCCGTCCCTGTTCCGCCGCCTTCCGCACGGGTCCATCCGCTTACCATCCAACCGCTTCCGCCACCTCGACCGCCATGCCTTGCCCGGCACGGTGGCGGGAGCGCGCAGCGCGGAGCCGCCGTAGGCGGGCAAGGCAGGCAGGTGGCGGACAGCATGGGGCAGCGCAGGGATGTGCGCCTTTAGGCGCATAGACCGACAGCTGCCCGAACGCAGGGAGCAGGCAGGGGCGGCACGGAGAACGTTGCCTGGAAGTAAGCCCCTGGCTGCGACCGGAGAGAGACCGCTTTACCGGCTGTTGGATGAAAGAGCGGAGCAGGAAAAGAAAAACGTAGCTCATTGCCTGCACTGAAATCCCCCAGCTGAAAAAGAAAAGCCTTCGCCCGATCGTTTGCCTTGATGATCTGCGTTTGTCCATCCACGTTACTGTGCTGAAATCCCCCATGCCACAACGTTTATTACTATCATGTCAGGAAAAGCGGTCTCACTGCGGCTACGGGGCGGGCTGGAGCCTGTTCAGGATGAAGTTTGCCGTGAACACTGCGCTTATCGGTGCAGCCCTTCCCTTCGCCTTCGTTCGGGCAGCTGTCGGTCTGTTCGCTTTGCTCACATCCCTTCGCAGCCTCATATCTGTCCGCCACCTGCCGGCGTCGCGTGGTGAGCGGTGGCTCCGTGCTCGCTTTGCTCGCCCTCCCGCCCCCGCACCCCGCGCCGCATGGCGGGTGGTGGCGGTGAGCGGATGGTAATGCCGCGAAGGGGCGAAAGAATAAAGCTGAGCGGGAGAATATGCCCTGCCGCGAACGGCGGCGGTAGTACATTGATCGGCGGCGGAATGATCTTGGCGGCAGCCCGTGCCGGAAGGCAGCCGCTGGCAGTAGCAAGGTTCTTCCTGGTAAAGCTGCCTTCCGCCCCGGACTGCTTTTGTGTTTTTTTCTTTCAGTTGAAAAAAGAAGCATTAAGAAAAAAGTATATCTTTAGATCAGTTCTTTGAGAGTAACACCAGTGTAACACACGAGGCAAAAAGTGCGAGACGCGCGAGGGCAAAAAGGCTGCGAGGTACTACAGGTATGGGTTTAACGGGAAGGAGAATGACAACGATGTAGGCAAGGGTGAAGGCAATCAGCAGGATTATGGGATGAGGATTTATGATCCGCGAGTAGCACGCTTTTTATCTATTGACCCGTTGACTACAAAATATCCCTTTTACTCTCCTTACCAGTTTGCAGGGAATACACCTACTAATGCGATTGATTTAGATGGAGCTGAGCCGTATGGTGACGTAATGAATCCCAGGCGACACACTAAGGTCATACACGTCGATGGCAACGGTGATTTGATTTTGCTAGACAATAGAACATGGATATTTGCACAACCTTATACCATCAATAGTGGTATAATGAAAGGTGCACAATCTTATCGGTTTTATTGGTGGAGGGGAGATCATTGGGATCCATTCAGACAAGGACATGCACTGTATGATTTAAGTAATGGAATAGGTGAAACAGCTTCAACAGCAACTGTTGCAGTTGGAGGAGGAATGTTAGCAAGGGGATTGCTTGGTGCTGTAGGGGCAAGTTCTTGGGGTACTAATATTCTTCTAAAGGTATATCAGAAAGCTCCAGCTATTGCGACTCTACTTAGGTTTGGGGCAGAAATAGCAGATGAAAGCGGTGTTATAGGGGCTCAGAATGCAGCTTACAGTAAAGTTGTTAGCTATAGCGCTAGTCAAATTGAAAAATTCATAACGACGGAAGAAGGCGCATTATTTCAAGTTGATAAATTTAAGAAGATAATAAATCAAGGAGGAGAAGCATTGGATAAGTTACTTGCTGATCCTATATATGCGGTGGAGCATGGGGGGAAACAATATATTTTAGATGGGCATAATCGATTGAAGGCATTTTCGGAGTTAGAGAAAAATGCGAATGTAACCATGCTCTCGAAGGAAGAAGCAACAAAAATGTTTAAAGATAAAATGGATGATATTACGAAAGGTGAATTTAAAACAGAGTTAAAAGATGATAACTGATGTTTCCTTTTTTGAAAATGTTTTATTTGAATATACTGATCGCATACATATATTCAATGATAGTTTGGTACGGAAGTATAAATTAAAAGATATTCCGTATAATGAATCTGGCAAGTCGTTTCCGAAGATTGGTGAGTTATATGTTGAAGACAAGCTTATTAGTTATAGGTTCCATGGTAGAGGAGCCACTATTTTCTGGGATAAGGCTGAGATTAAGTTTGATATTGATGCTTTAAGTAATCATAAAATTATCACCTCTTCGTGGCCTTATCTTGAATTTTTAAGTCATTTTATTGATGATTTTAAAGAAGAGGAATATCCTTTTTCCTTCATTGATCAATTGTTGATTGGGTTCGAAGAAAGAGGGCTTTTTATGGAAAGAAAAATTAATGAGAAAGTTTACCACATAAATGAAGCTTGGTATGAACATCGAAAGTCGGGGCTTGCATTTAGTGGAGACAATAAGAAGGAAATAGATTGGTAGTACCTCGCTGTCCCCGCTGGCGCAAGTCTGATGGGGAGGTTGGGGAGTGAGGGGAGGGACTTGTGCCGAACCTTCTGCAAAGAATACGAAGTGTATATAAAAAAAGTCCAGACGGTTTTGGTCTGGACTTTTTTATTTGCTGTATGCTGCTCTTGTTTTGGCATCTCGAAGTAATCCATCGAGTGCATATAGGATACATTGTTTGTCAGTCTCTGGTAGCGCGTCAATATCGTTGAGTCTTTTGAGCATGGCTGGGTCTTTTAGGACGTTGACCTGTTTTGTCTCACCGAGCAGAAACCCCACCGTTGTCTCCAGTTCTTCAGCGAGTCGCTTCACCACGTCGATGGTGGGTTTAACCTCTTCCCGTTCGTATTTACCGATGATGGAGTGGTTTGTATTGAGCAGTTTGGCCAGTTCGCTTTGCGAAAGCCCCTTTGCGTCCCTGCACTCCCTTAGTTTTTTACCGAAACTGCTCATGTTTTTGGGTTATTTATGGTTCAAAAAGCCCGTTATTAGGCGTTTGTAGCAAAAATACCGTTCATATGTGAATATAAAAAGTCAGATATTTTTGTTCATAAAAGTCAGATGTTATATTTTTGGGTCAGATGTGAACGGGTAAAATATTTTTTCAAAGGAGAGGCCGGAGAAGAAATACGTTTCGGTAGCATTTGTATCTGATAAGTATTGACCTAAAAATTTATCCACATGAACAAAACAATCCGTACCGGTAAAATCCACGGGCGTCATCAACAGGTAGCGGGCCACTATAACGGTGGCCGTGATGTTGCCTGGCTGAATGTTAGCGGTCTTTGGCTGGAACAGGCCGGTTTTAAGGTAGGTGATGGAATCGTGATCGAAGTGCAGGACGGGCAGCTCGTGATTAAAAAACAGCGGGCGCATGGAAATCGCTGATATCAAAGCCCACTTGCCCATCAGCGCCGTGTTATCGCACTACGGCTTACAGCCGGACTGCGCGGGGAGGCTGCGTTGCCCGTTCCACGATGACAAGACACCGAGTATGCAGGTGTATAAAAAGACACAAACGTGTTACTGTTTTTCGGGGAACTGCGCTACGCATGGAAAATCGCTGGACGTGATCGACTTTGTGATGCATAAAGAACAATGCAGTAAAGGTGAAGCGATCCGTTATTGCGAACGGTTGTGCGGTGGTGCGATTGTGTCGGCCGTGCAGCCTTCACCACGGGTTACTCCTCCCGCGTCAGTGCCGCCCGTAGGTAACATCCTGGAACAGATGTTCACGTACTTCCGCAACGCGGTAGCGAGTTCAAAACCGGCACAGGATTATATCCGCAGCCGTGGATTGGATGCGACACGTTTGGAAGTGGGTTATAACAGCGCACAGTTCCATCACGGCAGCCGCAAAGATGCTGCGCTGATCGACGCGTGCGTGCAGGCGGGCCTGCTGACGCCGTGGGGCACGAACACGCGGGAAGGTGGACAGGCGTATAAACCTTTTGGGAAGTACTGCGTCGTGTTTGCGTTGCGCAGCCGTGGCGGCGCAATTACTGGCATGTACTTCCGCAGCACCGTGAACGACAGCGATGCGAAGCATTTTTACTTAAAGGATCGGAAAGGATTATATCCGTGTCATCCTGCTACGGATGCTGTCAAATTGCTTCTTACGGAATCAGTGATCGACGCGGCGACGCTGCTGCAGCACGAAACTATTACGCGTGAATACGCCGTGCTGGCTTGTTACGGCACCAATGGTTTTACTGATGAGCATGCGGCAGCAATCGCATCGTTACCGCAGTTGCGCGAAATAATCTTCGCGTTTGACGGTGATGATGCCGGGAATAAAGCCGTACAAAAATACGCAGCACAATTACATGCGCAGTATCCGCAGCTACAGTTCACCACGCTGGAACTGCCTGCCGGCGAGGACATCAACAGCATGAGCTGCACGCATGAACCGGAGATCTTCAGTGCTTTATTAGACAGCCGCCAGCCGGTTGTTTTATCTTCAACTGAAAACAACACTTTTCTACAATCCGCGACCAGTGATGCTTCCGACGTTAGCGAGCTGGACACGCGTAATCCGCATAAGCTGCGTTACAGCGGCGCTGCTGCGGATTACGAGGTGCAGGGCGGGGTGAGCAAAGGGCTGGACAGCTTAAAAGTGACGCTGGTGATCACGGGCAAAGGCAGTGGCCGCAAGAGCCGTCAGAAGCTGGATCTGTACGAAGAAAAAGCGGTTGATAAATGCTGCCGCGAGCTGAGCGAAAAACTTTTTATCAGCCAGCCCGATCTCTCTGCTGATCTATATCGTTTAACGGACTTGCTGGAGACTTACCGCGAGCGCGAACTTTTGTTAAGTGAGCAGCCGGAACCAGCCGCCACGGTGGATTATCCGTTGACGGCGGTGGAGCGCGCCGCTGCGGAAGAATTTTTACGCGCGCCGGACCTGTTGGGGCGGATTAACGGGCAGCTGGAAGCGGCGGGGATCATCGGCGAGGAGAGCAACCGCTTATTACTCTGGCTGATCGCGTCGAGCCACAAGCTGGCGGAGCCTTTGCACGCACTGATCCAGGGCAGCAGTGGCAGCGGTAAGACGCGGCTGTTAAAGCAGGTGTCGGCGTGCATGCCGCCGGAGCGGTTGACCAAACTCACGCGGGTGAGCGAGAAAGTTTTTTACAACTACCCGGAAACGTACTTCGTGCATCGTTTGTTGTGTCTGGAAGATATCGACGGGCTGGGGGAAGAAGCGGAGTTTGCGTTGAGAGAATTGCAGAGCAATGGCGAGCTGACGAGCGCGATGAGCATCAAGCTGGAGAGTGGCCAGATCACCAGCGGCCAGAAAACGGTACGCGGGCCGATTGCGAGCCTGGCGTGTACGACACGCGGGGAATGGTACGAAGATAACATGAGCCGTGTGTTCCTGGTGGCAGTGGATGAACGGGCCACACAAACGGCGCGGATATTGGATTACCAGAACCGTAAAGCGGCCGGCCAGCTGAGCAGCGACAAGGAACGTGCAGCCACCTTGCAGCTGCAACAGCTGGTGCGGGCGCTGGGTGTGGTGGAGGTAGTGAACCCTTATGCAGGGCGGTTACAGCTGCCACCGGAAGCGCACAAGCTGCGGCGGTTGAATGATCTGTTTTTAAATTTTGTGAAAGTGGTGACGTGGGTGCATCAGTATCAACGAAAGCGTGACGGGAAAAATCGTTTGCTGGTAGAAATATCCGATCTTGCGCAGGCGGTAGATATTTTGTTTGATAGTATCGTGCTGAAGGTGGACGAGTTGGATGGGAGCCTTCGGCAGTTTTTTGAGCAGCTGAAAAATTATTTGCAAAAGACGCATGCCGATGACTGGCAAAAGGCGACGTTTACGTTACGGGAAGTGCGGCAGGGCTTGAACGTGAGCAAGACGCAGCTGTTCCGTTACGTGAACGATCTGTTGCGTTTGGAGTACATCCGGATCACGGGTGGTCATGTGAACCGGGGCTTTACCTATCAGATCAGTTACTGGGACGGCTACACGGCGTTGCGTGAGCGGTTGCGCAAATCGCTGACGGATCAGCTGGCTGCTTTGCAGGCTGGTGGCGAAAATAGCGGGATTGGAACGCCAGAGTTGGCTACGGTGGCTGAATGCGAATAATGCTTCTTGCTTTTGGAACGCCAGGGAACGCCAGTGGAACGCTGGAATCCGCTACAGTACTGGAAAAATGGTCTGGCGTTCCGTGTTCCAAAAAAATGCTCAAGGGGGTGTTAAAAAACGATGATTTTGGCGAAGCTGGTCGTAGTTGTTTTGCTATCACTTTTTACCTGTTTTTTTCTTTTACTGTCTGAACATTTATCCTTCTACTTTTATTGTTAACCCATCTTCTCTTCATCTGAAGTTCTTCAGATCCTTTTAATCACTAAATGAAAATTTTATGGAACAGCTGCTTGGTAGCTTTACGGATTACCTGTGTGTAATCGGCTACAGTAAAGGCACGCAGACGATGATTGGTTCTTGCGTGCGTGATTTTTTACAGTGGTGTGGTCATCATGGCGAAGCCATGGGCGCACCTGGTGCGATCCGTACGTTTTACGGGTGGTTGCACACGCGGCCGTTGCGGCGTGGTACGGGAGCTTTGAGTGCGATGATGATCGGCCATTACGTGTACAGTCTAAAAGTGTTTTTTGGCTGGCAGCAGGCCAGTGGTCTATTACCTGTTAACCCGATGAGTGGCTTGCGGTTCGCGGGCACCCGTTGTGAGCGGCGGGCGGCACTGAGCGTATCAGAGGTGACGGCGTTGTTCGATGCGGTTGAAACGATGGGGGAGCGGGCGTTGCTGCATGTTTTTTACAGTTGTGGTTTGCGTCGCAGTGAAGGCGTGATGCTGCGCGTGCGTGATGTAGCCTGCCGGGAGCGGTTGTTGTACGTGCGTCTCGGCAAAGGCGCCCGCCGCCGGGTGGTGCCGCTGGCGGGGCGTGTGGCGGCGGAGCTGCGTGCTTATCTGGCTGAGCGTCACAGCAGCAGCGATGCGTTTTTGGTAACGGCTGCCGGCAATGCGATGGATGGGGCACAGTGCCTGGCGTTATTAAAAACGTTACTGGCAAAAGCGGGATTACCGAACAGGATCACGTTGCATGATCTTCGCCGTTCGATCGCGACGCATCTTTTGCAGGGCGGCATGAGCGCTGAACAGGTACGTGATTTTTTAGGGCATCAGCACATCGAAACGACGCAGCTGTACGCTCGTCCTGCTGCGGACCAACTCTTGCGCGTATGAGGCTGCCGTCTGCTTTACAAACGTACCTGCAACATCATTATACGTCGGCGACGGTAGCGAGTTATGGTCGTCAGATCGCCGCGTACCTTGGGAGCTGCCCGGCTTCGGCTACAGCGGGTTATACGGAGGTGCTGGCTTATATCGGGATGCTGCGGCAGCGGTACGGTAATGCGTATACGCTGGCCCGTGAGCTGGCTGCGATCAAAGTGTATTACGATTGGTTGTGCGATAGCGGGCAACGTGACGATCATCCGGCGCGGATCATCGGGTTAAAAGATCCGCGTTCGAGGGATGTACAGTTGCAGGATTTGCTCTCGCCTGCGGAGCTGCAGCGCTTATTGCATCAACAATCGCGTTACGGGGCTTTATATTACCGTAACGCGGTTTTGATGGGATTACTGGTTCATCAGGGTTTACGCGTGTCAGAAATGGCCGGATTACGGGCAAATGATATCAACCTTGATGCGGGCACAATCTACATTGCTTCCACGGCACAGACGAACGCCCGAACGTTATCCTTACAACCCGACCAGGTGCTTTTGTTCTACAGTTATCTGCATGGTGTTCGCCCGAAACTGCTCAAAGGAAATGCCTGCGATGCTTTACTGATCGGCCTTCGCGGAAATCCCATGCCGGCGGAAGATATCGTAAAGCATGTGCAGCGTTATTGCAAACCTATCTTCAAGGATAAAAAAGTGAGTGCGGGCGTGATCCATCAGAGTGTGATTGCGAATCTTTTGAAAGCCGGTCATGATCTGCTGATAGTGCAGGCTTTTGCGGGGCATAAATATCCGTCGAGTACGGAGCGTTACCGGGGCGGCGATACGATGAATTTACAGGCGGCCATCGATCAGTATTATCCGTTGTAAAAAGGTTCAACTCCCGTTCCCGATGGAGAAGGGGAGAAATGTTGAACCCGTATCAGAAGGAGTGAAACCAAACCCATCATGGGCGGACAAGCAGGCCATCGGGGAGGACATTGTCCTGGAGAGCGGCCTGCTTGTCCGCCCATGATGCGCCAAGAGACTCCCGCCGCTGATCAAGGTGCCGCTGTCGCCGTTCGCGGCAGGGCTTGCACCGCCGCCCGTTCCTGATCCTTCTGCCCCTCCGCTTCGATCCCTTCCGCTCCCGCCACCTGCCCACCGCCACGGCCTGGACGGCACGGTGGCGGGAGCGCGCGAGCGCGGAGCCGCCGTAGGCGGCCAGGCCTGGCAGGTGGCGGACAAAATGGGGCAGCGCAAGGACAGGGCGCCAACGGCGCATGGCCTGAGAGCTGCCCGAGCGCAGGGAGCGGGCAGGGGCGGCCTCGAGAAACGTTGCCTAAGAGTAAGGCCCCTGTCTGCGACTGGAGGGAGACCGCTTTACCGGCTGTTGGATGAAAGAGCGGAGCAGGAAAAGAAAAACGTAGCTCATTGCCTGCACTGAAATCCCCCAGCTGAAAAAGAAAAGCCTTCGCCCGATCGTTTGCCTTGATGATCTGCGTTTGTCCATCCACGTTACTGTGCTGAAATCCCCCATGCCACAACGTTTATTACTATCATGTCAGGAAAAGCGGTCTCACTGCGGCTACGGGGCGGGCTGGAGCCTGTTCAGGATGAAGTTTGCCGTGAACACTGCGCTTATCGGTGCAGCCCTTCCCTTCGCCTTCGTTCGGGCAGCTGTCGGTCTGTTCGCTTTGCTCACATCCCTTCGCAGCCTCATATCTGTCCGCCACCTGCCGGCGTCGCGTGGTGAGCGGTGGCTCCGTGCTCGCTTTGCTCGCCCTCCCGCCCCCGCACCCCGCGCCGCATGGCGGGTGGTGGCGGTGAGCGGATGGTAATGCCGCGAAGGGGCGAAAGAATAAAGCTGAGCGGGAGAATATGCCCTGCCGCGAACGGCGGCGGTAGTACATTGATCGGCGGCGGAATGATCTTGGCGGCAGCCCGTGCCGGAAGGCAGCCGCTGGCAGTAGCAAGGTTCTTCCTGGTAAAGCTGCCTTCCGCCCCGGACTGCTTTTGTGTTTTTTTCTTTCAGTTGAAAAAAGAAGCATTAAGAAAAAAGTATATCTTTAGATCAGTTCTTTGAGAGTAACACCAGTGTAACACACGAGGCAAAAAGTGCGAGACGCGCGAGGGCAAAAAGGCTGCGAGGTACTACAGGTATGGGTTTAATGGGAAGGAGAATGATAATGAGGTGAAGGGTGAGGGGAATCAGCAGGATTATGGGATGAGGATTTATGATCCGAGGTTAGGGAAGTTTTTGTCGGTTGATCCTATTACGAAAGATTATCCTGAGTTAACGCCGTATCAGTTTGCGAGTAATAGGCCGATAGAAGGGGTCGATATAGATGGTATGGAGGTTGGTTACATGGATCCGACTACTGGTCATTATTCCATGCCGTCGGATGCGATTCGTCATCCTATACCCAAGGGTGCATATTTGTCATCTGTTGTAGCGCAGGAGGATGGAAAGAGTGCATCCATTATGACTGCACCTTTGTATATATTCGGAGGAACGGTACTGACGGTCGTAGCGGCACCTACTGTTATATCGTTAGCAGAAACCGGTTTCTGGAATATTGCACTTTGGGCTTCGGTTCCGACCAACCAAATGGCAGCAATGACAGTTGCTGGGTTTACATTTAATATATTGAATCCTGATCCAGGCACTCAGGTAGATTTTGGAGCAGGGTCTAAAGCTGGTAGTTATTTAAGTCTTGCATTAAGAAATAAATCAGGGAAGGCTGTACAATTTATTGCAGAGGCCGGGTCGCAAGTTAATAAATCGGAATTACACTGGACAGGAAGGCTTTTGGATGAAGGTAAAAATGTAGCAGTTTTGGCTGAAAGTAAAATATCGGGAGCGAGAACTGCAGACTTTTTGGTCAATGGTATTAATACGGAAATTAAAGAATTGTCCAATATGACTGTGGGACAGAACTTTGTCAGGAACTTAGTAAATAAGTTTAAAGATGCGGCAGGACAAGCTTCTTCGGTTATTATTGATGGAACGAAGCAAACAGGGTTTACAAAGGAGGCGGCCGAACAAGCGTTAGAGGGGTTAAAAGGTAAATTGAAGAACGAAACAACCTATAGAGTTGTAGGAGAGGGATTTGATTTTGAGAGAACTGTTAAACCAAGTAATTAATATAATCAATGAGTCGCGTAACTAATTTGCTAATTATCTTTAGCACATTGGAAAATGAAAATAATATAATCGCAGAGATGAGCAATTATATTATTAATGGCAATAATTTTAATATTCTTTCCATTAATGATGAGAGAATGCCTCAAGACTGGTATGGAGGTACAAAACGTTTGGAATGCAATGTGCTTATAGGCGCTTATAATTATTTAGATCTGGGGCCATTTTTGGCTTTCCTTCGAACAGAAGTGAGTTGGGAAGCTGCAGATTTAGTTCAGGTATTTGTAAAAGAACAAAATGATATGAAGTTTAGATTGATTGACCTGATTCCATGCTAACGCAAGACTTGCGGGTGAGTTATGAGAGTGAAGTGACGGTAATGTTCACTACGTAGCTTGCGTATTCTTAAAATGTATTAAAGCTTATAAAGCAGCACATTACTGCTCTATAGAAAGGAGTTTTGTCAGGTATTGTCAATCTGATAAGCTCCTTTTTTATTGTTTGAATCCGCTAGTTTTGCTTTCGTTATACTTTTGTGTTCAATACGTCACCTGGTTGATTTATGAAATGTAAACATTGCGGCACGGCCTGGCATTAAAAAGGGAATTCGTAGACAAGTACAGCAATATTATTGCAAACTATGCCGCAAGTATCAGCGTAGCCAATACCAAAGAAAAAAAGTTACAAAAGAAGATGTCGAAATGATTGGCGTCTTGAACAATGAGGGCATTGGTGTAAACAGCATGGCGAGGGTTTTAAAGTTTTCTCCAGGCACAATTATTAACTATTTGCGTAAAATATCCGCCAATGCCTGCTTTTCAATTCCAGACGAAAGTAACCAGGAATATGAAGTGGACGAAATCCGGACCTTTGTCAGGAAGAATAACCCGCAATATGGTACCTGGATCATGTATGCAATAAACAGAGCGTCACGAAAGGTGATACATTTTATTGTCGGCCGAAGAACCAAAAATAACCTTCGTGCATTGATTGAAGCGCTTCAGAAACTTAATCCTAAACGTATACATACCGATAGCTTAAATATATACCCCGGGATCATTCAAAAGAACTTGCATCGCACCTGGATACATGGAACGAATTATATTGAGAAGAATTGGTAAGGTATTACGCTAGGGAGTTGCTTTGCGTAAGGAGGCTGGGGGTGAACATAAAATCCAGGGATTTGATTACCACGCTCAACCTCCATGGCCCTCGGCCTGAACGATATTTTTAACACAGGCCGCTGGATCGCCACTCCGTTATCCCATTCGGAACACTATCGCAAACGCATGAGCCGTGAGCTGCGCCTCAATAAAAAACGCAATCCTTGGAATTGCGTTTTTTATTGTATTAAGATTGACATTATTGATCATAGTATCGAGGGCACAGAGGATGCGGGTTTTATCATGCTCTTGCGGCTTATTTTAACGGTAAAAGATTTGCTACTGATCGAATCCCCCGATACAGGCATAAAAGCTATCACCGTAGATGTTCAGTGCTAATTTCAAGTTTGCATTCCCGGCACTGCTGGGTAGATATGCCGATGAATGCCGGCACAACGCGGCGGAAAGGCCGGGGTAAAGAGAGGGAGATGGGAGAGTAGTACAACGATTGCTATGGGAATAGTGTAGAAAACGTGGACTTGATATGCTGATCATACGGAAGTGATATGCAGCAGGCAAAAATGGCGCATATGAAGCCCCATTCGTTATATTCATGGAATTTGGTTGATGAAAAGAAGTTTAAGAAAGGAAAATAGGGTTCAAAAAATGAATTTGCAGGTTTAAAAGCGTGTGGGAAAAGGCGTTCCGGAAGGCATAGGCACGAAGGAGCGTCCAATAATCGGTGAATTTATTGTCAGGAAGAAGGGCAAGAGGGGGTGGTCACAGCCGTCAGCCCGGCGGATAGCGGGATTTGCGGCCGGCTTCGGCGGGCGGTACATTATGAAGCTTTTTCATGCCCGGCCTGCCGGCGGTGCGTTTGTTCTTCGGCGCCACGGCTTCCACTGCGGCGATCACTTCGGCGGCGTAATACCGGCGGTTGCGGATGGGATAATACACGCCATTTTCTTCCGTGACAAAAATCACTTCCACGATAACGGCGGCGGCATCTTTTGCGGCGTATGGCACGGTGAGCACCGCTTCCTGCTGCGGGTATGCGAGGCTTACCAGGAAGGGCTCCGAAGCAGCCGCCTGCCGGTCGCGCGCGGCGTTCAATGCAATGGCTTTAATGGCAAGGTGCGTTGCCTGCGGGGGCCTTTTGAGTACTTTGCCGGGGCTCGCAACCGTTACCAGCAGGTTTCCGTGAAAATCACGGCGAACGACGGGTTGGGCGCCCAATACTTTCTGCAGCCGGGTGTACTGCGAAAAACTGAAGCCTTCCAGGGAGGAGAGGTCTTTCCAGCTCGGCCGGTCTATCGCCGCTTTATAAAGCAGGGCGTTCAGCCGGTTCACGACGGTGGTGTCGTACGGAATGTCCAGCGCGGGTATCACCGCTTCGCGTATATACCTGCCGGCTGCGCTTGCTGCGCCAAAGAGGCGGCTGGCCGTTTTGGTGGCGGCCGTTTGTTTTACCCTGGTTGGAGCCGCGCGCATGCAATATTTGCCGCCGCGGCGGTAGCCGATCATACCGCCAGCCTTACCGGTAAATTGCAGGATGGTTTTTTGTATGGCCATATGGGGTTATTTCCCGGAATTTACGGAAAGAACCTCACATGAAAAGAATAGTTGTTATAATATATTCGTTAGCGTTATTATATGAATCGCGGGCGTTGGCAATTGAAGCAAGTGAAGTTTTTTGAATGCAGCCTGCTCACACATTAGGGGCCTCTTTGACTGTTGACAAATGAAACGCCCGCAGAAGCATCGCCTGACAAAACAGTCATATTATGTTAAACATCAATGTGTTTTCCCGTCTGCCGGTTTTAAAATGTAAGAAATAACCATATATTTATACTGCGGTTTTGTACTTTTGATCGCGAAAACCTATGCAACCTGATTCGTTATTTCCCCCGTATCGATATCCCCGCGGCTATACCGGCAATCAGGATTCGTATGCCCCTTCTAACCTGATCATAAATGTGTTTTTGTATGGATATTATTGCGTACCAGGAATTTCATAACATCCGGCTCAGCGACTTCTATGCCGGTCCCGATTACCGGGAAGTGGAGAACTATGATTTTATGGGTGAACAATGGGTGGGAGAGCTGTCTGGCTTCAACACATTTCTCCGCCTGCTCAACGAGCCAGAAGAAACCCGCGCCATTTCCCTGGATTTTACGAAAGACGATGGCGGCATGATCGGCAAAGTGCTCGAAGCCTTGCATCTGCCCATCCGCACCGCATGCTCGGAGGCTGACCTGGTAGCCCTTTTCGGTGAACCGTATAAAAAACTCCGCCTCGCGAAAGATACCGTTACCATGGATTATATTATCGGGGAAGAGTTCACCTATTACCTTTCCTGCACGCTGCACCATGTGAACGGCCTGATGTACCTGGATATCATGAACGAGGAAAAGGTGATAAAAAAGCTGAAAGGAAAAGAAAAAAAGAAAAAAGAATAGCCTATATTGGCAACAGTGTTCACCCGCTTATACCTATTATGTTTACCCGTGTATTGCTTTTGATTGTTTTGTCTTTACCCGCCGCGGCGCAGGACAGCCTTCTCAGCAAGGCGGAAGCCGTGCCTGAAAAGTATTTGTCGCAGGTGAAACAGAAAAGCCGCAAGCTGGAAGCCCGGGTGGACAAACGCACCGAAAAGGACCTAGCATTGATGATCCGCCAGGAAAAACGCCTGCAGCGGAAAATGATGAAGATCGATTCCCTTGCCGCTAAAAACATCTTTACCCGTTCCATCGATTCCCTGGGCCATCTCAAAGCTTCCCTGAAAGGGAAAACTGATAAATACCAGAAGGTGCTTAACGGGCAATATTTTGGGTATCTGGACACGCTCTCCGGTTCCCTCGGCTTCCTGAAAGATTCCAAAAAGCTCCTCGGCAGCGCAAAAGGCATGCAGGATAAGCTGAAAGGCTCCATGGACCAGGTGAAGGCCCTCCAGGGAAAACTGCAGCAAGCCGAAAACATCAAACAATACATCCGCGAACGGCGCGAACAGCTGAAAAGTCAGCTGAGCCAGTATACCAGTCTTACCAAAGACCTGCAAAAGATCAATAAGGAAGCCTATTATTACGCACAACAGCTGAAAGAGTACAAAGAAGTGTTCAGCGACCGCAAAAAGGCGGAAGCCAAAGCCATGGAGCTTTTGCAGAAAGTGCCGGCCTATAAGGACTTTCTGGCCCGCAACAGCCAGCTGGCAAGTCTGTTCAATCTTAACGTGGGAGACGGCAGCGCAGCCAATCTCGAGCAGCAGCTGGAAGGCCTGCAAACCCGCAGCCAGGTGGAACAGCTCATCCAGCAGCGCATCGGCGGGGGAGGACCTAATGCCCGTCAGGCCATCAGTCAGCAGATGGACGCCGCCCGTTCGCAGTTCGACGAATTGAAAAAGAATTTCCCCGACCTGGACAATGCCGCGGAAATGCCTGATTTCAAGCCCAAAGAACTGAAAACGAAAAGTTTCCTCCAGCGCCTGGAATTCGGCACCAACGTGCAATTCCAGCGTTCCAACCAATATTTCCCCACCACCGGTGATTTCGCGGGCCAGGTTGGTTACAAGTTCAGCAAAAACGGCATACTCGGCCTCGGCGCTTCCTACAAACTCGGCATGGGAACGGGTTTCAACAACATCCGTTTCAGTCACCAGGGCATGGGCCTGCGTTCCTTCGGCGATTACAAACTGAAAGGCACTTTTTTTGTGAACGGAGGTTTCGAGTTCAACTACAATTCCGCGTTCTCCAGCACTACCCAGCTTATGAATGCCACGGTGTGGACGAAAAGCGCATTGATCGGCATATCAAAAAAGTACAAGATCAACAACAAGCTGAAAGGGAATATGATGTTGTTGTATGATTTCCTCGCCAATACCCAGACGCCGAAGACCGATCCGGTGAAGTTTAGGTTGGGGTATAGTTTTTAATGATCCCCGAAACGAAAAAATATCCAAAAGCCTTAATACAAAGTTTTCATGTTTAAGAAATTATTCCTTTACCTGACAATCGTACTTTTAACCCGCGATTCATTAGCCCAGAATGGTCCTGTTGAACTGAAGAACGTGGTGAACTTTGAAAGTCCTACCAGCCCGGAGCTTGCATCATTGGGCAGTTATGCAATGTCGCCGCCAAGCCTTTCAAATGGTTTGCCACAACAGAATATACCATTGTTTGAATTAAAAGAGAATGGGCTTGAGTACCCCGTTTCATTATTTTACGATTACAGTGGTTTTAAAGTAAAAGAAGACGCTTCTGCCATCGGCCTTGGCTGGGGGATTACAGAAAGCGTAATCATACGAGTAATAAAGCATGTTCCTGACGATCATGGAACGTTGATGAAACGATATGACGATTTTTTACCCGAGCTAACGGAGGAGCTGGGGCCTGGCGTAACCGAGTATTATTATTACACCGCGCCGGGAAACGTGGGTTATGAATATAACCTTACCTATAACCGTCTCAACTTTAAATTGTATGATGCCCAACCCGACCTCTATATATACAATATTCCTAGATATTCCGGAAAATTTATGATGCTCAATGGCGAAGCGGTGAAAATCGACTATAATGATTTACTGATAGAAAGAACTGGTGACCCTGTATCTCCTGTATTCAAGGTCACGACGCCGGATGGCATTGAATATACTTTTGATGCAGCGGACTGGGCCACTTCAGCTTCGGTAAGTCGCCCGGGTACTTGCAGCGGCTCTACTATCGATACTTATAATGAGGGCCAGCCTACTACGGCATGGCGGGTGTCCAGAATGGAAAATAAGAATACCAAATCAAAAATTGACTTCCGATATACTTCGAATGGTAATGTGAATACGAAAGGGGTGCATCAAATCGGATCGGTTACACTTATTGCAAGGGAACAGATTGATGGCACTCAATATATTACAGAATTTGAAAGAGAAGATGCTTTTAGTAAGACCGTTACACGGACCTATTATACAAATGAAATAGAAAGTGATAATTTTTTGATTAAATACATCACAGCCGGTCGCAGCGACGGAGGAGAAACACGTATTGATACGATAAAGATCTTTAGTAAAACTGATCTGGTTAATCCAATGAAGGTTATCTCCTTTACGCATGGGTATTTTGGCAGCACAACGAGCGCGGCCACATGCTGGCTAAAGCTTTAAGGGTAAGTATTGCCGGTGGTGGAGAAAACAAGATTTTTGACTTCGCTTACGTGGACGAAAATCGAGTTGATCCGGCTAGTACGATGAGCAAGGAAGAACTGAGCATCGATCACTGGAATTATTATAACGGAGCATACAACACATCGCTGGTGCCACTTCAAGGTAGTGATGTAGAATCTGTGATCCAGAATGAATCCAGCATTTCTGTCGGTTACGTTAATAACTGGGCAGACCGGAACGTTGTGTTTTATAATGCCCGGATATTTGCGCTTGAAAAAGTCTCTTATCCAACTGGTGGTTATACGAAGATAAATTACGAGGTGGCCGCCAAAGGGATAAGAGTTGCTTCCCTGGAAGATAATGATGGCCAGAACAGCATGTTCAGATATTACGATTATGGAGCTCCGGGCACACCCTACAATAATCCCGGCTATGGATGGGTCGATTATTACCTAATGGATTGTTGCGGACCGTGGGGGGCTCCACCTGGCGCATTTCCTTCTACGAGGATCAGGACATATACATCGTCTCCTTATTCTACTAATGATTACTTTGGCGACTTAGGGCTTTTTTATGAAAATGTAACGGAATTCATTGGAACACCCGATGGTCAAGGGGGAAAGACTACTTATAACTTTATGAGAACCTATTCGGGAAATGTTTTTCTGATGGAAAAAACTGTCTACAAATACGGTTCCACAGACCCCGTGCATAAAGAAACCAATAATTACACGTTTGAGTTTACACGTGATATTGATTACTGGCGTGTGCCGGAAATGATGGGCATTGGTGTGAATACCGGCTTTTGTAATAATGACCTGCAGAACAGGGACGGATGCTGTCCGTCCGATCCGCAGGTGAGTTATATTCTGGGTGAATTCAATTGCGGGATAAGCGGCTTCGATTGTTTTTGGGTGAAACTCAGTTCTAAAACGGTGTTTGATGGGCAGCTGACGCGTACAATTATGTATGGCTACAAAGATGTTGTTCCTGCAACCGGCTTACCGCGTTTGACTGCACCTGTAAGTTCAGAAGAAACTAGCTCGAATGGTCAGTTACGGAAAACGCTGATGTATTATCCTGGTGATACGGACCCGGATAATGCCAGTATCACGCTCGGTTTACCTCAAATGTGGCAGCAATATACCGCTAACTACAAGCACATGCTGGCACCTGTCCTGAAGTCAGCAACGTACCAGGGAACTAAGCTGGTAAGTACGGAAAAAACAGAATATACTTACGATGCAGTGAACGACATGGTGTTGAAAACAGGTTATGAGTTTTTGCCGACTGGCAGCACGATGGGTAAAACGAGATATGACTTCTCTTTCGACAATAGGGGGAGAGTACTGAATGCCTTGAAGGATAGTGGCGAAAGACAAGCTTATATCTGGAGTGCGGATAGGCTGCGTATTATCGGAAGCGCTACCAATGCAGCTGCCAGTCAGATCGCATATACTTCATTTGAATCGGACGGTTTGGGCGGTTGGTCGCTTGGAAGCAATCCGGTTATTGCAGGCACCGGTGGAATTACTGGCGCCAAAGTCCTGAACGGCAGCATTACAAAATCCCTTCCTTTAGGTAATTATATTCTGCATGTTTGGAGTACAGGCAATACATGGGTCAACAATGTTTTGCTTACGCAGGCGCCGACTTTGCAAGTGGCTGGCTGGAAATGTTATGTGGTAGAGCTTTCTTCAGTGGCAAATGTAGAGGTAAGAGGAGGAAATATCGATGAAATAAAAATTTATCCCAAAGGAAGCGAATTGGTAACTTTTGTTTACGATCCAGGGAAAGGCATGATCGCCCAGGGAGGTGCTAATGGCTCACTTATTTATTATGAATATGATGCCTTTGACCGGCTTAAGCTGATTCGGGACCAGGATGGCAAGATACTCAAGCAGTTCGATTATCAGTATAACGTTAATCCCTAATAGCGCCCTATGAAAGGATACAAACCGCTCTCTTTTTTTGTTATCATAACCTTGGGCAGCGCAACGGTTTTTGCGCAAAAGCCGAACGGTGCTACGCAGCCTGCTGCGCCATCACAGACGATCAATACGGTCCCTTCTGCTTACCCGGCGGGCACTAAAATTAACTACGTACGCACGTGGGAACCCTCGCTTCCGTTGACCGATCCGGCTGTGGTGTCAGCGGAAATAGACGTCAAAAAAGTGCGCCAGACCACCCAATACGTGGACGGCCTGGGCCGTCCCTTGCAAACGGTGACGCGCAAAGGTTCTCCTTTGCAAAAAGACCTGGTGGCGCCGGTGGTGTACGATGCTTTTGGCCGGCAGCAATATCAATACCTGCCGTATATATCTTCTGCCAGCGACGGGGCTTTTAAAACCAACCCTTTCAACGATCAGAAAAACTTTTACGCCCCCACTTCGGGCTCGGCGCCTTACCCGGGTGAGCAGGTGTTTTACAGCCAGACGCAATTTGAAGCTTCGCCACTCAACCGGGTGACTAAAACACTGGCGCCGGGCAATGCCTGGGCGGGCTCGAACGTAGGCGTGAGCCAGCAATATTTGGTAAACACCGCGGCCGATTCGGTAAAGATCTGGACGATCGCGGCGGCGGACGGCAGCTATCCTGCCAGCAGTGCTAATTACCCGGCCGGCGAGTTGTATAAAAACGTGACAACGGATGAAGCAGGTAACCAGGTGGTGGAATACAAGGATAAATCCGGGCTGGTCATCTTAAAAAAAGTACAGCTGTCGGCCACACCGGGCACGGCGCACCTGGGCTGGCTGAACACCTATTACGTATACGACGATCTGAACAACCTGCGTTACGTGCTGCCGCCCAAAGCGGTGGAAACGCTGATGGGCACGGGCTGGAGCCTGGCCAACGCTTCTTTGCGCAAAGAGCTGTGTTTCCGCTATGAATACGACGGCCGCCAACGGATGATCCTTAAACAGGTACCCGGTACCGAACCGGTACTGATGGTCTATGACGTACGGGACCGGCTGGTGTTCAGCCAGGACGGGCAGCTTCGCCGGGCCAACCAGTGGCTGACCACGCTTTACGATGGGCTGAACCGGCCGGTGATGACGGGGCTTTACACAACGACTACCCCGGTGGCAACACTGCGCAGCAATCTGAACGTGGCCACGGGCAACCAGACGGTCACCAAAAAGGTCCCCGTCGAAGACGACCTGGTGGTGAACGTTCACGATGGCCGCGCGGCCTACAAAGGCCGGCAGAGCGTCACGGTGTTGCCGGGCTTCGAAGTGCTGGCCGGAGAAACGGTGCTGGAGATCGACCCGGCAGCGTACCTATATATCGATACGTTGATCGCTGTCAATGCACCGGCATTAGATACGACGAAGCTGTATGCATTGACCTATACCAATTACGACGATTACAACTATACGGGTAAAAAAACAGAAAACACGGCTTATTACACGACCACGGAACTGCCGGCGCCACTGGGCACGGGGCCTTTCTACGAAGAACGCCCCACGGCCGCTTCCGGGCTGACCAAGGGATTGGTGACCGGCACGAGGGTGCGGGTACTGGACACGGACCAATGGCTGACCACCAGCATCTACTACAACGACAAAGGCCGGGTGCAGCAGGTGCTGGCTGACAATATCACGGGTGGAACGGATGTGGTCACGAACCTGTACGACTTCGGCGGCAAACTGCTGGTAAGCGCCCAGCGTCATACAAATCAACGTAGCTCCGTAACGCCCAACAGCCGGATCATTACCCGCACGGCCTATGACCATGCCGGCAGGGTGCTGCAGGTAGGTAAAAAGCTCAACAGCGGCACCGAATACATCATTGCCCAAAACAGCTACGACGAACTGGGGCAGTTGCGTAATAAAGCATTGAAAATTGGTGCTTCCACGAACCTGGAAACGCTGGATTACGGGTACAATATCCGTGGCTGGCTGCGTTCGGTCAACGAGGACTACGTGGTGGCAGCCATACACAGCAACCACTTCTTCGGCCAGGAACTGGCTTACGACTACGGTTTTCAAAACCGGGAACTGAACGGCAATATCGCGGGGATCAAATGGCGGGGTTATAACGACACGATGGCGCGGGCGTATGGTTTTACCTATGACAAAGCCAACCGGCTGCTGAAAGCGGACTTTAACCAGCGGGTGGGCAGCTCCCCGACCACCTGGGACATCTCCGCCGGTTATAATTACAGCGTGCTGATGGGAGACGGTGCCACGCCCACTACCGCCTATGATGCCAACGGCAACATCCTGAAAATGGTGCAATACGGCCGCAAAGGCGCGACCAGCGTCGCCATCGACAACCTGACCTATAGTTACAACGATGTGTCCAACAAGCTAAAAGCGGTTACTGACATTGCCAACGATCCGGCTTCCACATTGGGAGACTTCAAAGAAACTACATCCGGCCAGGCAGTGGACTATGCCTATGACACCAACGGCAACATGGGCAAGGACAACAACAAGCTGATCGATTCTATCCGGTACAACCACCTGAACCTGCCGGCGTTTATCCATATCAACGGCAAAGGCAGTATTGCCTACCAATACGACGCGGCCGGCGTCAAACACCGCAAGACAGTAACAGACAGCACGGTGAGCCCGGTGAAGATCACGACTACCGACTATATTGGCGGTTTTGTATACGAGCAGGACAGCCTGCGGTTCGTGTCGCACGAGGAAGGCCGTATCCGGGCAGCGTACAAAACGGGCCAGCCGGTGGCGTATTTTTATGATTACTTCCTCAAAGACCATTTGGGCAACATACGGATGGTACTGACCGAACAGACGGATTTTTCCACTTACCTGGCCAGCATGGAAACGCAGAATGCCGCGAAGGAAAATGCCTTGTTCAGTAACATCGACGCCACAAGGGCGGATAAACCGGTGGGTTACCCCGAGGATGCTACCACGGATCAGAATAGCTTCGTCTCGAAGCTCAATGGGGACAACCCGGACAAAAAGATTGGTCCGAGCCTGGTGCTGAAAGTGATGGCGGGGGACACGGTGCAGATCGGTGCCAAGGCTTTCTACAAGTCCGGGCAGGCACAGCAAAACAAAAAGACGGCCCCTCCGGCCGATATGCTGGGTGCGCTGATCAGCGCCTTTGGGGGCCAATCCCCGGCAGAAACGGGCCACGCAGGAAATATGGCAGCGACCGCTGGCAATACGCCCTTCAACAACGCGTTCAGCAACGCCTACCAGCGTTTAAAAGACAAAGACCCGCAGGCATCCAACCCCCAGCGGCCGAAAGCTTACCTGAACTACGTGCTATTCGACGACCAGTTCAACCTGGTGGAAGACAACAGCGGTGTCAAACAGGTGCAGGCCACGCCGGACGAACTGCAGACACTGGCGCAGGGTAAAATGGTGATGGAAAAGAGCGGATTTTTGTATGTTTACACGAGCAACGAAACGTCGCAGGACGTTTATTTTGACAACCTGGTGGTGATCACCAACCCGGGGCCGGTGCTGGAAGAGACGCATTTTTATCCATTTGGGTTGACGATGGACGGCATAAGCGGGAAGGCTATTTACAGGCCGGAGAATAAATACGGTTACAATGGGAATGAGTTACAGAGCAAGGAGTTCAGCAATGGCAGTGGGTTAGAGTTATATGATTTTAATGCGAGAACTTATGATCAACAGATTGGACGGTTTTTGCAGTTAGATCCGTTAATGGAAGATAATCAGGAAGATTTAACACCTTACCACTTTTCATATAACAACCCAGTTACCTTTAGTGATCCGGATGGCAAATGCCCGATTTGCCCCGCAATACCTTATGTCTTACCGGCATTAGCCGATGCACTGGCTGCTTTGGGTGCCTCTGCAGGTATCGTAATGGTCATAGATAAGGTGAAAGATAGAGTAAGTGTCAATCCAGGACTGGTAGGCACCGGGAACTTAACATTTGCACCTCAAATAACGATATCACAGAGCGAGTTGCGAACACAGCAGGCTGAGAAGGCCGCTAAAAAAGAGGCGGAGGGTTCAGTGACAGTTCCAGAATCCTCGAATCTTCCAGGCAATGTAGCGCTTAAAGGAGCCTTGAAAGGAAATGCGCCTGCTGCTGATTCAAAAGGCAAATATTCTCACTTAAAGGAGCCTAGAAAGGTTGAACCTGGAAAAGAAACAACGAGGGCGCAGCGGCAAAGGATATTGGAAGAAAATCGGAAGCAAAATGGTGGGAAATTAAAAAGTGATGGTGATGGGCGTGAATTAAATCCCCCTGGGAAACTTAAGAAGGGAGAAAAGGCCGATCCAAATTCTGCAGAGGTGGATCATGTAACTCCCCGATCCAAAGGCGGCTCCAATAGCAATGCTAACCAACAAGTGCTATCAAAGGAAGAGAATTTAAAAAAATCAAATAATTAAAGTGAAAAAAAGATTTGATGATACCTTAAATACTGCCGTATTAACAACTAAGTTTGTTTTTATAGATAAGAAGCCAATTTTATCAGTCTTCCATCATGAGGATGATGGTATGTGGGAGTTTATCGGAGATGATGAATGTACTAATGACAGCGACTATTTAATAGTCTCACTTGAAGAAATGATTAAATTGGATGAATCTATCTTAGAAATTTCTGATTTACCTATTGGCGGAGTAGCTTATCGAGCAGGAAGTAGGCAGCCATGGATTATCCAATAAATAATATGTGAATAAACAAAGAGCCCTCGCGGATCGCGGGGGCTCTTTGTTTATCTGGAATATGCTTTTTTAGTTTTGTTGTAAGTGATAGCCATGTCGATAAAATAATACACTTTCTCTTTTTCTTCCGGCGGCAGGGCTTCGATGTCTTCCATTCTTTTGAGGAGTTTTTTATCCAGCACCATATTGGCGGTTCCGCCGATCAGGTAATCCACGGTCACTTCCAGCTCATCGGCGATTTTCTTGGCCATCTCTATGGATGGTTTTATCTCCCCGCGTTCATACCTGCCGATGATGGGCGCGGAAGTTCCCACCTTTTTAGCCAGGTCGTCTTGCGAGAGTTTTAATTGCTTGCGCTGCAAGGCGATGCGTTCACCGAAAGTCATATAAAAGTGCTTTTAAAGCCCTGTAAATGCAGGGGTTAACAAATTTAGGTTACTTATTTGTGCTATACAAAATAAAAAAGTATTGGTAGTTTAAAACCAATCCATTACTTTTGTTACCAATAGGTACTATAAAATATTTTTCCACATGGCACGCAAGGTTAACAAACTGCGCCTGATAAAGGTAGGTGCAAAAGCGCATCCGCGAGACAGGGGTCATAAATATTTACCGTGGCTGAACCTGAGCGGGGTTTGGCTGGAGCAGGCGGGTTTTGCTATCGGCGATCAACTGGAGATCATCGTGAACGATGGTTACCTGACGATCAAAAAACAGTTGTGCAATGGAGATCAAAGAGCTTAAGCATCGTTTGCGGCTGTCGGAGGTGATCGCCCATTACGGCCTGTGCCCGGACAAACACGGTCGTTTGCTCTGCCCGTTCCACGCCGATAAAACGCCCTCACTGCAACTGTACCCGAAGACGAACACGTTTTGCTGCTTCTCCACCAACTGCAACGCAGGTACGGGTGACGTGATCCGGTTCATCGAGCTGATGGACAGGTGCAGCACCCACGAAGCGATCATGAAGGCAAAGACGCTCATCGGTGTAACGTCCGCCGTGCCAGCCGTCCTGCCGGTAGCAGCATCTTCCGCTGATCCACTTGAACGGGAAGCAGTTCTAACCAAAGTGTTCGGCTCGTTCAGGAAGGCGCTGCCGGCCTCGCGCAAGGCGACCGATTACCTGCAAGGCCGCGGGCTGGATTACCGGCAGCACGAGTGTGGGTATAACAGCGGCGGACTACACGTGGAAAGCAAGAACCATCATTTGGTTACCAGCATGGTAAAACATGGCTTGCTCAAAGCCAAGCCAGCCGGAGGTTACAGCGTGTGGGCAAAGGATTGCGTGATCTTCCCGTTAAAGGATGCGGCCGGCAAGATCGTGAGCTTGTACGGGCGTAGCATCACGAACAACAACGATCAGCGGCATTTTTATATGACGGGCAGAACGGGTTTATATCCGTGCTATCCTGCACCGGTTACCACAAAGCTGATCCTGACGGAAAGCATCCTCGATGCGGCGAGCCTGTTGCAGCAACCGGCCATTGCCGCGCAATACAGTGTGCTGGCTTTGTATGGGACCAATGGCCTTACCGAAGAACATCAGCAGGCGATCATCAAGCTGCCGGCGTTATGTGAAATCCTCTTCATCCTGGACGGAGACGAAGCGGGCAGGGCGGCCACGATCAAACACGCGCAAACCTTATCCGGCCTGCTGCCGCATGTGCAGTTCACGCAGGTGGTGCTACCTGATGGCGAGGACGTCAACAGCGTCTTGCAAAGCCATGATGATGCGCAGGTGTTGGTTGATCTAGTCGAACAACGTCAACCAATAGAATTTTTTGTTTCAATTGAAAACAAGCAGGCTCCTGTTATCCCTATACCTACTACTATCGATGACCGGTTGCACACGGCTAACCCGGAGCTGCTGGTGTATGAGAGTGCGCTGCTGCAGGTGACGGTGTTGGGCGGTGTCCGGCTGACCGGCTTAGATCGGTTGCGGGTGACGTTGAAAGTGGAACACAAGCAGGGCCTGTTTTTGCCGGTACGGCACAGCCTTGACCTGTACCATCACGGGCAGGTGCAGCAGCTGGTGCAGCTGGTTACGGAGACCTTTGATATGAACGGTCAGGCGGTGGTGACGCTGGTGGCGCAGCTGACGGGTGCGCTGGAAAGCTACCGTGCGCAGCGTCTGGAGCGGTTGCAGTCGAAGCCGGAGAGCAAACCTGCGCTCACACCTGCGCAAAGGCAGGCAGCTATCCAGTATTTACAGCAGCCGAATTTACTACGCCGCACCAGCGATGATATTGGCCAGTCGGGCATTGTGGGGGAAGAAATGAACCGGCTGATCGCCTACCTGGTGTATAGTAGCCGCAGGCAGGCCACGCCGTTGCACGTGATGTTCCTCGGCGCCAGCGGCAGCGGTAAGACGTATTTGCAGGAGAAAGTGAGTGACCTGGTGCCTGCTGAGGAAAAGATCGAGATCACGCAGGTGACGGAGAACGCTTTTTATTACTTCCGGCAGGATGAGCTTAAACACAAGCTGCTGCTGATCGAAGACCTGGACGGGGCGGAGAGTTCGCTGTACCCGTTAAGGGAGTTGCAAAGTAAAAAACGTATCTCCAAAACGGTGACCATCAAGGACACGAAGGGGAATTTAAAGACGATCACGGTGGTGGTGGAAGGCCCGGTGAGCGTGAGCGGTTGTACGACGCGGGAGAAGCTCTACGAGGATAACGCCAACCGCTGTCTGCTGCTGTACGTGGATGGTTCGGCCGAACAGGACGGTCGTATCATGGCCTATCAAACGCGCGCCAGCGCCGGGCAGATCGATCAAGGCAAAGAGCAGGCCATCAAATCTCTTTTACGCAACGTGCAGCAAGTGCTGCAGCCGGTGCGGGTGGTCAGCCCTTATGCGCAGCACATCACGCTGCCTTCGGAGATCTTCAAGCCGCGGCGGACGATGACGCTGCTGCTGGCCTTTATCGAGGCAGTGACGTTTTATCACCAGTACCAGCGGGTGCAAAAGAAAGACGGCAGCGGCCAACCCTATATTGAGACCACGCCGGAAGATATCCGGGCGGCGCTGCACCTGTTAAAGGAAGTGCTGTTCAGCAAGGGCGACGAGCTGGCCAAAGCCACGCGGATTTTTTTGGAGCAGCTCAAGGCGCTGTTGGCGGCGGAGGGCAAGGATAGTTTTACGGCGCGTGAAATCCGCCAGCAGCTGCGCATCGCGCCGGGTACGCTCAAACGCTACCTGTCGGAGCTGGAACGGTACGGTTACCTGAAAGGCAGCGGCAACCGCTACCGGCATTACGAATACACGATCATCCGCATGGATGAATACGAGGCGCTGAAAAGCAGCATCGACAGCCAGCTGCAGGCGATCGTTGCCCGCATCGAAGTAAAGCCGGCCAGCCCGGTGGTGCAGTAGTTCACCAGTGGTTCAGTTGGGCAGGTGAACCACTCTGGCCGGCCACAGTAAAGGGATCACGTCAGTGGTTCAGTAGTTCGGTGAAAAGATAATAATAGGAAATTTTGTTAGCCCTCCTCCATCGGATTGTAACCTTATCAAACTGATTTTATGGCATCCTTGAACTTATTGTACAGCCCGGCGTATGCGCGGTTGCAGGATAGTTTTAGCGTATGGCTGCAAACGCTGGGCTATGCGCCCACTACGGTGTACAACCTGCCGCGGCATATATCGGAATACCTCCGTTGGCAAGAGCATCAGGGCAACGTTACCCTCGATAGTTTAACCGCATCTTCGGCGAACGCTTTTATCAGTCACCAGCAATTACAAACAGGCATCCGCACTAAAAGAAACCACAGTGCGGGCCATCTCAACAAATACGTACAGGCGTTGGCGTTACTGGGTCGTTACCTGCGGCAGACGGGTGCGGGGGGCGAGGGTTTTGCGTTGCGGCAGGTAGCAGGAGAAAAGCGGCTGCCGGTATGGCTGACGGTGGAAGAAGTGCGGCAGCTCTACCATGTTACCGGTGATACGGTGCTGGGCATCCGTGACCGTGCGATGCTGGCAGTGTTCTATGGCTGCGGGCTACGGCTGAACGAGGGCACGAGCCTTGAAATATCGGATATCCTCACAGATCGGCGGCTGCTTTACGTGCGCAAGGGCAAGGGGTATAAAGAACGTTACGTTCCACTCACGCAGCAAAATCTGCAACACATACAGGACTACCTGAGCGAAAGCCGTCCGCAGTTGTTACAACGATCTACGGAAAGCCTGTTTTTAGGCGCAAATACGGGCAAGGGGCTTAGCAAGCAGTCTTTGTATGTCCGGGTCAAGCAACTGGCTAAAACGGCCGGTATTATTAAGGATATCGGCACGCACACCTTGCGGCATAGTATTGCTACACATCTTTTGCAAAATGGTGTGCCGCTGGAAAAAATACAGCTCTTCCTCGGCCATGAAAGCCTTGACAGCACGCAGTTATACACTCACCTTGTAAATGGTTCTTTATGACGTTCGGACAATATTTACAAAGCAAGGCTCATAGCGTGGCCACGATCTGTACGTATGAAAAGTATCTGTCGGTGTTTACGGACTGGCTGCAATCGGAATATATACATCCTGACGGCGTATGTTACGAGGAGCTGCTGGAGTTTATGCGGTGGCTGCAGGCGGGCGGTCGTAGCCGGGAGACGGTAGCGATGCTGCTGTGCGTGGTGCGGCATTTTTATGACTGGCGGATCGCTATTAAAGCAACGGGCAGCAACCCGGCGGCGGGCGTGTACATCAAAGGCATCCCGCGGCGGTTACCGGCGGGCATGCTGGATGAGGAAACGCTGCATGAGCTGTACAAAAACTATTGCGCGTTATATGCTTCTACGTTATGCGGGCGTGTGATCCTTGGGTTGCTGGTGTTCCAGGGTCTGACGGTTCGTGAAATACGCCAGCTGGAAATTACGGACGTGCGATTGGAGGAAGGTATGTTATATGTACGCGGAGGCAGAACATATAACGGTCGCCGTTTAAAGCTGGACGCGGCGCAGGTACGCCAGTTGGAGCATTGCGTGCGTGTGCACGGGAAGTTATCGAAACCGGCTATGCGCGGCATGCGGCTGCTGAACGGGCATTACCTGCGGGAAGAAGTGAGCAGGCTGCTAAAAGCCCTGAAAACATTGCATCCTGCGATCAGGAGCGTGCAGCAGATCAGGGGGAGCGTGATCACGGAGTGGTTGGGTCATTACAATGTGCGGCAGGTGCAGTATATGGCCGGTCACAAATACGCGAGCAGCACGCAGCGTTACCAGTTATCCGGGCTGGAAGATCTGCAGGCGCAGTTAGATCAGCATCACCCCATTGAGATCGGGATCCACTCGGATCATCACGGCTCCCTGTAGCGGCGGGCAAAGCCAGGTTCCCCATCACTTGCACGTTCCCTTTATGCAAGGACAGGAAAAGCGGTCTCACTGCGGGCATGGGAAGGGCGCGGGTGTACACGAGCGAAGGTTCTCCCTGACTGACTGCGTTCTTTTGTGGCCGCCCTTCCCATGCCCTTCGTTCGGGCAGCTCCCGGCCTGCTCCCTTCGGTCGCATCCCTGCGCAGCCCCATATACGTCCGCCACCTGCCGGCGGCGCAGGGTAACCGGTGGCTCCGTGTTCGCTTCGCTCACACTCCCGCCCCCGGACCCTGCGCCGCATGGCGGGTGGACAGGTGGCGGGAGCGCGGATGATCGAAGCGGAAGAAAATGCAGCGGAGGGGCGGCGGATCAGGGACGAGCGGGAGAACATGCCCTGCCGCGAACGGGGGCAGCAGTACCCTGATCGGCGGCAGTGCAGTCTTGGCGCATCCATAGCGGGCGAAGGCGGCGCAAGGCGTTCCTGTTCAAGGTCTCCCTGCCGCCTTCGCCCGCTATGGATGTGTTTTTTGCCCTTCCCTTTTGTTTTTTCAATTGAAAATAAAAACGCATATCTTTAAAACCGGTTCTTTGAAAAAGCCGACAGGCGTGCGGGGAAGGCGGTAATTTTTATCCATTTGGATTGACCATGGATCAGATCAGTTATAAGGCGCTGTACAAGACAGAGAATAAGTTCCAGTATAATAGGAAGGAGCTACAGAACAAGGAGTTCGCGGGCAATGGAGGTAGTGGATTAGAGTGGTATGATTACGGGGCGAGGATCTATGATCCGCAGATAGGGAGATGGAATCATATTGATCCACTTACTGAAATGTCCAGAAGATGGTCGCCATATAATTATACGTTTAATAATCCAGTCCGTTTTATAGATCCTGATGGGATGCTTACGTATGATTGGATAGCTAAAAAATATATTGATGAAAATGGGGAAATAGTAAATGATGAAAACGCTTGGACGCAAATAAATGCAATGGGTAGCACAGTTTATAAGGCTGCTGATGATGATAATGAAAACAGTGATAATAGTGATAATGGCAAAGATGATGACCCCATGAAAAAAAGACAAAAAGAATATCAGAAAATTATTGATGCCACAGCTACAACATTGGGAGCTACTTCAACTTCGACGGATTTTACTATTAACGGTCTTAATGGTTTGCAGCAATTTGTAAATAGATATACGGGAACCACCTATGAAGTTATAAATATGGGTGAGTGTAAAGTGGTGAAAGGCCTTACTGTTGATGCTTTAGGACGAAGAGTAGCTCTTGTTGGTATCATTGTGACGGGATTTGATATTGCTAATAATGGCTTGAACTGGAAAAATGGTACAGATGCAATTATGGGTGGAGTGGCTCTGATTCCCGGAGTGGGATGGGTGATTGGAGCTGCTTATTATCTTGTGGATCCAATTGTTAAAAAAGCCACAGGGAAAAATATTGGTAACCATATTGGAGATTTAACCGATAAAACATCAAATTTTGTTTCATCTACATGGGATACTATGATTTCAGGTTTTTCAAACATGGAATATCAGCTTAGAAATGGATGGCTACCATAACAATATAAATTGTAACTAATGTTATTTTTTGATTTTTTATATTATCTCCTTTACAAACTTTATTCGCGCTATAATGAAAAAAGTGCAGAATCAACTTCAGCTGGAATAGTAGGGGGATTTCAAGCAATAAATGTGCTGACTATACTTATGCTTATTCAAGCGGTGGTTAACCCTAAAGGAAAACTCAATAAGCTCATAGCTGTCGTTGTATTTATAGTCTTTCAAGTATTCACCTACATAAGATATATATATCGAGAGAAGCACTCTGTTAGAATAGTAGAAAAGAAATGGTTGGAGAAAGCAGAGTCGTCAAGAAAACAAAGAAGCGGGTTCTTCTTTCTATACGGAGTCATAAGTATAATTGGCTTCTTTGGGTTAGCCATATATCTCGGTTCCAAGAAATGATTTTTGTATGCTATTTACATTATTGTTAATGTACAGCGTGATGATGAGTCTTTATTGGATTAAAGTTGAGTATTGCTGCAAGCTGGGGCGCAATATCTTGATAGGATTTAGCGACTTCTAGGCGATGAGATCGAATACAGTTGGATAGCGATTGAGAGATTAAGCAGTTGAATGCGTCTATGGGATAGGCTATTCTAGGTAATTGTTGTAAGTAGCCTGCTCTCTCTAATATTGATATCCAGCTTGAATCCTTCTATTGTCTTAAATGATTCGATGGTGAAAATACCTGTAATCATTTGACTGTTGATACTTTTTGTTGCAACATGTGACTACAGAAAGAAATTGCCTTTTACTCAGAATGCCTCAACAGGTATGGCAGTGAAGGATATCTCGGTTTTACATTTAAAAGAGCCTACTTTTCTTTAAAACAAACGAAAGCGGAGTGTTAAAAGAGAGAAGAGAGTATTTTCTTGAAAGGGAAGACGGGATGCATGGCGTTACCATTGATGTCAACACTGGAAAAGACAGTGTTATACTGTATAAGAACAAAACTATAGAATATATTTTCCTGCCTAAAAATGAAATAGCTACGATTTAATCTGACAGTTAGGGTTAATTTTAAGTAACCACACTTTAATCAACCCTTTAAAACTGCCAGACATGAATGTAGCGGTAAAGTTAATTAAAAACAAAGTAGGCTTATTAAGATTAGCCGAAGAATTGGGAAATGTGTTCCATGCATGTAAATTATTCGGTTACAGCCGTGATAGTTTCTACAGGTTCAAAGAGTTATACGATGAAGGCGGGGAAGCGGCCCTGCAAGAGATCAGTAGAAAGAAACCCCTTGTTAAGAACCGGATAGATCCACAAATTGAGGAGGCTGTCGTATCAATGGCTATTGATCAACCGGCTTATGGTCAGCTGCGGGCCAGTAATGAACTCAAAAAGCAAGGCATTTTTATTTCACCAGCAGGTGTACGATGTGTCTGGTTACGCGATGACCTGGAAACATTTAAGAAGCGCCTTAAAGCCCTGGAGGCCAAATCCGGAATCGAAGGTACGGTTCTCACCGAGGCCCAGGTAATCGCCCTTGAACGGGCCAAAGAAGAAAAAACAGCCCACGGGGAGATAGAGACCCATCACCCGGGCTATCTCGGTGCTCAAGACACCTACTATGTCGGCACCATTAAGGGCGTCGGCAGGATCTACCAGCAAACCTTTAATGACACCTACTCAAAGGTCGCTTTTGCCAAGTTGTACGACCGCAAACATGCTTTGATAGCTGCCGATATGCTCAATGACCGCGTTCTGCCCTTCTTCGAGGAGTACGGCGTCCGTTTGCTGCGTGTTCTGACTGATCGGGGAACCGAATACTGTGGTGCCCGTGAACATCATGAATACGAACTTTACCTGGCGCTGGAAGACATCGATCATAGCAAGACAAAGGCTAGGAGCCCACAAACTAACGGGATTTGTGAAAGATTCAACCGGACTGTTCAAGATGAATTTTATGCCATCGCCTTCCGAAAGAAACTTTATAATTCGCTAGAAGAAATGCAAACGGATCTTGACACCTGGATGGATGATTATAACCGTAATCGGACACATACGGGCAAATACTGCTTCGGGAGGACACCTTTACAGACTTTTGAAGAAACACTATCTTTAGCAAAAGAAAAACAGCTGGACGACATACCGCCAGCTGCCTAATATTTTAACCCGACTGTCAGGGCAAATCGGAACTATTACACCTAAAAAGAGCATGCGGAAAATTCCCCCATGCTCTTTTTGTTGCGCTAAACGGGACTATCTCATTTACTGTGTAAATTTCAAAAATCGGAGTTCGTATCAGGAACTATATTCTGATCCTGTTTTCAAAAATAGTTAAAAACTGATCCAGGACAATGCCCCGGTTTCGTATTGGCATTGTCCATTTTTTTGTCACCTCTCTTAGTGCCAGGTCGACGGATTTGAGTACACCCTCATCAGTGGGGAAAGATAGCTTGTTTTTAGTGTACTTCCTGATCTTGCCGTTAAGATTTTCAATCAGGTTGGTGGTGTAGATGATTGGTGAATCTAGATGGGGAAGTCAAAGAATACGGTCAGCTCCTCCCAGTTGTCCTTCCAGCTTTTAATCGCATAGCCATATTTAACCTCCCTTTTGCTGCCGAAGCTATCCAGCGTAGCCTGACGGGTAGGAGCCGCATAAATATCCCTCAGATCCTGGGTGAACTCCCTTTGTCTTTCCAGACCACATAACGGCAGCTATTGCGGATCTGATGAACAAGACAGATCTAGGTGGAAGATTGCAGAAATGCGGTCCGGATGGTTTGGGTGAAGCCATTGAGATTATCGGTTGCGGTGATAAGGTAAATCAGGGTATTTATTAGATTGTTCCAGTTGAAATTCCATGCACTGAATGTGCATAGGCAGGGACCAATAAAATCGAGAAAGGCCGCATCCCCAAAATGCGGTCTTTCTCTTCAATAAGAATCCTATAGAAATAAAGTTTTTTACCTAAACAACCGCACCTTAATCCCCAACCCGAAATTCCCGTCAATATTATTCTTCACCCCGGCCGTCTGCGTGGTATAGCTCGCCTGCACCTGGATCGAGTTTTTGAACTGGAAACCCACGCCCGCGGTCATTGCGTTGTTGGTATGATACAGCGCGAAAAGGTTCACGAAATTTTTGGCGAGGCTTACCTTGGTGCCCACGTCGAGGATGCTTTTGTAGCCTTTTATGCCGCGGAAGGCCACCATCGGCTCGATGGACGATATCTGGAAGCTTTTGGTGCCGAATTTATAGGAGCCCGCCACCATAAAAGTGGAGGAATTGCGCGGCTCTATTTTGTCTGTGTTCTTGAATGTGCCCAGCACATTGGGCAGCGCTGCCTGAATAGTCAGTTTTTCGTTCGTATAAGCGATGCCGAGGTCGGTTTCGAATTGGGTATCACGACTGTCCTGTATATCCGGCGTGGGATTGACGGGCGGTACCACGGTCTTTTTCGTTTCCACGCGTTTGTTGTCGATCGCCGTCGTGAGGCCGACATGCAGAAATTCGGTGTTGTTTTCGTCCAGCGGCATGTGGTAAGCGTAGGAGAGGGCAGCGCGGGTATGTTTGAGAGGACCTGCCTGGTCGTTGAAAACGGTCAGACCGACGCCGAACTTTTTGGCCAGCTGGTAATCCGCCGTGAGTGCGAAGGTAACGGGCGCGTCGGGTATGTCTTTCCATTGTTTGCGGTAGCCGAGGTCTATGTTCAGCCCGGCATCCGCGCCTGCAAGGGAGGGATTGCCGAGGAAACGGTTCTCGTAATACTGCGAGATCAGCGGGTCCAGTTGTTGAATAGGCGTGCGCGCGTTTTGCGCTTTTACTGCCACCGGCAGCGATGCGATGAAGAGAAGCGCGGAAAGTAGGGTAAAGATTTTCTTCATGTACGATCAATTAGGTATAGGAAATATGTTTAGTTATAATGGCTGTCAGGGTTGATGCACCTGCCGGCTGACCGATCTGGGCGGGATGGAAAGCCTTATTGCAAATATAGATTTAATCATTAATTAAACAAAAATATAAATATGAAATAAACCGCATGAGACCTTTAACGGGCGCGGGTTTGGGGTGAAAATGGAATTGATGGGTATTATAAATGAATATTTCCTAATGCGTGATAATCAGGCGATTAAATAAATGCATTAACGATGAAATAAAATTTGAAGTAAATGAAGAAATTTTTTTTCTGCGAAACCACCCTGAAAACATCTATTGAGGAATCCGGGAGATATAAAGCTCCCTTGGGTAATTAAAGTTGAATTGGAAGTCGCTCCCCAAACACAAAAAACCCGGCCGGGAAAAATGTCTTATAAATTATCGTCAGAACGGGTAACCGATCGCAATATTAAGGATCAGGTTTTCCTTCCGCCACGCCTTGTCCCCAAAATTGATCTCGTCAAACACCCAACGGTTTCCTTCGTCGTACCACGGCTTGCGCAACGGGAACGAAATGTCGAACCGTATCAGCAGGATGGATGCGTCTATCCTCAAACCGATACCCGTGCCCACCGCTATTTCCTTATAAAACCGGTCAAACGCAAATACCTTTTTCGTGGAATCCGATTTACCCAGCCAGATGTTCCCCGCATCCACAAATGCCGCCAGCTCGATCAGCTTCTGCGGCTTAAAACGCAGCTCGGAATTGAACTCCAGCTTGATGTCGCCCGCCGCATTGGCCAGCAGCAGGTTCGTGCCCGGTTGCTCGCTCTCATGGTACGAGCCCGGCCCCAGCGTCCGCGCCCTGAACGCCCTGATACTGTTGCTGCCCCCGCTGAAGAATTGTTTTACGAACGGCAGCGTTACCGGCACCGTCGGGTCGGCGACAGACTTGCCATATGCATACCCATACCCCGCAAATAAACGGTTCACCCAGCGGAGGTTATCACCCAGTTTCCAGTAGTGCCGCCCGTCTACACTGCCACGCAGGTATTGCGAAAAATCCTGTTTGAATACCGTCTTCGAACCGTCGTCCTGTTTTTTCGCGATCAGCCCTGCGAGGTTGCCGGCTATGTCGCCATTGAAGCTCGCATAAAAACTATGGTACCGCGCAGGCGACTGATTATTAAAGGTTAGTGTGTAGTTGCTTCCTAAAATGAATTGTTTCGAAATGGATTGTTTTAATGCAGGGTCCTGCTCGAGCTGCACCTGGAACTCCGGCGAAATATTCCCGGGCAGGGCATATGTGATCGCCACCGGGTATAACATATGGTCCAGGAATTTTGTCTGTTTCCAGATATAACCGTATTGCAGCGTAAACGCGTTCAGGTTGTACATGGCCGGCCTGTTCAGCAATTCGTACCCGATGCTGAACCGCGTGCGCGGAACATAAGGCGTGCGAGGGTTGAAATAGATCAGCGGCGTATAAAATCTCGGCAGGGTCAATGCTACCTCGGTATTGAAGCTGTACGCATTGGTGGAAAGATTGGTCGTTTTCCCGCCCACCTGCGTTTCAAAGCCGCCGCCAAGATTGATTTCCAGCACGTTCGCCTTCCGCTGGAAATTCCGGTTGCGCGCCGAGATCTTCACCTGGCTGCCCACAAACCCGTTGCTTTTCGACGTGCCTGACACTTCGAACTGCAACGACCGCTTGGGGTAAGGCGTCAGGTAAAAACGAGCCGCCAGCAGCGAACTGTCGCGGATCGGCCTGAAACTGCCCCGCACGAACTTGAACGTGCCCAGGTTCACCAGCCTTTGCAACGTGATGTTATGCGAACTGAGCCGGTAAATGCTGTCTCTTTGAAGAAATACCGACCGGTCGAACACGATGGGCTTAAACAGGCTGTCCGGGTCGATGATCGTAAAGTTCTGGTACTGCCGCCCTTCCATGGCTTTCAGCGCGCTGTCGCGGGTAAGGTCGTAGTTCGGGTACACTTCCACGCTTTGCATCCAGTACTGGCGCAGTGCCGTGGCGGGCGCCGTGTTTTTCAGCTTCACGTACAGGTCTACCTGTCCCTTCAGCGTACTGTCCACCTGGATGAGCATGTAATCGGGCGTGAAATAATAAAATCCTTCTTCTTTCAGATGATTGTGTATCCGTTCGCGTTCGGCCTTGATCATGTCGAGGCTGTAATTGTCGTCGGGCTTAAGCAGCGTGTGTTTGGCGTTGAGAATGATCTCCCGGCTGATCACGCCGGTGTCGGTATCGAAACGCACGCGGTGGATGGTGTACCGGTGCCCCGGCTCCGCGGAGATCACCAGGCTGGCTTTTTTGCTGCCTTTATTTTTGACCTCGCTCTCTACCTCGCTCTGGAAATATCCGTTGTCTTCGAGGTAACTGTTTAATATCCTTTCCGTTCTGTTCGGCCTTACCTGGCTCATCAGCACGGGTGCTTCGCCCCATTTGTTGCGTAAAAGATGGTTCAGGCCTTTGCCTTTCGGTTCGTTGCCGAGGTTGTACAGCCACAGCTTGATGGGCATCCCCAGGAACTTGCGGTTGGGAGAAGGGCGAACGCGTTCGTCCATGCCGGATTTGAGGTCGCTCCAGTCTTTCGGTTTTTTCTTTTCCGTCCATTTAATCTCGTGGCCGGTATACAGGCGGTCTCCCTCCGGCACCGTGCGGGTGGTGGAGCAGGCCGCCAGCAGGAGGGCGAGCGCTGACAGGCTTATGTATCTCAGGTTACGGGTCATGTTACTTGTTTTCCTTTCGCAGGCGTTCCTGTTCTTTTTCTTTTTTCGTTTTGCTGAATATTTCCCTGAACTCGTTGTAGTCCACAATAAGCATGAAGGTAAGCCCCGTTTCCACCACCTGTCCCTGTATCACTGTTTCGGTGAGGTTGCGCTGGTAAGCGCGCACGCGGTACCGGCCGTCTGCGGTGAGCATGTATTCCGCGCTCATATCGCCGATGATGGAGCTGGCGGTTTGCCCCTGCGTTTGCGCGCCGGATATGCCGATGTTGGAGCCCACGCTCACGGTGAGGCGGTCGCTGAACAGGCGTTTGGACACGTCTACTTTCAGGTTGGTGCTTTCTTCACGCGAGCCGGCGTCCGTATAGGCGTTTTCGCTTTGCAGGTCGAAATTCACGTCAAACCCTTTGATCAGGCTGCCCGCAAGGTTGTTCAGCTGCTGGGAAAGGATCTTGCTCACGCTGCTGCGCGCAATGTCTTCCGCCGCACTGCCGCCCTGGCTGTCCAGCGCGTCGAAGGGGTTTTCGGAAATGAACCGGTTGAGCACCAGCAGGCCCATTACCTGTTTGTTCAGCTCCGATTCCACCTGGTTGATCTGTTTGATGCGGGTATACACCTGCCCGTCCAGCACGCCCTGGTCTTTTTCAGGCATGTCCAGCTCAAACGCGATGTCCGGTTTCAGCAGCTCGCCGGTGATCTTGAGATATACTTCCACGGGCACTTTCTGTTTGTACCGGTTCCGCGCCGGGTCGTCAGACCGGATCTGGTCCTGTATCAGGTCGGCGGCCACGGCGTTCACGTCGTACCGCGCGGTAATGTTCACGTCGGCCAGCATCGGGTCGCCGTTCCAGATGATGGTGCTTCCTTTTTCGATCTGGAACTCCCGTTTGATCAACTGGTTGAGGCTCATGTTGTATTTCCCCTCGTTGATCTCGTAACGGCCGGTCAGGCTCATTTTGCTGCTCGGGTCCATGGAGAAATTGAGCGTGGCGTTGCCTTTTACTTCCAGGAAGTCGCCGTTCGTCTGGTCTATCACCAGTTTCAGGGTCGATTCGGGCGTTACTTCCAGGTCGGCCGATATCACGAAGCCTTTCAGCCTGCTGGTGGTGGCGGTGTCTTTTTTCAGCGCCAGCCGCAGGGTTGTGTCCGTCCACATCGCCGGGTCTATAAATTGCACAATGCCCTTCCGGTCCGCTATGCCCGGCTCTTCTTCCGGTATCATCACGGTTACCTCCGATTTTTCGCGCAGCTTCAGTTTCATCTGCACACGGGGCAGGTCCAGCGTGCCGCGTACCTGGGCGGTCACGTCCACGTACGCCGGGCCGTAATAGAACTGGTCTTTGTTTTTCACGTCCTGCGCGCCCAGGGCCATAAAGTTTTCGGCGTTTACGTCTAAGTTGAGCTGGAAGGAACTGAGGTCGGTGGTGCGTATCTCTCCATCGATCACAGCTTCGTTGCCGGTGCTGTCTGCGATCACGAACTTGTTGAAACGTATGCCCGTTTCCGTGAGCGCCAGGTCTTCAGACGGCAGCCGCAAATAGTTGTTGATCATCGTGACGCGCCCCGCCACATCGTCGAAATGCATATTGCCGCGTATCACCGGTTTGTCGGTGGTGCCCTGCAAGGTAGCCCTGCCGCTCAGCTTGCCGCTCATGTTCGTGACGTTGCCAAACGTAAGCGATTCGATGCTTTTCATATTGAGACTGGTGATGTCCAGCTGGAAATTCATTTGTTCCGCGTAAGTGCCCGCCAGGCGCAGGTCGTTGTCGTTGCCCTGGATCGTGGCGTTCATTTGCACCTGTTTGTCCGCCGTGGTACTGGCGTCCAGCGCGAGGCGGCCGAGAGAGGAGCCCATCACGGCAAGACTGTCCACCGTCAGTTTTCCGTCTATCAGCGGCGTCTGGTCCAGCCCGCTGATCCTGATCTCGCCGTTGCTGATGCCTTCCGCCAGCGCCGTGTCTTTTTCGATCAGGCTGGTAACGGTGCTGAGCCTGAAGTCTTTCAAAGCCACCGTCAGGTCGGGCAGGGTAGCGCCCTGCGCCGCCGGCGAGGACGTGATCAGCAATTGCTGCTGGCCCCGCTGCAGCCCGATATTGGCATAGGCAACGCCTCCATTATATATCACCACCTGGTTGTCTCCCGCCACATTCCAGTCCTGCTGGTTAAGCAGCAGGTCCTTTTTAAGGGAAATCAGCAAGCTGTCGCCCTGCGCGAAACGCACAAGCCCTCCCAGCTTGTATTTCTCCTGTGCCTGCCGCTGCTCCCGGCCTTGCCGCCTTCCTCTTCTGCCGGCCATGGCCAGGTCCCAGTCCAGCAATCCGTCTTTCGCCACCACATCTATCGTGGTGCGCCCCAGCGGGATCTGCGGGTGCCGCAAACGGCCCAGCAGCACATGGGTCTCCATCCGGGTAGTGTCCGCGGAAACGTCCACCAGCAGTGTATCTACCCTGAACGAATCGTACCGCATGCGGGGAACGGAAAGCTGCGCCACGAGGAATGCGCTGTCTGTATCCATCCTGCCGTTAAGGGTCATCGGCCGGGGAAGTTCTATGTCGGGCAAAAGTTTGCGGAGCGTTTTGGGTATGCTGATGCTCCCGTTGAAGTTCACCCATTGCGATTCCCCGGGCGCCGGCGGCGTGCCTTCGGCTTCGAGGTGGCGGGTGATCAGGTCGCCGGCCGCGGTGGCGAAGGTCTGGTAGTTAAAGTCGCCGGATGCCGTCAGGAAACCGAACGGCCCGGTAAGACTGATCTTCTGCACGCTGTCCGCCGCATCGGCCTTCAGCAGGATGCTGTCCAGCGTATAGATCTCGTTTGCATCGGCGATCTGTATCTTATGAATGGTGGCAAAACCGCTGAGCCTGCGCGGGCTGAGATTGTCCAGCTCGGCGTCGAGACAGGAGCGGACCACCAGTGGTGAGGTCGTGAAATTCGTGGCGAACAGGTCCAGCCGGTCCAGGTCGGCCCTGGCGGTGATGGCGGGGTTCAGCGTATCGAGCTTGCCTTTTACGTCGAAGCGTGCCTGTGCGCTGGTGTCTTTAATGCTGCCTTTGGCGGAATAGGCGCCCTGTGCGAGCGCCGCTTCCGCCTCGATGCCGGTGTAGGTGTAACGGTTATAGGTAAACGAAGTAATATTGATGCCGGCTTCCACGTCCGCCTTTTGGGGATCGGTGCCACTGCCATTCACGGTAAAGCTGCCGTTGAGGTTTCCCATGGAAGTATCTCCCAATAAACGCCCCAGTTGCAGGTTGCGGGTGCCCAAGGCCATATCGTACCGGATCTTGTCCATATCCATAAAATCGGCTACCTGGCCTTTGATGTCCGCATTGCCGAGGTTGGTGCCGATCGTGAGGTCGGGTTTAAGCAGCTGCATGCCGCCGCGGATGCTGCCGTTTACGTTCAGCGTGGCGGGCAGCGTCATGGAAGCGGGCAGGGTATTGGGCGGCAGCCACGATTCGATGCCGCTTTTGGTGCTGCGCAGCGTTACGGTGGAAAGGTCGGCCCCCATACGGCCCGGGTCGGTCACCTGGAAGGCGGTGCCTTTTACGAACAGGTAATTCTGGTCATTGTCCTTTACCTCGAAGCCGGGGATCGAAAGTTGGGCCAAACTGCCGCTTATACTGCCTTTCAGGGCGAGGCGCTTTTTCCAGAGAGGCTGAAGGGAGGGCGTAGTGCGCATTTCGGGCACAAAAAACAGGGCTTCTTTCAGCGCAACGTTCGTAGGCCGCACGGTGGCCTGTACAGCCAGTTGCCCGAGCTGGTCGGAAACGGTCGCCCAGGATTCGGTCTGCAGCTGCACGTCGGCGTCTATGCGGCTTTCGGCGGTTTGCAGCAGGAATTGCTGCAGCCGCGCTTCTTTCGGGGTGTAACGTACTTTGCCCCTGAGCGCCTTCATATGCATGCCGCTTTTTTCTTTCAGCGCGCCGTTGCGGATGGTCAGCAGCGTGCTGTCTTCGCTGTAAACCAGGTCGTTCACGTCCAGGAACAGGCCGGTAATGCCGAGGTGATTGTAATCCACGGCGTCTTTATAGGGTAAAGGCGGCGCCAGGTGATTGTCCATGCTGAAATTCACTTCGCGCGCCTGCACGCTTTTGGCGGCCACTTTCCAGGTATTGGGCGCGGAGGGCGTATCGGCGGGAAGGGCCGCGGCCGTGTCCATCGGTTGGAGGAAGTCCAGCGAAGCGGTGGTTTTTTCCAGCGCCAGCTCCTCGGCTTCGATCAGCGTCTGCAACAGGTCGAAACGCGCTTTGCTCAGCTTCATCGTGCCGATGCGGCCCCTGGTGTCCAGCCCGCTGCTTTCGTCGGTATACGACCAGCCGGTGTTGCGGATGGAAAGGTCGCGCACCGTGAAGTCGAAAGGCGTGGAAGAGGTATCGGTAGCGGGCGGCTCGGGCGCCGGGGGGCGGTATTGCTGCAGGATGCCGGCCTGAAGACCGTCCAGCTGGAAACTTTTCAGATGGTATTTGCCGTTTGACGGCTGGAGGATGTCGGGCAACATGCTCAGGCTGGCGAGGCGCACGCTGGCGAGCATGCCGCCAAGACTGTCGTTGTACCGTACGTATATGCGTTGCAGTTGTACCTCTCCGATCTCGTATTGAAGGGTGGTGCCGGATTCTTCGATCAGCGTGTCTTTTTTGTCTTCCGGCGAGCTGAACGCGTCGATGGCGAACTGGAAATTGAAACTGGAATCGCCGGCCGGTCGGTAAACGTTCACCACCGCGTCTTCCCATCGCAGCGACCTGATCTTGAGATCGTTGTTGAGCAATGCCAGCAGGTTATATTTTATGGCGAGCTCCCCGCTGGACAGCAGGGTGTCTTTCCGGGTATCGCCCACGAACACGTCTGAAAGGGTGAGGGAGTTCCACCACGAAAACCGCAGCCCGCCGATGCGCACGTCCGTTTTTAATTGTTTTTGAAGGTAAGATTCCGCTTTATCCCGCATGAAATTCTGTATTACCGGGAGCTGCAGCAGCAGGAGCAGCAATACCGGCAGCAGCAGCAAGGTTAAAACACTACCAACGATCCAGCGAATGATTTTTTTCCGGCGGAGGGTATTCACGTATTAATTACAGTTTATAAAGTAAAAAGGTTAAAACATCGCTCACTCAAATATCATACCTGCCGCAAAAATAAGGCTTTACGCCCTATGGTCGCGTAAAAGGCTTTTATAATCATATCTTTAGAATTGTAATAAAGTGGAAAATTGTATAATTTAGTTCCCGGTTACACATGCCCGGGATACTTTTTTGACAGCCTGGAGCGTTGTAGTAATCAGTAACCTGTTAAAACCTTACAACCTTGAAAAAGATCATCGGGTTCGTCGCATTGCTCGCTGCTCCCTTTGTTGGTAAATCCCAGGACTGGCACGTTGGCGGCATCGCCGGTATCAGTAATTATAGCGGAGACCTCTCTGAAAAACGCGTGAACTTCAGTTATACGCGGCCCATGCTGGGATTGCTGGTAAAGAAAGATATCAACCGATTTCTTACGTTACGCGCGGGCTTCACATGGGGCATGGCCGCGGCGGACGATAAGTCCAATTCGAGCCCGGCGCTTCAGCAGCGTAACCTCAGCTTCAGCTCTCATCTTTGGGAAGGCCATCTCGGCGCCGAACTGAATATTCTCGATATCGACGACAAAGGGTTTACGCCTTACGTATTCGGTGGCGTTGCGCTTTTCAGTTTTTATCCCACCGCGAAAGATTCGCTGGGCAACCGCATCCCGCTGCGCCGCCTGAGCACGGAAGGGCAGGGGCTGCCGCAGTACCCGGAAAGAGGCAATCAATATGCGCTTCACCAGATCTCCATTCCTTTCGGCGTGGGTTTCAAATATCTTTTTACAGACCGCATTACCCTCGGGCTTGAGGTGGGCCTGCGCCCCACCTTCACCGATTACCTGGACGACGTGAGCACCACCTACATCGATCAGAACACGCTGCTGGCCGAAAGAGGGCAAACGGCGGTGGACTGGGCCTGGCGGGGCGACGAGGTGAACAAAAGCGGCGTGATCGGCAATTACCCGCCCGACGGCACGCAGCGCGGCTCGGCAAAATATAAAGACTGGTATACATTTTCAGGCATCACCGTGATGTACCGCATCGGCGGCAGCAGCGGGCGGCGTACCACGAACTTCTCGAAGTGCTTCAAAATGTAGGAACATAAAATGACTTTGGCACGATGGTTGCATAAAGGTGAGTATACACCCCCCAATCAAGTCCAAATAGAAAAGTAAAAGGCTGTCTTTAAAGACAGCCTTTTTTGTACCCGCATCTTTTCAATGCCGCAAAATATTTTATGACGTTTTCTTTTTTGTAAAGGACGAACCGTTTTTATTTTTGCATTTCCCACCACGCAATTTTCTTCCTCTTGCACCGCATTATTTTTTCTTTTCAATATTTTTTATTGAAACCCTTACCCTATTAATATTTCATCGTTCATTTCCATCGTACGCGCGATATTTTTTCAAATATCCGTTCATTTCCATTCATCACTTTTTTTATCCGCAACGATGGATTGCATTTCCGTTCATCAGTCCGAACACTTCTTTGAAACCCGCTGTGGCAGCGGCTTCAAGGCGAAATAAAGTTCTTGGCATACCTTTTGGATTTATGAGGGCAAGTCCGTCCGCCTTAGGCAAATAAGGGGATGAACGGACAGAAAGACCAATTAAAACAGCAGGCTATGAAAAAGCTGATTCTCGTGATGCTCCTTCTCGGAGCAACCTACGCAACAACACAGGCACAGCACAGGGGCCGCGGCCACGACCGCGACCGCGGCAGACATGAGCGTTATGACGATTGTGACGATGACCGCAGGGGAAGAGGGCATGGGCGCCACAAAAAAGTAGTGTATGTCAATCATCGCCACCGCGACTACCGCAGGTTCGACGATTGCAGCAGGGAAAGAGTAGTGGTAGTGCGTCCCGGCATACCCTTGCCCCCGCCGCTTCCGTTGCCCGTTCCACCGCGCAGGCCAAGGGTTTCAGGCGTGATTGTGTTCGGCAATTAATTGCCGGTGTAGAGGACAATAGCCGAAAGGCCCCGTTTCGGAAACGGGGCCTTTTTTTATTCCCCATATCCAACGTACTTTTGCCCATTGAACGTAAAGCTGGACCAATGGCATTTAAGCATCTCAGGCATTTTATCGATACGCTGGAAAAAGCGGGGGAACTGGTGAGGATCAGTGAATATGTGAACCCGCATCTCGAAATCGCCGAAATCACCGACCGCATCAGCAAGTCGCCGGACGGCGGCAAGGCGCTGCTGTTTGAAAATACAGGGTACGACTTCCCCGTGCTCATCAACTCCATGGGAAGTTACCGTCGCATGTGCATGGCCCTCGGCGTGCAGGAGCTGGACGATGTAGCCTCCGAAATCGAGGGGCTCTTTAAAATGCTCTCCAAACCGAAAGAAAGCATCCTCGACAAACTCGCCATGCTGCCCAAGCTCAGCCAGTTCGCCTCCTGGATGCCCAAAGTGGTGAGCGGCAGGGGCGCCTGCCAGGAAGTGGTGATGACCAGCCCCGACCTCGGCAAATTGCCGGTAATGACCTGCTGGCCGCAAGACGGCGGGCCTTTTATTACCCTGCCCGTGATCCATACCAAAGACCCGCACACCCAAAGCCGCAACGTAGGTATGTACCGCATGCAGGTGTTCGAAAAAGACATGACAGGCATGCACTGGCATAAACACAAAGTGTCCGCCAAACATTTCTCCGAATATAAAAAATTGGGCAAACGCATGCCTGTAGCTGTTATCCTCGGCGGCGACCCGGTGTACACCTATTCCGCCACCGCGCCGCTTCCCGAAAATGTGGACGAGTACATGCTGGCCGGTTTTCTCCGGAAAAAGAAAGTGGAACTGGTGAAATGTATTTCCCAGCCCGAACTGGAAGTGCCTGCGGACGCCGATTTTGTGATAGAAGGATATGTAGAGCCGGGTGAAGACCTGGTTTGGGAAGGGCCTTTCGGCGACCATACGGGGTATTATTCACTGGCGGACTGGTACCCGCGTTTTCATGTTACCGCCATCACCCACCGCAAAGACGCGGTGTATCCCTCTACCATCGTGGGCATTCCCCCGCAGGAAGACGCCTGGATCGGGAAAGCCACGGAAAGGATCTTCCTGGCGCCGATCAAAATGACGCTGGTGCCGGAGATCGTGGATATGGAAATGCCCGTGGAGGGCGTATTTCACAATCTCGTGATCGCGCAGATACAGAAAGATTACCCCGGCCAGGCGCAGAAAGTGATGAATGCCATGTGGGGCGCGGGACAGATGATGTTCAATAAGATCCTCGCGGTAACGGACACCGGCACCCGCATAAATGATTATAAATCCCTCGCGCAATACGCGTTTAAAAATCTGAACCCGGCGACCGATATCTATTTCAGCCAGGGCCCGATGGACGTGCTCGACCATTCCTGCTCACGCATGGGTTTCGGCGGGAAAATGTGCATCGACGGTACCGCGCGCCTGCCCGAAGAAACAGACGACCGTTTCGATACTGCCGCTTTTACGCCCGATGTGAACGTAGCCACGCTGCAGGCTGCTTTCCCTGAAATAAAAGCCGTCAATACTTCGCTGCTGAAGCTGGACATTCCCTGCATCGTAATCGCAGTGGAAAAGAACCGCCGCAACCACCTGCGCGAGCTGCACCCGCAACTCTACGCGCAGCCAGGTATGGAAGGCATTAAAATGGTGCTGTACGTGGAACATACGGTAGACCCGCACGACCTGCCCTCCGCGCTCTGGCGTTTCTGCAATAACCTCGATCCGAAACGAGACAACTTCCTCGCAGAGCGGCCTTCCAGCCGTCACGCGCATAAAGCGACCGCCTGCATGGGCCTCGACGGTACGATCAAAACCAAAGAGCACGACGATTTTCAGCGGGACTGGCCGAACATTATCGTGGCAGACGACGCCACGATCAAAGCCATCGACGAAAAATGGAATAAGCTGGGGCTCGGAGCGTTTTTGGCTTCGCCTTCCTTAAAATATAAGCAACAGATCTACGGGCACGGGGCTGTGGTAGACCTGTGAGCGGCGCAGGCGGTGCTCAGGGAATGGAAATAGAGAATGATACAAATCGCCGAGAAGATGATACGAATCGGCGAGCGGATTAAAGGGGCGTTAATTATTTTTAGAGCGTTGAACCCACATTAACCCTCTAAAAATCTATCTCATGAAAAAAAGAACTTCCCTTTTTATTGCCGCCATCATTCTCAGCTGCGGTTTTAGCCTGAACGCAACTTCCGGCCTCAAAAAGGCTGATCCCGCACCGGCCCTGCATGCGCCCGCTTTTGCATGGAGTTTTACATATGCTTTCGGCGCTGGCCCCATATCCGGCTTAAGCTGGTCCGGCGATTATTTATATGTTTCTTCCGGCAGCTACGTGGTGTATTCCGCGAACGGGTATGGATTCCTCACACCGTCTACCCCGGTGTATTGCAGCGCCCTGGATAATGCCAATACATATGTGCAGGTGGCGCCGGGCGGCGGCAGCGGTAGCGTATCTTACTATGATTTTATGGAATATTAGCAACACATTTTTTCCGCATTGCGTAAATACATTTACCGAATTCATAAATGATTCGGGTGCGGCCGCGCTACTTTTGTGGCTCGCGCAATATAGCCGAGCTTTACAATAATTGAGTTGGTCGTACATGAAAACGGCGCCTTGTTCAGGGCGCCGTTCTTTTTATGTGGAAGTCTTCTGTTACTTATGGATCTCGGAAGTGAAATGGAACTCGATGTCCGGGTTGTTGGCCCTTTCCGTATTCAGGTACCATTCGCTTTGCGCGAGGTAAACGAGATGACCGTCTTTATCCTGCACCACGTTGGCGCCTTTGAAGCGGATGAATTCCTCCAGCTTTTGTTTCGGGCCGGTGATCCAGCAGGCTTTGTAGAACGGGAGGGTGTTGAACTGGCAAGAAGCGCCGTATTCCTGCAGCAGGCGGTACTGGATCACTTCAAACTGCAGGTCGCCCACGCAGCCGATGATCTTGCGGTTGCCGTTGTGCTGGGTGAACAGCTGCGCAACGCCTTCGTCCGTAAGCTGTGAAATGCCTTTTTCCAGCTGTTTGGTTTTCATCGGGTCTTTATTCACCAGTTCTTTGAACAACTCGGGCGAGAAACTGGGGATGCCGGTGAAATAGAAGTTTTCGCCTTCGGTGAGCGTATCGCCGATCTTGAAGTTGCCGGTGTCGAAAAGGCCTACCACGTCGCCGGGGAAGGCATCGTCCACGATATTTTTTTCACGCGCCAGGAAGCTGTAGGGGTTGGCGAAGCGCACGTCTTTATCGAGGCGCACGTGATGATAGAATTTATTCCGCTCGAACTTGCCGGAGCATACACGGAGAAACGCGATGCGGTCGCGGTGGCGCGGGTCGAGGTTGGCGTGGATCTTGAACACGAAACCGGAGAACTTATCTTCGCCGACCTGCACGGTACGGGTGCTCGATTCGCGGTCGCGCGGGGTGGGGGCGATTTCCACGAACGTGTCCAGCAGGTCTTTCACGCCGAAGTTGTTCACAGCGCTGCCGAAAAATACGGGCGCCAGTTTGCCTTCGAGGTAAGGCTGTTTGTCGAACTCGTCGTACACGCCTTCGATCAGTTCCACATCGTTGCGCAGCTGCGCGGCGTCTTGTGCGTTGAACAGCTCGTCTATCTGCGGGCTGCCGAGGTCGGCCATCGGCACGATGTCATCGTCCGTCGCTTTGCGGTTGGCCGCGAAAGACACGAAACTTTTATCATAAAGATTATAAACGCCTTTGAAATCTTTACCGCCGTTGATCGGCCAGCTGAGCGGGCGTACGCGGATGTTGAGCAGTTCTTCCAGTTCGTCCAGCAGGTCGAAAGGATTTTTGCCGTCGCGGTCGAGTTTGTTCACGAAAATGATCACGGGCGTATCGCGCATGCGGCATACTTCCATGAGTTTTTTGGTCTGTTCTTCCACGCCTTTCACGCAGTCGATCACCAGCACCACGCTGTCTACCGCGGTGAGGGTACGGTAGGTGTCTTCCGCAAAGTCTTTGTGACCGGGCGTATCGAGCAGGTTCACGAGAATGTCGCGGTATTCGAAGGTCATCACGGAGGTGGCCACGGAGATGCCGCGCTGCCGTTCGATCTCCATGAAATCGGAGGTAGTATGTTTTTTGATCTTGTTGGACTTTACCGCGCCCGCCGTCTGGATGGCGCCGCCGAACAGGAGGAATTTCTCCGTAAGGGTGGTTTTGCCGGCATCCGGGTGGGCGATGATGGCGAAGGATTTCCTTTTGTTGATCTCGTTTGTATATTTCATTTCTACTTGTTCGTCTTTTTCAGTTGTGAAATGGAACTTCGCGAAGCGCTTCGTTTCATTTCTACTTGTTCGTCTTTTTCAGTTGTGAAATGGAACTTCGCGAAGCGCTTCGTTTCATTTCTACTTGTTCGTCTTTTTCAGTTGTGAAATGGAACTTCGCGAAGCGCTTCGTTGCATTTCTACTTGTTCGTCTTTTTCAGTTGTGAAATGGAACTTCGCGAAGCGCTTCGTTGCATTTCTACTTGTTCGTCTTTTTCAGTTGTGAAATGGAACTTCGCGAAGCGCTTCGTTTCATTTGACCACTCACCCCCGCCGGGGCGGGGCATGTTTTTAAATGGCAGCAAAGGTACATTTTTCTCCGAAAACCCGGGATTTTGCCATTGGTCAAAATAGGATTCGCCGCATTGTTTTATATGCTAAATTTGGATCATGCTATCGACCCTCAAAATTCTCTGGAGCAGTTTCAAAATGGCCCTGCAGGAGCTGCGGGTGAATAAACTCCGTACTTTTCTCTCCCTGCTGGGCATCACTATAGGCATTTTTTGCATCATCGCCGTGCTGACGGTTACCGACAGCCTGGAATCCAATATCCGGAAAGACCTCAACTCGCTGGGCACCAACGTGGTATTCCTCGAAAAATGGCCCTGGGACGGGGATGGGGACTGGTGGCGGTATGTGAACCGCCCTAAACCGAAATACACAGAGCTTCGTTCCATCAGGGAAAAGGTACAGTCCGCCGAATCGGTGGCTTTCGTATTCGTTTCCGGCGGCCGGAACGTTGAATTCGGCTCGGATTACATGGAAAATGTGCAATTGCTCGCCACCACGGCCGATCTTGAAAAGATGCAGCCGGTAGAACTGGTGGCGGGGCGGTATTTCAGTCCCACAGAGCTTACCAACGGCACCAATGTTACGGTGCTGGGGGCAGATATCTGGGAAGGACTGTTTTTCACCCCCGAAGCCGCCGTGGGCAAGGTAGTGCGTATCGGCGGGCGCAATACCCGCGTGATAGGCGCGCTGAAACGGAGGGGCGAAAGCCTGATGGGCGGCATCATCAACGATAATACCTTTATTCTTCCTTATACATTTGCCCGGACCATTATCGACGAACGCCGCAATGCAGACCCCTGGTTCATGATCAAAGCCAAACCGGGCATAGCCGTGGGCCAGTTAAAAGACGAGCTGACCGGCGCCATGCGGGCCATTCACCGGCTGAAGCCCACCGAAGAGAACGATTTTGCGCTCAACGAGATCACTATCGCGCAAAGACAGCTGGAAAGCGTCTTCGGAGCGATCAATCTCGGCGGTGGGTTGATAGCGTTCTTTTCCTTGCTGGTGGGATCTTTCGGCATTGCGAACATTATGTTTGTGACCGTAAAGGAACGCACCAATATCATCGGCCTGAAAAAAGCCATTGGTGCGCGGCCGGGCATCATTTTGCTGGAATTCCTGATGGAATCCATCATGCTTTGCCTGATCGGTGGCGGATTGGGACTGTTGTTGGTGTTCGTCGGCACGCTGCTGGCGGGCAATATGTTCCCGCGTTTTGTGATTGCCCTGTCTCCCTGGAACATATTTATAGGATTTGCCATATCAGCGATAGTAGGCATTATCGCGGGTTTCATTCCTGCTTATTCGGCCAGCCGGCTCGATCCGGTGGTGGCGATACGCAGCAATTGATTAACTTTGCGGCCTTATGCCGGTCAACATTCTAGCCATCGAATCTTCCTGCGACGATACCAGCGCCGCCGTGATAGCGGAGGGAAGAGTATTGTCGAATATCATCGCCAGCCAGGCCGTACACCAGCAATACGGCGGCGTGGTGCCGGAACTGGCTTCGCGCGCGCACCAGGAGAACATTGTGCCGGTGGTAGACCTCGCCCTGAAAAAGGCGGGGATGCAGCTGGCCGATCTCAATGCAGTCGCTTTTACGCAAAGCCCGGGCCTGATAGGTTCGCTGCTGGTAGGCAGCTGTTTTGCAAAATCGCTCGCCCTCGCGCTGGACGTTCCGCTGATAGGCGTGCATCACATGCAGGCCCACGTGCTGGCCAATTTCATCGACGATCCGAAACCGCAGTTCCCCTGCCTTTGCCTCACCGTTTCCGGCGGGCATACGCAGATCGTGTTGTGTGAAAGCCCGTTGAAAATGACCGTGATCGGCGAAACCATGGACGATGCGGCCGGCGAAGCCTTCGATAAAAGCGCCAAACTGCTCGGGCTGCCTTATCCCGGCGGGCCTTTGGTAGATAAAAACGCGAAGCAAGGGAACCCGGAAAGGTTCCGTTTCCCCGAACCGCAGATACCGGGCCTTAACTTCAGTTTTTCCGGGCTTAAAACGGCCATCCTCTATTTTCTCCAGGAGAACCGGGCCAAACAGGCCGATTTTGCGGAGGCGAACATGGCGGACATCTGCGCGTCCATCCAGCACCGCATCATTACGATCCTGATGAATAAAGTGGTGAAGGCTTCGAAAGAAACCGGCATCAAAGAGATCTGCATCGCCGGCGGCGTGAGCGCCAATTCCGGGCTGCGCAAGGCTTTGGAAGTATACGGCGCGGAGCACGGCTGGAACGTGTATATCCCGAAATTCGAGTATTGTACGGACAATGCGGCGATGATAGCCATCACGGCGCATTACAAATACCTCGCGGGCGAATTCAGCCCGCTGGATACGGTGCCCACCGCAAGGGCGGCGTTTTCCGCGATCTAATCCCGGTTGTATGGGCAACAGTTATTTCCGGTTCAAACAGTTTACGGTAGAGCAGGCGGGCAGCGCCATGAAAGTGTGCACGGATGCATGCATCCAGGGCGCTTTTACAGCGGCTTTTGTGAAAAATGAAACGCGTGTGCTCGACATCGGCACAGGTACCGGGCTGCTAAGCCTTATGCTGGCGCAACAAAGCCCGGCGGCTATCGACGCGCTGGAGCTGGACGAAGCCGCGTACCGGCAGGCGCTTTCCAACTTCGAAGCTTCTCCCTGGCATCGCCGTTTGCGGGCCATCCATGCAGACGTGCAAAGTTACCGCCCTGAAATGCTTTATCCTTTCATCATCACCAACCCGCCCTTTTTCGAAAACGACCTCAAAAGCCCGGACAGTCGCAGGAATGCGGCGATGCACACCACCACGCTCGATTATGCCGCGCTGATGAACGCGATCCGGCGCCTGCTTTCACCCGGAGGGCGTTTCTCCGTATTGCTGCCCTGGGAAGGGTTTCAGCGTTTTTGCGGGATGGCGGAAGCGGTAGGTTTTACTTTGCAGGAACTGCTGGAAGTGCGTCAAACGCCCAGCCACGGCTTTTTTCGCGCGGCGGGCATATTCGGCGAAGGAGGGGAGCGGCGCGTGCGCCAAATGTCGGTGTACGATGCTGAAAAGCAATACACGCCGGAATTTACGGCTTTGCTGAAGGATTATTATCTCTACCTGTAGGCTGATTTACCCTGCCGTTTCTTTCACGACGCCTTTGGCGTATTCTTCCATGTACGCATACCGTTTGGTTAGCTGCCCGTCCTGCGTGATGGTGGCTTTGTCGATCATTTCGCTGTCGCTTTTCAGCAGGTCGTCGAAAATGTATTTCATGAGATGGTCCCCGAAAAACTGCGAAGCGTCGCGGGGCAGTTCGTTGGGCAGGTTGCCGACGGCCATCATGGTTACGGAGCCGTCTTCGTAAGGTGCCGTACGTTCGCGCGTGGCGCGGTTTACACCGTACACGGGATCTTCGATGGTGGCGTCGCCGAGGTTGCAGGGGATAGAGCCGTTCTGATCGTCGGTAATATCGGCGATCACTTTGATGCGGAAATTTTCTTTGGCAAGAGCTTCCCAGGTGAACAGCGGCTCGATCTTTTTATCCCAGTAAATGCCGTTCATGAGCACGTCGCTGCAGGTTACGTAGGGGAGGAACTTGCAGTCGTACAGTTCGGGATGGGCGTGGAAGTCTTCGCGGGAGTAGGTTTTATCCGTCCTGCGCAGGTACAGCTCGCCCGCTTTGAGTTGCGTGTATACGGGGTATTCGTAACTGTTGATGAGGAATTCTTCCGGCGGGATGTATTTGATGCCGAGCAGGCCCATTACTTCGAGGATGCCCGCCGTTACGCGCCCGGAGCCGGTTGCGACGATCTTCATGGGCGGGAGTTTTACCCCGAAATAATGCGTGATCAGTTCCTGGAAATCGTGGCATTCGTGTACGCGTTTGAAATCGAACAGGCCGGTGCGGCGGCCGTATTCCAGCAGCCCGTTGTGCGCGCCCACCACGCCGGCGAAGAAACCGAAGCCGAGGATGCGCTGCCCGTCCGCATGCACGAGGCATTCGTAGTCGATCAGCGTGATGCCTTTGTTGATGATGCTTTTCAACATGCCCTGGTTTTGCGGCTGGAGTTTTTTGGTATGGGAGAAAAAGAGGTATGTTTTGTGAGGGATGAGTTTGTCGGCCGGCACTTCCTTGATGCCCAGCAGGATGTTGCAATGGGAAAGGTCTTCGGCGAGTGTGATGCCGGCGGCGGCATATTCATCGTCTTTATAACAGCGGTGCGGCGAAGGCTGCACGGTGATCTGCACGTCGGGGTAATTGTTCATGATCCACTGGCATTGCAGCGGCGTGAAGGCAACGCGGTTGTCCAGCGGTTTTTTTTCTTCCCGGATGAGGCCTATGTGGAGTTGTGCCATGATTGTTTTTGGGTATGAAGGAATGCTGCAACATTACTGTAAATTTGCATTTTAGCAAAATAAGATGGAATACCTGGATCAATTGGAAGGGATACTGGGGGAAGAGGAACGTTACCCGATGCCCGAGTTGTTCAAAATGGAAATGCTTGCATTGGGCGAGCGGATGCTGGAATTGGAAATGGCCGCGACGCCTGAAGAGCGGGCGCAGTTTGAAAGCCGGATACGGGAGCTGATGGGCCGGCAGTTCCTGGAAGTGGTCGCGGATATAGCCGATTATGCCCGCGGCAAGGCCACAACGGCGCAGATCGGGCTGTTGAAAGGCTATTACGTGAAGCAAAAATATTGTTTGCGGATTATGGAGAGATTATCTACATTTGCATCCCGCGATCAGGTTTTCTAGCCTGAAAGCGATTGCCCAGATGGCGGAACTGGTAGACGCGCTAGACTCAAAATCTTGTTTCGGCAACGGAGTGCAGGTTCGATTCCTGTTCTGGGCACTGGATAAAATCCTGGTAATCAATAGATTATCAGGATTTTTTTTATTCCCCATGGTTCTGAGATTTGCCGTTTTTGTTTGTTTTCAATCACTTATTCCCGTTTTTGTGGGCACACAAGCTTGCACTTACATGGCACATCATTTGGCACACAAAAAAGAAAATGAAAGTCATAGTAACGCCGCGATTATCACGCGATCACAGCAAGATATTTTACTCCTTTGAGTGGGGAAGAAAGCAGGACAACGTATAGCCACCGGAGTATTTCCTATATGCATCCTGCGAATACGATTCAAAAGAGTTGCTGCCTGAGGCTTAAAAAATCCTCAACTTTGTTTTTTTTACGTCGACAGGTTACTCATGATAAAATAACAACACTTCAAAATTTTTCGTAAAATTATATCCTGTTCCTTCCAAAGTTAAATACGTAGGATCTTACACATGACAGTCCAAACATTACCATTCAGCACGCTTATCGCAATTGATCGACAATCTACAACTCCTATATTCACCCAACTCGCAAATGCCCTGATTGATTTAATCAAGAAAGGACAACTTAAGTCAGGCTATCAGTTGCCGGCGAGTAGAGATATGGCGTCCATGCTGAATTTAAATCGAACAACGGTTGTCGCTGCATACGAAGAATTACAGGCTCAAGGTTGGGCTGAAGCTATAAAACGAAAAGGGAATTTTGTTTCCATGCATTTACCCATTACCAGTCCAAAACCATTCCAAGACAATACGTTGGCCATGTCAACAGCCAAAGATCCTAACAGGTTTTACAGGACGATCGCTTCTCCACAATCCGGAACAAGGAAACTAAAGCCTCAACAACTGATGATCAACGATGGCTATCCTGATGCCAGAATTGCTCCGCTGGATTTGATCATTGACCGATACCGGTTTCTATCAAAAAGAGTGAATACCCATAACAAATTGCTCTCTGAAGGCTCACTTGGAAGCAATTCGTTGAGAACCGAGCTTGCCTTGTTTTTGTCAAAGACAAGAGCGTTGGATATAAACGCAGAGCAGGTTCTGGTGACTCATGGTGCACAATTAGCTATCTCCGTAGCAGCAAGTATGATCCTTCGGCCAGGCAGCCCGGTTATTGTTGGTGACATGAACTATGTTTTAGCAGACAGGCTTTTTGAGCAGTTGGGTGCCAAGCTTATTAAGGTCAAGGTAGATCAGGATGGGATCGATGTCGAGGCAATAGAGAACATCTGTAAACAATCAAGGCCGAGCCTTCTATATATCATTCCCCACCACCATCACCCCACAACGGTAACCCTAAGCGCAGAAAGACGGTTTAAGCTCTTAGATATCATTCGACGCTACCAGCTTCCTGTGATTGAAGATGATTACGATTATGATTTCCATTACGAGAACGCTCCGATATTGCCATTAGCCAGCGCAGAACACAGTGGTTATGTTCTCTACATAGGATCTATTTCCAAAACACTGGCGCCTACGATCAGGCTGGGATATCTAGTTGGAGGCGAAGATTTCGTGTGGCAGGCTTCTAAGCTTAAACAAGCGGTGGATATCCGTGGCGACGTGTTATTCGAAGAATCTGTTGCTCATCTGTTCACAACAGGCGAAATGCAGAGACATCTTAGAAGATCTGTGAAAGTCTATAAAAAGAGGCGAGATCAGTTCTGTGAGCTTCTTCAATCTTCTGTGGGAGACGTCGCCAAGTTCATCTCGCCGAAAGGTGGTATGGCTGTTTGGACCTTATTTGATCCCGGATATTCAATACCCGATCTCGCCGAAAGATTGGCGACCAAAGGTATTTATCTGAATGATGGAAGCCTTCACAAGTATAAAGATGACGTCAACGGGATCAGGTTAGGTTTTGCCTCCTTAAATACAAATGAAATGCAAACTTTTGCCCAGGCCCTTAAAAAATCCCGTTGAACAGACCTTTCGTATTTACAAACTATGTGATCGGTGTCATCTTTTGGGCGAGATGTGATTTGGGAAAACGTATGTTATTGGCTTTTTCTCCAGTCACTAAACTTGATCTTACCTGGGAAAAATTCACCTGAAGGCACCAACAAAGATCTCGGAATATCTTCGAACATGTACTTGTCATTGTCGTTAGCTTTTACTACCATATTTGATCGCTTCTCCCTCAGGTAACCTTCCACGAAATCACTCATCGTTCCGCGGTCTGGTCCAGCAATTTCTACTATCTTGTTTTTGGGCTCTTCCAGGCAAAACCTTACTATATAATCTACGACGTCTTCCAATGCAATAGGTTGGTAGTCAACTGTTGAAACCTGGACATTCTTCCCGTCCCCCTGAACGTCGATAATCGTGACTATATGTTCATGAAATTGAGTTGAACGGATAATGGTGTATGGTATGCCAGATTCGATTACGGCATCCTCTTGGTGTTTTTTAGCTCTAAGATACCCGATATGCTGTGCCCGATCTGTACCAACAATTGAAAGGACTAAATGATGCCTGATACCGGCGGCTTTTACCGCCTTAATCAGATTATTGGCTGCCGTCCTGAAAAAGTCCAAAGCTGTTTGTGCTTCAGGTGATTGAGAATTGGAAAGATCAATTACAACGTCAGTTCCGTCTAAAGCATTTGTAAGCCCTTCTCCCGTTAGAATATTGATACCGCTTGAAGGCGCTCCTACAACTATCTCATTGCCGGTATTTTTCAGTTTTTCACATACACCTTTACCTACCAGGCCCGTTCCTCCGATTACTAAGATCTTCATGATTAAAATATTTAAGTAGAAAATTTGTGATAAGAACAGACGCAATTAATAAGCAAAGCGGCTGCCATTTTCAAAATCAAAATAAGACATAAAAATGACGACCTTGGCCATCCACGAATCAGATTTTTGGCAGTCCAGACCTGGGTTCGGTTGGTAGCCCGCCATTTACTCAAGGCTGGGCACTCGGTGATCTTAGCCAATAGGACAGGGGGAGCATCTTTGAAGAGCTGGCCCAATTGCTGGGAGACGGCGCCAGCGCGGGAACAATTAACGAGGCGGCAAAGGCGGAGATTGTTCTACTGTCGCTTCCATGGTCGCAAGCGCCGGCGTTGAAGGATGTCACAGATTGGAACAGCAAGACTGTAATAGATGCAACGAAAGCAGAAAGACGTATCAAAGCCGTGATGAGTTAAAGTTACTAGCCAATTCATCTAAAGTAGCTCATCCATTACTATAATTTACTCAAATTCACCAAGAGCAAATCATTCACATCAACACTAAATGTCCGTGATAATTGTGTAATTCACACCGATAGGGAGAAAGAGTTAAAAAGCGAATAAAAATAGCTTCCCAGCCAAAAATCTGACAGAATTGATTTACAAATAATTGAAAACCAGAACGCTTTTGTTCCTGTTCTGGGCACAAGCTTTAAAAGGTCGGAGATTTTCTCCGGCTTTTTTTCTTTTATAAAAGGATGTGGCCACTGAATGATTTGTAATCCTGTTGGCAGCGAGTGAAGTATCACGCGATTTAAATTTGAAAAAAAATTGTATTTTGACGCCCCTGATCTGGTATGAAATCCCTAACCCCTCATGCCGTAAACACAGATTCCGATATGAAAAGAAGTGATTTTATTTCCCCGTTAGTCCTGCTGTCAGGGCTCTTTTTTGTTATGTGCCTGATATCATGCGGCAAAGATGGCGCCGTAGGGCCGCAAGGTCCTGCTGGTCCTCCAGGCCCGGCGGGCCCGGAAGGACCCAGAGGTGATAATACTTCCGGTACCGTGATCTATTCAGGATGGCTGGATGTGCCGTTTGAGCCGGATACCGTGCATTTAGCAGGCGGCGGTATTGATACGATCGGCTACTTTTCCGTTATCGACGCGCCTAAACTTACCCAAGAGCTGTTGAGTACCGCAGATGTAAAAGTGTACATTAACGCCAACGAAATAAGTGATCCTGTCATTTATCCGTTGCCTTACAATGCTCCATCCGGTCTGTATATACAGTTCTCGGCCTATGCGCAGGAAATTTCGTTATACTCCAATGGGGACCTGAGCACTGTAGTTTCCAACGGCAAGAAATATCAACAATTCCGATACATGATCGTGCCAGGCAATACCCTGGGAAGATCGGCCGCCGCAGTAAACTGGTCCGATTATGCCGCGGTAAAAGTGTATCTGGGGTTAAAAGACTAAAATGAAATGGCCGGACAAAGGCGCGCTAAAAGCCTTGTAAGTTAAACTTGCAAGGCTTTTTTATTATTGCCAAAATACTGTGGGACTGATCTTACAGAACATTGAATATTTGCAGTATTTTTTACGTTATACCCGGTAACAAACTGCGTTAATGTTCATCCCCGCACCAACGGAAGCAAAAAGCACAATATCCCCGGTTGAAAGCTGGTGTTCGGGGATCATATTTTTACTGACAAGATGGTACAGCGTAGGTACCGTGGCAACGGAGCTGTTGCCAAGCCAGTGAATGCTCATGGGCATTATATTTTCGGGAGGCGCCGTATTGTATAAAGCGTATAACCGCTTTACGATTTCTTCATCCATTTTCTCATTCGCCTGATGAATCAGGATTTTGTTGATGTCTTTTATTTGCAGACCGCTTTTTTCAACACAGTCTTTCATAGCCTGCGGTACATGTTTTAATGCGTATTCATAAACTTTTCTGCCCTTCATTTTAATAAACATAGCGTTACTGTCGCTGTATTTGTTGCTGATGCCCATATCAATATAATCCAGTTCATCGACACTATGCGTCAGCGCGCAACAGCCTAATATACCGGAACCATCAGCGCTGGTTTCCCGGTGTTCCATAACGACCGCTCCGGCGCCGTCGGCAAAAATCATGCTGTCCCGGTCGGAAAGGTCGATAACGCGGGATAACGTTTCTGCGCCAATTAACAATACCCTTTTCGACATTCCCGCCTGAAAATATGCATGGGCCTGGATAACAGAATGCACCCAGCCCGGGCAACCCACCAATACATCATAAGCAATACACGCAGGGTTCTGTATGTTCAAAAGGTGCTTTACCCGGCAGGCGACCGAGGGTACGTTTTGTGATTGTATGCTGCCGTGGCTTACGTCCCCAAAATTATGGGAGACAACGATCTGGTCAAGTGTCTCGGGATCAATTTTACTATCCTCCAGCGCTTTCCTTCCGGCCTCCGCCGCCATATCAGAAGTGTTTATGGCTTTAGGGGCGTAGCGCCTTTCACTTATCCCCGTAATTTTTCTGAATTTGTCGATCGTTACGCCTACGCTTTCCGGATGAGGCTTTCCCGTCGTTTCGTAAAAAGTATATTCTGAAAAATGCTCGTTTTTTAGAATATCTTCCGGTATATAAGCCCCTGTGCCGATGATAACTGATGACATATGCTTTTGCTGCTTTTTATATGGTTTACCTTTCGCAAAGCTGATTAAAAGTGCTAGTTGCAAATTTTGAAACGACAGCCGGGAGCAGGTGAAAACACCTTGCCCGCCTGTCGTCCAAACAGCTTGTATCAGCTCGTTAAAGGTAACACATATCCGGTAATGTATGAATGATTAAATGAGTCACAGTAAAACGTTATCGAACTGCCGTACTGTTTAACGCCGGATGTTGTTAAGAATTTGCGCAATCCGTATCTTGCTTACTATAAAATAAAATATACCAGGACGCTAAAATATCATAAGGTATGGACACCTCCGATAAACATAATCAGCGTATCGCAAAAATGACCTTCGCCTCGGTTTATCCCATGTATGTCGAAAAGGTCGAGAAAAAAGGCAGAACCAAAGAAGAATTACACCAGGTGATTGAATGGCTGACCGGCTTCAACAATAAAAAACTGCAGGAACTGATCGACGAAAAGGTAACTTTTGAAACGTTCTTCCAGCGGGCTACATTAAACCCCAATGCGGAACTGATTACCGGCATGATCTGCGGGTATCGCATCGAAGAGATCGATAATCCCCTGACGAAGCGGGCCCGTTACCTGGATAAGCTCGTGGATGAGCTGGCGAAAGGCAGGAAAATGGAGAAAATCCTGCGCGGATCGTAGCTAACGCCCCGATTATGATTTTTGCTTAGTTTCCGGCGAGAGCCGTCTGATATGTCCTCTATATGACTTTCATCAGTTTATCCAAAATAAAGGATAAAAAACTCTTTTTTTAAAAGATAGCCCTTAACTTTGTTGCTGTAAAAAGGAACGAATGTTTTCAAAAACCTGTGAGTACGCCATCCGCGCGATGATTTACATCGCGCAAAAATCGAAGGACGGCAGCAAGGTGGGCATTAAAGAAATTGCGAAGGGGATCGATTCGCCGGAACATTTTATTGCCAAGATCCTGCAGGACCTGGGCAGGAAAAAACTGCTGCAATCCATGAAAGGGCCGAACGGGGGATTTTACCTGGATGCCGCGGGACTGAAACATTCCATCGCCGATATCGTAAAAGTGGTGGATGGCGACCAGCTTTTTACCGGCTGCGGGCTCGGGCTGAAACAATGCTCCGAATCGCATCCCTGCCCCATACACCACGAATTTAAATCAGTAAGAAAAGATATCCAGGCCATGCTCGAAAAAACAAAACTGGGCGAATTCACCGATGCGCTGGAGAAAAGCCTCACTTTCCTGAAACGATAAATTTTTTAAAATCATAATAAAAGATAAAAAGGTATTAATATCTACATCATGGAACCGCACACGTTTCTAAAACGATTTCCCCCGCTTCTTTTCCTGGGCATCCTGCCCGCAATTCCCGCAGCAGCGCAGCAGGCCGCGCCTTCCAACTTTTCTTTCGCCTCCGGCGAAGCCCTTACCTGGATGCTTTTGATATTCATGCTCGCGATGCTTTTCGCGGTGCTGGTATTAAAACAAAAAGTAAGCAACGCACGGAACAGCTATAAAAAGAAAAACGCCGGAGAACAGGCCCGTCAACTGGAAGAACACACCCGTCACCTCAACAGCGAACAGATCGGCAAACTGATCGAGCTGAAAAAACATTGCGGCCGCGCTACCGCGATTTTGCTCCTGCTGTTCACCGCCGCTTTGTCTGTAATGCCCGCCGGGAGCCTGCTGGCGCAGAATGCCGGCGCGCCCGCGAAGTCTTCCCTGTTAAGCGAAACTGGCATCCTGATCACCATCGTACTGCTGGTATTGCCGATACTCGCCGCCATCATCATCCTGATCGCGAAAGTGATGAACACGCTCGACCAGGCGAGGAACCAGCGGAACCTCGAAGAGGCCGGAAAACTCGCCGCCCATCTCCGCGCGCTGCCGGAAGAAATGATCGATACGGAACTGAGAAAACGAAAAGCCGCGCTGGATTATAAGCTCAGTCACCGCGAGCTCTCCGGTACACAAACCGCCGCAGACGAAAAAGGACTGCTTCACCTGAACGGTGAAACCGGCCTGCCGATCGTCGCCCTCAAAAAGAAAGCGCTTCCCCGGCCCAATATCGACCCGGCGCTGTCACGGCTCATTTGCTGGTATCTCGGCTTCGCCGCCTTCTGGCTATTGTTCGGCACAACGGTGGGAGAATACGTCGGAATAAAATTCGTTGCCCCCGATGCGGACCATGTAAGCTGGCTGAGTTTCGGCCGGTTGCGCCCGGTGCACACCAATGCAGTGTTCTGGGGCTGGGCTTCGCTGGGCATGTTGGGCCTGGGGTATTACGTGGTGCCGCGCGTAAGTAATACGAAACTCGCCAATATCCGTTACGGATGGTACGCACTTGGGCTGATCAACGCCGCGGTGGTGCTGGGAACGGTGTGCCTCATGGCCGGCGTCAACAACGGCGGCGGCGAATACCGCGAATACATTTGGCCGGTGATGGTCCTGTTCGCCGCGGGCATCGTGTTTACGCTGGTGAGTTTTTTGCGCACCATCGCACGGCGCGCCACCAAGGAGATCTACATCTCCAACTGGTACATCGTGGCTTCTATCATTTTTGCGATCGTTATTACCGTCGTCGCTTACGTTCCTTACTGGCAGAACGGTTTGGGCGAAACCATCGTGCAGGGTTATTACATGCACCAGGGCGTGGGCATGTGGTTTATGCTTTTTACGCTGGGGATCGTGTATTATTTCCTGCCGCAGCAGCTCAACAAACCGATCTATTCCTACAGCCTCGGCATTCTCGCCTTCTGGACGCAGATCCTGTTCTACACGCTGATCGGCACGCACCACTTCGTGTTCAGTTCCATCCCGTGGTGGCTGCAAACGGTGGCTATCGTGGGCAGCGCGGGCATGGCGATACCCGTTATCGCCGGCACGACCAATTTTTTAATGACTTTCAAAGGCGCATGGTATAAGGTGAAAGACAGCTACACGCTCCCTTTTTTCCTGGTGGGCATCGTCTTTTATTTTACCGGTTCCATGCAGGGCACGGCGGAAGCTTTCCGCAATACCAACCTTATCTGGCACTTTACGGACTTCACGGTGGCGCACTCGCATCTTACGATGTACGGCATCATCTGTTTTTTCCTTTGGGCCGGGATCTATGCGATCGTTCCGCGGCTGACCGGCAAAGAAGCGCCGCAGATCACTATCGGTGCGCATTTCTGGCTCGCGCTGATCGGGCTGATGTTTTACACGGTGCCGCTGATGTATGGCAGCACGCTGAAAGGACTGATGTGGATCGAAGGCAAACCGTTTATCGAAAGCGTGGTGATGATGGCGCCTTACTGGCTGTGGCGTGCTATCGGCGGCAGTCTTATGTGGCTCTCTCATCTCTTCTTTGCCTACAACATGTATAAAATGATGACGAACACGTACGTAGTGGACGTTCGTGAAACCGCCATTCAGAAACTGCACGATTCTACCGTGCCTGCTCAACCGATCGTATAAAACATTAATCGCGAAAACATGGAATTTTTTGACAATCATAAAAAACTGTTCGGCGCCGCCACGGTATTTTTCGTGGGATTGACCATACTGGTGGCCATTATGCCCGCCGTCCGCAACCAGGAAAACAACCAGCCCCTGCCCGACGCAGTGCCGCTGAATGCGCAGGCCGTGAGAGGCAAGGCGGTATTCGTCGCCAATGGTTGCGTGGCCTGTCATACCCAGCAGGTAAGGAATGTAGACATGGATAAAACCTGGGGCAGCCGCCCGAGCCTTGCCGCGGATTATGCAGGCTTCACCCGCACCGACGCATGGCGCAACACCGCCACGCTGATGGGAACGGAACGCACCGGCCCGGACCTGACGGACGTTGGCAACCGCCAGCCCAGCCGCGACTGGAACCTCGTGCACCTGTACAATCCCCGCATCGTTGTGGGCGAATCCATTATGCCCGCCTATACCTGGCTGTTCGACATCAAAAAAGAGCCGGATACCTCTGATGTAGTGGTAAATGTACCGGCAAAATACCTGCACGGTGAAGAAGGAAAAGTGATCGCCACGCAGGATGCCCTCGACCTGATCGTTTACCTGCAATCGCTCAAACAGGCCAAACTGCCCGATGGCACGGAAGCGCCCGCTTTCCTGTATAAAAAAGAAGAAAAGAAAAAAACCGGCGACGGCAAGGCCGCGCCAGACGGCATGGCACTTTACACGGCCAGCTGCCAAAGCTGCCACCAGGCCAACGGGGAAGGGTTGCCCGGCGCGTTCCCCGCCCTGAAAGCAAGCCCGGTTGTAACCGGAGACAATCTCGAACTATACGTGGACATTATCCTGAACGGTTACGACGCACGCCCGGAATATGGCGTAATGCCGCCGGTAGGCGCCAATATGGAATGGACGGAGTACGAAGTGGCGGCGGTGATCAACCACGAGCGCAGCAGCTGGGGCAACAATGCGAAACAGGTAACGCCCGAAGAAATCAGGAAGATCATGGATTTTGTAAAACAAAAAACCGCCCGGTAATGAAAAGACTTTTTCTGACAATATCGCTGCTGCTGCTGGTCGTATGGGCATTCGCCTGCCCGGTCTGCGAGCGCAACCAGCCCAAAGTGCTGAGCGGCATCACGCACGGCGCCGGCCCCGAAAGCCGCTGGGATTACGTGATCGTATGGGCAACGGTGGCCATCGTGTTATGCACCCTCTTTTTTTCAGTGAAATGGCTGGTACGTCCTGGTGAACGGTCTGGCCGGCACATTAAACGATTCATTTTAAACAACGAATAAGATGAGCGACAAAAGCACCATATTCATTTTTATCGACGAAGATACGAGGCCCATCGTCGAAGTGCAATCTCCCGTGAGCTTTGAGCTGGATACCCGGAAACTTCCCGACGGCGAGCATGTATTGAAGATCGTCAGCAAAGATCCGTCCGGCAAGGAGGGCATCCGCAAGATCCCGTTCGTGGTGCGCAACGGCCCGGCCATCGCGATAGAAGGAATGAAGGAAAACGCGGTGGTAGACGGTGTGCTGCCGCTGATGATCAACGCGTACGGCAAAGGCGACCAGAAATCGTTCCTGATCGACGGCAGCGAAACGCCGCAAAGCATTCCCTGGTGGGTGTGGACGCTGATCATCGGTTTTGCCGGCTGGGCCTTGTTTTACCTGGTCCGTTATTTTTCAATCGTACAATAACATCACGATGAACGCAAAAAAGGAGATCGCGGCGATGGAGGATATCCGGTTGCTGGTAGATACATTTTACGGAAAGGTGCGTATAGACCCTTTGCTGGGCGGCATATTCAACGGCGTGATCAAAGACCGCTGGCCGCAGCACCTCGAAAAGATGTACAGTTTCTGGCAAACCGTGCTGCTGGGGGTACATACGTATTACGGCAGTCCCTTTCCGCCCCATGCGCAGCTGCCTGTGGAGCAAAAACATTTCGATGCCTGGCTGAAGCTGTGGCACGAGACCGTCGACGAACATTTCACCGGCAAAAAGGCTGCCGAGGCCAAATGGCGGGGAGACAAGATGGCGGTGATGTTCCTTTCCAAGATCGGATATTACCGCAATAACCCGGCGAAGCCGTTATTATGAAAAAAAACGTACAACAACCTGTTGCGGTCGCCTGCCTGTTTACCTGGCCCGGTTTTGTATGCGCGATCAGTTTTATGCTTTTTATCGCCGGGATATCATTTTTTGAACAATCTTAAACAGAACAAAATGAACATTTCCAAAGAAGATATTATCGGCGCCGTAGTGGCCGCAGATTACCGCGCGGCAAGCGTATTTGAACTGGCAGGCGTCGATTTTTGCTGCAATGGCAACCGCAGCATCGAAACGGCTTGCAACGAAAAAGGAATTGCCACGGAGGACCTCGTGCGCCGTTTGCAGCAAACCCTGGACGCTCCAGCCGCCGTGGGAAACATCGACTATGCCTCCTGGCCGCCGGACCTGCTGGCCGATTTTATCGAGAAAAAACACCACCGGTACGTAACCGCGCAGGTGCCCGTGATACAATCACTCCTCGAAAAGATCGTTCGCGTGCACGGAGACAGGCACCCCGAACTGGCGGAAATAAAAACCGAGTTCGACGCCTGCGCCGGCGAGCTTACCGCGCATATGAAAAAGGAAGAACTGATGCTTTTCCCTTTCATCCGCAAAATGACGGTGGCCAACCAGGCGGGGAACCATGGCATATCCGCCGCTTTCGGTTCCATCAGGAATCCCATAAACGTAATGATACACGAGCACGATACCGAAGGCGAACGTTTCCGCAGGATCAGGCAGCTCAGTAACGGGTACACGGTGCCGGAAGACGCCTGCGGCACTTACCGCGCGGCGTTCGCCACACTGCAGGCATTCGCGGAAGACCTGCACCTGCATATCCATCTTGAAAACAACATCCTGTTCCCGAAATCCGTCGAAATGGAACGGACGCGTTAAAATCACAGGAAATGAAAAGGCGGCTGGCCGATGCGGTAGACCATCATATCCGTTTCGAAGAAAGAATGTTATTCCCTCACATCGAAACGGTAATGCCGGCGGATAAACTCGCCGAAACAGGCGCGCGTTTGCAGCAATCGCACCAGGCCGTCACAAAAGACGATTACCCCGATGAGTTCTGGACATAAAAAAGATATATGCACGAAGTGATTTCCTTCAGGGTCGTACTGGAAGGGGAGGAGCACTTGGTGAAAACGCACCGGCACGAATACCGCTCGCTGATGGCGCTTGTGCGGGACCGGTTGTTTCCTGAAGATTTTGGGGAATGCGGCGGCATCGGCCGGTGCGGCACCTGCCAGGTACGGTTGAACGATGCGCCGGCGGTGGCTGGCATGGACAGGAACGAAGCGGCCACTTTATCGAAGAACGGCGTGGAAGACCCGCTGGTACGGCTGAGCTGCCAGGTTCCGGTAGATGCTGCGCTGCATGGCGCGACGGTTACCTTGCTCAGCTTTTCCTGAGGTCCGTTGGCCGGGAATGCGTAAAAGCGTAAAAAGTATTGCTGAAAGAACCGATGGAATCGTACCCCACGAGAAACGCCACATCGGAAATCGGTTTGTTCGTTTTCACGATCATTTCGATCGCCTTCACCATCCGCAATGTTTTAAAATACTGTAGAAAGGAAATATGCAGGTGCGACTGGAATAACCTGGACATAGAGCGTTCGCTCATATTGAACCGCGTGCTCAGCGCTTTAAGGCTTATCTGCTCCGCGATGTTCTTTTCGAGGTATTTGATGATAGGCTGCATGCGCTCGTCTTCCGTAATGGGCAGGATGATGGGCAGCGCGTTGTTGTTGAGCTGCGGCAACAATTTTTTAAGGGAAACGAGGAACTCGAAGTTGTAATTTTTATGATTGATATGTTTGCCGTCCCACTTTTCCGTGTAATTGATCATTTGTATAAGCAGCTCGCTGGCGGGGTAAATGCCGAGCTGGCTGTAAAATGGATGATCTGCGTCGCCCGTTGCGTAAAAATACAGCGAACGCAATACGGTGGCGGAATGACCGATGCGTAAGATATGCGGCATTCCCTGTGGTATCCAGAAATAATGCCGGGCGGGAACCACGTAGGTTTTGTAATGAATGGTGATGTATGCGATCCCGCCTTCCACATAACTCAGCTGCCCTTTCCGGTGCGTATGCAGGGGAATGAGTTTCTCGGACTTTTCATGCATGACGAAAACAGACCGCGGTTGTTTGTCGATATCCGGTAATGATGCGATTAATCCCATAAGTCCGTCACAAAAACACAAAGTTACCCCGAAAGCTCCCGGATTGCCAAAAAATGTTTTGGCCGGATCGGATAAAAAGATGGCTATTATTATATAACGCGAAATGCTCCCGCATCGTAGTTTTGCGCACCAAATCGAATCACTCAGTATGCGGACATTTTCAGTTCTGCTTTTCCTGTTGTGCGGGCAACAGGTTTCTTTTGCAAATAGAACGGGCGACACATTACATATCTCCTTACAGGAAGCATGGCGGAAGGCGGAAGAAAACAGCCGTCATATAGAGATCAGAAGAAAAACGGTGGAAATAGCCGTTGAAGAGATCAAAGACGCGCGGATGGAACGTTACCCCGAGATCGGCGTGAAAGGCACCGCCGAAAAAGCGTCCAACATTCCCATTTACGACAACGGTTTGTTTTCCAAACCCTCGCAGCACGAAGTGATCCATACGCTGTACCGCGCGGGCGCCGATCTTTACCTGAACATCTATGACGGCAATAAGCTCAATCTCAAAATAGAAGAAGACAAAACCCTGCACCGCATCAGCTTAATTGAAAAAGACCAGGCGGTATCGGACATACGTTATAAAACGGCCGCGCTCTACCTGGAACTGCAAAAATGTTTCATTTTTAAAAGTCTTATTACCGGGGATATCGCGGACCAGGAAAAACAGCTGGAAGAGATCAAATCGTACCACAAAAACGGAACGGTATTAAAAAGCGACGTGTTGCGCGTGGAGCTGGACCTCTCCAGGCGGAAGATGGCGCTGGTGACGATAGAAAACGACATCCTGATCGCCAGCCAGCAACTCAACATCATCATGGGCGAGCCGGACGAAACGGTGGTGGCGCCGGCGGAAATGGACGCGCACGGCGGAGAGAACGTACCGTATGAGCAATACCTCGCGGAAGCGATGCATCATTCCTTTCCTTACCATATATCTGAATGGCGGACAGAGTTGAGCAAACTCCGCGTACGGCAGGTAAAAGCTAATGTGCGGCCCAAATTTGGCGTGTACGGCGATTTTTATTACGCCAATCCGCAGATCTTTCTTTTTCCCTACAACCCGTACTGGTATTCGCTCGGCGTGGCGGGGCTGAAAGCTTCTTTTCCCGTTTCCGCCCTTTACCACAACGTGCATAAAGTAAGAGCGGCCCGGCTGGAACTGGAAAAGGAAGAGGAAATACATAAAGACACCGAAGACAGGGTGCGCCAGCAGGTGAAAGAAGCCTACCTCCGGTACAAAGAAGCGCTGGTGCAGATCGGCGTGGCGGAAGTGAATGTAACGCAGGCGGCGGAGAACGCGCGGATCATTAAAAACACTTATTTCAACCAGGCCTCGCTGATCACCGACCTGCTGGATGCGGACATACAGTTGCTGCGGTCCCGCTTTGAGCTGGCCGCGGCCCGCATCACGGCGCAGAACAAATATTATTTGCTTCAAAACATCACTGGCGTTCTATAATACAATGAAAAAGAAATATTCTGTTACAGACAGGCTGATCACCAAAATAACCGGCTGGATATCGGGCATTATCGTTGCCGGGCTTGCCATTTGGGGCGTTTATACGCTTTGGGGCTATTATACGTTCGAACAAACCAACGACGCGCAGGTGCAGGAATATGTGAACCCTGTTATATCCCGCGCGGGCGGTTTTATTGTCGCCGTAAAGTTCGAAGAGAACCAGCACGTCAAAAAAGGCGATACGCTGCTGCTGATCGATAACCGCGAATACGTGCTGCAGCAGGAACAGACGGAAGCGTCCGTGCGAAAGTCGCAGGCGCAGCTGCTCGTGCTCGAAAGCAATATCCATACGCTTGAAAGAACGGCCAGGGCGTCGAAAGCGCAGATCGACGCGGGTAAGGCGAAGGTCTGGAAACAACAGCTGGATTACGACCGTTACCGGCAGCTGTACAAGGAAGAATCGGCCACGAAACAACAATTGGAAGACATGCAGGCAACGCTGGACGTGAATACCAGCGATTACCAGGCTGCGGTGGACAATTACGCGGCGGCGGTTTCGCGTATTGAAGACATCAGGGCGGAAAAGGCCGTGGTGCTTGCGGAGATCGCGCGGTTAAAAGCTTTGCTGGACCGGCATAAGCTGGACGTGAGCTACACCGTGATCACAGCGTCGTACAACGGCAGGATGGGCCGGCGGACGGTGGAAGTAGGGCAGATGATCGATGCGGGCGAGCCGCTGGCCTTTATCGTGAACAACGAAACCGACAAATGGGTGGTGGCCAATTACAAGGAAACACAGGTGGAACATATGCGGATCGGCGATTCGGCCATAGTGGTGGCAGACGCATTCCCCGGCAGGAAGTTCCGCGGAACGGTCATTTCCCTGTCTCCCGCAACCGGCTCCAGTTTTTCCCTGCTGCCGCCGGACAACTCCACCGGCAACTACGTCAAGATCGTGCAGCGCGTGCCCGTCCGCATCCGCATCGACGGCGAAAGAAAAAACATCGATGTGCTGAAGGTAGGCATGAACGTGAATGTTTTCATTCCAAAACAACAGCATCGTGACTAGCGGCATCCCGATATTCAAACGGTGGGCGCCGGAATGGATGGTGAAAGTCATTCTTTTCCTGCTGATATTGCCCAGCATCGTGCTGTTTTTCCTGCCGCTGGCGAACGTGAACGCCGCGGCGGGATATTACGGGAGCGAGCCCGCCGATGTACAATTCGCCGTGGCGCTGTTTTACGCGGGTTATGTCGGGTTTTACAGCCTGGAACGGCGTTTTTTTACTTACCTGGCCGCCAAAGAATATTTTATCCTGTTCACTTTCCTGCAAATAGCGGCCACGCTGTTATGTTACAAGACCCGCGAAGTGTATATCCTTTTCCCGGTACGGTTCGTGCAGGGGATGTTGTTCTCCAGCACCGTGAACCTTTCGCTGGCGCTGATGTTCAACCGGCTGCGCAGTGAACGCGCAAGAGAGATCAGCTTTTCCGTTTTTTTTGGGCTGCTGCTTTGCGCGATGCCCTTCAATAATTTTGTAACGGCAGACCTCATCGATTCCTACAACTTCAACATCGTTTACAAAGGAGCGCTTTTTTCGTACCTGCCCTGCCTGGTGCTGTTGCTGCTGGCGATGAACAACGTTCGGCTGAACGTGCGTTTCCCGCTGTACAAGCTGGACTGGCAGAGCTTTGCCATTTACAGCATCGTGCTTTGCCTGGTGGGGTATGTGATGATATACGGGCAGGAATATTACTGGCTGGAAGACCCGCGCATCCGGTACAGCGTGCTGGCCGTTGTGGGGCTCACCGTTGTGGGCGTATTGCGGCAGAAAGCGATGAAACATCCTTACATCGACATGGGGATATTCCGGTTCCGGAATTTTAAGATCGGGCTGCTGGTATTGTTCGTCATGTATATCTGCCGCTTCGCTTCGGGCATCACCAACAATTTTTTCGCCGGGGTTTTGCGGTTCGACCCCATGCATGTTTCCTACATCAACCTGCTGAACCTTGCGGGGCTCGTTACCGGCGTGATCGTCGCCTGTTGTATGGTGCTGCAGAAAAAACGGATACGGTACACCTGGCTGCCGGGGTTCCTGCTGCTGCTGGTTTTTCACGTGGTCATGTTTTTTCTTTTTGACGTGCAGGCCGATGAATTTAATTACTTCATCCCGCTGTTTATCCAGGGGCTGGGCGTTGGAATGATCATGGTACCGACCATCATTTACGCCATTTCTTCGGTGCCCGTATCGTTGGGCCCTTCCGCTTCTGCGATCTGCCTGGCCGTGCGTTACCTGGGTTTTTGCGTCAGTATCGGCATCATCAATTATTTTGAGCTTTTCGGGAAAAGCAGTCATTACAATGCTTTCCAGGACCATCTGACGAAAATCGACCCGATGGTGCGGCTGAATCTTCAAAAGCAGTCGGAGCACCTGCTGGCAAGGGGCATCATGCCCGGGCAAACGGTAAAAGCTTCTCATAAACTATTGATAGGTGGTGTTAACGGGCAAGGGCAGCTTCGCTTCGCCATGGATTATTATGAACTGATGTCGTGGTTGATCCTGGCTACGCTGCTGCTTATTGCCCTTTTTCCGTACCTGAACAGGACGGTCGTTTATTTAAGGTCACGGAGGCTTTCGCCGGTTTAATGATTATCAATGGAAAGCGTAAAACTGCTGGACGATGTTATTGAAGACCTGCTGGAACGCGGGTACTCCCTGGGTTTCGGGGCGTTGGCGAAAGGCCATGTGTTGCTGGCGAAAGATTTTGCGATAGATGAAATAGTCCGGTGCTGGGAGTACGACCATGCCGCCGGGATGATCTATGTTTTCGCCATTTCTTCCGTGAAATACGGGGTGAAAGGAATTGTGGTCAATGCCATCCGCGAAGAAACGGCCTTCACGTACCGGCAGGTATTCAGTAGAATAAAATGCGCGCTGCTCCGGCTTTTTCGGGTTACGGTAAAACGATAAAAATCTGGTTTTGAACATGAAAAAATGGTGGATCATATGCCTGGCGCTCTTATGCGCCGGCTGCAAAAAAGAGGATATAGCCTTTACATTAAAATCGGTCCGGTTAAATGAATACCGGAAAACGAACCTTCCGGCCCAAAAACTTTACCTGAAGGTTTGTGAAGAAGACACGGCCGTTGTGCTGGCGCGTACAGAAAAGTATCCCAGCGATCTCACGCTGCCGGCGGTTTTTGCCATACGTCCTTTAATACCGCTGAACCTTTACAAAAAGGGATACCGTTTCCAGCTCTGGGGAGATGTTTCGGGTTATCTCGCCGGTTGCCGGGTGGATATGGATGAATTCAAGATTATTTTTCCGATCGACATGGAAGTGAGCAACGACAGCTTGAGCATATCCATTTCCGGCAGCTGGAAATAAAACGTCCGGCGGGGTTTGCCGCCGGACTAGTTTTTTTATTGCCTGTTCTGTGCAAGCGAGCTTCCGAAGACGGTCTTCAGCAATTCGGTCACCCGCGCGGCCGGGTCTTTCCGTATTTTCTGCTCTTCCAGCCCAACTTCATGAAATATCCCGCTGATGGCGCGTTCCGTCACATAGGCCGTGAGGTCGGTGTTTACGGGCGTTTTGGAGAACCGGTTGTATACCGTGAATACGTCCGCCCAGTATTTGGTGGCGTCCACCTTTTTCAGCGCGTTGTTGATTACCGGGCTGAAGGCGGTAGTGAGCGCCGAGGTGGTTTTGCCTTTGAAATAATTGGTAGCCGCGAAATCGCCTCCCCGTAAAATGCCAATGGCGTCGGTAATGCTCATTTGCCTGATGGCGTTGATAAAAATGGGCGCGGCCGATTTGGCGGCTTCTTCAGCGCCGCGGTTCATGGCGAGAATGGCCTTATCCACTACGCCGCCGAGGCCTACGCTGCGAAGCGTGGATTCCACTTTCTGCGCTTCAGGCGGCATCAGTATCTTGAGCATGGCATTGGCAAAAAAGCCGTTGGGCGCGGAGAGCCGGCTGGCGGTATTTTGTGTGCCGATGGTGAGCGCTTCCTTCAGTCCCGAAGCGATCTGGAAACTGCTGGGCTGGCCCGTGGCAGTGGTGTTGGGCAAACTGTTGATGATCTGCTGCGTGGTTTCACAGCCTGAAAAGAGCATCACAAAAAGAGCGCCGGCAAGGTAGGTGTGTTTCATTACAGGGTGCATTTGGGTACAAATATATCAACTTAGAACAATAGACGTGCCATGGGCGACCCTGCCGGCTTTGCAGGCTTGTTTCAGGCTGCACGGCCCGGAAAATCAAGGCGTTTCCGGCTGCGCCTGATTTTTATCAAATCTTTTCAAACTTCAGTTTCATCATAACCGAAAACACTTCTTTCTCCGGTGCATTTTTGCTGAACCAGGAAACGTGTATCAGCGGTTCGTGCGAATGGATCGTGTCCGGGATGATCTTAAAGTTCGCGACGAACTGGCCGTACGGCACTTTGCCTATACCGGCCCTGGCGAGTTTGTCTGTGGCGGTTTTAGTATATTCCAATATATCGTCCCGGTGCCTGTCCGGATGGTATATCTGCATGGAGCCGGGGCGTATCCTTTCTTCGATGTAGGCGCTGCAGAAACGCTGGTTATCCCGTATGTTGTCCGGGTGGAAAAGCGTTTTGTGACTTTCCAGGTGCCGGTTCACCATATCTCCGAACAGGATCTCCGTTTTTTCGCGCAGGTGTTGCCTGTAGGTGGTCAATGACATGTCGGGCACCAGGTATTTCAGGCCGGGCGCCCATGAAGGCGACTTTTTAAGATCGGTGAGGTAGTTGTACGATAATGTTTGCTGGCCATAATCAACCCAGTTGGAATACGCGGAATTCAGCTCGAAGGCGGGATTGATATCAAACCCGCCGTCGCCGCCAACATCGCGCATGTTCCTTCTTACGCGCAGCCTGCAGCGGTAACAGGTCCAGGGGTCTGCCAGCACCTTTACGCGCACCAGGTATTTCACGGGACCGTTGCCGCTGCTTTTTTCCCTGAATATTTCCGCGGTAAGCACCTTCTCGCGCATCGGCGCGCCAGGCGCGATCTTCAGTTTAAATGACAGCGGCTGGCCGTCGTTGGAATCCTGGTACAGGCTGATGTCTGCCACCGGCGTTGCTGTGATTGCACCGGGCACAAGAATGCCCTCCAGCAGTTCCGCGATCAATCCTTTCGACCCTCCGCCGGGCAATAAATGGGCGAGCGGTATGGGCACCGGTACCGCACCATTTTTTCTCACATAATAATCGTATTGGGCAAACAGCAGATTCTGGGTGACGTTCCGGGTGGTCGCCGAATGCTGCGCCGTTGATGCCGGCAGGTTTTCCTCAAGGTATATTTCCAGCAGATCGTTGTTGATCCCTCCTTCTTCATCCGATTCGAGGATGAAATCGTAGGTGTTCATGAAAATATCCCAGCGGGGCCAGTGTTTTATTTTGATCTGGTCCAGGTCTTTATTTTTTGCAAGAAATTTGCTTTCGAGGGTGATGGTGCCGTCCTGACCTGCGGCTCCGGCCGCATCGCCTTTTGTTGTGAACCGCAGCACGATCTCTTTGGAAGGATCTAGTACCAGTTCCTGCCATTCCAGGTCGGTATCCGCATTTTTTCTTAACATAACCGATTCGGGTATATATGGCACCGGCGTGGCGGGCGGCCGGCGCGAAGGAAGCAGGTAGAACTTTTGGTTACCGGCCGTTACCCAGTCGGGACAGTAGTGCGCCACGGCAATCCGTGCGGGTTTACCTGCAGGCTGCTGTTCATTGAAACGGTTGATGTTTTCCAGCAGGTCTTCCGCGGTACGCGCTTGTGCGGCGGGGAAGGGGGAAGATGCGGCGTTTCCCTTTTCGGCGATCTGGAACTCATTGTCGTACAAAGCATCTTCCAACGGTTCGATAAAAAAATAATCTTTGCCGGCAGCAGAAGTATTTTGGAGAATGGATTTAAAACTGATCCGCGCGGTATCGCCGCCTTTCAGATTGTCGGGGAGTGCGGATTGTCTTTCCGTCGGACGGATGTCGCGGGTGAGCTGCAGGCCGTAAAGGTCTTGCAGAACGCCGTCTTTCGGAAGAGGAGCGGGGGGCGCTTCCAGATGTTTTGTACTGACCCCGGAAAACAAACCGAGCCCAAACCCCTTGGCAGTGATGTATTTCATCGGGTCTTGCCTCATTGTGGAAATAAAGGCCTTCAATACTTCCGGCGCGATCCTTTCGCTGATCTCCTGGGCCAGCTGGTAATGGCCGCCGGTCGGGGCAGAGCGGCGGTTGTCCACATAGGTAAGCAGTTCCGCCAGTTTTTGGGCCACCGGCGGTAATATTTTGTCCCTGGCGGCCAACCGGGCATTGAACAATTCCTCTTTGGTGCTGCCCGGTTCAATGTTGACCAGGAAATTCGCGGGATCTTCCTTCTGCCGTTCCGGGTACGCCAGCCAGCTAAGCACACGCAACAGGTACTCCGCAAAACTGATCGTTGTTTTGAGGTCCAGGAGGTCCGGGTGTACCTGCAGCGGTCTGAACGAATAAGGTACATAATAAAGCAGCATATCCGTTTTGTTGGGCGCGTCCACTTCCGGTTTCCATACAAAAGGAGTGGTTTCGCCCAATATTTCCTTCATATTGGCGGGTTCCCCGGTAAGGGCCAGCTTCCGGCTCTTTTTCTGGTCGTACCACTCCGAACAGATATAAGAAAAGGAACGGTAAAGGTTATTTTGTCCGCTGGCATCGTCAAGGTACTGGCGAAGGGCTACCTTTGCGCGGGATGGACGGGAGAACGCCAGATCGGCCGCTAAGTCGTCTTCGTCTTTCAGCGGGAATGGCTTTAAGTCTGCGTCCGCAGGCTGCCCCGCGGTGAATTGCTGAAATACGGTGTGTTCTTTTTCCCGGGTAATGTCCAATCCCAGCCGCACGAGGTTGCAGTCGTTCACCATCTTTACCACCTCCGCCGGCAGGTCGAGGCTGGTGCTCCGGGTAGTTCCCGAATCGATATAATCCTTTACCGCCTGGCAGAATTCGCTGAAAGAAGGTTTGTCGAAGGGGGATAATAATTCGGTGAGATCTTTGGGGAAAGGAATGCTCTCCACAAGCTGCATATTGCCGACAATGGCGGGCCAGGCATCGGATTTCTCCGGGTGCGCCGCCTCTTCTGCGGCTACCTGGCGGATGGTATTGTTGAAGTTCCATATTTCCAGCACCAGCGACACCTTATTTTGCATCGCATCGAAAAACGATTCGTACAGGTCTTTATAGATCGTTATCAGCGCTTCTTTTTCGGTATCCTTGTCACGCAATAGTTTTACCAGGTATTTTTTATCTAAGTTCAGCTGTATTTTACTCCCGTTTTCCGTTAATGAATAGGTGAGCAGCGGCAGTACCTGCGTAACGTTGTCCGCGGTCACCTGGCTGGTTTTCAGGCTGGCCAGGTTCCGGATAGGGTTGCTGAAGGGAAACGCGATACCGTCCATTTCCAGCGCCATCCTGAATGCATACTGGTTTTCTATCTTAACGCGGGCAGTCATAGGCGCGCTATTGAGACGGTACAGCCTGTACCGGTTCTCCTGGTTTTCCATGGCATTTTCTGCATTGTTTATTTCTTCCGAAAAACGATGCGTGGTGCGATAATAGAAAAGTTGCGGCATGCCCGTGGAAGGCATTTCGTATACCGGCAACAGCGCGTCAGAAGTATTCATTTTCAGTTCGTGGCCGTTGGCAACCGATATGCGGAATTTACTGAAGTTGCTGTAATCGACCAGCGCCGGTTCAATATCACCCATACCGGAATCTGCAAAACCGTTTTTGTCCAGCGTCAGCAGCATGGAACGCGAAAAACCGTTCACCGAAGTATTGAACCTGAAATTGTAATGCTGGTCCAATGCAATGAATACGGACTTGCCGGCGTCTTTATGCAGCAATACGTTAAATCCTTTTTCCCAAACCTGCTGGATATTTTGAACGGGGAAGATCAGCAGGTCTGCGTCCACCGTGTCTTTCACGGTCTGCGCATTGCTGTCCGCAAAAAGTGCTTGCAGGCCTTCCGAATAGATCTCCAGCATTTCATCGTCATCCACTTTTTTGTCCGTCCACGCATTTGTAATAAGGATTGGTGATTCCGGTATTGTATTTTTGATGACCAGGAGCAGGAAATCGTTCTTTTTGAAAATATCTCCCGGTTCGTACAACAGCTCGCGAAGCAGCTTTAACTCGTCGACTATCGGTTTGTTGGAGGGATCGGTATTGTTTTTGGGCACGGGTGCTTTTCGCGAAAGTTTGAACGCCTGCTTCCCGTTTTCCGGTAGCGGCACTTTTTTTACCTGGATGCCGAACATCAGGGCCGGCGTGAATTGTTCAGGCGGAACGCTTCCTTCGAAATCGATATGTTTTACATCTGGTGTGCCTTCTTTTTTGAAAAGATCTTCTTTCCGCAGCAACTGCCGTTGGGGGTTCAGGGTGATGAAAAGAGGATCGGCGGAGCCGTCTTCGCGGTAACTTACACGTGCGGCCGGCAACAGGCTGTCCAGCAGGGCTTCAGGTATCTTGATCGCGGTGGCGTAGGCGTCTGCCGCGGGTTTTATGGGGTAGAGGTTATGTTTCAGCAGGACATTCACGGGAGAATAGCGTGTTTTTTCCTGCGCGACCGTTAAAGGCTGCGGATCTGAAGGTCGCGGGATCCTATATTGCTCGGGAAGCGACAGTATGCGTTTGAACTTTGTATGATCATTGTTGGCAATATTGTGCAGGTAGGCAGAGATTGCATTAAAATACTCCTGACGCTGATCCGGAGAAAGCTGTGCCAGCAGGTCCACGCTACCGGCCTTGATCTGCAGGCTGGGGAAAAAGCCGGGTTCTTTCATGGCGGCAAGCGGAATGGCGCATACCTGCCCGCATAACGAAACGGCGTTCGTTTCCAACCAGTCCGTTGGCAGAAAAGCCTTATCCAGCTGCATACCGGCAGGCGAATCGATGTCTTTGATCTGCATGATGGAAATTCCGGGAGGCCTGTTTATGCGTGATCTTTCGCCGGCGCCGTAAAAGAGCCCCAAACGCTCGCGGAGTTTTTCCGGCTGGCCTTTTTCCGTGGATATCCGCTGGCAAAGGATTTTGCGGTAATGATTCTCGTCGCCCAGTAAGACAGTGGCATCGGTAGCATTCTTTCCAAGCAGTGCCAGCGCACTGCTGGTGAATTTGGAAGATGGGGGCAAAAAAGGCGATTGTTCGTTTTCAAGACCGTTAGCCTTCAGCAGGGCGCAGAATCGCGCGATGTACGAATCGCTGATACCCAGCGGTACTGGTTTTTCAGGGGGGATGGCATTTTGCTGCGCAAGTATTTTCTCCCTGAACTTTTCTTTGAAATCTGCGGCGCCGCCCGCCCATGCGCAATCCCATATCTTTTTTTCCAGCGGGTCGGTAATGTCGCCCGTTTTTTTCTTCAACACCTCGCTTAGCAACGCGATCAGCCAGTCGTTTAATTCCCGGAACTGGCTGAACGAAACGTATTTAAAAAAGTCGACGGCGATTTTGTGGTTGGCTGGTTCCAGCAGCAGGAAACTATTGCTTCTTTCCAGCCAGCTGATCATTTCTGTTTTATCCTGGAACTCGAATCCCAGCTTGTTGTCGAACGAGGTACCGTTGTATGCGAAGCTGATAGCTGTATTCAGTGGCGGGGGCACGGGCACCAGCCGGCCGAAGGCTGCGGAGTTTGCCCCGAGATATTCCCAGACGTGACCGGTCCCCTGTGTGGCCGGATCGATGTAATTAGCCAGTGGAGGGCATTCCGGGAAATCGGTTATGAGATAGGTGTTGACGATGATAAAAAAATCCTTGTTGTCGATCGCCGTTTTGTCGTAATACGCGGCCGGACAAAAATTATCCAGTATATAAAAAAGTTTGTTGCCCATAAGGAACGTATGTGTTTATGTTAGTTAAGCGCTATTCTTCCGGAAACGTCATAAGAAAAGCTTCCGGAGACACTCACGGTTATCTTGATAAATCCCATTTTTACCCTGCAGGAAGCGGAATAGGAAACGCTGAGCGTTGCGGTGAACGTCAGCGAACTGTTACCCTGCGGCATGTATATCAGGTGACCGGCCAGTGCGGCTACCACTTCCGCCTTGATCTCGGCGGTAAGCACCCAGTAGTTGATGCCGCCCTTTGCATAGGCATAGATTCCGATCACGCCGATCACTTCTATTTTTTGCAGCGAGCCTTTGAACAGGGTGATTTCGCTGCCGCCTTTTTCAAACTGGAAGGTGACGGAGCCCATCAATATAACGGTGACGGATATACCGGCTTCTGCCCACGCGAAAGGGGAACGCGCTCCCACCTTATACCCGTAAGAGAGTGCCACGCCAGCCCCGATAGTGATGGTTTGTTCGCCACGCACCGCAACATCCGTACGTTTTTCGAAATAAAAACCGAAACGGGTTTCGTAGATGCCCGCGGCGTAACTGAAAGTACGGTGCCAGAGATAGGTGTTGCCAGACTTCCAGGGGAAACCGAAATCTATCAGCGCATCCCGGTTCAAATTGCCTTCCAGGGCTACGAGGCCGGATTGCATGGGGCCCATCAGGTCCAGCCTGGGCAGGCTGAATTCCGTTCTGAAACGGTCCATTTGTTTGACGGGCCCGGGTATATATGCCAGTGAAAGCGCGTCTACTCCAAACAGTTCTTTAAACCAGGCCTGTTTGGACGCGATCATGATGCCGTAATAATATTGATCGTGGAGGATAAGCGTACAGCGGTCCAGGATGCCGGCGATCGCGAAAGACACGCCAAACAGCCAGCCGGAATTGGGCGTGAAAAAAATGTCTTTGAACGACTGGCCGTGTTTGCTTTGCTGGATGCCTTTGAATATCCTCTCCATCATATCCTTCATGGGTTTATCGTCGCCTTTTGCGGGGGAAAGAAGGTGGTTGAGAATATCCGTGCTGAAGCCGATATTATTGGCCAGCAATACCCAGTGCAGCCGCAATACGCCGATCCTGGCGCCGCCTGGTTTGCTGTAGGCCGCTATCATGCCTGTTCTGGGAGAAGCGTTCTGGTCTGCGGTGTTGCCTTCCGGATCGTTGTGAAGAAATGCCAGGCCGAATTCCGCATTTTTACCCAGCGGCGACCAGTCCAGGATTTTGAGGTCGATCTGGCGGGCGCCCATAAAAGTGACCGGCATATTGCCGGGGCCGATAGTGCCTTTTTGAATCAGCAGGTCTTTGATGTACAGCGAAATAAAACGGAACAGGTCGATGGAAATCTCTTTCGCATTGAGCCCCGCGATGCCAAAAAAAGGTTTCGCAGGATCGGGCTTGCTGTTTTTTACGCCAACGGCGAGCACTCCTTCCAGTTTGAGGTCTTTTACGTTCACGCCGCCCAGCGCCGGCAGTTTGCTGAATTGTACGTCCACTTTCAGGTAGGTCAGCGAATTGCCCTGTGGAGGCTCTGCACCGCTCATCCATATGATGTTGCTGCTGAAATTCTGTGCAAGCGCTCCTTCGTATCTTTTGATATATCCCATTCCGCGCGGCCGGAGCTCCATTCCCCAGAAATTGACCGGCCGGGGTTTGTCCAGCAAAAAATCGATCGCGCCGATGTCGAAGTTCACCCCCCGGGGTTTGCCGGCCGGGTTCTCCGTACCGTTGGCGGAAGAGGGGAGGATGATGTAAAAGTTCCGCAGCGAAAGGTATTTCACATATTTCACCGGCCCGAATTCCCTGAACCGCAGTGTTGCATCGATCTCCAGTACCGACCTGCCGGCCTGCCGCGACGCTTTGATGCCGCGCAGCTGCAGGCTGTCGAGGAAGCCGGGCAGGTCTTTGAACTCGCGTTGTGGCTCAAAAGTCACCGCAAATTCGAAATCGCGCGGCGTATTGTCCCCGGGCGCCTGCGCAGGCACTGTGCCGCGTATCATGATCCGGTCGTTCTTTGCGCAGGGATATTTTTTGCTGAATACGTTCAGAAAGTCCAGCTGCAAGATGGCGTCGCCATATTCCAGGCGCGTGTTTTTGATAAGAGCATCGAACTTTACCAGCGTGAGGTGTGCATCCGGCTTTGTTTCTTCCCTGCCGCCCAGCTCCATCTCCATCTTCTGCGCTTCTTCCTTTACCCGCGCATAGATGTTGAAAGGGATCTCCGGCGGTTTGCCCGGCTCCGGGTAACTGGTACCGCCGATGGCTGCATATTGCATCTGCAGGCTGGATTTCCCCAGCAGGTCGCCCAGCAGCTTGTCGCGCCGGATATCGGCAAAAGGTTTGTAAATGAATATGCCGCGCCATTTGGATTCCTTCATATCGGGATGCAGGTCGTCGATCAGTTGCTGAAGGGGGCTTTTTTCTTCTTTGTCTGACAAACGCTCGTCGTTAAAAGGACCGTTGCGCAGGCCGGGTTTTTTGTTTGTATTGTTGATCTCCTGCAAAATCGTACGCATGTCCATATCATTGCCGAGTTTCAGGATATAGACGGACGACTCGCTGAAAGACTGGTCCCACTGTTTGTCGCCTCCCATTTTGCACAATACCAGTTTTTGAAGATGCAGCTTCTTCAGCAGCGTTTCCATCTTCTTTTTAAATTCCTGGCTGGTGTTAAAAGAAAGGTGTTTGCTGTAAACGATATATTGCGGGGGATCAACGCGCAGGTCCGCCAGGGACAGCTGCACCTGGTATTTTTCGAGCAGGTATCGCACCAGCACGCGCAGCATGGCTTTCCGTTTTGCATCGTCGTTCAGGTCTGTAATAAACCGGGTAATGCTGAAACGGATATCATCCACGGCCGTTTTCAGCCGGGCGATGATATCTTTCCAGTAATGGTATTCGTCTATCACGTATTGCAGCGTGAGCGCAACGAACAGTATCTTTTCCCAATGCCGGTCTACCAGCTTCTCGAACTCCTGCTGCGGGATGTTTTCGAGATTTCTCAGGTCATCGCCGTATTCTTTCTGGATAACGCGCGAAGCTTCATCGTAAATTTCCTTGAAACCCGGATCGGTCTTCAACGCCTTGAGATCTGCCGGTTTTGTAATGGCGGCGATCTTTTTGATGGTGACAAGATATTGTTCTACCCGGGCTTTGATCTGTTCCGCTTCGAGAATGAAGCTGTAAAATGCCCAAATGTCTTCCTGGTATTCCTCGAAATTTTCATTCAGCCAGGCTTCTATCGTGGCCCAAGGTCCTGCTGCAATATCTTCCCAGGCTTTCAGGAGGGCTTTCCTGATCTTTTGTTTCAGGCGCTGTTCCAGGCAGCGGATCACTTTTTCGGCAGTGGCTTTGGTGGTGGAATTGCCTCTTTTGAGGTCTTTGAGGATATTCGCGAACGTCTTGACGCCGAAGTGAGGCCCATACACTGCTTTCATTTCATCGAGCGCCATCTCCGCGCAACCGGTCTCGGCCGGGTCTACTTTCTCCCATAATTCCTTCAGATCGTCGAGGTAGGGGTCTGCGCCCTGCATTACTTCGCTGAGCAGTTCGTCGATTTCTTCTTCCACTGTCTCCCGGAAAGCATCCAGTTCCGTCTGCGTGATCTGCAGGTATGAAAAAACATTGGTCACTTCTTCCCTGATGCACGTATGAGCGGTGCCCGTAGCGTACGCGATCTCCAGCAGCTTGTTTAATATACTTCTGTCGAATTGTTTATATACAACGTCGAACAGCGCATAAAGTACCTTGTCGGCCTCCGTAGTAAGTGCGCTCCAGCCTTTGTTCCATTCGGTTTTCAGTGTGGCTGCCGTAAGATCTTCCACCTTTTGCTGCACCTGTTTCAGGCGTTTGCCCAAGCCCGGGATGGCGTTGAGATTCCCATTGACCAATGTTTTGATGCGATGGAGGCATGCTGCTATGGCGGCATTGGAAGGCGCGAGTATTTCCAGCTTCAATCTGTAGTAAATATCGTCGCGAAAATGTACCCGAAGCTCGCTCATCTCCTGTTCGTCCTGGAGATTCTCCAGGTATATCCTGATCCGTTGGATGGCGGTTGCCGCTTTTTTTAATGCGGGGTCTGCCGTTCCTTCCATCAGGAAAAGATAGTCGTTCCAAAGGTGATGCAGCCGGTCGAAGATATTTTGTGCCGTGATGGCGGCCATTTTTGTTTTTTTCGCGGGCGGTAGCAATGCCCTTTTTAATCCCCTGTATTCCCCGTGCGCGAAGGTCACGGTGTTGGGCCTGATCTGGACATCGCCGGGCAGCACGTCTGCCAGGTGTTCCGCTTTAGCCATGGGGGAGAGGAAGACGGTGTCGGCCGTCAGCGGCGCCGCGCCGTTGTAGGTGCGCGCAAACCCCTGGATATGTTCCTGGTTTTCCGGCACGGACGTGAACGTTTTAAACCGGTCGTTCAGGCGGGCGATTTTCTGCTGTACGTCAGACAGGATCTGGGTGACGTTTTTGCCGGAAGGGTCGCTGATATTGGACGCGCCGAGCAAAAGGTCTGTGGCCGGAAGCTCGAAGGGGTCTGTGGTCTGTGTCTTGAATTTCCGGCTGTCTATATTAAACACCTGGCTGCCTGCAACGGCGCCGGCCGGCGTGAAACTTTCCCTTTCTTCGTATTGGGTGTGAAAGGTCCATTCCTGGGGCTTGAGCGCTATAGTGAGGATGTGATAGATGGATTCATTGCCGAGTGTAACCGGTTGCGTTTTCAGGGAAATATTCGGGGGATTGGCGCCCGTTCTTTCAAACCAGGCGCCTTTAGCGCTGCTGTACACAACTGCGGGCGGATCGTCGTTCACCTTCACTTCTCCTGAAGACATAAGCCAGAAAGGAGATTCAAGGGCTTCTTTGTTTTCGCTGTTCCCGAATTTTACGCCGTACAATTGTCGTTCCTTTCTTTCCCAGTCGATGGTTTTAAATGAAAGCTCATGCAGCGTGCCGTTTGGAATTTCGTCTATTGAAAGCCCGCGTATGGTCTTTTCATAAGATTGCGGCGATGTATCGTTCTGTAAAACATCGTGACCTGAACGGAAACTAATGCCGAAATCGCCGCTGCCAGGTTTGAGAGCAAGCGGGTAGCTGTTCCCGTCGGAAAGATTCGGTATCAGCAACATTGGCTCCCAGGTGGAAAAGGGTTTTCCGACCCATTTCGCCCTACTGCCTGCATCCGGCAATTTTTCCAGGCAAAGCACGCCATTCACCAGCGCCATTTGATATTTAAGCTGTATTTCCTGTTTCCTTTGGATGATCTCTTCGCGAACGCTGATCATGTCGGGGAAAAATGGCAGGTATTTAAATTGCGGCTCCAACAGCAAACGTATTCCGCCGCCGGGTGTTAGTTTGATCCTGTTAAAAGCAAGATCCTGGGAAAAACCGATGCTTTCGTCATCCGGAGGCGGAAGGATCAGCATTCCGTCATTGATCAAGCAGGATTGGTCGGAACGCACGAACAGGTCAATGTTATTTTCCGAAAGGTCGATACAGAAGGCCTCCACCATCACCCGGCTGGCCGTTCCGCCCTGCAGCAACATGTTTTCGTATTGTGAAAAATTGCCTCGCCAAACGCTGTCATAAGCTTTTTTATTCAGCGGGTCGCTGAGCGGGATGAAAAATCGCAATTCGCTGCCTGTCCCTAATTTCACCGCGACAGACGTCGGAGTTACATCGAATATCTTTACCGAGAGGTTGCCTGATAACGTGCCCGCGCCGGTGGAAATATTCATTGAAATCTTTACACCGCTTTTTATACTAACAGCAATGCCATTATGAGTGGCCTCTGAAAACGAAATATCCTTCGTAAATTCAATATTTAGCTTCCCGCCCGACATCACCAGGGAACCGACATGCTGACCATTCCATTCAATTGGGACGCTAGCGGCTTCGGAAAGATCATACTTCCGGCCAAAAACGATGAATTCCATATGAAATTATTTACTCGTGAGGCTTTTTATAGACGAGGCGCTTAACCGCGTTAGGAAAAATACTCGTAAGATCTTCTTCTGAAATACTTTTATTGCGGCCGGAACCCGACAGCATATTTTGAGGGTATTGCTGATAACGTACGGTGCGGCCCGCCTCTTCGCCATTGTAATTAATGGAGTAGCGTCCGTGATGTTTTTTGAAGACGATAAACCTGAGTTGTTTTTCTTCCTCGTAAACGGGTATGCCGGAATTGACCCAGTCATAGACGGACCAGGTGGAAAGTTCCCGGGTGGCCTGGTGTTTGTCGTAAGAAACATCGTCTACAATAACGGTATAAGAAACATAGGAGAAATACCGGTCGCTTAGGTTGGTTTTGTAGAATGATTTCGTCGCTACATGTCCGCTTAAACTGCCCTGGAAAAAGTCTTTAATGCTTTCAGTTGTTTCTATCGAACGGGGTACTATTAAATCCTGCTGCTCACCTTCCTGGAACGCCAGGCATTCGCGAAATGCAGGGATAGAATCAAACAATTCCCGGAGGTCTTTATATTCGACCTTAACTTTAGCAGGCGAAGTTTTTTTTGCATCTTGTACCAGTACCAGGTGCCTCATAAGGTAATTCCAGAGATGCACCAGGGATTTGTCCTCCGGGATGCCCTCCGGGAATTTTTTTTTGATATTGGTAGCCAGGTAGGCAAGCAAAAAATCCCTCTCATAACTTTTCAAAGTGCCATAACGTAGTCCCACGTACCTGATGGGGATCTCGAAGGTATAGTGCAGCGGCATCAGGTAAGACACGCCTGTAGTGGTGGGGAGCGTGGCGGTATAACAATCCAGGCGGAGAATAGTGCCGGGGTTTATATTTTTTATATATTCAGAGGCTGCTCCATCCGAGGATCTTGCAAATTCGTACCATGCGGCCCAATTCATATCATCATTAATAACATACCCATCCCTGTGAATTGGCCGCGCGCAGGAACAGCAAAGTATAAGGACCAGGAAACAACCTGACAGTCGTAAAGGGATATACATAAAGAACAATTGAGAAAAGAAAACATTCGTCCGGCTGCAACGGGACACGATAGGTAACTCGGAGTATAGGAATTCATCACCGGGGACAATACGTCAAACGGGGTCACGGGGTCTCGACAGAGCGGTGATAAAGCGATGTATATTAAAGATATAAAGTAAAATCCAATTTTACAAATAAATTCGTTTATCGTTATCTTTAGATACCCATTAGCCGGAGCACACCTGATACCTGTACGTCTTATTCATTCCTAAAACCAAAATAATATGCTTCGCCCCACTGTAACGAACGATGACAATTATCTGTCCAAGATCATCAAGTACATTCCCGCAGAAGTAATCGCCGTCTACACCGCCGCCGCCGGCATATTAAAACCGGTAGGCGGAGAGGCCATAAATCTTTCGGCATATAAAGTAACGGTGATCATTATCCTGGTGCTGACGCCCATCTGGACCTATTTTGCGGTGATAGACAAACCAACGTCTTTGCCTGAAGAGCCCAAACCCGTCAAACGCGCGGTATTTCACGCTATTATCGCGACCATTTCTTTTATCGTATGGCTATTCGCTATCGGCGATATGCTTTTTATAGCGTGGTGGTGTGAGATAAAACAAATAAAATGCCTGTACGATGCAAAAGTGGCTTCCCTTGTGCTGATACTTTATACAGGTCTTATCGTTCCCTTGCTGGAGCGTATCGTGCTGGGCAAACCCGTTCCTCCCAAACCATACAAACGATCGCTGATAGACCCTACCGCGCAAAAGATCATCGATACGTGCGGAGATAAATTTGAGGATCACAAATCGGACTGCAGCGGCTTCGCCACAGCCGTCGCAAAAGAATTCGGGATCATCTTTGCCGGCAATGCGGATAGCATCGTGACGCAGATCCAGGGCGCAGGGTGGACGAAACTGGACAATGGCGTGGCCGCCAAAGGCAAGGCAGACGCCGGTTGGTTCGTTGTGGCGGGATTAAAATCTTCCGATCATACCCCGCCCCGCAACAACGGCCACGTAGCGATTGTGGTCAGCGGCGGGCTTGCCCACGGGAAATATCCCACCGGCAGCTGGGGCACATTGGGAGGCGAAGGGAGTTTGAACAAGACATTAAATTATGCCTGGAATACGAACGACAGGGATAATGTGCTCTATTATTGCAGACAGGTGCCGTAGTTTGGATATAATAGAAGGGCTGCCTCATCGACCGTGAGGCAGCCTTTTTTATTGCTCCTTTTTGTGCCAATGTTTCGGTCAAAAATCAGTTCTGCAGATTTATTCCGCCTCACCTCTTGCAGACGGCCTTCCGAAAGCGTATCTTCAACGGTCGGCACGAACGCCGCAAAAGCCCTTAAACAAACGAATGACCGTGAACATACCTCTCATCAGCAAGCCCGCGCTTGCGCTGCTCTTTTTGATAACTGCCGCCACGGCAACGGCGCAACAGCGCCCCAATATCGTCATTATCGTGTCAGACGATCATAGTTTTCAATCTATCGGCGCATATGGCGGCCCATACGGCGCTTCGCCGAACATCGACCGCATTGCCCGCGAAGGCGTGGTGTTCAACAAAGCGTACGTCACCAATTCGATCTGCGGCCCCAGCCGCGCCGTGATCCTGACGGGCAAATACAGCCATAAGAACGGCTTCAAAGACAACGAACATTCTTATTTCGACAGCAGCCAGTACACGTTTGTAAAAGATCTTCAGAAAGGAGGCTACCAAACCGCCTGGATCGGCAAATGGCACCTGGAAAGCACGCCCACCGGCTTTGATTTCTGGAAGATCTTGCCCGGCCAGGGCCAGTATTTCAACCCCGATTTCCTCGTCATGAACGGCCGCCGCGAAAAAATAGAAGGATATGCCACCAACATTATTGAAGACGAAGCGGAAAACTGGCTGGACCGCCGCGACACTACGCGCCCTTTTTGCCTCGTCATCGGGCATAAAGCCCCGCACCGCACCTGGCACCCCGATACAACCGATCTTGGGCGGTTCGATCATGTGAATTTCCCGGTGCCGGACAATTATTTCGATAACTACGAAGGCCGCAAAGCGGCGCAGGTGCAGGAAATGAGCGTGGCGAAAGACATGCTCCCCGGGTACGACCTGAAAATGCTTTCCTACAGCAAAAACGGCAAGGAACCGGCGGTAGAACGCATGAACCCCGCCCAGCGCGCGAAGTTCGACGCCTATTACAAGCCCATCGAAGCCGATCTCCGCGCGCGCAACCTGCAGGGAAAAGAACTGGCGGAATGGAAATACCAGCGGTACATGCGCGATTACATGAGCACCACCGCCTCGCTGGACCGGAACATCGGCAGAGCGCTCGATTACCTGGACCAGCATGGCCTTTCCCGAAATACCATTGTAGTGTACATCAGCGACCAAGGTTTTTACATGGGCGAACATGGCTGGTTCGACAAACGGTTTATGTACGAAGAATCTTTCCGCACGCCGATGGTGATGCGTTATCCGGGCGTGATCAAACCGGGCACGGTGAATAAAGATCTTGTGATGAACCTCGACGTTGCGCCCACCATGCTGGATGCGGCGGGACTTCCGGTGCCGGCCGAAGTGCAGGGCCGGTCTATTCTTCCGCTCTTCCGCAAGCCCGCCGCAAAGGGCCGCGACGCGCTTTATTATCACTATTATGAAAATGGCGAGCATGCCGTTTCCCCGCACTTCGGCATCAAAACCGACCGCTACAAGCTCATCAGGTTCTACAAACGCGTGGAAGGCTGGGAATTGTACGACCTGCAAAACGATCCGAAGGAAATGCGCAACCTCTACGGTAAAAAAGGATACGAAAAACTGGCCGCCGGCCTCAAAAAGCAACTGAACGCACTGATCGCTCAGTATGAAGATACCGACGCGGTGGAAGTGCTGAAAAAGGAATTATAACTGGACTACCGGAGATAAAAAGTTTGGCTGAACGCACCGTTCGCCGCTACGTCCCAGGCTTCTACACGCACCCATTTCCGGCCGGCCAGCTTGCTGTCGATGTTGAAAGTTTTTTCGCCGAACGCCTTCGTGTCGCGCAGGTCGATCTTTTCACGGTAAACTTTTTCGCCGTCGCCGGAAATGATCTCTATAAAATTCATCGGGAACGTCCAGCGAAGGCTAAGCACGATATTGGCGATACCTCCCGCCGGCAGTTGCAGGCTGTCACCGGAAATATGCCCGTTGATCTTCAGCGACGGCATCAGCACTTCGCCCGTGGTGCCGAAAAAACGGCCGTGCTGCATGGCGTCGAGAATGGGAAGCCAGCTGTCTTTGTATGCGGGCAGTCTGTCGAGCATGAGATAATTCACGTTCATGTGCGCATACATCTCGTTCTGCGGCGTGATGGTGAACAGGTCGGCCTCGCAGATCACCGTTTTTTTAACGCCCCAGTTGTTCATATCGTCCATCAGGTCCAGCACCCGTAAGCCCAGGCGCGGCTGTGAAAGGTCCGCCGGCATGGCTTTCCAGGCGGCGCCCATAAATCGGTCCGATAAAAAGAATTGTTCGTGGTTGTAAATGTCCGGCGTATTCACGGAGCCTTTTGTGCGGGGATGCGCCGTCCATGCAAGGCCTTTTTCATCTTCCAGCAGGCGCAGCATTTCTTCTTTGTTGCCGATGTGATATACTTTTCCATAACCCGGCTTTTCTTCCACGTAAGGCGTTCCCTGTTTGCGGGACATCACCCAGTACACCGGCTTCGGAAAAATATCCAGCCAGTGCCCGCCGAAAAATTCATTCGGTTCTTCCCCCGGCAGCAATAAAAATTCCCCGTCCGATTGTTTTTCACACAGATCAAAAAGCGCTTTCAGCTGCGGCAGCCGCTTCTCGTCCGGCCCGCGCGGATCGGCGGTATAATGGAATTCCGCAAGGTGAACGATGTCCACGCCCATATCCTTAAACACTTTCACGAATTCGGGATGCTCGGGCACCGGTTTCCCCGCCATCATCACTTTCATCACGAATTCGTTGTGGAAGTGGCTGGACATGGTTTTGAAGCCCGGAAGCTCCGCGTATTGGTCGTTGTTGGTGAATTTTTTAACGGCAGACAATGCGGCCGCGTCGTTCTCCGCGCTCAGCAGGCAAAAGAAATTCAACCGCTGTTTTGTACCGGGAGGGGCATTGAACCAGGGCACAAAACGCCGGTCGCCCTGCAGCTCCTGCCTGATACCAACGCCGTAGCCGTCTACCATATGCCGGTAACCGCTGCCATGCCAGGTAAATTCCAGGTTAAACGCTTCGTCGAGCGGGTAAAAATATTGATGCGGCGGCGGAAACACCGCCATTGCGCCCTGTTCGCCAGAAACCACGATGCTGCGGTATTTCACGGCTTCGGGGCGCGCAGGCGAACTCGCGTTTATTTTCGTTTGTACGAGGCTGTCGCCCGTATTGATCCAGGAAACCTGTTTCCAGTCGGGATTTTTGCTGGTCATGCCCGCGTCGAACACGATCGCTTTGGCATCTTTTTCGGTGGTAAGCACCGCCGCGATATTGAATAAAGGACTGCCGTTATAAAAAGTGATTTCAAGCGAGCCGGTGAAAGTTTCGGCAGACATCGGCCCGACGCTTACGATCGTGCGGCTGCCTTCCGTTCTTACGGACGCGGATGTTTTTTTAAGCGATACGGGGTAAGATTGATAAGGCCTGTTCGGTACCTTGTCAAAAAAAATGTTCCACCTGTTTTGGGAAAGCAGGTCTCTTTTGCCGACGGTCAGCACAAAAGCGGGGTCTGTCTGCGAAGTGATCTGCTGATTTCCAAGCGAAACCGTTTTAAAGAGCGGTCGGCTGGATGCCAGGTCTAAAACGATTTTGCCTTGGGAGGAAGGACCTGCCGGCCAGGCGATTTCGAGCAACTGGCCGCGCTGAATGGCGGTCGCACCATTGGAAGGTTTGAATTTTTTCAGGTCAACTTTTACCTGGGCCATGGCAAAAGTGGCCACCAATAAGGAAATCACGGATAATACGGAGAACTTCATGACGCGGTTTTGTGGATTTGCTCCCCAAGATAATTTTTTGAATTGAGGAATCAAAGTTATTCACACGATCCGCAGTCTCCGTCAAAACGTTGAGTTATTTTTAAGATTGTTTACATATACGCGATGGCATCGATCTCCACCAGGTAGTCTGGATGACCGAGGGCCGCCACTACCAGGACCGTAACGACCGGGGGCGGCGCCGTTTTGCTCATGAAAGGCTGTGCCGCTTCGAAACCGGCACGCAGGTCGTTGCCCTGCACCGCGCAGATCGTGAGTTTTATCACGTTGTCGAACGTAGTGCCGGCAGCGGCCAGCACGGTGGCGATGTTTTTCATCACCTGTTCCGTTTGCGCCTTAAAGTCGTTCCCGCCAACGGTTTCGCCTTTTTCATTCACGGCGTTCTGACCGCCGATGTAAATCGTTTTTCCGGGGCCTTCGGTAACGATCGCCTGGGAGAAAGCGGGCGACCTGAGCATCCCTTCGGGATTGAGAGGTTTGACTGTCATGATACAGCAGTTTTCAGGTTTGTTTTTTCGTGCAAACTTTACAGTTCGTCGTCCCTTTCCTTTGTAATGGTTTTGTTCACTTCCACAGGATCGTCAGGCCCCGGCGGGAACAATTCCTTCCGGTCGCGGCGGTTTCGCCGGATAAAAAATACGACCAGCGCGATGGCGGCCAGTACGATCAGCATTAATAACATGATATCGGGGATGCCCATGGTGAACGGTTTAGGAATACCTCCCAAAACCGGTGCCATTTCACGGCCGTTTTTCCCTTTTATGCAAAAGATTTTCCCGAATTGATAAACCCGGGGAGAAATTGATCCCTAGTTTCGCGTCAGTTTTCAACTATGAACTGGAAAAAGATATTCGGATGGCTTCATCTCTGGCTCGGCCTCATCGCCGGGCTGATCGTTTTTATCGTGGCGGTTACCGGGGCAATTTACGCCGTTCAGCCCGAGATATCCAATATTACAGAGCCTTACCGCTTCGTAACGGTTGAAAACAAACCCTTTCAGCCCGTGACGGTCCTCCAGGCCGCCGCGGAAAAACGTATGGGCGGAATGAAAGCGTTCCGTATTCTTTACGGCGAAAGGGAAAAAGGCGAGGTGCCCATTGTACAGTTCTTCCGCCGCGAGCCTTACTTCTATCACAACGTTTACGTCAATCCCTACACCGGCGAGGTAATCAAAGTGCTCGACCGGCAGAAGGAGTTCTTCAAATTTATCCTCGACGGGCACATGAACCTCTGGTTGCCCCAGAAGATCGGTCACCACGTCGTCGGTTACGGTACGCTGGTGTTCCTGGTGATCATTATTTCAGGCATCGTGTTGTGGTGGCCCCGCAACGTCGCCCGCCTGAAAAGCAGCTTCAAGGTGAAATGGGGCGCCTCGCCCAAACGGCTTAATTACGACCTGCATAACGTGTTCGGTTTTTACGCCAGCTGGGTGATCATTTTCGCAGTGCTCACGGGATTGGTATGGAGCTTCAAATGGGTGAGCGATGCGGAGTTCTGGCTGTTCAGCGGCGGAAAGGCGCGGCCTGTTGCCGTGTTAAAATCGGACCGGGCCGCCGTGAAAGACAGCAGCGTGATCAACCGTTCCTTTGAAAAGGTAATGGCCATGTACCCCGGCGCGGAAGGCTACAGCGTTACGATCCCGGCGAACGATTCTGCCGTGGTCGCCTGTCGCGCATACCCCAGCGGCAGCCAGTATTACAACGGCAACTATCATTATTTCGACCAGCATACGGGCGCCGAAATAGCCGTGAATTACATGGGCAAATATGAAAACGCGTCGATCGCTGAAAAGGCCTCGCGCATGACCTACGACATTCATGTGGGCAGCATTTTCGGCATTCCCGGCAGGCTGCTCATGCTCCTGGCCGCGTTGATCACCGCTTCGTTGCCGGTAACCGGTTTCCTCATCTGGTGGGGTAAAAAGAAGAAAAAGAAGAAAGGCGCGAGCCCCGGTTATTCATACCGCACACTCACTCTCAAAGCCCGCAGCCCGCTCAGTCCCTGCAGGTCTTCCAGCTCCAGCTCTTCCATTCCCGGGTCGATGGCGCCGCTTTCCTGAAGGTACTGGATGTACGGCAGATAATCTTCCACATCTCTTTTATTGAAATAGATCAGCGCGATTTTCCCGGGCTGGGTAAGCCTTTCGCCGGTATTGCGCACATGTACCTTGTCGATGCGTTTTTTGATCATCTGGTAACGGATGTTGTACGCGCCTTCCACGTCGAATTTTCTTTCATCCGTCCGGAAACTGATATCGATGGGATGGTTGTGCACGAAGATGAGCTGCGTGGTTTCCAGTTCCACGGGCAGCTCCGGCAGCAGCGAACGCGTAAGCCGGGCGATAGCGGCCATGGACGACAATTGCCAGAGGCGCAGGTGTTCCAGGTGGAAATGGTCGAAGGGCTGCGCCGGAGAAATGGACTGCCCGATGTAAATGTCGTATTCGATGCCGTCTGTTCTGAATTTTTCGAAATAGCAGGGGTACGACTGCTGCAATTTTTCTTTTTCCTGTTCGAAATACGCGTTGATGGCCGTGTTGAGCTTTTGCATGGAAACCTCCAGCGCGTAACGGTTCTGTTGTGCCGGCCCGTCAGGCTGCCGCACGACGTGCAGGAAAGCGGCGATGCTGTCTCGCGCGGCAGGCGTTTGCACCGAAATATGCTGCAGGTAGGAAATGATCTCTTCGTTCAGGAAATAATTGAGATTGGCTTCCTCCGTGGCGGGAAGCAGCCCTTCTTCGATCGTTTTTTGCCACTTGCGGTTGTGGAAGATCATTTCATCGAGTATCACGGACTGGTGATGCTGCCCTAAAGCTGCCAGCGTGCCGGAAAGCAGCAGCAGGTGCGCGCGCAGGTCGGCCAGCGCGGCCTTGTTCCTTTCCATCGTGGAATTACGGATGTCGATGGCGCCGTACAGTGGGTACACCTGCTCGAAACGGATGGGCTCGGTTTCCACGGACAGGTTTTTCTTTTTGTAATGCAGGATATGCCATGCGGCTTCGTTGAACTTCCATTGCACTGCCGGTTGTATGAAAGTGAATTTTTCTTTGATGATGTTTTCCAGCTCAAGATTAAACTCGTCGATATAGATCTGCATCAGCTGCGCGATCGGCGCGATGGCAGGCTCCAGCAGGGCCAGCGTTTTTTCATCGAAGCGGTCGTTGCCCCAGGTATGCATGCCCAGCACGCCCACGGCCTTTCCCTGGTAAAATACCGGCGTTAGTGCCAGCGAACGCACGCCCAGCTTGCGGAACATTTGTACGAACGATATTTTTTCCAGCGCTGTGTCCTCCAGGTCCGTGGAAAAAAATGCATCCGGCCGCGCGGAATAGGCCGCCACGTTTTTGGCGAACTCGTCCGGCGTAAAGTTGTTTTCACCCCAAACGGAAAACAGGATGCCGGTGCCGCTTTTTTCATAACCGAATACGCCGCGGTTGTTCACCCGTACAAAAGGGAAAAGGTCGAACTCGATCTTTTCGTTCTGCACCAGCGTTTTCAGCGACAATACCACATCGTCGTACCCTTTCCTGCTTTCGCCGGGAAGGGCCGTCAGTCTTATGTTCCGGATGTTCTCCACCGCCTGCGTGGCCGTAACGTCCGTGGCCGTCACCACCGAAATGCCCCTGAACCGGAAACGTTGCAGCGGCAGGATGTGCTCCAGCGCGGCAAAACCATCAGGCCCTGAAAGCAGCGCGTGCAGCTGGTTGGTGTCCAGCTCGGGAAGTTCGCCTTTTACGCTCACTTCCAGGAAATCGGCGTTCAACGCGGTATGATAATAACGGTACAACCCGGAGGATTCCTGCTGCCAGGCGTGTGTTTGACCCACTTTCACCGGCGCATGGAAATTGTACAGCCTTTGCAGGATAAGAGCGTACACGAGCTTCAGCCGCTCCACCTGGTATTCCTGCGGCGTTTTGGAGATGGTGAACTCTTCCGGCCCCCTGAAATTGCTGGTCAGCATATGGTAAATGGGCGCGGTGCCGTAAAAAAGGATCGGTTGAAGCGGGAACGCGAGGCCCCATGCCACTTCGTTTTCAGACGAAAGGGTAGGGGAAAGCACGGCGTAGAGATATTCCAGCAGGTCTTCGTAACGGTGAATGTCTTCCAGCGCGATATCGTCCTCCACGCCCGGTTTTTCCCGGAAACGTTCCAGCACGGTGTTGTAAAAATTCTTTTTCAGGCCTTGTTCTTCGGCCGCCCGTTTTTCGATGTGCGCCATAAACGGCCGGAACGAAATAGCAGCGTCTACCGCCAGTGTAAACGCCCTGTTGCCGGAAATATCGAGAATGGTTTTTTCCATGGAAAGGAAGCCAGGTTAAATGTTGCATGAAAATAAGCAATTCCTGTTAATGAGGGGCGGGATTGACCGCGTACGCGACATTCCGGGGCATACCGCCGCATTTACGGCCGTAATTTTTTGCACGGAAGCTTTGACGGCCGGGTTTGTTTTATTATTTTTTACGCCGGAAACTCACAACCGCATCCCTGCATGAAATTATTCCACGCATTATTGCTGCTTGCCATTCCCGTTAAAAGCCAGGTGCTGCAGGCAGACAGCTTCTTTACCGTTCCGGCCGCTTACAAAGGGCAATACGGCAATTACCGCAACCCGCTGAAGTTTTACGATGGAAGGCCGGTGAAAACGGCCGCGGACTGGCAGCGCCGCCGCAAAGAAATACTGCAGACCTGGCACGATAAAATGGGCCGCTGGCCGGCTGTGGACACGACGCAAAAATTACAATACATCGATTCCGCCAGACGCGAAAATTTTACGCAATATCGGGTACGTTACCGTTGGACGCCGTCCGAATGGACGGAAGGATACCTGCTGGTGCCGGACGTTCCGGGTAAAAAGCCTGCCGTGATCGCCGTGTATTACAATCCCGAAACGGCCGCAGGCCTCGACGATAAAAAAGACCGCGATTTCGCGCTGCAACTGGCCCGCAGGGGTTTCGTAACGCTGTCGATCGGTACTACGCAGGCCACCAAAGACCAGACCTTTTCGTTGTATTACCCCGGTATTCAGCACGCCTCCGTGCAGCCGCTGTCTATGCTCGCATACGCCGCGGCCAACAGTATTGAGGCCCTGGCGAAAGAACCCTTTGTGGACGCATCGCGCATCGGCATCATAGGGCATTCCTTCGGCGGCAAATGGGCTATGTTCGCATCGTGCCTGTACGAAAAATTCGCCTGCGCCGTGTGGTCCGATCCCGGTATCGTGTTCAACGAATCGCGGGCCGGCGTGAATTACTGGGAGCCCTGGTACCTTGGCTACACCCCGAAACCTTGGCGGAAAAGAAGTTTGATCTCTGCTGAAAACCCCGCCCGCGGCCTGTACCCGCAGCTGGTAAAAGAAGGGTTCGACCTGCACGAGCTGCATGCATTGATGGCGCCGCGCCCATTCCTCGTTTCCGGCGGAGCGGAAGACACGCCCGCGCAATGGGTAGCGCTGAACCATACCATTGCCGTGAACAGGCTGCTGGGTTACACAAACCGCGTAGCCATGACGAACCGCGCGGAACATTCGCCGAATGCGCATTCCAACGAACAAGCCTTTCAATTCCTTATTTATTGTCTGAAAAAATAACAGCATGCACAAATTTTCAAAGATCATTCTTGGTTTATTGTTCCTGGCAGCCGCCGCTGTGGCGCAGCCGGTGGAAACGGCGGTGAAGGTGGTAGTGGCGCCCGATCATGCGGACTGGCTGTACCATACCGGCGAAAAAGCAAAGTTCACCATCACCGTTTTGCGGAACGGCAACCCGGTAAAAAATGTAAAGGTGGATTATGAAGTGGGCGCGGAGAAGATGAAGCCCGTCATCAAACAAACCGCCACGCTTGCTAATGGCAGCCTTACGTTAGAAGGCGGAACGCTGCGCGAACCGGGTTTCCTGCGCTGCACGGTAATTGCCGAAGTGGACGGGAAAACTTACAAACGCCTCGCCACCGCGGGTTACGACCCGGAAAAGATCAAGCCGACGGTAGACAATCCCGCGGATTTCGACAGCTTCTGGGAAAAAGGCAAAACGGAGCTTTCCAAAATTCCTCTCGACGCAAAAATGACGCTGCTGCCCGAGCGCTGCACCGAAAACGTGAACGTGTACCACGTAAACCTCCAGGGTTACGGTCAGTCGCGGCTGTACGGCATCCTGTGCCTGCCGAAAAAAGAAGGTAAATATCCAGCCGTGCTGCGTGTGCCCGGCGCCGGTATCAGGCCTTACATGGGAGATATGGCAAAAGCCGAAGCCGGTGTGATCACTTTCGAGATCGGTATCCACGGCATCCCGGTGAACCTCGATCCCGCTGTGTACACCAGTCTTTCCAGCGGCGCGCTCAGCGGCTACCAGATGTTCAACATGGACGATAAAGACCGTTTCTATTATAAACGCGTTTATCTCAATTGCGTGCGCGCGAACGATTTCATCGCCAGCCTTCCCGCGTACGACGGTCAAAACCTCGGCGTGCAGGGCGGCAGCCAGGGCGGCGCGCTTTCTATCGTTACCGCCGCGCTGGACCCCCGTGTAAAATATCTCGCCGCTATGTACCCCGCGCTCAGCGACGTGACCGGCTACCTGCACAACCGCGCCGGGGGATGGCCGCATGTGTTTTACCGCCGCAACGAAGACCGCAAGGACTTTATCGCTACGGCAGGTTATTACGATGTGGTGAATTTCGCGCGCCGCGTTAAAGCAGCCGGCCGCTACACCTGGGGCTTCAACGACGAAACCTGCCCGCCTACGTCCATGTACGCCTCGTATAACGTGATCACAGCGCCGAAGGACCTGTCGCTGTACCTCGAAACCGGCCACTGGGCTTATCCTGACCAGCACGAAGAACAAAATGGCTGGTTGATTGGTAAGTTGAAAGGGAAGTAATCTTTAATTGTTTTGGTCAATAGAAAAGGGGCAATAATCCGTTTATTGCCCCTTTTCAGGCTTATACAGCCGTTTATTTGGAAAGAAGTCAGAGGTTGTTGAGCGCCAGCCAGGCCATTAAACCGGAGCCGATCTCAAGGCTTTTTTCGTCGAGGTCGAACGTGGCGGTGTGCAGGCCGGAGGTGATGCCGCGTTTTTCATTGCGCACGCCGAGCCGGTAAAAACACGCATCCGCGATCTGCGAATAAGACGCAAAGTCTTCCGCGGCCATCCAGATGGGCAGATCCACCACGTTTTCCTTCCCCACAAATTCTTCCGCGAGCGCCCGCGTGCGCGCCGTCAGTTTTTCTTCATTGATCAGCACCGGGTACCCCACGGTGATGTTCACTTCGCATTTCCCGCCCATGCTTTCCACGATGCTGCCCGCCATGTCTTTGATCCTGCGGTGCGCTTCAAAACGCCAGGTTTCGTCCATGGTGCGGAAAGTGCCGTCTATCGTCACTTTATCGGGTATCACGTTGTGCGCGCCATTGGCGATCACGCGGCCGAAAGACAATACGGAAGGCACGGTGGGATTGGCGTTGCGGCTTACGATCTGCTGCAGCGCAACGATCATGTGGCTGGTGATCAGCACCGGGTCGATGGTGGTGTGCGGCATGGCGCCGTGGCCGCCTTTGCCTTCCACGGTGATGTAGATCTCGTCTGCGCTGGCCATGTACCTGCCCGGGCGAAGCCCGATCTTGCCGGTTTCCAGCTCGGGCATTACATGCTGGCCGAAAACGCTTTGCGGCGTGGGGTTTTGCAGCACGCCTTCACGGATCATCATGCTGGCGCCGCCCGGCGTGCATTCTTCTCCCGGCTGGAAAATAAACTTGACGGTGCCGGAAAATTCCTGCTCCAGCGATTTAAGAATCGCTGCCGTGCCCAGCAACGAAGCGGTATGGCCGTCGTGCCCGCAGGCGTGCATCACACCGGGCGCGGCGGACCTGTATGGCACGTCGTTCAGTTCCTGGATGGGTAGCGCGTCCATATCGGCGCGCAAGGCCACCACTTTGTCCGACGGGCTTTTTTTACCCTGCAGCAGGGCCACCAGGCCGGTGTTGGCCATTGTTTCGTATGAAATGCCGATCGCGTCCAGTCTTGATGCAACGTAGGCCGCCGTCTTGTTTTCCTTAAACGAAAGCTCGGGGTGAGCGTGCAGGTGCCGCCTGGTTTGCACGGTGTTTTCGTACAAGCGGCGGGCTTCTTCCCTGATCCTTTCTTTTAACATATCCGAATCAAATTTTATCCTTCTCGAGGAACGCCTTTACGAACGCATCGTCCGTCAGTTGCGGATATGCGGCCGTTACGCGGTCGATCTCTTCCAGCTGGCCCGGGGAAAGGGTTTCTTCCGGGTCCAGGCACCAGGTGCCTTCCAGGAGGCCCTGCCTGCGGAGCACTTCGTGTATCCCGGCAATGGAGCCGGCGAAGGCATGGGAAGGATCAAAGAGCGCGGCGTTCATGTCTGTAACGGCAATGCCCGTACGCAGCGCGTCCTGCGGGCTCATATGGCGCAGGTCTTCGAACAGCGCGGCTACGCTGCTGGTCCAGACGGACCAGTGGCCGAGCAGCCCGCCGGCGAACCTTTTTTCTACCGTTTCGCCGTTGATGCTGAAACGGTAGGTGGTCAGCAGGTCGGGCACGATGTTGTCGTCGTTGCCCGTGTAAAGCGCTATTTGCTCCCTTCGGGGAGAACTGCATACGGCACGCACCACGTCGAGGGTCTGGTAGCGGTTGAACGGGGCCGTTTTGATAGCTTTTACGTTCGGGATGTTCGCCAGCCTTTCCCAGAAATGGTAACTCAATATACGGCCTCCTACGGAAGGTTGAAGATAAAATCCGAAAACGGGTATTTCCTGTGCAACGGCGGTAAGGTGATCGATCAGCTGGTCTTCGCTCAAATGCTGCAAACCGCCGAGGCTTACCAACCCGAGATGGTAACCAAGACCAACGGCCAGGCGGGCTTCTTTCAGCGCCTGTTCCGTTGGCCCGCAAACGCCGGCCACTTTGATGAACGGGCGGTTCAGCTTTGATTTATCGATTTCTTCGGCGGCCAGCCGCAGTACGGTTTCGTAAAGGTTGACGGAAGGATGGCGGATGGCGAATTGCGTGGTATGCACGCCCACGGCCACGCCGCCCGCGCCCGCCGCGATGTAGTAACGGGTAAGCCTGCGCTGCCGCGCTTCGTCGAGCCGGCGCCCGGCGGTGAGCGCGAGGGGATGGGCCGGGATCACCGTGCCGGCGTAAAGCAGTTGTTCTATGGAAGAATGCATGGTTTGGGAGTGATTTTTTGAACGTCAGGTTAAAATGGTGCGGCTAGAATTTTCCCGCCCTTTCCTGGAAGTGCGTGGGTTTCTGAATGGTGGCGCCGCCTTGTTGGTACCATTCGGCGGTAAGACCGATCATTTGCAGCAGGCCTACTTTCGGGTAGCCGAACAAACGGAAACTTTCCGCCGCATTGCTCAGCAGTGCGGTGGGCTGTTCTTCGTTGATGAACTGCGGCGTTTTGTTCATGATTTTGCCGAACTGCTCCGCGATCCATCGTACGGGAGCGGTTTCCGGCCCGGTGATGTTCAGGAATTTCGCGGGCGCGCTGCAATGATGAAAGCTACGCAAAGCCATTTCGTTCGCATCGCCCTGCCAGATCACGTTTACGTGGCCCATGCGCAGGTCGATCGGTTTTTCCCCCGCAACGTTCTTCGCGATCTCCAACAATACGCCGTAACGCAGGTCGTTCGCGTAATTGAGCCGGTAAACAAGAATGGGCGTGCCGTATTTGTTGGAAAAATGTTCGAATACGCGTTCGCGGCCGAGGCATGACTGTCCGTACTCGCCGACAGGCGCGGGCGGCGTGTTTTCGTCTGCCCCGCCCGAAAACACCGGGGTGAAAGGATAGACGTTGCCGGTGCTGTACACCACGATCTTCGAGTTTTTATATTTCTCCGCCACACGGCCCGGCAGGTAAGCGTTCATGGCCCAGGTAAAAGCTTCTTTGCCCGTGGTGCCGAATTTGGTGCCTGCGAGATACAGCACGTTCGGCGCATCGGGCAGCGCGGCGAGGTCGTTTTCGTTCATCAGGTCGGCGGCAATGGTTTCCACGCCGTAAGAGGCGAGCTCTTCCTTCAATCCCGGTTCTGTAAGCCGCGATACCCCAATTACTTTGCGCGGGACGCCGGAAAGGTCAACCGCCTGCCGCGCCAGCCTGGCCAGGCTCGGACCGATCTTGCCGCCGACGCCCAGAATCAGGATGTCTCCCTCCAGTTTCGCAATATCGGCCACAAGGGCAGGAGAGGGCTGTAATAATCTGTCTACGGTGGTCTGAACATTTTTCATGGAACGAATTTGTCAGGAGAAGAATAAAGTTTTTACGTTGCTGGCCGCCAGCAGGAGCATAACGATCAGGCCGGCGGCGCCGGCGATACGGAAGAAAAGGGAATTTTTATAATGGCCCATGATCTCGCCGTTGTTGGCGATGAGGTAGAGCGCGATGCCGATGAACGGCACTACGAAGATCGTGACGGCCTGTGCCAGCACGATCACCTGCAGCGGGAGTTTACCGAAGATGATGGCGACAACGGCGCCCACTGCCATAATGATGCCGATAAAAAAACGCACCATGGAAGATTGCAGCCGCCCGCCGTAACCGAGTGCGTCGCCCAGCAACGTGCCGCCCAGCGAAGCATTGCCGATCAGCGAGGAAAACGATGCGCCGAAAAGACCGGAAAGGAAAAGGGCGGAGGCGAGGTTGCCGAAGATGGGCTCCAGTGCGCGGGCCATGTCCGTAGCGGTGTTCACGGCAATGCCTTTAGGGTGCAGTACGGCGGCGGAGCACACCATCACGATCGCGCTCAGCAGGCCGAGGATGATCATGCCGGGATAGGTTTCGCGGCCGGTCTGTTTCGCATCGGGGCTGACGCGTTTTCTTTCCTGTACGAGGTAGGTTTGATAAATAGCGCCCACGATGGAAAAACAGGAAGCCATAAAGGCGATAATAAGCTGTTCCGAACCCGCGGGCACTGTTGGCGCAAGGCCTTCCGCCATGCCGGAAACGGAAGGTTTTGACAGCAGGAACGTTGTTATAAAAGCGATCAGCATCAGCACGATCAAACCGATCATCACCTTTTGCAGCATATTATAGAACGCCCTGAAAAAAAGCATGCCAATGGCAAGCACGTTAAATACCACGATCCAGATCGCCGGGCTGGTGTGTGTGGCTTCCCCAACGGCGATACCGGTGCCAATGGAATTGCCCGCCTGGAAAGACGCGCAAACAAAAAACACGCCCACACCGATGGCGATGCGCACAGCGCTGCCCCATTTGCGGCCGATGGTGGTAAGCAGCGATTCGCTGGTGGCGATGCCCACCCTGGCGGCCATGGTGGCAAATACGATCATAAAAAAAATGGCGACCGCCACAACCCAGAGCAGGTCATAACCATAACGGGCGCCCATCATGGAGGTAATCGTGATCTTGCTGGGGCCGAATACCAGCGCGGCGGTGATCATTCCCGGCCCGATGGCCTGCAGCCAGTTCCTGTACCGCGAAGGCGCGGTAACAGCGGGCTGCGGTTCCTGCATAACGGTGGTGTGGTTCATGTACGCGATAAATTTTGGTTTCCTGAAGAACGAAAAAACGGGTGAGTGCCGGGAAGAAAGGTTTACCGGCAAAGCGGAAAAAACTACGCGGAAATCATGATTTTCCGGGTACGTACACGAAAGTACATGGCGGCAGCCATAAATGCAAATATTTTATGCAGAAAATAGGAGGGGTTTTTACATACCAGGATGACCGCCCGTTCCTTGATTGTAAATTCTGCCTCTTATGCCCGGTTTCCCCGTATTTAGTGAGAATTATGCACCAGTCCGAAGAAAATGCTTTGCATTTTCAGGAAATATTTTCTAATTTCCGGGTGCGTACCCGAAAACCGGGTAAATACATCAAGCAGGCTGCCGGGCAGCCTTAAATTTGACAAGAGAACGGGTACGTACACGGAAACGCTTTTTTAATGCCCGGGTTTCAGCCATTTGACCTATATTATATTAGTCAACCGAATCATTCAGCTTAATCAATCAGACTGTTCCTCATGACGCAATTGTATGACCGCCGCAGGTTCCTCCAGACTTTTTCCACCGCCGCAGCCGGCGCCGGGCTTGCCGCCGCATTGCCTTTTAATGCTTTCGCATCTTCCGCCGAACCGGTCCGCATCGGTATTATCGGCTGCGACACTTCGCACGCCGTGGCCTTTGCCAAAAGCTTTAACAGTCCCACGCCCGTAGCCGGCCTGGAAGGTTTTAAAGTAACGGCGGCTTTCGCGGAAGCCAGCCCCGACATCGAGAACAACCTCAAACGTTTGCCCGGTTTCGTGGAAGAGCTGAAAAAGCTGGGCGTTGAAATGACCGATTCCATCGACGCCCTTGTAGCCAGGGTAGACGTGGTGATGGTAGAATCCAACGACGGCCGCCCGCACCTCCGGCAGGCGCTGCCCGCGCTGAAAGCCGGTAAAAAGGTGTTCATCGACAAACCCCTGGCGGCCTCACTGGCCGAAGGCATGGAGATCTTCGACGCCGCTCGCAAATACAACGCGCCGGTTTTCTCCGCTTCTTCGCTCCGTTACATGGAATCCGCCCAGGCTGTCGTGAACGGTTCCGTTGGAAAAGTGCTCGGCGCAGACACCTTCAGTCCCTGCCATCTCGAAAAAACGCACCCGGACATTTTCTGGTACGGCATCCACGGCGTGGAAACGCTGTTCACCGTTATGGGCGCTGGCTGCAGATCCGTTACCCGTACGCATACGGATAATACCGATGTGATCGTGGGTACATGGGCAGACGGGCGCGTGGGCACGTTCCGTGGTACGCGTTACGGGAAGTCCGATTACGGCGGCAGCGTGTTCGGCGAAAAAGGCGTGGCAACGCTCGGGCCTTTTAAAGGTTATGTGCCGCTGGTAATGCAGATCGCGGAATTTTTCAGAACGGGCAAGCCGCCCGTACAGGAAGCGGAAACCCTGGAAATACTGGCTTTTATGGAAGCCGCGGATGAGAGCAAAAAGAAGAACGGCGCGCCGGTAACGCTGGAAGCGATGATGAGCAGGGCCAGGAAACGCCGCAGATAATCTACTCTTAACACACTACTCTTCTTACCATAAAATTTCTGATCATGAAATCGGAACGATATACCTATGCATGGCGGGGTGCAGGATACCTCATGCTAATGCTGTTCCTGTTGCCGGTATTTTCTTTCGCGCAAAACCCTTCGCCGGTTAAAGGCCGGGTAACGGCGGCAGGCTCCGGGCTTGCATTGCCGGGCGTGAGCGTAAAGATAGACGGCTCCGGCCGCGGCGCCACCACCGATACCAGCGGGCGTTTCAGCATCGCCGCAAAACCCGGCGAAACGCTGGTGTTCAGCTACATCGGTTTTGAAAGACTAAGCTTTGTATTAAAAGACCAGTCCAACCTCAACATCCTACTCAAAGAATCGTCGCGCGGGATAGATGAAGTGGTGGTGATCGGCTACGGCGCCGTGGCGAAAAAGGACCTTACCGGTTCGGTAGGCAGCGTGAACATGGAAGACCTTTCCAAAGCGCCGGTGCTTAGTTTCGATGAGGCGCTGGCCGGCAGGCTGGCGGGCGTGCAGGTGTCTTCCGGCGAAGGCCAGCCCGGTTCGCAGATGAACATCGTGATACGCGGCGCCAACTCGCTCACGCAAAGCAACGCGCCGCTCTACGTGATCGACGGCTTCCCGATGGAAGACCCCGAAAGCGCATCGATCAATCCCGACGATATCGCGTCTATCGACGTATTAAAAGATGCTTCCGCCACCGCCATCTACGGCGCGCGTGGCGCCAACGGCGTGATCGTGATCACCACCAAAAAAGGAAAGCCCGGCAAACCGGTGGTGACCTACAGCGGCAGCTACGGTATCCAGAAAGTGCTGAAAACGATCCCCATGATGAACCCCTACGAGTTCGTGAAATACCAGTACGACCGTAACCCGGATGTGGCCACCGAATCGTATTTGCAGAATGGCAAAACGCTGGAATCGTATAAAAACGAACCGGGCTACAACTGGCAGGATTATATTTTCCGCACCGCGCCCATCACCAACCACAACCTTTCGCTGAGAGGCGGCAACGCACAGACGCAGTATTCGCTCTCCGGCTCCGTTTCCAACCAGGAAGGCATCATTATCCAGTCCGGTTTCAAACGTTACCAGGGCAGGATCAGCATAGACCAGGTGGTGACCCCCAAAGTGAAAACCGGTGTTACCATCAACTACAGCAACACCACGCAAACCGGCGCGTCTCCCTCAGCCAATAATAACCAGAGCACGAACTACCTGCTGTTCAGCGTGTGGGGCTACCGCCCGGTAAGCGGCGCGGGCATCGATCTTAGCGAAGACCTCTTCGACCCCGACATCAACGATGCGGCAGACCACCGCATCAACCCCGTAATCAGCACGCAGAACGAACTGCGGCTGCGCGGTATCAAAAACTTCACCGCCAACGCGTACGTCGATTATAATATCACCAAAGACCTGCTGCTGAAAATTACAGGCGGCGTAAACAGTCAGACCGGCCGCAGCGACGCCTTCTTCAACAGCATGACGCACAAGGGCACCCCGCTGTTCCCCACCAACGTGCAGGGCATTAACGGCTCGGTGAGCTACGACGAGCTGAGCACCTGGGTAAACGAAAATACACTGAGCTACCGCAAGACCTTTAATAAAGTCCATAAGCTGGACGTAGTGGCGGGCATGACCATGCAGGCCGGCAAACGTTCCCGCTACGGGTTCGCCGCGCAGCAGGTACCCAACGAAGAACTGGAACTGAGCGGCCTCGATGAAGGCATTCCTTACCAGGCTTACGCTTCCGACGGAAATTATACGCTCGCGTCGTTCCTCGGCCGCGTGAATTATGGTTTCCGTTCGAAATACCTGTTCACGGCCAGTTTGCGGGCAGACGGCTCGTCCAAGTTCGCACCGGAGAACCAATGGAGCTATTTCCCGTCCGCGGCTTTCGCGTGGCGCATGAGCGGGGAGAATTTTATGAAAGGCCTCCGCACCGTGTCCGACGCGAAACTGCGCATCAGTTACGGCGTAACCGGCAACAACCGCGTGGGGGATTTCGATTATATGCCATCGCTGCAATTGCCCATCGGGGCCTCTTATTCGTTCAACAACGCCACGCCTTCCAAAGGCGTGATACCCGGCACCATCGGCAACCGCGACCTGAAATGGGAAAGCACCGAACAGATCGATATCGGTTACGACCTCGGGCTGTTTAACAACCGCATCGAATTTAGCGCGGACGTTTATCGCAAAACCACCCGCGACCTGTTGCTGCAGGCCAACGTGCCTTATACCACCGGTTTCGAGACCGTTTTCAAGAACATTGGCAGCGTGCGCAACCAGGGCCTGGAACTTACGCTGAGCACGGTGAACATCGACCGGAAAAATTTCACCTGGAGCAGCAATTTCAACATCAGCTTCAACCAGACCAAAGTGCTGGCCCTCGCCGAAGGCGAAGAGGCCCTGCTGACGCCCATGACCTGGGATTCCGGTTACAAAGGCGCGCTGTACATTGCAAGACTGCGGCAGTCTACCTCGCTGTTTTACGGGTATATCTGGGACGGGCTGTACAAATATGAAGACTTTATCGAAACGGCGCCTGGTCAATATGTGCTGCGCAAAGACGTGCCGGCCAATACCGACACGAGGGATATGATCAAGCCGGGGCATAACAAATTCAGGGACATCAACGGCGACGGCGTGGCCAACACCAGCGACATGACGGTGATCGGCCGCGGCCTGCCCATCCACACCGGCGGTTTCTCCAACAACTTCTCCTACAAAGGGCTTAGCCTGAACGTGTTTTTCCAGTGGTCTTATGGCAACGACATCATGAACGCCAACCGCCTGATGTTCGAAGAAAACGTGGGCAACCGCAACAACCTGAACCAGTACAAATCGTACGTGAACAGGTGGAGCCCCGAAAACCCGGACAGCGACATCCCCGTGAGCCGCGGCCAGACCATGTACGGGCTGTATTCTTCCCGCGTGATAGAAGACGGCAGTTACCTGCGCCTGAAAACGCTCAGCCTGCAATATTCACTTCCGAAACGCTGGTTGAAACCCGCGAAGATCAGCAGCATCGGCCTGTCTGTAGCCGCGCAGAACCTCTGGACCTGGACCAGCTACTCCGGCATGGACCCCGAAGTATCCGTGCGCCACAGCGCGCTTTCTTCCGGGTTCGATTATTCGGCTTACCCGCGTGCGCGCACGCTCACCTTCGGTGTAAAAGCATCCTTCTAACCTGAAAACACAATGGTTATGCAACGCATTTGTTTCTTCATAACGATAATAACGGCAACGGCGCTGACGGGCTGCAAAAAGTTCCTGGACACCAAGCCCAAGGATTTCCTCACGCCGACCGCATATTACAACACAGAAGAACAGCTCAACAACGGCCTCACCGCCGTGTACGACATCCTCGCCGCTTCAGAGCTGTATTCCAACAACTTCACAAGCAGGATGGGCACCGAAGCCGATCTTGGTTTTTACGCCCGCAGCACCTTCAACGGGCCGCAGGTGTACACGCATACTTCGTCAGACAACCTGGTGAACGGCACCTGGCAGAAATTGTATACCGGCATCAGCCGCGCCAACATGGTGCTGGCGAATATCGACAAACCGAAGATGAGCGATTCCGCCCGCAACCGCATCCGCGGCGAAGCGCTGTTCCTTCGCGCCTATTATTATTTTATGCTGGTGAGCAACTGGGGCGATGTGCCCGTGGTGCTGGAGCCTGTTGCCGCCGCCACCGGCAACGATGTAGCCCGCACGCCCGCCAAAGAAGTATATGAAATGATCGTGCGCGATATGAAAGAAGCCGAAGGACTGGTTAACACCATCACCGCCGCGGGCTTCTCCGGCCGCGTAACACAATCCGCCATCAGGGGCGTACTGGCGAGAGTGTATCTTTACTGGGCCGGCAACCCTCTCAAAGACGAAAGCAAATACGCCGATGCGCGCGAATGGGCGCTGAAGGTGATGGAATCCGGTCTGCACGAACTGGACACTTCGTATTCGCAGATATTCATCAATTACGCGCAGGATAAGTACAATATTAAAGAAAGCATCTGGGAAGTGGAGTTCTGGGGCAACCGCCTCGGCAACGCCTATACGGAAACCGGCTGGATCGGCTACACCGTGGGCATTGCCACTACAGACACGGAGATTGGTTTCAGCTACGGCTTCATCAACGCCACGGCCAGGCTCTACCGCCTCTACGAGGAAGGCGATGTGCGGAGAGACTGGTGTATCGCGCCGTTTAAATATTCCGGCAAAAACAAGGTGGCGCATGCCGCTAACCAGCTGTACCACCGCAATGCGGGCAAATGGCGCAGGGAATACGAAACGCTCAATCCCAAAGCGCCGAGCACCACGCCGCAGAATTTCCCCATCCTCCGTTATTCCGATGTGCTGCTGATGTTCGCCGAAGCGGAAAACCAACTGCATGGGCCTACGCCCGAAGCCTACGCCGCGATCAACCAAGTACGCAAAAGAGCCAAGGCCGCGGAGTTTGAGAACCTCGGCAAAGCGGAATTTTTTGCCGCGCTGGAAGAAGAACGCTCCCGCGAGCTGTGTTTTGAAGCGCTCCGCAAGCCCGACCTGATCCGTTGGGGCAAATTCCTGGAAACGATGGAGAACGAAGGCAACGAGATCGCTTCGGAAGCGGGCACTTATGCCTACGCGACCATCGCGTTTTTGAATGTTTCAGCCAAACACCTGCTGTTCCCCGTTCCCGCGCGTGAAATGATGCTGAACAGGAAACTGACGCAAAACCCTGGCTGGTGATTTTAATCCCTTCAAACTACACCGCATGAAAAATATTATCCGCATACTGCTTCCGGCCCTGCTGTTGCAGGCTTGCAGCAAAGAGATCGATACCGAAACGCCCGCGCTCGACGTACGGATGGAGCACAGTACCATCAAGGCCGGCGAAGCGGTCAATTTCCTCATCAACAGCGACGCCAACGTGCTCAGCTTTTATTCCGGCGAAGTGCTGAAAGATTATGAATACCGCGCTGGCCGCGTCGTGAAGCTCGACAGCATCCGTCTTTCATTTTCCACTTCGCTGAATTACGGCACGCAAAAAGATCAGTTCGCCGTTTTTATTTCGAACGATTTCAACGGCGATTACACGGCAGACGGCATCAATGCCGCTACCTGGCAGAACATTACTTCCCTGTACAAGCTCGCGCCGGGCAACAGCAACACGGCTATTCCCGCGGGTGTTAGAAACATCACGGAATATGCGGTAGACGGAAAACCGTTGTACATCGGCTACCGGTTTATCGTAAAACCGCAAACGGCCAACGGCGGCTCCAAACTCTGGACGATGAGCGCTTTTTCCGTGACCGGTCACAGCATTCTCGGCTCGCAGCCGCTGGCCGATCACAAATCCGCCGGCTGGCGCGTGATCCTGCAAGGCCTGCACGACCCGGGCAGGGGCGCGATCATACAGGCCGCGCAGCTGGCGTTTTACGGCAACAACCTGAATTACAAAGACGAGCTGCAGGAAGACTGGGTGATCTCCAAAGCATTGGAAACGGGCGCTACGGACATGGGGCCGGACTGGGGCACGGGCATCAAAACACTGCCTGATCCTCCGTTGACGAGCTACCAGTATGCATACGAAAAACCCGGGAAATATATCGCCACTTTCATCGGCAAAAACGTGAACAGTCATTCCGAGAAACAGGTGATCAAACAGGTGGAAGTAACCGTCACACCCTGATAACAGATATTCTGACAGTAAAGCCAATGGCGGCCTCCGGGCTGCCGTTGGCTCAGTTCATAGGGGCATTGCCCATTAACCGGAACACCGCAGACAAATACGATTATGCAGAGAAGACAAATGTTGAATGCCCTGGGATTGACGCTGGCAGCGGGCTTTCCTGCCGCGGCCGCCGTTCCCGTGGCCAAAGAAAGCGCAAGCGCCCTGCTGTACCCCGACGTACAAAGCATGAAGGCCGCTAAAAGACCGGTGGAAGGCGCGTTGGTACAGACAGCGGGTTATTTCATGCCGGGCGACGGCGGAGCCGCGGTTTATCGTTATAATAACGCTGACGGTTATACGCTTATCCCGCAAACTTTCGTCAATTATAAAATGTTCGGCGCCGTATGTGACGGAAAAAACGACGACGGCGTACAGATCAAAGCCGCGCACGAATTCGCCAACCTGCACAACATCCCCGTGATCAACCATGGCGGCGAGTTCTGGATCAAACAAACGACCGGCGTGCCTGTGCTTACGAACGTACACTGGGGGCAAACGATCTTTCACATCGATGAACGATACAATGCCCGCAATGCCGCACGCTTCGAGATCAAAAGCCGCTTGCAGTCAAGGAAAATAACGCTGGACCAAGCCGCCAAAGCGCAGTTGCTGAAAGACCTGAAACCCGGCGTGAAGTTGTTGCCGGCGATGGCGCCGTACAGCAATTGCCTCGTGTTTATCGCGGACGACAAAGACCGTATCGGGCTGAGGGCAGGCGAGCGGTTCACGGGGCAGTCCTGGGCGCGGGAAGATTTTTTTTACGTGGAAGAGCACGGCCGTTTGATCGGCGACCTGGCCTGGTCGTTTAAGGATTATACCAGTCTTTATGCCGTGCCTTGTGAAGACCATTATCTTATCATGGAAGGCGGTTCGTTTTATTTATCGGGCAATAGCCCGGGTAAAAAGAACGGTACAAAATACGAGGGATACTGGCGTTGCGGCATCCAGGTCTCGCGGAGCCGCACGATCATCAGGCAGCAGTGGGTGGGGCTGGAACCGGGCGCGAACGACGTTGCGATGAACCCGCGTGGCGGGTTTTATTCCATGTCGAAAGTGTACGACGTTACTTTGCAGGACATCCGGCTGATACCCTGGGAGCAGGACCGAGAAGGCACTGAGCGCGACGTGCCGGCGGGCACTTACGGCCTTTCCTGCAACCGTACGCTCAAGGCCCGCTTCATTCGCGTAACGGCGGAAGGAGGGCCGGTGCACTGGGGCGTGTTCGGCACCAATCTCAACAAACATTTTTTTATAGACCAGTGCGCGCTGAACCGCGTGGACGTTCACTTTCACTGCTGGCACCTGCACATCAAGGATTCTTCCATCGGTTACCGCGGCATTACGGTTACCGGCGGCGGAGATTTGTTCATCGAGAACACGACGGTGTGGAGCCGGAATTTCGTGTCTTTCCGCCGCGATTTCGGCGCGAAATGGGACGGGGCGATATACGTGCGCAATTGCCGCTACATTCCGTCTGCAACCGGGGAAACCGCCGTGCTGGAGTTCAACCCGGCAGACTTCACCTACAATTACCCGATCGGTTTCGGCCGAACGGTGCGGGTGGAGGGGCTGGTGATCGATTACAGCAACCAGCCCGCTTCCAAAGGCGTATGCTGGCTGATGCGTACGCCCGCTTTTTCGAAGATGAAAAGCGGCGACCATATGTTTTTTCCGCACGCCGTTTCGTTCAGGGACGTGGTGGTGGAAGGCCGTGCGCAGGGCGTACGTTTGCTGAACATCCCCACGCCGCAGGATTACAGGCAGCCGTCGCCGGGCGGGTTTGCGGGCGGGCAGCTGACGCCCAACGCCAGCCTGGTGTTTGAGCAGGTGATGCTGGAAAAGGCGGACAACCTGCTGATCGGCTCCGGCGGAAGTTACAGTGATGAGCACGCCTTGTGCCCCGAAGTGCATATTGTGAACTGTCATCACGTTTCCGCGAAGATCGATGCGATGGCAGACCTGCGGGTGGAGCGGAGCGAAGTGAACGGATTACGGCTGGCGCTGAAAGGGAGCGTTGCGCTGGCGGACTGCAAGCTGAGGGCAGGGGAGCAGGGCATGGACATCAAAGCCGGGGGCGGCGCCGGGCTTACCAACTGCACGCTGTACGCGCCGGTGGTGAATGGCGAAGCCCGTCCTGAAAAGACCGACAGGTATGGTTTTGTGCAGCTTAATAAAATGGTGCGTTTTAATCACCTGAATACCAGGCTGGGAGCGGATATCGTCGCATATTGCAAAACGAAAGGCATCAGCCTGCTGCCGAAATTCATCGGCATGCTGCAGGGGCATCACGAGCTGGAAAAGGAGACCGTGTGATTACGGTAGCGTTACCGCCCGCCATGGATAAATGCCGCCGGGCCAAAAAATAATCGCTCCGCCTTTTGTTTTCTGATTATAAATAGTATTTTCGGGTACGTACCCGAAACCTTGAAGTTAATAACAACCAAACACGCAGAATATGGAAAAGTCCCGCAGAACATTTTTAAAAAATACCATTAAAGGATCGGCCGCCATCGCCATCGGGGGCATATTGCCCGGTTTTAGCGCGAAGAGCTACGCCAATATTATCGGCGCCAACGAGCGCATCAAAGTAGGCATGATGGGCGTGAACGCCCGCGGCCTTGCGCTGGCCGGTAATTACGCAAAACAGCCCAACTGCGAAGTGGTGTCGGTTTCGGATGTGGACACCCGGGCCGCGGCAAAATGCATCACCAAAGTAACGGAGATACAGAAAACACAACCTAAGAACATTCCTGACTTCAGGAAAGCGCTTGAAAATAAAGATATGGACGCGCTGGTGATCGCCGCGCCGGACCATTGGCACGCCCCGGCCGCCATCCTGGCTGCCAAAGCGGGCAAACACGTTTACCTGGAAAAACCCGCCAGTCATAATCCCGCCGAGGGCGAGCTGCTGGTGGCCGCCCAGAAAAAATACGGCGTTACCATCCAGATGGGAAACCAGCGCCGCTCCTGGCCGAACGTGGCAGCCGCCATCGACGAACTGAAAAGCGGCGCTATCGGCCGTGCTTATTTCGGGAAAGGCTGGTATACCAACAACCGCGAATCCATCGGCATAGGCAAGGAAACCGCCGTGCCTGAATGGCTCAACTACGATCTCTGGCAGGGCCCGGCGCCGCGTATGCCTTACAAAGACAACCTGATCCACTATAACTGGCACTGGTTCTGGAACTGGGGTACCGGTGAAGCGCTCAACAACGGCACGCATATGATCGATCTGCTGCGCTGGGGCATGGGCGTAGACTACCCGGTTCGGGTTTCTTCTTCCGGCGGCCGCTACCGCTACCAGGACGACTGGCAGACGCCGGATACCCAGGTGATCACCCTCGAGTTCGACAACAACACCAGCATGATCTGGGAAGGCCGCAGCTGCAACGGCAAACCCGTTGAAGGCGCTTCCGTGGGCGTGGTGTTCTACGGCGAAAAAGGCTCGCTTACCATCGACGGCAACGCGTACACCATTTACGACCTGAAAAATAAAGTCGTGAAAGAAGTGAAGAACAATGTAAAGATCGACGCGCGCAACCTGACCAATCCGGCCGAAACGCTGGATTCGTTCCACTTCCAGAACTTCTTCGCCGGCATTCGCCAGGGCACGCCGCTGAATGCGGACATCCTGAGCGGCCACAAGAGCACGCTGCTTTGCCAGCTGGGCAATATCGCGCTGCGCTCCGGCAATACGCTGCATATCGATCCTGCGAACGGCCACATCCGCAACGACGCAGCGGCCGAAAGATTCTGGAAACGCGAATACCAGCCGGGCTGGGCGCCTTCTATCTGATCATTTTAAAAAACAATTGATGCAGCATAAATCAAACACGGTGGAAGTTGGCGCCATGTCGAAACGGGACGTGCGGATCTCCATCCTGATCATCGGTGTGATGTTTTTCATTTTTGGTTTTACGTCCTGGGTGAACGCCATACTGATACCATATTTCAAGATCGCCTGCGAGCTTACCAGCAGCCAGTCGTACCTTGTAGCTTTTGCATTTTACATTTCCTATTTGCTGATATCCGTTCCTTCGTCGTACCTGCTGAAAAAAACAGGTTTCAAGAAAGGGATGATGATCGGTTTTTGCGTGATGGCGGCGGGTGCGTTCATTTTTGTGCCGGCCGCGCTGACGCGCACTTACGGCCTTTTCCTGCTCGGGCTTTTCAGCATCGGCGCGGGCCTGGCCGTACTGCAAACCGCGGCTAATCCCTACATCACCATCCTCGGGCCAAAGGAACGCGCAGCGCAGCGCATCAGCATGATGGGCATCTGCAATAAAGCGGCCGGCATTATCGCCCCGCTTATTTTCGCGGCGGTGATCCTCCGCGCCACAGACACCAGTCTTTTTAAAGAACTGCCCGGCATGGACGCCGCCGCCAAAAGCGCCGCGCTCGACGAGTTCATCCGCCGCGTGATCGTGCCGTATTCCATCCTCGGCACGGCTTTGCTGCTCTTCGGCATCATGGTGCGTTACTCGCCCCTCCCTGAGATTAACACAGAAAGCGAAAGCACCGACCTGGCGGCCGCGAATGCGGACAAAGCCAGCATCTTCGCTTTCCCTCACCTCATACTCGGCGCGCTGGCCATTTTCCTGCACGTAGGCACGCAGGTGATCGCGATAGACACGATCATTCCTTACGCGCAAACCATGGGCATTTCGCTGCTCGAAGCAAAAACATTCCCTTCGTATACGCTGACCGCTACGATCGTCGGGTATTTCACGGGCATCGCGCTGATCCCGAAATTTATCAGCCAGGTGAACGCATTGCGCATCTGTACCATACTCGGATTGTGTTTTACGCTCGGCATCATTTTTATGAGCGGGCAGATCACGCTGCTGGGCCATACGGCCGATATCAGCATCTGGTTCGTCGTGCTGCTGGGGCTGGCCAATTCCCTGGTATGGGCGGGCATCTGGCCGCTGGCGCTGGAAGGGTTGGGCCGTTTTACGAAAGTGGGCGCTTCCGTAATGATCATGGGCCTTTGCGGCAACGCGCTGCTGCCCGTGGTGTACGGTCATTTTGCTGACGCGTCCGGCGAACGGCTGGCATATTGGGTGTTGTTCCCCTGTTATATTTATCTCATTTTTTACGCGTTTTACGGTCATCTCATCAGGAGATGGGGGCCCGCTAAGACTTTATCACCCGGTATCCAAATAAAATAGGAAAGTGCAGACATATGGAATTTCGCAAGATCAAGATTTTTAACGGGAGGATCATCACTCCATACCGGGTCATCAACGGCGGCACCGTGTTGCTGGAAGGTGGCAGGATACTCGCTGTAACGGAAGACGATATCCCCGTGCAGGGCGCGATCGAGATAGACGCCCGCGGGCAGTATATTTCACCGGGGTTTATAGATATTCACGTACATGGCGGCGGCGACAGCGATTTTATGGACGGAGACGTTCAGTCGTTCCTAACGGTTGCCGAAACGCATATGCGCTACGGCACCACATCCATGGTGCCCACTACGCTCAGCAGCGACACGGCCAGTTTGCTGAACGCCGTAAAACTTTACGAACAGGCGCACCAGCGCAACACGCAGGGCGCGGCGTTCCTGGGCATTCACCTCGAAGGCCCGTATTTCGCCATGAACCAGCGCGGCGCGCAGGACCCGCGTTACATTCGCAATCCAGACCCCGAAGAATATAAAGCCGTATTGGCGTCTACCGATGCGGTGGTGCGGTGGAGCGCAGCGCCCGAACTGCCTGGTTCGCTTGAGTTTGGCCGTTACCTGCGGGAGCGGAAGATACTTCCCGCCGCCGCGCATACCGATGCCATTTACGAAGAAATGCTGGAAGCTTTTGAATGCGGGTATACGCATGCCACGCATCTGTATTCCGCCATGTCCGGCGTAACGCGGCGCAACGCGTTCCGCTACGCGGGCGCGGTGGAAAGCGCTTTCCTGATGGATGAAATGACCGTGGAGATCATTGCGGACGGCATTCACCTGCCGCCGCCGCTGCTCAAGCTGGTGTACAAGATCAAAGGGGCAGACAAAACCGCCCTGATCACTGACGCCATGCGCGCCGCCGGCATGCCCGAAGGCGAAAGCATCCTGGGCGCCAGGAACAACGGCCTTCGTGTGATCGTGGAAGATAATGTCGCCAAACTGCCGGACCGCAGCTCGTTTGCGGGCAGCGTGGCCACTACCGACCAGCTGGTGCGCAACATGGTGAAAATGGCGGACGTGCCCCTGGCAGATGCCGTGCGCATGATGAGCAGCACACCTGCCGCGATTATGAAAGTGGCGGACCGGAAAGGCTCGCTTACGGCAGGCCGCGATGCGGACGTGCTGATATTCGATGAGGACATCCGTATGCACGCCGTGATCTGCGGCGGCCGCATCCTGCACCAGGCGGAGCATACACGCGGTTACGAAACCGTTTCATAAAAAAGAGTTTTAGTGGTTCATAACGTTGGCGGCTATCCGTAGCAGCGCCCTTTCACAATTACAAGACAAATGATATGGAAATAAAGGATAAATTAAAGATACACCGGTTCGACACAAGGAAACAGATGGGCGCCGCCGCGGCCGCCATGGTGGCGGAAAAAATAAAGGAGTTGCTCAGCGTGCAGGAGCACCTGAACATCATCTTCGCCGCCGCGCCGTCGCAGCAGGAGTTCCTGGAATCGCTCGTAGCGGACGCCAGTATTCCCTGGAGCCGCATTAACGCTTTTCATATGGACGAATACGCCGGTCTGCACCCTGACGCGCCGCAGGGCTTCGGCAACTTCCTGAAGGAACGCATTTTCGGCAAAGTACCTTTCCGCGCCGTGCATTACCTCAACGGCAATGCGCCCGACCTGCAGGCTGAATGCGCCCGCTACGCGGAACTGCTGGAAAAGGAAGGCGTGGATATCGTGAACATGGGGATAGGGGAGAACACGCACATCGCTTTCAACGACCCGCACGTAGCCGATTTCGACGACCCGGCGACGGTGAAGGTGGTAGACCTCGACCTGGCCTGCCGCCAGCAGCAGGTGAACGACGGCTGTTTTAAAACGATCGGCGAAGTGCCCACGCATGCGCTGACGCTTACCGTGCCCGCGCTGTTCCGCGCAAGGTTCGCGTATTGCATCGTGCCCGGCCCTACAAAGGCCAATGCGATCTATCATACGCTGAATTCACCCGTGGATGCCAGGCATCCTTCCACCATCCTGCGGCTGCACCCGCGCGCGCAGCTGTTCATCGATGCGGACAGCGCCGCGAAACTTTAACCGGCAATTACATACCCTTAATACTTCTGCTACCTATTGTACTTCAATAGCGATTAAGTACAACATTAAGGCCGCTTCATCTTTATGAAGCGGCCCTGTTATTTATCGGTTGCAGAGTAGGTCAGTTTTTATAATACGCGTGATTTTCCCGCGTAATGATGTCGATCGGCATGAACGATACTTTTTCCACCGGCGCGGCCATCACCAGGTGCTGGTACAGCGCCATGATGCCGCGGTAGCCCTGTTCCTGCGGTTTCTGGCAGATCAGGAAGTCGATCACGCTTTTTTGCAGGTAAGCGATGTTTTCGGGAAGGAAGTCGTACCCCACCAGCAGCATACCTTTTTTACCTTTGTTCTCCAGGTAATGCGCGACGTTCGCCACACGCGAATTGGTCACGAAAATAGCCTTGATATTGGGCGTTTCTTCCAGCGCTTCGGCTACTTTCTTTTCCACGGAGCGGTCGTTGGTCTGCCGGATATCGATCTTGACGATCCGTTTTTCATTGTCCTTAAAATAGGACCGGAAACCTTCTTCCTTGCGCAGCAGGTGGTGATGGTTCTCGATCTCGTGCGATACGTTCACCACCAGTATTTTGTCCCGCGGCTGGATGCAGTAGTTGATCACATGCGCGCTGAGATAGCCGCTGTGAAACAGGTCTGGCCCGATGTAACAAAGGCTTTCACGGTTGGGTATGTCTGAATTGATAAAAACGTAGGGAATGTTTTTTTCTTTGAGCGCATCGGTGAACGCGATGGATTCCTCGATAAAGGAAGGCGCCAGCAAAATGCCGTCTATCTTCGATTTCAGGATCTGTTTGGTTTGTTTGACAAAAGATGCCTTGCTGTTGAGGTCGAAGAAATACCGGTCTACCTTGATGCCCATCTGCCTGATCTCGTCTTCCGCCTGCTGGATGCCCGCCAGCGGGGCCGCCCAGAAAGCGGTTTCCGCGGAAACGGAAGGGATGAGTATGGCGAAGTTGAGAACTTTGCGCGATGCCAGCCTGCTGGCGATGATATTGGGCTGATAGTTCAGCTCTTGTATGATTTTCTCGATCCTTGTCCTGGTTTTGGCGCTAACGCCCGATCTGTTGTGGATCACCCTGTCCACCGTCGCGATAGAGACCTTCGCCCTGCGTGCGATCTCTTTTACGCCGTTGGGCTGCTCGTTTTGATTCGCTTTCATAGCTGTATTTACACGTGTACGTACCCGAAAGTAGTGAAAAACAAATAAACGGAAATTTTTATTTTGCAGCCATGAAAAAGACCCTAACGTTGCTGCTCGCGCTCGCGGCAGGCTCGCTCCACGCACAGGAAACCACGTTCACGAACCCGCTGCTGCCTTCCGGTGCCGACCCGTTCTCTTTTTATAAAGACGGCTATTATTATTACACCCACACCACGGGAGGTAGCGTAGATATCTGGAAAACCCGCAGCCTGGCTGATCTTTCATCCGCCGAACATAAAACCATTTACCGCCCGCCCGCCGGCACGCCTTTTTCGAAACATCTCTGGGCGCCGGAGATCCATTTCCTGCAAGGCAAATGGTACGCGTATTTCGCGGCAGACAGCGGGAAAAACGAAGGCCACCGCATGTATGTGCTCGAAAATCCTTCGCCGGACCCGATGGCAGGGGAATGGACAATGAAAGGCCGCGTGGCCGACCCGGCAGACAAATGGGCCATAGACGGCAATCTTTTTGAATACAAAGGCGCGCTGTACATGATCTGGAGCGGCTGGGCAGGAGATAAGGACGAAAGACAGAACATCTACATCGCCAGGATGAAAAACCCCTGGACCATCGAAGGCAAACGGGTGATGCTTTCCACCCCTGAACATGAATGGGAAAAAAGCGGACAAAAAGTAGTGGTGAACGAAGGCCCGCAGGCGTTAATGCACGACGGGAAGCTGATGATCGTATATTCCGCGAGCGGCTGCTGGACGGACCATTACGCCCTTGGCCTGCTGCGTTTCTCCGGCAAAGGCAATCCCATGGACAGCACCGCCTGGACCAAACACCCGGAGCCCATCTTCAAAACCAACATCGCCCATAAAGTATTCGCGCCAGGTCATAATTCATTTTTCCAGTCGCCCGACGGCAAAGAAGACTGGATACTCTACCACGCCAATGCCGCGCCCGGGCTGGGTTGCGGCGGGAAACGCTCGCCGCGCATGCAGCGATTCACCTGGAGCGCAGACGGTATGCCCGTATTCGGAGAGCCGGTAGCTGAAGGCGTTGTGCTGAAAAGGCCGGGAGAAAACGGGAATTAACAATGCTCATGCACCATAAAAAAACGCCGCAACGTTCATTGCGGCGTTTTTTTATGGGCAGAAGCCAGTTACAGTTTTACAAGAATATCCCCGATAGACTTCGCTACCAGTGCATTCCCTTCTTTATTCAGGTGCACGCCGTCCGTGGTCAGGATGCCTTTTTCGGCGTCGTTGGGATTATTGGCTTTATCGAAATCGGTGAACAGTTTGCGGAGGTCGCAAAGCGGGAGCTTCGTTTCCTGCGCGATCGCGCGGATGCTGGCGGAAAACTTGTCCAGTTCTGCGTCCTGGGCGTTAGCGCCGTCTTTCTTTTCACCGATCACCGCGGGCGTACAAATGATCACTTTGGCGCCATTGTCCTCAATTTTTTTGATCAGCGCGCGATAGAACTTGCCGAATTTGTCCAGGTCGGTGCCCGTATGCGAGGTGGCCTTGTGCCAAACGTCGTTTACGCCGATGTAGATCACCACCACGTCCGGTTTCTTTTTTAACACATCGTCTTCCATTCGCAGGTAGAGGTCATACACCTTGTTGCCGCCGATGCCCGCGCCGATCAGTTCGTATTGGTCTGCATGGCTTTGCTGCAAAATATCGCGCAGCTGGGTGATGTACCCTTGCGGGCCAACGCCGGCCTGTGTAATGGAATCGCCGAAGAAGATCACCTTTTTCTTTTTGGGCAAACCGGCCGAAAGAAAAATGACGGCGCCGAGCACGAGGAACATCGTATAAAGTCGTTTCATGACTGGAATTTTTTAGTGTAGAATCGACAATATAGGAAAAAGTCCGGCAGTTTGCAAGAGGTTCAGGGCGGACAAATACCTAGTTTTGGGTATTGTATGTGCCGGGAGTATCTTTTAGATTTACCGGGAGGGGGGGCTAAAGTGTTTCCCTGCGTTAAATCCGATAAGTGTACCAGGTGTAATATAAAAAGAACGCCTTCCCGGACAAGGGGAGGCGTTCTTGTTTTTTGAAATGTTTGAGACGGTTTAAAAGATGCTTTTCAACAGGCCGCCTTCCGCTCTCAGCGCGGCGCCGTTGGTGGCGGAAGAAAGCGGGCTGGCGATGTAGGTGACCATGCTGGCGATCTCGGTTACATCCGCAAAACGTTGCAGGAGCGAGCTGGGACGCATGGTTTTGAAGAAATCCTTTTCCGCTTCCTGCGGCGTAATGCCTTTGGATTCGGCTACCTGCCTGATAAATTCCACCACGCCTTCGCTTTTGGTGGGGCCGGGCATCACGGTGTTCACGGTTACGCCGGTGTTTTTGGTCAGCTCCGCGAGGCCGCGGCTGATGGCGAGCTGTGCGGTTTTGGTCATGCCGTAATGGATCATTTCATCGGGTATCATGATGGCGGATTCACTGGAAATAAAAATGATCCGCCCCCAGTTTTTCTCCAGCATGCCGGGGAAGTATGCACGGCTGAGCCTTACGCCGCTCATCACGTTCACGTCGAAAAAACGCTGCCATTCTTCGTCGGTAATGGTGGTAAATTCTTTCGGCTCAAAAATGCCCGCGTTGTTGATGAGTATATCCACACCGGGCAGTTGCCGGATGAGCATGTTCACGTCTGCCGCTTTGGAAAAGTCCGCGGCTATGCCTGTTACAGGCGCGCCCGCCACCTGTTTTTTCAGTTTTTCCACGGCTTCGGCCACACGGGCTTCCGTTCTGCCGTTGATCGTAACGGCCACGCCTTCCTGCAGCAGCTGTTTGGCAATGGCAAATCCGATACCCTGCGTGGAGCCGCTCACGAACGCTGTTTTTCCTTTCAATTGTAAATCCATGGTATGTTTGCTTTTTAAGGTCTGTTAATATTCCCCGCTGGCGCCGCCGCCACCGCCGGTTCCGCCGCCGAACTTAAACGAATCGTCCGGCTGCGGCGTTTTGTGAAAAGTTTGTGCGATAATGATCGCTTCGGCCGCTTTCAGCCCGGTCATTTCTTCCGCCGTTTCGTCCGCTTCGTAAGTAAACCCGTTGCGCGGCTGTTTCAGGTAACGGATCACGCCCCAGGCTACCACGACCAGTACCACGCCGCCCAGTACCATGGCGGATTCTATCGGCATCAGGCTGTGATAATAACGTACGGTGAATACGATCATGCCCAGCAATACCAGCCCCGAACGCAGCAAGATGCGGTGTTTGCGCCGGATGCCCAGGTAGATGTAAACAGCAGGGATCACAAACGTAAGTATCCAGAACAGCCAGCCGATCGGCACCGTGCCGGTTTTTCCGAGCAGGGAAGCGCCCATTTCGCGCACGACGAAATAATTCCCGGCCATGTACAGGGTAATGAGCGCCGCGGTGGACAATACGATGAGGCTGTTTTCATAATGCCGCAGTTTTTTCTTTCTCCGCATTTGCTCAAACCAGCGGTACGCGCCGAAAGACGCGGCCATGATGATAAACGGCATGAAGTCCGCCACCACTGGGGATATTTCAAAACCGGCAAAAAATATCCAGGCGATGCCTGCCGAAAATGCAACAAGCCCCATGATCATATCCGCGAAACGGATGGTCATCCATGTGGCAATGCCGCAAGCGGCCGCGCAACCGAAAGATGTGCCGGGGTCGAGATTAACCAGGAGCATAAAACCCGTTAAAGCCGAAACGGCGGAAATCCAGGTCAGCGCATCGTCTATCCCGGAACGGTAATGATCTTTGTCTTTGATCCACCACATTTCAAGCAGGGCGTACATACACCCGCCGGAAAACAACAACAGCACGCCGAAGAAAGATTCCGTTAAGCCGCCAATGGTGATCAGCGCCATCAGGCCCAATGCACAAATGGCAATAACGGTGGTAAGCAAAAACAGGCCGATCCGGATGAAGAAATTCGGTGAATACAGGATTTCAGGGAACGCGTCCATGATGCCGGTAAATTCCCCCGCGGAAATATTCCCCCTGTCGTATGCCGCCTGCGCCTGATCGCGGATAACAGCGTGGTCGAGACCGGTAACGTTATATGCGATCATGTTTCAGTTTTTTGTTTTGACGGATAAGGAACAACACCATCGCCACTGCCGACCCGATAAAATAAAACAGGGCGAGGTAAAGCGCCCCGATGGGATCGGCGGAACCGCCGGAGAAAAACAGCATGCGGATAACAAGATAACCCAGGGCAATGTACAGGTACAATGTCGTGATCATCATAAAATAAAACGACCGCCGTTTTTTGCTCTGCCAATAACAAAAAGCGCTGAAGGCCAGTAATCCGAGGAAAAAGAAAAAGTAGGAAGGCATTACGAACATGCCCGCCAGCAGCGAGATGAACAGGATATGCACACCGAAGTTGTCGTACGTAAAAGTGAAATGTTTTTTGAAGTCGAAATACTCACTGAGATAACCCGCCGCGATAAGGATAACGCCCAGCAATATGCCGGTAAAGATCAGCCGCGTATCGGTGTTAAAATGATTGCTGGTAAGTATTTCATACGGGGTGATGGCAATGCCCATCCACGCCGCGAAATTCGTGATGGCCAGGCTCAGCACGCCGAGATGGTCGAAATAATACGCGCTGAACAGCAGCACCAGCATAGGAATGAAAGTGGCCGAGCCGTACCGCGTGCCGAACACATTGTATTGCGCCTGCAGATAGGTGACGAACGTGATGAACAGCAGGCATCCCAGCAGCACCACGTAATCCCAGCCCACATTCGGCGCCAGCACTTTGTGGCGGCTGAAAGGGCGTTTCTTTTTATACGCATACATAAAACAAAGCCCGCAGGTAAGCCCGATCAGTAACAGGATGGCCTGGTGGCCGATGGTGTCGATGTTTTTGTACACGAGTATGCCCAGCCCGCCGCTTAGCAGCAGCACGCCGAGATACAGGAGGGTGTTCACTTCCCAGTGAATGGAAAACAGCCGCGGCTGCTGCAGTTTGTCCCGGCTTTCCTGCGTCAGGAGGCCCGTTCCGGAAAGTTTGTCAACAATACGTTGATCCATAGGTTTGGTGGGTGTTTAATATTCCAGCGTGCCGAATACGCCGTTTTTGTAATCTTCCAGCGCCTGGTCTATCTCTTCGGCGGTGTTCATTACAAAGTTGTCTTTCGCGGCGATCGGTTCGTCGATCGGCTCCGCGGAAAGGAAAAGGATGCCCGCGTCTTCGTCTGCCGTTATGCTGATGCCGCTTTCTTCTTTTTCGAATACGAAGAGCTGGTGCATGGCGGCCTGTATGCCGTTCACTGTTACCTTGCCCCGGAAAATGTACAGCAGGGCCTGGTAGCCGGGCACCGCTTCGATCTGCACCTGTTTGCCCTTTGCGATGGTGCCGATGATGGAGGTAACGGGCGTAAAACTTTTCATGGGGCTGCTTTTCCCTTCATACGTGCCGCTAGCGAGGCGCAGCTGTACGCCTTCCTGCTCCAGCACGAAAGGCAGCTGCTCCGCAGGCGCGTTCTGGTAATACGGGTCGTCCCATTTATGCGCTTTGGGCACGTTCACCCAGATCTGTATCATTTCCTGCACGCCGCCCCTGGCGAGAAATTCTTTGGTCGGGCCTTCGCTGTGCAGCAGTCCTTTGCCGGCAAACATCCACTGGATGCCGCCGGTGGAAATGGTGCCGCGATGGCCGGCATTGTCCAGGTGATACCCTTCGCCTTCGATCATAAACGAAACGGGCGCAAAGCCGCGGTGCGGGTGGGGATGAATGCGCATGGCCGAACCGGCGGGAATGGTTTCGGGGCCCATGTGATGTATAACGATGAATGGATTGGCGAATCTGAAATCCTTATGCGGTAAGGGTTGAATAACGGTTTCTTCCGGGGTGATCTGTTTGGCTCTCCCGGTAAGCAGGTGGGCGATCGTTTTGTTCATGGCTCTTATTTTCAGTCAGTTAACAAATTTAATCTATTGGGTCTCCATAAAAAAAATAAAATATCTTTAAGGCTGGCGACATTTTAGCGGTATGAAACTGGACGTATTTTCATTATTAGTTTTGTTGGGAGCCCTGCAGGCGCTGGTTTTCGGAATATACCTGCTGTTCGTGAAAACAGAGAACAGGTTGCAGACCAGGATGCTGGCATTTTTTATTCTCGTTCTGAGTTATAACGGGTTCGAAACCCTCAACTGGAGCTCGGAGCTGGGCAAATATCTCTTCGTTTTCGATCTGTTCCCTTTTGTGCTGGTGTTTTCCATCGGCCCCTGCGTGTATTTATATGTGCGCTCGTTCCGGAAAGAGCCGCCGGTGAAAAAGCCCTGGAAACATTTCCTGATCATGCTGATCCCTTTCACCAACCGTTTTTTGCTGGTAACGGGCTGGCTGGTATGGAAATTCACGCCCAACCATATCAAGCTTTTCCCGCCGCAACTGCTGGACAATCACTACGGGCAAATAGCCGAGCCGGCCAGCGTGCTGTGTTCCTGCACCTATTACGTGTTCGCCCTGCTGGAATTTAAACGGCAACGGAATGAGAATCTCCTTTTGCCGGAGGAGTTCCGCTGGCTGAGAATACTGCTGGCGGTGATGGGCCTGTTTAATACCCTGTGGCTGGCCACTTACCTGTATGCCTACATTTTTAACGTATGGGGCGGCGAACAATATTACGTGATCGAAATTTTTGCGGTGCTGTTCATCTACTGGATCGGGTTCATGGGATACCATCGCACGAAGATCATTTATGTGGCGCAGCAGAAAAAAACGCAGTCTTATTTCGATAACCTCCCCAAAGAAGAGATCGACCGCTGCAGCGCCGCGCTCCGCAGGGCCATGGAAGAAGAACGGTTGTACCTGCGCCCGGATATTTCCACCCAGTCGGTGGCAGACCATATCGGGGCCAGCGCCAAAACTTTATCGGCCGTGCTCAACCAGCAGGTCGGCAAAGGGTTCAACGAATATGTGAACGGCTGGCGGGTAGAAGCGGTGAAACAAATGATGGCCGACCCCGCCAACGCGCACCTCACCATCACCGGCATGGCGTTCGAATGCGGCTTTAATTCCCAGCCCACCTTCCAGCGGGCTTTTAAAGCGGCCACCGGGCAAACGCCGCGGGAGTTCATGCAGGCCAATTCCATGCAAAAACAGGGATGAGACTGATCAAATCCGGATTTGAATAGGCCGCCGGCGGGTATTTTAGTTGGTTTGCGACAGTATCAAATCAACAAACCATGTTATCCAGGATCACCGCCGTTTTATTCCTCTTAACCACTTTTTTGCCCGCCCATTCCCAAACGTCCGCCAATTTTGAGGGGATATACCAGTTCAACCCGGAAGTGCCGAGGCTGTTTATGATCAAGGCAGACAGCGGATCGCTCTGGCTGCACCGCGGCGCTTCCAACGAGCATCGCCTGCGGCTGGCGCCGGTTTCGGGCAACCGGTACAGGGTGGACATGCCGAGCCCTGAAGTCTTCATCAATTTTCAAACCGGCGCGGGGAACGAAGCCGCCATGCTCGTGGAGCAGGGAGGCGGGAAATTCGAATGTTTCAGGATTCGCGCCACGACAGACATGCCGCAGGCCGGGCGGCTCGGCAACCGGCAGAACGGGTTTACCCGGGCGGATACGCTCCGGGGGAAACTCAGTCCTGAACGGAGCTGTTACGACGTCAATTATTACCATCTCACGGTAGATATCGACCCAGGCAAACGTTTTCTCAGCGGCAGCACGCTGATACGGTTCAATGCCATGGCGCCGTTTAACCGGCTGCAGGTAGACCTGTACGAACAAATGGCGATAGACCGCATCGTTTACAAAGGCAAACCGCTGGCATACACCCGCGAGTTCAACGCCGTGTTCGTTACCTTTCCAAAAACGTTTGCAGCAGGGGAGCAGGATGAATTTGAAGTGTTTTATCATGGCCATCCGCAGGAGCCGGACCTCAACGCGTCCATGCACGGAGGCTTTCTCTGGCGGATGGACGATAACCGCAAACCTTTTATCCAGGTGGCCTGCCAGGGCTCGGGCGCCAGCCTGTGGTGGCCGAATAAAGATCATTTGTCCGACGAGCCGGACAGCATGCGCATTACCGTTACCGTGCCGGAAGGTTTGCAGAATATTTCCAACGGCAGGCTGCAGCGGAAGGAAACGTTGCCGGACAAACGAAATCTCACCGAATGGCTCGTTTCTTATCCCATCAATAACTACAACGTGACCGTCAACATCGGTGATTATCAGCATCTGTCGGATACGCTCGGCGCGCTCACGCTCGATTATTATTATCTCCCCAACCATCGTGATTCCGCCCTGAAACTGTTCAAAGAAACAAAGCCCATGTTGCGTTTTATGCAGGAGCATTTCGGACCATATCCTTTTCAGCGCGATGGGTTCAGACTGATAGAAACCCCGCACCCGATGGAACACCAGAGCATTGTGGCAATGGGCGGCCTGGGCGGCGGGCACGAAGGAATGCGGCGGCTGATGTGGCATGAGAGCGCGCATGAATGGTGGGGAAATAATGTAAGCGTGAAAGACCTTGCGGATTTCTGGCTGCACGAAGGTTTTGCGAGCTATACGGAAATGTTGGGCGTGCAGCTGTATAAAGGAGAAAAGGAAGGGTTGAAGACGCTGAAAGACGACAAACCCGCCAACCGCGAACCCGTGATCGGCGAGCGGGATGTGAACCATATCCATTACAGCCTGTGGGACGTTTACGGCAAAGGCGCCCGCATCGTGATGATGCTGCGCGCGATCCTGAACAACGACGAACAATTTTTCAGCCTGCTGCAGGGCATTCAACAGGAGTTTCGTTTCAAAACCGTTACCACCAACGATATTACGGGTTACATCATCCGCCGCACGGGCCTCGACCTGCAGTCATTTTTCGACCAGTACCTGCTCAGCACAAAAGTACCGGAATTAGAGCTGATGTTCCGGCAAGAAGGGGCTGACCTTGAGCTGCGGTACAAATGGAACAATGTGACCGATAACTTCCGGATGCCGGTACGGGCAAACATTACCGGAGAGCGCCCGCTTTTTCTCGATGCAACAGGGGAATGGAAAACGCTTCGGTTAAAAAGCAGGACGGCAAAAGATTTTATTGTGGATACCGATCACTTTTACGTCACTGTTAAAAAAACAGGAGACTAGTTAAAACGATGTTAGTTAGCAAACGGCGGGCGCTTTCGGGGCGCCTGCTTTGTATTGAAAATCAACCGGTTTGAGCGCACAATAACAAGGCCCGGGAGAAACCGGGCCTTCATGCTCAGGAACTGAAATGCTACTAATAAAACGGGTATTTTTATCAACCAACTAGTGTCATTCTTCATATGGCAGCTTCATGGGCTCCGTTTTCCGGACCATCCCCAGGGCTACCGCCACCAGGACTATTGCGATATAACAGATCAGCTGCGTCATTTGTATGCAAGTAACATCAATCTTCGCGGGGAAAACAGGGAATTTTTACGCATATTTCCGCGTAGAAATACGTATCCTTCATTTAGTTGCCTTGGTCAAATAAAATGGTTGACAAAATCAACTAAATAATTATTTTTGTGGAAAGCGACCAAAGATGTCACAGGAAACCACACCCGTTAAACCCGCCAGGGAAAAAAATCTTCCGCAAGACGCCAGGCTGATCGCGGGCATCCGGCAATTCAACCGGTATTACACTACGCAGCTGGGGTTGTTGCAGCAGCATTTTTTTGACAGCGAATATTCGCTCACCGACGTGCGTGTATTGTACGAAGTGCAGGTGAACGGGAAAACCACCGCCACCGGCGTACGCGAAGCGCTCGGCATCGATGCGGGGTATCTCAGCCGCATTCTCCGGAGGTTTGAAAAACAGGGGCTGGTGTTGAAACATCCTTTGCCGGAAGACGGCCGTTCTTCCTACCTCACGCTCACCGCAAGAGGGCAGAAGCTGCTGCATACGATGAACGAATTGTCTGACAAACAGATCCGCCGGATGCTCGAACACCTGGAGCCGGCGCAGCAGGCCAGGATCGGCGACGCCATGCGGCTGGTGCGCTACCTGTTGAAAGCCCCGGGCGGCGCGCCGCGACTGGAAGATGTGGCGGTGCGTCATGAGTTGCGGCCCGGCGACCTCGGCAACATCGTGCGTTTGCACGGCGAGGTGTACGAAAAGGAATACGGTTACAATATCGAATTCGAGCAATACGTGATGGAAACCATCCACGATTTTATGAAAACCTACGACGCCGCCAAAGACCGTGTGTGGCTGGCGAGCTGTTTTGGTGAAATGGTGGGCATGATCGCGATCATTCACCGGCCGCAGCGGCAGGCGCAGCTGCGGTGGTTCCTGCTTCGCGCCGACTTCAGGGGGATCGGGCTGGGCCGCGCGCTGATGGACAAAGCCATGGAGTTTTGCCGTCAACAGCAATTCAGGTCGGTGTACCTGCTTACCACCAACCAGCAGGGAAAAGCGGCGTCCATCTATACCAAACACGGTTTCATAAAAACGGCCTCCGTGCCTGAAACCCTTTGGGGACAAGATTTGTACGAGGAACGTTACGAGAAGAAAATGTAATTGTAATATAAGCTCAAAGATAACTCAGCCACCACTGCCGGTGCGTGCGCTTGTACTCCGAATACCACTTGCAGGGCTTATACAAAGCCGCTACCAGCGCGATCCAGATAAGATAGACCACTCCCAGCGAATACCCGAAATCGTTCGGTCTGAACAGGAACGGCACATTGGGATCTACAATATCGTTCACACCATAACCATGCACGAAAAAGAGGATCATACAAAGCAGGTGAATGGCGTAAAAGTGAAGAATGTAATAAAAGAAAGGCACGCTTCCATATACCCTGCAGATCTGCGCGAAGCGCCCGCGCGCATGCTCGAAAGCAGCCAGCGCCAATAATCCCGGCCCGACGGTGATGCAGGTGTACATCAGCGAAGGCGGGTATTTCGCCACGTTCATGAATGAAAAAACAGTTTGCTGCAACGTTGTGAACGGCTGCCACGGCCGCGGATCGCCATAGACGTTCACCGCTCTCAGTATAAAAAATATCCCGATCATCGCAAGGCCTGTGGTAACCAGGCCCTGTTTCCTTTTCTGCACGGTTACATCGGGCATAAATATCCGCCCGATGCCATAGCCCATGAGCATTATGCCGGTCCATGGCAGGAAGGGGTATATCACCAGCACGCCATGCCCCGGGAACAACGGGAAAAAACTGAACTGCGCGGAATGCGCGAACGTCCACAAAGGCGATGCTTTAAATCCCGGCTGCGATTCCCGGAAATCCAGGATGTTATGCCCGAAGGTGATCAGGAGCCCCAGCGCCAGCACGGCCTGCCAGGGCAGGAACACCAGCAGCGACAGCGCCACGAAACTGATGCCGATCGCCCAGATCACCTGCAATACCATGACGTTCATCAAAGGATTAAAGGTAAGGCCGAAAGAAACCACGGTAATTTCAATGAGTATCAGCCAGAGCCCGCGCGTAAGAAGGAAACGGCTCATTTCGGCTTTGCTTTTGCGGGTGCTCATCAGTTGCACGGACATGCCGGACAACAATACGAACAACGGCGCGCAAAAATGGGTGACCCACCGCGTGAAATACAGGGCAGGATAAGAAGTTTGGGGATCGAGAGGATCGGAGGTAAAAGCGGGCTGATGGAAAAAATCGCGCACATGGTCGAGCGCCATTATGATCATCACCAGTCCTCTCAGCACATCGATGGAATACACCCTTTCGCGGGAGATGGGGTTCGGTTGCATTGCATAGTGTTTACTACTAATGTAACACTAATCCGCCATTTTATCCCTTTTCCGCGTACTTATGCAGCAATACGATCTGGCCGAGATGGTAACACGCATGCTGTAGCACCCCCTGGATGTAATAATATGCGTTGTGCTGGGTATTGGGCACGTTGGTCCAGAGTTTCTCCTCGGGAAAATTGCGGATGGTTTCCACCATGGTGGTGATGGAATGTTCAAGACGGTGCAGGGTGGCCTGCCAGTTGTTTTCCCCGTGGTTTTCCGGGTAATAAAAATCGGGGAGGTCGCCGTCCTGCTCCGGTTTTTCACCATGCAGTTTGCGCGTGACGTTCTGATGCCAGAAGATGAGATGATTGACCAGTTCCCATGTGTTGTGGGAGGTGTTAAAACGGCGGCCGGCCTCTTCGGCCGTCATATCCTGCAGATGTTCCAGGAAGGTCACATCCAGCCACGGGTCGCCATGATAAAGATGCTGTAAAGATTCTGCGAGAACAACTAATGTGGACATGCGGGTTTTGTTTTGGATGTTTGTACAATTAGCAGGCCATTCCCCCATTTTCCCTTACATTTAGTTCAAATTATCATCAATTTATGGAGCAACAGCAACTGGAATTTAATAAAAATGAGGATAATATGCGCCTGCTGGTCAGCACAATGAAAACAAGGCTCTCCGTGATCGAACAGGGAGGGGGCAAAAAAAGCCTTGAAAAAGTGCGCCAGCGCGGCAAACTGACCGCCCGTGAAAGGATTGGCGCGCTGATAGATAAAGGCAGCCGTTTCCTGGAGCTGGGCGCTTTCACCGCTTATGAAATGTACGCCGAACATGGCGGCTGCCCCGCGGGCGGCACCGTGGCCGGGCTGGGATACGTCAGCGGCCGGCAATGCGTGATCGTAGCCAACGATATGACCGTAAAAGCCGGGGCCTGGTTCCCGCTTACCGGCAAAAAGAACCTGCGCCTGCAGGAAATAGCCATGGAAAATAAACTGCCCGTGATCTACCTGGTAGACAGTGCGGGCGTATACCTGCCGATGCAGGACGAGATCTTCCCCGACAAGGAACATTTCGGACGCGTCTTCCGCAACAACGCCAGGATGAGCGCCATGGGCATCACGCAGATCGCGGCCGTAATGGGCAGCTGCGTGGCCGGCGGCGCTTACCTGCCCATTATGAGCGACGAAGTGCTGATGGTGGAAGGCAACGGCTCCATTTTCCTGGCGGGGCCTTATCTCGTAAAAGCCGCTATCGGGGAAGACGTAGACGCCGAAACGCTGGGCGGCGCCATTACGCATACGGAAATTTCCGGCATCGCCGATTATAAATTCAAGACGGATGAAGAATGCCTGGAGCGCATCCGGCACATCGTTTCCCGCATCGGGCATAATCCCGATGCCGGTTTCGACCGCGCCGCGCCCGTTGCCCCGGAAAAGCCCGCTGAAGGGCTTTATGGCCTGATCCCGCAGGACAGCACCAAATCCTACGACGTGCGCGAAGTGATCTATCATATCGTGGACGGTTCGGTGTTTGAAGAATACAAGGAAGATTACGGCAAAACCATCCTTTGCGGTTACGCCCGCATCGACGGATGGGCCGTGGGCATTGTAGCCAACCAGCGCAAAATGGTAAAAAGTAAAAAAGGCGAAATGCAGATGGGCGGCGTGATCTATAACGACAGTGCAGACAAGGCCGCGCGTTTTATCATGAATTGCAACCAGAAAAAGATCCCGCTGGTATTCCTGCAGGACGTGACGGGTTTTATGGTCGGCAGCCGCAGCGAACATTCCGGCATCATCAAAGACGGCGCGAAACTGGTGAACGCGGTAGCGAACTCCGTGGTGCCGAAGATTACCGTGATCATCGGGAACTCTTACGGGGCGGGCAATTACGCGATGTGCGGCAAGGCTTACGACCCGCGTTTTATTTTTGCATGGCCGAACGCAAAAATAGCCGTAATGGGGGGCGAACAGGCGGCTAAAACACTTTTGCAGATACAAGTGGCCTCTCTCAAATCAAAAGGGGAAACCATTACGCCTGAATCTGAAGCAAAGCTGCTGAAAGAGATCACCGATAGATATAACAGTCAAACCACGCCATACTACGCCGCTGCCCGCCTTTGGGTAGACGAGATCATCGACCCTTCGCAAACGCGTTCGGTTATCTCGGAATGCCTGCATGCCGCCAACCATGCGCCGGTGGAAGAAATATTCCGAACGGGGGTGATACAGGTGTAAATTCCATTAAATTTGCTCCCTTAAAAAGACAGGCATTTTGACGAACCAGCATTTGATCATTTATACAGACGGCTCCGCGCGCGGCAACCCCGGCAGGGGAGGATACGGCATCGTGCTTATCTGGGGCAAGGTACGCAAGGAAATGAGCCAGGGCTACCGTATGACCACCAACAACCGCATGGAGTTGCTGGCCGTGATCGTGGCGCTGGAAGCGCTTACCAAGGAAGGCTTGCATATCCTGATCTATACAGACAGCCAGTACGTGGTAAACTCCGTGGAAAAAGGCTGGCTTTGGAACTGGGTGAAGACCGGTTTCAAAGACAAAAAAAACGCCGACCTCTGGCAACGTTTCATACCGCTATACCGCAAACATAAAGTGCAATTCCATTGGGTGAAAGGGCATGCCACCAACCCGGAGAACAACCGGTGCGACGAGCTGGCTACAGCCGCGGCGGATGGGGGCGGATTGCTGGTGGATGTGGGGTATGAGAAAGGCGCTTGACACCGTCTTTTGATTAGGATTTGGCTGAGGCGTCAGAAAAGTGTGAGATAGAGTTCCGTAATTCCTGAAGGACCGACCTGAGAAAATCTTCATACATGCAGGTATGGGCCCATATCCGGGCAAAAATTTCTATACTATCTTTTGATATCTTTTCCGATAGGCCCGTCTTCTTGATCTTTTCTTTTAGATGAGTTAACTGAGACAGATGGTGCAGGGAATCATGCGCATACGATCTAACATCCCAGCCAAGTTCGGCTGTCTGATGAGCATTTTCCCGGTAGAATTTTTCAAACGCTTGGAGAGAGGTAATCAGCGAGGAAAGTTGAAGTTCTATATCTTCCAGATCTTTGGCTTTGTTTGCAGTTACTCTGATATTGTAAACGTAATTCAGTAGTTGCCCGGCGTGAACGATGCTTTCCTTTTTGAAGGAAAGATATAGTTCTAATTTTTGCTTAAACTGTTCAAGCTCATTAGCATTCCTTTTATTTTTATTTCTTTCGCGGTTTTGACCGATGAAGGCGAAGATAGCCACCAATATGCTTGCAACTGCTGTGATATATGCGGCGATTGCTTCATTGGAAAGGATCATGGTACAGTGATTGAAATGACAATTTCCCTCGCTCAATATAAATAAATTCCAAAATAAATCCTAAATTGCTAATGTCTTAGCAAACAAACACACCTATCTGAACCGTCGGGCATCATTATTCAACTATTGATCTGCCCATGCCTCAACTCTTTCCTGTAGAGGTCATCGAACATTCCGCCATGACGTGGCTTTCCCGCGTTCAGGTGCGGACGCAGGTGATCTATACAACGGTGCTGCTCGCAGTGCTCCTTAGCCTGTTAGCCCTTCCATTTATCAAAGTTGACGTTTCCGTCAAATCCGCCGGTATCATACGCCCTGTTACCGAAAAAAACGAATTGCGCAGCCTCGTGGCCGGCACTATCGAAGAAGTACTCGTGCGCGACGGGCAGCATGTCGAAAAAGGACAGCTCATTCTCCGCCTCCAGGAAGATATCAGCAATTCAAAGCTTAGCCAGACCTCTTTCGAGCTGCAACAGCGAAGCGCCTACATTGCCGACCTCACCAAACTCGCCGCGGGCGGGGGCAGCGGGCTGCAAACCTCGCTATACCAGCAGCAATACAGCCGTTTTGTATCGTCTCTCAGCGAACAGCAGGCCACCACCCGCAAGCTCGAAAGCGATCTCGAAATGTATAAGAAACTGTTTGCGGACAAAGTGATCGCGGAAAAAGAACTGCGCGACAAACAATACGAATACGATAAAAGCATGGCCATGTACCGCTCGGCCGTGCAACAGCAGCGCAGCGCCTGGCAGGAAGAGCTCAGCCGCTACAAAATGGAAAGCAACCGCCTCCAGGCCGATGCGCAGCAGCTTGAAAAACAAAAAGAATGGAACCTGATCAAAGCGCCTGTGAGCGGCACTTTGCAGCAGTTCACCGGCAAATACAGCGGCGGTTACCTGCAGGTCGGGGAAATGATCGGCACCATTTCGCCAGACAGTAACCTGGTGGCCGAATGCCTCGTTTCGCCGAAAGACATCGGCTACCTGCGTACAGGCATGCCCGTTAAATTCCAGGTAGACGCGTTTAACTATAACGAATGGGGCACGGTAGACGGCGTGGTGGAAACGGTGGGAAACGATTTTACCCTGGCAGACGACCAGCCCGTGTTCAAAGTGCGCTGCCGCTTTTTCAAAACCGACGTGCAAACGGCCAGCGGCGTGAAAGGGCAGCTTAAAAAGGGGATGACGCTCCAGGCCCGTTTCATACTCACCAAACGCAGTCTGTTCCAGCTGCTGTACGATAAAACCGACGATTGGATGAACCCGAATACGACCGCAAAAAATTAAGTCATGGCGAATGTTACCCGATTGAAAAAAAGCCCCCGCATCCGCCAGCGGGATATCAGCGATTGCGGCGCGGCCTGCCTTGCGTCCATCGCGGCTTATCACAACCTGCAAATGCCCGTTGCGCGCATCCGGCAGATGGCGGCGACCGACAGTAAAGGCACCAATGTGCTCGGCGTCGTGGAAGCCGCTACCAAACTGGGTTTCCAGGCAAAAGGCGTAAAAGGCCCGTTCGAAGCGCTTTTTAATATTCCCAAACCTGCCATTGCACATGTGATCGTGCGGGAACAGCTGCATCACTTCGTCGTGATCTACCGCGTCACCAAAACGCATGTGGTGGTGATGGACCCTTCCGACGGGCAATATCGTTCCCTCACGCACGACGCATTTAAAAAAATATGGACCAATGTGCTGGTGCTGTTGCTGCCCGGGGAAGATTTCCGGGCGGGCAACGAAAAAACTTCCCATCTCGCACGTTTCTGGTTCCTGCTGCGCCCACACCGCTCCGTGGTATTGCAGGCCCTGTTCGGCGCCGTCATTTACACCATCCTCGGTCTTTCCACTTCCATTTACGTGCAGAAGATCGTAGACAATGTGCTGGTGGAAGGCAATAAGAACCTGCTCAATCTCCTGGGCATCGTTATGCTGCTGATACTCGTGCTGCAATTGTTCATCGGCCAGCTCAAAAGCGTATTCGCGCTCAAAACGGGCCAGCAGATAGACGCGCGGCTCATTCTCGGGTATTACAAACACCTGCTCCGCCTGCCCCAACAGTTCTTCGACACGATGCGCGTAGGCGAGATCACTTCCCGCATCAACGACGCGGTAAAAATTCGTGTATTCATCAACGATGTAGCCATCGGGCTGGTGGTGAACGTGTTCATCGTATTGTTTTCCTTCGGCCTCATGTTCACCTATTACTGGAAGCTGGCGCTGATCGTGCTGGCGATACTGCCGGTATACGGGCTTATTTACTGGATCAGCAACGAGGTCAATAAAAAAATGCAGCGCAAGCTGATGGAAGATAACGCGGAACTGGGCAGCCAGCTGGTGGAATCGCTTAATTCAGTGGCTACCATCAAACGTTTCGGGCTGGAAGATTATGCCAATCTCAAAACGGAAAGCCGTTTCATAAAACTGCTCAAAACCATTTATTCCGCTTCTGTTACGAACCTCTACATCGGCAACGCCGGCGGGTTTGTGACCAGCGCGTTCGTGGTGATACTGCTTTGGGCCGGGTCGTATTTTGTGATGGACAGGCAGCTGAGCCCCGGCGAACTGCTCAGCTTTTATGCGATCATAGGATATTTCACCGGGCCGGCGATGAGCCTGATCGGGGCGAACAAAAGCATGCAGGACGCGCTGATAGCGGCAGACCGTTTATTCGAGATCATGGACCTTGAGCAGGAAGAAAGCGCGAACAAAGTGACGCTGCAAAAAAACATGATGGGCGATGTGGTGTTTCAGAACGTGGGATTCCGCTATGGCACGAGGGTAGAGGTATTCCGGAATTTTAACATGAAGGTGCAGAAAGGGAAAATTACTGCCATCGTGGGCGAGAGCGGTTCCGGCAAATCGACGCTGATGGCGCTTTTGCAGAATATTTACCCGCTGCGTGAAGGCAGTATTCATATCGGTAATCTCGACATCCGGTATATCGAGCACGAAAGCCTGCGCAGGCAGGTGAGCGTGGTGCCGCAGCAGATCGACCTGTTTGCCGGCACCGTAATGGAAAATATTGCCGTCGGCGAATTTGAGCCGGATATGCAGCGCGTGCTCACGATCTCCGCACAGCTCGGTATTATCCAGTTCATTGAAAAACTGCCCGAAGGTTTTAATACTTTACTCGGCGAGCACGGCGCAAACCTCTCCGGCGGCCAGCGTCAGCGCATTGCCATCGCAAGGGCGCTTTACCGCGATCCCGAAGTGCTGATCCTCGACGAAGCCACTTCTTCGCTCGATTCCGTCTCCGATCAATATGTGCAGGACGTTATGCAACGGCTGCGCGACGAAGGCAAGACCATTATCGTGATCGCGCACCGCCTCAGCACGGTGGTGAACGCGGACAAGATCGTAGTGCTGCAGGAAGGCGCGATGGCCGAAGAAGGCACCCACCGGCAGCTGCTGGAAAACAATTCGTTGTACAGCAGGCTCTGGCAAAGCCACCAGGCAATACTGGACTAACCCCTGACCCATAAAACCAATAAAGCGGCTGTCTCACAAAGAGCAGCCGCTTTATTATGATTAAGCTTCCTGTTATTTGGCTTTGAAACGAAGCAGGGCGTTTTCGTTCTGGCTCAGTACCAGCATGCCCTGGCGGATCGCCCATTTATTGACTTTGTTGCTGGCTTCGAGGAATTTCTGTTCCACGCTCATGTCCGGGCAAGCCATCCTGGTGGCGGCCAGGCCGGGAAAACTGATATTGTCCGGCGCGGTCAGCGTGAATTTCCCGAAGATCCTGTTGCAGCCGGCGGAACCGCTGAACTGGCTGTCCGCCTGTTCGAACGTGAACTCCAGCGGCTTCGGAATGCCCGTGGTGTCGATGGTTTCGCCGTTCACTTCCACCAGTCTCCAGGTTTTATAAAGGTCTGCCTCGTTGTTCGTACCGCTGCTCCTGCTGGTGTTGGAACAGGCGGTAAAATAAGCGACGCCCGCCATAACGAGACACATAGTCAGCATTTTTTTCATGTGCAAGGGTTTTAGTTATAACAAACCCGCGGTAAAAAGGTTAATACCGCGTGTAAAAGGACTGCAGGTCGCTGGCCAGCCGGTCGTAAATGGGGCGCGTAAGCTCCATGAACAGGTCCTGCGGGGGCGGCGGGGGAATGTCGCGGCCACCGATCAGGCGTTTGTCTTCCTCGCTGAGCGCTCTTTGGTCGCCACGGTAAGTGCCGAACTGGTTGCGCCAGGTAAAGGAGCCGGGCACCCTGTCTTGCCGCAGCACGCGGTTATTTTCAACGTCCACGATCCGGTAGTCGAGCAGTCCGTTGGATGCAACGGTCTTGCTGGTCACAAACACGGTGGCCTTTACGGTGATGTCTACCATGATAGCCTTACCGGTGCTGTCTTTTTTGGTGCCGGGCACCTGTATTACTTTCGAAACTTCGCGGGAATGGCGGTCTACATAAGTTTGTCCCACCACGAAATCCATAAACCGCATTTCCATGTACTGGTCCGGGCGGAACCGGCTGTCGTTGCGCACCAGCCGCTGGTCGTAGAACTTCACGAAATCGTTGATGTTGCGGGACTGAAGGTTGCGTACCAGCGCGTCGCGGAACTGATCGGCGGTAAACTGGTAATACGGGGAGCGAACGTCTATTTCGCTGATCACCACGTTCACGAGGCCGATGGCATAGGCCTGCTCGCGGAGCTCGTTGGCGTTTTTATAATTGGGCGTTAGGCGCAGGGCGGCGGTGAACTCATCGTACGCCTGCCTGGCGCTGGGTTTGTCGCCGTTTTCGAGCAGCTGCACGCCGCGCGCGTAGCGGGCTTCGGCGGCATTTTCGTTCACGCTGGTAATGGCGGTGGAATAATCTTTCGGTTTAACGACCGAGTTGGCGGCGGGGGAGGAACGGATAACATCGTACAGGCGTTGCATGGCGTTGTACTCGTACCGCACGTTTTCCCATTTCAGGTCGTTGTTGGATGCAAGGGCTTGTTTGGCGCGGCTTTCGTGGAAGTCCATCGCGGACTGGTAAGCTCTGGGCAGCAGGCTGAGGGAAGTAGCGTCCGTCGGGCGGCGTTGCAGCTTTTTCACGAAAGCGTTCACGGCGTCGTCGTACCGGCCTTTGTTATATAATTTTTCACCGGATTTGCATGAGAAGAGAATAACAGCCAGCAGGGCTAGGGACAGGTAACGGAGATATAGTTTCATATAGCTGTGTTTACAGGTTTCTATAGGCAAATGGCGCGCCGGAAAATTTTATTCGTATAACAAGCGGTAAATCAATAAGGTTTTAACAAAGGAAGAAATAGGGGTGAGGCGGATATAAAGTTTGTGGCCTCCGGCCGGCGTTTATATCTTAAAATTTCTTCTCAGCTCCCGGTCTACTTCACGGGCTTTGATGGAATCGCGTTTGTCGTGCAGCTTTTTACCTTTGCCCAGGCCGATCTCCATTTTCGCCAGTCCTTTTTCCGTCATGAATATACGAAGCGGAACGATGGTGTAACCTCTTTCCTGCATCCGTTTTTCCATTTTTTTAAGTTCTTTTTTGGTCAGCAGCAGCTTGCGCTCGCGCATGGGGTCGTGGTTGGCGTAAGTGCCGTGGGAGTATTCGGCGATGTGGAGGCTTTTTACATAAAGTTCTCCTTTGGAAAAGTAACAGAAGCTGTCGTTGAAGCTCACTTTACCTTGCCGGATGGATTTGATCTCGGTGCCTGTCAATACCATCCCGGCGATATATTTATCCTCTATCGCAAATTCGAAATAAGCCGATCTGTTCTTTAATTCTGCCATGATGAGAATGGGCCGGCTTTGCAGTTTTACAGGGCCGGCCCGGGGTTCTTATTGCTTGAAGAGCACCAGCAGGGTGCTCAGTTTGTTCTTGAGTTCTTTCCGGTCGGTGATGAAGTCGAGGAACCCTTTTTCGAGGAGGAATTCCGCGCTCTGGAAACCTTCGGGCAGGTCTTTTTTGATCGTTTCCTTGATCACGCGCGGGCCGGCAAAGCCGATGAGGGCGCCGGGCTCGGCGGTATTGATGTCTCCCAGCATGGCGTACGACGCGGTAACGCCACCGGTAGTGGGGTCGGTCATCAGCGAGATGTAAGGAAGGCGCGCGGCGGCCAATTGTGTAAGTTTGGCGGAAGTTTTCGCCATCTGCATCAGCGAGAAGGCGCTTTCCATCATACGGGCACCGCCCGATTTCGAAATGATCATCAGCGGCAATTTCTCCGCGATGCAAAAATCGATGCTCCGGGCGATCTTTTCACCCACCACGGAGCCCATGGAGCCGCCAATGAAGTTGAAGTCCATACACGCCACCACAAGACCATTCCCGTTCACTTCACCCGCGCCCACGCGCATGGCGTCTGAGAGTCCCGACTTTTTCTGCGCTTCCTTCAGCCTTTCTCCATAAGGTTTCAGGTCGCTGAAGCCCAGTTGGTCTTTCGGCCATATGTTGGTGAACAGTTCTTCAAAGTTGTTATCGTCAAAGATGATCTCGAAATACTCAGGTGAATTGATGCGGTTGTGAAAGTTACATTTGTCGCATACGTACAAATTCGCTTTCAGGTCTTTCATAGTGGTCGTTTTCTTGCAATTCGGGCATTTGTGCCATAAACCGTCCGGCGCTTCTTTCTTCTCACTGGTAGATGTTGAAATACCCTGTTTGATTCGCTTAAACCAGCTCATACTGAATGTGTACTAGTGATTAGATTAAAATTAGATTAAAGAATAGTGGTGCAAGATACGATAAAATTAAATTTTTAAATAAATCAAAAGCCCCCCGGAGCTCCGGAGGGCTTTTGATTTATTTATTTTTACCGTTATGCGTTGCGGTTAATGCAGTTCAGGTCGGCGAACGCTTCTTCCAGGCGGCTTACGAAAGTTTCTTCGCCTTTACGCAGCCATACGCGCGGATCGTAGTATTTTTTGTTGGGTTTGTCCGCACCTTCGGGGTTGCCCAGCTGCGCCTGCAGGTATGCTTCTTTGGATTTGTAGAAACCCAGCACGCCTTCCCAGAACGCCCACTGCATATCGGTGTCGATATTCATTTTGATCACGCCGTAGCCCAGGGTTTCGTTGATCTGGTGTTTCGGGGAGCCGGAGCCGCCGTGGAACACGTAAAACACGGGTTTTTTAGAAGTGTTATATTTTTTCTCAATATATTCCTGGCTGTTTTTCAGGATTTCAGGACGCAATTCCACATTCCCCGGGCTATACACGCCATGCACGTTGCCGAAAGCCGCCGCTACGGTAAAACGGGTGCCGATCTTAGACAGGGTTTCGTAAGCGTAGGCCACGTCTTCGGGCTGGGTATACAGCAGCGAGTTTTCCACGCCGGAGTTGTCCACACCGTCTTCTTCGCCGCCGGTTACGCCCAGTTCGATCTCGATGGACATGCCCAGTTTGTTCATTCTTTCGAAATATTTAGCGGAAGTTTCGATGTTTTCGTGGATCGGTTCTTCGGAGAGGTCGAGCATGTGAGAGCTGTACAGCGGCTGGCCGGTCTCTTTTTTGAACTTTTCGCCGGCGTCCAGCAGCCCGTCGATCCAGGGGAGCCATTTTTTAGCGGCGTGGTCTGTATGCAAAATAACGGGTACGCCGTAATATTTAGCTACTTCATGCACATGTTTTGCGCCGGAAATGCCGCCGGAGATATTGGCCTGCAGCTTGTCGTTCGGCATGCCTTTACCGGCAAAGAACTGCGCACCGCCGTTAGAAAACTGGATGATTACCGGGGAATTTACCTTTGCGGCCGTTTCCAGCACCGCGTTCACTGAGTTGGTACCCACTACGTTCACTGCGGGCATGGCAAATTCGTTCTGTTTGGCATCATTGTAGAGCGCTTCCAGCTCTTCGCCGAATAATACGCCGGCTTTGTACTTTCCCATAGACGATGATATATTTTTATTTTTAAAGGAAAGCAAATATAGGCAATTCAATTTTTAGTTTTCCCGCAAAGTTGAAGGCTCCGTGGCGGGCGCAGGCAGGTTCAGCGCGGCTATGGCCGTATACGCGCTTTCGCCGGGCTTCAGGCCCCATTTGCGGAAGAAGGCGGTGAGGTTGTGCCCGGAAATGGCGCAAGTCTTCAGCATGAACCATTTCATTTTCGCCGGATCGTCTGCCAGCGAAGGTTTTTCGGCCCGCGCCGCCTTGTGCAGCTGGTGATAGAACGCGTCGCCGTAAGCCATCCACAGCTGATGGAACATGCAAAGCCGCACCCACACGTCCGTTCCGCCAGCATTAAAGTCCCTTTCCGCGTCCGGCTTCGCGAAATATGTATCCACTTTCGGCCATACGTTGTCTTTTTTCAGCCTCGAAGGCGTAATGCCGAATTTCCGTTCCACAGCCAGCGAATACACATTCACCGTCACTTCGCCGAGCGCCCCCCAGGTCCAGGCGCCCTGCTGGTGCATGTGGCCCAGCTCGTGCCAGGGGCCCCAGCCGTCTTTGCCAAGACCGTTCACCGTCAATACCGCTGCCAGCGTATTCTGGTAATACGCGGTACGGTACCAGGTGGCCACCATGTAATAATCGGAATTGTCGGTTTCGGTCATAAGATATTTGTGCGCGTTCACCTTTTCGGAAGGCGCTGTGCCGTCGAGCCCGCTGATGGAATCTTCGATGTTGATCACCCGGTCCGCCAGCCGCAGCAGCGCATCCTGGTCTTCCACCCTGTAGGCGATGGCATTGGCGCGGGAAGCGACCATGATGGTGCGGTTGCTGACCAGCTGCACATCCGGCACGTCTTTTAATTTATCCAGCGCTTCCATCCAGTCGGTGTGCGTGGTTTTTCCCAATTGATAAAAAGGTACCGGTTTCTGCCCGCTTACAAAACGCACCTTTGCGCTGGAGCTACCCGGCGTAGATGCTGTGAATCGCAGGTACAGCAAGCCTCCCAGCGGGTCGGTCACGGTGTTTTCGCCGGCTTTCAGCTGTACTTCCTGCGGGTTCCATTTGTTGGTATACCGCGAATAGGTGCCCACCAGCAGAACAGGCAGTTTAGTGCCGGAAACCTGCTCCACGTTCAGTTTCAGCGAAACGTTGGGCGGCAGGTAAAAACCCGTGGGCGTGAAGTCCGACGCGGGAAAACTCTGCGCCAGCCGGTTTGCTTCGGCCGTGCCGGAAAAGGTTTCGCTGATGGTCACAAGGCTGTCTGCACGCGCGGTGCTCGCCTGTTCCACAACGGGTTTGGGTTTTTCTTCTTCCCGGTTAACGACAGGGGACGATTTTTTACAGGCAGCGCCGAGAAGAATGGCTGCCAGCACAAAAGAGTAGCTGCTCGTGGACATTAGATCTGGTTTTCAGGTTAAACGTATGCGGTAAATGTAGTGTATTCCGTCCCGTTAGCTTCGCCCGTTAAACGTACAAATGACATTGTGCTTACAAAATGCACAAAGGACCGGCCATTGCGGGCCAGCCCTCTGTAAGACGGTGTTGTAACGTGTATCGGCTATTTCATATGGTGGTTATTTCACGGTAAGCGTGTTGCCGCTGATCTCGATCGTGTATTTGGTGAGCGCGTTGGTGGCGGGGCCGGTGTTCACGGAGCCGTCTGCATTAAATTTGCTGCCATGGCCGCAGGCGCTGCCGCATTCGATGATGCCGTTGTTCACGCCGGAAAGCGTGCAGCCCATATGCGTGCAGGTACTGGTAACCGCGGAGAAAGATGCGGGAACGTTAGATGCTGCAAGCCTGATCAGTACTACGCCGCCGCTGATCAGGAAGCTGCCCACGGTAGTGACCTGGTTGGTAAGGTTTACGGTAAGGCGCGGATTGTTGCCGGGAGGATTGCCCGGCGGATTACCCGGAGGGTCCGGCGTCGGATCGTCGCCTTTTCCGCCGCAGGCCGCCAAACCGCCGGTACAGACAATAGCAAGGGTGATGCCCATATTGGACAAAAAATCTCTTCTTTCCATAATTGAGATGGTTTAAGGTTGTTGGTTGTTTATCAGATTTGTTTTAACGGCTTTAAAAGCGGTGTTCCAGGAAGATTACGACGGGGGATTTGTTCAGGTTGCCTTGGAAAAATAAAAATGTCGCGATAATTTAAAGCGGAACAAGGAAGGTAAATCATGAAAAGCATCGGAGAAAACGAACAATTGGTAAATATCGTATTCCGCGATTTTACCTTACTCAGTTCCAATCTATATAAGTTCGACGTTGAAAATAACGATACGGAAGGGTTAATGATCAGGCTGCATTTCAGATTGCTTTATTCCGGCGTCAATAATACGGTTATGCTGCGTTTCAGCGGGATTAGAGAGTATTCATTTTATTATCATCACAGAGGGAATTTTTACAACGTAGAGCGTTATAAATTACTGAAAATGAAAGACGGTTTTTATATCAGCCTGGACCCTTTTGATGAAACCGGCATAGTTTCCCCACAAGACCAGGATTTTATATTATGTGAGAAGATTGAAGGATTTTTAGTGAACGAAGCACATTAACGGAGCGGGTCAAGCAGATCATTAAAATACCCCGGCGCGTGCAGCAGCCTGCTGCCGTACCACGAAAACATCTCACCGTCCACCAGCAAAATATCCGCATCAGGCAGGTATTCCCTGATCTCGCCGATATGTTTTTCTTTAAAAGGATAAGGCTCGCTCGAAAGCAGCACCAGCTTGCAGGCGCTGGCGGCGAGCTGCGGAAGGCTAACGGAAGGATAACGCGGTATATCTTCAAATACATTCCGAAGGCCGCAGGCGCGCAGCATCTGGTGGATGAACGTATCTCCGCCCGCCACCATCCACGGGTCGCGCCAGATGAAATAAGCGGTGGGAACGGCGGTTTTTAGCGGCTGCAACAGATCGAAACGGCCGCGGATATTTTGCGCCAGCTGCTGCGCCGCGTGGTGCCTGGCGAGTATGTCGCCGAGGGAAACGATCATATCCAGCGCATCGTCGAGCGTATGGATGTCGCTTACCCAAACGGGGTAATCCTTTGCAAGGGATTCCACCTGTTCTTTTTCGTTCTCTTCTTTATTGGCGATGATCAGATCGGGTTGCAGGGAAGCAATCACATCGAACTTCACCTGTTTGGTGCCGCCTACGCGGGTTTTGGTGCGGAACCATTCTTCGGGATGAATGCAGAATTTGGTGATGCCGGCAACGTCTGCCCCCAGGTCGTACAACAGCTCCGTTTGCGAGGGCACCAGCGATACGATGCGCTGCGGCGGCGAAGGAATGTTGACCCTGCGGCCGGTCTGATCGGTATACAGCATGTCTTTTTTTAATTGCCGAGGGCCTGGATAATGTCGTATTTGGTGACGATATGATACGCGCCGGTATCGTCCTGCGTAAGCACGGCGCCGTTTTCTTTGTTGATATACACGGCGAGCTTTTCAATCGGCGTGTCCATCGCCACAACGGGAAACGCTTTGTGCATCACGCTTTCAACGGAAGATTCCTTCAGCTCCGGCTGGTCGATCAGTTTGCTGAACAAGCCGCCTTCGGAAATTGCGCCAACGATCCCGCCGTTCTTCAACACGGGCAGATGCTCGATATCGAATTTTTTCATTTTCGCGATGGCTTCGTGTACTTTTTCATCGGTGGAGATCGTGACCAGCGGCAGATTCCGGCGGCTGTTCACTACATCTTTCACGGTTTTTACGTCGAGGAAACCGCGCTCCATCATCCATTGGTCGTTGTACACTTTGGCGACGTAACGGCTGCCATGGTCGTGGAATACCACCACCACCACGTCGGTCGGTTTCAGTTTGTTTTTCAGCTGCTGCAGTCCGGCCATGGCGGAACCGGCGGAATATCCCACGAAAATGCCTTCCTCTTTTGCGATGCGGCGGGCCATTACGGCGCCGTCTTTATCGGTCACTTTTTCGAAATGGTCGATCACGCTCATGTCGTAGTTCTGTGGCACAAAGTCTTCCCCGATACCTTCGGTGATGTATGGGTGTACTTCATTCATGTCCAGCTCGCCGGTATCGAAGAATTTTTTCAGCAGCGATCCGTAGCTGTCGATCGCCCACACCTGGATGTCCGGATTTTTTTCCTTGAGGAATTTGCCCGTGCCGGTGATGGTGCCGCCGGTGCCGGTGGCTACTACCAGGTGGGTGATCTTCCCGTCCGTCTGTTCCCATATTTCGGGCCCGGTCTGCTCGTAATGCGCATCGCGGTTGGCGAGGTTGTCGTATTGATTGACGTAAAAAGAATTGGGTATTTCGGTGGCGAGGCGCCTGCTCACGGAGTAATACGATTTCGGGTCTTCCGGCAGCACGTTGGTGGGGCATACGATCACTTCCGCGCCAACGGCCTTGAGGATGTCCACCTTTTCTTTGGATTGTTTATCGGTAGTCGTAAAAATGCATTTATAACCTTTGATAATGGCCGCCAGCGCGAGGCCCATGCCGGTATTGCCGGACGTGCCTTCGATGATGGTGCCTCCCGGCTTCAGCAGGCCGCGTTTTTCGGCATCTTCCACCATTTTCAGCGCCATGCGGTCTTTGATGGAGTTGCCGGGATTAAAAAATTCCACTTTGGCGAACACGGGGCAGGGCAGCCCGGCGCTTACGCGGTGGAGTTTCACCAATGGGGTATTGCCGATCGTTTCCAGTATGTTTTCGCAGTAGTTCATAAGTTTTGGTGCTTGGTCAACGAAATTAAGGTAATTGCCTGAATGATGATTTATATTTGCTTTTATGAATAACATCTTCATCACCGGTATTGGTACCGGCGTGGGCAAAACGGTGGCGTCGGCCTGTGTAACGGAAGCGTTGGGCGCGCTGTACTGGAAACCGGTGCAGGCGGGCCTGCAAGACGCTACGGACACGCAGACCGTGCGCGCGCTGCTCTCCGAGCCGGGCCTCGTGCAGGACGAGCTGTACCGTCTCCGGATGCCCGCATCGCCGCACCTGGCGGCCCGCAAGGAAGGGCTGATCATTTATGAGGACCGTATCATCGAACGTGCGAAACAATTGCAGCATCCCGGTAAACCTTTGGTGATCGAAGGCGCGGGCGGGCTGATGGTGCCGCTCAATGGCGATTATTTCACGATCGACCTGGTGAAGGCGCTGGAAGCGAAAGTGATCGTGGTGGCGCAGAATTACCTCGGCAGCATCAATCATTGCATGCTTACGGCCATGGCGCTGCGCAACGCTGAAATTCCCGTGCTGGGATGGATCTTCAACGGCGATTATCACAGCAACGAAGACGATATCATCAGCTGGAGCCATTACCCGCGCATCACGCGCATCCCGCGGGCGCGCAGGCTGAACCGCGATTTTGTGGCGCTGCAGGCCGAATCGATGAAACCCGCGCTGCTGCATCAGCTGGCCCTGTAATAAAAGCTCACACCCAACATCCGATGCCATTATTCAAAAAGGATATCCGGAAAGACTACCTTGCAAAGCGGCTGGCCATGAGCGAAACCGAGGCCGAACGGCTGAATGCCGCGCTGCTGGGGCATTGCAGGGAACTGAAGCTGGGGACGCCTTCCTATATTCACCTCTTTCTGCCCATCGCCGCCAAAAAGGAAGTAGACACCTTTCCGCTGGCGGAATGGCTGAAGCAGCAATACCCAGGCGTGCAGCTGGTGCTCAGCCGCTCGTACCTTGCCACGGGCAGCATGCAGCATTTCCGGTGGAACGATTCCACCCGCCTCGTGCATAATTCCTACGGCATACCCGAGCCTGAAAGCGGCGACCCGGTGGCCCCGCAGGACATCGATGTGGTGTTCGTGCCCATGCTCGCCTTCGACAAAACCGGGCAACGCGTGGGCTACGGCAAAGGCGTGTACGATACTTTCCTGCAGCAGTGCCGGCCCGGCGTGAAAACCGTAGGCCTGTGCCTGTTCCCGCCGCTGCCGGAGCCGGTTGCGGACGCATGGCGCGGCGATATGCCCATGGACGCAGTGGTTACGCCCGGCGGCATTTTTTATTTCAAAGCTTAAAACCTCCATCAACGTGTGGCGTTACCTGAATTATCTTTTATATCCTTTTTCACTCCTGTACGGCTTCGTGCTGTGGCTACGCAACCGGCTGTACGATAACGGCCTGCTTACTTCCGTGGAGTTCGACCTCCCCGTGATCGCCGTGGGCAACCTGTCCGTCGGCGGCACCGGCAAAACGCCGCATGTGGAATACCTTATCCGCCTGCTGAAAGGGCATTACAACGTCGCCACGCTCAGCCGCGGATACAACCGCAAAACCAAAGGTTTCCTGCTGGCGAAAGAAAACACTACCGCGGCCGATATCGGCGACGAGCCCATGCAGTTCCACCAGAAATTCCCCGACATCACCGTGTGCGTCGGCGAAGAACGGATGCTGGCAGTGCCCGAGCTGCTGGGCGACCGGCCCGAAACGCAGGTGATCCTGCTCGACGACGCTTTCCAGCACCGTTCCATCAAACCCGGCATGAACCTGATGGTGACCGATTACAGCCGTCTTTTCACCCGCGACCACGTGGTGCCCTTCGGGCGGCTGCGCGAAGGTAGGAAAGGCTATCATCGCGCCAATGGCATTATCGTGAGCAAATGTCCGCCGGACCTGGACAGGCAGGAGCGGGAAAAGATACGCGCCGAAATTCAGCCATTGCCGCACCAGCGGCTGTTTTTCACCACGCTGCGGTACGGTCGGCCGGTGAACATGCTTACGGGCGAAACCGCTGAAATACCCGCGGACGCAGGCGTCCTGGTGGCCTGCGGCATCGCGCGGCCGGAACCGCTGGTACAACATTTGCTGCAACAGTACCCAAACGTGCACCTGCTCCCGTTCCCGGACCATTATTATTATACGCAGAAAGACCTGGACAAGATCAAACTGGAGCTTGACCAGTTGGACGGGGCGCGGAAAGTGATCGTTACCACCGAAAAGGATGCCGTAAGGCTACACCTGCTGCGGGCGCGGATCGAACAGATGCAATTGCCGTTTACGGTGATGCCGGTGGAAGTGGCTTTCCTTTCGGGAGAGGAGGAATCGTTTAATAGTTTTATTTTTGACTACGTTGCAGATGAGATGCTAAAGGCGGAAAACAACGCCTGAAGCGCCGATACCGCACCCTAAAATCATGTTAATGGCAAAGAAGAAGAAACCCAAAAAAGAAAGCGGCCAGAAAAAGACCTATAAAGGTATTGTGGACGTAACCCGCTCCGGGATGGCCTTTGTGGCGGTAGAAGGCCTGCCGAGCGACATCATGGTGAAACAGAAGAACCTGAACACGGCGCTGGACGGCGACGAAGTGCTGGTGGACGTGATCCGCCAGGGCAAAGGCCTCGGCCGTATGGAAGGATTTATCACCGATGTGCTGAAACGCAAAAAGACCGAATTTACCGGCACCATACAACTCAGTAAAACCTTCGCATTCCTCGTGCCTGAAAAAGGCGCGGGCGTCCCCGATATCTATATCCCCGAAAACTCGGTCGGCGAGGCGAAAAACGGCGACAAAGCCGTGGTGCGCATCGTGGCCTGGGGCGAAAAGACCCGCAAGCCGGTTGGCGAGATCGTGGAAATACTCGACGCGTCTGATTCCAACGACCTGGCCATGAAAGAAATACTCGTGGAAAGCGGCTTCCCGCTGCATTATCCCGACGATGTGCTGGAAGAAACGGCACGGATATACGAAAAGATCACCGCCGAGGAAGTCGCCAAACGCAAAGACTTCCGCAAGATACTCACCTTCACCATCGACCCGGTGGACGCGAAGGATTTCGATGACGCGCTTTCCATCCGCCGCCTCAAAAACGGGCTGCTTGAGATCGGCGTGCACATCGCGGACGTGAGCCACTACGTGGAACCGCTGACCGCGCTGGACAAGGAAGCCGAGAAACGCGCCACGTCCGTGTACCTGCCAGACAGGGTGCTGCCCATGCTGCCGGAAAAGATCTCCAACGAGCTGTGCTCGCTGCGGCCGCATGAAGACAAGCTCACGTTCTCCGCCGTGTTCCAGATCAATGACCAGGCGGAAGTGAAGCAATACTGGCTTGGCCGCACGCTGATCCATTCCGATCATCGTTTTACGTACGAGGAAGTGCAGGAGATCATCGAAAAAGGAGAGGGGCCTTATGACCAGGAAGTGCATTTGCTGAACGGCCTCGCGCAAACGCTGCGCAAAAAGCGGTTCAAAGACGGCGCGATCAATTTTTCTTCCCAGGAAGTGCGTTTCCAGCTGGACGCCAAAGGCCGGCCCATCGGGGTGACCGTGAAGGAAAGCAAGGAAGCGCACCAGCTGATCGAGGAATTTATGCTGCTGGCCAACCGTACGGTGGCCGAATATGTGTCCAAACAGAAAGTCAATAAAAACCCCGTACCTTTCCCTTACCGCGTACACGATACGCCGGACGAGGAAAAGATGCATGTATTTGCCGTTTTTGCGAGTAAATTCGGGTATAAATTCGACGTGAACAGCCCGGAAACGATCGCCGCGTCTTTCAACAAAATGCTGCAGCTGGTGCAGGGGAAACCTGAACAGCACGTGCTGGAAACGCTGGGCATCCGCACCATGGCCAAAGCGGCTTACACTACGGAGAACATCGGCCATTATGGGCTGGGGTTCCTGCATTACTGCCACTTTACCTCGCCGATCAGGCGGTACCCGGACGTGCTGGTGCACCGCATCCTGGCGCAATGCCTGGCGGACGACGTGAAGATCGACAAGCAGCTGGAAAAACGCTGCAAACATTCCTCCGAAATGGAAAGAAAAGCCATGGACGCCGAGCGCGCCGGCAACAAGTACAAACAGGTGGAATACATGCAGCAGTTCATCGGCGAAACGTTCGACGCGGTAGTGAGCGGCGTGGCGCACTTCGGCTTCTGGGCCGAAACGGTGGAAGCCAAATGCGAAGGGCTCATCAGCGTGCATAACCTCAGCGAAGATTTCCGGCATTCCGAGTCGGAATATGCGCTGGTAGGCATGCAAACCGGCCGTAGGATCAGGATCGGCGACAGGGTGACCATCCGCGTGGTGGCTGCCAGCCTGGCCAAACGCCAGCTCGATTACGACCTGGTGGAAGCGGAAGGCGATGGCGCCAAACGCCCGTCCAAACGCAGAAGCGCGGAAATGCCCAGGGAAGGCGTGGAAACGGATAACGTGCAAATGCCCGTCAGAAGCCGCCGCAAAACAGTCGACGCTTCCGCGAAATCGAAAGGCCAGGGCCGCAAGCCCGCAGGTAAACCGGCCGCCAGGAAAAAAAAGAAGTAACAGCAGAACAAAGAAGAATATAACACTCGCATCATGCATTCATTTAAAGCCTTGTCAGCGCAGTTTGAAGAACAGTTTAGCAAAAGACAATTCCCGGAACAGCCCGCCAATCTTTATGATCCCGCCCAGTACATACTCGGCATCGGCGGAAAAAGGATCAGGCCGGTATTGTGTTTGCTCGGAAATGAATTGTTTGACGAGATACAGCCCGACGCATTTCACGCGGCCAACGCGATAGAGTTGTTCCACAACTTCACGCTCATTCACGACGATATCATGGACAAGGCGCCCCTTCGCCGCGGCATGCCCACCGTGCATACCAAATACAGCGATCCGGCCGCCATCCTGGCCGGCGACGTAATGCTCATCCACAGCTACGAATACCTGAACAAGATCACCGGCAAATACCGCACGAAGATCATCAGCGTGTTCAACAAAGCCGCCCGCGAAGTATGCGAGGGCCAGCAGCTGGACATGGACCTGGAGCAGATGCAGCCCGAACAGGTGAATTACGAACATTACGTGAACATGATCGCTCTCAAAACCTCCGTACTGCTGGCCGCCAGCCTGCAGATGGGCGCCATCACCGGCGGCGGGTCGGACGGTAACCAGCAGCATCTCTACGAGTTCGGCAAAAACGTAGGTATCGCATTCCAGATACAGGACGATTACCTGGACGCATTCGGCGACCCGGAAAAATTCGGGAAAAAACAGGGAGGAGATATTCTCATCAACAAAAAAACCTTCCTGCTGCTCAAGGCCCTGGAACTTTGCACGCCCGCCCAGCGCAAACACCTGCACACGCTCATGGAAACCAACCCGGACAACAAAGTGGACGAAGTGCTGCAGGTGTTCCACGATTGCCGGGTAGACGAATGGGCCGAAAAAGAAAAAGAACGTTTCAGCAACATCGCTTACGAGCACCTGGAAACGATCGCCGTATTATCGCACCGCAAAGCGCCGCTGCGCGAGCTGGCGGATTTTCTTTTGACGAGGCAGCATTGATAACTGAATATCATTATATTTGACCGTTAATGGTAAATGGCAACGAGAAAAACGGCTGCTGTTTACCATTAACGGTTTTTAATATCAACCTTCAACTACAACAGATGTCTAAATCGCTTTTCAGGAAAAAGTCCCTTGCCAGCATTTTGCAGGATGCCAAAAGCGCCGAAGCCGATGCGCATGCCGCGGGACTTAAAAAGGTGCTGAATGTGCGTGATCTTACCCTGATGGGGGTGGCGGCGGTGATCGGCGCCGGTATTTTCTCCACGATCGGCCAGGCCGCGTACGACGGCGGCCCCGGCGTGATATTCCTTTTTGTTTTGACGGCCGTTACCTGTGGTTTTACCGCGCTTTGTTATGCCGAATTCGCTTCGCGGGTGCCGGTGGCGGGAAGCGCATATACTTATTCCTACGTCGCCTTTGGCGAGCTTGCCGCCTGGATCATCGGCTGGGCGCTGATCCTGGAATATTCCATCGGCAACATCGTGGTGGCCATTTCCTGGAGTAGTTATTTCAACAACGTGCTCGAAGGCATGAACATTCACCTGCCCGCCTGGCTGGTAACCGATCCTGCGTCGGCCAGGGAGGCTTTCAACGCAGACCCTTCCAAAGGCCTGGCATGGGCTACGGCGCCCGTCGTGAACGGCTGGCGCGTGATCATGAACATTCCCGCGTTCCTCATCGTAGTGCTCATCACCATCGTCGCGTATATCGGTATCCGTGAGAGTAAAAAAAGCGCCAACGCCATGGTAGGCCTCAAACTGATCGTGCTGGCCGTGGTGGTGCTGATCGGCGTGTTTTATATCGACACCAGCAACTGGACGCCCTTTCTGCCCAACCAGTTCGAAGGCGTGCTGAAAGGCGTGTCCGCCGTGTTCTTCGCCTATATCGGCTTCGACGCCATTTCCACTACGGCGGAAGAAAGTGCCAATCCGCAGCGGGACATGCCGCGTGCCATGATCTATTCGCTCATCATCTGCACCATCATTTACGTGATCGTAACGCTGGTGATCACCGGCATGGTAAACTACGCGGAATTCAACCACGTATCCGACCCGCTGGCATATGTGTTCGACAAGCTCAACATGGAAAAGGTCGGGTACGTGATCTCTATCAGCGCCGTGGTAGCCGCTACCAGCGTGATCCTCGTGTTCCAGATCGGGCAGCCGAGGATCTGGATGAGCATGAGTCGCGACGGCCTGCTGCCCAAACGTTTCGCCAAAGTGCATCCCAAATATCAAACGCCGGGGTTTTCCACCGTCGTGACCGGTTTTATCGTGGCCATACCCTCGTTGTTCGTGGAAAGCGGCATCGTGACGGACCTTACCAGCATCGGCACCCTCTTTGCGTTCGTGCTGGTATGCGGCGGCGTTTTGCTGCTGCCCCCGGCAGACAAAAGCAGCAAACGTTTCAACCTGCCCTACATCAACGGGATGATCATCGTGCCCGTGCTGTTCGCGGCATTCACGTTCTTTTTCCGCGAGCGTGTGCGCGAATCGTTCGCCAACATCCTGTATTTCGATCACGAACTGATCCTGTTCCTGATATTTTACATCCTCGCGGCCGCCATCACCGTGGCTACGATGATCAAAAGGCTTTCGCTGATACCGGTGCTGGGCATGCTTTGCTGCCTATACCTGATGATCGAGATACCCGTGTCCAGCTGGGTGGTGTTCTTCTGCTGGATGGCGTTCGGCCTGGTCGTGTATTTCCTCTACGGCTACTGGAAAAGCAAGCTCGCCCCTAAAACTGCTTAAATTCGACAACGGACTGATATAAACGGCTGTTTCCCGTAAAAGGAAGCGGCCGTATTTGTTTGGAGGATTTCGTAACTTTAATACGGTAGCTCTTTCCTTACTTAAAACTTTCGTTATGAACCTCCTGCAACGCATTGAGCGGTGGGGCGACAATCATCACCCCAAATGGATTGACGGATTAAGGATTTTGCTGGGATTGCTCCTGATGTGGAAAGGCATTCAGTTCGTCGACAATATCGACGTGCTGAAGGCGCGGATCGCGGAACAGCCTTTTCTCACGGCGCTTTCTTTCTGGCTGGCTCATTACATAGTTTTCGCGCATACCGTAGGTGGTCTTTTTATCGCCCTCGGCCTGCTTACACGCGTGGGCGTTATCGCTAACCTGCCCGTGCTGATCGGCGCCGTGTTCTTCGTGGGCATGGGCACCAATCTCTTCTCCGTTTATCCTGAACTGAGCCTTTCCATCGCTGTTTTACTGATGCTCCTGTTTTTCCTCGTGGAAGGCAGCGGCCGCATTTCGGTGGACGAATACATGCGGCGCCACCCCGAGCCGGATAAATACCCCGCGGGAATGAAGTAAAAACTATCCGGGTTATGCTTAATTTTGCCTGCTATGAAATATACAGTAGGCGACAAGATCCTCATGCTCCATTCCAAAGAGGAAGGAACAGTAGTGGATATCATCAACGATAAAATGGTGCTGGTGGAAGTAGGCGGCACGAAATTTCCGGTGTACCTGGACCAGATAGACTTTCCCTATTTCCACCGTTTTACCAAAAAACAGGCCCCTTTGCCGCCCAAAAGAACGCCCGGTGAAGAGATCCGCAGGGAAAAGCCCGTGCCCCGCGAAAACAGGCAGGAAAAAGGCATGTTCCTCACCATGCTGCCTGTGTGGCGGACAGACGCCTTCGGCGACGATGTGGTGGAAGACATGAAATTCCATCTTGCCAATGAAACGAACCGCGCCTACGTCTTTCACTTCGAAATATGGCTCAGCAACAGCCTGTTCCTCGAACTGAAACAGGAAATCTTCCCTTTCCAGCACCATTACCTGGCCGATCTTGAGTTTGACCAGCTGAACGACAACCCGCGTTTCGAGTTCAGCTTTTCGCCGAAAGACGCGGACCTTACGCTGGCCGCATCCGTGGAAAAAACCTGGAAAGTGAAGGCTAAACAGCTGTTCCAGCAGCTGGAAACCCTCAAAAAACAGGAAAAGGCAACTATCGAATACCTTTTGTTCGACAAATACCCGCCGCGGCAGGAAAAGGACGATTACGGGTTTACGCCGGTGGAAAAGAAAAAACTGTCCACCCTCACGTCTTTCCAGTCGCTGAAAGAAAACGCGCGGGTAGACGCCAAATACGAGATAGACCTGCACATCGACCGGCTGGCCGACAACTGGCGGGACCTGAGCCCGCTGGAGATCGTGGCCATCCAGCTGAACGAGTTCCAGCATTATCTCGACCTGGCCATTTCGCAGCGCCAGCATAGCATGATCGTGATCCACGGGGTAGGCACGGGCCGCCTGCGCGACGAATTGCACGAGATCCTGAAAACGGTGCCGGAAGTGAAATTTTTCGTGAACCAATACCATCCGTTCTACGGTTACGGGGCCACTGAAATATTTTTTAAGTAATTTTGCAGATTCCGGTATTTAACACCCGGCATAGCGGCGCTATCGTCTTTGCCGCGCAAGCGGCAGGGAAGGAAAGTCCGGACAGCGCAGGGCAACGCACCACCTAACGGGTGGGGCGCCTGTGAAAGCAGGCGTACAGAGAGTGCCACAGAAAATTACTTCCACGGGGCAACCTGCGGTAAAGGTGAAAACGTGGGGTAAGAGCCCACGTCCCGGGATGGTAACATTGCGGGAGGGTAAACCTTGCGTGCTGAAATGCCATGTAAACGGTCGTTTGAGGGCTGCCCGCCTGATGACCGAGGGTAGGCAGATACAGGCGCCCAGTGATGGGCGTCGCAGATAAATGATAGCGGTCCCGTTGCAGAACGGGGCACAGAATCCGGCTTACAAGCTATGCCGGGTGTTTTTACCGGAACTTTAACCAAAATCGACTTACCGATGGAAACTCAAAATGACGACCTCCGTATTGAAAGAGACGACCGGACCTGGGGATTTCTCGTGCACCTCGGCGGCATTATCGGCAACGCCGTATTTTCTCCCGTTGGCAATATCATCGGCGCGTTGGTGATCTGGCTGTTCAAAAAAAATGAATCGAGGTTCGTAGACATCGAAGGGAAGGAAGCCGTGAACTTCCAGATCACAATGAGCCTGCTGATGGTGGCTTTGAGCATTATCAACGGCCTGATCTCAGGCGCATGGACCTTCACGCGTTTCCTGCTCAGCGACCCGGTGCGGTACAGCCACCACTGGGACACGGAATTTTTCTTCACCTTCGGTTTCAGCAAAGCGATCTGGGCCGTAAACCTCGCATTCTCCATCATCGCGGCCATCCAGGCCAATAAAGGCAATCATTACAGGTACCCGTTCAGCCTCAGGCTGGTGAAATAAATATTTCGCGGTTCCCGCAACAAAAAAGGCCGATCCGTTTTTGGGTCGGCCCTTTTTTGTTCAAAAGTGCGACAGCGGGTTAATCCTGTCTTTATTTGTATTGGTATGTCGTTTTCGTCACTTCGTTGCTGCCGTTCTCATGTTCTTCGGAAGATGTAGGATAACCCTGCGCATCGTACTGGTAAGTAGTGGTGCTTTGCAGCTGCACGTTGTTGCCTATACGCAGTTCCATCGTAAGGGTCTCGTTCTCTGAAAGCGCTTCCAGCGCAAGGTCGGACAGCAAGGCGTAGTTTAACTGCAAACCGGCGCGCAGCGGGTTTTTCTTACCGCCGTGCGTCAGCTCGATACTGGACACAACGGTGGGGGCTTCGTCGCTGCTCACGGCCACTTTCGTTACGTTGTTGCCGGCATACGTGAAGTCCATGTAGATCTCGATGGGATTTTCGGGGTCGGTATCTTTTTCGGTGATCCTCGTCACTTTCCCGTTGGCTATCGTGTAAGTGCCGTTGATAGTGGTTTTCAGTCCGTCGTCGTCGGATATTTTGCGCACGTATTTTTCAGGAACGCCGGCCGCGTTGTAGGTGAACGTGTATTCTTCGTAAGTACCTTCCTGCGGGTGATCGTTTTTCAGTTTCACGAGCCGGCCGGAGGCGTCGTACGTGAGCGCGCGTTCGGTGGTAAGCACGCCTTCTTCTTTTTCGACGTAAGCGGTGAGACGTTTTTTGTCGTCGTACGAAAGGGTGTACGCGGTAGTGATACCGCCTGTTTCCTGCGTCATTTGGGTGAGGTATTTCGCTGCGGCGGAGGGAGCGTTGTCCTTATCCTTTTTGGAACAGGCCGCCAGTGTGCCGAAAACAAGACAGCACAACCATAATTTCCTTTTCATCGTTGCATGATTTTGGGGTGAATACAATTTACAGATCGCCGCAAATTGCGGAAGAACCCGGTTCCGGAAAATGCTTCACCGCCTGAAATGACAAATACGCGGAATGAACCGTTTGAAAATCCGTTTCAAAAAAAAAAGCCGCCCCGTATAGAGGCGGCCGGTTATGTTGATGAAGGAATTTAGTCTTTGACGATCCTGCTCACCAGCTGTTTGCCGTTTTTCTCCGCGCGTATCACATACCAGCCCGAAGGGAGCGACGCCAGGTCGAGCTCTTCGCTTCCGCCGGCGATCTGCCTGCTCAGCAGCACTTTCCCGGTACTGCTGATCACTTCCAGCCTGCATCCTTTTTGCCAGCCCGCGGGCAATTGCACTTTTACGATGCCGCGGGTAGGGCTGGGCCAGGCGACGATCCCTTCCTGGCCGGCCGGTTTGGTTTCCGAAGCAACCGGAGCGGCGGCCATCAGGTTGCCTGCCTGCGGCGCGCCGTACACTTCGAATTCAAACAGCGAAAACCCGTAAGCCGTAGCCCTGTTGATGCAATACACCTTCACGTACCGCGCGGTGCCGCTCAGGCCGGTCTGGTCGTCTGGCGCGGCGGAAGATTTGCCCCAAAACTCACGCACGGTCGTCCAGGTGGTGTTGTTGGTGGAAAACTGTATCTGGTAATCCCGCGCGTACGCCGCTTCCCACGCCAGCCGCACGCGGTTCACTGAATAATTCGCGCCAAGGTCTACCACAATGGACTGGTTGTTTGCATATGCGCTGGACCAGCGTGTATTGCCATCCGCATCCACCGCGTATGGCCCCGCATACGCCGCGCTTTCGTTGGACGTGGTGAAAATGGGCCGGTTGTACGCAAGGTTGGGATTGCCAGTTACTGCGCTCACCCTGATGGAAGAGGTGAGGTCGTTGAAGTTGTTGTCTGCAATGCAGTCGTCGTCCGCCGTCAGCTCCAGGGAAGCGCCGCCGAAGTTATCGTCCGCATACAAGGTCACTTTGTAGCCGCTTTGCACGGCCACCGAAGAAATGCTGTTGTTTTGCACGCCGAGGCTTTGCAGCTGCGCCTGCGTATAGTCACCCACGGGCAGGCTAACCGCCGCGCCGGCTAAAGGACAGTCTGCATACACCGTGGCGGGCCCTGTAGGGGGATTTGAAGCTCCTAATTCGCCGTAAAAGGTATTGAAGCTGTTGGCCTGCAGGGTAATGGTCAGCACGCCGCCATTGGGCGTATAAGTGCCTACGGTTTGAGAGCGGTCCCCGGCTTCGCTGGTGCGCACCAGTGTGAGCGGCTTGTTGGCCGGTACGCCATGGAAACTTACGGTGCGGGCAGTCGAAGATTGATTGACGGTCTGGATCACGAATTTGTTTTTGGTTTCGTGTTTGTACGCCACGGTCATTACATCGGCGCTGGGCTGACTGGTTTCCACCACCTGACCGCCCGGCTCGAAATGCCGCATATACGCCAGGTGCACGTTGTGCGACGGCCAGTCTGTGCGCCAGAACCATCCGGCGGAGGTAGACATCCTGGCTACGTAATAATTGCGGTAATACATCACGGCCATCTCTTCAACGCCTTGCCAGGTAAGCCTTTCAGGGTTCTCCCAATAATACGCGTCGTAGTCGGTCTCGGTGCCCCAGAGGTTCCGGTTGATGGTCTGCCGCCATGCGCCCCAGTTTTCCCAGTACGAGATCGGTTCGCGGCCGGTTGTGCTGCCGCCGCGGTAAGTGTGCCAGGAGGGGTAGCCTGCGGCGGGAAGACTGTTCACCGCGTTGTAAATGTCTTTGCAATACTGGATGTCCCAAAGCAATACGCTGCCGAGGTTCATTTTGGTTTGAATGCCGTTGGCGGCGAACAGGGCGTTGCATTTCTGGATGAGCGTGATGTATTCCTGCGCCGTCATGGAAATGTTGATGCCGGAAGTACGGGTTTCGTTCACATCCACAAAATCGACGGTGAGGCCGTAATTGTTTTTGCCGTGAAGCAGGAAGGAGGTGATGAACCAAGCGAAATCGTCGAAATTGTTGATCTTCCTGTTACTGCCGGCAGACGGGTTGCTGACGAGCCAGTTGGGCACGTCCCAGATGCCGAGGATGGTTTTGATGCCGCGGTCCTGCATTATTTTCAACCGTTTGATGCAGTTCAGCACGCGGTCGTCGTTGTAATTGTACACGCCTTTCGATGGCTCCCAGGTTTTGTTCGGCAGCATATCGCGGAAGAGCGACATGTTGTTGTCCAGCATTTGCTGGATGCGCTGGTCGAGAATGTAATAATTCCCGTTCTGGCGGTCGCCTTCGTGGCAAAAGCCCGCACCGTCTACGGTTTGGCGCGGCGCAGAAAGATTGATGTAGATGTCCTGGGCAAACGTTTTTGATGCCGTCTGCAGCAGGATGAATAACATAAAAAGGGAAATGGTAACGTGTTTCATAGTGGAACGGAGTTAAGGGTAATCAAAACTATCGACGTGGAACCGGGTCGCTGCGGGGTTAAAATTACCGAGCGCTTCCTTCGGTAATTGATGCATTTCTATCAAAATATGATCGGTGGATGATGCAGGGGCAATAAAAAAGCCGTCTCCATTTACGGGACGGCTTTTTTAAACCTATAGCATCAGATAAATAATCAGTCTTTAGACATGGCCTTCATCCTGGCCCTGTTCTGTTTCGCGTTTTCGCCTTTGGTTTTGGCTGCGAGTTTCAGCGCTTCGTATACATTCACCACACCGCCGGATTTTGATAATTCGGAGAAAGAGACCTGTTCGTCTTTCGCGCCCGGTTTGTTCACGGTTTCGCCGTCGGGCAGGGGAGTGGCGGATTTTTCGAGGATCTGCTTCAGCTGGCGCGCGCTCAGGTCCGGGTTGTAAGACAGCACGAGCGCCGCTACGCCCGCTACCACAGGGGCCGCCATGCTGGTGCCGCTGGCGCTGCCGTATTTGTTGCCGCCGGGAACGGTGGAGTAGATCTGCACGCCGGGAGCGAACAGGTCCACTTCTTTTTTACCGAAGTTGGAAAAGCCCGCGATCTTGCTGCCGGTGCGGCCGTTGCCGGATGCGCCTACGGTGATCATGTTGTCGGCTTCCGTACCGTCGTTAAAGGTATCTTTCGGGTAATTCTCCACTTCGTCGTTGTTAGCGCCGTCGTTGCCCGCTGCGTGTACCAGCAGCACGCCTTTTTCCTGCGCGTAGCGGATCGCTTCGTCCACCCACTGTTTCTGCGGCGAAAAACCTTTACCGAAGCTCATGTTGATGATCTGCGCGCCGTTGTCTACCGCGTAACGGATGCCGAGCGCAACGTCTTTATCACGCTCATCGCCTTCAGGCACTACTTTCACGGCCATAATGCGCACATTGTCCGCAATGCCGTCTATCCCCAGGCCGTTGCCGCGGATCGCGCCGATGATGCCGGCCACATGCGTGCCGTGGAAGGCGAACTGGCCCTGCACGTCGCTATTGCCGTAAAAACGGTCGTTAATATCGTTGAGATTGTCGCCCACGATGGTGGCGCGTTTATCTTCAGGCTCCCCGCCGGTGTATTCGGCTTTGCGTTTGAGCTCTTTTACATATTCGGCCAGGTCGTTTTTAAGCGCCTGGTAAGTGGTGCCTTCTTCGTTGGTGCTGTGCAGCAGGCGCAGCGCGAAACTGCGGGCCAGCATCACATCCTGGTCGGCGCTGCGCAGGGTATCCAGCTGTTCAACCGTGAAGTCGTTCGTTTTGAGATAATCGGCCAGGATACCTTCGCATTTGAGAAGGTTTTCCTGCACCTTCAGCATCATCTTGTAATCGGTTTTGGCCTGTGTGGAAGGTTTCTGGATGCGGTCTTTCAGGCGCGTCCAGTACACATATTCCTTGCTGTCTTTTTGCAGGGCTGAATCGGGGTTGCCGTACTGTTTGCGGAAACGGTAATATTCGCGCGTGGCTTCGTCCGAATCTTCTTTCACCGTGCCGCCGTCTTTGGCGCCGAGGAAGTTCCAGCCGAATACATCGTCTACATAACCGTTGCCATCGTCGTCGATGTGGTTGCCGGGAATTTCTTTGGGATTGCGCCAGAGAATGTCGCGGAGGTCTTCGTGCGTGGTGTCTATACCGGAATCTATCACGGCCACGATCACCGTTTTGCCCTTTTTGCCTTTCAATAACTCGCTGTAGGCTTTTTCGGCGTCTACACCATACAGGCTGTCTGTTCCATAGCTCAGCAACTGCCAGTTTTTGGGGACAATTGCTTTTTGTTGACTAAAACCCGTTGCAGACATTGTTATCACCAAACCTGCCACAATGGCCAGCTCTCTGCAAATGTTCATTTTTTTCAATTTTCCTAGATAATTACAATTCAAATACCGCAATTCGTTAAAGGTATGGTAAATGCGTTATAACAGATGATTATGTGTGGTGAGTGGCGCCGCAGCCTGACTATTGGTCCCGAAACACTAGGAAACCATAGGACTGATATTTATCCAGCTGAGGAACTTTACACTCACATAGCTCCATTTGTCACGAACCGCTTTTACCACTGCGGTTTTCCCGGTAACTTTAAGGTCGTCAGCCTGCAAATCTATCCTCGGGAAAAGGGGCAAAGATCAGTATTTCGCCGCTAAGCTGAAATCCAATTAACATTTCTTTCACTTTAAAACCCTCGTGTTTTCTTTTTTATCACATATTAATTTTCCGCCATGTTTAAAACAATTGTATTAGCAACCACAGCCTGGGCCGTGCTGAGCGCGGGCCAGCCGCCGGGGGCATTGCCCGCCGGCTTAAAAACCCATGTCGATCTCCACCTGGAGCCGGGGCCGAAAGTTTCGCCCACGGCCATCATTTTTGTAAACTGCGCCGAAATGAAGCAGGGCGCCAAACCGGCCCTGAGCATCATGGGCAGGGCGCAGGCGGGGCATCTCGTCAAATTCCTTGAAAACGAGCCCGTGGCGGCGATCTATTCGCCGTACAACCAGTGCCTTGTGGAAACGGTGGCGCCGCTGGCCGAATCGAAGGGCAAAAAAGTGGAATATTACCGCGATGCCTGTGAAGACAACCCGGAAGTAATGCGTCACATCCTTGAAACGATGCTGGAACGAAATGATGGAAAAACGATCGTTGTTTGCGCGCCGTCAAAAAGTATCAAAACCATGGCGAAGATGCTGGGGATCAGGGAAAAAGACCTGAAATACAGCAGTGGCGTATTTAACGAAGTGTTGATCGTCAACGTTTTAGGGTTTGGGGAAGCCGTAGCACAAAAGTTGAATATGAATTTTCAAAAAAAAGTGTAATATTTATACCCAGAGAGGATACATGATGCCTCCCGGCATCTGTATTCTTTCTCATAAGCATGGTTTCCGTTTAACGAAAAAGCGGGGTTCTCCAACCCCGCTACTTCACTTAAGACATATATTTTCCTCTTTTTTACAGATTGAATTTGATACCCTGGGCCAGCGGCAGTTTATCCGTGTAATTGATCGTATTGGTCTGCCTGCGCATGTATGCTTTCCACGCGTCGGAACCGCTCTCACGGCCGCCTCCCGTCTCTTTTTCACCACCGAACGCACCGCCTATCTCGGCGCCTGAGGTGCCGATATTCACGTTGGCAATACCGCAGTCTGAGCCCGATTGCGAAAGGAATTGCTCCGCTTCGCGAAGATTAAGCGTCATGATGGCGGAAGAAAGGCCCTGCGGCACGCCGTTCTGCAGGGCGATGGCTTCGTCGAGCGTGTTGTAGCGCACCAGGTAGAGAATGGGCGCAAAGGTTTCATGCTGTACGATGGCGTAATCGTTTTTCACCTCCGCGATGGCTGGTTTCACGTAGCAGCCGGATTCGTAACCTTTGCCTTCGAGCACGCCGCCTTCCACGATAAATTTTCCGCCTTCAGCCTTGCACTTTTCGATGCTTTGCAGGTATTGTTCCACGGCTTGTTTGTCGATCAGCGGGCCGACGTGATTATGCTGGTCCAGCGGGTCGCCGATGCGCAGCTGTTTGTAAGCGTTTACCAGTTTGGTTTTGAAGGTTTCGTACACGCTGTCGTGAATGATGAGGCGGCGGGTGGAAGTGCAACGCTGCCCGGCGGTGCCTACGGCGCCGAATACGCAGCCGATGAGGCTCATATCGAGATCGGCGTCTTTGGAAATGATGATGGCGTTGTTGCCGCCCAATTCCAGTAAAGCCCTGCCGAGACGGGCGCCCACAGCGGCTCCCACGGCTTTGCCCATGCGGGTGGAGCCGGTGGCGGACACGAGGGGGACGCGTGTATCCTCGGCGAGCCATTCGCCCACTTCGCGGCCGCCGGTGATGAGGCAGCTCACGCCTTCGGGTACTTTATTTTCAGCGAATACTTTTGCAGTGATGTGCTGGCAGGCCAGCGCGGTGAGCGGTGTTTTTTCGGAAGGCTTCCACACGCATACGTCGCCGCAAACCCAGGCCAGCATAGCGTTCCAGCTCCATACCGCAACAGGGAAGTTAAACGCGGAGATAATGCCGGTGATGCCCAGCGGGTGCCATTGCTCGTACATGCGGTGGCCGGGCCTTTCCGAGTGCATGGTAAGCCCGTGCAGCTGGCGGCTGAGGCCCACCGCGAAATCGCAGATGTCGATCATTTCCTGTACTTCGCCGTAACCTTCCTGGAGGCTTTTGCCCATTTCGTAGCTCACGAGGCGGCCCAGGGATTCTTTGTGGTCTCTCAGCGCCTGGCCAACCTGCCGCACCACTTCCCCGCGACGCGGCGCGGGCCACTGGCGCCACTGCGCGAAGGCTTCGCCCGCTTTGCGGATCACTGCGTCGTAGTCGGCGCGCGAAGCGGTTTTTACGCCGGCAATTTCTTTTCCGTCTACCGGCGAAAACGATACGATCGTTTCCCCGCCGGCCTCCAGCCATACGCTGCCTGTGGAAACCCCGCTGTTGGCGGTTTCGATGTTAAATTCCCTGAGAATGTTCTGCATCATGCTGATATCTGTTTTCAATGATGAATTTTGTACTTTCAATACATGAATATCCTGAAAGAACCGTGGCCCTGGTATATCGCCGGGCCATTGATCGGCCTTACCGTGCCGCTGCTCCTGCTGATCGGCAACAAGGCCCTCGGCATTTCCTCTTCCCTCCGGCACATCTGCGCCGCCTGTATTCCCGGCAAAATTCCTTTTTTTCATTATGATTGGAAAAAAGAAAGCTGGAATTTATTTTTTGCCGGCGGAATCGCCCTCGGCGCCATGTTCACCCTGCTGTTCCTGCAGAATGCGGACCCGGTAGCCATCAATCCTTCTACTATAGCGGCTTTGAAGGCCCTGGGCGTACAGGAGTTCGACGAACTGATGCCGCGGGATATCTTTAACTGGGGCAATGCCTTTAATGCCACAGGGCTGGTGTTTTTCGTCGCCGGGGGCTTTATGGTAGGCTTCGGCACCCGTTATGCTGGCGGCTGCACTTCCGGTCATTCCATCATGGGCATTTCCACGCTGCAATGGCCTTCTATGGTGGCCACCATTTGTTTTATGGCGGGCGGTTTCGCCATGACCCACCTGATTTTGCCTCACCTTATGAAATGGCTGCTTGTATGAAAAACCTGAAATTCCTTTTCACCGGCATGTTGTTCGGCATCATACTCGTTAAATCGGAGGTGATCTCGTGGTTCCGTATCCAGGAGATGTTCCGCCTCGAATCCTTTCATATGTACGGCGTGATCGGCAGCGCCATTGCCACGGCGATGCTGGGCGTATGGCTGATCCGCAGATCTGGCGTGCGTACCATTTCCGGCGAGGAGATCGTGATCCCGAAAAAAACATTTACCAAAGGCAATGTGATCGGCGGGATCATCTTCGGTTTGGGCTGGGCTATTACCGGAGCTTGCCCCGGGCCATTGTTCGCGCAGGTGGGCAGCGGGTTTACCGTAGTGCTTATCACACTGCTGAGCGCTATTGCCGGCACCTGGGTATATGGCCGCTTCCAGGATAAGCTGCCGCATTAAAACGGCTATTTTTTCCCGGTTTGCGCCGAATAAGTGCTTTCGAAGATCTTGTCCGCATTATTGGCCTCGAACCCTTCCCGGCGGTGCTCCCGGCGGATCTCCGACGCGGGCAGCTGCGCGAACTGGGGCAATACCCTTCTTTCCGCAAATTCCACATAAGAGCCGGCGATCTCCAGCGTTTCGTTGCGGGCGAAAGTGGCCGGTATCATGCGTGCTACGGTGGAGCTTTGGGCCAGGCCATTGTCCGGGCTGGTCTTTACCTTGCCGCCGGAATCGTTCAGCCTGAATCCCTTCTTTTCGAGAAAGGCGTTGAAATCCGCCACAGTATTGTATCCTGGCTTGAGATTATGCACGCTCACCGTAAAATGGTTGAGGTAATAACGGTTGTAGATCACCCAGGCCGCGTATTCGCTTTCCGCCGCCAGCGTTTTGTAATCGGCGATGGTGGGCGTGCGCCAGAGCGCGCTGTGCAGGAAGTGGTCCACCGCCCGGCCGTCGTCCAGGTCGATGCCGTCTACCGGGTCGCTTTTTACTTCGCTGGTATAGCTGTGAATGATGTCCTGCGCCTGCCGGCTCAGGTCTTTCACGCGCAATTCGCTGATAAAAATACGCGGGTATTTATCCGCCGGCGGCGCATACCAATAGGCGTCCAGCTTTTTTTCGGGGAAGTCGTAATAATCCTTTTTCGTATAGCCGTAATGGAGAAATATTTTCTCGAGCGACTGAATGCCCAGGTGCGGCACGCCGAGGGTGCGGAAGGCGATATGATCGTTCTCGATCTCGTTGTCGTTCGAGATGATGCCTTCGGCGATCATGGCCTTAATAATGGCGCCCACATCGGGAACGCGCTCTTTATAACGGCTCATCAGTCCGTCTAAAACTGTTTCCAGCGTAGTCATGTTCTTTGTTGTAGCTAAATGAATAAATGCAGGTTAAAACCGGGCAAAGGCGGCGTGCTCATGGCACGTGGGAGCAGGTGCTCCGCAGGAAGGAAAGAAGGGAAAGTTGTATGTTGAGCAATGCGTTCACGGCAACGAATATAACGATCAATCGGCAATTAGAAAAATGAAGGCGGCGGGGCCTTGCGACCGCCGGGAATAAGCCCTATATTACGGGATGAACCGAATTTTTCTGATCGCGCTGCTGCTGCAGCTGGTTTTGACCGCACAGGCGCAGGAGCCGCGATTTATCAACCAGACAGACGATGGGTACCGTGGCATCTGGTACAGCATCGGCAAGACCAACAACGAATATGTTTACAAATACGGCGGCGGCCTCGCCACGTATCCTTCCAACCATTACCCGTTCTCGGTATACGCGCCCGCCGTGGACAAAACCTTTTTCTGCTACGGCGGCACCGATTCCACCGGCAAAACGTTGCTGCATGAAGTAGGCTGTTTCGACCACGCCACCGGCATGGTGAGCAGGCCCACCATCGTGATGGACAAAGCCACCGGCGATGCGCACGACAACCCGGTGCTGCAGGTAGACAAACAAGGCTACATCTGGCTGTTTTCCACGTCTCACGGGGTAGAGCGACCTTCTTTCATTTACAGAAGCAGCAAACCGTACGATATCGCCAGTTTTGAGAAGATACAGGCTTACAAGGGCAACGAGCCGATGAATAATTTTTCGTACCTGCAAATGTATTACGATCCGGCCCGGGGTTTCCTCGGCCTGTTCACACATTACGAAATGCAGCAGCTGCGGTACGGCAAAAAGAACTGCCGCGTGATCGGCTGGATGACGAGCGAAGACGGTATTCACTGGTCTGCCTGGAAAGACCTTGCCAATATGGAAGAAGGGCACTACCAGACCAGCGGCCAGCGCAACGGGCGCGTGGGCACTTCCTTCAACCATCACCCCAACGTACAGAAAGGCGCCGGGCTGGATTACCGTACCAACCTGTATTATTTACAAACGGACGATTTCGGCAAAAGCTGGACGAACGTAAAAGGCGAAACCCTTCAATTGCCGCTGCGTACCGGCGATACTTCGGCGCTGGTGCGGAATTACGCCGTGGAAGGACTGAACGTATATATCAACGATCTCAACTTCGATAAAAACGGCAATCCCGTGATCCTTTATGAAACCAGTAAAGGCCCCGAGCCCGGCCCGCAGACGGGCATGCGGCAGTGGTATACCGCGCATTGGAAAAATGGCGGCTGGCAGGTACACCGCCTCGCGGAAAGCGATCATAACTACGACATGGGCTCGCTGATGATCGGGGAAGACGGCGTGTGGCAAGTGATTGCGCCTACCGCACAAGGGCCGCAGGCTTACAATACGGGAGGGGAGATCGTATTGTGGGAAAGCCGCAACGAAGGCCGCAGCTGGAAATCGCGGCAGCTTACGAAAAACAGCCCTTTCAATCATTCTTACCCGCGCCGCCCGGTGCACGCCCGGCCGGGATTCTATGCTTTCTGGGCGGATGGCAACGGCAGGCAGCCTTCGGCTTCGCATCTTTATTTTTCCGACAAAAAAGGCAATGTGTACCGCCTGCCGGAAAAGATGGAGAAGGATTTTGAAAAGCCGGAGCTGGTGAAACCCTGATGGCGTTCGATATAAATAAAAGATCCCCGGAACAAAACGCTCCGGGGATCTTTTATGCGTGATATTTTGATCGCGGCTTAATACTGTTCCTGGTCGGTCGGGAAGTCCCTTGATTTGACATCGTGGATGTATTGCTGCGTGGCTTTGTAGATATCGTCGTACAGGTTGAGGTAGCGGCGGAGGAAACGCGGCTTGAACTCTTTGTTGATGCCCAGCATGTCGTGCATCACGAGCACCTGCCCGTCTACGTACTTCCCTGCGCCGATGCCGATCACGGGGATGGTCAGTTCTTCGGCCACCTGTTTGGCCAGCAGCGCGGGAATTTTTTCCAGCACGATGGCAAATGCGCCCGCTTCCTGGAGGAGCTTGGCGTCCGCCAGCAATTTGGCAGCCTCTGCATCGTCCGTAGCGCGTACGGCATAGGTGCCGAACTTGTAAATGGACTGCGGAGTGAGGCCGAGGTGGCCCATAACGGGCACGCCTGCACTGATAATTCTTTTTACGGATTCGATCACTTCTTCGCCGCCTTCGATCTTGATGCCGTGGGCGCCGGTCTCTTTCATGATGCGGATAGTGGAGCTGAGGGCTTCCTTGCTGTTGCCCTGGTAGGAGCCGAAAGGAAGGTCTACCACCACGAAACTGCGTTTGATGGCCCGCACCACGGACGAAGCGTGGTAAATCATCTGGTCGAGGGTAATGGGCAGCGTGGTTTCGTGGCCGGCCATTACGTTGGAGGCGGAATCGCCTACCAGCAGGATGTCTATCCCTGCATCATCCAGTATCCTGGCCATGGAGAAGTCGTATGCGGTGAGCATGGAAATACGTTCCCCGTCGGTCTTCATCTTTTGCAGGATATGCGTGGTGATGCGCTTGATCTCTTTGTTTACAGCAGACATTGCAAATAATTTACACCCGGCCAACCCCGGGAATCCACAAAGTTGCGATATAATTCGGATTTGCCTGCATTTTTTTGATGTCAGGTAGCGCTGAGCTTGCTGATCTCGCTGTAAAGGGAGCGAACGAGGCCGTCCGCCAGGCCGATCTTGGGCACGAATATCTCGCCGATCTCCATCCAGCGCATCACATTCACGTAGATCTGGAGGGCGGGCACGATCACGTCCGCGCGGTCTTCCCGGAGATTGTACACGTGGATGCGTTCTTCGACGGTGAAATTGCTGAATTCCTTGTAATAATCCTTCAGCTGTTCGAGGGTGAGGGGTTTGCCTTCTTTCTTTTTGGACATCGAAAATATCTTGTTGATATTTCCGCCGGAGCCGATGGCCACTACGGGGCCGTATGCACGCAATTGCTGTTTGAGGAAATCTTTCATCTGCTGCCAGTGCGATTCCTGCACCTGGTGCTGCAGCAGCCGGATGGTGCCGATGTTGAACGATTCCTTGAACACGAGGCGGTTGCCGCTGAAAAAGGTAAGCTCGGTGGAGCCGCCGCCTACGTCTATATAAAGATATCCTTTGGTTTTGTCGAGGTTCTCCGCGATATGGTTCTCATAAATAAACGAAGCCTCTTCCTGCCCGGTGATCAAGCGGATGTCCATCCCCGTCTCGCTTTTTACCCGCTCCAGTATCTGTTTGCCGTTGGAAGCGTCGCGCATGGCTGAAGTGGCGGCGGTTTTGAGGTATTTCACCTCGTACACGTCCAGCAGCAGTTTATACGCTTTAATCGTGTTCACCAGCGAATCGGCCCTTTTATCGGAAATAGCGCCATGGGAAAACACGTCGATCCCTAAACGCAGGGGCACGCGCACCAGGTTTACCTTGGTGAAGTCCATTTCGCCGGAAGGTTTGGGAGACGCTTCCGAAATGAGCAGGCGCGCCGCGTTGGAACCGATATCTATTGCTGCCAGTTTCATGTTCAGATTAACAATAACGTGTACACATTACTACCGGCTCAAAGATATTCAAAACACTGCGGAAATACGAAACTGAATTGCTCAGGAATACGACTTTTCCGAAAGGTATTTCCCGATCTCGATCTGGGCGCGCATTTTACGGCCGCTCGCATGTTTGTATGCGTTGCGCTGGTCGTTGTCGATAATACGCACTTTTACATTGCTGTTCAGCTGAATGTTGAGGATCTCGATCAGCTCCCGTTTGATGGAAGGGTCTGTGATGGCGGCCGCGGCTTCCACGCGGTGGTCCAGGTTGCGGATCATCCAGTCGGAGCTGGCGATAAACACCTTTTCCTGCCCGTGGTTGTGGAAAACGAACACGCGGGCGTGCTCCAGATATTCGTCGATGATGCTTACCGCTTCCATATTGCGTTTCCACTTTTTATTCTCCGTATAGGCGCAGCAGATGCCGCGGATGATGAGTTTTACCTCCACGCCGGCCTTGGCGGCGTCGTAGAGTTTGAAGATCATCTCGTCGTCGGAAAGGGAGTTCATTTTCAGGGTGATGGACGCCGGTTTTTTGCGCCGGGCGTTCCTGATCTCGCGGTCTATCATACGGAGGAAGAACCGGCGCATGTTGTAAGGACTAACGATCAGCGTTTTGCAGGCCTGCAGGTGTTTTACGTCGTGCCGGGGGCTTTCCAGGAAAGCGAATATCCGGTTGATATCGGCCATGATGTTGCGGTTGGAGGTGAGCAGGCAATGATCGCCATACACTTTGGCCGTTCTTTCGTTGAGGTTGCCGGTGCTCACGAAACCGAACTGGGTGGTGGTGTTGCCAGTACGTTTTTTGATCACGCAGAGTTTGGCGTGCACTTTCATGCCCGGCACGCCGAACAACACTTTCACGCCTTCTTCCTCAAGCCGTTCTTTCCACTGCAGGTTGGCCTCTTCGTCGAAACGTGCGCGCAGCTCGAGTACCACCACTACCTGTTTGCCGTTGCGCACGGCGTTGATGAGGGCGTTGATGATCTTGCTGTTGCGGGCCAGGCGGTAGGCGGTGATCTTGATGGTGGTCACGTCCGGGTCCATGGCCGCTTCGCGCAGCAGGTCTATCACCGTGTCGAAAGAATGATAGGGGAGATGCAGCATCACGTCCTGCTCCTGCATCACTTTCATCACGCTCGGCGCATTGTGAAAGAGCGGATGGGTGAGTATTTTGCGGCGCATGCGCTCGCGGGTGAACACGGATTCGGGAAAATCCATGAAGTCTTTGAAATTATGGATGCGCCCGCCGGGGATAAGATTGTCTTTTTTTGACAGTCCCAGCCTGCGCATGAGGTATTCCAGCAGCAGGGGGTCTATCTGCTGGTCGTAGATAAACCGCACGGGTTTGCCTTTACGGCGCGCTTTGATGCCTTTTTCGATCTGGTGGATGATGCTGGTGGAAATATCGTTGTCGATGTCCAGCTCGGCGTCGCGGGTTACTTTGATGACCCAGGAGCTGAATTTGTCGTACCCGAAATAGGAAAAGATATGCGGAAGGTTGTAGCGGATCACGTCTTCCAGCAGCATGATGCTGTGCTCGCCGTCTTTGGACGGGAGGATGAGGAAACGGCTGAGCACGCTGCGCGGCACCTCGATGAGCGCGAATTTCTGGCGGATGGAATTGTCTTCCCTGGCCAGCACCACGGCGAGATAAATCGATTTATCGCGCAGGTACGGCATATGCTGGATGCCTTCGATCATGAGGGGGATGATGTTGGTGCGGACCTCTTCGTTGAAATAATTCTGCACGAACTTCTGCTGCTCGCGGTTGAGCTGTTTTTCGGTATGAAGGATGATCTTTTCGTGTTTGAGCTCTTCTTCGATCTCGTGCCAGATGCGGTTGAATTCGGCCTGCTGGCTGATCACGGTGCTTTGGATGTCTGCCAGGATCTCGTCCGGGTTTTCTTCGAGATGCATTTTGGCGGAACGGCCCATGATGTCCATCCGTTTGAGCGTGGCTACGCGCACGCGGAAAAATTCATCGAGGTTGTTTGAAAAAATACCGAGGAAGCGGATCCTTTCGTAGAGCGGCACCGTGGTATCGGCGGCTTCCTGCAGTACCCTGGCGTTGAAGGAAAGCCAGCTGATATCCCTGACGATCGTTTTTCTTTTGCTATGGATGGGTTTGCTGGTCTTCGTATTTTTTTTCACCGGTGTCTTTTTTGATTTTACCGGCTCTAAAGTGCTGGCGGCTGAATCCAATTTCATATTCACAATGATTTGAGGCGCGGGTATAGCCGCTCAACGGAAGGTATGAAAAACTCGTCACCCGCTGCCAGGAGCCAGTGTTATCTTTTCATTAAATTACATAATTCCCGCCGGATTGTTCAGAATGCGGGCGGGCAGGGCGTATCGGCTGAACGGGAAAATTATTTTGTTTTCGGCGGCGGCGGTGTGGGGTGATAATGTTTGTTGTAAACGGGAAAACCAAGTATGCTGAGCAGGCCGAGCACGATCACCAGCAGCGTTTGCGCCACCCAAATGATCCAGCTGAATGCAAAACCGATCACTTCCGGGATATGATAAAGCGCGAGGGTTTTTTGCACGATGAGCTGGTAAGCGCCGATACCGCCCTGGGTAGCGATCATGCCGATGCTGCCGAACGCGAGGATGGAAAGGCCGGCCTTCACGCCGAGGCCCATGGTTTCGGGAAGACAGCTGAACGCGATATAGACCTGCGAGAAATACAGCAGCCACATGGCCACGGTATAGAACATGAACCAGCCTTTCTGTTTCATTTTAAAAACGGAAAAGATGCCTTCCATTACGCCGCGGAGAAAGGCGCGCAATGCGATGGCCGCTTTGGTGCGGGCGAAACGGCGCAACAGCCAGAAAAAGATCAATATCACCGCCACGATCACGGCCAGCACGATCAGCAGGCGGCTGGCGCTGGCGTTGGCGTACATGTTATGCAGCGGATCGGTGAGGTAAGTCGCCACAAAGCCGGCCACTACGTCTGCCTGTACCAGGATGGTAACGGTAATAAGAACGATCAGGCAGATAAGGTCGAAGGCTCTTTCGGCGATCATGGTGCCCACGAGCTTGTCTACCGGTATTTTTTCATACCGCGCCAAAATGCCGCAGCGCGTTACTTCGCCGAGGCGGGGCACGGCGAGGTTTACGAGGTAACCGACCATTACGGCGAAAAAGGTGTTGAGCTTGCGGGGCTGGTAACCGAGCGGGAAAAAAAGCAGCCGCCAGCGCATGGCGCGCACCCAGTGGCTGAGAAACCCCAGTACGGCGGCGGGCAGCAATATCCAGTAGTTCGCCCGGCGGAAAGCGTCTTTGATCTGTTCCGCCTGCGAGGGGGTGATGTCTTTGGTAACCAGCCAGATCAGCAGAATGCCAATTCCCAGAAAACCCGTGAATTGTAGAATGGTTTTGAGCAGTTTAGGCATTTTCAGGCTGATGAGGGTGAACCAATCTTATAATTTATTGCCTTCTTTCGGAAAGACGGCGACAGGGTCGAACTTTTTGGCTTCTTCGAAGTCGAGCGTGCAGTAGGCTATAATGATCACCACATCGCCCACGGCTACCAGGCGCGCGGCCGGGCCGTTCATGCATACCACTCCCGAACCTCTTTTGCCTTTGATCACGTAGGTTTCCAGGCGTTCGCCGTTGTTCACGTTCACGACCTGCACTTTTTCATTGACGATGATATTGGCCGCCTCCATCAGGTCTTCATCAATGGTGATGCTGCCTACATAGTTCAGATTGGCTTCCGTAATAACCGCCCTGTGAATCTTGGATTTTAATACTTCGATCAACATATTTCTGGTGTAGTCCGCAAAGGTAGAGGAATTTTAAATGAAAAGGTTAATTTGTCACCATGTTATCGATCAGCCGTATCTCGCCCAGTTTTGCTGCGATCAGCATCACCATGGGCCCGCCGGGCAGCGGTTTTTCCAGCAGCTGGAGGTTATTTGCGTCCGCGATCTCCACATAATCCGGCTGAAAACCAGCATCTTCCAGCTGTTTATGCGCATTCCGCTTAATTTCACCGAACGGCAGCTTTTGCAGGTTTTCCTTCATGTACAGCAGCGTGCGGCTCACCTGTGGGGCGACGGCCCTTTGTTCGGGGGTAAGCCGCATATTTCGGCTGCTCATCGCCAAACCGTCGGTTTCGCGCAGGGTAGGGCAAATGTGTAATTTTGCCGGAATTCCCGTAATTTCCAATAACTTCTTGATTATCATGCACTGCTGGAAATCTTTCTGCCCCATGAACAGGTCGTCCGGCTGAACGGCGTCCAACAGCTTGTGAACGATCATTCCAACCCCCTGGAAATGCCCCGGGCGGTAGGCGCCCTCCAGCACGGTTTCAAGGTAACCAAAGCCATAGTGGCGATGTTCGCCGTTTACACCCTCGGGGTACATCTCCTCCACGGATGGTAAAAAAAGAATATCCGTGCCGGCGGCGGCGAGGCCGAGGATGTCTTCCTTGATAGTGACGGGATATTTTTCGAAATCTTTAGGGTCGTTAAATTGCGTAGGATTTACAAAAATAGAGCTGACTACAATGTCGCACTGCGTTTTAGCCGCATCGACGAGGGAAATGTGACCCTGGTGCAGGGCGCCCATGGTGGGAGCGAAACCAATCCGTTTTCCTGCCTTTTTTTCCTGCCCGAGCGCCTCCCGGAGATCCGCTACCCGTTTGAATAGATACATAAACCTTTGCTTAAAAGGATGTTAAAAGTGACAATTTGGCCCTTTTTACCTAAATTTTTCGTAGTTTTGCAAGCCAAATTAAAAATAACTGCATTAATAATCAGCAATAAATGTCCACAAAGAAAAGAATTCTTTTTATTGCCCAAGAAATGTCGCCATACCTGGATCTGAGTGATTATGCGGCGATGGTCAATAAAATGGCGATTAAATCTAATGAGGCCGGTCTTGAAGTGAGGGTTATCATGCCTAGGTTTGGGAACATCAACGAACGAAGGCACCGGCTGCATGAAGTGGTGAGATTGTCCGGCATTAACATCGTGATAGACGGGGACGATTACCCCCTGATCATCAAGGTGGCTTCTTTGCCGAATGCAAGGCTCCAGGTCTATTTCCTGGACAACGAAGATTATTTCAAGCGGAAAGCCGTGTTTAACGACGACGACGGCACGTTTTACGACGACAATGCCGCGCGCATGATATTTTTCTGTAAGGGAGCGCTCGAGACCGTGAAAAAATTCGGCTGGCCTCCGGACATTATCCATTGCAGCGGCTGGATGACCTCGCTCATCCCCGTTTATCTCAAGACCGCCTATAAAAAGGAACCGGTCTTCGCCCATTCCAAGACCGTTTTCTCCCTTGAGCCGAACTCCTTCAAGGAAAAACTGGGCGCCAGCTTCCTCAAAAAAGCCGTGATCAGCAACCAGATCAAGGAAAAGGACCTTGATTTGTATAAGGACGGCACCAACGCGGCCCTCAATAAAGGAGCCGGTAAATACGCCGATGCCGTGGTGCTTACCAGCGACAAAGCGGATAAAAAGATCGTGGAGGAGCTGAAAGCAGAAAAAGGAAAGATCATTCTCCCCTACAAAAAGGACAATGAAGATCTCGCGGATTACATCCAGCTTTATCACCAGCTGTTAGGCGCTAAATAAGACGGAAAGACAAAAAATGAAAAGTTAAAACTGTAACGTGTTCATCGTTTCCTGCGTTTAACTTTCTATTTTTAGTTTTTCATTATAAGTCAACAAACCGTTCAATTCAATTACGTGAAGATCAATTTCAGGAACCTGGGCTTTGCCGCTGCTTTTTTAACTGCCCTTTATGCATTTTCCGGTTGTAATGAAGCTACCGTGCTCGGTAAGGACCTCATTCCCGGCGCGGACAAAGTGGTGGTAAAAGATACAACCATCAACACCCTGATCACCCACAATATCGCCAACACCGATTCCAGCATCTTCACCGGGCAGGATAATTTCGTAGGCGCGCTGGGCAGCTTTTATGACCCGCTGTTCGGCAAAAGCTCCGGCTTTTTATATACGCAGGTGGGCCTTCCCAAAGCGGAGTTCACTTTCGAAGGCACCGGCTGGACGGTCGATTCCGTGGTGCTGTACATCGGCTGCGATACCGTTTGGTACGGCGAGAACGCCCCGCAGAACCTGAAAGTGTACAGAATGAACGAGCCGGACTTCAAGATCGATTCCAATTACCGGTACGACCGCGCATTGTCTTACGACCCTACCAAACTGCTGGCTTCCGCCATGGTATACCCGGTTTACCCGAAAGACTCCATCGATATTTACGGCACCAAACAGGGGCCGCAGCTGCGCATCAAGCTGAACAACTCCTTCGGCAACGAACTGTTCCAGCAGCGTGCGGACGGTGCGTTTTTGTCCGATTCCGCCTTTAACAAATGGCTGGGCGGCCTGGCCATCGTGCCGGACACGACCCAGGGCGTCAGCAAAACCATGCTGTTTCCGAACCTGAATACGGGCGATACGCGCATCGCGGTATATTATAAAAACACCGAAAAAGATTCCATCATCGCCAACTTCCCGTTTGTGGGCAGCCCCGGCGTAGGCGGCAGCGCGCATGCGAACTTCTTCACCCGCAATTACACCGGCACCGAAGCAGGGAACAATATCAACACGAACAAACCCGGCGGCGACAATGTGCTGTACCTGCAGGAAGCGCCCGGCATTTACGCGCAGATCCAGCTGCCTGAGATAGAGAACATCCCGAAAGCCGTGATCAATAAGGCGGAACTGGTGATCACCGAGATCAACAGCGGCAACGCCGGCAGGGACGACCTGTTCTCCGAGCCGGACCGCCTGTTCCTCATGCGTTACATCACGCACGACAGCCTCGGGTTCATTATCGATTACGGCAATCCTTCACAGCCCGACCTGACTTACTTTGGCGGTAATAAAACTGTCATTAGTGACCTAGGCCCCTTCAAAGTAGTTCAATATAAGTTTAATATTGCACGGCATCTGCAGTTCATCCTGGACAAAAAACTGGAAAACTCGGTGCTGAAACTGGAAGCACTGTCCGGCCGTTACCCGATGGACATGAGGAGACTGAAAGCGGGCGGCGGCAACGCGACGCCTCCGGCGAACGTGAAGTTAAGGATCATATACACTCAACTATAATCATAAGAATCCAACTTTTATGCCTTATTTATTTACCTCAGAATCGGTGTCCGAAGGGCATCCGGACAAAGTGGCCGACCAGATTTCAGACGCCCTTATCGATAACTTCCTTGCATACGATATTACTTCAAAAGTAGCCTGCGAAACGCTGGTGACCACCGGGCAGGTGGTGCTGGCGGGAGAAGTGAAGTCCGACGCCTATCTCGACGTACAGGACATTGCGCGCGACGTGATCCGCCGCATCGGTTATACCAAAAGCGAATACATGTTCGAGGCAAATTCCTGCGGTATTTTCTCCGCGATCCACGAACAGTCTCCCGACATCAACCAGGGCGTTGAGCGCAAAAGCCCCGAAGAGCAGGGCGCGGGCGACCAGGGCATGATGTTCGGCTACGCCACCAAAGAAACTGAAAACTATATGCCGCTGGCGCTGGACCTGGCCCATAAGCTCCTCATCGAGCTGGCTGCCCTCCGCCGCGAAAATAAAGACATCAAATACCTGCGCCCCGACGCAAAATCGCAGGTAACCATCGAATATTCCGACGATAACCAGCCCATCCGCATCGACACCATCGTGATCTCCACCCAGCACGACGACTTCGACAAAGAAGCGGCGATGCTCGAGAAGATCAAAAAAGACATGATCGAGATCCTGATCCCCCGCGTGAAAAAAGACCTGAAGCCCGAGCTGCAGCAGCTGTTCACCGACAAGATCACTTATCATATCAACCCGACCGGCAAGTTCGTGATCGGCGGCCCGCACGGCGATACCGGCCTCACCGGCCGCAAGATCATCGTAGACACCTACGGCGGCAAAGGCGCACACGGCGGCGGCGCATTCTCCGGTAAAGATCCTTCCAAAGTAGACCGTTCGGCTGCCTACGCAACCCGTCACATCGCTAAAAACCTTGTAGCGGCAGGCGTTGCAGACGAAGTGCTCGTGCAGGTTTCTTACGCCATCGGCGTGGCCAAACCCTGCGGCGTGTTCGTAGATACTTACGGCACCGGAAAGGTAGGCCTGAAAGACGGCGAGATCGCGCGTAAAGTGGAGGAGATCTTCGATCTCCGCCCGTACGCCATCGAACAGCGCCTGAAACTGCGCAACCCGATGTACGGTGAAACCGCCGCTTACGGCCACATGGGCCGCGAAAGCAAAGTGGTGACCAAAGTATTCAACGCGGGTAAAAAGAACGAAAAGAAAGTAGACGTGGAACTGTTTACCTGGGAGAAACTGGACTATGTGGACAAAGTAAAAAAAGCGTTCGGGCTGTAAAGCCTTGCACCGCGAAACCATATGGAAAGAGAGGCCTGCACAGGTCTCTCTTTTTTTATGCGAATAGATCTGTTTGATTAATTTTACTGCCGTTCAATCCCCGCTTCATGCAATTCAAAAAACGACTTTTTTATACCCTTTCCACCGCCTGCCCCATCGGCCTGCTGCAGAAAGCGCCCGCTTCGAGGTTGTTATTGCCTTATCACCACCTGGTGAGCGACCGCGATGTGCCGCATATCGCGCATTTATATCCATATAAAGGCACGAAAGCATTTGAGGAAGACCTCGATTACCTGTTGAAACATTTTAATCCCGTGAGCCTGGAAGAAGTGATCGCCGCGAAGCGGGAAAACCGGCCGATGCGCGGCAATTCCTTTTTGCTGACGTTCGACGACGGTTTGCGGGAAGTGACGGAAACCATCGCGCCGATGTTGCGGCGCAAAGGCGTGCCGGGCGTGTTTTTCCTGAACAGCGCATTTTTGGATAACCGTTCGCTTTTTTACAAGTTCAAGGTCAGTCTTGCGATAGACGCGTTGCGGAAACAAACGCCGGGCCGTTCCGTTGAGACGGCGCTTGCGGAGGCGTTGCAGGCGCCGCAGGGGGAAGACGCGGAAATTTCGTTGCGGCGGATTACCTGGCGCAGCAGAACGTTGGCGGACAAGGCGGGTGAAATATTGGGCCTGGATTTTGACGCGTACCTGAAACATGAGAGACCTTTTATGACGCTGGATGAAGTAGGAGAGCTGGTGAAACAGGGCTTTTCGATCGGCGGGCATAGTATCGACCATCCCTATTACAAAGAATTAAGCCTTGAAGAACAAGTCGGACAAACCCTGGGGTCGGTAGACGTCCTGGCGAACCGTTTCGGTATCGGCTACCGTGTGTTCGCATTTCCGCATACGGATGCGGGCGTGAGCAGGGCGTTTTTCAAAACCGTTTTGGAGGGTGAAAACCCGCTGGACCTGGTGTTTGGCACCGGCAACCAGCAGCGTGACATGTTACCCGGTATTTTGCACCGTTTTAACTGTGAGCGGCCGTACGTGCCGATCGGTGAGAGCGTAAAGGGCATCTTATTGCTGAACGGTTTGAAAGCTCTTGCGGGCCGTGACGTGGTGAAAAGAAGGTAATATACATTAAGGAATTGTGAACTCTAACTCATTTAAGCTGAATCGACTATAAAAATGTTTGTTATTTAGTGTTATATGCATTATATTTAATTATGAATTATCGGAATTTTTATATTTGTTTTTCCGATGCCCTGTGGTATTAATTATTATTTTTGCAAACAGACGAATTTGAGAACAGTAAAATAGGTATGAGGATTTTTTACTAATTGTGTCCAAATTTTAACCGACTTGAAGAACCACCTGAACTTAAGCGCTGTATTGAAAAATACTGTAATCGCCGTTATTTCTATCCTTTTCCCCTATGCCACTGTATCCGCGCAGGGTAGCCAGGAGAAGATCACAGTAAACATCGCCCCGGGGAACACGACCGGTGCATGGTTGCATCTGCCGGGCGACTACGGTCAAACGACAACCAAGTACCCTTTGTTGATCTTTCTTCATGGCGTAGGCGAAGGCGGTACTGATGTGAACAAGGTATTAACGCATGGCGTACCGAAAGAGATTGCTGCAGGAGCCAACATGGAGTTCACCGTTGGCGGAAAACTTTTCAAATTTATCGTGGTGTCTCCCCAGATCCCCAATGGATGGGCCAGCGCCGGCATGGTGCAAAGCGTGCTGGACGACATTAAGCAGAGATACCGCGTGGATGCGTCGCGCATATACCTCACCGGCCTGAGCGCGGGAGGGTATGGTGTGCTGAATTATGTCGCTTCCGGGAAAAGCTATTCCGATAATCTTGCCGCTATCGTTCCCGTATCCACCGCTGCAATCGATGCCGATAAAGTGGCCGGTTTGTGTAACGTCGCCGCCAGCAATGTGCCCGTGTGGATGTTGTGCGGATCGTCTGACGGGTTTCTTTCCAACCAGGAAAAATACGTTGCGCAGATCAACAGCTGTAATCCGGCGGTAAAACCCAAAGGCACTACCTTCGCCGGCGGGCACGACGGCGCGTTCTGGTCTAAAGCCTACAACACCGCGCATACTTACCAGCCGCAGAACATTTACGAATGGATGCTGCAATACCAGCGCGGAAACGTAGATCCCGACCCGGAACCCACGCCACAGCCTCCTGTGGTTACTTTTGTTTCTTCCAGCATTACGATCAGGCTTCCCACTACTACGGCCGTAGGCGACGGCTCCGGTTCCACCGTACCGGGGAGCACTATCAGCAAATATGCATGGGCGCAGGTTTCCGGTCCCACCACCGCCACCATCCAAAGCCCAACCGCCGCAAAAACCAATTTCAGCAATCTTGCGGAAGGCACGTATAAATTTTCCCTGACGGTTACCGCCGCAAACGGTCTCAGCACCAAAGGAGAAGTGACCGTTACGGTTCAGCCCGCAACGGCACAGCCGCCCGTGGTCGCTTTCGCCGCTTCCAGCATTTCGATCAAACTTCCCACCAATACGGCCGCGGGAGACGGCTCCGCCTCCACCGCACCGGGAAGCACCATCAACAAATACGCATGGGCACAGGTTTCCGGTCCTTCCGGCGCAGCGATCGAAAGCCCCGCCGCCGCGAAAACCAATTTCAAAAACCTTGCGGAAGGCACCTATAAATTTTCACTGACCGTTACCGACGCGAATGGTCTCAGCACCAAAGGGGAGATCACCGTAACCGTTCAGGCGGCAGCGCCCGCTCCGGGCAGCGGCGGCTCCGTAGCCTGCGCAAGCTGTAAGCTGTTGATAGAGCCGGGCGCAGACGGCGGCGCGTATATCAGCGGCGATGGACGTGGCATCGGGCCGGGCGACACCGTATGCATCAAAGCCGGTAATTATTCGTACATCCAGTTCTTCAATTTCACCGGCTCCGCCGATAAACCGATCGTGTTCATCAATTGTGGCGGCCAGGTGAAAGCGGGCAACGGCGGTAACTACGGTATCATTTTCAACAACGTAAAATATTTCAAGCTGACCGGTTCCGGCAGTGGCGATAAATACGGGTTCCGTGTGGACGGTGTAACCAAAAAGATCAATACCGGCGTGGCCATGGGTAAAGGCTGTACCGATTACGAAGCCGAAAGGATCGAGATCACCGGTTCGGAAGCCGGCCTGATGGCGAAAGTAAACCCGGACTGCGATCCCGCCAACCAATACCCGAACTTCGCCATCCGCAACGTAAAACTGCACGACCTGTATATCCACGACGTGATAGGCGAAGGCATGTACATCGGCAACACCGCGCCAAACGGAACGCCTACCGATTGTAACGGTACCACGGTAGACCTGCTGCCGCCGCGCATCTACAACCTGAAGATATACAACGTGATCACGGAGAACACGGGCTGGGACGGCATCCAGGTGGCTTCGGCGCCGGAGAACGTAGAGATCTACAACAACAGCGTGTACAACTACGGCACCGTGAATAAAGGCAGCCAGCAGGCAGGCATTATCCTCGGCGGCGAATCCAACGGCCGGGTGTACAACAACAAAGTGATCAAAGGCACCGGCAACGCGATCGAAGTATTCGGCGTGGGGCTGTGTTATGTTTACAACAACATCGTGAGCGAAGGCGGCTTTGACGGCACCGCGGAAGGGCAAGACGCCGTTTTCGTGGACGACAGGCCCACAAAATACAACAACAAACCGCTGCAGGTTTACATCTTCAACAACACTGTCGTAAACTCAGCCAGGGATGCGATCCGCATTCTTAATTCCAAAGGCACCATCGGCTCGGGCAACCTGCTGTACAACAACCTGGTGATCAATGCCGGCTCTGTGGCGAAATACGGAGACCGCGGTTATATCAACATCGAAGCCGGTATCGATTATACTTCGGAGGACAATATTACCGGGGCGAACATCAATGGTTTCGGTTTTGTAAATCCAGGCGCAAAAGATTTTCACATCGGCGCAGGCTCGCCTGCTATCGATAAAGGACGTGACCTGAGCGCGTATTTCACTACGGACTACGACAGCGATCCCCGCCCGATGGGCGCGGCTTTCGACGTGGGCGCAGACGAATATACCGCGGGCGCGCCGGTGAACAAACCGCCGGTAGCCAGGGCGGGCAACGATATCACTATCACGCTGCCGGCTTCCACCGCAACGCTCGACGGCACCGGCTCCGACGATCCGGACGGTTCGATCTCTTCTTATCTCTGGGAGCAGGTTTCCGGCCCGAAGACCGCTACTATCGGGAACGGCTCTACGAATAAAGCGGCTATCACGAATATGACCGTAGCGGGCAGTTATGTTTTTAAACTGACTGTAAAAGACGATAAAGGCGTTTCCGCTTCAGACCAGGTAACCGTGACCGTTAACGCCGCTGCGGCGCCGCCCACCGCGAATGCCGGGCAGGACGTAACGATCACTCTTCCCGCGAGCACCACCACGCTCACCGGCAAAGGCACGCCCGCTTCCGGCAGCACTATTTCAACTTATGCGTGGACGCAAACCGCGGGCCCGGTAACCGGCACTATCGCCGCAGCTGGCAGCGCGAGCACTTCCATCAGCGGTTTGACGCAGGCAGGCACGTATACTTTCCGCCTGACCGTAAAAGACGATAAAGGCCTGACCGATACGGACGATGTGACGGTAACGGTGAACGCCGCGGCCAGCCAGCCTCCGGTAGCGGATGCGGGCAACAATATCACCGTAACGCTGCCCGCCACGCAGGCAACGCTTTCCGGCAAAGGCACGCCCGCTTCCGGCAGCACCATTTCTTCTTATGCGTGGACGCAAACCGCGGGCCCGGTAACCGGCACTATCGCCGCAGCCGGCAGCGCGAGCACTTCCATCAGCGGTTTGACGCAGGCAGGCATGTATACTTTCCGCCTGACCGTAAAAGACGATAAAGGCCTGACCGATACGGACGATGTGACGGTAACGGTGAACGCCGCGGCCAGTCAGCCGCCCGCAGCGGATGCGGGCGCGAACATCAGCATCACGCTGCCCGCCACGCAGGCCACGCTTTCCGGCAAAGGCACACCCGCTTCCGGCAGCACCATTTCATCTTACGCGTGGACGCAAACCAGCGGCCCGGTAACCGGCACCATCACCGCACCGAACAGCGCCAATACTTCCATCAGCGGTTTGACCGAGGCAGGCACGTATATTTTCCGCCTGACGGTAAAAGACGATAAAGGCCTGACCGATACGGACGATATGGTCGTAACCGTGAACTCGGCGGCCAGCCAGCCACCGGTAGCGGATGCGGGCAACAATATCACCGTAACGCTGCCCGCCACGCAGGCAACGCTTTCCGGCAAAGGCACGCCCGCTTCCGGCAGCACCATTTCAACTTATGCATGGACGCAAACCGCGGGCCCGGTAACCGGCACTATCGCCGCAGCCGGCAGCGCGAGCACTTCCATCAGCGGTTTAACGCAGGCAGGCACGTATACTTTCCGCCTGACCGTAAAAGACGATAAAGGCCTGACCGATACGGACGATGTGACGGTAACGGTGAACGCCGCGGCCAGCCAGCCTCCGGTAGCGGATGCGGGAAACAATATCACCGTAACGCTGCCCGCCACGCAGGCCACGCTTTCCGGCAAAGGCACGCCCGCTTCCGGCAGCACCATTTCAACTTATGCGTGGACGCAAACCAGCGGCCCGGTAACCGGCACCATCGCCGCACCGAACAGCGCCAATACTTCCATCAGCGGTTTAACGCAGGCAGGCACGTATATTTTCCGCCTGACGGTAAAAGACGATAAAGGCCTGACCGATACGGACGATATGGTCGTAACCGTGAATGCCGCGGCCAGCCAGCCACCGGTAGCGGATGCGGGCAACAATATCGCCATTACGCTGCCCGCCACGCAGGCCACGCTTTCCGGCAAAGGCACACCCGCTTCCGGCAGCACCATTTCATCTTACGCATGGACGCAAACCAGCGGCCCGGTGAACGGTACCATCGCTTCGCCCGGCAGCGCAAATACTTCCATCAGCGGTTTGATGCAGGCTGGCACTTACACTTTCCGCCTGACGGTAAAAGATAATAAAGGCCTGACCGATGCGGACGATGTGACCGTAACGGTGAACGCAGCGCCCAGCCAGCCGCCCGCGGCCAATGCAGGCGGCAATATCACCATTACGCAGCCCGCTTCGCAGGCGACGCTTACAGGCAGCGGTACCGCCGCTTCCGGCAGCACCATCGAATCGTATGCGTGGACGCAGACCAGCGGCCCCGCGACAGCCAACATCCTGAGCGCCGGTTCCGCTTCTTCCGGCATCAGCCAGCTGACGGAAGCAGGGCAATACACTTTCCGGTTAACCGTAACCGACGACAAAGGCCTTAAAGGAACAGACGATGTGACCGTGACCGTACAACCCGCTGCCAACCAGGCGCCGGTTGCCGATGCGGGAAGCGACCGCGAGATCGTGCTGCCCGTATCCACTTCATCGCTCGACGGCTCCGGCTCCCGCGATGCAGACGGGACCATCGCGTCTTACCGCTGGGTACAGATCTCAGGGCCGGTAACCGCTACCATCGTGAATAACGCGGGCGTTACCACAAACCTGCAAGGCCTCACCGCAAGAGGCACCTACGTATTCGAACTGACCGTAACGGACAATGATGGCGCGACTGCCACAGACCGGGTGACCGTAGTGGTAAATCCCGCGCTGCCCGTGTATGTTACCGCGCATGCGGGATCAGACAAAGTGCTGGTGCTGCCCGATTCGAGGGTTACGCTCAACGGTTCCACCTCCACCGGCACTAACACCACCATCACCAGCTATTCCTGGATCATTGCGGAAGGGAATGCGGACGGTTACCTCATTTCCGGCGGCAACACCGCAACGCCCGTGATCGACTTCACCAGGCGCGGCAGGTACGTGTTCAGGCTCACCGTGAAAGACGCGGCAGGCCACGAATCGAGCGACGACGTGGTGGTAGAGGTTACGGACAACGACAACGACAATCATTCGGAAGTGACGTTGAACATTTACCCGAACCCTGTGTCTACACAGCTTCGCGTAGAGATCAACTTGCCATCGCCGACTTTCGTTACCATACAGATCTTCAGCATTGGCGGCCGCAAGGAAATGGAAATTTCCCTGGGCAACATCCAGAACGTTCAGCGTTTCATTGATGTAAGCGGGCTGGCGGACGGATTGTATGTGTTGTACGTAACGGACAACAAACATTTCAAGGAAATGAAGAAGTTCGTAAAAGCGAATTAATACCGTCTTTTTTATAAACAGCGCGGCCATGCATCAATTGCATGGCCGCGTTCGTTTGGGATGTTCATTAAACTTACAGGCGCGTTTGCACTACTGCGTACCGGGTTTTGATCTTCAGGAAACGTTTTTCAAACATTTCGTAAGACACATAAGCCACGGCGCAGGTGAGCACAAGGCATGCCAGCGGGTATGATATTTCGTAAATGATCACATCGGGCGTGCGCCCGAAAAATTTCAGGAACACGATCAGCACGAGCTGGCATACAGGTGTATGGAAGAGGTAAATGCCGTAGGAAACTTTGCCGAGGGTTTTGAACAGCGGCTGCTCCAGGTGCAGTATGCTGTTGGGCGCCACGGCCATCAGCATCATGTAGCCGAACAGAACGGCGTGGATAAAATGATCGAAATATGTATTGCTGAGCGCTTCGATCTTGATGACGGAAAAAACGAACAGGAACGTGATGACCAGCACCACCAGCTGTACGACTTTGTTCATCAGTATGCTGAACAGCTTTTTGTATGATTCTTTGTGGAAAAGGAGATAAGCCGCGAACATGCCCGTTCCGAACAGCTCCAGCTTGTCGAACAGCAGCACATAATTGATGCCGAAGAGTTGGGGTGTGGTGAGGGAAGGGAAAAAATACGGCAATACGAGGCAGAGCAATTTGCTGAGGAAACCGATGCCGAGCATCAGGATAAATAATGTTTTCAGCCGGTTCCTGAACAGGGTGATGAGCAGCGGCCAGACCAGGTAAAACTGTTCTTCGATACAAACCGACCACGAGATCTCGACGATGCCTTTATTATAGGGGAAAAACGCCAGCTGGATATTCACTGCGAACAGCAGCAGGAATACCAGGTTGGTGATGATCGTGGCGAGACCGTAATCCGGGGCGACGCCGAGCATATGCAGCACGTAAGGCGCAAATAACACCATTGTGAGCCCGAAGGCAAAATAGAGCGGCCATATACGAAGGATCCTGCGGATGTAAAAGTTCCTGAAGTTAAGCGTGCCGGTGTCCTGGCGTTCTTTCATCAAAAGATAGCTGATCAGGAAACCGCTGAGCACAAAAAAGAGATTAACGCCCATTCTCCCGGTTTCGGCCAGGGCGCCGTCCATGAATTTCCACACATCCACGTTGCTTTCTTCCTTGAAAAACTGCGCGTGATGCAATACGACGAGGAATGCGGCGATAAAACGGATCGCATCCAGATTTTTGAAATAAACTCTCATTATTGGTCTTTAACTTTTCCCTGGTATCTGTCTACCCTGTGATATTGCAACATCCATTCGTAGATCGTATGAACACCGTCTGGTTTGGTCCTGGGGTCGTACAGCGTTCTCCAGGAATGATGTGTGAATCCTTCTATGACGGTCATTTTCGCCAGGCCTGGCGCATAAATGTTCGTACTGTCCGCATATGCCCGCGTATCTTCCATGAACCGGCCTTCGGAAGAGCCGGCGATATACCAGCAGTGTGTACTGGCTCTTGCCACGTTAGCGAACTGGCGGAGGTTCTTTTTGTCTATCGCGGCAACAGACATCGGCACCGCCGCGGCGATCCTGCCGGAAATAGCGGCCGATTCGGTGATGGCGGACACTACGCTCCAGCCGCCGGCGCTGTAGCCGGTCAGGTAGATCCTGCTACGGTCTACCCGGTATCTTTTTTCCAGGTCGTTCAGCAGCGTTATCACTTCACTGGGCCTGAAACCCCAGCTGGGAGACTGCGGCGCCACCACGATGAATTTGTAGGTTTTGCCGTCTTCCGGGCTGGCCGCCTGTATTTTCGACCCGTGGCTGATCCAGTAGGGAATGCCCTCGATGAGCAGTTTTCGCAGATCGTTGCCCGATTTGCTTTTCCCGTGGAAACAAATGATCAGCGGGTAATTTTTTTTGCCGCTCCGCTCATAGTCGTCCGGCAGATGGACCAGCGCGCCCACTTTTGTACGCTGCAGCAATTGTATCTTGATGCTGTCCATATTGATCTGGCCCAATGCGCTCAAAGGGCACAGCATACTGCAGATAAAAAATACCCGCAGGATATTGGTCGATATTTTCATATAGGGATTGTGCTTACTTGGCATTAATAACGTCGTCCAGGTTCACGCCGATGATCTCTTCCACCTCGAGTTTTGCGATGGCGATATCTCTTTCCAGCGTGATGATCTTGGCCTGGCCTTCTTTATACCGTTTAGAGGCGGCGTTGTATTCTTCGTAAGTAATGCTGCTGGTGGAATATTTGGCTTCAGCCTGTTCGAATGCGGCCTGGTCTTCGTCTACCGATTCCTGTTGCAGCTGCAGCAGCGCTTTGCTTTTTTCGTAATCCCTGTATTTGGAAAGCACCATCGCTTTGATCTGGCGGCGCGCGGTTTCCTGCTGGGCGGTGGCGATGTCCAGGTTCCTGCGTGCGATCTTTACATCGGAGCCTTTGCCGAAAAGGGAGCCGAGCGGTACATTAACGCCAACGTTCCACAGCGGGTAATACAGCTGGGTGCCGAGCTCGGCCTGGTCTACGAGTTTGAGGGTAACGGCGTTGAAGTTCGCGCTGGCGGTTATGTAGTTCAGCCAGTTAGACCCGGCTTTGTTCAGTTCAGAAACGGTTTTAGCCCTTTCGTAATCTCTTACTTTAACGGCAGGGTTGGCCATCGCCAGCTCCACGAGCCGGTCTTCGATGCTGGGTTTGCCTGCCGCGGGCTGGGTTGGTTGGGTTTGAGCGAACATAGGCAGGGAACATAACAAAAATGCTGTCACTAGAATGCTATTTTTCATGAGTTGCTGTTTTTTCAGGTTGTTTTATGTTGTTGTTTGCTTTCGATATTTCCCATGTTGATAATGACGGCCATGGCGCTGTAAAAGAACAGGCTTCCGGGCATCTGGCCGATGGCCACCTGGGCGTAGTTGGCTACGATATACGAGTAGAGGCTGGCCACGATACCGAGGTATAGCAGCCTGTAATCATTGTTTTTACTCCGGTAATAATTTCTCACGCCCATGTACAGCACGATAAAATAGATCAGGCAGGTAAGGCCCAGGCCAACGTAGCCGGTTTCGATGGCCGTGCGCAGGTAACCGCTGTCCGGCGGGAAGCCCGCCAGTGGATGGCCGGGGTTGTATTCAAGCCCCAGCACGCCGCTCGTGCAAACGCCCCCGCCGATGGGGTGATTAAGTATATAAGGCTGTATCCTCGCGCGGTTCTCGTCCCGCACGTTCAGCGATTCGTCGTCGGAGAACTCGAAGGTGGACCTGATCCTGTTGATCGTGCTGTTGCCGTAGAACGGGCCGAACACCAATGTGCAGAACATCATCAGGAAACCGATGGCGAACAGCATCGTTTTTTTGTTGGTGATCGTCATCAGGATGTAGACGGACAAACCTGAAGGGATCATAAAAAACGCCGTGCGCGTACCGGAATACGCCATGCCAAGGCTCATAAAAAGGATCGCGGCAACCAGGCCGATGCGGTATTGTTTATTGGTCGTATTCAGCAGCAGGATCACGCAGAACACCACGGTGTTGGCCATCAGGATGCCGTAAGCCGTGGGGTCGGAGAGGAAGGAGAACTTGCGGAAGTCTCCCCCCTGGAAATACAGTTTGTACCGGATCGGGTCGGACATTACCCAGTCAAGCTCGAAGCCCAGCAAACCGTGCCATTGCTGGAAGCAGCCATAGGCGCCGGCCAGGCCCGACAACACCACCCAAAGTTTGATGTATTCGATAATATCCTGCCGCGTTCTGAAAAGATGCAGCCCGATGAAATAAATCATCAGGAAGTTGAAGAACTTCCGCACGGTGAAGATCCATCCGTCGATGGAATCCATGGCCGGGTTGAACGCCTGCATGAACAGGTAACCCACATAGATCAGGTAGATGTAGGTGATGGGGTTTCCCGAATACAGCCAGAGACGTTCTTTGTACACGGATTTTTTCAGATAGATGCCGAGGAACGTGACCGCGATAAGCAGGTCTACCGCAACACCCATCGGTAATGCATCGTTCGTGAACCTTTTGATATAAAACACGAAGAAGCCGATCACCGTGGTAATGAAAAAACCGAGCTTGGTGTTGAACAGGCAGATGCTGGCAGCGGTAAGACCCAGTAATCCGCCGATAATGCCCAAACCGATCAGCTCGTTCTTGAACACGAGAAAACCGATCACGCCGGCCATCAGCGCCATCAATATGTACATCAGCGGCGTGTGGAGGAACTTCGCCGCCTCGAATGTTTTTTCTCTATATAACAATTTGTTCATCGGTCCGTTTTCAGAAAAAGATTGTTTTCAGGAAAAGGAAGATCATCGTAAACGCCAGGAAAGTAACCACCATGGCCGCCATGATCTTGTCGTTCGAAAATTTGTCGTCCTCTTTCATATCGGTCAGTTTGATCGGTTCAATGCAATAAATTTTTCACCCAGCGCCGCAATGCAGTTTTCCCAGGTATGGGAAAGCGCAAAATTCTTCCGTTTCACGGCCATCCCGTTTTCACGCCCCTGCTCGCCCAAAGCCGCGTCTATGCCCTGCTGGTACGATTCGGCGCCGTTGCAGAGGTATACGTAATCCGCAAACATGTGCATGGCTTCGGTATCGGTGGCCACCACGGGTTTGCCGAAAAAAAGATATTCGTCGATCTTCCGCGGATAATTGCCGATGGTCATTTCATTCACGGCCTGCGGGTTAAGGCATACGTCGAAACGGCTGATGTAGTCGCCGAGCTCGCCGGCCGGTTTGCTTCCGAGGAAGTGCACGTTGGGCAGCCGGTGAAGCCCGCTTGTTCTGAAAGTATCGTCTTCAGGGCCTACCAGCACGAAGCTGTACCCCGGCTTCGCCCGCGCGACATTTTCGATCAGGGTTACATCGAGCCTGCTGGAAATAAGCGCGCCCACGTAGCCGATCACCGGCCGGGAAATATTTTGCATGTCCCGGGGCAGGGGCCTGGGAGCGGTTTCGGTACCGAAGTCGCAACCCTGGCCGATATCATACGAATGTGCGTTGTATTGCCGCGCATAACGGGCGAGGTAGGCGGAGTTGGCCGCTACCATGGTGGCTTTGCCCATCAGCTGTTTTTCGAGCCGCGCGCCGTGGCGCTTGAAATACGGCTGGCTGGTAAGATTGTCCCTGATATAATAGATCGTTTCCGTTACGCCTTTCAGCATCTCGGGCAGGTAAAACGCGCGGAAAAAGTCGTTGTCGATAAACAGGATCGGGTCGCGGAAGCCCAGCCTGGCGGCCGCGCTGTTGATCTCGCGGGCGAGGCGTTTGTTGTTCACGCGGTTCAGCATGTCGAACAGGAACGCGAAGGGCACCTTGTTGATGGATTCCAGCACGGTCCTGGGGTCCAGTGTAAACAGCGAGCCGTTCACCACCTGGATGTCTGTCGTTTCGCCTTTCAGGCTGCTTTTCCGGCGCAGCGTTTTGGCGTCGTTGCCGGCGCGGAGAGCGGTGATGCGGTCCAGCGCGCGGTTCACATACAATACTTTGTTGTGGCGGGAAAGCTCCAACGCCATGTTTTTGCAATTGCTGCCGATCTCAATATCCCAGGGCTGCAGGCCCACCACGATGATATGACGGTTCCTGATCATTTTGTGCCTGGTTTAAGGATGAAACGTTGTCTGAATATGCGATACATTTCGGGGTAAAAACGGAACATATATTTCCAGATATTCACGGGGTTTATTTTCAGTTTGCGGATGAGGATCGTTTGTGTGATAGCGAGGCAGACCGCGTAAGAAAGCATGCTGCCGTACGCCGCGCCCATGATGCCGAAGAAGTGGCTCAAAGTGATGCAGCTCCCGATATTGAACACCGCGGTGAAAGTGATCACAAAAAAGTTCAGTTTCGGCTGGCCGATGGAATCCATGATGGTGCCGAACTGTTTGATGAAGGGGAGGAAGAGCCCGTAAAAAATGGTGACCTGCAGGATGGCCGCAGCTTCCTGGTATTCTTTCCCCGCGATGATGGTGAGCACCAGCCTGGGAAGCATCATTATGCAGAGACTTGCAGGCACTGCCAATGCCAGGATGACGCCCACCGCTTTTTCATAATAATATTTAACGCCTTCGAGATTGCCGGTTTCCATCATCTTCGCACTTTTGGGGAAAAGGATGTCGCCCAGTACCTGCGAAGGCACGTCTACCAGGTTGGAGATGCGCACGCATACGCCGTACAGCGCCACCGCCGAAGTGGAAACCATGGAGGCTACCACCACCTGGTCGGTGTTCCTGAAAATACTGGAACTGATGTTCGTTCCGAACACGTATTTACCGAAATGCCAGAGTTTTTTAACCCATTCGCCCGTGAGGTTCATACCGGTATGTAGGAATTTGCGTGCAAAGATAAACGACAGAACCGTTCCTCCTGCAATACCAAAGTTGTAGTACCAGATAAGATTTACGAGCTGGATATGACGTACCGTGAGCAAGTGCGCCACGATCAGGAAAAACGACAGACCCTGCCGCAGGCTGTATGCCCAAAAGATGCCCCGGAAGTCCGCATGTGCGTTCTGCAGCCATTCGAAGTGGGAGAAGGGGATGAGCAGCAGCAGGCCGGGGAGGAAAATGTAAATGATCTCGGACAGCTGCGGGGCGTTCAGCATCCGGCTGGCGGGGAAAATGAGCGCGGCCAGCAGCAGGCCGATCAGCAGGGTCACTACAACGTTGATGGCAAGCGCGGCCGACTGGATGCCGGGGTGCTCTTCACTGCCATGACTGTTGATATATTTGATCACCGCGTTTTTGATCAGCGACTGGCGTACGATCTCGATGATGCCTGCGAACAACAGGAACAGGTTCCAAACCCCCATGTCGGATTTGGTCAGCGACCTGGTGAGCAACAGCACGCTGCCGATGCCGAAAAGTAATACGGCAACTTTCTGCATCCCGCTGTAAATGCCGGATCTCAGCCAATAGGTGTATTTTGGTTCGCTCATTTTACTTGTTTCCATCTCAGTTCTAGTCAATTCATTGCCGGCTTCGCCTGGGGGCGCTCAAGACTGTACAGCCACCACATGCCGGCTTTCATCGCCATCCGGTAGATCAGCACCGGCACCGTTACCGCAAACAGGAGGCATACGATCAGCAGCCAGGGCAGGTATGTTACGCCCAGCACTTTCACCATCACCATCCGCACGGCCGAAGCCACCAGTACATGCGATACATAAATGTAGAGGGAATGGAATCCCGCTACGCGCAATAGTTTCAACACGTCGTACTTCTGGAGGATGAACGATATGCTGATCATAAAAGCGCAGCCCGAAAGGGCGATCAGCGCAAACAGCAACGGCTGGTGCTCTTCCACGAACAAGGTGCTGTTGTGCGACAGGTTAACCACCAGGAAATATGCCTGCCCCGCCACGAACACAGGCAGCAGCATCAGCATGAGTTTCCAGGAGCTGAACAGCCGGAAGTTCGCGCCGTTCAATATTTTATCGGATACGAGCTCGCCAATGGCGAAGAACATATAATAATGCAGGATGTCGTACACAAAACCGAGGTCGATGTGTTTTACCGCTACGTAGCTGGACAGCAGGTACATGGCCCCGCCGAGCGCCAGCTGGTGCCATACGCTGAAGCGGAGCTTCTCCCGCGTAAGGATATACAGCACGGTTACGTTGAAAAGCGCGTAGAGGTACCAGAACTGGTCTATCCGCCGCGGGAACGCCAGCACGTAGGCATAGTCCACCAGCCCGCGGTCCGCGTTCACATAGCCGCTCAGCACGATCTGTATCGTGATCTGTATCGCCGACCACAACAGGTAAGGGTACAGCAAAATGTTCACCTTGTTCAGTATCAGTCCCTTCACCTTCCGTTTGGCAAGGCTTTTGGCGATAAACACGCCGGAGAGGATAAAGAAAAGCGGCATCCGGAAGCTGTAGAAAATGATGTTCGCGTTTTCGAGCCACTGGAAATTCGAGGCGTCCACGCCGGAGCGCGAAATACCTTCGAAGATGTGGCGGTACAGCACCAGGATGATGGCGATGCCGCGCGCATAATCGATCCACGCGAGCCTGTTGGCTTTCAGCTCTAAACCCGGCAACTCCCTGCTCATCAGATATCGATGTTTTCGTGTTCAACCATGTTCAGCACCGCGCCGCTGAATTTCCCGTTGAGACTGGTCAGGAACCCGATGCTTTCCTTGTCGGTCTGCTTCACGCTCGATTTGGCGGATACCACGGCGATGATCGTTTCCACGTATTCCATCAGCTCCTTGGAATCTGACCGCTTATTCAGCGGCGCGCCTTCCAGGAAAATAAAATCGTAGCGTGTTTTGAGCAGGTCCATATGATCCAGCAGGTTGCCGGGCTTCAGGATCTCGTCCGGCGTATATTCGCCGCCCTGGCAGCCGATGATGTCCACATTGGGAATACCGGTGGCGCTGATCAGCGACTGCAGCTGCTGCTCCACGGAAGCGGAATTGGTGGAGTGGAACGTTTCCAGGTTGGGTTGCGCTTCAAACTGCGCGGTAAGCGTGTTATGAGAGAAATGCGTATCGATGATGAGCACCTTTTTGTGACTAAGGCTCAGGCTGTGGGCAAGGGCGGTGATGATGGACGATTTGCCTTCGCCGGGCCTTGCACTGGTGAAAAGGAATACCTGTTTGCCGCTATGGTCGATCTCGTAACGGAGCTTGCGCAACAGCTCACGGAATACCACGTTGCCTTCCTTTTCATTTTCTTCCTGGAAGATATTTTCGAAAGTGATCTTTTTGAGATTGATGCTGTTCACCACGCCCAGCAAACGCAGGTCGGTGAGCTTCTGGAACTGCGACGGCGTTTTGATGGACAGGTCGATGTATTCCATGAAGATGATCACGATGCAGCAGAATACGAACATAGACATGGCGGAGAGCGCGAGAATGATCAGCCTTTTGGACGGTTCGGGCTCTACCGCGGGCTGGCCGTACAGCAGCTGGCGGAAGCTGTCCATCGGCGCGATCCGGTTGTTCAGCGCCGCGTCGTAGCGGGTTTTAACGCCTTCATATTCCTGTTGCGCCAGTTCCACTTCTTTCTGCAGCGCGAGGTTATTGGCGTTTCTTGACGCCGCCGCCCCGATGCTGGAATTTAACTGGCGGATCTTTTGTTCGTAGTCCGAGATGTTCCTTTCCGAGCTTTTGATCTGCAGCTCGAGCTCGCTTTTTTTCTGGTTCAGATCAGCCTGCGAAACGACGCCTGACGAAGTAGGAGCGGCGGATGCCAGCGAAAGCAGCTTGTTCTTATATTCCGTTTTTTTCTGCTGGTATTTGTTGTACAGCTCCTGGTTGTTGGAACCTTTGGAGGTATAATCGTTGTACGCATCGTTCATCTGCGCTTTCGCAATGGCCAGATCGTTGCTGAGGGCTTTGGCGGCGGAAGCGTTCTGCGTCGTCGTTTTTTCCATCTCCGTCAGTTTGCCGTTGAGCTGCTGCAACGCCAGTATGGCGCTGTTGTAGATGCTCTTTTCGTCCGCCAGGCGGTTTTCGAAATTGCTCACCTGCTCCAGTTTGCTGGAACTTTCAACAGACACGTCCATGGTGCCCATCGTTTTGATGTTGCCGATCTTCAGGTCCAGTTCTTCTCTTTTCTGGTCCACCAGCTTTTTCAGCGTTTCGATGTTCTGCACGTTCTGCTGGCTGCGGGAAGATTCGTGGTTCCTGAAAAATTCGGTAACGATCTGGTTTACGATGTAGGCAGACAGTTCGGGATTGGTGGAACGGTAGGTGATGTCGATGAAATCGGTACGCTGCACCCTGGCGGCGTACAACACGTAGCGGAGCGTTTCGAGGTCGTATTTATAGAGTTTCAGCAGCTCGAGCACTTTCCGGTCTTCGGGATCGTAGGAGCTGAGGAGCTTTTCTTCGTTATACTTTTTTGTAAGCACCTCTATTACTTTCGCTTTGTTCATCGTGCGGTAAACATCGCTTTTTTTGTTCTCCGCGGTAAGCTCCCTGAACTCTTTTCCCGGGTTCTGCAGGTCGTGCAGCAAAAGGTTGTAAGAGGTCATGCTCAGTACACGGGGAGATTTGAGCGATTCGATCACGTTGCTAAACTTGGAATCGATCTCGTAGATGTTAAAGCTCTCGTCTTTCAGCTTCACCTGTTCGGTGCTCGTAAAACCAGTCGCGATCTGCGCGGTGGATTTGTACAGCAGCTCCTGTTTCATTGTCAGCAAAAAGGCCACAGCAACGGCGATCAGCGTACTGATGATTATCAGCCACTTTCGCTTCATCAATGCTTTGAACAAATAAATCAGATCCATATTCTCTCTTTCATTAAAGTGTAAAATAATTTAATCTGAGTAGCCCGAAAAAATCCGGTGTTGAGCCGGATTTTTTCGGTAACAAACCTTAAGTCTGGTCAGAAGGTGCGCTACTTGCTCTTAACTAGTTTAACAGTTTTTACAGTATTGTTTCCATCAACAAGGCTCAGTACAAGCATGCCGCTCGGGATGGATTCGCCGCCCAGGTCAAGCGTAACCCTGTGGTTGCCCGCGGGCAGTTTGCCGAGCATCTTCGTATACAATACCCTTCCGCTAACATCTGATACGTTGATCAGCACATTGTTATTGGATTTGCCGTTGGAAGTCACATCCAGGTTCACGGTGCTCACGAAGGGGTTCGGGTAAGCCCTGGTCACTTCGAAGTCCGTTGCGCCGGCAGTGGTTACGGCATTGGTCAGTCCGCCTTTCGCCATCAGGAGCGACGGGTCGATCTCGCCTGCTTCCGGCGTGTAAGACTGGATCACCAGTGCGCCAATGTAACCGTAGATGGATGCGCCGCCGTTGGTTACGGAGATCACCACTTCGCCGTTCTGGTCGGGCGATACGTCGTTGATCTGCGTGGTATTGTTGATATTGAAGGCTGCGTTCAGCGATACCGTGGTGGTGCCGATAGTGTAGTTCGTGGTTCTGTCCCCGCTACCGTCGCGGCTTGCAAAGAATACGAAGTTGTATTTTTTGGCGAGGTTCAGGCCTTTGATCTTCAGTTCGGCGGTCTGCCCGGCGTCTACCCAATAAGTGCTGCTGATCACGTTGTCCGGATAGATACCGGAGTTGTTGCCGGTGTTCATGCCGAACGGATTGTCGCCGGTAAACGCTTTCTGGATCACCATGGTCATACCGGTGTTGTCGTTGTTGTCGTCTTTCAGGTTCGGGAATTCAAGACCCTGTGCAGGAGGATTGTTCGTGTTGTTCCACGGAGCGCCTGCGGGGTTGAATACGTTCATGTTGATGTACACTGCGTTCCTGAAGGTGGCAGCGGAAGCAACATTGCTGAAGTCTGACTGAACCGCGTTCTTCAGCGCCCTTACTTTATAGTAGTAGCGGGAATCCACTGCGAGGCCGTTGTCTGTGAACGTGGTCACATTGTTGCCTACGGTGCCGCGGAGCGTGAAGGTCGCGTTGTCTGTTGAACGGTAGATCTCAAAACCGGTCTCGTTGTTGGAGTTGTCCATCCAGTTCAGCTGGATGCTGGTCTTGGATTTAGCCTGTGCTTTTGCATCGGCGGGAGCCAGCGGCGTACCGTCGTCCAGGTAGTATTGCAGCACGATGGCGTTGATGTAACCGTATTGGGCGCCGGTGGCTTTGTGTACGGTGAACTCGATGTTACCGGATGCGTCCGCGGCGATACCGTTGATCTTGGCGGTATTGGTGCTGTTGTTGGCAGCGTTCAGCGTCACGGATTGCGCGCCTACGGTAAATACGGTGTTCTTGTTATCGTTGCCCTGGCGGCTGTTGAAGAACGTGATGTTGTAGCGGTAGTTGGTCGGCAGGTTAGACAGCCTGATCCTTCTCGCGGTAGCTTCACTGGTGTAGTAGTTGGTGGCTATCACGTTGTCTGGATATACGCCGCTGTTGTTGCCGGTGGTGGCGCCTACGGCGTTGGTGCCGGTGAAGCCGTCCAGCAGCTGGATCCTGATGCCGCTCAATGCGCCGGTTTCATCCGCCAGGTTGGCGATGGCTGCGTTAGCGCCCGGGTAGCTGTTGAAGTTATTCCAGGGTGCGTCTGCAGACGGCGACTGGTTGAAGTTCACGTATACGGACGTGATATTTTTGTCGCGGATCTGGATCGTGAACGTACGGGTGCTGCTGCCGCCCTGGTTGTCTGTCGCAACCACGTTTACGTTAGCGTACCTGCCCACATCGCCCGCTGAAGGAGTGATGCTGAGGGTGCCGGTACCGTCGCCGTTGTCGGTCAGGTGAGCGAAAGACGGCAGGTTGGTAGACTTGAGGGTAATGATGTCGCCCGCATCATCTTTAGCCAGCAGGTTGATCGAGAACGTTTCGTTGTTTTTGATCGTTACGTCGGCGATGCTGTCCAGTTTCGGGTTGTTGTTGCCGGTCTGGATGCTCAGGGTATCGGTGTACGCTGATGCGCCATGATCGTTCGTGGCCCTGATGGCGTAGAAGTATTGTTTGTTCGCTTTGGCAGACGTATCCAGGTAGCTGGTTGCGTTTGCATTGCCGCCTGCGGGGTTCAGCAGGGTGAACGGACCGGCTGCGGTGGTAGCGGAGCGGTATACTTCGTATGCGGTTTCGTTGAAGGCTACGTCTTTCCAGGTTACGTTCACACCGTTGCTGGTGGAAGCGAGCGCCAGGTTGGCCGGTTTAGCCGGGGCGTTGCCGTCGTCGTAGCTCACCTGGATCACGAGCGCGTTAATGTAAGAGTAAACGGAACCCGTGCCATTTTTCAGTTTCACCACGATCTCGTTGTTGGCGTCGGGTGAAATGTTGTTGATGGAAACGGTGTTCGTTTTGTTGTTGGCGCTCTGGAGAGACACGGTGGTTGCACCAACGGTGTAGTTGGTCATCCTGTTGTCGCTCACGTCTCCGCGCGCGCCAAAGAATGTCAGGCTGTATTTGCTCGTCGTGCTGAGGCCCACCAGTTTGAAGGTCTGCTCCCTGGTGTCTGACCAGTAAGCGGTCTTCATTACGTTGTCCGGGTATACGCCGGAGTTGTTGCCGGTAGTGGTGCCAAAGTAGTTGGAACCATTGCCCAGCGCCTGCCATGCGCTTACGATGCTGATGCCTACGGTGGTAGCCACATTGTTGTGGTCTTTCAGGTTGGCAAAAAGATCGTTGGCCACAGGCTGTTTGTTGGTATTGTTCCACGGAGCGGGCGCCGGGTAAGAACCATCGGTGAAGTTCACGTAGATGGTGCGGCTCGGGTTCACATCGTTTACAGTGATGGTGAACGTTTTGGTATCGATGCCGCCGCGGCCGTCGTTTGCTTCGAGGGTTACGTTATAGGTGCCTGCGTCGATGAAGGTGGGTGCCACGTTGATCGTTGCGCTGTTGCCGTTCGGCGTCAGCGTAGCGAAGCCGGGCAGGCCCTGTGCGCTCCAGGTTACGGTTTCACCGGCGTTGTTGTCTGTCGCGGTGAGGTTCAGCGCCTGGGTCGCGTTTTCAGCAACGGTCACGTTGGATACCGCTCCGATAACAGGGCTGTAGTTGTCGTTCACGGTCAGGTTGAATGATGTGGACGCGCTGCCGCCGTTCTGATCGGCTACGGTAACGGTGATGTTGTTGTATACGCCTTCATGCGCCATCGTCGGGTTGAAGGTAAGGGTGGCTGTGCCAGCGGAAGTGCTGAATGTGCCGAATGCTGCAGGCACATTGGCAGACGTGATGGTCAGGTTGCCGCCGTCTGCATCGGTTGCGGTCAGGTTCAGAACCAGCTGGGTGCCGTAACGAACGGAACGGTTAGACAGCTGCGTGATCACCGGAACGTTGTTCAGCGTAGCGGTGCCGGCGGTATTGCTGAATGCTGAGCTGCCGCCTTCGTTTTTGGCGAGCACTTTATAGAAGTACTGCACGTTCGCGAACAGCGCGGTATCCGTAAAGCTGCCCTGTGCGGTGCCGTTGGCACCCACAGTGGTGAACAGCCTGAAGTTGTTCGCGTCGTTTGCGGAGCGGTGGATCTCGAACGCGGTTTCAGTGGTCGAGTTATCCGCCCATGTCAGCTGGATCTGGCTGGAGCTGAGCGCCGTTGCCGCAAGGGTAGTGGGCGCCGGGGGAGCGGGAGGCATTGCCAGCGTGGTGGCTTGCGAATTTTTATTCGCGAACACGCTGTCGGGAATAATGCGTTTGCTGATGCCCGGGCCTGCATAGCTGGCGGAAAGGGTTTCGCCACCGTTCTTTTCAAAGAAAGTAACGTAGAACGGATGTTTGCCCACTGCCAGGGTTTTGGTGCCTGACCTTTCGGTCGGGCCCTGCAGGTAGTCGTTGTTCACCACGCGGTCTGCTTCTGTGAAACCGCCCACATACAGCTTGCTGCCGTCGTCGGAAGTAGTGTAGAACGTGTAGGTGCCTGCTGTGGAAATATTAATGTACCCGCCAAACTTCAGGGCGAAATAATCGTCGCGGTCTCTTACGCCCAACGTAATGTTCGGCGTAACGCCGGTTTTGGTCGGGGTAAGCGTGCTGAAGTTGGGCAGTGCGCCGATGGAGGTCGGTACTGCGTACACGGAGTACTCAAGGCCGCCTGCTTCCGCGGCGCTGAAACCGGAAGGACCGTATTTGTTGATCGCCTGGATGCGGTAGTAGTAAGTGGTCTGCGCAGTCAGGTTGCTATCCAGGTAAGACACTTTGTTCGCACCGGTGGTAGCTACAATGTTGTATTCGCCGGACTGGCTGTCTGCACGGTAGATCTCAAAGCCGCTTTCGTTGTTGCTGTTGTCGTTCCAGGTCAGCTGGATCTTGCTGTAAGATACCGTGGTGGCTTTGATGTTGGTTGGAGCAGCCGGAACAACGCCGCCGATACCGGAAATATCTTTAAAGTATTCCGCGGGGATCAGCTGTTTGGTGCTGCCTACGCCGCTCGCTGTATTCCTCCAGTAAACGCCGCAGCTTTCGCCGCCGCCCTGCTCGAAGAATGCCACAGCGATCTTGTGCATACCGGCCGTGAGGTATTTGGTGCCTTCACGGTCTTGTGCGCCATGCAGGCCGTCGTTGTTCACGAGCGGCGTGGCAGCTGCATTGTAATCGGTATCCAGCCACAGTTTGCTTCCGTCGTCAGAGTTGGTAACGAAGGTATAGTTGCCGGTTACGGGGATGCGGATCATGCCTTCCCAAACGATACCGAAGTTGTCGTTCTGGTTTTTAACGCTTACGTCCACGATCGGGGAGTTGCCGGTTTTAACAGGCGTGAGCAGGTTAAAGTCGGGCAGCGCAGACCATGTGCCGTTGTATACTTTGTAGTTCAGGCCGTTTGCAAGCGCTTTGGAGCTTACCTGGTTGCTTCTCGGGGAGATGTTGCCGGCAAGGTCGCGGGCTTTTACTACGAAAGTATAGAGCGAATCTTTGTTCAGGTTGAATACGGTGAAGTCCGATTCGGTCGGGTCTACCGTGTAGGATTTGATACCGTTCACGAAGATGTCGTATTTGAAGATGCCGACATCGTCGAAAGACGGTCCCCATGACAGGGACACGGAAGAAGCGGTAGTACCGGTGATGGTGAGGCCGGTCGGAGCGGTCGGCGGGTTCGCATCTACCTGCGTGGTAGCGGTGGCTTCGTTGCTCAGGCCTGATGCCGCGGTGGCATTTACCGCTCTCAGTACGTAAAAATATTTGGTATTGGGAGCCAGTCCTTCGTTAGTGAAGGAGGTAGCGTTAGGATCGGTGATTTTCACCAGCTCGTACGGGCCGCTTGCGGCGCCGCCACGATAGATCTCGTAGCCGGTTTCGTTGTACGGAGCGTTCGGGTTATCCGTCCAGTCGAGGGTGATGGCAGTTTTTGATATAGCCGTCGCCGTGAGACCGGATGCGGGAGCCGGCGCGTTGGGGCCGTTCGCGGGGATCACGGTGAAGGGGGCAGACCATGCGCTGGAGCAGCCGAACTGCTCGGTCACTCTTGCCTGGTATTGGCCGGTGGTGGTGGCGGTGAGTGTTCTGCTGGTGCCGAGTACTTCGGTAGAACCTACCTTCTGCCAGGTGTAAGAAGTATATCCTTCCGGCAGCGACAGCGTTACATAGTTTTTGCCATCGGCGGCGGGCAGCACTTTACTCATCAGGCCTTCAATGCTGATAGGCGGAGTTTGCGTAGCTGCTTTTTCTTTTACGACTACGGGTTTGGGAGACCAGGGAGACCATTCCGTGCCTCTTTTGATCCTTGCATCGTAGGTGCCGTAAGAAGTAACCGTGTATTCGTTGGAGTTAGCGCCTGGGATCACCACGCCGTCTTTCCTCCATTCGTAACCATCGAAGCCGGCGGTGAGGCCGAGCACCACGTTTACGGTTTCGCCGGGGCAAAACTCGTTATGGCCGTTGCGCGGCCAGGGGTTGGCTTTATGCTGCGCAACCAGGAAAGGCCAGAAGCCTGCATCATCCCATGCATTGTTCCAGATACCGTGACCGCCGTTGGGGTATAGCGTCTGTTTTGCGTTAGCGCCGATAGCCAGCGCTGCGTCTACTACAGCCTGGGTGGTGTTGGGGTGGGGGTTGTTGTCCAGCCCGCCCTGGAAGATCCACATGGGGATATAACGGAAAACATTTACCTGGTCGCGGTATGCGATAGAGCAACCGCTGATAGGCAGGAAACCGGCGATCATTTTGGGATAACGGAACATGAACTCCCATGTTTCGGTACCGCCGGCGGAGAGGCCGTTTACAAAGATCCTGTTCTCGTCGAGCTTGTTGTTGGCGATCAGCTCGTCCAGGATCTGTTTGATAAAATCATACTGGGGATTACCAAAAAAACCGGAAGTGCTCTGCGGAACAAGAATAAACCCGTCGAACTTACCGTTGTCTACAGCTGCGCAGAATTTGCCGCCGCCGTGGTAAAGGGAATACTCGTTGTCGTAGATGCCACCGGATTCGCCACGACCGTGCAGGAAGATCATGAGGGGATATTTTTTCCCGTCACTTACGCCCTGTACATAGGTTTTAGGGAATTTCAAACGGAAGGGCATCCCGCTCAGGTAATAAGCCTTGTAGGAATCCTTGTTTGAAAAGTTCACTGCGCTTCGGGGGGTTCTAACCCACTTTGCAATAGTGCCCCAAGCCGGGGTAGCAGGGGGATTGTTGGGGTCATAGTTAACTACATTATCCCCTGAATTGAATATCTGCGCAAGGCCGTCGTGGAAAAAGCCAAGGCAGAATAAAAGGAGAAATAAGTAAAGTTTACGCATATGGTAAGTGTTTCAGTTATAAACCGATTTTTGCTTACCCAGCAACGAATTGAAAAGATTTTATTCCACTCAATGCTGAGTGGCTTTTCATGAGAGGATGGTCAAAAATAAATGTGTGCAGGCTTTAAACGAGGATAAGGTTGGGGTATATTTCAGGATGTAAAAGTAGATAATTTTTTGGATCGTACAACTATTTTTAGGCAATTAACAAATAATTTAAATATATAGCGCAGACTAAGCCTCCTTCACGGTTACAGCCACGCTTCGTTTTCTCGGCCCGTGCAGGTAGTTGCCGATGATCGTATACCGTACCAGCCAGTGATAGCTCAAAAGCCCCGCGGCCAGGGCAATCGCAATGCTGATAAAAAATTTCCCCGGGCCCCATAACGGCATTGTTCCCAGCCAGGGTTCCACCGCGTTCAAAATACCCACATGCACCAGGTAGATCCAGTACGAAGAATCCGACAGGTAACGGAATGCCGGCTTCTCGGCATTCACCCACCGCAGAAATACGCCCATAATGCCCGCTACCAGCAGCACCGTGGCCGCGGTGGCCAGTACTTTGATCACGACAACCGGCGTATGCAGATGCGCGGCGGCTTCCGTCAATCCCAGGTATACAGCAATGGCGGCGCCGGCGAATGCAAGCGGCAGCGCGTATTTTTTCAGCAGCGGGAAATAGGTTTTCATGTCCGCATGCAGCACCCAGCCCGCGTAAAAGAACAGCCCGTAATACAACAGGTATTCGATCTTCGGCACCAGTCCCGGCGCATATTGAATGAACGGCGTATTAAAAAGCAGCAGCGTTAAAAAAGACAACACTGCCAGCAACAGCAGTGCCGCCGCGGGTTTCATGCGGAACATCACGAAGTTGGCGATAACTTTATTTTTGCTGATCACGGGCCAGCACCATTTTACCATGGCGAGCCCCGCGAGGTACATCAGCATCAGGTAATACAGGAACCACAGGTGCAGCGGCCCGCGCCAGATAATAATATCCCTGAAAATAGCTGCAGCATCGGCGCCGGTAAAATGCGCGCCGCCGTCTGTTACGCGGTTGTAAACACCCGGCAGGTAAGTTAAAGGGAGGATCACGATCAGCCCGGCGATAAACGGAATGAGAATGCGCTGCGTCCGGTGTCTCAGGAAAGGGCGGGCGCCGATCTTCAGGTACAGCAGCCGGAAAAAGAAACCTGCGATCAGGTAAAACAGCTGCATCCTGAAGATATGTATCAGGAAATAAGTAAGGTCAAACGCAATGTTGCTATATGCCGGGTCGTGGTAAAAACCCGGGAAATCCTTTACGGTAAAGGGCATGGCGGCATGCAGGGCAATGCCGAGGAACATGGCGAGCGCCCTGAGCGCGTCCATGCTGTATATGCGGGCCTGGTTGCCGGACGGGCCGGAAGGAGTTTGTGTCATATGCTTCGGGTGGCGGGCGTTCTTGCTGCTTTCGCCCAAACAGACGATTGCGTTTTCGTGATGTAACGGTAAAAGCCGTGGAACACCGCCAGGTTCATGAATGTAAAATAAAACGGGACGTACAGCAGTTTTACTTTCTTTTCGCGCAGCGCCATGGCGTAACCCAGTGCGGAAGCGGCATAGAAGCCGGTCTGCAACAACAGCAGCAGGGTATAAAAACCGCCTGCCTGCTGCAGCACCAGCACAATGTTGGCAACCAGCGCCAGCACGAGGCTGAGCGGCGCCAGCGTCCAGCGGAGCACGCGGTGGCCGATGTATTGAAAAGAAAGTATGCCGTAACGGAAAATATTCAATAGGGGAGAAAGCATCACGATGGACTGGAAACCGCCCGCCGAGATGCGCACCTTTCTTTTATATTCTTCCCTGATAGACGCCGAAGGCGCTTCCATCGCATATGCGCCGGGCTCGTACGCGATGCGGTAACCTTTCATGTTGGCGCGCAGGGAGATCACAAAATCGTCCAGGATCACTTCGGGCTCTACCGGGCTGTACAGTTCCCTGCGGATGGAGAACAGCTCCCCGGCCGCGCCCACTACGGAATACAGCGCGGCGTCCAGCCGTTTGAGCGCGGATTCGTATTTCCAGTATACGCCTTCCGTGCTTTCCGCGCCGTTGCCGTCTGCGGCGATCACTTTCTTTTCGCCCGCCACGCCGCCGGTAAGCGGGTCGCCGTAATGCCGGGCGATATTAATAATAGCATCGCGGTTGAGCAGGGTATTGGCGTCGCAGAAAATTACGACCGGGGCGGTCACTTCTTCCATCGCCCGGTTGAGCGCCGCGGTTTTCCCGCGGCGGAACGGTTCGTGCATGAGGTGAACGGCGGGGTATTCGCGGACGACGTCCGGCGTGCCGTCGGTGGAACCGTCTGTTATAAATATAATATGCAGCAGTTCCGGCGGGTAATCCAGCGCCAGGGTATTTTCGATCTTTTCACGGATCACCGGCGCCTCGTTGTATGCCGCGATAATCAGCGCTACGGGCGGGATGAAAGGAGCGGCGGGCTGCTGCGGGCCGGCGAACAAACGTTTGATCTTCACCAGCGCCCACAGGAGGATGCCATATCCTATGTAGCTGAAAAAGAGGATAAATAAACCGGAAAATAATATGATCTTGGTAATGCTCATGTAAGGCAGGGGTAAATCAGGCGGCAAGTTAAAAAACAATTTTGAAACGGAATTTTAAAACGGCAGCCTTCAGGAATGGTTTCCCGGCCGTTTACGAATGATATTACACCATTCACCCGGAAAATGTGCGCACTTGCCAAATTCAGGTATTAGAAATAAATATTTATTATACTTTTACATCCGGTTAGACACTTTAAAGGGATTTAATACCAGAATTAACACCGGGCACGTACTGAAAAATAATTTTTCTTGCGCCGTTCAAAAAAATTCAATTAAATTTACCTCGTTTTTAACCAAGACCTCATTAGCCATCTCCTCTGAAATTCTTCATTAACTATTACCTGGTTTGCTGACTGACTGACTTCGTTTGGCTTTTTTTTTGCCTTCCGGTCACAAAGCATACCTCCATTTTCGACCTATCCCCTGGAAAATCAAAGATGACCGTTAACCGCTTGCGCATCTTAAAAAAAACAACAAAAGATGTTCGCGGCAATGGTGAAAAAGTTAGTCTTTAATTTTCTAAACATAAGAGAACGATGAAGAAATTAGTACTTGTAGTAGATGATAGTCCCGCATTGAGAATGTTACTGGAAGCGATGTTAAAGCAGCAATACAAGGTAGTGGCTGCGGGAGACGGATTGAGTGCTCTGATGTGGTTGAATAATGGAAATACGCCTGATCTGATCATCACAGATATACAAATGCCCCAAATGGATGGTTGGGAACTGACCGGCATCCTGAACGACAATCCGCTGTACAACGACATCCCCGTGATGGTATTGACCGGCACCCGTGTAGACAACCTGACGATGGTTCCCTCTAACGTCGTAAATGTTATTCAGAAACCGTTCGACCCTACTCATCTTGTGAACTTGGTAGATGTGCAATTAAATTCAACACCTATTGAAGCGATGTCCTGACCCCGCGGTCTCGACGGCGCAATTTAAGAACCCATAAATCGAATCGGCATGATGTCAATTTTAACAGTACCTGTACCAGATTCGCAAAAAATTGGACCCCGAATCATTAACATCTCGAGAAGCGCAACACAATCGTACATTCTTTGTATCGGCAATAGTGCGTTCCTGCACGAAGTGGCCGACCAGAGTGAAGAGAGGATGCTGACTGCTCAAACTTATCAGGCTGCCCGCATTATATTAATGGAGCAGCTGATGCTGGGTCTCAGGCCCGCTTTCGTGATCTGCAACATGACCGCAGGCATGGAAGCAAAAACATACCTGGCGCTGATCCGCAGTTTCAACGAGCTGCAGGACACGCCGTTTATGGTATATGTGGAAACGCTGGATGTGAGTAAAAAACAACAGCTGAGAACCATGGGCGGGATCGATCATGTGTTTACGGCGGGTTTCAGCGCCGATGATTTCCTGGACAGGGTGAAGTCTGTTAAAAGAGTGAAGGAGCTGGTAAAAAGCAACCGCCCGAAAAAAGTGCATTCCCGCAACCTGGGCAGCATGGTAAACTATTGCCTGAAAAGAACGCTGGACATTTCGATCGCCGCGACCGGCCTGCTGCTCGCAAGCCCGGTATTGATCGGCATCGCCGTAGGCATCAAACTTGAAAGCCGCGGCCCGGTATTTTATATTTCAAAACGGGCCGGCCAGGGTTACAGGATCTTCAAATTCTATAAGTTCCGTACCATGGTAGCGGAGGCAGATAAACAGGTGAGCCAGCTGAGCCACCTCAACCAATACGATGCCAACGCCGCCGGCCCCGTGTTCTTTAAAGTGAGCAACGATCCGCGGGTAACGCGTTTCGGCGCATTCCTCCGCAATACCAGCCTCGACGAGATCCCGCAGCTATTGAACGTGATCCTTGGCGATATGTCGCTGGTAGGCAACCGCCCGCTGCCGCTGTACGAAGCCAAATCGCTCACCACCGATTCGTATGCCGGCCGCTTCCTCGCGCCCGCAGGCCTTACCGGCCTCTGGCAGATCAAAAAAAGAGGCAGCAAGGAAATGAGCGTAGACGAACGTATTAAACTGGATATCGAATATGCAGAGAAACATTCCGTGATGTACGATATGTGGATACTGGCGAATACGCCGAATGCCCTGTTGCAGAAAGACAATGTATAGTCGTATAGATGATTGTTAGCCGTCAGAAAAGATTTAATTTATAACCGAGTACAATGAATAACACCGTAGACAAGCAGGCCGCCCCGCTGGTTTCAATCATTGCATTGAACTATAACCAGACGACGGTTACCTGCGAATTCCTGGAAACTACCAAACAGCTTACTTACAGGAATTTTGAGACCATTGTTGTAGACAACGGCTCCTCCATAGACCCCAGCGCGCAGATTGCAGCGGGGAACTACCCTAACCTTAACCTGATATTGAGCCCGGTGAACCTCGGTTTTACAGGCGGAAATAACCTGGGCATGCAACATGCCTCAGGCGATTTTGTGTTTATTGTCAATAACGATACCGAAATGACACCCGACCTGATCGAGCGGCTGCTGGCGCCTTTCGCGGAAGATCCCTCCATCGGCGTGGTTTGCCCCAAGATCCGGTTCTACCATCACCCCAACGTGATCCAGTACGCGGGCTTCCACCCCATGAACCTGCTCACCGGCCGCACATGGGCCGTAGGCAGCAAGGAGGAAGACAACGGGCAGCATAACACTTCCGGCCCCACGCATTGCGCGCACGGGGCGGCCATGATGGTGAAACGCGAAGTGATCGACAAAGTGGGCCGTTTTGCGGACAAGTTTTTTATCTATTACGAAGAATCCGACTGGTCTGCCAGGATACTGCGGGCCGGGTACAAAATATACTACACGGCACAGGGATTGATCTACCACAAAGAATCGATCACCATGGGCAAGGAAAGCCCGCTGAAAGTATATTTCCATACCCGAAACCGCATACTGTACATGCGCAGGAACACCAATAAACAACAGCTGGCCGTGTTCCTCCTGTTCTTCAGTTTCCTGACCTTTCCCAAAGCCGTGGCTTCGTATACACTGAAAGGACAGTTCAAACACCTTAAATCTTTCCTGAAAGGCACGTTCTGGAACTTTACCAATTCGAGCTATTCACCTGTTTAAACCGTAAAAATCATTATAATGGCAAAAATAGTTTCCCTTGTTACCGGCGGCGCCGGATTTATCGGCTCACACGTAGTAAAACATTGTCTCGCGCTCGGGCACGAAGTTGTAGTGCTCGACGACCTCAGCGGCGGCTTTGAAGATCACATCCCCGCGGGCGCGATCTTCGTGCAGGGCTCGGTTTCAGACGAAGTGATGGTTACCAGCCTGTTCGAACAATACAAATTCACCTACGTTTATCACCTCGCGGCATACGCAGCGGAAGGGCTTTCCCACTTCATCCGCCGCTTCAATTATAACAACAACCTCATCGGCAGCATCAACCTGATCAACGAATCGGTAAAACATAAAGTGAAATGTTTTGTGTTCACTTCTTCCATCGCTGTATACGGCGCAGGCCAGCTGCCGATGCGTGAAGAAATGACGCCCATGCCGGAAGATCCGTACGGTGTGTCCAAATACGCAGTGGAGCTGGACCTTAAAGCCGCGCATGAAATGTTCGGCCTCGATTACATCGTGTTCCGCCCGCACAACGTGTACGGCGAAAATCAGAACATCGGCGACAAATACCGCAACGTGATCGGCATCTTCATGAACCAGATCATGCAGGGCCTGCCGCTGACCATCTTCGGCGACGGCGAGCAAACGCGCGCTTTCAGCTATATCGACGACGTGGCCATCCCCATCGCGCACAGCGTGAACACGCCGGCCGCTTATAACGAAGTGTTTAACATCGGCGCGGATAAACCCTACACCGTGAACGAACTGGCGAAAGTGGTAGGCGGTGTGTTCGGCGTAACGCCCGACATCAAATACCTGGCGGCCCGCAACGAAGTGATGCACGCTTATTCCGACCACTCCAAAGCGCACCGCGTATTTGGCGAAGGCACCGGCATCAGCCTGCAGGAAGGCATCGAGCGCATGGGCGAATGGGCGAAGGTAGTAGGCGCCCGCAAAAGCAAGGAGTTCGGCGAGATCGAAATATACGAAAAGCTGCCGCAGGGCTGGGAGCGCAAGATTGATCAACCCGTTCCAGCAACCGCAGGCTAATGGCAGCTTCCAGAAAAATAAGAATATTGCAGGCCATCCGGCAGGGCCAGATCGGCGGAGGCGAATCTCATGTGCTGAGCCTCGTGGCCGCGCTCGACAAGGAACGTTTCGAACCGGTGGTACTTTCTTTTACAGACGGCCCGATGATAGACCGTTTGCAGCAGATGAAAATCCCCAGCCATGTGATCAGTTCCGCCAAACCGTTCGATCCCGCCTGCGTCAGCAAGGTAAGCGCCCTGCTGAAAAAGGAGGAGATCGATCTCGTTCACGCGCACGGCACACGTGCGGCCAGCAATCTTTTCCTCCCGGCGAAGCTCAACAGCCTGCCGATGATCTATACTATTCACGGTTGGTCTTTTCACCAAGACCAGCCGTTTTTCAAAAAACATCTCAGAATATTGTCCGAGCGCATGCTCACCGGTCTTGCCAAAAAGAACATCTCTGTTTCCGCCAGCAACCGCGAAACCGGCACACGCCACTTTTCCGGCTTCCGTTCGGAAGTGATCAACAACGGCATCGACCTCGATCATTTTAACCCGGCCCGCCAAATAAAAGACCTGCGGGAAGAACTGAACATCCCCGCAGACCACACCGTGATCGGGTACATAGCGCGCATTACGCTGCAGAAAGACCCGCTCACTCTCATCCGCGCTTTCAGCCTGGCTTTGCAGCAAAACAGCAACCTGACGCTGCTGGTGGTGGGAGACGGCGACCTGAAAAAGGAAATGGTGGAACTGGCGGAACAGCTGGGCATTTCAGCGAACGTGCGTTTCCAGCCGTTCAGAACAGACGTGCCGGAAGTGCTGAACGCGATCGACGTGTTCTGCCTGCCTTCCCTCTGGGAAGGAATGCCCATCGGCCTGCTCGAAGCCATGGCTATGGCAAAAGCGGTGATCGTAACGGCGGTAGACGGCTCGCGGGAGATCGTGCAGCACAACCAGAACGGGCTGATCGTGCCCGTAAAAGACCCGGAAGCGCTGGCCGCGGCAATGACGCTGCTTCACCACGACGCTTCGCTGCGCGGGCGTTTGCAGGTAGCGGCATCCGCCACCGTAAGCCGCGAGTACTGCATGAAAAAAATGGCGAGGAAAGTGGAAGGCATTTATTCAGGGATTATACAAACACCTCAACGCATCAACATTCATGAACCGAATCACATATGAATACGACCGCCTGGCAGACAGGAAACGGCTCGATTTTATCGCCGGCGCCGTGCAGAGCAGGTTTTCGGATAAAGCCCGCATTCTCGACGTAGGATGCGGCAACGGCGTGATCAGCAGGCACCTGGGCAAGCTGGGATTTAACGTGCTCGGCATCGATGTCAGCGAAGCGGCCATCGAAAAAGCGAGGCAGCTGAACAATATGGGCAACGTGAAGTTTGAAGTGCTCAGCGCCGAACAGCTCGTAGCCGACGGTCAGACTTTCGACGCCGTGATCTGCAGCGAAGTGCTCGAGCATCTTTCTCAACCTTCCGCATTGCTGAAAGTATTGCACCAGTCCATCAAACCAGACGGTATCCTGATCGTGACCGTGCCCAACGGCGCCGGTCCGCGCGAGCTGCTGGTAACGAGGCCGGTGCTGAAAATGCGCGAGCAAAACGGTGTGGTTTGGAAAATGGTGCAGAAAGTGAAAAGCGGTCTCGGCTACAACGGCACCACCGTTCAATCCGCCGCCAGCAACCTCGATCACATCCAGTTCTTTAAAAAGACCGATCTCCGCCGCCTGTCTGAAGAAAATAATTTTAAGATCGTGGGGTTCGGCAAGGCGAATTTTATAGAAGACGTATTCCCTTTTTCGTTTGTTACCAAAAGAGTGCCCGCCCTTCAATGGCTGGATTGCAAAGTGGCAGACCTGTTGCCGTACCAGTTCACCGGTGGCTTTTTTTCAGTTTGGGAAAAAAAAGATAAATAATGTACACAGTGTTTTTCGTCCTGTTCCTCATTGTGCAGGTGATCATCGGTTTTTACCTGCTGCAGCCGCTGCTGTTGCTGCTGCTGCATTTGCTGGTAAAACCGTTTCGCCGGAAAAACGATGCGACGCCCGCTGAAAATGCGGCGGACGATCTTGATATAGCCGTGATCGTTACCGCCTACAAAAATCTCGGGCTGGTGACGCCGCTGGCCGATTCGTTGCTGAAGCAGCGTTACGGCCGTTTTACGGCTTACATCGTGGCCGATGCGTGCGAGGGGATGGAGCTCGGTGAATTTAACGATGAAAGGATCGTGCTGCTGCGTACGCCGTCGCCGCTGAACGCCAAGATCAGGTCGATAGATTATGCGCTGAAGAACTTCCGCAAAGAACACGACGCGATGGTGATACTCGACGCAGACAACCTGGTGCATCCCAACTATCTCGAAGTATTGAACGGTTATTTTAAACGCGGCTACCAGGCGGTGCAGACCAACCTGATGGCGAAGAACCTCAACAACGCCTACGCCCGCATGGACGCCGCCGGTAACTATTTCTACAATTTCACCGACCGCAAAGTGAGAATGGAATTCGGACTGTCTGCCAACATCTGGGGACTGGGCATCGCGATGAGAACGGAACTGTACCGCTCGGTGATCTACCGCAACTTTCTCGGCGGTTTTGATAAAAAGATACAGGCAGACATCGTAAAAATAATCCCCCAGCTGGCGTACGCCGAAGAAGCGTACGTGTACGACGAAAAGATCGATACCGGCGAGGCCCTGGAAACACAGCGCACCCGCTGGATCAACGCTTATTTTAAGTATTTCAAATACGGCTGGGAAGTATTCGAGACCGGTATCAGGAAGGGCAGCTTCAACCTCGTTTATTTCGGCATCAACCTGCTGCGCCCCCCGCAATTCCTGCAGCTGCTGGGCGGGATATTGATGCTGCTGGTCAACATCTGGGTATCCCCGGCCGCCGCATGGCTCTGGCTGGCCATCCTGGCGCAGTTTCCCCTTACTTTCCTGTCCATCGTGGCCGTAATGAACCCCCGCAGGGGCGTGCTGCGCTCGCTTACCTGGCTGCCGCTGGTGTTCGTACGGCAGCTGAAAGCATTTTTCCAGATCAGGAAAGCCAACAAAACGTTCCTCCAGACCTCCAACAACAAAGTGATCTACATCGAAGACGTGATCAACCAGTAACACAAACGCCACTTTGCTGTATTCAAACATGAAATGCTTAAATTGCCGTAGCAAAACGGCAAAATTATGGCAGAAGAAACAGTAGAAGTGCGCCTGCTGACGGCGGAAGATTACCTCGACCTGAAAGAATCCATGGTATCTGCGTACCAGGACATGCAAGGCAGTTACTGGCGCGAAGGCACCATTCAGAAATTGATCGGTCTTTTCCCCGAAGGGCAGATAGCCGTTACCGTAAACGGGAAAGTAGTGGGATGCGCGCTCGCCATTATCGTGGATTACGAGAAATTCGGCGACGATCACACCTACGAACAGATCACCGGTTATTACACCTTCAACACCCACAACCCGAAAGGAGACACGCTGTACGGCATCGAAGTATTCGTGAACCCGGAATACCGCGGCAAACGCCTCGCCCGCAGGCTGTACGACGCCCGGAAGGCGCTGTGCGAGAACCTCAACCTCGAAGGCATCATCGCCGGCGGGCGCATCCCGAATTACGAGAAGTATGCAGACCAGATGAGCCCGCGCATTTACATCGAAAAGGTGCGCGACAAGGAGATCTACGATCCCACGCTGACATTTCAGTTCAGCAACGACTTCATCGTAAAAAAGGTTCTCCGCAATTATCTTCCCAACGACGCGGCCTCCAAAGGTTTTGCCACGTTGCTGCAGTGGTTTAATATCTATTACGAAAAAGACCGCGATACGATCCGCTATAATAAATCCACCGTTCGTATCGGGCTGGTACAGTGGCAGATGCGTACTTACAACGGTATGCCGGGCCTTTTGCAGCAGGTGGAGTTTTTTGTGGACGCGGTAAGCGATTACGAAGCGGATTTCGTAGTGTTCCCCGAATTTTTCAACGCGCCGATCATGATGGAGTTCAATGAGCTGCAGCCCGGCGCCGCCATCAGGGGCCTCGCGAAATATACGGAACAGCTGCGCACGGAATTTTCACGTTTTGCGGTGAGTTATAATGTGAACATCATTACCGGCACTATGCCGATCGTAATCGACGAGCAGCTGTACAATATCTCGTACCTCTGCCGCCGCGACGGCACCTGGGAATCGTATACCAAAATACATCCCACGCCAAGCGAAGTGTACGCCTGGGGCATGAAAGGCGGCAACGAAGTGCCTGTGTTCGATACGGATTGCGGGAAGATCGGCATCCAGATCTGTTACGACATCGAGTTCCCGGAACTGGGCCGTATGATGGCACAGCAAGGGGTGCAGATCATTTTTGTGCCCTTCCTGACGGATACGCAGAACGGCTACAACCGCGTACGTTTCTGCGCGCAGGCCAGGGCTGTGGAAAACGAATGTTACGTGGCCATCGCCGGCTGCGTAGGCAATCTTCCCCGCGTAACGAACATGGACCTGCAATATGCGCAAAGCGCCGTGCTCACGCCTTCCGATTTTGCCTTCCCCGTAACCGGTGTAAAGGCAGACGCTACGCCGAATACGGAGATGATCGTGGTGGCAGACGTAGACCTCGTGCTGCTGAAAGAGCTGCATGCATTCGGAAGCGTGCAGAATTTGAAAGATCTTCGGAATGATCTATACGAAGTAAAGACGAAGAAAAAATAAACCATGCATCAACACAACATCAACCTTGCGCTGCAGATATTGCCGCAGGTGCCGTCAGAACAGGTATACGCCGTGGTAGACGAAGCCATTGCCGTTATTCAGCAATCCGGCGTAAAATATCGCGTTTGCCCGTTCGAAACCGTCATGGAAGGCCCGTACGACCAATTGATGGACATCGTGAAACGCACGCAGGAAGTCTGCTTCAAAGCAGGAGCGGGGCAGCTGCTCGTGTATATCAAGATCCAGAACAATTCCCTCGGGCCGGTGACGATTGAGGATAAGACGGGGAAATATGACGGGTAATGAAAGAGATTATAAAACTGAAACGGCTGTCCCGATTTGAGACAGCCGTTTCTTATTTTCTATAATCATTAAAGTTATCACCCGAAAACCCCGCCAAACACCAAATACGCCATACCCAAAGTAATCAGGATATTCACCACCTGCGCGGTAATAAACGCCATCGCAGGGCGGCCATTCTCCATTTTGAAAATATCGACAAACTTCGTTTCCAGGCCGATGCAGGCGAATGCTACCGCGAAGAAACAGGTCTGCAGGTCTTTGATGTTCCCTTTTATTTCCTTTACTAACGCCGGCGACAGTACGAAAGAAAACAGCAGCGACACCACGATGAACCCGAGCACGAATTTCGGGAAACGGTCCCAGATGGTGCGCAGGCCGGGTTTGGGCTGATTGGTCTCTTTTTTGGAATACGTCCACCAAACGGAGATGAAAAACGCGGCAACGCCCAGCAGCACGTTTTGGGAGAATTTCACCAGTGTAGCATAAGTGAGCGCTTCGTCGCCGAGCATGGTGCCCGCGGCCACCACCGCGCCGGAAGTATCGATCGTTCCGCCTAGCCAGGCGCCTGCCACTTCGGGCGGCATGTCCATCCAGCGGGCGATGTACGGCATAAAGATCATCATGGGGATCGCCACGATCAGTACCAGCGATATTACATGCGACAGTTTTTTATTGTCCCCTTCGATAGCACCCGACGTAGCGATGGCCGCCGAAACGCCGCAGATAGACACGGCGCTGGAGATCATCATCCTGAACTCATCGTCCAGCTTGAACTGCTTGCACAGCCAGAATGTAAAATACCATACGCTGAACACCACAACTACCGACTGTAAAACGCCCAGCCCGCCGCCTTTGAGCAGCTCCTGGAATATGATGCCCGAGCCCAGCAGCACCAGGCCCGTTTTGATAAAAAGCTCCGTTTGCAGCACGGCCTGCATCCACTTCGGCACGCCCAGCACGTTGCTGATGAAAAGCCCCAGCAGCAGGCTGAACAATACAATCTCTATCCCAAGGTCCTTCACTTTGGCATTGCCGGTAAACACCTGCGCAAACATAGAAATGGCCATCACGGCCAGCAAACCGGTCACCAGCTGGAAACTGATCTTTTTCCCGCCCAGCAAAAAAGCGATCAGCAAAGCGCCCAGCACCCAAAGGTACAGACTGCCCATCCTGGCAAGGTTGGTGGTATCGGTGAGTTTGGCGGTGAGCGACGGCCCGTCGTTCCAGTCGAATTTAGGCATTGCCGGGCGCAGGCCGAGACAAATGAGCGCAATGGCGGCAAATGCAAGGATCACGCTGATCCAGTCTTCATGCAGTGGTTTTTTTTGAGTAGTCATCAGTTTTAATGGTTAATGGAAGAAAATATACCCGATAATAATGGCGGCCACGATGCCGACGAAGTCCGCGATAAGGCCACAGGTAAGGGCATAACGTGTTTTTTTGATATTTACGGAGCCGAAATATACGGCAAGAATGTAAAAAGTGGTTTCGGTAGAGCCTTGCAGGATACAGGCGAGGCGGCCCACAAAAGAATCGGGGCCGTAGTTCTGCGGCAGCATCAATTCCGCCATGATGGCCCTGGCGCCGCCGCCGCTGAAGATCTTCATAATGCCTACCGGCAGGGCGGGCACAAAATCGGTGTTGAAGCCCAGCCAGCCGAAGAAAGCGCCGATGCCGTTGTTGATGAAGTCCATACAGCCCGTAGCCCGGAACACCGCGATGCCGACAATAATCGCCACCAGATAAGGGATGATCATCACCACGGTGGTAAAGCCTTCTTTTGCGCCGTCGATAAACGCTTCATAGACGTTGATCTTCTTTTTCATACCCAGCAGCAGGAACGACACGATCACGCTGAAAATGAGCAAACCACCTACCATCGCGGTGTTGGTGGCGATCTGGTCGGGCGGCATGTTTTTCATCCAGCTGTAAAAACCGAACAGGATAAGCAGGAAACCGCCCACGAACACGAGTACCGGCAGGCGGAACAAATTGATGCGCTGGTAAAGCGCCACGGCGATCATACCGGATATAAAGGATATAAACGTGCCGATCATGGTGGGAATGAAAATATCCGCCGGGTTGGCTGAGCCTGCCGCCAGGCGCAACGCCATTACGGAAGTAGGGATCAGCGTGATGCCCGCGGTATTGAGCACCAGGAACATGATCTGCGCATTGGTGGCCGTGTCTTTCTCCGGGTTCAGGTCCTGCAGCTCTTTCATGGCCTTTAGTCCCATGGGAGTAGCCGCATTGTCCAGCCCGAGGGCGTTGGCGGAAAAGTTCAGCACGATGCTGCCCATGGCCGGGTCTTTTTTCGGGATGCCGGGGAAAAGTTTGGAGAAAAGGGGATTCACAAAACGCGCGAACGCCTCGATCATGCCGGCCCTTTCGCCCACTTTCATGATGCCCAGCCAGAAGGTCATGGTGCCGGTAAGGCCAATGGCCAGCTCGGCGCTGCTTTTGCCACTTTCGAAAAGGCTGGTGACCATTTTCCCGAAGATCTCCGTATTGCCGAAGATCAGCAATTGCCCGAGGGCCACAACGAACGAGATCACAAAGAAGCCGATCCAGACATAGTTTAATGCCATAATGCGTGTTGGTTGAATATAAGAGCCAAAATACGCAATTCGTAATATCAATGAAGAAAAATTATTACCTGTAATTCATTCTAAACATTCATGATCTGTCATTCCTGTTTTCCCCATACTTTCATTATCTTTGCGCAAATTTTTGAGAAAATGGCTTTGCAAGCAGGAATTGTCGGATTGCCCAACGTAGGAAAGTCCACTTTGTTTAACGCGGTTTCCAATAGTGCTAAAGCGGAAGCGAGCAACTACCGCTTTTGTACGATAGAGCCGAACGTAGGCCTGGTGGACGTGCCGGACGAGCGTATCGCCAAGCTCGAAGAGCTGGTGAAACCCAACCGTACCGTGCCTACCACGATCGAGTTCGTAGACATTGCCGGCCTGGTAAAGGGCGCCAGTAAGGGAGACGGCCTGGGCAACAAGTTCCTGGCGAATATCCGCGAGGTAGACGCCATCGTGCATGTGATCCGCTGTTTCGAGGACGAAAACATCCTCCGCGACGAGGGAGACATCAATCCCGTGAGCGATAAAGAGATCATCGATACCGAACTGCAGCTGAAAGACCTGGAAAGCGTGGAGAAAAAGATCGCCCGCACCGAAAAAATGGCCAAAACCGGCGGCGACGCAAAGGCTAAAGCCGAATTTGAAGTACTGAAACGTTGCAAAGACCACCTGGAAAAAGGTAAAAATATCCGCGAAATGGGCCTTGCCAAAGAAGAGGAAACGGCCATCGCCGACCTGTTCCTGCTCACGTCCAAACCGGTGCTGTATGTGGCGAATGTAGACGAAGCGTCCCTGCTTACGGGCAACAAATACTCCAAAGCGCTGGAAGAAGCCGTGAAAGCGGAAAATGCACAGGTGATCGTGATGAACAATACGATCGAAGCGCAGATCTCCGAGCTGGAAGACCCGGCAGACAAAGAAATGTTCTTCTCCGAGTACGGCCTTACCGAGCCCGGCCTCAACCGCCTGATCCGCTCCGCTTACAAACTGCTCGACCTGATCACCTACTTCACGGCGGGCGTGCAGGAAGTGCGGGCATGGACGATCCACAAAGGCTGGAAAGCGCCCCAGGCCGCCAGCGTGATCCACACCGATTTCGAAAAAGGTTTCATCAAAGCGGAAGTGATCGCTTATGATGACTATGTAAAATATGGCTCCGAAGCAGCCGCCCGCGACAATGGCCGCCTGCGCATCGAAGGGAAGGAGTACGTTGTGAACGACGGCGATGTGATGCATTTCCGTTTCAACGTATAAGCCAAAGATACCCATGAGCGATCATGAGGGTTACAACAAATCAGAAGGCCCCGGTGTAAAACCGGGGCCTTCGCTATTATGGCAATCTTAAAAAAAATTACAGGTTGTAACCGACGGAAGCATACGCCTGCGTGCCCACCGTGGGGTTGCCCCAGGACTGGATGTACTTGTTGCCGGTCAGGTTCGCCGCACCGATCTTTATGGTAACCTTCGGCTTGGGGAACAGTTTGGACACCTGCGCGTCGAGCGCGCCGTAAGCGGGGATCTCGCCGAGGTTGTTCACACGCACCAGCGGGCCAACGAACGAGGAAGACCAAACAAATGCTTCCTGCCAGCGCCATGAAATATTGAACCCGAAATTGCTCTGTGCGATGTTGCGGTTGCCGACATTGAGGTTGTAACGGAACCGGGGCGTATTGTACATCGCCTGGAAGCTGCCGAGCTCATCTTCGTTGCGCAGTTTGTTATACGACACGTTGCCGCCCACCGTGAAGTTGGCCGGCAGGCGATAATCCAGCCCCAGCGCCCAGCCCCACGACTTGAGGTCGTTCTGGTAGTTCACCGGAATGCTGTACACTTCCTGGCCGGTTTGCGTCACTTTCACGAGCACCTGGCTGCCGTTGAAGTTTTTGAAGGTATTGGTGTACACGTAGGCGTCGATGAACAGTTTGCCGGCCACCAGCGATTTGTACCCGATCTCGAAGGCTTCCACTTTTTCAGGCTTGAACTCCCTGAAGGTATAAGGCTGGGGATTGCCTGCCTGGATGGATTCCAGCGAAAATACATTGGGACCGTTCAAACCGTAACGCTCGCGCAGGAAGGGGAGGCCGCCGAGCAGGCGGGCCTGCGGCGTCAGCAGGTCGATGTACTGGTCCTGGCAGTGCGGGATGCGGAACCCCGTCTGGAAAGACGTACGGATATTGTGTGTTTTCAGGAAAGTATACACCGCGGAAAGACGCGGGCTGAACTGACCTTCGAAATTTTCGTTTTTGTCGTAACGCAACGCGGCGCTGAGTTTCAGGTTGTCGTTCAACAGTTTTTTCCCTGCCTGTACATAACCGCCGTATTCGTTGATGCGGAACTCGTCGCCGTTGTCGTCTACCGCGAAGATCGTTTTGTCCGAATTGAGCGCATACACCCGGTAATTGCCACCGATCATCAGGTCCATGAAGCTGATCTGGTTCTTGAAGTTGTACATGAACTCGCCCTGGTAAAGGTTCGTTTTGTCCGTGAATTTTGCGCCGATGCCCGTGGCTACATCGCCGGGAATAGGTTTGTTTTTTACCTTGCCGGCAGCTTCATCGAACTGCGGAGTGCCGGGGATCAGGCGGCCGCGGTCCGCAAATTCGCGGGCTGCGCTATGGAATTGGGTAGACCCCCCCTGTGCCGCAGCCGTTGCCGCCGCGAATGCCTGGGCGGGCGTTTGGCCGCTTTGCAGCGACTGCTGGAATACGGTAGAGAACGCGGTAAGCCCCTGCGTAGCGTAGTTGCCGAAATATTCGGGGAACCATTGGGAGGCGCTGGGGCTCCAGGCCTCGTTGATGCCCGCGCCGAGCGTTCCCACGGCGTAGGAATCACCGGAACGCTCCTGCGTCGTATAAGCGCGAACATAAAAGTTGTCTGCCCTCAATTCGATTTTGTATTGTCCCATCCTGAAGTTCTTAATGGAATAGCGGTCTGCGCCGGTATACACCGTGGTGCCCGTACCATAGCTGCCCTGCGCGAGCAGCTCCAGGTTGGAATGGAACCGGTAATGCAGGGCCGCGTTCACTTTCAGGTTCTTCGTGTCGTAATCGGCAAGGTCGCGTTCGTTATAACCCGTGCGCGATACAAAGGAGCGGGCGCTGTCGGGCATGAAGGCTTTGTAGATCTGTTCAGGGGTAATAGCGCCTCCTGTAGCGGCAGACAATGCGGCGATTCCGTTCCCGAGGGGATTGCCGGGCGTGAGCGCGGCGGGTTTCAGGGCGCCGTACATGTTCACGTTGGTTTCGTCGCCATAAGTATTTACGCCGTTATACCCGGGGTTGATGCGATTGCCGGTTTTCAGGTCGTAACCGTTGAGCAGGCTCTGGTCGCGGTCGTCGTACGCCTGCCAGTCGTCGGCTTTGATATATCCCAGGTTGATCTTGAAGGCGAATTTGTCGTTGAAGGCTTTCGCGTAACGAACGGCCACGTCGTAATAACCTGTCGTGCCCTTGCTTCTGCCGTCGTCGCTCAGGATGCCGGATTTCACGATAGCGCTGAGGCCCTGGTACTGGAAGGGGCTTTTGCTGTTGAGCAGCACGATGCCGTTGAGGGCGTTCGGTCCATACAGCGCGGATGCCGCGCCGGGCAATACTTCCACGTTGTCCATATCCAGCTCCGTGATGCCTACGATATTGCCCACGGAGAAGTTGAGACCGGGGGCCTGGTTGTCCATCCCGTCGATCAGCTGCAGCATGCGGGTATTGCCGTTGCTGTTAAAGCCGCGGGTATTCACGGATTTGAAGGTAAGGCTCTGGGTGCTGAGCTCTATACCTTTCATATTCGCTAACGCGTCGTAGAAGGTGGGCGCGGGCGTGGCTTTGATAGCGCGGTTATCCAGCTTTTCGATGGATACCGGCGATTCCAGGATGCTCTGGGCGGTACGGCTCGCCGATACCACCACTTCCTGCCCGAGTATTTCCGTAGACGAAAGCTGAATGTTCACGGCCGCGGATGTGTCCGTTACCGTTACTTCCTGCGTGCTGAAGCCGATGTAGGTGAACACCAGCGTGAGCGGGAGGGAACGGCTGGTTTTGATGGTGAATTCGCCGTTGTTGTTGGTTACGGCGCCCGCAGCGGCGCCTTTTACAGACACCGTTACACCCGGCATAGCCTGGCTGGTGGAGGAATTGACAACGGTTCCGGTAATGGTGCGCTGGGTCTGACCATAAGTTAAATGTCCGAGCAGCAGGAACACTATAATGAGCCAGTGATGCTTTTGTCGAGTTAATTTCATAAAGTGAGAATTTGATGATAGGATGGGCGGTCTGGATACTGTTATTGCCTGTTTTTGATTGATGATAAGGATTACAAAACTGAATAGGAATATCTGGTTGTTTGAACAGTTGTATTTTCTACAGAGAAGTTAAGGAATTTTTAGAATACCAACAATTTTTCCATTACAGAATAGGTTAATACCTGGCAGGCAAGCGGGTTGTAAATCAGTGTTTTCCGTTCAGGGCACGGGGCTTCGTGCCCTCAAACCGGGAGTTGCGTCAGCAGTGCGGAAATGGCTAATTTTCGTCGAGGAAACCTGCCAGGATCCGCCCGATCTTCTCGAATTCGATCAGGAAACCGTCGTGGCCATAAGGGGAATCGATTTCGTGGTAAAGACAATTATGCATGTGTTGCGCCAGCAGCATCTGTTCTTCCGGCGGGCATAAAATATCGCTCGTGATGCCGATCAGTAGCGTTTTTTGCTCGATCTGGCGCAGGGTGGTGGCTACGTCGGCATGGCGGCCGCGGGCGATGTTATGACTGTCCATCGCTTTGGTGAGCAGCCAGTAACTTTGCGCGTTAAAACGTTTCACCAGTTTTTCGCCCTGGTATTCAATATAGGAGGAAGCACGGAAGCCGTCGGTCTTTTCTTTGTCCGGGTCGGTTTGCGTGGCCATGAAGGTCTGGTAATTGCGGTAAGTGAGCATCCCGATGGCCCTGGCGGCTTTCAGCCCGGCCGCGCCCGCGTCTTTCCGCGGTTCCTGCCAGGTACTGTCTGCCTCGATGGCAAGCCGCTGCGAGGTATGCACGGCAATGCCCCAGGCGCTTTCGGCCGCGCCGGTGCACAGCAGGAACAGCCTGCCGATGCGCTCCGGTTCCATCAGCGACCATTCCAGTACCTGGTAACCGCCCATGGAGCCACCCGCGAGCATATAAATATGGTCTATGTTCAGGTGTTTGCGCAGCAGGATGTGCGCGTGCACGATGTCACGGATGGTGATCTGCGGGAAATCGCGGTAATACGGCGTTCCTTCCCCCGGTTCGTTTTCTTCGCCAGGCTCAGGCAGCAGGCTGCCGCTGAGCACGGCGCCCTTTTGCTTCCTGGGCTGCGCGGCCGCGCGGTTGGAAGAAACAGGGCCGGAGCTGCCGTAACAGGAGCCGAGGATGTTGGCGCAAACGATGAAATATTTGGAAGGGTCCATCACATTGCCTTCGCCTACAAGGCCTTTCCACCAGTCCGCCGCGTCTGAGTTCGCGGTGAGGGCATGGCAGATCCATATCACGTTGTCCGCATGTTTGCTGAGGGTGCCGTAAGTATGAAAAGCGATGTCGATGCCGGGCAGCACTTCCCCGGATTCCAGTGTAAATGGCTGGCTGTTATGATAGATCATTACTGACAATTCGTCTGCTGTATTTTCGCAAACTTACAAAAGCCCGCCCGATTTTCCTATGCGCTTTTATGAACGCCATTTGTCAATCACAGTTATTACATGTAAAGAATTATCTTTGTTTACAAGGTTTACTTCTAATTTTGCATAAAATATCAGCATCGAATATGAAGATCGCTTTAAAACGTATAGACGACGGATTCAACATGGAAGCGGTGGACGAACAGGGCCACAAGGTATTAATGGATTCCTCCGTGGAAAACGGCGGGAAAAACAACGGCGTGCGCCCGATGCAGATGTTGCTGATGGGCCTGGGCGGCTGCTCCGCCATCGACGTGGTGATGATCCTGAAGAAACAACGGCAGGAAGTCACCGATTTCCGTATCGAGATCGACGCCGAACGTGAAAAAGGCAAAGAGCCTTCCCTTTGGGAAAAGGCGCATATCATCTTTCACATCAGCGGCAACGTGGATGCGGACAAAGCGGCCCGCGCCGTGGAGTTGTCCATGACCAAATACTGCTCCGTAGCCGAAACCCTTCGCCAGGGCAAAACCCGGCTTACCTGGGAAATCAAACTCAACGCCTGATATCAAGCCATACAATGAACAAGAGAGAGAACAAGCCAACCTGGCATGCGGAAACGCAGGCCATCCGGATACAATCTGAAAGAACTTCGCACAGGGAACACAGCGGCCCGCTGTACCTCACTTCCAGTTTTTGTTACGACGACGCGGAAGCCATGCGCGCGGCATTCGCCGACGAAACGGACGCGTTTATCTACACTCGTTTCAGCAATCCCACCGTGGAAGAGTTCATCGACCGTATGCGCGCCCTTGAAGGCGCCGAAGCCGGCTTTGCCACCGCTTCCGGCATGAGCGCCGTATTCGCCAGCTTCATGGCCTTCCTGAAAACGGGCGACCACCTTATCAGCTCGTCTTCCATTTTCGGCTCCACCCACACCGTGATCACCAAATTCCTGCCCAAATGGGGAATTGAACATACGTATTTCGATCTCACCAAACCGGAGACGGTGGAGGCGCTGATAAAGCCCACCACCAAAATGATCTTCGTGGAAACGCCTTCCAATCCCGGGCTGGACCTGGTAGACCTGGAAACGCTGGCGCAGATCGCGAAAAAACATAAAGTGATCCTGAACGTAGACAACTGCTTCGCTACGCCCGCGCTGCAAAAGCCCATCGCGATGGGAGTAGACCTGGTGACGCACTCCGCCACCAAATGGATCGACGGCCAGGGCAGGGTGCTCGGCGGCATCGTACTGGGCCGCCAGGAGCTGGTAGACGAAGTGTACGCCTTCTGCCGCAGCACCGGCCCCAGCATGAGCCCGTTCAACGCCTGGGTATTGAGCCGCAGCCTTGAAACGCTGCATGTGCGCATGGAACGCCACTCCGCCAGCGCGCTGAAACTCGCGCAGGCGCTGGAAAACAACGCTCACCTGGAATGGGTGAAATATCCTTTCCTGCCCAGCCACCCGCAATACGCCATCGCCCGCAAACAAATGACGGCAGGCGGCGGCATCGTTTGTTTCGAGCTGAAAGGCGGGCTGGAAAGAGGCCAGCGTTTCCTGGACAAACTGGAATTGCTGAGCCTTACGGCCAACCTGGGAGACAGCCGCAGCATCGCGTCTCACCCGGCCAGCACCACCCACGGCAAACTGAGCGAGCCGGAACGGCTGAAAGTAGGCATTACGCCCGGCCTGATCCGCATTTCGGTAGGCCTGGAACATATCGAAGATATCATACAAGACATCACACAGGCGCTGGACAACAGCCGTGATTAGTTTTAAAAATAACATCAGTATTATTTTACGATAACCGGAATAATAAATCTCCGGTTGTTTCCCGGGTGATGCGGGTTAATTGCGAAGAATACCTTAATTTTCTTCCCGATTACCCTGCATCACTTTTTTAATTTGCGCTTATGCGTTTTGTACTTGCGTTGATCCTCACTGTTATACTCGGTTACATCCTCGGGCTTTTCCTGGACTGGTGGAGCATTTCCCTGGCGGCATTTATTGTGGCGTTTTTCTGGCAGCAATCTCCCGCCCGCGCCTTCGGCAGCGGCTTCCTCGCGGTCTTCCTGCTCTGGGGCACGCTCGCGCTGGTGATCGACGTACGCAACGAGCACATCCTTTCCAGCCGGATGAGCGAGCTGATCCTCAAAGCCGGCCTGCCGATGGTCATGATCCTGATCACCGGCGTTATCGGGGGACTGGTAGGCGGCGTAAGCGCCCTCTCCGCCAGCGTGCTGCGGCCCGCCCGCAAATCCAAATGATCTACTCTGTTAAAATTGCCCTAAAACGGCCCGGAAGGCATATATCGTTTATCGGTATCCGTTACTTTTGATATATGACGAAATATTTACCCCTATCGCTTTTATTCCTGTTTGCCATACCCGTTCACGCTGCGCTGATCAAAGGCACCGTTACCAGCAACAAAGGCGAGCCGCTGCCGTTCGCCACCGTGATGATCAAAGGCACCACGCAGGGCACCACCGCCAACGCCGAAGGCGTTTACCAATTCGATATTCCCCCGGGCACGCATGTGATCGTTTGCCAATACATGGGCTACCGCAAGGAAGAAAAAACCGTGCAATCCGCCGGCGCCGCACAGGAGCTGAATTTCGTGCTGCAGCCGGTCAGCATGCAGATCAGGGAAGTAGTGGTGAAATCCGGCGGGGAAGACCCCGCGTACGCCATCATCCGGCAGGCCATTAAAAAACGCTCGTTCTACCAGTCGCAGGTAAAAAACTTCACCGTCGAATCATACATCAAAATGCTGGCGAAGCTGCGTAAAACCCCGAAACGCATATTCGGCCAGAAGATCGATATGGACGACGTTGGCGTGGATTCCACCGGCAAAGGCATCGTATCGTTGTCCGAATCCATTACAAAAATTTCCTGCCGCGCCCCGGATACCAAGCTGGAAGTGATTTCCAGCAGGCAAAGCGGGGGAGGCCTCGGCTTCAGCATTCCCACCATCATCAGTTTTTACGACAACAACGTGGAGGCCGTCGCTTCAGAGCTGGGCCCGCGCGGGTTTATCTCGCCCATTTCAGAGAACGCGTTGTTCTATTACAAATACAGGCTGGAAGGCACTTTTATGGACGACAACCAACTGGTCAACAAAATCAAAGTGATCCCGCGCCGCAAATACGAGCCTGTTTTTTCAGGGTATATTTTTATCACGGAAGACGACTGGCGCATTCACAGCACGGACCTGATGCTTACCAAAGAATACCAGCTGGAACTGCTGGACACATTGGTGATCAGGCAAACGCATGTGCCGGTGAACCCGGAAGTGTGGCGCACCAAAGACCAGGTGGTGTACGTGGCTACCAAACTTTTCGGTTTCGACATCGTAGCCAATTCCGTGAACGTATATTCCAATTACGATCTCAACCCCGTTTTCCCGAAGGGATTTTTTAATAAAGTAGTGATGAAGTATGAAAAGGAAGCGGAATTCAGGGGCATCAATTATTGGGACAGCATCCGTCCCATTCCGCTGGAGGCGGAGGAACAGAAGGACTTCCGCGTAAAAGACAGCACCGCCAAAGCCCGCAGGGATTCTGCCAAGTCGCGCTACCATCTCGATTCGCTCCGGAAAAAACCGCAGCCCGTGAAGATCGATGCGGTGATACTCAACGGATGGGGCCACAACTGGTATTTCCAGCGCAGTTCCGATTCCACGATCTCATCGCACAGTTTCCGGATGGGCTCGCTCGTGAGAGGACTGAGTTACAACACGGTAGAGGGCGTTTCCTTGTATATCACACCAGGCTTCACTTTCAGCCTGCCCAATAAAAGAGTGCTGGCCTGGAACAACAACATCCGGTACGGTTTTAACAATACTCACCTTAACGCATATACGACATTAAGTTATTCGGGAAGCGGGGAAGGGGAATACGGCACGCGCAACGTGTGGAGCCTTTCCGGCGGCAAACGTATTTCCCAATTCAACGGCGCCGGGCCGATCGGGCCGATCATGAACTCGCTGTACACGCTGCTGCTGAAAGAGAATTACATGAAACTGTACGAAAGCTGGTTCGGGGGGTTGAACTTTTACCGCAACTACCAGCGCACCTTTTCCTTCAGCCTGAACGCCAATTACGAAAGCCGCATTCCGGTTGAGAATACGACGGATTTTGTGTTGTTCAAAAACGCTGATAAAACCTTTACGCCCAATCATCCGCAGGAACTGGCGAACATTCCGTTCACCCGCGAAGAGGTGCTTGCTTTCGGCGGCAGCGTGAGTTTCCAGCCGGGGCAGCGTTTCATCGAATACCCGAACCGCAAGGTGGCCTTCGGCTCCAAATACCCGACCTTCACGGCATCGTACCGCAAAGGTTTGCTGGACGCTGACTTTGATAAATGGAACATCGGCGTGAGCGACAACATGAATTTCAAGCTGTTCGGCGAGCTGCGTTATCATTTTACGGGGGGCGGTTTCCTTAACAATAAAAAAGTGAGCATCCCGGATATGCAGCATTTCAACGGCAACCAGACTTTCCTCAACATCCGTTATGTGAACAGTTTCCAGCTGGCGCCGTATTACCAGTACAGCACCACGGCGAAATTGTACGGCACGGCGAACGTGGAGCATCATTTCAACGGCCTGCTCACCAACCGCATCCCGCTGTTTAACCGTCTCAAATGGCACCTGGTGGCCGGTTCCAACGCGTTTTACGTGAACCGGGACAATAATTACGTGGAAGTATTCGCCGGTTTGGAGAATATTTTCAAAGTGCTGAGAGTAGATGTGGTAGCGGGTTATCAAAGCCAGGCGGATACGCGCGTGGGCATCCGGCTGGGCTTCGGGGGCATCCTGGGGCAGGCGTTCCGGTTCGAATAGAAAAAGGAATTGTGTTATAAAAAATGCCGGGAAAAGATCGCCCGGCATTTTTGTTTATGTTTCGTTTGAAGGAGAATTTCTCCTGCGTTTTCGTTTGTTGAAGAGCATCAGCCCCTTATCGATGCCTTTGCGCAGTTCGGCCTGCTGTTCTTCCGGCAGGGCGATCACTTCGGTGCAGGCTTCGCTGCAGCAGCCTTTGTATTTGGCGGCGCATTTTTCGCACTGGATGAACAAAAGATGGCAGCCTTCGTTGGCGCAGTTAGTATGTTCGTCGCAAGGCTCGCCGCACTGGTGGCACTGGCTGATGATCTCGTCGGAAATGCGCTCGCCCAGGCGGTCGTCGAACACGAAGTTTTTGCCCCTGAACTTATTGGGCAGCCCCATTTCCCGCGCTTTGTTGGTGTATTCGATAATGCCGCCTTCGAGGTGGAACACGTTTTTGAACCCGGCGTGCAGCATGTAGGCGGAGGCTTTTTCGCAGCGGATGCCGCCGGTGCAGTACATGATGATGTTTTTGTCTTTCTGGTCCTTCATCATATCCACCGCCATGGGCAGCTGCTCCCGGAAAGTGTCGGATGGCACTTCCAGCGCCTTGTCGAAATGCCCTACTTCGTATTCGTAATGGTTCCGCATGTCTATCACCACCGTTTCCGGGTCGTCCGTGAGGCGGTTAAATTCTTCCGCGTTCACGTACCGGCCGCGGTTGTCCATATCGAAGGAAGGGTCGGTAATACCGTCCGCCACGATCTTTTCCCGCACTTTGATCTTTAAGACCCAGAAAGATTTGCCGTTATCGTCCACCGCCACATTCAGCCGGATGCCTTTGAGGAAGGAAATGGAATCGAGGTGTTGCCGGAACGCCTCAAAATGATGTTCGGGAATACTCACCTGTGCATTTATGCCCTCATGGGCCACGTAAATGCGTCCGAAAACGTGAAGCTGGAAAAGGGCCTGGTAAAGACCGTCGCGGAAGGCCCGGGGGTCTGTAATTTTGGCGTACTGATAAAAGGAAACAGTGACGCGTTTGAATGTTTCTTCCGCCAGTTTTTGCTTAAGCGCTGTGGCAGACAATCTGTTATGTAAAACCATGTTTGAATTTTAAGGACCAACGCCGGTGGAACAAAATTCCTGTCATAGCACATCCGTGTTATGACGCCGCAAAGTTACGACAATTTTTTTTGAGCCGTTTTACCCCTTTCCTAAAAGTACTGGGAATCAAAACACATAATTCTAAACATTCATTTATAGTTGTTTTGCATATGGCCCCGCATTAACAAAAATGGCACGCTTTTGGAAAATAAGGTACCAGAGTAGGACGAGACCTCCGTGAGGACAGTAACTTAAATAACCCTAAAAGAACCTATATGAGTATGTATACGTATTATTTTATTGCCGCCATTGTGGCCCTGTGGTTATACCGGCTGGCGGCTTATCATTTCGGCAGCAACGATCAGAAGGCGAAAAGCCAGGAAGCGAGAAGCAGCAAAAGAAGGGCGGGCCGGTATTAATCTGAATATTATTTCATTTGGCAAGCGAAAGATGAAAAGCTGTCCGGCAAGGCGCCGGGCGGCTTTTTGTCTTTTTACGGGCTGGTTTCAGCGTTTGAGGAAGCGGTTGTGGAGGATCTTCTCCATCACCTCGTCTTTCAGGTTGCGGCTTACGGGAATATGATGACCGCCCACGATCACTTCGTTACCTTCGATGCTTTCGATCTTGCCGAGCGCTACGATGAACGATTTGTGCACTTTCAGGAAATGTTCGCCGGGCAGGTATTCTTCCACGCCTTTAAACGTGAGATAAGTAATGTATTTCCGCGCCTGTGTATGAATGGCCACATAATTCTGCAGCGCTTCCGCGTACAGCACGTCCGCCAGCGCGATCTTCTCCAGCCGGTTGTCGCACCTGATGAAAAAAAACTCCGCCGTTTCCTTTTTCAGCACCGTTTTGGCGCGGCTTACGGCTTTCAGGAACCGTTCGAAGGAAACGGGCTTCAGCAGGTAATCGAACACTTCCAGCTCAAAACTTTCCACGGCATAATCGGCGTACGCGGTGGTGAGTATCACCAGCGGCCGCTGCGGCAGGCTGCGCAGTAATTCCAGCCCGGTCATGCGCGGCATTTGTATGTCGAGGAACAGCAGGTCCACCTGTTCGTTATGCAAAAGTTCCACCGCTTTGAAGGCGGAATCGCATTCGCCGGCCAGCTCCAGGAAACTGACATCGGCAATATATTCCTTCAGCCCTTTGCGGGCCATCGGCTCGTCGTCTACCACAAGGCACCGGAGGTTCATACTTGCAAAGTTAAAGTGATGGAATAATCGGTTGGCCCCGGCTGGATTTCTAGGGAATGCCTGCCGTTGTACAGCAGTTCCAGCCGCCGTTTTACATTCGCCAGCCCGATACCGCCGTTTCCTGCCGCGGGCTTTGGCTCGCAGGTGTTGCGCACGCGGAAGCGGAAAGCGCCGTCGCTGCGTTCCATATCGATATGGATCGAATTGGCGGCGTGGTGCGACACGTGTTTGAAGGCGTTTTCCACGAAAGGCACCAGCAGCAGCGGCGCAATGCTGAAATCTTTCACGTCGGGCGCATGCCGGAACACGATATCGTACTGTTCGCCGTGCCGCAGCTTTTGGATGGCCACGTAGCTGCGCAGGTATTGAATTTCCTTCCCGATGTCTACCTGTTCCGTATTGCATTCGTACAGCTGGTAACGCAGCAGCTCGGAAAACTGCATGAGCGTGTCCCGCGCTGTGCGGTTCTCCTTATCGATCAGGAAATAAATGGTATTAAGCGAATTAAAAAGCGAATGCGGGTTGATCTGCGAACGGAGGAACTGCAGCTCGTTCTCCGCGCCGGCCCGCAATGCGCTTTGCAGGCGGTGCAGCGTACGCAGCTGATCGATATAAAATTTGATGCCTGCCGCCGCGCCCACCATAAAAAACAGCGGGATGTACACGTCGTACAGCTGTGCGTTGAGCGTGGCATTGGGCCAGTGGGTGATGGTGGAGGCGTAAGGGCTGAGGATCAGGTTCAGCACCTTGATGACGATAAAACCGGTAACGGCCACCAATGCGGCGAAACTGAAGAAAAATGCGACGTACCGTTTGGTATACAGGTATTTCGGGATCAGTACATAATTGGTGAAATATACGGCCCCGGCGAGGGACAGCACCTTGAGCAGCCCGGCCAGCACGGTAGGCGTAAGGTTCGGGTAATCGTCTATCCGCAGGGCGATCCACACCACGAAAAACGCGGCCCAGAACAGCACATGATGCAGCCGCCAGCTGTAGATCTTTTTCAGGAGGTTCATACCGTAATTTAAATGTACGGCATTTGCCGGATTCCTGTATTACATGAAAAGTTGGTTTGGCTTGACGAACGGGATGCCCGTAAAAACAAAAGGCCGCCGGGGCAGCCTTCTGAATGGGTAACACGAGGTGAGCGTACTAATTACTACTTACTGATTACTCATAAAGCGTTTTGAACAATTCAATGTCATAGAACTTTTCTGCAGTGCCGGAGCGGCCCCATTGGAGAATGCAGGTCATGAACTTGTACCGTGGCAACCCGTCTACGGAGCTGCCTGTGGAGGAAACGGGAGTGGAATAACCATCGGCGAAAAGCGGTTGCACCGGGTTTCTGAAGAGGATCGGCTGGATCACTTCTTTGGTGGCAGCATTGTACAGCTCGAACAGGAAGGAGGTGTTCCTGTCGTGGATGTTGGTCTGAAGCTCGATATAGGGAGAAAACCGGCCGCGTTTGATGACGATCTCGCCCAATGAGGGCTCGTCTTTTTTAAACGGCCTGACAGTTCGGTTGAGGGAATAGAATTTCATGATCACTGAATCGGGGAGGCGGGATTCCGAATAATAATACCTGAATTTCGCCTTGTTGCGGTCTGAAGGTTCCGGCTCGTTTTCATCGCCGCCGCCCGCCATGATCCGCGGCCGGTCGTCCGGCGCGATGGCCAGCAGCTCGAAAGCCGCCTTGCCTGAAACCATTACGGCGGTGTCGAGCGCCACCTTGTCTGTTTCTTCTTCTTTCAACACCAGCCTTTTCATGCCGTTGCTGCTGCCGGTGAACATTTTGCGGGAGAAGTTGTATCCCGGCAGACCGTAGCTCAGGCTGTCTACCAGCACCTGGCCGTCTATTTCGGCGGTGTAAACGGTTGCGCCGTTCGGGGTGTAGAACCATTTGAGCTGCACCTCGAAATATTCCGGATGCGTGATCTGTTCCCCTTCTTTCTGGCAGGAGAGCAGCATGATAAATGCAAGGAGCGTAAAGATCGATTTCTTCATGAGTGTATTTGTTTTTTAAAATCGGGAGCGGCTTACGGGCCGCTCCCGCCAGTTAATTCATCATGACGGGATGTAATTATTTCACGGTCACCCATGATTCAGCGAGCCAGTAGTTGCCGGCGGGATCAACCGCGCCGCCTTTCAGGTCGTTTGAATCGAAGGCGAAGGTGCATTTAACAGGACCGAGGCCGCAGAATTCGGTGCCGCCAACAGCCGGGGCGTTAGCAGGATATAACGGAATTGCGCCGCCGTTGAAATAGTCTGCGAAAGAAGCGGGCGTCGGGTCTACGAGCTCGATGAGCGCTTCGGTAGTGTACACGGTGCTGGAGTGCGGGGTCATGTTCACAAAAGCATTGGCGGAATTGCAGGTAGACACGATGTTGTCGAAGAAGAACGATTTGGTCGTGTCGGTTGAGCAATAGTTTGCATTGCTGTTGCTGAATGCGGCGATAGTGCCGGCATCGTCCAGCCTGATGCCGGTCGGGTAGTTCGCAAAAATGGAATTGCGTACTACAAAACGCGTGTCAACCCTGAAACGCGCAGCGTTCAGCAGCTGGTTGGCAGTGCTAACGGTGCAGTTTTCGGGGCCCATGATGGTGAAGTTAGACAGGAGGGGACGGGTGCGGAAGTTAGAAACCAGGCCGCCGTCGCACTCAATGCCGTTTGAATTGTTCGGAGCGTACACAACGCCGCGGTCGATGATGGCTACGGCAAATTGGATAGCGCCTTTGTAACCATAGTCGAAGTCGAACTGGTCGTCGTTGTTAGCTGCAGACAGTACGTATTTGATGTTTACGTTGCCGCCGAAGATCTCGAGGCCGTCGTCTGCGCCATACAGGATGGCCAGGTGGTCTATGGTAGTGCCGCAGCCAACGCCGCCCAGCGTGATGCCATTCAGCTCGTTGCCTTCTTCGATCACAGCGCCTGCGTATTCAACGCGAACGTACCGGAGAGAACCGGAATTGTCGCTGGCTGCAGCGCCGCCGTACAGGTAATCAACGCCGGCAGGCACGCCGAGGGGATCGATACCTTCGATCTGCGCTTCGCCTGAAGGCGTGCTGACGGGCGCATCGCCCATGATCACGAGGCCACCCCAGTCGCCGGGAGCGGGTACCGCCACGTTGGAAGTAAAGATGATCGGGCAGGAAGTAGTGCCCACAGCGTTGATGCTTGCGTCGCGGGTGATGATCAGTGCGGTGGCGTCAGCAGCGGTGGTTTTTTTGTTGCCTTTGATAACTGTACCGGGCTCGATGGTAAGGGTACCGTTTTTTACCCAGCATTTCTGGTCGAGAATGTAAATCGTGTCGTTGAACAGCGTACGGTTGCCGCTGATAACGGACGGCAGGAAGGCGGTAGCGGTGCCGGTGCAGGGGGTAACAACTGTGCCTGCGCTCAGTCCGCGGTCTTCCTGTGAAGGAGCATTGTCTTTTTTACATGCAGCAAAGAATCCGGCTGCCAGGGCGATCAACAAAACATGTTTTTTCATACGAGTTTTTTAAAGCAGTTAACTTGTCGGGTTTTTATCATGATGAATGAACTGTGGGTTAATCTCCCGGCTACAAGCGGTAGCTCAGGGTAAATGTGAACGAAGTGCCTTTTTTTGTGCGTTTCATGGTCCAGTCTGATGCAGAGTTATAGCCCATTCCTTTCGGGTCGTTTTCGTTGAAGACTTCGGAAGGCGAAGTGGGCGGGTTTCCATCCGGTATTTTGTTGAAATATTCGATGAAGTATTGGTTCAGCAGGTCGCTGATGTTGAAACGAAGCTCCATGCGCTGTTTCAGCAGCCTTGCGCTCAGCTGCAGGTCAATTACGTCGCGCGGGTTTTCGTAGATGTCGTCGTAGTCGTCCATGCCGGCGAACACTACACGGCGCCCAAAACGGTTGTACGTCACGTTCGCGCCGATCACGTCGCCCTGGTAAGAAAGACCGGTGTTGAGGATGTAGGGAGACAAACCCTGCAACGGACGGTTCCTCGTCGCCTGCGAATCGTCCACATCCGGCTGGGGCAGGCCCTGCGCGGCGTTGGACAGTTTTTTGTCGTAATAACGGATGCGGCTGTCCATCCAGCTGAAGTTCGCGCTCAGGAAAAGGTTTTTCCAGAACCCGGAGCGATGGTTGATGAAAGAGAACGAATGCCGGTAATCCACTTCAATGCCTTTGCTCACCGCGTCTTCCAGGTTAAAATAAAAAAGGCCGTAACGGTTGTCCGGGTAACGGTTGCTCACGGATTCAACGGGCTTGTCGTATTTTTTATAAAAAGCGGTGAAGGATATGATCTCCACCGGGCTGGGGTACCATTCAAAACGGATGTCCACATTATCCGCCCGGCTGTATTCCAGCCCATGTATGCCTTTCACTACCTGGCGGAGGCGGATGTCGTAATATTTAAAGGAAGAACGTTCCCTGAAATCGGGCCTTGCCAGCGTTCTGCTATACGCCGCGCGAATGTTGATGGCGGGCGTCAGGTTATAAATGACATTGATGGAAGGCAGCCAATCCTGTTCCTTGTAGGTTACGGTGGAATCCGTCGTTTTTGCGTTAGACGATACCCTGGTGGTGGAATGCACCGTCATGGTATTGTTCTCGTACCGCACGCCGGCTATCACGCGCAATTTTTCCAGCGGCATCAGGTCCAGCATAAGATAAGTAGCGTGCAGGCGCTGTTGGCCGTCATAAAAGTCCGCAGCGTCCAGCCCGTCCGCCGAGATCGGCCGGTAGTACAGGATGCCGGCGGCGAAATTTTCGGGGGTGAATATCTCGTAGTCTTCTTTGCCGTAACCGATGGAATCCACCCGTGTATCGCCGTTGTACGCCGTAGGGGCCAGCGAGACCTGTTTGTATTCCGCGTCGCGGAAGGTGCCCCAGTAACCCGCTTTTATTTTCTGTGTAAGTTCGTTAAGCTTAAAAGGAACGGTGAGGTCGCCGCCGATGTTCTGCTTTTTTTCCTCCAGGTTGTAGGCGAACAGGCCGCCGTCTTTGATGGTGGAACCGTCTATCCTGCTGTAATCGAAACGGCGGCGGGGTTTGCCGGTTTCCGGGTCGGTGCCGTCGAGAATGGCTACAGAATAACGGGTATCGGGCTGTTCTTTGGTAACGTTGGCGAGGTCGGCAAACCAGTTGAATTTAACGCCTTTACTGTTTAACTGGTGCTCGCCTTCAAGCCTGGTCTGGAACAGGTCGCCGGTTTCCAGCATCGACACATATTCCTGCTGCCGGCCGGCGCGGCTTTTATCTTCCGTTTCCTGTACGATATTGTCATGACTGAAGCGGCGGTTAAAAATATTGCGCCAGGCGAGCTTGGTTTTCGGCGACTGGTAAGCAATATTGCCCATTGCGCCTACCGCCGTGGTGAAAATGTATTCCCGCGCGTCTTTTACGATGGTAGGACTGGCGCGGAACCAGGCGTCATAATTTTCGATGTTCTCTTCGTGGCGGTAGATGCCGGAAAGGATGGCGCCAAGCGTTCTGCCGGGCTTCAGCTGGCGGCTGCCGCCCATGGAGAGCTGGTATTGCTGCAGGGGTTTGGCGGTGTATTTGTAAAGACCGTAATTGTTGGGAATGCGCGCGTTCATGGCGTTCATGCCGGCTACATCGTTGCTTTCGCGCATCTGCTGGTATTGCAGCGAGTTCCAGGAACGGTCCAGCCACTGGCGGTCTTTCCCCGGCGCGCCCCAATAGTCGCTGTTCAGGCGGCGGGTGCTGTAAAAATCGTTGCCGGTGCTGTTGTTGTTAAAACCGGTACCTGCCTGCAGCTGGATAAAATTTTCTCTCGGGATGTCTGTCGTGTTCACCTGCACCAGCCCGCCGGTAAATTCGCCCGGCATGTCTGGCGTGGCGGTTTTGTTCACCACCACGTTGTCGATCAGGTTGCTGGGAATGATGTCAAAGGAAAAGTTGCGGCGGTTGGGCTCGGTGCTGGGCAACGAAGAACCGTTCAGCAGCACGTTGTTGTACCGTTCGCTCATGCCGCGCACGACCACAAATTTGTTGTCCTGCACGGTGAGGCCGCTGATGCGTTTGAGCACCTGCGCCACGTTGTTGTCTGGCGTACGGCGGATCTGCTCGGCGCTGATGCCGTCGCTGAGGGCGGAGTTGTTTTTCTGACGGGCATACAGCGCGGAAAGGCTTTCGCGTTTGGCTGTACCTACCACTTCCACACCTTTAAGTGTGCCTTTGGCGACGGACAAAGTGAGGTGAAGCGTGGTCACTTTGCCGGCCTGCACGGCCACTTCCGTCACTTTCTTTTTATTGTAACCAACAGAGGTGATCTCAAGATTGTAAGTTCCGGCGGGAAGCTCGAGCACGTAAGCGCCCGTAACGTCGGTAACGGTGCCGCGGCTGCCGATGCGGATGGTGGCGCCGGGAATGGGCTCGCCGGTCTTTTCGTCTACCAGCACGCCGCTCACTTTGCCAGAAGCGCGTTGCGGCGTTTCCTGTTTTTTACGGACGATGATGGTGCGCCCTTCCACCCGGTAGCTGTAGCTGGTGGAAGACAGCGCCGCGCTGAGTATCTCGATGGCCGTGGCCTGTTTCATATGCAGGTCGATCTTTTTCTGCAGGTTCAGTTCGTCTTTGAAATAATTTACGGCATAACCGCTTTTCGATTCAACAAAAGCAAATACGTCGCGGAGCGGGGCCTGCGAAAAATCAACATCCATTTTTTTCCCGGGCTGCGCATAAGCATGGCCTGTAAACGGTGCTGCAAACACAAAACACACCAGGCAAAACAATGCCGTTGCCCTTTTCAGCAAGGGCTTTTGTAAAAATTGCTTCATTCGGACCATTTAAATTTTAGGGAGGTATTAATTTTTTATTTGTGAACGATAACCAGGGAATCTTTCATGGTGTATCTAAACTGTCCCATTAAAGACAGTATCCTTACGATCTCTTCCGGCTGCTGCTGCCTGAAAGTGGCTTTCACGGGCCTGTCCAGCATCCGTTTGTCTTCCACCTCGAATCGCAGCCCATACGTGTATTGCAGGTCGCGGAATACGTCGCGCAGGGGCGCATCGTCGAAATAGAACTCGCGTTTCGTCCAGCTGCCGGGTTTGCCCGCGTTTACCGCCATGGCCAGACTGTTCCGCTGTTTGTTGAAAATGCCTTTCCTGCCGGCCGCCAGTATCAACGCTTCGCCGGTCGCTTCCAGCTGCATGGCTACTTTTCCGGTTTGCACGCTTACGCTGGATTCCTGTTCGCCGGGATAATTGCGCAGGTTAAAGGAAGTGCCCAATACATTCACCTGCACAGCCCCCATCTGCGCAACGAACGGTTTGCCGGCGTCCTGGTGCACGACAAGGAAAGCTTCTCCTTTCAAAAGGCGCACTTCTCTTTTGCCTGCGTTGAATGTTGCGGGTATTTTCAGTTCCGATGCGCCATTGAGGTAAATGCGGCTCTGATCGGCCAGCGTGATCAGTTTGGTTTCGCCTTCGGCGGTGCTGAAAGTGTTCCAGGAAGCGGCTTCCGCCACCAGTTGCGCGCCGGGCTGCTGCGCGCGGTACGCCCGGTATAAAAACCCTGAAACAACGAGCGCCAGCACCGCACAGGCGGCGCGCCAGGCATACAGGTAACGCAGGGGCGTTCGCCGCGCGCCGGTTACTTTATGGTATGCTTTATCGAGCTCCCGCCGGCTGACGGATACAGGACGAACGTCCGCAAATTCAGACGCAGGATAGATCTCCTCCAGCTGCGCTTCCGTGGCAGATGCCAGGACTTCCAGCAAAAGGTCTTCTTTTTCCGGTTCCAGTTTTCCGGCAGCCATTTGCCGGAGATATTGCCTGATCTGGTGCGTTTCCATACCTATAACACGCATTGGAAGGCGGCAGACAGACAAATTTTATATTACCAAAATGTTAAGCCATGGAAACGCTTACCCGCAAAGGTTTTGCAGCGGCGTAGGCGATGCTCCTCAAACGTATTTGCATGAATGAATTGTGGGTTAACGGAGTTGAGGGGATCAGGAAAAGATCCGCAGCAGCAGGATCACGTACAGCGTACGCACGTCCAGCTTTGTACGGAGCACGGTTTTGATCTCTCGGATGTACCGTTCTACCGTTTTCACCGAAATGCCTTCCTGGTCGGCTATCTGGCGGTAGGTAAGACCAGCGTCCCAATGCAGCCGGAAACATCGTTGTTTCACGGTATGAAGCGTCTGAAGGGTTTGTTCGTAAATATGGAGATATTCTTTCTGCTGAAGTTTGTCTTCCGAATTGTTTTCCTGCCCGAGCTCCGCATCGTTTTCCGGCAGTATGGCGGTTTTCCGGTTTTTGGCGCTCCGGAAATGGGAGATAATGGTATGCCGCACGATGGTAAACAAGTATCCGTCGGGCGATGTGCTGTGATCGACGCGTTCCCAATTGTTCCACAATTTGATGTACACCTCCTGCGCAATATCGTCCACATGCAGGTTGGTATCCAGCACCGTGGACAGGTAAGCCTTTACCCGCGGGTAGGTGGCATTGAAGTACCGGCGGAAAGCAATGTCCTGTTCTGTAGGCGTCATAGTGGTTCAGGTTCAGATGAATGAATGATAACGGGCAAAGCATGCCTGGCCTGGTCTGCCGCGGCGTCATATATCAATTCAACGGGCGCGCGCCTGAGCTGTACCGGAGGGCCGGGAAGGTCCTGGCCGTAAATGATCCTTAGGGCCGCGGCCGTAAGCGGTTCTTCGGCGGTGCCAAGCGCTCCCAATGGCAGGCTGGCCAGCGCCTGCACCTGGTGCTGCGGAACGAGCCCCTTGCTGTAATTCCCTTCGTTGCCCGCGTTGAACAGTTTGTATACCGTTGGTTGTATCTGCCAGGGCCGCTGCTGCATCATAAACGCGGCTTCGTCTTTTCCCATCGTGGCTTCCCCGATCTGGATCACCTGCACATAAGGTTTCAGGTTGTTGATCACCAGTTCCGCGGCCGATACGGTGCCGCGGGTGGTGAGCACGAATATGCGCTGCAAACTGAGCTGTGCGTCCTTCAGTTGATTGTAATCTTTTCCTGCGGGACTGCCGGAGGTATTGAGCACGGCCTGCAACGTGCGCGGTGCTTTTCCCATGTTGCGGTTGCCCGCGTAAATAGCATAGTTGTCGCCCGGGTTGAGATCTGCCGCTATCAGCGCCGCCAGCTTCGCGCTGGACGCTACGCTGCCGCCCGCGTTATAACGCAGGTCGAGTATCAGTTCCGTTACACGTGCTCTCCGCAGTTTTGCAAATGCTGTCAGCAACCGGGAATCGTACGCTTCGTTAAAAGTGCTGTAATAAAGATAACCCGTCACTTTCCCGTTTTGGGTGAAGATGCGGTTGAACATTACCGCGTCTTCCGTTCCGAACCCATCGTTCAGGCTCCGTTCCGCACCCGGCGTCAGCACACCGTTGGCCCATTCCGCGCGCGTGATGCGCAAAGGACCGGCGGCATGACCGTTCATGCGCAAATTCACCGCAGCCATATTCTCCAATGTTACTGCGCCGCCGTCTACCTTAATAAAACAGCTCCCGCGCTGCAGCCCCGCCGCTTCCGCCGCACTGCCTTTGTTCACGAAGGTGCAAACGCCCACCAGTCCGTCTGTAAAGCCAGGTATGCTGATGAACGCATAATGGAACCCATACCGGAAATAAGTGCTGGTGGGAGGGAGCGCGGTGCGTTCGTCGCTGATCCAGGAAAACCGGTCGCTGCCGGAAAGCAGGCTCCGGAAAAACTCGGGAGGGGAAAGGCGGTAATCGGGATGCGGCGGTATCTCGTCCGTCCAGTAATAATATCTTTTCATACTGTCCAGCACCCATTTGTTCACTTTTCCAATGCTGTCTGTCGGCGTGAAGGGCGCATCATTCTTGTTGCAGGCGGAAAGCCCGGGCAGGAGCAGATAACAAGCAATGAGGTAAAAAACAAGCCGCTTCACGGGAGAAAAAATTTAGGTAAAAATTATCCGTTTTTGGAGGATTAACAACTTTAACGTGTTAAGTTAAAATTAAGAGTGGGGGAGGAATGACGGAAGTGGTTGAGGATGAGGGGGCTTTTGATGCGATGTTCATTTACAATATTCCTGTAAGGCTTCTGCGGCCTCCTGGCCCCCGAAATGCCGGGATTGTTGAAAGTTTTTGCAAGCGGACGCGGTTTGGCCGCTTTCCAAAAAAATATACCCGATGTAAAGATAACAATCTGCAACCCGGTAATTTCTTTCAAGCGCCGCGTGCATGTCGATATATGCCTGTCTGAAATGGCCCAGGCGATAATGGGCATCTCCCCGTTCGAAATATACCTGGCTGCCTTCGATATCAAATTCACCCGCCATTTTAATCCGGACAGACGCTGTTTCGCCGGTTACATCGCTATAGTCGCCTAAAGCCCGGCTGTAATACTTTATGGCGGTTTTATAATCACCCAACTGCTTGTAACTGTTACCGGAATTGAAGAGGGCCATCATATTGGAGGTATCTAAAGCCAGTACTTTCTGAAAGTCCGCAATCGCTCCGCGGTGGTCTTTCAGCTCCGATTTGTTTGCGCCGCGGTGGATATATGCGGCGATGTTTTGTCCGTCTTTCGCGATCGCCTTGTCCAATAAAAGATTAGATTCCCGGTATTTTCCCTGTGCTGAAAGTTTTTCGGCTTCCCGCAGATAGTGTCTGGCCGGTTTCAAATCGCATCCGGCAAACAAAACGAGCAGCGCCGGTAGTACGATCAGATAGTTCAGGGCTTTCATGGTACGGGGAATATTAGATAAGTTATATTTTTATTTTCTCCTCCAGCTCCATCACCTTTTCAAATATGCTTTCATAATCGCCATTCAGCTTTGCAAGATCGGCCGTCGTTTTTTTATACGCTTCTTCCGTTTTGCGGAATTTGTCTTTATCGGCGTAAATATCCGGCGCGGCCATTTCGTTTTCCAGCTGCCGGATCTTTTCTTTTAAACCATTGATCTGCTGCTCCAGCTGCTGCATCTGCCGCTGCTGCTTTTGCAATTCTTTCTGCGATTCTTTATCGATGGCGGTTTTGGGCGCCGGAGCGGGTTTGGCCTGCTGCTGAGGTGCGGGCGCGCTCTTCTTTTCTTTTTCCGGTTTGGGTGGTAAAGCTGCCAGCGCCTGGCGTTTTTTCCATTCTTCCCATTCGGCGTAAGTGCCTTTAAATTCCTTGATCTCCCCGTCTACGATCTCCCAGATCTTGTTGGCGGTTTTAGACACGAAATAACGGTCGTGCGATACCAGCACCAGGCTGCCTTCGTATTTGCCCAGCGCGTCGATCAGCATTTCCACGGAATTGATGTCCAGGTGGTTCGTGGGCTCATCCAGCATCAGGAAGTTCGCTTTGCCCACGATCACTTTCGCCAACGCTACGCGCGCTTTTTCACCACCGGAAAGGATGCGGATCTTTTTGAACACATCATCGCCCTGGAAAAGGAAACACCCGAGCAACCCGCGTAATTCCATTTCGGTAAGACCGCTGCCGCAGCCTTTCAACTCTTCGAGGATCTCGTTGTCGAGATGCAGCGATTCCAGCTGGTGCTGCGCGTAAAAGCTGGTCACCACGTTATGCCCCGGCACGCGTTCGCCGGTGATGGGCTCCGTGCCCGCGATCACGCGCAGCAGGGTGGATTTGCCCTTACCGTTCGCGCCGATGAGGGCTATTTTGTCGCCGCGGTTGATCTCCGCGGAAGCGTTCTTTAATATTTCCAGCTGGCCGAATGCTTTACCGACGCCGTTGAGCGTGCAAAGGATCTTGCCGGGCATTTTGTCTACGGAAAAGTTCATCCTGATCTTGGCCGGGCCGCCGTCTACCTGCTCCACGCGTTCCAGTTTGTCCAGCCTTTTGGCGATACTTTGCGCCTGTGCTGCTTTGGAGGCTTTCGCCTTGAACCGCTCGATAAACCTTTCCTGCTGGCGGATGTAATCCTGCTGGTTTTCGTAAGCGCGCTGCTGCAGTTCGCGGCGCATCACTTTTTCTTCTTCATAGTCGGTATAATTGCCGGCGTAATGGTGCAGTTCCTGTTGGTAAAGCTCTACCACCTTGTTCACCATTTTATCGAGGAAAAAACGGTCGTGGCTCACGATGATCACGGCGCCGTTGTAATTGCTGAGGTATTTTTCCAGCCATTCGATAGACGGAAGGTCGAGGTGGTTGGTCGGTTCGTCGAGCATCAGCACGTCCGGCTGCTGCAGGATGAGTTTGGCCAACAGCACGCGCATGCGCCAGCCGCCGGAGAACTCGCTGTAGGGGCGGTCGAGGTCGGCGGTGCTGAAACCGAGCCCTTCCAGCACGGTGGCCGTTTTGTGACGAATGTTATACCCGTCGAGGGTGTCGAACTCATGCAGTTTGTCCGCATATTCATGCAGCAGCGCATCGTCCTGCGAATGTTCCAGTTTGGCGGTCAGCTCTTCCAGCTCCTTTTCCACTTTCAAGGCCTGTTCGAAGGCCGTCATGCCCACGGACAACACGGAATTATCGGTTTCGAAGCTGAGCAGGTCCTGGTTAAAAAAACCGATGGACAGGCTTTTGCTTTTGTTGATGCTGCCTTTCGAAATGGTGTATTCCCCGTTGATGATGCGGAGAAGGGTGGATTTGCCGGTGCCGTTGAGGCCGATGAGGCCGACGCGGTCTCCGGGAACGATGTGCCAGGAAGAATCTTCTATGATGGTCCTTGCGCCAAATTCAAATGTTATGTCCTGCAGGGCGATGAGCATACTAAAATTGCTATTAAACCCGCAAAGATAGTATATTTTTGCACCTGTATCTGTATCAAAATGTATCGAATGAGAATAAAACCTTATTTATGGGCCCTCGCCGTTGGCGTGGCGCTCACCGCCTGCCAGCAGGGCGCGCGGCAGCAAAGCTCCGGAGATTCCGCCCTGGCCGCCGGCGCGCTCGGCGCCCCCTTCAGCGACGAATATTATGATTCATTGAAAACAGCCATGACGGCTTATTACCAGCTGAGCGGCGCATTGATAAAAGGCGATACGCTCGGGGCGGACGTTGCGGCGGCTTCGCTCAAAACCCACCTGGACAGCCTGCCCATCGCCCGCCTGGGCATAGACAGCAGCCGTGCGGCGAACCTGGCGGTAAGCACCGGCAATATTTCCGCCGAGCTGGCCGGGCTCCTGATCGAAAAAGGCGGGCTGGACGCGCGGCGGCTTTCCTTCCAGATGGTGAGCGACCAGCTGTACGACCTGCTGCAAACCACCGGATTTAAAGGACATGCCATTTACCGCCAACATTGCCCCATGGCATTCAATAACCGTGGTGCACACTGGCTGAGCGACACCACCGAAGTGGTGAACCCTTATTTCGGCGACGAAATGCTACATTGCGGTTCCGTAACGGATACCCTGCGATTCCAGTAATTTTACCGCGCAGCGCCGATAAAACGCCCGGGGCCCTGCGGATAGTGTACATTGAAAAACCAGAAGATGAAGTCTCGTGCCTTCCGGATCATACTTTTCGTATGTCCATGGCTGTTAATACAACCCGCCTTCGCCCAGCAAGGCTATACGGTAAGCGGCTACGTGCGCGACAGCACCACGGGCGAATCGCTCATCGGCGCCAGCATTGGCATTAAAGGCACTTCCAGCGGGGTGCAGACCAACGCCTACGGATTTTATGCCATTACCCTGCCCGCCGGTGAACATACGCTCGTTTTTACGTACATCGGTTACCAGACGCTGGAAAGGACCGTAGCGTCGGAATCCGCCCGTAGCGTTACCGCGCTGCTGGTGCCAAGGTCTTTCCAGGCAAAGGAGGTCGTGATCACCGACCGGCGTAAGGACCGCAACGTAAAAAACACCGAAATGAGCAAGGTGGAGGTAGGCGCCGAACAGATGAAAAAACTGCCGGCGCTGATGGGAGAAGTGGACCCGCTGAAAGTGCTCCAGCTGATGCCCGGCGTGCAATCGGCCGGCGAAGGCAACACCGGTTTTTACGTGAGGGGTGGCGGGCCGGACCAAAACCTTATCCTGCTGGACGAAGCGCCCGTCTACAACACAGGGCATCTTTTCGGGTTTTTCTCGGTATTTAACGCCGATGCGATCAAAAACGTCAGTCTCATCAAAGGCGGCATGCCGGCCAGTTACGGCGGCAGGCTCTCGTCTGTGGTAGATGTGACCATGAAAGACGGCAACAACCAGCAATGGCAGGCCGAAGGCGGCGTGGGCATCATCGCGTCGCGGCTGAACATCCAGGGGCCGCTGCAGAAAGACAAGTCCAGCTTTATGCTTTCGGCGCGCCGTACGTATGTAGACCTGCTCACCAAACCTTTCATGGGGAAAAACAGCTCCGGGTATTATTTTTATGATCTCAACGCGAAAGCGAATTACCAGTTTTCGGATAAAGACCGCGTTTTCCTCAGCGCATATCTCGGGCAGGACAAATTTCAATACCAGAACAAAGACAGGACCTTCGAAGCGAACATTCCTTGGGGCAACAGGACGGCCACGCTGCGCTGGAACCATGTGTTCAGCAAAAAACTGTTCGCCAACACTTCACTCATCTACAACGATTACGAATTTACCTTCCGGGCATCCAACGATGGTTTTGCGATCCGGCTCAATTCCGGCATCAGGGACTACAACGGCAAGCTCGACTTCGATTATTTCCTCAGCCTGAAACATCATATCAAATTCGGCGGCAATTACGTGTATCACCGGTTTACGCCCAGCTCCGTATCCGGCACGCAGGATACCACTACGTTCAGACCGGATAATGCGCTGCGTAAGTTCGCGCATGAAGCGGCCCTGTACATCCAGGACGACTGGGAGATCAGTCCGCGTTTGAAAGCCAATATCGGCCTGCGTTACAGCGGCTTCAGGCAGGTAGGGCCGTACACCCGGTTCGTGCGGGACGCGGTGGGCAACAAGCTGGACAGCACCGTGTACGGCAGCGGGAAAGAAGTGCGCAGTTACGGCGGCCCCGAGCCGCGACTGCTGCTGCGTTACGCCTGGAACGACCGGGAATCCGTAAAAGCGTCCGTATCAAAGAACAACCAATACATTCACCTGGTGAACAATGCGGGCAGCACCCTGCCACTGGACATCTGGGTGCCCAGCACCTACCTCGTGAAACCGCAGTACAGCTGGCAATACGCGGCGGGATATTTCCGCAATTTTGCGGACAACAACTGGGAAGCCTCGCTGGAAGCTTATTACAAAGACATGCGCAACCAGGTGGAATACCGCGAAGGGTACACGCCGTCGTTGAAAGATACTGAAGAGGAATTTGTTTTCGGTAAAGGATATGCTTACGGCACGGAATTATTCATTCACAAAATAAAAGGCAAGCTCACCGGCTGGGTCGGTTATACGCTGGCATGGACGTGGCGGCAGTTTCCCGACCTGAACGGCGGCAAACGTTTTCCCGCCAAATACGACCGCCGGCACGATCTTTCCGTGGTGGCGAGTTATGAATACAGTCCCCGGTGGACGTTTTCCACCGTATTTATTTACGGCTCGGGCAATACCACCACCTTACCCGAAAAATTCTATTTCCTCGACGGCGTGCTGATGCAGGAGTACGGCGCCGTAAACAGCTACCGGATGAAGGCTTATCACCGCCTCGACCTGTCCGCAGTTTACACCCCTAAAAAGAAAAATCCCGGCCGAAGGCTCACCAGCAGCTGGGCGTTTTCCATATACAACGTCTACAGCCGCCTGAACCCGTACTTCATTTATTTCGATCAAACCGGCAATGTACTGGACGGCAACCTGGAAATCAAAGCAAAACAGGTATCGCTGTTCCCGATCATTCCTTCCGTTACCTGGAACTTTAAATTCTAAATGTCCCTTCCTTCGGCGAAGGCCGCCAGGTATTTATCGATGTAATCCTGTTTCTTTTTGAGCTTGTATTGCATGATGAACCGCGGGTGCTCGAGGGGAATGATGCGGTCGAAGAATTTTTCCTTTCCGTTGAGGCGGAGGATGAAGTCTGCGTTTTTACCGGTGCCAAGACAATACCCTACGGTGCGGTCTATGCCGAATGCGGTTTGTTTGCGCAGGTTTTCCAGCATAAAATCATACACGGCATCGGTGAGGGCTTTACTGTCGTAATAATTATAGTTCACCACTTTCCCGCCGGGTTTGTCTACCGTAAAACCGAGCGGGCTCATCGCGCCGATGTAAAAATCTTTGTAGAACGCCGCGGGGCCGCCGTATGCGGCGATCATATCGTAAACGTACACGCTGCTTACTTCGTAGCTCGGCGGGCCGGGGAATTTTATGCCGCAGGGGTCTTCCAGTCTTTTCGAATCGGTAAAAGGCACACCGGTAAGCGCCGCGCCGAATCGCCCGGGGTTAATGCCGATGATCATGCGGCGTGCGTGCGTGTCGTTGTAAAACTTTTTATAGAATTGTTTCATTATGTCCACTACCACCGGCTGTTCCGCGAAAGGGTTCATGATATTAATGCCCTGGGGCAGTTTACCGGTGTAATGGAGATGGGTGTTGAAGTGGATGATCTTATCCGCGAATGTTTGCATACTTAAAAATACCGGATATTCCGGAATGCGGTAATTTGGATTTTCAATTTAAAAATGTACTTTAGGCACGGTGTAGATACCTGTGCTTGACCCGGTTGTGTATTCCAAGTTTCTATATTGCTGAATTTTCCGTTCCACGAGAATGTGTTCCTGACCAAACATCCCGGGTATGAAAACTGACAAGGCTTACCTGAATACTTTATGGCAAAATGTTTCCGCAAACGGCGACCAGCGATCGTTCGAGGAGCTTTTCCACAGCTGTTACCAGCGGCTGGTGCGGTTTTCCGTGGAATACGTGCAAAGTCATGAATCCGCCGAAGAGATCGTTTCCGATATTTTCCTGAAACTCTGGGCCGGCAGGGAAACATACAGCGAGGTGCAGAATATCGAAACCTATCTTTTCACCGCCGTCCGCAACCAATCCCTTAATTATCTCCGCAAATTTTCCGCTTTCCGCGTGGTAAGCACCGATCATCCCGAACAGTTCGGCATTGCGCGCAGTCATGACCCTTACAAAGCTTCCGAATGGAAAGAGCTGCTGGCCCGCCTCGACGCGGCCGTTGAAATGCTGCCGCCCAAACGGCGCAAGATTTTCCGGCTGGTGCGGGAAGAAGGTTTCCGGCCGCGCGAAGTGGCGGAGATCATGCATATTTCGCCGCGCACCGTGGAAACCCAGCTTTTTAAAGCGGTGAAAACCCTGCACGCCGTGCTCCGGCCTCACTTGTCCAACCGTCAGAAAACAGCCTCCACGGCGGCTGGCGAGGTATTGTTGCTCTCCCTGATCCTGGCCGCTTCGGCTATTTAAAAAAAAAATTATCGCCGGGTACGTAAAACGGGGCCGTTTAGGTGTCTTGTAATAAACAGGCGCGAACGCCGCTTTTATGCAAACGCAAGACGAACGGTATTTATGGCTGCTTTCCCGGAAACTTTCCGGCAGTATCACCGAAGACGAAAACAAGGAACTGGAATCGCTGGCCGGGGCCGAACCGCGGCTGCGGAAAGAATCCGAGGCCATGCAGGCGTTTTGGGCCCATGGCGCCGGCGGGCAGCACAACGATGGCACCCAGCAGGCCTTTGAGCAGCTCAAAGCCCGCATGTATGCCGAAGACCCGCAGCTATGGCCGGAAGAAGAAAAGCGCAGCGGCGGCGGCAAATGGCGCAGGCTGCTGTTGCGGTCTGCCGCGGCGGCAGTTTTGCTCGGCGGTGCTACATACCTGCTGGCAAAAACGGGCATCTTGCCCTGGCAGGACGGGCTGACGGCGGATTACAACGTTCGCGGCACCCGTTCGCACATCAAACTGGCCGACGGAACTTCCGTTTGGCTGAATTCAGACAGCGAATTAAAATACCCGCGCCGTTTCAAAGGAGGCAGCAGGGAAGTATACCTGAAGGGGGAAGCTTTTTTTGACGTGGCCAAAGACGCGGAAAAACCATTTGTCGTTCATACGGAAACCATGCATGTGAACGTACTGGGCACCAGTTTCAATATCAGGGCCTACCCGGAAGACAGCGTTTGCGAGGCTACGCTCATTACCGGCGAAGTGATGGTGGAACTGAAGAACAGCCCGGAAAAAAAGATCCGGCTGCGGCCCGCGGAAAAGCTCGTAGTGCCCAACCATGGCGATTCCGCGGTGAAATATCCCACCGGCCTCCAGCCTGTGATCATGAAACCGACCTATTCTTTGAAGGCAGACAGCGCCATTATTGAAACCGCCTGGGTAGACAACCGGCTCATTTTCCAGGACGAAACCTTTGCCACGCTTGCTTCCCGGATGGAACGCTGGTACAATGTATCCATCCGATTCGAGAACGCCGCCATCCAGCAATTGCGCTTTACCGGCATTTTCGGAAAGGAACAATTACCGCAGGCCCTCCAGGCATTGCAGCTCACAGAACATTTTAATTACAGCATAACAGACGACACCGTTACTATTTATTAAGTATCACCAAAATCATTAGCCTATAGCGCGGATGAAAAAGAAACGGGAAATGTTGAAGCCATTCCCCGTTCATTAGTCTCAATGGAAACAGTATCTGTTCAAGGAATGCTGCTTCCGGTTTTTTAATCAACTAATTCAGTACAAGTTATGAAAAAAAAGCATTTAGTGCGTGCTTGCAGTCCTCCGCATGCGCTAATAAAGGTATGCCTGATTATGAAACTAGCCTTTAGCCTTCTCCTGCTGTCGTTTTTGCATGTCTCCGGCGCCGTCCGCTCGCAGGAAAAAGTCTCTCTTAACGTTCAGTCTGCCGATCTGCGGAAAGTGCTGATGATGATTGAGGCGCAAACGAAGTACCATTTTCTTTTCAGTGAACGCAAACTCATCACCGAGAAAAAGATCGACCTGTCCGTAAAGGACGAAACTGTGTTCAAAGTACTGGAAACCGTGCTGCCGCTTGCCAATCTCGAGTATAAGCTGCTCGAAGGCAATCTTATCGCGATTACCACCAAAGGCGATCCGGAACAGCCCGTCGTGAAAAAAGACGTGCGCGGTACCGTGACCGACACCACGGGCATGCCATTGCCCGGCGTAACGATCGCCGTGAAAAGCGCGCCCAGCATAGGCACCACCACCGACCTCAACGGCAAGTACGTGCTGGATATCCCCGACGGCGCCACGGTGCTGGTGTACAGCATGATCGGGTACGACCGGCAGGAAATCCCCGTCAACAACCGCGACGTGATCGACGTGCAGCTCGCCATCGCGTCGAGCCAACTGGAAGAGACCGTGATCGTCGGTTTTGGCACGCAGAAAAAAAGGGAAGTGGTGGGCGCAGTTACCACCATCAATCCCAAAGAGCTGAAAGTGCCGTCCAGCAATCTTACCACGGCGCTGGCGGGCCGCCTTGCCGGCGTGATCGCTTACCAGCGCAGCGGCGAGCCGGGGGCGGACAATGCGGATTTTTTCATCCGCGGCGTAACCACTTTCGGGTATAAAAAAGACCCGCTGATCCTGATAGACGGCATCGAAACCACCACCACCGATCTTTCCCGGCTCAACGTAGACGATATCGCGAGTTTTTCCATTCTCAAAGACGCCACGTCCACCGCGCTTTACGGCGCCAGGGGCGCCAACGGCGTGATCCTCATCACCACCAAGGAAGGCGTGGAAGGCAAAGCCCGCGTGTCTGTCAGGATAGAAAACTCCAATTCGGCGCCCACGAAAAACGTAGCGCTGGCAGACCCGGTCACTTACATGCGCCTCGGCAACGAAGCCGTGCTCACCCGCGACCCGCTCGGCCAGCTGCCTTATTCCGAAGCGAAGATCGACAACACCGCCGCGGGCGGCAATCCTTACGTGTACCCGGCCACCAACTGGCGCGAAGAGCTGTTCAAAGAATCTACCATGAACCAGCGCGCCAACTTCAACGTGTCCGGCGGCGGCAAAGTAGCGCGTTATTACCTCGCCGCGGCCGCCAACCGCGATAACGGGAATCTGCGGGTAGACAAACGAAATAATTTCAACAACAACATCCGTCTCAATACGTATTCCCTCCGCACCAATGTTAATATCAACCTCACCAAAAGCACCGAAGTAGGCGTGCGCCTTTCCGGCGTGTTCGACGACTACAACGGCCCGCTCGACGGCGGCACCACCATGTACAAGAGAGTGGTGCAGTCCAACCCCGTGCGGTTCCCGGCGTATTTTCCCACAGACGATGCGCACGAATACGTGCAGCATATCATGTTCGGCAATTTCGGCACGGGGAATTACATCAATCCTTATGCGGACATGGTGAGAGGTTACAAGGAATATACCCGCTCCAAGCTGCAGGCGCAGTTCGAGCTGAAGCAGAACCTCGCTTTCATCACCGAAGGGCTTAACCTGCACGCGCTGTTTAATACTTCGCGTTCGTCTTATTTCGACGTTTCGCGGTTTTACAACCCGTTCTGGTACACCGTGGCGAACTACGACAAATACGTGGACGAATATTCGCTCACCATGCTGAACCCCAATACCGGCACGGAATACCTCAACTACAGCGAAGGCGACAAGATCATCAATTCCACCACCTACCTGCAGGCCACTGCGAATTATAACCGCACGTTCAACGACAAACACAACGTGAGCGGCATGCTGGTGTTCCTGATGAACAACCAGGTGGCGGCCAATGCGGGATCGCTGCAATTATCGTTACCAAGGAGGAATATCGGTTTGTCTGGCCGCCTTACTTACGCCTACGACCAGCGTTATTTCTTCGAGTATGATTTCGGGTACAACGGCACGGAAAGGTTTTACGAAGCCCAGCGTTTCGGTTTCTTCCCGTCTGTGGGCGCTGCGTGGCTGGTTTCCGCCGAGCCGTGGTTCAAACCTTACCAGAACGTGATCAGCAACCTCAAGCTGCGCGCCACTTACGGCCTGGTGGGCAACGATGCTATCGGCGACGAAAAATCCCGCTTCCTGTACCTGGCCGATGTGAATATGGCCGATGGGGGACGCGGCGTTTCTTTCGGAACGGACTTCAACTATTACCGCCCCGGCATCTTCATCAACCGCTACGGCAACAACGACATTACCTGGGAAACCGCCACCAAAACCAACTGGGGCGTGGAAGTAGGGCTGTTCAACAAAATGAACATCCTGCTGGACATCTACACGGAAAAACGGACGAACATCCTGATGAACAGGGCGTCTATCCCCGTTACCATGGGGCTGCTGAGCAACGCGGACGTGCAGGCCAACCTGGGCGAGGCTTCCGGCAAGGGTTTCGACCTGTCGATCGATTACAGTCACAGCTTCAACACCGATCTCTGGCTGCAGGCGCGCGGCAACTTCACTTACGCCACCAGCAAATTCAATGTATACGAAGAGCCCGATTACGTGGAAAAATATCTTTCGCATGTGGGTTATCCTTTGTCGCAGCAATGGGGTTACATCGCGGAGCGCCTTTTCGGCGACGATGCGGACGTGGCCAATTCGCCGTTGCAGGGCTTCGGCGAATACAAAGCAGGCGACATCAAATACCACGACGTGAACGGAGACGGGCAGATCACCACGCGCGACAAAGTGCCGATCGGTTATCCCACCACGCCGGAGATCGTGTATGGTTTCGGCTTTTCAATGGGCTACAAAAACTTCGACGTGTCCGCATTTTTCCAGGGCCTCGCGAGGGAATCGTTCTGGATCGATGCGGATTCCACCGCGCCGTTCGTGAACGAGCGCGCGCTGCTGCAGGTATATGCAGACGATCACTGGTCTGAAAGCGACCGCGATCTGTACGCCATCTGGCCGCGCCTCAGCACACGGCCCATTGCCAACAACCTGCAGCAAAGCACCTGGTTCATGCGCAACGGGGCTTTCCTGCGCCTGAAAACCGTGGAGCTGGGCTACAGCATTCCCCCCGCGGCGCTGCGCAGGTACAAGATCGACCGCATCCGCATTTACGCCAGCGGCATCAACCTGCTAACGTTCAGCAAATTCAAGATGTGGGACGTGGAAATGGGCGGCAATGGCCTGGGATACCCCGTGCAACGGGTCGTCAACATAGGCGCGCAGGTTTCTTTCTGATAAAAAAAGATGTTAAAAGTGCATCTGGTTGAAAACAAAAAACACAGACCGATGAAAATGTTCAAAAAGTGGCTGATCGCATTATTCGGGCCTTTATTATTTTCCTGTAACTATCTCGATATCGTGCCGGACAACGTGGCCACGGTAGATCATATATTCCGCATGCGCAACACCACGGAGCAGTACCTGTTCACGATCTACAGCTACCTGCCCAATTATGCGGACCCGTACAACTATCATGTATTTCTTGGCGGCGACGAATTGTGGGCCAACGATTTTAATACCGGGCAGCCCGTGCCGGCCTGGCAGATCGCAAAAGGTTTCCAGAACGTGGTGAATCCCTATTCCAACTACTGGGGCGGCACCAACGGCGGCCGCGGCATGTTCGTGGCCATCCGCGACTGCAACACCTTTCTCGACAATATCTTCAAGGTGCCGGATATGGACGATTATGAAAAGAACCGCTGGGCGGCGGAAGCCACGTTCCTCAAAGCGTATTTTCATTTTTATCTTTTCCGCATGTACGGTCCCATTCCGCTGATCGATAAAAACCTGCCCGTTACCAGCAATACAGAAACAGTGAAGGTGAGCCAGATGCCCATAGATTCCTGCGTGAATTTCATCGCGCGGCTGCTGGACGAAGCGGTGGTGAACCTGCCGGACAGGATACAGAACGAATCCACCGAAAACGGCCGTCTTACCAAAGCCGCGGCCAGGGCGCTGAAAGCGCGGTTGCTGGTGACCGCGGCCAGCCCGTTGTTCAACGGTAGCCCTGATTACGCGGCATATACCGGGAAAAACGGCGAAAAACTCTTTCCTTCCGCCTACGATGAAAAAAAATGGGAACGCGCCGTGACCGCATGCCGTGAAGCAATAGAAGAATGCCATGCGGCGGGCCACCAGCTGTATTATTTTAATCCGGCGTTCCTGCCGTTCCCCGGCTCGCCCGAAACCATCACGGAAATGAGCATCCGGAACGCGCTGTGCGAAAAGTTCAATACGGAAGCTATCTGGACCAGCACGAACAACCGCGCGTCTGCCTTGCAGCGCGAAAATCTTCCCAGGCTATATTCCACCGACAAACAAAGCGCCACGCTGTCGTCTTTCGGCGTGCCGATGAAAGTGGTGGAACAATTCTATACCAAAAACGGCGTGCCGATCTCGGAAGACGTTTCCTGGAACTACAACGGCCGCTACACCACGCGCACCGCCGTTACCGCGGAAAAGCTGCGCCTCAAGCCCAATTACGTTACCGCCAACCTCAACTTCGACCGCGAGACGCGATATTACGCCAATCTTGGTTTCGACGGCAGCCGCTGGTTCGGCCAGGGCCGTTTTAACGACGACGAGAGCATTTACGTGGAATCCAAGCTGGGGCAGATCGCCAACAACCACGCCTGGGCGTATTCAATGACCGGCTATTGGGCGAAGAAACTGGTGAACCCCCAATCCGTTTCCTCCGCCACGGAAGTAACGATCCAGTCATATCCCTGGCCGGTTATCAGGCTGGCGGACCTTTACCTGCTGTATTCAGAAGCGCTCAACGAATGGCAGGGGCCCGGCGCGGAAACGTTCAAATGGATCGACCTGGTGAGAGCGAGAGCGGGCCTGCAAGGCGTGGAAACATCCTGGCAGCAGTTCTCCAAAAATCCCGGCGCGCCCGCCACCAAAACCGGCCTGCGCAAGATCATCCACCAGGAAAGGCTGATCGAGCTGGCGTTTGAAGGCCAGCGTTTCTGGGACCTGCGGCGCTGGAAAGAAGCCGAAGCGGTGCTGAACCAGCCCGTTACCGGCTGGAATGTATTCGGCAAAACAGCGGCCGATTATTACCAGGTAAAATATCTCTACAACCAGGTATTCCGCAAAAAAGATTACCTGTGGCCGGTTCGCGAGGAAGATCTCATCGAGAACAAAAACCTGGTACAAAGCCCCGGCTGGTAAGCACATCCACTGACATTCAAAAAAGCACAACATGCGAATCGTTTATCTCTCCATAATTGTTTTTCTTTTTGCGTCAGGCTGCAAGGAAGAAAAACTCGGGCCGCTCACCAAAGGCGGAAATGCGCCGGGCCTGGTAACCAATGTGAGCTCGGAATCGCTGCCCGGCAAAGTGCGGCTCCGTTACGACATTCCTCATGATCCCGAATTGCTCTATGTAAAAGCCGTGTACGAAACGCGGCCGGGCAATACGATGGAAACCATCGCCACTTTTTACAACACCGGCATGGTGCTCGAAGGGTTCGGCAATACGGACGAAAGAGAAGTGAAACTGTATTCCGTAAGCCGCTCGGAAGTAAGTTCCGAACCGGTAACCGTAAAGGTGCGCCCGCTTACGCCGCCGGTGCAGTCCGTTTTTGCATCACTGGATTTTAACGGCGACTTCGGCGGCATTACCGCGAGGTTCAAAAACGAAGATTCCGCCAACGTAGCCATCGGCGTGGTATCCAGGGATGCCAACGGTAATCCTGTTCCCGCCGATATGTATTATACCAACCAGGAAGAAGGTGAATTTTCCGTGCGCGGGTTCGACGCTACCGAACAATGGTTCGGCCTGTACGTGCGCGACAGATGGCTGAATTATTCGGATACGGTCTGGAAAAAACTCACGCCCTTGTTTGAGCAGCAGCTGGACAAAAAACTCTTCCGCGCCATGAAACTCCCGACAGACGCAAATACCTTCGGCTCCGGCCCGCTGGCGAACCTCTGGAACGACAAGATCGCGGGAGGCTCCAGTTCCAACAACACCTGGTTCCGCTCCGCCAACGGCTCCGGCGTACCGCATTGGGTAACGTTCGACCTGGGCGTAACCGCTAAGCTCAGCCGGTTTTCAGAAGTTCCGCGCGGCGCAACGGACGAGCTTACGCTGCTGTACAGCGCCGGCGATCCGCAGCTGTACGAGATCTGGGGAACGGATAATTACAATCCCGACGGGAGCTTCAACGGCTGGACCAAACTGATGGACTGCGAAGTGGTCAAACCTTCGGGCCTGCCGGTAGGCGTTAATTCCAACGAAGACCTGCTGCGCGCCGCGGAAGGCCACCAGTTCAAATTTCCCGCGGGCCTGCCTGCCGTGCGGTACCTGCGTATCAAGCTCGTACAAACCTTCGGCAACGCGGATTATTTTTGGATGGCGGAAATGACCTTCTTCGGGGAAATACAGTGATCACATGAAAAACGTAAACATGAAACAATTGATCTATACAGGTCTGTTGCTGGCTGCGGCGATGGTCGCGGCCTGCAATAAGGCCGATGAGGACTATAAAGACTTTGCGCCCGGCGGCGAAAACGTATATCCCGGCAAAGCCACGGAACTGACGGCCAGCCCCGGCAAAAACCGCATCATGCTGCAATGGCTGCTGGCCACCGATCCGCGCATCGTTACATGCAGGATCTACTGGAACCGCGGAAAAGATTCCATGGACGTGAACGTGCAGCGCACCCACGGCGTAGATACCATCAGCGCCGTGCTCGGCAATATGACCGAAGGGCCGTATCTTTTTGAAGTGTATACTTACAATGCACAGGGAAACCGGTCTATCAAAACGGAAATAAACGGCGATGTATACGGCGAATTTTATGAAAGCAACCTGCTGAACCGCACGCTGAAAAAAGCGGAGATCGTGAACGGAAAGGCACGGCTGGAGTGGGACGAAGCAGACCCGCGCTCGCCCGGCGTAAGGCTCACTTTCACCGACGCAGGCGGCACGCCGTACAGCATCCTGGCGCCTTCGTCGGAGAATGTTACCATATTGGACGTGCTGCCGGAAACCGGCACATTGGAATTTAAAACTTTGTATCTTCCTGCGGCTAATGCTATCGACACTTTTGCGGCGCCTGCGGTGAAAGTGAATTTGTAAACGGAACAACAGCGACCATGCAACGCAGAACTTTTCTTTATACGACCGCGCTGGGCGCGCTTGCCGGTGTGGCTGGCATCCCGGCGCTTTCAAATACGCCGCGGCAGGACTATCTTGTGATCAATGCGGGCATCGGCGGCAACAATACGGTCGATCTGCTGAAACGGATCGATAAGGATTGCCTGGCCCATTCGCCCGCGCTCACCGTGCTGATGATCGGCACGAACGACATGAACAGCATGAAATACGTGCCGCTGGAACAATTCGGCGCCAATCTTTCCACGATCATCGAAAAGATCCAGGCGAAAAACAGCCGGGTATTGCTGATGACCATCTGCCCGTTTATCGAACAATTCCTGCTTACCCGCCACAAACGGGAGCATTACGGGGAAGAAGGACCTTCCGGCAGGAGGCTGGCCGTGAACGATACGATCCGTGAACTGGCCGCAAAACACAACACCTCGCTGCTTGACCTGGGCGCGTTGTTCGACAAAGCGGGGAAAGTGGGAACGGGAAAAGATTCGCTGATCCAGAACCCGGAAAACTCCGGGAGAACGGACGGGGTGCATCCCACCGTGGAAGGGTACCGCTTTATCGGCCTTGCCGTGCGCGACTTTATCGTGTACAACGGGCTGCCGCAGCAGCGGATCGTTTGTTTTGGCGACAGCATTACGGCGGGAGACGGCGGCACGGAAAAAAACAGTTACCCGGCCGTGCTGAAAAGATTATTGGCCGGCGCCTGAACATCATCCTAACATTCAACCAACAGATATTATTCATGAAGACGAGCAACATCATCAGTGTCATCCTGCTGTCCTTTTGCCTGCAAACGGCAACGGCGCAGCATAAAGTGGACGTTTGTGTCTTCGGCGGAAGTTCCGCCGGCGTGATCGCCGCATATACGGCAAAAAAGGCGGGGCGTTCCGTACTGCTGGTAGAGCCGGGAAAATACCTCGGCGGGCTTACCACCGGCGGCCTCGGGTATACGGACATTGGCAACAAATACGCCATCCGCGGCCTGTCGCTGGAATTTTACAGGCAAATGGGGCGACACTATGGAAAATTCGAGCAATGGGTATTTGAACCGCATGTGGCGGACAGTATTTACAAGGATTATGTCAAAAAAGGCGGTTTCGAAGTACTGTTCAACCACCGCCTCAGCGGCGCCAGCAAAGAAAACGGCGCGATCAGGGAAATACAGCTCAGCTCCGGCGGCGCCACGGTAACCGTTGCCGCGAAAATGTTCATCGACTGCACCTACGAAGGTGACCTGATGGCAAAAGCAGGCGTAAGTTATACCGTAGGCCGCGAAGGCAACGAAGTGTACAACGAAACCTGGAACGGCGTACAGCTGCTCGACGGCCACCAGTTCCCCGACGGCATCGATCCGTACAAAGTGCCGGGCGACCCGTCCAGCGGGCTGTTGTGGGGCATCAGTCCCGCGCCGCTGGGGCCAAAAGGCAGCGGCAACAAGATGGTGCAGGCGTACAATTACCGCATTTGCCTTACCAGCGATCCCGCCAACATGATCCCCATCACGCAGCCCGACAACTACGATCCATCGCGGTACGAGCTGCTGGTGCGGCTGATGAAGGCCTGGCCTGAAAGAACGAGGCTCAACGATTATTTCATTTGGAGCGGCATGCCGAATAAAAAAACCGACATCAACAACCGGAACGGTTTTTCCACGGACATGATCGGCATGAACTACGATTATCCTGAGGCAAGCTACGAGCAGCGCGAGACGATCGTTCAGCAGCACATCGACTATACAAAAGGATTGTTGTATTTCTGCTCTTCAGACCCGCGCGTGCCGGCGGCTATGCGGGAAGAGATCAAAAAATGGGGCTACCCGAAAGATGAATACGTCAACAACGGTCATTGGAGCCCGCAATTGTACGTGCGCGAAGCACGCCGCATGATCGGCGCCTACGTGATGACGCAGGCCAACTGCACCGGCAAGGAAGTAGTGCCCGACGGCATCGGCATGGCTGCGTATACGATGGATTCCCACAATACGCAACGCATCGTGGTGCGCAAGAACGGGAAAGACATGGTGAAAAACGAAGGGAATGTGGAAGTGCACGGTTTCCCGCCTTACCCGGTTTCTTACAGGGCGCTGATCCCGAAAGAAAATGAATGCAGCAACCTGCTGGTGCCGGTTTGTCTTTCCGCGAGCCACATCGCATACGGTTCCATCCGCATGGAGCCGGTGTTCATGGCTTTGGCGCAGGCTTCCGCCGTGGCGGCGGACCTTGCCATTGATAAAAACATCCCGGTGCAAAAGGTAGACGCCGCGCAGGTGAGCAATAGGCTTGCGGAAAACCCGCTGGCAGACGGCAGGCTGGGAGACATCCTGGTTGACAATGCCGCGGCGGACGTGAAAAAAGAAGGCGAATGGAAAACCGTGAAAGGCCATGGAAGTTACGGGCCGGACATGCTCACCGCGGAAAAAGATGCGAAAGTAACTTTTGCGCCGGCGGTTCGTAAGAAAGGCCGTTACGCGATATACATGTATTATCCGCGCCTGAAGAATAACGCGGCCGTAACGAATGTAAAAGTGACCAGCGGCAAACATGAAGAACTGGTGACCGTAAAAGCAGAAGACGTGAAAGTAGTGGGCCAGACTTCCGGCGAATGGGTGAAACTGGGCACATTCGACATCCGCAAAGGCAATTCCACTTACGTGGAAATATCCGCTGCGAACAATACGGAAGGCGTTGTAGTGGCGGATGCGGTGATATTCGTGCCGGAAAAAAGATAATGCTTTAAAAAAAAATAAAATCATAAGAAGCTCCCGTACACACGGGGGCTTCTTTTTTTGTATTAAAACCCCGCATCCGTTAACCCGATCTTTGCATCCGTTAATCCGGCGGTTCGTCCGGCGTTGATGCGCCGCATCTTTGCTCCGTAATAATTATTCAACCGTATTTTATAACCCATCCCCAAAACACATCCAATGGAAAAGATCAAAACCCCGGAGGCCGTGCAGGCCACCGAAATGATTTTCATGCCGCCCTCAAACGGCTTGCAGCAGCTAATTACAGGCAACAGGATCTCCCCCGAAAGGATCAAAGCGGCGAGAACGCTGCAACAGCAATTCGAAACGAAGCTCGGCAATAAGGGCATCGTAACGGTAGAGCCCGATCCGGAAGTGGGCCGCGAGTTGCTGGAGCCCGTGAAGCAGCTGCTGAAAGACCTTGGCATTGAAAAACTCAGCGAGCTGGAAGGCATCCGGTTCGACAAACCGCAGCGCATCGAAAAAGACAAAATGCTGATCGCGCCCGCAAAAAAGAAAAACAAACCGGTAGACTGGAACGACGTAGTAAAGGATTTCAAAACACAAACCAATCCCACGCACAAAAAAGAGCAATTGCAGCGCTACCTGCCCAATCTCAACGGCGGCGCGGTAAAAACGGCCAGGCTGGTGAACATCAAACCGCAGTCGCTGCCCGCACTGTCGCAACCGCCGCAGGCCGTGAGAATGAAAAAACTCCCCGTCGGCACTTCCGTGATCATTGCCAACGAGCTGGACCTTACCAACACCACGCTGGAAATTCATCCTGATGTGGACACGCTGATTATCATTGCCGAAAAGATCAAATGCGGCAGCAAAGCCCTCATCACCTGGAAAGCGCCCGGCGGCTCCACGCCTCCACGGGCCGACAATCCCGATCTGAACGGCATCGGCTACAGCGGCGTTCAATTAAAACCGGGCACCGGCAACGGGCGCGATGGCGAAAATGGCCTTCCCGGCGGAAACGGCATCAAAGGCGCCGATGGCAGGCGGGCGCCTTCGATCGAGATCTGGGTGAAAGACCTTTCCAACATCCCCAGCATTTCGCTCAACGGCGAAAACGGCATCAAAGGCGGTACCGGTCAGCGCGGCGGTCGCGGTGGCCGTGGCGCGGAAGGCAGGGGCGGCAAATACAACCCGCTGACCAATAACTGCATGAAACGCCACCCTGCCGGCAATGGCGGTCACGGCGGCGACGGAGGCCGCGGCGGTGATGGTGGAAGAGGTGGTAACGGCGGCGACGGAGGCCATATCCTGATCGGCGTGCTGGAAGGATCGGTGGAAAAAACATTGGCTGCAGGCGACTTCAAAATGAGCAACAACGGCGGTTTGCCCGGCCCTGGCGGAAACGGCGGCGAAGGTGGCAACGGCGGAGCGCCCGGTCCCAGCGGCAACGGCACCTATTGCAAAAACGGCAGTCCCGGCAAAGCAGGCGCCAAAGGCCAGCCTGGCTCCACCGGCAAAGACGGCATGCAAAGCGGCGCACAGCAAGCCATCGCTATTTTCCCTTTCAGCGAAAACGTGTGGGACGAACTGCTCACCCGCCCATACATCACGGAAATACAACCCTCCATGGTTTTCCCCGGCGGAAAGATCATTATCAGCGGCACAAAATTCGTGAAAACCGACACGGTAGTAATCCCCGGCATCGGCAACTTTAAACCCGTTGAAAACGCCGATGAGAGCATTACCGTGACCATCCCCGCAAAATCCGCCGGCGGCACGTACAAAGTATACGTAAAACGCGCGTCGGACAATACGGAAAGCAATCATTCCTCCATACGCGTAAAACCCCAGCTGGACACGGTGCCTGACGCACTGGCTTACGGTACCGCCTACACGCTTACCGGAAAAGCCTTTAATCCGGGCGCTGCCGTGCTGGTAGACGGCGAAGCGATCCCCGCCACGAAAGTGACGGCCACGAAGATCACCTTCACCATGCCCGGAACCGGCGGCAACGGCAGTTCCAACGGTTCGCGCGCGATACAGGTGCGCAATGCGGACGGCCTGGTGAGCAATACCCGTTACACGGAAGTAGCCGGCGTACTTGAAATACCTTTTAAATACGGCGTGCACAACTTCGCGTTCGTTAACCCGGACGATGGCGTGCCCGACTGGAAAGCTTACGAACAAACCTTCGGGAAAGCGGAGATCTGGTACGAGTTGATCCTTGGCCACAGAGTTTACACCCTCGGTTATTTCGGGTTTTATAAAAAATACCTGAAAGGCACGAAAAAAGGCGGCCTGGCCACAGGTTTCTGCACGGCTATGAGCAGCCTGGTGGCAGACAAGTTCTGGAAAGGAGAGAATAATGCTTTCACCACCACCAAAGCGCAGGTACATCACCAGCTTACGTCCGTGCACGGTCGCTTGCTGAGCAGGGAAAGCCTGATCCATTTCCACGATCAGAGCAGGGAAGGGCTGCCGTGCATAGAGCGCACCGCGCGGGAGATCGAAACCGTATTCCTGAAAGGCTGCGACCGTCATCATGCGCCGCTGCTGTTCTTTATCCCCGCCGGCGCGCTGTGGGATGCAGGGTATACGGACAAGATCAAGAACACCCACTGCATCATGCCCTACAAATTCGAATACCCGCCCAAACATACTGGCGCCAAACTGTCCGCCAACGGCGAAACCACCATCAACAGCCTCGACGGGGTGAAGATGTATTGCTGGGACTGCAATTATCCCACCAACCCGAAATGCTGGCTGGAATTTAAAAAGAAAGGCGATGTGCTGCACTTCGATTATTATGTGGATGGTGTGGGCAAACGCGTCAGCAGCGCGGACAATATCACGCTCGGCCACATCCGCAACGGCGATTACCTGCTGGCAGACCAGGACCTGCCGTTCAATGGGCCTTTCGGGCTTACGAGCTTCGTGATCGACTTCCTGCTGAGCCCGGCAGACATGCAGATCACCGACGAAAAAGGCAATAAGGTCGGTCTATTCAACAACAAGATCTACGCGGAAGTGCCGGACGCGCATCCCGTATGGCTGGCTCCCGGCGCATACCTGCTTCCCGCGGGCAAAAACTTCACGCGCAAGATCGTCGGCAACGGCAAAGGCGTGTACACGTACAACAGCATTACGCCGGACGGCACTACGGTAGTGCTGGAGAACGTGCAAACGCAGCCCGGCCAGGAAGACACGCTGATCATGAATGCGGACGCCTCGCAGGTACGTTTTGTGCCACAGGTGGAACGCTCGTTCACGCTTACATTTTCCAGGCTGGTAGGGGAGCAGCTGCGTTCCTTGTCTGTAACCGGCATCAGCAGCGGTCCCGGGAAGGAATGCGACATCACGGTAAGCCCGGACCTGGGCATGTTCAGGCTGGGCAACAAAGGATCGATGAAGAATGTACAGGTAAAGGCGTTTTCGATAGACAAAACGGCGTATACACCTGCGAATAAGCAGGTATCGCTGCAGTTGCCGAAAGATCACGACCTGGTGGTATCGGTGGCGGACTGGAAAAAACTGGACGTAAAAGCGGAAACGCTGGCGTTCTGATAACGGGAACGATGATACGAAGAATGGCCGCACGATTGATTTGTGCGGCCTTTTTTTGCGGGTCAACGTACGATGAATGAAACACGCTTTAAGGGGTCTTTCAATTCAAGTATAGCGTGGTTTCCTTTTAACGTTATGTCGATCTATCCAAATTTCCTTTTACCGATGCAAAGATATTGTTGAGGGAAACGGGGGACAAGAGAAGTGGTACTGCGAATTTCTTTTGCGTAGAACTACGCGGGATGTGCGTAGATGCCTCGGTGGTGTGCGCTGGCAAGACGTATGACAGACGAGATAGATGACTATATAAACGTGAGAGAAATTGTTAGTGGGAAAAATATCTGAAAAGAGTTTTTATCTTCACCACATGCGCCTCACCCACCACCAACACTTCCCCGGCATCCCCAGCGCCAGCGGCCTCGCTTACCACGACGGTCACTATTACGTCGTGGGCGACGATGCCACCAAACTGTTCATCCTCAACGCCGATCTCACGCCCGCTGAGCAAATTCCTTTACCCAACGCCGATCAAAAACAAACCCGTATTCCCAAGCCCGTCAAAAATGATTGGGAAAGCCTCAGCACGATCGTCATCAACAATCAAACCGCCTTGCTCGCGCTTGGCTCTGGTTCTCTCAGCCCGCACCGCAATGCGGCTTTGCTGTATTTTCCCGGTACAGGGCACATCGAAATAAAAGACCTCAGCAATTTCTACAAACAGATCGGTGATAATATCGAACTCAACATCGAAGCCGCTACCGAAATAGGAGAGCATCTCCTCATCGGCAACCGCGGCCACCTCGGCAGGCCCGAAAACCTGCTGGTCCGCTGCGAAAAACAGGATATCTGGAACTCACCGGTAAAAACGCACACCACCCAACTCATTCTCCCGAAAGAACCGGCATTCTCCGGCATTTCCGGCCTGGCCTGGCATCCCGAAAAAGATTGGCTTTATTTCACCACCTCCACAGAAGAAACCGCCAGCACGTACGACGACGGCAAGATAGGAGAGAGCCGAATCGGCATTATAAAAAATGCGACCAATGCCCTGCAACAGCCAACGGTCAGCCCGGACGAATGGTTTCTTTTAGAAAAAATCCACCCCGTTTTCAAAGGCCAGAAAATAGAATCCATTTGCCTGCGGGAATTAAACGACGGACTGGAAATCACGCTGGTAGCAGACAACGACGATGGCGGCAGTCACCTTTTCCGGCTGGCGGCGGAGTAGATCGGCTACAATACTTTCACATCCTTAAACATGAACGTATTATCACTGACCCTTAGCTTTTTCCCGGAGGTTGTTTTTACATCTTCGAGTGTGACCGCTTTGGTTTTCACGTAAGGAAACTTCTCCTGGTACGATTCGTCTTTCATTTTGGGATTAAAATCCGAAAAAATAGCAGGGCCGTTATAATCCTTCGGAATATTGGAATCGTCGATCTCCAGGTTTTTAATGGTAATATGTTCGGGCATATAACAAACATACCCAAAATCATGCATGCCCGTATAGCTCCCGGTAATGAGCGATATGCCGGAAAGCTTTTTGGAAGCGGGTTTGAGAACGCAGTTCCGGATGATAAGATTACCCTGCCATGTACTGCCATAATCCGGCCGCAGGTTGATGATGCTTCTGCCGAGGAAAGTGCAGTTTTCTATTGTGAAGGTGCCGGAGCCGATGGCGTTGATGCTCATGTGGCCGAGCGTGGAGTTGCGAACGGTAGCGTTGGCCACTCCCTGGTGAGCGTCGAACCGGGAGAAGGTACACCCGTCATACAAAAGATTTTTGCTGAAATTAGAGCCCATGATGCCCCAATAGGTAGCATCGGTGATATCGTTGGTCTGGCGGCAGTTGATGAACGAAACGTTGAGCGCACGATTGACGGAGATGTCGTAGGTGCCCATAGATACGGGTTTGCCTGCCGCGCCGATGGTGGAATAAGTTTTGTGCCCGGTAAGAACAGTGTTTTTTACTGTCACGTAGGAACAGTTGCCGGCTTCGATGAACCCGCCATAGGGCGCTCCATGGTCTCCCTCGCCGGTAATTTTATGCACAAGCCCGTCTACCGTTACATTTGAACGGCGGATCGAGATATTACGGCTGTAATAGGTGTATTTTGAAGGCGCCTGATTGGCGATAGTGGTAAAGATCCCGCCGGTAATTTTCAGCGGCGTTTCGTCGATAGGGAGCGCCGTGATATCGGTGATCTGGTCAAAATCCCAGATGATGGGCGCATTCATATCCACATTCCCGTTTTTGTCTACCACAAAAATGTCCGTCTGTGACGAGCCGTTGTTTTGGTTCAAACCAAAGCGGATATAATGTTTAACGTTGGTATTGGTAACGGTGATAAGACAGGTGGCGGGAAACGTCTGATCGAGTTTCGCCTGGTTCTTTTTAAGCGATGTGATCCCTTCCGGTTTAAATGGCTTTAGCCCGGAGCTTATCGTAAAAACCGATGCGTTCCTGTTCTCAACGTCGGTATCGTCGATGATAAAGGAGGCTTTTCCGAAATCGGTATCGGTTTTAATGATAGCCGTACGTTTTTTCCCGCTGATATAATAGGTCGCTTTATCATCCGCTTTCACGGTCAGCCCATGGATATTGGCGAATGCATGGGTGGCGGCGATGGCATCCATATCGTCCGTTTTCCCGTCGCCTTTCGCGCCGAAGTCGTTATACCGCACCCGGCCGGTTGCCTTGAATTTACGTACGTTTTCGGGCGGTACATTGATATGTAATTGTTTGTTTTCATCAACACGTACCTGTATTTTCCCTTTTTCAGAGGTGATCGTAACATCGTCCTGGGCCCGACCGGTAATCGTAAAGCCCAGAAAGCAGAGTAGTAGCCAGTATTTCATAAATCGTGGATTGAGTTGGAGACAAAATAATAAATTAATCCCGTGATTCACAGGGTTGATCAATACTTTCCGGTATTCCAGCACCGTTAATGACTGAACTCCTTCCTGATCTTCACCAAAAAATCCCTTACGGGGAAAAATACATTCCTTTTTCCCTGCGTGCGCGTTCCCATCAATCCCTGCTCCACCAATCCCATAAGGTCCGGCCTGGCCGTTTGGTTGCTGACGCCGTAACGGTTCTGTATTTGCTGCACCGAAAAAAATACATCCTGGTCCTGGATAAGCTCCTGCACGATCAGTATCTGCCGCTCATTAAAAGTGGTTTCCCGCAGCAATACCAACGCGTTTTTCTTTTCCTCCGCTTTGCGCGAGAGATATTTTTTCAGGTCCTCCAGCGCGGCGGCCATGGATTTGAGATTGTACAGGACGAAATAAGTAAGATCGTTGTCGTCGGTTTCCGTATGCAGGTATGCCTTTGCGTATTGGGCTTTGGAATGGAGGATGATGCGCGACAATGGCATGTATTCGATCAGCCAGTAACCTTTTCTCACCAGGTACCAGTAAAAGACCGTTCTTGCCGTGCGCCCGTTGCCGTCTGAGAAAGGATGGATGAACCCGAGCATAAAATGCAGGAAAATTCCTTTTACGATGGGATGGATAAAAAATGCCTGTTTGTCCTGGTCGTTCGCAAACCGGCAAAGGTCTTCCATCAGCTGTTCCAGCAGCGGGTATGCGGGTGGAGTGTACACGGTGCGCCCCGTTTGTACGTCTACCACGTTCACCTCGTTGTCTTTCCTGAAGGCGCCTTCTTCTTCCGCCTGGGGTAAGGTATCGTGCGTAATAATGGCGTGCAGCGAACGGATGGAGGCAGGGGTGAAAGCTTCGTCTTTGTTGGCCAGTATCCACTTCATGGCTTCGTAGTTGTTGAGGATCATCTGCTCCGAAATGTTACGGGGTTTCCGGTTATTCTCCAGCATCTCTTTCGCCACTTTCCGGGTGGTCACAGAGCCCTCCAGCTGACTGGAAGCGATCGCCTCTTCCATCAGCGAACTGGCCAGGTATCGCGCGCGGTCTTCCGTGGAAATAATGGTTTCGCCCCGCAAAGCGAGGTCGAAATCATGCAGGTATTGCTGCACAACCGAAGGCGTGCCTAACTGGAACATAAAACCCTCCAGTTTCGAGAACCTGATCCGTTTGTTGCTCACCCGCAACGATTTTACCGCCGTCCAAAGGCGTTTGTCTTCCATGCCCCAGTCTTTGGCGGCGTATTTCCATTTGTCCCAATAAGGATATTTGTTGTCGTTGAGGTCGAGAAAACGCTGGAAAAGCCCGTTCTCCGCCAGTTCATCCAATATGCTGCGGTAATTGTACTTCCCGGAAATGTGAGGCGGCCGTCCAGGTGTTTTCATATTTGCTCCTAATTTCTATAAAATCAGGAGTTATTTGGAACAAAAAACAAAAGGCCGGCGCAAAAACGCCAGCCTTTTCCTTGTACTACTCTTTCTCAGATTGCCGGATCATCCGGTGTAGACGGATTGTTATCCCTTTCTATCAACGGGTACGGGTAAAAATTGCGGTTCCGTTCCTCGTTCGGCTGATTAGGCCCGGGGCGGCCGAAACGGCGGCTGTCTTCCAGCTCCTGGCCGCTGAGGAACATTTCCAGCCTTCTTTGTTTGTAAATGTCGGTCAGCAGCGCCGCCTGCGTCATGGGGCCACTGTACGCAGGTTGCGCGGCGCCAATGCCGTAGATGTCCGTTGTTTTGGTACGCACTGCGTCCAGCGCGGTTTTGGCCTGAACGAACTGGTTCTGCCGCGCATAATTTTCCGCGATGATCAGGTCCATTTCCCCGGGCAGGTATACCGGGTACACCGCGGTGGTATTCAGCGCAAAGGCCTTCAGCGGGTAAGTGGTGGGGCCGGTTTGACTGATGTAAAATCCCACCCGCGGGTCCGATGCGGCGGGCACCGGGGCAAGACCGTTGCGCAGGCCCAGCGTGGAATCGATCGCACCGAATACGTTCACGGTAAAGTTCCATTCGCCGAGCGGATTGGTGGTAACGGTGGAAAACCGGAACTCCGATTTGATCAGCCGGCTGGCAGCGGTAGCATATGTAATGGCTTTGTTGCCCGAAGTGGCGTCGTAGGTGCCGGAGATCATGCTTTGTATGTTGTAATATCTCGCCAGCAAGGCTTTCACCGTATTCTTCGCGTCGATGCCGGGCGGCACTTTGCTCAGGAATTTCGTGCTGGGCGCCGTAGCTGCAAGGTCTGCGTCCGCGCTTTCAAGCATGGAGATCGCCCTTTTCAGCGCCTCCGCGCGGGGGCTGAATGTGGCGTTGTTCTCTGTTTCCAGCGGGATCTGCTCATAAAATTGCGCCAGCGTGCCCATGCTTAAAGCGTAAAAAATGCTGGCATATGCTTTCAGCCCTACTTTGTCGCCCGCTTCGGTGGCAACGTTGAGGTTGTCCAGCACGGTTTCCGCTTCGGTGCGCGTAAGCAGGCATTGCGTCCACATCTGGGTCACCACCGAGTTGATCAGCGTAATGGCGCCTTTGCCGGTTTCCAGCTCTTTTTCGGTGGTGTTGCCGATATTCAGCGTATACAACGCATACACGCCGTAGCTGCCTCCAATGGGCGCACAATACAACGGGCTCTGGCGGCCGATGGTAAAACGCCGCTGCAGGCCGGCGCAAAGGTTCATCAGCGCGTCCGGGCTGCTCGTTACGCTGGGCACGGAAGCCGCGCTGGGATTGATGTATTCTTTATTGCACGATACTACTGGAAACATGCCTGCCAGCAAAAGCAATAAAGCGGTTCGTTTTATCTTTTGATTTTTCATGATGTTGCGTTTTGAGATTAGAAACTGGCCCTGAAAGTGAACTGGTATGTTCTCGGGATCGGCACGTTCCCGAAATCCACGCCTCTCAGCACGGAGCTGTTGCCGCCGGCGTTCGTTTCGGGGTCGTACCCGTCGTAATCGTCAAAGCTCAGCAGGTTGCGGCCTACCAGCGACAGGGATGACGAGCGGATGAACTTGGCGAACTGCGGCAGCTCGTAAGTAAGCGCCACTTCGCGGAGTTTTACGTAAGAAGCGTCTTCCACGCGCCATTCTTCCGTGTTGTAGATGGAGAAAATGTAACCCCGGGGTAATTCTCCTTTGATCTCCCTTTCGGAATAATCGCCGATGCCAACGCCCTGGCGTGTTCTCCTGTCCGCATTAAACACATCCTGTCCCAAAGCACCGTCTATCAAAAAGCTGAAGCTGAGTTTTTTGTACGTAAGCATGCTGTTGAAGCTCAGCAGCCAGTCGGGGTTAGGATCGCCGATCACTTTGCGGAGCAGCACTTTTTTATCGTCGATGGCGGCGATGGGCCGGCCTTCGCTGTCGAGGGCGATGCCTTTGCCGTCCCGCTCAAAATAGTTGCCGTAAAAAACGCCCACCGGCTCGCCCGCGATGATCACAGAGGGCGATCCCGCGGCGTTGGCCAGCGTGATCGGCGTTACCTGGCTGGATGCCGTTACTTTGTTTTTGTTCCGGCTCAGCGATCCGCCTACGTTCCAGCTGAAATTTTTAGTGCTTACCGGCAGGGCGGTGATGCCCAGTTCCCATCCTTTGTTGGTAAGGTCGCCCACGTTCTCGATGCGGGAGCTGCCGCCGGAAGACGGCGCCAGCACACGGTCTACCAGCAATGAATTGCCGACGATCTTTTTGTTGTATGCAGTAAATACCACGCCCAGCCGGTTGTTCAGGAAGGAGAGGTCCGTCCCGAACTCAAATTCGCTGGACCTTTCCGGTTCTACGAATTCATTGCCGAGGCTGGCGTCGAGATTATACGTGGCAAGACCGTTCAGGCTGCCTGACGAGTAGTTGGAAAACCGCTGGTAGGTGCCGATGCCGGTCAGGTTGCCCGCAAGGCCCCACGAAGCCCTCAGGCGCGCAGCGTTGAACCAGTTGCCGCCAAAATCTTTCCAGAAGCCCATCTCGCTGATGTTCCACGACGCGCTTACTTTGGGGTAAAAGTATGTGCGCGTGTCTTTCGGGAAAGAGGTGCTGCCGTCTATGCGCCCTGCGGCGGTCAGGAAAACGATGTTTTTATACCCGAACGTTTCCTGCACGAAACCGCCGAACACCTGGCGCTGGTCGTAGGTGTAACTCGGGTCCAGCCGGGTGGCGGCGCCGTTGATGGTGGTAATGCCGTTCAGCAGGTCGCGGCCCTGGTTAAAAAGACCGGTGATCTTCTGGTACTGGTGATTGAAGCCCGCGGTTGTAAGGGAAGAAAAGTCTCCCAGCTGCGCGTTGTAGGAAACGTTGAAGTCGTTGTTGATCAGGAAAGAATTGACGAGCGCGCTGGATACATAACCGAGGCCTTCCTGCGCGGAAATGTACGGGTATCGTTTGATCAGGTTATTACCTTCCTGGCTGAAGTTGTCGATGCCGAGAATGTAATCGATGCTGAGCCCTTTCGCCGGCGTGAGCTTTACCTGGAAGTCGGTGATGGTCCTGCTTACGGCCTGCGTCAGCTGCATGTCTTCTATCACGCTCAGCGGGTTTACGCGGGTTGGTTCCACGCCTTTGAGATTGCCGGCCGCATCACGCTCCTCGATGTTATAGAGATTGTTCGTGATGTTCACCGAGTTGATAGGGCTCCAGAACACGTTGCCGTTGGGCTTTTCATGCGAAAAGCTGTTGGTGTAGGCCACGCCGCCGCTCAGGGTGATGTAGTCGTTGATCACCTGCTGTATCCTTGTTTTGAAATTGAACCGCCTGAAATCCGTGTTGCGGATAATGCCTTCGTTCTTATAATATCCGCCCGAAAAATAGTATTTCGTTTTTTCCGTGCCGCCGCTGAGCGACAGGTAATTGTCCGTGCCCAGGCCCGTCTGGAAGATCTGGTCCTGGTAATCGTACCGCGTAACGTCCACCAGGTCCGTGGAAAGCGTTCTCACCTGCCCGTCTCCGCGGGTGTAGGTAATCGTATTGCCGGGGCCGTTGCTGATATTGCCCAGGCGCAGGGCGGCGGAGCCGAACTGTTTGCCGTAAGTGGAGATATACACTTTTTTGCGGAGCTGGTTCAGCATGATGCCCGTGCTGAAGTCGATAGACAGCCGCCCGGCCTTGCCAGCTTTCGTGGTGATGAGCACCACGCCATTGCTGGCCCTGGAACCATAGATGGCGGAAGCGGACGCGCCCGGTATCACGTCTATTTTTTCAATATCGTTCGGGTTGATGTCTGCCATGCGGTTGGTGCCCACTTCATTCGGGCCGCCGCCAACATTCAGGTTGGTCACGTTCGTGGTGGCGTTGCTCACGATCACGCCGTCTATCACATACAGCGGTTCCGATGAGCCTTTGATGGTGCTTGTTCCGCGCATCCTGACGGAAATGCCGCCGGACGGGTCGCCGGAGGTTTGCGTGATCTGCGCGCCGGGCACTTTGCCCTGCAATGCCGCGCCGATATTGCCCGAGCCGGTGTTGACCAGCTGTTTGGAACTGACCGAATTGACGGTGTTGCCCAGCTGTTTCCTCGACTGCCGCAGGGAAGAACCGATCACCACGATCTCGTCCATGTTCAGCACGTCTTCTTCCATCACCGCGTCTGCGGAAACGGTTGCACCGCTGACGGAAATGTTTTTGTGGACGGTTTTGAAACCGATACCGGTGAACTCCAGCGTATAGTTGCCCGGCTGGATGTTAGCGTTAAAACTATACTGCCCGTTGGCGTCGGAACTGGCGCCGGTGCTTGAATTGCGGAGCTGCACGGTAACGCCGGGCACGGGTGAACCGTCGTTTCCCGTTACCTTTCCGCTGATGCGCACCTGCGCCAGCGCCAGCGTGGCTGCCAGCTGCAACAGCAGGAGCAGCGGAAGCGTTTTCCATCTTCCATGTTGCTTTTTGAGTGGATTTGTCATAACGAATAAATTTTGGCGTTCTGAAAAAGAAAGTAAAAATCAACGTACAGGGGGAGCGGAACAAGGCGTGCCACAGGTTTGCGGCAGCCGTTGCTTATTATTCACATCGTTTTTGTCGGCGTTATCTAATGCATTCTTACAGCACTTCCATACCCGCGGCGCGGTAAGGTTTCAAAAGCATATCGTCAGGGTCGAGCTCCGTAATGAGTGTATCTATATCCGTTGCGTCGCAAACTTTCAGCCGCTGGGAAGTGTTCACTTTTTCTGAAATAGACAGGGAAACCACCCTGGATGAGGATTCCACCATTGCTTTTTTGATCTGCACCACGTCGAGATCGTTGTCTGTAAGCCCGGCATGGATGTCGATGGCATTGGTGCCCAGGAAACACAGATCGGCCTTTACCTGGCGTATCTGCGCGATAGCCGCGCCGCCTACGGTGATCCTGGAATTTTTGGAGAGCCTGTCGCCGATCAGTATCACGTCTATATGCGGATGCTCCACGTATTCGAAAGCCGCGGGAAGACTGCCGGTGAAAAAAGTGGCGCGCAGGTTTTCGGGCAGCATCCTGGCCATTTCAAGAATGGTGGTGCCGCCGGTGGTGAATACGAACATGCCGTCCTGTATGAGGTGAACGGCTTTGCGGGCAATCGCTTTTTTTTCGGCGAGTGAATAAATGTCGGTACTGTTGAAAGAATTGTGGAACGAGCGCGACAATGCGCCGCCATGCACTTTGATGATCCTGCCGGCTTCTGCCAGCTCGTTGAGGTCGCGGCGGATCGTGTCTTCAGACACGCCGAGCTTTTCCACCAGGTAAGTGGTCAGCACTTTGTTGTGAACGTTGACTTCGTGGAGGATAAAGTTCTGTCGTTCTTCCTTCAGCATATAGCAGGCTTATGTGCATGAATATACGGAAAAAATACAGAATCCGGCAAAAAAATGCATTATCCTGTTCTGGTTCAGGCAAAATCCTGCAACACATATGCATGTTTTTGCATTTATTGGAAAAGATTATCTTTCCCACCGCCGTGGGGCGTCAGTCAGATTACCTTATTTCACCATCCGTAAATCCCGGCAATTGTGATATCATTTTTGTAATTTCGCATGCATTTTATTTACGAACAGGATTTATGATCAATATTACATTCCCGGATGGCGCAGTCAGGCAGTACGAGCAAGGTATTACGGCACTGGACATTGCCAAATCCATCAGCGAAGGCCTCGCCCGCAAAGTATTGGCGGCAAAAGTAAACGGACAAGTGATCGACGCTACGCGCCCCATCACTCAAGACGGCACCCTCCAGCTTCTTACCTGGACGGACGCAGACGGTAAAGCCACCATGTGGCACTCTTCCGCCCACCTGATGGCCGAGGCGCTGGAAGCCCTGTACCCGGGAGTGAAGTTTGGCTACGGCCCCCCGCTCGAGAACGGCGGTTTTTTCTACGACGTGGACCTCGACGGCCGCGCCATCTCCGACGAGGAGCTGCGCAAGCTGGAAGCCAAAATGACCGAACTGGCGAAGCTGAACAGTGTGTACGTCCGCAAAGACGTGCCCAAGGCCGAGGCCATCAAATATTTCACTGAAAAAGGCGATCCTTACAAGATAGACCTCCTCCAGAAGCTGGAAGACGGCTCCATCACCTTTTATACCCAGGGCAATTTCACCGATCTCTGCCGCGGGCCGCACATCCCGAGCACCGGTTTCATCAAGGCGGTAAAACTTACGAATATCGCCGGGGCGTACTGGATGGGCAACGAAAACAATAAAATGCTCACCCGCATTTACGGCATTACGTTCCCTTCCCAGAAAGAGCTGGACGAATACCTGGCCCTCATCGAAGAAGCCAAAAAACGCGACCACCGCAAGCTGGGCAAAGAACTGGAACTGTTCGCCTTTTCCGAAAAAGTAGGCCTGGGCCTGCCGCTGTGGCTGCCCAAAGGCGCCATGCTGCGCGAGCGCCTGCAGAATTTCCTGCAAAAAGCGCAGATCGAAAGCGGGTACCTGCCCGTGATAACCCCGCATATCGGGGGCAAACAGCTGTACGTCACCAGCGGGCACTACGAAAAATACGGTAAAGACAGCTTCCAGCCGATCCATACGCCGGAAGAAGGAGAGGTGTTCATGCTTAAGCCGATGAACTGCCCGCATCACTGCGAGATCTACAAAACTTCCCCCAAATCGTATAAAGACCTCCCCGTCCGTTTCGCGGAGTTCGGCACCGTGTACCGCTACGAGCAGCACGGCGAATTGCACGGGCTTACCCGTGTGCGCGGCTTTACGCAGGACGATGCGCACCTGTTCTGCCGGCCGGACCAGGTAAAGGAAGAGTTCGAAAAAGTGATCGACCTGGTGCTGTACGTGTTCGAAAGCCTCAGCTTTACCGATTACACGGCACAGATTTCGCTGAGAGACCAGGAAGACCGCAGCAAATACATCGGTTCCGAGGAAAACTGGAAAATAGCCGAACAGGCCATTATCGATTCCGCGGCGGAAAAAGGACTGAAAACCGTGGTGGAATACGGCGAGGCGGCGTTTTACGGCCCCAAGCTGGACTTCATGGTGAAAGACGCGCTCGGCCGTAAATGGCAGCTGGGAACGATCCAGGTGGATTACAACCTGCCGGAGCGTTTTGAACTGGAATATATCGGGGCGGACAATAAACCGCACCGCCCGGTGATGATCCACCGCGCGCCGTTCGGCAGCATGGAGCGGTTCATAGCCGTTCTGATCGAGCATTGCGCCGGGAAATTCCCGCTTTGGCTCACGCCCACGCAGGTGAAAATCCTGCCGATCAGCGACAAGTTCCTGCCCTATACAGAAAAAGTGGCAGAATTGCTAAAAAAAGCGGAAATTCGCGCTGAAATTGATGACAGGAACGAAAAGATCGGTAAAAAGATCCGTGAGGCGGAACTGGCGAAAATTCCATACATGCTGGTGGTAGGAGAAAAAGAAGAAGCCGAAGGAAAAGTATCCGTGCGCAGGCAGGCGAAAGGCGACCTGGGCGCGATGAGCATAGCGGATTTCACCAACATCGTGAACGAGGAAGTGATCAATCGCAAACCTTTTGAATGATCCGCTTGTTTTTCATAAAACAATTTTAACCATTGCAATGGCTTGCCGGTTTAAAGTAAAACAGTCCACCGTCAGCGCCATTATTTTTATCTAACAATTCAACATTTTAATGCAACAAGGACCAAGACCAAACTTTAACCGGGGCAGAAACCCCAATTTCAGAAGAGAACAACAACAGGAGCATCGTACCAACCGTATGATCCGTGTACCCGAGGTGAGGCTGGTGGGCGATAACGTGGAACCCGGCGTTTACAGGACCGACGAAGCGTTGCGCATGGCGGAAGACCAGGCGCTGGACCTGGTGGAAATTTCCCCGAATGCAGCCCCTCCCGTTTGCCGGATCATCGACTATAATAAATTCCTTTACGAGAAAAAGAAGAAGGAAAAGGAAATGAAGGCCAACGCTCACAAGAGCGAGGTGAAAGAGATCCGTTTTACGCCTAATACAGACGATCACGACTTTGATTTCAAAGCCAAACACGCCGAAAAATTCCTCAAAGAAGGTAATAAGGTAAAAACATACGTGCAGTTCAAAGGCCGCGCCATCATGTTCAAGGAACGCGGTGAGCTGATCCTCCTGAAATTCGCAGAACGCCTTGCGGAAGTAGGCGCCCTCGAAGGGATGCCGCTGATGGAAGGCAAACGTATGATCGCGATCTTCGCGCCCAAATCCGCCAAAAAGAAACCGGCAGGCCCCAAAGAGCCCAAGGAAGTCGGAGAGCGCCCCGAACGCCCGGAAGGACAGGCTCCGGCCCCACGCCCCCAGCAGTCCGGCGACCAGCCGCAGGCGGCGCCCGTACGCAGGCCCATCGAGATCAAATACGCGAAACCGCCCGCACCGAAAGCCCCCGCAGCCGACGATAAACCCGCCGGCGAAGGCAACAACTAAGCGTAAGTGTTATTTCGAAATAGATTTGAAAAGCCCCGGACGTTTTCGGGGCTTTTCTCATGTGACGTTTCCAGTTATTTTCCCGTCTTTTTCAACGCCCCCAATTCTTTCAGCGTTTTGATCCCGCGGCTCCTGATGCCCGGCGTAGCGCCTTCCCGCAAGTGATCTTCTATCAGCATCACGATCTCGTTCCGTATGTCCGGGTAAATTTTAGCCAGGCGGCCGAGTATAGCCATGGAAAAGGCTTTCACGGCAACCGTCTCTTTCGGGTCTTCCAAAAATTGAAAACAGAAATGCATCACCGGCCCCTGCAGCGTTTCCGGCACGGGCATATCGCGTAATATGCGCACGACGTTGCGTTTTACGGCAACCGGTATGCCGGGGTGGCCCATTCTGTCCACCATCACGGCCAGGTGCGGCTGTATCAGCTCAGGGTGTTTGTCGCTCACATAGCTTAAGATCCACGCGGCGCGCTGCACCACACGGTATTCGCCGTGCAGGAAAAGGTCCACCAGCTGCGCGATGCGTTCGGGGTTGTCGCCCGCCCAGGCCACCACCGCCATGGTGTTCGCTTTTGAGCTTTCGCGTAATATTTCGTCGCGCAGTTCCATGTTACGAAGATAAAAAAGGGCGGCCACAAAAGCCGCCCTCCGATGGGGATATCAGATATGGAAGAATTACTGTACGATGAGCGCGGAAACATTCGGCGCACGGGTACCCGTAGTGCCTTTGAAACCGCGCGAAAAAAACGTATAGATGCGCTGGTTGCCCGTTGCGATGCTGCGCGAGGCAAGCACTGTACCGGTAGGCCCGCTGCCCGCTTCGCGGATGTAAAACGTATAAGTGCCGTTGGGAATGTCCGTGTATTCGGTCACCTGTTTATATCCCACGTTCGCGGCTATCAGCGTAGTGCCCTGGTAAAAGTCCACCGCGGCCACGTTAGGCATCAGGTGCAGGCATTTTATGCGCGCCAGGCTGTCCGGCGCTTCGGTGTCGTCTTCCACCATCACGCCGGTAGCATTGGGCACGGAATCGGTTACGAACAGGGTATACCGTTTGTTCGCCTCGAGCACCTGCGAAAATGTGATCATATCCACAGAATCCACGTCCTTTCCCACTTTCGGGGTATTCACGTTGATGTTGGTCTCGCCGGTTGGTACGTTCAGGTAATCGCTGTTGTTGGAGCCGCCGGTGTTCAAATGGTAAAAGGAAGAGGAATAAACGTCTCATCATTTTGACAGAGATTTTTTTGGTGGTTGGTGATTATTGCATAAAAGGCGGTACACAATATGCCGGCACATCCCGGCGAAACCGGGATAAACTGGGGATGAACGCCATAACATTTGGTTCTTTCTCTTCTGTCGGCTTTGGAGCTGTCGAATTTAGATCTTGACTGTCAGCGAAATTGTTAAAAAAGGGTGTCTGTCAAACATGTATTCCAATTTAATCATTTTAAACGGAATAAAAAACCCTTCCCGGCTGGCATTCTCGCGCATTTTATCTTTTCTTTGCTCCTGTTACCAACAGAACTGAACTTGATCAGAAAAGAACTCCGGATCATCCTGCTGTCCCTGGGGATCAGCCTGCTTTTGACGGCGGCCAAATTCACGGCGTATTTTTTCACGCATTCGGTGGCTATCCTGTCCGACGCGCTGGAATCCATCATCAACGTGGTGGCCGGCGGTTTTGCCTGTTACAGCATTTATCTCACGGGCAAACCGAAAGACGAGAACCATCCTTACGGCCACGGCAAGGTGGAATTTTTCTCCATTGGTTTCGAAGGCGCCATGATCTTCATTGCCGGTGTTCTCATCCTTTTCAAAGCCGGCCAATACTTCATTTTACAACCCGAACTGGAAAAAATAGGCCAGGGCATCTGGCTCATCACCGGCACTTCCATCGCCAACCTGCTGCTGGGCCTGTACCTCGTGCACAGCGGCCGGAGGCTCAGGTCTATCACCCTCGGCGGCAACGGCCAGCACCTGCTTACGGATGCATACAGCTCCGTGGCCCTCATCGCCGCATTGATCGTGATCCATTATACCGGCCTGCGCTGGCTGGACCCCGCCGTGTCAGCCATTATGGGGCTGCTTATTCTCCGCAAGGGTTACCAGCTCATGCGGCAGTCTATTTCCGGGCTGATGGACGAAACGGACATGAAAGCCGTAGACCAGGTGATCGCCATCCTCAACCGGCACCGCCACGAGCATCCCAACTGGATAGACGTGCACAATATGCGCGTACAGCAGTACGGCAATAATTATCATATCGACTGCCACATCACGCTGCCGTATTATCTCGAACTCACCCTCGTGCACGAAGAGATCAAAGCGCTGGAAGAGCTGGTAAACAAGGAACTCGAGGGGCATGAAGTGGAATTTTTCATCCATACGGACCCTTGCATCCCCAGCAGCTGCCCGCACTGCACCCTCATGGAATGCCCCGTGCGCCAGCATCCTTACGAACATACCATCGGCTGGACCCGCGAGAACGTGCTCCCCAACCGAAAACATACCGGGTAACGCCCATCCTTATAAACAGACAAACTGGATACCCGTAGCCGTTATGCCCCCGGGATATTTTTATCCATTTTTTCCTAGCTTAGCAGATTATGCAAAGAATCCTGATCGTGGAAGACGAAGTGAAAGTGGCCAACGCGGTCAAAATGGGACTGGAAGAAAACGGCTTCGAGGTGGAAGTGGCGTACGACGGCCGCATCGGCAAAGGTCTGGCCGCCAGCCAGGATTACGACCTCGTGATCCTCGACCTCAACCTGCCGCATCACAACGGCTACGAGATCTGCGAAACGATCCGCCGCCGCAACAACAAAGTGCCCGTGATCATGCTTACCGCGCTCGGCGGGATGGACGATAAAATGCAGGCGTTCGAGCTGGGGGCAGACGATTACCTCGTAAAACCCTTCGATTTCAGGGAACTGCTCGCGCGCATCCGCGTGTTCCTCAAACGCGCCGGCGCCGAAGTGCCCGCCGCGCAACGTTACAAGATCGTGATCGCCGACCTGGAGATCGACCGGGAAAGAAAGGAAGTGAACCGCGCCGGCAAAAAGATCACCCTCACCGCAAAAGAATTCCAGCTGCTGGAACTGCTCGCCATGCACAAAGGAAAGGTCATTTCCAAACTCGCCATCGCCGAAAAGGTCTGGAATATCGATTTTGATACGGGCACCAACGTGATCGAAGTGTATATGAATTTCCTCCGTAAAAAGATCGACAAGGATTTCGAGCTGAAGCTGCTGCATACCAAAACGGGGATGGGGTATTATATTTCGGAAGACCAATAACGCGCGGCATTGAACATCAAATATAAAATAGCCGTTTATTACACGCTGTCCGCCGCGTTCCTGCTGATCGCGTTCGCCGGGCTGTCTTATTACTTCTCGGCCGAAAGCCGCCGCGCGGAGTACCAGGACAGGCTGGAATACCGCGCCCGCTCCATCGGCAGCGTCATCATCGAAAACGATCATGTGCAGATCAGCCTGCTGCGCAAACTGGATAAAACCACTTTCCAGGACCTTTACCGCGAGACCATCCTGGTGTACAACCAAAACTACGACCTTCTTTACACCAACATGCGCGATACCGCGGTGCGCACGCCGCGTTACCTGCTCGATTACATCAAAGAACACAAATCCTACATCAAAAACGACGAAAACGGCGAAACGGCGGGCATTTATTACACGGAAGACAATGTATCGGTGCTCGTGATCGTCTCTTCTTTCGACAAATACGGTTTCCAGAACCTGCAGAACCTGCGCCGCATCCTGCTGATAGAGCTGCTCGTGGCCGTGCTGCTGCTGGTGGGGGTGGGGTACTTCTTCGCCAAAAAAATGGTGCAGCCGATAGACAGCCTCGTGCAGCAGGTGGATTCCATCAACGCCAACAACCTGCAGGACGTAAAGGTAGACGTTCACGGGAAAGACGAGATCGCGCAGCTGGGCGCGAACTTCAACACCATGCTGCAACGCCTCAGTCATAGTTTCGACCTGCAAAAAAGTTTCGTGAGCAATGCCTCCCACGAGCTGAGAACTCCACTGGCAGCCATTATCAGCCAGCTGCAGGTAACACTCGCCAAAGACAGGACCGGCGCGGAATACGCCATGGTGCTGCATTCCGTGCTGGAAGACGCGCAAAGCCTGTCCGACCTTTCCAACGGTCTGCTGCAGCTGGCACAATCTGAACTGAACCGCCAGGAATTTGAGTTTACGCCTGTGCGGGTAGACGAATTGCTGTGGGAAACCAGCGAACAGGCGCGCGGGAAAAGAAAACCCGGCGGGAAAGTGGAGATCCAGTTCCTGCGCGAGCCGGAGCTGGACACGTATCTCACCGCCAACGGCAACGAAACCCTGCTGAAAGTACTTTTCCTGAACCTCGTGGACAACGCCTGCAAATTTTCCGAAGACCAGTCCGCCAAAATCACGATCGATTTCAACGACAAATACATCATCGTTCACGTAAAAGACCATGGGGCGGGCATTCCACCGGAAGAGCAAAACCGTGTGTTCGAGCCTTTTTTCAGGGGCAGCAACGGGCAGATGGCGCGCGGTCACGGCCTGGGCCTGTCTATCTGCAAAAAGATCACCGAGCTGCACGAAGGGCGGCTGAGCCTGTTTTCCATACCGGGCGAGGGCTCTACCTTCACGGTGCAGTTGCCCCATGTGTAAAAGATCAATGATTCCCCAGAATAAGCCCCGCTTTTTTAATCTCTTTTTAAGCCGCCTTAAAGCCCCCTTTAATTCCCGATGCGGAGCTTTGTTTTCAAATGAAACAGCTCGGGGCCATCACCATTCTTCTCCTTTTTTTCTCCGCGAAAGCGAAGGCGCAGGACGCGCAGCCGCTGACGCTCCCCGAAGCGGAAAAACAGTTCCTGCGGAACAATTTGCTGCTGCTGGCGCAGCGGTACCATATAGATGCGGACAAAGCGCTGGCAGACCAGGCGCGCAAATGGAACAATCCTTCATTTTCGGCCACACTGGGCTTTGGCACGCTCGACAAAGTGCAGCCCTTCAATATAGGCAGCGGCGGACAGTTCGAAGGCAATATCGACCAGCTGATCTTACTGGCAGGCAAAAGGAACAAACAAGTACAACTGGCACAATGGAACGTTGCTTCGTCCGCCGCCGCCTTTGATGAACTGATGCGCACGCTGCGGCTGCAGCTTCGCAGCAGTTATTACGAGCTGTATTTCCTGAAGGAAACCGAAAAAACGCTCCGCGAACAGCTCAGCAATCTCCAGAAAATACTCGATGCCTACCGCGAAGCCGATGCGAGGGGCAGCGTGGCCCATGCAGACGTGATCCGTTTGCAGGCATTGCAGGTAGGCATCGCCAACGACTATACGGACCTGCGGCAGCAGGAACTCGCCGCATCGCTCCGGCTGCAGACATTATTGGGAAGTTCGCTTCCCGTTACGCCAGTGGTGGCCGGTGATGTGCTACGGCAATATTCACTAGGGTCATACACATTGCAGGCGCTCACCGACACCGCCCTGGCTAACCGGCCGGACCTTGCGCTGGCAAACAGCCAGCTGCAGCAGGCCAACCTCAATTATCAACTACAAAAAGCGCTCGCCGTGCCCGATCTGCATGTGGGCGCCACTTACGACAAAAACGGCAGCTACGCCGCCAATTTCGTGGGCCTTACCCTCGGCATCGACCTGCCGCTGTGGAACCGCAACAAAGGCAACATCCGCTCCGCGGCCGGCGAAGCCAAAGCGCAGGACGCGCTGTACCGGCAGCATCAGGTGAACGTTGGCGCCGAAGTGGCCACCGCGCTGAAAAAGATCGAGTTCCTCGAAAACGGCTCCGGCTGGCCGGACCTGCAGTCTTTCAACACCGAATACGACCGGCTGATCGCCGAAGTGGCAGCGAATTTCCGCAAGGGAAATATTTCCCTGCTGCAGTTCATCGACTACTTCAACAGTTACAGCGATCATGTACGGCATACCAACAAGTTCATGAACGACCGCGTGCTGGCGTACGAAGAACTGAATTACAGCACCGGCGCACAATTATTCAACACGGCCAATTAATCTTACCGGAGATGAAAAGATATGCACTTCCCATTGCGCTCGTCGCCGCCCTCGCCGTTTGGACGGGCTGCAAACACTCGCAGGCGGAAGGCACGGAAGCAACCACCTTCGTGCTGAGCGATACCATGATGGCTTCCATTACGATAGATACCACCGTGATCAAACCCGTCGAAAACGAACTGCGCCTTTCCGGCAAAGTAACGCCAGACATGGGCAAGGTGCTGAAGCTGTACCCGCTGGTGAGCGGTTATGTAAAAGACATCAAAGTGCAGCTGGGCGATTACGTAAAAAAAGGGCAGGTGCTGGCCGTGATCCAAAGCGGGGAGATCGCCGATTACGACAAACAGCTTTCGCAGGCGCAATCTGATCTCGCCGTAGCCGAAAAAGGGCTGAAAGTAGCGCAGGACCTCTACAAAAGCCAGCTTGCCACGGAAAAAGACGTGGTGAACGCCGAAGGCGAAGCCAGCAAAGCCAAAGCCGAGATCGGGCGCATCAACGAACTGCTGCAGATCTACCGCAAAGGCAGCGGCTCCACTTCCATCGTTACCGCGCCCATCAGCGGGTACGTCATAGAAAAGAACATCAACAACGGCATGGAGCTGCGGTCAGACAACAGTTCGCATATGTTCACCATCTCTGAGCTGGACGATGTGTGGATCATGGCGAATGTGTTTGAAACAGACATCTCCCGTGTAAAAGAAGGGTACCCGGCGGATATTTCCACCATCAGTTATCCGGATAAAATATTTCACGGGCGGATAGACAAAGTTTACAACGTGCTGGACCCGGACACCAAAACGATGCAGGTGCGCATCCGGCTGGACAATGAAGGCATGCTGCTCAAGCCGGAGATGTTCGCCAGCGTGCTGCTGCGATACCGCGAAGGCATGGAAATGCCCGCCATTCCAAGTTCCGCTGTCATTTTCGACAAAGGGAAAAACTTCGTGATGGTGTTCCGCGACAAATTCAATATCGACACCAGGGAAATAAAAGTGGCCAAAGCGCTGAACGAAACATCATACATCAGCCGCGGCCTGCAGCCGGGGGAAAAGATCATTTCCCGGAACCAGCTGCTGATCTATGACGCGTTGAACGACTAACGGCACATGAACAGGTTCATCAGAAATATTGTAGGGTTTTCGCTCAGGAACAGGTTCTTCGTGTTTTTTATGCTGGCGGTGCTCAGCATCGGCGGGGTAGTGGCCTTTCTCCATACGCCCATCGAAGCATTCCCCGACGTGACCAACACACAGATCGTGATCGTCACGGAATGGAACGGGCGCAGCGCGGAAGAAGTGGAACGTTTCGTGACCACGCCCATCGAAATATCGATGAACGGGGTACAGCGCAAAACCAGCGTACGGTCTATTTCAATGTTCGGTTTATCTGTGATCAAGATCATTTTTGAAGACGATGTGGAAGACTTTTTCGCGCGGCAGCAAGTGAACAACATGCTGCGCAACGTGAGCCTGCCTGAATCGGTAGAGCCGGAAGTACAGCCGCCGTACGGGCCCACCGGCGAAGTGTTCCGCTACTGGCTTAAAAGCGAACACAGAGACAGCCGGGGACTGCTCACGTACCAGAACTGGGTGATCGACCGCCAGCTGCGCAGCGTGCCCGGCGTGGCAGACGTGGTGGCCTTCGGCGGGCAGGAAAAGATCTACGAGATTACGGCGGACCCTGTGCGCCTCGCGAAATACAACATTACGCCGCTGGAACTTTACGAAGCCGCCAGCAAAAGCAATATCAACGTTGGCGGCGATGTGATCGAAAAGAACGGGCAGGCGTATGTTGTGCGGGGCATCGGGCTGCTGGACAATATCAGGGACATCGAGAACATCATCGTGCAGAATATAGACGGCACGCCCATACTCGTCAAAAACGTGGCGGACGTGCGGGAAACGTCCGCGCCCAGGGTAGGGCAGGCGGGGCTGAACGAAATGGACGATATCGTGGAAGGAATTGTAGTGATGCGCAAAGGCGAAAACCCCACCGAAGTGCTGGCGCGCATCAAAGGCAAAGTGGCGGAGCTGAACGAAAAAGTATTGCCGTCAGACATCAAAATGGTCACCTTTTACGACCGCGATGTGCTGATGAGTTATTGCACCAGGACAGTCATGCATAACCTGCTCGAAGGGATCGTTTTTGTGACCGTGATCGTCTTCCTGTTTATGGCAGACTGGAGAACCACGCTGATCGTGGGCATCATCATCCCGTTATCGTTGCTGTTCGCCTTCATTTGCCTGAAGTTGAAAGGAATGAGCGCCAACCTGCTGTCTATGGGCGCCATCGATTTCGGGATCATCATCGACGGTGCGGTGGTGATGGTGGAGGGGATCTTCGTAATGCTCGACCACAAAGCGAAACATTACGGGATGGAACGCTTTAACCGGCTCGCCAAGTTGGGTTGGATCAAAAAGACGGGCGGCGAGCTGGGTAAAGCGGTGTTTTTCTCCAAACTGATCATCATCATTTCATTGCTGCCCATCTTCTCGTTCCAGAAAGTGGAAGGAAAAATGTTCTCGCCCCTGGCCTGGACGCTGGGCTTTGCGCTGCTGGGCGCATTGCTGTTCACCTTAACGCTGGTGCCGGTGCTCACCTCTATTTTATTAAAGAAAAACGTGCGTGAAAAACATAACCCGGTCGTTGTTTTTTTTCACCGCATCGTAATGAAAGGATTTAACTGGACATATGCGCGGAAAAGGCTCAGTCTGCTCATGGCCGTTTTATTCATGGGGATCAGTTTTGCTTCCGCCCGCTTTCTCGGCTCGGAATTTTTGCCTCAGCTGAACGAGGGGGCGTTATGGGTGGAAGCGAAACTTCCTATGAGCATGAGCCTCAACGAAACGGTGAAATTCGTGCACAAGTTCAGGAAAGAGCTGATGAGTTTCCCCGAAGTGAACGGCGTGCTGTCGCAAACGGGCCGCTCCAACGACGGCACCGATCCTTCCGGCTTCTATTACGTGCAATGCCAGGTGAACCTGAAACCGAAAGAAGAATGGAAACGAAAAATTACGATGGACCAGTTGGTGGAAAAAATGGACAAACGCCTGAAACAATACCAGGGCGTGGGTTACAACTATTCCCAGCCGATCATCGACAACGTGGCGGAAGCCGTGGCCGGCATTAATGCCAGCAATGCGGTGAAGATATTTGGGGACGATCTCGGCGAGCTGGACAAACTCGCCAACCAGGTGATAGAACGCATCCAGGGCGTGCCCGGCATCAAAGACGTGGGCATTCTCCGCAACATCGGCCAGCCTGAAATGAGCGTGCACCTCGACGAACAGAAAATGGCGCTGTACGGCGTGAAAACAGCGGACGCGCAGGCCGTGATAGAAATGGCGATCGGCGGCAAAACCGCCACACAGCTGTACGAAGGCGAACGCAAGTTCGACGTGCGCATCCGTTACGATCAAAGCTCACGCCAGGATGAAGAAGACCTGCGCAACCTGATGGTGCCCGCGATGAACGGCAACCGCATTCCGCTGAAAGAGATCGCGAACGTGGAAACACTCACCGGCCCGGCGTTTATTTACCGGGACGATACCAAACGTTTCATCGGCGTAAAATTCTCCGTGCGCGACCGCGACCTGGGCAGCGCCATCGCCGAAGCGCAGGCCAAAGTAAAACAGGGTGTAAAACTGCCAAAGGGTTATTCCATCGGCTGGACGGGCGAGTTCGAAAACCAGGTGCGCGCCACGCAAAGGCTGGGGCAGGTGGTGCCGGTAAGCCTGGTCGCGATCTTCATCATCCTGTTCATCATGATGGGCAGCGTGAAAGACGCGGGGCTGATATTGCTGAACGTGCCCTTTGCGCTGATAGGAGGCATCCTTGCGCTGCACGCCACAGGCATCAACTTCGGCATTTCCGCGGGCGTGGGTTTTATCGCCCTCTTCGGGATCTGTATCCAGAACGGCGTGATCCTGATCTCGGTGTTCCACAAAAACCTGCAGCTGAAAATGCCGCTGAACGATGCGATCAGGCTGGGCGTGGAGGAACGTATCCGGCCGGTGGTAATGACCGCGCTGATGGCCGCTATCGGGCTGATACCGGCTGCGGTGAGCAGCGGCATCGGTTCCGAAACGCAGAAGCCGCTGGCAGTAGTGGTGATAGGAGGGCTGGTCACGGCTACCGTGCTCACGCTGCTCATTTTCCCGCTCATCTTTTACAGCGCGTATAAAAACAAATCGAAGAAGCTAATACTTACCAATAACAATTAAAACAAATTACAATGAGACCGTAAGGTCCCATCGTATTCCTAAAAATTAAAAACGATTAACGATGAAACCGTAAGGTTCCATTTTATCCTTTAAAAATTAAAACGATTAAAAAATGAAAAAGATCATGTTTCTGATGGCCGCCGCAATGATCACCGTTGGTGGCATCTCCGTAGCAAATGCACAGGCGAAACCCGCTGCAAAAACAGAACAGAAAGCTGAGAAAAAAGAACACAAACCCGAAAAGAAAACAGAACACCATCACACCGCGAAAAAACACGGGGCTAAAAAAGAAACCCCGGCAAAACAATAGTATACAAGGTTACAGGTTTTAGTTCGCATAAATAGGTTGATAGAATGATCATGGAACACCTCGTTTCATGCATTAAATCCTCTCCGCCCTGCCGTAAAAGAGAAAACGCAGGGCGGATTTTTTTTACGAAACGGATGGCCAGGGCTTCTCCAATCCCAGGCTTTCCGCCGCCCACGCGAGCTCTATTGCAATCAGCCTTTTAAATACATTTTTCAGCCAACCCGGCATGGCGCCATCTGCATCGTGCGACAATAAAAAAGCCGGTCCGAAAACGATCGGCCGGCCTTTTTTTATGAAGGGTTTCAGGTATTTATTCTTCTCCCGCTTCTTCGCCGTCGCTGTGCCCGATGATCTCGCGCAGCGGTTTCACGGCCTGGTAAATGCCGCGGTTGTAACGGTTGCCGAGGATGATCACGGTGGCGGAATCTTTCACAAAGCGGTAAAAAACGGTGTTGTTGCCATGCCACCAGCCGTTGTGGTAGATGATCTTCTGCGTACTGTCCGGGTACACCAGCAAACGCCAGCCGAGGCCGTAGTTGCGGATGCCGGGTTTTTCGTTGCTGTAGGGCGTGAAGGCTTCTTTTAACGTTTCCGGCTTGAAGAGTTTGCCGGAATACAGGGCTTGGTCCCACTTGAGCATGTCCTGCGCGGTGCTGTAAATGCCTTTGTCGCCCACGGCGCCGTCGAAACTGTTGTCCGGCTCCGGCCGCCAGCTGGAAAGATGGCTGATGGTCTGGTGCGGGCGCGGCGCCTGCGTGGGGTCCGCCACGAAGGTATTGTTCATTTCCAGCGGGGTGAAGAAGGTTTCGCGCAGGTAATCCGCGTATTTCTGGCCGCTCACTTTTTCGATAATGGCGCCCAGGATGAGGTAATTGGTGTTGCAGTAATTAAAATGCCGGTCCGGCTGGTATTGCACGGCCGGTTTGTGCACCGTCATCAGGCTGATCACTTCTTCGTTGGTAAGGAAGTGCGATTTGTCTTTGATGAGGCTGTCGCAGAAATAAAGATAATTGGGCAGGCCGCTGCGGTGGTTCAGCAGCATACGGATGGTGATGCCGGGGTACGGGAAATCCGGGTAATAATGCTGAAGGGAATCTTCCAGCCCCAGCTTCCCTTTTTCCACCAGGCTCAATACGGCCATACCCGTAAAGGTTTTGGAGACTGAAGCCAGCTGGAAGGCGGAGCTGTCGGTCACCGGCGTTTTGGTAGCATGATTTTCCATGCCCTGGTAATATTCGTACAGGATCACGCCCTTTTTAGCCACCAGCACGGCGCCGCTGAAATGGGAAGCGGAAAGCCGGGTGCGCACCAGTTCGGCTACTTCACGGCTGATGCGTTTATTGACGGGATCTTTCAGCACGGCGGCCTTTTCGGCTTCGCTAAGCCCGAGCGTATAAATGGAAGCTGAATGGGTGGAAGAAGCGTTTTTTTCTTTGTTCCGGTTAGCAGAGCTGCTATTACACGCGGAATAGATGATGGTACCGGCGGATATGGCCAGCAATACAATTGCCTTCGAACGGTTCATTAGTTAGTGCTGCGGATATATTAAAAAGTGATTATTAGCAATTTTCATGCCCTTTACGGGCCGAAGGGTGGAAATTATTCAAAAAAGTATAAAGAACGCCTATCTTTTTTCACCAATCTCTAATTTGCCGGGACAGTTATTTGATTTCTCCTCAAACTCCGCTAGGTTTGCGGTGACTTTTGACGACCGGAACACGACCCAAACTGTCAAGTTATTGTCATTCTCAGTAATATAACCAGCACCATGAGCCAAAGAAAATTAACGAGTTATCCGAAAGAGAAGATCAACATCCTTTTATTGGAGAACATTAGTGATGCCGCGGTGGCGGAGTTCAAAGAGGCGGGTTATGCCAATACCCGCAAGATCACCGGCGCTCTCAGCGAGGCCGACCTTATTAAAGAAGTGAAAGATGTGCACCTGCTGGGCATCCGCTCGAAAACACAGGTTACATCGGCTGTACTGGCCGCGGCGAAAAAGCTGCAGGGCATCGGCTGCTTCTGTATCGGCACCAACCAGGTGGACCTGAAAAGCGCCACTGAGCATGGAGTAGCCGTATTCAACGCCCCTTATTCGAATACCCGTTCGGTAGCCGAGCTGGTGATCGGTTTGTCGATCATGCTCATCCGCCGTATACCGGACAAAAATATAGCCGCCCACCAGGGCACCTGGATGAAAGAAGCGACCGGTAGTTATGAACTGCGGGGCAAAACCCTCGGCATCGTGGGTTACGGCAATATCGGCAGCCAGGTAAGCGTGCTGGCCGAAGCGCTCGGCATGAACGTGCTGTATTACGATGTGGAGACCAAACTGCCGATGGGCAACGCCGTTCAGATCCGCACCTTAAAAGACCTTTTCAAACAATCCGATATCATCTCCCTGCACGTGCCTTCCAACAAAAGCACGGTGGACATGATCAACAAGGAAACGCTGAAACACGCAAAAAAAGGCGCGATCTTCCTGAACTACGCCCGCGGTGAAGTAGTGGTGCTCGAAGACCTGAAGGAAGCGCTGGAAAAAGGCCAGCTGTCCGGCGCGGCGATCGACGTGTTCCCGGTAGAGCCTGAAAAGAACGGCGCCGCTTTCAGCACGCCGCTGCAGAAGATCCCGAACGTGATACTCACCCCCCATATCGGCGGCAGCACCGAAGAAGCCCAGCACAACATCGGGCTGGACGTGAGCAGCAAAATGCTGAACTATCTTGAAAAAGGCGCTTCATTCGGCTCTCATACCGTTCCGGCGCTGAGCGTACCGGCGATCGAGAACACGCACCGCATCCTGCACATCCACCGCAACGTGCCGGGGGTGCTTTCCGAGATCAACAGCACATTGTCGAACAAAAACATCAACATCCTGGGGCAATACCTCAAAACCAACGAACAGATCGGTTACGTGGTGCTCGACGTGGATTCCAAACTTTCACAGGAAGCTTTTGCGCTGCTGAAAGAAGTGAACCACACCATCAAAACAAGGATGTTGTATTAATATCGTTTTTTACGTTCAAAGCCCTCTTCCCGGCCGGGACGGAGGGCTTTTTTTATTTTGTGGTCCGGTGAAATCTGCTGAGCTTTGCCCATCAAATAAACCGAAATGACCGACCGCAATATCCTTAAATTGCTGAAACTGGAAGAAGCCGCCATGTTCGCGCTGGCTTTACTGATGTTCGAACAGCAGTGCACCATTTCGTGGTGGTGGTTCTTGGGATGCCTGCTGCTGCCCGACCTGAGCATGCTGGGGTACCTGACCAACGCGCGTACCGGCGCTTACGTTTACAATTTTTTTCATCACAAGGGCGTGGCGCTGCTGGTATATTTCGCGGGCACTTTTTTCGCTTACGAGCCGCTTGTTTTCACGGGCATCATATTGTTCGCCCATTCTTCCATGGACCGGGTTTTCGGTTACGGCCTCAAGCTGGTCACCGGTTTCCAGGACACACACCTCGGGCGTATCGGCAAACACAAATAGTTTATCAGGGAAGCACCGTAACGGTATCGCGGTGCCAAAGGCCGTTGTTCCGCGCAAACTTCAGGTAATATGTGCCCGGCGCGGGAAAAGCGTATTTGAACGGTTTGGTGTGATAGCGGATCTCTTTGGTACAGCCAACGTCTTTCGGGGTAAGGCCCCAAACTTTTATGATCAAAGTATCCCCGTCGCGGTGGCTTTCGAACGAATCGAAAATGCTGCAGCTGTTCTCCAGGGAAAACTTTATGTCCATCGTATTCACCTGGCCCGCCCTGGGCACATAAGTGAATGTGTTGCTGGTTACCTGGCCCTGCGTTCTGTTATACTCCACCTGCGGGTCCCTGCTGCAGGAAATTGCCGCCAGCAGGGCGATTGCAACGATATAAACTTTCATAAGCAAGCGTTTTATTTGACGGTGATGGTATCGCGGTGTGTGACGGTTTCAGGGCCGCTCTGCGCCGGGCCTACCCATTTGATGTAATAGGTGCCGGGCGCGGGGAATGTCTTTTTAAAAGTGGCCGTCCGCTGCGGGATGTCCTGCGTGCAGAAGGCTTCTTTGGGGTAACGGGCGAGCACTTTTACCACGCCGGTGTCTTTATCGCTGGAAACCACGAAAGAATCGAACTGGCCGCAGCCGTTGTAAACTTGGAAAGTCACCTTTAAACTTACCGTAAGGCCCGCCGCGCCGGCGTTCTGCAGTTCGGTGCTCACCACGGGACTGAATTTCCTTTCGTATTTGCTTTCTGCCGGGTCGTCTTTATGGCAGGACGTGATGGCCGACAGCATGATTACGGCAGCGAGGTATAGCTTCATGAGGGTCCGTTTCGTGTTTAAACGGGCCGGTATTCAAAAAAGTTACAATCCATATAAAAAGAGAGGCCGCCCAAATGAGCGGCCCCTTCCGGTGAAAGAATCGGTTTTTTGTTTGAAAATATTATCTCACAACGGTCACGTCTCCTTTGATGATGAATGCCGGGCCGTTGGTTACTTTCTTGTAAGTGAGCCACCATACGAAGGTTCCCACGTCTACCGGGCGGCCTTTGTAAGTACCGTCCCAACCCTGGTACTGGTCTTTGCTGAGGTACACCAGCTCGCCCCAACGGTTGAAGATGCGCAGTTCGTAGTCGTACATCGGGCCTCTTACCACGGGACGGAACAGGTCGTTTTTACCGTCTCCGTTCGGCGAGAAGGCGTTGGGTACTTCCGGTTTGCTGTCGCATTCTTTTACATCGATGGTGATCTCGTCTGTACTGCTGCCACAATCGTTGAACACTGTCACGCTGTAGGTGCCCGGCTCGATCACTTCGATGTAGCTGGTGGTGGCGCCGTTGCTCCATTTATAAGCGGTGGCGTTCACAGCGTTCGCCTTCAGTACGTGGCGGCGGCCTTTACAGATGATGGTGTCGTTGCCCAGGTTCACCGTCGGCGGGCCTGCGATGGTCAGTTTCAGGCTGTCTTCCTGGTACCTGTCGCAGTAGCGGTCGAGGATGCCCAGTTTATACGTACCGCCCACGCTGAGGCTCTTCACAGGGTTCAGGTCTCCGTCGTTCCAGCGGTAAACGGACGCATCCGGATGGGTGGCGTTGACAATGATGCTTCCGCCTGGGCAGATGATGCGGTCCGGGCCGAGATCGAACGATATGTCCGGGCGTTCGGCCACTCTCACTGATTCACGCACCACGCAATTGTCTCTGTACACTGATACGGAGTATGTTCCGGCCCTGCTTACGAGGATGGAGTTACCCATTTCACCGGTACCCCATTGTATGCGTCCCGCGTTGGTATTTACGGTCAGCATTACGGTCTGGCCCGGGCAGATGGTGGTATCCCTGCTCAGCGTAATATCCGGCGGCGGGTTTACGGTCACGTCGATGGTATCGATCGTGATACAACCGTTTTTGATCACCTGTACCCAGAAACGTTCCTGCGTGCTTACGTTGATGGCCGGCGTAGTGGCGCCCGTGCTCCAGAAGTAGCTGGACGCGCCATCCACGGTGGCGTTGAGCGTTACGCTTTGGCCGCGGCAGATCGTGGTGTCCGGGATGTCTATCAGCGGCATCGGTATCACGCTTACTTCGATCGAATCCATGGCGGTACACATGCCGTTGCTTATGGTCACTTTGTATTTTCCGGCCTGTGTTACCCTGATGCGCTGGGTGGTTTCGCCGGTGCTCCAGGTGATGTTGTACCCGAAGTTGGCCGGGCCCGCATCCAGTACCATGCCGTTGCCGCCGCAGAGGCTGGTGTCTTTGCCGAGGTTCACCACCGGCATGTTCAGGTAGTTGATGGCGTAGGTCATGGTGTCTGACACACAACCTGTGAGGCCGTCCCTTACAATGAACGATGCGGAAGTGGCGCCGTTCACATTGAACATCGGGTTGGTGGATGTGATCGGTACCTGTACCGCGTTGGCGGGCGTTACCGCTACGAGGGTGTATACCGGCCTGTTCACACGGCCGCGCGTTTTGAGCGTGATAAACGGCGTGCTGCTGCAGTTGGTGAATACATCGGCTTCCAGCTCAGGTTTCGGACAAGGCAGCACGATAATGCGCTGGATCACGTCCTGGGCTGCGTTGCCGCATTCGTCCGTAACGCTCCACCTCCTGGTGATGATGTAACCGTTACAGAGGTCAGGCGTATACGGGTCGACGGTGTATTTCACTTTTTTCGGGAAGCTGCCGTCGCAGTTGTCTGTGGCGTTCAGCTCTATCATGCCCGTGGGGATGGCTTGCCCGCAGCTGAGCGTGATGTCGGCAGGCGGCGTGTCGATCACCGGTCTTGTAGTATCGCGTACCGTGATCACCTGGCGCATGATGGCGGTGTTGCCGCACTCGTCTTTGGCCGTCCAGGTGTAGATCAGGCGGTAGCTGCTGGCGCAAGCGCCCGGGATGTTTTCGCGTACCTGGTTGAAGGTGACGCTTACAGCGCCCGGCATGCTGCAGTTGTCTGAAGCGGAGATGCTGATGGGCGAGGGGATAGCGTCGCAGCTTACCGTTGTATCCGCAGGGGCGGCCATGTTGAATACCGGTCTGGTGGTATCTATCACGGTGATCACCTGTGTAGCGGTGGCGCGGTTGCCGCACTCGTCTGTAGCCACCCATGTGCGGGTGAGCCTGTAGTTGTTGATACAATCGTTGGACAGCTGCATTTTGGTAAAGCTGTACATGATGGTCACATTATTGGCGGAACAGTTGTCTGTCGCTGTCATTACAGGCGCGGCGGGCACTTCGTCGCAGTTTACGGTGATGTTGGTCGGCGGCTGCAGTGTGAATACCGGTGCGGTCTTGTCTTCCACGGTCACCACTTGTCTTACGGTGGTGCTGTTGCCGCACTCGTCCGTCGCGATCCAGGTGCGGATCAGGCGGTAGTTGTTCGTGCAGGCGCCAGGGATGTTCTCGCGCACTTCATTCTTCACAATGTTCAGGCTCATCGGAGAACAGTTGTCTGTAGCGTTCAGGTCAGGCATTGCCGGGATGGCGTCGCAATCTACCGTTACATCGGCCGGTACCGTAGTGGTGAACACCGGTGCGGTGCGGTCTGCCACAGTCAGTACCTGTTGAATTGTCGTGCTGTTGCCGCATTCGTCGGTAGCGGTCCAGGTGCGGATCAGGCGGTAATTGTTCGCGCAGGCGCCGGGGATGTCTTCACGGCGTTCCGCTTTCACCACCACTACATTATTGGCCATGCTGCAATTATCGCTTGCGGCGAGGTCGGGCTGTACCGGTATCGCATCGCATTCCACGGTGGCGTCAGCCGGTTTGGTTACGGTGAATGTTGGCGCGGTGCGGTCTGTTACGGTCAGTACCTGCTCAACCGTCCTGCTGTTACCACATTCGTCGGTAGCCGTCCAGGTGCGTACCAGGCGGTAGTTGTTCGCGCAGGCGCCCGGAATGTCTTCACGGCGTTCTGCTTTCACAACGGTCACACGGTTTGAAGGCGTACAGTTATCGGTCACGTTCAGATCAGGCATGGCAGGTATCGCGCTGCATTCTACAGTGGCATCCGCGGGGATGGACACGGTGAAGTTCGGCCTGGTGGTATCCTGAACGGTGATGGTCTGTGTTACCGTTCTCGCGTTGCCGCATTCGTCTGTAGCGGTCCAGGTGCGGATCAAACGGTAATTGTTCACGCAGGCGCCGGGTATGTCTTCCCGACGTTCCGCTCTTGTTACCGTGATGCGGTTGGTGGCGCTGCAGTTGTCTGTTGCGGTCAGCTGCGGCTGTGCCGGGATGTTGTTGCAATCCACGGTGGCATCTGCCGGTACAGGCATGGTGAATGTGGGCGCGGTGGTATCTGTTACGGTGATCACCTGCGTTACGGTGGCGCTGTTGCCGCACTCGTCGGTAGCCGTCCAGGTGCGTATCAGGCGGTAGTTGTTCGCGCAGGTTGCGCCCGGTATCTGTTCAGTGCGTTCGGCGCGGGTGATGGTCACTCTTGCCGTCTGGCTGCAGTTGTCGGTAGCGGTCAGCGTGGGCATCGCCGGGATGCTGCTGCATTCCACGGTGACATCGGCAGGTACGAGCAGGGTAAACACCGGTTTGGTAGTGTCCTGCACAGTGATCACCTGCGTGCCGATGGCGGTGTTGCCGCATTCGTCCACGGCCGTCCAGGTGCGGATGAGGCGGTAGATGTTCGCGCAGGTGCCGGGGATGTTTTCACGGCGTTCCGCTCTTGTTACCCTTACGCCCGCAGCAGTGCTGCAATTGTCGGTAGCGTTCAGCACCGGCTGCATCGGGATGCCGTCGCAGTTCACGGTGGTATCGCGCGGTATCGCGGTGGTGAACGCCGGCCTGGTCGTATCCTGTACGGTGATGATCTGGAGCACACGGGTCATGTTGCCGCAGCCATCGTTGGCCGTCCAGGTGCGCAGCAGGCGGTAATTGTTCGCGCAGGCGCCCGGGTTGTCGATATGCTGTTCGTCGTAAGTGATGCTTACGGCAGGCGCGCAATTGTCTCTCGCGGTCATTACCGGAGCAACAGGGATGGCGTCGCAGTTCACAGTGGTGTCGCGCGGGATCATGCTGGTGAACACCGGTTTGGTACGGTCTGCCACGATGATCGTTTGCGTGATGGTCCTGCTATTGCCGCATACGTCCGTTGCCGTCCAGGTGCGGATGAGGCGGTAAGTGTTGGCGCAGCTGCTGTCAATCCGCTGTTCCGCTTTGGTGATGTTCACGATGCCGGAACAGTTGTCCGTAGCGGTCATATCGGGCTGAGCGGGCACTGCGTCGCACTCAACGGTGATGTTGGCGGGAGCGGGGGCGCTGAATACCGGCGGCGTTGTATCGCGTACGGTGATGATCTGTACGGCGGTGGTGAAGTTGCCACACTCGTCGGTGGCGGTCCAGGTCCTGCGCAATTGATAATTGTTCACGCAGGCGCCCGGGATATTCACGCGGGTTTCGTTGTATGTGATCGTGATCCTGTTGGTAGCGCTGCAATTGTCCCTTGCGGTCATCTCCGGCGCAGACGGGATGTTGCTGCATTCCACTGTTACATTGGCCGGGATGGTAGAAGTAAATACAGGTGCTGTACGGTCTACCACAGTGATGGTCTGCGTTACCGTTCTCGCGTTGTTGCATTCGTCCAGCGCCGTCCAGGTGCGGATCAGCAGGTAATTGTTGGCGCATGCGCCGGGAATATTCTGCCTGATCTCGTTTTTCAGAATCCTCACGGATGCGGCGGGACTGCAATTGTCGGTCGCAGCGAGGTCCGGCATGGTCGGAATGTTGCTGCATTCTACGGTCACGTTGGCCGGGGTGGCGATGGTGAACGCCGGCGGGCGTGTATCCTGTACGGTGATGATCTGTATCACGGAATCACGGTTGCCGCAGATGTCACGGGCGATCCATACGCGACGGAGCTGGTAATTGTTCCGGCAGGCGTTCGGCGCGCGAACGGTATCCTGGCGTTTGGTCACGGTTACGAGGCCGTTACAGTTGTCGGTAGCGGACAGGTCTCCATGAACCGGGATGCTGCTGCACTCAACCGTTATGTTAGCCGGGGCTGGTGTAGTAAATACCGGCGGGCGGGTATCGCGTACAGTAACGATTTGTATCACGGAATCGCGGTTGCCGCACACATCGGCAGCGATCCACACGCGGCGCAGCTGGTAGTTATTCAGGCATGCATTGGCTGCGCGGATGGTATCCTGGCGCCTGGTCATGGTTACGAGGCCGTTACAGTTGTCGGTAGCGGACATGTTCCCCTGAACAGGAATGTTATTGCATTCCACTGTCACGTTGGCCGGGGTAGGCGTTGTAAATACGGGCGGGCGGGTATCGCGAACGGTGATGATCTGAATCACGGAATCGCGGTTGCCACAGGTATCGCGGGCGATCCATACGCGGCGGAGCAGGTAGTTGTTCAGACAGGCGTTGGCGGCACGGATGGTATCCTGGCGTTTGGTGATCCTTACCAGGCCATTACAGTTGTCGGTTGCGGTCAGGTCTCCCTGGACAGGGATGGCGCTACATTCCACCGTAGTGTTGGCCGGGGCAGGCGTTGTGAACACAGGCGGACGGGTATCGCGCACCGTGATAATTTGTATCACGGAATCGCGGTTGCCACAGGTGTCGCGGGCGATCCATACGCGACGAAGCTGGTAGTTGTTCAGACATGCGTTGGCGGCACGGATGGTATCCTGGCGTTTGGTAATTCTTACCAGCCCATTACAGTTGTCGGTTGCGGTCAAATCGCCCTGAACAGGGATGGCGCTACATTCCACGGTCACATTAGCCGGGGCAGGCGTTGTAAACACCGGCGGGCGGGTATCTCGAACCGTGATGATCTGAATCACGGAATCGCGGTTGCCACAGGTATCACGTGCGATCCACACACGGCGGAGCTGGTAGTTGTTCAGACATGCGTTGGCGGCACGGATGGTATCCTGGCGTTTGGTAATTCTTACCAGGCCATTACAGTTGTCGGTTGCAGTCAGATCACCCTGAACAGGGATGGCGCTACATTCCACGGTTACATTAGCCGGGGCAGGCGTTGTAAACACCGGCGGGCGGGTATCTCGAACCGTGATGATCTGTATCACAGAATCACGGTTGCCACAGGTATCACGAGCGATCCACACGCGGCGGAGTTGGTAGTTGTTCAGACATGCGTTGGCGGCACGGATGGTGTCCTGGCGTTTGGTAATTCTTACCAGCCCATTACAGTTATCAGTAGCCGTCAAGTCTCCCTGAACAGGGATGGCGCTACATTCAACGGTTACATTGGCCGGAGCCGGAGAATCAAATACTGGCGGTCTTGTATCCTGTACCGTGATAATTTGTATCACGGAATCGCGGTTGCCACAGGTGTCGCGGGCGATCCATACGCGACGAAGCTGGTAGTTGTTCAGACATGCGTTGGCGGCACGGATGGTATCCTGGCGTTTGGTAATTCTTACCAGGCCATTACAGTTGTCGGTTGCAGTCAGATCACCCTGAACAGGGATGGCGCTACATTCCACGGTCACATTGGCCGGGGCAGGAGAATCGAACACAGGAGGACGTGTATCCTGTACCGTGATGATCTGAATTACAGAATCACGGTTGCCACAGGTATCGCGTGCGATCCATACGCGGCGCAGTTGGTAGTTATTGGGGCAAGCGTTGGCGGCACGGATGGTATCCTGGCGTTTGGTAATTCTTACCAGCCCATTACAGTTGTCGGTTGCGGTCAGGTCTCCCTGAACAGGGATGGCGCTACATTCCACGGTTACATTAGCCGGGGCAGGCGTTGTAAACACCGGCGGGCGGGTATCCTGCACGGTGATGATCTGAATCACAGAATCACGGTTACCACAGGTGTCGCGGGCGATCCATACGCGGCGAAGCTGATAGTTGTTCAGACATGCGTTGGCGGCACGGATGGTATCCTGGCGTTTGGTGATCCTCACCAGGCCATTACAGTTGTCGGTTGCGGTCAAGTCTCCTTGAACGGGGATGGCGCTACATTCAATGGTTACATTGGCCGGGGCAGGAGAATCGAACACAGGAGGTCTTGTATCCTGCACGGTGATGATCTGAATCACGGAATCGCGGTTGCCACAGGTATCACGAGCGATCCACACACGGCGGAGTTGGTAGTTGTTCAGACATGCGTTGGCGGCACGGATGGTATCCTGGCGTTTGGTGATCCTCACCAGGCCATTACAGTTGTCGGTTGCAGTCAGGTCTCCCTGGGCAGGGATGGCGCTACATTCAACGGTAATGTTGGCCGGAGCCGGTGTTGTAAACACCGGCGGGCGGGTATCCTGTACCGTGATGATCTGTATCACAGAATCACGGTTGCCACAGGTATCACGAGCGATCCACACGCGACGAAGCTGATAGTTGTTCAGACATGCGTTGGCGGCACGGATGGTATCCTGGCGTTTGGTGATCCTCACCAGGCCATTACAGTTGTCGGTTGCAGTCAGGTCTCCCTGGGCAGGGATGGCGCTACATTCCACGGTGATATTGGCCGGAGCCGGCGTTGTAAATACCGGCGGGCGGGTATCTCGAACCGTAATGATCTGTATCACAGAATCACGGTTGCCACAGGTATCACGAGCGATCCACACGCGGCGGAGTTGGTAGTTGTTCAGACATGCGTTGGCGGCACGGATGGTATCCTGGCGTTTGGTGATCCTCACCAAGCCGTTACAGTTATCAGTAGCGGTCAAGTCTCCTTGAACAGGGATCGCGCTACATTCCACGGTTACATTGGCCGGGGCAGGAGAATCGAACACAGGAGGTCTTGTATCCTGCACCGTGATGATCTGTATCACGGAATCACGGTTGCCACAGGTATCACGAGCGATCCACACACGGCGGAGTTGGTAGTTGTTCAGACATGCGTTGGCGGCACGGATGGTATCCTGGCGTTTGGTGATCCTCACCAAGCCGTTACAGTTGTCGGTAGCGGTCAAATCGCCCTGAACAGGGATCGCGCTACATTCAACGGTGATGTTAGCTGGAGCAGGAGAATCGAACACAGGAGGTCTTGTATCCTGCACCGTGATGATCTGTATCACGGAATCACGGTTGCCGCAGGTGTCGCGGGCGATCCATACGCGGCGCAGTTGGTAGTTATTGGGGCAAGCGTTGGCGGCACGGATGGTATCCTGGCGTTTGGTGATTCTCACCAGGCCATTACAGTTGTCGGTTGCCGTCAGATCACCCTGAACAGGGATGGCGCTACATTCCACTGTGATGTTAGCCGGAGCCGGAGAATCAAATACCGGCGGGCGTGTATCCTGCACGGTGATGATCTGAATCACGGAATCACGGTTGCCGCAGGTGTCATGTGCGATCCACACACGGCGCAGTTGGTAGTCGTTCAGACAAGCGTTGGCCGCGCGGATGGTATCCTGGCGTTTGGTAATTCTCACCAGGCCATTACAGTTGTCGGTTGCGGTCAAATCACCCTGAACAGGGATAGCGCTACATTCCACGGTTACATTGGCCGGGGCAGGAGAATCGAACACAGGAGGTCTTGTATCCTGCACCGTGATGATCTGTATCACGGAATCACGGTTGCCGCAGGTGTCGCGGGCGATCCATACGCGGCGAAGCTGATAATTATTCAAACAAGCGTTTGCCGCACGGATGGTGTCCTGGCGTTTGGTGATCCTCACCAGGCCATTACAGTTATCAGTAGCGGTCAAGTCACCCTGAACAGGAATCGCGCTACATTCAACGGTGATGTTGGCCGGAGCCGGTGTTGTAAATACCGGCGGGCGGGTATCCTGTACCGTGATGATCTGAATCACAGAATCACGGTTGCCACAGGTATCACGGGCGATCCATACGCGGCGCAGTTGGTAGTCGTTCAGACAAGCGTTGGCGGCACGGATGGTGTCCTGGCGTTTGGTAATTCTTACCAGGCCATTACAGTTATCAGTAGCGGTCAAATCGCCCTGAACAGGGATAGCGCTACATTCAACGGTGATGTTAGCTGGAGCAGGAGAATCGAACACGGGAGGTCTTGTATCCTGCACCGTGATGATCTGAATCACGGAATCACGGTTGCCACAGGTGTCGCGGGCGATCCATACGCGGCGCAGTTGGTAGTCGTTCAGACAAGCGTTGGCGGCACGGATGGTGTCCTGGCGTTTGGTAATTCTTACCAGGCCATTACAGTTGTCGGTTGCCGTCAGATCACCCTGAACAGGGATGGCGCTACATTCCACGGTGATGTTAGCCGGAGCCGGAGAATCAAATACCGGCGGGCGGGTATCCTGCACCGTGATGATCTGAATCACGGAATCACGGTTGCCGCAGGTGTCGCGGGCGATCCATACGCGGCGAAGCTGGTAGTTGTTCAGACAAGCGTTGGCCGCGCGGATGGTATCCTGGCGTTTGGTAATTCTCACCAGGCCATTACAGTTGTCGGTTGCGGTCAAATCACCCTGAACAGGGATAGCGCTACATTCCACGGTTACATTGGCCGGGGCAGGAGAATCGAACACAGGAGGTCTTGTATCCTGCACCGTGATGATCTGTATCACGGAATCACGGTTGCCGCAAGTGTCGCGGGCGATCCATACGCGGCGCAGTTGGTAGTCGTTCAGACAAGCGTTGGCTGCGCGGATGGTATCCTGGCGTTTGGTAATTCTTACCAGGCCATTACAGTTATCAGTAGCCGTCAGATCACCTTGAACGGGGATGGCGCTACATTCAACAGTTACATTGGCCGGGGCAGGAGAATCGAACACAGGAGGACGTGTATCCTGTACCGTGATGATCTGTATCACAGAATCCTCGTTCCCGCAAGCATCCGTAGCGATCCATACACGGCGAAGCTGGTAATTATTGGGACAAGCATTCGCTGCACGGATCGTATCCTGGCGTTTGGTCGCAGTTATCAGCCCGCTACAAGCATCAGTAGCCGTCAAATCATTATGGACAGGGATTGCGCTGCATTCCACCGTCATATCCACAGGCAAAGGCGTATTAAACACAGGCGGCGTATTATCCGTCACGGTGATCGTCTGGCGCGTTTCAACCGTTCTCCCGCAAGGATCTTCAGCCGTCCAGATGCGCGTGATCGTAAAGCCGCAGGTCTGCGCTGCCGTTGAATCCCTGTAAGTGGTGGTCAGCGCAAGGCCCAGGGGATGACTGAAGGTCGGCGTACCGAACAACGTCGTATAGTCCGTCCCGCTCACGCAAGCTGTAGTTACAGGAGGAGGCGTACTGCTCACGGAAGGCGGTACGGTAGACACCGTGATCTCCACGGCATTGCTGATGCTTTCGCATTCCGTACCAGATCTCACGATCCTGCGATACCAGGTGGTCTGTGTTAACACCGGCGGCTGGAAAATGCTGCCGGTAGCGGAAGGAACGGTTGTAAAACCAGCTGTGGCGCTGGTAGTGCTGTATTCCCATTCATAAGTATAAGTGCCGCTGCCGCCTGAAGGCACACCCGCGCCTGTCAGCTGGCTGGGTTGCGTATTGGGACAAATTACCTGGTCCTGCTGGATAACATTATTCCCGATCTCGTCGCGGTTAATAAGCACGACGTTATCGCCCGGGGTTGTACAGGTATTGTTCGTTACGGTCCAGGTAAGCGTTGCGGTCTGGCCGGCTGGCAGCGTAACGGTCGCTTTCGGATCATGCAGGTCGCTGATGGTCATGCCGGGAGTAAGCCCCGTCCAGGTACCGGTGCCGATATTCGGAACGGTAGCGTCCATGATGAAAGTAGCATCGTTACAATGCTCCTGGTTCTGACCGGCATTGGCCGCATCGGGCATTTTGTCTACAGTAATGGTCGCGGTGGCGCAGTCAGTATTTTTACAAGCCCTGTCGCTTTCCGCCCTCACGGCAAAAGTAGTGGTTTCCGTAGGCTGGAAGGTAATGGAGGTGCCGGTTCCGATGGAAGTACCCGCGCCACAATTATCCTGGTACCACACCCACTCGGCATTGGAACCGAGCGTGCCGCCTTTTGCGGTAAGGGTAACGGTCTGGCCTTCGCAGATCCTGCTCGGCGTTATTTCGATCCATGCCGGGATGGATAACGATTCAAGCGTGGTGGTGAAAGTATCCGCTTTTTCACAACCGTCTGCATTCCGCATCACGATCCTGAACCGGTATTCCCCGGCGGCCGTGGTAGGCGGGTAGTTGATAGTGATCTGTCCGCCCGAGAAACTTTGATTGAACAGATCGGTGAAACCGGGCAGCTCGTAACCGGGGATTGCCAACAGGTCGTAACGGTTGGGCGCCCCGGAAATAATGGCATATTGCACTTCAAATTTACCGGACGCGTTACAGGCGGATACAGGGTCTGTAATAGTGAATTCAGGCACTGCAGCCACTTTTACTTCAATTACGTTGCTGTTGGAAGTACAGGCGCCGGAAGTAACGGTTCTCCTGTAATAAGTAGTGACCGTTAAAGCACCAGGCTGATAGGTAGCACCGGTGGCGCCGCCGATGTTCGTAAAGGTGCCGGTGGCGCTGGCGCTGCGCTGCCATTGATAGGTATAGGCGCCGGTGCCGCCGGTTGGCGCTGTGCCGGTAAGTTCGGCAGGCGTGGTGTTGGGCGGACAAAGCACCTGGTTTTGTTGTATGGTATTATTTGCGATCGGGTTCCTGTTAATTAACACAACGTCGTCTGGCGTTGAGGTACAGGGGCCATTGGTGATGGTCCATGTCAGCGTTGCAGTTGTGCCTGCAGGCACGGTCACGATCGCGTTCCTGTTATGAATATCGCTGATGGCAATACCCGCCGGCACTACCGTCCAGGTGCCTTGTGCGCCTCCAATGCTAGGCGCGTCGGCAGTCATGTTGAAGGTCGCGTTGTTACAGTGTTCCTGGTCCGCGCCTGCCTGAGCGGCAACGGGCATCTGGTACACGGTTACCGTGGAAGATACGCAGGTTGAATTGCCGCAAGCCATCGGGCCTTCCGCTCTCACTGAATAGGTAGTGGTAGTGCTCGGGTTTACATTGATGGAAGTGACGCCTCTTGCGATTTCCGTGCCTGTCGTGCAATTGCCGCGGTACCATACCCACTGGGCATTTGAGCCCAATGAGCCGCCGTTGATCGTTAACGTGGCCGAAGAACCGGCGCAGATGTTCGGCGTAGGCAGCGTAATTGTCGGCGCAGTGGAAGGCGTATTGATCGTTACCGTGAAGAAAGATTCGGAAGCACAGATCTCACCGGTCATCGTCATCTTTTCAGCGCGGATCAGGAAGGTATATACGCCCGGCGCAACACCCGCAGGGTAGGGGATGCTCAGCGTTCCGTCCGTTGCGTACAGGGGCTCGTCGGTAATGTTTGAGAAGCCCGGCATCGGGTTGGCGCCCACCGCTTCCAGGTCGAATTGCTCGGGATCGTTGGTGGAAGTCCAGGGCAGGTCGAACTGGCCGGCGCCGTCGCGGCATTCGTCGATATTGGAATCAACCGAGATGGTCGGAGGCTCGGCAAAATCGAGGATGATATCTATTGAACGGGGCGCACAGGTGGAACCGGGACGGTTTTTTGTGACCGTCCAGCGAAGCATCGCGGTTTGCGGGCCGTTGTTGATCGTAGCGGTCGCATTCGGGTTATGAATATCGGCGGGAGCGATGGTCACATCGCCCGAAATCACCGTCCAGGTGCCCGTCATGCTCGTATCTTTCACCGGGTCCGCATCCAGCGTGAACACGTTGGTACATTGCGCCAGGTCTCTCGCCACCGCATTGGGCACGGATTCTACGAGGAATGTCTTTTCGTCTGTGCTGATACAATCGGTGCCGCTTACCTGTATGCTCAGCCGCACGGTTACCGGCGTGTTGAGCGGCATTGTGCGCAGCTGGCGGTTGTTGGGAGCGTCTACCGGGTTGGTCGTCACCAGCGTGGCGCCGTGATTGGGGCCAACGAAGGTCCAGGTCACGATATGAGGCGGTGTTTCGCCCGGGTCGATCGGCGTAACCGGTCTCAGGTTGATGTTGGGAGCAACGTCCGCGCAGTAATTGGTGATCGCATTGATCCCCGCGGGCGTAACCACCGCGCCGGTGATCTTCACGGAATCCCTCACCGTACACTGGCCGTTGCGCACGTTCACTTTATATTCCTGCGTAACCGCCGTAGAAGGCGCTGTAATATTAATGGCCTGCGTATGCAGGTTGCCCGGCTGCCAGGTGATGTCAAAACCGGCATTGGCCGCGCCCGCGTCGAGCGTCAGCGGTTCGTTCACGCATAGCAGCTGATCGGGTCCAAGCTCCACAACAGGTGGCTGGTCCACCGTGATCATGATGCTGTCTTTTTTGGTACATACGCGCGGCTGCCCGTTTACGTACGCACCATATTGTATACTACCGGTTACATTATACTGGCTCGTTACCGACGGCCTGATCAGGATCTGGTTCTTCGGCTGAAGGCCTGGCCCCGGCCATGGCAATATATCCGGGCCGGTCCACGTAAAGGTTTCGTAACCGACGACGCCCGGCGACTCCAGGGGAGTGGCCGTCAGGATCGTGGAATCGCCACGGCACAGGGAATCCCTGGTGGCGTTGATCTTCGGCAGCTCGGCCACCGAAATGGTTACCCGGTTCGATGGCGTATAACACGTTCCCCCCGAGAGGTTGCCCGCTTCAATCACCATCAGCTGGTACCTGATCACATCTCCTTCCTGCAGCACGTCCGGGCCGATATGCAGCACGGGGGTATTTACACCGGTATAACCGGGCTCGTTGACCGTTGTATAAGGAGCACCATTTTTGCTGAACTCCCAACGGTAAACAGGATTGGTGAAATAGTCCGCAGGCTGGATAACCGAGGTCACGTTCAGTTCGGCGCCAGGGCACACCTGGTCTTCTTCCACACCCAGACCGTCGATATAGGAATAAATTTTGGGCGCGCAGAATACGAATTCGATGTCGTCTACCGCGATGTCGTTACCGCAACCGCCGGGGTTATTGTTCCTGATCTCAACGACCACGTTCGTTTCACCGGGCCCTAAGGTTACGGTACCGCCGAACTGCTGCCAGCCGGTCATGCGCTGGTCTCCGCCATTATTAATGGAAAGGTCCATCGATACGTCGTTCGTATTGAACTGACCGATGACGGCGTTGTTTGTCGCGTTTCTTACAATGAAGGTAACGCCTGCGTACCGGTAGTTGCTGTTCCAGTTTTCGCAGACATTATTCAATACGCCTAAGGAGTTCAGGTTGATGAACCAGGCGGAAAAGTTGTATTTCGCGCCGGGACAAAGGCCTGTTACGGTTCTTCTGTAAAAAGACCGTGGCTCTTCGGATGAGTTGGCGATGAGCATGCCGCCATATCCGTCGTTGGTATGGTCGAATATATCGCCCCATTCATTTTTACCGCCAAGCTTGGCGCTGTAGTGAATAGCGTAATAGTTGTCTTTCAGTTCGCCGTCGCCGTCGAAAATGTAATCGATGGTGGCAGGCGCGGGTAAAGCCCTGGCCGGCCCGTTAACGGTAAAATTGCCGAACGTCTCTTTAAAGTTCGTCGATGGCGTGAAAGTACCTTCACACACTTCCATCTCACAACTTTCGGCAACGAAGGTCCTGGTAACTTCAGCGTAAGCAGGTACCCATACGCCGTTTACGCGAACGGTGCCTTTATATATTCTTGCCGTTATCGTGTAAGTACCTATTTCTTCAACATTGAAGGTCATGGATTCGCTGTTGGAAGCGATCCATCTCACTATTGGGTTCGGGCCGCGCGGCTCGCTATATACGACAGTCGGGCCTACTGGCAGATCGATGGTCCAGCGGACGCTGTCCACCGAGGTTTTGGGATATTGCCATCCTCCGTTCTGCCAGACGCCGTCAATATTCTGCAACCAGGCGTGAACCGAGGCGTAGGCGCCACTGCAGACCCTTGCGGGGGCTGTCATGAAAGGGCGGCGGGTATCGTCGTTGATAACCTGCGAAAAGGCCCTCAAGCCTGTTAGTGTAAATAGTATAAGGAGTAAAAATCTTCTCATTGTAGCAAACAATTAAGTGAAACAAGTCCGTTGCAGGTGATAGGCTGCACGGGCGGTCATTTCCTTCGGAATGCCGGAGGATTGGCCGTTTTAACAGAAATTGTTTGAGACAATAAGCTGCGCCGGATGCTGCGCAGATGATCACAGGTGTAAAGGATCGTTTTCATAGGCTTCGGTTATTCGATATTCGGTTCTTTCAATAGGTATAGTCTGCCGGTTTGCACACATTTCAACTAAACTGAAATTAAAATTAATGATAATATAGACAATTCAAAAATATGAATTTCTCTCGAGAGTGTGAAAAAACAGTTATATGATGTTTATATTGTATGAGTGACTTGAAAGTCAAGTCTTTAATCCCGTGGAAAATTTGTTAACTTTTTTTCGTTGTTTCGGGAAAGGTTTCAATTTTTTTTGATAGAATATGTTATTTAAAAAATAATTACCTACCTTTGCAGACCAAATTCGTAGTAAGATGCCTAAAGTAAAGACTCATAGCCGTGCGAAGAAGACGTTTACGGTGACCGGTAGCGGCGCTATCAAACGCCCGAAGGCTTATAAAAGTCACTTGCTGACTAAAAAGTCCAACAAAAGAAAACGTTCTCTGAGAGGAAGTAGCCTGGTGGCCGACGCCAATCTGAACCTGGTGAAGCGTATGCTCGTACTTCGCTAATTGAATCCAATTTATTAAACAAGTTTTAAAAAGCATAACATGCCTCGTTCAGTAAACGCAGTTGCGTCCAGAGCCAGAAGGAAAAAGATCTTAAAACAGGCCAAAGGCTTCTATGGTAAACGTAAAAACGTATATACCGTAGCGAAGAACGTTCTGGAGAAAGGCCTTACCTATAGCTACGTAGGCCGCAAACTGAAGAAAAGAGAATACCGCACCCTGTGGATCGCCCGTATTAACGCTGCGGCCCGCGCTGAAGGAATGACTTACTCCCAGTTCATTCATAAATTGTCAGAAAAACACATCGGCCTCAACAGAAAAGTACTGGCTGACCTGGCAATGAATGAGCCCGAAACTTTCAAAAGCCTTATCGCTTCTGTTAAATAAGCACTTATTCTCTCCAAAATAATAAACCGGTTACCACAGTAGCCGGTTTTTTTGTGCCCGTTCGACAAGAAGTTCAATTGCTTGAAAATCAATCTAATGCATCAATTGTGTAAAAATACCCTTAAAGTTTAAACACCCTGTAATGCCCCTCCCAAACCGCCTCCGGCCATTCTCCCTTCGGAAATATTCCCACCACCGCCGAACCGCTCCCGCTCATCGTAGCGTAAACAGCCCCCGCACGGTACATTTTTTCTTTGATGTTCCGGATCGCCGGGTACTCCCTGAACACCGGCCCCTCAAAATCGTTCGTCAACATTCCCTTCCAGCTGCTCACATCTTTCCAGTCCACTTCCCGTAACCCCGTTTCCGGCCTGCCCGGCGTAAGCTGCCCGAACGCCCAGCCAGTATTCACATGTATTCCCGGATGCACCAGCAAAAAGGAATAACCCGACAGGTCCAACTCCCAGGGCTCCATCACCTCGCCCCGCCCCGTCGCGAAACAGGGCCGGTTGCGGATGAAAAAGGGACAATCACTGCCGAGCCGCGCCGCATAAGCTTCCAGTTTTTCTTCGGGTATATCCAGGTTGTATTTGATATTCAATGCTTTAAGCATAAAGGCGCCGTCTGCCGAGCCGCCGCCCAAGCCAGCCCCGATAGGTACATGTTTGTGAAGATGGATGTGCACGGCCGGCAGCTGCGGGTAGTCTGCCTTCAGCAGGGCATAGGCTTTATTGCAAAGATTGTCTGTTGCATCGCCGGGGATCTCGATACCGCTGTGCGAAAAAATGTTTTCCCCTGCGGTGATCACCTCCAGCGCGTCTTGCAGGGGCAAAGGATAAAATACCGTTTCCAGGTCATGAAAGCCGTCTTCCCGCCTGTGCAGGATATGTAAACCAAGATTGATTTTACAATTGGGGAAAAGGATCACGATTGTAGGCTATTTACTTTTACGGCTGTTGATCTCGTCGCGGATAGCGATGGCGCGGATATAATCTTCCTGCTCCAGCACTTCCTGCAAAAGCGTGTTCAGCTCCTCGAGATTGAGGGCCTTGAGATCGTCTTCAGCACCTTTCTCATGTTCGGAGATCGACGGGCTGCCGGAAGCCTTGGTGGTCTTTTTGCCGGCGGGGTCGTCCAGCAGGATGCCCGCGCTGTTGAGGATGTTCTCGTACGTATAAATAGGGCAGCCAAATCGTACCGCCAGCGCCAGCGCGTCTGAAGTACGGGAATCTATCTCGATCGTATCGTCGTTATTGGAACAAATGAGCTTGGAATAGAAAATACCTTCCTGTAAATTGCTGATAATGACCTCATGCAATTCAACATTAAACGCATTCATGAAATTCTTCATGAGGTCATGGGTCAACGGCCTGCTGGGCTGCATCTTCTCCAACGCCACCGCGATGGCCTGCGCTTCAAACCCGCCGATCACGATCGGCAGACGCCTTAATCCGTTCACCTCTCCCAGTACCACGGCATACGAATGGGTTTGTGTAATGCTATGCGACAAAGCAACTATTTCCAATTCTATTTTTCTCATACTGTCATTACGCGTAAGCGCTCACGTTTATTACTGTGTAAGACGTGAAGTTAGAAAAATAATCGATATCTAAAAAGCATTGGCTGCCGAAGATTAGGGCGCGCGTGAAGTTTATTCCGCGTCCCTTCCGCCCGGCAGCCAGCGCATTGTAATTATTTCCCTTTATACTTCTTTACAGCTTCGGTCAGTTTGGGCACCACCTCGAAGGCGTCGCCCACGATCCCGTAATCCGCCGCTTTGAAGAATGGCGCTTCCGCGTCTTTGTTGATCACCACGATCACTTTGCTGCCGTTTACGCCAGCCAAATGCTGGATAGCCCCGGAAATACCGATCGCCACATACAGGTTGGGCCGCACCGTAAACCCGGTTTGCCCCACATGCTCGTGATGCGGGCGCCAGTGCGCGTCCGCCACGGGCCGGCTGCAGGCCGTTGCCGCGCCCAGCGCATGCGCCAGGTCTTCCAGGATGCCCCAGTTCTCAGGGCCCTTCAGGCCGCGGCCGCCGCTTACCACGATCTCCGCCTCGGTCAGCGGCACTTCGCCGCTCACGGTTTCCACCTTGGTGATCTTTATTTTGAAGTCCGCATCGCTGATGGAAGGCGCAAACGCCTCCACCGCCGCCGTTCCGCTGCCGGCTTCCACGTTGAACGTATTGGGCAGCACGGATACGATCTTTTTTGCGGAGGTGATGTTCACATTGGCAAATGCCTTGCCGGAAAACACGTTCTTTTTCACCACGAACCCCGCCGAGGTATCGGGCAGGGCGATGGCGCCCGCTACCAGACCTGCTTTCAGGCGGGCTGACAATTGCGGCGCAATGGCGCGGCCGGAGAAATTATGCGAGAATACGATCACATCGGCGTTTTCCTTTTCCACGGCTTCGGCGATGATCTTCACGCCAACGCCGGTTTCCAGCTCGTTCAGCCGCGCATCCGCCACATGTAGCACTTTGGAGGCGCCGTACCGGCCGAGGGACGCCAACTCGTCTGCGCTCACTTCACCCAGCACGATGGCCGTAGCCTGCGTGCCCAGCTGCTGCGCTACTTTGGAACCGTATTGTACGGCTTCCAGCGCGGATTTTTTAATGTTACCCTGAAATTGATCGGCAAATATTAAAACAGACATCTAGTTCGATTTAAGGAATGAAAAGATCAGATCACTTTGGCTTCTTCGTGCAGCAGTTTCACCAGCTCTTCCACGTTGTCCGGCGAAATCAGCTTTACGCCTGCCTTTGCGGGCGGCAGCTCGAACGAGGTTACGCTCGTAAGCTGGTCTACCGCCACGGGAGCGATCACTTTCAAGGGTTTGGTGCGCGCCGCCATAATGCCGCGCATATTAGGAATACGCGCTTCGGCCATGCCTTTCTGCGCGGAGATTGCCACGGGAAGGCTCACTTCCACGGTTTCCTCGCCGCCTTCGATCTCTCGCCTGAGCGTGGCTGTTGTGCCGTTCACGTCCAGTTTGGAGGCGATGGACACAAAAGGCAGGCCCGCCAGTTCGGCCACCATGCCGCCGATCGACGATCCGTTATAATCGATGGTTTCTTTCCCGGTCAGTATAATATCGTAGTTTTCCGATCTGGCATGCGCCGCGATCTGCGAAGCAATAAAATAACTGTCATGGCTATCCGCATCCACCCTGAACGCTTCGTCGCCGCCAAGCGCCAGCGCCTTGCGGATCACGGGCTCGGTATCAGCGCCGCCAACCGTGATCAGGTGCACCGTGGCATTCAACGTTTCCTTCAGCTCCAATGCCCTTACCAGCGCGTACCATTCGTCGTAGGGATTAATGATGAACTGAACGCCCGCTTCACTGAATTTCGTGTTGTTGTCTATGAAAGCTATTTTTGCAGTGGTGTCGGGCGTTTTACTGATACATACTAATATCTTCATATCCGTAAACTGGTTTTTATTAAAAAATGCAGTGTTTACAAATATATGGGATTTAGCATTCCGGCAATCAGCACCGCACGAGCGTTTTAAAAATAGCATTATCGCACATGGACAGGATTTCCCGATTACAGGCGTTTCTCGCAGACAGTCCGCAGGACAGCTTCCTGCAGCACGCGCTGGCGCTTGAATACATCAAGATCAACGACGACCGGAGCGCCCGCGGCGTTTTCGAAGCCTTGCTGGCAAACGATCCCAAATATGTTGGTTCCTATTACCATCTCGGCAAGCTGCTGGAAAGGATGGGAGAGCAGGACGCAGCCATCGCCGCATATGAAAAAGGAATGGAAGTGGCCCGCGAAATACGGGACATGCACGCTTACAACGAATTGCAGGCTGCGCGCGAAGACCTTTAACAACAATTACATTACATGATCGGAAGACTACGGGAATTTATCCGCGAAGAAAGGATCTTTAACGAAGGAGAAGGGCTGCTGCTGGCCGTTAGCGGCGGGCTGGATTCCAGCGTGCTGTGCCACCTGCTGGTGAAAGCCGGCTGGAAAGTGGAACTGGCGCATTGCAATTTTATGCTGCGGGGAGCGGAAAGCGACCGCGACGAAGCTTTTGTGCGCTCGCTCGGCGAACGTTACCAGGCACCCGTACATGTTACCCGTTTTGATACGGCCGCATATGCGGAACAGCACAAACTGTCTGTGCAGGTGGCCGCCCGTGACCTGCGCTATGCCTGGCTGGAGCGCCAAAGGGCCGCGCTGGGGCTGGCCGCGGTGGTTACCGCGCATCATATGCAGGATAATGTGGAAACGCTTTGGATGAATCTTTCCAAAGGCACTGGCATGGCCGGTTTGCACGGCATTCTTCCTTTGCAGGGGCATATCGCGCGGCCGCTGCTGTTCGCTACGCGGGAGGAAATTGCCGCATACGCCAAAGAAGAAGGGGTCGCGTTCGTGGAAGATAGTTCGAATATAACGGACAAGTACACACGTAATTATTTCCGCCACAATATATTACCGCCGCTGCAGGCGCTTTTCCCGGATGTAGTGCGGCAAACGGGCGCTTCCATCGATCGTTTCCGCGAAGCGGAGGAGTTGTACAAACAAGCGGTGGAAGAACATAAAAAGAAACTGCTGGTAAAAAAAGGGGAGGAGTACTTTATCCCGCTGGTCCGTTTCAGCCAGGCGAAACCGCTCGCTACTATCGCGTACGAACTGCTGAAACCCTTCGGATGCAGCCCCGCGCAGGCCTCGCAGGTAACCGCGCTGCTGGATGCGGAACCGGGAAGGTACGTCACCACTGCTTCGCACCGCATCGTGCGCGACCGGAAATGGTTCATCGTCGCACCGCTGAATACTGCGGAGGCGGGTTATTTCATCATCGAAAAAGAACAGGAAAACCTGCGCCTGCCAAACGTTGCATTCAGGTTCCAGTATGCGCAGAACGATACCAACGCCGTAAGCGCAAACGCTGCCGTGGCCTGCATCGACGCGGCCGGGCTGCAATTCCCGCTGATGCTGCGCCGCTGGAAGCAAGGGGATTATTTTTACCCGCTCGGCATGAACCGCAAAAAGAAACTGAGCCGTTTTTTCATCGACCAGAAACTGTCGTTGCCGCAGAAGGAAAAGGTGTGGGTGCTGGAATCGGCGGACAAACGGATCGTGTGGGTAGCGGGCATGCGGATAGACAACCGCTTCCGGGTGACGGAAAAAACACGGCAGGTATTGCGCATTACGATGACGGAAGAAAGATCCTAGAAAGGCAGCCGGGTGATTTTTTCGAGGAACACCCTGGCCAGCTCCGGCCGCATCACCAGCGGGAAAATGAAGCCCAGCACGGCTCCCCAGAAGTGCGCGTCGTGGTTGATGCCGTCTCCGCCGCCGCGGCGCGACATATAGGCGGAATAAACGAGATACAGCAAGCCATACAGGATGCCCCAGATGGGGATCACGAAATACAGGCCCAGCTTATGCCAGGGCTCGAAGAAGATGGAAGAGAAAAGAACGGCGGACACTGCGCCGCTAGCCCCGATGGTGCGGTAGCCGTATACGTCTTTATACCTGAAAAAAGTATATACATCGGGCAATATCAGCCCCAGCACGTACAGGAGAATATAAAAAAACTTCCCGCCCAGGTATGCCTGCATATACGATTCCGCTACGCTGCCGAAGAAATACAGCGTCAGCATATTAAAGAACAGGTGCATAAAATCGCCGTGTATAAAACCGCTGGTCAGAAAGCGGTAATACTCCTTGTTATGAGCGACCTTATAGGGCCAGAAACTCAGCTTGTCGATTTGATCGGGTCTGTTGAACGAAGTAATGGAAACCAGGCAGGTAATGATAATGATCGCTATGGTAAGAGACATAAATTCTTCTGTTAGTTTGTAAAAATAATCATTGATGATGATATTTTTCGTTATTGAGCACGGTATAGGCCCTGTAAAGCTGCTCGGTAACGATCAGGCGCACGATCTGGTGGGGAAATGTAAGCGCTGAAAGCGACATGGTGGTTTGCGCCCTTTGCAGCACGGCCGCGTCGATGCCGAAAGCGCCGCCGATCAGCACGATCAGCTGCCGCGTGCCGGAATTTTCACGCTGCCGCACGAAATCCGCCAGCTGCATCGTGCTCATGCTTTTGCCGCGTTCGTCCAGCGCCAGCAGGTAATCTGCCGGCTGCAGCATATCCAGCACCAGTTTGCCTTCGGCTTTTTTCAGTTCAGGTATGGAAAGACTGGCTGCCTGCTTTACCGTCGGTATCAGTTTGATGTCAAAATCCGTATAATGCTGTAATCTTTTCTGAAATATTTTAATGCCTTCGTTGATATACGCATCATTCTCTTTTCCGATGCTCCAAAGCTGTATTTTCACGGGTTTCAGCGTTTTAGATGTAACGTCAAAAATAAATGGAAAATCGCGGATGCGGAAAAAAAGCAATGAAAGGTTTGCAGAAATAAAAATTCTCCATACATTTGCATCCCGTTCAAGAACAGAACAATGGCTCTGTAGCTCAACTGAATAGAGCATCTGACTACGGATCAGAAGGTTTCAGGTTTGAATCCTGACAGAGTCACTAACAATCTTCTACGAATGGATAAGCCCGGCATACGAACAGTTTGCCGGGTTTTTCTTTTTAACCCCATTTACATTAAAATTTGGCAAAATATGAGCGTAGTGACGGTCAAAACAGCCATGCCGGCGAAACAGCTGTGAATAATGCATGTTGATAATTTATTTCTTACTGCTGATTGATTTTTAAAAAACTATTCCTACTTTTGCTACCCGTTCAAAACAACATGGCTTTGTAGCTCAACTGAATAGAGCATCTGACTACGGATCAGAAGGTTTCAGGTTTGAATCCTGACAGAGTCACAGAAGAACAGAAGGCCCGCCAGACAGAAGTTTGGCGGGCTTTTTCGATAATACGCAGCCTTATGAACAATTACAGCATCGTATTATTTATCCTCGCGATCATGACCGGCCTTTCCGTAGTAGCGGAAAAGATCAAACTGGCGGCGCCCATCCTCCTGATCGTTGCCGGCATCGCCATCGGTTTTTTCCCCGGCCTGCCGGAAATAGAGATCAATCCCGAGATCGTGCTTCTCATTTTCCTGCCGCCGCTGCTGTACGACGCCGCGTTCAATATCGATTTCAAGACCTTCAAAACGAATATCAATACCATTTCCACGCTGGCCATCGGCCTCGTGTTCGTTACCGCCTGCGGCATCGCCGTGGCTGGGTATTACCTGATCCCCGGCATGACCTGGCCGCTGGCCTTCGTGCTCGGCGCCATCCTTTCCGCAACAGATGCGGTGGCAGCTATCAGCATCACCAAAGGGCTTGGTCTATCGCACAACACCATCACCATCATTGAAGGCGAAAGCCTGATCAACGACGCTTCCGCGCTGGTGGCTTACCGTTTTGCCGTGGCGGCGGTGGCCGGCGCTTCTTTCGTTATTTGGGACGCCCTGCTCGTGTTTGCCGGTCTGCTCGCGGGCGGCGCGCTGGTAGGCATTGTAATGGGAAAAATTTTAGGGTTTGTATTACGCGCCGTGCGCGACAATCATCTCGCCGTGATGAGCTTTATGCTGCTGGCGCCATTCGTGACGTACCTGCTCGCGGAAGAGCTGCATGTTTCCGGCGTGATCGCCGTGGTAATGCTCGGCCTGAACATGTCCAGGCTCAGCAACCAGCGATTCCCTGAGCACATCCGCAACCAGTCCAAAAACATCTGGGAAACCATCATCTTCCTGCTCAACGGTTTTATCTTCATCCTTATCGGTCTCGAATTTCCCATCGTGGCCCGCGCGATAGACGACAGCCAGATCTGGAACTACGTGGGTTATGCGTTGCTCATTACCATTGCCGCGCTGCTCCTCCGCATGGGCAGGATGTTCATGCAGCAGGTGAACCTTCAGCGCGCGTTCACCGCCAAAAAAAGAAGGATCACCGAAGCGGCTTTGCTGACGCTGGAAGAAAGCATGATCATCAGCTGGTCTGGCATGCGCGGCATCGTATCCCTGGCCATCGCCATCGGTTTGCCCAGGACGCTGAAGAATGGCGAGCCTTTCCCGATGCGGAACGAAATTATCTTCATTTCAACCGTAGCGGTATTGCTCACGATCATCGGGCAGGGCATCACACTGCCCTGGATCGTGCGGAAAATGCAGGCGGGAAATAAAAAGCCCGCCAAATTGTAGTCTCTTTTCTTTTTTACTCTATCGTGGCTTTCAGCCCTTCGTTCCAGTGTTTATGCTCCGGCATGTAGTACAGGTAAGCCACCGAAGCCTTGCCCTGGTACTTCCCCGGAATATCCGCCTTCAGGTCCAGCGCGATATTTTTTGTTTCTCCCGGTTCAAATGCCCGCCAGTAAAGCACGAGATAGTTATCAAACAATTCGTAATAAGCGAGGCTGTTTTCTTCCGACAATTGTTTCAGCTGCCAGGGCTGCAGCGAAAGCCCCGCGGGAATGCCGATCTTGGCCACTGCCATCGGCTGCGGCGTATTGCGTTTGTTTTTTAGCGAAATGTTCAATCGTACGGTTTCTCCTGTTTTTACTTCATGCCGTAACAGTTCCGTGCCCAGTTCCAGCTCGGCTTCGGGGCTGTTGGGCGGGTAGAAGGTCTGGTATGCCATTTCTATGGAATAATAGAGGCCGCCCTTGCCGTTGGTGTAGCTGGCCGTGAAAGTTTGCGGTTGGTCGTCGGTTTTTGCCGGCGCGAAAACGCCGGGTTTCATTTCTTCCCCGTTCAATGTAAAATGAGCGTCCGTGGCGGCGGCCATCTCCCCGACGCGGGAGGCATAGGCCGTCATGGCCTGCAGCGCCAGCACCGTTCCCTGCGTAGAGCCGTAACCGTAGTATGATTTCATCTTCATGATCTTTTCCAACAACCGGGACATTTTATCGATGTCTGGTTCCTTTTCGCGGGTCATCGCCAGCACGCGGAGCGCGGCTACTTCCACTTCCAGCGAAGCGCCGCGGGATTTGACCATGGAGGTCTGCGCGGGGAGGGTTTCATCCTCCAGCATGTTCATCAGTACGCGGAAATCCGCTTCCAGCTCCAGGTTGTCGGCCGCAAGGGCCATCAGGCCGAGCAGGTAAGGGTCTTTATTGTCCACCGCCTGTTTGAACGCGTATTTATATTCCCGCATGATCTCCGCGCCCATGCCCGCCTGCGTGAACGCGTACACGACGTAACAGTTGGTGACCGCCGCGGAAAAACCGTAAAACTGCCCCATGCCGTGATCGTTCATTTTAAAACCGCCTTTGCCGTCGCGGCGGCTGAGCAACCATTTTTTTGTGCGTTCGATCATTGCGCGGTCTACATTTACGAACTCCTGCATATCGGTAAACTCCATCAGCCCCATGGCGGTAAGACCGGTGTGCGGCGGCGTATGGCCGAACCATTCGAAGCCGTCCTGTTTCGTTTCGAAGGAAATGAGCCGCGCATATCCCTGCTGTATATAATCCATCGCCTGTTTTTCCACTGCCGGGTTGGATTTCCCGCTTTTGCGCAGCAACCGCAGGATGAGCACGTTGGGCCAGGTGGTGGCGGAAGTTTGTTCGAAGCAGCCGTGCGGCTCGCGCAGCAGCGATGTGATCCCGTCCAGCAGCTGGTTTTCGAGGCCGGAAAACAGGCGGAGGTTGTATTGGAGGCTGCCGGGGATGGGTTTTGAAATCGGGAAACGATGCGTGGCCGGCCGGCTGCCAGAGAATACCTCGCGGATGGGAAATCCTTTCGGGGCCGCTTCCACCGGCACTTCCAGCGCTTCTTCCATACCGTCTCCGCTTGCTCGTATGAGAAGCGTTTCTTTGCAGGCCTTCAGCGCTTCCACCGGGATGTTGATCTGCTTTGCACTGCCCGGGTTGAGCGTTACATCCAGCTCGTAATGGTTTTGCATGTAACCGCGACCTGCTTCGCCAACGCCCACCTGCACTGCCACCGGCGCCGTTACCAAGATTTTCAGGTACGCAACGCCGGTGCCGTTATTCTTGAGGTTGAGCGGCATCAACACATGATCGCCCACGGAAATGGCGGGTGGCATTTTGGCGTCTATCACCAGCGGCTGTTGCGCGCTGTAGGTCGTTTCGGTTCGGCCAGGCTCGCCGGTGTAGCCAATACCTTCCGCGATGGCCCTGAAAGTAGTGGTGGCGTCGGAATTATAAAAGCTCACAACGGCCTCGCCGTCGCGGTTGGTCTGTATTACGGGGTTCCAGTAAAGTGTTTCCCTGAAATCGTCCCGTACCGCGGTTTTCACCGATGCGTAAACGGGGGAGTAGAATTTTTTCGCTACCACGAACACCGGTTTGTCCTGCCATACCATCTGCGCCATGTAATCGCCGGGCTTGTACAACTTAAGCCGGATACTTTTTTGCCATCTTCTGGATTGGATGAGGATAACGCCATTGGCTGCCATACATCCGTATATCGCCGTTGCCGCGGCGTCTTTCAGCACGGTGATGTTGAGAATATCATTCGGGTCTATCCGCAAGCTGTTCATCGAAGCGGGCACGCCGTCTATCACCACCAGCGGCTGGTTGTTGCCGGCCAGCGTGGATTGCCCCCTGATCATCACTCTTCCGCCCGCGATAGCGCTGGTCGGTTCAGCGGCCTGCACACCGGTTAGCCGGCCAGACAGCAAAGTGGCAATATCCTGCTGCGCGCTCAGTTCCATACCGGAAATCACGGCTACCGCCGTGCCCGTGCTACTTACCTTCCTCGCCATACCCATCGCGATCACCACCACTTCCTCCAGGTTTTTCGTGCCTTTGTCCAGGTCATTCAGCAAACCGGCCAGCTGTTTTTCTTCAGATCTAACCGCCGCCATGTTGATAAACCCGTCTTCGGCGGAAGCAAGCGTATCGCTCATGAAAAGGGCCGCCTTTTCCCGCGGCGCGGGCAGCATTACCGAACCAAAACCTTTGCTGGTAACGGATACATGTACCCTTTCACCTTTTTTCCGCGAGCGCGCGATCACGTAATATTGTTCGGCGGGCCGGAGACCGGAGAAATAAAATTGACCGTCTTCTTTCGTTTCCATGAACGCCACTTTATCGTTTCTCCCCGAATTTCTCGCGTTCAGCAGGTAAATGCGCCCCGCAACCGGTTTATTGGCCGTATCGAGCAGCACGCCGTTGAGCGCGTTCGTTTGTTCGGGAAGAAAATGCAAACGATCGTCGTTTTCCGTTTGCTGCGTGTATTCGTAATACCGGTAACCATGTGTGAGCATCACGAGATCCAATGCGGGTAAGGCTTTCGGCTCGTTTTCCTTGAAATAGAAATTGGGCTCTTCGACCTTGCCGCTCAGCTCGGAATTCATCAGCAGCCAGGCGAGTATATGATGTTGTTTGTCGTCCGCGAACGTCCAGAGCTTATCGTCTACCACCGCCAGTGAGAGATTCGACGGCACGGCCTGCTTCGCCGCATTTTCGGTCTTTATCTTCAGCGTTACTTTTTCGCGCGGCAGGTACGTCGGTTTGTCCGGCGTCAGCGAAATGCGCAGCGTTTTGTTCGCCTGGAGAAATACTACTCTTTCCGCCAGCGGCAGCCCGGCCATATCGAGTACCGTAAACCGCGCGATACCGGCCGGGAACCTGGATGTATCCACCGCAACTTCTGTATTGCCCGCATCGAGGTCGGTTATTTTTTCAAACAGCAATCGTTCCCTGCTGAAACCCGCGATTCGCACGCGTTGCCTGTTCGTACTGCGCAGGCCGAGCACAAGTCCTTCGGATTTGCGGTTGAAATGCATTACCAGTCCCTGTTCTGCGGCAACGGGCAATACATATCGCCGCGAGATGCCTTTGGGTGAGGTGATATGCGCTTCATACCGCCGGCCGCTTTCGGGCGTAAAAGAAAAACTGCCCATCCCGAAGTGATAGCTGCTGAAACGGGCCACCGTATTGCCTTTATCGTCCATAACGATTCCCTGCACATCCGCCGCTTTTCCAAATTCGTTGACGGCTTTAAAGGCCATGTTAGCGGGAAGCCCTTCCACCAGCGTGCCGCCTTCCGGCAGGAATTGCAGGTCTATTTTGTTCAGCACGATAGGAATGGCGCGGGAAATGGATTCAACGTATGCGTCGTATTTCACGGTCACGTTAAGCAGGCCGTTGCTGGTTTCCAGCGTTTCGGGCAGGCGGAACCTGATGGTGGCTTTGCCGTCTTTGTCTGTACTGAAAACATTGGCGGCGGCGGATTTGCCATTGAGGCTCATCGTATATTCGCACGGATACAGGGCCACGGGCCTGCCTTCAAGATTGCGCATGGAAAATTCCGCGGCCACTTCGCTTCCCGGGCCATAACCTTTCCCCGGAAATTCAAGCTGCATCAGCACGCGTGGCGCCACTGCCCGGTGCAGCGTGATCTCTTTGGTGAACCAGCGGCTTTCTTTTTCGTTCTGCATCCACGCCGTATACGCTCTCAGCCGGTACACGCCGCCCGGCGCGGCAGTGGCAAAATCGTACGAACCTTCTACATACCCGTCTTTCACCGGCAGCTTCAACTGCTGCACCACGTTGCCCGCGGGCGCGATAATGTCCACGTTCAAAATGCCGCTGATGCCGGAAGGGCGGAGGTTCTCGCCTTTCACCACGTAGGCTTTGAAAAACATCGTTTCGCCGGGTTTGTAATATACGTGACTGGTTTGCACATATACTTTTTCCTTTCGCCCGGCATAGGCGGATAACTGTGCATGTGCCGCGCAACGGCAAAAAATGGCGAGTATGAATAATATCAGGCAATGTTTCATAGATCAGAATTGAAAGGAAAAGTGAAGGCCATAACTTTGAACGGGAGGGAGCTGGAAAAAATCGAGGCCGGATGTGTTCGGCTGGTCGAACAGCAGGCGGTCCGGGTCGGAGCCGGAATAAGCTTTCCAGAGAATGATGTTGCCCGCCGAAGCCGCGACGGTTATTTTCTGAAACACTTCTTTTAATGTCCAGCTGTAAGCCAGCTCCACGTTCCTCAACCGCAGGCAATCTCCTTTTTCAATGTAATCTTCCGCCACGCCGCCATACCCGTAACGCACCCAACGGTTTTGTTCAAAAGGTTTCGCCGGGTCGTAGAACTGCACCGGCGTGTTATTGGGATGACCGTTTTGCGTTACGCCGGGGAAAACATAGCCGCGAACATCGCGCTGCAGGTCGCTTTTGGCAGACCGGCCATAATAATCCAACACCGCGGCGGTGCCGTTCCAGACATCGCCGCCCTTGCGCCATTCCAGGTTTGTTTGCAGGCGGAATTTCCGGTACCGCAGCTCGTTGGTGAATTTCATGATGAAATCCGGAACGGGGTTGCCGATGATCTTCGGCTCCGGCGCCACCAGCGGGAATCCGTCCGCGCCGATCACCATCCGGCCGGAAGCGTCGCGCAGCCAGGCGCTGCCCATGATGACGCCGAAAGGCTGATCTTTCGCCATCACTTTGTACACATCGCTGAAACCGGCCAGCGGCGTGTAGTCGTAGCCGTTTTCGACAGCGGTTACACGGTGTTTCCAGGTGGTGAAGGAAATCGTGCCGCTTGCCGAAAATTTGCCGCCGCTATTTTTACTGAACTTTTCCAGCTCCAGTTCCCAGCCTTCGCGGCGGTGACCGCCCACATTCCGCAATTCCAGCCGGTCGCCCGCGGCTATGGGAAACACGTCGTGCAGGGTTGCCTGCCCGAACCGGTTAACCGTCAGCACAAGCAGATGATCATAAGTGACCTCAAGCCCCGCGTTCCAGGAGCGCGCCTTCGTTTGATCGAGGCCGTCGAAGCTATCTGCCTCGGTATTCGGAAGATAAAGATTGGCCTGGCTTACGGCGTAGCGCAGCAGGTTGGCGTAAGCGAGCGAATTGCCGACGGGCAGCTCGGTGGCAGTTTGCCGGTAATTCCCGCTGGCTTTGAAGATTAACGCGCTATGGTAATTATCGTCGAAAGTGAGGTGCCCCGATACCGATGGCATCATCCAGCTGGTATTGCGGGCCGTGTTGGAAAAAACGGAAAGGGCGCCCAGCTCCAGGCCGCCGCTAAACCGGCCGACGTTTCTGTAGCGGATATCATATTGCAGGGAAAGGTTGCCGGCGCTGCGCTGGTAATCGTATTGCATGGCGCTGAGGCGGTAAGCGGTAACACTGCGGTTATCCGTAAATACAAAGCCCGCGCTGGCTTCCATGTCCAGCCCCGACGCGAAATGCGGTACATAATAACGGGCTTCCGTTTGCAGGAAATAATTACGGTCCTGCTGGTCGCGCAGCACGATTGCCCCTGCGGGAAACCCCGCCGTACCGGGCATATAACTTTCATTGGCGTGTTCATCCACCTGTTCGTAAGACTGCAGCGCTTTTAGTTTCACCCTGCGAAGGTTAAGCAACAGGCCCAGCGAGCCCTGCTGCTGCCGACGGGAATAATTGCGCCCGTTGCGGTCGAGCAGGAAACGGGGATTGTCCGCATTGCTGCCATAGGCAGGCGTTCCAGCGCCGTAAGCATTGTCGAAACTGGCGGGCGTGAGCAGCATGTTCCTGTAAACCCTTTGCAGGAAACCGTTGCGCGAGGGATTGGCGAGCTTGTCTTCATTCAGCAGGTAACCGGTGCGCAATTCCAGCTTTTTGAAAAAAACGTTCACCCGCGCATCCAGCTGGTGGCCGGTATTGTGGTTTTGCGGCAGGATGAGCTGTTCGGAGCTGTTGCCGATGCGGAAGTTGAAGTCGAGGATGCGACGGGAAACGGTATTAAGCTCGCCTGCCAGGCTGAAGGACTGGTTGAACAACGAGCCGGTGCGCAGCAGGGAATTATCATAGGGGCGTGCCGCTTTGCCGTTGCCGGTACCTGCAGGTACGAGGCGGCCATTGGCGTCAAAAGGATAAGTGCTGCCGTCGTATTCAAGTGCAGACAGGGCGGGGCCGTAGCTGAACATTTCCCCGGTTTCCGCGCCACGCCATGAAAGCGCGCCGGCCACGCTGCGGCCCTGGGCATACCGGCGCTGCAGGAGCGGGAGCGAAGCCGCACGTTTGAAGGAATACCCCGCGGAATAGGAACCTCCAAGCCTGAGCACGGGCTCCTTGCCTGGAACGAACTCCACTTTACCGTTGTGCAGCTGCACGGTCTTTACGTCGGCGGTAAAAAAATGCCTTTTGAAAAGGCGGAGGGAAGTGAGCCGCATATCCGTGGCCGAATCGGCGACCGGGCCGGCCGCCAGCTCTTCACGGATCAGTTTCAGGTAATCGTCGGATTCCTGGGCGAGCAAACAGGAAGGAAAGATCAGGAACAGGAATAAAAGTCGCTTCATACGTGCCGGTTTGGGAAAGGATGTTGCCGCGGCAAAAATTCCATAAAGCGTGAAATTTTTTTTTTGTATCTTGGTAGGGATACTACTGCAACTGTTTATACCAACACGACAAAAGACCAGATTTCGATAACCCATTTCGTGAAAACCATATTCCCGGTTAACCGGCTCAAGATGAAAAAACTTATACAAAGTCTGCTGAACGCGGGAACCGCGCAGATAGAAGATTCCCGGGTAAGGCGTTCGATCGTTATTATCAATACCCTCTCTTTATTGACGGCCGTGATGGTCGCGCTTGTTACCGCATTCCTTTACTGGTATACCCGCAGCCTGTTGATCCTTATCCCGTCCCTGCTCGAGATCTGCTGTTTTGCCGGCGTGATCATGCTGAATTATTACCACCGCCACAATGCGGCCAGCGTAGCCACTTTATTGATCCATTGCTGCTTCGGCATCTATTTCGGTTCCGTGCTCGGCAACGCCATGCCCATCGAACTGATCACCGCTTTCCTCTTCACCTTCCTGATCGGGGCTTCGTTCCTCGTGTTCAAAAACCTGAAAGTGCGGCTGATCTCCCTGGCCTGCGCCATCTTCCTGATCGTGGCCGTGCAGCTCAACGATTATTTTAATATCGTGCAGCCCATGTACGTAGTGCCCGCGCTGGTGCCGGTCCTGAAAATGGGCTGCTGGGGAGGCATGCTGATACTGATGGCTTATGTAACGTTTTTCATCATCCGGCAAAACGATATGTTCCTGAAAGAAAACCAGCAGCTGCTGAGCGCCCTGAAAGAAGCCAACGCCGCCAAATCCAAGTTCCTCCGGGAAACCAGCCACGAGATCAGAACGCCGCTCAACGCTGTGTTCGGCATCGCGCAGCTGCTGCATGGCCGCAAACACCAGATCGACGATCCCGAACTGCAGCAGGACATCAATTATCTTTATGCCGCGGGTTTTCTGTCGCGCGAGATCGTCAACAATGTGCTGGATATGGCGAAGATCGAAGCGGGCAAATACAGCGAGCCTGTAATGGAAGCCGTAAGCCTGAAAGAGAACGCGGAAAGCTGCGTGGCCCTCAACCGATACGTGGCCGCCACCCGCAGGGTGCGCATCCAGCTGGCGATAGACCCCTCTATTCCTGAATACATCCGCACCGATCATATTTTTCTGAGCAAGATCATCAACAACCTGCTGAGCAACGCCGTGAAATTCTCCACGCCCGGCGCCGGCGTGGAAGTGCGCTTCAGGCAGTGGCAGCAGCAGCTGTACTGCTCCGTGAAAAATGAAGGGCACCTGCGCGCCGAACAGCTCGATAAAGTATTTCAACCGTTTGAGGCCGAACGGAACGGTCAGGTGGAAGGCACCGGCCTGGGCCTGCAGATCACCCGGCACCTGGTGCAGCTGCTGGGCGGTGAAATTGTGGCGGAAAACCAGGGCGAACAAATACAGTTCGAATTTCGCATACCGCTGCAGGCCGCTACCGCATTGACTTCCGAGGCGGGCGGCCCGGCTGTGGAAAAAGGTGAGTTCAACGGGTATAAAGTGCTCGTGATCGAAGACGACCTGTTCAGCGGCCACGTGATCCGCAAATTCCTGTCTGAAGCCGGAGCGGATACGCTGCTGGCAGACAGCGGGGAAGAAGGCCTCGAGCTGCTGGAAGCCTATCACCCGGACCTGCTTATCACCGATTCGCACCTGCCCGGCATACAGGGCCGGGAAGTGCTGGCGCGCCTCCGCGGCATGCCGTCGTTCCGCCATCTGCCCGTTATTATCGCCTCCGGCGATGCGTTCACCGAAGCGAGGGAAGAAATGATCCGTGCCGGCGCAAACGATTATCTCGTTAAACCCTTCCTGTACGCCGATCTACACAAACTGCTGGAAAAATACCTGCCTGCCCGTGTGGAACAGGTCGCCGGGTAATGCGCCCCGCCGCAATCTCCACCGCATTTGCCGTCAAATTGATTAATTTTAGTGAGAGACACGCTTATTCTCCACCCGAGTTAACAATTTTATGATCTACCTATGCAAATCGGCAGTAACCGCTTCCATGAGGGAGCTTTATATTATTTGGCGCTTCATCAATAACGACATCTGGGACACGGTGATCCCCTGCCTCATCACCTTCATCACCGCCTGGGTCTACCACAACAAACCCGTAGACGATTTCCCGTTGTATTTTCTTTTTGCTGTACTGTACACCGTCCTTTACATCCTCACGTTCTGCATCGCCAACCAGGTGAATTCCGTGGAGGAAGACCGCATCAACAAGCCAGACAGGCCGCTGGTGCAGGGTTTGGTAACAGAAGTGGAAACCCGCAGACGTTTCGTGGTGTACAGCATCCTGTTCCTGATCGTGGCGGTGTGCCTGCAGCTGCTGTGGCTGGCCATCGCCTGGATGATCGTTACGCAGATGCTTTGCAAATGGGGCTGCAGCAATCACTGGTTCACCAAAAACGTGGTGTGCATTTCATTGGGCACGGTTACGCTGCTGGCCGCGGAATGGAACATCGTGGAGCCGGTAACGGGCAATGTGTGGGCGTACATCATCGCGATCAGCCTCTGGGCGGGGCTGGGCCTTCCTTTGCAGGATATGCGCGACCAGGTGGGCGACCGCATCATGGGGCGAAAAACACTGCCGCTTTCCGTAGGCGATACTACAGCGCGGGTATTGCTCAGCGTGTATTTTTTCCTGTTTTCGCCGCTGGTCTATTTCTGCATCCTCCTCACGCAATCCGGCGTACGGGAGATATTCGCCAGCAAACTGCTTACCGGCATCGTGATCGCGGAAGTGCTGTGGCACTGGTGGGTGGCGCTGCGGTTGTGGCTTTACAAATCACCGAAGGCAGACGACCGCACGTATCACTGGTTCGTATACCTGTTTATCGTCACCATTCCGCTGATCTGTTTTTTGTAAGCAACCAAAAGGCCGGCTGTGCGGCCGGCCCTGGTCTATGTATGCAAACCTAAGCGTGAGCCGCCTTTTTACGGGTGGCACGTTTAGCCGTGCTTTTTTTCGCCGCCGATTTTTTTGTTGCGGCCTTGCGGGTGGCGCGTTTGGGGGAAGAACGTTTGATCGCCGCCTTGCGCGTCGCTTTTTTTGCCGTGGCTTTTTTTCGTGTACCGCTTTTTGCGGTTGTTTTTTTAGCGGCGGCTTTCCTGGTGCCGGCCTTCTTCGTCGCACCTTTGCGGGAAGCGGCTTTTTTACCCGCCGCTTTTTTCGGCACCTTGGCGCCTTCCTCACGGGCTTCGCTGAGACCGATGGCTACCGCCTGTTTGCGGCTGGTCACCTTTTTGCCGCTGCGGCCGCTCTTTAACTTTCCTTCCTTCATTTCATGCATGGCCCGCTCCACTTTGTCGCCCGCCTTTTTTGAATACTTTGCCATAAAATGGGTTTTTAGTTATCTATGCTCCCACAAAACGCAGACCATACAAACTGGTACAATATTTTCAACGTATATCCTTAAAAGGAAACCATGGCCCTGAAAACATTTACAACCCTGATCGCATGCATTTTCTTTGCAGGCTCATCGGCATACGCACAGGCACAGTACAGGATCAAAGTCACCAATCTCGACAACAAAACAGGCAAGCTGTACATCGGTTGGTATAAAGACGCGGAGAGTTTTATGAAGCCCCGTAAAACCGCGCTGGTAAAGATTGTAGAGGTGAAAGACCAAAACGAGGTGACTGTTGGTTTCGACGAAGTGCCAAGCGGCACATATGCCATTTCCACTTTCCTGGACGAGAACGGCAACGAAGACCTCGACCTTTCCGTGATCGGCAAACCCAGGGAAAAATACGGCTTCTCCAACAATGTAAAACCCGCTATGCGGCCGGCGGAATTTAAAGAAGCCGCTTTTACCGTGAACGGGGAAAACAAGACCCTGACCATCCACCTCAAATAGTTTTTTGTGGAAGGATCGCCACAACCATTTGCCCGTTATGGTTGTTAATCCTGTGGCCGATCTCCCCGCTTATGCGTTATCTTTTTCCGATCGCGGCGTTAAAAAGCCGCCGTCGAAAATACGTCGCTGATGTTCGGGGACGAATGAACCGGCCGCTTCAAAATTTGTATAAAATTCAGGGATAATTTACCGCTTTATTCATTTTTTAAATATTTGGTATGACCAGCGTAAAAGCATATGCCGCTCAGAATGCCACCTCGCCGGTGGCTCCCTGGAGCTTCGAGAGAAGAGACCCCGGGCCCCATGATGTTCAGTTTGATATCCTTTACTGCGGTGTTTGCCACAGCGACCTCCACCAGATCCGCGATGAATGGGGCAATTCCATTTTCCCCATGGTGCCCGGCCATGAGATCGTGGGCAGGGTTACCAAAGTAGGCGACAAGGTTACAAAATTCAAACCGGGCGACCTCGCCGCGGTGGGCTGCCTGGTAGACAGCTGCCAGCATTGCGATAATTGCGCGGAGGGCCAGGAGCAATATTGCGAGAACGGTTCTTCCGGCACGTATAATTCTTATGAGCAGGACAAAAAAACGCCTACCTACGGCGGTTACAGCAGCATGATCGTGACCCACGAAAAATTCGTGCTGAAAGTATCGGACAAGCTGCCGCTGGCCAATGTGGCGCCGCTGCTGTGCGCGGGCGTTACTACTTATTCGCCGCTGCGCCACTGGAAAGTAGGCAAGGGGCATAAAGTGGCCGTGATCGGTTTGGGCGGATTGGGCCATATGGCGGTGAAGTTCGCCGCTTCCTTCGGCGCGGAAGTGACCATGCTGAGCACTTCACCCAAAAAAGAAGCAGATGCAAAGGCACTGGGCGCCCACAAGTTCATACTGACCTCCGACCCGGAACAGGTAAAAAGCGTGCGCAACACCTTCGATTTTATCATCGACACCGTGTCTGCCCCGCACGATTATAACATGGTGCAAAGCATGCTGCGCACCAACGGCATCCAGATCTGCGTGGGCGTGCCGCCTACGCCGCTGGAGCTGTACGGTTTCAGCCTGATCGGCAACCGCAGGAGCATTGCCGGCTCTATGATCGGCGGCATTCCCGAAACACAGGAAATGCTTGATTATTGCGCCGAGCACAACATCGTGAGCGACGTGGAAGTGATCGATATCAATTATGTGAACGAAGCGTACGAAAGAATGCTGAAAGGCGACGTGCGTTACCGTTTTGTGATAGACATGAGCACGCTGAAATAATTTTCTTGCCACACATTTGCCAGGCCGGCCGGTTAACCGCCGGCCTTTTTTTTTGCCGCGTACATTGTGTATTTTCATTCCGCAAATCTTTGCCTGTGAAACAATTTTTTCTTTTCCTCGCCCTGATTGCGGTAATGCGCGCCAACGCACAGCCGCTGCGGCCCACACCCGGCCTGATGGCCAAATTCTCCCAGGCTATGCTCCAAGAGCAGGAAAAAACGCCCATTCGGGAAAAACTGACCGCACTACTGCAAACGCCCGGCAATTCCTTTAATCTCAAAAAGTCCATTCAGCGCGCCACGGAAGACCCGCAAACGTTCGCATCGCTACTCTCCGCTACTTTCAGGATCAATAACAACCTTCAGCAGGAAGAACATAAATACCTGCGTTCGTTGCGGCTGACGGAGAAGGAAGCCGCCGGGCTCACGGAATACGCCATGTATCTTTTCGCCGCCGGAACAAAACCGGATTATGGTCATGCTGCGGGGTTCCGTTACGGCGTAAAACGTTTCCGCGACATTGCCGGGAAATGGTTTTATATCGTCACCATTACAGCCGGGCATGAGATTGAAATGAAACGGTACGCCACCGGCGCAACGGAGCCCGTTCAAAAGATAACGGGAACACTGAACGGCAACCTGGTCGTAACGGAAACCGACAGTCTCAATTGGAAATATTATTTCGTGGAGGGCGTATTGGGCATATCCAAAGGCGGAAGGCATTTTGACGAATATTTTGAGAGCACGCCGGAAGGGGAATTTACCGGCGACGGGCCGGGAAGCGCTTTCAGTGACTATTCCCTGGAAAAAATGACGGAGTATTCCGAGGATTCAAGTGAAGTGCGCTACCCGGACCCCATACTTGTCAGGCTGCCCTACAAACCCTGGTTTCCGGGAGGGAAAGCGGGATTGGCGAAGTATTTCGAAACGAACCTGCAATACCCTGAAGAAGCCCGGAAGAACAATGTGGAAGGAAGGATAAAGGTCTCTTTGATCGTTACTGAGAAAGGGAAAGTTAAGGACATCGAAACCACCGGCGAACACATTGGTTTCGGACTGGAAGAGGAAGCCATACGCCTGGTACGCGCGATGCCGGACTGGGTGCCTGGCCGGCAGGGCGGAAGGGCGGTGAAGGTGAAAATGACGGTACCGGTCGATTTTGACATCATGCATTAAGCCCGCGATATTTCGCACTTTCCCCTAATTTCGCTCCGCAATCTGTACCCATGAAGCGATGCATTCACCAGTATTCGGGCATCGGCGGGCAGATGGATTTTATACGCGGCGCGTCGTTGTCGCCCGGCGGAAAATTCGCAAGTTCCGGGTGGCGCGGCAGGGCAGGAGCGGGTAATTTGCAGGCATGAAAGAAAAACTTGCCGGCACAGACTGGGCAGCCGTTACGCAGGAGCTGCACGAAAAAGGGTACGCCATCGTTCCCGGCGCGCTCAAACCGCTGGAATGCACGGCCCTCACCGTGTCTTACCTCGATGATACCCTATACCGCAAAACGATCTCCATGGAGCGCTACCGTTTCGGCGCGGGTGAATACAAATATTTCAGTTACCCGCTTCCCCCGCTGATACAGCAGATCCGTGAAACGGTATACCCGCACCTGGCGCCTGTGGCCAACAGCTGGATGAACGCCCTGGGCATCGAACGCAGGTACCCGCCTTCCCACGCGGAACTGCTGAAAGAATGTAATGCCGCCGGGCAAACCAAACCCACGGTGCTTATCCTGCAATATGGGCAGGGCGGACATAATACGCTCCACCAGGACCTCTACGGCGATGTATTTTTCCCGTTCCAGCTGGTGCTTTTTTTATCGCAGCCGGGGCAGGACCATAACGGCGGGGAATTTGTGCTGGTAGAACAGCGGCCGCGCGCGCAGTCGAGGCCGGTAGTGCTGCGCCCGGCGAAAGGGGATATGCTGATCTTCACCACCAATTTCCGGCCGGTGAAAGGCAGCAAGGGTTATTACCGCGTGAACGTGAAACACGGCGTGAGTGAAATAACTAACGGCCACCGCTACACGCTTGGCATTATTTTCCATGACGCGCAATAAAACCGGATGACGATGCATTTGTTTCTCCATAAAGACCTGGATGGCCCCGCGTTGCGTTCGCTAATGCGGGCGGGGAAGATCAGGTTCGCCGGCAACCGTAACCTGAAGATCTACGGCAGGCTGGATTGCGTATCCGGCAAAAGAATGAAGCGGGAGAACCGTGTGTTCTTCGCCAGCGAAAGATCCGCGCAGGCAAACGGTTACCGGCCCTGCGGGCGTTGTATGCGGGAAGCGTACAGGCGGTGGAAACGATCGGCGGAATAAAGCGCGTTATCTAATTTTTTATTCACCCATGTCATTTTTTGCCCCGGCCGCATCCGCATTTCCAGCAGAGAACTGCCCCGGCCATCCGGCGTGAGCGGCAGCCTGATGCGAATCGTTATTCTCAATTCTTCCGTGAGCGGCGGTAATTGCTTAATTTTGCCAGCATCATGGTTACAGATCAGGCAACTTACAACAGGAAAAAATTCAGGAACCAGATACTCATCTTCATCGTCAAGCTGGCGGTGTACCTGGCGGTGGTATACGTCAATTTCACGCAGCATGAGTGGTTTGAAAAACATGCCATAGCAGCGCGCATCGCCAATGCCCTGTCTATTTTCCTCGGCGCCAACCTGCTGATCTCCATCGGCTGGATCGTCATGATCTCCTGGTACCTCCGCAAAAACCGCATGCAGCGGCTCACGAGAGACAACTTCGTGCTGGGCCTCAACCGCATCTCCTCGGTGCTCAACACCATTTTCGCGCTCATTTCCATCATGGTGGCGTTCGGCGTGAACATCGCCGATCTGTTCGTGAGCGTGAGCATCGCCGCGGCGGCGTTCGCCCTGCTGTCTAAAGACTACGTGACCAATATGATCAACGGCCTCATCATCATGTTCTCCGACCAGCTGAGCCTGGGCGACCAGGTGAGGGTGGGAGAGTACCGCGGCAAAGTGCTCGACATTACTTTGATCAACGTGGTGCTGCAGAACGACGACGACGATATCGTGCTGATCCCCAACAGCGTTATTTTTTCGACTATGGTGCTCAACCAGAGCAAACAGAACATCAAAAAACTGACGATAGAGTTCGAGCTCGACCTCAAATACCAGTCCTCGCCTGATGAGCTGGAAAAAGAGCTGAAAGGCGTGTTGCGCCCGTTTGCCACCAATATCACCGAGAACAGTTTTTCGCTGAAGATACTCGAGATCAAAAAAGATCTCGTTCATTACAAGGTGCAGTTCCTGATCCCGCGGCCAGACAAAGAAACGGAACGCAAAATGCGCAGGCTGCTGATCAACACCATCCTGTCTTTCTCCGGCAGGGAAGTGAATGCGGAGGACGAGCCCCTGTAATTTATTTGTATATATTAGCGTTCAAAATCACTGAAATGGAAGAATTAACAGCAGGCATCGGCTCCCGGGTGCAGCATGCGCGTTTCGGGCCGGGTGTGATCATCGGCGTGAAATACGCGCAGTACGTTGTAACCTTCATCAACAGCGGCGTGGAAGAGATCGATAAAACAGACCCGCTTTTCGAAGTGTTGTACAGCGAAAACCAGACCGTTGAAATAGAAACCGCTTCGCAGCTGGAAACCTCGTTGCTGAAGATCCTCCGCCTCTGGAACGGCTTCGGCGAAGTAGTGCCCATCGGCGAACGCTGGGCCGGCGGCACTATGGTACTGCAGCCGAAAGACTCTTCGCTCAAAGGAAAAGAAGTGCCGCTGGAAGTATTTTTTCACAAGATCGTAATGGTGCGCGACAGGCTGCGTGTGCTGGAGCAGCAGATCAACGGGCATAAGCAGCTCAGCGAAGAAGATAAAGTGAACCTGCAGCAATACATCACGCGGATATACGGTTCGCTTACCACGTTCAACGTACTTTTCAGGGAAAAGGAACACTGGTTCACAGGTGAAAAAGGTGCGAACGGCGAGTGAAAAAAATGCAATATTTTGTTATTCTGATATTATTCTATAATTTGCCCCGATAAGGCAATACTACAATTGGAAATTTATGAGCCCCGGCAAAAAGCCGGGGCTTTTTCGTGCGCGGAAATAACGGGTACGGGCACACGTCTCCGTTATGCCCTTATCACCGCCTGCGGAACGATCCGCGTGCTGATAACGTTCCATGCATCGTGGTCCCAGCGAAAGTGCATGGCCTCGGCGCTGTTGAAACGCGCGTAACGTTGCGGCCGGTAGCCACGGCGAAGCGATACGAAAATGAGCAGGCGTTCGCCGGGAAAAGCATGTTTAGGGTCGCGCAGCGTTACTTCCCCGTTTTTAACGGCATATACGCCGGCCGACCGGATGTTATTCCAGGGAAAATCCCTTTTCCAGAAAGGGCAGGAGAAACGGATGCCGCCTGCATTGAGGGTAACGGTCACTGAATTGCCGCCCAGGCGCACGAGCACCATCAGGCTGAGCAATAGCGCGCCGGTAATGATATAGGCTGGTTTCCTCAAAATAATGCCGGTGAATAAGATCGTCAGGTTAATGGTAAAAAAAAGCAGGCGCAGCAACTGGCGTTTCAGCCTGCGGCCGGCCCTGATCCGGATAGTCCGGGTAATATTGGCCATGGTTGCCCGTTTATAAAAACTGCGGTGCATAAGCATGCACCGCAGCATCAGTAGGTAGTATTATCTGTGTGTATTCAGTTAAAAAGGAGACGGGAACGGATTAATTCTCATATTCCTCCCCGCGCAGCGTACATTCGATCTGGTGCTTTACAGGCGCGCTGAAGCCAACCAGTTCAATGTTCGGACGCTCGTCCAGGCAGATCTTGATCTTGCCGTTTTCCGTGATCAATACGTCGTGAATCGGTTCGAGAAGGGCAAAAAGCATACGTTTTCCGCTTTCTGCGATCTGGTTCATGATGGAATCTTCGAGTTGGTAAAACTCACGGTTTTTGTACGAATAGGATACTTGTACCATCTGTTTGGTTTTTTCGATAGGATATCTTGACCGCATAAAAATACTGAATTTATTAAATTGTCAAAATTTATTATGGATAATTTATCAAAATTCATTCCACTACATAATCAAAGAAGTTTGAAAACCTTGAGTGTATTACATTTCCCCTTGAAGATCAACGGGAAAGAAAAAATGTTACCACTTACCATTTATAATATTCCGGCCCCGGGTTTGGGCCTGAATCCCTTATTTTTATGTTCATATCAATTTCATAATATCCAGTATGCGATCATTTAACAGACTATTCCTGCTGATCTGCCTCCTTATCGCAGGCACTGCCGATGCCCAGCAATTGAAATGGAACCGCGCGGGCGACGCGTTTTACCAGCGGCAAGACGGCGCCATTTACACCATATCCGCCGCCAACGGCCAGCGTACCGAACTGGTGACCGCCGGGGCGCTTACCCCGGCCGGCGCAGACGAGCCTTTACCGGGCCACCATTTCACCTTCACGCCGGATGAAAAAGGGCTGCTGCTGTTCACCAACACCAAACGCGTTTGGCGGTACGAAACCCGCGGCGATTACTGGTATTACGACCTCACCGGTAAAAAGCTGCGCCAGCTCGGCAAAGGTTTGCCCGAGGCCTCGCTCATGTTCGCCAAGATCTCGCCCGACGGCAAAAAGGCCGCTTACGTAAGCCGGCATAACCTGTATGCGGAAGACCTGGCCACCGGGAAGATCGAACAGCTCACTAAAGACGGCACCCGCAAGCTCATCAATGGTACTTTCGACTGGGCTTACGAAGAAGAGTTCGGCTGCCGCGACGGTTTCCGCTGGAGCCCGGACAGTAAGAACATCGCCTACTGGCAGATCGACGCGAAAAATATCCGCGACTTCCTGATGATCAACAATACCGATTCGATCTATTCCTTCACCGTGCCAGTGGAGTATCCCAAGGCCGGGCAGGACCCGTCGCTGTGCAGGGTGGGCGTGGTGAGCCTCGCCACTAAAAAGACCAGCTGGATGAAAGTGCCCGGCGACCCCGTGCAGCATTACATCCCGCGCATGGAGTGGATACCGGGTACGGGCAAACTCATCATCCAGCAGCTGAACCGCAAACAGAACACCTCCAAACTGATGGTGCTGCAGGCGGCCACAGGCGCGGCCAACACCATTTTCACCGAAACCGACAACACCTGGGTGGATGTGAAATCCAGCTGGGACGACGGGGACATTACCGGCTGGGACTGGCTCAACAACGGCCAGTCGTTCCTCTGGGTCAGCGAAAAAGACGGCTGGAGGCATATTTACGAGATCAATACCGCCAGCGGTAAAGAAAAACTGCTGACCAGCGGCGATTACGATGTGATCAATCTTTGCCAGTACAGCGAAACCGAAGGCCAGCTATACTTCCTGGCTTCCCCCGGCGACGCTACTGGTCAATACCTTTACCGCACCAGTCTTTCCGGTGGCGCGCCCACGGCCGTAACACCGAAAAAAGAACAGCCCGGCACGCACAAATACGAGATATCGCCGAACTGCAAGCTGGCGGGGCATTCCTACGAAAACCACCGGCTGAGCCCGGTACTGGAGTTTGTTTCGCTGCCCGATCATAAAAGCATCACCGGGAAAGATTTCGCGGCGGAAGCCGCAAAAGCGGCGCAGAAGCCCGACAACACCACGTATTTCCAGGTGACCACGGCAGATAACATTACGCTGGACGCCTGGATGACCAAACCCGACAACTTCGATTCCACCAAAAAATACCCGGTGGTATTTTACGTATACGGCGAGCCCGCGTCTTTCAAGATCACCGACAGCTGGGGCGCTACCAACAATTTCCTCTATGATGGGGACATGGGCAAAGACGGCTACATCTACATTTCCCTCGACAACCGCGGCACGCCCGCACCCAAAGGCCGCGAATGGCGCAAAAGCATCTACCGCCAGGTAGGCCTCATCAACGCCCGCGACCAGGCGATGGGAGCGAAGGAAATACTCAAACTGCCGTATGTGGACAAAGACCGCGTGGCCGTATGGGGCTGGAGCGGCGGCGGTTCCATGACGCTCAACCTGTTGTTCCAATACCCGGAGATCTACAAGACCGGCATCGCCATTGCGGCGGTGGCCAACGAGCTGACGTACGACAACATTTACCAGGAACGTTACATGGGCCTGCCGCAGGAGAACCGGGAAGATTTCATTGCCGGCTCGCCCATTACACATGCGAAGAACCTGCAGGGCAAGCTGCTGTATATCCATGGCACGGGAGACGACAACGTTCATTACCAGAACGCTGAAATGCTCATCAACGAACTGATCAAACACAAAAAGATCTTTCAGATGATGGCTTATCCCAACCGCACCCACGGCATTTACGAAGGCGAAGGCACCAGCGAGCACCTGAGCGCGCTGTACACGCACTTCCTGAAAGAGAATTGTCCCCCCGGCGCTAAATAAAATACTGCCTGAAACATGAAGGGCCGGCGGAAATTTAGTTTCCGCCGGCCCTTGTTATTCTCTTTTTCATAAATTCACCCTTACTTTGCGTTCCCAACAACACCGGATCATGTCAAAATCTTCCATATCAGGCATCATAGCAGCGGCGATCGTTATCATCAGCGCTTTTCTTCCCTGGATCAGCGTTCATGCGGACGGCCAGCATTTTGTGTTCACCGGCCTGCAAAGCGAAGGTTCCGCCTTCGGCGAGCCGGGCAAGCTGAGCATTGTCGTGTCTGCAATGGCGATCCTTTTATTCCTGGTGCCCAAAGCCTGGAGCCCGCGCGTCAATCTTTTCATCAGCGCATTCCTCGCCGCATGGGCGTTCAGGAACATGCTGCTGTTCTCGCGCTGCGAAATGGGCATCTGCCCGGAACAAAAGATCGGGTTGTGGCTGAGCCTTATCGCGGCGCTCGCGGTATTCGGCTGTGTGTTATGGAACTGGAAAACGCTGGTGAAGTAAAGGGATTTACTACCGTTCCATTACGGTATGAACGCTTTTACATTACTAAAGCACTACTAAAGCTATACTGTTGCCCTACGGCTGAAGCCGGGTTAACCTCAGATAAAAGAAGAGATCATATAAGAAACCAGCACTACCGCGCCCCCGGTCAGCAGGTAACGCAGCGCCATCCGTACCGAGCCCTGGCCGGTGATCTTCGATTTCAACAAAGCAAATACCAGAAGTAATAAAAGACTGACAGTCAGACTGGTACGTGAGGCTGCCGGGAAATCTTCCTGCACCAGGTACGGCAGGAACACCACGCAGCTGCCCAGGAAAAAGAACACCCCGGTGGCGATCATGCTGCGGAGCGCGTGCAGGGTGCCGTAGGAGCGGAGCTCGACCGCTTCTTCCTCCAGCGTTTTTTCCCACACCTGCTGGTCTTTCTGCATTTCGTCGGCGATATGGGCAATCGTGTTATCGGAGATATCGAGTTTTTCGAGCTTTTCTTTTTCTTCGGGGCTCATTGTGCCGTCTTCCTCATCGCCGCGGTTGGCGCGGAACACGGCGATCATCATCAGCAGGGTGGCGAAACCGATCACCAGGAAATGAATGATGTAAAACGCCTGCACGGTAAGGCTTTTGGAGTACAGCACCTGCGTGGTGAAAAGCAGGAGCAGCACCCCGTCGGGGAAGCCTATCATCATGTCCGTTTTCCAACCGGAGCTGCGGATGGCTTTGGTGTTTGTACTCATTTATAAAGTTTCCAGGCTTTTTTGAATAATGCCCACACATTCTTCGATCTGCGCGGCATTGATAATGAGCGGCGGCGCAAACCGGATCTTGTCGCCATGGGTGGGCTTCGCCAGCAGGCCGTTCTCTTTCAGCGCAAGGCACAATTCCCATGCCGCGTCTTCGTGCGGGTGTTTGATCTCGATGGCGTTGAGCAGGCCTTTTCCGCGCACCACGCTGATAAACGGCGAGTTGATGGCTTTGATGCCGTTGCGCAGCAGTTCGCCCATTTTTACGGCGTTTTCCGCCATCCGTTCGTTGCGCAGCACTTCCAGCGCCGCCATGGCCACTTTGCAGGCCAGCGGGTTGCCGCCGTAGGTGGAACCGTGCTCTCCCGGCTGAATGGTCAGCATGACGGCATCGTCTGCCAATACCGCCGAAACGGGCAGCATGCCGCCGGAAAGGGCTTTACCGAGTATCAGGATGTCTGGCCGCACCTGTTCGTGGTCGCAGGCCAGCATCATGCCGGTACGGGCGAGGCCGGTCTGGATCTCGTCCGCTATGAACAATACGTTTGCGTCTATACAATATTGGCGCACCTTGGAAAGATAACCGTCGTCCGGCACCTTTACCCCGGCTTCGCCCTGGATGGGCTCTACCATAAAACCGGCCACGTTCGGGTCCTGCAGCGCCGCTTCCAGCGCGGGCAGGTTGTTGAAGGGGATCACTTCGTAACCGGGCATATAGGGGCCGAAGCCGCGGCGGGCTACAGGATCGCTGCTGAACGACACGACGTTCAGAGTACGGCCGTGGAAGTTTTCGGTGCATACAATGATCTTCGCTTTGTTCTCCGGGATGCCTTTCACTACGTACCCCCAGCGGCGGCAAAGTTTCAGGGCGGTTTCCACGGCTTCCACGCCGGTGTTCATCGGCAATACCTTGTCGTACCCGAAATAACGGGTAATATACGCGGCAAATTCACCGAGCAGCTGGCTGTAAAAGGCGCGGGAGGTAAGGGTGAGCTGCTGCGCCTGTTCTACCAGGGCGCTCACGATTTTAGGGTGACAATGCCCCTGGTTGACGGCGGAATAGCCGGAAAGAAAGTCGTAATACCGTTTCCCGTCCACATCCCACACATGTACGCCCTCCCCACGGTTGAGCACCACGGGCAGGGGGTGATAATTGTGCGCGCCGAATTCTTCTTCCAGTCCTAAATAGTGTTGCGTCCGTTCGCTGATCGTATAATTGGGTACCATGCGGTAAAGTTACTTATTCTTCAGCTGATTCACCAGCGCGATGTATTGCTCCATGGCCTCTTCTTTGGTTTTGCCTTTGAGGTGGGTCCAGGCGTCGTATTTGGCTTTGCCCACGAAGTCGAACATATTGGCGGGCGGCTCGATGTTGATGTCGCCCTCGGTGGCCTGTTTGTAAAGGGAATAAAGTTGCAGGAGGATGTCGTTATCCGGTTTGGAATCCAGTGTTTTGCTGGCCGCCACGGCCTCTTCAAATAATTGTTGCAGTGCCATGTTCTGTTTTTGTCGTTAAAAGTAAAGAAATACCCCCAAAAGCCCTTGCTACACATAAAAGAAGAACAAAATTTAATACCTTTGCGGAAATAATGAGTTACGAATTGACAGCTGCGGATCACGAATGAAAGGCCGGTTTACCCCGGTAGTCTTTGCTGACGCTACATTCGCTCACGGCAACTGCGGTTCGTAATTGTTTTTTATATATGAAGAATATCCGGAATTTTTGCATCATCGCACATATCGACCATGGGAAAAGCACCCTGGCCGACCGTTTACTGGAATTTACCAAAACCATTTCCGACCGGGACATGCAGGCGCAGGTGCTGGACGATATGGACCTGGAAAGGGAAAAAGGCATTACCATTAAAAGTCACGCCATCCAGATGAACTATATCGCCAAAAACGGCGAGAAATTCATCTTTAACCTGATCGATACGCCCGGCCACGTGGACTTCTCCTACGAAGTGTCCCGCGCGCTGGCCGCCTGCGAAGGCGCGCTGCTGCTGGTAGACGCCGCGCAGGGCATCCAGGCGCAGACCATCTCCAACCTGTATCTCGCGCTGGAAAACGACCTCGAGATCATCCCCGTGATCAACAAGATCGACATGGCGGGCGCCATGATCGAGGAAGTGACCGACCAGATCATCGAGCTGATCGGCGTGAAAAAAGAAGACATCCTGCTGGCGTCCGGCAAATCCGGCATCGGCATCGAAGAGATACTGGAAGCCATCGTGAGCCGCATTCCGGCGCCCAAAGGCCAGCCAGACGCACCGCTACAGGCATTGATCTTCGACAGCGTGTTCAACTCCTTCCGCGGCATTATCGCGTATTTCCGCGTGTACAGCGGCACCATCAAAAAAGGGGACAAGATCAAATTCGTCAATACCGGCGAAGAATATGAAGCAGACGAAGTGGGCATTCTCAAGCTCGGGCTGCAGCCGGAGAAAGAAGTGAAAACCGGCGACGTTGGTTATATCATCACCGGCATCAAAACCGCCAAAGACGTAAAAGTGGGCGATACCATCACCCTGGCCGCCAACCCCGGCGAAGCGATCAAAGGTTTTGAAGAGGTGAAGCCGATGGTATTTGCGGGCATCTTCCCGGTAGTGACCGAAGATTTTGAAGAGCTGCGCGACTGCATGGACAAACTCCAGCTGAACGACGCTTCGCTCACTTACGAGCTGGAAACCTCGCAGGCGCTGGGTTTCGGCTTCCGTTGCGGTTTCCTCGGCATGCTGCATATGGAGATCATCCAGGAAAGACTGGAACGCGAGTTCAACCAGACCGTGATCACCACCGTGCCCAACGTAGGTTTTAAAGCGTACGACACCAAGGAGAAACTGATCATCGTGAACAATCCCTCCGAAATGCCGGACCCCACCAAACTGGAACGCATCGAAGAGCCCTGGATCCGCGCGCAGATCATCACCAAACCGGAATACATCGGCAATATCATGACGCTTTGCCTCGGCAAACGCGGCCTGCTGCTCAATCAAAGTTATCTCACCACCACCCGCGTGGAACTGATATTCGAACTGCCGCTCACCGAGATCGTGTTCGACTTTTACGATAAACTCAAAAGCCAGACCCGCGGCTACGCTTCGTTCGACTATTCGCCGATCGGTTTCCGCGAAAGCGACATCGTGAAAATGGACATCCTGCTGAACGCCGAAAAAGTGGACGCCCTCAGTGCGCTGATCCACCGCAGCCGTGCGCAGGACTTCGGCCGCAAGCTCTGCGAAAAACTGAAAGAGCTGCTGCCGCGCCAGCAATTCCTTATCGCTATCCAGGCCGCCATCGGCGCAAAGATCGTGGCGAGGGAAAATATCAGCGCGATGCGGAAAGACGTGACCGCCAAATGTTATGGCGGCGACATCTCCCGTAAACGCAAACTGCTGGAGAAACAGAAAGAAGGTAAAAAACGCATGCGCCAGATCGGTAACGTGGAAGTGCCGCAGGAAGCTTTCCTTGCCGTGCTCAAACTGGACGACTAATATTTTTTCAAACAATAACCGATGCCGCAGGAACCCGACCTGCGGCATTTTTTTCAACCATATGGCCCATTCCCCTGAAAATATCATCTGCTCCTGGAGCGGTGGCAAAGACAGCTGTTTTGCGTTCATGCAGGCCGTGCAGGAAGGCCACCGGCCCGTTGCGCTGCTTAACGTACTGAACGAGAACGGCCTTATTTCACGCTCGCATGGCCTTCCCCCGGCCATTTTGCAACAGCAGGCGGCGGCATTGCAATTGCCCATTCACCTGCAGCCTTCCAGCTGGGCGGAATACGAAAAACATTTCACGGCCACGCTGGCGGAGGTTAAAGCGCAATACGGGGCTACGGCCGCCGTGTTTGGCGACATAGACCTGCAGCCGCACCGTGATTGGGAAGAAAAGGTCTGCGCCGCGGCGGGACTGCGCGCGTTGTTGCCGCTCTGGCAGCTGGACCGGAAGATGCTGGTGTACCGGATGCTGGAGCAGGGCGTAAAATGCCGCATCGTGTCGTGCAACGAACAACTGGGCGAAGATTTCCTCGGCCGTATGCTCGACGATGTGCTGGTGGCGGACCTGGAAGCCGCCGGGGTGGACGTTTGCGGGGAAAACGGGGAATTTCATACCGTGGTCACGGACTGCCCGCTCTTCAACATACCCGTGGCGCTGCCGCCGTACCGGAAAGTGAAACACGAACAATACTGGTTCATGGACTGGGAATCATAAAAAAAGGATGACAGCCGCTGTCATCCTTTTTTTATCAGTATAAAATACTTAAGGTGTTTACGCGTAAAGCCCTTCCTCGCTGTGATCCCTGACAAACACCGGTTTCAGCAGGGCATAGGCGCCAAAAAGCACGCCGCTGTAAAATACGTTGCCCATAATGGTGTTCAGGAAAAAGCTGCCGAACAGTTCGTTGCGGAAGAAGGGGATAGCCGCCCAATAACAGCTGATCAGTCCGCTGAGGGTATGCGGGTACATATCGCGGAAAAGCCAGGTGCCGAAGTTGGACATCAGGTAAAACACCAGCCCCGACGCGATGGACGCCAGGAAGATGTTGCCCGGGTTGGCTTTGCGGATGCGGGTGCCGATAAACGTGATCAGCAGGAAACCGCCGTACACGAAGAACATTTCGCCGCCGTAGAAACCGGGAATGGAAGTGAACAGCTGGAAAAAAAGATCGCTGAGGAACAGCGCCAGGATGGGCACCGCGTAAGCGTACTTTTTGTCTCTCAGCACTACGCCGGCAAACAGCGCGCCCGCGCCCATGGCCGTGAAGTTATAGATCTGAAGATGATTGGTGATCAAACGGCCGAGTACGGTCAAAAATATCAATCCGCCTATCAGCAGGATCTTGGATATTGATTCTTTCTTCATACGCAATATTTGCTTTAACGATACAAATATAAACAATTAAGGGATTGATGCTTTAAAGACTACCAGTTCTTCCGCAGCGGTAATGGTATAAGCCTCCCCGTAAGCCGCAAACACGGTTGCGCCCCTGGACAGTTCCAGTTCGGCCGAGCCGCTGGCTTTGCCTTTCCCGGACTGTACGATCCAGATCTCGGGAGCGGTGGAAGTATGGGCGTAAGTTTCGCCGGTCTTTAACAGGATGGTGCTGATCACAAAATCCGGCGCGGGAGTGTTGTAAATCCTTTCCTGCCCGTTATGGACCGCCTCGCCTTTCAGGATGTTCGGGTGAACGGCCTCAAAACGCGTGTGTTTCAGCAGTTCTTCCACGTCGATATGTTTGGGAGTAAGGCCGCCTCGCAATACGTTGTCTGAATTGGCCATCAGTTCGGCGTTCTGCCCTTCGAGATAGGCGTGGGGGATGCCCGCGTCTTGGAACACGGCTTCTCCCGGGGACACATATACGATGTTGAAAAAATAAATGGAAAAGATGCCGCGGTCCAGCCGGTTCATGCCTTCGGGATCGTTGGCGATGGCGCGGGCGGCCCAGAAAGCGGGATCGTTTTTTTGCAGGGTACCGGCCTGGTAAGCGGGTAGCACACGCTCGGCCAGCGGGCGCAGCAATGTGTTCACGTCTTCCTGCGGCATTTCCATCACGGTTTTGTACAGCCCGAAATACCCTTCCTTTTCGTATATGCCTGCCAGTGAGCGCAGCTCGGGCACGTCCTGCAATACTTTTTTGAGCTTGTCTTCCGGCAGAAAACCATGCAGCAGCCAGAACTCGCTGAGCGCCACCATGATCTCCGGTTTGTGATTATCGTCTTTATAATTGCGGTTGGGCGCATTGAGCGGGATGCCTGCCGCATTTTCGCGCGCAAAACCTTTTTCGGCTTCGGATTTGGTAGGGTGCACCTGGATAGACAGCATGTCTTTCACATCCAGGATCTTAAACAGGTAAGGCAGGCTGCCAAAACGGCCGGCGGCCTTCTGGCCGAGAACGGCGGCGGGCCTGGCCGCGATGTATTCGTTGAGGGGCAGGGGGGAGGCGGCTTCCAGCTGCGAAGGCGCGCTCTGGTGGGCGCCCATCCAGTATTCGGCGCAGGGTTTGTCTGTTATCGGAAGCCCCAGCATTTCGGGGATGTATGTAAATCCGCCCCAGGCGTAATGTTGTACTTTTCCTTTGAGATAGAATAATTTCGCTTCAGACATTTTTCAATAATTAAGGCGTAAAAATAGAAAAATAGGATGGCTTCTCATCATACATTAGGCAAAAAGGGGGAGACGATCGCGGCGGAATTTCTCCGGTCTAAGGGGTATCATATCCTGCACGCCAACTGGAAATACGGCCGCAAGGAAATCGACATCATTGCGCGGCTGGGGGAAACGCTGGTGTTCGTGGAAGTAAAAACAAGAAGCGGCCAGCTGTTCGGCATGCCGGAAGATGCGGTGAACCGGGTCAAGGAAGGGCATTTACGGAAGGCCGCGGAAAACTATCTTGAGCGGTTATGCCCCGAAACGGCAGAGCTCCGTTTCGACATCGTTTCCATTACATTAACAACGAATAAACCTATGGAAATCATGCATTTTGAAGATGTATTCTAAACGCTTACCAGTTGGTTAACACCGAGTTAACAAAATCAACATATAAAAGGATTTAAATAGTTGTATATTTGACCATCCAATCTTTTAACCACCTCCTGTAAAGAACCGCAAGCATCAACCATAAACGGTTCTTTATGTATTGCTGGAGTTTATTTTTGTTCATCCATATGAGTGTGACAGACATGCAACAGTTGCCATCGGCAAAGGGGCATGTGCGCATTCAGGTACCCGCCCTCGCTTTTGAGCAGGGAACCGTGCAATGCACCATTTATGACGCAGGTCAGATGCCCGTGAGAATGATACCGCTGGAAGCAGGGCACGAGCGCGGCGTATATACGTTGCAGTTAGCCACCCTTCCTCCGGGGAAATATACCGTGCAGGTGAAAGAGCGGCAGCTGGAGGTCAAACTCGAACACTAGGTTATTTAATATAGAGTCATCCCCCCAAACATAGATCCCCCGAAGCATTTCGGGGGACTTTGTATTTTTAGGCGGGACCTTATCCGGCGGCTGAACGAAGATCAGTAACCGTCTACCAGCACTTCGTACAGCTTTACTTTGAGTTCTTCGAGGGAAACGTTCTGCGTCAGCTGACCGTCCTGCGCAAAGGAGATGGTGGCGCGTTCTTCAGACACCACGATCGCCAGGTTGTCGCTGTGCTCGGTAATGCCTACGGCCGAGCGGTGCCGCATGCCGACGCGCGTGGGCAGGTTGGGACTGTCAGACATCGGGAGCATCGCCTTCGCCGCCAGTATCTTGTTGCCGACGATGATCAGCGCGCCGTCGTGCAGCGGGCTGTTTTTTTCAAAAATACTTTCTATCAGCTTGGCGCTCACGTTGCCATCTATCGTAATGCTCGACGCGGAATCGAACTTGACGCGGTAAGTGGTGGCGATCACGATCAGCGCGCCGGTCTGGCTGGCGACCATATGCCCCACGGCGGTGATCACCTCGTTAATGATATGCTCTTCTTCCTTGTAACTTTTAAAACGGTCGGGCAGGAACAGTTTGGTGAGGAAGCTGTCTTTGCTCAGGGGCGTCTTTTTCCCCAGCACCAGCAAAAACTTCCGGATCTCCGGCTGGAAAATGATAATAATGGCGATCAGGCCGATATTGATAAAGTTTTGCAGAATATTGGTGAGAATGGGCATTTCGAGGTAACGCACCACGAAAAACACGACATACACCATCAGCAGGCCAAGAAAAATATTAAAGGCCAGGCTGCCTTTCAGCAGGCGGTACAGCTGGATCACCAGGAAAATAACGATTACCAGGTCCACAACATACAGCCAGCGGAATTCAAATCCATAGAATTGGGAAACATCCTTCATGTCGTAAAAATAAAAATATTTGTCTTAGCTAAACGTTTTGCATAAAAGAAACGATCTCCACCGCTTCCATGGCTTCTTTTACGTCGTGCACCCGTAAAATGGAGGCGCCTTTCCGCAGGGCGAGGGTGTTTACCACGGTTGTTCCGTTGAGCGCTTCGGCGGCGGAACCGCCTAACAACCGGTAGATCATACTTTTGCGGGACATTCCGGCCAGGATGGGCGCGCCCGCCAGGTGCAGCAGCTCCAGCCGGTGCAGCAATTGATAATTATGCGCCATGGTTTTCCCGAAACCGAACCCGGGGTCGATGACCAGGTCTGCAATACCGGCCCGGCGGCAGGCGTCCGCCTTAAAAATAAAATAATCGAGCACTTCGCGCACCACGTCTTCGTACTGCGGGTTTTTCTGCATATCGGCCGGCGTGCCTTTCATGTGCATGGCGATATAGGGCGCTTTCAGCGAAGCGGCCACCGGTATCATATCGGGGTCCATTTCGCCGGCGCTGATGTCGTTGATAATGGAAGCCCCCGCCAGGATGCACTTTTCAGCCACGGCGGCATGATAGGTATCTACCGACAGCACCGCTTCCGGGTAATGGTTCACCAGCGCGTGGATTACCGGCAGCAGGCGTTCCAGTTCCTCGGCGGGGCCTACTTCTTCGGCGCCGGGGCGGGTGCTTTGCGCGCCAAGGTCCAGCATGGCGGCGCCAGCGGCGAGCATTTCGCCCGCGCGGGTAACTACGTGTTGCAGGCTGCGGCTGCGGCTGTTGGCATAAAAAGAATCGTCGGTAATATTAATAATGCCCATCACCAGGGGGCGGGAAAGCGAGAGCAACTTTCCGCGGCAGCGGATGGTAAAATCTTTGCGTAATAGTGTATTTTTGGAACCCAAGCGATAATAACGTATTAACAATGAGGGAATACTTTCAAAGTTATCGTAAAAATGATTAAATCCGCATTTGAATGACTTATCAGCAGGTGATAGACAGCAGCAAGGAAATCTTTATCAAAAAAACGAAAGATTACGGCACCAGCTGGCGCGTATTGCGCCCGGTGTCCATCGTAGACCAGATCTTTATCAAAGCCCAGCGCATCCGCAACATCCAGGAGCTGGGCGTTCAGAAAGTGGCGGACGATATCAGCAACGAGTTCAGAGGCATCATCAATTACGGCGTGATCGCCCTGATGCAGATGGACCTGGGAGGGGAAGACCCTTATACCGACCTGCCCGTGGAAAAAGTAGCCGCGCTGTACGACGAAAAGATCTGGTTCATCAGCGAAGTGAAGGAAGCCAAAAACCACGACTACGGGGAAGCCTGGCGCAGCATGAGCCAGGAATCGTTCGTGGATCTCATACTCACCAAATTGCTGCGCATCAAACAGATATTGCGCAACGACGGGAAAACCATCATCTCCGAAGGGATGGACGCCAACTATGTAGACATCGTGAATTATGCGGTGTTTGCCCTCATACTTATTGAAGAAAAGCAGATTAATTAATATTTTGAGCCTGGAACAAAACCGTGCATGACGGATTTCATGCACGGCTCCATCCGACCTTTAAAAGAAAAAAATTGATGAAACCGATCCTGATCCTATTCCGCATCCTCGTAGGGGTGTTATTTATCTTTTCCGGGCTGATCAAAGCCAACGACCCGCTGGGCCTGAGCTATAAAATGGACGAGTTTTTCGAGGTGCTGCACCTGCACTTCCTGATACCCGCTTCCCTGGCCTTTTCGCTGGTGATGAACGCTTTTGAGATCATCGCCGGCTTCGCGGTATTGCTGGGGTACCGCATGCGGTTCTTTTCTTTCCTGCTGCTGATACTGATCATATTTTTCACCTTCCTTACCGGTTTCGCGCTGTTCAGCGGCCTGATCCGCGAGTGCGGGTGTTTTGGCGACTGTATCAAACTCACGGCCGACCAGTCTTTTTACAAAGACCTCATCCTGCTGGTGATGATCCTGGTGATCTTTATTTACCATAAACGTATAAAACCTGCATTCCCGACGAAAGCCACGAACATGCTGATGGCGCTGGCCGTGCTGTTTCCGATTGCGCTGCAGTGGTATACGCTGGCGCATTTGCCCATCGTGGATTGCCTGCCTTACAAAGTGGGCAACAACATCATGGAAAAAATGAAAGTGCCGCCCGGCTCCACGCCCGATGTGTACGAAACCGTGCTGATCTACGAAAAGAACGGCCAGCAGCAGGAGTTCACCACCGAAAACTACCCCTGGCAGGATACGCTGTGGAAGTTCGTGGACCGGAAAGACAAACTGGTGAAAAAAGGCAACGCCGAGCCGGCCATCAAAGACTTCGTGCTCACCGACTTCGACGGCGTGAACATGAACCGGGGCGTACTGATGGAATCCTTGCCCGTGTACCTTTTCCTTGTGCGCGACGTGCGCGAAGCGGGCAGCGGATGGGAGAAAAAGATGCAGGCCCTGCAGCAGCAGTTCAAAGAAGGGAAGTTCATGCTGTTTGGCGTGACCAGTTCCAATAAAGCGCAGGTAGAGCAGTTCCAGAAAGAACGCGGCATCGATTTCCAGTTCCTGCAAATGGACGGCACCGCCATCAAAACCGCCGGCCGCAGCACGCCCTGCCTGTTACTGCTGGAAAAATCCGTGGTGAAAGGCAAATGGCATTATAACGACATACCAGATTTTACAAAATAATGTTCCGCTTTTTCCTCCGCAAACTCGGTTACGGCATCCTGGTATTACTGGGAGTGGTGATCGTCATTTTCCTGCTGTTCAACGTGCTGCCCGCCGATCCGGCGCGGCTCACGCTCGGCCAGCGCACCGACCTCACGTCGCTGGAAAATGTGCGGAAGGAACTGCACCTGGACAAACCCAAGAGCGTCCAGTTCCTGCTGTACCTCAATGATCTCAGCCCCATCGGCATCCATACCCGGCAGGAATTGAAGGAATCGCTGAACGGGGTGGCGCTTTTCAGCACGGGCGGCAATAACGCGCTGGTGCTGAAAACGCCCTACCTCCGCAGGAGCTACCAGGGGAAAAAAGACGTGTGGGAAATACTGATGGAAGCCCTGCCCGGTACGCTGGTGCTGGCGCTGGCCGCGATGATCTTCGCCACGGTGGCGGGCATTGCGCTGGGCATTCTTTCCGCCGTAAAACAAAACACCTGGATGGACACCAGCGCCGTATTTGCCAGCGTGATCGGCATTTCAGCGCCATCGTTCTTCACCGGCATCGTGCTGGCGTATGTTTTCGGGTTTGTGCTCACGGATTACACGGGCCTGCACATGACCGGCAGCCTGTTCGACATCGATCCCTTCAAAGGCCGCATCCTCAATATCCGCAATCTCATCCTGCCTGCCGTCACGCTCGGCATCAGGCCGCTGGCCATCATCGTACAGCTCACCCGCAGCGCCATGCTCGACGTGCTGAACCAGGATTACATCCGCACCGCCTACGCCAAAGGGCTGGGCAGCCGCGCCATTTTGTACAAACACGCGCTGCGCAATGCGCTCAATCCCGTGATCACGGCCATTACCGGCTGGTTTGCAGAACTGCTGGCCGGGGCGTTTTTCGTTGAATATATCTTCGGGTGGAAAGGCATCGGCAAAGTAACGGTCGATGCATTGGAGAAATTCGATTTCCCGGTGGTGATGGGCGCCGTGCTGGTAACGGCGGGGATTTTTGTGATCATCAACCTGATGGCGGACCTTCTATATAGTATCGTCGATCCGCGCATCAGGCTGGAGAACTGATCAATGTGCCTTCCTGAATTCCGGCGCTTTCCCAACTTTTTGCACCGTGAGCTTAACTACCGAAGGATCGTGCTGCTGCACCTGTGCGGACCAAACATACATGCTCCTGCCAAAGCGGGTCACTTCCCCGGGAGAATAAAAATATACGTCTTCATCGTCTTCGATCATGAGATTGACCTGGTTGCTGCCGCCCTGTGCCACCATGTTGTTCCGGTCGTCCCACGCAACTACTTTGTGCGTAACGCCGTCCAGGTCCACAGAGCCTCTCCAGCTTGCGCGCCGGAAGAGGGCAATGTCCAGCAGCCGCTCCGTTTTATCGGCATAACCGGGCGCGTCGTAGTGGAATTCGTAGGGGCTTACAGTAACGTAAACGGTCTTTTCACGTACCGTTTCACCGTCAAAATAAGCGGTGTTGAGGGCGTATTCGGGAAGGGCGCGGGTGGAATCCCTTACGTTGTCGCAATCCGAGATGTTTACCACCACTTCCATATCGTCTCCGAAATCGTGGTTATTGTTGGCGTCTACGATGACGTGTTTTTTCCCTTTATCGTCCAGCCCCACGAACAGGTAAACCGTATTTTTCGGAATGGGGGCGCGGGAAAGGAGGGAAGTGTCCACGCCTTTGGACTTTTCATTAAATTCACCGGCGGGGATTTCACCTTGAAGGTATTTTTCATACCGCCACTGGTCGCCGTTTAACACCAGCATGCGCACACAGGACCGGGGATAAGCGGGAATGTTTTTAAAGGAAGAAATGTCTTCGACCTTTCGGGTGGGCGACTGAACGGAATATTTCGCTTCTTTGCCGGTGCGTTCCTGCAACGCGAATGTTTGCGGGGAAGGCGCGGGAGCGGCGGTTTGGGCGGAGGCGGAAATTGAAACGAGGCCAAGCGCAAGGCTTAAGGCGGAGGATAGGAGCTTTTGCCTGTTTTCAAACAATTTTAAATGAAACCGGAAACTACCCGGATTGTTGTTAAGAAGGATATAAAGCATATAATATAAGTTTTCTTTAACAGGTATAAATTCACAATCAATTGATTATCAGTTCAGCCAAAATATTTCCTATTATTTTGTAACAAAGGCAAAAAGCAGTCGTCTTCTTTATGTAACACACAATAAAAGAGGGTGCTTCCTTCCGCCAAACTAAAACCGTGATATGTCGTCCGAATCGTTTATCTCTTTAATCATGCCTTTCAGGGAGAAGCTTTACCGCTTCGCGCTGCGCTTGCTGGGCAATGAGGAAGACGCGAAGGACATTATCCAGGACGCCTTCGTGAAGGTGTGGAACAACAAAGATAAAATGGGCGAGCTGCAGAACCTGGAGGCCTGGTGCATGCGCATTACGCGCAACCTGGCGCTGGACAAGATCAAAAGCCGCAAGTACCGGGTTACCGACGACCTGGAGCGCGCGGGGGAAGTGCCGGCCGCCCATCACAGCCCGCATCAGAGCGCCGAAAAAAGCGATCTGATGCGGCGGGTACACGGGGCGATCCGCGGGTTGCCGGAAAAATACCGGACCATTCTCCAGCTGCGCGACATAGACGGGCTCAGCTACCAGGAGATCGGCGAGGTACTGGAAATAGAACTGGGTGAAGTAAAAGTGAACCTGCACCGCGCCAGGAAACAGGTGCGGGAGCAACTACAAAATCTGCATGTATATGGAATACAATAACATCAGGGCCTTACTGGAAAAGTACTGGGCCTGTGAAACCACCGAAGCGGAAGAAGCCGGGCTGCGCATGTTTTACGCCGCGCACGAAGGCCCTTTGCCGGCCGACCTGCAGGAAGCGGCGCCGATGTTCCGGTATTTCCATGCAGCAGGGGAGGGCGAAGCGGAAGAACTTTTCTCCATGCCCGAACTGTTCACCGACCGCCCCGCACCATGGGAAACGGCCACTAAGACAGAAATAAAGATCATCCGCCCGTTCTGGCAGGGATGGATGAAATACGCCGCCGTACTGCTCGCCGCCGCCGGCATCGTATACTCCATAAACCAGCACCAGGTGAAACTGCATGGGGACGCCACCGCGTTTAAAGATACCTACAGCGATCCCAAACTGGCATACGAACAAACACAACGCGCCCTCCAGCTGCTGAGCCGCAATCTCAACAAAGGAAAAAAAGAAATGGAGAAACTGAGCTATTTCAACGAAGCGAAAGGAATGGTAGAGGGCAATCGTAATTAAGGCTATTCTAGAACCGCATACCAACAATTTACAGCAACACAAATTTTGTAACAATGAAAAGGATGCTAATGATCATATGTGTCTTGTGCAGCAGCGAATTGGCGCTGGCACAAAGCACGATCGACAAATTCTTCCAAAAGTACCAGGACGATGAATCGTTTACCGTGATCAACATCACGCCGAAAATGTTCAACATGTTTTCGAAATTCTCGGTAGACGATCCCGATGCCAAAAAGGTAACCGCGCTGGCCTCCAAACTCAAAGGGCTGCGCATCCTGATCAAAGAAGACACGAAAGACGGGCAGAAACTTTACCGCGAAGCCTCCCAATTCCTCGGCACCGGCATGGAAGAGCTTATGTCAGTGCGCGACAAAGAGACCGACCTCAAATTCATGGTGCGCGAAAACACGAAAGGCAATATCCAGGAACTGGTGATGCTCGTAGGCAGCACCGACGAATTTGTAGCGCTCACCGTTTTCGGGGACTTCAGCATCGCCGAGATCAGCGAGATCGCCGGCGGCATGAACATCGACGGCTTCCAGAACCTGGGCCAGCTCAGGGACAACAAGGGAGCGAAAGGAAAAAAATAAGGAACGCGCCGTATCCATCCGCGGCGTCCCTTCCATCACCCATTATTCATTCTCCTCCAAAACCATCCGCATGAAACGCGTAATTTTACTTACCGCCATCGCCTGTACCCTCGCCATCAGCGCCTCCGCGCAACGCAAACAGCTCCGTCAGTTCACCAACGAACATTGCAGCGTGGCCGAAACCCACCGCATCGGCCTCAGCTTCCTGCCCCTGCGTATCGTAAGCTGGTTCATCCCAGGCACTGCTTTCGACGGAGACGCGCGTGAAGTAAAATTGTTATTGAAGAAAGTAAAAAGCGTAAAACTCTGGACGATCCAGATGGACAACGGCGAGCCCGTTTCCCCCGAATCCATCGCGCAGCTGAAAAAAGACCTTTATGCAGAAGGGAAATTCGAAAGCCTGATGGAGATCCGCCACCCGGAGGGCCATGTACAATTGCTCAGCAACGCAAAATCAGACGACCGCATCGATAACCTGGTGGCGCTCATCCACGAAGATGGTGAAATGATCATGGTGCACCTGAAAACCAAACTCAGTATGGACGACCTGTCCCGCATCGCCAACAGGATCAATAACCGGGTAAAAGAAGAAGAAGATAAGAAAAGAGAAGAAATACCCGTCGCGAAAGACAACAACGTAGCAAGCGCCCAAACAGGGCCGTTATCCCACTAACGGATCGTCACTTCCTTCACGATATCCTCGCCGAGCATATCGTTCACCAGCTTCATAATCCTGTCTTTGGAATAATTCAGTTCCTGCTTTAGCGGCGCAACGGTGGTAGTGATCACCAGTTTGCTGCCATCGAACAGCTGCACGCTTTCCGTATACCGGGCGATGGTTTTGCCTACCACCGCTTCCCAGTTTTCCTGGATGCGCACCTCCATCAGCCTGGGTTTGAACCGGCTTTTGTTGAGGTATTCCCTGAGCGCATCGCCCATGCTGACCGTCCTGTTTCGCATCTTGCAAAGGTAAGGGAATGCGGGAAAAGGAATCAGGATTTTTCTTCCACTACCAGCCCGTGTTCTTTCAACACCTTTTCTTCATCGCCGGAAATGAACGCAAATATTTTAATGTCGTTGTTAACGAAGGTGAGAATATAGATCACATAAAAACCGATGGTGATCAGTTCGCCGTTTTTATTGTAACCGGAATCCCAATAAACTTTCGCTGCGGCGTGCAGATCATCCAGTTCGGTCACCTCGATGTTGGTCACTTTCATATATTTCGCGCCGATCTTGCGGTAGCGGTCTTCGTTTCCCCGGATCATCTGCCGGTAAGTCTCGTCGTTTTTCCCGCCCATTACGCCGGTAGGGCCGGAGCCCACGATGTATTCGGCGAAATCGGCCGTCATCGCGTTCACGTCCAGCGGTTTGCCTGCCAGCGAATCGTTGAAACGCCGCTCATATTCGGCAAAAAACGCTTTGATCTTGCTTTTGTTCATATAGCAGGTTTTGTAAGGTCCCGCAAACACGGGGCCAGCACAAACGTCAGTCTTCCGTGGAGGAAAGGGCAACGGGCTGGTTCTTAGCGCATTCCCAGCCGAGCATGGCCGTTTTGCGCACGGGGCCCCAATGGTAGCCGCCAAACAGGCCTGTAGACTTTATTACACGATGGCAGGGGATGAGGTAAGCAACGGGATTGTCGCCAACGGCAGTGCCCACCGCGCGCGCCGCTTTAGGGTGATCGATCTCCCGCGCGATGCGTGAATAGGTAGCCACCTGGCCGGCCGGCACTTTCAGCAGCGCTTCCCACACTTTCAGCTGGAAAGGCGTGGCTTTCACATGCAGACGAATACCCTTTTCACTTTTTGCTTTATCCGCCGGCGATGGCGTTTCTTCTTTCATTTCTGCTTCGATCCCGCTGAAGTATGCTTTTACATCATCGATAAAAGGCGAAGCCGATTCGATGAAGGCGGCGTTGGGCCATTGCAGGGTGAGCTCTTTCAGGGCGGCGGCGCGGTCGTCCGCAAAAGCGATGGAACAAACGCCTTTTTCGGTGGCGGCCGCCAGCATGGGGCCGAACACGGTGTCTATAAAAGCATAACGGATGGTGAGCGCTTCGCCGCCGTTGCGGTATTCTCCGGGCGTCATCGCTTCGAGGTTCACGAACATATCGTGCAGGCGGCTGGTACCGGAAAGACCGGTTTCGAAAGTAGCCTGTTCAACGGTATAATCTTTTGCCAGCAAACCTTTTGCATGTTGCAGGCTGATATATTGCAGGAATTTCTTCGGGCTCACGCCGGCCCATTCCGTAAAAAGACGTTGAAAATGAAAAGGGCTCAGGTGTACCGCGGCAGCGATATTGTCCAGCGACGGCTGCCCGGTGTGGTTCGCGTGAATGTACGCGATGGCGTCGGCAATCTTGTTGTAATGGTGCATTGTTTTTTTATCGCAAATAACACTCGTTTTCATACCCGTACAACCTGTTTCTTGCTGTTTTGATACGATTGAAGTTACCACATTAAATTTTAACAGGAATTTTCATTCGTAACGAACATAAAAAACCGCCACGAGGCTGTTCTGTGGCGGTTTTGTTGATATTTTAACAGAAGGCGCCTTTCAACTTATACCTTCCTGGTTTTCACATAGAAATTCTTGTCCACCGCAAATTTTGCGGCATTCTTCACTGTCGTTGTTTTCCATTCCGCCGAAGGCCGGATGAATTGTTGTTTGCCATCGCCCAGGTCTACCTTCAACGGCATATCGAATCCTTTTACATCGGCCACCCAGCGGTAACGCAGCCGGTTATTCTCCAGCGAATATTCGAACACGGGCGGGTTGGTATGCCGTAGGTACTGGTCGAACACCTTATCGAAGTTTTTGCCGCTGGTGGTATTGATGTATTGTTCCACCTGGGCCGTCGTAACGGTTTGATGGTAAAAGGTCTTGTTCAGCCCACGCAATATCTTCCGGAAAGTTTCATCGTTGTTGATGATCTGGCGGATGGTATGCAGCATGTTTGAACCTTTATAGTACATATCGCCGGAGCCTTCCGTATTCACGCCATACGGCCCGATCACCGGGATATCGTTCGCAATCCGCTTGCGGATGCCCTGCACATATGCGTCCGCCGCCTCTTTCCCGAACTGGCATTCGGTGAAGATCGTTTCGGAATAGTTGGTGAAAGATTCGTGCACCCACATATCGGCAATGTCTTTCGTCGTGATGTTGTTGCCGAACCATTCATGCCCGCTTTCGTGGATGATGATAAAATCCCACTTCGTGCCCCATCCCGTACCCGAAAGATCGGTGCCGCGGTAACCCATTTTATACTGGTTGCCATACGCCACGGCGCTTTGATGCTCCATGCCGAGATGCGGCGTTTCCACCAGCTTGTAGCTGTCTTTATAAAAAGGGTACGGGCCAAACCAGTGCTCGAAACATTTCATCATCGGTTTTACGACCTCAAAATGCCCGCGGGCGCGTTCCAGATTGTAGTCCAGCACCCAATAATCCAGGTCCAGCGCGCCTTCTTCGCCCTGGTAGCGGTCAGAGAAATGTTTATAATAACCGATGTTGAGCGCCACGTCGTAATTATTGATGGGGTTGCTCACGTACCAGGTGGACGTAACGGTACCGTCTTCATTTTCTTTTACGCCGCGCAGCCTGCCGTTGGATACATTGGTGAGTGCTTTAGGAACGGTCACGTGGATGCGCATGCTGTCCGGCTCTTCGGTCTGATGGTCTTTGTTCGGCCACCACACGCTTGCGCCCAAACCCTGGCATGCCGTGGCGATCCAGGGACGGCCGAGCGAATCTTTCGTCCATACCACGCCGCCGTCCCACGGTGCGCGTTTGGCTTCGCGGGGAATGCCGTGATAGCTGAGCGTCAGTTCCTGTATGGAATTTTGCGGCTGTTGGGCCTGCAGGGTGATGAACCAGGCGTTGCCGTCTTTCGTGAAAGTCAGTTCCCGGCCGTTCTGCACGGCTTTATCGAGCACAAGCGGCGCCTGCAGGTCGATCTGCAGCCGCCGGGCCGGCGTCAGCACACGGTAACGGACTACGTTGACGCCTTCGAGGGATTTTTTTGCGGGATCGACGCGCACACTGAGATCGTAAAAGGTAACGTCCCACCAGGAGCGGTCTGCCGAAAGCGTTCCCCGCAGCGTGTCTTGCCGGGTGAATTGCTGGCCATCGGCCGTGGCGCTGAAAAGAATAACAAGCAGGGCGGGGAAAATACGTCTCATGAAAGGTCCAGATTTACGGGGCAATATATTTTAATTGCGGCAAACGGCCTTGCCTTTTTTGACCGGCGGGGGATTTGACATTCCAGCGATTTCTGTCTACCTTAAAGCCGCTTTATGAGATACTTAGCCGTTTTATTTTCAATTCTCCTGCTTGCCTGCGGCCAGCGCGGCACCCAACAAAAAATGGTGTTCCGCTACAACCAGCAGGAAGGCATTCCTTCGCTCGACCCGGCGTTCGCAAAGAACCAGGCCATCATGTGGGCGGTGCGGCAATTGTATAACACGCTGGTGGAGCCGGACAGCCTGCTGAACATCCGGCCGTCGCTGGCGACGGGCTGGGATGTAAGCGAAGACCGGCGCACTTACACTTTTCATTTAAGGAACGACGTGTATTTTCATGATCATGAAGTATTCCCCGGCGGCAAAGGAAGAAAAATGACGGCGGAAGATGTGGTGTACAGTTTCAGAAGAATTATGGAACCTTCCACCGCATCGCCCGGCGCGTGGATATTCAACGATAAGGTAGACCCGGTAAAAGGGTTCAAAGCACTGGACGATACAACGTTCCAGCTTACGCTGGTGCAGCCGTTCCACCCGATCATGGGCATTTTGAGCATGCAATATTGTTCCGTGGTGCCGCATGAGGCGGTGGAGAAATACGGGAAAGATTTCCGGAAACACCCCGTAGGCACGGGGCCGTTCCTTTTTCATTTCTGGGACGAAGGGCAGGCGCTCATCCTCCATAAAAACCCCCGTTATTTTGAGAAAGACGAAAGCGGGCAAAGATTGCCTTACCTGGATGCGGTGAAAGTGACGTTTGTGGACAGCAAAGGCACGGAGTTCCTGCTTTTCCGGCAGGGACAGCTGGATTTTGTGAACGATATCGAAACTTCTTTTAAAGACGAAGTGCTCACCAAACAGGGCGAGCTGAAAAAAGAATGGGCGGGAAAAATCGCGCTGGTGAAAGCGCCGTACCTCAACACCGAGTATTTCGGGATCGTGATGGACCCGGACAAACCCGGCGTGAAAGGCTCTCCGTTACTGGATTTGCGCATCCGCCAGGCGATCAACTACGGTTTCGACCGTACGAAAATGATGACCTATCTGCGCAACAGCATTGGCATACCCGCCACTTCGGGTTTTGTGCCCGCGGGCCTGCCTTCGTTTGATACTTCGGTCGTTAAAGGATATGATTACAATATCCCTTTAGCAAGACAATTGCTGCGCGAAGCCGGTTACCCGAACGGGAAAGGGCTTCCGCCGATCAAACTGGTATCCATTCCCATTTATGCAGACCTGGCCAATTATGTGGCGCACCAGCTGCAGAACATCGGCATGCAGGTAAACGTGGAAGTGATCCAGAAAGGCACGCTGATGGACCAGGTGGCGAAATCGGCCGTACCGTTTTTCCGCGCCAGCTGGATCGCCGATTACCCCGATGCGGAGAGTTACCTGGCGATGTTTTACAGCAAAAACCCCGCGCCGCCGAATTATACGCGGTACAACAACCCGGCGTTCGACCGGCTGTACGAAAAGGCATTGCTGGAAACCGACGATTCGGTGCGGTACCGCCTGTACCAGCAGATGGACCAGATGGTGATCAGCGACGCGCCGGTGGTACCGTTGTTTTACGACATTTCCATACGTTTCCGCCAGCCGAACGTGACGGGCCTGACCAGCAACGGCCTTAACCTGCTGGAGCTGCGGCGGGTGCGGATAGAATAGGGGGCGGAAATGTAAAGAAAAGTATCATATCAGATATTAATATATTCATTAACATGGAGTTAAATTATTAGAGAAAGAAAATATTTAAGTTACCTTTGCGGTTCATTTTTTCATTTTATTTAACGAGTGGTAACATGGTAGCGATCCTGATATTTTTCTTTTCACACTGGTTCCTTTCTTTGTTCTTTCATACATTTTTCCTTCACAGGTACGCATCTCACCAGATGTACGATACAAGCAAAGGCTGGGAGCGCGTATTTTATTTCTGCACCTGGTTTTTCCAGGGCTCATCTTACCTGATCCCGAGAGCTTATGGCGTTATGCACCGCATGCACCATGAATATAGCGATACCGAACACGACCCGCATTCACCGCACTTTTTTAAGGACGTGTGGCATATGATGACACACACCCGCGAGATCTACGCAGGTTTCGTGACCGGCAAAGTAACGCCCGATGCGCAGTTCACCAAAGACCCGCTGCCCACCTGGGACGCGATGGACAAATTCGGCGATTCCCGCTGGACGCGTTTTGCATGGATAGGCATCTATGTGGCGTTTTACGCGGTATTCGCGCCGAGCCTTTGGTGGTGGCTGCTGCTGCCAATCCATTTCCTGGTAGGGCCTGTACAGGGTGCGGTAGTGAACTGGTGCGGCCACAAATACGGCTACAGCAACTTCGACAACGGCGATCATTCCCGCAACTCGGAGCCCTGGGGCATCCTGCTGCTGGGCGAACTGTTCCAGAACAATCACCACAAACATAAAGACAGCGCCAACTTCGCTAAAAAATGGTACGAGTTCGACCCGACTTACCCTGTAATGAAAGCCATGCACTGGGTAGGCATCATCAAACTCCGTGAAACCGCTACGGCAAAGATCAAAGTGCCGAAAAAAGAGAAACAGGCGGCGTAAGCAGCCCGTTTTAAAGAAATTGTAACAGCCATCCGGAAACGGGTGGCTGTTTTTTTGTAACTTGAAAATCTATGACACAAGACCATCCCTTACCTGATGGCCGGAAATATCCCCGGCGGCTGTGGATAGCCATTGGAATCACCACCTTTATCTGCGTATTCCTGATCTGGCTGGATACGCATAAACTGAATCATTATACGGACGGGTTGTTCCTGCTGACGCCGTTCTTTTCCGGGTTTTGTACCGTACTGCTTTACGGCGAAAAAAATATAACCAGGGGCCGTGCCTTCGGGATCAGTCTTTTAACCCTGGCATTGATCTTCGCGGGTTTGTTACTGCTCCAGATCGACGGGCTGATATGCCTGGTGATGGCCGCGCCGCTGGTGATACCGGTCAATTTCGTTGGCGCCATCATCGGCCGTTCGATCGTGAACCGCAGAAAAAGCGCGAAGATCGCCGTGATAGTGTTGTTCATCGCCGGCATTCCGTCGCTGGGTTTTCTTGAGGAGAGCAGTCCGCCCACAGTACATTCCGTTGTTACGTCCATTGAAATAGCCGCTCCGCCGGAGGCCGTTTGGCGGCATGTGGTTACGTTCCCTAAACTGGATGAACCTGAAGAGCTTATTTTCAAAACGGGCATTGCGTACCCGGTAGATGCGACCATCGACGGGGAAGGCCTGGGCGCGGTGCGGCACTGCAACTTTACGACCGGCAGTTTTGTAGAACCGATCACGGTTTGGGACGAGCCGAGGCTGTTGAAGTTCAGCGTGGAAGAACAGCCGGCGCCGCTGAAGGAATTGAGTTATACGGATATAGACGCGCCGCACCTGCATGATTTTTTTGTATCACAGGAAGGACAATTCAGGCTACAGGCGCTGCCTAACGGGCATACTTTGCTGGAAGGCACCACCTGGTATTATCACCGGATCAGGCCGGCGGCGTACTGGCGTTTGTGGAGCGATCATATCATTCACGAGATCCATGGCCGGGTTTTGCGGCATATTAAGAAGAATGCGGAACAGGAAATAAAGCCAATCGTCCAGCATCACGAAGCCGTTAAATCCGTCCAAATGCAAATCCAGCAAGGATTTCATTCAATTTATCCTTCTTCAACTTGTGTTCATAATTTACATTATGTTAAATAGAATAATCGAAGTATTCCCTATTCTTTAAATCCCACCAATTCTGTATCCAACTGCTTTCGCCTTCTACAGATCCTTCATCCGATAACGTTGTTGGATGAATCCTAGCCGGTCTTATCCAACTGCCTTGTCCCTTGCCGGTCCTTATTCGATAACAACGGTCGCAGCCGATGAATCCCCGTTTAAAATATTCGATCTCAACCCGTACAAAAGCATTTTATCATCCGTGCTGCCCGGATATTTTGCGAGGATCGCATCCAGGTCCTTCAGCACTTTTCCCTTTTTTTCAAGCTTTACTTTCAGGTAAAATAAGTCTGAGATCGCCATCACGTCCGAAGCATTTTCTTTCAGTTTAAGGAATGCCTCCAGCTCGTCCACAGATTTCCAGTAATGCGCATCCCTGCCTAATGTATCGCCCTTTTGGTCTAACATATTGGCTTTTAATGCATTGAGATAGTATTTTTTCCTGTAAGGCCTGTCAAACCCTTCAGGATCAAGGGTTTCGATAAATTTAAACGCTTTTTCATCGTCTTTTCGCAAAAGCAGCAGGTCTATTTTCAGGCTCGTCATGCGCGTTTTGTACTCCGGGCATCTTGCCAGATTCCCATCTATGATCGCCAGCGCGGAATCAAGCTCTTTGTAGTCGTTGCCTGGCTTCAGGAAATATATTTTTCTCCAGGTATTCAGTAATGCCTTTGCGGCGGCGTACTTTTTCGGGCAATCTTCCTGCCCATGCGAAACACAGCCCTGGCTGGCGATCCCGGCCAGTCCGGCCGCCAAACCGAAGAAAACGATGGTCCGTTTTTTAAACATTTTCTTTTATTGAAGTCCAACGCAAAAGACAGCAAAATAATCCACAACTTTATACCAAACTCCCAAAACCATGGCGCAGAAAAACAAAACCATCAGCAACCCGGTAAACGGCCAAACGATCACCTTCCTGCAAACCGCGGCCGATACCCAGGGCCAGCTGCTTGAAATGCACGCGGTTTACACGGCCGGCTCCACGGAACCACCGCTCCATTATCATCCCACCCAGGCCGAGGATTTTGTGTTTGAAACGGGCGAAATGCACGTAAAACTCAACGGCCAGACGCGCGTCTGCAAAGCCGGTGAAACCCTGCACATTCCCGCCGCCACGCCCCACGCCATGTGGAACGCCGGCCCGGAGCCTGCCAGCATCAACTGGAAAGTGCGCCCGGCCCTGGACATGGAACAGTTCTTCGAACAGGTTACCGGCATGGCTGCCGACGGAAAGATCGGCCCCTCAGGTAAACCACCCTTTCTGCAAACTGCCTTGCTTGCCAACCGCTTTTCCAACGTTTTCCGCATGGCAAAACCGGTATTTCCGGTGCAAAAAGTTGTTTTTACACTACTTTCACCCATTGCGTATCTTGCTGGTTATAAATCCTTTTACAAAAAATACTCCGACTAAAATTTCAAATAAAAATACCTCCAGTTAATTGATTTACAATTAAATGTGAAGTATCAATACGAGATTTGGATAAGTTTTGTTAATATTCCTCATTCATTTTCGGAATAAAAAGCTCCTCTCCCATTGAAATTCAATAATTTAGAAAAATATTTATTTAAGGGATTGCGTGTGGCCCGGCATACTACCGACCTGGAAAGAATTACCGCCTTTTACCGGAACAGCCTGGACCTGGAAGTACTTCGGATTCCGTTTCGTAATTTCCTAACTTCAATAACAAACACATGAACCTCGACAAATACATGCAATTCTGCCTCTCACTGCCCGGCGCCGAAGAAGGTTTCCCTTTCGGGGAGCACACGCTGGTCTTCTTTGTAAAAGGAAAGATGTTCGCCCTGCTCGACGTGGACAACTTCGAAAGCGTGAACCTGAAATGCGACCCGGACGAAGCCGTGGAGCTCCGGGAACGCTACGAAGGCGTCACCCCGGGTTATCATATGAGTAAAAAACACTGGAACACGGTAACCTTCGACGGCTCTATCCCCGATAAGCTGCTGCTGGAATGGACGCGCAATTCCTACGACCTGGTAGTGGCCGGTCTTCCCAAAAAGCTGCGGGAGGAATTAAAATGATTGCGGCGGATATATTGAGCCGCATCACTGGCCGGGATAAAGGAAAGAAACTGGCGTTCGCCATTCTCGCCTGCGAACGCCTTCCCTAATTATGTATTTTTCCATGAACAGTTTGGTTTTGGCGATCCTGCCGTTCTAAGAGAAACGATTTCCTTTTTGCAGCACGCCATTTTTTGCCGGCACGATCAGTACCACCAAAATCGACCGGCTGCTTGGCGATGCCACCTAAACTGTTTCATCGATCACGATAATCGTCTTGCCTTTGCTTTTCCGCTCGCGGCTTTCCGCGATGGCGGCCGGCGCCTGGGCCAGCGAGAGCCTGCGGTCTACCGGTATCACGATCTCTTTGCTGTCTATCAGCGCCCGCAACGCATCGAGCGAAGCCGCCGTGCTTTTCGTCTCGAAATTCCCGCCATGCAGCCCTTTTTCTTCCAGCCTGGTTTTATCGGCTACAAACTGCGTGGTGAGCGCCGCGCCGCCGCGTTTCACCAGCGCGCTCATTTTTTCAAAACCGGCCGCATCACTTACCAGGTCGATCAATGCATCGGCGCCGCCGGGAAACTGTTCTTCCACCGGCGCTTTTTTATAATCGATCGTTTCGCTCGCTCCCAGCGATTTGATCCGTTTGGCGGCAGCTTCGCTGGAAACGGTGGCGATCACTTTGATGCCTTTTATTTTAGCCACCTGCGTGGCAAACGAGCCTACGCCGCCGGTAGCGCCTATCAGCAACAGGGTTTGCCCGGACCTCAGCCCGGTCTTATCGATCAGCTGCATAGCGGTCATACCCGCGGTGGGCGCGGCTGCGGCATCCGCCAGCGGGACGTTCTCCGGCGCTTTGGTGATGGGCGCCGTTTCGGGCACGGCCACATATTCGGCGTAAGCGCCTTCGCCCACCGGCGAATGCAGCACCTGGCCGTACACCTTGTCGCCCGTCTTGAAACGCGTAACCCCCGCGCCGGTTTCCACCACCACGCCCGCGGCGTCTGCCCCGATGATCAGCGGGAACACGTGCGGCATATGATCTTTTAAAATCCCATCTATCGTTTTCCAGTCAAACGGGTTCAGCCCGGCGGCGGCGATCTTTATCTTAATGAAACCCTCTTTCACCGCTGGCTCTGCAACATCCAGCAATTGAGGAATGGCTTTAAATTCTTTAACGGCTACTGCTTTCATATATGCGGTTTAACGGCGGTAATTTACGCCGAATTTGTTTGCAGGCGGGTGGACAGAACAACGCTTATGGTGACAAAAAAAGCGCGTACCAATTTTTAATTGATACGCGCTTTTTTTTCAAACATTTTGCACTAACGATTTTTGCTTGGCTTACGGCCACCGCCATGCGAAGCTTTGCCGCCTTTACTGGCGATCGCTCTTTGTTTTTCCTTGTCCATCGCAGCAAAACCACGACGGCTGGGCGTGCGTTTCTGCTGAGGCTGTTCATGGGCGGCGGCATCGCCATCGGCCAGGCCAGCTTCCCGGCGGTTACGGCGGTCATCTGCGTCGAATTCGTTTTCGTCATAACCTTCCAGCCGTTGATTTTTGTCGTCGTTAAATTCGTCCGTATCTTCATCATCCTCACGACGTGCAGGTTCGTGCCTGGTAACCTGGTCATCCTGATACATACCATGATGCCTGGTTGCTTCCTGTGTTCCGGTAGTTTTAGCTTGTGTGACCATAAATTAAGGATTTGATATGGTTAAGTGAATAATTGCATGTTTCTCAATAACATGCGGCATTTATAATGCCAAGGGCCGCCGGCATTATACATAGAATTAATATCAATATCTAAACAACTGCTCAAAAGTTAATTAGCATTAACACCGGAATTTAGTGAAGAGACAAGATTAACAGCATTGTGGAATAATGCAAACAGCATGGGGCAACAAAAAAGGCAAGGGTTGCCCCTTGCCTTTGTATTTTTTTGCCGTAATGCGGCTTACAGGCTTTCGAGTTTCTTTTTTACTACCTCTACTTTATCGTTCATGTTCTTGATCGCGTAGATCTTCTGCAGTGCGTACAGCGCGCTCTCGTAAGTGCGTTTGTCGCTCGGCTCCAGTTTACCCATTCCGGTGAAGCCGGCGTCGGCTTTCTCGAAATAAGGCAGGCTCTGGTCCATGAGGGTCTGTACTTTGGTCTGCAGTTCTTTTGCTTTCGGCGTGCTCTGTGCTTTGCTATCCAGCGCGTTCAGTTCTTTGTTGAAAGCCACCGCGCGGTTGAAGTACAGCGCGCCCAGCTGGAAGTTGGCGGTTGCGTCGTCTGCTTTCAGCGCCAGCGCTTTTTTGTACACTTCTTCCGCTTTGTTCATCAGCTCGTCGTAGTTTGCGGGCTTCGGCAGATCGCCGCCTTTTTCGTCGCGGGGGTTGGCCACGTTATCCAGGCGGATAGCGTAATCCAGCACCAGTGCGAAATCGCTCGGGTTGTCGTTCACTTTCTTTTCCAGCATGGCCAGCAGTTCGTTCGTTTTACCGGTTTTGCTGTAGTACAGCATTTCCATGTCGTTAAAACGTTTGTCTGCCGGGAACATCGCTTTGGCGGAATCGATCGTGGCCAGCCAGTTGGCGTTGTCGCCTCTTTCTTCGTACTGTTGCGCCAGTACTACATACAGGGCGGGCTCGGTCTTGAATTTCAGGTCGGCGGCTTTTTTCAGCATTTCGAATGCTTCGTCCTTTTTACCGGCCTGCTGTGCGGCATAACCCGCATAGAACACCATGGCAGTGTCTGTGGGGATGCTTCCGCCCAGGTTTTTACCATTATAATAATCGCGTACTTCGCCGGCTTTTTTGAAATACAGGTAGGAAGAATCCCATTTCTGTTCGTTCAGATTGCCATAACCGGCGTTGCCGATGGTAGCGTATACGTTGAACATGCGGTTGTTCATTTCCAGCAGCGCTTCGGGCAGCTTCGGGTTGATCTCCAGCGCTTTTTTGAAGGCATCATAAGCTACTTCCGCGTCAGCGGCGCTTTTGTTCTTCAGGGCAACAGTTTCGTAGATCTTTCCTTTCACATACCATGCGCGCGCATCGTCTTTCGTTTTCTCGTTCGCAAGTGCCGCCTCGATATCTGTTTTTGCCTGGTCGATCTTGTCGCCTTTCAATGCCTCATCTGCACTGTTAATCTTTGCCTTTTGCGCCACCACTGCGAAGCTTGCGCCGCAAAACAGCAGAGATACAAATAGTTTTTTCATGTGGCTCAGGTTTTTTTTGAAATTATTGTTTAAGGTTGAAATTTTTTATGCATTGGTTTCCTCTTCCCCTTCCGTATTTTCATTTTCAGTATTCCCGCTTTCTTCCGCCTGTCCTTCACTTCCTTCCGCCGCTTCCACCGAAATTTCCGCGCCTGCTTCCGTGTCGATCACTTCTTCCTCTTCGTCGAGACGGGCCACTGCGGCTATTTCATCGTTTTCGTCCATCCTGATCAGCCTTACGCCCTGCGTGGCGCGGCCCGCTTCGCGGATGTCGCCCACTGCCATACGGATCGTAATGCCGGATTTGCAGGTGATCATCAGGTCGTTTTTCTCGGTAACGTCGAGGATGCCGATCAGCGGGCCCGTTTTTTCGGTAACGCTGATGGTCTTCACCCCTTTTCCCCCGCGGTTGGTAATCCTGTATTCCTCGATCTCGGTGCGTTTGCCGAAACCTTTTTCGGAAACCACCAGCACGGTCCTGGACGTATCCTCCTTATCAACACAAATCATACCAACCACTTCGTCGTTCTCATTATCCACCTCGATGCCTCTTACGCCGATGGCGCCGCGGCCGGTGTCGCGCACGGTATTTTCAGGGAAACGGATGGCGCGGCCGCTGCGGATGGCCATCATGATCTCGCTGTTGCCATTGGTAAGCTTGGCTTCCAGCAGCTGGTCGCCGTCGTTCACCGTAATGGCGTTCACGCCGTTCGCGCGCGGGCGGCTGAACTCTTCCAGCAGGGTCTTTTTGATGATCCCGTTGCGGGTGCAGAGTACAATATAATGGTTGTTGATGAAATCTTTGTCGTTCAGGTCCTTGATGTCGATGATCGCGCGGATCTTGTCGTCGCCCGGGATCGTGATCAGGTTCTGGATCGCGCGGCCCTTGCTTTGTTTTTCGCCCTCGGGGATCTCATACACCTTCAGCCAGTAACAGCGGCCTTTTTCGGTGAAGAACAACATGGTGTGGTGGGTGGAGGCCACGAACAGGTGCTCGATATAGTCCTCGTCCCTCGTTTTGCCGCCGATGGCGCCGCGGCCGCCGCGTTTCTGCTGGCGGTAGTCGAACGCGGAAGTGCGTTTGATGTAACCCAGGTGCGAAATGGTGATCACCACGTCTTCCTCGGCGATAATATCCTCGATCCTCATTTCGGCCGCCAGGTACTGGATCTCCGTTCTTCTTTCGTCGCCGAATTTTTTCTTCACATCTTCCAGTTCGTCCTTGATGATCTGGAAGCGCAGGCTTTCGTCTCCCAGGATCTCTTTCAGGCGTGCAATGAGTTTCATGATCTCTTCGTATTCGTCGCGGATCTTGTCGCGCTCCATGCCGGTGAGGCGTTGCAGGCGCAGTTCCAGGATGGCCTTGGCCTGTATCTCGCTGAGGCCGAAGTTGCTCATCAGGCCTTCGCGCGCCACTTCTGGCGTGGTGGAGTTGCGGATCAGGGCGATCACTTCGTCCAGGTGGTCCAGCGCAATAAGGTAACCGGCCAGGATGTGGGCTTTCTTTTCCGCTTCGCGCAGTTCGTACTGCGTGCGGCGGGTCACCACTTCATGCCTGAACTCTACAAATTCTTCCAGCAGTTCCTTCAGGTTCATGATCCGCGGGCGGCCTTTTACGAGCACCACGTTGTTGATGCCGTAGGAGGTCTGCAGCTCGGAATATTTGTACAGCTGGTTGATGATCACGTTGGGGATCGCTTCGCGTTTGAGGTCGATCACCAGGCGCATGCCGTCGCGGTCGCTTTCGTCGCGCACGTCGGTAATGCCTTCGATCACCTTGTCGTTCACCAGCTGGGCGATCTTCTGGTGCAGCACGGCCTTGTTCACCTGGTACGGCAGTTCGTGGATAATAAGCCTGTCTTTACCGGATTTGGTGGTTTCGGACATGATCTTTCCACGGACCACCACCCTTCCGCGGCCGGTCTCGAAGCCTTGTTTCACGCCTTCGAAGCCATAAATGGTGCCGCCTGTCGGGAAGTCGGGCGCTTTTACGTGTTTGATCAGCTCCTCTATCGTGATCTCGCGATTATCGATCAGCGCGATCAGACCGTCTACCAGTTCGGTAAGGTTGTGGGGCATGATATTGGTGGCCATGCCCACGGCGATGCCGGAGGCGCCGTTCGCCAGCAGGTTGGGTATGCGCGTGGGCAATACCGCGGGCTCTTCCAGCGTATCGTCGAAGTTGAGTGTGAAGTCTACCGTGTCTTTATCCAGGTCTTCCAGCATCGCTTCCGCGATCTTCTGCAGGCGCACCTCCGTATAACGCATGGCCGCCGGCATGTCGCCGTCTATCGATCCGAAGTTACCCTGGCCGTCAATCAGCATGTAACGGAGGCTCCAGGGCTGCGCCATACGTACCATGGTGTCGTATACAGACGCGTCGCCGTGGGGGTGGTACTTACCCATTACGTCACCCACCACACGGGCGGATTTTTTGTAGGGTTTGTTATGCGTATTGCCCAGCTCATTCATCCCGAACAACACCCTCCGGTGCACCGGTTTAAAACCGTCGCGCACGTCGGGCAATGCCCTTCCCACGATCACCGACATGGAATAGTCGATGTACGCGGTCTTCATCTGCTCCTCAATGTTGATCTGAACAATTCTACCTTCCTTTTGATTGCCTTGATTGTCCGTGTTCTCTATCATTATGTTGTTGGTTTACAGGTTTTTCTGCAGTTTTAAATAAAGAGCAAATATAACGTTTTCAGGCCGTATTTATGGGGTTTGGGGGCTATTTGTGAATAAAAAACTGCCCTACAGGAGTTTGACGCTTAAAAGTATTTGCCATACCTTCGCGTCATCTCCGGTAAATGTTCTATATATCTTAAATTTGATATATACCAGCCGATCACAAATTGGCAAGCAATTTGTTTATAACCCTATGAAAATCACACCTTATTGTTGGAGGAACACAATGTCAGGCCAGGCACCGGAAACCTCGTTTATCTGAACATTCGCCCGGTTTTTATTGTTTACTCCCTGTAGTTTTTAACCATTTTCAAGTGACTATGAAGAATATTCTATTGTTTGGCGCCGGTAAGTCTGCGACCGTCCTGATCGACTATTTGCTGGCCAACGCCCCCCGGCAGAAATGGCATATCACGGTGGCAGACAGCGACCTGATGCTGATCAAATCCAAGATCGGCAAATCGTACTATGCCACTCCCGCCGCTTTCGATATCAAAGACCAGGCATTGCGCCAGCAGCTGATCCAGGAGACCGATCTCGTGATCTCCCTGCTGCCTCCCGCCCTGCATATCGTTGTCGCCAAAGATTGCCTTCAGTTCCATAAAAACCTGCTCACCGCTTCTTATATCGACCCGGAAATACGCAAACTCGAAAAAGACATCAAAAAAGCCGGTCTTCTTTTCATGTACGAAATGGGGCTCGACCCGGGCATCGATCATATGTCCGCCATGAAACTCATCCATTCCATCGAGAAAAAAGGCGGGCAGATCTACTGTTTCAAATCTTACTGCGGCGGCCTCGTGTCTCCCGAAAGCAACGACAATCCCTGGCAGTACAAGATCTCCTGGAACTCCCGGAATATCGTATTGGCGGGCATTTCAGGGGCCACTTACAAAGAAAAGGGAAAGGTGAAGGAAGTGGAATACCAGCAACTGTTCGACCAGAACAAAACCGTGCAGATCCCCGGCCTCGGCAAACTCGCCTTTTATCCCAACCGCGATTCGCTCAGTTATATCGACGTCTATTCCCTCGGCAACATCCCCACCTTCATGCGCGCCACGCTGCGTTACCCGGATTTCTGCGAGGGCTGGAACGCACTCATCAAGCTCGGGCTTACCGACGACGCGCGCAAACAACAAACGGCCAACATGACCTGGTTCGCCTGGGCTTCGCAGAACATTCCCGTGAACGCGGATCTCAGCCACGAAGAAAATGTGGCTGCTTTCCTCGGCGTGAGCAGTAAAAGCAAACTGGTCCGACAGCTCAAATTTCTGGGCATCATGAACGGGGAATTGATTAACTTAGGAGAACAAACTAATGCGGGCGTGCTGCAGCATGTGCTGGACACGAAGCTCAAAATGGAACCGTCCGATAAGGACATGATCGTGATGCTGCATGAGATCGAGTTCGAGCGCCGGAACATGGGCACGAAGCTGCACAGTTACATGATCGTTCAGGGTGAAGACAATCTCCGCACCGCAATGGCCAAAACAGTCGGGCTGCCGCTGGGCATTATGGCCAAACTGGTTTTATCAGGCGCTTTAGAATTAACAGGTTTACAGATCCCGGTAATGCCCGAAGTATACAACCCTGTATTGCGGGAACTGGAAGAACACGATATCAGGTTCGAAGAGAGTTTCGAGTAAGAAGATATTTTTCCTATGGTAACTCCGTCTTGAAAAATGAGATTGAACGTGTGAATGAACGGGCCGTCCGGGCTTATTGCCGGGACGGCTTTTTTATTTCTTCAGCAGTTCCATCAGCTCCGCCATACCTTCCGTGGCGGGCTTTTCGATGAGGTGATAACCGCTCCCCTTCACCGGCGGGATCTTTTTGTCGACGATGTATTTCGGCACGCCCGGGCGCAGGTAATCCACCAGTCCCGCAGCGGGATACACATTCAGCGAGGTGCCCACCAGCAGGAAAAGATCGGCCTGCACGATTTCCAGCACCGCGGGCTCTATCATGGTCACCGCTTCGCCAAACCACACCACGTGCGGGCGGAACTGCCCGCCGTCCGGCGCCAGCTCTCCCATTAAAATGTCTTCCGTTACAGGGTACAATTCCGTTTCGTCGAGCACGCTGCGTTTTTTAAGGATCTCGCCGTGCAGGTGCAGCACGCGCGTACTGCCCGCGCGCTCGTGCAGGTCGTCGATGTTCTGCGTGATGATGCGCACGTCGTACCATTCTTCCAGCTTCGCCAGCAGCAGGTGCGCCTGGTTGGGGCTCGCCGCCATCACGTCTTTGCGGCGCATGTTGTAAAAATCCTGCACCAGGCCGGGATTTTTCTCCCATCCCATGGGGCTCGCCACTTCGTAAATATCATATCCCTCCCACAGCCCGTCACTGTCCCTGAAAGTGCGGAGGCCGCTCTCGGCGCTGATGCCGGCGCCCGTAAGCACGATAAGCTTTGGTTTCATGTTGCGTTGGTTTTGTGTGAACGGGGTTTGCGGGGGAAAAATCTTATTTGGCGTTCGCCATTTCCATGATCTTTTTGAACTCGTCTTCTTTGACCGTTCCGACAGACAAACGGCCCAGCCTGATGAGGTCCATGTTGGCGAGGCTTTTCTCCGCTTTCATCTGCGCCAGCGTTACCGGCTTCTTCAGTTTTTTCAGCGGCGCCAGGTCTACCGCCAGCCACGCGGGATCGGGCGTGGTGGGGTCCTGGTAAGATTCTTTCACCACTTTGGCAATGCCCACGATCTCCAGCCCTTCGTTGCTGTGATACCAAAGCACCTGGTCGCCTTTTTTCATGGCGCGCAGGTTATTGCGGGCCGCATAGTTACGCACGCCGTCCCAATGCGTTTGGCCATCGGCCACAAATTGGTCCCAGGAATATTTAAAAGGTTCCGATTTCACTAACCAGTATTGCATGCTCGAAGTATTTTATCAGTGAGGTAATTCCGCTTTGTGCCAAAGCCCACCCACCGGCAGGCGCATGATCCTGCGGCGCGCGGTGGCGCTGTATTTTACCAGCCGCTGGCCAGTACGTCCGCGATGTGCATGATCTTAATGCTCTGCCCGTGTTTGCGGATGTAGCCATCCAGGTGCATGAGGCAGCTGAGGTCGGTGGAGATGAGGTAGTCCGCCCCGCTGTCGCTGGCGTTGTGTACTTTCTGCTCTCCCATGCCCAGCGAAATGGGCTTGTATTTTACGGCGAAAGTACCGCCGAAGCCGCAGCATACTTCGCTGTCGTTCATTTCTCGCAGCTCCAGCCCCTTCACTTTTTCGAGCAGCTGGCGCGGCCCCGCCTTGATGCCGCATTCGCGCAAAGCGCCGCAGGCGTCGTGGTAAGTGCCTACGCCTTCGAGCGTGGCGCCCACGTCTGTCACGCGCAGCACGTCCACGAGGAATTCGGTGAACTCGTACAGGTTTTTGCGGAGCAGTTTTACGTCGTTATGTGCGGCGGAGTTGTCGAACAATTTGCCGTAATAGTTGCGCACAAAACCGGTGCAGGAACCGCTGGGCGCAACGATATAATCGTATGTGTGGAAGTCTTTGAGGAATTTTGTCGCTACGGAACGGCACTCGTCCTGGTACCCTGCGTTAAAAGCCGGCTGGCCGCAGCAGGTCTGCTCTGTATTATAACTTACGTTGCAGCCCAGTTTCTCGAGTACTTTTACCATGTTGAAGGCGGTTTCCGGGAAAAGCTGGTCTACGAAGCACGGTATGAAAAGGTGTACGTTCATCTGTCAGTATCAGTTTGGGTCAATAAGCATCAAAAATAACGTGTTCAGCCTTCACGCGCAGATAGTTTGTTGCTAATTACAGATAGCTTTTTGAAAGTTGCCGCTGGAAGCTGATCATTTTAAGGGCGGTGAGCGCGCCTTCTTCCCCTTTGTGGCCGTGAGCGCCGCCCAGGCGGTCTGTAGCCTGTTCGGTGGTGTTCACGGTGAGCACGCCGAAAACGACGGGCACCGGCAGTTCGAGGTTCAGCTGCAAAATGCCGTCTGTAGCTGCTTTGCAAACGTAATCGAAATGCGGCGTTTCTCCGCGGATGACGCATCCGAAAGCGATGATGGCGCTGGGCTGGCTGCCCGTGCCTTTGGATTGCTCCCAGATCTGTTTGCAGGCGAACGGCAGTTCGAAAGAGCCGGGCACGATCAGTTTTTTATGATTCACCTTATATTGGTCCAGCGTGCGCTCGGCGCCCGCCACCAGTTCGTTAACGATAAAATCGTTCCACTCCGTATAAACAATAACAACACTGGCACCCTCCAGTTGAAGAATGCCAGCGTTGTCAAGTAAGGTCTGATTGTGTATGGACATTTCCTGAATTATTTCACCACTCCGAGCCTTGCCAGGTATTTATCCATCTGGCCGCCTTCTGCAGACTGCGGATATTTCTGTTTGATCTGTTCGTAGATGGCGATCGCATCCTGCATTTTGTTGCTTTTTTCAAGCGCGAGGCCGGCGCGGAAGAGGTACATCGGGCTGAGCAGCTCGTTGTCGTCCGCACTTGCTTTTTTGTAGTAGGAAACCGCTTCGTCCGCTTTATTCAGCTCCATGTAAGCATCGCCGATCAGGCCGTCTGCCATGGATTTCACGACCAGGTCGTCTGAAGAAAAGCTTTTCAGCAGGTCGATGCCTTTCTGGTATTCGCCCATTTTCACGTAACAAACGCCTGCGCTGTATTTGGCGAGGTTGCCGGCTTTGGTGCCGCCGTATTTGTCGATCACCTGGAGAAAACCGTAGTTGTTGCCGTCGCCGTTAAGCGCGAGCCTGAAAGAATCCACCGCGAAGTTGTTCTGCGCCCAGAAAATGGATTCCTGCGCTTTCTTTTCGTTGGGGGCTTTCACAAAACGGTTGTAGCCGAAATAACCGCCGACGATCACCACTACCGCCAGCACGGCGATGTTGATTACGTTTTTGTTCTTCGTATAAAAATCCTGCGCGCGGTCTGCCGTGGCCTGGAGGTCGAAATCCTGGTTTTTGGCAGCTGCTGCCTGTTTGGTGTTTGGTTTGTTGTCTGCCATTGTTGTTGTTAAATATTTGATAGGTGGACAGGGGAATTAATCAACGATAAAAGGATAATCCTGCTGGATGTAAACATCTTTCAGCAGTTCGTCGTCAGACGGCCAGGGGCTTTCTTCGGCGAATTTCACGGATTCTTCCACTTCGTTTTTCACTCTTTCGTTGATCGCTTCCAGTTCTGCGTCGTTGATCCACTTGTTTTTCTGCAGGGTGTTGAGCACCAGCGTCAGCGGATCTCTTTCTTTATATTCTTCCACCTCTTCTTTTGTGCGGTATTTGGCCGGGTCGCTCATGGAGTGGCCGCGGTAGCGGTATGTTTTGATCTCGAGCAGGGTCGGGCCGCCGTTTTCGCGCGCTCGGTTGATCGCTCTTTCGATGCCTTCGTGAACGGCTTCGCAGCTCATGCCGTCGATGGAATCGGCGGGCATTTCGTAAGCGTCTGCCAGTTTGTAGATGTCGAGCACGTTGGAAGTACGTTCAACGGAAGTGCCCATGGCGTAGTGGTTGTTCTCGCAGATGAATACCACGGGAAGTTTCCACAGCATGGCCATGTTGAAGGTTTCGTGCAGCATGCCCTGGCGTGCGGCGCCGTCGCCGAAGAAACACAATACGGCGTTCTGCGTGCCGAGGTATTGCTCGGCAAACGCGAGGCCCGCGCCGGTGCCGATCTGTGCGCCCACGATACCGTGACCGCCGAAGAAACCGTGCTCTTTGGAGAAAAAGTGCATGGAGCCGCCTTTGCCTTTGGAACAGCCGGTAGCTTTACCATACAGTTCGGCCATACATTCTTTCGCGGAAATGCCTTTCGCGATCGCCAGCGCGTGGTCGCGGTAAGCCGTGATGAATTTATCGCCCGGTTTGGTGGCCGTCATCGCTGCAGCCGCAATCGCTTCCTGACCAATATATAAATGGCAAAAGCCACGTATTTTTTGCATACCGTAGAGTTGCCCCGCTTTTTCTTCAAAACGGCGCAGTAACAGCATCAATTCGTACCAGTACAGATAAGTCTCTTTGGTGAATTTCGTTTTCACGTCTGTTAAAGTTTGCACTATTTCTAAATTTGTTCGCAAATATAACAGGAAAATCTGCAAATTCAAGCAATTTTGCAGAAGGAAGCGCAAACCCGCTTCGGGAGATGCAAGAGATTGCTCCTCCATTCATTAAAAATATTACTTCATTATATTAATTATATATCGCAGGATTGCTTTCCGTTTCCAAAATATCACTCACCCAGTTCAAGAATTACGCACACCGCAGCTTCCGGTTTACCTCCCGGATCGTTGGCATTACCGGCCGCAACGGCTCCGGTAAAACCAACCTGCTCGACGCCATCTATTACCTCTGTTTTACCAAAAGTTATTTCAGCACCGCCGAAAACCAGAACGTACAGTATACCATGAACGGGTTCAGGCTGGAAGCCAGCCTGCAAAGGCACCTCAAAGAGGAAAAGATCGTGTGCACCGTGAAAGACGGTAAAAAAGAGATCGCGCTCAACGACGAGCCCTACGATAAATTCTCCCGCCACATCGGCCAGTTCCCCGCCGTAATGATCGCGCCGGACGATGCGGAGATCATTCTCGGCGGCAGCGAGGACCGCCGCAAATGGCTGGACGCGCTGCTTTCCCAGCTCCTCCCCGGCTATCTCGACCATCTTATCGCCTACCATAAAGTGTTGCAGCAGCGCAACAGCCTGCTCAAGGCCATGCCAACGATGAGCCATTCGCCCGACCCGCTGCTGGACGTATTTGATGAACAAATGGTACAACATGGGGCGCCGGTGTTCGAAGCCAGGAAACAATTCCTGGAAACGTTCATCGGCAAGGTGCAGGACCGGTACGATTATCTCGCTGGCAAACACGAGACCGTGGCCTTCCGATACCAGAGCCAGTTGCTGGAACAACCGCTGGCCGCGCTGCTGGCGGCCAACCGCCTGCGCGACAAACAAATGCAGCGCACCACACAGGGCATTCACCGGGACGATCTGCTGTTCCTGCTGGACGAACATCCCATGAAAACGAGCGCCTCGCAGGGCCAGCGCAAGAGCTTCCTGTTCGCGCTTAAACTGGCACAATACGAGGCGATCCGCGCGCATAAACAGTTCCCCCCCATCCTGCTGCTCGACGATGTGTTTGAAAAGCTGGACCAGGAAAGGGTTTCGCGGCTTATAACACTCGTGCAGGGGCCGGATTACGGCCAGGTTTTTATTACAGACACACACGAAGACAGGCTCCGGGCGGCGTTTGCAGACAATCCCGGCGTGATCCAGCTGATATCCATGCAGGAAGAATAAACCCGCCTATTTCCGCATCAGCCCCGCTATCAGGGAAATGAGGAACAGCACTATGAAGATGAAAAAGAGGATCTTGGCGATGGAAACCGCGCCCGCGGCGATCCCGCCAAACCCGAAAATGGCCGCCACGATGGCGATGATGAGGAAAATTACAGCCCAGCGTAACATAATCAATGGTTTTAAGGTTAAACAATATCGCTATATTGTTCCTTTTGCAATTATCATTCCACGAATGCAGTTGGACATTTAGCGCCCGTTCGCCGTCCTGAATACGGCTACTTTTGCGCAAATTCTTTTTATGATACGCAGGCAAACGGGGCCATTGACTTTTATCTTCTTCACTTTACTCATCGATTTTATCGGCTTCGGCATTATCAGCCCGGTAATACCCAAACTGATCGAACAACTGATCGGCGGGAACGTGAGCGACGCATCGCAATACGGCGGCTGGCTCACATTTGCCTATGCGTTCATCCAGTTTTTCTTCGCTCCCGTTCTCGGCGGGCTCAGCGATAAATACGGCCGCAGGCCCGTCCTGCTCGTGTCTATGTTCGGCATGGGTGTCGATTACCTGTTCCTGGCCTTTGCGCCCTCCATTTTCTGGCTGTTCCTGGGCCGCATTATACTCGGCGTCACCGGCGCGAGCATGACGGCCGCATCGGCCTATATCGCCGATATCAGCACGCCCGAAAAACGCGCCCAGAATTTCGGGCTGGTCGGGATGGCGCTGGGTCTCGGGTTTATTCTCGGCCCCACCATCGGCGGCATTGTGGCGGGCGAATGGGGCGTGCGCGCGCCTTTCCTGCTGGCGGCCTGTCTTTCGCTGATCAACTGGCTCTACGGTTATTTTATCCTCCCGGAATCCCTTAAAAAGGAAAACCGCAGGGCCTTCGAATGGAAACGGGCCAACCCTGTCGGCGCGCTTGTGCAGATCCGGAAATACAAAAAGGTGTATTCCCTCCTGGGCGCCATTGCGCTCGTTTTCACGGCAGCCCATTCCATCCAGAGCAACTGGACGTATTTCACGATGTACAAATTCAGCTGGACCGAAAAGATGGTGGGGTATTCCCTCTCCTTTACGGGCCTGATGCTGGCCATTGTGCAGGGAGGACTGATCAGGGCAGTATTGCCGAAGCTGGGGTATCACCGCGCGGTGTATATCGGGCTGCTGATCTATGGGGTGAGCTTTATTTTGTTCGGCATGGCGACCGAAGGCTGGATGATGTTTGCCATATTGGCCATTTACGCCATGGGCGGCATTTTCGGCCCCAGCCTGCAGGGCGTGATCAGCAACCAGGTGCCGCCGAACGAACAGGGAGAATTACAGGGCGCCTTAACCAGCCTGATCAGTCTTACCAATATCATCGGCCCGCTGCTGATGACGGGGCTTTTCCATTATTTCACGCAGGAAGAGCGGCCGTTCCATTTCCCGGCGGCGCCGTTTTTCATGAGCGCGCTGCTTACACTTACCGCGGCGGTGCTGGCCATCCGCAGTTTCCGGCGGTCATTGCCGGAGAAAAGCAAAAGCATGGTCCCAGCCACCGTTCCTGAAGCCGTAGGCGAACCACAGCACGTATAACGATTCCAGGTGACGGCTCATTTCGATGCCGCCGATATCGATCACGTCTTTCCAGCCAAGCTGGCTGAGCAGGTCTGACACGGCCAGCTTGGCCAGCCGGTCGTTTCCGGCGATGAACATTACGGGAGTGCCCTGCGAAAGAGAAGGTTTTACCATCAGCCGGCTGCCGTGGCTGTTGAGGGCTTTTACCACCATCGTATCCTGCAGCCATGCCTGCACCTGTTCGCCTCCCGAAGCATTGTGCCCGCCGGGCGCGAGGTTGAGCCTGCCTGTTTTGTCGGGGCCTCTGCCATCTAGGGGATTGGTAACGTCTATGAGCACCTTTTTTTTAAAGTTCCAGATGCCGGACATTTCAACGGCTTCCTTGGTGCCCTGCCAGTGCGTGCAGAGGAAGATGACCTCGCCGAATGCGGCCGCCTCGGAGTAAGATCCCGCGGCGATCCCGCTGTGCTCTTTGCGCCATTGCTCCAGCGAAGGTTTGCCGGTATGGCGGGTGCCTATCATAACGGCATGCCCCAGGCTGCCGAAGCCCGCGGCAAGCGCCAGCCCGGTTTCGCCTGATCCAAGGATAGCAATCTTCATACTACCAGGATTTAGTATGGTAAGTTACACAAAAGCCCCGGCATTTACTGCAGGTACGAAAGGAAGCGCTGCATGCCCTGCCGTTTGGCGGGGGTTAAACGGTAGCTGATATTTTGTGTATAATAGGCCGTAAGGTCGTAATCCGGGCTATTGTTCTCCGCCACCACCGTCGGCAGGCTGTTCAGCCCGATGCTGTTGGCGTCGTTGAACAACTGGATGAATTCCACCGGCAGCGGTTTGTTGCTGATCCATGCGGCGAATACGAACGGCAGGCTGGTAAAACGCATCCAGGCTTCTGCCAGGTCGTAGATGAACGGTGAAATACGACGCTGATGCAACGCCCTGTCGCCGATCACCAGTCCCGCATCGGTGCCTTTGATAAGATGTTCGTACCCTCCTTCGGTTTCCACCAGCTCCACGTCCAGCTTCCAGTATTCGCGCACCAGCACTTTCAGCAGCGCTACGGAGGTGCGGCTCTGGTAATCGAGGTAAATACGTTTGATCTCCTGCATGGGCACTTCGCTGAAAAGGCACACCGATGCCACCGGCCCTTCTGCCCCGATGCAGAAATCCGCGATAATGTGGTATTCTTTTAATTTGGGAATGATGGCTACCGGCACCAGCGCCACGTCTACCTCCCCGTCTATCAGCTGCCGCGCGATCTTCGCGGGGTAATCCATCGTCAATTCCATGGACCGGAGCACCTTATGACCCTCAAATCCGTACAACAAAGGCTTCGTATTCAGATAACTGACTGCCGCTACTTTTACTTTCCGTTCCAATTTCTGTAATTTTGAGCCTGCTAAAATACAGGAATTTTATTTGACAGGATAATCAATACATGATGCAATTACAAGCTTTAACTGCTATTTCCCCGGTAGACGGGCGTTACAGGGGTCAACTCGAAGAACTGGCTCCCTATTTTTCCGAGTTCGCGTTGATTCGTTACCGTGTACAGGTGGAGGTGGAATACTTCATTGCCCTGTCTGAACAGAAACTGTTCTCCCTTCCAAAGGCCAAAGTTCCGGCCCTGCGCAAGATCTACCAGGAATTTTCCGTGGAGAACGCCCAGCTGGTGAAGGACACTGAAAAAGTAACCAATCACGACGTGAAGGCCGTGGAATATTTCCTTAAGAACGAGCTGAAAACCATCGGGCTGGAAGACAAACTCGAATGGGTGCACTTCGGCCTCACTTCGCAGGACGTGAACAATACCGCCACGCCCCTGCTTTGGAAAGAAGCCGTGGAGCACGTGTATCTCCCTGCCATCGCCAATCTCATCCTTCACCTGAAAAAACTCGCCAAAGACTGGAAAAACGTGCCGATGCTGGCCCGCACCCACGGTCAGCCCGCTTCCCCCACCCGCCTCGGTAAAGAGATCCAGGTGTTCGTGGAAAGGCTGGAAGGACAGGTGAAGCTGCTCTCCGACATTCCTTTCGCGGCCAAGTTCGGCGGCGCTACCGGTAATTTCAACGCGCATCATGTGGCTTTTCCTTCCGTTAACTGGGAAAAATTCGGCAACAAGTTCGTGAACAACGTGCTGGGCCTGCAACGCATGCAGTTCACCACGCAGATCGAGCATTACGACAACATCGCCGCGCAGTTCGACACGCTTAAAAGGGTGAACAACATCCTGGTGGATTTTGCGCGCGACGTATGGACGTACATTTCCATGGATTATTTCAAACAGAAGATCAAGAAAAACGAAGTAGGCTCCTCCGCGATGCCGCATAAAGTGAACCCGATCGATTTCGAGAACGCCGAAGGCAACCTCGGCCTGGCCAACGCCATCTTCGAGCACCTCAGCGCCAAACTGCCCATCAGCCGCCTCCAGCGCGACCTGACGGATTCCACCGTGCTGCGCAACGTGGGCGTGCCTTTCGCGCATACGCTGCTCGCCTTCAAAAGCCTCGACAAAGGTTTGAACAAACTCATCCTCAACGCCGGCAAACTGCACGACGATCTCGAGCACAACTGGGCCGTGGTGGCGGAAGCCATTCAAACGGTACTGCGCCGCGAGAACTACCCGCAGCCTTACGAAGCGCTGAAAGAACTGACCCGCGGCGGCGAACAGATCACGCAGAAAACCATGCACAAATTCATCGACGGGCTGAAGATCAGCGCCGCGCTGAAAAAGGAACTGAAAGCCATTACGCCGCATAACTACACCGGTATCCACTAATGGAGCACGCGGTCATATTGTTCGACGGCGTGTGCAACTTCTGCAATGCGAGCGTGAACTTCCTGATCCGCCGCGACGGGCGCGATCATTTCCGTTTCGCGCCGCTGCAGTCCGCCACGGGGCGGGCTTTGCAGGAACAATACCATTTCGACCCTGCGGCGCTCAACACGTTCATCCTCGTCGAAAACGGGAAAACGTTCAGCAAAAGCACCGCTGCGCTGAAAGTGGCGCGGAGGCTGGGTTTCCCGCTGAATATGACCTACGCGTTCATCATCGTGCCCCGCTTCCTCCGCGATGCGGCGTACAACCTGGTGGCGAAGAACCGTTATAAATGGTTCGGGAAAAAAGAAAGCTGTATGGTGCCGGACGAACGTACCCGGCGGAAGTTTTTATAAAACACGAAGGGCTGGCAAATTCGCCGGCCCTTTGTGTTTAGCGCATAAAAAAATGCCGGCCCATCAAAGAGCCGGCATTGATTATAATGATTCATTCACAGATTACTTGGCAGGAGGCGGAGGCGTGGCAGGGATCTCTGCGGGAGCGCCCGGTTTCACGTCCAGCAGTTCAACGTCGAACACGAGGATGCTGTTGGGTTTGATGATCGGGCCGGAGCCTTGCAGGCCGTAAGCCAGTGAAGACGGGATCACCAGCGTGGCTTTGGAGCCTTTTTTCAGCTGGGCCAGGGCATCGTCCCATCCGGGAATAACACGGCCTTCGCCTACGTTGAATTTCAGGGGCTCCAGCGGCATGCCGGGGCGGATCGTTGAATCCACGTTGGAATCGAACTTGGTGCCGTCCATCAGTTTGCCGGTGTAGTTCACGGTCACTTCGTCGCCGGCTTTAGCCTGTGCACCGGTACCTTCCTGGGTTACAGCGATGTGTACGCCTTTGGGGGATTTGGTGGTTTTCAGGTTGTTTTTCTGGATGTATTCAGCGATTTCTTTTTCTTCCTGTGCGTTCTGTTTAGCGGCGGCATATTTGCTTTCCACCACGAAAGCCACTTTCATCACGTCGCCTTTTTTAGCCATGGGAGGCATCTGCGGCATGGAATCCACGGGCAGTACGAATACGGCGCTGTCACCTTCGGTGAGCATGGCGAAACCGTCCATCAGGTCGTATTTGTCGCGGGATTCGGTGATCACCAGCGGCAGCGCGCTGCCTTGCTGCTGGCGGGAGCTCATCAACAGGGAATCGTTCAGGTAAGAAGCGAAGTGTACCAGTACGGTATCGCCTTTCTTCAGTTTTTCACCCTTCCCGGCCTTTTCGATCGTAAAGGCGATGCCGCCCGGCGTTTTTTTCGGGCCGCTTTTACCACAGCTGGCCAGGGCCAGGGCTCCCAGTGATGCAGCAAGTAACAGGTTGTTCTTTTTCATTTGTTCGTTTTGTTTTTTATGGTCAAACGGAACTTGCATCCCGCCTGTTTTCAGCATTCTGATTCATAAGTAATGAGGCCAACGGGCCTCATTTCATTGATATATCATTCTATAATATTAATACTTTTACTGCAACAAATCCTCATTTTCGTGCATCGCTTTCAGGAAACGCTGCACGGTCCTGTCCAGGGAATCGGTGCTCCGGCCTCCGGAAGCGTTAAAATGCCCGCCGCCGTCGAAATATTTCCGCGCGAAAGTATTCACGTCAAAGTTGCCTTTGGAACGGAAAGAAAGCTTCACCTCGCTGTTACGGTCGATGATCAGCGCCGCTAATTTAATGCCTTGTATGGACAAAAGGAAATTTACCAGCCCTTCCGTATCGCCCGTTTGCAGGTCGAACCGTTTGAGGTCGCTGTAAGGGATCGCCATGATGGCGGTATTGGTTTCGTAATACACCTCCATGCGGTTCAGCAGGCTATGGCCGATGAAACGCAGGCGGTTCTCCAGGAAATTGTCGTAAATGGCCTGGTGGATATATTCATGCTCCAGCCCTCTTTCCAGCAGATCGGCCACCATTCGGTGCACGCGCGCCGACGTGGAAGCGAAGCGGAAAGACCCGGTATCCGTCATGGTACCGGCATAAATGCACTGGGCGATGTCGTTGTCGATATAATGCTCGTCGCCGAGGCGGTAGATGAATTCGTACACCAGCAGGGCCGTGGAAGCCGCGGAGGTGTCGCTGGTGCCGTAATCGAAGTCCGGAGAAGGTTCCAGGTGATGGTCGATCAGCACTTTCACGCACTGCAGTTTGTCCAGGAAAGGCGCCAGGTTCTTGGTGCGGCTCATGGTGTTGAAATCCAGGCAAAACAGCATTTCAACGCCCTCCAGCGCTTTGATCGACTTTTCCTGCGCCGATTCGAAATCGAGCACTCCTTCGCTGCCGGGCATCCATTTCAGGAAATCCGGGAAATTGGTGGGCGAAATAACCGTTACGTCGTGCCCTTTGCGCCGCAAATAGTGGTACAGGGCCAGTGAAGAACCCATGGCGTCCGCATCAGGTTTCTGATGCATCGTCACCACTATTTTCTTGGGGCTGTCCAGCAGCGGCTTGATATCCTCGATCGGCTTCATTCCTAAACTGTAATATTTTAATGTACAAGGTGTTGTGCAGCCAACTGCCTCCGTTCATGCAAACGAAGTGCGAAGTTCTTTATTTGAGCCAGAATTTCAAAATTTTTTACGGGTAATCAAAAACTGTTTACTTTTGCGGCGCATTGAGGTTTTTTACCGTTAAACGACTAATTCACAATATGAGCAACAGAACATTTACCATGATCAAGCCCGACGCAGTGCAGAACGGGCATATCGGCGGCATCCTGGACAAGATCTGCGCGGCAGGTTTCCGGATCGTAGCCATGAAACTGACCCGCCTGAGCGCTGAAAAAGCCGGCGAATTTTACGCAGTGCATAAAGAGCGGCCTTTTTACGGTGAACTCGTTGAATTTATGAGCAGCGGCCATATCGTTGCCGCTATTCTCGAGAAAAACAATGCAGTGGAAGACTTCCGCAAGCTGATCGGCGCCACCAACCCCGCCCAGGCCGAAGAAGGCACCATCCGCAAGATCTACGCTGAATCCATCGGCCGCAACGCCGTTCACGGTTCCGATTCAGACGAAAACGCCGCGATCGAAGGAAACTTCTTCTTTAGTGGCCTGGAGAAATTCTAAGGAAAGTTCTCAACCTGAAATAATAAGGCGGTCTCCCCTCAAAGGGAGGCCGTTTCTTTTTTGCCGGAAGAATACAAACATGAAAAAAGCCCCGGCATTCCGCCGGGGCTTCATTTTTATCAACATAATTCTCTTTCTTACTCTAACTCCACCACCAGGTCATCCTGCTGCACCATCGTGCCTTCACGCAGGTGGATGGTCTTCACTTTCGTATCGCGTGTGGCCGTTACCGTTGTTTCCATCTTCATCGCTTCGATGATGAACAGCGGCGTGTTGGCGCTGATCGCGTCGCCGGATTTTACCAGCACTTTCGAAAGTTTGCCCTGCAAAGGCGCGCCCACTTCCTGCTCGGGATTGCTCACTTTTTTATTGACCGGCACTTCGCTTTTCACCGCGCGGTCGCGCACCTGCACACGGCGGGTATAACCGTTCAGCTCAAACACTACGGTACGCATGCCGCTTTCGTCGGCAGGCAGCACATACAGCAGTTTTACGATGATGGTCTTGCCCTTGCCAAGCGTGATCAGGATCTCCTCTCCCAGCCTCAGGCCGTAGAAAAACGCCGGTGTGGGAATTGCTTCCACGTTGCCGAAGATCTGGGCGTGCTGGTAATATTCCTCGAACACTTTCGGGAACATATGATAGCTCAGGTAATCCAGGAACTCGGCCAGCGGGTATTTCAGCTGGAAGGCGGCAAAGTCGCTGTCGAAGTCCACTGCCGCGAGATGCGCGTTAGGTTTGCCTTTCAGCGGTTCCTGCCCTTTCAGCACGATCTTTTGCAGCGGCTGCGGGAACCCGCCGTAGGGCTGACCGATCTCGCCTTTGAAGAAACCCTGCACAGACGCGGGGAACGCCAGGTTGCGCGTTTCGTCCATCACATCGGCGGCGGTAAGGTTGTTGGAAGTCATGAACAGCGCCATGTCTCCCACTACTTTCGAGCTGGGCGTTACTTTCACGATGTCGCCGAACAGCTGGTTCACCACGGCGTAGTTGTGCTTGATGGTTTCCAGCTTGTCGCCAAGACCGAGCGATTCCGCCTGCTGGCGCAGGTTGGAATATTGACCGCCGGGAATTTCGTTTTCGTACACCTGCGCGGTGCCCGCTTTCATATCCGATTCGAAGGGATAGTAGTACTCGCGCACATCTTCCCAGTAATTGCTGTATTCGTTGAGGGAAGCCAGGTTCATGGGCTGGCTGCGCTCGTGGCCTTCCAGGATGGCGGCCATGGAGTTGAGGTTCGGCTGCGAGGTAAGCCCGCTGAGCGATGCGATGGCGCAATCCACCACGTTCACGCCGGCCTCGATGGCTTTCAGGTAGCTGGCTGCCTGAACAGACGCGGTATCGTGCGTATGCAGCACTATCGGCAGCTTCACGGTGTCGCGGAGCGCGCCGACCAGTACGGTGGCGGCTTGCGGCTTCAGCAAACCCGCCATGTCTTTTATGCAGAGCATGTGCGCTCCGGCGTCTTCCAGGCGTTTGGCCAGGTCCAGGTAATAATCGAGCGTGTATTTGCTGTTCTCCTTGTTCAGGATGTCGCCGGTATAACTGATGGCGGCCTGGGCCAGCGAAGTGGTGTTGTTGCGCACAAAACCGATGCTGGGCGTCATGGCGCCGATGTCGTTGAGCGAATCGAAGATGCGGAAGATATCGATGCCGTTTTCCGCCGCCTTTTCGATGAACTTCGCGATGAGGTTCTCCGGGTAAGCGGAATAACCTACGGCGTTGGAGCCGCGGAACAGCATCTGGAGCAGCACGTTAGGCATGGCCTGCCGCATGAGCTGCAGCCTGCGCCAGGGGCATTCGTGCAGGAAACGCATAGCCACGTCGAAAGTAGCGCCACCCCATACTTCCATGGAGAAGATCTGCGGGTTGTTGCGCGCATAACCTTCGGCTACGGCCAGTATGTCTTTGGTGCGCACGCGCGTGGCCAGCAGGCTCTGGTGCGCATCGCGGTAAGTGGTGTCTGTAAAATAGACCGGTTTTTCGTTGCGCAGCCATTTGCTGAACTCCTCGCGGCCCATAGACAGCAGTTTGTTGCGGCTGCCTTCCGGCACGGGCGCCAGCGGGTCGAACGAAGGAACGTGCGGCGTGCGGAACTTGCGGCCGTCGTACTGGCCTTTTACGTCGGGGTGACCGTTCACCGTTACGTCTGCGATGTACATCAGCGTTTTGGTGGCGCGGTCGCGTATCGGCGAAAGTTTGAACAGTTCCGGGTGCTGGTCTATGAAACTTACCGTGCAGTTGCCTTTGCGGAAAGTATCGTGGGTGATCACGTTCTCCAGGAAGCGGATATTCGTTTTCACGCCCCTGATCCTGAACTCTTTCAAAGTGCGCAGCAGGCGGCTGGCCGCTCCGCTGAGCGTACGGCCCGAAGCCGTTACTTTTACAAGCATGGAATCGAAGAAGGGCGAGATCTTCACGCCGGAATAGGCGCTGCCTTCATCCAGCCGGATGCCGAAACCGCCCGCGTTGCGATAAGCGATCACGGTGCCGTAATCGGGCGTGAAATTATTTTCCGGGTCTTCCGTGGTTACGCGGCACTGGATGGCAAAACCGTTCAGGCGCACATCGTCCTGGCTTTTGAGGAAGATCTCGGGATCGGACAAATGATGGCCTTTGGCGATCAGTATCTGCGAACGCACGATGTCGATGCCGGTCACTTCTTCCGTTACCGTATGCTCCACCTGGATGCGCGGGTTCACTTCAATGAAATAGACCTTGTTCTGACGGTCTACCAGGAACTCCACGGTGCCTACGTTATTATATCTTACTTCGCGGGCTAACGCCAACGCATATCCGTAAATTTCATTGCGTGTTTCGAGGGGCAGATTGGGAGACGGGGCGATCTCCACCACTTTTTGGAAACGGCGCTGCACGGAGCAGTCGCGTTCGTAGAGGTGTACGATGTTACCGTGGTTGTCGCCCATCAGCTGCACTTCGATGTGTTTGGGCTCTTCGATGAACTTTTCGATGAAGATGGTATCGTCTCCGAAAGCTTTACCGGCTTCGCTGCGAGCTTCCAGGAAGGATTTCTCCAGCTGGCTTTCCTCGCGCACCACGCGCATGCCGCGGCCGCCGCCGCCCGCTGCGGCTTTGAGGATAATGGGCAGGCCAATGCGTTTGGCTTCCTTTTTTACCGTCGCCACATCGGTCAGCTTTTCCTGGCTGTCTTCGATGAGAGGCACATTTACTTTACGGGCAAGGGTTTTGGCGGCCACTTTGTCGCCCAGCTGGGCCATTACTTCATGGTCGGGGCCAACGAAAATGATGCCTTCCTCCTTGCACCTGCGTGCGAAATGCATGTTTTCGCTGAGAAAACCGTAACCCGGATGAATCGCGTCTACCTGCTGGGATTTAGCGAGGTGAATAATGGCTTCAATGTCTAGGTACGGCTTCAGGGGCTCGTCGTCTTTTCCGATCTGGTAAGCTTCATCCGCCTTGTAACGATGGAGGGAGTAACGGTCTTCATAAGTGAAGATCGCCACGGTCCTTATCCTTAATTCCGAGGCTGCTCTTAAAATCCGCACGGCAATCTCGCCGCGGTTAGCTACTAACAGCTTGTGTATCCTTTTTAGCGAATCCGACATAACGTTGGTTTGGCAGTCAATATAACATTTATGCTAAAAATCAGCGGGCATAAAAGTAGTGAAAGAAACCTATTTTTTCTTTGTTTATTTCTAAAAATTGCAAGGGATTTCTAAAATATATTCAAACATGCATGTCATAAAAGCTGTTTTGTCCAAAAATATCCACATTAATAAAAAAAATATTTAATACAACCCCTGTGGTGTGTAGCAGATACGCTATGGCCGCGGATAACGGGCGACGCGTCAATGACGGATTTATACAATGTGTGATGAGCGGGCTTTTGGAGAAGAATATTATCTTGCGGCCATGTGGGAAGCAGCGATCAACGGATTTAAGATTCACCTCAGGCTGGAACGCTCCCTGTCCGCCAACACCATCGAGGCGTACGAGCGGGACGTGCTGGCGCTTACCCGTTACCTCGTTATGGAAAACAAACCCCTCGCCCTGGAAGACGTGACGCTGGAAGAGCTGCAGGGCTGCGTGCGGTGGATCGCTTCCCTGGGCATGACCGCCACGTCGCAAAGCAGGATCATTTCGGGAATCAAGACGTTTTTCCGGTTCCTGCTGCTGCAGGACATGATCAAGGCCGACCCTACCCAATTGCTGGAAGCGCCCAAAGTGCGCCGCAAGCTGCCCGATTTTCTCAGCTTTGAGGAAATAGAAAAACTCATCGGGCAGATAGACCTCAGCAAACCCGAAGGCCACCGCAACAAAGCCATCCTCGAAACCATGTACAGCTGCGGGCTGCGCGTCAGCGAAGCAGTGAGCCTCCAGATCTCGCATCTTTATTTCGACGAAGGTTTCGTGCGCGTGATCGGCAAGGGCAATAAAGAAAGGCTGATCCCCATCGGCAGCTCCGCCGTAAAATATATAGAGATGTATTACGAAAGCACCCGCCGGCACATGGCGGTGAAAAAGGGGCATGAGGACGTGCTGTTCCTCAACCGGCGGGGCGCCGCGCTCAGCCGCGTGATGATCTTTCTGATGATCAAGGACCTGGCGGCCAAGGCGCAGATCAATAAAACCATTTCACCGCATACCTTCAGGCATTCTTTCGCCACCCACCTGGTGGAAGGCGGGGCGGACCTGGTGGCCGTGCAGGAAATGCTGGGCCACGAAAGCATTACCACCACCGAGATCTACACCCATCTCAACCGAGAATACCTGCGCGACATGCTTCAGCAGTACCACCCGGGCTTCTGACGGCCCCATCGCGGGGCCTGGACATACACGTCCGGGTATCCAGTAAAAAACCAAAAAAACGATTTTGAAGAACCTTCAACGGCGGAAGGAGAAAAAAAACAGCTGCCCGTTGAGGCTTGGCTGAGGGTAGGCAGCTGTTCGTATATTGGGGCTTTTCCAACATTGGAGGACTAGTACACGACGTACCGGTCTTTATAATTGCTTCTTGCGCTTTTGTTACTGATAAAGTCACTGATCCAGCCGGTAAGCCGGGCCGCTTTTTTTTCCGCGGCGGCGGGCACTACGGCGAGGTTAATTTTGGTGCAATTGGCGATCTGCTGTCTTTCGGGCTGCAGGGCGTTGTCCGGGTTTTCGGTCCAGACCATGCCATGGTTGCCGGATACCTTGAAATAAACGTCCGGCCCCGATTTGCCGCGGGGGCGGTTGAAATACATTTTATAGCGGCCGTTTTCGCCGGTGAAAGCGAAAGCCAGCAATTTTTGCGTGAGCGCGTTGTACACTTCCACCCGCACGCCTTTCATGGCTTCATGCGTCTCAAAATGCCTGACGGTGCCGGCCAGCGCCCATGCGCCGAACTCGCGGCGGATGGCGGACCATTTTTCGGAAGGCACCACGTAAGCGAAAGCGGCCAGGTATTTGTCGCGCGAGCGTTTCCAGTGCGGCACGAAAGTGCTGAGATGATACTGCAGCCATTCCTGCTGCCCCTGCCCCCTGCCGGGAACATCGTTCAGGCAGATATCCATTTCCAACGGCTCGGTGAACAGGTGCAGTTCCTCCCAACCGATGCTGAAATTGCCCCGTTCGTCCAGCCGGGATTCGGCCAACAGGCGTTCTTCCTTGGCCTGCACGTCCCTTTCAGACAGCAGCCTCAGATCTTTAAAGATGCCGCGCGCCAATTCGTCCGCCCCATAAGGCGTGCCTGGCAGATAGATCCGGATGCGGGCGTTGGCGAGGGGTTCGATACACTCTTCACAGATCAACGCAGAAATGTTTCCGATCAACAGGTAACTCATAGCGATCACAAATTTGGTTTCAATAAATTGGGGATAACTGTTCTTTTATTCTCATGTCTGTCCTTCTCAATCCTGCCGGTATCCGGGCCACCGGCCAGCCCTCTGCATACTAACGAAACAAACGATGGTAGAAAGGCCCGAGTGCGTGTAAAAAAGTATTGGAATTAACACGGTCCTTATTCCTCCTTACGTCTTCATGTCACTTTGCAAAGGTTAATAAGAATGCGTTTTCAATCAAGCGTTCAACCCCGGAAAATGCGAATGCGTATTTCTACGCATTTTACGCGGAGAAACCCCTAAAAGGGCATACCCAGGTTTGGGTATAAACCTTCCGGAATCCGCAGTGGGCGCGTCCGCAAATCATTTCCAGCGGAGGAAACCGGCCATTTTGCCGCATCCGGCCGCCTTTGAAAAGTGGGATTTTGTAATAATTTTACCGGCGACATTTTCTAACTAACTCTTAAAAAGGCAAAACATGTCCAAATTCACCAAATCAACCGGCCGGTTCATCAACCTTGTGAAAGGTTCCAAACTGACCCAGGCCTACCGCATCGATCAAACCGATCGCAAAAAACACAAAGACCCGAAACTGGCGGGCTTTTTTGGCATCGACAAGATCAACGAACTGCTCGACAAACCAGGCGTTGGCGGTTTGCGGATCTATTATGGTATGGATATCGACGGCGACGGCAAACGCGACAAAGGTTTCGTGCTCGTTGCAACGGATGAGGAAGGAAACGACATCATTCCCTCCGCTACGCAGCATCTTGAAAAAGACAGCGAGCCGGCTAAAGACATTCTTATTACAGACACCTTCTGCCCCTACGATTGCCCCAAATCGAATCCCCTGAATTCAGATAACGGATAAAGACTGCCTAGTGGAGCTTCATCACATTTTTTGGTATTGTATGTTGGGGATCGAAATCCTGTTTTTGATCCCCTTTACTTTAAAACTGAAGTTGTTCGACAAAGAACAACGACTCATTTACATTTATTTTCTCTCCGCCGTTTTTTACGGGATCGGGTGCGAAGTGCTGGCGCGGCTGATAGGCAACAACATGCCCCTCATCTCCTGCATGATGCTGGTCCAGTTCTACATTCTTTCCCTGTTTTATCTCAGGGTGCTGAAGGGCGAAGCCATGCATAAGACCATCAAGGTGCTGCTGGGTGTTTGCACCGTCATTTTCCTGCTGGATTTTATCTGGCTGGAAGGCCCCATGCATTTTAATTCCATATTTATCTCTACCCGCGGGTTTATCCTGATCGTATACGCTATTATTTTCTTCCTCCAGCTGATGCGGGACGAAAGCCTTATAGAACGGTCCATTTTCATCAACTCCCTCCCTGTGTTCTGGTTCAACGCCGGGCTTTTTGTTGAAAACTGCTGCTCGTTCATGCTGAACCTCTCCTTTAATATCATCCAGCAGGGCGGTCCTGGCGAGGTATTGCTCTCCATGTACCGTATTACCGCCGCTTTAACATGGATCGCAGGCATAATTCAGGTCTTTCTTTTTTATATTGGGCTCCAAAAGATTAAAAAAGCAAAGGCATGAATACCCTGCAACTTATACTGATCGGTACGATCGTGATGCTCAGCCTGGGCATTTTCGTGGTGATCATGGTCGTTTTGCAGCAAAAGCAGGTAGTGCAGTATAAGCTCATCCTGAAAGACAAAGACCTGCAGCTGCAGAAAGAACGTCTCGTGGCCGTGCTGCAGGGGCAGGAAACCGAGCGCAAACGCATCGCCGAAGACCTGCACGACGAAGTGGGCGCCCAGCTTTCGGTGCTGAAACTCTCGCTGAACCACCTCCAGCAGCTGGCCGGCAACGGGGAAAAGGAAAAGATCCGGGAAACCAAGGAATTTGCGGACACCATTATCCAGCAGCTCCGGTTCATCTCCCAAAGCCTGCACCCCACCACGCTGGAGAACCTCGGGCTCAGCCACGCGCTGGATTCGTTTTCCAGCCTGATGAACAAAAACCGGGAGATCCTCATTTCCTTCCGGACAGACGGCACCAGCTACAACGTAGACCGGGAAAAGGCCCTGAACGTTTACCGGGTGGTGCAGGAACTGATGAACAATATCCTTAAACACGCCGAAGCGCGCCATGTACAGCTCACCTACCAGAGCACTCCCACCCTGCTCACCATCCGGGTGGAAGACGATGGCAACGGCAAACTCGTCGATAAGTTCGAGGAATCGAGGAAAAAGACCGGCCATCTGGGCTTAAAAAATATCGAAAGCCGTTTGAATATTATCGGGGGAAACATCACCTTTGTGAAGAATTCTCCTGCCGGAACAGTGGCCGAGATCACCGTGGAGAACTATCAGCCTCTTGTTTAAGCAAAATATATAACCATTATGTTGCCGCCAATCAAGGTTGCGATCGCCGACGACCATAAGATCTTCCGCAGCGGGGTGATCAATACGCTGACCCCGTATGAGAACATTAACGTCGTATTCGAAGCTGAAGACGGCGAACACCTCCTGCAGATCATGCAGGAGCAACAGCCGGACGTGATCCTCATGGACCTGAAAATGCCGAAGATGGACGGCATCCAGGCCACCATCAAAGTACGGGAAAAATATCCCCAGGTGAAGATCATCATCCTCACCATGTACGAAGACGATAACTTCATCGTTCACCTCGTGGAGAACGGCGCAAACGCCTACCTGCTCAAAAACAGCGAGCCGGAAGAGATCTATGAGGCCATCTGCACCACGTTCGACAAAGGTTTTTATTTCAATGAGAACGTAAACCTCGCCCTCCTCAAAAAAGTGCTGCATAAAAACAAGCAGCAATTCAAGCCCACGTTCAAAAACGAAGTGCAGCTCAGCGACCGCGAGCTGGAAGTGCTCAAGCTCATCTGCAACGAATACACCACCCAGGAAATAGCCGACCAGATCTATCTCAGCTCCCGCACCGTGGAAGGCCTGCGCCAGAAACTGCTGGAAAAGCTCAGCGTGAAGAACACCGTCGGGCTGGTGCTGTACGCATTCCGCAACGGCCTGATCGAGTAACCTGCCGGAATTTTTATCGTTTTATGCAGAATTAATGCCCCTGCCCGATTTTCTTCAGCAAAACCGGCATAAATTGCATTTGCAAAATCTTTACTACCACCAAATTAATATGCGAACTATGAAGCAACTATCCGCGTTCCTTTCCGCCGTGGCGCTGTGTGTGATGACGGCCGGCGCAGCGCAGGCCCAGGGCATCAAGATGCCGGCGCCCAGCCCTACCCAGACCATCAAACAGGACTTTGCCCTGTCTTCCGTTGAAGTAACCTATTCCCGCCCGCTGGCCAAAGGCCGCGTGATCATGGGCGACCTGGTGCCTTACGGCAAACTATGGCGCATGGGTGCAAACGCCGCCACCCGGATCAAATTCGGGGAAGATGTGAAACTGAACGGCACGCCCGTGCCCGCAGGCGAATACGTGATGTACGGCATTCCTTCCCCCGAAGGCTGGGAGATCGTGCTCAACAAAGGCCTGAAAAACTGGGGCATCGACGGTTACAAAAAAGAAGAAGACGTGGCCCGTTTTAAAACCGAAACGCAGGAACTGCCCTTCCCCATCCAATCTTTTATGATCCTGTTCGAAGACGTTCGCCCCAATGCCATGACGATGATGATCAGCTGGGACAGAACGCTGATACCCGTGGAGATCACGGCGGATATCGACAGCAAAGTAATGGCCTCCATCGATTCGGCGATGAAAACGGACAAAAAACCTTATTTCTCCGCCGCTGTGTATTATTACGAAACCAACCGCGACGTGAAAACCGCGCTGGATTACGCAACCAAGGCCACCCAGCAGCCCGGCAACGAAAAAGCTTTCTGGATCTACCACTGGAAAGCGAAGATCGAAGCCAAAGCGGGCGATAAGGCAGCAGCGAAAGCCACTGCCGAAAAATCCATCGCGCTGGCAAAAGCAGCCAACAACGCCGATTACGTGGCGCTGAACGAGAAGCTGATCGCTTCCCTCTAAGCCCGAAAGGCATTCAAATAAAAAGCGGCCGCTTCGAAATGAGGCGGCCGCTTTTTTTTATATCGGTGACATTAACGTACAGGTTTGATGATGGCATTCTGCAGCAGCTGGCAGATACCCGCAAACAGCATCACCGCCGCGCAACCGATCAGGTTCAGCCAGAGGAAAGAAACGATATCGGCAAAAAATACCGCCACCACCACGATCTCCGCCAGCAGGGCGCCCCAGAACACGGCATGGCCCCTTACGAACTTCATGGCGAAGGCCGTTACGAAAATGCCGAGAATGGTGCCGTAAAACAGTGAGCCCAGGATGTTCACCGCTTCGATCAGGCTGCCCAGCCCGCTGGCGAACTGCGCCACGGCAATGCCGAAAACGCCCCAGATGAGCGTCCAGGCTTTGGAAGCGCGCAGGTTTTCGGCGTCGGTGCCGTTACGGCGGAACAATCGCTGATAGAAGTCTACCATCGTGGTGCTGGCGAGCGAATTGAGCGCCGCCGCAATACTGCCCCACGACGCGAGGAAGATGATGGCGATCAGCAGCCCGACCAGCCCTTCAGGCAGGTTGCTCACCACGAAATGCAGGAAGATGTAATTGGTATCGTTGGTTTCCGCGCCGGGCGCGACCTTTTCGATCAGCTGGTTCGCTTCTTTCCGCACCGTGTCCGACGCGGCTTCCGCGCCTTGCAGCGAAGTTTTGATGGATTCCACGGCGGCTTCGTCTTCCGTCTCCAGCGCGGCGGCCATAGCTTTGACGTACCCAGTTTTCTCCACCGAAAGGGAATCGAAACGTTTTTCCAGCACCTGCATTTCAGGTGCATATTGGGAATTGTGCACGCGGTTGAGCAAACCCTGGTTGAAGTTGATCGGCGCACGGAAATACAGGTAAAAAACGAACACCAGCGCGCCGATAAGCATGATCAGGAACTGCATGGGCACTTTCACCAGCCCGTTCATCAGCAGCCCCATCCGGCTCTCGGTAAGCGTTTTAGCGGTCAGGTAACGGCCCACCTGGCTCTGGTCAGTACCGAAATAAGACAATGCCAGGAAAAAACCGCCGATCACGCCGCTCCAGATATTGTAACGGTCTTTGATGTCGAAATCCGTCACGATCACGTTCAGCTTGCCCATTTTGCCGGACACGTGCAGCGCATCGGAAAAACCGATATCGTCCGGCAACAGGTGCATTACCATCCATCCCGCCAGGAACATGCCGGAGAAGATGATCGCAAGCTGCAGGCTTTGCGTGTAAGACACGGCCTTTGTACCGCCATACATCGTGTAAATGATGAGCAGGCCGCCCATAAAAAAGTTCGTATAATAAATATTCCAACCGAGTAAAGACGAAAGGATGATGCTCGGCGCATAAATGCTGATACCCGTGCTGAGCGCGCGCTGCAGCAGGAAAAGAAAACTGGTGAGCGTTCTTGTTTTCAGGTCGAAGCGCTGCTCAAGGTATTCATATGCCGTGATCACTTTCAGCCGGTGAAAGATCGGCACGAAAAAGATGCAGATCACGATCATCGCCAAAGGCAGGCCGAAATAATATTGCACGAAACGCATACCGTCTGCGTACGCCTGGCCCGGCGCGCTCAGGAACGTGATGGCGCTGGCCTGCGTGCCCACGATAGAGAGCAGCACGATGTACCAGGGCATAGACCGGTTGCCGAGGAAATAGCTGTCCAGGTCTTTCTGGCCGCGGCTTTTCCACATGCCGTAAACGATAATGAAGATCAGGGTGCAGGATAGAACGATCCAGTCTAAAAAACTCATGAATAGTTTTTAGTGAACAAATAGAAAAAAACGATCAAAGCGGCCAGTACGCCCGCTACCAGCCAGTACCAGGCGGACCAGCGGGAAAATACCGGCGGCTTTTCTTCGGGTGTTTCCTGCATTATTTACCTCGTTTTGATAACAGGCCTCCGCCCAGCAAACCCAGTCCCAAACCGATCAGCAGGCCGATATGCACTCTTTTGATCAAAAATCCGATCACCAGGCCGATGATGATGCACAGGGCCGCGGATATCGTCACTCTTTCGTTTCTCATTTTCCTGTTTTTTATTTGGAAAGCATATTTACGAATAAACGGTAAGCGCCCGGAACGCCCGCGGGCAGCTGCCGGAAGAAGCTCAAACCGGTGTAGATGTAACGCCCCTGGCCGTAGGCGGCCACGATGGTGGAGCCGTCCATCGGTCTTTCGCCAGGGTCGTTCATTTCAAACGGCTGCTGGTATTCCCTGCTCAGGTCCGCCGGGAAATACAGCCCGCGCTCCTGCACCCAGCCCTCGAAATCCTTTTCGGTAATGGCGTTCGGGTAAGTGAACAGTTTGTCCTGCGGCCGGAGGAATTTCACCGGCGCCTGCTCGTTGGTCACCCTGTCCCGCGAAAGCCTGAAGGGATAAGGCCCGAGCTGGTCGGTCACCAATCCGCCGCTGGTATTGTATTGCACCACCAATGTGCCGCCGTTTTTCACGTAGTCCATCAGGCGCGGTTGCCAGTAACGCAGCCTGTCCTGCGTGTTGTACGCCCGTACGCCGGTAATGATGGCGTCGTAATCTTCCAGCCTGCCGTTCATGATGTCTTTTTCCGTCAGCAGCGTTACGCTGTAGCCTACCTGGCGCAGCGATTCGGCGACTTTATCGCCCGCGCCCGGGATGTAACCCAGCTTCCGGCCGTTGTATTTCAGGTTCACAGTTACCAGCCTTGCGCTGGCAGGCGGGAAAATATTGATGGCGGGAATATGGTCGTATTCGATGGTGGTGATGCTTTTCGTGTAGATGTCCCCGTTAACGTCGAGCGCAACGGTCATGGTATCGGTGATGTTCTGCCCGTTCACTTTCAGCGGCGTTACCTGGAAGCTCACTTCGGTTTCGTCGCCTTTGCGGTCGAGGTTGAAGGCTATGCTGGCCTGATCTGCCTTGAAACCAGCCGGCAGCATCAGTTTCACGGAACCCTTCACTTTTTCTTTCATCGCCCTGATCTTCACCGGCACGGTTTGCGGCGCGGCCTGCGTGTAGATGTACACCTGGTTGCCCAATTCGGCCACCACGGGCGGCGCTATCACGAGCGGGCGGTACACCTCTCCTTTTACGGGATCGGTGAATTTGAAAATGAAGGGTCTCGTTGCTTCGATGGTCTGCACGCCTTTGTCCGTACTGAAGTCGAAATGGAAAGTGGCGGTGAGCGAAGGAATATTTTCAGGATTGCCGATCAGCGCTTCGTTGCGGATGCTGTAAGTGCCCAGCGCGTGCGGGTCCTGCAGCCAATACGGCTGCGAGATGGGCGTTTGCGCGGGAACGGTGAGATCTTTCTGCAGCGAAACGAATTTGTTCGGCACCAGGTCCTGCTGCACGGAAGCGACTTCCGCGCCATTGACGGTCACTTTCCGCAATTTTACCGGCACCTGGCTGCGGTTGATCAGCTGGAGGTTATAACCCATCTGCCCGCCGGGCACCACTTCCGCGGCGGTGGAAAAAGCTTCCGCCCAAATACCCGCGCAGGCGAGGATCAACTGCTCCGTTTCTTTCAGTTTCAACGTTTTCCAGTAACCGTCAGGCAGCGACAATATAGAAGATCGTATAGCCAGCAACGTGGGCACGCTGGCCGCAGGGTTGCCGGTATTGTAATTTTTTATAGCCGCGGCGATCTGTTCGCCGATGTTTTTTCCGCCTTCCACACGTTCCCAACCGGTCTGCACGCCGTCCATCAGGTCTTTTTCAGGCGCGGCGCCTTTGATCGTGCTGAAATATTCGATGGCGGTTCCGCGGGAAGATGCCACGCCAAAGCCCTGGCTTTTATGCTGGGAGCGGCTTTCAGCGGCTATTTCGCCATACCCCCTGCCCAGCAGCGGATTGTAGGAACCTGCGTCTATTTTGAACTGGTCTTCGGAAGTGTTGTTGTTGCCGCCGAAATTGTAGTTGTTCCACAGCAAACGTTTCGCCTGCCAGGGTTTTACGCTTTTCAGCTGCTCGGGGTATCGTTTCGGGTCTGCCGCGGCGGTGAACGCTTCGGCGGCGAGAATGGCCGATGCGGTGTGATGGCCGTGCCCCGCCCGGCTGTCTGCCGGGAAACGGCAGATGATCACATCCGGCTGGAATTTGCGGATCACCCATACCACGTCTCCCAGGATCTTTTTACGGTCCCAGATCGTGAAGGTCTCTTCAGGATTTTTGGAAAAACCGAAATCGTTGGCGCGGGTAAAAAACTGTTCGGCCCCGTCTATCCTGCGGGCCGCCAGCAGTTCCTGCGTGCGGATGAGGCCCAGCAGCTCCGCCTGTTCGTTGCCGATGAGGTTTTGCCCGCCATCGCCGCGCGTAAGCGAAAGATAACCCGTGCGGTAGCAGCTTTCCCGGGCAAGGTATGCCAGCAGGCGCGTGTTCTCATCGTCAGGATGCGCGGCAACGTACAGCACGCTGCCGAGTGTGTTGAGTTTCTTCAGTTGGACCTGTATGTCTGCTGCGTTCATAACGGGCGCCGTTTGCGCATGGAGGCCTGAAAGACCAGCCAGCAAAGCAACGGCCAACCCGATCGCGGATCGTATTTTAAACATGGGAATAGTTACCGGTTATATCAAGTTGTCAAAAATAGTGATTTATCCCGGCAAGTGTTTACCGCTGGTGGATTTATAGGCGTTTTCAGCAATCTGTGCAGAATTGAAATGCAGAATGTTATCATTTTTTGAACATAAAATAGACCGCGCCCAGCAACAACGAAAATGAAATGAGGTAATTCCATCGCAGCGGCTCTTTGAGGAACGTCACGGCAAACACGCAGAACACGGTAAGCGTGATCACTTCCTGGACCATTTTCAGCTGGAAACCATTGAACCCGTCGAGATAACCCAAACGGTTGGCCGGCACCATAAAACAATATTCAAAAAACGCGATGCCCCAACTCACAAGCACCACTTTCCAGAGCGGAACATTGGTGTTCCGCAAATGGCCATACCATGCGAAAGTCATGAAGATATTGGAGATCAGCAGCAAAATTATCGTACGCATACACTAAACTAATATTTTTTTATGCGCTGTTCTTCACCGGACAATGAATGTGCATAATCGGACATAAAATAAAATATAATCATGCGTATCCCATTCATTTTTACAATATGCCACCACTGGCATTCCCTTTGAAAAGTGGAAATCATTAATTTAACCGCATGATCCGCAACTATCTTCTGCTTGCTTACCGCAACATCGTGAAACATAAACTGTTTACGGCCATCAACCTGGTCGGTCTTGCCATGAGCATGAGCCTTTGTATGATGGTGATCCTCCATGTAGCGGATTATCTTTCTTACGACCGTTTTCATCCGCATCCGGCGCGCACGTACAGGCTGCTGACGGAATTGCGCAACCCCGAAGGCCAGGGATTTCTTTTCGCCAGTTCGCCGCTGCCACTGAAAGGCGCTGTACTGGCGGATAGTACGCTGGTGGCGGACGCAGTGAGCCTCTACCCCGCCCTTCGCGGCAATGTGCGCAGCGGCGACCGTTCACTGCCGATTTACGGCGCATTCACCACGCCGTCGTTCTTCAAAGTATTCGGTTTCCGCCTGGCCAAAGGCAACGAAATCACGGCGCTGACGCAGCCCAACGGCATCGTGCTGTCGCACAACGCGGCGCTGCGGTATTTCGGACATACGGACGCGCGGGGCAAAACGCTGGACGTTGCGCCCCTCGGCACTTTCATCGTAACCGGCGTGCTGGAGCAGTCGGCGTCCAAATCGCATATCGATTTTGAAGCCTATGCATCGGCTTCCGCGGTGCCGCAACTGGAGAAAAACAAACTGCTGGCGGAAAAATCAGGGCAGTGGAACACCTGGGGCGATGCATACACCTACGTGCTGCTGCAGCCTGGGGCGGAAAAAGCGCAATTGCAGGCTTCGCTGGACAGGCTGGCGCGAACGCTTTTCAACGATCCCAAACAGGGCAGCATCGCGTTTCTCCTGCAGCCGCTCCACCACATCACGCCCAGCTGGGAAGAAACGAACAACAACATCGGCAACGGCCAGAGCTGGGGCAAAGTGGGCGCCGAGATCGGCCTGGGGCTGATCATCCTCATTTCCGCCTGTTTTAACTACACCAACCTGTCCATCGCCCGTTCGCTGTCCCGCGCGAAAGAAGTGGGCATCCGCAAAGTGGCCGGGGCTTCGCGGCTGCAGGTGTTCGGGCAGTACGTCATCGAAGCGGTGATCATCACCTTTCTCGCGCTGGGCCTCGGTTACATTATGCTCGCGGCCGCGCAGCACAACAATCTTTTTAACGCCAATACCGGCGTGGTCAACGAATTGCTGCAGTGGAAGATATTGCTGGCCTTCGTAGTGTTCAGCGTCTTTACCGGCCTGCTCGCCGGCACGCTGCCCGCCTGGATACTTTCCGCCTTTAATCCCGCCGAAGTATTAAAACGCCTGCCTTCCCACCGCGTGTTCGGCAGGATGGGACTGCGTAAAAGCCTGCTGGTGTTCCAGCTGGCGCTGTCGCTTCTTATCACCGTATTCCTCTTCGCATTCTACCGCCAGTTTTCGTACCTGGCCGATGCCAACAAGGGTTACCGCCCGGAAGGCGTGTTCACCGTGCACCTGCAGGGGCATGCGGATAACCTGCTGCGGCAGGAGCTGGCTTTGCTGGCCGGCGTGGAAGCGGTGTCGGGTGTTTCATACGACTTTAAAAAATATTTGGGAGACCGGCTTTCCGCGAAAAGCGACCGCTCCAAAGAAGCCGCTTCCATCGAATATTTTAACGCAGACGAGAACCTGTTAAATGTCATGGAGCTGCGGCTTGCAGCGGGGCACAACTTCCAGGCGGGGCAAACCGGCCAGCTGCTGATCAATGAAAAAGCGGCTACAAGCCTGGGATTTGCGGATGCCGCCAGCGCGGCGGGGCAACTGGTACGGCTAAACGATACCACGACCGCTACGGTTGCCGGCGTGCTGAAGGATTTTAATTACCAGCACCTGGGCCAGCCCATCAGGCCGATGGCCGTGGTGGCCAACGGCGGCGGCTACACGCTGTTGCAGGTGAAGGCGAACGTGGCCGATCCTTCGCAGTTCGGGAAACGCGTAAAGGCGGTATGGGCGAAGCTTTACCCGGGGGAAACGTTCCGCGGCGAATGGCTGGCGGAAGAGCTGTACCGTAATCAGAAACAGGCGGACAGCGTTTCCTTCATGGGCTATATTTCCATCATGACCGTGCTGATCGCGGTGATGGGGCTGCTGGCGATGGTGGTGTATTCCACCGCGCTGCGCAAAAAAGAGATCGGCGTGCGCAAAGTGATGGGCGCCGACGTGAAAAGCCTCGTGCTGCTGCTTTCCAAAGGTTTCCTGAAACTGATCGCGATCGCGGGTTTCATCGCTTTGCCGTTGGGATGGATGGCCGGGAATATTTTCCTCAACAATTTCCCTTACCGCATCGATTTTGGTTTCGGCAGCCTGATGGCCTGTTTTGCCGCCGTGCTGGCAGTGTGCCTGCTGGCGATCGTTTCGCAGACCTGGAGGGCGGCCAATGCCGATCCTACGGATAGTTTGCGGAATGAATGACCTGTTTTTTTACGGCCGTACATAAAAAATCCCGGCGCAATGCCGGGATTTTCTTTTATCTGCAATAAGTTGTTGGTTATTCGTTCCTGCCCAGCAGGTACAGCACGGCCATGCGGGTGGCTACGCCGTTTTCCACCTGGTCGAGAATGATGCTCTGGCCGGAGTCGGCCACGTCTGAGCTAAGCTCCACGCCCCTGTTGATCGGGCCGGGGTGCATGATGACGATATCTTTTTTCAGGCTGTCCAGCAGTTTGCGGTTCACGCCGTATGCGAGGGAATATTCGCGGAGGGAAGAAAACAGCGGCATGTTCTGCCTTTCCAGCTGGATGCGGAGCACATTGGCCACGTCTGCCCATTCCAGGGTTTCGCGGATATTGTAGCTCACGTTTACGCCCAGCGCGGCGCCGATATGTTTGGGAATGAGGGTGGGCGGGCCTACAACGGTTACTTCAGCGCCCAGTTTCTTGAGGCAGTAAATATTGGAGAGCGCCACGCGGGAATGCATAATGTCTCCGCAGATGGCGATCTTTTTGCCTTCCACGCCTCCCAGCCTTTCACGGATGGAAAATGCATCCAGCAGGGCCTGGGTGGGGTGTTCGTTGATACCGTCGCCGGCGTTCACGATGGGCACGTTGATGTGTTTGGCGAGGAAGTGCGGCGCGCCGGTGGCGGAATGGCGCATCACCACCATATCCACTTTCATGGACAGGATGTTGTTGACCGTATCGATCAGGGTTTCGCCTTTGGATACCGAACTGCCGGACGCGGAAAAGTTCACCACATCGGCCCCGAGGCGTTTTTCGGCCAGCTCGAAGGAAATGCGCGTGCGCGTGGAGTTCTCGAAAAATACGTTAACGATGGTAGTATCCCGGAGGGTGGGCACCTTCTTGATAGGACGTTGTAAAACTTCCTTGAATTGATCGGCGGTTTGAAAGATGAGCTCTATATCCTGACGCGTCAGATCGCGTATACCCAGCAGATGTTTAACAGACAGTGACATTCTAAGGTGCAAATATAAGAGGTTTAGGCAATCAACACAACTTCATCTTTACCATCCCTTTCTTTCCACAGCACTTTTACGCGCTCCGTGATAATGGCGTCGATCGTACGGCCGGTGTAATCGGGCTGTATGGGCAGCTCCCGGCTGAAACGGCGGTCGATGAGCACGAGCAGCTCCACGGCTGCCGGCCGGCCGAAGTCCAGCAGGGCGTCCATGGCGGAGCGGATCGTCCTTCCCGTATACAATACGTCGTCTATCAGTATCACGCGTTTGTTATCTATGGAAAAATCGATGTCGGTTTCGTTGGGCACCTGCAGCCCCTTGTTGGATTTGTAGTCGTCGCGGTAAAACGTGATGTCTACCTTCCCGTAAGGAATGTCCGTGCCCGGCAGCAACTGCTGCAGGTTGCGATAGATCCTGTCTGACAGGAAAATACCCCGGGGTTGGAGGCCGACGATCACGGTATTGCTGAAATCCAGGTGATTTTCGATCAGCTGGTGGCTTAATCTCTCAATTGTAATTGCTAATTGCCGGTCTGTAAGAATCGATTTCAAAACAAAGGGTATTTAATAAAGGTCAAAAATAAGGATTAATGTAATTTTGAGCATATAATCATTCTGATCATGAAATTCCTTCAAACCATGCTGATCACATTGAGCCTTTTCGGCTTTGGCAACCAGGCCAAATCACAGATCGCCACCGGCGCCGTTGTGCCCGACTTTTCGCTGCAGGACCAGAACGGGCAGACCTTCAAACTGTCTTCCGCGCTGGCGAAAGGCCCGGTGGTTGTGTATTTTTACCCGAAAGACGATACGCCGGGCTGCACCAAGGAAGCCTGTTCTTTCCGCGATTCTTTCGCCGAATTCCAGGACGCGGGCGTACAGGTGGTGGGCATCAGTTCAGACGACGTGGATTCCCACAAGAAGTTCGCAGAAAAATACCACCTCCCCTTCACCCTGTTGAGCGATACCAAAGGCGAAGTGCGCAAGCTGTTCGGTGTGCCCAAAACCATGATGATGCCGGGCCGCGTTACGTATGTGCTTGACAGTAAAGGCAAAGTGGTGCATCAGTTCAATTCCATGACGCAGGCCACCCAGCACGTGGAAGAAGCGATGGAAGCCATCAAAAAACTGAAAGCGTAAATATCATATCCGCCGGGTGTTTCTAAAAAACGCCCGGCGGATATGTTGCTTCAGATTTCCTTCAGCTTTGATTCAAAGTTCAGGGCGGGCTATGCTTACAATTTCCTGCCCGGCCGGAACCTGATGAAATATTACCCATTTCGACCGCCGGTCAAGTCCGCCTCAACTCCGTCTTCGCTGTATCTCTCCTTCTTTTCTCTAAAGGATTTCAGGGTGATTACCGTTACATTTCCCATGCGAAAGCAAAATACTATCATAAAGTTGGGATAGTTTCAAAAATAAAAGGCCAGCCAAACGGCCAGCCTTTGTTGTCACAATTCACAATCATTATACTAAAAATCAGTTGATCCAGTCGGGGTTTTGCCGGAGATTGCCGTTCATCTGCACTTCCTGCTCGGGAATGGCCCAGTTGTACAGGTAATCGCCGCTCCAGAGGTACGGTATGTTCACGTTGCCCCAGATCTCCTTCACCCCGTTGCCCGTGTAGAATACCGTTTCTTTCCACGTTTTCCAGCGCATTTCATCAAAAAAGCTGATGCCCTCGTTCGGGAACTCCGCTCTTCTTTCGTGACGGATGCGTTGCCGCATATCGTCCTGCCCGGTTACCGTGGTGGCCGGGGAAGAATTCAGCAGGCCCACGCCGGCGCGTTGCCTTACTTCATTCACCAGGGGAACCGCTTCGTCGGTTTTGCCCTGTTCGTTGAGCGCTTCAGCCCACATCAGCAGTACGTCCGCAAAACGGATCAGCGGAAAGTCCGTCGGGCCGGTGGTGCGGTCGGGCAGCTCGGTACTGCCGAGGTATACGAACTTGCGGTGCAGGTAATAGAAAAACGTGCGCGTGTCTGTCGTTAGGTCCAGTGTAGGCAGGTTTTCGTTGCGGTGCGGCCAGCGGTAGGTGAATACGCGGTCTGCCCCTTCGATCTGCCTGCCGAGATAAGTGGAATACGGCGTGATCACGTTCGCGGTCAGGCGCGGGTCGCGGCCGGCATACGCCTGTGCGATGCGCTGTTCGTTGCCGTCAGGCAGGTACGCGTCCATGTTCACACCCCTGTTTTTCGCGGCGGTGATCTCCGCTGCGGTGAGGTTGTTGCGGAAAAAATATACTTCGCGCTGTTTGGCGGGCATGGCGTTGTAGCCGGGTATTACGGCGTCCCAGTCAAAGGGGCTGCCGTCCGCATTTTCGTACCTGTCCACCAGATCCGGGTGCACCATGTAAGAGTTCCAGCAGGAGCCGAAAGAGGAGCGCGTGCCGGTGTAGAACTGCGTGGTGGAACCAAAGCCCGGCACGTTGTTGTACTGGATGGAAAAGATCATTTCATCGCTTTGTTCATTGGCCGGGCGGAACAGTTCGTAATAGTTGCCGAAAAGCGAATAACCCGCTTCGCGCACTTTCTGGAAATCGGCCGCGGCCAGCGCCCATTGTTCCAGGTACATATAGGCTTTGCCGCGAAGCGCGTAGGCCGCGCCTTTTGTAGCATGACCGAAAGCCGCGTTGCCTTTGGCATATTTCATCGGCAGCTCCGGCTCGTTGATGGCGTCCGTCAGGTCTTGCACCACCACATCCCAAACCGCCTGCTCGGTCTCGCGGCCGCGGTTCATCTGGTCTACGGGCACCGGTTCGAGATACACGGGCACGCCTTTCCAGAGCTGGTTCAGGCGCATGTAAAAATATGCGCGCATGAATTTCATTTCCGCCACATAACGGGCCTTTTTCTCGGCCGGCGACGGCGATTTGGCCGGGATGCTCGTAATAGCGTCGTTGGCGCGGTGAACGCCTTCGTACAGTTCTTTCCAGACGTTGGTGAACATGCCGTTGCCTGTCGTGGCCGTGCCTTGCAGCAATGCATCGCCGTCGCGGCCGATGCTGGTCACGAAACGGTCGTACATGTACAGCTCGCGCCCGCTGGCGCCGCCAGTGGCAATGCCCAGCCGCAGCGCATTGTACACGCCCGCCACGCCAAGGTCGGTAAGATTGTCGGTGGTCCACATGGTAGACGAGGCGATGTTGCCGGGAGGCACCGTATCGAGCAGGTCGCTTTTACAACCGCTCATAAAACCCGCGCTGCCCGCGATCGCCAGCGCCAGTATGGATTGTTGGATATATCGTTTGGTGTTGTGTTGTTTGTTCGTCATCGTAGCCGGATTAAAAGTTAACGTTTAAGCCCAGTGCAAACTGCTGCATGGTCGGGTATCCCACGTTCGGCCCCAGCTCGGGGTCCAGCCCCGGGAAAGCCGTGAAGGTGAGCAGGTTCTCGCCGGTGAAATACACACGTGCCTTGGCGATCCTGAGCCGGTCTGTCCAGTGTTTCGGCAACGTATACCCGATCTGCGCATTCTTCAGTCTTACCCACGCCGCATTGTCCATCCAGAAAATGTTCGCCGTGTTGTTGATGGCGTCGCTGTTGAATTTCAGCCGCGGGAACCTGCCGTTGATGTTGTTCCCCGGATCGTCCGGATTGTCTGCGTTGTAGTAATAATGATCGTCCGCCATACGCGTGCCGGTGGCATTGCCGTTGCGGAGAATGGAGTTGTTGTAACCTTCAGCGTTCCAGTAATACTGCATGCCCGCCATGCCGGCCAAGATCATCGATACGTCGATACCTTTGTATTCCGCGGAAAGATTCAAACCGAATATGTACTTCGGTTCCGTGCGGATGTTGGTCAGGTACTGGTCGAACGTATTGCCGTAAACACCATCTCCGTTCCTGTCTGCAAAAATGAAATCGCCGTAATACAATTGCGCCTTGCCGACGGTATTTACCGGCGAAAAGCTGTATCCCGCGGCTTTCATCGCGTTCACCCACGCAAGGTCTTCCGGTGTGCGGATCATGCCTGTTTTGGGGCCGCCGTTCACGTTCACGCTGCCGTCCGCATTAAAATAAGAGCCGCTGCCGGCATAAAGGTCGCGGAGATAATACGTGTTGATGCCATACCCTTCCACGATACGCTCCAGCCCGCCGGACGATACGTCGCCGATATTGCTGGTGTACACGTTCTGCCCGGATGCGTTTTTGCTCCAGCCTTCTTTCAGGGTGCCTTTGTATTTGTCTACCACGTTGTAGTTGTACGCGAAGTTGGCGCCGACGGAATAATTAAAATCGCCTTTGCTGTCGCGCCAGTTCAGCGCTACTTCCAAACCGCGGTTCAATACGGCGGCGGTGTTGCGCGTAGGCCCCGCTTGCGTGCCCGCGGTGAGATAGATCGGCGGAACGGTCAGGATGCCGTCTGTATACCGGCTGTAGTAGTCCATTTCCACGGAAAGGCGGTTGTGCAGCATGGTGAAGTCCAGGCCAATGTCCGTCTGCGTGGTTTCTTCCCAGCTCAGGTCAGCATTGGCGTATTTGCTTTGGGCAAGACCGATCACCGGCGCGTTGTTGAACGCATAGTTCACGCCGCCGTAAGTGGCCAGGTAATCGTAGTTGCCGATGTTGCTGTTCCCCAGCTTGCCCCATGAAGCGCGGAGCTTGAGGTTCTGGAAAACGCTGCGGACGTTTTTGAGGAAAGGCTCTTCCGAAATACGCCAGCCCGCGGAGAACGAAGGAAACGTGCCCCAGCGGTTGTTTTCAGCGAAGCGCGAAACGCCGTCGTATCGCAGGTTCGCCTCCACCAGGTATTTCTCCTTGTACCCGTAATTCACGCGGCCGAAATACGAACGGTATGCATAATCGTACCCGCCGCCGCTGGTAGACACCATTTCGGTGGCGGAGCTGAGCGTGGTAACGGTAGCGTCTATCAGCCCGCGTTTGGTGGCCGCCACGTCTTTGTAATGCAGCGCGTATTCGTTGTAACCCACCAGCGCGCCGATACTGTGATCTTTATTGATCACGGTGTTGTAACGCAGTACATTATCAAAAGTGAGCTTGTAGTTTTTGTTGTAGTCGAATGAAGTGGAGAGCGTATTCGGCAATCCCGCGGGCACGATGATGATGTTCTTCGAAAAGTCCCAGCGGTCCAGCGGAATGCTGTAGCTGGTGCCGTCGAACTGGTTCATCTGGTAGTTGATCTTGCTTTCGAGCTGCAGCCCTTTCCAGATGTTGAGTTTGGCGTACACGGTGGAGTTGAAGCGGGAAGTCTGTTCGTTGCCGCCATTGCCGTACAGGTGCACCAGCAGGTTGTTCAGCCCTGCCGATTCGTCCGGCGAGGAAGGCGCGCCGAAACGCCCTTCGTACAAGGGATACAGGCCCGGCGTGGTTTGGCGCAGGAAGTTGAAAGTATTGTCCGTATTGCCTTTCTGGCGGTTCTGCAACAAGCCGAACGTTTGCGTGCCCAGTGTCAGGAAATCGTTCACTTTTACTTCCAGGTTGGCCCGCAGCTCGTAACGTTTAAGGCCGGTGTTGTACATCAGGCCCGGGTTGTTGAGGATGCGCGCGGACACGTTGTAGTTCACGTATTCACTGCCGCCCATTACGGACAGGTTATGGTTCTGCACTATATTTTTCTCGAATATCTCGCTGCCCCAGTCCGTGTTGGGGTAAGCAACGTAGTTGGGAATGCCGAATTCGTTGAGGGCATTGGGATCTTTGTTGGCTTCCGTCCATTTATCGATGCTGGCCTGCGAGTATACGGGCGACTGGCCCAGGTTTCGCGCCGCTTCGTTGTACAGGTTCATGTGCCGCACATAGTCGGAAACGAAGGTGGGCAGGTTGGTCGGTTGGGTGATGGACAATACGGAAGAATAACTCATCTGCGGCTTGCCCGTTTTGCCTTTTTTGGTGGTGATGAGAATAACGCCGTTGGCGGCCAGCGAGCCGTAGATCGATGCGGAGGCGGCGTCTTTGAGGATGGAGATGCTCTCCACGTCGTTCGGGTTCACGGCGTCCATGCTGCCGATGATGCCGTCGATGAGCACGAGCGCGTCGTTGTTGTTGAGCGTGCCCTGGCCGCGGATGCGGATGCTTGCGCCGTCGCTGCCGGGGCGACCGGAGCTTTGGCGAACGGCTACGCCTGGGGCGAGCCCTGCGAGGGAAGACGATACGTTGGTCACGGAGCGGTTCTCAATTTCTTTGCTGCTCACTGTAGCAACGGAACCGGTGAGGTCCACTTTTTTTTGCGTGCCGTAACCTACCACCACCACTTCGCCGAGGTCGGATTCCGATTCGCTGAGGGTGATGTTCATCGCGCTTTGCCGCACGGGCGTCTCAATCGTCTCGTACCCGATGTATTTAAGGATGAGCGCGGCGGAGGGGCTTTTCACCTTCAGGGAAAAGTCGCCGTTTTCGTTTGTTACCGTACCGTTGGACGTGCCTTTTTCCAGCACGCTTACGCCGGGAAGCGCAATGCCTTTTTTATCGGCCACTTTTCCTTTAACAATGATGGAACTGTCTGCCGCAACGGCTGCCGGCAGCTCGGGAATCTCTACCCTGCGCATCAGCGTAATGGTGCGGTTTTCGATGGAATAAGACAGGCCGCGGTTTTTGAGCACCTCGTTCAACACCAGCTCCACCGGTGCTTTTTCCACGTCGATGGTTACGGGAGGCGCTCCTTTGAGCAGGCCCGCATCATAAAAGAAGCCGTACCCGGCCTGCTTTTCGATGGCTTTAAACACGCGTGCAAGCGAGATCTTGCGGGCGGAAAGCGTAACGGTTTGCGAATAGCTGCTGGCGCTTACGTGCAGCGAGCCGATCAGAATGAAGGCTGTTAATAACCTCATGGTCCTCCAGAATTTGGTTGACAGGGACAGTGCGCCAATGCGATATTGGCACAAAGCAGTTAAATTCATAACTTAGATTTGGGAATTTTAAAAATTGTTTACCATACAGTTTTTGCCCATTGCCGGCCCCGATGCCAGTCGGGAGCCGGTTTTTTACGGCCTTTTTCGATCCTGGTGTTTAAGCGATACGTGAAATTTTTAGGTGAACGAATAATGTTTATGGCAGCAATGTGAGCTGTTTTCCTTCGATTTTGGTATGTACCCCGCTCCTTTCCAGTATGCGCAATACCTGCGCAAGCGTGAGGTCTCGCCGTATCTTTCCTTCAAATGTCTTGTCCGGCACCGCGCCTTCATATTTTACTTCTACATCGTACCAGCGCGAAAGCTGCCGCATCACTTCCGGCAGCGATGCCTGGTTGAACAGGAACCAGCCTTCTTTCCAGGCCAGCACTTCGGCCGGGTCTATGTCGCTGCTCACCGTAATGCTGCCCGATGCAGCCTGCCGCGCCTGCTGGCCGGGGCGCAGTTCCTGCGCGGGACTGTCTTTCGCGCCCACTTTCACTTTCCCTTCCAGCAAGGTTGTTTTGATGAATGTCTCATCGTCATACGCGCTGATGTTAAAGCTGGTACCCAGCACTTCCACCCTGCTGCGGCCCGCGGCCTCTACCCTGAAGGGTTTCAGGGCGTCGGGCATTACTTCGAAATATACTTCGCCTGTGATCTCCACTTTCCGCTCCTGCCCGGCGAACGCGGTGGGGTAACGGATAGACGATGCGGCGTTGAGCCAAACGCGCGTGCCGTCGGGCAATGTAAGCCTGAACTGACCGGCGCGCGGCGTGCTGAGTTTGTTCCAGACCGGCTGGCCGCCATCGTCTTCATAACGCAGCTGGCCGCCGTGCTGGCTGATGCGGGCGCTCCCCTGCCTGATCACCTGGTTGCCCGCGCTGTCCAGCGTTACAACGGAACCGTCTGCCAGCGTGAGCGTAGCTTTGTTGGCCCCGGGGGCTATATCTGCAATGGTTGAAATGGTTTGCGGGGAAGAAGTTTCGTTTGTCTTTAACCGGTTATACCCTACCACGGCCATGCCTAATACCGCAGCTGCGGCGGCAACGGCCCACCAGCGGCGCATCGGGCGCACGGTTGTTTTGGGCGCGGTTATTTGCTGAAAGATGCGGGCGGCGTCCTCTTCTTCCATCCGCGCGTCCGGCGTAAAACCCGTCCAGGCCTCTTCCAGCGCGGTTTGCAAAGCGGCGTCGTGCCGGGAATCTTCCAGCAATTGCTGCAATTCCTGATTTTCGGCGGGCGTTTCGGCGCCGTTGAACCATCGCTGAAATAAATATTGAACCCTCGATTCCGACATAAAAGATGCTTGTTCCTGGTATGATGACAAATAACTTAACCGGCAGAAGTAGTCCGCCGAAAAAAAATTTTCCGGGATAGTAAAAAACGAGGTAATGGGATGAAACGGCCTCAGGCCAGTTGCAGGCAGGCAGGCCCCATGGCGGCGATGATGAGCACGATCGCCGGGTCTTGCCGGATAATGCCTTTCAGCGCCTGTGTGGCCAGGCTCAGGTGTTTTTTAACGGTGCCTTCGGAGATATGCAGCCTGCGGGCAATGTCTTCCACGGCCAGCCCCTGCAGGCGATTGAGCGTAAAAACGGCTTTCTGCTGCGGCGGCAGCTGGCTGATGGCTTTGTCCAGCTGGTCTTGCAGCGCTTTGTAACGCACCATCTGCTCGGTTTCGTGGGAGGCGCCGGTTTGGCCGGCGTAAAGACTGCGGAGAATATCGTTGCGGTAAGCGCTTTTTTTGGCAAGATTAAAAGCGTGATTGCGCGCCAAAGTAAAAAGATAGGCGTCGAAACTGCGTATTTCAGCGAGCAGGCTGCGGTCTGTCCATATCTTCAGGAACACGTCCTGTACGATGTCTTTGGCGGTTTCCGGGCTGGCGGTGAGGCGCAGCATATATGCAAACAGCTTGTTCCGGTGCCCGTCGAAAAGGCAACGGAAAGCCGCTTCGTCTCCGGCAGCCGTTTGCCGCAATACATCCGCTTCTGAATACGATCCGCCGGTGTTCATGAATAAAAAGTTAGCATCAGTTAGTCTGCCCATTCCTGGCCGGGCCTCAGATCCCGCCAACATCAAGTCTTATTTCAGGTATGTGTGTGTGCCAAAAATATGTAAAAAAGCATAATGGCGCTATAAAAAAAGCCGCCCGGGGAAAACCGGGGCGGCCGCGTATACAGTTTCACATAATTGCCCGCCGTTGCGGCGGAAAAAATAAAAACTTATGCTTCTTTCAGGAAGGGGTACCGGTAATCTGTAGGCGGTACCAGCGTTTCCTTTACGGTCCTGGCGCTCAGCCAGCGGTAAAGGTTCAGCTGCGAGCCGGCCTTGTCGTTGGTGCCGGATGCGCGCGCGCCGCCGAAGGGCTGCTGGCCTACTACCGCGCCGGTGGGTTTGTCGTTCAGGTAAAAGTTACCTGCGGCGTTCACCAGTTTTTTGGTAGCGAGATCAAGCGCGTAACGGTCCTGTGCCAGCACGGCGCCGGTGAGGGCGTATTCGCTGGTGCCGTCCACCAGTTCGAGGGTTTCTTCCCATTGCTCTGCGTCGTACGTGTATACGGTGAGCACGGGGCCGAAAATTTCCTCGCACATGGTCCTGTATTTCGGATCGGTGGTTTCAATTACGGTCGGTTCGATAAAGTAACCCTCCGTTTTGTTGTAATTGCCGCCGGCGATGATCTTCGCTTTGGGATCTTTTTTCGCGTCTTCGATGTAAGCTGCGATCTTGTCGAACGAACGTTCGTCGATCACGGCGTTGATGAAGTTGCTGAAATCTTCGGTGGTGCCCATTTTCATGGTCTTGAGCTCAGCTGCGAGTTTCGTTTTGATCTCTTCCGCGATATTGCTGGGCAGGTATGCGCGCGAAGCCGCGGAACATTTCTGGCCCTGGTATTCGAAAGCGCCGCGGGCGAGCGCTGTAACCACGGCGTCCACGTTAGCGGATTTATGCGCGATCACAAAGTCTTTACCGCCGGTTTCGCCCACGATGCGCGGGTATGTTTTGTATTTGCCGATGTTGTTGCCGATGGTTTTCCACATGGTCTGGAACACGCCGGTGGAGCCGGTAAAGTGAATGCCGGCGAAGTCGGGGTGCGCGAAACAAACGTCGCCGATGGTGGGCCCGTCTGCATATACGAGGTTGATCACCCCATCCGGCAGGCCGGCTTCGATCAGCACCTTCATAAAGAAAGATGCGTGGTATACCTGTGTATTGGCGGGTTTCCAGATCACCACGTTGCCGCACATGGCGGCGGAGGTGGGCAGGTTGCCCCCGATAGCGGAAAAGTTGAAGGGTGTAACGGCCAGCACGAAACCTTCCAGCGGGCGGTACTCCAGGCGGTTGTGCACGCCGGGGGAGCTCACGGGCTGCTGACGGTAGATCTCGGTAAGGTAATGCACGTTGAAACGCAGGAAGTCGATCAGTTCACAGGCGCTGTCTATTTCAGCCTGGTAGGCGTTTTTGCTCTGGCCCAGCATGGTGGCGGCATTGGTATGCGCGCGGTATTTGGTGGCGAGCAGTTCGGCCGCTTTCAGGAACACGGCGGCGCGTTGTTCCCAGGGCGTGTCCGCCCATTGCTGGCGCGCGGCCAGGGCGGCGTTGATGGCGTCTTTTACATGACCGGCATCTCCTGCATGGAAATGGCCGAGCTTGTGTTTGATCTCGTGCGGGGGGCGGATGTCTACCGTTTTGCCGGTGCGTATTTCCTTGCCGCCGATGTACATGGGAATGTCCAGCTGAACGGCCTTGAATGCGGCCAGCTGCTGCTTGAGCGCCGCTCTTTCCGGGGAGCCGGGCGCATAGCTCATTACCGGTTCATTGCCTGGTGCTGCAAAGTCAAAATAAGCATTATGCATGGCTTTGATTTTGTTGTTTCGGTTTAGAAATCAATATTGTTGTAACCGGCTGCTGCTTTCTCAGCCTTTCTCATCTTCTTTTTGCATCATCAGGTAGGCTTTGATGAACCCGTCCAGCTCGCCGTCCATTACGGGGCCTACGTTGCCTACTTCAAAATCGGTGCGGTGGTCTTTGATCATCTTGTACGGATGGAAAACATAGGAACGGATCTGCGATCCCCATTCGATCTTGCGTTTGTTCGCATTGGTGGCGTTTTTCAGCTCTTCCCGCTTGCGGATCTCCTCCTCGTACAGGCGGGATTTCAGCATGGTCAGCGCCTTCTCCCGGTTCTCGCCCTGGGTGCGGCTCTGCTGGCATTCGATAATGATGCCGGAAGGAATGTGCTTCAAACGCACCGCCGTTTCCACCTTGTTCACGTTCTGCCCGCCTTTACCGCCAGAACGGTAAAATTCCCATTCCAGGTCCGCCGGGTTCACGGTCACCTCGATAGTATCGTCTACCAGCGGGTACACGAAAACGGATGCGAAGGAAGTATGCCTGCGGGCATTGGAATCGAAGGGGGAAATACGCACGAGGCGGTGAACGCCGCTTTCGGCCTTGAGCAGGCCATACGCGAAGTCTCCGTCGAATTCGAGGGTGGCGGATTTGATGCCCGCGCCGTCTCCGTACTGCACGTCGATCTCGCTGACCTTCCAGCCCTGCTTTTCACCGTACATGCGGTACATACGAAGCAGCATCTCCGCCCAGTCCTGGCTTTCGGTGCCGCCCGCTCCCGAATTGATCGTGAGCACTGCCGGCATTTCGTCTTCAGGCTGGTTGAGCGTGCTTTTGAACTCCAGCTCGTCGAGCGCTTTGAGCGCCGCGTCGTAGGCCGCGTTCACTTCTTCTTCGGTGGCTTCGCCTTCTTTCTGGAACTCCTGCAGCGTGGCGGCGTCGTCGATAGACGTGCGCACGTCGTCGTGCAGGTCTACCCAGAATTTGTTCACCTTGATCTCTTTCAGGATCGCAGTGGCCCTTTCATTGTCGTCCCAGAACCCGGGCGCAAGGGTCATCTGCTTATCATTTTCTATTTTGTCTATGCGGTCCTGTACGTTAAAGAAAACCTCCCAGGACGTACAAACGGTCCCTCATAGCTTTAAGTTGCTCTGCTGTCATAAGTCCGCAAAGATAAATCTTTATTAACGAATTACGAAACCGCGCAAGCGGTTCATTTTTAATGCGTAAATTAGGAATGGAAAGATTTTTGCTGGAACTCAAACCAAATCCTGACCCAACATGGAAACCCGTATGAGCATACCCCACTTCAGGCAGCAGACCTCTTTTAACCTGATCGCCCTTTTGGTGGTGATCGGCGTGAATGTTATGGCCAATACTTCCACACTCAACGGCCTTACTACCGGGGAAATTTCGAAACGATACCCCAACCTGTTCACCCCGGCCAACATTACTTTTTCGGTATGGAGCGTAATTTACCTGGGCCTGCTCGCGTTTGCCGGTTACCAGCTGTGGCTGTCGTTTTCCAAAGGCCATGAAGCCGAGCTGAGCGCATTTATCGTGCGCATGAAATACTGGTTCCTGCTCAATTGCCTCGGCAACGCCTGCTGGCTGTTCGCCTGGCATTACAACCTCATCTGGCTGTCGCTGCTGTTTATGTTCCTCATCCTGTTCACCCTCGGCAAGATCAGCGCCAATTTCCGTATAGCCCATCCCGGCGCGCCGCTGCGCGAAAAAATATTCATCCACTTCCCTTTCGGCATCTACCTCGGGTGGATCAGCATCGCCACCATCGCCAATATTTTCGCTTTCCTCGTATCCATCGGGTGGAGCGGCTGGGGCGTAAGCCAGGTGGGCTGGACCATCATCGCCATGATAATAGGCACGGTGGCCGCGTTGTTCATGATCTTCCGGCACAACAATACCTGGTACGGGCTGGCGTGCATCTGGGGCTTTTACGGCATCATCCTCAAGCGCGAAGCCGCGCTCACCCGCGATTCCCCTCCCATTATCGCTGCGGGCACGCTGGTGATCGCCGTGCTGGTGCTGAGCTTGCTCATGCAATTATTGCGCAAACGGCCGCTCATCTGAAATGTTCTCTTTCATCTTTGAGGATGCCTGCTTATTTTTGAGTGAATCTAACAGACAACATTATGTTCCCATCCGTACATCCTGCCACTACCAAAGCGTGGCTACAGCTGCAGACGCATGCCGCTGCCATGGCCCAGACGCAGATGAGAGCCCTTTTCGCCGCCGATCCCGGCCGCTTCAAGTCGTTCTCCCTGCAGTTCGGAAATATCCTATTCGACTATTCCAAAAATATCATCACCGCCGAAACCATGCAGCACCTCCTGGCGCTGGCGGCGGAATGCAGGGTGGGCGATGCCGTGAAGGCCATGTTCGGCGCTGAAAAGATCAACGCCACCGAAGGCCGCGCCGTGCTGCACACCGCGCTGCGCAACGAATCCGGCCGGCCAGTAGTGCTCGACGGCAAAGACGTGATGCCCGATGTGAAAGCCGTGCTCAGCCAGATGGAAAATTTCTGCCGCCGCGTGCACAACGGCGAATGGAAAGGATTTTCGGGTAAACGTATCCGTTATATCGTCAATATCGGCATCGGCGGGTCTGACCTTGGCCCCGTGATGGTCACCGAAGCGCTGAAACCCTACTGGGTGGAAGGCATCCAGCCGTATTTCGTGTCGAATGTAGACGGTACGCACATCGCCGAAACCCTGAAAAAAGTAAAGGCGGACGAAACCCTTTTCCTCATCGCCTCCAAAACCTTTACCACGCAGGAAACCATGACCAACGCGCATACCGCGCGCCAATGGTTCCTGGACAACGGCGGCAGCGAAAAAGATATCGCGCTGCATTTCGCGGCATTGTCTACCAACGAAAAAGCGGTAACCGCCTTTGGCATCGACCCGAAGAACATGTTCGCTTTCTGGGACTGGGTGGGCGGCCGTTACAGCCTGTGGAGCGCCATCGGCCTGTCTATCGCGCTCACCGTCGGGTATGAGCATTTCGCCGCATTGCTGCAGGGCGCGCATCATACAGACGTTCATTTCCGCGACACACCCTTCGAGCGCAATATTCCCGTGATCATGGGGCTGCTCGGCATCTGGTACGGTAATTTCTTCGGCGCGCAGTCTGAGGCGATTCTGCCGTACGACCAATACATGCACCGTTTTGCCGCTTATTTCCAGCAGGGCAATATGGAAAGCAACGGTAAAAGCACGGACCGCAACGGCAAGCCGGTGGACTGGCAAACCGGCCCGGTGGTTTGGGGCGAACCTGGCACCAACGGCCAGCACGCGTTCTACCAGCTGATTCACCAGGGCACCAAAATGATCCCCTGCGATTTTATTGCGCCCGCTATCAGCCATAATCCCATCGGTGACCATCACCCGAAACTGCTGAGTAATTTCTTCGCGCAGACCGAAGCGCTGATGAACGGGAAAACGGCCGAAGAAGTGCGCGCGGAAGGCACGCCGGAAGAGCTGGTGCCGTTCAAGGTATTCAGCGGCAACCGTCCTACCAATTCGTTCCTGCTGCAAAAGATCACGCCGTACAGCCTCGGCGCGCTGATCGCGATGTACGAGCATAAAATTTTCGTGCAGGGCGTGATATGGAACATTTACAGTTTCGATCAGTGGGGCGTGGAACTGGGCAAACAGCTGGCGAACAAGATACTGCCGGAACTGGCGGGCGACGGTGATGTTTCCAGCCATGATTCTTCCACCAACGGCCTTATCAATGCATACAAACACTGGCGGTCTTAGAACGTTCGTGCATATGTTTTACAACAAAGCCCCGGTGCATGCCGGGGCTTTTTGTTCTGTTGCTCGTTTGAAGACATAAAAAAACCTCCGGGAATTCCGGAGGTTAAGTATCTTATCAGTTGACAGGTAGAAAGAAATAAATTACCATTTGTCCACATCCTCGCCGGAGGGAGCCTGTGCTTCAGCTTCAGCTTCGGCCGGCACTTCGGAGCGTTGTGCGTGAACAGGTGCGGCAACTTCCACGCCTTCGCCATCCTGCTCGTCTTCGCGGGATTCGGAATAGTCATGGTTGTAAGCATCAAAGTCGAAATCGGGCATCAATTCTGTTTTAACATAATTGATGGTTTCGGTTAAAGCATTGAGAAACTTGTTGAAGTCTTCTTTGTACAGGAATACTTTATGCCTGTCGTAACCGTTGTCGTTGAAACGTTTTTTACTTTCGGTGATAGTGAGAAAGTAATCGTTGCCCCGAGTAGTTTTTACATCAAAGAAATAAGTTCTTCTTTTGCCCGCTTTCAATCGCTTGGAAAAGATGCTGTCGTTGTTTCTTTCCTGTTGATTGTTGTTTTCGTACGCCACAGTTGATAGATTTAAGTGTTAACGAATCAAATCCTGTTTGAATGATCAATAATCAACAAATATACTATTGTTTTACAAATATCAAAATAATTTTAAATGATTTTGAAAAATCATCTTATATTTCGCGCAAAGCTTGATGGTAGCGGTTTACAACGCAATGACATTTACTCGTTTACGCGCTCTTCCTCCCCCGTTTGCTGACGGGCGTACAACTCGGCATAATACCCATTCCTTGACAATAATTCTTCATGTGTTCCGCTTTCGATCATCCTTCCTTCGTCCAGCACGATGATCTTGTCGAACGTAAAAAGCGAAAAGATGCGGTGCGTGATGATAATGGCTGTTTTATGTTTCAGGTAAGCGTACAGGTTGCCGATGATCTCTTTTTCGGTGCGGGCGTCTACGGCTGAAAGGCAATCGTCGAACACCAAAATGTTCGGGTTGCGGATCAGCCCGCGGGCGATGGAAACGCGCTGTTTCTGGCCGCCGCTGAGGGTTACGCCCCGCTCTCCCACTACCGTGCTGAAACCTTCGGGCAGGTTGAGAATGTCCTTTTCGACGGAAGCCTGCCGCGCGGCCAGGTGAATGGATTCTTCGCTGGCGGTCGGCTCGCCGAAACGGATGTTGTTCGTGATGGTATCGGAAAACAGGAACACGTCCTGCGGCACATAACTGATCTGGTTGCGGAGCACGGAAAGTTTCAGATCGCGGATGTCGTTGCCGTCGATCAGGATCCTGCCTTCCTGCGGGTCGTACATACGGATCAGCAATTGCGCCAGGGTCGATTTCCCCGCGCCGGTACGGCCGATCACCGCTACTTTTTCCCCCGGTTTGATGGTCAGATCGAAATCTTTCAGCGCCTGTATACCTGTATGCGGATAGGTAAACGAAAGATGCTGAAAACGGACCTCCCCTTCCAGCGTCACCGCGCGGGCATCGGGCTTGTCATGAATGTCCGGCTTTTCGTCGAGGAACTCGTTGATGCGCTGCTGCGAAGCCGCCGCCCGCTGTATCATGGAAGCCACCCAGCCGATGGAAAAGAACGGGAAGGTGAGCATGTTCACATACAACACGAACTCCGCCAGGTTGCCCACCGTAATGTTGCCGTCGATCACCTGCACACCGCCAATGAAGATGGTGAGTATCACGCTCAGGCCGATCATCAGCATCATCGCGGGCTGGTACATCGCGTCGGTTTTCGCGAGGCTGATGGAGCTTCTCTTATACGCTTCGCTCGCCTCTTCGAAATGCAGCGCGCTCGGCTCTTCCTGCACGTAAGATTTGATCACGCGGATGCCCGAATAGTTCTCCTGCGCCACGGAAGTAATATTGCTCAATTGCGACTGGATGCGCTCGCTTTTGGTATGGATCACCCGGTTTACGAAATAGATGGTGAGCGCCAGCAAAGGCAGTGGGCTGAGGGTGTACAGCGTAAGCACCGGGTTTACGGACCACATCAGCCAGATGATGATCACCATCATGATCACCGTGCGGGTGGCGTACATCAGCGCAGGGCCAACGTACATGCGCACGCGGGACACGTCTTCCGTGATCCTGCTCATCATATCGCCCGTGCGGTTCATTTTGAAAAAGTTGAGGTCGAGCCGCTGGTATTGCTGGAAGATCTCGTTCTTCAGGTCGTATTCGATATGTCGGCTCATCACGATCAGCGTTTGCCTTTGCAGGAACATAAAGAACCCGCTCAACAGCGCCATGCCGAGGATAGACAGCCCATAAAACGCCAGCGTTCCGGAAAATACCGAACGGAAAGGAGCTTTCAGCGACGAATCGCTGATCATCCCGTAATTTTTCAGGTTCTGCTCCAGCAGGTCGAAGATCTGCCGCACCAGTATGGGCTGGAACACGCTGAAAACGATGGAGATGGAGGTAAAAAGCATTCCCAGCAGGAAATGCCACTTGTATTTGACAAAATATTTGTTGAGCGCCGCGAGATGTTTCATGCTGTCTTTTTCAATGGCCAATGCACCGGAAATGCCGGTTATCGTTTGTTGTTCCCGTTGCAATAAATGCCTTACAAATGTAGCGATTGCCCTGCATTTCAACAGCATTTTCAACGCTGCATGAAAGAATTTCCCTATATTTAATAAAACCCGCTACCCCACCCGAAAACCTGGCCTTATATGTCGACGCCCCCATATGCCCTTCCGTTGCAGCAATCGGAAAGATTACAGATCATCGACAGCCTTCGCGGCATCGCCCTTTGCGGCATTTTGCTGATGAACATCCCTTATTTCGGAATGCCCTGGATGTGGGATTTCGACCTGCGGCTGCGCAACGAATTTTCCGGCCCGAATTATTACACCTGGTGGATCGTGCGCCTCTTTTTCGAAGGCACCATGCGCGGTTTTTTCAGCATGCTTTTCGGCGCCGGCTGCATCCTGCTGCTGGAAAGGCTCGAAAAACGCCCGCCAGGCGATATTTCCCCCGCAGACATCTACTACCGGCGGTTGCTGTGGCTGCTCGTTTTCGGTTTCATCGACGCCAACCTTTTCCTCTGGAACGGAGACGTGCTGCTCGTGTACGCGCTCGGCGGACTGGTGCTCTACCCTTTCCGGCACGCCAAACCGCGCCTTTTGCTGATCGTCGCCATCGCGGCGCTCGCCATCGGCACTTTCAAAGGCACCACGCAGCTGTATGAACAAAAAAACAAACGCGTGAAAGGCGAAGCGGCCCTGGCACTGGAAAAACAAAAAGTAACGCTCACCGAAAAACAGAAAAAAGAAAAAGAAGCCTGGGAAGAATACAAAAAAGAACATACGCCGGCGGAGCTGTCCAAAAAAGCGAAGGAAGAAATAAAAGCCTTCCGTGGCGGCTTCACGTCTGTGCTGAAACATATCTTCCCGCGGAACGCGGAGTTCCAGAAAATGAGCGTGTACGGGTTCTTTTTCTGGGACTTGATGGTATGTTTTTTCCTCGGCATGTACCTCTACCGCACCGGCGTGCTCACGGGCGCAAAACCGCCGTCGTTTTACTGGAAACTCATGCTTGCGGGATACGCCATCGGGTTGCCGCTCAATTACTGGCAGCTTAGCAGCGCGCTGCGGCTGAATTTCGACAACACCCACCTGGCGGATACGATGTACATCAGCTGGTACGAGATCAGGCGGGTGCTGTTGCTGATGGGGCATTTGGGGCTGCTGATGCTGCTGTACAAATACGGCGCGGCCAAATGGTTTTTCAGGATCATGGCCGCCGTGGGGCAAATGGCCTTCACCAACTACCTGATGCAAAGCATCATCTGCGGTTTTATTTTTTACGGCGTGGGCCTGCGCTGGTATGGCGCGTTGGAGCGGTACCAGCTGTACGTTATTACCGCGGGCGTGTGGGTGTTCCAGGTCATTGCGAGCAACATCTGGCTGAAATACTTCCGCTTCGGGCCTTTCGAATGGGTATGGCGAAGCCTCACTTATTGGAGGAAACAACCGTTCAAACGCAATACGCCGGTTATTGAACGATAACTTAGTGACTTCATGTTTTTAAAATACAAAAAGGGAGCAGTATCCCGCTCCCTTTCGTTGTTATGTCATACCAGGCTTATTTCATCCCTTTCAGTACTTCGATGATCTTTTTCTCGGAATCTTCCTTGCTTACGTCTTCCTTCTTGAACTGCTGGCCGGTAATGTTCTCGAACAGCTCGATGTAGCGGTTGGTTACGCTTGCCACGAACTCGTCGGTCATTTCAGGCACCTGCTGCCCTTCTTTACCCTGGAAGCCGTTCTCCATCAGCCATTCGCGTACGAATTCCTTGCTCAGCTGTTTCTGCGCCTCGCCGGCTTTTTGTTTTTCCTCGTAACCTTCCGCGTAGAAAAAACGGGAAGAATCGGGCGTGTGGATCTCATCGATCAGGTAGATGGTATCGCCGATCTTGCCGAATTCGTATTTGGTGTCTACCAGGATCAGGCCGCGTTTGGCAGCCAGTTCGCGGCCGCGCTGGAACAGCGCCAGCGTGTATTTCTCCAGTTGTTCGTAGTCTTTTTTGCTAACAAGACCGCTGGAAATGATCTCTTCGCGGGAGATGTCCTCATCGTGGCCCTCATGCGCCTTGGTGGTGGGCGTAATGATGGGGGAAGCGAAATAATCGTTTTCCTTCAGTCCTTCGGGCAGGGCTACGCCGCACAACTCGCGTTTGCCGCTTTTGTACGTGCGCCATGCATGGCCGGTGAGGTTGCCGCGAACCACCATTTCCACGGGAAAGGTCTCGCACTTCAGGCCCACGGTAGCGTTGGGCAGCGGTACGGATTTCACCCAGTTGGGAACGATGTCTTTGGTTGCGTCCAGCATAATCGCCGCGATCTGGTTCAGCACCTGGCCCTTGTACGGGATCGGGCGCGGCAGCACCACGTCGAACGCGGAGATACGGTCGCTCACAAACATTACCATCCATTTATCCTCAATGGTGTATACGTCCCTTACCTTACCTTTATAAAAGGCTGTCTGGTCAGGAAATTTAAATGTAGACTCTAACATGCCGGTTTTTTTTAATAGATTACCTGTTTCGTGCAGCAAAAATACTTCAGTCAGGTTTAATTTTACAAAGCAAATTTTGAGAATAATGACCGAGCCCGTTTATACGCCCATCAATTGCGATTATTACGACCGCCTGGAAGCCTGGGCCACCATGCATACCGTGTGCCTGCTGCGGTTTTACGACGAAGAAGGCGTTGAGCATGAATTGTCCGCCAGCATAAAAGACCTTTACGTATTAAACAAGGCAGAGTATTTGCTGGCGGATAACGGGCTGGTGATCAGGCTGGACAGGCTTATTGCCGTTAACAACATACCCGTGCCCAAAAGCTGCTGATGTTATGATGATGGAAATATCTCATGAAATAGCCGATGTGATGATCATCCGGCTTTCCGCCGCCACGCTGGCGGGTTTCCTGCTGGGCCTCGAAAGGGAGATCCACCGCAAGGCCGCCGGGGTGCGCACTATTTCGCTGATCTGTCTCAGCTCCGCGCTTTTTACGATGCTCAGCCAGCAGATCGGCCAAGGCGTTTCGGCAGACCGCATCGCTTCCAACATCCTTACCGGCGTGGGTTTCATCGGCGCGGGCGTGATCTTCCGCGGGGGCTTTACGATAGACGGCATCACCACCGCCGCCGTGATCTGGATCTCCGCCGCAATCGGCATGGCCATCGGCACGGGACAGTACATCACCGCCGCGGGCGCCGTGGTCATCACGCTGCTGGTGCTGTGGATGTTTTCTTATGCGGAAGACATGATCGTGAACCGCCGTGAAAGGAAATATTATGCCGTCAAATACCGGCAGCTTAACCTCTCGCAGGAAGCCCTGGAAGCGCTTTTCAGCGGTCACCAGCTGAAATTCACGCGGCTTGCCACCGGCAAACAGACGGACGAAAAGACCGGTGAAGTGATTTATGAAGGGAAATACGAAATAAGCGGGCCGAACAGGCTCATCTCCGAAATGAACGACCACCTGCTGCAACACCCCGATGTGGTACAGTTCGACGTGGAACTGGCCAAATGATCATTTTTTTCTGACCGTCATCAGCACCACGCCCGCGATCACGATCGCGGAGCCGATGAACGCATGCGTGTTCAGCGTCTCCCCCAGGAATATCCAGCCCAGGATAAGCGCCACCACCGGGTTCACATATGCATACGTAGCGGAAAGCCGCGCCGGCGCATTGTTCACCAGCCAGCTGTAAGCCGTATACCCCACCAGCGAGCCGAACACCACCAGGTAAGCAATGGCCGTCCAGGTGCGGGTCGTCATCGCATTAAAAGCCTCCCACTGGTCATGCTCCAGCGCAGCGCTGAGCATAACCGAACAAACCACGCCGGAAAGCATCTGGATGCCCGAAGATGTCAACTGCCTGGGCGTATCGAGCCGCGGCGACAACAGCGATCCGAAGGACCATGCAATGGAGCCCGCCGTGAGCACCAGGATCGGCCACAGCGGATAATTACGCACGACCGTATCCGGGTGAACGAGGTAAAAAGGATCGAAGATGCAGAACAGTCCCACAAAACCCAGTACCAGCCCCCAAAGCGTGAGCGGCTTCGGTTTCTCGCGCGAAAAAAACAGCCAGTCCAGCCCGATGAACCACGCCGGCAAAGCGGCGATGAACAGCGCCACCAGCCCGGAAGGCATGTATTTCAGCGCCAGGGCCACGCTGCTGTTGCCCATGCCGATCAGCAGCACGCCGATCCACGCGGCGTTACGCCATTGCCTGCGGGTGGGCATTTCTTTTTCCACCGCAAAACCGATCGCCAGCATAATGCTGCCGGCAAAAATGAAACGGACGATGGACAGGAAAAATGGCGGCAGCACTTCCGTTACGATCTTCACCCCGAGGTAAGTGGAACCCCAGAGTACGTATACGAGGCACAGGGCCAGTATGAGCTTAGTTTTATTGGAGCCGGATTTCATGATTTCCATACTTCCCCGGCGGAACAGACCGCCGGGGATAATGGGCGCAAACTTACACGTTATTTTACAAATACCTTGATAGTTGCGCTGGTAGTGGGTCTCCGGGGCGCCAGGAAACTATCCACCTGCCGGTAGTGCTGCCTGAGCTCATCCTGGATAACCCAGGGGAAGAAGTTGTTATGCCTGGGCATGTCTTCGTACAGCACCAGGTCGTAATGTTTGTTGCGGATCTTTTCCACGTAATCGTGCAGCTGGCTGTTGAACATTCCCACGCCCAGGTGATGCCAGAGCGGGATATTATGGCCGGTTTCCAGCTGATAACCGATGGCATGGTCCAGCGGGGTGAGCTCGGAAAGGTTCAGCACTTTGGCGTCCTTTCCTTTTTTTGCTTCGGGCAGCGCCATTACACGGTCTATCCCTTCTTTCGTGGAAGCGGGCATATAGATCTTATGAAATTCGGGCAGGGAAGAAAATACCCATTGCGACACGGGCACGTCTGCCGTATCGGTGGTGAACTGGTAATTGGCGCGGCCTACCAGGTTTTCGCCGGTGGGGCCGGTACGGATCGCTTCGGCATTGTTCTCCGCGGGGAACACCCGGTCCACGATGCGGCCGATGTACCGGTAATAGGCGCCGGACCACCAGAACAGCACCAGCACGGCGCTGAGCACAAAAGTTTTCCATTGCTCCGTTTGCAGCCCCAGTATCGGCGCCAGCACGGCGAAAATATACGCAAAGGCGAAGCTGTGGAAAAAGATGTTATTGTCCGGCGGCGTATAACTCGTTACCTGGAACAATGTTGCTTCCACCAAAATGCCGAGCGTGAGCAGCAGGAAAAGCATCTGCTGTTTGTTCCGCCACAGCGTTTTCCAGTCGCGCAGCGCCGGGATGGTCACCAGCAGCACCGCCACGAAATAAAATTTCAGCCACTGCGACTGGTAAAGGAATTCGTTGATGATGTCGTGCAGCGAAAGGCGCGAGCTGTGCGGCGGCTGGCCGTGGTTGAACCAGTAACCGAACCGGTGCGGCACGAACGGCAGGATGAACGCGCAGGCCACCACGATGTAAAAACCAACGAAACCCGCCAGTTCCTGCCAGCGTTTTTCAACGATACTGTGATACGCGAGCAGCGCAAGCGCCAGCAGCAGCGCCAATCCGCCGCCATCCTGCTTGGTGAAAAAACTCAGGAAAGTGAACAGCGCCGCCGCGAATAAAGAAAACCATTTCCACCGGGCGTCCGCGCGCAGCGCGTACAACAGGAACGCCAGGCCCGCCAGCTGGTAGATGATCACGGTATTGTTGTACCAGGGCCAGAAATTAAAAAAGGAATACGAAATAACGAACAGCAGTACGGCCAGCACGTGGATGCCCGGCGCAACATTGAGGTTGCGGAGGATGGCGCGGAACGAAAAACCGCCGATGATGTTCAGCAATACCTGGGCTTTGACGAGCGTGATCAGTTGCGGGCCGAAGATCTTCATGAACAGCGCGGGAACGATCCAGTAGCCGTAACCGAGCGGCAGCCCGAAGTCGCGGTAAGGCATCTGGCCCTCCGAAATGCGGTACGCGCCTTCCCACGAAAGGAAGATATTCACGCGGTAAGGAAATGTGACAAACAATGGAACAAGCGCAAGAACGATGATCACTAAACTCTCCAGGATCAACGCTTTACGTGACGAAAGAGCTGGCAGATTCATATTTGGGATTTTTTATAAATAACAATACTTTAATAATTAAGGGGTTAAAAGTAATGACAAATCCTCAGATTCGTTGTATTTTGCGACGCATTAATGTGTAATCCCCGTGCAATATATCAAATTACTCCGGCCAAAACACTGGGCCAAGAACCTCTTCATGTTTATCCCACTTTTTTTTGCAGGTGAGATATGGGATTTTGAAAAAATACTGGTTGCCGGTCTCGGGTTCATCTGTTTCAGCATGATCGCGAGCAGCATTTACATCATCAATGATTACCGGGATATCGAGGCGGACCGTGCGCACCCTACCAAAAGCAAACGCCCGCTCGCATCGGGCGCCGTGTCTCCGGGAACGGGGCTCGCGATATTTTTCCTGCTCGTGGCCGCAGGTTTTGCCGGCGCGTCGGCGCTCAATCTCAAGTTCGCATTTGTGCTCGGCATTTATTTTGCGCTGAATATGGCTTATTCTTTCGGATTGAAGAACATTTCCATCCTCGACATCTTCATCGTGGCCGCGGGTTTTGTGCTGCGCGTAAAATCGGGCGGCGTGCTTACAGACATTGCCGTGTCTGAATGGCTGATGCTGATGGTATTCCTGCTGGCGCTGTTTATGGCCATCGCCAAACGGCGGGACGACATTGTGCTGAAAACCGCCACCGGCAAGGATATGCGCAAAGCGTCGAAAGGTTATAACATGGATTTCCTGAACGTTTCCCTGGCGCTGGTTTCCGCGGTGATCATCGTGGCGTACATCATGTACACCATGGCGCCCGCTACCATGCAGCGCTTCAATACCTACCGGCTGTATTACACAAGTATTTTTGTAATTGCCGGATTAATGCGATATTTGCAAATAACCTACGTGGACAACGATACAGGTTCTCCCACAAAAATCCTATACAAAGACCGCTTTATTCAAATAACCATTCTCCTGTGGATCCTCAGCTTTTATGTGATCATTTATTTACCGACGAATAAAAGTTTTTTTGAATAATGCGAAAACAATTATCAAACTGGGGCAATTACCCCGCATTGGACTGCGAGGAAGCCGCCTTCTCCGTGGAAGAGCAGCTGCAGCAGTATGTTGACACCCACGAGCACATCATTGCCCGGGGCAACGGCCGTTGTTACGGCGACGCTTCCCTCAGCGAACACAGCATTTCCACCCTCCGTTACGATAAAGTACTTGCGTTTGACGAAGCCGAAGGCGTTTTCGAATGCCAGAGCGGCATCACGCTGGACCAGGTGCTGGACATCACCGTGCCGAAAGGTTGGTTCCTTCCCGTTACCCCCGGCACCAAATTCATTACCATAGGCGGCGCCGTAGCGTCTGACGTGCATGGCAAGAACCATCACGCGGAAGGCAGTTTTTCCAATCATATCATCAGCATGCGGGTGCTTACCGGCAAAGGCCTCCTCACCTGCTCCCCTTCGCAGGAAACCGACCTATTCTGGGCTACCTGCGGCGGCATGGGCCTCACCGGCGTTATTTCCACGGTGAAGTTCAGGCTGAAAAAGATAGAGACCGCCTATATCAAACAGAAACAGATCAAAGCCAAAAACCTGGACGAGATCATCCGCCTGTTCGACGAACATAAACATTACACTTACAGCATGGCCTGGATCGACTGTCTCCAGAAAGGCGACAGCTTCGGCCGCAGCATCCTGATCGTGGGCGAGCACGCAAAACCGTACGAGCTGAACGAAAAACAACGTGCCGCGCCGCTCAAGCTGCCCATGAAAGGCAAACTCACCGTGCCTTTCAACCTGCCGGGTTTTGTGCTGAACAATTTTACCGTAAAAACATTCAACGCGCTGTATTACGCCAAGAACTACAAACGCGTGATCGAGAACGTAGTGCCGTACGAACCTTTCTTTTACCCGCTGGACGCCATCCACCACTGGAACCGCGGCTACGGGAAAGACGGTTTCGTGCAATACCAGTTCGTGCTGCCGCTGGCGCAAAAAGACGGTCTTACCGCCATCCTGCGCCGCATCGGCGAAAAAGGCTGGGGCTCGTTCCTCGCGGTGCTGAAGGTATTCGGTCACCAGGACGATCTCATTTCCTTTCCCATGGAAGGTTACACCCTCGCGCTGGACTTCCCCGTGCGCAAAGGCCTGTTCGCTTTTCTTGACGAGCTGGACGCACTGGTGCTGGAATACGGCGGACGGCTGTACCTGAGCAAAGACGCGCGGATGCAGCAGGAAGTGTTCTGGAACAGCTATCCCAACGCGCGTAAATTCGAGAGCATCGTGCAGGCTTACAATCCCGGCGGAAAGTTCCGTTCCGTGCAAAGCGACCGCCTGCATTTTGATTACGGCTCCAATTCTTAACACAGACAACTACGTAATTCCTTATATGCCTACCGTATTGATCTTAGGCGCAGGTTCAGACATGGCCGTTGCCATCGCCCGAAAATATGCCTCCGCCGGTTATTCCATTCAACTGGCCGCCCGCAATCCCGCGCAGCTGCACGCCCTGGAGCGGGACCTGAAGATCCGCCACCAGGTTACCGCTACGTCCCACGCGTTCGATGCGCTGCACTTCGATTCGCATCCTTCGTTTTACCAATCGCTGCCCGTGCAGCCGGACGTTGTGATCTCCGTGTTCGGCTACCTCGGCGACCAGGAAAAAGGGCAGTCAGACTGGCAGGAAGCCTCCCGCATTCTTCACACCAACTATACCGGCGCCGTGTCTATCCTGAACGTGGCGGCCGAAGCCATGGCGGCACGCAACAGCGGCACCATCATCGGCATCAGCTCCGTGGCCGGCGACCGCGGCAGGATGAGCAATTACCTGTATGGCAGCGCCAAAGCGGGTTTCACGGCTTATCTCTCCGGTTTGCGCAACCGCCTGTTCCATGCCGGCGTACACGTAATGACCGTGCAGCCCGGGTTTGTGGACACGCAAATGACCCAGCACCTTACGCTTCCGCCTTTGCTAACAGCTAAACCGGCGGAAGTGGCCAACGATATTTTCAAAGCCGCCGGCAAAAAGAAGAACGTGCTGTACACGAAATGGTTCTGGCGATATATCATGCTCATCATCACCAGCGTTCCCGAGTTTATGTTTAAAAAGCTGAAGCTTTGAAGAACGTTATCGCCTTTTTTGATTTCGACGGCACGATTACCCGTAAAGACACCCTTTTTGAGATCATCCGGTTTCAGAAAGGAGCCGTTGTTTTTTACGCGGGGATGGCGCTGCTCTCTCCCCTGCTGGTGATGTTCAAATTGAAGCTGATCGCCAACCAGAAAATGAAAGAGATCGTGCTGAAATTTTTCTTCAACAATACCCCGCTGGAAAAATTCCAGCAGCAATGCAACGAATTCTGCAGCAAACGTCTTCCAGCGCTGCTGCGCCCCAAAGCGCTCAATGCCATCGCCTGGCACCAGGCCGAAGGCCATAAAGTGTACATCGTTACCGCTTCCGCGGAAAACTGGGTGGCGCCTTGGAGCGAAACGCTGGGCATCCCGGTTCTCGGCTCGCGGCTGGAAGTGAAGAACGGCCACGTGACGGGCCTGCTCACCGGGCTCAACTGCAACGGCAACGAAAAGGTCTGCCGCATCCGCGAAGCCGTGCATCTCACCACTTTCCAGACGATCTATGCCTACGGAGACAGCAGCGGCGACCGCGAAATGCTGGCCCTCGCGCAACACCGCGGATTTCGTGCATTTGAATAAAAATTTGATTATTTTCAGGCATTGTTACCTCCCAAAAAAACTGCAATGCCTGTACGAAAAAACCTTACGCCTGAAGACTTCACGCGCCATCCCCGCGTAATTGCGGTACTGGAACAGCTCGCTGATAAAACAGACCGTCCGGGCGGGCCGCGTTTTAATTTCAAAGACCTCATCGTTTCCGATACTTTCGACGCGGAAGGCCGTCAATATGTAAACCTGGTACAGGAAGGCGGCGGCGTGCTGGGTGTGGCGCTGGTGGGATATACCTACATCCTCGAAAAAACCGGCATCCGGTTCATGCGCCTGGCCGGAACGAGCGCGGGCGCCATCAATACCATGCTGATGTCTGTGGTGAAGGAAGACAAAAAGAACAACCTTACCAGTTCCGAGCGCATTCTTCAATATCTCTGCAACAAACCGTTCTTTGATTTTGTAGACGGGCATCCTTTCGCAAAAAAACTGATCAAAACGATCATCAAAACGGAGAATTTCGGCGCGCGGCTGCGCAAGGCCGCAAAAGGGATCGGCATTACGTTGGGAGCCTTGCTGCTGCTGGATATCGTGGCAACGGGACTGCGCACCAAATACCCCGTTTTTCACGGTATCGCCATCACTTCTTACATCCTGACCGGCATTATGCTGATGGCGTTCGGGCTGGCAAGCGGCTACGGCGCTTACCTGTTCCAGCGGCTGAAAAACAGGGGCTTCGGCATCAATCCGGGAAAAAATTTCACGGACTGGGTGGCTATGATCCTGGAAGAGAACGGCGTAAAAACCATCGGCGACCTCGAGCGCGTTTCAGGCCAGGCGCCCGCCGGGCTGCACGTTCAAAGCACTTTCATCGATAAAAATTACCGGGACAATCCGACCAAGGGCCTCGTGCCGGACATTACGCTCATCACTTCCGACATCATCACGCAGAATAAAATAGAGTTCCCGCGCATGTGGGACCTGTTCAGGGTTACCAAAGATTCGCTTCACCCGGCAGAGTTCGTCCGCGCCTCCATGAGCATTCCTATTTTTTTCGAATCGCATATCATCCGCGACATCCCGCGCGAGCACCCGGACATCAAGGCCAGCTGGGCGAAACACCTGCTGATGGAGCCGAAAGACATTCCCAGTTCCGTGCGTTTCGTGGATGGCGGCGTATTATCCAATTTCCCCATCAACATCCTTTACAACCCGGAGATCATCGTGCCGCGCCTGCCCACGTTCGGCATCGAGCTGGACGACGCCACGGAGGAAGACGTTTCACAGAACCGGGCAGACCAGCTGGGGCTGGGCAGTTATCTTGGCAAACTGTTCAACACCATCCGTTATTATTACGACAAGGATTTTTTGCTGAAGAACAAACTGTTCCGCAAAGGCATTGGCGTAATAAAAGTTGCGGATTTCAACTGGCTCGATTTTAATATTTCGGAAGACAAACAAAAAGAGCTTTTTATCCGCGGCGCGGAGGCTGCCCGCGACTTCCTGCTGCAATTCAAATGGGAAGAATATAAACAGGCGCGCATCATCGTTCACGAAGCAGTGAATACTTCAGACAAAGACGCGAGGGAACGACTTAACAAACGGGCAAGAAACATCTGACCATGCTTTATCTACTCATCACATACACGGTTCTGCTGACCGGCGCCATCTGGATGACGCGCATCGCGAGGCGTTTCTTTTTCCGCGATAAAGACGGGCTGCGCCGCGTGTTCAACATCCTCGACCTGCAATTCCCTGTTTCTGACGACGAACTGACCACCATGATCGCGAACATGCTGCCCGGCGTGCGGAAGGCCGTGCGGCTGCATCTTTGGGTCGATTTCCTGTTCATGGCCGGGTTTTACCCGACCATTGCGCTGCTTTGTTTTATGCTCGGCGATAAAACCGGGAACGGCGTGTATTTTTTCTGGCTGATGGGCGCTTTGCAGGGCGTGGCCTGGCTTTGCGACATATTTGAGAATCTCTGGCTATTGCGGAAGATTCGGAAACCAGGGCCAGACAGACAGTTCAGGACATATAGTTTTTTTGTGTATACCAAGTTTATCCTAGCCTATGCCGGCGCCGGCGTGACGTTGCCGGTAGCATTTTACTTCTGGATGACGGGAGACTTCGAACAGGCCACCGTGCCGTACGCCATGGCCCTCCTGGCGGAGACCGCGTTGGCGGTGTGGCTGCTGGGAAAAGTAAAATGATACAATATTTTCCCGCGTCATTCGTCTACTCCATCAGTAATGCATTAATTTCAACTTATGGAGAAAGAGCAGAAGCGCGCCAAAATCACCTTTGAAGGGATACGCAGGGCTTTAAGATTATATGAATACGCCAAACCTTACCGCTGGCAGTTCGCCATCGGCCTCGTCATGTTATTATTATCCAGCAGCGCCAGCCTGGCCTTTCCCAAGCTGCTGGGCGACCTGATCAATCTCGGCAACAAAGGCCGGCTGCTCGCGGAAATAGACCGGATGGGGCTGATGCTGGCCGCCGTGCTGATATTACAATCGCTTTTTTCGTACCTGCGCGTCAGGATATTTGTGAGCGTGACGGAAAAAACGCTGGCATCGTTGCGCCAGGCAACCTATAGTCATCTCGTGCGCCTGCCCATGAAATTTTTCGCGGAGCGGCGCGTGGGCGAGCTGAACAGCCGCATTTCGTCGGACATCAGCCAGCTGCAGGACCTGTTCACCACTACCCTGGCGGAGTTTCTGCGGCAGGTGATCGTGATCGTGGGCGGCATTGTGCTGTTGTGGATCACGTCGTGGAGACTGACCTTGTTCATGCTTGCCATAGTACCCGCTATTTGCGTGCTGGCGGTGGTTTTCGGGAAATTCATCCGCAAATACAGCAAACAGGTGCAGGGGCAGATCGCGGATTCCAACACCATCGTGGAAGAAACGCTGCAAGGCATTTTCAATGTAAAAGCCTTTGCCAACGAGCGCTTCGAGATAGGCCGCTATAAAACGAAGACCAACGAGGCCGCCAAAACCGGCGTAAAAGCGGGCAGTTACCAGGCCGCGTTCGTTTCGTTCCTGATCCTCGGTCTTTTCGGCGCCATGGTAGCGGTGATCTGGCGGGGGGTGATGCTGATGGAGACGAATCCCAATGAATTCCCCATAGGTTCTTTGTTTTCCTTCATTTTGTACACGGGCTTCATCGGCGGCTCCATCAGCGGGCTGGCCGAGATCTACACCCGCATCCAGCGCGCGCTCGGCGCTTCCGAAAACCTGCTGGAGATCCACGACGAGCCGGTGGAAGACATCCGCCTGGTGCCTTCAAACCTGGTACCGGCATCGATTTCCGGCGAGATCAGTTTCAGGGGCGTGAGTTTTCATTATCCTTCGCGCAAAGATATTCCCGTGCTGAAAAACGTGAGCTTCGACGTTCAGCCCGGCTGGCAGGTGGCGCTGGTGGGCCCCAGCGGCGCTGGCAAATCCACCATCGTCAGTCTTCTGCTGCGTTTTTACGACCCCGTTTCCGGCACGGTCACTTTCGACGGGCAGGATGCGCAGTCTTTCCCCCTCACCGACCTCCGCGCCCAGATGGCGGTGGTACCGCAGGACGTGTTCCTTTTCGGCGGCACCATCCGCGAAAATATCGCCTACGGCGACCCATCCGCTTCCGAAGAAGCGATCGCAGCGGCTGCGCGGCAGGCCAATGCATGGGAGTTTATCAACTCCTTCCCTGAAGGGCTGAACACGATCGTGGGCGAAAGAGGCGTGCAGCTGTCCGGCGGGCAGCGCCAGCGCATCGCCATTGCGCGCGCCGTACTGCGCAACCCGCGCATATTGATACTGGACGAAGCAACATCCGCCCTCGATTCCGAATCGGAACGGCTGGTACAGGATGCGCTGGATAAACTGATGCTGGGGAGAACGTCCATCGTGATCGCGCACCGCCTCAGCACCGTGCGCCGGGCCGACCTGATACTGGTGATGGACAAAGGAAGCATCGTGGAAGAAGGCACGCATGAAGAACTGATGGAGCGCGCGGAAGGGTTGTATAAAGGGTTGAGCGAGTTGCAGTTTACGGTGTAGTAGCGGAACTCAGAAACAATCATAGACGCCATCCCCAATATTTCCCCCTCCCAAAACGTTATTAAAAGCCGCGAACCGCTTTTCAACGGGCATTCGCGGCTTAACTTTTTCATAAAGCCACCGGATACATTGAAATTCAACTATGTAGAAAAACCTGCTTCTTCCCCAACGGAAATGTGGATTTCTTCCCGTTGACCCGGGCGGCGAAAATCGGTACTTTTGAGGGGTTTACCCGAATCACTGTTCAGTATAAACGAATAATTTGACGACGATCTCTTTCCGGCAGTTCCTGCAAACCGCCTTCCAGCACGGAGCCTATTCAACAGACGATGTAATTGCGGCCGTGCTGCCGCTTTTCCGCACCGTGCAATCCCTGCACGACGCCGCGCTCGTGGCCCCGTTTGACGATGAAAACGCCCTGCAAGCCCAAACCCGCATCATCACCATCGATACCGCGGCCGCACATCCCGGACTGGATGCCATCGCCCGAATTGAAGCCCTCTTCAACAGTCATAACCCGCATTTTGAAGTGGTAGACAAGGTAAAATTGCTGGCGGACCAGCCGGAAGCCATCAACCTCCGCATCCACCGAGATATTACACAGCAGCCGAATCATGCCGCTTATGTGCCCGGGTACCGCAGCTACGAAATGCTGCTCGGTCACCACGACGAACAGACCGATATTTTCTGCCTCGGCCTTGTGCTCGCCAGCATCGCGCTCGGCATCAACCTGTACGAACCCGAAGGTCTCGACCAACTGGTGGCCCAACGGCAACACCCGCTCCGCTTCAAACAGCTGCACCCTGCCATCGGCACGCTGATCACGGAAATGACCGAGCTGGACCGTTCACACCGCACGCGCGACCTCCAGGAAGCCATTCACCGCCTCGAACATTACCGCGACTTCGACCCCGAAAAACAGCTCGATCTCGCCCAGGTGGCCGGATGGGTAACGCACGACCGGTCGGAAAGACAACATTTTATTCTCAACAAACTCCGCAACCGCCTGTTCGACGTAAGCCGCCGCAATCGCCTGTTGTATTACAAACCCAACACGCGTTTCGCAAACCTTACCATCAGCAGCGTGCCCATGGTGCTGCATCACCAAAGCATCCGGCCGGAACTGCTCTTCACCTGGAACCCGGACCTGGCGGAGAAGATCACGGGCATGAAAGACCTGCCGCTGAATAAATACCTCCGTTTCGAAGACCACCCGTACCTCCCGGCCGTGCTAAACAAGATCAGGCTGGAAGCGCGGAAAGACATACAGGAATACGGTTTCAGCCAGCTCAAGCTCGTTATCGCCTTCCTGAAATGGTACAATCTGCCGGAAGACCCGGAAGAAACCATTTTCAGTCCGCTGCTGCTGATTCCCGTTGAGCTTAAAAAGAAAAAACAGGTCGGCGGCGACCAGTACGTGCTGAGCATTACGGACAACAATGCCGAGGTGAACCCCGTACTGGCCAACCAGCTCCGCGAACTGTACGGCATCGAGCTGCCGGATATGGTGGACCTGGAAGACATGAGCATGGAGCAGTTCGTGCAGCTGCTGCAAATGCAGGTGGAAGGCGCCAACCGCGGCATCGTATTGCAGCATATGCAAAAACCGCGCATCAAACTGATTTATAAAGAAGCAAAAGACACCGTTCAGCAATACCAGAAAAAACAACCGGAAACCACGCCCGTGGAGGCGCAGCTGCCACCGGTTTCGGAAGATGTAACGGAAAAAACGATTCCCGCTGAAAACACTTCCACGGCCGAAGACCATGAGCTGTTCCAGCTGGCCGAAGGCGAACATAATCCTTACCGCTGGGAGTTCGACAGCTGCCACGTTGTGCTGGGCAATTTTAATTATAAAAAAATGAGCCTGGTGCGGGATTACAACTCCGCGCTGGACCAGCCGCAGCAGCACGGCGTATTCGACCAGCTGTTCAGCGCGCAGCCGAGGCCGGTGGCAGACGAAACGCCCGCTCCTGCCCTTCCGGAAGAATGGTATCACGTGATACAGGCCGACCCGACGCAGGCCCGCGCCATTTTGCTGGCGCGCAACGGCGAAAGTTACATCATCCAGGGCCCTCCCGGCACCGGCAAAAGCCAGACCATCACGAACCTCATCGCAGACTTCGTGGCGCGCGGCAAACAGGTGCTGTTCGTTTGCGAAAAACGCGCCGCGCTCGACGTGGTGTATCACCGTCTCAAACAGCAGGGGCTGGACGAATTATGCTCGTACATCCACGATAGCCAGGCAGACAAACGCTCCTTTATCCGCGACCTGAAACAGACCTACGAAACCGGTCTACGCCCGGGCGCCGACCAACATACCATCCACGTAAAAAGAAACGCGCTGCTGCATACGCTCCGCACGCAGCTGGAACGTTTGCAGGAGTTTCACGACACGCACGCACGCGAAGAAGAACAGGCCGGCATTGCCGTTCGCGCGCTGATAGAAAGATTGCTGGCGTTGAAAGACCTCGTGAAACCGCTCAGTTCCGAAGACGAAGAAACTCTTCCCCATTACAAACAATGGCTGCAATCCGGCGCCATGGTGGAACAGCTGGGCGAAGCACTGGAAGAAAGCGGCGCGGAGCCGGTGTTCGCCATGCACCCGCTCAGCCGTGTGAACGAAAAAATATTCGCATCCGAGCAGCCCATTTCGCAGCTCCGGCAACATACCGAACAAAGTCTCGCGATGCTGGAAAAAACCACCGGCTTCGCGGAAACGCTCGATGAGCTGAAGCAGCTCGTACTGCAATCCACCCTCCTGCTGCCGCTGGCACAAAGTAACAATCTCCAGTTGGTAGACGGCCGCAATCCCGAAGCGATCGCTTTCGAAAAAGAGCTGGCACAGCTGCGCGTACTGCAACAGGAAGCAGACCGCACCATCATGCAGAACAGCGGCTGGGTGAAAAAATTCAGCGAACAGGACACGGCGCAGGCCATTGGTATCGCAGCGCGTTACGAGCTTTCTTTCTGGCGTTTTTTATCCGGCGCATGGCGCGGGCTGAAAAAAAAGATGCAGGTGAGCTACGACTTTTCAGCGCACGCCGTACCGCCTGCTTTCAGCGTGGTGTTGCAGCAACTGCAGGAAGAATATAACGCTGCCCGGAACCTGCTGCAGGCACGCAAAGCCGTGCAGCAGCAATACCGTATCGACAACATCGAGCTTACCTGGCTGTCTATCGAACGGCTGCGGCTGAAATTGCATGAGCCCACGCTGCAAGACCTTTTGCAACACCCGCAGGCGCAGCAGCTCGTGATACAGCTCGCCGGCCTGCAGGAAACCCTTCATCAACTCGATCTTCAACTGCAACAAACCTTACAGGACGCGCCGCCGCAACATTTCCGCGAACTGCGCGACCTGCTCGAAAGCATCCAGCTGAACGCGCCCGCATTGGAAGAGCTGCTGCCCGCGCTCGGCAATTACCTGGACATGCCCGGCCTGCTCAAACAGGCGCTGCGCGCGCTTCCCTTTACACCGCCTGAAATGGAAGCGGGCATGGCGCATAAAACATTGCGCCGGTTCTACCAGTTCAACAAACCATTCGCCAATACCGGCAGCCAGGCCGTGGAACAGATCGTTGAAAATGTGCGCCATTGTTACCACGAACTGCTGAAACTCAATGCCGCGTTCATTCTCGCCAATATCGGCGAACGTTTCCGCGGACACGTAAAACTGAGCAACCGCGCCATTTCGCAGGTGGAAGAAGACCAGCAGGAATTTGCGAAACAATACGCGGAAGGCCGCAAGATCCTGGAGAACGAATTTTCCAAAACCATGCGCCACAAAAGCATCCGCGAGCTTTGTTCCCGCGGAAGCGGCCTTGTGCTGCGCGATCTGAAACCGGTATGGCTCATGAGCCCGCTCAGCGTCAGCGATTCCTTCCCCATCGACCAGCCTTTTTTTGACGCCGTTATTTTCGACGAGGCCAGCCAGATCACCCTCGAAGAAGGCGTGCCCGCGCTATACCGCGCGCCGCAAACCATTATCGTGGGAGACGACCGCCAGATGCCGCCTACCGACTTCTTCTCCGCCAGGTCCGGCGACCCGGACGACCTGGAGCGCAACGACGAGGAAGACGAAATTCTCAGCGCCGACGCGGACAGCCTGCTCACCCAGGGCGCGCGCAAAATGAACAGCGTGATGCTGGGCTGGCACTACCGCAGTCATTTCGAAACGCTGATCAGCTACAGCAACCACGCTTTTTACGGCGCGAACCTGCTCACGGTGCCCGACAGGAGCATTCATACCGCGGAGAAAAACGCCATCAGCGTACAACAACCTTCCGACGCGCTGTTCAACGTCAATGCCCTGTTCGACCGCAGCATCAGTTATCACCACATTCCCAACGGCACTTACGCCAAACGCGGCAACACCGCCGAAGCGGCGTACATCGCGCACCTGGTGCGGGAGCTGCTGTACCGAAATACGAAAGAAAGCATCGGCATCGTGGCGTTCAGCCAGGAACAGCAGCATTGCATAGAAACTGCGCTGGAAGCGCTTTGCACCAACGACAAACGTTTCGACGAACTGCTGGAAGACGCCACCGAACGCACCGACGATGGCCAGTTCACCGGGCTGTTCGTCAAAAACCTGGAGAATGTGCAGGGAGACGAGCGCGACATCATCATCATGAGCGTCTGTTACGCGCCCGACCACCGCGGGAAAATGAGCATGCATTTCGGTCCTATCAACAAAAAAGGCGGCGAAAAACGCCTGAACGTAATTTTCAGCCGCGCGCGCCAGCACATGGCCATCGTGAGCAGCATCCGCTTTCACCAGATCACGAACGTATATAACGCCGGCGCCAATTACCTGCGCAGGTTCCTGCAATACGCCGAGAACGTGAGCACCGGCAATATGTCCGCCGCGCGCGGCATACTCGACGCGCTGGCCACCGGCAAACCATCGCAGCGTTACCGTTCAGGCGATACCGTTATATTGAAAGAAATCAGGGAACAGCTCGAACAACAGGGCCTGGAAGTATCCGAACAGATCGGCCAGAGCGGTTTCCGCTGTTCGCTTGCAGTGAAGGCCGATCCTAAGGACAAAGCGTATGCGCTGGGAATACAAGTGGACGACGAGGCATGGTACCAGCATGAAAACGTGCTGGAGCAATATTACCAGCGCCCGGCAGTGCTCGAAAGTTTCGGCTGGCAGGTGCTGACCGTGTATGCGAAAGACTGGCTGCAGCAGCCGCAGAAAGTGATCGAAGAGATCCTGCGGCGCCTGGGCAAACCGCAGCAGGCCGCGCCGCTCAATTCGCTGATCGCGCAGGATGCGGTGCCGGCGGGCACTACGCGATTGCTCCAGGGAGAAGGCAAAAACGAAAAATTTTGGGAAGCGGCCGTAAGCGGTTCCAAATTATTCATCCGGCAGGGCAAAAGCGGCACCAAAGGCCAGATACAGGTAAAAACCTGCATCGATGCGGAAGACGCGGAAAAAGAAAAGGAAAAGATGATCGAAGAAAAAAAGAACGGCGGCTGGAAATTGCCAGGCGAAGCGGATGCTACGGGGCAACCGGAGCTGTTCTGAGAAAGATCGTTCGCGGTTCTTCCCTGTTTCGTCTGCACATTTACAGCAGTGATCTACTTCAGGCATTTCAACATTTTTCTGTGGATAGCTTTGACGTAAAATACCTGTCACATGAAAGCGTCAACAGAAAGAAAGATCATCCGCTGGCTGCACATTCTTCTCAGCATTCCCATTATCGGGTATATTTACGGGCCCGTATCGTCTATTCCCGCGGCGGCGGACGCCGTACGGTTCGTTTTTATGCCCATTGTGGCACTGAGCGGCTTCTGGATGTGGAAACGGCACTGGTTCGTAAAAAAACGGGGCAAAACGGCCCTATATCGTGAGCAGCCGCGCTGAATTGGCCGTGGCGTATGAACGGAGCAGGTTGAGGATAAACTCGTTTTCCGGGTACTGCGTCAGCAGGTCTTTCAACATATCGCTGCCGGGCACGGCCACGTCTTTCGGCACATACCCCATGCCATAGAATTTCCCTTTCTCCATCAAAATGCAGCTTTGCTCGGAAGCATTCCGCCCGTTGTCGAGTATCACATAAGAGGGATGTTCCGATTGCAGGTGCCCGATGGCTTTGAGCACGCGCTGGTTGTATTTCAGCGGTTTTTCCTTTTTGCTGCAGGCGCCTTTGCAGGTTTTATCCGCAATACCCACGCATTCGTCGTGACCCGTTTGCAGGAAACAAAGTTTGGGGCACAGCTTAAAATCGCGGATCAGCTCGCGCAGGCGCGTATGGCCGTCGGCGAGCATATTGAAACTGTACAGCGGCGTGCTGTATTTCCTTCTTTTTTCGATGGCCAGGCGAAGATAACCCTGCTGGTCTTCGAAGGCATAAAACCCGAATTTCGATTCGATCCTTTTCTGCGCATTGTTGTATTGCGGCCACAGGCGCCGTATCTCCACCGATTCGAGGATAAACGCCATCAGTTCGGTGCCAGTTTTTTCGTAGGAAATGCTGTGCACGTTGCGGAGAAATTCCTGCCGCTGGCGGCCGGTGCTGTTGCCGGTAAAATGACTGGTGACGCGTTTGCGGATATTGCGCGCCTTCCCAACGTACACCACTTTTCCTTTTTCGTTGTGGAAATAATACACGCCCGGGGTAGCCGGCAGCTCTTCCACATGTTCCTGCGGAAGGTGCAGTGGCAGCCATTTTTCGCGTGAGCGCCCGCTGAGCGCCTGCGCAATGGCTCCCTGCGTATCCGCCCCCAGTAACATTTCAAACAGCTGTACGGTGGCGAGCGCGTCGCCGGTGGCGCGGTGGCGGTTCTGGATATTGATCTTCAGCTGGCGGCACAGGTTCCCGAGGCTGTAGCTGGGGAAACCGGGAAATACTTTACGGCTGAGCCGCACGGTGCAGAGCTTTTTATTTTGCAGCTTAAAACCGCACATATCCAGCTGGTGGCGCAGGAAGGAATAGTCGAAATTGACGTTGTGCGCGATGAAAATATTATTTCCGAGCAGCTGATAGATCTCTTCCGCCACGGATTCAAACGGCGGCGCGTTCTCCACCATTTCGTCCGTAATGCCCGTCAGCGCCTGGATATACCGCGGAATAGGCATGCCGGGATTCACCAGCGTTTCGTACTGGCGCACGATCTCTTTCCCGTCGTGAATAAAAATGGCAACTTCCGTGATACTGCCGGCGCTGGCATGGCCGCCGGTAGTTTCGATGTCTACGATCGCATACATACCGCAAATATACGGCTTGGTACGCATCGTATCTGCGCAGGCTCTCCCATAGGTATTTTAACCATCCGTCCGGCGCTGAAAACCAGCATGATCCAAATGGTGCAGTATTTGTATACTTTTTTCTTATGGAATGGACGAACCTTATTTTCGAAAAACTCGACCGGTGGCTGCAGGCGGGCGTCAAAATGCTGCCCAATCTCGCCCTGGCGGCCATCATTTTCACCATCTTTTTTTTACTGGCGAAACTGACGCGCAGACTGGTGTACAAGCTGTCGTGCAGACTGTCGCACAAACAGGCCGTCAGCAACCTGCTGGCCACGGTGGCGCATTTCATCGTATTCGCCATCGGGCTGTTCACCTCGCTGGAAATACTGAAGCTGGATAAAGCCGTGTCTTCGCTGCTCGCCGGCGCCGGCATTATCGGCCTGGCGCTGGGCTTTGCTTTCCAGGACCTTACGTCCAATTTCATTTCCGGCATTTACATCACCTTCCGCAAACCCTTCGACGTGGGGCATATCATTGAAACGAACGGGTTCACCGGCAGCGTGGAGAACATCCAGTTCCGCTCCACCACCATGCGCACGTTCGACGGGCTGCACCTCATCATCCCGAATAAAGACATTTTCCAGAAACCGATCATCAACCACTCATTGACCACGGAAAGAAGGATCGAGCTTCATTTCACCGTACCCTTCAACAAAGAACCCCCGCCCGTGCTGGACGACATCGTGCAAACCCTTCGCGGCATCGTCAAAAAAGAACGGCAAAGCGGCGTCAGGAAAGCGCCGGAAGTGTTCTTCGAGAACATTGAGGGGAACAACCTCAAACTGCTCGTCAGCCTCTGGATCAACAACAGTAAAGAAAGTTCCTTCAACCAGGCGCGGCACCGCCTCATTACGCAGGTGCTCGACGCGCTGCGGCAAAAACAACTATTACCTTAATTACCCGCCGGTACCGAAATTCCCCAAAATGCGACACAGATGCAACCATATCCATGGCTGTTTTGCGGTTGTTTCGCATGGTTCGGATTTTGCACAATATTTCTTACAAAAACAAAATCAAGCCGTTCACCATTAAACTTGATCCCATGCAAACCACAAAACAGCAGCAGCCGGCCGGCAACCCGGCAAAAGGCCCGAGCCCGGTAAATACCGAATTCAGGGCCGGAGGCGAAGAGGAAAAATGGCCGGAAGACCCGCAGGGCGCAGACCTTAACCAGGAATTCGACCAGGAAGCGGCCATCGACAGGGAAAGAGAGGTACAGGAAGCGGAAGACGGGGATATCGTGGAAAACGACCGTCCGGGGCATGCAGCTGGCAATTCGGCCGGCGCTTCGCCGGAAGCGTATGAAGAAACGGAAGACAAGGAAGAAGACGAAGCGGTGAATTTCGACGACCTGGGCGATGAGGAAGATGAACTCGAAAACAGGAGTTATTAATTGTTTAACCATATCATTCACATACAAAACTGAAAGACCAATGAAATCACGTATCGTACCATTAGGCGTACTCGGGCTGATGATCGCCTTTGTAGTAGCCCAGGCAGGAAACGGGTTTACGGGCGAGTCCACTCTCCCGGTGAATCAGGGATATTCTTTAATGGCAAAAGACACTGTGCCGGAAAACCCGCAGGACACCATGAAGAAAAAAAGGAAAAAAGACAAAAAGAAAGACAAGGACACGTCTAACCTGCCTAAACCAGACACTTTTAAAACATCGTTTCGGCCATAGCATACAGGATGTTTGATTTTGAAAATGGAAAGCGCCCGCCAGGATAGAATCCTGACGGGCGCTTTTTTATACCGGGGTTGAAGTTTATCCAACCGCAATATTATTTCCGAAACCCGCATTTTTTTCCTCAAGATGTTGTTTGAATCCCCTGATATCGTTGCGCACCAGGCTTTCAAATGCGGGATTGAACAACCGGGCGATACCCTCACCCACGAACCCGGCCGGCGGGCGGTACGTGATGGTCACCAGCAATTCGGTGCCGCCGTTTTCCGCGTCCTTGAAACGGATCTTCCCGGCGTTGGCCAGCTGTGCGCCTTCGAGCGAGCGCCAGCCCAACATTTCGTTCGGTTCGTCTTCCACGATCTCCGCATCCCATTCCAGCTTGATATTGCCGGCCAGCCGGATGGTCCAGTGGCTGTACCGTTCGTCCTGCACTTCCACATCGTGCAGGTGCGCCATAAACGCGGGAAGGTTTTCCAGCTTGCGCCAGTAGGCGTATACTTCGGCCCGCGGGCGGTTCACCTCGAAAGTGGTGCGGATATTCACTGCCCGGGCGTGTTTGGGCCTGCTGTCCTCAATGATGGCCGAAATCGGGCAATTGCCTGATACCCCCCGGTACAGCAGGTAACCACCTGCCAGGATGCGAAATAAGCTCTTTACCGGGGTTTTACCAATGTCCGCCAGTCCTATGTACACCAGCGAAGCGCCGGCGGCGGAAGAAATGATCCTGCCTGTTTTCGACACGTTGATCACGGTGGAATTTTCATATAACCCGCCCGCACGGGGCGTTCCTTTTTCCTGCTGCATATAAATTCATTTTGTGTTATATCATCCAAAACCTTGCAAGAGTTAAAAACTGTTAATTTTCAACGAGTTTCATCATAAAGCTGTGTAGTTAATTCCCCAGCTTTTCCCATCTTGTAAACAAAAGATGCGGGCGTTTTGTTCCGCCTTCATATGCGGAAGCCCGCTGTACGAACTTCAAACGGTTTCATACAGCGGGCTTCCGTATTTCAAATGCGACGATAATTTTTACCCGAGCTGGTGCACGCCGCGCGTTCTTGACAGGTGCTGGCCTTCGCCGATCTCTTCGATCATCTTCTTGCAAAATGCGGGAAGGTCGCCAGGGTTGCGGCTGGTTACGATACCATTGTCTACTACCACTTCCTGGTCCACCCACTTCGCGCCGGCATTGATCAGGTCGGTTTTGAGGGAAGGCCATGATGTGACCGTTCTGCCTTCCAGTGCATTCGTTTCGATCAGCGTCCACGGGCCATGGCAAATGGCGGCAATGGGTTTTGCCTCGTCCGTGAAGCCGGTCACGAAAGCTACCGCATCCGGGTCCATCCGCAGCTTGTCGGGATTGATCACGCCGCCGGGCAATACCAGCGCGTCGAAATCGCCGGCGCTTACGTCTGTCACAACGGCGTCCACTTTATATTCTTTGCCCCAGTTTTTTTCCGCCCATGATTTGATCGTGCCCGGTTTGAGCGACACCACCGTTACCTGCGCGCCCGCGTTTTTCAGCGCTTCTACCGGCTGGGTAAATTCAGATTCCTCGAAGCCGTCCGTCACCAGCACGGCCACTTTTTTGTCATTCAAAGATGGCTGTTTCATGATTGTTGTTTTAGGTGATACAATACATAAAATGCCGCAAAAACAATTCCGCGCCAACAGCCGCGGCATTTCCACCAGTTGCATCCATGTGCGGGGATTTATTTACTCAATGCGGGGTTACTCGCCCTTGTCGCCTTTGCCGAGCTTCATTTTCACCTTGCCGTCTTCCCCGTCCACCGCGTGCAGGTTGATCACGATGCCTGACTTCCGGCGTTTCTGCAATTCGTCAACATCGGTCACCAGCTCGTCTTTTTTAGGATTGCGCAAAGGTACGCGCAGTTTAATGTCCGTTCCTTTCGGAATGCCGTAGACGCCTTCCACCTCCACGTTCAGCACGCTGGAAGCGATCAGCATGGGATGAATGTAGATTTTGCTGCCTTTGATATCGAGCGTATTCTGGATCTTTTCAAAAGTGATGTTGCTCATGTCGCGCTTGCGGAACACGAATTTGCTAAGATTCATCAGCGGCTCGAAGTTCACCAGCGCCCCTTTGTTAAGCGTGAAGTTGACGGTGCCGTACATGGTGTGCGGTTTTACGGTCGCGTCTTCTTTCATATTGCCGGTAACGTTGGCCGTCGCGGAAAACACGCCTTTCAGATTTTTGGCCGTCACGCCGGTTTGCCCGAAGTTTTCGAATGCATGGAACAGCTGGTCTACCTGCACGCTGCGGATATCGGCGTTTACGGTGAACTTGTCGCCGTTACCGGCATGCCGGATATTCCCGTTCAGGTTCATCTGCCCGCCGGCCGCCTGCAGCGCCACATTGCTGAGCCGGATGCCCTGCTGGTCCATACGGAGACCGGCCTTTACATTGCTGGCCGCGAACTGCCGGTAACGCACCTTGTCCACCGCCAGGTTCATGTTCACGCTGGATAGCTCCAGCACCACGTCCAGCTGTTTCATCACGCGGCCCATTCTCTGTTTGTTCTTCCGCACCTGCTGCGCCGTCGGTCTTTTCTGTCTTTTGGCAAAAAAAGTTTGAAAATCGTTGATATTGATCAGCGGGCTGCGCACAAACCAATCGATCTGTACTTTTTCCGGCGCGGCGAAATAAAGATTGAGGATGTTTTTCATGCTGCCTTCCATCTGCACGCTGCTGGAGCCGGATCGCAGGCTGATGTCGCGGAAAAAAAGGTCTGATCCCGCGAAATCCAGCGTAGCCTGGCAGGCATGAAAATCCTGGTTGCGCGGCACGTAGGTGAACGAACCGTCTTTTACCTGTATGATACCGCGGAGGTAACCGGGAATCGTGTCTTTCTGGTTCCAGCTGCCCGCGTAATCGAGGTCTACCATCGCTTCGCCGGAAGTAAAACGGAACAGTTCCGGGCCGATGGCGTTGGTGAGCCGCGTTAGCGGAAACGAGGATTTAAAACGCCCGGTGAGCACAGGATGTTCGAGGTTGATCACGCGGATGGTATCCGCTTTGACGGGGATGCTGTCGTACAAGGCGGAGAATTGCCGGATGGTGAGGCGCGAATTGGCGTTGTTGTGCCCGAGACCGGGTACTACTTCATTGTAAAATTCGCCGGTGAAATTCACCGCATCCAGGGTCAGGGCTTTTCCGTCGAGCACATTGTCTTTCACGGTCCAGTTCACTTTTATGACAGGCGTATCCCTGAATTGCATGTGCCCCGCGATGCTGGCGGTTACGTCCAGCGGTTTTGTAAAATCGATGCTGTCCAGCTTGGTGGCGATATTGGGCGTTACCAGCGAAGTAGCGGCGCGGAACGGTATCTGGTTTGCATGAATGGCGATGGCGAAAAGCGCGGGCTGCTGAGAGAAATTAAATTCCGCGCCGATGCGCACGGGCTGCCCGTCGAACCGGAAATCCTGCGGCGGGATGCGCAGCGTTTTGTTGCTGCGCATAAATTGCACGCCGATGTCTGCCTTCAGCAGCTTTTGTTTGGCGTAGCTGCCTTTGGTGGTGTTGAACTGAAGATCGTCGATGCGCGTTTCCAGGTTCACCTGCGCCTGCCAGCCGGTATTGTCGAAGTCCATTTCGGCGCGCAACCGGCGGATGTCGAGGTTGTAGCGTTTGAGTTTGATATGGTTTTCCAACGTGAACCGGACGTTTTCCAGGATGATCCTTCTTATCGTGGATGAGTTGCCCGTGGCGGGTTTGTGGGGTTCCTTTCCTTTCAGCAGGTAAGTGTTCGAAAAGCCGGAGCCGTCCGTATAGAGGAATATTTTCCCATCTTTGAGGCTCACCTGTTTCACGTCCACCGTTTTGCGCAGCAGCGCGAAAGTGCTCACCTTCACGTATACTTCGCGCACGTCCAGCAGGGCGTGTTTATGCGTGGCGTACATACTATCTTTCAGCGACACGTTTTTGAGTGTCACCGAAATGTTGGGGAAGGAACGGATGAGGGAAGGCTCCATGTCCTGTATCTCCAGGTTGCCGCTGATGCGGTCGCTGAGCTGGGCGGTGATCTCAGCGAGAATTTCCGCCTTGCGGCCGCGTACTACCAGCGCCAGCACGAACCAAAGGATAATGACGACCACCAGCAGGCTGCCGGCGGAAATAAGCGTGATGCGTAACCAGCGGGGCATGGGCTATTGTATTGATCTTCGATACATTAAACAATCAAAACCGGTAAAATGTTGAATTGGCAAATTAATCCGATCTTAGTGATGATGTTACCAATTATCATACCTGTTGTAGTGATCGCGTTTTTATTCTGGTGGTTTTACCGCCCGAAAAAACGAAAAACCGGCGCCGTGCCCGCCGATGTGGACGGCCTGCTCGAAAAGAACGTAAAATATTACCGCCAGCTGGGCGACGAGGATAAGTCGCGTTTTTCCGCGGAAGTGAAGGAATTTCTCGGCCATACCACCATCGAAGGCGTGGGCGCCAACGTGGAAGACCTGGACAAAGTGCTGATCGCGTCGAGCGCGGTGATCCCTATTTTTGCGTTCCCCGGCTGGAAATACCGCAACCTGACCAATGTGATCCTTTACCCGGACACATTCGATGAAAAATACCAGTTCGAAGGCGACCGCCGCAATATACTCGGCATGGTGGGCAGCGGGCATCTCAACGGGCAGATGCTGCTTTCGCAGTCTGCGCTGCGAAGCGGCTTTTCCGAGCATGGCGGCAGCAGCAACACCGCGATCCACGAGTTCGTGCACCTGGTCGATAAAACGGACGGCACGGTAGACGGCATGCCCAGCAGCCTGATCCAGCATAGTTATTCCCTGCCCTGGCTAAAAGTGATGCACGAAGAGATCCGGCGGATCGAAAGCGGTCATTCCGATATCAATCCTTATGCGGCCATGAACGAAAGCGAATTCCTGGCCGTGGTGTCCGAATATTTTTTTGAGAAACCGGACACGATGGCCCAGCACCATCCTGAGCTGTACCGGCTGCTGAGCCAGATCTTCCGGCAAGATCCCGCCTCGATGCAGGGATGATTCACAACGCGATGCATTTTTTCACGGCGCCCGTTTCCAGCAGGCGCTCCACTTCCTTTTCCAGGGTTTTGCCATCGGCGGCGGTCACGTTCACCACGGCAAAACGGTTTCTTTTCGACAGCGCTTCCCAGCGCCACGAAAACTGCGAGATCGTTTGTACGTTCCCGTTATCGTACCACCAGGCGGTGTAGAGTTGCTCCTCCCCTTTTACCAACCGGCCGGTGAACACGATACGGCCCGCCATTCGGGCCTCGCGCACCTGTTTGACGGCGTAACCGCTACCCTGCCAGCAGATGGTGGGGTGATGGTCTGTATAATAAAAATCGGGGATGGATTTGACGTAGATCAGCGCGGCGGCGTTTTCCAGTTTCATTACGTGGTCACGCATGGCGGTAGCGGTATAGCCGCTCACGGCGGCGTTTGCGGAGGTTGGCGTTTCCAGGGGCCTGGTGATCTTGTATGCGGCCAGTGCCACGCAGGCGGCCAGGCAAACATGCGCCTGCACGAGCATGAACAGGTGAAGTTTTTGTTCCGGTGCGCGCCCGCTTCGCGGCCGGCCAAACCGCCGTACCAGCCAGGGGCATACCCACAGCAGCGGCGCGATCACGTAGACCAGCAGGCAAAGAATGCCCGTCATATCGTGCATCGGGGTGCCCGGCGGAATGTTGAACTGCACCAGCAGGATGATGCGGAAGAGGTTCGCGGCCACGTTCATCACAAAAATAAAAACCAGCAGCAATACGATCGCCGGCAGGCGCAGGTAAAGTTTTGCCGTACGCTGACTGTGGCCCAGCAGCATGATGCCGCAAAGCAGCGAGGTCAGCATCATGCTCAGGCCCATGCAGGCGGCATCTACCGAAAAGCTGCCATTGCCCAGCAGGATGGAATTGCCTTCCACCGTCACGGCTGCGCCGCCAATCTGCAATATCTTGCCCGCCGCTTGCGTGAGCCCCAGGCGGATGGGAAAGGTGAAAATATTGGTGATGTATGTAAACAGCGGCGACATCAGGAGCAACACCAGCACGGGCAGACCATTGATGCGGCCCAGCGCGCCGTCCGCCACGAAACACAGCGACAACACGATCGCGGCATAAAAAATGGTTTTCGCGGGAATGATCCATGCCAGCAGGCACATGATCAGGGCGGCGTAATAAAACCGCAGGCTGCGGCGCCGGAGCGGATCGCTGACCGTTACCAAAGGAACGGCCAGCAGCCCCAGCAGGAAACCCGCGGAATCGAAAACGAGATACCCGGGCAGGGCGTACAGCACGATGCCCAGGTACACGCCGGTAATCAGAATGGCGGGGATTACGCGTTTGCAGGTTTCCATTTGCGTTGATAGATAAACCAGGTAAGAGATAAAAGGACGATCACGATCAGCGCCCATTCGTGCGGTTCGGGAACGGCGCCTTTTGATTTGAGCGATGCGTTTTTCAGGCTGTTGCCTTCGTCTTTGATGCCGAAACGGTCGTAATCATTTTGTGTTTCGAGCACGATGAGGCTGCTCACGGGAGACACGACGTAAGCTTCTTTCGCCACGTTCACCAGCGCTTCTTCCGTGCCGGAGGAGGTGATAAGCCCTTTGCCTTTGCGGCTCACGATGTGGTTGTAGGCGAAGATGCGCATGAGGTGGTCGGGCGCCCGAACTGCGTTTTGCGCGGCAGTGCTATCAGCGAGCGTTCTTTCCACTACGGCCTGCGCCTGGTCTATCACCACGCGGTCTGCCGTTTCTGCGTCTTCCGCGAAAGTGTTGGTAGACAGCAGTACGGCGAGCTGCAGCAGGCCGCCCTGTTCGTATCGGAACACGCGCGATTCTTTCAGCGTTTTCAGGTAAGGCGGCAATCCGGCGGCGCCGAGGTTCATCAATCTTATTTTCGGCAGGGAAGAATCTGCGAGCCAGGTATCCAGCTCCTTCCTGAAACGTGAATCTTCCAAATCCCGCAGGGAAGGTGAAAACGGGAGGTTTTTGGTGACGACCAATGCATGTTCCGGATCGATGATGTCCTGCACCGGGAAAAGACTGAAACGTTGGCAGTGCAGTGCGTAGAAAAGGTCGTCTTTATTATCGTCCCGCACGTCCGTGAGCTGGTCGTTCAGGGAAACCATTACGCGTCGTTTGCCGGTTAGTTTCAGCGTTTCATCGAACTCGGAGCGGCTCCAGGCGGCGTTTACGTCGAGGTAAATAACGTCTGTGCGTACGGGCTTGCGTTGCAGTTTGTAAGGGCGTATGCTGTACGAATTGCCGTTGAAGGAAAATGTATTGGGCCTGATGGGCGTATTGTTCATTTGCAGGTGCCAGTCTTTGCGGTAACGGCCTTCGCGTTCCCAGCCTGCGCCGCTGCGCCGGAAGCCCGCGGGCGGCGTAAAACCCTCGCTTTTGCCGGCCAGCTCAATCGAAGCGTCTTCCGTCGTAAACCGCAGCGGCGGGCCCTGGAAAGTGATGTTGTCGTATTGCAGGCGGCCGTTCTCCACGCTGAGCGGCGCGGTTACGCCGATGCGGAACATGCGGGTTTCTCCGCCGTTCACGGGAAATACGCGCACGGATACACGGTTTCCTTCCTGCCAGCGAACCAGGGACGGATCGCGTCTTTCGCGGCCTACGATGGTGCGGTAAGCGGTGTCTGCCAGTCCTTTGGCGGTCAGGATACCTTTTTCTTCCTTCCCGTCTATCCACAAAGACAGCGAGGTGACCACCCCGCCTTCCGGCAGCTGGAATGTGTAGATCGCTTCCTGCATGCCCCAGCGTTCGCTGTTCGTAACCGTCAATGCTTTTTCGGTATAGGCCAGGTGCAGTTCCGGCCAGATCTTCACCTGCGTGCTAACATAACTGGTATGCAACGAATTGCCCGACCAAAGACGTTCTTCGCCCTGGTGCCGTTTATCGTACATGGCTTCCAGTATTTTGATGCGTTCTGCCGGAAGCGCAGGCCTGCCGGGAAAAAACATGGAAGCGATCACCACCAGGGGATCATGTTCCGTTTCGTTTTCCCAGTTAAAATTTCCTATACCGCGGAAAGAAAACTCCCCCAGTATGTCAGACAGTGAACCGGTTGCTTCGCGATACACGATGCCTGTTTTTAACACCCTTTCCATCACAAACCCTCCCTTCAACTGCCGCGCGGCTTCGATCCAGGCCGGGAGGCGGCCGTTGCCCCTCACCTGCTGGCGGTTGTAGATGTGCGTCAGTTTACTGAGCTGGAGATTGTACAGCATACTGAAGATAATGATGGCGGCCAGGCCGAGCCCCATGCCAGAAAGCCCGCTTTTCCAGAGGCGGCGCCGGCTGAGGTTCCAGCCTACTACCAAACAAAGAATAAGCGGCACGAACGTATGGATGGAAAGACCGAGCGCGATCAACGCAATAACGCTCATGGGGTACAGGGGAAACAGGAAAAGCGAGAGATAGATATAAGCGATCAGCGCAAGCCCGGCCAGCATGCCGGTGATGGTACGCGCCCATTGCGGCAGATGATCGGTATAACGGAACATCAGCAGGCTGGCGGAAGTAATAACGAGGTACACGGCAAACCATGGCGTGGTGGCGTTAAACACGTTCGCATAACGGTTGAGCGCGTAGCAGCTGACGAAAAAAAGCAGCCATACGATCACGGAATAATCCTTCCGTTCGTCTTTCTTTACCCATATCAGGCCTACAAGCGCCCCTACAGCCGGGATAAAATGAGCAAAAGCGAAAATGAGGCTGTTTTCCGTGTTGCCCGGCATGAAGGTTTGCCCGATAAACAGGAGAATCAGGCTGAGGATCAGCGTAACGAGGTAAAAAAGGTACCTGGGATCGGTGAGTTTACGGCGTAGTTCCATATTTAAAAGCACTTTGTGTTTCAAAGTAAACAAGTAAAAAAGAAGGGGACCCGCTCCCCGACTTTTCACTTTGCAACACAAAGTAAAATTAAATTTCCGGATAAAACAAAGGAATTATAAAATTCCTTCCACCTCTACTTTTATTACGGTTGCAATATCGTTCGTGCCTTTGGCGGGCAGCGTGAATATGGCGTTGCCGCCACCGTTGCCGGATTTCACGGAAGCTTTGGAACCTATTACCACGGCGCTTTTCACGGGTTTGTTCAGTCCTGTTACTTCCAGCGAGCCGTTGGCCGGCCATTCGAATACGGAAAGATACAGAATGGTGTTGTTGCCGTGTTGTTTGCGGGTGATGCGGCCCCAGCTTTGCGGTTTTAGCGGGCTGCCTTTGGTGCCGTACACGGCTTCGCCGTTCACTTTCATCCACTCCCCTATGCCTTTCAGGCTTTTGATACTTTCTTCGGGGAACTCGCCTTCGGCGGTGGGGCCTACGTTCAGCAGGTAGTTGCCGCCTTTGGACGCAATGTCTACCAGGTTACGCACCAGCGTTTCCACGGATTTCCATTTATGGTCGTAGCTTTTGAAGCCCCAGGTGCCGTTCATTGTCATGCAGGTTTCCCAGTCGCGGCCGTCGAGCTCGCTGAGGTTGGGTATTTTCTGTTCGGGCGTTTTGTAATCGCCGGGGAAATTGGGGCGTTTGAGGCGGTCGTTGGTAATGATGTGAGGCTGCAATGCCAGCGGGGCCTGCAGTTTTTGGGCTGCGTCGTCGGTCATGTTGGTCGGCGTGTCCCACCAAAGCACGGCCACTTCGCCGTAATTGGTGAGCAGTTCCTTTACCTGCGGCACGGCTACGTCGTTGATGTACTGGTCGAAGGTTTTGGTTTCCTGCGCCGGGTCCCAATGGCCGTGATGCGCTTTGGTATAGGCGTCTATTTTAGCGGAATCGGGATTGGGCCAGCCTTCGCGCATGTCTTTGCGTGCGGCGGAACCGCCGGGGTTGTTCCAGTCCTGCGCCTGGGAATAATAGAACCCGAGCTTGATGCCGTGTTTTTTGCAGGCTTCGGCCAGCGGTTTGAGCAGATCTTTACCGTATGGCGTAGCGTCGGTGATGTCCCATTTACTGGCTTTGGAATTGAACAGCGCGAACCCGTCGTGGTGTTTGGCGGTGATCACGATATATTTCATGCCCGCGTCTTTCGCCATTTTCACCCATTCTTCGGCGTTGTATTTAACCGGGTTGAACTGTTTGGCGTACCCCTGGTATTCGGCCACGGGTATTTTGCTGCGGTTCATGATCCATTCGCCGCCGCCGCGCGCCATGGGGTAACCTTTGTAGGTGCCGGCGGGCACGGCGTAAACGCCCCAGTGGATGAACATGCCGAAGCGGGCTTCCCTCCACCATTTCATTCTTTCGTCGTTGGATGTTTGTGCGGATAACGATTGTGCGGCGAGGATCACCGCCAGCAGACAGGCTATTTTTCTCATGGAATTTATTTTAAAATGCAAACGTTTGCAATGAAAGCAAGTTCGCATAAAACGGGCGGAGCTGGTGCGAGGTTTTTCGCCAATAACGGTATTTTTTTAGCATAATGAAGCTTTTCTGCGGGAAATAGGGCTAAAAATAGAAGTGAATACCGGTATTCATACTGTAAGCCAGCACAAAGAGCGCGGCCAGCTTTTCCAATACCGGGAACGCTTCTTCTTCCGGTTTGCGGTTCATGACATCTCCCACCACAATTATTCCTATTGATAATTTTTCTCTTGTAAGAATAGCGGCGCTTTCATAGTCGTCGATCAAAGTGCCGCAGAAATGATCCAAATCCATCATAATACCTTCGCCAGCAGCAGGTCGCGGTCGGTTTGACGACCAACGCTGAACTGGTGCTCTCCGAATTGAGAAAAGCCTTCTTTTTTATAGAATGCCAGCGCGCGGAGATTGTGTTCCCATACGCCTAACCAGATCGTACGTACGAAATTTTCCCTTGCAACGGCAATGGCGTGTTCCATCAGTATTTTTCCCAGTCCTTTCCCGAAATAAGCGCCCAGCACATAAATTTTCTCCAGTTCCATGACCGGTTCGGGCAGCAGTGTGCCGTTGTCCGGCTGGCGGTGAAGGTTGAGTTTGATGAAACCCGCCTCCTGCCCTTCGTGCCGGAGGATAAAATACTGTGTACCGGGGCTGCTCCATTCCGCCGTGATGGCGGGCAGGTTTTTTTTCGTGGAAAGAAATTCCTCGAGGTCCTGCGCGTTGTACACATCGGAAAAAGTTTCGCGGAAAGTGCGCGCTTCCAGCATCGCAAGCGCCGGCAGGTCCGCTTCCTGCGCGCGTATTACAGATGGTTCCGTCATATGACCGTAATTTATGCTATTTTTGCAACGGAACCTCCTGGAAAATTATGTGGAAAACCTTGCTCGTATTACCCATATTCGTTACCGAAATTGCCAATGCGCAAACGATCCATCGTGAAGATTTCAGGATAGCCAGCGATCCCGGCGTACAGATCTTCGTACGCGAGATCAAAACGCGCAAACGCAGCAAAAGGCCTCCCATCCTGCTGCTGCACGGCGGCGGAGGCGGCGGCATCGCCTCGTTCGACCTGCCGATAGCCGGCGGTTCCCTCGCGGAAGACCTCGCCAAAGAAGGCCAGCATGTTTTTATCATGGACGCCCGCGGATGGGAAACTTCTACCCGCCCCGATTACGATACCCTCAAACGTTGGATGATCGCCGCATCGAGCATCGAAGTGTCGCACGACATCGACGCCGTGGTGGATTTTATCCGTGAAAGAACAAAAGCCAAACAGGTAGCGCTGTTCGGTTGGGCCACCGGCGGCCAGTGGATGGGTTATTACGCCTGCATTTACCCCAACCGCGTAAGCTCGCTGATGATGCTCAACAGTTTGTATAACGAAAAAGCGCCCTGGGCTTACACCATCCCCTTCCGCAGTCCGCTGGATACTTCGCAGTTCGATTATGCCTCCACGCCTGTATTGCGCAGGGCCGGTAAACAGCAGCTGCTGGACAACTGGGATAAATCCATTCCCGTTGAAGATAAGTCGTTGTGGCGCGACCCCGCCATTGCCGAGCTGTATGCCAAAACCGCCGTCGGTTTTTATGAAGACAGCATCCTGAGCGTGCCGGGCGGTTACCGCGCGGAAGCGTTCTACACCGCGCAAGGCCGCGGCCAGTGGCATGCCAAGGAGATCAGGGTGCCGGTATTGTACATCCGCGGGGCGCACGACAACTGGAGCCGCCCACAGGACCTGCTGGCGCTGCAATTACGCCTGGAGAACGCGCCCAAAAAGCTGTTCATCACCCTCCCCGATGGCTCTCACAACGTACAGCTGGACCGGCCGGAAAAAGGCCGCGCGCGGCTGATCCAGGAGATCGTTGCATTCAACGTAAAACGCAAGTAAATAAGGGGTTGCGAAATTTATCTTCCAAAAAAGATGAAGAATATTTGGATCGAAAAAATTAATTCCTATCTTTGCAATCCCAAAACGAAACGGGGATGATTCCGTAGCTCAGTTGGTAGAGCAATACACTTTTAATGTATGGGCCCTGGGTTCGAGTCCCAGCGGGATCACTGGAAATTTGCAAGACCTGCGCGTAGCGCGGGTCTTTGTGTTTTTACTCTATAATTTGCTCTATAAAACTGGTTTCGGTTATTCTTATTTTACGGAACCTTATGAAGATTGATCTGTCTTTATGAAGTTAAAGAATAAAAGTCAAGGCAACTCGTTTTGAAATAGATAATTAGTTTATACTGCTTAACCATCTATTATATTTTACGTTTTGCCAGAATAAGCGAAATGCAGCTAAGTAAAATAAATAGACAATTTGGAAATCTCCTAGGAATCTTATGGAAGCGGTAACGTCCGGTTCGCACGATTTTTCAAAGACCCGCGCTTGGCGCGGGTTTTCTGTTTTTAGTCGAGTTCCCTTTTGTTTTCAATGATCTTTACGGAGGTTAACTTTTTCAATCCAAAATTAGAATCTCGCTTCCCGTCAACTCCTCAAATTATTTTGAGATCAATTTTCTCAGATGTGAGTTAATTTAATTCATATTAACAAATTATTAACTATAACAAAAGCAATCTTCCATTACTTTAATCCATTGATTCCATTTTATGATTACGTCAATCATGTAAAAGTTCGAAGAGCAAATGATAAAAAGCCTTTCACTTAATAATGTCGCTACCTATACTGAAGAATGTATTGTTTCGCCAACTATGGTCAATTACATTTTTGGCGCAAACGGATCGGGAAAGACAACTCTTGCCAAAGTAATTGCAGATCACACACGTTGGAGTAGCTGCCGAATTGAATACACTAAAAGGCCGATAGAGAGGTTGGTCTATAATAAAGATTTCGTAAATGAAAATTTTAGTCAGAGCAGTGAGGTTAAGGGAATCTTTACATTAGGCAAAAATTCAAAAGAAGTTCAAGATGCCATTAAGAGTTTAAAATCCGATTTGACAAACGTTGAGGATGATATTGGTGCGGTTGAAAAAAGTATAAAAAAGAGCGAAAGTAACCTCCAAGAAGCATATGAAACAGCGCAGGGTCAAGCTTGGAGAAAAAAAACGCAATATGATAAGTACTTCAAGACTGCATTTACTGGTTTCAATGGCGGCAAAAAGACCTTCTTTGACAAACTAATTTCGATAAATCCACCAACATCTCAAATAGATGAGAAAATTTTGATTGAAAAATGCGAAAAGCTATATAATTCCGCACTTTCGATATTCAATTACCTGCCGAATCTGGACTACACAACCTTACTCAACTTATCCCAAAAGGATATTCTGACACGTAGGGTTGTAGGTAAGGAGGATATTCCTTTTGGTAAGCTCATTAATTTTTTAGGGAATAGTGATTGGGTAAAGAAAGGGTTAGATTACGTACCGAATGATGATATCTGCCCGTTTTGTCAACAAGACCTTAATTCCGATATTATCAAAAATTTGCAGGATTTCTTTAATGAAGATTTCAGAGATTCATTAGAAGAGATAACCAATATTGGTAAAGAATACGTGAAGCAATCAGATATTTTAAAAGGGCAATTCGATTCAATACTTAGCTCAAATGTTTCATTTTTGAACTATGAAGCTGTAACAAGCAAGATCGCGCTTGCGAAAGAACAGATGGAAAAAAATATTGCCAGTTTAAGGAATAAATTTAATAATCCCAGCCAGCAAGTTTTTTTGGATTCCTTAAGTTCAGTCTTAAATGAAATTGATGATTTTATTAATATGTCAAACAAAGCGATAAAGGAAAATAATGATCTACTAAATAATTTAATAAAGGCAAAGGAGAATTTGGTACTAGAGGTTTGGAGCTTTACACGTGGATTGCTTTCTAATGAATTGGATGTTTATTTTAAGGCCCGCGATATTTTTGAAAAAGCAAATTCAAAGCAACAGTTACGACTGGTTGAATTGAAACAGAAGAGGAAAGACTTAACTATTGAATTACATTATAAGGAATCGCAAATTACGAGTATAAGTCATTCAGTGACAGAAATAAACAAAATACTTACTTCATTTGGGTTTACGGGGTTTCACGTCGCGGAATCAGAAAATAATGGGTACTATAAAATTGAAAGAGAAGATGGTAGTGCGGGAAAGGAGACGTTAAGCGAAGGTGAATACAATTTTCTTACGTTTCTTTATTTCTTTCACTTAATTAAAGGGAACTTTGAAAGTAATGGGATAAACACAGATAGGATTGTTGTAATTGATGATCCGGTTTCCAGTTTAGATAGCAGTACATTATTTGTGGTAAGCAATTTGGTGAAATCAGTAGTTAGGGAAATAAAAAGTCAAAAGTCTACAATTAAGCAAATTTTTGTACTTACTCACAATGTCTACTTTTATAAAGAGATAACATATTTAGGGTCAGGAAAGAATAATACCAAAAACGAGTCATATTGGTTAATCAGAAAGTTGGAAAATTGTAGTCGAATTGCCATGTATGAAGCTAATCCAATTTCAACTGCATATCAGCTTCTATGGAAAGAATTGGAGTCTCCCAAAACTGTAAATCCGATTACAATATTCAACACGCTTCGAAGGATATTAGAGTACTATTTTCAAGTCATTGGGGGAATTAACTACGAAGAAGTGATACATAAGTTCGACGGAGAAGATTTACTGGTGTGTAAAACACTTTTATCTTGGATTAATGACGGCTCACATTCTGTATACGAAGACATGATTCTTTCAAATGATGTAGAATCAATTGAAAAATATCTTTTAGTATTTAAAAGGATTTTTGTTAAACTCGGACATGAACGGCATTATTGTATGATGATGAAAATTGAGCCATCGAGAGAAAAGAATGAACTAATGGAAGAGGATAATGATGAAACTAAAGAAGAGTTAGCTAAGCAAGCCCTTGCAAATGTTGGGTCTTGATGTTTCCGTCATTATCGATTTGCTTGAATAATTTACAGACAAACATTATATTACTCTGAGGCTAAATGGATTTTAAGTATCTTGATAGAAATCAATGAGATATGAGCCTACTTCCTTTTCATCGATTGAAATCATTCCATTTTATTTGAGCAGTCATCTAATTACAATTACTTAACCTTGCACTTTCGTCGATCTCATGAAAAACATCAAGAGCATTTTGAAAGTTGGTCGATAGCTGCGACCCGGCGAAAATTAATAAATGACTTTTGGTTTTGGGCTTTGTGTCATTATGCAGCTTTGGTAGCAATTTGTGGAGTTGTACTCATGGTCGTTCTGGCTAGCTTTAGTTTAACTTATCTCTTAATTGTAATAGTCGTCGGTATTGTACTTTACTTGCCTTTATATGTGCTTTTGTACCGTCAGGCTTTTACCGGTGATTTTCTCCCGAAACTGGAAACGGTGATAGCGGAATTCGAGGGTGATCAGCGGATTTGGGCCGAAAAGTGCAAACAGAAACAGCTTTCCACGCGGGGGCTTGTATTGTTCTACTATATTTTAGATAAATGTGCGGAAATCAATTATTTGACCCCTAGCGATAAGTCCGCAAACCTGCTGCTTAAAATCTTCGGTGTAAGCCAAAAGGGCCTAAAAAATGAACTCGACTTACTATTTAAGAAGGAAAAGCGGGCAAAAATTGAGCAGCCAGTCCCGCCCGGCCAAATTCCGAACCGTTCTCGCGGGTGCGCTGGAAGGCGGGATCTGTGGCAATGCGTTCCGCATCAACACCACCTTTCTGACGGGCCAGATCTCCGGCCACGGTCGTGTAAAACGTAACGTTGCCGATGCTGCCTTTCAGCTTGATGAGCCCTGTTTGTCTTGCCATGATATACGATTTTAGTTAAGAATGGGGCAATTTGCATAGCCATGCCCATTAGGCTTTTACATCTGCGCGTGATGCCGTAAATTGCTTTACAACACCAAACTACACCGGCATTTCATCACAGAAAAATTCTCATTCCGAACATGCCGATTATGCAGAAAATAATACCAAGCCGCATGGTAATTTTTGCGCGGGATATACAGAATATCACCGGGCGCAGTGAAAGAACCGCGCGGTTATTGCTTCAGAAAATCCGTAAATCCCTGGGCAAAAAGGTCGGGCAATTTATTTCAATTGCTGAATTTTGCCAGTATACTGGCCTGAGTGAAGAAGAAGTACGTGGTTTCCTAAAAAGGTAACCAGCAAGGCAATGCTGGTCGTGCAATATGGGACTATTTAGAAACTACTAAGTAGTTTATTTACCTGGCCAAATAGGGAGGTTAAATATTTATCACTTAATAATCATCCAAGTAAAATTTAGGATGAATGAATTTCCATATTTGCTTAGCAATTTGCTATATTTGAGAATTGCGTTAACTTATTTTTATTTCTCAATGAAGATACTGATTGATACAAACATTTATCTTGATTTTTACCGGTCAAATAAAGAAGGGATAATTCTCTTAACTGAATTAATTGCACAAGATGAAGTCATTATATTGACGGATCAAATAATCCAGGAATTCGAAAGGAGTCGAGAGAAGGTAATTAGGGCAGTATTAAAAAGCTTTGAGCAGGAGTCGAAACTTGATAATTTTTCCAGCTCATTGTTAAATGATATGGATGAATTTAAAGAACTTATAGAAATACAGAAATCATATAAAGCTAAAAGAGATGAAGTAAATAATTTAATTACTAAGATTTTAGAAGATCCAACGAAAGACAAGATCGCAGTTTTTTTTAAAGAATTAGTAAATAAATCTATAGCTAAAGATAGGATTTTATATACTGATGATGATATAATTAGAAATGCTCATACAAGAAAGCTAATTGGAAATCCGCCAACAACGCCAGACAAGTATTCCATCGGCGACGAGATAAATTGGGAAATTATACTTAAGTATTTAGATGAGGATATTATAATTGTCGGCAGGGATAATACATTTAATGACAATTTTAGTTTCCTGAAAAAAGATTTTCATAAACGCACTGGCCGTGAACTTAAAGGAGTGACGGAAAAAATAACCGATGCATTAAAATCTGTAGGCATTCGGCCTACAGTGGAGTTGGAAAAAGCGGAGGAAAAATTAATTGAATCTATAGAAAAATCCCATTATAGTGAGTTTTGGAAGCGAACAGTAAAGGATGAAGAGGGTGATATTTAATTTATTCTCATTAAATTGGCAAAGTGGCTTGCTTTAGTATAGATATATATTTACTTTTGTTATAATTCTGAGAAATGGGAAAATTTGTAATTACATCTAGTAGAAATGGGGAGTATAGATTCAAATTAATTGCAAGCAATGGAGAAATAATCCTTGTTAGTGAGGGATATTCTTCAAAAGCGGGTGTCTTAAATGGCATTAATGCCGTAAAATTGAATGCAACAATTGCTAATAGGTTTGAAAAAGTAATTTCATCAAATGGGAAGTTATATTTTAATTTAAAATCATCTAATGGAATGGTAATCGGAACCAGTGAAATGTATGAAAGTGTTGTAGGGAGGGATCGCGGAATTGATGCAGTAGTAGCACATGCTCCTGATGCCACAATTGAAGATAGTAGTACTAGTTAATTTATTATAGGCATAGCATGAGTTTTCATTAAACAACTGGCTGTTTGATTTAATCCTGCCTATTTTATCTATACAGTCATTGGCAATACCATTTATAGCAGTTATTTCTAAATTGAGATATTTCACTTCATACCGTATGTTTTACACCATTCTGCTACATTGTTGAAATCTTTTAAGTCTAGTTCGAGTTTTAATGGTTTTACAAAATCTATCGCACCTTTTGTAAATGTAGAGGTTGTCACTAAAACGGCCTTATTATATCTTTCAGCAATTTTTACACCATAGAGCCCTCGGACGAGTTCTTTGATTTGTGAATGGATAATAAACTATTCCTCTGGGACGCCTCTCACCTTTCGCTTTTTCTTCGTTAATTTTCATATGCTCCTCACATAAAAAAAGGACAGGTGAAGTCTTGTTGGTAAAATATTTCTGGATCTTCAAAAAAATCATAAAGAGCGACCTCGTAGTGGGCAAGTTGACTACACTGTTGAACACTACATGTTTAGCAAGGTTGATATGGATATTTTCGCGGGTACTGTTCCATAAAGAGGGAAAATAAATTTGATTTATTTAGGCTTTAGGAAGATGTTTTAAACATGGAAATATCTGTCAAATTAAGTTATATTATTAACATATGCTAAAATATTCAACTTGGAGATTAAATAACCATGTATGTTTTCTGCTTCAGAATCTTTGAATTTTTTCAGGTCAACACTCAAATATGAAGCCATTTTCTATTTCATTGGAAGCCCGATTAGAGACAAGTCTTCGCGAGATTTAAAGCGTTGTGGATATATTTTGATACCCTTTATACTATTTCGTGTTCCGAACTTCCGTACCTTTGACTCTCAATCAGTTCTTTGCAAACCCCAATGAAATAAGGCATTCCAGCGAGGTAACAAAAAAGGTTACACCACTCCAAAAGTGCCCGGAAACACACGGTAATAAAGGCTTTAATATAGTCCCAGCGGGAATGATCACCGCGAAATCTGATGAGGTCATATCAAAAATAACTCCATCCCCAAAACTAAAAACAAAAAAAGCTGCCTCATTTACTTTTAAGACAGCTTTCTTGTTATTCTGAAGCGGCGCAACCCCGCATATATCGTTTCTTTCTACTTTCGCCCCGACAAAGCCCCCAACACCGCTTCGAGGTTCTGCATCGATGCAGCATATCCTTCCTTGAAGCCCATTTCGATCATCTTTTCCAAACGGGCAAGCGATTCGTTATAAATGGTAATGTTCACTTTTGTTATGCCCCCCTCCTCGCTAAAACTAAACTCCCAATCAGAACCTGGCATCTCAGGGTTTTCATCTTTGTCCGAAAAAACGTTGAACATTTTGAAATGGGTCTTGGGCGTAATGGACCTGTATTCCTGGATCGCCCAGCGTTCCACCCCTTCCGGGCTTACCATCGCATAAAACCTGCGTCCGCCCACTTCAAAATTCATGTGTTTGGTTCTTGCGGTCCAGGGTTTAGGCGCAACCCATTGGTCGAGAATTTCCGGTTTGGTAAAAGCATCCCATACCAGCGGAAGGCCGGCGTCAAATTCCCTGGTGATGAATACCGTCTTGGCCGCCTTGTCTACGGTAAAATCGAAAAGCAGATTCTTTGTCATTTTTTTTGTTTTTTTAATGTTGCCAATACCTGGTCGAGCTGATTGAATTGAGTTTCCCAAATCTTTCTGAATTGGTCTAACCATTTATCGATCTCCTTCATTTTCTGAATTTGGAGCGAGTAGTAAATTTCCCTGCCTTGTTGTTCCTGTTCTACCAGTTCGCACTCCGTCAATATTTTTATATGTTTCGATACGGCCTGCCTGCTGGTATTAAAATGTTCGGCAAGGGCATTAGGCGTCATCGCCTGCAAAGCAAGCAAGGCAATGATCGCCCGCCTGGTCGGGTCGGCAATAGCCTGAAAAATATCCCTTCTTATTTCCATCTTGAATTAATTGCAACCATGTGATTGCAAATATACGTGCAATTATCTGGTTGCGCAAATTTATTTTTCCGGGTTGAACTATAAAGCCGGGAAAAAGTATGCTTTACTTTTCCCCGGCTTTGCTTTTTTAAACACTTAAACTGAACGAACGGCTCTCCTACAGCCCAATCTTCCCATACGGCACCCTGATCGCCTTCACACGGTAATAGTACGGGTCCAGCCAGGCGCCCTCACAGCTTTCCAGCCCGCAGCCGGAGAAGTTGAGGCAGTACGTCAGCAATAGTTCCTGCCGGCCGTTGTCGAACTCCGGGTGCACAACCGGCGTGTAATACCGTGCGTATTGCCCTTTAAAATATTCCTGGATCGTATATACTTTCACGGGCGGGGTAAACGGGCCGATGGGCGAACTGGAAGTGGAGATATAGATGTTCCGGGTGGTTTCGCAGTTGAAACCCTGGTCCATCGTCATATGGATATACCTGCCATTGAGGTACGCAACGCTGTTGGTGCCCTTGCCGGTCGTTACCTTCGCCGCCGCGCCGGGGCTGGGGCTGCTGGTCCAGGTGCTGCCGTTGTAATATTGCCATTGCAGCGGATTGTTCACGGGGAAACGCGCAACGTGAATGTAACTTTCATAGTTGAAGCTGATGCCTTCGCTGCCGAATGCATATACGTATCCGTCGCCCGGCTTCACCATGCCTGTCGAATAATTGATCACGGGCGTACCGCTGAAACCATTCGGCACGAAACGCTCAGACACCCACTGCGTGCCGGTGCTCTGCGTCAGCCGGTACAGCGATTGTCCTGTTGCATTCAGGCCATTGCCTTCCCCGCATTGCACATACACTTTGTCGCCGATCTCGATGCCGGGGCCGGACCAGGTCCAGGCCGTGCCGGGCTGAATATTGAAGATCTGCTTCGGTTTGCCGGAAGTGCTGGTAGTGATCGTCATGTTCGGCGCGTCATTGGGGTTCCAGTTCGTTTTCGAAGGCTGAATGAATACGGAATTGCTGTAACTGTGAAATGCCCCGCAGTTGAACATGCCGTTCGGCTGCACCTGGGAGCCGTCCCATGCATCCTGCGTTACCCACAACACCTTGCCGTTGTTGCCGCTCCAGGTCAGCGGGATCGTATTGCCCTGGTCGAATGCGGCGGAACCGAGGCTGGCGCTGTTGCGGTGAAAGAAACGCACCACTTCATCGTCGCGCCAGGTATCCACCGCAATGGAATTTACCGTCCATTGCTGCTTTGTATCGGTCACTGAAGTTTCCTGTATCACCTTCGCGCCGTTTGCAGTGGAGCCGCCCTGAACAGACAGCGCCAGCCCGTTGCCTTTGTTGAAGATCTTGTACTGCCCGTTGCCGAGGTCCTGCATGCGCCAGAGCTGCTGGTCGGCCGGCAGGGGAAATGCGGCGTACTGTTGCAGGATGGTGCCGCTTGTGCCGGAGCCCGACGGAACATCCAGCAACTTGCCGCTGTACAGGTTCCGGATATGATAATACTTTACGCCGCCAACGGTGGTCCGGTAGATCACATGCCATTTCTGCCAGTTATCCATCTGGCCGGCAGGACCGGAAAATTGCCACTGCTGCAGCTGTGCGTTGTCTTTGAATTTTTCATTGAGCGTTGGGCTCCCTCCTGTTTCGAGGTACTTGCCGCTTTTAACGTTGGTAATGGTGACTGTAGCGTAATCGGGCACAGCCAGCAGGGCTACGGATAGTTTTGTGTCGTCCAGCGTAACGGGGTCGTCCGTCAGCGGCTGCCGGCAGGCGGCCATAACAAGCAGGCAACACAACATGGAAAGGATTTGTTTTTTCATAGTACGTGTTTATTGGTGAAGATGAACAAACGAAGGGCGTTCGGCGAGGCGCCGGCGGATAACTTTACGGGTGTTATATGACGGATGCGGTTATCGGCTGATCCTGCGGTATTGTATCAGTTCACGTACCGGGGCGAAAATCAGGCAGGATACTTCAGGAATAAGACACGCTGGCGCCAGCATACCGCTACCGGGAGAGAAAAAATATCGTCTGGTATTACGCCTGCCATTCCTTCACCGGCCTGAATGAAGAAGAGGCATATAGCTTCCTGAAGTGATAAACGTCAATTAACGCAACATCAAAAAACGTCTAAGAAAATGAACGTGCAGCTTGTGACGATTTGTATTTCAGGTATCTCCCATTTTTTAATGAAATACCGTTATTCCAGCCATTTTTGTAATTTTTGATTGAAATAACATCCCAGAAACTAAAAAGACATCGCTGTTCCCTACAGCGGAAAACACGCTGAAAGAACCGGGTGTTCCGGGTACAGAAAGGGAAACGGGAAACAATTATATAACAGGCCGCCGATGCGGTGGGTCAATGAGCCCTCTCCTTCTTTTGAAACAGCTCCTTTTCGTTTATGGCAGGCAGTTACCCGATCACTACTTCAACAGGCGTTGCACTGGCTCTTCCCCGCCATATTTCACCTGCGCCGGGTGCGTAAATGTGTTGTTCGGTGATCTCATACACTGCACTAACGCTGTATGAACCAGGCGTTACAATTGTGTATTCATTTCCGGCATCATACAATTCACCGGCTACCCAGCGTGCCTTGCCGTCAAATGTTCCGGCTACCGGCGCGGTGTATTGTAAATACCCGCCCGGAAGTATTGCAACAGGTTCCGGTACGTATAACATGCGCCCTGTCAGGATATTGCTGGTCCGGGTAATGGGTTTTCCCGATCTGTCCGTAATCCGGACGGAAAATGTATTCTTATGCGGGTCATTGGCAGGCAGTGTTAAAAATGGAAGCACCAGCAACGTTGCCGCGCCGTTGTTGCGGAGGGTCGCTTCCAGCCAGATATCTTCTCCCGGCTGGTATGTTCGTTGGGCGATATGGATGGTCAGCGTCAATTCATTTGCCATATGCGGATGATATGAAGTGATAATGATCGTTAGGCAATAACTAAGGACGTTTCCGTGAACTTGGTCGCATCCCGCTGATCGGTGGCGCGCACGGTAATTCTGCCCACCTGTGCGGCGGATGTGATCGTGGCGGAATTGTCGGCATTCCTGGCGATAACGCAGCCTCTTGCATTACCGATGATGGCCCAGTTCACCGTTCTGGCGGAAGGCCCCATGTTTACCGTTGCTCTCGTAGTGGCGCCGCCCCTGGCCAGCGTAGCCGGTGCAAAGACAATGGAATTGGCCGTTACTTCCCGCAGCTGCAGGAAGGCTTCTGCAAAACAGCCGGGTGTGGCGGTTAATGCTGCGCGCACACGTACCTGCCCTGCTATGCCCCCTGGCCTGATTAGGCCGGGATTCCCCTGTGTGGCGATGGTAACGCCGAGGGCCGGGCCGGGGGTTGACCAGGTAATGGCCGATCCCGGAGGTTGCACGGTTGCCGTGGCTGCCGTGGTGGTAAGCGCGCTGGCATCTGCCGCGATGGGCGCGGGGGCGAACCTTACATTGGAAACGCCCGTGCCCGGAGGGCATACGGATGCCGCCGGCGCCGGAGCGGCTGCAAGCGGAGCGCCGGTGTATGGTTCAGGCAAAGTGGCCAAACCATTGTCTACCGTCTGGAACCGTAATGCGCCGCCTGCGCGGGAAAGGGTCGCGGTAATAGGCACGTTCACGAATGGCACCCAATGGTCTCCCGGAGCCGCAGCCGGTGGTGCCGCCGGAGCTGGTGAACATTGGTCGCTACGCCAATACAATGTCTGCGGTGTATTCATCACCTGGGGCAATCCGGGGTTAGGAGGCGAAGGCAGGAAGTTATTGGCATTTATTATCCCCCGGGGCGTACCGATAATATCCTGCAAAGCGCCGGCAGGCGCATTGAGGTTGCCCGGCAATACGGGCAGCCCTGCGCAGCCGAACGGGCCATTGCCGCAGGCAACTCTTTCAGTGATCATAACGTTTGCAATATTGCCGCCGGAACTCCGGAAACTGTGCCGGTAGATGGCGCCATACGGCCCGCCCTGGGCCGGGGGTATGGGAAAAGTGCCGATAGTGGTGGCGGCAATACCTGTGGGGAAGGCCTGTATGTTCAGCGTTTGTTGGTTAAACGCAGCAGGCAGCGCATTATCCGTAGCACGGATGGTGATCTGGCCTGTTTGCCTGGCGGAAGGTGTAACCACACCGGTAGCGGCGTTGATCACTGCGCCCCGTGCATTCCCGCGTATGCTCCAGGTAACGGGCCGCAAGGCGGGAGCGGTTATTACCGCTGCCGTAGCGGTATTGTTGCAAACGGAAGCATCCATGGTCCTTGGCGGGGCAAAGGCGGGCATGGGCGGTAAGAAAGTAAAAGTAGGCTGCCTGATCTCCACCAGGTTGATAACGGTATCCGCAAAATCTGCGGCGTTAGCGGCATCGGCGGCTCTCACGGTTACCGCGCCACCGGTACTGCCTGCCGGGGCTGTAACGGTATTATTGCGGGCCGTGCCCGCCCCCAGCACGGCACCGCGGTTCGCACCCTGGAAGCTCCAGGTGATAGCCGTGCCGCGCGCTGCCGTTGCGGTGAGCCTCACCCGGCTGCCCTGGTTGGCGGGCATCTCCGCGGGAGCGTTCACTGCCGTTACATTCGGAGCCAGCTGTACCATATTTTTCTGAACGGAATGTTTTTTCCGCTGCACTTTATTGCCGGTTTGCTGTATCACATGCGTAAGCTCATGTGCAATGAGCTTCTGGCCGGGTAGGCTGCCCGGACTATAACTGCCGGTATTAAAATAAATATCATTGCGGTGCGTAAATGCTTTTGCTCCCAGCTCCCGGTTCATTTGCGCTGCCTGGCCGTCTGTATGTACCTTTACGCCGCTGAAGTCCGCATTAAATCCCGATTCCATGGACTGCCGGAGGCTGTCGGGCAGGGCCTGGCCGCTTCCGCCCGAAGTTGCCAGCCGGCTTTCAAGGGACGGAGATGCAGTGGCCGTATCGTGACCGGAGGTGTCGGGATGGCGTTGCAATTTCTCTTTTTCCTCACATGCGGCGCATTTGCGCTGTATGCTCCCGAATGGCACCGGCGTAGGATCGTCGTCGTACGTCAGCCTTCTGTCTGCCTCTGCATTTTCGTCGTTCTCTTCTTTCCGCTGCAACGATTCTTCGTGTTCGCAGGCGGCGCATTTTAATTGCACGGGCGGAGGGGATGGTTTTTCCTGCAGCATTGTTTCTCCATGGTCATATGTCGCGCATTTTAGCTGAAAAGGGGGAGCCGCTTCTTTTTCCTGCACTATTTCTTCATCCGCCGCCTGTTCCGCCGCCGGCGTTACCGGCGGGCCGGGATGGATCATGCGCCGCACGACTTTATCAGCCATTGCATCCGCTTCCTGTTCGTAAGGGTCACCGGCGGCGCCTATTTCCAGCGCTGGCTGAATGGTATGCGGGCTGAAAAAGGGCGGGGGCGCTTGCTGACTGGAAACATCAGGTCCCGCCTGGCTGCTCCTGCCAAAAAAAGATCTTGCATGAATAACGGTTGAGGAACTTCTTTGGGGTTCAGTTCTCATACACTGGGATTTTTAAAGTACATAAAGCCGGCATAAGGGTTGCCGGTATTGGGGTCAATGTCCGGGCAGGGCCCGAAGGGTTAGTGCGGTATATGTAAATTAAGGAAAAAAGATCATTTTTCAAAGGATAACGGACCTCGTTAAACCCCTCTCCTGTCAGTTAATACCAACCTTTGTAAATCTTTAAAAGACCTTAAGCCATCCATTATAAATTCCGCTTGTTGCTTTCAATGGCGATGAACTCCGGCAAATAACCAGGCGTACACCCTTTTGATACCTTTTCACCTTTATAAAGCCCTGTTTTTTCACCTATGCTGATACACCGGCCTCGAAACTGTTTTTCGTAAACACCGATCCAGCCCGCGGTGAAATTCATTGCCCATTGAACTACCGGTTCCTCCCCGGCAATGTTAGCTTCTATCTTCGTTAATAATTCCGCGGTATTGGCAGGCGGCGTTTGCCCTGTCCATCTTAAGCGGGCCTGGTAATACCAGAATACCCGCCTTTGCAGCGCCGAAAGGCTGTTTTCCCACGATTCGATCAGCGCAATCGTTTTCTTGTTTTTCATGAGTTGGTTGGCCATGAACCAGTCCGCTAGCTGATTTCGCTCATCAAACGGATGGGTATGCATATCCTTGTCGAGCTTATTGATCAGATCTTTTGCAACACGCTTATTATCCATAATTAAGATCGCCAATAGCCTTGGTAAGAGCTTACCGGTCGACCATAATTCCATAGCCAGGTCGTGATCCGTTTTTATAAGCTTGGCAATTGTCCGTAAGTCTCCGAGTTTAGTGTTGGTATCGATTTGACCTAAAATGTTTTCTGTTTTGGAAGAGAGTTTCATGGTGATCTTTTGGTTTGTTCCGGGAAGACTGGTAATGACGCTCAACTATTGCAGCTTGTTCCGGCAACATCACAGCGCTCCCTTTTTAAGCTGCTCCACCGCATAATTGGCTGCCCTCGCGGTGAATGCCATATAGAGGATGGACGGGCTTTGGTTCCCGGTACTGGTCATACATGCCCCGTCGGTAACAAATACATTTTTACAATGATGCAGCTGGTTCCATCCGTTCAGTAACGAAGTGCGGGGATCTTTCCCCATTCGCACCCCTCCCATTTCATGTATATCCAGCCCAGGCGGCTGGCGGTTTTCATTCACTACAATATTCTTCGCGCCGGCTGCCGTCAACATCGCTTTTCCCTGCGCGATAAAATCCTTTACCATCTTGTCGTCATTGTCGTCATAATCTACGGCAGTGATCAGTAAAGGTATCCCCCATTCGTCTTTTCTATCTTTGCTCAGCCTTACATGATTGCCGGCTTTGGGTATGGTTTCGCCCTGCATGTACATGTATGCGCCCCATTTACCCGGTTCGCTGATCGCTTCCTTAAACGAAGCCCCTATCGCGGGATGAATATTTTTGTCACTTAATCTTTCCCGGTAACCGCCGCTGAAGATCACATAACCGCCTACAAAATCCGTATCTTTTTCATGCACGTTCCTGAAGTTGGGAATAATGCATTCCGCCGGTTTCGAAACCTGGTAATACTTGTCTTCAAAGCCATCGAATTCCCCGCTCATTCCTGCGCGGTAATTATGAAAACAAATGTATTTCCCCAGCAACCCGTTGTCGTTCCCCAATCCGTTGGGAAAGCGGCCGGAAACGGAATTTAACAGAACGAGGTTTGTATTTAAGGCGGAGGCGTTGAGAAAGATGATCTTTGCATGAAAAACGGTCTCTTCTTTCGTGCGCGCGTCGATCACTTTTACGCCCGTCGCTTTCCCGGTTTGCTCGTCATATAGAACAGAATGCACCACGGAAAAAGGCCTTACCGTTAAGTTCCCGGTCTTCTCCGCCCATGGAAGCGTAGATGAATTGGAGCTGAAATATCCCCCGTACGGGCAACCCCGCATACAAAGGTTCCGGCTCAGGCATACCCGGTGCTGTTCCCGCTGGATCTCGTTGGGCCGGGTCACCTGCGCCCATCTGCCGGATACGTAATGGCGGTTGAATTTGTCGGCCAGCACTTCCTTTAAATGCTGTTCCACGCAGTTCAGCTCAAAAGCCGGCAGGAATTCTCCGTCCGGCATGGTGGTTATTCCTTCGCTGCTGCCGCAAACGCCAATGAATTTCTCCACATGGCTATACCAGGGAGCAATGTCGTTGTAACCGATCGGCCATTCGATGCCGTATCCATAGCGGTGCGGCGCGGTAAAATCCATCTCGCTCCAGCGCGCGCAGGCACGCCCCCAGGTCAGCGATTTTCCGCCTACCTGGTACCCCCTGATCCATGCGAAAGGTTTTTCCTGGATGTAAGGATGATCCGCATCCTTTATAAAAAAATGCGCGGTGGATTCGTCGTATCCCGCCGCTTTGCTGATAATGGGGTTAGCGTCCAATACTTTTTTCGGTATCGCGCCGCGGTGTTTAAATTCCCAAACGGGCGTATTAGCGGTCGGATAATCCTTGATGTGCTCGACATTCCTGCCCCGTTCCAGCACCAGTGTTTTGAGCCCTTTTTCACATAGCTCCTTGGCAGCCCAGCCGCCGCTGATGCCGCTGCCGACAACGATGGCGTCGAAAGAAGTTATTTCCTCGCGCTTAACGGTTGTGCCTGCCTGCATAAAATATATCACGTTTTGGTAGTGTCTCAGTTTGAAATTAAATAAAAAGTCCCACGTAAAGGTCTTTCAGTTAATGATCAAAGCTAATAACCCGCGCGATCTTCCACTCACCATTGTCATTTTTCCAAACATGAACAAAACGGAAAGTACCATCTAAAGTTTCCTTTCCACCCTTCGGCGTATAATAAAAACGATGAGCGCCGAGTTGAATAGCGCCAAAGTCCTTGATTGGGTGCACTTCCATTGAACCCGGCACCAGTTCGCGTCTCACGGTATACTCCTGTGTGCAACGATGCCGGATTGAGGCGTTATTTTCCTCATACCTTGTAAGGCCCCCATGGTCATGATAAAATTCAAGGTCTGTTGTAAACATTGCTTTCGATTTAAGCGTGTCGCAATCATTAAACGCCTTGAAAAATATGCTGTCCATACGGATGATAGTTTCCTTTAGACTTCTGACCTCTTGCGCCCCACAAGCCAACGTCGCGATGCTTATCAAAATGGTAAGAAAGGTTAAGAATTTCATAATTTAGAGTTATGTTGAATAAGATGTGAATTTACATAAGAAGTTGCAAGCAAATGAAATTTTCCCGCCTTTGCTTATCCAGTATCAAAACTCAAACTGAACTGGCTCTCAACGGCAATTGCAGCTGCCGCAGGTCATCAGCGATCTCTGTTAACAGTGTTTCTTTTTCAGCGGTAAGTTTCAAACTGTTCATATGCATGAAAGTAAGACAATTGGCATGATCGCCCCCCTGGATTGTCGCCAACCCCCATCGATAGTTCCCTCAGCCGGCGATAGTTTTGTATATTGGAATTTACCATTCAGAACAAAATCAAAAAGCAATCAAAAATGAGAAAACTGGTCTTATTTGCCCACATGTCACTCGATGGTTTCGCCGGCGATACCAACGGCGGTCTTGGATTTTTGACTTACGACAGCGAGCTGCAGCAATTCGCGGACGAGCTGGTCAAAACCGTAGGCGCCCCGGTGTATGGCAAAAACACGTATCACCTGATGGAAGGTTATTGGCCCACCGTATTGAACGACCCGAAGGCAAGCGGGCCTTCGCTGGCACATGCGAAATGGGTGCAGGAAATCCCCAAAATAGTTTTCTCGACCACGTTGGCCAGCGCGGACTGGAATAATACCACCCTGATCAAAAACAACGTCGTGGAAGAAGTGAACAAACTGAAACAGCAGCCCGGCAAAGACCTGGTAATATTCGGCAGCCCCGGCCTCGCTAAAAACTTGATGAATCTCGGGCTGATAGACGAATACAAACTCACCCTGCATCCCGTAATATTAGGGCAAGGCATCAGCCTGTTCGACAGCAATACACAGATGAGCAATCTGAAATTGCGGGAATCTAAAACGCTGGGCTCGGGCGTCGTTACCCTGCACTACACGAACCGGTAATATCAAAGATGCGCCCCGAATTGCCGGCGGTATTGCAGCGGGCTCGCCTGCATTTTCGACCGGAACATTTTATAGAAATGGGAAATATCGCCGAAGCCGCTGTCGAAACAGATGTCAGTAATCGTCTTATCCGACTGCACCAGCTGCTGGGTCGCATAATTCACCCGGTAGTCGGTCACCGTTTCCATAAAAGTTTTGCGGGTGATGCGCTTGAAGTATTTGCAAAAGGCGTTCGGCGTCATGCCGGCAATGGCTGCGGCTTCGTTCAGTGAAACCTCCTTCCTGAAATGCTCCACGAGATAGGCGAATACCAGGTTGATCCTCGCCTGGTTGGCGGGAGAAAGTGCTGATGTCAGGCGTTGCCGGTCGAGCAAAACATATTCTTTTGAAACAGCCAGCTGCTGCAGTATCTCCAGCAAACGGACAAGGTTTTTAAAATTGTCCTTTCCCACCGTCAGCGCCTGTATGGCTTCATATACCAGCGCGGGCGTTCTTTTTACGAACTGTATCGCGCTGCCGCTTCGCTGGAACAGTTTGCGGATCTGGTCCAGCTCGGCCCGGGAGAAAAAACCTTCCCCCAGGAAATCCGCCGTGAACTGGATCACTACGGAACGCGCGTTTTTCACGCCCGGGTGCAGCTTCCAGCAGTGCGGCACTTCAGGGCCGAGCAGTACCAGGTCCCCCTCCGAAAAATCCGCCATGTTGTTGCCGGCGTACCGTTTGCCGCTCCCCTTTACGATCCAGGTAAGCTCAAATTCCGGGTGAAAATGGTATGGCGCGGCAAAACCCGTTTTCCCGAACGTTCTTACCAGGAAAGAATGATTGCCTGCCGGCTGCAATACTTCATAAGCGGCTTTGATCATTGCCTTTTTTATTGTAAAATAAACAATACGGGGAAGAATGGATAAAATACCCCAATAAATGACCAATTTAACCGTTCTTTTCCTGCCGGCAGATGCTTTACTTCGTTCTATCAAAACTTGCCAGTATGAATACGCTCACCTCCACCCTGCCGGATGTAAACGACTTCCGGGAAATTTCGCCAGAACAGGCGGCTTCTTTCCGCGAAAACGGGCATATCCTTACGCCCAATGTGCTGAACGCCGCCGAAGTGGCCGCTTACCGCAACGTGATCGCCGATGCCGCCAACCGGTACAATACGGAGAAACGGAAAATGGAAGAAAGAGATACTTACGGAAAAGCGTTCCTGCAGATCATGAATTTATGGCGGGTAGACGAACGGGTGAAAAAATTCGTGATGGCCAAACGTTTTGCAAAAATAGCGGCGGACCTGATGGGCGTGCCCAATGTGCGCATCTACCACGACCAGGCGCTGTTCAAAGAGCCCGGCGGCGGCCCTACCCCATGGCACCAGGACCAGTACTACTGGCCGATCGATACGCCCAATACCGTTACCATGTGGATGCCGCTGGTAGATATCGATGTGAACATGGGCATGCTCACCTTTGCATCCGGATCGCACCGCAACGGGGCTGTTTTTGATTATGAAATTTCCGATGAATCCAACGATGCGTTCGATGAATATGTGGCCGAACATCAGTTCCCCGTTACCCGCGCCGCTACCATGAATGCGGGCGACGCTACCTGGCATTACGGTTATACCATTCACAACGCGCCCGGCAACCATTCGCCGGATATGCGTGAAGTAATGACGGTGATTTATATCGCGGGCGATGCGAAGATCGCCGCGCCAAAACACAAATGGCAGCAAAATGATCATGCCACCTGGCTGATGGGCCTGCCCGTGGGCGGCCCGGCCGCTTCGGAGCTGAACCCGCTGGTGCTGTGAAAATCTACAAAATAAAAAAGCCGCCTGAATCATAAGATCAGGGCGGCTTTTGTTTTTACGGGATATCAGCGTTTGTTTAAAACCTGCTCCACGGCTACGGGGTCCTGCAGGTTTGCGGCGGAAGATTTCAGCAGGCCGGCCTCTATGCCCGACGCTACCACATACCGGAAATTATAAAAAGGCATCAGCGTGGTTTCCAGGCCGTCCGGCACCTGTTTGCCGGTGGTGTTGGCCGTCCAGTAATAATGGATGGTCAGCGTGCCCTGGCGGTATTCGTACGCGAAATTATGCACCACGTCAGACGGTGACGCCGCCTGGAACGATAACGGCAGCGGCATCCAGTTGTGCACGCCTTTCGGGATCATATATACCAGCACCAGTCCGTTATCGATCACGTCTTTGGTAATTTCGGGAGCTTCCACGGTGATGTATTTGCTGAAATGCAGTTTCACCTGGTTGTTGCCGTAATCGAGCGCATAATGACCGGGGTATTTCCAGGTGGAGGCCATGGTCATGAATTTTTTTGCCGTGATGTTGGCGTTCCCGTCGTTGCCGTCTTTCCCGGCGGGGCCGGCGGGGCCTTCTTTTTTGCATGCGCCCAGGGCGATCACGATAACCGACGCAAATAATACCAGCGTATTTTTCATGTTGTAAAGGTTGATGGGGTGATGTTATGGACGCAAGCTAGGAAGGTTAAACGGCCGTAAAGGAACGGATTAACGGATGAGGGGTTTCAGTTTACGGAAAACGGAAATCAATACACGATGCTGAATACCGCGCTATACCGCAGCTGCCCGCTGCTTCTGTACGCTTCCGGGATTCTGATAACGATCTTATCTTTTTCCTGCGAAAACCGCAATAACGCCGCGCTGCCCAGCAACGTCACGTTTTTTACCTTCCCTTTTATAGCTTCAACCGAAACAGTGATTTCCGCGGGCAATGCCACTTCATCATTTTCTGAAAGCCAGCAGGCATATACGCGGTTTGTTTTTACGGCCCGGGTAAAGAAAATATTCCCTTCCGAATAAGGCGCGCAGGGCTCCGATCCGTATATCGCTTCGCCGTTGATTTTCATCCAGCTGCCGATATCGGCCAGCCGCCCGTAAGCGTCCGGGCGCCAGTCGCCGTCGGGGCCCGGCGCAATGTTCAGCAAAAAGTTCCCGCCCCTCGATACTACTTTTATCAATGTTTGCACCAGCTGACGGCTGGTCTTGAATTTGTCCCCGGCATTGTAGCTCCAGCTGTTGCCGATGGTCATGCAGGTTTCCCAGGGATAAGGAAGCGGCCGGGCCGGCACTTCCTGTTCGGGCGTAAGGTAGTTCTCATATTCGCCGGCCACCGTTCTGTCTACCATAATCAGGCCCGGCTGCAGCTGCCGGGCCATGGCGGCGATGCCGGGCATATCGATGTCCTGGTTGTAGTATTGAGAGCCGTCGCGGCCCGTTTTTCCCGTTACCTGCACCGGCCGCACCTGTCCGCCGTCCAGCCAGAGGATGTCGATCCTGCCATAACCGGTCATCAGCTCGCCGATCTGGTTGCGGGTGAACTTTTTGAACCTTTCCCAACGCTCCGGGTATTTTGCTGGATCGTAGTTAGGGTTGCGGTCTTTGGGCGGAAAATATTTCCACCAGTAATCGTCGCTGTGCCAGTCTGGTTTGGAGAAATAAGCGCCTATCATAAACTGCTCCTTCCTGAATGCCTCGAAAATCTCCCGGGTTACGTTGCTCCTGGGATTGGAAGAGAACGGCACATTCGTGCTTGTGATCTTATAATCGGTTTCGCGGGTATCGAACATGCAGAACCCGTCATGATGTTTCGTGGTGAACACCATATACCGCATGCCCGCGTCTTTTGCCGCCGCCACCCATTTTTCCGGGTTGAAGTTCACCGGATTGAACGTGGCGGGCAACTGCTCGTAGGCTTTTTTGTAGGCAAAATAATCCGTTCCCTGCGCTCCTCCCCGGCCAATAAAAGGCTCGTCTTCCGGGCACAACGTCCAGCTTTCAATTACGCCCCACTGGCAATACGCGCCCCAGTGCATGAACAGGCCGAATCTTCTTTCCTGCCATTCGGCGAGTTTTTCGCGAACGGCCGGGTCCGCCGGGGGCTGGTAGGTGGCAGACATCCCGTGCGCCTGGGCCAATAACATTTGCGCCTTTAGCAGCATCAGCATGCCGCAAAGGAAGGGTATGTTTTTCATCATAAGTTTTGAGTATTTGAAAAGGTGCAGATGAATATCCCCGCGTATAATCGCGGGGATATTTCAACAAACGAACGCTGTTACCGGCCGGGAGGCAAAGGCCAGCCCTGGTTTTGCGTCAGCTTGAGATTTTTGGTAAGTTCCGAGCCCGGGATGGGGAACCAATACATCCTTTTGTCGAACTTGAGCGGGCGCGGGTCCCGCTCGGGATAATCATAGGTATAGGTATTGCCGGTTTTCGTGATGTACACGCTATGGTATTTTACATTGTTCAGCTTTTCATACGCTATTCCCCAGCGCTTCAGGTCCCAGTAGCGCTTTTGCTCCACGAGGCAGAATTCCACGTAACGTTCGTTCCTGATCAGGTCGCGCATCTGGTCTTTCGAAAGGCTGCCCATTGTTAATTCCGGAGTGATCCCTGCCCTGGTCCTTACTTTGTTGACGGCATCGTAAACGGACTGGTCAGGCGCCGCCATGTATTCGTTGGCCGCTTCGGCGTAATTAAGCAGCACTTCCGCATACCTGATTTCAAGCCACGGCTGGTCTGAGCCCGCGCGGTAAGAATAATTGATGTTCTGCGTATCGAGTGCTTTTAACGTATAATATCCCGTAAGGGTATTGCCGGCATCCATATTTCCGTAATCGCGGCCGCCCTCGAAGGTTTCAAGGGTGATCTGCGTGAGCGCGCCTCCTTTGTTCCCCCAGGCTTTGGCGCCGTTATAACCGATAGCGGCATAAAAACGGTCGTCGCGGCCCGCATAGGGATCGCCTGCAACGTAGCCGGAGCCGGGCTCCCCGATCAGCCTCCCGTTTTTCATGGGGAAAGCATCTACCAGCTCCTGCAGCGGGAAACGCTGCCCGCCGTCGCCGGCGCCGAGGTAAGGCGGTTTCACCAGTGCGTCCAGGCCGTGGGATTTGAATCCCTTTTTATACTGCACCTCGAATATGGGTTCTTTGTTATTGGCCGATTTGTCCAGCCAGAGCGCTTTCAGATCGGGATTGAGATCGTACTTCTCCAGCATCATTACCGCCTGGCTGGCGTCTGCCGCGGCTTTCCAGCGTTCGGCCGCTCCGGCGCCCTGCGTATTGGAATTGATCGTTTCCGGATCTTTAAACAGGGCATTATCGTCTGTCGTAAAATATTGCGGGCTTGCCCAATACAATGCCACCCGTCCTTTCAAGGCCATGGCGGCGCCTTTGCCAACCCTTCCCCTGGGCGCGTCCGGCGATAGCTCGGTGGCCGCCTGGTCCAGCTCGGCGATGATGAACCTGAAACATTCGTTCAGGCTGTTCCGCGGTACGCTCAAATCGTCCGTAATATGCTGCACTTTGGTAATTAACGGCACGCCGCCATAACGCTGCACCATTTCGAAATAAAGAAAAGCTCTCATGAACCGCGCCTCGCCTTTGTAACGGGTTTTAGTGGCCTCGTCCATCTGCGCGGCATCGATGTTGGCGAGGAAATCGTTGATCCTTACCACTTCCTCGTATTTCCAGTAAGCGGTGTAACCGCCTACGTCCCCGTCTACCCACTGGTCGTAAATGTGGTTGTTCGGCTCGTTGCCGGTCCAGTTGCTGCGGGAATCGTCTGCAATGTTGTCGTAAAAATTATAGTTCCAGCCCGGCCGGTCGCCATAGATCGTATTCAGGTACAGGCCGATCAGTTTGGGATCTTTCCACAGGTCTATCGATGTAATGGCGTCCGGGTTGTTCTGGTCCAGCAGGTCTTTGTTGCAGGCGCTGAAAAGCAGCGATGCAAAGGCCAGGAGCAATATGTTCAGTGATATATGTTTCATAAATACAGTCTTTAGAATGAAAAGTTAAGGCCCAACGAAAGGTTTCGCTGCTGCGGGTAAGATCTGCCCGTACCATCGCCCAGTTCGGGATCGAACTCCTTGAACGGGCTCCAGGTGAGCAGGTTGGCGCCCGCCGCATACACCCTGAGTTTCATGCCGCGTTTTCTCATCCATGGAAGCGTGCCGAAAGAGTAGCCGAGGTTGACGGATTTCAGTCTCAGGTAAGCGCCGTCCCTCATCCAGAAGGTGGAGCCGCGCGAGTTGTTGTTGCTGTAATCTATCGTCGGCCTCGGATATTTCGCGCCCGGGTTCTCCGGCGTCCAGTAATCATTAAGATAAGCAAAACTATTGTTTACTTCCGCCCTGAAAAATACCATCGCTTCTTCGCCCAGCATGATGGTGCGTTTGCCCGCTCCCTGGAAGAAAATATTGGCGTCGAAATTTTTCCAGCGCAGCTCGGAAGAAAACCCGAACACCATCAGCGGCGCGCCGGAATTATTGCTGATCTGCGTCTGGTCCGCTTCGGTCACTTCCCCGTCGCCGCTGATGTCTGCATACCGGATATCGCCCACGCTGGGTTTGGAGCCGAACTGGTTCACCCAGTCGTCTACCTCCTTCTGGTTCTGGAACAGGCCCATGTCCACATACCCCACCATGGCGTTCAGCGGGCGGCCCAGGCTGTTCTGGTAATCTGCTATGCCTTCCGGCACGTCCAGCCGGGTGAGTTTGTTGGTGGCGTACGAAAAGTTGACCCGGAAATTATACCCGAAAGAATTGACGTTCCCGCGGTACGAAAGCGTTACCTCCACGCCTTTGCTTTTCATTTCCGCGTAGTTTTCATCCGGCAGCCTGCGGCCGAATGTGGCGGGGGTGGACAGAATGCGCGGCCGCAGCATGTCCCTGGTGGTGCGGAAAAAATAATCCGCTTCTATGCCCACGTGGTTGTTGAAAAGCGTTGCGTCCAAACCGATGTTTTTCGAAACCAGTTTTTCCCAGGTAAGGTTATAATTCGGGAAAACGCCGGAAACGAGGTTGATCTGCGATTCGTTCTCTATTACCGGCGGAAAAAAATCCGGCCAGATGTTGGGATATTTTCCCTGCATGTAGGTATAGGAATCCATGAACTGGAAAGAGGAGATCTTGTCGTTCCCGGTTTCGCCTACCGAAGCGCGCAGTTTCAGGTTGTCGATAAAATCGAAAGCCTTCGTTTCCTTAAAAAAAGATTCTTCCGAAATTCTCCAGCCTGCCGATACCGCGGGAAACAGCCCCCATCTTTGGGATTCGGCAAACCGGTAAGAGCCGTCTCTCCTGGCGGACGCTTCCAGCAGGTACCTGTTATCGTAACTATAGTTCAGTATCCCTACAAAAGACCGCCGCGCATCGCCGATGGTGGACGTGCCGGAAAGCGACTGCTCCAAAGGCCCGCTGGCGTTCAATTCGTCTTTGATGGACGATACGAAGTCGCGCTTCAGCCCGCCCATCATAAAACCTTTGTTTTCCAGCTGCTCGTACAACGCCACCGCGGAAACATTGTGCCGCCCGAATTGCCGCGCATAGTTCAGCGAGGCGTTTACGGTAAGCTGGTTGGCTTCGCTTACATTCTGGTCGAGCTGCGTTTTGTTCAGGTTGTTGACGTTGATGAGGCTGGCTTCCCCATTGTCTTTATACACCATGTAAGGCGTGTTGAACACTTTATGGAAGGTGGAATTCCGGATGATGGAAACCGTGCCTTTCAGGCTGAGGCCTGTTGTGATCACGTCCAGCTTCTGTTCGGCATTGAGCGTGGCGCCGAATGTTTCGATGCGGTTCCTGTCGTACCCTGTTTCGCTGGTTTCGGCTACGGGATTGGGCTGGCCGTTGAGATAGTTGAACTGCCCGGATGTATTGTACGGCCGGTAGATGGGCGCGGCCTGTATGGCATGCATAAAGATCGGGTACGCGTCGAGGCCTGCGGCGTTGGTGTTGGCCCTGCTCGCGTCGATGTTCAGCCCTACTTTCAGCGTGTTGCTGATCCGCGCGTCTACGTTGCTCCTGAGATTGTACCGCTGGTAATTGTACTGGTCCCACATGCCCTGCTGGTCCGTATAACCAAGCGACGCGAAGTAGCTCACCGCTTCCGTGCCGCCGTTTACGGACAGGTTGTGCTGGCTCAGCGTGCTGTTGCCTTTGAAGGTTTCCCTAAACCAGTCCGTGCTGTTCGTTTTAAAACTTTCCAGCTGTTCCGCCGTAAAAAATTTGCTGGCCTGCGACGGATTGCTGGGGTCGAACCCGGCGTTCAGCTGCGCCTGGTTGCGGGCGGTTCCGTATTCGTAGGCGGTCATCATATCCGGGTATTTCGTGGGCCTTTCAATGCCGGTGGAAGCGCTGTAGGAGATAGACGGCTTGCCGATCTGCCCGCGTTTGGTCGTTACCAGTATCACGCCTCCCACGGCCCTGGCGCCGTATACGGCCGTGGCCGATGCATCTTTCAGGATGGAAATGCTGGCAACGTCGTTCGCGTCTATATTACCAAAATCTTCTCTCACCACGCCATCTACGAGGATCAACGGCCCCGGTTCGTTCACCGAGCTTCGGCCCCGGATCTGTATCCAGGCGCCGGTGCCCGGCCGGCCGGATTGCGTGGTGGCCAGCACGCCGGTAACACGCCCTGCCAATGCGTTCGTGAGGTTGGAGGTGGCGGTCTGTTTCAGCTCGTCTCCCGAAACGGTGGAAATAGCACTGGTAAGGTTCGCCCTCGTCTGCGAGGTATATCCTTTGATCACCACTTCGTCCAGCCCGCGCACCTCTTCGGCCATGGTAACGTCTATGCGCTCCCGGCTGTTCACGGGTATGCGCTGGGTTTTATAACCCACGATGGAAAATACCAGCACGCCGTTGGCGGGTACGGTAATGGCATAGTTCCCGTTTTCGTCCGTGATAGTATGTTTATTGGAACCTTCGATCAATACGGTAACGCCCGGCACTTTCCCCGATTTTTCGGAAACCGTGCCTTTCACGGTAATATCCGCCACCGGCGCGGCGTTTGCCGGAAGCGTTCCCCTTGCGGCCGCCAGTGCCTGGCCGCAGCCGGCAATAACGAGAAGGGAAAATATAAATGCGGCTAATCTGTTTTTCATAATCGTTTTTTGATGAATGCGAAAAATGTTTTTACGGGTTGATCCAGAGCTCGGCATCATCCGCCTGGAAATTCGGGCTCCAGTTATCCCCGGTATCCTGCGGCCTGTCCATCATAAAACCGATCCTGGCCGTTCCGCCCGTTACGGTAAAATCGATGCTCAGCTGCGTGTAGCCGTTATTGCTGCCTACGGCCTTCCTTACTTCCGCCCCGCCGCCATTGGCCACCAGGTACATGCCCTCCATATCGCTGGAACTGATCCAGACCTTATACGTGTATTTGCCGTCTTCCAGCCCGGTGATCTGCTGGGTAACGGAGCCTACGTAAGCCAGCTCGTATTTGTGCCCGTTCCCCGGGTCTACGGAAGGCGTCCAGAAAAGCAGGCAGCGCGTGCCGGATCTCGGGCTTTCCGCGATAAAAAAGCCGCCCCATCCCGGGCTGCCGGGATAACTTATCTTCACCGGTTCCCAGCCTGTAACCACGTAACTGTCCTTGGGGTCCATTTCAAAACCGGGGTTGGCGATCGTGATCTTTTCCGGCACCGTCAGCTTCGGCACCCTGATGCTGATCGTTCTCGTATTCTCGTTGCCCGTAGTGCTTTTGGCGGTCAGCACCACGTTATACCTGCCGTTCGCCGCATACAGGTGTTCCGGCGATTCTTCCGTGGAAACAGGGCTTCCGTCGCCAAAATCCCAGGTGAAGGAGATGCCGTTCACGGATTGATTGGTGAACTTTATTTTCAGCGGGTTGCCCGGGTCTTCCGCATAAGAAAAATTGATCTGCGGGATAATGTCCACCGGTTTGGTGGTTACCGTCTGTTCTTTGGTGGATTCGGCGCCGGTAACGCTGGTTACTTTCAGGGTGATCGTATAATCTCCGGGCGTGGCGTAGGTATGCGTGGGCTCCGCTTCGTCCGAAACGGGGCTGCCGTCACCAAAATCCCAGGCGATGTTTTTTGCGTTCTTCGATTTGTTGGCCAGCTTCACCGTAAGGTTGTTGGGAGCCTGGATAGCGGCCGTAAAATCCGCAACGGCAACTACCCGCGAATACGGGGAAACATCTATTCCCCTGGTGCACGATTCCAATATTCCCGCGGTAAACAAAAGCAGGGATATTGCAGTAAAGATCTTTTTCATACAGTCTTTATTTAAGTAAGTGGAGAGCGGTCTCCGTTTATTTTTTTTCGTAAAACAGGCGCCATTCAGACAGCTGGGTGGCCTGGTCGCCGTTGTTGGAAGTGATCTGAAGCCGGTAATAGGTGTAGGGAGTGGTATTCTCGAAGGAATATACTTTTGTCTCCATCCTTTCTTCGAAGCTTTCTTTGGCCTGGCTGTCCAGCTTAACCCACTTTTTGCCGTCGACGGACCCGAGCAGTTTCCAGTTCCTGGGATCTCTTGCGGGTACGTCGTTTGCAGACGACAGGGCATATTGATTCACAATGACCGGTTCGGGCGACTGGTACTGTATCCACAGGTTGCTGGAGAAGCCGTAACAATACTTGGTGTTTTTGTTGTTGTCGAACAGCTTGTCCGCGTCTTCTTCAATTTTTTCCGGAACGAACTGTGCTTTTTTTGTGCCGCCGTTGCCGGTGATGTCCGTTACCTGTGCGAACAACGGGCCGGAGGAAAGCGAGCAGGCGATGATCCCCGCTGCGTAGAACAATTTCTTTTTCATAACTGAAGTGAATTGATGTTTGGTTGTTTAACATGTCTGCTTAAAAAGTATGCGCAATAGATCGCCAGGGGCGGATGATGGTCCGCACCGGCAAGGTTTGCCCGATAAAAAAGTATATGCAATACATTCCCGGGTGCGGACCGTACGTTGGTCTGCACCGGTTAAAATGCTCCTGTTCTTTTTGTCGTTGTTTCCCGCGATTGCCGCACAGGCAGGCGGTTCCCCCCCTGTTACACGCGGTTTAAAATGAAAGCCCCGCGCCTACCGTGAAATTCCTCATTTGCGGATAATAATATCCCACCCCGTTCTCCGCCTCCGGATCAAACTCCCTGAAAGGGCTCCAGGTGAGCAGGTTTGCCCCGGCGGCATATACGCGCAGTTTCCCGTTATTTTTTTTCAGCCACGGCCAGTTGAACGTATACCCTATATTGACTGTTTTTAAACGGAGGTACGACGCGTCCCTCAGCCAGAAGGTCGAATACCTGTTATTGTTGAAGCTCGCGTCTATAGCGGCGCGCGGGTATTTTGCGTCCTCATTCCCGGGCGACCATGCGTCCATCAGGTACGCGAATGAATTATACCTGCCGCCGCGGAAAAGCGTGATCGCTTCCATGCTCAGCATCAGCGACCGCCTGGCAGCGCCCTGGAATAAAAAGTCCATGTCGAGATTTTTCCAGCGCAGGCCGCCTGAAATGCCGTACGTAAGCTGCGGCAATATATCGTACGGGCCGATCACGTCCTGGTCCTGGTCAGTGATCTGGCCGTCGCCGTTCACGTCCACATACCTGATATCTCCCGGCGACTGCCGCTGGCCGAATTGCATTCCGCCATACCATTGCTCCACTTCCGCTTCCGACCGGAAAATTCCCGCGGCCCTGTACCCTACCTGGAAACCGATCGGCCTGCCCTGCCGTTTTTCCCAGGAAGGGCCGTTCTCCGGATCGTCTATCCTCGTAATTTCATTTGCGGCGAAGGTGCCCTGTATGCCCACGTTGTATTGCAGCGCCCGGGTATGCCCGTTATAATGCAGCACCAGCTCCCATCCGTTGCTTTTCATTTCGGCATAATTCTCTTTGGGCAGCCGTCTGCCGAATGTCGCCGGAACGGAACGGGCCCTGTCCCACAGCATATCCGTCGTGGTGCGGAAAAAATAATCGAAATTCAATTCCAGCCTGCCCTTCAGCACTGTGGCGTCTACCCCGATGTTAGCCGTGCGCAGTTTTTCCCAGGTGATGTTCCGGTTGGCGTATACGCCGTTGTACAATACGATGGCAGGCTCGTTATCCAGCACCGGCGCATAGAACGGCGGAAAACTCCCGGGCACCTGCCCCTGCGAAAAAAAATATTCATTGAGGTACTGGTACGCGCCTACGTTATCGTTTCCCGTGATGCCGGCGGAGGCTCTCAGTTTCAGGTCGCTGAAAAAAACGGCGTCGCGTAAAAACGGCTCTTCCGACAAACGCCATCCCGCCGAAACGGAAGGGAAAAGCCCCCATCTTTTGCCCGGAGGGAAACGGAAAGAACCGTCGTAACGTACGGTGGCGTTTACCAGGTACCGGTTATTGTAAGTGAAATTCACGATGCCGACCAGCGAACGCCTTGCATCGTCGATAGCCGATCTTCCGTCGATGGTTTGCTGGCCGGGGCCGCTGGCGTAAAAATAATCCTGCGAATTGGTGGGAAACTCGCGCCGGCTGGCGTTAAAATAATCGCTGTTCTGCCCGATCTCCTCATATAAGGCAAGCGCGCTGAGCTCGTTTTTCCCTGCCGTTTTCGCGTAATTCAGTGAGATGTTGTAAGTGTTATTGGTAAACTGCCGCGATTCCTGGAACAAAGACGTGTTTACCTGGTCGCCGATGCCGATAGACCGTACGCCGGTGATGTTTCCCTGGCCGTCTTCGCTGTACAACAGGTAAGGCGTTCTCCACCATTTCTGGAAATATTGCCTTCTCACAATGGCTGCGGTGCCTTTTACGGACAAACCTTTTGTAATGAAAGGCAGTTGTTGTTCAAAGAATATTGTGCCCTGGAACACTTCGTCGCGCTGCGTATTCTCCCCGCTTTCCCTGATGTCCGCAAGCGGATGCGGGATCATGGCGTCGTAAAACCTTCCGCTGGCCGTATATGCGGGAATAACGGGCGGCGATTGTACGGTATGCTCGAAAATATTGTAAGCGTCCAGGCCGGCGGCGCGGGTAGTGCTGCGCCTTGCTTCGAGGTTGAGCCCCGCGGTGAGCGTTGCATTGATGCGCGCGTCTACGTTAGACCGCAGGTTGATCCGCCTGAAATTGTAAGCATCCCATAATCCCTTCTGGTAGGCGGTTCCCAGCATCCCGAAATAGCGGATATTTTCGGAGCCGCCTCTGATGGAAATATTCTGCTGCGATAAAGCGCCTCTTTTTGAAAAAACGGTCTTCCACCAGTCGGTGCCCGCTTTGCCTGATCTAAAATCCTCCAGCTGCCGCGCGGAATAGAACCTGCCGGCCTGGGCCGGGTTTCGGGGATCGTAGCCGGCGTTGAGGTTGGCCTGGTTCCACAAAGTGGCGTATTCGTATGCATTCATCAGGCGCGGATATTGTGTCGGGCTTTCCGTGCCGGTGGAACCGTTCCAGGTAACCACGGGCTTGCCGGCCGTTCCCCGTTTCGTGGTGATGAGGATCACGCCGCCCGCCGCCCTGGCGCCGTATACCGACGCGGCCGCCGCATCTTTCAGTACGGAGACCGTTTCCACTTCATACGGGTTGATATTGCCATATTCGTCGTTCCGCACGATGCCGTCTATCACCACCAGCGGCCCCGGTTCGTTGAGCGATACTTTTCCCCTGATCCGGAAATACGCGCCGATGCCCGGCCGGCCGCTGGTGGTGGTGGCGAGTATTCCGGGCACTCTTCCCGCAAGGGCATTGGAGATATTCAGGGTCGGCGCTTTTTGTATTTCAGTGCCGGGCACGGTAGTGATGGCGCTGATGATATTCCGTTTTTTCTGCGTATTGTAGCCCACCACCACTACCTGCTCGAGCGATCTCGTATCATTTTCGAGCGTGATGAAAACGGGGGCTGTGCGTTTTTCCTTTAACGCCGCTTCCTGCGCAACATAACCGACCATGCGCGCCTGCAACACGGCGGGCAACGTTACCTGTTCCAGCGCGAATGCTCCCGCAGTGTCGGTTGTAGTGCCGCGGCCGCTGTTCTTGATGATGATCGTCGCACCCGGCAATGGCGTTCCCTCTTCGCTGAAAACCCTGCCCCGTATCGTGCAGCTGCTGTCTGTCTCATTTTTTCTCCGGAGAATGGCGATGCTGTTCCGGTTCACTTTGTAAACGAGCGGGGTATTGTTCAGCAGCAGGTCGAGCGTTTCCTCCACGGAACGCGTGCCTGCAGGCAGGTTCCAGTGCCGGTACGGGCTTAGCAGCAGCTCGACGTAAGCAAACCTGAAACCGGTCTGCTGTTCTATCTTCTGAAAACCTGCTTCCAGCGGCTCATTTTTTAAGCTGATCGTAACCATTGTGCTTTTTATATTTTGACCATTCACGGGCATCGCCGGCAATAAATTGACGAAAATAAAGAGTAAAGCAGGTGACAAAAGACCGAGGCGCATATAGGTACACGTTTTCAGGAGACATTCCGGACGGGCACGGCATCGCCGCACCATTCCGTAATGAAAAATTTCATAACTTGGATATGTTTTCAAGTACTCGAAACACTTAAAACGCCGGGCTATGCTGATCCCAAGTCAGCGTAGCCTTTTTTCGGTATATGCTTTATTCTTTTTTTATTCTTTCCCCGTACATCCGTCACCATCCAGCCAGATGGTATCGTTTTCTTTTTGCCATTTGATGTCCGTCACCGCCGTGATCACGTCCAGCACCTGCTCCAGCTTGTTATCGCTCAGGAATGTGCCTGTGAACCTGCAATGGCGCAGCGCTTCGTTGCGGAAGCGGATGCTCGCGTCATAATGATCGTTCAGAACGGCAACGGCCTCTCCCAGCGTCATGTTCTTGAAAAAAAGGTTCTGCCGTTTCCATGCCGTTACCTGCCGCACGTCCACTACACGCTGCAAGGCCGTTCCAGATGCTTTGTCCGCTACGATCTGATCGTTGCGGACCAGTATGCCCAACGTTTTTTCTTCTCCCGACACTTTCACTTTTCCGCTGGCAACGGTCACGATCACGTCCTGTTCCCCGGGATAATTGCGGATATTGAACCGGGTGCCCAACACCGTAGTGGTAAATTTCCCGGTATGCACTGTAAAGGGCTGCCCGGGCCGTTCCTGCACGTCAAAATAGGCTTCGCCGGTCAGGTATACGTCCCGGCTGTTACCGGAGAATACGGGGGGATAATCCAGCTTGCTGTTACTGTTCAATATGGCGGTGGTGCCGTCAGGCAAACTGATCACCTGGCGTACCGGCGAAGGCGCATGGTCCGCGGCCAGCGATGGTGCGGCCTGTTCCTCTTTCCCGCTCCGTTGCCACCAGGCCAGCGCAAGGCAGGCAAATAATACCGCCGCTATTTTTAAGGTCTTTACCAGCGGCTGATAGCGTTTTTTATTATGAAGCCTGTTGTAGTCCGGCTGCTGCGCCTCCGCCCTTTCCCGGATGCTTGCATAGATCTTTTCCTGATCCGCCTTTCCGGACGGTTGATGTTCCGGTGGTATCTTGTCCCATAACGCCATCATCTCTTCGCTCACCAGGTCGTTCTCAGACAGCTGCGACATCAATTGCCAGAATTCGGTCAATTCGCTTTTGCTGCAATTGTTCTGCAAATATTTTTCGAACAGGTATTTTAACCTGATGGGATTGGATGACATAAATATAAGACTGGTAAAAGGTGAAGGTAGTACTATCGGCCGGCCGGATTTTTTTTCCGGCGAGGGACGACGGTCAGGATGAAAAGTAAATACCGAGCGCTATCAGCGGTTCGATATCATTGTTTTTCAGGTAGTGGCGGATGGATTTCAGGGCTTCGGCCATGCTGTTGCGGACGGTATGGCGGGATAAGTTCAGCTGCCTGGCGATCTGGTCATGCGTTAATCCTTTCTCCCTGCTGAGCGTGAAAATAAGACGGCGCTGGGGCGATAACTGCAGAATGGCCTGCTGGAGTATGGTTTTCGATTCACCGTCCAGCAGCCGGTGATCGGCGCCGCAGGTTTCTTCCGTTTCCATTTCACGGGCAACGATCCGCTTCAGCTGCTCGTCCCGGCTGGCTATCTTGAAAAAATCCATGGCTTTGTTGTAGGCTACTTTTCGCAGGAAGCTGTCCAGGTGCTGGATGTTCAGCAGCAATTCCCTGCCTGTCCACAACTTCAGGAAAATGTCTATCACGATCTCTTCGGTAATTTCCGGGGATTTGATGATCCGGATCAGGTAGTTGTACAACTTCGCCCAGTACAGGTCATAAAATTGCCTGAACGCACGTTCGTTTCCCTCGGCGATCTGCAGCAGGAGCTCTTTTTCGATATCGGCGGTATGGGATGGCAAGTCTGTAATTTTGATTGATATGGATCAAAAGTAGCAATTTCCTTACATTCCCGCCACTACCCGGTCAAATCTCTTCGCAGGCGGGCTTTGCGGCGCCCTGTTCGGCACGGTCGTTCAAATTATTCTTGTCTGTCCCGTTACCGCGTCCCCGGCATTTCACCCCTCACCTTGTTTTTATCCGTCTTTTCGCCGGTCACCCGGTCGTACCAGTCCGGTGTTAACGCCGCGGGCTGCGTATCCCCGGTTTCTTTTTGCCATTGGGTCAATACCGAGGAAAGTTTTTTCTTCGTTGCCGCGAACCGGCTGTCTGATGCGAGATTATTCGCCTGGTCGCCGTCTTTGCCCAGGTCGTATAATTCTTCCGCGGGCCTTGGCGACAGGAAAATATCGTTTTGCAATTTGGTCAGCGCTCCTTTTCCCTTTGCGGTTAACAACGCCTTAAACGACGGACTGTTCACCGCATCGAGCGGGCCCTGGTTGGGGAATTGCGGGCGGCCGTTGAAAATATATAAGAAATCCCTGGTGCGTACGGCCCGTTCATAGGCTTCATAGTCGTGCCAGTTGTGCTCGGTGAAAACATATTCGCGAAATGGCTGGCCGGGATCTTTGAATAAAGCAGCAAAACTTTTTCCCTGGATAACAGGCACCGCCGGCGCTTGCGCGATCTCTAAAAGCGTAGGCGCAATATCGACAGCGCTTATCAGCCCGTCGCATTCCATTCCTTTTTTCCCGCTCTGCGGCCACTTGATAATGAAAGGCGTTTTTACGCCCGCGTCATTCAGTCTCGTTTTATTGCCGGGGAAAGGCCTTCCGTTGTCCGACATAAAAATGACGATCGTATTTTCCGCAATGCCCTGCCGTTGCAGTTCGTCGTTTATTTCACCGACATAACGGTCCAGGCGGGCAATTTCGTTGTAATAAGCGGCCAGGTCTTCCCTGGTTTCCTTCGTATCTGCCAGCATCGGCGGCACGATCACTTTGGAAGGGTCGTGCGGCTGAAGGGCCGTATCCGGCTGCCAGGGCCGGTGCGCATCAAACGCGGCGAACCAGCAAAAGAAAGGTTTGTTTTTGGGCCGGTCTTTTAATACGGAGAGCCACATTCCTTCGCCCCCAACACCATTTTTAGCGCCGGTAATCAGGGTGTCGTAGGCCCTTTTCGTATGAGGCCCTTCATGCCATTTACCCGCCTGTGCCGTGTAGTACCCGTTCTTTTTTAATATCTCGGGGAAAAAGGTTTGATCTGCGGGCAAAGGCGTATGCAGTTCGGCGGCGCCGGTGCTGTGCGGGTAACGGCCTGTGATGATGCTGGTCCTGCTGGGACTGCAAGAACTGGAAGTCACAAATACATTATTGAACCGTATCCCGTCTTTTGCGAGCCGGTCGATATTCGGGGTACGCACGGCGGTATTGCCGTAACATCCTACATCGTTCCAGCCCAGATCGTCCGCTATGATCAATATGATATTCGGCCGCGACTGGGCTTTGCTGTCCTTCCAACCGGCAATTACAAATACAAGGGAGGCGATAAAAAAAACTGATCTCATAGTGATCCCGGATGAAAGCCGGGGATAATAAAGATAAGGTTCTTCGATATCCCGCTTTTATTTTTTTCACTGAAGCGCTATCTTACAGGAAACGTCATTCTCATGCATAAACGCCTCACCTGTATGGTGCTGCTTTTGTTCCCGGCAGTCTCTTCCGTTGCGCAGGACAGCCTGTATGCCCCGTCCGCATTGCGGGAAGATCTGCAATTCATCCGGCGCCAATTGTTCCAGGTGCACGCCAACCCGTTTTCGCAGTATACGAAGGAACGCTACGTCAAATATTTCGATTCGCTGGAAGCCGGGTTAACGGCGCCGTTAACCGCCGCCGCATTCCGCCAAAAGGCCGCCGCGGCCCTTCTGCCGCTGGAAGACGAACATGCCGCCCTGTCACTTCGCAAACCCGATGCCGGCCGCAAAATCCCGAACCGCGCAGACAGTGTGGCCACCAACATCAGCTATCGCCGGTATGGCAATACGGGTTACATCCTCGCACGGTCGTTCGGCACAAGAGGCAGCCAGGACCTTCCCGTATACGAGCGTTGCATCGACAGCATTTTCACCCTGGTAAAAAAAGACGGCGTACAGCGGCTGCTGATCGATGTAAGCGGTAACGACGGCGGGGCCTCGGCGGTCGGCAACATGCTGATAGACCGCATTTACGGTAAGTCGTACCAGTCTTATTCCATGAACTGGAAACGGAGCGACGAATACCTCGCAAAGCTGACTTCGTGGGGGTTTAACGATGAAGGTTACAAAAACGCCGCGCCCGGCGAAGTGTTGCATGTTTCTTCCCGGACCGTTACATCCGGCGAACCTCCTTACCGCTTTACCGGGAAGGTGATGGTGCTCATTGGGCCGCGGACATTTTCAAGCGCGATCATGTTCGCCACGCTGGTGCAGGATAACAAAATAGCGCCCCTTGCCGGCGAATCGCCGGCAGACGGCCATCCCACCCATTTCGGGGAAATGTACTCCGTCGTTCTTCCGCATACGGGGCTGGAGCTGCGTTTTGGCGTAAAAGAATGGGTGCGCCCGGCAGGGCGTGGCGCCGTAAATAAACTGCTGCCGGACTTCCCGTGCAAGCTCCCCGCCGGCGGAGATATCGCCGCGTTTATAAAACACCTGCCCTGGTAACATCTGTTGATGGGACCGGGCGCGGCTTTCGGATAAAGGAATTGAAAAACTCAAATCTCATTTAAATATTGTAAAATTGAGTGTAAATAGGTCCCATTTGTGAAAAAGCGCCAACGTCCTTTTCCCGCCTGTTCAATCAAATTCGAAAACCGGCTGCAACATCGCCGGGGCAGGCATGTTCCCGCACCAGAAAAATAGCCGTACATGAGTAACTTCGACTATACCGGTTTTGCCGACCAGGAACTGCTGCATCTGCTTAAAGAAGATGATGAAGCCGCATTCACGGAAATCTACAAACGATACTGGAAGCTGCTGTATACGACCGCTTTTGGCATCATCCGCGACGGCGATGCGGCCCAGGATATCCTGCAGGAAGTGTTTATCAGGATATGGCGCGGCAGGCATACGCTGGACATCACTTCGTTAAAGCCTTATCTTCAGCAGGCAGCCCGCTTCGGCGTCTTAAAAGCGATACGGGCGCAGAAAACCGACAAAGCGTTCTACGACCGCCTGGCTGCCATTACCATCGATGTGCTGGCGGAAGACCTGCTGCTGTATAAAGAACAACGTGAATTATTTGAAAAACTGCTAAGCGGGCTTCCCGAGAATGTTAAAGAAGCGTTTTATTTAAGCCGTGAAAACAACCTCACTTACAAACAGATTGCGGCCAGGCTCAACATATCCGAAAAAACGGTAGAAAAAAGAATATCGAAATCCCTGCGGTATTTCCGGGACAACCTGAATTACGAAATGTGCGTGATTATTTTACTGGCGGCAGAATACCGGGCGATCCTTTAACGCGCCCATCACGCTTCCCCCCACCTTTCCCCTTTTATTTCCCCGAAAAAAAATCTGATGCGGACCGTAGGGTATATCGCCTTTTCCGGTTCTTATAAACTGAATAGCATGGATAAAAAGAATTTCCTGGAATTGTTAGACAGATACCTCAAGGGTACTGCAAGCGCCGCTGAACGGCAGCTGGTGGAAGACTATTACAGGCGCCTGGGCGAAAAAGGCGATGTAGAGCTGCCCGCCGGGGAAGAAAATGCCCTGGAGCAAAAGATGCTGCAGCAAATCCGGCGGGGCATGAAGCCCCTACCGGACGCACCGGCAAAGCAGCGGGGAACGTTGCGCTGGATAGCCGGCATCGCGGCTTCCCTGCTGCTGCTGATCGCCGCTTACCTCTTCCTTTTGAAAAAAGATGCGCCTGAACAACAGCCGGCGATCGTAAAACAAAACAGCGCGCCTGATATCAGGCCCGGGCGGAATGTAGCGTCGCTTACCCTGGCAGACGGCTCGCAGATCCCGCTGGACGAAGCCGGCAAGGGCGTACTGGCCAGCCAGGGCGCCGCAACGGTCATCAAAACGAAAGAAGGCCAGCTGGTCTACGATGAAGGAAGCCCCGGAGAAGGTGCCGGGGCCACTTCACCGGCATACAATACGATCACTACCCCATACGGAGGTCAATACCAGGTGACCCTGCAAGACGGCACGACGGTTTGGCTGAACGCAGGTTCCGAATTGACGTTCCCAACCGTTTTTACTGGCCATGAACGCACCGTGCGGCTAAAAGGCGAGGCGTATTTTGAAGTGGCGGCAAACGCTGCAATGCCTTTTAAAGTGGAAGCCCGGGGGCAAACAGTGCAGGTGCTGGGCACAAAGTTCAATGTAATGGCATACGAAGACGAGGCCAGCGTGAATACAACCCTTCTCCAGGGAGCGGTAAAGATCATAAAGGGCAGCCGGAGCAGCGTGCTGTGGCCCGGGCAGCAATCGGAGGTCAGGGGAAACGATATCAGCGTGTATGAAGTTGACCTGGATGCGGCGCTGGCTTGGAAAGACGGCTATTTCGTGTTTAAAAATGAAGATATCGGCAGCATCATGCGGAAGATAAGCCGCTGGTATAACGTAACCGTGCAGTTTGAGGGGCAGTCTGGCCGGAAAACCTTCGGCGGGAAAATCTCCCGCTCCCATAATATATCTGATGTACTGAAAATACTCGAGCTGACAGGTTCTATCCGGTTCAGGATCGAAGAAGCTGCCGGGGAAACACCGGGGAAGATCACCGTTATGTTCTAAACGACTGACAACAATAGAGAAAAAAAAACAACCAGGAACGTTCTCACCGCTCCCGGTTGTCATTATTAAAAACTAAAAACTTAACCAAAATTATGAATTTTCCCCTCAGGAAATACAGGGGCCGGCCTTTTATTTCTTACAAAACGCTAATGGTTATGAAACTCGTTTTTGTTTTTTTAACCGCTGCTTTCCTGCAAACAAGCGCCGCAGGCTATGCACAGAAACTCACGCTTTCCCGGAAAAACGCCACGCTCGAGCAGATATTCTGGGAGGTCAGCAAACAAAGCAGGTACGAGTTCATTTATGACGCGGACATGCTCAAAGAGGCCAGGCCGGTAAATATCAGGGTGATCAACGCCTCCCTGGAAAAGGTATTGAACGAGTGTTTCACCGGCCAGCCTTTAACGTATACGGTACTGCAGAATACGATCGTGGTGAAAAGAAAACCGCTGGAAACAGCGGCGGTCGTACTCTTTCCTGTCAAAGGCAGCGTGACCGACGAAAAAGGCGCTCCCCTGCCCGGCGCTACCGTGCGGGTAAAGGGAACCGACAAGGCCACCGTGGCTGACGAAAACGGCCGGTTCAGTTTTGCGGATGTTCCGGAGAACGCGGTATTGCTGGTTTCTTATACCGGCTATGTGCAGGCAGAAGTGTCGGTGGAAGAACAGGAACCCGTGCGCATCATACTGAAAGAAAGCGTGGCCGGCCTGAATTCCATTGTAGTAGTAGGATACGGCACACAGAAAAAAGTAAACCTGACCGGGTCTGTTTCCACGGTAAAAAGCGCAGACCTGCAAGTGAGGCCGGTGGGTCAAACTTCCGCCGCATTGCAGGGCCTGGCGCCCGGCGTTACGGTAGTGCAGCGTTCCGGCCAGCCGGGAAGCGATGCCGGTACCATTCGTATACGCGGTATCGGTACTTTGGGAGATTCCAATCCCATGGTGCTGATAGACGGTATAGAAGGAAACATGAACAATATCGACCCCAATACCATAGAATCCATATCCATCCTGAAAGATGCAGCCTCCTCCGCCATTTATGGTTCCAGGGCGGCCAACGGCGTGGTGCTGATCACCACCAAAAGGGCCAAAGGAAACCAGCTCACGGTCAATTACGATGCATATGCCGGCTGGCAGCAGCCGACCAATCTGCCCAAAATGGTAAACGCCGTCGATCATATGCTGCTTACCAACGAAGCTTATGTAAACGTAGGCAGGGCGCCGCTGTACGACGACGAACTGATCGATAAATACCGTACCGAAGGGGCTGCGAACCGCGACCTGTACCCTGAAACCGACTGGCAAAAAGAAGTGCTGACCGGTTCCGGTTTTCAGCAGAATCATTTTGTGAGCGTGAGCGGCGGAACGGACAAGATCAAATCCTTCGCTTCATTCGGTTATTTCGATCAGAAAGGCGTGATTGAGACTACCGACTTTACCCGGTTCAGTTTCCGTAACAATACCGATTTTAAATTCTCCGAAAAAGTATCTGCCCGGTTCGACATGCAATTTATCAACGCCGTCCAGGAAGAGCCCGGCAGGGGTGCGGAAGCTGTTTTTCACTGGATGAACCGCATTCCCGCCAACCAGGCCGGCATCAATACAGACGGCACCTGGGGCGAAGGATGGAACGGAGACAATCCCATCGCGTTTTCCCGTGTGGGCGGAACGGCTAAGACCAGCAACCGCTCCGGCATCCTGAATTTCAGCCTGAACTACCAGCCCGTTAAATGGCTGAGATCCGAACTGACCATTGCGCCGGTAATCGGGGAAACCATCGGGAAAACATTTAACCGTATCGTTCAAACCTATAAGCCGGACGGCACAAAGAGCAACTTCCTCTCTCCCACCAAAAGCGCGCTGACGGAAACCGCCAACAAGTCGTTTCAAAATAATGTCCGCGCCACCATCACATTCGAAAAAAATATCCGGCTGCATGAATTAAAGCTGCTGGCCGGTTTTTCAAGGGAAGACTTCCGCAACAACTACGTCTCCGCATTCCGCGACGGGTTTATACTCCCCGATTATCCCGTGCTGGCGGCCGGGGAAGCCGTAAATCAGAAAGCCAACGGCAACTCGGCGGAATGGGCGCTGCAATCCCTGTTCGGGCGTCTCAACTATAACTTCAGCGGCAAATACCTGTTCGAAGCCAACCTCCGGTACGACGGGTCGTCACGGTTCGCCACGGGCAACAAATACAGCATTTTCCCCTCCATGTCAGCCGGCTGGCGCATCTCCCAGGAAAAGTTCATGGAGCCGCTGGCCCACGTTATATCGGATATGAAGATCCGTGCGTCCTGGGGGCAGCTCGGCAACCAGAATATCGGGAATTACCCCTTCGCCAGCCAGATCGATTTCGGTTCCTACACGTTAGGCAAACAGATCGTGAACACAGCGGCTTTGAATACCGCGGCCAATGTGGACATTTCATGGGAAACCACGGAAATGACCAACGTAGCCCTGGATATCGCGCTGTTCTCCAAACTTTCGATAACGGCCGAATACTACGATAAAAAATCAAAAGACATATTGTACGTACTGGATATCCCGCTGATCATCGGGCTGAGCGCTCCTCCGCAAAACGTCGGCGTCGTGAGCAACAAGGGTTGGGAATTGGGCGTCAATTACAATGGCGCCATCAGGGAGCTTGAATATTATGTCAATGTAAACGTTTCCGATGTAAAAAATAAAGTGCTGGACCTCCATGGCATTAATCGTACAGGCCTTACCGTTAGTAGAGAAGGTTATCCCATCAGTTCCATTTACGGGCTTGAAGCCGAGGGATATTTTACAGACGAAAGGGATGTGGCCGAACATGCGCAGCAGTTTGGCATTGTAAAGCCGGGCGACCTGAAATATAAAGACCAGAATAACGACAAGATCATCAACGACCTGGACAATGTAGTGATCGGCAGCACCATTCCACGGTTTACCTACGGCATAAACCTCGGCGCATCTTACAAAGGATTTAACCTGAGCGCTATGATCCAGGGCGTAGGCAAGGCAGACGGATACCTGTACAGGCAGGGCATTATGCCTTTTTATGAAGGGGGTACCGTGCAGGAGCAGCATAAAGACCACTGGACGCCAGAGCACACCGGTGCCGCCTTTCCGCGCCTGGCTTTCAGCGAGGTGAACAACGAAAAGAACTCGAGCTTCTGGATGAAAAATGCCGCCTATACGCGCCTGAAGAACATCCAGCTCGGGTACACCCTGCCCGATGAATGGATCAAAAAAATGGGCATCCGGAACCTGCGCCTCTACGTAAACGGCTCCAACCTTTTCACCATCGATAAATTCTGGGACGGTTATGACGTGGAAAGCCCGGTAGGTATCGGCAACGGCTATCCGCAGGTAAAAGTATTCACGTTTGGTGTGAATGCCAGCTTATAAGCAACACAAATTTTGACGACAATGCATAAATATATTATTCTCATCGTTTCATTCCTGGCTTTTACAGCCTGTAATAAAAATTACCTGGAGAAATATCCGCTGGACGGCCCTTCGTCATCTTCCTTTATCACGAACGAGCAGGAGCTGATGTTAGCCATCAACGGTTGTTACGCCTCCGTTCCTTTTCACCCGAGCGCGCACAACTGTCCGCTGCCGGTGATACTGGACCAGGTGACCGACCTGGGTTTTGACCGCAATAACGGAACGCTGCAGGAAGTAGGCAAAGGCAGCCACGACAGCAACAACGGTTTTTTCCTGAGCATCTGGAGCAGCTCTTACAGCGGCATCGCCCGCTGCAATTTTCTGCTGGACAATATAGACAAGGTGAAAAACATCGTCAGCGAACAATTATATAACCGGGTGAAAGCCGAGGCCCGTTTCCTGAGAGCTTATCACTACCATTACCTCGTTGAAATGTTCGGCGGCGTGCCGGTCGTTACCACTTCCTTAAAACTGGACGAATCGCAGGTGCCGCGCAACACCAAAGAAGAAACGGTAAACTTTATTCTCACCGAAATGGAAGCCGCCGCGGCAGACCTCCCGCCCGGATATGCCGCCAATGAAAGCGGCCGGGCAACGAAAGGCGCCGCCCTCGCCATTAAAGCAAGGATCGCGTTATACAATGAAAAATGGGACGTTGCGGCAGACGCCGCCAAAAGAGTGATGGACCTGAATGTTTACCAGCTGCACCCGGATTTTGGCGAACTGTTCACCTATAAAGGACAAACCTCCAAAGAGATCATCTTCGCCCTGCAATATCTGAAAGGGATCAAAACGCATAACATTCCTTCGCAATTTTTTTCCAGGATGGCTTCGGGCTTCAGCGGCCTGGTGCCGGGGCAGTCTTTGATAGATTCTTATGAATGTACCGACGGCCTTTCGATCGACAAATCTCCCGGCTTCGATCCCGCAAAACCTTTTGAAAACCGCGATCCCCGCCTGGGGTATACGGTGGCATTGCCGGGCAGTATTTTCATGAACTTCCAGTTTGAAACGCACAAAGACAGCGTAAAGACCTGGGACTATAACACCACGCCGGCAAAGCGGGTAAACAATACCGATGCCACCAATGCATTCGCAACGTTCACCGGTTATTGCTGGCGCAAATACACCGATTTGACGGACAAGGTAGAACGCACTACCTCCGAGCTGAACGTTATCAGCGTACGGTATGCGGAAGTGCTGCTGATCTACGCGGAAGCGAAAATAGAATCCAACCAGGTGGATAATACGGTGTATGATGCCATCAATACGGTAAGGCAACGCCCCTCCGTGAATATGCCCTCCATTGCCGCCGGTAAAACGCGGGAAGAGCTGCGTTCCATTATCCGGAAAGAACGTAAATACGAACTGGCCGGCGAAGGATTCCGGGTGTTCGACATCCGCCGCTGGAAAATTGCGGACCAGCTGATGAACGGGATCTTTTATGGCCGGATACCCAGGGGCCTGCCGGCGGCCGCTCCTGCAATAGACGCCAACGGAACGCCCGATTACAGCGCAGTGCCCAATCGAAGCGAAATGCGGGTAGTGGAAACGAGGATATTCAAAACAAACAGGGATTACCTGTGGCCGATACCAAATATAGAAACGCTCACAAACCCAAGCCTGGCACAAAATCCAAATTATTAATACTATGAGAATATCGATTGTACGCGTATTGTTTTTTTCATTACTGGCGGTTATCTGCGCAAAACCTTCCATTGCCGGCCAGCCACCGGCCATCACCGCAGACGTGATAGTCTACGGCGGTACTTCCGCCGGCGTGGCAGCCGCCGTGCAACTTTCCAGGATGGGCAAAACGGTAGTGCTGATAGAACCTTCGCAGCGGATCGGCGGGTTGACCACCGGCGGCCTCGGCGCTACGGACATTGGCAACAAAGCCGCCATTGGCGGAATAGCCCGGGAGTTTTACCGCAACATCCGGGAGTATTACGATAACCCGTCTAACTGGAAGTGGCAGTCCCGTTCGGAGTATTTTAAAAACCCGAAAGAAGAAGACGCCATGTGGACCTTTGAGCCGTCTGCCGCGCTAAAGGTATATCACAACATGCTTTCGCGTGAAAAAGTAAAGCTGGTATACGGTGAGCGGCTGAACAGGGAAACCGGCGTGGTAAAGGAAAACGGAACTATCTCTGCCATCCGGATGGAAAATGGCACAGTATATAAAGGCAAAATGTTCATAGACGCGACCTATGAAGGCGACCTGATGGCCGCTGCGGGCGTCAGCTATACATTGGGCCGCGAATCGAACAAACAATACCGGGAAACGTTAAACGGCGTACAAGCCAACAGGGTGAATGTAACCCTGAAGGGAACCGTGTCCAGGAATGCGCGGTACCATAATTTTGTAAATGGCGTAGACCCTTACATTATTAAAGGCGATAAATCGAGCGGGCTGTTGCCCTGCATCAATCCCGGCGGGCCGGGCATAGAAGGAGCTGCGGATAAGAAGATACAGGCTTATTGTTTCCGGATGACGCTGACCGACCATCCCGACAACAGGATCCCGTTTACCAAACCCGCCAACTACAACGAACGCAATTATGAGCTGCTGTTCAGGAACTATGAAGCAGCCCCCGGCGGTGTGATAGAGGATATGTACGACTATGGCGACAAGCTGGTGCCGTGGATCAACAGCAAAATGCCGAACCGGAAAACGGATATCAATAACCAGAAAGGATTTTCCACGAATTTCATCGGCCAGAACTATCAATACCCCGACGGTTCTTACGCTGAAAGGGAAAAGATCATCCAGGCACACCGTCAGTACCAGCAGGGATTGATGTGGACTTTAGCCAATCATCCCCGTATTCCCGAAAAAGTGAGAAAAGTGGTATCGCAATGGGGCACCTGCAAGGACGAGTACGAAAGTGAAGACGGCTGGCAGGGCCAGCTGTATATCCGCGAAGCAAGACGAATGGTAAGCGACTACGTGATGACGCAGCATCATTGCGAAGGGCTCTCCGTTGCGGAAGATCCTATCGGGCTGGCCGCATACACCATGGATTCGCACATGGTTCAGCGGTATGTGGACGCCAACGGGTACATTCAAAACGAAGGGAATGTAGCGGCCCCTGTGGGCGCTCCGTTCCCGATCAGCTACCGTTCCATCATCCCGAAAAAAAATGAATGCGGCAACCTGCTGGTGCCGGTGTGTTTAAGCGCCAGCCACATTGCTTTCGGGTCTATCAGGATGGAACCCGTATTCATGGTATTGGGCCAATCCGCGGCGATTGCCGCATCCCTGGCTATAGACGACAAAGTAAGCGTTCAAAACCTTGGGTATGAAAAATTACAGCAGGCGCTGATAGCAAACCAGCAGCGGTTAGTAACAGGCAGCGCTGAATAATGCGTTTCCGAAAAAATGAAGAATACGTAAAAAGGCCGCGATATTGCGGCCTTTTTACAACCCCGCCATTACCTTCCTGAATTTCTTCGCGGGCTTTGCGCCCCGTGCAAGTTTCTTCTCATTGAAATTCCCGGTTAATATTCCCGGCCATGTTCAGTAAAGCGGCGTGTTCAGCGTGCTGAGATCGGTAGATGCGCTGCCATCCTGCGTGGCTTCCAGGTAAAGCCGGTATTGCATGGGCTGGGCCGGAATGGTAAGCGTAAGATACGCTCCTTCCCCGACTGGCTGCAGGCGGAAGGGATTGCCATAGCCGTCCGTCTGCACGAGGTACCATTCAAACCGCAGCCGGTCCGTGCCGGGGTCGGCAAACCGCCACCCGTTGCCGGTGCTGATGAGCGCGTTGTAAGTGAGGCGGCTGCCGGGCAGCGTCGTGCGGGAAGGCCGGAGTATTTTCACCCTCGGCAATGGCGGCGGCGCGGGAGCCCCGCTCCACAGGCCCGTGAGCAGGTGCCAGTCTGGTTTATAACGGCCGCGATGGTCGGTAAGGCCGTCGAAGGTAACAAAATCACGGGTTTCGAGGTCTTGCCAGGTAGTGAGGAATGCCGGCACAGGCTGCAGCCTGGCGAAGGCGGCTACAGGCATTCTGCTGATAAAGCCGGGAAAGTTTCCGGAAAGAAGGGCGGCCAGGCCGCTGGTGTCGCCGGTTGCTTCGATGCCGAAAGCGTCTATGGCCGGCAGCTGCTGCTGAAGCCATGGCAGCGCGGGCACGGAGCCCGGGTTAAAAAGTACGTCCGCCGTTAACGGCCTGGAAGAATCGGCGGCTTTGATGGCTGCGGACAATCCTTCCAGCCAGCGCAGGTAACGTTGCTGCTGGTAAAACAAAGCCGGTTTAAAATGATGCAGTGCAAGCTGCTGCCATGCATTGTTTCCCAGGTGCCATGCCGTAATAGCGGTATCGTTGCGGCGCCTGGTTATCGTGCGGAGAATGGTTTCCCGCGCCTGTGCAAGCGTTGCGCTGTCCCTGTCCATGTCCGTCACTTCCGGCAGCCAGAACCCGTAATGCACGCCGATGCCATGGATGCCGGCTTCCGCCAGCACATTCCGGTCGTATATGCCCGGCCCGTACCGGCGGATGGTGTTCACGCCCAGTTGCCGCATTTGTTGGAGGTCATGGGCGGTTTCCCGGCGCGTGAGCGTATGCCGGTTCCTGAACCAGTCCTCTCCTTTCTGGTAAAGCAGCCCCCGGATGCTGTCCGGTAGTTTGTGCCGGGCGCCCGGACCAGGTACCGCTGCGTCCGTAATGGCTGCGACTGCGGGAGTAACCGGGCTGCGCAGGCGGGGATAAATGTCCAGGGCGGCCAGCAGTTGCCCGGGCTTACGGATGGCCCAGTCCAGGTACTGCGCGGTATCGCCTTCCGGTACATTTCTATCGTAACCGTTATGAAAAAACACCTGCGCCTGTATCTCGGGAAAACGCGCGCTAATAGCCCGGAATGCATCGCTGAACCAGCGTTCCTGGTTGCCGGCGTCCGCGACGGAGCCCATTTCTGTTATCATGACAGGCATGCCGGAACGGAAAAGCGGCAGGCTGTGGAATGGCATGTACAAAGTTTCGAAGGAATGCCATTCCTTGCCGCCATGCCCCGGACCATAGTTGAGGACGGTAGCGCCTATCCAGTCCACGTATGCCTTGCCGGGAAAATACATTGCAGCATTGGCCGCTTTCCATGGGTTCCATACCCAGATCGCGTTTATCGCCCCGCGGCTAAGGAAAAGCGCATGCACATACCGCCAGGCGGCGCGAAATTCTTCGGGCGTATTGCCCCCGGCCGGCGACCATGGATAGTCTGGATTGTCCGGCTCATGCGCAAAACGGAGGAACATCGGGCGGTCCAATGCTTTTACCTGGTCTGCAAACCGTTCCAGGTAACCGTCGAAAATGCCGGTGGGGATCAGGGACATTACTTTTTGTTCGTGCTCCAGCCCGTTGATGCTAAGCCCAAACCCAGAGGTCCAGGGCTCCCAGGTGATCATGGGAACGGAGCCGCTGTTATAAACGGCCGCCAGCGAATCCGGCAGCAGATGCTCCGGCCCGTCGCCCCAGGCAATGTACAGTGATGTAAGCGGCATGCGGGGCATGCCCTGGCCTGAAGGATTGTACACGCCGGTATAAAAAATGTCGTGCCTGGGAACCGGTTGTACAACGGGAGCCTGACGCTGCCCGGCGGTAAAATGCCAGGTCAGTACGATCACGGCGAGCAGCAACGGAAGCCCGAGTTTGCGGATGCCGGTGTACAGGTGCAGGTGACGGAACACCCAGAATTGTTTTTTAAGCAGCAGCGGGAGTATCAGCATCGTTTTCACCCAGCCGTAACGAGCGGGTATTTTTCTCAGTTGAAGGCTGGCGATGATGTTGAATACCATGATGAGGCAATTGATGCCTGCAATGCCGGCCATAAAAAGCGAATAGGGGTTCCAGTCGTAATGCAGCCCGTATATGATCGCCGCCAGCGATACTGCCAGCACGGCAATATTGGGTATGTTCAGCCGCCAGTCGTCCGGCCCAGAATCGTCTTTCGGCGTGGGGAGGTACGGTACTTTTTTCCGAGCGATGGTATAAGCAAGGCCGAGCAGGTAGATCCACCAGGTGCCGATAAACAGCAGGCCGCCCACAACATGGAAGCCGCGTTCGGTCTCTTCCATCACCCAGCGCTGCACATAATGGCGGATAAGCAGGATGGAGCCGATGGCGGGAAAAGCGAGCAGCGAAAATTCCACGAGGTCTGCCCGGAAAGGAATATACCCCGTCACCAGCGAAAGCACCGGCACGAGGAAGTTGATGAGAAAGACGAGACCGGACAAATAATGCAGCGGGATGGTGCCGTAATGCAGCCGCTGCAGCCAGGTGAACTGCCTGAACAGCCTGGGATAGGTGGTCACCAGCAGTTCGAAGGTGCCCCTCGCCCATTTCAGTTGCTGGGCGTAATACGCGGAAAGCGTATTGGGCACCAGCCCGCGGGTGAGCACGGCAGGCACGTACACCGATCTCCATCCTTTGGCGTGCAGGTGCATGGCGGTATGCATGTCTTCCGCCAGCCCGCTTGCATGCCCGCCGATGGAATCCAGGGCGGCTCTCCTGAAGGTGCAGTTGGCGCCGATAGCCAGCACGGTGCCGTAGCTGTTCATGGTGGACATAATCGGGCCGTAGAACTGGAACGTTTGCTGGGCGGCGCCTTTGGCGATGATGCTGTCTCCCAGGTTGCTGTATGCCTGCACGATCTGCACGAAGCCGATCTCCGGATCGTTGAAGTGATGCACTACGGCATCCAGGAAACCCGGTGAAGGCACATGGTCCGGGTCCAGCACCACGCAAAGCTCTCCCGTTGCGTATTGCAGGGCGTTGTTGATATTCCCCGCCTTGGCGTCCCTGCGGTCTGTACGGGTTATATGCCGCACGCCCAGGCGACCGCACACTTCGCGGAGATAAGGATCGTTCGCTTCGTCGCACAGCCAGGCGGTATGCGGATAGGTCATGGCCCTTACCGCGGTAAGCGTTTCCACGATCATTTCATACGGTTCGCCGGGAAAGTAGGTGGTAAGCACGTCTACCGTGAATGGACGTTGCGGCTGGGGTGAAGGCGGAATGCGGATAGCGGCATAATGATACCATTCGTGCAGGATAGCGAGACAGTTGAAGGTGATGCCCGCCATCAGCACCCAATAAAACGGGGCGTAACCGATTTGCACGCGGCGGAACAGCACGATCAGCAGCACGCCTATGCTGGCGGTGCCGAGCAATATCATGAGCCTGAGCGTAAACAGTTCCCGCCGCGACGGCGGTGTGACAGGTTCCAGTGGTTCCTTCATGGCGCGATTACGTAAAACGGTGTATTGGTGGAAGCGAAATTGCCGTATGCATCATATACGGTCACGAATATACGGTATGGCCCTTCCCGCGACGGCGCGCGGAAGCTGGCCCTGGTGCCTTCGTGGGAAAGCAGCAGGCTGTCCAGTGCCGGCGGCTTCCAGGTGTTCACGTCGTTTCGGAAACGGATGAACCAATCTTCCGGCAGCACTTCCCATTCAAACCGGAGAGAATCCCTGCCGGGGTTTTCCAACAGGAGCTCTGCGGAATGGAGCGTGCCCGGGCCAAGCAAAATATTATCCCTTGCACCTTTGCCTTCCAGCAGCATGTATTGCAATGCAGGCGCTTTATGCGCCGGCCATCGCCCCGTCCAGATATACTGCATGGCCTGCGCGGTGGCGGAAGCACCGCCGTTCCCGGTGAACAAGCTGAACCATGTATGCGTCACTTCCTGCTTCTGCCCCCAGTAAAACACACAGGCTCCCAGAAAACGCGGATCGTTTACGGGCATATAATCCGTATAACGCTGTAAATATTGTTCCGCTTTTTTATTGCTGGTGTTTTCGACGGGAGCGCCCCATGCGGTGGTTTCGGTTTCCCATGGGCCGTTGATGCCCCATTCAGTGATCAGGAACGGCCCGTTCCAGAACCAGTGGAATTTCCGGAGGTCGTTGCGCAGCTGCTGCAATTCGCCGAATATGTTCAGCGAGATCAGGTCCAGTTGCGGCACTTTCCAGCGGAGATTGTAAATATTGCGCCGGTTGAAATTGATGAGCGCGGTAGTAACGGGGTGATCGGGGTCGCGGGCATGGATGGTGTCCAGCAAGCGGTTATATGCTTTGTAAAACGGACGGAACCGGGGCCTGTAGGGAAAATCCACCTCGTTGCCCAGGCACCACATCAGCAGGGCGGGATGATCTTTGTAACGTTCTATGAGCCGCTCATATCCAAGGCAGAGGGCGGATACGGCGGCGGTATCGCGGTAAAATTCAAGGGAGCGGCTGAACGGGATGGATAGCCCGGCAATGACGGCGATGCCCGCTGCCTGCGCTTCGTCCAGCAATACACCCAGCCCTGCGGTGTCCCAGGTGCGGATGGTGTTGCCGCCGGCTTCCCGCAACGCCTGCAGCTGTCCGTTCCCTGCCGCGCCTTTGACGGTGAAAGGACGGCCATCCCTGAAAATGGTGTAACGGCCCCCGGATTGCCCGATATAGACCTTGCGTGAAGCGGAAGGAACGGGCGTGTGCCGGCAGGCGGCCAGGACAAAACATATCAGGGCCAGGGTTATAAAAACCGGGTACACGGGTGTATGGCGTGTGCGTGGATGTTGTATCATGCGGTCAGCTCGAACCGCATAAATATAACGGAAACTTTTTAAAGGCCGCCCTGCCGCGCGTTCCTTACAATCCCGCTACCACCTTTTTGAATTTCTTTGCCATCGGGGCTGACACGGTTTCAGGCGTAAACTTCACCTTCTTCACTTTCCCTCCCAGCAACGTGCGGTACCATACCAGCGATCCAAGATAACAGCCCGCTGTGTTGGCGTGGTTGGCATCGAAGGCGAGTTTGCCGTCGCGCCAAACGTACCCTACATTCAGGGAATTGGTCTGGTCGGGCAACTGGCCCGCCTGCGGGGTATCAAAATTAAAAGTGGTGTCTTTGTTGTAATGCCATTTCCTGCTGGCCTCCATTGCCCTGAACGCATCGCCGGTCGGGATGATGCCCAGGCCCAGCTCGGCTGCGGCCTTGTGGTAAGCGGCCCGTACATGCCGGTGCATTTCTTCCGCGGTTTTTGCGCGCTCCTCCCCGTTTATTTTCCCAAAAGCTTTCGCATCGTTGCGGTAAGCCCAGATCTGGTGAATAAAGATCTTCGCCCCGGGCTGCAGCGACCTGATCAGTTCAACCAGCTTGCGCGCATAGGGCTCATAAGTATCCGGATCGCCGGAAAGCAGGGAGTATTGCTGAATGGTGACGATATCCCAGCGCCCGTCAGACAACATCTCACGAAGCGACTTTCCTTTATATGCTTTTTCGCCGGATTCCGCCAGTTTCCAGTGCCTTTCGAGCGAGCAACCGCCCAATTCGGCGCGGCCCAGCTCCAGCTCCATTCCCCCTTCCTTTGCCAGTTGCGGCAGAAACGTGGCGGCATTCTGTGAAAAGCTGTTGCCGATGATAAAGAGGCGGATTTTTTTATCGTCCTGCGCCTGTACCGAGATGCATATGCTCAGCAGTATAAAAAGACCTGTTCTGAATTTTGATAGCATGTTATGTTCGTTTAAACGAACGGTTAAATTATTACATGAAAGTTGATAATCCAAATCGCCTGCCGGAAGAGGCAACCTGGTCTCCTGCCATCGTTGCAACATTTACCCTGCGACATCTTTGTACGCTTTCTTCATTTTCGCTTCATCTTGCGGGATTAGTTTTGTTCCGACAAACAATATTGAACAACCTAAAAACTAAGATCATGAAAGCACAAGGATTAATCGCTGTCGCATTATTACTCTCAGGAACCGCATTTGCCCAGCAAACTTCCGTAAAAACCGAAGGAAAAGTAACCGCAAACAGTCAAACCCATGCAAATGAAACTACCGGGAACGCCGGTGTGAGCGCCAGTAACACCACTACAGTTCACGTACAGTCCAACGCTGCGGAACAAGCTGCGCAGACCGCTAACAGTCAATTAAACACGGTGGCAACCACCGCGGCCGGCGCCGGTGCGAACGCGCAAATCGCCGTAAACAGCACTTTACAATCCACTGCCGGCATCGGGACCAAACTCGAAAATGCGGTCACCGGCAAGGTTAAAGGAGCCTCGCCTGTTAACGCTACTGTAAACCAGATTATAAAAATACAGGCGGCGCCTATCCGCATTAATACACGTATTGCAGGAGGAGTATTAACAGGTATCCTGTAATTCCGGCAGAACAGATTTTTGCCGCATTTTTCCGGCAAAAATCTGTTATTTTTATAGCAATGATCAAATTCCTTTTATCTACCCTCGTTATTGTTCCGGGACTGTTGCTGTTAAAAACATCCAGCAGTTATGGATACGCGCCTATTGCCGACACCTTGCAGCCTGTGAAGACTGCAGCCAGCAAACCAGTTGAAAAACCTGTGGCCACATTGCAGGGGCATTTACCAAAGATAAAGGAAGTACCAAAATCGAGGCGCATGATCAAACCGATGGCTGTTCCTTCACCATTGCCCATAAAGCCCGTCAGGATCATCAAGCCTAAGATCATTCCGGGAAAGATATTATAATATCATAACCGGGTTAAAAAGGATGACATGAGATATCTATTGATTTTGCCAGTTTTCTGGCTATGCCACAGCAGTGCACAGGCGCAAACGGATACGGCCGGCACGCAAACCGACAACAAGAAAGTTACACTGACACTGGGAACGTTATATTCAAACAATGCCAATTATTATGGTCAGACTGCCGCAGCCCCCATGCCTTATATAGCGGCCAGCGCCACGTTGCAGTTCCGTTCGGGGATCTATTTTTCAGGGGTAGGATACCGTTTACTGAACGATTCCGGAGCGGCGGTATCGGCCACCAGCGCCGGGGCGGGCATTGAATTTAAGATCGGGAAAAAACTGGCTGCGGACCTCAGCTACAGCCATACGTTCTTTCCTTCAAACTCCCCCTTTTTGCAGGCTGCGAATACCGATAATGCCGCTGCCGGCCTGAAGTACCAATATTGGATGACCACCGGCGTTCATGTGGATTATGCCTTTGGAAAACAGCGCGACGTATTTGTAACCCTGAGTACCGAAAAAATGATTCAACTGGGCAGCCTCTTCAAAGGAAAAGACCTGGTCACCCTAACACCTTCAGCGGAAGCAGTGGGCGGAACCCAGCATTTTTACCAAACTTACATACAGGAGAAACAATTACTGGGTTTGCCTTTACCCGTGATACCGGGTATTCCCGGCACATCGGAAACAACTACGAAAGAGGCCACCAGATTCGATCTGTTATCTTATAGCCTGAAAGTACCGTTAGCGTATAACAGGGCCCATTACATGATAGAAGTGGCCTACCAGCTCTCTGTATTAAGCGATAAAGCGCTCAGCGGCGCTGGAGATGCCAACTCTTTTTTTACCTGCAGTTTCTATTACCAGTTTTAATAAAGATGAAAGTACTGATCATAGAAGATGAAAAGGCGATGGCTGCGGAAATGCAGGCCTATCTTGAAAAATCATACTGCTGCGATCTGGCTTATACCGCCAGGCACGGGCTGGAGAAAATGGAAGAAAATCAATATGATTTTATCCTGCTGGACCTGGGACTGCCTGATAGAGACGGTCTGCAACTATTGCAGGAGGCAAGAAAAAACTGCCCGGAGGCTTCTTACATTATTCTTACCGCACGCGGGCAACTGGAAGACCGGATTAAAGGTCTTCATATGGGAGCGGATGACTATCTCCCAAAACCCTTTTCGCTGCCGGAACTACAGGCCAGGATGCAGGCTATTTCCAGGAGGAAGTTTGGGCTGACGGATAGCAAGGTGGCATTGGGAGATTTTGACATTGATCTGCATCAAAGAAGCGTGTTTTTTGAAGATCAGGAAATTTCTTTGTCGAGAAGGGAATTTGATCTGCTTAGTTATATGCTGCTTCATAAAAACAGGCCGCTCACCAGGATGCAGTTGAGTGAACATATCTGGGGAAACTTTTCGAATGACGATTATGATTCGAATTTTATTGACGTGCATATTAAAAATATCCGGAAGAAATTATCGGCCTTTGCCTCCGTGGAATGGCTGCAGACCCTCCGGCACGTGGGGTATAAAATAAAGATCTGAGCGTGAAACTTTTTACCAAACTTACTCTTTTCATTACCTTGTCGAAAATGGCGATTGCCATCCTTTTCGTGCTGCTATTGCCTTTCCTTGTAGAGGACATTGCTTTCAGGTATAACGATAACTATCTGAAAGAGCAAAAAAAGAAGGTATTGAGCGTAATTTGGAAAAACGGCATCGACGCTTATCTGCAGGGCGAAGAAAACTATGGCAGCTACACCATGCTGAAGGAAGAATATATTTCGATGGAACCCGCCGGTAACGCCCGCCTGCCCGATACCATCGCCACCCTCCAACGTGTAGTGGAGGGAGATACGCTTACTTACCGCGTATTAAGCCATATCTTCACATACCAACACAACCGGTATATGCTGGAAGTCGGGAAAAAAACGGCTACTATCAGCCAGTATAACCGCCCTTTGCAAAAAGTGGCCCTGTATGTACTGTTTGGCCTGATAGTGCTCACCACCCTGGCAGACCTTATATTCACCCGGCTACTGTTGCGCCCGCTCGGCGTTATTATCAGCACGAGGCTGGTTAACCGGAAATTCCCTTTTAAAGATCATGTGCCATCCATCAAAACATCTACTACCGACTTCCGATATCTTGATGATTCGCTCGTTGAACTGATGGGTAAAATCAACGAGGCCTTTGAAAAAGAACGCGAGTTCACGTCCAACGCGTCTCACGAACTGATGACACCTATCACCATCCTTCAAAATAAGATGGAAAATTTGATAGCGGAAGACTCACCGGACGAGGAATTACAAAGGAAAATCATAGGTATGATGAAGACATTACACCGCCTGAAAAAGATTGTCCATTCATTACTGCTTATCTCGCGTATTGAAAACGATCAGTTCCCAAAAACGGACGATGTGTCGCCATACCTGCTGCTGACGGAATTAATGGAAGAACTGGAACACCGTTTGGAAGATAAACAGTTACAGTTTAACATGCGCCTTTCCAGGGAGATCGTGCTTCACCATCTTAATCACGACCTGATATTCCAGCTGGTATATAATCTGCTCAACAATGCCATAAAGTATAATGTACCCCAGGGACAAATAACTGTAAGCGACCGGGTGCTTCCCGGGGAAATGTACCAGCTTATCATCAGTGATACCGGCATCGGCATCGGCGAACACGAAATCGGCGCCATTTTCGACCGCTTTAAAAAGGTAGCCAGAACGGAACTGGAAGGTTATGGCCTGGGGCTTTCCATCGCCAAAACTATCACCCAATACCATGGGATAGAAATCTCCGTCTCTTCGGCCATTGATAAAGGCAGCACTTTTATTGTCAGCTTCCCGCTGGTTTAAGACTTTTGCCCTACGATCTTCCGGGTATGCCAACATAACCTGTCCAATGGCAGCCCTTTTATCAGTAATTTTACCATTCCACTTTCAGTTCCGAACGCCTGTTCTCCCTGTATTCTTCCTCGCTGCAGGGCACGCCGTCCTTGCATTTGTTCACCGGTTCCAGCTCGCCTTTGTTGCTGTAATACAACCGTTTCGGGTCGATGCCT
>NZ_JAGHKP010000004.1 GCF_017742215.1 Chitinophaga chungangae
AATACATCCGTTACTATAACAACGACCGAATAAAACTCAAATTAAAAGGCTTGAGCCCGGTACAATACCGAACTCAAGCCGCTTAAACTTCATTATTTAATCCGTCCAAACTTTTGGGGGCAGTACAGTTCAGGGCGGCTTTTTTTATGATATTTTATTCACGTAGCCTTCGCCTGTACGATCGGTATAGGTTGGGTATCGGAGAGGTATAGGAGAGCGCTATCCTGAGAGTGTTAAAATAGTATAAGAACAGGTGTCAGAACAACCGGATGTCCGGGATGATGGGCGTAACCTTCTCGACTTTGACGAGCTGGTTGAAATCCGGGAACAGCGGGTTGAGCAGGTAATTGTATTCCTGCTGCAGCACGGCGGAACGTACTTTTACGCCGATGTAACGGAGGTCTTTCATCAGCGCGTCGCCTTCTTCTTTCAGTTTGATATTTTCCGCTTCCATCCAGTTTTCGGGGAGTTTGTCGTCGGGGAAATAGAGGATGGGCGCTTTGTCGTTCACTTCGATCTCCATAATGAACATATCCGGGGGCATTTCCGATTCGTCTACATGCACGAGGGTTTCGAGCATGGCGAGCGAGCGGTTTTCGCTGGCGTAAAGCACAAAAGTGCCGGGATTGTTCCAGCGGCCGCCGAATTTAAATGCGCCGGTGCCGGAGAGGTCGCGGGTTCTTTCTTCGTTTTGAACGATTCGGTAAATGAGCATAGATCAGGAATAAACGCCTTCTTCCAAACGGCCCAGCACCTGGGTGACGAGTTTGATGCCCGTGGGAGTATTGAGCAGGTCGAACGGTTTCTGGTTGCTGAGGGCTTTATTTTCCTTGTTGAACCAGCGGGTGACCTTGCCCGCGTCCTGGAAAATGCCGAAAGCCATGGCATAGGTAGCAGCGATCTCGTACATGTGGCTGCTTACGTAGTCTTCCAGTTTCTCGTCCTCTTTTTTGCGGATGAGCGTTTTGTAAGACATGTTCAGCAAAGGCGCCATGAGCGTCATCGGTATGTCGAGGAATTGGGAGAAGTGGTCTACGGCGCTTTTGGGAATGCCTTCATGAAGAATCCGGAAAACGTCGATGGTGGAAGTGGGCGTTACTTTAATGAAACTGGCGGCGCCCAGCAGGTACCAGGTGAACTGGGACACGGAAAAGTTGCCCCTGGCGGTATAGGCCGAGGCCGGCGCAAGGGCGGCCAACGCTTCTTTTTTGTCGTGTCTCCTGATCATTATGGGTAATTTTACCCAAAGATACAGATAATTTGTCCGTTTTTCAAAATCATCCGCTTTTTTCATTCCTGTTGATAACCAGTCGAATGACATTCGCGGCGCGTTAAATTACATCCGATTAACATATCAATTACAAGATATGTATCCATATTGCTGTAATATTGCGGGGTGAATACGCTTATAAACGTGCTGATTGGTAGATTTAATATATACGCATGTTCTTAAAGAAAAAAAACCTGCTCGTGAGCGGCCTGCTGTTTACCACTATAGCCGCCTCCGCGCAGAAAGCCCCCAAAAATTACATCAAAAAGTACTCACCCGTTGCGGTTAACCTTATGAAAGAGACCGGCGTGCCCGCCAGCGTGATACTGGGCATCGCCATGCTGGAATCCGGCAACGGCACCAGCAAAAACGCCAAACTCCTGAAAAATCACTTCGGGATCGTAGGCAAAAACAACCTCGCCAAACGTGGCGAAACCTACCGCAGCGTATACCGCGAATTCGAAACGGATTCCGCTTCGTACCGTTCCTTTGTGAAGATCGTGCTGAAAAGAAAATGGTACCCGGCCATGAAAGGAAGCACCGATTATAACGCCTGGCTCGAGAAACTGATCCAATCCAATTATTCCTCCGCAGGCAACGTCTGGATCACCCGCGTACGGTCTATGATCAAAAAATATAAATTATATGAGCTGGATGGTGAATTAAATCTGGCAAAACGATAGATTTGTACCGGGTAATGCGGGGGTATAACCGGGCCGGGTATACGATCCTGCTACCAATATGCCGACTATGCCATCCGGAAACAAACATCCCTATCCATTTAAGATAGTGCTGGGCACCCTGCTCAGCCTTGCCGCGATCTCACTCGTCAATAACACCGTTTCTTTCGGCGGCTATACGCTCCGCCCGCTGGACATCCTGGCCGATTTTCGTACAGGCGCGCCGGTTGAAGACAGTGCCCTCGTTGCCGAAGCGGCCCTGGCAGATTCGCTGAAAGCGGATTCGCTCGCGGCGCCTATCCATAAAGACTTTGCGACCTACACCGGCATTCTCGACTACGGCTTCAACGCCGGGAACGAGGGCGCCGGCATGCAACATTTCATGCACGCGCTGAAGGAACTGAAAACCGGCCGGCGGAAAAAAGTACGCATCGCGTATTTCGGCGATTCCATGATAGAAGGCGACCTCATCACCGCCGACCTGCGGGACAGCCTGCAGGCCTACTTCGGCGGCGAAGGCGTGGGTTTTGTGCCCGCCACTTCCGTGGTATCGGGCTTCCGCACCACCATCACCCACAGCTTTTCTCCCAACTGGACCGATTATCATTTCCGGAACAACCCGCCCGCCGGTACCGAGCTGGGCCCTTCCGGCCACGCTTTTGTGCCCGCGCCCGAAAGCTGGGTAAGGTACCAGCCCGTAAAACATCACCGGCTGGACCAGTTCGAGGAAGTGAGCCTGCTGTACGGCAAAGGCCGGCGCAACATTATCGTGAACAATAAAACGCTGGAACTGAAAGGCAAAGGCAAGATCAACGCCTATTCGTTCATGAGCGATTCCACCCAAAGGTCCCTCACCCTCAAATTCCTCAACGAAAACCCCGCCCTCTTTTACGGCGTATGTTTCGAAAGCCCCAGCGGCATTTTCCTCGACAACTATTCTTTCCGCGGCATCAGCGGCATAGAGCTCGGCAAACTAAGCCGCACCATGTGGGACGAGCTGCAGGATGTGCGCCCGTACGACCTCATCGTGCTGCATTACGGCGCCAACGTGCTGTTCTGGCCCGAAAACACCAAGTTCGACTGGTACGAAAAACCGATGGTGAAAGTGGTGGATTCGCTGCGCAGGTATTTCCCCCAAACGTCTTTCCTGATCGTGGGCACGGCAGACAAAGCCTACAAAAAGAAAGGCAAATACGTAACCGCGCCCGGCGTAAAAGCGCTGATGAAAGTGCAGCATAAATTTGCCGAAAGCCGCAGCATCGCTTACTGGAACCTGTTTTCGGCCATGGGCGGCGAAGGCGCCATGACGCGCTGGGTAGACACGGCGATGGCCAACAGGGATTACACGCATTTTAATTTCCGCGGGGCTTCCAAAGTAGGCGCCCTCTTATATAAAGCGATTATGGATGAATATCAGCAGGCGGACATGTAAACGCCTCATACTGGTTTGGTTTTTCATGGGCAGTTGCGCGGCGTTCGCGCAGCGCAAACATCTGTACAACGACACGAGCCTGTACCCGGTGTATGCCCTGATGCGGCAAACCGGCGACACGGTGATATCCATCCTGCATGTGGGCGATTCGCATGTGCAGGCCGGCTTTTTCCCGGATGCGGTAAAAAACAGGCTGCAGGAAAAATTCGGCGACGCAGGCCCCGGCTGGGTGTTCCCCTACAACCTGGCCGGCACCAACGGTCCGAACGGCTACCGCTGGAGCAGCAATGTGCGCTGGAACGAAGAACGCATGGTGCAGCGGAACATCAGCCAGTGGACCGGCCCCGGCGGCATTTCGATCGGAAGGCCCGAAGGCCCGGCGCAGCTGAACTTTACGGGGCAGCCAGTGAAAAAAATGACATACTGGTTCGAAGGAAAAGCGATGCTGCCTGAAGATAAAAGCAGCAGCGTGTTTGAAGACGAACTGGAAAAAGATCTCCGCGTGGCGGAATTGAACGGAGATTCTGCGCGAAACGTGGCGAAGGCGAACTTTTCTTTCATCGGGCGTTTTTACGGTGCGGTGGCGGAGAACGGCGAGCCGGGAATACTGTATCATGCCATCGGCATCAACGGCGCGCAGTTCTCGCATTACAATCAATTCGGCGGGCGTACTGCCGTTTCGCAGATGGAACTGCTGAAACCCGCGCTGGTGATCGTTTCGCTGGGCACGAACGAAGCGTTCGGGGGAGTGGCTGCCGCGCAGCTGCGGCTGGAGATCGAAAAGATGACCGGCGAAATGAAAAAGATCAACCCGGAAGTACGTTTCCTGTTCACCACCCCACCTTCGGGGATGATGAAAAAGCGGCAGGTGCCATATAAAAAGAAAGGCAAAAAACGTACATACTACCGCGTTAGTTACACGAAAGTGCCCCAGGCCACCACCCTCCGCGACGCAATGATCACGCTGTGCAACGAAAACGGCTGGGCTTACTGGGACCTTTTCGGCGCTATGAAGGCAGATGCGCGTTTTGCCCGTGCCTGGAGCGGCGACCGCGTGCATTTTAACGCCTACGGTTACGGCCTGCAGGGCCAGCTGCTCGCCGAAGCCGTGCTGGCCTCTTACGAACAATGGAACCAAACAAACGTCAAACCATAATCCATGTCTTTTGAAAACCTGACATCGCTGTTGCTTTACAACAGGGAGGAATTACCCCTCTTCAACAGCGCGTTTTTCCTGTATTTTTTCACGGCTTTCCTGTTTTGTTACCAGCTGGCGAGAAAGAACGAAAGGGCCAGGGTATGGGTGTTCACGCTGTTTTCGCTTTATTTTTTCTACAAAGCCTGCAACGAATACGTGCTGCTGGTGATCCTTTCCGCCGTCGTGGACTTTTACATCAGTAACCGCATCCATACCGAAGAAAGGAACACCGTGCGCAAACGCCTGCTGTGGTTCAGCGTGGCGATCAACGTGGGCATGCTGTGTTATTTCAAATACACCAACTTCTTCATACAGGTCATAAACGATGTAACGGCGGGAAATATCAGTCCGCTGAACCTGGTGCTGCCCATCGGCATTTCGTTTTACACCTTCGAAAATCTCAGTTACACCGTAGACGTATACCGGCGGGAGATCAAGCCGGTGGACAAATTCATGGATTATCTCTTTTTCCTTTCCTTCTTTCCGAAACTGATGATGGGCCCCATTGTAAGGGCTGCGGACTTTATCCCGCAGATCAGGAAACCGTATGTGCTGGAGATGGAAGACGTGGGGAAAGGGATGTTCCTGATCATCAGCGGGCTGTTCAAAAAAGTAGTGCTTAGCGATTTTATCAACCAGAATTTCGTGCAGTACATTTTCGACGACCCGGGCCGGTATTCCGGCATCGAGTGCCTGTTTGGCGTGTATGCCTATGCGCTGGTGATTTACTGCGATTTTTCCGGTTATTCCGATATGGCCATCGGCATTGCCCGCTGGCTGGGCTTCAGGCTGCCGGCGAACTTCGATAAGCCTTACCGGAGCAGCTCCATCACCGAATTCTGGCGCCGCTGGCATATTTCTTTATCCTCGTGGCTGAAAGATTACATCTACATCCCGCTGGGCGGCAACCGCAAAGGCACGCTCAGGCAGTATGTGAACCTGATGCTGACAATGCTGATCGGCGGTTTCTGGCACGGGGCCAGCTGGAATTTCATATGTTGGGGCGGCGTTCACGGCGGCGCTTTGGGGATAGACAAATTGTGGGTCCAATGGCAGAAAACCCGCGGCTGGATGCGGGAAACCCCGTTGCGGGCGCGCCTCTGGAAGGCGGGGGGCGTGCTGTTTACCTTCCACCTGGTGTGTTTCTGCTGGATATTTTTCAGGATGGAACATTTCAGCGGCGCATGGACGCTGCTGGGGCAGATCACCGGCGAATTCCGGGGACATCTGCTGCCACAGCTGTTAAGCGCCTATCCGCAGGTGTTTATTCTGATGGCGGCGGGTTATTTCCTGCATTTTTTGCCGCCGGTGGCGGAAAAGAAACTGGAACTGGGGCTGCAGCGGATGCCCGTTTGGGCCTCGGTGGCGGTGATGGTGACGTTCATCTGGTTCCTGAACGAGGTGAAAACGCTGGAGCCGATGATCCCGATTTATTTGCAGTTTTAGGCCTTTTCATAGTGAGCGCATTTAAAATCTGAAGTGTATGCTGTTTTTTTTACATGCGTATGCTCAAACCTGATAATAAGTGAGTACCTTTGCGACCTAACTTTTGTCTTTAAAGTAAAACTTATGCGTACTGTTACACTGAGGAGAGTAGTGATAACCGGAATGGGAGCTATCACACCGATCGGTAATGATGTGAACACGTTCTGGAATAACCTGAAAGCCGGAATGAGCGGTGCGGGCCCGATAACGAAGTTCGACACCACTGAATTCAAAACGAAATTCGCCTGTGAACTGAAGGGGCTTGATATAGAAGCGTTTATTGAAAAAAAGGAAGCCCGCAAAATGGACACCTTTACGCAATACGCGATGGTGGTGGCACAGGAAGCGATCCAGCACTGCGGTGTGGACCTGGAAAAGACCGACCGCAGCAAATTCGGTGTGATCTGGGCGTCTGGCAACGGCGGTATGCAAACCTTCGAAGACCAGATCGTGGAGTTCACACAGGCCAACTTTGTGCCGAAGTTCAGCCCGTTCTTCATCCCGAGGCTCATCTCAGACATCGCGGCCGGTCAGATCGCCATTAAATATGGCCTGATGGGCATCAACTATTGCACGGTTTCTGCCTGCGCCTCTTCCAACAGCGCGCTGGTAGATGCTTTCAACTACATCCGCCTCGGCAAGGCCAATATGATCATTGCCGGCGGTTCCGAAGGCCCGATCACCCGTGCGGGCATTGCCGGTTTTAACGCCCTCAAGGCGCTTTCCACCCGCAACGACGATGCGGCGCATGCATCCCGCCCCTTCGATAAAGACCGCGACGGTTTTGTAATGGGCGAGGGCGCAGGCGCAGTGATCCTTGAAGATTACGATCATGCCATTGCCCGCGGGGCCACTATCTACGGAGAGATGGTCGGCGGTGCCATGAGCTGCGACGCATATCACCTTACCGCAACGCACCCTGAAGGCGTGGGCGCGCAGCTGGGCATGAAGGAAGCGCTGGCGGATGCCGGCCTTTCCCTCACCGATGTGGACTACATCAACGCGCATGCTACTTCTACGCCGCTGGGCGACATCAGCGAACTGAAAGCGATCAAGTCGCTGTTCGGCGAGCATGCATCCAAACTGAACATCAGTGCAACGAAATCGATGACCGGTCACCTGCTGGGCGCTGCCGGCGCGATTGAAGCGATCGCCTGTATCAAGGCGGTGCAGGAAGATATCGTTCCGCCGACCATCAACACGACCGCGCTGGGCGAAGACATTCCCGAAGGGCTGAACCTTACGCTGGGCCAGGCTCAGAAGCGTACGGTGAATGTAGCGCTGAGCAATACCTTCGGTTTCGGCGGTCACAATGCGATCGCAGCATTTGCGAAATTCAATGGATAAAAACAACGAACGTAATATTCTTTCAAGGGGTGGGAATAACAACTTCCACCCCTTTATATTTTTACATATTATCAAATCAAATATCCCGGTTTTTGCCGCCGGTGAATAAAAACATTCGTTAATTTTACGACCGTTAACCTTAATATTAAAATGATGTTTTGATTTGTTTGTTAGTGTACCCGCGTACTCGCCGTTTTATTCAGCACCGATTTGCAGATGTTTGTGAATGCCTTACCTGGCAAGCGTTTTCGCGCATGTTCACGGATGTTTTGTGATGTTTTTATCAGCAGGATGCGATGTTTTTTCCGGTTGTTATGTTTTTGCCGGCGCATGTATTGTAGCGGCATTGAAAGATCCGGCGGAAGAAATTCCGCGGGGGCAATGCTGTGAGAAATGTTGATGGTGGCAGGATGTTGCAACAGGAGAAATTATGCCGTGCTGCATGATGATTGCCGCAGTAAAATGCAAAAATCCTTTACATGCATGTCTGTAAAGTGTTGAAATGAACGGCCCGTACGCATCACCCGGATGTACGATGAACTACTTGTTAACCCGGCTCCCGGAGAGCCCTTAGTCCATTTTTTAATCTTTTAAATCACACGTGAAAAAATGAAACAGTTGAAAAAAAGTTTCGGGCTGGTGGCAGCCGCTTTTGTAATGTTAACCGTATCCTGTCAAACCCAGCATGAACTCGTAAAACCCATTCAGTACAATTTCCTGGAAGACCTCGACCCGGATTCCGTACTGATGCTTTGCCCGCCGCCGTTTACCGGTCAGTTGAGCAACGGCGTCTGGAACGGCAACCTGATCCGGTACGAACAGTACGCCGCGCCTCAACAGGCGTTGCGGAAAAGCGACAGGTAGTATTTTCTAAAAACAGGAACGGGAGAGTGATCCTCCCGTTCCTGATATACCCATTCATTCAAATCCATTCAAATGGTCTTATTAAACCCTCCGCTGCCGGTATTAACTCCCACCCCCCGTCACATATCCGAAACATGGGAAGGGAAAAAGAGAGCTCATGAAAAACGCGAAATCCACCTGATTATCAGCGAGATAGCCGTTCGCGGTATTTCCGCGCCCGGTGAGCGGCCATTTTATTTTTCATTCCCTGTACAAATACGTAGTTTAGTACTTTGAATTTCGTGTTCGGGAACTATATGGCAAAACAAAAGCAGAAAACTACAATACAACCCGCCCCGGCAGCTCACCAACAGGAGGAAATGATCGAAGTGTACGGCGCCCGGGAGCATAATCTTAAAAACCTGGATATCCGCATCCCGAAGAACAGCCTGGTGGTGATCACCGGTATCAGCGGCAGCGGAAAATCTTCTCTCGCATTCGACACCATTTACGCCGAAGGCCAGCGCCGGTATATGGAGAGCTTTTCCGCCTACGCCCGCCAGTTTATCGGCGATATGGAACGGCCGGACGTGGACAAGATCATGGGCCTTTCACCCGTGATCTCCATCGAGCAGAAAACCACCAACAAAAACCCGCGTTCCACCGTGGGCACCATCACCGAGATATACGACTTCCTCCGCCTCCTCTACGCCCGCGTAGGCGAAGCCTTCTCCTACAACACCGGCAAACGCATGACGCGTTTTTCCGAAGAAGAGATCATGGCCCATATCTTCGCCAATTTCCCTAAAAAGAAACTGGTGATACTCGCCCCGCTCGTGCGCGGCCGCAAAGGCCATTACCGCGAACTGTTCGAACAGGTGCGCAAACAGGGTTTCGTGAAAGTACGGGTAGACGGCGAAGTGCTCGACCTGAAAGAACGCATGCAGGTAGACCGCTACAAGATCCACGATATCGAACTGGTGATAGACCGCATACAGGTACAGGAAGACGCGCGCGTGCGCATCAGCCAGAGCATTCAGAAAGCGCTGCAGATGGGCAAAGGCCTCATGTTCATCATGGACCACGACACCGGCAAAGTGAATCAATACAGCCGCCAGTTGATGTGCGAAGACACAGGTATTTCTTACGAGGAACCCTCACCCAACACCTTCTCCTTCAACTCCCCGTACGGCGCCTGTCCGCGCTGCAAAGGCCTCGGCACTATTTACCAGATAGACATGGACGAAGTGCTGCCGGACCGCACCAAATCCATCAACGACGGCGGCCTCGCCCCGCTCGGCGAAGCCAGGGACACCTTTACTTTCAAGCAGATCCAGCAGCTCGCTAAAAAATATAAATTCTCTCTCGCCGCGCCCATCGAAAAAATCCCGGAAAACGCTATGAACGTGCTCCTGTTCGGAGACGAGAACGGCAAACTGGAAGTAGACATGGGCTTCGAAGAGAACGGCGCGGAAATGTACGCCACCGAATTTGAAGGCATCGTAAACATGGTGCGCCGCTATTTCAACGACACTTCGTCCGACGCAGTACGCAACTGGGCCGAAGGGTTCATGAAACTTTCCACCTGCCCCGAATGCAATGGCGCCCGCCTCAAAAAGGAAAGCCTGATGTTCAAGGTAGACGGGCATAATATTTCCGAACTGGGCGAAATGAACCTGAGCAAACTCGCCATCTGGTTTTCCGATATTGAGAAACGCCTGGACAAAAAACAGAACGCCATCGCCAAAGACGTGCTCAAGGAGATCCGCGAGCGCCTCGGCTTTTTGCTGGACGTAGGCCTCACCTACCTCACGCTTAACCGCGCCACCCGCACGCTCAGCGGCGGCGAAAGCCAGCGCATCCGTCTTGCCACGCAGATAGGCTCCCAACTCATGGGCATCACCTACATCCTCGACGAGCCCAGCATCGGCCTGCACCAGCGGGACAATATGCGCCTCATCGACGCGCTGCGTAATCTCAAAACCATGGGCAACACGGTGATCGTGGTGGAGCACGATAAAGACATTATGCTGCACGCGGACCATTTGATAGACATCGGTCCGGGCGCGGGCATACACGGCGGCAGCGTGGTGGCGCAGGGCCACCCGGACGAAATGCTGAAGCTGGACACGGCCACCGCCGGGTATCTCAATGGCATCCGCGAAATACCCGTGCCGGAAAAACGCCGTAAAGGCAATGGCAAGTTCCTGGAACTAAAAGGCGCCACCGGCAACAACCTGAAGAACGTTACGCTGAAACTGCCGCTGGGCGTGTTTACCTGCGTAACGGGCGTTTCAGGCAGCGGAAAATCCACCCTCATCAACGAAACCCTTTACCCCATCCTCTCCAAACACGCCTATGATTCCAAACTCGTGCCGATGCCTTACAAAAGCATCAAAGGGCTGGAGGAAATAGACAAGGTGATCGAAATAGACCAAAGCCCCATCGGCCGCACGCCGAGAAGCAACCCGGCCACATACTGCGGCTTCTTTACGGAAATACGCCAGTTGTTTGCAGCGGTGCCCGAAGCCAAGATCAGGGGGTACAATGCGGGGCGTTTTTCGTTCAACGTAAAAGGCGGCCGCTGCGACGTTTGCGAAGGCGCCGGCGTAAGGGTGATCGAAATGAACTTCCTGCCGGATGTGTACGTGCATTGCGAAAAATGCAACGGGCGCCGGTACAACCGCGAAACCCTCGAAATCCGTTATAAAGGGAAATCCATCAGCGATGTGCTGGACATGACGGTGGAAGAAGCCGTAGAGTTCTTCCAGGCCGTGCCTTATCTTTACCGCAAGATCAAGACCCTGCAGGATGTGGGTCTTGGTTACATCACGATCGGCCAAAGCGCGGTAACCCTTTCCGGCGGCGAGGCCCAGCGCGTGAAAGTAGCCACCGAGCTGTCTAAAAAAGATACCGGCAAAACCATTTACATCCTCGACGAGCCCACCACGGGTCTGCATTTCCAGGACATTCAGCTGCTGCTGAACGTGCTGAACAAACTCGTAGAGCGCGGCAACACCGTGCTGGTGATCGAGCATAACCTGGATGTGGTGAAAGTGGCGGATTACGTGGTAGACCTCGGGCCGGAAGGCGGCGAAGGAGGGGGGCAGATACTTTGCACCGGAACACCCGAAGAGGTCAGCAAATGCAAAGAATCCCATACCGCCGTATTTTTGAAAAAAGAACTAAAGAAATAGGCGGCCGTGCCAACAAATTGCTGTATGAAATATGTAATGCTGATAGCGGTTCTCGTAGCAGTGCTTACCGCCTGCGACGACGATACCAAGGTTTGCGACCTGGACACGCGCACCGAAGCGCGTGCCCGCTTCCGTTATCTCAATCCAAATAATAATAACGTCGAAAAAGATACCGCTTTCCCGAAACTGACGCTGTTTGCGCTGGGGAAAGACAGCATTTATGCAAAAAGGCCCGGTCTTACCGGCATGCAGTTCCAGCTGGACAGGCTGACGGATAGCGCCCGGTATTATTTCCAGACTGATTCAGCTAAAATAGCCGATACGCTCACCTTCCGCTACGCGCGCCAGCCCAAATTCATTTCCGCGGGCTGCGGGGTAGTGATGTATTTTAATATCGACACAGTATTTTCCACCACGCATGTTGTAAAATCTGTAGAAATTACCAGTAAGCAAGTAACGGAAGAAAATGAAAATACGATCATACTGCATTTTTAGCCTGCTGCTGTTGTGCACGGTAACCGCCACGGCCCAGTCGAAAAAGGATTCGATCAAGACCATCATGCTGGAAGTGCCTGCAGGTTTGCGTGTGGGGGTAGACCTCACCCGTTTCGTCATTCCCTTTTTCCAACCCTACCGCCGCGACGCTACCGTTACGCTCGACGCGCGTTACAAAGACCGGATCTATTTTGCCGCAGACCTCAGCTATAACCTCGTCGATCATTCCGATACCAATTATACCTATAAAAGCAGCGGCGTGGGTATTTCTATCGGCGCGAACTACAACCTGCTGAAAAAACAGGTGCCGAAGGAGAATTTTATGGTTTACGGCGGGTTTAAATACGGCTTTTCCCTTTTTACGTACGAAGTCCCGGGCTACAATATCCACAGCGATTATTGGGGCGATTACGTGGGCAGCGTGGGTTCCACGACCAAAACGGGGCACTGGGTGGAGCTGTCGCTGGGCATAAAGGTGGAAGTGCTGAAGAACCTGTACCTTGGCTGGAGCCTGCACGACCGCATCCTGCTGAACCGTGCGCTGGCGAAAAGCGACTTCCCGCCGCTCATTATTCCCGGCTTCGGGAAAGGGTATAAGGGGAACGCTTTCGACGTGCAATACACCATTTCGTACCTTTTCCCGCTGTACAAGGTGAAGCAGCAGATGAAGCTGAAATAAAACGATCTTTATAAAAAGAAACCGGCCCGGAACATGATGTTTCCGGGCCGGTCCGTTATAAAAAACCTTAGCCGTATCACCCGCAGGTGACGGCCGGTGCTCAGCTGTCAAATTCTTCTGGCATCTTCTCGTCGCCGGAGGAACGGTCGTATCCGCCGCCGCCGCTTCCGCCACGGTCGTAACCACCGCCACCGCGATCATAGCCGCCACTGCCGCTTCCGCCGCGATCGTATCCGCCGCCGCTCCCGCCACGGTCGTAACCACCGCCACCACGGCCGCCGCGATCATATCCGCCGCCGCCACCACGGTCGTAGCCACCACCGCCGCTTCCGCCGCGATCAAAACCGCCACCGCCGCGTCCGCCGCGATCAAAACCGCCGCCACGGTTGCCGCCGCCGCCGAAGCCGCCACGTCCGCCGCCACCGCCACGGTTGCCGCCGCCGCCAAATCCACCGCGACCGCCGCCGCCGCCGAAGCCACCACGGCCACCGCCGCCAAATCCGCCGCGGGGTTGTTTTTTCTCAATGCCCCAAAGATAACCTTCGCGGTAACGGATGATCCCCCGATTGTCTGCCCCGTATTTGCCCCAGGCGAAGCCGGCGCCTACGGGTTTGTTGCGCAGGTCGGCCACCATGAAGTTGAAAGGCAGCTGCTTGGCGAACTCGGCCAGTTCGGTATCCTCGGAATAGCGGGCTTCGTCCCGGGGAATGAGGCCGTCTTCGCGGTTCCAGATATCGTTTACCACGATCTCATGCACCACGTCGATGCTGGATTTTTTGATCTCTTTGCCATATTCGTGCAGCTGTTGCAGGAATTCGGTGATGTTTTCGGATTGTTTCACCACCACGGCGGGGTCGTTGCACACGTAAAAAACGTTGCCCCAGTTGCCGTCGCGGTCTACGTCGAGCACCCAGTGGTTGCCGTAGCCGTCTCCCGCAATGCGGATGGAATTGGGGACGAGATTGTAGAGGTCAAAATCGCGGGTGGCGTCGAAAGTAATGGCGTCCAGCCCGTAAAAAAGGAACCCGCTGCTGAATTGCAGCAACTCCCGGATTTCGTCAGGTATATTTCTGGTACGGAGTTGTTTGGCGATGTAATCGATTTCGGAGTCGGAAAGGCCCGGCATCAGCTCTACCGAGTATTCCTCTTTCTGATGCGTATGGTACTTTTCGTGTAACATCGCATTCAGTTGTTCGAGTGGCGTCATGTGTTTGAATTATCTGTATTAATTTAAGCTCTGATCGTTTTAATGCGCGGGATTTGTTTTCCTTATACACCTATCCATCCTGAGCTATCCCAAATATTTAAAAAAATCTGAAACCATCCGCAATTTGATTTTGTTCGAGTGGCGTCATGTGTTTGAATTATCTGTATTAATTTAAGCTCTGATCGTTTTAATGCGCGGGATTTGTTTTCCTTATGCACCTATCCATCCTGAGCTATCCCAAATATTTAAAAAAATCTGAAACCATCCGCAATTTGATTTTGTTCGAGTGGCGTCATGTGTTTGAATTATCTGTATTAATTTAAGCTCTGATCGTTTTAATGCGCGGGATTTGTTTTCCTTATGCACCTATCCATCCTGAGCTATCCCAAATATTTAAAAAAATCTGAAACCATCCGCAATTTGATTTTGTTCGAGTGGCGTCATGTGTTTGTATTCTGAACTATCCCAAAGATTCATAAAAAAATCTGAAATTCCCCATTTGTCCGCCTCCGGGCGGTCTCATGTGGCCTGTATTTCATGCCCTGATCATTTCAATGTGCGGAATATCGTCTTCCAGGTACATCTCACTGCTCTGAACGAATCCCAAAGATTCATAAAATTTCTGTAAATACAACTGTGCCCCAATCTTGATGGGGATTTTCCCCCATTTCTCCTCCACCGCCGCAATCGAAACTTCCATCAATTTACGGCCAAAACCCTTACCCCTGGCAGATGGAGACGAAACCACCCGCCCGATGGACGCCATATCGAATTTAATACCCGGTGCAAACAACCTTGTGTAGGCCACCAGCCCCTCTTCGTTTACCCCCTGCAGGTGGAGCGCCCGCTGGTCGTAATTGTCCATATCCAGGTAGGCGCACTGCTGCTCCACCACAAATACTTCGCTGCGGAGCCGTAATATCGCGTACAGTTCTTCGTTATTTAGTTCGGCGAACGTTTTGATACTCCAGCTGATTCCCATGAGGCGCGTAAACTTTAAGATAAAATTACAATCTCCGGGGTTTGATTTTTGAAAGAGAGTGCCGAAATTGGCTCCCGGAAACCTCCCCCGTTAATGATGAATAGTAGTATGATTCCTTTTCTGTCCCTGGACCACATCACTGTGCGCAACCAGTTTACGACCCTTTTTCCTGATCTTACCTGGCATATCCGTTCCGGAGAGCATTGGGCCGTTACCGGGAAAAGCGGTTCAGGGAAGACCAGCCTTCTACATACAATTCTTGGCAAAAATAATGTGATCAACGGCAGTATTCGTCATTATTTTTACGACAGATACCAGGAAACCCATGAAATTACCGACCCGTACTTCAATTATCGCCGCCTGATAGCCATGGTAGGGCATCACCACGATTTCAAAAATTTATCGCATACCTCCGATTTTTATTACCAGCAGCGTTTCAACAGCATGGATTCTTCCGATGCGCCCACCGTTCACCAATACCTGGACGGGCAAACGGATGATCCCGCGCTGGCTCCCCTGCAGATCGGGCGCCTGCGCGATAAGGAGCTGATCAAGCTGTCCAACGGCGAAACCCGCCGCGTGATGATCGCCCGGGCATTGCTGCAAAAACCGGAACTGCTGTTGCTCGATAACCCCTTCATCGGCCTCGACGTGCAAAGCCGGCAGGCGTTTCACGGCATCGTAGACCATGTGGCCGCTTCCGGCGCCACCGTGGTGCTCGTTACTTCCCCCTCCGAAATACCCCCCAGCATCACCCATGTACTTTGCCTGGACGAAGGGCGTGTAACCGGCACCTTTACCCGCGGCGAGTTCCTGGCCCAATACCGGCCCGAAGAGCCCGGCCCCGCACTGGACTTCGACCCCGAACTGCTCCGCCGTCTCACGGCCGATGCGCAGCCCCGGGATTACGGGCACATCGTGCAAATGGAGGACATCCACGTAAAATACGGTGAAAACACCATACTCGACGGCATTCAGTGGCTTGTCAGGCCCGGGGAAAAATGGGCCCTGCTGGGCCCGAACGGCTCCGGCAAAAGCACCCTGCTGAGCCTCATCAATGCAGACAATCCGCAATCTTACGCCAACCGCATCAGCCTGTTCGATCGGCGGCGGGGCAGCGGGGAAAGCATCTGGGACATTAAAAAGAAGATCGGCTTCGTATCCCCCGAGCTGCACCAGTACTTCGATTCCAACGCCACCTGCCTCCAGGTGGCCGGCTCCGGCTTTTACGACACCATCGGCTACATGCGCTCCTGCACCCCCGAACAGCTCGAAAAGGCCCTCGGCTGGATGCAGCTGCTCGAAATTAACGGTCACGCCGCCACGCAGTTCAAACATGTGCCCGAAAGCGTGCAGCGCCTCGTGCTGCTGGCGCGTGCGCTGGTGAAGAACCCGCCGCTGCTCATTTTCGACGAGCCCTGCCAGGGGCTGGACACTCACCAGAAACTCCATTTCAAAAAAGTGATCGAATCCCTCTGCGAATACATTCCCGTAACGCTCATCTACGTGACGCACTACGAGGAAGAGTTGCCCGCGCCTGTGAACCGTTTTTTACGCATCCGCAACGGGAAAATGATCTAAATTCGAATACTTGTTTTCTTTCGTCCTTTAAAACCTACACACTATGCGCCCGAACACACGGCCCCTCACCCTCGCATGCCTGTTCCTTTGCACCGCCATGGCGGCCTTTTTCGCCGGATGTAAGACCAAAGCCAAAGAAGTGAACCCGGCTTTCGTCAAATACATCTACGCCTATACCTCCGGGGTTATTTCCAAACAAAGCGCCATCCGCGTGCAGCTGACCGGCGAAGTGAACGTGACGCACGCGCAGAACGATCCCGTGGCAGACGAAGTGTTTTCCTTCTCGCCCGCCATCAAAGGGAAGGCGTTTTGGGTAGACGCGACCACGCTGGAATTCAGGCCGGACCAGAACCTGCAGCCGGGAAAGACCTACCAGGCGAAGTTCAGGCTGGGCAAAGTGATGACGGTGCCTTCCGATCTGAAAGTGTTCGAATTTGAGTTCCAGGTGATGAAACCCTCGTTTGAGGTGGAGCTGATGGGCCTGAAAAGCGCCAATACCAGCAAAGACCGCATGAATTTCTACGGCGCCGTGCACACCGCGGACGCGGAAGACGTGCAAGCCATCGAAAAGATCATCGCCGTGCGATACGACGGCTCCAAACCAACTATTACCTGGCAGCATGACGTAGCCCAGCGCATCTCGAAATTCACGATCAATAACATTATCCGCAAAACCGTGGCCGGCAACATGCACATCAGCTGGAACGGGCAGAGCATCGGCTCGGACCTGAAAGACGACCGCGAGATAGAAGTGCCCGCCATCGGGGATTTTAAAGTGATGGACATCAAACCCGTGTACGACCCGGAAGATTATGTGCTCGTGCAGTTCAGCTGCCCGCTCAACGGCGCGCAGAACCTGGACGGGCTGATCAGCATCAGCGGGCAGAGCGGGCTGCGTTACACCATCGAAGGCAGCGAAGTGCGCGTGTATTCTCCCGAACGGCTGGAAGGGAATTATACGGTAGTGGTGAACGAAGGCATCATGAGCGCGTTCGACGACAGGCTGGATAAATCCTTCACCGCCAGCATCAACTTCGAGAACCGCCTTCCTTCGGTGAGCATACCCGGCAAAGGCGTGATCATGCCGCAAAGCGGCAAACTGGTGATGCCGTTCGATGCCACCGGCCTGAAAGCCGTGGATGTGGTGGTAGTAAAGATCTATGAGAACAACATCCCGCAATACCTGCAGCGCAATAATCTCAACGGCGATGAAGAATTGCGTCGTGTAGGCAGTCCCGTTGTACAGAAAACCATCCGCCTCGACAACGATAAATCCGTGAGCCTCAACAGGCGCACGCGTTTCAGCCTCGACCTGGAGCAGCTCGTCAAAACCGAGCCCGGCGCGATCTACCGCGTTACCATCGGTTTCAGGAAAGAATATGCGCTGTACAGCTGCGCGGACGCGAAAAAAACGGACGAAGAAAGTTCCGGTGAGGAAGACGAAGAATATTACGGGGAAAGTATCGACGGGGACGACGCCTTCTGGCGCCGTTACGACAGTTATTACCCTTATGGTTACCGCTGGAGCGAAAGAGACGATCCCTGCACCAATTCCTACTACAACAAGGAGCGCTGGGCTTCGCGCAACATCATTTCCTCCAACATCGGCCTGATCGCCAAACGTGGCAACGACAACAGCATGGTAGTGGCCGTGACGGACATCCGCGACGCCAAACCCTTATCCGGCGTGGAACTGGAACTGCTCGACTACCAGCAGCAGGTGATCTTTTCCAGCCGCAGCGACGGCGACGGCTTCGCGAAATTCGAGCTGAAACGCAAACCTTACCTGCTGATCGCCAAAAAAGACAACGAGCGCGGTTATCTCAAGCTCGACGACGGCAGTTCCCTGCCGCTCGGCCGCTTCGACGTAAAAGGCGAGGAAGTGCAGCAGGGCATCAAAGGTTTCCTGTATGGGGAACGCGGCGTATGGCGCCCCGGTGATTCGCTGTACCTCACTTTTATGCTCGAAGACAGGGAGGGGAAATTGCCGCCGGACCATCCCGTGATGCTTGAATTGTACAACCCGAAAGGCCAGCTGTACAAACGCCTCAATCAACATATTTCCCTCAACGGCGTGTATAATTTTCATACCGCCACCGATGCGGACGTGCCTACCGGCAGCTGGCTCGCCAAAGTGAAAGTGGGCGGCGCCATCTTCAGCAAAAATATCCGCATCGAAACCGTGAAGCCCAACCGCCTGAAAGTGCGGCTGGACTTCGGCAACAAAACCGCGCTGGTAAAAGACGAAAGCCCGAAAGGCACGCTTTCCGCCGCCTGGCTTTTCGGCGCCCCGGCGCAAAGCCTCAAAGCAAAGGTAGACGTGTCGCTCACTTCATCCAGAACTGCTTTCCCAAAATTCGACGGGTATACATTCGATGATCCTACCGAACGTTTCAGCACCGAAAACAAAACCATTTTCGACGCCAGCCTGAATGAAGACGGAAACGCGCCCGTGTCGGCCGCCATTCCCGTGGGCGAGCGCGCCCCCGGCGTTTTGAAAGCGAATTTCGAAGTGAAAGTGTTTGAGCCCGGCGGCGATTTCAGCATCGATCATTTTTCCATGCCCTACCACGTGTTCGATTCATACGTAGGCGTGGCCGCGCCCGAAGGCGACCGCCTCACCGGCATGCTGCCCACCGACAAAACGCACCAGGTAAGCATCGTGAACGTAGATGCGTCCGGGAAATACGTGGGCGGCACCCGCGAAGTGGAAGTGCAGCTTTACAAGATCCGCTGGCGCTGGTGGTGGGACGAAAGCGATAACGACTACAGCAATTTCACCGACGATAATTACAACCAGCTGATACAAACGCAGAAAATAACATTGAAGAACGGCAAAGGCGCCTGGCCGCTGATGGTGCGCCAGCCCGCCTGGGGCCGCTTCCTCATTCGCGTGAAAGACCTCGAAAGCGGGCATATCACCGGGCAAAGCGTGTACCTGGACTGGCCGAACTACGCGGAGCGCCTGCAGAAGGAAAATCCCGCCGAAGCGGCCATGCTGGTGTTCACTTCCAACAAAACGAAATACAACGTGGGGGAAGACGTGGTGCTCACCATCCCCAGCAGCGAAGGCGGCCGCGGTCTCATCAGCATCGAATCAGGCAGCAAGGTGATCAAAACCGACTGGATCGGCACCGAAAAAGGGCAGACCGTGTATAAGTTCAAAGCAGAGAAAGACATGGCGCCGAACATCTACGTGAACGTGAGCCTGTTGCAGCCGCACGCGCAAACCGCCAACGACCTGCCGATACGTATGTACGGCACGATTCCCATATTGGTGGAAGATCCCAATACCATCCTCAAACCCGTTGTGAACCTGCCTGCCACGCTGCGGCCCGAAACGAACGCTTCCATTTCCGTGTCTGAATCCGGCGGCAAAGCCATGACGTACACCATTGCCATCGTAGACGAAGGGCTGCTGGACCTCACACGCTTCAAAACACCGGACCCGCACAGCGCGTTTTATGCGCGCGAAGCGCTCGGCGTAAAAACCTGGGATCTGTTCGACTACGTAATCGGCGCCTGGGGCGCGGACCTGGAGCGGATACTCAGCATCGGCGGCGACGAAAGTCTCAACAAAAACGCCAGCACCGCCAAAGCCAACCGCTTCAAACCCGTGGTGCAATTCATGGGACCTTTCTATCTCAAAAAAGGAGAAAAACAAACACATAATTTTAAACTGCCGCCTTACATCGGTTCCGTGAAAGCCATGGTAGTGGCCGGGCAGGAAGGTGCATACGGCAATGCGGAAAAGACCACTTCCGTGAAAAAACCGCTGATGCTGCTGGCGACGGTGCCGAGAGTGTTGGGTCCCGGGGAGACGATCCAATTGCCGGTAACGGTGTTCGGTCTTGAGCCGCATGTGCGGCAGGCGAACGTTACGCTGTCGTCTAACCCATACTTCGAAGTGGTAGGCGAAAACACCAAACAGGTGAGTTTCCCGAAACCGGGCGAGCAGGTGGTGTATTTCGATGTGAAGATCCGGTCGCAGGTAGGCATCGGCAAGTTCAAGATCGTTGCCACCAGCGGGAAGGAGCGGGCCGAAGAAAACGTGGAGCTGGACGTGCGCAACCCGAACCCATATCTCACCAATGTGATCGAACATACGCTGGAACCGGGCGCGGCGTGGAACACCAACTTCATGCCGGTGGGCATGGCAGGCACCAATACCGGTGTGCTGGAAGTGTCTACCATTCCCGCGCTCAACCTCGGCAAACGCCTCGAATACCTGATACAATACCCGCACGGCTGCGTGGAGCAAACCACTTCCGGCGTGTTCCCGCAACTGGCTTTGAACAACCTGATGGACCTCAGCGAGCGGCAGAAACAGCAAATAGACCGCAACGTAAAAGCCGGCATCAATAAACTCAGGGGTTTCCAGCTTACAGACGGCGGGATGGGCTACTGGCCCGGCGCCAGCTCGGCAGACGAATGGAGCACCAACTACGCGGGCCACTTCATGCTCGAAGCCCAGGCCGCGGGTTATGCGCTGCCCCCGGGTTTCCTCGACCAATGGAAAAAATACCAGCGCAACAAGGCGCAAAGCTGGTCGCCCAGCAGTTATACGTATTATGGCGGCGACCTGGTGCAGGCTTACCGGCTTTACCTGCTGGCCATGGCTAAAACGCCCGAGCTGGGCGCGATGAACCGGCTGAAGGAATTCCAGCATTTATCCGTCCCCGCCCGCTGGCGCCTTGCCGGCGCATACAAAATGGCCGGGCAAACCGAAGCGGCCAACGCGCTCATCAAAGGATTGAGCACTAACGTGGCTGCATATACGCAATTAAGCGGCACTTACGGCTCAGACCTGCGGGACAAAGCCATGATACTCGAAGTGCTCACCATTATGGACCAGCGCAACGCCGCCAACAGCCTGCTGAAACAGGTAGCCGCCGAACTTGGCAAAGAAACCTGGTACAGCACGCAAACCACCGCGTATTCGCTGGTTGCCATCGCGAAATTCTGCGGGGTGAACAAAGGCAGCAAAATGGCGTTCAGCTATTCGATCAATGGAAAAGGCGGAAACGTAAATGCAGCTTCCTACCTTTCGCAAACGCCGGTGGCCTTCACTTCCGGAAGCGGTGCGGCGGGCATTCAGAATAAAGGGCAGAACGTGTTGTACGTACGCCTCATCCTGCGCGGGCAGCCGGAAGCGGGGCAAAACCCGTACGCGGACAATAACCCTGAAATTCTCGGCATGAACGTGCAATACAACACCCGTGCAGGCAAACCGCTCAGCATCGAACAGCTGAAACAGGGAACGGACTTCGTGGCCACCGTCACCATCCGCAACCCGGGCAAACGCGGCTACTACGAACAAATGGCGCTCACGCAGGTGTTCCCCTCCGGATGGGAGATTATCAACACCCGCCTCTTGGGCAACGACAGCACCGTCACCTCGTCGCCGTACACTTACCGCGACGTTCGCGACGACCGTGTGTTCACCTACTTCAACCTGGAAGAATCCAAAACCGTGACTTACCAGGTATTGCTCAATGCGGCATACCTGGGCCGGTATTACCTGCCCGCCGCTTCCTGCGAAGCGATGTACGACAACACCATCCACGCGTTCGTGCCGGGCAAGTGGGTGGAAGTAACGAAATAAGAAACATTTCATCAACAGGGCCGGCACGCGGGATGAAGATTCCCGTGCGCCGGCCTTTACATTCGATATGCGGGAAAAGATCAAACAGTGGGTCATTAAAAGAAAATGGCGGCTCAGCATACTGGCAGGGCTGCTGCTGTGGTATTATTTCCTGCTGCCGGCAAAGTTGTTCACCGCGCCCACTTCTTTCGTGATAGAAGACATGAAGGGCGAACTGATGAACGCGGCCATCGCCAAAGACGGGCAGTGGCGTTTCCCGGCGGATAAACTGGTGCCGGAGAAGTTCGAAAAATGCATCGTGGCGTACGAAGACAAACGTTTTTTTTATCACTGGGGCATAGACCCGCTTGCAACGGCCCGGGCCATCAGGCAGAACCTTGGCGGCGGCAGGGTGGTGAGCGGGGCCAGCACGATCACGATGCAGGTCATACGCTTGTACCGCAACCAGCCCCGCACGTTCTGGCAGAAAACCATCGAAATGATACTGGCCACGCGGCTGGAGTTCCGTTATTCCAAAAGGGAAATTCTCGGCCTGTACGCCGGCAATGCGCCTTTCGGCGGCAATGTGGTAGGCCTGGAAGCCGCGTCGTGGCGGTATTACGGGCGCAAGCCCGACCAGCTGTCCTGGGCGGAAACCGCTACCCTGGCTGTTTTGCCGAACAGTCCCGCGCTGATACATCCCGGCCGCAACCGGCAGGTTTTGCTGGACAAACGTAACTCACTGCTGCAAAAACTCTGGCGGAACGGGACTATCGACAGCAGTACCTGCGCACTGGCTTGCATAGAACCATTGCCGGACAAGCCGCATGTGCTTCCGCAATACGCGCCGCATTTGCTGAACCGTTTCCGGCAGGATTACACGCGTGAAAGATCAGTAAACAGCACCCGGCTCAAAACCTCGCTGGACGGGGAGCTGCAGGAAAACGTCAATGAAATTCTGCTTCGTCATCATCACCAGCTCCGCGCCAACGGCATCAACAATGCGGCCGCGCTCGTGCTGGACGTGGAAACCGGTCATGCCCTGGCTTATGTGGGCAACGTGTATAATCCTGACAATCCCGAGTTGGAATCTTTCGTAGACATCATACAGGCCCCGCGAAGCCCCGGCAGCACGCTGAAGCCGCTGCTGTACGCCGGTATGCTCAACGACGGGCTGATGCTGCCGCATACGCTGCTGCCGGACGTGCCCACGCAGATAGCGGGATATACGCCGCAGAATTTCGATCAGTCGTACGACGGCGGCGTGCCCGCATCGCGTGCGCTGGCGCGCTCGCTGAATATCCCGGCGGTAAAATTGTTGCAGCAGTACCGCAGCGACCGTTTCCTGCTGTTGCTAAAAAAGCTCGGCATCAGCACGATGAACAAACCCGCGGCGCATTACGGGCTGTCGATGATCCTGGGCGGCGGCGAAACCTCGCTCTGGGAGCTTACCGGCGCCTATGCCAGCATGGCGCGCACCCTGCTGCACCTGGAACAATACAACGGCAAATACGATGCGGACGATTACCATGCGCCCGGTTACCGGCCGGACGAAACGTTGCCTTCGCGCAATTCGTTATCGCGTTTCGGCGTGCTGGACGCGGGCGCGATCTGGTATACGTTCCAGGCGATGGAAGAAGTGATGCGGCCGGGAGAGGAATTTATCTGGCAGGCGTTCGCCTCTTCCAAAAGGATCGCCTGGAAAACCGGAACCAGCTTCGGTTTCAGGGACGGTTGGGCCATCGGTGTAACCCCCACGCAGGTGGTAGGCGTTTGGGTGGGGAATGCGGACGGGGAAGGAAGACCGGGACTGACGGGCGTATCGACCGCCGCGCCCATCATGTTCGATATTTTCAGGTTGTTGCCCGGAGCGGCGCCCGTGCCGTTGCCGGCAGACAAACTGCAGCCGGTATTAGTGTGCCGGCAAAGCGGTTACAGGGCCGGGGAATATTGCCTGGAGAAAGACACGCTTCCCGTTCCTGCGGCGGGTTTGCGCTCGGCGGCGTGCCCTTATCACCAGCTTATTCACCTCGACGCATCCGGGCAGTACCGGGTAACGGCTGATTGTGAAGCGCCGCACCTGATGCAGCACAAAGCATGGTTCGTGTTGCCGCCAGCGATGGAACATTTTTACCGGATGACGCATGCTTACGAACCGCTGCCGCCGTTCAAGCCGGGTTGCGGCGTACAGGAGCAGGGGCGGTCGATGGAGCTGATCTACCCGCGGCCTGCGGCGAGGATATTCGTGCCCGTGGAAATAGACGGCACGCTGGGGGAAACGGTGTTCAAAGCCACGCACCGCCAGCAATCCGCGAAGATCTTCTGGCACCTGGACGAACATTTTATCGGCGTAACGACGGACTTTCACCAGGTATCGGTTCGTCCCGCGCCGGGAAGGCATACGATTACCCTGGTAGATGAGGACGGGGAAGAGATCCGGCAGGGATTTGAGATATTGGATAAGGCGACGGGGAAATAAAAAAAGGCGTTATTCAGCTCATTAGAGGTGATAATGGCGCTCATTTTTAACCGAATTGAGCTTCAGTAATTATTTGTTTTAAGTTGAAATGAGGCGCAGGAACTCAATAATTATACTTCTCCTTCCACAACGCTTTCAAATACCGCCTTAATTCCTCTTCCCGCGCGTTGTTGCCGGGCTCGTAGAACGTTGTGCCGGCAATTTCCTGCGGCAGGTATTCCTGCCGCGCGAAATTATTTTCGAAGCTGTGGGAGTACTTGTAATCTTTCCCGTAACCCTGTTGTTTCATCAGTTTTGTAGGCGCATTGCGGATATGTAGCGGCACGGGAAGATCGCCGGTTTGCGATACCATGTTCTGCGCCATGCCGATGGCCATGTACGACGCATTGCTTTTGGGTGACGAAGCCAGGTAAGTAGCGCATTGCGAGAGAATGATCCTCGCTTCGGGATGGCCGATCAGGTTCACGGCCGTGAAAGTGCTGGTGGCGAGCAGCAGCGCGTTGGGATTGGCGTTGCCGATATCTTCGGAAGCGAGGATCACCATGCGGCGGGCGATGAACTTCACGTCTTCCCCGCCTTCGAGCATCCTGGCCAGCCAGTACACCGCGCCGTTGGGGTCGCTGCCGCGGATGGATTTTATGAACGCCGAAATGATGTCGTAATGTTGTTCGCCGGCCTTGTCGTAGATCGCTACGCGCTGCTGCGCGATCTCCATCACTTTCTGGTTCGTGACAACGATCGGTTGTTCTTCCTGCAAAGTGTCCACCACCAGTTCGAACAGGTTAAGCAGCTTGCGCGCGTCTCCCCCGGCGATGTTGAACAGCGCTTCGGTTTCCTTCAGCTCGATCGTTTTTTCCGCCAGCCATTCGTCTTTGGCCATCGCCTGCCGCAATAACTGCTGCAGCTGGTCGGGGCCCAGCGCTTTCAGCACGTATACCTGGCAGCGGGAGAGCAGGGCCGCGTTCACTTCGAAAGACGGGTTTTCGGTGGTAGCGCCGATCAGCGTTACGATGCCTTTTTCCACGGCGCCCAGCAGTGCGTCCTGCTGGCCTTTGTTGAAACGGTGGATCTCGTCGATGAACAATACGGAATGTTTCTGCCGCGCCAGCTCGATCACTTCGCGGATATCCTTTACGCCGGAAGAAATGGCGCTGAGCGTGTAGAACGGTACCTGCAGCGTGTTGGCGATGATATTGGCGATGGTGGTTTTGCCCACGCCGGGAGGCCCCCAAAGGATCATGGAAGGCACTTTGCCCGCCAGTATCGCTTTACGGAGAATACTGCCGGCGCCGGTGAGATGTTCCTGCCCAACGAGATCGTCCAGTACAGCGGGCCGTAATCTTTCTGCCAGTGGTGCGCGCATGGTTGTTACGGGTTATTGATATCGAAAAAACTGTTGCTATCTTCTTCTTTTTCCTGTTGGTCTTTCCGCCAGCGGTTAAAAAAGATGCGGCTCAGCTCGCAATTCACCGCAATGGCGGCGGCGTGAATACTGCCCAGGATAATTGCCATTCTGCGGCCAAGCCGCAGGATGTCTTCCGCTGAAACGCCGTCTGTTTCCTTCAAGGCGCTTGTGTTCATCATTTTCATCAGCTCGCTGTCTGCCACCCGGCTGATGAAGATCAGGTTAACGGCTACCAGTATGGCATACATGAAAGCAATAATGCCGGAAACAAGGATCGTGCGGGGAAGGGTTTCCGGAAGCGGTGTTCCGGGATTGGCGATTGTGCGCTGCAGCTGCGTGCATAAAATGTTGTGATACAGCACTGCGCCCAGCAAAACCAGCGACATGAGCAGGCTCAGCGGCGACGGCGCCAGCAAGAGCGACATCAGCATAAATAAAATGAAAAAACATGCTACTACGATGTTTCCCCATGTCAGGAAACGGAAAAGCCCAAACAAAAATGACATAAACCCTCGGTATTATTGATCCTGCAAACCTACGAATTTACCATTTATAATAAAGGCCGCGCCGGAAGTGCCAAATCTTCGATAAATTTATTGCTCTAAACCTGATAATATGCATAAACTCCCATCCGCCGGAAAATGGATGGCGGCCGGTATGCTGATAGCCGTATGCTCGGCAGACGCCCTGGCCCAGTCACAAAAAGCCCCGGCATTCGAGGTGTCGTCGCTCGACCGCAGTATTCAGCCCTGTGCTGATTTTGACGGGTTCACCAACGACGGCTGGAAAAAAGCCAATCCCATCCCCGGCACCGAAAGCCGCTGGGGCGCGTTTAACGTGCTCGATAAAGAAAACAAGGAAGTACGCCTCAAAGGCATCATCACCGAGATCGCCCGCCGCCAAGGCCTTGCCAGCGGTACCGAAGAACAGCAGATCGCCGATTATTACGCCTCCTTCCTCGATACCGTTACCATCGAAAAAAGAGGCATCACCCCGCTTCGCCCGTATTTTGAAAAGATCGATAACATTCAAACGCTTGCAGACTGGGCGCGCGTTTGCGGCGAACTGCAGACCATGGGCGTAAGCACCTGGGCCGGTTTCGCGGTGGACGCTGACGCCAAAGACAGCAAGGTGAACGCCGTATACGGCGGGCAGGACGGGCTCAGCCTCGGTGAAAGAAGTTATTACGAAAGAGACGATGAAAGCACCAAAAACGTCCGTAAGGAATTTGAAGGCCATGTCAATAAAATGTTCGGTCTCGCCGGGTTCAAAGAACAGAACCCCGGTAAAACCATCCTCGATTTCGAAACGGCCGTAGCCAAACTGCAGCTTACCAACGTGGAATTGCGCGACCCCGTGAAAACCTATAACAAGATAGGTTTCGCGCAACTGCTGGAACTGGCGCCCGAGTTCGACTGGAAAGAATTTGTTGCACAACAGGGCCTGTATACCGACACCGTAGTGGTGCAGAACAAGGAATACCTCGCCAACGGCGCCAAGTTGCTGAAGTCCACGCCCATCAGCACGCTGAAAACATACACCAAATTCCAGCTGCTGTCTACCTTCGCTGGTTACCTGCCCAAAAAGTTCGACGATGAGAATTTCCGCTTTTTCGCCACGGTAATGACCGGCCGCAAAGCGCAACGCCCCCGCATCGACAGGGCCATCCGTTCCACAGACGGCATCCTGGGCATGCCGTTGGGCAAACTTTTCGCCAAACAATATTTCCCTGAAGCCAGTAAACAGAAAGTATCGGAGATGATCGAAAACGTGCGCACCGTGTACGGCGAGCGCATCGACAAACTGGCCTGGATGAGCCCCGCCACCAAGGAAATGGCGCATAAGAAACTGAAAGCCTTCACTTACAAGATCGGTTACCCGGACAACTGGAAAGATTATTCCAGCATCGAAATCAAACGGGACGAGCTGATAGAGAACATCATCAGCGCGGCGCATTACCGCAACGAAGAGCGGAACAAAAAAGTAGGCAAACCGGTGGATAAATCCGAATGGCTGATGACGCCGCAAACGGTGAACGCTTATTACAACCCGCTCAACAACGAAGTGGTATTCCCCGCGGGCATTCTTCAGCCGCCTTTCTTTAATGCTGATGCAGACGATGCGATCAACTACGGCGGCATTATTGCCGTGATCGGCCACGAGTTCACCCATGGTTTCGACGACCAGGGCTCGCAGTTCGACGCGGACGGCAACCTGCAAAACTGGTGGACGGAAGACGACCGTAAAAATTTCGATGCGCTGGCTAAAAAGTACATCGATTATTTCAGCGGCCTGGAACCCTTGCCCGGTTTCAAGATCAACGGCGCGCTCACCATCGGCGAAAACATCGCCGACCTCGGCGGGCTGACGCTGGCGTATTACGCCCTGCAGAAAAGCATCGAAGGCAAACCGGAGCCCCCGAAAGTAGACGGTTTCGACTGGAAACAACGTTTCTTCCTCGGATGGGCGCAGGTATGGCACGCGAACATCACCGATGCCGCGCTGCGCAACCAGATACAGACAGACCCGCACAGTCCGGCCCGTTACCGCATCAACGGCCCGCTGCCGCACCTCACCGAGTTCAGGGATGCATGGCATTGCGCCGAAGGCAGCAAAATGGTGCTGCCCGCCGCGGAACGCGTGGTAATTTGGTAAGCATTCCAAACCATCATACTGGAAAAGCCGCCCGGAAACCCCCGGGGCGGCTTTTTTATTTCATTGATAATTAATTAATTGTGCGGCACTGCGCCATGTTTGCAGCGTGGTAAAATGCGTATTTCTACGGTCAATTTCAGGTAGTGGTACGCTTTCATAATCATTATGAATATCAGACCTTTGAGATGGATCTAATCGGTCTTGCCGCAAGCGATACGCAGGTATCCCGGATGAAATTAAATGAATTTCGCGAACGGCAGTCCACCGGCCTGTCCACCGTTGTGACCCCAATTTCCCTGGCGGCCGGTGCAGGTTCCGTACAACCTGTGCCGGCACCAACGGCTTTCATCTTCACTGTTTTTCCCGCATGGCGCATATTCGCGCAAATACTATCAATAAGCAGCAATTAACTGTTAATCCTTTCTCCATGGCTTTCTTATCCTTGTACAAAATTCAAAAGGTATGAGATTCCACGATTGTATGAAGATTATTGCGATGACCGGCCTGCTTTCCGCCGGTTCTCCCGTTTTCGCGCAGCAGCCGGACCAGCTTTGGGGGCAGAACGCCGAAGCGGGGAAAGGAGAAAAGACGCGGTGGTTCACCGAAGCCAAGTTCGGCCTGTTCCTGCATTGGGGGCCTTATGCCCATTTTGGCGGCGACATCCGGGGGAAACGATATTACGGCATCACCGAATGGATCATGAACCGCGATAAAACGCCCGCCGCCGAATACGCCCGGCTTGCCGGGGGCTTCAATCCCGTTGAATTCGACGCTGAAGAATGGGTGCGCATCGCCAAAGCGTCGGGCGTGAAATATATCGTGCTTACCGCCAAACACCACGACGGCTTCGCCATGTGGGATTCCAAGGTTTCCGATTTCGACATCGTAGACGCCACGCCGTATAAAAAAGATCCCATCAAAGCGCTGGCCGCGGCCTGCAAAAAAGAAGGCATCAAGCTGGGGTTTTATTACTCGCAGTTCCAGGACTGGCACGAGCCCAACGGCGGCGGCAACAGCTGGGACTTTGACCCGAAGAAAAAAGATTACGCCGCTTATTACCGTGGAAAATCGTTGCCGCAGATCACGGAACTGCTGAGCAATTACGGCGAGCTGGGCATTATCTGGTTCGACACGCCGGGCAATATGAACAAGGAAGAATCCGCCGCTTTCCTCGAAAAAGTACACCAGCTGCAACCGAATTGCCTCGTGAGCAGCCGTGTAGGCAACGGTCTTGGCGATTTCAAGGATTTTGGCGACGGCGAAGTGCCCGCCGGCGTGGTGAAAGGCGCATGGGAGGCGATCTTTACGCATAACGACAGCTGGGGTTATTCCGCTTTCGACCAGAATTTCAAAACGCCGCAGGAGATCATCCGGCTGCTGGCGGAAGTGGCTTCCAAAGGCGGCAATCTGATGATGAACATCGGCCCGATGGGCAATGGCAAGCTGCCTGCTTTGTCCGAAAAATATTTCCGCGCTACGGGCGATTGGCTGAAAGTAAACGGCGAAGCCGTGTACGGCACCGGTTATTCACCGATTGCGCCGCAGCCCTGGGGCGTAATGACGCATAAGCCCGGGAAGCTGTACCTGCACGTGTTTCACCGTCCGCATAACGGCAAACTGCTGTTACCAGATTTTACCGCGAAAGCCGTGAAAGCCTCGCTGCTGGCTGGTAAAAAGCCGCTAACGATGCGCCAGCAGGGAAAAGACGTGTACATCAACCTGCCCGCCACGCTGCCGGATGAAAGGAACACCGTGGTAGTGCTGGATTACAGCGGGGAACTGAAAGAACAGCCCCAAACGCCACAGGTGATCAGTACGCAGTTCGAGCGACTGTCGTTGCCCGCGCAGGGAGCGAGTCTCAACGGCAACGCACAAACGAAATCCCTCACGCACAGTTATTATTTCGGCGACTGGAAACATGCCATGTGCATCGTGAACCAGCAGTCTGTGGCAGACAGCATCAGTTACCGGCTGCGTTTCACCGAGCCGGGCGACTATAAGGTAGTGCTGCAATATTCGGCCGATACGGCGAACGAGCGCCGGGAAGGCCTGCTGGAGCTGATCCCCGCGGGGAAGGCCATGCAGGAGTACCCGTTCCAGGTATTGCTCACGGGCAAACACGATACGCACAAACCCCTGCTGTTCATCGACCAGGCGGTGGCGGTGATCACGGTTCCTGTGCCCGGGGAATGGACGTTGCGCGTGCGCCCGGCCAAAGACGGCAAGGAATTGTTCAGGCTGAAGCAGGTACTGCTGGAGCCGTTGAAATAAGTCTGGGAAAAGATAAATAGACGTGTCCGGCCGCTGTGCCGGACATTTTTTTTGCGTTATTTTTTGGAAGCGGAGGCCGGTTGCATCATGAAAGTGAGCACGCCGGGGAAAATGTAGATCGTGCCGGAGATATATGCTTCCAGTTTCAGGTAATACGTGTTTGTTTTCAGGTATTTTCCGGGTTTGCCGGCGGCCAGGGCGTAAAATTCCGCCTGTGGTGAAGGCCAGCAGGGTAAAAGCAGCCCGAAAAACAGCACCCGCCCGGTTACGTTGCCCATGGCATCTAAATTTACCCTTTCTTTTTCAGCCTTTTGGAAAATTGCAAATAATTCCTATTTTTGCAGCCCCGCAAGGGAAATGGTGAGATGCCTGAGAGGCCGAAAGGACCGGTTTGCTAAACCGGCGTACGGGTCAAACTGTACCGAGGGTTCGAATCCCTCTCTCACCGCAAACTATTCGTAGTTTATTTAACTATAAATGTTTGAAGGCTCGGGATGTAGCGTAGTCCGGTCATCGCGCCTGGTTTGGGACCAGGAGGTCGCAAGTTCGAATCTTGCCATCCCGACGGAAATAATTGAACCCTTCAAATCCTTGGATTTGAAGGGTTTTTAATTTTAATGTTTATTTGGCCCCATATTCCTTCAAATCGACTGCTTAGGAAAGAGCAGCCGATCTTTTATAGAAGACCAGCCCTTTTTTGAAGCTGTATTATCTGCCGAATTTTTTTATCGTCCTTATTAACAGGAATAAAACTGATCGTCATCAATGACTCTCCCCGCAAACCCGGGCCGGATGTATGCATCATCCTGAGATTTCCGTTGAATGCCTGGTCGGTTTTGTAATAAAAGGAAACTTCCTTATTTCCAGGAACAAAGTATAACGTAACTACCGCTCCATTCAATGGCGTGACGCCTGAAGCAATATACCTTATGAGCCTGAAGTTCCGGCCACTTATTGTTGTATCCTTAGACGTGTATTTTTCACCGTTATAATGCCTGAAGCTAAACTGGGTGCCCATCTTGAGTATTTCCATCCTGCTCCAGTTTATTTTACCGGTGGATTGGGTAGGCCCGTCCATGCCTAAATCCGCCACACGGTGACGGATAAAATCGACAAAATAATATCCGTGTGTTTCATTGCGCCGTGAAAGATTGTCACCGACAATCAGATCCTGCACTTTCATTACTTTTTCAATACCGAACCCCTGGTGATAAAACACCGAATCATCCGGGAGAAAATCGGCATATGGCTGACCGGGTGACATCCGGGCCTTGACGGAAATCACGTATATCCCCGTTTGGCTGCGATCGCTGCCGGGTAGCCAGGGTAACGAGGAGAGAAATCCCGAGTAAATACTTATGACCAGTAGTAGCAGATTCATATGATGCGCGGTAAAAGCAAAAGATATTTTTTATTGCAACTGAGTTCCCTGGGATTGATAGACTACGCCAGGATTAACGTACCTCTGGCCTTCTTTTGGGACATTTATCCCGCCGTAGGAAAGAACTCCCTGGACCCGTAATGAACAAAAGTATTGTCCCTTTATATTCTGAGTTGCAGTTTCCGTCCAGCTGGTGCCGGGTGCAATGCCTATAAGGGCGGAACCCTGATGGGTCAAATCGTGTAATTCATACTTCGAACTAGGAGAGGGATCTCCTGTCCAATGCAGCTGAAAGCGTTCAGTTGACCGTATCCAATAGATACCAAGGGCATTAAAAAGAGGTACCCAGTTATACAGGAAATCTACATCATAAGGATGATATACAAATTCTCCCACGTTAATCACTTCGTCTTTGGCATTTGGCTCATCATCCGGACTTGGCACTACCCAGAAAGGATCTTCAGGGTCGGTGAGGCTATTCGTCGCCCTTGCCATTTTTTGCGATTCGGCCTTCAAAAGCGGCGCATTTAAATCGTGCATTTTTTTAAAAATGGCATCAACTTTCGCTTTGGGAGCATGGTCCAGGTAACTTACCAATTGTTCCCTTTTTTCGTCCGAGAGGCTGGCAAACTGCGCATAACTTGTCATTTGAAGTATTTCCAGGCTGATGTCGGTTGTGGGTTTTGCGTCCGGGTTAACATCATTTTTCGCACATGCGATTACTACCATGGAAAATGTTAAGCAAAGATACTTTTTCATTAGGGTTTGGGTCGTTGATCTGCGCAATATACTCTGAAGATCCTTAGTTTTTTATTTTTAAACATCAATTACTTATCAGGTAGGCGCTAACTTTCAGGTTAGCGCCTACCTGGATAATGAGATTTTCTCTGCCCGTTCTTCCAGAGTTTTTCATTACCTTCCTGCCATGAAACCCGCCGTACATATCAAACGCGCTTACGAGCCGCAACAAAAGGAAGACGGTTTCAGGGTGCTGGTAGACAGGCTCTGGCCGCGCGGATTAACGAAAGAAGAGGCCGCGGTGGACGAGTGGGCCAAGGAGCTCGCTCCTTCAAATGAACTGCGCAAGTGGTTCGGGCACGACCCCGAGCGCTGGAAAGAATTTCAACAACGGTACAAAACCGAATTAAAAGAGAATCCCGCCGTGAAAGAGTTTATCTCCGCGCATAAAAACAAAAAACACATTACGCTGATCTATTCGGCGAAAGACGAAGCGCACAACCAGGCTGTTGTGTTGAAAGAATACCTTGCGCATGCCTTTTCCGCCTGATAGGATATTAACCCCGGTTCAATACCGGATCAAGTCCGCCTCAATTAGGCCTGTCCCTTACTACTGGCATAGGTTTTCCGGTTATTTCATGTTTGTCTGCTGTAAATGCAAAATGCTATCGCTGGCGGAAGGAAATAAAAAAGCAGGAGCCCGCCGTAGCCATGGGGGCTTCCTGCCGCTGCTGTTTTTGATAAAACCGCACATTGTATCGTCTATGAGAGCGGGGCGTAATAAGTGCAATATCCGTTTTCCTCCACGGGCCCCTTGAAAAGCGAACAGCTGCCGCAGCTTTCGTTTTCGCCGGGAGGAAGATATAATTTACAATTGCCGCATTTGCTGTCGGCGATCGGTGTTTCTTCCACGTAGCCAAGCTTCTGCCGCTTCTCTTTTTCTTCTTCGCTGACGCCCGAAAGATCGCTGCAGGAGGCGGGTTGCTTTTTTGCAGCATCTTCCTTCGCCGGTTTTTTCCCTCCACCGCAGCCGGTGACGAGAAAAGCGCCGCCCAACAGCATGCCGCTCATCCCGAAAACATTCCTGATAAATTCTCTGCGCGTGTTCATGGTCGTTTTATTTTGTCGTGGAAACCAGTGTTTTTAATTCCGTGACGGTTTGCGGCGTCACATTTTTCAGTTGAGGGCGGAACGCTTTCAGCGCCGCTTTGAGCGCATCGGAACTGTTCGCCGATTTTTCCATTCCACCTGCCAGGCCCTTCACCGCCAGCGGCTGCCGGGAGCCGGTCTGCATTGCTTCATGCTCCAGCAGGCCGAGATATTGCGCCACCTGTTTCGCGTCGTTACGCGAACCGATGCAGTAAGACAGATCGTGTATAAAATTGTTGGCAAGCTGTACCGTGTCTTTTGCGATCGGACTGGCCAGCAGCGCGCTCAGCAGGGCGGGAGAAGATCCGGCTTCGGAGCTGAGCACCGCCAGCTGCATGTATTTGTCGGAGCCGTAACGCGAAAGCGCTTTCACAAAAGCGCCGGTAACGCGCGGGTCGGTGAACTGACCGAGGCTGAGGACCACCTGCACGGTGAGTTTGGCGGGGCTTTTCTCCGCCATCGCCAGCAGCTGCGGCAAACAGGCGGGAAAACTTTCCGCGAGCATCGCGGCATGTTCCTGCACGTTCACGGAACTGTCTGCCAGCGCGTTTTTCACGATGGAAACGTCCAGCGCATTGAGCGCTTCGAGCACGTAGAGCGCATGCACGCGGGCGCGGGGATCGGCGTTGGAAAGCATTTGTTTCACGGCGGGTATCACGGATCTATCCTGTCTTTCCACCAGCAGGCGGTGCGCCTGCTGCGCATACCACTGGTTGGGATGCGCGAAAAGCTGAACCAGGCTGTCGCCGGACATCTTGCCGAGTTTGGGCCATGCGGCTTTGTAGGTGCCATTGGCGGGCATTACACGGTAGATGCGCCCTTTGTCGGAACCCGCGTAGAAATCCATTTCGGCTTTGAGATCGTCGGGGATGGAAACGGGCGTTTCGATATGCTGACGGTAATAATCGAGCACGTAGAGATAACCGTCGGGGCCGGTGGTGAAGTTAACTGGGCGGAACCAGTTGTCTTCCGAATAAATGAACTCCCGTTTTGCTTCCGCCTCCGCGCGCCTGGCGGTGAAATGCACACTGTCGGGCGAATACACGAGCACGTCGCGGTGCACGAGGTTGCCGGCTACTTCGCCGGTGAAAATGTTGCCGTAGTATTCCGCGGGCAATGCATCGCCGAAATAAAACGTGCCGCCGGACGCGCCGGTGAAATGATCTCTTTCATACTCCACGCGTTTCAGTTTTTTTTCCTGGAACTCGGCGTTCCTTCTTCTCGTTCTTTCCGCCCGCCAGTATGGCGTGGGCGATTGCTGGTACATGATGGGATCGTGATCGGAAATATTCCGGATGGCGCGCGCGGAAGGCAGGTATTCGTGCCGGTGCGTGTACCGCCAGGGCAGCATGATCTGCTGGATGTGAATGGAGTTCTCCGTTACGAAACGGTTGCGGTAATCATCCAGCGCCTGGCCGAACTGGCCCGGACCGGTTTCCAGTTCAAAGAGGCCGCGGTCGAGGCGGAAACGGAAGTCCGCGCCTTTGACAGACAATGGTTTTGCGTCCGGTTTGTCGCGGAAGGCGATGTTGCCGTCCTGCCCGCGGTTGTTGGCGTAGATCCAGTTATCAACCCCGAACCGCAGATTGGTGATCTGCGTTTCCGGGTTGTCTTTAAAAAATCCGCTGAACAATACTTCACGAACATCGGCCACAAAATCGCCGGTAGTATCTTTCATGTATAAGATCTCGGGAGCGGCGGTAACGAGCAGGCCGCCTTTCCAGGGAAGAATGCTGGTGCCTTCGGAAAGTTTGTCGGCAAAAACGATGGAAGTGTCCGCCCTGCCGTCGCCATTGATGTCGCGCAATACGCGGATGTGGCCTTTTTCGGTGCCGGGGGCGGGTTTGTCCGGGTAGTCGGTCATTACGACCACGTAACAATTGCCGTCTTCGTCAAATTCCATAGACACGGGGTCTGTTACGAGCGGTTCTGCGGCGAACAGCTCAACTTTTAATCCGTCGGTTACCCGGAGGCTTTTGAGAGCGTCTTCCGGGGAAAGCGGCGCGGGATATTTTTCTTTGTTGCCGCAGCCGGAGGAAGTGATGAGCATTACAGGCAAAAGCAGGCCCGTGCATAGTTTGAGGACTTTCCGCATAGTGAGTAATGTATTTAAACCTGATTGATAAAACGAGCTTAAGATGATTTGACCGGTTTCCGGTAACGTACACAATATTGCATATTATTTCTGATATTCTATAGCCTGTTTTACAAAATTTGAAGAATGGCAGGCTTCTTTTTATGATTTTGCCGGTAACGTACACATTTTACGGAGCCACGGTTCGAAAAAAAATTTATGCAGGGGTGGAAAGAAGGAAAAACCGACATGGAAATGCTGCTTTTTGGTGAATGTAGATGGGTGTAAATCCGTTTACAGTAAACGATTATAGAGGATTTTCCGATATTCCTCAGAAACCTTGGATAAAACCGCCGGGTAAATGAAAAAACAGCCGTTTTTCGGGATAATTTCTTTTCCACTTGAAAAAAAAGTTGAGGAAAAATTACCGCTCATTCGAAATAATGATTATTTTCGGGTACGTTACCGATCAACCAAAAGCAACAGGCAGATATTATGCTGGCTGGCTCCGCTCCCGTATCTTATATTATTATCAACGTATAAATAACATTCAATGGGTCACTCTTCAAGAAGGAAGTTCCTGCGCCAAAGCTCTCTCGGGGCTGCCGGGTACCTGTTAGGCGCCGGGCTGGTGAACAGCTCGTTCGCCTCCTCTTCCGTTTTCTCCGCCTCCCGCACACCCGCCGCCCTCGGCGGCCAGCCGCTCTTCAATGCGGCCAGCTGGGTGAAATGGCCCATGTGGATCCAGTCGGAAGACGAACAGACGCTGATCCAAAGCGTTAGAAGCGGCGTTTGGTCGCGCGCCAAACTGGTAGACGAATTTGAAAGCAAATGGGCCGCCGCTGTAGGCGTTAAAAGATGCCTCACCGTCGTGAACGGCACCAACGCCCTCATCACCGCCATCAACCAGCTGGATATCGGCGCAGGCGACGAAGTGATCACCACCCCCTATACTTTTATCGCTTCCGTACAGGCTATTCTCGCCAACAACGCCATGCCGGTGTTCGCAGACGTTGATCCTGCTACTTATCAGATAGATCCCGCAAAGATCGAAGCGAAGATCACCAAAAAAACAAAGGCCATTCTCGTAGTGCACATCCTCGGCCTGCCCGCGGATATGGACCGCATCATGGCCATTGCGCAGAAACATAACGTCGCGGTGATCGAAGACGCCTGCCAGGCGCATCTCGCCGTGTACGATCATAAAGTGGTGGGCTCCATCGGGAAAGCCGGCTGCTTCAGCTTCCAGAATTCCAAAAACCTGCCCATCGGCGAAGGCGGCGCCATTGTGTCTAACGACGACCGCTTTATCGACAATTGTTTCGCCGCGCATAACCTTGGTTACGCGTACGGTACCTCCACCGGCGCCGTGGCGGGAGACAGTTTCATGAAAGCTTCAAAGATCAGGCTTACCGAATACGCCGCCGCCATCGGCCTCGCGCAGCTCAAACGGCTGGAAGAACAAACCAATACCCGTCATGAGAACGCGGCCTACCTCAGCTCCATGATCAAAGACATTCCAGGCATCCAGCCGATCAAACTCTACGATAAAGTGAATCGCGGCGCTTATCACCTGTATTCCTTCCGCTACGATCCCGCTTCCTTCAAAGGTCTCACCAGGGCCAAATTCATGGACGCGCTCCGCAAAGAAGGCATACCCTGCTCCGGCGGTTACAAGGAAATGCATACGCAGGAATTTATGCGGCAAACGTTCGGCACGCGCGTGTACAAAAGTTTTTATTCGCAAAAGATGCTGGACTTCGAAGATTACAAACGCCGTAATCATTGCCCCGAAAACGCCGCGCTCTGCAACAGCGCGGTATGGATGACGCAGAACATGCTGCTGGGCTCGCGTAAAGACATGGAAGGGATCGCCGAAGCCATCAAAGGCATCAGCAACAACGCGGGAAAGATCTAAAAAATATTATAGTCGAATTACATATTCATGCAAGCAGATAAGCAAGGTGAGCAGGCCATCCTGGAGACATATGCACCACAAACGGAGAAACTGACAGCAAAAACTTTTGATTCCGGCTTCGAGCTGGCGCACGATTCCTACAACGCCATTACGGTGGCAAGCGACGGGCGGGTGTATTACGTGTTGTCGTCAGACAAACACGACGTGGCGGGAAGAATGTACTCGTACGACCCGCGCACCGGAAAGATCAGCCTGTTGGGCGATCTGACCGAGATATGCGGGGAAAAAGGGGAAAAATTCATTTCGCAGGGCAAAAGTCATGTGGAGTTCTTTGAACGAAAAGGCAAACTGTATTTTTCCACGCACGTGGGATATTACGAACTGATAGACGGGATGGACCGCCTGCCGGTGAATGCGCCGGAAGGGTACAAACTGTACAGCGGCGGGCACATCCTGGCGTATGATATGAAAACGGGCGCGTTTGAAGACCTCGGCATTTTGCCCGGCGGCGAAGGCGCGGTGTCGATGACGATGGACGTGGAAAGAGGCAATGTTTTTTGCATTTCCTGGCCGCTTGGCAATTTTATCGCCTTTAACGTGGATACGAAGGATATGAAAAACTTCGGCGCCACGGCCGGCCGCGGCGAAGGCGGCACGCCGGGAAAAGATTTCCGTTCGCTTTGCCGCTCGCTGTTTGTAGACCAGCGCACCGGCGCCGTGTATTTCTCCACGGCTTCCGGCGACATCTACACTTACGCGCCCGGCGATAAACAACCAGGCAAACTCGGCGAGGTAGACCTGCGGATCGATTATTTCGGGAAATACCAGCCGGAACAGCCCGGCAGCATGGGATACAACTGGCGGAAAATATGCTGGCACGAAGAAGACGAAGTGGCCTACGGCGTGCATGGCAACTCCGGTTATCTTTTTAAGTTCGACCCCGCGGCGCAGAAAATAGAACTGATCGAAAGGATCACTTCAAGCCTGTCCCGCAAAAGCGGGATGTTCGACCAGTTCAGCTACGGTTACCTCGGTTTCCAGCTGGGGCCGGACAACGAAACGGTGTATTATCTCACCGGCGGCCCGATCTACGTCAACGGCAAACGCCTCGGCGGGCTGAACGAGATCGGGAAAGGAGCGGCCAAGGGATTGGAGAACCTTCACCTGGTCACTTACCACATCCCGACGGGCAGTTACAACGATCACGGCCCGATCTTTTACGAGAACGGCGACCGCCCGCTGTATGTGAACTCCATCGCCGTAGGGGCAGACGGGGGCATTTACACGCTGGCGAGAATAGAACGCAACGGCAGAACGGTAACGGACCTGATCCGCATCCCGGACCCGCTGCAAAAATCAAAGAACGGATGAAATACGTACTCATAGCGCTGCTGGCCATGCTGCAGCTGGATGTATCCGCGGCATTTGTAAAAGTTGGAACAGGAAGAGTGGTGATCACGCCGGAGCTGCCGTTTTACCTCACCGGTTATGCCGGAAGGGATTCCATGGCCACCGCCAAAGTGCACGACCTTTGGGCGAAAGCGATGGTGATAGAAGAAAACCCTTCGAGCAGGATCGTGATCGTAACCGCGGACGTGCTGGGCCTTACGCCCGCCATTTCCGAAGCGGCCGCGGCGAAGCTGAAAGAAAAATACGGCATCACACGCGCGCAGATCATGTTCAATTCGTCGCACACGCACTCTGGGCCTATGATCTGGCCCGCATTGAGCGTGATCGGCGATTACGATGCGGCAACCATATCGAAATTCACAGCATATGCGGTGAGCCTTACGGACAAACTTGTGGCGGCGGTGGATATGGCGATGCAGAACCTCGAACCGATGCAGCTCAGTCATGGTACAGGCAATGCAACCTTCGCAAAAAACCGCCGCTACAAGCCCGGAACAGACGCGGCCACGGGCGTTGAAAGAAGCAGCCGCAGCGATCACGACGTGCCGGTATTGCTGGCGAGGAACGCCAAAGGAGTAGTAAAAGCGGTGGTGTTCGGTTATGCCTGTCATAATACGACCATGACCGGCGCGCATAATGTGATCAATGGCGACTATGCGGGTTTTGCGCAGATCGAGGTGGAAAAAACGTACCCCGAAGCAACGGCTTTGTTCGTGCTGGGCTGTGCGGGCGACCAGAACCCAGAACCCCGCGGAACGCTGGAGCTCACCGGGCGGCATGGGAAAGAGCTGGCGGAAGCGGTGGAAAAAGTAATAACAGGAAAAACCGAAAATATCGGCGCGCCTTTGCGCAGCGCCTTCGTGAGAACGGAATTGCCGTACCAGCCCTTTACGGCGAAAACATTCCAGAAAGAATTGCAGGAAGGCACGAAATACGAAAAAAGAAGGGCGAAACTGATCATCGAAGCGATGGACAAAGGCTGGGACCTGTCGAACCACAACTACCCGGTGCAGGCGATGCGCATCGGCAACAAACTCACCATTCTTTCGCTGAGCGGCGAAGTGACGGTGGACTATTCGCTGAACGCGAAGAAAAAATATCCCGGCGAAAACCTTTTTGTAGCCGGCTATTGCAACCAGGTAGTGTGTTACATCCCGACGGAAAGGATCATCGAAGAGGGCGGCTACGAACCGGTATCGAGCCAAATGTATTACGGCATGCCGGGCCCTTTCGAAAAAAGCGTGGAAAAGAAAGTGAATGCGGCGATCAGTACGGTCATGCAAAAGGTCGGGCTTACAAAAAAATAACGCTATGCTACAACGATCCCTCATTTTCTGCTGTATGCTGCTGGCCCTTGCCTGCTCGAGCAGCAAGGTAAGCCGGCAGGATGCCGCGGCGGGAAAAACGCAGCTGCTGAAAAACACTTTCGGTACTTACGGCGCGCCGCCGCGCCTGGCAAGCGGCCGCGTGAACATGGAGCAGCTGCTCGCCGAACTGAAGGAGCTGAATGTTACGACCTATCACTGGCTGATATGGCAGAACGAAAATGACTGGGACGACCTGCAGCTGTTTCTCCCGCTGGCGCGCAAACAGAATATCAAAGTATGGGTAACGGTAGTGCCGCCAACGGAATCGAAACCGATCGCCAAAATGTCGTCTGAACCGTACCAGATGGACTATTTGCGCTGGGCGCAGGAATTTGCGCGCCTCAGTCTGAAAGAGCCCAATCTTACCGCCTGGAGCGTCGACGATTTTGCGCACAACCTGAAAACGTTCACGCCCTCTTACACCGATTCGTGCCTGAAAGCGGCAAGCGTCATCAACCCGCGCCTTTCATTCGTGCCATGCGTGTATTACCGGCAGATCACGCCGCAATTCGCCGCAGGCTACGGCTCCCTGCTCGACGGCCTGCTGTTCCCTTACAGGGCCGAATCCGCCGGGGCCAACCTCAAAGACCCGTCGATGGTGGAAAGCGAGATCGCAACGATCCGGAAACTGTTTAAACCGGGCATGCCCGTGTTCGTGGATATCTATGCCACAGCCCATTCGAGGCTGGGCGCCTCAACGCCTGAATATGTGAAGCAGGTGCTTGAATACAGCAAACTATATGCGGACGGGGTGCTGATCTATTGTCACCAGGACCCGGTAAAGTCCGCAGCAAAATACAACATCATCAAGGAAGGATTTAACAAGCGCTGAGAGAATTCAAACAGAGAGAGGTTTTCACTTCCCGTCTGATCCATTGTCGTGTACGTACCCGCAGCAGGTCGAAATTTTATCAATCATAACTATTCTGCTATGGAACGCAAGTGTATTCATTTTTTTGCTGCACTGCTCCTTGCCATGTGTATTGCCCTAACGCTCCCGTTCTCGTCTTACGCCCAGGCCCAGCCAGTGGTTACAGGACTAGTGGTAGAAAAAGGTACCAACACCGCCATGAAGGGAGTGACAGTGACTGTCAAAAACAGCAACCGTAAAACTTATACCGGCGACGATGGCCGCTATTCCATCAATGCCGGTCCCGCGGACATTCTCGTGTTTACTTTCATCAGCATGGAAGCGGTGGAAGAAAACGTAGCGGGAAGATCTACCGTCAACATCACCATGCAAACCAAAGAATCCGCTCTCGGCGAAGTGGTGGTGATCGGCTACAATACCATCCGTAAAAAGGACCTGACCGGCGCGGTAGGGCAGGCGAATGTAAAAGACATGAGCAAAGCGCCCGTGGCGAGTTTCACGGAAGCGCTGGCGGGGCGTGTTGCCGGCGTGCAGGTATCCAGCGCGGACGGGCAGCCAGGCGCCGGGGTGAACATCGTGATACGCGGGCCCGGCTCGCTTACGCAGGACGTTGCGCCACTGTATGTGATAGACGGTTTCCCTGTGGAAGACCTCGATCCCGCCACCCTGAACATGGACGACATCGAATCGCTGTCTATCCTAAAAGACGCGTCTTCCACGGCCATCTACGGCTCCCGCGCGGCCAACGGCGTAGTGCTGATCCAAACAAAAAGAGGAAGGGCCGGGAAACCCACCATCTCCTTCGGCGTTTCCACCGGCTTCCAGCTGGAAAGAAAAAAGATGGAACTGATGAGCCCTTACGAGTACATCAAATATCAGCTGGAAAGGTTCCCTTCCACCAGCGAAGGCTGGCGTTACCTCGCGGAAGGTAAAACGCTGGAAGATTATAAAAACGTAAAAGGAGAAGACTTCCAGGACTACGTTTTCACCCGGGGAAAAGTAGACATCTACAACCTCGCGATCAGGGGCGGCAACGAGCAGACGAAATACTCCGTTTCCGGCTCGCTGTTCGACCAGGACGGCATCATCATCAACACCGGCCTGAAACGTTACACCGCCCGCATCGGCCTGGACCATACCGTGAGCAAACGCATCAAGGTCGGGTTTACCGCCGGTTATTCCGATGTTACCACCTGGGGCCAGCCCATCAGCAGCACGCCCACCAGCAGCACTTCCAGCTACGTAATGTTCCGCACCTGGGCCTACCGCCCCATCGGTTTCCCGGATTCGGACGTGAACCTCGTGGAAGAAGATGCGGACGGCACCTCCGTGAACGCCAGCGATTTCCGCATCAACCCGGTGAGGGACCTCGAAAACCAATATCAGTATAATTACAACAAACAATTCGAAGGGCTGGGCAATGTAAGCGTAGACATCATCGACGGGCTGGTGCTGAAAGTGAGCGGCGGTGTGAGAAGAAATAATTACCAGTACGACAAATTCTTCAACTCCAAGACCACCAAAGGCAGCCCCACGAACCCCAATAACCAGGACGGCGTGAACGGTTCCATCCTTCATACCGAAACCAGCAGCTGGTCTAACGAAAACACGCTGACCTACACAAAAACGATCCGGGAGAAACATACGCTCACCGCGCTCGGGCTGCTCAGTTTTCAGAAAAACGAATTGTCGTCAGACGGGTATTCCAGCAGGCTGCTGCCCAACGAAAAACTCGGCATCGCCGGGTTGAACGATGGCGTAGCATACAATCCCGTGGCCACGCGCTCGCTCAACTCCCGCCAAAGCTACGGCGGCAGGATCGATTACAATTACGATTCGAGATACATGCTAACGCTTACTTTCCGGGCAGACGGCTCGTCGAAGTTCGCGCCCGCCAACCGCTGGGGATATTTCCCGGGAGCGGCCGTGGCGTGGAATATGCAGAATGAAAGATTTTTCGAGGACGCCAAAAGGATCGTCAGCACGTCGAAACTCCGCGGCAGCTTCGGCGTAGTGGGCAACGACCGTGTAGGCGATTTCAGTTACATTTCGGCGCTCACTACGAACATCAACGGTTATTCCTTCCAGAATGCCACGCCATTGCTGATGGTGTACCAGTCCAACCTCGGCAACGTAGACCTGACCTGGGAACGCACCACGTCGACAGACATCGGGTATGAGCTGGGATTGTTCAATAACCGCATCGAACTTACGGCGGACGTGTACAAACGCACGACGGACAACCTGCTGCTCAATGCGCAGCTGCCGCCTACCATCGGTTTTTCCAGCGCCTATAAAAACATCGGGAAGATCGAGAACAAGGGGCTGGAACTGACGCTCAACGCCGGCGTGATCTCCACGAAAGATTTCAGCTGGGAAAGCAGCATCAATATTTCTTTCAACAAAAACAAAGTACTCGCGCTCACCGAAGGCCAGCGTTCGCTGGACAATGCCGTGTCTACCGACGTGAATTACAGCGATAACCTGTACACGTCCGAGATCGGCAAACCTTCCGGCATGATGGTAGGGTATATCTGGGAAGGCAATTACCAGTATTCGGATTTCGACAACCCGGCGCCTGACGTGTACGTGCTGAAGCCGGACGTGCCCGCGAACGGCAGGCCGCGCAACACCATCCGGCCGGGCGACATCAAATACCGTGACCTCAACGGAGACGGCAATGTGAATGCGGACGACAAAACGATCATCGGGAGAGGCCAGCCGATACACACCGGCGGTTTCGTGAACAACTTCCGTTACAAGGGTTTCAGCCTGAACGTGTTTTTCCAGTGGTCGTACGGCGCGGACATTTACAATGCGAACCGCATCACGTTTGAAGGCAATACCAACGGCCGCCGCAACATGAACCAGTTCGCCAGTTATGTCAACCGCTGGACACCTGAGAACCAGACCAACGAACATTTCCGTGCGGGCGGCGAAGGGGTGATCGGCTACCATTCCTCCAAATACCTGGAAGACGGGTCGTACCTGCGGTTGAAAACATTGTCGCTGGACTATTCGCTGCCTTCAGCCCTGCTGAAAAAAGTGTACATGTCCAACCTGAGCCTCAACGTAGCGATGCAGAACCTTTTCACCTGGACGAAATACACCGGGCTGGACCCCGAGGTATCTACCCGCGGCAATATCCTTACGCCCGGGTACGATTATTCGGCGTACCCGCAGGCGAGAACGATCACTTTTGGTCTGAAAGCAAACTTCTAAATCGCTTAAAATCTTCAGGTATGAAAATCAGATATTTCATTTTACTGGGTTTTATCCTTCTTTCTTCAGGTTCGTGTAAAGATTTTCTCGATACAAAACCGGAAGACGCGCTATTCCCCGGCAATTATTATCAAACCGCCGAAGAGCTGGACTATGCGCTCACCGCGGTATATCATACATTAGGCTCAGACCCTACCTATGGCAACAACCTGCTGTACCTCCTCGGCTGGACGGCCGACGAAGGTTTCATGAACCGCAGCAGCATCGCCACCGGCGCGTTCCGGCTGAACCATTCGCCCGGCGATACCTACGTAACCGCGTTCTGGCGCGAGCTGTACAATGGCATCAACCGTGCGAACATTTTACTGGAGAACGTAGACAACAACCTATCGATCCCCGAGGAAAAACGGCGAACGGTGAAAGGCGAAGCGCTTTTCCTGCGCGGGTATCTTTATTTCCTGCTCGTGCAGAACTTCGGCGGCGTGCCGATTAAGGTTACTTCCAGCAAATCCGCTGTAGACGTGCATATCCAGCGAAACACGGTGAAAGAAACTTACGAACAGGTATTAAAAGACATGACCGAAGCGGAAGGGCTGGTACAGGACATTTCGACGCTGGGCTTCGGGGGAAGGGTGTCTAAATCCGCCGTGCGCGGCATTTTGATGAGGGTGAACCTCTATATGGCCGGTTACCCGCTGAAAGAAACCGCGCGTTACCAGGAAGTGATCAAATGGGGCGACAAGATCATGCAGGACGGCGCCTCCGGGCATGCCATGAACCCCAGTTTCTCCAATATTTTCATCACCATCGCGCAGGAGAAATACGACATTAAAGAAAGCATCTGGGAAGTGGAATTTATCGGCAACAGTTCGGAAGTATACAACGAAACCGGCCGCAATGGCTGGATCAACGGTATCGCCACGCCGAATACCAACACCGGCCGGTCTGACGGGTACATGACCTGGACGGCGAAACTCTACAACAGCTACGAGCCCGGCGACCTGCGCAAATACTGGTGCATCCCGCATTTCAACTATGCTGCGTTGCCCGCTGCCGCCGGTACCAAAACGCTGGTAAGCGAAAACTTTTCAGAAGCAACGAAATACGCCCGCACGCCCGGCAAGTTCAGAAGGGAATTTGAAACGCAGATACCCAAAAGCGCCACGCGTTCGCCCATCAACGTGCCCCTGCTGCGTTACACCGATGTGGTGATGATGTACGCCGAAGCGCTGAATGAAATACAAGGCCCCGTGCAGCAGGCCGTAAGCCTGGTGAACCAGGTAAGGCGCAGAAGCTGGTCTACCGGCATCAAAAGTTTCACCGTCACCAACGGCGGCAGCGGCTATACCGCCGCGCCCGCGGTAACCATTTCCGGCAACGGCGGCGCTTCCGCGAAAGCCGTGCTCACCAACGGCGTAGTAACCGGCATCGCGCTGGACCGAGACCCGACGGGCGTTACGTATTCGCTGGCCGGCACTTACACGTCGGTGCCCACCGTTACGCTCAGCGGCGGAGACGGTTCCGGCGCACAGGCCACCGCGGAAATATTCCGGCTCGAAGACGCGGACGTAAAACCCGCCTTCACCGCATCCAAAGAAACATTCCGGAAATTCATACAGGACGAAAGGATGCGCGAGTTCAATTTCGAGAACATGCGCCGTTCGGACCTTTTGCGCTGGGAAATTTACGACCAGGTGAACCGCGATATGGCGGCAATTATGACCACGGATATTCCCGGCTCGGTGTTCATCACCTACTATGGCAATATGGAATCGCCGAAACACCTGCTGCTGCCTATTCCCAGCGCTGAAATGGTGACGAACAACAAAATGGTGCAGAACCCGGGTTGGTAAACATCAAAAAAGAAATTTTTATGCAGTACAAATTCATATGGCTGATATGCCTCGTGCTCACGGTAAGCGCCTGCTCGGAAAAGCTCGGCGAGATCCCGGAACCGCAGCTGCAAGTGAAAGTGGACAAAACTACTTTCAGCGTGGATGAACCGGTGGTATTCACGTTTTCCGGCGACCAGACGAACATATCTTTTTATTCCGGCGAAGTGTTCAACGACTACGCTTTTAAAGACGGCCGCACGGTAGACCTTGCCGGGCAGGGCGCCACGCTCGATTTTTTTTCGCAGTTGTCCGGCACCGGCACGCAAACCGGGCAGGTAAGCGTGTGGTTATCTAACAACTACAGCGGCGCCGGCGATCTTGCCAGCGTAAAAGCCGCCGCATGGACGGACGTGACCAGCAGCTTCACCCTTGCTACAGCCGCTACCAACGTGGCTTCCGGCAAACTGGACGTGAGCGGATGGGTGGCGGACGGCAAGCCGCTTTTCATCGGTTTTAAATACATCACCAAACCGCAGGCCGTGAACGGGCTGGCGCGGGTATGGTGGATACAAAGCCTTGCAGTGCGGAGCAAAGCCGAAGCGCTGGGCGGGAAAGAACTTTTGCTCACCGACCAGGAAAATGCGGGCTTCAGAACGATCGACCAGTTTCCGGCAGATGCGCCGTCGCTTACAACGATCTCGGCTACACGCGTTACGCTGCTGGGCAACAAATACAAAGATCCGCTGGATTCCATCTACAACCCGGATTATTCCATCTACGACCCGAATAACCCGATCTACGACCCGAAAAGCCCGACGTACCAGCCCACAGCAAGGCCGCCGGTATTTGTGCCTTATGACCCGAACAGTCCGTACAACGATCCCGCGACCGAAACCTGGGTAATTTCCAAAGCGATAACGGAGGGCAAGATAAACCTCGGGCCAGACAAGGCGGTGTCCATCAAGGGCATCAACCTCGACGTGCTCGACAATTACACGTACACTTATAAAACGCCCGGCAAATACAACGTATATTTTGTAGCCAAAAACCATAACATCGACGGGGAAAAAACGGTAGTGCGCCAGCTGGAGCTTACCATTACGCCCTGATAAAAACAGCTCATGAACAGAAGGAATTTCGTCAGGAACATGGCAGGTTCCGCTTCCGGCATTCTTTTGGGAAGCGGCCTGCTGCAGGCTTCGGCCGCGGAAACGCCCGCTCATGCAACGGCAGGCGGCAGCGCGGAAGCACGCATCAAAAAAATGATGAGTTACCGCAAGCTCGACGCGCATGTGCACCTCGGCCTGTCTAACGACCCGCCCGAACTGAATGTCGACTTCGCGGAACGTCTCGGCATCGACCGGATGTACCTCTCCAAACCCGTTACCCGCGGCCCCGGCGCGCCGGAAGATTTCCGCGCCTGCAACGACGTGATCCTGAAAGCGATGAAAAAATATCCCAACAGGCTTTCCGGCATGCTCACGCTCAACCCGCAATTCCCGAAAGAATCGCTGGAAGAGATCAAACGCTGCACCGGCGAAGGAATGACGGGCATCAAGGTATATTACCAGGTGAAGATCAACGACCCGCTGTTTTATCCCATCATCGAAAAAGCGATAGCGCTGAAAATGATCATCCTCATGCACGCCGAAGCGTCGCTGGGCATTGCGGGCTACCGCATGAAGTACGACCAGAAGATCAAACCGCTGGTGTCCCGCCCGGAAGATTTCATCGAGGCCGCCACGCGATACCCGGAAGCGATGCTGCAATACGCGCACACCGGCGGCGGTCCGGACTGGGAGTACGCCTGCAAGGCGCTTCGTCATCATAAAAATGTATATGTGGACGTTTCCGGGAGCAACAACGAGAACAATATGGTGGAGTTCGCCGTGAAAACGCTGGGCGTGGAAAGAGTGCTCTTCGGCTCGGACAACATGTATTATCAATCCGTGGGAAAGATCATGGATGCACGGCTGACGGAAGAAGACAAAAAGAAAATATTCTTTGACAATTACAATAACATTCTGAAGAAAGGAGGCCATCATGTTGATTGACATCAATGCTTACACCGGGCACTGGCCATTCAAGCAGCTGCACGGCAATACCTGCGACGGGCTTCTCGAAAGGATGAAGGAGTACGGCACGGACCTGTCTGTGATCACGAACCTGCATGGCGTATTTTACAAGAACACACAATCTGCCAACGACGAACTGTACCGCGAAGTGCGTTCCAAAAGGGCGTTTAACGACCGTTTTCTTCCCTTCGGCATTATCAATCCCATTTACGCCGGCTGGAAGGATGATTTTAATACCTGTGTGAAGGACTACGGCATGAAAGGCATCCGTGTTTTCCCCAATTACCATGATTATACCATCGACGATCCTAACCTGGTGGAGCTGGTGAAAATGGCGAGGGACGCGGATGTTGCCGTAGCGCTCACCATGCGCGTCGTAGACAGCCGGCAGCGTTCCTGGATGGACCTTTCCACGGAATGGCCAATGAAAGACTACCTGCCGCTGCTGCGCGCCGTGCCCGACGCAAAGTTCATGCTGCTGAACCTCGGCACCAACATGGCATTGTCCGACGAAGACGTGAAAACCATCAAAGACGGGAACGTGCTGATAGACACGTCCGGCCGATACATTACGCATTTTGCGAATTATGTGAAACGTTTCGGCAAAGAGAAGTTTGCTTTCGGCACGCACTTCCCCGTGCTCGATTATTACAGCGGGCTGTTGCGGATAGAATCGTTGCGGAAAGAAGAAGCGAACGAAGAAGACAGGGAACTGTTCAGGCATCTCAACGTGAAGCGCTTCCTCAAGCTCTAGGTATGCCTTCCCGGGATATTTTTTCCTATTTTCGGGCCGGGGATCATTGTCCTAACCGCTAAAATGCCATGAAATCATCCAATAACGCAAAAAAGGAGCAACAGTTGTCGGGAATCAAGGAGATTGCCAGGAGGGCGAACGTGTCGATCGCTACGGTCGACCGTGTGATCCACGACCGGCCGGGCCTGGCGCCAAGCACGAAAGAAAAGGTACTGAAGATCATCAAGGAACTGAATTACCAGCCCAATATTCATGCGCGCCGCCTGAGCCTGGCAAAACAATTCAGGATCGCCACGCTGATTCCCGTGCGGTCGAAAGAGACGAGTTTCTGGGAAGGGCCGCTGAAAGGGATCGAAATGGCTTCCGCGGAGATCAGCCAGTACGGCGCAACGGTGGAGAAATTTTTTTACGACCAGGAATCCGTGGCGTCTTTTCAACAACAGGCCAACCTGCTGCTGAAATCCAAGCCGGACGGGCTTTTGTTCGCTCCTGCTTTTATGGACGAATCGGTGCTGTTCGTACAGAAATGCCAGAAACTGGGCATTCCTTACGTGCTGATGGATTCCGACCTGCCCGGCGAAAACAGCCTGGCGTATATCGGGCCGAACCAGAACGCCAGCGGCAGCCTGGCCGCGCACCTGATCAGTTACCTGGTGGAGAAAGACGACAGCATCCTGATCGTGAATATTTCGAAAGAGCTGGACGACCAGCATCACCTGCTGAAAAAGGAAGAAGGTTTCAGGAATTATTTCCGGACGCATCGCTGGGATAACCAGATATTAAAGATCAACATCAGCAAAACCGATCCGAAGTCCATCGAAAAAGGCCTGGCGGGGATGTTCAAAGACCATCCCAATATCAGGGTGGTGTTTGTGACCAACTCGCGTGTGTCGAACGTAGCGGCTTTCGTGGAAAAGCTGGACAGGAAAGTGATATTGATGGGATACGATTTTGTGAACGAAAACATCGAGTATATCGAAAAAGGTGTGATCGACTTCCTGATCTGCCAGAAACCGCTGGAGCAGGCTTACAAAGGCGTGATGACGTTGTACCAGCACCTGGCCATTTCTTTCCCGGTGAAAAAAGTGACGTTTATGCCGATCGATATCATCACGCGGGAGAATTATAGTTTTTACAATTACTGATAACGATAAAAGCGGGCGAGCCCCGCTCTTTTCAGGGCTTGATCCGGTAACGTTACCGGGTGTGTGGAAGGATCACTTTTACAAGCTATCGTATGGCAAATAAAGATATGGGCCGGCGGCACTTCATCGGCCGGCTCACGGCGGCATCCGTGGCGGGCATGATCGGGCCCGCGCTGCAGGCGTTTTCGGCCGTTCCTTCGAAAAAGGCCGGGGTACTGGCCGTGCTGGGCGGCGAGCCGGTGAGGGCGGCCGTTAAAAAATGGCCGAAGTGGCCGCATGTAGACGACCGGATGATCGAAGAAGTGGTGAAAACCACCAAAAGCGGCATCTGGAGCAGGATACAATCGCCCGTAAATGGCGCGGTGGCCACTTTTGAAAAACAATTTGCCGCCATGACCGGCGCAAAACATTGCATCGGCACGGGCTCAGGCACACAGGCGCTGGCCATTTGCGTGGAAGCGCTCGGCATCGGCCCTGGCGACGAAGTGATCACTTCGCCCTACACCGATTTCGGCACCGTATCCGCCATTCTCACCAGCAGGGCTTTGCCCGTGCTCGCCGACCTCGATCCCGCATCGTACCAGCTGGACCCGGCGGACGTGGAACGCAAGATCACGCCGCGCACCAAAGCCATCATGCCCGTGCACATCATGGGCCTGCCCGCCGATATGGACCGCATTATGGCCATCGCAACGAAACATAACCTGAAAGTGATCGAAGACGCCTGCCAGGGCGCGCTCGCAAAATACCGCGGCAAAGCGCTGGGCACCATCGGGCACCTGGGCTGTTTCAGTTTCCAGGCCAGCAAATCTATCGCCTGCGGCGAAGGCGGCGCCATCGTCGGTAACGACGATCAGCTGATGGACCAGTGTTACACCGTGCACAATCATGGCACCAACCGTAAAGGCAAACACGTTACCATCGGGCCGAAGAACAGGATGAACGAATTTGAGGCCGCCATTCTCAACGGGCAGCTGCCCACGGCTGCGGACCGTTTCCTGCTGCGCAATAAAAACGTGGCTTATCTGAATTCAAAGCTGAAAGGATTTGCCGGCCTCGTGCCGCAAAAACAATACGAAGGCACCGAAAGCGGCGGTTTTTACAACTGGGCGCTGTCTTACAAAAAAGAACATTTCAACAACGCCAGCCGCCAGCAGTTCCTGAAAGCCGTTGCAGCGGAAGGCATCGCGCTGAGCCCGTACATTCCCAACGGCCTGCACCGCGAAGCCTGGATCGATCACATCCTGGAGCTGGACGAATACAAAAATATATTCCCTGCGGAAAGGCTGAAAAAATTCCGGGAAGACGCAGCGCAGATGCCCGGCTGCGACCAGGTGTGCGCGGAAATGATCGTATTGCCCGGCTCCGGCCCGCTGATCGCCGGAACGGCGGACATGGACGACATTATCAACGCCATCATGAAAGTGTACGAAAACAGGGACAAGCTCGCATCGTTATGAAAATGACCATTCGTTTATATTGTATAATCCTCGTTGCGGCGTTGCTGCCGGATATCTCGAAAGCCGCGACCGGCGACACTTTGAAAGTATCCTGTTTTGACGTGGACGCCACGCCGCCGCCGGGCACCTGGCTGGTGTACGACAAAATGATCAACAGCTGGGACCAGGGGCTGCGCGCCAAAGGCATTGTGTTGACCGGCGCGGGCAAACCCATCGTGCTTTGCGTGGTAGACTGGATCGGCATTGCCAACGAAGGGTACGACCAGTTCTGCGAGGCGCTGGCGGAAGCGGCCGGTACCACGCCAGACCGTGTGGCGCTGCATGCGCTGCACCAGCACGATGCGCCGGTTTGCGATTTCGGCGCAGAGCGATGGTTGAAAAAAGAAGGAATGGACCCGCTCGGCTTCGAAGGCACTTTCGCCCGCGAAGTGATCCGCCGGCTGCGCGAAGCGGTGCCCGTCGCAATGAAACAGGCGAAACCCGTAACGCATATCGGGCTGGGGAAAGCAGAAGTATTTAAAGTAGCTTCCAACCGCCGCATCGTGAGCGACGGAAAAGTGATCGCATCGAGAACTTCGGCCACGCGGGATTCCGCGGTGAGAAGCCGGCCCGAAGGGCTGATAGACCCGATCGTATCGCTCATCAGTTTCTGGAACAACGAGAAACCCGTGGCGGTGCTGAGTTATTACGCCACGCACCCGCAAAGTTATTACCGCACCGGCGTTGCGAACCCGGACATACCGGGCGTAGCGCGCTTTTTCCGGCAACTGGCCGTACCCGATGCGCTGCACCTGCATTTCAACGGTGCAGGCGGCAACATCACCGCGGGCAAATACAACGACGGCGCGCACGAAAACAGGCTGATACTGGCGGAGCGCCTGGCAGACGGCATGCAGCGCGCATGGAAACAAACCGTGAAAACAAAGATCTCACCCAACGACGTAACATGGAGAACGGTGCCGGTAGCGCTTCCGCCGAAAGAAAGCCTGAACACGCTGGGGGAATTGCTGCATAAGGAAACCAGCACTTTCGTGGCGAACAATGCCTCGAAGATCGTCTGGCTGGAAAGAGTGAAAAAAGGCAGAACGATCAGCCTCAGCAGCCTGGGTATCGGCAAAGCGCGCATGGTACACCTGCCCGGCGAATGTTTCATCGAATACCAGCTGGCCGCCAAAGCCGTGCGGCCGGACCTTTTCGTGACCGTAGCCGCGTACGGCGATTATGCGCCCGGCTACATCGGTACCGCCGATGCATACGCCGAAGGCGGTTATGAAACCGGCCAGGCCTCGGCCGTAAAACCGGAAGTGGAAAAAATACTGATCAACGCGATAAAAAAACTACTGGCGAAATAAAAACATACAACAGGCGAACCATATTGAATCCGTAGCGCATTGAAGACCTTTAAATCCAAAAACTGAATTTTTGTTCCTGGCTCATTCGGAAACCGTTTCCATCCCTGTTGCCGGTAACGTTACCGAGCCTGTATGGTGGCCCGTTTTGAGCGCCCGCTTTATTTATTGACATACAAAATAAGATCGTTTTATGGCTGTCAACTTAATGTTGAAGACGGGATGTTATTTCCCCGTCGCCCGCTCCCGCATGTACCGCTCCCGGAGGGTGGCGGTGTGCTGTTGCATCCTGCTGCTGGTATGCATAATGCAGGCTGTGGCTGGTAATATGACCGGTAAAGACGTTGCGGTGAAAGGCCTGGTGACCGGCGAAGGCGGCATTGCGCTGCCCGGCGTTTCCATTGTGCAGAAAGGCGGCACGCGCAATGCCGCCATCACCGACGAAGCCGGCCGCTTCAGCATCAGCGTGCCGGAAGACGCGGTACTTGTATTTACCTACACCGGTTACCAGCGAAGGGAAGTGCCGGTGAATGGCGCCGCCACGCTCAACGTGCAGCTGTCGCCCGAAGTAAAATCGCTGGAAGCCGTTGTGGTAACGGCCCTCGGCCTCGAGCGCAAAAAACGGACGCTCACTTACAGCACCCAGGGCGTGAGCGCAAAAGAGCTGAGCGAAGCAAGAGCATTGAATATGGTGAACGCCCTGCAGGGAAAAGTAGCGGGGCTCAACATCAACTCCGGCTCAAGCGGCGTAGGCTCGCAGGCCAGGGTAACGCTGCGCGGCAACCGCTCCATCAGCGGGAACAGTCAGCCCCTGTACGTGATAGACGGTGTGGTGGTGCGCGCCAGCCCGGCAGACATCAATACGGATAACATCGCATCGATGAACGTGCTGAAAGGCGCGAACGCGGCGGCTTTGTACGGCAGCGCGGGGCAGAACGGCGTGATCGTGATAGAAACAAAAAAAGGCAGGCAGGGCATACAGGTCAGCCTGAACTCCACTTACATGGCCGAAACGGCGATCCTTACCACGCCCTATCAATACGAGTACGGGCAAGGCGTTTCGGGCAATTACCTGAAAACCTCCGAATCGTCTTGGGGCCCGAAGCTGGACGGCGGCATGGTGGATACCTGGAGCCTGGACCCGGCGGATGCGGGCGTGAAATACGCTTTCCTGCCAGACAGGAAAGCGCGTGAAAACATTTTCCGCACCGGGCACAATTGGGCCACCAACGTGTCCGTTAGCGCGGGCGGCGAAAAAACGCGCACGCTCTTCACCTACACGCACACCAATGGCGCGGGCATACTGCCGGAGAATGAGCTTTCCCGCCACAATGCCGCGCTGCGCGTCACCAACCAGATCACCAGCCGCCTTACGCTCGATGTAAAGCTGGATTATATGAAACAAAAGATCGACAACCGGCTTGACGAAGGCGAATCCAGCTTCAACCCGCTGCGGCAGGTGGCTACCATGCCCGCCAACATCCGCAGCCAGGACGTGGAGCATTTCGAATACGTAGATCCCGTGCTGGGCGTGATGCGGCAAAACTACTGGAACCCCGGCACGGTAACCGGCGCAAACCCTTACTGGACGCTGTACCGCAATCTTCGTTACAATAAAGTGGACCGGCTGATGGGCCTCGTGTCGCTCAGTTACCAGTTCTCCGAAAATTTCCGCGCCGCCATCCGCGGCTCTTTCGACGGGGAAAACAATGCCCTCGAAGAAAAATCCTACTACGGCACCTACCGCGATCCTTCCGGCCGTTACGCCGTGGGCAAAGGCTCGTCTATGCTGGTAAACGGCGATTTTTTGCTGAGCTACAACAAAAAGATCAATGCGGACTGGGGCGTTACGGCCAATGCGGGCGGCGAGATCAGGCATATCAAAGACGATGCGCTGAGCGCCAATACCGGCACGGGCATGAGCATCCCGAATTTCTTCGCATTGTCTAACCTCGCGCTGGCGCCTGCCGCCGCTTACACGCCGGGCGTTGCGATGGAAACGCAATCATTTTATGCCAATGCGCAGCTAGGGTGGAAAGACGCCGTCTTCCTGGAATTAACGGGCAGGAACGACTGGAGCTCCACCCTGGCAGCGGATAACCGTTCTTATTTTTACCCCTCCGCAGGCGTCAGCGCGGTGATCTCCGAACTGGCGCAATTACCTGCGGCCTTCACTTACCTGAAGCTCCGCGGCTCCTGGGCGCAGGTGGGCAACGGCGCATCGCCCGGATTGCTGCAACGTTTCGCGGCCAGCGCCCCGGGCGGCAACCTGGGGTATCTTTCGCTGAACACGACGCTGCCGAACAAAAACCTGAAACCCGAGATCACGCGCTCGCTGGAAGCGGGGCTGGAACTGCGGATGTTCAACGACCGCATCGGCATCGATGCAACCGTTTACCGCACAAACACGAACAACCAGATCTTCCTGCAGGCCTTGCCTGTGGGCAGCGGCGCGCTCAGCTTTTACACCAACGGCGGAGATGTCGAGAACCGCGGCGTGGAAGTGATCCTCAACACGACGCCGGTACGCGCCACGCATTTCAACTGGGACCTCAACTTCAATTTCTCGCGCAACGTGAATACCGTAAAGGAACTGTCTGACGAAATACCCACGCTGATCGTAGGCGGCGATACCTACATGCGGAATTTTGTGCTGGAAGAAGGAAAACCCTTCGGGCAGATCTACGGCAAAGGTTTCGCGCGCGACACGAAAGGCCGCGTAATAATAGGTTCCAACGGCCTGCCGCAAACCACGCCGGGCAAAACGGTGCTGCTCGGCAACGTCAATCCCGACTGGACGGGTGGTGTATCCAGCGTGTTCGGCTGGAAGAACTGGTCTGCCAGTTTCGTGATCAGCCATAAACAGGGCGGGGACATCGCTTCGTTCACCGACGCGATCCTTTACGGCGAAGGGCTTACCGAAGAAACGCTGCAGGGCCGGGACGGCGGATTGATTTTCGGGAAAAACATCCTGCAGGATATTCCCGCGGCGAGAGCGGACGGTTCGGAAAATACGGTGGCGGTGAACGCGCAGCAGCTCTGGCAATTCCTCGGCGGAAGAACCGCGCCCGTAGGCGAAATGTTCGTGCGTTCCGCTACCAATACGCGTTTGCGCGAGTTCACGCTGGGTTACAAGCTGCCGGGATCTTTGTTCAGCAAAGGCCCGCTGGCATCCGTGCAGGTATCGCTGGTGGGAAGGAACCTGTTTTTCCTCTACCGCGAAGCCAAAGGGCTCGACCCCGATTACACGCAGGGCACGGAAACGATATCCGAAGGTTTCCAGTCGTTTGCCCTGCCGCCGTCGCGTTCGTTCGGCGCTAACATCAAGATCAACTTTAAATAGGTAAAGATGAAAAAACATATTATTCCCCTAATAACCTGCGCCATGGCGCTATTCGCCCTGGCCGCCTGTACAAAGCGGTTCGACGAGCTGAATACGCCGGAAAACCTGTTGCCGGAAGAAGAGATAACACCCGCGCTTATCGGCCAGGCATTCGCTTTTTCGCAATACCACGGTCTGTGCGCGGTGTATGTGGAAGTGGGGCAAACGCTGCATGCGGACATGTACGCGCAGTATTTCACCAGCGTGCCCGCTGCGTTCAGCACCGATCAGTTCATGCCGAACGGTTCGTGGGTAGACCTTTTCTGGAAGGACTTTTACACCAAAGCCGCGCCGCAGTTGTACCTCACGGAAAAAGTAACGGCGGAGAACGATCTTGCCGTGGCCAATGCGATCGCAAAAATATGGAGGGTAGTGATCTACAGCCGCATGACGGATTATTTCGGGCCGGTGATCTATTCGCATTTCGGGGAGCAGGCCAACAGCGTGCCTTTCGATTCGCAACACGATATTTACAACGACTTTTTCAAAACGCTGGACGAGGCCGGCGCCGTGCTGAAACAAAATCCCGCCGGCAACGGTTTTGGCCAGCACGACCAGGTGTATGCCGGTAACGCGGCGAAATGGCTAAAGCTCGCCAATTCCCTCCGCCTGCGCCTCGCCATGCGCATCGTGTATGCGGATGCAGACAAAGCCAGGACCGAAGCGGAAAAAGCAGTGACAGACGGGGTGATCATGGTCAACGAAGAGAATGCCAACGTGCTGTCTACCACCAACAGCGTTAACATCCTGTCGAGGATCACTTACCTGATCGACTTCCGCGCCAGCGCTACCATGATCAGTACGCTCACCGGTTACAACGACCCCCGCATGCCGGATTATTTTTCGCCTTCCGTAACGGGCAACCAGTTTACCGGTCTCCGCAACGGCCTGCCCGCCGCCGAGCGCGGCAGTCAACTGGCCAACGTTACTTCTTTCGTCGGCACAAAATGGTTATCGCCGGACAGGAAAGGCACGCTCACGCCCAACCGCGTGCTGTGCGCCGCGGAAATGGCGTTCCTTCGTGCGGAAGGCGCGCTGCGGGGCTGGAATATGGGCGGTACCGCGAAAGACCTGTACAACCAGGGCATCGCATTGTCGTTGTCGGAACGCGTGGCGGCAAACCCTACGCAGATCTCCGCTTACCAAAACAGCACGGCCACACCGGCGGCGCTGCCGGATAAATGGAACAGTCCCAAAGTAAGCGACCTCCCCGTGCTGTACGACGAAGCGGGCGGTTTCGAAAAACAGCTGGAGCAGATCATCACCCAGAAATGGATCGCGCTGTATCCTGACGGCTGGGAGGCATGGGCGGAACGCCGGCGCACCGGTTACCCGAGAGGCTACGCCATTATCGCCAGCGAAAGCCCGGACGTTTCCAGAACGGAACTGGTGCGGCGCGTAACCTACGCTCCCGTGGAAATATCCACCAACAGGGCGGCTTACGACGAAGCGGTGGGCATGCTCGGCGGGCCGGATGAAAATTATACGCGGCTGTGGTGGGACAAAAAACCGCTGGCCGATTACCCCGTTCCAACGGATTGACCGACGGCAGGGCAGCAATACGATTGCCGTCCTGTTTTTTTGCAATGATGCGGCGGATGCTTTATCTTGTCTGTCCATTGCAGAAAATATCTAATCATATGTATAAAAAATTTCTTGTATTGGGCATGAGCTGCCTGGTGATGATGGGCACGGCGAATGCCGCAGTAAACCCTGTTGCAGATATGACGACAAACGCCGCTCGACCCGCAGAGCCCAAGGACCTGATCGGCCGTTGGGACATTACCGTTGATGAGAACGGGAAACCCGCTCCTTCCTGGCTGGAAGTAAAATTATCCGGCTACCGCACGCTGGTAGGTTATTTTGTGGGCACTTCCGGCAGCGCGCGCCCCGTGGCCAAAGTGAATTTCGACAACGGGAAATTCAGCTTCACCATTCCCCCGCAATGGGAAAACGGCGACCAGGATTTTGTGATCGAAGGCGAAGTGACCGGCGAAGGCATCCAGGGCACCATCACTACCAGCGAGGGTAAAAAGTTCAACTATAAAGGCGTAAAAGCACCTTACCTCAAAAGAACGGCCGCGCCTGTTTGGGGCAAACCCATCAACCTGTTCAATGGCAAAGACCTTACAGGTTGGAAGATAGCGCCGAAAAACCAGTGGGAAGTGAAGAACGGCATCCTGACCAGCGCAAAATCAGGCGTGAACCTCGTGTCTGAAGAAAAATTCACCGACTTCAAACTGCACGTGGAATTCAAATACCACAAAGGCAGCAACAGCGGCGTTTACCTGAGAGGCCGTTATGAAGTGCAGATCGAAGACAGCCCGAAAGACGCGCATCCCAACAGCGTACTGTTCAGCGGCATCTATGGTTTCCTCGCGCCGAGCGAGATCAACGCGTTGGGCCCTGACCAGTGGCAAAGCTACGACATCACGCTGATCGGCCGTATGGTGACGGTGGTGGTGAACGGCAAAACCGTGATCAGCAACCAGGAGATCCCCGGCATTACCGGCGGCGCGCTGGACAGCAACGAAGCCGAGCCCGGCCCGATCTACATCCAGGGCGACCACGGGCCGATCGAGTTCAGGAAGATCGTGCTTACCCCTGCGAAATAAATTTGCAGGAAAAAATATATGCGAAACAGGACAGCCATTGCGCTGTCCTGTTTTGTTTTGATCACTTCACGGCAATCGCGGCGGAGTTGTCGCAGGAAGGCCCCATTATTGTCACTTTTGACGCCCCTGCAATACCTCGTTGCGATATACATTTGTTAAGCACACACAAACGTACCGTCATGAAACACGTCACCATCCTGGTGCCTCACGGGGCCGTGATGGGCAGCATCGAGCTGCCGCGGCAGGTATTTGCGGAAGTGAACGCTTACCTGGAAACGCTGGGTAAGCCGCCGCTTTTCAGGATACAGATGGCCGGCCTTACCGCGCAGGTGCCGGTGAACGGCGGCCGGTACCTGGTAAATACAGATGTGCTGCTGAAAGATATCCAACACACCGACCTCATCATTATTCCCGCGCTGGAAGCGGAAATGGACAAACATCTTGCGGACAACAGCGAGCTGGCGATCTGGATGGTGAAACAATACCGGAACGGCGCGGAGCTGGCCAGTCTTTGCGTGGGCGCTTTCCTGCTGGCGTCTACCGGCCTGCTTGCGGGGCGCAGGGTTACCACACACTGGCGCGCGACGAACGTGTTCAAAAAAATGTTCCCGGAGATCGAGCTGGTCGAAGACAGGATCATTACCGACGAACGCGGCATTTATTCCAGCGGCGGCGGCTTGTCTTTCGTAAACCTGCTGCTGTACCTCGTCGAAAAATTCGGCGGCCGCGACCTCATTATTTTCTGTTCGAAATTTTTCCAGATAGACATCGACCGGCGGACGCAATCGCCGTTTATGATCTTCAACGGCCAAAAAGACCATGAAGACGAGCCTGTTCGCCGCGCGCAGGAGTTTATCGAACAGAACGTTCACCAACGCATCACCGTCGACCAGCTGGCGGGCATGCTGGCTTTGGGGAAACGGAACCTGGAAAGGCGCTTCAAAAAAGCAACCTCCAATACCGTCGGCGAATACACGCAAAGAGTAAAGATCGAGGCGGCGAAGATCAGCCTCGTATCCAGCAGGCACAACGTGAACGAAGTGATGTACAGCGTGGGATATACCAGCACCAAAGCTTTCAGAACGACCTTCAAACGGATCACCGGGCTTTCGCCCGCGCAATACCGCGCCAAATACAACTGGGACCAGCTGGCGGAGCAGATCAGGGAAAAAAGTTAAGCGTTGCGGCCATGCCATGATTTATGTATCTTGACAGGCAGAACATTAACATCCCGTCATGAAAAATTTCCGGAAAAAGGCATTCCGTTTACTGGCATTGTTTTTTATCCTGCAAATGCAGGCAACGCTGGCCGCTTCGGTGGATACCGTCAATACCTACAGCCAGGCCATGAAAAAGAATATCAAAGCCGTGGTGATCAAACCCGCGGGTTACGACGGCAGCAAAGCGCTGCCGGTAGTGTACCTGCTGCATGGGTATGGCGGCAATTACGCGGACTGGGTGACCAAAGTAAAAGCCGTGCAGCAGCAGGCAGACCAGCTCAACATGCTGATCGTTTGCCCTGATGGCGGGGTGGGCAGCTGGTACTGGGACAGTCCGGCCGATGCTTCCTTTCAATATGAAACCTATGTGTCCAAAGAACTGGTGAGCTGGGTAGACGAACATTACAAAACCATCCGCGACCGGAAAGGCCGTGCCATTACGGGGCTCAGCATGGGCGGGCATGGCGCGCTGTACCTCGCCATCCGCCACCAGGACGTGTACGGCGCGGCGGGCAGCATGAGCGGCGGGGTAGACATCAGGCCGTTCCCCAACAACTGGGATATGGCGAAACGCCTCGGCGCTTACGCGAAAGAGCCTGCGCGCTGGGAATCGCATACCGTTATCAACCAGCTTCACCTGCTCACGCCCAACAGTCTTGCTTTGATGATCGACTGCGGTTACGACGATTTCTTCTACAAAGTAAATATCAACCTGCACGAGCAGCTGCAATACCGCAACATCCCGCACGATTTTGTGACGCGGCCGGGCGCACACAACTGGAATTACTGGAGCAATTCCGTGTTGTACCAGCTGCTGTTCATGCACGAATTCTTCAGCCGCTGATACTGGTAAGAATGGGAGAATCCGCGGGCAGCGGGCCTTTCGGGAAAAGGGGAGGCTGCGCCATGAACCGCGGGTTTTTCCCCTGGTGCGGCTGCGCGGCGTGCAGCAGGAAAGGATGACAGAGGTATACGTCACCGGCGTTGCCTGTTGCAAGCGCAATGGCGGCGCCTTCCGTGGCGGCTTCTGCAGCTTTCGCCAGTTCCATGAACGTTAATCCTTCTTCGCCATACGGCATCAGCAATTTCCCGACGGTTTTGTGAGAGCCCACCCTGATGCGGGTCGGCGCGTCCAGCTCCGTGACGTCGGAAAAAAGGAACAACATCAGCAAAGCCCTTCCCTTGGATGCGGCGTTGGAACGCCAGCTGAAAAAATCGCCGGGGTCTTCGCCGGGAAAACTTACGTCGATATGCCAGCCGGTATCACCGGGCTCTTCATTGGAAGGGAAACGGACGGGAAAAGTGCCCAGGCTTTGCCGTGGCGCCCAGTTGCCTTTCCCTACCAGCAGATCGTAAGCCTGCTGTAGTTTCGGGGTGTTGGCCGCTTCTTTGAACTCCGGCTCGAAACGTTCGCCGATACGCACAACGGGCTGCGACCACGAAGCTGGATCGTGTTTATCGAGCCCGGCGGCCTGCCAGAGAATATCCTGCGCGCGCAATGCCAGTTCGCGTGGAAATGCCTGTTCGATCTTGACGAAGCCGTTGCGGGTAAATTCCTGGAGCATGGTTTGAAGGTTTGGGTGAAAGAAGAAAAAATACACAAAATGCCTGACATTTGTCGTTAATACCCCCATTCCGCTGACAGGTTTATGCGGAACTTTATCTGAAAAAAATGGAGCTGAACAACAAAGTAGCCGTGGTATACGGCGGTGGCGGCGCATTGGGCGGCGCGGCGGCGGAAGCCTTTGCTGCGGCGGGCGCACGTGTATATCTCGCGGGCCGCACACCTTCAAAACTGGACGCAGTGGCCGGACGCATCCGCCAATCGGGCGGCTTTGCGGAAACCGCCGTGGTAGACGCGCTCGATGCAAAGGCGGTAGACGCGCATCTTGCGGAAATCGTCGCCCGCGAAGGCCGGCTGGATATTTCCTTCAACGCGGTGGGCGTGTACCATGTGCAGGGCGTTCCGATGGCGGAGCTGACGCCCGAAGAGTTCGAATGGCCGGTGCTGACGTATGCGCGCACGAATTTCATCACCGCTACCGCCGCCGCGAGAGTGATGGCGCCGCGCCGTTCAGGCGTGCTATTTTCCCTCACCACGCCCGGTTCGCAACTGTACACGGCGCTGGCGAGCGGCTTCGGCGTGTCTAACGCCACGGTGGAGAACCTGAGCCTGAAATTGGCCGGGGAGCTTGCCCCGCAAGGCATCCGCGTGATCTGCCTGCGGCCGGACGCCATCCCGGAAACCCTGCAAAAAGGCTCGCACGCCAGGGAAGTGTTCGGTTTGCGCGCCAGCCAGGCGGGAAAAAAGCTGGAAGAACTGTTTGAAGAAAAACCGCCCCTCGGCAGAAATTCTTCGTTGAGCGATGTAGGCAACGCCGCCGTATTTTACGCTTCGGAAAAGGCAGGCGCCATCACGGGCGTGGTGGTGAACCTTACCTGCGGCGGCGTACCGGGTTGAGCGGTTTGCGAAAACCGGCCGCGGGTGTTATATTGAGTGAAAATTCCTCCTATGAAGTTTGTATGCATTTGGATGCTGCTTTTGTTTCCCGTTTTTGTTTTTGCCCAATTACCCTCAAAGCCGGGCACCATGCTTTGGAAAATTACCGCGCCTAACGGCAACGTGTCTTTCATGATGGGTACCAATCACAGCTACGGCGGTACTTTTATCGATACGCTGCCCAAAGTGATGGCGGCCATCCACGCGGCGGAATACGTAGTGCTGGAAAGCCTGCCCGATCAACAGCAAAACGAAATGCCTTCGTTCACCGGTAAAACGCCCTTTTCAAAATTGTTCTCGCCGGCAGATTACCGGATGATGGATTCCGTACTGGCCGCTTATGGCATGGACCCGCTGCATGAGCTCGACAGCGTGCATTTCCCGCCGCACCTGCTGGCCGCGCATCTCGTGGGCAGACTGATGGGCGAAAAAGACGACCGCATGAAAGCGGAAGACGAATCCGTGGATTCCCACGTGCTGCATCTGGCGCAGCAGCACCATACTTCGCTGATCGGGCTGGACAGCGGGTTTACCGTGCGCGAAGGCATCCTGCAGTTCGGGCTTACCGAGCAGGAATGGGCGGACAATATCACGAAACTCTTCAGGGAAAAGATCTCCGGCAATGAAAGAACAGAACTGGACGAAGGAAGTTACGGCGCGCTGCAGCATGATTATCAATTCAACATACACCCACCATTCGGGCCCGGCAGCGATCACCATCACCTGTTGGTAGAAAGAAACGCGCACTGGATGAAATCGCTTCCAAAGATCCTGCGGGAAAAAAGGAGCTTCGTTGCGGTGGGTATCTCGCATCTTTCCTATAAAAACGGCCTACTGATGGAACTGAAAAAGCAGGGGTTCAAAGTAGAGCCGGTGAACGTCGTTCCCAAAGAAAAATTCAAACCCGATCTCCAGGTAACAAAACAATAATCCGGTTCTATAACGGCAATCCATACACGTTTGTAATATCTTTCAAACTCATTTGTGGTAAGGGTTTTCAGCGAACAAAAGTTGATTTGTTGCTGTTGGTTCATGCGTCATCCAAACTCATAAAATTGCCGGCCAACATGTTTTGTCCTGCCAAAATGATCGTTCGTCCTTAAATCGATTCTTTTGGTAGCAGGAACGTTCATTGAGTGCGCCAGCTTCATATTTTTGGTGTATGTACGAATCCTTACCGTTATCCGTTCACCTGCGGGGCGCCTGTTGGCCGCCGTTTGTCACAATCGAGTATGCGGGATGTTACGTGATGTTGCTGGCCACTGCTTATTACGGCTGGCGGTTCTTCAGCGTGCGGAAAGAACGGAAACGGAAGAAGGCGCAGCAGGAAATGCGGGAAGAAAAACGCAGTGCCGATGTTTCTTTCCTTCGCGCGCAGCTCAACCCGCATTTCATTTTTAATTCGCTCAATTTTATTTACTGCACGGTGGAGCCATACTCCATCAAAGCGGCGGACGCCGTGGTGAAACTGTCTGAGCTGATGCAGTACACCCTCCGCGAAAGCGGGGACGGGTGTATTTGCCTGGAGGAAGAGGTGAAATACATCCGCAACTATATCCATCTTATTTCCCTCCGGTACGAACCGGATTATTATGTGCTGTTCGAGGTGATGGGCGATGTGAAGTCCGTGCGCATACCCACCATGCTGCTGATCCCTTTCGTGGAAAACGCGGTGAAACACGGCATTGTGTACAACCGGGCGAACCCTGTGAAAATATGGCTCGACGTTACCGGTTCCGTGCTTACGTTCAATACGGTCAATCTTACCAGCAACCAGCTCAAGCCCTGGCATAGCGGCGTTGGCATAGGAAATGTGCGCAGGCGGCTGGATTTGCTATACCCCAAAAGGTATTCCCTGCGCATCGAAGAATGCGGCCAGATCTTTACTGTCGTTTTAATCATATTTCTATAAAAAGCAATTATGAGAGTACCCCCAACCATGCAACCCGCCCCGATTTCCTGTATTATCGTAGACGATGAGGCCTTTGCCGGGAATACGATCGCGCGGATGATCAACAAGATCCCGTTTCTTGATCTGAAAGGAACTTTTACCAGTCCGCTGGAAGCGCTTGCGCTGGTGAATTCCGGCGGCGTGGAGCTCGTGTTCCTCGATATTCATATGGCGGAGCTGAGCGGACTGGAATTTATGAACATTACAAGGTCCCGCTGCAGGATCATCATTATCAGCGGTTATCCCGATTATGCTTTGCAGGGTTACGAATATGAAGTGATCGATTACCTGATGAAGCCGGTTACGTTCGAAAAATTGCTGACCGCCGCAGACAAGGCGGTGCGGCTGCTGAGGGGAAAAAACGCGGAGGTGTTTTCGCCGGTGATCTACCTGCGTTCGGACAATAAGATCGTGGGGGTAATACTTTCAAAAATATTGTACGTGGAAGCGCGGCGCAATAAATTGTTCGTGCACCTGGAAGACGGGCTGGTTACGACCTATACCACGCTGCAATCAATAGAGAAACGGCTGCCGGGGGAATTTTTCGTAAAGGTGCACCGTTCGTTTATCGTGTCGCTCACGCGGATCAGCACGGCGGATTCCGATAACGTTTATATCGGCAACGCGAAGATCCCCATCGGGCAGACCTTCCGGGGCGGATTTTTTGAAAGATTGCAGGGCAAGCCGCGGGTGTGATCGTAACTCACTCATATTGATTGATTTATTTTCAGAAATTTTATTTTACTTTGTTAAAAGTTGTAAAATTTCCATTTGTAGTATTCCGTGCCCGGTTGTCCAGCCGGGCTTTTTTATGCCCGGAATGTCGTAAATTCATAAGGAATTAACCCCAGGCCTCATGCAACAAACGCAAACCCCGGCTGCCGCTCCCGCCGGCAAATCCTCTTCGTTTTTTCCGCAGCAAGGGAAAGGGAATTTTTTCACGCCTGCGCCGCCCATGATACAACGCGCTACAGCAGATTGTAACGACGATGAAAGGCTGACGGTGGATAGTGCCGTATCCGAAGCGTTCAGCATGATCACCCGGGCCATCAGTATCATGGATACCGTTCCGCTGCCGCCGGGCGTGAACGATGCGCTGTTCCTCTCTTTCAGGGATACCAGCGGGCCCACGCGCAACAATGTGCGCCGCCGGCTCGACATCGTACGCAACAATATCCGCACCGCCACCTACCAGTGCGTCAGCTCGGGAGAAGATGGCTTCGGCCGCTGCACCAGCAGAAGCGGGAAAACCCGCGCCGCATATACGCTGCACGAAGGAGAAGGCGCCAATACGGTGTATGTCGACAATATCATGATCTGTTTTCCCGCATTTACCACCAAATCGTTGGCGGAACGGGCGGGCACCATTATTCATGAAGTAGCACATTATTATCTCGGGGTAGACGATACGGGTTATTTCCACGACAACTGCGTGGAATCGGTACGCCCCGTGGCGGCGACAGACGAAGCGCATGAAGATTCGGGAACGGAAGGCGATGCGCCGGCCACGCGGCTGTTCAACGCAGACAGTTACTCCTGTTTCGTACATTTCCTCACCGCGATGCCGCCCGCCGATATGGCCAGCCGGGCGGCAGGTTACCGCGGCGAAAACCTCAGCATCGGCGCGCCGGACGGCACCACGATCTACACGCAAACCACTTTCCAGGAAGATCCTATTTTTAACATCGAAGGCATACCCGATATGGAAGGCAACCAGTATCACGCCAGCGGCATGCGTTTCAAATGGGTGCTGCATGCGGGTGGTACTAATTTCAGGATGATGTCGCGCAACGACGCGGCCGCCTCGCACCTCTTCGACCGCGATAATACACAGGCTTTCGTAAGTAATACCGTACGCGGCATCCTGGAAGACAGAGGGGTTACTTCCGGCGAAGTGGTATGCACCGTAATGCTGCCGCCGCAGAATATCGCCGGCAATACCGGCCAGGTTACGATCGAACGGCGGCTGCCGGTGACCATCGCCCGCGGCATGGACCCCTTCAATGCGCCGATCTAGCTGTGGAATTACCTCCCCGCCATACAACCGACCTCCGGCGCAAAGCCCGCTGCTGTTGCTGTTTTCGCATTCCGGCACAGATTATGATCCCTGGAGGGAAAAGGATGTTATGAAGAACGCAATGTTTTTTCTCTTCGCGATACTGGCGGTTACCCTGAGCAGCTGTGAACTGGTGGAAGGTATTTTTAAAGCCGGGGAATGGACCGGGCTGCTGCTGGTGGCAGTGGTGCTGGGCCTCATCATATGGCTGATCTCACGCGGGAGGAAAGGTTAGCCCTGCTGCGAGATCTCCTTGAACGAACGGCCGAACTCCTGGCCGTAACTTTCCTTGTATTCTTTCGCGAATTTCTGGTAAGCTTCCTGGGCTATGCCGTGCCTGCCAAGAAGGATAAGGCTGCGGCAGCGGTAAGCGAGCGCTTCTTCGTTCAGCGCGTCGAACAGGAAGATGGCGTGCGTGAGGCGCAGCACCAGTTCCGCTTCTGCATGAAGGTCTGCCGTGGAAATATATTGCAGGAACAGGTCGATCACCTGCCCTGAGATGTCTGATTTGATATCGTCCAGCCATTCGTATTGCACCGTTTTGAGGAAAGCGCCGCGGTTCACCACGGCCAGCAGCTCCTGGATAAACGGCCGCGACGCGGCATTTTTCTGCGCGCAAAGCTGCGCGAAATACGCATAATCCACTTTCACGGAATGGTTCAGCACTTCCAGTTTCCATTTCCCCGATTCTTTCCCCATATGCCACTCGCCAGCCTTTTCGAGAATCGCTTTCAGCTTCACGATGTTCACCGAATAATTGTTCCGCGCGTCTTTTTGCGGTTTGTCGTTCCACAGGATGTCGAACAGCTGTTCAGACGAAATGCCTTTGCCGTCTTTGTAAGTATGTATCAGCACGAGCAGGAATAATTCCTTCAGCAGCGGCGTAAATAATTTCGTAATGTCGTTCCCTTCCCTGTCGAATGCTTCGAACTGCCCGAACAGGAATACCGCCGAACGTTCCGGTTCTTCCTGCACTGGCTCCGGCAGGGGTACTGGCGCCTGCCCGCCGGTTGGGGGAACCTGGGCCGCTTTGCCGCGGCGTTTGCGGCGCACCAGCAGCATCGCGATGAGCAATAAGCCGGGCAAAACCGCCCACCATGCGCCGAAACCCTTTTTTAGCGCAGCTGCGGCAGGCACGAGCGCGTTGGGCGGGAAGTCCAGCGTGTAAACCCTTATCTGGCAAGTATTTTCCTTCGCATTGTACAAAGTAACCGCTACCAGTTTTTTGCTGACGGGACAATAATACAGATCTGCGAAGGAACGGATATCATAAAACGAATACGGGATGGAATCGCCCATCAGCTGGTATTCCGGCGCGGAAAGCGAGCCTTTGATCAGCTGCAGCGAAGAATTGAATTTGTCCGTCGGGTAAATGAGCGTGTAAAAATCGCGCGAGGCCGTGTCTATCACCAGGCTGTTCGCAAAACAGAACTGCCGTGCGGGCTCGGGGAACTTCCATACGGTGCGGAACGTACGGTCGCGCACGCTGTAAGCGTTCAGTTCGTAATTGTATTTCGGGTTTACGGACTGGTCGCCGGTGTTGCTGCCGTAACCACCGAGGATGAACGCCGTGTCTCCCCCCGCATTAAGGCCCAGCGCGGCGAGGTAACGGGGCATGAAATGTTCGCCTTTCACAGGCACCGTTTCCCAGGTTTGCGTCGGGAAGTGATACCGCTGGACGAGATTTTTATACCGCAGCTGGCCGTAACCGCCCAGTATATATAAAGAGGTATCGAGCTGGCTGACGAATTTGTTGGCCTGCCAGTACTCGGTAAGCTCGGTATAAGTGAACTGGTCGTTCCAGCGCCTGGCCGCGGTATCGTAGCGGCGCACTTTTTTTTCGTCGATCAGCACGTTGTAGATCTGCCGGCGCACGGGATCGTAAATGGACTGGTTGCCGTCCGGCAGCAGGGTATGGCCGGAAGAAAGCGCATCGCCGCGCACCTGCATATCCCTGAAGGTAAGCCTGAACGTGGAATCGGCGGTAATAATATATAATACTTCCTTTTGCTGGTCGAACGCGATACTAGGCGTGCCCGCCGTTTCGATGGTGTGGGTGTGCGCCCAGTTCTGGTGTTTGGGTTTGAGCCAGACGGGATTGCGCACCGCCGCCGTGTCTTTCCCTTCAGTATCGTCCGCCGAGGCGCCCTGGCTTTCGGAGAGCGGGAAAAAATGTTCCAGCCCGCCGTTCTGCACGATGCGCACGTCTTTGATGTTCATCGGCGGCAGGTCCAGCGTTTGGTGGCCTTCGAAATTGGTGGCGCCGAAATAGATATGCGCACAGGTATTTTCCCGGATGGCGAGCTTGCCCCGGCAAACGGGATTGTTTTTATTGTAAAACACGGCCTCGCCGGCTTTCGGGTCGAAACTGATGCGGATATTATTCCAGCCGCGGTACAACTGAAGGGTATCGATCCGGAACTCCCCCGTCACTTTTTCGCCGATCACGCAGTGGAATACACCGAGCCGCTGGTTATATACAAGGTCTATATTCTGATGGTCTGTGGTGATCACCCGCACGATATACCCGAAATAGGTCTCCATATTCGGTCTGAACTCCAGGTCGAAACTCAGGTCGGTTTGTTCGCGCAGGCATACGGGCCCCCCGGGGGTCAGGTGAAGGGATGTCCTTTTTTCCGGCACCACCTCATGACTGGAAAACCCAAGTCCGTGCGATTGACCAAATATAATATGACTGTAAACAAGGGTCCAGCAGATAAAAAATAGATGTTTCCCCATCGGAGGCCTAAAATGCTTTTGATAATAATAACCGGTCCTTTTGGATGATCAGTTCCGTACTTTCATTCGTGAAATGCGATTTTTAAGATAAGCATATTTTGGAAAGTTTCGGCACAAATTTCTACAATTCTTTCTTCGTGCATATTGATAATCAATCAATTTATCAATAATTAAAAATTAATTCGGCTATTAACGCTTTCATTAATCGATTTATTAATGCCTGCCGGGTTACTTGCATCCATATTCTCGAACCAATTCTCGAATACCACGTTTCAACCAGATTCTGCATTCCTTTTCTACTCCATGAAAAAAATCGTTATGAAGAAAATCTATCACTTTTTGGTGCTGTGTTGCCTGCTCCCGCTGTTCGCGGCAGCCCAGCAGAAAACCATTACGGGAAAGGTTACCGATGAGCGGGACGGCGCAGACCTCCCCGGGGTAACCGTCTTCACCGTAGACGCAGCCGGCAAAAGAACAGGCGTAACCACCAACACCAAAGGCGAATATTCGCTGAATGTGCCCGCCGGAGCAACCACCATCACATTTACCTATGTGGGCATGACCACCGCCGTTGAACAGATCAATGGCAGAAGTACAATAAACGTACGATTGACACCTGCAGATGAGCAGCTGTCTGGCGTGGTGGTGGTAGGTTACGGCACGAAGCGCAAAGAAACGCTCACCGGCGCCGTAAGCAATATCACCAACAAGGAGATCCAGACGGTGGCCAACATCAGCATCGCGCAAAAACTCCAGGGTAAAGTGGCCGGCCTGCAGATCAGGCAGCTCGGCGGCGAGCCCGGCACGTTCGACAACAGCATCAACATCAGGGGCTTCGGCACGCCGCTGTTCGTAATCGACGGTATCGTGCGGGACGGGGCCGGCGAATTCCAACGCCTCAATGCAGACGACATCGAAAGCATTTCCTTCCTGAAAGACGCCACCGCCGCGATCTACGGTCTGCGCGCAGCCAATGGCGTAGTGATCGTGACCACCAAAAAAGGCACTAAAGGAAAAACGTCTTTCAGCTACAACGGCATGGTCGGTTTCCAGAAACCGACGGACGTGCCGAGAATGGCGACCGCCAGCGAGTGGATGCAAATGCGGAACGATGCGGACGTATTGGGAGGAAAAGGCACGCCATTCCTCACCAAAGACGAGCTCCAGAAATGGATCGACGGCGCGCCGGGATATGGCAGCACCGACTGGTACAGCGAAACCATGAAAAAACAGGCCATGCAGCAACAGCATAACCTGTCTGCCACCGGCGGCAACGACAAGACCCAGTACTTCGTGAGCTTCGCTTATGCAAACGAAGAAGGTTTGCTCAAGACCAACGATATGGGCTACGACCGTTTTAACCTGCGCACCAACCTCACCACCGAGCTGCACAAGAACCTGAAGCTCGAAGTGCTGATCGGCGGACGCTGGGACAAAAGGGAAACGCCGGGCGAGAACTTCTTCAACATCTTCAAAGGCACCCGCGTAACGCTGCCTACCGAAACGGTGTATGCCAACAACAATCCTTTATATCCCTTCAACGTAAGCCCTTCCACGCAGAACCCGGTAGTGCTGTCTGACAGGGATATCACCGGTTACAACGAATCCGTTACGAAAAATATCCAATCCACCGTCGCGCTGAACTACACCGTGCCTTTCGTACAGGGTCTGAGCCTTCGCGGCGTGGCCGGTTACGATCTGAACGTGTATACCAATAAAGACGTGCAGAAACCTTACAAACTCTATAATTATGTGAACGGGGAATATGTGGCCGCTCCGCAACGCGTAGGCGCCGCAACGATCTCCAACAACTACAGCAATGGCGCCCGCCTTACCATGCAGGGGCAGGTCAATTACCAGCGCCAGTTTGCAAACGTGCACAATGTGTCTGCCACGCTCGTTATGGAAACGCAACAATGGTGGGGGCGTGATGCCTGGCTAAGGAGGACCTACGATTTTTATACCATGGACCAGATCGACAGGGCCAGCAATGCCAAAATGGAAAACTCCGGTAATGAGAACCGCACGGCTATGATCGGGTATCTTGGCCGGTTCAGTTACGATTATAAATCCAAATACCTGTTGGAGTTCGCATTCAGGGAAGACGGCAACTATGCTTATCATCCGTCTAACCGATGGGACTTCTACCCGGTGGTGTCCGCAGGCTGGAGAATATCCGAAGAACCTTTCATGAAAGAACGCGTACCGGTGATCTCCAACCTGAAATTCGACGCCTCTTACGGTATTCTCGGTCAGGATGCGGCCGCGCCCTTCCAGTACATCGTCGGTTACAACCTCTCCGGCGGCGGACAATACGAGTTTGCCAACGGCGCCCTCACCACCGGCGCGGCTTCACCCAACATCGTGAACGAACAGCTGACCTGGACCCGTTCCAAAACGCTGAACATCGGCATGGACCTGGGATTGTGGAAAAATAAACTGACGCTTGAAGCAGACGTTTACCGCCGCGATATGGAAGGTTTGCCCGCCTACCGCAACCTGACGCTGCCCAATACCTTCGGCGCTTCCCTGCCGCAGGAAAACCTGAACTCCGCGCGGATCAAAGGGATTGAGCTAACCGTCGGCCACAACAACAACATCGGCGATTTCCATTACGGCATTTCCGGCAACTTCAACTTCTTCCGCAGCATGAACCTGTACGTGGAAAGAAGCAAAGACCTGAACAGCTGGGAACGCTGGAGGAACGCGAACGATTACCGCAACAACGACTGGGTATGGTCTTTCATCGGCGACGGCCAGTTCCAGAATATGGACGAAGTATACACGCATGCGCTGCAGAACGGCGACCAGGGCAACCGCCGCGAACTGCCCGGCGACTACCGCATTCTGGATGCCAACAACGACGGTGTGATCAACGACCTGGATATGGTGGCGCAGAACTTCGGCGCCAATGGCAACAACAACGACCTGAACCCCGCCGGCAAAGCGCCACGCATCAACTACGGCCTGAGCCTGAACGCATCCTGGAAAGGATTTGACCTGAACATGCTGTTCCAGGGCGCCGCCATGTATACCGTGAGGTTCCAGGAAGTGTATGCGGAAGTGATGGCCTTCAGGGGCAATACGCCAGCTTATTTCTTCGACCGCTGGCATAAAGCCGACCCTTATGATCCAAACAGCGAATGGATCGCCGGCAAATGGCCCGCTTCCCGCTTCAACTTCGATGTGGGCAGGATGTATACCGAAACCGATACCTGGAGGAAAGACGCTTCTTATCTCAGGCTGAAGAGCGCGGAACTGGGCTACACCATTGCGCCGGGATTGTACAACCGTTCCGGCATCAGCAAGATCCGCGTGTATGCGAACGGTTTTAATCTCTTTACCATTGCAGACAGCTTTGTGAAACCCTTCGACCCGGAAAGGCTGGAAGGCTTGTTCAACGCAGGTTTCAACTATCCGCTGATGCGCGCTTTCAACTTTGGTGTTAACGTTAATTTCTAAGAAAATGAAAAAGTTATTCGTAATATTCTTAACAGGCATGCTGTTCAGCTGCCAGGGTATCCTGGACATAAAGCCTACCGACAAGATCCCGGCGGAAGTGCTGTTCGGCGATCCGGAAGGCGTGAAGATCTACATGGCGAACCTGTATTACCAGCTGCCGATCGAAGACTTCGCCTATTTCAGGGCCGGATTTAACCAGAACGGAGGAGACCCCAACAACGGCGGCTTCAGCGCGGCCATGCTGACGGAAGAAGCCATGCACACCGAGTTCGGCGACTTCTTCGGCGACGGCGATTTTCAATGGTGGGACCAGGGTTATAAACTCATCAGGGACGTGAACCTGCTGATAGACGCGATCCCCGCGCTGGACATTCTGGAAGAGGAAAAAAGTGCGCTGACCGGCGAGAGCAATTTCATCAAAGCGTTTGCATATTTTGCGCTGGCCAAACGTTACGGCGGCGTACCGCTGATCAAGGCCACGCAGAAATACGAAGGCAGCGCCGAACCTTTGAAAGTGCCGCGCAGCACGGAAAAAGAAACCTGGGACTATGTGCTCGAACTGTGCGATGTGGCCGCTACCAACCTCGGAACGGCCAAAGGCCGCAGGGCGAACAAATACACCGCGCTGGCGCTCAAATCCCGCGCCGCGCTGCACGCCGCTTCTCTCGCGAAATTCGGCTCCCGCGCCACGGTGAGCGGCGATGCCGTAACGCAGAAACTCGTAGGCCTTGAAGCATCCGCCGCGGCAGGGTATTACGCAGCCTGCATCCAGGCGAGCCAGGCGATCATTACCGATGGCGCGTATTCCCTGTTCCGGCCCAATCCCGCCACCCCGGCGGAAGCTGCGGAAAACTACCGCCTGTTGTTCCAGAACCCGAACGACGCACCGGATGAAGTAATTCTCATCAAAGGATATAATCTTCCCGGCGCCAACCTCGGTCATAACTACGACATCTGGTACCAGCCCGCGCAGGTGGCCAACGGATGGCCCCACCCCGGGAGGATGAACCCCACGCTGGAAATGGTGGACCTGTATGAAAGTTATGCCGCGCCGGGCCAGAGCGCTCCCGTTGTAACTACTGTAGACGGCAATGTAACGGATTACGGCGGCTACGATCCTTCGAAAAACTACCTCCGGTTCGATACGCCGAACGAGATCTTCAAAGACAAAGACGCCCGCCTGTGGGGTACGGCCATTCTGCCCGGCACCACCTGGAAAGGCACCAATATCGTGATCCAGGCGGGATATGTAAAGCCCGACGGTCAGGCGGTGATCCGCATCAAAGACCAGATCACCGTAGGCGCCAATACCTACTACACTTATGGCGCGCCGAGCACCACGATGTATTCAGGCTTTGACACTTACGGCGGAAACAACACCCGTACCGGTTTCTCTTTCAAAAAATTCATGAATCAAAACAGCCCGATCGTTCCCGGGTGGAACCAAAGCACGACGGACTGGGCGGAATTCAGGTACGCGGAAGTGCTGCTGAACTTTGCCGAAGCAGTTGTGGAAAGCGGCACCGGCGATGCAACCGCCGCCGCCAAAGCGCTGAACGACATCCGCCGCCGCGCGGGCCATACGGTGAACATCCCGCTCACGGCAGACAATGTGCAGCGTGAAAGAAGAGTGGAGCTGGCGTTCGAAAACAAACGGTTCTGGGACCTCATCCGCAGAAGGGAATATCATACCGTGTTCAACAACCGGGTGATGCACACCCTGCTGCCGCTGCAGGACCTCCGCGCGCTGCCCGCCACCAAATACATTTTCGTACGGGTGCAGGTGCCGAATTCCAATCCGCGCACATTCGAGCTCAAAGCCTATTACCGCTCCATTCCCGGCATCGGCGCCAATGGCCTTGTACAGAACCCGCAGTATTAAGATTCAAAAAAGAACAGTATGAAACGTTTACAATATTTATTCCTTCTTCTTGCAGCGATCCTTTTCGGCGCATGTGAAAAAGACAACTTCGACGGGCCTACCGCGGGCCTTTCCGGGAGACTGATCGACGCCGATACGAAAGAACTTCTTCAGCAGGACATCGTCCGCGGTTCCACCATCGAGATCGTGGAACATGGTTACGATCCCGTGCGCCCGCAATACCTCATCGTTAAAAACGACGGCACGTACGAAAACAGCATGCTTTTCGAAAACATGTACACCGTTCGCCCCGTGCGCGGCAACTTCGTCACGCCCGAGCCGATCGACATCAGGATCTCCGGCAAAACCGTGCAGGATTTCAACGTAACGCCTTACCTGCGCATCCAGGACCTGAATATCAGCAAACAGGGCAACCTGGTGGTGGCCACTTTCCGCCTGCAGCAGAACGTGATCGGCAACGTGCAGAAGATCGGCATTTACGTGGATAAAGACCCGCGCGTGGGCGAACCGATGCGCCTGGGCCAGAAAGAGCAAACGCTCAACGCCGCGGCGGACCCTAACACCGTGTACCGCCTGGAATATAATCCCGATGAGTTCAAAGCGCAGATGCCGCTCGGAAAATCATATTATTTCCGCGTAGGCGCGCTGATGTCGCTCACCGAAGCCAAACCCAATTACGCACCGACCGTTAAACTGGATATCTGATCATGAAAAAAGTTTGTTTGATCCTGGCGGCAGTAGTGCTGGCAGCGGGCATCAGCTGCTCCAAAAAAAGCACCGGCGGCAACCCGCCGCCCACGCCCGATCCGCCTGAAGTGCCGGAAGCCGTCTACGACGAAACCGGTTGCCTGTACACAAGCTACAAAGGCCTGGTGATGGCCGGTTACCAGGGATGGTTCGCCGCAGAAGGCGACGCTTCCGAAAGAGGCTGGTACCATTACCGCAACGGCAACTGCGGCGGGTTTATGCCCGGCTGCGCCGCGGTGGACTTCTGGCCGGACATGACGGAATACACGAAAAAATATCCTTCGCCCTTTTCTTTTGCCGATGGCGGCAACGCGCCGCTGTACAGTCCGTACGACGAAGAAACCGTCGATCTCCATTTCAAATGGATGAAAGATTACGGCATAGACGGCGTGTTCATGCAGCGTTTTGTAGTGGAGATCAAAAATGAGAACGCAAAAGGCAAACGTCATTTTAACAAAGTGCTCGAAAACGCGCTGAAAGCTGCTAAAAAATATTCCCGCGCCATCTGCGTGATGTACGACCTCAGCGGTTGTACATCCGCCGATGTGGCGTACCTGGAGCAGGACTGGGAAGAACTGCAGCGCACTTTCTCCCTCTTCGACAACAAAACCAATCCCACCTACCTGCGGCACAACAAAAAACCGCTGGTCGTGATCTGGGGCGTTGGTTTTAACGACAACCGCAAATACACGATCGCAGACGCCGATCAGCTGGTGACCAGGCTGAAAGGCCCCAGCAAAAAAGTGTCCGTAATGCTCGGCGTGCCGTATTACTGGCGCACGATGCGCAACGACACGGAAAATTCCCCCGCGCTGCATGCCCTCATCAAAAAAAGCGACATCATTATGCCATGGGCCGTGGGCCGTTATGGAAACGACAACTACGCCAACGTAGCGGGCGCCGAGCTGGCGGGCGACATCCAATGGTGCAACAACAACAAGGTGGATTATGTGCCGCTGGCTTTCCCCGGCTTCAGCTGGGGCAACCTGCGCAACGATCCTTCGTTGTACAATTCCATCCCGCGCATGAAAGGGGAATTCCTCTGGAAGCAGGTGGCCGGCGCGAAAATGTCCGGCGCCAAATCGCTTTACCTCGCCATGTTCGACGAGATAGACGAAGGCACCGCGCTGTTTAAATGCGCCCGTCAGAACGAAGTGCCGCTCAACGGCAATGGGGGAAGGCAGTTCGTCGGCATAGAAAACGATCTTCCCAGCGACCATTACCTCTGGCTCTCGGGCCAGGCCGCCAAATGGTTTCACGGCGAAAGCGGCTACAGCGCAACGCTTCCTGTCCGGTAAGTTTTAAAATCATCAGCATGAAAAAAGGAATCATCGCATTATTGTTACTGATCAGCGTACAGGTTTCCGGACAGCGCAAACACAGTAAACAAACCAGCTATCCCGCTTACAACGGCCTCATCATGGCCGGTTACCAGGGCTGGTTCAGGGCGGAAGGAGACGGCACCAACGCGCGGCGTTTCGCTTACGGCAACGAAGAACGAAGCGGCATCGACTTGTGGCCGGACGTTTCCGAATACGCCAAAACCTACGCCACGCCCTGGAAACTGGCGAACGGGGAAAATGCAAGGTTCTTCAGTTCCTACGACAAAAGCACCGTAGACCTGCATTTCAAATGGATGGAAGAATACAACGTCGACGGCGTTTTTATGCAGCGTTTTTTCAGCAATGCGCGCGGCAGGGATTCCGTTTCGTCCGTGATCCTCAAAAACGCTTTCGCCGCCGCTTCCAGGCATAACCGCGCCATCGCGGTGATGTACGACCTTTCCGGCCTGCGTGCCAGCGGGGAAGACTGTTCCGCCCTGATCGAAGACTGGAAATACCTGGTAGACCAGCTGAAAGTGACGGACCAGCCCGGCAAAAAAACGTACCTGCACCACAACGGCAAACCGGTAGTGGCTATCTGGGGCGTGGGTTTCCCGGACAGGCCGTACAATATCAGGAACATCGGGCTGGAAAGGCTGATCGATTTTCTGAAGAACGACCCCGTGTACGGCGGATGCGCCGTGATGCTGGGTGTGCCAACGGCCTGGCGTACGCTCAACGCAGACTGTCTTAACGATCCGTATCTGCATACGCTCATCCGTCAGTCGGATATTGTGCTGCCATGGGCCGTGCAGCGTTATTCGCCTTTGCTGCACAACGATATGGACCGGTTCCGGGACAATACGGTGGATGATATCAACTGGTGCAGGGAAAACAACGTGGCATACGTGCCCTGCGTATATCCCGGTTTCAGCTGGCATAACCTGAGCCGTTATGAATTCCCCGACGACGTGAAGCCCGTAGGCTCCATTCCCCGCCAGGGCGGCCGGTTCTACTGGCAGATGCTTTCCACCGCGCTCAACGCCGGCGCCAGCATGCTGTACGTAGCGATGTTCGACGAAGTGAACGAAGCCACCGCTATCTTTAAAGGCAGCGACAATCCGCCGGTGAGCAAAGTGACTTCTTTTATCGACATGGACGGCAAGCCATCCGATCATTATCTCTGGCTTACGGGCCAGGCGGCTCGGATGTTGCGGCATGAAATTCCGTTGACGTTCAAAATGCCCGAAAGAAAATAATAATTCCGGCGCGCCCCGGGCGGGGTGGCCTTGATCGTTTCATTACCCGCAAACAGGCCAGGAGCAAGAGGTTCCGGGCCTGTTTCTGTTTGTGGACGAATAGTGTAAATTAGCATGGTACAAACCTTTCGATTATGGCAGCTAACGAAACCCTGCTTCTCCGTGTACGGGAAAATTTTGCCGCTACGCCGCATATGGTGGAGGAAAAGAAAATGTTCGGCGGCATCTGTTTTATGGTGAACGACAAAATGTGCGTCGGTGTAAAGTCCGACGGGCTGATGGTGCGTTTCGACCCGGAAGAAACGGATGCACTGGTGGAAATGGAAGGAACGGAGATCATGGTGATGGGCAGCCGCGAAATGAAAGGATACATGTATGTGGCGGAAGAAGTGTTGCGCACGAAAAAGCAGCTTGATTTCTGGCTGAACAAAGCGCTGGCGTTTAACAAACACGCGAAATCATCGAAAAAGAAACAATGAAACGTTTAATTATCCCTATGATCCTGTGCCTGGCGGCGTGCCAGCAAACAAAAACCGCTTCCCCGAACGATTCCATACAAGCCCCGGTACCGGATTCGCTGATCTTTACGCCACCCGTAGCGCAGGCGGAGAATATATTTTCGGACACCGTTTTTACGACCGGTGATTTTAACGGGGATGGAACTATCGATACTGCTTATTCAACGCTGTACGAACAGGCGGCAGGTGAGGACTGGCAGGCCCGATACAGGGTCCGTTTTTTCTCCCGCGCCCTGCCCGACATGCCGGACATATTCGGGAGAACACGACTCGTAAACGAGGGCGACCTGGATGGCGACGGGCGCGATGAGCTTTCTACTTTCAATGAGCCTTTGCATGGATGCATTTATAACCTCAACGTTTGGTCGTTCATAAATGGTTCCTGGGAACCATTCGCCGGCCCCCTGCTGGTGCCCACATCCTGCGATGCCGTATCAGATAAAGACCTGGAGGCACGTATCTGGAAGGAGAATGATACGGTATTTATCTGGGAAATGGATTTGAACGACGAAAATTCTGTGCTGATCAAAAAGCCGCTCGGCTTTACCAGCGACGGAAGGCTCCCCGGCATGGCGGCGCCCACGGCGCTTCGTGAAGCCCATTCACAGAAATAAGGTACAGTTTTTGTTCTTCCCGGCCTGTAAATGATACCTTGGCTGGCAAAATCGGGCCTTTATGGCTATGCGGACGCAGGGGGGAAGCTCGTCATTCCCCCGCAGTACACCCATGCCATGCCCTTCCGCGGCGAATTTGCCGTGATGGCGCAGGAAGGGGGCTTTGGCGTTATCAACGCGGAGGGCGCGCCAGTTGTAGGCCCGGAGCATCCTTTCATCCACCTCACATTTCCCCGGCCCTTTTCCCTGGCTTTTATTAAAAAAGAATACAATGCCTGGTGGCGGTTACCGCGCTGGAAAGTGCTTCCCGGCCTCAACCTGCTGGGCACCCGCCGCGGAGGCCGGCTGCTGGAAACCAAAGTGCCGCGCGCCCGCTGGGAAGTGCTGGCGCTCCCGGGCATGGAAAAACTCCAGCAATTTTATTCTGCAGACGAGCGCAGTACCCGCAACGGCCAAATGCCGGAAGGCGTGCGCCTGCTCACTTCCGGGGAGCACCTGCTGCTGCGCCAGGAACTTTACAACGCAGGCGGCGAACGCTGCTCCGGCGGTATTTTCGGGCAGCTGACCGACGGTACTTTCCTGCAATACCGCAAAGGCTGGTACCGCCGTGTGAACCAGGCAGGCAACCCCCTCGACGCCGTCCGTTATTACAAAAAAGATCATCTCCTGTTCGGCGGAAAAACCATCCCGCAGCAGGAAGCGCCATACCAGCGCATCGCCGCGCCGGTGTTCCAGTCCACCAACGGCGAAGTGTTCCTTTTCCCGGATTTTTCCAAACCTTTCCCGCCGTCCATCGAGCCATACCCGCAGGTGGGCGAAGTGCAGTACGTAGCCCTGATCGGCGCGCTGCAGGACACGGAGCATTTCTTCGTGCTGGCCACCACCGGCAAAAGCGAAGAAAGAAGGCTGCTGGTGCTGAACAAAAACGGCCAGTGGAACAAACTGGTGGAGCCGCGCCCCGGTTTCGACCTGATGCTGCGCAACGGCGCCCTGCTTTTCTCCCAGGGAAATACGAAAGGAGTGATGGACGCGGGGCTGGAATTTCACCTCTTCCCCCTGCAATACCCCGAAGCCCTCAGCGAAACGCTGTACGCCGGGAAAGACAACAGGAGCGGCAAATACGGCGTTTTTGACATCATGGAGCAGGACTGGAAAATAACGCCGGCCTACAGTTACATCGGCCCCTGCCTGGCTCCCGGCATCGTGCCCTATTGCGCGGATAACCTGTATGGCCTGCTGGAACTGGATACCGGCCGGCACATCACCCCGCCGCTGTACGACAGCATCGGTAAAAACGGCGAAGTGGCCCAGAAAAATCAGCGTTTTTATATCGATATTTATACCGGCCTGGAATACCGGGACTAAATTTTTCTTTATCCCATGCAGCTTTCGAAAACACTCAGGCGTACCGGCCGGACGTTGCTGATCTTCTTCCTGGCTTTGAACGCGTTCGCCTGTTTTCACGCCTATAAATTCACCCATTTCACCACAGACGACGTACAACGTACCAACCCTGGCAGGCTCGGCGTGCTGGGTAAACTGAAAGTGGTAGTGGCCGGTGTGGACAATCCCCGCCCGGTGAACCGCCGCACGCCCGGCCGCAGCTACCAGACGGTCCGCCTCCAGAGCCGCGTGCCGCTGGAAGCCTGGATGATCCGCGTACCGGGCGCAAAAGGCACGGTGGCGCTGTTTCACGGCTATGGCGCCGCCAAATCGCGCATGCTGGAACGGGCGGAAGTGCTGCTCGGGCAGGGATACAACACTTTGCTGGTGGATTTTACAGGCTCCGGCGGTTCCGGCGGCAATTCCACCACCATCGGCTACAAAGAAGCGCGCGACGTAAAAGCCGCCTGGGATTACCTGGCCGGCCACGGCGAACAAAATATTTACCTGCTGGGCACTTCACTGGGCGCGGCCGCCGTTTTGAAAGCCCTGAAAGATTATTCCATCCAACCGAAAGGCATTATTCTCGAAGCGCCTTTCAGCACCCTGTACGAGGCCACCTGCGCGAGGTTCAGAGCCGTAAACGCGCCCGCGTTCCCGATGGCGGGCCTGGTCGTGTTCTGGGGAGGCGTTATCAACGGGTTCTGGGGCTTCGGCCATAAACCGGTGGAAGACGCCAAATACGCCCGGGTACCGGTTTTGCTCATTTACGGGGAAAAAGACGGAAGAGTGGCGCGGAAGGAGATAGACGACATTTACCATAACCTGCCTGGCCCCAAAAAGCTCGTCACTTTCCCGGAGGCAGGCCACGTTAATTACCTTTCTCAATACAGCCGCGAATGGACGGCCGCGGTCGCGGAATTTATAAAGGCACAATAAAAGCCAGTGCTTCCGGCGCTGGCTTTTGAACAAATGTCTCAAGTCTAATTTGGGGAACGGATTCTGTCAGATCATAGTTTGTCTTAGCTAAATTGAAGAACCAATAGCAAGTTCTTCGTTTTCAGTTAAATATGTAACATTACCAGTTAATCGGAGTCGGGGGCCTTCCGGCCGTTTTCCAAAGCGCCCGGCTTTCAGCCTTGCCTCGCACCTTGTATGCCAAATATGATTATTCTTCCGGAATCAACGTTGTATGAACCGGGGGCTAAAATTGTACGAACTGAAAAAAGTCAGTGGGGAGAGGGAATTTGAATTACCGGTGTTTTTCCCGGAATTCCTCGGGGGTGAGCCCGTGTTTCCCGCGGATCAGGCGCACCAGGTGAGAGGCGTCCGTCAGGTTGGCGTGGGCGGCGATTTCCCATATCAGCTCATTGGTATTCAATAACCTGTACTCGGCTTCCTCCAGCCGCACATGGGTAATGTACTGGCGCACGTTTTTACCGTACACTTCCTTGAACTGTTTGTTCAGCGCGTCTTTATGGGTGCCGGCCTTTCGGGCGATAAACGCGGTGTCGATGTCTTCGGTGAGATTGCATTGTATGAAATCGCAGGCGTCCAGCACCGTTTTGGGAACTTCGTGCCGGTCCATCAGCAGGTTAAAATAGTGCGCGGTGAGCAGCATCACCTGTCCGTGCAGGTACGGCTCGAACATGGCGGGGGCCTGCCGGTACGAGCCCATGGCCTGTATAATGTCGCGGGCGGTGTTGCCCAGCGGGATGAGATTTTTCTGTTCGCCTTCCTGTTCTCCCCTCAACTGCTTTTCCACCAATGGTTTGTATGCTTCGTATTTGTTCCCGAAATATTGCATGAAAGAAGGCGAGAACGAGATATAGACGGCCGTGTAATGCGCCGGGGCGAATTCGGCCCGGTTAAACGCCATTGGCGGCACGTAATAAAACGCGAATTTTTTTTCTGGCAGCATCAGTTTTTCGGCGGAGCCCTGCAGCTCGCAGGGAATGTTGCCGTTGATGCCGGTATACAGCGCCAGCAACGGGTCCCTGGTGATGGGATAAAGGAATGTATGCTCTTTGATATCGAAATTCAGCCAGCCCACGATCCAGTCGTCTGTACGCAGCTCCTGCTTGAAGAACGCGCCGAAAGGCCCTTCCGTGGTATGTACAACGGTTCCGGGTATACGATATTTGCTGTAAGGTTCGGGTAATTTGTCAGAAATGGTAACGCGCTGCTTCATGAGGTCGGGCACCTCGAAATTCATAATAGCGGGACGGTCCACTGCATGCATAGGATACTGGATTTGGCTGAAAAACTGGTAATGTAATATTACGGTATTTTCCGCAACAAAATCCTTATTTTCCTTCCCTGTTCAGCGCCACCTGATACGCCCCGGTAGTAAACTTTCTTAAAAATTACAACCCCGGTTGAATATTTTTGTTTCTATTGAAAAACAGGTCATTATGTTGTCAACTTTGGCGGCTCATATCCGGAGGTTTGTGACATTGTCTGATGAAGAGGAACAGATCCTGGCCGAATATATCGAAATCCGCGACGTGAAAAAGAAAGACTTCCTGTTGAAGGAAGGGCAGGTATGCCAGGGGAATTATTTTGTGATCAAAGGTTTATGCCGTGCTTATTTTGAAACGGAGCGCGATGGCGACCAGACCTCTCATTTCGCGATCGAAACCTGGTGGATCACCGATTATATCAGCCTCGAATCGCATAAACCATCGGGCTTCAACATCCAGGCGGTGGAAAACACCACGTACGCCGTGCTGTACCGCGATACGCAGGATAAACTGTTCGCGGCCGTTCCGCAACTGGAAAGATATTTCCGCATTATTCTCCAAAGAACGGTGGCAGCTGCGCACATGCGCGTGAAATACCTCTTTACGAAATCGGCGGAAGAACGCATCGATCATTTTACCGCGTTGTTCCCGGAATTCGTGCAGCGGGTGCCGCAATACATGATGGCGTCGTACCTGGGCTTCAGCCCGGAATTTTTCAGCAAGATACGCGCACGGAAAAAGGCCTGACATTTCTTGAACCAGTTCAAGATTTTGAGGGGCGTCTCCGCCGGACATTTGTGTTGTAAAAAAACGAAACACGATGTCTGAAAGGATCAAAATTTGGAACGCCGCCCCCGCCGGGTACAAAGCGATGGGCGCATTGGAAGCTTACCTGCCCACCACGCGCATCAGCCCCCTGCATCACGAACTGATCCGCATACGCGCGTCGCAGATCAACGGTTGCGCTTATTGCGTAGACAAACATTCGAAAGATGCCCGCAAACACGGGGAAACCGAACAGCGCCTCTATGCGATAGCCGTTTGGCGCGAAACGCCGTTCTTTACCGAAGAAGAAAGAACGATACTGGCCATCACCGAAGAAGTAACGCTCATACATCAGCGTGTATCAGATGAAACGTACGCCAAAGCCGCGGAATTGTTCGACGAGGAATACCTGGCGCAGGTGATCATGGCCGCCATCATCATCAACGCCTGGAACAGGATCGGGGTGTATACGCACATGCAGCCGGCGAAAGAATAATGTTTGATAGGATATTAACCGATTCAACGGCCGATCAACTCCGTCTCTCGTGCGTCTGCTCTGCGGCTCTCCTGGCTGTTTCCCGGTTTTTTGCAGGTTATTCCCCGGCTGTTCCGGGGCAAAATACCATCATGATGACCGGCACGGCGCGCCGGACAAAGGGCTCGGAAGTTGGCGAAAATTGCCTTATCTTTCTGTAAACCCTTTTTTATGGACCAGCGTATCATCCACCTCTTCGACGAGTATACACATAAGCCGCTCACCCGCGACGTATTCCTCAAACGCCTCGTACAGCTTACCGGTACCATGGCCGCGGCCATGACCATTCTCCCGCTTCTCGAATCCAATTATGCGTATGGCGCCATGCCGCCGCTGGAGCCGGGTTTGAAGGAAGAAGAAGTAACCTGGCCGGGGGATAACGTTACCATGAAAGGTTATCTCGTGCGGCCGGAAGAAGACCGCAAACGCGGCGGCGTTGTAGCGATCCACGAAAACCGCGGGCTTACCCCGCATATCAAAGACGTGACGCGCCGCGCGGCAAAAGCGGGATACATCGCCCTGGGCGTAGACGCATTGTCTGTTTTCGGCGGCACGCCCGCCAACGAAGACGAAGGGCGCACGCTCATCGGTAAGCTGGACAAAACACAGAACCTTCAGAATTATCTCAAAGGGCTCGTTTACCTGCGCAGCCGGCCAGACAGTAACGGCAAAACCGGATGCGTTGGTTTTTGCTGGGGCGGCTCCATGGCCAACCAGCTGGCGGTGAACGATCCGCAGTTAAATGCGGCCGTAGCCTTTTATGGCGGCCAGCCCGATGCGGCGGACGTTCCGAAGATCAAAGCGCAGGTGCAGCTGCATTACGCCGGGCTCGACGAGCGCATCAACGCGGGCATTCCGGCGTACGAAGCCGCGCTGAAAGCCGCGGGCGTGAAATACCAGCTGTTCATGTATGAAGGCCAACAGCATGCTTTTCATAACGATTCGTCTGCCGCGCGTTACAACGCGGAAGCGGCAAAACTGGCCTGGAGCAGAACGCTGGAGTTGTTTAAAGAAACCCTGGGATAAAAAATATCGTGAACACACAAAATACCGGCGGCTGGGGAAACTCAGCTGTTTTTTTATGCCCGGGAATAAAGATCAGGCAAGCGCCCACTTTTTCCGGTACCATTCCCGCGTAAGCAGCACAATAGGCAAACCCACGCAGGCCATGTGAATGAGCCAGCCAATAACAGCGCCGGAAAGGCTGAACTGCGACGGCGGTACGGACGTGAGCGGAACGATCACGAGGTTCATCATCACCCATACAAAAAGCCCGTACAGGCAGCCGGTGAGCCATTTGTTGCCCTGCAGCAGTTTCGTTCGCGGATATACGAAAAAGAACAACGCGCTCCAGCCCAGCGCAACGAGAAAATGGAGAAACACGCCGAGCCAGATGGCCGAACTTTCCCGGAAAGCCTGCATGCCCATAACAGAAGTGGAAATGTACTGGAAAACCCTTTCGGGAGAAACGCCGTTCCTGGCGTAAGCGCCGATAACCGCCGCGGCGCCATCCAGCAGCCAAACGGTACATCCAATCATCAGTACGGCACGCAGCGGATGCGCCGTACGCTCTTGTATTGATACCATAAGAAGTAATTGTTGGACAAAAAGATTTAGATTTTGGTCGATGACCGGATGACCTATACAATTTAACCCTTTCCCCCTGATTAGAAACCGCACTTTTATAAATGCTTAATAATTAATTTTCATCAATGTGTATATTTCACTATTCCAATAGACTATTTCGAAAATAAACATTTTCTTGAAAAATTAATTTTTCGGTGGTAATTTCAGGATATGAAAGCGCAAAATCTCATCCAGGATACACATACCGCTGCGGCCATGATGCATCCGCTGCGCATGCGCATACTCGAACAGCTTCGCGAGCCGAATTCTGCGGCCGGTCTTTCCCGCCTGCTGAACATGCCGCGTCAGCAGCTCAATTACCACCTCCGCGAGCTGGAGAAAAACGAACTGATAGAACTGGTGGAAGAACGGAAAAAAGGCAACTGCACCGAACGGATCGTGCGCGCTACGTCCCGCTCGTACATGGTGCTGCTTAATTCCGGCGGCGTGGAGGCGGATGAGATCGGCGATAAATTTTCTTCTTCCTACCTTCTTCACACGGCCGGCCGCATGATGCAGGATGTAGCCGCCATGCAGTCCGGCGCGCACAGGGCCAAAAAGAAACTCGCCACTTTTACCCTGGAAACCGAAGTGCGGTTTGCGGACCCTTCGCAGCTGCAGGCTTTTACCGACGAAATGGCACAAACCATCGCGAGGCTTGCGATGAAATATCATCAGCCGGGCAACGCGCACGCAAGGCCTTACCAGTTCCGCCTTTTTGCCCATCCTTCCAAAAAACAGGACCATGAAAAAAGAAACGAAAGCTGACCGGTCGGTCGACATCACCCGCAGCATCCATTCCCCTGTAAAAGCCGTATGGAAAGCCCTTACGGATGCCAAAGAGCTGGAACGCTGGTTCCCGCTGAAAGCAAACGTTACCGGCGGCGAAATACAGCTGTCGTGGGGAGACGATGTGAACTGGCACATGGAAATAGAAGAAGTGAAGGAAGAAGAATACCTGCGGCTGGGTTACGGCGAATCGCATCACCGCATCTTGTCCGCAGTGCCGCGGCGGCTGGCGGTGGAATTTTTCCTGCAGGGCGAAGAGGATGTTACCACGCTGCGCATCGTGCACAACGGCTTTGGCGGAGACGAAAGCTGGGACGAAATGTACGACGGCGTGCGCCGCGGCTGGGGAACGGAATCGCTGGCGCTGAAACATTACCTGGAAAATCACGCCGGCAAAGACAGGATCGTAGCGTTTGCAAGCATTTCGTCCGCCGGACCTTTTGAGCAACTATGGAACAAACTGTTCGGCAACCGCCTGAAAACCGCCGGCGACCATTATACGATCGATACGCCTGTGGGAGAAACGTACGAAGGCAGGCTGTTGTTTTACAACCCGCCGCAAGACCTGCTGGGCACGATGGAAAATTTTCATGATGCGCTGTTCCGCCTTTCCATCGAAAGGTTTTCGCCCGGCGGGGATATATTTATCTGGATATGGATCGCCGCCTACGGCGTAGCGGAAGAAAAGATGAAGGAGTTGGAAAAACAATGGCAGGAAAAACTCAACGCGATATACCATGTATAGCATCGACCATATCCAGTACATTCGCGGGCATATCGGCGCCGTGTACGAAGCGCTGACCACCGAAAAAGGCCTTGGCGCCGTGTGGACCGAAAAGCTCGTCGTAAAACCGGAGGCCGGTTTTGTCAACGAATTTGATTTCAACGACAACTACGATACAAAATTCAAAAACATAGCATTGGCGAAACCCACGCACATTCTCTGGGAATGTGTGCAGTCCGATCCCGAGTGGGTTGGCACCACTGTATCGTTCGACCTGGAACAGCGGAAAGATATGGTGGCTGTTACGCTGCGCCACATGGGCTGGCGGGAGTTGACGGAATTTTTCCGTTTCTGCAACTACAACTGGGGCCAATTTCTTTACAGCCTGAAATCATATCTTGAAACCGGCAAGGGGCAGCCTTACCAGCAGCGTCAGTTCTGATAGCGGCGTATCACCCGCATGATCTTATCAAACAGCTCCGTGTTTTCGTACACGCCCCTGAAATCCATGGAGTGCGGCCCGTACGCGAACACGGGCACCATAATGGCCGTATGGTCTGATGTGCTGAAAGCCCCGTCTACATACCCTTTTTTGATATCCCCGTCCAGCAGGCTGAGGCCGCCGGTTTCGTGGTCGGCGGTTACGATCACGAGCGTTTCGCCGTTGCTGTCCGCAAACCGGAGGGCTTCGCCGATCAGCCGGTCGAAGTCGAGCATTTCCATGGTGAGGTAAGGCACGGAGTTGGCGTGGCCGCCGTAGTCGATCTGCGCGCCTTCTTCCATCAGGAAAAATCCTTTTTTATTGCCCGCCAAAGCGCTGGTGGCTTTGCGGAACGAGCGCAGGAGAAAATCGCCGCGGCCTTTCTGCATGCTGAGGCCCGCGCTGTCTGCCAGCACGATAAATTTTCCGCCGCGAATGGTGTCGAGCGCGGAGAGACTGGTGGAAAAGCGGTAGCCTTTCTGCTGCAGCTGTTCGCGAAGCGGCAGAAAATGTTTGCCGCCCGCGCCGATGAGGATGCTCACGGGGCTTTGCAGGAAATCTTTCGCGATGGCGGCGTAGTTGCTTCTTTCCCTGTTATGCCCGTAAAACGCGCCGGGCGTGGCGTCTGTGATGTTTCCCGAGCTGATGAGCGCGCTTTGCATGCCGAGGGGCGCAATGAGGTCGGGAATGCTTTGTAATGGCGCATCCACCGGGTCTACGCCTACGGAACGGTTATGCGTTTTTTTACCGGAGGCCATGGCGGTGCCGCCTGCGGCGGAATCGGTAATGTAGTTGCTGAAAGACGCGGTTTTGGAAAAACCGATGTTCAGCAGCCTGAACAGGTTCAGCGCGCCGAAGTTGCCGGTGTATCCCGCGTAGATCTGCGCCAGCCCCATGCCGTCGCCGATAAGCAGGATCACGTTTTTTACCTTCGATTGTTTGTCGTTGTTTTTATAGCTGGGCATATACACCGCATGCGGCGCGGCGCCCTGGTACTGGGCCTGCACGCGGGTGCGGAGATAATCGGCCAGTGCGTCTACCTTATCGGTATTGATATAATCCACGCCGAGATTGATCATGGTTTTCCAGGCGTTCACTTCGTCCGGCGTGGCCCAGAAGCGGAACTTTTTAGACATGCCATGCACTTTGTTCAGCACGGCTTGTACTTTCTGCATGTCTTCCTGCACCAGGTAACCTTTGCCGTTCCATTGGGTGTAGCTGCGGAAGTTGTCGCTGAACAGCGGGATGCGTTCCAGCTGTTCGGCGGTATAATTTTGATGGGGCAGCCCGTCGAACAGGATCCATGCGGGATAATTTTTCCAGAGGGAAGCGTCGGGGCGGCTGCCGCTGATCACGATCTGCACTTTGGGGTTGGAAGTGATCTCCGGGTATTTTTCAAGTTGCTGGATAAGCGCCTGCATAGTGGGCACGCCGCTGGTTTTGAAATCGATCAGCAGTTGCACGCCCTGTTTCATTTCGCCGAACACGCCTTTTTTTTCGCGGATCTTTCGCAGCAGCGGCTCCAGGTAAAGGGAGCGGAGCGTTTTGCCGCTGTCTATTTCCGAAGCGGTATGCGCCACGTACAGCTCGCCGTTGCGCTCGAACACGTCGGCCTCGATGGAGCCGAAGTTGCGGGCGAACGCGGCCTCGAAAGGCGCGGCCTGGAGATAATCGTTGTGGGAATGCGCGTTGGCGCTGGTATACTGTGCCTGTGCGGGAACGGCGAAGCAGCAGAGCAGCAGGAGGTTTCGCAGTAAAGTGTTCATATGGGCTAAAATAGCGAACTCCGGCAATAATGGGTTGTATAACGCGGATATATTTTCGTTAACAAACAAGCGGTGTTGAGGAATGTGCCGTTAACAAAAAAAAGCATGCCGGGCGGTGAGGCCCGGCATGCGGAAATTATTTTGCAGAGGTTGCGGTTGGGTTACATTGCTGCAAGTTGCACTTTTTGTTGCAGCTCGATCACGCTGTCGCGGAAACTGTTGTCGGTGTCCATGAGGTCTTTCACGGTCTGGCAGGAGTGGATCACGGTAGTGTGGTCTCTTCCGCCGAAATGTTCGCCGATGGTCTTGAGCGAGTTTTTGGTGAAGCTTTTGGCCAGGTACATGGTGATCTGGCGGGCCTGCACGATCTCGCGTTTGCGAGTTTTCTGCAACAATTTGTCGTAGGCCACGTCAAAATATTCGCAGACCATTTTCTGGATGCTTTCGATGGTGATCTCTTTGGAGGAGGTTTTTACGAAAGACTTCAGTACGCGTTTCGCCAGTTCGAGGTCAATTTCTTTCCTGTTGAGGGACGATTGCGCCAGCAGGGAAATAAGCGCGCCTTCCAGTTCGCGTACGTTGCTCTGGATGTTATAGGCTACGTATTTCACGACTTCTTTGGGCATTTCGAGGCCGTCGTTGCGCATCTTCATTTCAAGGATCTCCATGCGCGTTTCGAAGTCGGGCAAACCAACATCGGCGCTGAGGCCCCAGCGGAAGCGGCTCAGGAGCCTTTCCTGCACGCCGTCCAGGTCTTTGGGCGGTTTGTCTGACGTAAGGATCAGCTGTTTGCCGCTTTGGTGCAAATGGTTGAAGATGGCGAAAAACGCGTCCTGCGATTTTTCGGCGCGGGCGAAGAACTGTATATCGTCTACGATCAGCACGTCTATCAGCTGGTAGAAGTGAATGAAATCGTTGATGATATTATTTTTCGAATGATCGATGAACTGGTTGATGAACTTTTCGGCGCTGACGTACAGCACGGCCTTGTTAGGGGCCTGCCTTTTCACTTCATTGCCGATGGCCTGCGCCAGGTGCGTTTTGCCGAGGCCTACGCCGCCGTAGATCACGAGCGGATTGAAGGAGGTGCCGCCGGGTTTGTCGGACACGGTTTTGCCCGCCCTGCGCGCCACGCGGTTGCAATCGCCTTCAATAAAGGATTCAAAGGTGTAATTGTGATTCAGCTGTGAATCGATCTGCACGCGTTTGATGCCCGGGATCACAAACGGGTTCTTCACCGGGTTTTGTATCGTTAACGGGAAATCAACTTCACTATCCTTCTGAGGTTTGGTGAACTGCGTTGGCATATTCACGGTTTTAGGGTGCTGATGTGGAGTGCCATTCTCGACTACGATCCGGTATTCCAGTCTTGCTTCTTTACCTAATTCCCGCTTGATGGTTTTCCCTAACAGGCCCACATAATGTTCTTCAAGATATTCGTAGAAAAACTGGCTCGGTACCTGGATGGTTAAAACATTGTTCTCAAGCTTGACGGGTTTTATCGGTTCAAACCATGTTTTAAATGGCTGCCATTCCACAATATCCCTGATTATATTCAGACACCTTTCCCAAACTTGTTCGCAAGTTTTATTCATTTAATAAAAAATAATTAAGTCGTGTTATTAATTTGGGTGTTCTCGAATACAAATTCTTCAATGCGGGCAGTTGAAGAACTTTTTTGACAGGACGACGAATATCTGTAGAAAATGTTGAAAAAAAAAATTTATCTGGCCTTGTTTTATTTCCAACAATTACAGAATGTTCTCACCCTGTTTATTCAAGTTTTATCGGCTAAAACACCCGTTTAGCCTGCAATTTCGTTACAACGAAAAGTGTTAAACCGTACAAGCATGATTAACAGGTAATTTGTAAAAGTGTTTACTCGTTTACATAAAATTACCGGCATAACTGGTAAAATACCATTGCCTGATTCGCCTATCATTTCGTAAACCCGGGGGATACTCAGTGGGCTCTTGTGTGATTCACTTTTTTAGGTAACTGCTTTCTCGTTATTCTCAAATTCCATGCAAATTTATGATATGGTTTGAAATAATTGCGAATAACTTGTGCAAAAGTAATTAAGCGGCACTGTACTGAAAAACTTATCTTTGGCGGAATTGAAATTTTAAATTTGTTTTTATGAGTTTTGAAATTACCGGAAAGCTGGTAGTGAAGTACAATACGGTTCAGCGCAGCGAATCATTCAAGACCCGTGAGTTCGTGATCGAGAAGTCTGATGATATCAACGGCCGTGTGATCACCAACTATATCAAATTCCAGTCTGTGCAGGACCGTACCAGCATTGTGGACCGTCACAATGAAGGGGAAATGGTTAAAGTTTATTTTAATATAAAAGGCACGCGTTGGGAAAAAGATGGTAAAGTGAACTATATCACCAACCTCGATGCATGGCGCATGGAAAGCATGATGCAGGCCCAGCCCGGCGCAGACCGCATGCCCGACTACAACACCTCGCAGGAAGCCCCCTTCTCCCAGGGCGGCGGCAATAGCAACAGCAACAGCGGGGACGATCTGCCCTTCTAGTCACTGGTCAATCTTATTATACCGCAAAGGCCCCGCGAGGGGCCTTTTGCCATTTATGCCTATCTTCGCGGCAGTTTTAGGATAAATACCTAACCGCGCATGATACAACAGATCTCTCTTAAACTGCTCCCGCAGGAAGCCGGCCACCACAAGGCCGTTGTAAAACACGCCGCCGCTTCCCTCGGCGTGAAACCCGCAGACGTTACCGGGTTTAATCTTATCAAACGTTCCATAGACGCGCGATCGCGGCAGGCATATTTTGTGCTCACGCTGGAAGTGTTTGTCAATGAGCCTTTCCGCCAACGCGTTTCGCCCGCCTTCCGCTACGACCCCGTTACACCCGGAGCGGAAAAGGTGATCGTGATAGGAGCCGGGCCCGCAGGGCTTTTCGCCGCATTGCGACTGATAGAGCTCGGCCTGAAGCCCATCGTGCTCGAAAGAGGGAAAGACGTGCGCGCACGCCGCCGCGACCTCGCCGCCCTCAATAAAACCGGCATCGTAAACCCCGAATCCAATTACTGCTTCGGCGAAGGCGGCGCCGGCACCTACTCAGACGGCAAACTTTACACCCGCTCCAACAAAAGAGGAAATATCAACCGCATCCTCCACATCTTTCAGCAATTCGGGGCAGACGAAAATATTCTCACCGACGCGCATCCCCACATCGGCACCAACAAACTCCCGCACATCATCACCGCCATGCGCGAACAGGTGATCCAAAGCGGGGGAGAGGTGATCTTCGAACAAAAGGTCACGGATTTTCTTGTGCGCGACGGCCAGGTCACCGGCGTAACCACCGCCGGGGGAGACAGGTGGGACGCCAAACATGTCATTCTCGCCACCGGTCATTCCGCCCGCGACATCTTTCAGCTCCTGCATGATAAACATATTCTGATAGAAGCAAAACCTTTCGCGCTCGGCGTGCGCATCGAACACCCGCAGTCGCTGATAGACAGCGCCCAGTACCATTGCAGCCTGCGCGGCGATTACCTGCCGCCCGCCAGCTACAGTCTCGTGGAACAGGTGGAAGGCCGCGGCGTGTTCTCCTTCTGCATGTGCCCCGGCGGCATCATCGCGCCCGCAGCCACTTCGCCCGGCGAGCTGGTGGTGAACGGCTGGAGCCCTTCCAAACGCAATAACCCTTACGCTAATTCGGGCATGGTGGTAACGGTGGACGAAAGCGACTTCGCTCCCTTCGCCGCCGAAGGCAGTCTCGCCGCGATGTATTTCCAGCAGTCGGTTGAAAAAGACGCCTACAACGCAGGCGGCGGCGGCTTTGTAGCGCCCGCGCAACGTATGACGGATTTCGTGAAAGGACGGTCTTCCTCCACGCTGCCCGACTGCTCCTACATTCCCGGCCTCAACAGCGTGAACCTCCGCGAAGTATTGCCTGCCGCCGTACATACCCGTCTCGGCGAAGCATTTAAAGTCTTCGGTAAAAAGATGCGCGGCTATTACACGGAAGACGCGGTGCTGGTAGCCACCGAATCGCGCACCTCTTCGCCCGTGCGCATCCCCCGGGAAGACGCCACGCTCATGCATCCCCAGGTGAAAGGACTGTACCCCTGCGGCGAAGGCGCCGGTTATGCCGGCGGCATCGTATCCGCCGCGATGGACGGGGAACGCGTAGCGGAAGCTATCGCGGGCGTTCGTATATAGCAACGGGCTGTTTGTGTATTATTAAGAAAATTCCATATGAATTCCTTGGCCCCGTTGGGGAGAACCTGTAATTTAACATCGTCAATCAATGTTATGAACGTACTGGACCTGCAACATCTCAAGAAGCATTATGCCACCCACAAAGCCGTGGACGATATCAGTTTCTCCATTCCCAAAGGCAGCATATTCGGTCTGCTCGGCCCGAACGGTGCGGGAAAAACCACGCTGCTGCGCATGATCACAGGCATCTTTTACCCCGATGCGGGCGAGATATTTTTTGACGGAAAAAAGTTCGACCCGAGGGAAGACGTGCAATACATCGGCTATATGCCCGAAGAGCGCGGTTTGTATAAAAAAATGAAAGTAGGCGAGCAGGTGCTTTACCTCGCACAGCTGAAAGGCCTCGGCAGGAAAGACGCGCAAAACAAGATCGATTACTGGTTCAATAAATTCGACATCACCACCTGGGCCAATAAAAAGATCGAAGAGCTGAGCAAAGGCATGCAGCAAAAAGTGCAGTTCATCTCCACCGTCATGCACCATCCTAAACTGCTGATACTGGACGAGCCCTTCTCCGGCCTCGACCCGATCAATTCCAAACTGATACAGGACGAGATCTTCGAAATGGCGAAAAACGGCACCACCATTATATTTTCCACCCACCGTATGGAGCAGGTGGAAGAGATCTGCGACCACATCGTGCTGGTGAACAAAGGCCGCAAAATACTCGACGGGCCGGTGAAACAGATCAAGCAGGACTTCAAGCAGCACCTGTTCTACATCAGCCTCGAACAGCAGCCCAATCCCGCGCAGATGGCCACCCATCATTTCTCCATCGTTCAGAACCACGACAAGGCCTATACCGTCAAGCTGAACGAGTTCAGCCAGACGAACGATATTTTATCCCACTTCATTCACCATGGCATCCAGGTGAATTATTTCAGGGAAATACTCCCCACCATCAACGAAGTTTTCATCTCGCAGGTGAGAATGACGGACATGGCGAATTAAAAAGTGCCTTGAGATATTACACGCATACAAACAGCAACTAATTCATGCAACCATGAGCAAGATCTGGATCATTATCAAAAGGGAATACCTGACCCGCGTAAAGAAAAAATCCTTTATCCTCACCACGCTGCTGCTGCCGCTGTTCTTCGTGGCCATGATGGTAGTGCCCGCCCTGGTGATGAGCAGCGGGGATAGCGGGAAAGTGGCCGTGGTAGACGAAAGCGGGCTGTTCGAAGGCAAATTGTCCGACGAAGGGGACGTACATTATAAATTCGTGCAGGCGGATATCGATACATTCAAAAACTCTTATCTCAGCCAGGGTTATACCGGTTTGCTGCACATTCCCAAAATGGACGTGACCAGGCCTCCAAGCATTATCTATTACAGCCGGGGACAAATGGGCATCTCGCTCAAATCTTCCATGGAGAAAAAAGTGGAGAATATTATTGAAGATAAACGCATGGAACTGGCCGGCATCGATAAATCGAAACTGGAAGACATCCGCGTGGATATCGACATCGTGAACCTCGCCGGCAAAGAAGGCCGCAAGGGCAGCGCCCTACAGGCTTACGCCATCGGCTGGGGCTCCGGTTTCCTGATCTACATTATCCTGCTCGTGTTCGGCATGATGGTGATGCGCGGGGTGATGGAAGAAAAAATGAACCGCATCGCGGAAGTGGTGATCTCCAGCGTAAAACCTTTCCAGCTGATGATGGGCAAAATTATCGGCATCGCCTGTGTGGGCCTTACGCAATTCCTGATATGGATCGTGCTGATCGTGGGACTGTACTGGATCACGGTATTAATGATCGGCCCCGAAATGCTGAGCAACAATGCCATGGCAAACTCACCCAGCATGGCCGCGAACAGCGATGCCACCAAACAGGCGGTGGCTGAAATGGTAAGATCGGTAGGCAGCGTCAACTGGCCGTTCATTATTTTCTGTTTCGTGTTCTATTTCCTGGGCGGGTACCTGTTTTATGCGGCGCTGTTTGCGGCAGTGGGCAGTTTGGTGAACGAAGACCCCAACGATGCGCAGTCGCTGACCTTTCCGATCACCCTGCCGGTGATCATTTCCATCATCATCATGATGTCTGCAGTCGCCAAGCCTAACAGCGCGGTGGCGGTGTGGGGAAGCATCATCCCGTTTTCCTCGCCGATCGTGATGATGGCGCGCATACCCTATGGCGTGCCGGGCACCGTGCCGTACTGGCAGCTGGGCCTGTCGATGGTCTTGCTGATCGCCGGTTTTATCGGCACCACCTGGGTGGCGGCGAAAATTTACCGCACGGGCATTTTGCTCTACGGCAAAAAAGTAACGCTGAAAGAAGTGGGGAAATGGCTGGTGAGAAAAAGTTGATGTTTTGAAAGAAGAATACCAGGAAACCTGCAATGGCTATGGCCGTTGCAGGTTTTTTCTTTGGAAGGGAAAATGTTTATAAAGTCCCGAGCCTTTTGGCGATGGCGGTAAATTCTTCCCAGATATCCCGCAGCACGTCTGCCGCGGGCTTTATGCCGCTGATAAGCGCGCTCACCTGCCCGATCTCCAGTTCGCCTTCCGCAAGGTCTCCTTCGAACATGCCGCGTTTGGAACGGCCGCGGCCCAAAAGAACATTCAGCTCTTCCCGGCTGGCGCCTTCCTGTTCGGCCTTCTGCACTGCTTCAAAAAATGCGTTGCGCAGCAGGCGCACGGGCGTAAGCTGTTTCAACGATAACATGGTATCGCCTTCGCCGGCTTTTATGACCGCTTCTTTAAACGAGGGATGAGACGATGCTTCGGGCGTCGCCACAAAACGACTGCCCACCTGCACGCCCGAGGCGCCCAGCGCAAAAGCCGCTGCCATGGCCCTTCCCGAACCGATGCCGCCGGCCGCTATCACGGGTATCTTCACCGCGTCCGCCACCGCGGGTACCAGTACCATCGTGGTGGTCTCTTCGCGGCCGTTGTGCCCGCCCGCTTCAAAACCTTCCGCCACAACCGCGTCTACGCCCGCTTCCTGGCTTTTTACCGCGAACTTCGAACTGGATACGACATGCACGACGGTAACACCTTTTTCTTTGAGCACGGGCGTCCAGGTTTTGGGATTGCCCGCGGAAGTGAACACTACTTTCACGCCTTCGGAAAGAATGATGTCGATATGTTTTTCTATATCGGGGTAAAGCAAGGGCACGTTCACGCCGAAAGTTCGGTTGGTAGCCTCTTTGCACTTGCGGATGTGCTCACGCAGCTGGTCCGGGTACATACTGCCCGAGCCGATGAGGCCCAGCCCGCCCGCATTGGCGACGGCACTGGCCAGCCGCCAGCCACTGGCCCATATCATGCCGGCCTGCACGATGGGATAGTCGGTGTTGAATAATGCCGTAATGGGATTGCTGAATGCCGCCATGTGTTGCGTGATTGGTTACAGGGAGGCAATTTAACGATAAAACGGTTAGCCCAGGTCTATCTCCGTGTTATCGCCGATGTTGAGGCTTTGGCTGAGCCCGCGGATGTTGGCGTCGCTGCCGATGAGGGATGATTTTAATACCACTTCGTAGAGGTTGCTGAACGAGCCGATGATGGAATCTTTGACGATGGAATAACTGATCACCGTGTTGTCGCCGATGGCCACATTGGGCCCGATGATGCTGTTTTTGATGTTGCAGCCTTCGCCGATGCTCACGGGCGGGATGATGATCGTGTTTTCGTAGGGCAGCACCGGGTTGGTGGCCAGTTTATATTTTTTGAGAAGGATGGCGTTGGTCTCCAGCAGGGTTTCCTTGCGGCCGCAGTCGAACCAGTTGTTCACTTTAAACGCATCGAACCGCACGCCATGACGGATCATGCATTCCAGCGCGTCGGTGAGCTGGAACTCGTCGTGCGAGCGCACCTGCTGTTTGATATTATCTTCCAGGCATTGGTACAGCTGTTCGGTTTCCCTGATCTTGTACATGCCCACCAGCGCCAGGTTCGACTTCGGTATCTGCGGTTTTTCCACCACCCGCGTGATCGTGCTCTGATCGTTGATCTCGGCCACGCCGAAATTCCGCGGATCGTCTACCTTCTTCACGCCCAGCACCGAATGTGCCGAGGCGATCACTTCCCTGAAATCCGTTTCCACGATGGTGTCGCCCAATACGATCAGGATCTCGTCGCCGGCCACTACCTCGCGCGTCAGCAAAATGGCGTGGCCCGTGCCTTCGCGCGAATTCTGCTGCACAAAGTGCATGGTAAGGTCAGGATATTTTTTTTCAACGTAATGCTGGATCTTTTCGCCAAGATAACCCACCACGAACACGAACTCGCGGATGCCGGCCTCTACCAGCTGGTCCACGATAATGCTCAGGATCGTTCTGCCCGCCAGTGGAATCAAAGCTTTAGGTTGTGTATATGTATGGGGGCGCAGTTTGGTGCCCGCGCCTGCCACTGGTATTATTGCCTTCATGTAACGGTTTTGGAGTATAAGGTTCACTGCTTGCGATAAACCGGGACTCACTGCTTAATCGCGGGCAAATTACTGAAACAATCCTTAAAAATGAATTAGGATTTAACATTACCCGATAAGTATTAGGAATAATGACCATATCACCAAAACGCACTTTTCATCAATTCCAAGTTTATAATTACCCGGAAGAAGATTAATTTTGCGTCTTAAATTTTCCTTCACCATGCAAAGAGACCAGCAGATATTCGATATCATTGGCCAGGAACTGGAAAGACAGCGTCATGGCATTGAACTGATAGCTTCGGAGAACTTTACAAGCCTCCAGGTTATGCAGGCCATGGGCAATGTAATGACCAACAAATACGCAGAGGGTTACCCCGGCCGCCGTTATTATGGCGGTTGCGAGGTGGTGGACCTGAGCGAGCAGCTGGCGATCGACCGCGCGAAACAGATCTTCGGCGCCGAATACGCCAACGTTCAGCCTCACTCCGGCGCACAGGCCAACGCAGCGGTGCTGCTGGCGATCCTGAACCCCGGCGACAAGATCCTCGGCCTGGACCTCAGCATGGGCGGCCACCTTACGCACGGCTCCCCGGTTAACTTCTCCGGGAAGCTCTACCAGCCGTTCTTTTACGGCGTAAATAAAGAAACCGGCCTGGTTGAATACGACAAAATGGAGCAGGTTGCGCTCCAGGAAAAGCCGAAAGTGATCATTTGCGGCGCTTCCGCTTACAGCCGCGACTGGGATTACAAACGTATCCGTGAAATTGCGGACAAGATCGGCGCTTTCGTAATGGCAGATATTGCCCACCCCGCCGGCCTCATCGCCAAAGGGCTGCTTAATTCCCCCTTCGCGCATTGCCATTTCGTGACCACCACCACGCACAAAACGCTCCGCGGCCCCCGCGGCGGTATGATCCTGATGGGCAAGGATTTTGAGAACCCATTCGGTCTCAAAACCCCCAAAGGCGAGATCCGCATGATGAGCAACCTGATCGATATGGCCGTGTTCCCCGGCATCCAGGGCGGCCCGCTCGAACATGTGATCGCCGCCAAAGCGGTATCTTTCTTCGAGATCCTCACCGACGACTACGATGTATACGCCCGCCAGGTGATCCGCAACGCACAGGCCATGGCCCGCGCGTACGTGGAGAAAGGTTACCAGATCATTTCCGGCGGTACAGACAATCACCTGATGCTGATCGACCTGCGCAACAAAAACATCTCCGGTAAAAAAGCCGAACAGATCCTCGTAAAAGCAGACATCACCGTGAATAAAAACATGGTGCCGTACGACGATAAATCGCCCTTCATCACTTCCGGCATCCGCGTAGGCGTTCCTGCCATCACCACCCGCGGCCTGAAAGAAGAGCATATGCCGCAGATCGTTGACTGGATGGACAAGCTGATCATGGACGCAGACAACGAAGACCTGATCGCGAAAGTGCGTGGCGAGGTGAACGAGTTTATGAAACAATTCCCGCTCTACCCTGAGCTGAAATAAAAGTGTAAGAGGTTAGTAAAGAAAGAGGCCGTCTCAGTTGAGGCGGCCTCTTATTTTTTGCGAACTGCAGACAATAAAATAATATTTTATTTGGAAAGCGTGATCGCGGTGGATTGCTGGTTCCTGAACACGGTGGCTTTCAGCCGGCCGCGCCAGGCGTTGGGCTGATAAATGCCCAGGAAATCTTTGATGTTGTTCACTTTTTCGCCGTCGAGCTGCAGCAGCACGTCTCCCGTGCGGAAGCCCATTTTTTCCGCTTCGCTGCCCGCGGGCACGGTTACGAAATACGCGCCTTTTTCGTCTGGGAGGCCCGTGGCGGAACGTTCTCCCAATCCTTCGATATTCTTTACCGTAGCGCCTTTCCAGCTGATGCTGGCCTGCGGCCCCGATTGCTGTGAAAACAAGGCGGGCGGCAACGGAACTGGCGCGGCTTTATCCCGCAGGCTTTGAATGCGTGTGCCGAACCCGTTCATCGGGAAATTGACGAAACCTGCTTTCAGCGCGCCACTGCCGGGTTTTACCCCGTAGTCGCCGTTTTTGAAATCGATGAATTGCGGGTCGCCGGAGAGCGAATGTGCATCTGTACCGTTGACCTGCGCGGCTTTTAATGCGGCCTCGTCGGGGAAGAAGTTGGAATCCACTTTCTCGCCCCATTTTTTTACCTGTATCGGTTTGTAGGAAGCGGTCACGATGTTGTGCCGGAAAATATCGCCGCTGTTGAGGAACCACACATGCGGATGGAAAGAGTTGTTGAGCAAGATGTTGTTCTCCACGGTGCGGAAAAATCCTTCGCGCAGCTTGAGGCCGCCGTTGAGGCAAACGTTGTTGTAAATATGATAGTTGCCGGAACCATCGTCCAGGTCAATATCCCAGCCGTGATCGCAGCGGAAGCGGTTGTTGCGGATCACGGTGGTTTCCACCGCGTCCAGCAATACGATGTTGATGTTGGCGGTGGTGGCGCTGTCCATCGTACGACGGTTGGGATGCCAGAAACGGTCGCGGCCCCATGAGTTGAATGCGCCATGGTCGCCGGTTTCGAGCACGGTGTTGTACACTTCGTTATGTTCCAGCAAATGCCCGCCCCAGGTGCCTTCGCTGATGTTGATGCCCGCCCGCGGCAGGTCGTGGATCGTATTGTAAGCCACCCTGATTTGCGAGGACATGGAGATCTGCACGCCGGCGGATTGTTTTTCGGTTTCGCCGGTATATTGAATGAGATTGTCTGCTGCCGCACAGTCTTTTGGGTAATCGTTGTTTTTCGGGCCTTTGGTAAAATCCATTTCCGCGTACGGCACAAAGTGGTTGTATTCAAAAGCGGGGGAACGCACGGCTTCGGGATTGCCCACGAACGCGATGCCGCTGGCGCCCGCTTTGTAAATATGACAGCCGCTGATGTCTACGCGCCGGTTGTAATTATTGACGAACACGGCGTTACCGCCTGTTTCATTAAAAAAACAATGGGAGATGTCGCAATCCTCCGCGCCTTCCACCAGCACGGCGCCGCCGCGGTAGATCGTCCAGTCGCTGCGGAGCAGCGGCTCTTTTGTGAGCATGAACGTACGCACGGTGCCCGTGAACTGCAGGTCGCGCAGCGTGACATTTTTCACGGGCTTCGTTTCGGTTCCTTTGATAACGATCAGTTCGGACAGTGAGGCGTATTCTATATGGGAAGGCGGTACCTGCCCGGCCTGCGGTTTATAATACAGCATGTGTTTTTCCGCATCGAAGAACCATTCCCGCGGCGCATCCAGTTCTTCCCGGATATTTTCCACGAAACGGTGCTGCGCGTGCAGGCCCATCTGCCGGTTGTTTTGCCAGCCGCCTTCCAGCACCGCGTTGCCGGCGGAATCCACGCCGGTGATAATATAATGATAACCGCCCCATTCCGCGCGGTGCAGCGCATGCACGATGCCGCCCCGCGGATGTTTCCAGGTTTTGATCCTTTCCGGAGAAAGCGCATCGGCGGAAGTGCCGTGATAAAAACGCGCGGTGCTGTCGTAGTTGGGATAACGCGCGAGTACCTGCGTTTCCCCGTTCATGTACAACCTGTCCATCTGCCGGACCGCAGCGGGAACCGAAGCGGCGTAAATGCCGTCAGCTCCCGCCTTCCATTTCACCTCCAACGGCCTGGCCCCGCTGATCACCGCTTTCTGGCCGGCAAGGGCGGTGATAGTAAGCGAGCCGTCTTCCGGCGTAAGCACCAGTGTTTGTTCCGGATGATAAGTGCCGTTTTGCAGGATGACCGTAACGGGCTGGTCCGCCCGTTGTGCCCTGAGCTGCCGCCAGCGTTGTTGCGCGGCCTGCAAAGTAGCCATGGGCTTTTCTTTGGTGCCGGGATAATTGTCGTTGCCCGCCGGGGAAAGATAGATCTGCCTGGTTTGCGTGCGCCCCGGCGCGTGCAGCGCCAGTAACATACAACCGGTGAGTAGCCATTTTAGCATATATGCATCCGTTAGTAATCACTAAGTTAACGCCATATTTCCGGGCGGATTAATAGCATTTGATCAAATACTTGCAGAAAAATTTGGAGAATAAAGAAATTGCCGTACATTTACAGTGTACTAGTTAAGTAGTGCACTAGTTAATTTCTAACTATCAGCATATGGTATCCCTTCAACACCTTTATTTCGCCTACAACAAAGCCGTTCCCATTCTCGAGGATGTGAACCTTTCGCTCAGGCCCGGCCGCATTTACGGCCTGCTCGGCAAAAACGGCGCGGGCAAAAGCAGCCTGATGTACAACATCTGCGGCCTCCTGTTCCCCGCTTCGGGCAGCGTCAGCGTGCTGGGGCATACGCCCGCCCTTCGCCGCCCCGCCTTCCTGCAACAGGTATGCCTGCTGCCCGAAGATTTCGAAATGCCGCCTATGCGCATCAGCGAATATCTTCGCATGTACGCGCCTTTTTATCCGCATTTCAGCCATGAAGCGTTCGAAAATTATATGAAAGTATTTGGAATGCCCGCCCAACAATCTTTACAGGCCCTCAGCCACGGCGAGCAGAAAAAGGTGCTCATCAGTTTCACGCTGGCCACCAACGCCAAACTGATCCTGATGGACGAGCCTACCAACGGGCTGGACATTCCTTCCAAACGCCAGTTCCGCAAAGTGATCGCCGGCGGCTTGCAGGAAGACCAGTGTATCGTGATCAGCACGCACCAGGTAAAAGACCTCGACAGCCTGATCGATGAGGTGCTGATATTGGAAGACCGGCGCATCATTCTGCAGGAAAGCGTTTCGGGCATCACGGAGAAACTCAGCTTCCGGCAGGTAATGAGCCTCGAGGAAACGGAAATGCCCGTTTACAGCGAAGGCTCGCTGAAAGGGTATGCCGTGGTGGCCGTGAACCGCAAGGCGGAACAAAGCCGCATGGACATGGAAATGTTCTTCAACGCGGTAATGACTGAAAAAGAAAAGATCCTTTCCCTGTTTCAACGATAAATCCTTTGCCATGCATTTCTCCTTCCACCGTTTTATCCTGTTATTAAGAATGCAGTTTGCCGTCAACCGCCGCATGTATCTGCTGGGCGCCGCGGCAATTGCCGGGCTGCTGCTCGTGTACATGCTCTTCCGCGCAGCCAACGCTACCTTCGGCTTCGAGTTCGACATACAGGAAGAAAACTTCGAGCTTTCACTTTGTTTCCTTTCCCTCGTGTTCGGCACAATGATCTTCCGGCAGTTCGGTGCTAAAACCCGCAGGGTGCAGGCGCTGATGCTCCCTGTGTCCGCTCTCGAAAGATTCGCCGTGGCTTTCCTGATGGTGTTCATTGTATTCCCTGCCACTTATTCGGGCATTTATGTTTTGTGTTGCGCGGTCACTAACCTGGCGGACGCGCATTTGTTCGGACATCCCAACCAGCTGTACGTTTTTAACGGCGATAGCGAAGTGATGACGCTGAAGATCCTTTACCTGATACTGCCGGTGGTGCTGCTCAGCGCGATCTGGTTCAGAAAGCTCACCTTTGTAAAAACCGTTGTGATGCTGTGTTTGCCGGTGCTCGTATTTTCATTTTTCAACAGCGCGCTTGGGAAATTGGTGGTAAATAGCGGCTCTCCGGCCAATTCCGGCGGCGCCAAATATGTTTTCTGGAACGCGATGCCTTTTGAATCTTTTGCCGTGGCGACCACCGGTCGGCCGGGAATGGAAACGGTGTACAACGTGTTCCTCCCTGCCGGCCAGCAATGGATATTCACGCTGTTTGCGGCTCTGATCCCCCTTTTATTTCTTTACCTGGCTTATCTCAAATTGCGCGAACAGGAGCTGTAACGCATCAATCCCTTTTTATGGAATTTAATCAAACACAAGCCATATATCTCCAGATCGCGGATTACGTGTGCGACCAGGTGCAACTCCAGCACTGGCCGCCCGAAGGCAAGGTGCCTTCCGTGCGCGAACTGGCCGTAACGCTGGAAGTAAACCCGAACACGGTGATGCGCTCGTACGAACATCTCCAGCAGCAGGGCGTGATCTACACGCGCCGTGGGCTCGGTTATTTCGTATGCGAAGACGCGGTGAAAAAGATTCTCTCCGTGCGCCGCGAACAGTTTTTGCAGGAAGAGCTGCCGCTGTTCTTCCGGAAAATGTACCTGCTGGGCATAGAGCTGGATGAGCTCAAGGCCCGTTATGAAAAGTTCAAACAGCGCCAATTGAAGGCGCAATAAACCCGACAAGCCATGAAAAAGAAAAGTAACAAGATATTTTTCGCCTTTTTGATACTGCTGCCTTTGATGATGGTAGTGTTTAACCTGTTGCTGCAGGTGCAGTACGCACAGGGAAATCTTCACAAAAGAGAAAAGAAGCCGTTGCAGAATATCGAACGGCCGCTGAAACCCTTCAGCCACCTGGTGTTCAATGGCAAGGCTGTCAACCGTTTCAGCGATAATCCTTTCGTGCACGAGATCAAACGTTTTGAACTGGAAGTAGGGCCGCAGTTCACGCCGCACCTCTCGCTCAATGCCACGATCGATCGGTTCGTGAAAGAACGGTACAGCAACGATACGCTGTACCTGACCTATGAAGTGGACAGGCTTCGCAACCGGGATGACCTGCTGTCGTACGACAAACGGCAACTGAAATTGTACGCCCCGTCGCTGACCTCGCTGACCGTTCGAAAAACCATGCTGGAAGCGCCTTCCATCGTGCAAAGCATTCCGCTGAAGGTACTGGCGGACGATGCGCGTAGCGTTACTTTCACCAAAATGGAACTGCCGGCGTTATCGGTTTCCAATTACGGGAGTTATGTAAACTTTTCGCGGTACATGAAAGTGGATTCGCTGTGGTATGAATCGGTGGGGCCTTCCGCGTTTTATTTTAACGTGCCGCACCGGTTCGGGAAGATCGTGCAGGGAAGGATGGATTCGGTGGCGAACGTGAACATCGCCGGGCGGCCGGAAGATATGCAGGCCTATTTAAACAGGCAATAAAAAAGTCTCACAAATACAAGAGAATGAAAACGGTCCCGGCTTTTTACCGGGACCGCTCTGTTATTTGAATTGCGTGGCGAGATAAGCCATCGTGCCAGCGCCAATTTCAAGGCATTGTTCGTCTACGTCGAAGCGGGGCGTATGCACGCCGGCGGTAATGCCTTTGGCTTCGTTGCGGATGCCCAGCCTGAAGAAGCAGGCGGGGATCACTTGCGAATAGAAGGAAAAATCTTCCGCGCCCATCCGCATTTCCGTATCGCCTACAAGGCCGGGGCCCATATATTCTTCGGCGAGGCGGCGCGCCGTGGCGGTTACTGTTTCGTTGTTATAAAGCGTGGGGTAACCCACGAGAATATCGATGTCGATCTCCGCGCCCATGGCGTGCACCAGTTCCGTGGCCTGTTTGCGGATGAGGTCGTGCGCTTTGAAACGCCATGTTTCGTCCATCGCCCTGAAAGTGCCCATCAGCTTCACTTCGCTGGGGATCACGTTTGTGGTGAAACCGCCGTTGAAAGCGCAGATGGAAAGCACGGAAGGGGAGAACGGGTCGTTGTTGCGGCTGATGATCTGCTGCAGGCTTACCACGAGGTTAGACGCGATCAGGATGGTATCGGCCGTAAGATGCGGCGCGGCGGCGTGGCCGCCTTTGCTTTTTACGGTGATGTAGATCTCGTCTGCGCTGGCCATGTACTTGCCCGCATGGAAACCGAGCTTACCCGCTTCCAGCCCGGGATGTACGTGCAGGCCGAGAATGGCCTGCGGTACGGGGTTTTCGAGCGCGCCGTCCTGGATCATGAGGCTGGCGCCGCCGGGATGTTTTTCTTCGCCCGGCTGGAACAATATTTTTACGGTGCCTTCAAATCCGTCGCGCACCTGCTGGAGTATTCTTGCCGCGCCGAGGGCCACGGTGGTATGCACGTCGTGGCCGCAGGCATGCATTACGCCAGGATGCTGTGATTTGTAAGGAACATCGTTGGCTTCTTCGATGGGGAGGGCATCCATATCGCCGCGGAGGGCGATCACTTTTTTGGACGGGTTTTTTCCTTCAATAACCGCCACAATGCCCGTACCCGCTACGCCTGAGCGGAAAGGTATGCCGTATTCGCCGAGCTTTTGCTGGATGAATTTAGCGGTTTCAAATTCCTTGAAAGAAAGTTCCGGGTGGGAATGGAGATGTCTTCTGCAGGAAATAAGGTCAGGTGCGTATTCACTGGCCAGGGACTTGATCCGGTTCTTCATTCTAGTTCTTTTTCCGGTGACACGTTGATGGTGGTAGGCACCACAAATACGCCGCCGCTAAACATGTTAGACAGTTTGTTGCGCAGGTCGGTGGCTTCGTCTCTTGTTTTGAAATCGCCGATGCGCACTTTAAAATAAGGGGCTTCGAAATCCACATAACTGCGGTAATCAGGATAGGCCTGCATTACCTTGGCCTTTGCGTCCAGCGCTTCGTTGCGTTTGTTGGTGGTAAGTACCTGTACGCGGAAGCCGGGCTGGTTGCGGATCGCAAGGGCGTTGATGTAGATCTGTTTCCTGATCAGGATGTCTATCCGGCCGTCTTTCAGCACTTTAATGTTCCCGTCCTGGGGAGCACTGTCCTGCGCGCGCAGCGTGGCGGCGGAGAACAAAAAAAGCAGGAGGCAGCCTGTTCTTAACATCATATAATAAATCGTTTGATTGCAGAATTTGAAGGCGGTTCCCCATTATTGCATGGCCGCCGCCTGTTTCATGATCTCTATGCTGGCGCTTGCTCCTATCCTCGTTGCCCCGGCATCGATCAATTCCTTGGCAAAAGCAAATGTACGAATCCCCCCGGAAGCCTTTATCTGAATATTGCCGGGGAGGTGTTTCCGCATCAGGGCCACCGCTTCCGCGGAAGCTCCTTTTTCGGCGTAGCCGGTGGAGGTTTTTACGAAATCCACCCCGTAGCGGCCGTACAGTTCGCAGCATTTAATGATTTCTTCCTCCAATAATATGCCACTTTCGATAATCACTTTGATAACCCGCTGTTTATTACGCACAATGGGCATAATGGTCGCAATCTCCTTTTCCAGGTAACCCCAGTCGCCGCCGCGGATGGCGATGAGATTGGCTACCATGTCCAGCTCGTCTGCCTCGTCGATAATCGCCAGCACGCTTTCGGCCACCTTGGCCTCGATGGCGGAATACCCGAAGGGGAAGCCCGTTACGGTGGCCACTTTGGTGCCGGTGCCGCCGGTGAAGGTCTTGGCCAGCTTTACAAAGGGAGGGGGCACGCAAACGGCCGCAAAATCGTATTCCACCGCCTGCATACAGAGGGTTTTGATGTCCTCTACGGTGGTAACGGGTTTTAAGATGGTATGGTCTATGTAGCGGTTGATTTTCATGGCAGACGGTTTAGCCTGAAAGGATAACGGAGTTACGCAGGCTGCCCCGGTAACTCCGTTAGAATGAATTGGTGTGAATATTTTCTTATTGGTCTTTACCGTGACAGTTCTTGAATTTTTTGCCGCTTCCGCAAGGGCAGGGATCGTTTCTGCCTACTTTCGGGCCAACGCGCACGGGCTCGGGTTTGTGTTCTTCAGCCGTAGCGGGGCCGTATTCTTCCCTGCGGGGAGCTGCCGCGCCGCCGTTCTCGTCAAATTCCTGGTGCGTGGCGCGCATGCGGCTCATATCGGTCTTTTCCTCGCGGCCTTCGGTGATCTCGGTGCTTTCGCCCTGCTGGCCGGGGATGCCGCATTTGCAGAGGAACGATACGATTTCCTTGCTGGTATCCGCGCTCATTTGTTTGAACAGTTCAAACGCTTCGAATTTGTAGATCAGCAGCGGGTCTTTCTGTTCGTACACGGCGCTTTGCACGGATTGTTTCAGGTCGTCCATCGCGCGGAGGTGCTCCTTCCAGGCTTCGTCTATCAAAGCCAGGGTGATGCTGCGCTCCAGCGCGGCCACGGTTTCTTTTCCGCCCGTTTCCACCACTTTTTTCAGCGGCGCCAGCACATTGATGCCTTTTTTGCCGTCTGTGAAAGGAATGGATATGTTTTCGATATGATGGCCCTGCTCTTCGTAGATCTTTTTGATCACGGGGAAAGTGCCGGCCGTCATCTCGCCTGTTCTGCGGTGATAATTGTGAACGGCTTCCGCATAGAGTTTTTCAGCCAGCTCCTGCACGTTGGATTTCTGCAGCTCTTCTGCGGTGATGGAAGTATCCACGGCGAAGTTCATGATCGCTTCGAGCTTGAACGCTTCGTGGTCGCCGGATTCGCGGTGAACGGCCACGAGCGATTCGGCTACTTCGTAGAATGAATTGTCTATGTCGATGGCGAGGCGTTCGCCAAACAGGGCGTGATTACGTTTGGAGTAGATCACGGTGCGCTGTTTGTTCATCACGTCGTCGTATTCCAGCAGGCGTTTACGGATGCCGAAGTTATTTTCTTCCACTTTTTTCTGCGCCCGTTCGATGGAGCGGGTGATCATGCTGTGCTGGATCACTTCGCCTTCTTTGTAACCCATGCGGTCCATGAGGGAAGCGATGCGTTCGGAGCCGAACATACGCATCAGGTCGTCTTCCAGCGACACGAAGAACTGTGAAGTACCGGGGTCGCCCTGGCGGCCGGCGCGGCCGCGCAACTGGCGGTCTACACGGCGGCTTTCGTGGCGTTCGGTGCCGATAATGGCAAGACCGCCGGCTTCTTTCACGCCGGGGCCGAGCTTGATGTCCGTACCGCGGCCGGCCATGTTGGTGGCGATGGTCACGGCGCCGGGCAGGCCGGCTTCGGCAACGATCTGCGCTTCACGGGCGTGCTGTTTCGCGTTCAGTACGTTGTGTGTTACTTTTTCGAAGGTCAGCATTTTGCCCAGCAGCTCGGATACCTCTACGGAAGTGGTACCCACCAGCACGGGGCGGCCCGCGGCTTGCAGGCTCTTGATCTCTTCGATCACCGCCTTGTATTTGTCGCGTTTGGTTTTGTATACGAGGTCTTCGGCATCTTTACGCACGATCGGCAGGTTGGTCGGGATGGTCACCACGTCCAGTTTGTAGATCTCCCAGAACTCGCCCGCTTCCGTGGTAGCGGTACCGGTCATACCGGCGAGTTTGTGGTACATCCTGAAATAGTTCTGCAAAGTAATGGTGGCGAAAGTTTGCGTGGCCGCTTCCACTTTCACGTTTTCTTTTGCTTCGATCGCCTGGTGCAGACCGTCGGAATAACGGCGGCCTTCGAGGATACGGCCCGTCTGTTCGTCCACGATCTTCACTTTGCCGTCCATTACTACGTACTCCACGTCTTTATCGAAAAGCGTGTAAGCTTTGAGCAGCTGTTGCACGGAGTGGATGCGCTCGGATTTGATGGCAAAGTCCTGCAGCAGCTGGTCTTTGCGTTGCAGCCTTTCTTCCGCGCTGAGGTCGAGCTTTTCCAGCTCGGCTATTTCGGAACCTACGTCGGGCATGAGGAAGAAGTTGGGGTCTTCGCCGGCGCCGGTGATGAGGGCGATGCCTTTTTCGGTAAGGTCTACGCTGTTGTTTTTTTCTTCGATGTGGAAATACAGGCCGTCGTCTACTTTATGCATTTCGCGCTGTTGGTCGGCGATGTAATAGTTCTCCGCTTTTTGCTGGAGCACTTTCATGCCGGGCTCGCTGAGGTATTTAATGAGGGCGCTGTTTTTGGGAAGACCGCGGTATGCGCGCATCAGGGCGAGGCCGCCGGTTTTCGGGTCGTCTTTCCCTTCCGCGATGAGTTTTTTGGCTTCCTGGAGGCTGGCGTTCACCACTTTCCGCTGCTCTTCCACCAGCCGCTGGATGCGGGGTTTCAGGGCGTGGAATTCCTGCTCGTCGCCGCGCGGGATGGGACCGGAAATAATGAGCGGGGTACGCGCATCGTCGATCAATACGCTGTCCACCTCATCCACCATGGCGAAGTGGTGTTTGCGCTGCACCATTTCTTCGGGGCTGTGCACCATATTGTCGCGCAGGTAATCGAAACCGAATTCGTTATTGGTACCGTAGGTAATGTCTGCTTTGTAGGCTTCGCGGCGTTCGAAGGAGTTGGGCTGGTGTTTGTCGATGCAATCCACCGTAATGCCGAGGAACTCGAACAGGGGGCCGTTCCATTCGCTGTCGCGGCGGGCGAGGTAATCGTTTACCGTAACGATATGCACGCCTTCGCCGGCCAGTGCGTTCAGGTAAGCGGGCAGGGTGGACACGAGGGTTTTACCTTCACCCGTCGCCATTTCGGAGATCTTCCCCTGGTGCAGGGCCGTACCGCCGATCAGCTGCACGTCGTAATGCACCATGTTCCAGGTTACTTCGGTGCCGCCCGCGATCCAGGTATTTTTCCAGGTCACTTTGTCACCTTCGATGGACACATAATCGCGTTTTACGGCCAGCTGGCGGTCAAGGTCGGTGGCTTTGGCAGTGATACTGCTGTTCTCTTTCAGTCTTCTCGATGTTTCCTTCACCACGGCGAATGCTTCGGGAAGGATCACCTGCAATATTTCTTCGATCTTTTTATCGCGGTCTTTGACCAGTTTGTCGATCTCGTGGTAAGTGAGGTCTTTGGCGTTTACGTCTTCCTGCGCTTCAGCATTTGCTTTTTTATCGGCAATTTCCTTGTCTATATCGGCCAGATGGGCTTTTATACGGGCCCGGAAGTCCTGCGTTTTGCTGCGCAGCTCGTCGATGGTAAGGGATGACAGTTTTTCGAACTCCTCGTTAATCTGCTTCACAACGGGGAGGATGAGCTTGATGTCGCGCTCTGATTTATTTCCTCCGAAAAGCTTTGTTAAAAAACCTAGCATGTTAAAATTTTCGATTTCAAAAGATAAAATACCTTGTAGCGGGTGAAATATAGTCAAATATTACGCCCGGCCGCAAGGTTGTGCCAAGGTGGCAGGAAATTCCTTCCCTGTTTTCCGAGGCTCGTAAAATTAGGGATTTTTAAGGGGATCAGCCAGTTAAATGCGGGAATTACCTAAATCCGCCCCGGTTTTGAAGGAAATAAAATGCAGGTCTGCCAGCCGGCCTCCCATGAAAAATAATTGTCTTATCAACACGAATTGTATATTGTGGTTTTTACGGGCCGGCATCTTTTGGCGGGTGCGGTGGGTAAAAAGCCGTTCATCAAAAAAATTAGGGTGAAAATGCAGGACAGAAGCGGACCGGTAAAATATTCAGTAATCCGGCGGCTGTTCATCAAGAAAAGATGAAAATATGTCAATACTTTTTATAAATTTAAAGGTTTTAAATACGCTATTGAATTTTTTATAAAATCACGTCTATGAAGCAGATACAGCCAAAAAAACTTTTTTACACCAGCTGTCTTTCATTAATTGTCACCGCCATGACCTTCGCCATCCGCGCAAGGATCATGTCGTTATGGGGAACCGATTTCACGCTCAGCAACGAGCAGGTCGGCATTATTGCCGGCACTGCCTTCTGGGGCTTTACACTTGCCCAGATCATCGGCGGCCCGCTCGTGGACGTTGTGGGCATGAAGAAGATATTGTATGTCGCCTTCTTCGGCCATATTGCCGGGGTGGTGCTTACCATCTTCTCCCTGAGCTTCTGGCCGCTGTTCCTCGGCACCCTGCTGATCGGCATCGCCAACGGCAGTGTTGAAGCGGCCTGCAACCCGCTGGTAGCCACCATTTATTCCGGTGAAAAGACCAAGATGCTGAACCGTTTTCACATGTGGTTCCCCGGTGGGAACGTGATCGGCGGCCTGGTAGCCTATTTTATGATAGACCAGCTGGCACTGAGCTGGCAATGGCTCATGGGCATCCTCCTGGTTCCCATCGCGCTGTACGGCTACTTTTTTTCCTCCGCTAAATTCCCCGAAACAGAAAGGGTAAGTTCCGGCGTTTCCTACGGCGATATGCTGAAGGCCTGCGTAGGCCCGCTGTTCATATTTATGGTGCTTTGCATGTTCCTCACCGCCGCCACCGAGCTGGGCACCAGCCAATGGATCGATACGCTGCTGAAACAGGTAGGCGTTTCCGCTATCCTGGTGTTCGTGTTCATCAACGGCATTATGGCCATCGGCCGCCTCTTTGCTGGCCCCGTGGTGCATAGGCTGAACCCCGCCGGCATGCTGCTGTTCTCCGCCATCTTCGCTGCTATCGGCCTGTACTGGCTGAGCAACGCATCCGGTTATGTTACTTTCGCGGCTGCATTTGTATTTGCTATCGGCGTATGTTATTTCTGGCCTACCATGCTGGGTTTTGTATCCGAATATATTCCCAAGACCGGCGCCATCGGCCTCAACATCATGGGCGGCGCAGGCATGCTGAGCGTGGCCGTGATCCTGCCTTTCATGGGCAACTGGTACGACAATAACAAAGCAAAGGCTCTCCAGGCCGGTGCCGATGCCGCTACTGCGGAGCTGCAGGCAGGCAGGGACACGCTCACCACCGTGATGATCATGCCCATCATCCTTATCGTGGCCTTCGCGATCCTTTTCTTCGTGTACAGGAACAAAAGCAAGGTGAACCTGCACGCAGAAACACAAACCGCATAATCAAGTAATCATATCGAAATCAAATTATAGTATGGACAGGAAACTTAGAATGGGAATGATCGGAGGCGGAAAAGACGCCTTCATTGGGGCCATCCACCGCATCGCCGCCAATATGGACGGCCTGATCGAACTGAAAGCCGGGGCGCTGAGCATCAACCCCGAAATAGCGCAGGATTCCGGCCGCTCGCTGTTCCTGGAGAGCGACCGCATTTATACCGACTTCAAAACCATGCTGGAAAATGAAGCCAAAATGCCTGCGGACAAAAGACTGGACTTCATCACCATCGTGACGCCGAACTTCGCGCATTTCGAGCCGGCTATGATGGCGCTGGACAAAGGTTTCCACGTAGTGATCGAAAAACCGATCACCTTTACGCTGGACGAAGCCAAACAACTGAAAGCAAAAGTGGAGCAGACCGGTCTTACCCTGCTGCTTACACATACATACACCGGTTACCCGATGGTGAAACAGGCCCGCCAGATGGTGAAAAACGGCGTGCTCGGCAAGATCCGCAAGGTTTGGGTGGAATACCCGCAGGGCTGGCTCAGCAAGCTCAGCGAGCGCGAAGGCAACGCCCAGGCGGCCTGGCGCACAGACCCCAAACGTTCCGGTAAAAGCGGCTGTATGGGAGACATCGGCACACACGCCGCCAATCTCGCCGAATACATCACCGGCCAGCAGATCGATAAACTTTGTGCAGACCTGAACGTAATGGTGGAAGGCCGCATGCTCGACGACGACGGCGCCGTGCTGCTGCGTTTCAACCAGGGCGCCGCAGGCGTGCTGATGGCGTCGCAGGTAGCGGCGGGTGAGGAAAACGCGCTGAAGATCCGCGTGTACGGCGAAAAAGGCGGTTTGGAATGGGCGCAGCAGGAGCCTAATACCCTGCTGGTGAAATGGCTGGACAAACCCACGGAAATTCTCCGCGCGGGCGGCGGAAACCCGCACCTGAGCAGCTATGCCACGCACAACTGCCGCACGCCGGGCGGTCACCCCGAAGGTTACCTCGAAGCGTTCGGCAACCTGTACCGCAATTTCGCGCTCACGCTTACCGCTAAAATAGACGGGGCACAGCCCGCGCCCGAAGCGCTCGACTTCCCGTCTGTAGACGACGGCATCCGCGGCATGGCATTTATCGATATGGTGGTGAAATCTTCCGCCAGTACCGAAAAATGGACGAAATTCGAAATTTAACAAGCCGTTTTCTCTGAATTAACGGATATTGGATTTTTAACCGGATAAGGAAGAGAGCAAAAATCAAAGTGTACAAATGAAATCGCAGATTCCATTTGGCCTTTTAAAAATCAAAGTGTACAAATGAAAACGATAAAGGGGCCCGGTATTTTCTTGGCGCAGTTCCTCGACGATAAAGCGCCTTTCAACAGCCTGGAGAGCATATGCAAATGGGCCAAAGACCTTGGCTTCGTGGGCGTGCAAATCCCCACCTGGGACGCGCGCGTGATAGACCTGAAAAAAGCGGCCGAAAGCAAAACCTACGCGGATGAGATCAAAGGCATCGTGAATGATGCGGGGCTGGAGATCACCGAGCTGAGCACGCACCTGCAGGGCCAGCTGGTAGCGGTGAATTCCGCCTTCGGCGAACTGTTCGACGGCTTTGCTCCCAAAGAATTGCGCGGCAATAACAAAGCCCGCACCGAATGGGCCGTGCAGCAGCTGATGTACGCCGCCAAAGCCAGTCGCAACCTGGGGCTGAACGCGCACGCCACTTTCAGCGGCGCGCTGATGTGGCATACCTTTTACGCCTGGCCGCAACGCCCGGCGGGATTGGTGGAAGCCGGTTTCAAAGAACTGGCCGCCCGCTGGCTGCCCATCCTCAATGAAATGGACGCCAACGGCGTAGACCTTTGTTACGAGATCCATCCCGGCGAAGACCTGCACGACGGCGCCAGCTACGAACGTTTCCTGGAAGCTGCCGGAAATCATGCGCGGGCCTGCCTGCTGTATGATCCCAGTCATTTTGTATTGCAGTGCCTTGATTACCTTGCGTATATCGACATCTATCACGAAAGGATCAAAATGTTCCATGTGAAAGATGCGGAATTTAATCCCACCGGCCGTTCCGGCGTATACGGCGGTTACCAGGGCTGGGTGGAAAGGCCCGGCAGGTTCCGCTCGCTGGGCGACGGACAGGTGGATTTTAAAGCCGTGTTCAGCAAACTGACGCAATACGATTATGCAGGATGGGCTGTGCTGGAATGGGAGTGTGCGCTGAAGCACCCGGAAGACGGTGCAAGGGAAGGCGCGCCTTTCATTAAAGACCACATCATCCGCGTAACCGAAAAAGCATTCGACGATTTTGCGGGAACGGGGGCAGACGATAACCTGAACAAACGTATCCTCGGAATTTAGCGCCGCGGATATCGGGCGACCAATAGGCTAAAACGATTTTTCTCAATTATAAAAACTCGGTAAACGATGAAAAAAACAATGTGGATGCCGGTATGCATGAGCGCGGTACTCCTTATGGCTGCATGCGGCGGCGGTGGTGAAAAGAAAGAAGAGGGAAGTTCATCTTCAACGGAAACAACAACGCCCGCACCGGCGGCCGATAACTCGATGGTACAAGACGTAACCGGTAAAGGTAAAGAACTGATGGCCGCACAGGATTGCGCGACCTGTCATAAAGAAACCGAAAAAGTGATCGGCCCTTCTTTCAAGGAAGTAGCGGCTAAATATCCTAACACGCCTGAGAACGTTTCCACGCTGGCAGACAAGATCATCAAAGGCGGTTCCGGCAACTGGGGCGAAGTGCCCATGGCGCCGCACGCAGCGATCTCAAAATCCGACGCGGAAGAAATGGTGAAATACATTCTCACCGTGAAATAAAAATTCATCCTTTAAACAACCTTTTTTTATGAAACGTTTACTCGCTTCCACGTTGCTGCTGGGCCTGCTTGCCGGCTCAACGGTTACATACGCGCAGGGCCCTTCCCTGACCGCGAAAGAGAAAAAAGCAGGCTGGAAACTCCTGTTCGACGGTAAAACCACCGCCGGCTGGCGCGGTTACCTCAAGCAGGACGTGCCCGGCGCATGGAAAGTGCAGGACGGCGCGCTGTACCTGGACACCGATGCCAAAAAAGGCGGTGCTTCCGGTGGCGACCTCATCACCGAAGGCGAATACGAAAACTACGAACTGGAACTGCAATGGAAGATCGGCGAAGGCGGCAACAGCGGCATCATTTTCGGTGTTCACGAAGACCCGAAATTCAAAGCCACTTACGCTACCGGTCCTGAAATGCAGGTGCTCGACGATGCCAAACACCCCGACGGCAAGATCAAAAAACACAACTCCGGCGACCTGTACGACCTGATCGCGGCTTCCGCCAACTACTCCAAACCCGTAGGAGAGTGGAACACCGCCAAGATCATCAAAAAAGACGGCAAGCTCACCCTCATCTTCAACGGCCACAAAACCGCTGAAACGACCATGGGCACCGCGGAATGGGCTTCGCTGGTAGGCAGCAGCAAATTCAAGACCTGGGAAGGCTTCGGCAAATATCCCAAAGGCCATATTGCGCTGCAGGACCACGGCGATAAAGTGTGGTACCGGAATATCAAGATCAGAGAACTGTAATTGACCTATGCGCAGCAAAAAATACCTCCTGTTCCTGCTGGTGATACTGGTGGCGGGCTCCTCCTTTAAAAAGGCAAAACCCAGGCTGCTGGTTTTCAGCAAAACCGCGGGTTTCCGCCACGATTGTATCCCGGTGGCCAAACTGGCCATGATACAACTGGGCGCAGATAACGGGTTCGACGTGGACACCACCGAAGACGCATCGGTCTTCAACACGAAGAACCTCAAACGTTACAAAGCCGTGATGTTCCTCAACACCACCGGCAACGTGCTGGACGACGCACAGCAAAGCGCCATGGAATCGTACATCAAAAAAGGCGGCGGTTACATCGGCGTGCATGCGGCAACGGATACGGAGTACGACTGGCCCTGGTACAACCAGCTGGTAGGCGCTTATTTTCTCAGTCACCCCAACCAGCAAACCGCCACGTTGCAGGTCGTGAACAGGGAACACCCTGCCACGAAACACCTGGATGCAAGCTGGGTGAGGAGAGACGAGTGGTACAATTTTAAAAGCATCGTACCCGGTCTGAACGTACTGATCAAAATAGATGAAAGTTCCTACCAGGGCGGGAAAAACGGGAACGATCACCCGATGAGCTGGTACCGGGAATTCGACGGCGGCCGCACGTTTTACACGGAACTGGGCCATACCAAAGAATCCTACAGGGAAGAAGCCTTCCTGAAACATGTGCTCGGAGGGATTGAATATGTAACCGGTTTGAAAAGATGACCGCAGGGACAAACAACATATTATCACGTAGAGACGCAGGCAACTGCGTCTCTACGCACTTTTATACCACCACGTTTACATTACAAACAAGATGTACTCAATGAGAAATTCTTTATTACTGCTGATCCTGGCTGTGACTGCCCTTGGTATTACGAGCTGCTCCAAAACCCGGCCCGGCAAGCCGAAGGTGCTGGTGTTCTCCAAAACCGAAGGATTCCGTCATGCCTCTATACCTGCCGGCATTAAAGCGATCCAGCAATTGGGCGCCGAAAACGGTTTTGAAGTGGACACGACTGAAAACGCCGCGCGTTTTACGGAAGATTCCCTGTCGCAATATTCCGCCATCATCTTCCTGAACACTACCGGCGATGTGCTCGACAATCGCCAGGAAGCCGACTTTGAACGTTACATCCAGGCGGGCGGCGGTTACGTGGGCATCCACTCCGCCACCGATACCGAATACGGCTGGCCCTGGTACGGCAAGCTCGCGGGCGCTTATTTCAACGACCATCCCGCCGGCACCGCTAAGGCAAAATTGACCGTAACGGACAAAAATCACCCGTCTACCGCCGAAATCCCCGACAACTGGGAGCATACGGACGAATGGTATAATTTCAAAAATGTGAACACCGATACCAAAGTGCTGATGAAAGTAGACGAGAAATCGTACAAAGGCGGCACGATGGGAGACGATCACAGGATCAGCTGGTACCATGAGTACGACGGCGGTCGCGCCTGGTATACCGAACTGGGTCACACCGAAGAATCTTACACAGAACCTACGTACCTCAAACATATTCTCGGCGGCATTCAATACGCCATCGGCAAAAACCGTGTGCTGGATTATGCCAACGCAAAAACGCAGCGCGTGCCCGACGAAGACCGCTTCACCAAACAAATGCTCACCAGCGGCGAGTTCTTCGAGCCTACGGAAATGGCCATCCTGCCTAATCTCGACATCCTGGTGGCGCAGCGCCGCGGCGAAATACTGCTTTACAGCGAAGCCCGCAAAAACCTTACGCAGGTGGGTTTCCTGAACGTGTATCACAAGACAGACATCAAAGGCGTGAACGCGGAAGAAGGCCTGCTGGGCCTTGCCGCCGATCCGAACTTCGCGAAGAACAATTACATCTACCTGTTTTATTCGCCCGCGGATACTTCCGTGAACAGGCTGAGCCGTTTTACGTTCAAAGACAATAAAGTGATCCCTGAAAGCGAAAAGATCATTCTCCAGTTCTATTCCCAGCGCCAGATCTGCTGCCATACCGGCGGTTCCATCGCATTCGGCGGAGACGGGCTGCTGTACCTTTCCACCGGCGACAACACCACGCCCTTCGACGAGCCTAACCAGCCCTACACCAGCAAAGGTTATGGCCCTACGGACGACCGCCCGGGGCACCTGCAGTACGACGGCCGCAGAACTTCCTCCAACACCAACGACCTGCGCGGAAAAATTATCCGCATTCGTGTGAAAGAAGACGCGACGTACGAAATTCCTGAAGGCAACCTTTTCAAACAGACCGATAAAACAAGAGCGGAGATCTATGCCATGGGCACCCGCAACCCTTACCGCATTTCGGTGGACCGTAAAACCAATTACGTGTATTGGGGCGAAGTAGGCCCGGATGCATCCAACAACGATTCGCTGCGCGGCCCGCGCGGTTACGACGAAGTGAACCAGGCGAAAAAAGCAGGTTACTTCGGTTACCCGCTGTTCATCGCCAACAACCAGCCTTACCGCGCTTTCGATTATGAAACCGGCGTGTCTGGCCCGGCTTACGATCCCGCCAAACCCGTCAATAATTCCCGCAACAATACCGGTCTTACCGAGCTTCCCCCGGCACAGTCCGCATTTATCTGGTACCCGTACGCCAAGTCTGAAGAATTCCCGCTCGTGGGCGCCGGCGGCCGCAATGCCGAAGCGGGCCCGGTGTATTACAGCGAGTTTTACCCGAAAGAGACCCGTTTCCCGGAATATTACAACGGCAAACTGTTCATCTACGACTGGATACGCGGCTGGATCATGGCCGTGACCATGGATAAGGACGGCAATTACCAGAAAATGGAACGTTTCATGCCATCCACCAAATTCAATGCCCCGATCGATATGGAAATGGGGCCGGACGGAAGGTTGTATGTGCTGGAATACGGCAACGGATGGTTCAGCAAAAACGCCGATGCCGGTCTTTCGCGCATCGATTATAACGGCGGCAACCGCGCGCCGAAAGCCACGCTGAAAGTAGACAAACTCACCGGCGGCCTTCCCTTCAAAGTGAAGCTGGAGGCTGAAGGAGCGGTAGATCCCGATGGCGACCAGATCACTTACGTATGGAACTTCGGCAACGGCAACAAGCTGGAAACCAAAGAGCCGCATGCGGAATACACCTTCTCCACCGCGGGCGAATACCCTGTATTCGTAGATGTGACCGACGATAAAGGCGCCACTTCACGCACAAAAATGATCAACGTTTACGCCGGTAACGAAACGCCGGAAGTGAAGATCGATATCCTGGGCAACCAGCAATTCTACTTCCCCGGCAAACCGGTGCGTTACGAAGTGAACGTGACGGACAAGGAAGACGGCAGCACCGGCGCCGGCACGCTGGACGCAGCCAATCTCTACATCAAGGGCGTGTATATGGAAGGAAGGGATAAAGCCGCCATGAGCCAGGGCCACCAGGTAATTTCCGGGGCGATCGCGGGCAAGAACATCATGGAAACCTCCGATTGTAAGACCTGCCATAAACCGAACGAAAAATCCATCGGCCCGAGCTTTATGCAGGTAGCCGGGAAATACAAAGCCGACCCGAAATCGCCTGAATATCTCGCGGAGAAGATCATCAAAGGCGGCGGCGGCGTTTGGGGCGAAACTGCGATGAGCGCCCATCCGAACATTTCCAATTCCGAAGCCAAACAGATCGTGGAATACATCTTCTCCCTCGCCGGCGGCGAAAAACAGGAACCGAGCCTGCCCGCCACCGGAACGGTAGACCCGACGATGGGCCAGGAGCTGAAAGACAGGGGCGTGCTGTACCTGATGGCTTCCTACACCGATAAAGGCGGAAAAGGCATCCGCCCGATCACGGGCACGGCCAGTGCCGAGCTGCGCAACCCGCGGTTCCAGGCGGGCAGTTACGCGAAGGCGGACGCTGCGGCCACGGTAGAGATCAACGGCAAAAAACTGCTGATCCCCACGGCGAATTCATGGGCTTCTTACCGTGAAATGGACCTGACGGACGTAACCGGGCTGGAACTGAGTTATTTCGTGCAGGAAGTGCCGCAGTACGGTTATACCGTTTCCGTTCACCTCGACGGTCAGGCCGGCCAGCAACTGGGAAGCGCCAGCATTGGCGCGGGCGCCGCGGCGGGCAAGCCGAATACGGCCACGATCTCTTTCCCGGCGGTGAACGACGGGAAAAAACATACGCTGTACCTGGTATTCAAAGCGGCGGACCCGGCTGAGAAACTGCCGGTAGGCCTGGATGTGGTGCGGCTTTTGGCCAAATAACACCCGTTAGTACGATATTTTCCTGGAAGGAAGGGCCGGATGGTCCTTCCTTCCTTTTTTGGGAAATATAAACGATAATAGTGATACGCTGATTGTACCCCGGGGGAGCAGACAAGGTGTGGTTATCATATCATTGGCAGAATGGAATTCTATTCAGGAAACATTACGCCTTTTAAAGTCTGATGAGAACCGGGCTCGGTTAACTGAAGCGCTTAAACGCGCTGATGACGGTATCAAGGAAGATCATGAATTAATTGACTGAAAGAAATGAATTTATCCTGGGGCCCTCGGGGTGGGAGGATGAATAAATCAAAAGGCCGCCTTTACCGGCAGCCTTTTGAATTTGAATAAGTTATGACCGAAACGATCAGCCGATCTTCATCATCTTTTTACGCATCTTTTTCGCGCGTTTCTGGCTGATATACACAAAGTTCACCAGCAGCACGACGATAATGATAAAAAGGCCGAAAAACTCCCTGGTATCTTCGATCCAGGGGGTGGAAGCTTTCATGGCGCCGGCGATATTCTCGGCATGATGCTCGGTGGCCCAGCTAAGCACCCCGTCTTTCGCGAAAAAAAGAGATACGGCATACCCCAGGCAGGCCACGATGCCAAAAAGGTACCATCCTTTGTAATAATTGCCGGCGGCAGCAAGTCCGCAGAAAACGGCCCCGTAAAGATAGATCGGCATCCAGATGTAAGGGTCCGGATCGTTCCACTGGAGCGCGGCAAATAACACAAACAGCACGGCAAAAACTACGTTGAATATTTTCATGTCATTAATATGAAATAATGTTGGCTAAATTGATTAAACTTACGGAAAATCCGGCATACATAGTGCCGGAATCGTTCCCGAAAAAAAAAGTGGCCAAGATGTTTGTGGTTGTTAAATAAATGTTATAATTTTAGAACATAAGGAACAACAAAATTGTTTTAAACCATTGCATGAATAAAAAATCTACGCTGACTCGTCAACCCGAATAAATTTTTTTGTCTTTATAAATTCCACTTTGAATCAGGCACTTTATTCCAGAAAAGTGCCGCTTGAAAAGACAGCCAGCTTGATTACCACTTCTTGCAAAATCGTTTTTCCAAAGGGAATGTTAAAATTTTGACACTTTGGGGTGAGCGCCGAACGATTTTTAATCCTTATATTGCACAAAGAAAGCTGCCTGATAAACGGCACGGCTTTTGAAATATTAACCCTGAAAACGACATTGGGGACCGCATCCCCTGAAGAATATCCTGGTTACTAATCAGGTTTTAGAATGGCGGAAGGAGAGGCACTAGTTGCCTCTCTTTTATTTTTAACCCGCCCCTGAAACCCGCGTCCCGCAGCCCCCGGAAAAAAATATCCCTTCCCCGCGATGCCTGAAATTCATTATTTTAGCCCCATGGGATACGCATTTAACAGGGAATCGGTTTCGGGAACGTTATACCAGGTGCTCCTTAGCAATATTTCAGAAAAAGGCCAACATTGGATTTCAGATAAACTCCGCACATGGCAGGCCCAGCGCGCTATGCAAGCCTTCAATCTTGCTTTTACCGCCGCCCCCCGCTTTCTCGGCAGAGATGCCGTTAACGTAACCGGCGAACAGGCCGCGGTATTACTGCCTTTCCGGCTGGAAGAGTATACCGCAGACCGGCTTTTCAGGGTATGGTGGCTCATGCAGCTGCAGGAAGACGATCAGAAAATTTACGTTCAGTCGATAGAGAACCTCTTCCATGCCGCGGAAATGAACGAACTGGTGGCGCTGTACGGCGCCCTGCCGCTGCTGGCTTTTCCCGAAGCCTGGAAAATGCGCACTGCCGAAGGCATCCGCTCCAACATCGGCGTGGTACTGGAAGCCATTATGCTCCACAATCCGTATCCGGCGCAGTATTTAGACGAACCGGCGTGGAACCAGCTCGTTATGAAAGCGTTTTTCACGGAAAAACCCGTGCAGCATATCGTAGGGATCGACGAACGTGCAAACGCTTCACTGGCAAGGATTCTCACAGACTTCGCGCACGAGCGCTGGGCCGCGGGAAGAACCGTGCACCCGCTCATCTGGCGCATGGTGGCGCCGTTCATCCATGAAGGCAATTTTGAAGACATCAAAAGGATCTGGTTCTCCGAGCAGCACGCCGAACGGGAAGCAGCCGCGCTCGCCTGCGCCGCGTCTGCCTGGCAGCCCGCCAAAGACCTGCTCGCCACCCGGCCTGACCTGCAATCGGACATTGCCGCCGGAACGCTTACCTGGAGCACCGTTGCCAGTCGTGTAAATGGCTAATTGATGTTATTGGCCGGTGCGCCCTTTATTCTTAATTTAAACCCAATTGTAATTTATATTCATATGTGTTGTAGTGCTCAGCTGACGGAAAAGGACCTTGTACCCCAATCGCATAACCCGGCTTACCTGGAGGCCATCAAAGGGATGCGTTTTTTTGACCCGCATGTACACATGACTTCGCGGACCACAGACGATTATCAGGCCATGGCAGACGCCGGGGTGGCCGCCATTATCGAACCGGCCTTCTGGCTCGGGCAGCCGCGCACCGGCGTGGATACTTTCCGGGATTATTACAGCAGCCTCGTGGGCTGGGAGCGTTTCCGCTCTTCTCAATTCGGCATTAAACATTATTGCACCATCGGCCTCAATTCCAAAGAAGCGAACAATGAAGCGCTCAGCGAACAGGTGATGGAAATCCTCCCGCTTTTCATTTACAAAGAAGGCGTGGTAGGCGTAGGCGAGATCGGCTTCGACGACCAGACCGCATTGGAAGAAAAATATTACCGCGCGCAGCTGCTGCTCGCAAAGGAAGCAGGGCTGCCCGTGCAGATCCACACGCCGCACCGCGATAAAAAACAAGGCACCCAGCGGAGTATGGACATCGCCATCGAAATGGGGCTCGACCCGCATATGGTGATCGTGGACCACAACAACGAAGAGACCGTGAAAGAAGTGCTGGACCGCGGTTTCTGGGCCGCCTTCACCATCTATCCCTTTACCAAGATGGGAAATGAAAGAATGGTCGAAGTGGTGAAACAATACGGTACGGAACGTATCATGGTGAACTCCGCGGCAGACTGGGGCATCAGTGATCCGCTCGCAGTGCCAAAAACCGCCGCGCTGATGTTGGAACGCGGCATTTCAAAGCCCGATGTGGAGCTTGTTACATATCGCAACGCCATCACCGCATTCGCGCAAAGCGGCCAGCTCAACGAAAAGGATTTCGAACAACCCGCCGAAATAGACCAGAGCCTGAAATACAACGGCAGCACGGTTTTGCGCGGCGGCCAGCAACCCAGGCCCAATAAACAATCCACGATCATACGGTAACATTTTTTTCCATTGCTTTATTGTATTGAAAACCTGACTAACACGTGAACTATATCTTCAGCAAACTGACCGGCTACCTGCGACTGATGCGCCCCGCCAATATACTGACGGCCATAACCGACATCATGGCGGGCATTGCCATTGCGGGTTTTCTCGCGCACGGGCTCGCCGACGTTCAGGCTGTATTACAGGTAATTTGTCTTGCCATCGCCACCATCGGCCTTTACGGCGGCGGCGTGGTGTTCAACGATATTTTCGACGCAGCGCTCGACCGCGTGGAGCGGCCCGAGCGCCCCATTCCTTCCGGCATCATTTCCAAAACGGAAGCGGTGGTGTTGGGCGTATATCTTTTGCTGCTGGGCGTGCTGGCGGCTTTTACCGTGGGAGAAATTTCCGGTTTTATCGCCATCGCCATCGCCATCGCGGCATTGGTGTACGACAAATGGGGGAAACATCACAAGCTGCTGGGGCCTTTCAACATGGGGCTTTGCCGTGGGCTCAACTTGCTGCTCGGCATCAGCATCCTGCCCGAATCGCTGCCCCAATACGGATGGCTGGCGCTTGTTCCCATCCTGTACATCGCTTCCATCACCATGATCTCCCGCGATGAAGTGCATGGCGGAAAAAAACAGACGCTGATGCTGGCCGCGGGCGGTTACGGCATCGTATGCGCGCTGATCTTCTGGCAGGGTTATATGAAAGGGGAAACGCTGAAAGTAAGTTTTTACCTCGCGGTGCTATTATACCTGATCCTCACCCCGCTGATCAAAGCCATGAAAGCGCCCACAGGGCCAAATATCGGCAAGGCGGTAAAAGGCGGCATCATCGGGTTGATAGCGATGAACGCCGCATGGGTGGCCGCTTTCGCGGTTACGCCCTATCCGCTCGCGGTGCTGGCTTTTCTGCCCCTGTCTATCCTTCTTTCGAAGGCCTTTTCCGTTACCTGAGCCACTTATCCCTTTGTTTTTAAGGAAGATGCGCACATGGTTGCCATACCAACTATTTATGCCCGGAATGCATCGCCCCCGCTGTAAAAAATCACAGCCGGTAATGCTCTTTTTTGTACATTTATCCTCTTAAAAATTCCCCGGGAACCGGGCAGGAGACTAGCTATGTCGTACATTCAAAATTCTTTCAGCGTACAGTTCGAATACAAGGTTTTCTTTACGGAACATTTATTTGACCCAGCCAATCCCGAATTTGCGGGTTTCCTGGATTCGCGCGCTGAAAAAGGCATCCGGAAAAAATTGCTTTTTATCGTAGACGATGGGGTGACCAAAGAGCATCAAACATTGCAGGAGCAGATCACCGCTTATTGCGGCAACCTGGAGGGCTACGAACTGGTGCAGGATATTATCGTGGTGCCCGGAGGAGAGGCTTCCAAAAACGATCTGCAATTATTTTACTGGCTTGTAAATGAGATAGACCAGCACGCCATCGACCGTCATTCTTACGTGGTCGGCATCGGCGGCGGCTCCGTGCTGGACCTCGTGGGATATGTGGCGGCGGTGAGCCACCGCGGCATCAAACACATCCGCATACCCACCACCGTACTGTCGCAGAACGATTCCGGCGTGGGCGTGAAAAACGGCATCAATTACCACGGCAAAAAGAATTTCCTCGGCACTTTCGCGCCGCCCGCGGCCGTGTTCAACGACGCGCATTTTCTCACCACGCTCGACGAGCGCGACTGGCGCTCCGGCATGATAGAAGCGGTGAAAGTGGCGCTGATCAAAGACGCCGCATTCTTCGAATGGATGGAGCAACATGCCGCCGAACTTTCCGCTGGCGAACCGAAAAGTTTGCAATACCTTATCCGCCGTTGCGCCGAACTGCATATGCAGCATATCGGCGGCGCAGGCGACCCGTTCGAAAGCGGCTCGTCGCGCCCGCTGGACTTCGGCCACTGGAGCGCGCATAAGCTGGAACAGCTCACCGATTTCGAGCTGCGCCACGGCGAGGCAGTGTCTATCGGCATCGCGCTGGACAGCGTGTATGCATGGCTCAACGGCATGCTAGACGAAGGCTCGCTGGAAAGGATCATCCAGCTGCTGAAGAACCTGCGTTTGCCGCTGTACCATCCGCTGCTCGACATCGAGGAAGACGGCTCTTCACCCATCATGGCGGGCCTCGAGGAATTCCGCGAGCACCTGGGCGGAAGGCTCACCATCGCGTTGCTGGAAGGCATCGGCAAGGGAAAAGAAGTGCATTCCATCGATCCGGCAACGCTGCGCAAAGCCGTGGTGATGCTGCGCGATAAATGGTAATACGGAAATTTTTATCGGATCAGACCAGCTAAGACTACGCATATGCATACGCCATCCGGCCACCTGACTTATTGCACCAACATTCACGCAGGCGAAAGCTGGGGGGAACATTTCGCCCAGCTTCAACAGTTCATCCCGGCAGTAAAAGCGCAGGTAAGCCCGGGCAAGCCCTTCGGTATCGGCCTGCGGCTGAGCAACCTCGCCAGCCTCGAACTTTCAAAAGAAGAGCCGCTGAACGCCTTCCGCGAATGGCTGCGGAAAAATGACTGTTACGTATACACGATGAACGGTTTCCCGTACGGCGGTTTTCACCACGAACGCGTAAAAGACCAGGTGCATACGCCGGATTGGGCCACGGCGGAACGTGTAGCCTACACCATCCGCCTGTTCCGCATCCTGGCGGCATTGCTGCCGGAAGGCATGGAAGGCGGCGTGAGCACTTCCCCGCTGTCTTACCGCCTGTGGCACCGCTGCGGCGAAGAGCACAAATCCATCATGGAAAGCGCCACGCTCAACATGCTGCTGGTAGTGGAACAATTAATAAAAATACGCCGCAGCGGAGGCCCGCTGCTTCACCTCGACGTGGAGCCGGAACCGGACGGCATGCTTGAAAATTCCAAAGAGTATATCGACTGGTATTTCCAGCACCTGCTTCCCGCGGGCGTGATCATGTTCACCGACAAATTCGGCATGACGGAAGAAGAAGCCATGCTCGCGATCAAAAATCACGTGCAGCTGTGTTACGACGTATGCCACTTCGCCGTGAGTTACGAAGACCCGAAAGTAGTACTGGAACGGTTGTATTTCTTTGGCCTGAAAGTTGGGAAGATACAGATAAGCGCCGCGCTGAAAGGACTTTTCCCGAAAGAAGGAAGAGAGCCCGTGATCAACGCGTTCGCCGCTTTTAACGAAAACATCTACCTGCACCAGGTGATCGCGCGAATGAGCAACGATCAGAAAGTGCACTACCCCGATATGCCCGCGGCGCTGGACGATGCAGGGCGGGCGGACCTCGAGGAATGGCGCGCGCATTTCCACGTGCCGGTATTCGTACAGGATTTTGGCGTGCTCACATCCACCCGCGACGATATCAGCCGCGTATTGGCTTTGCAGGCCGCCAAACCCTTCACGCAGCACCTGGAAGTGGAAACCTACACCTGGGAAGTGCTTCCCCCCGGGTTAAAACAGGAAATGAGCGGATCGATCGCCAGGGAGATGAAATGGGTGTTGCAACAGTTGGAATTATCCTGACAGGGCCCTAGCTTTGGACCGGAATTGTAACGCGAAGAAGAAAGATACACTATGAAAAAAACTGTGGTAATAGATGTGGTAGGTTTGTCTGCCGCCTTGATCGGGGAACACACGCCTTTCCTGGCAGCTTACGCAAAAAAACACCATTCATCCGCCATTGCGCCGATGTTACCCGCAGTGACCACCGCTGTTCAATCCACCTATGTTACCGGCCAATGGCCCAGCGAGCACGGGATCGTGGGCAACGGGTGGTACGACCGCACAGACAGTGAGATCAAATTCTGGAAACAATCCAACAAGCTCGTATACGGCGAAAAGGTCTGGGAACGCGCGCGGCAGCTGCATCCCGGTTTTACCTGCTCGAAAATGTTCTGGTGGTACAATATGTATTCCAGTGCAGACTTCTCCGTTACTCCCCGCCCGCAGTATTTGTCAGACGGGCGCAAGATGCCCGACTGTTACTCGCACCCGGACACACTGCGGGACCGCCTGCAGCAGGAGCTGGGCACTTTCCCGCTGTTCCAGTTCTGGGGCCCGGGCGCCAATATCAAAAGCACGCAATGGATTGCCGACGCGTCTATCCTTACCGACAAATGGCACGATCCCAACCTTACGCTCATCTATCTCCCGCATCTCGATTATTGTTTGCAGAAATTTGGTCACGACTATACGAAAATTGCCCCCGAGCTGCAGGCGATCGATAAGGTCGTGCAGCAGCTGGTGGAATATTACGAACAACAGCAAAGCGAGATCATCATTCTTTCCGAATACGGCATCACCAACGTCAGCAAACCCATTCACATCAACAGGCTGCTCCGCGAAAAAGGGCTGATCAACGTGCGGGTGGAAAGAGGGCTTGAACTGCTGGACGCCGGCGCTTCGCGGGCTTTTGCAGTGGCCGATCACCAGGTGGCGCATATCTACATCAACGATCCCTGCTGCCAGAAACAGGTGCGCGGGCTCCTGGAAAATATCCCGGGCGTGCAGCTGGTGCTGGACCGTGAAGGCAAACACAAACATTACCTGCACCACGAACGCAGCGGCGATTTTGTGCTGGTGGCGGATGCGGACAGCTGGTTCACTTATTATTACTGGGAAGACGATGCAAAAGCGCCCGATTTTGCGCGCATTGTGGATATCCACCGCAAACCGGGTTACGACCCCGTGGAAATGTTCCTGGACCCGGCCGACCCTTTCGTGAAAATGAAAGTGATCGGCAAAGTGCTGAAAAAGAAATTAGGTTTCCGTTACCTGATGGACGTGATCCCGCTGGATGCCACGCTGATCAAAGGCTCGCACGGGCGCATCGCCGAAGACCCGAAAGACCACCCGGTACTGATCACCACGCAGCCTGTAAAAGCCAATGTACAGGCGGTGGACGTGCATGATATTATTTTGCGGCATGCGGGGTTGATGGAATAATCTTCCTGATAAAAGTTCCGGTTCACCTTAATCGGCTCAAAAAATGCCGGAAAATGAGCCGATTAGCTCCCGTAATCGGCTCACGGTTCTTCGTTTATGTCCCGCTCATCTATTTTACCCCGATAATTTCCCATTCATTCATTACATTTATTGCAACCGATTGCTGTTAAAAGGGACAAGGGTTTCAGGCCCGTCCGCCACGTTATACAGATACGGTTAGCAGAAGCACCATCAATTTATTATTCTTATGAAAAGGAGAGACTTTCTGAAGACCGGCGCCATGGCCGGCGTTGGGGCGGGCATTACCGTCCTCAACTTCCCCGTTTTCGGTAAAAACGCCCCGAGCAACAAACTCGTGATCGGGATGATGGGGGTAAACTCACGCGGCAACTGGCTGGCCAAAGTGGCGTCCAAACTGCCGAACGCGGAAGTGGGATTTATTTGCGATGTGGACGACAAAGCCGCTGAAAAGGGCCTCAAAGCCGTCAGCCAGCAGGCGCGCAAGCCCGAAGTGCTGAAAGACGTGCGGAAGATGCTGGAACGCAAAGACCTTGACGCCGTAATGATCGCCGCGCCGGACCACTGGCATGCGCCCGCGGCCATTATGGCCTGCGCCGCCGGCAAACACGTGTACGTTGAAAAACCCGTGGGGCACAACCCGCGCGAAGGCGAAATGGTGGTGGAAGCTGCGGCCAAATACAAACGTACCGTGCAAATGGGCAACCAGCGCCGTTCCTGGCCGAATATGCGCCAGGCGTACAAGGAAATTCATGAAGACGGCATTCTCGGCCGCGTATTCTTCGCCCGCGGCTGGTATGTAAACGACCGCAAGCCGATCGGCGTCGGCAAAAAAGTGCCCGTGCCTTCCAACCTCGACTGGAACCTCTGGCAGGGCCCCGCGCCCCGCCGCGATTATATCGACAACGTAGTGCACTACGACTGGCACTGGCGCTGGGTTTGGGGGACCGGCGAAGCCTGCAACAACGGCACCCACGAAGTGGATTGCATGCGCTGGTTCCTCGGCGTGGATTATCCCACCTCCGTAACCTCCGCCGGCGGCCGTTTCGCCTATTCCGGCGACGATTGGGAAACGCCCGATACGCAAACCATCACATTCAACTTCGAAGGCAACCGCGCCATTGTTTGGGAAGGCCGCAGCTCGCACCCCTACAGGCTGGAAGGCTCGGGCCGCGGGTTTACCATTTTTGGTGAAAAAGGCTCCCTTTACTGCGACGGCGGCGACAGCTATAAGATCCTCGACCTTAAAGGCGCCGTGGTGAAAGAAGTGAAGGAAACAAAAAACGACAACCGCGACGCCACCAACGTGGTAAGCCCGGCCGGCGAATTCCTCGACGCCGTGCATATCAGCAACTGGATGGAAGCCATCCGCGGTAACGCAAAACTGAACTACGGCATCCTGGAAGGCAGCAAAAGCGTGCTGCTGTGCCACCTGGGCAACATTTCCCAGCGCACGGGCTCAGTGATCGCCACCGATCCTAAAAACGGGCATATTCTGCATAACAAGGAAGCAGCGCAGCTTTGGAGCCGTACCTACGAAAAGGGATGGGAACCCAAAGTATAAGAAAAAGGGCCGCGAACGACGCGGCCCTTTCTTTTTGTAATTGTATTATTTAATTATTAAATTGGCTCCTGCGGTTTTTACCGGTCAACCAAAAGCTGAATATTTGCCCCGCGGAAATCACCACACCGCACTACGGCAACCATTTAAAATGTAGGATCAGCATGTCTTCCAGGGAGTATGAAGAAATATTATTAGTGGACGCATTAAGGGAGAACGACGTTACGGCGTTCGACGCCCTGTACCGCCTGTATTTTCCTTCCGTATATGCCAACATCCTCCGCCTCGTGCGGGAACCTTCCGCTGCGCAGGACATTGTGCAGGAGGTATTTCTCCGTCTCTGGGAAAAAAGGCACACCCTGAAAGCCGGCTCCACCGCGGGCAACTGGCTGTTCGTGGTAAGCTACAACCGTTCCGTGAACCATCTTCGCACCGCGCTGCGCCAGCGTTTGCAGATGGAAGGTTTCGCCGGCCAGGCCGATATATGGGCCGCGAACGAATGCGATCAGATGGAACTGCAGCTGGAAATGCTCGAAAAAGCCATCGAACAGCTGCCGCCGCAGCGAAAAAAAGCGTTCCTGCTTTGTAAAATGGAAGGGAAAACCTACGCCGAAGCAGCATCAGAACTGCAGATCTCCCACAATACCGTAAAAGAACATATCTCCAAGGCCAGCCGTTTTATTCATGAATACGTGCGCCTGCAGCCCGAATGGCAAACCCTCGCCATAGGCCTGCCGCTTACCCTCGTTTATTTTTCCTGAAAAATTTTTCTTCCCCCGACCCCCCTTTTTATTTCCACCGGTGTATTTATTTCAAAAGGTACCTGATCTTGACGCAACCTGAACAATATCTCGAAGCGCTGCTCGCCAAAAAAGAATGGACGGACGAAGAATGCCGCTGGCTGCTGCATTACCTGGAACACACGCCCGCAGCTGAGTTGAAGGCTATGTTGCTGGAAGCGTTCCTGGAAAGGAACATTCCCGTGCCGGATGCCGCAGTACAGGAAAACATTCTTGCCCGCATTCATGCGCAGATGCAGCCTTTTCAGGAAACTAAAGTGGTGCCGATGCGCCGTTCCCGTAAATGGCTGGTGGCCGCGGCCATCGCGGGCGGCGTTGTGATCGCCGGCGGTGTGCTCCGCTTCAGCCTGCAACAGCGCGGCAACAACACACAGCCTTCCCTGGCCGTTGCGCTGCAGCATGGCGATATTGCGCCGGGCGGCAACAAAGCGCGGCTTGTGCTGGGCAACGGCAAATCCGTAGTGCTCGACCAGGCGGCAGACGGCGCCATCGCCAGCGAAGAAAATATCCGCAAACAGAACGAATCGCTGATCTACAAGGAGCCCGAAGCGCAGTTGCCGCAAATGTCCTACAACACACTCATCACGCCGCGGGGCGGTCAGTACCGCGTGCAGCTTTCAGACGGCACGAAAGTATGGCTGAACGCAGCCAGCAGCCTCGAATACCCTGTCGCCTTCAACGGCAGCGAAAGAGAAGTAAAACTGTCCGGCGAAGCGTATTTCGAAGTGGCCGCCGATGCTTTCAAGCCTTTTTATGTTACCATGAACGGTATGAAAGTGCAGGTACTGGGCACTGCTTTCAACATCAAAGCTTATGCAGACGAAAAGGAATTTACCACTACGCTCACATCGGGTGCCGTGCGGGTGATATCTTCCGGCAAACAGGTGACGCTGAAACCCGGCCAGCAGTCTACGTTTACGCCATCGTCTCTCGCGCTTTCGATGTCTGACGGCGATCCGGAAGGAGCCGTTGCCTGGAAAAACGGCATCATCAATTTCCGCAACGACGAGCTGAGCGCCGTGATGCGCGAACTGAGCCGCTGGTACGACGTTGATGTGGTGTACGACAACACCATGACCGGCAACATTCATGTTACGGGCGCCATGCACAAACAGGAAAACCTGTCGCAGGCGTTGAAAATACTGGAGCTGACGGCCAATGTACATTTTACGGTGGAAAGAAGGACCATAAAAGTCAGTCAATAAACAACCATTCATGACATCATCTGAACCGGCAGGGCCCTGCCTGTAAAGCCGGCCTATTTCCTAACTGAATTAACTGAACTTAAAAAAATACACATGTCGAACTACAGAATCAAGGTGCTGAAACACCTGCTGATTGTACTGCTGGCCGGGCTGCAATTCACGGCCCAGGCCAGGGTGCAGGATGTGCCGCTGAACGTGTCGGTAAACAACGCGAAGCTGGAAACGGTGTTTAAGATCATCCGCCAGCAAAGCGATTACCTGTTCATTTTCCGTGACGAGAACATGGCACGCGTGAAAAGCAGCATTACGCTGCAGATGCGCAACGCCACCATACAGGAAGTGATGGACCGCTGCCTGCAGGGCCTTCCGCTCACCTACCGCATTGTAGACAAAACGGTGATCCTGATGAAGCCGGAAGAAAAAGAAGAACAGCCGCAGGTAAAAAACATCAGCGTTTCCGGCGTAGTGCTCGACAACGAAAACCGCGAAGGCCTGCCCGGCGTGTCCGTTTCGGTGAAAGGCGCGTCCGGCGGAACGGTTACCGACGGCAACGGCCGCTTCCAGCTGGCCAATGTGCCCGAGCACGGCACGCTGGTATTTTCCTACATCGGCTTCACCACGCAATCCGTAGAAATAAAAGACGGCAAAAGCCTCACCGTTCTCCTGCAGCGCGAAAGCCGCTCCATGCAACAAGTGGTAGTGGTAGGTTACGGCACGCAAAAGAAAACGGAGCTTACCGGTTCCATCAGCACGTTTAAACCGGACGATCTGAATGCACGCCCGGTGCTGGGTCCTGATCAAATGTTGCAGGGCCGCATGCCAGGCGTGAACATTTCTTCCTCCTCGGGCATGCCCGGCGGTGCGCTGCGCGTGAGCGTGCGTGGTACGGGCTCGCTGAGCGCCAACAACGAACCGCTGTATGTGATAGACGGCGTGCCTATCATCCCGTACAACGCGGCCATTTTCAACTTCGGCGGCGAAATGAACCCGCTGGCGCAGCTGAACCCTGCAGACATCGCGTCGATCGAAGTGTTGAAAGACGCGTCTTCCGCCGCCATCTACGGCTCCCGCGCCACCAACGGCGTGGTGATCATCACCACCAAAAGCGGCCGCAAAGGAACCGGTCAGCTGAACGTAAATGCATGGACCGGTTTCAGCGAAGTGCCCAATCTCAGCAAAGTAAAAATGGCGGATTCAAAATTGTACCTGGAAGTGGCGAACGAAGCGATCGACAACTACAACCGGCAATATAATTACGAACCGGGCAACAGCAAATTTATTCCCGGCGTGGAGAACCCGTATCCCGGCCTGCCGGAGACCGACTGGATGAAACTAGTGCTGCGTAAAGGATGGTCGCAGAACCTGGACATTTCCGCGTCCGGCGGCAACGACAAAACGACGTATTACATTTCCGGCGGCGTGCTCAACCAGCAAGGCACCGTGATCTACAACGACCTGAAAAAATATACCGGCCGCATCAACCTCGTAAGCGAACCGCTGAAATGGCTGAAAACCGGTGTGAACCTGAGTTTCAGCTATTCAGACAACAACCGCGTGCCCGGCTCCAACCTCGGCTCTTCCGTGATGAGCAGGAGCCTGCCGCACCGCCCTTTCGACCGGCCGTATAAACCGGACGGAAGTTATTATGTGGGCGGCACGCCGGACCTCGTGTATCACAATCCCATCCAGATATTAAAAGAAGAAGTGGCCTCGCTGAAAAGTTACCGCATGCTGGGCAACGCTTTCGCGGAGATCCGTTTTTCGCCTTCTTTCACCTATAAATCTTCTTTCGGCACCGACCTCGGCCTTACGCACGATTACGTGTATTACAACCAGGCGCATCCTTACGGCACCGGCAACGGCAGGCTGATAGACGACCGCAGGTGGCTGACGAATATTCTCGTGGAAAACACGCTTACTTACACACACCAGTTCGGTGATGTAAAGCTCGACCTGCTGGGCGGTCATTCCTTTCAACGTGTAATGACCTCCACCAGCGGCATTGATGGCAACGGTTTCCCCGCGCCTTCGTTCGACGTGCTGCAGGCGGCTTCCGTGATCACCAGCGCCAACACCAACCTTTACGGCAACGCGATGGAATCTTATTTCGGCCGTGCCAACGTGGCATGGAAAGAAAGATATCTGCTGGGCGCTTCCATCCGTACAGACGGCTCTTCCCGCTTTTCCCCCGAGAACCGCTACGGGTATTTCCCGTCAGTGTCCGCCGGATGGCAGGTTTCCAAAGAACCGTTCTGGACGTTTACCGGCGCAGACCTGAAAGTGCGCGCCAGCTACGGCTCTACGGGCAACCAGGAAGGCGTGAGCAATTATGCGTACCAGTCGCTCACCGGCGGCGGTTACAACTACGACGGTAAAAGCGGCATCTCCATCACCGGTTTTGGCAACAACGATCTTACCTGGGAAAAAGCGAACCAGTTCGATGCGGGCATCGACCTGTCGCTGATGAAAAACCGCGTGAACCTTACGGTGGATTACTTCCTGAAAAACACGACCAACCTGTTGTACAATATGCCGATCCACGCCACATCCGGTTTTACCAGTCTTACCAGCAACATCGGCTCTATGCGAAACAAAGGCCTGGAAGTAGCTTTGGGAACGGATTTTCAATTCGGTGAACTGCAATGGCGCTCGGATTTTAATATTTCGTTTATCCGTAACCGTATTACTTCTCTCATTGGCAACAACGACGTGCTGTCTATCGGTTCCAACCGCGCATTGCAGGTGGGGTACGACATCGGCAGCATCTGGGTGTATAAAATGGTTGGCATTTTCCAGGACGACAAAGACGTGCCCGATCCCCTGAAAGCCATTGGCGTAAGGGCGGGAGATGTGCATTACGAAGATGTGGACGGCGACGGCAACATCGATATCAACGACCGCCAGATCGTGGGCAGCTCCAACCCCGATTATTTCGGCGGCTGGAACAACACGTTCCGCTTGCGCAATTTCGACCTCACAGTTTTCTTCAACTATTCGGTAGGCCAGGATGTGTATGCGACTTCGCGGATCACCGTAGAAAGGCTGGGGCAGAACGCCGTGAACAACATCGCCAGGGTAGCGGAAGACCGCTGGACGGGCCCGGGCACGAGCAACACTACACCACGCGCGATTTACAACCTTGCTTACAACCTGTACAATTCATCCCGCTGGATGGAAGACGGTTCGTTCCTGAGACTGCGCACGGTCTCTTTGGGGTACGAGCTGCCGCGCTCGCTGCTGCAACGCGCGCACATCAAGCGTTTACGCGTATATGCACAGGCGGATAACCTCTGGCTCTGGACGAAATACTCAGGTCTCGATCCGGAAGTATCTTCCAACCTCGATCCCCGTTTTATCGGGGAAGACAACCTTGTGTTGCCGCAGCCGCGCACTATCAACGTCGGCATAAACCTTAATTTCTAAACCGATGCAAACTATTGTTATGAAACGAACAGTGATGCCCTTCATACTCGTTGCATGTTGCCTGCTGGCATCGTGCAGTAAAATGCTGGACGTGAAATCGCATTCCGCGGTGGCCACCAACACCTTGTCGGAAGCCGACGTGGAAGCTTTCCTCACCGGTATTTACAACCGCATACAAAACGCGCCCGGCGCGGAATCCTATATTTCCTTCGACATTACGGGCGGCAACCTCATCAACGCGGGAGCCACTACGGACGGAGGTTTGAATACCTTCATCACCAACGTGCTGCGCCCGGAGAACGGTTTGATGTCCGCCGCATGGAACGGTTATTATTCCGCGCTTTTCCAGGTGAACAATTTGCTGGAAACGCTGGAAGGCATGCCCGACACGGAAAGGAAAAGCGAGATCGCCGGTATTGCGCATTTTTTCCGCGGTTATCTTTATTACAACCTGGTAACCCGCTGGGGCGGCGTGCCGGTGCTGCGGAAAAACACCACGGCGAGGGTAACGCGCAACACTGAAGCAGAAACCTGGGCGCTTATCGAAGAAGACCTGGCGGATGCGATCGAACATGCGCCTGCTTATACGTCCGGTCAATATTACCAGGTATCCAACATGGCCGCAAAAGCGCTGATGGCGCGGGTGAAACTGGCACAGGGGAAAAAACAGGAAGCCGGTCAGCTGGCGGAAGAAGTCATCAACAGCGGTTTGTTTTCGCTGGATGCATTTGAAAAAATATTCCGTGCCACGCAGAACACCGAAGAAATATTTTCATTCAAAAACCTCACCATCGAATCTTCCATCCGCGTGAGCACGCTGTTTTACACGTATGCGCATACGGTGAAAGGCAGTTATGTGTACAGGCCCACGCAGGAAGTGATGGATATGTTCACGGCGGGCGACAAACGCACGGCGATGTCTGTCGAAACGTTCCAGGGCCTTCGCGTGATCAACAAATACCCGAGCGGCCAGAGCGGAACAGACCCGCTGATCGTAGTGCGCCTTGGCGAGATGTATCTCATCAGCGCGGAAGCGAGGGGGCTGGCGGACGGGCTGAACAGGCTGAACGAGCTGCGCGCGTTCCGCGGGCTGGGTGCGATACAGCCTGCTTCTGACGACGATTACCTGGACGCGGTGCTGCTGGAAAGAAGGAAAGAACTGCTCGGCGAAGGTTTCCGTTGGTACGACCTGGTGCGCCTCAACCGTGCGGAATCCGATCTCGGCCTTGCCGCGCGTGAAAAAAAATACCCGCTGCCGATGAACGAGCTCGCGCTTAACGGCCTGCTGGAACAAAATGATGAATATTAAAACCGTATAAAGAAATTTTTATGTTGGAAAGATTAAAACTCATTCCCATACTGTTATTGCTCGCTGCCGCAAGCGTAAGCTGCGAGAAAGACAGCGTGGCCCAGGCCCCGGTGGTGACTATCGAAAGCCCGCTCACCCAAAGGATTGCCGACAGCGCGGGCGTAATAGCGCAGGTGTTTAACGACACCCTGTTTGAAGTAACGCCCGGCATTATGGAAACCGACATTCATTACCTGAGCACCGAAGGATATTCCATGCACGTGTTCATCCTTGAAATAGACACGAAACATCCCGGCCTGAAATTAAAAGCCGGCACGCCTTACAACGCCAGCGCCTACGCGATGCAAACCGTGCCCGACATGGCGAAGTATCTCGAGAACGGCAATACGAAAGTGATGGCCGCGGTGAATGCGGACTTCTTCAACACATCCACGGGCGAACCGCGCGGCATTTTTGTGAAAGACGGCAAGGTGATCAAAACCACCTGGGCCAACACACGCAGCGCGACTTTCATGGGCATCATGAAAAACGGGGAGATCGTGATCGGCGACCGTGCCGAATTCGCGGAAAAACAAAACGACCTCCAGGAAGCGCTCGGTGGCGGGCCCATGCTGGTGCGGGATAACCAGATACTCACGCAAACCGATCTCACCGTGGAGCCGCGTACCGGCATCGGCATGAACGCGCAGGGGAAGATGTATTTCATCGTGGTAGACGGCCGTAGTTTTTATTATTCCAACGGGATCACCATCACCAAATTGGGGCAGATGCTGAAAGCCTGCGGTTCCACCATCGCGATCAACGTAGACGGCGGCGGCTCCAGCACGTTTATGATCAAACATCCGCTGGCAGACGTATGGCAGGTGCGCAACCGCCCCAGCGACGGCACCAACAGGGCCGTGGGTAACGCGTGGATGATACTGGCCAATTAATTTCACCGTAACAGAACAAGACCATGAAACACATCATAACGGGATGTTTGCTGCTGGCGCTGTTTTTCAGCACCGGCTGCAACAAAGACGAAGATAAACAGCAGCCTGCCGGGCCGGTGGTAACCGCCATCTGGCCAAGTTCCGGCACTGCGGGCATTATCGTAACGCTAAAAGGAAAAAATTTCAGTTATGTGCGCGCGGAAAATAAAGTGCAGTTCAACGGGGCAGACGCGGTTGTGATAGAAGCCGCTTCCAACCAGCTGCAGGTGGTTAGCCCGGCCAGCGGCGCAACCGGGCCGGTAACGGTGGAAGTGGGGAACAATAAAACCCAGGGGCCGGTGTACGCGTATGTACCCGCCATGGAAGAATATATCGTGGAAACGTTTTCCGGAAGCACGGCAGGTTCGGTGGACGGGCCCGTTGCCACCGCGCTGTTCCGCAACCCGGAAGGCGTTGCGATAGACGCAAATGGAAGGCTGATCGTGACGGACAGGGGCAACAACCGCATCAGGATGATCGCCGGCGGAAATACGTCTGCCATTGCAGGCAACACCGCGGCAGGGTATACCGATGCCACGGGAGCGGCCGCGCAGTTCAAATTACCCTGGAAAGCGGCCGCGGACGCTGCAGGGAATATTTATGTGGCGGACCGTGATAATCACGCCATCCGCAAGATCACGCCGGCAGGTGAGGTAAGCACGCTCGCGGGCGGAAACGGCGCGGGATATGCTGATGGCGCGGGCGCCGCCGCGAAATTCAACCAGCCGCTGGACGTGGCCGTAGATGCGGCGGGGAATGTGTATGTGGCAGACAATCTCAACCACCGCATCCGTAAAGTAACGCCGGATGGTACCGTTACAACCCTTGCAGGCAGCTCAGCCGGGTTCGCCAATGGCACGGGCGCTGCCGCACAGTTCAAAAATCCCAGTGGGCTGGACATTGATAAAGATGGGAATATCCTGGTGGCGGACAGGCTCAACCACCGCATCCGCAAGGTAACGCCCGCCGGTGAAGTAACTGTCATTGCCGGCGACGGCAACACCGGCTACCGCGACGGCGATGCCGCGGGCGCGCGTTTTGCCGATCCGTACGGCATTTCAGGCGACAAAAACGGCAACATTTTTATCGCGGATCTGAATAATAATAAAATCCGCAAAGTAGATGCTGAGGGAATAGTAAGCACGATAGCCGGTACTGCTAAAGGATATGCGGACGGCGCGGGAGCGGCGGCGCAGTTCAACGGCCCGACCGACGTGTGTGTGGACGCAGACGGGGTTATCTACGTGGCGGACCTGACGAACCATTGCATCAGGAAGATCAGTTTGATGAAATAAAAAAAATCTCCGTATATCTGAACGTACGCAAATGGGGGCTTCGGCCCCTTTTGCTTTTCCGGGAAGTTTATTTCCGGAGTTGTTCCTGTATTTTTTTCGGCAGTTTATTTCTCACCAGTACATAGGATTCTTCCACCAGTTTCGCCAGTTCGTCCTTTTTAAGCGCGGAAGGTTTGCGCACGGCTACCCACATGTGTTTGGCCATGTACGGCGCGGGAATGATAAAAAAAGACATCCCGAAGAATCGGGATGTCGATTGAAAAACAGTGAACAATGAAATAGTCGCTGACTACTTCAAAATCTTTATTTTGATGCTGCGGAAACTCACGAAGTTACCATGGTCCTGCAGCAGGATATGTCCTTTTGGAGCGAGGCCGAAATCGGGGATCTTCGCGTATTTGCTGCGCGCAACGAGCGCTTTGTAAATATTGTCGCCGCGTACGTAGCTCACCACTTTATGCCCGTTCATCCAGTGTTCCACGCGGTTGTCTGGATACACCACCACGCGGCCGTGGTTCCACTCGCCAACCTTTTTGTGGGAAGCGTAGAGTTTGTAGGAGGGGATGAGGTCGTAGAGCGAACCTACTTTACGGTTGCCGGCGGCGCCCAGTTTGGCGTCCGGGTGTTTTTCATCGTCCAGCACCTGGTATTCCAGCCCGATGGCGGAGCCTTTGTTGCCTTCCGATTCCGTTACGAAATATTTCACGCCGCTGTTCGCGCCTTCGGTGAGTTTAAAATCAAACTCGAGGTCGAACGCGGAAAACTCTTCATCGGTCACGATGTCGCCGCCGTTGGTGCTTTCACCGCCGTTGGAGGGCTCTACGTTGAGGGTGCCGTCGGTGATATTCCAGCCTTTTTCGGGGAAAGTTTGTTTGTAAGCGCCGCGCCAGCCTTTGGTGGTGGAGCCGTCCCACAGGAGGCGGATGCCCTGGCGTTTTTCCTGTTCAGACAGGGTATTTGGGATATTATTTACCACATACACCGTGTCGTAGGGGGAATATTGGGAGGGCGCGGGATTTTCGATGATGCGGATGTTTCTCCAGCGGATGTTTTTACCGTTATCTTCCTGCTTTTTGCCAATGCCGTGCACCTGCAGGGCGATGAAGCCTTTGGGCAGTTCCGCGTCCACCACGTGTGCGGCGGCGATACCGTTAATATAGGTACGGATCTCGGAGCCGCGGCATTCGATGCGGTATTTGTTCCAGTCGTGGGCTTTGTAAGCGTTCTGCGCGCCGGGATTGAGGTCCAGCGGGTAAAGCCAGCCGCGGCGGCCTTCCTCGTAAATGCCACCGCTCCAGCGGCGGGGAGAGGGGTCTACTTCCATCTGGTAGCCGAATACACGGCCATTCTGGTATTCGGGTTTGCTTTGGCTGCGGAACTGGATGCCGGAGTTGAAGTCTTTGTCGAGCTTATATTCCACTTCAAAAATGAAATCGCCGTATTCTTTTTCGGTGGCCAGGAAGGAATTGGGCTCGCCCAATACGGTGGTGCCAACGATCTCTCCGTTCTTTGCCGCATAAATGGCTTTGCCGTTGAGTTGTTTCCAGCCTTTAAGGTCTTTGCCGTTGAAAAGGTTCTGCCACTTGCCCTGGGCGGAGGCGGCGGTGAGCCACAACAGCCCGCATCCGAGAAGGAAATACTTTTTCATGGAAATAAATTTGTATCAGTAAAGCCGCCGTTTGCAATCCGGGTGATGCGCGCCTGCTGCTTCCGGTTTTTGTTTTTTAGTTGACATATATTTTGGTAGGCGCCTTCCCGGCAGGCGCCGCACTAAGCCGTTATGCACCAGCAAGATGGCTGTAGGGGCTTCCAAGATAGAAAAATATCGCCAATATTTGCAAACGATTGCAAAAAGAATGTTAAGCGGGGTGGAAGGAGCTGTGAAGGGGAATGGTTACGGCTGTTCAGGCCGGGAAACTGACCAGAATCAGGAGAAAATATCGGGGCGGGTATTCCGGAATATCACTCCTTTACTTACCTTTGCAGCCAAAAATAAGGGGGCTGAACTCCTCTTATGTAAACCTTTTAATATATATGTCTGGACAGCTTAAAGAAGTTCGTAACCGTATTAAATCCATCCAGTCTACCCAGCAGATCACGAAAGCCATGAAAATGGTGAGTGCCGCGAAGCTGCGCCGTGCCCAGGATGCCATTTTGCAGATGCGCCCGTATGCCGAGAAGCTGCAGGAAATGCTGCAGAACATCGTGAGCAACAGCGAAGGCGATTTCGACATGGCGCTGGCTGCCAACCGCCAGGTGGAAAAGGTGCTGATCGTAGCGATCACTTCCGATCGCGGGTTGTGCGGTGCTTATAACTCCAACATTATCAAGCTGGCAAAACAGACCATCCGCGAAAAATACGCTGAACAGTTCGCCAAAGGCCACGTGGAGATCCTCCCTATCGGTAAAAAAGCCTGGGAGCATTTCACCAAAAACGGCTATAAAGTGAACGAAAGTTACTGGAGCCTGTTCACCCACCTCACCTTCGAGAACGTGAAAGCAGCTGCTTCCGTAGCCCTGGAAGGTTTCACCAAAGGCGAGTACGACGCGGTGGAGATCATCTACAGCGAGTTCAAAAACGCTGCCACCCAGCGTTTCAAAGCGGAGCAATTCCTGCCCATCGCAAAAGTGGAAAACCAGGGCGGCAAAACCCAGAAGGCAGACTTCATCTTCGAACCGGAAAAATCCACCCTGGTGGCCGAACTGATGCCGAAGATCCTCAATACCCAGTTCTTCAAAGCCGTGCTGGACGCGCACGCTTCCGAACATGGCGCGCGCATGACCGCTATGGACAAAGCGACAGACAATGCCGGCGAACTGCTGCGCAACCTGAAGATCGAATACAACCGCGCCCGCCAGGCGGCGATCACCACGGAACTGACCGAGATCGTGAGCGGCGCCGCGGCCCTGATGGGTTGATCTTATTCACAAATAATCAACAGCACATTTTTTATATTTCTGAAAGAATGTCAAAGGTCTTATTTTCGGCCTTTGACATTTTTTTTCAGACAAACCAGCGTCCATGGAAATTTCCCAGCTCATTCCGCATGTAGAAGCACTGATCTTTGCCGCAGACCGGCCCCTGCCGGTAGCCGACATCCTCGAGCTGCTCAACAACGCCCTGGCCTTCCTGGAAGACCGGGCCACACAGGAACAGGTGGAAGCCGCCATTGAAGCCATCCAGGAGAAATATAATTCCGAATTCTACGCGTTCAGCGTGCGTGAAAGCGGCGGAGGGTACCAGTTCCTGACCAAAAAGGATTATTACCAGACCGTCGCCCAGCTGAATGGCGAAAAATTCCTGAAACGCCTGTCTACCGCCGCGCTCGAAACGCTGGCGATCATCGCTTACAAACAGCCCATTTCCAAGGGGGAAATCGAACATATCCGCGGCGTCAGCACCGATTATTCCATCACCAAACTGCTGGAAAAAGAACTGATCGTGATCTCCGGCCGCAGCGAGGATTTGCCCGGGAAACCGCTGCTGTACTCCACTTCCAAGGCTTTTATGGATTATTTCGGCATCAATTCGCCGGCAGACCTGCCGAAATTGAAGGAAGTGTTCGAGGAAGATTTTGTGCCGCCCACGCAGCTTACGCTGGACAGCAATACGGAGGAACTGCGGGTAGACGATGAGCAGGCCGGCGAAGAAGGCCACCTGGTTATTTCAGAAACCGGGGAGCTCACCGAAACTACCACGATCATGATGGACGAGGAACCGACGGAAGAACATACCGCTGAAAACGCGTACGAAGCGCAGGCCGATACAGAGAAAGAGGTGGAAGGCGAAGCCGCTGCAGGCGAACCGGAAAGCGGTGAAGATATGGATGCCCCCGAAGCTGCTGTGGGTGAGGTTTCGGAGGGGATTGAGGGGGAAGATGAAGAAGGAACAACCGAAGTAGAAGAGGAAGAAACAACTGAACCGGAAGAGGAAACTTCAGAACCCGAAGCATCTGCAGAAATCGAAAAAGAGAACGAAGAAGAAGAGGATGTGGAGAGTGAGGATGATGGCGATGATGATGAGGGCGATGAAGATGAAGAAAACGAAGACGATGATGAGGAGAGTGAAGATGAAGAAGAAGATGATGGTGAGGAGGAGGAAGAAGAGGACAGCGAAGATGATGAAGACGACGACGAGGAAGAAGATGATGAGGAGGGAGATGAAGAAAATGACGACGAGGATGAAGAGGACGACGAAAACAAAAAATAACATTTTGATAAAAAAGCCGGGAACCAAAGCCCGGCTTTTTTCTTGCGGCAACCTATGTCAATCCTTCATCAATTACGATAATTCATATTCATTTTCAAACGCTCTTTTTCCGTAAATTCCATATCATAAAATCTTGCGAAAATGATCACACAAAAAGCCGACGGTACCGCCGGGATAACGTTTGAAACCCTGCAGCACCTCCGTGAAGAAGACTATCGCAGCATGCTGCAAACACTCGCCGCCGCCGCCCAGGGAGAAGAGGAAGACGAAGCGGATGAAGACGAGGACGAAGAGGACGAATTGCTCGAATTTGAAGAAGATGCATACGACGATGACGACATCGAAAAAGAAGACGATTTAGAAGAAGAGATCGAGGGTGCGGACGACCGGCTCAACGACGACGAAGACGACGGGGGATGAATAGATCTATTCATCCAGCCGTTTAGCCGTTCCTCCCCTGTCGCCCTTGTGGATCTTCATTGAAACCCCTTTCCCCGTTGCATCTGTGATAAAACAAGTTTCAAAGTCCGTGTCTTCTTTCAAAAAGAAGCACGAGGGGCTTGTTGCGCACAGTGTTGAACGCGGGCCATTCTCGGGATAGGCCGCCAGTTCGCCGTTTTCCAGCACGATATGGATCTTGAGATCCTTTTCCTCCAGCAGGTACGTACCGGTATATTTGCGCAGGAGGGCCGTGTCCAGCTGTATCGTCGTTCTGACTACAGGCACCTGGTAAGGTTTGTTGTACAGGATGGCGAAGAGCTTATTCGTGATACCGTCTAATGAAAAAGTTTCGGAATTACTGAGCAGGATAACGCAGGCATCGTCTTCCTGCACACGCACGAAATTGCTCCTGAAGCCCCAGATACCGCCGCTGTGGCCGTTGGTGGGTTTGCCCTGCAGGCTGTCGTTCATCCAACCATAGCCGTATTTGTCTTTCTTAGGCATGCTTATTTCCTGCCATCCTGCGGGGCTTACAATAGCATATTTTGTCAGTCCTTCATGCCAGCGGAAAAGATCGCCGGCCGTTGTGTAAATAGAGCCCGCGGCAAAAGAAACGGAAGAATCCACGATGGGCGTCTTTACCGTCCAGGCGCCGGTTGAATCGGCGGCGTAACCTGTCGCTTTATGCTGATCTTCCAGGCGCGCGAAATCGAAACCGCTGTGATGCATGCCCAGCGGGCGGAATACGTAGTGCCGCATCGCTTCGTCGTATCGTTTGCCCGTCACTTTTTGAATAATGTAGCCAAGCAGCATATAACCGGAGTTGCTGTAATTCCAGCCCGTACCCGGTGCGAAATCCCGCGGCTCGTTGCGGAAAAGCGCCAGCATTTCCTGTTCCGTGGCGGGTTTGGCGGCTTTTTGCAGCATAAAGTCCCTGTTCATCGTGTAGTTGAAGATACCCGAAGTATGCGAAAGCAGCTGGGCAATGGTAATGCTGTCTCCACCGGGATAGTCGGGGTAATATTTACTGAGCTTGTCTTCCAGCGAAAGTTTTTTCAATTCCGCCAGTTTCATTACCAGTGTGCCGGTAAAGGTTTTGGTGACGGAAGCAGCCTGGTAGATGCTGTTGATGTCGTTGGGAATATGTTTTTCAATATTCCGCCAGCCGTAACCTTTCTGCAAAATGATCTTTCCATGAAGCGCTACGAGCGCGGTGCCGTTGAAATTGTTCTGCGCGGCATAGGCCTGCAGCAAAGTGTCTGCCTTCGCCTGTTTCAGGAGTAGGTCCGCCTCGGATGCGGACTGGCAGCGGCCGGTAAGGAACGGGAGGGTGACGAGAACGGCGAAAAGGGTTTGTTTAAGCATAGATGGGGGGCTTTTTCAACAAGGTCTTCAAAATTAAAATTCCCGCATCTCAAAATGTGACGAACAACGTCGAATCTGGTTTGAATTGCCCGGAATCTTGTATGCCACATGTTGGCGCAAGTCTTGTGCGCAGGCACTGTGGGTGAGTTGACTTGTGCCTGGCCGCGGCACCGCAGGCGCATAGCTGGTATCGCCGGCAAACTGAAAGTGCAGGTAAATCCACGCGCGGGGAGAAGAAGATGTGATCATAACCCGTCGGGTGAACGGCTACGTCAGGTTTTCGATCACGCTGGCGAAAATGCCGCTCAGCACTTTGTCCGCCTTGCCCGCCACTGCAATGATCTCCGCGATGGACACCGGTTCCAGGTGATCGGGATCGCATTCGTCTGTTACGACGGACACGGCGGCGCAGGGCAATCCTGCCTGGTTGGCCACGATCACTTCCGGCACGGTGCTCATGCCTACGAGATCGGCGCCGATCATGCGCAGGAAGCGGTATTCGGCGCGCGTTTCAAGATTAGGGCCCATCACCGCCGCGTACACGCCTTCGTGCAGCGGCTTGTTATGCTGTATGGCGGCGGCTTTCAGCTTTTCGCCGAGCGTGGGGCTGTAGGGCCGGCTCATATCGGGGAACCTCGGGCCGAATGCAGGATCGTGCGGGCCGCGGAGCGGGTTTTCGGGTTGCAGGTTGATGTGGTCGTTCAGCAAAACAAGATCGCCCTTTTTGTAAGCCGTATTCATGCTGCCCGCCGCGTTGCTGAGCAGCAAATGTTGTACGCCGAAGGCCTTCATGATGCGGATGGGAAAGGTGATCTGCTGCATGGTGTAGCCTTCGTAATAATGAAAGCGGCCCTGCATGGCGATCACGGGCGTTTTGCCGATGAAGCCGTATATCAGTTGGCCTTTATGCGTTTCCACGGTAGATTCCGGGAAGTGCGGGATATTGCCGTAAGGAATGCTTTTTTTGATGTCGATAAGACGGACCAGTTCGCCGAGGCCGGTGCCGAGCACGATGCCTGCGACGGAATTCTCAAAGCCCTGCTGGCGCAGGTATGCGGTGGTTTCTGAAAGCTGTGGCTGTAAAGTCATGCTGCAAATAAAAGAAATAAAAAAGGAAAGAGCGCGCTCTTTCCTTTTTCGTTTATCCTTTGATCTCTTTGATCTTTATATTTTTCCAGCGCACCTTGATGCCGCCGCCGGAGTGGATCTGCAGCGCGATCTGGCCGCCTTTTGCGCCGATCTTTTCGTCGTCGAGCGTGATCATTTCCACGCCGTTGAGATAGGTGGTCACGTTATTGCCTTTTACGACAACCCTCATGGTGTTCCATTCGCCCATTTTCAGGTTTTTATCTTTTTCGGCTGCGGGTTTGATCAGCCAGCCGCGGCCGTAAGATTCATAAATGCCGCCGGTGTTGCTGCCCGGGGGCGCTACTTCCGCCTGCCAGCCTGCAATTTTGGTGCCTTCCAGGGAAGAGTGGAAAAACACGCCGCTGTTGCCGTTGGCTTCCTGTTTAAAATCGACGGTGAGCTCGAAATCTTTGAAGGTCTTGTCTGTAGCGAGATAGCCGTATTCTTTATCGGGCCCGCTTTCACAGATCAGTTCGCCTTTTTCTACATACCATTTTTCGGTCCCGTGGACTTTCCATCCGTCGAGGTTCTTACCATTAAAGAGTTTTTGCTGCTTTTGTGCGAAGGCGGTGCTGATGGAGAGCATCCCGAACACGGCCAGCGTAAGCCATCTTTTTTTCATCTTACCGTAGTTTTGTGGAGAGGAAAGATAGGGAAAAATGCCGGCAAAAAAGAAACGCCGCAGCACGGATGTACTGAGGCGTTTAGTATGTTGGAATGAAAATTATCTTGCCACGTTCACAGCCCTGCGCTCGCGGATCACGGTTACCTTGATCTGGCCGGGGTATTGCATGTCGTTCTGGATCTTGTTGGCGATCTCGAAGCTGAGGCGGTCCGCATCGTTGTCGGTCACCTTTTCACTTTCCACGATCACGCGCAGTTCGCGGCCCGCCTGGATGGCGTAAGCTTTTTCGACGCCGTCGTAGCCCATGGCGAGGTTTTCGAGGTCTTTGATCCGCTGCAGGTAGCTCTGCATGATCTCGCGGCGGGCGCCGGGGCGGGCGCCGCTGATGGCGTCGCAGGCCTGCACGATGGGGGAGATCACGTAGGTCATTTCCATTTCGTCGTGGTGCGCGCCGATGGCGTTCACAATGGCGGCATGTTCGCCGTATTTTTCAGCCAGTTTCGCGCCGAGAAGGGCGTGGCTCAGTTCAGATTCTTCGTCGGGCACTTTACCAATATCGTGCAACAGGCCGGCGCGTTTGGCGAGTTTGGGGTTGAGGCCCAGCTCGGCGGCCATTACGGCACAAAGGTTAGCGGTTTCTTTGGAGTGCATCAGCAGGTTCTGGCCGTAGGAAGAACGGAAGCGCATTTTACCGACCATGCGCACCAGTTCTTTGTGCAGGCCGTGAATGCCCATTTCTATCACCGTGCGTTCGCCGATCTCCATTACCTGTTCTTCCAGCTGGCGTTTGGTTTTCTCCACTACTTCCTCGATACGGGCGGGGTGGATACGACCGTCCTGCACAAGGCGCTGGAGGCTGAGGCGCGCGATCTCGCGGCGCAGCGGGTCGAAGGAAGACAGTACGATGGCCTCGGGGGTATCGTCTACGATCAGGTCCACGCCGGTAGCGGCTTCGATGGCGCGGATGTTACGGCCTTCGCGGCCGATGATCTGGCCTTTGATCTCGTCGCTTTCCAGGTTGAACACGGTAATGGCGTTCTCGATGGTCTGCTCGGCGGCGGTGCGCTGGATAGACTGGATGATGATCTTTTTGGCTTCTTTATTGGCTTTGGTCTTGGCTTCTTCGATGATTTCCTGGATGTGGCCGAGGGCTTGTGTGCGGGCCTCTTCCTTCAGGCTTTCGATCAGCTGGTGGCGCGCTTCTTCCGCAGTGAGGGCGGCTACTTTTTCAAGACGGCGGATGTGCTCTTCCTGGTGTTTTTCCAGTTCGGAACGTTTGATGTTCACGAGCTCTATCTGGCGGGCGAGGTTTTCCTTGATGGCTTCATTTTCGGTAACCTGCTTCTGGATGTTGTCGTTTTTCTGGTTGAGGGATTGTTCTTTCTGTTTGATGCGGTTCTCGGATTCCGTGATCTTCTGGTTGCGCTGCATCACCTCTTTTTCGTATTCAGACTTCAGTTGCAGGTATTTTTCCTTGGCTTCCAGCAGTTTGTCCTTTTTCAGGTTTTCCGCGCTGAGCTGCCCTTCGGAAATGATCCTTTTGGCCTGTTCTTCTGCTTCCTGGATTTTTATTTTGGTGTTTTTAGCGAATATTATTTTTCCGAGTATTATTCCTACCGCGAGCGCTACCGCGCCCGCGACTATAACCATGATGGATTCAGTCATATCTCAATATTTAATAGTATTTATAATTACGTCCCTGGCCCGTTTCACGCGAAAGGGCTAGAGCCGACCCGCGAAAATAACAAAAAAATAGCAGCAAAGCACAGGGACCTTGTGATAATGAATAATTTATGGATGCTAAACGTTGCAGGGGAGGGCTATTTAAGCTGCTCATCCAGCAGATTGTCAAGGTGTTGCAGTTTTTCACGAAGGAAAGGAGCTACCCCTGCCTGGGCCTTTCCGCCGCTCGTGGCGGGATGTGTGGCGTACATGATCAGCGCCATGGCGATATAGTCCTGGATGTCTTTCCCGGCATAGGCGGCCTTAAACTCGATGATCTTTTCGTTCACTTCTTTCATCACTCTCCGTACATCCTCCTCTTCTTCAGCCCGGATCTTGATCCGGTAGGTGCGGTCGGCTACGACGATATTAACGGGTATTAGCGGTTCCATTGTATTTGCTCGGTTGTTGGTGTTGTTACAAATGTAACAAAAGCGGGCAGACCCGGAAGTGGAAAAATAATTGCGGGGTTTTTGCACAAATATGGGATTATTATGTTTATAATTGACAAAAATGTACGATTTCGTAAATCTTGATTCTGGTAATCTCATTATGAGAATAAACCAATCATGGCTGGAAAAATTTCACGAAGGCACGTGCACAAATGTCAATTAAAAACTTATCTTTGTTATGAACTCAAAGCCAGACAAGGCCAGGGCAGGCGCCGGCAAAAAGGCCACAAGCGCCCGCAGGCCTGTAACAGACGGGCACGAAATGCTGGTGTCTTATGAATCGATCGTAAAAATGCAAAGGGTGTTGTATACGAAGAAGATCGAAGTAGTAAAAGCAGGCATTTCCAAAGAACAGCTTACCCGTCTCAAAGAAATCTTTGAACTCGATTACGATACGCTGAGCTCCCTGCTCATAGTAACCAACCGCTCCCTTCACCTCAAAAAAGGGAAAGATATCCTGAGCAGGAACGTCAGCGACCGTATTATCGCCATTGCCGACGTGTTCAGCCTCGGGTACAACGTTTTCAACAGCAGGGAACTGTTCCACCGCTGGCTGCGCCAACCCTCCCGCGACCTGGGCGGCGTGCAGCCGCTTTCGCTCCTCGATACCATTACCGGTATGGAAGAAGTGAAGCAGCAATTGCTGCGGATGGAAAATCATTCATAGAAATCACTTGTATGAAATTATACAGACTGGTCAAAGAAGACCGTTGCGGCAACCTCGGCGCAAGCGGACTGGCAGACCGTTGGAATTTCGCAACGGACCCCTGCCTGCACGTCAAGGACCATCCCGCCATGTGCCTCGTGGAAAGCGACCTGGTCACGGGCCTGTTCACCGTGCCCGACGGGTACATGATAGAAGAGCTGGATGTGCCGGACAGTATTGCCTATATCGGTGAAGAACGCCTCCCCGACGGGTGGGACGCATTTCCCTTCGGGTTCGAGACCCGCGAATTCGGGTCCGCATTGCTGCAAAAAGCGGAAACGCTGGTGCTCGCCTTTCCATCACCTGAAATGGCCCACCAATGGAATTACCTGGTCAACCTGCGGCATCACAAGGTGAATGAAATTAAAATCATCAGGCATTATCCCCCCAACCGCAGGAACCAGCCCCTTTCCAAAATGTAAACGGCTTTCCCCGGCCGGGAAAAACGGCCCGTATGTGCGGGATCGGAATAAAAAACGGATTTGAAATGGACCGGGCTGTCAGGAGTTCAGCAGCGCAATACAACGGTCTATCTCCCGGATATAATCATTGATCTTGCCCCTGACCTCTTTGCGGAACGCGTCTTCCTCTTCGGAAAGACCGTTGCCCTGCTGCGTCATCGTGGCAATTTTCGCCAGTTTCAGTTTTTCATCCAAAGCTTCGATGGTCTGCTGCTGCTGCGTCAGCTCGTCCTGCTGCTGCTGCACCTGCTCACGGAGCAATACATTGTCCGCCTGCGACTGCTGTAATTTTTTAAACAGCTGCTGCAGCTTGTCTTCGATGCTTTGTATGTACTGTTCGATCTCCATTTATTTGCGGATTTCCGCCTGTAATTGTGATTCGAAGGCTTTTACCAGTTTGTTCATCAGGGCATCCGTTTCCTGGTCTGTCAGCGTTTTCTGCTTGTCCTGGAAGGTGAAGCTCACGGCGTAAGACTTTTTGCCCGCGCCCAGTTTCTCGCTTTCAAAAACGTCGAACAGGTTGATATGTTGCAGGAGGGATGTTTTAACGGAACGCGCCGCCGCTTCCACCGCAGCGAAAGTTACGGATTTGTCCAGTACCAGCGCCAGGTCCCTGCGCACCGCCGGGAAGCGGGGGATCTCTTCGTAGAAGGAATCTTTGGTCTGCAGCTGTTTCAGGATCTCTTCCCAATAAAAATCCGCATACCAAACCGGTTGTTTGATGTCGAATTCCTTCAGTTTCTGCGGCGTTACGCCGCCGGCTACCGCTACGGTTTTCCCGTTCACGGCGATCTCGAAGGCGGGCTGCAGCCCGTGGATGTTGGAGGCGGTCATCTGCGCGGCGGGCAGCGCCAGCTGCTGCAGGATGTTGCCGGTAAAACTTTTCAGGTCGTAAAAATCCACCGGCTGGCTTTTGTGCATCCAGTTTTCGGGGAGTTTCTGCCCGGTGAGGTAAAGGCTCAGATGCGCCGTTTCCGGGTATTGGCCTACTTCTTCCTTGCGGTAAGTTTTACCGAACTCGAAGAACAGGAGATCTTCGTTGCGGCGGTTCAGGTTATAGGCGATGCGCTCCAGGCCGGTTTCCAGCATGGAAGGGCGCATCACGTCCAGGTCGGAAGTGAGGCTGTTGAGCATCGTCACCATGGAGTCCTGGTCGAGATGTTTGTAATACTGGCTGTTGGTGATGGAGTTGGTGAAGATCTCGGAAAAGCCGTTGGAGGCGAGGTAATCCGCGATCTTTTCTTTCACGCGTTCTTTGTCCGGCTGCGCCTGGCGGCTGGGCACCATCCGCACGAAATCGGGGATGGGGATATTGTCCAGCCCGTCGATGCGCATGATCTCTTCCACGATATCCGCCGGGATGTTGATGTCCGGCTTATGCAGCGGCGCGGTTACACGCAGTTCCTTTTCATTGTCGGAATGAACGGTGAAACCGAGGCTGCAAAGGATGTTCTTCACTTTTTCGGGCGCATAATGGTGGCCGCTGAGGGTATCGATATAAGCGTAAGTGATGTCGATATGTTTTTGCGGCGCGGGCGTCGGGTAGTTGTCTGTTACCTCTGAAGCGGGTGCGCCGTGCGCCAGTTCGTTGATCAGCGCTACGGCTCTTTCGAGGGCGAAAGGCGCCAGGCTGATGTCGAGCCCTTTTTCGAAACGCACGGCGGCGTCTGTACGCAGGCCGTGGCGCATGGAGGTTTTACGGATGCCGGTGGCGCTGAAGAAGGCGCTTTCCAGGAAAATATTGGTGGTTTCGTTCTTCACGCCGGAATGGAGACCGCCGAACACGCCGGCGATACACATCGGGTTGTTCTCACCGTCGCAGATCATCAGGTCGCCTTCGTCCAGCTTGCGTTCCTTGCCGTCGAGGGAAAGGAACGGGGTGCCGGTGGGCAGGTTCTGGATCACGACTTTGCCGCCTTTTATCTGGTCTGCATCAAAAGCATGCAGCGGCTGGCCGGTTTCGTGAAGCACATAATTAGTGATGTCTACGATATTGTTAATGGGCCTTATGCCGATGGCCTGCAGGCGGTGCTGCATCCAGGCGGGGGACTGGCCTACTTTTACGCCGGTGATGCTCTGGCCGCAATAACGGGGGCAGGCTTCGGTGTTTTTCACTTCAACGCCTATGTTCAAAGGCTGCGAAGCTTTGGTGGCGGCATGAATGCCGGGCTTGCGCACGCTGTAAACGGCCGTGTTTTCCTGGTTGTTGAGAAAGGCGCAAACGTCGCGGGCCACGCCCATGTGGCTCATGGCGTCCATATGATTGGGAGTGAGACCGATCTCGAATACATGGTCCTGCGCGGGCTGGAACAGCTCGCGGGCCGTGGTGCCGGGTTTCAGGGACGGGTCCAGTACCAGGATGCCGTCGTGGCCGGTGCCAAGGCCTATTTCATCTTCGGCGCAGATCATGCCGAAGCTTTCTTCGCCGCGGATCTTGGCTTTTTTCATGGTGAGGGGTTCGCCGCCGGTGGGATAAATGGTGACGCCGATGGGCGCTACCACTACTTTCTGGCCGGCCGCCACGTTGGGCGCTCCGCATACGATAGACAGCGGTTCGCCGCCGCCGATGTTCACCTTCGTTAAACGGAGCTTGTCTGCATTGGGGTGCTGTTCCACGCTCAATACTTCACCGATCACCAATCCTTCCAGGCTGCCTTTCACGCTTTCAAACCGCTCGAGGCTTTCCACTTCAAGGCCGATGGCCGTTAAGATCACAGAAAGTTCCTCCGGCGTCGGTTTTACCGGTAAATAGTCACATAGCCAGTTGTACGAAATAGTCATTGTAAGCTCCTTGTATTATCCTGCCCGATACGTTAGTATCGATTTAAATTTGTGAAAATCAATTATTTGAATCACTTTTGCACGCTTCGTACAGTCGTGATTGTGCCGCGTAAAGTTAACAACTTCTGCTGTACGGCAACGGGGAATTTTCCCAAACAAAATGTGGAAAATCTTTTTGCACAAAAAATGTGAATAATCGGAACTTTGCTATGGATTTTGTGCCGATTTGGTGGATAACCCGGTGCAAAACAGTGGATAACCCGGTTTAGCATGTGCCCGGACCGGTGGATTGCCGACGAATAAATATAGTTCCGGGGGAAGAAGGTTTTATCGGAAAAATGCCGTTACCTTAGTTTCCCTGGCTTCAAAAAATTTACAATTTGTTAAAGACAGTTGAAGTGCCAAGATTCCCGAAATGTTGTAAATGTATGAGCAAAAGCCATCCAGTAACCATTTTCTTAACTTTCTTAACGCCTAGCATATAAATGGATCTCAATCTCAAGAAAGACCGCAATACCCGCCGTAAACCCGGGGTAGACATCTCCACCATGGTTTACGGGAAAATCCCTCCTCAGGCGAAAGAATTGGAAGAAGCGGTGCTGGGCGCCCTGATGCTGGAAAAAGGGGCCTTCGACGTGGTGATCGAGATCCTTAAATCCGAATGTTTTTACGTAGACGCGCACCAGAAGATCTTCGCGGCCATGCAGCGCCTGGCCGCAAAGTCGATGCCGGTGGACATCCTTACCGTGGTGGAAGAGCTGAAAAGCTCCGCTGAGCTGGAAGTAGTGGGCGGCCCCTTCGCGGTTACCCGTCTTACCAATATGGTCGTGTCTTCCGCCAACATCGAAGCGCATGCGCGCATCGTGCTGCAGAAATTCATCCAGCGCGAGCTCATCCGCATTTCCGGGGAAATTATCAGCGAAGCGTATGAAGACACCGCCGACGTGTTCGACCTGCTCGACACCGCGGAATCCAAACTCTTCGAAGTAACCAACAACCACCTCCGTAAAAACTACGATTCCATCGACCGCGTGCTGGTAAATACCATCAAACGCATCGAAGACCTCCGCAACAAAGGCGACGATATCACCGGGGTGCCCTCCGGCTTCCCGTCTCTCGATAAGATCACTTACGGCTGGCAGCCTTCCGACCTGATCATCCTGGCCGCCCGTCCCGCCGTGGGTAAAACCGCCTTCGCGCTTAACCTCGCGAGGAACGCGGCCCTTCACCCGAAATTCCCGAAAGGCGCGGCGGTGTTCAGCCTCGAGATGTCCAGCGGGCAGATCGTTCAGCGTATCCTTTCCGCCGAATCGGAAATTCACCTGGAAAAGATCACCAGGGGTAAACTCGAAGAGCATGAAATGCGCAAACTCATGACTCACGGCATCGAACGCCTGGCCAAAGCGCCCATTTTCATCGACGACACCCCCGGCCTCAATATCTTCGAACTGCGCGCCAAATGCCGCAGGCTGGTACACAACCACGGCGTGGGCATCATCATCATCGACTACCTGCAGCTGATGAGCGGCGCGGCAGACGGGCGCAATACCAACCGCGAGCAGGAGATCAGCAAGATCTCCCGCGACCTGAAAGGCCTCGCAAAAGAGCTGCACGTGCCGGTACTGGCGCTTTCGCAGCTGAGCCGCGACGTGGAGAAACGTAAAGACGGCAACAAAATGCCCCAGCTGAGCGACCTTCGAGAATCCGGCGCGATCGAGCAGGATGCGGACATGGTAATGTTCATTTACCGCCCTGAATACTACGACATCACCACCAACGAGCACGGCGAATCCAATAAAGGGGAAACGCACGTACGTATCGCCAAACACCGTAACGGTCAGCTTGATACCGTGAAACTCCGCGCGGTGCTGCAGTTCCAGCGTTTTGAAGACGATGGTTTCGTAGACGGCCCGCCCGCGCCCCCAGGTGGCGGCGGCAATTCCTTCGCCGGCATGAAAGGCCACCCCGGCAGCGGCGGTTACGATGAAGCGAAGATCTTCATCCAGAAAGGATCGAAGATGAACGATATGGATTTTGAAGACGATGCATTCGGGGATGCTCCCTTCTAAAGGAACATCTTTACAGATACTAAAAAGCCGGTGCGTTCTGAAAAGAAACCGGCTTTTTTAATGTTCATACACCATGAAACAACTATACGGCAAATACAAACAACACTACACCCATAATTTCCATCTCGCTTATCCCGTGGTGATCTCGCAGCTGGGCCACACCCTTGTGGGCCTCAGCGACAGCATCATCATCGGGCATACGGGCAAAGTGCCGCTGGCGGCGGTTTCGCTGGGCGTCAGCCTGTTCTCGATTTTTATGGTAACGGGCATCGGCATGTCTTACGGCCTCACGCCGCTTATCGCGCAGGAAAACGGCCGCGGTAACCGCGGTTATTGCGGGCATTTGCTGGCGCACAGTTTTATTATCAACATGATCACCGGCATTGTGCTCACAGGCGGCATCCTGCTGGTGGGGCATAATTTGGAACGCATGAAACAGCCGGCGGACGTGGCCGCGCAGGCGAAAATATTTTTGCAGTACCTGGCGGCGTCGTACATCCCGCTGATGGTGTTCCTTACCTTCAAACAATTCGCGGAAGGGCTGGGCTTTACGCGCCAGGCGATGAACATCAGCATTCTCGGCAACATCCTCAACATCCTGCTCGGCATCGTGCTGGTGTACGGGCTGCTGGGAATGCCGCGCATGGGCATTGCGGGCGTGGGCATCGCCACCTTCACCGACCGTTTGCTGATGGGCATCACGATGGCCTGGTACGTGCTCACGAGCCCGCGTTTCAAAGAATACCTGGCTACTTTCCATTTCCGGGAAATCACCGGCGCCACGCTGAAAAAAATTTCCGGCCTGGGCCTGCCCGTGGCGCTGCAGTACATTTTTGAAGTAAGCGCTTTCAGCGGCGCGGTGATCATGGCCGGGTGGATCGGCTCGGCACAGCAGGCGGCGCACCAGATCGCGATCAGCCTCGCGTCTATGACCTACATGATGGCCAGCGGCATTTCCGCCGCGGCGGGCATCCGGAGCGGGAACAACCTGGGGGCGGGCAATTACCGCGAACTGCGGCTTTCCGCCATCGCAAGTTATCATATGGTGCTGGTGCTGATGGGCATTGCGGCACTGGTATTCGTGCTGGGCAGCCGCGTATTGCCGGGACTGTACATCAACGATCCCGCGGTGATCCACATCGCATCGGGACTGCTGCTGATCGCCGCATTTTTCCAGTTGTTCGACGGCACCCAGGTAGTGGGCCTCGGCGTGTTGCGCGGCCTCGGCGATGTGAAAGTGCCCACGATGATCACGATGCTGGCTTACTGGGTGCTGGGGCTGCCCGTGGGTTACCTGCTGGGCTTTACGTTCGGCTTTGGCGTGTACGGCATCTGGTGGGGGCTTTCGTTGGGATTGCTCATCGCTTCGGTATTATTGTTTTTCCGTTTCCAGTCCATTACCCGCGGATTGGAACAGACGGCCGGAAAAGTATAATTTTACAGGATGGAGTTACCCGTTTTTTACGCAAAGGAACTGATACCGGGCGTTTCGTCTTACACGATGGACGAGCCCACGTCTAAATACTGCATCCAGGTGCTGCGGCGGCAGAAGGGTGATAAAGTGTTGCTGGCGGACGGTAAAGGGAACCGTTACGAAGCGGAGATCACAGACGATCACCGTAAAAAATGCGTAACAGAGATCCGCAACGTCGAAGAAATGCCGCGGCCCGAACCGCGTATTCGTATCGCCATCGCCTTTACCAAAAACGCCGCGCGGATGGAATGGTTTCTCGAAAAAGCCGTGGAGATCGGCGTGCAGCGTATCATTCCGCTGGTAACGCTGCGTACGGAAAAGGAAAAACTGAAGGCGGAAAGATTGGAAAACATTCTTGTTTCGGCCATGCTGCAGTCGCGGCAATGGCACCTGCCCGAACTGGCGGAGCCTACGCCGCTGGAATCGCTGATGAGCGCTACGGAACAACGTTTCATCGCGCATTGTCTTCCCGGGGATAAAAAACATTTATTGAACGCCATGCAGCCGGCAAAGGATTCGCTGTTGCTGATCGGACCGGAAGGCGACTTCGCGCAGCAGGAAGTGGAACTGGCGCTGCAGTACGGTTTTGTGCCCGTGAGCCTCGGCAATACGCGCCTGCGCACAGAAACCGCCGGCATGGTAGGCTGCGCGCTGATGGCGGCGGCCAATGCATCGAAATAAAAAAGGGCTGCGTTTCCGCAACCCTTTTTCGAGTTATTTTAAGTCTTTCTCTTTCGGGTCTACCGGGCCTCTGAGCTGCACCGGTTCCGATTTTTTGCGCATCCGCATATTCAGTAACTCTACCGCGAAGGAGAACGCCATGGCGAAATACACGTAGTTCTTCAGGTGCAGGCTGTGCGCGGCTTCCGCGTTCCATCCCTCGATGATCAGGATGCCGCCTACCATGATGAGGAACGACAGCGCCAGCATTTTCAGCGTGGGGTGTTTGTGAATGAAATTGCTGATGCGCGGCGCGAAGGTGAACATGATGAACATGGCGATGATCACCGCCACGATCATGATCTCCACGTGTTTGGCGAGCCCTACGGCCGTAATGATGCTGTCGAAGGAAAATACCATGTCGATGATGATGATCTGCCCCACCACGTTGAGCAATGTAGCGCCGCCTTTGCCGCCGAGCTTGGGCGTTCCTTCCTCTTCGCCTTCCAGTTTATGGTGAATTTCGAGCGTCGTTTTGATGAGCAGGAACAAACCGCCGGCCAGCATGATAAGGTCGCGCAGGGAAATGCCCTTGCCGAAAATGTAAAACAGCGGGTGCACCGCTTTTACGATGTAGCCGATGCACAGCAGCAGGATAATACGCACGGCGATGCCTGTGAACATCCAGATGCGCCGCGCTTGCAGCCTTTTTTCCTCGGGCAGGCGGTTCATAACAATGGATACGAAAATAACGTTGTCGATGCCGAGCACGACCTCCATAACGGTAAGGGTCAGCAAGCTGATAAGAGAATCTAAGGTCAGTAATTCTTCCATGATTTATGATTGTGATGATAATCCCTGGCAGATCTTTTTGACGATGGCAGGCCCTTCGTAGATGAAGCCGGTGTACACCTGCACGAGGGAAGCGCCGGCGTCGAGTTTTTCCTGCGCATCGGCCGCGGTGAAAATGCCGCCTACGGCGATGATGGGTATTTTTCCGCCGGAGCCCTGGTGAATGTAACGGATCACTTCGGTGGCGCGTTGTTTTACGGGAAGCCCGCTCAGTCCGCCCGCACCGATCTTTTCCAGCTGGCCTGCCGCAGTGGCGAGCCCGTCGCGGCTGATGGTGGTGTTGGTGGCTACAATGCCCGCCAGCTGCGTATCCTGAACGATCTCGATAATGTCGTCCAGCTGTTCGTTGGTAAGGTCGGGCGCTATTTTGAGCAGGATGGGTTTGGGATTGCTCTTTTGCGAGTTGAGGGTTTGCAGGTGATGCAGCAGCTGTTTGAGCGGCTCTTTTTCCTGCAGTGCGCGGAGGCCGGGCGTGTTGGGAGAACTTACGTTCACCACGAAATAGTCCACCCCGTCGAACAGCGCGTGGAAACATTTTTCGTAATCGCCGATCGCGTCTTCATTGGGTGTCAGTTTGTTCTTCCCGATATTGCCGCCCACGATGATATTGGAGCGGCGTTTCTGCAGTCTTTTAGCGGCCGCGCGTACGCCTTCGTTGTTGAAGCCCATGCGGTTGACGAGCGCCTGGTCTTCCGGCAGGCGAAACAGCCTCGGCTGCTCGTTGCCCGGTTGCGGCAGCGGGGTAACGGTGCCGATCTCCACGAAACCGAAGCCGAGATGCGCCAGTTCGTCAATATACCGCGCGTCTTTGTCGAAACCTGCGGCCAGGCCAACGGGATTGGCGAAAGTAAGTCCCCATAACTTGCGTTCCAGCCCGTTGTTTTTAGGCTGGCAGAAAGCGTCGAGCACATTTTTGCCGAAAGGAAGGGCGTTCACGACCTTTAACCCCCGCATTACCGTATGGTGGATGCTTTCAGGAGGGAACTGAAAGAGTATTTTCTTTATAAAACCGTACATGTACGCGCAAAGATATAAAATTGCCATTCACCATTCCCTATTTGGTTTATCAGCCGTAGCCGCCTAATTTTGCCCCGGTTATTTAATATGTTGGACCTCCAGGCATTTGAACGGCTCTTCCGGGAGCATCACGCGCATTGCCTTGCCTTCGCCATTCATTACACGGGAGACCCGTACGAAGCGGAAGAAGTAGTGCAGCTTGTTTTCTCCCAGCTTTGGGAGAAGCGGGAAAGCATTTTGATCAACGGCTCTGAAAGGTCTTATCTTTTTACCGCCATCCGCAACACGGCCATCAGCCAGTGGCGCAAGCAGAACGTGCGCTCGGAGAAGGAATATTCCTTCGGGCAGATGCAGGACGCCGCCGTGCATATGTCGGTTCAGGCGCGGGAACTGGAGCAGAAGCTGCATTTCGCCCTGGAAAAGTTGCCGGACCGCTGCCGCGAAGTGTTCCTGCTCAGCCGAAAGGAACAGCTGAAATACGCCGAGATCGCGACCGTGATGAATATTTCCGTTAAAACTGTTGAAAATCAAATGGGTAAGGCGCTCAAAATTCTCCATAAGGAGCTGAAGGAGTACCTGAACCTGTTTTTTTTATAAAGAATAGGGGGAAAACGCTTTCAGCGGCGTCTTTTCCCCGAAACGATAACTTTACAACTGTTCATGAACAATTTGCAACCAGATGAGGCTTTGTATTCCCTCCTGTGCAAATACCTGCTGAACGAGGCGGACCAAGCCTCGAGGCAATGGGTGGATGCATGGAGGAAAGAAACGCCGGCCAACGAAGAAGTGCTTGCCGCCATCCGCCGGATGCTGGAAGTGCCGCTTCCTGCCGCGGCGTACCCCGGCCTCAGTACGGACGCAAGCTGGCAAAGGCTGAAAGCCTCGATCGGCGCGCATGAACAGCCTGTGGAAGAAACCATCGTAACGCCCATGCGGCGTAATTATCTTTGGCTGAAGATCGCCGCCGTGCTGGTGCTGGCCCTCGGCCTTACCTGGGTGTTGATGCCGGGGAAACAGCCGCAGCCGCAGGTTTTCGCCAACGCACAGCACGCCGCCCTGCCCGATGGCAGCAAAGTGCGGCTGTTCGACGGCGCTAAAATGAAACTGGAAAGCGGTTTCGGTAAAAAGGAACGCCGCGTGGCATTCACCGGCAAAGGCGAGTTCGATGTAAGCCCCGATCCCGATGCGCCGTTCGTCATTTTGCTCGGCCGCACCGAAATAAAAGTGCTCGGCACCCGTTTTACCGTCAACTATTCCGCCGGTAAACTCGTGGTGCATGTCAGCAGCGGCAAGATACAGGTAAACGACCCGGACGGCAACAAAAGCGTGGTGCTCACACAAGGCATGCTGCTGCGCCGCAACGAAACGCAGGAGCCGTTTACCGTGGCCGAACATATCCCGGACCTGGAAAAGAAACAGCTCGTTTTCAGGGACGTGCCGCTGAAGAATGTGATACTGTCCATCGAAACAATGTACGATGTGCGGATAGACGTGCAGGACGCCGCGCTGCTGCGCAAAGGCATCACGTCCAATTTTGAGAATGAGACCATCGACAATGTGATGGCGTCCGTTGCGTTTATCACGAATACTACGGTAGAGAAAACCGGGGAGCGGCAGTTTACCCTGCGGCCATAATTTAACCTATATTGTAACAGTTAATTTGTTTAGAATGATGAGGAAAGTTCTGCTGGGACTGCTTTTAACCTGGCTGCCTCTCCAGGTTTTTGCATGGAACTGGCGAACGCGGATCTCCCTTTCGCTGCACGACCAACCCCTCTCCGCCATTTGCGAAAAGATCGAAAAAGATTACGGCATCCATTTTTCCTACAGCTCCGATATCGTGAAAATGAGCCGCCGCATGAGCATCGATGTGGATGAAATGCCGCTCCGCCGCGTGATGGAACTGCTTTGTTCCGAAAACGGCATCGAGTTCAGGCGTATCGGCGACCAGCTGGTGCTTACGGCCAGCAAGTCCGTCACCCGCACCATCAGCGGTTATGTGGAAGATGCGGTGACCGGCGAAAAACTCATCGGCGCCACCGTGTATTCGCCCACGCGCCGCGTAGGCACCACCACCAACCAGTTCGGGTTTTACAGTCTTACCACCGCGCGCGACACACTCAGCCTGAGCGTTTCCTACACCGGTTATGTGCCCGCGCAGATCCCGCTGAAAGATAAAGAGAACCGCCAGCTGCATATCCGGCTCGGCCCGTCGAACACGCTGCAGGAAGTGGAAGTAACGGAAACGCTGCCACGCCTGCAGGAACAGACGCAGATGAGCAAAGTGAATCTATCCGTATCGCAGGTGAAAAAAATGCCGCGTATGCTCGGCGAGGCAGACGTACTGCGCACCATCCAGACCATGCCAGGCGTCAGCGGCGGCATGGAAGGCACCAGCGGCATACACGTGCGCGGCGGGAGCCCCGATCAGAACCTTATTTTGCTGGACGGCACGCCGGTATACAACACCACGCACCTGCTCGGTATTTTTTCCGTGTTCAATCCCGATATCATCAAAAACGTAGACCTCTACAAAGGCGCATTCCCGGCGCGTTACGGCGGAAGGCTTTCTTCCGTGGTGGACATTTCGATGAAAGACGGAGACATGTATAAATACCACGGCGAAGTAGCCATCGGGCTGATCGCGTCGCGCATGATGGTGGAAGGGCCGGTCTTCAAAGGCAAAACCTCTTTTATCCTCACCGCGCGCCGCACGTATGCAGACCTCATTCTTTCCGACCTCACGAAACGCGAGTTGAAGCTCGGCGAGAACGGCGATTTTTTCGCATATTTCTACGACGCCAATATCAAGGTCAATCACATCTTTTCACCCAAAGACCGGCTGTATCTCAGCGCCTACGGCGGGGAAGACAATATGCGGCTCAACCGCGACATGCAGTTCGACAGCATCAACGGCGCCGCCAAAAAATATCACGAACAGATGCAATACCGCCTCGGATGGGGAAACCAGGCCTATTCGCTGCGATGGAACCATATTTTCAACCCAAGGCTTTTTTCCAACGTAACGGTCAATTATTCGCAATTCCATTTTATTACCGATTACACCTACAAACATCTCGCGCTGGATACGCCCGCCATCCGCGAATCAGACAACATGTCCGGCAAATATTTGTCCAGGGTGCAGAACGCCGCCGCAAAAATGGATTTTGATTACAAACCCAATCCGCGCCATGCCGTGAAATTCGGCGGGCAGGCCATCTGGCACATCTTCGAACCGGGCGTTACAAAATTCAACAGCGTGTCTGACGATCAGCAGCTCACAGACACGTCGTACAACAACATGATCTCGAAAGGGGTGGAAATGTCGCTGTACGCGGAAGACGACTGGAAGATCCGGGATTCCGTGCATTTGAATCTCGGCGTGCATACGTCGGGGTTCCTGGTGAACGGGCGTTTTTATCTTTCGGTACAACCCAGGCTGGGCTTCCGTTACATCCTGCCGAGAAGATGGGCGCTGAAACTTTCTTTTTCGAAGATGACGCAATACATCCACCTGCTCACCAACAACGCGACCTTCCTGCCAACGGACCTCTGGGTAGCCGCAACGGACAAAGTGCCGCCGATGTATTCCACGCAGGTGGCCCTCGGTCTTGCCAAAACCACCAACGACGGCAAATATGAATTTTCCGCCGAAGGATATTACAAATCCATGCAGAACGTGATCGAATATGTGGAAAACCTGGACAACTTCAATTCCGCCACCAGCAGCTGGGAAAGCCAAGTGATCCACGGCCGCGGCTGGAGTTACGGCGCGGAACTGTTCCTGCAGAAAAAACAGGGCAACTTCCGCGGATGGCTCGGGTATACGCTGGCATGGTCGCAGCGCTCGTTCCCGAACGTCAACAACGGCCGCATCTTTCCTTACAAATACGACCGCCGGCATGAAGTGGAGGTAGTGCTCACGCAACGTTTGGGCAAACGCTGGGAATTGTCCGGGCAATGGCAGTATTCCACCGGCATGCCGCTAACGTTGCCCACAGGCAGTTACGAGCAGATCACCGATCCTTCGCCGCACCTGCCGCCCACCACGGGCAATCCTTCGCAGGTAGACCTCGTGCAGGACCGCAATACGCTGCGCATGCAGGAAGTGCACCGGCTGGACATCGGGGCCACGCACACCAAAACGAGAGGCGCGCTCACGTTCATTTTGAACATCAGCCTGTACAACGTATACAACCAGAAGAACCCATTCTTTTATTATTATAAACGCAATGAGAACACACAAAAGCGGGAGCTGACGATGACGAGCATTTTACCCGTCCTGCCCAGTGTTTCTTATGCAATCCGGTTTTAATTATGAAAACGACCAGGTGGTACGGCATTATTTTTTGCCTGATCTTTTCGGCCTGTGAAAGGACCGTGGAGCTGGACATTCCTTATGAAGGAGACAAGCTGGTGGTGAATGGTTTTATTCAGCCAGACAGCGTGGTGTACCTCCGCGTTACGCGCTCGCAACCGCCCGGCGGCAGCGAGTTTCCCGAGGTGCGCAGTGCGCGGGTGGAGCTGAAGGCGGGCGCGGAAATACTTCCGTTGCAGTGGCAGGTGATCGGCGGGAAAGGATATTTTGTGTCCGCGAAACCCGCGAAACCCGGTGTGGAATACAATATCAGCGTATCCGCCGCGGGGCTGGACACGGTTACCGCGAGAGACACGCTGCCCCGGAAGCCTTTGCTCGCGGAGCCTTTCGCGCAGGCGGGCGGCAACCGCGTGAAGTTCGTGATGAAAGATATTCCGGGAGCGGACTATTATCGTTTCAGGCTGTTCAAAGGCGCAAAGAACGGGAACGGCGAAACTACGCCGGTGGAACGCAGGCTGTACCGCTTCGATCCGTCGTACAATAACAGTTTTACGGACATGCTTACGGAAAATTATCTCGAATCCACCCTCATTGCAGACGACCGTTTCGACGGGCGGGAGCTCACCATCGTGATGCAAACGAAAGACGTGAACATCAAAGACGACATCCTGCTGCTGGAAGTAACAGGGCTGACCAGCAACAGCTGGCTGTATCTTAAAACTTTGGAGGTGCAGACACTCAACGAAGGCAATATACTGATAGACCCGAGCAAGGTGTATACCAATGTGGTAAAGGGTTACGGCATATTAGGCGGGGTAAATGCGGCGCGTTTGGAGGTGACCGTCAAATAAGGACCAAATTCCGTAAATTTGATTAACACCAAAAAGGATTAGCCATGCAAGACGCATATATAGTAGCAGGATTCAGAACGGCGGTTACGAAATCCAAAAGAGGCGGTTTCCGTTTTTACCGGCCGGATGATCTGGCGGTAGACGTGATCACCGGTTTAATGAAATCCGTTCCGCAGCTGGACCCGAAAAGAGTGGACGACCTGATAGTGGGGAACGCCGTTCCCGAAGCGGAACAGGGCCTCCAGATCGGCAGGATGATCTCCGTGAGGGCTTTGGGCATTGAAGTGCCGGGCGTGACCGTGAACCGCTACTGCGCTTCCGGCCTGGAAACCATCGCCATTGCCACGGCCAAGATCAGGACCGGGCAGGCGGAATGCATTATTGCGGGCGGAACGGAAAGCATGAGCCTGGTGCCTACCGCAGGCTGGAAAACAGTGCCCGCCTACAGCGTGGCCACCACTAACCCGGATTATTACCTCAGCATGGGCCTCACCGCCGAAGCGGTAGCCAAAGAGTTCAACGTCAGCCGTGAAGAGCAGGACGAGTTCTCCCTCAAATCGCATCACAAAGCCATCAACGCCATCAAGAACGGGTATTTTAAGCCCGGCATATTGCCTATTTCCGTTGAAGACGTATATCTCAACGAAAAAGGGAAAAAACAGACGCGCACTTTCACCGTGGATACAGACGAAGGTCCCCGCGCCGACACTTCCATCGAAGCGCTGGCGAAGCTGAAGCCCGTGTTTGCCGCGGGCGGCTCCGTAACGGCAGGCAATTCTTCCCAAACCAGCGACGGGGCGGCTTTCGTGGTGGTAATGGGTGAAAAGATGGTGAACGAGCTGGGCCTCAAACCCCTTGCCCGGCTGATCGCCTGCACTTCCGCGGGCGTGCATCCGCGCATCATGGGCATCGGGCCGGTGGCCGCCATTCCCAAGGTATTGGCGCAGGCCGGTAAAACCCTGCAGGACATCGACCTGGTGGAGCTGAACGAAGCTTTTGCATCGCAGTCCATCGCCGTGATCCGCGAGCTGGGCCTCAATCCGGACATCGTGAACATCAACGGCGGGGCGATCGCTCTCGGCCACCCGCTGGGCTGCACCGGCGCGAAGCTCACCATCCAGCTGATGCACGAAATGCAGCGCCTGAAAAAGAAATACGGCATCGTTTCCGCCTGCGTAGGCGGCGGGCAGGGTATTGCGGGAATTATCGAAAACCTGGCGTAAGAACGCATATCCTCCGGAGGATCAATACGAAAGCCTGGCGCAGTATTCCTGTACCAGGCTTTTTTGCTGACAGGCCGGCGCGCGGTTCACCTGTCAAAAATATTTAAGATGTTATTTCATATAAAATAATATGATTGAATTAAAGTTTTTGCTAATTTGCTTTCCGGAAAACCGCTATTGCCTGACTATGCCTAGACATGATCGCTATGAAAATGAATGAATCTGTATAACTGACAAAGACAGGCGGCAACAGCAAAAACCATTTCTTTTTCTTTGAATCGTCTAATAACCGTATCCAAGATGGACCGTAGAGACTTCTTAACACTAGCCCCTTCCCGCAAAAAAACGGTGAAAGTCAAAGCTTCCAGGACCTTTTCAGGACTTAGTCCTTATACAGGCGAATGGGGCAGAGCGCAGGTGGTGCATTTGCTGAAACGATGCATGTTTGGCGCGGCGCCCGCTGACGTAAAACATTTCGAGGCCATGACGCTCGATCAGGCCGTGGATGCTTTATTGCAGCCGAACGCCAACACGCCCGCCCCGCCGGTGAACAACTACGGCGCCGATTCAACCGGCGTTGCGCCCGGTGCGCCTTGGGTACTGGCCCCTGAAGGAGACGAAGACCTCAACGACGAACGCCGGGGTTCCTATAAAGCATGGTGGACCGGCGTGATGCTCAACCAGGAAAGGACCATGCACGAAAAACTCGTGCTTTTCTGGCATAATCACTTCGCTACCGAAACGCAAACCATCGGCGATGCGCGTTTTATGTACAAACACAACGCGATGCTGCGCAGCCATGCCCTCGGCAATTTCAAAACGCTCGCCAAAGAAGTGACGCTCGACCCGGGCATGCTGGTGTATCTCAACGGTTATCTCAACGAAAAAACAGCGGCCGACGAAAACTACGCGCGCGAGCTGCTCGAACTGTTCACCTGCGGCAAAGGCCCCGATTCCCTTTACCAGGAAGAAGACGTAAGGGCCGCCGCGCATGTGCTCACCGGTTACAAAGTAGACAAGGTGAACATCTCTTCTTACTTCGACGCTACCAAACACGACATTACCAATAAACAATTCTCCTCCTGGTTCTCCAACAAAGTGATCACCGGGAAAACGGGGGAAATGGGCACCACCGAGCTGGACGATATGCTGGGCATCATTTTCCAGCAGCATGAAGTGGCCAAGTTCATCTGCCGCAAGTTTTACCAATTCTTCATCTACTATGAAATAGACACGAACGCCGAAGAAAACGTGATCACGCCGCTGGCGGACATTTTCCGCAACAATAACTACGAGATCAGGCCGCTGCTCAACGCGCTGCTCAAAAGCGAGCACTTTTACGACCCGCTGAACATGAGCTGCCTGATAAAAAGCCCGGTGGACTTCACGGTGGGCCTTTGCAGGGAGTTCGGCGTACAGTTCGCGCCCGCCGCGAATTATGCACAGGCATACCCGCAATGGCGCGCATTGCAGACCGCGGCGGCCTCGCAGCAGCAGAACATCGGCGATCCCCCGGGCGTATCCGGGTGGGACGCATATTATCTCGCCCCGCAGTTCCATGAGCTGTGGATCAATACCGATACTTTGCCCAAACGCACGGCGATGGCCGACAGGCTGATCACCACCGGGTATTCTTCCGGCGGCGCCACTTTGCAGATCGATCCGCTGGTGTTCACCGAACAAATGCCCGATCCTTCCGATCCCGTGGCGCTGATCAACGACGCGCTCAGCATCCTGTACCGCATGGGCATTTCAGACGCGATGAAAACCTACCTGAAAAACAACATCCTGCTGAAAGGGCAGCAACAGGATTATTACTGGACGACGGCATGGAACGCATACAAAGCCGCCCCGGCAGACGCGATGGCACGCGGGCTGGTGGTGAGCATGCTCAAAGACCTTTACCACTCCATCATGAACCTGTCTGAATACCACTTAGCCTGATCAATGTTGAAAACCTATTTATGAAACCGAGCGGAACCGTGAGGTTCCATCCGGCCCTTAAAAAATATGCACGGATGAAAAGAAGAGATTTCCTCAAATATACCGCGCCGGCCGCCATACTGCCGTCTTTCATCAACGGCTTCGCCGTGAAGGCTTTCGGCGCGTCACCTTTGCTTGCCGCTTTGGAATCCACTGCCACAGACAACGATCATGTGCTGGTAATGATCCAGCTGAACGGCGGCAACGACGGCCTCAACATGGTGATCCCGCTGGACCAGTACGACAAATACCAGGCCGCGCGCACCAACATCGCTATCCCTACCGGCAACGTGCTGAAGCTCTCCGGGCAGACGAAAACCGGTCTTCACCCGGCCATGACCGGCCTGCGCGACATGTACGACGAAGGCCACGTGAGCATCGTTCACAGCGTAGGTTATCCTTCGCCGAACTTCTCGCACTTCCGCGCCACAGACATCTGGCTGACGGGCTCAGACGCCAACACGGTGCTGGAAACGGGCTGGGGCGGCCGTTATCTCGATACCGAATATCCCGGTTACCCGGACGCTTATCCGAACCCTGAAATGCCCGACCCGCTGGCGATCCAGATCGGTTCCATCGTATCGCCCGCATTTGTGGGCAACGGCGGCAACATGGGCATGGCGGTAACCAGCGCAACCGATTTTTACGACCTCATCGAAGGGCGCGAACAGGATGTGCCGAATACCCGCGCGGGCAAAGAACTGAAATACATCCGCCTCATCCAAAAACAGACGAACCGATTTGCGGATTCGATAAAAGAAGCGGCTTCCAAAGTAACCAACCAGCGCACTTACCCTGCCAACAACTATCTCGGCGAACAGCTGAAGATCGTTGCCAGGCTGGTGGGCGGCGGCCTCAAAACCAGGCTGTACATGGTGAGCATCGGCGGTTTCGATACGCATGCCAGCCAGGTGAACAGCGGCGATACCACTACCGGCGCGCACGCCAACCTGCTGAAAAATATTTCCGAAGCCGTAAGAACGTTCACCGAAGACCTGCGCGATATGAAAAAATCGCAGCGCGTGGTAGGCATGACCTTCTCCGAGTTCGGCCGCCGCATCAAGTCCAACGGCAGCATGGGCACGGACCACGGCGCTTCCGCCCCGATGATCATCTTCGGCGATTACGTGAACCAGCAGGTGCTGGGCAATACGCCCACCATGCCCGACGCTGCTTCCGCGATCGACAACATTCCCATGCAATACGATTTCCGTTCCGTATATGCGTCGCTGTTAGAACAGTGGTTTTGCGTAAAGCCGGCCGACCTTAACAAGATCATGCTGAACAACTACCAGAGCCTGCCGCTCATCAACGGCCTGGCCTGCAGCGTGGTAACTGGCGTGCCCAATGTGAACGACGACGATGTGCTGGTGACCAACTATCCCAATCCTTTCCAGCGGAAAACCGTCATCTCCTACAAATCCCGCGGCGGGCATACCATGGTGCAGGTGTTCGACACCATGGGCCGACTGATGGCTACCCTGGCAGACAGGGTGCATGTGGCGGGCAATTACACCATCGATTATGAAACCGAATTGCCGGCCGGCGTGTATTACGTTCGCCTGCAGAACGGCGCTGTGCAGCAGGTGCGTACCATGCTGAAAGTACGTTAACGCTTCGTTACCGCTGGTGTATTCTTTCATGCAACAGCGTTGCATTCGTCCTCTTTTTCTTATCTTTGCCGGTATATCCGGTAAAGTGAAGAAGCTGATCCATTCCATAGGAGCGATTATTCTGCTGGGCGTGTTTTGTTTATACATTACGCCAAGGGATTATGTGCACCATTTTACCGGGCATGAGGATACGGTGGACCAGCCCGTTTCCGCGTCCTGCAGCGCTCCCGACGGCCCCGGTTTTTCTCAGGAGCACCGCCACTGCGAATGGCTGAACTGGGTGGTAGACGCTTATCTTCCCGCACACGAAGTGCATCTTCCCGCTACCGCGATCTCCTATGCAGACCCCGTTCAGGGCTTGCCTGCTTATATTTTTTCTTCCCCTGCCTACTTCTTTTCGCTGCGTGCGCCTCCGCATGCCTGTTAGCGGACCCTCCCTTTTTTCAGTTATTATTTTACGGCGGTAGCGGAACTACTGCCGGAGACGCTTTGATTTATACAAGATGAGAAGGATACTCGCGCTTGTGGGCGTGCTGCTGTTACTGGCAGGCACGGCCGGCGCACAATGTACCATCCGCCTGGGCGGAACGGTAACGGACAGTCAGACAAAACAAGCGCTTGCCGGCGCTACGATCATCGTAAAAGAAACCGGTCTTTCCGTAAAAAGCGCAGACAACGGAACGTACGCCATAGACGGGCTTTGCCCCGGCTTTTACACCCTGCGCATCAGCCACATCGGCTGTTTGCCGCTGGAAATAAGCTGGCAGGTAAGCGGAGACGAACGGCGGAACATTACGTTGCCGCATAGCGTAACACAGCTGCAGGAAGTGGCCGTAACCGGCCATGCCGCCAAAGAAGTGACCACCGCCCAGGTGGAATCGCTCAGCGGTCATGCCCTGGACCAAACGCGCGGTCTTACCCTCGGGGAAGCGCTGAAAAAAGTAAACGGCGTTACTTCCATGACCACGGGGCCCAACATTTCCAAACCCGTGATCAACGGGCTGCACAGCAACCGCGTGCTGATCCTCAACAACGGCATCCGGCAGGAAGGCCAGCAGTGGGGCTCGGAGCATGCGCCGGAAGTAGATCCTTTCCTCGCCAGTAAAATGGTCGTAATAAAAGGCGCCAATGCCTTGCGTTACGGCGGCGACGCTATCGGCGGCGTGGTACTGGTAGAGCCGAAGGCTTTGCCTGTGCAACCCGGCCTTGCGGGAGAGATCAACATGGCGGGATTTTCCAACAACCGCCTCGGCGCGCTTTCCGCGATCGTGGAACAACAGGTGCCCGCGGTGCCCGGTCTCAGCTGGCGATTGCAGGGAACCGTGCGAAAAGGCGGCAACACCCGCACGCCCGGTTACTGGCTGGACAATACCGGCGTGGAAGAATTTAATTTCTCCGCCGCCGCCGGCTGGAAAAAACCGAAGTACGGCGTGGAGTTGTTCTACAGCCAGTTCAATACCAATCTCGGCGTGTTCGAAGGCTCGCATATCGGCAACCGTACCGACCTGGAGCAGCTGATCGCCCAGCAGCGGCCTTTGCCCGAATACACGGAAGGATTCAGCTACGATATCGAAAGGCCATACCAGCATGTGGAGCACGAGCTGTTTAAAGTGAAAGGTTATGTGAACACCGGGAATGCCGGAAAGCTCAATCTCACTTTCGCGCGGCAGTTCAACTACCGCGATGAGCTCGACCGCAACTCCGCATTGTCCGTGAACCAGATGAACCTCAACCTCACCACCTGGACGGGCGACCTGGTTTGGGACCACAACAGCTGGAAAGGTTTGCGTGGCACGGTGGGCGTGAGTTACATGTACCAGGAGAACAGCTACAAACGGAGGCTGTTCATCCCCAACTACGAAAGCCTGCAATACGGTGCGTTCTGGACGGAGAAATGGGAAAGCAGCGATTCGAAATGGCTGCTCGAAGGCGGCGTGCGCTACGACAACAAGGAATATTTCAACCTGGGCGATAACACGGGAGACATCAATTATCCCGAACAAAGTTATTCCAGCTTTTCAGGTTCCATAGGCGGGCAATACCGCATCACCGATCATTTTCACGTATCGCTGAACGCCGCGCGCGCATGGCGCCCCGCAGCGGTGAACGAACTGTACGCTTCCGGCCTTCACCATGGCGCTGCGGTGATCGAACAGGGCGATGCGTTCCTGAAAGGGGAAACCGCTTCCAAATTCAACGCAGCTTTTCATTACGACCTGTCAGACAAGCTGGAGGCGGATGTGAACTTCTATTACAATCACATCCGGAACTTTATTTACCTGCAACCGACAGACAGCATCGTGGTAACGATCCGCGGCGCGTTTCCGTTCACCTACTACCGCCAGTCAGACGTAAACATGAAAGGCATGGACGCACAGCTTCGCTGGCAGTTCCTTCCCAAATGGCAGCTCACCACGAAAGCCTCTATCCTGCGGGCTTACAACGAATCGGAGCAGGACTGGCTCATCAGCATGCCGGCAGACCGCTTCGAACACGAACTGAGCTTTTTCCCCGGCAACACCGCCCGGATGAAGGACAATTATATTTCCATAAACCTGAGCAACGTGTTGAAACAAACACGGATACCCGCCAACCTGGAGAACAAAAACGATCCCCGCGGGCAGGACCTGATGGCGCCGCCAAACGCTTACAACCTGGTAGGGCTGGAAGCCGGAAGCACGCTGCGGCTCGGCAAACAGCCGCTGTCTGTCATTCTCGGCGCCACCAACATTTTTAACACGCGTTACCGCGATTACCTGAACTTCTTCCGCTACTTCGCGGACGAGCCGGGCACCAACGTTTACCTTAAACTTAAACTGCCGCTGCAATTCGGCAAAAAAGCATCCTAAAAGAACAAGACCATGAAGAAATATTTTGCATTAAGCGCAGCTGCCGCTACACTGTTTTTTGCCGCCTGCAAAAAAGAAAAGAACGATACGCCGACCGAGAACGAAAACGAAGAGGTCACCACCGTAAAACTCACTTTTACGAATGCGGCCGTACCGGCGGAAAAAGTAACCGCCAGCTGGAAAGATCTTGATGGTTCCGGCGGTACCGCGCCCGTGATCGACAAGATCAACCTGAAAGCCAACACCACTTACACGCTCACCACCGAAGTGCTCGACGAAACAAAAAATCCGCCCGATAATGTGACGGAAGAAATTGAAGAAGAATCGGACGAGCACCGTTTGTTCCACCTGTTTTTCGTAAATGCCAACGCGCCGGTAACGGATTCTGTGGCTACTGCCGCTACCGTTATCCCGCTGGATAAGGATGCGAACAATCTGCCGGTAGGCCTGGAAGTTTCCGTGGCTACAAAAAATGCTTTCACCGGTTTCCTCCGCATGGTGGTAAGGCATCAGCCCGGTACGAAGAACGGCACTTACGGCCCCGGCAGTACGGATGCAAGCGCGGAATTTCCGATCGAGATCAAATAACGGGAACGGTATATGCAAAGTAGAGAGAGCGCAATTGTTGCGCTCTCTTTTTTTAAACGGTCACGCCGTTTCTTTTCAGGATCAATGATTGTCTACCGCTAACCCTTGCTGATCGCCCACTACCAATAACTTGAACGGTCTGCCGCCAATGCTCACGCTGCCGTTTTCTTTCAGACTGGAAACATTGAACATTTTCACCGCACCCGTTGCAGGATCGGTTACGTACACCACCTTTTGCGACACGGCAAAGGATGGAATGGCTTCGGCCGCTGCGCCGTCGCGGATGGCGGCGGTTACTTTTCCTTCCGTTTTCAGTTGCGCCGTTACCGCGTCAAACACTTTCAGCTGACCGCTTTTCAGCAGCACGTACAAATATTTTCCCTGCGTGTCCAACACATATTGCAGGATATCCTGCTGATCGTTTTTCAGCACCGGCGTGATCTGCGAATTCGCCGGATCGATCTTGTACAGGCCCAGCGCGGCAGTGTACCCGAAAAAATGCGGCAGGCCTTTGCGGCCGAGGATAGTGCCGAACCAGTTCGCTCCGAAATCCGCCGGGTATTGCACCAGCGATTGCGCGCCATTTTGATTCACGATCAAAATACCGTCCTGGCTGCCGAAAGCCGCCAGCTTGCCGTTGCCGGCGTCGCCATGTATGCCTTTGGTAACGATCGTGGCTTCGTGCAGCGTGGCGCCGTAACGGTCGATGATCTTTACTTTTTCGGGAAGCGTGCCGCTGGCGGAACCGTCTTTCTGCGTTACGGCGATGGTATGATCGTCGTAGATCACCATCGCGCCGTGATGCGGATCGGCAACGGGCAATACCCTGCCTTCGCCGCTTTCCAGGTCGCTGTCTTTAAAAATGCTCAGGCTGCCCGCACCATCGTTGAAGATAGTGTTAAGCCCTTCGTGCGCAAAAAAGTGAGTGGGGCCGGGCTGTGTAAACTGCACAGGCGACATTTCCGGCGGATGCACATGCAAATGCCCGCCATGCGCTTCGATGCCGGTGTTGAAAAATTCCACCACGTTCGCCGCGCGGCTGATGATGGCGGCGAATTGCCCGGTGCTGGTGGCGTACAGCGTGGGCTGCGCGGACTGTACGGGATAAACCGTCGTTTTCTTCGAAACAGGCTCCAGTACGGTGATCTGCGCCTTATCCGCATCGGAGATCACCAGCCGCAGGTATTCCGCTTCGGGCTTTTCAGGCTCCGCGGGATGGTCGTTTTTCTTACATGCCGCCAGCAGTACCATCGCCAGCGTCGCAATCGTCAGGATTCTTTTCATAAAGGTGTTTTAAAAATGTGCAACAAAGTTGCAAATCTAAATAAATGCATCTAGGTTGCAAATAATAAAACCGGTTTTTTTAGCCGCTGGCAGGGAGGTTCAGGCATGGTATGCAGTCAATAAGGCTTACCAAATCAAATTCGCGGATACCGCTTGCCGTTTATATGATAAAGGGATTGGACGGAAAAGCGGGCTGCTGCCGTTCGTATAAAAAAGCAACAAAAGAGTGGGCGGGATAAGATATATTTGTTAGTTGATGAACTGTTAACCGGGGAGCCGGTTTCGAACATATTAAAACGCACTAAAGATGATCTGACATACTGCTCAGATTTTGGATGAAAAGCAAAAAGGGCCGTTTTTACGGCCCTTCCTGAAAAATATCTTTAGCGACTTTTAATGTGAATGCCCTGCCGGGTGCGGACGGGAGTGTTCACCATGCTTATGATCTGCATCCGGCAGGCCAGCCGTGTCTTCGTCGTAGTACACGAAGAAATAGAGGTATACCACGCGGGAGATCCGCATCAGCCACGGCTGCGCTACCAAAAGAATGATTCCGTTGAATCCCAGCCACCAGAGTATGCTGTCGTCCCAGAAAGACATGCCGAAGATCGCCCAGTACAAGATCAGGGTGAATACGGACAAAGCCACCCCCAGCGCATAGCTGACGTAACCGGTACCGAACCAGAAACCGGTTTCCAGTTCGTATTTCTGATCGCACACGGGGCAATGCTCGTGCATGTCCAGTATCTTTGAAAGCCGCCAGTGGAAAGGGTTTTTGCTACGGAACATATCGCCTCTCCGGCAATGCGGGCATTTCATTTTCAGGATGCTCAGGAAAAAATTCGGTCTTTTTTTCTTCATGATTTTGCAAAGGTACGATTTCCCCCGGGCCGGTCAATGACGTTATCATGGCATGCCGGAAATAAAAACGGGGCCGCCGCGGCAGCCCCGTTCCGGGTATTGAATGTGTTGTTATGCGATCGGTTGCGCGCTTTCGGTGGTTTTTCTTTCCCCGATCTGCTGGCGCCACATGGCGTAATACAGCCCTTTTTCGTCGAGCAGCGAATAATGCGAGCCCGTTTCCACGATGCGACCTTTTTCGAGCACGTAAATGCGGTCTGCGTGCATGATGGTGCTCAGCCTGTGAGCGATCATCACGGTGATGTGCTCTTTGCTGGCGGTTACCTGCCGCACGGTTTGCGTGATCTCTTCTTCGGTGATGGAATCGAGCGCGGATGTGGCTTCGTCGAACACCAGCAGGCGCGGCTGGCGCAGCAGTGCGCGGGCGATGGACAGGCGTTGTTTTTCGCCGCCGGAGATCTTGATGCCGCCTTCGCCGATCACGGTGTCGAGGCCTTTTTCCGCCCTTGCCAGCAGGCTGTAGGCAGACGCGCGGTTCAACGCAGTCATCATGTCCGCTTCCGTTGCCTTCGGGTTCACAAAAGCGAGATTTTCGCGGATGGTGCCGGAAAACAGCTGCGTGTCCTGCGTTACGAAACCGATCTGGTGGCGCAGCTCTTCGATGTCGATGGCGGAAGAGCTGAGGCCGTTGTACAGGATATCCCCTTCGCCGGGTTTGTACAATCCCACCAAAAGTTTCACCAGCGTGGTTTTGCCGCTGCCGGAAGGGCCTACGAAGGCAATAGTTTCCCCGGTTTTGATAGAGAAGTTAATATCCTCCAGCGCTTTGCCCATGGCAGTGAGATGTCTGAAACCTACGTGGCTGAAGGTCAGTTCCTGGATGGTGGACAACCGGGGAGGATTGGCCGGGGTTTCTTCCACCGGTGTTTGCAGGATGCGCTCGAAGTTGCTGAGCGATACCTGCGCTTCGCGGTAGGCGAGGATGATGTTGCCCAGTTCCTGTAACGGCCCGAACAGGAAAAAGGAATACAGCTGCAGGGCGACCAGCTGTCCTACCGAAGCAATGTTTCCATATACCAGCCACAACAGCAGGAACAGGATGCTGGAGCGCAGCAGGTTCACAAATGTGCCCTGTACGAACGCGATGCTTCGCACGCTGCGTACTTTCTTCAGTTCCAGCAGCAGTATTTTCATCGTATTGGTATTGAGGCGCCGGATCTCCTGGTTGGTAAGGCCGAGGCTCTTCACCAGTTCGATATTCCTGAGAGATTCCGTGGTAGCGCCCGCCAGTACGGTCGTTTCTTTCACAATGCTTTTCTGGATGGTTTTGATCTTTTTGCTCAGTACGTTCATGAGCCAGCCGAGAATGGCGCTGCCGCCGAAATACACGAACACGAGGCTCCAGTGAACCCGGAAAGCGAAGATCATCACGAACACCACGCCGATGAGGGACGTGAACAGGATGTTGATGAATGCGGAAATGAACTTTTCACTATCCAGGCGCACCTTTTGCAGGATCGCCAGGGTTTCGCCGGAGCGTTGATCTTCAAATTCCTGGTAAGGCAAACGCATGGAATGGCGCAGCCCGTCCGTATACATCTGTGCGCCCAATTTTTGCGTAATGGCGCTTACGAAATAATCCTGGAACGCTTTGGCGATACGGCTTACCATAGCCACGCCGATGGAAGCCAGCAGGAGCAGCACCACGCCTATGAGGTACTGGTTTTCGCTGCGGAACAGGACGGGTTCTTTTCTGGGATTGGTAAAAGAAGCGGGGTGATCGGCGAACCTGTCCACGATCATCCCGAAGATCATCGGGTCCAGCAGCGAAAACACCTGGTTGACGGTGGCCAGCAGCAATGCCAGCGCGATGAGCCATTTATAGTTCTTGAGGTATTGGATCAGCAATTTCATGGGGCAAAGTTAGTGGAAAAAGGGGCTGTAACGGTGTTGGAACATCAATTTTAAACTGGACTTATCACGGTATTTACCCTAAAAATTGCGTAATTTAATAGAACGAGCCGGAAGCTAATCCACCAGCATGTTCTGAGCCTGAAAACTGATACTATTCCCCGAACGGCATACGTTACCCGACCCGGCGCCCGTCATCACCGCAAAAACTCCTGCCGTATGAAAATGTATGATGAAAAACACATTAAAAATGTCGTGCTCATTGGCGCTGCCAAGAGCGGCAAAACAACGCTGGCCGAGGACATGCTGTTCGAGGCCGGCATTATCAGTAAGCGCGGTTCCGTGGAAGAACGGAACACGGTGTCTGACTATCACGAGGTGGAGCACGAACGGGGCAATTCCGTTTACGCCACCAGCCTGCACACGGAATGGCGGGATTACAAGATCAACATTGTAGATACCCCGGGGCTGGAAGATTTCGCCGGCGAAGTGGTTTCGTCCATCCGCGTATGCGACACCGCGGTATTGCTGCTGCACGCCTATAACGGCGTGGAGGTAGGTACGGAGCTGATCTGGGATTATGTAGACCGTTACAACAAACCCACTATTCTCGCCATCAATCATCTCGATCACGAAAACGCCAATTACAACCTGGTGCTGGACCAGGCCAGGAATTTTTTAGGCAATGCCGTAACCGTAATGCAGTACCCGGTGAACCAAGGACCGGGTTTCAACGCTATGATCGACCTGTTGAAAATGACCATGTACCGTTTCCCCGCGGGCGGCGGCAAACCCGAAAAACTCCCCATACCGGAGGAGGAGCGTGAGCAGGCTGACAACCTGCACAACATTCTCGTGGAAAAGGCCGCTGAAAACGACGACGCGCTGATGGAACTGTTCTTTGAAAAAGGCAGTCTCGACGAAGACGAGCTGCGCCAGGGCATCCAGATCGGGATGATGAAACACCAGGTGTTCCCCGTTTTTTGCCTTTGTGCCAAAAACAATATGGGCAGCGGCCGCCTGATGGGTTTTATCGACAACGTGGCGCCTTCCGCCGTGGAAATGCCGCCCGAACTGTCTGAAGACGGCAAGGAAGTGGCCTGCGACCCGGCTGGCCCTACCTGTCTTTTCGTTTTCAAAACCCTGCTGGAACCGCATATCGGCAAGCTGTCCTTTTTTAAAGTGCTGAGCGGCGAAGTAAAAGCCGGCCAGGAGCTTTACAACGAAAAAGGCAACACGACCGAACGGCTCAACCAGCTGTTCATCACAGACGGAAAAAACCGGCACCCGGTGGACCGCCTGCGCTCCGGCGACATCGGCTGTACCCTCAAACTGAAAAATACCTTCACCAATCATACGCTCAACGAAAAGAATTTCACGGCGCAGATCGAGCCGATCCATTTCCCGCCGCCCAAAGTGCGGGTAGCGATCGTTGCCAAAAACAAAGGCGACGACGAAAAGCTCGGCGAAGTGCTCGCGGAAATTCATACCGAAGACCCCACGCTGGAGATCGAATACAACCGCGAGTTGAAACAGGTGATCCTCCATGGCCAGGGCGACTTGCACCTCGCCGTCACCAAATGGCGCCTGGAAAATATCTACAATATGCAGGTGGAATACCTGTCCGCCCGCATTCCGTACCGCGAAACCATCCAGAAACCGGCGATGGCGAGTTACCGCCACAAAAAACAATCCGGCGGCGCGGGACAGTTCGGCGAGGTATACATCAAAATAGAGCCCTGGTACGAAGGCATGCCTCCCAGCAAAGAATGGCCGGTGCGCGAAACCGAAGAGATCGCGCTGAACTGGGGCGGCAAGCTGGTGTTTAACAACTGCATCGTAGGCGGCGCGATAGACGCGCGTTTCCTGCCATCTATCCTCAAAGGCGTGATGGAAAAAATGCAGGAAGGCCCGCTCACCGGGTCGTATGTGCGCGACGTGCGCGTGAGCGTGTACGACGGCAAAATGCACCCGGTAGACAGCAACGATATTTCCTTCAAAATAGCCGGCATGATGGCTTTCCGCGAAGCCTTCCACCAGGCGGCGCCGCAGCTGCTGGAGCCGGTGTTCGACCTCGAAGCCACCGCGCCGGACGTAATGATGGGCGATATCATGAGCGAGCTGCAAACGCATCGCAGCGTGATCACGGGGATGGACAGCGGCAATGTCAGCCAGGTGATCAAAGCGCGTACGCCGCAGGCCGAACTGGACAAACTCTACGCCGCGCTCCGCAACGTGACCCAGGGCAAAGCCAAAGTAAAAGCCGTATTCGCCGAATACGCGCCCGTTCCGGCCGACGTGCAGAAAAAACTCAGCGAAGATTACAAGAAGGTGGAGCAGCAGAACGGGGCGCATTAAACTAAACGCAAAACTCAATAATGCCTCCCCCAACTATCCCTGTCCAGCGTGCGGTATTGAATAGCTTCCGCGATGTGGTGCGGGGTGATGTGCTCTGAGCCTTCCAGGTCCGCGATCGTGCGGCTCACTTTGATGATCCGTTCGTATGCGCGCGCGGAAAGCTGCAGCTTTTTCATCGCCTGCGATAACAGTTCCCTTGCGTTGGGCGGCAGCCGGCAATAATGATGAAGTTGTTTGGCGGTCATCTGCGCGTTGCAATAGATATGCGCCGTAGGGCGGGCTTTGCCGTCGGGGGAGCGCGGCTGATTATCTGTGTCGAAAAACCTCGCCAGTTGCCTGCCGCGCGCCAGCATCACCCTTTCGCGGATGTTGTCGCTGGTTTCGGATCTTACCGTGCTTGCCAGCGAAGCAGGGCTCACCGGCGTTACTTCTATATGCAGATCGATCCGGTCCAGCAGCGGGCCGGAAACGCGGTTTAGATATTTCTGCACCATGCCCGGCGGACAGCTACATGGTTTGTCTGGATGATTAAAATAGCCACAGGGGCACGGGTTCATAGCAGCCACGAGCATAAACGACGCGGGAAATTCGGCAGAACTTCGTGTGCGCGAGATCGTTATTTTTCGTTCTTCCATGGGCTGGCGCAGCACTTCCAGCACGGAACGTTTGTATTCGGGCAGCTCGTCGAGGAACAGCACGCCGTTTTGCGCGAGGGAGATCTCCCCGGGCTGCGGAACAGGCCCGCCCCCAGCCATCGCCACGTCACTGATGGTATGATGCGGGGAGCGGAACGGCCTCGCGGAAATAATGCCCGCATCTTCCGCCAGCTTGCCCGCAACGGAATGTATCCGCGTCGTTTCCAGCGCTTCCTGCAGGCTCAGTGGCGGCAATATCGTCGGCACCCTTTGCGCGATCATCGTTTTCCCTGATCCCGGCGGCCCGATCAGGATAATGTTGTGCCCGCCCGCCGCGGCGATCTCCATCGCCCGTTTCACCGTTCCCTGCCCGCTTATCTCCGAAAAATCAACCTCCGCGGAAACGCTGGCTGCATATGGTTTCGCCGCCTCGCATTCTTTTTCTTCCCCTTTCAAGAACGCCAGCACCTCGTTGATATGCTGCATCGAAAATACTTCCAGCCCCTCCACGATCGCCGCCTCCCGCGCGTTTTGCGCCGGGAGGATGATGCCGCGGTAACCTTCCTTCTTCGCCTGCATCGCCATCGGCAGAATGCCGCGGATAGGCCGCAAAGCCCCGTCCAGCGAAAGCTCGCCCATGATGACGTAATGCTCCGGGTTGCGGGTGAATATTACCTGTTTCGACGCAGCCACAATGCCCAGCGCGATCGGCAGGTCGTACGCCGAGCCCGCCTTGCGGATGCCCGCAGGCGCCATGTTCACCACCGTTCGCAGGCGCGGCATTTTATATCCGATGTTCTTGATCACCGTTTCGATGCGGAATTCGCTTTCCTTGACGGCATTATCCGGCAGGCCCACCAGGCAAAAACGCGTACCCTGGCCAACGTTCACTTCAATGGTAATGGTAATGGCTTCCACGCCGTGTATGGCGCTGCCGAAGATCTTGACGAGCATGGGACAAACAATGGTTGTTACTTTCCGAAGATAAGGATTTTCTTATTTCATGTTCGCCAGCAGTTCAATAACTTTTTCTTTCTTCAAAATAAGGTACCCGATCTTTTCCTTAGCGATGCCGTCTCTCAGGTCATATGTGAAATGCAGGTTGTCGTCGATCACTTCGCTCTGGAAATATTTGAAAATGATCTGGTCTTCACCCTGCAGCTCTTCCGCGATCTCGTACAGGTGGGTGGACAAAATGTACAAACACTGGTGATTGTTCAGCAAACCGCGGATCACGGCCAGGGAACAGTTCTTCGCGTCTTCCACGTTCGTGCCTTTAAACATTTCGTCGATCAGTATCAGCCAATTTTTGCCGTCGCTGATCTTGATGATCGTGTTTTTGATGCGCTGCACTTCGTTGTAGAAATAACTTTCGCCTTTAAAGATGTTGTCTTTTACATCGATGTTGGACAAAATACCGTGGAAAAAACTCAACTTCATCTGCTGCGCCGGCACGCCCATGCCCAGGTGCGACAGGAACACCGCGATGCCCACCGCCCTGATGAACGTGGTTTTGCCCGCCATGTTGGCCCCCGTCAGGAAAATAAAATGACGGTGCGGGTCCATCGCCACATCGTACGCCACCGGCTGCGGCAATATCATGTGGTACAATTGTTTGATCTCGATGAACGGTTTGCCGGGATCGGTGAATTCGGGGAAGTTGAGCTTAAAATGACGGATGGCCATGGCCATGCTGTGATACGCGTCCAGCCGGGTATACAGCTCGGTCAGTTCCCAGAGCACTTTTTTATGTTTGCGGCGGATGAGTTTGTCGTAACGGAGGATCTGCACAAAATTCAGCGACCCGTTCTCATGCATGGCGATGATGTCGTGAAACTCGCGCTGGTTGATGAGAATGCGCGCCCTTTCGAGCAGGATGCGCAGGTTCGCCGGCGCTTCCGCGGCGGGGAAGGTATCGGTGAGGAATTTAAAACCGTTGATGAGATTAAGCAGCTGGTCGAACGAAAATTTGATGAACCCGAAATCCGGTGCGTAGATCGTTTTGGTGATCAGCGCGTTCACGTACAGCAGCGGCCCTTCGGAAGTGGAGATAGGTTCTATCTCGGCGTTCAGGTAATTTTCCACCACCACGATGGTGCCGTTGGAGATCATCGGCGGCCAGGTGTCTTCGCGTTCGAGCATGTATTGCAGCATCTGCTGGCGCTGGCGTATCGCCTCGATATCTTTCAGCGGGTTGCTGAACAAGGTGCGCAGGTAATCCCTTCCGCCCGACGTAGTGGTGAAATCCAGCTTATGGAACAGGGAATATTCGTCTTCGCGGTTAAAGATCGACAGGTCGAGGTAGGTTGTTTTGTCCAGCTCCATGCGCAGAATTTTTAGTGAATTTACAGTGAATCAGTTTAACGTGGTAGATGCAGGGCACGGATTTTTCCATAAATAACAAAGCCGGGAACAGTCGTTCCCGGCCTGTAAAAACTCATTCACAACGGTTTATGCATTGAATAACAACCGTTGTCCCAGCTGGGTTTCGTTGAACGTACCGTTTTCGTAAGCAAGATGGCCGTTCACGAAGGTATGGGTTACCGCGGCGGGGAAAGTATGCCCTTCGAAGGGGCTCCAGCCGCAGTGGTAGTGGATGTTGGATTTATCGACCGTAGTGGAGGCGTTGAGGTCCGCGATCACGCAATCCGCAAAATAACCTTCGCGCAGGTAACCTCTTTCGCGGATGCGGAAGCAGTCTGCGGGGGCATGGCTCATTTTCTGCACCATTTTTTCGATGGAGAAACGCCCGGCCTTCACCTGCTCGAGCATCATGAGCAGGCTGTGCTGCACCAGCGGAACGCCGGAGGGCGCCTGCAGGTAAGCCTGCTGTTTTTCGTCCCAGGTGTGGGGCGCGTGATCGGTGGCGATGATGTCCAGCTTGTCGTCCAGGAGGCCCTGCCATAGCGCTTCGCGGTGATGCGGCGCTTTGATGGCGGGATTGCATTTGATGAGGTTGCCGTATTTCGTATAGTCGTTGGCGGTGAACCACAGGTGATGCACGCACACTTCCGCGGTGATCCTTTTTTCGCTGAGGGGCAGCAGGTTGCCGAACAGCTGCAGTTCCTTTTCGGTGGAAATATGCAGGATGTGCAGGCGGGAATTGTGTTTCATGGCGAATTGCACCGCTACCAGCGACGATTCGAAGCAGGCTTCTTCGTTGCGGATCAGCGGGTGGTCTGCCGCGGAAAGCGCATCGCCTTTTTCCTGTTTGTATTTTTCCATATTGGCGCGGATGATCTTTTCATCCTCGCAATGCGTGGCGATCAGCAGTTCGGTTTCGGAGAAGATCTTTTCGAGGGTGAGGTAATTGTCTACCAGCATATTGCCGGTGGAAGAGCCCATGAAGATCTTCACGCCGGCCACGCGGTCTTTTTTCGCATTGGTCTTCAGCACTTCTTCCGCATTATCGTTGGCCACGCCCATAAAAAAGGAGTAGTTCGCCAGCGAGGTGCGCGCGCCGATGTCGTATTTATCTTCCAGTCTTTCCTGCGTAACGGCTTCGGGTTTGGTGTTGGGCATTTCCATGAAGCTGGTGGTGCCGCCGGCCACGGCAGCGCGCGCTTCGGAACGGATGGTGGCTTTGTGGGTAAGCCCCGGCTCGCGGAAATGCACCTGGTCGTCTATCACGCCGGGCAGCAGGTATTTGCCTTCCCCGCTGATCTCTTTCCCGGTTTCGCCGATCTGCGGCGCGATCTTTTCAATACGGCCGTTGCGCAGCAGTACGTCCTGCACGCTGGTAACGCCTTCGTTTACGACGGATATATTTTTGATGATGACATTTTGCATGCCGCAAAGGTAAAACTTTTACCCTTGCAGATGGATCGAAAACACGATCATGCGGGAATTGAGCTCGCCGAGCACGTTGGAGTAACGGAGGTTCGGATCGCGCACGTGCACGTCGTTCAGGCCGTTGCTGACCTTGAACTCGGGGGTGAAGATGAAGGAGGGGAAATAAAATTCGAAACCGGCGCCGATCTCGTAACCATAGGTGGTTTTGTTGATCTTCACGAGGTCTTCGGCCAGGCGCACGCTTTTGTTGGAAGCGAGGTCATGGTCGAGCTTCATGCCGGCGATGGTGTATACGCGCATGTTGCCGATACGGTCCGATTTGAATTTGATCTGCAGCGGGAAACTCACCACGATAGATTCCACTTTCTTTTCGGTGGAACGGTCCGGGTAATTTTCGCGGTAATAAAGGTTTTTATTCGCGAAAAACAGCTGCGGGTTAAAACGCAGGTCGAAGCGGTTGCTGATGCGGAGATTGGCAAGCAGGCCGAGGTTGAACCCGACGGTTTTGAGGGGCTCGGCCACCATGATGGAATCCTGGTGGAGGAAGAGGTCTGAATGGGTGAGCCGGAAATACGACTGGTTTGCGGCGAGGGTGATGCCGAAATAGTAGGGTTTGCGGTCGTGTTCCTCCATGTTTATTTGCGCTTGGGCAGATATGGTGCTCAACAGGAGTAATAAAGCCCCCGTTAGCGGGTAGCGCAATAAATTGAACATATTCCGAAGGTTAGCGTTTTGCATGTAACAGCCTGGAAGCCAACTTTGTGTAAAATGTCGCACATTGCCTGGCCCTGCGGGAACGCTTTAACGGAATCGGGCAGGTAGGTGTAAGCTGCCTGGTTCCGGGCGATCCATTTCCCGATCATGGGCGTAATGTAGCGAAAATAAAAGTTATACAATTGTTTAACAGGCGTTTTGGTGGGATTGGAAAACTCCAGTATCACCGCTTTGCCGCCTGGTTTGAGCACCCTGCACATTTCCGCCAGCCCTTTTTCGAGGTGCTCGAAATTCCGGACGCCGAAGGCGGCCGTTATGGCATCAAACGTTGCATCGGGGAAACTTATTGTTTCGCTGTCGCCCTGCTGGAGGGTGATCACGTCGCTGAGGCCGGCTTTGGCGACCTTTTCGCGGCCCAGGGCCAGCATTCCTTCGGAAATGTCGATGCCGGTGATCTTTTCGGGCTGCAGCATGCGATGCGCCATGATGGCCACATCGCCGGTGCCGGTGGCTACGTCGAGGAGGGTTTTGGGTTGAAGGGGGCGCAACAGCTTCAGGGCCTTTTTACGCCATTGAACGTCTATGCCCAGGCTCATGAAATGGTTCAGGAAGTCGTACCTGCCTGCAATATCATCGAACATGTGGGCGATCTGCTCCTTCTTGCTTAATTTTGACCCTTCAAAAGGAACCACTTTCTGTACATCTTTGCTCGCCATAGTGGGGCAAAGGTAACTGAAGGGCCGCAAAATGGAAAAATTATGGTGATCAAATCTGCCGAATACCTTATCAGCAACGTGGACTGGCAAAAGTGCCCCCAGCCGGATATGCCTGAATACGCCTTCATCGGGCGGTCCAACGTGGGCAAAAGCAGCCTGATCAATATGCTGGTGAACCAGCATGGCCTGGCGAAAACCTCGGGCACGCCTGGCAAAACGCAGCTGATCAATCACTTCCTGATCAATAAAAGCTGGTACATCGTGGACTTGCCGGGGTATGGGTTTGCGAAGGTGTCTCAAAGCCAGCGCCGCAGCTGGGAGCAGATGATCGAAAATTACCTGAGAAAGCGGCCCAACCTGGTGAATGTGTTTGTGCTGATAGACAGCCGGCTTACGCCCCAGAAGATAGATATCGAATTCATCAACCAGCTCGGGGAGTGGAATGTGCCCTTCCAGCTGGTGTTCACCAAGGCAGACAAAAATACGCAGCTGGAAACCAGCCGCAATGTAAAGGCATTTCTCAACAAACTCCGTGAAACCTGGCAATTCCTGCCAGCCAATTACGTAACGTCCACCGTTAAAAAGACGGGCCGCGACAAGATCCTGGAGTTCATCGATGAAATGAACGGGCGTTTTCAGCGCATCGCCTAGTTCACGATCTTGTTCGCGCAGGAGCTGCTGGCAAAGGCCTCAGGCTTCGCTTTGAACGCAAACCCCATCCCGAGGATGTAACCCATCGCTTCCCTGAGCGCCAGGTTGCTTTTGAACTGGGGATTGGTGTTGATGTCCGCATGCACTTCCATGTCCACGTCGTATTCGGTGAACAGGTCGCACAGCTCGTAAGCGATCTCGATGCTTTTGGCTACTTCCACCAGCATTCTTTCTTTGATGGAATAAACGTCGCGGGTCTTTTCGTTGTGAATGAACATAAAACCGCCGTGGCCTTCGCGCAGGAACACGATAACGGTGGCAAACTCGGTTTCAAGCCCTTTCACCTGGGAATCGGTGCCGATACAGACCTTTAAACGGTGGCCAAGGCCGGTTTCCCGGACGATGGCATGCCGCACCTCCTCCATGATGGGCAAGTGAATAGGTTCGCCGTTGAATCTTCTCCATTTCATGGGTTGTAAGTTTTGAACGGTAAAGCGTATACGAATGCCAGTCTGATGGGTCTTTGGCCGTGGGCTAACACGATGCATGAAGTATTAACCGAATATACGACTTTTTACTGCAGTGAATGTTACTGCAATATGAAAGGGGGGAGGAATGGGGAAATTGTGTGGATTAGTACTGGCCGGTGCTCAGCAGCACGAGGGTACAGGCCGGCTGCGCCTTGATGCCGTTGGCTTCCGCCAGCTGGATGAGCTCTGGGTTTTCCGTGCCCGGGTTAAAAATGATCCGTTTGGGTTTCAGGCTGAGGATGTAATCGTAGTATTGCTGCTGCCGCAAAGGGTTAAGGTATAACGTGACCGTATCAACGCCTTCCGTTTGCGGATGTTCTTCCATAATGGGCGTATCGCCGATGGCGCCCGTCCGCTGGCCGATGGCGATCACCGGGTGACCATGCGCCCGCAGCCTGGTAACGGCCAGGTAGCTGTAGCGGTCGGGATGCGGCGAAGCGCCGATAACAACGGTCAGTTTAGGTGTGTTTGCCATGATCTGAAAGAATGTTTCCATGTTAAAGGGCGCAAAAGTTGTACCACTGCCGGAATCATGACATTGTTGCATTTCCCCGGGCGCAGGTGGCATATTGGCCGCTTTATCAGAACAAATGATACGCTTTCCGGGGCAAACGCCCCACGATCTGTTGAAACGCTTCCTGCAAATGCGGGTATTTAAAAGTAAACCCCGCCTGCGTGATACGCGTGGGCAATACCCACCTGCTTTTGAGCAGCAGCTCGGTTTCCGTGCCGATCAGCGCCGCGCCTATCTTCAGCATCCATTCTTCCGCCGGCAGACCGAAATAATGCCCGCAGGTTTTGCGCAGCGTGGCCATAAATTCGTTGTTGGTAACAGGATTGGGCGCAACGCAGTTATACGTGCCTTCACATTCCGTATGCGTGTACAGCCACTCCATCATCCGCGCAACGTCTTCGATGTGCACCCAGCTGTAACGCTGCCTGCCGCTGCCCTGGCGGCCACCCAGCCCGAATTTCAGGAGGTTGAGGTAAGGCGTCATCACCCCGCCGGCGCCCAGCGTTACCGCGATGCGGAGAAATACTTTGCGCGTGCGCGGAAGATCGGTTTCGGAAAAGGTCTTTTCCCACAACTTGCATACCTGCACGGAAAAATCGTTTTCGATCTCGCCGGTGAATTCGTCCATCGGCCGGTCTTCCGCATGCCGGTAAATGGTGGCGGAGCCTGCGTTGATCCAGAGCGCGGGCGGGTTTTGCAGGCTTTTAACGGCCTCGCCGAGAATGCGGGTGCTGTCTGTGCGACTGGCGAATATTTCGGCTTTATTGGCTTTGTTATAACGACAATTCACGCTTTTGCCGGCGAGATTGATGAGCAGGTCCGCATCTTCCAGCGTGGCGACCCAGGGGCCGGTGGTGCGGCCGTCCCACTTTACATGGGTCACATTGGGATGCGTGCTGTTTTGCGGGTGGCGGCTGAGGATCACGATGCGGTTGTACTCCCCGAAATATTCCACGAGGCCGTTGCCGATAAAACCGGTGCCGCCGGCGATCACGATCTTTTTGTTTTTCATTGTCAGGGATGTTTTTGAACTTTCAATAAAAAATGAAACATTTAGGTATAGGGATAAGAAGGACGGTCCGGGAAGCGCGGGCTTAGCGGATGACCTTCAGCAGGGTGCTGTAAAACCAGTGTTCTTCCGACTTGATGAAGGCGTTGAGCGCGGCATCGGTCTGGTGGGCGAACTTCTGAATGTTTTGCATGGTTTCGCGGAAAGCCTTTACGTGTTTATCTTTCTGGTCGCCTTCCACTTTATTGAGCTGAACGAGCACTTTAAGGATGGGGTCCAGCTCGCGTTTCTTCCTTTCGCGGGCGATGGCGGTGCCTGCTTTCCAGATATCTTTTTCCGCGATAAAAAATTCCTTTCTTTCGCCAGGCACGAGTACTTTTTCGACGATGCCCCAGTTCATCAGCTCGCGTACGTTCATGTTGGCATTGCCGCGGGAGATGTCCAGCGCTTCCATGATCTCTTCGGCGCTCATAGGGTCGGGCGCGATCAGGAGCAGGGCGTGGATCTGGGCCATGGTGCGGTTAACGCCCCATTGCGCGCCCAGCAAGCCCCATGCCTGTATGAATTGTGCTTTGGCTTCTGGCAATTTCATACCTCAAAGCTATAGAATGTTTTTGAACTTTCAAAACTTATTGAAAATTATTTATAGTGACGGAAAGGAGTTGGCGGTTATCGGAGGTTCAGCCCTCCGACTGCAACCCGATGCGGTTGCCTTCGGTGTCTGTAAAAACAGCCTGGTAACCCATTTCGTTTTCGGGGGAAACGGGCGTTTTGTCGTGTACAATGCGGCCGCCCGCGCCGGGCACGCGTTCCAGCACTTCGCTGAGGTCTGCCCCGCAATAAAAATATACCGTGCAGCCACGCTGGCTGGGCACTGCGTCCGGCCCTTCCACGATAGCTCCGCTTACGCCTTCGTAGCCGTTCTCGTTAGGGAACAATCCCATGCGGTTACCACGCACGCGGGTTTCCAGCAGTTCGAAATTGAATACAGTGTTGTAAAATTTTCTGGCCCGTTCAAAATTGCTGACAGGTATTTCAAACCATTTGAGGGCATTTTTGGGAACCTGCATTGCGTATCATTTGGGGGAATGAATATGAATTTAATAAAATATGGGGATATTATTAGATTTTTTTCAAACGCAAAACAGCCGTAGCCGTTAGAATTGATATTATTTTGACAAGCCCCTTCTCCTCGTTATTCACCTTTCATGCATGGATAATATAATATTGATTTGGGGAAACGTTTTCACATAAAAAAGCCGCCCCGGGAAGGAGCGGCTTTCGGAATATCTCGGGAATGTTTTTATACGAACATCGTCACCGGGTTTTCCAGGAAACCTTTCAGGGTTACCAGGAAACGTGAGCCCACAGCGCCGTCTACCGTACGGTGGTCGCAGCTCATGGTCACTTTCATCACGTTGGTGGCTTTGAACTGGCCGTTTTCCACCATCACGGTTTCCTTGATGGCGCCTACCGCGAGGATGGCGGAATCGGGAGGGTTGATGATGGCGGTGAACTGCTCGATGCCCATCATGCCGAGGTTAGACACGGTGAAGGTGTTGCCGGAATAATCCTGCGGCTGCAGTTTTTTGTTCTTCGCTTTATCGTTCAGCACTTTGGTTTCGGCCGCGATCTGGGAGAAGCTCTTCTGGTCCGCAAAACGGATCACGGGAACGATCAGCCCTTCGTCTACCGCCACGGCAGAGCCGATGTGGATGTGATGATTGTGACGGATGGTGTCTCCCAGCCAGCTGCTGTTCACGTCAGGGTGCTGGCGCAGCGCCATGGCGCAGGCTTTGATCACCATGTCGTTGAAAGAAACTTTAACGGGGGAAACTTTATTGATGGCTTCGCGGGCTTCCATGGCCTTGTCCATGTTGATTTCCATGGTAAGGTAGAAGTGCGGCGCCTGGAATTTGCTTTCTCCGAGACGGCGTGCGATGGCTTTGCGCATCTGCGATACGGGAGTATCGGTGTGGCTTTCCTGTCCTGCGGGGGCGAACGCGGCCACCTGGGGAGCGGGTTTGCCTGCAGCGGGCGCCGCGGCAGGAGCGGCTTTGGAAGGCACGAAGCTGTCCACGTCTTTTTTCACGATACGGCCGCCGTCGCCGGAGCCGGGTACCTGGCTGATATCGATGCCTTTTTCTTCCGCCAGTTTTTTAGCGAGGGGAGAGGCTTTCACCCTTCCGTCGCCGTTGGCGGCAGGAACTGCGGCTTCCGCTGCCGGGGCGGCGGATGCTGCGGGCGCAGCTGCGGAGGTTTCAGCGGGGGCGGCAGCTTTGGGGGCCGCGCCGCCGGATTGCTCGGCTGCGAGTATGGCGTCTACGTTTGTTCCTTTTTTACCTACGATGGCGATAATGCCGTTCACCTTGGCCACTTCGCCTTCGGGAACGCCGATGTGCAGCAGCGTACCGTCTGCATAACCGATCACTTCCATGGTGGCTTTGTCGGTTTCCACTTCGGCCAGCACGTCGTCAGATTTCACGGTGTCGCCTACTTTTTTATTCCAGGCCACGATCTTGCCTTCGGTCATGGTGTCGCTCAGCAGCGGCATACGGATCACGGTCGCGTCTTTCAGCGCTGCGTCCAGCGCGCCTTTGTCTGCCTGGGGAGCTGCGGCGGGAGCGGCTTCTGCTTTTGCTTCCGCTTTGGGGGCAGGGGCGGCGGCATCTGCTTTCGGAGCGGCGGCTTTGGCGCCTCCGTTCCCTTCCAGCAATCCTTTGTAATCCTCGCCGGGCTTGCCTACAATGGCAATGATCTCATTCACCTTCGCCGCTTTTCCTTTCTCCACGCCAATATATAACAACGTACCGTCCACATAACCCATTACTTCCATGGTGGCCTTATCGGTTTCCACTTCGGCAATAATGTCGTCGGACTTTACGGTATCGCCTACCTTCTTATGCCATTCCGCAATCACCCCTTCCGTCATCGTATCGCTTAAAAGGGGCATTCTGATAACTTCTGCCATAGTATTTCTTCGAAATTTTGCCCAAACCTACATGTTTTTGCGCAAAAACGCAACGCATGCGGGGGGCCGGTGTTTAAAAAATAACCATTCCCGTGCCGGGTAACGGTTTAAAAATCAAGTTCCATGTTCAACCGGTCTTTCAATTCTTTCACGAGCGGGTACTTTTCGACCATCCGCGTGAACTGCTCCCGGCTGGAGAGCGGCGCGGGGCCGGAATCCGCCGTTTGCTGCTGGCTTTCGTCCAGCTGGAGGGTAAGAATGAGGGCGTTGTTGCGGAATTTTTGCTTGAAGAATTCGGATATTTCGAGCTTTTCTTCTTCCATAAACCGGTACTGCACGATGTTCCGGCTCACGATGCAGATCTCTTCGGGCCCCAGCATGGCGGTTTGGGCCAGCTGGAGGTTGCTTACGACGGTCATTTTGTTGGCCTGCCTGAACCGGTCGATAAATTCGTCCCAGTACACGGCGATGGCCCCGGCGGTGAGCGGTATGCTGTTGTTCACCGTGGCGGTGACCTGCTGTTGTTTGGCTGCCATGGCCTCTTTCATTGCGGCGAGGCCGGTCAGTTTGGGCCTGGCGGCGCCGTTGCCCGTTGAAGCTGCCGGTGAGGCGGGCTGTGCGGGGGCGGTATAGTTTTGTACCGGCGTGCCCTGCTGCGAAGGCGCGGGGGGCGCGGTTCTTGTTTCGGGGGAAGGAGTGACCGGCGCTTTTTGCTGCGGGGCGCCTTTTTCCACTTCGATGGTCAGCTTCGGTTCCTGCGGCGCGATGGTTTTGCTGGTGGCGGGTTTGCCATAGATCGGCTGCGGAAGCGGGGCTCTCAGGCGCTGGGGGGCTCCTTCAGGGACCAGGTTTTTTTTTACCACTTCGCCCGTCTGATCGTTGCTTACGAGGGTTACCGCCTGCTGCAGGTAACACAGCCTGATAAGGGCCATTTCCACATGCAGCCTTTTGTTGCGGGCCATCCGGTAGCCGATCTCGGTTTCGTTGAGCAGGTGCAGGGCCGTAACGAGGTAAGCGGAGCTGACGCGGCCGCTCATCTGTTTGTAACGGTCTTTCAGGTTGGCGCTTACTTCCATGAGGTGCAGCACTTTTTCGTCCTTACACACCAGCAGGTTCCGCAGGAACTCCGCCCATCCGCCGAGGAAGTTGTCTCCCTCGAAACCTTTCTGCAAAATTTCGTCGAAGATCAGCAGCGATCCCGCAATATCCTGCGTGAGCACGGATTCCATGACGCGGAAAAAATAATCGTAGTCGAGGATGTTGAGATGCTCGAGCGTATTCTGGTAAGTAAGTTTGCCGCCGGTGAAGCTCACGATCTTGTCCAGCGTGCTGAGGGAATCCCTCATGCAGCCGTCCGTTTTCTGGGCGATCAGGTGAAGGGCGTCGCCTTCGGCGGTCATATGTTCTTTGGTAACGATCTCCTGGAGATGGTCTACCGTATCCTGTATGGTAATGCGTTTGAAGTCGAAGATCTGGCACCGGCTGAGGATGGTGGGCAGGATCTTGTGTTTTTCCGTGGTGGCGAGAATGAAGATCGCGTAGGAGGGCGGTTCTTCCAGCGTTTTCAGAAAAGCGTTGAAGGCCGAGGAGCTGAGCATGTGCACCTCATCGATGATATAGATCTTGTATTTGCCAGCCTGGGGAGCGAAGCGCACCTGGTCTACCAGCGTGCGGATATCGTCTACCGAGTTGTTGGAAGCCGCGTCCAGCTCGTGGATGTTAAAGGAGCTGCCTTCGTTGAAGGTGCGGCAGGAACTGCACTCGTTGCAGGCTTCGCCATCGGGCTGGAGGTTCTCGCAGTTGATGGTTTTCGCCAGGATGCGCGCGCAGGTGGTTTTGCCCACGCCGCGCGGGCCGCAGAACAGGAAGGCATGGGCCAGCTGGTTGTTGCGGATGGCATTTTTGAGTGTGGTGGTGATATGGGCTTGCCCTACTACCGTGGAGAAATTCTGCGGACGGTATTTACGGGCGGATACTATAAAATTTTCCATGATGGGAGACGCTCCTTTCCAAAAGCCGAAAGTAACGCAAAAATCAAAAAGTAAAAAACGAAAAAGCTGCAATCGGCCACCATGGCTGATGTAGCTATTTCAGGATGGGATGGCGCTTAAATTCCTGTGTACGGTCGAACAGGTAACGGAAAGTGATCAGCTCGCGGGTGTGAAAAGTGCCGAGGCTTTCGGCCACATTCATCATTTTAGGGTTGAAGTCGCCGATCCACTGCATTTCGTATTCGTCGTACAAATGCTGCGCCTGTATCACTTTCGCCCCGCCTTCCACGATAAGGTACGCGTCTACGCCCTTGCCCTGGAACTCAGGCACCACGCCGAACACGATGCCGGTGAACTTGCGGCAGGCGCCGGTCATTTTCAGCCACAGGAACTGCAGCTTCTGCAACAGCCCGAATTTGCCGCCCATGTGTTTGAAATACTGGTTCAGCTCAGGCAGGTTCACCCACAGCGCGATGGGCTCGTCGTTATGATAAGCGAACCACACGATCCTTTCGTCCAGCACGGGTTTCATTTTTTTGAACAGCATCAGGGCCTGTTCTTTGGAGATTTCTTTTAAACCGCCATGCTGCGCCCAGGCTTTATTGTACACGGTGGTAAAGTCCTGCGCGTATTTCTCGAGCTCTTTTTTCCGGATGTGCCGGGCTGAAAAGGCGGGATCTTTGGCGATGGCGGCATGCCGTTCGTAGAATTTGTCCTGGATGCGGTTTTTCACGTCCAGCCCGAAGCAGACCTGGGTGAAAAAAGGCCGGAAGCCGTAATTCTCGAATAATCCGCGGTAATAGGGCGGATTGTAGTTCATGCCGAAAGGCGGGTTCACGAAACCTTTCACCTGCAGGCCCCACCAGCGGTCGCGGTCGCCGAAGTTGATCGGGCCATCCATCGCGCCCATGCCTCTTTCGGTGAGCCATTGTTTGGCCGTATCGAAAAGCAGGTTCGCGGCCTGCTGGTCGTTCACGCAGTCGAAAAAACCGACGCCGCCCACGGGCTGCTCGTCGCCAATGGTCTTATATTTTTTGTTGACGAACGCGGCGATGCGGCCGGCCAGGTTTCCTTTCTCATCCTTCATCACCCACCTCACGCATTCGCCGAAACGGAACGTTTTGTTTTTTTCCGGATCGAAAACCTCTTGTATATCCTTGTCCAGCGGCTGGTTCCAGCCTTCGTAACCTTTGTTGAGCGAAACGTGTACGTCCAGGAATTCCCGGGCCGTGCGGGCGTCTTTAACCACAAATAATTTCATCTGGGAAATTTGGGCAAAAATAAAAGTAATTGTGAGACCGTTATCAGGGAAATGCAATTTGTTGGCACTGAATGCCGAACAAGCCTGTCCCTTTTAAATCGTCGTTTATAATGAAAATCCGTCATTCCGTCACAATTAACGTTTCGTTTAGTATTCCCCGTATATTTTTATGGAATAAAGGAACCCGTGCGTCTTGATGATTCCATGCAGCGCTGAATCCGTGCGGCCGATAACAGTAGTAGCTATTTCACCCTTGTAAATACCACACACTATTAACCTATGTTTAAGAAAAAATGGTGGCTCATTGCCGTGTTACTCCTCGTTTGTACGATCACCGCTTACCTGGTTTTCGGTAAAAAGGCCGCTGGCCCCAGCGCCGTGGCCAAAGTGAAAAAGGAAAACTTCCGCGACGTGGTGGTCAGCCCCGGCGAACTGATGGCCGAAAATACCGTCTACATCCAGGCCCCGCCCCTCCAAACCCACCAGATCTACGAAGAGATCAAGATCCAGGACATGGTTACGGAAGGCATTACCGTGAAGGAAGGCGATTACATCGCCACCCTCGACCCTGCCGTGGTGAACAAAAAGATCGGCGACGTGCAGCTGGAACTGGACCGTTCCATCACCACCCTTTCGCAAACTTCTTTGGATACTACTTTGCAGATGCGCGAATCGCGGGACAATATGACGAACCTCAAATTCCAGATGGAACAGAAAAAGCTCGCGCTGGAACTGAGCAAATTCGAACCGCCCGCCACCATCCGCCAGGCCGAGCTCGATCTCGAAAAAGCGGAGCGCGACCTGAAGCAGCTCGGCGAAAAATACAAGATCCAGCAACGGCAGGCCACCGCCAAAATGGAACAGGCCGCCCGTGAGGTGAAACGCAGGCAGGAACAGCTTTCCGCGCTGGAAGACCTCCGCAGCAAATTCCGCATCACCGCCCCTAAAAAAGGGCTGCTGGTATACATCCCCGATTACGCCACCGGCGGCAAAAAGAAAGCCGGCTCCGCCATCCGTTCGTGGGACCCGCGCATCTGCATGCTGCCGGACCTGAGCACGATGCTCAGCAAAACCTACATCAACGAGGTAGACATCAGCAAGATCAAAAAAGAACAGAAAGTAGCCATGGGCCTCGATGCATTCCCGGAAGTGAAACTCACCGGCATCGTCACTTCCGTGGCCAACATCGGCGAAAACCGCCCCGGTTCCAACGCCAAGGTGTTTGAAGTGCTCATCAAGCTGGACAAAGTGGATTCCATTCTCAAACCGGGCATGACCACCTCCAACAACATCCTTATCAACCAGATCCCCGACAAGCTCACCATTCCGCTGGAATCCGTGTTCAGCGAGAAATCGAAGAGCTTTGTATACATGCGCAGGGGCAATTCCATCGAAAAACGCGAAGTGAAGCTGGGCAAAAGCAACGACGAAGTGGTGATCGTTGAAAAAGGGCTGGAAGCGGGCGATGAAGTGTACATGTCCGAGCCTGAATCCGCCAAGAACCATACGCTCGTCGTTTTAAAATAACCTCATAAAACCATCCTTATGCTAAAATTATGGGGTGCCCGTAACATGAACAATCTCGGCATCGCGGTGGATTCGCTCGTGGCCAACCGGCTGCGGTCGTTCCTGACCGCCCTTGGCATCATCTTCGGCGTGGGCGCGGTGATCGCCATGCTTGCCATCGGCAAGGGCGCGAAAGAAGAGATCATGAACCAGATGAAACTGGTGGGCGTCAACAATATCGTGATCAAACCCGTGGCGGAAGAGAAAAAAGACGAAGAAGAAAAGGAGCCCGCGGAGGGTGGCGCGCAGGAAAAAGACAAAAAGAAATTCTCGAAAGGTCTCAGCCTGGAAGACGCGCACAGCATCATCCGCATGGTGCCCACGGTGGAGTCCATCAGTCCTGAAATGATCCTCGACCAGGACGTGATCTACAACGGCAAAAGCAAAAAACTGAAAATGGTGGGCGTGGAGCCTTCTTTTTTCGAATTGAACAATATCGGCATCGCCGAAGGCAAGATGTTCAACCACGAACAGCTGACTATCGGTGAAGGCGTATGCATTATCGGCGCGGGCGTGAAAAGAAAATTCTTTTTGTCGGAAGACCCGATGGGCAAAACCATCAAATGTGGCCAGCAGTGGCTGAAAGTAGTGGGCGTAACGGACGAAAAGCTGATCAGCTCCGCCACGAAAGAAAACCTCGGCATCCGCGACTACAACATGGACGTGTATGTGCCGATCCAAACCACGCTCACGCGTTACCGCAATCCCGCCATCCGCATCCGTGAAACGCGGGGCTGGGACGAAGAAGGCCCGCAGAACGTACCCAACGTGCCGGTGCACCAGCTGGACCAGCTGATCGTAAAAGTGCGGCAGCCCGAGCAGCTCACCGAATCGGCGGGCATCATCAGCCGGATGCTCAAACGACGGCATTCGGACGTGATGGACTTTGAAGTGACGATCCCGGAGCAGATGCTGCAGCAGCAACAGAAAACAAAAGACGTATTTAATATCGTACTGAGCGCCATCGCGGGCATATCGCTGCTGGTGGGCGGCATCGGCATCATGAACATCATGCTGGCGAGCGTGCTGGAGCGCACCAAGGAGATCGGCATCAGGATGGCGTTGGGCGCGCAGAAAAAAGACATCGTGATGCAGTTCCTTTTTGAAGCCGTGCTGATCAGCCTCAGCGGCGGTTTTATCGGCATCGTGCTCGGCGTGGCCGGGGCGTATACGGTAGACAAGGTGGCAGACATCCGTACGATCATCTCCGCGATCTCCATTCTTTTATCCTTTGTGCTGGCTTCTTCCGTCGGCCTCATCTTCGGCATCTCTCCCGCGCGCAAGGCGGCAAACCAGAACCCAATCGAATGTTTACGACATGCTTAAATTCAGGATTACAATAGCCTGCCTGCTGGGCGGCACAGGACTTTCGCAGGCGCAGGAGCAGCAGTTGGTGCTGCAGGACGTGGTGGGGCTGGCGCAACGCAATTCTCCCAGCTACTACCGCGCGCAAAGCCGCGCGCTCAACTCGCTGTACGCGTACCGTTATTTCAGGGCGGGGCAGCTGCCGCAGCTGGTGCTGGGGCTGAACAACAGCAGCAGTCCTTTCGGCGAAACCGTGGAAGTGCTGCAGCCAGACGGCAAGGTGGAATACGTTCGCCGCTCCACCTCCAACACGGCGGTGAACCTCGGTCTGCGCCAGAACGTGCCATGGACGGGCGGTACCTTCTCCGTACAGTCTAACCTCAACCGCTTCGACGAGTTCACCGGCACTACCAAAACCAATTATCTCGCCACACCGTTCTCCATCAACTACAACCAGCCCAGTATCATGTACAATCCATTTTACTGGGAGCGCAAAATAGCGCCCATCGCGTACGACGAAAGCAAACGCCAGTACGTCGAAGACCTGGAGATCGTTGCGCTAGACGGCACGTCGCTGTTCTTCGACGCGCTTTCCGCCCAAACCCAGGAGCGCATTTACCAGCAGAACGTAGCCAACCAGGACACGCTGTTCAAAATATCCAAAGGCCGCTTCGACCTGGGCAAGATCGCGGAGAACGAGCTGCTGCAGATCGAACTGAGCCTGCTCAACGCCCGCAATACGCTTGAACAGGCCACTTTGCAGAAAGAAATGGCGTACCAGGAACTAAAACGGTTCCTGAACATGCCCAAGGATGCGGACATCCGGCTGAAAGCACCGGCTACCGTGCCGCTGTTCAACGTACCGCTGGACAAGGCCGTGGCCGAGGCGGGCAGCAACCGGCAATCCGTGCTCGAGTTCAGGCGCAGGCGGCTGGAAGCCAACGAGGCCGTGGCCGAAGCCCGCGCTTACAGCGGTTACGAATTCAACCTGCGGGCGCAGCTGGGGCAGACCAACAACGGGCAAACGCTGGGCAGGGTGTATTCCGGCGGGGAGATCCAGCAGAACTTTTCCATCGGCGTGGGCATCCCGATCATGGACTGGGGCCGCGCCCGTTACCGCGTGCGCCAGGCCAAGGCCAACCGCGACCTGATCGAAATAGACGTGCAGCAGGCCGAACGCCAGTTCGAGCAGGAAGTGTACCTGCAGACCCAGCAGTTCAACATCCAGAAAAACCTGCTGGCCAGCGCCACCAAAGCCGATACCATCGCGCGGCTGCGGTACGAGATCACCAAGCAGCGGTACCTGATCGGGAAGATCAGCATCACCGACCTCAACCTCGCGCAAAGCGAAAAAGACCAGGCCGCGCAGAACTACGTGTACGCCCTCCGCAACTTCTGGAGAGCTTACTACACCGTGCGCCGGCTGACGTTGTACGATTTCGAGAAAGACGAGAAGATCCGTTACGAATTCCAGGAAAAATAAGATCCGTATAAAGGCAAGCAGAGAACGGGCGCCGGGTTTCGAAAGAAATCCGGCATTATTTTTTCTGTAACAGCCGCATGAGTCAAAGATGGATCATTCCAATCGTCCTGCTTTCCCTTATTGCAATCCTCGCCGTGAAATCGTGCGCCGACCAGAAAAAGGCCAAAGACCTGCTGCGGGTGAACGAGCAGCTGATCAGGGAAAACCGGGAATTGAAGAACAGTCTTACCCTTAGCAACCGCACCGCCGAGCAGATCGCGGGGCGGAAAGACATGCAGGCGCAGGCACAGGCTACGTTCGTAGACCGCCGCGAATATTTCCGCAAGAACTGGAAACAATACATTTCGCTGAATACGGGGGATTACAAGACCGGCTTCCTGGGCGGCATCCGCAACCTGCAGATCACATTGCGAAACCAGACGGAATACCCGCTGGACAATGCCGTGGTGATGGTGGAATACCTGCGGGGCAACGGCAGCGTGTTCAAAAGCGAGCCGTACACCATTCACAACATACCCGCCAAAGGCGTGCAGACGGTGCAGGCGTCTAACAGCCGCAAAGGCACCAAGGTCAATATCCGCCTGATGAGCGTGACCAGCCAGGCGATGAATTTTTGCTGGAGCCACGACAAAAAAGCGCTTCCCGGCGACCCCGACCCCTGGGCCTGCGTAGCCGCGGCAAAGCCGCTTCCGCAATAAGATTCCACTTCCTCATAATTAAAATACCGGGCCTTCTTCCGAAAGCCCGGTATTTTTTATGTCGGGGCGTTTCCGCTTATCCTCTTTTCGATTTCAGGTCTACCCTGCCCAGTTCGGAGCCGTCGTCTTTGATCATCACCAGGTTCAGGTCTTTTTCAGTGGCCTTTACTTTGATGATGGTGCGGTTGCCGTCTTTCGGGCCGCCGCCGATCACGATCGGGTAGGAGTGCTGCCCGGCCACCGGTTGGTGAATGCCCGGGCGGTGGGTATGCCCGGCGATGAAAAGGTCCACCTTCGCCTGTTCGAAAACAGGCGCGAAAAGTTTGCGGCATTCCATGGTGCCGTGCCAGTCCCCGGAATAATAATGTGGGATATGCATCATCACCACGCGGAATTTCGCTTTTTTGAACGCGGGGGACTGCACGATCTGCTTCAGGTCTTCGGCCTGCTGGCGGCGGTATTCGTCGAAATCCACGATGCCGGCGTATACGGGGTGCGTGTCTTCTTTGTCTTCCCCGGTATCGAGCACGGTGAAATGCACGGGACCCCACTGTTTGGTGAAAATGTACGGCCCGTCGAAATAACTGGCCAGTTCGCGGCGGTATTTACCACGGGTTTCGTGGTTGCCGCGGGTGAACAGGAAAGGTTTTTCGGAGGCGAAGGTTTTGCCCAGCGGTGTAAGCAGGTGGTCGAGGATCTGCTGCTCGTCTTCCTGGTAGTCGAACATATCGCCGTTGAGGAACACAAAGTCGTATGGGTCTTTGTTCAATGCCATCAGATGCGGGAAGCTGAGCGCGCCGCGGTCATGTATGTCGTTGAAAACCAGCCAGCTTACTTCCTTCGGGTTTTTAGCGGGCGTGGTGAAGGTAAAGGTGCCCGAACTGATGGTTTCGCCGTAAGTGAGCTTGTAGGGCCTGAACTCGGTGATTTCTTTGGAAAAGACCTTGTAATGGTACGTGGTGCCGGGCTTCAGGTTGCCGAGGCGGATGCGGTGCAGCCTGTCGTACGAATCCACGATACCGCCCTGCACATTGTGGACGGTTTTGCCGAGGGCCGCGGTTTCGCCGTACTCCACCCAGCTGTAGGTGGGCCTGTTGCTCATCCACATCACGGTCATGCCCGTGGGCTCGGGGCTCTGAAGATAGGGCGGGCAAAGGAAGGTGTGTTCTCCTTCGGTAAAGGCCTTTTCGACGGCGAGCGCTTCTTCTTCGGTGGCGGCGGCTGCGAGGCGGGCTGCCGGCGTAAGGCCGATGGCGCCCAGGATGCCCGCTTTGGTGAGATTGCCGAGGAATCCCCGGCGATCTAATGATGGCTTATCTTGTTGCATATGATAAAGAGTATTGAACTATAAAAATAACAGGCGGCTTTTAGAAATCATATCTTATTGCTAAATCTTAATATATTTGTAACCTTGCCGGGCAAAAACTGACGAAAATCACCCCAAATCAAATTCCCGGAATTTTGGGTTTTCTGGCTTCAATTGTTACCTTTGCGCGAAATTTTGCATCAGCACATTTACTTGCATTCTATAAACTTCTAAGAAATATGCCTAACACAGGTAAGATCAAACAAATCATCGGTCCCGTTGTGGACGTGCATTTTGAAGGAAAATTGCCGGAAATTTACAACTCACTCTATCTGACCCGTGAGAACGGCCAGAAAGTGGTGCTGGAAGTACAGCAGCACCTCGGGGAAGACAGCGTTCGTACAGTAGCAATGGATTCTACCGACGGCCTGGTGCGCGGTATGGAAGTTGTGGATAACGAAGCTCCGATCAAAATGCCTACCGGTGATGCCATCAAAGGCCGTTTGTTCAACGTGGTAGGTGAAGCGATTGACGGTCTGGGCCAGCTGGACACGACCAATGGCGCTCCCATCCACCGTCAGCCCCCCCGTTTTGAAGACCTCGCCACCGATACCGAAGTGCTGTTCACCGGTATCAAGGTGATCGACCTGATCGAGCCTTATGCAAAAGGCGGTAAGATCGGTCTGTTCGGCGGTGCGGGCGTAGGTAAAACCGTACTGATCCAGGAACTGATCAACAATATCGCAAAAGGCCACGCCGGTCTGTCCGTATTCGCGGGCGTAGGCGAGCGTACCCGTGAAGGGAACGACCTGATGCGCGAAATGATCGAAGCGAACATCGTTCGTTACGGCGACAAATTCAAAGAATCTATGGAACACGGCGGCTGGGACCTCTCCTCCGTGGATAAAGAAGAGCTGAAAAACTCACAGGCCACCTTCGTGTTCGGCCAGATGAACGAGCCTCCCGGCGCGCGCGCCCGTGTGGCCCTTTCCGGTCTTACCATGGCCGAATACTTCCGTGATGGCGACGGCACCGCAGGCAGCGGCCGCGACATCCTCTTCTTCGTAGATAACATCTTCCGTTTCACCCAGGCCGGTTCCGAAGTATCCGCGCTGCTCGGCCGTATGCCTTCAGCGGTAGGTTACCAGCCCACCCTGGCTACTGAAATGGGCCTGATGCAGGAGCGTATCACCTCCACCAAAAACGGTTCCATCACCTCCGTACAGGCGGTGTACGTACCGGCGGATGACCTGACCGACCCCGCTCCTGCCACTACCTTCTCCCACCTGGACGCTACCACGGTATTGTCCCGTAAAATCGCCGACAAGGGTATCTATCCCGCGGTGGACCCCCTGGATTCCACCAGCCGCATCCTTAGCCCGGCCGTTGTGGGCGAATCTCACTACAACACCGCACAGCGCGTGAAAATGATCCTCCAGCGCTACAAAGAGCTGCAGGACATTATCGCGATCCTCGGTATGGACGAGCTGAGCGACGACGATAAACTCACCGTATCACGCGCCCGCCGCGTGGAACGTTTCCTCAGCCAGCCCTTCCATGTGGCGGAGCAGTTCACCGGTCTGAAAGGCGTACTGGTGCCCATCGAAGAAACCATCCGCGGTTTTAACATGATCATGGACGGTGAGGTAGACGAGTACCCTGAAGCGGCCTTCAACCTCGTAGGTACCATCGACGATGCGATCGAGAAAGGCAAGAAGCTCCTGGCTTCCGCTAAATAAGGCTTCTTCTAAACAAAACCGATTAACATGTTATTGGAAATATTAACACCGGAAAGAAAGCTGTACACAGGCGAAGTATACGGCATCCAGCTGCCGGGCACAGACGGTTCCTTTGAAGTACTGGACCGCCACGCCCCGCTGATCGCCGCCCTGGGTAAAGGCAAAATGAAGGTGCTGAAAGATAAGACGCATACGGAGCAGTTCACCATCGAAGGGGGCTTCGTAGAAGTGCTGAATAACAAGGCGACGGTGCTGGTAGAAGGCGCAACGGCCCTGTAATTCTCACGAAAGGCATACATCATGAAGGCCGGGCATTACGCCCGGCCTTTTGTATTACAAGTTTGCGGAAATATCAGTTCAGTGAAGGGTCTATCGGGAAATTGGCCATCATCGCGAAGTTGTTGCCCATATTCTGCAGGCTTTGTTTCCAGATCTCCTGCTCGTCTCCCGAAAACAGCAGCGGCGGGTTGATGCGGCTCAGTATCCAGCTTTTTTCCGTCAGTTCCCCTTCCAGCTGCCCGCTGCTCCAGCCGGAATAACCGATGAAGAATTTGATCTTCGCCAGGTCCAGCTCGCCCCTGTTCAACAATTCCACGACTGTGGCGAAATCGCCACCCCAAAAAATACCCGGGAACACTTCAAAGCCGCCTTCTATCAGCTCAGGCACCTGGTGAATAAAATGGATCGTGTCCATCTGAACGGGGCCGCCAAAATAAACGGGGATGTTGGGGGTAACCACTGCGGGGATCAGTTCGTCGAGCCGCTGATCGAACTGCCGGTTTACGACGAAGCCGAAGCTGCCTTCGTCCTGATGTTCGCACAGCAGCACAACGGTGCGGGCGAAATTCGGGTCTTTCAGAAAAGGGTCCGCAATCAGCAATATTCCAGGCGCAAGTGTTTCCATGACTTACCTTTTTTCCTTAAGCTCTTGATCAAATTTAACCAACAAATGCCAAACGGGGCGTTTATTTTTTCGGTAATATGCGCACAATCAGAAAGATGGGAAATAAAAAAAGGGACCTAGAAAGATCCCTTACCATTTTATCAACCAAAATCTAAATCGCTTATGGAACGAATCCACGTCGATGTATGTAGAAAGTTTATTCGCTTTTTTGTATCTGTTATCAAGTAGCAAATTTGGTACCAGATAACAATGCAAAGATAAGGGGCTTGCCTATAATAACAGCATAATTTCTGCGTTAAAATTACGTTAAAGTGATGTTTTTTAACATATATCTCTACAGATACGGCTTTTCACGGTTTAATTTTGTATCATAGTTGCTATAGCAAACAGTTCCCCGCCGTGGGAAATTCGCTATATTTAGCGTTTTATAGATCCGTAACATGCTGCCGTTAAAGAAGATATTTCCTGTCATTATCGCCCTGATCACCTTGTCCCTGCTCGGGATCATTTACATCCAGTACAGCTGGATCATCAATGCCGCCCATATCAAGAAGGAAGAAAAGGAACAAAAGATGGTGGACGCCGTTGAAGCTGTCCGCAACGAACTGATCAGCCGCTCGCTGGCGCCCATCGCGCGTATCAAGATCGACCGTTTTAAGCAGGAGGGCGCATCGAACCGGCTTACGCTGGAGCCCGTTACAGACGGCATCATCAAACCTTTTATCCCCGTCAGCGCCCAGTTTGAAGGCGCGGAAGTAATGGGGATGCTGAAAAAGGCGATGAAAGACCGCAAGCTCGACACCGTTTTCGAATTCGGCATCGTGAGCAATGCGCAGATCCAAATGTATTCACCCGCTTTCATCGAGCGGCTCAACAAACGCGAGACGGATTCCGCGCTGTACCAGGAGATCATCGTGCCGCTGGCGGAAAGCATCAATGCGAATTCTTTTGAAGTGTTGCATGTGTTTGTGCCGCAAAGCAGTCTTACCGTATTCAAATCCCTTGGCTGGATGATCTTTGGCGGCATCCTGTTCACCGCCATTATCGTAACGGCTTTTGCCCTCACGATACGAACGATGCTGGGGCAGAAAAAACTCTCGGAGATCAAAAGCGATTTCATCAACAACATGACGCACGAGCTGAAAACGCCGCTGGCCACGATCTCGCTGGCCATCGATGCCATCGGCAACGAACGCGTGATGGACAATAAAGACAAGATCCGGTACTTCTCAGGCATCATCAAGGAGGAAAATAAACGCATGAACAAACAGGTGGAATCGATCCTCAATTCCGCATTGATGGAAAAAGAGGAACTGACGCTCAACCTGCAGCCGATAGACGTGCACCAGCTCATTCACAGCACCGTGGAGAACCTGCAGCTGCAGCTGGAAGGGAAGAACGGTACGGTAGACCTGCAGCTGAACGCCATCCAGCCGATCATCAAAGCGGACGAGGTGCATTTTTCCAACCTCATTTTCAACCTGCTCGACAACGCGATCAAATATTCCAGGGAAAACCTCGAAGTGCGTATCACAACAACGAATACACGGAAATATCTCGTGATCTCCATTTCCGACAACGGCATTGGCATGAGCCGGGACACGGTGTCGCGCATCTTTGAAAAGTTCTACCGCGCGCATACCGGCAACGTGCACAACGTAAAAGGTTTCGGGCTGGGGCTGAGTTATGTGAAAGCCATCGTGGACGCGCACAAGGGCCGTATCAGGGTGGAAAGTATTTTGGGGAAGGGAAGCCGCTTCACGCTTGAGTTTCCCCAGGAGTAGGCTATCTTTGTACCAGTAATCGAAAGAAGGATGTTGACAGAAAAAGAACTGGCAAGATATCGGCACCCCATTGCGGTGCCAGGGATGGGAGTAGGGCTGCAGGAAAAACTAAAGCAAAGCCGCATACTCGTGATCGGCGCGGGCGGCCTCGGCAGCCCGGTGATACAGTATCTCAGCGCGGCGGGCGTAGGGGTGATCGGTATTGCGGATTACGGGGTAATACTCGAGGAAGACCTTCACCGCCAGCCGCTCTACAACATGCAGGACGTGCGCAAACACAAAGCCAAGATGGCCGCCAGCCGGCTGTTTTCGCTCAATCCCTGGAACAAACATTACCCTTTTCTCATACAGGTGCGGCCAGACAATGTGCAACAGGTGTTCAGCGGTTTCGACCTGGTCGTGGACTGCTCCCAGCACCGTGCCACGCACCTGGTGGTGAACGACGGCTGCATTTTGCTGGACAAACCTTTTGTGACCGGCGAAGTACATAACTGGACGGCCTGGTGGGGCGGGTTCAACATGAAATCCGACAACAGCCCGCTGCGGGCTTCCTACCGCTGCAACGAATACCTGCTGGACGAGTTCCGCAATTTCGACGCGGGGGCCATGGGCGCCACGCACGGCGCTACCGCGCTGCTGATGGTGAACGAGATCATCAAATACCTGGCGGACGTGCCGGGCCTCGCGGGCAAGCTGCATACGTTCAATTATCTTCACCAGCAATTCACCGTCGCCGATCTTGTTTCCGATGCGGAGAAGATTGCCGCGGTAAAGGCCACGGGCCTGCTTACGCCGGAGGAATACGGCCTGCAGCTGGTGCCCGACGTGGAAGACTAAGCCAACAAACGCTCCTCATATGCCAATGCCGGACCTCCGGAAAAATTTAAAAAAGATCGCGCTGTGGGCCATCGGCATTTACCTGGTCGCCGGGCTGGCGCTGTATTTCGTGCAGGACAAACTGATCTTTCACCCGGAGGTGCTGCCCGCCAATTACCAGTACAAGTTCGACGTTCCCTTCCAGGAGCTGCTGATACCCGTCAATAAAAAAGTGAAGCTGAGCGCGGTGCTGTTCAAGGCGGAGCGTCCGCGCGGCATGGTTCTGTACTTTCATGGCAATTCGCATAACATCAACCGTTACGCGCAATACATGCCGGAGTTCACCCGCAACGGCTACGATGTGCTGATCATGGATTACCGCGAGTTCGGCAAAAGCACCGGCCGGTTAACGGAAGCCGTGCTGTATGAAGACGCGATGCTGATGTATAAAGTGGCCCGCACGCGGTTTGCGCCCTGGCAGATCGTGATCTACGGCCGTTCGCTGGGCACGGGCATTGCCGCGCAACTGGCTGCGGTGCGCGATTGCAGGCGATTGATACTCGAAGCGCCGTATTACAGCCTGCAGGACGTAGCCGAATCCGCCATTCCCATTTACCCGCACAGCCTGCTGCTGCAGTATAAACTGCCCACCAACGAATACCTGCCCAAGGTAACCGCGCCGGTAGCGGCGTTTCACGGCACGAAAGACCAAACGGTGCCGTACGCTTCGGGGAAAAAGCTGTCTGAAGAATGTTTCAAACCGGGAGATACCTTATTTACCCTCAAAGGCGCGGGGCACAATAACCTGCACGAATACCCGCTGTTCCAGACGAAGCTCGATTCACTGCTGAAATTGTAGCCGCTCATGTCTGCCTGTATGTTTCCCGCGGCGCGTTATTTCAGCTCGCGCAGGCTGACGCCTTTTGCCGTCACCTTCAGTTCGTGCGGTACGCCCATTTTGAGCGCATAATTTGCTTCCTGGTGGCCGACAGGGAAGTTGTAGCACACCGGGTAACCGTACTCCTGCACCATGTTCCGGATGATCTCGTATTCCGTTTGCCCGAAAGGCGTTTCCGTTTCCCGTTCTTCCGTAAACGAGCCTACCACCAGCCCCGCCAGTTTGCCGAGCCAGCCGGCGCGTTTGAGGTTGTACATCATACGGTCGATGTTGTAGCGGTATTCGCCGACATCTTCCAGCACCAATATTTTCCCTTTGGTATCGGGCTGCGACACGGAGCCGGACAGGTTGGCCAGCAGCGTGAGATTGCCGCCCACCAGCTGGCCGGAAGCTTTGCCGGTGCGGTTCATCTCGTGCGGGTGCGTTTCGTACCTGCTGCGTTTGCCCCGCAGGGCTTCGCGGAGGCTGCCTACGTAAATATTGTCTTTCGTGGGCGCCGCAATGCCGCTGCACATCAGGGAGTGGATGGACGCAATGTTGTACCGCTGCTGCAGATGGGCGTGAAGGGTAGTGATGTCGCTGTAACCGCAGAGCCACTTCGGTTTTTTGCGGAAACGGCTGAAATTAAGCCTGTCCAGGATAGACACCATGCCGTACCCGCCGCGGCCGAACACGATGGCTTTGATCTCCGGGTCGTCCATCATATCCTGCAGCTCTTCCAGCCGCAGCTCGTCCGGCGCCGAAAAATTATGGAAACTGGTGCCTACGGTAATGCCGAGATGCACCCGGTAACCCCAGGATCTGATCACTTCAGCCGCATATTCTGCGGCGGGAAGCTCCATTTTACTGCTGGGGCAGGTGATGCCTATGAGATCGCCTTTTTTAAGATAGGGCGGAATTTTTACCATTCTGAAGTCTTTAGTTTACCTTTGCTGATTAAATGAGGAAGAAGGAATCCCGTTCCCCCATTCTACGGCCAAAGTAGTCGTTATTGGGTTAACTGCAAATCCATTTCCCTATTTTTCCGGATAATTTTACATTTTTTTCAACAGAGGAAGTATTCAATGAAACAATTTAACAGGTACCTCGTTACGGCAGCGCTGCCCTATGCCAACGGCCCGGTGCATATCGGCCACCTCGCCGGTTGTTACCTGCCGTCCGACATTTACGTCAGGTATCTCAGGGCCAGGAAAGCGGACGTAAAATTCGTTTGCGGGACGGACGAGCACGGCGTGCCCATCACCATCAAGGCCATGCAGGAAAACGTGACCCCGCAGGACATTGTGGACAAATACCACGCGATCATCAAAGATTCCTTTGCCTCCATGGGCATCTCTTTCGATATATTTTCCCGTACTTCCCGCCAGGTGCATCACGAAACGGCCGCGGAATTTTTTAAGAACATGTACGACAAGGGCCTTTTCGAAGAGAAGGAATCCGAACAATATTTCGACGAGATCAAACAGGTATTCCTGGCAGACCGTTACATTATCGGCACCTGTCCCAACTGCGGCAACGACAAGGCTTACGGCGACCAGTGCGAGCGCTGCGGCAGTTCCCTCAGCCCCGACGACCTGATCAATCCCCGTTCAGCCCTCAGCGAGGCCGTGCCGGTGAAGAAAAAGACCAAACACTGGTACATGCCGCTCCAAAATTATGAGCCATGGCTGAAACAATACGTCATCGAAGACCATAAAGAATGGAAAGCTAACGTGTACGGCCAATGCAAAAGCTGGCTGGACAACGGGCTGCAGCCCCGCGCCATGACGCGCGACAGCAACTGGGGCATTAAAGTGCCGCTGCCCGATGCAGAAGGCAAAGTGCTGTACGTTTGGTTCGACGCGCCGATCGGCTACATTTCCGCCACCAAGGAGCTGACCGGGAACTGGGCCGATTACTGGTGCAAGGAAGATACCCGCCTGATCCATTTCATCGGGAAAGACAACATCGTGTTCCACTGCATCATTTTCCCGGCCATGCTGAAGGCGCACGGCGGCTTTATTGTGCCGGACAATGTGCCCGCCAACGAGTTCCTCAACATCGAAGGCGAAAAAGTAAGCACTTCCCGCAACTGGGCGGTGTGGGTGCACGATTACGTGAAAGATTTCCCGGACCAGCAGGACGTGCTGCGGTACGTGCTTTGCGCCACCGCACCAGAAACGAAAGACAACGATTTTACCTGGAAAGATTTCCAGGACCGCAATAACAACGAACTCGTAGCGAACCTCGGCAACTTCGTGAACCGCACGATGGTGCTGATGCACAAGCTCTGCGGCGGCAAAGTGCCGCCCATGCACGCCGAAGTGAAAAATGCGGCGGACGACGCGATCTTCACCATGCTGCAGGACGCGAAGATGAAAATTTCCGAATCGCTGGAAACTTTCCGCTTCCGCGACGCGCTCAACGAAGTGATGAACGTGGCCCGCGAAGGCAACCGCTACCTCCAGGAAAAACAACCCTGGATACTCGCCAAAACGCCCGAACTGCAGGCGCAGAACCAGCAGCTGATCGACAACTGCCTGCACGTATGCCTGCAGCTCACGGCCAATCTCGCGGTGTTCATCAACCCCTTCCTGCCGTTTACCGCGCAGAAGATCTGCCATATGCTGAAAGTGGTGGACCGTATGCTGGAATGGGAGAACGCAGGCAGCATGAAACTGGTAAGCGTTGGCTACACGCTGCGCGCGCCGGAACTGCTGTTCAAAAAGATCGAGGACGAGCAGGTGAAGGCGCAGGTGGATAAACTGCACGCCGGGCTGAAGCAGTCCGCCGCAGCACAAACTGCCGCACCCGCTGCGGAGCCCGTGAAAGAAGCCGCTCCCGCGAAAGCGGAGATCCAGTACGACGATTTCGCGAAACTGGAACTCAAAGTGGGCACCATTACGCACGCGGAAAAAGTGGCGAAGGCGGACAAACTGCTGAAACTCACGATAGACCTGGGCACGGAGCAACGTACCGTTGTATCCGGCATTGCGCTGCATTACGCGCCCGAATCGATCATCGGCAAACAGGTTACGCTGGTGGCCAATCTCGCGCCGCGTAAAATGAAAGGCATTGAAAGCCAGGGCATGATACTGATGGCCGAAGACAAAGACGGCAAACTCGTGTTCGTAAATCCCGACCAGGCCGTGGCGCCCGGCAGCGGGGTGAGCTGATCATGAAAACATAAGATGAAAAGCCCCGGCATGCGCCGGGGCTTTTTTCGTTACGCTGCGCCGTTCAACCAAGAAAAATGCTAAATTCATTATTCTAAAGCGGAAATATTATGCAAAGAAGGATCAACAAAGTAGCAGTGCTGGGTTCCGGCGTAATGGGCTCAAGGATCGCCTGCCATTTCGCAGGCGTTGGCGTGAAGGTGTTATTGCTGGACATTGTGCCCAAAGAACCCAATGACGCGGAAAAGGCCAAAGGATTAACGACGGAGCATCCCGCAGTGCGGAACAGGATCGTGAACGAGGCCCTGCAGGCCGCGATCAAATCCAATCCCTCGCCGCTTTATTTCAAAGAGGCCGCCAAACATATCAAAACCGGCAATTTCACCGACGATATGAAATCCATCGCAGACTGCGATTGGGTGATAGAAGTGGTGGTGGAAAACCTCGACATCAAGAAAAAAGTTTTCGAACAGGTGGAGCAGTTCCGCAAACCCGGCACGCTCATCACTTCCAATACTTCCGGCATTCCCATTCACCTGATGGCGGAAGGCCGCAGCGAAGATTTTCAAAAACATTTCCTCGGCACGCACTTCTTCAACCCGCCGCGTTACCTGCGGCTGCTGGAGATCATTCCCACCCCGCATACCGATCCCGCGGTAACGGACTTCCTGATGCATTACGGCGATCTTTATCTCGGTAAAACCACCGTGCTCTGCAAAGACACGCCGGCCTTTATCGCCAACCGCGTGGGCGTGTTTTCCATCATGGCCATTTTCCACATCATGCAGGAAATGAAACTGGGCATCGACGAAGTGGACGCGCTCACCGGCCCTGTGATCGGCCGCCCGAAATCGGCCACCTTCCGCACCGCGGACGTGGTAGGCATCGACACGCTCGTGAAAGTGGCGAAAGGCGTGGCGGATAATTGCCCGGACGACGAAGCGCGCGATATCATGCAGATACCGCCGTTCCTGCAGAAAGTAGTGGAGAACAACTGGCTGGGCGACAAAACCGGGCAGGGTTTTTATAAAAAGACCAAAGGCGCGGGCGGAAAGGAAATCCTCACCCTCGACCTCAATACGATGGAATACGGGCCGAAGGTGAAAGCGAAATTCGCCGGCATCGAAGCGGCCAAACCCGTTGAAGACCTCAAACAACGGATCAAAATGCTGGCGGCTTCCCCCGACAAGGCGGGCCAGTTCTACCAGGCATTCCATGCCAGGCTGTTTTCGTATATCTCTCACCGTATCCCCGAGATCGCAGACGACCTGTACAAAGTGGACGATGCCATGAAAGCGGGTTTCGGCTGGGAGATCGGCGCGTTCGAGACTTGGGATCTATTGGGTGTGGAAGCCGGCATCAAAACCATCACCGATAAAGGACTTACCGTTGCCGGTTGGGTAAAAGACATGCTGGCGGCGGGCGTGAAGCAGTTTTACAAGATCGAGAACGGCAAAAAATATTATTACGATCTCGCCACTAAGGCATACAAACCTGTGCCGGGCGAAGACGCGTTCATTATCCTCGAGAACCATTCCAATAGCATTGTCTGGAAAAACAGCGCCTGCAACCTGTACGATTTGGGCGACGGCATTGTGTCGCTGGAATGGAAAACAAAAATGAACACCATCGGCGGCGAGGTGCTGGAAGGCGTGCATAAAGCGATAGACCGCGCGGAGAAAGATTTCCGCGGCCTCATTCTCGCCAACGACGCGGCGAATTTCTCCGCCGGCGCAAACGTGGGCATGATCTTTATGCTGGCGGCGGAGCAGGAGTACGACGAGCTGGACATGGCGGTGCGCCTGTTCCAGAAAACGACCATGCGCCTGCGGTATTCTTCCATTCCCGTAGTGGTGGCCCCGCATGGGCTGACGCTGGGCGGCGGCTGTGAAATGAGCCTGCATGCAGACCATGTGCAGGCGGCGGCGGAAACGTATATCGGGCTGGTGGAACTGGGCGTGGGGCTGATCCCCGGCGGCGGGGGCACCAAGGAGCTGACGCTGCGCGCATCCGATCTTTACAAAGAAGGGCAGATCGAAAACCCGGTTTTGCAGGAAAAATACCTGACCATCGCGCAGGCGAAAGTGGCCACATCAGCGCATGAAGCGTTTGAGCTGGGCCTGCTGCGTGAAGGCGTCGACGCGATCAGCCTCAACCAGAGCCGCGTGATCGCGGATGCGAAAGAAAAGGCTATCGAGCTGGCGAACGCGGGGTATGTGAAACCCATTGAACGGACAGACATTCGCGTGCTGGGGCGTTCCGCGCTCGGCGCGATCCTCACCGGCATCAACGCCACGCATTTCGGCAACTACATCTCCGAGCACGATGCGAAGATCGCGCGGAAGTTGGGATACGTGATGTGCGGCGGCGACCTTTCAGAACCAACGCTGGTAAGCGAACAATACCTGCTCGACCTCGAAAGGGAAGCCTTTTTGAGCCTGAGCGGCGAAAGAAAAACCCTGGAAAGGCTGCAAAGCGTGCTGAAAACAGGAAAACCCGTGCGTAATTAGTCATATATTGCAAAAAACCTAACATAACCGACTTTGGAACACAAACAAATCCTGTCCCTTCACAAGGTGTCCAAGCGCTACGGCCCCATACAGGCGCTTAAATCCGTATCCTTCAACGTACCCGAAGGCAGCGTGTTTGGCGTGCTGGGCCCCAACGGCAGCGGAAAGACCACTCTTCTCGGCATTATCATGGACGTGCTGAAACCCAACGCGGGAACGTATAAATGGTTCGGCCTGGAACCGCATGCGGACCTCCGCAAGCGCATCGGCACATTGCTGGAGACGCCCAACTTCTACCATTATTATTCCGCCGTCCGTAATCTCCAGATCAACGCCGCCATCAAGGGCCGCGGGCACGACGATATCGAGCGCGTATTGAAGATCACCGAGCTTTGGGAAAGGAAAGATTCCAAATTCAGCACTTTTTCACTGGGCATGAAACAACGCCTGGCCATTGCCAACGCGCTGCTGGGCCGGCCGGAAGTGCTGCTGCTGGACGAACCGACCAACGGCCTCGACCCCGCCGGCATCGCCGAGATCAGGGAATTGATCCGCAACCTCGGCCAAGAAGGTACCACGGTGATCATGGCCAGTCATTTGCTGGACGAAGTGGAGAAAGTCTGCACGCATGTCGCTATTCTCAAAAAAGGCGATCTCGTTGCGGCGGGGCATGTGGACGAAGTGCTGGCGAACGAGGATATGCTGGAAGTGAGCGCCGCCAACCTGGAACTGCTGGAAACCGTACTGAACGCCATGCCGGGGCTGAAAAGCCTGCGCAGGCACAACGGCGGCATACAGGTGATATTTGAGAACGGGCAAACGGCCGAACAGCTGAACCGTTCCTGCTTCGAAAAAGGCATCACGCTGAATTACCTGGCCGTAAAACGGAAGAGCCTCGAAGCGAGGTTCATCGAGCTCACCAATTGATCCCCTTTAACCTGCACCAACACATGATACAACTTCTTAAAATAGAATGGCTCAAAGTAAAGGCCTACCGTACTTTCTGGATATTGTCCGGTTTGTTCCTGATAACCGTGCCGCTGCTTACCTGGGCGTTTGAAAGCATCCTGAACTCCTCCAACGAAATGGTCGCGCGGTTCCTGAATGCGTTTACGTTTCCCAGGGTCTGGGATACCACCGCCTGGTTCGGGAGCCTGGCAACGCCCGTTATGGGCATTATGCTGATGATCTTCCTCACCAATGAAAATAATTTCCGCACTATCCGCCAGAACATCATCGACGGGTGGAGCAGGAACCAGTACGTAAACGCCAAATTCGGCGTGCTGATCACCGCGTCGCTTTTTATCACGCTGGTAATTTCCGTTACGGCGATCGTTTTTGGTTTGAAGAATGGCGGCGGGGATGTGACGGACGGGAGCATCTTTATCTGGTATACTTTCACGCAAAGCCTCACCTACCTGTCCATGGCCTTTTTTCTCGGCGTATACATGAAAAGGGCCGGCATCGCGATCGGTATCTACATCATGTACGTGTACGTGGGAGAGTTTGCCATTGCGGGTTTGCTTGATTTTAAAGTGAAATACCACCTCGGCGGTTTTTTACCGCTGGAATGTACAGACAGGCTGGTGCCGGGCGTATTCGACAGGCTGCGCGACCTGATCAACAAGGGCGGTTCAGGTCCCTCGAAGACCCAGTATACGTTGATCGCGTGGTTTTATATCGCGGTGTTCACCTACTTCTCCTGGTACAAAATGAAAAAATCCGATCTATAAATAACAGGGATTTGTAAATCCTGGCATGTAAATTTGTTGACAAAAGCACAATCGTGAAGAAGGAAAACCTGATACTGGTGACGAACGACGACGGCATTACCGCCCCGGGCATCCGCAATCTCATCGAAGCCGTAAGGCCGTTGGGAAAAGTAGTGGTGGTAGCGCCAGACAGCCCGCAATCCGGTAAAGGGCACGCCATTACGCTCGGCTCGCCGCTGCGGCTGAACCAGGTGGACATTTTCGACGGCATCGAAGCATGGACCTGCTCCGGCACGCCGGTAGACTGTGTGAAACTGGCGCGGGACAAAATACTCGGCGGCCGGCCTGACATCTGTGTGAGCGGCATCAATCACGGCGCCAACCATTCCATCAACATTATTTACTCCGGCACCATGTCTGCCGCCATGGAAGCGGCGATAGAAGGCATTCCCTCCGTCGGTTTTTCTTTTCTCAATTTCGATTACGACGCGGATTTCAGCATTCCGCGGCAGGTGGCCCGCGAAGTCACGCAAAAAATGCTCGAAACAACCTTGCCGCCGCATTCGTTGTTCAACGTGAACATCCCCGACCTGCCAGCGGCAGAATACAAAGGCATCAGGCTGGCACGGCAGGCCAATGCGAAATGGAAAGAAGAGTTCGACGAAAGGAGAGACCCTAACGGCAAAAAATATTACTGGCTCACCGGCGAGTTCTCGAACCAGGATTTCGGGAGCGACACCGATGTGTGGGCGCTGGAAAACGGCTATACATCCCTGGTGCCTGTTCAGTTCGACCTTACAGACTACCGTTTGAAGGAAAAACTGCAAAACGAATGGCAGTTCCAATAATCCTATGATCATGTTGAAACAAGACAAATTATCACTCGGCGTACTGGTGGGTTTTCTCACCCCGATAGCGGCCTTCCTGCTGTATTGGCTGCTGGCCGTGTACCTGAGCAAACACATCAACCTGGCGGACTTTCTCATTTACCTCAAAAACGCCCGCCAGCAGATACCCAAAGTGATCAGCATCTGCCTGCTCGCCAACGGCATCGTCTTTTACTTTTACACCCGCGCCCGCCTGGACATTACGGCCAAAGGCATTTTGCTGATCACATTGTTGTACGCAATCGTTATCTTGCTGCTTAAAATTATCTGATCAGCAACAGCGAAATCGTTTAGGGATGAAGTATTATCTAATTGCCGGGGAAGCCTCCGGCGACCTGCATGGAAGCAATCTCATCAAACAGCTTAAACTGCAGGACCCGCAGGCAGACGTCCGCTGCTGGGGCGGCGACCTGATGGAACAGGCCGGCGCCACCGTGGTGAAACACTACCGCGAGCTCGCCTTCATGGGCTTCGTGGAAGTAGTGATGAACCTGCGCACCATCTTCAAAAACCTGGATTTCTGCAAAAAAGATATCGAAGCCTGGAAACCCGATGTGCTTGTACTGATCGACTATCCCGGGTTTAACCTCCGCATCGCCGAATGGGCCAAACAGCAGGGCCTGAAAGTGATCTATTACATCAGCCCGCAGGTATGGGCCTGGAAAGAAGGCCGGGTGAAAAAGATCCGTGAGACGGTGGACAAAATGCTCGTTATCCTTCCTTTTGAAAAGGATTTTTATAAAAAATGGGACTTTGAAGTGGAATATGTCGGCCATCCGCTGATCGAAGCGGTCAAAGCCGCCAGGGAAGCACCCGCCCCACCGCCGTTCTCAGACAAGCCCATCATCGCCCTGCTGCCGGGCAGCCGCAAGCAGGAAGTGGAAAAAAAACTGCCGGTGATGCTTTCCGTAGCCAAATATTTCCCGGAATACCAGTTCGTCATGGCGCAGGCCCCAAGCCTGGAAGACAGCTTCATCAACCATTTCACGGCGGCCTACCCGAACGTGTCCGTCGTAAAGGGAAAAACCTACCCGCTGCTGCTGCAGGCCACCGCCGCGCTCGTCACTTCCGGCACCGCCACCCTCGAAACCGCGTTGTTCGGCGTGCCCGAAGTAGTGTGTTATAAAGGAAGCCCCGTGTCTTATTTCTTCGCCAAACGCCTCATCAAGGTGAAATACATTTCCCTGGTGAATCTCATCATGGATAAACCCGTCGTAAAAGAGCTGATCCAGCACGACCTCACGGAAGAAAATCTCCTCAAGGAACTGACCTTAATTTTAAAGGATACCGCCCGCCACCAGCAGATGAAAGCCGATTACGCCACGTTGTGGACGCTGCTGGGCGACGGCACCGCTTCGCGCAAAGCAGCGGAAGCGATCGTTTCGACGGTGAAATAAAAACTATTGCATCAAATGCCTGATCAGTCTGATCAGGAGAATGATAATGGCCACGAGGAACACGATGATGGAGATCCGGTTCATGCCGTGCATCAGCTTCGTATTGGTGTTCAGCGGCTCGGACTTGTCGCGTTTTTTAATGAACAGGTATTGCAGTATTTGGCGCCAGATGCTTTTCATAACCCAAATATCCGCAATTTTCGATTTTGCCAATAACTGTTATTTTTATCCCGCATAAACAGTGAACATGAGATTATTACTATTGGGGCTTTTATTGACAATTGCCTTCCTGCCCGCTTTCGCGCAACAACCGTTGCGGGCGGCCATAGACAGCGCGTGGGAATTCAGGAGAACAGATGAGAACGTCTGGCGGAAAGCCACCGTGCCGGGCACCGTGCACACAGACCTGCTGGCCCACCAGCTTATCCCCGACCCTTTTGCCGGCGCCAACGAAAAAGGCCTGCAATGGATCGATAAAAAAGACTGGGAATACCGCACTTCCATGCTGGTCCCACCCGCAACATTTGACCAGTACGACGAGCTGGCGCTGGACTTTTCAGGGCTCGATACCTACGCGGACGTATATCTGAACGATCAGCTGATCTTACAAACAGGGAATATGTTCGTGGGCAGACAGGTGCCGGTGAAATCCGCGCTCAAGCCCGGCCTCAATCACCTCCGTATTTATTTTCACAGTCCGATCGCGCACGACATGCCGAAGTTCATGAAAGACCGGCTGGTATATCCCGCGGGCAACGATGCGGACGACATCCCGCTGAGCGTATACGCGCGCAAAGCGCCCTATCATTACGGCTGGGACTGGGGCCCGCGTTACGTGACCAGCGGCATCTGGCGGCCGGTGTATTTTGTGGCCTGGAACAAAGCGCAGCTGAAAGACGTATGGATCAAACAACAAACGCTGACCGACGCTGCCGCGCAAATGGAAGCGCGGCTGAAGCTGGACGTAAAACAAGCGGGCGTTTATAAATTCGTTGTGCAGGGCGCGGATAAGTCTTTCAACACCAAAACCATTACGGCAACACTGTCTGCCGGCGCAAACGAAACCGCCATCTCCTTCACTATCCCCAAACCCAAACGCTGGTGGCCAAACGGGCTGGGCACGCAACACCTTTATCCTGTCACCGTTTCGGTAGTGTATGGGAAGGATACCGTGCAGCAGATGCGGCGCAAAATAGGATTGAGAACGGTGGAAGTGGTGAATGAAAAAGATGACATGGGCACCAGCTTTTATGTGAAAGTGAACGGTCACCCCGTATTTATGAAAGGCGCGAACTACATTCCTTCAGACAACTTCCTGCCGCGCACCAGCCGCGGCAAATACAGGAAAATGTTTGAAGACATGCAGGCATCGCACTTCAACATGATACGCGTTTGGGGCGGCGGCATTTATGAAAACGACCAGTTCTACGAACTTGCGGACGAAAAAGGCATCCTCGTCTGGCAGGATTTTATGTTCGCCTGCACGTTGTATCCTTCCGATAAAGATTTCCTTGAACAGGTGAAGGAGGAAACGGCATACAACATCACGCGCCTGCGCAATCATCCTTCGCTGGCGTTGTGGTGCGGCAATAACGAAATTGCCGTGGCGATCAAAAACTGGGGCTGGAAAGAAGGTTACGCCTACACCGATGAACAATGGCAGCAAATGCTGAAAGGATACGACACGCTGTTTCTGGATATTCTCAAAAACGAAGTACAGCGGCACGATCCGGGGAGGTTTTATTTCCCGTCGTCCCCCATCAGCAACTGGGGCAAAGCCGAAGACTTCCGCCACGGCGACAATCACTACTGGGGCGTATGGCACGGCATGGAATGGTTTGAAGCGCTGAACACGCACGTGCCGCGTTTCATGAGCGAATACGGCTTTCAGTCGTTCCCAGAGCTGAACACCGTGCGCACGTATGCAGACAGTTCGCAGTGGAACATCAATTCCTTCGTGATGCAGGCGCACCAGAAAAGTTTTACCCGCGGCAACGCAGCCATCAAAACCTACATGGACCATTATTACCGGGAACCGCGCAATTTTCCCGCATTTCTTTACCTCAGCCAGGTGCTGCAGGCCGAAGGCATGAAAGTGGGCATGGAAGCGCACCGCAGGAACATGCCGTTTTGCATGGGCACGCTGTACTGGCAGTTCAACGACTGCTGGCCCGGCGCATCCTGGAGCGGCATCGATTATTTCGGAAGGTGGAAGGCGCTGCAATATTTTGTGAAGGAAGCCTACAAGCCCATACTGGTCAGCAATACGATGGAGAACGGGGAGCTGAAGACCTTTGTGATAAACGACCTGCTGAGCGATGAAAAACTGGAGCTGGTCACGCAGCTGATAGACACGGAAGGGAAAGTACTGCACGAAAACACGCTTCCCCTCACCGCAAAAGCCAATACCAGCAAAGTGGTACTCAGCATCCGGAAAGAAACGCTGCTGAACGGCACGGCGCCGGAAAAGGTAATTTTGTACACCAAACTGGTAAAGAACAACCAGCCGGTGTCGGAGAATGTATTTTATTTTGTCGCGCCCCGGGACCTGCAGCTGCCCGAGCCGGTGATTACCACGCATGTGATGGAAACGGAGGGGAAAATTTCCGTGCGTGTGAGCACGGACAAACTTGCCAAAAACGTGTGCCTCCTGCTGGAAGACGATAACGGCGTATCGGCGTTCTCAGATAATTATTTCGACCTGCTGCCCGGCGTTTCCCGGACGCTGACGCTGGACACCAGACTGTCCGCGCAGGAAGTGAACAAACAATTACGCATCCTGCATATCGCGAATGCGTGCAAATAAAACAGTGAACCAAATGAAGAAAATTATTTTATCCGCATTCATGCTGGCCGCTTTTGGCGCACAGGCGCAGCACGAGCCCTACGTGAAAGAAACCGACCCGCTTGTATTGCAGAAGCTGGACGAATGGCAGGACTGGAAGTTCGGCCTGATGATGCACTGGGGCACCTATTCCCAGTGGGGCGTAGTGGAATCGTGGAGCATTTGCCCGGAAGATGAAGGGTGGACGCAGCGCAAACCCGCCGGCATACCCTATTACGAATACGTGCGGAAATACGAAGCTTTGGCGAACACCTTCAACCCCGTGAACTTCGACCCCGCCAAATGGGCCGCGGCTGCAAAAAAAGCCGGCATGAAATACATGGTGTTCACCACCAAACACCACGACGGCTTCAACATGTTCGACACCAAACAGTCCGACTACAAAATAACCGCGCCCAACGTGCCTTTCAGCAAAGACCCGCGGGCGGACGTGACCAAAGAGACCTTCAACGCCTTCCGCAAAGAAGGTATTCATATCGGTGCCTATTTCTCCAAACCGGATTGGCATGCGGAATCTTACTGGTGGAGCTATTTTCCGCCGAAAGACCGCAACCCCAGCTACGAGATCGCCAAATATCCCGAGCGCTGGAAATCGTTCCAGAACTTCACTTACAAACAGATCGAAGAGTTGATGACGGGTTATGGAAAGGTGGACATTCTTTGGCTGGACGGCGGCTGGGTGCGCCCGCTGAGCATGCAAACCGCGGAATCGCGCAGCTGGAGCAAAACGCCCCCGCAGGACCAGGACATCAACATGCCCGCCATCACGGCTATGGCCCGGAAAAACCAGCCCGGCCTGATCGTGGTGGACAGAAGCGTGCACGGCCCTTTCGAAAATTACCGCACGCCCGAGCAGCAGATCCCGGACAAACCGCTGGATTACCCCTGGGAAACCTGCATGACCATGGGCGGCTCCTGGAGTTACGTGGCGGACGACCGTTACAAATCGGTGAACAGGCTGGTGCATAACCTGGTAGACATCGTGGCGAAAGGCGGCAACTACCTGCTCAACATCGGCCCCGGGCCGGACGGCGCCTGGCACGACGAAGCGTATCGCAAGCTGGACAGCATTGGCGCATGGATGAACGTAAACGGCGAAGCCATCTACGGCACGCGTTACATTGCGCCGTATAAAAACGGCAACGTTTGTTTCACGCAGAAAAAAGACGGCAGCGCCGTGTATGCCATCTACCTGATGGAAACAGGAGCGCAGCTGCCGGAAGTGATCCGTTTCGCCGGCATTTCGCCTAAAAAGGGCGCTAAAATGGAATTGCTGGGCTACAAAGGGAAGCTGAAGTGGAAACAGGACGGCGACGCCATCGCGGTAACGGTGCCTGCTGCGGCCCGCAAACGCGGCTGGACAGACGCTGTTGCGATCAGGATACAGTAAATCTTACGTAGCATAAATACAAAGGCCGTCCCGGGTGTTTCGGGACGGCCTTTTAGTTTTTTTCAGATTGGCGGTTATTTCCCCGCGTCTCTCACCCATTGCCCGAAGTTGATGGACACGCCCATGGTGAGCGACACCGGCTGGAAGTATTCGTTCACTTCGTAGCCGCTGTAGGTTTCGTCGTTCATCGGTACGGAGAACATCAGCTGGCCGAACCATTTCACGTAGCGGTAACCCGCTTTGATGGTGAACGCCGGTTCGAAGAAGGGCCTTACTTTTTCGCTGATCTGCATGAAGTTGAGGCGGCGATTCTCGTCGCTTTCAAACACGTTCACGCCCATGCTCTGGTTGTAAAATTTCACGAGCGAAAAGCGGGAGGTGAAAGAAGCTTCCACCACTTTGTGCGAAAAACCGATGGCGGGCTGCACGAAGAACTTGTTGAATTGCGTGCGCAGCGTGTAATTGCCGGCCGGGGTGCCGGGCTCGGCGGAGTTAAAATTGCCGTCGAGGGTTTTGAAAGCGCCGTTGCCGTAACCCGCGTACACGTCGAAGATCATGCGTTTGCGGGCGTCCAGCGGTTTGAAGAAACCTACTGCGCCTTCGATAATGCCGCCGCGGGTGTTTTTGTCGATGAAAAGGTCGTCGTTATCGGTGTCGTTGTCGTCGTCAAAAAAGATACCGCGAGACACATACTGACCGTTCACCATTACGGCGATGTTGTCGGTAATGGCATAGGCGGCCTGCCAGTTGGAAAGGGAAAGGTTCGCTTTGAACTCGTTCTTTTCCTTTAACAGCGGGGCGTTCACCTGGTTGGGAACGTAGATGTCGCGGCTGCAGGAGGCAAGGCCCAGCACAGCCAGCACCGGTAATAAAATGCGGATGATCTGTTTCATAAAGTTGTTGTAGGTTTTTTATTAGAACTAACGCTGAGACGATTCCCGTGGAATAAGCTCTACTTCAAATACGTAATTTTTGGTGACTTTGATCTTTTCCTCTTTGTTGATCAGCTGCACCAGCGTTTCCACCGCCTTTTCGCCCATGCGGTACCCGCTTTGTTCGATGGTGGTGAGGGAAGGGCTGATAATGCGGCTGGAGAGATCGTTGGAGTATCCCACCACTTTCACCTGTTCGGGTACTTTAATGCCTTTGCGGCGCGCTTCCTGGATAAAAGCCACGGCGGAACTGTCGTTGGCGGCAAAAAGGCCGTCCGGCAGCTCGTCCAGCGCAAAGATCTGCCGGGCGGCTTCGGCGCCGGCGTCGAGGGTGAGGTTGTGTACGTAAATAAGGGATTCGTCGAAAGGGACCTTGTATTTGGCTAATGCCGCTTTGTAGCCTGCGAGGCGCTGCTGGTACAGGTTGCAGGTAAGCTGGCCGGAGAAATGCGCGATGCGTTTGCAGCCTTGTTTGATAAGGTGCTCGGTGGCGAGGAACCCGCCTTTGAAATCGTCTCCCGTAATGCTGTAGCCCGGGAAATCGATGGGCACGCGGTCGTAAAATACGAGCGGTATGTTGTTGCGGATAAAGGGCGAAAAATGGTCGAAGTTGGTGGTGAACATAGATGAAACCGCCAGCAGCCCGTCTACCCTGAGCGAAAAGAAGGTATGCACCAACTCTTTTTCCATGGCCACCGTTTCGTCTGACTGCCCGATCACGATACTGAAACCGTATTTGTGGGCTTCGTGCTGGATGCCGCTGATGGCGGTGCTTTGAAAGTACATGCTGGTTCTCGGCACGATCAGCCCGAGGATATTGGAACGTTTTTTACGCAGGCTCGACGCGATCCAGTTCGGCACATAGCCCATTTCGGCGGCAGTGTCCTGCACCTTTAAACGGGTTTCCTCGTTGATCAGGGGATTGTTCTGCAATGCGCGGCTAACGGTGGATGCGCTGAGCCCCAATGCCTGTGCTATGTCGTAGATCGTTATCTTGTTGGTGTTAGGACGTTCTTTCACGTTGAGGCATGTAGATTTAGGGCGATATTAAGAAAATTTATTGATAGGTGTATTTTTGCACCCCATGAAGCATCACATAAAACGGACTTACAGGATAGCCAGGTATGTAATATATCGTGAAACGCTGGTCGATAAAAAGGATATAGCCTGGTCTTTCCTGGGCGCTTTGCTAGGGGTAGGGCTCATCGGCGCGCTGAACCAGTTTTACCTTCCCGCCCGGGACAATCTCTTCGTGCTGGGCTCTTTCGGCGCATCGGCGGTACTCATTTACGGGCATACCCAAAGCCCGCTGGCCCAGCCCCGCAACGTGATCGGCGGGCACATCCTGAGCGCCGTTACCGGGGTTACGGCCTGTATGCTGATGCCTTCCCCCGAGTGGGAATGGCTGGCCGGCGCCCTGGCGGTGGCTTTTTCCATTGTGGTGATGCAGGTGACCAAAACGGTGCACCCGCCCGGCGGCGCCACGGCTTTGCTGGCGGTGGCGGGCAGCGAGAAGATCAGGGCGCTGGGGTACCTGTACGTGCTGAGCCCGGTGGCCTCCGGCGTTTTTATGCTGATACTGGTGGCTTTTATCGTCAATAACATTCCCGGCAACCGCAGTTATCCCGCCCATGGAAGGTGGTGGTAATACTGCGCAGATAGTATGCATAGCCAGTCCATAATATTGCCCTGTACTTTTATTTTAGTATAGGGTAAATAACAGGCCCGCCCGATACCGGGCGGGCCTTCTTTTTGCCGTAAACAAAAACCGCCCCGGAACGTGCCGGGGCGGTTTTTTGTTATGCCGTATGGTTGACGGTGTGTATTAAGATTTGGGCTCGAGCGCACTGCTGATGCGGTCTGCCAGGTCCTGCAGGTGATAGCGGGTCATCGCGTCTCCGGAACCTGCAGCAGCGCTGCGGGCTTCAGAACGGATGGAACTGAGCTGCGCGCGGGCAAGGCTGGATGCGTCGCTGCGGGTCGGGTTGGGGAACATGGCTGCAAACTGCGGGGGAACGCCGGTTGTATTGGGCTTCTCGAGCAGGTTGGCAAGCGCGTTCACGTAAGCCTTCTGCAGGTTCCTCCTGTAAATATCGATCGGCTTGCGGGCGGCCAGTTCCGAGAACACGCCTTTTTTCAGGTCGCTCAGGTACTCAGACGCTTTGTAGGCGCCGGGCTCCAGGGTTTCCGCGTTGAGCATCTTGTTGAGGGTGGAAGTGCTCAGCAGGCGGCCGAGGATGGCTTCCTGGCGGCTGAGGATCAGCGAGGGCGCATCGGCCTTCACTCTCGTCAGGATGTCTTTATTGATCAGCCAGTCAGGCGTGGTGAACAGCTGCGCCTGGAGAAAGCTCACGGCTTCTTTTTGTTTTGTTTTCGGTACGATCTCGTAGATGGCGCCGGATTGCTCAACGGTTTTAGGCGTTTCGTAAATGCCGCCCACGTTTTTGGCCACGTGGCCCATGTAGCGGGTATACTGGCCCAGCACTTCATTGTACAGTTCGCCCAGGTTGGCGTAACCTTCGTTTTCGGTGCGGGTCCAGGCCATGAGGTTAGGCATGATGCGCTGAAGGTTCTTCAGGCCATAGCCGCTCGCTTTCATGGCATCGTCTCCGAGGTCTTCGTTCTGGCTGCGCGGATCGTCCGGGTTGGTTTCGGTGCCGAACCAGTACTTTTTATCCTGCAGTTTATTTACTACCCATTTGTTGAGGGTGCTTTTTTCGGAGTTTTCGTCTGTGCCGGGAATGGCCTTGTAACCCCATTCGATCGCCCATTTATCGTAATGGTTGATGCGGGGATAAAGATCAGCGCCGGAAATGCCGTCTCCCGGCTGCGCTACGTAGTTAAAACGGGCGTAGTCCATGATGGAAGCGGCATGGCCGTTCTCTTTAACCCAGTTCTTATCGCGCAGCTTCTCCACCGGGTAAGTGGAGCTGGAGCCGAAGTTGTGGCGCAGGCCGAGGGTGTGGCCCACTTCGTGGGAAGACACGAAACGGATCAGCTCGCCCATCAGCTCGTCGTCGAAGCTCATTTTGCGCGCGCGCTCGTCGTTAGGCGAAGCCTGGATGAAATACCAGTTGCGCAGCAGGCGCATTACGTTGTGATACCAGTTGATGTGGCTTTCGAGGATCTCGCCGGAGCGGGGATCGTGCACGTGCGGGCCGGAGGCGTTGGGCACTTCGGAAGGTTTGTACACGATGGCGGAATAACGCGCGTCTTCCAGGCTCCAGGTGGAATCTTCCTGTTTGGTGGGCGCCATTTTAGCATAGATGGCGTTTTTGAAACCGGCCTGTTCGAAAGCGCCCTGCCAGTCGTTCACACCCTGGATGAGGTATTTGCGCCATTTGGCCGGGGTAGCGGGATCGATATAAAATACGATGGGTTTTTTGGGTTCCACGAGGTCGCCTTTTTTCCATTTCTCCACGTCTTCGGGTTTGGGCTCCAGGCGCCAGCGGGTGATCATGGTGAGCCTTTTAACGCCCTGGGGGTCTGCATCGAAGTCGGTAACGCTGGTGGCGAAGAAACCCACGCGCGGATCGAAGTAACGCGGCTGCATGGGCACTTCGGGCAGCAGAACGAGGGAGCTGTTCAGCTCCAGGGTGGCAAAGCCGCCGCCAACGGGAGGCATGCCGGGGGCGGGAGAGGAGCCGCTTTTGGTGTAGGTCTTAACGGTCTGGATCTCCACGTTGCCCGGGTAGGAGCGCACGTCCTGGATATAGGATTTATCCGCCTGGGGAGCGCCCAGCTTGATAGAGCCTTTCAGGCCGGAATCGAAGAACAGGATGTCGTTATCGCCGTTGATATAATCGGTAAGGTCCAGCACTACGCCGTTGTTGTCTTTCGAAAAAGCTTTGATGTCGAAGGAAGCAACGATGGGCTGGATGTTGGAATTAAGCACGGACAAATACATGGGCTGCGTGGAATCTTTGGAACGCTCCGAAAAGGAAATGTTCTTGAGGAAAACACGGTTGTTGGGCCCTTTGTCGAAGCGGATCACGTTTTCGTTGATCTGGTCGCCGCCGAAGCCGAACATGCCTACACGGAGGCCTGCGGGGGCTTTGGACATGCGGCTCACCACGAGGACGTCTCTCCCGAGCAGGTTGTCCGGGATCTCTACGAAGAACTTATCGTCCTGTTTGTAGATGTTGAACATCCCTGAATCGGCTTTGGCACTGGCGTTGATCACTTCCGCGAACTTTTTGGGAGCGGGCTTCGGGGGGCCGGGAGGCCGGCCGGCAGGTTTGGTGGTGTCTTTGGCTGGTGCGGTTGCTGCAGGCGTGGATTTGTCGTTTTTTTTCTTTCTCTGTGCCCCGGCGGTATAGGGGGAGAACATGACGGCAGCGCAGATCAGGCCTGTCACCGCCGCAGTCAGTTTGCTCTGTGAATGCATTGGTTTGTTGGTGGTTTTATTGATTTGTAAAGGAATTAATATGGACAAAGAAAGGGATAAGTGTTAAATTAACAGATAAAAATCCATAAATGTGCGAAACAAGGGTAGGAACGGAAAGAAAAAGCCGTAAATTGCCGGAAACGGATGTGAGAACATAAATTGCCATGCCAACGACTGAAACTCCACGCTAGTGAAGGTAGCCCGCGGTTAAACAATGAATTAAATTTTTGTTGGAACATTTGAAAATTTTCTTAAATTGTGCGTCCAACTTTGAAAAAAAATCAATCGATTTCCCTTAACAGTGAGGGCGGAGTTGTGAGAGGACGGTACGGTTTATATTATTTGTTTTACGTATTTAAGTGTTTGCTCAATAAATGTGAAAGGTGGAAATGCTCTATTCACGGGGCTTTGTGCGGTATGGTTAAATTTCTTGGGTGACACTTGTTTTTTTGAGTAAGGCTTATAACTTTGCGAATCACTGGTTATAAGCCGGTTATCTTTGTGGGTTTGAGAAAAATGCGATCTAAATCTTAATTACTAACAAACAAACAGTTTAATTTTTAACACTAAAATTCAATCAACATGGCTGAGACTAAAACAACTGTGACTGCAGCTGCTGCCAAAACATCCTCTCATCAGGCCAAGAAGTCTTCTAACTTATTTGCGATCCTGGCTGTGCCCATTTGTATTGCTATCGGGTACATCTTTTACATTTTCATTTTGGGCAACCCGGCGAACTTCCAGGGCGGCAATCCTGAGAACCACCCGGTTGAAGCAGGTATCGGCAAATGGTTTGGTACTGTACACAAAGGCGGCGCGATCGTGCCTATCCTGATCTCAACCCTGTTGATCTGCCTTACTTTCGTGATCGAGCGCTTCCTGTACCTGGCTAAAGCCAAAGGTAAATTCAGCGGTTCCGAACTGGTGCGCAAAGTGCAGTATCACCTGGCTAACAAAAACGTTGACGCAGCCCTGGCTGAGTGTGACAAACAGAAAGGCTCCGTAGGCAACGTGCTGAAAGCCGGCCTGAAAAAGTACAAGGAAATGATCGGCAACACCGAGCTGGACACCGAGCAGAAGATCCTGACCATCAAAAACGAGATCGAAGAAACCACCGCGCTGGAACTGCCGATGATGGAAAAGAACCTGGTGTTCCTGTCCACCATCGCTTCCGTAGCCACCCTGCTGGGCCTGTTCGGTACGGTACTCGGGATGATCAAGGCGTTCTCCGCGATGTCTTCCAGCGGCGCTCCCGATTCTGCAGCACTGGCGCTTGGTATCTCTGAGGCCTTGATTAACACGGCTTTAGGTATCGGTACTTCCGCTATCGCGATCATCATGTACAACTACTTCACTACCAATATCGACAGCATCACTTACGCTATCGACGAATCTGGCTTTACTTTGACACAGTCTTTCGCAGCCAACCACAAATAATTCGTAAATTATAGTGTGGAATCTGCGGAGAATTGAATCTAATTAAGTGAACCAAAAAAAGGAGTAAGATGCCAAAGGTAAAAATGCCCAGGAAAAGCACCCTCATCGACATGACTGCGATGTGCGACGTTGCGTTCCTGCTGCTGACCTTCTTCATGCTGGCAACCAAGTTCAAACCGGACGAACCGGTGGCTGTGGTTACTCCGTCTTCTATCAACACGCAGTTGCTGCCGGATTCCCATGTGATCCTGCTGACGGTGGATAAAGACGGAAGGGTTTTCTTCAGCATGGACGACCAGCCGAAAAGACAACAACTCATCGAGGACCTGAATACCAACTTCAAGCTGAACCTTACCCCTACCGAGATCCGGAATTTCAAGGTGGGCTCCAGCATTGGTACGGATTTCAAGAACCTCGGGAAAGTTCTTTCCATGACCGCGGACCAGCGTAAGAATTCCAAGATCGAAACCGGTATACCGATGGACTCGACCAACAACGAGCTCGCGATCTGGATCGAATACGCCCGTGCCGTACAGGGAAATAACAACAAGCTGAAATATTGCATCAAAGCAGACAATGAAACGCCTTACCCGGTGATCAAACGGGTGCTGGATACCTTCAAAGAGAAGAAGATCCAGAAGCTGAACCTGGTGACCAACCTGGAAGCCAAGCCGGCGGGCTCCGCTGCTGCGATCTATGAAGCCGAGCATCAGAACGATCCTGCGGCCGAATAAGAGTAAACAACATTAACAGACCAAAAAAAAATTGCTACCATGGCTGAAATGGATACCAGTAGTAAGGGCGGTGGCGGTAAACACGGTGGAACGAAAGGCAAAAAACTTTCTACCCGTGTAGACATGACTCCGATGGTGGATCTCGGGTTTCTGCTGATCACCTTCTTCATGTTGACCACCACCATGTCTAAGCCCAAGACCATGGATCTGATCATGCCGAAGGATACTGAGAAGCAGGAAGAGCAGAACAAGGTGAAGGAAAGCACCGCTCTCACGATCCTCCTTGGCAAGAAGAACCAGGTTTACTACTACGAGGGATTGGCGCAAGACCCCAATGCCTCCAGCAACCCGGACTTCTTTAAAGCAACTTCGTTTGCCAATACCGGCGGCATCCGCGACGTGATCATCAAGAAGCGCGATGAAGTAGCCAGGCTGCGGAACTTTAAAGGCGAGCCCGAAGACGTAGTGGTGATCATCAAAGCAGATGACGGCGCCACTTACCAGAACTTTGTAGATTTATTGGATGAAATGGCAATCAACCGTATCCAGCGTTATGCAACAGTGGATATCAGCGACCAGGACAAGCAATGGATCAAATCTACTGAAGCCACCAACGGCATCCAGTAAGATTATGGAAAAACTAATTTTTTTGCATCCATCAATAAACATGTAACAATGGATTCAGCTAAAATCCTTAAGTCCGACTTTCTTGACATCCTGTTTGAAGACAGGAACAAGAACTACGGCGCTTATGAACTTCGCAAGAAGTACGACAGGCGCGTGCGGAACTCTATTCTGGGTACAGCTGCATTGGCCTTGCTGATCGTCGGAAGCTATTTCATTTATCTCAATCTGAAAGGCAGCGACGCAGATAAGAACACCAAACCTGTAATCGAGGATATTAAACTGGAGGACGTGAAGTTACCGGACGACCCGAAAACTCCGCCGCCCCCTCCGCCTCCGCCCGCACCACCGCCGCCCGTGAAGCCTTCCGTGCAGTTCACGCCGCCGGTGATCAAAAAAGATGAAGAAGTAAAAGCCGAGGAAGAGCTGGTGAAACTCGACGAGATCAAGGATAAAGCCGTATCCACCAAAACAGTGGAAGGCGATCCTAACGGTATCGACCCGGGCCTGATCAACGATTCCAAAGGTACCGGCGTTGTAGACGCTCCGCCGCCTCCCCCGAAAGAAGAGATCTTCACGTTCGTGGAGCAACCTCCGACCTTCCCGGGTGGTGATGAAGCCCTCAACAAGTTCCTGAGCAATAACATCCGTTATCCGCATCTGGCAACTGAAAACGGTATCTCCGGTACAGTGTTCGTATCCTTCGTTGTTGATTCTGAAGGCAACATCAAAGACGTAAAAACTGTAGGCGCACCCAAAGGCGGCGGTCTTGAAGACGAAGCCATCCGCGTGGTGAAAAAAATGCCCAAATGGAAACCGGGCAGACAGAACGGACGCCAGGTATCTGTGCAGTTCAACCTGCCGATCCGCTTTACCCTTCAGGAGTAGTATTTAGTCTCAAGCTAGTATGAAATATAAGTTCCCCCGGCTTTCCTGCCGGGGGAATTTTTTTTGGTTAATTTTGGCCCATGATAGGAAAGTTAGGCGGTCATGACGATACCATTGTTGCCATTGCCACAGCACCCGGGGTGGGCGCCATTGCCGTGATACGGCTTAGCGGCGCCGCGGCCGTTTCGATCACGGATACGCTTTTCCCCTCCAAAGACCTTACCGCGCAGCCTACGCACACTTTGCATTTCGGCGGCCTGCATTTCCAGGGCCGGGTGATAGACGAAGTGGTGGTGAGCCTTTACCGCGCCCCGCGGTCTTATACGGGCGAAGAGGTGGTGGAGATCTCCTGTCATGGTTCGCCCTATATCCAGCAGCAGATCGTAGAAGCCTGCATCGCATCGGGCGCGCGCCTGGCAAAACCCGGCGAGTTCACCCAGCGCGCCTTTCTCAACGGCAAGCTCGACCTCACACAGGCCGAATCCGTTGCCGACCTGATCGCCAGCAATACAGCCGCCAGTCATCAAACTGCCCTGCAGCAAATGCGCGGCGGTTTTTCCCGTGAACTGCAGGCGCTGCGCGAGCAGCTTATCAAATTTTCCGCCCTCATCGAACTGGAGCTGGATTTCAGCCAGGAAGACGTGGAGTTCGCCGACCGTACCGCTTTGTACGCCCTGGTGAACGAGGCGCTACTGGAGGTGGAGAAACTGGTTACTTCCTTCAAAGTCGGCAACGTCATCAAAAACGGCGTAAACACCGCTATCATCGGCCGCCCCAACGCCGGGAAGTCTACCCTCCTCAACACCCTTCTGAACGAAAACAGGGCCATCGTCAGCGACATCGCCGGCACCACGCGCGACACGATCGAGGAAGTGCTCAACATCGGCGGTATTCTTTTCCGCCTGATAGACACCGCGGGCATCCGCGAAAGCACCGATACCATCGAAAGCATCGGCGTGCAGAAGTCGCTCGAAAAAATGCGCGAAGCCGGCATCGTGATCTATCTTTTCGATGTGGCCGAGCTCACGGTAGACGATCTGCTCGCACAGGTACATGCTTTTGATAACGAAGGAATTTCTTACCTGCTGGTCGGTAACAAAACCGACGTGCTAGGCGCCGAAGAAACCCGCGCAAAGTTCGCGCTTATCCCCAACATCATTTTTATTTCCGCCCGCGACCACGCGCAGATCGGAATGCTTAAAGACCAGCTGATGCACCAGGTAATGGGCGGCGCCGTCAACACCGAAAACACGATCATCACCAACGTTCGCCATTATTCCGCGCTGCAGGAAGTGCTCACTTCTTTACGCGACGTAAAAGGCGGCATGGACGCGGGTTTGCCGGGAGATTTGCTGGCGCTTGATATTCGCAGGTGTTTGCATTACCTGGCGGATATCGCCGGCGAGGTGACAAATGAGGATAGGTTGGATTATATTTTTTCGAAGTTTTGTATCGGGAAGTAGCGGCTTGTTTTTAATTGCTTTAAATTTTCTTTGTTTATCTAACGTAATGTATACCAGTAGGGCAATCCAGCGGATTGCCCTTTTTTGTTCCTGTTTTATTTTGCTCGTGTTTTGAAAAGGCTTAGTATTGTTTTGAGATGAAACAGTACAAAACATGATGGGGAGATAAGGAGAAATTGTCAGTATCAGGCAGTAATTGGCGGTTATTGACACTTCGCGTCTTTCAGGGTCAGTTTTGGGCATTTCGAACACTTAACTTTTTGTCCATGAGCAGCAACCAACGGATCAAGAAAGTCTGCGAGCATTGCAACGAGATCTTCATCGCACAGAAAGCGACGACGAAGTATTGTTCGTTGATCTGCGCGCAACGGAATTACAAGTTGCGGGAGAAGCGGGAGCGGTTGAAGAAGGCGGAGGCCCCGGCAGTTGTAGACAGTTTGCCGCCGGTTGAAAAAGTCGGCGCGGTGAAGGCCGAAGCTCCGGCGGGTATGGGCGATCTGATCACCATCCAGCAACTGGCCCAGGTCACGAACCTCAGTGAGCGGACGCTCTTCCGGCTGATCAAAGACCCGGAGTTCCCGAAGATCAGGATCGGGCGGAACCTCCTGTTTCACCGGGAAACGGTTATTCAATTCATCGTTCGTAAATACAGTACGGTATGAGAGGAAAACTGAGATCGACGGAACTGAAGAGCGGGCGGCTCAGCCTGTATATCGATTACTTTCCGGCCGTGTGGAACCCGCAGAAGAAAGCGTATACGCGACGCGAGAAGCTGGGCCTGTACCTGTACAAGAACCCGGTGACTTCCTTGCAGAAAAAGGAGAACAGTCTTTGCATGGAGATCGCGGAAAAGATCTATCTCAAACGGATGAACGCGCTGATGCTGGAGGCTAACGGGCTTTTCAACCAGGACGCGCTGGAGGCGGACTTCTACACGTATGCCCTCAATTTCATCCGTGCGAAACAGCGCGAGAAGGTAGACACCATGCATTACGAAACGGCGATCAAATACCTGAAGAAATTTGTGGGCGATCACTTCCGTTTCCGGCACCTCGACGAAGAATTTCTCAAGAAGTTCAAAGCCTTTCTCCTTTTAACGACTTCGCTGAAATCGGAGAAGGTCAAGCTCAATCAGAACTCCGCTGCGTCGTACTATGATAAATTCGCGCTGATCGTGCAGACGGCGTTTCGTGATAAGTATTTGCAGGAAGATTACACGCTACGGGTGCCACGTATCAGCAACGTCGATTCGCCGCGCGAGATCATCGACGACGAGGAATTGCAACTCCTGCTGGATAACCCCTGCGAGGACGAGCTCGTTTATCGTTCGTCGCTGTTCGCGTTGATGACAGGTTTTCGGTTCAGTGCGCTGCGGATTCTCAAATGGGGCGACCTCCATTATTCCAATGGGCAAGAAGCCTGGTACTTCCATATCATCGATCCCAAGCCGGAGCGGTCGTTCAAACATTACGTCAGCCAGCAGGCCGTCGATCTGTTGGGGCCGCGCGGGGAGAAGGAGGCGCTCGTCTTTCCCGACCTGAACTATAGCCGCACCCGCACGAAGCTGAAGGAGTGGTTCTCGAGCGTGGGGATGAAGGACAAGGCCAAGTTTCACAACTGGCGGCATAAGTACGCCACCAGCCTGATCGAGAAGGGCGAGGATATTTACGTCGTAAGCAAGATGCTCAACCATAAGCACGTCAAGACCACGCAGATCTACGCGCAGGTGCCCGACTCCAACCGGGTGAAGGCGGCGATGAAGCTCAACTATAACCTTAAACCGAAACCGAATGATGACGGAGGAATTGGAACAGCGGATTGAAAACATGGAGGCGGACATCCAGCAGATGAAGTCCATGCTGGCCGAACTGGTGGAAGTGGCGCGCGGTACGGGACAGCCTCCGCAGGAGGAACATATCATGTCGGCCCGAGAGGTTGCGGATTTCCTCCGGATCGATGTGAGCCTCGTGTATAGCAAATGTTCCCGCGGAGAGCTGCCGTACTCCAAGCTGGGGAAGCATTACAAGTTCCGTAAGTCCGACATCTTGCAATGCATGAAGCAGTACGACAAGGGGAGCGGCATTTCCGTTGATGATTACGTGACCCGCTACCTCCAGGACAACCAGCTCCGCGGTTAACCCGATGGCCGTTTGCCCCTGACGGCCGATTTTCGTATATTCATACATCATATCCCCCGAAAAACCTTACACCATGACCCACCTCGATGATGTAAAGGATGTGCCGTTCTATGTGCGTATGAAGGAAACCAATGCGTTTATCAGGGACGTGCCTTACGATGACCAGAAGAAGCAGGCTTTCACGATCGGCCGTGATTTCGATAAGTTGGCGAAGTTCGCTTTGCACAATCACTATTGTCTTTCCTTTCTCAAATGCCCTTATAAATTCCACCTCGAAACCTTCCTGTTGCATTTTCATTGGTTCAACCGGTATTTGTATTTCAATCTCCAGGATTCGATTTGGATCATCCAGATATTCCCGGCGTTGGAAAAGTTGCAGACCTATCAGCTCCATTTCCTCGAGCAGGAGTTAAAGGAGTTTCCCCACGCCTATCAATACGACCTGAAATCCGCCGACTATTATCAGCAATGGGCATTGCTGAAGAAAACCAACTTCCTGAAATGCGACGATTTCCGAAAGATCATGGAGATCGACGGGGCGCAACGGGCGAGAATGCTTGCCCATGTCCAAACCCTTTTGTCCGACCGTGGAACCATGCCGGAACCCATTATTCCAGAACCCAAGCCCGCGAAGCGGCAACGGGAAGCCAGCCAATATACCTACTTGAAGTTGTCCGACGACCTGACCGCCAGCCAGCAAAACGAAGTGATCCGGGGGCTTTATGAATTATTTACACCGCATTTCCGGGAAGCAAAGGAGTTTGAGGATTTCCGGAAAGCCTTCCGGGAAGATGGGTCGCCGGTGATAGAACTGCTACGGAACGAGCTGGCGGATCAGCAATATTATTGGGTCATTTTCCGGGAACTCAAGCAGAAAGGGTTGGCGGTTTCATGGGAAGTTATCGACCGGATGGTGCATATTTATGATAGTGCAGGAAAGAAACTTGCTGGTTTTTCCCGGATCAATACCTCCATCGAGCGGCAGAAAGAGCGGAAAGCCCGCAGAGCGGTGGAGCCTGTTATCAATCTGATAGACAGTTATTTAGCGAAAAGGAAGGGCAAGTGAATCACGTCCAGTTTCAAATCATTTGCTGGTTTTTCTGTTCGTTGCTGCTATTTGCCTTATTCCAGCGCGCCCCGGGTGCAATTTGCCCATGAAACAAAAAAATGGATTATGAGTCAATTGCATTTTGTGGGATTGAGCCTGGACGAGGCCCGGCTTTTCATCGAGTCCATCGTGATCGCATGTTTGAAGAACTGTTTCCCCGCCCCGAAAGTCTCGGAAACGCCGTTGTCCATTCGCGATGCGTGCAAGTTCCTGGGCGTGTCCAAACCGACGCTTAGGAAGTATGTGGAAGCTGCGGTCGTCCGCCGGCATGACCTCGGGCCACGGAAGAAAGTCTTCTACCGGTCGGAACTGGAGGAAGATATCAAGCGGCTGCGTTCCCACGGCAGCGAATCCCCTTTACTTGAATCAGAAAAACAACGGTTATGAGTGTGAACATTGAAGACGTGAAGAAGATCGACCTGGTGGAGTTCCTCGCTTCGCTTGGATTTACGCCAGAGCGGAAGAACGAGCGGGAAGCCTGGTATCTGTCGCCGTTGCGGTCGGAGAAGACGGCCTCCTTAAAAGTGGACCGGCAGAAGAATTTGTGGTATGATTTCGGGGAAGCCGTTGGCGGGACGATCATCGATTTCGGGATGGCATATTATAAATGCGATATCCCCACCTTTCTTTCCAAATTCGACCACGAACTTTCTTTTCATGGGCAGCTCGGCCAGCACCATGCCACCCCGGCGCAGGCTTCCCATGAAGAACCAAAGATCCACATCCGGGCCGAGAGGCCGATCACGGCCCCGGCGTTGATCGATTACCTCGACCGTCGCCGGATTCCGCTGGAACTGGCGAACAGGTATTGCCGGGAAGTTGTCTACCGGTTGGGTAAAAAGGACTATTACGCTATCGGGTTCAAGAATGACAAAGGCGGCTTCGAGTTGCGGAACGCCCTGATCAAGTTGAGCAATTCCCCGAAGGGGATCACGCTCTTCCAGGAGGGTTCGCGGGAACTGAGGGTATTTGAAGGTTGTTTCGACTTCCTTTCTTTCAAGGTATTGGAGGAACAATTCGGGCTTTCGCCTTCCAGTTGTCTTATCCTGAACTCCGTTGCATTTCTCCGGGAGAGCCTGCCGGTCATCCGGCAATACCCATCCGTGACGCTGTACCTCGATCACGATCCCGCAGGTCGACGGGCAACGGAACAGGTGATCCAGGATCATTCGGCCGCGCGGGATGGGAGTGACTTTTACAAAGGTGCGAAGGATCTGAACGAATGGTTCGTCTCGGTCTATCCCAAACTTTCGGATGCGCAACAACTGGCCCGGGAACTCCAGCGGAAGTTTCCCGGTGACGACAACTCCAACCAGCTCCGGAATCCCGGCCGGAGAATCCGCTGATCTATTCTCTTATCTTAAAAATCTATTGAAATGGCAGAACTGCGTAAGAAGCTGCTGTCGCTCGCAAGCGGCAGGCAGGTGCGATTGTATGGCAGTAGTATCGCGATTTCCAAAGGACTGGAGATCGGGGAAGGCTGCGCCCCGAATATTTTTTCCTTCTCCGGGACTGAAGGGCCCAACGATCCCGACGGGAAAGTGATAAACGTTCACAACCTTTCCGCCAACGATCTGGAGGAGATCGCGGATTATAACATCCAGTTGTGGATGAACCTGAAGGCCAATCTGCGCCGCCATGGCGTCGCGAATCCAAAGGTTTTCAACCACGATGCCATCCGGTAGGGACGGTGGGCTGTTTTGGCCTCATCGGGGCGGATATTGGAATTGCAAGCGGTGTTTTCGGATGCCGAAAACCGCTTGCCCCTTGCTCCCGTTGGTCGCAAGGGGGGATTTTTGAATCGAAAAATTGTGCAGAATGGGCGATAGTGAAAAAGGCGGACGGCCGCGATTACCGGTGAAAAAAGAAAAAAGGGTCAGCATCCGGCTCACCGATGCGGAGTTTTACATTTTGATGCGAAGATCCCGGGAAGCAGGTATGAACCTCGCGCAGTTTATCCGGGACGCTGCGATAAAAGCAAAGATAATCGCACGGCCGCAGCTAAAAGACCACACCTTTTTCCGGGAAGTGATCGGCATTTCGACGAACCTGAACCAGGTTGCCAAAGCCGTCAATCGGCAGGGAATCCTTCCGCTGTACACCAAGCTGTCGGAAATTATCACCTTCTTCGACGGGCAAATAAAACGGCTGCGGGATGATCAGTAAGGTAATCAGCAGCGCCAGTTTCCGGCGGATCTGCCAGTACGTGTTGGGGAAAGACGGGGCGTATGTCCTGGCCGCTGATGGAATCCGCGACCATTGCCCGCGATTGATGGCGGACGATTTCGAGGCACAGGCCGAGCTTCGCCGGACGATTTCCCGGCCCTGCTTTCATGCCGTCCTTAGTTTTCCCCCGGGCGAAAAGGTGACGGATGAATTGATGGAAGAGCTGGCCGGGAAGTACCTGGAAAAGATCGGGATGGTCGATACCCAATTCGCTGTCATCTGCCACACCGACACCGAACATCCGCATGTCCACATCATCGCCAACCGTGTGAACTTCCAGGGCAAGGCGATTTCCGACAGCATGATCGGCAGGCGGGCGAAAGCTGCCGCCCAGGAACTGACCCGGGATTTCGGGTTACGGCCAGCAGAAAAAAAAGATATCTCCCGTATACAGATCAAGGCCATGAGTGAGCCGGAGCAGATCCGGTACCGGATTTATTCCGCCATCACCAGCAGCCTGAAGGGGTGCCCCGACCTCGATGAATTGACGCGGCGGCTGAAGGTGAGAGGTGTTGAGACAGTGGTCAAGTTCCGCAGCGGGACGCGCGAGCCGCAGGGGATCAGTTTTAAGGTCAGGGATTTCTGTTTTAAGGGGAGTGCTGTTGACCGGAGGTTTTCCCTCGCCAACCTCCAAAGGGCTATGGCATCGAAGCAGCGTATTTCTCAGGATTCCGGAAATAGCCCCCGGCTGATTCCCCTTCAGCAATCTTCCTCCGGGTTTTCTTTTGTTAAGGAAGTGCCTATGAAGGAGGTGGCGTCGGTCATGACAGGCATACTGGAGGAGTTGTTCAAACCGGAATATGTCAATAATCAAATCCCGTATGAACTGTTGCAGGAGGCCAGGAAGAAAAAGAGACGTAGTGGTTTAAGTCGTTAAAACAATAAGTCATGGATGAGGTATTTGTAAATATTATGTCGAAGGATCTGCATGAGATCCGCGAGGATATGGGACGACAGTCGGGAGTGCTTGCGGATATCAAAGCAGCTTTGATAAAGGTGGATGCCCTGGACCGTACCGCCAATTCGTTGTTGAAAAGCCTGGAAACTTCGTCCCGTGATGTGGGGCAGTTATCGCAGGACATTAGAGGAGTGCGGGGACTTGTGGCGCAGCTCCGGCATGATTTGGCGAAGCCGTTGCAGCAAGAGCATCACCACCATTTTCCCAAAATCTTGTGGGCGACTGTTGCTTTGTTGATCGGATTTTCATTAGCGGTGGGCGGTTGGTTTCAATCTTCTCGAGCGGGGAAGGAGTATAGGGATGCAGATACGAAAATCCGGATGTTACAATTGATGACAGGGGAGTTTGACGGTAAAGCATTGAGGAAAGTCGACAGCCTGGTGCGACTGGATCCTGCCGGGTTGCGGGATAGCATCGTGCAGGTGGAGCAGGCCCGTGAAGCATATTGGCGGACGCTGGAAGAAGCCCATCGATTAAAGCGCAAGGGTTTTGGCCGGTGATCAAACGCATGGGGAAACCATCGTTACCGTGAGTTCTTTAAAATCGGGATTTCGGGGATTGATCAGGAAAATGGTTTGGTCACGCCAATAATTGGACATAAAGGATGCAACGAGGCTAATCCCTCCCTCAAGAAATTGGTGGGCAGACTCCCCTAATTCCAAATCAGAGATAGAGGCGGTAGCGGGTCGCAATCGGCATCGCTTTTCAATAATCCGGCAGTCGTCGGGGAGATTGTATTCTACCACCCGCATTGAGGCTGGCAGAACGTGACATTCCCGGTAGATATGGCTTTCGAGAATGGCTGCGGCCACAGAATCGAAAGCCGAGAAATAGGGTCCGGCCTTGGATAGCATGAATCCAGCTTCCGGCTGGTCCCGGAGACGGTAGGCGATATTGTGGTGAGCCAGGCGGTAGAGTTTCATGTTGCAGCGGTTTAGTATTGACCAAGGCGCATCCGGTGCATGAGGTCACGGACTTTGAGCAATCCCGGATGCGTCTTTATCAGGTCGAAGGGGCGGCGGTTGTTGAGGGACTCGCTGGGGCTGGAGAGCCAGCCCTTCAATTGCTTGGGGTCGTTAAAGACATCCAGCCCGTAGCAGTAAAGCTCCAGTAGCGAAGCGATTTTATCGCTGATCAACCGGCTAAAGGGTTCGTTGTCCTTTCGCAAATGAAGGACGCGGTCTGTAACGCCTAACAGATCCGCAAGCGTATCATAGTCAATGCTTAGTGCCTCTTTTATACAGACAAGGTGCTTTTTTGTCAATCGCGTCCTGACTACTTTCTCCCTTTCGATGAAGGAAAGGTTACGGTAAAAGGGTATAAAATCTGCCGGGTATTCCGGGATGTAGTTTTCATTGAGTTTTGGTCTCCCGCGGCCACGGCGGGCAGACTGATCGGGTTTGTGTTCCATGAGCGTTTATTTTGCGATTTTCCGGCGGAGTTCGTCGGCCAGTTCCCAGCCGATGCCTTTAATGGTTTCTACTTCTATCTGGCTAAAGCTGGCGGCGTTCTTCTGTTTCTTGTGGAAAGTCGCCTTCCGCCAAGCCAGTTCTTTGCAGACCCGTTTCCGGAACTTGTCCTCCAGGTCTTTGAAATGCTGCGATACCGCTTTCAGTTCGTTTGTCTTTCTGTTCATAGCGATTTGGATTAATGAACGATGGATCTAATTTCAGATGGAATTGGCCTTAAAAATGACAGTTATCGGGATCTCCCAATTATTTTTCATCTCCTGGAATAGAAGCTCGCTGCCGTTGAACTGGAGACGGGAGATCGGAAGGGCGGGCGAGAACAGATCCCGACTGCCGGTGATGTAGATGGTGATGTGGGAGATTCCCAGTGGGAGGAGCAGCCTGGCTAACTCCTCTACCTTTTCCTTGATGTAGGTGGATTTCTGCATAAGGCCGGTTTTTTTATGGGTGGGGTACCGGCATAAAAAAAGCGCGGTACTCAACCTGCCGCCCAGACCCGCGAGGATTGGAACACGGACAAGAAGAGCCCGCGCACGAACGCGGGCAAGCCTTCCTCTCGTGTTCCTTCTTTCGCGGGTCTGGAACGAGAATACGGGCTATGCGCTTAATATCTTAAAGCTGCAAAGCTAATATTTTCCCCAGGCATTTTTTGAGGATGCCATTTAGGGTAATTGTAACTCGAATATACGAATTATTTCCATTCCCTAGTCTATAGACGTGTAAATTTATTCTTTGGGTGCCGTTGATTCGCCCCAAATCCTTTTACACATGGAATTGGCACCAATTGAACAATATGTAATCGATGCGGTTAGGGAGCGGAGAAAGAAACTGGGGATATCGCAAGAGCAACTTGCGCATTTGCTAGGTTATAGCGAAGGCTTTATTGCCAATATTGAAACAACCAAAAGAAGTTCAAAATATAACCTAAGGCACATAAACGAGATTGCAAAAGTTCTAAAGTGTTCACCAAGGGACTTTTTGCCTAAGGATGCATTCTAGTTTGACATTGCGGTATTATTTTTTTGACTTTAGATAAATTCCTTATATTCATAGGAAATATTTACCCCTATCTTTATTAGTTAACCACCTAAGTTACCTCAATAGTACTTCATTTATTAAATAGATAAGATTGAATCCAATTTTGCTTGATAGATAAAGCAACATTAAAATATTAAACAAATTCTACGACAAATGAGAATCCTGCTCGACACTAATATTATTATACATAGGGAGGCGTCAAGAGTAATAAACCAAGATATCGGAATACTGTTTTATTGGATTGACAGGCTGAAGTATTCAAAAATTATTCATCCGGTAACTGTTGAAGAACTAAGAAAACATCAGAATTCAAGTGTTGTTGAAACTATGTCAATTAAACTTGATAATTATACATTGATTAAGAATGTTGCTCCTCAAAATGAGTTGGTTGCACAGATAAGCAGCAAAATTGACGTTAATGCCAATGACAGGAACGATACGATGATTTTAAATGAACTATACAGTGATAGAGTTGATTTGTTGATTTCAGAAGATAAAAAAATTCACACAAAGGCTGGTTTGTTGGGAGTGTCTGAAAGAGTGTTTAATATCGATGGATTTCTTGAAAAGGTAAACGCAGAAAATCCAAGTTTAGTAGATTATAAGGTGTTAGCGGTTAAGAAAGTCGACTTTGCGCACGTTCAGTTAAGTGATCCTTTTTTCGATAGCTTTAGAGAAGATTATGTAGGATTTGACAGATGGTTTAATAAAAAGGCTGATGAGGTGGCTTATGTATGTTATACGGAAAATTCACTTGCAGCTTTTTTATATATTAAGGTAGAAGGAACTGATGAAAACTATTCAGATATATCACCGGGATTTACAAGGAAAAAGCGACTGAAAATTGGTACATTCAAGGTAACTGGAAACGGATTTAAAATTGGAGAAAGATTTCTTAAGATCATTTTTGATAATGCGCTTTTATATAAAGTCGACGAGATATATGTTACTATTTTTGATAAGCGGCCCGAACAAGTTAGACTAATAAATTTACTTGAAGACTGGGGGTTTGTATTACATGGGAAAAAAGTAACCAGCAATGGTGAAGAGAAAGTATTAGTTAAAAACTTCGAAAAGACACAGCCGATCGATTGTAAATATCCCAAAAAGACCTTTCCCTTTATCTCTGAGAAAAGCAGAATATTCTTAGTTCCAATTTACCCGCAGTATCACACGGAACTTTTTCCCGATTCTATTCTAAGGACGGAATCCCCATTAAATTTCACGGAGAACGAACCTCATCGGAACGCACTTAGCAAAGTGTATGTTTCCAGGTCAATTGAAAGAGATTTACAAGCGGGTGACATTATAGTTTTTTACAGAACCGGAGGTATTTATAAAAGTGTAGTAAGCACCTATGGAATAGTAGAATCATTAATAGACAAAATACCTGATGAACGAACTTTTATTGAGTTGTGTAGAAAACGAAGCGTTTATACAGAGGAAGAATTGTCCGGCCAATGGAATTACAGCAAATACAATAGACCTTTTATTGTGAATTTCATATATGCCTATTCATTTCGAAAACGTCCGACTCTAGCCTGGTTAATAGAGAATGGAATTATTAGTGATGTGGGGAATGCTCCTAGAGGATTTAGGGAAATATCAAGAGATGATTTTTTGAAAATTGCAAATTATTCTATAGGTAAATGAAAAGCATAGCAATCTGGAGCACACCACTCCCTAATACCACTAAGTCAGTTGAGAACCTAGAATTGCATTTCAACCTATGGAAAATTCCAAATGGGGAATCGGGTCCAAGCAAATTTATTGATATTGGGATCAAAGTCGAGTCTGAAAGAAATATCGATTCGTTGAATCTTTATTTTCCAAAGAGGATTGAAAAAGACGATTTTGAGGATATAGTTTCTAAGTTTATTGACAAGCCAGATTTGGTTAGCGCAATATTTAACGAAGACTATGATGTTGTATCGAATGCGAGCACAAAGTTTTATGAGATACGAAAGGCTAAGGAAACCGTTTTTTACATTTATAGGACTAGCGACACTGATTTGCAATTTACAAATTGCTATGGAGGAACAATTGTGTCATTTAAAATCCCACCAAGAAGAGAAAAGATCTATTTCCGGTTTAGAATTAAAGGCGAGTTTGTTAACTCGTTATCTTCTGTCAGCCGTCCAACAAATGCCATATTTCAAAGTGCCTTTTCTATAATTGAAATGATCGACTTCAGAGTGAACGAGATTAGAGATCTGAATCTCGATCTCCTTGAAAAGATAAGAAGTGACGGTGAAGTTAGAATTTCAAAACTTCATTTTTTCTTCATATGTTCAAATAAGGAGGAAGTCGTAGGTAACCACTTGCCTTATGGAAATTGTAGGAATTTGGAAAATTACAGATGGGATAATTATGTAGATTTGAGGGAAAATAGGGGAAATGTATATTTAGCCTATCATTGGAAAGAAACTAATAAGGAGAATGTAGCAGTTTTGATAAAAACCAGGTACGAAAAGAATAATTGGTCTACAATTTTTAAGTATCTTTTAATTGGAGCTGCAATTGCTCTTTTAATTGAACTGGTTAGTAATTATGTTTATGATATAATCAAAGAAAACTTGAGATGAAAGTTGTATTATCGATAAAACCAGAGTTTGCAGAAAAAATATTCAACGGAACGAAAAAATACGAGTTCCGAAAGAGCATTTTTAAAAATCAAGAAATAAAAACAGTAATTGTCTATGCATCATCCCCGGTTCAACGTGTAATAGGTGAGTTTGAAATTGATGAGATTATAAACTGTGGTCTAGATGATTTGTGGAATACTACCCATCAGTTTTCAGGAATTAGTAAGCAATTTTTTGATAAGTATTTTGCGCAAAAAGAGCAAGGCTACGCAATTAAGATAAAAAAAGTAAAGAGATATAAACATCCAAAGTGCCTTAAGTCAGAATTTAATCTTCTGCCGCCCCAATCATTTGCGTATTGTTAAAATTTTTCTTGAATGATATGCTTGTTTTGCAACTCCAAAAAAGACTTCAATACGGTAGAGCATATTATACCCGAATCATTAGGTAACAAGGAGCTAGTACTGAAGGGTGAAGTTTGTGATAAATGTCAAAAACACCTAAGCAAAATAGAGAGATATGTATTGTCGAATACTCCTATGGGTTTTTGGCGTACAATACTTGGGATAAAAACTAAGAAGGGGAAGTTTGCATCAGTTGATTTTAATAAGAGCACGGAAGATAGAGGTATATTGCCTGATGCACATAAGCACCACGATAATATCAGTTTTATTGCAAGGGATTATGATTTAACTGAGCTAATTGTTCATAATTCCAGTCAGGATCAGTTTGAAGGCGGAATGCCAACCCAAGTTAAATATGTAATAACACCCAAGGTAGTATTTGAGATTGGAAGGTTCTTAGGTAAAATCGGACTGGAATTACTATGCCTAGAGAATAGCCAAAATGCACGGAAATCGGAATTTGATCAAATTCGCAGATATATAAGAAGCGGCCTTGCACGGGATATTTGGCCAATTTTTTACCAAGCAAATGGGGACATTTCGGATCTTGTAAAGTATAAATATCAAGCTGGATGTGTGACTGAGGAAGTCTTTTGCTATGACTATTCTATTTTTGAATCAGATGGATATGTAGTATTTAATTTTACAGTGGGTATTGATAATTGGGCTATTTGTTTAAATGAAATGTTCCCTGATCCTCGTATTATTCAGAAGTTAGAAGAGCGCGGTGTCAAAGTCCTTTGGTATTCTAGAACAAGTTGGGAGAAATCTAAAAGCAAGGCATAGCCTACTTGTCGGGTATACATCAGTGGATTAAATATAATCCCTTGGTTTTGAACTAATCCTTCATGAAATTAATAGGAAATTTTAATCATGAGCCAACATGATAGCATATTAAAGTTACTTACTGAGTTTGATGATAACCAGCTAAGACCAATAAAAGATGATTTGGAAATTGCCAGAATGATCAGAGGCGCATTGCCGGAAGATGAAGATTTTGAGCCATTAGTTTTGGCGGAGTTATATGCATTTTCGTTATTGGAGGATAATGAATATGGCAAGGCTAATTGGCAGACGTATTTCGGTCCAGCATTGAGAAATTCAGGCGGCGGTGAGGTATTCGAGGCAATTCCTTTAACTAAAATTAGCAAAGAGCTTTTGGATTATTGGGAAAGCAGAATAAATCAATGTTCTAATCCCATTCTTAAGAGTAGGTATGCGGGTTTGGTATGGGAGTTTTCCAAAAAAATAAGAAATACGAAACCGGATTTTGATAAGGTTGGATTAGTTTATGTCAATAGTTTACTTCAAGCTGGCCAAGCAGGTCGTTACGTATTTTCACAAACCGTTTTCAAGAAGCTATCACGAGCGCTTACTTTAGCGTTAAGTTTTAGGAATAAGGCGTTAACAGGCGAAGCAATCGAGAAAATTAGGAAATATGCAAAGGAACATGAGGATAGTAAGAAGCCTGGTATCTGGCGGCACAATTATGACTTAATTGTTAAAGACAAACTTAAGGAAATTGATGAGTCAATTATCGCGGAAATTGTAGATGATTTGGAAGGGAAATTTTCCTTAGGTCTTACCCCGAAACCTAATGGTCGGCCAGAGTTAAATAGTGCTCATGTCGCCTTGGATAGGCTTTTGGATTATTACAAGAAAATAAATGATAAAGAGAGTATTAAACGACTACTAGGATTGTTAGCTACAGCGTACGAAGCTGAAGTATTATCAATTCAACCAGTTCAAGCTATTCATCTTTTAGGAAGATTAAATGAATATTATAAAACACACAATTTATTCACAGAAGCCATAGAAGTATACAAACGAATACAAGCGCTAAGTCCTGCTGTACTTGAGGCTATGGTTCCGATAGCTACGGAGTTTAAAGTATCCAAAGATACTATTGACGATTTTGTCGCAAAATGCATGTTAGGCGATGCTCCTGAAGTTCTGTCGCGCCTAGCTACTGCATTTATTCCTTCAAAGGATTCAAAACTTTCGGTGTTTGGTGGGGAGGGCATTTCGGCACTATTAACTAAAAGCCTGCATGATGGCTCAGGCAGGACAGTTGCCAAAGTGGGGCCTAAGAATGTAGATATTAATGGCAATGAAGTCATGGGTATATCTACAAATATGTCATATGGGTCCGTGTTACTTCATTTTTGTATAACGGCAGGGAAAACACAATCCTTACTTACGGTAGGAAATATTATGGAATATTTAAAATGTTCCTGTTTAATAGCCCCTGACCGATATGGGTTGATTGAAGCTGGCATTTCGGCTTATCTAAAAGGTGACTTTGTGGTCTCCTTACATATATTAATACCACAATTTGAAGCTGCCTGTTTGAAATTGGTTGAATTGAATGGTGGAAGCATCTGGCGAGAAGGTAAGAATGGCGGAGACAATGTTAGAGTTTTAGATGATATTTTGCGGGATGAACTAATTGTTGATTCTTTTGGAGAAGACGAATCTTTTTATTTAAGGGTCTTATTTACGGATCAGCGGGGATGGAACCTTCGGAATAAGGTCTGCCATGGCATGATGAAAACGAATGGTTTTGATTACCGCAAAGCAGATCGTGTTTTTGTTGCGTTTTTGCTTCTAGGACTTATCAAATTCCAGGAATTTGAGCCTTCGCTGAGTGAAAATTAGACCGTATGGAAATTACGTTTATTGAATTTAATAAAATTGAAACTAATTGATAAATAGCGGGTTGCACGTTCCTTAATTGCTTGTTAATGTATATCGGAAGAGGTATCGACGGAAATAGGTAACTTAGAGAAGTGAGTAAAGCAACAAACATATCGTTAATTTTTCCAAAGCATCTCTTTTGGGATGTAAAGATAGAGCAGTTAGAACCAGAAAGAGATCAGGATCTAATTATCCCGCGCGCTTTGTACATGACGAACGAAAAGTCCTTCGAAGACGATATTTCCAGGTTGGAGATGTTTTATTCAAGCGACGAAATCGTCCGGAACCTCAAATCCACCAAAGAGAGAATCAGCAACCGCGTTTGTGAGATGGTGGCCCACCGTTACCATATTCCCCCCTTTCACCGATATTCCCATCGATAAGAATGTCCCACAATCAAATTGAAAAGGCTGTATCATTAGAACTTCTCGAGGCTATACGGGAAATCCAGGCGTTACCCTCTTTTGCTGATTTTGCGTTAGCAGGAGGTACTAACTTGGCGATCCGTTATAATCACAGGAGGTCAATTGATATCGATTTATTCTCGACCAGGATGGTAGGGCTTGCCGGTTTGGAGAGCATGAAGCAGGACTTGGAGCGGCGTTTCGGAAAAGGACTTTTATTTTGTGAGATTTTAGACCCCGAAAACGGCGAGCAATTTTGCTTTCTGCGGGCTCTTATTTCAAAAGGTGAAACGAAGATTAAGGTCGAAGCTATACAGAATATCCAGATCGTGGATCCGGTCGAGGAAAGGGATGGCGTCCGGATGCTGTCCGTGAAGGATATCGCACTATTGAAATTGATGAGCGCCAGTAACCGTAAAGCTAAAAAGGATATCTATGACCTGGACCTCCTCACGTCCGAGATGAGTCTGGAGGAATTGTTAGGATCATTGCGGGAAAAGTTGGAAAAGTATAGCGGAAGCGAGTATGAAGGACTGTTCGATCTTGATGACAGGAAGAGCCCTGTCGACGACCTTAACCTTCTATTGGAGTTCGATGATAATAACTATTCAGCACGACCCAATCGCCCGAACCACTCCAATGACAGTATTGACATATTGCCGCACAGCAAAGGCTGGATTTCCGCACGATCTTCATGGAAATCCAAAGTCAAGGAAGTGATGCGTAAGAGAGGTATAAATCCTCCACCTGCAAAACCCATAAATTAAACTAGTGGTTCCGGTCTTTCTTAAGCCCGGACAACATATCTGCATATCCATTCGCCCGTCAAGCAGAGCGCCGATTTCTCTGACGATTTCTTACTTAAAGATTTCTAAGTCAAACCTGACCTCCCAAAGCTCGAACTCCGTCACTTAGGTTAATTCACTATTTTTAGCCCTAATTTCCCTTGCCGGATAGGTGTTTTCGAGAGATGTTTTACGGTTTTGGGCGGTAAAAATCTTCCGAAAAGGTCAATTTCCGAAGATTGTATGAAGCGTCCGAAAAGCATGGGTTAAGCAACGGCTAAGCCTATACTTCCATTGTATATCAATCAATTATGCATTCTGTATTGGGAAATAAGGGAAATTTTTCAACATCAAAAAAATGGGCGATATTTCTAATCCTCTTTTCTTCTAAAGTCCGTGATGGTCTTTCCATCATAACGATACACGCCACCAGCAGAACCAAACCAAATACTCCCATCGTTAGCTTCCAAAAGTCCCAAAAAAGCTGGCGGTCCTGACATAATTTCGGTTACAGTTGGCTTTTTACCGTACAAGGACTTTGCATCATAACGGGAAAGTGACCAGACCTGCCCAATGCGAGGAGGTTCATCTGCACCGGTGGTCAAGATGTTTCCTGTTTTATCTTCGATTATAGCGTAAGCACCCTTCTGCGATACCTTGGTAAAGGTACTGCCGTCATAGCGCCAAAGGCCATCAACGTCACCGAACCAAATGTTTCCTTTTTTATCTTCGATTATCGACCAAACGTTTTTAAACGCTTTACCATCTTTGTTTCTTAATATGGTAAATGTTTTTCCGTCATAAAAACAAGCCTCGCCCCTTGTGCCAAACCATAATTTCCCGGTTTTGTCTTCCATGATAGTAGTAAGATCATTATTGGAAAGTCCTTCTTTAGTTGTAAAATTCCGAAAAGACTTCCTATCGTAACGGCTTACTCCACCCCCGGTGCCGAACCAGATATTACCGGCTTTATCTTCATAAATTTTCATAACCCGATTATTGGCAAGTCCCTCCCTGGTTGTAAAATGTTGAAAGGATTTCCTATTGTAATAATAAATGCCTGAATCAGTAGTAGCGAACCAAAGGTTTCCGTGTCGATCCTCCAGAACATCCCAGAATCTGTGCGAACCAATTTTACTAACAACGCATATACGTGTACGTATCTCATAATTTATCTGCTTAGCAACCGTCTTTGCGGGGGACACGTTGAAAAATTAATTTACCATCCCGTTCTACATATTCGCCCGTTATTATTGGGTATGAATACTTGGGCGCGTGCGATACGGTATGGCTTCTTAGGATTATTTTGTCGTTAACTTTCAGGCTATGCAATTGCTCAAGTTGAGACTTTTCCGGCTCAAATCTTACAATATAATCATCACCATTGATCCTGGCCATTACACCGAAACCTAATCTTGATCCCGGCGGAAGGGAAAGAGAGGTTACAACAGCCTCCATATTGGTATAATCATTAATGTTCTTCCTTATTTTGGCGGCACCGGCAAACACTTTTTTGCCGGCGGGAGAAGCTACCCATTTTTTGTACTTTATACCTTCAGGGGTAGCTTCCCATTTTTTCAGTTCGGCATTCCTTTCAGCAGCGGAGAGGGGTTTTGGGGTTGGCCTTTTAGAAGCTTCATTTTTAATTTCGCGATTGGCAAATACTAGTCCGCTTACCACCAGCGGTAAGATCAGCGCATAAATAATTTTTTTCATAATTTTTGTTGGTTTAAATGATATAAGATCCATAAAAGACATTCTTTGTTTGTTGCAACAAAAATACATTGATATACTTCAGCCTGAGGAACTTGATTGTAAATAGAAATGTAACCTTTGTAAATAAATCGTAAAACGGACTGTTTTGTAGCCAAAATCTACTTTCCGGGAGTGAAGGATATCAATAACCTGAGTAATGAGGAACGCCGGTTGCTTGTTAAAAACTAACCCCGGCAATTTTCGCATTCCTATTCGTCGGTTGATAACAAAGATTACAACCCCGCTTTCGCTTTGTCATATCTGCAATATCCTTACCTTTGTAGCTCATGACACGCTTATCTCCATATTATCTCCTTTCGATCATTGCCGCTTAACGCAGGCCGCAATGCATTTTTGCCTTTATACACTGCGCTTACCTGCGTCAGGAAGTCTTTAATGATACTATTGTAACCGCTTTGTCGTGCCTGCCCGCACGTATAGGCAAGAACTGTTTATATTATGACGACACTACAGTCGTACGGATGGAACGAGCATTTTATGCGTCATTTCCAAATAAACCCATTTCCCAACCTCGAAGCTGCAAGAGTGCTGTCGATTCAGGGATTCATACATCTGCTGATCACAGAAACGGGGCACATGGATGCTCAACTCGCAGGTACGCTCATCAACAGCCGGGAATCCGAAACCTGTCCCAAAGTAGGAGATTGGGTGCTGGTAAAACGTTATGAGGAAGAAGGGATGATCATTGATACTTTGCCGCGTTTGAACGAACTCAGCCGTAAAGCACCAGGCTCTCAAAGCGCCAGGCAGGTACTGGCCGCCAACATCGATGGGGTGTTTATTGTACAGGGACTTGATCGTGATTTCAACCTTATGCGCCTGCAACGCTACCTGCACCAAATTGTGCAATGCAATATTCAACCTGTCGTTCTGCTGAATAAGAAAGACCTGGTGCCCGATCCTGAGACCTACCGGCAACAAGTGCTGGACTTGGGATACAGCTGTCCCGTGGTGCTGACCAGTGCGCTGTACCCGATGCTGCAAAGCGAATGGACCAGCCAATACCTGCAGCCGCAGCAAACCTATATTTTGCTGGGCTCATCCGGGGCAGGTAAAAGTACATTGCTCAACAACCTGCTGGGGTATCAACTGCAGAAAGAAGGAACTACGAGTGCCGCCAATAACAAGGGAAAACATACTACCACAGCGAGGCATCTTGTTTTGTTGCCCAATGGAAGCATGATCATTGATGCGCCTGGTATGCGCGAGTTCGGCATTACTGTTGAGGCCGGAAAGGAAAGCGCAAATCACCCTTTGATAGAGGAATTGGCGCCACAATGCCGGTTTGGCGACTGCACCCACCAGCACGAGCCGGGGTGCGCCGTCATTGCAGCATTCAACAATGGCTCATTGCCGGAGCTCGTTTATCGCAGTTACCTGAAACTATTGCGTGAGCAATATCATTTCCAGGCAAGTGAATCTGATAAGCGACGGGATGAACGGCGGTTTACCAAAATGGCGAAGCAGATATTCAAACACCGTAAAAACAGGAAGTATTGATACCTCAGCGGTAATATCCCCCTGGGCCGGAAAACAAAAGAGGGTGTTTCCTCTTTGAGACACCCTCTTTGTTGTTTAGGTAAGGTTGCCTTCTGATGTATCTTAATCACAAGGCAGCATCGGCTTTTTCAAAAGCTGAGTTTAAGAAACGCCTATGGGTGTCCCTGCGCCACGCAGCAAACGCCATAATAGTTATTGTAAATATGCCCCTTCATGGACATTAAGATTGACGGGGTTGGGATAGATGTGGCCCTGTCTGATAAAAACAAGCAGCATTTCGAAGAAAAAAAACGGATCGGCAAGGCCGCGGCCGGGCTGGTGGAAGATGGAGATACCATTATTCCTGATTCAGGTTCCACTACCATCGAGATCGCCCGCAATCTTGGCAACGAGCATAACCTCATGGTGATCATCAATGTCCTGAATGTCGCCAGCCAGATGGCCGATCATCAGCAGGCTAACGTTAACATGCCCGGCGGTTTTCTCCGGAAAAATTTGCTGAGCCTCGTCCGGGGCGCAGCGGAAGAAAATTTTAAAAATTATTTCGGCGATAAACTGTTTCTCGCCGCCGAGGATACGCCGTATGGGCGTTCACGATGGTGCCTTGTGCAATTGTAGCGCTATGCCTCGTTCGCTGGAAAATCGAATGGAACCCTGGGGGCGGTGGTGGCCGGCAGCATCGTGGGGTTTTCCGGCGCGGGCGGTCAGCTGATGCTGTTCCAGGCCCTCCGCGACGGCCCCGCATATCTTGTTTTTCCCATCGTTTCGCTGTACCCCGTGGTAACGGTGGCATTGGCGGTGCTTTTCCTGAAAGAAATCACCAACCGCCGCCGTTGCGGGACTTTTCCTGGCGGTATTCGTCATTTACCTGCTGGCGGAGTAATGTGGAAATCTGAATGATACAAATACAAAACATGAAACGCTTCGTCCCAATCTCCCCATTCAAAACGGCGACGGACTGGTTGCCGTCCAGCCTCCGTCTATCACAAGGCTTTGGCCGGTAATATGCCTCGCCTTATCCGATACAAGGAACAGGACCGCATCGGCGATATCCCCGACTGTTGCAGGCCTGCCCATTGGCGTTATTTGCGACCATACCGATGCGTAATTCGGATCGCTTTCCGTTCTTTCGGTGAGGGTGGCGCCTGGGGCCACCGTATTGACGGTGATGCCGTATTGAGATATTTCAACTACCAGGTTTTTGGCCAGCATTTCCAATGCGGCCTTCGTCATCGAATACGCGGCAAGATCCTTGTGCGCCTGGTGACCTGTTACAGATGACGTGAAAAGTAAAGCGCCCCCGGTGCCCTGCTGCCTGATCTGCCGAGATGCCGCCTGGGCAAGAAAAAAAGTACCCGCAATATTCAGATGAAGCACGCGGTAAAGCGAATCTGCCGGATATGAAAGGAAATCGCCGAACAAAGTGATACCGGCGTTGGCAATAACGATATCAAGATGACCGGTTTCGGCCACGGATTGCTGAACGAGCTTGTTGACGAAGCTTATATCACCGCAATCTCCCGGTACGGAAATACAGTTTCCATATTCCGTCCTTATCTTATCCGCCGCCTTTTGGGAAAGGTCTTTGTCAATGTCGTTCAGCAATACGGTTGCGCCGTGTTTCGCAAGTTGCCGGCAGATCTCAAATCCAATTCCCTGGCCTGCCCCTGTTACGATCGCTGTTTTATTCCGGAAATCCATCGTGGTTGAAACGTTTGTTGATGAAAAGATATTAATGAGAATCTCTTGAAACATCGCTGCCGGAGCCGCCTTTCAGGAAATCGAAATCGGCTCCCTTGTCGGCCTGTTCAACGTGATCGACATATAACCGTGCATAACCCCTGGTGAAAGGATTCCTGAACGCAGCGCGGTTCACTTTCCGGCGGTCAAGCTCCGCCTCGCCCACCAGGAGGTTTAATACTCTTTTTTCGACATCCAGCTCGATCATGTCCCCGTTTTCAATCAGCGAAAAAGTTCCGTTCTCAGCTGCTTCGGGCGATACATGGAGCACTACCGTTCCGAACCCGGTCCCGCTCATCCTTCCGTCCGATATCCGGACCATATCTGTTATTCCCCTGGCCAGGAGTTTGGTTGGAAGCCCCATGTTCCCAACTTCAGGCATCCCGGGATAACCTTTCGGGCCAGCGTTTTTGAGCACCAGCACACTGTTTTCATCAGCTTCCAGCAGCGGATCATTGATCCTGGCCTTGTAGTCTTCGATATTCTCAAACACAACGGCCTTTCCTGTATGTTTCATCAAATGAGGGCTGGCGGCCGATGGTTTGATCACGCTTCCGTTTTCACAAAGATTTCCTTTTAATACAACGATGCCGGACCGTTTATTTACAGGTTGGTCAACAGGCGCGATAACATCGTTATTCCAGCTTTTTGTTTTTTGGATATTTTCCGAGAGCTTTTTGCCATTTGCGGTCAGGCAATCGGTATGCAGGTGGTTTTCTATTTGTTTCATCACTGCAGGCAATCCCCCGGCATAGTAGAAATCCTCCATGAAATATTTTCCCGATGGCTGAATGTTGGCTATGAGCGGGATATTCCTGGAAAATATGTCCATATCTTCCAGCGTTAACGGTACGCCTATTCTGCCGGCGATAGCGAGCAGGTGAATGACAAAATTGGTAGACCCGCCGATAGCCGCATTTACACGGATGGCATTTTCGAAAGCGTACCGGGTCAATAAGTCCGATAACTTCAGATCTTCTCTTACCATTTCCACAATCCTTTTGCCGGACAGTTGCGCAAGTACTTTCCTGTTTGCATCCACGGCGGGAATGGCGGCATTTCCCGGAAGTGATAATCCAAGCGCTTCCACCATGCAGGCCATCGACGAAGCGGTGCCCATTACGGCACAATGCCCGCGGCTTCTGCACATTCCGGCTTCGGCCATGTTCAATTCTTCTTCGCTCATGATCCCCGAGCGAACGTCTTCGGAGAAACGCCAAAGATCGCTTGTTCCAATATCCTGGTTCCTGAATTTGCCGGTCAGCATGGCGCCGCCAGATACCACGATCGTTGGAATATCCACGCTGCATGCGCCCATCACAAGAGAGGGCGTCGTTTTGTCACAGCCGCACATCAATACAACGCCATCCAGCGGATTGGCGCGGATCGATTCTTCCACATCCATGCTCGCCAGGTTGCGGTATAACATCGCCGTGGGTTTAATAAGAGTTTCGCCGAGCGACATCACCGGGAACTCAAGCGGCAGTCCTCCCGCCTCAATAACGCCCCTTTTGACGGCTTCAGCCAGCTCTTTGAAATGAGCATTGCAGGGTGTCAGTTCAGACCAGGTGTTGCATATGCCGATAACCGGTTTCCCCCTGAACTCATAATCAGGGATTCCCTGGTTTTTCATCCATGCGCGGTAGATAAAACCATCCTTGCCTTTTTTCCCAAACCAGTTTTGACTTCGCAGATCTTTTTTCATAATGCTTTTGCAGGATCGATAAATTTTTTTTCTTACTGAAGATAGTTTGCTGAAATGTAACAATGGCACTTTCAGCTTCATATAAATTTTCTTTACTCCTTCCCAAGCATGGGAAACAACCGCCGGATCTCTTCTTCCGAAGGTTGCGTACCATATTCACACAACTCAAAAGCTTCTGCATACTTCGCTGATTCGGCCTGGCGGGCCCCGTACCATTTTACGAGGCCGGCTCTTACCGTGGAATCCATAGACGGAAACCTTGTGTTTTTTATCCAGTTTTTACGCTCCTGTTTATCTTTCGGTATTTCACCCTTGTAGCCGGACACCCAGGGCAGCCACTCGTAAAACTGGGATTCATGCGCGTCCAGCGCATCGATCTTTTTATCGATGACCTGTGTAATATCCACGCATACGTCGGGCTGAAACGGAGTGGGTTTGGTAAAACGATCCTGGAAATACAAAAACACGGGGTTTTTGGTGAGGGGTGGAACGTCTGCCGCGATATTGGGTACCATCACCATAAAAGCCGCATCCTGCACTAAGATGCCTGCATAACGGTGATCCGGGTGATAATCCACCGGCCGGTGCGAGATCACCACATCCGCCTTCCAGGTGCGGATCTGCCGGATGAGCTCAAGCCGGACTTCCAGCGTGGGCATCAATTCACCGTCGTGGGTATTCAGAACTTCGTACGTGATGCCAAGCCGTTTAGCCGCCTCTGCTGCTTCCGCCTTCCGTCTTTTCGCCAATGCGCCTCCTCCCTGTTCCATATGACCTGCATCGCCGTTGGTCACTGAAATGAATTTGACCTGGTGGCCGGCCCGGGCAAACAGCGCAGCCGTTCCTCCGCTTCTGATATCGCAATCATCGGGATGAGCCCCGATCATAACAATACGCAAAGGCGGTTGCTGTGCCTTGGCAAAATAAGAACAGCAGCTTAACAGGATTGCAGAAAACAGGTGTTTCATACGATTCAGATTTTCATGTTTATGTATCAGGATAAAAAAAGCAACGCGCCGTCACGGAAAAAGATTTGTTTTATGAAGACGGTCAAATCCACGTAGCATTGGTGAATGCCGGCATACTGGCGTGTAAAAAGTAAAATACTATTTTTTTAGGGTTATTTGCATCGGCCAATAACGCTAAAACATTCAGAGAAAAAAAATTTGGATGTTATTTTTTAATATTCTACTTTCATTATCGAAGCGAAAGCTCCTTTTTTTATATCCACGTGCTTAAACGATTAAGCGTTATGAAAGAACCGGACCTGTAAAAGGGCGGGAAGGAGAACATTTGCGCAGCGCAAAGCCAACAGAACATTCCACGGGGCGATTTACCACGTATGAAAGGACAGGAAGAAAATGCCCGCTCCGCATTCACCAAATACGAACCATTGGTACTATATGTTGAAGTCAAATAAGAACCGCCGCCATTTTCTGAAGAATTTTGCATTAGGCTGCATTGGCGCCACCGCGCTTCCCGCCGTTACTGCCGCAAAAGGCACGGAAGCGGGGGATAATACAGCTGCCGGCAATGCCCCGGGCGGCCGTGATTTTAACGGGAGTTACAAAGGAAAATATATTAACCGCGTGGCTTTTCCCATCGGCGGCATTGGTGCGGGCATGTTCTGTATTGAAGGTACCGGCGCTATTTCCCACATGTCTGTCCGCCACAATCCCGAGATGTTTTTTGAACCGGCCATGTTTGCGGCCATCAGCATAAAAGGAATGCCGGACGGCGCAAGAGTGCTGGAGCAACAGGTTCCCGGATGGAAGAAGTTCGGGCAGCGCGATGCGGGCCTGGGCGGTACGGGCGGCGCTACATGGGGACTGCCGAGGTTTGAGGAAGCGGAGTTCAAAGCACGTTTCCCTTTTGCGGAGATCTCGCTCAAAGACCCGGCCGTGCCGCTGGCCGTGAGCATAAAAGGATGGAGCCCGTTTGTGCCGGCGGACGAAGATAATTCCAGCCTGCCCGTGGGCGCGTTGGAGTACGAGTTCACCAACACCGGCAAATCCGCGCAGGAATTTGTGTTCTCCTACAACGCCCGCAACTTCATGCGGCAGGGAGACGCAGGGAATCATATCGGCGAACGGCAGAACGGATTTATTTTATCGCAGGATGCCCTTGCCGACGCCCCTGAAAAACAAGGCCACTTTGCGATCTTCACTACAGACGATGCAGCGGTAACGGACCATTGCTGGTTCAGGGGCGGTTGGTTCGATCCTTTGTCCATGACGTGGAATACCATTAAAGCAGCGGAAATAAAAAACAACCCGCCTGTTGAAAAAGATGCGCCGGGCGCGTCGCTTTTTGTGCCGTTCCGGCTCGGGCCGAAGGAGAAAAAAACAATTCGCTTGATGATGGCCTGGTATGTGCCCGATTCAAAGCTGCGCATCGGTGATGATGCCAGCGGCGATCGTCCCGGGCAGCCGCGGTTTCACCGCCCCTGGTACAGCAGCCGGTTTAAAAACATCGGCGAAGTGGCGGATTATTGGAAAAACAATTACGATGATCTTCACCAAAAAACATCGCTCTTTACCGAAGCGTTCTATAAAAGCACTTTGCCCCCGGAAGTGACAGAAGCGGTCGCCGCCAATCTTACCATCCTCAAATCCGCTACCGTAATGCGCCAGTTCGACGGCCGCTTCTGGTGCTGGGAGGGCTGCGGCGACAACTGGGGCAGTTGCCACGGTTCCTGCACGCATGTATGGAATTACGCGCAGGCGGTGCCCCACCTGTTTCCCGCATTGGAAAGAAGCCTTCGCAATACAGAGTTCCGGGAAAACCAGAATGCGGACGGGCACCAGGGTTTCCGCGCGAATATTCCCATTTCCCCGCTGGTGCACAACTTTCATGCGGCGGCAGACGGGCAGCTGGGCGGTATCATGAAAGTATACCGGGAATGGCGCATCAGCGGCGACAACGACTGGCTGAAAAACATTTTCCCCGCCGTTAAAACCAGCATGGACTATTGTATCCGTACCTGGGACCCGCGCCGGACAGGCGTGGTGGAAGAACCGCATCATAACACGTACGACATCGAGTTCTGGGGGCCAACCGGAATGTGTACCAGCTTCTATCTCGGCGCGCTGAAAGCTTTCTCGCTCATGGGCAAACATCTCGGCATCGATGTAAAAGACTACGAAGCCCTGTACGATAACGGGAAAAAATTCCTCGAAACAACGCTCTTCAACGGCGAATACTTCATTCAAAAAATACAATGGACGGGATTGAACGCTCCCGATCCGGCAAAAGCGCAATCGTTCCACACCCACTATTCAGAAGAAGCCCAACGCCTGCTCAAAGCGGAAGGCCCCAAGTACCAGTATGGCGAAGGTTGTTTGTCCGACGGGATACTCGGTTCCTGGATCGCCCGCGTTTGCGGCATGGACGAACCGGTGGACGCCGCCAAAACAAAAAGCCACTTGCTCGCGGTGCACAAATACAATCTTAAAAAAGACCTGGGCGCGCATGCCAACCCGCAACGCCCCACCTTCGCGCTGGGCAATGAAGGCGGGCTCCTGCTCTGCTCATGGCCGAAAGGCGGGATGCTGTCGCTGCCGTTTGTTTACAGCAACGAAGTGTGGACGGGCATTGAATACCAGGTCGCTTCCCACCTGATGTTCATGGGCGAAGTGGAAAAAGGCCTCGAGATCGTGCGCGCCTGCCGCGGCCGCTACGACGGCTCCGTGCGCAACCCGTTCAACGAATACGAATGCGGCCACTGGTACGCCAGGGCCATGAGCAGTTACGGGATGCTGCAGGGCCTCACCGGCGTGCGTTACGACGCGGTGGACGGTACGCTTTTTATTGATTCCAAAGTAGGGGACTTCACCAGTTTTATTTCCACGGAAAAAGGTTTTGGCACCGTCAGCCTGCGCAACGGCAAACCTTCGCTGCAGGTGGCATACGGCGCCATCCCGGTAAAACGGGTTAACGTATCAGGTAAAATAACGCAACCAGGATAATCAGCCAGGATCAACACACAACAGCCAAAACAAAATTTTTTGCACATAATGCTTAAACGTTTAAGCTTTTTGCCTATGAATTCATTTATTCCTTTCACCAATTTTAAAACCAATATCATGTTCAAACGATGCTTACCAAAAACAGGAAAATTCCGGTGGGTTTTCTTCCTGTTGCTGTACTGTTTGGTAGCTGCCGGATCGATGGCGCAGGCGGACAATAACAGGAACGGCGCACAGGCACGCCAGTCGGGAATCAAGATCGTGGGAGTAATATCAAGCCAGCGGGGAGAACGCCTTCCCGGCGTTACCGTGAATGAAACCGGCACCAACAATTTCGCATTGTCCGGCGAAACCGGGGAATACGCCATCTTTGTGCTGAACCGGAATGCACGGCTTACCTTCCATTTCATGGGATATAAATCCGTTACCGTCCCCGTCGGGCAAAAAGATATACTGGACGCCATATTGCAGGATAGCGTTACGGCCATGAATGAAGTGATCGTGGTCGGTTTCGGCACACAGAAAAAAGCTTCCGTGGTGGGAGCCATCAGCACGGTAAAACCCGCCCAGCTGCAGTTAACGCCCAACAGGTCGATCAGCAACAACCTCGCGGGCATGGTGCCCGGTATTATCGCTGTACAGCGCAGCGGCGACCCATGGTCCAACAACTCCGATTTCTGGATCCGCGGCATCAGCACGTTTGGCGGCAACTCCAGGCCGCTGGTGTTGGTAGATGGTGTGGAACGCAGCCTGAACGATATAGACCCGGAAGAAATTGAATCTTTTTCCGTATTAAAAGATGCGGCCGCAAGCGCCGTGTATGGCGTGCGCGGCGCCAACGGGGTGATCATGATCAACACCAAACGCGGTAAAATGGGGCCGCCGCAGGTCAGCTTCCGTTTCGAAAGGGCCACCACCTCCCTCACGCAGGTGCCGGAATACATCGGCGCGGTGAAGTACCTGGAACTGATGAACGAGATCTACGCCGACGCAGGCAGGCCGCCTTTTAAGCCGGACGATATCCTGCAGAAATACCGCGATCAGTCGGACCCCGAACTATACCCCGATATCAACTGGTGGAAAGTGGTGGCGAAAGACCATGCCAGTAACATGCGGGCCAACCTGAACCTGAACGGGGGCAATAATTTTTTACGGTACGCGCTGGAGCTGGGCTACTTCAACGAAGACGGCCTCATTCGCAGAGATCCCGAGCAGGCATGGAATTCCGGGTTGAAGGTGGACCGCTACAACGTACGTTCCAACGTTGACCTGAACGTAACACCCACCACGGTGTTGCGCGTGAACCTGGGCGGTTACCTGCAAACCCGCAACGGGCCTCCCGGCGATGCCAACGAAACCAATTTCGGCATCTTTTACCAGGCTTCGCGTATTCCTCCCTTTGTGCATCCGCCCCAATACGAAAACGGGGCGCTGCCTCGTGTGGACTTCCGCGAAAACCCCTGGGCCTGGGCCACGCAAAGAGGGTATGAGCGCTGGAACATCTACCAGCTGCAATCCACTACCGCTATCGAACAAGACCTGAAAGGGATCACGCCCGGGTTGAAAGCCAAACTGACCTTCGCTTTCGATAAATTTTCCGGGAACTCGGTGAGAAGAAGCAAAGACCCGGATTATTACAAACCCGCCGCCGGAAGGAACGCCGATGGCAGCCTGGCGCTGGAAATACAAAGCCATGGCCAGCAGTATCTCGGTTTTGAAAGGAACAGCCAGTGGGGCGACCAGGCGGTTTACCTGGAAGGAATGGTGTCTTACGCCAAAGTGCTGAACGAAAAACATGATATCAACACCATGTTCCTGTACAACCAGCGGAATTACGACCGGGGAGATAACCTGCCGTACCGCAACCAGGGTATTGCGGGGCGGTTTTCTTATACCTATGGCAGCCGTTATATCGCCGAGTTTAATTTCGGTTACAACGGGTCCGAGAATTTTGAGCGGGGAAAACGGTTCGGGTTCTTCCCCGCTGCAGCTCTCGGCTGGATCGTGTCGCAGGAAAAATTCATGATGCCGCTCAGGGACGTGATCTCCAACCTGAAGTTCAGGGGTTCCTGGGGTAAAGCGGGCAACAGTGTTTTAGGACAGAACATCGGGGACAGGAGATTTGCCTACATTTCTACCATCGCCGATTTTAGTTATTACCGCTGGGGGGTAGATAATGATATTTACCGCCTGGGAAGGGCGGAAGGAGATGTGGGCGTACCGGGCTTGACCTGGGAAACGGTGACCAAACGCGACCTGGGGATGGAGCTCGGGCTTTTTAAAGGCGCCATCAATTTGAATGTGGACTTCTTCTGGGAGAATCGTGAAGACATCTTCATGCAACGGAACAATATTCCGGGGTCCGCGGGTTTCAACAGGCCCGTGTGGGCGAATTTTGGAAAGGTGGAGAACAAGGGTGTTGAGCTGTCGCTGAACGTGGAGAAGAATTTTTCAAAAGACTGGTCGGTAACTGCGATGGGAAACTATACCTACGCACATAACAAAAGAACGGAGATCGACGAACCGCTGGCTGTTTTAGGCACTCACCGCTCAGCAACCGGCACGCCGGTAGGTCAGCTCTTCGGCTTGATATCCCAGGGCCTGTTCACCGATGGTGATTTTGACGCCAACGGCCAGTTAAAACCGGGAATTCCAAGCCAGTCATTCAGCCAGGTGTTAAGACCGGGCGACATCCGGTACCGCGACATGAATGGGGACAACGTGATCAACGACCTGGACAGAACGGCCATCGGCGGCACCCGTATGCCGGAGGTCATTTACGGATTTGGAGCCACCATCCGCTATAAGCTCGTAGACGTTGGGTTCTTTTTCCAGGGAGCCGGTAAAACCTGGCAGGTGCTGAGCGGGGAAAACTGGATGCCCGGAACGGCGCTCGGCGCCACCGGCAATATTTACAGCAACATCGACGACCGCTGGACGCCGAAAGTGCCCAGGCAGGACGTGTTCTGGCCCCGGCTTACCTACGGCGTGAACGCCAATAACGAACAGGCTTCCACCTGGTGGCTGAAAGATATGAGCTTCCTGCGGCTGAAGAACGTGGAAGTGGGCGTTACGCTCCCGGAACAATGGAGCAGGCGCGCGTCCATCAGCAACTTCAGGATTTTCGCAAGGGCTGCCAATATCCTCACGCTGTCTGATTTCAAACTATGGGACCCGGAACTGGAAACGACCGACGGGCTGAAATACCCGCTCACGAAATCCGTTTCATTCGGCGTGAATGTAAATTTCAAATGACGCCTTCGGCACAGCGAAAGTTCTCAATTAAATCTTCAGTAATGAAAACGAACAAAATATTCATAATGATAACGGTCCTGCTGCTGGTAACAACAGCCGGCTGTAAAAAATTCCTCGATAAAATGCCGGACGACCAGCTGACGATGGACGCGATCTTTAACGACAAGATCCGTACGGAAGACTGGCTGGCAGGCGTGTATTCCGGTATACCCAGCCCCATCTGGGGTTATTTTAAGGACCAGGGATTTAATATCATGGGCGATGATATGACCATCCCTGCAGAGTGGGCGCCCTTTGGCTGGAGAAACGTGTACGCCTATACGGTGGGCGACTGGAACCCCGGCTCGGCATGGAACCCGTACTATTGGGTGGAGCTGCCCAAACGCATCCGTTCCGCGCTCATTTTTCAGCAGCAGGTGAAGCCGCTTCCGGGAGTGAGCGACGCAGACGTGGAGAACATGAAAGCCCAGTGCCGCTTCCTGATCGCTTATTATTATGCTTTGATGATCGAACTGTATGGCCCTATCCCGTTCAGGCCGGGCATTATAGAAAGCGTGGATGCGCCGGCTTCGGAACTGATGACCACCCAGTCGCCTTACGATGAGGTAGTGGATTGGATCGATAAGGAACTGAAAGAAGTAGCGGGAAAACTGCCGGCGGAATATGCGCCCGCTATTTACGGAAGCGCGCACGACTGGGGAAAAGCAACGTCGATCATGTGTCTCGCCATCAGGGCGAGGGTGCTGCTTTTTGCCGCAAGCCCGTTGTTCAACGGCAACGCAGATCTGAAAGACTGGAAAAATAAAAACGGCGACAACATGTTTAACCCCGCATACGACCCCAATAAGTGGAAACGCGCGGCGGATGCATGCAAAGAACTGGTGGACGCCGCCGAAGCCGCGGGCTACCGGTTGTATACGGAGAATAATACCGATGGGACCGTAGATCCGTTCATGTCGTATTACAACATGTCGCTGAAAAAATTTTCCGAAGGCAACAGGGAAATTATTTTCGGAAGGCCGGACAATCCTGATATCAACGGCTGGGAAGCGCATCACCTGCCTATCGGGATAGGCGGCAATGGCGGCCTCGGCGTTACCCAGGAACTGGTTGACGCATTTTATATGAAAAACGGCCTGCCTATTACAGATGCGGCTTCGGGGTATACGGAAAAAGGTTTTGCAGCGGATATGGAAAAAAGAAATACAAGATGGCCGGGCGGCGGCCCGGAAGTAGGGACCGTTACGCTGCCGGGCACTTTTAACATGTATTGCAACCGCGAGCCTCGCTTTTACGTATCGGTGATTTTTGACGGGGCATGGCTGGGCGTAGACAGGCGCAAAGCGGAGTTTGTGCAGGGCGGAAGGGATACCCGTTTTTCGTTTGACGCGCCGCAGAACGGTTATAATGTACGGAAAAGGATCAACCTCGACGTATTCCCCAGGGAAGGAAGGTTCAATTATCAGCCCGGGATCATCTACCGCTTGGCGGAGGCTTATCTCAGTTACGCCGAAGCATTGAACGAATCGGCGCCGGGCGATCCCGATATCCTGAAATACCTCAATAAGGTCCGGGAAAGAGCCGGCATTCCTCCTGTTGCGGCGGGAAAACCGCAGGACGAAATGCGCAGGATCATCAGAACGGAACGGAGGATCGAATTTAATTGTGAAGGCATCCGCTTCCACGACATCCGCCGTTGGAAAGCAGGAGAAGAGTTTTTGAACAGGGGGCTTTACGGCATGAATTTCAGCGGGAACGAAAGAAGCGACGATCCCGCTAATCCCAATGCGTTTTTTAAACGCACGTTTTACAAAAACAAAATATTCACAAAGAAAATGTATCTATGGCCGGTGCCGCAGGCGCAGATGGACATCAATCCCAACCTGGTACAGGCCCCGGGGTATTAATGCATCCCGGCAGGAAAAAATAATACAAACGGGAAACTATGGATAACAACAAAAGCGCACGGATAATTACATCCGTGCGCAGGTATTTTCTGACGGCGGCTATGCTGGCAGGCATGCAGCTGGCCGCCGCCGGGCAGGCAAACGACTGGGTCCGCCGGGACAGTACGGTGTGGGGCATCCGCAACGGCATGGTGGTAGGCTTGTGGCCCGCCGCCATCGAAAACCTGAAACAGGGCGCCAATGGCGGCCCGCGGGGGCTGTTCAGGATCGGGTACGAGTATATGGGCATCGTGTACCATATCAACTACATCGCGGTGGAACCGGTGGTGAACGGGCGGATCGAGTTCAGCGAAATTTCGCCTTCCGCTTCAGACGGGAAGTGGGGGAAACTGATGTGGGTCAGCGACACTTTCAATACAGCCGACGCGGTGGGGATGTACGTGCAGATCGAAAAGTTCGCCAACGGCGCGCATCCTTACCTGAAGCTGAGCATTTCCAGGAACAGGCCGGAGGAATTGTGCATCGAGGTGTTCCATCATCCTGACAGCGCGCCGATGGAACGGTGCGGCATTACCGCCACCATGGGCAATTATTCCCGGCTCAGGAAATTGTACCTCAAAGATTCCGTGGTTAATTCGCGGGTATTGTATGCGGGGTACAACGGCATCGGTTTTATTGAAAAAGCGCCATACTCCGCCGGTAACATAAGGGTCGATCAACACGGCGACTTCATCGTGGCCGCCACGCCCGACGAATCGTTCGCCGAACTGGCAGCATGGCCGCAGCAGCCGGCATATTGGATGCGGTGGAACTGGCGGTACCGGCCCTTTTATATGCTCACGCAATATTGGCGGAAAGAAAAGAACGGGGCGGACGTTACGCTCCAGGTGCGGGTGAATGGCCGCGCGAAGTATTGGAACGGCGGCGGGAAAGATCCAAAAAACTACATCGATATACCGGGCGGCCCTTCGTTCGAAAATTTCGAGCTGCGCGAAAAGTATGTACCCGGCCAGCGTTTTTATTTCGGCCTTACCCGTAAAACGGCGGAAGAACTGCTTTCTCTTTAATGAGAAGGCAGTTCTTTTACCTGCGCCGGCAGTGAATGCCGCCAGGCGTAATACAATACGACCGCAAAACAAACCAGCGGTACCACATAGGCCAGCTGCACATTGTAATAATAAGCGGTAGCGCCCAATCCCAGCGGCACCAGCGCGCCGCCCACGATAGACATCACGAGGAATGCCGACGCCGTTTTCGTTTCGTTGCCCAGGTCTTTGATCGCCATCGAAAAAATGGTGGGGAACATGATGGACATAAAAAACTCTACCGCCAGCAGGAAATAAACGCCCACTATGCCGCCCTGCAATACGCAGTATGCCAGCAGCAATACACTGGCGCCGCTATAGATCATCAGCAATATGCGGGGAGATATTTTCCGCATCAGCAGGGTGCCCGCGTAGCGGCCCAGCATAAAACAAAGCAGCAGCATGCCCAGGAAAGTGGTGGCTTCCGTTTCAGGCATGCCGGCGCTGAACCCCGCATACCGGATAAAAAAACTGGAAATGCATACCTGCGCTCCTACGTAAGCAAACTGCGCAATTACGCCCCAGCGGAAATGTACGTGGCGGAATACGCGCAGGTTCAGGCTGAGGTTGCTGCCATGTTCTTCCTGCACTTTTGGAAAATGGACGAGGCGGAAAATGAGCGCCACCACCAGCAACGTGCCTGCAATCACGAGGTAAGGCGCCTGCACGGACCTCGCTTCGTCCAGCAGGTAATTATTCAGCGCTTCGGGGCTCATGGCGTTTAATTGGTCTGCGCTGTATTCTTTGCCGGACAGGATCACCTTGCTCAGGAAAAACGCCGCCACAAAAGCGCCCAGCCCATTAAAAGCCTGCGCGAAGTTGAGGCGCGGCACGGAAGTTTCTTTCGGCCCGATCACGGTAATGTAAGGATTGGCGGCCGTTTCGAGAAAGGTCATGCCAGCCGCCACCAGGAACAGCGCGAACAGGAACAGGCCGAAAGACCGCAGTTCCGCTGCGGGAAAAAACAGCACGGCGCCGGCAGCCGCTATCAGCAGCCCGGTGATGATCCCGGTTTTGTAACTCCATTTCCGCATCACCCATGCCGCGGGCAGCGCAAAAAAGAAATAACTCACCCAATACGCGGAATCGATGAAAGCGGACTGAAAATCGTTCAGCTGGCAGGCTTTCCGCAGGTGGGGGATCAGCACGGGTATCAGGTTGCCGGTGAGCGCCCATAAAAAGAACAGGCTCACCACCAGCACGAAAGTCAGCTTCATAGCGCTGCTGCGTGGCGCCAGCGTGTCGTTTTTCATTTCAAGTGTGGAATTCATAACGGCGTTTTAATGCATGGTCTGTACTTCGTTGATCAGCGTGCCGATATGGTCGATGCTGATCTCTACGCGGTCGTTGTCCTGCAGCGTGAAACTGTTCTCAGGCACGAGGCAGGTGCCGGTCATCAGGTAACAGCCGTCTGGAAATGCACATCCCCTGAAAAGATAGTCCACCAATTCCTGGTGGCTGCGCTTCATCTGGCTGATGGTCACACTGTCTGCATACTGCTGCGTTTCGCCGCGGTAGATGGCCATGCGGATGAGCGTATCGGGCGGTATGGGCGTATCCGTTACCAGCAGGCAGGGCCCCAGCCCCGCGCATTTTTCATATACTTTCGCCTGCGGCAGGTAAAGCGGGTTTTCACCTTCAATGCTGCGTGAGCTCATATCGTTACCTACGGTATATCCTTCAATGGTGCCATGGCTGCTCACAAAAAGCGTCAGTTCGGGCTCGGGCACGTCCCACGATGAATCTTCGCGGATGTACACGGTTTGTTTGTGGCCGGATACCCGGCCCGGTGTGGCCTTGAAAAAAAGCTCGGGCCTTTCCGCAACGTATACTTTATCGTAAAATGTAGCGCCCCCGGCATCTTCTGATTCTTCCATCCGGGCGGTGCGGCTGCGGAAGTAGGTAACGCCCGCCGCCCATACTTCCTGCGAAGCGATCGGCGCTTCCAGGCTGCCCGCGATGATCTTTTCCGCGGCGGTTTTGTCCATAGGTGTTTTGCCGGCCAGGTCTGTTAAAATCAATTGATAGAGCCCTTTCCTGTTTACGAAACTGTTCCAGTCAGCAGGAAATGAATAGTACTGTTCCTGGTGAAAGACAAGAAGCAGGCCCGGTGTTTTATAAATGCGGATGGTATTCATGGAAGATCATTTTATTTGGAGGAATTGTTGAACGTCATTGATGGGCAATTGCCACAGTTGCGTTGCGAGCGTTTGCAGGGCTTCCCGGCTGCCTTCGAAATGCATGGTCACCTGCCGGTAGGTGAGCGAATCCCCGGGTTTTAGCGCCCGCGCGTCCGACGAAGATTCTACTTCATAAAACGGCCCCATCTGCGAACCGTCTGCCAGCGGCCCGTCGTTGTAACAGTTTACCGCATCGCCTTTATAAGGTTCTTTCTGCAATTCCCATTTGGAGTTCACATAACGGCCATCGGGCACGACGTCGTAGAAAAGTACGGTGAGGGTGTTGTTGTCCAGGTCTATGCTGCCCGCGCCGGATTTGGCCACCAGCGGCGAGAGGCCCAGTTTTCCGCGTGCCTTGCCGTCTGCGCGGAACAATAACAGGCTGTCTTTTACCAGCAGGTTTTGTGAAGGGATCTTTCCGAAATAGTCGTCGGTAATAAATTTCCGCGCTTGGGGAATGTTTTTGAACGGCGCTATCACAGCGGTTTGTGGAGAGGGTTTGAACATGCCGAGCAACCAGATGCTGAGCAGGCCGCTTTCTTCCCGCCATGCGCTGTCGCCGGTATTGGTGAGTACATTTTCCGTTTCATACGCTACGCTTTTGATTCCTTCCGGCAATGCGGCGTTGATGCGGGATGCAATAGCGTCATTGTTCAGCAGGCGGATGGTGCGCGTAATGCCGAGCCGGAATGTGGCGCCTGAATAATTTTGCACGCTGCCCGCATACTGATAAGTGACTTCTCCCGCGGATCGGGATTGTACCTTGTAATGTGCAGTGTCAATCAATCCCGGCGTTTGCCAGTTGTCGAAATCGAAAGGTTTGCCTGGAGGAAAGAAGACGGAATATTGCCCGCCTTCGGGGCCGAGCCAGAACCTTTCTTCACCGCCAAATGCATTGATATGAGGGCCGAGTTTGCCCGAAGCGACGAGCCCGTAATTGATCCAGCCAAAGCTCTTACCGGCGTGGCCGCCGGCGGTGCTCGTCATTACACGCGCCTGGTAATCGCCGGTTACGACTACGCGGCTGCTGTCCTGGCTGCTTTGCAACACCACCACATTCTGCAGGTGTTTTTGCAGGAAAACCACGTCTTCGCCGAAATTGCCCGGCGGCGTATCTTTTTTTTCCGCCGTTTCGTTACAAGCGATGGCGCCTGCCAGGAGGCAGCCTGCAAGGATGTTCAATTTCATAACTAAGGAATTAATCTGGTATAAATTGTTTGCTGTTTTAAAGGGATACGCCTCTTTTCCAGGGGATAAAATCATCCTGCTCCAGCACCTGCGCTTTGACGGTATACGCGCCGCTTGCCGTGTCGATCACCATTTCCATGATGCGGGCGGCCACTTCACCGATCGATTCTTCGCCGCTGATGATGCTGCCGGTATCCAGGTCGATGATATCGTTCATTTTATTGGCGAGTTTGGTATTGGTGGAAAGTTTGAGCACGGGTGTTACGGGATTGCCGGTAGGTGTGCCGAGCCCGGTGGTGAAAAGCACGATGTTGGCGCCCGCGCCTACTTCGGCGGTGGTGGATTCTACATCGCTGCCGGGCGTGCATAGCAGCGTGAGGCCGGGTTGTGTTACGCGGCCGGGATAATCGATCACGTCCGTTACTGGTGACGAGCCGCCTTTTTTTGCGGCGCCCGCGGATTTGATGGCGTCTGTAATGAGCCCGTCGCGGATGTTGCCCGCGGAAGGATTGGAATCGAACCCCGAGCCGACGGCTTCGGCGCGGGCCGCGTATTCACGCATCAACTGCGTATAACGGTCGGCCAGCATTGTATTCACGCAGCGGTCGCTCAGTTCCTGCTCCACCCCGCAAAGCTCGGGGAATTCGGAAAGGATAACGGACCCGCCGAGTGCGGTTATTATATCCGCTACGCGGCCCACGGCGGGATTGGCGGATATGCCGGAGAAACCGTCTGACCCGCCGCATTCCATGCCGATGATCAGTTTGCTCAGCGGTGCGGGCGACCGCTGTTGTTCGTTGGCTTTAGCGAGACCATCGAAGGTGCGGCGCAGCGCCTGTTCCATCAGGTCTTTTTCAGTACCGATCTGTTGTTGTTCAAGACAGATCACGGGCCTGTCGAAGCCGGGCACTCTTTTTTCTATTTCTTCCCGCAGCATAGCCAGTTGAGCATTCTGGCAACCGAGGCTGAGCACGGTGGCGCCCGCCACGTTGGGATGGGTGATGTACCCGGCCAGCAAGCCGCAGAGCGTGCGTGCGTCCTCTTTTGTACCGCCGCAGCCCAGGGTGTGGCTCAGGAGTTTTATGCCGTCGATGTTGGTAAAAGTGCGCGTCTTCAGCGGCGGCGCCTGTTGCCCGCCGGCGGTTTCGCGCAGCAGCCCGCGCAGCATCGCTTCGTAATCGTTGGGTTTTGCGTAGCCCAGTTCTTTTACCAGCACATTGTGCAACGTTTGTACGTTGCGGTTTTCGCAGAACACCATGGGCACGATCACCCAGTAATTACCGGTGCCCACGCGCCCGTCCTGCCGGTGATAACCCATAAACGTCCGGTTTTCCCATCGTGAAACATCGGGCCGCTCCCATCCCGTATGCCGCTCTTCCTTCACGGTAAAGCTGCCGGAAGCATGGCGTATATTTTTTGTGGTTACCAGTTCGCCCGGCGGCAAGTCTTCGTTGGCAAGCCCCACCAGCACGCCGTACATGATAACGGGACCGTTTTTGGGAATGAATTCGCTGGTCAGTTTATGTTTCGCCGGTACGTCGCGGATGGCGGTGATACCGGCCACCGTAATGCCTGCGGGCAGGTCTTGCAGGGCCGCCCGCACATTGTCTTTAGGATGTATCTGAAGGATCTGTTGGCTCATATGCATGGAGTTGGAATGGTTATTTCAATGCCCGGTCCAGGTGCACATACCCGCCATCTACATGTACCAGCTGGCCGGTGGTGTGGCTGGATTTGGACGACAGCAGGAAAGCGGCTGTCTGCGCGATCTCCCGGGGCGTCGTCATTCGTTTTTCCAGCGGTATGCCGGCGAGTATGCCGGCCAGTTTGTTTTCTTTATCTTCAAAGGTATTGATCCAGCTTTCATAATGCGGCGTCCAGGCCTCGGCCACCACGATGGCGTTCACACGGACGCTAAAAGGCAGCAGCTCCACCGCCCATTCGCGGGTAAGGGCATTGCGCCCGCCGTTCGCTGCCGCGTATGCGGAAGTATTGCCTTGCCCGGTTTCCGCGGTTTTGGAACTGATGTTGACGATGGCGCCTTTGCTCTTTTTCAGGAAGGGCACCGCGTGGTGCGCAATAAGGTAGTAGTGCACGAGGTTCCGGTGCAGCGAGCGCATGAACGCTTCGTACCCGCCGCTTTCCAATCCCACGCCATCGTTGATGCCGGCATTATTGACCAGCCCGTCTATTCTTCCAAACCGGGCCGTAATGGCCTTCACCGCATCGCTGCAGGCTTCGGGCTCCGTAAGCTCGGCGGTTACCTGCCACCCTTTGCCGCCGCTTTGTTCGATATGGGCCAGGTGCCGGAGGTTGTCGCTTTCGCTTCTGTCGATAAGAACGGGGATGGCGCCCTCTTCGGCCAATACCGCCGAAATAGCTGCCCCGATTCCTTTGGCGCCTCCGGTCACGATGATGATCTTGTCTTTTAAACCCAGGTCCATATGTTTATTGTGTTTGAAGATATAGCGATGAACAGAATGTGTTATGGCAGCGCGTCTTTCGAGAACTTTCCGTTTAGCAGCCGCATGATTTTCATCGGGTTGTTGTTTTGCAGTTCAGGAGGAAGCAGGTATGCGGGAAAATCCTGGTAACATACCGGCCTGCAGAAGCGATAAATGGCCGCGGTGCCCACCGAAGTGCCGGCCGCGGGAGTAGTGGCCGGCCATGGGCCGCCGTGTACCATGGCATGATTAACGGCTACGCCCGTGGGGAAGCCGTTGATCACGATCCTGCCGGCTTTTTCGCGGAGAATGTCCACCAATTCCGCGTGCTGCCGGAGATCTTCTTCCGTGCCGTGGATGGTGGCCGTGAGCTGCCCTTCCAGCGCCGCGGCGAGGCGGTACAGTTCTTCCGTGCTTTCCGCCCGGATGTGCATGGACGACGGGCCGAACACTTCATTGCACAACGCCGGGTCTGCGAGCGCCTGTTGCACGTTTACCTGCAAAAGCGCCGGGGCGGCCTGCTGGCTGTGCGCCTGCGCCTTGCCCAATACCCGTGCGCCGGCCTGCTGCAGTTGCGCCAGGCCTTTGTTGTAGGCCTCCAGTATGCCCTGCGTGAGCATGCAGCCCGCGGGCAGCGATACGATGTTCTTTTGCAGCGTTTCCAAAAAAACGTCGCTTCCGGCCTGCGTTACGAACAGCCCCGGATTGGTGCAGAATTGTCCGGTGCCCATCGTGAGCGATTGCAGGAATTGACCGGCCAGCGTTTCCCCTTTTTCCTTTAAAATGCCCGGCAGGAAAAACACGGGATTGACGCTGCCCATTTCCGCAAATACGGGAATCGGCGAAGGTCTTCGTGTAGCCGTGTCGTATAGTGCCTTACCGCCCCTGAAAGAACCGGTAAAAGCGATGGCGGAAAGTAACGGATGAACGGCCAGCTGCTGGCCTGTTGCGATGGTTGCGCCGTGCAGCAGGGAAAACACCCCGTCCGGCATGCCGGTCTTTTCTGCGGCCGCGCGGATGGCGCCCGCCACGATATGCGAAGTATGCGGGTGTGCGGGGTGCGCCTTGCATACAACGGGGCAACCTGCCGCCAGTGCCGCGGCGGTGTCGCCGCCGGCCACGGAGAACGCAAGGGGAAAGTTGCTGGCGCCGAAAACGCCGATAACGCCCAACGGCAGCTGTAGCTGGCGTACGTCCGGCGGACCGTTGTCTATCCGTGCATTTACCCAGGAACCTTCCGTGATAAGCTCCGCAAAAAGCCGCAGCTGCCCGGTGGTGCGGTCGCGCTCGCCCTGGAGGCGTGCGATTGGCAGCCCGCTTTCAGCGGAAGCCGTATTGATCAGCCCGTCGCCGGCCGCAATAATTTCATCTGCAATAGCGTGCAGGAAAGCGGCGCGTTGCGCGGCGGCTGCTTTTTTATAAATGCTGAACGCGGCTGCCGCCAGCGTTACCGCACGGTCGATTTCTTCGATCGTCGCTTCCCGGAATGACTGCGGGAGCCATTCCTGTGTTAGCGGATTAAACGCCTGGAAGGTTTGTTTTCCTTCGGCGCTGCTGGAATACCCTATGAGTTGAGATCCTGGCTCGTGCATGATTCGTTTTTTTGGTTGACCGGTACCATTAACCTGTTACCGTTTGGAAGTTAGTTGACCTCCAGGTCGTTTTTGGACGGGAGTTGCGGGAACGGGGCATGCGGCTCGCGCTGGTACCAGAATACCACGCTGCTGATGTCTGACTGTTGCGGCAGGTAACGCCCGCCGCTGCGCCAGCCAAGGTCCTGGATGGTGATCTTCAGTTCCTTCTCGAAACGTACAGGGTCCATGATATGCCAGCGGTAAAGACCAAAACGCTGCTGGGATTTGTATAATCCGTCCGGGCGTATCACCTGGTGAAGACCGGTGTACGGCGTGGAGAATTCCTGGTATTTGCCTTTGGTGTCGAAGTTATAGGAGCCGCAGAAGTAGTCTTCCGTACCGGTACCGCAGATAGTGGGGAATTTATTATCGCCGTCCATAAAGAACTTGATCTCGCCTTCGCCCCACCAGCCGTTGTTGTTCACGCCCCAGGCCATGTAGGTGCCCACGTATTGGCCTTTTCCTTTGATGCCGTCTACCATGGTAAATTCCGAACCTTTTACGGGATTGTTGCGGCGGAACTGGGCGTGGAAATATGCCGCGTCGTCGGGAACCTCGGTGAGGGTATAATCTACCTGGTAATAGAGGGTCATTCTTTCCGTATTGATATTTTCCATGGTAATGCGGCATTTTTTCCGGAAAGGCATCACCCAGTAGCAGTTGAAGGCGCTGCCGGGGTTTACGGTTACGGCCAGGGAATTCATTTGCGCATATTCGCCCCAGGCCATGCCGAAGAAGTCGCCGACGGGCACTTCCACGGAAGGTGTCGTTTCATCGTCCCAGTAAAAGCGCAGGATGCTGTAACGCCAGTTGCCGGTGGGCGTCATCCAGATGTGCTGGATCGCGCCGGAGCCGTCGATTTCCGCGAGGGTAAAGGTTTTTCCCGGTTCGATGTGGACGTAAGGGTTTACTTTCCAGCCCTGGCCGAGGTCTCTTGCGGCGTTTTTGGCGTTGCCCTGTTCGAGCGTGGCCATGCCGCCTTTGCCGGGTTCGCCGGTGAAATTTTCAGGGCTGATGGACCGGGTTTTGGCGTTGGACAGGAGGAACAGGTTGCCCATGTTCATGTCCAGGCCGTTGAAGTTTTTCTGGGCGAGCGCGGCCCCGCTGATACAGGCGGCCAGTGAGATCAGGAGCAGTTTTTTCATACGTTGATTATTTAAGGTATAAAGTTTGCTTTATCGTTTAAGCACTGATGTTTGCAATGTTTGCTGCTGTACGTGGTCTTTTAATTCCTTTCTGTTGTGATGATGAACGTGGCGATGCCCGCGCTTTCAGCGGCGGCGGCTGGACTGCCTGATCACCAGTTCCGAGTTGATGCAAATGTTCTCCGGTGTTTTTTCCCCGTTCCTGATATGTTCCAGCAACACACGCACGGCTGCATTTCCCATTTCCTGTATGGGCTGGCGGATGAAGGTGATGGGGGAATAAAAGAGGTCGAACGCTTCGCTTTCGTCAAAACTTACCACGGCCAGTTCTTCCGGCACCTTTATGCCCAGTTCGTTGATATATTTTAATCCTTCAATGGCGAGACTGTTGGTGGCGAAAAAAACGGCGTCCGCCGGTTTGCGGCCCCGCAGCAGTTGGTCGATCGCCTGCCTTGTTTCTTCCCTGATATGGGAGTACCGCGCCAGCTTCATCATGCTGTTCTGCCCGTTGTCCGCCAGCGCCTCGGTATAACCGCGCTTGCGTTCATTAATGTGGTACAGCGCCGTTTTATACGCGATCATGCCGATGCGCTGATGCCCCGTTTTAACCAGGTGGCTGATGGCGTTATACGAAGCCTGGAAATTATTGATGCCGATCTGGCTCACGGGAAGCTGCGGAAAATACCGGTCGATCAGCACAAACGGTACCTGTTGTTTCCTGAGTTGTTTGATCTGCTGCTCCGATCCCTCGGTAGGGATGAGGATGAGCCCGTCCACCTGGCGGTTCAGCAGCACGTTGATAAGGTCGCTGGACTTGTCCAGGTTTTCATCGGAGCTGCCGAAGATCACCGTATAATTGTTCCGTTTGGCTTCATCTTCAATAGTTCGGGCGATATTGCCGAAAAAAGGGTTGGAAATATCCGCCACGATCAGCCCGATGGTGTCAGACCGCCCGCTCTTCAGGCTGCGCGCAATATGATTGGGCTGATAATTCAGCTTCTGCGCGATTTTCCGGATCTTTTTCGCCATTTCCTGGCCGACCCTCGCTTTCTCTTCCTTGTTGGTGAGCACATAAGAAACAAGCGCAGTAGACACCCCGGCCTCCTGGGCTATATCTTTCAGCGAGGTCTTTTTCTTCATAAGAATAAAAATATGCTTAAACGTTTAAGTAAACAAGTTTTACCGGGAAAAAATTTTCGGGAGGCGGGTGGAAGGAGGGAAATGGGGCAAAAAAATGGCCGCCGGAAAACAAGCTCAGTTCCGGCAGCCAGGTCGTTTATTTAAATCATTTTTTATACTGCTACTGCGAAATCCAGGCCAGGTTAAACTTATGGAAATAAATGCTGCGATGGCTGTTGTCGCTGTCGGATGTGTTTTCATTAAATTCGATGAGCGCGCCGATCATGTTATCCGGCGTTTTTACCAGGCTGCTGTAACCTCCCAGCTTTGCATTTCCTGTACCGTTTTGCGGAATGGCTTTGCTGACCGGCCAGGTAACGCCCTCGTCCGTGGATATTCTTATCCGCATCGCCGTCCTGGTGGTTTGGCTGGCCGAATTCAGGAAAAGGATCCTGCTGGGAGAATCGGTGTACCTTAAAATGGAGCCTTCACAATGCGGGTCCGGCAAGGCGGTGACTTTTTCAAAAGTATCCCAGCTGGTGCCGATGCCGCCGACGGATTTGTAGCGGTAAAGCTCAGTAGAGCCCACGCCGCGATCGTTCCTCATCAGTACGCCGGTCAGCCGTTCTACGATAGTGCCTTCGGATGTGCCGCCCGGCATGGCGTTGTATTGCCACGTGCTTCCATTGTCGTCGCTGTAGATATTCCGGTTGATGGCCGGGATGATCAGCCGGCCGGCAGTGCTCCCAAACCTTTTCTGGATGCCGATTCCCGGGCCAACCGCATCCCATACCATATTGGCGGGCTTAACTGCGGCGGTAACATTAACCGGCTCTGACCATTCATTTCCATCCTGCTCGAAAGTGCTGTAACAAACAAAGGTTTTCCGCTGACCCGGCTGGGTGATCTTCGTCGTTCCGTTTTCGCCGGTCTGGCTCAAGCCTGCGTCGTTGTAGGACATGAACAGCCAGATCTTTCCATCGCTTTGATTAACGACCGCGGTAGGATTGCCCCAGGTGCCCGCGCTGCTCTTTACCAGTATCTCCGGTCCCCAGCCAGTGCCGTCGGTCGTCGATCTCCTGCAGATCAGGTTGATGTTCCCGTAATCCCGGTTGTTGTTTACCCGGCCTTCGCAAAACGCGATCAAAGTGCCTTTTTTTGTCCTGATGATCGATGGGATACGATATGAGTGATAAACGCCGCTGCCTCCGTCGAATAATTTTATCGGATCATTAAAGGCAAGTATTGAAAAATCGCCTTCAGCCGATAATTTGGATGCAAGCCGCTCCTTCGGCGCAGACGCAACGTTCTCCGGTGCGCTCGTTTTTTTACAGGCGGCTGCGGTTAATAAAACAAATGAGAAGATCAGTGCAAGTTTATTGCACGAAAAAGTTTTCGTTCTGGAGAAATTGTTTTTTGTCATATCGGTTAGGGTTTTGTGATTAACTACTTTTGCATTGTCCTCACCGTTTTCAAAGCCGTTTCTTTCAGAAATGCTGCAAATTCATCCGGAACCGATTCCGGTTTGAACGTTAGTTGCGTTGGGTCGCCCTCAAACAAACGGCCATACCAAACAAGCCCTGCCAGGTAACATCCCGCTTCATTTGCATGATTGGGGTCAAACTTCAATTTTTTGCCCGCTACCCAGCTGTATCCTGCATTTATGGAGTTTTTTTCCGACGGCAGGGTTGGGTAGACGGGGTTGGCATAATCAAATGCGGTATCTTTTTTAAATCCCCACTTTTTGTCGGTCGCAACCTGGTAAAATGCATCGCCCGAAGGGATGACAGGCAGATTGCCAAGGCTCTTTGCCAGGTGGTGATAAGCTGCTCTTGATTTTTTCCACATTTCTTTATTATTCTTCGCTCTCTTTTCTCCGTCTATCTTTCCCCAATTCACCGCATCTGCGCGGTATGCCCATGTTTGATGAACAAATACCCGGGCATTGGGCTGGTAACTTTTCACCAGGTCATAAAGATTTTTGGCAAAAGGCTGGTAGGTCGCTTCATCGCCAGACAACAGGGAATATTGCTGCATCGTTACGACATCCCATTTTTGCGAGGATAACAGCTGTCTTAATGATTTGCCTTTGTAAGCTTTGCCTCTGGCGGTGTCTGCGTTATTTACCAAAACCGAATCCCAATGTCTTTTTAAAGAGCAGCCTCCCATTTCGGCCCTTCCCAAAACAAGGTCCACATTTACTTCTTCGGCTATTTGCGGCAGGTAACGCGAAGCGTTCTGGGAGAAACTATTGCCGATCATCAATATTCTTAACGTCTTGCGGGCATGTTGGGCGTTCAATTGCAAACACATCGTCAATATCAGTATTACGATAAGTTTTGTTTTGATTAATATTTTCATTGCCGGTTAGTTTACAAGATCAAAAAAGCCTATTTCAGTTAATTCGGCCTTAAAAGCCTGTGTATCTTGGGCGGAAAGTGGTTCGAGCGGCAGCCTGCAATCCCCCAGCTCCATTCCTTTGATCTGCATGATCGCCCGCTGCGCTGGTATGGGCGGGTATTTCACTAAACAGCGCACCATATTCACCGAATGAAGCTGCCATTTTGCGGCTTGCTCCCGCTTGCCTTCGTTGTAGAGTTTGATCACCTGGTGATAGATGGGCGCGGCAAAAGTATAAGTGCTGCCGATTGCGCCTTTAGCGCCCACAGCCAGCGCGGAAAGCAGCATTTCATCGTAACCGAACAGAATATCGAATTTGCCGTTCTTGTAATTCAGGCAGGCCTGGTATTCGTGCAGGGTGGATGCGGTGTATTTAATCCCGGCCAGCGTCGGGATTGCTTCTTCAGCCTGGGTTAAAAAACTGACCATATCCAGCGCAACGCCGGTAAGCGTGGGGATGTTGTAATAATAAAACGGCGTATTGGGCGCCGCGGATGCGATCTTCGCCATGCACTTGACCAAACTGCTCACCGTAGTGGGCTTAAAATAAAATGCCGCAACGGATGAAATCGCATCCGCGCCTATTTGTTCGGCATGCGCGGCGAGCTTGCGGCACTCCGAAATCGAACTGTGCCCTACATGTACCAATACCAATATCCGTTTTTGCGCTGCTTTTACATAGGCCTCCGCAATGGCCATTCGTTCCTCCGTCTTTAAGTTCGGGCCCTCTCCGTTGGTGCCGCAGATAAATACGCCGGCAAGCCCGTCGGCTATCATTTTGTCAACAATAGCGGGGATGATATCGAGGTTTATTCTGCCATCTTCATGGTAAGCTGCAAATGTCGCTGCAATCAGTCCTGTAATTTTATTCATTTCGATAAAGTTGTTGTAGATGTATATTATTTTTTCACAGTGATGGGCGCTGGTTTGCGGACCGCCGGAGGTACAGGCAGGTCTTTCCCGGAAAGCAGGAAGAGTTTGCCCCTCGGTACGGCGGATTTGCCGAGATGGCCGCCATCGCCGCCGGTGAATATGTCCAGGTAACCGTCGCCGTTCCAGTCAGACAGCGCGATGCCGCCGTTGTGGAAAGAGAGCAGGTTCAGGAATTTCACGGGTTTTTCGAATTGCATGGGTTTGCCTGATGCCCTGTAATAGTAGATCCCGCCGCGTTTCCGGTCGAAGGCATAATAGATAAGCAGGTCGGGCTTGCCGTCCAGGTCCCAATCGGTCATTGTAAACGAACTGCGGCCATGACCGATATCGAGAATACGGGTTTTAACCTGGAGCGGTTTTCCATCATACCCAAGGAACGTTTGCGGCTGGCCCAGTTCATCCGTTCCATTGCCCGGCCAGAGTTTGAGGATATTTTGGTCGTCCAGCGCAATCAGGTCGGGATGCCCGTCCGCAGTAAGGTCAAGGATCGCGGGTTGTACGCGCTGACCGGCTGCCAGCGGTTGCTTTTCCACTTTAAACGCTACCGGCTTTTCAAAACGAAGCTCTCCTTTGATCATCCGTCCTTTCAGGAACAATTGCCTTAACCCCATGGAGCCCGTCAACATATCGCGGATACCGTCTCCGTCCCAATCCGCAAGCCTGGGGAGCACGCGTTCCATATACCATTCCATCGGCCCCCATACCGAGCCGCGCCCGTAGTCGATACTGTAATATTCAAGCTGGCTGCCGTCTGTGAATTTCAAAGGCGCGGGCACTTCCCAAACCGGGTTTGCATTGTCGCCTTTATTGATGACCACTTTTGGCGCGGCCGGCTCGGAACCGACCACCAGGTCCGTGTCGCCGTCTCCATCCCAATCGATCGGTTCTATCGTTCCAATACCCTGCGGCATCACCGGCGTATTTTTATCGCTGGCCATCATTAATGGTTCCTGCTCCGCCCAGCCGCCATTCTTTGGCGTAAACCGGAGTATATTATCCACACAACCGAAATACGTGCTTGCAAACAGCTCCCGGCGGCCGTCTCCGTCCAGATCCGCAAACCGCGGATGGATCGCCATGATACTAAGGATGGGTTTTTTATGTTCGTTGTTAATCAGCCCGGCATTGGTGAACCGGGGCTGTGTTTTTGTTCCGGTATTCCTGAAATACATCAGGCCGGGTTTATGCTGGCCAACCACCAGGTCCGTCAATCCGTCCTTATCCATATCAAATGCAATGGGATAAGGAAAACCAAATGGTGAAACCGGGGAGCCGTCAGCCTCGACAACAAGCGGTTTGCCAAAGATGAGACTGTCTGGCGTAGACCTGTTGTACATGATGTAAAGACGGCTGGCAAATGGGTTCCACGATTCCTGCGGATTGTTATAACCGGCGGCGAACTTCAATGAAGGCTGGGCCAGCCGCGGATGTGAACTGCCGACAATAAGATCTTCCTTACCGTCGCCGTCCAGGTCGGCGACATCTATTGTGGGGCTTATCCAGCAATCCAGGAAATCCTGTACTGGTTTGCCGTTCGTGTTAAATGCCTGCATCACCGTCCAGGTTGTTTTGCCGTGCCCGCGTACAGGGATGAACATATGAAGGGCGAGCTGTTTTTTGCCGGAATCGCTCACCTGGTTATGGCGTTCGAAAGCTATGAAGGCCGGGAGGTTTTGCTGAGCCTTTACACCGGAATGCCTGATCAGCGAAAAGAACCGGCCCATGCGTGCGTCCTTCAGCACAACCTGGTTATGTACGAACACATTATTAAACCGCGGTTTCTTTTTGCCGCCAATATTTTCTATCAGTTTGACGGCGCCGCCGCTGGTGGTCATCATGTCGTTGTCGCCATCGCCATCCCAATCCATAAAAAGAAAATCGGACGCGCCTATTACCGATGCCGCCAAAGGAACATCTTTGTCGTGCCCGAACACAAACGGCCGGGGAACTGCTTTCTGGGCCTGCAGATCAAGAACAAAAACAGTCAGTGCAATTGTGAAAAAAAGTTTCATATCGACGATCATTATTCTACGGTAACCAATACTTCCCTAACTACTTCTTTTTGCGTGTCCCGGTCGGCATTGAGCGCGATAAAGGTCGCTTTATAGGTGCCGGGAGCGGAATACAGCCAGGAGAAAGTTTCCGGCGCGCCGCCCGAAATGGATTTCACATTCACTGCGTTCTTTTTATTGCCGAAAGTTTGAAACACCTCGAATCCGCGGCTGACCACCCAGTCGTCTTCAGGCTCCGTGTTGATGGCATTTGCCGTATGGACCAGCCTGTGGGAAGTGGCGGTTCCTGTGTTGATCGTCCATTTATTGTCCGCGCCCTGGAATTCGACCACCTGGAAATATCCTTTTTCGATGCTCGAGGTGATTTCAAAATCAACATTTCCGGGAACCTTATTGGTGAGGAACATCCTGCCCATATTCCAATACCGTTGGGCAGTGCCGGCGGCGTTTTCCGAAACGTACCTGAAAGCCAGGTACATCGGTTTGCCCTTCACTTTCAGATCGTCCAGGTTAATTTCCCCGGACACTACGTCGGCGTTAGACGCGGTATTGGCGGGCATTACCGCCCTGTTGGTGATGTCGGTCCAATTGGCAGCCTTTACGCCTTGTTCCGTGTATTCCCCGTTAAAATCAGTGGAGATCAGTACGGAGATATTCCTGGGCAATGTGGCGCCGGCCCGCGTCTGGCTGTTAAATTGCAGGGTCAGCGTGCCTTCGTCTGACGAGAAAAAATCGCGTTTATCGTATTCACTTCCGGGCTCACCGGAATAGAAAGTAATGTTGTCGGGGTTTCCCGATAGGTTAAACCGAACGCTGTCGCCTGGTTTGTATTTTATGTTTGATACGGAAACCTCAAAATCATCTGGCGCCTGTATCTCTTTTTCTGAGCAGGCTGCAAAAAATAAACATGAAGCGGATAATACAATTATTGTTTTTTTCATAACGGCATCGTTAAATTTCATCAATGAAAATTCCATCAGTAACCGGGATTCTGTTTAGCCTGATCGTTATACAACAGTTCCTTTTGCGGGATGGCCAGCGTATAATCCTTGTCTGAAATATTGTTTGCGGGATTGGTGTAGTGGGTCACGGTTACGTTGGAAGGCGCAAACGGCGTTTTGGCCGCGGGTACTACCGGTGTTCCATCGGGCTTCAGGTCGCTGCTGCCGGCTATCACTTCAATGCCCATTTGTTTGATGGTCGTTTGCAGGATTCCCCAGCGTTTAAGATCCTGTTTCCGTAAAAATTCACCGTTCAGTTCCATCAGGCGCTCGTCCTGGATGGCTTTTAAGAAAGCTTCTTTTCCGGCGGTTTGTTCAGCGCTCAGCGCACCGTCGCCATTCAGGATCACCCTTGCGGATGCGCCGCCGCCGGCAATGGTTACGGTGGTATTGGCAGGGTATCCTTTGCCCGGGTTCGTCACCCTGATGCCGGTAATGCTCCCTCCTGAAACGATCGCCAACGCGGTGGCTCCCGTGCCGCCTTCGCCGGTGATGGTCACCGCGGGCGCGGTGGTGTATCCCGCTCCCGGGGAGGTTACTTCTATCCCGGTGATTATTTTTCGCCCGGTAAGGTTTCCGTAGGCCCTGCCCCTTACCTGGTTAACCAGTCCGATGGCTTCGGGCGTCGGGAAGCCGTTCAGTTCGTTTTCCGCTTCGGCCAGCATCAGCAATACGTCTGCATAACGTACGATAGGGTAGTTGGTCGGGCTTTGCGTTGCAACGCGGGGCTCGTTTTCTTCGCTGCGCCTCCATTTACCGGGATAACGCGTGTAATACAGGTTATATGCGACGGCATTCTGCGCGGGCGGCGTTGTTGCGTCCCCGCCGGAATATTTAAAAGGCGCAACGCACCAGTCCCGCCGCTGGTCCGGCGATGCGTCGGACGGTGCATTGGCGGCGGTGGTAAAAGCAAAAGATTCGTAAGTGCGATAGAGGCGCGGGTACACAAAAAGCCTGCCGTCGTTTTTGCCGGCGGCGTCGCTGGACGTTGGTATGCCAACGCGCACCTGGCCGGGAGAACTTTGCTCCGGCGTGCCGGTATTTACATTAAATCCAACTTCCCAGATACTTTCTTTATAAGCGGCGTCGTATTGATCTTTACATTGCATTTTGAATATCTGCGTGTAATCCGGGTTCAGTTTATGCAATCCGGAATTGACAACTTCCCTGGCCCATTTTGCGGCATCCGCATATCGCCTGGTATCGTTTACCGGCTCTCCGGCGGCGTACAGGCATACTCTTGCCAGCACTGCCTGAACGGCAGTTTGCGTCACTCTTTCCGTATAATCGAACGCCGTTGCTTTTTGATCGTTGAGTAAACCTTCGGCAGCGGTCATTTCGTCGATCACCCAATCGTACACTGCTTTTGAAGGGGTAAAAGCCATATTGGTTTCTCCCGGGGACAGGGTCGGCTTGAGCCTCAAAGGCACATCTCCATACCATTGCGTAAGCATGAAGTAATAATAGGCCCTTAAAAATCTGGCTTCTCCTTCAATATGTCTTTTTTCCGATTCTTCGATCTTTGCGGGCGTATTCAAATGCACTAATACTACATTCGCACGGTCGATTCCGGTATATAGCGTAGACCATACGCTCGCCACCTGTGCATCGGCGGCAGTGGCGTTGTACCAGGGTATCTTCGGAACATTGCCGGAAGTGGCATACACCAGTTCGTCGGTGGTGGCCGTTATGAGGTGCTGGTAATTGTCGCCGTACAGCGCGTTGTTTTTAAGTGAGCTGTATGCCCCTGTCAGTGCGGCTTTTAAGTTTTCCTTGCTGGAGAAAAATTCGTCCGGGCTTATGAAATCCGTTGGTTCCGTTTCCAGGAGTTTTTTGCAGGATTGGAGCGGGGAGATTGCTGCAACGGCAGCTATTGTGAGAATGAGGAATCTTTTTTTCATATCAGTATGCTTTTGTACGCCATTAAAGGGAGATGTTTATACCAAAAACAATCGTTTGAGCGATGGGATACGCGGAGAAATCAAGACCAGGCGACAAGCCGAACCCTTTTGTGGAAACCTCGGGATCGGGGCCGGAATAGCTGGTCCAGGTATATAAATTTTGCGCGGCCACATAAACCCTGGCGGATTCCATTCCTTTGATAAAGTTTTTTCTGAAGTTGTATCCCAGCGATATGGTCTTTAGCCGGAGGAAAGAAGCGTCCTCGATATAGCGGCTGGATAAAACGCCGGAGATACCGCTGGACCCGCTCCTGGGAATAGAAGTGGCCTGGTTTTCAGGCGTCCAGCGGTTTACGTAGGTGGCTTTCACGTTCCTGCCCAGGATAGCCCCGTTTAATCCTTCCATGAAAATATTATTCGCATTCAGCACTTCATTTCCATAAGACCATTGAAAAAACACGTTCAGGTCGAAATTCTTATAGGTGAAATTGTTATTGAACCCACCGGTATGTTTGGGATAGGGAGTTCCGATGAGGGTTTGATCGGCATCGTCCACAATGCCGTCGTTGTTCAGGTCTTTGTACTTGGCGTCTCCGGGCTGTCTTGCATTCGTGCCCAAAAGGCCGGCGGTTGCGGGCAGCTCGTTTTTTAATTCATACCCCCCGGGTATTTTGTTAAAATCATCGTACTGGTACACGCCATCGTACACAAAACCGTAATAATGCACCATCTGGTTGCCTACGCGGCTAATCCAGGCAGGGCTCGGAAAATTGGTGGAAAAATCGGGGATGGAAGTCATCCTCAGATCTTCACCCGCACTTAATGCGACCAATTTGTTTTGATTAAAGGAGATGTTGATGTTGGAATTCCAGTTAAAGTTTTTGGTCGTGATGTTTTTGGAGTTCAAGGTCAATTCAAATCCCCTGTTCTGTGTTTTGCCGATGTTTACGGTGGCGGAGCCATAACCCGTGCTGGAAGCGATCTGGGAATTCAGCAGCAGGTCATAGGTATGTTTATGGTAATAGTCCATTTCCAGCTCGAGCCTGTTCTTTAAAAAGCCCAGTTCTATGCCGGCGTCGAACTGTCTTGTACTTTCCCATTTCAGTTTTTCATTTCCTAAACGGCCCTGGTAATAGGCAGGCGAAGAGGAAGGCCCGAACGGATAATAAGTTCCCAGGATAATATTCGACAGGTAACCGAAGTCAGACACCCGGTTGTTGCCGGTTACGCCAAAGCTGGTCCTTAATTTGGCATTGGATATAAAGGAGATGTTTTTCATGAACGGCTCGTCGCTCAGCCTCCATGCAACGGCGCCGGAAGGGAAATAACCCCATTTGCTATCTGCAGGAAATTTTGACGAACCGTCTGCCCGGAATGTTGCGGTAAACAGATATTTCTGAAACAGGTTATAGTTGACCCTGCCGGTATAAGAAACCAGTCCCCAGGTAGTGCTGGAAGATTCTTTATCAAATATAACGCCTTCATCCAGGCCGTTTATGCCCAGCGCTTCGTTCGGCACCAGGTTGGCTTTATAACCAAACCGGTTTTCTTTCCTGCTTTGAACGGAGAAAACGCCAACCGCGGTCAGCTGGTGATTTTTGTTGAATTTTTTGGTATAGGTCAAACTGTTTTCGTTCGACAGGTTAGAGACTTCCTCCTGCCACAAACCTCCGTTAACGCCGTTCGTTCTGCCAACACCGGTTAGCGGGCTGCCGCTGCGCGTATTTGAATTGTTGAACAGCTCCGACCTGGTTGCGGAGAGGTCTGCGCTTCCTGTAAACCGCAGCTTGAGGCTTTGGGTCAGGTCATATTCCAGGTAACCGTTTATCGTGATGTTCCTGATCTTATCGACATCATATTCATTTTGCGCGGATTTCAGCGGGTTAAACAGGAAGGTTTCCGCCGCGGGGTCTACACCTTCATCTTCCAGGTCTGTTTCGCGGCCTGAGATCGGGCGGTAGGTCCAGAGGTTATAAAATAAATTCTGCACGTTGGAATTGCCCGATCCTACTGCTTTTGAGGTTTGTTCTCTCGGTTTTATCCCGCGCACTTTTGAATCCGCAAAGTTTACATTGAGGCCGACCTTAAATTTCCGGCCCACCAGCTGATCGATGTTAAACCGGCCCTGCAAACGGTCGAAGCCGCTGCGCATCACCACGCCGTCCTGGTTCAGGTAAGATAACGACAACGCGTATTTCGTTTTTGGGGTGCCGCCGCTTACTCCTGCGCTGTGGTTTTGAAAAGAGCCGGTGCCTACGATCCTGTCAAACCAATCGATGCCTTTTACATCTCTGAAATCTTCTATCGTCAGGTCGGGCGTAGCGGGATCGCTGTCTTTGAAATATAACGCCGCCGCTCTTTGGGGATCGATCTCCTGTTGCAGTTTAATAAAATCATAGGGGCCTAATACGTCGAGGTTGGCCCTGCTCACGTTGGAATAACCGGCGCTGCCGCTGTAAGTTACACGGGCGTCTCCGGTTTTACCTTTTTTAGTGGTGATCATCACCACGCCGTTGGCGCCCCTGGCGCCATATATGGCGGTGGCCGATGCGTCTTTCAGGATATCGATGGATTCGATCTCCGCGATATTCAATGAATTGCTGTTAAAATCTTCCATCGGAAAACCGTCAATAACATAAAGCGGGGCGTTGCTGCCAGTTAACGAGTTATTGCCGCGGATGACGATGTTGAGGCCTTCTCCCGGCTGCCCGTCGATCGACGACACCTGCACGCCCGCAACACGACCTGCCAGGGCTTGCTGAAAAGATGCGACCGGCGCTTTGCTCAGGTCAGACAGGTTCACCGACGCTACTGAACCTGTCAGATCCTTTTTCGCAACGGAGCCATAACCCACGATCACTACCTCGTTCATCGACGAAGATTCACGGTCCAGCGCCACATCGATCTTTGTGCGCCCGTTAACTTTGACCTCCGTGGTTTTGTACCCGATGTAGGAAATCACCAGTATTGCATCGGGAGAGGAAATAATGATCTGGAAATTGCCGCTGGTGTCGGACCTGACGGCGTTCCCTTTTCCTTTTTCGAGAATGCTGGCATAGGGGAGCTTTTCCGAATTTTCAGAGGTACTTATACTGCCGGTAACGGTGATTTTTTTTTGCTGTGCAAACAGGTTGTCTTCGAAGGGGAATAGCACAAGAAGCCCTGTAAGCAAAATAGCAATGCTTAATTTCATATACGGTGGAGTTTAAATTGGTATTGGTTGAGTTATGCTATAATTCTATTTGCCCATTATGTACTACATATAGGACAAATAGAATTATATTTTTCCTATTTTCCTAATTTTTTGGGAAAAATTTCCGGCATAGGGGGGCGGCGCGCGAGCTAACGAGGGTTCGATCATCTTCAACCGGCATTATTTTAACCGGCTAAAATGTGCTTTACTATCATTCTTATCTGTTTGATTACTATTATGTACTACAAATATTTGGAATGCTATTATATCTTTAAGCAGGGGGAGGAATAGTGCAGGCAAAACAGACAGACCGCCAATCCGCATCACATGAACAGGACCATACTGGCTTTTTTTATTTGTATACACCTTGCAGTACCGGCGGGCGCGCAGAAAACAAAGCCGCAGCCCGGGAAGGGATACAATATCGTATTGTTTATCGCAGACGATCTAGGCGTGAACGACATCACGCCTTATGGAAACAAGATCGTGCATACGCCGAACCTGGAAAAGTTTTCAAAAGAATCCCTGCTGTTTAAAAAGGCTTTTGCAGGCTCACCCACCTGCGGCCCCTCGCGCAGCACCATTTTTACAGGCCTCATGCCGATACGCCATGGCGGTCATGGTAATCACAGCGGGGTATCACCGGGAACAAGATCGCTGGTGCAATACCTGCAGCCTCTAGGTTATCGCGTGGCGATAGCCGGTAAATTGCATGTAGGGCCGGAAGAAATTTTTCCTTTCGAACATGTATCCAAAACAAATGTGCCTGAGCCGGGGCACGAGAAAAAACCTGGGCTGAATTATGATTTAAATATGGGGCCGGTTGATCAGTGGCTGCGCAGGCAGCAAAAGGATACGCCTTTTATGCTCATCGTTGCGGATCATAGTCCGCATGTGGTATGGCCTGAAAAATATACTTACGATCCGGATAAGGTGGACATTCCCGGGAAACATATCGACACAAAAGAAACGCGGGTTGCCCGTGCCCGTTATTATACCGACATCTCCAAAATGGATAATAACCTGGGCCGGCTGTTGAGCAGTTTGGAAAAGAATGGTCTTGCCGAAAACACCATCGTTATTTTTACCGCCGATCAGGGGCCGCAATGGCCTTTTGCAAAATGGAACCTTTATGACGACGGCATAGCAACGCCGTTGATGGTCCGCTGGCCGGGAACGATAAAAGGCGGCGGGCAAACTTCGGCGCTGGTGTCGCTGGCCGACCTTACGCCTACTATTGTGGAGGCTGCGGGTGGCGAAGCGCCCCGGGATATAGACGGTCAAAGTTTTTTACCGGTGCTTACTGGCGCAAAAGACACACACAGCGAATATGTATTTGCCACCCATACAGGCGATAAGATGATGAACCGCGCGCCGGCGCGCATGCTGCGTACCGAACGGTATAAATACATTCTGAACCTGGCGCCGGAAATATTATACACGACCCATATCGATCTCGCGAAAGATCATGACGGCGGCCGTGAGTACTGGGATTCGTGGCGCGCGAAATCGTTTGCCGGTCCACATGCCGCGGCTGTTTTGTGGCGTTATCATAACAGGCCGGAAGAAGAATTGTATGATCTTGAAACCGATCCGCAGGAGTTACATAATCTCGCCGCCGATCCCGGGTATGCTGAACTTATAGCGCGTTACAGGATAAAAATGGCTGAGTGGAGAACACAGCAGCATGATTCCTTTACCGGGCCGGAAGAAATAAAGGAGACGCCCCAAAAAGGGAAGAAGCCGGTCGCTCCTTATGTGTTCCTGGATTAGCGGGAGAGCAACACGGGAAAATACCTGAAACCGGGTATTGTTTACATGCATGATTTTGCAGATTTTCAACGTGTACGTACATTCGCCTGTAACCAGGCGTTATAATACACACTAAAATTACCGACTATATGCAACGCAGGAAATTTCTCCAATCTTCGCTTGCGGCCGCCGCAGGCATAACGATGCCCGTTAACGCTGCACTCGCCGGCGATAAACAGCCCCCGCAGAAAGAGGTGTACGAATGGCGTGAATATGAAATGCGCTTTGGTACGGACCATGCGCAACTGGAAAATTATTTTAAAACGGCGCTGATCCCCGCACTCAATAAATATGGCGTAAAAACGGTAGGCGCCTTTAAAGAATGGAGACCGTCGGAACCGGCTAAGTTTTATTTGCTGGTGCCTTATTCTTCCCTGGGGGACTATCTTTCCGTAAATATGAAAGTAAAGGCGGACGCGGATTATATTAAAAATAGCGCGGCATATAACGGCATACCGGCCGACAAAGCTATATATCACCGCTTTTCCTCTTCTCTCATGACCGCGTTTGACGGCTGGCCCGCAATGACCGTTCCGCAAAGCACCCCACGGGTATTTGAATTAAGAACGTATGAGGGGTATAGTGAAGATGCGGTAAGGAGAAAAATAAAAATGTTCCATGACGGGGAGTTCCCCATTTTCACCAGGGCGAAATTAAACCCCGTATTCTTCGGTGAAGTGATCGCCGGAGACAGGCAACCCCGACTCACCTACCTGCTCGCATGCGACAGCATGGAAGAACGCGATAAAGGATGGGCTGCTTTCGTAGCCGACCCCGCATGGAAAAAACTGATCGCAGACCCCCAATATGCCAACACTATCTCCACCATCAGGAACGCCTTTTTGATCCCAACAACATATTCGCAGGTGTAACAGGTGTTTTTTATTTATTGACTATTAACCACTTACATTCATTTTTTCATTTTAACAAAAGAACCTCCCTATATTTGTAGTACATAATAGCAAAGTTACCTGGCAAGATGAATGAAGAACTTATAAATGATCTGAGCAAAAATCTGGGGCGAGTAAAGGCCAATACCATGGCCGACGATGTGGAAATGAAGCTCCGGCAGTACCTGAAAAAAATGTCTCTCAAACCCGGAGACCCGCTGCCAAAAGAGACAGATCTCGCTGAAGCGCTGGGTGTTAGCCGCAACGTGGTAAGGGAAGCATTGAGCAGGCTCCGTATGCTGGGGATGATCGAGACCCGCAAACGCAAAGGCGCCGTGCTCGCCAGCCCCGACATTCTCCTGGCCTTCGAGCGCGTGCTCGACCCGCTGCTGATAGACGACCTTACTCTCCGCGATATATTCGAACTGCGCCTCGTGCTCGAAATGGGCCTCGCCGACCTGTTGTACGCCCGTATGAAAGACGAAGACATCGACGAGCTCGAAAAGATCGCCAACAACGAGATCAATAAAGACAAATCCTTCCTCGTAAAAAATGAGATCGCTTTTCACGGGAAATTGTACGAAATGACCGGCAACGGCACCCTGAAAAGATTCCAGATCATGCTGCTTCCCATATTCGCCTACGTTATCACCCGGGTAGATAAACCCTACAGCGGTAAGGTCGATCATCGCAGACTGGTAGACATTCTCCGCAACGGAACAAAAGAAGATTTTAAAATAGGCATGTACGAACACCTCAAACCTCACTTCGACCGCCTTTAATTATTTCCCTACCCATCTTTACCCGGCCGCCCGTTGACCCGACAGGCTTACTTCGCCGTATTTCCGTGCATCCCCCCAATTTTTTTCCTGCGTTTGCCGCGGGCAATATTTTTTTTCGCCCAAAAATTAGGAAAACTTAAAAATTCTCGCTTAATTTGTCAATATGTAGTACATATTGTACATATAGTTTTCCAGGATCTCATTTCAATCAATCCACGGTTATGAGTTTAAGCATGTATTTCCTGCTTACGGGATTTTTATTGCCATCCTTTTTTAACAAAGATACCTTACCGGTGCTGGATCTATCCCCGGATACCGCCCGGCAGGTGATGGTGGCGCAGGGTACGAAAGATATTTATAACGGGCAGCCCACCACCGCTTTAATGCCGGACGGGAAAACCATTTACTGCGTATGGACCTACGGTCATGGCGGCAAATGCGGCCCTCTTAAAAAAAGCAGCGACGGCGGCCGTACCTGGAATAACCAGCCGGTGCCTTCCAACTGGATCACCGCTGCGAATTGTCCTGCCATTTACCTGCTGCCCGATCCTTCAGGCAAACAACGCCTGATCGTATTCGCCGGAAGCGGCCCTGATAAAAACATGCAGCAGGCCCTATTCGACGGCGAAAACTGGAGCACCATGAAAGGCAATGGCCTCGGGCCCGTCGGCATGCCGTTCTGCACGATCGTTCCTATTGACGGCGGTAAACGGTTGCTGGGCATGACCAACAGGAGAAGGCCCGGCGAAACGGTCGAAAAAAAATCATGCATCCTCGTACAAAGTATTTCCAACGATGGCGGGCTTACCTGGGAACCGTTGCGCACCATCCTGGACACTGCCGGCCTGAAACCCTGCGAGCCGGAGATCGTGAGGTCCCCTTCCGGGAAACAACTGCTGTGCCTGATAAGGGAGAACGTAAAAAAAGTATCGCTCTGCATGGTCAGCAACGACGAAGGCGCAACATGGTCCGCGCCGAAACCGTTGCCCGAGCCGCTGTGGGGCGACCGGCACAAGGCGAAGTATACGGCAGACGGAAGGCTGGTGATCGTTTTCAGGGACACCGGCCCGAACAGCGCCACTAAAAACGCATACATGGCCTGGGTGGGCACTTACGACGATATCGTCAACGGAAAGCCAGGGCAGTACCGTATAAAATTATTGCACAGCTATAAAACCTGGGATTGCGGGTATAGCGGCATCGAGTTGCTGCCAGACCAGACGTTGGTAGCAACTACCTATATCAAATACCGGCCCGGGGAAAACAAAAATTCGGTGGTCAGCACACGGTTCAACCTCCGGGAAACAGACATGATGATGATGACCGCCAGGTCGCAACAGTAAAAACTTCACGACATGAAAAAGAGCATCTTCTCCACGTTACTCGCTTTATGCGTACTGCATGCGCTCACCATCCGCGCGCAGGTAAAAACACAGACCGTTACCGGCACCGTCTCCGCCGTAAACGGTGAAAAACTTCCGGGCGCAAGCCTCATGGAAAAAGGAACCGGCAATGCCGGCAAATCGGATTCGGCGGGAAATTTCAGGATCAACGTCAGCAGTCTCAACAGCACGCTGATTGTGTCTTTCGTCGGCTACAAAACAATGGAGGTAAACCTTGCGGGCCGGTCGAAAGTAGACGTCCTCATGGAGATCTCCTCTTCTTCCGTGCAGGAAGTAGTGGTAGTGGGATATGGCACGCAGCAGCGCAAAGACATTACCGGCTCCATCGCTTCCATTTCCTCGGCCACCATCAAAAATCAGCCCGCAGCCAGCGTCGATCAGCTGATACAGGGCAGAGCGGCTGGCGTTGATGTATCGCAAGCCTCCGGCGCGCCGGGAGGCAGGCTCAATATCAGGATCAGGGGCGCCAGCTCGCTGAACGCGGGCAACGAACCGCTTTTTGTGATCGACGATGTGCCGGTATACAACAACAGCAAAGATCCCTCGGGTACTTCTTACGGAACTTTTACGCCCACCAACGCGCTGGCTTCCCTCAACCCGAACGATATCGAATCCATACAGGTGCTGAAAGACGCTTCCGCCACGGCCATCTACGGCTCCAGGGGCTCTAACGGCGTTATTATCATCACCACCAAAAGAGGAACGGGCAATAAAATGACCGTGGATTATAACGGATATTACGGCGTGCAGACCGTTGCCAATAAACTGGACCTGATGAACGGCCAGCAGCACGCGGAATACCTGAACGACTGGGCGCAGTCGCGGAACCTGCCCGCGCCGTTTGCCGACCCCGCCGCCATCGGTAAAGGCACCGACTGGCAGGACGAGCTGTTCAGGCCTGCCGCTATCCAGAACCACCAGGTTTCATTGTCGAGCGCAAAAAACAACCTGAAATATTTTGTGTCCGCCAACTATTTCAACCAGGACGGTATCGTGATCAACTCCAACCTGAAACGTTATTCCTTCAGGGTAAACGCCGATGCCAGGCTGAGCGAAAAGATCCGGTTTTCGCAATCCCTGTCTTATTCCCGCACGGTCAACCGATCGGTGCCCACCAGCGGCGCGGGAAGCGGCAACATCCGTTCCGTCGGCGAAAAGATCTATGCCACTTCGCCCACCGTTCCCGTGTTTGACGAAAACGGCGATTATGTAGATTACTGGTACAACGCCGCAAAAGCGGAAAGCCCGGTGGCTTCGTTGCTTACCATCCAGAACAAACTGCAGGGCGATAACCTGCTCGGCAATGTGTCGCTGGAATACAAACCGCTGGAAAATCTCACCTTCAAATCCTTGCTGGGCATCAATCTCGTAAACCGCAACAACCAGGAATATTATCCCAGGGCCACCACCTACATCGGCGGATTGCTCGGCGGGCTGGGCATGATCGGCGAAAGGAAAGTGACCAATGTGCTGAATGAAAATACCGTGCGATACACGAAGATCTTCAAAGAAAAACATAACGTGGAACTGCTCGGCGGCTTCACCTGGCAGAGGGAACAAGATTTCAGCGCCACCGCAGAACCTTCCGGTTTTGCGGACGACCGGCTGGGCGTAAACTCGATCGGGAGCGCCACCGGTTCCAAGATCCTCAATTCCTCGCTCACCGAATGGAGCATGGCTTCTTTCCTGGGAAGGGCCAATTACCAGTTCGATGATAAATATTTGCTGACAGTGTCTTTCAGGGCAGACGGCTCTTCAAAATTCGGCGCGGCGAACAAATGGGGATATTTCCCCTCAATGGCCGTGGGATACCGTTTGTCTGAAGAAACATTTATGAAGGACCTGAAATTCCTTTCGGACCTGAAGATCAGGGGTAGCTACGGCCTTACGGGCAACCAGGAGATCGGCAGCTATCAATCTCTCGCCACGCTCACAACTTCCAATTCCTATATTTTCGACAACAAGCTCGTTTCCGCCGCACGCCATACGAGACTGGCCAACGGCGAATTAAAATGGGAAAAAACAGCGCAGTGGGACGTTGGCTTGGACCTCGCGTTTTTTGACAACCGCCTTCGGCTCACCGCGGATTATTATAAAAAAGATACCCGCGACCTGTTGTTCACCATCGATATTCCCGGGTATTCCGGCTACAGCAGCGCGTTGTACAATACGGGCGGAGTGGAGAACAAAGGTTTCGAGCTGAACCTTGGCGGCGACATTTTCACCGGCGATTTCACCTGGACGGCCGATGTGAATTTCGCGCGCAACAAATCGAAGATCACTTCGCTGGGCCGCGCCACGTCTACCACTTTGTTCGTGGGTTACCCTCCGGGAAATTATCTCGGGTATGTGTATGAAGGCGTATTCCACAACCAGGCCGAGATCGACGCGCAAACCGCGCAAACGAACGTTAAACCGGGAGACGCGAGATATAAGGACGTGAACCAGGACGGTTTCCTGAATGCGGACGACAGGATCGTGATGGGCAATTCCATCCCGGAATTTATTTACGGGCTCAACAGCTCTTTCGGGTATAAGAATTTCTCCCTCACCGTGTTCCTCCAGGGCGCTGCGGGCGCAGACCGCGTGGAAAATACCGGTCTTACCGATCCTTCCGATTCAGGGAATAAATCCGTGAGGCTGCTTAACCGCTGGTCCCCGAAAAACCCGGACAGCAACATTCCCAGGGCGGGCTACAGCAATGTGCTCACTTCGACGTACCAGCTGATGGACGCGTCTTACCTGAAAGTTCGCAACGTTCAGCTGAGTTATGCGATCCCTTCTTCGCTGCTGCCTGGGCTGGCGGGATCGAGCGTGTACGTGTCCGGGCAAAATCTCCTCACAAGCACGGATTATATCGGTTATGATCCCGATGGCGGCGGGGATTATCCTACCGCTACCACGATCATGTTCGGCGTAAACCTGAAGTTCTAAACAAAAACGAATTGAATCATGAAACATATTTTTCTTTTTGTGCTGGCCGGTGTGCTGTTTTCATCCTGCAGCAAATTTCTGGAAGAAGAGCCCAAGAGTTTCCTGGCGCCTGAAAATTATTACAAAACAGCGAACGATGCATTCATCGCGCTAACCGGCGCTTACGACGCGCTGGGCAGCAACAGCGAAACATTCATCGCCAGGAGGCTGCAATACATTACCTGGTTTGCGTCGGACGAAGCGCTTTCGCCCACGCTCACCGCGCAGAAACCGCTGGACGAATTCAGTTATGTGGCGGATAATGAGGATGTTTCCCGTGTCTGGAACAACATGTACGCCGCCATCAACGCGACAAATATCGTTCTCAACCGCGTGCCCGCCATCGAGATGGACGAGACGCTGAAAACGCAATATCTCGCCGAGGCGAAGTTTCTGCGGGCGCTCGATTATTTTTACGGCGTGAGGTTGTGGGGTGATCTGCCGCTGGTGACTATCGAAGTAACCGCGCTCAGCCAGGTGGATATCGCAAGATCACCCGTGGCGGATGTGTACGACCTGATCATTTCCGATCTCGAATATGCATCGGAGCACCTTGCGCCCGTTAACCAGAACGGCAGGGCCAGGAAAGGCGCTGCGAAAGCTTTGCTGGCAAAAGTTTATCTTACGAGAGCGTCGTCGGTTGCCGCACAGGCCGGCGACTATCAGAAATGCGCGGACCTTTGCAGCGAGGTGCTCGCCATGCCGCAGCATGTGCTGCTGGCCGATTACGAAAAAGCGATCGGTTCGGAGGATGAGTTCAACCAGGAATCTTTATTCGAATGGCAGGGCGACCGTGCACTGATCTCTTCGGGCGAACATAGCATATTTGGATCTTTTTCCTTGCCGAGAGGAATGCTCGTGATCCCCGGACAGACTGCTTCCGATGGAGGCGGCATTGCTGCCGAAGTACAGTTTTTCAACAAATACCCGGATGACGATTACCGTAAAGAATGTACGTTTTATACATCCGGGCCTGACAAGAACGGGAACACGGTTACCTGGCAGCAGCTCGCAGTGCCTTATCCCAGTCCCGCGAAAAAATATATCAATAAAAACGGCGCCACCCGCGATATCTCCTCTTTCTCCGGGAACTTTACCGTGCTGAGGCTGGCAGATGTGTACCTGATGCGGGCTGAAGCGCTGAATGAAGTTTCAGGCCCAACAACCGAAGCTTACGCCATGATCAACGCGATCAGGAAAAGAGCGAGGAACAGGGACGGCGTGAATCCTTCGGCTACGCCTGCAGACCTGGGAGGTTTGTCAAAAGAAACTTTCCGCGACGCCGTACTGAATGAAAGAGCTATTGAGCTTGGGTTTGAAGGCCACCGATGGTTCGACCTGGTAAGAACGAAACGCCTCGTGCAAACGATCAAGGCCGTTCATCCTGAATACCCCGTTACAGACAAGCACCTGCTTTTCCCGATACCGGCAAATGAAATTCAACTCAATTCAAAGATCAAACAGAACCCGGAATGGTAAATATCAAAAGGATCATCACGGCAGCGCTGCTATTGTGCGCGGTATTCGCAAAAGGGCAGGACGCTCCGCAGCGTACGGTGCTGTGGCAGGCGAACGAGGATACTATCCTCGCGCATTTCGTGTATGGGCTGGCCGTTACCGATAAAGGGACCATCCTGGCACTGGCGGAAGCGCGCATCTCCGCCAAAGACGATGGCGCTCATCACATCGCGTTAAGGCGCAGTACAGACGGAGGGAACACCTTTTCACCGTCGAAGCTGCTCCTCATCAGCACCAACGGCCAATGCTGGGGGAATCCGACGATCGTGCAGGACCGTAAAACGAAAGAACTGTTTCTTTTTTATGCGCTGAATCATCATAACGACAGTTCGCAGGTTTTTTTCATGACAAGTAAAGATGATGGATTAACCTGGTCCGGTGCAACGGAGATTACCCGTCTTTTCGACGGAAGCCCGCATGGATGGACGTTTCATCTTCCCGGCCCCGGCCACGGCATTCAGCTGAAAAACAACCGGCTGATGGTGCAGGTATGGCACAGGAGATCCATTTCCTTCGTTGCCGCGGAAAGAAAATACGGCGTGAATTGCATTTACAGCGACGATCACGGCAAAACCTGGAAACTTGGCGGCGATACGCCCGTAGGAGAATTTAACGAATCGCAGATCGTGGAAAAAAAGAATGGCGATGTGCTGATGGTTGCGCGAACGATCACTTCGCAGGGCGGCTCGTTCCAGGCCAGGGCAATCAGTAAGGATAAAGGCGCCAGCTGGTCGTCTCCCATCGAATACGACAAAGGGCTTACCGGCACCGTCTGCGATATCGGCCTCACGCGTTATTCGCTCAAACCCAACATCCTGCTTGTTTCGCAGCCGGCTTATCCCAATAAAAGGAGAGACCTGACCATCCGTTTAAGCCGGGATGAAGGAAAAACCTGGCCGGTGAGCAAGCTGCTCCAGGAAGGTAGCGCCACTTATTCGGACCTGGCCGTGCTGCCGGATAAAAGTATCATTTGTTTATACGGTCACGGCGGGGGGACACATATGCCCGATACCGTTTCACTCGTGCGGTTCAGCTTACAATGGCTGATGGATAATTCAAAATAATATGCGGAGACATCTGGAAAAATATATTCTATTACTGTGTGTGGCCTCAATGATGATCATTCCGACAATGGCAGCGGCGCAGGGATTATCATGGGACAAGTCCGGCGACCTGCCGGTGAAGGAAGGGCTTAGCCATGCCCTTGCAGGCGTCAGCAATGGCGCGCTGATCGTTGCCGGCGGAAATAATTTTAGCGGCCCTATTGCAGCTGGCGGGCAAAAGATCGTGTACGACCGGATCTATGTAACAAAAGATCATCACACGAAAGAATGGATAGAAGCGGGGCGTTTGCCCGTGCCCGTAACAAATGCCGGCGTAGTGAGCCTCAACGGGGGGGTGCTGGTGTTGGGCGGAACCGATGGCAAAACAAGATCGGATAAAGTTTTTTTAATAAGCTGGGACCCTGCGTCGGAGAAGATTAGTATCGATACGGCGTTTCCGCGTCTTCCCAGGCCATTGTCTTCCCCTTCCGCCGCGAAGATCGGTCATCACATTTACGTTGCAGGAGGGCAGGATGAAAATGACCGTCCGCAGCAGGTTTTCTGGAAGCTGGACCTTTCGCCTGAAGGCGGCGGGCAATGGCAGCCGCTGGACGTTTGGCCCGGCGCTGCAAGATTCGGCGCGGCGATGACGGCCCAGGGCAACGGGGAATACGACTGCCTGTATTTCTTCGGCGGCAAAGGCGCAGCTGGTTATTTGAAAGACGCATTTTCCTACGATCCGCGCCGCAACAAATGGAAACCCATCGCAGCGTTGCCGAGAGCGGCATTTTATAGTCCGGTTGTTCCGCTGGGCCAAACGCATGCGCTGCTGTTCAGCGGGTCAGACGGGCATGATGCGGAGAAAGCGGTTGAGCTGGGCGATAATTATCATATGACGAAAGAAGTGCTGGCTTATCATACCATTACCAATACCTGGACGGTATTCAGCAATATGCCCGCAGGCGTGGCCGGCGCGGCCGTGGTGAACTGGAACAACAAACTGCTGGTGGTGGGGGGGGAACTGCGTCCCGGCGTGCGCACCAGCCAGGTACAGGCGGCCACGCTGCAAACCACTCAGCAAAAAAGCAAATTCGGCTGGATAGATTACACCACCCTGGTGCTTTACCTGGCCGGGCTTGGCCTGATGAGCTTTTATTTTTCGAAGAAAAAGCAGGCTTCCGGCGACTACCTGCTGGGAAGCAAAAATATTCCTTACTGGGCTGCGGGCATCAGCATCATGGCCACACAGGTAAGCGCCATCGGGTTTATGAGCATACCTGCGAAGGCGTACGCCGTTAACTGGGCCTACTTCGCCGGCGTATTCACCTGGTTTGTCGCGGTGCCGATCGTAACGCGAGCATATATTCCTTTTATCAGAAAGCTCAATGTAGCCAGTGCTTATCAATATCTCGAAGAACGTTTTAATTCCGGCGCGCGTCTTTTCGCCGCATCGGTGTTCGTACTGTTTCAGCTGGCGCGCATGGGGCTAGTGCTGTACCTGCCGGCGCTGGCGCTTTCAGCGGTTACGCCGCTGGATACCGTTACCTGCATTCTGATCATGGGTGTGCTGAGCACCGTATATACGGTGGTTGGCGGCATAGAAGCGGTGATCTGGATCGAAGTGGCGCAGGCCGTGCTGCTGTTCGGCGGCGCGCTTGTGTGTATCGTATTGGCTGTTGCCGGTTTGAAGGGCGGGATAGGCGACTTTTTTACACAGGGCATTGCGGACCACAAATTCAGCCTGGGAGCGTTGAACTGGGATTTTACCTCTTCATCGCTGCTGGTGATCCTGGTCGGGAATATATTTATCCGTTTGGGCAACCTCACCAGCGACCAGGCGGTGGTGCAGCGGTATATGACCACGCCAAGCCTGCAGCAGGCGCGAAGAAGCGTGTGGGCGGACGTAGCGGTTTCCGTGCCATGGGCGATCGTGATATATGGCCTGGGAACGGCGCTGTATGTTTATTACAAACAGAACCCCAGCCAGCTTAATCCTGCCATCGCTTCAGACGGCATTCTCCCGATGTTCATCGCGCAGCGCGCGCCGGTTGGGCTCAGCGGGCTTATCATCGCGGCCATCTTCGCGGCGTCTATGTCTACGCTCGAAGGTTCCATTCACAGCGTCGCCACCATTTTTACGACGGATTTCTACGGGAGGTATAAAAAAGATATCACGCAAAAACATACCGGCAGGGTCGCAAAGATCGCTACCGTGGTACTGGGAGTTTTTGCTACAGGTCTTTCATTGATACTGGTGTTTATGGATGTCAATTCTATCCTGGATGTATTCCAGGAGATCACCGGTCTTTTTATCGGGGCTTCAGCGGCGTTGTTCATGCTGGGCATTTTCACGCGGAGAGCGAATGCCACCGGCGCATTGATCGGGGCGGTGAGCAGCGGGCTGATCCTTTATCTGGTGAAAACAATGACCCCGCTCAGCTTCTGGCTGTACAGCGCTATCGGTTTCCTGAGCTGCTGCATCATCGGTTATCTCGCCAGCTGCCTCTTCCCCGGGAAAAAGGGGCTGCAGGGACTAACCTGGTATTCCATCAACGATCATCTAAAAGAAAAAGAAAAATAAATATATGCAACAAGTTATTGCACTGGACACGGGTTTAAGCAAATACCAGCCATTAGGGAAGATCATATGTTATGATGATTTCGACAAAGGGCTCAACGGCTGGATGGACCTGCATCCCAATTATGTAGGGAAAGATTTTAACACGCTCCGGTACAGCCATGTGGATAAAACGCAATGGGGCCCGCTGATGCTCAGCAGCGCGAGTTTCAGGCTGGCGGGAACGCATGGTTCGATGAACGGGACCTATTCCCTGAAATTGTCCACGCGGCCTGCAGCAAACCCCTACACGGAAGCGCCCGCTCCAGGCAGTCTTTCACACGGCATCAAACGCCTCACCACGCATCTCCCCAGGGGATTGCGCCAGTACGAAATGTGGTATGCCTACACGCCCGAACAGGACCGCCAGGGACTGAGCGAACAGGCCATGCGCGCATTCGGCGTTTTCTTCGACGTGCAGGACGATGAATACCGCTACTTTATCGGGGCGCGGTACCTGAACGCGGTAAACGGTGAAATGGTGCGCCGCTGGCAGATCTTCAAAGCGAAAGAGGTGACCGATACGGAATGGGCGTATGGCGTGGAAGACGACTGGTGCAAAATGGGCATCGACGCCATGTGGTACGGCAACCGCTACCCGGACGGCTCCACCGACGGTTTTGAATTCATCCCCGACGGTTACCAGGACCTCTGCTACAACGAAAGCGACGACAAGATCAACTGGAGTTATCTCAGGCTGCTGATAGACACAAAAAAAAGAGAGTACGTAGAACTGCAGTCCGGCGACAGGATATTTGACCTCAGGGGAATGAAACCTACGCTCACCGCGCCTTATGCGAGAATAAAAGGTTTGTTTAACCCAAGCATGTGGGTGGAGAACGATACGGACAGGCGCGTGTTTTTTTATGCGGATTCCGTGGTTATTTCCGCTGAATAATTTTTAATAAGAGACCGATAGTTGATATGAGACATTTTCAAGCATCTGCGGTAGAACGCAGAAAACATTTTACAGGCACTGTCAGTTCGCATCCCATGGAAGCAGGATGGGCGGGGGAAGCGATATTTTTCCTGATAGTGGAAGAACTGACAGGCAAAAACGCTTCGGTGAACGCCTATGTGGAAATTTCACCGGATGGCATTAACTGGATTCCGGAAGGCGCCGTTTTCCCGGTGATAGACAAACCCGGTTATTATTTCTGCAAGGTTTCCCATTTCGGCAACTGGCTGCGGATAAACGGCGTGATAACAGACGGCGCTGAAATAAAAGCCTCCGTTCATTTACACCTTAAATCATAACGCATGCGGAAAGCCGGAATATTATTTTTTATAACCGCGTTAGTGCCGCTGTGGAGCTTTTCGCCCGGGCACAAATGGATCAGGTTGTTCGATGGCGCCTCCACAGCGCACTGGCGCGGATATAAGAAAAACTATCTCCCCGGAGAATGGAAGGTCGAAGACGGAACGCTGACGCTTACGAAAAAAGGAGGCGGGTACATCGTGACCAAAGAGGAGTATGAGAATTTCGATCTGCGGCTGGACTGGAAGATTTCGGAAGGCGGGAACAGCGGCGTGCTTTTTCATGTCTCCGAAGATTCTTTGTACAAATACGTTTTCGAAACCGGCCCGGAGGTACAGATACTGGACGACGAACGGCACCCTGACGCCAAAAAAGGAGCGGAAGGAACGCACAAAGCCGGGGCGAACTACGACCTGATGGCGCCGCTCGCCAATGCGGTAAAACCCGCGGGCGAATGGAACCGTTTCAGGTTAAAAGTAAAAAACGGCCACGTGCAGCACTGGCTGAACGGCAAAAAAGTGCAGGACTACCGGATCGGCAGCGACAGCTGGCAAAAACTGGTAGACAAAAGCAAATTCGCCGTTATGCGGCAATATGGAAAATTCCGGTCGGGGCACATTTCCCTGCAGGACCATGGCGATAGGGTCTGGTTCAGGAATATCAGGATACGGAGATTGTAATGATTCATAACAATGGAATTAATGATGACTGGAAGATGTTCCGGTTTCCCGGAACATTCACTTACAATGGGCTGCTTCTTAATGCAGCCCATTTTTGTTCCCGGTATATTCCTTTTTTACGGATGGAATTTCTACAATGGCAGACCGGTCAGGATTACCATCGTGTTGTCGGGGAGCGAGACGACGGCTTCTGGCACAAATTATGCGCATCAAACCCCGTTAACGACCGTAGCATATGGAAAATCGCATCCCCATCTCCATTCTCGACAACGACTTCTACAAATTCACCATGCAGCAGGGCGTGATACGCCTGTTTCCATACGCAAAGGCCCGTTACCGGTTCATCAACCGGGGCCGCCATTCCTTTCCGCCGGGTTTTGCGGAAAAGCTGCGCGGTGCGGTGGGTGAAATGCGGTTGTTGGCGCTGACGCGCGGCGAAAAACAATATTTACGCATCGCCTGTCCCTACCTGGACCCGCTCTACCTCGATTTTCTCGAAGGTTACCGTTACGATCCCAATGAGGTGGTTATTACGCAACATGGCGGCCAGCTGGAAGTACATGTGGAAGGCCCATGGTACCGCACCATTTTATGGGAAGTGCCGCTGATGTTCCTCATCTGCGAATTGTATTACCGGCAAGGCCAGCCGGCGCGGATCAGCGACGAAGAGGTGATGGCGCGCACTGCCGCGAAAGCCGGGAGCTTCAGCGAACTGGGCGTAACCGTGGCGGAATTCGGTACCCGGCGCAGGTTTTCCTACGAAGTGCACCGCCTCGTGTTGCAGGCGCTCCGTGCCAATGGCGGCGCGGCTTTCGTGGGCACCAGCAACGTACACCTGGCGATGGAATACGGTACAAAACCTATCGGCACGCATGCGCATGAATGGTTTATGTTCCATGCCGCCCGTTACGGCTTTAAAATGGCCAACGCGATGGGGCTGGAACATTGGGTGCAGGTGTATCGCGGCGATCTCGGCATCGCCCTGGCGGATACTTACACAACAGACGTTTTTCTCCGCCAGTTCGATAAAATGTTCTCCAAGCTGTTCGACGGCGTGCGCCACGACAGCGGCGATCCCGTCGTGTTTGCGCAAAAAGTGATCGAACATTACAAAAGCATGGGCATCGACCCGCTTTCCAAAACGATCATTTTTTCAGATGCGCTGAATTATGATAAAGTAGCGCGGATAACGGAGTATTGCAGGGGCAGGATCAACATGTCGTTCGGCATCGGCACCAATCTCACCAACGACGCCGGCCCGCCGGCGCTGAACATCGTCATAAAAATGACGGAAGCCTCCGCCCAGGGAGAAGCCTGGGCGCCGGTCGTAAAATTGTCCGACGAACACGGCAAATATACCGGCGACGAACAAACGATCTCATTGGCAAAATCGAGCCTGGGCATTACCGATAACCCTTAAAAGTTTGAAAGATGACAGCAGATCAATTACCATGGTGGCAAACCGGGATCATCTACCAGGTGTACCCGCGATCGTTCCAGGACAGCAACGGCGACGGCATTGGTGATCTCAAAGGCGTGCTTCAGCGGCTGGATTATCTCCGGTGGCTGGGCATCGACGCCATCTGGCTTTCCCCCATTTTCCCTTCTCCCATGGCCGATTTTGGGTACGATGTCAGCGATTACGTTAACATACACCCGCTTTTCGGCGACCTGGAAGATTTTGAGGAATTGCTGCACGAAGTGCACGCCCGCGGCATGAAACTCCTGCTCGATCTGGTGCCCAACCATACCTCCAGCCTGCATCCCTGGTTCGTGGAATCCCGTTCCTCAAAAAACAATCCCAAACGCGACTGGTACATCTGGAAAGACGCCGGGCCTGAAGGCTACCCGCCCAACAACTGGCTGAGCGTGTTCGGCGGCAGCGCCTGGGAATGGGACGAACAAACGCAGCAATATTATTATCACGCATTCCTGAAAGAACAACCCGACCTTAACTGGCGGAACCCCGAAGTGCAGGAAGCGATGTTCGATGTGATGCGCTTCTGGCTGAATAAAGGCGTGGACGGCTTCAGGGTGGACGTGCTCTGGTTCATTTTTAAAGATGAACAATTAAGGGACAATCCGCCCAACCCGGATTATACGCAGCATATGCCTGCATACGACCAGCTGTTGCCGGTGTATTCCACAGACCGGCCGGAGGTGCAAGGCATTACCCGCCGCATGCGCGGCGTACTGGAAGAATACACGGGCGACCGCGTGCTGATCGCCGAAGTGTATCTCCCTATCAGGGAGCTGATGATGTATTACGGTGTAGACAACAAAGGCGCGCACCTGCCTTTTAATTTCCTGTTGCTTTCGCTGCCCTGGGACGCCCTGCAGATCGCCGCCGCCATCGACCATTACGAAGGCGCGCTGCCTTTGCAAAGCTGGCCCAACTGGGTGCTCAGCAACCACGACCGGCCGCGTATCGCCAGCCGTGCCGGTGCGGAGCAGGCGGGCGTTGCAGCCATGCTGCTGCTTACCTTGCGCGGCACGCCCACCGTTTATTACGGCGATGAGATCGGTATGCGCGATGTGGCGATTCCTTTCGAAGAGATACAGGACCCGCAGGGGCTCAATATGCCCGATAAAAATATGAGCCGCGACCCGGCGCGCACGCCCATGCAATGGGACGACGGCCCAAACGCGGGTTTCACCGGCGGGCGGCCATGGTTAAGGGTAGACGGCGATTATCCGCGCAGGAACGTGCAGCTGCAGAAAAAATATCCATGGTCGATGCTGAACCTTTACCGGCGCCTGATCGCACTGCGCAGGCAGGAACCGGCGCTGCACCGGGGGCATTACAAAACGGTTTATGCGGATACGCAGTTGCTGGCGTATACCAGGCATTCCGAAGGCAGCGACGTTTTCCTGGTGGTGCTGAACCTTACGCACAGGCCGGCGTATTTCAAACCGCAGGATTTTACGTTCGGCGGAACGGTGGAAATAGCCGTGTCGCGGGAAAGAGAAGGCAATAAAGTGTCCGGCATTATCAGCCTGAACGGCGACGAAGGATTGCTGGTCAGGCTTGATAAATGACCGGCGTATCAGGCAACGTCCGCGCAAAGTTTATACCTGCCCGGGCTGTAACCAAACTGTTTTTTGAATTCCGTGCAAAAACTGCTCACGTTATTGTACCCGATAAAAAAAGCGGCTTCCCCTACGGTGAAAGTTTTCTCCTGTAAAAGCATCCGTGCCTTTTGCAAACGGAGCCGGTGCACGTGGCCGAAAATGGTTGTTTGAAATAATTGTTTGTAACCTTTCTTTAATTTGAATTCATTCAACCCGAACTGGTAGGTGAGGTCTTTCAGGCTGAATGTTTCGAGATAGGCGTTTTCGATGTAATGTTTTACCGCGTGAAGTTTTTCGCGGTCCGCAGGCGTCCATTCATCTCCTTTTCGCCCGGCCGCCAGCTGTGCCTGTTCCATCTGCAGCACAAATAATTCCATCATCTTGCTTTCCAGGAAAAGATACCGGGTGCTGCCTGTAAACGGGCATTGCGTGATAGTCCCGATCACTTCCGCTATGCGCCCGCCGGACTGCAGCGCGCAATGGCTTGCCAGGAAAGTTTCTCCCCGTTGCACCGCATTCGCCAACTGCCCGATGCTGCGGTTTTCGTCGCTTTCAAACAATTCATGCAGAAAAGAAAGGTCATAGGTAATGGTCAGTGCATGAAAGCGCGGCGAACTGATAGTGTGTGTGCCGCCGAATTGGGAATTGTATTGAAGATTGTGATGATGTTTGTTGAATAACAAAGGCGCGGAAATATTATGGAACTGCGATTCGGCGCCGCCGTCGAGCAGAAATACCGATTCCGCCGTTTCTTTCGGTTCGTCGGAGAGCTGAAATGGCTGGCCGGAGTGAAGAGACAGCTCCGTGAGCTGCATGCCCGGCGTGGAAACCGACCGGATGGAGCCCGAAGCCAGGCCCGGTTCTTCGAAACAAAAATGCAGATCGGTATACCGTTCCGAAGCAAACAGCACTTTTTGTTCCGTTTTCCCGAAAATATCGTTCCAGTTAGCAAGATTGATTTTATCCATTTTTCAAAATTTATAATCCGTTTGCCTGAACAACCGGCGGGGGCTTTCGATGCAACTTTGCATAAAACTGGAATTTTTATGGAATCAATTCAAAGCAATGCGGTATGGACTGCGGAAAAAGCCGTACCAACCGTTAAAAAAAGAAAATGGTCTTTCCGGCTTTCGCTCGCCTTTTACCCGGTAGGTATTTTCAGGATCTGGCGCAGTAAAACCCGGGTATGGCTGAAGCTGGCGTACACCTTACTGGGCTTCCCGGTGTTCGTATTAACGGCCGGTTACCTGGCTATTGTATTTTTTGCCGCCTTTCTTCCCCCGCTGGACCGTACGGTCGGGCCTCGTACGGACAGGCGGATCGTGAACAGCGAAGGGAATTACGCGGCTACCTTCGTAAAGACCGGCGTGGAAACCGGCGGCGCTTATGAGCTGGTGGAAGTGGAGCTGGAGCCGTATGGGGGAAACGACTGGCATTATCACGCCAACTTCGAGGAATCGTTTACGGTGGTGGAAGGAGCGGTGCGTATCGGGCAGGATGGAAAGGAAATATTATTGAAAAAAGGCGCCTCGGCCTCGGCCGCCAAAAAGGAGCTTCATTATTTCAAAAACGCGAACGGTGAAAAATCCGTGCTTTTGGTGAAAATCACCCCTGCCGCCGGTCTTGAAAAAACGCTGCGGGTCGGTTATGGCCTGATCAACGACGGCAAGCTGCACAACGATATGACAGAGAATCCCTGGCACATGGTATTATTGCTGGCCTATTCCGAATCGTACCTGCCCGCCATGCCGCGTTGGTTCCAGGAGCCGCTGATTGGGGCGCTGGCAAAGATCGCGCAGTGGAGAGGGGAAGACAAAGCGCTTTACCAATATTTTAAATGACAGCCGGGGTGTTTAATCCCACAACGTTCCGTCCAGCCCCAGGATAGTTCCCATCCACAACCCGACGATATACACGATCACGCTCAGGATCACGACCAGTGCTTTTCTCCGGCCGCCCGCGCCAAACAGGTTCTGAATGAAATAAGAACATACGCCGCCCGCTGCGCCGGCCAGCGGCACTACGATCATAGGCCGTACTTTCCAGAAAGCGCCCCATTCCGGTCTGCCTTCAACGGGGAACAGGAAAATCGTGATCAGCACCAGCGCAATACCCGCGCCGATCAGCACGCGTTTGAGCAGGGATGGCCTGGGAAGGGAGGGACTGTTTTGATTTGACATCTTGGATCAGTTTAAAAGTGAAATGACTGCTTTGTAATACAAAGTTAATGAAAAGTACTTTGTAATTCAAAGTAAAAGAAAGGAAAAATTTTACGAGGCGGCAGTGCGTCTTTTGGGTGTGGAAGAGGGGTGTCCAAAAAAAATGAAACCAGGCGTTATTTCACCCACAGTTGAATATAATGCGCTATTGCCAGCGGCGCTGCGGTCAGTAGTTCCACCACAACCGCCACCAGCGGCAACAGTAAATAACTCCAGACCGGGAACCGCGATGCCCGCGGTTCTTTTGCCAGGAGCGTTTTAATGGCGGAAATAACTTCTTCCTTTTGCCCCCACAGCACCAGGAAGGTAAGGAACAGGTAAACAGGGATTCTGATGGTGAACGGCGTATTTAGCCCCATGAAAGTGATATCCCACATCAATATATTGATCCAGATCGGGATAGAGGCGAATGCGCCGATCAGCCGGGTGCGCGTCCAGAGCAGCAATACCGCGACGATGATCTGCGAAATGCCGATGAAAAGATTAAACGGCTCGTGTCCCGCCATATACCACGAAAGTCTGAACAGATCTATGTTTTTTAAAGGAAGCTCCATCGTTTCCGGCGTTACGTGGAACTGATCGCCTCTTAGTTTCGCATATCCGTAGCGCAGTAAAGTCCAGGCCAGCAGGCATCTTACGCCTAACAACACATATGAAAACAGGCGCTCGCGGGAGATTTTAACATCTTTCATCCTGTAAAGGGAAATAAAATTCAGGGGAAGATTTGTGTTTGCAGTTTAATTCTATTTTAAATGAAGGGCATACTTTTCATGATCATTTTGCCGCGACAGCCTTTTTTTTAATGTGTTCCTAGCTCTTTCATCGCCGGGGTTGAGCCCCAACGTATTCCTGTACAGGGCCATCGCTTCTTCTTTCAAACCCGGTACATCAATGTTTCCGCATAATTTCTGCCGGCATTGGGGCTTTTGGGGAAAAGCAGCGTGGTAAGCCCTACCAGGCTGCCGCCGTGGCATGCCACGAACTGGCCCGCGAAGTTTATCTCATTCACTTCCCAGCTAAGCGTGTAGGTCTTTTTCCCTTCGGTGAAAAAACGTTCGCCATTCGGAGCCTTACGGGCTGGTACATCGTTTTTACAAGCGCTGGCGGCAGCAGTTCCCGCTGCTGAGCGCTTTGCCGAACAGGAACATGTCCTGCAGTAGTGATAACGTTAGTGTCGCCATAATACCGCCCAGCGGGTAATCCATGCAGGAAAGAATTTCCGACGGATGCGCCGCGATGTAGCCTTTTTCGTACTGGTCCGCTTCGGTAATGTTTTCAATCCAGAATGAGGTTAATAAAACAAGGATACGACGATAGCGGAAAGGGGGCGTATAAATGTTGTGGATCAAGGATGGGGTGTGACGGATGGTCCGTTTAACAATTTAATCATGTATTATGTGAAAATACCATAACGATATAATAAAATAATATCAGAATGTGCTAAAATAATTGAAGATCTTTAGCGTATATTTCAATCGTTTGCATTTTTTAAGGGACTGAATAACCAAGATCATTAGATGAGATTACCCTTCCACGAGGGAGTTCATGTGGATTGAAAGGAACCACCATGGCCACGTTTAACAAGCTCTGTGTATGATGTAGAATCCTGGCAAATTTTCCCCTATCGTTTCATCATTAATTTTTGATGTAAAAAATGCACCTTGGATGCAAACGTTTGCAATTTTTGGGTCTGGCGGCGTGTTCCGGCCGGAGATGAGCTTATTTGTGAATACTATTTAACCTTAGTTATGAAAACATCTGCCAAAATCCCGCCTGTCCGTAGCGGAAGCACAGTCATCACAAAAACGATCCCTGACAACCTGCTGAAAGCAATGCGACGGCTATAGCTCCGTCTGCCGGCTGTTTCCGGCTGCTTCTGCAATGTTGTCAACCTTTTATGCTGAGAAAATTCAGATTCCATGTTATACTCAACTCGCCTTGCGGGCACAGCCCTGCTATTCCTATTCATGCAATCGCCCGCTGCCGGAGCCGTGCCGGTTCGTGCAGGGGCGCCGTCCAGCCCCGACGGGTGGACCTTTTCGCCGCCTTATTCAGCGGCCCTTCCCATCGCGCCATTCCAGGCCGAACGGAAAGTTACCGGCGTCGTTACCGACGATACCGGAACGCCCATCCCCGGGGTGAACATACAGATCAAGGGCACGACCAAAGGCGTGCAAACCACCCCTGACGGAAGGTTCACCATCGCCGTGCCGGACGACAACACGATTCTTGTCTTTTCATTCATCGGCATGGTTACACGGGAGATCGCCGTTGGTAAACAGGTGGCGCTCAAAATCGCGCTCACCCCGAGCAGTACCACGCTCAACGAAGTAGTAGCGGTCGGCTACGGCTCGCAGAAAAAAGAAAGCGTGGTGGGCGCCATTTCCCAGGTCTCCAATAAAGAGCTCAAAAGAACCGGTAACGTACCCGACTTACGGGAAGCATTGGTCGGGCAAGTGCCCGGCCTGGTAGGCCTTACCTCCTCCGGCGAACCGGGCGGTATATTGACCGGCGAAAGCGCCACCAACCTGTTCATTCGCGGACAAACCACCTGGAACGGTGCACAGCCGCTGGTGCTGGTAGATGGCATCAAACGTAACATGAACGACATCGACGTGAACGACGTGGCCAGCATCTCCGTACTGAAAGACGCCTCCGCCACCGCCGTATTCGGTGTGGAAGGCGCCAACGGCGTGATCCTGATCACCACCAAACGCGGCAAGGCCGGCAAAACCTCGCTGAACTTCAACTACGTCGGCACCGCGAAAATGTTGTCCAAACAACCCGCCACGCTCGATTCCTACGCAGCCCTCGTGGCCCGCAACGAGATCATCGAACGCGAAGGCGTATTGAACGAATCTTCCTGGAACGATTACATGCCTTACAACATCGTTCAGCGTTACCAGAAACCGCAGACCGCGGAATATCAGCAGATCTACGCGAATGTTGACTGGCAGGACGCGCTGTACGACGACGTGGGTTTTTCCCACAAAGCCACCCTCAGCGCCAGCGGCGGCAGCAAAACGATCCAGTACTTCGGTTCCCTTACCTATCTGCACGAAGGGGACATGTTCAAATTCTACGACAACGGCAAAGGGTATGAGCCCAATTACAACTTCGACCGTTTTAATTTCAGAAGCAACATAGACATTAACCTTACTAAAACGACGGTATTCCGTCTCGGCCTTTCCGGCTTCTACAGCCTCAAAAACACCAACTTCAACAACGAAGGCAGCACCGGCCGCGGCGACGCATGGATGTGGCGCGCCACTTACGGCCTCGCACCGGACCTTTTCCTGCCCATGTATCCCAACGGCCGCTGGGGCGCCAACCAGGAAGGAGGCAACAATACGCTCAACCCGGCCGCGGTAGTATACAATCTCGGTATCCGCGAAACGCGCGCCACACAGCTGCTGTCTGATTTCGTGATAGAGCAGAACCTGGACTTCATCACCAAAGGCCTGTCCGCAAGGGCGTTGCTGTCGTCAGACAACAACATCCGCTCGGAAGGCGGTATTTACGATATACAAAACTCCGTGCGCCCGGCAGAAGCCAGAACGAACGTGGCTTTCCAGCAGATTTATCCTTTATTGTACGAAGGCCCGGACCAGGACCCTTCCGAATATACCGTGATGCTGCCGGTGAACGACGAGGAATACGACTGGGTATTGCAGCCCTGGACGATCAGGCAGGAAGACATCATTGCCGCCAACTGGGCCAGTTACATTCCCATCGACCGCCGCCTTACTTACCAGGGGCAATTGAACTACACACGCAAGTTCGGCGCGCACGACGTAACGGCCATGGGCCTTTTCAAACGTGAAGAGTACGCGCGGGGAAGCATGTTCAAAAACTATCGTGAAGACTGGGCTTTCCGCGCCACTTATAATTACAAACTCCGGTATTTCGTGGAAGGCAACGGCGCATACAATGGTTCCGAACAATTCGGCCCCGGCTACCGTTTTCACTTCTTCCCCTCCGTGGCGGTCGGCTGGTACATTTCCAACGAAAAATTCTTCAAGGTTAAATGGATCGATAAACTGAAACTGCGCGCCAACACAGGTACGATCGGTAACGACGATGTGGGCGGCGGCCGCTGGCTGTACGCTTCCGCTTATGCAACCGGCGGCAGGGCGCGCCTTACGGAAAAAACAGACGGGCAAAGCCCGTATAATTTCTACAGGACATCCGTGGTGGGCAACCCGGACATTCACTGGGAAACCGCGCAAAAAACCAACTATGGCCTCGAGCTGGATATGTTCCGTCAACTCATTTCCATCAACTTCGATTATTATACGCAGGACAGAACGGACATTCTCCTGGGAGGAACTTCACGCAGCGTGCCGCCTTTCTTTGGCATGACGCCGCCCAGCGCCAATCTCGGCAGGGTGAAGTCCAACGGTTTCGAAGTGGAAGTGCGCATCAACAAAGAACTGAACAAAGACCTGTTGTTATGGTCCAACGTATCGGTGACGCATAACAGGAACACCGTTATTTTCAGAGACGACCCGCCGCTGCAATACGATTACCTGAAAGCCGCGGGTTACCCGATCGGTCAGCAGCGCAGCCTCGTGAAATCCAAGATCTACCAGAACTGGGACGACGTGTATGCCAGCGTGCCAACGGAAAATAACGACATGCAGAAACTTCCGGGTTATTACGACCTCATGGACATGAATGCGGACGGCATCATCAAAAACAGCGACGACGTGGTGCCCGTGGGATATTCCGAAGTGCCGCAAAACACCGCCGTGGTAACGCTCGGCACCAACTGGAAAGACTTCAGCTTCCTGGTGTCTTTCTACGGCGTGAACAATGCCAGCAGGGTGATCAACTTCCCGAACTTCCAGAACTACACGAATATTCTGTACGGCGACGGCAATTACTGGTCGAAAGACAATCCCAACTCCGGCGTATTCCTGCCGCGTTGGAGAACGCAGGCGGAGAACATCGGCGATTATTATCTCTACGATGCCTCTTACATCCGCCTCAGAACCGTGGAATTCGCATACGATTTCAACAGCCGGTACTCCTGGATCAAACAGGTAGGTATCAATTCCATGCGGCTTTACCTCAACGGCAACAACCTGTTCTTCTGGTCTAAGCTCCCGGACGACAGGCAGGGCAGCTACTCCGGCGGCAATGCTACGGAAGGCGCTTATCCCACCGTGAAAAGGATCAACCTGGGTATTGAACTTTCCTTCTAAAAAAATGAACCATGAAGCATATTAAATTCTATATCGTTTTTTTCATCGCGGTGCTGTGCTCCAGCTCCTGCGAGAAGTACCTGGACAGGGCGCCGGAAGCTGATATCAGCGAAAGGGAAGTGTTCGGCAACTTCATCAGCTTCCAGGGGTTTGTGGAAGAGATGTACAACTGCATTATGGACCCCAACAAAGGCGGAGCCTGGAACGTGTACCTGTTTGCGGACGAAACGCTCAACAACTCTCCCTATAATTTCGACAACGGCAACTACTGGGGCGCCGAAGGGCTCTTTTACGGCCAGAATGTGAATACCACGGACAATAATCCCCGTTCCAAAAGAATATGGGAATATGCCTGGTACGCCATTGCAAAAGCCAATACCGCTATCGCCAGGATAGACCAGGATGGCCTGTTCCAGGGCACTGAAGAGGAAAAGAAGATCCTCAAGGGCCAGGCGCTTTTTTTCAGGGGATGGTTTTATTTCCAGATCGCGCAATACTGGGGCGGCATGCCTTATATCACGAGAGAGCTGAGCCCTACGGAAAGCCTGATCACCGAAGAATTCAACCGGCTTAATTTCCAGGAAACGGCGAAGAAGATGGCGGAAGATTTTCGTGCCGCCGCGGACCTGCTTCCCGCCAACTGGGACAACATTCCCGCCGGTGAAGCCACTTCCGGCCAGAACGCCACCAGGATCAATAAATACCATGCTTTGGGCTACCTGGGCAAGGCGCTGCTGTTTGCCGGCAGCCCGATGATCAACGAAGAAGCCACCGGCAGCAATTCCTTCGATCCCGCACTGTGCCAGCAGGCCGCGGAAGCGTTCGGCGAACTGCTTACGCTGGCGGACCAGACGGGCGATTACAAAATGCAGACCTGGAGCACCTGGACGGATAATTTCTGGCGCTGGAACAACGAACGCCCCGGCGGCACGGAAGTGATCATGGCGCCCACGATCTACGACAGGTCGCGCGTAAGATGGTCTACCCTCGGCGCCACCATGCCTTCGTCTTTCGGTCTGAATGCGGGCTCTTCCGCGGATGTGCCCACGCATAATTTCATAAAGAACTATGCCATGGCGAACGGTCTTCCCATTACGGACCCCGCTTCCGGGTACGATCCCAACGATCCCTGGACGGGCCGCGAGCCGCGGTTTTATAAAGACATCGTGGTGGACGGCGACAAAATATTCAGCTGCTCCTGCTCGGACGCAACGGCCCAGCTGTTCAACGGCGGCCGTCACCGTTCGCAGATACAGCCGCCCAGCGTAACGGGTTATTACGCCAAAAGATATTCCCCGATGGACGCGAGCTTCACCGTATCCAAAGCCAACGGCCTCCAGGCTTATGTGCCTTACCTGCGCCTGGCAGACATTTACCTGATGTATGCGGAAGCGGTGCTGTACGCGCAGAACGGGGGCACGCCGCAGGCCACTTCCGGCAATTACAGCCTCACGGCCGAAGGTGCAATGAATATTGTGCGCAACAGGGCGCAACTGCCCAATCTCGACGCGAAATTTACCGCCAACAAACAAGCGTTTTTCGAAGAGATCGTGCGGGAACGCGCCGTGGAACTGGCTTTTGAAGGCGCGCGTTTCCAGGACCTCCGCCGCTGGAACCGCAACGGCGACCCGCGTTACCTGGATAAAACCGCCATCGACTTCGATCGCGGCCCCGACGGCAAGCCTGTCAACCTCCACGAGAGACTGATCATCAGAAGAGTAGCGCTGAAGAAACACAACTGGCTGCCCTTACAGGTCAAATTCATCAACCTTTATCAAGGTTTCCCGCAAAACCCGGGATGGTAAATTTTCAGCATCAGATCAAAAAAATTGACAAATGAAATTCAGACATTCCATCATATTCACCTGCCTGAGCCTAATACTGCTCTGCATCCGCCCCGGCGCATCGGCGCAGGAAAAGGCGGTCAAGTCCCGGTTCACGCTTTTGGACGAAGCGGGGAAACCTGTAAAAAATGCGGACGTGTACAGCGGCAGCGCTTATGCGAAAAGCAATACGGAAGGGGTTTTCTCCATCGCCATAGACCCGGGCTCCAACCTGGTGGTGATCGCAAAGGGATTCCGCACGGCTTCCATCCCGTCTGCCGACATTTCGGAACAGCCCCGCATCACGCTTCATAAAGCGGATGTGATGTATGAAGAAGAAGGCAGAACGAACGTTGCTTTTATGAAAGCATACCAGGGAGACATCGTGGGCTCCGTTACCAAACTCGATGTGGGTGAGATCCAGAAATACGATCATACCATCCGCCTGATAGACGTGATCGCCGGCCGCTCGCTCGGCATGATCGGCAACGACCGCATCAGGGGCCTCGGCCGCGGCATCACCGTGGAGGATATTACGGGCTCCGGTACCGGCAGGACCGTATTTGTAGTAGACGGCCTTCCCCGCGACATCGACAATATGCGGCTGACCGAAGTGGAAAGCATCACCATCCTCAAAGATGTGAACAGCGCCATCCTGTACGGTTCAGACGCTGTGAACGGCGTTGTGCTCATCACCACCAAACGAGGCGAAGCCTTCAAAAAAAGATCCGATTTCAGCGTCAACTACGGCATTTCCGTGCCGAGGGCGCTGCCGAAATACCTGAACTCCGCGGACTACATGACCTATTTCAACCAGGCCCGCGCCAACGACGGTTTAAGCCCGCAGTTCACCGAAGAGACCATCGAAAATTTCAGGACCGGTAACAAATACCGTTACCCGGACGTGGATTATTATTCCGACGCTTACCTGCGTTCTTTCAAAAACTATTACGACCTGAACGGTGAATTTTCAGGCGGCAACAATGTGGCGCAATATTATGCGAACCTTGGGTGGAACACCGGCGGCAGCCTGCTGAACTTCGGCGAAGGCGCATCCGGCAGGAACAACCGGTTCAACGTGCGCGGCAACGTAGACCTGAAAGTGAACGACTGGATCAAAACCGCGGTAGACGTGGCCGGCGTATTCATTAACGACAAAGGCCCGCGCGGCAACTATTGGTCAGACGCCGCTTCCATCAGGCCGCATGAATATTCGCCGCTGCTGCCCATCGACCTGATCGATCCGAACAACGCATTGCTGGCGGGCCGCAAAAACGATGTGGACGACAAATACCTGCTCGGCGGCGCATCCAACCGGCTTACCACGCCCTTCGGCAACGGTTTTTCCGGCGGCTCCAACGAACGCGTATCCCGCAACTTCTCCTTCAACAACCGCGTAAATGTGAAGCTGGACAAAGTTACGCCGGGCCTGTCTTTCCACACCAACGTAAGCTTCGATTATTTCGTGACCTACGACCAGACGGTTGCCAACGAATATTCCGTGTACGAACCGGTGTGGAGCCCGACGGCAGACAGCATCGTGGACATTAAACAATACGGGAAAGATTCCAGGCCCGGCACGCAGGCTGTGGGCAACTCTTCTTTCCGCAGGAGGTTCGGCGCATACGGCATGCTCGGTTACGACAGGACCTTCAACGAACGTCATCACTTCACCGGATCGCTGCTCGGTTTCCTGGGCAATTACAAGGTGGAAGGCGACTTCCAGGGCGTAAAACTCGCACATGCCGGCTTCCGGCTCGGATATGCCTACGATAAACGTTTCCTGGTGGATTTCAGCAGCGCTTACGTGAGCTCCGTGAAACTGGCGGAAGGTAACCGCGGGCAGTTCTCTCCCTCCCTGGGCGTAGCCTGGGTGCTCAGCGAAGAAGATTTTCTTTCTTCCGCCAAAAACATCGACTATCTGAAACTGCGCGCATCTGCGGGTATCCTTAATTCAGATTTCCTGATCGACAACTTCTACCTGTACGACAACAGGTACGCGAACTCCGGCAGCTACAACTGGTACGAAGGAGGCAGAAGCCGCAACGGCATCGCTTCCAGCTGGGGCAGCAATCCCAATCTCGGTTATGCCCGTCGTAAAGAAGTGACGCTCGGCGTGGAAGGTCTTTTCTTCAACAAAGTGCTGGGCGTGACCGCGAACGTTTTCTACGACGTTTACGACAACCTTATCACCAAACCTACCACGCGTTACCCCAGTTTTTACACGGATTTCGTGCCGTATGAAAACTTCGGGGCGAACATGTACAAAGGCGTGGAGCTGGGCGTGGACGTTACGAAGAACTTCGGTAACTGGACCGTATTCGCAGGCGTGAATGTGTTGTATAACGTTTCCGAAGTGCGGAAGATGGACGAGGTATACAACAACGATTACCAATACAGGAAAGGCCATCCCACCGATGCGCGTTTCGGGCTGGAAGCGCTCGGGTTGTTCCAGGACGAAGCGGACATTGCCGCCAGCCCCGCACAAGCTTTCGGCGCGGTGCGGCCGGGAGATATCAAATACAAAGACCAGAACGGCGACAACATCGTGGACGAAAACGACGAAGTATATCTCAGCCGTTACCAGCAGCCCATTTCCGGCGGCCTGCAGATAAAGGTTTCTTACAAGAACCTTACGCTGTTCGCGCTGGGCGAGGCCAGTTACGGCGCGGAGGAATTTGTCAACAACAACTACTATTGGGTAGACGGGAATGACAAATATTCCGAATTGGTGCGCGGCGCGTGGACGCCTGAAACCAAAGCTACCGCCACGTTTCCCAGGCTCAGTTCACAAACCAACAGCAACAACCACCGCCAGTCTACCTTCTGGAAATACAAAAACGAATACTTCCAGATCCGCAGGGTGCAGCTGAGCTACGATATGCCTTCTTCCGTGAGCAAACTGCTGCTGATGAGGGCCCTTAACGTTTTCGTGGACGCCAGCAACCTTTATCAGTTCAGCCCCAGCAGGCAGATCCGCGAGCTGAACATCGGCGGTGAGCCCAGCTACCGCGTGTATTCCATTGGCCTGAACGCCAGCTTTTAATGACCGAAAAAAGAATGTTATGAAAATATTCAAAATACCGCTGTTCGTACTTGCCGCAAGCCTGTTGTGCTCCTGCGAAAAGCTCTTCAACCCGAACAACGATAACCACAGCACGCTGGACAGGGTGTATGTCGATCCCGCTTATGCGGAAGGGCTGCTCATCAAAGCGTATACCTACATCCCCACGAACGATTACCCGTACAACGAAATTGCGACCGACGACGCCGCCACCAACGATAAGTTCAGCGCGCATCTCCGGATGGCCACCGGCGGCTGGAGCGCTCTTTCAAACCCGGAAAGCCTTTGGGATAACGCCAACCGGGCGATCATGTACGCCAACCAGTTCCTGGACGTGGTGGAGATCGTTCCCTGGAAATACACCGATCCCCAGCTGAACGCCCTGTACATCCGCCGTCTGAAAGGCGAGGCGCTGGCATTGCGCGGCATGTTCAAATATTATCTCCTTCGAAACCACGGCGGTTATGGTTCAAACGGCGAACTGCTGGGTTTCCCGATCTATAACGAGTTCCTTGCTACCCCGGAACAATTCGCAACCCCGCGAAGCAGTTTTGCGGAAAGCCTGAAAAGCACGTACGACGACCTGGACAGCGCGCTGGCGCTGCTGTCTCCCGATTACGGGAACATCGGCAGCCCGATAGACCTGCCGCCCGGGTTCACCGATATCACAGACATCGACAAATACAACACCGTATTCGGCGAAGTTACCCAGCAGCGCATCAGCGGGCGCATCACCCTCGCAATAAAAGCGCGCACGGCGTTGCTGGCCGCCAGCCCCGCGTTCAATTCCGGCAACGACCCGCTGCTGTGGGAAAATGCCGCGAAACTGACCGCCGATGTGCTGGCCCAGATCGGCGGGATAGATGGTCTCGATCCTAAAGGAAATATATTTTATCTCAAGGCACAGGTAGACAATGCAAACCTTACCGCTGGCGATAAAATGGATATTCCCGAAATGCTCTGGCGCCGGCCGGTCTACACGAACCGCGTAAGAGAGCAGGATAATTTCCCGCCCACTTTGTTTGGAAGAGGAGAGATCAATCCCTCGCAGAACCTGGTAGACGCTTTCCCGATGAAAAACGGCTATCCCATTACCGAGGCGGCATCAGGTTTTGATGCGGCTAATCCTTACACCGGCAGGGACCCGCGGCTGGCTTTATACATCGTGTATAACGGCAGCAAAATGCGGAATACCACCATCAATACCGGCGTTGGCGCCGGAAACGACGGGCTGGACGCCTTGCCGAGCTCTACCCGTACGGGTTATTATCTTAAAAAGCTGTTGCGTGAAGACGTGAATGTCAATCCTGTTTCTACGTCTGACCAAAAACATTTTAACACGCATATCCGTTACACGGAACTTTTCCTGAATTACGCCGAAGCCGCCAACGAAGCCTGGGGCCCGGATGGTACGGGATCGCAGACGTATTCCGCAAGAAACGTAATAGCCGCCATCCGGAAACGCGCCGGCATTACGCAGCCGGACGATTACCTGCAGTCCGTATCCGGGAAAGACGCCATGCGCCAGCTGATACACAACGAAAGAAGGCTGGAGCTTTGTTTTGAAGGTTTCCGTTTCTGGGACCTTCGCCGCTGGAACGTAAGCCTCAACGAGCCGCTGAAAGGCGTGAAGATCGTCAATGGGACTTATGAGTATTTCACTGTTGAAGAGCGTGCGTATAACAACAGCTACATGCACTACGGGCCCCTTCCCGACCGTGAGATTTCCAAATTTAATCTCATCCAGAACAAGGGCTGGTAGTAACCATTCTAATATCTCTAAAGCTAGAAGCATGAAAAAGATTCTGATGATATTTGCGATTCTTGCATTGGGGCTGCACGCCTGCAAGAACTTTGAGATCACCCACCCGGACTTCAAGTATACTTCCGGTTTCTTTCCCTACCAGTTTCCCGTAAGAACCCTTGTTCTGGGAGATTATATCTTCGATAATACGAACGATAACAATCACCGGTTCGTGATATCCGCGCATCTCGGCGGCCTGTATGAGAACGATAAGGACAGGACGTTCGACATCGAGGTGGACAACCGGCTGGCGGACCGCCTGCTTTTCACCGCCAACGGCGATACCGTGCGCGCGTTGCCCGTGAAGTATTATACGCTCGGCTCCAGCAAGATCGTAATTCCTAAAGGCGAAATGCACGCAGGCGTTGTGGTGCAGCTGACGGACGAATTTTTTGAAGACCCGCAGGCCATTGCGCTGAACTATGTGGTGCCGATCAAACTGAAAGGCTCCAATGATGTGGATTCGATCCTGACGGGACAGTCCGACAATCCTGCCGCGGACCCGCGCCAGCCTGCCCAGTGGGCGGTTGCGCCGAAAGATTTCGCGATGTTCGGCATAAAGTTCATCAACGAATTTCACGCGTCTTACTTCCATTACGGGCACAGCGAAGTGAAGGATGCGTCGAACACCGTGCTGGAAGACACCGTTTATGAAAACAGATTTCTAACCAGCAACCCTATTACAAGGCTTGCCACTACAGGCCGGCAGCAGGTATCCACCACCATTTTTCTCCGGTCTTCGGTAATGACCGGCGATGTGACCATGCTGCTGAGCTTTAATGGCAACAATTGCACGATATCTGCGCCCACTGGCGCGGGGTATACCATTACCGGCACCGGGGAGTTTAAAAAAGAAGCCTATGAATGGGGCGGTAAACCGCGGAACGGCATTGTGCTGAACTATACCGTATCACGCGGCGGACAAACATATACGGCCAGCGATGTACTGGTAGTGCGCGACAGGGAAGTGGTGATGGAAACCTACCAGCCGGTGGCCTATTGATTTTTTTTTTTGAATGTAACGCTTAGAACTAAGAGGGACTGCCTGTCAAGGTAGTTCCTTTTTTATGCGGTATGCAAACTCCGGCTGGCGGGCCGTGCGGTTCAAATTCCTTATCTTGTTATTGCTTTCAACAAGACGGCGTTTATGCAAAGACGGGATTTCCTTAAAAATTCACTGGTAACGGCAACGGGCATGTTGATCTGGCCGGCGTTGAGCCGTGGGAACAATACGGAAGAAGAGCCGGACGCGTCAATTTTTTTGCGCCCGCCGGCGCGTTACCGCCCACAGGTGCTTTGGATGTGGCTGAATGGTCATGTAACGGAAGAAGGCATCCGCAAAGACCTGGAAACGATGCTGCAGATGGGGCTTGGCGGCGCATTGTTGTTTAATGTCGAAGCCGCGGTGCCGCGAGGGCCGGTGGATATGGGCAGTGACGCATGGCGCGGCATGTTAATATACACCCTGCGGGAAGCGCAACGATTACAGCTCGGCATCACTTTGCATAATTCAGCCGGGTTTTCCGGTACGGGCGGCGCATTTGTGAAGCCTGAACAAAACATGCAGCAATTGGTGTGGCGTACGCTGCCCGCAGTGCAGGGCAAAGACCGTTATCTCATCCCGCAGCCTTTCACCAAACTCGGTTTTTACCGCGACATTGCCGTACTGGCTTTTCCCGAGGCGCCTGTTCCGCCGCTGCTGAAATTATGGCTGAACGGGAAAGAAGAAAACGCGGAACATTTTATCGATCAAAATCCCGAAACCGCCCTGCGCTTGGAAAAAACTGGCAACATCGTTTTTGAATTTGCAGCGGAAGGAATATTCCAGTCCGTGACCATCTGGCGCAAGCCCGAGCTGCGGCCCGATGTGTACGACGGCCCGCCTGACAGCCCGCCCATTCTACAGCTGGAAAGCTCCAACGACGGGCGGCAATATTCCGTGGTTTGTGATATCGTGATGCCGCAATTGCGGAAAATGAACGCGCCCGGGGCGGCGGTTTTCCCGGCGGTGAAAGCAAAATTTTTCCGGCTGCGCACCAACATCGGCACCTGGCTGGCCGGCGTGCGATGGCACGCGCATGCGGGTGTGCACAACTGGCCGGGTAAAGCCAATTTTTACCAACATGTGCCGGAAGGCACGCCGGTGGTGAATGCGGACGAAGGGATCGATAAAGACCAGGTACTGGATCTCACTAACTTACTGCAACCCGACGGTTCGCTGCAATGGAATCCGCCGGCCGGTCACTGGACGATACTGCGCATCGGGCACACACCCACCGGTCAGCTGGGCGCATCGCAACCCGATGCCGCGGCGGGGCCCGAACTGGACAAATTGAGCCGTCAGGCGGTAGACGATTGGTTCCGGCATATGGACGAATACCTGTTCAACGATCTGCGACCGTATACATCGCTGCGCGGCCTGGAGATCGACAGCTGGGAAGTAGGCGTGCAAAACTGGACACAGCACATGCCCGGTGATTTTTTTGAACAAAACCGCTACGACATCACGCAATGGTTGCCCGCCCTGACGGGTCGTATCATAAACAACGCGGCGGATACCAACGCGTTCCTGTTCGATTTCAGGCGCACGCAGGCCACATTGGTGGCGACGGAATATTATGGCGGCTTTAAAGCGCATTGCGCGGCCAAAGGCTGGCATTTGTGGGGAGAGCCCTATGGAGACGGGATGTTCGACAGCCTGCAGGTCTCCCAGGCGCTGGACCTTCCCATGGGCGAGTTCTGGGCGAGGTATGTTCCCGGCACCATGAACACGATCAGCGTGGCGCTTTCGGCAGGCCATGCCGCGGGCAAACGCGTGATCGGCGCGGAAGCGTTTACGGGCTGGCCGGAAACTTCCCGCTGGACTGAATATCCTTACGCGCTTAAAGTGCAGGGCGATCATATGTATTCGCTCGGCATCAACCAGCTGATGTTTCATGTAATGGTGCATCAGCCTTACCTGCACGGCGTTCCGGGCTTCTGTATGGGGCCTTACGGCTCGCATTTCGACCGTACGAACACCTGGGCCGCTCTTGCCGGTGGATGGACGGAGTATCTCACCCGTGCGCAATACCTTTTACAACAGGGACATTATATCGCCGATTTTGTTTTTTTTAAAGGAGAAGAGCCATCCGCTTCCATTCCCGACATCGATCACGTATCGCCGACAAATCCCACCGGGTATGGCGCCGACGTGATCGGGCCGGACGCGCTGTTCCGCGATATCCGCATCGACGGGCGCAAAATCGTTTTTCCCGGTGGCATGACGTACAGGGTGATGGTGGTGATCCAATTGAAGGAAATTTCATTGCCGGTGTTGCAAAAACTGAAAACGCTCGTGGAAGAAGGCATGCTGCTGGCGTTGAACGGCAAGCCGGAAGCCGCGCCGGGCCTGGGTGGAGACGCTTCCGCACTGCAGGCGCTAACGGATGAAATGTGGGGAGACCTGGACGGTATTACGGTCAAAGAACGCCGGTTGGGCAAAGGGACTATCTTCAGGGGGAAATTATTGGCCGATATTATACAACTGCCGCCGGACTTCAGCTACACCGCTACCCGCCGCGATGCCGCGATCCGTTTTACGCATCGCCGTACTTCCAACACAGATATTTATTTCGTCAGCAACCGCCTGCGCCGCCACGAACATGTGACCGCCGAATTTCGGGTGAAAGGAATGTTACCCGAGCTGTGGAATGCGGAAGATGGCAGCGTTACGGAAGCGGCCATGTATGAGCCCACGGAAAACGGCATCCGTATGCCGCTGGCGTTTACACCGGCCGGCTCCTGGATGGTGGTATTCCGCAAACCCTTGCCAGGTAAAGGAATTGAAACATTGACGAAAAACGGTGAGTTACTTGTTTCCACGCAACCTGCCATTATGCCGCCCGCCACGCAATGGGCGCAGCTGCGGCAAACATTTTCGATGGAAGTATGGATCAAACCGGATACTTACGCCATGCCCGGTAAAGGGTATGTGGTGTATCCCGCGGAAGGCGAAGACATTGCCGGGAAAGGTTTTGCCACCGCCGGTATTGCCGCAGGGCAAAATGTGGTCCGCCTCTGCGAACGCACAAAAGGCGCCGCTTATTTTTCGAAAGACGTAGTGGCTTTGCATCAACCCGTCTCCGGCTGGACGCATGTAGTGGCCGTGTACAACGAAGGCGCGCCATCGTTATACATCAACGGCAAACTCGCCGGCGGCGCTGCGGCCGGTGAGCATACCGTGATCCCCGGTATTGGCACCAAACCCACCGGCGAACTGCATTCCAGCGCATTCGAAGGAAATGCCACCGAACCGAAACTCTACCGCGAAGCGCTCAGTCCGCAGGAAGTAGCGGCATTGTACGCCGCAAAATTGCCTGCGCCCGAATTACCCGAAGGCCTTTCATTGCAACGGCAGGGCAATACGATCAAAGCGCTGGCGTGGCAGAATGGAATTTATCAATTAGACGAGCATCAAATAAAAGTGGATCAATGCGCCGTGCAAACCGTGAAAGGCGCATGGCAGCTTCATTTCGAGCCGGATCGCGGCGCGCCGCCTGTGATCAGTCTTCCCCAGCTCCTTTCTCTCCGTTTGCACAACGATTTCAACGTGCGGCATTTTTCCGGCGTAGTGACGTATAGAAAACGCATCACCGTTACGCCCGCATCGCTGCAAAAAAACAAACGTATCTTCCTCGACCTCGGCAGGGTGGAAGTAATAGCCCGGGTGAATGTAAACGGCAAAGATGCGGGCCTGCTCTGGAAAGAACCTTACCGCCTCGATATTACACAATTCGCCCGGCCCGGGGAAAACAACATCAGCATACAAGTCGCTACGCTCTGGCCGAACCGCCAAATCGGAGATGAACAACTGCCGCCGGAAAATTCATTTACGACCACGAATTACGTCGCCGCATTGCCGGAATGGTTTGTTCGGAACGAACGCAAACCGGGCCGGCGCATCACTTTCGCCACCTGGAATAATTATAAACCGGAAGACCCGTTACTGGAAGCGGGATTGCTGGGGCCGGTAAGATTGATCACGGCCTGGGAGCAGCATTTCGTTCAACATTGACCCCGAACCCCAAACCATAACATTGTCCATTTTTATAGTGGTTTTATCCATTTCATAAAACAACTTCCCACAATACATTTATGTTCATTAAACGCAGACTGAGAGTGCCTGCGAGGACTGCCGTAGTGTATAGATAAGCTTTTCACGTTCGCATTATTTACCCGTTTTATAATTCCACTATCTCCCCCGGGGAATCGGTACAAATGTTCCACAGCTTCATAATTCATTAATACCTCACTGTTAAATTTCAACCAATGATCCTTTTTTTGCATGGCAGCAACTCTGCGACCGGTTTTTGTAAACGCATCACCGGGCTGTTCCTGTCATTCCTCCTCGCTGTGTCCGCCAGCGCTGCCGCGGCGGACCCTGTTACCGTCAAGGGTAAAGTTACCGACGAAGAAGGTTTGCCGCTGCCAGGCGTTACCGTGGTGGCAAAAGGCACCTCCGCCGGCACGGTTACCAATGTGGATGGCATATACCAGCTGAAAGTGCCCGAGGGCGCAACGATGCTGGTCTTCAAATTTCTCGGCATGCAGGAACAGGAGATCAGCATCGGCAAAAGAACAGTGATCGACGTGGTGATGTCGTCCGCCGCGCAGAACCTGGAAACCGCTATCGTAGTCGGTTACGGCACCCAGAAAAAAGCAAACTTAACGGGCGCCGTCTCTACCATCAGTTCCAAAGCGCTCGAAGCAAGGCCCGTTTCGAACGTGGCGCAGGCCTTGCAGGGCGTGTCTCCCGGGCTGAACATCTCGCAGAGCGGGGCGTTGGCGGGCAGCATGGAAAACCGGCCCTCGATCAATATCCGCGGCGTGGGCACCATCGGCCAGGGCTCCAGCGCGGCGCCACTCATCCTCATCGACGGGATGGAAGGGGACATTAACGCCGTGAGCCCGCAGGACATCGATAACATTTCGGTGCTGAAAGACGCGGCTGCTTCTTCCATCTACGGTTCCCGCGCGCCTTTCGGCGTGATCCTCATCACCACCAAACAGGGAAAAGCGGGCAAAACGATCGTCAACGCCAGCTACAACTACCGCTCCAGCCGTCCCGTGCTGCTTCCTAAAATGCTCGATTCGTACACCTTCGCCACATATTTCAACGACGCGAACGTGAACTCCGGGCGGGGCGTGTATTTCACGCCGGAACGCATGCAGCGCATCCGCGATTTTATGGACGGGAAGATCACCACCACTATCATCCCAAGGCCCGGCCAGCCGAACCTTTGGGCAGACGGCTATTATGAAGGCAACGATAACATAGACTGGTACAAAGCCATCTACAAGCCGCATTCGCCCGCAAACGAATACTCACTGAGCGCAAGCGGCGGAAAAGAAAACATCACTTATTTTCTTTCGGGCAATTACCTCGACCAGACCGGGTTTATGCGTTTCGGCGGAGACGAGTTCAAACGGTACAACCTCACGGCGAGGATCAACGCGAAATTGTCTGAATGGGCGTCCCTCACGTTTATCCAGCGTTTCAGCCGCGAAGAATTCGAGCGGCCCAGCACCATGACCAACGCGCTGAACCAGCTGATCGGCACGCAGGGCTGGCCGATGCTGCCGTTGTACGACAACAACGGCTTCCTCTACGATTCACCTTCACCCGCACTTGGCCTGCAGGAAGGCGGGCGCGGCGCCAAACAATATGACGCAAATTCGCAGCAATTGAAACTGACCATCGAGCCGCTGGCCGGCTGGAAGATTTTTGCTGATCTGAACTATAGCGTCAATAACGATTTTTATCACTGGGACATCCAGCAGCTGTTCAATCACGATGTGGCCGGCAAACCTTACGTGTACAAAAATGCAGCGCATGTACACGAAGAAGCGGGACGCACCAATTACCTGAACACGAACATTTACACGGAATACACGCGGCAATTCGGCGCGCATAATTTTAAGGTGCTGGCCGGCATGCAAACGGAAGTGACCAAAACAAGATGGTTCACCGCGCAGCGCGAAGGCCTTATTGTACCGTCGCTGCCCGTGCTGGACCTGACTTCCGGCAACGATGCGTCGGGCAAGCCCGTGCCGCCGATTGCGGGCGGCAACAACCAGAAATGGGCCACGCAGGGTTATTTCGCGCGTTTGAATTATGATTACAAAGGGAAATATCTGCTCGAAGCGAACCTGCGCTATGACGGCTCTTCCCGCTTCCGGTCAGACATGCGCTGGTTCTATTCTCCCTCTGTGTCCGCCGGCTGGAACCTCGACAAAGAACCGTTCTGGCAACCGCTGGAAAAGTATGTGCCGTTCTTCAAAATAAGAGGCTCAGTGGGTGAGCTGGGCAATCAGAATACAACAGACTGGTACCCGACCTACGTAACAATGCCCACGGGCAATTCCAACGGCATCTGGCTGGTGAACGGCGCCAAACCGAACACCGCTTCCGCACCGGGGCTCATCAGCTCCAATCTTTCCTGGGAAAGGATACGGACGTGGAACGTGGGCGTAGACGCGGGTTTCTTCAACAACAGGCTGGGCGTTACGGTGGAATATTACACCCGCCGCACGCTGAACATGATCGGCCCCGCGCCCGAATTGCCTGTGATCCTCGGCACGGACGTTCCGCGCGCGAACAATACGGACCTTACCACCAAAGGCTGGGAGCTGGAAGTGAACTGGAAAGACCAGTTCAGCAACGGCCTGGGTTATAACGTGCGTGTTTCGCTCTACGATTCCCGTACGGAGATCACCCGTTACCCCAATCCCACCGGCAGCCTGAGCACTTACATCGCCAGTCATATGATGGGCGAGATATGGGGATACCAAACGGTTGGCATCGCGAAAACGCAGCAGGAAATGGATGATCACCTGAAAAGCCTGCCCAACGGCGGACAGGATGCGCTCGGCAACAACTGGAAAGCCGGCGATCTGATGTTTGCCGATCTGAACGGCGATGGCAGGATTTCCAACGGCGCCAATACCATCACCGATCATGGAGACCTGGTGCTGATCGGCAACAACTCGCCACGTTACCTGTTTGGCGCGGAAGTAGGCGCGAACTGGAAGAACGTTGATTTCAGGGCGTTTTTCCAGGGCGTGCTGAAACGCGATTTTTTCCAGAACAGTTATTATTTCTGGGGCGTGTCTTCCAGCATTTACGGCTCCGTTGGGTTGAAAGAACACGCGGACTATTTCCGCGACGATCCTGATCATCCGCTGGGACAGAACCTCGACGCGTATTATCCCCGCCCGCTGATCAGCAACAAAAACCAGGTAGCGCAAACGCGGTACATGCAGAATGCGGCTTACCTGCGGTTGAAAAACCTCCAGGTGGGTTATACGCTGCCTTCCGCGATCACGCGAAGGATCGGCATTCAGAAAATACGGGCATATGTTTCCGGCGAAAATTTATTCACCATCACAAAAATGTCCACCATGTTCGATCCCGAAACGGTGGACGGCGGTTATGGTGGGAACGTGTACCCCTTGTTTAAAGTGTACGCCGCCGGACTGAATGTAACTTTTTGAACCTTGTCTCAAACCTGAAAAAGATGAAAACACGCAATATACTGATGGCAGCCGGACTGGTGACGCTGCTGAACGCCTGTAACAAAGACCTTCTCGAAATTCCGCCGCTGTCGAAAGTGACACCGGAGAACTATCTCACCGAAGAATCGCAGCTGGCGGCTTACGCCATCAAACAATACGAAGGCCTGCCGATATTCGGTTATTTCGATGGCGACGCGCATACAGACGTAGCCGCAAGAAGGGTGTACGACGCCAAATACACGCCGGGGCAATGGCGGGTGGCGCAAACCGGCGGCGCCTGGTCTTTTACCAGCATTTTCCAGTGCAACTATTTCCTCGAAACGGTATTGCCACGCCTTGCTGCCGGGAAAATCACGGGCAGCGAAGCCGGCATCAAACACTATATCGGCGAAATATATTACCTGAGAGCCTGGGCTTATTTTGATAAACTGCAGGGCCTGGGTGATTTTCCCATTATCAAAACCACGCTCACGGACGATAAAAAACTGTTGACCGAAGCCAGCAAACGTATGCCGCAGAACGAAGTAGCCCGTTTTATTTTATCCGACCTGGATTCCGCGATCCTGCTGATGGGCAACACCGCGCCCAGCGGCGGGAAAAACCGTTTGTCGAAGTTGTGCGCGCAGCTGCTGAAATCGAGAGTGGCATTGTATGAAGGCACCTTCCTGAAATATTTCAAAGGTACCGCCTATGTGCCGAACGGCCCGGAATGGCCCGGCAAAACAAAGGATTACAACGCTTCTTACCAGTTCCCTTCCGGCAGTATCGACGGAGAGATCGATTTTTTCCTGACCGAAGCGATGAACGCCGCGAAAGCAGTGGCGGACGCGGTGCCGCTCGTGAACAACACAATGGCCGCGCGGGCGGAAACTTCCAACGAAGATTTTGCCGTGGCCAGCGAAGCCAATCCGTATTGCAGGATGTTCAGCTCCACCGATCTTTCCGGCTTCAGCGAAGTGCTGCTGTGGCGCGACTACGATCTCGGGCTGGGCGTGAGCAACGGCATTCCCAATACCATACAGGCCGCGCACGGATGGGGCCTTACGCGCGGGTATGTGGATCGTTTCCTGATGGCGAACGGTTTGCCCATCTACGCGCCCGGTTCCGGTTACGCGGGCGACGATTCCATTCAATTGGTACGCGAAAACCGCGACGGCCGGCTTTGGCTGTTCCTCGCGCAGCCCGGCCAGATCAATATCCTGAAACCTTCGCCGCTGGGCACGCACGCTACGCCGGTAGTAACTTACCCGGACATTCTCAATCTCATCGGCAACCACGATAACGTGACCGGCTATATGAGCCGTAAAGGAAATGTGTACGACGGCGCACAGCTGGGCAACGGTCGTGGTGATGTAGGAAGCATTTCGCTTCGCGGAACGGAAGCGTATTTTAATTACATGGAAGCCAGTTACGAAAAAACAGGAACGGTAGACGGAACCGCAAAAACATATTGGGAAGCTATCCGGAAACGCGCGGGCGTGGATATCGATTTCCTGAAAACCATTGCGGCAACGGACCTTTCCAAAGAAGCGGCCAACGACTGGGGCGTATATTCCGCCGGCGTGATGGTAGATAAAACATTGTACAACATCCGCCGCGAACGCAGCTGCGAGCTGATGGGCGAAGGGCTCCGTTACATGGACCTCCGCCGCTGGCGCGCGCTGGACCGGATGAGCGCCGAGCCTTATCATGTGGAAGGTTTCAAATTATGGGGGCCGATCAAGAACTGGTATAAAGCGTCGACGCTCACGTATAGCATCGGCGACCGGAGCACAGTGTCCGATCCGGCATTGAGCCCGTACCTGCGCATCTACCAGAAAACGCCGACAGTGCTGGCATTTACTGGCTACAGGTGGACGATGGCGCATTACTTCAGCCCCATCGCGATGCAACATTTCCTGATCACTTCAGACAACAACGACGTAACCACTTCTCCCATCTATCAAAACCCCGGATGGCCGGTGGAAGCCAACAAACCGGCGCTGGGTTTCTAAAAGTTTCACGATTGATTATATAAACAGGGGCGCATACATCGTATGCGGCCCTGTTTTGTTTTGGATGGAGAATGTCATAAGAGCGAAGACATATTGTCATGCCGCATATATAAAAATATTATTAAAATTTTTCAGCCTGTTGCGGATTGCCTGTTTTATTACGATCTTTGCGGCGCCTGTGGCCTCTTTTCGGGTAGCGGGCAAAGCTGTGAAAGAGGAAACCTTTGTTTTTTGTTCCTATTTTAATAAACTTCGTATTACTTTTGAAGTGAGATGATCAGGTCGATATTTACAATTTTCCTTTCTATATTTTTTCTGCTGCTGGGGAGATATGCTTTTACCTTTCATAACCGCGCCTGCCATATGCCGGCGAGCACGTACGGGAGAACCGCTTCAACCGTCTGCCTTACCCAGGACAAACCCGGCCGGATCAGCAAACCTTTAACGCATAACCAAAAAGGGGATCACAAAGCAAAGGCCGTTGAAATAGAGGAGGAGGAAAACGAGCTGTCACTTTTCAGCAAACACCTGGAATCATATCATTTCTGGCGTTCTTTTTTCGACGATCAATCCGACGCTTCCGGCGACCCGGACGACCCCCTTCCTTTCTGCGAACATTTTTCTTTTTATTCTTCCTACAAATTTATCATTCACCTGGTAATCAGGATTTGATATGTTAGCCCGTACCAGGCGATTTTCGTTCGCCTGAAACTCCCTTCCACCCGACATTTGCGCAACCTGCCCAGCCTTAGGGGCCGGGGCATTTCATGCCCGGGAAGGAATATAGCGCTCAAAGAACCGCATTAAGAACACATCAAATACTATGAAAAGGATTTTCATGCTCATGGGCTTGTGGGCCGTACTATGCCATACAAGCTGCAAACCAAAAGAAGAAAACAAGGAAGAAGCCGCCAAACTGGTGGTGACCAGCCCGCTGAAAATGGATACGACCATCACCCGGGAATACGTTTGCCAGATCCGCTCCATCCGCAACATCGAATTGCGGGCACAGGAAAAAGGGTACCTGCAGGACATTTTCGTGGACGAAGGCCAGGAAGTGAAAGCCGGGCAGCTGCTGTTCCGCATCATGCCGAAACTGTACGAGGCCGAAGCGCTCAGAGCTGAAGCCGAAGCGGAAGCCGCTGAGATCGAAGTGCAGAACACGCAGGCGCTGGCAGACCGCAACGTGGTTTCCAAAAACGAACTGGCCCTCGCAAAGGCCAAATTGAAAAAAGCAAAGGCCGAACTGGCGCTGGCACAGGCCCATCTTGCGTTTACGGAGATCAGGGCGCCGTTCGACGGCATCATGGACCAGCTGCACCTGAAAAAAGGAAGCCTCGTGGAAGAAGGCGACCTGCTCACCAGCCTGTCAGACAACAGCCGCATGTGGGTATACTTCAACGTATCTGAACCGGAATACCTCACCTATGCCTCCAACGCAAAACCGAAAGAAAAGCTGAAAGTGGACCTGTTGCTGGCCAACAAGGAAATTTTCAAACACGCGGGCGTGGTGGAAACCATCGAAGGGGAATTTAACAACGAAACCGGCAATATCGCCTTCAGGGCCACTTTCCCGAACGGGGAAGGATTGCTGCGCCATGGCGAAACCGGTAACGTGCTCATCAAACAGCCGCTGAAAAACGCGCTGATCATCCCGCAGAAAGCTACGCTCGAGATACTCGACAAAAAATATGTGTACGTGGTGAACAAAGACAACGTGGTGCAGTTGCGCCCCATCACCATCGAGGCCGAAATGCCCGACCTGTACGTGCTGAAGGAAGGCGTGAACGAAAATGAGAAGATCCTGCTGGAAGGCCTGCGCAAGGTAAAAAACAACGACAAGATCGCATTCGATTATGAAGAACCGAAGGCGTTGATCGATCATTTGATGTTGCCGTCAGAATAATGTAAGAATCAAAAAAATAACAGGATGTTTAATATATTCATGAAAAGGCCGGTGTTTGCGATAGTGATATCTTTCTTCATTATCTTCATGGGCATACTGGCCATTAACACCCTTCCCACCTCACAATTCCCGTCTATTGCGCCGCCAAGGGTGATCGTGAGCGTGGCGTACCCGGGAGCCAGCGCCGATGTGCTGGTGCAGTCCGTTCTTATCCCGATGGAAAAAGCGGTGAACGGCGTGCCGGGTATGAAGTACATGACCTCCGACGCCACCAGCGCCGGTGAGGCCAATATACAGGTCGTGTTCGACCTGGGCACAGACCCGAACCAGGCGGTGGTAAACGTAAAGAACCGTATTGAGCAGGTGACCAGCAGGCTGCCGCCGCTCGTTCAGCGCGAAGGGCTCGTGGTGAACATTTTGCAGCCGAACATGCTGATGTACGTGAACGTATACAGCAAAGATCCAAAGGCCAACGAAAATTTCCTGTACAACTATGCTAACATCAACATATTGCAGGAACTGAGAAGGGTGAAAGGGATCGGCAGCGCGCAGATCCTCGGCAGCCGCCAGTACGCGATGCGCATCTGGCTGAAGCCGGACAGGATGCGCGCATACAACGTTTCAACCGAAGAAGTAATGGAAGCGCTGGGCTCCCAGAGCATCATCGGCTCGCCGGGCAGGCTCGGCCGGAGCGACGGCAAACGCTCCGAAGCGCTCGAATATGTATTGACCTACCCGGGCCGATACAACAAACCCGAACAGTATAAAGACGTGATCATCCGCGCCAGCTCCGAGGGTGAGATCCTTTACCTGAAAGACGTGGCGGATGTGGAATTCGGCAGCGAGTTCTACGACATCTATTCCAACCTGAACGGCCACCCTTCCGCCGCTATCGTGCTGAAACAAACATACGGCAGTAACGCCAGCGACGTGATCAAGGCCATCAAAGCCAAACTGGACGAGATCAAAAAAAGCTCTTTCCCGCCGGGAATGGACTATGAGATCAGCTACGACGTTTCCAACTTCCTGAACGCTTCCATCGAAAAGGTAATTCACACCCTGGCGGAAGCTTTTGTGCTGGTAGCCATCGTGGTGTTCCTGTTCCTCGGCGACTGGCGGTCTACGCTTATTCCCACGCTGGCGGTGCCCGTATCGCTCGTGGGCGCGTTTTTCTTCATGCAGCTTTTCGGGCTTACGATCAACCTCATCACACTGTTCGCGCTCGTATTGGCGATCGGTATCGTGGTGGATAACGCGATCGTGGTGATCGAGGCGGTGCACGCAAAAATGGAAGAGGAGGACCTTTCGCCGTACCAGGCCACCATCAAGGTAATTCATGAGATCAGCGGGGCGATCATCGCGATCACGTTCGTCATGACGGCCGTGTTTATCCCGGTGGCGTTCATGTCCGGCCCTGTCGGGATCTTTTACCGGCAGTTCTCCATCACCATGGCCACGGCGATCGTGCTTTCCGGCGTGGTGGCGCTTACGCTTACGCCGGTGCTTTGCGCCATGATCCTGAAAAACAATCATGGCAAACCGCGCAAAAAATCACCCATCGATAAATTCATCGACGCCTTCAACCGTGGTTTCGAAAAAGTGACCGGCAGATACACCGGCCTGCTGAGACTGATCGTGAACAGGCGGCTGGTTACCTTCGCGATATTGCTGGCGTTCGGTTTCGGCATATTGGGCATTTCCCGCAACCTGCCTTCCGGTTTTATCCCGAACGAAGACCAGGGCATGATCTACGCCATCATTCAAACGCCGCCCGGCTCCACCCTGGAAAGAACGAACGATCTCGCGCGCAAGCTGCAGGATATCGCCGAACATGTGGAAGGCATCCGTTCCGTTTCCGCACTGGCGGGGTATGAAGTGCTCACTGAAGGCCGCGGGTCCAACGCCGGCACCTGCCTGATCAACCTCGAAGACTGGTCGGACCGTAAACATTCGGTGACGGAGATCATCGAAGAGCTGGAAGAAAAATCGAAGGAAATTCCCGGTGCAACGATCGAATTCTTTGGCCCACCTGCCGTACCGGGCTACGGCGCGGCGGGCGGTTTCGCATTGCGCCTGCTGGATAAAACGAACAGCGACGATTACCGCGACCTCGAAAAAGTGAACGACGAATTTATGGCGGCGCTCGAAAAACGCAAAGAACTGAAAGGTTTGTTCACCTTCTTCAGCGCCAACTACCCGCAGTACGAACTGCAGATCGACAATAAAGCCGCGATGCAGAAAGGCGTTTCCATCGGCAAGGCCATGGACAACCTGTCTATCCTCATCGGCAGTACCTACGAGCTGGGCTTCATCCGCTTCGGTACTTCCCTTAAGGTGTACGTGCAGGCTTCCCCCGAATACAGGGCGCTGCCGGACGATCTCATGAAACTTTACGTGAAAAACGACCGCGATGAAATGGTGCCTTATTCCGCATTCATGTCGATCAAAAAATCGCACGGCCTCAATGAGATCACGCGCTATAACATGTACACGTCTTCCGCCATCAGGGGCGAGCCCGCCGCGGGTTACAGCTCCGGCGAAGCGGTGGACGTGATCCGGGAAGTAGCGGCCAAAACCTTGCCGCGCGGCTACGATATAGACTGGGAAGGGCTTTCGAAAGACGAATCCGAACGCGGGAATGAAGCCTTGTACATTTTCCTCATCGTGTTGGGTTTTGTGTACCTGATCCTTGCCGCGCAGTATGAAAGTTTCATTTTGCCGCTGGCCGTGCTGTTTTCGTTGCCCGCAGGGGTTTTCGGAGCGTTTTTACTGGTGAAGGTGATGGGCCTGGCCAACGATATTTACGCACAGGTGGGCCTGGTGATGCTCGTGGGGCTGCTGGGTAAAAATGCCGTGCTGATCGTGGAGTTTGCCGTGCAGAAACACCGCGCGGGCGCTACGGTGCTGGAAGCGGCCATCGAAAGCGCGAAGGTGCGTTTCCGCCCGATCCTGATGACTTCCCTCGCATTCATCGCCGGCCTGATACCGCTGGTATTCGCCACAGGTCCGGGCGCCATCGGCAACCGTACCATCGGCGCGGCTTCCGCGGGCGGCATGCTGATCGGTACAGTGTTCGGGGTGATCATCATCCCCGGCCTGTATTACATCTTCGCCAAAATAGCGGAGAAACGCAAGCTGATCCGGCACGAAGAGGAGAATCCATTAACTGAAGAAATCGAACACAATGTTTAAACGAAGCATATACAAATACGCAGCGCTTGGCTGTGTTTGCCTGACGTACGCCGCCTGCAAAATTCCCGAACTGACGGGGAAAACGACCGAGAACAGAAACGTTCCGGCAGCGTACGCCGCATCGCAGGACACGGCCAACATCGCGAAGATCAAATGGAAGGAATATTTCACCGATCCCTACCTTGCCGCGCTGATCGATACGGCGCTGAAAAATAACCAGGAGCTGAACATCACGCTGCAGGAAATAGAGATCACTCGCAACGAGATCCGCGTCCGGAAAGGGGAATACCTGCCGTTTGTGGGCGTAAAAGCCGGCGCCGGCGTGGATAAACCGGGGAGGTACACCAGCCAGGGCGCGGGCGACGCCACCACCGAGATCAAACCCGGTAAAGAAATGCCCGATCCGCTGCCGGACTTCCTGGTGGCGGCTTACGCAACCTGGGAGGTGGATATCTGGCACAAATTGCGCAACGCCAAAAAGGTGGCCATTGCCAAATATTTGTCTACCGTGGAAGGGAAAAATTTCGTGATCACCAACCTGGTGGCCGAGATCGCCAATTCTTATTACGAATTGCTGGCGCTGGACAGTCAGCTCGATATCGTCAAAAAGAACATCGCCATCCAGAACAACGCGCTGGAGATCGTAAAACTGCAGAAAGAAGCCACGCGCGTAACCGAGCTGGCCGTGCGGAAATTCGAAGCGGAAGTGCTGAAAACAAAAAGCCTGCAGTTCGACATCCAACAGCAGATCACCGAAACGGAAAACAGGATCAATTTCCTGCTGGGACGCTACCCTGCGCCCATTGCGCGGAACGACCAGGCTTTCAACACAGAGGTGTCTGATCTCGTGAGCGCCGGCATTCCTTCGCAGCTGCTGGAAAACCGCCCGGACATTAAAAAAGCCGAGCAGGAGCTGGCCGCGGCCAAACTGGACGTGAAGGTCGCTAAAGCGCGGTTCTATCCGTCGCTGGGCATTTCCGCGTCGGTAGGTTACCAGGCGTTTAACCCTTCGTACCTGCTGAAAACGCCGGAATCGCTGCTGTATTCGCTTTCCGGCGACCTGGTCGCCCCGTTGGTGAACAGGAACGCGATCAAAGCGGATTATTACAATGCCAACGCCCGGCAGATACAGGCGGTATACAACTACGAACGCAGCATATTAAACGCGTATTTCGAAGTGGCCAACCAGCTGTCCAAACTCGGTAACCTGAAAAAGAGCTACGACCTGAAAGCGAAACAGGTGGAAACGCTCACACAATCCATCACGATCTCGAACGATCTTTTCACTTCGGCGCGCGCCGATTATATGGAAGTGCTGCTCACGCAGCGCGACGCGCTGGAATCGAAGTTCGAGCTGATCGAAACGCAGAAGCGGCAAATGAATGCCAGGGTGAATATTTACCAGGCGTTGGGCGGCGGATGGAATTAAGAATTGTTTGCTGATACGTCGCAGAATAGAGGGATACAAAGTCATCAACGGCCGTTACAGGCTGTTGGTGACTTTCCCGTTTATGGCGTTTATTCCTGTCCACGGTAATTTTTCGGGGCCTGTCCGTACATGTCTTTAAAATATTTATTGAAAAGATTGTAATTGGAAATGCCCACTTCGGCCATCACTTCGGAAATTCTCATCGAGCCTTTTGCCAGCAGCTGCGCCGCCCGTTTCATCCTGATCTGCCTGATCAGTTCTGACGCGGTTTTGCCGATGATATCGTGCAGCCTCCGGTGAAGATGCATCCTGCTCATGGTTACCTGCTGACTGAGCGCTTCCACGCTGAAGCCGGGATCGGAAATATTTTTTTCTATGATGCCGATCACCTGTTTTAATAATTCCGCATCGGCGTCGGGTATTTCCATTTCCGCGGGCGTGGCGATGTTTTGTTTGTAAAGATTGGCCATCAGCCGCTGGTCGGATTGGAGGATGTTGTGGATCTTGAGCAGCAGCAGGCGATAATCGCAGGGTTTGCCGATAAAATCGTCTGCGCCCGCTTCCAGGGCCTGTTGCAATGCTTCGTTGCCGTTGCGAACGCTATGCACGATCACGGGAATGTGACTGGTGCCGGCATGGCTTTTCAGCTGCCTGCAAAGTGAGATGCCGTCCATCCGGGGCATCATCAGGTCTGTCAGGATCACGTCCGGCTGGTATTTGATAGCGTATTCCAGCCCGGTTTGCCCGTCCCGCGCTTCATACACCTGGAATTGTTCGCTCACATGCTCGCGGATGTAAGCCAGCTGTTCTTCATTGTCTTCAATGATCAGGAAACTGCGCCGGTTCTTTTCTTTTTTGACGGGAACGGTTTGCTGTTGCACCTTTTCAGGTTTGTAGATCTCGCCCGGCGGAAAACTATGCAGTCCTACCGGGAAAGAAATTTTAAATGTGGCGCCCGCATTTTCGATAGACGATACCTCGATGTTTCCGTGGTGCAGCTCGATCAGCTTTTTCGACAACGCCAGCCCGATGCCGCTGCCGAAACTGCTCTGTTTTTTTCCCTGGTAGAACATGTCGAATATCTGCCCGATCTCTTCCGGGTCGATGCCGGTGCCTGTATCGCGGAAAGTGATGTGCGCTTCGGGAGACAGGCCTTCCGCGCCCGTCACCGTCAGGGTCACTTCCACTTCACCATTTTCCGGCGTGTATTTGAAGGCGTTCGCCAGCAGGTTGAAGATCACTTTTTCGATCTTGTCTTTATCGTACCACGCGGCATAGCTCATCCGGTCGAATTGAAAGCTGTAACGGATCTTTTTCTGTTCGGCCGTCCAGTTGAAAGCGTTTTTCACATTCGCCACGGTTTGCACGATATCTCCCTGCGTGATGAACATGCTGTTGCTTTCAGACGAGATCTTCCGCAGGTCCAGCACCTGGTTGATGAGCGTGCAAAGCCGCTGGGTATTGCTGCTGACCAGTTCCAGCCTGAACCGGCAGAAATGATCGTAATCGCCGGCCCTGTCCAGCAATTCGCGCACCGGGCCGGAGATCAGGTTTAGCGGCGTTCTCAGCTCGTGGGTAATGTTGGTGAAAAAATTCAGCTTCAGTTCGTTCAGTTCCGTCACTTTTTCCTTTTCAAGTTTTTCCTGGTACACCCGCTCTTTGAGCATGTGTTTGGTTTTATAATGCCGCAGGATAAAGAGCACCAGCGCCGCAAGCAGCAGCAGGTAAATGCTTTTCGCCCACCAGGTGGCCCAGGGCGCGGGCTCTATCACGAATGTGATCCGTTTGTATTGCCCGTTCCAGCGCCCGTCGTTGTTAGATGCAGTGATGAGGAACTGGTAGGTTCCGGCGGGCATGTTGGAATACGCCGCAAAACGCTGTCCTGCGTTGGCAACGATCCAGTTTTCATCGTAACCCTGCAGCCGGTATTTGAACCGGTTGTTTTCCGGTAACGCGTAGTGCAGGGAGGCGAATGTGAGCAGGAAATTGTTTTCCCGGTACGACAGTACGATCCGGTCGGTGTTGTTGATGTCTTTTTCGAGAATAACGCGGTCGTTGATCTTTTCGCCGGCCTGTACGTTTTGGTTAAATATTTTGAGGCCGGTAAGCGCCAGTTGGGTAGGGAAAGGATTGTCCTGTATATCTTCCGGTTTAAAATAATTCAGCCCATTGATGCCGCCCACGTACATCAGCCCGTCCGCATTTCGGTAAACGGCTTCGGTGAGGGTATTGCTTTGCAGGCCGTCTTTGTGGGAATATCTTTTTACTTCGTTGCGCTGCGGGTTGAACCTGAGCAATCCCTGGCTGTTGCTCAGCCAGAGGTTCTGCCGGTCGTCTTTCAGGATGCCGAGTATCTTGCGGTCCTGGAGCGTCGGGTGCCGGATGTGGCTGATGTCGCCGATATTCCCGTCTGTACTGAGACGTACCTTATCAAGCCCTGCATCGGTACCCAGCCACATAATGTCGGAGCTGTCGCGAAAAATGCTCCAGATATAATTGCTGGTGAGGCCGTTGCCGGCTTTCTGCTGGATGGCGCTCACTTCGTAATGGCCTTCGCTGTCGTAACTGACCCTGTTTAGGCCGCTGCCGATGGTGCTTACCCACATCAGGGGAAATACGGGGTCGGCATATACCAGGAAAGTGTATTTGGAGCTGAGCCCTTCGGCCGTGTTTACATTGGAAATGCGGCCGGTGGTGATATTGTAAATGTAAATGCCTTCCCAGGTGGTGAGCCAGAGACGGCCGAACCGATCTTGCGCAATGCCGTGTATGTTGAGTTTCGGGAGTTGCAGCTTGGGTGGGCCGTTTTTGCCGATGCGGAACAGCCCGGCAGAAGTGCCTGCCCATTTGTCGCCGCTACGATCTGTAAAAATGGACGACACCCATTCCCGCCCCACTACGGATTCGTAGTTGTGCAGCGTTTTGGTGGGAAGATGGTAGCTGAACAGGCCTTCGTTGGACGTGCCCACCCAAATGTTCTGCCCGTCGTCGCAAACCGCGGTTACAAATTTTCCCTTGTAGCCCAGCTCGCCGATATGATCGCTCATAAGCGGGTAAAAAGGGAAGAATTTTTTGATGGTGAGATTGGCGTAATTCACGCCCTTCTGGAAAGTGCCCGCCCAAAGCACATTTGAGCGGTCTATTAAAATGGTGCTGATGGTATTTTCCGCGATGTTGCAGAAAGGCTGCGGCGTAACGTATTTTTTCTTCAGTTCGGGCGCGCCTGAGCTATTTATCTTCAACTGGTACAAACCACGGGTGCGGTGCGCCACCCAAAGGTCTCCGTACAGGTCTTCCTGGATAGCCGTGACCTCGCCGGGCGCTTTCTGCGGAAAAAGCGTATACAATTCCCGCCTGATTTGAACGTACGGGTACCCCGAACCTTCCAGCGTGATCCGGGAAAGCTGGTCGTTTTCCCCCAGCCAGATATTTCCCTGCCGGTCTTCGTACAGGGTGCTCACCGCCGCAGTATCCACTTCCCGGATCGGCACAAGCGAAGCCGTTTTGCCCTGCTGGCTGAAATAGAGCCCTTTGCCCGTGGCGATCCACATATTGCCGGCTTTGTCGCACAAAATAGTATTGATGGTTTGTTTGGGTAGCTGTTTCACCAGCGTCCGGAAGTCAGGGCTTAAAATGGTGATCCCGTCCGGTGTGCCGATCCAGAGAATACCCTGCCGGTCGTTGCACACGGTTTTGATATCATGTTCCCACGGATGCTGGCCGCTGAGGGAAAAATGGGAGAACCGGTCGTGCACCGGGTCGTAAATGTTCAGTTCCCCGCTTTGCGTACCTATAATAATATGTCCGTTCACATCTTCGTAGAGGCTGCGCACCCGGTTATCGCTCAGGCTGTTCTTATTGGCCGATTCATGCCGCCGGGTGGTCACCGAAAATCCGTCGTACCGGTTCAGCCCATCCCAGGTCCCGATCCAGATGAACCCCTTTTTATCCTGCAAAATGCAGGTCACGGAGTTTTGCGACAGACCGTTGTTGACGGAGAGATAATTAAAGAATATGTTCTGCCCTGTATCCGGAACGGCCCATCCCCGAGCGACGGTTTGGCAGAACACCAGCAACGCGAAAATCAAGCCCTGTTTTTTCATGCGAGTGGAATAAAAATGATGCCCCTTGCCGCTAATATACTCCAAAACCATTGCTCCCGGCGGGTTTTGTTACAAAATAGCAGGTTTTATGTTACATCCCTGCCAACCCCGGAATGGATACTTTGATAATATTGTCTGGCTTTATTTACCCGTCAAGATGTCGCGGGTTTTTATCAACCACGAAAAACAGTGAACAAAAAGATGAACTTCAAAACCACGTTATTATTACTGGGTTGTTGGTTCGCCGGCAGCCGGGTTGCCGCTGCTCCTTCGCAGGGCGGTCCGGCTAATGCCAGCCGGTTTTCCACCGCAGGTTTTTACAGCATCCCCGGAAGCCCCCGTAAAGTGTTCAATTTTAATCCCGGATGGCGGTTTTTAAAAGGAAACCCCAAAGGAGCGGAAGCCCCGGGCTTCAACGACGATGCCTGGCAAGTGGTGAACCTGCCGCACGGGCTGGAAACTTTGGGGGAAAATGCCAGCGGCATGCGCAATTACCAGGGGCCGGCGTGGTACCGGAAGTCTTTCGTAACGCCCGCTGGCGCGGCAAAACAGCGCACGGTGCTGTATTTCGAGGCCGTGATGGGCAAATCGGCGTTGTGGGTCAACGGGCAAAAGGTCGCCGAACATTTCGGCGGGTACCTCCCTTTTTCCGCGGATATCAGTTCATATTTAAACCCTGAGGGCCAGCCTAACCTGGCAGCCCTTTTCGCCGATAATTCAGACGATCCCTCGTACCCTCCCGGCAAACCGCAGGACGCGCTCGACTTTACTTATCTCGGCGGCGTTTACCGCGACGTATTCCTTATCCAGGCTTCTCCCGTGCACATTACGTTCACTACCGAAAGCAAAACCATCGCCGGCGGCGGGGTATACGTGGCGGTGAAGGACGTGAACGGCAACAACGCCCGCCTCGACGTAAAAACCGAAGTGATCAATGAAAGCAATGCGGCCGTAACCCTCACGCTGCGCAGCACGCTGGAAGATGCGGGCGGGAAGGCCCTGCTCCGGGAAGAAAAAAAGATCAGCCTGCCCGCCGGCGCCAGCCGGCAACTGCTGCAGGAAATGAATCCCCGCGGCATCCGCCCCTGGCATCCGGACGATCCGTACCTGCATTTTATAAGGACGGAAGTGATCGTGAACGGAAAGGTGACAGACAGCTACCGCACGCGGTTCGGGATCAGGTTGTTTGAAATGCGCGGCGACGAAGGATTTTTTGTCAATAAAAAGTATATCGGTTATAAATTATCCGGTGTAAACCGGCACCAGGATTATGTTTTTGTAGGCAACGCGCTGGTCAACTCCGGCCAGTGGCGCGACGCGAAGCTGCTGCGCGAAGGCGGCGTCAATATCGTGCGTGGAGCGCATTACCCGATGGACCCCGCGTTCATGGACGCCTGCGATGAGTTGGGCCTGCTGGTGGCCGTTGCTACGCCCGGCTGGCAGTTCTTCAACACAAAAGATCCCTTGTTTGAAAAACGGATCGGCGAAGACGTGCGGAACATGGCGCGCCGCGACCGCAACTATGCTTCCGTGCTGCTCTGGGAAACGGCGCTGAACGAAACAGACGATCAGACCATTTCCATGATGAAGGAACAGCACCGCATCACGCACGAGGAAATGCCTTATCCTGGCATATTTACCGTTTCTGATGTAGACAAGGCCAAGCTGGCCGGTTTCGATTTTTATTACCACGGCGCGATGCATGAAGAAAAATGTTCCTTCACACGCGAATACGGCGATGGCGGCGAAGTGGAGAATTTTTATTCGCAGAACGCGATGACGCGGGTAAAACGCGAATGGGGAGAGCATGCTATGCTGAACCAGGCCACGATCAGGGCAAACGGACTTGACGATATTTACAGCACGCCGCCCAAGCGAATCGGTGCGGCCATCTGGTGCGGCATCGACCATCAGCGGGGATATCACCCCGACCCTTTCTGGGGCGGCCTGCTGGACGTATACCGCATGCCGCGATATTCATATTATCTCTTCAAAAGTCAATACAGTCCAGGTTTTCAGCTGAAAGGGATTTCCACCGGGCCGATGGTGTACATCACCCACGAGCTCACGCAGGTGTCTGACAAAGACGTGATCATTTACAGCAACTGCGAGGAAGTGCGACTAACATGGCTCGGGAAATTGATCGGTACGCTGAAGCCGGACAGCAGCCTGCGCCGCATGCCGCATGCCCCTTTCGTTTTCAGGAACGTGTTCGATTATCATGATATTTCCTCGCGCTGGCGCAACAAAAGCGATAAGGTGGAAATGATCGCAGAAGGCATTATCGGCGGGAAAGTAGTTTGCCGCGAAGTAAAAAAATATGCGGAACGGACCACGGGCATCAAATTGACGGTGGATTCGCTGGATATGGGACTGGTGGCGGACGGCGCTGATTTTGTACCGGTGCGCGCCACGATCGTGGACAATAAAGGCATTCCGAAAGTGCTGGCGGCGGAAGAAGTGCATTTTGAAATTTCCGGCAACGGAAGCCTGATCGGCGGGATAATGAAAACACAATTCGGCACGGCTACGGTGCTCGTAAAAACAGGCGTTCGCCCCGGGCAGATTAAAATAAAAGCTTCCGCGGCCGGTTTGAAAAGCGACGAGATCACGCTTGTCAGCACCGCTTCGCCACTGCCGCTGCTGTATTCGGAAAATACGTCCTTGCAGCCGGTACTGCCGGTTCCATCGATGAAAGAAGATCAACTGACCAACGCTGATGTAGAAAAACTCAAAGAAGAAAACGCGCGGCTCCGCCAGCAGGTGACCAGCAAAGAACAGGAAATCATGGAAATGCGCAGCAGGATCAGGTAATAAGCAGTTTTATCACTAACAATTCCACTATGAAAAAATTACTGGTCATTTTTCTTTTGCTACCCCTGGCAACGAACGCACAGTTTACCATCCGGCAGCTGGACAGCCTGATCAGGGGCGCGCTGGCGGCGCATCAGGCTACGGTGTTGATACCGCCGGGGGAATACCGCGGCACAACGCCCGGTGCGAGTTTTATCTGGATACAAAATGCGTCCGGCCTGCATATCGTGGCGAACGGCGTGAAAATGGTATGTGAAAAAAGAGTTCGGGCGCTGGAGTTTTCCAATTGTTCGAATATCACGTTGGAAGGGCTTACCATCGACTACGATCCGCTGACCTATACGCAGGGCGACATCGTTGCGATGGGCAGTAATTATGTAGACGTGAAAATTCATCAGGGTTACCCGGTAGAAGCCTGGTCGCGGCTTGACGTGATCGATCCCGCCACGCGTTACCGCAAGCGCGGTAGTATTTTTGCGTGGAGCACAACGGCGCAGCTGCTGGGCGGCGATACGGTGCGCGTAACCAATACAGATAACCCGAATTTCACAACAGTTGCGCAAGTTGGGGACATGGCCACCATGTCTGCCGGTGCGGCTTCGGGCGGCGCTGCACATACGCTCGTGCTCTCCAATTGCCAGGGCGGTATGGTGCTGAGGAATGTGACCGTTAATGCCGGGCCGGGTTTCGGGATATTCGAAGCCGGCGGCGAGGGCGGTACAGTGCTCGACGGTTGCAGCGTTTCGCCCGGGCCAAAACCGGCCGGGGCCATGCAGGAACGGCTGCTTTGCGTTTCGTGGGACGCCATCCAGCACAAGCTGACCCGAAGGGGGCCGGTGGTGGAAAACTGCACGGTGGAATCCGCGGGCGACGACAGCTGGAGCGTTACCTGGGACGGCGATTATGTGATCAGCTCCGGCGGCGGTACTAATATTACTGTTGCGCCTGATAACTTGCAGGTAGGCGATTCGCTGCGCAGCTCGCTTTCTTCGGACGTGGTGTACATCACCGCGAAATCGGGCGGCATGCTGACGCTGAATAAAAATTGTCCCTGGGCAACGGGCGCGCATCTTTATTCGCCAAGCCGTCGCTGTGAAAATTTTATTCTCCGCGACAATTATTTCCACAGCACGGGAAGAGTATTAGTAAAAGCAGGTCACGGGCTGATCGAGAACAATGTTTTCGACAATACGCATAGCGGCGTTACCGTGCATTCCGAGCAGGGCGGCAATCACGTGAGCGGAATGGGCGCGCTGGTGATCCGCAACAACGACATCATCGGCACGGGCCATTTTATGAACGCCTGGTGGAGCGTGCAGGCCGGCGCAGTCTGCATCGTGAACGCAGCAGACACGATCTCGCCTTCCGGCACTTACGACAGCATCCGTATCGAGAACAACCGCTTCACCGATATTTCCGGCGTCAATATTGTGGTCACTTCCGCGAGCAATGTGCTGATCAAAGAAAATGATTTTTACAGTACGGGCATTACTACGCCTCAGCCTACCGGCGGGCAGTTCGGCATACCGCAGCAAACCGTCGTGTATCTCAAACATTCAGACAACGTAACGCTGGACAGCAACCGCGTTCACCGTTCCGGCCTCGATTCGCTGCTGGTTGTTTCCCGCGTTACCCATCTGCAAAAACTCCGTAAAGGCATTTTTGACGTCACCGGCCAACAATTCGATAACATTACGCCTTACTGCTGCGGTAACGATGGCGGCAAAGCGTTCGATGGCAACCTGTCTTCCTTTGTAGACGCTGCTTCCGCGAACGGCGCTTACACCGGCATGTATTACCCGCAGCCAATCACGCTGGACAGCATCCGCTTTTTCCCGCGCGGCGGTTTCGAATACCGCATGAACGGGGGTCAGTTTCAAGGCTCGAACGACGATATCAATTACACCGCCATTTACACCCTTCCCGCCGCGCCTCCCGCGGGCTGGTCGGCGGTGGCAGCGAACGGAAGTTACCAATACCTGCGGTATCTCAGTCCTAACGGCGGTTATTGCAATGTTGCGGAGATCGTATTTGTGAAAACGGATAACAACGGCCGGAAACCGGCGCCGGCCGGGCGTAAGCAGCTTCGCCGGGAAACGGAAGCCATCCGGGCGTTTCCCAACCCCGCGGGTAAAACCATATACCTCACCGGGCTGAACAGCAAAAACGGCCGGTGCATGGTTACGCTGGCGGGCCTCAACGGGAGAGTGATCTTCAACCGGCAGCTGAGCACCACCACCGAAACCGCCATTCATCCGCTCGACCTTTCCAGCGTGCCGGGCGGCGTGTACGTGTTGAAGGTCAATATGCCGGGCACAACCAAAAGCATCAAGTTAGTCAGGTTATAATATTCCACAGCCAAAATCCATTAGTTATGAGAAAAGCAGGAACTGGCCTTTTATGGGCCAAGACAATCATGTTCATCTTGCTGTCCCTTGCCACGGAGTTTGCAACGGCAGCCCCTGCCCCGATACAGCAGGCCAGAGACACCCTGATCTCAGGGACGGTCACAGACAAAAGCGACGATACGCCGGTACCGGGCGTGTCCGTAAAAGTACCTAACAGCAACACAGGCGTTACTACCAACGAAAAGGGCCGTTACGAGCTAAGGGTTCCGCGTAGTACCAGCGCGCTTATTTTTTCCAGCATCGGCTATAAAACGCAGGAAGTGGCCGTGCTCAACGGGCAAACACACATCAATATTTCCCTCGAGCGCGATGTGGCGTCCATTAACGAAGTTCAGGTAGTGGCGTTCGGCGTGCAGAAAAAAGAAAGTGTTGTGGGCGCCATCTCCACCGTGAAAGTAAAAGACCTTAAAACCGCCGCACCGCGTTCGCTTGCGAATGCATTGGCGGGAAAGGTCGCGGGTATCATTGCCGTGCAGCGCAGCGGCGAGCCGGGAAGGGACGACGCACAGTTCTGGATCAGGGGCATCAGCACATTTGGCGCGGGATCGCAGCCGCTTGTGCTGGTAGACGGCGTGGAAAGACCCTTGAACAACGTTGAGCCGGAGGATATCGAAAGCTTTTCCGTGCTCAAAGACGCTTCCGCCACATCCGTATACGGCATCCGCGGCGCAAATGGCGTGATCCTCGTTACCACCCGCAGGGGCAGCGTAGCGAAAGCGGCCATCAATTTCAAATATGAAAAGGGCGTTCAAAGCGCTACTTCCAGGCCGAAATATGTAGATGCGCCAACGTACCTCGAATTGCTCAACGAAGCCAACGTGGCCACCAACCCAAATTACGTGACGCCCTACACGCCGGAGGTGATCGAAAAATACCGTTCGGGAGAAGACCCGGTGCTGTACCCCAACGTGGACTGGATGAAATTGATGATGAAGGATTTTTCCAACAGCCAGCGCGCCACGCTGAATGTAAGCGGCGGCACAGAAAAAGCGAAATATTATGTAGCGGGAAGTTATTATGAGGAATCCGGCGCATGGGCGACGGACGCGCTTAAAAAATACGATTCGCAAACCAAGCTGAAACGATTCAACTTCCGCTCCAATACCGATCTCGACCTGCGGAAAGACCTCCAGCTGAGCCTTGGACTGGGTGGGTTTCTCACGCTCAGCAATTATCCCGGCGACGGCAATACCGATGCGGTATGGTATCACATGGGCCTGGCTACGCCGGCCAAATACCAGCCCACGATCCCCGACCCCGTTTATCCCGGCAAAAAAATCTATCTCAACAGCGGCGGCGGCGGTAATATCAATCCCTTGCAATACCTGGAAGACAGGGGTTTTACGAATGCCTGGAATAACACGCTGCAAACAGACCTTTCACTCAAATACGACGCTTCGGCGATCACCAAAGGATTAAAAGGCGGGATCAAATTTGCGTACGACGCATATTCCCACAACCAGATACAACGTACCAGGGGCGGCGATCAATGGGTGATCGTGCCGCCGGGCCGCGATGCGGACGGTAACCTGGTGTTGCAGAAAACTTACAGCGGAACTACCAATCTCGGTTATACGAAATCAGCCGGCGGTAACCGCCGCATTTATTTCCAGGGCGATATCAACTACGACCGCCAATTCGGCGATCACCGCGTGGGCGCGCTGCTGCTGTACAACCAGCAAGACTATCAGAATGCCGATGCCGGCAACGCCATCGATGCGATCCCGTTCCGGTTTATGGGATTGGTAAGCAGGCTGACATACAACTACCGTTCACGGTATTATGCCGAGCTGAACGCGGGTTACAATGGCTCTGAAAACTTCGCCGAAGGCCACCGTTTTGGTTTGTTTCCTTCCGTTGCGCTGGGGTGGATGGCTTCGGAAGAGCAGTTTTTCAAAGACATCGTCGATCAGCGGCTGATCAGTTACCTGAAATTCCGCGCTTCATACGGCATTAAAGGCAACGACCAGATCGGCGGCCGCAGGTTTGCCTATCTCACCACCGTGGGCACCGGTTATGGCGCATACGTGATGGGGTATGACGTGAACACCAACTGGGGCAGTGTGGGCGAAGACCAATGGGGCTCCAATCTCACGTGGGAGAAAGAAAAAGAGAAGAACATCGGGTTGGAAGTTCGTTTCCTGAACGGGTTTTATCTTCAGCTCGATTATTTTACGCGGCATCGTACCGGGATTTTCCAGCAGCGCAATTCCCTGCCGTCCATCATTGGCCTGAAGAACAATCCATGGGGCAATATCGGCGAGTTTAAGAACGCCGGCATGGAAGCCACACTGGAATACAGCCGCCGCATAGGCGAGGTAAACATTTCACTCCGCGGCAACTACACGTTCGCCCGCAACAACCTGCTCAACAACGACGCGCCCGATGAATTATTTACTTACCAGAATGCCAAAGGGAAAAGGTTGAACCAGCCTTTTGGCCTGATCGCGGAAGGTTTGTTCACTTCTGAAGACGATATCAAAAGCTCCCCGGAACAAACGTTCGGAAGGGTACGCGCCGGCGATATCAAATATAAAGACGTGAACGGCGACGGCGTGGTGAACACTTACGACCGCGTAGCCATCGGCAATCCCGCCACGCCCGAGATCGTGTATGGTTTCGGTACGTCCGTCAACTGGAGAGGGTTCGACATTTCCGTGTTTTTCCAGGGCGCGGGCAATATGGACTTTATGCTCGGGGGCGACGGGTTTTTCCCGTACCGGAGGGGAGAGGAGCAAGGCAACGTGACCTGGTATGCTACCGACCGCTGGACGCAGGAGAACAAAAACCAGGACGCATTGTTCCCGCGCCTGAGCGCCGGCGACAATCCCAATAATTACCAGGCTTCCACTTGGTGGCAGCGCAAGGCGGATTACCTGCGCCTGAAAACGGCCGAAATGGGTTACACCCTGCCAAAGGCGCTGCTGCAGCGGCTGAAGATCTCCACTTGCAGGTTTTACGTATCGGGCCTTAACCTTTACACCTTCAGCAGCTTCCGTTTCTGGGACCCCGAGCTAGGCAGTGGCAATGGCGGCGCTTACCCGATACAGCGGATCATCAACGGCGGTGTGAACATCAATTTCTAACTAAAAAAAGCAAGTCATGCGAATCAGAAATATATGCATTGCTGTAGGGATGTTCTCTTTAACTTCTTGCAGCAAATACCTCGACAAACAGCCTGACGATATGCTCACGATGAACGATGTATGGGCATCGCGGCCGCAGTCGCAGGCATACCTCAGCAGTATCTATTCATTCATTCCCGATGAAGCGAAAATGCAGAATAATTACAACCTGATGGGCATTTGCGACGAAGGCGATTTTATCTGGGACGCTGCCTGGGCAGGCCAGATGAACATCGGCAACTGGAACGTGAGCAGCGGGTATTACGACAAATGGAAGCCCTTTTACCAGGGCATCCGTTCCGCTTCCGTTTTTATCAACAACATCGATAAAAACGACGATCCCACATTGAGCGCGGACATACGGGACAGCTGGAAACAGGAGGCGCGGGCGCTGCGCGCGATCTATTATTTTTATCTCATCCGTCAATACGGGCCGGTAGTGATCCTGCCGGAACAATCCATCGACGTGAACGCCACCAACGAAGAACTGCAGATCCCGCGCAATTCTTTCGATGAATGTATCAGCTATGTGGTAAACGAGCTGGACGCGGTACTGCAAAGCGGCAAACTTCCGGAAACATTCGTGAACGACAAAGACAAAGGCCGCATCGATCAGCGGACGGTGATGGGCTTTAAGTCGAGAGCGTTGCTGTTGGCCGCCAGCCCGCTCTGGAACGGCAATTCCGAATACTCCGGTTTTAGAAATGCGGATGGGAAGGCGCTGGTAAACACTACATACGACGCCAACAAATGGAAACTCGCGGCGGATGCCGCCAAAGCACTCATCGACCGGATGCCGCTGGGGCTTTACAAAAAGGTGCCTGCAGGTTCCAACGCCTTCGACCCGTTCGTGTCTGTGCGCGACGTGCTGCTCGACCGCTGGAACCAGGAAGTGATCTATTGCCGCCCGCAAATGGCGTCCAGCAACGCTGCTGACGGATGGGAAAGGCATTGCGCGCCCCGGTTCGTGAACGGCTGGAACGGCGTGGGCATTTCCCAGCAGATGATTGACGCATATTTTATGGCCAATGGCAAAAAGATCAATGAAGCGGGATCTGGGTACAGCGAAAATGGTTTTTCCACCACCGCCGGCAAATACACGAAAGCCGGCACTTTCAACATGTATGCAGACCGGGAGCCGCGTTTTTACGCATCCGTTATTTACAACGGCGCCGATTGGATCTACAAGGAAGACGGCAAGCCCGTGCAAACCGTGCAGCTTTATTTTACAGGCAATTGTGGCAAACAGGGCTCGCACGATCATTCCGCCACCGGTTACCTCGTTTGTAAAAACATCAGCCCCAATTCCAACCTCATAGAATGGACGGGCACGCTGCGCTCGCTCGTGATGATGCGCCTCGCGGAAATTTACCTCAACTACGCCGAAGCGCTGAACGAATATGGCAGCGACCAGGCAAGCCGTGACGAAGCCGCGCATTACATCGATCTGATCAGGGAACGCGCCGGTCTTCCCGCTCTCGATGCCGATAAAAAAGTCAGCAGGGAAACGCTGCGCACGGCAATCCGGGACGAGCGCCGCGTGGAACTGGCATTTGAGAACTTCCGGGCCTGGGATACCCGCCGCTGGAAGATCGCGGAGCAAACAGACGGCGCACCGCTGATGGGCATGAATACAGACGCAGGCAAAAGCCTGACGGACCTGGCTTTTTATCAGCGCACCATCAAAGAAAGACGGGTGTTCAAAAAAAGTTATTACCTGTGGCCCATCCCGCAAAGCGAGATCGTGCGCAACAGGGCCTGTATGCAGAACCCAGGCTGGTGATTTTACCGGAATCCTAAAAAAATAAGATCATGAAAAACGTATTCCTTTTAATACTAGCTACCGGTTTGCAGGCGCTGGTTTCCTGCAGCGTAGACACGCTCAAAGACATCAGGGCGCTGGAACCGAAGGTAAGCCTTGTGCAAACCGGCGCGGGCACAGTAAGCCTCAAGCCGGAAGACATGGTGGTAGACAAAACGAACCTGCTCGTAAGAAGAACGCTTGGTGTCAGCTATGCGGGATTTGATCCAAACGAAACGTTCACTGTCACCGTACAACTTGAATTTAACGACCTGCCCGAAGGTTACGAGCCTTTTGCCGCGGGAGAATGTTTTATCAGCGGGGCGGCAGACGGGAAACCGTTGAATGGTGAAATTGCTGTTCCCGCCGGCGCCGGCAATGCGCCGTTTTATGTCAATATTACCAAAGCGGCGATAGATGCACATTCCGGCAAAAAACTCGCCGCGAAGCTGAAACTTACCGGTGTAAGTAAATACCGGCAGAACGATATGGCGGATTCGGTTTTCCTGCTGATGGATGTCAACGATTTCGGATCGGTTAAAACGGACATTACCGCCGTATATTTCAAAAATTCCAATTTCGCACCGGTAGCGGGCGCCACTGCGCGGTTCGTGAACCTGGCGGACTGGACGGCCAATGTCGCTGTAACAAGCTCCCGGCCTACCGGCGCGGGTTTCGACGCCAATGTCGGCAAATTCGGCATCGAACGCTGGAGCCTGGGAGACAAATCCATCATCAACGGGAAGATCTTTCAGTCGTTCAGCCTGCCCAAAGGCAATTACCAGATAGACGTAGCCATGGCGACCGTAATCCCGGACCGCGACACTTACCTGGTGGTGGCCGCGGGCGCCGACCTGCCCGACGATACGCAGATTGGCAGCGCGATCGCCAGCAAACTGATCACGGCAGAGTTCAATAAAGCTGTATTGTCCATGACTTTCGCCAATCCGGCAGACCAGCAGGTATCCGCAGGTTTCCTGCTCAATTTCGATCAGGGAGTGCAGAAGGTGTTGCAGGCTTCGAATATCCGGATGTATAAAATCGAAACTTTGTTTGATTGATAATGTTCAAGGAACCCTGTTCCTGAAAACACAAAGCGCCGGCAAAAGCCGGCGCTTTTTTTGATATAAGGCGAAAAATACTCCCTTTCCAATAGCGGTACCTTCCCCCTGAAGTGTCTATTCCCAAACGACACTTTTCAAACATGCAATTACCACGTTTATTTTTAGCGGCCATGTTATGCGGCATTCCCTTCGTGGCGGCGGCGCAATCCAAAGATCTCGTAGCTTATGCCAATACCCTGCAGGGCACTAATTCGGAATTCGCGCTCAGCCATGGTAACACGCATCCCTCCACCGCATTGCCTTTCGGTATGCACGCCTGGTCTGCCCAAACCGGCAAAAACGGAGACGGCTGGAAATATCAATACAAAGCCAGCACTATCCGCGGTTTCCAGCAGGTGCATCAATGCAGCCCCTGGGTGGGCGATTACGCGGTTTTCAGCCTGATGCCGGTTACCGGCGAGCTGAAAGTGAACGAGGACCAGCGGGCGGCGGAATTTAGTCATGCAGACGAAATAGCGCGGCCGGATTATTACAAAGTGACCTTCAAAAACAAGATCACCACCGAAATAACGCCTACCGAAAGAGGGGCGCACCTGCGTTTTTCTTTTCCCGCCAAAAGCCCCGCATGGCTTGTGCTCGACGGGTACAACGCGCTGAGCGGCGTGAAAATTTTCCCGGCTGAAAGGAAGATCACCGGGTTCGTGACCAACGGGCGTTTTATACCGAAGGGTTTCAGGAATTATTTTGTAATGATGTTCGACCAGCCGTTTGAAGTAAGCGGTACCTGGGAAAATGTCAATAACGAAATGTCGGAAGGCAAGCTGGAAGCCGAAGGCAAAGGCGCGGGCGCGTTTATCCGGTTCCGCGGCGGGGCGAAAGTGCAGGTGAAAGTGGCCTCGTCTTACATCAGCGCGGAACAGGCTGAAGTTACGCTGCAACGCGAGCTGGGCGGGTTTTCAAAGTTTGAGCAGACCAAAATGGCCGCGAACAAAACCTGGAACACGCTTTTTAACCGCGTACTGGTAGAAGGCGGTTCCGAAAAAGACAAAGCGACCTTTTATTCCTGCCTGTTCAGGGCCAATCTTTTTTCCCACCAGTTTTTTGAATACAACAGCAAAGGCGAGCCGTATTATTATAGTCCGTACGACGGCAAGGTACACGACGGTTATATGTATACGGACAATGGTTTCTGGGATACTTTCCGCGCGCAGTTCCCGCTCAATACCATCGTGCATCCCACAATGCAGGGCCGTTACATGCAGGCGCTGCTCGACGCGCAGCGGCAGTGCGGCTGGTTCCCGGCCTGGTCGTTTCCCGGCGAAACCGGGGGCATGCTCGGCAATCATGCTATTTCCCTTTTAACGGACGCATGGGTGAAAGGCATCCGCACGTTCGACCCCAAACAGGCGCTGGACGCATATTTCCACGAAGCCATGAACAAAGGCCCCTGGGGCGGCGCCAACGGCCGCGCGGGCTGGAAAGAATATTACCAGCTCGGTTACGTGAGTTTCCCCGAATCGCACGGCAGCACTTCGCAAACGCTCGAATATGCGTACGACGATTTCTGCGGTTACCAGCTGGCGAAAATGACCGGCAATGATTTTTACCAGTACGTTTTCGGCCGCAGTATGTACAACTATAAAAACCAGTACGACAGCGTTACCGGTTTTATGCGCGGCCGCAAACTGAGCGGCGAATGGCTGGAGAATTTCGATCCTTACGAGTGGGGCGGGCCTTACACGGAAGGCAATGCATGGCATTGGCAATGGTCCGTGTTCCACGACACGCAGGGGTTGATCAACCTGATGGGCGGCGACGCACGGTTCATCGAAAAGCTCGATTCCGTGTTCAGCGCGCCCAATAAAGTGAACGTCGGGTATTACAAACAGATGATCCACGAAATGACAGAAATGGTGAATGCGGAAATGGGCCAGTACGCGCACGGCAATCAGCCCGTTCAGCACATGATCTACCTCTACAACTACGCCGGCCAGCCCTGGAAAACACAGGCGCACGCGAGAAATGTGATGGCGAAATTGTACGATGCAACGGAAAACGGTTACCCGGGAGATGAAGACCAGGGGCAGATGTCGTCGTGGTACGTGATGAGCGCTTTGGGTTTTTACAGCGTTTGCCCGGGCACAGACCAGTACGTGATCGGCAGCCCGGTATTCCCGAAAGCGACGCTGACGATGGAAAACGGCAAAAAATTCGTGGTGGAAGCGCGCAACAACAGCGCGGAAAACGTATACATCCAGTCGGCCACGCTCAATGGCCGCCCCTGGCCGCATAACTGGCTGCGCCACGCCGATATCGTGAATGGCGGCACGCTGCTGCTGGAAATGGGCAATAAACCCGCTACCGGCAGGGGGATCGCGGAGGAAAACAAACCTTTTTCGCTCAGCAGGCCATGACCCTGGCGGAAGGCGATTATTTCGGGCTGACACTAAGAAATTAATACTGAAACGTTTAAATTAGCTGTCAGTTCGAAGTTCCGCCATGCGAAAAGACTTTTCCACGTATACCGATGAAGAGGTGTTCCTGCTGGTAAAGCAGGGGCAGAAAGAGGCGTTTGAGGAGATCTACAAACGCTTCTGGCAGGAATTGCTGGACGCCGCATACCGGCGCGTGAAAGTGCAGGAAACGGCGATGGAACTGGTGCAAAGCCTGCTGGTGAACCTTTACCTGAAAAGGGAAACCATTCATCTCAACAATTCGCTTCGCAGCTACCTGCATATTTCTTTAAAAAATAAAGTGCTGAACACGGTGCGTTCCGACCTGGTGCGCAACAATTACCAGCAGCATGTGCTGAAAAACGGCGAGCCTTATCAGCCGGATGCCGTGAACAGCCTGCAGCTGAAGGAATTGCAGCAGCAGATAGACGAATCCTGCGCCAGCATGCCGGAAAAATGCAGGGAAGTATTTTACCTGAGCAGGCGGGAGCATTTGTCGTACCAGCATATCGCCGAACAGCTGGGCATTTCCGTGAGCACCGTCGAAAAACATATGGTGAAGGCGCTGAAGATCCTGCGTGCGCGCCTGAAGGAATACAACTTCACCGTATTATGGTTCCTCGCCACGCTCGCGTTTTCAAACTTATTTTAAAACGCAGTGGCGGTACGGCGCTTTTCAGGTGTCTAATTGTTAGAGAGACTATTACGATGAACAAAACGCGGTTACAAGAACTTTTGAATAAATACCTGGAAGGCGCCGCCTCGGCGGCCGAGATCCGGGAGGTAGACGATTGGTACCGGTCTTTCGACGATCACGCGGGCCTTACGCAGCAGCTGAGCGCCGAACAGCTGGCAGGGCTGGAACAATTGCTTTTCCTGCGCATCAGCCGGGAAATAGAAAAAGCGGAACCGCCGGCCAGGGTGATCGGAACGTCTTTCCGTTACTGGTGGGCAGCCGCCAGCGTGGCGGTATTGCTGGCCGCGGGCGGCGTTTATTTCGCCCGCACCCGCGCGGTACCGCCGGATGTGGCGATGGTTACGCTCACCGAACAAACTAGCCGCAGCAGCATCAAAAAGATCGCGCTGCCAGACGGTACTACGGTATGGCTGAACTTCGGCAGTAAAATAAAGTACGCCGCGAAAGAAGGCCGCGAAGTATGGCTGGAAGGCGAAGGATATTTCGAAGTGGCGCCGCGCCAGGGCAAAACGTTCCTGGTGCATGCCGGAACGCTCGACGTGAACGTGCTCGGCACCAGTTTTAATATCGATGCCTACACGCCCGGCGAAACGGTAACGGTGACCGTGGCCAGCGGCAAAGTGGCCGTAGGAAGCGGGGAATCCGCCCGCGCCACGCTCGCCGCCAACCAGCAGGCCGTTTACCTGGCAGCCGCCGGCAAAATAGAAACAAACAATATCAGCGCCGCCGATTTCAGCGCCTGGAGGCAGGGGCAGCTCGTATTCAAAAAAGCGATGTTCAGCACCATCGCGCAAAAGCTGGAACGCCGCTACAACGTGCGCATCCGCTTTTCCGGCGAGCATATCGCCCATGCGCTGCTCACCGCCCGGTTCGACGGGAACGTGCCGCTGAAAGACGTACTGGAGATGTTGTGCGATATTTACGGATTTAATTACAGGCAGGAACCGGGGAAAAACGAATACCTGGTATACGACGGACAACCAAAATGATAAAAACCGGATCGATTATCCGTGTAGAGTGATAATTTCAAGTTATGAACGAGATAAGATCGGAGCGCCTGCACATCAGGCCCGGGTGGATCGTCTGCCTGGCGCTGGCTTTGTGCTGCCTGTGCATCCGGCGGGTCTCAGCGCAGCAGCCCGGCGAAGAACTCCGGCGCACGATGGTCAGCATCCAGGTGGTGAACCAGACGTTCGACAAAGTGTTCGAGCAGATAGAGGCAAACACCCGCTTCAAATTCGTTTACAATCCTTCGGAAATAACAGGCAGCGGTAAAGTAACGATCTCCCGGAAGAACATTTCCGTGGAACAAGTGCTGAAATTGCTGCCGCCCGCGCTGGAATACGAACTGAGGGGACGGAACATCCTCATCACCCGGCGCGAAACGCCACCGCCCGACCCGGCCGCCGCACAAATGCTGAGAGGCCGCGTGACGGACACCAAAGCCAATCCCCTGGCGGGCGTGAGCGTTACGGTGAAAGGCTCGCAAATCCGCGTGGCATCGAACCAGGCCGGTGCGTTCAGCATCCGCGCAGGCCCGGGAGACACGCTGCACCTGAGCCTGATCGGCTATTGCGAGCAGGACGTGCCGGTGGAACAGGCCACCCTGCTGTACATCACGCTGCTGCCGAAACATTCCGCGCTCAAAGAGGTAGTAGTGATCGGCTACGGCACTTCCAGCAAGGAAAATCTCACCACCGCCGTCGGTACCGTAAAAGGGGAAGAGCTGAACGAACGCGCCTCCGCCATGAACATGATGCAGGGGCTTGCAGGGAAAGTGGCCGGCGTAAGCGTGATGATGAACTCAGGTAAACCAGGGGGCAACCCCATCGTAAAGATCAGGGGCACCGGCTCCATCAATGCATACAACGGGCCGCTCTACGTGATAGACGGAATTGTGGGGGCCGACCCGATGATCATCGATCCAAATATAGTTGCCGCGGTAGACGTGCTGAAAGATGCCGCTGCCTCGGCAATTTACGGTTCAAGGGGTTCCAACGGCGTGATCGTGATCACCACCAAAAAGGGCACCAAAAACACTTCCGGCATCTCGTTCCGTAATACGCTCAGCTTCGGCACCCTTGCGCGCAAAGTGGAGCTGATGGATGCAAGCCAGGCGCTGGAAATGTTCAAACGCGAATACGAATACCTGCCCGGCCGCACTGCGCCGCACCTCGATCCGGCAAGGCAGTTTCTCCGGAAAGACGAACTGTTCAACACAGACGGTACGCCGAAGTATAACACCGACTGGCAGGAAGAAGCCAGCCGCGTGGCCGTTTCGCACGAACATTCGCTGGCGCTCTCCGCCGGGAAAGAAGGCATTTCAGCGCTGGTGAACCTTTCGTACAACGATCAGCAGGGCATCCTGATCAACAGCTACTCGCGGCAGGTGAACGGTTTTATCAATATCGGCTGGGACGTGAAAAAATGGCTGCATGTGCAGGCAGTGATCAACAGCGGCGCGTTCAAACAAAATAATGTAGACATCAATACTTTCGGGCTGAACGCCGTGCGCCAGATCTACGAGTTCCTCCCGTTTTTTCCGGTGCGTTATGCAGACGGCTCTTATTCCCGCAAAGGCGATTATCCCGGCGCGGAGGATTCAGAAAACCCGGTGAGGCTGATGCGGGAAGTGAAGTCGGTTGCCGGCCGCACCTACACCATGGGCAACCTGCTCACCACCATCCGCTTCAGCGACAAACTGCATCTTACAGCGGGGCTCAGCGGGCAGACCGGCGCCAATTACAACCTGTATTATTCCGGGCGCGACATCCGCGGTTATTCAGACACGCAGCAAGGCGTGGCAACGCGCGGGCACGGCAATTCCGGCTCCTGGACCTCTGAAGATTACCTGACCTGGAACGACCAGTTCGGCAAACATAAGCTCACCGCGGTGGCCGGCGCCAGCTGGTATTATTTCGCGAACATGAATACCGAAGCGGGCAGCGAAGGTTTTTTCGATGATTTTTTTTCATACAACAGCCTGCAAACCGGCCTGGTGCCGCAACGGCCGCAGTCCGGCACGAGCAACACCGCCATGAACTCGTACTACATGCGGTTCAATTATGATTTCGACAGCCGCTACCTGTTCGGTTTTTCATTCCGGGCAGACGGTTCTTCGAGGTTCGGCGCAAACAACATGTACGGCTATTTTCCGAGCTTCTCCGCCGCATGGCGCCTGTCTTCGGAGCCTTTTATGCAGGACGTTCACAGCATTACCGACCTGAAACTGCGCGCCAGTTACGGAATCGTGGGCAATGCGAATATCGGCGATTATGTAACGCAGGACAGGATACGCAGCGGGCAGGTGGTGTTCGACGGTCAGCTCGAGCCTTCCGCCACGCTGGAAGCGCTGGGCAACAGGGACCTGAAATGGGAAAAGGCGCACCAGCTGAATTTCGGGATCGACGCGTCGCTGTTCGACGGCAGGGTGCAATTCACCGGCGACGTGTATAACCGCGTCACAAAAGACCTGCTGTATTACAAGCTGCTGCCGGCCACCACCGGTTACGAAGGAGTGTACGACAACATCGGTTCTATCCGTAACCGGGGAATTGAATTGTCGCTGGTAACCAGCAACATCCGCCGCGGGCACTTTTCATGGAATACTTCACTGATCTATTCCATGAACCGCTCCCGTGTGCTGGAGCTGAACGGCGACATCATGTATCCCTGGGGAGGCCGCATCATGGAAGGCCGCCCGCTGAACGAATTTTACGGTTACCTGCGGCTCGGCACCTGGGGAACGGAAGAAGCGGCAGAAGCCGCGGCCTTCGGCAAAAAGCCGGGAGACCTGAAATACGCGGACCTGAACAATAACAAAGTGAAAGATGCAGACGACCGGACGGTGCTGGGAAACGGGATGCCCGATTTTGAAACGAACATGGCGAATACGGTAACGTACCGTGATTTTTCCGTAGCCATAGACCTGCAGGCCATTTACGGGCACAGCCTTGCCAACTTCACCCGGCTCATCATGGAAAACGCCGCACCGGCCACGAACAGTTATGCAAGAACGCTGAACGCCTGGACGCCGCAGCGGCAAAATGTAATGAACGCCGCGCTGCGCTTGCCCGGAGACGGGTTCGACAGCGAGATGGACAGCTACAATATCGAAAAAGGAACGTTCCTGCGCGTGCGCAACATTTCCTTTGGTTACCGCGTTCGTGAAAGCTGGCTGAAACGATATCATGTGAAATCGGCCATGTTCAGCGTCAACCTGGAAAACTATTTCCTGTTCACGAAATACAAAGGCTACGATCCTGAAGCATCTTCGTTCGACGGCGACTTTAACCAGGGCGTGGACCTTTACCAGTATCCCAAGGCAAAAACGCTGGCATTCAGTTTAAACGTTACATTCTAATGGATTGTTTATGAAACCGGACAAGATAAAAGTGATGATGTTATTGCTGCTGGCGGCTTTCAGCTCCTGCAACAAATTCCTGGAAGAGGAGCCTTCCGGTTCGCTCAACCTGTCTCACTACTACAAAACGCCCGAACAGGTGGCCGCCGCCGTGAACGGCACTTACGAGGGGCTGGGCACGCCTTTCGTGGTGAACATCGGTGTGTCGGTGAGCCCGGTATACTCGCTCGAATACATCACCGGCTATAGCCGCAGGCCAAGGCCTTCGGGGTTTGAAGACGACCAGTTCCTTCGCCTGGACCGGCTGGACGATGCGAACTCGCGGTTGCAGGGCTGGTGGAATTCCACTTATTATCCCGTGGAAAACTGCAATAGCGTGATCGAACATGTGAGCGTGACGACGTTGGTAGATGAAGTGACGAAACAGCGATACCTCGGCCAGGCGTACTTTCTGCGCGCATGGTATTATTTCCAGGCGGTGCGGCTTTTTGGCGACGTGCCCCTGAAACTGACCACCACCAAGGACTTGAATGATGTGAAGATCCGCCGGTCGCCAAAAGAAGCGGTGTACGAACAGATCGTGAAAGACCTTACCGCCGCGGAAAACTGCGGCCTGCCCTGGACCGATCCCAGCGGGCGCGTGAGCCTCGGCGCGGTGAAATCGCTGCTCGCGAAAGTGTACATCACGATGGCCGGGTATCCTTTGCAGAAGGGCGTTCCGTATTATCAGAAGGCGTACGGCAAAGCACTGGAAGTGATCGGCAGTCACCAGTTCTCTTTGTTCGAACAATACAGCGACCTGCGCAACGCCGCAGTGCAAAATACCAGGGAGCACATTTTTATGCTGCAGCGCCATCCTACCGTGGCGGTGAGCAACATTCACGGCGCGTACCAACCGTACCCGGACCAGCCGATTTCCATACAACCCGCGTACGGCGGGGCGATGGCGCCAACGCAGGCATTTTACGATTCATATGCCAACAACGACGGGCGTAAACAGGAACAGGCTTTTTTTTACACGAAATACCCGCGGTACGGCAACCCGGCTGAAACGATCTTTTTTCCTTCGCCCTGCATTTTTAAGTTCTGGGACGCGGAAGCCGAAAGATCCGGCCGCTCAGGGGCCAACTTTCCGCTTATACGCTACGCCGATGTGCTGCTGCTGTGCGCCGAAGCAAAAAGTTATATCGACGGCGGCCAGACTTCAGACGCAACGGCCATCGACGCCTATTACGCGGTACGCCACCGCGCGTTCCCGTCGGAAGCGAAACCGGTTGTTTTGTCGACTGACGATATTTTGAAAGAACGATACTGGGAACTTTGTTTTGAATTTCAAACCTGGTACGACATGCTGCGAACGCGTAAAGCTTTTGATGTGGAGCACGGTGTTATGACCGGCCTGACAGGCTACAAAGCGCCCAATCACCTGAGAGCGTTCCAGGATAGCGACCTTCAATTTCCATTACCACTAGCTGAAGTTCAGAAGAACCCGGACTTGGCGCTTTAACAATAACATGAAACTAAAACGTTTTTGCCTGGCGGTGCTGCTCACCGCTGCGGCACAGGAATCTTTTGCCCAGGAGCATTACTTTATCGACGGCTATCACGGCGGCGTGTACGGGCATTACCCCGTATGGTACACGCAGTTTATGACCAGCCAGCTGCAGGCCCATCCGAACTGGAAGATCAATCTGGAAATAGAGCCGGAAACCTGGGATGCGGTGAAAATAAGAGAACCGGAAGCGTATGCCGCTTTCAAAAAACTGTTCGCCGACCAGTCGGACGCTGGCCGCATCGAATACGTGAGCCCGGCATACGGCCAGAGTTATTTGTACACCGGCTCCGGCGAAAGCATGATCCGGCAGTTCAGCTACGGGATGCAAAAAGTGAAGGAACATTTCCCCGAAGCAGTATTCACCACTTATTCCAGCGAAGAGCCGTGTTTTACGAGCGCGCTGCCGCAGGTGTTGCTTTCTTTCGGGTACAAATACGCCTCGCTGAAAAATCCCAACACCTGCTGGGGCGGCTACACCCGCGCGTTCGGCGGGGAGATCGTGCAGTGGCAGGGGCCGGATGGAAGCAGGTTGCCCACTGTTCCGCGTTACGCTTCGGAAGCGTTGTTAGCCAATTCAACCTGGCAAACCACCGCCTGGAACAACGGCCGCGAATACATTCAGTCCGCAATGGCGATGGGTATCAAAAATCCCGTCGGTATGTGCCTGCAGGACGCGGGCTGGCGCAACGGCCCCTGGCTGAAACAAAAAGCGAAGTATGAAACCTGGCGAAATTATATCGGGCATATTGCGGACAAACAAAACGCGCAGGTCTGGAAACTGAGCCAGGAAGATATTAACGTAAGCCTTGTGTGGGGCGCGCAGGTATTGCAGCGCATTGCGCAGCAGGTGAGAAGCGCGGAAAACAAACTGGCCATTGCTGAAAAATACGCGGCCATCAGCGCGCTGCACGACCATGCAGCCTGGCCGCAACGTATGCTCGATACGGCCTGGAAATCTTTACTGCTGGCCCAGCACCACGATTGCTGGATCGTTCCCTACAACGGCCGGAAAGGCGATACCTGGATAGATAAAGTGCAACGCTGGACGGATAGGTCGTTGGCGGTAAGCGACAGCATCCTGCAAGGAAATAATGCTGAAGAAAAATATTTCCGCATCGTCAATACCGCCGCGTTTCCCCGTGAAGAATGGGTGACCGTTAAAAGCGACGGCGGCACGGGGAAATGGGAAGATAGCAAAGGCAATCCAGTAGCGGCTTTCCGGCTTACGGACAGCACCATGATGTTGCACGCCCGCGTGCCCGCGATGGGCTTCAGCGTGTACCGCCGTACGGAAGGCATTACAAAAGATCTTGAGAAGAAACCCTTATGGCGTATGCAAAACGGGAAGTACCTGCTCGAAACAGACCTGTATAAAATAGAAATAGACCCTTCCCGAGGCGGCGCGATCACCAGCCTGGTAGCGAAAAAGCTGAAGCAGCGGCAAATGGTAGACGTGAAGAAGGGCGTCTTCAACGAACTGAAAGGTTTTTTTTATGATGAAGCGGCATGGCGTTCCAGCACGGATACGGCGGCTACCGTACGCATCACGGAAGACAACAAGGCCCGTGTTACCGCGGAGATCAAAGGTTTTATCGCGGGGCATCCTTTTACCCAACTGGTCACGCTAACGAACGGCGAACGCAGGATAGACATGCAGGTGAAGATCGACTGGAAAAATAATCCCGGCATCGGGGCGTATTCGCAGGCGGAAGGTTACCGCGCGGAAACTTACCGTAAAGCATTTTACAACGACAGTTTTAAGCTGAAAGTAATGTTCCCCGTCAACCTTCCACAACAACGCATCAGCAAAGACGCACCGTACGACGTAACGGAAAGCCGGCTGGAAAATACTTTCTTCAACAGCTGGGACAGCATCAAAAATAATGTCGTGCTGCATTGGGTGGATGTTACGGATGGAAACGCCGGTTTTGCCGTATTCACCGACCACACCACCAGTTATGTACACGGAAAAGGCCACCCGCTGGGCTTTACGCTGCAATACGTTGGAAGAGCGCTGTGGGGGCGGAATTACAGCGTTGAAGGCCCCACGGAAGTAAGATACGCTATCGTTCCGCATGGCGGCGAATGGGACAAGGGAAAGATCAGTCTCGAAGAAACGCGTTGGTGCGAACCGCTGACAGTTGCGCCCTCTTCGAACAGCGGTGATTTTTCCCTGCTGACGGTAAAAGATGACCGGTGGCAGGTGCCTGCCATCATGGTAGATGGAAACGACCTGCTCATCAGGCTGTACAACGCCGCAGGCGATGCGAAGGAACAGGAGATCGTCTTCAGCGGCAAAGCCGGCAGCGCCCTTCTCGAGCGGCTCGACGGCCAGGTGATAAAACCGCTGGCAACCCGGCAGGCATCGGGAAAAACGGCCATCCGTTTGTCCATGCCGCGTTTTGGCATCCGCACCATCCGTTTGAAAAATGTAATACAGCAACCATAAAAAACAATTAACAACACGATATGAAAAGATTATTGTATTCCATCGGGCTGGGCCTCGGCACGCTTTGCGCACAGGCCCAGGTAAAGCCTTTCCAGCAGAACGACCGCGTTATTTTCGTCGGCAACAGCATTACGGAAGCCGGCGCCTATGTGTCTTACGTTTACCTTTATTACATGACGCATTTCCCCGGCAAAAGGCTGGTGATCATGAACGGCGGCATCGGCGGCGATAAAGCGTCTGACATTTACCGCCGGCTGGATTATGACATTCTCGCCAAAAAACCGAATGTGCTGATCCTGACCTTTGGCATGAACGATACGGGTTATTTCGAATTTAACAACAGCGATTCGGATAAAACCGCCGCCGAGCGCATCGAAGCTTCGCGGAAAAACTATGTGATGATCGAAGACCGGTTGAAAAAACTGCCGGATATACAGAAGGTCCTGATGTCTTCCCCGCCCTACGACGAAACCGCGAAGATCGGCGGCGCCGTGTTCCGCGGTAAACACAAAGCCATGCTGGAAGTCGTGAAATTCCAGGAAGCGGCCGCGAAACAAAACGGCTGGCCTTTTGCCGATCTTTTCCGCCCCATGACGGCACTGAACGCACAACTGCAGCAGAAAGATTCCGCGTTCACCTTGATCGGCCCGGACAGGGTGCATCCCGGCAACGCCGGCCATCTTGTAATGGCTTCGCTGTTCCTGAAAAACCAGGGGCTGAGCGGCGTGCCGGTTGCGGACGTACGCATCGACGCGGCGGGAGGAAAAGTAAAACAGGAGGTGAATTGCAGCATCAGCAATTTTTCCGCTTCCACCGGGAAAGTAAGCTACAATTACCTCGCGGCCTCACTGCCTTTCCCGATCGACACGGTGGCGCGCACCTGGGGCAACGACCAAAAACAGGCCGATGCGCTGAAATGGATACCGTTTACGGATGAATTTAACCGCGAGATGCTGGAAGTAGACGGTCTGCAGCCGGGCGATTACAATTTGCTGATCGACGGTCATGCCGTGGGCGAATGGTCTGCCGGTGCGTTCAGCAAAGGCATCAATCTCGCCACGGTGCCCGAAACGCCGCAGTACAAACAAGCTACGTCCATCATGCAGCTCAACATCCGCCGCGCCGAAGTGGAAGCGCGCCTGCGCAGGTATTTCTGGGTGCAGGGCAACTTTTTCGATAAAAGGAACCTGCGCCAGCAAGACAATGCCGCCGCGCTGGACAGCATCCGCAAATACGCGAAAAACGACGGCATGCTGCGGTACCACGAAGAAAACTACGAAACGGCCATGTACAAGGAACTGCGCGCCGCCTGGCAGCAGGAGATCGACACGATCATCGACCTGATCTACAAACTGAACAAACCCGTTTCGCACAAAATCGAGATCGTTAAAATCTAACAAACGTGAAAACCACTGCAACGATATTTTTTCTTGCCGCTTTTTCCCTGTCTGCCACGGCGCAAAGCCCGGCGGATTATGTGAACCCGTTTATCGGCGCCAGCACCAGCGAAGGCGCGGCCGGGATCTACCACGGTCTTGGTAAAACCTTTCCCGGCGCCGCCACGCCATTCGGCATGGTGCAGCTCAGCCCCAACACGATCACCGGCGGCGACAACGGCTCCGGTTACAGCTACGAGCACACCACCATCGAAGGTTTTGCATTTACGCAAATGAGCGGCATCGGCTGGTATGGCGACCTCGGGAATTTTCTTGTAATGCCTGTTACAGGCCCATTGCAGACTTCTGCGGGCCGCCGGCAGCATCCCGGAGAAGGTTACCGTTCCGCTTATTCGAAAGAAGAGGAAAAAGCCTCTGCGGGTTATTACACCGTGAAACTGACGGAACACAACATCAAAGCGGAAATGACCGCCGCGCCGCACAGCGGTATCATGCGGTTTACATTTCCGGCGCACGCGCAGTCGCGCATACAGATCGACCTGGCGCGCAGGGTGGGCGGCACGTCTACCTGGCAGGAAGTGAAAGTGATAGATGACCGTACCATCGCGGGTTTCATGCGATGCACGCCCGATGGCGGCGGCTGGGGCAACGGCGACGGGAAGGCAAATTACACGGTATATTTTTACGCGCAGTTCAGCAAGCCGCTGAAGGATTACGGCGTTTGGAGCGCGGACATTCCCGATGGCTGGACGCGCAAACGCGAAGACATCGAAAGCGAACGCTACCGGCAGCAGATCGCTAAAGCAGCTGTGCTGCCAGGTGTGAAAGAGAAGTCCGGCAAACACCTGGGCTTTTACACGGAGTTCGCTACCACCGAAGGGGAAGCAGTTTTGATGAAAGCGGGTATTTCCTTCGTCAACATCGAAGGCGCCAAAGCCAACCTGGAAGCGGAGATCAACGACTGGAACTTCGACCGGGTGCGGCAACAGGCCACGGCGTTGTGGAACCAGGCATTGGGAAAGATGGCCGTTTCAGGTGGTACCGATGAAGAGAACCGCGTGTTTTACACGGCGTTGTACCACACCATGCTCGATCCGCGCACTTTCTCCGACGTGGATGGCAAATACATCGGCGGCGACGGAAAGACGCATGCAACGGGCAGTTTCAGCAAACGAACGATTTTCAGCGGTTGGGACGTGTTCCGCAGCCAGATGCCGTTGCAAACGATCATCAATCCCCGTGTGGTGAATGATATGATCAATTCGCTGGTAACGCTGGCGGATGAAAGCGGCAAACAATACCTCGAGCGCTGGGAATTTCTGAACGCCTACAGCGGCTGTATGATCGGCAACCCCGCCGTTTCCGTGATAACTGACGCGTGGATGAAAGGCATCCGGAAATTTGATGAGCAGAAAGCTTACGCCTACGCCAAAAATTCCGTGGAGAAATTCGGTAACGGCACCAAAGGTTACTCCACCGGCGGCCTGAGCGTGTCGCTGACGCTGGAGTACGCTTATTTCGACTGGTGCCTGGGCAAGCTGGCCGGGGCTTTGGGGAAAAAGGAGGATGAAAGGACTTACCTGGCGCGCGGCGGCAATTACCGCAACGTGTTCGATAAAAACAAAGCCTGGTTCCGCCCCCGCAACGACGACGGCAGCTGGCAGCCCTGGCCGGAAGAAGGCCGCATGAAACAGGGCTACGGCACCATCGAAAGCAGTCCTTACCAGCAAGGCTGGTTCGTTCCGCAGGATGTTCCCGGCATGGTGGCGCTGATGGGCGGGAAGAAAAAAGTGCTTGCCGACCTGACCGCCTTCTTTGACGAAGTGCCCGAAAACATGATGTGGAACGATTATTACAATCATGCCAACGAGCCCGTGCATCATGTGCCTTTCCTGTTCAACCGCCTGGGCGCGCCCTGGCTCACCCAATATTGGACGCGCGAAATATGCAGGCGTGCTTACCGCAATTCCGTGGAAGGGCTGGTGGGAAATGAAGACGTGGGACAGATGTCTGCCTGGTACGTGCTCGCTGCCAGCGGCCTGCACCCCGTTTGCCCCGGCAGTACGCGTTACGAGATCACCAGCCCGGTGTTCGACAGCGTCACTATAGCGCTGGACGCGAAATATGCCACCGGCAAGCAGTTCACGATCGGCACCCGCAACAATTCCCCCTCCAACCGCTACATCCGGAAAGCCTGGCTGAACGGCAAACCCTACCCGCATTGTTATCTTGACCATGCCGACATTATGGCCGGGGGAACGCTGCTGCTGGAAATGGGGGATACGCCGAACAGGGAATGGGGCGCCCGGTAAAAAATTTGTCCCGGGAATGGCGGTACCGCTTTCCATGGGTGTCATTATGGGTAGGGACAAATAGTAACTGATCGAATAAATACCGCGTTATGGGCTGAGCCGCCGTAAAAATCTTTATGGCGGCACGGCCCGATAGCAATTTTATCACCAAAAGCTGAACGCTTCCACGTATTAACGTTATGACAATGAAATTCACGTTCGCTGCTCCTGCATGCCTGTGCCTGGGAATGTTCATCCTGACTTCCTGCGGGAAAAAGAATTTCCTGGACCAGACGGAAACCACCAACCTGAACGAGCAGACGGTATTCTCGGATAGCGCCCGTACGGTGGCTTTCCTGACCAACATTTACCTGGATATCGGTTTTGCCGAAAGCGCCACCCGCTTCGGCAACGGCGGTCTCGACGCGGCCTGCGACGAGGCGGAGCCGCAGAAATCCGCTACGGTCACCACTTCTATCCAGTTCGCGACCGGAACGGTCAATCCTTCCATTATCAGCGGCGACGCCTGGAACACGCCTTACACGAACATCCGCAAGGTGAACCAGCTGCTCAAACATCTGCCCGGCGCGCCCATTCCCACGCACATCCGCAACGCTATGGCGGGGGAAGCGCGTTTCCTGCGTGCCTGGTATTACGCCATTTTGCTGAAACACTACGGCGGAGTGCCGCTGATCGGCGATTCGGTATACGATGTGCAGGACAAAATTCCGGCAACACGTAATACTTATAAGGAATGCGTGGACTACATCGTGTCTGAATGCGACGCGGTAGCCGGATCGCTGCCGCTCGTGCGCATCCGTGAAGATTATGGCCGCGCCAGCGGCGGGGCCGCACTGGCGTTAAAGGCCAGGGTATTGCTGTTTGCCGCCAGCCCGCTTTTCAACGGCGGCGGCATCGAACAGGGAAATGAAACGGCAGCCTACCCGACGGCAGACCCCGAGCGCTGGAAACTGGCGGCGGATGCGGCTCTGGCCGTGATGAACACCGCCGCGTATTCGCTCAACGAAGACAATGCCACTTCCCCCGGCTATGGTTTTTATAAATTGTTCACCCTCCGCGTGAACCCGGAATACATCCTGGCGAAAATGCAGGGCGGCAACCGCGAGCTGGAAAGCGCCTGGCAGCCGCCGTCGCGCAACGGCGCGAAGGGCGGTTTCCCTTACCAGGATTTTGTGGACGCTTTCGGCATGGCCAACGGTAAAGCCATCACCGACCCGGCCTCTGGTTATGATGCGAACAATCCCTACAACGGCCGCGATCCCCGGCTGGCGTATTCCGTGATCCGCGACCAGATGCCGCTGATCCAGAACACCGGCCTGAAAGAACCGGTGAACATCTACCTCGGGCCGGACGGTAAAGGCGTAAGCCAGGACGCGGTACATTCCGGCACGCCCACCGGTTATTACACCAATAAAATGCTAGACGAAAACATCGCCGCGAATTTTATTCACGGCAGCAACCGCTGTTTCCCGCTGATGCGTTTTGCGGAAGTGCTCCTCAATTTCGCCGAAGCATCCAACGAATACGCCGGTGTTTCCCAGGAAGTATACGATGCCGTGGAACTGGTGCGCAAACGCGCAGGCCTGGTCCCCTTCGAGCTTCCCGACGGTCTTACCAAAGAGCAGATGCGTGAGGCCATTCGCGCGGAACGCAGGGTGGAGCTGGCTTTCGAAGGTCACCGCTTCTGGGATGTGAGAAGGTGGAAGATCGCGGAGCAAACCGAGAACAAACAAATGAACGGCATGGAGATCACCCGCAACGGCAGCGCCGTAACGTACAGGATCTTCCCCGTGCGCAAGCATAATTTCCGGAAAGCGATGTACCTGTGGGCCATCCCGCAGGGAGAAACCGCGAAATCGCCTGAGTTAAAACAAAATCCTTCCTGGTAAAATCAACAGCATGAAATCCGCACTCACCATATGTTTGCTGATAGCGCTCGCCGTAGCCGTCAATTCCTGCAAACGCAAAGACATACTCGTGCCCGAACAGCCGAAAGACATTTCCGGCGAATGGCGCGTGACCAAAGCCATGCGTAACGGCATAGACATCACTTCCCTGGCCGATTTTACGAAGTTCAGGATACGTTTCAACGCCGATAAACAATACACCATCGAAAATCCGCTGCCCTTTATCGTCAGCAAAAACGGCAGCTATTCGATGGACGATCCGAAATATCCTTTCCGCATCACCTTCAACCAAACGGGCGGAACGGCCGTCAGCTCCGGCTTCACATACCCGGTCGTAAACGGCAAACGCAACATGAACTTCGCGTTCAGCCCGGGCTGTGCCTCCAATACTTATTTGTACACGCTTGAAAGAGTGAATCCCTAATCCAACACAAAAGCAAGACATGAAAAGATATTTATACGGCATATGCCTGTTGCTGCTTCTGCTGGCGGGCTGCGTGTTCCTCGAAGGCGTAGACGAACCTACGAACGCCAAAGCTGGCCAGGAAATGACCATCGTGATGCGCAACCGCATCGACGTGGCGGACGGCGGGCGCAGCAATGTGCGGCTGATCATCGGTTTCCTGGCGCCAAAAAGCTGGGCCGCCGCCGCCAATTCCAACATCACTTTCACCACCGGCAGTTATGGAAATGGCAAAATGGTGCCGGTGCCTTCTTCCGTAATTGCCAGTAACAATAAAAACTGGCCCGAAGCTTTGAAGGAACGTTTCGGCATGGGCGGCAATTTCAGGACGGACGAGCTGGAATGGGTCGTGTTCTGGACGGAACAGGATTACGACGTGCCGCAGGGCGTAAAAGAAAATATCACCGTAACCATCAAAACGATGACGGGGCCGGAAAACGTGCAGTTCAAAACCGGTTATTTCCTCGGCACCAGCAGCGAAGGCCTCAGCGACGTATTCGGTTCCAACAACGTGTACAAAAGCCTGTTCAAAAGCTGCTTCAGCGTTACGGAAGGGCAGGGCGACCTGATCGATTTCTGCAACCCCGCGATTGCCGCGGTAACGCCGGGAATGGCTACAGACAACGATTTTCTCACCATTAGCTTCGACCCGGACGTGGTGCCGACACCGCTGGACGGCGTGGGCCGCATTTATTTCTGCGCCAAGGGTTACACCACAGACGGGCAGGTGCTGGATGTATGCGCGCAAACAGACGCTACGCAGCTGAAAAAATATACGGGCAACAAATCCGCGATCACATTCTGGCCGCGCGCATATTTTAACATGCAGGAAGGGCAGACGCTGGAGAAGATCGAATACTTGTTTACAGATGCCAGCGGCGCCGTGAAGGTGGGGTTCAACAATACGGCGAATCCCTTCGTGTATACATTCAAATGCCAATAATCACCATCGTTCCCATAAAACTGATACAATGGCTCACAGCTACTTCAAACAATATATTTCAGCCCTTGCCTGTTTTATGCTCGCGTTTTGCGGGAGCGTGCAGGCGCAGCAGGCCGGTACGGTTTCCGGTCAGCTGGCAGACAATTACGGCCAGCCGGTGGCAGGGGCGGCTATTTTCGTGAAAGGCGCTGCGGACAGCACCAGCAGCGACGCTGCGGGAAGGTTCACCGTGCGCGCGGCCGTCAACAATACGCTCATCATTCAATCCCCCGGGTATTACACGCTCGAGCATAAAATACGCGATACAAAAACGGTGAACCTGCGACTGGAGGAACTTTTTATTCCGTCCCCCCAACGCATTCCCGTACTCTACGGCGAAGCTTCACCCAAAAGCATGGTAGGCTCCGTGGCCACGGTGTACACCAACCAGATCTCCACCACGCCCGCCACGCTGTACGCTTACGCATTGCCCGGCCGCCTGGCGGGGCTTTACACGCAGCAAACGAGCGGTTTCCGCAATCCCGCTACCGGCGATAATTTTGATATCGACATTTTCATCGGAAATATCCCGCGGCCGGGCGCCATGGAACCGAGCGACAATACCGAGATCGGAATGTCGCTGCGCGGGCAAACGCCGGTAACGATCGTAGACGGCGTGCAGCGCGACGTATTTTCCATCGATCCTGAAAATATCGAATCCATTTCCGTGCTGAAAGACGGTTTGTCCACGCTCCTGCTTGGCCAGCGCAGCTCCCGCGGCATTTTGCTGGTAACCACCAAACGCGCGCGCGCCGGGAAACCCCGCGTGTCGTTCACCGCGCAAACCGGCGTGCAGCAATCGCTCAGCCTGCCGAAACCTTTACCGGCCTGGCAATACGCTTACCTGCTGAACGAAGCCTTGCAGAACGACGGAAAAGAGCCGCTTTTCAAAGAAGCCGACTTCCTCGCATTCCGCGATAAAACCAGTCCGTATACGCACCCTGACGTAAACTGGTACGACGCTATTCTCCGCGACAACGCGCCGCTGTCCCGCTACAACCTCAACGTAAACGGCGGCGGCAATGTGGCCCGTTATTCCGTATCGCTGAACTATACTGACCAACAGGGCATTTTCAGGACCGACCCCGGCGCGAGTTACAATACCAATGCGGGTTTGAAAAGATACCTTATCAATACGGACGTGAGCATCGACGTAACGGAAGACCTGAACATCGGCATGCAGATCTTTGGCCGCCTGCAGGAAGGCACACAGCCTGGCGGCGGCACCGGCAACATCCTCAGCACGCTGCTGGCAACGCCGAACAGCGCTTATCCGATCCATAACCTCAACGGCAGCTGGGGCGGCACCAACAACCTGACCTCCAACCTGCTGTCTCAAACGATCAACAGCGGCTATATTCAGGACAACAGCAAAGACGTAATGGCGAACATAGACCTCCGTTACGATCTCGGCGACTGGATCAAAGGCTTGTCCGTAAAAGGGAAGGGCAATCTTTCCATCCAGTCCGCCAACGCGATAGACCGCAGCAAACAGGAACTGGTATATCGCATGGGCGTAACGCAGGGCGATACGGTGTACAGCAAATACGGCAATGCCATCGCGCAGCGCAACAATTTTATGTCTGTATTCAACGCGCAATATTTCTTCGGGCAGGTGTCTGTGAATTACGAAAGGCAATTCGGCCGCCATGGCCTGAGCGCCGCGGTACTGGCAGACAGCCGACAGACCACTTTTAACTACGACCTTCCCGGCAAAGCGACCAATCTTTCCGGCAAAGCATCTTACAACTACGCCAATAAATATTTCGTGGAAGGCGCGATCAACCGGAGCGGCTACAACCGTTACATGCCGGGCCGCCAGTACGGCACATTCTTCGGCGCCGGGCTGGGTTGGGACCTTGCACAGGAAGGATTCCTGTCAGGCAGCGCCGGCTGGCTGGACCAGTTGAAGCTGCGCGGAACGTACGCGCACACTGGCAACGGCATCGATAATTCCGGGTATTACATCTGGAGGCAGGGATTCAGCGAAAACAACGGCGTTGGCGGCGGGATTTATTCGCAGGGCACCGTTCGTTCCCCGGCCTCGGGTTTCCGGGAGGATGGCCTTGCCAACGTGAACATTTCCTGGGAAACCGCGAAGAAACTGGATGTGGGGATCGACATTTCGCTTTTCAACAACCAGTTGCAGATCACCGGTGATTATTACCGCGACCGTTACGAAAACCTGTTGCAGATCAGGGGGAAAAGCATCGCATTGTCCGGCGCGGCTTACCCGCCCGAAAACATCGGCATCAACCAGTACCAGGGGGGCGAACTGACCATTACTTACCAGGGGCGCGTGAACAGTTTTAATTATTTCATCACCGCCAACGGCAATATCGAGCAGAGCAAAGCCATTTATATGGACGAGCAGCGCCGCGAATATGAATGGAACAAAAGAACGGGGCAACCGGTGAACATACGTTTCGGTTATATCGCCGACGGGTTTTTCCAGTCTGCCGAAGAAGCCGCTGGAAGCGCTACCATTGCGGGTTACAAGCCGCTTCCGGGAGACATTCGCTACAAAGATCTCAATGGCGACGGCGACATCAACCAGTTCGACGAAGCGCCCATCGGCACATTTAAGCCGCGTATTTATTACGGCGTTTCGTTCGGTTTTTCGTGGAAAGGCGTAGAAGTCAGCGCATTGTTGCAGGGCGTAGCCAACCGTTTGAATTACGTGGATAATTTCCAGACGGAAGGAGGATTCCAGTTCCTGAACTTTACCTATGGCCAGGCGTACGAACAGATCACCGGCCGCTGGACGCCTGAAACCGCTGCCACGGCTACATATCCGCGCCTTACCGCAGATGCGAACAACAACTACAACAAAGTGTCTTCCTCTTTCTGGATGCGCGACGGCAGTTATTTCAGGCTGAAAAACCTGAGCGTTGGCTACAACCTGCCCTACAACTGGACGCGCCGCGTGAAAGTAGGCAGCATCAAGATATTCGCCAACGCGCAGAACCTGTTCACGCACGCCGCGTACGATTTTGTAGACCCGGAAGTGGGGGTGGGCGCGTATCCCATACAGCGCGTGCTGAACACCGGCATCAATGTTAAATTCTAGTCAGCCATCTAAATAAAGCAACATGAAGCAATTCCGCATAATGATATTCCTGGCCGGCTGCCTCGCCGCCCTGGCTGCCTGCAGAAAAGATTACGAAAAGATACCGCTTGAAAAAGTGACGATCGAATATGTGTTCGATAAAGACGATTCGCTCGGTACTTATGCGAACAAATTCCTGAACAGCATTTACTCCAAACTGCCCGGCGGTTACAACCGCGTGGGCGGCGACCTGCTCGACGCGGCGTCTGACGATGCGGTTTCCGGCCTGGCGGGCACTTCCAGCGTATTGCAGCTGGCTACCGGCGCATACACGCCTTACACGGCCATTGCAGACGAATCGCCCTGGAACAATGCTTACGCCGCGATCCGTTCCGCCAGCATTTTTGTTTCGAACATCGACGTGTCTCCGGTGAAGGAAAAGCTGCCCAACGGCAAGTCTATCCGTTTTGCATGGAAGGCTGAAGCGAGATTCATCAGGGCGCTGTTTTATTTTGAATTGTTGAAACGTTATGGCGGCATACCGCTGATGGGCGACCAGGTACGCGAGCTGGGAGACGATGTGCAGGTGCCGCGCAGCTCATTCGCGGAATGCGTGAATTATATCGTAAACGAATGCGAAGCCATTAAAGACAGCCTGCGGCCCAATCCCATCGCGGCGCCGGAGCTGAACAGCCACCGCGCCACACGCGGCGCGGCGCAGGCATTGAAGGCGCGTGTTTTATTATATGCGGCCAGTCCGTTGTTTAACGGGCAGAACATTGCGGCCGACAATCCGCTGACGGGTTATGCGGGTTATGACCGCGAACGCTGGAAATTAGCGTCCGACGCGGCGCGCGAGCTGATCGAAGAAGGGAAGTTTGCCTTGATGCCGAATGCCAAAGACGTATTTATTACCCAGAATAACAGTGAAGTACTCTTTTTCCGCCAGGAAGGGAACACGACCGCCATCGAAAGCACCAATGGCCCCGTTGGTTTCGCCATCGTGGCGCGCGGGCGCACCAATCCCACGCAGGAGCTGGTAGACGCATTCCCCATGAACAACGGTTTGCCCATCACCGATCCCGCTTCCGGCTACAACTCCAACGAACCTTACGCCAACCGCGACCCGCGCCTGGCCATGAACATTCTCTACAACGGCGCGCGCTGGCTGGGCACCGAGCTGCAAACCTTCGAAGGCGGCCAGAACAGGCCCGGCGGCGCAGAGCCAGGCACCAAAACTTCGTATTACATGCGCAAGTTCATGGGCAATTTCGAAAATGCATCGCAGTACGCTAATACCAGCCACGATTGGATCATTTTGCGTTACACGGAAGTGCTGCTCAATTTCGCGGAAGCCGAGAACGAATACAACGGCGCAACCGATGAAGTATACCAGGTGCTGAAAGACCTGCGCGCACGCGCGGGCATCGCGGCGGGGGCAGACGGCATGTACGGTCTCCGCGACGGCATGACGCCCGAACAGATGCGCGAAACGATACGCAATGAAAGAAGGATAGAACTGGCGTTTGAAGAACACCGTTTCTGGGACATCCGCCGCTGGAAGATCGCGCAGCAGGTGTACGGAAAGGCGTTGCACGGCATGAGCATCATCAAGGAAGGGCCGGCGTTCAACTACAGCGTGGTGGAAGTGTTCAAACCCGCGTTCACCGCGCCGAAAATGTATCTCTATCCTATTCCATACGACGAAGTGGTGAAGAACGATAATATGCGCCAGAACCCGGGCTGGTGAACCTTATTCCTTTCATGAAATTTAACTGAAGAAGATGAAAAATATTATACTGTTCTTCCTGCTGATCGGCGCTGTTCCCTTCACCGCAGCGGCTCAGCAGAAAACCATCAGCGGTACCGTAAAAGACCAGAACGGCGTTTTGCCGGGGGCGGCGGTAGCGGAAAAAGGCGTGCCCACCAACGGTTCCATCGCCGACCCGGACGGCCGGTTCAAACTCACGCTGAAAGGCACTTCCCACACCGTGATCGTAAAACTGATCGGGTTTGCTACGCAGGAAATAGACGTGTCAGGCATTACCACGCTCGACGTGGTGCTGCAGCCTTCTTCCCAGGGCCTGGACGAAGTGGTGATCGTGGGTTTCAACAAAGCCCAGCGTATCACCAACACCGGCGCGGTGAGCGCCATTTCCGGCGCCGAGATCCGGAACGTGCCCACCGCCAACGTGCAGAATGCGCTGATGGGTAAACTCCCCGGCTTCGTGTCGCAGCAGCGCTCCGGCCAGCCCGGCAGAGATGCTTCGGACTTTTTCATCCGCGGCGTCAGCTCGCTGAATACGGACGGCAATAAACCGCTCATTATCGTAGACGACATCGAATATTCCTACGACCAGCTGCAGCAGATCAACGTGAACGAGATCGAAAGCATTTCCATCCTGAAAGACGCCTCCACCACCGCGATCTACGGCATCAAAGGCGCCAACGGCGTATTGGTGGTGGCTACCCGCCGCGGCAAAAGCGGCCGCCCGCAGGTGAACCTGCGCGTGGAATCCGGTCAGCAGTCGCCCGTGCGCACGCCCAAATTCCTGGATTCGTACAACACCGCGCTGCTCGTGAACGAAGCGTACAAAAACGACGGCCTGCCGCTGAAATTCACCGATCAGGACCTCGAGCTGTTCCGCAATGGCAACGATCCTTACGGTCATCCCAACATCAACTGGTACGACGCCGTTTTCAAAAAACATGCTTACCAGGCCAACACCAACGTAGACATTTCCGGCGGCACCGAAGCGGTGAAATATTTTGTTTCCGGCGGTTTCCTTACGCAGAACGGCCTGGTGAAGGACTTCTCAGACCCGAGGAACGAAGTGAACACGAACTATTTTTTCCGCAGGTACAACTTCCGTTCGAACCTGGACATGCGCGCCACCAAAACGCTCACCCTCCGCCTCGACCTCACCACGCGTTTCGGCGACATCAACCAGCCGCGTTCGGCCAACGTGGTGTCTGAAGTGTACAACTTCGAAAAGATCCATCCTTATTCCGCGCCGATGATGAACCCTAACGGTTCTTACGCTTTCGCCGCGGATACGAAAGACGCATTGCCTACGCTCAACGCGCGCCTGGCGAACGGCGGTTACAGCCGCAGCAAAAGAACGGACTTCAACGTGCTGTTCGGCGCCACCCAGCAACTGGATTTCCTCACCAAAGGCCTGTCTCTCACCGGCCGCGTGGCTTACGCCGGCATAGAACAATATTCAAGGAACCTTTTCCGCGAAGCGGAACCGCCTTCTTTTTATTACAACCCGGCAGACGGCTCGTATACGCTCGACCCGCGCGGCAATTACCGGCTGCTGAAATACCGTGTAACCGGCAACACCGATCTTTACAGCCGCAACGTGAACGTACAGGCTTTCCTCAACTACGACCGCGCTTTCGGCGATCATACCTTTAACGCGCTGGCCTTGTACAACCGCCAGAGCTCTTCTTTCAAATCCGATATCCCGGCCAACTTCAGGGGTTTTTCCTTTAAAGTGGGCTACAATTACAAACAGAAATACCTGATCGATTTTAACGGCGCGTACAACGGTTCAGACCGCTTCCAGGCGAAAAAACGAAACGGCTTTTTCCCCGCGGTGGGCATTGGCTGGAGTATTTCGCAGGAACCGTTCTTCAAGGACAACGTTTCTTTCGTGAGCCTGCTGAAACTCCGCGGCTCGTACGGCGTGGTAGGTTCAGACGTTACTTCCGGCAACCGTTACCTGTTCCGCCAGGAATATATCAACGGCGGGGATTATTCTTTCGGGGAAAACCATGGCAACGCCGGCTCGATCTACGAAGGCGAACTGGGCAACCTGGACGTGACCTGGGAAAAAGCCAAAAAAGCCGACGTGGGCATCGACGTGAACCTGTTCAAGGATAAACTGTCCTTTACCATCGATTATTTTCATGATATACGGTACGACCAGCTGGTGCGGAAAGGTTCCGTGCCGAATATAATCGGCGTGGGTTTCAGTCCTACCAACGTAGCGAAAACCAGCAACACCGGATTCGACGGGCAGGTGAATTACCGCGGCAGCGTGCGCAACGTGAACTTCAATACCAGCCTGGTGTTCCAATACTTCAAAAACAAGGTGTTGTTTAAAGACGAAGCGTCGCCTGCGTATCCGTGGCTGGCGCAGACCGGCCTGCCGATCGATCAGCCTTTCGGATATACCCATATCGGTTTTTACACGCCCGAAGACATCGAGAAGATACAGGCCAACGCGCACGACAAACCGGCTACGCCGCTCACGGAATATCCTATCCAGGCGGGCGACCTCAAATACAAAGACATCAACGGCGACGGCGTGATCGACAACAACGACCAGGGCCCCATCGGCAAGCCCAATCTTGCCAGCACGGTGCTGGGCCTTACGCTTGGCGCGAATTACAAAGGTTTCAGCGTCAACCTGCTGTTCCAGGGCTCTTTCGGGTACAGCTTCAGCGTGGTGGGCACCGGGATCGAAACGTTCCAGAGCCAGTTCCAGCCCATCCACCAGGAAAGGTGGACGCCTGAGAACGCCGCCCATGCACAGTTCCCGCGCCTGACGAGCAACCCTACCACAGTGAACAGCGCGCGTACCTACATGTCCGATTTCTGGCTGATCGATGCGCGGTATGTGCGGTTAAAAACCATCGACCTCGGGTACCAGATGCCGAGCCGCTGGCTGCCGAAACGCATTAACAACGCCAGGCTTTACCTGAGCGCATATAACCTTTTCACCTGGACCAACTACGACAAATACCAGCAGGACCCCGAAGTGGCGAGCAACACCGCGGGCGACGCCTATATCAACCAGAAAGTCGTGAACGTGGGTATCCAGATCGGTTTTAAATAATAACAACATGAACAAAATGATATTCCTGCTGATAGCCGGAGGTATATTGACCTCCTGCATGAAAAGCCCGCTGGACGGATACCTCAGCCAGGAGCGCGCCGTTATTTCCTTCCGGCTGCCGGAGCACCAGGTAGGCGAAGCGGAGATCGTGAACGGCCCGGATTCCGCCACCATCACCGTATGGGTGGAAAATGAGCCCGACCTCAGCGCGGTAAGCCCGTTGGTGACCGTTTCCAAAGGGGCGGAAGTGTTGCCGGCGAAAGGGGTGAAAGTGAATTTCGCGGCCAACGGGAACCGTTATGCATACAGGGTTACCTCCGAATCCGGCGCGGTAAAATACTGGTACGTGCGCATCCTCAGCAAAAACGACCAGCCTGCCGGTCCGCGCCTCGAACTGCTGCAAAGCAACGGCCGGTGGGATTCCCGCGTGAACGTTTACAGCGATCTCGATTATAACGAATACCTCACGCGTTACCAGAACTGGAACGGCGGCGACGGCTGTTATTCCGTGCTGTTGCCGGACGGGCGCATTATCTGGTCGTTCCAGGACAGCTTTTTCGGTTCCGTGAGCGCAGACCGCAACCGCACCAACAACGTGATGCGCCGCAACGCCGCGCATCTTCAGCTGGATACGTCGCTGCAAAGTTTTGTACAGCTTAATCCCGGCCGCGGCGTGGAAAGCCAGACCTGGATCAAATATGGCGATGCGGCTGAAGACCAGGACTGGTACTGGCCCGGCGCCGGGCAGGTGCACGATGGTAAATTCCAGATGTTGCTGAGCCATGTGAAAAAAACGGGGAACGGGATGTGGGACTTTCTGCATGTGAGCACAGACCTCGCGATCTTCGACCTGCCGTCTATGCAGCTCAACCGGATCGTGAAAGACAAGGACCTGACTGCCAACTACAGCGCCGGCAGCATGAAAGCGCCGGATGGTTATACTTACATGTACGCCACTGAAGGCGGTTTTCTAACATCCTTCATGTACGTGGCGCGTGTGGCGGGCGATATGAGCGGAAAATGGGAATATTACGACGGGAACGGCTGGAGCGAAACGCCGGTGAAATACAACGTGTGCAGCGACATTTCGCAGCCAAACGTGTTTTACGACAACGGCAAATATTACCTCGTATCGCAGCAGATCATTTTCGGGCTGGATATTTACATCTTCGAATCGACGACGCCCGTTGGGCCATGGACGAACAAACGGACCTTGTACCGCGTTCCTGAAAAATACACCGGAGATATGTTCACCTACAACGCTTTTGTGCATCATGCGCTGAGCAGGGAAGGGGAACTGGTGATCTCCTACAACATCAACACCCACGATTTCTCCACCAACTTTAACAAACCCGGCAGTGCGGACCGTTACAGGCCGTATTTCGTTCGCGTATTTAATTGGAAATAATCAAAAGCATGTTTAAAAAAGGAAAGGGATTGTTGTGCCTGCTGATGGCGGCTGGCCTGGTGGCGGGCGCCCAGGAAAAGAGGGTCAGTTTAAATAGTGATAAAATAAAATGGAAAATCAAGGCGGTGTCCGAAGTGTCCATGGAGGCCAATCTACATACTGTGGCTTACAACGACGAAGGCTGGGTGAAGGCAGTTGTGCCGGGAACGGTATTCGGTTCTTTCGTGGAAGCGGGGCTCGAAAAAGATCCCAACTTCGCTGATAATATTTACAAAACAGACAAAACAAAATACGACCGCGATTTCTGGTACCGTGCGGTGTTTACGCCCGCGGCAGGAAAAAGCGGGGAAAAACGCTGGCTGAATTTTGAAGGCGTGAACCGCAAAGCAGAAGTATTCCTGAACGGCCGGCGCCTCGGTTCGCTCGATGGTTTTATGGACCGCGGCAAGTTCGATGTGACCGGTATTTTGCAGGCCGGCAAACCGAATGTGCTGGCGCTGCTTGTAGGCTGGCCGGGCACGCCCATCGTGAATTATTCCAGCCCGACGTATATTTCCAGCGCCAGCTGGGACTGGATGCCGTATGTGCCGGGGCTGAACATGGGCATTACAGACGATGTATCCCTCAGCGCATCCGGGTCTGTGAACATCACCGATCCCTGGGTGCGCACGGCATTGCCGGACAATTCCCGCGCCAAACTCGACATCAGCATGGAACTGGATAACCATTCCGCTGAAGTGCAGGAGGGCATTGTGTCTGGCATGGTACAGCCGGGCGATATCCGTTTTTCGAAAAAGGTGAAAATACAGGCGGGGCAGACCGAGCATGTTTCGTTTCACCCCGAAATTGAAAACCCGGAATTATGGTGGCCCAATGGCTACGGCGATCAGCCGCTTTACACCTGCGAGCTGAAATTTACGATGGGCGAAAATGTATCCGACAGTAAAAAGATCGATTTCGGCGTAAGGCAATACAGTTATGATACGCTGGGCGGCGTGCTGCACATTCACATCAACGGCAAACGAATTTTTATCAAGGGCGGAAACTGGGGAATGTCTGAATACATGCTGCGCTGCCGCGGAAACGAATACGACACGAAACTGAAGCTGCACAAGGAAATGAACTTCAATATGGTCCGTAACTGGATCGGCAGCACTACCGACGAAGAATTTTACGCCGCCTGCGATAAATACGGCATCCTGGTGTGGGACGATTTCTGGCTTAATTCGCATCCCAACCTGCCGCGCGATGTATTTGCATTCAACAAAAACGCGGTGGAAAAGATCAAACGGCTCCGCAATCACCCCAGTATTGCCGTGTGGTGCGGCGATAATGAAGGATATCCTTTGCCACCGCTGAACGGCTGGCTGAAAGAGAATGTGGCCGTTTTCGACGGGGGCGACCGCCTGTACCAGGCCAACTCGCATTCCGACGGTCTCACCGGCAGCGGTCCATGGACGAATTTTATGCCCGCCTGGTATTTCACGAAATATCCCGGAGGTTTTGGCGGAACGCCCGGCTGGGGCCTGCGCACAGAGATCGGAACGGCCGTGTTCACGTCCTTCGAAAGTTTCAAAAAATTTATGCCCGATACCAGCTGGTGGCCGCGCAATAAAATGTGGGACCTGCATTTCTTCGGTCCTTCCGCCGCCAACGCCGGCCCGGACCGGTACGACGATGCGGTCAATAAAAGTTACGGCAAAGCCACCGGCATCGAAGATTACTGCCGGAAAGCGCAGCTGCTGAACATCGAGACGAACAAGGCCATGTACGAGGGCTGGCTGCATCATATGTGGAGCGATGCGTCCGGCATTATGACCTGGATGAGCCAGAGCGCTTACCCGAGCCTCGTTTGGCAGACCTACGATTATTATTACGATCTCACCGGCGCATACTGGGGCGTAAAAAAGGCCTGCGAGCCGCTGCACATCCAATGGAGCGCCGCCGATAATTCCGTAAAGGTGATCAACACTACTTTGCAGAACCGGCAAGGGCTGCAGGCCGAAGCGATCGTATACGGCCTGGATGGCTCGCCGGCGAAACCGTTCGGCAGAACAGCTTCGGTAAACGCGCCGTCCAATGCGGCCACGCATTGTTTCGACCTGAATTTTAATATCGGCAATCTTGCATTCAAAAAACAGGCGACGGTTTCTTCGTCTTCCCCGGAAAGCGGCGCCGCTTCGGCGGTGGCGGACGGCAGCACGGGCTCGCGCTGGAGCAGCGGTTATTCAGATAACGAATGGGTGTACGTAGACCTGGGCGCGAGCCAGGAGATCAGCAGCGTGACCCTGCAATGGGAATCCGCTTATGCGAGCGCGTACAACCTGCAGGTGTCAGACGATGCGCGGAAATGGAAAGACGTATACGTTACCGACACGGCGAAAGGCGGACTGGAAACCATTTCCTTCAAACCCGTAAAAGCCCGCTACGTGCGCATGCTGGGCCGCAAGCGCGGTACGGAATGGGGTTATTCGCTGTACGAATTCGAAGTGTTTGGGAAAAGGAAAAAAGGTTTGCCGGACGTGCAGTTCATCCGCTTGTTGCTGAAGGACGCACAGGGTAAGCTGCAGTCGGAGAACTTTTATTGGAGAAGCGCCCGCACGGCGGATTACACGGCGCTCGAAAAAATGCCCGCTGCACGATTGAAAGTAACTTCGCACCTGGAAAACAAAGGTGACAGCAGTTATCTCACCGCTACGGTCACCAACCCGTCGAAAAACCCGGCATTCGCCGTACATGTGCAGCTGGTGAGGGCCGATAACGGGGAGCGCGTGCTGCCCGCCGTGATGAACGACAACTATTTCACCTTGTTCAAAGGGGAAAGCAGGAATGTGGAGATCGTTTTCGAACAAAAACTACTCAAAGACGGGAAATATAAATTATTGGTAACGCCTTTTAACCGGTGAAAACCCTGTATCTTTACCGAAAGGCCCGCGATAGCGGGCTTTTTTTGTACGTTCACGCGCCCGGAAATACGAGGCCATTCCCATTGTTTTTCCACCTCCCGCGGATATTATTTCTTCGCAAAATGAATGCGTGCGAAACGGATGAAATGTCGCCAGTCGAATTCTGTCATGTCGTGCACGCCTTCCCGGTTATGATAACCGAGGATGGAATTTTCCACTGCCTGGTTCACCGGCGGCGGTGCGGCGGGAAGCGCCGAGCGCAGCCCGTATAAAGCAAAAACTTTTTCAGCGTTCTTTAATGACAGGAAGGTGCCGGTGGGATCGGCCCAAAGGTCTTTCGTGGCGTTGGTAGCGTACACAGGCCGCGGCGCGATCAGCGCGATCAGCATATGTTGATCTACCGGCAGATCATTTTCCCGGTCGTTGTATTTTTTGTAGTTGTCGCTGAACCAATGCGGGAAACTGGTGTTGATCCTTTTGATGCGCTCGCCGAATTGCCGGCGTGCCAGCGCGGCGCCGGTGTTGCCGGAGCAGTTGGTTACGCAGATGGCGAAACGCTGGTCCTGCGCCGCCGCCCAAAGCGATGTTTTTCCCCCGCGGGAATGCCCCACCAGCACGACTTTTTTGGTATCCACGAGTTTTTCCTTCATAAAATAATCCATCACCCGCGAAGCGCCCCATGCCCATGCCCCGATGGCCTTCATGCCGTTAGGCGCGCGTAGTTGTTCGGGATAGAGGCGCAGCAAGCCGCTTGCATAAGCGGAAGCATCGTCCGGCGCAAGATCGCTGACGTGGAACGCCGCAATGGCGTAACCGCTGTCCGTCACCATTTCGGCGGGCCAGAACGGGCTTTTGGTTTTCCTATCCGCGTCCGTATTGTTTTTGCCGCGGTTATTGATCAGCAGGAAAACCGGTACCGGTCGTGAAGCCTTGCCAGGCACAAAAAGCGTGAGATGGATGGAAACGGATTGCCCGCCGCGGTACACGTCGATGCGTGTTTCTTTCAACAAGGCTTTCCCGCCCATGGCCCGCGCGTCTTCCCGCGTTGTGATAAAACGGATGCTGTCGAAATCACGCGGCATCTGCCCGTAAATATTGTCTTCGAATAACCGGAGCACTTCCGGCCTGCGCGCGTTTTCCCAGGTGCGTGCGTCTTTCACCGCCTGTCCCGAAAGGGTCAGCAAAGGGTCGGGGAGCGTGTAGGCGGGCACTTTCGATTCATCGTATTGTTGTGCGAAAACAAATGTTGCGTTGCAGAATAACAGGGCAACGAAGAAAAGTCGTTTCATACGGGAATTATTTACGCTAAAATACTCATTGAGCGTTTACGCCGCCACAAAATTCTGCCAGCCCGTCGGTCACCGACTGTTGATCGTCGCCCAGGAAATATGCCTGTTTCAGATCGCCGCATATCAGGGTGAGTTCCTGCTCCGGGATTTTTGTGTCCTTTTTGGTGGCCAGCACACGCACGCCATGTGTGCTTCCCAGCTGGCGACTGCCGGAAAACTGGCATTTCCTGATCTTCGCGTATGCGCGGTTCGTCATCGCTTTATAAAAATATGGCTCGATGGAAAGTGCTTTGTCGAAATCGGCAATGGCCTCGTCAAATTGCAAATTGTTCAGTTTTATCGTGCCCCTGTTAAAGTATGCTTCGGCATAGGTGCTGTCTGTCTCGATCGCTTTTGTGCAGTATTTGAGCGCAGTTTTGGTGTCGCCTTCGCGGTATTTCGCCTGCGATTTTTTCAATGCATCGTGGATTTTGTCCAGCCTTTTGTCCGGCGAAGTTTTTCCTTTTTTGGTGACTTCCACCGCGAGCACTTTGCCGCTGGAATAATAGATGGTCGTTTCGCCGTCGATCTGCCCGTTTTTAAATGTGCTTCTTTGTTTGATCTGCCCGTTCGGAAAGTATATTTCCCATACGCCTTCTTCTTTGCCGTTAACGAATTCACCTTTTTGTTTCAGCGCGCCGTTCCGGTAATATTCCTGTTCCAGCCCGTGTTCCCGGCCATTGCTGTAGGAGCGTTCCATTAAAACCTTACCATTCTGGAAATACATTTTGCGCGTGCCCTCGGCCTTGCCGTCTTTAAATGTGCCTTCTTGGAACTTTTTGCCGCTGTAATAATAATTGATGACGGGGCCGGTGTACGGGGCGTCGCGGAAGTACCAGAGGCTGTCCGTTTTTTTCATCTGGTAGGTGGAAGGGATTTTCCGGATCTCTTCAGGGCGGCTGCGGTATGCTTTGGTGAAGAGGTAAGCCGCAGCGTCGAAGTTTTCAAAGCCCAGGAGTTTCAGCGTATCCTTGTTTTTGATGATGGTAACGTCCGCAATATCGTCCTGGAGAATTTCATTGCCCGGCTCCGGGTCGTGCACAACAGTGACCGAATCGACGATATATGCTACTTTCTGCTCCTGTTGCGCGTACGAAAATCGTACGGTCAGCAGCAACGTGAGGGTCAAAATCACGGTATATTTCATAAATGCAGGGATTTGGCAGGACTAATATAGTATTTCCGTCCGTTATGGGGTTAAAATAAAGCCTAATCCTGCCGAACCTGCGGACAGGCGAATTTTTTTGCTGAAATAACCCGTTACATGTAAATTACCGACTATTATGTGCGAGCACGAACGGAAATATTGCCCCCGCTGCAACGGCGGTTTCGAATGCAAGGTCGGTTCTATCCTGCTCTGCCAGTGTTCTGCAGTGGAGCTGAGCCAGGAAGACCATGATTATATTTCAGCGCGTTATGCGGACTGCCTTTGCGCCAACTGCCTCCGGGAAATGAAGGCGGAACGGCATCAACGCTTGTTCGAAGACAAACTCCACAAAATATCCTCCCTTTATTTCCAAAAACCGGGCGCGGCGAAGAAACCTTAAAAACGGGTGCTTATTTTTTGAATACCGGCAAAGGATTCAGCGGGTGTTTCAAAAAATTGCGGAATGTTTGCCGGAGGAGAAACCAGTGAAATCCGCGGTTGGGGAATTTTTCCCGGATGGCTTTCAGCTGCGACCGTTGGATACCGAATGACGTTAACCCCAGCGAAACGTCCGTCCAGTCCGCCTCCCGGAAGGTTTCCACCGTTTTTTCGAAAGGCCCTGTATACCGGCTGGTTTTGTGATGCCAGGAAATCATCAGCGAAATTTCCTCCAAAAGCGCTTCCTGTCCGGTTTCGGTGAAATAGGCCCGTAATTGTGCGATGGAAGGCGCGAGATAATCGAAGGTATGGTCCGTCCAGATGCCGATATCGTGAAATACCGCGGCGATGGCGTAGGTCGGGACGTTTGCATTGTCGTCCAGCAGCAGGCAGTTCGCTAAAACGCGGTAGACGTGGTTCCTGTATTTTTCGTAATCGCCGCCAAGGGCCGGTTGAAATCTTTGCAGCAATGTTTCTACGTTGGGGTCGGGGAACTGCATGGGGTAAAATTTTGGTCGTGTAAATGTAGCAAGAACCGGGTTTCCCGGGAAAACGGAAGCCGGTAATTTTGTATAAAAATACGACCATGGAATATTATCACAAAACAATGGCCTCGCCCGTAGGGAAACTGACGCTGATCGCGGGCGGAAAAGGCCTGGCGGCCGTACTCTGGGAGCACGACGATCCCCGGCGCGTGAAAGTGCCCGCTGGCGCGGAAATGTCGGAACACCCGGTATTGCTGGCGGCCGAGCGCGAGCTGAATGAATATTTTTCCGGCAGGCGCAGTTCGTTTTCCATCGGCCTCGATCTTACCGGAACCGGTTTTCAGAAGCAGATCTGGGAAGCCCTGCTCACCATTCCTTTCGGCGAAACGAGAACGTACGGCCAGATCGCCCGGCAGATCGGCAAACCGGCCGCCGTGCGCGCAGTGGGCGGCGCGGTGAATAAAAACCCTGTGTCCATCATCGCGCCCTGCCACCGTGTGATCGGCGCTTCGGGCCAACTGACAGGCTTTGCCGGCGGATTGGAAAACAAGGCTGCACTGCTGCGGCTCGAAAGCGCGGAAACGACGGGAACGTTTTTTTGAAAACACGCAACCGGCATTACCCGGAAAGGATCGTTATCTTTGAGAAAACCCGGTGATCAGTGTTGCAAACCTTTTCAGCAGAGAATTTTCACGCCATTTGCGACGAGCTGGCGGTGAAAGACGCCGAACTGGCGTTTATCGTCAAAACCTACGGTTACCCGCCGATGTGGACAAGACCGAACACTTTCGAATCGATGATACACATCATCCTGGAGCAGCAGGTGTCGCTGGCTTCCGCGCTGGCGGCGCTTAACAAGCTGCGGGAAAGGATCGTTGAAGTAACGCCGGAAAAATTGCTGGAACTGACGGACGAAGAAATGAAAGCGTGTTATTTCAGCCGCCAGAAAACATCGTACGCACGGGCGCTGGCCGCCGCCATTCAAACGGGGCAGTTCAGCCCCGCTGCCATGGCGACGCTTCCCGACCACGAAGCGCGCGAAAAACTCATGGCATTAAAAGGTTTCGGCAACTGGACGGTAGACATTTACCTGATGTTCGTTTTCCAGCGCGCGGACATTTTCCCCGCCGGAGACCTGGCCGCAGTCAACGCGCTGAAACAGGTCAAACAACTTCCCAAAGACATTTCAAAAGAAAAGCTGCTCGGCATCACCGCCGCCTGGCAGCCCTTTCGCACGGTCGCCACCATGCTGTTGTGGCACTATTATCTTTCCCTGAGAGCAAAACCCGTGAAGAAGAAAACGGCGGTGGTGTAAGTTGCCGTTTTTCAAAAAATCCCTATCTTTGCAACTCACATAAAACGTCCTCCAGTGAAAATTACTAAGTAATTATTCAGTCTCCTTTTTGAATAACGGGCCTTCAAAGGCTCACCAGGCAAGCCTTTGCCGGGATAAACTTAGTGAATATGTGATTTTTTCCTTTTGATCCATTCGGATGCTGATCTTTTCGGGCGATGCGCCCCGGTTATATTTTTTTATTGACTGTTTAAACTACCCGCTTGTATGAGTATTATCCTGCACGATATTACCTACTATCATAACGACCGTACACTCCTGTTCGAACATCTCAACTGCTCCATCGAGAGCGGGCGTCATGTAAACCTCATCGGCAACAACGGTGCGGGAAAATCCACGCTGCTGCAGATCATGGCCGGCAGGCTGGCGCCTTCCGAAGGCTCGGTGACGGCATCTTCCCGGCCATACTACGTGCCGCAGCAACTGGGCTGGCTGCAGCAGCAAACCGTCGCGGAAGCATTGTATGCCGATGCAAAAATGAAGGCGCTGCAGGCCATTCTTCGCGGTGAAACGAACGAAATATTTTTTGAAACGCTGGCGGATGAATGGGATATTGAAGAAAAAGTATTGAAGGCGCTGGCAGACTGGCAACTGGAGCACGTATTGCCTACGCAACCGATGCGGCTGCTCAGCGGCGGCGAACAAACGCGTGTAATGCTTGCCGGTATGGAGCTGAACGCACCGCCCATCGTGTTGCTGGACGAGCCCACCAATCACCTCGACATGCGGGGCAGGCAGCAGTTGTACCGCTTTATCGAAAAATACAAAGGCACGCTGGTGGTGGTAAGCCACGACCGGGCCCTGTTGCAGCTGAACGATACAACGCTGGCGCTGGCGAACGGAAAGCTGGAACTGTACGGGGGCAATTATGAATTTTATAAAGCGCGCCGCGAAGAACAATTGAATGCTTTGCAGCAAGACGTTCATCACCGCGAAAAAGAATTAAAACTCGCCAAAAAACAGGCGCAGTTGTCCAAAGAACGCAAGCAGCGCCAGGAAGGCCGCGACCGCGATAAAGGGCAGGGCGGCATCCCGAAGATCTTTGCCAACACCATGCGCAACAGCGCCGAATTAAGCGGCGCGAAATCGCAGGCCGTGCACGCGGAAAAAGTGGGCGGCATTTCGAAGGAATTGCAGCAGCAGCGCGAAATATTGGGAAAAGAACAACTGTTGCAGCTGCGGTTCCCGGATTCTTTGCTGCACCGCGGGAAAAAACTGGTGCACGCCGTGGGCGTGAATTTCGCCTATGGCAAAAAAGATCTTTGGCCGGAACCGCTCGATTTCCAGATCAACAGTGGCGACCGCGTGACCATACGTGGCGCGAACGGGGTGGGGAAAACCACACTGCTGAAACTCATCATGGGTATTTTACTCCCCACAAAGGGAATCCTGGAACGGGCGCCCTGCCAGATCATTTACCTCGATCAGCAGTACAGTTTTATCGATCCGGAAAAAACGGTGGTGGAACAGCTGGAACGATTTAACCGCCAGCACCTGGAACCTTCCGCGTTAAAAACGCTGCTGATCCAATACCAGCTGGGAGTTGAGTTATGGGACAAGAAATGCGCGCAGCTTAGCGGCGGGGAAAAGATGAAACTGACCATCTGCTGCCTGTATGTATCCAACACGCATCCGGATGTGATCGTGCTGGACGAGCCCGGCAATAACCTGGACATCAGCAGCCTGGAAGTGTTCACTCATGCGCTGAAAACCTACAAGGGCGCATTGCTGCTGGTTTCGCACGACGCAACCCTGGCGGAAGAACTGGAAATGAAAACCTTTATCGAGCTTTAATAAACGAGGGAATTTGCTGCTGTATGTCGTGATGATCGATGTACGGATTATAGGTAAGTCTCTGCTGTTGAACGCCGGTAGCGATGAGATACAGGAACTGCGGATCGAAATCGTCCTGGTGGTTAAGCGGCCTTAACCCGTTGTCGTGATCACGGCCGAAACATACCCGCGTGCCCTCGATGTCTACTGTAATGCGGTAAAAAATACCTTCCTGGTCGATCGTTACCGGGAGGCGCCATACTTTGCCATTATAGGAAATGCTGATAGGGTACTGTTCGGTTATCATAGACGTATTAGTTTGAAAGTTAAAAGATACACCAGTGTAGTTATCATCAACATCCGGGCCAATGCCGGGAAGGTTTTTCTAATGAGCCAGGACAACAAAGGTACGGTAATCGGCGCTCTTCGCACGCAGTTTTAACAGCCGTAGTACGGCTGTTAAACGGATGTGGTCTTTTTGTTTTTTTTTGAATATTTAATGGCTTGGCGGGTGTGTTTTTGGGGCGGCATTACAAACAACCATGGATAATCCGGGCCGGATAGGTATTATGAAACGGGGATGGCGCCGGCAAATTTCGTTAAGGTAACGAGGTTTTCCGGCGCATTTTTTTTGTTCCATGTAGAATGGATGGCCATTGCCGCGCCGATAGCGGAAGCCTGTGCAACGTCTGCCCCATACACTTTTTTATCCGGGAATGCGGCGGCGAGCAGGTGCATGTAAAGCTCGTTTTTGCTGAAACCGCCATCTACAAATATATTTTCCACTTCTCCGCCCTGCAATACCAACTCCGCCGAATGACGCTGCTGCGCCATAATGTCGATCATCAGCTGGTGATAAGCTTCTTCCGCGCTGGCGAATGCAGACAATTCACGTTTTGCAAAAACACCGGCATCGGGGTATTTCAAATGCAGCTGCCTGACGAGCGCGGCGTCGAAACGCATATGATGGAAATCGTTTTCGTTCTTTGAAAAATGCGCGGCAATACGCGTTACCTGCAATTCATGCTCACGGCCGGCAAACAGCCGCGAAGCTTTTACAGGTTTGCCGTGAAAAGAAAGATAACAAAGACAGTCCTGCTGCAGCTCATCGTCTGTAAGCGGCGAATGATTGAACGGGTTGAGGCTGATGCACCAGGTGCCGGTGGAGATCAGCAGGAATGGCTCTTTGAATTGAACGAGATAGGGGATGAGGGCGGCCGAGCTGTCGTGCAGGCCCGTGCCGGTTGGATAGTTCCCCCCGAACACTTTATCAGACGGCTGCAACGGCGCCAGTTTGCCGCGTACGCCTTCTTTTTCCGTCCATTCGTGGTATTGCTGCCGCCTGAAATCCCAGAGGTTCGTGTGGCAGCCGATACTGGTGAGCTCCGAGCAGGCGGTGTTGGTAAGCAAAAAGCTCATGTATTGTGGCAGGTGCAGCGCGTATTGCAGTTTTTTGTACAGCACGGGCTGTTCGTATTTCAGGCGGTACAATTGCATGCCAGAATTGAGACTGCCCAGTATGGGAGAGGCGGATACGCGGGGGAACACGGTTTCGCCGCCGTATTGTTCATAAAATTGTTGCCGCAGCGACGGGGGATAAGGTTTCAGGTAATTGTACAACGGCGTGAGCGGGCGGCCGGTTTCGTCGATAAACACCATGCTGGCGCCATAGGTGGAAAAGTTCACCGCGCGCACGTCGAATTGTTCCCGCCCGGGCAGCGCGGCCACCGCGTCCAGCACGAAGCGGCGCAGCTGCTGAAGGTCTTCGCAGGCGTCGCCGTCTTCGTCGGTCGTTTCTTCCAGCCGCACGCTCTCTTCGAACACAATACGGTATTGTTCGTCGAAAAGGAACAGTTTTTTGTTCGTTTTCCCGATGTCGAAGATGGCTATGACGGGTATTTTTTCCATTCGGTCGTTTTAGCGCACAAAGGCCATGGCCACGCCGCCGTCTACGTTCAAAACGTTACCCGTGGCCTTGTTGAGCAATCCGCCTACGAATACGAAGCAGGCGTTGGCGATGTCTTCCGGCACAATGATCTCATTGAGCAAAGTACGGCTGGCATAATACGCCGGCAATTCCTCCACCTTTACGCCATACGCTTTCGCGCGGCCTTCGGCCCATGCGCCGGCCCATATTTTACTGTCGGAGATCACTGCGTCCGGGTTGACGGTATTTACGCGGATATGGTCTTTTCCCAGTTCTGCCGCATTGAGGCGGCTGAGATGCAGCTGCGCGGCCTTTGCGGAGCCGTAAGCCGCGTTGTTCGGCCCTGAAACAAGGGCGTTTTTGCTGACGATATTCAATACGTCGCCGCCAAAACCCTGTTTGCGCATAATGCCCGCGCCTTCGCGGGTAACGAGGAACTGGCCTTTCACCAGCACGTCGTACAACAGGTTCCAGTCGGCTTCGGTATGTTCTTCGAGCGGTTTGGAGATGGAAAGACCGGCGCAGTTCACCACGATGTCTACCCCGCCAAATTCAAGAATGGCGGCATTAAATACTCTTCTCACGGAACTTTCCGAGGTTACGTCCAGCACTTTTGCCGCGAACACGTCTTTACCGAAATCTTTTTTGAATGCTTCTTTCGCGGTGGCCAGGCGTTCTTCATCGTTATCGTTGATCACCACTACAGCGCCTTCCGCGGCGAACTTCATGGCAATGGCTTTCCCGATGCCGCCCGCGCTGCCCGTTACCAGGGCCACGCGGCCGCTGAGGGCTTTGGGTTTTGGCATGCGCTGCAATTTCGCTTCTTCCAGCAGCCAGTATTCGATGTTGAACGCTTCCTGCCGCGGCAGCGAGGTGTACGACGACACTGCTTCCGCTCCTTTCATCACGTTGATCGCATTGATATAAAATTCGCTCGCCACCCGCGCGGTCTGTTTGTCTTTCGCAAAAGTGAACATCCCGATGCCTGGGTACAGCACCACCACGGGATTTGCGTCGCGCATGGCCGGGCTGTTCGGGTGACGGCAGCTTTTGTAATATTCCGAATACATTTTCCGGTAATCCTCGAACTGCGGGGCCAACGACGCTTTTATTTTTGCCGTATCGCTAAGGTCTGCGTCCGGCGCCAGTTCCAGCACCAGCGGGCTTATTTTTGTGCGCAAAAAGTGATCGGGGCAGCTGGTGCCCATCGGGGCCAGCCGGTCGATATCTTTTGAATTGATGAACTCGAGCACGCGCGGATCGTCTGTGAAATGGCCCACCATACGCACCTGCGAAGAACAATACCCGCGCAGCAGTGGCGCCAGCGCAACGGCTTGCTCATGGCGTTTTTCCTGCGGAAGCGATTTTATTTTTTCACCGCCGAACACCGGTCTTTTTTTACCGGTGTTCTCCGCAAGGTATTGCGCGCAGCGCTCCACCACTTCGAGCGTGTTGATATAACTTTCATATGCGGTATCGCCCCAGGTGAAAAGTCCGTGCGAGCCGAGCATGATGCCGCGGATGCCCGGGTTTTCGTCGAGGCATTGTCTGAGCTTTAATCCCAGGTCGAAGCCGGGGCGCTGCCAGTCTACCCAGCCGATCGTTCCTTCGAACAATTCCTGTGTGATCTTTTTCCCGTCTTTCGCCGCCGCAATGGCGATGGCAGCGTCCGGATGCAGGTGATCGATGTGCGCGAAGGGAAGAAAACCGTGCAGCGGCGTATCGATGCTGGGCGCTTTGGAGCTGAGGTCGAATATGCAATGATTGAACAGTTCTACCATTTCATCTTCATGTTCCACGCCGCGGTATACTTTCTGAAGACTGCGCAGGCGGTCTACATACAACGCCGCCAGCCCGCTTTTTTTCAGCGTGCCCAGGTCTCCGCCGGAGCCCTTCACCCACATCACTTCGGTGGGCTCGCCGGTGAGCGGGTCTTTGGCCTGAACCTTGCAGGAGGTGTTGCCGCCGCCGTAGTTGGTAAGCCGGAGGTCCGCCCCCAGCAAATTACTACGGTAAATGAGCAACGCCACTTCGTCGCCGGCCATGGCTGCGGCCTTTTTTTCATCCCATAAGTAACTGACATGCCTGAATTGGATAGTTCTATCTATAGACATAAGATCGCATTTTAGGTTTGTTGTGGCAGATCCGTGGATTGCCGGGGAACATGATTCATGACGTGGAATGTCATGTTGCTAAAGTAAAACTTGTGAATTTTTGAACTGTCATGCACTGTCATGCCCTTCCGCAACTTTACAATTATTTTCTTACTTTGAGGCCGTCGAAAACGCAAGCGTATGAAGCAACACCCGGTTTTTAAATATCTTTTCATCGACGATTTTTCCGCCACGCCCAAATATTACCAGCTGGCCAACGCGATCATCCAGACGATCGCAGACGGTAAGCTGCAGCAGGATGATATTCTCCCTTCCATCAACGAAGTGAGCTATGTTTTCGAGATCTCGAGAGATACGGCGGAGAAAGCCTACAAACATCTCAAAAGCATCGGCGTGCTCGGCTCCGTGCCCGGTAAAGGGTATTACGTGCAGAACGCTCACCCGCGCCAGCCCTATAAGATACTGCTATTATTTAATAAACTGAGCGAACATAAAAAGATCATTTACGATTCTTTTGCGGACAGGCTGGGGGAACATGCCAATATCGACTTCTATATATACAACAGCGATTTCAGCCTGTTCAAAAAACTGCTTTCCCAGAAAGTGAACGACTACACCCACGTGGTGATCCTCCCGCATTTCCGCGAGCGCTGGGAGCATGTGGACGAGGTGATCAATACCATTCCGAAAGAGAAGCTCATTTTGCTGGACAAAAAGCTGAAAGGCGTTACCGGCGAATATGGGGCGGTGTACGAGAATTTCCGGGAAGACATTTACGGCGCGCTGGAGCAGGCGAAAGACCGGCTGCAGCAATACCAGCAGCTGAAACTCATTTATCCTGAAAACACCTATTACCCCGAAGAGATACAGGAAGGTTTCGTGCAATTCTGCCAGAATTACGCGTTCCCGTTCCACCTGGTGCCCGATATTCTCGACGACGAAATGCAAAAAGGCGACGTATATATCAATATCCGGGAAAACGACCTGGTGACGCTGATGGAAAAGATCATGGCCGGCGGATGGCAGGTGGGCAGCGACATTGGCGTGATCTCCTACAACGAAACGCCGCTTAAAAAACTCATACTCAACGGCATCACCACTATCTCCACCGATTTCAGGGCGATGGGCGAGGTGGCGGCTGAACTGATCCTCGATCATTCGCGCGCGCAGGTGGAAGTGCCGTTTAATATCAACCTGAGGCCTTCCCTGTAGCGGAAAGCCGCATTATTTACGTATACCCCGTTACGTTAGACAAACACAATGCCCGGGCAGGACAGTACAGGACGGTACAGGACACAACAGGACAGGAATGTATAACCATTCGTCTAAATTGTGTCTGATACCAGATTTCGCTTTTTGCCACACTAATTCCACATTGTTATGTCTAAATCCACGATCCGTCACCGGTGTAAAAACCCGCGTTTTGCACTTGCAGGAATTTTCCTGTCAATGCTGCTATGCGCTTCATTTCCCGCCTCTTCTCAAAATAAGGCCGGCATCAGCGGCCACTTAACAGACGCCGCCACAGGTTCACCATTGCCCAGTGTAACAGTCGGCATCAAAGGGACCAATTCAGGCACTTTTACAGACGCAAGCGGCAAGTATACCATACAGGCCGCACCCACAGATTCCCTCGTTTTCAGCATGATAGGGTTCGTTTCGCAGACCGTGCTGGTAGGAGACAGAAAAGTAGTGAACATTCAGCTCGAAAGCAGCAACAAAGTATTGACGCAGGTGGTAGTAGTGGGGTATGGTACCCAGCAGAAAAAAGACGTGACCGGTTCGGTGGGGATCGTTTCCATGAAAAATATCAAAGATATGCCGGTAGCCGGTGTAGACCAGGCCCTTGCGGGCCAGGTAGCCGGTATACAGGTGAATACGTCTAACGGCATACCGGGCGGCGGCCCGCAGGTGCAGGTAAGAGGCATCGGCGCGGTGGGCGCCGGCAGCCAGCCGCTGTATGTGGTAGACGGATTTCCGCTGGCCTCTTCATCCAGTGAAGTAACTAACCCAATGAACGCCATCAACCCCGCCGACATCGAATCGATGGCCATTCTCAAAGACGCCTCCGCCACCGCCATTTACGGCTCCCGCGGCGCGAACGGCGTTGTGCTCATCACCACCAAACGGGGCGCCAGTGGCGCACCCGTCGTATCTGTTTCCGCCAACACCGGCTGGCAAAAGATACCGCAAAAAGGCCGCCCGGACCTGATGAACGGGCAGGAATTCGCACAGTTCTGGAAAGAGCTTACCGAAGACAAGATCCGTTTTGAACAGGGCCGTGAGCCCGTGGAATCAGACATCCCGGAGAAATACCGCAATCCTTCGCTGATCGGCGAAGGCACCAACTGGTTCGACGAAGTGACCCGCACCGCGCCCATGACGGAGATCAACGCCAGCGTAAGCGGCGGCAGCGAAAAAACGCGGGCCTACGCGTCCGTTGGGTATTTCAACCAGGACGGCGTTATGATCAACACCGGTTACCGCCGTTATTCCGTGCGCGCCAACGTGGAAACGAACATCAGCAAAAAATTCAAGATCGGGGTGAACGTAGCGCCCACCTTCTCGCAGAAAAAAGGCTCCATCCGCGGTGAAGGCCGCGACGAAGTGTTCGGCATCGCCAGCCCGATAGAGCCGGTGTACAACGCAGACGGTTCTTACAACGCCTTTATTCAAAGCCCCGGCACTTTCGGTCTGCCCAACCCGGTGATGCTGATGAACGAAACGGTGAACAATTTGCGTGAAATGCGGCTGCTGATGAACGGTTACGCGGAATACGAGATCATTCCCAACCTGAAATTCAAAAGCACGATCAACATCGATTACCAAAACCTCGCGGCGGAATATTTCCGCCCGTCTACCCTCGGCGGCGTGAACACCGCACCGCCCAGCATTCCCAGCGCCAACTCGGTGAAAGCGGACAATCTCAACTGGCTGAACGAAAACACGCTCACTTACACGCTGAACCGCAACAATCACAGTTTCACCGGCCTGCTCGGTTACACCGTACAGCAGCAGAAAGAAAATTTTTCATTGTTCAACGGCACCAATTTCCCGGACGACGACATCAAAACCCTCAACGCCGCCGCCACCCTTACCGGCGGAACGGATAAAACGGAATGGGTGCTGCTGTCCTACCTCGCGCGCGTGAACTACGCATACAAAGACAAATACCTCCTTACCGCCACGATCCGTACAGACGGTTCTTCCCGCTTCGGCGCGAACAACCGCTGGGGCACCTTTCCCTCACTGGCTTTGGGCTGGAGGATTTCGCAGGAAAACTTCATGCAGGCCGTTCCCGCCATCAGCGACCTGAAGATCAGGGCTTCGTACGGCTTCACCGGCAACTTCAACATCGGGAACTATTCTTACATGAGCAATATTGGCACGGCAGACTACGTGCTGGGCGGCGCTCTTGCAGGCGGCCGCGTGATGAACTCCTTCGGCAACCCCAACCTCGGCTGGGAAAAAATGAGGGAGCTTAATATCGGTATCGATTTCGGTTTGTGGAAAGACAGGCTGTACGTTACCGCAGACTTTTATAAACGCAATACGGAAGACCTGTTGCTGCAGGTGGAAATACCGCAGTCTTCCGGCTTCGGCACCGTTACCGAAAACAGCGGCGACCTGGAGAACAGGGGGCTTGAGCTCGGCATCAACTCGCTCAACATCAAAACCCAGCGTTTCGCCTGGAGCACCAATTTCAACATCGCCTTCAACCGCAACAAGGTGCTGAAGCTTGGCCGCAACAACGACCCGATCTATTCCGGCAACAGCAGCGAGGGCAATCCCACCAACTTCACGATGGTAGGCAAACCGCTGGCGATGCTGTTCGGGTATGTGTTCGACGGCATTTACCAGAACCAGGGCGAAGTAGACAAAGGCCCTGCGTTTCCCGGCGCGATACCCGGCAATATCCGTTTCAAGGACATTAATGGCGACGGGCAGATCACGCCGCGGCAGGATTTCGACATCATCGGCAATCCGTATCCCGATTTCACCTGGGGCCTCACCAATATGTTCACCTACGGCAAGTTCGACCTGCGGGTGCTGGTGGTGGGGTCTATGGGGGCAGACAGGCTGCATGCCACCAACGACTACAACGGCAACATCGACGGGGTGTTTAACGTGAGAAGGGAAGTAAAAGACCGCTGGCGCTCCGAATCGCAGCCCGGCAACGGGCGCATCCCCACCACCAACGGTTCCGGCCGCGGCAGGGTGATGTTCCGCGACGTAAGCTCGCTGACGGTGGAAAAAAATGATTACGCGTGGGTGAAAAACATCACGCTGGGTTATTCCATCCCGAAAAAAGGGTTCATTTCCAGCGCGCGCATTTACGCGAGCGTGCAGAACGCCATTTTGTTCACCAAATACAGCGGCAACCCGGAAGTAAGCAATTATATCGGTAAAGGCGGCAGCGGCGCGCTGGTGCCCGGCATCGATTATTCCAACTACCCGGTGCCGAGGGTATTTATCATCGGAACGAATTTGTCATTTTAACCATGTTTAAAATCCTGCACAAAATGAAAACTAAGCTATATCTTATATGCCTGATGGCCTTGTCTGCCAATGGCTGCAATTACATGCTGGACGTAAAGCCCAATTCTTTCTCCAGCGGCGAAAATTATTACCAGACGGAGCAACAGGTGCTGCGGGCGGTGAACGGGGCGTATGGGGTGCTGCAAAACCTTTATACGAGCGACTTCTGGGCGATGACGGAAATGGTGGCGGACAATACCAATTACCAGTACGACGCCAGCGACCGCGGTGCGCAGCAGCGGGAAGAGATCGACGAGTTCCTGATCACTTCCAGCAATAACTATGTAAACACGATCTGGGCGCAGATCTACCGGAATATTCACCAGTGCAACGTGATCACTTCCCGGATAGACGGCGTCCAGTTCTCCAGTGAAGAAACTAAAAAACGTTATGCGGGAGAAGCTAAATTCCTGCGCGCTTTGTATTATTTTCACCTTGTGCGCCTTTTCGGGCCGGTGCCGCTGATCGTGAAAGAGCCAGACAGCCCGGAGAACGCGTTCGCCCGCAAAAGGGCCTCAGTGGACGAGGTGTACGCCCAGATCATCGCCGATGCGAAAGACGCGGCGGAAAGCCTGCCTCCCTCGTACACCGGGGCAGACGTTGGCCGGGCCACCAAAGGCGCCGCGCTCACGCTGCTGGGCGAAGTGTACCTTACGCGGAAAGATTATACCGCGGCTGCTGGTGCGCTGGAACAGGTGACCAAACTGGGTTACGGGCTGCTGGACAATTACGGGGACAATTTTAACCCCGCCCGGAAAAACAATGAAGAATCGGTTTTTTCCGTTCAGTACAATTCAGGGCTTGAAACTGAGAGCAGTAATTATATTTTTGTATTCGGGCCACGTAATGGAAAAAAGGACCTCACAGGGTTCAACGGGTTGCTTGGAGGGAACAATATCCCGACGCCCGGAATTTACAACGCTTACGAAACGGGCGACAAGCGGAGGGATGAATCTGTGTATCTGTATGATAGTCCGACCAATGCGCCTTTTGAGGAAGCCGGGGCGTTTGGCGGGAAACTTCCGTTGATCAAAAAATTCTATCATCCACCATATGCGCTGGACGGGCGCGCGAACGAAAACTGGCCGGTATACCGCTATTCGCATGTATTGCTCATGCTGGCCGAAGCATTGAACGAAGCCGGCGGCGGTGATCCGTACCAATATATCAACCCGGTACGCGAACGCGCAGGGCTCGACCCGCTCGGCGGGCTTGGACAAGCCGCCCTCAGAGACGCCATTCAGCACGAACAGCGGGTGGAACTGGCCTTCGAGGACCATCGCTGGTACCAGCTGCTGCGCACCGGGAAAGCAGTGGAAGTGATGACGCAGCACGGAAAGGAAGAAAAACAACGGTTGACGCGACTGAGCGCCGCATCGTACAACATAGCCGCTTATAAATTGCTCTTTCCCATTCCCGACAGGGAGAAACGCCTGAACGGGCTGGAGCAGAACCAGGGATGGGACTGATCGTCTACTATACTTAAAAGAAACATTTTTTATGCATGTAAAGACCAAACTCTTTATTCTTTTCGCAGCCGTGATGTCGGCCGCCGCCTGTAACAACAACCAGACGGCCGAAAGGAAACTGACGGGCAACCCGAAGATCGACAAGCTGAAGCTGCCCGACAATTTCAACGTAGATCATCTCTACAGTCCCGGCGACAACAAAGAAGGCTCCTGGGTGGCCATGACCTTCGATCCTAAAGGCCGCATGATCGTGTCTGACCAGTTCGGTTTTCTCTACCGGCTGCAATTGCCCGCGATCGGAGACACCACCACGAAGATCCAGATCGAAAAACTGAAGATCGGCGCGGACACTTCATCGAAAGTAACGATGGGTTACGCACAGGGCCTGCTCTATGCGTTTAACAGTCTTTACGTGATGGTAAACCACAACAAAGACGACAAATTCGATAAAGGCAGCGGGCTTTACCGCCTGCAGGACAAAGACGGCGACGACAATTTCGAGACCATCACCCTGCTGCGCGAACTGGAAGGCGAAGGCGAGCACGGGCCGCACAGCATCGTGTTTGCGCCGGACAAGCAATCGTTGTACGTGATCGCGGGCAACTTCACCCGCCAGCCCGAAACGAGCACCTTCCGCATCCGCACGATGGACAGCACAGACAACCTGCTGCCCATGATCAAAGACCCGAACGGTCACGACCAGATTTCGCATGCGCGCGGCGGATGGATCGCGCACATCGATTCCACCGGCAGCAGCTGGGACATTGTGGCTTCCGGTTTCCGCAATCCTTTCGACATGGCGTTCAACGACGCCGGCGAGCTGTTCACCTACGATTCCGATATGGAGTGGGACTTCGGCATGCCCTGGTACCGCCCCACGCGTATCTGTCATGTTACGAGCGGCGCGGAATTCGGCTGGAGGCACGGTACGGGAAAATGGAACCCGTCTTTCCCCGACAACCTGCCCGCGATCCTCAACATCGGCCAGGGATCGCCTACCAACGTGGTATACGGCGGCACTGCGCACTTCCCCGACAAATACAAAAAAGCGGTGTTTGCGTTCGACTGGAGCTTCGGCATCATTTACGCCGTGCACCTCGAGCCTAAAGGCGCTTCGTATTCCGCCAAAGCGGAAGAATTCCTTTCCGGCGCGCCGCTTCCGCTTACAGACGGCGTGATCGGTCCCGATGGCGCGATGTACTTCCTCACCGGCGGCCGCAGGCTTGAATCGGACCTTTACAGGATCTATTACAAAGACAATACGGAAAATGCCGCTCCGCTCGCGGCCGTTGAGCCTACCGAGCTGCAGCAGCAGCGCCGCAAGCTGGAAGCGTTTCACGGCGGCCCGAAAGCCGGCGCTGTGGAAGCCGCATGGCCTTTCCTGAAACATGAAGACCGGTTTCTCCGTTTCGCGGCGCGCATCGCCATCGAAAATCAACCGGTAGCGGAATGGCAGGCAAAAGCGTTGCAGGAAAAAGATCCTGAAACCGCTATCCTGCTGGGCGTTGCGCTCGCGCGGCAGGGAAAAGCGGACGTGAAGAACGCGCTCATCACCCACCTCACCAGCCTCAATTACGATAAGCTCAGCGAAAGCCAGCAATCAGACCTGCTGCGCGCCATCGAGCTTACCATCACCCGCCTCGGCGAGCCGGATGCGGCGCAGAGGACCGCGCTGATCGCTTATCTCGATCCGCATTATCCCGCTAAAACCAATAACCTCAACCGCGGCCTGAGCAAACTGCTCGTACACCTCGACGCGCCGAAAAGCGTTGAAAAAACAATGGCCCTGCTGGAAAGCGCAAAAGACGATCCGGAAGAACAAAAAACCGCTACCGCTTCGCAAGACCTCATCATGCGCAACCCGCAGTACGGCATGGACATTGCGAACATGCTCGCAAAAATGCCGCCCATCCAGCAAACCTATTACGCCACCGTGCTGAGCCAGGCCAAAGACGGCTGGACGCCCGCGCTGCAGGAACAATATTTTAAGTGGTATTACACCGCGTTCGGTTTCAAAGGCGGCCACAGCTTCCTCGGTTTCATCGATGCGGCGCGCCGCAATGCGCTGGCGCTGGTGCCCAAAGACCAGTTTGAAAAATTCAACATCATGTCCGGCGATTCGCTGGCCCGCAGCGGCGGCGCAGACGTGGCGAAAGTGCAGCCCAAAGGCCCCGGCAGAAGATGGAAAGTGAATGATGCCACGCTCGTGATAGACAGCGGCCTTCACAACCGCAACTTCGAACAGGGTAAAGCCATGTTTACTGCCACGCTTTGCAGCTCCTGCCACACCGTGAAAGGAGAAGGCGGCGTTGCCGGGCCGGATCTCACGCAGCTGGGCACGCGTTTCTCCAACAGGGACATTCTCGAAGCCATCATCGAGCCGAGCAAAACCATCTCCGACCAGTACGCCGCTACCGTGTTTACTTTGAAAGACGGCAGCACGATCACCGGCAGGCTGGTGAACCAGGACGATAACAAATATTACGTTTCGCAAAACCCGTTCTCACCGAAAGACCTGAGAGAGGTTGAAAAGAAAAATGTGAGCGCCACGAATAATTCCACTGTGTCCGTAATGCTGCCCGGCCTCATCAACAGGCTGAGCCCCGAGGAGCTGCGCGACCTGATGGCATATATCAAGTCCGGCGGCAACGAAAAAGATTCGATGTTCGTCAGCGACGGAAAGCTGGGTAAAAAATAAACATGCAACACAACTGGCAACATAAAATATCACATCACGCGCAGCTTGGCGGCATCGAAACGGCCGTGCTGGACAATGGCCCCGGCAGGGGCAGCCGTGTGGCCTGGGTGAACACCGGCGCCGGGCTGCGCTTTAAAGTGCTGATAGATCGCGCCATGGACATTGCAGAGGCATTTCACGACCGGCACAGCCTGGCCTGGCTAAGCTGTACCGGTCACCCCCTGCCCGCGCCCGCCCCCACCGGCGGGCTTTCGTGGCTTCATACCTTTGGCGGCGGGCTGCTCACTACCTGCGGCCTTTCGCACATAGGCGGGCCGGAAACCGACGGGTTCGGCGACAGGGGATTGCACGGCGCGATCAGCAATACGGCCGCCGAACTCGTTTCAGTGATCCAGCCCGACCTTGCCGCGGGGCGCGCCGATATGCAGCTCACCGGCATCGTGCGGGAAACGCGCGTGCTGGGCGTGCATCTTGAAATGAAAAGAACGATCAACGCGCGTATAGGCGTGCCAGTTATAAAAATTTCGGACGAGATCACCAACCGCGGCAACACGCCCGCGCCGCACATGCTGATGTACCACATGAATTTCGGCTGGCCGCTGGCCGACGAAGGCTCGCGGCTGCTGTGGGAAGGCGAATGGACGGCGAGAGACGAAGCCAGCAAATCGATCTTCCGGGAGGGCGGGGATTTTAAGACTTGTCCCGCGCCGATGGCCGAACATGCGGGCGCCGGCGAAGCGGCGGCCGTTATCGACATCAAAGCGGCGGAAGACGGCTGGTGTATCGCCGGCTTGCACAACCCGCAGCTGGAACTGGCTACGGTGGTGCGTTTCAAAAAATCGCAGCTGCCCTGGTTCACCAACTGGCAGCACTGGGGCCACGGCGAATATGTGACCGGCCTGGAGCCTTGCACGCATCCGCCCATCGGGCAGGCGGCGGCAAGGGAAAACGGCACGCTGATCTTTTTACAGCCGGGGGAAAGCCGCCGGTACGACCTGGAAATTGAAGTGCTGGAAGGCCGCGATGAAATCAAAAAAATATTCCACGATGAATAAACAAACTAACACGATCGAAATGGCAACAACTAGCTTAGCCGCCCGCGCCCTGGAGCAGGGCAAAGGCATCCTGCGCCTCGCGCCCACCTGGGTGCCGCGCTCGTTCTGCGTGCCCGGCCGCAGGATCAAACTGCACCCGGACGATTATTACGTGCTCGGCGGGCAGCGCGGCGGTATCGACGAACGCTGGCTGTCTTCCACCACGCCCGCCAAAAACGGCCCGCTCACCGGCGAACATGAAGGCTTAAGCAAAATCGTTTTTGACGAGGGCGGCAAAGAAGTGCAATTCCTGCTTAAAGACGCGGTGGACGAACTGAAGGGCGAGCTGATCGGCAAACGTTTGTGGGACCAGTACGGTTCCTGGCCGATGTATTCCAAGTTCTTCGACAATCTCGGCCCCCTGCCGCACCATATTCATCACAACGACGAAAAAGCCGCGCTCATCGGGCAGCTGGGCAAACCGGAAGCTTATTATTTCCCGCCGCAGCTTAATAACCACGGCGGCGATTTTCCATACACTTTCATGGGCATCGCGCCGGGCACTACCCGCGAGCAGATCGGCGAGTGCCTGCGCAACTTCACCAAAGGCGACAACAAGATCACCGATCTTTCGCAGGCATTCCTGCTGAGGCCCGGCACCGGTTGGGACGTGCCTCCCGGCCTGCTGCACGCGCCCGGCAGCCTTTGCACCTACGAGCCGCAAAAAGCCTCCGACGTGTTCGCCATGTACCAGTCGCTGGTGAATAATGCCGTAATACCGGAAGAGCTCCTCTGGAACGGCACGCCCAAAGAAAACATCGGCGACTACGAAGCGCTGCTCGATGTGATCGACTGGGACCTGAACGTAGACCCGAACCTTTATCACAACCGTTTTATGGCGCCCATTCCGGCAGCTAATGGAGACGGTTATACGGAAAACTGGATCTGTTACAAATCCGCCGCGTTCAGCGCCAAAGAACTGACCATCGAACCTGGCGCCACCGTGGTGATCAAAGACAGCGCAGCCTACGGCCTGATAATGATGCAGGGGCACGGAAAAATGGGCGTGTGGGACATCGAAACGCCCGCGCTCATCCGTTACGGGCAGCTTACCCACGACGAATATTTCGTGAGCGAAAAAGCCGCGAAGGAAGGGGTGACCATCGTGAACCGTTCTTCTACCGATCCCATCGTGATGCTGAAACATTTCGGGCCTGAAAATCCCGATCTGAAGCTGTAACCGTATCAATCTCACGTTTTAAACATCATTGTTATGCAACAAAATAATTTTCCGAAACTGCACAATGCCACCTGGCCGGGCATTGTGGGCAAGGGAGAAGGGTCCGAACCAGTGATTGCTTTTGATGAAATGCTGAAAATGACCGCCGCCGCGGAAGTGGACGGCGTGAAATTCGACGGGGTGGATATTGGCCTGTTCAACCCTCACTTCGACGTAAACAGCAACGACGACGGCATCAAAAAACTGGCAGATAAAGTGGCCGCCCACGGTCTTGAAATAGGCAGTCTTGTTGCGCCGATATGGCCGCCGGACGGCGGTTCCGCCATGGGCAGCGCAGACGACCGGAAACGTTTCGTGGAGCAGGTGCGCAAGTCGTGCCACATTGCGAAAAAATTGCGTGAGATCGGCGTCCGCCCGCACGGCGTGGTGCGCATCGATTCCGCCACATCGCCCGAGGAATGGGCGAAAGACCCGGCGGGCAATACGAAGCTCATTGCGCAGACATTCCGCGAAGCCTGCGACGTAGCGGCCGATTACGGAGAAAAGCTGGCGGCGGAAGGAGAGATCTGCTGGGGCGGCATGCACAGCTGGAAAACTATGATCGACACGCTGGAAGCGACCGGACGGCCGAACATCGGTTTCCAGGCGGACATGGCGCATACGCTGCTGTACCTGATGGGCTACAACGCGCCCGAGCACCGCATTCTGCCGGCTGATTTCGATTGGAGCGACCGGGCAGCGCTGCAGGAAGGATTAAAAAAACTCACCGCCGCCCTCCGCCCCTGGACGATCGATTTCCATGTGGCGCAGAACGACGGTACGGTGCACGGCACTGGCTCGCACGACAAAACCGGCCGCCACTGTCTTGCCAATGATCCCAACGGCAAACTGGATATCGCGTCCGATGCGGGTTTCTGGCTGCGCGACGAAAAAGGCGAACTGACCAAAGCGTTCCGGCACATCTGCTGGGATGGCTGCATGTTCCCCAACGAAAAAATGACGCAGCAGGCCACCTGGAACAACATCCTGGCCGCGATGATCAAGGTGCGCAACCAGCACGGATGGCACGAAGCATGAACATCATAAATCATTACACAACATGACGCAGGAAAAAAAACTGAACATAGGACTGATCGGCTGCGGCTTTATGGGCCGCACGCATTCCAACGGCTACCAGCGCATCCGCAACTTTTTCCCTGAGCTGCAATACAAGCCCGTGCTGCATACCGTATGCGCGCGCAACGGTGAAAAGGCCAAAGCCTTCGCGGAGCAATGGGGCTACGCCAATTATGTGACAGACTGGAAAAAGATCATCGAAGACGATAACATCGACGCGGTGGACATCTGCACGCCAAACGACAGCCATGCAGAGATCGCCATCGCCGCCGCGGCAAAAGGAAAAATGGTGCTTTGTGAAAAACCGCTGGCGCGCACGCTGGAAGAATCTTACAAAATGGTGGAAGCCGTTGAAAAAGCGGGCGTCGCCAATACGGTGTGGTACAACTACCGCCGTCTTCCCGCGGTAACGCTGGCCAAACAGATCATCGATTCCGGCAAGCTGGGCCACATTTTCCATTTCAGGGCCAACTTTTTGCAGGACTGGACCATCAACGCGCAATTGCCACAGGGCGGCGCGGGCCTCTGGCGCATGGATGCGGCGGTGGCAGGGTCGGGCGTTACCGGCGACCTGCTTTCGCACTGCATAGACACGGCGATCTGGCTCAACGGCAGCATCAACAACGTAACGGCCATGACCGAAACTTTCGTGAAAGAAAGAATGCACCAGCTTACCGGCAAAGTGGAGGAAGTGAAGATCGACGACGCCTGTGCGTTCCTTTGCCGTTTCGCCAACGGTTCGCTGGGCCTGTTCGAATCCACCCGCTACGCGCGCGGCCACAAAGCGCTGTACACATTCGAGATCAACGGCGAAAATGCGTCTATCCGCTGGGACCTGCACGATCTCAACCGCCTGGAATATTTCGACAACAGGGACGAATCCAACCTGCGCGGCTGGCGCTCCATTCATGTTACCGACGGGGAGCAGCCGTACATGGACAAATGGTGGGTGCCCGGTTTGGGCATCGGTTACGAACATTCGTTCGTGCACCAGGTGGCAGACTTTTTGCGCAGCCTCGAAACGGGCGGGCCCTGTTCTCCCACTTTCAGAGAGGCATATGAAACACAGGCGGTATGCGAAGCGGTGCTTGATTCCGCTGCAACCGGCGCCTGGAAAGACGTACCCAAAGCATAAACAATTTTAAATTCCGCATATGCTGAAACAATCAGTGCTCGGCCTTTGTATTGCCTCGGTGGTTCTGCTGAACGCAGGATGCGCCAACGGTCAGTCAAAAGGCGCCAAAAGTATCTTCGACGGCAAAACCCTCAACGGATGGGAAGGCGATACCAATTACTGGCGCGTGGAGAACGGGAATCTTGTGGGCGAGATCACGCCGGATAAAACCTTGAAATCAAACAGCTTCATCGTGTGGCAGGGCGGCCAGCCCGGAGACTTTGAGCTGACGCTGGAGTTTAAGATCACCAAAAGCGGCAACAGCGGCATCAATTACCGCAGCGCGAAATTCGACGGCGTGCCTAATGCACTTACCGGCTACCAGGCAGACATCGACGGCGCCAACCGCTACACCGGCCAGAACTACGAAGAACGCGGCCGCACCACGCTCGCTTACCGCGGGCAGAAAGTGACCATTCCCGCAACGGACAAAACCCTGCAGGAAGGCGGCAAAGGCAATGCCTGGACGCTGGCCGAAGTAACCGGCTCGCTCGGCAGCAGCGATTCGCTGAAAACGGTGATCAAACAGGAAGACTGGAACACCTGCCGCATCGTTGCCAAAGGCAACCGCCTGCAACATTACATCAACGGCGTGCTGATGAGCGACGTGACCGACAACGACAAAGTGTACGGCCGCGCGAAAGGCCTGCTGGGCATGCAGGTGCATGTAGGCCCGCCGATGAAGGTGGAATACCGGAAAATAATGATGAGAGAATTGTAGCCGCTATCTTTATGTTGTTCCATCTTTTTAATTTCAAAGCATGAAAGCACTCGTTCTACAGGAGCCCGGGCAATTCAGCTGGGCCGAAAAGCCGCATCCGGGGCAGCCGCCGGAAGATTATGCTTTGTTGCGCATCAAACACGTATCCGTTTGCGGCACGGACCTGCACGCTTACAAAGGCCGTCAGCCTTTTTTTACTTACCCGCGCATTCTCGGGCATGAAGTGGCCGCTGAAGTAGTGGCTGCCGGTGCAAACGTAACGCACCTGCAGCCGGGCGACCTCGTGTCTATCGAGCCGTACCGCAACCCGGTGGCCGATCAGGCGGTAAGAAGGGGCAAGACCAACTGCGGTAGCCAGGTGACGGTATTAGGTGTGCATGAAGATGGCGCGATGCAGGAATTTATCCTGTACCCTGCGGCCAACCTGCATGTGGTGAACGGCATGCATCCGGACCAGGTGGCGTTGATAGAGCCCTTCGCGATCGGTTGCCACGCGGTGGAACGCGCAGAGATACAAGACGACGATACGGTGCTGGTGATCGGCGCCGGGCCGATAGGAATGGCTGTGATAGCGCTTGCGCGGCTGAAAGGCGTAAAGATCGCCGCGCTGGATATCAATGAGAACAGGTTGCAATTTGCGAAAAAGCTGTTTCCCGAGATAACGACCGTGTTGCTGAAAGATACGGTGGTGGAGGATTTGCGGGCCGCATTCGACGGCGAGCTGCCCATCGTTGTGTTCGACGCAACGGGCAGCAAAACTTCCATGGAGCGGAGTTTCGAGTTCACGGCCGCGGGCGGCACGATCGTTTTTGTGGGGCTGTTTGTGGGTGATGTCGTTTTCCCCGATCCTGTTTTTCACCGGAAAGAAATTACGCTGAAAGCCAGCCGTTCCGCCAGGGCCGTGGATTTCAGGAAAGTGATACAACTTTTCAAAGCTGGGCTGATCAACACGGAAGGATATATTTCCCACCGGATAAAATTTGAAAACCTTGCCGAGGAATTTACGGCCCTTTATGTGCCGGAAGCCAATGTGATCAAGGCGATCATTGATTTTTGACCAGAACGGAAAAAAATTACACAGCCGCAACGACATTTCGTTGCGGCTGTGTTTTTATAAAGCTTCGCACACTTCGTCTTCCGCGATCATCGCAGGGTAGTCGATATAACCTTCGTTGCCTCCCTGGTAGAAAGTAGCCGGATCGCCTTCGGAGAGCGGGGCGTTGCGGCGGAAACGTTCCACCAGGTCGGGGTTGGCAATGAAAGGCCTGCCGAATGCCACGAGGTCAGCCAGACCTGTCTGTATAGCAGATTCCGCTGTTTGAGGCGTGTATCCGCCTGCGAGGATGAGCAGGTTGCTGAAACGTTTGCGCACGTCCCGGATATGATTATTGGGAATGGGCGCATTGCCGTTGGCAGACTGGTCGGAAAGGTGAATGTACAGGATGCCGAGCCGTTCCAGTTCATCGGTAATATATTGATGCGTGGCGGTTTCTTCGGGATAAGCGTGCAGGTCGCTGAGCGTGGCGAAAGGGGAGAGGCGGATGCCCGTGCGCCCAGCGCCGATGGCAGCGGTTACGCCTTCCATGATCTCCAGCAGGAAGCAGCAGCGTTTGGCGATACTGCCGCCGTACGCGTCGTTACGGCGGTTGGTGTGCGGGTTCAGGAACTGGTCTGGCAGGAAGCCGTGCGCGCCATGGATCTCCACACCGTCGAAGCCCGCTTCCATCGCATTTACCGCGCCCCGGATATGTTGATCGATCGCTGCTTGTATACCGGATAGGCTCAGTGTTTCCGGTTCGGGCATAGGCAGGTAGATGTCTCCGGGTGTGCGCATGGTTCCATCGGCTCTCACCGCGGAGGGCGCCACCAGCGGGATGCCGCCTTCATGATTCAGCGGATGCCCGATACGCCCGGCATGTAGCAGCTGGACAAAAATTTTCCCGTTCCGCGCATGCACTTCATCGGTTACTTTTTTCCACGCTTCGATTTGCGCTGTATTATAAATTCCGGGCGTGTGCAAATACCCGATACCGTTGGCCGTTACGGCCGTATTTTCCGAAACGATCAGTCCCGCCCCGGCCCGCTGACCATAATAAACGGCCACGGACGGCCCGGGGATATTGTTTACCGACCTGCGCCTGCTCATGGGAGCCATCACCACCCTGTTGCGGAGCGCCAGCCCGGATTTACCGAAAGGAGAAAGCAATTTTTCTGTCAAACGCATAATTGGTTGTTTTATGAGGTAAAATTACCGGGAAGGGCGTTGGCGGAACAGTGACAAAGCGGGGTTTGTTTTGTAAATTTGGAGGTTATGGAGCAGAAAGCCTTACACCGGCCGTTTGAATTGTACGTGTCGGACATGGCGTGCTGGAACGAGCGCCCACTGACCTATCATTTTTTCGAGATCGTGCAGATACTGGAAGGGGAAGGCATGCGCATCGTCAACAGCAACCGCTTCCCTTATAAAAAGAATTGCATTTTCCTGTTCACCCCGCTCGATTGCCGTGGCTTCGATATCAGCAAGCCCACCCGTTTCTGCTCTATCCGTTTTTCGGAGATGTTCCTGGGGCAATGCAAAACCCCGCAAGACCGCGAACGCATCCGGCAATGGCTGAAACAGCTGGAACATATTTTTTATCATCATAACCGTTTCCAGGAACTGCTGGTGAAACACGATGGCGACTGCCGGATGATTTCCACGCTGATGCACAACATGGTGGACGAATACAGCCGGAAAGGCGCGTATCACGAGGAGAACCTGCAGCATTTTGTCACGCTCATCCTGAATATTCTCTCGCGTAATGTAACCAGTGCGGGGCCCCTTACAGCAGGCCCGGAGAGCGAGCCGCTCATCAACCGTATGTTGTTGCACATCCGGCAGCACATCGGCGATCCGGAAAAGTTGCGGATCGATTTCCTGGCATCGGAATTCAACCTTTCCGCCAATTACGTCGGTGAATATTTCAGGAAGTTCACCGGCGAAAGCCCCCAACAATACATCACACAATACAGGTTACAGCTCGTGCAGCAGCGGCTGGCCTTCAGTTCGCTCACTATAGGCCAGATCGCGGGCGAATTGGGGTTTGCGGATGAAAGTCACCTGAGCAGGCAGTTCAGGAAACACAACGGTGTAAGCCCCGCAGAGTACCGGAAAAATGCACGGGCGGAATAAAGTTGGCAAAAAAACCGCCGGCCAGAATTTTTCAGATTTTAATATTAGTTTAGCCCCCCAAAGATGGTTTGGATTGCCGACTGAAGCAACATATGACGAAACAGCGCTCGTTATGCAACTGCGCGACGGGTCACAGGATGCATTCCGGCAGTTGTTTTTACTTTTTATCAAACCCCTGGCTTATTTCGCCGCGGAACTTACCGGGAATGCCCACGAAGGGGAAGACATTGCCAGCAATGCCTTCCAGAAGCTGTGGGAGCGCCGCGGGGGTTTTTCCTCCATTGCCGGCGTTAAAGGTTTCCTGTATACGGCGGCCCGCAACGAAGCGCTGAACGTGATCCGCCACCGCAAAGTGATGGACAGGGCGCAGCAGGAGATGCTCCACCGCCTCGAACACGAGCCGCAATGGGCTGAAGCCAGGATGGTAAACGCTGAACTGTTACGGCTTATTTACGCCGAGATCGATAACCTGCCGGACAACCACCGGCAGATGGTCCTGATGAGCTTCGTCGAGGAGCTGTCTACGGAAGAGATCGCTTCCCGCCTGAATATTTCCACGGCACATGTAAGAACTTACAAAGCACGGGCAATGACCCGTCTGCGCAGCGCGCTGCTGAAAAAGGGCCTGCTGGAGGCGGTTTTTTTGCTTTGGTTGATGGACCGTTAAATTTTTTTTCTTTTTGCTGTTACGTTTTTGTTCACTCCGTGTTCTATTGCTGCATGGATTTTAAGGATTTCAACAACGGGGATATTGTTTCCATTCTTTTCCGGCTGGCGGCCGAAGAAGAATTGACCGCGGAGGAGCGCGCAAAGCTGGACGCATGGCTGAACGCATCTGCTTACAACAGGCTGGTGCTGGAAGAAGCGCAATCGCCGGCCCTTCTCAGGGAACGGCTGCGCTCGCTGGAAAACACCGACGGTCAGGCGCTTTTTGAAAAAACTTTCCCGGAAATGGCCGCTCCCGTTGTTCGCCGTATGCCGCTTTACCGCCGCTGGTGGGCCGCGGCTTCCGTGCTGCTACTCCTTTTTGCCGGCGGATATTTCCTGCTCAAGCCCGGCCATTCATCCACCCCCGACATCGCCGTTGCCCCGCCACCCGTGGATATCATGCCCGGTAAAAAAGGCGCCGTGCTTACGCTGGCCGATGGCCGCGAAGTGGTGCTGGACAGCCTGGGCAACGGCATAATAGCTAACCAGAACGGCACGCAGGCCGTGCTGGACAATGGAAAGCTGGCATACAACGACGCGGGCGAAAGCTCCGGCGAAATACAATATAATAAAACCACCACGCCGCGCGGCCGCCAGTTCCGGCTGCAATTGCCCGACGGCACGCTGGTTTGGCTCAATGCAGAAAGCTCTATCCGCTACCCGACCGCGTTTGAAGGCAGCGACCGGAAAGTGGAGATCACCGGCGAAGCGTATTTCGAAGTGGCGAAAAATGTACAAAAACCTTTTCTCGTTAGCATAAACAATCAAACAGAAGTAGAGGTACTAGGCACACATTTTAATGTGAACGCCTATCCTAACGAAAACAGCCGCAATACCACGCTGTTCGAAGGCGCCGTGCGCGTGTACGGGAAAAACGGCCCGGCAGTGCTGAAACCCGGCCAGCAGGCACAGGTAACCGCTACCGGGGATCTGGCCGTGGTGAACGGTACGGACCTCGACAAGGCGATCGCATGGAAGAACGGCGTCTTTAATTTCCGCGGCAGCACTCTCGAAGAGGTAATGCGGCAGCTGGCAAGATGGTACGATATAGAAATAATATATGAGGGGAAAGTTCCTTCACGCAGGTTCAATGGCGAAATAGGCATGGACCTTTCGCTGGCCCAGGTGTTGAAAGGACTTTCGGTTATGCAGGTGAACTTTAGGATTGAAGAGGGCAAACGGCTTGTTGTGATGCCCTGAAGACATGAGTAACGACGTAATAATAATTCAACCAAAATGAAGATGAGCATTCAGCCAAAAAACAAATTCAGTCTAAACCTGGAGTAAACAATCATCAAAAAACGGCGATCGGCATAAAAAAACCACCACGGTTCGGACCCGTGGCGGCCTTGCGTTCCCGGTTGCCGCGTAAAAATTCAAAGAGAACAGTCAATTCTTAATTGTCAACCAGAAGTAACAAAGCTATGCAAAAAAATGCTTTTTGTTACAGGGAGGCTATTGCCCCGTATTCACGGAAAAATAGCCGCACCTGTGCCTTTTTCAAACCGTTGGTAACGGGGGGAAGCCCGGGGAACGAAGCCCGCAGGGCAGCGTATAAAAAATTATTGTCGGCGATGAAACTAACTACGATGCTTTTATTCGTGGCCGCACTGCAGGTAACGGCCAAAACGGCGGCACAAACCGTGTCTTACAAAGCCCGCGCTGTTTCGCTGGAAAAGATCTTTTCGGCGGTAAAGGAGCAGACCGGTTACTTGTTTTTCTACGATCCGGCTATGCTGCGCGATTGCAAAGCGGTGGACGTATCGGCGGAAAACCAGCCGTTGGAAAGTTTTATCAAAAAGGTGCTGACGGATCAGCCTTTAACATACACCATCGAAAATAAAACCATCTTTATTTCCAGGAAACCCGTTCCGGCTGTGCCAGCGACGGAACGGCCTTTTTACGTTCCGATCCTGGTTACGGGCCGGGTGATGAATCTTGGCGGCGAACCGCTCGGCGGCGCCACCATCACCGTGAAAAGCACGCGCAAAGGCTCCAATGCAGACGCAAACGGCATTTTTACCATCCTGGGCGTTGAAGCGGCGGATACGCTTATTTTTTCCTACGTCGGTTATAAAACACAATCTATACCGGTCCAGAACCGCACTTTCATCGACGCGAAAATGCAGGAAGCCACCAGCAGCCTCGACGAAGTGGTGATACAGGCTTACGGCCGCACTACCCAGCGTTTCACCACCGGCAACATCGCCCGCATCTCTTCCAAAGAGATCAGCAAACAACCCGTGCTGGACCCGATACTGGCCCTGCAGGGGCGCGTGGCCGGATTGCTGATTGCCCCGCAATCGGGCTACCAGGGCGGCCCGGTGAAGGTGGAGATCAGGGGAAGGAACGCCATCAACCGGGATTTCGCTTCGGACCCGCTGTACATTCTCGATGGCGTGCCCATGACCGTGCTGGACATCAACGGTACCGCCAAAAACGCATACACCACCGGCGCATTTTCGCGCGGGCTCGATAATCTCGACATGTCGAGAACCGGCGGCCAGAATCCGCTGTTCGGCCTCAACCCTTCAGACATCGAATCGTTCGAGGTGCTGAAAGACGCCGATGCGACGGCGATCTACGGCAGCCGAGGCGCCAACGGCGTGATCCTGATCACCACCAAAAGAGGACAGGCCGGCAAAAGCAGGCTGACCGCCGATATCTCCACCGGCGTGAACGTCGTGACCCGCTTCTGGGAACTGATGGATACCAAAGAATATCTCGCCATGCGCCGCGAAGCGTTCAAAAACGACGGCATTACGCCTACGCCCTCCAACGCGCCCGATCTGCTGGTGTGGGACACCACGCGGTATACCGACTGGCAGCGGGAAGCCTACGGCCATACCGGCAAATGGATCAACACACAGGTGGCATTATCCGGCGGCAACACGCAAACCACCTACCGCATCAGCGCGGGATACAACCGCAGCAGCGACATCACGGCGATCAGCGGCGGCAACTCGCGCGTATCGGCCTCCGCGGCGCTCACCACGCGCAGCCTCAACCAACGCTTCAATCTTACTTTCTCCAATAACTTTTCTTATACGGAACAAACGCAGATCTCCATCGTATCGATGTCTACCCTCGCGCCCAATGCGCCCGCGCTGTACGACGAGGCGGGGAACATCAATTTTAAGGAATACAGGGGCTCCGGCACCAAGAACCCGGTGGAGGGCCAGTATAATCCCTATAACTCAAAAATGCGTTCCCTCAACAGCAGCCTTGCGCTGAGCTATGCTTTCAAAGGCGGGCTGTCTGCAAAGCTCAACCTCGGGTATAACCAGGGCATCAACGATCAGAGCTCGTTCCAGTTTATCGCTTCACAAGACCCGAACCCGCCGGCGCCTGCAAAGAAACCGACCGGCTCCGCCTCGTTCGGCATCAGCCAAAGTAACAATCTCAACGTGGAACCGATGCTGGAATATAACAGGTCTATTGGCAAAGGCTCGCTGGACCTGCTGCTGGGCGGCACTTACCAGGCAAACGTTTCGAAAGGCAATACCGTAAGGGGCACCAACTACACAAGCGATCTGTTTATCCGGACCATCTCCGCCGCTCCCAATCTCACTTCCTTCGACCTGTACGGAGAATACAAATACGCCGGCGCATTCGCCCGCATCGGTTATAACTACGACAGCCGCTACATTATCAACCTCAACGGCAGGAGAGACGGCAGCAGCCGTTTCGGTGAAGATAACCGCTTTGGCAATTTCGGTTCCATTGGCGTAGCCTGGATCGCCAGCGAGGAAAAATGGATCGCCCGCGCGCTGCCGTCTTTTGTGTCGTTCCTGAAACTGCGCGGCAGCTTCGGTGTTACAGGCAGCGACGGGGTGGGCGATTACAGTTATCTTTCGCAGTTCGGCAACAACAGCCCGCAACTGCTTCCCTACAATGGCGTCACGCCGCTGATGCCGCAGATCCTCGAAAACCCGGACTTCCACTGGCAGCAGAACAAAAAACTGGAAGGCGCGGTGGACTTCGCACTGTTCGACGACCGGTATAATTTTGAAGTGGCCTACTATCGCAACCGCTGCAACAACCAGCTGGTGGCTTTTCCCATCCCGGGTTTCGCAGGTTTTAACAGTGTGGTGCTCAACTCGCCCGCAAACGTGCAGAACAGCGGCTGGGAATTTCTGATGAATGCCAACATCCTGAAAGGAAAAAAATGGCAATGGTCCGCCAACTTCAACCTCGGGGCCAACCGCAATACGCTGCTGAGTTACCCGCTGTTTGAAGAATCGCCCTACTACAGCACGCTCAAGATCGGCCACTCCCTCGACGACCGCTACATTTACCACCTCGAAGGCGTGGACCCGGTTACAGGGCTGTACATATTTACCGATATCAATAAAGACGGCATCGTGAAATCCAACGGCAGCGTGCCGAGGGGAACGGCGGACGACGATATGTATTACCGCATCAATACCACGCCGAAGTTTTCCGGCGGCATGGGACATAATATTTCTTACGGCAATTTTCAACTTTCCCTATTCTTCGCATTCGCGAAGCAGCTGGGCAGAAGCGCAGTGAACGCAACCCAGGCGGGCACCATGCAGAATATTTCCAAATACCAGTTCGATAACACCTGGCATACGGCAGGGCAGGAAGCGCTGTTCGCCAAATTCAGCACCAACCCGCTGTCTGACGCCCTGAAGTATACCGATGCCAGCGGCCAGTTCGTAGACGCGAGTTTTTTCCGCCTGCGCACGCTTGCATTGTCTTACGCGGTGCCCGTGATGCGCCTGCGTAAACTGAAAGTGAGCAGTCTTGCGATCAATGCCAATGCGCAGAACATTTTCGTGCTCACGAAATATAAAGGCCTCGACCCGGAAGTGCAGAGTTATATGGGCATGCCGCCGGCCAGGACCATTACGATGGGCGTATCCGTTTCATTTTAATCTTTAAGATGCATCATTATGAACCGCAATAAAAAAATATTCAAATACCCGTCTTACTGTGTGGCTTTTTTGCTGTTGGTGAGCACGGGCGTGGCGACCGGCTGCAAGAAGCTGATCGAGATCAGCGACCCCCGCAGTACCATTCAGCGTGAAGAAGCGTTCAGCTCCAACGAACTGGCCAATTCGGTGTTGGCGGGTATTTACTCGAGCATGATGACCAACAGCGGGCAAATGATCTTCAGCAACGGGGCGATGTCGATATACCCGGGCATGTCTGCCGACGAGTTTATAAACTATGGCGGCGTGCAGTCGGTGGAAGAATACCAGTTCGTTACCAGCAAGCTGCTGAAGGAAAACCTGGTGCCGGACCAGTATTTCTGGTCGCCGATGTATAAGATCATTTTCAGCGCCAACTCGGCCATCGAAGGCATGGCGGCTTCCACTTCGCCGAAGCTGGACGGCGCCACCAAAGCGGTGCTTACGGGAGAAGCGAAATTTATCCGCGCGTTCTGTTATTTTTATCTCGTGAACCTGTACGGCGATGTGCCCCTGGCACTCACGACCAATTTCAACGATAACATCAAAAAAGCGCGTTCGCCGGAAGCGGATGTATACAAACAAATAATAGCCGATCTGAAAGATGCGCAGGCCCTGCTGGCAGACGATTATTCGATGGGCGGCGGGGAACGCATCAGGCCGAATAAATGGGCCGCCACCGCTTTGCTGGCGCGTGTTTACCTGTACATGAAAGATTGGGCGAATGCAGAGGCCGCCGCTTCGGAAGTGATCGGCAACACGCAGTTCCGGTTAACCGGCGCCCTGGGCGACGTGTTCCTGAAAAACAGCACGGAAGCCATCTGGCAATTGCAGCAAAATCCCGCCAAACAGCCCTACAACGGCACCTGGGACGGGTCGCATCTTACGGCATATTTTTACTGGACAGACCTTACGCCCGATCTGCAGGCCGCTTACCGCGACTCCGCTTTGTTTACCACCCTCGCGCCTTATTTTATCTCGCATTATTATTTCACCAAAAACCAGGCGAACGCCTTCGAAGCGAACGACCAGCGGAAAAACATATGGGCCGGTTATTCGCAAACGCCCGTGAAGAGCGAATGGAACGGCGATACGGTGTTTTATTCGAAAAAATATACCATTGCCATCGGCAGCGCTTCTCAACCCATTACCCAATACTACATGGTGCTGCGGCTGGGGGAACAATACCTCATCAGGGCGGAAGCCAGGGCGCAAACCGGCACCAATCTTAGCGGCGCGGCCGCCGACCTCGACGCGCTGCGGCTCAGGGCGGGCCTGGAAAAAACGGCCGCCGCCTCGCAGGACGCATTGCTGAAAGCCGTTGCGCACGAACGGCAGGTGGAATTGTTCGCCGAATGGGGCCACCGGTGGTTCGATCTGAAACGGACAGGCAAAGCCACGGAAACGCTGGGCGCAATGCCCGCAAAACAACCCTGGAGCGCCAGCCAGCTGCTATACCCGATCGCTCCGCAGGAAATTCTGAAAGATCCTCACCTGGTGCAAAACCCGGGCTACTTCTAACAATACGAAGCGGGGCTGCCTGTCCGGATCACCGGGCAGGCGGTTTCCCGTTTTCCGGATTATGTATATCGCAAACAATGCATCATGAAAAACAAATGGACCATGCTGCTCTGCGCGGTTGCTTTATGCAGCTGCTCGGAGACCGCCAAGCTGCCGCCCAGGAAAAAAATGCCTGAGCTGAACAGTCTTTCCGTTCCCGAAGGGGAGTGGAACCTGAGATCAAAAAAAGATAACGCCTTTCCTTTCGCCACTTCAGACGTTGACCTCATGCAGAACGGAACCGTCCGCACTTATCTGCGCGTATCGCTGCCGGCCGCGGGAGACGATTCCGCCGCCATTCAGCTCGTAAACCTTTACCGCCCGCTGGCCGCTTCGCTGCTTTCGCAATGGGGCAGCGTGGGGAGAGACGGTTTGCTGATCGACCTGCGCAGCGGCCCGGGGGCTTACAGCCAACGTGCGGATTACCTGGTTGAAAAACAATACAGCTATTCCATCCCCGTGGTGTTCCTCTGGGACCAGGCCGCATCCGGCCGCGCCGCCACGCTGATGGACCTGCTCGGCAACCTGCCCGTGAACAGCCGGCGTATTGCCGGCCCGGACGCCGCTGGCTTCAATGCCAGCCGGCAGAACTGCTTTCAGGCTGTTTCACCCGTTATCGGTTTAAATTAATTACTGACCAACTACCACACATTTTATGTATCATACCAGGCTTCTAAAAAAACTTCTCTTTTTTATATTCCTCTTTGCCGCATCTTCTTCCGCCTTCGGCCAGACGAAGCTGCCCGTGAAGCTGCCGATCAGGCTGCCGGTGGCAGACACGACAAAGAAGGATTCCGTGAAACTGCCGGTTCCGTTTACACCGCCCGGCGCAATTAAAAAATATGAGGATGTGGTGAATAAAAACTTCACCACCCAAACGGGTCTTTTCACCGTACATCAGTACCGGGACACCGTATATTTTGAGATCCCGGGATCGTTGCTCGGCCGCGATATTATGGTGATCAACCGTTTGTCTAAAGGTCCCGGCGGGTATGGCATGCACGCGGGGGAAGAGCTGGATCAAAAAACGATCCGGTTCGAAAAAGGCCCCGATTCCAGCGTCCGCGTGCGGTATACGCTGGTGATCAACGAGGCGGATTCGACCAGCAGCATTTACAAAGCGGTGATCTCTTCTTCGCTCGACCCGCTCGTGACCTCGTTCCCGATCAAGGCCTATTCGAAAGATTCTTCCGGTTTCGTGATCGACGCGTCGAAATTCCTCAAGGAAAAAAATTTCGTGAACAACATCAGCGCCTCCACCGAACTGGGCAGGGGTGTTACCGTACAGTCGATGAAAGACGTGTACATCGAATCCATCCACGCCTACCCGATCAACGTGGAGATCACCATCAGCAAAAACTTCGATTCCCGCAAGGAGCCGGGCACGCCCGTAACCGTCGAATCGCACACCTCGTTCATCGCGCTGCCCGAAGTGCCCATGCAGCGCCGTTATTTCGATCCGCGCGTGGGATATTTCGCGGATTACCTGTATGCTTACGGCGACGAACAGCAGAAGTCCGAAAAACGCGATTTTATTCTCCGCTGGAGGCTGGAGCCGAAAAAAGAGGATATCGGCAAATGGAAAAGAGGCGTACTGGTGGAGCCCGCCAAACCTATCGTGATCTATATCGACCCGGCTACGCCGAAACAATGGCGCCCTTACCTGATCCAGGGCATCAACGACTGGCAGAAAGCGTTCGAACAGGCGGGTTTCAAAAATGCGATCTTCGGGAAAGAATGGCCGGAGAACGACAGCACCATGCAGATCGACGATGCGCGTTATTCCATGCTCAACTATTTCCCTTCGGAGGTGATGAACGCCTATGGCCCGAACGTGCACGACCCGCGCAGCGGGGAGATCATCCAGACGCACATCGGCTGGTATCACAACGTGATGTCGCTGCTGCACAACTGGTACATGGTGCAGGCCGCCGCTACCGACCCCGCGGCACGCAAACCGAAATTCGACGATGGGCTGATGGGCGAACTGATCCGTTTTGTATCCAGCCACGAAGTAGGCCACACGCTGGGCCTGCGCCACAACTTCGGCAGCAGCAGCCGTACGCCGGTAGACAGCCTGCGCAGCCGCAAATACCTCGACGCGCACGGGCATACCGCGAGCATCATGGACTATGCGCGTTTTAACTACGTTGCGCAACCGGAAGACAACATCCCGCAGAAAAATCTTTTCCCGCATATCGGCGAATACGACCGCTGGGCCATTGAATGGGGCTATAAATATTCCGGTGCGGCGAACGCCGGCGAAGATCACAGGATCATGAGCAAACGCGTGTCTGAACGCCTGGCGCAAAACCCGCGCCTGTGGTTCGGCGACGGCGAAACGGTTAAAACGGACCCGCGCAACCAGACCGAAGATCTCGGCGATGACGCGGTGAAAGCAAGTACATATGGCATCAAAAACCTGCGGCGCATCGTGCCTAATTTGTATAAATGGACGCTGGAAGACGGCGGCGTGCAGCAGAACCTGCCCGATATGTACAAAGCGGTGAGAGATCAATATGTACGGTATCTCAACCATGTGTTGAAAAACATCGGCGGCGCTTACCGCACCGTGAAGGCAGACGATGAGCCCGGCGACCGGTTCAGCCCCGTGCCGAAAGACCTGCAGGAACGCGCCATCGCGTTCTTCGACCAGGAAGTGTTTACCACGCCCACCTGGCTGCTGGACCCTTCCGTAACGAACAAAACCACCGAACCGGCAGATCCCAATTTCGTGCAGGACATCCAGGTAAGGCTGCTGAATTCCCTGCTGGATATTACGCTGCTGAATAAACTGATGGCTAACACCGAGCAGTACGGGGACAATACGCTGAAGGTGGAAGATTACGTGAACAACATCCACGCGCGCATCTGGAAACCGCTGTCCGCCGATTCCATCCGGCTGGACCGTTACCAGCGCAACCTGCAGAAAGCATACGTTGGCGCGCTGCTGGAAATACTGCTGAACAAAGACCCGGGCATTACCGAAAACGACGCTTATTCCATTCTCTGGGCCGATCTTGCCCGCCTGAAAAAGGAATTGCAGCAGTCTTCTTCCAAAGCCGGCAACACGCTTACAAAATACCACTTCGACGATCTGCAGTTCAGGATACAGAATACCACTACGGTAAAACAGGGTAATTGATAAGGTTATAAAGTTGATAAATTATGGAGAAAGTAATTGAGCAAACCGCGAGACTGTTCCTTATTTCAGCTTTGCGTTATTTTGTGATCGCGGGCGTGTTTTTCGCGCTGTTCTACCGGCTTTTCAAAGGCCGTTTCGGAAAAAACAAGATACAGCCGCGCGAGGCAACCGGGAAGGATTTTGCGCGGGAGATACTGCACTCCATGTCGTCGATGCTGGTGATGACCGTTATTGCCGTGCTGATCCTCTTCACGCCTTTCAGGCAATACACGCTGGTGTATGGCTCTCTTACGGCGACGGATGCATGGTACCTTCCGTTGAGCGTGGCGCTCAGCCTCGTGATACACGATACCTATTTTTACTGGATGCACCGTACGCTGCATCATCCCGTGCTTTTCAGGGCCGCGCACCTGCTGCATCACAAATCGACGAACCCTTCTCCATGGGCGTCTTATTCCTTTCATTTCTTTGAAGCCATCACGGAAGGCGCGGTACTGGTGCTGCTGGTGATGGTCATGCCCATGCATCCCATCGCTATCGGGCTGTTCGTAGTACTGGGGCTGGTGATCAACGTGTATGGGCATCTCGGGTACGAGATCACGCCGCGTTGGCTGCGGGATACTTTTTTATTTGAGATCGTGAACACTTCCGTATACCACAATCTCCATCACCGAAAGTTCAAGGGCAATTACGGCCTGTATTTCCGCGTGTGGGACCGGCTGATGGGCACGGAGCATCCCGATTATGTGGCGGAGTACGACCGCCTGCAGGAACGCCGTTTCGGGGCGGCCAAAACGCCGGCACGGTCCGCCAACACGGCCGTGAAAACCGTTGCCGTGCTGCTGCCGGTGATGTGGTGTTTGCTCACTTAGCAGGGACGGATTGAGGAGATGTGGCGCACGAACAATGGGAAATAAAAAAACAGGGCAGTCAACGCGAAGCCCTGTTTTTTTTTCAACCTTTACGGCAGCTTTTTGGGAGCGTTCAGCTCGATATTTTTGGCATTTTTCCCGCGCAGCCGGATGTTCAGCATTTCCACGATCAGTGAGAAACCGAGGCAGGAGTATATGATGCTCTTGCTGATTTCCTGGTGGAAGCCGCTGGCGATCAGCACCACGCCGATCACGATCAGGAAGGTGAGGGCGAGCATCTGCAGCGTGGGCTGTTTGTTGATGATCTTCGTTACCGGGCCGGCGAACAGCATCATGATGATGATGGACACGATCACGGCGATGATCATCACCAGCACATTGTCTACCAGACCTACGGCGGTAAGGATGGAATCAAAGGAGAACACGGCGTCTACCAGCACGATCTGGAACAGCACCGCGCCAAGGCTGTGCGCGGCGCTTGTTTTTTTGTGCTCTTCCGGCCCGCCGGACTGCAGCTTGTGATGTATCTCCAGCGTGCTTTTCACGATGAGGAACAAGCCGCCCGCCAGCAGGATGATGTCTTTCCAGCTCAGCGGGATCACCACGCCGTTCAGCCATTTAAAATTCACGACGGGGTCTTTCAGCCCGATGATCCAGTTGATGCACAGCAACAGCCCTACCCTGAACACCATGGCCAGGGTAAGACCGATGTTGCGGGCTTTGCGCTGCTGGTTTTCGGGCAGTTTGCCCGCAACGATGGAAATAAAAATGATATTGTCTATCCCCAGCACCACTTCGAGGAAACAGAGCGTGAGCAGGCTGATCCAGACGGATGCGTCGGTAAAATCAGGAATAATGAATTCCATTATCTGAGAGTTTTGTTTTAATCGAAATCAAAAAAGTCGCCTAAAAATCCTTTCTTTTTCCGGGGATGTTTGTGGCGGTCGTCATAATAATCGCGGCGGTCGTCGTCGTGCCGGCGGGGCTCGTCGCCGCCGCGCCTTTCGTCGTATTCCAGCAGTTTGTCCAGCTCTCCTTTGTCCAGCCAGATGCCGCGGCAGTTCGGGCAATAATCGATCTCAACGTTGTTACGCTGCGTCATCAGCAGCGTTTCATTGCAATTCGGGCATTTCATCGGTCAAATCCGTTTTAAAATTTACGAAAAATAAAAATGCGCCGCCCTGTTCAGATAAAGAACATGCAGCGAATGGATTAGGTTGAAAAAGAAGGGAAAATTAAAACAGGTTGAACCGGTGGAGGAACTCGTAATAAGCCGGCCGCGCCCAGCAGGTGAGCTGTGGGTAATCCGCGCCGGTGTTATGAACCGCGGCTGTCTGGCCGTCAACTGAAGAAACCTGGTGAAAAACGCGTTTGTTCCGCGCCGGCGTTTCGATGCCGGGGGGAACTTTACACGCTTCGGGGCTTTCATTCTCATGTTGCAGCGATTCGTGCGGGTATTGCAGGCAAATATCGCCCGGCACGATGTACGACACGCTGGAAACCAGGCTCAGCAAGGCCAGGAGAAGAACCGGCAGCCTGTTTTTGAAAATGATATCTGAAGCGTGTTTAAGCAATTGAGAAATTTTGTTGTGGCTAATGTAGAAAAAATTATGCCGGCCTGGTATTATTCCATGAACAATTTATTCATCTCCCCATACGGCTTCGAATCCGCCGCGTAGGTAAAAGTGCCGCTCCGCGCGATCTCTTCGGCTGCCCTGAAAAATGCGCCGTAAGCGGCTCTCACCAGCGAAGAGCCCACGCTCACGCGTTTTACGCCCATTTCGCCGAGCATTTCCAGCGAAAACCCCACGCCGCCTGCCATGGAAAGCCCCATGATCACGTTCACGGGCCGCGGCGCCACGGCTTTTACGACGGCTTCTATCTCTTCGCGGGTTTTGAGGCCGGGCGCGAACAGTACATCGGCGCCCGCATCCGCAAAGGCTTCCAGCCGTTTGATGGTGTCTTTCAGGTCCTGCCGGCCGTAGATCAGATTTTCCGCCCGCGCGGTAAGCGTAAACGGGTAAGGAAGACTGCGAGCAGCCTGTGCGGCGGCTTTTACGCGCTCCACGGCATGTTCGAAGGAATAGATCGGGTCAGCCGGCCGGCCGGTCGCATCTTCGATGGAACCGCCCGCGAGCCCCGCTTTTGCCGCCAGCAGGATGGTTTCAGCGCAAACCTCCGGATCGTCGCCATAGCCGTTTTCGAGGTCGGCAGACACGGGGAGGTTTGTGGCGGCGATGATGTTTTGCACGTTCAGCAGCGTTTCTTCCCGCGTAATGGACGCATGCCCGTCCGGCTTGCCCAGCGAATACGCCAGGCCCGCACTGGTGGTGGCCAGCGCTTTAAAACCGAGTGTTTCCAGCATTTTGGCCGAACCGGCGTCCCAGGGATTGGGAACGACAAAAATACCGGCTTCGCGGTGAAATGATTGAAAGGCTTCAGCCCTTGCCTGGTAATGGTTTCCGTGTTGATGGCTCATAATAAGGAATTGATGGGCGGTATTCAAATGTAACCGTTTCTTATTAATTTAAGCGAATGCCACGTTATATTCTCATGCTCTTATTGCTGGTTGCCTGCAACCGAGCGCCCGAAAACGCCTATGACCAATGGCCGGTTTACAACGGTTCCAAAGCCGGGCTGAAATATTCGGCCCTTCAACAAATAGATACTTCCAATGTAAGCCGGTTACGCGTTGCGTGGGAATACCATGCCGGAGACGCCGATTCCGCCGGGCATTCGCAGATCCAATGCAACCCTGTAATGGTCAATGGCGTGCTGTACGTCGTATCGCCGCAATTAAAGCTGATCGCGCTCGACGCCGCTACCGGGCAAAAAAAGTGGCTGTTCGATCCCTGGGAAGGCGTGAAGAAAAAAAATATCAACAGCCTGCGCGGGGTTACGTATTGGGAAGATGAAAAAGAACAACGCATTTTTTATACCGCCGGCCCGCACCTTTATGCGGTGAATGCGTTGGATGGCAGCCTGGTAAAAGGTTTTGGAGACAGCGGCCGCATCAGCCTTCACAACGGCCTCGGCGAAAATGCAAAAGATCTTTACGTAGTCACCACTTCACCGGGCATCATTTACAAAAACCAGCTGATCATCGGCTCCCGCGTGTCTGAAGGCGCAGACGCCGCGCCGGGACATATCCGCAGCTACGACGTGCGCAGCGGCAAACTCCGCTGGACCTTCCACACCATCCCGCAGCCGGGCGAACCGGGTTACGAAGACTGGAACAACCGGGAAGCCTACAAACATCTCGGCGGGGCCAATGCCTGGTCGGGTTTTAGTCTCGACGAAGAAAAAGGGATTTTGTATGCGCCGCTCGGCTCCGTGTCGTTCGATTTTTACGGCGGCATGCGCAAAGGCGCCAACCTGTACGGCAATTCACTGCTGGCGCTGGACGCCGCCACGGGCAAACGCATCTGGCATTTCCAAAGCGTGCACCACGACGTATGGGACCGCGACCTGCCCGCGCCGCCGGTGCTGGTAACGGTAACGCACGAGGGCAAAAAGAAAGAAGCCGTAGCGCAGGTCACCAAAACGGGTTTTGTATTCCTGCTGGACAGAACAACCGGTCAACCGCTTTTCCCTGTAGAAGAGCGCCCTGTGCCCGCGCAGAGCACGCTGAAGGGCGAACAGCTATGGCCCACGCAGCCTTACCCGGCCCTGCCCGCGCCGTTCGTACGGCAGTCGCTCACCGAAGCAGATCTTAATTACCTGCTGCCCGATTCGTCGCTGGCGGAAGTGAAACGGCGCTGGTTATCGTTCAAACATTCGCATATGTTCGAGCCGCCATCGAAAGAAGGCACCGTCATCTTCCCCGGTTTCGACGGAGGCGCGGAATGGGGCGGCCCCGCGGTAGACCCTGAAACGGGAATATTATACGTCAACGCCAGCGAAATGCCCTGGGTGCTGCAGGTGATAGACGCTCCCGCGGCAACGTCGCGAAAAGAAACGAACCTGCAGGCGGGCAAACGGATCTACCGCGCGCATTGCATGAGCTGCCACGGCGCGGAACGGGAAGGCGGCGGCGCTTATCCCGCGTTGCGCAATGTGCATGAGCGTTTCGATACGGAGCAGTTTTTACAGCTGCTCAGTACCGGCAGGCGCATGATGCCTGCCTTCAACGGCCTGCAGCCCGAAGAGAAAAACGCGCTGGCGACGTTTGTGCTCGATCTCGAAAAACAACAACCGCTTTCATACAAAGGCCCGCAACAACAGCCGGATAGCTTCCGCAGCCTGCCGTATACCATGACCGGCTACAACAAATTCCTGAGCAAAGAAGGCCTTCCGGCCAACAGTCCGCCCTGGGGCACATTGACCGCCATCGATCTGAACACCGGGAAATTCGTTTGGAAAGATACGCTGGGAGAAGATCCCGCATTCAAAGGCAGGGGCGTTAAAACGGGTACGGAAAACTATGGCGCGCCGGTGGTAACGGCGGGCGGACTGCTCTTCATCGCCGCCACGAAAGACGCGAAGATCCGCGCGTTCAACAAACGCAACGGCCAGCTGTTGTGGGAAGCGGCTTTGCCGGCATCGGGATTCGCTACGCCAGCGGTGTACCGCGCAAACGGGAAACAATATGTCGTGATCGCCTGCGGCGGCGGCAAACTCAATACGCCATCGGGAGACAGTTATGTGGCGTTTGCATTGCCCTGAGATATTTCCGTTCAAAAAGTACCAGGGTTACTTAAAGGTTTATAATAGAATATTGCCGGAAAGCCCGGTCGAACGATCGTTGAAGGATAGATATAGGATCGTCGAAAGAGAGAAGAAGGAGAGAAAATGGGCAAATAGCATCAGGGTGGGGAATGATTACACATTTTTTGCTTCGGCGGCTTCATCACAAGTAAGTTTGAGGTTCGAATAGTAGCAGCATTGACCAGGATATCAGGTTAGGTAAATGACAAATATTTACATTTTATTTGTTATTTTTGGGAAATGGCGACGAATTCTGCAGATAAAAAGCGGGTTGTAATTGTTCACTGGAAAAATAGTGAAAAGCAACCTTTTGAAGTCTTTTCAAACCTGAAAAACTTTTGCCTGAGTTACCCGGAATACAATTACAATACGTTGAATAATTATTTGAGCAAGGAAAAGGTGCCTTTCGATAACAAAGAAGTACGTGTGGAAAGAAAGAACGTTATTACCCGACCGAAAGAGATTATTTCTTCCGGGGAGACTGACCGTATGATTGCTCCCGTTGTCCGCAGAGTTGCTATGAAAGAAGCGGATGACGCTGTCAACGATTTAGAATACTGGCTTAAGCAGCCGCCGGCCAAACGGCTCCAGGCTGTGACCTTTATCATGAGCCAATTCCTCAGAAAAGGCGCCCGAATGGATAAAACGATTGTAAACAGAAAAAAATCGGCTCATGATCCTGGCGAAAGATTTTGAAGATTTTTTAAGGCTGCTCAATAAACACCAGGTTGATTTTATGGTGGTAGGCGGCTATGCGCTTGCTTTTCACGGGAAACCCCGTAATACCGGCGACCTGGATATATGGATCAACGTTTCGCAGGAAAATGCGGAGCGAATACTGCACGTAGTTAATGAATTCGGGCTTGCAACGCTTGGGTTTAAGAAAAAGGATTTTTTACAGCAGGGTTTTATCCATCAAATTGGATATCCTCCATTGCGAATTGATATTCTGAACAGCATAGATGGCGTGGACTTCCCGGAAGCTGCAGGGAACCGGCAGCTGATTAAGATGGATGACGGACTTGTGATACCTTTTATTGGATTGCAGGACCTCGTTAAAAACAAACAGGCTTCTGGCCGGGCCCAGGACCTTGCCGATATCAAAGAGATAAAGAAGATTTTGCCGAAAAAGCAGCCCGGCAAAGGGAAACGGTCAGGGCGATAACAATACGCCATGTTTCAGCATGTTATCCAACCTCCCATTTATAACCCATGCCATGCACGGTTTTGAGATAGTTGCCCGCGCCCGCGTCATGCAGTTTTTTCTTGACGTTTTTAATATGCGTGTATACAAAACCATGGCTCTCCAGCATACCGGCAATATCGCCGGAAAGATACTCCGCCAGCGCGCCTTTAGACACCACACGGTTGCTGTTGCCGATCAGGTACGATAACAATTCGAATTCCTTTTTGGTAAAGTCCAGCGGGAAAGAATGCACCGCTACCGTTTTACGCATCAGGTCTAACTCCACTTCGTTCTGCCGGATCACATTATGATTTTTGAACTGCCGCCTGCGGATCACGGAAAATATCCGCGCTTCGAGCTCCGGAAGATGAAAAGGTTTGCCAAGATAATCGTCTGCCCCGGCATGCAGCGCGCTTATCTTTTTTTCGTGCTCTTCTTCCGCGGCGATCACGATCAGCCCGTCCTGCCGGTTCTTTTCCTTCAGCAGTTCCATCAGCAGCAAACCTTTGCCGCCGTCGATGGAGGGGTTGAGTAAAATGCAATCGTATTCATGCCCAAGCACTTTATTCTCCGCCTGCTGATAACTGATGGCATGCTCGCAGCTGTAATGCGCTTTGACCAGGTAGGTTGATATGCTCTCTACGAGCGTCAGCTCGTCTTCCACGATCAGGATCTTCATCTTCTGAAAAACATTTGTAATCCCAATACGCACGTCTTCTTTAAAAGGATGCTTCATCTTCAAAAAAAAAACAAAATTGACGCGCGACCGGCGGGGTTTATTGATTAATTATTTGAAAATGAATTATTTATAAAAACGTTAGGGTGCCTGACGATTTGGTTGTACGTTTGTAACTTATTGATATTCATATTATTATGTTGAATAGGTTTTATATTCCGGTTATCGTAAACGTGCCGGTGCCTTGCTGCGCTAAGTTTGCAATATAAAATCAGAACAATGAAGCACAATTTACTTACTTATGTGATGATTGCGGCAGGCGTTGCCACTTTTGTTGCCTGCAGCGACAACGACGACGCCCCGGACTTTTCCGTGAAACCCTACACTGTTCCCACCACTTACAGCTTCGGCAACGCATCTTATACTGCTTCCACGCAAAGAGTGAAAATGACCGTTGAGCTGGACGGCTATCTTAAACTGGCAAACGCCGGCGCCGCCGTAGTAGCGCTGGACCAGGCGAAAGTGAACAACATGTGGCTGAACACCGGCAACCCCTTTGCCGACGCAAGCCTCAACACTTCCGGCAAAACCCTCAAAGAAGCGACTTCCGACGCAGACCTGATCAAAGCTTATGCAGACAGCGTGCTGAAATACAACACCGGTGCGGCTGCGGCTCCCGGTACCGGCGGTTTTATCCCGCGCGGCGCGAACAAGATCATCGTAGGGCCACGTGGCATGGAATACGGGCAGTCTTTTGTGAAAGGTATCATGGGCAGCCTTTATTTTAAGGAAGCGGTGCGCATTCTCTCGAGCGTAAAATCCATGACCGCGAAAGATACGACGGCCGCGCAAAAACTCTGGGACGAAGCATTCGGTTATCTCGGCGTGCCCGCTGACTACGACAGCTCAAAAACATACCCGAACACCGATCCCAACCGGCCTTTGCTGTGGGGCGGTTATCTCGCCGAGCGCGGCAAAGCCATCCAGGCCGGCGGTACCATCTTCAGTGCATTCCTGAAAGGCCGCGCAGCCATCGGAGGTTACGATATCAAAGTGCGCGACGAACAGGCGGATATCATTCTCGCCAAATGGGAACAACTGGCCGCAGCCGCAGCGCTTAACTACGTGACCGCGCCTACCGCATCTTCCGCGATCGGCAATTTCGGCACGCAGCTGCACGCGCTCTCCGAAGGGCAAGGCTTCATCTCCGCGCTGAAATACAGGGCGGCGAACAGCAAACTCTCCGCCGCCAATTACGCCGCGCTGAGCGCCATTATCTCGAAAGATTTTTATGTACTGCTGAACCAGCCCGGGTTTACGGACCTGGTTGCCGCACAGAACATACTCAAAACAACTTACGGGCTTTAATAAAATTGTCCATATCATTCATTGCGTAAACCTGGCGTACCCGCACCAGGTTTTGCGCATTCCGGACACTGATAAAACGAACTTATGAAGAAGATCTCCCTGGTTGCCATTGCGGCATTTTTATCCGCCACCGTGTTTTTCGCCTGCAGCAAATCCGGCGGGAGCGACGGGCCGGAAACCGCGCAGGGCTTTGATAAAACCGCGATGCTGACGGCTTATGCGGACAACCTGATCATTCCCGGTTATACCGCGATGCAGCAGCAGCTGGTCGGCCTGAAAGCCGCGTCCGACGCGTTTCTTGCGGCGCCTTCGGGGGCAACACAGGCCACGCTCAAACAGGCCTACACCGCCGCGCACCTGCAATACGAACGCGTGGCCGCATTCCAGTTCGGCCCCGCGGAAACCGCGCTGCTGGATATTTTTGTCAATTTCTCCGGCGGGCTGGATTATAACTTTAATACCTCAGGCGAGCTGACCGGTTTTTCCGTGGACAGTGTTACGATTGAAAAGAACATTACAAACGGCGGTTATAATTTCCAGGACATGACGCGCGTATCGTTTTATTCGCAGGGTTTCCCCGCGCTGGATTACCTCTATTTCGGCCCGAACGCCATCGACAAGCTTAATGCCAGCCCGGTGAAACGCAAACAATACATCAACGATGTGCTGGCGCGTCTCAAATCGCTGGCAGACAAAGTAGCGGGCGACTGGCAGGCTTACCGCGCGGGTTTTATAAACAATACGAAAACAGACGTGGGCAGCCCGATCGGCAGTATGGTGAACCAGTTCGCCTATCAGCTCGACCTGCTGAAAGGCCCGCGCATCGGCTGGCCGTTTGGCAAACAGTCGAACGGCATGGTGTTCGCCAGCAAAACGGAAGCTTATTTTGCGGGCATTTCCGGCGTATTGGCCGTGGAAAATGTCAGCAGCCTGAAAAAAGTTTACACCAATAACGGCAGCGGCAAAGGTTTGTCTGACTACCTGGTTGCGCTCGGCAAAACCCAGCTGAACACAGATGTGATCGCGCAGTTCGATCTGGTGACCGCCAAACTGGGCGCTGTGCAAGACCCGCTGTCTGCCGCGCTGACCAGTAACCCGGCGGCTGTGGAAGCGGCTTACAAGGAAATCCAGAAGCTGCTGACGCTGCTGAAAACGGACGTGGCATCCGCCGCCGGCGTGCAGATAACTTACATGGACAATGACGGGGATTAACGCGAACCGTTTTACCCGGCCAGCGTCCATCGCGCCGCTGATCACTTTCAGGATCGCTTTCGGCCTGCTGATGTTCGCCAGCCTGCTGCGTTTTTGGTGGCGTGGCTGGGTGACGGATATATACGTGCTGCCGCAATTCCATTTTACCTACCAGGGTTTCGAATGGGTGCGGCCTTTAGGGAATACGGGCATGCATGCGCTGTTCGCCGTTGTACTGCTGGCTGCACTGTTTATAACCATCGGTTTTTTGTACAGGATCTCGGCAATCGTGTTTTTTCTCGGCTTCACTTACATCGAACTGATAGACGTTACCACTTATCTTAATCATTATTATTTTATCAGTCTTGTCGCTTTCCTGATGATCTGGCTGCCCGCTAACCGCCGTTATGCGGTGGATACGCTGCTGCGGCCCGGAAACCGGCGGACGGAAGTTCCGGCCTGGTGCATACAAGTGTTGATCTTCCAGATATCGGCGGTGTATGTGTTCGCCGGGCTGGCGAAGCTGAATGCGGACTGGTTGCTGGACGCGCAACCGATGCGCACCTGGCTGCCCGCCAAAACGCATCTGCCGCTGGCAGGGCCCTTTATGTACAAGCCCTGGGTGGCGTATCTTTTTTCCTGGTTTGGCGCGGTGTACGATCTGTTCATCGTTTTTTTCCTGTTGAACAAACGTACACGGGTATACGCTTATGGCGTAGTGTTGATATTTCATATCGCTACTGCGGTATTTTTCCCCGGTATCGGCATGTTCCCGTACGTGATGATGACCGCCAGCCTGATATTTTTCTCCGGCGAATTTCACGAACGGCTGCTGGGATTTCTTCGCGGTTTTTCAATGAAACCCGAACAAAACAGCGTATATCGATATTCAAAACAAAAAATCTTCCTCGCCGTGCTCGGTGTGTACGTAGCGATACAAATATTGCTGCCGCTGCGTTTCCTGCTGTACCCGGGGCATTTGTTCTGGACGGAAGAAGGTTACCGTTTTTCCTGGCGCGTGATGCTCATGGAAAAAGCCGGCAATGCTTATTTCACGGTGAAAGACCAAACAAGCCGTGCGTTTTTCGTGGTGAACAACGCGGAATTCCTTACGCCTCTGCAGGAGAAAATGATGAGCACACAACCGGACCTGATCCTGAAATACGCGCATCATCTTGCCGAAATATACCGCCAGCGCGGTATGCAGCATCCCGAAGTATACGGCGAAATATACGTGACGCTGAACGGCCGCCGTTCCCGGCTGTTCGTCGATTCTACGGTGAACCTGGCGGCGCAGCCGCTGGGATGGGAACATTATCAATGGGTTCTACCTTATCAAAAATAGCACAGACTTACATGAAACAATTAAGCGGTTGGATGATCCTGATGTTTTTGCAGATAACGGCGTACGCGCAGTACAGCATCAGTGGTACGGTGCGGCACGGCAATGAAGGTATTCAGCATGCATCCGTTACGCTGGAGCCTTCCACGCAACGGAAGCTCAGCAACGACAACGGTTTTTTCCGCTTCGGCAATCTCGCCGCAGGCACATACATCATTACGGTCACCTCTGAAGGGTTTAAAACATACCGGCAGGAAGTGACCGTTTCCAATAAGAACATTGCCCTGGATATCAGCCTGCTGAAACAGGATATTCAATTGGACACGCTGCGCGTTACCGGCGGCGCCAATTACGCCGTAGCAGGGAAATTGAAAGACGTGGAAGGCACTTCCATTTACGCCGGCAAAAAAACGGAAGTGATATTATTGCGCAACGTAAACGCCAACCTGGCCACCAACAACACCCGCCAGATCTACGCGCGCGTGCCCGGCCTCAACATCTGGGAGTATGACCGCGGCGGTTTGCAGCTTGGCATCGGCGGCCGTGGCCTCAGTCCCAGCCGTTCGTCGAATTTTAACATCCGGCAAAACGGGTACGACATCAGCGCCGATGCGCTCGGTTACCCCGAAAGTTATTACACGCCTTCAGCCGAAGCGCTGGACAGGATCGAGATCATCCGTGGCGCGGCCAGCCTGCAATACGGGCCGCAGTTTGGCGGGCTGGTGAATTTTGTGATGAAGGAAGGGCCGAAAGATAAACCTTTCGAATTTACCACGCGGCAAACGCTCGGCAGTTTCGGGCTGTTCAATTCCTTCAACAGCATCGGCGGCACCACGGCGAAAAATAAACTGAACTACTACGCCTTTTATCAATTCAAACGGGGCGACAACTGGCGGCCGAACAGTCATTACGACCAGCACAACGCCTACGTTCACCTTGCCGGTAACCTTACGCCAAAACTGAAGATCACCGGGGAATACACTTTTATGTCGTACCTAGCGCAGCAGCCAGGCGGGCTTACCGACGAACAGTTCAAAGAAGATCCTTCCGTATCGGTACGGGCGCGCAACTGGTTCAGGGTGAACTGGAACCTGGCGAGCGTTGTCCTCGATTATTCTTTCAGCGAACAAACCAAACTCAACTGGAGAACATACACGCTGCAGGGCGGCCGCGATGCACTGGGCATCCTGTCTTACATCAACCGGCCGGACGTGGGCGGCCCGCGCGATTTTATGACGGACGATTATTCCAACTACGCCTCCGAGCTCAGGCTGATACATCGTTACCGGCTGCTGAAAGAAAATAAAAGCACTTTCCTTGCGGGGGTGCGGGCATACAAAGGTCTTACCGACCGCAGGCAGGGCAATGCCAGCGATAAAAGCGACGCGGATTTTACCTTCCCCGGCCCTGAGCCGGACAAATCCTTTTATAAATTCCCCGGCTATAACTTTGCCGCCTTCGCGGAAAACATCTTTCAAATCAATCGGCATTGGACGGTCACGCCGGGCATCCGTTTCGAGCACATCAATACAAAGGCGGAAGGATATTATTACAAACAGAACATTTTTATCCCGAACGAAAAGATCAACGAAACCAAAGAAAACCCGCGTTCCTTTACCTTGCTGGGCATCGGCACCGCCTGGAAATTCCCGAACGGCATCGAGCTGTATGCCAATATTTCGCAGAATTACCGGTCCATCAATTTTAACGATATCAGGATCTTGAACGCGAACGCGAGGGTAGACCCCAACCTGAAAGATGAGACAGGATACAATATCGACGCGGGTTTTCGCGGAAATTACCGCGGCTGGCTGTATGTGGACGCAAGCGTTTTTTATCTCAAATACAACGACCGCATCGGCTCCATCTTCACGCGGGACACGAGTTTTATGACCTTCCGTTACCGCACCAATGTGTCAGACAGCCGCAACCTCGGCATGGAACTGCTGCTGGAAGGCGATCTGATCAAGGCGCTGGCAGGTCATTATTCAAGATACCGCCTCGATCTTTATACCAATCTTTCGCTGATCGATGCGCGGTACGTCAATACGCAGAACACCGCGATTGCGGACAAACTGGTGGAAAACGTTCCGCCCGTGCTGTTCCGGACCGGCCTTTCATTCGGCACCCCAAAGTTTAACCTCACTTACCAGTTCGCGTACCAGGCCAAACAATATTCCGACGCGACCAACGCCGAAACCACGCCCACGGCGGTAGACGGCGCCATTCCCGCTTTCAGCGTAATGGACCTGAGCCTCAGCTACAACTGGCGGCAATTCACGGTGTACACCGGCGTGAACAACCTGGCCGATAAGCGGTACTTTACGCGGCGGGCGGATGGTTATCCCGGCCCGGGCATCCTGCCGTCTGACGCGCGCAACTGGTACGTGACCCTGCAATTCAAGCTGTAAAAGCGTTACAGCATAGCGCGGTTCTCTTCTTCGCTCCGGTCGCTTTGCCTGGTTTTATGGGTAGAGCGGCCGAAGCTGTAAGTGATATTCACTGCGAGTTTCCGGTTGCCGAACCAGTGATTCAGTTCGTTGTTGAGAATTTGTTTTTCGCGGAAGATGTAATAGGAACGGTATGTATCGAAAATGTCGAAGACATTTATTTTCGTGTTCAGTTTCCCGTTCAGCCAGCTTCGTTGCAAACCCAGGTCTACCTTTCCATACGGCCTGATCCGGTACAGCCCGTTGCCGCTGCGCGACTTGTAAACATAAGAAATGTCGAAGGTAAACGCACGCGGGAGCGAAAACACCTGGCTGCCCCACAAGGAATAGTCCGTGATCGGGATCGTGTAGGTTACGCCATGATAGGGCGTTGGCTCCTTTTTATAACTGCCCCTGACATTGTAATTCATTCTCCACCATTTGGCGACCTGCACGGGAAAATTGATTTCCGCCGCTGCGAAATCGTTATAGGAAAGATTCCTGCCGAGATACTGCAAGATGTTCGTCGTGCTGTCGTATTCCGGGTAACGCGTTAACGGATCGTTTTCACGACCGGCCTGCACAGTGATATTGAAGGTATTGATGGCGAAGGAGAGGCTGAGCATCGTGGTCGTGGAAGCTTTCAGGAACGGGTTGCCGATAAAGTAGTTGAGCGGGCTGAAATATACGCGGAACGGGTTGAGCTGCGCGAAATTCGGCCGCGTGATCCTGCGGCTGAAAGAAAGATTGAGCTGCCGTGAAGGTTGGAAGACGTACGTAAGGCTCAGGGAAGGCAGCCAGGTGAGATAATTGCGTTCGGTGACCGATTTTTCCGTATAGGCGTTCGCAATGCTTCTTGTGTTTTCCGCGCGAAGGCTCAGATTGTATTGCAGCTTTTTGAAACTGCCTTCATACCCCGCGTATGCGGCGGCGATGTATTCATCGTACCGGAAATGATTGCTGCGCGCGCTGTCCGGCACAAAATCTCCCGCAACGGCCAGCGTATCGTAACGGATGTCGTTTTGGGTGGTGGTGAACGCGAATTTTACGCCGGCAGTAAGTTTCCCTTTGCCGGTGTTCCGCATGAAATCGAGCTGCGCGGTGCGGATGAGGATGTCGTTTTTCAACACGGTTTTCCAGTATTCTTCCAGCCGGCCCGTAACCAGGTCTTTGTTTTGAATGTCCTCGCTTTGACGGTTCACGATCTTCACCACTGAACTGACCAGTTCCAGCTGCGTTTTACCGAAACGGCCGGAATAGTTGAGATTGCCTGCGTAATTATGTTGTTTGGGCGCGGAGAGGTTTACGCTGGAAGTATTGAAGACCAGTTTTTCCGCGGCTGCATCTGTCGTGTACAGCGTGTTCAGCAGCAATACGTCCCGGTTGAGGTGATAGGTTCTGAAAAGGGCTTCCACGCGGTGGTTTTCATGAATCTTGTAATCGGCGCCCAGCTGAAGGTTTACGTTGTTGTTGCCCATTTTCCAGCCGGTGCGGGTGGTCATTATGTTCGTATTGGCCAGGTGCTGCAGCGCGCCGTAGCGGCGGATGGTATTGCCCCCGGTGTAACCCGCGCGGGCGGTGTAGGCCACTTTTTTTGTTTTGTACGCAAGAGAAAACTGGTTTTCGCTCAGGGCATACCTGTTCTGCTGCAAACCGGCGGTGGCCGTTCCCTGCCAGCCGAGTGCCTGGTCGCGTTTCAGCCGGATATCGATAATGCCTTTATGTTCGCCGTCGTAACGCGCGGAAGGGTTGCTGATCACTTCAATGGAGGAGATCACGGCGGGCGTGAGGCTGGCAAGATAATTTTGCAGTTCTTCCGGGCTCATGGGCGAAGGTTTGCCGTCGATGAACACTGCGGGGGCCACACGCCCGGCCATCAGGATGGCGCCGTCCGCGCCCACTTCCAGGCCGGGGAGTTTTTTGAAGATGTCGAGCGCATTAGCGCTGGCATTAAAAAGCCGGTTCCCGGAAATGTTGACGGTGAGTTTGTCGCCCTGCCGCTGCAAAGCCGCCCTTTCCCCCGTTACCGTCACCTCGTTGAGCAATGCGGGGTCTGCCATGAGCGCAATTTCACCGGGAGGGGCGAGATCGCCCGGGTTTTTGTACAGCTTTTGATAACCCATTGCCATCAGCAGCAATACATACCGGCCGGCGGGTACGTTTTCAAATGAAAACCGGCCGGCGGAATCGCTGATCTGTCCTTTTACCAGTCCCGAATCGGGGAGGGACAGCAAACTGACGGAAACAAAGCCGATGCCCTGCCCGGTTTTTCCATCAGTAATTTTTCCTTTGATCTGTGCCGTGGCCGGAAGGCAAAGCAGCGCCGCTAGGCAAAAAAATATACTCCGTATCATCATGCTGCAAACCTACACAGGGGGCCAATGCATGGCGTCCGGCTTTGGCGATCCAGGCGTACGGAATTATAAAACCGGACTTAACCGGCTTGATTTTCAAGGGTTTCTTTGTAGAGCGCGGGCGTGGTGTCTTTGATCTTCCTGAACGCGGCATAAAAGGTGGATTTGGAATTGTAGCCCACTTCGTAGCCGATGGCCTCGAAAGTAAGCGCGCCGTTGGAAGAGATCAGCTTGCAGGCTTCGTTGATCCTGTATTCGTTGATGTAGGTGGAGAAACTTTTGCCAAGGTTGTCGTTCAGCAACTGGGAAAGCTGGTGCTGGGAAATATTGATCTTCTGCGCAAGGTCGTTCAGTTTCAGGTTCGGGTCTTTGTAAAGGGTTTTGTCCTGCAGGGCCTCATCCAGTTTCTCCAGCCAGCGTTTCGCATCGTTCTCCGCGATCTTTTTCTTTTCGGCTTTTGCGGCCGTTTCGAATTTCACGCTGCCGAGGGTGAGGATGATGCCCGCAAACAGCAGGATGGTGAAGGATAACGGCCCGCTGATATAAATGGCGCAATAGATCTGCAGGAACGACAGCAGGTACATCAGGAAAATAAACAAGTTGCCCGCGAACAGGATATTGAGGAAACGGTTCCGGGAAGAAGCGCTCCACAGCATAATACCCGTTGCGATGAGATATCCCAGCCATACGGCGTAGATGACATGTACGAACCCGTGGTTCCATATCCCGGGGTAAACATGATAAGGCCATATGATCCCGGAGATCGCAAAAGGTACGAGAAGCAAAACCCAGCTTCGTTTCCAGGCGATGGGAAGTTTCGTTACCTTATTCAATACGGCCTTTGTATAATAATATAACGCCGGGCCTATCAGGAAACAGCCGGTGAGGCCCAGCTGAAGAATGACCCGGGGCAGGGCGGGATTGAAATGAAGGAATACGGACTTGGACACACGAATGCTCAGCGCCAGCAAAAGCACGCCCAGCAGCATTAGCGGCAGCGTCCGTTTTTTGCGGTTGAGCAAAAGGTACAGCCCCAGTACGATGCCGTTCAACGCACCGATGGCGCCAAGCAGAAACAATATTTGCTGGCCGAAATTCATACTTCCTCAAATTAAAGAATTTAACGGTACGCCGGACTTCCATCACGCATTGGCCATTCAAAAATAACGTTTGCGGTATCGCTGTGCCGTACCGTTCCGTATTAAAATGGAGTTCCCGGGCGGAGAAATACCACCCGGATGTCCGCTTTTGAGAAAAAGTGTCCGGTTTTAAAAATTGTTTCCGGCGCGAAACCAGTCAGCCCTGTTGCGGTTTTCGCCGCTTTTTGCCGGCTTCCCCGCCCGGAATTGCTGAAAAATCCGCTGAAATCCTTTGCAGCATTACTTTCGGGGTGAAAATGCCCCCGTGTCCGATCTGTACAAAACCGGACACTTTTTTTATTTCATCTTGCCGCTCATCCGCTGATAACTATTCGTTTTACCGTTTTTACGACCGCTTATACCTTTGAATTGTCAAACGAAACAAACCAAAAAAACACTTAAAACTTACTAATATGAAAACGATCACCTTCATCCTCGCCATCGCCATGATCTCCGTAAGCGCAATGGCCAACAACAAAAAATACAATGTAGCCACCGCGCTCACCGGGAAAAAAGCCGCCGTTTCCATTGCAGAAAATAAAGTGACCAGCCATTACGACCGCCAGGGCAACCTGCTGGCTACTTCCCGCTATATTTCCGACGCGGAGCTGCCGCTATACGCCATCACCAAACTGATGAAACATTGCCCGGACGAGCAGATCAAACTGGTACGCGAATTTGAAGCCATCGGTGAAAAAACATACATCGTTACGCTCGAAAACGCTACCGGCTATAAAGTAGTGAAAGTAACCGCCGCCGACCTGGAGATACTGGAACAGCTGACAAAAAATTAGACCTAACATAAGCATAACGAAAGAAAACGGCGTATCAGTCCTGATACGCCGTTCTTATTTTCGTTTTCCCGTAACCGTTATTTCTTCGAAACCAGCGGGAAAATAGGCGATTCCACATGGGCTTCCCGCATGCGTTGCGCCATTTGTTTCACCACCGCCGGGTTTTCCGCGGCCACGTTATGCGTTTCTTTTGGGTCTTTGCTGAGGTCGTACAGTTCAATTGGACCGTTGGGGTCCGCTTTTAGCTTCTGCCGCACTGCTTTCCATTTTCCGGCGCGAACGGCCTGGCGGCCGCCGTCTTCATGAAATTCCCAGTAGAGATAATCGTGTTGTTTTTGTTTTCCTTTTCCCAGCAGCGTGGGCAGGAATGAAATACCGTCCGTATACCTCGCCTCCGGCGCCTGCGCTACCTGCGTGAGCGTAGGCATCACATCCCAGAAAGCGCCGACGAAAGCAGACGTGGAGCCGGGTTTCACCGTTCCTTTCCATTGAACGATAAAAGAAGTTCTTACGCCGCCTTCGTACAGGTCGCGCTTGATGCCGCGCAGCCCGGCGGAGCTGTTGAAGAACGCGGGATCGGCGCCGCCTTCGCGGTGTGGGCCGTTGTCGCTGGAAAAAATAACGATCGTGTTTTCGAGCAGGCCGTATTTTTCAAGCCGTTGCATTACTTCACCCACATGCGCATCCATCCGGGAAACCATGCCGGCGAAAGTGGCGCGCGGTTTTTCAACCGACTGGTAGCCGCCTACGCTGGCGTTGGGGCCGTAATCCTGGCCTTTATGCGGTTTTTCTTCGAACGCGCTTTCGTACATTTTATAGAACCGGTCGTTGGGCCCGGCCAGTTCGGCGTGCGGCAGCACGGTGGGGATGAAGAGGAAGAAAGGTTTGTTTTTGTTTTCGTCGATGAAGGCCAGTGCCTGTTGCTGGATAAGCTCGGGGGCGTAGGTGACTTTATGGGCGAGATCGTTGCCGTCCAGCTTTACTTCCTGGTCGTTGTTCCAGAGATGCGTGGGATAATAACGATGGCTTTGGCGCTGGCAGTTGTAGCCGAAGAATTTATCGAACCCTTTGCGGTCCGGCGCGCCGGAAGTGCCTACCATTCCAAGGCCCCATTTGCCGAACGCGCCGGTAGTGTAACCGGCTTCTTTCAGCAGCTGGGCGAGGGTTTGCACGGAATCAGCCAGGGGCTCCTGGCCTTCGGGCTGTATTTCCTTATTGCCGCGGATGTAAGTATGGCCGGTGTGCTGCCCCGTCATCAGCGAAGAACGCGAAGGCGCGCACACCGAAGTGCCGCAGTAAAAAGATGTGAACCGCATGCCCCTTGCAGCAAGCCGGTCGATATTGGGCGTTTTGATCTTTTCCTGTCCGTAGCAGCCAAGGTCGCCAAGACCGAGATCGTCTGCCAGGATAAATACGATGTTCGGCTTCTTTTGCGCCATGCAGAAGGATGAGAGCAGCAGCATCCCCGCGAGTAACCAATGCTTTTTCATAGTTTAAAAATATAAAAAAGGCCGGCTTATCCGAAGGAAAGCCAGCCTTGTTAGAAATCCGTTTATTTCCAGTCCGGGTTCTGTTGGAGATTTGTGTTCAGCACCGTTTGGTTGGAAGGGATCGGGTAGAGGTAATAGTACTCGGGGAAGGGCCCCGGGGGCACGCCTTCATACGCGATGTAACCTTCCGATGCGTTGTTTTCGATGGGTATGGGGCTGTTGGCGGGAACGTCCGTACCTTTTTTGATCCATCGGCCCAGTTTTCGTTTTACGGCATATTCCATCTTTTTCCAGCGGCGAAGGTCGTCGAACCGGAAACCTTCGCCCATCAGTTCCACGGCACGCTCGCGGCGTATCTCCCAGAGCACGGGCGTTACGCCTGCATCGCGGGTGGGGTCCGCAGGAATGCTGCCGAGGTTCAGCGGGGTTACGCCGCCTCTTTCGCGCAGTTGATTGATGGTCTGGTCGGCCACCGCCTGGTTAAATTCGCCCAGTTCGTATTTCGCTTCGGCGTAATTCACCATCACTTCCGCCATCCTGAACACCGGCGCATCGTTTACATCCACGTTCTGGATCATCTGGATCTTGTTGCTGAACTTGTAAAAGCGGTAACCGGTGTAGGTTACGTTGAAAGGCTGGCCCTGGTTGTAATCCACGAAATGCGGTTCTTCGCGCACTACCAGTCCCTGCCAGTTGAGCGTGGGCAAGGTTTTTTGTTTGGCGGTGGAAATGTTCGCCATGATGTCGATATACTCCTGGTCTGCCGCATTGCCGGTAAGCGTATATGCCGGGCTCGGATGGTTCACCACCACTTTGAAAGGCGGCGGCACGGTGAAGTACAGGCGTTTGTCGCGGTGGCGAAATTCAGCGTAGGGATTTTTATCGCCGGCGAACAGCGGACTGGTGAAGCGGGTTTGACCGTCGGTGAGGAGATACAGGTCTGCCGCCGCTTTTGTAAGGTCCCAGCGGCCGGAGGAGTTGCGGCCGCGGCTTGCCAGAATATGCGTTACCTGGTTCATGTCGTATTGTTTGTACAACAAAATGCCCGGAATGCCGGCCAGCGATTCGCTGTTGAACTCATCGTCGTAATCCGGGTGCAGCTTGGGAAAAGCGGTGATCAGCCTGGATGCCGCATCGGCGCTGGCGCGCAGGAACGGCTGCGGGTCGCCGAGATTGTGATATTTGCGCCAGGTGCCTTCCATCAGGCCGAAGCGGGCTATAAACGCGCGGATCACGTTGGCGTTGATGGTGTTGGCGCCGTCTCCCGCCGGTTTTATGTGCGTTTCGGCCCATTGCAGCTGGTCGAGCAACGTTTGCGTTACTTCGGCGCGCGGCGTGCGGGAACCGTAAAGGATGTCCTGGTCTGCGTCTGTAAGCGGACGGTCCACCCAGATCACATCGCCATATTTATTCACCAGGTTCCAGTAGTTATACGCCCTGAAAAAATATCCCACGCTTTTCCAATGGTCTTTTTCCACGTCGGTAATGGGCGATTTGTCGATATTGGCGAGCATGATATTGACCGCGCGGATGTTCGCGTAAGGTTGCTGATAATCCGTGCTGGCCGCGGGAATGGTGATGCGTTGCCATATCCAGTCGGACACTGCGTTGGGGTTGGCGTTCAGGAAAAGGTCGCCGTTGAATTCCGAATTGGGAACGGCTTCGTTGTAGCCCGGGAACGCTTCATAAAACTGCCAGCAGTAGGTTTTGATGTTGTCGTAGCTGGTAAAAGTAGTGGCTTCCGTAAGCTGGTCTTTCGGCTGAAGATCGAGAAATTCTTTCTGGCTGCAGCTTTGCAACAGCATCATACCTGCAAAGCACGCGGCGATATATTTTGTAAGTTTCATTTTGCTGCGGTTTTGAATTAAAAGGATACGTTCAGGCCAAAACTGTATTTCTTCAGGAACGGATAGATGCCGCCTTCGCCGTAGTTCGTGGCGTCGGATTCCATGCCCTTCGGCAGGTCCGTGAAGGTGAAGATGTTCTCGCCGCTTGCGAAGATCCTTGCATTGGTGATCAGTACGCGGTTCAGCCATTTTTTCGGAACGGAATACCCGATGGTCACGTTTTTCACGCGCAGGTACGCCCCGTTGGAAAGGTATTTGCTTTGCACCAGCCTGCTGTATTCGGTATTCCCGCCGCCGTCTGCATACACGCGCGGGTAAAACGCATTGGAATTATCCGCGGTCCAGTAATCGAGGTTGTGTTTGTACATCGTGCCGAAGCGGTTCTGGTAAGGCCAGTACAGCTGGTTGCTGAGCCAGAGGTCTCTTTTGCCGACGCCCTGCAGGAAAAACGACAGGTCGAAATTTTTCCAGGATGCATTGCCGAACACGCCGAACTGGTAACGGCGCCGGTCGTTGCCGATGATCGTGCGGTCGCCGGGATCGGAGAGCGTGTTATTGCCGGAAAAGATCACGCCGTCCCCGTTAAGGTCTTTGTATTTCACGTCGCCGGGGTTGGGCGGAATGCCTTTGTAAAAAGGAATGCCGCTTTTCAGCGTACCGCCCAACAGGTTCTGGTTGAGCGAGCCGTCCGCAAAATCGTTCACGTTGAAATATCCATCCGTTACATAACCCCAGATATCGCCGATTTCCTGGCCCACGTAATATTGGTTCAAAAGCCCGCCGGGATTGGAATAACGGGTGATGTAGGTACGGTTGTCCGATAAATTGAAGCCGATGCCGTAATCGAAATCGCCCGCCTTGTTTTTATAGCTCACTTCCAGCTCCCAACCTTTTGTTTCGAGGTCGGCAGCGTTCTGCAAAGGCGCGCTGGCACCCAGTACCTGCGGCAGTTCGGAGCCCGGGGCGAGCATATTGAGCGTTTTGCGGTTGAAGATATCGAAGTTGACCTGCAGTTTGTTTTTGAAAAGACCCACATCAATACCGGCGTTCATCGTGCGAACAGTTTCCCAGGTAAAGCTGGTGCTTACCAGCGCGGGCGGGCTCAGCGTAACGTAACGGATATTGGTGCCGGGGTTGATCCACGAAGCATTGTACGGGTTCATGCCCGGGATGTAAGGATAAAAACCGTTGATGCTGATGTTGCCGATCGTGCGGTTGTTGATCACCTGGTTGCCGATCTCGCCGTACGAGCCCCTGAGCTTGAGCAGCGGCACCAGGTCTTTCAGGCCCTGCATGAACGGTTCTTCACTGATATTCCAGCCAGCGGACACGGACGGGAAAAAACCGAAACGGTTGCCCGGCGGAAAACGCGAAGAGCCGTCGAAACGCCCGTTCAGTTCCAGCAAGTATTTGCCTTTGTAGTCGTAGTTGATCCTGCCGAAATAACCGGAGATCGCATACTCTTCGAATCCGTCCGTTGCGCCGAGCGTGCCGGTGCTGGTGGAAATGGAAGGCACGTCTTCGCTGAGGATGTCCAGCCGGGTAACGGCGAACGAATCGCGTTTGCTGATCTCCTGGTTGGTGCCTGCGAGGAATTTCAGGTGATGGTCGCCGAAATCTTTCAGGTAGCTGGCGTATACGTTCAGCGCGTGGTACTGCAGCTGGCCGTTGCCGCGGGCATATTGTGAATTGTTGTTCTGGAATTGCCGGTCGTAGGTCATGGCGTTGAAATACTCGTTTTTCCCCAACACGGCCATTACGTTGCCGTTGTTGCGGTTGAATGTGTATTCGCCGGTAATCCTGAGATTTTTTACCGGTTCGTATTCCAGTTTGCCGAAAACGCGGATGTTGTCGCGGTATTCCTTGTTGGCCGGTTCCTGTTCCACTACATTGTTAGGCGTGTTGTAGGGCAGCGTTACGCCGTTAATAGTGGTGGAGCCGGGATCTACGTATGAAGGATAAGTGATGGCGTTGTAGAACAGCCCGCCGAGCACAGAAGGGGTATAACGCATTTCGTTTTTGTAGAACAGGTTCACGGAAGCGTTCAGGTTTTTCGCCAGTTCGGTGCCGAGGTATGCGTTGAAGTTGTAGCGGTTGTAACGATCTTTGTTGGTCACCATAATGCCGTCTTCCCCGGTGTAGCCGCCGGAAACGCGGTAAGTGGTTTTATCGGAGCCGCCGGCGAAGGAAAAGTTGTGCATCTGTTCGAAGCCGCCGCTGAAAAGCCGGTCGTACATGTCGTGCTCCGCCAGCGGGTAACGCAGGCCGTTTACGGTGGTAAGACCATCGGGATATTTACCGGGGTTTTGTTTGTATTCGTCGAGCAGGCCGAGCCAGGTGTCTACGTTCTGGCCGGACCAGTAGGTAACGGAACCGAAGTCTTTCAGCGCCGTGATAAATTCCTGCATGCCGGCTTTTTCGGGCAATGAAATAGGGTTGCTCCAGGTGAAGTTGTTGGAATAATTGAAGCGGATAGGCTGGTTCTTTTTACCCTTTTTGGTGGTGATGAGGATCACGCCGAAAGCGGCGCGCGCGCCGTAGATCGATGCGGCGGCGGCGTCTTTCAGCACGGAAATGTTTTCGATGTCGCGCGGGTTCACATCATCGATGTTCATCGGCACGTTGTCTACCAGTATCAGCGGAGAACCGCCGTTAATGCTGGTAAAGCCGCGGATGTTCACTTCCGTGGCGGCGCCGGGCTGACCGGTGCCGTAAGTGATCTGCAGGCCGGGAACGGCGCCCTGCAAAGCCTGCGCGGTGCCGCTGATGGGGCGGTTGCCCAATACTTCATCCATGTTCACGGAGCTGACCGCGCCGGTGAGGTTCGCTTTTTTCTGCTGGCCATAACCCACCACCACTATTTCGTTCAGCGCCGCATTGTCTTCTTTCAGCACTACGTTCAGCACATTGCCGCTTACTTTCACTTCCTGCGAAATAAAGCCGAGGGAACGGAAGATGAGCGTGGCGGTATCGCTTTTCAGGCGGATGGTGTACCGGCCGTCCGCACCGGCGGCAGTGCCGTTGCCGGTGCCTTTTTCGATGACGGCGGCTCCGGGCACAGGTTCGCCCGCTTCATTGGTAACGGAGCCCTGCACGGTGATCTCTTTTATGACAGGCTTGGGCAGACCGAAGATGGGTTTGGGTTTCAGGCTTACGAGTATAACGCCTTCCTCTATTTTGTAATTAAGCGGCTGATTGTAAAACACCTGCGCCAGCGCCTGCTCCGGCGTCGCGTTTTTCAGCGCGATGGTAACGGGCAGCGCTTTTTCGAGTATTTCGGTGCTGTACAGCATTTTGAACCCGGTCTGTTTTTTGATGGCCGCCAGCACGGATCTCAGCGGAGCGTTCTCCACCTGGATGGTGACCTGCTGCGAATGCGCGGCGTGAGCCGCCTGCAGAAAAACGGCCGTCAGCAAAACGATAGTCAGTTTCATAACAAGGAGCAGTTTCTTTAGACTGTGGTTGCGGGAATGCCCCGTTTTTCCGGGGCAAAAGAATCCCCGCCGATGAATCTTCAAATTCATACATTTGTCGTGTTAGGTGATTAAATAAATGTGTTCAGAACGTGTAATAATTACCTGGCTCAGCCGGCTGCGTTGGCGCGTAGCCGGTTACCTTTTTTTGATTTTGGCCGCCTGTTTTTATCTTTACATAGGCAATGCTTTTTTTTATCTCACACTGATCGTCTGTCCTTCCAGTTTTAGTGGTACGCCCCCGGTTTCGCTCAGCATCCTGATGGCTTGCGACAGTTTCACGTTGCGCGGGATGGAGCCGTTGTAGCTGATGTCCGGCACACGGCTGAAATCCGCTTCCACATTGTACCAGCGGCATAATTGCCGGAGCACTTCTTTCATAGACGTTTCGTTGAAAATGAAATAACCGTTTTTCCAGGCCACCGCTTCTTCCGTGTCCACGTTCACGGTCCGCATCCGGCCGGACTGTACGTTCAGCCTGCATTGCTCGCCGGGCGCCAGTAATTGTTTCGCCACGGCGGTAGCCACTTCCACTTTCCCTTCCAGCAGCGTGGTGCGCACGCCGGCTTCACCGGGATACGCCTGTACGTTGAAATGCGTGCCCAGCACGGTCACTTTTTGCGCGGCGCTGGATACGATGAAAGGCTGACGTGCGTTTTTCGCCACTTCGAAATACCCTTCCCCGCTCAGTTCCACCAGGCGTTCTTTTCCGGTAAATGCGGTAGGAAAGCGGAGAGACGATTCCGCATTGAGCCATACTTTACTGCCGTCCGGCAACAGCAGGCGGAATTGGCCGCCGCGCGGAACGGAGAGCATGTTATAGGAAACCGCCGTTCCCGGGGCGGTTGCCGCCGCGGTGTCTGATTCGTAAATGATCTCGCCGCCGGCCGTTTTGGTGATGCGCATGCCGCCCTGGAGGGCGAGCTGACCGGCTTTTGCGTCTTCCAGCGCTATTTTGCTGCCGTCTGCAAGAGTGAGATATGCTTTGTTGCCCGCGGGCGCCGCATCCTGAACGATGGCGTGCTGCACAACAGGCTGTTTTGATGGTTTTTTGGAAATGAATAACCAGGTACCGGTGCCGGCCAGGATGGCGGCCACAGCAGCGGCGCGCAGCCAGAAGCCCAACGGGCGCACTTTGGTTTTCCGGTCGATGGCGGAATGGATCTTTCCCAGCAGGGCGGCTTCGTCCGGGTAGGGGGGCTCGGCGGCGTCCAGCCGCTGTAGCCCGTTATACCAGGCGTTATAGCGGATAATATCCGCTTCGGAAGCAGTGCCATCGTGGATCCTGGCTGCCAGGTCTATTAAATCCTTTTTTTGCATAACGGGCCTTGTACCTGTATAGGCACCTGGAAAAGGATCATCCCCCAAAGGCGCAGAAAAAAAATTTGTCAGAGGAAGATATTGAAGGCGGAGAGGCTGCCGAGTTTCACGCGCAGCTTGCGCAGGGCGATAGTGAGCTGGTTTTCCACCGTTTTTTCGGAAACGCCCAGTTTTTCGGCGATCTCTTTATTGGAAAGGTATTCGAAGCGGCTCAGGTAAAACACCTGCCGGCAGCGTTCCGGCAAGTCGAGGGTGAATTGGCCGATAATGGCCTGCAGTTCCTTAAGCTCCACCGGCGAAACGGTTTCTTCTGCCACCTGCGTTCTTTCCACCTGTTCGAAAAAAGCGGCGTGTACCCGGCTGCGGCGGATGTAATTGGCGGCTTTATACCGGACGGCCATGAGGAGATAAGCCTTCAGCACGCTCACCTGCAGCCTGCCCCGGTGCTCCCAGAGCCATACGAACACGTCCTGCAGCAGGTCCATGCAGGCGGCTTCGTCCTTCAGCACCACGAAGGCGCTGCAGTACATCGCCCGCCAGTGCCGGTGGTAAATTTCGTCGAACGCGCCACGGCTGCCTGTGTTCAGGTGATGTAAAAGTTCACTGTCCGTATAAATGGATAAATCGCTCATCTGCAAACCCCATGTCTGCTGTAAAGTATTCAATTCGGGCTGAAAAATGAAATTCCGGGGCGGGGATAACACTATTTTCACCGGCAAGGCGCCATATCGGGTAAAAAAACGGCCTGCAAAAAAGAAAAAGGGCCGGTTGAAAAATCAACCCGCCCCTCGTTCACTAAAAAAGCACAGCTCACAATCACTGAGGATACCCCGTATTCTGGGGCTTCAGATTCTGATTCAGGTCTATCTCAAATTGAGGTACAGGGAACAAGACGTGGAAATCTTTTATGTTAACCGTTCCTTTTGCAGACAAAGTGGTCACCAGCGTGCCGGTTCTCACCAGGTCGAACCAGCGCTGCCCTTCAAACGCAAGCTCGAAGCGGCGTTCCTGCCAGATGGCCTTGCGCAGCTGGTCTTGCGAAAGACCGCTCAGCGCGGGAAGATTGGCGCGGCCGCGGATACTGTTCACCGCCAGGTAAGCCGGGTTGCCGTCTGTGGGCGCATTCACTTCGTTGTACGCTTCCGCGAAAATGAGCACTACTTCGGCATAACGCATCAACGGCCAGTTGTTGTCTGACTGGTTCTCCGTTTTTGCGTCCGCATCGATCCATTTGTTGCAATAATATTTGTTGTCGGTGCCTTTGGAAAACCATACGGTTTTGCGGAGGTCCGCATCGTCGAAGGCATCGTACAGCTCTTGCGTGGGCTGGAAAGAACCGAAACCGCGGCCGCCCACGGAGTTGTTTTCCTGCGCGAAGAACGCGATCAGGTTGCCGCCCTGGCCGCCGGGGCCGCTCACGAACTGCACGTCGAAAATGTTCTCTTTGCCGAACTCGTTTTTGATGTCGAAAATGTCCGTAAGATTGGTCCAGAGACCGTAACCAGCGCCGGGGGCCATTACTTCGGCGGCTTTGTCCGCAGCCAGCTGGTATTGTTTGGTGGTGAGGTAAACGCTGGCCAGGAAAGCCTTTGCGGCGCCTTTGGTAGCCCTGCCCTGGTCTGCGCCGGTGTAGGAAGGAGGCAATACCGCTTCGGCGTCTTTCAGATCGGCGACGATCTGCGCGTAGATCCCCGTTGCGGGAGAACGTTTGGGATAGGTGAGTTTGTCCAGGGAAGCCAGCGCAGTGTTCACCAGCGGCAGGTCGCCGAAAAGGCGCACGAGATGATAATAATAAAATGCGCGGAGGAACTTCCCTTCAGCCACCAGCCTGTCTCTCAACGCAGCGTCCATATCGATGTCGGGCACTTTGTCTATCACGAAGTTCGCATAGGAAATGCCCTGGTAAAACGTCGTCCAGGTTTCGCGGAGAATGCCGTTCTGCGGTGTATGCACGTAGTTGTCCAGCTGCACGCGGTCGTTGTTGTTGGGCAGCGGGAACATGTTGTCTGTCGTGATCTCGCCGAGGATGGCGAAGTTGCGCGTTACGAAACCGTTGTTGCGCAGCGGCGCGTAAGCCGCGGTTACGGCTGCGATGGCGTCGCTTCTTGTCTGGTAAAAATTTTCAGGGGAAATAAAAGCCTGCGGGCTTTCTTCCAGTTTGCCGCAGGAAGTGATGCCGATCGCCGCTAGTCCGAGTATATAGAAGATTCGTTTCATTGTTTCTTTTTTAAAGGATTCATTCAATTATAAACTGATATTAAGGCCCACCAGGAAAATTTTGGTAGCGGGATAGCTGCCGTAATCGGTGCCCTGGCTCAGGTTGTCCTGCCCGAAGCGGCTTACTTCAGGGTCGAAGCCGGAGTAGTCGGTGAAAGTGAGCAGGTTCTGGGCGCTTACATACAGTTTCGCGTTCTGGATGCCGGCGCGTTTCAGCCAGCTGGCGGGGAAATTGTAAGCCAGCTGTATGTTGCGCAGGCGGATGTAGGAACCGTCTTCTACCTGGCGGCTGGTAACCTGGTAAGGCTGGCCGTTCGCACTGGCGCGGGGAATGTTCTGGCTGGGGTGCGTGAGCGTCCAGCGGTCGAGCACGGCGGTGCTTTGATTGCTTACGCCGGTCATGGATTCCTGTTCGAAGCGGTTCAGGTTGAAGATGCTGTTGCCTTGCACGCCCTGGAAAAATACGGCCATGTCGAATCCTTTGTAGGAGAAGTTGTTGGTGAAACCGAAAGTATAATCAGGCTGCGCATGACCAAGGATCACGCGGTCGGCGGGCGTAATGGCGCCGTCGCCGGTCTGGTCCACATACCTGCGCTCGCCCACTTTGGCGTTTTTCTGCGCGCTTTTCGCGATCTCTTCGGTGCTTTGGAAAATGCCGTCGGTAACAAGACCGAAGAACACGCCGATGGGCTGGCCCACGCGGAGAATGCCGGAGTTGCCGAGCTGCAGGTGACCGCTGGCCTGGCCCGAAGGCACGTCGCCGGTCACTGCGCCGAGGTCGAGTATTTCGTTGCGGTTGTAGGCAACGTTGAAGTTGGTGGTCCACTGGAACTCGCCGTCGACGTTCACCGTGTTGAGGGAAAACTCCAGCCCTTCGTTCATCACCTTGCCGATGTTCTGCAACGACGTGGAATAACCGGAAGTGATCGGCAGCGCTACGTTGTAGAGCAGGTCTTTGGTCTTTTTCTTATACCAGTCCGCCGTTACCTGGATGCGGTTGTTGAACAGGCCGAGGTCTACGCCGAAATCCAGCTGCGCGGTGGTTTCCCATTTCAGTTTCGGGTTGCCGATGCGGTTTGGCGCATAACCAACGGACAAAACGTTGCCGAAGCTGTAGCTCTGCGTGCCGAGCGCGCCGAGAGACTGGTACTGGCCGATCTCCTGGTTGCCGGTGAGGCCGTAGCTGGCGCGTACTTTCAGGTCGCTGATGTTTTTAACGGAACGGAGGAAATTTTCGTTGGACAAACGCCAGGCCACGGAACCGCTCGGGAAAAACGCGCTTTTGTTGCCGGCGCCGAAGCGGGACGATCCGTCGATACGGCCGGTGAGGGTGAGCAAGTATTTTTCACGGAGGTCGTAATTGATCCTCCCGATGTAGGAACGCAAGGTCCAGTCGGTTTTGTTGGAAGCGCCGGTGTTGGTCTGCTGCGCGGTACCGAGATTGTTGTATGCGAGAATGTCGTTCGCGAAATTCTGCGCGTTGGCGCGCACGTCTTCAAAATTAGCGGCCTGGTAAGTGTAACCCGCCAGCACGTTCAGTTTGTGGATACTGTTGATCGTGGTGCGGTAGTTGAGCGTGTTTTCGTTCAGCCATTCGCCGTACTGTGAGGAGTAAATGGAAGCCCTGCCGTTGGCGGCAAGACCGGCGTACACCGTTCTGGGGATATAAAAATTGTTTTTGTTATAGTTGAGGTTGGCGCCGAAAAGCGTTTTGAAATACAACCCTTCCATGATCTTGTATTCGCCGGAAACGTTGCCGAGCATGCGGGTGAGGGTGGTATTGTCTTTTGTTTCCATGGCCATGGAAACCGGGTTGCTGATAATGATGCCGCCGGGGCGGTTGTTCAGCGTATAGGAGCCGTCTGCCGCGTAAATGGGCACGGTGGGGGAGAAGTTCAATGCGCCGTAAACCACGCCTGCGCCGCCTCCGCCGTCGCCGTCGGTATTCACGGAGCGGGCTTTGCTGCGGGTAACGGTGAAGCTGCTGCTGAGTTTCAACCTGCTGCTCACTTCCTGGTCGAGGTTCATGCGTACGGAACCGCGGCCGTAGCCGGAATTGATGATCACGCCTTCCTGCCCGAAATAGTTGCCGGAGATGGCGTACTGGGTTTTTTCGGAACCGCCGGAGAACGTAAGCTGGTAATTCTGCATGGGCGCGTCGCGGAAAATGGCGTCCTGCCAGTCGGTGCCTTTGCCCAGGGCCGAGATCTGCGCGTCGGTGAAGGCGGGCGCTTTGGGAATGTATCCCGGAACGTTCTGGTTGTCCCGGTTCACGGTAGCGATGCCTTCGTTGACGAGGGTGGCCAGCTGGGTAGCGTCGAGCATGTCGATCTTTTTACGCACCCTTTGAACGCCGTAATAACTTTCGAACTGTATGTTGTTGCGGCCTGCGCGGCCTCTTTTCGTGGTAATAATGATAACGCCGTTGGCGCCGCGTGAACCGTAGATGGCGGTGGCAGACGCATCTTTGAGGATTTCCATGCTTTCAATGTCGTTCGGGTTGATGGCGGGCCCTGCTTCGTTGTAAAGCGGATAGCCGTCTACCACGTACAGCGGTTCGTTGCCGCCCTGGATGGAGTTGCCGCCGCGGATGCGGATGCTCACCCCGCCGCCGGGCGCATTGCTGCTCTGGCTTACCTTTACGCCGGCTGCGCGGCCTGCGAGCGCCTGGGAAAGCGAAGCGACCGGCGTGGCCTTGATCTCTCCGGAGGACACGGACGAAATGGAACCGGTAATATCGCTTTTACGAACGGAACCATAACCCACCACCACTACCTGGTCGAGCGAACGCTCCGAAACACCGAGCGTTACGTCTACGGCGCTTCTTCCTTCCACCGCCACTTCGCGGGTAGTAAAACCGATAAAGGAAAAAATAAGGGTGGCGCTGCCGCTCCCCGCGTTAATAGTGTATTTTCCACCCTCTTGCGTGGTGGTGCCGGTATTGGCGCCTTTCACCCGGATCACCACCCCGGGCAGGGCCTCTCCTTTTTCATCTTTGACGGTACCTGAAACGGGAAAACTCTGGGCATAAGCATGCCGCGGGACCAAATGGGCTGCTAATAGGAGAAATGCAATCATCAACAGCCTGACCCGCTGCTTTGTAATGTTTTTACTCATGGATTTAGTGTTAGCTTTTTTAGCGTTTGAAATTTTTCGTGGACCAATTTTCTGATTGATAGTCTGTGGAATTGTAATGAATAGACGAGGCAGGTTACTGTGGCTTTAACCGGCGGAATAAAAATAGGGGCTGGTTTTGGCAAACGTTTGCATTCGCCCCTCTACACGAACCCTACAAACAGAAAATAATTGGGGCGCTGCGGATCTAAGGCACTACAATGCCCCTACAACAGCAGGTTAACTAATTGTAAATGAATTGATTAGTTGTTTATGGCCTGTTTGCCGAGTTGGGTCAGGAAGTCTGTCAGGTTGGTGTCTGGCGACAGCTGGAGTTTCTTGCGGAGGCGGTAACGGGCAATCTCCACCGCCTTTAAAGTGATGTTCAGCAGCTGCGCGATCTCCTTCGATGAGAGGTTCATCCGGAGGTAAGCGCATAATTTCAGGTCGTTAGGCGTAAGGTCGGGGTATGCCTGTTTGAGGTGATCAAAGAAATCGAAATTGACGTTGTTGAAATGAATGGCGAACTGGTCCCAGTCTTCGTTGCTTTTTTCCACCTCGCGGATCAGCTTCAGCAAATTCCGGAAAGCGGGGGTGCTTTCGCCCTCGGTGTCTTTTTTGATCAGCGAGGAAATGATCTCCCGGATCTTGGTGAGCACTTCGCCCCGCTGTACCAGGTTGATGGTCATGGTGAGCAGCTCCCGGTCCTTAAAACCGATGTCTGTCTCCAGTTTTTCATTCCTGAGCTTGATAATTTCCTTCTCGTTCCTGTCCAGCTCCAGCTGATGCAGGTAATTCAGGTGCGTCTGTTCTTTCCGGTGTTTCTGCCGCTGCCACCGCATGGCGAGCCACACCAGTGCGCCCAGCAGGCAAACATACAGGCCGTAGGTCCAGTAACTGTTGTACCAGGCGCGCATCACCGCGAACCGGTACTGCACCGCGGGCGATTCGTTACCCAGGTTGTTGCGGGCCTTTACGGCAAAGGTGTATTCGCCCGGGGGCAGGTTGGTATAATCTTTTTCGCTTTTTGCGCTCCAGCCGCTCCATGCCCGGTCGAAACCTTCCAGCTGGTAGCTGAACTCGATGTTGCGCTGCTGGTCGAACCGGGTGGAGGAATATTCGAAATGGAGAGAATTGAGGCTGCTGCTGAGCCGGAGATGATCGTCATTCGCCGCATAACCGCCAAACAGCACGCTGTCTTCCTCCGTAGCCTTCACCTGGCCCAGGTACACTTCGGGCGGGTTATGCTGCTGACCGTATTTTTTATAGTTCACATGAATGATCCCCTTGTTGCCGGCGATAAAAATATTTTCGCCGTTCCACGAATAAATGGATTCGTACCCGCCCAGCGCCATGCCGTTCAGCTCGGGGAAATACACGATGCCGTGGTTTTTCCCTTCGGAAGGTTTGTGAAAGTCCACCACGCCCACTTTTTTGTTGGTGATGAACCAGATGTTGCCCTCGCGGTCTTCGTGGAGGTACTGTATGCTCAGGTTTTTAAATATGGGCGACAAGGTTTTCGATGGTTCGAAGCGGTTCGAAGCGGGATTAAATTCGAAGACGCCGGCCTGCGTGGTGGCCACCATCCTGTTTTTGACGCGGTAGATATAATTGCCGTTGTTGGAAGGAAGGCCGTCTTTTTCCGTGAACAGCCGGCTGCCGGTAATGCGGGTATAATCCGCCGAAACGCCGATGCGGTAAATGCCGCGGTTTGGATGCGCCGCCCATACGAGGCCGGGGGTATTGTCCAGCGCCAGGAAACGCAGCGATTCGTTGATGCCGTCCAGCTGGCCAAGATCGGCGATGGCGCCGCCTTCCGCTTTGAAATGCCGCAGCCCGGTGTACGTGCCCACGAGAATATGCGCCGCCGGGAATACCTGCGTGGTGGGCCTGAACAGCCAGGAGCCAGCGCCGCCGTAAAGCCGCACGGCCGCATTGCCGTTCACCACCAGGCAGCCGTCCTCATGCCCGATCAGCAGGCGGTCGTTCACTTCCTCCAGGTTCCACACCTGCCCGGATGTGTTGCTTACTTCGGTGAACGAGCTGCGGGAATGACTGAGGTCCTGCTCCGAGAGGTCCACCGGTGATACATACAAACCGTTGGAGGTGCCCACGTATAATTTATTATCGAAGATGCGCGTGGCATAACCCGTTACCTGTTTGGTTTTGTCCGGGTAAATATATTTGATCGGGCTGTTGATCGCCAGTTGGTCGATGCCATCGTCCAGCCCCGCCCAGAGATTTTTATTGCGGTCCAGCAGCAGGCTGCGCACGTTGTTTTTCTGCAGCCCTTCGCGGTAGGAATAATTCTGCACCAGTTTCCCGTTTTTATCGACGATAAAAATGCCCGCGGAATTGGTGCCCAGTGCGTACCAGTTTTCGTTCACTTTGGCGGAACAATAGAGGCGGTCTTTGGTGAGAATATTGTCGATACCGGTTTGTTTGGGTATCAGGGTGTTTCCGTAGAGGAGGAAAAGCCCCTTTTTGAGCGTGGTCACCAGCAGGGTGTCTTTATTATATTCCATCATGCCGGTAACGGAAGTTTCCGCGAAAACGGGATGTTCGCAGGCGGGTTTCCAGGCGCCGTTATCGTATACTACCAGTCCTTTTCCATGTTCCTGCGCGTACAGGAGGTTGCCGCCGCGGCCCATGTAGGCCCATTTTTTTTCGGGCAGATAGGTTTTGATGGCGCCGTCTTTATATTGGAAGATCTTGTTTTTGGATTGAAAAAATACCTCGTCGTTGTACAGCGCGATGTTCCAGATGTCGGAGAAATTTTTGTCCGCCGCGGCCAGCAGTTGCGTGAGGGAATGATATTGCAGCCTGCCCTGGCCGTCTGCCGCGAAATACCCCATCTGGTCCTGCCCGCCGATATAAATTTTCCCAGCCGCGCCCACTTTCACGGAGCGTACGATGGATTGCTGCGGCAGGAGGTAACGCCGCCAGAATTTGCCGTCGAACGTGAGCAGGCCTTCGCTGTTGCCGAAGTACAACAATCCTTTGTTATCCTGGTCTATGGCGGAGTTCTGAACGCCGGCCCCGTATTCGTAGCTATGGTAATTGGTGATCTGCGGCAAAGCGGTTTGCCCCTGCCCCTGCGTGCAAAAATATTGGAGAAGTAATGAAACAATGATGGTGGCTGTCTTCTTCACGTTGGATCAAATTTAATAACCCCCACATCAATTTCCAGCAATTATTTTTGCCGCAAATGCGCGTACAATATACGCTTATCGCTATTCTTCCTCGTATTTCATCCGCAGCTTTTCTTCTTCCAGGTCCAGCAGCGTGAGGTATTTGCGCACCATTTCTTCGTTTACGCCCTGCTGTTTGTTGATGAAATGCAATGAATCGCGCTGATGGGAAAGCAATTGTTTGTACACGTCCCGGTAATGCGCCTGGTCTTCGTCCGTATCGCCCGGTTCCAGCTGGTCGTTCTCGAAACGGTTCCGCAGGTTCTGCAAAGATTTGCTGGCGCCGAGCGCTTCCGCATGATGTTCGTCCAGGTAACGGATGCTGATGCCGGACAGTTGCAGGCGGAGGTCTTTTTCCTGTTCTTCCGGCGTTTTTTCATAATCGGGGTCTTCCATTTTCACCCACCTGATCAGCGGCGGCAATGTAAGGCCCTGCACCACGAGGGTGAGCAGTATCACGGTGAAGGTGATAAAAAGTATGAGGTTGCGCTGCGGGAAAGGCAGTCCGCTGCTTTTGAGCGTAAGGGGAATAGAAAGCGCCGCCGCAAGCGACACCACGCCGCGCATGCCCGCCCAGCCGAACAGCAGCGGGCCTTTCCAGCCGGGCCGGCTGTCTGCCGTGGTAATAAAACGGCTGATAAAAACCGTGAAAACCGAAGCGCCCATGGTGCTGAGCAGTCTTGCAAAAATCAGCACCACGGTGATCAGCACGCCGTACCAGATGGCGTTGCCAAGACTTACATCGCCAAGGCCGTTCACGATCACCGGCAGCTCGAGGCCGATAAGCATAAATACGATTCCGTTCAGCACAAACCCGATGGTGGACCATACATTGCTGCCCCTGACCCTGCTGGCGGTGCTGAGAATGAGATGACTGCGCGCCGAAAGGTACAGTCCGCCGCTCACCACGGCCAGCACGCCGGAGAAGTGGAACGATTCCGCCGCGATGTACATCACATAAGGCGCGGTGAAAGTGAGCACGATGTCCATATTCGGCGTGGTGGGCAGCCAACGGTGAATGGCGTAGTAGACCATGCCGATCGCGATGCCGGTGACAATGCCCATTACGATCACGATCATGAAACTGATGGCTGCGTCGTGGAATACGAACTTCCCGGTGTCTACCGCCGCCAGCGCAAAGCGGAACACGATCAGGCTCGCCGCGTCGTTCAGCAGGCTTTCGCCTTCCACGATGGCGGAAAGGCGTTTGGGCGCTTTTACGGATTTCAGTACGGAAGTGGCGGACACTGCGTCCGGCGGGCTTACAATGCCGCCGAGCAAAAAGCCCAGCGCCAGCGTAAAGCCGGGTATCAGCGAGTTAGACACGAGGGCTACCACGAACGAGGTGACGATCACGATCAGGAAAGCAAAACTGGAGATCACCCTCCGCCAGCGCCACAGGTCTTTCCACGAGGTGTACCACGCTGCCTCGTAAAGCAATGGCGGCAAAAAGATCACGAAGATCAGTTCAGGGTTGATATTCACCGCCGGTATGCCGGGAACGGCGCAAAGCGCCAGCCCGCCCAGCACCAGCACGATGGGGTAGGCTACTTTCAGTTTTTGCGCCAGCATTACCAGGAACAGGATGATAATGATAAGGGCGAGGTATTGCGAAAAATTCTCTAGCATATGTTTCGTACAGGCTTACAGGTTTTGCGGTTTGAATAACTCCGGGAAAGATAAGTGTTTGCCCGAAACCATAAAAATGCCTTCTCCCCGGTAATGCAGGGTTTTGGGGTATTTCGGGTAAGTGGCTGTTTGCGCGGCCGTTACCTCTAGGATAAAAAAATTGTATTTGTCCAGCATCCGGCGGTCTGCCACGCGGCATTCGATATTGGCGTAACATTCCTTTATCAGCGGGGCTTTCACGGTTTTAGCGGCTTCCGCGGTGAGCCCGAACTTTTTGAACTTGTCGGTTTTTGCGCCGGTGGTATTGCCGATTCCGATCACGGTTTCCACCATATCGGCGGTGGGAATGTTGATCACGCATTCGCCGCTTTGCCGGATCATTTCAAAACTGTGATTGGCCGCGGTGATCATGCAGCCGATAAGGGAGGGGGAAAACTCCATCACCGTATGCCAGCCCATGGTCATGATATTGTTCCTGCCTTTGTGAAAGGAGCTGACCAGCACGATGGGGCCGGGCTCGAGGTATTTGCGGATTTTCTCCACCGGCAGCATGGATTTTTTGTAGGTTCTTTTCATGTGCTTGCGGGTTTTTAAACGACGGGTTATCACGAAAATACGGCATTTCAAAAACCGGATGGCAAAATGCCCGTTTCCGGCCCGGATATGTTTCCAATTCATACGCCCTTTCCCTCAATTCATACACTCCGCCCATCGCAAACCCGCGGTTTTTAATACATTTATAGTATGCGCCTCAAGAGATACAGCCGGAAAGAACCGCTCGTGTTCGTCTGGGTCATGGCCCCTTACGTCGTGATCATGAACATGGTGATCTACGGCGCCTGCATCTGGCGCTCCCTGGCCGCTTTTGCCAGTACCTTCTTCAGCAGCGTCCTGTATTTCCTCGTCATTTACCTCGTGTTCGGCATGGTGGCCGTGCTGATCCGCACCCGCATCCCCGCCGGCAGCGACCTGTTCAGGCGTATTTCGGTAATGCTGCCCGTTTTTTATATCATGAACATCGGCAGCGTTGCCGGGCTGTTTGAACTTTCATCCCGCCTCTCTTTCGTGGTGTGCGACATCAAACCGCACATGTACTGGTGGGCCGTTCTTTTCGGCTGCATCCTCAGCACCGCCATCACTTTCATTAACGAAGGGATGGCTAACTGGGAACAATGGAAAGATTCGCTGGCGGAAACGGAAAAGCTCAGGAACGCCTACCAGCGCAGTAAATTGCTGGGACTGAAAGGACAGATCAACCCGCATTTCCTCTTCAATTGTTTCAACACGCTCTCCGGCCTCATCGGCGAAAACGAAGCCGAAGCCGAACGTTTCCTCGATGAAATGAGCCGCGTGCACCGTTACCTTCTCCGCAACGACGACGAACTGCTGGTGCCGCTGGCCGAAGAACTGAAGTTCGCCCGCTCTTACCTTCATCTCACCGAACAGCGCTTCGGCTCTGCCATCGCGGCTTCCGTTAATATCGACCCGGAGCTGCACGGCTGCGGCATACCGCCGCTCAGCATGCAGGTGATCCTGGAAAATATCATCTATACCAACGCCATCAGCAAAAAAAATCCGCTGATGATCCTCATAGAAGCCGTTTCGGCGCAGGAGATCGCGATCACGCACTCCGTGTTCGAAAAAACGGTGGTGCAGCATATGCAGGTGGAAGAAGGGCTGGATAACCTGCTGAACAAATACAAGCTGCTCAACGCGCCGCCCGTAATGATCCGCGAAGACGGGGAGCACCGCACCATCGTTCTTCCATTGTTTGACGGAACAAATCTCCCCGCATGAAACTGCCAGTGGTAAATAAGATCCACCTGTGGAGCTTTATTCTCTCCATGCCGTTTATCAGCCTGGCGCTGAATTACGTCATGTATGGCAACAGGGTGTATACAGACTGGCGGATCTGGGCGGAATCCGTTCCGCTGATCTATCTCATCGGGTTGTTTTCCTGGTTCGGGCACGAACTGTATCACAATTTCACCGTGCGCACTTTCCCCGGCATCGACCAGACCAAACGGCGCGTGCTGATGAAATGCGCGGTGAACCTGCTGGTTATGACGCCTTCCGTGCTCCTGATCCTTTTCACCTATCATTATTTCCACATCCTTGGTTACAGCCTTAAGCCAGACGATCTTACCTACGGTTATCTCGTGGGCCTGGCCGTGAACATCGTGTTCGAAACGCTTTGGGAAGTAGTGTACATCATCGAAAAATACAAGGAAACGGCGCGCGAAATGGAACTGCTCGAAGAAATGCACCTGCAGCAGGAATTCGAGAACCTGAAAATGAAAGTGAACCCGCATTTCCTGTTCAATTGTTTTAATACGTTGTCGTCGCTTATTTCGGAAGATAAAGAGCAGGCCGAGACCTTTCTCGACGAACTGAGCAAAGTGTACCGTTACCTGCTGCGCAACAACGAAAATGGTATGAGCACGGTGGAAAAGGAGGTGAATTTTATCCAGAGTTATTACCAGTTGCTGAAAACCCGCCATGGCGAAGGGTTTAGCATGGACGTGCAGATCGATCCCGTGTACATGCAGTACGAGCTGCCCGCGCTGAGCCTGCAGCTGCTGGTGGAAAACGCGGTGAAACATAACGTGGTGAGCCGGCAGAAACCGATCGCGGTAAGCATCGTTTCCACCGGCAGCGCTTACCTGGAAATACAGAACAACCTGGCGAAAAAGAAGCAGGCCGCGGAATCCACCGGCATCGGCCTGCAAAATATACGTGATAAATACAGGCTGTTGCGGCGGCACGACATGGAAGTGCGCGAAGAAGAAGGCCGGTTCGTGGTAAAACTGCCCCTGATCGCCGGCCACAGCGGATCTTAAAAGTTTTGAGTATGAATATTTTTATCGTGGAAGACGAAGAGCTGGCAGTGAAAAAACTGCAGAAAACATTGCTGGCGGTAGATGCCTCCTGTAAAGTGGTAGGCACGGCGGACAGTATCGCCGGCGCGGTGGAATGGCTGCAATCCAACCCGCAGCCGGACCTGATTTTGATGGACATAGAACTGGCAGACGGCCAGAGCTTCGAGATCTTCCAGCTCACGGACGTGAAAAGCCCGGTCGTGTTCACCACCAGCTACGACGAATATGCGTTGAAAGCCTTCAAGGTGAACAGTATCGATTACCTGCTGAAACCCGTGCAGAAAGACGAGCTGCAGGCCGCGCTGCACAAATACCGCGAGATCAGGAACCGGTACAGCACCAGTCCCGCTTTTGGCGATCACCGGAATGTAGACAGCCTGCTGAAGGAATTGCAGGACAAACTGCAGCCGCCCGCCTACCGGAAACGTTTTCTGGTGAAACACGGGCGCAAGCTGATCTCGGTGGAAGTGGGCGATATCGCGTATTATTTCTGCGACGGCCGTCTCAACTTCTTCAAAACCTTCGACAACCAGAAATACGTGATCGACTATACGATGGATGAGCTGGATGCTATGCTCGACCCCGAGCAGTTCTTCCGCATCAGCCGGTCTTTTTTCGTGTCTATCCGCAGCATCGACAAGATCGACGATTATTTCGGCAACCGCCTGATACTGGGACTCAAGCCCACGGAGAGCAAGGAAGCGCTCGTAAGCCGCGAGCGCGTTACGGAGTTCAAAAAGTGGATGGGGAAATGACCGGGCGATCAGAAGTGATCGTGGATGTTTTCGTCCGTCAGGATCTTTCTTTCCACCAACGACTTATGGTATACCGAATGTTTTTCGTATTTGCGGGTGATGAAATACGAAATGGCCGATACGATCATGAGCGGGATGAAAAGTTTATACCCGCCTGAAATTTCCGCCAGCAAAAAGATCGCCGTCAGCGGCGCATGCATCACGCCCGCCACCACTCCGGCCATCGCCGCGATGATGAAATTCGGCGTATTCAGCTGGTAAAAGCCCGAAAGATTGACGAGATAGGCGAACAGGAAACCGGTAAGGCCACCCGTGATCATAGACGGCGCAAAGATACCGCCGTTGCCGCCCGCGCTGATGGTGAGGCAGGAACAAATGACCTTGAACACCAGCATCAGCACCGTCATCAGGACAATAGCCCAAGCCTGCGCGCTGTAGCCCTGCAGGAAAGAATGCGCGGTAACGGAAGTATAACGGCCTTCGAGCAGGCTCGTGATCACGGAATATCCTTCGCCATACAGCCCCGGCAGCAGGAAAATCAACAGGCACAACGGGATGCCCGCCACCAGCCAGGTTTTCCAGTTCATGCGTTTTTTTTCGAAATACCCTTCTATAAAATCCACGGAACGCGTGATGTAAACGGAGATCATTCCGCAGCAGATGCCCAGCAGGATGTAAAAGGGAATGGCCTCGATGCTCCAGCTTTCGCTGGCGGTGAAAATAAATTTACCGGGATAAAGTACCTGCGATACTACGGTGGCCGTAGCGGTGGAGATCAGTAAAGGAATAAAGAAAGGAATGCTGAAATCGAGCAGGAAAATTTCCAGTACAAAAATGATCCCGGCGAAAGGGCTGTTGAATACCGCGGCCAGTCCGCTGGCGGTGCCGCAGGCCAGCAAAAGCACCGTGTCTTTGGGCGAAAGCCGCAGGTCGTGCCCGGTATTGGAGCCAATAGCCGCGCCCGTAGCCACGATGGGCGCTTCCAGCCCAACGCTGCCGCCAAACGCTACGGTGATGGCGCTGGTAATAATATGGCCGTAGGTGTGCCGCTTTTCGATGCGGCCTTTATTGGATACGATGTTGTGAATGATGAAACCCACGCCGCGGTTGAGCCGGTTGCGGAAAAAACGGGTGAGCAGCAGGAGGGAAAGACCGGTGCCGATCAGGGGCAGCACGGCGGAAAGCCAGTTGCTGCTCATGAAGTTGTTCATCGCTTCCACGCGATGTTCGAAAAATTGTACGGTCAGTTTCAGCAAAACCGCTGCCAGCGCCGCTACAACACCTACAACAAAACTGAGGATAATGAGAAAATTCCTGTGAGAGGTAAACCTGGTCCTGTAATTCCCGAATCTTATCAGCAACCTGTAGTACTTGTTTCCGGCTCCTTCCATGGGCCGAAAATAAGCAAAACGGAATAAATGGTGTTTTGCAGGACGTTGTTAAAAGATCACTGGTAAGTCCGGAACGTTATTTTTTCGACGATCACACCGAGTTTTTTAAGCGAAGCGTCGTTAGAGCTGAATTTCTTTTCGCCGGTGAATTTGTCGTACAGTTTGGGATCGCCGCTGTTTACCGCGCGGAACAGGATAACAACGCCTTTTTTGTCCATGGCGCCGCCTTCCCAGCTGTCTACCGTTCCGCCGTGGGTCCATTCAAAGCCGTTTACCCTGAAACCTCTGCCGTTCACTTTGTTTACTTTGTCGATCGGGTCGCCGGGTTTGATGCCGAAGGGAGAGCGCCATTTGCTTTCTTCTTTGCTGAAAGTGACGGCTTTGGTGGAATCTTTATAAAAGATCACTTCCATTTCGTTTTCCGTATCGGGGTACACCACCCAGGCTTTTCCCGCGTCGTTGCCTTCAAAGTCAACGGCATCGCGGAGCGCTACGTTTTCTTTGCCGTAAAATTCCAGCAGCTGGTCGGGCTTCATCATGGCGAACACGTTGCGGACGTCCCAGTTACGGGTATCCACGGGCATGCCGGCAGCGGTGTTGATGGTTTCTTTGGCGGGGCTGGCGGCAGAAGTGGAGCCTTCGGGCGTTACGCCGGTGGCGTTTGCGGGCGGCGCGCCCTGGAGCACGGCGCCTGCGGCCGCGGCCTGGTTCTGGTTATCGGGCGGGGCCACCATCACGGAAATTTGTTTCGGGATGGCACCGATGCGGTACAGCTCGGCCTTTTCTTCCACGAGGGCCTTGCTTTCGTCTTTGTTGTTATTGACAATATAGGTAGCCAGCGGGAATACGTTGCCGGAATTGACGTTCATCGCGCGGAGGTTGGCAATGAGTGTCTGGCGGTTGCAGTCGCTGTACTGGTATAAAAATTTGAGCGCGGCGTCGAGCGCGGCGGGGTCCTTTTTCAGGTCCTGCATGGTTTTGTCCACTTCCAGCCCGCCGGAGCCCGATCTGCTCATCTGTTCGGTCACGAATACCAGCGCGGGATCGTTGAGTTTCAGGAACTGGGCGGCCATTTTGGTGGAAATGTCCTCAACGGCTGATTCCGAAAGTTTCTGGGCGCTGGCGGCTACCGGCAGGAGCAAAACGAGCAAATAAAGGATCCGTTTCATGGAGGGCGAATTTATACGATGTACGGGTATAACGAACATCATTATCACTAAATTATGCAATATTCACAATTTGCCGCGCAAATAGCCTGCCAATGAATTTTTCCGCATTGCGTAAATATTATTACCGATCTGATTAGGCGGAGCCGGCCGCGGGGAATAATTTCGGCCCACAAAACTATTGTTATGCTTTACAGATCATTATGGATGATAACCTTTTTTACCCTGATATGCGCCCAGGTGTTCGCCCACGCTCTCTGGATCGAAACGAACCCGACCGGTAAAAAAGGCCAGCCGCAGGAAGTGCGCGTTTTCTGGGGAGAATTTGCCGATAAAGATATTTCCCCGCTGGACAAATGGTTCTCAGACACCAAATCATACACCCTCACCCTCATTACCCCCGACAAAAAGGAGATCCCGCTGACCTCCGCGCCGGGCAAAGACCATTACAAAGCGTTTTTTACCCCTGAAACCGAAGGCGTATACACCGTGGTGATGAAACATATCGTAAAAGACGTTTACCATGGCAGCCGCCTGGACTACCATTCCAGCGCAGCCGTGCTGGTGGGCAAAGGCGAAGCCACGCCCGCAACGAATAAAAACGACGTGAGCGTGTTCGTAGCGCCCAAAGCCCTGCATAAAGTGAACGAAGCCATCAGCCTTCGGGCCCTGATGGACCTGAAACCCGCCGCAGACCAGGAAGTGAAAGTATTTGCGCCCAATGGCTGGGGTAAAGAGCTGTGGACGGACAGCACCGGCAGCGTGAGCTTTACGCCCCTCTGGCCCGGAAGGTACATGGTGGAAGTAGCCGGCGACCAGGAAAAGAAAGGCGAGCACAACGGCACGGCTTTCGAAAAAGTGTGGAGATGCGCCACTTACTGCATTGAAGTAAAATAAGATCGCATATCATTTTAAATAAAAAGAAGGATGTACCAGGCGTACATCCTTCTTTTTTATGGAAGAAAGAAAATGAGCGGTTATTATTTCCGCAGCAGCGCGGTAGCGCACCAAAGCAGCGGCGCCTGGCCGTGCAGGTCGCCGGTGAGGCGCTTGCGGTCCAGGTAATACTGATGGTCGTTTTTCATATTGGTGCCTTCGCAAACGTCGCGGATGTCGGAATTTTCGTCCAGGTAAGTGATGAGCGTCAGCCAGGCTTTGCGTGCGGCGGGACCGTAAGTTTTGGCGTCGAGCCAGCCGTTTTTGACGCCGGTGATCATGGCGAAGGCGAACATGCCGGTGCAGGAAGTTTCTTTCCAGGAACGCGGATCGTCGATCAGCTGATGCCACATGCCGTCTTCCGCCTGGTATTTCAGCAAGGAGGCCATCATGGTCTGGTAAGCTTTCAGGATGCGCGGTCGGTTGGGATTGTCTTTCGGCACGGAACGCAGCAGCTCGCTCATTCCGGCGGCCATCCAGCCGTTGCCGCGGCCCCAGAAAAAGGGGGCGTCGGGGGCGTGGTAGAAAAGGCCGTTCGGTTTCTGGAGACTGTCCAGGTAAAGGATCATTTCATTGGCCGCTTTGTCGATATACGAGCGGTCGCCCGTGGCGCGGTAGGCCTGGCTTTGCACGGCGGTGATCATGAACATATCGTCTATCCAGAGACGGGTTTGCCAGGTATAACCTTTGCCGTAAAAAACGTGCGATTCGGGTTTCACGCGTTTGCCTTCCGGCGGCCCCCATTGTTTATCGGCGATTTGTTTGCCGAGGGTGAGGTAACGCACGTCTTTGGTCTGCAGGTAAAGTTCCAGCGGCACGGAGCCGAAAACGGCGTAATCCACGTGGTCCGGCACGGGTATCAGGGTGTCCCTGGCGCCGAAAAGCGGTTCGAAGCGCTGGATGAGCTGCTGTTTGAGCGCGTCGTTCTTCGTTTCTTTGGCAAAAGTGAGGGCGCCGTACCAGGTGCAGGTTTCAGGGTAAGTGATCACCTTCGGGGGCACGGGCCTGCCGAAATTGGTATGTGGCGTGGCCACGAAATGTTCGGCCACTTTTTTGCCGATCTCTTCGGGCGTGGCGCCTTTCGGGAAATTTTTCAGGTCGGACTGAGCCTGGGCGGCGGCGGAAAACATCACGAGGGATGCGGCCAGCCATGAGGTGAGGTGCTTTGTTTTCATAACGTGAATTGAACTGCCCTCAATTTATGCAAACGTTTGCATTTATACAAATTGCCTTGCGTAAAACTACGTGTTTTAAGAAATCAGCGGTTTCACTGATGTTTTTCACCCAAGCGGGTGCTAATTTTACTCCTGCTAGTCTGATTACTACTGTTTGTTTTTCCCCAACCCCTTTCAGAAGTACATCCTCCCCGGATGTACTTTTTTCTTTCTGCAGGCGGTCGATTTTATAAATTATGCCTATTTTGTCTTTATACTATAACTATTCCTATGAAAATAATCCTGCTCATTATCATCATTCCTATCGTTGCTATTATTTGTTTTTATATCGGCGCGATGTTACATTCTTTTTTGATTAAAGCATCCGGGAAAAACGAAGAAGAAATTTTTCCCTGGTTGAAGTACCGCATATTGTTTTATGTCTATTGTACCATACTTGGATTTTTGGCGCTTAAACTTATTTTCTTTTTTATAGGCAAATTTCCCCAGTCCGACTATTTAGAACCTTTCTGACAGATATGTGCTCATTAAGCCGGGTGGCAGTAATTAGCGCAGAATTAAATGTAATTTTTCTAAATTGTATGCTCAAATAATTACAGCATGCGAAGTGTCAAAAATTGGTTGCTGATCGTCTTCTGCCTCGTTGCCGGCTTTTCCGCTTCCGCCCAGGTTTTTAAAAAGGGCGACAGGGTTGCTTTCGTGGGCAACAGCATTACGCACAACGGCGATTTCTGGCACAATGTTTCCCTCTGGTACGCCACGCGTTACCCGCAACTGGGCGTTACGTTCTTCAACTGCGGCATTTCCGGGGACGTTACCAAAGGCATCCTGGACCGTATGGACGAAGACATTCTCGTGCATCAGCCCACCTGGGCCGTGATCATGATCGGCATGAACGACGTGAACCGCCCGCTGTACGACAAAAAACGCGTGAACGAGCCCGGCATCAAAGAACAGCAGCAACAGGCGCTGGCGACCTATAAAAAGAAACTGGACAGCATTATCCGCGTGTTCCAATCCAAAAACATCAAGGTGATCCTGCAGACGCCTTCCATTTACGACCAGACCTCGAAAATGGCGACCAATAATCTTTACGGCGTGAATGATGCGCTGAAGACCTGCGCGGGCTACGTCCGCGAGTTCGCCGCAAAATATAAAGTGCCCGTAGTCGATTACTGGACCTCGCTGAGCGCCTTCAACGCCGAAGTGCAGCGCACCGATTCCAACGCCACCGTGATCGGTAAAGACCGCGTGCATCCCGGCGCGGTAGGGCATTTGCTGATGGGGTGGGAGTTCCTCAAAACCTTCAAATCTTCGCCCATCGTGGCTACCGTCGTGGCAGACAGGGACGTGAAAAGCAGCCAGGCCAAATGCCAGCAGGCCAAAATCGCCGGTCTTGTGCGCGACGGCAATACCGTCACTTTCACCGCCACGGAACAGGCATTGCCTTTCCCGCTCCGCGACGAGCAGGCGTTTGCGTTGGAGCTGGCGCCGTTCACGGAAAATTTCAACCGCGAGCTGCTGCGTTTTAATTTCCTGAAACCCGGCAACTACGTGCTTTCAATAGACGATGTGGAGATCGGGCAATATTTTTCCGGGGAACTGGAAAGAGGCGTCAATCTCGCGCTGATCACGAAAACGCCGCAATACGAGCAGGCGAAAAAAGTGCAGGCCCTGCTGCAGAACAGCTGGAAGCTCGAAGCCCAGCTGCGGCAGATCCGCCGGGTGGAATACCGTTACATGAATACGCTGCCGGGCCGGGAAAACCTGGCGGTGGTGAAACATTATTACGATACCGCCATGGCGAAACGGCCCGATACGGATTATATGAAAAAAACGTTTGCCGAATACCTGGAACAGAAGCCGAAAGAAGCCGAAATACGCCGGCAGTGGGCGTCTTCGCTGGATTCCCTGCCTGTGTTGCTGAAGCCGGCGGCGCATAAGTATGTGCTGAAAAAAATATAACGATGGACTTTCATGCCGTTTTTGAAGTATTATCCGGTATCAACAACATTGCCTGGGAAATTTATTCCTTGTTTCTGCTGGTGTGTGCTTTCGCCGCGGTTGTTATGCTGGTGTTTTCTTTAATCAACAAAAACGCCCGGAGCAGGAAAATGGAATTCCTGTATATCAGTAACCGGGTCTTATTATCGGGTTATATAGCGTATGGGCTCATCTTTATTTTACATATAGGGTTCCTGATCGTTTATATCAGGAGCCTGCGCGCGGGGGAATTTGTAGGTGGGGAGTACAGCCTGAGCGGCGATTGGCGTCGGGTACTTCCATTACTGGTCTGCCTGCAATTGCCGTTTCTTTTTTTATGGCGAAGCCTGAGAACTAAAACCTGGCTAACCATTTTTGTGGCCGCCTCGGCATTGATAGCGCTGTATTATGAACGTATCGTGGTTTTCCTGACGGGTTTCCTCCGGGATTATGTGCCTTCCAGCTGGTCGTATTACCACGACCGGTCCAATACCTGGTGGTTTATATTGGCGGGGCTGCCTGCATATTTCGCCATCATCTATGTATTGGCGGGTGAACGGGCCCGGAAGCGCGGGGATACTTTCTGATTATTTTCTTGCATCGTTCACCTCGATCCAATACCCGTCAGGGTCTTGCAGATAGATCTGTTTCACCCCGTCTACGCGCAGCGTGATCTTCTCTTTTTCTCCCGCCCAGTTGATGAAGGTCATGCCCGCTTTTTTAAGCCGCACGATAAAATCTTCCACGGAATCCACGCTGAAACAGATATGCGAGTTGCGGTCGCCGGCATGCGGCCCTTTCGCGCCTTCGATGAGGTGCAGGTGGCTGAGCGGCCCAACGGAGAACCAGGTGTGTTTGCCGTCGTGGAAAGGCTCGGGGATCGTGTCCAGCCCGAGAAAGTCGCGGTAAAATTCGGTGGCTTTTTCGAGGTTCTGCACGTACAATGCCAGGTGGTTGAGGTACGGGCGCGCTTTCTGCTGCGCCGATGCGGCGGATACGGCTGTAATAAAAAGACAGAGGAACAGTAATTTTTTCATAACCCGTACAAGATACTCATTTCCTGTTTCGGGAGGTAAAAATAAGCGGAAAGGCTACCGGCGCTGGTATGCGGGGGCTTTCCGGGGCATGTCCAGCGGGAGGATCAGCAATACGGACATTACGGAAGAAAGCCCGATCAGCGAGCCGCCCCAGCCGAGCAGCATGGACGCGTTTCCGCCTTCGCGGCGCAGGTCGCCGGCTTCGTCTGCCAGGGCGAGCAGGAAATAAAAGCTGGCGGCGAGCATCAGTCCGCCCACGGTCATCCGCGCGGCGGGATGCCGGAAAAACAGGAGGCCGGAGAAAAGCAGCAGAAGGGTGAGGCCCAGGAAATTGATCATATCAGTATTCCATACCATACAAATGGAACAGATAATGAAGTAAGAACAGGGGAGGTAATGTTTGAGGATAACGCCTTTTTTCATGGGTTTGGGGATTAATACTGTAATTTATGCAGTTGTTTCAACTTTTCCTATCACATTTTTGTGCCTATTTTTGCGGGGTTGAAGGCTCAATCGACTAATTATGAGTACACCCGTTCATATTGCAGGCATTTCCGGCAGTCTTAGAAAAGGATCTTATAACACGGCGCTGCTGCACGCGGCGCTGGAAAACCTCCCTCCCGGCCTTACGGCCGAAGTCGCAAATTTCGATGATATTCCTATATACAACGCGGACCTGGATACGGGCGACCGCCCGCCGGCGGTACATCGTTTCCGCGAACAGCTGGCCGGGGCGAAGGCCATCCTGATCGTTTCCCCCGAGTACAACTATTCCATTCCCGGCGGTCTTAAAAACGCGATCGACTGGGCGAGCCGCGGGCCGGACGCGCCTTTGCTGCACAAGCCGGTGGCCCTGATGGGCGCTACCCCGGGCATGTGGGGCACGGTGAGGATGCAGCTGGCATTTAAACAGGTGTTCCAGTTCCTGGACATGAAACAGGTAGCCAAACCCGAAGTGCTGGTGGCCCAGGCCGCCACGAAATTCGACGGGCAGCTGCGCCTGACGGACGAAAAAACAAAAGAGCTGGTGTATCGCGCGCTGGAAGCCCTGCGCGACCTTACCCTGCAATTGCACAAATAAATGGCTAATTTCGCCGCTTATACTCTACACAGACAATAATCAATATGGCAAACAGCTTATACGAATTCGGAATGATCGGCCTGGGCGTAATGGGGCGTAACCTCCTGCTCAACATGGCGGATCATGGATTTGCCGTGATCGGCTTCGATAAGGACACTGAAAAGGCTAAAGCGCTGGAGTCGTCCGCCACCGCCGCTACCCGCGTAAAAGGGGTAGTGGCGCTGGAAGAAATGATCAGCCAGCTTCAGCGCCCCCGCAGGGTGATGATGCTGGTGCCCGCCGGTAAACCGGTAGACGATGTGTTGGAATCCCTTAAACCCTTGCTGGAACCGGGAGATATCGTGATAGACGGGGGCAACTCCCACTTTACGGACACGCTCCGCCGCGTGGAATATATGAAAGCCGCGGGTTTTCATTTCATGGGCGTAGGCGTTTCGGGCGGGGAACAGGGCGCCCGCACCGGCCCGAGCATTATGCCCGGCGGCGACCAGGAAGCCTATCCGCATGTGAAACCCATGCTGGAAGCCATTTCCGCCAAGGTAGACGGGGAGCCCTGCGTGGCTTACCTCGGCAAAGGCGCGGCAGGCCATTATGTGAAAATGGTGCATAACGGCATAGAATACGCCATCATGCAGCTCATCAGCGAAAGCTACCGCCTGCTGCAAAGCGCGGGGCTCAACAACGATCAGCTGCACGAAGTTTATAAAGAATGGAACGCCGGCGACATGCAGTCGTTCCTGCTCGAGATCACCGCGGATATTTTCCTGCAGGTGGACGACAAATCCGGCCAGCGCCTGATAGATGTTATCCTCGACAAAGCAGGTTCCAAAGGCACCGGTAAATGGACTTCCCAGGAAGCCATGGACCTGGCCGTGCCCGCCACGATCATCGACACAGCCGTGTCTATGCGTACCGTTTCGGCTTACAAAGACGAACGCGTGCAGGCGGCCAAAGTATACGCGGAACCGAAGATCCCCGTATCGGCAGATACCCGGCTTTTTATCTCCCAGGTGAAAGACGCGCTGCAGTTCGCCACCATCATGTGTTACGCACAGGGCATGGCCATGCTGCACACCGCTTCCGAAGCGCACGATATGCAGATTCCCCTGCCCGACGCCGTAAAAGTATGGCGCGGCGGCTGCATCATCCGCTCCGCGCTGCTGGGCACCTTCTATAAAGCGCTCAAAAACGCGCCGGAACTGCCCAACCTGCTGCTGAACAAAGCGGTGGCCGATATTGTAAAAGAAAAAGAACAAAACATGCGCGCCGTGATCGTTCAGGCCGCACAGGCCGGTCTGCCCGCGGCAGGCTTTATGGCGGCGCTTTCGTACTTCGACGCATACCGCAACGAAAAGCTCCCCACCAACCTGGTGCAGGCGCAACGCGATTATTTCGGGGCACATACATACCAGCGGATAGACATGCCGGGCAGTTTTCATACCACCTGGCTCCACCATTAATCAATTTTATTTTTTTTATGCAACATCATAAACGCCCGCCTGCTTCCATCCTCTTCATTTTCGGCGGCAGCGGCGACCTGAACTACCGGAAGCTCACACCCGCCCTCTACAATCTTTTCCTGGACGAGTGGATGCCCGACCGTTTCGCCATCGTAGGCATCGGCCGCACCGAATATTCTTCCGAAAAATACCGCGCGCACCTGCAGGAAGGCATCGAGAAGTTCTCCCGCCGCAAAGCGGATGAAAACGGCCACTACCAGGCCTTCTTCGAACATGTGAACTATCTCCAGCTGGACGCGGGCGACATCGCCTCCTACCAGCGCATCGCCGAATACGTGCAGCAGAAAGAAACCGAATGGGGCGTTCATCCCAACGTGATCTTTTACCTCGCCGTAGCGCCGCAACTGGTGCCGTCCATCGCGCAGGAACTGGGCACGCTCAACCTTTGCAAAGACAAACATGCCACGCGCATCGTGATCGAAAAACCTTTCGGGCACGACCTCGAAAGCGCGCATGAGCTGAACGCGCTGCTCACCGGCCTGTTCGCGGAAGAACAGATCTTCCGTATCGACCATTACCTCGGGAAAGAAACCGTGCAGAACATCCTGGCGCTGCGTTTCGCCAACGCCCTGTTCGAACCGGTGTGGAACCGCCATTATATCGATCATATCCAGATCACCGCCGCCGAAAGCGTTGGCCTGGAAGGGCGCGGCGGGTATTACGAACATTCCGGCGCGCTGAGGGACATGGTGCAGAACCACATCCTGCAATTGCTTTGCATGGTGGCCATGGAAGCGCCCGTATCCTTCGACGCCAACGAGATCCGCAATAAAAAAGTGGATGTGCTCAACGCCATCCGCCCCATCCGCCGCGAAGACGTGCACGAATACGCCGTGCGCGGCCAGTATGGTTCAGGCTGGATGAAAGGCAAACAGGTGACCGGCTACCGCGAAGAAAAAGGCGTGAGCACGCAATCCAATACCGATACATACGCGGCGGTGAAATTTTTTATCGACAACTGGCGCTGGCAGGGCGTGCCGTTTTACGTGCGCACCGGCAAACTGATGCACCAGAAAAGCACGCATGTAACCATCCAGTTCAAGGAAGCGCCTACTTACGCTTTCCCGTCTGAAGCCGCTGAATCCTGGCGCAGCAACCGCCTTACCATCAGCATTCAGCCGGAAATGGACATCCGCATCCGTTTCCAGGCGAAACGCCCGGGGCAAACGATGACGCTGGACCCGGTGAACATGACCTTTAATTACGAAGGTTCCGACGATCATACGCCCGAAGCATACGAAACCCTGCTGCTCGACGTGATGGAGGGAGACGCCACGCTGTTTATGCGCGCGGACCAGGTGGAATCCGCCTGGAAAGTGATCATGCCCATCCTCGAAACATGGGAAGCCCGCATCCCGCAAGACTTTCCGAACTACGTTCCGGATTCCTGGGGCCCCGAAGACGCCGATGCGCTCATCGCCCGCGACGGTCACAGCTGGATCAATCTTCCACCGGAAAAAAAATAGCGCTTTATGGAATTACATGTCGCAAAAGATATACAACAGCTGAGCGAGAACCTGGCTGCTTTTATCAGCCAGTACATCCAGGAAGTGCTGCAGAAACAGGAACGTTTCACTTTCGCCCTTTCCGGCGGCAACACGCCCAAGGCGCTGTACGCCCTGCTGGCAAAAGAGCCGTATGTGAACATGATCGAATGGAACAGGGTACATTTTTTCTGGGGCGACGAAAGGGCCGTTCCTTTCGAAGACGCACGTAACAACGCCCGCATGGCCTACGACGTGCTGCTCGACCAGGTGGGCGCGCTGCCAGAGAACATCCACGTGATGCGCACGGACATTGAGCCGGAAGCATCCGCGGCCGAATACGAAAAAACGCTGCACCGGTATTTTAAAGGGAAAGAAAATACCTTCGACCTCGTGCTGCTGGGCATGGGCGACGACGGCCACACCCTCAGTCTTTTTCCCGGCCTGCCCATCGTGCATGAGAAAAAAGCGTGGGTGAAAGCGTTTTGGCTCGAAGCGCAGGATATGTACCGCATCACCCTCACCGCGCCCGTTACCAATCTTGCGGCCCGCGTGGTGTTCATGGCCACCGGCTCCGGAAAGGCGCTCACGCTGAAAGCCGTGATAGACGGCGCGCCCGATCCCGACCGTTATCCTTCGCAGCTCATCCGCCCGGAAAATGGCGAGCTGCATTGGTTCATAGACGAAGCGGCGGCGGAAGCATTACAGGTATAAACACATTCCGGATATTGCAAATGATGACCGGGGGAAGGACATTAGGCTGGTTCGCCTAATCTCTTTAACTTCAGTCATCATTTGTAATTTATTGGAGATTGAAAGTACTGATCCTCTTCGCCCACCCGGCATTTGAGCGCTCCCGCGTTCATAGCAGGCTGATAAACGCCGCGAAACAGCAGCCCGGCGTTACCCTGCGCGACCTCTACGAAGTGTACCCCGACTTTGACGTACATCCGGACACGGAACAGCAGATCCTGCAAAAACACGACGTTATCATTTTTCAGCACCCGCTTTACTGGTACAGCGGCCCGGCATTGCTCAAACAATGGATGGACCTTGTGCTGGAGCACGGCTGGGCGTACGGAAAGGAAGGCGTTGCGCTGAAAGGGAAATACATGCTGCAGGTGATCTCCACCGGCGGCAACGAGCATGCGTACAGTCCTGAAGGGCATCACGGCCACCCCGTGAAACAGTTCATGCTGCCTTTCGAACAGTCCGCCAAACTCTGCAACATGGAATACCTTTCGCCGTTCGTGGTGCATGGCACCAACCAGCTCACCGAGCTGCAGCTGGACGAATACGCCGAACGGTATGCTACGCTGCTGCAAACGTTACAGGCAGACCGGCTGGACCTTCAGAAGGCACGGCAAATATCTGAGCTGAACAATCTCATTGCTTTACCACCCATCATTTCCAAATAAACCGGCTATGACGAACGAATCCTTTTTTTACCAGGCGCTGGTGTATCTCGCCACCATGGTGGTGTTTGTGCCGCTCGCCAAAAAACTGAACCTCGGTTCCGTGCTGGGCTACCTCCTCGGCGGCATCATCATCGGGCCGGCGCTGCTGGGGCTGATCGGTCATGGCGGGGAAGACCTGATGCATTTCGCCGAGTTCGGCGTGGTGATGATGTTGTTCCTGATCGGGTTGGAACTGGAGCCGTCGCTGTTATGGAAGCTGCGCGCGCCGATACTCGGGCTGGGCGGGCTGCAAGTGGCCGTTACTTCGGCGGCGGTCACGGGTATCGCGATGCTTGCGGGTTTGCCGTGGAACGAAGCTTTGGTGATCGGGATGATCCTTTCATTATCGTCTACCGCCATCGTGCTGCAAATGCTGGGCGAAAAAGGGCTGATGGGCTCCGCGGCGGGGCAAAGCTCGTTTTCCGTGCTGTTGTTCCAAGACATCGCGGTGATACCGATGCTGGCCATTTTCCCGCTGCTGGCGCCGGCCGGCGCGGTAATATCGGGGCAGGAGGAAAGTGCTTCGCTCATCGCCGGCCAGCCCGCATGGGTCAGAACGCTGATCGTGCTGGGCGCGGTAACGAGCCTGGTGATCGGCGGTCGGTACGTGGTGAAACCGATCCTGCATATTGTGGCGCGTACGGGGCTGAGAGAGCTTTTCACCGCTTCAGCCCTGCTGCTGGTAGTGGCCATCGCCGTGCTGATGACGCTGGTGGGTTTAAGTCCCGCTTTGGGCGCGTTTCTCGGCGGCGTGGTGTTGGCAAACAGCGAGTACCGTCATGAGCTGGAAAGCGACATAGAACCGTTTAAAGGGCTGTTGCTGGGGTTGTTCTTCATAGGCGTGGGCGCAACGATCGATTTTCAGCTGATCGTGGAGCATCCGCTGCTGGTAACGGGGCTGGTGTTGGGAATTATGGTTTTGAAATTCGGGGTATTGCTCGGGCTTGGAAAAATATTCAAACTAAGCCGGGAACAGAACCTGCTTTTTGCCTTCGCTTTGCCGCAGGTAGGCGAGTTCGCTTTTGTACTGTTTTCGTTCGCCGGCGGCGCCGCGCTGCTGGAAAAAGAGACTGTGAACGCTATGATGGCCGTGGTGGCCATTACCATGGCATTGACGCCGCTGCTGATGCTGCTGTTCGAGAAAGTAATACAGCCGCGTTTCGGCTGCGCCGCCGGACAGGGCGGGCGGGAGCCCGACCAGATCGACGAACACGAGCGCAACCCCGTGATCATCGCAGGTTTCGATCATTTCGGCACCATCGTGGGCCGTTTCCTGCGCGCCAGCGGCGTAAAAGCCACGGTGCTCGACCTGGATTCGGACAGGGTAGACCTGCTGCGCAAAATGGGCCTGAAAGTATATTACGGCGACGCTTCGCGCGCAGACCTCCTGAAATCCGCCGGGGCAGCGCAGGCCCGCATCATCGTGATCGCCATGGCCACGCCGGAGAAAAACCGCGAAGTGGTGGCCGCCGTCAAAAAACATTACCCGCACCTGCAAATGCTCGTAAGGGCCACGGATAACAACGATGCGTTCGAACTGATGAACGACGGCGTGCTGCGCATTTACCGCGAAACCGTGGACACCTCGCTGCGCCTGGCTTCCGACGTGCTGGAGCTGCTCGGCCGCAGGGCCTATCAAAGCCAGCGCGCCGCGCGCATGTTCCGCCGCTTCGACGAACGTTCGCTCAAAGGCCTTTCCGCTTACCGCGACGATAAACAATACGTAAATGTGGTACGGGAGCGGATCGAGGAACTGCAAAAAATGATACAGGCGGATGCCTATACGAATATGATGCTGCGCGATGCAGGCTGGGACCGCGACAACGCTGAAGAAAGGAACTAAAAAAATATTGCCGGGAGCGGCCCGGCAATATCAAAAAAATCACATCAGCGCAATGCTTAATGCTGGGAAAATTCTTCCGGCGGCCGGTTCTTCCCTTCTTCTTCCAGCTGCGCCAGCTTCTTTTTGCCGTATGCCAGTCTCGTGATCAGCACATACAGCACCGGAACGGAGAAAATGGCGAGCAACGTGGCGGCCAGCATCCCGCCTACTACGGTAAACCCGATATTCACCCGCGAAGCCGCACCGGCCCCGTGCGCAAATACCAGCGGCAGCACGCCCAGGATGAACGCGAACGACGTCATCAGGATAGGCCTGAAACGCAGTGCTACCGCTTCCAGCGTGGCTTGTATCAAAGGCATGCCCTTGTCCACCCGTTCTTTGCAGAACTCCACGATCAGGATCGCGTTTTTGGCGGAGAGGCCGATCAGTGTAATAAGACCGATCTGGGAATACACGCTGTTTGCCTGACCGGTAAGCCACAACGCCAGGATAGACCCGAAGAGGGCGACCGGAACGGCCAGCAGTACGGAAAATGGGACAGACCAACTTTCGTACAGGGCGGTAAGTAAAAGGAATACGAATAATATGGAGAGCATAAAGATCAGCATGCTCTTATTGCCCGCCTCGATTTCCTGCCGGGAAATATTGCTCCAATCGTAACTGAAGTTAGCCGGCAGCACTTTGGCAGACACTTCTTCCATGGCCTTGATGGCGTCGCCGCTGCTGTAGCCGGGTTTGCTGGTGCCGCTGATCTCCACCGAACGGTAAAGGTTGAAGTGATTGATCACCGGCGCGCCTGCGCCCAGCTTGTATTTGATCAGGCTGCTGAGCGGCACCATATCGCCGTTCAGGTTGCGCACGTAATAAGATTGCAGTTGGTTGATGTTTGTCCGGTAAGCAGTATCGGCCTGCAGCACCACGCGGAAGCTGCGCCCGAAGCGCGTGAAATCGTTCACGTACAAACCGCCGAGGAAGGTCTGCAATGCGCTGAACACATCGTTTACCGCCACGCCGAGCTGCTTGCAGCGGTCGCGGTCTACTTCCACGTTGTATTCGGGGGTGGTGGAACTGAAGAACGCATATGCCTGGGCTATTTCAGGCCGCTGGTTGGCCGCCATCAATACTTCCCGCAGCACGCGGTTGAATTCCGCGATGTCGTTGCCGGAACGTTGTTCCAGCACGTAAGAAAAACCGGAAGAGGTGCCCATCCCGCGAAGGGTGGGAGAGGGCAGCGCCAGTACCGTGGCTTCGGTGATCTGCGAAAGTTTGCCCTGTATGCGGCCGATTACGGTGCTCATATTTTGCCCGGTCTCGTACCTTTCGTCCCAGGGCTTGAGGTTCACAAACCAGGTGGCGGAGTTGGGTTTGTTGGCCCCCGCCACGAAGTTGATGCCCGCAACGCCCATGTAGTGGGCTACGGCCGGGTCTTCGGACAATATTTTGTTCACTCTTTCGGCTACTTCGCGCGTTCGCACGGAAGCCGCCGCATCGGGCAGTTCGAGGGCGAGGAACATCGCGCCCATGTCTTCCTGCGGCACAAAGGTGGTAGGCACTTTTTTGAAAAGGAAGAAGGCCGCGCCGAAAAGGATGCCAAGCAATACCAGGACGAAAGCAGTCTGTTTGATCGCCCTGCGCACGCCATGGGTGTATCTTTCGGTGAAACGGCCGAACCATTTGTTGAACCGGTAATGCAGCGCGTTGAGCCCCCTTGATTTTTCATTCAGCTGCGAAGGCCGCAGCATGATGGCGCAGAGTGCAGGCGTGAGCGTTAGTGCGAGGAAGGCGGATAATATCACGGAAAACGCGATGGTGAGCGCGAATTGCTGGTACAGCTTTCCGCTCACGCCCGGGATGAAGGCCACGGGCACGAACACCGCGGCGAGTATCAGGCCGATGGCGATCACCGGCGCCTGCACTTCGTGCATCGCGCGGTAGGTGGCTTCCAGCGGCGTCATGCCGTTCACGTCGATGTGATGCTGCACCGCTTCCACGACGACGATGGCATCGTCTACCACGATCCCGATCGCCAGCACGAAACCGAACAGCGTAAGGGTATTGATGGAAAAACCGAGCAGCGTGAAAAAGATAAAAGTGCCGATGAGCGAAACGGGAATTACCAATACCGGCACCAGCGTAGCCCTCCAGCTTTGCAGGAAGATGTACACCACCAGCACCACGAGCGCCAGCGCTTCCAGGAAAGTCTGCACCACTTCGTTGATGGATATCTTCACGAATGAAACCGTTTCAAAGGGGATCAGCCAGTTCACGTCCGGCGGGAAGGTTTTGGCGAGCTCGGTCATTCTTTTTTCCACGCGTTCCGCCACGTCCAGTGCGTTGGCGCCGGGGGAAAGGTAGATGGCCATCCCGGTGCCCGGCTTGCCGTCTGCCCGCACGTCTATGGCGTAGCTGAACGAGCCGAGCTGTTGGCGGGAAACGTCTTTCAACCGCACGAGCGAACCGGTTTGCGGGTTGGTGGCCACGATGATGTCGCCGAACTCGTCCGCGGTAAGCAGGCGGCCTTTTACTTTTACGGTGTATTCGAACGCCTGGTTCCTGTTGGCGGGCGGCGCGCCGATAATACCGGCCGGCGCCTGCGTATTTTGTTCCTGGATGGCCCTCGCCACGTCTGTAGTGGAAATGTTGAGGTTAGCCATCTTATCGGGATCGAGCCAGATGCGCATGCTGTAATCGTTGGCAAAGGCGGTTACGTCGCCGATGCCGTTGATGCGCGCGATCTCGGGTTTGAGATAGATGTTGAGATAGTTTTCCAGGAAAGATTTATCGTGCGTGCCGTTCGGGCTGTTCAGCGCCAGCACCATCAGCATGTCGTTGGAGCGTTTTTTGGTGGTTACGCCCACCCTGCGCACATCGTCCGGAACGGAAGGCAGCGCGAGGCTCACGCGGTTCTGCACGTCCAGCGTGGAGATGTCCGGGTTCGTGCCGATCTCGAACGTTACCGTGATGCTCATGGAGCCGTCGTTAGCGCTTACAGACTGGAGATACATGGCGCCGGGCGTACCGTTCACCTGGTTTTCGATGGGCGTGGTCACGGTTTCTTCCACAGTGGTGGAGTTGGCCCCGATATAATTCGCCGTTACCGATACCGTGGGCGGCGCAATGTCCGGCAGCTGCGCCACCGGCAGGTTCACCATGCAAATGAGCCCTACGATCACCAGGATGATGGCGATCACGATCGTGGTATTTTTCCTTTCTATGAACGTTTTCGAGATCATGTGCCTTTATTTTACAGTCACGGTGTCGCCCGGTTTTATTTTCTGAATGCCGTCCACCACTATCCGCTGGCCCGCCTGCAGGCCTTTGTTGATGATCATCAGGCTGTCTACGATCGGTCCTTTTTCGATGGGCACGGACTGCACCACGTTGTGATTATCCACGGTATACGCTTTCACTTCGCCCAGCAGCTCTACAATGGCTTTGGACGGAATGGCGATCTGGTTATCCGTATGATAGCGTATCTGTACAATCGCCGTCATGCCCGATTTGAGCGTTTCTTCCTTGTTGGGGAAAGAAAGGCGCACGCGCAGCGTGCCTGTTTTGGGATCGACGATATTGTTGATGAGCAGCACCTTGCCTTCCTGCGGGTATACGCCGCCGTTGGGGAATGCAATAAAATATTTGACGCCGCCCGGGTCTTTTTTCATATTGCCCACAAATTCCGCGTAGCGGCTTTGCGGGATGTCGATGTCCGCATAGATCGGGTCTTCGTTCACCAGCGTATTGATGGTAGTGGAGCCGGCGGTGACCAGGTCGCCGATGCGGAGCATCGCGATGCCGATCTTGCCATTCATCGGGGCGCGGAGCACGGCATGACTGATATCGGTGCCGGTTCTTGCGCGCGAGGCTTTTGCCGCTGCGAGAATGGCTTCGGCTGTTTTAACGGCGGTGAGCGACTGGTCTACGGTCTGGCGGCTGATCGCGTCCTGTTTCAGCAGGTTGGCGTACCGTTCGTAGTCTTGTTTTTTTTGCGCCAGGTCTGCCTCGGCCTGCAGCACGGAAGCGTTGGCCTGGTCGTAGCTGGCCTGGCTGCGGCTTTTGTCCACTTCGTACAACACCTGTCCTTTTTTGACGGTACTGCCGTCTTTGGCGTGTATGGCCTCGAGGTAGCCGGTAACGTCTGACCGTATGTCTACGATCATGTTGCCGATGAGGGTGGCCGGGAAACTTTCGGTAACGACGTGCGAAGCAGATTTTACTTCATATACGGTTACCGCCGGGCGAGGCATAGGGCCGCCGGCGGGTTGCTGTTTTCCTTTGCAGGCGGCTGCCAGCAAGGGTATCAGCATTAAATACGTAATGCGGGTGCGTTGCATAACCATTGGTTTATTCCGTTTTGATCTTGCCCATCGCCTGGTCCAGCTTCACTTTGCTTACCAGGGCATTGATCAGTGCGGTGATATATTCGTTCTGCGCCTGTTTGAGGTTATTGTCTGCGGAGATAACGTCGAGGCTGGTGGAAACGCCCTGTTCGTATTTCAGCACTACACGGTCGTACACGCCCTGCGTCAGCTCGATATTTTTCTGCTGGGTGATATAAGACGCGTAATTGTTCCGGTATTGCGTCCATGCGTCGCGCACTTGCAGTTGGATCTGCTGGTTGAGATAATCCAGGTCGTTTTGCGACTGCTGCAGGGTGATGGCGTATTGTTTCGCCTGGTAAATGCGTTCCGTGCCCGCGAAAATGGGCCAGGAGAGCCGCAGCCCGAGGGCGGATGCGCCGAAACCGGTTTTGTAAAGCTCCGAAAATTCCCCGCCGAACCAGTTGTAGCCATAGTTCACAAAAGCGTTCAGCGTGGGCAGGAACTCGAGTTTTTTGCTTTTGAGGTTGAGCCGGTTCAGCTCTACCTGCACGCGCTGCATGGCGTATTCGGGGCGGTCTGCCACGGAATAGTTCAGGCTGTCCGGCAAAGGCCCGCCGGTAAAGTTCTGCACGTTTTCCTCGATTTCGAGCTGCGCGCTGAGCGGCATGCCCATGCTGTATTTCAGCACGTCGTAGGCGTAGTTCCGGGTGCGCTCGAGGTTGGCGCGCTCGTTTTCCACGCTGTTGAAGCTGGCCTGGATGCGGTCTACGTCTATCCTTTCGGCGACGCCTTCGGTATAACGGGCTTTGGTGTCTTTGAGCGTTTTGCCGAACTGCGCCAGGTTGGCGTCTACGATGCGGATGCTTTCGATAGCGACGAGCACGTCGAAATAAGCGACGCTCACCTGTACGCGGGTGTCGATGGCGGTGCGCTGGAGGTCGCGCACGGAAAGCTCGTCATATACTTTGGCGGCGCGCAGGCCGAGGAAATAATCGCTGTTGAAAAGCGTTTGCGTGGCTTCGCCGGTGAGGGACGAAGAGAACTTGGTGCCGAACTGCACGGGTATCTTTTGCGTGGGATCGTTCACAAAATCCGGTATCAGCGAGGTTTGCAGCTTGAGGTTATCGGTAAAGTTGCCGGTAACGCTTACATGGGGCAGCAGGCGGCCTCTCATTTCGCGGATCCGCTCCCGGCTGGACTGCCGGCTGAGGCGTGCGTTCACCACGTCGTTCTGGTGGGCGGAGGCATATTGGATGCATTCATCGAGGGTGAAAACATACGGCCCGGTACTGTCCTGTTGGGCGAACAGGGCCTTTACGGCCAGCAGGAGCACGACAGTCAGCAAGGTTTTGCGCATGGTTATGGAGGGTAGCCAGCATCTCATACGGATAGAAAATTCAGATTTAAAAGCCGGTAACACTAGTAAAGAACAACCCTAAGTTAAAAAGGTTCAACGAGTTATTCTGCTGTTTATGGAAAATATTTTCCGGGGCATCTTCCTTTTAAACTGACTGCTATGGAAACAACCAAATTCTTCAAACCAGATTTTCTCGACATTCTTTTTAACGACCGGAACAAAGATTACGGCGCTTACGACCTTCGCCGCCGGTACGATAAACGTGTACGCAATGCCGTTATAGGCATGGGCTGCATCGTGTTGCTGATCATTGGCGGGTATAGTTTGAGCACGCGGCTGAAAGCGGGTGAAGTAACCGATAGGCCCCGTATTGAAGTAAAACCGATCGCGCCGATCGACGTGGAGCTGGAAAAACCACCGGTAACCCCGCCTCCTCCCGCGCGTGTAGAGCCGCCCGCCGCCAGTTTGCCGATGGTTAAACATCCTACGTTCGTGGTCACGGAAGACGACAATGTGCGGCCGGAAGACGAAGTGCCGAAGAACGACCAGCTGCAGGACGTTTCGATCGGGCTGAAAAATGCGGAGGGCGTGGCAGACGGTGTGGACAATGGCGCGCCTGTTGGCCCTACCGGCTCCGGGGTGGTGGAAGCGCCAAAGGCGGAGCCCAAGAACGAGGGGCCGCAGGTTTTCGTGGAGATCATGCCTGAATTTCCCGGTGGTGAAAAGGCTTTGGCCGCTTTCCTGAACAGGAACATCCGTTACCCGGCCGCAGCTTCTGAAATCGGCGTGGAAGGCACGGTGTTCGTGAAGTTCGTGGTGGGGGCAGACGGGGAGATCAGCAATGTAGAGCTGGTGGGGGCGAAAAAAGGAGCCGGGCTGGATGAAGAAGCGTTAAGGGTGGTCAGGAAAATGCCGGACTGGAAGCCCGGGAGGCAGAACGGGAGGAATGTGGCGGTGTATTTTAATTTGCCGATAAGGTTTGTGTTGGAGGGGGAGTAGGGTACAATTTTGTGAAGGAGAGTAAATAAAATATTGTTGCATTTTTCAGTTAAGTCAGATTAATGTGGATCTCTGTGTCGATAGTTCACATTAATTTTTATTTTTCTGATTTTTCTTTTTTTGATATACAATTGATTTTCAATTAATTTTTAAGAAAATATTGTTTGAGTCTTCTCATGCTTCACCCTTTTTTGCCCATTTAGTGTCTTAATAAGACTGATGGGGAAATTTTTGTAAACAGTAGAACTATTATTTGCAGAGGCTATTTCGAGAATGTCTTTCTGCATCTGTCAATCTCAGGCTTACAAATTTCAGCTTTGCTGCAGTTATCTTTTGGGTTTCTACGAGGCAAACAAAATGATAAACTTGAAAATCATGTGTAATGTCAAAAAAAGTCAATAGTTCATTTTTTTTGTGCTTAATAATAGCTTTTGGAGGTGTAGGGCCCGTTTTGGGCCAGAGTGATGGCAACAGTCAGATTTCTGACAGTCAAAATAAAAATTCCAGTGTTACTAGTGTGCGCACTTCATCTGCGGTCGGCGGCAGTACTGGAGAGAACGCGAATATAAAAACGGTGTCTGCAGCGGACAGCATATGGAATCGTTTGTTGGAGATAGAACGTAATCTAGAGAACGATATCATTACGGTTGAGACCGAAAAGAACCTTGAAGTTGAAGCTCGTGAATATTTGAAGATTGGCCTGTTATTCTGGAAAAACTATCCCGATGATCAGCGAAAATACCAATGGGCCACTTCGCGTCTTTTAAATACTTTGAAATTTTGGCAAGATGCTGAAAAAGGAGCGGAGGCGTCATTAAAATCCGAATATTATTCTTCCCCGGTTGACCGGGATCTGTTAAACCGGTGGGGCAAAAATCAGCTAATCTTACAAGCGGAAATAAAGAAAACCCCTACTTTGTCCGCAAAACGAAAGATCGATTATTTTACCAAAGACCTCAGGCAGGAACTAACTGCTTCGAAGAATGATGAGTACCGTGGCAATACGGAAGATTTCCTGGAGAGGGTCGTATGGAAGTTGGATAATTGCCTTTCCGTTATCGGAAGTGGAAACCCTAAAAACGCGTTACTCATTCTGGGTATGTTGTTTCTCGGAACAGACAATTACAATTTGTCGTTCCAGGACTTAAGATATCTTCTGAACCGGTATGAGAATCATCCGAATCCGCAAATGAGGGCCTGGGTTGAGCAAAAGTTGAGGCTGTTGGACCTTGATAACATACCATTGCGATTCTCCGGAACATCTATGGACGGTCAGGAAATTAACCTTGAGAGATTGAAGGGAAAAGTAGTGTTACTTGACTTCTGGAATATCTATTGTTCAGTTTGCATCGAACGGATGCCTGCGGTAAAAGCCGCTTATGATAAGCTCAGAAAAAGTGGGTTTGAAGTAATTTCGATGTACGCGGGGCCGGATTCCGACACAGCGAAGATCAAGGAGATTGAGGAGCGTGTGGGGACTGACTGGCCGGTGGTAATTCTTGGAAACGCGAGCGAGGGAGGCCAGGGTATTCCTGTATGGAACGACATGCGCAACCGATATGGCTTTCAATTTGTACCGCAATTGCTTCTGCTGGACAAGAACGGGAAACTTGCGAGGCTGAACGGTTCACTGATGGATCGGGATATTACGACGGAGATTGAGCGGGTACTGAAAAAATGAAGATTAAATAATTATTAGAACGATAATGGATTGGACGTTTTTTGTACGCCTCGTGGCAGCATGCCTGTTTTTGTCGGTATCGAATAATGCGACATCACAGGTTTTAAACCGGTACAGTATTAGTTTTCAACTGGAAGATATAAAGGATGGCACCTCGGTATACCTTCTGGATAAAAACGGTCAACGTAAGACGGAAGGTAAATTTGTAAATAACAAATGCATCTTGCAGAGCACTGATTCGCTCCCTGGAACCCCTGTATTGATTAAACTTGAAACGCTTCCGGATACAAAATACTTCGTCTTAGGAAAAGATGAGCATGTTCAGGTAACCGGCCGTTTGGCAGACTGGCCCTGGGTTTCTGTTTCAGGAGGGCCACTGCAGAATGAATATAACGATTACCAGGCCACGATCCAGGCGCCATTTACGGCTGAATTGAAGCGTTATGAAGCTGTGATGATAAAGGTAACAGGTACTAAAAAAAGGCAGGAATGGGTAAGAAAGGCAAATCAGCTTAACGGGAAGGACTCTCTGGACGCGGTTTTTGCCAAACATGCCTATGAGATGGCCGACCTCCTTTATCGAAAAAATACCCTTGGCTGGATTTTGTTAAACCCTCAATCTTATTACACTCCCCTTTTAATCCTGAAATGGTGCCCAAAGGAGGCCTGGAAAAACGCATATCAAATATTATCGCCGGAAGTCAAAGTAGGTTTTTACGGGGAAAGATTGAGAATGGGGGTTGAAAACAAACTGGATCCTTCTCTCCATTTTGCATTATAACAAAAAGGGATGTTTTCCCTGGAATTTTTCACTATAACTGGTATTTAAATCAAACTTATGACGTTGAAACGTTTTTTACTGCTTATAGCAGCTTTTTTTATACATCACTCCACATTCTCACAGAACGGATTAAAAGTAAAGATATTCGGGGATTTCGAGAACCTGCCGGACGGTAGAAGGTTTTATCTGACAAATGTTACCAGGGACAATACTGAAGACACGTTGCAAATAGTAAAGTCTTCCTCCGGGAAAATCGAGTTCAATATTAACAGCTTAACATTCGGAGAATATGTCTTTGTTCGCGCTGAGATTGATTCGGCAGATACGAAGCGAACCTGGATATTATTGATCATAGACACCTCCGAAATCAAGCTTTCAGGTGACTTTGGAAAGTGGCCGGAGGCGATCAGAAACACCTCGGTAGCGACTGCCGTTTACCAGGGTTTTTTCGATCAGTATGAGGCTTATACTAACGCATTGCCTAAATCGATCGTGGACAATTCCTTTGATACGGCAGTGGATAGAAGAAACAAAGACAGCCAGAAAATATTTACGAAAAATTACATAAATGAACATATTAATTCTTCTGCTGCGGCATTTTTGATATACGGTAGAAAAAATTTAAACGCCGAAGAAAAAGCTGAAATGTATAAAAAATTACAACCTAATGTTCGGGATAGCAAAGGAGGACTTATGCTCAAACAGCAGATTGCGTATCAAAAAATAAGAGAAACTTACAAAGCAGGTGTAAAAATACCTGATTATGTTGTGGAATTGCCCGATGGAAAAAAACGCGCAGTTTGGGATATGGTCGGTGAAGCAAAATATACCCTGATTGATTTTTGGGCATATTGGTGCGGACCCTGCAGGAAGGAAATGCCAGGACTTAAAGAGGTATACTCCGATTTTACCAATAAAGGATTCAATATTATCGGTATTTCTATCGATCCAAACCGTTCGCAATGGAAAAAAGCTTTATCAGAAATCGATACCCCATGGGATCATGCTATCGATACCGAGAATACCTCTAAGGAACTGTTTTCGCTGGAATTCATACCGGGTTATGTTTTGCTTAACCAAAAAGCTGAGATCGTCGCAATGGATATTATTGGTCAAAAGATAGTGGACAGTTCCCTTCTTGGAGAAGTTTACGATGATATTAAACTAACAGGTGAGGGTTTACACAAAGTACTCGGCAAATTATTGAATGACAAAAAATAGTTTGATTTTTACCAATATCAATGAAAAAGGTCGGGCATTGCCCGACCTTTTTCATTGATATTGGTGGTTCACGACGTAAAAGTTCATAAAATCTAATTTAGAGTTGTCAGGAGAGGGGAAGCTTCATTATAAAATGCGTTTTGATCACCGTTCTTGTGAAAGAAATGCATCTAGCTAAAAGATTTGATCTCAGAAATCGGGTTTGCAGATAACCTCCGTAACCACGTATCGTTTTGGACCGCCATCACCAAGTTCCAGTAAAGTAGATAGGGTGTAGTTTGGATCTTGCGGATCGCCTTCCCGCACCATAACACAGCAGAATTTTCGATCTGAAGGAGGGCACAACATAGTGCCAGGACTGGAACTAGCGATCGATGCATTAGTCAAATATATTTTACCTTGGCTAATGATTGCGGTTTCCGCAACTGAGCAGTAGGTAAAATCCTCAGTTAAAATAGATGAACTGACGCCGTTTGTTACTATAATTGCGGTGAAACAACGGTCTGTTGACTCTTTGCTGGCTTCGAATGCATAGGTAACGCTAACAGCCAGAAGGGCAACGATCAGAGCAAAGCTCAGTTTTAAAGATTTCATTTTATCTCGTTTTAATGTTAACTAATAGAGTTTTTACCCGTTCCCAGCAACGGTTGTTCCTTTGCCGCATTAGAGTAAAACCAGAAAACGGCAAAAACAAGATGCTGGCCGGATGTACAGATGTATAAACGGCCAATAACTATGGGAAGAAGAGTGTTTTAAGTGTTCAGCTATCCTACACTGCCGGCCGGCAGAAAACATCGGTAACTGTGTACCGCTTAGAACCATCTCTCAAGTTCAATAAGGCAGACAACAGGAAATTCGGATCCTGGGGGGTAGCTTCGACAAGGTTGACACAGCAGAAGGACACGTTAGAAGGAACGTAATATACTTCGTTTTCGAGGGAATTCGGAAGAGAAGCGTTAATCAAATATATTTTGCCCTGATCATGAACCACGCTTTCTGCAGTCTGGCAATTTGCAACACCAATGCTCAGAGTAGTGGGAGCAATTCCGTTTGTAACGGTGACAATAGTAAAGCAACGGGTAGTGGTCATGCTGCCGGCTTTTGAAACATAGGTGAGGCCGGTGGTTAGTACAGCAATGATCAAGGCGAGGCTCAATTTTAAAGTTTTCATTTATTTAATTTGAAGGTAACTAAAAAATGAGGTGCTGCCCGGCTGAAAAAGGCTGGTACGGTATAGGAGGAAAAGTAGCAAGAGTTAACCCGCTGCGGGGTTAACTCTTGCCATATTTGACTTACTTTTTCATTGTGTCAATAATTTGACTTACGGCTGCGGTTTGCAGAAAACGTCGCTAACTACATAGCGTTTTGCGGAACCATCGCCCAGGTCCAGTAAAGCGGACAGTTGGAAGTTCGGATCCTGAGGATCGCCTTCAACCAGGTCAACGCAGCAGAACCTCTGATCAGAAGGAGGACACAGATTCTCGCCGTCGATAGAATTAGCTACAGAAGCGGCAGTCAGATATATTTTACCTTGGGTGATGATTGCAGTTTCTGCGGCTGCGCAAGTGTTGATGTCCACAGTCAAGGAGGAGGGAGAAACACCGTTAGTTACGGTGATAGCAGTGAAGCAACGGGTAGTAAGTCTGCTACCAGCTTTGGAAGCATAGGTAACGCCAACAGCCAGAACGGCAATGATCAGAGCGAAGCTCAATTTCAAAGTTTTCATTTTGTCTTTTTTAAATGTTAACTAATAATGGTTTTACCTGTTTTTTCAAGACCGGTTAACTTGTTATTGCGCAATATTTTGATAAGTGGGTAATTAAGGCTTTCCCATTTTCAGGTACTTTCGCTGCAGGAAAAACCCAATAAGGGAAATAATCGTTAGGAAAATGTTCAGTGCCAGGTGTTGCGACCAGTTTAGCCAGCCAACTATGCCACCGCAGCTGCAAGGGAGATGTGGCATGGTCACCATGAGATAAGCGACATACCAGGTGAAGAATACCATCAAGAGAAAGGAGCCGAACAGACCCACCACGCGAGTTCTTTTAATAATTAAAAGAATGGATAGCAGGATTTCCAGGCTTGGACCAACGATGGCAGCAAGGTTGGCATTTTTGTAGAATACGGGTGATTGCCGCATCTGAATCTGCAAACCGCCGAAATCCATTAGCTTACTGACGGAGGTATGAAGCCATACGATTAGAAGAATGGCAACGATGGCTTCTACTGTCCATTTCCGGAGTTTCATGGGGCGTTGCGGGAGGGTATGGATGGGAATAGCTTTTTCTCTCATGATTACCTGTGGGTTTATGGTGAAAATATTTGCCTTAAACAGTTGATTGATGTAATTATATATATACCATAAATTGCTTGATACGAACTTTGTTGGGATACGGGTTTTTCTGACTCTGATTCTCAACGTGTCTTTTAAAGATTTATCCAAAACTAGGAGTTGTCACTGCAGAAAGATTTCAGGGTCAAAAAAAAGTTAAAAAAAAAAGACAACCAATGAGGCGGTTGTCTTTTTGTTAGAGATGTTAATGAGTTTATTTTTCCCAGCCGCTATTCTGCGAAATTCCGCCCTGTTCAATAACGTCGTCCGGTATAGGAAAAGAATATTTATAGCTGTTGGGCTCAAGCGTGTATGTTTGACCAAGGACCTGTCTTGTAATGGTTTGTGCAAAACGGGGATCTTTATTCAGGCGTTTCAAATCCATCCAACGCACCCCCCTGAAGTTTAATTCCTTTTTCCGCTCTGTAAGAACAAGTTGAAGTGCTTCCAATTCTGTGTCGGCTTGCAGATCGATATAGGGGACGGATTTGCTCCACCGAGACTTAAGCAGAGTGTTGAGTACTTGCATGGCTTCCGGTATTTTGTTTAACCGTGCATAACACTCTGCCTGGATCAGGTATGCTTCATCTGTTGCGAACCCGTTAAATAAGTTGGTCGTAATGGCTTCATAATTCCCTTTAAATGAAATAGCTCCAGTCGTAAGGGTCGATCTGTAAAAGACCGTTTTTCTGAGATCACCCGGTTGGTATTGGTCGAGATATGTTCTTTCAACAAGCGCGGAGGTTACTGCTCCATCAACAAAGTTACTATGAAGTAAGACCTCTGTATTATACCTGCCGATAGTGGTCCTGATTGAAGGTATTTTGCTGAAGTCGAGCAGAGTTGAGTTTTGTGCAAGAACGAGGTTGATGTTTCTGAGAGTTTCCTCATAGCTATCCATATAGAGATGGACCCGGGCTAAAAGAAATGCCGTTGATGCCTTGGATGGTCTTGTTAAGATGCTTACTTGTTGGGGAAGCAGCTTGTACGCTTCGTTTAGATCAAGCAATATTCTTTCGAAGGTTTTTTCGAGTGTGCTTCTTTCATTGGGTGTGGTTAGATCTGAAGTTTGCCTGAGCACTACTCCTGGAGAAGTAGCTGCGGTCGTTTTGTCGTAGGCCGCCGCATACGTTGTAGCCAATTCAAAAAATACCCGTGCCCTATTAAAAAGCGCCTGTCCTTTGATGTTTTTCCATTCTATTGCTACCGAAGGATTGCTTGTGTCGATTTTTTCCAGGCCTTCGAGAATAACATTGTCTGTGAGGACTTTTGCATAGGAGCGATTCCAGGTTGAAACTTTATCATGCCGCACAGTTTTAGACCAGATATATGCATCTGTACTGGCTCCTTTGGGGAAAATCTCGTATCGTGCATCTTGCAGGTAATGCAGGTCGCTAGCAATTTCTCCCAACACGGGATATTGTTGGAACGTAAGCAAATTGTCCAAGAGGTTTTGGAAATCCGCCAATTTATCCGGCACAGTTGTCTGCTTGTCTGCTTTTTCATCGAACCATTCTTTGGAGCAGCCGGAGAGAAAGGCAGAAAGTAGCACCAAAATGAGGGATGTGGAAAGCTTGGAATATGACCTGAAATATGTCATGATGAATTATTTTTAAAGTATTCGCGAATGGAATTGTCAGAAACTAACGGTTAACCCTGCTGCTACGCTCTTGGGAGGCGGAAGAAGATATCCTGTCAACTCGGGGTCGAGGTTGTATTTATTGGCACGCCATATAATGCCGAGATTGTTCGCGACAGCATATATGGAAATGCTCTTTAATACTGATAGTTTTTTGGTGATATTCTGCCCCAAATCGTAGCTAAGACGGATATCTTGCAACCTGATGTGATCTCCTTTTTCAACCAGTACATCAGAAAGACTGTAGAAATTATCTCTTGCCTGGTCTGGTGTTGCCGGTAGAGATGGAACGGTGGTCGAATTCTCGTCACCCGGTTTCTGCCAGCGGAGAGCATAGTCACCATGTCCCGAAAAATTGGCGTATATGTTATAGTAATTGACAGAAGTGCGGGTAAAGACGTAATTGAACTTAAAGGTAATGTTACACGACAGCGAAACGTTCTTGTAACTGAATGTATTGATCAGCGAACCGAATACGCGGGGAGTTGTGCTGCCCAGGTAAGAAAGTTCCTCTGTTTTGAATTCCTCAATAAAGCTAGTATAGCTTCTCTTTTCGCCATTTACATTTGCGGTAGGATCGCCGGTTTCGGGGTCAAGACCCCCAAATGGGAATGCAAATATTTTTGCGATGGGTTTGCCGATTATTGGGGCATCGTATCCTGTTAAATAGGAAGCGGGCGTAATACCGCTTTGATCATAATGTGTAATTTTGTCAGTATTATAGCTCAGATTAAAGTTGGAAGTCCATTGGAGATCCTTCTTAACATTAACAGTATTTAATATAAGGTCAATGCCGCTACCTTTCATATTTGCGTAATTACCGGTATAGAAGGTCACTCCCGTTGTTGCGTCGATAGGAATCGCCCCGATCAGATTAATGCCCTTTTTCTTATAATATTCGAGAGAGCCTTGTACCCTGTTCGAGAGTAGCCGGAAGTCTATCCCGACGTTAAAAGTGCCGATTTTTTCCCAGGTTAAGCCAGGGTTCGGCGGGGTAGATATTACCGCAGACGGCAGGTTGTGATAGGCATTGTCGGGAGCGTGTATCCTGGCCGTTGGCAACGATGTCGCTTTATTATTGAGATTCCCGTTATACCCGTATGTAATTCGCAGGTTAAGATACGATGCCCAGGATACCCTGTAGAAATTTTCGTCGGAGATCATCCATGAGATCCCGGTAGACCAGAGTGGTATCATTCTTTGATTGCTTTTGGCTCCAAGGAAGTTACTTTTGTCTATCCTGCCGCTTGCGGTAATTGTATACCTGTCGTTAAAAGTATATGCCGCATTTCCAAGGAAGCTTTCAAACCGATTGAGGAAGCCTCTTTCGACGTCGCTAAGTGGGATTTTGCTTGAACCACGATAGCCGGAAGGCCTGAGTGTGAAAATGGTATTGTAATCCATGTTGGTCGTTGAAATGCCTGTGGCAGGATCATACCCGTACTGGGTTCGCGAAGAACTGGAAGTCGCGGATTCACTGGATTCGTAAGCAAGAATAGCATTTACCCTGCTCCTTTCCCAACCTTTGTTGATATTTAACTGCGTCCGGATATTCCAGAATCTACCTTCTGTGTTGTTTGTATTGTAGATTGCGCCAAGCGGCACCGGGTATATGGTTGCCCCTGTGGCGTCCTGGTATACGAAGTTGTTGATGAGGTTGCGGGTTCCATACATATCGAGGTTGGCAAGATCGCTTGTAATGCCTATTCTCTTCTCGTATTGACCTCTTACTTCTGCACTCATCCAGTCAATAAATGAAAACCTGAGATGCCCGCCCAGGCGCGTGCTGTATTGCTTGCTGGAGGCATTTTTGTTTCTTAGTTCCTCCAACGGCCTGTAATACCAGTCGAGTAATCCCGGAGCGCTCACTGTGTCGAGATATGCATCGCGCAAAGTTCCGATTGTCGGCACAGGCAAAGGTTTTCCACTCTCGTCCGCAAACCGTACATAAGGCGGGGTGAGGGATGTATTCCCAGTAGGCATGAAGCCGGAATAATCCAGGCCATTAGATTTACCGTTTGCCTGGGTATACACGATATAAGCTCCAATCTCTGTTTTATCAATAGGTTTGAAGGTGTTGTCGAACCGGAGGGTATAACGGCCGGCGTCGTTACGCTTGATATTTCCCCGGTTTTTGTCGTATCCGAAGGATAAATAGTAGTTATTCTTAAGAGAGCCCCCGCTGACATTGACATTGTATTGCTGATTTATTTCTGTTTGGAGCAGGTATTTGTTAAGATCATCGCGTACATCATGCGCCGAAAGCGCGTTGAGTTGGGCGTCGAGTTCCACCTGGGATATCTCCCCTCTTCGGTGTGCAAGCAATAGTTCCACAACAGCGGTGGTGGGTGCAAAATAGCCGATGGATGGATAGATATCGTCAAACGCATTAAATTCTCCTGCTTCGAACCTTTTTTTTTCAAGCTCAATCTCATCTTTTGAAGACATAAGATTTAGGTAAGAAAGATCCGGTTTTTCGATAAAGTTTACGTTAGTGTTAAACCGGACTGTTGGCTTTTGATTATATGATCCTTTTTTGGTTTTAATAACGATAACACCGTTACCAGCGCGGGCTCCCCAGATGGAAGCAGATGCTGCGTCGCGAAGGACCGTTATGGACTCAATGTCGTTGGGATTAAGATTATTAAGCACTATTGCGCCTTCAAATGTTGTTTCGTCGTAGGGAAAGCCGTCCACTACAACAAGCGGTTTCATATTTGCATTAATTGTACTGAACCCGCGTATACTGATATTGGTCTTAATGCCTTTCTCTGGTTTTAGGCTGCTGGTAACATTTATTAGCCTATCTAGGATATTTGTTGAAACGGTTCGGTTTAATATTTGATTATCAAGCTGAACGAACGAACCCGTGGCTCTTTCTTTCGGGATGTCCTGATAACCCGTGGAAAATACTTCAACTGACGCGATCTCAGTAATCGCGGAATCCAGCGGAACTCTTATTTCTGTTCTTCCGTTAATCTTAACCTGTTTAGTTTCAAATCCGACAGACGATATCACAAGTGTTGCGTTTGCGGGAACTCCCAAAAATGTAAATCTTCCTCTTGCATCGGCGCCCTGACCGCGTGGTAAACCTTTTAAGGTCACAGTTGCTCCTGAAAGAGGATTTCCTTTTACATCCATCACAACACCCGAAACATTGATTTTAGGGACGCTGTCTGCTGCTATCTCAATCACTCCTTTCTCCGGCACCGCCCCCCCCTTACTCAACACTACTCCCCTATCCTTCACCCGCCAGCTCACATTCTTCCCTTTCAGCAACACGCCCATCACTTCCGTGAGCGAAGCTTTGGTAACGTTCACGCTGGCGGGAACGGAACCGTCTATAATGGAGCGGCCGTAGTAGAAAGTAAGCCCGGTCTGCTTTTCAATAAGTTTAAAGATGTTTTCAATTGGTTGGTTGACTACATGCAGCGTGATACTGGAAGTATCGTCGAGAATAGAAGAAGAGGCTGCCTGTGTTTTCAGGGTGAGCACAAGCAGGAATAGAAATGCCCGCTTCGCCCACGTCTGGCAAAGGTAGTGTTGTTTCATGATCAAATTTTAACTGGTAATGCTAGTCCTTATTCTTAATGTCTATTGTATGCCTGGAGCGTATACACATGACTGTTAGAAACGAATGAATCGGTTGACAGATTTTTTTAGATTTTTTATGACTGATAAAATCAATTTGCTTTCATACCGCTGCAGCCGGAGATGGGATCAACGGCTGCGCTACATATGTCAGAAGAGGAAAAACGAGAGGCCGATCAAAAGGCGTAACAGGTGCCGCATTTCTCGGAACGCATTCCGGGCCAGCGACAGCTGCGTTTTTATCGTATCCTTCGTAAGCCCCAGCTTTGATGCCGCTTCCTTGTACGATAAATTTTCATAGTAGTACATCTGTACCACTCTGCGCCGCTTAAATGGTAACTTGGACAGCAGGTACTGGATCTTGAAATCAAGGTCCTTCTGTTCGTCGATCGATACCGCATCCGGTGATGCGCCAATGTTCAGCAGGTCCGTTCCGCTGTTGTATTCGGTTTTAACGATATCGCTCCTGTCCGACCGGATGTACACCAGGCACCTGTTCCGGACAGACTGGTAAAGATACCCGCGGATATCTTCGATATTCCCCCATAGGTTAGGCGATGCGCACAGTTTCGTAAATACGTCCTGAACAGCGTCCTTCGCGTTTTCCTCGTTGTGCAGAAAACTGTGCGCATAATTGCACAGCGGCTTATGATAAGCCTTGAACACCGAGGTGAATACTTCCATGTCTCCTGCCTGCAGGCAGGACAGTACATACGAATTGTCCATTCCGTAGCAAAGTTGAGGTAAAGGTGAACAAATAAGGGAAGATGGGAATTTCGGCTTAAGTATAACTTGAAGAAGTATTCTCAAAACATACAAAAGTTGCGATTGAATTTGTTTCCGGTTCGCAATTCAAAAATGCAAAATAAAATAATAACAAAGGTTAACCGAATGTTAACTCAACAAGAAAGCATCTGAGAAGGATTTTTGCTTGTAGTATTGTAACTGTATTAGGTTTGACTGTTGTTTTCTTTGGTTAATTATCAGGAATTTTACCCATTCGTTTCACCCTTTTTTAACAAATTTGTGTCCACCGTTTTTTTACAAATTTCCCCCCGAAATCACCGTTTGTTAACAAGAAATAATGACTAACATGTTTGTATCTTTGTACTGCGATCATACCGCAGTTGCAACATTTCACATAACCTGTTACTTTTATGGACATGTTAAGCAAAGATGATCACAGGCTGGTAGCAGCCTGGAAAAACGGGAATCAACAGGCTTTCAACGAGTTGTTCGGGAAATATTACCGGCCGCTCTGCAATTACGCTTACAGCTTTTTGCACGATCAGGATGCCGCTAAAGATATCGTACAGCAGATCTTTACCGGTATGCTCGCCGGTAAACTCCACCTCCGCCTCGACGCTACCATCAAATCGTACCTCTACGCCGCCGTGCACAACCGCTGCCTCCGTGAGCTCGAAAATCAGAAAAGACGGAAATTCCATCTCGAACGTTACGCGCAAACCAGCCAGCATACTGATAACCAGCCAGATAACGAAGACAATTTCCACAATCTCCGTAAACACATCTCCGAACTGCCCAGGCAACGCCGCGTAGCCCTCGAACTTTTTTACCTCGAAGGACATAAACAAATGGAAGTGGCCCGGAAAATGGGCATCGCCTTGTCCAGCGTAAAAACACACCTGCATCTCGCCCTTGCCACCCTCAGGGAAAAAATGCACAATTCACGTATTTACTGATTTTTCACCCTTTAAGGGATAGTTTTGCATCTTATAGTATGATGAAAGATAACTTGCGTTTATACGAGCTCCTGCTCAAACAGCATTATTACGGCGATCTCACACCGGAAGAAAGAGAGGAATTAAAGGCCTTCGAAGCCCTTAACCCACGCTTCTATGAATACCAGGCGCAAATTCAGCAGGTGCCCATCGAAGAAGCCCGTTCGTTTTCCGGGAATATCGACAGCGATGCCGCTCTTGAAGACGTGATCGCCCGGGCCAACCGCCTCCGCCGGAAAACCCGCGTCCGCAAAATGCTCGCCGGCACCGCCGCCGTGGCCGCCGCCGTTATGCTCGTTATTTTTCTCCGCCCGCAACAGGAAGTATCCGTTTACCAGGCCGCTCATACACCCAATCATTCCGGCGCTACCCTTACCCTCGCCAGCGGTGAGCTGATCGCCATGAACGACACCGGGCGCCAGGCCATCGTTGCAGGAGTTACCACTCTCAATAATAATAACCGCTCGCTCACATTCGCCGAAGGCGCCCCCGAAGCCGGCAACGGCCTCAATACGCTCACCGTGCCGGCCAAACTCGATTTCCAGATCGAACTGCCGGACGGTACGAAAGTATGGCTCAACAGCACCACCCGATTCCGCTTCCCCTTTCGCTTCAACGGCGATACCCGCGAAGTGTTCATCGACCAGGGCGAAGCCTATTTCCAGGTAGCGCAGAACGCCAACAAACCTTTTACCGTACACACGCCTTCCGGCCCCGTTAAAGTGCTTGGCACCGAGTTTAATGTAAACGCTTATACGGAAGGAAAAGTAATTACCTCCCTCGTGTCAGGCAAAGTCGCCGTTTCCAGCGGCGCCCGCACTATCGAGCTCGCGCCCGGCAACGAAGCCGTGGCAAAAGAAGGAGAGCTGATGAAGAACAAAGACTTCGACATGACCAATACCCTCAGCTGGCGCGAAGGCATTCATTATTTCAACAATGCCACCATCTCCGAAGTGGGCATAATGCTCAAACGCTGGTTCGACGTGGAGCTTGTGATCGACAACCCGCACGCTGCTGCCGTGGAGATTCGCGGTAAATTGTTCCGCGGTCAGCCCCTCAATAATTTCATCACCCAGATCAACGACACAAAACTCGTTACCTTCTACTGGCAGAACAACGAGCTTCACTGCCGGTAACCAGCGTATAGCGCTTATCGGATTTCCTTGCAATACACCGCCTCAACCTTATATTTTTTAAAACCTTCCCCAAGATCAAGGAAAGGAGAGCAGTTATACTCCGGATCAGCCGGTGATGTTTCACTTACCGTCAGGCAGCAAAAAAAATCACCCCCGCCACAGACATCTCCACCCGGAATAGAGTTCGCAAGCGATGCCGACGCAACGGTCGGATGGCTGGCGGCCAGTTCCGTCGCTTCGCTGCAAAGCGCAGGCGGATTGGCGTTCCCGTCCAGGATCACATAACTGCCCATGCAGTTAAATAAACCCACTTCCGTGAAACACCTGGTGATCACTCTTTTGCCAAAAATGCCGGCATGTGTGGTGAGCGCGGCGCTCATCGCGAGAATGGCAACGAAAAAAGCAAAGTTGAATTTGAACGTTTTCATGTGGAATGTTTTAAAAATGAATGAAAATAGGCGCTGAAATTAACCGCCCCCGCCGCAGCCGCACAGCAGCAAAGATTTGCCTCCGAAGCCGCCCGCCACGACTTGATTTCACCCGTAAATCCCCTATATTTAACCCATGCGTTACCCAGCCAAAACCATTATCGCCGCTTCCGCCGCCCTGCTGCTTACAGCGGCCATGGCGTTCAAAAGACCCGGCCCGCCGGCCCCCAAACCCGTCGTAATTGCCTACGTTGGCGGATTTCGCGGCCTCATCGCCGATCCCGACGCGATAGAGGTGGAAAAACTCACGCACATCAACTACGCTTTTGTAGACGTGAAAAACGGCCAGGCATGGCTGACCAACGAAAAGACCGATACCGTCAACTTCCGCAGGCTCAACGCGCTCAAAACGCGCAACCCGGCGCTGAAAATCCTCATCTCCATCGGCGGCTGGGCCTGGAGCGAAAATTTCTCAGACGCCGTGCTCACCCCCGAAAACCGCGCCCTTTTCGCCCATACCTCCGTGGACATTATCCGGAAATACAGGCTGGACGGGGTGGACATCGATTGGGAATACCCCGGCGTGCCCGGCGAAGAAGGCAATGTGTACCGCCCGGAAGACAAACAGCACTACACGCTCATGTTCCAGGCCATCCGCGCTTCGCTGGATTCCCTCGAAAAAGAGACCGGCGGCAAATACCTGCTCACCACGGCCGTGGGCGGCGGTAAATATTTCATCGAGCACACGGAGATGGACAAAGCCCAGCAATACCTGGACTTTGTGAACATTATGAGCTACGATTACAAAACCAACGGCACCGGCATCGCCGGTCACCATACTAACCTGTACGGCTCTACGAAGGACAGTACGGAAGCCTCTGCGGACCGCTCCGTGCAATATTTCCTGCGGGCCGGCGTGCCTGCCCATAAGATCGTTATGGGCTGCGCGTTCTACGGCCGCGGCTGGCAATTGCCTGACGGTCATAAGCGCGGCCTGAACCAGCAGGCCGTGAAAGGCGCGCGTGGCGGGGGATACACCCGGCTCAAAGACAGCCTGATGACGCAGGGTTACAAACGCCACTGGGACAAACGCGCCAAAGCGCCTTATCTCTGGAATCGCGATCAGCACATTTTCATCACTTACGACGACGAACGCTCCGTGCGCGAAAAATGCCGCTACGTCAAAAAACACGGCCTCGCCGGCGTGATGTTCTGGGAATATTCCAGCGACCCGAAAGGGTACCTGCTCGGCAGCATTCATAAAACTTTCAACAAATAATTACGCTTGTCCGGTCCGGAAGCCGGCCTGCTCAATGCCGGCCTTCCACATTGACTTGCCGTAATTAAATCCTGATTATATGCATCAACGATTCACGTTTATTTTTTTGTTGTTATCTTTTTCCGCGTTCGCGCAAACAGCACCCTTCCCGCAAAAAGGGCTGAAACTGAAGTGGGAGGTAAAGGAAAACGGTTTTATGGGAGAAGCCAAAACGCATTCCGTCTTCACCCTTACCAACACTGCCAAAAAGGCTTTCCCGGCCTCGGGGTGGACGATCTATTTCAATTTTATCCGCGTCGTAAGCCCGCTGCGTACCGAAACTTCGCCGGCGATCGTGCCCGGCCATATCAACGGGCATTTGTACACGTTGAAGCCCACGGCGGATTTTAAAGGGCTTGCACCGGGAGATTCCATCCTGATCAACGTGGAATCGGGCGCATGGGTGACCAACTTCACCGACGCGCCTGACGGGCCGTACATCGTGTGGAACGACGCTCCCGCCAAAGGTTACAGCATCGATTTCACGGTGGTGCCTTCCACGGAAGACAAACAGCTGCGCCGCCAGGCGAACGAAAGCCGGGTGCGCACTTCCCTGGAAGACATCTACAAACGCAACAGCATTACCCGCGACATCCCGGAAGACCAGCTGCCGCGCGTGTTTCCTACGCCTGAGAACATCCGCAGCACCGCCGGCGTTTTTTCGCTGGACGCAAAGGACGTGATCGCTTACCAGCCGGAACTGAAACAGGAAGCGTTATTCCTGGCAGACATCCTCAAAAACGCACTGGGTAAAACCGTGCAAATCGCGGAAGGGGAAAACGGGTCCATCGTGCTGAATAAAAACGATAAAAATCCTACAGGAGAACATACGCTGACCGTAACGGCGGATAAAGTGACGCTGTCCGGAAACAAGGCGGAAGACGTGTTCTACGCGATCCAGAGTTTCCGCCAGCTGCTCGGTACGCCCAAAAACGGCGCGATCGAAATCACGGGCATCGAAGTGAAAGACAGGCCCCGCTTCAGTTACCGCTCATTCCTGGTAGACGTGTCGCGCAATTTCCAGGCGAAAGCGGAAATTCTCCGCATCCTGGACGTGATCGCGTTGTATAAACTGAACGTGCTGCATCTGCATATGAGCGACGACGAAGGCTGGCGCATCGAAATACCCGGCCTGCCCGAGCTTACCGAAGTAGGCGGCCGGCGCGGCCATACCGTAGACGAGCTGGACATGCTGCAGCCATCCTACGGTTCCGGGCCGGACGTGAACAATACCACCGGCACCGGCTGGTACACCAAAGCCGATTACCTCGAAATATTGCGTTACGCCAAAGCGCGGCACATCAAGGTGATCCCCGAGGTAGAGATCCCCGGTCATGCACGTGCCGCCATCAAAGCCATGGACGCGCGTTACGCGAAATTCATGAAAGCCGGTAACACGCAGGCCGCCAACGAGTTCCGCCTCAGCGACCCGGACGATAAAAGCCAGTACCGCTCCGTGCAGGAATGGAAAGACAACGTGGTGAACGTGGCACTGCCATCCACTTACCGCTTCATCGAAAAAGTGACCGACGAACTGGTGGCGATGCACAGGGAAGCCGGCGCCCCGCTGGACGTGATCCACATGGGCGGCGACGAAACGCCTGCCGGCGTATGGGAAGGTTCGCCCGCATGCCAGCGGCTGATCGCATCGGACGAAAAACTGCGCACGGCAGACGACCTGTGGCCATACTTTTACGACCGGGTGGCGCAGATCGTGAACAAACGCGGCCTTCAGCTGTACGGCTGGGAAGAAGCGGGCATGCGCAGGACCAAACGCGACGGCCGCAACGTGATGATCGTGAACCCGGATTTCGGGGCGCGCAATTTTATGGTCGACGTGTGGAACAACGTGATGGGCGGCGGTATGGAAGACCTGTCTTACCGGCTGGCCAACGGCGGTTACAAAGTGGTGCTTTCCGGCGTGGCGAACTATTATTTCGATATGGCCTATCTCCGCGATTACAACGAGCCCGGTTTTTACTGGGGCGGGTATGTAGACATCGATAAACCCTTCTATTTCATTCCTTTCGACCTGTATAAAAATTCCAAAGAAGATGGCGCGGGCAACCCGCTGCCTGCTTCCACCTTTGTGGGGAAAGACCGGCTAACCGAATACGGCGCGGGGAATATTGTGGGTATCCAGTCCGCTTTATGGGGGGAAACGCTGAAAAGCGCCGCCGCGCTGGAGTACCTGATGCTGCCCAAATTGCTGGGTATGGCGGAGCGCGCCTGGGCGAAAGACCCGGAATGGACGAAAAATGAAGCCGCTTACAACGAAGCGTGGAGCATTTTCGCCAATGTGGCCGGGAAAAAGGAGCTGCCGCGGCTGGCGAAGCTGAACGGCGGCTACAATTACCGCATCCCGACTGCCGGCGTGAGCCTGGCGGACGGAAAAGTTTTGGCGAACGTACAACTTCCGGGGCTGGTGATCCGTTATACAGTCAATGGAAAGGAGCCGGACGCTAAAAGCGCCGTATATTCGGCCCCGGTAGCGGAAAAAGGAACGCTCCGCTTCAGGGTTTTCGATCAGCAGGGCCGGGGTGGGAGAACCGTGACAGTACAGCACTGATACCCGTTTTAATCATCCATAGAAAAAGGGAAGGGTACTAAACGGCGACGTTTGGCCTTCCCTTTCTTTTTGGGACCCGCTTTAATTGGTTAAAAATTTGTATTGTTGCTGAGATCAAAAGAAATGTTGAAGGGGCTAGTACAAATACTATTCATCACCCTAAGCTGTTACCTGACACTGTGTTGCCTGCCACAGACGGCCCGTGCGCAAAAAAAGACCGATACGATACCCGCGCAGGGCAAAAAGTGGTTTTCGAAGCTGAATACCTATGTAGACTCGCTGAAGAGCCGTCGTTACCGGGACTCCGTTCTGTTCAAGATCTCCCGTCACAACGATCCTCCGCCGTCGACGGACGACAGTAGTATGACCAGGAGCGAACAGGGCTTTTTGCCGTATAGCGGCAAAGCGATCCGCCGTATCCATTACCGCAAAGTAGCCACTTTCGGCCCCCGCAATATCAACGATACCACCTTTTCCACCAGCATGCGGCTCATCCACATCGCCAACCGCCTGCATTTCGATTCACAGGAATGGGTGATACGGCAGAACCTCTTTTTCCGCGAAAAAGACACCATCAACGCCTACGAGCTCGCCGACAACGAACGTTACCTGCGTAACCGCCCCTTCATCCAGGACGCCCGCATTCATGCCATACAAACCGCCTGGCCCGATTCGGTGGACATTCTCGTGGTGACCAAAGACGTATTCGAATACGGCGTAGACCTCCGCAAGCTCACCACCAGTTCCGTGGCCGCCAAGGTAAGCAACAACAACCTTTTCGGCGCAGGGCAGGGCGCGCAGGTCGGTTTTCGCTGGGATAAGGATTATTCCCGGCCATGGGGCACCGAGGCGCAATACACGAAATACAACCTGCTGGGCAGTTTTACAGACGTAACCGTGGGATATTCGGAGCTAAACCCCGGCATGCCGCTGGATACCGGCGTGTACGAAGGCTCCTATTACCTCCGGATAGACCGGCCGCTGTACCGCACTTCCGCCAAAGTGGCCGGGGGCCTCACGCTCGCTAAAAATTATTCCGTCAATATCTGGAAATACCCCGACAGCCTTTACCGCGATTACATGTACAAGATCTTCGACGGATGGATGGGGTACAACTTCCGCAACCGTTTCGGCGCCGACGGGCATTTCGACAACAAATTCAACATGGCGCTGCTTTTCCGCTATTCCAACATCGCGTTCGACAAACGGCCCGACCAGGAAAAATATATCGACGACCCCATTTACAACAACCGCCACTATTACCTCGGGCAGTTCAAGCTGTTCAAGCAGGACTTCTTCAAAGCGCATCATTTCTTCGGTTTCGGCCGTACGGAAGATATTCCGTATGGTTACAATGCCAGCCTTTCCATGGGCTGGGAAAACTGGTTGGGCCGCAAACGGTTTTATACGGGGCTGGAAGGGCAGAAATTCTGGCATACGCGCCTGAACGGCCTGCTGAGCCTCAGCGCGGGTATCGGCAGTTTCTGGCAGGCCGGTGTGTCTGAGGATATGGTGATCCACGCCAACGCCAGCTATTACAGCAAACTTGTAAAAGTAGGAGAAAAAGGAGGGCTGCGCCAGTTCCTCGTGCTGGACTATCTCGGTAACCCGAACAACTATTTCTACCGCCCGCTGAACATTAACATGGAACAGGGCATATGGGGCTTCAAACGCTCTACCATCAATGGTTTTCACCGGCTGGTAGCGCGTTCTGAAACAGTGTATTACAGTCCCTGGAAACTCTACGGCTTCAAGTTCAATTTCTTCGGCTCCATCGAAGCGGCACAGCTGTCTCACGAAAAAAGCTACATGCTGCAAAACCCCGTGTACAGCGGTTTTGGCCTGGGCGTTCGTATCAGGAACGAAAACCTTTCGCTGAATACCCTCAAAGCCGCGGCGTATTATTATCCACGCACGCCAGACCGTGTGCCGGGCCTTTATTTCGAGCTCACCACGGTTACAGACCTCCGTTTCGACATTTACGGCCTCAAGGCGCCGTCTTTCCTCAGTTTTTGGTAAAACATCCCGTGCCGTGTATATGCCTCAGCTAGCGGTAAAAGCCGTCAGGTTTTGTTACGGGTATGATTTCTGGGCATCGTTTATTATTTTGATGCGCCTAAATCTCATTAATTCCATGCTACGATATTTATTCACATCGCTTTTATTGTGCTGCGGCTTTGTTGCCGGCGCGCAGCTTCGTCTTCCCGCCATACTATCCAGCAATATGGTGCTGCAGCAAAACGATTCCGTAACGCTCTGGGGCTGGGCTTCGCCCGGTGAAAGGGTGAGGGTGACCACTTCGTGGAACGGCCGTACCGATTCAACGGTAACCACGCGGGACGCGCGGTGGCAGCTGAAAATAAAAACGCCCGTCGCAGGAGGCCCCTACGACATTACGCTGCGGGGCAATACCACGCTGAAACTGCAGAACGTGCTGATCGGCGAAGTGTGGGTGTGCAGCGGGCAAAGCAACATGGAATGGTCCGGCAATCACGGGCTGAAAGACATCAAAGCGGAGCTGCCCGTTTGCGCCGATGCCAACATCCGTTTTTTTCATGTGCCGAAAACCACTTCCGAATACCCGCAGGACGATGCCAAAGCCGTGTGGGCCGCCTGCGATTCGAATAACCTGAAGAGTTTCAGCGCCGTGGCCTATTTCTTCGGCAAAAACCTGAAAAAAGACCTCAACGTGCCCATCGGCCTCATCAATACCAGCTGGGGCGGCACGCCGGCCGAAGTGTGGACGCCCGCGCAGGAAGTGCGCGAACAGCCCGCGCTGGCGGAAGCCTCCGCCAAACTCACGCCCGCCAACGGCTGGCCTTTTATGCCTGGCTTCACTTACAACGCCATGATCGCGCCGTTCACGAAATACAGCATTGCCGGGGCCATCTGGTACCAGGGCGAAAGCAACGCCGGCACCGCGTCTACCTACGACCAGCTGATGAGAACGATGATCGGTTCCTGGAGAAAAGCCTGGGGCCGGGAGTTTCCGTTCTATTTTGTGCAGATAGCGCCGTACAATTACGGAAAGGAAACCGTGAAAGGCGCACTGCTGCGTGAAGCGCAAACCGCCACCATGGGCCTGCCGCATACCGGTATGGCCGTGATCACAGACCTGGTGGACGATACCAGCAACATTCACCCGCAAAACAAACACGATGTAGGCCTTCGCCTGGCAAACTGGGCGTTGGGAGACCATTACGGCAAAACCGGCATTACTTACAGGAACCCCGTGTATGAGAAAATGGAGCACCGGAAAAACAAGATCGTGGTGTACTTCAAAAATGCGGACAACGGCCTGACCGTAAAAGGCGGCAAAGCCACGCAGTTCTTCATCGCCGGGGCCGATAAAAAATTCTGGCCGGCAGACGTGAAGATCGAGGGCAATACGGCCATTGTATCCGCCAAAGCGGTAAAACAACCGGAAGCGGTACGTTTTTCTTTCACCAATACGGGAATCGGCAATGTATTCAGCAAAGAAGGCTTGCCAGTGGCGCCTTTCCGAACAGACAGCTGGGAAGAAAAATAACATACTGCCGTTCATACTGAACAAAGCACTTTTAACCGGCGTTGATAAGAAAGTCAACGCCGGTTTTTTATGAGAACGATCCTCGCCATCGGCCTGCTGATGTCTGTCCACGCCCGCGCTCAGCAGCCCCAACAACAATTCCTCCGCAGCCTGCTGCAAAAAATGACGCTGGAAGAAAAGATCGGGCAGCTGAACCTGCTTACCAGCGATATGGATGTTACAGGCCCGTTCATGAAAGAAAATTACAAACAAGACATCCTCAGCGGCGCATGCGGCGCCATCTTCAACGCATATACCCCGCAGTACACCCGCATGCTGCAGGACATGGCGCTGAAAACCCGCCTGAAGATCCCGCTGCTGTTCGGGTACGACGTGATACATGGCCACAAGACGATTTTCCCCATCCCGCTCGGTGAAGCCTGCACCTGGGACCTCGGGCAGATGGAACGCAGCGCGCGGATCGCGGCGGAAGAAGCCAGCGCGGACGGTTTGCACTGGACCTATTCGCCGATGGTAGACATTGCCCGCGACCCGCGCTGGGGAAGGGTTGCGGAGGGAACCGGGGAAGACACCTGGCTGGGCGTGCAGATCGCAAAAGCGAAAGTGCGCGGCTACCAGGGCAACGACCTCGCCGCGCGCAACACCGTGCTCGCCTGCGTGAAACATTTTGCGTTGTACGGCGCCATCGAAGCGGGAAGGGATTACAATACCGTGGATATGAGCCGCCGGCAGATGTACCAGTTTTATCTTCCTCCCTACAAAGCCGCCGTGGATGCAGGCGTTGCAACGGTCATGACTTCCTTTAACGAAATAGACGGCATTCCCGCCACGGGCAATAAATGGCTGCTGACGGAACTGCTGAGAAAAGAATGGGGCTTCAAAGGTTTTGTGGTAACGGATTATACGTCCATCAACGAAATGATCAACCACGGCATCGTAAAGAACGAGTACGAAGCTGGGGAGCTGGCGCTGAAAGCCGGGGTGGACATGGATATGCAGGGCAGTGTGTACGCTACGCAATTAAAAAAGCTGGTGGCGGATAAAAAGATCAGCATCCAAACGATCGACCAGGCCGTGTACCGCATACTGGAAGCGAAATACAAGCTCGGGCTGTTCAAAGACCCGTACCGTTTTGCCGATTCGGCGCATGCGCGGGAAGTGATCATGAGCCCGGAAAAATTAAAAGCCGCACGGGAGATCGCGCAGCGCTCGATCGTGTTATTAAAAAACGAAGGCGGGCTGCTGCCGCTCAAGCCGCAGGGAAACATCGCGCTGATAGGCCCGCTGGGCGATTCGCAGAAAGACATGATCGGCAACTGGTCTGCCGCGGGGGATTTCAAAAAAGCGGTTACGTTGCTGCAGGGCCTGAAAGCAAGGAATCTCAACGTTACATATGCGCAGGGCGCGAACGTTACGGATGACAGCGTATTGCTGGTCAAACTGGGCATTCCCGGCGGCAACGCGGCTGCCCTGCAGCAGGAAGCGGTGGCGCTGGCACAGCGTTCCGACCTCGTGATACTGGCCCTCGGCGAAAGCCAGGGCATGAGCGGTGAGGCGGCCAGCCGGTCGGATATCGGTATTCCCGCCAGCCAGAAACGCCTGATGGAAGCGGTGCTGGCCACGGGCAAACCCCTTGTGCTGGTGCTTATGAACGGCCGGCCGCTGACGCTGGAATGGGAAGATCAACACGTGCCCGCTATTCTCGAAACATGGTTCCTCGGTACGGAAGCAGGCAATGCCATTGCAGACGTGCTTTTCGGCGATTACAACCCTTCCGGCAAGCTCACCATGACTTTCCCCCGCAACACGGGCCAGATACCGATCTACTACAACCACAAAAATACCGGCCGCCCGCTGGACCCGAAGAACAAATACACTTCCAAATACCTCGACGTAAGCAACGAGCCGCTCTATCCTTTCGGCTACGGTCTCAGCTATACGAAATTTGTGTACGGAGATGTGCGCATCAGTAAAAATACGATCCGTGCGAACGACAAACTGCAGGTGACCGTAACCGTTACGAACCAAGGGAATTACGACGGCGAAGAAGTAGTGCAGCTTTATATCAGGGACGTAACGGCCAGTGTGAACCGGCCGCTGAAAGAACTGAAAGGTTTTCAGAAAATATTCCTCAAAAAAGGCGCTAAACAGGACGTGACCTTCACCATCACCACCGACGATCTCAAATTCTACGACCGCGACATGCAATACACCTGGGAACCGGGGGAATTCAGGGTGATGGTGGGCCCCAACAGCCGCGATGTAAAAGAAGTCGCATTTGAGGCCGCCAAATAAACATTCATCAATACAACAACTTCCGCAACAGGTCCGGCTGCACGATCCTGATGCGCGTGCCCTGCATTTCGATCAGTTTTTCGGATTTAAAATCGCTCAGCGTACGGATCAGCGATTCCGTGGCAGTGCCCACAAACCGCGCAATATCATCCCGTGAAAGCTCGATCAATGCATCGGGCTGCTGTTCCAGGTGCAGTTTGTCGTGGATGGCGAGCAGGCCGTTGGCCACGCGTTTGCGCAGCGAATCGTACGCCAGCTGCAGCAGCCGGTCTTCTTTTTCTTTCACTTCCATCGCAATGCGTTTGATGAAAGTGCGCGCCACGCTGATGTCGTTGAGCAATTGCTCCAGGAACACTTCCTTGGGGATCTGCACCAGCTCGGTATTGTCGAGCGCTTCCGCGTTTTCGTCGTAAGGATGGTCTTCCAGCAGCGACACATACCCGAAATAATCGCCCGCCCCGAAAAGGTTGGTGATATATTCTTTCCCGTCGTCGTTCATACGGTAAGCTTTCACTTTTCCGCTCTTTACGTAATACAGGAACTGCGGATGTTTGCCTTCGCGGTAAACCGGTTGTTTTTTGGAGAACTGCAGCACATCGTAAGCATCCAGGTTGAGGTTGAGAAGGCCGGAGGCCTGCCAGTCCTGCAACAAGCTGCCGATGGACTGTGTGCGCGCCGCCGCGAATTTTTCCGCGAGGAACTGTTGTTTTTTCAGCCGCGTTTCAACGGCGGTAAGCAGCTCCACGTCTTCGAACGGTTTGGTGATGTAGTCGTCCGCGCCCATTTCCATGCCTTTCCTGAAATCGCTGCGGTCCGTTTTGGCGGTCACGAAAATAAAAGGGATATGCTCGGTTTCGGGATACTTGCGAAGCATGTGCAATACGCCGTAACCGTCCAGCTCGGGCATCATGATGTCGCACACGATCAGGTCGGGCCGCTGTTCGCGCGCCATTTCAACCGCCTGTTTGCCGTTTTCCGCTTCCAGTGCGTTGTATCCGGCCAGCGTGAGTATTTCCGCAACGTTCTCGCGGATGCCGGGATGGTCGTCTACTACCAGGATAGTGGCTGTCATATGGTCTGTTGATTTGGAAAGTTGATAATGATCTTCGTGCCTTTGTTTAATTCGCTTTCAACGCTGATGTGCCCGTGAAGCATGTCCACATACCGTTTCACGATGTGCAGCCCGAGCCCCGTGCCCTGTATGTTGGTCACGTTGCGGCCGCGGAAAAAACTGCTGAAAAGGTACGCTTTGTCTTCTTCCGGGATGCCCATGCCGTGGTCCTGCACAATGGCGTGTATCTGCCCGTTTTCTTCCCACAGCTTCCAGTGAATGGCCGTTCCCGCGGGGGAAAACTTGGACGCGTTGGTGAGCAGGTTCACAAAAATATGTTTCAGCAATCTTTTATCGGATACCACATTGAGGTCTGCCTGTACGTCTGCATCCAGTACCTGCCCGGGTTTGAGCAGGCCCTGCACTTCTTCGGCGGTTTCGTGGGAAAAGTTGTACATCGAAATATTTTCCGGGTGCACATGTATCTTTCCTTCTTCGATGCGGCCGAGCGAAAGGAAGTCTTCCAGCAATTCGTTCAGGTGTATCACGGAATCGCGGATCTTTTGCACGTGTTTTTCGCGGCGCGGCTGATCGTCTGACGAAGGGTATTTGCCGATCAGCGCGGCGCTGGAAAGAATAGCGCTCAGCGGTGTTCTGAACTCGTGGGAGGCCATGGATACGAAGCGGGATTTGATCTCGCTCAGTTCCTTTTCTTTTTCGAGGGCTTCTTTCAGTTCGGCCTGCGAGGAAGCAAGATGCGAAAGGGCCAGCTCGAGATTGGCGGTCCTTTTCTCCACTTCCTTTTCCAGCGCCTGGTTCAGCTCCTGCATGGTGCGGTACAGCCGTTTGAGGAACAATACCAGCAGGGTGGAGCTGATCACGAGGATGAGCGAAAAGAAGTGCTCGATGAATACTTCCGAAAGGTTGGGGTTTTTATGCGGCAGGCACGCGATCACCACCACCAGTATGGTGCAGGCGATGCCCATAAAACGGGTAGGCGCGTCTTTTTTGATGAAAATGGTCAGCAGGATGGCCGTGATGAGGCCGCCGTCGAAAAAGTTGTAATCGGGCCGCCACACCAGCAGGCATGCTGTAACCAGCATGATGAAGATGGAAATTACGAGCGTTTGCCGCTGGCCGAAGTGAAACATGTCGTGTTTTTGCGTTAAAGGCAAAGATAACACATGAGGCCTTACTTGTAGGCAGACATGACGAAAGTCACTATTACGGCCGGGTCTTTCAGGCTATGGGGATGGTGTTTTACGCCCGGTTTGCGGATCACCTGTATTTTCCCGCCCGCCGCCAGCACCTTTTTCTCGAACAGGTCGGTGTTTTCACCGATGGGCACAGCTTCGTCCGCATCGCCGCAGATGTGCAGCATCGGGTAGCCGCCTTTCACGATCTCGGTCACCAGGTCCAGCGGATTGCCTTTAAAAGCGCGGGCTTCTTCCTCGGACGTATAACCGAAATCCTTTTTAAATGTTTCCCAAACCTCCGCGCTTCCCGGGCCTTTGCCTTCGCCCAGCGGCCAGCTCCGGATGTCCAGCACGGGCGCGTCCGCATATACGCAGGCTACGCGCTCGGGGTAACGCACGGCCCAGCGGTAGGCGTAAAAACCGCCGCGGCTCATGCCGAACATGGCTGCTTTCCGGTGAAAACCCGCCTTTTGCAATTGTTGGTAAAACCGGTCCCAGATGCCGAGCGCCGTGTCGTTGGCGAACATTTCCGCCACATCGCAATACGCCACATGGTAACCGCGGGCAAGCAGCGCGCTGTCCGACTGCGGTTCATGCCCCCAGAACCTTGTGCGCCACACCCATGGCTTTCCTTCCGCGGTTGGGCCGTTAGGCACTACCACACAGGCTTTGCGGCCTTCAAAACGGCCTTCGTAACACCTGAAACCATGAAAATCGGTCACCGAATCGAGGAAAGGCAGCGGGCTTTTTGTGTCCTGCGCGTGCAGGGTGCCGGCGGCAAAAAGGAAAAGGAACAGCAGCGTGTGTTTCATTACAGTAAAGTACAATAATTCCTTTCTTTTTGAAAACACGGTCAAAGGCCCCGCGCGGCGCTGGTTTGGTCTGCGTAGACCATCCAGTCGAAAAGACCGTTCAGCTTCAGCCGTTTGGTGATGAACTGCTGCGTGGCGGCAATGGAGCCGATCATGCGCAATTTTCCTTTCAGCGGCAGGTGATGGGTGGAGAAACACAGCAGCGGCAATCCTGTCTGATGCAGCCGTAATTCAATGCTGCCGGGTACGGGTGCAACAAGTGGATGGTCTGACCGCATCACGTTGTCTTTTTCCGACCTCGCGCGATACAGGCCGCTGCCGGTGGTAAAACCAAGATTTTGATAACGGTCTCCGTAATATTTTTTCAGATGCCCGCCGAGCGTTTGATATTTTTTCATGGCGCCGTGCCATTTGCCGACGTGCCCGTTATGCGCCCACAGCATGATCTTTTCCCCCGGGTGCATCGTTGCGATCCGCTCCACATTTACCGCCATCATGGAATCGCGGATATTGATGGCCCGCAGCCAGTTTTCGGTAGCAGTGAACTGGCGCAGCCCCGCGTGCACGTTATGCAGGTACCAAACGGCCTGTTCCCATTCCTTTTCAGGGATATTGGCCGGTTTTGCGGGCATATTGGCTACGATGCTGTCGGCGATTGTTCGTGTTTCGAAGTAAGCCTGCCAGGCGGTATCATTTTCCGGCGCGGTATATCCCGTCAGCGGAAGAAAACCGTCAAAGCCGTACCGGTCGGTGGTTTCGCGGATGCCTCTCACGAATGCGTCCAGCTGCTGGCAGTCGAAGCCCGCGAAGGTAAGCCGGTTGCCGTGTGCTGCGTTGTAGCCGCGCATCCACTCGATGAGGCCGAGCAGTTCCTGTACCTGGAATACGTCGTGAAATTCTTTTTGCAGGATGGCTTTAGGATCGCCTTCGCCGGTGGTGATGTATTGTTGTATGAGCGCCGCGCCGTAACCGCCGTCTTCGATCGCAAACACGGTATAACCCATTTCCTCCACGAGAAAACGGAAAAGGCGGTGTTTGAAATCAAAGAATTCGTGCGTGCCGTGCGTGCCTTCGCCCGCACCGAGAATGTGTACGTTGGCAAGACCGGCTTTCAAAGGCGCCAGGTCTTCGAAAGTATCGCCAGGCGTGGTGGTGGTTAAAGGGATGAAGTGACGTGAAACACGGGCTGGTTTTGCGTTTGAAGCGGAAGCCGCCGGTGCGCCGGAAAGGCCGGTAACAGCATGAACAGGCGCAGTTTGTTGCGCGATGGATGTGGAAAATAACAGGCAAAGCAATGCCGTCAACGGCAGGAAGTGTCGTTTCATGAGTAGTGGTTTAAATAAGAAAAAATGGTCAGATGCCGCGCAGCTCGCGGAAAAGGATCGATTGGCGGCGGGACAGGGGGATGTGCGTGCCGTCGGCCAGTTGCAGTTCCAGCAGGGAATTGTCCAGTACGCTGACCTGCTCCACGTGATCGAGATTGACGATGTGTTTACGGCTGGCGCGGAAAAAGTGTTTCGGATCGAGGCGCGGCTCGAGCGACTGAAGGCTGCGTGCCAGCAGGGGCGCATGTTTGCCGAAGTACAGCCGGATATAATTGCCTGCCGCTTCCAGCAGGCGCACGTCCGATAAAGGAACGAACCAGCAGCGCTCGCCGTCTTTTACGAATATTTTTTCACTGGTGTTCAGGTAGGCGGATGGAGAAGCGGTAACTGTGGCGGTTTCCAGCCGGTCAAGACTTTCAGCCAACCGTTTTTCCGTAACCGGTTTCAACAAATAATCCAGCGCGTTCACTTCGAAAGCCCTGATGGCGTAAGCATCGTACGCCGTGGTGAAGATCACGTGGGGAACGGTTTCCAGCTGTTCCAGCAACGCAAACCCATTGGCTTCCGGCATTTCCACGTCTAGGAAGATCACCTGCGGGCGCAGCTTTTCGAGCAGCTCCAGCGCTTCGGCCACGTTCGCCGCTTCGCCGGTCACTTTTACCTGCGGGAATTTTTCCAGCACGGCGCGAAGATCTTTCCGCGCCAGTCTTTCATCGTCTACGATCATTGCTTCAATCATGCGGCGGGAAATTTTACGGTCGCGCAAACGGTTTGCCGCGCGGTATTGTGAATGGTGAAATTTGCTTTGTTGCCGTATAGCAGCGTCAGCCTTTTGATGGTGCCTTGTATACCAAATCCTGTTTGGGTAACGGTTTCCGCCACCTGCCCGGTGTTTTCCACGCGCAGCACCAGCATCCTGTCTTCCAGCGCCGCGCTGATGCTGATGTCGCCGCCCGCGGAGAGTTTTGAAATGCCGTGTTTGATGGCGTTTTCCACCAGCGTTTGCAGCAGCATCGGCGGCATGGTCTGCTGGTGGATCTGCGGGTCGATCGTATAATGCACGCGCAGCCGTTCTTCGAACCGGATCTTTTCGATGGCGAGATAATGCTGCACTACCTCCAGTTCCTTCCCGAAAGGGATGAGCTGCTGATGTTCCGAAAGCATGGCGCTGCGCAGCACTTCGGCCAGCTCGCCCACGGCCTGCTGCGCCCGTTCCGGGTTTTCAGCGATCAGGCTGCGGATGCTGCTGAGCGCGTTGAACAAAAAATGCGGGTTGAGCTTCGTTTTGAGATTGTCCAGCTCCGCCTGTTTAAGCCGGTTCGCATTTTCCAGCTCGATGCGCCGGAAACGGCCCTGCAGCAAACTGAAATACACGATCACCCAGCCCCACACCACCAGGTGCCAGATGCACCACATGGCGAGAAAAATGCCGCCCAGGACAATGTTCGCCGCTACGCCGTGAAACTGATTTTCGTCCATCGACTTGTAAATGGATGAAAAAAAACTGCTCCATCCGCCTTCCTCGATGATCGTAAGGCCGGTAATGAGCAGCTGTATCAATAATGCCGTAAGGCTTACCGCTCCCCATACTTTCAGGAACACCGCGCCCAGCCGGTACCGTTCAACCTGTTGTTTGCGCAGGTACAGGTACAGCAGGTGGGTGGAAAAAATGCCGATGAGAAAGGCGCTGTAAAAATCCTTGTCGCCAAACACGTCCAGCCGCCAGGCGAAACCTTCGCCCGCCCGGATGTTGTGCCAGAGGTAGGTGAAAAAGCTCCAGCCTCCTAATTGGCATGCCCAGTATCTGTACCTGATCTTCATGGCAACAAATCTATAAGTTCGGCCCGAACAAAAGCGCGGAAATTGAATGAACGGAAGAAAGAGGCGGCGGGTGGAAGATTCGGGGGGAAGAAAAAAGGGCTGCCCTTTAGAAGACAGCCCTTTGCTTGTATCGTTCTCAGCTTATTGTATGGTGTATTTCGCGCCTTTCACCGTCTCAAACTCCACGATGCGTGTTTCGTTCGCCGGTTTGGCCACCACTGCGCCCTTCCCGCCGGCAACGGATTTCCCCGCAGGTAGCAGCACGCGGCAAACGCCGCCTTTCTGCGAAAGAATAGCCGCTTGCGTGATCTTGCCTTTGTCCCAGTTCATATCCACCACGAAAGCGCCGCGCGCATGCAATCCTTTCACCGTTCCTTTCTGCCATCCCGCGTCGCCCGGCAACGCGGGCAACAGCCTGATCACGGAGGTGTCGCCATGGCTTTGCAGCAGCATTTCGGCGATACCAGCCGTGCCGCCAAAGTTGCCGTCTATCTGGAATGGCGGGTGGGCGCAGAACAGGTTGGGGTAAGAACCGCCGCCACGGGGATTTTGAGGCGGTACGGGGCGCAGCAGTTTATGGATCAGCGTAAGGGCATGATCGCCGTCGCCGAGGCGCGCCCAAAAGTTTATTTTCCATGCCAATGACCAGCCGGTACCGTCGTCGCCGCGCTGGCGCAGGGTTTCGCGGATGGCGGCGCTCAGTTCGGGCGTGCTCCAGGGCGTGATCTCGTCGTAAGGGTGAAGGCCGTAGGCGTGGGAAACGTGACGGTGTTTCGGTTCGCCGTCTTTCCAGTCGTGCAGCCACTCGTTCAGGTCGCCGTTTTCGCCGATGCGGTTAGGCGCCAGCCTGCCGCGAACGGCCGCCAGTTCCCGGCTCCATTCCGCGTCCGCATCCAGGATGCGCGCCGCTTCGATGCAGGCGCCGAACAGCTCGCGGCAGATCTGCATGTCGATGGTTGGCCCCAGCGCAGTGCTGGCGCGCGTGCCGTCCGGCATAATAAAGCTGTGCTCGGGCGAATTGGAAGGCGCCGTCACCAGCCAGCCATGCTCCGGCTCTTCGATCAGGATCGCTTTCAGGAACTCGGCGGAGCCTTTCAGAACGGGGTAATACTCGCGCAGGAACGCCGTGTCGCGCGTAAAACGGAAATGTTCCCACAAATGCTCGCAGAGCCATGCGCCGCCGGTGAGCGTGGAGCCCCAGTCCGCCCCTTCGCCGGGAGACGTGAAACCCCATGGGTTGGTGATAACATGGGCTACCCAGCCGGGCGCGTTGTAGTACGCCTTTGCGGTGCGGGAGCCGGGTGTTACGAGGTTGCGGATGTAATGGTGCAATGGCTCTGAAAGGTCCTGCAGGCCGGTAATGGGCGCCAGCCAGTAGTTCATTTGCAGGTTGATGTTGATGTGGTAGTCGCCGTTCCAGGGCGTTTGATATTCCGGCGCCCAAAGCCCCTGCAGGTTGGCCGGCAGGTTGCCTGGTCTGGAAGAGCCGATGAGCAGGTAACGGCCGAAATTGTAATACAGCACGGGCAGCTGCGGGTCCGGCTCGCCGGCATAATAACGTGCCAGGCGCCCCGGCGTGGAAGCCGTATCTGTGCCCGGAGCGGTGGCGCTGAGGCGGAAACGCGAACGGTTGAACAGCGGCTGGTAACCGTTCTGCTGCGATGCGTACAGCTGCGCGTAAGTGCGGCCGGATAAACGTTTCACCGTTTGCAGCACGCGGGGCAGCGGGTCTTCCAGACGCTGCGTATAGTCGTTCATGTTATAATCGGTGGCGGCGCTGAAAAGCAGCAGGCATTCGTCCGCATTGTCAACAGTGATCACGCCGTCGCCGGTGGTTTGTTTGCCGCCGGTGGTCTTTATTTGCAGCACGCCCGCGAATTTTAACCCGGGCTGATCGCCGTTTGGAAGCTGACCGGTCATTTCCAGCAGGCCGTTATTTGCCCGAACGGTGGCATGTTCTTTCCGGCTGAGCGCGGCGGTGAAGGAAATGCCGCCTTTGCGGCTGCTCCTGATCCTGATTGCCAGGATATTATCGGGAATGCTGATGATTGTTTCCTGGGTGTAGGTGGAGCCATTTCTTTGCCAAACGGCGCGCGCCACGGCGTTTTCGAGGTTGAGGGTGCGGAGGTAGCCGGTCCAGGGACTGGTAGTGTCTTTCCATTGCAGCGTAAGATCGCCGAGCGTCTGGAATGCGCCGAAAGGCACGTTGGCCCCGCTGCCATGACCGGAGCCCTGGCCTTTGCAGATAAAATATTGTTGCAGCAGCTGCTGGGCTTCCTTGTTTTTTCCCGCCAGAAGGCTTTCACGGATGCGTGGCAAGATGCGGTAAGCAGTATCGTTGTCTGCATCCTGCACGCCGCCAGACCAAACGCTGATCTCATTGAGCATGATCCTGTCCCTTACGGGGTGGCCGGTAACCAGGGCGCCGATTTTCCCGTTGCCGAGCGGCAGGGCTTCCTGGTAATGGGCGGCGGGCTCGTTAAAACGCAAAGTGGCGTCTGGCCGCTGGGCGGACGCGGTGAGGCCGGCGGCCAATATTGCCGCCGTTAGTAGCACGTGGTTCATGTTTCTCAATTTAACGGCAATTCATCAGAATCGAAAGAGCAAGTGAAAGCAGGCCCTGAAAAAGCGAAAATCGCATTAGCGAGGCGGTTGGTTTACTATCAGGCCGCTTGTGAATGAAATGTTACGCATTAACCCTTATATTCGGGGATGCGCCAGTTGATCCCTTTCGTTCAATGCTTCCTTTTCTCTTTTATCAAACCCGCCATGCACCGGTTTATCCCGGTCGCGTGTATTGTATATTTTTCCGCCTGCGCACCCAAAATGGAAATGCGCGATGTGGCGGCTTATGAAATCGTGACAGGTTACCGATTGAACACGCCCTGCGGCCAGGCTGCGCTTAATGGCAGGCTGCCGGGGCCATTACCCGGGGATTTTTATCTGTACGTGTTGCAGGACAGTCTGCAGATCGCCGAATGTATCGATCCCACGGGCAATTCCGCGGAGAGTACTTTTCCCATACGGTCCGGGAACGATTTTGTGCTGGCGGCGGTGATAGAAGACGGAAGGAAGGAATGGTATTTTTCGCTGGAAGATTTTTCCGTGGAAGACAGTTTGCTGCATATCCGGGTTACCCCGCATCATGCGTCGGACACGGTGCAGGGCAGGCCCTGGTTCCAGATGGCGGACAATTACATCTGGCAGGTGAACGGCCGGGGAGTGAAACTGATGAAGCTGTACATCAACGAGCATGAATACGCGTTCGTGCGCGGCCCGAAGTGGAGCGCGGCGCCGGTAAAATGGCGCCTGCGGCGGGAGGGAAAAGAAACAGGAAAATTGTACAGGTAACTGGAAAGGAACCTGTCTTGTTTTATACTCAGCAGTATAAAATGGTGAAAGCAGTGATGCTTTTGGGGCCAGCAACGACGGATGTGCGGGAATAAAAATATTTTCCGGTTGGGATAAAATAAAAAAGCTATTCTGCTGCCTGTATACTGCGTAACGGGCAACAAAATAGCTTACTGCTGAAGATAGCGGAGTTAATTGTTTGTTAAACGGCGGACGCGAGTGCCCGGCGCCCGGTCAGGCGAAGCTTTCCAGGAGGCGTGACGTTGCGTTTCAGGTAGCGGCAGCGGTGGTTAAACCGGCGAGCAACCTGGTGAATTTGATATTAAATCCGCCTTTTTCTCCGTAATAATAGCTTTCCTTATACCTGTCGTATTCGATAGGCGCTCCAAGATCTTTCATGAGCTTCAGGAACTCATAAAGCGTGCGTTCGGAGATCCGCAGGCGTTTCGCTAATTGCGCGGGCTTGCCGGTGCCTTTGATGCGGATAAGGTAGTCGATTGTCTGTAGTCTTTCAAAATAACGCTTTGGCATTGGATCAACTGGGGGTTTAGCTAAATTGGAAAATAGATGTGTCAGTCTGTGTCCGGAAAATTAACTGCTGTGTCTTGCTGATAATGTAACGGTAATTGACATACGCTGTATTTATATTTGGTTAACGCTGACGTTGTGAATGTAATTCCCTGAACTTCTAAGTTAACATTCCATACTGCATTATTTTTTCAGTCCGGAACTTTGTTAAAAAGGCAACCATTTCGGTATATGGTTGCCTTTTTGATGGTTAACTTGGAGCAAAAATCTAGGTTCAATATTACAGTGTGATCACGCTTATTGATGTTAATGGCATGTTAAAGAAGTGTCATATTTTGATCGGTCATTAACAAACCGAATGGGTAGCCAAAGGGTAGCCCAAACGGGGGATTGACAAGTTTTGCGCCGCCCACGCGCTTTGCTTCCGGCGAAAGGTCAACGTTCATCCGCACACGTGGGCGGAAATGTCATAAACCATTGCAGCACAACATTTCATCATCATAAAAAACCGCCGCCCCGGGATCGGGCAGGCGGTCGGATTACTCAGGCTAAACTGGATTATTAGATTTGCAGGTGCACTGCTATCGGGATTTCCGGGGTTAGAATATCGGTGCAATGATACCTGCAAAGAAATATCTTTTATGTTAATCAGTTGTTAATAATAATGACTTTAACAAATCGCTGGGCAGCCACCCAACAGCCTCCGGAGGCGAATTAACAAACGCGTTTTTTACGCTTTATCATTTCCGCGGCCATTAAATCCAATGCATGGAACGCGTTAAAATCAGATCACCAATCGCGCAAATAATATTCACGCCAGCAGCATGCTTTCCTTATTTTGGCATACACAACCACGTTGCAAGAGCCTTTTATGTATACCGGCGAAGAATTAGACATGTGCCTGCGCCAGATCGCGGGAGCCGGCTGCCAGCCGTCGTACCGCCGCCTGTTCCACTGGTTCTGCAAACCGCTGAAACAATTCGCACTTATGATCGTCAGATCATCCAAACAGGCCGAAGAAATCGCCGCGGACCTGCCGGTCAATATCTGGAAAAACCGCCACCCGCTTTTTTTCATCGACAACATCCGCGTTTATCGAATAACCCGGAACTCCTGCAAACACAGGGCTGGGAAGACGGAACCTTCGATCCGTTACCATAACGATCCATTTTGAGAAGGCGCCGCCAGCCGGCGCCCTTATCCTTTTTTCGAATGCATCTATCGCCGTCTTTCTTTCATTGCCTGTTATACCTGAACGTCTACATAAAAACAGTAATTTAGAAACATGATGATCCAAAAAAAGCTGGCAATCCTCGCAGGATGCATGCTGACAGCCGCTTCGGGCTTCGCCCAGCAGGACTGGCTGGTGAACAACACGGGCTACAAGGCGGCCATACAGGAAAACGGTAAAACCGTGACGATCTCCAACGGCCTGCTGAGCCGCAGCTTCGTGCTGGAGCCGAACCTGGCCTGTACAGACTTCCGGAACCTGAGCAGCGGCGAGCAGATGTTACGCGCGGTAAAACCTGAAGCACGCATCACACTCAACGGCAAAACCTACAACGTGGGCGGGCTGCATGGTCAAATCCAGCAGGCGTACCTGCTGCCGGCCTGGCTGCCGCAGATGAAAACCGACGCGGCGGATTTCCAGTACGCCGGTCATTCCGAAGCGCCCATTTCGGCTTATGTGCATTGGAAACCGAAACGCTGGGCGCTCAATAAACAGCAGCCTTCCGGCAGGATGATCACCTTTAAATACACCTCCGGCCTGCCTGAGTTAAAAGGCGTGCAGGTGGACATACATTACGAACTGTACGACGGCATCCCGCTGGTGTGCAAGTGGCTGAGCATCAAAAACGGCGCCGGCGCGGCTTTGCAGGTGAACCAGGTGGTGAACGAAATGCTGGCTACGCCGGAAGAAGAATCCGCCGTGGTGGGCGAAGTAAATCAAATGGCAACGCCGCACAGCATTTACATCGAAAGCAATTACGCTTTCAACAACGCCATGAAAGCCAATCTCAGCGATCAGACGACGCACTGGAAGGCAGACAGCACTTACCGTTCGCAGGTGAATTACAACTACACGACGCCCTGCCTGCTGGAAGTATATCCTGCCCGGGGTGTGAATATCAGCCTGGCCGCGGGAGAAAATTATAATTCCATCCGCACCTACGAGTTGCTGCTGGACAGCTACGACCGCGACAGGAACGGCCTCGCCCAGCGCGCCATGTACCGCACCATTGCGCCCTGGACCACGGAGAACCCCATCTTCATGCACCTGATCAGCACCGAACCCGCACGTGTTCGTGAAGTGATAGACCAATGCGCCGCTACCGGTTACGAAGGCGTGATCCTCAGTTTTGGCAGCAGGCTGAACATGGAAGACACGAGCGCGGCGAACATCCGGAAATTTAAGGAACTGACGGATTATGCGCATTCGAAAAACGTGATGCTGGGCGGTTATTCGCTGTTCAGCAGCCGGCGCATCAGCGATGAGGACGATGTGATAGACCCGAAGACCGGCAAGCCCGGCGGAGCGATGTTCGGCGGCCATGCGCCTTGTCTTGGCAGCAAATGGGGCATCGCGTATGTACAGAAGATCAAATATTTTATCAGCCGGACGGGCTTTGACATATTCGAGAACGACGGGCCTTATCCCGGCGATCTTTGCGCATCCACCACGCATCCCGGCCACAAAGGCCTCGACGATTCGCAATGGACGCAGATGGAGCAGCAGAAAAAATTCTACCGCGAGCTGAATGAAATGGGCGTGTACATCAATGCGCCGGACTGGTACTTCCTCGACGGCACGCACAAGATCGGGCTGGGTTACCGCGAAGTGAACTTCTCGCTGCCGCGCGAACAGCAGATGATCCTGAACCGCCAGAACATCTACGACGGCACCTGGGAAAAAACGCCCGCCATGGGCTGGGGTTTTGTGCCGCTCACGCAATACCACGGCGGCGGCGCGGAAGCCACGCTGGAACCGCTGAAAGATCACCTGCATGCATACGAGAACCTGATGATGCAATATTACGGCGCGGGCGTACAGGCGTGTTACCGCGGCCCGAGGCTGTACGATACAGACATCACCAAAGCCCTCGTGCACCGCGTGATCAGCTGGTATAAAAAATACCGGAACATCCTCAATGCAGACATCATTCACCTCCGCCGCGCAGACGGCCGCGACTGGGACGGCATCCTTCACACCGATGCGAAAGGAAAACAAAAAGGACTTGCGATGCTCTACAACCCGCTCACGGCACCGGTTACACGGGAAATAACCCTGCCGCTGTATTACACGGGCCTTACCAAAACCGCCGCCATCCGCGAAAAAGAAGGCGCGCCGAAATCGTACACGCTCAACCGTCAATACGAAGCGCGCGTGAAAGTAACGATCCCGGCGCAGGGTTATACCTGGCTGGTGGTGGAATAACGGGCACGGTGCGCCCGGAGGGCGATTCAAAAAACAACAGCTACGGTCAAAATCCTACCAGCGCCAACCGCGTGCGGTACTTAACTTGTACGTGGTTAAAACTTATATGATGAAACGAAACACCCTTTTGCTGCTACTCTGTATGCTGCTGGCCCTCGATACCTTTTCGCAGGGGAAAAAACTGTTCCCCGAAACCCCGGAGCAGAAAGAAAAACGCCTCGCATGGTGGACGCACGACCGCTTCGGCATGTTCATCCACTGGGGCCTGTACGCTTTGCCCGCCCGTCACGAATGGGTGAAGAACAGGGAACAGCTCAACGATTCCGCGTACCAGAAATATTTCGAGTATTTCAACCCGGACCTGTACGACCCGAAAGTATGGGCCAAACAGGCTAAAGCCGCGGGCATGAAATACGCGGTGATCACCACCAAACATCACGAAGGTTTTTGCCTCTTCGATTCCAAATTCACCGATTATAAAGCCACCAATACGCCGATCAAAAAAGACCTGATCAAAGAATGGGTGGAAGCGTTCCGCGCCGAAGGCATCAAGATCGGGTTTTATTATTCGCTGATAGACTGGCATCATCCCGATTTTACGGTGGACCGCAGTCATCCCCAGCGCGCAAAGACCGACGGGGAATACGCAGCGCTGAACAAAGGAAGGGACATGTCCAAATACCGCACTTACCTGCACAACCAGGTGCGCGAGCTGCTGACCAATTACGGCAAGATCGACATCCTGTGGCTGGACTTTTCGTATCCCGGCAAAAACGGCAAGGGCCATGAAGACTGGGATTCGGAGAAACTCATCAAAATGGTGCGCCAGCTGCAGCCCGGCATTATCGTAAACGACCGGCTCGACCTGAAAGAATATGAAGACGGCGGCGATTTCGTTACGCCCGAACAATACAAAGTGGCGGCATGGCCGACCGAGAACGGCAAACGCGTGCCCTGGGAAACCTGCCAGACCTTCTCCGGCTCCTGGGGGTATTACCGCGACGAAACCTCCTGGAAAGACGTGAAACAATTGCTGGTGCTGCTGATCGAATCCGTGAGCAAAGGCGGCAACGTGCTGCTGAACGTAGGCCCTACCGCCCGCGGCAAATTCGACGCACGTGCGCAAAGCGCGCTGAAAGGCATGGGAGAGTGGATGGAATTCAACAGCCGCGCGATCTACGGCTGCACGCAGGCGCCCGATAAATACGCCCGACCGGAGAACTCGCTGCTCACTTACAATCCCGAAACGAAAAGATTGTACGTTCACCTGCTCGACTACCCGCTGCAAAACTTCACCCTGCCCGGCTACAAAGGCAAGATCAAGTATGCGCAGTTCCTGCACGACGGTTCCGAGATCCGCTTCAGCGCACCGTCCGGCTACGGTTACCGTACCAACGGTCTTGGGGAAAACGACCTGAACCTCAGCCTGCCCGTGATAAAACCCGGCGTGGAAATACCGGTAATAGAACTTATACTGGCAGATTAATAAATTTGTATTTTGTGAGACGGGCCGTCTCGGAAGTAAACGACGCCTTTACTTTCCGGAGACGGCCTTCCTCATTAAATGATGCATATGATCAAAAAAATCATGGCCTTCAGCCTGCTGGCAATCGCCGCTGCGGCCATCTGCAGCTTTATTCCGCCCAAAGCGCCCAAACCCAATGTGGTTATCATTTTTATGGACGATATGGGATATGGCGATCCCGTTTGTTTCGGCGGCGGTCCTTACAAGACGCCCAACCTCGACCGGATGGCCGCGAACGGGATGCGGTTCACCAGCTTTTACGCGGCGCAGGCCGTGTGCTCGGCTTCCCGCGCGGGATTGCTCACCGGCTGTTATCCCAACCGCATCGGCATTGCCGGCGCATTGAGCCCTACGTCCAAGATCGCGCTGAACAACGAAGAAGAGACCATCGCGGAAATATTAAAAGCGCAGGGTTATGTTACCGGCATGGCCGGCAAATGGCATCTTGGCGCCAAACGCCCGTTCCTGCCGCAGCAGAACGGCTTCGATTCTTATCTCGGTTTGCCTTATTCCAACGATATGTGGCCCGTGCATTACGATGGCGTGCCTTATGCGGATACGGCCAAAAACAATAGGAAAAACTACCCGCCGCTGCCTTTGATCGACGGCAGCGATACCAAACGCATCATCCGCACGCTGGAAGACCAGGCTGAACTGACCGGTTTGTATACCGAGCGCGCGTGCAGCTTTATCCGTGAGAACAAAAACAAGCCGTTTTTCCTGTATCTCGCGCACAGCATGCCGCACGTGCCCATCGCAGTGGCGAAGAAATTCAGGGGAACGAGCGGCGCCGGGCTTTTCGGCGACCTGATGCAGGAGTTGGACGCGAGCATCGGCCAGGTGCTGAAAACGCTGGAAGAAAACGGCCTGAGCAAAAACACGCTTGTGATCTTCACCAGCGACAACGGCCCATGGCTCAACTTCGGCAATCATGCCGGCAACACCGCGGGCCTGCGCGAAGGCAAAGGCACCAGTTATGAGGGCGGCCAGCGTGTGCCCTGCATCATGCAGTGGCCGGGGCATATTCCCGCCGGAACGGTGACCAGCAAAGTTGCTTCCACTATCGACGTGCTGCCTACCGTGGCGGCTATTTGCGGGGCAAACCTGCCGAAGAAGAAGATCGACGGGATCAGTATTTTGTCGTTGCTGAAAGGGGAAAAAGATGCCAATCCGCGCGACCACTTCGTATATTATTACGGTCATAACCAGCTGGAAGCGATACGCAAAGGGAATTACAAACTGGTGTTCCCCCACAAGGCCCGCACTTACAAACAGAACCTGCCCGGCTACGATGGTTTCCCCGGCGCCCAGCCCAATATCGAGGCGCCGATGGCCTTGTTCGACCTGCGCCTCGACCCGGGGGAAACGCTGGACGTGCAGGCAAAATTCCCGGAGGTAGTGAAAGACCTGCAGGCACTTGCAGACACCTACCGCAAAACACTCGGCGATGCGCTGACCGATACAAAAGGAACGGAAAACCGGGAACCGGGAAGCGTGAATTAAATTGTGCCGTTGGAGAAGCCGCATCCATTGCGGCCTAACAATTCCGTAATATTAGAGCATTTCCTTTGCAGGATGAAGCCTATCGCCCGCATCTTGCTCCTGTTGCCCGTGCTGCGCGGCAATGCGCAGCACGAAGGCCCGGTGATTTTATCGGCCGGCACGCGGAGAGAATGAAGAAATAAAGGTTATCTGAGAAAATGCCGCTTCTTTGAGGAGCGGCATTTTCATTTTGTCGATTGTAAAAGACAAGAACATTCATTTTTTGTCGTTTTGAAACGACATTTTGTTCAATTGTGGGCATCCATTTTAACATTGTTTTAACACTTCTTGCAATGGCATGACATTTACCGGACTGTTAATTGCGGTAAAACATCCAATTACGAATCAAAATCTGAACGCCTGCCCGTTTTCTTCCGACAGATTGAACATTAGTTTCCCCGTGCTTGTAATTCTTGAGTAACCCGGGCCTGTCTTGTTTTTCCCTAAACCCCATCAATCCATATTGAAGCGCTTAAACAAATTACTATGAAACCAGGCTTACTATTGTATTCCATTTTCTTATGGTTATTCCTGCAACCGCTTGCCACACTTGCCCATGGCTCCGGCGGGTTTGTGCAGGCCATTGCCGTGAAAGGCACCGTCAGGGGTACGGACGGCGCGCCGATTCCGGGCGTTACCATCCAGGTAAAAGGCACCAGCACCGGCACTGTTTCGCAGCCGGACGGCACTTATACCATCAACGTGCCGGACGCCAACGCCACGCTGCAGTTTTCGTACATCGGTTATACGCCGCAGGAAATACCGCTTGCGGGGCGCACTACCCTGGATGTGGTGATGTCGTCTTCCACCTCCGAACTTGAACAGGTTGTGGTTGTTGGTTATGGCACCCGCCGCAAAAGAGACGTAACCGGCGCCGTGGGAAGCGTGCGCGGTGAAGAGATCGCCAAACAACCGGTGAACACGGCCACGCAAGGCGTGCAAGGCAAACTGGCCGGGGTGCAGATCATCAGTTCCGGCCAGCCGGGATCGCAGCCGCAGGTGCGTGTGCGCGGTACCGGCAGTATGCTCGCCGGCGCTGAACCGTTGTATGTAGTTGACGGTATTCTTACCAACGACATCCGCAACATCAATACCGCCGATATTGTCAGCATGGACGTGCTGAAAGACGCATCGGCGGCAGCCATTTACGGCGTGCGCGCGGCCAACGGCGTGATCATCATCACCACCAAACGCGGGCAGGCGGGCAAGATGGAAGTGAGCTACAACATGAACATCGGCTGGCGGCAGGCTGCGAACGTCGTGAAAATGGCGAACACACAGCAATATACCGGTTACCTCGCCGACGCGGGGCCGCAGGTGACGATCCCCGATTTTGGCGCGGATTCCGACTGGTACGACGCGGTGCTGCGCAAAGGATTGCAGCAGGTGCACAACATTTCCCTTTCCGGCGGCAGCGAAAAATTTCTTTATTATTTTAATGCCGGTTACCTGACGGACGAAGGCATTGTGAAAGATAACCGCTACGACCGTTTCACCATCCGTTCCAACAACGAATGGAACATCGTGGAAGACAAACTGAAATTCGTCGCGCAGCTGTCGTACATGCACAATAAAACCGACTATGTACAGCTGGACGACATCTACAACAACACTTACCGCGCGGCGCCCGTAGTGCCGATCAAGCGGGACGGGAAATATGGCAACACGTCCGCATTCCAGAACGTAGGCAACCCCATTCTCTCGCTCGATAAATCGTTCGACCGCATGAACGAAAACCGTTTGCAGGGAACCACCTATCTCGAATATTCGCCCTGGAAATGGCTCAAACTGCGCTCAAGCATCGGCGTGAACCAGGGATTCCAGAACAGGCGGCAGTATTACGACAAATACTTCAACGACGAAACTACTTTCCTTGTAGCAGGCGGCAATCAACAAAGACCGGAAAGCCAGCTGACCGTTGTGAAAGAAGAAGGCACCGAATGGCTCTGGGAAAATACCGCCACTTACCAGCAGCGTTTCGACAAACACGACCTCACCGTACTGGCCGGCTACACCGCGCAGAAATACGAAGGCGATTACCTGCAGGGCGTTCGCCGCAACGTGCCGAACAGCCCGGATCTGTGGTATCTCATCTCCGGCGACCCAAACACGGCTACCAACACTTCCGACGGCGACAAATACGCGCGCACGTCGATACTCGCGAGAGTGAACTACAGTTACGACGATAAATACCTGCTTTCCGCGTCTTTCCGTAACGACGCATCCTCTCGTTTCCCTTCGGATAACCGTAACGGTTATTTCCCCGCGGTGGGCCTGGGCTGGGTGATCTCACAGGAAGATTTCATGCAAGACCAAAAACTGTTCACCTTCCTGAAACTCCGCGCCAGCTGGGGGCGCATCGGTAACGACAATATCGCGTCCAATCTTTACATACTTACGGCCAATTCGGGCCTGCTGTATTTCTTCAACGGCACCGCCACGCTCGGCACCAACCTGGCGGATATCAAAGACCGCAATCTGAAATGGGAAACTACGCAGGAATACGACTTTGGGCTGGAGTTCAGCATGATGGACAGCAGGCTGACCGGTGAAGTGAACTATTACAACAAAGAAACCATCGACGCGCTGGTGACGGTGCGCATCCCCGGCCTGCTCGGCGACCCGGACAATGAATACACCACCAACGCGGGCTCTTTCGTGAACAGGGGCTGGGAATTTACGCTGGGATGGAAAGACAGGATCTCCGACGATCTCGATTACACCATCGGCGGCAATCTCACCCTCAATCGCAATGAAGTGACGGGCCTCAACCAGGGCCAGCCGCTGTTCCGGGGCGGCGTAGGCCAGCAGGGCAACATCACGAAAACGGACAACGGCCAGCCCATCGGCAGTTTCTTCGTGCTGGATGCGGACGGCGTATTCCAAAGCCAGGCCGAGATCGATGCATATGTAGACAAAGACGGCGACAAGATCCAGCCAGGTGCAGTGCCCGGCGACCTCAAATACAAAGACATCAACGGAGACGGCGTGATCAATCTCGACGACCGCGTGTATGCGGGAAGTTATCAACCTAAGCTCTATTACGGCATCAACGCAGGACTGAATTACAAAGGCATGGACTTCAGCGTGGACTTTTACGGCAACGCGGGGAATAAAATCTACAACGGTAAAAAAGCCTTCCGCTATGAAGTGACGGATAATATTGAAGCAAGTTATGCGGACAAACGCTGGAGGGCTGACCGTCCGTCTGCCACAGACCCGAGAACGTTGCCCGGCGGCATTCCCGCGTCGGATTATTTTATCGAATCGGGCAGTTTTTTCAGGATGAACAACATCACGGTCGGTTATACATTGCCGAAGGCTTTACTGGAGAGCATTAAAATAGAGCGGCTGCGTGTGTACCTTACCTCGCAGAACCTTTTCACGGCCAAAAAATTCACGGGTTTTTCACCGGAACTGGTGGCGGGGCAGGCGAGAAGAGACGGGTTCCTTTCCACTCAAAACAGCACCAGCCCGCTGGAAGCCGGGATAGAGCTTAATCCATACCCGACCACAAAAACCTTCGCGATAGGATTGAACGTAACATTTTAAATGCAGCATCATGAAAAAACTGATCTATATATCCTCGACAATGTTGGCCATGCTGCTGAATGCCGGCTGTGGCAAAAATTTCCTCGACATTCCGCCGCAGGGCAGGGTGACCGAAGAAGAGATACGCACCAATCCCAACGCCGCGGTCGATCTTGCCAACGGCGTGTACAACGTAATGTGGCTGGGCGGTTTCGGGCCTGACGTGCACGGCCTTCAGTTCATCAACATCACCAGCATCGTGAGCGACGATGCAGACAAAGGCAGCACGCCGCAGGATTACGGCCCTTCGCTGGAGATCGATAATTTTACTTACGGCCCTTCCAATCCCATCGTGGCGAATTTCTGGACAGGATATTACCAGGCCATCGCGCGGGCCAACCAGGCGCTGGACAAACTTCCCCTGAGCCCGCTGCCGGAAGCGGATAAAAACAGGCTGATCGGCGAAGTGCGTTTTCTCCGCGGGTATTTTTATTTCAACCTCGTGCGCACTTACGGCGGCGTGCCGAAGCTGGACCGGGTGCCCACGCCCGACGAAGCCAATTCCGACGCTTTCCAGACGCGCGCTTCAGCGGCGGATATTTATGCGCTCATCATCAGCGATCTGCAGTTCGCGGCAGACAACCTGCCGCTGAAAGGCGCCACGCCCGTGGGCCGCATCACCAAAGGCGCTGCGCAGACGATGCTGGGGAAAGTGTACATGTACCAGAAGAACTGGCAGAAAACATTTGAATTAAGCCAGGCCGTGATCAATTCGGGGCTGTATGATACGCTCTCCGCTTACGCCGATATCTGGCGCGCAAAAGGAGCCAATTCCATCGAATCCATTTTTGAAGTGCAAACGGGCACCAATGCCGCCTGCAACGCCGCGATCGAATTGTATGCGAACAGCCAGGGCATCCGCGCGAGAAAAGGCTGGTCAGACTTCGGTTTCGGTTTCAATAACCCCACCGCCGACCTGGTAGCCGCTTACGAGCCGGGCGACAAACGGCGGGAAGCGACCATCATCACCATCCGGCCGAACGGCACCATGTTGTGGGACGGCTTCCGTGTGCCCAGCCGCGATTCCGTGGAAAACGACCGTTACAATTACAAAGCCTATCACAGCCGTACGCAGGAGCCGTATTGCGGCAGCGCCGACCGTACGCCGAAAAACCTGCGGGTGCTGCGTTACGGGGAATTATTATTGCAATACGCCGAAGCTGCTAACGAGCTGGGCAATACGGGCGAGGCCCTGGCGAAACTGAACATCGTGCGGAGGCGCGCCGGGCTGCCGCCGGCCGTTTCAGGCGGGCAGGCCGATCTGCGGCAAAAAATATGGAAAGAAAGAAGAGTGGAACTGGCCATGGAGCACGACCGCTTCTGGGACCTGGTGCGCACAGGCCGCGCGGGCATAGTAATGCGCGCGCACGGGAAAAATTTCGTCGATAATAAAAATGAACTGTTCCCGATCCCGCAGGACCAGATATTGCTGAGCAACAACCGGCTTACACAGAACCCGGGATATAATTAAGGTTGAAATGAAAATCGTAATTTGAAACAAGAACCTGTTATATGATACGAGGCCTGATCTGCATTATTTGCTGCATGATATGGATACTGCCGGCAACGGCGCAGAAAAAAAAGATCCCCCGGCCACAGCTGGGGGACTCTGCTTTGCTGACGCTGGTACAGCAGCGCACTTTCGGTTATTTCTGGAAGTTCGCGCATCCCGTGTCTGGCCTCGCGCCGGAGCGTACTGCCACGCCGGAAGTGGTGACCGTAGGCGGTTCGGGGTTTGGGGTGATGGCGATACTCGTGGGCATCGAGCGCAAGTTTATCACGCGCGAGCAGGGGCTGGACCGTTTGCTGAAGATCGTCAACTTTCTCTACAAAGCCGATCACTATCACGGCATCTGGCCGCACTGGATGAACGGCGCCACGGGCAAAACCATTCCTTTCAGCCGGAGAGACGACGGGGGCGATGTGGTGGAATCCGCTTTTATGTGGCAGGGCCTGTTGTGCGTGCGGCAATATTTCACCGGCGATACGCCGAAAGAACAGGAACTCCGTAACAAGATCGGTTGGATGTGGGGTGAAACGGAATGGAACTGGTATACGCAGGGCGGTCAGGATGTGCTGTACTGGCACTGGAGCCCGAACAGCGGCTGGGCCATGAACCACCAGATACGCGGCTGGAACGAATGCCTGATCGCGTATGTGCTCGCTGCTTCATCATCCAACTATCCCATTTCCGCGAAAGCATATCATAACGGCTGGGCCGTGAGCAATTATTTCGCGACAGACCGCGAATATTATGGCATCAAACTGCCGCTGGGCTTCCCTTACGGCGGGCCGCTGTTTTTTGCGCATTATTCTTTCCTCGGTCTCGACCCGCGCGGGCTGAAAGATCAATACGCCGATTATTGGGAACAAAATAAAAACCACACGCTTATCAACCGCCAGTACTGCATCGAGAACCCGAAAAAATTCAAAGGCTACGGGGCGGACTGCTGGGGCCTTACCGCCAGCGACAACCACGAATTCTACAACGCGCATTCTCCCACTAACGACCTCGGTGTGATCACGCCAACGGCTGCACTGTCTTCGTTTCCCTACACCCCGGAATATTCCATGCAGGCGCTGAAGTATTTTTATAATCAGGTGGGAGACCGGCTCTGGGGCGAATACGGATTTTACGATGCCTTCAACGAAACCGTCAATTGGTTTGACTATCAGTATCTCGCCATCGACCAGGGGCCCATTGTGGTGATGATCGAAAACTACCGGAGCGGCCTGCTGTGGCGGCTTTTCATGAGCAATCCCGAGATAAAGGCTGGCCTGCGAAAGCTGGGTTTCACCAGTCCGGCCATTTAGCCGTTTTCCCAAAATGCGAAATCAATACTAACAAAAGTGAAAATAATGTTTCGTAATTTGCAACCGATTGCATAATTTCGGTATTATATTCAGGGCGTATTCAGGCCGTAACCGGCTGGATTAATGCAAACGTTTGCTGAATACGGGGAAAAAGCACCATCAGGACTTAATACTTTAATTATATATGCCGCAAGGTCGGCACCGCGTTATGAAGATCAGTCACCACTTTCATTACACCAATCATGCTTAGCTGTTTTCACAGGTGGTACGGCGTTTTGTTGCCGTGCCCCTGTGAGCGGCGGCTGTATGAGATTTGATCAGATCGCGCTACAGTTATCATCAATGCCAATTGTTTAAACTACAGACAGGATGAAAGGATTGATCGCAGGGATCATATTATTTACGGTACCGTTCCACACACAGGCGCAGCAGGGCGATCCCCTGCTGAAGCTCTGGTACCGCCAGCCGGCCGCTAACTGGAACGAGGCGCTGCCGGTAGGCAACGGCCGCATCGGCGCCATGGTTTTCGGTTCCGTACAGGAAGAAAAGTTGCAGCTCAACGAAGCGTTTCTCTGGAGCGGCAGCCCTGGCGACGGCAACAATCCCGGCGCGCGCACCACGTTGCCGCTCGTAAGGGAAGCTTTGTGGAAAGGAGAATATATGAAGGCGGATTCGCTGAGCAGGCTCATGCTGGGCCCGTATAGCGCGCGTTATCTCACGCTGGGCAACCTGCTGATAAAAAACGAAACGCCCGCGGCGGATGTAAAAAATTACGAACGCTTGCTGGACCTGAATAAAGCCGTTGTTACCGTGAAATACACCGCCGGCGGTGTGGAATATACCCGCGAAACCTTCGTGAGTTATCCCGCCCAGCTGATGGTGGTGCGCTGGCGGAGCAGCAAACCGGGCGCGCTGAATTTCCGCGCATCGTTCGACAACCCGATGCCGGTGAAAGTCGGCGGCAAAACCGACACGCATCTCGTGCTCACCGGTCAATGCCCGAGCTACGTGCCGCACCGCCCGTATGAAAAAAGAACGTTTGAATACGATCCGCAGAACGGCATCAAATACGAAGTGCATTTACAGGCGCGCCTGAAAGGCGGCTCCAGCAAAACGGACGATAAAGGGCTGACGGTAAAAGGCGCTACGGAAGCGGTGTTGCTCCTTTCCATCGGCACCAGTTACAACGGCCCGTTCAATAACCCCGTTTCGGAGGGGAAAGACCAGTCTGCCGAAGCCCTGAAACCCTTAACGCAAGCGGCTTCAGCAAGCTATGATCAATTGCTGGCGAAACACCTCGGCGATTACACGGCACTGTTCAGCCGCGTAAAGCTCGACCTGGGAAAAGATACTTCCGCCGTAAAACCGACGGACGTAAGATTAAAAGAATACACGCTGGCGGGCGGCAACCGCGATCCGCAGCTCACCACGCTGTTATACCAGTACGGCCGTTACCTCATGATCGCCGGCTCTCGCAAAGGCGGCCCGGCCATGAACCTGCAGGGCATCTGGAACGACAAGATGCAGCCGCCATGGGGCTCGAACTATACGGTGAACATCAACACCCAGATGAATTACTGGCCGGTTGAAAACGCCAATCTCAGCGAATGCGCCACGCCTTTGTTCGATTTTATCGCGCAGCTGGCGAAGAACGGTGAAAAGACCGCGCAGGTGAATTACGGGCTGAAAGGCTGGACGGTGCACCACAATACCGACATCTGGGCGATCACTTCTCCCAGCGGCGGTTTTGACTGGAAAGACCCGAAAGGCGACCCGCGTTGGGGCATTTGGCCCATGGCCGGCGCCTGGTTCTGCCGTCATCTCTGGGAACATTACACTTACACGGGGAATGAAAAATTCCTCGCCGATACGGCTTATCCGCTCATGAAAGGTGCGGCGGAATTTATGATGGGATGGCTGATCAAAAATCCTGAAGGCAAATGGGTGACCAACCCCTCCACCTCGCCTGAAAACAACTTTTTGATCAACGGTGAAAGAAAAGGCTCGGTAAGCATCGCTTCAACGATGGACCTGTCCATCATCCACGACCTGCTGAACCGCACGGTAGTGGCCGCGCAGATATTGCATAAAGACACGGCGATGGTGCGCCAGATGCGTTTCCTGCTGAAGAACATGTATCCTTTCCACAGCGGCCGTTTAGGCCAGTTGCAGGAGTGGTACCTGGATTGGGATGATCCGAAGGACAAACACCGCCACCTGAGCCATTTGTACGGCGTCTTCCCCGGCAATGCGATCACGCCGCGCCGGCAGCCTGAACTGGCAGCCGCGGCCAAACAAAGCCTGCTGCTGAGAGGCGACGGCGGAACGGGATGGTCGAAAGCATGGAAGATCAACTGGTGGGCGAGGCTCGAAGACGGCGATCACGCTTATACGATGCTCAACAAACAGCTCTTCCTGGCAACGCTCGATTCCATCAGCGTGGGCGACAACAGCGGAGGCTCTTACGCGAACCTCTTCGATGCGCACCCGCCTTTCCAGATAGATGGCAACTTCGGCGTAGTGTCCGGCATCACGGAAATGTTCGTGCAAAACCACGACGGCGTGATCCACCTGCTGCCTGCATTGCCTTCCGCATGGCCCGACGGTAGCGTGAAAGGGCTGAAGATCAAAGGCGGCATGGAAGTGGACATCAGCTGGAAAAATGGCAAACTGCAGCAGGCAGTGATCCGTTCATCCGTCAACCAGGGACAACAAACCATCCGCACCGCGCAAAAGGTGAACATCAAACCGGCAGGCGGCGCGGCAGCAGATAAAAAAACAATTAAAGACTACGGTTTCGCCGTGAATAAAGTGATCGGCGACGCAGGCAAATTGCCCGCGTTGAACCTGAAACCGGTAACGGACCAGGAGATCGCGATCAAACCGGGCGTTACAACCATTACCGCGCAATGAAAGCAACAACGTTTATAACAGCTGCGCTGCTGGGCGCATCGGCGACAGGTTTTGCACAGTTCAAAGGAGACGACGACGGCATCCTGATGCAAAAGGCCGCAAGCCGCGACAGCATTGCGATCGCGGAAGCGGTAGACGGCTGGTGGACGGCTTCCATGAAAAACCACGATGCGCGGATCGCATGGTGGCGCGAAGCGAAATTCGGGTGTTTTATTCATTGGGGCGTTTATTCCGTTCCCGGCGGAGAGTGGAAAGGAAAAAAAGTGGGTGGGTACGCGGAGCACCTGATGCGGAAGGAAAAAATACCGAGAGAAGAATATGCGCGGCAGCTCATCCAAACGTTCAATCCCGTTGATTTTAACGCGGATGAATGGGTGAGGTTGATAAAGGACGCTGGCATGAAGTATCTCATCATCACCGCCAAACATCACGATGGCGTGGCGATGTACCCTTCCGCTATCGGCAATTACACGATCGGGCAATCGGCGTTCAAAAGGGACCCGATGCAGGAACTTTCCGCCGCCTGCAAAAAATACGGCATCCGTTTCGGTTTTTATTATTCCCATGCGTTCGACTGGGAACACCCGGACGCACCGGGCAACGACTGGGATTATCAGAATCCCGGCGGCGATAAAAACCTTTATGGCGGCACGAACTGGTACGATCATCACCCGGAATTGCTGCCAAAAGCGGTGAAATACGTGGATGAAAAATCGATCCCGCAGATCAAAGAGCTGCTGCTGAAGTATCACCCGGACATCATCTGGTTCGACACGCCGCACAAGCTGCCTTTATCTGAAAACATCCGCATCCTCAAAGCCATCCGCGAAACCGATCAGAACGTGGTCGTGAACGGCAGGCTGGCAAGGAGCTCCGCGGTTTCTTTCGGCGATTATAAAAACACGGCGGATAGACCGGCGGAATTTTATCCCGTGGAAGGCGACTGGGAAGCGATTCCCACAACCAACGAATCTTACGGGTACTCCCGTTACGATAACAGCCACAAACCGGCGCCGTTCTTCATCCGGCTGATCGCCAAAGCCACTGCGCGCGGCGGCAACCTGCTGATGAACATCGGCCCGATGGGCAACGGCGTGATAGACCCGAGAGACACGGTGATACTGCACAGCGTCGGCCAATGGCTGAAAACCAACGGCCCGAGCGTATACGGCGCCACCGCATCGCCTTTGCCGCTGCAGTATTGGGGAGAAGTGACGAAAAAAGGGAACAAACTTTACCTGCACGTGTTCAACTGGCCCGCCAACGGCAAACTGGTGCTGGGCGGAATGCAGGGAAAAATAAAAGGCGCGTCGCTGCTGGCTTCTGGTCAAACGTTGCGCTTCAAAAACAACAACAGCGACTGGACCTTCAACGTCCCCGCCAAAGCGCCTGATACCGTAAACACGGTGATTGTGCTGGAAACGAAAGGGGAAATAAAAGGTGACGAAGCGCGTCTGCTGGGTTCCAAAGAAAAAAATATCCTTCGCGCCTTCGATGCGAAGCTGCACGGCAAAGGCCTGGGATATGGCGACGGCAAAGCGGGAAAAGATTATGTGCAGAACTGGAAAAACCAGGACCAGTGGCTGAGCTGGAAGATCAGGCTGAACGAGCCCGCGGTATTGCAGGTAAGCCTGAAGTACGTAAATGAAAACACAGTAAAAGGCAACACGTTCGTACTGACCGCCGGCAACCGGAAGATCGAAGGGAATATCGGCGAAAACGAAACCTACGGCACGTTTGAGCTGCCCGCCGGTACGTACGACCTGGAACTGAAGCCGGGCAACATCAAAGGCGAACTGATGAAATTGCAGGAAGTGATCCTGAAGGGAAAATAAACGTACGCAACAACACGAAACGAACCAGATGAAAAAATATTTGATCATAACGCTCTGCACACTTTTTGCGAACATCGCGTTCGCAAACGGCGGCGACGAATGGCTGAAACAAGCCGTGATCGCCAGGCGGGCGGACATTGTAGCCAAAGCGCAATGGGCCATGCGGCAGCCGCCGGTAACGGTTACCGCGTCCAGCAGCCCGCGCAGCGCAGGAGGCATCCACGATTTTTATTCCGAAGGTGATTACTGGTGGCCTAATCCGGCCAGTCCTGACAGTCCATACATCCAGAAAGACGGTCAGACCAACCCGGACAATTTTGTTGCGCACCGCCAGGCGATGATCCGCTTCAGCAGGATCGTAGGCGCACTGGCGGCGGCTTATGTTGCGGAAGGAAAAAAAGAATACCTCGAGCACGCGCGTAAACACATCCTTGCCTGGTTCGTAAATGCGGACACACGGATGAACCCGAACCTGCAATATGCACAGGCCATCAAAGGCAGGGCCACGGGCCGTGGCATCGGCATCATCGACACGGTGCATTTCATCGAGATCGCGCAGGCCTTGCGCATCATGGAAAAAGCAGGCGTGCTGAAAGATGCGGACCTCGCCGCCGTGAAAAACTGGTTCGCGGAATATCTCCGTTTTATGACGGAACATCCTTACGGCAAAGATGAAATGAACGCGAAGAACAACCACGGCACCTGCTGGGTAATGCAGGTAGCGGCATTCGCTTCGTTCCTCCGGGACAAAAAATGGACGGACTTCTGCATCAGCCGTTACAAGGAAGTGCTGCTGCCCAACCAGATGGCCGATGACGGCAGCTTTCCGCTCGAACTGCGCAGAACGAAACCCTACGGTTATGCATTGTTCAACCTCGATGCCATGGCCACGGTTTGCCAGATACTCAGCACCCCGGAGAACGATCTCTGGAAATACACCGCCAGCGAAGGAAAAACCATCGGCAAAGGCATCGCTTACATGTATCCTTACGTGGCGGACAAAGGCAAATGGCCCTTCGCGAAAGACGTGATGTACTGGGAACAGTGGCCGGTAGCCCATCCGTTCCTGCTGTTTGGCGCCGCGGCTTTTAACAACGAAAATTATTTCAGGTTGTGGCAGAAACTGGAGCACGACCCGCAGGTCGAAGAAGTGTTGCGCAACCTCCCGGTGAGAAACCCGGAAATATGGATGGTTAAACTCTGAGTTCAACCAAAAAAGATATCATAAACGTACTAAAGAGTACTGTAGACGTGGAATATGATAACGCCGGTCTCGTCTGAGCCGGCATCTTTTTTTCGTAAACCGCCCACCACCAGTAATCTTCATCCATCCATTCTGCCCTGAGCAGCAGTCCTGCCCAGCGCGCGCTGCAATCGTCAGACAGATCGCCTTCCCATACGATCGGTTCTTTTGTTTGTTTTATTCTTTCGTCTGACATCATCTGCCGTTATAATTTCTTCAGCAACTCCTGCGCTTTCGCATAATTCTCCGCGTCTCCGGGAATTTTCTCCAACCACTCCCTGCATTTTTCTTCATTTTTTTCTTTGAGGTAACTGAGCGCCACGTAAAACGCGCCTTCGTATTTGAACACGGATTCGCCGTTGTAGATCGCTTCGAGATCGGGCCGGGCGAGGGCGGGCTGTTTGTTTTCGAGATAGGAAAGACCGCGGTAATATTTTGCGTAGGCATTGTCCGGCTGCTGCGCCAGCACTTTGTCCAGCGTAACGACGGCCTGTGCGTAATGATGGTGGTTGAACTGACGCGCCGCCTCGGCCAGCAGCGTATCTGCGCCGGTGCTGCGTTCGGCGGGGGAGATCATTTCCTGTGCGCCGTATTGCTGGTAAAGGTCTTTTTCCCAGGGGCTGAGGTACAATATGAGCGCCACCGCTGCCGCGAGCGAAGCAATGGCCACCAGCGAACGGTTGAAACGCACCACTTTGGCGGGTTGTTTCGTGATCACGGGACGTAATGAATGCAGCGTTTTTTTCAGCTCGTCGCGCTGCGCGTCCGGCTGAAGGGAATGCCGCAGCGTTTCCTGCACGTCGCGCCAGGTCTGCAGCGTTTGCAGCAGTTCCGGCTCTTTTTCGAGGCGGCTTTCAAAAGCGGTTTTGGTATCGGCGTCCATTTCGCCGGACAAATACCGCTCTATTAATTCATGATCCTGTTCGTTCATGTCAGTCCCCATTTTGAAACGTTTTCTTTAATCGCGCTGATGAGCGAGGCCATACATTCCGACTTCTTTTTGCGAAGATAGCCGTACGTAACGCCCAGTTTGGAAGCGATCTCTTCCTGCGGTTTGTCAGTCAGCGACCAGCGGATGATCTCCTGGCAGCGTTCGCCCATTTTTTCGAGCATGGCTTTAAAGAGACGCGCTTTTTCGTTGTCCGCCCAGGTTTTTTCCGCATCGTGGAAGCTGTCTTCTCCCAGGTTAAATTGTTCGTCGAGCTCTTTTGTTACCCCCTGGCGACCTTTTTTCTTTAATTCGTTGAGCCATTTGCGCTTGCAGACCAGCAACAGGAATGGTTCGAAAGGGCAGGTGAGCACCAGGTTCTTGTAACGGGCCTGGTTGTAAATATCCACGAGCGATTCCTGGAAGATGTCCGCGGCATCGTCTGCCGTGCCGCTGTTTTGCGTCACATACTGCTTTACCCGGGGGCCGAACCTCCGGTAGATCTCCTCCACCGCCTGCACGTCGTTGTGCAGCAGGGCGTGGATAAAGTGTTGGTCTGCATGAGGGGTTTGGGTGGACATATACTTTTAAAGATATTAAAAATCCCGGGGTAACAAATCACCGTTCCCGTTGATCTCATCCTATAAAGCTCCTGACCTGTTAACGCCAGATACACTACAAAGGCCTCCCGTACCGCACGGGAGCGCCTTTTGTTGTTGACGGAAAAACGGTATATTGACGGAATTGAATCTGTCGGGCCCGGGAGCGGCATACCCTAAATACCTCTATATGAACAAATATACCGGCGCAGCCACCGTATTCCTCGTTATGGCCCTTTCGGCCGCCGCACAGCAGAAACCTGTGCCAGACACCATTCCCGCCGGGATCGACATAACGCTGGAAAACAATAAAGCTTCCCTCAGCGCAGTGCTGCGGCCCTTGCGGCAGATCGCCGGCGCACCCGAAGCGTTCTATACGTATTTCTGGGAATTCGGCGACGGCACGTTTTCCTTTGCCCCGCAGCCCGTGCACCAGTTTAAAGACACGGGCGATTACGAGATCCGTTTGTACGCCACCAATAATTACGACGACGGCAAAGCGCCCAAAGGCAAGCCGCGTAAAATAAAAGTGAAAAAAACGATGTACGCCGCAACCGGCAATCCCACCGGGTTTTTCCAGGGCTCAGACATGCTGGCCATGAAAGCCAACCGCATGCCCAAACCCGGCGAAGAAATGGTGACGGTGATCGGGTACCGGCATCCCGGGGGCGCGGGCAGCGTGAGCGGGTCGTTGCTGATGTTTTACAATGAAAAACAATTTTCGCAGAAGAACTTCGTGGTGGCCGATGCGCGCGCCTATCACGGAGAACGGCGATCCGTGATGGATTCGGTGCTGGCTTTTGCGCCTACGGAAGAACTGTACCTGCCGCTGGCCGGGCCTTCCGCGGGCATTGCGGGGAATGCCGAAAGAACGGCTACCGTAGCGGCTTTGCTGGATGAAAAAAAATCGATGTTCCGCGAGCAGCATGTTTGGAGAGTGGAAAACCTGCGGGCGGGGGAAGAAAAATATTTATTCCTTTCCCTGGAAACCACGCCGCAAATGATCAAAGACACGAACGCGGTGGTGACCATCAGCACGCTTTTTGTGCCGGACGATCCGCTCATGCCGGTGAGCCAGTACAATCTCGAAATGCAGATCGTGGCTTCCCACGACCCCAACCGCATGCAGCTGAAAAACCGGCGGATGAATTACCGTTTTGTGCGTAAATCGAAAGAGCTGAGCTACAAAGTACAATTCCAGAACACCGGGAGAGGCCCTGCCAGCAAGGTATCTATCGGGGTAGCCGTGCCCGGCATGCTCAACGGGCAAACGCTCGAGATTACCGGTTTTTCCCCGAAATGCATCCTGTGCGATTCCGCATACGAACGGCAAAGCTGCCTGGATACGGTGGTGCGGAAAGACAGCATTTTTTTCATCTTCAACAATATTTACCTCAAAGGCCTGCGGCAGGAAGGCGTGGAAGACGAAGATTCCACTAAAGGTTTCGTCAAATACCGCATCCGTTTCAGCAAGGAACTAAAAAAACTGCCCTTCAGCAGCCAGGCCTCCATCGTGTTCGACCGCAACGCGCCGGTGATCACGAACCGTTCCAAAGGCCGCTGGATGCCGGGTATTTCCCCGGGCATCATCATGGGCTACGGCATCGGTTCGGGGAAAAATAAAATGCCTTTCGGCCTGCCCGCCGGCTCGCTTGGGTTCAGCATTTCCACGTATGCGCCTTACCGCGTGTATTTGCAGGCGGAAGCCTATCTCGGCCTGCAGGAAAAAAACGAAACGCTCGTATCCTTCTCGCGCGACCAGCGGGACACGTCCATCGGCGACCGCAAGTTTATCGTGCAGGGCCGCGAGAATTTCGAGATCGTCAGCAGAACCACCATGGACGTGGTGCCGCTGCATGTTCGGTATAATGTTACGTCGTGGCTGGGCGCGGGCGCAGGCGCGATGTTAAGCGTGGTGGTGGGAGAGAAGCGGCAGGACAAGAAAGTGGTGACGGCGATGGAGTTGTCTGCCACCGGCACCGCCACAGTGGAAAAATTCGAAAGGCTGGCAGGTGCGGTAAAGGAAAGTTTCGCGGCGGCAGACGGCGCGCTGTTCGCCGATCTGAACCTGGGCATGGTGCGCGCCGGGCCGTCGTTGGGCGTGCGGGTGCTGCAATACCTGAAAGATCCGCAGCAGCGGGTGTTTTTTTATGGTATCTGGCGGTTTTAGGCGCTGATCTAAAAATTATGCAAGGGCCTCCCTCGTTTGGGGGAGGCCCTTGCTGCATTATAATATATTAATTATATTATTTATATTTGAAAGTGAATTTTTTTAACCCAAAACCCTATCCATGAAAACGAAAATCATGCTGGCGGCCGCTGTCCTGGCCGCGTTTGTTTCCTGTCAGAAAAATGCGGAACAGCTTCCTGGCGAAAAACAACCCGTTAAAATGAAAGAGATCACACTCAGCCTCAAGGGGCTCGACGTTTCCGAAACGCCGCTGGGCCGGAAGGCGCCGGGTGATGAAACCTACCAGCGTTTACTGCGCGACAGTACGGTCTATATGGTAAGGGTCGGTTTCTGGAGCAGCGGTACTTCCACTTCTTACGGAGGCGCTTTTACCAATCCCAATAACATCAGGATTGCAATTCCGGAAACCGGCAACGTGACGCTCATCGCTTATGCTTTGAAAAGAGGCTCGGGCGGAGGATTGCATTACAGCTGGGTTGCCGGCATGCCTTATTTCGACACGCCTCCCATTTTCGATACGCTGCAAAACAGGATGGAGATTGCACCGATTTGGTGGCAGCATTACAGCGATTCGCTGAGCAATTACAAGATTACCAAACTGCAGGATACGCTGAGTTATACGCAGTATGAATACCCGGAGATAGACGCCTATGTTGCGGATACCTTTTTCTCCGTATCGCCGGTTGTTTCGCAGCTGGTACTGGAACTAAAACGGGCGTCTTTTGGCGTTGAATTTTCTTCCCCGAATTTTACCGCGGGACAGCTGAAAGTTTCTTTTGCCGGCATTATGGAGCCCAAAGTGCTGACGCCCGCAAGCATCGGAGGCAGGCGCTTTCTTCACACCAGCCAGTATTATAGGGAGGAAGGTTGGTGGCATCCCCTTGTTCCCGTAAAAGTTGTCTGGGAACCCGGCGATGGCAGCCAGGTAATTATTGGGGAGAAACATATCGATTTCAAAAGGAATACGCTGACGAAAATAAATGTAACCTTACCCGATCCCGTTCTCGGTATCGTGCCGGTATTAACGGACACGGCATGGGGAGGTAATGAAGCGGTTGATTTCTGATAAACAGTCCGGCCGGAACATGCCCCGGCCGGACTAAATATAACGCAGGTACGTTATCTTTAATACCGAATGTTCCGCCTGCGATATATCGTCCTTTTCCTGTGCTGCATCCGCGCCGCGGAATGTTTCGGCCATCCGCCGGACACGATGCGCCTTCCTTCTGCGATTGCCGGCGAAGCCGCCGCCCTGCAACAAAAAAACAATCTCGCCGACTGGCTGTATCTGCAAATGGATTACGCGGCGGAGCTTCCCGCTGAACGGCTTCCACTTCTCACCGGTCTCGGCAAACGCGCGTGGCGCCTTCCGCAGAACGAAACCGAGCACGCCGCCTGGCTGGACATGCTTACCTACCAGGGATATTACCAGATGTTCACCGGCAATATCCTTCCATCCATCGCCGCATACGAAAACGCTTACCGTTATTATAATGAACATCATATAACGGAAGCGGATATACTGGAATATATCCTCAAACCGCTGGGCAATAATTACACGCGCCTCGGCGATTACGAGCGCGCCGGTTTTATTCAGGAACAGGGCCTTGCGATCGCGCGTAAACAAAAAGACCCGAGGCAGATCGCCGCGGCGTACAGCAACCTGGCCGTTACCTGCCTGATGCAGGAACATCTCGACCTCGCGCGCGACCATGCGCGGAGCGGTTTGCAGTCTGCGCCGGAAGGCAGCAGCATAGCGGGTTTGCTGCATTCTACGCTCGCGGAGATCTATATCAGAAAAGAAATGCCCGACAGCGCGGAGATACATGCCACGGCAGGTCTGCAAATTTTACAACGGCCAGAAGCTCTGCGCACCGAAAACGGGGGATACTGGCTGGCGTCTGTATTACAGGCGAACGGCGATGTGGCGTCGTTGAAAAAACAATACCGCGAAGCGGAAAAATGGAACGGCCGTTCCCTGGTTGTGCTAAACAAATATTACCCCCACGCGCGCAACCGCGAAAAAGCGAGAGTGCTGGTGAAACTCGGGAAAGCAGCGCTGCTGCAAAATACACATCCCAACGCAGCGCTGTTACAGCCTTTCGACCATGCGCTGGCATACATGCTGCCCGGGCACGTTTCCGGCTGGCCTGCTAAAAACCTTCTCTATGGCGACTTTACGATCGCCGATGCCATCGAAGGCCGCGCGGATGCGCTGGCGCAGGCGGGCCGCCTGCGGGAAGCGCTGGAAGGTTACCTGCTTATTTTCGACATTGAAGCCACGCTGAGAAGGGAGTTTTTCAGCCGCGCCACCCGGCTGCTGCATCAGCGCCAAAGCCATACACTGGCCGAAAAGGCGATGAACGCCGCTTATCTTTTGTGGGAACGAAGTCAGCAAAAAGAATTTGCGCAGGCCATGCTGCTCATCATGGAACGGAGCAAGGCACAGGTGCTGTTGCAAGAACAGGTTTTTAACATGCAGCAGGGGCGCCTGGGCATGAAAGATCCTTTGCTCGACGAACAGCAGCGTTTGCAGCAGGCGCTGGCGTATTACGATCGCGAAGCAGCGGTGTCCGGCAAAAAAAATCCGGCGCGCGATGCGCTGGCGTATAATCTTTCGCAGTTGCAGGTGCAGACCCGGAAAAAATACCCGGGATATTTCGAGCCGGTACAGCAGGCTTCGCTGCATCCCGAAAAAGATATCCCCGAAGGGCTTACGGTGAAAAGCCTTTTTTCCGGTGAAGAGCACCTGTACGTGATGGACATCACGAATGCGGGCATTCAGTCCGTACGGCGGCTGGAAGATGGTAAAGGGAAACAGCGTTTCCTGCAAAAGTTCGTCACTACTTATTTTCACAATGGCCCGGCCGCAATGCAGAACGCGCCCGCGGCATATTACGATGACGCCTATACGATATTTCAATGGATGTGGGACGGGAAAATAGCATCGCGTTACCTGTTGATCCCCGACGGCTGGTTCGGTTTTTTGCCGTTCGATGCGCTGGTGACGGACAGCGTTTACAAACGCAACACCGCGCAGTGGCCCTTCCTGCTGAAACAGTCGGTTACCAGCCTGGCGTATTCGCTGCAAACCTACCGCAGGCAATCGGCCGTTGCGGACGGGAAACATGCGCAGCTGACCGGATTTTTTATTTCCGCCGCCGGTTTGCCCGCGGTGGAAGAAGAGTACAAAGCCGTGCATAAAAACGCGGCTGGTATTTATTTTAAGGACGGGGAAGCCACGCTCGCCGCTTTCCGCGGGCAGCTAGGCAACGGGGGGATTTTGCATCTCAGCACCCACGCGTCGCTCGAAGGCGACCAGCAATTGCCCGCCATTCAATTGGCGGACGGGCCTTTTTATTTGTTTGAATTGTATGCCCGGAAGTTCCGTCCCGGCCTGATCGTGCTAAGCGCGTGCAGAACGGGGCAGGGCATGATGGCGGAAGGGGAAGGCATCATCAGTCTCGCCCGTGAATTTACATCGTCCGGCGCCACCGGCATCGTGGCCGGCCTCTGGAACCTGCACGACGCCACCGCCGCCAATCTCACCGGCGATTTTTACGACCAGCTGCACAACGCGGCAGACCCGGCGATGGCGCTTCATCATGCCAAACAGCAATGGCTGAACGACAAGAAAGCCGGGCAGCAACTGAAACTGCCATACTACTGGGCGGCCATGACCTATATCGGTCATCCGCAAACCACAGTGCCCGAAAAACCTGCAGGGAGTAAAATGTGGTATTGGATTGCTGCTGCAGCGGCGCTATTGGTCGCCGCTGTTGTGCTCTTGCGGCGCGGAAGAAGATGATTTCGCGTCCGTTGCGCTGGGGAAAATACCTTCCACCAGCCTGAAAAGGATCTCACGGAGCTGTTCCGCATCCTGTTCGCCGATAATATTCGTATAAAATGCGGTGATCTCCTGTACCGCGCCCGATACGTCGATCACGAGCTGCTTGCCTTTGTCGCTGAGGAAAATGACGGTGGCGCGGTTGTCTGTCTCGTGTTTACGGGTATAAATAAACCCCATGGCCTCCAGGTTTTTTACCACCTTGCTCATGGCCTGTTTCGTAATGCGGGCCTTTTTAGCCAGCTCGTTATTAATGGTGCCCTGGGGTGAAATATTCACCAGCAACACCATATCTCCTATTTTAAAGTCTTTATAACCAGTTTGTTGTAAATATTCGGTAATGCGCGCGTCAAAGTCCTTTTTGACGATGCTGATCAGTTTCACGAGCAGCCGGGGCCTGCGGGCCACGATCTCTTCCAGCTTTTTGTCTAATTCAGTTGTAGTCATATCTATACGCTGTTTTGGTACAGTGTATCCTAAAATACCCCTTTTTGTCACTTTAAAGTTAATATTTTTTTCTGAATAGTCAACCTATTTGTCTATTTGGTAAACTTGGTTTACTTTTGCGTCGGTATTTTGAAAAATACCCCTTTTATAAAACACACATTACAATGGAAACAGCAAATGCGAACCCCCGTAGGGGTAAATTAGTCGTGCGCCTTATCTTCATCGGCATTCTCGTAGCCGGGGCCATTTTCGGGGTGAAACAATGGTTGTATGCCCGCCACCACGAAACGACAGACAACGCACAGGTAGAAGGCCATGCCGCTCCCGTTATAGCCAGGGTAGCCGGTTATGTAAAAAGCCTCAATGTTCAGGATTATGGTAACGTAAAAAAAGGCGATTCGCTGCTGGTGATCGACGATGAGGAATACCGCATCGCGTTGCAGCAGGCTGAAGCCGATTATCAGCAGGCAGTGGCCGACCTGGCAACCGCGCGGGCCAGCCAGGCGAACGCTTCCGCTTCCATCAGGGTCGCAGATGCGAATGCGCAGGTAGCTTTGGTAAGGAAACAAAAATCCGAAGCAGACCTTCGCCGCGACCAGGCGCTGTTTAACGACCAGGCCATCACCAACCGCCAGCTGGACGATACCAAAGCCGCCAACCTCACCAACGACAAACAATACCAGGCCGCCCAGGACAACATCGCCCTCGCCCGTTCTTCCGTACAGGTAGCCGCCGCGAAGATCGCGCAGGCGGAAGCGGTGGTAGCCAGCCGCAAGGCAGCCGTGGAACAAATGAAGCTCAAGCTCGGCTATACCAACATCACCGCGAACATCACCGGCCGTATCGGTAAAAAGAACATCGAGCCGGGACAGTTTGTGCAAGCGGGTCAAAGCCTCTTCACCATCGTGGACGAAAACGGTTTTTACATCATCGCGAACTTTAAAGAAACCCAGCTGGCTCATATAAAAGTAGGCCAGGAAGCGGAAATTGAAGTGGACGGTTACGACGGCCTGAAACTGACAGGCCATGTTGCCGCCATCTCCCGCGCCACCGGCGCTAAATTCTCCCTGCTGCCCCCGGATAATGCGACGGGCAACTTCGTGAAGATCGTTCAGCGCGTGCCGGTAAAGATCCTGATTAATAATGCAGACCAATATCTCGACAAGCTGCGTGCTGGCCTGAGCGTAGAAGTGGCCTTAAAATACTAACGTATGTCCCTTCCGTCACTTTCACCCAAACCGAAAGGATTTGCCAAGTGGATCATTGTAGCCACGGTGATTTCGGCTACCATGCTGGAACTGATAGACACCACGATCGTAAACGTGGCGCTGTCGGACATCAGCGGGAACCTCGGGGCTACCATCGAAGACGCATCCTGGGTCGTTACGGCTTATGCGATCGCCAACGTGATCGTGATCCCGATGACCGGATTCCTCGCATCTTATTTCGGCAGGAAAAATTACTACCTGGCATCCATTCTCATATTTACATTTTCCTCTTACATGTGCGGCAATGCCGGAGGGCTCTGGGAGCTGGTCATGTGGAGGTTCATCCAGGGCGTTGGCGGTGGTGCGTTATTGTCCACCTCCCAGTCCATACTTTTCGATACGTTCGAGATTTCGGAAAGACCGACCGCATCCGCCATCTTTGGCCTGGGCGTCATCATCGGCCCCACTATCGGCCCTACGCTCGGTGGTGTGATCGTCGATAACGCGCACTGGAGCCTGATCTTCGACATCAACATCCCGGTCGGCATTATCGCCGCTTTCCTGGTATATAATTATATCGAAAAACAACCGCACGAATACAACATCAACCGAAAGGCCATCAAGATCGATTACATCGGCATCCTGTTGCTGATCGTGTGGGTGGGCAGCCTGCAGTACATTCTCGAAAGAGGGCAAACGGAAGACTGGTTTGCCGCGAAACACATCGTGGTGTTGACGATTGCTGCGGTGGCAGCTTTTGTATTGTTCATCTGGTGGGAATTAAAAACGGATTCGCCGGCGGTGAACCTGGGCGTGCTCAGGAACCGGACGCTGGCCATCACTACTTTGCTCACATTTATCATGGGGATGGGCATGTATTGTTCGATGTTCGTATACCCCGTGTGGATGCAGCGCGTAATGGGCTTTACGCCTACGCTGACGGGCGAATCGCTTTTCCCCGGCGCCATTGTGGCGGCCATCATGATGCCTATCGTGGGCAAGCAGATCCAGCGGGGCGTGCCGCCGAAATACCTGATCACGGCCGGTTTCTTTTTCTTCGCCATCTTCTGTTTCTGGATGTCCGGCGCGAGCGCGGAAGCGGGCGTGATGTTCTTTTTCTTCCCGCTGCTGTTGCGCGGTTTCGGCGCGGCCATGCTGAGCGTGCCGCTGACCAACCAGGCCGTTTCGGGCCTCACGCCGCAGCAGATGCCGCAGGGTATCGCCATCAATAACATGCTTCGCCAGTTGGGCGGTTCGTTCGGCATTGCGTTCATGAACACGTACGTAGCCAGGCAATACAGCATGCACCGCCTCCAGATGGTGAATTACGTGACCCCGGAAAATCCCGTGGCCATGGAACGGATCGAGCAGCTGAGCGGGGGACTGGTCGCCAAAGGCGTGAACGCCCTGCAGGCGCACGGCGTGGCGATGAATATCATGGACGGCATCGTGACCAAACAGGCATATGTGCTCACTTACCTGGACGCATTCCGCATCGTGGGCATCTTTTTCATATGCGTGCTGCCGTTGATGCTGTTCGTAAAGAAACGTAACGTAGGCGCCGCCGCCATGAAAGAAGCGGTTGACCATGCGCACTAATTCATAAAATAATGACCAAAGATGAAAAAGTTATTCTTCATAATACTGACCATTGCCACCGTAAAAGCTTCCGCGCAACAGGCGCCGGACGATCTGAAGGCGCTGGTCAAACATTCATTCGATCACTTCTCCGAACTGAAGGCGATGGAAACGCAGGCAAAGATCGCCGCGGATAAAACCACGCTGGCCAAAGCCAACCGCCTGCCCGAAGTGAATGGCGTAGCCAGTTACATGCATGCCTATCCCGTTCCGAAGATCGCATTGCCCGGCAGCGACTTCCTGTTTCAGCCCGTACCGTCGGAAAACGTGAACGCGGGCGTGGAAGCGCGCCAGTTGCTGCTGGACTTCGGTAAATCAGGCAGCCAGATCAAACAAAGCCAGGCGGAAGCCAGCCTGCTGAACATGCAGACCGCCGAAACCCGCGAAAAACTGGCCTACCAGGTAGCGGGCGTGTATCTCGCTATTTCTTTCCTGCAAGACAATATCGCCGTGCAAGACGCGAACATCAAGTTGCTGGAAGACACCGAAACGATGGTGGAAAACAAACTCAAACACGGCGACGCGATCGACCTCGACCTGCTGAACACCCGCGTGAAACTGGAAACGTACCGCAACCGGAAAGTGGATTACCAGAACTCGCTGCAAAAACAGCTGGCGACGCTGGAATACCTTACCGGCGAGCCTTTGAAAGATTCCATCCACAGCGCTTTCACCTGGCCCACGCCTTCGCTCGAGGCAAGTTTTGAAGGCAACTCCGCCGTAAAAACCGCTCTCGAAAAAGAAAAAGTAGCGGAAACCGGTGTGGAACTGGCGAAAAGTCAATACAAACCTTCTTTGTTCGCACAGGCCGGCACCGGTTATAAAAACGGTTTCCTGCCGGATGTGACCACGCCGAAATTCAATTACAACGCCGGCGTAAGCCTTTCCGTTCCCATATTCCACGGCAAAAAACTGCGCACGCAGGAACATATGGCCGCTACCGAAGTGGAAGTGGCCAAATGGAACACGCAGGGCATCAAAGACAATATCCGGAAAGAAGTCGCGCAGCAACAGGCAGACATTGCGGCCAGCCGCGAAAGGCTGGAAACAGCCGAAACGCTGCTGCAGCAGGCCAACAGGGCGCTTACGCTCGCGCAGAGCCGTTACAGGAACGGCGTGATCACTTACCTCGACCTGCAAAACGCGCAAACTTCCCTGCTCGAAGCGGAGATCTCCAAGATCCAATACCAGTACCAGCTTTCCGTAAGCAGCCTGGCATTGTTACAATTGAACGGAAATGAATTCTGGAAATAATGATAAAGACAATTACGGACGGAATGTCCGTAGTTTTGTTTTCGTAGTGTGTGTTTAAAAAAAGCCCGGTCCTTCGTGGACCGGGCTTACTTTTTTATGCGAAGCGCGTTGTTATCATGATTTTCCCGCGATGCCCATTTCGAGGCCTCTCAGCTCCGCAAGGCCTCTCAGCCTGCCGATGGCGCTGTAGCCGGGATTGGTCTTTTTGCTAAGGTCGTCCAGCATCTGGTGGCCGTGATCGGGGCGCATCGGGATAGATACGTTCCTTCTTTTCATTACCGCCAGGATATTTTTCACCACGCCGTACATGTCTACATCGCCTTCGAGATGATTGGCTTCGTAGAAGTTGCCGAGCGCGTCGCGTTTGGTGGCGCGCAGGTGAATGAAATGGATATGATCGCCGAGGCGGTCTACCATGCCGGGCAGGTCGTTGTCTTCACGCACGCCGTAAGAGCCGGTGCAGAAACAAAGGCCGTTGGCGGCGGAAGGCGCGGTGGCGAGCAGTTCTTTCGCGTCCTGCTCGGTGCTTACCACGCGGGGAAGGCCGAGGATGGGGAACGGGGGATCGTCTGGGTGAATGGCAAGTTTGATGCCCACTTCTTCAGCCACGGGCACGATCTGCTGGAGGAAATAGAACAGGTGCAGTTTGAGTTTGATCGCGTCTACGTCTTTGTATTTGTCGAGTGCGCCCTGGAACTGCTCCAGCGTAAAACTTTCTTCGGAACCGGGAAGGCCCGCGATGATGTTGCGTTGCAGCAATGCTTTTTCGTCGTCGGACATGCTGTCGAACTGTTCTTTCGCGCGGGAGATCTCTTCCTGCGAATAATCGTTTTCAGCGCCGGGGCGTTGCAGCATAAACAAGTCGAAGGCCATGAACTGCGCCTTGTCGAAACGAAGGGCTTTGGAGCCGTCTTCCACGGTATAGGCGAGGTCTGTACGCGTCCAGTCCAGCACGGGCATGAAGTTGTACGTCACTATATTAATGCCGCAGGCCGCGAGGTTGCGGAGGCTTTGCTGGTAATTTTTGATGTATTCCTTGAACCGGCCGGTTTGTGTTTTGATATCTTCATGCACCGGCACGCTTTCTACCACGGACCATTTCAGCCCTGCGGCCTCGATTTCCTGTTTGCGCTGGAGGATCTCTTCTTTGCTCCATACAACGCCGTTCGGAACGTGGTGCAATGCAGTAACGATCCCTGTGGCGCCGGCCTGCCGGATGTCTGAAAGGCTTACGGGGTCTTTGGGCCCGAACCACCGCCAGGTCTGTTCCATTCTCAACATACGCTGATTGTTTTTTTAAAGTTTCCCAAAAATAGAATCAAAAAGGAGATATGCAAATAATCGGCAAGAAAATCAGGGTTTTTGCAGCAATAGCACCATCACGTCCATCACATTGGTGCCGGTATGCCCGGTTTTGACATGCGTACCCGTTTTATCGAAAAAATGCCAGCTGTCGTTCTGCTCCAGGAATGGCCGCGGGTCGGGCGCGCCGGCCAGCGCGGCTGCATTGATCACGGCGCCGGCCGCGTCTGTAGGGCCGTCTATGCCGTCTGTGCCGGCTGAGAGGAAAGTGATGTGCGGCGCGTTTTGCAGCAGCAGGCCGGTTGCCAGCGCAAGTTCCTGGTTGCGGCCGCCGAGGCCGTTGCCGGTCACTTTTACGGTGGTTTCGCCGCCGGCCAGCAGGCAGGCGGGATAAGGGCCTTCGTATTGCAGGGCCAGTTCCGCCAGCGATACGGCCAGTTCCCTGGCTTCGCCGGTGGCGGCGCCGGTGAGCACGCGGGTGTGGTAACCCATCGCCTCTGCCTTTTCCGCCGCGGCTTCCAGCGCGATCCGGTTGCTGGCTGCGATTACATGGCGGGCGTGTAGCAGTTCGCCCGGCTTGGCCGTTTCGGGCGTAATGCCGGCGATGCCGTTCTGGATATGTTGAAGTATGCCTTCGGGAAGACTGGCTGCAAGGCCATATTTTTCCAGTACGATCCATGCTTCCGTGAAAGTGGAAGGATCGGGCACCGTAGGGCCGGAGCCGATCACGGCGGGGTCGTCGCCGGGCACGTCTGACAGGATGATGGTGAACACATCGGCAGGTTGCAGCGCCCGGGCCAGCTGGCCGCCTTTGATCGTGGAAAGGTGTTTTCGCACCGTGTTCATCTCTTTGATATCCGCGCCGCATTTCAGCAACGCATTGAATAATTCCTGCAGTTCCTCCATGGTGGCGCCTTCCGGCACATCGGCCAGCAGGGAGGAAGCGCCTCCCGACAAAAGGAATATCACCAGGTCGCCGGGCTGCATGGCAGACGAGAGGTTCAGCATGGCCGTGCCCGCGATCACGCTGTTGAGATCGGGAACGGGGTGCGCCGCGGTAATGACTGTGGTTTTTTCCAGCGTGTAGCCGGGAAGGTGATTGGTGACCACCAGCCCCTGTGCGATGCTGCCGCCCAGCACCTGTTCGGCCTCATACGCCATGGAAGCGGCGGCTTTGCCCGCTCCCAGCAGGAATACCCGCGAAGCGCCGGCAGTGTCTATGCCCGCCAGCGCCTTGCGCATGAATTGCTGCGGCTGTACCGCGGCCACGGCATGTTCGAAGATAACAACGGCCTGTTGCAGAACGTTTTCCATCAATGGTCCGCTTTTCTGGCCTGCCTTTTATCCTGCTTGCGGTCCATCTTCGCTTCCAGCGACGCCTTTTTCGTCATTTCCCAATCGTTCCATTTTTTGTACTGGGCCGAAGTAAGCACGGATTTGAAACGGTTGTTGCGCTCGGCGTCCAGTTGCTGGTACACCTGCATGCGCTGGCGCGAAGTAAGCGTGGTATTCTGGCGGGCGGCGTCGCGCCGTTTGGTGATGTCTTCGTTGATATCGTAGATCTTTTTATGCTGGTCTTTGCTCAGGTTCAGTTCCCGGTACAGCTTGTCGCTCAGCTTGTCCGCCTTGCCGGCCGCATTCCAGCGTTCTTTTTTGGTCTTCATGCTGTCTTGCGCGTAAGCCGTGCCGATGGCGAAAATGAACAGCAAAAGAAGGCTCCATGTCTTATTTTTCATAGCTATGAATTCTCAGTTTTTTCTGCAAGTATTATACCGCTCGTAAAATTTATACTAAAATAGTACGATATGCGGTCAATCATTTGTTAAATTTAGCACTTGTAGCTGTATTGTCACCGTATGCCGGAAAACCAAAGTCTAAACCTGTACCGGCGGGCGTATTATCAGCCTTCATCTAAATTCTAAAAGCAAACCAATGAAATCAAATCCGTTACCTGCCGGCACTCCGTTACCGGTACAAGGGAAGAAGCATCGCCGCTTCCTGGCAGCGCGTTTACGGTACTTTTCCGTGACCGCCTTCGCAGGATGCCTGCTGGCAGGCTTTACGGCCAGCGCCCAGCAAACCTGGCCGGTAAACGGCGTTGCGGGCCCCCGTGAATCCTGCTATGCATTCACCCATGCCACCATTGTTAAAGACGCACAAAACACATTAAAAGACGCCACCCTCGTGATCCGCGACGGAAAGATCACCGCGGTGGGCGCCGGCGCCGCCATTCCCAAAGATGCGGTGGTGATCGATTGTAAAGGGAAATTCATCTATCCCTCTTTTGTTGACATTTACAGCGATTACGGCATGCCGGCCATCGCGCCCCGCACCTTCTCCGGCCGCGGCGGCGGCGCAGCCCCGCAGATGTTGTCCAACACCAAAGGCCCCTACGGCTGGAACCAGTCCATCAAAAGCGAAGTGAACGCCGTGCAGGTGTTCTCCGCGGAAGAATCGAAAGCCAAAACCCTGCGCGAGCAAGGCTTTGGCATAGTGCTCAGTCATCAGCACGACGGTATCGCGCGCGGTACGGGTGTGCTCGTGAGCCTGGCCTCCGAACGCGAGAACATGACCATTCTCCGCGAAAAGGCCTCCGCGCATTATTCTTTTGATAAAGGCACTTCCACCCAGGATTATCCCAGCTCGCTGATGGGCGCCATCGCGCTGCTGCGCCAGCAATACCTCGACGCGCAGTGGTATAAAGGCAACCCCGCCAAAGAAGGCGTGAACCTCAGCCTGCAGTCGTGGAACGACAACCAGGGCCTGCTACAGGTCTTTGATGCGGCCGATAAATGGAACGCGCTGCGCGCAGACAAGATCGGCGATGAATTTGGTGTACAGTACGTGATCAAGGCGGGCGGCAACGAATACCAGCGTATCCCCGAAATGGCCGCCACCAAAGCCACCTTTATTCTCCCGCTGAACTACCCGCAGGCGATGGACGTGGAAGATCCCAACGACGCCCGTTTTGTTGCGCTCGCGGATATGAAACATTGGGAACTGGCGCCCACCGAAGCCGGCGCTTTCGAAAAGGCGAATATTCCTTTCTGTTTGACCACGGCGGACCTGAAAGACGCTAAAACTTTCCTCGCCAACCTGCGTAAAGCCATAGAATACGGTCTTTCCGAACAAAAAGCCCTCGAAGCGCTCACCAAAACGCCCGCCACGCTGCTGAAAGCCTACGACCGCATCGGGAGCCTGGAAGCAGGCAAACTCGCCAACTTCCTCATCACTTCCGGCCCCGTATTTCAGGACAACACCGTGTTTTTCCAGAACTGGGTGCAGGGAAATCAATATGTGCTGAAGAGCGAAGGCTGGCAGGACCTGCGCGGCACCTACAACATCACGCTCACTTATCCCTCCGGAAGCGCCACCTACCCGGTAACCATCAAAGGCACGCCCTCGTCGCTGAGCCTGGTGAATAAAGACACCATTCCCGGTAAGATCGAAGTGGATGGCCAGCTGGTGAAGATCGTGATCAATAACAAAAAAGATAATTCCCAGCAGGTGCGCCTTAGCGGCGTTATCGGCCAGCAGCCCGGGGTGGTGAACACCTGGAGCGGGTCGGGCACCGACGATAAAGGCCAGGCAGTTTCATGGGAAGCCAAATTCGTTTCGGCCCTGCCTTCCAAAGAAGACACGGTGAAGAAAAAAAGCGCGCCGCAGCTCGGGAAAGTTTATTTCCCCTTCTCCGGCTACGGTTACGAAACCCTCCCCGCGCAGCAGGACGTGCTGATCCGCAACGCCACCGTGTGGACGAACGAAAAAGAAGGCAAACTTGAAAATACCGACGTGCTCGTGCGCAACGGCAAGATCGCGCAGGTAGGCAAAAATCTCTCCGCAGGCAGCGCCCGCGTGATAGACGGTACCGGCAAACATCTCACCGCGGGCATCCTCGACGAGCACTCGCATATCGCCATCAGCCGCGGCGTAAACGAAGGAACGCAATCCGTGACCTCCGAAGTGCGCATCGCTGATGTGGTGAACCCGGACGATGTGAACATCTACCGCCAGCTGAGCGGTGGCGTTACTTCCTCCCATTTGCTGCACGGCTCCGCTAATACCATTGGCGGACAAAGCCAGCTGATAAAATTGCGCTGGGGCGCCAATGCTGAAGACCTGAAGTTCAAAAACTGGGACGGTTTCATCAAATTCGCGCTCGGCGAGAACGTAAAACAGTCCAACTGGGGCGACCGCCAGCGCGTACGTTTCCCGCAGACCCGCATGGGCGTTGAACAGGTACTGGCAGACGCTTTTACCCGCGCCAAAGACTATCAGAAAGCCGGCCCTAACAAACGCCGCGACCTCGAGCTGGACGCGCTGGTGGAGATCCTCAACAATAAACGTTTTATCACCTGTCACTCCTACGTACAGAGCGAAATCAACATGCTGCTGAAAACCGGCGACAAATACGGGTTTAAAGTGAACACCTTCACCCACATCCTTGAAGGATATAAAGTGGCCGATAAAATGAAAGCGCATGGCGCAGGCGCATCCACCTTTGCAGACTGGTGGGCGTACAAGATGGAAGTGATAGACGCGATCCCGCAGAACGCCACCATCATGCAGCGTGTAGGCCTTACCGTAGCGATCAATTCAGACGATGCCGAAATGGCCCGCCGCCTGAACCAGGAAGCGGCCAAAAGCGTGAAATATGGCGGCATGGGAGAAGAGGACGCCCTGAAAATGGTGACGCTCAATCCCGCTATATTGCTGCATGTGGCAGACCGCATCGGCAGCATCAAAGCCGGTAAAGACGCGGACCTCGTGCTGTGGAGCGATCACCCGCTGAGCATCTACGCCAAAGCGGAAAAAACGATGGTAGACGGTATCGTGTATTTCGACCGGGAAAAAGACCTCGAACTGCGCAAACGCATATCCGAAGAGCGCAACCGCCTGATCGGCAAAATGCTCGGCGAGAAAAAGAAAGGCGCGCCGGTGGGCAGGCCCGTGCCGAGCCGTGAGGAGATCTATCATTGCGAAGACCTCCAGGCAGGCCACCAGCATCATATCCTGGACGATGCTTACCAGCAATAATCATCCGAAAATCGAAACAACATGAAAAAGACATTCATTTATATACTGGGCCTTTCCCTTAGCTGCACCGTCCTTCGCGCGCAGGAAACGGTGTACCCCGCCAAACCGCAGCAGGGGCTGGTGTTCCTGAAAAACGCCACCATTCACGTGGGCAACGGCCAGGTGATCCAGAACGGCACGATCGGCTTCAATAACGGGAAGATCACCGCGGTGGGCGCCAATGTGGCCATTCCCGCAGACGATGTAAAAGTGTTCGACGTGAACGGCCAACACATTTACCCGGGCCTGATCGCACCGGAAAGCAACCTCGGCCTCACAGAAGTAGAGGCGGTGCGCGCCACCAACGATTACGAAGAAGTAGGGGAGATCAATCCTTCGGTGCGATCCATCGTTTCTTACAATACCGATTCCAAGGTCATCGCCACGCTGCGCACCAACGGCATTCTGCTGGCGCAGGTAACCCCGCAGGGCGGCTTGCTGAGCGGCAGTTCTTCCGTTGTGCAGCTCGACGCCTGGAACTGGGAAGACGCGGCATATAAAACCGACAACGGCATTCATTTCTTCATGCCGCGCCTGATGCCCCGCGCCAATCCTTTCGGCAGCAGCGGAACCGGCCCCGCAACCGACGCTGTGAAGGCAGCTATGGAAAAGGTAGCCAGCGTAAAATCCTTCCTCCGCGAAGCGCAGGCTTACAACGCCGGCGAAAAACACGACGAAACGAATTTGAAATACGAAGCCGTGAAAGGCCTTTTTAACAGGTCGCAGAAATTATACATCCATGCTAATCTTGTGAAAGAGCTGATCGTAGCCGCGGATTTTGCGAAGGAATTTGATATCGATGTGGTGATCGTTGGCGGAACGGATGCCTGGATGATCACCGATGTGCTGAAACAATACGGCATCCCCGTGATTCTCGAGCAGCCGCACAATCTGCCCGTAATGCAGGACGATGACGTGGACCAGCCCTATAAAACGCCCGCCCAGCTTCAGAAAGCCGGCATACTGTTCTGCATCAGCAACGAAGGTTTCTGGCAGCAGCGTAATCTTCCTTTCAACGCGGGCACCGCCGCCGCTTACGGCATGACGAAAGAAGAAGCGCTCAGCGCCGTCACGCTCAACGCTGCAAAGATCCTCGGCATCGGCGATAAAACCGGTTCGCTCGAAGTAGGTAAAGACGCCAACATCGTAGTCAGCACCGGCGATATCCTCGACATGAAATCCAGCGTGATCACCCGCGCCTATATCCAGGGCCGCGAAATAAGCCTGGAAGACAAACACAAACAATTGTACGAAAGGTATAAGTATAAGTACGATCTGAAATAGGATTTTTTATTTTGATAGGAGGCGCGTCACGATTTATTGTGACGCGTTTTTTTTGTGTGTAAAAAACGTTGTTGCTTTTGTTGAATCGTTAAATTGCGCGACAGAAAAACCAGAACGTACGTTGAAACCGTGCCGCCTGCGTTCCAGGGAAAAGTATATAAGCTGAATAAGATACTTGAGAATATGGTTTTTCTAGAAAGATGATATGGCTTAAACTAAATGATATGCCGTTAAGGAATGAAAAGCAAACGCATGGGAATATACTGCTTGTTGAACCGTATCCTTTTACTGTCACGCAGATTAAAGATGTACCGCCCGCGTTTCAGAAAAAAGTTGACGAAATAAACAAGATATTTGAGAAGGCGGTTTTTCTTGAGAAGCCGACAAAAAGACCATAAATCATAGAGATTACCTTTAAATAGCTAATGCTGAGAAATTGACATTTCCGGCATTGTTTTTTAATGACTGAAAATAAATCACAATGATCCCATTTCCCTCCTGACATACCCTTGTCACCTCCCCATCTCAAATTTGTATCAAAACAAACGATATGCAAATGAGGATCACCACCACCCGGCTTTTCGGGCTCGCCGAGATCACCCCGGAAGAAGTGCGCCGGAGGCTGGGAGAACCGGGGTTTATCGCCATAGACAATAATACATGCGCCTCCTTCCGCCGCCATCACCTTCCCGGAGCCCGCCATCTCGATCCAGGGGATTATTCCGCACAGGACCTCAGCCCCAACAAAAACGATACGCTGGTTTTTTACTGTTACGACCCCCTCTGCGGCGCCGGGCCTTTTGCGGCCAAACGGGCCAGGAACATGGGTTTTGAGAATGTGTTCGTAATGAGCGCCGGTTTAACCGCCTGGCTGAAAAGAGGTTATCCCGTGGAAACTGACATAAAAAACGGCGCGGCAGCAGGCTGAACCGCCCGCGCCGCGCCGTTTATAGGAATATCCGTTTACACGAACTTGATGAGGTAGTAATTTTTCTTCCCTTTCTGGAAAAGGATGTTTTTGCCGTTAAGCAGCGATGCTTCCGTGATCTTCAGGTCTGCCGCGGCGATCTTCTGCCCGTTCATGCTCATGCCCCCGCCCTGGATCAGCTTGCGCGCCTCTCCTTTGCTGGGGAATATCCCCGCTTCGGCCAGGAAAGAAACCACGTCTTTTTCCCCGGAAAGCGATGCGGCGGGCATTTCCTTCAGGTCTACCCCGGTGAGCGTTTGCAGCAGCTGTTCTTCGGTCATGTCTTTTAATGCGTCCATGGCGCCGCCTTTGCTGAAGAGGCTTTCGGTGGTTTTGAGCGCCGCTTCGTATTCCACTTCGCCATGAATGAAGGTGGTCACTTCTTTCGCCAGGCGCCGCTGCAGCACACGTTTGGAAGCGTCCTGCCGGTGTTCGGCAATGAGGGCGTTGATCGCCGGTTCGTCGATGAAGGTGAAAATGCGGATGTAGTTTTCCGCATCGTCGTCATCCGCGTTCAGCCAGAACTGGTAGAACTGGTAAGGCGTGGTTTTGGCGGGATCGAGCCATACGTTGCCGCTTTCGGATTTCCCGAACTTGGTACCGTCTTTTTTCTTGATCAGCGGACAGGTGAAAGCATACGCTTCGCCACCGCCCATGCGGCGCACCAGCTCGATGCCGGTCACGATGTTGCCCCACTGGTCCGAGCCGCCCATCTGCAATTTGCAGTTCTTGTTATTGTAAAGATGATAAAAATCGTACCCCTGGATCATCTGGTAGGAAAATTCGGTGAAAGACATGCCGCTTTCGCCTTCCAGCCGCTTTTTCACGGAATCTTTGGCCATCATGTAATTCACGGTGATGTGTTTTCCTACGTCGCGGATGAAGTTGAGGAAAGAAATGCCTTTGAACCAATCGTAATTATTCACCATTTCGGCGTAGTTGGGCTTTGCGGGATCGAAGTCCAGGAAACGCTCCAGCTGCGCTTTGATGCATTGCTGGTTGTGCAGCAGGGTAGTCTCATCCAGCATTTTTCTTTCTTCCGCTTTGAACGACGGGTCGCCCACCATGCCGGTAGCGCCGCCCACGAGCGCGAGGGGTTTGTGCCCGGCCCGCTGCAGGTGCACCAGCAGCATGATCGGCACGAGGCTGCCCACGTGCAGGGAATCCGCCGTGGGGTCGAAGCCGATGTAGGCGGTGGTCATTTCCTTTTGCAGCTGCTCTTCCGTGCCAGGCTTGATGTCCTGTATCATACCGCGCCAGCGCAATTCAGATATAAGATTCATGGAACGATGAAAAATTTTTGCAAACCTACGGATTCAATCACGAAATATGGCATTGTTGAAGATGAATATTGATTTGATCTAATGTGTGAATTTGACCGGAATGCCGTAAATTACGATGTCAATAACCCCTCAAATCATCTGCCATGTTACGTTTCTGGATCACCTCGCTGTTTTTATGCGCCGCCTTCGGGGCTTCCGCGCAGGATTGCAAAAGTTATTATTACATGCTCAGCCACTCCGAAGTGGAAATGTCGATCCTGGACGGGAACGGCGAACCCGTGGGCAAACAGCTGATTAAGGTCGGCGATGTGAAAAATGAAGGCGGGGAAATGGTATCTTCCTTCACCTCCACGCTCACGATGAAAAACGGGAAAACGATGGGGCAGGGCCAGGGCACGTTCAAATGCGGCGGCTCCGGCATATCGGTAGACCTCAAAATGATGATGCCTTCCGGGCCGATGGCCGGCCAGCAGGCCAGCCTGAAAGGCTCCGACGGATTTCTCGTATACCCGTCCAGGTTAAGCGTGGGCCAAACCCTGCAGGATGCTTCCTTTACGATGGACACGGAAACCAACGGCATGAAAATGACCATGAAGTACAAGGTAACGGGCCGCACCGTTGCCGGGAAAGAAAAGGTGACCACGGATGCCGGCAGCTGGGAATGTTACCGTATCACTTACACGGGAAATTTTACGATGATCATGATGGGGAACGAAATTCCCATGAATTTCACCGGCACGGAGTGGTTTGCGCCTGGTTTCGGCGTGGTGAAATCCGAAAATACCGGTAAAAACGGCGAAAAAATAGGCGGAATGCTTATTACCAAACTCACAAAATAACCTATACCCGCGGTTTCCAGGGAATTTCGGGCACTTGCAGCAAATGGCCGGCATACCGGGCCAGTACGAAAAGGTAGTCGCTCAGGCGGTTGAGGTATTGCAGCACCAGCGGCTCCACCTGCATATCCTGCTCCTGCATTTCCACGCAAAGCCTTTCGGCCCGGCGGCATACGCAGCGGGCGACATGACAGTTGCTCACGGCCGGGTGCCCGCCGGGGATGATGAAATGTTTCATTTCGGGCAGCACCTCGTTCATGGCGTCTATTTTGTCTTCCAGCAGCTTTACGTCTTCCGCGTGCAGGTCGGGAATGCTCATTTTTACATTTTTTTCGGGGTCGGTGGCCAGGGAGGCGCCTACGGTGAACAGCCTGTCCTGGATCTCGCCGATGAGAGCTTTCACGCCATCGTCCGTCATATGGTCGTTTACGAGGCCCAGCCAGGAATTCAGCTCGTCTACCGTGCCGTAGGTCTCGATCCGGAGGTGGCTTTTGGATACCTTGGTACCGCCGATGAGTGAGGTTTTGCCTTTGTCCCCGGTTTTGGTGTATATCTTGAAGGCCATGATCTGCTTTTTTACGAAGGTAATCAAAAGAAAAAAGGCAGCCGTTGTTGCGGGCTGCCTTCCGGGAATATCGTTGTATCGCTTAGTGGGCGAGGGATTTGACGGGATTCATCTTGTCTGATTCCACTACGCCGTCTCGCAGGCGGATAATGCGGCGGGCGTGATCGGCGATGTCTTCCTCGTGCGTTACCAGCACTACGGTGTTGCCGGATGCATGGATGCGGCCGAAGATCTCCATGATCTCTACGGACGTTTTGGTGTCCAGGTTACCGGTGGGCTCGTCCGCCAGGATCAGCGAGGGGTCGTTGACCAGGGCGCGGGCGATGGCCACGCGCTGGCACTGGCCACCGGAAAGCTCGTTAGGTTTGTGTTTGTAACGGTCGCCCAGGCCTACTTTTTCAAGCATCAGCCGGGCTTTTTCTTCCCGTTCCTTTTTACTGATACCGGCGTAGATCAGCGGTACGGCCACATTTTCGAGGGCGGAAAGCCTGGGCATGAGGTTGAACTGCTGGAAGACGAAGCCGATCTCCTGGTTGCGGATGCGGGCCAGTTCATTGTCTTCCATCACGCTTACATCGTGGCCGCTGAGGATATATTTGCCGCTGGTAGGCGTGTCGAGCGCCCCGAGAATGTTCATGAGGGTGCTTTTCCCGGAACCGGAGGGGCCCATCAGGGCTACGTACTCGTTTTTCAGGATGTCGAGCGTAACGCCTTTCAGCACCGGCAGTTCGTTTTTGCCGATAAAATAGCTTTTACGGATGTCTTCGAGGTGGATAACAGACTGGGCCATATTATTTCTTGATTACTTTAGGGACGCTGAAGTATTCTTCCGTATGCGCCGGCGCGTTTTGCAGCCCTTCTTCCCTGCTGATGGGGTGTTTCACCTCGTCTTTGCGGAACACGTTGGCATCGCGGGTCATGTGCAGCATCGGTTTCACGTTCGTGGTATCCAGCTCGCCGAGCTTTTCTACAAAGGTGATCATCCTTTGAAGGTCGTGCCGGATCTCTTCCTGCTCTGCGGCATTGATGTCCAGCCGCGACAAGGTGGCCAGCTGGCGGATCAGTGCGTCGTTCACTTCCATGGGTTTAAATTAACGGTTTAAAGCTAATAAATTGTATTCATATAATCGATAAATGTGATCGATAGGCAAAAATAGGGATAAAAGGCGGGCATTCTGCTACCGGAAAACATAGCACGATGTTAAAATTTATTAAATTGCGCCCCGATATGGTAAAGGAAAAAGAAATCGTTGTCAGCGGCATCCGCTCCACGGGCATTTTGCATTTAGGGAACTATTTTGGCGCCATCCGGAACTACATCCGGATGCAGGAAGAGTTTAACTGCTATTTTTTCGTGGCGGACTGGCATGCCCTTACCACTCACCCGGACCCTAAAGAGCTGCGCGGCAACGTGTACCGCGTGCTGGCGGAAAATATCGCTTCCGGCCTCGATCCCGAAAAAGTGACCCTGTACGTGCAGAGCGACATCCCCGAGATCGCCGAACTGTACCTGCTGCTCAATATGATGGCGTATAAGGGCGAACTGGAAAGAGTTCCCACTTTCAAGGACAAGGTGCGTCAGAATCCGAACAACGTGAACGCAGGACTATTAACTTATCCTGTGCTGATGACGGCGGATATCTTAGTACAGCGCGCCGTGAAAGTGCCTGTAGGCAAGGACCAGGAGCAGCATCTCGAAATGAGCCGGAATTTTGCGCAGCGTTTTAACGAACGTTACGGGTATCTTTTCCCCGAACCTTTCCCCTTCAACTACGGCGACGATCTCGTACGGATCATGAGCCTGGACGGGAATGGGAAAATGAGCAAAAGCGAGAACGAAAATTCGACGCTGTACCTCAACGATACAGACGATGCGATCCGCAACAAGATCAAAAGAGCATTAACAGACAGCGGCCCGCAGCAGGAAAATTCGGAAAAACCCGATTATATCAATAACCTGTTCACCCTCATGAAACTGGTATCCACCCCCGATACCGTACAATTCTTCGAAGAAGCTTTTAACAAATGCAATATCCGTTACGGGGATATGAAGAAACAACTGGGAGAAGACATGGTGGCGTTTATCGCCCCCATCCGTGAAAAGGCGGCAGCCATCCAGCAGGACCATGCGTACCTTCACCGCATTATGCGCGAAGGGGCGGATAAAGCCCGCGAATCTGCTTCCAAAACGCTCTCGGAAGCCCGCAAATTAATGGGCATAAATTTCTATTGATTTTTTAACTTGTTGTATTCATATCCCCCATGCATGGCAAAAAATAAGATCAAGCACATAGCCATAGCCGGCAATATCGGCGCCGGAAAAACCACGCTTACTGAAATGCTCGCCAAACATTACCGTTGGGTGCCGCAGTTCGAAGACGTAGAACATAACCCGTACCTGAGCGATTTCTATGACGATATGCCGCGCTGGTCGTTTAACCTGCAGATCTATTTCCTGCACAGCCGCCTCAAACAGCTGGTGGATATCCAGAACGGGAAAGACACGGTGATACAGGACCGCACCATTTACGAAGACGCGCATATTTTCGCGCCGAACCTGTATGAAATGGGGCTGATGACGAAGCGCGATTTCGATAATTATTTTAATTTCTTCGAAACGCTGAAAAGCATGGTGAAGCCGCCAGACCTGCTGATCTACCTGCAGGCGTCCGTACCCACGCTGGTGGCGCAGATCCAGAAGCGGGGAAGGGAATACGAGGAAAATATCCGGCTGGACTACCTGAAACGGCTCAACGAATTTTATAACGCCTGGATCGAAAAATATAAAGACGGCCCTTTGCTGATCATCGACGTGGACAAAAATAAATTCCCGGACAGGGAAGAAGATCTCGGGGAAATTATCTCCCGTGTAGATTCAGAACTGTACGGCTTATTCTAGGATTTTAAACGAATTGTATCTCCGGGAATCTCTGGTTTCCGGAGATATTTTTTTTGTCGCTGTTTCTCCCGCCCCCTACATTTGCCCTATTGTTTGTTTAACCAGTTTTTATGATAGTCATTGTTTGTCAGCTCTGCCTGCAATTGTTATTGATGCAGGTTCCCCGCATCCCGGCGAACGGGAGTTTTTCGGAAGTATTCAATGTTTTTCAGAACCCGGCGCGGCTGGCGTCGGTAAAACATGTTGCGGCAGGCGTGTATGCCGAACGGCGTTTTATGCTGCGGGAGATCGGCGTGCATGCGCTGGCGTTGGGCATGCCGGTGGCCGGCGGCGTGGCGGGTTTGAAATTATGGCAGATGGGGTACCGGTTATACCGCGAGCACCTCGCGGGGCTGAGTTATGCGCTGCCGTTGGAGAAACGGCTGAAAGTCGCAGTGGGATTGAATTACAGGGATGGCGGTTTGGGCGGCGAAGCGGGTGTGGACTGGCAGCTTACGCCGCAGTTTAACATGGGGCTGCATCTGTATCACCCGGGGGCGAACGATGCGGCGGGCATGGTGACGCTGGGTTACCAGGCGTCTGACCAGGTGCGGATGGAAGCGGCCTTGCGGAAGGAAGTGCTGATGCCATTGTCGGTGCGCGTAACATGTGCGTACCGGCCCGTGAAATACCTGGTGCTGCTGGGCGGCTGGGCGACGCAGCCTGTGTTCCAGTTCGCGGGCGTGGGGTATGGCGGCAGGAACTGGCGGATCGGCATGACGGGAAGTTTTCATTCCACACTGGGCATTACGCCCGGCATTTCGTTGGTATGGGAAAAAGAATGATGTTCGTTGTCGCGCTGTTTTTTTGTACCGTAAAGGCGTTGGCGCAGGAAGAGGAACTTCCGATGGAAATGCGGCAGGAGCAGGGGGCGGGAAGGGAAATGGAAAGAACGGGCGAAGAGCAGATGCCCGCGCAGGAAAATGACGAGCAGTACCAGGAACTGGCGGGTTATGCGCGCAGGAAACTCAACCTGAATACGGCGGACGCCGCGGCGCTGCATGGGCTGGGATTGATGGACGCATTGCAGGTGAACGCGCTGCTGCAATACCGCGAAACGCTGGGCGCGCTGGTGTCGATCTACGAATTGCAGGCGGTGCCGGGCTTTGAATTGCCGCTGATCCGTTTATTGTTGCCGTATGTGCAGGCGGGCAGCGGGCTGGAGCCGTATTATACGCTGAAGGATTATGTCCGTCGCGGGAAACACCAGCTGGAACTGCGTTACGGCCGTACGCTCGAAGCGGCGGAAGGTTACCGTCGCGGGAAGGACGAAGCGGTACGGTACCTTGGCAGCGCGGATAAAATATTATTGCGATACCGTTACCGGTTTGGGAAATATGCCAGTTGGGGATTGGTGATGGAAAAGGATGCGGGGGAAACCTGGATGCGGAAGGGAGCGCCATGGCTGGGCGATCACCTGGGATTCCATTTGTTTTTGCAGCGGATGGGAAAAGTGAAGGCGCTGGCGTTGGGAGATTTTACGGTAAACATAGGGCAGGGACTGATCCAGTGGCAGGGATTTTCATTCGGAAAAAGCGCCGCGGTGATGCAGGTAAAGCGGGAGAGCGAGGTGTTGCGGCCGTATGCCGCTGCGGGGGAATTTTATTTTTATCGCGGTGCGGGCGTTACCGTTGAAAAAAGAAATATCGGGGTGACGGGCTTTATGTCCATACGCCGCCTCGACGGGCGGTTGCATCTTCGGGAAGACACGCCAGGCGCGGAAATACCTGGAGATATGGGCGGGGAGGTGTATGAAGAAGGCACACTTTCAAGTGCGGGGTATCACAGAACCCCATCGGAGATGACATTGCGGGCGAATATGCTGCAATACACGGCAGGCGCCGTAGCGAAATGGAAAGCCAGGCGCGGGCATCTCGCGTTTAATGCGATCGCGCAGCAATATGCGCATCCTTTAAAGAAGGGGGAGGAACTGTACCGGTTATACGCTTTGGAAGGAAAGCGGGTGTTGAATGCCAGTGCGGATCATTCCTTCAGCTGGCGGAATGTACATTGGTTTGGTGAAACCGCGGTAGACGGAAGCGGCCATCCTGCGCTGCTGCAGGGTTTCCTGGCGGCTTTGGGCACACGGGCGGATGTTGTGTTGCTGTACCGGTACGAGCACAAAGCATACCGCAGCATGTACGGTAATTCGTTCGGTGAGAGCAGTGCAGTGGGGAATGAAAACGGGATGTATGCGGGATTGCAGCTGAAGTGGGGCTCGAAGTGGCTGCTGGCGGCGTATGCCGACGTATTTCAAGCGCCCTGGCTGAAATACAGGGTGAGCGCGCCTTCCGGAGGAACGGACGCCCTGCTGTTCCTGCAATGGTTGCCGGATAAAAAGTCTTCGCTCAATATTACATACCGTTACGCCAGTTCGCCGGTAGATGTGAAAGTGCCGCCGCTGAAGCAACGCATCGTAATGAACGAGCAGAAACATCTTGTCAGTATGAGGGCCACGTTGCCGGTGAACGACCGTATAACCTGGCAGGGACGGATGCAGGCTGCATTCGGCAATGGCGCGGAAAGTTTTATGTTATACCAGCAGGTGCAGGCAAGACTGGGCAAATGGAGACTGGGCGGCGGTTATAGCTGGTTCGACACGGCGGAAACGGAAGGATTGTATCTCGCTTCGATGGGGTTCCCAGGGGATCAGTCGCTGGCGCGGTTTTCCGGGCGGGGGTATAACGGGCACGCGCAAGTGCAATACCGGGTATCTGAAGGGTTGTCGTTGTGGTGCCGCTGGCAGCAGGCGGTATATCCCGGCAGCGGGAGCATTGGCAGCGGGCTGGAAGAGATCGAGGGGGAGCGGAAAACGGGAGTGTTGTTGCAGGTTCAATTTAGTTGGTGAAGCGTTAGCGGCATTGGCGTGTCCGGGAGCGGGAGTGTTGGCAGCTTAAAGCATCTTATTCCGAGGGTGAAATTTTTTTTGTCTTTTTTTGAGCACATATATCGTTGTTTTTCAATGGTTTACAAACTTATCAAGCAGGCGTTTTAACAAAAGTTTAACCCGGTTTGATGCTGAAGTGAAATAAATTACTAACTTACGGCTATCATCCAAAATGATTATATAACATCCAAGATCGAGTAGTGAAACTTACCATCAATCCTAACAATGCTAAATTAGAGTAGTAGTAACTGAGTAGCTGAGAAAAAAGGTCAATTTCTAAATCGAACTAAAACTAATCTAAATCTAAATCGACGTTTGAACTGGTCAGCCATTTCATATCCATAGTATCATTTCAATCAACAAAATACAAACGGTAAAAGACTGCCATTCTTTACCTGCTCATCATTCCAATCCGGGAACCTGCATTTATATTTAAAAGATGAAAATTTTTTAGAGCGGGAAAACTATTGCATTAACAGGCCTTTTCTATAAAACCTGTGTAAGAAAAAACAAGTAAACCGTTAAAACAATATTCTAACACCAGCAAAATCAAAACTGCAACTATGACGTAAATCGAACAGATCATTTATCCGCCTATTTAATTAACAAGTTTCTCATCCAAAATCTGAATCTTTTTTATGAAACAAGCTTTACTGTTCATCACCATGATGATGGTGAGCGTCAGCCTGGCATTTGCCCAGCAGCGCCAGGTGACGGGCAAGGTAGTGGGAGACGACGGTGCTCCCATTGCCTTCGCCACCGTCCAGATCAAAGGCACTACATCCGGAACCACTGCCGACCAGGAAGGTAACTTCTCTATCTCCGTATCCGGTACCAACGTTATCCTCATCGTTCGCAGCGTTGGTTACCTCGCAAAAGAAATCCCGTTAGGAAGCCTTACTTCCGTTTCCGTGTCTCTCGCACAGGATGCAAAAAGCCTCGAAGAAGTAGTGGTGACCGCGCTCGGCATGAACCGCCAGAAAAAATCACTCGGGTACGCCGTACAGGAAATCAAATCCGATAAGATCACACAGACCAAACAAGCCGACCTCAATACCGCGATCGCCGGTAAAGTAGCTGGGGTGCAGCTTCGCGGCGGGTCCGGCGCCAAATTCGGTACCATGCAGATACGCCTCCGCGGGGTAAATAACCTCACCGGCGGCAACCCCATTTACGTGGTAGACGGTGTGATCACTCCTAATACCGCCATCAATCCGGACGATGTTGCTTCGCTCACCGTGCTGAAAGGCCCTGCCGCTACAGCACTTTACGGCCAGCGAGCATCCGAAGGCGCAGTGGTGATCACCACCAAAAAAACAAGCGGCAGCGGTATCGGTCTTACCGTAAACCACACCACCACTTTCGAGAACGTATATGTATTGCCCGATTATCAAAACGAATACGGCGGCGGCAGCTCGCAAAACTGGAGCACCTTTAACTATGTGGCCGGCACGCACGATCCCGCGCTCGCCAAACTGGACGGTGCCAAATATTACAACTACGCCGTGGACGAAAGCTGGGGCCCCCGTATGGACGGTACCATGCACGCTCCCTGGTACGCCTGGGACGAAACCGTGAGTGCTTCCGACTTCGGTGTTCAGAAACCATTTGTTGCGCAGCCGAATAACGTGCGCGACTTTTTTAATACCGGCATCGCCAACAATACCACCGTGGCTTTCGCAAAAAGCAACGACGTAATGAGCAACCGCATCTCCTTTACCAACCTCTCCCGCACGGGCGTTATCCCTAATTCCAAACAACAAAAGAACTGGCTCGCCTATTATGGCAGCCTGAACATGACGGAAAGGCTTACCCTCACCACGAATATCAACTATGTGTACGAACACCTGTTCAACGTTCCGCGTGAAGGTTACAGCACTCAAACGACCGGCTCTTTCAACCAATGGTTTCACCGTAACCTCGAAATAGACAAACTCAAACAATATTACAAAAGGGAAGATGGCAGTTTCCGCAGCTGGAATATCACCAGTCCTACCAACACAACTCCCAAATACTGGGACAACCCATACACCGAAGCCAACGAAAACATACGCCAGGACAACATCCAGACAGTATACGGCCAGGCAACGCTCGGTTATAATTTTATGAACGGGCTCAAAGCCAGCGTGATCGGCCGCGGTACTTTCCGCAACTATAACGGAGACAACCGCGTGGCTTCCTATACGCTGAACCCGCCGTCTTTCTCCACCTACGAAGACAAACTGACGGAAGTTTCATACCTCGGTAATCTAGAATATGAAAAAACGTTCGGCGATTTTTCTACGCGCGCAGGCGTATGGGGCGAGCTGAACACGCGCAGCCGTTACTACGTAACATCTGCTACTGCAGGCGGTTTCATTTTGCCCGACGTGTATAACGTGAGCAACTCCCTCAACGAAAAATCAACCTCTAACTACATCGAGAAAAGAAAGGTGAACTCAGTGTTCGGTTACGCCGGCGTGGGTTATAAAGACATGTTGTTCGTGGATGCAACGATCCGTAACGACATTTCGTCCACCCTTCCTTCTTTCAACAACTCATACGTGTACGGCAGCCTGAGTACCTCTTTCGTGTTCACCGAGGTGCTCAATACCCGCGACTGGCTGAGCTTTGGTAAAGTGCGTGCGTCCGTTGCCCGCCTGGGTACGGATACCGATCCCTATACCATCCAGGAAACGTTCGCCCTGGGCACCAACTTCCCCAAGGGCGGGGAATCATATTCCCGCATGAGCGTGCCGAACACAAGGCCCAACGACAGCCTCCGCCCCGCGCTTTCTACCAGCTACGAGATCGGTACAGAGCTGCAGTTTGCGAACAACCGCGCAAGACTTGACGTGAACTACTTCTACCGGAGAAATGTGGACCAGATCGTAGACGTGACGGTGCCCAGCTCTTCCGGTTATAGCGCACGCAAGATCAACGCCGGTGAAATGATCAACAAAGGCTGGGAATTTACCATCGGCGCCACCCCGCTGAAAATGAAAGATTTCAGCTGGGATATCGACGTGAACTTTGCATTCATGAAAAACACCGTAGTGTCTATCGCGCCGGATGTGGAAAATCTCCAGGTTGCGCTTGACGGTTCCTCGCTTTCGTTCGGTTTCGTGGGGTCGCCCCGCGTTTCGCTCAACGCCAAAAAAGGTTCTTCCTACGGCCTTATTATGGGTGGCGGCTTCCAGCGCGACGAAGCTACCGGTAAAATGCTGGTAGACGACGACGGGTATCCTTTGCTGAACAACAGCGTTGAGCTCGGGTATGTAACGCCGGACTGGACGGGCGGCGTGGCTTCCGGCGTTTATTACAAAAACTTCTCGCTCAACTTCTCCCTGGACTTCCAGAAAGGCGGCAAGTTCACCTCCATTTCCAAAATGTTTATGTCCGGCTCCGGCCTTGCCGCCGAAACAGTCGGTCTCAACGATAAAGGTAATCCCAAACGCGACCCTGTTGACGATGGCGGCGGTATAAAGCTGGACGCGATCACCGCCAGCACCGGCAAACCCAACGAAAAATACGCGGACACCAAAGACCTCTACGAATCTTACCTGTTCTCGCTTTGGGAAAACTGGACCTACGATGCCTCTTACGTAAAGCTGCGTGAGCTGGCCATCGGTTATTCGCTGCCCGCGAACATGCTGACCAATACGCCGTTCAAAGGCGTGAACGTAGCGGTGATCGGTCAGAATCTCTGGCTGATACACAGCGCCACCAAAGGCATTGATCCTTCCGAGCTGGAATCTTCCTGGCTTGAAGGCGGCCAGTTGCCTGGTACACGTTCCATCGGCTTTAATGTAAAAGTTACTTTCTAAACACAAAACCGTAGAAGATATGAAACTCATCAGGTTAAAACATATAACGGCTGCGGTGATGCTGGGAATAATGCTGGCAGGCACCGTATCCTGTAAAAAGGATTTCGGGGATCTCAACGAGAACCCTAACCAGGCTGCCCAGCCAGATACCAAATTCCTGTTCGGCAGCGCCGTGATCGGCATCGGCGGCATCAACAATGCGGCAGGCGGCGTTCTTTACGTACAGCATTTGTCCGAATTCATCTACAACAACGAATCCCGCTATTTCAACCGGGAATACAGCTATAATGCGATCTATTCAGGCCCGCTGATGGACCTTACGCGCATCATCGAAATGAATACCGACCCGGCGACCAAAGGCACCAAAGCCGTGCTGGACAATAGCCCGAACGATAACCAGATCGGGCACGCCCGCGTGCTGAAAGGTTTCCTCATGCTCACCATGACAGACCGCTGGGGCGACATTCCTTATTTCGATGCGCTCAAAGGCTCCGCCAACACCAAACCTACCTTCACCCCGCAAAAGGACATTTACCTGGACCTGCTGAAGGAATTTAAGGAAGCGTCTGCGCAGATCACTGAATCCATGCCCAACGATCCGCTGTTCGACGGAGACTTCGAAAAATGGCAACGCTGGTCCAATACCCTCCGCGCCATTGCGGCATTGCGTCTTTCCGGCACATCGGAAGCCGCAGCGGGCAAAACCGCATTTGCGGAAGCAGTGGCCGCCGGCCTGATGGAAACGAATGCGGATGATGCGGCATTCCCGTATCAGGCCATACAGGCTTTCGAGAGCCCCTGGTATACCAACTACCGCAGCCGCTACGATTACGGCATGAGTAAAACGCTGATCGACAAACTGAAGCTGATGGCCGATCCGCGTATTTCCATCTTCGCCCGTTCCCCGGCAAATGCCGCCGGTACGTACGAAGGCGTGCCTTACGGCGTCAATCACCAATATACCGCCGGCGATTACAGCCTGATCGGTACCAGGCCGGCTGCGCAGGACTTCCCCGCGTTGCTCACCACCTACGGACAAACCTGTTTCATGATGGCGGAAGCCGCGCTCATCGGCTGGATTCCCGGCGGCGACGCAACGATGATAGCATGGTACAACGATGGTATTGAGGCCTCCATGCAGAAATGGCACCAGCTTGCGAATAAAACCATTTCGGAGGTAGACATCGCTGCTTACCAGACTGGCCTGAACGTCATACTCACCCCCGTACAGACCGCTGCCGTGAAACTGGAGCGCATTCAGACGCAGAAATGGGTGAACTTCTTCCTGGGCAACGGTTACGAAGCCTGGGCGGAATGGCGAAGGACCGGTTATCCCGTGCTGGTGCCCGCCCCCGACGCGGTGAACGTTGGCGGTCAGATTCCCCGCAGACAGTGCTACATCGGCACCGAGCGCGACCTGAACAAAGCCAATTACGAAGCCGCGCTGGCCAAACAAGGGCCGGATGAGCTGTCTACCCCTGTTTGGTGGGATAAGTAATTATCTATGAACACCCCCGTGTTATAATTCCGGGCACAAAGCCTGCTGAAAAGCAGGTGGGAGGCCCGGAATTATAGGAAAACTGGCGATTATAAAAAAAGAGGTGCTTGAAATGGCACCTCTTTTTTTATTTTTGTATCTCGTTAAACCACATATAATGGAAAATCAAAATGAGCAACAGCAGCTGAATATAGAGCTGAGTGAAGAAATTGCAGACGGAACGTATGCTAATCTGGCCATTATCACGCATTCCCCTTCGGAGTTTGTGGTTGATTTTATTAATGTGATGCCCGGTTTGCCGAAAGCAAAGGTCAAATCCCGCATCATTCTCACTCCCCAGCATGCCAAACGCCTGATGAAGGCCCTGGTGGACAATGTGAAGAAATACGAATCCGCACACGGCACTATCCAGGACCAGGAGCCGGTTTCCATTCCCATGAACTTCGGAGGGCCTACCGCACAGGCATAACTATAAATGGAGCAAATTTTTCCTTACGAGCATCTCCACGCTTTTACACGGGATGTATTCCTGAAGATCGGCTGTACGCCTGAACATGCACAACTGGCCGCTACCGTATTGCTTTCCGCGGACCTTCGCGGCATCGATTCCCATGGGGTCGCCCGTTTGTCGGGTTATATCCGTTTGTGGGAAGCCGGCCGCATCAATCCGCTGCCCGATATCAGGATCGTTCACGAAACGCCCAGCACCGCCGTGGTAGACGGAGACGGTGGTCTGGGCCTGGTGGTGGCGCCTTTCGCCATGCAGGTGGCTATCGGTAAAGCCAAAGTGGCTGGTACAGGCTGGGTGAGCGTCCGTCATTCCAATCACTTCGGTATTGCGGGGTATCATGCCATGATGGCCCTTGAGCAGGACATGATCGGCATGGCTATGACCAACGCCAGCCCGCTGGTGGCGCCTACTTTCGCCACGGAACGCATGCTTGGCACCAATCCCATCGCGGTAGCCATCCCGGCGGCCACGCAACCCGCGTTTGTGGCGGATTTCGCTACCACCACCGCCGCCAACGGAAAGCTGGAAATATTGCAGCGCAAAGAACAGGAAGCCCCGCTGGGCTGGATCCAGGATAAGAACGGTGTGCCCAGCACGAACCCGAACGAGCTCAAAAGCGGCGGCGCTTTGCTGCCCCTGGGCGGGGATCGTGAGCATGGCAGTCATAAAGGTTATTGCCTGGGCGCTATAGTTGATATATTTTCGGCCGTGCTTTCAGGCGCCAATTACGGCCCCTGGGCGCCGCCTTTCGTGAGTTTCCTGCCGCTGCCGGCCGATCCCGTAGGGAAAGGGCTGGGACATTTTTTCGGCGCGATGAGGGTGGACGCATTCCGCCCCGCGGAAGAATTTAAAGCGCATATGGACACCTGGATCAATCGTTTCAGAAATGCGGCTACCGCTGAAGGGCATGAAAAAGTGCTGATCCCCGGCGATCCGGAAAGAGAAATGCAGGCAGAGCGCCTGGAAGCCGGTGTTCCGCTGTTAGGCCCTGTAGTAAAGGACCTTGGCGAAATAGCAATGAAATTTAAAATCGATTTTTAAGTAACATATACCGTAATAAATGAAAGTCTTAAAATTTGGCGGAACCTCCGTTGGCAAACCGGAACGTATGCATGCCGTAGCGAAGTTGATTACCGAAGACACGGATGCCAAGATCGTGGTACTGTCGGCCCTTTCCGGCACCACCAACGCCCTGGTCGAGATCGGCCAGTCTTGTTCCGAAGGGAAAAAAGCGCAGGCCAAACAGCAGATAGACAAGCTGGAAAGCCACTACCGCACATTTGTGCAGGAACTGGTGAAAACCGAGGCCGGCCGGAAGAATGCCGGGGCGATTGTAGACGAACATTTTGAATTTCTCAACATCATCCTGAAGATATCTTTCAACGAAGCGCTGAATAAAGACATCCTGGCGCAGGGCGAACTGCTCTCCACCAAACTGTTCTGCGCTTACCTCGAAGAGGCAGGTGTTAACGCAGTGCTGGTTTCAGCGCTGGACTTCATGAGCATCGACGAATTTGAGGAGCCCGAGATTCCCCGCATGAAAGTACGGCTGAGCGCGCTGATCGACCAGAACAAAGGGAAGACGCTTTTTATCACCCAGGGCTACATCTGCCGCAACGCACGCGGTGAGATCGACAACCTGAAACGCGGCGGGAGCGACTATTCCGCGTCTCTCATCGGCGCGGCCATACAGGCTTCCGAAGTGCAGATCTGGACGGATATCGACGGCATGCACAACAACGATCCGCGCGTCGTGAAAAAAACGTTCCCGATCGACCAGCTGAGTTTCGACGAAGCGGCGGAGCTGGCTTACTTCGGTGCGAAGATCCTGCACCCGGCGTCTATCTGGCCCGCGCAGCATTTTAACATCCCGGTGAAGCTGCTGAATACGATGCAGCCTGAAGCAAAAGGCACTATCATCACCGAAATGCCCAACGGCAACGGTGCGAAGGCAATTGCCGCGAAAGACGGCATCATCGCGATCAAGATCAAATCTAGCCGTATGCTGCTGGCTTACGGCTTCCTGCGTAAAATATTCGAGGTGTTCGAAAAATACCGCACCCCGATCGATATGATCACAACGTCTGAAGTGGCCGTGTCTCTCACGATCGACGACCAGCGCAACCTGGACCAGATCCTGAAAGAGCTGCAGCCGTTCGGTACCGTTGAGCTGGACCATCACCAGGCCATCGTTTCCATCGTAGGCAACGAAGTGGCGGCAACGCCTTCGATCCTGAAAAAATTGTTCGAATCACTAAATGAAGTGCCTCTGCGCATGATCTCTTACGGCGGCAGCAGGCATAACATTTCCATCCTGGTGGGCGGGCAGTTCAAGGAAAAAACGCTGCAACTCCTGAACAAAGGGTTGTTTAACCTGGATTAACAGGAATAAATTTTTGAAGCAAAAGGCTGAAGCATTTGCTTCAGCCTTTTTTGTAACCGTTCAGGCCGGGAGCAGGAGCATTCTCTCCGGTTTTAATACGGCGCCGGGGACATACAAACGATGGATGATATCTTCCGAAATTCAACTTGATGCATACGCAAATCGATCCTGATCCCACTGGTCTGTTACACTTTCAATTTCGAATCAGGAGAGAATGTGCATACAACAGCAATTCCAACTGCAACCATGCAGTGAATAAGCTGAATCTTATATTCTCAAGCCGGTGCTTCAAGGAAACAAGCGGCATAATTCCATCTCAAAAACATCAAGCCGGCGCAGGCCGGATCAGGAGCCCGCACCGACCTGATGTGAGCGCTTACCTCACGGCGGCCAGGCTCAGGGAACCCTTTATGGTACCGGTTTCCTTCACCTTGTCTTCAAAGAACCCGATCTTTCGCATCCGGAACACATCCAGGGAATATACCCCGAATTCTTCGATCACTTTTCCTTCCAGGATGTAAAAACCGCTTTTCATAAACGGATATTTACGAAGACTGTCAGGGAAATGAACGGTGTCCATCCAGTTGCCCTCTTTGTCGAGGAAGGTGCCGAAGCACATGGGCTCTTTTTTGGACGTGTACACATGTTTGAGGGTTACAAGATACCCGAGCGCCGTCACCGTTTCCCCGAGATGCTGTTCAAAACTGTCTCCCAAAATATAATGCTGCTGGTCGTGTTGCAGCACGTCAAAAGGAGAGCACAGCGGGAAACCGAGCAGTTCGATCTCGTCGAACGCGTCTTCGTGCCGGTGATAGGCGAGGTGAGGCAATTCCCAGTGCTTCGAAGGCTCGCGGAAAAGGCTGGGCTTCAGTTCTTCAGGAGGATCATTTTTCAGCAGCACAGAACTTTTCCAGAGCAGTTCTTTTTTGGTATGCCCGCTAAAGTTGAACGCGCCGGTACGGATCAATATTTCCAGCTGTTCAGGCTTGGGCGATGTTCGTTCCATGAAATTTTCGATGCTGGCAAACGGGCCATGGCCGGCCCTTTCCGCCAATACTTTTTCTATCCATGCCTGCTCCAGTTTTTCAACATGAATAAAACCCGTGTACACATTATTGCCGCTGATGGACGTGTAATATTGGCTGTTGTTGACGCAGGGCGGGGAAATATGCGCGCCGGTTTTCGCCAGTTCACGGAAATACAGCTCGCGGTTGTAGAACCCGCCAAAGTTATTGATCACGGCTACCATAAATTCCCGCGGGAAATATGTCTTCAGGTAAAGGCTCTGGTAACTCTCCACGGCAAAGCTCGCCGAATGCGCTTTCGAAAAGGAAAAGTTGGCGAAACTGGCGATCTGCCGCCATACTTCTTCGCTGACCGCCCGCGGCCTGCCGAGTTTTTCACTGTTCTCGAAGAACAACCGTTGTATTTTTTCGAAATCCTGCTGCCCGCGGTATTTTCCTGCCATGGCCCTTCTCAGGGTATCGGCGTCCGCCAGGTCGAGGTCGGCGTAGTGATGCGCGACTTTGATCACATCTTCCTGGTACACCATTACGCCGTAGGTTTCCCCCAGCAATTGTTTCATTACCGGGTGCAGGTATTCCACTTTCTCCGGCGCGTGAAAATTAAGCACGTATTGCCGCATCATGCCGGCCTGCGCCACGCCCGGCCGGATAATGGAACTGGCCGCCACCAGCGTGATGTAATCGTCGCAGCGCAATTTTTTGAGCAGCTGCCGCATGGCAGGCGATTCGATATAAAAACAACCGATCGTATTCACGGTGCGCAGCGCTTCGCGCACCTTTTCATCTTCCATAAAGGATTTTGCGTCGTGTATGTCTACATCGATCCCCTGGTTGGCCCTGATCAGGTCGATGCAATCACGGATATGCCCGAGGCCGCGCTGGCTGAGGATGTCGAACTTATGCAGGCCGATGGCTTCGGCCAGGTGCATGTCCAGCTGCGCCGTATGAAAACCTTTCGGCGGCAGATGCGTGGCGCAATATTGATGAATGGGCGCTTCGCTGATAAGAATGCCGCCCGCGTGAATGCTGAGGTGATTGGGAAAGCGGTCCAGCATGCGCCCGTAGCGGATAATGCGCTGGTGCACGCTGTCTTCCCCGAGCTTCACCTCGTAAGGGTTCTCCAATATCTTGTCCATTTCCTGTTTGGGCAAACCATACACCTTGCCCAATTCGCGCACGATGGCGTTCACCTGGAAAGTGGCTACGGTGCCCAGCAGGGCGGTATGTTCGGGCGTGTATTGCGAAAAAATATACCGTGTGATCTCATCCCGGTCCTTCCACGAAAAATCGATGTCGAAATCGGGCGGGGAACTGCGGTGCGGGTTCAGGAAACGTTCGAAATAGAGATCCAACGCAATGGGATCGACATTCGTGATCTGCAGGCAATACGCAACGATGGAATTGGCGCCGCTTCCCCGGCCCACGTGGAAAAAACCTCGGTGCCGCGCATAACGGACGATATCCCAGGTAATGAGAAAATACGCGTTGAAGTCGTGCAGGTCGATGATCGCGAGCTCTTTTTCGATCCGTGTTTTCGCCGCGTCGTTGTGTAGTCCGTAACGATGTTCCATACCTTCGTAGGCCAGCTCGCGCAGCTTTTGTTTATCGCCTTCGCGGCTGTGCGTGAAACGCCTTTTGTTCAGATGCTGCCCCGGCGTAAAAACGATCTCGCATTGCTCCATTACCCGCAGCGTGTTCTGCACGATATGCGGCAGTTCTTTGAACATTTCCAGCAGCTGGTGAGGGCTCACAAAACACTCGTCGGTACCGGCCACCTGTTCCGGCGGCAACTGGCTGATGAGCAGGTTGTTGTCTACCGCTCGCAATACGCGGTGCAGCCGTTGCGATTCTTCGTTCTGAAAGGTAAGCGGCTGCAGGATCACGAATTTTCCCGCATGTTTTCTCGTGTCCGTCCTGAACAGTTTGTTCATTTCCTTCGGCCGTATGCCGATCAGTTCGTGCGGCGCGAGGGCTTCATGTGGACGGGCGCCCCAGGCATAGATTACGAAGGTATGAGGGAGCCGGGGCGCCACGTCCGGGAAGGGGGTTTCTGTCTGTAAATGTTGTGAAAGGAACCGGTTGATGGACAACCAGCCTTCCATGTCCCTGGCCAGCAAAACGTACTTAAAACCGGCGCCGTTGCGGCATTCCAGCCCCAGTATCGGTTTAATGCCCTGCTGCTGGCATTCCTGCACGAACATCCACGCGTCGGTAGTTGCGTTGATATTCGTGAGCGCCAGCGAAGTGATGCCGAAATCCTTCGCCAGCTGCACCAGCTCGCCGGTACGGATCGTGCCGTACCGCAGGCTGAACCATGTTTTGCAGTTCAGGTACATGAGTTAATATTTTGGATAACGTTTTTTCATGATCAGCGTTTCTTTCTGATAAGGCTGCACCTGTGCTTCGAACCGGCCCCCGTTGCTGCTGCCGCGCATCAGGTATTGCCAGCCGAACTGGCTTTTGATGCTGTCGATAGCCTGGTAAAGCGAGATCATATCTTCCGTATCATCGAACAGGCTAATCTGGTAATTGCCTGATACGAGATGACTGAAACGCACGCCTATCAGACGTATCAGCAGGCGGCGGTCGTACAGCCGGTGAAACAGCTCCTTCACTTTTTCCAGCAGGATATGATCGCTGGACGTGTAAGGAATGCTGAGCTGTTTGGTGACCGTTTCAAAATCCGAATACCGGATCTTCACCGTTACGCAGCCCGTAAGCCGGTTTTGAGAGCGCAGTTCGAAACCGATCTTCTCCGTCATGCGCACCAGTTCGCTGTGGATAAATCCCAGGTCGATCGTGTCCGTCGGGAAAGTGCTTTCCGTGGAGATCGACTTCTGTTCGTGATAAGGCACCACCGGCGATTCGTCGATACCGTTGGCCTTGTTCCACAAAACAATCCCGTTTTTCCCAAGCCAGGCTTCCAGCAGTCCCACCGGGATCTCGCTCAGCGTGCGCACCGTTTCCACGCCGCGCCGCCGCAGCTGCGCAGCCGTCTCTTTCCCCACCATCGGTATCTTTTCCACCGGCATCGGCGCAAGAAAACCTTTTTCCTGCCCGAAAGGAATGGACAGCTGACCGTTGGGCTTTGCTTCGTTCGTAGCCACTTTCGACACCATTTTGTTCGACGCCAGGCCCAGCGAGATCGGCAGGTCCGTTTTTTTCATGATCAGCTGCCGCAATTCGCTCGTCCATTTCAGCGACCCGAAGTATTTGTCCATGCCTGTCAGGTCCAGGTAAAATTCGTCGATCGACGATTTTTCATATAAAGGCGCCGACCCGGCGATAATGTCCGTCACTTCCCGCGAAAAATGACTGTACTCCTCGAAATCCCCGCCGCGAACGATGGCATGCGGACAAAGACGGAGCGCCATTTTCATCGGCATGGCCGAATGAATGCCGAAAACACGCGCTTCATAACTGCAGGCGGCTACCACCGCACGGTCGCTTTTTCCACCCACGAGCAACGGTTTGCCTTTCAGGCTGCGGTCCTTCAGGCATTCCACGGAAACAAAAAAACAATCCAGGTCGAAATGCGCAATCGTGCGCTGTCCATCGAGCAGCATGATCAGTGTCTTTATTCAAATTTACTAAAAAAATTAGCAAAACTAAGGTTGTTAGTAAAAAGATTTTAAACTTATTTGGCATGATGGCTGTAGTTATATATGGAACCAATCACCCAAACTGCCATGAAACATCCGGATTATTTTAAGGAGGCGCTGTTGCTGGCGTTATTGTTCGGGCCGATGATCTACCTGGGCATTATCTGGCCTAACCTGCCAGCCACTATCCCCACTAATTTCAACCTCAACGGCATGCCGGACGGGGTGGTGGAAAAGCGGGAATTCCTCCTGCTGATGATCTTCCTTTTTTTCACCAACGCACTGCTTTACGCGCTTTTCCGGTACATACCGAAGGTAGACGACGGGCAGGAGCCTCCACAGGATGTGGCGGAACATATCCGGGGGTATTATGGCATCCGTTTCAGGATACATATCTATCTCGCCGTGTTCACCGCTATCGTGATCTACCTGGTGAGCGCCGGCCGCGAAATATTCCTTGAAAAGTGGGTTTTTGCCGGGGTAGGACTGCTGGTTGCAGCCGTAGGTCTTTACCTGCGCAATCTCAAGCCGAATAATTACGTGGGCGTGCGCACGCCATGGACGCTGAAAAGCGACGATATCTGGGTGGAAGTGCATCACATGGCCAGCCGTTTATGGCTGTTCGGCGGGCTCGGCATTATTGTGGCGGGGATTTTCCTGCCCATTATCAGCGGGGTTTTCCTCTTTATTTTCGCCGCGGGGGCATTGGCGGCGCTGCCTTACATTTATTCTTACCGGTTATTTTATAAGACCCATGGCTGATGCAGGTTAACGGCAAGCATGCCTGCAGATAAAAAAAGTAAGAACGGGACAAAAAACGTTCTTACTTTTTTTTACAGGCTGCCATACCCGGATAGCGCGATCAGTTGCCGCACATCGCGGATGATGATCTTTCTCCCCGCCGTATCCAGTATGCCCGCCGTTTTAAATTCTTTCAAAAACCGCACGACGTTTTCCGTGCCGCTCCCGACCATATTGGCAAGATCGCTGCGGGACACGTTGATCTCCACCAGGCCCTCGCCCCCGGACTTAAATTTTTCCCGCAGCACGATCAGTGCGATGGCCAGGCGCTCCCTGACGGATTTTTGCGCGAATACCGAAATGCTGTTCACCAGCACCGTAAATTCATGGCTCAGCGACCGGAGTAGCATCCGGGAAAGTTTGGCCGAACCGTCCAGCACCTGCAAAAAATCTTCCTTCGGTATCAGCCCCGCAATGCTTTCTTCCAGCGCCGCGGCGGAATCGGGGTAACGCTCGCTGGAAAGTATGGCATGATAGCCCAGCAATTCTCCAGGGTTGGCCACATAAATGATCTGCTCTTTTCCTTTACCGTTCATATGATATTTCTTCACTTTGCCCTGCATCACCACGTAAAGCCCCTGCGGAACGGTGCCCTGGCGGAACAGCACTTCCCCCTTTTTCAACGGCAGCTCGGTCATGTTGGCGTATAGAAAGGCGCGCTCTTCCTGGGGAAGATTGTTTAAGATCGATTGGGTGGAAAAATTCCATTTGTCGATGGGGAACAGGCCGTTGATACTCATATCAGGTTGTGTTTCGTAGCAGAAAATTGATAATTATCAATTTTGAGGTTGATAATTGACTGGACGAATGACCAGTATGTAAAGGTAGCTTTGCGGCATGAAAATATCAACCATATCCCGCCCGCGGATACATTTCACCACGGAACACGCGTGGATCGATTTTAACGGTACGGTCGGGTTCGTGGGTGTTTCCGCATTCGGGCTTTGCGGGGTGGAAAAGATCGACGGCATCCGCTGGCGGCGGCCTGCGGGCATGGTGGAGGCCGGCGCGCTGGTGGCCGAAGTGCTGGCCGGCGAACGGGTGATACCTGTGCACGCGCCGGTAAAAGGCCGGTTCCTGGGAAAGAACCCGAAACTGGGAGAATGCTGCAGCGTTGTGACCGAAAGCCCGGAAGACAGGGGATGGCTTTTCCTGCTGGCGCCTTCCGTATTCGGAAGGAAAGAAGAAATGTTGCTCAAACCTGAAGATTACCGCAAATTCATCCGCGGCAAAAATTCATGAACCCTTAATCGGAACGTTCCGTAATGCATACAGCCTGTTTTAGAAACGACGCCAGCTTCGACTGGTTATATCCCGAAAACATACAAAAGCTTTCCCGCCGGCACTGGACGCCATTGAGCGTCGCCAAAAAAGCCGCGCATTTCCTCGCCGATGCGCCCGGGAAAAAAATACTCGATGTGGGCAGCGGCGTGGGGAAGTTTTGCATCATCGGCGCCAATTTTTTCCCGGACTGCCATTTCTGCGGCGTTGAGCAGCGGCGTGAACTGTACGATCACGCCCATGCGGCGAAAACGATGGCGGGCGTGAACAACGCGGACTTTATCCACGGAAATTTCACGCAGATAGAAATGGGGGAGTACGATAATTTTTATTTCTATAATTCCTTCTTCGAAAACATCGACCAGGATGGAAGGATAGACGACCGGCTGGAATATTCCGTTAGTCTGTATATCTACTATTCGCGATACCTGTTCAAAGGGCTGAACGCCCGCCCGCCTGGTACCCGCCTGGTCACGTTTCATAGCCTGGAAGAGGAAGTGCCGCCGGATTACAAGCTGGTAGACGCTTCGCCGGACATGTTGCTGAAGATGTGGATCAAATGGTGAAAACAAGCTGAATGGTATGTTCGTTCCCGCGCTTTTCCGTTCGTTAAAACATTACTCCCGCGCGCAGTTCGGCAAAGATCTGCTGGCCGGCGTGATCGTGGGGATCGTGGCCTTTCCCCTGGCGATCGCATTTGCCATCGCCTGCGGCGTATCTCCCGAGAAAGGCATTTACACCGCCGTGGTAGCGGGTTTCATTATCTCCGCTTTTGGAGGCAGCAATGTGCAGATCGGCGGGCCCACCGGCGCGTTCATCATCCTCGTATACGGCATTGTGCAGTCGCAGGGGTTGCCGGGGCTGATGGCGGCCACTTTCATCGCCGGCATCCTGCTGATGGCGCTGGGTTTTTCGCGGCTGGGCGGCATGATCAAATACATTCCCCATTCCCTTATAACAGGTTTTACGAGCGGCATCGCCGTGATCATTTTTTCCTCGCAGGTGAAGGATCTGCTCGGGCTGCGCATGGGTGCGGTACCGGTGGATTTTGTTGAAAAGTGGCGGGAATATTTTCTGCATATTTCCGGTGTTAACGGGTATGCATTGGCGGTTGCGCTGTTTACCGTCCTGGTGGTGGTCTTTCTCCCGCGTTTTACGCGGCGCGTTCCGGGGCCGCTGGCGGCCATACTGGTGGCCACGCTGGCCGTGCGGTACTTTCAGCTGCCGGTGGAAACGATCGGCAGCCGGTACGGCGGCATCGCGGTGGCGCTGCCTGCGCTTTCGTGGCCCGCGGCGGACTGGAATACCATCAAAAGCGCCATGCAGCCGGGTATCGCGATCGCTTTGCTGGGCGGTATAGAATCGTTGTTATCCGCTGTTGTGGCGGATGGAATGACGGGTGGAAAACACAACAGCAATATGGAGCTGGTGGCGCAGGGCGGCGCCAATATCGCGTCTGCGCTTACCGGCGGCATACCGGCCACCGGCGCGATCGCGCGTACGGCCGTGAACGTGAGGAGCGGGGGGCGTACGCCCGTGGCTGGCGTCACGCATGCGGCCGTGCTGCTCGTAATGTTGCTGGTGGTGGGCGAATGGGCCACGCTGATACCGATGAGCTGTCTCGCAGGCATATTGGCCGTAGTAGCTTATAACATGGCTGAAATGAAAGCCTTCAGGAATATCGTGCGCAGCGGCGGCGGAGACCTTGCGGTGCTGCTGGTCACGTTTTTTCTCACGGTCATTTTTGATATCACCGTCGCCATTGAAGGAGGCATGGTGCTGGCGGCTTTTATGTTCATCCGTAAAATGGCGCGGAGCAGTTATGTGAAAAATATGCAGCCGGAAGGGGATGGCGATGCGGGCGGACCGTTGCCTGTAGCGCCGCAACTGCCGCAGGGCGTGGAGGTGTTCGAGCTGAACGGGCCGTTATTTTTCGGGGCTGCTTACAAGTTCAGGGATGCGATTGCTTTGGCGGGCCGCACGCCGAAGGTGTTGATCCTGAAAATGCGGAATGTGCCGGTGATAGATGCTACCGGGCTGCAGGTGGTAAACGATCTGCTGCGGACCTGCGGCCGCAATCATACCCGTTTGATTGTGGCGGGGCTTCAGCCGGGCGTGCGGGAGGAGTTCAGGAAAAGCAGGCTGTTGTTCCGGATCGGAAAAAGATATGTGGCGGCAGATCTGCAGGCGGCTATCCGTATTGCATCGGAAATAAATAAAGAAAAGGAGCATAACGGCTGAACCAGCCGGTTATGCTCCTTCGGAATATCGTTATGCCTCAAAAGGCGTTGTGGCCGATCAGAAAGAAGGGAACAGCGCCCTGCCTACTGCTTCGCGGCCCGGCCAGGGAATGGCGGCGAGGATAAGCACAAGAGCAAGCAGGAAAAAGATCAATGCAGTTTTATGTTTTTTGCCGTCGTCAGACAATTTTTTGATCTTGCTGCGGCCGATATGCACCAGCGCGATGGCGATAAGGGCAGTAACGGCGTGATCTACGGGGAAGTACCGGAGGCCGGTATTGCCCATGGCGGCGCCGGGATCGGCCATAAAGGCTTTGATCAGCGGGCTGACGAAGAAAAGGATAAGCCCCAGCAGGAACTGGATATCGAGGAAGATCATAAAAAAGAGGCCGGCTTTGGTATCGGCGGAAGTATAGGGTTTTCTGCCGCTAACGCCCATGAGGGCACGAAGTACGGCCCATATCCCGAACAGGAGTATCAGCCATCTGACGATGGAGTGGATACCTAAGATAGTTTCATGCATAGTTAATTGAGTTTGTCCGCACAAAAATAAGCGGATATGCGAAGAATAATTTGGTAAATATAAAAAATAATTGCTAATTTTGTTAGCATTGTTGTACTAAATTATTTAGGGATGTCTACTGTTTGCCGTAACCTGAAATATCTGCGCAAGCAAAAGGGCTGGACGCAGCAGGAATTTGCCGACCGTTTGAATATCAAGCGGTCCTTGCTGGGCGCATACGAAGAAGAACGCGCCGAGCCGCGCACCGAGGTATTGGAGCAGGTCAGCGACATGTTCCGTGTATCGATCGACGATCTGCTTCGCCGCGATCTTAGTTCCCAGAAGGAGAGTTTCCTGGAGCGCCGCCGTCAGCAGAAGCTGGGCAGCAACGCCCGTCAGAACGTGGTGTTTGTTCCGGTGAAAGCCGCGGCCGGTTATCTTGCCGGTTTTAACGACGAGGAATTTATCGAAGAGCTGAACACATTCACGCTTCCGATGCTGGGAGCGGGCAGTTACCGCGCTTTCGAGATCGCGGGGGATTCGATGTTGCCGACGCCTTCAGGTTCCGTTGTGGTTTGTCATAAGGTAGACGGTTGGGAAGATATCCGGAATAACGAAGCGTATATCGTGGTAACCAACCGCGAAGGCATCGTATATAAACGCGTGGTGAAAAGCAACCGCTCCAAAACCAAAGTAACGCTGGTGTCCGACAATCCGCAATACGATCCGTATGCCGTAAATATGGACGAAGTGCTGGAGATCTGGCAGGCCGACGCCGTGATCCAGAAAATGGGCCAGCAGCACCGCATGAGCGTAAACCACCTGGCCGGCATGGTGAATCAGTTGCAGGAGCAGGTGAGCATGTTGAAGAAGCAGATGAAGAATTAGGAGATTGTGATTGCAGTGAATTGATGTTGAAGAAGCGGTGAAGAATTGGAAGGTTGTGGTTTTTGTAGCGACAGGAAGACTGACGAGATCGTGTTCCGGTTGCTACTGCGTTTCAGATTTTTAAAAATGCCGTACGCCTAAAAGGCTGATGAATATCCCGTAAAGATTTTGGCATGGAAGAATGCATCTCATGTCATATGCAAGGGAACTTCATCCTTGTTCGTACCCCATGTTAACCATTAGGAACCGTCTCAAGATGCTTGTTGAGGCGGTTTCTTTTTTGGAAAGGGGGATGGATGGACCTTTATCCTCATGACGAATGATTTGGAATCATTATTCGCATGCTGATTTATTGAATGTTTTTAACCTATTGTTGAAGTGGTTCTTTTTTTTTGATTAAAGTGAACACGTTGATGAAATGTCCTGGCATCATATTCAATCTGCTGCATTGAATCATTAAATTTGTTAAGCTTGATTGAATCGATTTCTTTTTAAAGGCCGGAGCATCAAACCCTGAAGATCTTCCGCTCCGCAATCACAAACACCGTCGATGAAGCCTCCGGCTCTACCGAATACATCCCCGTAAATGCGCTGAACGCCGGTAATACCGCCCCTTCGCCGCCGAAATAAAAACACGGCAGCCGCAGTTTCTGACGGCCGAATCCCACCATCCAGACGCCTGGGTGAATATGACCCGAAAAAACATACTGCCCGTTCAACGGTTGCGGCTGATCTTTCAGATCATGCACGAAATAAATATCGCCAAGCTGCAAAAAAGGCTGGGAAACGATCTCCAGCTGCTCATATATCTCCGGCGCCATGATGTCGTGGTTGCCGGTGATCAACTCGAAACGGATATGCGGGAACTGGCGCCGCCAAATTTTGAAATATTGTACCTCGTTGTTAGCCTCGCTGTGAAACATATCTCCCACCACAATCACCCGCAAAGGATCGTATTTTGTGATCAGCTGCTGCAAACGGTACAGATCGTCCTGCACAATATTCGCCGGCACCGCAATGCCCGCCTTGCGGAAATGCGCGCTTTTCCCCACATGCAGGTCCGCTATCACCAGCGCCCGCTCTTCCTCCCAATATGCCGCCCTCCCGGCAGACAGGCGCCAATGCTGACCCCTGAATAAATGTAAAACGTCTTCCAATTATGTTATGCGATTAAAAATTAAAACTCACTGCCACAGGATCATTTTTTTGATACGGTCCTCCAGCTTTTCACTGGTCATTTCTTCCCGCAAACTATCCACCTTGATCGGGAAACAAAACGGCGTCAGCCGCTGCGGGAAAGTGATCACGATCCTGTCTTTGCTGATGCGCGCCAGCGTTTCGCGGAGGCGCGCCTCTTCCATCTGGTAAAAGAACGCCTCATTAAACGATTGCCGCACCAATATATTTTGCGCGTCGTAATCTTCGAATACTTTGAACAAAAGACTGGCGGACGACTGCAAATGCCGGTTGGCCTTATGTTGCCCCGGAAATCCCTGGAACACCAGCCCCGCGATCACCGCGATGTCGCGGAACTTGCGGCGCGCCATCTCGGTGGCGTTCACGCTGCTTTGCAGGTCGATGTTCAGGTTGTCCAGCGAAAACAATTCCTGCGCGTTCGTGTCGTCTACCGGTATCGGCTGGTCAGACAGCAACTCGAAACCATAATCGTTCATCGCGATGGAAAAGGTAATGGGGTGCTGCTGACTGATGCGCCAGGCAAGGAGCATCGCCATCACTTCATGCACCAGCCTGCCTTCGAAAGGATATACAAAAAGATGGTAACCGTCTTTTGTTTCGATCTGTTCCATCAGCAGCTCGTCTTCCCGCGGGATGTGCGACAGAAGCTGCTGCAGGTCGAAAAGCGGTTGCAATATCGTCACTTCTTCCTCTTTCGCCGTGCCCGCCATCGCTTCGTGGAACTTTCGCCGCAGCATCATGCCGAGATTCGCGGAAAGCGGCATCCTGCCGCCGTTCCAGCTGGGTACGATGCTTTTTTTCGATTTGCTTTTGCGCACCAGCACGGTCATATCTTTGATCATGACGAACTCAAGGTTCTGCCCGCTGAGCCTGAAACTGTCGCCGGGCGAGAGGCGCGAGATAAAATATTCTTCGATCAGGCCGATGAAGCCGCCGGTCATGTACCGCACCTTGAGCATGGCGTCGCTCACGATGGTGCCGATGTGCAGGCGGTGCCGCATGGCCTGCTGGCGGCTGACGCAGTGATAGGTGTCGCCTACCAGGTGCAGTTTGCGGAACTCGTCGTAACTCTGCAGCGCATCGCCGCCGGTGGTAAGAAAGGCAAGCACCCATTGCCATTCTTCAGTCGTCATGTCGCGGTAACAGAAAGTGCCCTGTACTTCGGCCCAGATCTCTTTGGCATTAAACCCGTCGGACACCCCGAGCGTCATCAGGTATTGCAGCAGCACGTCGTACGCCAATACCACCGGCATGCGGCTTTCGATAAGGTTTTGTTTCATCGCGTCTTTCAGGGCGGCGGCTTCCACCAGTTCCAGCGAATGCGTGGGCAGGAACCAGATGTTGCTCACCGCGTCCGGCCGGTGGCCGCTGCGGCCGGCGCGCTGCAGGAAACGGGCCACGCCTTTGGGACTGCCCACCTGAATCACCGTGTCCACCGGCCTGAAATCCACGCCCAGGTCGAGGCTGGACGTGCATACCACGAGTTTCAGCGTGCCGGTGTGCAGCGCTTCTTCCACCCAGATGCGCAATTCCGCGTCGATGGAGCCGTGATGCAGCGCCATGGCGCCCGCCAGCTCGGGGCATTCTTTCAGGATCTGGTGGTACCAGATCTCGGATTGGCCGCGGGTGTTGGTGAACAGGAGCGTGGTATTGCTTTGTTGGATCACGGGCAGCACCTTGTGCCGGAGTTTCAGTCCCATATGTCCCGCCCATGGGTATTTTTCGATCTCGTCCGGTAAAATGCAATGTACCTCGATGGCTTTTTTTACTTCCGCCTTTACGATCACGTGCGCGGGAGAAGGTTTGCCCATCAGCACTTCCAGCGCTTCGTGAAGGTTGCCGATGGTGGCGGAAATGCCCCATACCTGCAACCCGGGCCTGAGCCCGCGCAGGCGGCTGAGGCCAAGCTCCACCATCACGCCGCGTTTGCTGCCCAGCAGTTCGTGCCACTCGTCTACCACCACCGTGTTGAGCGTGGCGAAACGTTTGGCGTATTCTTTCTGCGCCATGAGGATGTGGATGGATTCGGGGGTGATGATGAGCACTTCCGGCATCTGTTTTTTCTGCTGCTCGCGTACGCTGGTAGCGGTATCGCCGCTGCGGATGCCTACTTTCCAGGGCACTTTCAGCTCGTGCAGGGCTTCTTCCATGGCGCGGCCGATGTCTTTGGCGAGCGCGCGCAGCGGGGTGACCCACAGCAATTGCAGGCCATTGACGCTTTTAGAGCGGTAATCCGGGTTTTCGTTGATCCAGCGGATCACTGTGCCCAGGAATAAGGAGAAGGTCTTGCCGAAGCCCGTAGGGGCATTTACCAGGCCGGAGCGGCCATGGAGATAATGTTCCCATGCTTCTTCCTGGAAAACGAACGGCTTCAGTTCCTTTGCCGCCAGCCACTGTTCTATCGCCTGCCAGCCGGGTGTGTTTTTCATCTTGCATGAAATTAGGAAAAATTCGGGCAAGGACTACCTTTGCCGTATGCGCGATTTCTTTCGTTTACACGCAAACGGTACGACCGTTAAAAAGGAACTGCTGGCGGGACTGACCACTTTTTCCACTATGGCTTACATCCTGGCGGTGAACCCCATGATCCTCTCCAAAACGGGCATGGATTTTAACGCCCTGATCACGGCCACGGCGCTTTCCGCGGCCATCGGCACGCTGGTGATGGGGCTGTACGCCCGTCTCCCGATCGGGCTGGCGCCGGGAATGGGGCTGAACGCGTTTTTCGCCTACACCATCGTGCTGGGCATGGGGTATAGCTGGCAGTTCGCGCTCACGGCCGTTTTCCTGGAGGGTATCATTTTTATTTTCCTTTCGTTGTTCCACATCCGCGAAGCGATCATCAACAGCATCCCCGAAAATCTGAAACACGCCATTTCGGTGGGCATCGGGCTATTGATCGCGCTGATCGGCATGGCTAACGCGGGCATTATCGAAACGGGCATGCGGCATGTGGGCGAAGGGCGGCTGGACGGGGTGATCCTCAGGATCGGGAACATCGCCAGCGCAGGGCCGCTCATTGCGCTGATCGGGCTGATCGTGAGCGCAGTGCTGATGTACCGGAAAGTGAACGCCGCTTTGTTGCTGGGCATTCTTATCGCCACCGTGGCCGGCATTCCGCTGGGCATCACGCACTGGCCGGCCGGCGGCTTGCCGGTGAGCCTTCCGCCGGATATTTCGCCGATCGCGTTTCAGCTGGAATTTGAAAAAGTTTTTTCGCTGGATATGGTCGTGATCCTTTTTACGTTGCTGATGGTCAATCTTTTTGACACGGTGGGCACGCTGATCGGGCTTTGCAATAAAGCCGGCCTGCTCGATGCCCAAGGCCGCATCCCGCGCGCCAAACAGGCATTATTCGCCGATGCGGTAGGCACTACGGCCGGGGCCTTGCTGGGCACCAGCGTGGTAACGGCTTACGTGGAAAGCGCCAGCGGCATTGCTTCCGGTGGCAGAACGGGGCTTACGGCCGTAACCGTTGCGGCGATGTTTTTGCTGGCATTGTTCTTCGCGCCATTGTTCGCCATGATCCCCGCCGCCGCTACAGCCCCGGCGCTGATCATCGTAGGCATGCTGATGATGGGCGCGGTGGTGAAAATAAATTTCGAAGACGTAACGGAAGCGATCCCCGCATTCCTCGCCATCGTAATGATGCCGTACACTTACAGCATCGCGGAAGGGATCGTGTTCGGCATGCTGAGCTACGTATTACTGAAAGTATTCACGGGCAGGCATAAGGAGATCAGCCCGGTGATGTACGTGCTCGCGGTGTTGTTCGTGATGAGTTTTTTATTGCAGTAGATCAGGTGAAGAGCAGCCTTACGCCTACCAGCAGCAAAGCCCCCGCCAGCGCGAGTATGATGCCTTTGGGTTTTACTTTGCTGGAAAGGCCCGCCCCCAGCTGTGCGCCCAGGATCACGCCGGTGCCGATGGCCAGCGCCGTTTGCCAACCCTCCCAGAAACTGCCCTGTACCATATGCACGATAGTGCCGGCCAGCGACATGATCGCGAGGATTAAATGCGACGTGGCCGTGGCGATATGAATGGGAAAATTAAGCAGGCTGATCAACGCCGGCACATGAATGATGCCGCCGCCGATGCCCAGCAGGCTGCTGATAAAGCCCACCAGGAAACTGATGGCGATGCCGTACCAGATGTTGAATTTGTAATGATGTTCCTCCCCGCTTTTTTCGATCAGGTCCCTTTCCACGCATTTGCCTTTGTTGCTGCGGGTGGCGTAACCGCCCTGTTTGGGTTTCAGGATGAGGAACACGGCGATAACGATCAGCAGCACACCGAGAATGATATTAAAAGTATGACGGGATATCCAGGAAGTGGCCATGGCGCCGAATACTGCGCCCGGCAGCGTGGCTACGGCAAATACGAAGGCCGATTTGTAGTCGATGCGTTTTTTGCGCGCGTAGGCAATGGAACCGGAGCTGGCGTTGAGGCATACCACCGCCAGCGAAATGCTGGTGAGCACGTCGGGCGACATGTCCGGGTAAATGAGCAGCAGCAGCGGCATGAGAATAAATCCCCCGCCGGCGCCGATCAGCGTGCCGAAAGTACCGATGAGAAATCCAAGACCGACTAACAACAATAAAGCATGTAATTCCATGTTTCCTTGCAACAATTTTCACGTGTAATAGTATGCATCCGGCATGCGGCACGGCGGAAAGCCTCATCATAGCAATGGCTGGTACAATTGCGTTTTTTTAATGTTGGTTGCGTATGATTGGTTCTTTCATTCCCCGTGTTTTTTAATGGCACAAAGGATGTTTTGGCGGCCGGTTTTTGACGCCGGCAAAGTAAAGGTAGGAGAGTTTCCCGACACTAATTCTGTAGACTAATGGGGTAATACAGGCCCCTGTATTAGCTATGCTGCCGCAGCAATTCCTTCAGGTCGTCGAGGGTGTTGATCTCCGCCACCGGCTTGTCTTTCCGCCAGCGGTGTATTCTCGGGAACCGCAGCGCGATGCCGGATTTGTGCCGGTTGGACGCGGCGATGCCTTCAAACGCGATCTCGAACACCAGTTCGGGCTTCACCGTGCGTACCGGGCCGAACTTTTCCACGGCGTTTCGTTTCACCCAGTTGTCTACCTCGGCGATCTCTTTGTCCGTAAGTCCGGAATAAGCTTTGGCGAAAGGCACCAGCTGATCGCCGTTGCGCACGGCGAAGGTGTAATCGGTGTATAAGTTAGAGCGGCGGCCATGGCCTTTCTGGGCGTATACCATCACCGCGTCTACCGTGAAGGGGTCTATTTTCCATTTCCACCAGTCGCCACGGCGGCGGCCTACCTGGTAAGCGGAGCTTAATTTTTTGAGCATCACGCCTTCGCTGCCATTGTCCCGCGAACGTTCGCGGATGGCGGCCAGCTCTTCCCAGCTGGCGTAGGCAATGGGCGGGGATATTCTCAGCGCGGGCTGATCTACATTTTCGACCAGCTGTTCCAGTATGGCGCGGCGCTCGCTGAGCGGCCGCAAGCGGAGGTCTTCGCCGTTCCATTCCATGAGGTCGTAGCTGAGGAAGGCCACCGGCGCTTCCTGCAATTGTTTTTTCGTGAGGTTTTTACGGCCGATGCGCGTTTGCAGCGACTGAAAAGGTAAAGGCCGCTGCTGTTGCTGGTCGTATGCAAGTATCTCGCCGTCGATGGCCGTGCCGTCTGGCAGGAAAGGCAGCAGGGCGGTGAGCTCGGGGAATTTGTCGGTGATCAGTTCCTCGCCTCTCGACCAGATAAACAGCTGGCCGTTGCGGCGGATGATCTGCCCGCGAATGCCGTCCCATTTCCATTCCGCCTGCCATTCGCGCGGCTCGCCCAGTTCTCCGGTTTTATTTTCCAGCGCATATGCAAGAAAAAACGGGTAAGGTTTGGAATCGTCCGGGTTGCTGGCCGCGTCGCTGAGCAGCTGCGGCAGCGTGATCTGCTGCGGGTCCCAATTGCCGCTGATCATGTGAGACACCACGGCGGGCTCCAGCTGGTAGGTTCTGGATAAAGCGTTCACGATCGTGCTTTGCGATACGCCAATGCGGAAGCCGCCGGTGATCAGCTTGTTAAAAACAAATCTTTCGTTGGGCTGCATCTGGTCCCACGCATTGCGGATGAATGCCGCTTTCTCGGCCTCGGGCGCCTTTTCCAGCCGGAGCAGCACGTCCAGCCAGTAATGCAGCGGCTGCGGCAGCGCTTTTGTTTCGGGCGGCGGCAACAGCAGCGCGATAGTTTCGGCAAGGTCGCCTACGGTGTGGTAACATTCTGAAAAAAGCCATTCCGGCAGCGCGGTCACTTCCATGCACCATTGCCGCAGCTGCGTGGAATTGACCACCCGCTTGGGCCTCCGGCCGGAGAACAGGGCCAGCACCCAGGGTTTGTCCCGCTCGTCTGCCGAAGCGAAATAACTGCTCAGCGCCTCCAGCTTTTCGTTGGTTTTGGTGCTGCCTGCCAGGGTGGATATGAGCTGTGAGAAATGATGCATGTTAAACCGTTGTTTCTTCTTCCGTGCCGTACGCGGTTTTTATTTCCTCAGCCGGTATGCCGTTTTCCTGCAGGTAACGCGCCAGCACGCTGCTGAAACCATGGGTAACGAATACTTTTTCCGCGCCCGTTTCTTTGACGGTGCCCAGCAATCCTTTCCAGTCGGCATGGTCTGATATGGCAAAACCCGCGTCTGCATTAAGGCGGCGGGCGTTGCCGCGCACCTGCATCCAGCCGCTGCAAACGCCGAGCGAATATGGCGCAAAACGGCGCATCCAGGTGCTGTCTGCCGTGGAAGGCGGGGCTATCACGATGCTGTTCTTAAAATGTTCTTTCGGTGTTTCCTGCGTGATCAGCTCCACGGGCGGCAGGTTCCAGCCGGCTTTTAACAATGTTTCGTGCGCGTTGTAAATAGCGCCGTGCACTAAAAAACGTTTGCCGGTATGCTGCAGGTTGTACATCAGGCGTTGCGCCTTGCCCAGGCTGTATCCCAGCAGGATGCTGTTTTTCCCGGCCGCTTCATTTTCCTTCACCCAGTTTTCCATGTCCCCGAACAAAGCCGCCTGCGGCCGCCAGTGATAGATCGGGAGGCCGAAGGTGCTTTCGGTGATGAACACATGGCAGCGCACCGGCTCGAACTCTCCGGAAAGACCGTCATTTTCTGTTTTATAATCGCCGCTGGCCACCCACGATTGCCCGCCTACGGTCACTTTCACCTGCGCGGAACCGATCATGTGCCCGGCTGGATGGAAGGATATGGTAACGCCGTTGATCTGCACCGTTTCTCCCCAGCCCGCGCCTTGTACCGCAATATCCTGCCCCAGCCGCAGCTGCAGCAGCGGAACGGAATCTTTCGAACAGAGATATTTTTGGTTACCCAAACGCGCATGATCGGCGTGGGCGTGGGTGATCACGGCGCGTTCCACCGGTTTCCAGGGGTCGATGTAAAAATCGCCTGCGGGGCAATAAATGCCGCTGTCTGTAAAGGTGAGTACGGGCTGCATGGATCACCGAATTTAACGAAAAAAGGGGATGGCCGTAACCGGCTATCCCCCTTCTTTCCAGCTGTTTGTTCTTACAATGCCGAATTCATCCTGAAATCGGCGCTGTCGCCTTTCTGGATGATATAAATATTCTTGTTCTCGAAATAATCGGGTGTTTCTTCGCCGTCTTTCAAATAAACCGGCTGGAAGTTGAACGTGGTGAACACGCGGTTGCCCGGCTTGTTCATGTCTTTGTTGAAATACAGGCCGTCCTGGCTGAGCAGGTTCACGAAATACCAGGTAAGCTCAAAACCTTTGAACGCCATGTCCGACGGGCGGGCTTTGTAAATTTTCCGGAACTGGTCGGTCACGTATTTGCTGTACACGTCCGTTTTGTCGTTGTAATACGGCGAGGAATAATACATGGTGATGCCGGCGAACTCGGGCTCTTTGAATTTCATGATGTCCCAGGTGGGCATGCCGAACACGTGCATCGGGTAAGTCGCTTTTTGCGGGGCGAGCTTTCGCAGGATGGATTTGGCGCCCACTTCGTCCAGCGCGGTGATGATGAGGATGTTCGGCCGGTCCGTGAGCAGCAGCTGGCTCAGCTGGCCTTCGGTGGTGGCGTCGCTCCATACCAGTTCGCGCACGCGCGCTTTTTTGTCGTAGTTCAGCCTGTCGTAAGCCGCTTTGATATTGGCGGCGATGCCTGCTTCGAAATTGGTGTTCCTGCGGAGGATAACGATGTTTTTATTTGCGAAACCTTTCTGCGCGTAATCGTGCATGGCTTCCACGTGACTGCGGAGCGTGCTGTTGGATATGAGCAGAAAAGGGTTTTCGGTTACGCCGCCATCGTTGGGATAGGTGGCGGACACGAAGTTGATCTCTTTTTGTTTCGCGAAATCGCTGAGCAGCCTGAATTCGGGCGTGCCGACGGCGCCGATGATGAGGTCCGCATTGTCGATCTGGCGGTTGCGCAGTACGGCGGCCACGTCGTTGTTTTTGGCTTTGTTGTCAAACACCTGCACGGTGAGCTTCACGCCATGGCTTTTCAGCGAATCCAGCGCCAGCTGCACGCCTTCATAAAATTCCAGGCCGGGCATCACATAACGCGGCATGGTGCGGCCGGGAATATCGGTGGAAGTGGCAAACACGGAATCCAGGAAAAACGGCGCAAAAACGGCTACGGTGTAATTGTCGCGTTTCACTTCCTTCGCAAAGGCCGGTACGTTGAAGGGCGCGGCTTTAGGCTCGGGCTTTTTTACTTCCGGTTCTTTTTCGGCCGGTTTCGGTTTGCTCAGCTCTGGTGGAGGGCCGTCTGTTTTGGTGACCGTAGGCCTGAAAATGCTACAGGCCTGCATCATTAATATGACCGCAACGGTCATGGCAAGACTGCCGGATGTTCTCGATAGGTTCATATGGTGCCAAAATTGCAAAAATCATTCCACAGGAAAAAGAAATTACGAACTACAAATGAAAAATTTAACTCATTCGTAGTTCGTAATCACCGTTTTATACGAATATTATATTATTATTCCCACTCGATGGTAGCCGGCGGTTTGGAACTGATGTCGTACACCACGCGGTTGATGCCTTTTACTTTATTGATGATGTCGTTGGAAACTTTTGCAAGGAATTCGTAGGGAAGGTGCGCCCAATCTGCCGTCATACCGTCCGTGGATGTTACGGCGCGGAGGGCGACGGTGAACTCGTAGGTCCTTTCGTCTCCCATCACGCCCACGCTCTGCACGGGCAGCAGGATGGTGCCGGCCTGCCAGACCTGGTTGTAAAGGCCTGATTCCTTCAGGTTGTCTATCCACACGGCGTCTGCTTCCTGCAGCATGGTCACTTTTTCGGGGGTGATGTCGCCGAGGATGCGGATGGCCAGGCCGGGGCCGGGGAAGGGATGACGGGCGAGGAAAATGTCGCTGATGCCGATTTCTTTGCCCACGCGGCGCACTTCGTCTTTAAAAAGGAAGCGCAGCGGCTCTACCAGGCCCATCTTCATCTTTTCCGGAAGGCCGCCCACGTTGTGGTGGCTTTTGATGGTGGCCGACGGGCCGTTTACGGACACGGATTCGATCACGTCCGGGTAAATGGTGCCCTGGCCGAGGAAGGCGATATCTTTCAGTTCGGCGGATTCCTGCTGGAATACCTCGATAAAGAGGCGGCCGATGATCTTGCGTTTTTCTTCTGGGTCTTTCACGCCGCTCAGCTGACCGTAAAAAAGGTCTTTGGCATTCACGCCTTTTACGTTGAGGCCCATATGTTTATAAGAATCCAGCACGGTTTCGAACTCGTTCTTGCGCAGCAGGCCGTTGTCTACGAACACGCAATAGAGGTTGCCGCCGATGGCTTTGTGGATCAGCTCCGCCGCTACGGTGGAATCCACGCCGCCGCTGAGGGCCATCACCACTTTTTTGTCGCCTACCTGGGCTTTGATGCGGGAGACGGTTTCCTGCACGAATGCCGCGGGCGTCCATTCCTGGTGGATGCCGCAGATATGTACGAGGAAGTTGCGGAGGATCTGTTTGCCTTCGAGGGAGTGCGTCACTTCCGCGTGGAACTGGATACCGAGCAGCGGGTGTTTCGAGAGGGTATGGCTTTTGAAAGCCGCCACGGGTATGTTTTCCGTATGTGCGATGGGCAGGAAGGCTTCCGGCAGGCGGGTAATCGTGTCCGCATGGCTCATCCATACCTGGCTGGTGAGGGAAATGTCGTAAAAGAGCGGCTCTTCCTTGTCGTTATGCTCGAGGGAAGCGCGGCCATACTCGCGGTGGGCGCTTTTCGCCACGTCGCCGCCGAACACTTTGGCCATCAGCTGCGCGCCGTAACAAACGCCGAGAACGGGAACGCGGTCGCCCATGGCTTTTATGTCCACCACGGGGGCCTGGGGATCGTTCACTGAAAAAGGAGAACCGGAGAGGATGATACCTTTAATACTGTCTTCCCATTGGATGGGCTTGGTACATGGCTGTATTTCACAATAAACGTTCAGTTCCCGTATGCAGCGTGCGATCAGCTGGGTGTATTGGGAGCCGAAATCGAGGATCAATATCTTTTCTGTCATGGTGGTGCAAAGATAAAGGAATTTCGGACTTTGGTTTTTGCTTTCGGCAGATATCCCGCAAATTGGCGGCAGCGTATGGTTTGCGGATTTCTTTGTATTTTCCGGGCCGAAACCTTACCCAAATTGACCTAATTATGAAAACGCAATTAAAATATTTGTTACCTCTCATCGCGTTCGTATCCTTCCTGGCCGCCTGCGACGGCGTTAGCGGAAGCGGCAATCTCACAAAAGAAACCCGTGAAGTGGGCCCGTTCACCCAGCTGGAAGTATCCGGCTCCATAGACGTGTTCGTTTCCCAGGGCAACAGCAGCACCGTAACGCTGGAAGGCGAAGACAATATATTGCCCGAAGTGGAGCTGATAGAGGAAGGCGACAAACTGGAGATCCGTTTTAAAAGACATATGAACATCCGCGCCCACCGCGACGTGAAGGTGTACCTTTCCGCTAAAACATTGGGCGGAGTGGAAGTGTCCGGTTCGGGAGACATCGAACTGACCGGCATTTATAACTTCCCCACGCCGGTGCATATCGGTCTTTCCGGCAGCGGCGACCTGAAAGGCGGCGTGTTCAACGCGCCCGAAGTATCGATAGACCTTGCGGGCAGCGGAGACATCGAGCTGAAAGGCGAAACCCGGGACGTGAGCATCAGCCTGGCCGGCAGCGGCGATTGCGATGCATCCGCTTTGCTGGCCGAAAACGCCGATGTGAACATCGCGGGCAGCGGGAATGTGAACGTGCATGCCAGCGTTGCGCTGAAAACCAATATTATCGGAAGCGGTAATGTATATTATAAGGGAGATCCGAATGTTACAAGCAGCAAGATCGGTTCTGGCGTAGTGAAGAAGAAGGATTAACAAATTCCGGAACTTTCGTATGTTTACAGTTTTTATTGGAATATCCGATACCTGAATATGAGTCAACTACCGAAGATATTAGTGGTATATTTTACCCAGACGGGCCAGCTTAGGAGGATTATAGATCATGTAACGGCCCCGTTGAAGGGCAAAGCAGAGATAGTATTCGAGGAACTGGTGCCGGTTCAGCCCTTTCCTTTTCCCTGGTCGAAGCAGGAATTTTTCGACGCCATGCCCGAAACCGTTCTGGCAAGGCCGCGGCATATTATGCCGCTGAAAGTAGACACTAATGCGGAGTTCGACCTGGTGCTGCTGGCGTACCAGCCATGGTTCCTGAGCCCTTCGCAGCCGGTGGCCGCATTTTTGCAGAGCGAAGAAGGGAGAAGACTGCTGAAAGGCAAACCGGTAGTTACTTTGCTGGGCTGCCGCAATATGTGGATCAACGCCCAGGAAAAGGTGAAACGTTACCTGCAGCAGGCCGGGGCCAACCTGGTGGGGCATATCGCTTTGGCAGACAAAAATCCCAACCTGGTATCGCTCATTACGATCCTGCGCTGGGCCACCAAAGGGAAAAAAGACGCTTTTTTCATCTTCCCGCCGGCAGGTGTGCAGGAAAAAGAGATAACCGGGTCCGTGAAATTCGGCGAGCCGATCCGGGAAGCGCTGGAGCGGAAGGAATATGACACGCTGCATACACAATTACTGGCTTTGGACAGCGTTGAAATAAACCCGGGGCTGATCGTGCTGGAAATGAGAGGGGTAAAGCCTTTCCGCTTCTGGGCCAACTATATCGCCAAAAAAGGCGGCCCCGGCGAAAGCGTCCGGCAGGGCCGCGTAAGCATGTACCGGATGATATTGCTGCTGGCCATCCCGGTACTGACGCCGTTCACCCTGGTGGCTTCGTGGCTGAAACTGCTGCTGGGGCGCAAACAATTGAACAGAGACGTTACCTATTATAAAGGAATACAACTTCGCGAAGGATGATGAGCGCGAAAACTGCGTAGATTTGTATTTGTTACGGGAATGAATATCGACAGCACAGACGTTATTTTACTGCTATCTGCCCGTCCATATCATTTGATTATCCATGCAAAATTCTATATTTACGGCCGCTTAAACTTTTTGAAAAACGCAAGTGTTGCACCCAATAGATAAACTATAACTGACTAATGAAAGAAGTATATATTACGAGGCTCTCCAAGTTTTTGCCGAACGAGCCGGTAGGGAATGATGAAATGGAAAGCATCCTCGGAATGGTAGACGGCAAGCCATCCAGGGCCAGAACCATGATCCTGGGTAATAACAAGATCACGACCCGTTACTATGCACTGGACAAAGAAGGTAAAAGCACGCATACCAACGCTGAAATGACGGCCATCGCCGTAGATCAGCTGTTCGACGAAAAATTTCCCATCAAACGTATGGAGCTGCTGGCCTGCGGCACCACTTCGCCCGACCAGTTATTGCCCAACCATGCCGCCATGGTGCACGGCATCCTGAAATGCCAGCCCGTGGAGCTGATAGCCGCCACTGGCGCCTGTGCGGCCGGCATGCAGGCGTTCAAATACGCTTACATGTCTGTTAAATGCGGCAACACCAGCAACGCGGTAAGCACCGGCTCCGAAAAATTCTCCGCCTGGATGCTCTCCCGGAAATTCGAGCCGGAAACCGAAAACCTGAAATCCCTCGCGGAAAATCCCATCATCGCATTCGAAAAAGACTTCCTCCGCTGGATGCTGTCCGACGGGGCAAGCGCCGCCCTGTTCGAAGACAAACCGAACCCGGACGGCCTCAGCCTGCGCGTGGACTGGGTGGAAATAGCCTCTTACGCCAATAATCTCGAAACCTGCATGTATGCCGGCGCGGTAAAAAACGCGGACGGCTCTACGAAAGGCTGGACCGACATGACGCCCGACGAATGGGGCGCCAACAGCGTGTTCTCCTTCAAGCAGGATACCCGCCTGCTGGGCAAAAACATCGTGCCTTCCGGCGCGCAGATGTGGAAAGACATGGTGGAGAAATACAATATCGACATCGACAAACTCACTTACTTCCTGCCGCACCTTTCATCCGAGTACTTCCGTTTCAGGATAGACGAGGAGATAGCCAGGCTGGGCGTGCACATACCGCAGGAGAAATGGTTCACCAACCTTACCCGCGTGGGCAACGTTGGCACCGCTTCCCCTTACTTCATGCTCGAAGAGCTGCTGAACCAGGGCAAACTGAAAAAAGGGGACACGATCGTGATGATGGTGCCCGAAAGCGCCCGTTTCACCTACGCTTACGCGCATATCACCGTCGTGTAACCAACACGCGCACACGTAATTTTCCATGCAGCAGAGGCCGTTCAAACCGGTTCCTGCTGCATTTCAATAATAAGTCCTTTCTAAAACTGCAAAACATGAAAAAAGAGGAAGTTCCGCAGGATGGAGACAACCTGCATCATGGTACGTTCAAACAGTTGTTCTATGCAGTGGATAACTCCGGCGACTATACGACCGCGCCCAGCGTAGGCTGGGAGCCCGAAAACGTAGCGCTGGACCAGGCCTGGGAAGAAGTGGAGCGCAGAGTGGCTGAAACCCGCGTGAAAGTCGAAGCCGGCGAAGCCAGCCCCATCGCTTATTATATGGAAAGAACGCTGCTCGACCTGCCGCTGCTGGCCGTGAAAGCCGGCAAATTCCAATGGCAGGTGAAAAGACATATGAAACCCGAAGTTTTTAAAAAACTCGGCGGGAGCACGATAGCACGGTATGCGGAGATCTTCGGCATCGCCGCGGAAGTGCTGCAAAAGGGAGAATTGCTGCCATTCCAGCGGCCCCAATAAACAAAGACAATGACACAATTCAGTCACACACAAACCGCCCATTGCGAAAGCGGCGTTATTTCCAACATGTTCCGCCATTACGGTTTGCAGATCAGCGAGCCTATGGCCTTCGGCATCGGCGCGGGCATCTTTTTCGGCCACCTTCCCTTCGTAAAAGTGAACGGCGTGCCGGGCACCACTTACCGCATCTGGCCGGGCGCCATCTTTTCACGCGTGTGCAAACGCCTGGGCGTGAAAATGGAATCGCATCAGTTCGGCAGTCCTGACAAAGCCATGCAGGCGCTCGACGATGTGATCGCAAAGGGTATTCCCGTGGGCATGCAGAGCAGTGTGTATTATCTTCCTTATTTTCCCGCTTCCTACCGTTTCCATTTCAACGCGCACAACCTTGTGGTGTACGGCAAACAGAACGGCGATTATCTCGTTAGCGACCCGATCATGGACACGGTGACCGTCATCGACCATGAAAACCTCGTACAGGCGCGCTTCGCCAAAGGTTTCCCCGCGCCGAAAGGCAAAATGTATTACCCGGTAAGCGTGCCCAAACAGGTCGATTTCCGCGAACCAATCAAAGAAGGCATCAAACAGGCCTGTTATTATATGCTGAAGATCCCCATGCCGATGTTCGGCGTGAAGGGCATCCGTTTTCTCGCCAAAAGAGTAAAGAACTATCCCGCGAAAGTAGGCGACCGCCGCGCGGGGCTTTACCTGGGCAACATCATCCGCATGCAGGAAGAGATCGGCACCGGCGGGGCGGGCTTCCGCTTCATGTACGCCGCCTTTTTGCAGGAAGCGGGCACCCTGCTGAATAATGAGGAATTGAAATCGGTGGGAAAGGAACTGACCGCCGTAGGCGACCTCTGGCGCAACTTCGCGTTTTCCGCGGGCAGGGTATGCAAGGCGCGCTCGGCAGACAATACCTCGTATGGCGACCTTGGCGACATGCTGCTGAAGATCGCCGATGCGGAAGAAAAAGTGTTCCGCCGTTTATCCAAAGTAAAAATCTGACGCAGGATATGAACAGCATAGCCGTGAATGATCTGCACAAAACCTACGCAGGCGCGCTGACGCCCAGCCTGCAGGGATTGTCGTTCTCATTTGCGGAAGGAAAGATCGCGGGGCTGCTGGGGCCGAACGGCGCGGGCAAAACCACGACCATCTCCATCATCTGCGGGTTGGTGAAAGCCAGCGCCGGCACCGTAAAAGTGTTCGGCCTCAACCAGGAAAGCGGCAGCAGGGAACAGATCAAACGCGTGCTGGGCATCGTTCCGCAGCAGATCGCATTGTTCCCGCAGCTGACGGCGCTGGAAAACCTCGTGTATTTCGGCAATCTGTACGGTTTTAAGGGCAAGGCCCTGAAAGATAAAGTGATGGCGCACCTGGAAGCCTTCGGGCTGGAAAATGCCGCCAGTAAAGAAATAGGCAAGTTCTCCGGCGGCATGAAACGGCGCACCAACATCATCGCCGCCATTTTGCACGAACCGAAACTGCTGGTGCTCGACGAGCCTACCGCGGGCGTAGATGTGCAAAGCCGCAGCATGATACTGCAATTCCTGCGCGATTACAACGCCAAAGGCAACAGCGTGCTGTACACTTCGCACCTGCTGGAAGAAGCCCAGCAGATCTGTGAAGACGTGGCCATTATGGACGAAGGCAAACTGGTGGTGCAGGGTAGTCCCGCCGCGCTGGTAAACGCTTTGCCGGACTGCCGCAATCTCGAAGACGTGTTCCTCCATTATACCGGTCATGCCCTGCGGGATTAAAAACAAAAGATGTTAAGGCTCATTGCAACGATACGAAAGGAATGGTTACTGCTGAGGCGCGATAAAGCCGGGCTGGCGCTGCTGTTTGCCATGCCGCTCGTGCTCATCACCGTGATGGCCCTGATACAGGACGCGCCTTTTAAGGATTACCAGGAAGTGAAGTTCGACATCCTGACCGTAGACAACGACCAGGGCCGCCTGGGGCGTTACATCCGCGAAGGGCTGGGCGCCAGCGGGCAGTTCAACGTCATCGATTCCATCGGCAACGAACCGCTTACCGAAACAAGAGCGCAACAACTGATCGCGGAAGGCGAATACAAGATCAGCATCACCATTCCCAAAGGCGCAACCGCGGAGATCGTGAGCAACGCCAACAAGATCGTGAACGATATTTCCAAACGCATGGGCCTGGCTTCGCAGCTGCCGGTAAAGGCCGTGGTGGCGGATTCGCTCGCCGTGCAGCTGTATTTCGACCCCGCCTCCAAAAAAGCGTTCAAAAGCGCGATACAACAGGCATTGGATAATTTCCTGACGCAGGTGCAAACGGACCTGCTGCTGGAAAGGATCCAAATGCAGCTGCGAAGCAGGGACAGCGCCGCCGCGCAGGACACTTTCCCCGCCATCAGGCTGAAAGCCGTGGGGCTGAAGGAAACCGGCGTGGGAGAAGGAAAACAGATAGATGTGATCTCCAATTCCGTACAGCACAACGTGCCGGCCTGGAGCATTTTCGCAATGTTCTTCATCGTAATACCCATCGCGGGCAATATGATCCGCGAGCGGGAAGACGGCAGCCTCGTGCGCATGAAACTGATCCCCGGCAATTACGGCTCCATCCTTTCGGGGAAGCTGCTGTTTTTTGTGGGCATCTGCGTGGTACAGTTTTATTTGATGATGCTGGTGGGCATTTACGTGCTGCCGCTGCTGGGCCTGCCGAGGCTGCAGCTGGGGGTGAACCATGCCGCGGGATTGCTCACCGCCGCCAGCATCGGCGTAACGGCCACGGCGTACGGCATCCTGATCGGTACGCTTTTCAAAACGCCGAACCAGGCGCTAAATTTCGGGGCCATTTCCATCGTGATATTGAGCGCCATCGGCGGCATCTGGATACCGCTGGAAGTAATGCCGGACACGATGCAGCGCATCGGCCGGATGAGCCCGCTCAGCTGGGGGCTGGACGCCATCAACGACATTTACCTGCGCAACGGCAACATCCGTTACGTGCTGCCGGACGTATTGCGGCTGCTGGGATGCGGCGCCGCGATGCTGACGATTGCCGCAGTGGTGGAGCAGCGCAGGGCCGGGTAGAACAAAACATTTTCTAAACAACCTTAAAACAGTTATTTTTACTCTCTTGGATGCGTCCCCGGGCGTAAAACCTACAACAACTATGGAAGCGTTAAAATTGAAACTGAAACAGCAGATCATCGAAGCCCTTAACCTGCAGGACACAAAGCCCGAGGATATCGACGACAATGCGCCGCTGTTTGGCGAAGGGCTGGGCCTCGACAGCATCGATTCACTGGAACTGATGGTGCTGCTGGAAAGGAATTACCAGATCAAAGTGGAAGACCCGCGCGAAGGCCGCAAGATCCTTCAGAGCGTGCAGACCATGGCCGAATTTATTAAAAGCAAACAAGTGGCGTAAGCTGTAAAGAAGAATGTGATGGCTGAACGAGTGTTTATAACCGGTATAGGTATGATCTCCGCTATTGGCAACAACGTGGAGGAAAATTTCCGCAGCCTGCGCGCGCAACAAAGCGGGTTGGGCTTTACCCGGTATATCGACACCATTCACAAAAACATACTGCCCGTCGGGGAAGTGAAACTCAGCACAGACGAGTTGGGCGCGCTCGCCGGTAAGCCCGGTTCCCCCGAATTTACCCGTACCACCCTGCTGGGCCTGCTGGCTATACAGGAAGCCCTGCAATCCGCCGGCATCGCCGATCCCCGTGAAATGCCCGCAGCATTTATCAATGCCTCCACCGTCGGCGGCATGTGCGATACGGAAAAAGTGTATTTCGATATTCTCGACCCGCAGCAGGAAGGCACTTTCCTGCAATACATCGATACGCTCGATTGTGCGGACTGCACCCAGCGCATAGCGGACGAAACGGGCCTCCGCGAATACGTGACCACCATCAGCACGGCCTGTTCCTCTTCCGCCAACGCCCTCATGTACGGCGCCCGGCTGATCCAACAGGGGTTGGTGCAGCGCGCCGTATGCGGCGGCACGGAAGCGCTTACGCGGTTTACCATCAACGGTTTTAATTCCCTCAAGAATACGGACAAACAATTCTGCCGCCCTTTCGACCAGCAGCGCAACGGCCTGAACCTCGGCGAAGGCGCAGCGTACCTCGTGCTGGAAAGCGAATCGCTCGTGAATTCCCGCAAAGCAAGAGTGATGGCGGAGCTTACAGGCTGGTGCAATACCAACGAAGCGTTTCATCCCACGGCGCCTTCCCCCGAAGGAGACGGCGCTTTCGAAGCGATGCGCAAAGCGCTGGCCATGAGCGGCAAAACTACGGCCGATGTACAATACGTGAACGTGCATGGCACCGCCACGCTTAACAACGACGCGTCTGAAGGCAAAGCATTGGAACGGCTGTTTGGTGCCAAAGTGCCGAAATTCAGTTCCACCAAACCTTTCACCGGTCATACCCTGGCGGCGGCAGGCGCCATAGAAGCGATCTATTCCGTGCTGGCGATCAACCGGCAGATGATATTCCCGAATCTTAATTTTTCAGAAAAAATGGAAGAGCTGGGCATTACGCCTGAAACCAAACTGCTGGAAGAGTATCCCGTGCGCAACGTGATCTCCAATTCCTTCGGTTTTGGCGGCAATAATGCTTCGCTGGTGTTCAGCAGATATGAAGGCTAAATGTTACATAAAAGGTTATGCCGCCATCTCCCCGCAGGAGAGCTTTTCTGGCGGATTTGCACCGCACCTGCTTACGCTGGAGGGCAAAAACATGATGCATGTAAAAGAGCCGGACTACAGCGGTTTTATCCCGCCCAACAGCCTGCGGCGTATGAGCCGTGTGCTGAAAATGGGACTGACGGCCGCATTGCAATGCCTGCGTAACAGTAACGCTAAAATCCCCGGCGCCATTATTACCGGTACCGGCCGCGGCAGTTTGCAGGACACGGAGAAATTCCTGCACAACATCCGCGAATATTCCGAAACCGCGCTGAACCCCACGCCCTTTATTCAATCGACCTACAACTCCGTGAACGGCCTGATCGCCCTGCAGCAGCAATGCACCGAATACAACAACACTTTTGTGCACCGCGGTTTTTCGTTCGAGCACGCTGTGCTGGACAGTATGATGCAGCTGGCGGAAGGCAATGCCACGGAAGTGCTCGCCGGCGCTTTCGATGAAATAACCGATGAACATTTTTATATCAAAAGCCGCATCGGTTACTGGAAAAAGGAGCTGACACAACCGGCTGAGCTGCTGGAATCCGCTACCGGCGGATCTATCGCCGGGGAAGGCGCCGCGTTTTTCCTGTTTACTTCGCAGCCCTCGGATATTTGCCTGGAAGGTATTAAAATGTTGTATAAACCTTCGGAAGAAGAAGTGCAGCAGGCTTTGCAGAATTTCCTTTCCTCCCACGACCTCGCCGGCGAAGAGATCGACCTGCTGGTTTCAGGCCGCAATGGCGACGCGCGTTACGCACAGTTTTACGACAACGTGGAACGGCAGATCCCCGACGCCAAAGTTTTCTACTTCAAGCCTTATTGCGGCGAATACGACACGGCCGGCGCTTTCGGTCTGTGGGCGGCCATTAAGGAGATGGAACAATGGCCCGCGAACAACGCGGTGATCTATAATAACTTTTATGGGGAGCAGCATACGTTTATGTTGCTGCGGAAGGTTGTGTAAGAAATTTCGTAATTTTATATAAAATCAGGTATATGGATATTCTTATTGATTTTGATGGAATTAACGATTCTTCAAAGAAAGAGTGGTTGCTGCGTACGCTGAAATTAATGGGAATCGGTTTTCAAACGATCGACCGGCCTCAAACGGTGGAAGAATACAACCAGGAATTAGAAGAAGGTGAAGCAGAAATTCTGCGGGGAAATTACATAACCAATGAGCAATTAAGGAAAGAAGTAGCTAAATGGTAACTGTTTGGACCCCAAAAGCATCCGTTGAATTAAACAAAGCCTTCAAATATATAAACCAGGATTCTCCTGCAAACGCCCGGAAGGTTATTTCAACCATTTTGGATATTGCGGATAAAATAGCTTTACAGCCGGAAATGTTCCCTGTTGATAAATACAAAAAGAATAACGACGGCACCTGGCGGGCATTTGAAAAATATCGTTATAGGATTTCATATCACATAACGAAAGACGTGATTCATATTATCCGGATGCGTCATACCAGCCAATCACCTCTTCATTACTAACCAGATTGGAATTGTGCAAAATTAAGCCCAGGAGTAACCGATAATGCGCCCAACTCAATTCGGTACGCACTGCGTTCCAAATGCCTCTCATATATTTCTCGTGTCGAATCTGGTGTCGAACTCAAGAGTAAGTTGCCTTGCAACAGTTAGTGCAATTTCTCCATTTGTTCCCCATTCCTCCGCATCATCCAATCCCCCAGGAAACCCACGGCTATGGCGGGAAAAAGCAACAATGAACCGCATGAAACAAAAAGTATCAGCAGGCAGAAACCGATCACCTGCTTTTTTGTCGGCTCGTACAGCCGGTTTGGTGTCGATCCGTTTTTTGAGAGTAGCCGCATGATCATGATCGCGTGCAGCAATATCACAATGAAAGTAATTGTTATCATCATAGGTATAGGATATCATTTTCATTTTATCACCCTAAACACCGGGTACCGCATAAACCCCGGTTCGTTCCAGGGAGAATTGCGGTAGACGAAATTCAGCTGGGCAGATGCGCTTTTAACCATAGTGGTGTCTTTCGCGCGTTGTTCTTCCAATAATCTGCGCTGTTCGGGATGTTCTTCCAGGTATTCCGCCGCTGTGTCTTCGAACACGTAAGTGGAATATCCTTCTTTCTGGCCGAGAATGGCGTCAAAAAAGTTCCAGGCGAAAAAGGAATCGCCGCCCGTTGGTTCCAGCGTTTCCACGAGGTAACGGTTGGCGGTTTGGTTCATCGGGATGTAATAATCGCCTTTCAGGAATTTGAGGGTTTGTTTGCTGCTGCTCACTTTCACGCCGTTGTGCAGGTAATGTTTTTCGTACGGGCGCTGCGGCGTTTTGTAATCTTCTATGCGGTACGCTTCCACGGTAACGGTCGTGTCTTGCGTGAAGCGGCGCATTTGCACCTTATTGTTCTGCAGCAGCCCGATCACGGCCCACCATCCCTGCGGGATGATGTAGGCCTCCGGTTTGCTCACGAAATCGCCGGGCAGGAAAGTGTTGAATATTTTGATCTGTTTTTCATAAGGCTTTGAGCGGTCGTAATACAGTCTTGGCAGGCCGGAAACCTCGCTGGTCTTGTATCCCGCGGTGAAACCCCTAAAGGTGTACAGTTCGTGCCGGTTCATGTCGGGCGACCAGCTGAGCGGGAATTTGTCCTGCGTTTTTACGGCGGTTTTTGTTTGTTCTCTCAGCTGGCGGATCTTCGCGCTGTTGTCGCCGGTGAAGCGGATGAAACATTCCATCAGGGCGTAAGTGGCTTCTACGCGCTGTTTGTAAGGTTTCAGCATATGCGTTTCGGGCACGAAGCCGAAGGTATGGAACAGCGTGGTGTAGCCGCTGGAATAACGGGGACCGTCGGAGTACGCCACCCAGCCGCTGTCTGGCGTAGGACCGAAATGATTGACGTAGGGGAGGAGGTCGTAGCCTTTTTCTTTCATGAGCCGGTACAGTTCCGGTTCGAAAGTATCGTGCAGGAAAGCGCCCATCGGGCCGCCCATTTTGCCGTGCTGGGTGGTGAGCAGCGTCATCACATGCTGGTAGTCGGCCCCGTTGCTCACATGGTTGTCGATGAACACGTCCGGGTCGGTAAGGTGATAGATCTGCTGGAAAGCGCGGGCATTGCGCGAATCGGCTTTGATAAAATCGCGGTTGAGGTCCAGGTTCTGGCCGTTGCCGCGGGAGCCGAACTCAGCAGGGCCGTTCTGGTCTACCCGGTAAAACGCGCTCCGGTTCAGCGAGCCGCCGATATTGTACAGCGGGATGGCAGCGAGCACCACGTTGGGGGGAAGTTTCTTTTTACCCTGGAGAATGTCGCGGTACAGCATCATGGTGGCGTCTACGCCGTCCGGTTCGCCGGGATGGATGCCGTTATTGATGAGGATCACGCGTTTATCTTTCTTTTTGAGGCTGGCGAAATTAAAATCCCTGTCCTGGGAAAGGATGACGAGATGAAGGGGATATCCTGCGTCCGTTTGCCCGATTTCGAGCATTTTCAGCTGCGGGAACCGTTTGGCGAGCAATTCCCAGTAAGCGATGCATTCCTGGTAAGTAACGGTCTCTTTTGCGCCGGTACGTTCGTATTTGGTGGTAAGGTCCTGGGCGGAAAGGGAAAAAGTGGCACAAAGCAGGAGCAGGATCACGGGAAGGGCTCTCGTCATTTTGGTTTAAATTGTTGTAAATCAATAAGTTTTATATGCTGGTCAGCGGTTCAGGGTATAAATGTAAGGATTTGGGGCGGGCGTTGCAAGGGAGTGGTCTGTCCGCATATTGTTCTCATTTTGCCGGCCTTTACGGGCCTTTTACCGGCCTAGCCCGGCATCTGGCTGGGCTGTGCCCCGGCTTGTATAGGCCTAGTATCCGTATCTTGCTGGCCGTTAGACGGCCTGTGTTGGCCTCTTACCGGCCTTGTTCCGGCCTGTATTCCCTATCTTGACGGCCTGTATCGGCCTTGAATCGGCCTTGCGCCTCTCTTATCTTACCGGTATTGCTTTAGTAGGGCTTTAGTATGGTAAAAGCGTTCATACCGTAATGGAACGGTAGCGGAACAGTACCGGAAAGCGAAAAGTGACGGGAAATAAAAAAAGCCCTTCCTTTTGCAAGGAAGAGCCGAAAGATATTAAGAACCAGCTGATTAAGCGAGGGTGTTCACCTTTTTGGCGAGCTTGCTCTTCAGGTTGGCTGCTTTGTTTTTGTGGATAACGTTACGTTTAGCCAGTTTGTCGATCATGGAGATCACTTCAGGTAAATTCTCGGAAGCTGCCGCTTTATCGGTCAGTTTCTTCAGGTCCCGTATGGCATTACGGGTGGTTTTACCGTAGTAGCGGTTACGCTCATTACGCTTTCTGCTCTGACGTACGTCTTTTTTCGTTGCTTTATGGTTTGCCATTGTATAAATTTCAAGTTTCGGACGGCAAAGGTAAGTTTTATCTTTTTATAAACAAAAATAAAAAGCAGGTATTTCGGCGCCGGGTGAAATTTCAGGAGGCTCAAAGATAACAATTTATACGCATATCTGCCATGGGGAAACCGGCGGTTAAATCATAAAACAGCTATGCTAAATGCCTGAAAATCCCAAATCTTTATCGATATTTGCAATCCCGATTAACTCAAAATGAGTTATAAAAGCGCAGATTGAGTTATAAGGACAAGAGAATCAAAGATTTTAGCGATCCCTGGGCATTATTTTATTGTTATAGGGAGAGAGAATCAAAGACCAAGCTTAAATTCGTTGTAAATGAAGGACTTTTCGTTTGTCACCAACTCGCACCCGGCGTATATTGAATCGTTGTACCAGCAATACCGCGCAGATGCCTCCTCCGTGGATCCTGAATGGATCAAATTTTTTGAAGGTTTCGATTTTGCGGTAAGCAATGTAAACGGTAAAACGGGAGCTGCGGCTTCCGGCGCCACTTCCGCATTACCGGTGAGCAGCGATCAGCTGGTGAAGGAACTGGGCGTGTTCCGCCTTATCCAGGCGTACCGCAAAAAAGGGCACCTTATCGCCAAAACCAACCCGATCCGCGAACGTAAAGACCGTCAGCCCAATCTCGACCTGAAATTCTTCGGCCTGGCAGACGCGGACCTCAAAACGGAATTTCACGCCGGCCAGGTGATCGGCCTCGGCAAAGCACCCCTCGAAAAGATCGTAAAGCACCTGCAGGACGTATACGCGTCTAAAGTAGGGCTTGAATTTACCTATATCAACGACGCGGCGAAGATCGAATGGCTCCAGAAAGAAATGGAGACCAGCATCCGCCAGCCGCTCAATGTGGAGCAGAAAAAACGCATCCTGACCAAACTGAACCAGGGCGTGATGTTCGAAAAATTCCTCCACACCAAATACATCGGCCAGAAACGTTTCTCCCTCGAAGGCGGCGAAACCACCATTCCCGCGCTGGACGCCATGATCAACACCGCCGCCGAATACGGCGTGCAGGAAGCCGTGATCGGCATGGCGCACCGCGGCCGCCTCAACATACTGGCAAATATTCTCGGTAAAACATACGAACAGATATTCTCCGAGTTCGAAGGCACCGCCATCCCCGATACTACCATGGGCAGCGGCGACGTGAAATATCACCTCGGTTTCCGCGCCAGCATTCAAACGCCGGCCGGTAAAGAAGTGAATGTGCAGCTCACGCCCAACCCTTCGCACCTGGAAGTGGTAGACCCCGTGGTAGTGGGCTTCTCCCGCTCCAAGGCAGACGTAATTTATAACAGCGACTACGACAAGATCCTCCCCATCCTCATCCATGGCGACGCCGCCATTGCAGGCCAGGGCGTGGTGTACGAAGTGGCGCAAATGAGCAAGCTCCGGGGTTATTACACCGGCGGCACCATGCACTTCGTGATCAATAACCAGATCGGGTTTACCACCGACTTTGAAGACGCGCGCTCCGCAGACTACTGCACCAGCGTGGCTTCCATCGTTCAGGCGCCGGTATTCCACGTGAATGGAGACGATGTGGAAGCGACCGTAAAAGTGGCCGAGATCGCCACCCGTTACCGCCAGGAATTCAATTCGGATATTTATATCGACATGGTGTGTTACCGCAAGCACGGGCACAACGAAGGAGACGATCCGAAGTTTACCCAGCCCAAGCTCTACTCCGCCATCGATAAACATCCCAACCCGCGCGAGATCTACTCGCAGCAGCTGATCGCCAACGGCGATGTGGACGCCGCGCTGGCCACCGAAATGGAAAAGGTCTTCTGGGCCGACCTCCAGGCACGGCTCGACGATGTGAAACAGCACCCGCTGCCATACAAATACCAGCAGCCCGACCTTTGGTGGAAAGAACTGCGTAAAAGCACGCCGGAAGATTTCGGCACTTCACCCGCCACGGCTATTTCAAAAGAAAGCCTCGACCAGCTGTTCGCCGCCATCATGGCGATTCCCGAAGGCTTCAAACCGCTGCGTAAAGTGGAGAAGCTGCTGCAGGACAAACAAAAACTGTTCGCCGAACAGGGCCTGCTGGACTGGTCTTCGGGCGAACTGCTCGCTTACGCCAGCATCCTCAAAGAAGGCCGCGACGTGCGCCTCAGCGGGCAGGACGTAAAGAGGGGAACCTTCTCTCACCGCCACGCCGCATTGCGCAACGAAGAGACCGACGAGGAATACAGCCGTCTGAGCAATCTCGGCGGCGACCAGGGTAAATTCAGGATCTACAATTCCCTGCTCAGCGAATTTGCCGTGCTGGGTTTTGAATACGGTTATTCCATCGCCAACCCTTACGCGCTCACCATTTGGGAAGCGCAGTTCGGCGATTTCATGAACGGCGGGCAAACGCTCATCGACCAGTTCATCACTTCCGCCGAAACCAAATGGCAGAAGCAGAGCGGCCTGGTGATGCTGCTGCCGCACGGTTACGAAGGCCAGGGCCCCGAGCACTCCAGTGCCCGCCTGGAAAGGTTCCTGCAGCAGTGTGCGGAGCACAATATTTTTGTGACCAACTGCACCACCGCCGCAAGTTTCTTCCATGCGCTGCGCCGCCAGCTGGCATTGCCTTTCCGCAAACCGATGATCAACTTCTCGCCCAAAGCCAACCTGCGCCATGTACGCAGCTACAGCCCCGCGGCCGATTTCACCGAAGGCGGTTTCCGGGAAGTGCTGGACGATCCGTTCATCACCGATGCGTCGCGCGTGAAAAAAATATTGCTGTGCAGCGGTAAAATGTATTTCGACCTGAGCGAAAAACAGATCAAGGAAGACCGCAAAGACGTGGCCATCATAAGGCTCGAGCAGCTGTACCCGCTGCCGGTAGCGCAGCTGGAAGCCATCCAGCAGAAATACAAAGGCGCCACCTGGTTCTGGGTGCAGGAAGAGCCGCTCAACATGGGCGCCGCCGGTTTCCTGCAGATGAACCTCAAACAGTTCAACTACGGCGTGATCAGCCGCAACCCCAGCGCATCCACCGCTACCGGTTACGCCAAAGTGCACGCGCAGGAACAACAGGAAATCATAGACACGGCTTTTAATATCTAATTTTTAACTATTTACTTTTCAACGGGAGGGTAATACTCATGATAATCGAAATTAAAGTTCCTACGGTAGGAGAATCAGTCACCGAAGTCACCATTTCAAAATGGCTGAAAAAAGACGGGGATTTTGTGCAGCAGGATGAAGTGATCGGTGAAATAGAATCGGAAAAAGCGACATTGGACCTGCCTGCGGAAAAGGCCGGGGTGCTGAAGCTGACAGTTAAGGAAGGCGATACGGTTAAGATCGGCGATGTGGTAGGTACCATCGATACGGACGCCGCCGCCCCGGCAGGCGCCGCGCCCGCAGCTCCCGCACCCGCGAAACCGGAAGCAGCCCCCGCTCCCCAGCCGGAAGCCGCTCCGGCAGCGCCCGCTGTGAACAAAGGCACCATCGATATCAAAGTTCCGACCGTTGGTGAATCCATCACGGAAGTAACCCTCGTTAAATGGCTCAAAAAAGACGGCGAATATGTAGAGCGCGATGAAGTGCTGGCCGAAATGGAATCCGAAAAAGCTTCTTTTGAGCTGCCCGCTGAAGAAGCCGGCGTGCTTAAAACCATCGCAAAAGACGGCGACACGATCCAGATCGGGGAGGTAGCCGGCAAAATAGATACCGCCGCGCCCCGCCCCGCAGGCAAGGCCGCCCCGGCCCAGCAGGCCGCGGCTCCCGCCCCTAAAGCTGCTCCGCAGGCGCAGCAGGCCCCCGTTACTTCCATTCCGAACGATGTGAAAGCAACGCCCGTTGCCGCAGCCGTGATCGCCGATAAAAAAGTAGATCCGGCTTCCATTAAAGGCTCCGGCGCACATGGCAAGATCATGAAAGACGATGTGCTGGCCGCGCTCGAAAATCCCGGCGTTGCCATCGGCCACGACCTGTTCAGCCGCAACGAGCGCCGCGAGAAAATGAGCAATCTCCGCAAAACCGTCAGCCGCAGGCTGGTGGAAGCCAAAAATACAACGGCCATGCTCACCACGTTCAACGAGGTGGACATGACCAACATCATGGCGATCCGCGCCAAATACAAAGAGACCTTCAAAACCGCGCACGGCGTGAATCTCGGCTTCATGAGCTTCTTCACCAAAGCCGTATGTTTCGCATTGCAGGAATTCCCCGCAGTAAACGCTTACATCGACGGGGAAGAACTGGTGTACCACGACTTCTGCGACATTTCCATCGCCGTATCCGCTCCCAAAGGGCTGGTAGTGCCGGTGATCCGCAACGCGGAAAGCCTGGGCATGGCGGACATCGAGAAAAAAGTTGTGGAACTGGCCACCAAAGCGAGAGACAGCAAACTGACGATGGAAGAAATGACCGGCGGTACCTTCACCATCACCAACGGCGGTGTGTTCGGCTCGCTGATGAGCACGCCGATCATCAACATCCCGCAGTCTGCGATCCTCGGCATGCACAAGATACAGGACAGGCCAATGGCCGTCAACGGCCAGGTGGTGATCCGCCCCATGATGTACGTAGCCCTCAGCTACGATCACCGCATCATCGACGGCCGCGAATCCGTAAGTTTCCTGGTGCGCGTGAAAGACATGCTGGAAAACCCCGAGCAGCTGCTGTTCGGCAAAGACCCGGTGAAAGCGCTCCTCAAAGTATAAGCTACCCGTAACGTATATCACAAAAGGCCGTTCCGCTTACACCGGGAACGGCCTTTTGTATTTACATGAGTTTTCCGTCAGGGCTGGCGTGTGAAAACGATCGATTCCCCGCCGTCGCTGGCGACCAGGTCGCCGTTCACCAGTTTGAGGCGGCCACGTTCCTCCAACAGCACAAAATCCCCTTTCGTGGTGTAATGCATCCGCATGGTGCCATTGTTCGTAATCGCATATAACCGGCCGTCTTTCGCTTCGATAGTCACCATCACGTTACGGAACTTGAACTTACCGACGTATTGCTGCAATGCATCTGCCGGCAGGGCTGCGGAAGTAACCGTATCCGGCCTGTAAAAATCTTTTTCCCAGCCGTAAGTAATGGCTATGCTGCGTGTTACTTCATCGATGATGTTGAAGTTATCTGAATTGACCATTACGACAAAACCGTTGCCGTTTTCAAGACTGCCGTAATATACACATCTGAAGCCTTCATTGCCGCCGTTGTGGTTGAAGTACCGTTGCCCGTTGACGATAAACACGCCCAGCGCGGCATTTTTATTGAGATAAGGCGTCAGCCTTGTTTTGGTCATGGCCTGGTTGAGCACTTTGGACGATTTTCCCTGCAAGGCCAGCTGGGTTTCGACGATGTATTTCGACAGGTCGGTAGGGTTCGTCCAGAGGCCGGCGGCGGCCATTTCGGGATAGATGTGGTATTTTCCTTTGATGGGCGTGCCATCGACCCGGTAACCCGTAGCGAGCAGCGGAATTTTATTCGCTGGCGCGGGCTGCGTGTAGAAGCTGCCCGTCATGCCCAGCGGGCCCAGCACTTCTTTTTGCATGTATTGGTCGTAAGGTATCCCCGTTACCGTCGTTTCGATCAGCTGCGTAACGGTGGTGCCGCCGCCGGAGTATTGCATCTTCACGCCGGGCGCGAACAGCGGTTTTACCTCGCGTGTATTGGCCGGCCTTTCGCCACGTAATATCTGTTCCACCGTGGGGAGGGTATCGCCCGGCTCATATCCGGGAAACCCGTGCACGCTCAGCCCCGCGGTATGGCTCAGCAGGTTGGCGATGGTGATCTTCCCCGAATCGGCGGAAGGATGCCAGGTTTTGAGATAAGTATTAATGTCCTCGTTGAGGCTCAGTTTGCCGTCCTGCACCAGTTTCAGAATGCCCACGGCATTCAGCGATTTGCTGATAGACGCGGCCTGGAAAAGGGTTTGCGGGGTAACGGGCACTTTCGATTCTTTGTCTGCATAACCATACCCCTTCGCCCATTCCAATTTATAATCTTTGATAACGCCGATAGTAATGCCGGGCACTTTATGGGCTTTCAGCCGTTCTTCGATGTTCCACCGCACGGGCGGCTCGTTTTCGATGCTCACCCAGCCGGTGAGATTGTTTTCCACCTTGGTGATATTTTCGGCGGGGGATTGGGCGCCCGCGGCAAAAGGCAGGAGCAGCAGAAGGATCAGGGAACGCATAAGGTTTTGGGTTTTAGGTATCATAATTTACGAAATAAGTATGGAAATAGCGGATAATACGGCGGTTGTGACCAATCTCCGTTTTCCCGGGATAAAACGCGCATATCCAGTTAAAAGACGACCGGAAGAAGAAAAGGATGCTTAGCAGATGGGAAATTTTTATACCGGGTGGACAGGCGGGAAAATATCCGTGACCGCCGCGAGAACCCTTGGGACCGGCGCGAGAACCGCCGGGACAGAAACATTAACATTAAAGCCGCTGCCTTTTACATAGTGTTCTTGTTATATGCCCGGTCAGCGGCCCTATAGGAAACGCTTCACAAAAGCGTTTCCTATCTTTGCCCCCATGACGCGCTGGGAAAATTACATGAACGCCGCTGAAGAGATCGTTGCAGCATACGACGGCAGCCTGCCTTTACATCATTTCCTGAAGAATTTCTTCAAAGCCCGCCCGCACATGGGCAGCCGCGACCGCAGGCGGGTGCAGCAGCTGGTGTACCAGTATTACCGGCTGGGTAAATGGCAGCCGCAGCTGGACGTGCGGGAACGCATGCTGCTGGGTACCTTCCTTTGTGAAACGTCTCCCGATGCGCTGTTAGGTTTTTTCAAACCGGAATGGAACGAACGTATAACCGGTACCGTTATCGACAAGCTTGTTTTTCTCAATCTGCGCTGGGATGCGGCTTCGGCGTTTCCTTTTGTATCACATCTTTCTGAGGGCATCGACCCGGAAGCTTTCACTTTATCGTACCTGCAACAGCCGCGGCTGTTCATCCGCGCGAGGCCCGGCAAAAAGGCCGCCATCCTGCGTTTGCTGGAAGATGCGGGCGTGGCGCACGAAACGACAGGCGATGCGATCGCGCTGGCCAACGGCATCAAAATAGAGGAGCTGCTGCCGGATAAAAGGGCTTACGAGGTGCAGGATTTATCGTCGCAGGAAACCGGCCATCGTTTCCGTCCGCAGCCGAAAGAGCGCTGGTGGGACTGTTGTGCGGCCAGCGGCGGGAAATCCATCCTCCTGCACGATCAACAGCCTTCCATCGGGCTTACCGTAAGCGATGTACGGGCCAGCATTCTTGAAAATCTCCACAAACGTTTCGCCGAAGCCGGCATCAAACAATACGATGCCCGCGTGCTGGATCTGACCAAACCCGTAACGGGTTTCCGGCCATTCAAAGGCATCATTCTCGATGCGCCCTGCAGCGGTTCCGGCACCTGGGGGCGTTCGCCGGAGCATCTTTTTTATTTTACGGAAGACAGGATTACGGAATACGCGGCATTGCAAAAAAAGATCGCGAAACACGTAACGCCGCTGCTGGAGCCGGGCGGCAGGCTCGTATACATCACCTGTTCCGTTTTTAAGGAAGAAAACGAAGATGCCGTAACGTTTTTACAGAACGAATGCGGGCTGGAGATTGAAGAAAGCGGAGTGATAAAGGGATATGATAGGGAGGCGGATACGATGTTTGTGGCAGTGGGAAGAAATCTCACCTAAACCTCTTGCCCAACGTGCACCAACGATTCTGAGTTAATGCAATACCGCAATCCACTCGGCGCAGGCCCGTCCGGGAAAACGTGGCCCAGGTGGGCGTCGCAGGTGTTGCACATTACTTCGATGCGTACCATGCCGAAGGATTCGTCTTTTTCGTATTGAATGGCATTTTCTTTGACGGGCTGCGTAAAGCTTGGCCAGCCTGTATTTGAATCGAATTTGATAGAGGAATCGAAGAGCTCGGTGCCGCAGCACACGCAATTGTATTTCCCCGGTTCGTAGCGGCTGCACAGTTCTCCGCTGAAACGCGCTTCAGTGCCTTTCCTGCGCGTGATCCGGTATTGTTCAGGCGTGAGCAGGGCTTTCCATTCCCCGTCGGTTTTCTCCACTCTTTTGTCCGGCACGGGGTTGCCTTTGGTGGCGAAATTCAAAACGTCGTTCCAGTTCAGCATCTTCAATAGTTTTATAATGGAAAATTAGTTATTTTTTGGGGAATGAAATATGAATATAACACTGAACGACTGGTTGTTTCAGCTTTGCGATACTGAATCCCCCGATACCTCAATTGCCGCCTATCATTTCGGTCTGTTCGAAACTGCGCATGGCTATGAAATTTACCTGATCGGTTCCAAAGAATTCGATGAGGAAGATAGCGACTGGGCTTGCAATGTGGACTTTGAGCCAGTAAACAAATATTTTCCTCTTACACAGGAAGAATATAGAAATGTAGGCTGGGAAAAGATTTTGGAAAGGATCATTTCAGAACTTTCCGCATTTGTGAGAACGGAAAAATTCGCCACTTCATTTTTTTCAAAAGCAGAGGCGGTATCAACAGGTTTTGATGATGGAGATTTAGTAAGGATAGTGTAAAATAAAAGAAGGAAGCCATTGCTTCCCTCTTACCTTTTATTTAAAAACAAATTCATCTCCTGATAATCCCCCCTGCCAGCACATCGTCTCCTTCATAAAACACGGCGGACTGGCCCGGCGCAATGCCTTTCACCTGGTCGTAAAAATGCACTTTCACGATGCCGTCTTCCTGGTTGTAAACGTTGGCCAGCGTACCTTTGTCTTTATACCGGATCTTCACCACCGATTCCATGCCTTCGGGCAGGTGATCGTATTTCACAAAGTTAAGGCCGCCTACTTTCATTTCGCTGCGGTTCAGCTCGTTTTCGGCACCCAGCACAACCGTATTGGTTTCCGGGATGATTTCGGTCACGAATACGGGCCTTCCAAGGGCAATATCAAGCCCTTTGCGCTGGCCGATGGTATAAAACGGGTAACCTTTGTGTTTGCCTACGATGGTTCCGTCTGCCAGTACGAAATTCCCGCCGTTCACTCTTTCTTCCAGCCCGTCTACTTTCCGTTTCAGGAAACCGCGGTAGTCGTTGTCCGGCACGAAACAGATCTCGTAGCTCTCGGCTTTTTTCGCCAGTTCCGGGTAACCGAAATCGAAGGCCATCTGCCGGATCTCCGTTTTGCGGTAGCCGCCGAGGGGCAGCAGGGTGCGTTTCACCACGTCCTGGTCGAGGCCCCAGAGCACGTAACTCTGGTCTTTGGTTTCATCCACCCCTTTGCTGATCACGCCGCGGCCGTTTTCCACACGAAGGCGGGCATAGTGGCCGGTGGCGATAAATTCACAGTCCATCGCGTCTGCCCGTTTCATCAGTGCGCGCCATTTGATATGGGTGTTGCACAACACGCACGGGTTGGGCGTGCGGCCCGCGATATATTCGTCCACGAAATTATTGATGACAAAATCACCGAATTCGTCCCTTATGTCGAGTATAAAGTGAGGAAAACCATGGTGTACGGCCGCTGCGCGGGCGTCGTTGAAAGAATCCAGGTTACAGCAGCCGGTCTCCTTTTTGGAGGTGCCGGCGGAGGCGTAATCCCAGGTCTTCATGGTGATGCCCACCACTTCGTATCCCTGCTCGTGCAGCATCAGGGCCGTGACCGTACTGTCAATGCCCCCGCTCATGGCTACCAGCACTTTTCCATGCTTGCTCATCAGATTATCAATTAAGACCGCAAAATTACTGAAATCCGGGCAAAAAGGGGGGAAGTTGCCGATAGATACTGCCAATGGGCCTATAGCCCGGAGAGGAACGGCTATAGAAAATTCAAAACAGACAGGATTTACAACGATTGATTTACGCCTTTTGCGTAAAATCTTTAGCATTTTATCAAAAAATTGGAATGCTAATTATATATTTATTGCAAATTAGCTAAGTTATTTAATAAAATATCCATGCATGCTTCCGAGATTGAATAAGCAACACGTTATGAACAACCCCCAATGGGGCATTACACCTGACTATCTGCAATTTCCTGAAAAAGTACTGCAATTCGGTACCGGCGTGCTGCTGCGCGGACTGGTAGATTTCCTGGTAGACAAGGCGAACAAACAGAACATTTTCGAAGGCCGCATCGTGGTGGTGAAGTCCACCGGCGGCGACGCCGGCGCTTTCGATACGCAGGACGGACTTTTTACCACGCACATCAAAGGGATCGCCCAGGGGCAGCCTGTTGATCAGCACCTGGTGAACGCTTCTATTAGCCGTGTTTTGCAATCGAATGCAGAATGGGAAGCGATCCTTGAAGCAGCATCGCAGCCCAGTCTTGAAATTATCGTGTCCAACACCACCGAAGTTGGCATCCAGTACGTGGAAGAAGATGTGATGGCCGGAGTGCCCGCATCTTTCCCCGGAAAACTCCTCGCCGTGCTGCACGAACGTTACCGCAGGAAACTGCCGGGCTTCGTCATCATTCCCACCGAACTGATCGTAGACAACGGCCGGGTGCTGAAAGAGATCGTGATCAAACTCGCGGAATACAATAAAATGCCGGAAGGTTTTATCCAGTGGATCGGGCAGGGCAACCGCTTCTGCAGCTCGCTGGTAGACCGCATCGTGCCCGGCAGGCCGAAAAATATCGCCGACAGCTGGCAGAAAGCGGGGTATGAAGACGAACTGTGGATCGAATCCGAGCCTTTCCTGCTCTGGGCCATCGAGGGAGACGCTGGCGTTGCCCAGAAGCTGTCTTTCCACCAGGCAGACGAACGCATGCTGATCGCGCCCAGCATTACGCCTTACCGCGAACAAAAACTCCGGCTGCTCAACGGCAGCCATACCGCCGCCGTAACCCTCGGTTACCTCTCCGGCCTTAATACCGTGTACGAATGTATGCAAGACGCTTATATGCGCCGTTTCTTCGAAACCGTGGTGCTGGAAGAGATCCTTCCCACCCTCGAAAACCTGGGCCCCCAGGCGGCGGTTTTTGCAAAAGACGTGCTCGACCGTTTCGCCAACCCTTACATCGAACATAAACTCATCAGCATTACCTTCCAGCAAAGCTCCAAGATGAACGCGCGCAATGTGCAGACCCTGCTGCGTTACCGCGAAGCGAAAGGGCTGCTGCCGGAAAAAATGCTGCTCGGCTTCGCCAGCACTTTGCTGTTCCTCAAACCGGCAAAAGAAACGAACGGCAAATACCAGGGTCAGCGCGGGGATGCATTCTACGACATCACCGACGATAACGCGGCCGTTTTCGCGGCCCACTGGAAACCGGTCGAAAAAGCGGGCTACCCCGAAGTGTCGGCCATGGTGAAAGAGATCTGTGCAGACACGCGGCTGTGGCAAACCGACCTCAACACCCTGCCCGGCTTTGCCGACACCGTTACCGATCACCTCATGGGGATGATGCAGAACGGCGTGAAAGAGTACATCACCCACCATTCCAAGGTCCTTTAAGCCACACGTTCATGAAAACATTTCTGTCAGAAGACTTTATACTGCAAACCGACACAGCGAGAAAATTATATTTCGACTACGCGAAAGACATGCCGGTGATCGATTACCACAACCATCTTCCGCCGGACGAAATTGCGTCTAACCGCAGCTTCTCCACCATCACGGAAGCCTGGCTCAAGGGCGACCACTACAAATGGCGGGCGATGCGCGCCAATGGCGTGAATGAAGATCTCATCACCGGCAATGCGGACGATTTCACCAAGTTCAAAGTATGGGCGGAAACCGTGCCTTACACCATGCGCAACCCGCTGTACCACTGGACGCACATGGAACTGCTCAATCCTTTCGGCGTGAAGGACGTGCTGAACGCCAACAGTGCGGCGAAGATCTACGAAACCTGCAATGCGCAGCTGCCGAAGCTCACCACGCAAACGCTGCTGAAACATTTTAATGTGGACGCATTGTGCACTACAGACGATCCGGCCGAGCCGCTCGACCATCACATCGCTATCCGCAAGCAGGGCTTTTCCATCAAAGTATTGCCCACTTTCCGGCCAGACAAGGCCATGGCGGTGGAAGACGCCGCCTCGTTCAAAGCCTACATGCACAAGCTCGGCGCGGCGGCAGACATCGAGATAAAAAATTACCGGTCGCTGCTGGAAGCGCTGAAAAAACGCCACGATTATTTCCATGAAAACGGCGGCCGTTTGTCCGACCACGGGCTGAACTATTTCGTATACGCCGAATTTACCGACGCCGCGCTGGAACAGGCTTTCCAGGACGTAATGGCCGGCAAGAAACTTTCAGACGATACCGTGGTGATGTTCAAAGCCGCCACGCTGCATCATATCTGCACCTGGAACCACGAAAAAGGCTGGGCGCAGCAGTTTCACGCAGGCGCCATCCGCAACAACAATTCCCGCCTGCTGAAACGCCTTGGTGCAGACGCGGGGGTGGATTCCATTGGCGACTGGCCCATGGCCGAAGCCATGAGCCGTTTCTTCGACCGGCTGGACCGGGACGGGCAGCTCGCCAAAACCATCGTATATAACCTGAACCCTGCATATAACGAAGTGTACGCCACCATGGCGGGCAACTTCCAGGACGGCAGCGTGGCCGGCAAAATGCAGTTCGGCTCCGGCTGGTGGTTCCTCGATCAGAAAGACGGGATGGAAAAACAAATGAACGCATTGAGCAACATGGGCCTGCTCAGCCGCTTCGTGGGCATGCTCACCGATTCGCGCAGCTTCCTCTCTTTCCCGAGGCATGAGTATTTCAGGAGAATATTGTGTAATTTGATCGGTAATGATGTGGAGAACGGCGAATTGCCGAACGATGTGCCATGGTTAGGCAAAATGGTACAGGATATTTGTTTTAACAACGCCAAAGCGTATTTTAATTTCTGATGCAACCGGTATCTGTAATCACTTTTGGAGAAATATTATTAAGGCTTAGTCCCGACTGGCCGAAACAACGCGCGGCGCTGTTCGTGGGAGGGGCGGAAGCCAATGTGGCCGCGGCTTTGGCCACATGGGGCAATAAAGTAGCATATATCAGCAAAACGCCGGAGAACGGTCTCAGCAAACAAGTGCTCGCACAGCTGCAGGCCATTGGCGTGCAAACGGACAGGATGCTTTGGGGCGGCGACCGCATCGGCGCGTATTACCTCGCGCAGGGCTCGGACCTGAAACATGCGGAAGTAGTGTACGACCGCAAATATTCCAGCTTCTCGGAGATCAAACCGGGAACGGTGGACTGGGATTCGCTGCTGGGCGACGCGCAATGGTTCCACTGGAGCGCCATTTCGCCGGCGCTGAATCCCGATGCGGCGGTTATTTGCAGGGAAGTGCTGGAAGCGGCCACCCGCAAAGGCATGACCATTTCGACGGACCTCAACTACCGCAGCAAACTGTGGCAGTACGGCCGCACTCCGCTGGAAGTGATGCCGGAGCTCACGAAGTATTGCCATGTGATCATGGGCAACATCTGGGCGGCGAACATGATGCTGGGCACGCCGCTCAACCAGGAATTGATCAAAGCCGAAACAAAAGAAGCATACCTGGAAGCGGCGAAAGCATCCGCCGCGGCCATTATCGCAGAATATCCGAAATGCGACAGGGTGGCTTTCACCTTCCGTTTTTCGGCCGCGCCCACGCATAATTTGTATTACGCCGTGTATTATACCGGCGGCGAATTGTACGTGAGCAGGCAATACGAGACCAACGAAGTGGTAGACCGGGTAGGCAGCGGAGACAGCTTTATGGCAGGCCTCATTCACGCCAACCTCAACGGGCTCGACCATCAGGACACGATTTCCTACGCCGCCGCGGCGGCATATTCCAAGCTGTTCCGCACCGGCGATTTTAATCTGACGGAGAAAGAATCGATCACACAATTGATGTAAGCATAATGAGACCAAACGCAGATACGATCATACAGGCATTTGAAGCCACGAAGGTAGTGCCGGTTTTTTATCATGAAGACCCCGCGGTATGCGTGGAAGTGATGAAAGCCTGCTACGAAGGCGGCATCCGTGTATTTGAATTTACCAACCGGGGAGAGCATGCCCGTCATAACTTCGCCGTGCTGCGCGATATAAAAACCGCTTCCATGCCCGATATGTACCTGGGCATCGGCACCATTAAAAACGCGGCGGACGCGAAAGCGTATACCGACATGGGCGCGGACTTTATCGTATGCCCGGTGGTAGATCCCGAAACTGCGGCGTATTGCAAAGAGCAGGGCATTCTCTGGGTGCCGGGCTGCATGACGCCCACGGAAATTTCCGTGGCGGAAAAAAACGAAGCGCAACTGGTAAAATTATTCCCCGGCAGCTCACTGGGCCCGGGTTTTGTAAAAGCGATCAAACCTTTGTTCCCCTCGCTCCGCTTTATGCCAACCGGGGGAGTGGAACCCGAGAAAGACAACCTGGACCAGTGGTTCGGCGCCGGCGTGGTATGCGTGGGCATGGGGTCTAACCTCATTTCAAAAAGCGCTATTGATCAGCAGGACTGGAAAGGATTAAGCGCTAAAATCAAGCAAACGTTTGCATTACTCGGAAATGCGAAGTAAATTGAGATTTCATTTTTTATTCCTAAATACCCGTTATGAGCCAAATAGAAATTAAGGACCCTGCCGCGTCGGGCATGCAGCAGGTTACAGAGAAAGTGAGCAAGTACCGGTGGCGCATCCTGGCTATGTTATTCGTGGCAACCACCATTAACTATGTAGACAGAAGCATCATCGGCGTGCTGGGGCCCACCTTGCAGAATCACGTGTTTCACTGGACCAATACAGAGTACAGCAATATCAACTTTTCTTTTATGATCGCTTACGCCCTGGGCATGCTGCTGATGGGCGGGCTGGTAGACCGCCTGGGCACCAAGTTCGGGTATGCCATATCCATCGGTATCTGGAGCGTTTTCAGCCTGGCGCACGCGCTTGTTACCAAAAGCATGGGCTGGATCGGCTTTGCCGTGGCTCGTTTTGGCCTGGGCATCGGCGAATCGGGCAACTTCCCGTCCTGTATCAAAACGGTGGCGGAATGGTTTCCCAAAAAAGAACGCGCTTTTGCGACCGGCATATTTAACGCCGGTACGAACATCGGGGCCATTCTCGCACCGTTGATCGTGCCGCTGGTGGTAATGAACGATGGTACGAACTGGCAGTTCGCCTTCTGTGTCACCTTCGTGTTCAGTGCAGTATGGCTGGTGATCTGGCTCACCACTTACAAAAAACCGGAAGTTCATCCCAAAGTAAGCAAAGCGGAACTGGATTATATCCTCAGCGATACCGTGGTGGAAAACAACCAGCGTTTGCCCTGGAAAAGAGTGTTCGGCCTGAAAGAAACATGGGCGTTCGCCATCGCAAAAACCACAGACGCCGTTTGGTGGTTCTACCTCTTCTGGGGCGGCTTTTTCCTGCACGCGCAATTCGGGCTGGAACTGAAAGGCCTTGCATTGCCGATGATGACCATCTACCTGATCTCCGATATCGGCAGCATCGTAGGCGGCTGGCTCTCTTCCAAATTCATCAAAATGGGCTGGACCATCAATAAATCACGTAAAACCACGTTGCTGCTTTGCGCGATCCTGATCATGCCGGTTGCTTTCGCTACGCAGACAGACAACCAGTGGGTAGCGGTATTGCTGATCGGTTTGGCGGCCGGCGGCCACCAGGCATGGTCTGCCAATATTTTCACCATCGTGTCTGACGTATTCCCGAAAAAAGCGACCGCTTCCGTGGTAGGCATCGGTGGCATGGTAGGCGCGCTGGCCAGTGCGGGAGCCAACCTCAGCCTCGGCAGGGTGTTGGACAGCAGCGGAAAATCCGGTTACTTCTTCGCATTCCTCATCGCGGGATGTTTGTACCTGGTGGCCCTGCTGGCGATCCACCTGATCATGCCGAAAATGAGAGCGAGAGACGAGAACCTGCGTTACGTGGAAACGAACTAGAAAATCTTTCACAGGACATAAAAAAGGGCCGGTCTTATGATCCGGCCCTTTTTGTTTTCGGATGGGCACAAAAAAACGGCGTGCTGTTGATGCACGCCGCTGTTGTATTCTGCTAAACCGTTTGAAAACTTTAAAGGCTCACGCCGCGTTTCCAGGGAATAAAATCGTCCTGGTGCAGATCTTCCGCCTTGGTGCGCACTTCGCCGCTCGCAACTTTCACCACGTAATCGAGCACGTCTTCACCCATTTGTTCGATGGATTTCTGACCGCTGATGATGCTGCCGGTATCGATGTCGATAATATCGGGCATACGCTGGGCGAGGCGTGTGTTGGTAGAGAGTTTTATCACCGGCGCGATGGGGTTGCCTGTGGGCGTGCCCAGGCCGGTAGTGAACAGCACCACGGAAGCGCCGGAGCCCACCTCAGCGGAAGTGGATTCCACGTCGTTGCCCGGCGTGCAAAGCAGGTTCAGCCCGGGTTTGGTCGCATATTCGGTATAATCCAGCACGTCCGTTACCGGTGAGGTGCCGCCTTTTTTGGCAGCGCCCGCCGATTTGATCGCGTCTGTGATCAGCCCGTCTTTGATGTTGCCGGGGGACGGGTTCATATGAAAACCGGAGCCCACCATCTGCGCCTGGCTTTCGTATGCACGCATGATGGAAATGAACTTGTCTGCCGTCGTATCGTTCTCGCAACGGTTGATCAGTTCCTGTTCCACGCCGCACAACTCGGGAAACTCGGAAAGAATGGTAGTGCCGCCGAGCGCTACCAGCAGATCGGAAGTATGACCGATGGCGGGATTGGCGGAGATGCCGGAGAACCCGTCTGACCCGCCGCATTCCAGCCCGATCACGATCTTGGAAAGAGGAGCGGGCCTGCGTTCCGTTTTATTGGCTTCCACCAATGCGAGGAATGTGTCTTTAATCGCCGTGGAAAGCATGTTGAACTCCGATCCGCTGGTTTGCTGTTCGTATACGAGTACGGGTTTGGTGAAGTTCGGGTTGAGTTTTTTCAGCGCGCTCTGCAGGATAGACACCTGCGCGTGCTGGCAGCCGAGGCTCAGCACGGTAGCGCCCGCCACGTTGGGATGATGGATGTATCCGGCGAGCAATGCGCAGAGCGCATCGGAATCCTGCCGGGTGCCCCCGCATCCGCCTTCGTGGATCAGGAATTTCACGCCGTCGATGTTCGGGAACACCGGGTTGCGTTTGGCGGCTTTGGCCGCTTCTTCCGGCCGGTAGTTTTTAATGCCTTCCAGGTTGCCGCTTTTATACAGGTTCACCAGGTCGCTCACCTGTTCGTTGTATACTTCGGTAGGCGCGAAACCCAGCCCCTTCTCAAAAGCTGTCTTGATCACGTTCACATTCCTGTTCTCGCAAAATACCATCGGTATCACGAGCCAGTAATTGCGGGTGCCCACCTGCCCGTCTTCCCGGTGAAAACCGTTGAACGTGGTGTTCTGCCAGCGGCTTACGTCTGGCTTATGCCAGTTGATGCTGTCGTCTTTGGCATGGAAGGTGTCCGCATCGTGCTGGAGGTTCTTGACCGTAATGGCCTCACCCTCCCGGATATCTGTAACGGCCTTGCCCACCAGTACGCCGTACATGAGTACGGGATCGCCCGCTGTAAGCGGTTTGAGCGGAAATTTATGTTTAGCGGGAATGTTCTGTTTTAACTGAATTGTTGAGCCATTAAACTGAATATTCTGCCCTGCCGGTAAATCCTGTAAAGCCACCAGCACATTGTCTTTCGGATGAATCTGAAGATACGTGTTCATGATTTGCAAAATAGCGCATTTGCCGAAGCCGCGTTAATACTAAAATCTGTTTTTGTGATTGGATATTAACCCGCACAAAGGTACAAAAGTGCCGGGGTAAAACAGCCTGTCAGTGCGACCGGAGACATAGAACAGACTGTTTTATGGCAATTGAATGCAAACGTTTGCATTTCTCGTCATTTCGTGCTATCTTTCCGGGGTTATCAACCAGAATTTGATAATATTTGCAACCTTACGGAACATTTTAAAATCCACTTTTTGATGAACACGTCTGTTGAAACTAGATACGCCAGCAGTCCCCGGGAAGCGAAAGCCTGGGACACTGCGCAAACAAGGGAAGCACTACTTATCACCCCGCTTTTTATCGAAGACCAGGTAAAACTGGTATACAGCCACTACGACCGCTTTATTACCGGCGGCGTAATGCCCGTAAAACAATCCGTGAAACTGGAAACCGTAGACCCTCTCAAGGCAAACTATTTCCTTGAGCGTCGCGAGCTCGGCATCATCAATACCGGCGGGGCCGGGAAGGTGAGCGTGGACGGCGAGGTGTTCGACCTCGGCTTCAAAGAAGCGCTGTACATCGGCAAAGGCAAACAGGAAGTGATCTTTTCCAGCAACAACGGCGCCGAACCGGCCCGTTTTTACCTGAACTCCACGCCCGCGCACATGACCTATCCCACACGCCGCATCACCCGCGCGGAAGCGGATATCGTAACGCTGGGCGCGCAGGAAACTTCCAACCACCGCACCATTAATAAACTGCTGGTGAATTCGGTGCTGCCTACCTGCCAGCTGCAGATGGGCATGACGGAACTGAAACCCGGCAATACCTGGAACACCATGCCCGCGCATACGCACGACCGCCGCATGGAAGTGTATTTTTATTTCGAAGTGCCGCAGGGGCAGTCTGTATGCCACTTCTGGGGCGAGCCGCAGGAAACGCGCCACATCTGGATGCAGAACAACGAAGCGGTGATCTCCCCGCCATGGTCTATCCACTCCGGCGCAGGCACCAGCAACTACACGTTTATCTGGGGCATGGCCGGCGAAAACCTGGACTATGGAGATATGGACCATTGCGCCATTCCCGACCTGAAATAGACCGCATTTTTGCCGTACTACCGGCAATGCATATACGTTATAACTGATACTCAAGATCCATGAAGAAATTCACTCAATGGTGCGTATGCTCCTGCGTCGCACTGGGACTGGCTTTTCCCGCCGCAGCCCAGCAACGCCTTCTTCCTGATTCGATCATGGCGTCCATGAAAAAGGTCGCCGGCTGGCAATTCCGCTACCTCGAAAAAGAAGGCTGGCAGCACGCCAAAACCGACTGGACCAATGGTGCGCTGTATGCCGGCGTGTATGCGTTCGCAGAATATGCGAACGACCAACAGTACTTTCAACGGCTGATCGATATTTCCGCTGAAAACAACTGGGATGCGGGCCGCCGCCGGTTTTTCGCAGACGATTATTGTGTGGGGCAAACCTATTCGCAGCTTTACGGCGTTTATGGCGAAGATTACATGATCAGCCGCTGGCGCAGGCTGGCGGACAGCATCGTGGCGCAACCGCATACCGAAAGCTTGGAATGGGTGAACAATATCCACAGCCGCGAATGGGCCTGGTGCGATGCGCTGTTCATGGGCCCGCCCGCACTGGCGTACCTTTCCACCGTTACCGGCGAGCCGAAATATTTGCAGACCGCCATCAAACTCTGGTGGAAAACTTCAGACTTTCTTTACAGCAAAGAAAATTCACTCTACTTCCGGGACGGCCGTTATTTCAATCAAAAAGAAAAGAACGGTCAGCCCGTATTCTGGAGCCGCGGCAATGGCTGGGTGATGGGCGGCCTCGTGCGCATGCTCAACAACATTCAGCCGGGAGACCCTGCCCGCGCGGCTTTCGAGCGGCAGTTCAAAGAAATGGCCGCCAAAGTAGCTTCATTGCAGAATGCGGACGGCACCTGGCACGCGGCTTTGCTGGACCAGGAGAGTTATCCCGCCAAAGAAACCAGCGGCACAGGCTTTTTCCTGTACGCCATCGCCTGGGGCGTGAACAATGGTTTGCTGCCGAAAGAAACCTATCGCCCCGTGCTGGTGAAAGGCTGGGCGGCTTTACAATCTTCCGTGCAGCCCAATGGCAAGCTCGGTTTTGTGCAGATGATCGCCGCCGCGCCGGGAAAAGCCACGGCAGACGATACCGAAGTATACGGCGTGGGCGCTTACCTGCTGGCCGGTACCGAGCTGCTGAAAATGAGCGTCAAAGAGCAGGTATGGCCCGTGACCATCGAACTGTATAACCCCGCCGGCGCGCCTTCCGGGCTGACCGAGATGGATTACAAAACGCTGGCCGACAGTTGGAAACCTTTGCGCAGGGGGCCTTTCAAAATCACCAATGCCATCACCGGCGAAGAATACGCTTACCAGCTTATTTACGAAGGGCAGAAAGAGCCCGTGAAAATACTGGTAGACGCGCCGCTGGCGCCAGGGGCCAAAGTGATGGCCACCCTCGAAGAAGGACTGCCCGCGCCGGTCGTGAAAAAAACGTACGGCCGCTATGTGCCTGAAAGAAAAGACGACTTTGCCTGGGAAAACGACCGCGTAGCCTTCAGAATGTATGGCCGCGCGTTGGAAGCCACTCCCAAGGAAATGGCATATGGCGTTGACTTCTGGAACAAACGCACGGGCAATCTCGTGATCGACAAATGGTACAAACGCACCAATTATCATAAAGACGACGGCGACGGCCTCGATTATTATCATGTGGGCCTGATGCTCGGCGCCGGCGGCATTGCGCCGTACGTGGGCGACAGCATCTGGCATTCCCGCAACTACACCGCCCAGCGCATTATCGACAGCGGCGCGCTGCGCACTACTTTCGAGTTGGGATACGAGCCCTGGAACGTGAACGGGAAACAGGTGAACGTTACCAAGACCGTTTCCATCGACGCGCATGCGCAGCTCAGCAAAATGGTGATCCGGTATACAGACGAGCTGCCCGTGGCCATCGGCATCAGCAAACGCAAGGAAGCGGGCACCATCCTGCTGGAAGAAGGGAAAGGCGTGATGGGTTACTGGGAGCCGCAGCATGGGGAAGACGGCATAACCGGCATCGGTTGCGTGGTATTGAGCCCGGTAAAGGAGATGAAAGTGGAGAAAGGCCACATCCTGACCGTGTCCGCAACGGATAAGAACAAAACCGTAACTTACTACACAGGGGGAGCCTGGAACAAAGCCGGCATCATCACCGGCGCGGACCAGTGGTTCACCTACCTGCGCCAGCAGGCCGAACGGCTCCGGAAACCTGTAAGGGTTAAAATTTCCAAGTAAAAAAATAATCCGCATCATGAGCGTACTCGATCTATTCAGCCTGAAAGGCAAAACCGCCCTGGTAACGGGGTGTAAAAGAGGCATCGGCAAAGCCATGGCAGTGGCGCTGGCAGAGGCGGGGGCAGACGTTATCGGCGTTTCGGCGTCGCTGGAGCTGACCGGCAGCGAGGTGGAAAAAGCGGTGCTGGCCACCGGCCGCAGGTTCAAAGCCTACCAATGCGATTTTGGGAAGCGCGAAGCATTGCATACTTTTATTGGAACGGTCCGAAAGGATTTTCCGGTGATAGACATTCTCGTGAACAATGCGGGCACCATTATGCGCAAGCCTGCCGCGGAACACCCCGACGAATACTGGGACGAAGTGATCGCCATTAACCAGACCGCCCAGTTCATACTTACCCGCGAGATCGGGAAAGGCATGCTGGAGCGCGGAAGCGGCAAGGTGATCTTTACGGCTTCGCTGCTCACTTTCCAGGGCGGCATCAACGTGCCGGGTTACGCAGCCAGCAAAGGCGCGGTAGGCCAGCTTACCAAAGCATTCGCCAACGAATGGGCATCCAAAGGCGTAAACGTGAATGCCATCGCGCCGGGTTATATTTCCACGGATAACACAGCAGCCCTCCGTGCCGACGAGAAGCGCAGCCAGAGCATACTGGAACGCATCCCCGCCGCGCGCTGGGGCGAGCCGGAAGACTTTACAGGACCGGTCGTATTTCTGGCCTCTGACGCATCCAGCTACATGCACGGCACCGTAATGACGGTAGACGGCGGCTGGATGGGCAGGTAAATAATTAACCAATATGTCCGTACGTTCCGAGAAAACGATCGTAGATATCGCCGAAGAGCTGAACCTCTCCGTGTCTACGGTATCCCGTGCCCTGAATGACCACCCTAACATCAGCGCCAAAACAAAAGACAGGGTGAAAAAGATGGCGCGGAAGCTGGGCTACCGCCCCAACGCCATGGCCGCCGGTCTTCGCAACAACAAAAGCAAGACCATCGGCCTCATCGTGCCGCGCATCTCCATGTTCTACCCCGCCACCATCAGCACTATCATCCAGAACAAACTGATGGAATACGGGTACAACCTCATCATCTGCCAGAGCAACGATTCCCTCGAGCAGGAGATCGCCCTGGCCAACACCCTGTACTCGGCGCGCGTAGACGGGCTGGCGGTTTCAGCCACGCTGTACACCACCGATTTTTCCCACTTCGACATATTCAAACAGCAAAACATCCCGCTCGTCTTTTTCGACCGCGTGCCCACCAAGGATTACAACGTGAAAGTGATCAAAGGCGACGATTTCCTGGGAGGTTTCCTGGCCACCGAGCACCTGATCGAACAGGGCTGCAAAGACATCGTTCACATCTCCGGCCCGCTTACCTGCAACCTGTACAAGGAAAGGCTGGCAGGGTACAAGGAAGCATTGCAGAAATACAAGCAGCCTTTCAAAAAGCCGCGCGTGTTTTTCCATGAGCTCACCCGCGAGAACGCATGGGCCACGGCCGAGAAGATCTTTTCCCAGAAACCCGCGCCCGACGGGATTTTCGCCACCAACGACACCACCGCCATCACCCTGCTGGAATACTGCCGCAAAAACGGCATCAGCGTGCCGGAAGATTGCAAGATCGTGGGTTATTCCAACGACCCCCGCACGGAGATCGTAACGCCCTCCATCACGTCTGTAGACCAGTACCCCGCCACCATGGGCGAAAGGGTGGTAGCCGCACTGATGGACCTTATACAGGCCAAACACCCGCCCGCCTACCGGCATTCGCAGGAAATTGTGCCGATACAGTTAGTAGCAAGGGAAAGTTCCGCGGGAACTTCCAAAAAGAAAAAATGATCCACATTATGAAGAAGATTGTCTTTTTATTACTCGCCTTCGGGGCTTTCCACGCCCAGGCGCAAACGAAATTATCGGTAAAAAAAATGAAGGCGCTGGCAGACGAAAGCCTTCAGTTCTCTGCAAAACAGTACAAACACATGATGCAGAACCTGCCGGATTCCCTTTTTCCCCGCTCCACCAATAAAGACGGCAGCCTCATGACCGCGAAGTTCAACTGGTGGACGGCGGGGTTCTACCCCGGCAGCTGCTGGTACCTGTACGAAGCCACCAAAGACCCGGCCTTTAAACAGGAAGCGCTCAAACGCCAGCAATACCTGCTGCCCGACCAGTACCGCACCAATACGCACGACCTCGGCTTTTTGATGTACTGCAGCTTTGGTAACGAGCTCCGGCTGGAAGGCACGCCCGCGGCCAAAGACATACTGATGACCAGCTCGCGCTCCCTCATCAAACGTTACAAGCCCACCATCGGCGCCATCCGCAGCTGGGACCACTCCGGCTGGAAGTGCCCCGTGATCATCGACAACATGATGAACCTCGAAATGCTTTGCTGGGCCACTAAAAACAGCGGCGACAGCACCTTCTGGAACATCGCGGTGAACCACGCGAACACGACCATGAAAAATCACTTCCGCGACGATTACAGCTCTTACCACGTGATCGATTACGATACCATCACCGGGCAGGTGATCGCCAAAAAGACCCACCAGGGCCATTCTGACGCTTCCGCATGGAGCCGCGGCCAGGCTTGGGGACTGTATGGCTACACCATGATGTACCGCGAGACCAAAGACAAAAAATACCTGGACCAGGCGCGCCACATCGCCGATTATATGCTCAACCACCCGCATATGCCCAAAGACCTCGTGCCATATTACGATTACGATGCGCCCGAGATCCCCAACGCCATCCGCGACGCGTCCGCTGCGGCCGTAATGGCCAGCGCGCTGCTGGAGCTGAGCAGGTACACCAATAAAACCGAAAGCAAACGTTACTGGAATGCCGGCGCGGACGCATTAGCGAGCCTCGCAAGCCCGGCATACCGCGCGAAAGAAGGGGAGAACAACAACTTCATCCTCATGCACAGCACCGGTTCCATGCCCGGCAATTCCGAAATAGACGTGCCGCTGTCTTACGCCGATTATTATTTCCTCGAAGGAATGCTGCGTTACAAACAATGGGCCGGCAAATAATTTTAATAAGATTTTAATATTACCGATTTGACCTTAATTGACAAGGAATGCAGCCACCGCGCTGCATTCCTTGTTCTGTATTCACCCGCTCTCCCGGTTTTTTTTGTTATTTTAGCCACAATCGATAACTAAACGAAGGGAGTATGATTCATTTACCAAATCTTATTATGGACCTTGCCCTCATCCTGGGGGCGGCGGCAGTTACAACGTTGATCTTTAAAAAACTGAAGCAGCCATTGGTGCTGGGCTATCTCATAGCCGGCATCCTGGTAGGCCCATACTTCGATTTGTTCCCTACCGTACAGGAAAAAGACAACATCCAGATCTGGTCGGAAATAGGGGTGATCTTCCTTTTATTCAGCCTCGGCCTCGAGTTCAGCTTCAAAAAGCTGATGAAAGTTGGCGGATCGGCCTCCGTCACGGCTTTTGTGGAAGTGGTGGTGATGCTGGGCTTCGGTTTTGTAACGGGTAAGCTGCTGGGATGGAGCACGATGGACAGTATTTTCCTCGGCGGCGTTCTCTCCATTTCCTCCACGACCATCATTATCAGGGCTTTCGAAGAGCTGGGCGTGAAGGGCCAGAAATTCGCCGGGCTTGTGTTCGGCATCCTGGTGGTGGAAGACCTGATCGCGATCGTGCTGCTGGTGCTGCTGTCCACGCTAGCCGTCAGCCAGCAGTTCGCCGGCACGGAAATGCTGATCTCTGTGGTGAAACTCGTGTTTTTCCTGATCCTCTGGTTTATAGGCGGCATATTTTTTATACCCACATTGCTGAAGAAAACAAAAAAGCTGATGAGCGAAGAGACGCTGCTGGTCACGGCCATCGCGCTGTGCCTGCTGATGGTGGTGCTGGCGACGCAGGTGGGTTTTTCCGCGGCATTGGGCGCTTTTATCATGGGCTCCATCCTGGCTGAAACCACGCAGGCGGAGAAGATCGAGCACCTCGTTAAATCCGTGAAAGACCTGTTCGGCGCTATATTTTTCGTGTCCGTCGGTATGCTGATAGACCCGAAAATGCTGCAGCTGTACCTTGGGCCGGTGATCCTCATCACGGTGATCACACTGTTGGGCAAAACGCTGAGCACCACGCTGGGCGCGGTTTTATCCGGCCAGCCGCTAAAATCTTCCGTGCAGGCCGGTATGAGCCTTGCGCAGATCGGTGAGTTCTCGTTTATCATCGCCACGCTCGGGCTTACGCTGAAAGTAACCAGCGATTTCCTGTATCCCATTGCAGTGGCCGTTTCGGCAGTCACCACCTTTACCACCCCGTACATGATCAAAGTGGCGGAACCGTTTTACAACTGGCTGGACAAGCGCCTCCCCGAAAAATGGAAAGCCTCGCTGGCCCGCTACAGCAGCGGCGCACAGACCATCTCCCAGGCCTCGGACTGGCAGGTGGTGCTCAAAGGGTACCTGACCAACACCGTGGTTTGTGCCGTGATCCTGCTCGCCATCGGGCTGCTGTCTTCCATTTACATCCTTCCCAAAGCCAACGAGCTGGTGGGCGTAAGATCGGGCAAGATCGTGACCGCGGTGGTCACTTTCCTGGCCATGGCCCCGTTCCTCTGGGCGCTGGCGGTGCGGCAGGTGCAAGGCAAAGCCTATTCGAACCTGCGGTCGCAGAACAAATACAAAGGCCCGCTGGCGCTGCTGCGTATCGCGCGCATCACGCTGTCCGTATTCCTGATCGGTTTCATGGTAGGCCGGTTCTTCTCCTTCGGCGTGGCTTTTACCGTTACCCTGCTCATCGTAGCCATACTGATCATATTCTCTAAACGCATACAGGTGTTTTACGACCGCCTCGAAGCGCGTTTTTTCTCCAACTTCAACGCCCGCGAAGCGGCCGCCGAAGCGCAAAAGAAAAAAGAGCCCGTGCTCGCTCCCTGGGATGCGCACCTGGCCTCGTTTAACGTACATGCCGATTGGGAAGGCGTGGGCCGCACCCTCGAAGAGCTGGGCCTGCGCGAGAAATACGGCGTCAATATCGCCCTGATCGAAAGAGGCGAACGGCTGATCCCCATTCCGCCCAAATCCGAACGGCTATACCCCGGGGACCGCTTGCAGGTGATCGGTACAGACGAACAGATCACCGCTTTCCGCAACTATATCGAATACCACGTGCCCTCGCTGACCCAGGCCCGCTCCGAAGTGGAGCTGCGCCGCTACGACGTACAGCCCGGCAGCCAGGTGTTTGGCAAAACCATCCGCCAGAGCGGCATCCGCGAGCTTGCGCACAGCATGGTGGTGGGCATCGAGCGCGGAGACCAGCGTATTCTCAACCCCGTGTCTGACATGCTGCTCGAAGATGGCGACGTGGTATGGGTAGTGGGCAATCCCCGCAGAACGGCCGCCCTGTTCAGGACCAAAGGCGAAACGCCGAAAAAGCCCGCGTAAGAAAATCATGTAAATCTTTCCCCTAATTGTATAACGGCCGTGGGGCCGCTACGGGCGACCTTTGTATCATCAAAAAAGAACCAGAAGATGCTTACAAAGGAACAACCGGTCAAACAGAATTTCCCCGTCACAGGCATGAGCTGCGCTGCCTGCGCGGGCTCAGTGGAGAGCATGCTCAAAGCGCAGCCGGGTATTTTGTCTGTAGCCGTGAACTTCGCCAACAGCTCCGCGCTCGTGGAATACCTGCCGGCTGCCGCCGATTTCGGCGGATGGAAAAAAGCGATTCAGTCCGTCGGGTACGACCTGCTGACCGATAACGCCGCGGCCGGTCTTGAAGACCATCAGCGCGCGCATTACCGCTCGCTGAAACAAAGAACGGTATGGGCCGTGCTTTTTTCCATCCCGCTGGTGATCATCGGCATGTTCTGGATGGACCTGCCGTACGCCAACTACATCATGTGGGCGCTGGCTACGCCGGTAGTGCTCGTGCTGGGCCGCCAGTTTTTCATCAACGCATGGAAACAGGCGCGTTTCGGCAAGGCGAACATGGACACGCTGGTGGCTCTCAGCACCGGCATTGCGTACAGCTTCAGCATATTCAATACTTTAAATCCCGGTTTCTGGCACCAGCGCGGCCTGCACGCACACGTGTACTTCGAGGCCGCGGCCGTGGTGATCGCCTTTATCCTGCTCGGCAAGCTGCTCGAAGAAAGGGCCAAAGCCTCCACTTCCTCGGCCATCAAAAAACTCATGGGCCTGCAGCCGAATACGGTCACGCGCATCCGCGAAAATGGGACCGAAGAACCGGTGCCCCTGGCAGACGTGCAGGTGAACGACGTGCTGCTGGTAAAACCAGGCGAACAGGTGCCGGTAGACGGCGTGGTGGTGCAGGGAAAATCGTATGTGGACGAAAGCATGATCACAGGTGAGCCCGTGGCCGTAGCCAAAGAAACCGGCACGGAGGTGTTTGCGGGAACGCTTAACCAGAAAGGCAGTTTCCGGTTCAGGGCGAAACAGGTAGGCGGCGATACGTTGCTGGCGCAGATCATCCGCAAAGTGCAGGAAGCGCAGGGCTCCAAAGCGCCGGTGCAGAAGCTGGTAGACAAAGTGGCCGGCATTTTCGTGCCCGTGGTGATCGGCATCGCGTTGCTCGCTTTTGCCGCGTGGATAACCTGGGGCGGACAGAACGGTCTTACCCAGGGCCTGCTCGCGCTGGTGACTGTACTGGTGATCGCCTGTCCCTGCGCATTGGGTCTTGCCACGCCTACCGCCATCATGGTGGGGATGGGCAAGGGCGCGGAAAACGGCATCCTCATCAAAGACGCGGAAAGTCTCGAAAAAGCCTATCGCATCCAGGCGCTCATTCTCGATAAGACCGGCACCATCACCGAAGGCAAACCAGCCGTAACCGGCGAATCGTGGGTTTCCGAGCAGGACCGCCTGCAATATACCGGCGTGCTGTACGCCCTCGAAAAAGAATCCGAGCACCCGCTGGCCGACGCGGTGGTGAAACATTTCCAGGGAATTTCCCCGGCTGCGCTGCAGCATTTCGAAAGCATTACCGGCCGCGGCGTACAGGGCCGTTCTGGCGATAAGATTTTTTACGCCGGCAACCGGCAGCTGCTGGACGAGCACAACATTACCATACCGGCCACATTGCTCAAACAGGCAGACGCCTGGCTGAACAATGCGCACACCGTGATCTGGTTCGCCAACGAAAAACAGGCGCTGGCCGCGATCGCAGTAGCGGATAAGGTAAAAGCCGGCTCCGCCGCCGCAGTAAAACGTTTACAGGAAATGGGCATCGAAGTGTACATGCTCACCGGAGACAATCCGCAAACCGCAACGGCCGTGGCGAAAGAAACAGGCATCCGGCAGGTGAAGGCCGGGCTGCTGCCTGCTGATAAAGCGGACTTCATCAAAGAATTGCAGGAGCGGGGCAAAACCGTCGCGATGGTGGGAGACGGTATCAACGACAGTCATGCGCTGGCGCAGGCAGACGTGAGCATTGCCATGGGCAAAGGTACAGACATCGCGATGGACGTGGCGATGATGACGCTCATTTCTTCCGACCTGCAGCAGATACCCAAAGCCATCCGGCTGTCCCGCAAAACGGTACGCCTCATTCGCCAGAACCTTTTCTGGGCCTTTATTTACAACGTGATCGGCATACCCGTGGCGGCCGGCCTGCTGATACCCCTCACCGGCTTCGCGCTGGACCCGATGCTGGCGGGAGCGGCCATGGCGCTGAGCTCCGTGTCGGTAGTGAGCAACAGTCTTCGTTTAAAACTTTCAAAAATTTAATTGACATAAAACAGGAAACATGAAAACGTTAAAATTCAAGACCAACATCAATTGCAGCGGATGCGTCAGATCGGTAAGCCCTCACCTGGACAATGAAAAGGAGATCGCGCACTGGGAAGTGAACATCGCCGATCCCGATAAGATACTGACCGTTTCCACCAGCACGCTTTCGGCGGAAGAAGTGGAGAAAGCCGTGAAAAAAGCGGGCTTTAAAGCAGAGGCATTATAAACGGGAATATATGTGAATACAACGGTTGCGGCTGAAAGGCCGTGACCGTTTTTTTTGTGACCGGGTTGTGCAAAGTTGAAAAAACAGCATCATTTATATTGCATAACTTTAAAGCATGAGCCGGATCGTTGCCGCGTTTATCCTTATCCTTTGCGGTTCCTGTAAGCAGGTGCACGACTGGAAAACCAGGCGGCAGGTTGCGTTATGGGAAAAAAGGATCGCCGGGGAAAATTCCCGATACATTATACTGAACGGGCTGGTCGGGTTTATTTACCGGCCGGAAGAAGTTGAATGGAAGGTCGCCGACGATGAACGCTGCAAAACGGCGCTTTCGCTGGCGGATGTGTTGCTGGCGGAAAAATACCTGCGTGAGCAAATCCCGGCGGTCGATACATTCCGTACGTACCCCTTGCCCCCGGTACATCAAAAATTGGCCGGGTACCGCCGCCAGTATGTGGGGTATGTAAATATCGGGGGAGAAAGGATCGTTTGGGTGAATGCGCTTTGGGGAGCGGGCCCGCTGGACAAAGGCGTGCTGATGACGCACGACGGGGGCAATCATTTCTGGCAGGTGAAAGTGAACCTGACCACGAAAAAAATATATGATCTCAGTATAAATGGCGAAGCATAAATGAACCGTTTTCGTGCGTTTCAGGTTCATGCAGACCAGCAAAGATGAAATAACGTGTACGCGTGACATAACAGTCCGGCGCCGATAACCTTTCTTCGTACCTTTGACGCAAATACAGGCGTATGAAAGTCATCTATAAAAAACTCGGAAGGGAAAAAGCCTACGGGATGTCTGACTACGGCATCAATACCATTGTGATAGACAGCAGGCTGCATGGCCGCAAGCACCTCGAAGTGAGCCTGCATGAATCGCTGCATGTGTATTTTCCTGAAAAAAGCGAAACGTTTGTAAAGAACACCGCCCGGAAACTGGCCAACATTCTTTGGCGGATGAATTACCGGCGGGTAGACAATTCGCTGGGCATTTAGTGTATGCGGCAGCGTGGGGGCTCCGCCGGCAAAGCCGGTGCGGGTATGCTTTGACGTACAAGAATCTCGGCCCCGCGCCTGAATTACCGGTTTTTTGCTGTAAATTCCGTTTTTGAAGAAAAAATCAACCTCGATCGAGCCGCACCCGGCCAACCTAAAATTGTAGCGAATATCATGAAAGATATGAAAGGCCAGGAAATGAAGCGATTATCCCTTAAAGACGTAGCAAAAATGGCGGGAGTAGCCCCTTCCACCGTATCATTCGTGTTGAATGGAAAAGCGCGCCAGATGCGTATCAGCGACGAACTGGCGGAAAAAGTGATGGCGGTGGTCAATAAAACGGGTTATCAGCCGCATTCCGTGGCCGTCAACCTGAGAACGGGGCAGTCTAAAACCCTCGGGCTTATCGTGGAGAGCATCTCCGGCAGTTTTTTTGCGGCATTGGCAAGAGTGATCGAAACCGAAGCGGACCGTTTCGGGTATAATATCGTGTATTGCAGTACGGAAAACAATGCCCAGAAGGGCAGCGACCTGATCCGGATGCTCAGCCGGCAGCAGGTAGACGGTTACCTGATCACCCCGGCGGCGGGCATGGAAAAGGACATACAGCAGCTGCTGGCGCACAAGCGGCCGGTAGTGCTGATGGACAGCTATTTTCCCGAGCTGGCGGTGCCGTATGTGCTGATCGACAACATGGGCGGGGTGAAACAGGGGATGGAGCATTTGCTGGACAAAGGGTATAAAAAGATCGGTTTTGTGACCGTGGATATGGAACTGGTGCAAGTGCAGGACAGGCTGGAGGGGTACAAAGAAACGCTCCGCAACAACCGTATTGCCGTAAAAAACAAGCAGATATTAAAAATAGCGTATAACAGCCCGCGCGAGGAATCGATCCGGAGCATGCAACAGTTCATACGGGAGAACAAGGGGATGGACGCGATCTTTTTTTCGACCAACTACCTGGGGATACTGGGCCTTGAAAGCATTGCGGGCCTGGGCATGAAGATCCCGGACGATATCGCGATGATCTGTTTTGACGATCATGATATTTTCCGTTTGTACCCTCCGGGCATCACGGTGGTGCAGCAGCCGATAGAGGAGATCGCGAAAACGGCGATGGGGCTGCTGATGAGCCAGCTGGACAAAGGGCAGCGCGCGACGAAGAAAACGCAGGTGCAGGTGCCGGGAAAATTTGTGAAACGCGGGTCGGTGTAAGGTAAACGTATATGGTCCCCGCTGAAGTCCTGTCGAACAACATTATGGGTTTATAATGATTCAAAACGGTCAACAAAACCTGAGCACACCTTTCCGCTATACAACTTTAACAGAAAGAAGATCTGTCCGCGATAAAAGCAGTGGATATCCGAATAAAAATGTGCTTTGAGCATTGACGGCAGTTTTTTACAATCGACTGAAGTGCTTACTGCTGCTATGTTTCAGCATTCGCTCAAATATTTTTTCCTTAAAAAAGTGTTAATTTCGGTGAAATAATTATACATTTATGCTGTGCCGTCATTCCCGGGAGTGTAAGCAAAAGCCCTTCGGGCCTTTTTTTAAACATCAATGCTAAATCGATTTTGCATTTAGCATGCGGGAAATGAAGCCACGGCTGGGTTTTCGTACGATCAAGTATAACTAACCTGACTTGTTGAAACAGCAACAACGCTCTGCAGGCAGTGGCTGCAACCACGGCCCCGGAGCATCGTCATTATGCGGAGAAGGCCGGCATGCCCAATAATGCCGGGGAAGAAGAGGAAGGAAACGTTATCGGAATATATTTAGCCAACTCGGATGTCAATTGAAAAACTACAGGAACATGCCGGCGAAAGCCGGGATGTTGCCGTTAAACAGTGAAACGAACAATGAAAAGGTCGCTGAAAACGCTTCCAGGTACGCAAACTGAAAAACCGCCAGGGGCGCGGTAAACGCTCCTAAACAGACACACATTGTGAGAAAAACCGGAAGCCGCAATACGCTTTCAACGTGAAACAAAACTAACATCGAAACCAAACTGGATCGAGTGACGGATTCCACAACTATGATCCGCTTTTTGAAATCTCAATAACTAACAATGAAAAGGTAGCAATCCGGCAGCCAAAAACTGCCTAACCCAATCCGCCATTATTTAAACCCTTTGCTAAATCGATTTTGCCCGGTGCGGTCAGCGCCGGGGCGAGACTTTTTTGCATCGACGTAACAGCTCTTTATAAGGGCGACAGGGGTTTCTATGTCATTACTTTTTAAACCAAACCAATTTCAACTGCAATGAAAATGAGATCCACGTTTTCCATGCGCACGAGTTGGCTGAGCTTCCTGATGCTGCTCACCACCTCCCTCACCTATGCACAATCCATCACCATCAAAGGAAAGGTGACGGACGCAAAGGACAATACACCGCTGCCCGGCGTAACCGTTAGAGTAGTAGGCACCACCACCGGTACTTCCACCGTAACGGACGGTTCTTACACCATCAGCGTGCCCAACGCCGGCGCTCAACTCGAATTTTCCTACATCGGTTACGAAACGCTTACCCTGGCCACCGGCGGCAACACTACGCTGAACGTTCAGCTGAAAATATCTTCCAAAACACTGGAAGACGTGGTAGTGGTAGGTTACGGCACGCTCAAAAGAAAAGAGATCACCAACGCCGTGAGCTCCATCAAAGCCGAAGATTTTAATGCCGGCGGCGCGCGTTCGCCCATGGACCTCGTACAGGGCAAAGTGCCCGGCCTCAGCATCACCCGCGTGAACGGCAACAACCCCAACGCTTCCGCCAGCGTACAGATGCGCGGCATCGCCACCCTCAGCGGCGCGGTAGCCCCGCTCATCGTGATAGACGGCGTGCCCGGCGGTAACCTGGACCTGTTGCAGCAGGAAGACATCGCCTCCATCGACGTGCTCCGCGACGGCTCCGCCGCAGCCATCTACGGCACCCGCGGTACCGGCGGCGTAATTCTCATCACCACCCAAAAAGGCAGAAGCGGCGACCCGCAATACAACTTCGCTTCTTACGTGCAGACGGACGCGGTGGCAAAAAGGCCCGAAGTGCTCAGCGCGGACGAATACCGCAAACTTTCTCCCGCCAACGATCTGGGCGGCAACACCGATATTTACGACGAACTGATCAATAAGCAGAACGTCAGCCAGTATTACACGCTCAACGCTTCCGGCGGTACAGACAAATCCAATTACCGCGGCGCCGTGTTCTTCAACCGCGCCGAAGGCATCGCCAAACGCAACAACCGCACGCAATACGGCGGCCGCCTGAATTTCAACCAAACCGGTTTGCAGGGCAAACTCACCATGCAGGCCAATCTCGTTGCCAATTTCAATAAAGCCGACCTGCTGGGCGGCAGCTCCGGCGACTTCGAACAGGCCGTACAACGCAATCCCACTGCGCCCATCAGGAATACAGACGGCAGCTTTATCGAAACCTCCGCGTTCAACAACTACAACCCGGTTGCGCGCCTCGAACAGGAAATCAGCGAAAGGGACCAGCAGACCATCCAGGGAGACGGCAAGCTGAGCCTCGAAGTGCTCAAAGGCCTTCGCGTGTCCGCTTTCGGCGCCATTGTAAAAAATACCTGGAACGACCGCCAGTACCGCCTGCGCGAATCCAATTCCTCCAAACAGAGCTACGAAGGCGGCGGTTATGCTTACAAAGCCAACCGCATGGAGCTGGACCAGACCTTCGAAACCACCGTCGATTATAACACCACCATCAACGACGATCATACGATCTCAGCAGTGGGCGGTTACAGCTATTTCTACAACACGGTGGAGCAGTTCAGCGCCAACAACTCCGGCTTCCTGACCGACGCGTTCCAGGACTGGAACCTCGGCAACGGCCTTTGGCGCACGCTGGGCCGCGCGGGCATGAGCAGCAACAAAGTAGATTATAAACTGGTGGCGTTTTTTGCGAGGGCGAACTACGCGTTCAGGCAGAAATATTTCGCGCAGCTGATCATCCGCCGCGAAGGCTCTTCCAAATTCGGCGAGAACAACAAATGGGCGAACTTTCCCGCCGCCTCTCTCGGCTGGGCCATCAGTGAAGAAGATTTCATGAAAGGCAACCGCAGCGTCAACCAGCTGAAACTGCGCGTGGGTTACGGCGTAACCGGCAACTCCGGTTTCACCAGCTATAACTCGCTCGTATTGCTCGGCACCGGCGGCGCTTACCTGCAGAACGGCAACTGGTACGAAACCTTCGGCCCCTCCCGCAACCCGAACCCGGACCTGCGCTGGGAAAAGAAAGGCGAATGGAACGTAGGCCTCGACTTCGGCCTGTTCAGCAACCGCATCTCCGGTTCGTTCGACGTATACCAACGCGATACCAAAGACCTGCTGGGCACCTTCGACACGCAGCTGCCGCCCTTCGTGACCAGCAGCATCTACACCAATGTGGGCAGCATCCGCAACAGGGGCTTCGAGATCGTGCTGAGCGGCGTGGTAGTGCAGAAAAAAGATTTCAACTATACGACGGACATTACGTTTAACCGCCAGCAGAACACCGTGCTGAGCCTATCCAACGAACTGTACCGTATCGACAAGCTCACCTACGGAGACCTGCCTTCGCCCGGCAATCTCGGCCCCGCCATCCGCGTGGTGGAAGGCGGCCCGATGGGCAACTTCTACGGCAAACGTTTTGCAGGTTTCGATAACGACGGCAACTGGCTGTTCTACAAAAAAGACGGTTCCAAAGTGCGCGCGGGAGACATCAACGAAAACGATCTCGGCGTGATCGGCAACGGCGTGCCCAAGATGATGTTCAGCTGGAACAACAACCTGCGTTACAAACGCTGGGACCTGACCCTTTTCTGGAGAGGCAAGCTCGGGTACGACATCCTCAACCTGAAGGAAATGTATTTCGGCAACCAGACCTGGATACCCAACAACGTGCTGAAATCCGCCATCACCAAACATGCCGCGCTGAAAGAGCCTGCGCAGTATTCCGATTATTACCTGGAGCCGGGCGGTTTCGTGAAACTGGATAACCTGTCGCTGGGCTACAACTTTAAATTCCGCGGCAACTACGTGCGCAACCTCCGCGTGTATGCGGCCGGCCGCAACCTGGTGACCATCACCGATTACAGCGGCCTGGACCCCGAGCTGGAAGACAACGGCGCCACCACCGGCATCGACGGCCGCGGTTTTTATCCCAGAACACGTTCTTATACCCTCGGCCTTACGCTCGGGTTCTAAAAATTCCTAAAAATGAAGATCATGCAAAAGAAACATATCATATGGGGTTTGGCGGGTTTGCTCACGGGAGCGGCCTCCTGCACCAACCTGGAAGAAAAAGTGTACAGCGAAATACCGGCGGAAAACTTTTACAATAACCGCACGGAAGTAATGGCCGCCGTGCTCAGGCCTTTCACCCACGCCAACGCATGGGCCGCGCCCACGGGGCAGGTAGGCTACTGGCGCGTAAGCGAGCTGAGCGCGGACCAGCTGGCATGGCCCACGAAAGGCCGCCACGGTTTCGATAACGGCGACTGGATACGCCTGCACCGCCATACCTGGATCGCCAACGACAACAACACCTGGAACCCCTGGAGGCTCATGTACTGGGGCCTCGGGTTCTGCAACAATACCATTAAAGACCTTTCAGCCATTGATTTTACGACCATCGGCATGACCAACGAGGAGAAAACCGCCATCATCGCTGAAACCAAAGTGCTGCGCGCATGGCACTACCTGAAGCTGATGGACCTTTACGGCAACATTCCCATCGTTACCGAAGTAGGCATCCCTACGAGCCCCCCGAACGCACCCCGCGCAGAAGTGTGGGCATTCATCGAAAAGGAGCTGAAGGAGAACGTGGACCTGCTGCCCAAGCTGGAGCCCAGCCTGGTAGGCCGTGTAACCCGTGCCGGCGGTTATGCGATGCTGGCGGAACTTTATCTCAACGCGCAGGTATGGACCGGCACGCCCAAATGGGACGAATGCGTGGCAGCCTGCAACAAGATCCTCGACGGCTCCTGCGGCAGCCTGAACGGCGCCGCTCCGAGGCTGGAAACGGACATCATGAAACCATTCGCCACCAACAACAACCTGAGCCCCGAAAACCTGTTCCAGATCACATACGACTATACGGTGGGCAAATTCCGCTTCGGCTGGGAAGGCGATCTCTGGCATTATGTACAGGGACAGGCTTATAATTCCGGCTTCAGGGGCAACAACGGCATCGTGGTAATACCGACTGCTTACGACGGCTTTGAACAGAAAGATCTGCGGCGCACGAACTGGATGCTGCTGGGCGAACTGAAAAAAGATCCGGCGGTAAGAACCAGCGTTGCGGATTCTTTAGTGCTGGGTACTGAAGAATATAACGGGAAACCTCTTATCTTCGTGAAAGAGATCCGTAAAAATTCCCAGGGCCAAACCGGCCCGGGTACCATGATGGACGGTGAAGAGAACAGCGGGGCGCGATTCGCCAAATACCTGCCCGGTCCGCAAACAAACACCGAGCAGTACTGGAATAACGACTTTGTGCTGTACCGGCTGGCGGAGATCTACTATAACAAGGCGGAAGCCCTGATGCGGAAGAACGGGGGAACGGCTACCCAGGAAGCGGTAGACCTGGTGAACGCGGTAAGAAAAAGAGCGTTTTCTGCAACTGATTGGGTTACAGCGGTTTACACAATTCCTGAATTAACTTTGGACGAATTTTTGGCAGAACGGGGCCGCGAATTTATTTTTGAGGGGAAAAGACGTACAGATTTAATTAGGTTTGGTAAATTTACGTCCGCAACCTGGTGGGACCATACCCCCTCCGGAACCAAATACAACGTGTTCCCGATTCCTTACCAGCAAATGGTGCTGAACAAGAATCTGAAACAGAACGAGGGTTACGACCAATAACCCTATATGAACAAGTGCTTATCATACAAACAATAAAGAGTAGCATCTAACGGCTGGCCCATTCCTGGGCCGGCCCCTCTTTTTTAACAAAATCGATTTTGCAACATGAAAAGAATAGGATGGTGCATACTTGCCCTTTATGCCGGCTTACAGTCCAATGCGCAAACAGTTTCCAAAGTATCCGATCCCGTGGAATGGGTGAACCCCCTTATGGGCACCGATTCCAAAGTAAGCCTGTCTAACGGTAACACCTATCCCGCCGTAGCAGTGCCCTGGGCTATGAACTTCTGGATGCCGCAAACCAATACCATCGGTAACGGCTGGGCATATCAATACAGCGCGGATAAGATCCGCGGTTTCAAACAAACGCATCAGCCTTCGCCCTGGATCAACGACTATGGCCAGTTCGCCATCATGCCCGTTACCGGCAAGCTGAAATTCACACAGGATGCCCGCGCCAGCTGGTTTTCCCACAAAGCCGAAACCGCCAAGCCTTATTATTACAGTGTATACCTCGCCGATGCGGACGTGACCACCGAGATCACCCCCACCGAAAGGGCGGCCCAGTTCCGTTTTACCTTTCCGGCTACAGACAGCGCTTTTGTAGTGGTAGATGCTTTCGATAAAGGCTCCTATATCAGGATCATCCCGAAAGAAAATAAGATCATCGGCTACACCACCCGCAACAGCGGCGGCGTTCCCGAGAACTTTAAAAATTATTTCATCATCCAGTTCGACAAACCGTTCACCCTGGCGCACGCCTGGAGCGGCAACCAGCTCGCGAAAGACACGCTCGAATACAAAGCGGACCACGTAGGCGCCATAGTCGGGTTTAAAACGTTCAAAGGCGAAAAGGTGAACCTGAAAGTGGCTTCTTCTTTCATCAGCCCCGAACAGGCCGCGCTCAACCTGCAGCGCGAAGTGGGCGGCGACAGTTTCGACGCTACCAAACAAAAAGCCAAACAAAGCTGGAACAAAGAGCTGGGAAGGATCCTGGTGGAAGGCGGCACCTCAGACCAGGTGCGCACCTTCTACTCCTGCCTTTACCGCGTGCTGCTGTTCCCCCGCAAGTTTTACGAATACGACGCCGGCAACAGGATCGTGCATTACAGTCCCTACAACGGCCAGGTGCTGCCCGGCTACATGTTTACGGACAACGGTTTCTGGGATACTTTCCGCGCCGTGTTCCCCTTCTTCACCCTCATGTACCCCGAGCTGAACAGCCACATCATGGAAGGGCTCGCGAATACTTACAAAGAAAGCGGCTGGCTGCCCGAATGGGCCAGTCCCGGCCACCGCGATTGTATGATCGGCTCCAACTCCGCTTCGCTGATAGCGGATTCTTATCTCAAAGGCATTCGCGGGTACGATATCGAAGCGCTGTACGAAGGCATTTTGAAAAACAGCGAGAACGAAGGCCCGCTCAGCTCCGTGGGCCGCAAAGGCGTGAAGTACTACAACGAGCTGGGTTATGTGCCCTACGACGTGAAGGTGAACGAAAACGCCGCGCGCACGCTGGAATATGCTTACGACGATTTTACGATCTATAAACTGGCCATCGCGCTGAAACGCCCGCAGGCCGAGATAGACCGCTTCGCCAAACGCAGCCAGAACTACCGCAACATTTTCGACCCGGAAACAAAACTGATGCGCGGCAAAAAACAGGACGGCAAATTCATGGCGCCGTTCAACCCCTTCAAATGGGGCGACGCCTTTACCGAAGGCAACAGCTGGCACTACACCTGGTCTGTTTTCCACGACATACAGGGCCTCGCCGGCCTGATGGGCGGCCGCGAACAGTTCGCCAAAATGCTGGATTCCGTGTTCAACATGGCGCCTGTGTACGACGAAAGCTACTATGGCGGCGTGATCCACGAGATCCGTGAAATGCAGATCGCCAACATGGGCCAGTACGCGCACGGCAACCAGCCTATCCAGCACATGATCTATCTTTACAACTATGCCGGCCAGCCCTGGAAAGCCCAGTACTGGGTGCGCCAGGTAATGGACAGGCTTTACCATTCCGGCGCCGACGGTTATTGCGGCGACGAAGATAATGGACAGACCTCCGCGTGGTACGTATTTTCAGCGATGGGATTTTATCCCGTATGCCCCGGTACCGACCAGTACGTGCTGGGCGCCCCGCTGTTCCCGAAAACAACGGTGACGCTCGAAAACGGGAAACGTTTTGTGATAGAAGCGCCGGGCAACAGCAAAACCAATGTGTACACCCAAAGCGTCACACTTAACGGGAAGGCGCATACGAAAAATTGGATCGGTCATGCTGAGATCCAGAACGGGGGAGTGATGAAAGTTGTGATGGGAGCAACGCCGGAGAAAACGAGGGGTACAAGGGAAGATGCTTTTCCGTATTCGTATTCAACATCTAAAAAATAATCAAAGATCCTGGAATAGTAGCTCTAATTGCTATTTCATTGTTCACTGTAGACATTACATCCCGACTCTTCGGGATGTTTTTGTTTTATATCACTTCGCTGGTTTGCGGCTCATGTAGAAGGTGATCTTGCCGCCGTTCATGATGTCTTCGTGCTGAATGAAGGGCCTGTTCAATGTTTTCCCGTTCAGCACCACTTTTTTTACATACACGTTCTGCTCGCTTTGGTCAATGGTTTCCAGGGAAAAGGTTTTCCCGTTCTCCAGCCGGATGCTGGCCGACCGTACAGCCGGGCTGCCGAGCGCATATTCGGTGGAGCCGGGGCAAACAGGGTAGAAGCCGAGCGTGCTGAAAAGATACCAGGCGCTCATCTGCCCGCAGTCGTCATTGCCGCCGAGCCCGTCTGCCGTGGGTTTGTACATTTTCGGAAGGATCATGCGGATGCGTTCCTGCGTTTTCCACGGCGCGTCCGTCCAGTTGTAAAGGTATGCGGCATGATGCGCGGGCTCGTTGCCGTGTACGTAGTTGCCGATGATGCCTTCGCGGGTGATGTCTTCCGTTTCTGCGAAAAACGCATCGGGCAGGTGCATGGTGAAGAGGGAATCGAGATGGCCGGTGAACTGTTTTTTCCCGCCCATCATGGCGATCATGTCCGCGGGGTATTGCGGCACGTAGAGGCTGTAGTTCCACGCGTTCCCTTCGATGTAACCCTGGCCGTGCGTGCTGAGCACGTCGAATTCTTTGCGGAACTGCCCGTCGCTGAGGCGCGGGCGCATGAAACCGGTTGTTGGGTCGAACACGTTGCGGTAATTGAGCGAACGTTTGATGAACTCGTTGTAAAGGTCTTCGCGGCCGAGCTTTTTCGCCACCTGCGCGATGCACCAGTCGTCGTACGCGTACTCCAGAGTTTTTGAAACGGAAGAACCGTTTTTGTCTTCCGGTACATAACCCAGCTGCATGTACCATTCCAGGCCGTCGTACGGTTTGTAGCGCGCGGTGTTGGCGCAGGCTTCCAGCGCCTGCATGGCGTCGTACCCTTTGACGTTGCCTTTCATGATGGCGTCTGCGATCACGGACACGCTGTGATAACCGATCATGCACCAGTTCTCGTTGCCCTGGTGGCTCCACACGGGCAGCATTTTATGCACGCTCTGGTTGTAATGTTCGAGCATGGACCGTACCATGTCTGCATTGCGCTGCGGCTGCAGGATGTTGAACAGCGGGTGCAGGGCGCGGTAGGTGTCCCACAGTGAAAAAGTGCTGTAATTGGTAAACCCTTCGGCGCGGCGGTTCAGCTGGTCGAGGCCGCGGTAAGCGCCGTCTGCGTCCATGTAAGTGGTGGGGCTGAGATAGGTGTGATACAACGCGGTGTAAAAATTGATCAGATCGTCTGGCCGGATGGTTTGTACCGCCACCTTCGACAATTCTTTGTTCCACGCGTCCTGGCTCTGTCGTTTCACGGCGTCGAAATCCCAGCCGGGAATTTCAGCGGCAAGGTTGTTCTGCGCGCCTTCGGTGCTCACGGGCGACAGCGCGAACTTCACCTTCACCTGTTCGCCCGCTTTTGTATCAAAATCAAACCACGCCCTGATCTGCCGGCCGGCCATTTCGGGGAAGTTCTCGGACTGGTTGAACTTGCGCCAGAAACCTTTGTACACGTCGTTGGCGTAATTGCGGTGACCGTATTTTTTGATAGGCTTCGAAAAGGTCATGGCGAAATAAAGCGTGCGGGTGCGCGCCCAACCGTTGGTTTGGCGGTAACCGGTAACGAGCGTATCGTTTTCGACGCGCACGAAGGTCCACACGTTTTTATTGCCGTAATTGTAAATGCCGGCTACCAGGTCGAGAATGATGTGCGCATCGCCCGCGGCGGGAAAAGTGTACTGGTGAAAACCCACGCGGTTGGTAGCGGTAAGCTCCGCGGTAATGTTGTGATCGTCCAGCTTTACTTTGTAATACCCTGCTTCGGCGGTTTCGTTGGCATGCGAAAAGCGGGAGCGGTAGCCGTTTTCGGGATGGTCTGCCGTACCGGGATTGAGCTGCAGCGGCCCGGTGGTAGGCATGATGAGAAAATCGCCGAGGTCGGAATGGCCGGTGCCGCTGAAATGCGTGTGGCTGAAACCGGTGATGGTATTGTCTGTATACTGGTATCCCGCGCAATATTTGTATACGTCAGGATTGTATTTGCCGTCCAGTTCATAAGGAATGGTATCGGTGTCCGGGCTAAGCTGCACCATGCCGAAAGGCACGGTGGCGCCGGGATAGGTGTGCCCCATTTTTTCGGTGCCGATAATGGGCCTGACGTACTGCACGGGTTGTTGCGCATACAGCAGGGCGGGGCACCACAATAACAGGGTGAAGGAGATTTTTCTCATGCGTGGGAATAGGTTTTGATCTTTTCAAAGATAAATCGTTTTAGCTTAGGAAGGTAGCGGATTTGAGCGGTGCGTAAATAAAAAAATAACAAGAGGCCGGAAGGGTTTTGGACAGGATTCATGAGGGAGATTGAACCGGCCCCTTGTTTTTGCGTTATGAGTAAATGCGCATGCCGATAGTTGCAAAAATCGCCGATGCGTTGTGCTGCCAAAAAAGCAAAAAATGATGGTGATCTGCAATGGACCTTCCGTAAAAAAATCGTTTATTGTATGCCGGGAGAAGCGGAGGAAGATCACTGCTTTCCCTGGAGGATCTTGCTGACGATGGCAGCCACCGGGCGCTCCCTGGAAAGATCGGGCACGATAATGCGGGTGACCGCGTTCCTCACCAATGGGTTGCCTCTTTCGTACAGGCGCCCCGTTACCTGGAGGCATTTTTCGAGCAGCGCGTAATTTTTGTTGCGCAGCTGGCGGATAAGGTAAGTGTCCAGGCACTGCACCGTTTCGTAAATATGGAATATCGCGGGGAACTGGTGCAGGTTTTTTTAGTTCCGGGAGCGCGTCTTCGATCAAAGCAGGCACTTCGTATTGGTTTATCATCTTTTTTAATATATTTTTAAAAAATCCAGGCAAGGATGAGCGCGGTCAGTGTAACGGTTACCATGCCGATAACGAGGTTTGTGAAGTAAGGCGGGCGTTTCATATGTTTGCGTTTTAAAAGGGACATGCCAAAGGGCATTTCATGTGGGGAAAGTCTTGTTAAAACCATAAAACCCTTAACAGGCGGGCTTAAGGCTGAAAACAGGCAAAGGGCGGGCAGGAGCGGCACCGTGCAGTTTTGGAAATGCGCCTGCGGAAACTGAAATTATTCAGATTTAACGGGAAATATTTATTTTCAGATACACCCTACCGGGTTTGAAAATCCATCTTTAATATAACACCCTTGTAAGTTTATGGAAGCAGATCTCGAAAATATCAGGCAGTTATACCTGCAAAAGTTGGCGGGAGGGCTCTCTGAAAAGGAGGAAGCCGAGCTGGAAGCCGCTATGGCGGAACCGGCCGTGCGCAAAATGTGCAAGGAGCTGGAAGAATTGTACCAGAGCCCTGAGATGCTGAACCTCCTGAAGGAGCGGCCTACGAGCAGGCGCTGGGACGAGCTGGCGGAACTGGCGATGAACAGCCAGTATTCGCGGCGCAAAACCAGGACCATGGTATGGTGGGCGGCGGCCGCGGGTGTTGCCATGCTGATAGGGCTGGCCGGGTACCTCCGGTTCGACGCCGTTCAGCAACAATCCATTAACTATTCGGCGGGGCGCGGCATCAAAGACCGTCCGCAGGACGTGCGGCTCCGGCTTGCAGGGGGCAAAACGATCAGCCTGGCAGACAATGGCAGCCGCCGGATGGGCGATGTAGAACTGAATTACGAGAAAAAGACCCTTCAGTTCGAAGATAAATACCATAGCAGCGGGCAAATGAACACGCTGGAAGTGCCTTCGAAGCTCGATTACCGGGTACGGCTCAGCGACGGCACGGAAGTATGGCTTAACTCATTGTCTTCCATCCGTTTCCCGTTCTCCTTTACGGGCAGTACGCGCGAAGTGGAAGTAGAAGGCGAGGCTTATTTCAACGTGGCCGCCGATGCGGAAAAGCCGTTTATAGTGCATACGCCGGAAGGCAAGGTGCAGGTGCTCGGCACCACGTTCAACGTGAACACATATGAGCGCGGGCATATGATCACTTCGCTGGTAGAAGGCGCGGTAAAAACCACCAACGGCGGGCAGGACCTAGTGCTGCGCCCGGGCCAGGAAGCGGTTTGGGACGAAGGGCGCAGCCCGCGGGTGCAGGCGTTCGACGCTTCCGAGAAGCTGGCCTGGATGGAAGGGAAGATCTATTTCAAAGGGGCGGACTTCGGCACGATCGCTACGGCGCTCGACCGCTGGTACGACCTGGAATTGCGGGTGGAACGGCCGGAGCTGAACAGTTTGCGTTTTCACGTTCAGCTCGACAAAAACAAACCTGTGCAGGATTTTATAGAGATACTGAAGGTATCAAAAGATTTCCAATACAGGGTAGAGGGTCATATTTTACACATATTCTAAAAATATATTCATTCCTTGTAACAATCATTTTGTTCTATGGACAACACTAATCTCACCAACCGGCTGCAATATATTTTTCTGTCGGATAACCTGAGCTGGGAGGATTTTGCTTTCAGGGCGGGTGAAAATGGGTCGAACCTGCGGGAGGAACTGATGGACCTCCTGGAGGAATCCAGTGAATTATTGTCCCGGATTGGTTATCATATTGAAATCGTAAAGAACACAGATCGAATCCGTTGAGTAGTAAAATGTAAACCCTTTTTCCCAAGTTAACCGTTAAAAGCCGCAGGCCCGGGAATTTTTTACCAGCCCCCTGGCTATTAACCGAAGATTAACATCTTCACTTTTTTCTTACTGTACAATTTTCACTATCTTCAGTGAACGCATTCTTTGTCTTATTTTTACGTTTAAATTACCAGTTCCAAACAACGCTCCTTTCCCTTAGGGTAAGGAGTTTTGTCAATGTCCAATTTTAAAATTTCGCGTTTTACCCAAGATATAATGCGCTATGCATGAAGATAGTACAACACCAAACGGTAACGGACGGAGCCTGGAAACGCTGCATCAGCTGTTCGACCAGTATCGCCGTGCGTTGATCGTTGAAGCCCAGTTAATCCTGCACGACATTTACGAAGCGGAAGATGTTGTTCAGGATACGTTTATTGTCTTATGGGAAAAGGATCACCTTATGAATGTGCCGCCGGAGAAGCACAAATCGTATATTTTTTGTGCGGTAAGGAATAATTGCCTGAGCCTCCAGCGTAAATTGCAGACTATTGAGAAGAAAAAAGCCCACTATCTTGAAACTGCGCCGCAGTACGACATGAGTGACCAGGGTGAAGCCTGGGAGGTACGCGCCCGGATCAACGAAGCGGTGCAGGAATTGCCCGAGCAACGCAGGCTGGCTTTTATCAAAGCGCATTTTCACCAGAAAACCTACCGCGAAGTAGGGGCCGAAATGGGCCTGAAGATGGAAACCGTTCGCAGCCATGTCAAAATAGCCCTGAAAAACCTCCGTGGAATGCTCAAACATCTGAAGTGATCATCATCTAATTGAAAATAATGTAGCTTAAGCCAAAAAGATCAGAATCCTCCCAGCAGGATTTTGTTTTATTTTATGTAGTTTAATCCCTTAATGTATACGTTTAGATCAGAGAATAACATGAGCCGGTACTTATGTCCCGGAGAACGGCTGCCCGAGGGGGGCGTAACGGATCAACCAATTATTTGTGCCTTTAAATACGATGTGTAAATTCGCTGCTTTCCTGGGGAAACTGGTGATGGGTATCATGCTGATATGCATCAGTGCCGCCGTGCAGGCACAGGTAAAAGGCGACGGCACCTGCAACATCTCCGGAACCTACCGCATCGAGGATCTTTTTGACGAAGTACGCAAACAAACCGGCGTAAATATCAATTTTGAAGTATCTGTGCTCGACCCGGACATTAAAGTCACCGTCAATTTTAAAAAAGCCACGCCCGAAGAGATCGTTGAAAAGATCACCAAAGACTATGGCCTCGACTGGATCTATCTCAAAGGCCAGATCGTGATCAAAAAAGGCCCTGGCACCGGCGCCGTTCCCAAAAAAGAAGAAGAGACCATTTCCGTTTCGGGGTTCGTGACAGACACCCTCGGCAATCCGCTGCCCGGCAGCACCGTGATCGTAAAAGGCACCACAAGAGGCGCTACCACCGGCGAAAACGGCCGTTACGTGCTCGACAATATCCCGCCGCGCTCCACGCTGGTGGTGCTTTCAATCGGTTACCTCAGCCGGCAGTACCGGCTGGACAACGAGACGAAGATCAACTTCCAGATGGAGCCGAACGTGTCGCAGATCGCGGCCGTGGAAGTAACTTCCGTGGCCACGGGCTACCAGATGCTGCCGAAATCCCGCACCACCGGTTCCTTTGTGCTGATAGACAGCGCGTTGCTGAACAGGAACCCGAGCTCGAATATTCTTGATAGGTTGGAAGGGGTGACGAGTGGGTTGTTGACGTTGCGGGCGCAGACGATGAATATGTACTTCATTCAAAAAATGCCGACGATCAATTATATGGGCATGGCACTCAGGGGCATCAGTACTTTATCGCCGAACCAGGTTAACTCGAATCCCTTGCTGATCCTGGACAATTTCCCCTATGAAGGAGATATCAGGAATATAAATCCCAACGATATTGAATCGATCACCGTTTTGAAAGATGCCGCCGCGGCCAGCATATGGGGTGCGCGAAGCGGTAACGGCGTGATCGTGCTGACAAGCAAAAGAGGGAAGTACAACCAGAAAATGAAGATCGATTACAACATGAACTTCACCATTGGTTCGAAGCCCAACCTCTACTATGATCCGAATTACATGAATGCCTCGGATTATATCGAGGTGGAACAATTCCTGTTTAACAAAGGATATTTCAACTCCGATTTGACGAACCGGAGCAGCCGGCCTGCCGTATCGCCCGCTGTGGAAATACTCGCAAAACTGAGAGCAGGCGACATAGATACGGCCCAGGCCGAAGCCGCATTAGACGAACTGAGAGGTAACGACCTGCGCGACCAGATCTATAAATACTCCTACCAGCGGATGGTGAACCAGCAATATTCCATCGGCGTAAGAGGCGGGAACAAAGATTTTGCATACTATCTTTCGTTGGGGCACGACCGCAATAAAGACAACCTTGTAAATAACGGCCGCAACCGCACGACGTTGATATCCACCAATTCGTTCAAACCGGTTAAGAAGATGGAGGTGCGGACGTATTTGAATTTTAGCCAGAGTAATACGGCTATGGGGAATGATGTGAGGTATGGGGAGTTGATTGTTGGAACGCCAAGATATAGCGGCGTGTTTCCGTATTCCAGGCTGACGGATGGTAACGGGAAAGCACTTCCATTAGTGAAGGATTACAGGGTTTCTTACTTGGACAGTGTAGAAAATCTTGGATTTCTGGATTGGAGATATAGGCCTCTTGATGAAGTCGGAAATAAAATTGAGAATGTTGCTGTTCAGAATTTAGTTTTAAAAGTGTCTGCTAAATACGACTTTTCTAAATCATTTTTTGCTCAGATGCACTATCAAAATGAAAAGCAGATCATTTATTCAAAGCGATATTGGAGTGAATCGACGTATTATACAAGAAATCTTATTAATAAACTTTCGAGCTATAACCGAACAACGCAGGAATTTATCTACAATCTGCCTCGAGGAGGAGTAATGGAAGTTGGCGACTATGACTGGAGAACGAACAGCCTTAGAGGGGATATAAACTTTTTACATACTTATGGAGATCATCGTTTGGGAGCGATATTAGGAGCTGAGGCGCGAGAACTAAAAGCCCAGGGGGCGGTCAGAAAATCGGTAGGATATACTAATGAGAATGGCCCGCCGGCTTCTGGAATAAATGCAAATACGCCATATTCTTTAAATCCTTCAGGATTATCAACAATTGAGTCCCTGGTAGGACTTAGCGGAAGCAACCCAGGCATTTTGAACAGGGTTATTTCATACTATACGAATATTGAATATAGTTTTAAAGGAAAATATGATTTGAACCTCAGTGCAAGGCGTGATGGGACGAATTTATTCGGAGTTAGGGTGAATGATAAGATATCACCCTTTTGGTCAGCGGGTCTTGGCTGGGACATTCATGAAGAGGATTTTTTTAAAGCGAATTGGATTAATAACCTCAGGCTAAGAGCTTCTTTTGGAGAAAATGGTAATATTTATAATGGAACTGCTTATTTGATCGGAAGGCAATTTGCTGATCCACTTACCGGAGCTGATGCATATGCAATTAACGATCCAGCGAATGAACGGCTTCAATGGGAACGCGTGCGGATATTAAACCTTGGGTTGGATGTTTCTTATAAAAGTAGAATAAATGGTACTGTCGAATATTTTGTAAAAAAGGGAGTTGACCTTATACAGAGTGTGCCATTGGCGCCTCAACTAGGCTTTGGCTTTGCGAATATTAATTCTGCTGGTACTCTTACAAAGGGATTTGATGTAATTGTTTCCGCTCGAATAATCGAAAAGCCTTTTACTTGGAATTCTACGTTGTTATATAGCACGTTAAGGGATAAAGTCACTAGTATTGAACTACCTTCGAATACAAGTACTTCATTAATGTTAAAGGACCCATATCAAGTCTTGCTAAACGTGAAAGGGAAGCCTTTAAAAGGAATATTAAGTTACCGATGGGCAGGCTTGAATCCGGAAAATGGGAATCCTATGGGGTTTGTGAATGGTGAAAAAAGTAGTGATTATAGCGCAATATTGGCAAATACTAATCCTGATAGCCTTGTATTTCACGGTTCTGGAATGCCTACAGTGTTCGGTTCCTTTAGAAATGATCTATCATTCAAAGGAATTTCTCTTTCGTGGAACCTGATTTTTAAGCTAGGCTATTATTTTAGAAGAACTTCGACAAACCTTAATTATGCGGGAATACTAAATCAAGGTATGCACGAAGACTATGCAGATCGCTGGAAGCAGCCTGGTGATGAAGTGCATACTTCCATTCCATCTATGGTATATCCTTACGATGATCTAAGAAATACATTTTATCAGTTATCGGAGGTATTGGTGGAGCGGGGAGATCATATAAGGCTGCAGGATATTCGGGTTGCATATAGCATTTCCAAATCAACGAAACGTAATTTTCCAGTAGATTTTGCTGAATTTTATACAAGCCTTAATAATGTGGGTATCATTTGGCGGGCGAATAAACACAAGCTGGATCCGGATTTGTCTAATCAAAGGAGTTCTCTTAGTATTCCCATTCCTTTTTCGGTTAATTTTGGATTAATAGTAAAATTGTGACAGTGAGTAAGCTAAAACTATTCTTCTTCACGGGAGTTATTTGTTGTCTGGCTATTATCGGCTGTAAGAAGCAGAATGAATGGTTGGACATTCAAAAAGATCCTAATGATAAAACATTAAAAGTTTTAAAGGATTTTCAAGCTGTGCTTGACAATAGTACGATCTTGAATTTTAATTATCCAACTATCGGTCAATTAGGTGCTGATCATTATTTTCTTAGTGATCAGTATTTTAATCTTTCGCTTCCAACGGATCGGAATGCGTATGTTTGGAACTCGGATGTGTTTGAAGGACGAATATCGGCTGATTATAACGATAGCTACACTAAGATCGCATATGCAAATATTGTATTGGATGGGCTGAGGAAAATACAAGTTGGAATTAATGAGCAATCAGAATTTAACGATATAAGAGGGCAAGCCTTGTTTTTTAGATCATTTATATATTTTGAGCTTGCTAGTATTTTTTGTAAGCAATATGTGAATCAAACAGCAAATAGTGATCTAGGGCTATGTTTAAAATTGACCTCTAATATTTACGAAATAGAGCAAAGATCAAGTATAGAATCCACATTTAATCTGATAGTTAACGATTTAGAAGAAGCTGCTTTAGCGTTGCCGATAGTCGCCAAATATAAAACACGACCTTCAAAATTGGCGGCTTACGCCTTACTAGCAAGGGTTTACCTAAATATGGGTAATTATGTAAAGGCAAGAGAAGCATGTGATTCGGTTCTCAGGAATAATGTAGAGCTATTGAATTTCAACGAGGTGCCTTCTTTAACGCTGGAGTATAGGTTTCCAAATTTCAAGGCGGGAAATAAAGAGGTATTATTTCATAGTGAGGGCATAGGATATACAGCTGTCGTGCCGGATTATAATTTCAACTATGGTTATGTTGATACTATGTTATATGAATCTTACGATGAATATGATTTGAGACGAAAATATTTTTTTGAATCACAAACATCGTCAACTCAGGTTAAATATAGAGGCACCTATACCGGCACAGGGTTTAATTTTTGTGGTCTAGCTATAAATGAAGTATATATTACGAGAGCTGAATGTAATGCGAGGTTGAATAATATTCAGGCTTCTCTTAATGATTTAAATCTTCTCTTAGTGAATAGGTATGAGCGAGGCCGATTTGTAAACTATCAGGCAGACAACAAAGATACTCTTTTGAGTAAAATTTTGCTGGAGCGGAAAAAGGAACTTTCTTTTACGGGTCAAATAAGATGGCAAGATCTAAGACGACTTAATATCGATCCTAGATTTGCCACTTATATAACTCGAATTATTGCTGGACAAACGATCACATTGCCACCCAACGACCGCAAATACGTTTATCCTATTCCTCAGGACGAGATTGATAGGACTGGCATAGTTCAAAATGAGCGATAGTAGCTGTTATGAAAGACGAATTGTTTATTGGTTATATGTGCTGATAATTGTGACCTCTGTAATCCACACTTCATCTTCTGGGAAATATGTTTCTCCACTTGATATCCTGCACAAATATGGATAGTTTGACCCGCCGGAGCAATTGAGGGTAGGAGGAGTTGCGCTTATTGTAGCAGTTAAAGAGCCTTTGGGTACACCTGGTACTATCCAATAAAGATTAGTTGCCCGTTTCGAAGTCCCATAAGCCCCTACAACACCGGTGAGCAAACATACGGCCAGTACAGCCAGTTTAATCTTTTTCATGATTAATCGATTTAATTAAAAATTAGAGCGTGATGAATTGTTGAATTTTTAAGGAGAGTATTGTTCTGGATCTATCCTTTCAAAAAAGGAGCAAAGATAAGCTCATATGTCGATAATGGAAAACGTAAAAGGAAGCCGTTCTGTGTTCCGGCTTCCAATCTGTGTGTAGATTATGACAGTTGAATTCGTTCGTATGAAGAAGTTATATGTCTCCGTTGCCTGTGCAGCACTATCCCCACTACACTGATCGCCACAAAAAACAAATTGAAATATAAATGCTGCATCCAGCTAAAGTTTGCGATTACGCCGCCGCAGGAACATGGCACATGATCGAAAAAGTTCAGCTTGATCAGCGCGATATAACCCGTGAACACCAGCATCAATACCAGCGAGCTGTACAGGCCAATCAGCATCGTCCTTTTAAAGATCAGCATCGCGGCGATAATAAACTGAAGCGCCGGAAGGCCCCATACCAGGTAAATCGAAAAACGATCATCAAAAGGCTGGTCGTTCATCTGGACAAGGAACATCTTGTAATCCATCAGTTTAATGGTAGCCGCATACACGAAAAGAGAAAATAAAAGGAGGACGATAATCTCCGAAGTCCATTTGCGGAGCATAGAATACGATATTTAAAGTTGGACAAATAAAAATTGGAGCGATGTATACGAATGAATGAAAGGAGCGTGTAGATAATGTGTTTTCTCAGGAACATGCAAATGATAAAAATCCTCTCGACCTCTTTGCGTAAATCTAATAAATCAATAAGTTTTTCCAGTTGCCGATTTGACCGTTTCCTTTGCAATAAATTCACTACACACTTACCTCTTCCCGTCGGAAGTCGCTCGGAGACAATTTATAATGATTCGAAAATACTCTTGAAAACCCTGCGGCGCTTTCGTAGCCTACTTCCCAGGCTATCTCATGCACCGGCAGTTCCGTTTTCGCCAGCAGTTTCCTCGCCCTTTCCAACCGCAGTTCGCGGATGTGATCGGCCAGGTGATGATGAAAGATCTTTTTATAACCGCGCCGCAACTGCGTGGGCTGTATCCCGAAACGGCTGGCCAGTATCTGTATAGACAATTTTTTATCGATGTTTTGCGTGATATAGTCCTTTACCTTTTTATACGTCGGGTAATCGCGGTGATAAATGCTTGTTTCCTCTTTGCGGTAAGCCGCTCCCATATCGTCGAGCGTTTTAAACAACAGGTTCAGTAGCAATACCTGGCGTTTCAGTTGCCAGATCTCGCCGCAAAGCTGCGTTTGCTCCAGCTCGGCCAGCTGCCCGAGATTGTCTTTTTTTATCGTCGCGGGGCGCGGCGCTTCGTAAGGATTGCTGATGCAGTTTTCGTCGAGCTGGCTGAAAATGCTGGGGCCCAACTGCATCAGCAATAAACGGTTGCGGCCGGCCTCAAGGCGGAAGCTATGCTGATCGGGCTGAAGGCTCAACAGCGCGTATTGATTTCCAAGCAACTGCAACGGGCTGTGTTTCCCGGTTTGCAACACCGCATCGCCTTCCAGGTTATAGATCATCACCACCGTGGCCTGCTGCAGATGGACCGGGATAACGAAAGGCTTGTCCGTATCAAAATCATACAACCAGCAACGCGTGTACTGGTCGGAAAAGTACTGGGCAAATATCTGCCCCGCAGCATGCCGGCAATGCAAAACACACGCGTCCTGTACAAGGCCTGGTGGCTGGCTGGCTGGAAGTGATCTACTGAACTGGAACGCCGGGCCCAGAAGTATCCCTTCGGTTTGATTCAAAGGCATGGAAGCAGGATTAAATGAAAGAATCCGTCTTAGCTAGTCGGAAAAAAAAGATGGGCAGGCAATGGTGAAGCGATGTAAAAACACCGGTTTTTATATTCTACTGAAACAATACCGCAGAGGGAATTGTTTGGTAGCTGTTTGAAAAGAACATGACCTGTATACCGCTCTCCGGTAGTGCTGGCGTTTCAACAACCGCTGAAACGCCGCCTCCTTCGATGCTTGACAGAGAAGATCACCCAAATACCCTGCCGGTCTTTAACCCAACGGCTTCCACAAACTGATGGCTTCCGTCAACCCGGTCCATCCCCATGGAATTAAAAACAGCTGTACGGAATACGTACGGTGTACCTGGACTATACATGCCCCTTTTACCCCGGATACCGGAAAAAGTACCCGGGATATTTTCAGCGGACAAGCTATTTCATTTTCTCCGCAAATGCAAATTCATAGGTGTTTCAACCGCCGCCAGGCCCGGAATTTTTTCCACATCCCGCCGCCTTCCGGGAACAGGATGGGGATGCCCGGTATAGCCGTGCGCGTTACCCCGGCAGGGAAAGAAAAGATATGTCATAATATTGTCATACAGGAGGTTGGTTTTACAGCCATGACCGGGATGTTTTAACATGATTCGTCAAAAAGACCGGGCGATTTACGGCGGTCTTTGCGCGGAATATTCAAAGGCGGGGGAGAAGAGGAAAAGAATGTGTTTTTGTCTGTCACGTTTACATCACTTTTCCACGGAGGGCAATAAGGCCGGCGGCATGGGGCAGTATCTTGCCCGGCAGGCAGGAAGTTTTTTATTTGTACAAGCTGCTACTCTTTATTGTTTGAACGCACTACCAGTAACGCGTAAACGAAAATCAACCTTTTTACATCGCAGAAAGCAGCCAATCGGGGTGTATCCGTTCAGGATACGCCCCTTTTAATTTTTGCCGCCCCGGAATACAGAATGTATTACATTTATTGTCTTATAAAACCCTTGAACTATGAAGATCAGGACCATTTGCCTGGCATTGCTCGCGGCGTTTTCCTGCACGGCCGCAAAGGCGCAGAAAGTGACGGTGTTTGGCGGAAAGATCGCGGCCATCAAAGACATAGATACGTTTAACTGCGTGTTCGACTACAGCCGGCTGAACGTGGGCGATATGGGCCGCGAAGCCAATTATGTGAAAAAGAAACGTGCAGACGCGGAAAAAAGGTCCCTGGGTTCCGCAAACGCCTGGGAAGAAAGCTGGTACAAAGACCGCCACGATTATTACGAGCCGAAATTCCTCGCTGAATTCACCAAACAGTCCGAAAAAGCGGCCGGTGCATACCCTGGCGCGCATTACCAGCTGGTGTTTAAATCAAAACTGATCGAACCGGGCGGCACCGTTACCAAAAGAACGCCCCGGCTCGACGCGGAAGTATGGATCGTGGAAGCCTCCGCGCCCACCAAAGCGCTCGTGAAGTTCCGCATAGACGATGCTCCCGGCAACGGCGCGATCGGCGACATCCCATCCGGTGCGAGAATAGGCGAGGCCTACGCCAAAGCGGGCAAGGAACTGGGCGCATTGATCCTGAAAGAAACGAAATGATACATCCGGAAATATTTGTCTGAAGGCCGCGTCCCCTGTCGGAGCGGCCTTTTTCTTTATATTTATTGTATGAAAAGCATAACGGTTTTTTGCGCGTCGAGCCCGGGGAATAGCCCGGTGTATATGGAACAGGCTTACCTGGTAGGGAAAACGCTGGCGCAGAAAGGCATCAGGCTGGTGTACGGCGGCGCCAGAATAGGATTGATGGGAGCGGTGGCGGATGGCGCGCTGGAAGCGGGCGGGGAAGTGATCGGCGTGCTGCCCGGTTTCCTGCGCTCCAAAGAGATCGCCCATCTCGGCCTCAGCAAACTGATACTGGTGGAAACGATGCACGAACGCAAAACAAAAATGAACGACCTCTGCGACGGCGTGATCGCGCTGCCGGGAGGGTATGGCACGCTGGAGGAACTGTTCGAGATGGTTACCTGGGCGCAGCTCGGCCTTCACCGCAAACCGATCGCCGTGCTGAATGTGAACGGGTATTACGACGAGCTGATCAAACTGTTGCAGGGCATGACCGGCGAAGGATTGCTGAAAGCGGAAAACCAGCGTATGCTGCTGGCCGGCACTGAAATTAACGGGGTGCTGGAGCAGATGGAGGCTTATATTCCGCCGCTGGTGGGCAAATGGATCACGGAAGACGAAGTATGACCTATTCCGCCACGGCCGGCGCGGGTGCATGCTGCCCCGCATTCTGGCGTAGCTGGCTGCGGATCTTCTCGCGGTGCATCGTGCCCCATTCCGCCAGGGAATTGATCACGCTGCCCAGCGTATTGCTGTAGTCCGTCAGTTCGTATTCTATGGTAACCGGGGTGGAAGTGTAGACCTTGCGCAGCACGAACCCGTTCAGTTCCAGTTCTTTCAGCTCATGACTAAGCACTTTGGCCGCAATGCCTTTCACCGTTTTCTGCAGCTCGTTGAACCGTTTATTGCCCTGGCTGAGCGCCACGATGATCGGCAGCTTCCATTTGCCGTTAAGCACGTACAACGCGTCCTGCACGGCGCTTAAAGCGGTGCAGGTTTCCCATTCTGCAGAAATTGTTTGTAACTTTAACATATATATTGTTGTTAGCTAACCTGTAAGTTAGTGCTTACCTTTAGGTAACTACTAACCAGGCGTAAGCAAATGTACATAAGTTTGCATTCCTTTTTAAAACCAAACACAAATCATGAAAAAGATCACTTGCTTCGTATTGCTCCTGGCGGCTTCGCTGAGCACTTTCGCTCAAACCTGGAAGTCGGACAAAGCGCATTCCCAGCTGAAATTCGATATCACGCACATGGGCATTTCCACCATTTCAGGGGAGTTTAAAGACTTCGCCGCTACGATCACCGCTTCCAAAGCCGATTTCAGCGACGCTGTTTTTACGCTCACCGCCCAGACCGGTTCCATCAGCACCGGCGTTGAAATGCGCGACAACCACCTGAAAAGCCCCGACTTTTTCGACGCGGCCACCAACACCACGCTTTCTTTCAAAAGCACTTCGCTTACAAAGACCGGGGAAGGCAAATACAAGCTCACCGGCGACCTCACCCTGCACGGCGTTACCAAACCGGTAACCCTCGAACTGTGGTACCGCGGCACCATCGAAAACCCGATGAACAAAAAACCTGTTGCAGGTTTCCGCGCCACCGGCACCATCAAACGTTCCGACTTCGGCATCGGCGGTAAATTCGCTCCTCCCATGCTGAGCGAGGAAGTTGCCATCACTGCAGACGGTGAATTTGGCCAATAAGGCTGTTTTTATATCGATATAATTTTTGAAGCCCGCCACCATGGCGGGCTTCTTATTTTACCGCACTTATTTAGATAAAGTCTATAGAATTAGTAGGATAATAGAAAGTTCTTCCTATATTTGCATCAGAATAGTCGTGTACAAGTCAAAACCAACCTTAAAAAAGAACTTTATGCGTACGATTAACCGATATGCAGATTTTCCGCCCCTGAGCTACGACATCCGCCGCACCAAGCCGCAGGACAATACCCCCATCAAACCCATTACCGCCGGTCATACCCTGCCGCTGTTCAATCTCCACAAAGAAGATTTTGTGATCCCGTTCCCTTTCCTGGACCGGGAAAACAGCTATATCGTAGGCAGCGAACTGTTGAACCAGCCGCTGGTACTGGCGTTTTTTTCCATTCACTGGAACGGGTATGGTGAAAAATATATCCAGCAGTTGCAGGACCTGTATGCGGACGTGCAGGTAATGGGAGGGCAGCTGCTCGTGGTGTCTGCAGACAACCGTAAGGAGCTGGAAGCGGTGGCCGTGAAACATCAGCTCACTTTCCCGCTCGCGCTCGACCGCAATCACCAGATCGCGCGCAGCGCGGGAATTTATGCGGAGACAGACCCGCTCTGGGACCGTCTTTCCGGCTTCGAAGAAAATGCGCCCCTGCCTACGATCTACGTGATCGGCCAAAGCCAGCGCATCACTTTTGATTTTATCGATCATTATTTCGACCGCAGCATCGATCGCCGCGAGTTATTGTCGGAGGTGTACACCGCCGGCCAGGCGCAGGCGCTGAGCCGCGCGATCGCGTAACCGAGACCCTCTACAAATAAGGCTTCATCTCATCTTCGATCGTTTTGCGAAGGTCCATCAGGCGATGGGCGTACGCTTCCATGTTTTTATCGTGCCCGGTTTTTGGTATCCATTTGGGAATGGGCACGGTTTTGCCGTGTTCGTCGATCGCCGCGAACACCATGATGCAATGCGTGGTTTTTTCTTTTGCCTGCTGTTTGGGGCTGCCGGCGTGCACGTGAATGGAAATATGCATGCTGGTGGTGCCCGTGTAAATAATGGAAGCGGAGATCTCCACCAGGTCGCCGATGGAAATAGGTTTGTAAAAACGGATGCCGCCCACGTACACGGTAACGCAGTATTGCCCGCTCCAGTTGGCCGCGCAGGTAAAGCCCGCCTGGTCGATCCATTTCATTACGGCGCCGCCGTGCACTTTCCCGCCGAAATTTACGTCAGACGGCTCTGCCAGGAATCGCAGGGTGATGGTGTGTCGTGAGTTTTCTTCCATCGTTTCTTTTTTAGGTTTTCAATGAAGTAAAATAAAGATCTTACCGGCTTGCCGCTTTCCGGTGCTGTTTGCGCCATTCCCACGGCGCTACGGGGTGCGCGTCGAGCCAGAGGCCTTTGCGGGCGGCTTTTGCGGCAGCCTGCGCGGCCGTCATTTCCTCGCTTTTGCTGTAGAACGTATACTGCCAGGCATAACCCGCCTGCACCAGCTGCATGTTCAGGCTCGAACCGTCCGGCAGGAACACTTCCGCCACCGTTCTGCCATACTGGTCGTGGCTTTCTTTCCTGGCTTTCACCACTTTTCCGAAACAAAGCCGCGACGTGTACTGCCGCGCCTTTTCACCGAAGGGCTGCCCCTTTTCCGGGCTGTCTACCCCATAAAGCCTTATCCTGAGCGGCTTCCCGTTCACCAGCATTTCAATCGTATCCCCGTCTTTTACCGCGGTCACTTTCCCGGTATAGGTCTGCGCCCGGGCCATTACGCCGGCCAGGGCGAATATGATGATCAACAACGTTCGCATGGCTGCAAGATTAAAAATTTCCTTGGATATTCCCCCTCGTTTATTATTTTTATGCAAACGTTTGCATCGGCGGACGGACTATTCACGTTTTACAGCTAAATACCGGAAAAAATGAGATCCACTTTTGAAAAATTGACTTCGGCGGTCGTGATGATATTGTTGCTGCCGCTGCTTTCCACGGCGCAATCCGCCTCCACGAAAAAACAAATGGCCTCCCTGATCGACGAAAACATGCAGTTTGCGGTTAAACAATACCAGGTATTGAAAGCCAACACGCCGGCAGACCGTATGCCCCGTTCCTTCGCCCAGGGCCGCTCCATTACTTCCGGCACCGAATGGTGGTGCTCCGGTTTCTACCCCGGCACGCTCTGGTACCTGTACGAATACACCAAAGACGCGAACGTAAAGGCTGAAGCGGAAAAAAGGCTGGCCCTCCTCGAAAAGGAAAAAAGATACACCGGCAACCACGACATCGGTTTTATGATCTTCTGCAGCTTTGGCAACGCTTACCGCATCACCGGCGATAAAAAATACAAAGACGTGGTAGACACTGCGGCCGCTTACCAGATCACCCGCTACCGCCCGTCTATCCACTCCATCCAGTCGTGGAACAAAAGCAAAAACCTCAACTGTCCCGTGATCATCGACAACATGATGAACCTTGAGCAGCTGCTTTGGGTGACCCAGCACGGTGGCAGCGGCAAATACAAGGAGATTGCGCTGACCCATGCCAATACCACGCTCAAGAACCATTACCGTCCCGATCACAGCACTTTCCACATCGTGGATTACAACCTGGACAATGGCGAGATCATCAAAAAAGTAAACGGCCAGGGCGCGCACGATACTTCCGCATGGAGCCGCGGGCAGGCATGGGGGCTGTACGGCTTTACCATGATGTACCGTTTCACGAAAAACAAAACTTACCTGGAACAGGCTAAAAATATCGCGAACTTCATTCTCTCCCACCCGAACCTGCCCGCGGACAAGATCCCTTACTGGGACTACAACGCGCCGCAGATCCCCACTTCACGCGACGCTTCCGCCGGCGCCATCGCCGCTTCCGCACTGCTGGAACTGGGCCAGTACGTAGGCAAAACAGATCGCGCCACGTATGTGGACGCAGCCACCATCATGTTGCAATCGCTTTCCTCCGATGCCTACCGCGCCAAGCCGGGCGAGAACGGCGGTTTTATCCTGAAAAACAGCGTGGGCAGCTTCCTGGCCAATTCGGAAGTGGACGTGCCGCTTACTTACGCGGATTATTATTTCCTCGAAGGTTTGCTTCGCTATAAAAAATGGTACCTGTAAATATTTAGAAAAGTGATGAAGAGAAGGAATTTTCTGAAATGGACCTCGCTGTTCGGCGCGGTGGCGGCTTTGCCCGCAACGCCGGTATTGGCGGCCGTTTCAGCGGTTGAAAAAGAAAAAACGCCGGGTCCTGAAAGCGACCGCGCATATTGGGTGGAACTGATGCGCAAAATGGCGGCGCCCATTCTCGGGAACCTGAGCAAAGGCACGCTGAAAAAGAACTGGAACATGGAATACGCGCCCACCTGGGGCAAACGCGATAAAACCACCGCGCATCTCGAAGGTTTCGGACGGCTGGCGGCCGGCATCGCGCCGTGGCTGGCCCTGTCGGACGACGATACCCGGGAAGGAAAACTCCGCAAAACGCTGCGCGCGCAAATGATGCAAAGTCTCGCCAACTGCGTGGACCCGTCCAATCCCGACTACATGAACTGGGACCATGGCGGGCAACCCATTGTGGACGCGGCTTTCCTCGTGCACGGTTTCCTGCGCGCGCCGCAAACCCTCTGGCAGCCGCTGGATGCAACCACCAAGTCGCGCTTCGTAAAAGAACTGCAGAGCTTCCGCCGCCTCGGCAATTTCGGAAACAACTGGACGCTGTTCGCCGGCATCATCGAAACATTCCTCTTTTCCATCAACGAAGAATATAAGATCGAAAGGATAGACGAAGCCCTCACCAAAACCGCCTCCTGGTACAAAGGCGATGGCATGTACGGCGACGGGCCTGCCTTTCATTACGATTATTACAACGGCTTCGTGATACAACCGATGTACGTGGACATCCTGAAAGTGATGGCCGCGCGCAACGGCGACTATAAAAAACAATACGACACGGCGCTTCGCCGGATGCAGCGGTACGCCGCTATTCTCGAACGGCAGATCTCCCCCGAAGGCACTTATCCCATCGTGGGGCGCTCCAGTACCTACCGTGTGGGCGCGTTTCAGCCGCTGGCTCAACTGGCGCTCAACGGCGAGCTGCCGGGGGAAATAACGCCCGCGCAGGTGCGCTGCGCGCTTACCGCCGTCATGAAAAGACAATTCGATTTCAAAGGAACGTTCGACAAAGACGGCTGGCTGACGCTTGGCGTGATCGGCCACCAGCCTGGTGTGGCGGACAATTATTCCAATTCCGGCAGCATGTACCTCGCATCGCTGGGACTGCTGCCGCTTGGCCTTCCGGCTTCACATCCTTTCTGGTCGGCGCCTTTCGCCAGCTGGACGATGAAAAAAGCCTGGAACGGCGAGCCTTTCGGCATCGATCACGCTATCCGGAACTGACACTGTAGTATTTGATGAGAAATAAAAAGGGATGGAATTTTTATTCCATCCCTTCGTTTTTTATGCGGTTTGGCGTTTAAAGTTTTGGTTGGGAATGATGGAAATCGCGGAGGTAGCTGCACTCGCGCATCCGTTCCCGGTAAAATTCCGTTTGCTGGTAATTTTTGTAAAGCTCGGGGAAATACGGGTTCAGCACCGCATGGCCGTACCATTCCAGGTCGCCTTCGCGGGGCATGTGTTTTTGCGCGCAGCGGGCCGCCATGAAGAGGCATTCGGCTTTGAACTCCTTGTCTGTAGCAGCGTCCGCGGCTTTTTTATAATATTCTTCCGCGCGGTAACAACCGAAATATTGTTTAAGAAAAGGCGTTTTTTCGTCTTCTGGCGAGTACCAGTCTGTGCTTGGGCGGTAGCTGGCGGAAAACTGGTATGCGTGGCCATAGTACGAAATGCTGAACAGGCCGGTAGCGTATTCGAAATACGTTTTGGCGTCGGGTTTTTTCTTCATTTGTTTTTCCAGTTCCAGCATACGTTCGGCAAACTGCTGCTGGCTGATACGGTCCGTTTTTGTCGAATCCGCTTCATCGTAACCGTAATCCGTCAGCTGCGGGGTAAAGGCAAGTGTGGCATAACGGCTGCTGGTAGAGCGTTTGAACCATTCCACCGCTTCCCGGAACTGGTGGGTGCGCACGTAATTCACCGCGACCATTTCACCGATCTCCTTATCGCTCATCTGCAGCTGTTCGTAGAGATATTTCTCGAAAGGCGTTTTCTTTTTGGAAAGACCGCCATTGTAAAGCGCCAGCAGGTGCTGGGTTTGCAGCGTGTCTTCCATATACCCGAGCGCGCTTACGCTGTAATAATTGTACGCATAAGGCAGCACTTTGTCTCTTTTTGCAAGGATGAGCGCTTTGCGCGCAAGATCGTTTTGCCTGGCGTAGCGTGTTGACACCACGAGGTCGAGCAGGTTGCGGTACATGCGTTTAAAATAATAGGCGTCCACTTCCTTCGCGCTGAGGTTGTAGGGATCGTTGATCGTGCCGTTGACTTTTGTGTCCAGCCATTGCAGCGATTCCAGCAATTTGTTTTCGAACGCGGCGTCGATAACGGGTTGTTCGTTGATGGTCACGAGCAGTTTCACTACTTCCGCCTGGTCTTTCAGCGCAGGCCGCAAACCGGCCACGGAAGCGGCTGCCAGCCTGCTTCTTGCGCCGGCGTAGTCTTTCAGTGCATTGGAGAGATAAGCGGAAGAAATTTGCCACAGCGCAGGTTCTTTCACCTTGCCGCCGTTCGCCAGCTCGTCGAGCAACTGCTGCACGGAAAGCGCCATCGCACGGTCGCCCGGGTTTTCGGCCGGGTAGCGCGATTCCTGCCGGTTTGCGTCCTTTTCGATCATCGCGGTCAGGTAATTTTCTTCGAGTTTGTTCATTTCACGGCTCAGCAGCACGTCCAGCATGGGCGACTGCGGGTCGAGGGAATACACCTTGCGGAGGCCGTCCAGGTTGATCTCGGTGGTGTGAAGCGCATAGATCGCGGCCACTGTGGCTTTTTCATGATTGTTTTTGCAGAGCTGCATCACGGCTTCTTCGGGAGCGTCTGTATAATGTACGTTCCGGTAAGCCATTTCGCGCTGGGAAGGCGCGTTTTCGAAGATGCGGGAAAACAGGTAGGCGCTTTGCGCGGGTTTCCCGGTGCGGCGGAGCGCGCCCGCCCGCAGGCCTTCGATCTTGTAGTGAATGAGAGATGTGGAACCGGCGGGCGTTTTCAGCGAATCGTAATATTGCAGCGCCTGCGTGTAGGCATTGCAATAATGCGCCAGCCTGATGGACTGGAAAGCAAAACGTTCGCGGATGTGTTCGTTTTTGCAGGCTTTGTAGAGTTGTATGCCGTTGCGGGAAAGCCTGATCATGGTGAGCGAATCCCTGTTCACGTTTTCCCATCCTTCAGGGCCGCGGACGTGCGGCTCGCATTGTTTGGCGAACATAAGGTAGCCCAGTGTTTCCTTGTCGGCCGACCGGATGAAATATTTCGTGAGCGCATTGTTTTTTAAGCTGTCCGGCAGTTGCAGCGGCGTGCCTTTTTCGATGTGCGTGTACAAGGCGCTCATTTCGGGACGGGTAAAGGTGTAAACGAACTGCAGAATGTCTTTCTCCGGCACTTTCCCTCCGAAAAAGTTATTCCACTCCCCGATGTTGAGGGTTTCTTCGGGTATTTCGCTGCCGAAAAAAGGAGAGAGCGCCGTATAATAAAACGGTTCAAACCCGGACTGGGAGGGGATGTTTGGGTTGTAGAAGCTGGCGTAATAATCGTACGGGTCCGGCTGCGGGCCGCAGGAAAATACGTAGGCGGTGCCGCCGGCAACGAGGGCAAGGAGGCTACTCAAAAAGATGGTAAATCGTTTCCAGTTCATGCACGGTATACTTTTGAAAAATGATGGGATCGAGGTGATAAAAAATGATAGCCGGCGTATGGGGCTGCCGTTGCCGGTTGAGGTAACGCGCCGCCTTTCGCAGCGTTTCGGGGGAGCAGCTTTCGTACCGCACCACATCGCCCCGCCGGACGAGCGTATTTTGAAGCGCCGTATCGCGCAGGACGGTGTAGGTGAATTCGCCTTCTTTCCTGAACAGCTGCCTGTTTTCGAGGGGCAATTGCCGCAGCAGGCCCTTGTACCGGTTATTCCGGAACAGCACGGTCCACTCAAAAAGCGGCAGCGCCAGGTCCAAAGGTAACGGATAATTGCTGATCCTGTCGTTGCCGGTGTAGGCCTTCAGTTCTTCCATGTTCAATATAGAATTATGATCGCCGGGCTTACGCAGGTCGCCCATGTTGTAACACATCAGCAGTCCTTTGTCTGCCGGTGGCACGCCGCTGGCGGAAAGGAATTTGACCTGGTGCAAGCGTATGGTGGCGGACATTTCCCTGCCGCTGAAAAACGGTTGCCGGCGCAGGTGTTGCAGGAAACTGAAATACACGTCGCGGCTGCTGCGGGTCCAGTCGCAGTCCAGCTGGATCTCCCGGATCTTGTGTGCCGGTGTTTGTGCGAACTGGCTGGCGAGCAGCGAAGCCGTCCGTTCGGCCATCAATCGCGCCTGGCCGGTGTCTTTTTGTCGCCAGATCTCATTCATGAGGAATACGACCGGCACAATTTCCAGGCTGTCCGGGAAAGGTTCTTTAAAATCGGTGATGGCAACGGGCACGGCAGAACGATCTGTTTCGTTCCAGCTTACGTCGAAACATTTTACGTACAGTTTTTTGACATGCAGTTGGCGCAGCGCGGTTTTTTCGGCGGAACCGGGCTCGTAGCGCTGCTTCCAGTAATAAAAGGCGCGGTGCGTTTCCCGGGGGCGGGAGCAGGACAAACACAGGGGAAGCAGGCCCCAGCACAATAATTTGCGAAAGTTCATGCGTGTGCAAATATCGTTAAATCAGCGGATCAGCGCGGCGTACATCTTCGAGCGGTGATAGATGGAAGGATGTTCGCGCAGGAGGTCCGTTTTTTTATATCCCGCGTCCCGGAAAAGTTTTTGCAGGTTCGGGAAAGAAAGCGGGTAGGGCACCCATGGGTTGGGCGTGTCGGTATTGTATTCCACGACCAGGAACTGGTGGTTTTTGTGGAGATGGGCGGCGGTTTTGGCGAGAAAGGCCGCTTTGTTTTTCACGAAGTGGAGCGAATTGGCCATCAGGATGCCGTTAAGTGGCGGTATTTGTTTCCATTCGTCTTTTTCGAAATCCATTTGTTTGAATTGAATGCCTGGCTGCGTGAATTTCACGGGCTCCCGGTCCACGGCGATGACGGTGCTTCCCGCGGGCAGGTGCGAGGCCAGCGCCCGGGTGAACAGTCCTTTGCCGCAGCCGAGGTCTGCCCAAACGACGGGCCCCGGCGTGTGCAGGGCCGGTGTGCTGATGAGGGAGATCGCGGTATGTAATTCCATTTTTATGGATTGATGGCAATAATGCGGTAACCTTCGGGCAGGGGAGCGAACCAGATACGGCCGTTGCCGATCGTAGCGCCCTGTGCGTTGCGGAAGATGCGGTCGAGGCGCTGTGTATCCACCGCGGCTTTCAGGGAAGCATCGAAGATATGGACGTAATGTTCGCGGAAAGCGGATTCGGTTTTATATTGCCGCAGGGGAAATTTGATATGTTGCGCGATGCTGTCCTGCCGGTCGTTTTTTACCCAATCCTTAAACCGCCACACAAATTGTTTGAACCCTTCGGGATCGTCGAATCCGGCGTTGGCCCAGGAGGAGGGAATAGTACCGTCTTCGAAGAGGGTGTCCTGCGCTTGTACCTGCGCATTTTCCGGGTCTATGGCAGGGGGTGGGGCAACGGGCACGAGTTCTTTTACGCCGTCTACGATGGAGCTGTCTGCGGTTGTTTTCTGGCTGACGCGGTTGCAGGCAAAAATGAGGGGAAGTACTAATATGATATAATGGAATTTCATGTGGTAGGCTTTGATGCTCAATGAAATTAAGTATTTCCGGGGGCTTAAAAATTTTGTTAAAAAGATTTGCTTATATGCTTTAATTGTCCTTATCTTTGCAATCCCAAAACGGAAGAGCGTCATGCTTTTACGAAGGGATGGATCGGTAGTTCAGTCGGTTAGAATGCCGCCCTGTCACGGCGGAGGTCGCGGGTTCGAGTCCCGTCCGGTCCGCAAAAGCCTTAGAGAAATCTAAGGCTTTTCTGTTTTTATGGCATTTACGTGTGCATCATCCAGGGCGCCGATCCCAAGATTGGAGCGCCGCAACCGTAGCGACATTATTTCCCTGCTGCTATTCATCTTCTCTCTTCAAAACATCGTTGAGATTGAGGTCATCGCGGTCCAATTGTTGCTCCAGCTTTCTGATGGACTCGTAATTATAGCGGCTGTTTTTATGAAGCCTGAGCAATAGTCCCCGCCGGAATTTGCTGATCTCCAACTGGGCTAACAATATGGGGGCTACGGGCACTGTTAGCCAGGGTTCTTCTTCCAGGTTCGTAAGTTGTAGATTTTTGCCATCCTTTATTTTTTGTTGCAGTTGCCTGAGGGTTTCTTCATATACAGCTTTGATCTGGCGCTTTATACTTTCTTCCAGTGGTATTGGAAATTCATGCTCGATAAAATATAGCGTGCTTTGCAGAACAAACTTTTGTAATTCCTCTTCTTCTTTATCGGACCGTAAATTAGGCTTTACGCCTAAAATCCTTATCATAAGGGGAAGAGACATTCCCTGAATCACCAACGTTACGAAAATAACGACGAATGTCAGGAACAGGATTAAAGAACGGTGCGGAAAGGAGGCGCCTGCGGTCAACGTTAACGGCAGCGCCAGTGCGGTAGCCATGGACACGATGCCCCTGGTTCCCGTCCAGGCGACTATCAATACGTTTTTCCAGGTGGTCTTTCCTTCATCCTGTATTTCTTTTGAACCGACAGTTTTAATATCGCCCCATACTAATTTGTGTGAAAATGCCGTGGCAAAAACCCACACGATGCGCACAACGATTACCACCACGCTGATCAAGAGGCCATAAGCCAGTAACACCGGCAACGAATATTCACCCAGCTCTTTTAGAGCGTCGGGTAACTGTTGGCCGATCAGTAAAAAGATGAAGCCGTTCAGTATATAAATCAATGTGTCCCAAACGGATTTCGACCGTATCCTTGTTTGATAGGAAAATATCTTTGGCGAACGCCAGGCGATAAACAGGCCGGTGCAAACTACTGCCAATACGCCAGACACGTGTAACCGTTCCGCGAGGATGTAGGAAATGAAAGGAGTTAGTAAAGTAAGGCTGGTACTGGTAATGGAATTGCGGGTGATCTTTTTGTGCATCCACACAAAAATGTACCCTGTCGCAACCCCGCATAAAATCCCTCCGGCAACAAGCAGGCTAAATTGCAGGCCGGCTTGCCAGAATACAAATGTGCCGGTGTTCACGGCTATCAAAGCGAACCGGTAGCCGATAAGGGCGCTGGCGTCATTGACGAGACTCTCTCCTTCAATGATGGTCACAACCCTTTTGTTAAGTCCCAGCCCTTTGGTTATTCCGGTTGCCGCCACGGCATCAGGCGGGGATACGATCGCTCCCAGCACGAACGCCAATGGCCAGCTGAACCCCGGTATGAAATAATAGGCAGCCAGGGCTACGGTAACCGTCGTGAAAAAGACCAGTGCAATGGCTAATGTGGAGATGGGCAGTATGTCTTTCCTGAAGTCGTGCCAGGAGGTCCGCGATGCCGCATCGAAAAGTAATGGGGGGAGAAAAATCAGGAAAACCACGTCTGGGTCCAGCATGAGGATGGGGAATTGGGGGATAAGGCCCAACACCGCACCGGTAATCACCAATAGAATGGGGAATGGAAATTTTAACCTCCCCTCAAAAGTGGATAAAGCAATCAGCACAACGAGTGAGAGAATGACCGCGTCAAATTGTTGCATCTATGGAGAAGTTAAACTATTTGTACGGGCTGTAACGTATGTAATAACACTTTACATAAGCCGATATGGAATACTAATGACTATGCATCTAGTTATTTAGTCTATTTTAAAATAGATGCTGAATTTGCTGCCCTTTCCGGGTATGCTTTCGACTCTGAGGTCCCCACCTGCGGCGTGTATGATTTTATTGGCCAGGTATAACCCTACGCCATGTCCTTCCACGTCCAGATTCAATCGTCCGTAAATGGTAAATAGTTTCCTGATCCCCTCCTGGGAAATGCCGATCCCGTTATCTTCCACACTCAGAATAACGTGCTTTCCCTCCTGCCTGGTGCGTATATGCACCTTCGGGTGCTCCACGCTGGCGAATTTCATGGCATTGGAAACCAGGTTGTACAATATGCTCCGGAGGTTTTTGGGGGAGAAGTAAACTTCTTTTACTTCCAGCTGTGTAGTAATGACGGCATGAGAAGCCTTTATTTTTCTATCCAGGCTCCATTCAATGTTGCTGATAACTTCCCCGATGTCCACCGCTTCCATATCTGTCATATTATTTTCCAGCCTGGCGATCGTAGCGATGTTATTGATCAGCATCCGGAATTTTTTAATGGACGAATTGATGATACCCAAAAACTGCGACAATTCCGCGTTGCTGTTATCTACCAAGTTCATTAAGGTAATACTTGATTCGATACTGCTCAGCGGGTCCAGTAAATCATGGGACGCCATATGGATGAAATGGTCCAGGTCCGCATTGATCCGCAGCAGGCTTTCATTTTTTTCGTCCAGTTCAATCTTTGCTTTCTTCAGTGCGGTAATATCATTGAAAGAGATGACCACACCTTTTTGCCTGTTTTCTACCTGCTGAATGTATGGCATGACCACCATTTGGTACCAATGCCCTTCATTGGTCTCGATTTCCCGGGTAACTTCCGAACCTTTGTCCTGTACGGTTTTTAAGTCTTTTAAAAGCGCGTCCGTTTTAATATTGGTGGAAATATGGCTAATCGGCCGGCCGGTATCCGCGTCTTGCAGATTGATCAGTTTAACGGCCGCGGGAGAGAACTTCATGACACGAAACTGTTCGTCGAGAAAGATCTGCCCGTTGATATTGCTTCTGAAATAATTGTTCAAGTCGTCGTTTATTTCAAGCAACTGTTTATTTTTTAACTGGTAGTCGGCATTTATGGTATGCAGTTCTTCGTTAACGGATTGCATTTCTTCATTGGTGCTTTGCATTTCTTCGTTCGACGAGATCAGTTCTTCGTTGAAGGACTGCATATTCTCATTATACGCATCGATTCTTTCATATGCGGCGGAAAGCTCATCTTTCACCGCTTTCAATTCATGCTCCAGGCTGGAAACGTATTTGATATTGTATGTCCGTTCGTTGAAAGATTCGTACGTCGCATGGAAGGCACCCGACGGTGGGTCTTCTTTCAGTATTATCAAAAAAGAGGCGGGAATTCCCAGTTTGCTTTCAATCGGGCTGATGGAGAGGCTGACCGATATGCCGGTTCCGTTGGCATTGAGGGGAATGCCTTTAACGCCGGCTTTCTGTTGCGTCGCCGCCACCTGGCTAATGAGGGTATTGAATGCAAGCCCCAGGTGTTCCGGCAACAAATCCATCAGATTCGTATTGAAGTTTTGTTGCAGCAGGAACCTGGAGGTATCGCCATATGATCTGATCACCTGGTGGTTTTCGTCGATACAGATGGCGATGCAATCCAGTTCGCCGGCCAGGACATCGTTCACGTTTTCTGCGATATCATTACCCTTATACCTGCTGGCAATATCCCGGTGAGGGGCCGGTGTGCCGGCGGCGAACGAAGCAGGTATCGAAAATGTATCAAAGTTGATGATCCGTTTTCTGCTGATATTCTTGTATAATTTCCATTTTTTACTGATCACGTCCAGGTGGTCGATAATGGAGGCTGGGTTTTCACTTGCGCCCAGGAACAGGTATCCATTGAATTTAAGACCGAAAAGCAACATGGAGAATATTTTCTTCTGCAGGAAAGGCGTCATGTAGATCAGCAGATTCCGGCAACTGATGAAATGCATGTTGCAGTAAGGAGGGTTGCTTGCCAGGTCGTGCTGGGCGAATATCACCATATGGCGTATAACAGGGGATATCCTGTAGCTTTCATTTTCTTTTATAAAATACTGCTGCAGCCTTTCAGCCGGGATATCCTTCACACTGCTCCAATGATACAGCCCCTTGCCGGCATATAATAAGGCCGCGCTGTCCAGGTCTGTAGCGAAGATTTTTACCGGCACGTCTTTATATGGGCCGATCAGTTGTTCTTTGATCAGGATCGCAATGGAATAAACTTCTTCGCCCGTAGCACATCCCGCGATCCACAATTTAAGTTCTTCGCCGGGTTCCAGTTTTGAAAGCAGGTCTGGCACGATATCCTTCCCGATTATATCAAAGGCTTCCCTGTCCCTGAAAAAGGCGGTTACGCTGATCAGGAAGTCTTTGGCCAGCGTAGCCACTTCTGCCGGGTTGGTGCGGAGGAAATTGTAATAGTTTTCCAGCGTATCGAAGTTGGCGGATGCCGCCCTGCGTTTGGTCCGCCGGAGCAGCGTCGTGAGTTTGTAATTGGAAAAATCAAGGGGCAATTGTTCCTTGATATAATCGACAATGGGAATGATCATATTTTCATTGTCCTGGATGCCCGCTTCCTCTTCCCGTTGGTGCTGTACATAATTTTCGATCGCTTCCGGCATGGCGGAAGGCTCCAGTATGTAATCCACCGTTCCCGTCACAATGGCATTCGAAGGCATGCCCGGGAATTTTGAGGTAGCCGGGTCCCGGGCAATCACCAGGCCGCCCGCTTTTTTTACAGCCATAACCCCCTCCGCACCGTCAGCACCCATGCCCGACAATACAACGGCTATAGCTTTTTTGCCATGGCTGGCGGCCAATGAATTGAAAAATGTATTGATCGTAAGATGGGGTGCTTTTTTATGTTCTTTTGCTGTTAAGAACAACCGGGTATGCCGAATGGTCATGAACTTGTCATTAGGTATCAGGTAAACATGGTTGGGTTTGATCTCAATCCCGTTTTCCGCCTCCTGTACCCGCAGCCTGCTGTGCCTGGCCAGTAATTCCACCATCCTGCTTTTGAAATCCGGTGACAGGTGCTGGACGATAACATACGCCACGCCATCCAAAGGCGTATTATCAAAAAATGTATTGATCTCATCCATGCCTCCTGCGGAAGCGCCGATGGCTATAACGTGATGGGGCCCTACGGTAATCATTGCGAAGTGCGTTTTACTTGTAAACTCGGAAAAATTTCAGGCGACAGACAGCCTAAGATAGGGTAATATTCCAAATGCCATTCCAGAATGTAGGTTCGGCGGGAAGTTATGGTTGTTCCCCGTTGAATAAATTAATGCCATTGCCGCGGAAATAGCCGATCTTTTCAAATTTGATATTGGAACTGGTAACCTGCTGTTGTTTTGGCAATGCTGGTTTATGATGGGATGCGGTATTGTCGGGTCGGGCCTTGCGTTTACGCACGATGCCAATCATGGGGCTTATTCGCCCGATAGGAAAGTTAGCGTATTTCCGGGATATCTTCTGGAGTTAATTGGCGGTTATACCGTTAATCGGAAGATCCGGCACAACCTGCTCATCATATTTTATACCAATATAGACGGCCCGGATGAAGGCATCGGCAACATCATGCTTTTGCGCCTTTATCGGAGCGGCGCAATTCTTTTTTATTTATGAAAACGACCGGAAATTTCACCACGGCCCTCCACCCGCGCTTTGTTTTCGGGGAATAGATAAAAAAGGGCCGGCATAAAAGCCGGCCCCAGATTAAGGATAAAGAGTACAATACACTACCAATTCAGTTTAATATTAGCCACCACCGGCCGGTGATCGGACGCATACACTTTATTTTCAGGAATGTAACCCGTCAATGCATTGTAATACGACACCGTGAACTTCCCGGAGGGTGCGGACAATATATAGTCAATGGTGCGGTCCGGCTTGTCTGATGGAAAGGTCATCGGGCATTGCTGCAGGCAGCCTACGTTGAGGTATTCGCGCACGATCGTCATCGCCTGCGATTCGGGGCGTGCATTGAGGTCGCCCGCGATGATCAGCGGCAGGTCGAGCTTTGCGACGATCTTCTTCAGTTCCTGCGCCTGCAGGATGCGGTTATCTTCCTGCGCAAGATGATCGAAGTGCGTGGATGCGAAATAAAAATCCTTTCCGTCTTTATTTACTTTGATCATCGCTACGGACCGGAACTCTCCGCTCAGTTGCGGGGTAACCGGCAGGGTGAACCTTTGCGAGGATTTGACCGGCAACCTTGAAAGTACCGCATCGCCGTATTCGCCGCCTGTCTGGTCGATCGCCTTGGCGAAGAACCATTCCATCCCGGTAAGGGCTGCCAGTTCGCGCGCCTGGTGAACGGTAACGCCCGTGCGCTGGGTGAAAACGTCCACTTCCTGCAGCGCTACCAGGTCCGGCTTTTCGTCGTTGATCACTTTGGCGATCGCCGAAAGGTCTGCCGGTGCGCCGGAAGAGGCGCGCGCGCCATAGATGTTATACGTCATCACTTTCACCGCCGGCTTCGGTGCGCCGGCGCCGGGATCGGGCGGCAGCTGATTGGGCTTGTTGCAGGCGAGCGTTAGCAGGGCGCCGAATAACCAGTATTTTCTCATGTTAAAATGCATTCAGTTCTCCGATGTGCGTCAGGTAAATATCGCCCTGCGAAGTATTGACCGTGATGCGGAAATAACGGGCGTTTTGTGCGTAAGCGAGGTAGAACACGTTTTCCTTGATGTTCGTCAGCGTGAAGGATTCGCTGTATGTCCAATTGACCCCGTCGGCGCTGGTTTGCACGATGATATCCTTCGGATTGCCGGTGCTTTTCGGTGCGCCGGCGGCATCCAGGCGGCCGGTGATGGAAAAGCCGTGCAGTTTTTGCGTGGCGTTCATGTCGATGGTCAGCACATGCGGGGGACCGGGTTTGGCGGCTTTCCATTGGGTGCTCCACCAGGTGGTTTCCACGCCGTCGAGCGCATAGATGGCCTTGCCGTTATTCGCGCCGTCGCCGGTAGGCTCCTCCGAGGAAACTCCGGTAATGGCCCATTGGCTGCGGTCGAGCATGGGGAACGGGTTGGATGGATAAAGCGCTTTCACGAGGAAAAAAGTGGTGCGCAGTTGTTCGTTGAGTTTGGCGTTGGCGCTGATGGTCACTGGCAGGAGATATCCGCCCACGCCTTCGAGCTTGTCCAGGTGCAGCTTAATGGTAAGCGGTACGGTGCTCACCTTGCCGGATGCAATGGTGGCGCTGGTTTGTTCCAGCTCATAACTGCCGGCCGGCATAACCGGGTATTCGGTAAAATTTTCATCGTTAAAGTGCGCCGCCAGCCCCGGGTCGGTGGAAAACTGCACGTCGATGTCGCTGGTATTGGCATGCGGGCCGCCGTAACAGGCGCCGTAAACGATCCCGGCATCTGCCTGGCCGCGCTCGAAAGTAAATACGGCGGGCGATTGCGTGGCTTGAGGCATGTACACGACGGCGGTGCTGTCGGAAACGTGGTCCATCAGGTCTTTATCGGTCGTGCAGCTGCCAAGGAAAGCAGCGGCGCAGAACGGTATGATCAGTAGTCTTTTGATATGTTTCATGTTCGTTTGCATTGAGAGATTGAATAGACCGGTTTACCAGCCCGTGTTTTGTACCAGTTGCGGATCGCGGTCCATTTCCGATTGCGGGATCGGGAACAGGTAATATTGTTTCAGGAATACGCGGCGCTCAAATACGGTGCGCTGATAGAATACCAGGTCGGTCAGTTTGGTGCCCGCATCTACATTCATGCCGTAGAAGGGGCCGCCATCGGTTTGTTCGGCGATCTTCCAGCGGCGGGTGTCGAAGTAGCGCATGTTTTCCAGCGCCAGCTCCACCCTGCGCTCGTGCCAGATCTTCGCACGCATCTCAGCCTGGCCCAATCCCGGCGCCACGTCCGGGAGGCCGGCGCGGTTGCGTATCTTGTTCAGGTAAAGCGCAATGTCGGGATTACCGGGCTCCGCTTCGTTCAGCGCTTCGATGTAGTTCAGCAGGATCTCCGCATAGCGGAAGATCACCAGCGGCCTGGCCACGTATTTGCTCAGGCGTGGATTGCTGTCCGGGTGCACGTTTTTGCGGGCGATATAACCCGTGCGGGGGAAGTCCCAGCTGCCTTTTTTGCCGGTGTTGCCGGTGAAGTAGGTCTGGATCAGTTTTACGCCCTCGGAAGGATTGATCCACGGGCTGCCGTTGAAGCTCACGTTCACATAAAACCGCGGCTCGCGGTTAACGTACATGTTATAAGTGCCTTTGGGGGCGAAGGGATGTTCTTCTGTCGAGAAACCGGTTTCCACGTATCCCGATCCTGCCTCTTTGATGCCTTTGCCGTTTGCCATCTCGAATTCGTCCACCAACTGTTGCGTTACCGCCACCGCCGCATAACCGTTGCACAGGCGCGGGGAAGCGGAACGTTCCCAGGCGGAAAGGCTGTTGGTCGGGCGGGCATAGATCACTTCTATGTTCCAGGGGTCGATAAATACGTCGCGGGTGGAAAGATAAGGATCGAACGTTCCGCCGGCGCCGTTCTTGCGGTAAAGATCGAAGCTGAAACCGGTGATCATTTCTTTGGCGGCGTCGGCCGCTCTTTTCCATTTGTTGACATCATATGACTGGTTGATCAGCTGCGTACCGTTTTTATTTTTCAGCATGGCATAATCCGCGTTGCCGTTGAAAAGAGGACTGGCGGCATGCAGCAGGGCGCGGCTTTTTACCGCCTTGCAGAATGCCTGCGTGAGGCGGCCGTATTCGGTATCCGGTTGATCCGTAAAATGTTTGGGCAGCAGCGGTGCGGCGGCATCCAGTTCTGCAACGATATAGTCGATACATTCGTCCATGGAATTGCGCGGCAGGTTCATTTCTTCGGCGGAAGGGGAAAGGTCGCCGGGAATGGGGGTATCGCCCAGCAGGATGCAGGGACCGTACTGCCGCACGATGCAGTAGTAATAGAAGGCGCGGAGCGCACGGGCTTCGGCCTTGTATTGCGCGATCAGGTCGTTGCCGTTGGGGAGCGCCTTGATCTCCTCGTTCTCGTCTACCCGGTTGATAAAATAAGTAGCGGAGCGGATGGCTTTGTAGAAGCTGGTCCAGTAGTTGAAATAGTTGCTTGCCGCATTCCAGTTGCCGAGATTGGTAGCGTAGGTATCGTACCCTGAGCCCGGGCGGTCGTAGGTGATGTCCGCATCGTCAGACATGCCTTCCCAGGGAGAAGTATTGCGGTACGCGTCGTTGGGCATGTAAGAGTAGATATTGGCCAGGTAAGCTTCCGTGTATTTGCGGCGGGCGAACACCTGGTCGATGGAGATGCGGTCGTCCGGGACCTGGTTCAGGAAATCCTTGTTGCAGGCCGGCAAAATGGTGGCGGCGGCGAGGAACAGGAGCGGAATATATTTGAATTTCATTGGTGTTTTTCTTTTTGATCAGGTTATAAATTCACAGCGATGCCGGCGGCGAAGGAGCGGGTGCTGGAATAAGCAGCGCCGCGGCCGTTACCGATTTCGACATCCCATAGTTTAAAGGAAGAGAACGTGAGCAGGTTTACGCCCTGCAGAAACACGTTGGCGGATTTGAAATGGATGCGTTTCATCCAGGCAGACGGCATGTTGTAAGCCAGCTGAAGCGTTTTGAGGCGCATATAGTCCGCGTTTTTTACCCACCAGGTGCTGGATGCGTAGTTGTCGTTGAGCGAGCCGGGCATGAGGCGGGGATAAAACGCATTGGGATTCGGATTTTCCTCCGTCCAGCGGTCGGTGATATTGGAGAAGAGGTTGCCACGCGCAAGGCCCTGCTGGAACGGCATGGTGCCTTCGCCATTCAGTATCACGTCTACGTGTGCGGCGCCCTGGAACAGGGCAGACAGGGAAAATGCCTTGTAACCCACGGTAAAACCGAAGCCATACATGATTTCCGGTACGTCGCCGTAACCGATGGGCGCCTGGTCGTAGCTGTCGATCACCCCATCGCCGTTGAGGTCTTTGAATTTGATATCGCCGGCGCGAACATCGCCTGTCTGGCGGGGAGAGTTCTTCACGTCCTTATCGCTTTCGAACAGTCCCAATGCAATGTAACCGTAACGCTGGCTTACTTTCTGGCCTTTACGGTCGAGCCAGGGGTATTTCCAGGCCGGGTCGTCGTTTTCCACCACTTTGTTGCGGTTATAGCTGAAATTACCGAGAAGGTTGACGTTTACAGCACCAAACCGGGCATTATAGGTGAAAGTAGCATCTATGCCCTTGTTGTCGATGATGCCGACGTTGGCGAAAGGCGCATTGATCATTCCCACATAGGCGGGCAGCGATTTACGGCGGAGGAAGATGCCGCTGCGGTATTCGCGGAACAGGTCTACCTGGATGGAAAGATCTTCGTTCAGCAGGCGGATATCAAAGCCGAGATTGGTCTTTTTTGCTTCTTCCCAGGTCACGTCCACTGCATATTCCCCGATCTCCATACCGGTAGTATTGGCGGGCGTCGTTTTGCCGAACCCGTAAGAGCCCAAATTGGCCACGGTAGCGAGATAAGCGAAGCGGCGGCCGTCGATGTTGGAGTTGCCCACGAGGCCATGGGAGAAACGCGCCTTGAAGAAAGGCACATATTTCCGGATGGGCTTAAAGAAACTTTCGTCCGAGATCACCCAGCCCAGGCCCGCAGAGGGGAAGAAACCGTAACGTTTGTTTGGGTGGAAGTTTTCGGAGCCGTTGTAACCAAAGTTAGCTTCGAGGAAGTAACGGTTTTTGTACCCGTACGTTGCCCGGCCGGCCAGGCCCTGCATGCGGTACGGCATGGAAGTTTCGAGATCGGCCGCATACGTGTTGATCTTGTCGCTTTTGTTATACAGCAACATGCCGGTAACGTTATGATCTTTGCCAAAAGCGCGGTCGTAGTTGAGCGCCAGTTCGGAATAGACCGTCCGTTCACCCTGGTTGGATTTGGTATAAGCCAGGAATTCGGTGCCGATGGCTGTTTGCTCGAACTGAAGCTGCCCGTCCGCGTCCCGGCCGATGGCCAGCCAGGTGTCGGGCGTTTTCGTATAACGGTTGCTGGTATAGTTGTAAGCGTCGAATGCGAACATGCCGGTTACAGACAATCCTTTGGTCAGGAAATTCAACTGTTGCGTAAGACGGAGGTTGGAGTTGATCTGGCTTCTCCATTGATTGGCGTACCCTACCTGCGTAAGGCTGGCCCAGGGATTGGACAGGCTGCCGGAGCGCACGTCCGCGATCTTTCCATCCGGGTATTTCAGCGGGATCTGCGTGGGCGTCATGAAATAAGCGTCTGTAAAGAGATCGCCCACGCCGGTGGTCGGCAGGTTCACGTTCTTCAGGTAGCCGTTGATGCCCAGTTTCACCGTGGTAGTGGGGGATGGCTGCAAGGTAAGGTTGGAGGTAACGTTGTAACGTTTTTCGAAGATGGATGAATTGTATTTGCTCAGCTCGTCTGTTTTGTACATGCCGAGCTCATCGGTAAACGAGAGGCCAACATAATAAACCGCCTTTTCGGAGCCGCCGCTGATATTGGCGTTGGCGTTGCGGTAACGGCCGGTTTTGTTGAACATGGCGTCGAACCAGTTCACATTCGGGTAGAGGTAAGGATCTGATCCGTCGCGCGTGGCCTGGATGGCCTCATCCGAATAAATGGGCGTGTTGCCGCGGGTTTTTAACGCCTCGTTCGACATTTCCATGTATAACGCGCCGTCTGCGAATGAAGGCAACGTGGTGAACTCCGTCACGCCTTCCGTATAACGGAAATTGTACGACGGCTTGCTGGCTTTGCCCGCTTTGGTCGTCACGATGATCACGCCGTTGGCCCCACGGACGCCATAAACGGCGGTAGCGGCGGCGTCTTTGAGAACGGTAAAACTTTCAATGTCTTCGGGGTCGAGGTTGGCGATGGAGCGGGGAACGCCGTCTACCAGCGTCAGCGGCGCGCTCAGGCCGGCGGAGAAGGTAGAGATCCCGCGGATGTAAATGTTGGCGTCGTTGTAACCCAACTCGCCGCTGCGTTGCACGCTTACCATACCGGCAACGCGGCCGCCGAGCGAATTGGTCAGGTTAGACACGGGTTGTTTCAGGTCTTTGGCCGAAATGGTGTTTTGCGCGCCTACCAGGCCGATCTTCTTTTGGGCGCCGAAACCCACGATTACGACTTCTTCGAGGGCAGACGAGGCTTCATGCATCACTACATCGTATTTCGATGCTTTACCCACCAAAATTTCCTGCGTCCGGTAGCTGATCATGGAGAAGGATAAGACGGCTCCTTCAGGCACCTGCAGTACGTAGCGGCCGTTGACGTCGCTGCCGGTACCGGTCTTGGTATCTTTCACCTGGATGGTAACGCCTACCATGGGCTGGCCGGTGGAATCCCGGACGATACCCGTGATCTCCCTGAGGTTCCCATTGCCGGGGGCGCCGGTGCGCTGTGTAACGGAAACGGTGTGGCCGCTGATCTTAAACTGGAGACCGGCCAGCCGGTCGATTTCGGCGAGCAAGCCGGAAACCGTTGCGTTCCGGAGGTTGAGTGTGATGCGCTTTGGATGGTTGGTCAGGGACTGGTCGTATACAAAGCGGAAAGGAGTTTGGTTTTCTATCAATGTGAAAACCTGGGTGACCGGAACTTCCCGGACTGAGATGTTGACAGTCGCGGAGCCCGCATCCTGCGCGACAGCGGGCAGCGCCATCAGCACAGGCAGGAACGGCAGCAGCATCCGCAGGCATCCGTGCCTGCCGGTGCTGCGCAGCATTAAGAGTAGATTACGGATCATGTGTTCAGTTTTGAATCGTGGTAAGGTGATTGTTTATTGTTGCCGGATGTAAATGGTTTTTCCTTTCTGTTCGAACCTGAGATTAAAGATGAAACAAATGGATTCTAATGTGGACTGTAAAGACGTGTTGGCCTGGTGGCCGGATAATTCGAAATTTTCTATGCCGGGCTGAAGATCGATCGTAACACCATATCCCGTTTCGAGGATCGAGCAAACCTCGCGCAGGCTCAGCCCCTGCATGTCGATGAGTTTTTGCTGCCAGGCGCTCATGCTGGCGGGGTTTTCGGCAAACTTGCTGAAACGGTCGGCGTGCTCGTCGTAAGTGGCGCGGAGCCCTTTGGACAGCAGGATCGATTGACCCGTATTGTCAGAGACCTTTACTTTTCCGCTCACCACCGCTACCATGGGCGTTACGCCGGGATAAGCGCGCACATCGAAACTGGTACCGAGCACCTGCGTTTTTAACAGCCCGCTTTGTACGACGAATGGCCGTACCGCATCGTCGCGCACGATAAAGAAACCCTGGCCTTCCAGTTGCACGATCCGCTCGCCGGTGGCGGCGTTTTCGGAGTAACGCAGGCTGGAGCGTGCATTCAGCTTGACGGTCGTGCTGTCCGGCAGGATAACGGTACGGATTTCCCCGTCGCCGGTAACCGCGGTAAGAAGATAGGGTCCTTCCGCGCGGGGCAGGAACAATCTTACCAGCAGAACAAGGGCCGCAGCGGCGGCGTATGGCAGGATTTTCCGGTACAGCGGTTTACGGGGCGCGGCGGAAGGTTCATTTGCGGCGGGCGGAAGCACTAACCGGTCGCGCAAGCCGTCGGGCAGAGCCTGTTCGGGCGCCTGCTCCCACTCCTGGAACCGCGTCCATCGCTCCTGTACTTCCGGATCTTCCAGCAGCCGGAGAAATAAGACCAGCTCCGATGCACTGGCGGTATGGGTGTTGACTTTGTGAAAAAGATCGTCTAAAGACGCGGGATCGTTAGGCATAATGTAAGGAAACGCTTTCCCTTATATACACGGAATCCGGGCAGACTACTGAGTGATTTTTAAAAAAAAATGTCAGGGGAGGAGAAGGAGCAGCAGCAGCGGATAGGCGTCTTTCAGTTCCGCGCGAAGCGTTTTGAGGCTGCTGTGTATGTGCGATTCCACTGTGCGGACGGAAATGCCCAGTTTTTCGGCGATCTCTTTGTTAGACAATCCTTCTTCACGGCTTAGCTGGAACACATTACGTTGTTTATCGCCCAGTTTGGAGAGAACGTGGCGGTACTGGGTGAGCAGGGCCTGGTGGTCGAGGCGGCGTAGAATGGAATCTTCGGCAAAATGGCCGGCTTCCTCCGGATGGGTGAGCGCGAGCTGGCGGATGGCCTTATTGCGGATGAAATTAAGGAGATGGTTGCGTGCGATGGTAAAGAGCAGTACTTCCAGGTTGGCGTTGGTATCGATGCGGGACCGGAAATGCCAGAGCTTCAGGAAAATATCCAGTACAAGCTCTTCCGCGTCTTCATCGTTCCCCGTTTTCTTTTTGCAGTAGCCCAGGACCTTTGGTCCAATCAGGTCCATGAGCTCCTTGAGCGCATCTTCCTCATTTGCTTTCAGTCTGGCTGCAAAACTGTTCATGCTGTATTAGGTTGCAAAAAAGTACCCGGGGCGTGCCGGACATTACGATGGTTTGGTTGAAAGTGAATTGTCTCAACGGTAATATTACTGAATTCCTTATAAAATTTTGACAGTTAATTCATGGGATGTATGCGCCTGCACCGGGATCAGGTTAAAATTGTATTGAGAAAAATTTCTCGCCGCACGATAAGTTTGTGAAAAATCAAGTACATTTGTCTTAATACAAGTATAAGTATTTCATTTTTTGTATTCGTAATTGCTTATGACGACCAAAATCTAGGTTACCATGCGCTCATCAACCAGCGAAAAGATGGTACGCCACAGGAAGGTTCGTTTGACCTGGTAAATATTCCCCGTTAGAATTGTTTGAAATTTTTTTTTGATTATCAGTAATAATAAAATCTAAGTCGATTTGCCTATGTATCAAGAAACTTAACTTATGTAAAGGCCTTTCGGGCCGCCCCGATCCTGCACCGGTTTGATTGCAGGCATACCAATTTCCAAACAATATCAGCACATCGTATCCGCATTGGCGTGTATTGCCATACACCAGCGATACAACCGTTCCCGGCATCTTGCAGATCAGCCTGGCGGGGAGAGGTATGTTATCAAACGAATGAAACTTCTTCCAAATCTAAATTGTCAAAAACATGCACAGAATTTTATGCCTGTTTACCTGCCTCTTATTGATGACGGTGGGCGCTAACGCCCAGAGTAGGGTAATTTCAGGGAAAATTACAGATGCGACGGGAGCCTCCCTGCCGTTTGTAACGGTCAGCATCAAGGGTACCAGTTCCGGTACCATTTCCAAACAAGACGGCACATACAGCCTCCAGGTGCCCGCCACAGCCAAGGTGCTCGTTTTCTCCACGATCGGCATGAAAGTGAAGGAAGTGGAGATCGGCGACAAAACGACGGTCGATGTATCGCTCGAAACCGGCGTGAACGAACTGGAAGAGTTCGTGGCCGTGGCTTACGGTTCACAGCGCAAGTCCGCCTTTACGGGCAGTGCATCCGTGATCGGCTCGGAGCCGCTGCAGGCGCGCCCTGTAGCTTCTTTTGATAAAGCCCTGCAGGGCCTTGCTACCGGTATCACCGTGCAAAGCAATTCCGGCCAGCCCGGCGGCAACAGCACCATCCGCATCCGCGGCGCGAGCAACTTCAGCACCGCGCAGAACGCGCAGCCGCTGTTCGTGATAGACGGCATTGCCATTGCGGAAGGCGATTATACGCAGGTGCAAACCACCGCCAACATCCTTTCCACGCTGGACCCGAAAGATATCGAGAACATCACCGTGCTGAAAGATGCGACAGCTTCAGGCCTGTATGGTTCCCGCGCCGCGAACGGCGTAGTGGTGATCACGACCAAAAAAGGCCGCGCCGGCAAATCCAATATCAATTTCTCCGCCAATAACGGGTGGTCTTCCATCGCGGTAGACCGTCATAAAATGATGGGCGCCGCCGAATATTACAAATACTGGTGGGATCATTTCAACGCTGAAAACCTCGCTGCCGGCGATAATGCCGCAACCGCTGCAACCAAAGCGAATACCAGCACCATCGATGCCCTGCAGGTAAACCCTTACAACAATAATCAGCCGCTGGGCGCGGGCGGTGCGCTGAGCAGCGGCGCAAGGCTGCTGTACGATACAGACTGGCGCGATGCGGTGATCAACCAGGGTCGCACCGAAGATTACGGCCTGAACGTTTCCGGCGGTACGGACAAGACCAAATTTTATTTTGGCGGTTCTTATTTCAACCAGAAAGGCATCGTACTGGCGTCTAACTTCAAACGTTATTCCGCCAGGATCAACGTGGAACATGCCGTTACCAGCTTTATCAAAGCCGGTGTGAACACCACGCTTTCCTACACCGATCAGAACACGCCCGCGGGCGCAGGTGGCGCCGCTAACCCGATCCGTTTCTCCGAGATTGTGGCTTCGGTTTACCCGCTGTACCAGTTAGACGCAGACGGCAATCCGATACCCGACCCCACCGGCGACGGCTTCCTGTACGACTACAACGCGCCGCTGGTAAAAGATTACAACCCTCTTGGCCTGGCCAAATACAATATCTACCGGGCCAAAACCGTAAGAGGCATTTTCAGTCCTTATGTGGAAGTGAGCTTCCTGAAAAATTTTAAGTTCAAGACGCTCGGCGGAGTTGATTATTTCGATATCTCCGAAACGCAGTACTATAACTCCGATCATGGTGACGGTACCAGCGTGCAGGGCCGTACTGTCCGCTACCGCCCGCGTAACCTCGATCTCACGCTCACCAATACACTGTCTTACGACCGGCAGTTCGGCGATCACGGCGTTAGTGTAATGGTTGGCCAGGAAGCGCTGAACCAGACTTACGAGAACAACTCCCTCAACGGCACTACTTTCCCTTTCAACGGCATTTATGAACTGAATGCCGCCGCAACGCCGGTGGATGTGGGAACGTCTACCACCGAGAAAAGAATGCTCTCCTGGCTTTCAAGGATCAATTATAGCTATGCAGACCGTTACTACCTGACTGGTGGCGTTCGCCGCGACGGTTCATCCATCTTCGGCTCCGATTACCGTTACGGTACTTTCTGGAACGTGGGCGGTGGCTGGCGTATCGGCCGCGAAAGTTTTATGGCCGCTCAATCCTGGGTCGACGAACTGAAACTGAAAGCGAGCTACGGTACTACCGGCAACGACATCATCGGCAGCCGTTATGCGCGTCTTGGCCTGTACGGCACGGGCTTTAATTACAACGGCCTGCCGGGCATTACGTACAAACAGCTTGAAAATACCAAGCTCCAATGGGAAACCAGCAAGGTCCTCGACATCGGTCTCGAATTTGCTTTCCTGCGCCGTTTCAGGGGAGAGATCGGGTATTTCAACCGCCATTCCACCGGTGTTCTGATTGCTCAGCCCCTGTCTATGCTGACCGGTTTCACGACCATCAACACCAACTTTGCCGCTATCAGGAACAAAGGCTGGGAATTTATGGTGGAAGCCACGGTGTTCAGCACCAAAGACTTTAACTGGACCGCTTCAGCGAACCTCACGACCACCAAGAACATCATCCTGAAAATGACGAAAGACACGCTGATCGACCCCAACGCATCTTCAAAGAGATGGGTCGTAGGTAAAGACCGTTATATGTGGTTCCTTCCCGAATGGGCCGGTGTAGACGCCGCAGATGGCCGTCCGCAATGGTACCAGGACGAGATCGTAAATGGTCAGCGCACCGGTAAAAAGATCACTACAAAAAGCTATAATGCCGCTACGCGTTACGAACTGGGCTCCGCGCTCCCGAAATTCTTCGGCGGTTTCAACAACACCTTCCGTTACAAAGATTTCGATCTGAGTATCTATACTTACTTCAGCGTAGGTGGTAAGATCTACGACAACTCCTATTCCCAGCTGATGACCAACGGTAATACGCCCGGTCAGCAACTTTCTCCGGACATGCAGCGGGCATGGAAAAAAGAAGGCGACGTGACCGATATTCCGCGTTTCGTACTGGGCAATACCGACCAGGGTAACAATACTTCTTCCCGTTTCCTGTACGATGGCAGCTATGCAAGGGTAAAAAATATCAACCTCGGTTACCAGGTGCCTAAATCTTTGCTGGGCAGGATCAACGTTTCCAACCTGCGTGTGTATGTTTCCGGCGAAAACCTGTTCACCTGGGCCAAACATAAAGGCGTAGATCCGGAAATGAGCATCGGCGGCAGTGCCGACAACGATGTTCCGAACGTAAAAACATTTACCGTAGGCTTAAATCTTGGCTTCTAATCTCAAAACAGACAACTATGAAACGTTTAGTATATATTTTTCTTTCAGGCACGCTTTTAGTGGCCGGCGGCTGCGGGAAAGACTTCCTGGAGCCGTTGCCTACAGCTGACATCGCAGCTGAAACCGCATTCTCCACGCCGGAAAAAGTAACTGCCGCGATGAATGGTTTGTACGATCTCATCACTACCAGTTCTTTCAATACGCAGATCTCGCTGACGCAGGATGTTAAAGGCGGGGACATGCTGGTAGTAAAGACTGGCAACTACAACCGTTTTGTGACGGAATACCAGTTCCAGCAATCGCCTACCGCGGGTTACGGCGGTGTGTTCTTCAGGGATGGGTATAAGATGATCCTCAACACGAACGTGGCGATCACGGAATTGCCTAAATCGCCGCTGACGGACGAGCTGAAAACGGATTATATCGCTGAAGCCAGGGCGCTGAGGGCCTGGGCCCACCTGCAGCTCGTGCGACTGTTCGCCCAGCCGTATGCAGTTGATCAGAATGCTCCCGGCATTCCGGTTGTAGATAAAGTGATTGGCGCAAGCGACCCGATCCCGGGACGAGGCACCGTGAAAGCGGACTATGATTTTATCGTAGAAGACCTGCTGTTTGCGAAAGAAAACCTGGATCCGCAGCGCAACGGCGGCGACGGACGTCTTACCGTTAACGCCGTAAACGGCCTGCTTGCAAGGGTATACCTCGATATGCAGCAATGGCAGCTGGCCAGCGATCATGCGAAACTGGCCCGCGCAGGGCATCCTCTGGCGCCGGCTGCCTCCCTGCTGGAAGGTTTTATCGATCCGAACGATGAATGGATATGGACGCTCGTTTACCGTTCAGACGACAATACCGGTTACGTTCAGATCGCTTCCTTCCAGGAACCGTACAATATCGGCTACAGCACTTTCCGCGCCACCACTTCATTTCTGAACATGTTTGCGGATAACGATATCCGTCAGAAACAGTTCTACCTGAACCTGGATAAATTGCCTCCTCCTTATGAAGGCGATGCGCTCCGCCGTGACGATATCGCTTTTTCCCGCGATGGTTACCTGATGAATAAATTCTGGTTCCGAGATGCATGGGACCTGAGCGTTCCGATGATCCGTTCCGCTGAAATGTACCTCATCGAAGCGGAAGCCGAATCCGAACTGGGTCACGACGGCCCCGCACAGGACGCGCTGTTCGCCGTTCAGGCAAGGGCTATTACCGGCGCAGTGAAATCTACCAACACCGGTACCGCGCTGAAAACCGAGATCCGCGACGAAAGAAGGAAGGAACTTTACGGCGAAGGTTTCCGTTTCTACGATATTACGCGCCGCAAAGAAACGCTCGTCAGAACGGCGCCCGAGCACGTAACTCCCATCACGTTGGCTCCCGGCGACTACCGCAATATTCTGCCGATACCCAGGGCTGAAACCGACGTAAGCGGTATGGAACAGAACACCGGTTATACCAACTAACCTTCAATACTATTCTTCAAAAGAGGCCTGTGCATTGCACGGGCCTCCTTTTTTTGTGGAGGATTTTCCTTTTTCAGTTTAAAAAAGTAATAACCGCTTCGTTATTTTTTGCGGCAGTTGCATACACTGTTTGAATTACTTCAAAATAATCCAGCAGATAACCCAGCGCATTTTCCTCCGCCCATATTTCAGGATAAATGGCAAGTTCCGTCATTCGCGGAGAATCCAACCTTTGCGTAAGTTCTTCTTTGGTGATGCCGGCAAGCGCCCCGCTCATTTCCCCGACCTCTTTGGGTGTTAAATAATGTCCCGGGCCATATCCCAGGTCCTGGTTTTCGTCTATTACCCGGCCGCTGAAAAGTACCCTTCCCAGAGGATGGTCAAGCTTTTCAAGGTTCTGCCCGGTCAGCAAAAAAAGTATGCCTTCCCAGGATTTATCGATATCGGTCAGCATGAGATCTTCTTCTTCGTTCTCATAAATTCTTTCTTCCAGCAAAGCGCTGTTGCTGATGTAGGTTTCCGGTTCAGCATTGGTCACCCTGAGTAAGTTTGCTATCATGCCCATAACAGGTATAGTTTTGTCTGAAATAAAGCAAAAATAGGTCAACCCTGCAAGTATGGTTCAGCAATCTCATGCATAAATAAGAAAGGGCGCAGGAAGTCCCGCGCCCTTTCTTATTTTTATCTGGGAAGTTATTTTTTGATCACTTTCACGATTTCCCGTTTATTTCCCTGCGTCACTTCCACGATATACAGACCGGGTTTTAATTCCTGTCCGAAATACACCAGCTGACCGGGATTGCCGGTTATCGCCGAAATTACTTTCCCCGAAATATCCATCACCCGCACACGTACCTGCAATGTGGTGGCGCTTCCCACCAGCAAGCCAAATTCGTAGCTGCTCGGGTTGGGGAATATTTTTACTTCCAGCCCTTGCTGTTTGCGGGGCTGCTCAGCCTGCGCCATGCTGATGTGGGAGATAGTGTTAGGTTCCAGTGTAGCGGCAGACCATGTGCCGATCTCCTGGTAGCCGGCGTTCACGTTCAGCGACGTTTTTACGGCCTCGCCGCCTGCGGAAGGCTGCAGTGCAAACTGTTCGCGCAGGTAAAAGAAACCGTCGCCGCCGGGAATCACCGGCGTGTATTTCTCCATTTTAGCCGTGCCTTTCGATATGCCGCCGGATGGTTCGGCATTGTACCAGAACTTCATCCTGAAATTCCCGCTGTTGCCGGCGCGGCGCGCGTAAATTTTTAATTGCAGCACGTCGGAAGGCGTGTAGGTAACGCTGTCGCTATCAATCGGGATGATGAAGCGGTTGCAATTGCCAAGGCCGTTGCCGGAAATGTTTTGCTGCAGCAATTCGCCGGTGCCGGCTAGTGTTCCATTCACATATAACTGCGCTTTCAGATCGATGAGGTTGTTGCCGTCGCTGCCGGCGTATAGCGTCACCGCACCGAATTTGCTCTTGAGATAGTTAACGGTGACGAGCTGTGTGGCGGTGGATATATTGCCGCTGAGATCGGTGGCCGTCCAGGTAACGGTGGTTTCGCCGACCGGGAAAACCGCCGGCGCGTTGTGCGTGAGGCTGGCGATGCCTGCATTGTCCGTTGCCGTGGCGTTGCCAATGTTTACCGCCACGTCTGACGCGCCGGGGAGCGGGTTCGCGGTAATGGCCGCGGGCGCAATGAGCGCGGGAGGAATGGTGTCTTTTACGACGGATACCGTCAGCGAATCAGACCAGGTTTGAAGGCCCGCGTTGTCTGTCGCTTTTGCGCGGATACCGTAAGTGCCGGGCTGCAGGTCGGCCCAGTTCCATTCGTATGGCGTTTGTGTGAACTGCGTTTTTTCTTCGCCGTTGATGTACAAGGTCAGGCTGTCTAAATGCCGGTCGTCGCTCGCGGAAGCGGTGATCAGCATGGCGCCGTGCTCGGGCAAAGTATCGTTGGCGGCGGGCTGCAGCAATGTTACCGCGGGAAAGGCGTCTACCATCAGCACCGGCCGCAGTGCCGCTTCTGTGGCTTCTTTCGAAGCGAAAGTAGCGTCGTTGGTCTGGCCGGATACCGAAGAAACGATCGCGATGGACAGCACTTTGTCGCCGGCAGATTCCTGCGCTACCTGGCTGCTGATGTCCCATTCCACGTAACCGCTCCGGCGGCCTTGCTGACTGGCGAGCTGGGTGCTGTTAACAGGTTTGTTGTTCCAGGTGATGCCGGTTTCGGTCCAGGTATCGTTATCGTTTTTCCAAACCTGCCATTGCGTGCCGGAAGCGGCGGTGCCTGCGCCGGTGATGTAAAGGCGAAGCGTAGCGATGCCCGGGTTGTTGTAGCCGTTGAGATCGAACTTCAGATAAGAAACCCTGCTGTAACCGCTGTTGCCGTCTTTTTTCACGACGAGCGTATGGGCCGTGCCAAAGTTCGTATTGGCGCTGCCGCCGTCCCGCACATATGCGTCCGCAGCCGGGAACAGGCCGCCTGTTACAATGCCTGTGCTGGTCGATGTTGCCGTATCGCCGTTAAGATCAATGGCTTTGGCCGTGAGCGTGTGGATGCCGGCCGGCGCATTTTGCCAGGAGAAGCTGTAAGGTGCGGCGGTGGCTTCACCGATCTTTATGCTGTCTGCATAAAACTCCACGCGGCCGACCGCCCCGCTTACGCTGGCATCGATCTGCACCGGCTCGCCTGCGGGGAATGAAGCATTGTTGGCGGGCGAAGTAATAGACACGGATTCCATCACGATATTCACCGGCGATGAAGTGGCTGTTTGACCGGAAGCCGCGGTGGCTTTGGCGGTAAGCGTGTAGCTGCCCGGGCTGGTGTTGTTCCACGCGTATTCGTACGGCGCGGTGCTGTCTTCCCCGAGCTTTACGGTGCCCTGGAAAAATTCCACGTTAGCGATCTTTCCTTGCCCGAAAGCGGTAGCCGTCAATGTTACGCCGGAGCCTGCCGGGAATACCGCGTTATTGGCCGGGGAAGTGATGGTGGCTACAAGGTCTTCGCGCAGGGCGGATGGATCCACTGCCGGCGCGGGATAACCCAGCGCGTCCAGCTCGTCGTAAATGGACTGGTTTACGTTAAGCCCCCAGTTCCTGAAAAACTGGCCGAGGTTTTCGCCGCTGATCTGGCAGGCATACAGCATAAAGAGCCGCATCTCCGCCTCATCGCCGCTGGGGGAGGGCGCTTCGGCCCTTGTGCGTTTATGAAGGGTGTGATAAAAAGAATCCCCGTAAGCGAGCCACAACTGGTGGAACATGCCGAGGCGGGTGAACAGTGAAACGCTGCCGGCATTGAAATTTTTGGACGCCTGCGGCTGCGCCAGATAACTCATGACGGTATTCCAATCCGCCGTGCTCATACCCTGCTGACCGAAATGGATGGCCCGTTTCGCGGCGAGGGAATAAATATTTACGCACACTTCGATGCAGGTAGACCAGGTCCATGCCCAATGCTGGTGATGATGGCCTATTTCGTGGAATACGCCCCAGCCGCCGTCTTCCAGTATGTAAGAAGGCGACAATATCCAGTGAATGCTGCCGGTAGGAATGCGCACCCGGCCCAGCGACGTGGCGTCCGGGTTGCCGCTGGCTTTTTCCAGCAGCATGAGTTTGTTGCGCAGGATGGGCGCATGAACGGGAAGGCTGTTATCCAGCCCGCTGATGTCGCCTTCAGCCTGCATCACCCTGTCCATGAGGGTCAGCAGCGTGTCCTGGTTTTCGTCTTTGTATTGTTCGGCTTTCACCTGCGATACGACGATAAACGTTCTGTCAGACACCAGGGTGGCGTTGGGCGACGAGGTGTCCGCCACGAGCATGTCCAGCCACTGCTGGTGCGTGGAACTGCCCAGGATGTACAACGGCATAGTGTGGTAACCGCTTTGAAAAGTGACCCTTACCTTGTTGCCGTCTGAAGGACTGGCGGAGGAATATTGCAGGTAAAGGTCGCCACCGTTGGCGTTCGTAATGGTGTTGACGCCCGCCACGAGGTCGTACGTGGCGACGGTCTGCCGGTCGTACGTGCCCATGATGAGCCTGGGCAGTCCCGTACCGCTGGTCTGCTCCACGTTGATCACGAGCTGGGTATTGGCCGTGGCCCGTAAACCGACGGGCTCAAAGTCCGCCACTTGCAGGGAAGTTTTGATGCGCCCGGTTTCGGTGGCGATATTGGGCACCTGTGTCAGTTCCCACACATTCCGCGAGATCATGTTAAAATACCCGGAAGGGGGCGCCGCCGATCTGGCGGCATGGGCGGACAGGATGGTCATAAACAGCATGACCAGGAGATGGAGGGTAATGATTTTTTTCATGTGGATGGATTTTAAGGCGGGCACTTGTGAGTGCGCCTGGGATTTGGGTTTTTGGTTGAAGGTTGATGAATTAAAATTACCCTTCCGGTCGTTACCGGGTACCGGTCAAAACCTGCTAAATTGCCGGTCAAATTCATCATGCTGATAATTGCTGCAGGGATTGGTTTGCTGATAGTCAAAAGGTTATGAAAATTTCTATAGATTTGGGCGATAGGGTCGCCCGGGATGGGTTTTGTGGTTGAAAAGCGGGAAAAGGGGAGGGATGAAGGCAATAAAATTTGGTGATTTGAAATAAATATTTCTATATTTGCACCCCCGAAAGGGAGTAAATTACGGGCTGAAAAGCGCGTCAATACTGGATCGGTAGTTCAGTCGGTTAGAATGCCGCCCTGTCACGGCGGAGGTCGCGGGTTCGAGTCCCGTCCGGTCCGCTAAAGGAGACAATCAATATTGATTGTCTCCTTTTTTTATGCAGGTAAGAGATTGGTTAATAACATATTACCATCCTCTGGAGGCGTCCTTAGTGCGGTTCGAACTTTGCAGTGGAGCAATTGATCACTGATCTGTTAGTGACTACGCTTTAGTACAAAGGCCGTTGTTCGTTGTTCGATTCATTCTTGAGGTCAAATTCCACGCAGCTTGCATGTTCTTTTTGCGTTCGATAGGTCTTCGCGATTAAATAAAGGAAATCCAATATTATCTCGGCCTTTTCTCTTGTTACACTTATACCATTCCGCCCTAATAACCTCATAGCTTGATCCACCGACACTTTTCTGGGCGAAAAACCGCCACCGTTTTGGGAAAGAAACTGGTTCATTTTTTGTCGCTTTTAATTTGATAATAACTGAGAGGAGTTTCTGTTAAATCCTATTTACGATATTCCACAACCATAGCCACAGCCACATTAATTCTTAAGGAATCAATATTTACTCCCACCGGGTTTATCGCGGTGGGTGTAAACAGTTCAAGAAAATCGCGCTTCCCTTTACTGTCCTGTTCTTTGTAAGATTGAAGAACAGTAAAATCTATATTGGGCCACGTATTATTGTTAAGGTCGCAGTCTGTTATTTTTTGAGTAATCCTGTTTAACTGATAATTCAATTGGCTCAATATTTCATTATGCTCCTTTTTCAATTTGCTGAAATCATCGAAGTCAATCTTTTCGTCCAAGAAATACTTTCTCGCTTTTGAAATATGAAGCTCTTGTTTTGAGATCGAATCCAGTATTCTCTTGCGCTCATCAATATATCTCCTTCGATATGTTAAAACGTTTTCGTCTTCCAGAATGAGACCAAGAAGCTCATATGCTTCAGGGCGCAGATGTATTTCTTTTAATTTTTCTTCGTAGCTCCCATTTAACAGTTCTGCCCTGAATCTGCCTTTGCATTTATGTCCTACACAATGATAATACGGATATTTTAACCGCCTCCCTTGTGACACACTTCCTGTAATTCTACATCCGCATAAGGGGCAGGACATGAATCCTCTAAGGGGGAACAAAGATTTCAATGCATCTCTATTCACTCTTTTATTTCGGTCTTTAGTTATTATAAGTTGAACTTGTTGGAATAAACTTTCGGAGATTAGTGGTTCATGGATTGCCTTTACAAATTGCTGTTCCTCATTTCGGTTTGCAGGAATTCTAATGATTCCACAGTATACAGGGTTATGAACTAGTCTCCAAAAGTGGCTCTTTGCACAACGTAAGCCGTTTATACAAGCCATCTTTCTAACCTGGCTGATCGTGAAGGATCCCGTTGCCAGTTGCTGAAACGACCATTTCATAAAATCGGCCTCCGGTTGCTTGGGCACAATGATACTTTTACCATCAGGCGTTGTGCGGTTGGCATAACCTATCGGAGCTCTTCCTGACCAGCGCCCCATTTTTTTCGCTCTTCGCATTCCGTCTGAAGTGGTCAGACCCCGCCTGCTGTTCTCTGCTTCCGGTATGGATAAATAAACAGCAAGCATGACTATACTTTCTGGTATTTCAAGATCGATAGGTTGATCCACCGCCATAGGCTGAACATTCAGCTCTCTTAGCATTCTTATCATTTGATAAGCATATTCGATGTTCCTGCTGAATCGATCCCATTTTATGAATAGGATATTTTCAGGTGGTCTATGGGTGTTTTTCCGGAGCTTCTTAATGAGTCTTTTCCACTCAGGACGGTTAAAGTCCTTTGCCGAATAGTCTTCTCGATATATTCCTTTAACCTGAATCCCGTTGATCTCACAATGTCTAATGAGGCGATCTTCTTGCTCTGCAAGAGAATGGCCTTTTCTTTTTTGTTCGTCGGTGCTTACCCGAACGTATAAATAGGCTGATTTCATGATTGTATTTTTATTCAATTATTAACGTGTTGTGCCATTAAAAACATAAAGTGTTTAATCTTTCTACAATACAATTTGCCTTTTAATAACGTTAATTCTTAGAAGAGCTGGGTTACACCGCCGCATATGTCTGTGGTTGTACTTTTTCGCTATTTACTGTCATGCTTAAGTGCCGTCATACATATTATGATATTTTGATAAGTAAAAAATCGCCTTTTTTATTTATATTAAGGAGTTATTTTTGTACTATAATGCCCGACGTTCACTCTGTGCAGACAAGAAGTTTTAATATGAGCCGCATTAAGGGAAAGAATACTAAGCCCGAAATGATGGTTCGCAAGTTTTTGTTTTCCCAAGGGTTACGTTATAAGCTGCATGACAAAACGCTACCTGGAAAGCCAGATATGGTTTTCCCAAAATTTAAAACCGCGTTGTTTATAAATGGTTGTTTCTGGCACGGCCATGAGAATTGCAAATACTATGTAGTCCCCAAAACAAGGACCGATTGGTGGCAGGCTAAAATTAATGGCAATAGGATTAAGGATTACGATAGTATTAAAAAGCTTGAACAACAAGGCTGGAAAGTAATTGTAATATGGGAATGCGAACTTAAGCATGGGAAGGCAGATGAAAAATTAAAAAACATAGCGAACGAACTAATTAATAAATGAGCTTTACCTATATAGACTTGTTTGCCGGTGCCGGGGGGCTATCTGAGGGCTTTATCAGAGCAGGATTCGAACCAATAGCCCACGTGGAGCTGGAACAAGCGGCATGTTTTACATTAAGAACCCGGACTGCATATCATTATCTTAAGGTTGAAAATAAATATCAGGATTATATATCTTACCTAAAAGGTGAAATATCAAGGAAAGAGCTTTATGAGAAGATCCCATCAAACTTGCTATTGTCTGTAATTAATCAACCCATTGGCCACGAGCATAACCCCGCTATCCATAAAGCGATAGAGAAGCAATTAAATGGGAGGACTGTAGACCTAATCATTGGTGGCCCTCCTTGCCAGGCATATTCCGTAGTCGGCAGGGCCAGATCAGAAAATGGAATGAAAGGTGACCAGCGCAATTACTTGTATGTTCAGTATGCAAAATATCTTGAAAGGTACAAGCCCAAGATGTTTGTGTTTGAAAATGTTCTTGGTTTATTGTCGGCCGGAAATGGTATTTACCTAAGGAACATGAAAAAACTCTTCCTGAAAAAGGGGTACAACATGCGGGTGTTCAAGGTTGAGGCAAATAATTTTGGTGTTCTGCAGAATAGGAAGCGGATTATCATAATTGGCTGGCAGCAAGAAATTGCCGTCAATATCCCTGATTTGGAAGCTGTAAAAAAGGTTTCTGGTCATAGCGTCAAGTCGGTACTGAACGACTTGCCAGCAATACAAGCTGGAGAGCCAACTGGCAGATATCTAAAATACCGCGGTAAAACTAATAGTTATCTTTCTGATGCTTCAATCAGAAATGGTATCGACATTTTAACGCAACATGTTGCCCGTCCCCATACAGAGCAAGACAAAGAGATTTATAAAATAGCGGTTGAAAAGTGGGATAAAGAAAAGGAGCGGCTTCAATATAATCATTTACCCGAAAGGCTTAAAACCCACAAGAATCGTGATTCCTTTTGTGATAGATTTAAGGTAGTCGCAGGCGATGAGGCTGCTTCGCAAACTATTGTAGCCCACATTGCAAAAGATGGCCATTATTATATCCATCCTGATATTAGGCAGAATCGTTCACTGACAATACGAGAAGCAGCAAGGTTACAGTCCTTTCCGGATGACTATTTTTTTGAGGGCGTAAAAGAGGGTATTAATCGTACTCCGGCCTTCAAACAAATAGGTAATGCGGTACCGCCGCTTATGGCGGAGTTAATCGCCAAATTGGTTCTGCAGGCCCTTAATGAAAACAAATGACATACATACCACCAAGCAATTGATCTCTGCCTTCGTCAATGCTCCCAATGACGAAAACATGGGAGCAATAGTTACTCATTTTCGCCAGAATGAAGTAACTGATGATGACATTTTGCACCTCGCAGTTAGGCTTGCAGATTCAGGCGAAAAGATACTGTTTGATAAGAGTATCGAATTGTGCGACATTCCTTCGACTGGGGGCCCCGGCTCATTAAGCACTATTTTATGCCCGCTGTTTTTGCTTAATCTTGGAAAGTCTGTTTTGAAACTCGGTGTACCCGGCAGGCCGGCAGGCGGAATTGATGTATTGGCCCAAATAGAAGACTACAATATCGAGCCGGATTCTTCAAAAATTCATATGTGGCTCGAGGAGAATAACTATGTTCACTTTCTGGCAAACAATAACTTTACACCACTAGATGCTCTCCTTTTTAATTTTCGCAAAAAGAATAATGGAGTATCTATTCCGTCGTTAGCAATAGCATCATTACTTTCTAAAAAAATAGCGGTGGGGTTATCCCATATTGGTCTTGATGTAAGAGTGTCGGAGCATGGAAATTTTGGTCATACGTTGGAACTTGCCAAGAGCAATGCCAAGAGGTTTAATAGAATAGCAAATCTCGCAGGGATAAAAGCAAAGTCATTTATTACTGACGGGAGAGTTGCTCAGCAACCATATATAGGACGTGGCGAAGCTCTGCTTGCTGTAAGTCATCTATTAGATGATACAGCAGATGATTTATTACAGAGTCATGCAGAAGTATGCAATCAAATGGCTTGCAGCGTTAATGGTACTATAACTGTTCCATTTTCGGTTAAGTTATTGAGTCATGCTTTCTTCGCAAATGTTGAAACGCAAGGGGGAAAGAAAGATTCCTTTGAAGATATTGTATTCAATATAAAGAAAGGGCATCAATATTACATAAGCGCCAAGAAAAATGGTTATTTTAATATAGACCTGCTTGCAATCAGAGATGCTATAGTAGGAATTCAGCAGAAAGCAGATGGCAGATTCCCTGACCCATGCGGGCTTGTTTTAAAAGCCAAGAATGATAGTTACGTTCAGAAGGGAGATATAATATGCTCGTTTCGTTGTATAGAATCTCATCTTCATGAGTTTAGAGCTAATCTAGAGCGTGCTGTCAGTTATTTAGCTGAGCCAATTGATAATATTAAATTCGAAGAAATAGTATAATGGAAAAATATAGCTGCTTTAATTGTCCAGCCGCCAACGATTATAGTCTAAAAAACTTGACCGACCTATGCCCTACCTGCGGACTGCCCTATGGTTTTCCTTTAGAGTATTTCCCACCTACAATTGGTGCTATTAAAATCCTCGAGCCATTGGCTCGAGGATTTTATGGAGCTACATATATAGGTGAACTATCTGCATTTGGCAATGCAGTAAAAAAAGTAGTAAAAATAATTCCTGTTGACTTATACAGGATTCAGAACAAAAATTTCGAGGAAGAATGCAAAAATCATTTTCTGCTTTCACAAAATTCAACCCATGTCGTTCAAATAGACCCCAACATCTATTTTGACAATATCCCTGTAACATTTTCGAACGGTGTAACTATTAATTGTCATGTAGTTGGTCTCGAGTATTTGGATGGATTGACGCTGAAGCAGTACTTTGAAGACACAGCTAATATTCCTGCTAAAACTATTGCTCAAATATCAATTGATCTTGTAACACTCTTGCACGAGCTTAGGTCAAATAAGACGTATCATAACGATCTTCATCCAGGTAATCTTATTATTGAAAACCTTTCTCCCGCTAGAAAGCGATTTAATGAGATAGATGAGAACATTAAAGTCGTAGCAATTGATCTGGGATCATTAAATCAGAAAACAAAAAGTCATGATGATTCTGATAGAATCGGCGATTTGCATTGGATAGGCCAATGTCTTAATCAATTAAGCAGAAGAATAACCGATAACCCTGATAAATATAGTGATAAAGACTGGAGACTTGCTTTTCTACTTGAGGAGAAAGCAGATTTTTTAAAACCTGAAATACTGTCTCAGAAGCAGATAACTTATAAAGACTTAATAAATCAGATCAAGGATACTTTTCACTCACACACCAATCCTTGGGAGCAGGAGCTTGTTTTGAAGAGTTTTGATGATGCAGTAAATGCACAATCCCTTAGTCCATGGCATGTAGCATCTTTATTTGTAGATAAGGATAATGCCTGGGCAAAAAGAATAAGTGTAAAAGGCCCGCAAGTAATTACAGGGATGCGAGGTTGTGGTAAAACTATGCTGTTAAGGGCATTAGAATTTCATGCAAGACTGATGCCGCAAAATACAGAAGAGAAAACCAATACGACTAAAATTATTGACCGTCTTGTCAGTCCGTCGGAGCGTTACGTAGGTTTATACATTTCTTGCGTAAAATTACTGGATTTTAATGCCTTAAAGGATGGTGGATATAAGGAAATATTTGAGCCATATTCAAAATTACTTATTGGTTTTGCAATACAGGCAATTCACTCAATCCGTCACTTAAGAGATTTAAAGCCAGATGCTGTCAGAAAAGATTTTTATGCTCCTATTGCGACTACTTTATCATCAATAATCAGTGAAGGTGCCGAACTCTCAGAAATTACCAGTGACTATAGTCTGGAAAATATTCTAAAAAAGTATCTCAATACCCTCAGTGACGGACAGTCTGCGCATAAAATAAATATTCATCCAAAAATTGCCTTTCCGCAGCTTGCGGAAGCTATTAAAAAATCTTCCGAAATTTTTACTCAATCAAATATATACTTCCTTTTAGATGATGTTTCTACAAGATATTTGAGCGATAAAAATATTATCAAACTTATTTCCGAATTACTGTTTCAGGATGAAACCTGTGCATTTAAATTCACAACGGAGGCGCAAACCCTTGAAATGGTGATTATGGCCCCGGGAAGTACTTCGCAAGCAAAAATAGGAAGGGATTACTCAATATTTGATTTGGGAAGAGAAGTTAATCAGATAATACATGAGGGACATCATGAAGGACAAAGATTTATTGAAGATATTTTGTTGAGACGAGCTAAATATTTTCCACTGCATCCAAAAGATACACGTCCTTCTGAAATATTGGGAGATGAGACACTAATATCAATAGCTGAGAATATTGTTAGGGAAGAAAAGGCCTCAAAGAAAAAGGATCTTTACCATGGTATATCCGCTCTTACTGCTGTCTGTGTTGGGGATTTAGGTGACGTGATAACCTTATACGAGTTAATATTAAAAAGGTCGGTAGGTGTTACAAATTATCCTGTTGATGCAAAGGTTCAGAATGAATGTTACCTTCAATTATGCAATTCTAGATTGTATGATCTAAATAGAAGAGATACTCGATATCTTGATTTTGTCGAATCTTTTGCCGATGCATCTCACCACCTTCTCGTACAATCCGCAATAAGAAAAGCAAAAAGAGAAACGGATCGATTGAGGCAGTATACTTCAATTTTCATAAATATCACACACGGAGACAAGGAAGAACAAAATAATGAGGTCCGAAAGTTAATTGATGCTGGCATTTTTAATCTTCAGGGGGGACCGGAGGCTTCTAGGACTAATCGACAAGGGCTTAAGCCCCAGCAACAATTTAAACTTGTGTTTAGAAAGTTGTATGGGGTTAGTAAGCATATTGGACTCTCCAGCGCGGATAGATTTGAATTATCCGGTAAGCCTTTAGAGGACTGGTTAAATAATCCTAAAAATGGGAAGAACATCTTAATAAAAAACCTAAATCCAATTTCGGAAGGAGAGATAAAAAGAATATTGGAAAATACAGATATCGAACCTTCTTTATCTTCTGATAGCAGGCCACTTCAAAGGGTTCAACAATTAATCCCATTTGAAGAATCCTATCAGATAGAAGATAGACAGAAAAAGAATGATTTTAGCTTTATTAAGGAAAAATTGCCTTCTATTTCTGACATTTCAAAAGAAGGCCATATGGGATTGCATATCGATATTGCTATTGTCGGCCTTGGATTTGAAGAAGCGACACTAAATTCCGCTAAACAAATTGCATTATTAAATCCTAAGAAGGTTATTTTTATAAAATTTGATGAAGATGGTCAAACTGAGCAAATTTTAAACGCATTTTCAACATTAAACAATAGCGAAAAAGTAACAGTAACTCCGGAAGATTTTGACAAGGTTATCTCTGAATTAGAAAATAAGGCTGTTCTCTGCGACGCCACCGGTTTGCCCAAAGGGGTGATATTCAAATCAATAAAGGCAGCCTATTCTAAAAACAGCCTCCTATACTTATCAATAACTACACCGGGGCTAGAATACCCCCTCGACGATGACGTTGAGAGATTTTTAAATTTGTATTCAGATAATGATTCCTCCGTACTTCTCCAAGAGATTGCTTCAGTACACAAAGGAGAAACTGGACCTTATTCACTTCTGAATCTTTTGCCACATTATACAAATATCTCTGACCCCAGAGTGTTATTGGCGTTTGCATCAGCCAAACATGAAAGACTTTATACGCTTCTTGACGATCGAGACTATGAGCAGATTAGTGTTTTAGTTCCAGATGGTGATACACCAAGGGAAAAATTGGCCAGGGTGTCAGCAGAATTCTCTTTACGCAAGTTGAATTCCGCTATAATTCATCAAGTTAACCAAAATAATCTTTCTGACATTTTGGAGCAGATTTCAAAAGATTACTTTGTTTATTTTGTTCAGAATAATTTTCCATTTGAAATCGGGCTTACAGGTAGCAAGATGGAAACTATAGCCGCTGCGATCTTCTCTTCGATATTTAAAGTATCACAATGTTGGTATGTTAAGCCTGAGAAATGGGATGTAGAGCATTTTTCAAAGGGCTCGAAGAGCTTTAAAATTATAAAAGTGGAAAAAAATAAATCTTCGAAATCATGAGTGAAAACCTCACATTAAAATTTGACCCCAATACAATTGAGCATTTAGGTATTTCTTTATACTCAAAGTTGCCGAGTGTATTATCGGAATTAGTATCTAATTCATGGGATGCAGATGCTGATAAGGTATATATAACCTTTTATGATCGAGAGGGAAGTAAGGAAATTGTTTATGAAGATGACGGAACAGGTATGTCTTTTGATGAGTTAAATGAAAAATTTCTGTTGATCGGCCGAAATCGTAGGAAGGAGAACAGTGACAGCAAAACTGCTAAAGACAGATTCGTTATTGGCAAAAAAGGGCTGGGAAAACTGTCAGTCTTCGGTATTTGTGACATAATTGAAGTTAAGTCAGTGAAAGGCGGAATTCTAAATCATTTTAAAATGAACTTGGAAGACATTAAAAACTCTAATACTGGAACTTATAACCCGGAGCTATTAGTGAGCAAAAATACTTCCACAACTCAAAAGAACGGAACAACACTTTATTTAAAATCGATTAGAAGGAAGTCAGGATTTAATTTGTCGGATATAGCGGTTAGCCTGTCGAAAAAATTCATGATTTTTGATGTTCTTAAGCTTACGATGTTTTTAAATGAAGCAAATGAGACCATCGTGACAAATGAAATGAAGTTTAATTCCTTTGAAGAACAGTTTAGGTGGAATTTCCCGAATAGTTTGGACGAAGTATATAGATATAAAGACCAAGTAAAAGGATTTATATTGACTACATTAACGCCAATAAAGGACACTGATATGTCGGGTATCTATTTGGTATCGAGGGGTAAAATAGTTAATACTGCAAGTTTTTATGGATTGAGAGATAATGACCAGTTTCATTCATATGTTACAGGCTATTTGGATGTTGATTTTATAGATGAATTTGATGAGGACGTAATATCAACAGATAGGCATTCTTTAAACTGGGAAAATGATCAGACTAAGGAATTACAGGCTTTTTTACAAAATGTGATAAAGAAAATTGGCAATGAATGGAAACGAAAGCGATCTGAGGCAAAAAGGGAAGACATAAAGAAGGAGACTAGTCTCGATATAGCTGAGTGGCAACAAACATTACCGACTTTCGAAAGGGAACTAAGTGACAAAATTTTTAATCCAATTCTTTCAAATCCTAGGATAGAGGCAGATAAGTCAAGCGAAATAATTAAAAATGTCATGGATAAGTTTGATAACAGGACATTTAAGGAATACGCTGAAAAGATCGCGGAAATTTCGAGCGAGGAACAATTGCCTGAGTTTCTGAAGTTGATAGAAGATTGGAAAGCAATTGAAGCTAGACAATTCAGAGATATTTCAATTTCCAGGGTTGAGGTAATTAAGCAATTTGAGGAATACTTAAGAACAGATACTCGGGAAGTGCCAACACTTCATAATTTTTTAAAGAAATTTTCTTGGCTTTTGGATCCTAGAATTTTGGAATTTAAAGATGAGGTATATTATTCCTTACTCTTGAAAGAGCATTTTCCGGATGAAAAATTAAGTGAAACTAACAGGAGAATTGACTTTCTGTGCAGCAATGCACTTGGCGAGATACTTTATGTGATCGAGATAAAGCGAAGTTCGTTTGAGGTTGATGAAAATGCATTGGAACAGGCATATGATTACCAATCATTTTTAAAGGAAAAGTACTCTACGCAGTCGGGATTTTCCAAAGTGGTTTGTTTTGTTGTGGGAGGTAGTAAAGCGAATAGCAGGAAATTTAGAGATAAAGAACAGACCTATATGAAATCGGGCGAGGTTTTTGTAAAAACGTACATTGAGCTTTTGGAGCAATCAAAGGAATACCATAAAGAATTTATTGAAACTTATAATCAATATAGTAAATAACGTACTTCGATATTAAAAAAATAATAAAGTGTATTTGATCTTTGAAGTTTTGAGTCCATTTTTGAAATTGATTAACTGGACCAAGGAGGTTGCAGATAGTTTGGAAGTTCGAAGGGCATGGTTGGCAAAATGGTTCAAACCCAATCCCCTCTTCCCCGCACGATTTTTCAGAAACCCGCGCCAAGCGCGGGTTTCTGTTTTTTGGCCGGGTTCCCTCTTGTTTTCAATGATCTTCATGGAGGTTGACGAACCATATGAAAAGAAAATAGTAGAAGATGCCTATTGGGAAGACATTACCTGGCATCAGACCTGCGAATTTTTTTTGCCTTATCATAAGCTGCTAAACAGCTATCCAGCGGTTTGCCTTCGCTATAGATGCAATCACAAAACTCGCAAGCCGCAGGACGGGCAGCGCATCCATTCCTGCACTCTTCTTCAGAATTGCCCGGCGTGATCTCAAATAAATAGGAAGTACCGATAATGATAATCGCTAACACTGCGATGCAACTTCCAAAAAATATAATTCGCAGGCGTTTGCCTAAAGGTTTTTTTATGGCAGGAGGATCTGTTTTGGGTGGTTGTTTAAACGGCAAAATGTATTTGATACGGTCATAATCCCAAATTAACAGATACAGGCAAGCCAAAACCATCATCGTCACAATCCTTGTACCGTCAAAGCGGGTAGCATAAGTGAGCACACAAATATTAATGATGACAGGAAAATACATCAGTGCACCAAGAAACGAAGTTCTCGGGATCAGCAGTAATATGGCTATTATAACCTGAGTAATTCCAATAAATGTGTAGTAATATCCTGTCTGGTATAAGGCATCGAAGTAATGCCCTAAAGGATTGTTGGATGGCAAACCTTCCGCAAACCGCTCACCCATTATTTTGACCATGCCCGCAGGAAGAAAACTTGCTGCCATTGCAATGCGACAAAAAACAGCAAACCCTTTAAACCATCTATCAGACTTTGCCTCGTAGTATATTTCTTCAAGCCTGTTCATCCTGATAAAACTTATGCTTTTTTATGGGAGAATATTTTACTTAGAATAAAATGAAGCGCTAATGCAATAACGGTCCAATATACAGCACAGGCAAGCGCCCGGATCGGGGGGGCTGGGTCCGGATCGTTGAATATTGTTGACAGGGGGCCAACCAAAACCAGTTTAACCGGATATATAATGGCGGCTAAGTTTCTTTTCCAGGCTATTGGTGAATCACTTCCCGGGAACCACTCGCCGTTTACAGGTTCCAAAATTAAATTGGAGATAAAACTGAAAGCAAACGCAGAAATGAGAAAGATAACGACGAATTTTTTTACGGAAATTTTCATACCGTTGAATTTATGATACTTGGAAAGCACTTTGTATTTCAAAGTTAATTAAATTCGCTTTACATTTCAAAATTTCTTTAGAAAAGAGAAGTGGGGGATGATGGGGATTTGTTTATCCCACAAGTTTCATTATTACTGTTTTATTTACCCTGCCCGGTCCTGGGCAGGGTTTCATGATCTGCATTTCAAAAAGCACACCGCTGTTGCGACAAACAATGTTTTGGTCGTGCCGGATAGAACGTAAAGAAGTCTCATGTTGATTAAGATAGGGAAAATCCCGTGAAAAGAAACGCCGGCTATATCTTCCTCACCACCGTCCCAGACCTCAGATCAACCACCACGATCTGGCCTTTATCGCCACGATCATATTTCCCGCTGTTATTGCTGTCGTAATGCCCGGTGATCACGATCGAGCCGGTCTGTTTATTGATCGTCCAGGTGCGGGCGTAGAAATTATCTTCGGTCAGTTGTTTTTTCTCCTGCCCGTCAACGGAAATGGAAAAGATCTGCATCGGGTCGTTCCAGTCGATGCTTTTATCCCTGTCCAGGTTCACCGTTTTGGCTGATACCAGTATGATATTGAGCTTTATGCTGTCGAGCTTGATCTGTTCAACATCGCTGATGTAGGAATCATTCGGGAAATCCACCTGTTTCGACTGGCCGTTCGCCGAATTGATAAATAACAAATACCTGCTTCTGCTCGCCGCCGCCTTCCCGTAATTTTCAACGGTCGCGATCACGTATTCCGTGCCGGGCACTTCAGTGAGATGGTTAAAATGCACGGAAGCGGCTTTGTCCTGCCCATAACCGGCAAAGGTACAAACTGATAAAAACAGGATAAGGATGTGTTTCATGTGAATGATTTTGATGAATAATTTAAAAGGCATGGACGGCCCCGGTATGGAAGGCATAGGGAGCGGCCAATCTGTAAGACGACCGGGCGCGCCAAAGGTTGCGGGTATTTTAGACTGGATAAGTTTTTATTATCTTTAAGTACAAACCGCCGCGGTCGATATGCACAAACTATTCCTCCTCATATTTTTCACTATTCCACTCCGGCCCTCCGCCCAAACGGTTACCGTTCCCTTCGCGACGGACGCCTCCGGCAGGATCTTTTTTTACGCCACCGTGGGGCCGGACACGGTTTCGATGCTTTTCAACACCTACGCCACCCACAACCGCCTGTCGCCCGACTTTGCAGCGTCGCCGCTGCTGAAAAAAAGCAGGAGCATCAAAACCACCGACAATACCGGCACCACCACCTCAAAAAATTTATACGCCGGCCCGCTCGCCATCGGCGGCCTTTCATTCGACGATGCACTGTTTTCCCTCTTGCCGCCCGAATGGAAGATCGTTCGCGCGGGCTCGCTGGGCATCGCCTCGCTGAGCAAATATTGCTGGAAGATCGATATGTCCGTCGCAGAGTTATGGCTGTCGCCGAACCCTTTCCCGGAAAACGGCACGCCCGCATTCAAAATGGCATTTAAGGAAGGTGATTACCCGCACGCGCGCTGCGCCCTGATGGGGGATACGTACAGCTTTGCGCTGGACTGGGGCAGCACGGACGGCTTTTTAGTGCGGGAAGACACCGAACTGGGGCAGAAGATCCTGGCGGCGTATAAGCCCGTTCCGAAAACGGTTACCATACAGGGCGTTAACCGTTTCGCCTCGGAAGATACGATGTATGAAGTGAAAGTGCCGGAGATCAGGATAGGAGAGTTTGTAATGAAAAACCAGCTGGTCGTTGTCAGGAAAAAAGCGCCGTCCAATCTCATCGGCATGCAGGTGCTGCGGCAATTCAACGCCATTTTTAATTTTCACGATCACATGCTCGATCTCGTGTTGTTCCGCGCCAAATAACCTTAATCGCTGCGCCCGCGACGGTATTTCAGCGGGCTTACGCCGTAATGCTGCAAAAACTGGCGGTTGAAATTGGAAATATTGTTGTACCCGCATTCATAACACACTTCCGTAACCGCTAACTCGTTTTCTTCCAGCAGGCGCGCGGCTTTTTGCAATCTTAACTCCTGCACGAAACCCGAAAATGTTTTGCGGGTGCGCAGCGAAAAGAAACGCGAAAACGCGTTTTCCTGCATACCTGCTATGGCCGCGGCTTCGCCCAGCCTGATGTCGTTGTCGAAATGGGCATGTATCCAGTCGAACACATCGCTCAGGCGGCTGGATTCTTTCGGGTTGTGGCCTACAAAAGGCGAACGCGTAATTGACATGAGGCTTTTGGATTCCGCAATGTCCTGCAGTATATCCACCAGGCAAAGCCAGCGCCGCATGCCGCTGAGCTGCACGATCTCCTGCAGTTTGCGGCTCACTTTGCGTTGTGTGGCGCCGCCCACGTCCAGCCCGCAAACGGCGCGGGCGAAGAGCTTCCGGATGCGCCTGCTTTCCGGCAAAGCCAGGAAATCTTCTCCCAGCGAGGCTTCCGTAAAATGTATCACGATGGAACGCGCGCGCAGCCGCGAACCTTCTTCGAGATATTTATCGTCGTTGCGGTAATGATGCGGGAGATTGGCGCCGATCAGCGCCAGGTTGCCCGGCTGGAAATCGGACAAATGATCGCCGATAAAACGTTTGCCCGTGCTCTCGGTTACCAACACGATCTCGTACTCCGGGTGATAATGCCAGGGCGTCGGGTAATAACTGTAATCAAAATCCTTTACGACGAAAGAATGGTTCTGCTCCCTGGGCAGATGTTCCAGCGCAGGTTTCATAACGATTGTATTATGCTTATAAATTACGCATTAATCATCATATTTTGCTATAAAAGTATAGAAATGTGCCTGTAAAATGGTGGTTTCCCAATGCCATAGCCTGTAGCTTTGAAATAAGATCAATGCTTACGTTATGGAAAACTTTCAATTAAACGCCAATCAAATCGGCGAATATCATCAAAACGGCTACGTCATCGTGCGAAATTTCCTCCGCGAAGCGGAAGTGAAAAAACTGCAGGACATTGCGTTTGCAGACGGCCTCATGCGCCGGCACGCTTTCGATCTGAACGATCAGACCGGTAAAAAAACAAAACTCACGCTCTGGTATTCGCCCGGAAACGACGCATACGGACTGCTCACCAAAAGCAAGCGTATGGTGCAGTCCGCCGCCGCGCTGATGGACGGCGATTCGGCCGTTTGCCATTTTCACAGCAAGCTGATGCAGAAGGAACCACGTGTGGGCGGCGCCTGGGAATGGCACCAGGACTACGGTTACTGGTACAAAAATGAATTTCTTTTCCCCGACCAGATGACCTCCATCATGATCGCCATTACGGACGCCAATATAGAAAACGGCTGCCTGCAGGTGATCAAAGGCTCCCACAAAATGGGCCGCATCGAACATGGTTTTGCAGGCGAACAGGTGGGCGCTTCCGGCCACTACGTGGAGCTGGCGCTGAAAACGATGGAGCTGTTGTACGTGGAACTGAAAGCGGGAGACTGCCTCATTTTTCACCCCAACCTGCTGCACCGCTCCGAAGCGAACCTGTCTGAAAATCCACGCTGGTCGCTGATTTCCGTGTACAACCGCGCCGCGAACGTACCGTATAACGAACCTTCGCAGTCCAGTACGGTGCCCGTGCAAATGGTGCCGGACGAGGCTTTGCTGGACTGGGCGGCGGAAGAGATTAGCGAAAGCGCGGCTTTCCTGGAAAAGGATAAAGACGAAGCATTAAAATGACGTTCCGCTACTTTAACCGCTGGTCACAAAAAGCCCGGAAAGTGTGAACTATATCGATTTAGTTGTTATTTTTAGCGGATCAGATACAGCTCACGAAATTCCATCAGAATAATGAAATACCCGTTTACAGTCCTGCCGGCTATAGCCCTGCTGCTGGTTTCCACGTTGGCAAAAGGCCAGTCTGCCACCACCTATACCCGGTACGTCAATACTTTTATCGGCACGGAACCGCTTACCGATCCGAAAATACTGGGTTACAAGCTGCCCGAGGGTTGGCGTTCCTGGGCGGGGCTTACCTTTCCCGGCAGCTCGTTGCCCAATGCCATGGTGCAGCTCAGTCCCATGACGGAATACGGTTCCGGCGCGGGTTATGAATATGAAGATTCCGTGATCTACGGTTTTACGCATACCAACAAAGGGCATTGGAACCTCTGCAACATCCCCGTGCTGCCGCTTTCCAGCCCGGGCGAAAAATTCGGTTCCCGGTTCTCGCACAAAAAAGAAAGCTCCGCGCCAGGGTTTTACCAGGTGTACCTGGACGATTACCAGGTGAACGTAAACCTCACGTCCACGCTGCGTTGCGGTTATCATCAATACGAATATAAAAACGGGAAAGACCGCCGGATACTGTTCGACCTGGCCAGGGCGAACAACCGCGTTTCCAGCTGGGCGATAGAGCAGGCGGGAGATGCGGCGTTGCAGGGTTATCAGCAAACGGGCGAGCGCATTTATTTTTACGCAACGCTGAATACGAAGATCGAAAAACTGGAGAAGAAGGAAGAAGGCCAGCGCAGCGGTTTTGCCGTGGCGCATCTTGCGGATGGCGGCAACGGGCCGGTGGAAATGAAGATCGGCCTGTCGTTCGTAAGCATTGAAAACGCCAAAGAAAACCTGCAGCACGAGATCGGCGGCAGATCCTTCACACAGGTGCGCAACGACGCGACCAATACCTGGGAAAAATTATTGTCTACGATACAGGTAAAAGGAGGAACGGAGAAACAACGCCGGATGTTCTATTCAAGCCTGTACCGTTCTTTCCTGTGGCCGGCGCTTCGCAGCGACGTGAACGGGGAATTTACGGACGCGAAGCGGAATAAGGCGAAAGCGGATTTTAATTATTATACGGAACCTTCGCTGTGGGATACTTACCGCAACAAAGACGTGCTGCTGGGGCTGGTTTCACCCCGCGTGGCGCTCGATGTGATCAAGTCTATGAAAGACGTGGGCGATAAAAGAGGTTTTATCCCGACGTTCTTCCACGGCGACCATGGCGCTTCTTCCATTGCCGGCGCCTACCTGCGCGGCATCGACGATTTTGACGTGAAAGGCACTTACGGAATACTGCTCAAAAACGCCAATGTGCCCGGCGCCCGCCCGCATATTAGAGAGTACATCGAAAAAGGTTTTATTTCCGATCCGGATATTCCCAATCCGCATGTGGAAACGAAGGCCAAAGCAGGCGTTTCCAAAACGCTGGAATATTCGTACGACGATTATTCGCTGGCGCTGATGGCGAAAAAACTCGGCGACACCGCGAATTACCGCATCTTGATGGCGCGCTCGAAGAACTATAAAAATATGTTCGACCCATCGGTGCGTTTTATGAGAGGCAGGCTGGATAACGGTGAATGGATCAAAAATTTCGACCCGCAATATCCCTATTACGAATACATGTACCGCGAAGCGAACGCCTGGCAGGTGTCGTTTTTCGCGCCGCACGATATGAACGGCCTGATTGAATTGTACGGCGGCCCGGCGGGTTTTGAATCGAAGCTGGATTCGTTATTCACCGTTCCCTGGAATCCCCGCCATATCGCGAGGAACGTGGAATCCATGATCGGGCAGTATTGCCACGGCAACCAGCCCGACCATGAAGCGCCGTTCGCGTATTATTTTATCGGCAAGCCCGAAAAATCGCAGCAGATCATCGACACGATCCTCAACAGCCTGTACGGCATCGGCGATGCCGGGCTTGCGCTTTGCGGGATGGACGATGCGGGCGAAATGTCCGCCTGGTACGTGCTCAGCTCGCTGGGCCTTTACACTTTTTCCGCCACCGACCCGGAATATCTCGTAACCGTGCCGCTGTTCGACGAAGTGAAATGGAAAACTTCCACCGGCAAAACGCTCACCATCACCAAAAGCGGCAAAAGCAGGAACATGGCTGCCATTAAAGTGAACGGGAAACCGGTCAAAGGATATTTTGTTCCGCACGACCTGTTTAAAAACGGCGGGAAGGTTGAGGTGGTCACAAAATAAACGATCGCATCAGAAACTCCTTAACGCCATATCCGAGCCGGGTTCCAGCCCGTTTTGGACCATTTCGTTTACCAGCGCATGAAGTTTTTCTTTTTCCGCAGCTTCATTAAAAGGCTGGCCTTCGGCATTCAGCAGATCACCGCCCAAACGTTTCTGGCAATACTTTACGGCATTTAGCATCGCGTCGAAGACAAGTTTCGGATCGGCGCTCCTGGGGATGGAAAAACCAAAAACAAGGTTCGCGGGATTCATCTGGCCATTCTTTACGTTTTCGGGTAAAAAATATCCAGGTTCCGTGATGGTCCACACGCTGAAGTGTTGGTCGTGCCCGTAATTGGAATCGTGATTGTTCCAGTGGAACAGGTCGCCGTCGCCCCATTTTAAACCGGTGCAGAGCAGCGCATCCCAGGCTTTCAGCCCGTTGAACATGCCGTTGCTTTGTAAAACGATAATGGCATCGTGGTTGAAACGCGCGTGGAACTCCACGAGTTTTTTGGCTTTTTGTACGGCTTCGCTGACGGGCCCTGCTTTAAGCGACCGGATTGCGGGGTGTTTCCGGGTCTTTTTTTCCAGCTCCGGCAGGTATCTTTCCAGTTTTCCGGGATCGTAATCCGGGTTTTCTTCGTCAAAAATTTCCTGTACGCTTACCGCTACCTGTATGGAATCGAACGTTTCCGGGCTGTCTCCCGCATTGGCATAATGCCATTGATCGTCAACGGGGGAATGGCCGTAAATGGCGGAAGAAAAGTTGGACCGCCAGTCGCGGTCGAAGATATCCTGCACATCACGCTTTGTCAGATGTTTGCCGGGGGCAAGTTCCAGGCCGATGATCCAGTCTGTTCCGGGATCGGCTTTGTATTCGCGCTCATGCGCGGTTTCCCCATGAGAAGGGAACTTTACGGAGCTCAGCAAGTGGGAAACATCCTCCGACGGCCGCCCGAGGCCCAAAGCTTCGACCCTTTCCTGGCTTTGCCCGTACGATGAAATAAAATAGCCGTTTGCGGAAGGTTTCCTTGACCGGAAATAGTAATAGACAAGGGCGGCGAGGCCAAAAATGCAAATTGCGATGATCAGGTATTTCATATGCGGTATTTGAGGGATCGTTTGAGTTGAAGCGTCACATCACCAGCTCGTCCGCATCCGCCGCGATAGACTGCGCAATGTATGCGGCGGTTTGCTGCGCGGCTTCCATGAGCGCCGTTTCTTTTGTTTTTTTGTCGAAGAAATAATGAAGGAGGAACAAAGCGAGGAACGTATCGCCCGTGCCGCCGAAATTCCTTGAAAGATAAGGATGATAAAACGAAAAACGATGTTCTCCGTACAGTTCGATGCCAATTTCTTTCCCGCTCAGCAACATGCTGGTTACGATCAGCTCTGCGTCCGGGTACAGGCGGATGAACTGCGCGATATAATCCGCGGCGTCGCCCTGCGCGGCGGGGTCGTGCCCGGTGAGGATCTTTATTTCTGAAAGGTTTGGAAACACCATATCCGACAGGCGGATGAGCGCCGGCCATTTTTCGGCGATCGCCACCGGTACGTACATCCTGCCATGGTCCCCGCAAACGGGATCGGTTACGATATATTCGATATGCGGCCGGTACTTCCCGATCAGTTGCGTGAGAATGTCAGCCTGCTCCGGTTTTCCGAGGTAACCGATGTACAGGATCAGCCGGTGGCCGCGATGTACGGAAAGCTCGAACACTTCCGTGAGCAGTTTTTCGAAGGGTACGTCCAGTTTTGTTACGCTTTTCATATTCGTTAACCCGCTGAGCACCACGCTCGGAACAGGCAATACCCGCGAGCCGAGCACTTTGATCATCGCTTTCAGGCTGGCCGTGCCATGCACCGCGAAACTGCCTACTGCGAGTACTTTCAGACTTTCCATAAGGTCTTTTCTTGCGTTCAAATGTATACAATATGACGGAAAGCGTTCCGGCAGGAGTTTAAAATTTCTTAACACAAAGCTAAAATGCGCCTTTCTTTTTGTTTTCTACTTTTGTGAATCCTTTCAGGTTTTAGTGATATATGGTCCCGTAAAAAAATCTTTCTGATGAGAAAAGACAGGCTTGTTATTGTCCAGGATTAATCAACAAATCTTTCAAATGACATACGCGTAAACGCCCGGCTGTAGCAGGTTCGTGGCTTAAACAGACATGAGTTGTGAGATGCCGCCAGGCGGCATGAGGGGATCGTTTTGCCGGTACCGTTCACCCGAAATCAAACCCAATACATAAACCAACTCAGTACATCCGCTGCAAAAGAAACCCGCGTTAAAAAAATGAAAAATAACGCAGGGCCACGGTTAAAAAATCTTGAATGTTTTTAGACAAAAAAATGAACAGTATGAAAAAAATCAGGCAGTCAGGCGGGCAAAAGATACTGAGCCCCATGCTGATGTTGTTTATTCTCTTATTCGCAGGTGGTTTTCAGCCATTGATGGCGCAGCAGGCCAGCGTATCCGGCAAAGTGACCACCACTGCCGGCGAAGCGCTGCCGGGCGCAACCGTTCGCCTGAAAGGCACTAACACGGGCGCTGCCGCCGATGCGGACGGGCGGTACAAGATCTCCGTTTCCGAGGCTTCCGCCGTGCTGGTATTTACTTTCAGCGGGTATGCCACCCAGGAAGTGCAGGTAGCCGGCCGTTCAGTGGTGGACATTATCATGCAGGAAAGCCAGACCGGTTTAAATGAAGTAGTGGTGGTAGGTTATGGTACGCAGAAAAAAGTGAACCTCACCGGGGCTTTGTCTGTACTCGATATGAAAACAAAAGAAAACACGCCCATCACCAACGCCAGCCAGGCGCTGCACGGCGTGTCGGGCCTGTGGGTGAACCAGGCGGGATCGAGGCCGGGGGCAGACAATGCCACCATCCGCATCCGCGGCGTGGGCACCACCAACAATGCCAACCCGCTGGTGCTGGTGAACGGTATCGAATATGATTTCAACGAGATCAACCCGAACGACATTGAAAGCATTACGGTGCTGAAAGACGCGTCCGCGGCCATTTATGGCTCCCGTGCGGCCAACGGCGTAGTGCTGGTGACCACCAAAACGGGCAAGGAAGGCAAAACCAAAGTCACCTATAATTTTTCTTACGGTATTCAAAGTCCTACCATGATGCCCGATGTAGTATGGGACCCCATCGAATACATGCAGCTGAAAAACCAGGCTTTGCGCAACGAAGGAAAAACCGTGGTGGACTATACCGATCAGCAGATCCAGCAGTATAAAGACGGCATGGCCAATAACCCTTACGCCTATCCGAACATCGACTGGTTCGACCTGGTGATGGACAAAGGCAAACTGATGCAGCATCACGTGCAGGTTTCCGGCGGCAACGAAAAAGTGCTGTATAGCCTTGCGCTCGGCTACATGGACCAGAACGGCATCCTGATCAACAACGACCAGGCGCAGCGGTATTCCATCGACCTGAACCTTTCCGCCAAAGTGACCGACCGCCTGCGCGTGGGCGGGAACATCATCGGCAACTACCGGAAATCGGTAGAACCGGCAGACGGCACGGCCTCTTACTTCGGCTCGCTGATGCGCGTGCTGCCGATCTTTACGCCGTATGTGGAAGACGGCCGTTACGGCAACGTGGTGTTCCGCACGCCGGGCCGCAACGCCATCGAAAACCCGATGAAACTCGTCAAAGAAGGCTACCGTAAACCGGAAGCGCAACGCCTCTTCGCCAAAGTGTTCGCCGATTACCAACTGCCTTTCAACATCAAATACAATGTAAACCTCGGCGTAGACAAGCTGGACAACTACGACAGGCGTTTCAACAACCGCGTGAACACCTACGAGCCGCTGACGCTTACGGCAATGACCTACGGGCAGACGGTTGCCTACAACAACAGTGCCAGCAACCGGAACCTGAGCTTTTTCCAGACCCTTTCCTGGGACAAAACCATCGCCGGCAAACATAACTTCTCCGTAATGGGCGGCACGAGCTACAACAGCTTCGATGTGTCCAACTTCAGCGCCAGCATAGAAAACGTTGCCGGCAACAGTCTCAGCGCGATCAACGCGGGTTCGCTGAACCCTGCGGTAACAGGCGCCATCACCACCGACCGGCTGGCCTCTTATTTCGGAAGGGCGAATTACAGCTTTAATGAAAAATATTTGCTGGAAGCGGTGTTCCGCTACGACGGCTCTTCCCGTTTCGCGCGCGGCAACCGCTGGGGCTTTTTCCCGGGCATTTCCGCCGGATGGCGTATCGACCAGGAGAACTTTTTCAACATGAAAAACATCGACCTGCTGAAACTGCGCGCTTCCTACGGCAAGCTGGGCAACCAGGCCGTGCCATTGTACAGCTATCAGAACGTAGTGGAACTGGGCGGCGATTATTCTTTTGTTAACACCATTCAACCCGGCGCCGCCGTTGAATCTTACAACGATCCAACCATTCATTGGGAAACCACTGCCACTTACAACCTGGGTCTCGACGTATCCGCCTTCAACGGCAAACTTACCGCAGAAGCCGATGTGTTCAAACGCCGCACGTCCGACATCCTGCGCCAGGTAAATATTTCCGCGCAGGTGGGCAACCTCAACGGGCCGCAGCGCAACATCGGCGTGGTGGACAATACCGGTTTCGAGCTGAACCTCGGCCATCGCAACCGCATCAGCGATTTCACCTACGAGCTGCTGGGCTCCGTGAGCTACGTTAAAAACGAAGTGGTGGACCTCAATGGCGAAACGGTGATCAGCGGGAGGAGGATATTAAAAGAAGGTTACCCGATCGACGCATATTACGTATTGCAGGCAGACGGCATTTATCAATCGCAGGATGAGATCGACAAAAGCGCGACCGTAAGCTCCGCCGTGAAACCCGGTTACCTGAAATATAAAAATATGAACGGCGACGATGTGATCAATGGAGACGACCGTATCGTGACCGGTTCTTCTATCCCGAAATGGACGTACAGCTTCGGTATTAATCTTGGTTACAAACGTTTCAGCCTGAACACTTATTTCCAGGGCGTACAAGGCCTCACGATCTACCCTACCGCCAACCTGGCTTACCCGGTGAACAACGGCGCGGGCCTTACCAAAGAATGGGCCACCGATTCGTGGAAGCCCGGTAACCGCGGCGCGCGACTGCCGATACTGACCACGCCGCAGGGCGCTTCTGAAAACTACCAGAACTCCACTTTCTGGTTCCGCAGCGGCAATTACCTGCGCGTGCAGAACGTTCAGCTGAACTATTCCGTTCCTGAAAGCGTGCTGTCTAAAGCGAACATCAGCAAGCTGACATTATTCGCCAACCTGCAGAACTTCTTTACGTTCTCCGAATACAAAGATTCCGACCCTGAAAGGAACATTACGCTGGATACCCTGTACGATTATCCGCTTCTGAAAACCATCAGCTTCGGCCTCAATGTAATTTTCTAAACCTAATTCTGACGACTGTATGAAAAAGATATTTTGTGTTATGATGGCCGGCGTGCTGTTTGCCAGCTGCGGGAACGACATCCTTGATTCCGCGCCGAGCGACCGCTACACGGAAGCCACCTTCTGGACAACGGAAGCCAATGCCAATATGGGCTTGACGGGCTGTTACAACATGCTTCGCGCGGAAGGCGTCTTTGGCGGCACCGCTACGCCGTTGTGGGAAGAAACCGCCACGCCCAACGCTTACAATTACGACAACTCCGGCGGCTGGAACGTGATTGCGGCCGGTACGCAGACCGGTTCCAACTCCGGCATCGTTACTTCCCGCTGGGCGCATGCCTACGAAGGCATTGGCCGCTGTAATACGCTGCTGGCGAAGATCGGCGGGGTGCCTATGGACGAAAAGCTGAAAGACCGCATGAAAGCTGAAGCCACATTCCTGCGCGCGCTGTATTATGCCCTGCTTGAAATGTACTATGGCGGCGTGCCGCTGATCCTGGACCAGCCGGACCCCGTTACGCAGGCCAGCCTGCCGAGGAACACACGCGAGGAAATAGTGGCCCAGGTATTGAAAGACCTGGACGCCGCCGCCGCGGTGCTGCCTCTGAAATACACCGGCGCCAATATCGGCCGCGCTACGAAAGGCGCCGCGCTGGCGCTGAAAGCACGTGTGCTGCTGTTTGAGGCAAGCCCGCTGATCAACACCACCGGCGACAAAAACAAATGGAAACTCGCCGCCGACGCCGCCAAAGCCGTGATGGACCTGCCCGGCACCGGTTATGACCTGTTCGGCGACTACCGCAGCCTGTTTCTCCCCGCGAACGACAACAGCATCGAATCCGTATTCGACGTGCAGTTCACCGCTCCCACGCAAGGCAGCTCTTACGATCTCATCGGCCGCCAATACAATACCAACGCGCCTGTGCAGGATATTGTATACGCGTACCAGATGAAAGACGGCCTGCCGCAGGCGCAGTCTCCGTACTACGATCCCGCCAAACCGTACGACAACCGCGACCCGCGCATGTACGCCACCATCGTATATCCCGGCGACCAGTTCCAGGGTGAGCTGGTAACGCCTTCCAGGTTCGTGGTAACCGGTTACGGCACAAAAAAATATACCATCTACGACAAGGAGGCCAATCCGAATAACCTCACGGGCGGCCGTTCGGAGATCAACTACATGGTGATCCGTTTTGCGGACGTGCTGCTGATGTACGCCGAAGCACAGAACGAAGTGCTGGCCGTGCCGGACGATAATGTGCGCGAAGCCGTGAACAGGGTGAGAAGAAGGGCGAAAATGCCGGAGATCGAAGCTGGCAAAACGCAGGACCAGATGCGCGCGGTTATCCGCCAGGAGAGAAGGATAGAACTGGCTTTCGAAGGATTTTATTATACCGACATCCGCCGCTGGAAGATCGCGGAAACCGTGAACAAAGGGCCGATCCTCACCTGGGACAACAAACCCATCATGACCCGCACCTTCGATCCGAAAAGAGATTACTGGTGGCCGATCCCTGACGTTCAGCGCGACAGGAACCCCAACCTCGGGAAAAATCCGGGTTATTAGCCGCGAAGAATGGCCGGGCATGAACGATCGTGCCCGGCCATTCGTGTAAAAGAGCCGGGAAAACGAAGGAGGGGATATTATATTTAAGCGGCCAAAGGCCGATAAAATAAGCACTATGAGATTCAAAAACATGTACTGCCTTTGCGGGATGCTACTCTTTATGACCGCCGTAAACGCGCAATCCGCCAAAAAATTCCTCGTATGCGGAGACAGCAAAGTATTGCTGGTGGACTATAATCAGTCCAAAGACAGCACTCCCGCCGTGATCTGGAGCTGGGACGCGCACGAAGCCGCCGACCTGCCGGAAAACTACCGCACAAAGATGTTCAACACCATGGACGACTGCAAAGCCATCAACGGCGGCAAACAGGTCCTCGTTTCATCGTCTTCCGGCGCCATCGCCATCGTGAACCTGGACGACAAAAAAGTGAAGTTCGTGGCCAGCGTTCCCAATTCGCATTCCATCGCCCTGCTGCCAGACAACAGGGTAGTGGCGGCCGCTTCCACCAACAAAGCCGGCAACAAACTCATGTTGTTCGACATTGCCCGGCCGGAAAAGGTGTTGTATACAGACAGCCTGTATTCCGCACACGGCGTGGTGTGGGACGCAAAACGCAAGAGCCTTTTCGCGCTGGGTTATTCCGTGCTCCGCGAATACAAGATCGCATCGAAGGATGCGCTGAAACTGGCGAACGAATGGAAGATCCCCGGCATCGGCGGCCATGAGCTGCAGCCCGCGCCGGACGGCGAGCACCTGTTCGTTACCGAGCACGGCGGCTCGTGGGTGTTTAATATTAAAGACCGGAAGTTCAGCAAACGCGAAGGAATGCCGGATGCGGAGAATGTGAAAAGCCTGGGGCAGATCAAAGCCGGGCAATACATCTACACCATTCCCGAAGAAAGCTGGTGGACGTTCCATGTTAAATTTTCGGCCCCGGAACGCATTTTTTCGTTCCCGGATATGCATGTGTATAAAGCACGTTGGTTTACCAACTAACGGGCATGACCAATAACTGTTATTTTGTTTGCCTGTCCCCATCCTTAGCGGATGGGGAATTTTTTTGAAAAAAATCTCCCCGAACCCTTGACCCTTACCCTACGTCATACCCTACCTTTGTGCTGTTGAATCCAAAAATACCCGGCATGGCGAATTATGCGGTTAAAAAACTGGCTGGAATGGCTGGTGTAAGCGTGCGCACCTTGCATCACTACGACAGGATCGGTTTGTTGCGGCCTTCCGTGCGCACGGAGGCGGGTTACCGGCTTTACGGCGAAAAAGAGCTGCTGCGGCTCCAGCAGATACTTTTTTATAAGGAAATGGACTTTGAGCTGAAGACCATCGCCGAACTGCTGGACGACCCGGAATTTGATATGGTACAGGCGCTTCAGCACCATAAAAAAAGTCTGCTGCAAAAGAAAAAGCGCATCGAAACATTGCTGGGAACGTTGGAAAAGACCATCGATCACCTCAAAAACAAACAGACCATGAAACATGAAGATCTTTATAAAGGGCTTTCCAAAGAACAGGCGCAGGCCTGGCGCAAAGAGGCCATGGAACGCTGGCCCGGACAGGTGAAACATTCCGAGCAGCAGCTCCTCAAAATGAGCCCGGAAGCATTTGAAGAATTAAAGACCGGCTTCGGCGCCAACTGGCAGCAGCTGATGGCCATGACGGACAATGACCCGCACAGCGCTGAAGTACAACAGCTGATCGCAGATCATTACCGTTACATCCTGCAGTTCTGGGGAAAACCGGAAGTGGCGCCGGAAGCATACAAAGGCCTCGCCGACCTGTACGTCAGCGATGAAAGGTACACGGCCGTGGAAGGCAAGCCCAACCGGGGTTTTGCGGCATTTATGCAAAAGGCGATGTATTATTTCGCCGATCATATGGAATAACAAAAAGTCCCGGTGCCCGCCGGGATTTTTTTATGCATTGTCAGTCAACATCAAAATCGTCGTACAAATAATGGATACTATTGGCAGCAGTGCCAACCAGGCCATTTTCCGGGTTTTGGCGTCGAGGTTTTTATTGCGTTGCACGGCGATCAGGCTCCAGATCATTACGCCCGCGAGTGCCGGGCCGCAAATGGCGGTAACCATCTTATTTCGGAAAGCGTAAAAGCAGATCATTGCGGCGGCGAACACCAGCGAAAACAACAGGTAAGTAAAAACGGTATACGCAGGTGGCGCCGTGAAGGGATAAATTTGTTGCAACCGTTGTTCCAGCGCGTCATACGATTCGATTTGCCGGTAAACGATGATCATGTCATTCCGATGTTTCCCGGTTATGACGATATTGCCGTTCCTGATCTTTGAGATACGGGAAATATCTGCGAAGGGAATATTGAGGTCGGGCAATGGGGATTGTGTGCGAACGATGAAAGTATCGCCGACCGTAAGCGAATAGGTTTCCATGTTCCTGCGATTTTTTTTAAGCCCTGCGTACATGCTGTAACCGCTCACCAATGCCAGCAACGGCAATACATACGGCAGTGTGTCCGGTTCGCCGGTTTTTGTACTAAGGTGAACGATCACACCTGCGGCTATAATGGAAGGAATGAAAATATAAAGCAGCCTGATGGCCGATCTCTGCTGGATTTCACGGAATCCGTCTTGTCTGATCCTGAATTGTTCCATGAGGTATAGGTGATGTTTACCCCAAATTTGCAACATTATTCCGACAATTGCAGCACATTCGCGCCGGGCGGGTCTTCCATTTTCCTTTCCAGTTTTTTATCGTGCACGGTGATGAGGATTTCCACGGAACCGGTGCCAACGGTGGCGTTCAGCATATGCCCGCCCCAGGCTTTAAATTCCCTGTCCGTCACCACGCCATGCGCATGGATGGATACTTTTCCTTCCTTCCACGCGATCGATCCGCGCATGCTGGCAAGCTCGACATTATCGAACTGTTTCGGCTCGTATTCTTTCGTTTCGAAATTAAAAAAGCCGAAACGCGCGTTCACAAAGCCCATCCCGGCAAAATTTGCCGAAGGGATATTTTCCTTTACGGCCAGCGATTCAATTTGCGCCAGCACATCGTCTCCCTGCCGCAATACCATCAGGTAGCCGGCAGGCACTTTTATGTAACGAACAGCTGTATCCATGGCATTTTTTTGCGCAGCCGCCCGCGTTGCGAACAGCAGGCAGCAGCTGATGAGAAGAATGTTGACCGTTTTCATGCCGTACGGTTTTGTTCTTTTTAGCAGCGCACTTGCCGTGCCAGAAATTTTATTGCCTGTCGATCAACGGCAGTAGTTTGTGCTGCAGGTATTCAGACCATGCGGGCGCACAGGAATCGTAACATTCAACTTCCGGTGTCAGGCCTTCGTGGGTAAATACCAGTTGCGTTTTGCCGCTTTTTGTGGAAATGTCGAAGATCACTTTGGTGCCGATCCATTCGTCTTTTTTTTCAAGAAAGCTCAGTTCGCTGTGCGTGATCAGCCAAACCACCTTTTTGCCGGGAATGGTTTCCACTATTTTTTGTTTCGTGTAATGAGCGCCGCCCGCCGCGCGAAAGCTGAACTCGTCGTTGAGTTTTTCCGTGCCGCCGCTGATCTCTTCGGAATAATAACCCGTCCACCAGTCGCGCACCTGGTTGATGGCCCGGAATACCTGCGCCGGCGTTTTTTCCGTTTGCAGCTTGAATGTAAAATGTGATGTTGCCATTTCGTTAGGTTTTAATCTTTTATAAAGGTATTTGGCCGGGGAAAAACCGCGGGGGCGTGAAATGGACTTTTAAGCGGGCGGATTCAGACAAAGCGGCCGTCAGCTTCAAACCAACAAAGAGTAGCAACGATTTACAGGGAAGATCCGCGCAGGATCAGCTCGGAAGGGATCACCATATTCAGCCCCGCCGGGTCGGTATTTTTTTTCTCGAGCAGTTTCAGCAACGCGGCCGCGGCGGCTTTGCCCATTTCGAAGGCGGGCTGGGTAACGGTGGTGAGCGACGGGTAGAGCATGGCGGCGATGCCAAGGTTGGAAAAACACACCAGTTTTACGTCCGCCGGCATATTGAGCTGCAGATCGGAGCACACCTGGTACACGAGCGTGGCGAGTTTTTCCACGGAGGCCAGCACGCCGCAGGGCCTGTCTGGCTGCTGCAGCATTTCTTTGATAAGGGTGTAATTTTCTTCGGGGGAAGAAGAACAATAAATTTCCCGGAAAGGAAGCCCTTTTTCTTCCATCGCTTTCCGGTAACCGGCCATGCGGTCGTTGCTGATGGACAGTTTGCTGGACACGCCGAGGAAAGCGATGTTGCGGCAGCCCTGTCCGATCAGGTGCATGGTGGCTTTGTACCCGCTCTGGAAATCGTCCGTCACAATGCGGGTGGCGGGCACTTCACCGAGCGCCCTGTCAAAAAAAACGACCGGCACCTCCTTGGCGATCAGTTCCTGGATATGGCCGCCGCTGGCGGTTTCGCTGGAGACGGACATCAGCACCCCGTCTACCCGCCCGCTCTGGAACTCTTTCAGGATGGCCTGCTCGTTCTCGAAATTCTCGTGCGTAAGGCAGATCAGCACATGATAACCCTTTCCTTTCGCCACGCTTTCGATGCCGTTGATGGCCTGCGAAAAAAAGCTGTCTGCTACCTCCGGGATCACGATGGCGATGTTTTTGCTTTTTTTGCCCCGCAGGCTGCTCGCATAAGGATTGGGCGTATAATTCAGTTTCGCCGCCATCTCCAGTACGCGATGTTTGGTCTCTTCGCTGATCTCGTAGCTGTCGCGCAGCGCTTTCGAGATCGTCGAAACGGAAAGGTTCAGTTCCTGTGCCAGCGCCTTGATATTGATCTGTTTCATTGGTTGGTAAGTCCTTACGATACTAAATTAGCCCTAAATACCGGCATTTTCACGAAACCGTATTCGTAAATAAAGCCGCGGCACAATATGAAAATCCTCAAAAATGACCGAAATTATACTGTTCAACTAATCAATTAATTTACAAAATACTTGCCATGGCTACACAAAATTCATCATTTACCGCTAAGGAGATTAACCCGCTCAACAGCCTGGATGAATGGGAAGACGCCGTACTGGAACGCTATCCCGACCCGGAAAGCATCGCCACCGATAAATCCACGGAAGAATACAGGAATTATGATTCCCCCCAGCGAGACACCGTCAAAGAATTTTACCGCCTCAATCACACGCATCAAACCTACGAGTTTGTTCAGCAGAAAAGGGCCGATTATTTAAAATTTGACAAAAAGGAAATGCCCGTCTGGCAGGCATTCGACTTCCTGAACCAGCTGGTGGACGATTCAGACCCGGATACCGACCTCGACCAGTTCCAGCACCTGCTGCAAACTTCCGAAGCTATCCGCCGCGACGGTCACCCCGACTGGATGGTGCTGGTAGGGCTGATGCACGATATGGGCAAGGTGCTTTGCCTGTTCGGAGAGCCGCAATGGGCCGTTGTAGGCGATACGTTCCCCGTCGGCGTGCAATATTCCGATAAGGTGGTGTACCCCGAGTTCTTCAAAAACAATCCGGACTACAACAACCCCGAGTACCAGACGCCCACCGGCGTGTACAGCGAAGGCTGCGGGCTGCGCAACGTGAATATGTCCTGGGGCCACGACGAATACGTTTACCAGATGATGAAAGACCACCTGCCGGAGCAGGGGCTTTACATGCTGCGGTACCATTCGTTCTACGCCTGGCACCGCGAAGGTGCGTACAGCCAGCTGCTAGACGATCATGACCGTGAAATGCTGCGCTGGGTGAAACTTTTTAATCCTTACGATCTCTATTCCAAAAATCCCACGCCGCCGGATTGGAAACAGTTGCGGCCTTATTATGAGGACCTGGTGGCGAAATACCTTCCTTCCACTTTAAAATTCTGATACTTCCATAAAGTATGCTCCAACTTCAGTAATTTCCCGCAGAGTGCTGTGTGCTGAAAGGCCCCTCTGCGGGAAATCACTTTACTAACCTAACCTTTCCATTTCCACACATGAATAAACTGCAACTCGCGGATTACATTGTTTTTTTCATTTACTTCATTTCCGTTGCCGCATACGGGTATTACGTCTATCATAAAAAGAAGTCCGCTTCGCCCGATTCCAAAGATTTTTTCCTGGCTGAAGGATCGCTTACCTGGTGGGCGATCGGGGCTTCGCTGATCGCTTCCAATATTTCCGCGGAACATTTTATCGGCATGTCCGGCTCCGGTTTTGCACTGGGCCTCGCCATTTCCACCTATGAATGGATGGCTGCCGCCACGCTTATTATCGTGGCCGTGGTGTTCATCCCCCTTTACCTCAAAAACAAGATCTACACCATGCCGCAGTTCCTGGCGAAGCGGTACGACAACCGGGTGAGCACCCTGATGGCGGTGTTCTGGCTGCTGGTGTATGTGTTCGTGAACCTCACTTCCATTATTTATCTCGGAGCGCTGGCCATCGCGTCCATTTCGCCGATTTCTTTTGAATGGTGCATCGCGGGGCTCAGCGTGTTTTCGATAATCGTTACGCTGGGCGGCATGAAAGTGATCGGGTATACCGATGTGGTGCAGGTGCTGGTACTGATCCTGGGCGGGCTGGTCACGACTTACCTGGCGCTCGACCTGCTGGCGGACCGCTTCGGGTACAACGGCGATATCCTGAAAGGATTGGGCGTGCTGAGAAAAGAAGCGCCGCAGCATTTTCACATGATATTCGACAAAAACAATCCTTATTATAAAGACCTTCCCGGCCTGTCTGTGCTGATCGGCGGCATGTGGATCAACAACCTGGCGTATTGGGGATGCAACCAGTACATCACGCAGCGCGCGCTGGGGGCCGATCTGAAAACCGCGCGCAACGGCATCCTGTTCGCCGCCTTCCTGAAGCTGCTGGTACCTGTGATAGCTGTGCTTCCGGGCATTGTGATGTTCGTGCTGCATAAAAACGGGATGTTCCAGGAAGAAATGAAAGGCGTGGTGGAAGGCGTGGAAAAAGTGAAGCCGGACCATGCTTATCCCACGCTGATGAACCTGTTGCCGCCGGGACTGAAAGGCGTGGCGTTTGCCGCGCTGACGGCGGCTATCGTGGCATCGCTGGCAGGAAAGGCGAACAGTATTTCGACGATCTTTTCGCTGGATATTTACCAGAAATTTTTCAATAAAAACGCTTCCGAAAGACAGCTGGTAAAAGTGGGCAGATACGCCGTGATCGTGGCCATGCTGATAGCGGCGCTGGTAACGCCGGCGTTGAAAACGCTGGACCAGGCGTACCAGTTCATACAGGAATACGTAGGTTTTATTTCGCCCGGGGTACTGGCGATCTTCCTGATGGGTTTTTTCTGGAAACGCACCACCGCAAACGCGGCATTCATCGGGGCCTGCCTCACCATCCCGATCTCCACGGTATTAAAATTCCTGCCCGCCTGGACGGGCGGGGCATTCCCCGATTATCCTTTCCTTGACCGTATGTCCATTACTTTCGGGCTGATCCTGCTGGTGATGATCGTGGTCAGCCTGATGAAGCCAAAAACGGAGGAAGTGTCGCCGATCGTGATAGATCGCTCGCTGTTCCGTGTAACGCCGGCTTTTGTGGTTATGTCAGTCATCATCTGCGGGGTATTGACGGCGTTGTACACGGTGTTCTGGTAACCAGTTATTCCTCCTTTTTCCGGTCTGCGTGCCCCAGGCTTTTGCCGGGGTTCACCAGGTCGCGTACGCGTTGTTTCAGTTCCTTTATTTCAGGAAAATGACCGTCGCGTTTGCGGTCGAAAATGATCTGGTCGTTCAGCGAAACCTGATAACTTCCGGCGATTTCCGAAGGGCGGAGCGTGACGCCGCTGAGGTCTTCCTCAAAAGTGGTCAGTAATTCCTGCGCCATGTAGGCCGCACGCAGCAGCCAGCCGCATTTAGGGCAATAGGCAATTGTAATTCCCGGTTTCATATCCGTAAATGTACGCCGCTTCCCGCGTGTTTTTGCCCTTCCATAAAAAAGCGTTATAAAAATGTTAAAACCCGCATTTATTTATGTACCTTAAATACGGATAAGATTCCCAAACCGAATTGAAATTCTGCTGATTGTCTGTTTAACTCAAGACAGGAGAGCATGCTGCGTTAGGAAAGCATTGAGAGCTGCCGGCATATCAACCAAAGTGTACTAAAATCAAACACCGCTCATGCAATTAAAGGTTTACGCCTGTGATGCCGGGAAACGGCGCCCGAAGCCCCCGGTCTTGTTTATCCTGTTACTGTTTGCCGCCTTTACGCCTGCTGACGCATTTGCAAAGGGAACCATCGCTTACCAGGATTCCGTGCCTGCCTCCCGTATTACGGGCCGCATTATCGATGCGGAGGAAAATATCCCGCTGCCCGGTGTTACCGTAGAAAATCTCGTCAGCCGCAAGGGCATCCTTTCCGACGCCAACGGCTTTTTTACACTGGCCGGCAAAGTGGGGGACAGCGTTCGTTTTTCCTACATCGGCAAAAGGGTGCAGGTAGTCACTTACCGAGGCCAGCCGCTCAATATCCGCCTCGGCTCGCTGGGCGGCGTATTGTCTGAAGTAGTGGTGACCGGTTTCCAGGACCTGGACAAACGCAAGTTTTCCGGCGCCGCCACCACCCTGAAAGGCGACGAAGTGAAGATCGACGGTCTTACCGATGTGAGCCGCATGCTGGAAGGCAGGGTGGCCGGCGTGTCCGTCCAGAACGTGTCCAGCGCGTTCGGCGCCGCGCCCAAGCTGCGCATCAGGGGCGCCACTTCCATTCATGGCGACAATAAACCGCTGTGGGTGGTAGACGGCGTAGTGCTGGAAGATATCGTGAACATTTCAAACGACCAGCTTTCCAGCGGCGACCCCACCACGCTGCTTGGCTCCGCCGTGGCCGGGCTGAACGCCAACGACATCGAATCTTACGCCATCTTAAAAGACGCCGCCGCCACCGCGCTGTATGGCGCCCGGGCCATGAACGGCGTAGTGGTGATCACGACCAAAAAAGGCCGGGTAGGCAAAACCCTGGTGAACTATACCGGCAACTTCAGCACCCAGCTGGTGCCTTCGTATGCGGAATACAGCATCATGAACTCCTCGCAGCAGATGTCCGTGCTCGCCGAACTGGAAAGAAAAGGCCTGCTGAGCGCGGATATTCTCGACCGGGCAGACAACGGCGTGTACGGCAAAATGTACGAAGGCCTGCTGGCGGACAATAGCGGCAATTTCCCCATTCCCAACACGCCGGAAGGCCGCGCCGCTTTCCTGAAAAGATATGCGGCGGCCAATACCGACTGGTACGACCTGCTGTTCAAAAACAATTTTATCCAGGAACATTCGTTGAGCGTTTCCTTCGGGAACGACAAATCGCAGTCGTATTTCTCGACCAGTTATTACGGGGACAATGGCTGGACGGTTGCAGACCGCGTGAACCGTTATACGCTCAACTTCCGCAACAACTATAATTTCTCCGACCGGCTTACCGTAAGTTTTTCCACGCTCGCATCCGTGCGGCAGCAACGCGCCCCCGGCTCGCTCACCCGGCAGGAAAACCCGGTGGAAGGGCAATACGACAGGGATTTCGATATCAATCCCTTCAACTACGCGCTCACCGCCAGCCGTACGCTTACGGCTTACGACGAAAACGGCGACCGTGAATATTTCCGCCGCAACTTCGCGCCTTTCAACATTCTTACGGAGCTGGAAAATAATTACATGAACATCAACGTGTCTGACCTGCGCCTGCAGGGCGACCTGAAATACAAGTTCACCCCCGCGCTCACCTTCGAGTTCGTGGGAGCGGTACGGTACGTGAAATCGAGCATGGAGCACCAGATCACCGAAAATGCGAACATGGCCAACGCTTACCGCGCGGCAGGCAATTCCACCATCCGGCAGAATAACCGCTTCCTTTACCGCGACCCGGACGATCCGGAGGCGGAGCCGGTAGTAGTGCTGCCTTACGGCGGTTTTTACAACCGTACCGAAGACCAGCTGGTGAGCTACGATTTCCGGAACAGCCTGAGCTTTATCAAAACCTTCAACAATATTCACTCCGTGAACCTCCTGGCCGGCATGCAGGTAAAATCCGCCGACCGCCAGCAGGCCAGCAACACCGGGTTCGGCTACCAGTACGACAATGGGGGCGTTCCTTTCGTGGATTACCGCATCGTGAAGCAAACCATCGAGAGCAATTTCCCGTATTATGGTATGAGCAAGGACTACGACCGGTTTGTGGCATTTTACGGTTCGGCGGGTTATACTTTCAAACAACGGTACAACTTCACCGGCACGGTCCGTTACGACGGTTCGAACAGGCTGGGCAAAAGCACCACCGCCCGCTGGCTGCCCACGTGGAGCCTCGCCGGTTCGTGGAACGCGGACAGGGAGCCTTTCATGCAAAACCTGTCGTGGCTGGATTACCTCACGGTGAGAGCGTCTTACGGTCTTACCGCGAGCATGGGGCCCGCAACCAATTCAAGCATCGTGCTGCGCAATATCAATACCACCCGTCCTTATTTTACGGAAGTGGAATCGGTGATCAGGCTGGCCAACCTCGAAAATTCGGAGCTGACCTGGGAAAAGGCGTATACCGCGAACGCAGGGCTGGACGTGGGGCTGTTTAAAAACAAGCTGAACATCACGCTGGACGGTTATATCCGCAACAGTTTCGACCTGATCAGCATCATCCGCACGTCGGGCGTTGGCGGAGAGCCGGAGAAAGCGGCCAACTATGCGGACATGGATTCCTGGGGGGCTGAACTGATGATCGGCGGGCCGGTGATCACGCGGAAAGACTGGGGCTGGAGAACCAATGTCACTTTTGGTTACAACGAAAACCAGATCACCAGCGACAGGAGCCGCCCGCAGATCTTCGACATGGTGCAGGCTGAAGGCGGCAACCGCCAGGGTTACCCGGCGCGCGGACTGTTTTCCCTGGAGTTCAGGGGGCTAAACCCGCTCACCGGCGACCCGCGGTTCACCGACGAAAAAGGAGAGGCCAACGGCGGGGTTTACCTGCAGGACAGGAACATCGGCTACCTGGTGTACGAAGGCCCGGTAGACCCGATCCTGAACGGCGGCTGGTCCAACACATTCAACTACAAAAACCTTTCGCTGAATATTTTCGTAACGGCGCAGGGCGGCAACAAGATCAGGCTGTATCCCGCGTTCAAAACCTCTTACTCCGACCTGGACGCCACGCCCAAGGAATTCCTGGACCGCTGGCTGATGCCAGGAGACGAAAAAGTGACGAACGTGCCGTCTATTCTCGGCGGGTTGGAACAATCCAGGCTCAACGGCGAATATCCTTACAACAACTACAACTATTCCACCGAAAGGGTCGCCAGCGGCGCTTTCCTGCGGCTTAAAACCGTTTCGCTCACGTACAATCTACAGCCTGCGCTGCTGAACCGGCTGGGGCTGAACAGCGCGAGCGTTTCAGGGGCCGCGATCAATCCGTGGCTGATCTATTCCGATAAAAAACTGAGAGGACAGGACCCGGAGTTCTTCAATTCCGGCGGTGTGGCGTTGCCCGTGCAGAAACAATTCACCCTCACCCTCAAAGTTGGCATTTAAAGGTATGAACATGAAAAGACTGCTGATATTCACTGGCGTTTGCCTCGCGTTTACCGCCGGAGGCTGTAAAAAATACCTGGAGCAGCCGCCGGACATGCGGGCAGAACTGAACACGCCCGAACAGGTGAGCCGCCTGCTCGGCACCGCCTATCCGCAGGCGAATTATATGGCCTTCGCCGAGGCATCGTCAGACAATGTGGGGGATAAAAGAAGCGGCACCATCGAAAATATCAACACCGATCCCTTCCAGTTCCGCGATGTGAGAGACGACCAGGAAGATTCACCGGAATATTACTGGAATGCTTGCTACACGGCCATTGCGGCCGCCAACCTGGCCATCCAGACCTGCGATAACGCGCCCGACCCGGAAAATTACCGCTCGCAGAAAGGCGAAGCGCTCGTGGCGCGGGCGTACGCGCATTTTATGCTCGTCACTTTTTTCTCGGAAACCTACGATCCCGCCACGGCGGCCACTGCGCCGGGCATTCCTTATGTGACCGAGCCGGAGAACGTCGTGATCAAACAATACGAGCGCAAAACGGTGGCGTATGTGTATGAAATGATCGAAAAGGACCTGCTGACAGGCATGCCGATGCTGGACAACAACCGGTATTCCGTGCCGGCATATCACTTTACCACCACCGCCGCCTACGCTTTCGCCGCACGCTTCTATCTTTTTAAACAGCAATGGGCCACCGCCGTGACCTATGCCACGATGGTGTTCCCCGACAACAACGTGACCCCGATGCTGCGGCCCTGGAACACGACGTATAAAACCATGACCTACCTGGAGCTGTTCGGCGTATACGCCAAAGCCACCGAGCCGGCCAACCTGCTGCTGGTGGAAACGCCTTCGGTGTACGGCCGTTATTATTACACGTTCCGTTACGCGCTTACCGACGCCCTGCAGCAGCAGATATTCGCGGATAACGTGACCGGCGGGGACTGGGTGTTCTGGAACCAGTCGTATACCGCTGGTGGCGAAGAGAACCAGCTGATCCCGAAGATCAACGAGTTTTTCGTGCGCTCCACCGTGAACGCCGGTATCGGTACGGCGTATGTGATGGTGCCGTTGTTCACCGCTGAAGAAGTGCTGTTCAACCGCGCGGAAGCGAATGCGCACCTGAACAATACTTCCGCAGCTATCGACGACCTCAACAAATACGCCGCCACGCGCATCAACAACTATAACGCCGGCGCACATACGATCACTGCGCAGCGGATCAGGAATTTTTATGGCACGAACAACCTGCAGATCGCGCTGCTGGCCACCATACTCGATTTTAAACGCGCCGAGTTCGTGCAGGAAGGCATGCGCTGGTTCGACATCCTGCGTTTCCGCATTCCCGTTACGCATACGGTGGCGGGCGGCGGCTCTTCGACGCTGACGAGCACAGACCCGCGCAGGTTGTTCCAGATACCTTCATCCGCCGCTATTTCAGGCATACCGGCCAATCCGCGTTAACCACTAAATTTAAAAGCACAAACATGCATATGAAGCATCCGATAATATTGATCCTCCTTTCTTTCTGCATGCTGGCCGCCTGCAGAAGAGACGATTCGCTCGACGATGTGAACGACATTCCCGGGCTGGGTGGAGACACCTGGGCGCCCGGCCCCATCGACGTGTGGATAAAGGATAGTCTTACCACGCCGCTGAACGTATCGGTAAAATATAAATGGGACCAGGGCGAGCTGGATTACACGCACGTACTGGTGCCGCCAAAAGAAGAAAAGATCATTCCCGTGCTCAGCACCATCCGCAGGGCCTGGCTAAAACCTTACGAAGCCGAAGCCGGCGAGCTGTTCGTGAAAAAATACGTGCCGAAATTCTTCGTGCTCGTAGGCAGCGCCAGTTACAATACAGACGGCACTATCACGCTGGGCACCGCCGAGGGCGGCAGGAAGATCGTGCTGTACGTGCTGAATAATTTCCGGACGAAATCGATGGCGGGATATGAGCCTTCCGATTCTTTTAATGTGAAAATGATGTTCCATACCATCGAGCACGAGTTCGGCCACATTCTTCACCAGAATATTTTATACCCGCAGGATTTTAAACGCATTTCGGTAGGCATGTATACGTCTAACTGGAACAACGTTTCCGACGGCGCCGCGCTTGCAGACGGATTTGTGACCGCCTATGCGATGAGCGCGCCCGACGAGGATTTCGTGGAAATGATCGCCATGATGCTGGTGGAAGGCAAACAGGGCTTCGACAACCTGCTGAACAGCATCACCGATCCCGGCCCCGGCGGCACTACGCCGGAACAAGCGAGGGCACGGCTCCGGCAGAAAGAAGCGATCGTGGTGAAATATTTCGCGGAGGCCTGGAAGATCGATTTCTACAGCCTGCAAAGCCGCACGCGCGCCGCTATCGACGAACTGACGAAGTAATTATCCCATTACGGAACAATATTTATCAGATGAAACGAGCTCTATCATATTTCTTACTGGCATTACTGGCGTTCACCTCCTGCCGGAAGGACAACAACGATTCCGTATTTCCCGGCACTACGGACGAGCGGATCAACGCAACGCTCGCCGACTACCAGTCCGCGCTGGCCGGCTCGCAATACGGCTGGAATGCCCGGCTCGTAACGGCAAACGGCAGCATTTATAATTTCCACTTCAGTTTCAACGACGCCAACCGCGTGCTGATGTTCGGCGATATAGACACGCTCACCGCTTCGGAAAGAAAAGAAAGCAGCTTCCGCCTCAAAGCGCTGCAGCAGCCTTCGCTGATCTTTGATACTTATTCTTATCTCCATATTCTCGCAGACCCCGATGGATCGGTGAACGGCGGTGCAGACGGCGAAGGCCTGCGCTCCGATTTCGAGTTTTCGCTGGATTCGCTTGCGGCGGACAGTATCAAACTCACCGGGCGTTTCCAGGGCAGCAGGATGGTACTGAAAAAAGCGACGCAACAAGACCTGGAAACCTGGCAGAACGGGCATTGGAAAAATGTGCTGTTGTTTGAAGACCTTGGCGCGCGCATCCTCAACTATTTCAAACGCCTTAGCTACGGCGGCGTTCAATACGAGATCCATGTAAACAATACGGACAGAACGGTGACGCTGATATGGAGAGACGGCGCCGGCAACGCACAACAGCATACTTCCGGTTACATCGTGAACAGTACCGGCATACAGCTCACCACCCCGCTTACCAACGGGGCGAACACCATTACCTCTTTTTCTAACTTCAGCTGGAATACCGGCACTTCCACCTTCACCATGAACGTGAACGGTACCACGCCGTCTTCTATCGCGGGGGCCATCGAGCCTGTCGTGAAAGACCTGGAAGCTCCGCAGCGCTGGTGGCTGTTCATGGCGCAGCAGGACGGTTACTGGGCCACGCTGAACGGTTTTCATGTAAATGGGGTAGACGATGCCTTTAAGCTGCACAATATCCCCAACTTCCAGTTCCTGGTTTTCTGGCCGCGTTTTGGCGACGCGGGCGGCGGCCTGCTTTATGACCTTGCCGGATGGGTGCACAATGAGAACGGCCAGCCCACCATCGTGTTCGGCGCGGCATTCGAACCGCCTGTTTTCACGGCCAACGGCCGCGTGATCTTCACCTGGCTTGGAAGGCTGGGCGACCTGCCTCCCGGCGCGCAGGCGCCTTATGAAAACACGGCCGCCCAATTCGAAGACCCGCTGGGTTATTACCTGGTGCAAACCAGCGCGCGCAGCTACGACATGGTGAGCGCAAGGGACGCCAAAGCCTGGATCACCTGGGAATACTGATCAGTCACAGTTTATGCGAAATACCAATTATTAATAACTAAAATCAACTTGTTATGAAAAGGATGACGCCCCGCTTAGTATACGTCCTCATGCTGTTTGTCGCTGTTATTGCAGTGTCCTGTTCCAAAGACGGTGATGCCGGTCCCGCTGGTCCCGCCGGCCCTGCAGGCCCCGCCGGTCCCGCAGGCCCCGCTGGTGGAAAAGGCGACCCCGGTACCGCGAACGTGATCTATTCCGCCTGGACAGATGTGGCATTTGTTCCTGAAAAAGACCCGGACACCGGCGATACGCTGGCGTTTACCGCATCCATCATGGCGCCGAAGCTGACGAAAGAAATACTTAATTCAGGTGAAGTAAAAGTATATTTTAACTGGGGCACTACCGCTGAGCCCGAAGTAGACCCGCTGCCGCTGTTCGATATCTATATCGGCGGAGGGCTCAGCTGCACCACTACTTTTTATGAAGGCGAGATATTCATGATCTCCAACTTCGATCTCAGTTCACGTATGAACGACGCTAACGCCAAAGTATTCCAGTTCCGTTACATCCTGATACCCGGCGGTACTACCGCAAGGCAGTCTGTCAACTGGAAAGACTATAATTCCGTGAAAGCGTACCTTGGCCTGAAAGACTAGAACGACTACTTATCAATCCGGATACCGGCCCGGCGGGAGATACATGTTTGTAACTCCCCCGGGTTCTTTTTTGTACAGAACTTGCCGGAATAGTATCTTTCCGTTATGAACACTGCTTTTGAGAACACAGCGTCCTTTGCGCAAAGCCAGGACGCTGCCGACGTATTGAACGGCTTCAGGTCCCGTTTCCATTTCCCGCAACATGAAGGAAAAGACACTGTTTATTTCTGCGGCAACTCCCTGGGCCTGCAGGCGCGTACCGTTGCCGGGGCTATTCAGCAGGAGCTGGAAGACTGGCGGAACATGGCCGTGGAAGGTTATTTCCACGCCAGGAACCCCTGGCTGTATTACCAGTACAATTTCAGTGAAACGCTTTCCGGTATGATGGGCTGCAGCGAAGACGAAGTGACCGTGATGAACACCCTCACCGTGAACCTGCACCTGGTGCTGCAAAGTTTTTACCAGCCCACACCACAGCGTTACCGCATCCTGATGGAAGCAGGGGCATTCCCGTCTGACCAGTACGCGCTGGAAACGCTGGTGCGGTTGCATGGTTTCGACCCGAACGATGCGATCGTGGAAGTACACCCGAGGGAAGGAGAGAAGTTGCTGCATACGGAAGATATTCTCGCGGCCATTCATCAGCACCGCGATTCGCTGGCGGTAACGCTGATGGGCGGCATCAACTATTATACCGGGCAATTCTATGATATGCCAGCCATCACCGCGGCCACGCACGAAGCGGGCGCCTACGCCGGCTGGGACCTTGCGCATGTGGCCGGCAATATCCCGCTGGAACTGCATCAATGGGATGTGGACTTTGCGGTATGGTGCTCCTACAAATACCTGAACGCAGGCCCGGGCGCGGCTGGCGGTCTTTACGTGCACGAACGTTTCGGCAACGATCCGAAGTTCCCGCGCCTTGGCGGCTGGTGGGGCAACGACGAAAAAACGCGTTTCAAAATGGAAAAAGGTTTTATTCCCCGCAACGGAGCCGCCGGCTGGCAGATCAGCACGGCGCAGGTGTTTAACATGGCGGCGCTCAAAGCCTCTCTGGAACTGTTCCGCGAAGCGGGCATAAAAAAACTGCGCGAAAAAAGCATCCATCTTACCGCTTACCTTGAATTTTTGTTAGGGCAAACTTCGCTTCCCTGCGAGGTGATCACCCCGAAAGACCCGCAGCAGCGCGGTGCGCAGCTGTCGTTGTATTTCCCGCAGAACGGCAAAGCGATACAAACGCGCATGATGGAAAACGGTATCATCTGCGATTACCGCGAGCCCGGCGTGATCCGTCTTGCTCCCGCGCCGCTGTATTGTTCTTATGCAGACGTTCACCGTTTTTACGAAGTACTGAAAACCTTCTGATATGCCCGTTCAACCAAAAACATGGCTCGCCCTCGGCGATTCTTATACCATCGGCGAAGGCGTGCCGCTGCACGACAGTTATCCATACCAGGCGCTGCAATTAATGCGCGCCGGAGGCCATGCGTTTCATGCGCCGGAGATCGTCGCCAAAACAGGATGGACCAGCGACGAGCTGATCCATCACCTGCAGCACAACACACGGCTGTTGCCCGCTTATGATTTCGTAACGCTGCTGATCGGCGTGAATAATCAATACCGCGGCACGAGCGAAACGGATTACGCCGTTTCGTTCGAATGGCTGGCGAAAAAAGCGTTGGAGTTAACACCGGCAGAAAACATTACAGTGATCAGCATTCCTGACTGGGGCGTAACGCCTTTCGCGAAAGACCGCGATGCCAAAGCCATTCACGATGCGATCGATCGTTTTAATGCTATCAATAAAGAGATCAGTGCGAGCCTTGGGTTTAATTATACGGACATAACGCCGGTGTACCGCGAAACAGGCGGAAGGCCGGAAAGCGTGGTGGAAGATCAGTTGCATCCATCGGGGAGAGTGTATGCTTATTGGGCGGAACAAGTGAGTATTTTTTTGAGGGGGTAAGTATTTTCTGTAAATTGGTTTTGTAAAACCAACCGCCAAAACAGTGAACATAAATGCCAGGGTTTATCCGCTAAAGGAAGCCATTAAAGTTGAGAGTATCAGGTACCTGTTTGTAAGCCAGGGATATAAAGAGAAGATTAAAGTAGTAGAATTTGAATACTCGGGAATTTTCGGAGACAGGAACGTTTTTAACCTTGCATCCGGGGATTATAATGCCGAAACGAATTCAATCGAAGACGACACCAATACAAATAATGGTGACGTGTGCCAGGTTTTTAATACGGTGTTAAGCGTAATCCCGCGTTTTTTTCAAATATACGAAGACGCTGCTCTGATGGTGAAGGGAAGCGACAGCCGGATTGATTTTGTTGACATGCAGATTGAATTGCAGGAAAAACTGTGAGGAAAATTGCAGGGATTATGAAAGGAGGATTAATGTTTACAGGAGTTATGTAAATAAAAATTTTAAGGCGCTTTGCGAGACATACACTTTCTGGGGCGGGATTCAAAGTGAGAATGGGAAAATCATAGAGGAATTATATCAACCAGGAAAGAAATACGACATCGATTTTGCATCCAGAAAACGTAAATTTGAATTATGAAAACTAAAGAAAACAAAAACGATAGGTTGGTAACCATACCCGAATCCACTCTTTTGGCTTTAGTTGCGGCAAGACTCGAGGGGCGTGTGTTATTTCCGAAAAGAAGCGCAGAAGCAAAAAGAATCCTGGAGGCCATGAAGCGTGTTCCCAAATATCTGTAGCGCAGTAAGACGTTATAGATCAGCTATTTAGCGCCTCTTCTTTGATATCCTCCAAAATATCCTACATTTGCACTCCTTATCCCGGCGGAGCCGGGTTTGTAATTTAATGCAGATCCCTGTGCCGGAAAGCAGCCTTTTGGGTTGATTTACAGGGTTTACTATCTTTATGAAACGTCAGTTCCATCAGGCAAGTGAAAAAATCAACAATACCTGGTGAAATGCTTTAACCTTTTTAAAACTGTATAATGCAATTTCTGGATTTTGAAAAACCAATTGCTGATCTGTACGAACAACTGGAAAAACTGAGAGAGAACGGGGAAAAGTCTGGTGTGGACGTTTCTGCTACAGTTAAAGAGTACGAACAAAAAATCCTCGACACCCAACAACAGATCTATAAGAATTTGTCCAGCTGGCAGAAAGTGCAGCTGAGCCGTCACCCTGACCGTCCGTATACGCTGGAGTACATCGAGCGCATGACCACCAATTTCGTGGAAATGCACGGCGACCGCAACGTGAAAGATGACAAAGCCATGGTAGGCGGTTTTGCCGACCTGGACGGTGAAACCGTAATGTTTATCGGGCAGCAGAAAGGCGTTAATACCAAAATGCGCCAGATACGCAATTTCGGCATGGCCAATCCCGAAGGTTACCGTAAAGCCCTCCGCCTGATGAAGCTGGCGGAAAGGTTCAACAAACCGATCATCACCCTGATCGACACGCCGGGGGCCTATCCTGGCCTGGAAGCGGAAGAGCGCGGCCAGGGCGAGGCCATTGCCCGCAACCTGTTCGAAATGGTGAAGCTGCGCGTGCCCGTGATCTGCGTGATCATCGGCGAAGGCGCTTCCGGCGGCGCGCTCGGCATCGGCATCGGCGACAGGATATTTATGCTGGAAAACAGCTGGTATACCGTGATTTCCCCGGAAAACTGCTCCACCATCCTGTGGAGAAGCTGGAACTTCAAGGAAAAAGCGGCGGAAGAACTGAAACTGACCTCCGGCTACATGAGCCAGTTCGGCCTGGTAGACGGCGTGATCCAGGAACCGGTGGGCGGCGCGCATTCCAACCACGAAGAAATGGCGGCGATATTGAAGGCGAAACTGAAGCAGACGCTGGCAGAACTGAAGCCGATCGACCCGGATGCCCGTATCGAGCAACGGATTGAGAAATTTTCCAATATGGGCTTCTACGAGGAACGCTAGATAAAATATACGCTTCTTTTATTGCGGGAACCGGATCAAAATTCAATCTTTGCAGAAAATATACCGGCCGCAGAGGCTGTCGAAAACACAGATATGTTACAGGAACAATTGAGGGGTACCGGCGTTGCGCTGGTGACGCCCTTTACTACACAGGAAACGATCGACTGGCGCAGTCTTGAAAAACTGATCGACCATGTGATCAACGGTGGTGTGGAATATGTAGTTACATTAGGCACCACAGGCGAAACACCTACGCTTTCAGCGGAAGAAAAGCTGGACCTGATAAAGTTTACTTTCGAAAAGGTGAATAAACGCGTGCCTGTAGTAGTAGGAATTGGCGACTATAACACAAAAGACGTGGTGAAACGCCTCGAAACCTGCCCGTTGGACGAGGCCGCCGCTGTGCTCAGCGTTGCGCCTTATTACAGCAAACCCACGCAGGAAGGCATCTACCAGCATTATAAGGCCATTGCCGCCGCTTCTCCCAAACCCATCATTCTTTACAACGTTCCGGGCCGCACCGGCCGCAATATGACGGCCGAAACCACGCTGCGCATCGCGAAGGAAGTGGAGAACGTGATCGCGATGAAAGAAGCGTCCGGCGATATGATACAATGCATGGAGATCGTCGCGCGCAAGCCCGAAGGTTTCCTGGTGATCAGCGGCGACGATGCCGTGGCGTTCCCGCAGCTGGCTTGCGGTATGGACGGGGTGATCTCCGTCGCCGCGAACTATTTCGCGAAAGATTTCTCCGACATGGTAAGGGCCGCGCTGGAAGAGAACTACACCGAAGCCCGCCGCCTGCACTACCGCATGCTGGAAGGTTTCGACCTGATGTTCGCCGAAAACAACCCCGCAGGCATCAAAGCGTTCCTGCATTTCGACAAACTGGTGGAAAACGTGTTCCGCCTGCCGGTAGTGCCCGCTTCCGAAAGCCTGCAAAGCAGGATCGGCGCGTATCTCAAAGCATACCGCAAAGCGGCGTCCCTGGTTTAATTCATTCGATCTTCACGGGTTTTTCCTGTACCCATAATTGCAAACCGGATGCGGATCTTTCCTCATCCGGTTTTGTTTTTCGAACCGGCCGGGGCACTCACCCCGGGAATGCCCGTTGGATTTGCCTGTAAGGGCGCAGCCGGTTGCATTATTTTCCGCGGCATTTCACCATATTCCATAAAACGGCCGCCCCGGTAAAGGGCGGCCGCTGTTGTAGGTATGGGGATTGAATAAAAGGCCGGATCAGAACGCAAAACCCACGGTAAGCCCAAGGCCGCGGAGGCCGAGGAACGGCAGCTTGATGTCTGCGCGAACGCCGTCGTCGCGTACGTCCGCTTTGATGCCATTATCCCCGCCAAGGTCTATCAGCCCCTCGATCTCGTCTTTCAGCTCGGCGCGGTCCGCCTCGTCGAAGTCGCTCATATCCGTAAGCCCTTCCAGCTTGCCCGTCATGCTGCCATAGTGGCCGCCGATGATGAACAGGTCTACCACCACTCTTTTCGCCACCATAAACTGCCCGCCGAGGATCACGCCGCCGCCGATGCCTTTGGAATTGCCTTTCAGCGGTACCAGCGTATTGCCGGAAGGTTTTTCGAAGTCGTAGGGATAATCGTACTTAAAGGTCGAATAACGCCCGTAGAGGCCGGCATAAAATCCTTTGGCACCAGGCCTTTTGCCGGTGTACACGCGGAACTCCAGCGTCACGGCGTTACCGCTCATTTTCAGCTTGTCCAGCTGCTGACTGATATCGTCTCCCTCTTCCGCCACAATATCCATCACCTTTTCGCCCAGCGGGCTTTGGGTAATGTAGGTGGAAGGCATGAACCGGTACCCCACGGATGCGGAGATCTTGCGGGTGAGCATGCGCTCGTAGGTAAGACCGTAATTGGCCAGCGCAATGGTGGAAAGGTTGGTCTTGACGATGTTCTTGTAATAAGGCCCGTTGCGTTTCGAGGTTTTTTCAGGCGCCGGGGCAGCAGCAGAAACATCTACGGCGGACGGATAGGCCGTTGCAACGGAATCAACGACGTCCTGCGCGCGCAGGGAAAGGTTCAGGCACAGTGCTGCCGTGACCAACAGTAAAGTTCGCTTCATAGTTATAGAAATAATTTAATGTGTAAAGTTAAATGGTTGAATTATATTAGACAATACTAAATTATAAGTATTTTTTTTATGCATAAATTAGTTAAGGACAGCTGGAGATGGGGATGGTTATGGAAAATGGGAAGTACGTACATCATACAGAAAAGGTGAAAGGCCTTTGCCGTCCCGGATGGGCGGTTTCTTTGAAAGACGGGTTAAGATACAGGAGGGGCAACCTCGTGGAAAAACCGGCCGTATTGACAAAAAGGAATGAGGGAACAGAAGATCAGATTCCTTACAAGATGTAAGTAGCGCCTTCCAAAGCCAGGTCGGTATTAGCGAAAACGGGCCTGCTTTCGTCGAGGAAAGGCTGAAGCTCGGTGTATTTCGAGCTGAAATGCCCGATCAGCAAACGTTTCGCATTGGCGCGCAACGCCAGCGTAGCGGCCTGTACGGAAGTGCTGTGATACCGTTCGGCGGCGCGCTCGTGCAGGTCGGCCAGGTAAGTGGTTTCGTGGTAAACGAGGTCCGCGTCCTGCAGGTAAGGGATCAGTTCTTCGTCGTAAATGCTGTCCGCACAATACACGTACCGTTTGCCACGGGCCGGGGGCAGCGTTACCCAGTCGTTTTTTACGACGCTGCCGGTTTTGGTGAGATAATCCTCCCCGTCCTGCAGTTTTGAAAAATAAGCGGCCGGTATTTCGTAGGCGCGGGCCTGCTCGGGTATCACCCGGCGCTTGCGGCGCTGGAGGCTGAACGAAAAGCCGTAGCAGGGAATGCGGTGTTTAACGGGAAAGCAGCTTACTTCAAGGTCTTTGTCGCGCAGCAGCAACCCGGTGCGCTCCGGCAGCAGCGCCTGGAATTGCAGCTCGAAACGCAGAACGGTGGCCGCAACGCGTAATTGCAGCTGCAATATTTCCTCCAGTTCGGGCGGGCCGAAAATGGTAAGCGGCTCTATGCGGCCGAGCAGGCTCATGCTGTTGAGCAGCCCGATGAGGCCGAAGTAATGGTCGCCGTGAAGATGGCTGATAAAAATATACCGGATCTTCCCGCGGCGAACCTTGTACCTGGTAAGCTGCATCTGGGTGCCTTCCCCGCAGTCCACCAGCATCAGCTGTTCGTTGCAGGTTATTACCTGCGCCGTAGGATGCCGGTCTGGCGTGGGAATGGCCGAATTGTTACCTAAGATCGTTACCGCGAACATATGGCGAAAATAGACATTTATTCATCATCGAGGTTCAGCTCGCGTTCCAGGTCTTCCATCATCACCATGTCGATGGCTTCGGATTCGGTGGGCACGATATTGAGTATTTCGGGGTACGCGGCGGAGAGTTTTTGCGTTAAAGTACTGTTAAGGCCGGTTACCGCGGCGCTCAGTCCGCGATCGTACTGGCGCGCGTACACTGTAAAAATGGCTTTGAGACCGGCATCGTCCGCGGATTGGAGGGAATGCAGGTCCAGTATAAGGTTTTTCTGCTCCAGCTCGTCCAGCGAAGCGAGGGAGCTAACAAACGTATCTGACATTTTAGCATCCAGCGTTTCTTCTTCCAGCCGTAATAACACTATTTTTTCTTTGGTATCAATTTTGAATTGCATATTGCCGGATGTTAATTTTTAACATTATAAAAAAAGGACACGCACAAAAAGGAAACCGGTCCGATAAAAATCCTTGCAGAAGTACCGACACCGATCAAAAACATCCCTCTTCTCGTAAGTATATTTACCTCACAAGGCCCTTCACCGCAAAAGTAAATCTTAACCAAGAATGTACAAGTATAAAAACTAAATCCAAAGTAAATCCGAAATTTATTTGGTAATATTGTATAAGCGAGCCCCCGTAAGGGTTTAACAAAATCATCTACAATGGATCAGAATTTTTCACCGCAAGTAAAGGAGATCATTTCGTTTAGCAGGGAAGAAGCATTACGCCTGGGAAATGATTTCATCGGTACGGAACACCTGCTATTGGGTATTATTCGTGAAGGTGAGGGAACAGCTGTAAAAATTTTACAGGCTCTGAACGTTGATCTTTATGAATTGAGAAAAGAAGTGGAGTTGGCCATTAAAGATAAGACCGGTAAAAATATCGCGAATATCAACAGCCTCCCGCTAACCCGACAGGCAGAGAAAGTGATCCGTGTAACCGTGCTGGAAGCAAAGGCGCTGAAGTCTCCCACCGTGGAAACAGAGCACCTCATGTTATCCATCCTGAAGAATAAAGAAAACGTATGTACTCAAATCCTTCAACAGTTTGACGTGGACTACGATACTTTTAAAAACGAACTGGGCTTCGTAAAATCCGCAGATCCCAAAGCGGAATTCGATGACCCCGGAGAAGAGGAGTTTGAAGACGAACGGAAAAGTTATGCTTCCAAAGCAAAACAGACCAACACCAAGTCTAAAACACCTGTACTCGACAATTTTGGCAGGGACATCACCAAGCTGGCCGAATCAGGCAGCCTTGATCCCATTGTTGGCCGCGAACAGGAGATCGAACGCGTTTCGCAGATCCTTTCCCGCCGCAAGAAAAACAATCCTATCCTGATCGGCGAGCCCGGTGTAGGTAAAACCGCCATCGTGGAAGGCCTCGCCCTCCGCATCGTGCAGCGCAAGGTTTCCCGCGTGCTGTTCGACAAACGCGTGGTTTCCCTCGACCTCGCCGCCCTCGTGGCCGGTACCAAATACCGCGGCCAGTTCGAGGAAAGGATGAAAGCCATCATGAATGAGCTCGAAAAGAACAGGGACGTGATCCTGTTCATCGACGAGATCCATACCATCGTTGGCGCAGGCGGCGCTTCCGGTTCGCTGGACGCTTCCAACATCTTCAAACCCGCCCTCGCAAGAGGCGAGCTCCAGTGCATCGGCGCTTCCACGCTCGACGAGTACCGCATGTACATCGAAAAAGACGGCGCGCTCGACAGGAGGTTCCAGAAAGTAATGGTAGATCCCCCCACCGTGGACGAAACCATCCAGATCCTCAACAACATCAAGCCGCGTTACGAAGAATATCACAACGTGTCTTATACAGACGATGCGATCGACGCCTGCGTGAAGCTCAGCGACCGTTACATGACGGACCGCCTGCTGCCGGACAAAGCGATCGACGTGCTCGATGAAGTAGGCGCACGCGTGCATCTGAAGAACATCAACGTTCCTCAGAACATCCTCGACCTGGAAAAACAGATCGAAGACATCAAGCAGGAAAAAAATAAGGTCGTGAAAAGCCAGCGCTTCGAAGAAGCCGCCGCGCTCCGCGATACCGAAAAGAAACTCGGCGAAGACCTCGAAAAAGCCAAAGCCGTTTGGGAAGAAGAAGTGAAACACAAACGTTATCCCATCGACGAAGAAGCGATAGCGGAAGTTGTGAGCATGATGACCGGCATCCCCGTTAAACGGATGGTGCAGGCCGAAAACGAAAAACTGCGCCGCATGGGCGAAGACCTGAAAGGCGCGGTAGTAGGGCAGGACGAGGCGATCTCCAAAGTCACCAAAGCTATCCAGCGTAACCGCGTGGGCCTGAAAGACCCGAAAAAACCGATCGGTACTTTCATCTTCCTCGGTCCCACCGGCGTCGGTAAAACCGAGCTGGCCAAAGCGCTCGCCAAATACATGTTCGATTCCGAAGATGCATTGATCCGCATCGACATGAGCGAATACATGGAAAAATTCTCCGTAAGCCGCCTCATCGGCGCGCCTCCGGGATATGTAGGGTACGAAGAAGGCGGTCAGCTCACCGAAAAGGTGCGCCGCAAACCTTACTCCGTGATCCTGCTCGACGAGATCGAAAAAGCGCACCCGGATATTTACAATATCCTGCTGCAGGTGCTGGACGACGGTATCCTCACGGATGGCCTGGGCCGCAAGGTAGACTTTAAGAATACCCTGATCATCATGACCTCCAACATCGGTGTTCGCCAGCTGAAAGACTTCGGCGCGGGCGTCGGCTTCACCACCTCCTCCAGGGCGGTAAGTGAAGAAGACAACACCAAGGCCGTGATCGAAAAGGCGCTGAAACGCACCTTCTCCCCCGAGTTCCTGAACCGTATCGACGACGTGATCATTTTCAACTCCCTTTCCAAAGAGCATATCTATACCATTATCGATATCACCATGAAGGGAGTGCTGGCAAGACTGCAAACACTTGGCTTCAGCCTGGAACTGACAGACGAGGCGAAAGGCTTCCTGGCGGAGAAAGGGTACGACCAGCAGTTCGGCGCCCGCCCGCTGCACAGGGCCATCCAGAAATATCTGGAAGACCCGCTGGCGGAAGAGATCCTCAATATGAACATTCATAACGGGGACATCCTGATCGCGGACCTCGACAAGGAAAACCAGAAACTGGTGTTCTCCCTGAAGAATCCTTCGAGGAGCAAGTCAGAAAAATCAGAAGCATAATTTTAAGTGTCAATAAAACTCAAAGCCGCTCCGGGTAAAACCGGGGCGGCTTTTTTATTTGCGAACAAACGAATTCCAACGTCATCGCCTGCGGGTCAACGACAGCGGTTTGCCGAAACAGGCGCTGGTGCCATTGAGCCCGTATTGTAACGCCCTTTTTTATGTAAAATGTACATCATTGCGGCCGAAAGAAAATTCTTTTGTATTTAAATGACCGTCATCCTATTATAGATATTATACGACTGTTTAATGTATTAGACTAAACAAAAACATTATAAAAATAACGTATTAGTCAAAATATATATTTAATATTGCGAAAGCATTGTTACCCGGTACTCGGAAGAGAGAAAATATCGTCGGAAAAACTGTACGGACTTGGATAGTCTTCTGTGTATAATGGTCAGAACAGGCATTTAACATGAGCATTCAACATTCATATATTCTCTAAAACAAGTCAATATTTTTTAACCTATTACCTATGAGAAAGTCGTTACGCATTGCCACTTTTGTAATGGCATCCCTGTTGTTCTTCTCTTACAACAAACTGAAAGCGCAGGTCAAGATCGGGGGCGATCCCGCATTCGTTGACCCGAACGCTATCCTCGAACTGGAAAGCAACCGCAAAGGTTTCCTGCTTCCCCGCCTCGACGCTACCGGTTATACCTTCCTGAAATCGCGGCCTAACGTGAGCCAGGGTATGGTGATCTACCTGAAAGCAGGCGCAGGCCACCCGAACGGCGCGGGCTTTTACTTTAAGACCGGTACCGGCAATACGGACGCGGACTGGACCAAGATGCAGGAAGATGACGGCACAAGCGGCGGGCCCTGGAAACTGGGCGGTAACGCCAACGCCGACGCCAACAGCTTTATCGGTACCACTATTCTGCAGCCGTTGAAATTTAAGGCGAACAATCTCGATGTGATGTCGTTCGCCACAGACGGTAAACTGACCATCCCTTACGCGAATGTAGGCGTGGCGGCTTCCGGTGTGAACGATGTGTTGATGATCGGATCGGACGGCCTGATCCAGAAACAGAACCTTTCCCTTACTTCCGTTACTTCGCTGAACACCGTGAAAGGCGACGCGGTACTGGGCGGCGCAGTGTCTGCCTCCGCAACCGGTATCACGGCAGCCGCAACCGGCCAGAACGTAAACCTGACCTTCCCGACCATGACCGGCGCTGCCGGCCAGACGTACGGTTTCATCACGAAAGCCGACTGGGATAAACTGGCCAATATCACTTCCGCTTCCGGTATTACCGTGGCAGACGTGGCCGCCGCCGCAGCTGCGGGCAACGCTCCCGGCAAGATCGAAAAAGGCACCGGCCCGAACGACGGTAAATGGACGCTGACCCTTTATCCTGCCAGCGAAGACGTGCCCGGTGTGGTAACTACCGGCGCCCAGACCTTCAAAGGCCTCAAAACGTTCGACGGCGACATCGCCATCACTAACGTAAACGGCGGTACTGCAGGCCTGACCATGGACGGTTCCCTGAAACTCGGCCTTACGCCTAACGCCAGCGCCACTGCCACCACTTTCGACGTACTCGTGAAAGACGGCAGCGCGGGCGGTGAAGTGAAAAAGATCACGATGGACAAAAGCAGGCTCACCGGCGGCATCAGCGCCATCACCGACCCTACCAACACAGACGCTACGGCGGCTCCCGCCACCGGTAAGCTCGGGTTCGTGGTAGGCAATACGGGCACAGACTTCAGCATCGTTTCCAACACCAATACCGTAACCTTCAATATCCCTGACGCGAACGCGACCAACCGCGGTTTGATCACGAATGCAGCACAGAACATTGCAGGCGTTAAAACCTTCAACGACCAGGTGATTGCTGCCAAAAACCTGACTGTCGGCGGTACAGACGCTACTTCAGGCATCAACATCAACGGTTCCGTAATGGTGAAAGTGACCACGCTGCCCGGCGGCGGCGGCACAGTAGCCGACAACGACTACATCGTGCTTGTGTCCGGCAACGGCTCCGCCACCGTGCCGGTAACCATCCCCGCTGCGGATGCGGCCAACAAAGGAAGGATCTACATCATTAAAAGAACTGCCGCTGCGTCGCCGGCCTCCGAGATCAGCATCGTTCAGATCTCCGCAAACGGTCAGAACATCAGCGGCCGCGCCACTATCGATATTGACGAACCTTACTTCTCCGTAACCCTGATCTCCATGGGCACTACCTGGGAAGTACTCAGCAGGTCTGCTACCAACTTCTAACAATTTTGATTGAAAGGAACGGCTGCGTATAGCCGTGGCCGTTCCTTTATAATCCAAATACTATCCCGATGACCTATTGTTACACCAAAATATGGAAAACGGCCACCCTTTCCTTTTCTTTTGGACTGGCCGTTATATCCGCCTCCGCACAGATGAAATTAGGCGGCAACAATGAATCAAGAGCCGATGCCATCCTGGAACTGAGCCATACCAAAAAAGGCCTCCTGCTTCCGCGCATCGCCGCCTCGGCGCTCACCGCCAGCCCGCTGGACACAGCAGCCCCGGGCATGATCGTTTACAATTCGACAGACAACAATCTTTACATCCGGAAAAAAACCGGTCCTGCCACGAATGCATGGGTAGCCATGCAGGAAGTTTCCGGTACCGGCAACTATTGGGCGTTCAACGGCAACACCAATATCAACCCCGCCATAAACTTTTTGGGCAGCACCAACGCGCAGCCTTTATTATTCAAAACGAACAATACCGAAGCCGCCCGTATTTCCGCCAACGGAAGGGTAGGCATTGGTACCGACGCGCCCAACGCCCGCCTGCATGTAAACGGTTCCCTGAGCACCAACCTGGCCAATGCCACCGGCGATTACACCATGGCCGATTCCACCAACGTGGTGGTGATGAACAATACGGCCGACGCGACCTTCACGCTGCAATCCGCCGCGGGGCAAACGGGCCGCGCCATCGAGATCGTAGCTTACAATACGGGCAACGTAAATTTCACGGGCGCCAACATCAAATCGCAGGGCGCGGCCAACCCCACCATTGCGCTGTCGCCGGGTTATTCCCTGCGGCTGGTGAGCAATGGCACGGACTGGGTGGTGTCTGGCAAGCAGCGCAGCGGCATGCCGATGTACCTTGCTACTACGGCGGGTGCGGGAGAAGGAGAGGTGCTGCGTGATTATAACAATTATCTCAACAAGGGCAGCTCGATCGTACAAACTGATGTGCTCGGCGCGCCCATCAACCCGATACCGAATGAAAGCGCATGGTTCAGCATGATGATGCAAGCGGTGGGAAGCACTTATTTCGGGCAGTTCAACCTGAACGATCACAATGCTTATTTCCGCGGCGGGGAAAAAACGAACGTTGGCACCAGCACCTGGTACAAATTTCTGAGCCACCCGGCGAAGATCAAATTCTCGGTGCAGGAAAGAGGAACGGACAGCGTGAATTTCGTGCAGGAAGACGCCCGCGCGATCGTGTTCAGCACGGCGAATACACCCCGTGTATCCGTTACCGGCGAAGGGGCTACGCGTTTCCAGACGCAAATGATCTATAATGTGACCAATCTCACCGCGGGAGGAGACTATGACGTAAGCCCGACTGACTATACCATCGTTACGAACATCAACGCCAATACTTACGTCCGCCTTCCGGACCCCGCGACATGCATCGGCCGCGTACTGGTTATCAAAAAAATGCCGACTAATAACAGCAGGAATATTCGTGTTTATCCTGCCAACAACAACGACAGGATCGATGATGAAAACGCTGGCGATTACATTACCTATACCGGTTTCGGGATGCGCTGCTGGACCTTGCAAGCCACCGGCAACAATCAATGGATCGTTATTTCTCAATTCTGATAAAAGGCCGAGTTTGTTATGAAACACCTCTTCTACCTGTCATTCCTTCTCTTCCTGCCGCTGCTCATGCGCGCGCAGCAGGGAGTGTACATTGCGCCCGGCGCCCGTATACAGGTCGCTTCCGGCGAGATAGTGTCCATCTACGGCAATGTAGTGAACGACGGCGGTTTCGGTTCGAATCAGACTTCGATCATCAATTTCTATGGCAAAAGCTGGAGCAACGGCTCCGGCGCCACCCTGCCAGACGAAAGCGCCAACGGTTTCAGCGGCAAAGGCGGGTTGTTCCGTTTCTCCGGCAACAATCCTTTGTACGGCAATCTCGGCGCGCAGCAACTGTTCGGCGGGTATAACGCAAGCAGCCGCCTCGGCGCCACTTTTCCCAACTTCGATGTCAATAACCGCCTCGGCATTTTGCTTAGCGACCTGAGCGATATGAAAGTGCGCAACAATCTTAATTTTTCCAGCGGCCATCTTTTCCTCAACGGGTGGAACCTTGTGGTAGGAAACGGCAATCCCGGCACCATCACCGGTTACAGCGAACAATCGTTCATCATCACCGGCAGCAGCATCGCCGGGGGATTTGTATACCGCGAAGGCGTAAGCACGGCCGCGGGCAAAGTGGTGTTTCCCATCGGCACATCGCCCGCCACCTATGCGCCCGCCGCGATAGAATACACCGGCGCTTCGGACGAGTTCAGGGCGCGCGTGTTCGACAGCGTGTACCAGTTCGCGATCTCGGGCCTGGTCAACAAACTCGACTTCACCAACAAAACCTGGAACCTCGCGCGCGGCAGAACGGACGCTTCGGAAGCGAACCTTACGCTGCAGCACATGGATGCGGACGAAGGCCGCGATTACGCCTTGCACCGCGCTTCCAGCTATGTAACGCGTTTTGTCAACAACGCATGGGATTACATGGAACCGGAAACCTTTCCCACCACCGGTAATCTCACCACCACGAACACATTGAGAAACGCCACGATGCACGTCCGCCGTTTCAGGGACGGCATCCGCAGCAACGAATATTTTACAAAGGCATCTATCCTGTACGGGCCGTATGCACCTGCTGTTTTTATTTATTTCAACGCCTGGCGCCTCAACGAAAATTTCGCGCAGCTGGAATGGTCCGTTTCGCGCGAGCTGAACAACGCACGCTTCGAGATCGAGCGCCGGCTGGACAACGACACGGGTTTCGTGAAAGTAGGCGAGATCGGCACGCTGGCGCCCAACGGCAACATCAACACCCGGCTCGATTACCGGTATGTGGACCCGAATAATTACGACGGCTGGAGTTATTACCGCATCAAAGCGGTGGGCCGCAGCAACGGCCGGGTGAGTTATTCGGAGATCAGGGCCGTGCCGCCGTTCCTGCGCATAGAAGTGTTCCCCAACCCCAACCGCGGGCAATTCACCGTGCGGATCAGGGGCGAACAAACGGAAGTGAGCATGCACCTCATGAACAGCCTCGGCCAGCTCATCGAACAGTTCACCATCGAAGGCGGGCGCGACCTGCGTATAGACGCGCTGGCGAAGGGCACTTACCTCCTCGTATTCTACGAAAAAGGCACCAACCGCCTGATACGCACCCATAAAGTAGTGGTGATCGACAGATAGGCGGAACGACCGATTTTCCCTTGGATTTTTCCTGGATTTAAGGCAACTTTGCAATGGCGCCTCAGCCATGAATGCAGACACTTAAAAACCGGGGCTTGAAGAAAATAATCATCACGATAGACGGGTATTCTTCCTGCGGGAAGAGCACATTGGCGAAACAACTCGCCAAAAAGCTGAACTATTTGTATATAGACAGCGGCGCCATGTACCGGGCTATCACGCTTTATTTTATTCAGCATACGGTGAACTGGCAGGAGGCCGCCGACGTAAAACTAGCGCTGCAGAACATTCACCTCGAATTTGTGCACAACCAGATCTCCGGCCAAAGCGATATGTACCTCAACGACGAGAACGTGGAACAGCTGATCCGGGAAATGCTGGTGGCGGAAAAGGTGAGCGAAGTGGCCGCCATCCGCGAAGTGCGCGAATTTGCCGTGGCACAGCAGCAAAAGATGGGAAAAGAAAAAGGGATCGTGATGGATGGAAGGGACATCGGCACCGTCGTGTTCCCGCATGCGGAACTGAAGATCTTTATGACGGCGGACCCCGCCATCCGCGTGGAACGCAGGTTTAAGGAACTGTACGAAAAAAATAAGAATATCACGCTGCACGAAGTGAAAGAGAACCTGGAACTGCGCGATTATATCGATTCAAACCGTGAAATAAGCCCGCTCCGGAAAGCGGAAGACGCGATCATTCTCGACAACAGCCAGCTGACCATGCCGGAACAGCTGGACCTGGTGCTGCAATGGGTGGAAGACGCGATTATGGCACATTCGTCTTGAAATATTTTTTGTATATCAAAAAACCTTATTATCTTTGGTTTGTTAAGGGAGCACCCCTCCCTTTATCGTCAGCTATAGTAGTAATGTAATAATAACCTCATCCTCAGAAATTCCTGCTATTTAATGGTCTTGCCCTGCTTTCCGTCTATGATGGGCCGCAGATGATACATGCCGCTGATACTATTTGGACCAGACCTTGACTTATTCCTGGAAAAGAACCGAAACTTTGTTGCCGTCAGGCGTCGATGCCTGACAAAAGCTGCCGGATAGCGCATTGCGGACCCGGTAACTTTCCCGACGCAACATGTTGGTTCCTGTGTGTCGTCCAAAAAGGCTTTTTAAGCCATATCCGGATTGTATCCAGTAACAAAGACCATGCTATTAACCGTCTATAAACGAACTGTGATATAAATCAGAACATCCTGCGCCTTGTAGTTCAGGCTGTTGCAAACGTAATGTGAAATGCGGGCCAATGGCCCTGTTTCATATTTTCAGTAGGTGTATTCGGTTAATAGGAAAGGGGCGAATTCTTTCGCCCCTTCGCTTTTACACCTTATAAAGGGTTCGTGCAGATGTCGCAATTAAATTTTACCTTGTGAAGGCTGTTTGCCTGCTAACGATGCCCTTTAAAGGGTCGCAGGTGGAACAGCAGCTGTTTTCACCTGATACCATGTCGAAAAGAGGGCTCTTTTTCCTGATATGCCTGTTGCTCCTGCTGCCCGCGGCCAGAACCGCCGCGCAGGATTCCGTATGGGTTTTCCGCAGCCTCGATTCCGTTCGCAAACTGGCGGATGATACCGCCAAGGTGAATGCCATCATGGCCCAATCCAAAAAATATTTCCGTTATTTCGACCGCAAAAACCAGGAAAATCCTTTCCTCCAGGAAGCCATTTCCGTCAGCTCCCGCATTAAATACCACAAAGGCACCGCGGAGGCTTATAACGAAATGGGCACTTCCAAACGCAACAAAAGCCAGTACATCCTCGCCACCGAATACCACGAAAAAGCCCTGGCCGCCGCGGAAGACAGCCGCGACGACCGCCTTATCGCCGTGTCGCTCAACAACATCGGCGTGGATTACCGCCGGCGCGACATGCTGGAGAAAGCCTTCGATTTCCATTTCCGCGCCCTCCGGCTGGCGGAAAAGATCAACGACGTGCGCAACATCACCATCGCCACCAACTCCATCGGCAACATCAATCTCAGCGATGGGAAATACGAAGACGCCATTCGCGAATTCACCCGCAGCCTGCGCCTCGAGCAGGAAAGCGACAACGATCTCGGCGTGGCGATCAATCTCGGCAACCTCGGTTACGCGTATGAATACCTTGGCAAGCTGGACCTGGCGATCGATTATTATGAACGTTCGCTTGCCGTGAACCAGCGGCTGGGCAATTCCACCGGCATGTCTATCTGCTACACCTGCCTGGGCACCGCTTACCAGAAAAAGAAAAATTATACCCTGGCGATGGATTACCTCCAGAAAGCCCTCGAAGTGAACGACCGGGTGGACGATAAGGTGCATGTGGCCGAAAGTCATCTCAGCATCGGCCGGCTGCTCAACGAAGAAGGCAAACACGAAGACGCGCGCGTGCATATACAGCGGGCGCTCGACCTCGGGCATCAGTGGGGCTTCAAAAGCGTGCTGATGGAAGGGTATAAGGCCATGGCGGACAATTACAAAGGCGAAGGCGATTACGCCCGGTCGCTCGACAATACGAACCTCTCCCTTCAGTATAAGGACAGCATCCTCGAAGAGCGCTCCAGCATCGAGTTTGCCCAGATGAAAGCCATGCACGAAGTGTATCAGAAAGACAACCAGATCAAGGAACTGCAGCGCGAGCAGGACCTCAGCCAGCTGCGCATCCGCCGCAACCTGGCCCTCGCCATTGCGCTGGCGGGTTTCCTGTTCATGCTGATCGTGGGCGGCTTCTTTTACATCCGCCACCGCAACCTCCAGGCCAACCGGCAAACCCTGCAGCTGGAGCTGCGTTCGCTGCGCTCGCAGATGAACCCGCATTTCATTTTTAATTCCCTCAGCTCCATTCACCGCTACATCTGGAGCAACAACCAGGAAGAGGCCAGCGACTACCTCACGAAGTTCTCCAAGCTGATGCGCATGATACTCGACAACAGCCAGCATACCTTCATCCCGCTCAACAAAGAGCTGGATTCGCTGCGGCTGTATCTGGACCTGGAAACGCTGCGCTGCAACAACATTTTCGATTACCACATCGCCGTGGGTGAAAATATCAACGACGAAGAAGTGCTGATCCCGCCGATGATCATCCAACCTTATGTTGAAAACGCCATCTGGCACGGATTGGTGCACCGGCAGGAAAAAGGGCGGCTGGAAATATCCGTGTCGCTCACGGGAAGGGTGCTGGCGGTAACGGTGACAGACAACGGCATCGGCCGGAAAATGGCGATGGAGATCAAGGCGAAGAAAGACCGCACCCACAATTCCATGGGCATGAAAGTGACGGAGGGCCGTATTGCGCTGATCCGCAAGATCAACAACACCAAAGACGCCAACGTAGAGATACTCGACCTGCAGGACAATGGGGGGCAGGCTTCGGGCACGCAGGTGAAGATCGTATTGCCGGCGGAATTCCTGTTTTAGATTCAACCATTGCAGAGAAATATAAAAAACATTACATGAGTGACATCAAAGCCATTATCGTTGACGACGAGCAGCATTGTATCGACGCCCTACGCGCGATGCTGCAAAAAAAATGTCCTGAAGTGAGCATTCTTGCCGGGGTAAACAGCGTTAAGGAAGCGAGGCAACTGATCGACGAGCTGCAGCCCGACCTCGTTTTCCTCGACGTGGAAATGCCACATCAGAACGGGTTCGAATTGCTCAAACAATACGACAGGATCTCGTTCGATGTGATATTCACCACCGCTTACGAACAGTACGCGCTGAAAGCGATCAAATTCAACGCGCTCGACTACCTGCTCAAACCTTTCAGCGTGCAGGAGCTCCAGGAAGCGCTGCGCAAATTCCAGGAAAGGCGTTCGCAGAAGCAGGACACGGCCATCGCGCCGCTGGAGGTTTTTTTGCAGAACATGAAAACTTTACAGCAGACGAACAAAAAGATCGCGCTGCCGACCATCAACGGCCTGGTGTTCATGCCCGTGCAGAACATCGTGCGCTGCGAATCCACCGGCAATTACACCAAGATATTTTTCACGGACAAAAAGCAGCTGCTGGTATCCAAGCCGCTGAAGGAATTTGAGGAGCTGCTCACGGATGTGGATTTTTTCCGGGTGCATAACTCGCACCTGATCAATCTCCAGCAGATGGAATCGTACCTCCAGGGCGAGGGCGGCTTTGCCCTGATGAGCGACGGCACGCAGGTAGAAGTGTCACGCCGGCGTAAAGCGGAATTCCTGAAAAAGGCGATGCATTTCTGAATGCCGTAATTCCGTATCCGATTTTATGCTCATTCTTGCCAGTTATCGCCGATACGATACCGGATATTAAATACCGGTTGCACACTGCTGATGTGCGTATTACTTTTGTATCACACAAAAAGAAAGTCGATTGTTTGTTATAAGAATTAAGAATTTTCTCTGCATTACTAGCGTTTGATTAGCCCCAAAGGAAAAAGGCACCTTCTGGTGTCTTTTTTGTTTTGCCTAAGCCTGAAGCGGGTTTTAGGGTATGTGGCATATCCGCGAAACCATCCGCTGTCATTTTTTGAAAAAACAAATCATCAGCCGGCGAAATAGTTTCCTCCTTCCGCCAATATGTTGGGGAAAAGAATTGGCGATTAAAAAGACGAATAATCAGTTGGTAAACCTGGCTGCCGTTTCTTCCACCTTTTCTTCCAACCCATAAAAAGACAGGAGTTTGCGGATCACGCCTTCCACGATCGCGTCGGGGCAGCTGGCGCCGCTGGTGAGCAGCAGGGTGACAGGCTCTTTTTCGGGCAGGAATTGAAAGCTGTGCAGTTCCTGGTGGTGATGGAAATCATAATGCAGCAGCTCGTTGCGGGACAGCAGTTTTTCTTCGCCGGATATAAAGTAAGTGGGGAGTTTTTCTTCGCAAAGCTCCACGAGATGCGAGGTGTTGGAGCTGTTGTACCCGCCCACCACGATGGCAAGGTCTGCCTCGGCCTCCAGCATGCCGGTTACGGCCGTCTGGTTGTCGTTGGTGGCATAGCAGAGCGTATCGCGGGTGTCTGCAAAACGTTCGGAGATGCGGTCTTCCGCCAGCCCGTATTTCTGCTGGATGGACTGTTTCACATAATCCGCGATGGCCTGGGTTTCAGACGCCAGCATGGTGGTTTGGTTCACCACGCCTACCCTTTGCAGGTGTTTGTTCACATCGAACCCTTCGGAATATTGGCCTTTAAATTCTTCGTAAAAGTTTTCCGCCGGGGCTTCGCCGAGAATGTAAGCGGCCAGGCGGTGCGTTTGCTCCATGTCTTTCACCACCACGGTGGGCGTATGCGAGCGGCTGTGCGAGAAGGTGGCCCGGGTTTCTTCGTGTTTGGGCTTGCCGTGCACGATCACGGTGTATTCTTTCGCGCCGATCTGTTCCGCCTTGTTCCACACCCTTTCCACGAATGGGCAGGTGGTGTTGTATTGCAGCGGGACAATGCCCAGCGATTGCAGCCTGGATTCTATTTCAAGGGTGGTGCCGAACGCGGGGATGATCACGATATCGTCCGGCCGGAGGTCTTCCCAGGGAATGAGTTGTCTGCCCGAGGTATCCATCAGGAAACGTACCCCGCGGGAAAGCAGGTCGTTGTTCACCTGCGGGTTATGGATCATTTCGCTGAGCAGGAAAATGCGTTTGCCTTCGTTTTCCTCCACGGTCCTGAACGCGATCTCGATAGCGTTCTCGACGCCGTAACAAAACCCGAAATGCCGGGCCAGTAAAATGCGGAGCGGGCCGAAATCGAGCAGGGTGGGACTGAAGTCTTTCTTCATGCGGTCCTGCTGTTTGCGCTGTTGTTTGATGGCGGAGATCAGCGGGCTGCGGTATATGACGGGTACGTTGAATGTTTTCATGTTTCAGGCCGGACTGTGTCCGGTAGGGCAAAATTACAAAATGTGGGGGTGAGGGAGTGAAATTTCTGATTCCCGCATTTTTAACTTATCTTGTAATGGCGTAAAAACCTATACGTTGAAAGCATCCAAAATCCTGACGACGGGCATCGTGTGCCTGTTCCTTGCAGTATCCGTCACCCGGGCGCAAAGCCCCCGGCATTTCCGGGATTCCCTCATCGCCAGGGCCGTAAAACAATTGATAGACAGCAGGCAGTTCATATTTTTCGTGCAGTCGGTAATGGCTCCCGGCGGGCAAAGCGTGCCTATGGCGGGGGAAAATTATACTTTCCGTATCCGGACGGACACGGTGCTGCTCAACCTGCCCTATGTGGGGCGCAGCCACCAGGCGGTAACGGATTACAACCAGGTGGGCTTCAACTTCAAAGCCGGCAACATCGATTACAAGATAAAAGAACGGAAAAGAGGGGGCTGGGACGTGACCATTCCCGTTCATAATTCTACCCAAGTAAGCCTGATCGTGCTGAATGTGCTGAAAAACGGTTCGGCCACGCTGCACCTTACACCGAGAAATAAACAGCCGATCTCCTACCAGGGGAATATCGCGGAAAAAGAATAGGAGAATGCATGACCTTGTACAGACAAATCAGGTTTCATGCCGGAATAGTTTATCTTCATGCCGTCTTTTATTACGGGTATGGAGTACGCTTTATGTGGTTGCCGCAGTATCTTCCGGGATAAAATATTCCGAAGGCGGGGAATATCTCTCATTCTGTATTCTTCGCAGAGGATTTCGGCTCCAATGGCGACGATCTTTTCATAGCCCGCTAACGCTACCCAGGAGCGTTTTTCCACTGCGGCCCGCGCCGGAAATATCCGCGTTTGGAATGTAGTGTGACAAAGTAAAAAAAGGAATGTTCTACAGGCCCTCTGGTGGTCCGGAAAAGTGGGAACTACGAAAAAAAGGAACATTATCACCAGGCCGGCCCTGAAATGCCGCCCTGTCGCAGATCTTGAGGATCTGCCCCGACAATAGGATTTTACGTTTACTGATAAACAATCTGATCAGGCCCCGGTTCTCCGGGGCTTAGCTTTTTCGAGAAATAAATGCAAATGCAAATATTGAGAAGCATGATTGTCATGAGCATCATGCAAAACAAGGATATTATTCTTCGTTGTTAATAAAGGCCGATAACCCGCAAAAGCGATTTTACATTGATGCTTTTTAGCGGCATTTAAACGAGCTTCTTCCCGAGAAGATGATTACCATAAAATTTTCTTTCCTTGTAAATCGTTATCAACTTTACTTTTCGTCGCTGTATTTGCGCAGCCAGGTTTTTTCTTCGGTGGTGAGGCTGTTGTACCCTTTTTCGTTGATCTTGTCCAGCAGCTGGTCGAGGCGGGAAGCGTGGCTGGGCTCGCCGTTTCGCACGACGCGCAGCGGGGATTTTTTGGGTTTGAACTTTTTCGCGGCGGGTTCGGTATTGCGGGAGAAACGGTTGCCGGCCCAGTCGAAGAAATCGGAGATCGGGGCTACGAGGTCTCTGCCTGCCCTCAGCTGGCGAACGTAGAGATAACCGAAAGCGGCGCCTGCAAGATGGGCCACATGGCCGCCAAAGTTATTGTGCGGTAAAGACACGAGGTCGATGAACACCAGCGCGGCGGCCACCCATTTGATGCGCACGTTCATGATGAAAAACAGCTGTATCTCCAGGTTGGGCAGGATGGTTGCGCCGGCTACCACAAAACACATAACGGCCCCGGATGCGCCGATACCGGTGGAATCGATGCCTCTCAGGCTGGGGATCACGTTGTAGACCAGGAGAATGACAAGCGAGCATAAAAAGCCGCTCAGCAGGTAGAGGGGCACTACGCGTTTGTTGCCCAGTTCTGAACGGAACAGGTTGCCGAAGAAAAAGAAGATCAGCATGTTGCCCAGCAGGTGCCATACTCCCGCATGCGTAAATGCGGAAGTGATCACGCCCCAGGGTTTCCGCAGGAAAACGGAGGGCAGGCTGTGCATGGCGAGGTTATCGTAGAGGAAGGCCGCGGGTGCGGTGGAGCCGGTAGCCTGGACGATAAATTGGGAGATAACGAACAGCAGAAAAACAGCAATATTGATGATAATGAGGATAGTGACCGAGTTGCCTTGTTTCACCCAGTGTTTGAAGTCCGATTTGAGGGAAGTTCCGTTCATACCGGAAAATTAAAGAAAAAATACTTGCCCGCCCGCATTCCTCGCAGAATTGCGCGGGAAGGCCGGCTTAGCGATTATCGTGAAAAAAATATGTAACTGCTTCGTTTACAGTATAGGATGGGCTCAAATAAACTTGCCGGGAAGGGATAATCTCCGTATCTTTGCACTCCTTAAATCATTTTACATTGGAAGAAAACAACATTACTAACGAACAAAACGCTGAACAACAGGCTCCCGTAGCGGAAACCGCTACCGTAGAAACAGCGACAACAAATGCTCCTGTTGCCACCGCTCACGACGATTTCGACTGGAGCGTGGACAAACGTAACGTATCTTCTTACTCCAAAGCCGAGAAAGAAAAGTACGACGCGACTTACGAAAGCACCTTTAAAGTGATCGAAGAGAACGGTCTGCTGACGGGTACTGTGGTAGGTCTTACCAAAACCGACGTGGTGCTGAACATCGGCTTCAAATCCGACGGTCTGATCTCCCTCAACGAATTCCGCGACCTGCCCCAGCTGAAAGTTGGCGACGAAGTGGAAGTGCTGGTGGTAGAAAAAGAAGACCGCGACGGCAACCTGCACCTGAGCCGCAAACAGGCTCGTATGCAGCGTGCATGGGAGCGCATCGTGGAAGTTTACAAAACCGGCGAAGTGGTTACTGGTACCGTTACCAGCAAAACCAAAGGCGGCCTGATCGTGGACGTGTACGGTATGGAAACGTTCCTGCCCGGCTCACAGATCGATGTTAAACCGGTTACCGATTACGACCAGTTCGTGGGCAAAACCATGGAGTTCAAAGTAGTGAAAGTGAACGAGGCTATCCGCAACGCCGTGGTATCTCACAAAGCGCTGATCGAAAGCGACATCGAACAACAACGCGTGGATATCATTTCCAAACTGGAGAAAGGCCAGGTATTGGAAGGTACCATCAAAAACATCACCGACTTCGGTGCGTTCATCGACCTGGGCGGTCTGGACGGCCTGCTGTATATCACCGATATCAGCTGGGGCCGCATCTCTCACCCGAGCGAAGTACTCCAGATGGACCAGAAGATCAACGTGGTGGTGCTGGACTTCGACGACGAGAAGAAACGCATCAGCCTCGGTTACAAGCAACTGACCCCGCACCCGTGGGATACTTTGCCTGCAACCATCACCGAAGGCGCCAAAGTAAAAGGCAAAGTGGTGAATATCGAAGATTACGGCGCATTCCTGGAAATTCTGCCTGGTGTAGAAGGCCTGGTGCACGTATCCGAGATCTCATGGGCTTCCACCCCGATCAACGCCAAAGAGTTCTTCAAACTGGGCGAAGAGTACGAAGCAGTGGTGGTTACCCTGAGCAAAGACGAGCGTAAAATGAGCCTGTCTATCAAACAACTCACCGAAGATCCCTGGTCTACCATCGAAACCAAATTCCCGCTGGACAGCCGTCACAAAGGCATCGTGAAAAACATCACTCCTTATGGCGTATTCGTTGAGCTGGAAACCGGCATCGGCGGCATGATCCACATCTCCGACCTGAGCTGGATCAAACGTTTCAATCACCCGAGCGAGTACACGAAAGTGGGCAACGAGATCGAAGTAGTGATCCTGGGCATTGATAAAGACAACCGCAAACTGAGCCTCGGCCACAAACAGATCGAAGAAGATCCCTGGAACACTTTCGAAACTATCTTCCCGATTGGTTCTATCCATGAAGGCACCGTAGTGAAGAAAGACGACAAAGGCGCTACCGTTCAGCTGCAATACGGCCTGGAAGCATACGCTCCCGCCCGTCACCTGCGCACTGAAGACGAGAAACCGATCGCTGTTGAAGATGTGAAAGAATTCATGATCATTGAATTTGACCGCAACGAAAAACGCATCCTGGTATCCCACACCAAAGTTTGGGAACAAGTGAAAGCCGACGAGAAAGACGCTGTGAAGAAAGAACAACGCGCTGAAGCTGAAAAGACCCGCAAAACGGTGAAAAACATCCAGTCTAAGGTAGAAAAAGCAACCCTGGGCGACCTGGGCGCGCTGGCCGAACTGAGAGAAAAGCTGAAACAGTCCGAAGGCGGTGAAGAAAAGAAAGGTGAATAATTGACGACGGATTCGTTTTAAAAATAAAAGTCCCCCGGTGAAAGCCGGGGGATTTTTTTTTATGGGAAATAATGGGCATGAGTTAACCCTTTTTTAGTAATCAGGTATCTAATATCATATGTAACAGCATAAAAGAAGCATTATTGGCCTTTTACCAACAAGATTTGAAGTGTTGAAGAATTGTTATCAGGGATAGATAAATTGAGATTATATATCATCCCGCTTTCAAAATACTCAATCATAGTAGGAAACGGGTGTCATAAGAAAACCAGGAGATTGCAGGACACTCCGGAGTGCAGTAAAGCCTGGAATCTGCTTGTTGAAATTGACAAACGATTAAAAGAACGAATCGCCAATGGTGAAATTATTTGGAAACAATTCTGGTTTGATGAAAAATGCACCACATATGATAAACTGACAGGTAATTTGCATTTTGAAATAGGTGACTGCTAACTTTTACCATGAAAACAAAATTTGATAAGATCGCTGAACGTATACCTGCCCATACACGGCTTATGGTATCGAAATGGTTTGACATCACGGAACGAATTTTAGAGATTCTGACCGAAAAAGGTATGACGCAGAAAGATCTGGCTGATCTTTTAGGCAAGAATGAATCGGAAATCAGCAAATGGATGAAAGGCGCCCATAATTTCACCCTTGATACAATTGCAAAAATTGAAATTGCACTTGGTGAAACGATTCTGTCATCACCTAACGCACGGAAAAAGGAATTTATCGTAGGTGAGGCCCGCGTTTTAAAAGAGGTTTTTATTGATCCGACAAGCGGAGGGACTGCCGCTCAAACTTTAGACAACCAGGTAACGATATCTATTAAGCAAGAATTGTCATTTTAGGAAATATGCAGTTTGGAGTTCAATATAAAAGTTTAAAATTAGTAGACTTCAAAGAAGAAATGCTGGAAGCGGTTGGTAATTCGGGCCGGGAAGGCAGATTGACCATTGATGCGTCAGTAGGGGTGCAAAAGGAAACAAAAATACTTACCGCTAAAATTCTTGTAGAAATATTTACAGGATCAGAGGATGCTGAAGAGGCGTCGGTTTTTGTCGGCTTAATATCCACCCAATCCGATTTTACACTTACCAACTGGGACGAAATAGTTAAAAACCTGGAAGGTGGTAAATATGATGTGCCGGATGAGTTACAGGCGAATTTAATCCGCATTGCTTATGATACTACCCGAGGTATGTTGAGAGTAAAAGCCCAGGGCAATATTTTACAGAATATATTATTGCCGGTTTTTAATCCTTTGGGCTATGTTAAAGCGAAACGAGATGAAATAAATCGTGGAAAATAATGAACGGGGTGCACAACAACCTTGTATACTGATTTACTTGGGAAATTTTTTACGCTACACTACAAATCCCTCAGCGAAAACGTTTTCGCTTTTACTTGCAGCAGCAACTATCATTCCGCTGAAATCCTTTATTCATCAGCCTTTCAGGATACCTATATACTCATAGCCAAAATTTATTAGGATAGTTTTAACACTTCTCCTACCTTCGCAACCTATTTAGTCTATAAAATTAATAGGGTTATAACCATGCGACACTTTTTCAAGTTAACCCTGCTTTTGCTATTGACCAACCTAGCTATTTATGCGCAAAGCAGGAAAATCACCGGTAAAGTTTCTACCGCAGACGGACAGCCGTTACCCGGCGTAACCGTTTTCATCAAAGGCACCTCCACCGGCACCATCACCGCGGCAGACGGCAGTTACAGCCTCGACGTGCCAGGCAATGCAGCCGATCTTACGTTCTCCCTCATCGGGATGGAAACGTTCACTCAACCGCTCTCCGGCCTCGCTTCCTACAACGTAACGCTCAAAACCAGCGACAAACAACTGCAGGAAGTAGTGGTCACCGCACTCGGCATTTCCCGCGCCACCAAAGCCCTCGGCTACGCCGTGCAGGAAGTGAAAAGCGCGGAACTGCAAACCCGCCCCACCAACGCATTGGGCGCGCTTTCCGGCAAAGTGGCCGGTTTGCAGGTGATCTCCTCCGGCGGTAACATGGGCGGTTCCACAAGAGTGCTGCTGCGCGGCATCAATTCCATTTCCGGCAACAACCAGCCGCTGTTCGTGATCGACGGCATCACTATCGACAATGCGGACATGAACACCAAAAGTACCGTCAATTCCTCCGCGGGTAAAGATGTGGGCAATATGATCCAGGACCTGAACCCGGATGATATCGAAAGCATCAACGTGCTGAAAGGCCCTGCCGCCGCCGCATTGTACGGCACTCGCGCAGCCAACGGCGTGTTTGTGATCACTACCAAAAAAGGCCGTGCCGGCAAAGGTTTCGACGTAACGCTCAACTCCGGCCTCGAATTCGAACGGCTCACGCGCCTGCCCGAACGCCAGCATTTGTACGGCGGCGGTAAAAGCAACACGTTCCAGACCGCTACCATCAACGGTACCGTTTACAACATCGTGGATTACGGCATGGACGAAAGCTGGGGACCTAAACTGGACGGCACGCCAGTGTTGCACTGGTACAACCTCGACCCCGAATACGCAGACGATTACCTGAAACCGCAACCCTGGTCGTATCCCAAATCAGACGTGGAAGATTTCTTCCGCACCGGCCTTGCGTCCAGCAACAATATCGCCATCAGCGGCGGCAACGAAAACCAGGCTTTCCGTCTTTCCTACACCAACCGCACCGTGCGCGGCACCGTGCCGAACTCGGACCTGCACAGGAATACGCTGAACCTTTCCGGTTCTTCCCGCTTCGGTAAGTTCCTCGCCACCGCCAACGTGAACTATGTAAAAAATCAAAGTACCGGCAGGCCATGGACCGGCGCCAGCAACCGCAACATCATGCTGGAAGCTTACCAGTGGGGACAAGTGCAGGTTGATTACGACAAACTGCGCGAATACAAACGCCCGGACGGCACGCCCCGAGCGTGGAACCGCAACAGCTACGAAAACACCGCCGCGGGCCGCGCCACCAAATACATCGACAATCCCTTCTGGAGCGCATACGAAAGTTATCTCGAAGAAAACCGCGACCGTTTTTATGGCAACATCGGCCTGTCTTACGACGTAAACAACTGGCTGCAGCTCAGCTCCAAAGTGAACGCCGATATTTATGATTACCAGAACCAGGACAGGATCGCGGTATTTTCCCGCAGCCAAAGCTCCTACAACGAATATTCCAACAACTTCAGCGAGTTCAACTACGAATTCATCGCCAATGCGAAAAAACGCTGGAACGACATTTCGTTGTCTGCCTTCGCCGGCGGCAACATCATGAACCAGAAACGCCGTATCAGCAATGCCGCCACGCAGGGCGGCCTCATCATACCGGATTATTACAACCTGAAAAACGCAAGCAGCGTGCTTAACGAATCCAACTTCTTCCACAAAAGCATTTATTCGCTTTTCGGAAGCGTATCGCTGGGTTACAAAAGTTTCCTGTTCCTCGACGGAACTTTGCGCAACGACTGGAGCAGCACATTGCCGCTGGATAAAAACTCCTTCGCTTATCCTTCTGTGTCTACCTCTTTCGTGATCAGCGAACTCGGCGAATTGAAAAATTCCAGCTGGGTAGACCTGCTCAAGCTCCGCCTCAGCTGGGCGCAGGTGGGCAACGACACCGATCCTTACCAATTGCTGAAAGCATACGAAGCCACACAGGCGTTCAACGGCAACGCCGGTTACAAACTTCCCAATATTTTCCCCAACGAAAACCTGAAACCGGAGATCACTTCTTCGTTCGAAGCAGGCGTGAGCTTTAAGGCATTCCGCAACAGGCTCGGGCTGGACCTGACAGTGTACACCAACGACAGCCGCAACCAGATCATCAATATCCCCGTTTCTACCGCTTTTGGTTATGAATCACAATTCATCAACGCGGGCGAGATCAACAACAAAGGCGTGGAAGTGAATCTGAACGTGGTGCCTATCACCAACAAAAATTTCAACTGGGACGTGAACCTCAACTGGAGCGCCAACCGCAACGAAGTGGTGAAACTGACGGACGACGCCAGTAGCTATCCCATCAACGATCCCACCGGCACGCTGGTGACCCTCGTGGCGCGTGAAGGCGAGCCTTACGGCCAGTTCCTGGGATATGATTTTGTGTACGACAACGAAGGCAATAAAGTGATCGGCCCGAACGGCGCTTACCTGCGCACGGAACAAATGGTGCCGCTGGGAAGCATCCTTCCCAAATGGCAATTCGGCATCGGTCAACGTTTTACTTACAAACGCTGGGATGCAGGCATTCTCATCGACGGGCGAGTGGGCGGCAAAGTATTTTCACAGACCTACAAAGTGGGTATGCAGACCGGCGTGCTGAAACCCACGGCTGAAAACGGCATCCGCGAAAACGGTCTCGTGCTGGACGGTGTGAACGGCACCGTAACGTTTAATCCCGACGGCACCTACAACGTAAGCGACACCAAAACGAACACCACGCGCATCTCCGCGATGGACTGGGCTTTGGGTTTCTCCAACGGTCCCACCACGCAGAGCATTTTCGACGGCACGTACGTAAAACTGCGCGAACTGACGGCGGGTTACACCATCCCGTTCTCCAAAAACAGCGTGGTGAGCCAGGTGCGCGTATCCGCCTACGGCAGGAACCTCTGGAACATTTACACGGTGAACGATTACATCGATCCGGAGCTGACCAACAGCGGCGGCAACATCCAGGGCATCGAAGGCGGCAACCTGCCGATACCGGCCACTTTCGGGTTTAACGTACAGGTGAAATTCTAGTAAACTGAAGCATCATGAAACAACATCTTTCTAAAATATATACGCTGGCGTTAAGCGCGGTATTGCTCCTCAGCGCATGCAGCGACGACAAGTTCGAAGACATCAACAAGGACCCCAACAGGCCTTCCGATGTGCCTACCACCACCATTCTTTCCCAGGCGCAGAAGCAGCTCCTGGATAACCTTCGCGGCTCCGCCGGCAACTTCCGGGGAAGCATGCTGTTCGCGCAGTATTTTTCGCAGAACCAGTACACCAACGAAAGCCGGTACGATCTGCCGAGAGCGAATTCAGACCTGTACTGGGACAACACTTACAAAGCGCTGAACAATCTCGAAGAGATCATCCGCCTCAACACCGACCCGCTCACAAAAGTAAAAGTGACGGCAAACGTAGGCCCGAACGAAAACCAGATCGCCATTGCGCGCATCCTGAAATCGTATGCCTTCATTTCCCTCACCGATGCGTTCGGCGATGTGCCTTACAGCTCCTACGGCAGCGACGATCCTGATTTCCAGGCGCTGAAGCAAAGCCCGGCCATTGTGAAACCGAAATACGCGCCGCAGGAAAAGATCTATACAGACATCCTGAAGGAACTGAAAGAAGCGGCCGCGCAACTGGACGTAAACGCGAACACTTTCGGCAACTACGACGGTATTTACAAGGGCCGTCCTGACCTCTGGAAACGTTTTGCCAACTCGCTGAGGCTGCGCGCCGCCATCCGTGTACGCGCCAAATTGCCGCAATTAGCTGAAACCCACATCCAGGAAGCGATCGCGGGCGGGTTGATACAGAACAACGCGCAAAACGCGACGCTGAAATACGAAACCAAAGCGCCGAACGAAGCGCCGCTGTACCGCATCACGGTTACCGAAAACCGCCGCGACTTCTCTGTTTCGCACCTGCTGATCGATGTGCTGAAAGGAGAGACGGGCCCCTTCCTTGCGCCAGACCCGCGTTTGAAAGTGTATGCGCGTGTGAACAAAAACAACGAATACATTGGCCAGCCGTATGGTCTGAACGCTTCCGTTGCTTCCATCCTGAAAGCCGAAGACATCAGTTTGCCCGGCACGCTGGTGAATGCGGCGGATTATGCGGAAGTGCTGCTGGAATATGCGGAAGTGAATTTCCTGCTGTCTGAATACCGCAGCTGGAGCCAGGCTGATTATGTGAAAGGAGTGCAGGCTTCGTTGGAAAAATGGGGCGTGGACCCTGTAGCTGCCGCGGCCTATGTAACGCTGCTGCCGCCTGCTTCGCAGGAAACGGTGCTGTCGCAGAAATATCTCGCGCTGTACATGCAGGGCAACGAAGCCTGGGCGGAGATCCGCAGAACAGGTTACCCGCGCTTCCTCGTAAAACCCGGCGATGTGGTATGGCCCGATGCGCCTGGCGCGGCGGAGAACAAAAAATTCATTCCCCTTTTCGGCACTGCCATCCCGGCGAGGGTATATTATCCGCAGAAGGAGCAGACCGTGAACCGGGAAAATTACCAGGCCGCGCTGACCGCACAGGGCAACGACCGGCTGGACACCAAGGTGTGGTGGAACAGATAACGATCGTTTATATTGACAAGAAAACGGCAGGAGCGGAAGTTTCTGCCGTTTTTTTCGCTGGTTACCATCGGCGATATTGGCGTATTCGGGTGTTGCAAGGGGGGCGGGCGTCCGCATATTGTTCACATCCAGGGCGGCCGTTTACTGGCCTTGTACCGACCTGTACCGCTATCTGCCGGTTTGTATCAGCCTTGTATCCGCATCTTGCTGGCCGTTAGACGGCCTCTGGTCGGCCTTGTTCCGGCCTGTATTCCCTATCTTACTGGCCTGTATCGGCCTTGCACCTCCTTGCTTTGCCGGTAGTTTTAGTAGGGATCTGTGGTATAGTAAAAGCGTTCCCTCCTAATGATACCGTAGCAGAACCGTAGCAAATTCCCGGTCTACCTGCGCAGCAATTCCAGCTGTTCGTCGCCGAACTGCAGGAGGGAATCCAGCTTCATATCGGCCAGTACGAACTTCGGTTCCGTTCTTTTATGGGCTTCCGGCACTACTACCACTTTCATGCGGGCGGCTTTGGCGGCGATCATGCCGGTTACGGAATCTTCAAAAGCAAGGCAATCCAGGGGGCTGGCGTTGAGCTCGCCGGCGCAGGCGAGGTAAACGGCGGGATGTGGCTTGCCGTAGGGCTCGTATTCGGCGGAGACAACTGCCTGGAAAGCGGAACGGATGTCCAGGTGTTTGAGGACGGCCTGGATGAGGCTCATGGGGGAGGAAGAGGCGAGGCCGATGTTAAAACCGCGGCTGTGGAAGAAATCCAGGATATAATGAAGCCCTTCCATGCCCTGGCCTTCGTGCAGGATCTTGTGAGTAACGCTGCTGACGATCTCGGTGGTGACCTGTTCGGCGCTTTTGCTGTTCCATTTGAAATGATTGTGCCAATAGCTCACTACTTCCTTGGTTCTCAGGCCGGTAGTAAGGTGGGTCAGTTCGGGGGAGAGGGAAACGCCTACCGTGGAGAATACTTCCCGCATGGCGATGCCCCAGAGGGGCTCGGAATCCACCAGGAGGCCGTCCATGTCAAAAATCACCGTATTGATCATTATCGTACTTTTTGCGCCGCAAAGGTACGAAGCGCCGGGCGAAAAAAGCGCTTTGCGGGGCTGAACGCACTGCCGCGCGGGCGGCTTTGTTGTCGCAAGCCGTTTTCGGGCCAAAGCGCCCGGGCGGGCGGAACGGATTGCAATAACCGGAACTTTGTGCCGGAATAATCTTTCAGAATCGATGCACTTTACGGCGCAAATGCCTTTTGAAGCACGGATGCCGCCCCGAAAAAGAGCCGCGTTCCGTGCCACCGGTCGTTCGGGCCCCCCAACGCACCCCTTCCGCAGTGAAACCGATCACAGGCCCCTCAAACCCAGTTCGTTAGAAATTTTCTAAAATCCACCCCTGTTTTTTATCAAAAAAAGTTTTGTGTTTACGGCCCGGACGTATACCTTTGTATTACTCTACAAATTCTATAGGAAAATGGGCAATAAAGTTTCGACGACAATGAAAGTAAATATGCGCATGTGCTGTTGGTCAGTCTCAACCGACTGAAGGAGGACGCTATATATGGATCATCTGTATTCAGAATCATACCACGACGGCCTCCGATATGCAAACGGGGGCTTTGTTTATATAGGAAGTAGTTATGAATACCATTAAATAACGAGCAATTCAATTTATCATGCAAAGTTTCAGAACCGAACTGGAAAATCCGATCGTAGAAAGGGACATCATTGAACTGGAACAAAAGATCAGGCTGTTTCGCGAAGGCAAAATGACCGATGAAAAGTTCCGCAGCCTCCGGCTCGCCCGCGGCATCTACGGCCAGCGCCAGCAAGGCGTGCAGATGGTCCGCATCAAGCTGCCTTACGGTAAAATGACCCTGGAGCAATGGAAACGTATTGCCGATATTTCAGACGAGTATTCCACCGGTAACCTCCATTTGACCACCCGGCAAGACATCCAGCTGCATTTCGTATCGCTGGACAGAACGCCCCAGCTCTGGACACAGCTGGACCTCGACGAGCTGACCATCCGCGAAGCCTGCGGCAACACCGTGCGCAACATCACCGCGTCCGACCAGGCCGGCATCGACCCGGAAGAGCCGTTCGACATCACGCCCTACGCGGATGCCGCCTTCCGCTATTTTCTCCGCAATCCGATCTGCCAGGACATGGGCCGCAAATTCAAAATGGCCTTTTCCTCTAGCGAAAAAGATACCGCCCTCACTTTTATGCACGACATCGGCGTGATCCCCAAGATCCGCATCGTAGACGGCAAGGAAGTGCGCGGCTTTAAAGTAATGGTGGGCGGCGGCCTCGGCGCGCAGCCTTACCTCGCCAAAACCGGCTTCGAGTTCCTCGAGGCAGACCAGCTGATCCCCTACATCGAAACCGTATTGCGCGTTTTCGACCGTTACGGCGAAAGGTCCAGCCGCCACAAGGCCCGCATGAAATTCCTGATCCAGAAGATCGGTATGGAAGAATTCGTGCGCCTCGTAAAAGAAGAGCACAAAGCCATCAAATCCAAAACCTTCGTGGTGGACCACGAAGCATGGCCGGCGCCGGTGCTGCCGGAAGACGGATTTGTCGCCCCTGCGTTCACCATCAAAGACCAGAAAGGTTTCGAAGCCTGGAAAAAGACCAACACCTTCGAACAGAAACAAAAAGGATATTTCGGCGCTTATATCCGCGTGCCGCTGGGCGACATCAAATCGCACACCAGCCGCTGGCTGATCGAAAAACTGCGCCCCGTGATCGCAAACGATACGCGCGTGACCGTTAACCAGGGCCTGTTGCTGAAATTCATCCGCGAAGAGAACCTGCCGTACATTTTCTCCCTGCTGGAAGAAGCGGGCTTCAGCGCGCCGGGTTTCGACAGCGTGGCAGACATCACTTCCTGCCCCGGCACCGATACCTGCAACCTGGCCATTTCCAGCAGCACCGGTATTTCCGCCGCGCTGGAAAACGTGATCCATGAAGAATTCCCCGACCTGATCTACAACAACGATATCAAGATCAAGATCAGCGGCTGTATGAACTCCTGCGGCCAGCACGGTCTTGCCCACATCGGCTTCCACGGCTCTTCCATGAAGGCCGGAGGCAAAGTGCTGCCTGCTTTGCAGGTGCTGCTCGGTGGCGGCGTATTGCGCGACGGCGAAGGCCGCGTGTCTGACAAAGTGCTGAAAGTGCCCAGCCGCCGCGGCCCGGACGTATTGCGTACCCTGCTGCACGACTACGAGACGAACGCGCAGGAAAAAGAACTGTTCAACGATTATTACGACCGTAACGGCGAAAAATATTTCTACGAACTGCTGAAGCCGTTGGCGGACCTTACAAAAGTGACAGACAGCGACTTTATCGACTGGGGACAGGCGGAAGGTTTCAGTACGGCCATCGGCGTGGGCGAATGCGCCGGCGTCATGATCGACCTGATCGCCACGCTGCTGTTTGAAGCGGAAGAAAAACTGGACTGGTCCATGCAAAGCCTGGCGAACAACGCCTGGGCGGACAGCATCTACCAATCTTACGCCAGCCTCATCCAGACCGCGAAATGCATCTTGCTCGACGAGAACGTGAACTGCAACACGCAGCACGGCATCATGAACGATTTCGACAAACATTTCGTGGAAACCGGCAAATTCAAAATACCCGCGGAAACCTTCCGGAGCCTGGTGCTGCAGATCAACCAGCACGAGCCTACCGAGAGCTTCGCCAAACAATATTACCAACAGGCCAAGAACTTTTTTGACCAGGCGCAGCAATACCGTACCGAGCGGCAGACCGCGAGCGCCAACGCCTGATAACACCAACCATAAAACGTACGATCATGCAAACATTACAACCGAAAGTGACGCTGGTAGGGGCTGGCCCCGGAGACCCGGAACTGATCACCGTAAAAGGACTGAAAGCCATCCAGCAGGCCCGGGTGATCCTGTACGACGCACTGTCTAACAACGAGCTCCTCGACCATGCACCGCAGAATTGCCTGAAACGCTTCGTAGGAAAGCGCGCCGGCATGCACGTGTATACCCAGGCGGAGATCAACCGCATGATCGTGAAATATGCCCTGACCTACGGTAACGTGGTACGCCTGAAAGGCGGGGATTCTTTTGTATTCGGCCGTGGCCAGGAAGAACTGGCGGCTGCGCAGCAGTACGGCATCGAAACGGAAGTGATCCCCGGTATCAGCAGCGCGATCTCCGTTCCCGGGGTCAATAAAATACCCGTTACCGCAAGGAACGTAAGCGAAGGGTTTTGGGTGATCACCGGCACCACGCAGGACGGCCGGCTGGGCCGCGACCTCGAATATGCCATCCAGGCGGATACCACCGTGGTTATTCTCATGGGGATGAGTAAATTGCAGGAAATCGCGGAGATTTACGCCCGGCTCGGCAAAGGCCAGGTGCCCGCCGCCATCATCCAGAACGGTACGCTGCCCACGCAGAAGATCGGTGTGGGCGTAGCGCAGGACCTTCCGGCCTTCGCACAGCAGCAGGGACTGAGAAACCCCGCGATCATCGTGATCGGCGAGGTGGTGCGGTTCCACGAAGCTTTCCAGGAACTGCAGACCAAACTGGCCGATAATTATAAATTAGCCGTTTGATCCATGGAGCAAAATCATCTCTTTCCCGTTTTTTTTAAGCTCGACCAGCTGCAGGTGCTGGTAGTAGGCGGAGGCAACGTTGGCTGCGAAAAAGTATCGGCCATCCTGCAAAACTGTCCTGCCGCCCGCGTAACCGTGGTAGCCACCTGGTTTGCGCCCGAAATGGCGCAGATCACGGAAGGGTACAGCAATGTAACGCTGGTGCAAAAGGAGTTTTCCTGCGGCGACCTTTTCGGGAAAGACCTGGTGATTGCCGCTACGGCAGACAAAGCGCTGAACGGCTGCATCTGGGAAAAGGCCAAAGCCTCCAGGGTGCTCATCAATGTGGCGGACACGCCGTCTCTCTGCGACTTTTACCTCGGCTCCGTGGTGCAGAAAGGCAACCTGAAGATCGCCATCAGCACCAACGGCAAATCGCCCACTATCGCTAAAAGGCTGCGCGAAGTACTGACGGACGCGATCCCGGAACAGCTGGAAAACGTGCTGCATAACCTGCAGTCTATCCGCGACCGGCTGAAAGGCGATTTTGCGGACAAGGTGAAAAAGCTGAACGAGATCACCAGCGTGCTGGTAAGTAAAGAATAAACAAGATAGATCGATTCATACAGGCGGCCGCCCCGAAGGCTTTCGGGACGGCCGCTTTTCTTTTGCACCCGGTGGAAAAAAAGCCGTCTCTGCGGGAGACGGCTTTCCGGTAATTTCTTCGCTGGTTATTGTTGCTCGTAGAACAATGCTTTGAGCTCGCCTGCATCGGCGGGCTTCATTTTTCCCCCGAGTATCAGCCTCAGCTGGCGGCGGCGCAATGCGCCTTCGAACAGTTTCTTTTCTTCTTCCGATTCCGCTACAACGGGCGGCACGGGGCGCGATTTGCCGTTGGGGTCCAGCGCCACGAAGGTCATAAACGCTTCGTTGGATTTGTAACGGTATTGCAGCACCGGGTCTTCCCCCCAAACCTTCATATGCACTTCGATGGAAGTATTGAAAGCGCGGGTAACGATGGCTTCTATATGCACCACATTGCCCAGTTTGATGGGATTTTCGAAGGAGATGTTATCTACCGAAGCGGTAACCACCGGCGCGGCGCAGTGTTTCATACAGGCCAGCGCGGCGGCAATGTCCATCCAGTACATCAGGCGGCCGCCCATCAGGTTGCCGAAAGTGTTGGTGTCGTTGGGAAGCACCAGCTCCGTCATTTGTACCAGGGAATCGTGTGCCTTTTTTGGCGTTAAGGTCATATTACTATAATTCATCCGGTTAATAATCGACCTTTTCATGGCCGGGTGAAGCTTCGCCGCGATTTTCCGCATAACGAAAATTTCTTATGCTTAGCTTCAGGACGCAAAATTACGGGAATGCCGGGATAATTCCCGGAAGGAGGGAAGCGCCGGTAAAAGTACAACGGGGGATTTTTTCGTTAATTTTTTGAAAGTCGCTGTGGTGTTGGGTTTGCGGCGATTCTGAAGAACGTGTGGGGAAATTGAACTTGGGTGCGAGGCAAATTTGTGTATCTTTGCATGACCTTACGGAAGTAAATTACTTGACAGGATACACCAAATAGTCCCGGCAGCACTTCCTCTTTGGTCAAGTAAAAATTTCAGGAACTTAGTTTTTTATGGCAAAATATATCTTCGTTACGGGAGGTGTTACTTCCTCATTGGGTAAAGGAATTATCGCAGCGTCCCTCGCTAAACTATTGCAGGCGCGCGGCTTTAAAGTGACAATTCAAAAATTTGATCCATATATCAATGTGGACCCGGGTACATTGAACCCTTATGAGCATGGGGAATGTTATGTAACCGAAGATGGCGCCGAAACCGACCTGGACCTTGGCCACTACGAGCGTTTCCTGAATACGCCCACTTCACAGGCCAACAACGTGACCACCGGCCGCATTTACCAGACCGTTATCAATAAAGAGCGCGAAGGCGCTTACCTCGGTAAAACGGTGCAGGTGATCCCTCATATTACCGATGAGATCAAAAGACGCATCCTGCTGCTGGGTAAAGACAGCAAATACGACATCGTGATCACCGAGCTGGGCGGCACCGTGGGTGACATCGAATCGCTGCCCTACATCGAGGCCGTACGCCAGCTGCAATGGGAGCTGGGCGAAGAAGATTGCCTGGTGGTGCATCTCACCCTCATTCCTTACCTGCGCGCCGCGAAGGAGCTGAAAACCAAGCCCACGCAGCACTCCGTAAGGTTGCTCAGCGAAAACGGCGTACATCCTGACATCATCGTCTGCCGTACCGAAGAGCCCATGTACCGCGAACTGAAAAAGAAGATCGCGCTGTTTTGCAACGTACAGGTAGACGCGGTGATCGAAGCGAACGACGTAGGCACCATCTACGAAGTGCCGCTGGAAATGATGCGCGAGAAACTGGACGTGATCTGTCTCAAAAAAATGAACCTGCCGGTGGAAAAAGAACCGGAACTGGTGAAATGGCGCGAATTCCTCGACAAACTGAAATATCCCAAGTCTAAAGTGACCATCGGCCTCATCGGTAAATACGTAGAGCTGCAGGACGCTTATAAATCCATCCTGGAATCGTTCATCCACGCGGGTGCGGTGAACGAATGCAAGGTGATCGTTCAAAATATTCACTCTGAACATATTACGCCCGAAAACGTTTGCGAGAAACTGAAAAACCTCGACGGTCTTTTAGTTGCTCCCGGCTTCGGCCACCGCGGCATCGAAGGCAAGATCACGGCCATCCAGTATGCGCGGGAGAACAGCCTGCCTTTCTTCGGCATTTGTCTCGGAATGCAGATGGCGGTGGTGGAATATGCCCGCAACGTGCTGGGCCTGCGCGAAGCGCATTCCACCGAAATGAATCCGGAAACCCCTTACCCGGTGATCAACCTCATGGAAGAGCAGAAAAAGATCACCAAAATGGGCGGCACCATGCGCCTCGGCTCCTATGCCTGCGACCTGAAGCCCGGTTCCCAGGCGTCTGCCATCTACGGCGGCACAACGGCCATCACCGAACGCCACAGGCACCGCTACGAGTTCAACAACGACTTCCTGGAACAGCTGGAGCAATCCGGTATGGTGGCTTCCGGTAAAAACCCGGAAACCGGCCTCGTGGAAATGATCGAACTGCCCGGCCATCCCTTCTTTGTAGGCGGCCAGTTCCACCCCGAGCTGAAAAGCACGGTGGAAAGCCCGGCCCCTCTCTTCGTGAGCTTCATTGAAGCCGCCAAGAACTTTGCCGAGACCAAAAACGGCAAGGCTAAACAGGCCGAAGAGAAAGTAATACATGAATAAAATAATTATCATTTGATGCGCGGTTGCCGCCGGGGGAGATTTAACAGTTTCCTTTGGCAGAAATCGCGCATCATTATGCCGTAAATATTACCTTTGCTCCTTAAATTTTAATTTTCGACATGGATAGAAATTCGGTCATCGGTTTTGTGTTATTAGGCGCTTTACTGATCGGGTATATTTTCTGGAATCAGCAAAGCACTGAAAAAGCAAGACTGGAGAAAGCCCGTCAGGATTCCATAGCCAACCTGAACAAACCTAAGGACCAGCAGGCCAAACCCGTTGCCACCCTGCCAGACAGCACTGGCGCAACGCCCGGCGATTCCGCACGTTTCAGCGCTGAATACGGCCCCTTCGCCGCCGGAGCCACCGGCACCGAAGCTACCGCCATCCTGGAAAACAAACTCGTAAAGATCACTTTCAGCAACAAAGGCGGCGAGCCTTCGCTGATCCAGCTCAACGAGTTCAAATCTTCCGACGGTAAACCGCTCTTCCTGCAGCAGGGCTCCTTCAACCGCACCGGCCTGAAGATCCCCCTGCCCAATAACCAGACGCTCAATACTTCCGACGTATATTTCACGCCCGGCCAGGTGGAAAAACACCCTGACGGCAGCCAGAGCATCAGCTACCGCCTCAACGCAGGCGCCAACCAGTACATCGAGTACCGGTATATGCTGAAAAATGACAGCTACCTCGTGGATTATACCATCAACCTGGTGAACATGCAGAACGTGCTGCCCAAAGGCAACCTCTCCCTGCAATGGAACAGCCAGGCCAACCTGCAGGAGCACGACATGAAACAGGAGCGCCTCAACAACCAGGTGCATTACCGTTTCGAAGACAAAGAGCATGATTATTTCACCCTGCAGAACAAAAGCGAACAGAAACTGAGCCAGCCCATCGAATGGATCAGCTTCAAGCAGCAGTTCTTCAACATCACGCTGATCGCCAAAAAAGATAAGTTCGTTTCCGCCGAGGTTCATTCCAAAGTGCCGGAAAGCGCTAATATCGTAGGCCAGCAGATGACCACCCTCGCCATTCCCTACAACGGTGCGGCCACTTACAGCTTCCCCGTGGAAGTATATTACGGGCCCAACAAGTACAAGACGCTGAAAGCTATGGACCTTGATCTGCAAAAGATCATCCCCCTCGGCTCCGGCATCTTCGCTTTCGTGAAATACGTGAACATCTGGATCATCATCCCCGTGTTCGACTTCCTTAGCGGCATGACCACCAACTACGGCCTGATCATCCTGCTGCTTACCATTTTCATCCGCCTCATTATCGCTCCGTTCACTTACCAGAGTTATGTATCGTCTGCCAAGATGAAAGTGCTGAAACCCGAGCTGGACGAGCTGCGCGCGAAGTATAAAGACGATCAGCAGGCATTCGGCATGGAACAGATGAAACTTTTCCGCAGCGCAGGCGTGAACCCGCTCGGCGGCTGTTTGCCCGCACTGCTGCAATTGCCCATCCTCGTGGCGATGTATTCTTTCTTCCCGTCTTCCATCGAGTTGCGGCAGGAAAGTTTCCTGTGGGCGAATGACCTTTCCACCTACGATTCCATCTACAACTTCGGTTTCACCATCCCGCTCTACGGCGATCACATCAGTTTGTTCACCATCCTGATGACCATCACCAGTCTCATTCTTGCGTTCTACAACCGCGGCATGACGGACCAGAGCAACCCGGTCATGAAATACATGCCCTACGTGTTCCCCGTAATGCTGCTTGGCATCTTCAACAGCATGGCTGCGGCGCTCACGTATTATTATTTCCTGAGCAACGTGATCAGTATCGCGCTGCAATGGGTGATCCAGACGTTCATCATCAACCACGACAAGATCCACGCGAAGATCCAGGCGAACAAAGCCAAGCCGGTCACGAAAAGCAAATGGGCCGAGAAGCTGGAAGAGATGCAAAAACGCCAGCAGGACGCACAAAAACAACAATCCAAAAAGAAATAAGAATATCCTACGGAAGGCTCCACACCAGGAGCCTTCTTATTTTTAACAAACTATGAGAGTTATATTACTGGCAGGGCTTTTACTGGCGGGCGTCGCAGCCTCCGCGCAGGAATACAGGCCTTCTCCCGAAAGGATCACGAAGGTGATCGGTTATTTGTCTGCCGACAAACTGAAAGGCCGCGGAACGGAAGAAAAAGGCGGAAAAAAGGCCAGCGAATATGTGATGAAGCAATTCCGCAAACTCGGCCTCGAACCGGGCAACCACGAAAACTGGTACCAGGATTTTACGTTCACCCGCGGCAAACACGCCAACCTGCGCAGCCGCAACGTGATCGGTTATCTTGATAACGGCGCCGCATATACGATCATTATAGGCGCGCATTACGATCATCTCGGCACTGCCCGCCTGTTCGACGGCCGTTATCCTGTTGGCCAGGTACACAACGGCGCGGACGATAATGCTTCCGGCATCGCCGGCCTGCTGGAGCTGGCGCGTTATTATACCGCCAACGGCGAAAAAGAGCCTTTTAATTTTATGTTCATCGCTTTCGGCGGTGAAGAGCTGGGCCTGCAAGGCTCGAAATACTACACGAAAAACCCGGTAGATTCGCTCAGCAACGTACATTTTATGCTGAACATGGATATGATCGGCCGTTACAATCCCGAACGCGGCGTTGGCATCGGCGGTTACGGTTCAGCGGAGGAATGGCCGGAGATCTTCAAAGGCGTGCAATACGAAGGCGTGAAATTCTTTACGGATGCGGCAGGCAAAGGCGGCTCCGACCATCACAGTTTTTACGTGGCGGGCGTGCCCGTGCTGTTCCTGCACACCGGCGGCCACGACGATTATCACAAACCCACGGACGATGCGCCGAAAGTAAAGGCGAAGGAAGAAATGGGCATTCTCGAGATCGCAATACAATTGATCAATAACGCGATGAAGGTGGACAAGTTGGAGTATAAGGAGGTGAAATGATAAATTGCTGTTTTGAAACGGCAGAATTTCGGTTTTTTGCTTTAATGAATGAGCAAATACCGCTCTGGTTATTTGGTTTTTAAAAATCTCCCTCGGGCTAAAATTTAAACGGGCTGGTAATTGTTACCAGCCCGTTTAATATATTTCCCTGTTAATTATTCTTCGGTTTCGGCGGCATCAAAGCCTTCGGTGTTGCCCCGGGACCGGGCTCGTCTTTCTTTTTCTCTTTTTCTTTATTGTCTTTCGGCTGCTGCTCTTTCGGCGTTTCTTTGGCCGGTTCGGCGGGTTCGCCGTAATCGCGCAGGTCTATCGTTTCGTAGTCGCTGGCGGCGCCGTTGCCGTAGTCTTCCGCTTCCGCGCCGGGCTGTACGTTGCTGTCGTAGTTAAAATAAAGATCGTTGCGCATGTTGGCAGGCACCGGGAATTTTGAGTTTGGATCGATGCCCAGCGTTTTATCCGCGTATACTTTCTGCATGAACAGTGCGAAGATGGGCAGGCCGGTGTTGGCGCCCTGGCCCAGCGCGGTGCTGTTGAAACGCAGGTAGTTGTTGTCGCAGCCTACCCATGCGCCCGCCAGCAGCTGCGGCGTGTAACCGATGAACCAGCCGTCGGTGTTGCTGTTGGTGGTGCCGGTTTTGCCCGCCACTTCGCCGGGAATGTTGTAACGGAAACGCAGCCTGGCGCCGGTACCGCCGGTGGTGGTTACGCCTTCCATCATTTTCACCATCGTGTAGGCGTCGATCTCGCTGATCACTTCTTTTTTCTCGGGCACGTTGGTTTCGAGAATATTGCCGTTGCGGTCCTCGATGCGGGTGATGTAGATCGGTGTGGTAATCACGCCGCGGGCAGGGAACATCGTGTACGCGCGCAGCATGTCGAACAGGGAGAGCGTGGAGGTACCCAGCGCGATGGAGGGGTACGGCTCGATCTTGTTGGACTGGAAGCCGATCTTCGTATTGGCGAAGTTGGCGAATGATTTTGCGCCGAACTGTTTGATGAGGTATGCGCTCACGAGGTTCAGCGATTTGGCCAGTGCGCCCGCCATGGAAATGGAACCGCCCACGCTGCCTTCCGAGTTGGTGGTGAGCGTCCAGTCGCCGATGGTGATCGGTTCGTTGGGCAGCATCGTGTTCGGGTTGAAACCGTTCATCAATGCAAAACAATAGAGGAACGGTTTAAAGGTAGAACCTACCTGGCGGAGGGTTTTAGATACGTGATCGTTCTTGAAATAACGGAAGTCCGGCCCGCCTACCCAGGCTTTCACTTCACCGCTTTCCGGGTCCATGGCCATAAAACCGGTTTGCAGGATGGCCCTGGAATATTTAATGGAATCCAGCGGCGTCATAATCGTATCGGTAATGTTGAGCTCGCGGTCGGAATAACTTTTCCAGGCGAACACCTGCATTTTGGTAGGCGTTTTGAACGCTTTCTGGATCTCTTCGTCCGTCGCTTCGTCTTCTTTCATCTGGCGGTAACGGTCGCTTTCTCTTACGAACATAACGAGGTCTTTCGCCGCCAGTTTGTCGTTCCAGATCTTGCCGCTTTTGATGTTGGACTGCTGCTGGAAAGACTTCTGCAGGTCTTTCAGGTGCCTTGCCACGGCTTCCTCGGCATACAGCTGCATGCGCGGGTTGATGGTGGTGTATATTTTCAGGCCGTCGCGGTAGAGGTTGTATTCCGTACCGTCGGCTTTTTTATGCTCTTTGCACCATGTTTTCAGTTCGCCTCTCAGCACTTCGCGGAAGTAGGGAGCCAGGCCGCTGTTGTGGTCCATTTTGTTGTAACGCAGCACGATGGGCCTGCCTTTGGCGGCGTCGCCCTCGGCTTTGGTGATGTACCCTTCGTCTACCATGTTGTTGATCACGGTATTGCGCCTGTCGCGCGCCATTTGCGGGTTCCTGCGGGGATTGAACTGGGTGGAGCCTTTCAGCATGCCCACCAGCGTGGCGGCTTCTTCGATGGAAAGACGGGAAGGGTCTTTGCTGAAGAAAGTCCTCGCGCCGTTCTCGATGCCATACACGTTATCGCCGAAAGGCACGGTGTTGAGGTATAAAGTGATAATCTCTTTTTTGGTAAGGTTCCTTTCCAGTTTGATGGCGATCACCCACTCGGACAATTTCTGGAACGAGCGCACTACCAGGTTGCGGGAACGGGTTTTCCCTTCGGTGTCTTGCTGAAGGTTGAGCGCCAGCTGCTGGGTGATGGTGCTGGAACCGCGTTTTTTCCCGATCAGCAGGTAAAAGGGAATGGCGGCGGTGCCTTTGGCGTCGATGCCGGAATGGCTGTAAAAGTTACGGTCTTCCGTGGCCAGCAGGGCGTTGAGCACGTTCGGGGAAATGTCTTTGTAATCCACGTTCGAACGGTCTACCTGGATGTATTTTCCCATAATGGTACCGTCTTCGGCGATCACTTCAGAGGCGAGGGATGTCTTCGGGTTCTCCAGTTCCTCCATGCTTGGCATATGCCCGATCAGGCGGAGGTTGATGAGCAGCAGGAGCAGCAGGAACACCGCCACGCCGGCGCCAAAGGCATACCACAATATTTTTACGGATTTTTTCATCATATTTTTCGTCTGCTTTGAGGATCAGATGAAACCTCGCGGAATCCCATGATCTGGTATCTTATTATGCTCGGTTTCATATGTTAAAATGTGTGAAACAGTCTGTTTATGCAAAATTATGCAGTTTTCCCCGGGTTTCATAGGCCGGGAGCAATCGTGCTCCCGGTAACGGTGCAAATATTATTCCGTAATGTAGTTCAGTCCGAAGAATTTCTTATACCCTTCTATGTCTTTGGTATTGTTCAGCAGGATGAAATTTTCCCTTGATATGATAAAGAATTTATACTCAGTGGGTTTGATGCGCGGGATGATGGTGGTGGCCGCCTGCCTGCCCACTTCGTCGAAATACGACAGCGCTTTGCCTTCGTCGGGGAACAGGCGTACGATCACCATAATGTCATTGGGAGTGAGCACAAAACTGCTGGTTTCGAGTTTTTCCGCCGCATGCTGCTCCGCGTTGTATTTGGAGAACTGGGCCACGGCCTCGTCTATCAGCACTTTCGACACCCGGTCGAAATACAGCACCACAAAATGGGGGATGGCTGCCTTTTCGTCGCCCAGTGCATAAGGCGTTACCGGCGGCGGGGGAGGAGGTGCGGGCGTTACGGCCACGGAATCTGCTCCGGGCGGCGCTACGGCGCTTGAATCCGGCGCCTTGGCTATGGCGGTGGCGGAATCAGGCAGGTTGGGCTTGGGTGTCTGCCAGGGATAACGGATGGTGATATTTTCGTCTACCCGCGAAGCCACGCTGCTGTCCCGCGTGATTTCCAGCTTGCCGAGGTAATCGGTGATCTGCTGGCGGCGGTTGAGCACGTCCTGGATGGCTTTTGCCTGCGCCAGCACGGGCGCGTCTCCGGGATATTTTGTGATAATGCCCGCGATGGCGGCTTTACCGGAATCTTCCGAGGAGGTTTTAACGATGGTCATCGCTTCCAGCAGGTCGAATTTGGCCTGCAGGGAGCTGTACCCATATGCGGAATCGGCGTATTTGCGGAGGGTGAACACAGTGTCGTAATTCCCGGAACGGTAAGCGTTGTAAGCCGCTTCGTAAATGGCCGTCACGGCGCTGGTCTTGCCTTTATCTTCGTCTTTCGGCAGGCCGAACTGCAGGATGTTGGCGAAATCGGTGCCGGGGTATTGCGTCAATACTATCTGTTTGTACCGGTTGGCTTCCTGCGTATGGTTGAGGCGGTTGTGCCAGATGTGAAGCGAATAAAGTTCCTCGAGCTTGCGCGGGTTATCGGGGTGTTTTTCCAGCAGCGAATCGTAGGTGCTGATGGCTTCGCGCGGGTCGTCGAGTTTGTCGTTGTAAATTTTGCCAAGGTCGTACCAGGCTTCGAGCTGCCGTGCGCGCGATTCTTCCATCTTTTCGGGTGTAACGGGCAGGGCTTCGGCCAGCAGCGAGGTATTGATGCTGTCTGCCGGAAGAGCGGCGATAGCGGCGGCCTGGTCGGTTTCCGGCGCGGCTTCCGGCTGCGGCTGGTTGTTGTTGGCGTTCAGCAGGGTGCCGGCCTGTGCGCGGCGCCAGTTGTCTGCCAGCGCGCGGTTGCCCCAGCGGCGCCTGAACTCGGAATAACCGGTGCTTTTGGTACTGGCGTTATAGAAATACCAGTCGCCGCCCGCTTCCGGCGCGGGACCGAAGGAAGGGTTTTTATAATTGTTGTTGGCGGTGAATTTGGGCTGGCCGTCTTCCACGGAACTGCCGCCTTTTCCTTTTTCGGGCGCGGTTTTCGCGGCCTTAATGGCGGCTACCTGCCTGGCAAGCACGGAATCGCGGAGGGCGGGGGCCATGGCGGCCAGCGTTTGCAGGCTGTCTTCCAGGTGCATGATGCGCAGCTTGTCCGTCACTTCGCCCAGCGCTTCTTTGCGGGCGGTCACGAGTTTGGCTTCTTCAAAGTCCGGGCCCATGATGAGCGAGGTGCTGTCGTAATATTTTTGGGCGGCGGCGTAATCTTTCTGAAAATAATGAATATCCGCGATGCCTTTGTAGGTAAGGGTTTTCTGGAGCATGTTGGCGCTTTCCACCTTCAGCGACCTATGCAGGTATTCCAATGCCCTTTCGGGCTGTTCGTTGGCGCAGAGGGCGGCCATCTGGTACCAGATGGCGTCGCGGAAGGGGATGAACCTTTCTTTGCGCAGCATTTTCTGCAGGGCGGCGATGCTTTCTTCGAGGCTGCCGCCATTGGCGCGCACGTTGGCTTTGGCGATCTGCACGCGGGCGTTGAAGTCCATGGTGGCGTCGGGTTTCAAAGCGATCACGTGACGGAAGGCGTCCATCGCGGAATCCTGCCGGCCCTGGGCGGCGTACAGCTGGCCGAGAATGAAGCTCATGCGGGCTTTCTGGGCGCGGCCGCTGTTGGTTTTTTTAATGGCTTCTTCGAGCGGGCCGATGGTTTGGGCGTAAAGGCCCTGTTTGTAAAAACGCCATGCCTGCAGTTCCGCCAGCTGGCCGTTGAGCCGTTTGGGGAAATACGGGTCTGCCACGAGAATGTTCAGCAAAGACTGGGCTTCGTCGTGTTTGCCTTGTTCGAGGAAAGCGCGGGCCTGCCATACGAAAGCGTCGTTGCGGGCGGATTTATGCCTGAACTGGCGGGAGGTCCAGGTTTTTTGTTTTTCGCGGGTGGAGATAGACAGGCGGTCGTCTTCACTGCGGCCCACCACGGTATTATATTCCGATTTCTTTTTGGGAGCGAAGGTGGTGTTGATGTACTGGAAAGTGTTGTTGGCGTTTTCCCAATCGCCTTTATAATAATAGGCCTTCCCGATCAGGAGGAAACAATCGTCTATCCAGCGCCCGCGCGGGTCGTGGATCTGCACGGCTACGGAAGCCTTCTGGATCACGGAATCGAGCTCGCCGGAGTTGAGGTTGAGTTTTTCAACGGTGAAAGGGTAGAAGGGAAGGAATACGTTGTAATTGTCCTGGCGCTGGGAATTGATGCCCGCCAATACTTTTTCGAGCCGCAATTTCGCGTGATAGTAGTAGTTGTAGCGGGTAACGGTGTTCTGGACCACCCTTCTGGTGACGGTAAAGGGCTTTTCGGCCATTTTTTCGGAGGGGGGGCGGCGGTCTTCCTTCTTCAAAGGTTTATTGGCCGCCTGGTTTTGACCAAATACCGCCAGGGCACCCGAACACAACACCAAACTCAACATACAGGCGCGTATATATAAGGATCTAGAACAATTCATGTAAAGCCAGGGTCAGTAAAAACTACTAATCTATATAACTCTGTTAGAGAAAAAAATATTTTAAAGATAGGATAATTTTTTTCTTTGATGAGCGTATAAGCCCTAACTTGAAGGGCATTTATGAAAACCGGGTTAACGAATTATGATTTTTTAGTGGATATTTCATTATTTTCTTCAATCTTTACATTTTTACCAAGCGTATGGCATCGGAAGACAAAAACAAAGGGAGAAGCCTGGACAGGTTGAACCACAAGTACCGGCTCGTGATCATGAACGACGATACCTATGAGGAAGTAACTGCCTTCCGCCTTTCACGCATGAGTGTTTATGTAGCTTTGAGCACCCTTTTCGTGCTGCTGGTGGCCATTACGGTGGCTACGGTGGTATTTACGCCGCTGCGGTATTATATTCCCGGTTACGGGGACCTGAAGCAGCGCAAAGAGTTCCTCCAGCTGAAAATGCGGACGGATTCGCTGGAAAGGGCCATTACCGTGCGCGACCAGTATCTTGACAATATGTTGAACAACGTTATGGGCGACCGGAAGCCGCTGGATACGAACATGCTGAAACTGCCCAAAGTTGACAACAGTACTTATTAAATATTTTTTCACTATCTTACACCTTCTTTATTAAAACGAAAAACCTGAGAACCTATGTTTAACCAAAGTAAGAAAGGCGAGGGCAAAAGCATCATGCCCACCTCCAACATCAATCTTATAGGAAATGGCACCAGTATCCAGGGCGATATTGTGTGTGAAGGCGACATCAGGATAGACGGGCAGGTAACCGGCCTCGTGTCTACCAAAGCCAAGATCGTAGTGGGCCCTGAAGGGGAAATTACCGGGGATCTGGTTTGCCAGAGCGCGGACATCCTCGGGAAAGTGACCGGCATCATCAAATGCGAGGAATTGCTTTTCCTGAAAGGCAATGCACTGATCAAAGGGGATATTTACACGGCGCATTTTGAAATGGAACCTTCGGTGAAGTTCAATGGCCGTTGCTATATGGACCCGGCAGACCTGCCGCCGTCTACTTCGAACCATAACGCGGAATCTAAAAATGGAAGAACCGTCCTCCAGGAAGAAGAATCCATATAAAATGCTTTGGCGGTACGCCGGCCTGGCGTTCCAGATGCTTGCTGCCATCGGCCTGGCCCTTTGGCTGGGCTATTTGCTGGATCAATGGCTGGGAATACGTTTCCCTGCCTTTATGATCATTTTTTCTTTACTTTCTTTAGCCCTACTTTTGTGGCGAATTGTAAAAGATACCAGCAAGCATGACCGATAAATTTATTCTTTGGCTGGCAGGGGTGTTCGTATTGATCACCGCTGCTTTGTTCCTGTTACAGCAATGGCTCCTCCAATCGCTGGGGGCGCATTTTGAAGTGCTGGTGGCGGGCAACATCGTAATGGCCCTCATCACGCTGATCAGCTACTCCATGAACCGCAAGGGCATGGCCGCCGCCAACCCGAACGTGTTCGTACGTTCGGTATATGCGTCTACCCTCAGCAAACTGATGCTTTGCGCGGTAGGCATTATCGCGTACGTGCTGCTCAACCGCCAGCGCGTCAGCAAATCGACCATCTTCCTGCTGCTGTTCTTTTATCTCGTGTACACCGTATTCGAAACTATCCACCTGTACCGGGTCATGATCAAGCAAAAGAAATCCTGAGCGTTTGAAGCAAGAAGCACCTTTACATGCGTTAGCCAGCTACCTGCCCGAAGGCACGTTCGACCAGGTGATCGCCTATATCACGGAATATAAGGTGCACCTTACCATTACCCGCGAACGCCAGAGCGTGCTGGGCGACTACCGCCACCCTTACGAAAACAAAGGCCACCGCATCAGCGTCAACGGCGGCCTCAACAAATATTCTTTTTTACTCACCCTGCTCCACGAAATCGCGCACCTCGTTACCTTCATCGTTTACGGCAACCGCGTGCCCGCCCACGGCAAAGAATGGAAGCAGGAATACAGCAAGATCCTCCGCGAGTTCGTCGGCAAACAATACCTGCCGCCCGACGTGGAAGCCGCCGTGAAACAAAGCCTGCACAATCCCGCTGCGAGTTCCTGCGCAGACGAAGACCTGATGCGCGTGCTCAAGAACTACGACCGCCGGAAAGAAAATCATTACCTGGTGGAGCAGCTTCCCGCAGGCCAGCTCTTCAAAACCAAAGACGGCCGCATGTTCCGCAAAGGCGAACGCATCCGCAAACGTTTCCGCTGCGAAGAAGTGCCGTCTAAACGCGTGTATCTTTTCAGTCCTGTTTACGAAGTGGAAGTGGTGGAGGAATGATCATTCTTTTTTCAGGGATTTATACGCCGCTTTGTATTCCTCAGACCGATAAATATTCTCGGTGGGCACCATAGCTGTTTCCAAGTCTTTTAACATCAATGCTTTTTCTTCAGCGGGCACCGGCAGTGGTGGATTCTCATTCAGGTACCATACCAGTTTATATTCATCAGCGCCGAACTTTTCCTTATCGCGCAGGTAGGCGTATTTTTTTACACGAAGCAATGCCCTGTAGCCTGTATACACCGGCTCGAGCGGTTCAAGCGTTATTGCCGTGTCCATATCGGCAACGGCCGAATCGAACTGAAGTCGGTTGGCCTTATCAATGGCCCGCCAGTAATATATCCCGGGATTCCCGGGATCAAGACGGAACGCTTCGTCGAATTGTCCCTTCATCAAAAGGTCCTGCAGTTCCCGGAATCTCCCGGCCTTTTTTGTCCACCTGGCCCATTTCGAGCGGGCGTAGGCAGAATCTTTCAACTTCCCGTTGGAATGATAATCCAGCGATACTTTTCCCTTTTTATCCGCTGCTATATAACTACTTTTCAATGCACCGTTTGCATAGTAGGAATACACTTCCAGATTGCCGCCTTTCTGATATCTCTTTTCATAAATATGCCCGGCTCCATCCGCGGATATTTGTTCCTCCCCACCGTCTCTTTTTGTAAAAGCGAGGGTGCGGATAAGTTGGCCGTCTTCATTATAATAGCTGGAAGTTCCCGTCCAACGGCCGTTTTCAAGAGTGCCCTCCATTTCCTTTTTCCCGTTGAAAAAATAATTGGTCACTTTGCCGGTATAGGTCCGGCCATTCTGAAAATAAATCGTCTCGCCACGTTTCCAGCGCGCATCGAGCGTCATGGTCGATGGGATCTTTTTATCATCCGTGCTCCGTTCAACATAGGCTTTGGTGAAAACGTACATCACGCTGTCGTAACCCATTTCGGGAACATTGCGGAAAACATTGCCGGATGCTTTTACTTTATTTACATAAGCCACGTCAGATTCTTCAAGCACGCCCCGCGCATAACGGTGGTATTGCAACGGGTCGTAAGAAACATATACGGAATCCAGGTAGTACAATATTTTCGCGGGTTTCGGCTGCGCTGAAAGTACAACCGGCGTAAACATCAGTGCGATGAAGATGTTGTTTTTCATACCTCAGAAATTAATATTCTTCAGATACTTATACACCTCTTTAAAAACTTTGTCGTTGCTGAAAGGCACCGCCGCCCTTTCCAGGTCTTTCATGATCTGCACCTTTTCTGCCTGCGGAATGTTGATGTAAGGATGCGCGCGGAGATAAGCCAGCACGTCTTTTTTCTGCAGCCTGTGGTCCGTGTCGAAATACGCAGCCTTGAAAAACGGCACCAGCGCGCGTTCGCCGTAATAATCGGGCTCCTGCGGCTCCAGTTTGATGCAGGTGTTCACGTCTTCCAGCGCAGCGGCGTATTCAAGATTTTTGATGTGGTACCGCGAACGGCCCATGTAAATTTTCGGGTTGTTCGGCTCGCGTTTCAGCGCAACGTCGTATTCGTCGATCTTCATCAGTCTTTCCCTGCGCTCGGTGGTTTTGGTTTTTATGACCTCCGCAATGCCCCGCCCTTTGATAAAAACGGTGGAATCGGTCATTTCGCCGGAGGAAAGATATTCGGACGTGATCGTGCGGTTATTGTCTATTTCCGTGCGTTTTTTTAATGCGCCGTTGGGATAATAATATTCATGGATGGAGACACCCTGCGGCAGCAGCAATTTCCAGCGGTAATACACGTTCCCCGCGCTGTCTGTAGCCGTTTTCCCGAGGTCCAGCGAATCTTCAACGATCAGGTTGTGCAGCGTGAGAATGCCGTTCACATCGTATTGTTTGAGCGGGCCTTTCTGCAGGCCTTCTTCATAATATCCTTCGGATTTGATCTCACCCGAATAATAATAATCGATCACTTTGCCCGTGTACATTTCGCCCCTGAAATAATAGCGGTTGTTCTTTTTTCTTTCAAGCCGCGCCTGCGAAGGAATATTTTTCTGTTCGGGCGAAAGCGTGAGGTAATGTTTGGTGAAGATGAAGGTGATGCTGTCGTATTTTCCGTAACCGAGCCTGAATAGCGTGAACGGGTCGCGCACGGTGTTGATAAAACCCACCTGGCTTTCCAGGAGTTTTTCTTCGGTGGAGGTTTTTATTTCCACGGAATCGAGCAGGAAAAGCTGTTGTTTTTTACTGACGGAACTGGTTTTGGGCGTATCGGAAGTGGTACGTTTTTTAGCGTCGTTTTTCCTGCTTTTCTGGGCATTGGCGCACAGGCCGGCGAATAGCAGGAATGTAAGGAGCGCAAAGGTTTTAGGGACGGTCATAGCCTGTAAAATAAATAAATAACGGCAGCCCGCAAACGAACGGGCGGCGCGATGGCAATTGGTAACTTTTTGTTAAACGTCCTGCTTCACGATATCGACGGCGTTCAGTTTCACCTGCGTGCCGCTGCGGAGCGAATACGGGATTTCCGCCACTTGGTCCGTATGCCGGATAAGGTCTTCCACATCCTGGCGGGGCGCGGAAGATTCCAGCCGGATGTCGTACCGGATGTTTTTCGCCAGCGCGGGCTCGCCGCTCCAGTCCCCGTTCACGATAATTTCAACATGCGCGATATCGATGCCCCGGATGGCGGCTTCCCGGTACAGGTCGTTACAAAGGCTTGCCCCGATCGCCATCATGAACAGCTCTTCGCCGCTGAACCCGATACCAAGGCCGCCGGCCCTGGGCGTGCGGTCTATCACAACGCTGCGCGGCCCGGCCCAACCGGCCGCGGCGCTGGTTCCGTGGATTGTTTTGATATGTACCTGCATAGTATGTTTAATGTACGCAAAGTTGGGCGGATAACAAAAAAATGCCTCCCGGGAACGGGAGGCGCTGTTGAAGCATGAGCTACATCGAATGGATGTGTTGAATGTATCGTTTAGTCGAGATTGACGAGTTTGTCTTTCGGGTATTTCACCGTGTATTGCAGCTGCATTTTCTTTTCCTCCTTCACCGGCACGTCCAGGCTCCAGGTAACCAACTGCGTAACGGGATTGAGGCTGGCGCCGGCGTACGATACCCTGCTTACTTCCACTTCGCCCTGCGCGGCCATGGGCACCTGGTCTTCCACGAGTATGCGGATGGGCTGCTGTTTATTATTGCGCACGCTGATCTCCCAGTTGCGGACGGACGTTTGGTTGCCGCCGAGGAATTGGTTTTTGGAATATTGTTTTTGCAGCTTGCGGTTGATCACGATATTTTTGTCGCGGCCAAGCGATACGTACAGGGTATCGGCGGCGCTTTGCAGGTTGAGCAGCGATTTGCCGAGATAGGTGCCTTCGAAGTAAATGCTGGCTTCGCCTTCGAGCAGGTTCAGCTCTTCCCAGCCGGTAACGCCCGCGATGAGATAAGCGGCGGCGTCGAGCTTGGGCGCGGCATGGTATTCGTAACTGGTGGGCATGGTATTCTGGCTCACGGCTACGGCGTACGGTTTGCCGTCGGATAAAATGGTGTAAGGCAAAACGATGTCGAAATTGACGCTGGTGGTGTGGAAACTGGCGGATACGTCCAGCGGGATGTCTTCCCGCTGCAGGGCGGTGCTGGTGCCGCGTATCATTATACCCGATGTTTTTCCTTCCAACGAAGCGCCGATCACTGCTCTTTTCTGTTGTTTGTCATAACCTACCACCACTACTTCGTTTAAAGCCTTCGTGTCCTCGAACATCACCACGGGGATGCGTGCGGCGCTTACCGGCACAGACTGTTTCATGTAGCCGATGTACGACACGTCCAGCGTTTTGGTACCGGGCGGCACTTGCAGCGCGAATTCTCCTTTTTCGTTGGTAGACGTGCCGATCGTACGGTCGGGCACGCGGATGGTGGCGCCGGTGATCGGTCTGCCGGCAGGGTCGGTCACGGTGCCGCTTACCTGGCCGATATCATCGGTTTTGGCGGCGCTGCGGGCGCGCAGCAGTTCCTGCATATTGGAGAAAGTGCGCAGGTACCACGCATTCAGTTCGGGTTTCTGGCCGTTTTCGGAAGGGTTGCCGCTGGAAAGGCTGAGCTTCACGTTTTTCCAGTCTTCGCCGCATTGCTGGAACACGTTGGCTTTGTAAGCAAGCTCCATCGGGCGGCTGATGTTTTCCACGCGCAGTTCGTAAGAAGGGTACCAGCCCGCGTTTTTAACGAGATAACGCAACGTGAGCTTGCCGGTGATGTTTTCTTTGGAAGAAACGGTAACGAGCAAGTCGTTGACGGAACTGTCCTTTTGCTGCATCAGCGCGTTGCGCTGCAGGTCGTTGAGCCTGACCTGGTCGTTGATCTGGCGGATGTTGCCCTGTATGGCCAGCAGCTGGTCCAGCACTTCGGTGAGGCGGTTGCGCTGGAAATCGAGCGCTTCCTTCAGGTCCGCGGTTTTGAGGCCGGTAGCGGTTCCGCGGAGGTCCTGGTTTTTTTTCAGCATTTCTTCTTCCTGTTTGAATACGGATTCGCGGTTCCTTTCACGCTGGAGTTTTTCTTCGAGAATTTCCGCCTGGGCCTGCAGCCGGACCAGCTCTTCCCGCGGTTTCTGCTGGTTGGACATATAATTTTTCTCGCGCGATACGGAGAGAATAGTGAAAGCGCCTTTCCCCTGCACCTGTATGCTTTTTTCTTCCAGTTCCGGCGAAATGCCGGGGAAAACGAGCGTGGTGGTGCCGGACGGGATGGTGGTGCTCGCTGTGCGGGTGATCTGCGCGCCTTGCAGGAATACTGTCACGTTTTCGATGGAAGACGGTACATTGAGTTTTTTCGTTTGGGCGTACGCGTTATTATGTAACGATAGGAGGACAAAAAAGTAAAAAGCTTTTTTCATACCGTGCATTTATGGTCAGGATGTAATTTTTTTCCTGATTCCATAAATGCCGGTAAAATTTTTTTCGAAAGGTCAGGAAAAGGCCGTTCTGCTTTCTTCCGTGGTTTTGCGTGCGGGGCGTGCGGCTTCTTTTTCCGCGATCCGGTCTTCAGTTTCCATCTGCAGGATGGCTTTCTTTTCCTTCCGGTGCATGGTGAAGGTGAATTCGTGCTGGTCCTGCAGGTCGTCGTACGGCCCGCGGGGCGAAATGAGCTTAACGAATACGGGAGCGGTTTCTATGGCGATGAACAGCAGCATGATGAACCAGTTGGCCCAGCGGATGGGCTGGCTGGCGGCGGTGATCCGCCCCAAAGCTTCCAGCCGCGACGCCATGCCGTTGAGCCGGCCGCGTTGCAGCCCTTTGATATCGGCGGCAATAGTACTGTCTACCTGCGCCAGTTCCGCGCTGAGCGCCCGTTGCCGGCCGCCGAGCGCTGCCAGTGCAACGGAAGCGCTGTCTGCGTCCGCTTTTTTGGCTTTATAGATCGGGCCGAGATTTTTTACGCGCGAGCCGCCGGTACCATCGGCTTCCTGCTGGGCGAGCAGCTGCAGCGTGTCCCGCCGGGCGGCCTGTACGGCCATTTCCTGCCGCAGCGCGGCGATGCGGGCTTTCAGTTCGTTGCTTCGGCTGGTGTAACGTTCGGATACTTTGGTTTCCTGTTCGCGGAACTTCTGCTGTTCCATGATGATCAGTTCGGCCTGAATTTCGGTATCGAAAATTTTCAGTTCCAGCGGTTTGGAGATCACGATGGCGATGAGCACGGCCAGGATGATGCGCGGCGTGGCCATCCAAAGCTCCTGCCCGAAACGCTCCCGTTTTTTCATGCTGGACACGATGTAGCGGTCGAGGTTAAAGATCATCAGTCCCCAAACAACGGCAAACAGCAGTGCTATCCAGGGTTGGCCGAAAACGGTCCAAAGCGCGTAGCCGGCCGAAATAGCGGCGAAAAGGCCGGTGAAAAAAACGGTGGCGCCGATGCCTGCGTATTTATTGAGCTCTGAAGGCGCGCGGCGAAGCATGGGCAGATGTGCCCCGGAACAGATCAGGAAAAACTGGCGGATGCGTAACATGAATTTTCTGTGTTAGTGGTGTACCATTAACCCGATGCATGTTGATGTATAAAAGGATGGAGCTCAAAGATAGGCAAAAAAATGGCCGGCGTTGCGGCCGGCCATTCATATATAAGCACAATTTTCTGCAAAATTAAGCGTTCACTGCCTTATTCACGAGGTCTGCCGCTTCGCTCAGGAGGATGGCGCTCTGTACTTTCAGGCCGCTGTGCTCGATGAGCTCTTTTGCTTCCGCGGCGTTGGTGCCCTGGAGGCGTACGATGATGGGAACGTTGATGGTGCCGATGGATTTGTAGGCGTCGATCACACCCTGGGCTACCCTGTCGCAGCGAACGATACCGCCGAAGATATTGATCAGGATCGCTTTTACTTTAGGATCTTTCAGGATGATGCGGAAACCTGCTTCCACAGTCTGTGCGTTGGCGGTGCCGCCTACGTCCAGGAAGTTGGCGGGCTCGCCGCCGGAGAGTTTGATCATGTCCATGGTGGCCATGGCCAGGCCGGCGCCGTTTACCATGCAGCCTACGTTGCCGTCGAGTTTCACGAAGTTCAGGTTGTATTGGCCTGCTTCCACTTCGGTGGGGTCTTCTTCGGTGATGTCGCGCAGGGCAACGAGGTCCGGGTGGCGGAGCAGGGCGTTGTCGTCCAGGCTCAGCTTGCAGTCTACCGCGATCACTTTATCGTCCGCGGCTTTAAACAGCGGGTTGATCTCGATCATGGCTGCGTCGAGGCCAACGTACGCATTGTACAGGTTGGTCACGAATTTCACCATGTTTTTGAAGGCCTCGCCGGTTACGCCGAGGTTAAAAGCGATCTTGCGCGCCTGGAAGCCCTGGAGGGGCATGCCGGGGTGTACGCGTTCGCGGTATATTTTTTCAGGCGTGTCGTGCGCCACATCTTCGATGCTCATGCCGCCTTCGGTGGAATATACGATCATATTCTGGCCGCTCGCCCTGTCCAGCAGGATGGAGAGGTAGAACTCCTGGCGTTTGCTGGGGCCGTCATAATATACGTCCTGCGCAACCAGTACTTTATTTACCACTTTACCGGCCTCGCCCGTCTGAACGGTTACGAGGGTGCCGCCAAGGATATTGCCGGCGATGGTTTTGATATCTTCTGAGTTTTTGCCTACCGCTACGCCATGTTGCTGCGTACCCCTGATCAGGCCTTTACCGCGGCCACCGGCGTGGATCTGAGCCTTTACAACCGCGAAGTTGTTGCCGAATTGCACTTTCAGTTGCTTATACGCTTCCGCAGCGGCTTCGGGGGTATCAACGGGGATACCTTCCTGTACCGGTACGTTATATTTTTTCAGCAGTTCTTTAGCCTGGTACTCGTGTAAATTCATCGGTATTTAAATTTGGCCGCTAATTTAGGCAATTTATGTTTTAGAATAGGGATTTCTTTGGGGGGAGATGATGATATGTTATATAGAATTAACTTTGCCGGGCACAAAACATGGCTATGCTGGTACAGATCAACGAAGCGGCGGCTTATATCAAAGGTTTCGCGAAGGAAACGCCCGTTGCGGGCATCATCCTTGGCAGCGGGCTGGGGAACCTGGCCGGGGAGATCTCCGGTGGCACGGAGATCCCTTATTCGGATATCCCGCATTTCCCTCCCGCCACGGTGGAAGGGCATTCCGGGAAGCTCATCCTGGGCCGGCTGGGCGGAAAGCCCGTGGTGGCCATGGCGGGCCGTTTCCATTATTACGAAGGCCTCAGCATGCAGCAGGTCACCTTTCCCATACGGGTCATGAAAGCCCTGGGCATCCACACCCTGCTTATTTCCAACGCGGCGGGAGGCATGAACAAAACCTTCCGGGTAGGCGACCTCATGATCATCACCGATCATATCAACCTGCAGCCGGAGCACCCGCTGCGCGGCCGTAACGACGACCGCCTGGGCCCCCGTTTTCCCGATATGAGCGAGCCCTACGCCAAAACGCTCGTTGCCGCGGCGAAGGAAATTGCTTCCGCCAAAGACATATCTTTACATACCGGCGTTTATGTAGGCGTACAGGGCCCCACTTTCGAAACCCGGGCGGAATACAAATTCATGCACGCCATCGGCGGCGACGCCGTGGGCATGAGCACCGTGCCGGAAGTGATCGTGGCCGTTCACAGCGGCCTGAAAGTGTTTGCCCTGAGCGTGATCACAGACCTGGGCATACGCGACGAAGACAATGTGATCACCCACGAAGAGGTACTGGCCGCGGCCAAAGGAGCGGAACCACATTTAACATATATTTTCAGCGAACTGGTCCGACAATTGTAGCAAATTGCGGGCTCACACGAATCATCAGGATGAGGCATTTCACTATCGTTTTTTTACTGCTGGTTTGCTCCGGCTCCGCCCTCCGGGCGCAATTTAACACCAATCGCCTGCCAACGGGCGGGGGAGGGGGCAACGCTTCCATGCAGCGCGATACCACCAAACACGATCATGAGCCGGATACGCTCACGCTCCGCTTCCGTTATCTCGACGAGCCGACGGACTTTATGATCGATTCCACCATCTCCGATTTCCAGCTTAATTACCTGCGTGTGCCCGCCACGTATATGACCCTCGGCAACAACGGCAACGCCGCCCGAAACCTGCTGCTCAGCCCCCGCATGACGCCCGGGTTCGACGCGGGTTTCCATGCCTTCGACGTATACGGCTACAATCACGATAACGCCCGTTTTTATAATACAAACCGCCCCTATTCCGAACTTGGTTACCTCATCGGCGCCAAACAGGAACAAATGATCAACCTCATGCACACGCAGAACAGGGGCGAAAAATTCAATTTCTCCTTCGCTTACCGGAAGGTCAATTCCCCCGGATTTTACCGCAACCAGGCCACCAACCACGACAATTACAACGTGACGGCCAATTACAACAGCCAGAACAAACGGTATCATATTTTCGGGAGCTATTACCTGAACAAGCTCAACGGCGGCGAGAACGGGGGCATCCAGAACCCGGCAGACCTCTACGATCCCGAACTGACCCAGCTGCGGCTCATCCCCACCAATCTCGGCGGCGGCGGCGCGCAAAACACCAGCTCGCTTTTTAATACTTCCATCGCCACCAAAAACGATTACCAGGAAGCCAGCATTCTTCTCCGTCAGCAGTACGACTGGGGCAAGGGAGACACTATTCACGTAAACGACACCACCGATATTTATAAATTCGACCCGCTGTTCAGGGTGGAACATACTTTCAGCTACACGCAAAACACCTACGACTACGTCGATTCAGCGCCGGATTCCACCTGGTATGCCGACCATTACGGCTTTGGCATACCCGAAGGCGGTACGGATACCGTGTATACCCGCCACCAGTGGCGCACCATCAGCAACGATGTGTCCGTCATGCAATTCCCCGTGCGCGGCAATACGGCCCACTTCATCAAGCTGGGCGGCGGGCTGGACAATATCGCCGGGCGTTTCCAGGCGGATACGATCTCGTTCATGAACTTCAGGATACACGGCGAGTACCGCAACAAAACCCGCAACCAGCGCTGGGACCTCCAGGCCAAAGGCGAGTTTTACGTGCTGGGCGAAAACGCGGGCGATTATTTCGTAATGGGCCGCCTCAGCCGCTACCTCAACGAAACCCTCGGCAATGTAAGCCTGATGGCGATGAACGTGAACAAGGAACCTTCCTATGTTTACCGTTATTTCGGCTCCAACCAGCACGTTCCCTGGCAAAATCTCAACCTCGACAAGGAAAACGTCACGCAGATCCAGTTCAGGGCGGATAATAAGAAGCTGAAATACAACGTCACGGCCAATTATTATCTCTTCAACAAATACACCTATTTCAGAAGTTTTACCCAGAGCGAGCAATTCGCCGGCCTCTTCAACCTGCTGCAGCTGGTGGCCTACAAACGCCTCGACCTCGGGAACTTTACTTTTGACGGGGACGCGGCTTTCCAGCAGATCGCCGGCGACGCGCCCGTGAATGTACCGGCCTTTTGGGCCAGGCTGCGCATGGCGTACACCGCCCGCCTGTTCAAAAACCTGAACCTGTACACCGGGCTGGAAGGGAAATATAACACACCGTATTATGCGGACGATTATTCGCCCGTGATCGGCCAGTTTGTGTACCAGAACCAGCAGCAGTTCGACAACATGCCTGAAGTAGCCGCTTTCGTGCATTTCAGGATCAAATCGTTTACGGCGTACGTGCGCGCGGAAAACCTCAATTCTTTCCTCTGGGATTATAATTTTTACGCGCCGCTGTACCCCAGCAACGATTTCGGGGTAAGGGTGGGGCTGCGCTGGTGGTTCGTGAACTAACGGCTGTTCTATTTCAGCCGAATACCTTAAATTTGTACCGTGAAGAAAATGCTCACCATATGTTTTGCGATACTTTACACGCTGATTACCAGCGGGTTTAGTGTCAATGCGCATTATTGTATGGGCGAGCTTGCTTCCGTGGACCTGCATGATACGTCCAAAGAGCCCTGCCCGAAATGCGGCATGCCTTTAAAAGGCGATTGTTGTAAAGACGAGGCGAAGTTCTTCAAAATGGACGATTCGCACCATGCGGCCAAAATTTTCGCAGGCCTTTCCGAAAGCTGGACGGCCGTGCCAGTGGCGATACAGCCTCAATGGCTGCAGCCCGTTTTTAACGCCCCGGCGCTCAAAGCCTGGGCCCCCGTTCACGCGCCGCCACTGATACCGGCGCTCCCGCTTTACAAGCAGCATTGCATTTTCCTGATCTGATACCGTTCCTTTTACCCGGGAACCAGTAATTCCGTGCGCAAGTCCGCACGATCTTCCATTACATAAACATCAGATCATGAAAACGATTCTCATTGCAATAGCCCTTATCGGCGCACAATTCACCGCATCCGCCCAATACAAAAAAGCCGCTTTGCAGGCTGCCGGCCTCACCTGCGCCATGTGCTCCAACGCCACGCAGAAGGCGCTGAAAACGCTTCCTTTCGTCGAAAGCATCGATACCGACCTGAATACCACCACCTTCATCCTCATCTTCAAGCCGAACGCCAAAGTAGACCTCGACCAGATCCGCAAAAAAGTGGAAGGCGCCGGTTTTTCTGTGGCCACTTTGAAAGTGACCGCCAATTTCGACCAGGTGAAAGTGGAAAATGACACGCATATCCCGTTTGCCGGGCAAACGCTGCATTTCATGAACGTGAAACCGCAAGTGCTGACGGGCGAAAGGGAAGTAACCGTGATAGACAAGGATTTTGTGTCCGCAAAGACCTATAAAAAATTCAGCGCCCAGACTAAAATGTCCTGCTACGCGACCGGTACCATGGCGGATTGCTGCCAGCCCGGCGCCAAACCGGCCGGTAAAAGAGTGTATCACGTAACCATTTAAGCCCCGGACCATGCTGAAGCAACTATTTTTATTCGTCGCCCTGGCGGGAACGGCCGCCGCCGCCCGCGCGCAGGAGCTGTACGTGTACACCGAGCCGGCGAGCAACATGGCCACCAATTCTCTTGGCGTGCGGCTTACCAATAAGTTTTTCCCGATGGACCATGTGGATTACACCGGTTACCGCGTGCAGCCCGAAGTGATGTTCGGCGCTTCCAAAAGGCTGATGCTGCACGCCAGCGGTTATTTTTCGAACATGATGCAGAAACAGTTCGAGTTCGAAGGCGCAAGCGTGTACGCCAAATACCGTTTTATTTCGGTAGACGATGTGCAGTCGCATTTCAGGGTAGCGGCGTTCGTGAAAGGATCGCTGATCAACAACCCGTACATGCCGCCCCTGCGCGATCACGACCATACGGCCAAACCTTACAGCAACGAAGATCTCGACCTCGACGGGAGCAGTTCCGGCGTGAGCGGCGGCATCGTGGCCACACAGCTGCTGCACAAGCTCGCGCTTTCCGGCACTGTGGCGTACGACAGATACATGCGCAACACAAAAGATGAAATGCCGCTCTTCTTTTCGAAGAACGCGCTGAACTACAGCGTGTCTGCCGGTTACCTGCTTTTGCCGCGCAAATACAAAAACTACAAACAAACGAATGTGAACCTGTACGTGGAGTTCCTCGGCAAAAGCAACCTCGACCAATACCGCAGGAGTTATTACATAGACATGGCGCCGGCCCTGCAGTTCATCATCAACAGCAACTCGCGCGTAGACCTCGGTTATCGCTGGCAGTTGTACGGCGATATGGACCGCGTGATGGACCGGAGTTTTCTCGTGCGGTACGAGTTCAATTTTTACAACATCAGAAAGCAGCAGTAATATGAGCAAGGCAGAATTACATATCAAAAACATGGTGTGCCCGCGTTGTATCAAAATGGTGCGGTATGTGCTGGAACATCATGGGCAGGAAGTGCTGGACGTGAGCCTGGGGAAGGCTTTGCTGGCGAAATTTCCCGATGCGGAACAACTCGCGGCCATTGCCGAAGCACTGAAGGAAGAGGGGTTCACTTTGCTGGACGACCGCCGTCACCAGACCGTTGAAGCCATCAAAAATTTCGTGGTGGAAACGGTGCATTACGGAGAGCTGGACGAGCTGAACGAAAACTTCTCCACGCTGCTTGCGCAAAAACTGCAAAAGGATTATCACCAGCTCAGCAAGGTGTTTTCCGAAACAGAGAATACCACTATCGAGCAGTACATCATTCAGCAGAAAATAGAACGGGTGAAAGAACTGCTGGTATACGGTGAGCTGACGCTCAGCGAAATCGCCTACAAGCTGGGATACAGCAGCGTGGCGCATCTTTCGGGACAGTTCAAAAAAGTGACGGGGCTTACGCCCAGCCATTTCAAACAGCTGAAGGAAGATAAACGCAAACCGCTCGATCATATCTGATCAAGCCGTTAAAAATAGAAGGCCGTACGCATTGTACGGCCTTTTTTGTTGGCTGTCAGCTGCCTTGTATGGAATGAATGTAGGCGATCGTTTCCGCCACCTGTTTGCCGCTGAGCGCGCCTTTCCAGGCCCGCATGCCTTTTTCGGGAACGCCGTTCCAGATGGTGTGAAAAATTTCTTTGGTGGTGCCGCCATGCAGCCAGGTGGCATCGGTTAGGTCCGGGCCTACGGCGCCTTTGCCCTGCGGGCCGTGGCACATGGCGCATTTGCTCACAAACGTAAGCCTGCCCGCTTTTACTGACGCTTCATCGCTTAGCACGGGCACATTGTTCTCGTCGATCGTTTCTTTTACAGCCGCTACGGGAGCGGCCTGTGCGGTGGTGGAATGTGTGAACTGGAATGCCCATAGATAACCTGCAAGCCCCATCACGATAAAAGAAAGCGCCCAGGCTTTGTTGTTCACGCGAAGACCGGTGAGCGTGCGTAAAACATGCAGCAGCACGAGAATGACGATGATCTCCGTTACGATCACGGACATCATGACGAACAGGGCGCTGTCTGGCATACCGGGGATAAAGGGCGTCGCCAGCAGCATGTTTTTCAGGTACCGGTCGCGGTAAACGTCTGTAGCGCTGAAGATCGTATAGGCCAGCATGATGATGACGATCAGGAGGCCGAATGCGATGCCGAGCAGCAGCATCGCCACGGGGTGGGAGAGCTCGAGGTAGTCGTTTGTGTTCATAGTGCGGGAATTTGTTCCATGAATCTACTTTTTCAACTATAAGATCCTTATGAGCGGTCTCACCGGCGGGCATGACTTTCCTCAGTCCCTTTCCTGAATCATATAACGAATCGCCGTAATTGTGTAACAATCAGCCCGCTTTGCGGCCCTACCTTTGTAGCATTAAAACCCGGTACCATGGTGAAGATCATCAAAAGCATATTCCGGTTCGCCCGGTCATTATTTGTAAAGAAGAATTGCTGTAAATAAACGGGTACGCATGAGATCTGCACGGAGTGCAGATCTCATGCGGCCGATAAAAAAGACAAATAAGAACACAATGAGTTCTGCACGGAGTGCAGATCCCATGTGACCGATGAAAAAGACAAATAAGAACACATGAAACATTTAACAGGACTATTACTGCTGATCGGAACAGCCTTCAGTGCGCAGGCGCAACACGAGCATCATACCATGCCGGCCAAGAAAGACACGGTGCCGGCCGTGCAAAAAAAAGACACCTCGGCGCACGCCGGTCACGATATGCACCAGGGGCACGATATGCACGAAGGGCACGACATGAGCAACATGACCAGCGCTTATTCCCTCCACCTGCCCATGAACAGGAACGGCTCGGGCACCAGCTGGCTGCCGGACAACAGCCCGATGTACATGTACATGGCGGAGAAAGGGAAAACCTCTTTTATGTTCCACGGCAACGTATTCCTCCGTTATACTTCCACCGACTTCACCGCCAAAGGCTCCCGCGGTGCCGCCAGGTTCGATGCGCCCAACTGGTTCATGGGCATGATGAACCACCGCGTCGGGAAAAAAGGATTGCTGAACGCTACCTTGATGCTGAGTTTGGACAAACTGGTAATGGGCGGGGCGGGCTACCCGCTGCTGTTCCAGAGCGGGGAAACCTGGAAAGGCCAGGCGCTGGTAGACCGTCAGCATCCGCATGATCTTTTTGCCGCGGTGAGCGTGGGTTACACCCACGCCATCAATAAAGACATGGACGTGTACGCATACCTCGGTTATCCCGGCGAGCCCACTATCAGCGCCCCCGCATTCATGCACCGCGTATCGGCGATGAACAATCCGGATGCGCCGCTGGGCCACCACTGGCAGGACGCCACGCACATCACCTTCGGCGTGGGCACCCTCGGGTTCAGGTACAAACAGGTAAAAGCGGAATTTTCCAGCTTCACGGGCCGCGAACCGGACGAGAACCGCTACGATTTCGATAAACCGCTGTTCGACAGCTACGCATACCGCCTCAGCTACAATCCTTCCAAACAATGGGCGTTGCAGTTCTCCCAGGCTTTCGTGCACAGTCCTGAAACACTGGAGCCTGAAGAAAATATCACGCGCACCACCGCATCGGCCATTCATACGGCGCTGCTGCGCAAGCCCGGCAGCTTCGTGGCTTCCACGGCAGTATGGGGCCTCAACAATAAAAGTGACGGGCATAAGGAACATTCCTTCCTTGCTGAAAGTAACCTGCAGTTACAGAAAAACGCCATTTACGGCCGTTACGAGTTCGTCGAAAAAAGCACGCACGAGCTGCAGCTGGAAGACGAACTGGGCGACGCGAAATTCGGCGTACATGCGTTTACGTTAGGATATGCCAGAACGCTTGCTACCGTTTGGAAAACAAACCTGGCAGCAGGCGCCCAGGGAACGGTGAACGTGCAGGACAAAGCGCTCTACGGCATCTACGGGAAAAATCCGCTCAGCGCGCAGGTGTACCTGCGCATCAGCCCGGCCCTCCACCGTTGATAACATGCATCTTCACAAAGGAACAGGCCGCCCGGCATTCGGGCGGCCTGTTCTATCCGGCGATTTTAATCCCACCAGAGATACAACCAGTTGCCTGTTTTCATTTCTTCGGCAAGGGCTTCCACGGTGCCTGTTCCCTGGTCTACCACGTCCGGGCAAAACGCGTACACTTCCTTTGCAAATGCATGGAAATCAGCCGGCGCTTCGATGAATTTCGCCGACACCCAGTCACGGTCCGCGCCCGTTATTTCAAACGGGTACCGCTCGTTCCACTCCCGCAGCTTTTTGATCACGCTGTCTGTTTCTATATCGTAGTTGATGCCGTCTGTCGCCTGGCATTTCAGTATATCGAACTGATCGGTCGATTTTAATACCCCGATTTTATTCTTAACATCCCCGAAATTTTCTTCAGAAGTAAAAACAAGATAGCCGCGTTTTTTGAGATCGTCTCTTACACCGGAAAGCAGTTTCATTGTTTTATCGTCCGCTGCAAATTCGAGCGCATCAGGTTTCAGGGTGGTTACCTCATGGCGACTATTAATAATATCGATGACCTCAATGGTCGTTACCAGCCTCTCAAACTTTGCGGAAGTCACTTTACGAAGATCGTCAACAACAGCATGATCGAAATGAATGGAATCCGCCAGGAGATAATCGGAAGGCGCCTGCTGTTGCGGGCCTGAAGAAATACACCCGGCCAGCAGCAACGGGAAAATAAACAGTGTTTTTTTCATTGTTACATGGTATATGGATATTGCAAAAGTAAAGATCGCCGGGATTGATCCGGTTGTAGTAAATATACTACCCGGCAAAGGATATTTTATAGTATTATAATTACTCTTCATGCATATCCAATTCCCCTTCATTATTATCTTTGTGAATAACACGTTAATTGCAGCACGGAGTTTGCTTTTTATTCTACATTAGCTTCACATAAAACAGGGAATGAATTATCTCAAGACAGGCTGGGTATTATTGTTAATCATGACGGCGGCGGCCTGCGGCCGGAAAAAGGGGCAACCCCGGCAGCAGGAGATCGTGCAGAATATCCGTCAGCTGGACGAAGTGGTGCCCGAACAGGTCCGTGAACGGCTGGAATATGTGGCCGGCAACGAGGGCGTTATGGAAGACAGTGTGCCCGCTTTCAGGCTTGCCGCTTTGCAATATGCCTATTCTGAAGGGAAGGGTGCGGCTTTGTGGTCTAAGAACGGGCAGGCGGCGCAGGTGACCGACAGCATGATGCAATGGATCAACGCAGCGGGCAATTACGGGCTGAACCCGGCGCATTACCACGCCCGGGCGCTCAATGACGTGCAAAATCATTTCCGGGCCGGAAAAGACGCGCAAAAAGACGCGGCGCTTTGGGCCAAAATGGACGTGCTGCTCACCGACGCATTTTTCAAAATGTCGTATCACCTGCATTACGGCGTAGCCCCGCGCGACAGTGTAACCCTCCGCAAAGATTCCCTGCTTTCCGATACCGTACTCGCCAACTTATTGCAGACCGCGCTGCAAAACGGCAATATCTCCGCTGTGCTTCAACAGCAGGAACCTTTTCATCCCGGCTATGTCGCGCTGAAAGAAGGCGTGCAGCAATTCAGCCTTCAGTTCGGCGGAATGCATTGGGATACGCTGCCGCAGCAGTATTACGATACCCTCTTATTCAAACAGCAGTTGGCCGCACGCCTCATCCAGACCGGGCAGCTCGATTCCACCGGTTTTACGGTCACCGATTCGGTGAAATTGAAAAACGCTGTGAGGAAATTTCAAAAGGAATTTAATATTTACCCGGACGGCGTGGCCGGCAAACGCACCATCCAGCTGCTCAACAAACAACCGCAGGACTGGCTGCTGCAGGCCGCGCTGAACCTGGACCGCTGGCGCAAGCTGCCGGACACTTTGCCCGGCCGTTACCTGCTCGTCAATATCCCCGCTTTCCGCCTCAACGTAATGGAAGATACGGCCAGCGTGGTGGAAAGCCGCGTGATCGTGGGCACGCCGCGCACGCGCACGCCCATTCTCAATTCGGTAATGACCAACTTCGTGCTTTACCCGTACTGGCGCGTGCCCTACAGCATCGTGTTCAAAGAAATGCTGCCGCAGATCAAAAAAAACGTAGGATACCTCGCGGAAAAGAACCTGGAAGTGGTAGACCGTCATGGCAACGTAGTAAGCCCCGATTCCGTGAACTGGAGCAAACTCGGGCGCAATCATTTTCCATATGTGCTGCGGCAGATGGACGGGCTGGACAATTCGCTCGGCATCCTCAAATTCAACTTCGCCAATAAATTCAGCGTATATCTTCACGATACGAACAACCGCAGTCTTTTCAGCAACAGCAACCGTGCGCTGAGCCACGGCTGCGTGCGCGTGCAGGCCTGGGACAGCCTGGCCATGTACATGATCCGCAACGATCCCCGCCCCGAAATGCGCGACAGCGTGAGAGCCTGGCTGGATAACGAAGAACAGCGCGTTTATTCCATGACCAACCGGCTGCCCATTTATATCCGTTATTTTACCGCGGAAATGCGCGAGGGGCGCTTGCAATTTTATGAAGACGTGTATGGCGAAGACAAAACGCTGGAGAAATATTTCAAATAAAACATACGATCCCTAAAAATTATAAAAGCGATTTTTCGATCCACTGCATTTCTTCACGCCGGATATGCCGGGTGTTGCCGGGGTTGAAATTGTACTTTTTCAGGCGATGGTATTTTAAGACGACATAACATAAAAAGGGCCGGCATTACTGACCGGCCCTTTTTATTGCTGGAAACACGCTAGTGCAGCAGTTCCGCGAGTTTTTTGTCGAGCTCTTCGCCGCGCAGGTTTTTCGCAACGATCTTGCCTTGCGGGTCGATCAGGAAATTCTGCGGGATGGAGCGCACTGCGTATTGTTTGGCCACCGCGTTATTCCAGTATTCCAGGTCTGAAACATGCGTCCAGGTGAGGTTGTCGTCTGCGATCGCTTTCAGCCATTTGTCTTTGGCGCCTGATTGGTCGAGTGAAACGCCGAGGATGGTGAAGTTTTTGTCTTTGTAAGCGTTATACGCTTTCACCACGTTCGGGTTTTCCTGGCGGCAGGGACCGCACCAGCTCGCCCAGAAGTCGATCAGCACGTATTTGCCGCGGAACGAAGCCAGTGAAACTGGTTTTCCCTCTGTGTCGTTCTGCGTGAAATCGGGTGCTACCGCGCCGAGGGAGACTGCCTTTATTTTGTTCAGGTACTCTTCGTAGGTTTTGCCCGATTCGCTTTCGCGTACTTCCTTGCTGAGTCTGGCGAACTGGGGATATATTTCAGCATAATCGGGCGTGCCGCCTGCCATCTGTTTCACCACGTCCAGCGCTACCACGCTGCTGGTGTGGGTTTCCAGGAATTTTTTCTGTATTTCTTCGCGGTCTGCGTCAATTTTCCGGGCTTCCGCCATTACACCTTCCCTGAAAGCTTCGTCTTTCTGCTGTTCGGGCGTAGCGCCATAGTATTTCACCATCAGCGCGCCGTTGCGTTCGTTGACGGATTTCAACAGGGTGTTCAGCTCGGTGTTGTCCGCATTGTTTGCGCCGCCTTTAACGGTGGCGTTGTGCATGCTGTCCTGGCTCTGCACCAGGATGTCGCCTTTTTCCAAATAAATGCTCACGCTGGATTTCTGCGCGATCTCGCGGGGCGTGCCGGGGCCGTAGCTGAACGCCAGCAAAGCGGAGGAGGGGCTGGGCACGGTGCCGCTGAAAGTGAATGCGCCGTTTTCCACCGCGGCGGAATCCAGGGCTCTTTTTCCTTCTTTCACATACTGCAGGTACGCCTTCGCAGGCGCATTGTAGGCGCCCACTTTGCCTTTAATGGTGTAAGATTCCTGGGCGTGTACCAGGGCCGGCAGCAACAATGCCGGCAATAAAAAATACTTTTTCATGATTGGCTTGGTTTGAGGATAAATGTAGCAAGAACTTACGATAATCTCGTAAAAACATGTTTGAGCGGCCGGGAATACGGATGTGCAGCGGTTTTGGGGGAATAAAAAAAGCGGCCTCTGTGGGAGGCCGCCGTTATGCTGAAAAAAGCATTGTTTTATTTGCCGAGTTTCGCTTTCAGCGCTGTGTCCAGCTCGGAGAGGAACTCTTCGGTGTAGAGGTAATGTTTGCCATGCTCTACTTTGTTGCCATGGATACAAACGGCCAGGTCTTTGGTCATTTTACCGCTTTCAACGGTTTCTACGCACACTTGTTCCAGTGCGTGGCAGAAGTTGATCAGTTCCTGGTTGCCATCCAGCTTGCCACGGAATTCCAGGCCGCGCGTCCATGCGAAGATGGAGGCGATGGGGTTGGTGGAAGTGGGTTTACCGGCTTGGTGGTCGCGGTAGTGACGGGTAACGGTGCCGTGGGCGGCTTCCGCTTCCATCGTTTTACCGTCGGGCGTAACCAGGGTGGAGGTCATGAGGCCGAGAGAGCCGAAACCCTGCGCAACGGTGTCTGACTGTACGTCGCCGTCGTAGTTTTTACAGGCCCATACGAAATTGCCGTTCCATTTCAGCGCGGAGGCCACCATGTCGTCGATCAGGCGGTGCTCGTAAGTGAGGCCCGCTTTGTCGAACTCGGCTTTGAATTCGTTCTGGAAGATCTCTTCGAAAATATCTTTGAAACGGCCATCGTATTTTTTCAGGATGGTGTTTTTGGTGCTGAGATACAGCGGCCATTTTTTCATCAGCGCCTGGTTGAAGCAGGAGCGTGCGAAGCCGCGGATAGATTCGTCGGTATTGTACATCGCCAGCGCAACGCCGTCGCCTTTGAAATTGTATACTTCATGCTCGATCACTTCGCCGTTCTCGCCTTCGAATTTGATAGTGAGCTTGCCTTTGCCTTTGGTCACGAAGTCAGTGGCGCGGTACTGGTCGCCGAACGCGTGACGGCCGATGCAGATGGGAGCGGTCCAGTTGGGAACGAGGCGGGGCACGTTTTTGGTAACGATGGGCTCGCGGAACACGGTGCCATCGAGGATATTACGGATGGTGCCGTTGGGCGACTTCCACATTTGTTTCAGCTTGAACTCTTTCACGCGCTCTTCGTCGGGCGTAATGGTCGCGCATTTGATACCCACGCTGTATTGTTTGATCGCGTTGGCGGCGTCTACGGTCACCTGGTCGTTGGTGGCGTCGCGGTGCTCCATTCCGAGGTCGAAATATTTAATATCCAGTTCCAGATAAGGAGTGATCAGTTTGTCTTTAATGAACTTCCAGATGATCCGCGTCATTTCGTCGCCATCCAGTTCAACCACAGGGTTTGCAACTTTGATTTTTTGTGACATCAGTTTTTAATTTTTATTACAGCCAATTTCAAAATACGTAACCGGTTGATTAGATTACGTTTTTTTATCAAATGATTTGATTACAGTTTCGAAAGATAACACATACCCGCCGAATTTTGCAATCCGTTGCATTAAATTCCTGCTGTTTACAGCTGCTTGATGATCTCGTCTGCAAACTCGCTGCATTTCACGAGGGTGGCATCGTCCATCAGCTTGTAGAAATCGATCGTTACGCGTTTGCGCATAATGGCCGTGCTGAGGCCGTGCACGATAATATCCGCCGCTTCTTTCCAGCCCATGTATTCCAGCATCATTACGCCGGAAAGGATCACGGAAGAGGGGTTCATTGTGTCGGTATTCGCAAAGCGGGGCGCGGTGCCGTGCGTGGCTTCGAATACGGCGTGGCCGGTAGTGTAGTTGATGTTCCCGCCCGGCGCAATGCCGATGCCGCCCACCGCCGCCGCCAGCGCGTCGGAGATATAGTCGCCGTTGAGGTTCAGCGTGGCGATCACGGAATATTCCTGCGGCGCCAGGAGGATCTGCTGCAGGAAGTTGTCGGCGATCACGTCGTTAATGATGATCTTATTGTGCGCCTGCGCTACTTTCAGCTCGCGGTTGGCTTCTTCCTCGGATTTCTCTTTTTTGGTCTTTTCCCATTGCTCCCAGGTATACACGTAGTCGCCAAATTCGCGCACCGCCAACTCGTAGCCCCAGTTTTTGAAGCCCCCTTCGGTGAATTTCATGATGTTGCCCTTGTGTACGATGGAAACGGTCGGCCGTTTGTGCTCGATGGCGTATTTGATGGCCGCGCGCACCAGCCTTTCGGTGCCTTCTTTGGACACGGGCTTGATGCCGAGGGACGAGGTGTCGGGGAAACGGATCTGTTTCACGCCCAGTTCTTCCGTGAGGAATTTGAGCAGTTTTTCAGCGCCTTCCGTGCCGTACATGTATTCGATGCCGGCGTAAATGTCTTCGGTATTCTCGCGGAAGATCACCATGTCTACCTTCTCGGGATGTTTCACCGGCGAAGGTACTTTGTTGAACCAGCGCACGGGGCGCACGCAGGCGTACAGGTCAAGCTCCTGGCGCATGGCTACGTTCAGCGAGCGGATGCCGCCGCCCACCGGGGTGGTCAGGGGGCCTTTGATAGACACGAGGTATTCCTTCAGCGCGTCGAGGGTGGTTTTAGGCAGCCATTCGCCTGTTTCCTGGTAAGCCTTTTCGCCAGCCAGTACTTCTTTCCACTCGATTTTCCGTTCGCCGCCATAGGCTTTTTCCACCGCCGCGTCGAATACTCTCACGCTGGCGCGCCAGATATCGGGACCAATACCGTCGCCGATTATGAACGGAATAATAGGATGGGCAGGGACCTTGATCTGCCCGTTGATCATCTGAATTTTTTCTGCCGGCATATATTGCTGTGTTATTATTTCATAAATGCTTCGCAAAGGTATGACATTTGACCGTGGCCTGTACCCCGGAATTGTGATAATTACCTTAAATTCGGAGGAGAATTGTTGCACCCGAAAATCAAGGAGCTATGGCTGAACATATTGTTTCAATATTAGATATAACCCCCGTTACTCACAACGTAAAGCGTTTTACCCTTCAAAAACCCGCCGGTTACACGTTTATACCCGGCCAGGCCACCGATGTGGCCGTGAACCTTCCCGGCTGGGAAAAAGAGCTCCGGCCCTTCACTTTTACCGCCCTGAACGAGTGGGACACCCTGGAGTTCACCATCAAGATCTACGACGACCATCCCGGCATGACCCATCAGCTGGGTCAGCTCAAGACCGGCAACAGCCTTATCCTGCACGATCCCTGGGGCGCCATCCAGTACAAGGGCGAAGGCGTTTTTATCGCCGGGGGCGCGGGCGTTACCCCTTTTATCGCCATTTTCCGCCAGCTGCATAAAGAAGGGAAAACGGGCGGCAATAAACTGATATTTTCCAACAAGACCCGTGAGGACATTATCCTGGAAAACGAATTCAGGGCCATGCTCGGCAAAAATTTCATCAACACCCTTACAGACGAGGCTTTCCCGGGCTACGACCATCATTATGTAGACGAAGTGTACCTGCGCGACAAGGTGAAAAACTTCCGCCAGCACTTTTATATCTGCGGGCCAGATGCCATGGTGGCCGATCTGCAGCCGCTGATCCGCAAATTGGGCGGCGAATCCATCATCGTGGAGCTGTAAACATTTTCACCGGCGATTTCCCCCCTTTTACCGGTAATTGACCCCTCCCTGCCTAAGCGGTATTGTGATGCAAACCGGCCGGAAGTAGATTTGTATCATAAAAAAAATCAAAAACACTACAATTTATGAGCAGGCTTAATCGTCAACAAAATAACAGCGCAGGCGGCGGCGGTCTTTGGGCCGGTGTGATCGTGCTCTGTATAGGTCTTTTTATATTCCTGAGAAAGGCGGGCCTCGAAATACCCGACTGGCTCTTTTCCTGGCCGATGATCCTCGTGGCCGTCGGTTTCCTGATGGGCGTGAAGAATAAGTTCCAGGGCATTGCCTGGTTCATCGTTACGTTCGTTGGCTGCGTTTTCCTGGTAGGGGAAATTTTGCCGGTAGACTGGAACCTCCGCCGCTTTATTTTCCCGAGCGCCCTCATCGTGGTGGGCGTGTATATGATCGGGAAAGCAGCCAGCCGCAGGCAGCGGTATGAAGAAGTGATGGCGGAAGGTATGGTGCGCAACAGCGACGACTATATCCAAAGCACCACCATCTTCAGCGGCACGAACAAGATGATCCTGTCCAAAAACTTCCAGGGAGGCGCCATCACCACCGTATTCGGCGGTACCGAGCTGAATTTCACCCAGGCAGACATCCAGGGCGAAGCGGTGCTCGACATCACAACGCTGTTCGGCAGTGTGGAGATCGTAGTGCCCAGCAACTGGGACGTGAAGATGGACGTGTCCACCGTGTTCGGCGGTATTGAAGATAAACGCGCCATCCCCCCCGCAATGCCCTCCAACAAAGTGCTGGTGCTGAAAGGTTCCTGCACGTTCGGGGGAGTAGATCTGAAAAGTTATTAGTCTCTTTTTCCGCCATTCGTTTTTGTTCATTGATATTGTTAACTCCCATCCATCCTTATTCATACCAGTAAACCGTTAAAACATGTATTGGTTCGTAGCGAAGATCGTGTACCAGATTATCTGCGGAAAGGGCGAGCACCTCCCGCAGTTCGACGAGCAATTGCGCCTGATCAGTGCGGTCAATAAAAAAGAAGCCTGGAAAAAAGCCGTGGAGATCGGCGAGCAGGAGCAATACGCTTTCCGCAACCAGAAACAGGAATTGGTGGAATGGCGTTTTATCAACGTGCCGGAGCTGAGCGCGCTGGACGAGCTGAAAGACGGCATGGAGCTGTATTCCCGCGTGGAAGAGCCCGAAAATGCCAACAGCTACGTGGCCCTGCTGCAGATGAAAGCGGCGCAGCTGCAATCGCAGAAGTTCTTTGAGCTGAATGTATAACCTGTAAAAACTGCATCCGTTTGGCTACACATTTGCTGAAAGAAACGCAATTCCGCTGGACGTTCATCACCGGTGTATGCGTATTTGTCCAGATGCACGCCATCATCCTGCATCTCTGGCTCGATATACCGATGCCGCTCGCCTGGGCAGACAGTGGGTTTCACAACAGCCTGCTGGCCGTATTCGCCGCCTGCATCACGCAAATGCTCGCCTATTACCGGCCCGTGAAAGGCAAGTATGTGTTCGTCGCCCTGCTCACCGCCACCGTCAGCGTGATCTGGCTGGTGAGCGTATACTGGTCGCTACGCAGCATTTTCGGTTCCATAACGGATTATATGGATTGGCTGAACGACACGCTGCCAGTGCGTTTCGCGCTCGGCTGGCTCATCATCACCGGCACCGGTTTCATCAGCTTTTTCCTGTACGAAATGGACGAGCACCGCGCCGCCCTGGCCAGAAAGGAAGCCGCGGAAAAAATGGCGAAGGAAGCAGAACTGTACAAGCTCCGCCAGCAACTGCAGCCGCACTTCCTGTTCAACAGCCTTAATTCTATCAACGCGCTTGTTACGCTCAGGCCCGAAGAAGCCCGGCAGATGATCCAGAAGCTCAGCGATTTTTTACGCGGCACGCTGAAAAAGGAAGACCAGCTGTGGATATCGTTAAGGGAAGAATTACAATACCTTCAGTTATACCTCGATATCGAAAAGGTGCGTTTCCGTCACCGGCTCAGCACCGACATACAGCAAAGCGAAGACGCTTCGCCGCTGCAGATACCGCCCATGCTTCTCCAGCCCGTAGTGGAGAACGCGATCAAGTTCGGGCTGTACGATACTACGGAAGCGATCACGATCGTGATCAAAGCATGGCAGGAACAGGGCGTACTGATGGTGTCCGTCTCCAACCCGTTCGACCCTTCGCTGCAACAGCAGTCCTGGCAGGGCACGGGTTTCGGGCTCAGCTCCATCAGCCGGAGGCTGTACCTGCTTTTTGCCCGGCAAGACCTCCTGGAAACGCGCGTGGACGGGCATATTTTTACCACCCTGATCAAAGTACCGCAATTGCATGATAAAGACAATACTGATAGATGACGAACCGCTGGCCCGCGAACTGGTGAAAGAATACCTGCAGGCTTATCCGCAGATAGAAGTGGCAGCCGAGTGCAACGACGGGTTTGAAGGGCTGAAGGCGATCCAGCAGCATCAGCCCGACCTGATCTTTCTCGACATCCAGATGCCGAAGATCAATGGTTTTGAAATGCTGGAGCTGGTCGATAAAATTCCCTGCGTGATATTCACCACTGCTTTTGAAGAATACGCGCTGCGCGCTTTCGAAGTGAACGCGGTGGATTACCTGCTGAAACCGTTCTCCAAAGACCGCTTCGACAAGGCATTGCAAAAGATGCTGGAACGCAAGACGGAGATCACGGCCGATTTCCTGGAGAACGCCGCCCGCGAAGTGCCCATGCAGCACAACCGCGTGGTGGTGAAGATCAACGGCAAGATCAAGATCATTCCCGTACAGGACATTCATTACCTCGAAGCGGCGGACGATTATGTGAAGATCGTGACCGGCGAAGGCAGCTTCCTGAAAAACAAAACGATGGCATTTTTTGAAAAGATGCTCGACCCGCAGCAGTTCATCCGCGTACACCGCTCTTACATCCTCAACCTGAGCCAGATCACGCGGATAGACCCTTACGAAAAAGAAACTTACCTGGCTATATTGCGCGACGGCAGCAAGGTGCTGGTCAGCAAAACCGGTTACCCGAAACTGAAGGAGGTATTGGGTTTATAAAGCGCGGAAGAGATTTTCCAGCTTTGTTTTCTTCAATATCTTCTGCCCCTGTTCCCCCGAAGCGATCAGCCGCTCCCCGCAGCGGGCTTCGAACGAACAGATGATCTCATTGCCCCGGAGGGACTTTACCGTGGCGGTAAACAATACCACCGCCCCCTCCGGGGCAGGGCTTACATGCTGAACGCTCAGCATCGTGCCGATGCCTTCTTCGTCTTCCTCTTTCATTTCCAGCACAAACAAACGGCAGCACCATTCCGCATCGCGGGCCAGCGCAAAGGTGGCGTATACGGGATGAACGGGCCCGCTGTCGAACAGGGCGCAGTCGGCTTTCGTTACCTGCCGCTCGAACGTTTTAACGTCTCCGGGTTTGAATGTTTGCAGCATATGTTTGATTGACGGTCTTTTTTATTGCACCACCAGCACGGGAATGTGCACGTAATGCCGCACATAGTTCACCGTTTCGCCGTAGATCCAGTCTTTGATGCCGGTATGGCCGTGCCCGCCGAGCACGAGCAGGTCCGCCTCTTCCGCCTTCACGATGCGCACGATCTCTTTCGCGCGGTGACGGTAGCCCAGCACGCCTTTCGCGCGGATGTTGCGGCCCGCCAGCAGGGTAAGATAAGTATCCAGCTGTTCCTGGTCTTTACGCGTTTCGAAATCATCCGCTTCCTTGCCGAAATACCGCGCGGAAGCGCTTTCCACGATGTGAATAAGCACGTATTCCGTATCGGGCCTGCCTTGCGCGAGCGCGTTGGCAATGATCTTTTCATCGTTCTTCGAAAAGTCAAGCGCCATGGCGATACGTTTGTACGCCGGCGCTTCCAGGTTGCCGAGCGTTACCTTCGTGGGGTGCATGCGCGCGGAACGTTCCATGCGGTAGCGGCTCAGCCAGGGATAGATCACCGTGATCAAAAGCAATAAAAGAAACCCGAAACTGATCAGCACGATCAGCGCGTTCGCCCACAAGGCGCCGCTGCCGCTCATAAAATCGCTCGCCTGCGACCAAACCATTTTTACGTTCAGGTACACCAGCACGGAAGAGATCAGCCAGGCCAGCACTTTCACCAGCGGTTTGATGGCGAAGGCCCCCATGGTGTGTTTGTCGCTCACGAAATGGATCAGCGGTATCACCGCAAACCCAAGCTGCAGGCTCAGCAGCACCTGGCTGAACACCAGCAGCTGCCCGATCTTTTCTTCGCCCGAAACCCATATCACGATCAGCGCGGGAATAATGGCTACCAGCCGCGTAAGCAGCCTGCGCAGCCAGGGATTGATGCGCAGCCGCAAATATCCTTCCATCACGATCTGCCCCGCCAGCGTGCCCGTTACGGTAGAGCTCTGCCCCGCCGCGATCAGCGCCACTGCAAAAAGTATCGGCGCCAAACGTGTGCCCAGCAATGGTTCCAGCATGCGGTGCGCTTCGTGGAGGTCGGCTATTTCGGTATGACCGGCTTTATAAAAAACGGTGGCCGCCAGAATAAGAATGGCCGCGTTCACAAAAAAAGCAAGGTTCAGCGCGATGGTGGTATCGAGAAAATTGATCTTTAACGCATGACGGATGCCTTCGTCCGTTTTTTTGATCTTGCGCGTTTGCACCAGTGCCGAATGCAGGTAGAGATTATGCGGCATCACGGTGGCGCCGATAATGCCGATGGCGATGTACAGCGCCGTATCGTCCGGCAGGGAAGGCACGAAGCCGGTCACCACTTCGCCCATGGGAGGTTTGGCCAGCAGCAGTTCCACCAGGAACGAAGTGCCGACGATAGCCACCAGCGCGATAATAAACGCTTCCATTTTCCGGATTCCGTAACGTTGCAACAGCAGCAGCAGGAAGGTGTCCAGCACGGTGAGGCCCACGCCCCACATCAGCGGCAGCCCCGTAAGCAATTGTATGCCGATGGCCATGCCCAGCACTTCCGCAAGGTCCGTAGCCGCAATGGCGATCTCCGCAAGAATGTACAATATAAAGTTAACGGGAGCGGGATAGGTTTCGCGGTTGGCCTGCGCAAGGTCGCGCCCGCGCACAATGCCCAGCCTGGCGCTGAGGCTTTGCAGCAGCAACGCCATCATGTTGCTCATCAGCAGCACCCACAGCAGCGTGTAGCCGTATTTGCTCCCGCCTGCGAGGTCGGTGGCCCAGTTGCCCGGGTCCATATACCCCACGCTTACAAGGTACGCGGGGCCGAAAAAGGCCAGCGCCTTCCGCCAGCCGGATTTATGAGGAACGGTGGTATCTACGCTTTGATTTACTTCGCTGAGTGATGCTGCGTGGTCCTGGAGTTTCATTTCTCTACTTACAATGTTTTCACCATGATGTTTTTGGAAACCTGCTCGCTGATGGTGAAAGCGGGCTGGTTGCGTATCTTGATCTCTACCGAATTATCGAACTCGTACCGTTCTATCACATCTATCTGCGTGCCCAGCCTGATGCCTTTTGCGTTGAGGAATTCCAGCAGGGCCGAGCTCTGATCGGCCACTCCGGCCACTTCCAGTCGTCGGGCGGTGGCTTTGTCGAGCGATATGAGCTGTTTGGTTTTGCTGAATTTTCCCTGCGCGTCGGGGATGGGGTCGCCATGCGGGTCGGTAGTGGGGTTGCCGAGAAATTCGCTGAGGCGGTTGATGAGTTTTTCACTGCGCACATGCTCCAGCTCCTCCGCGATCTCATGTACCTCGTTCCAGCTGAACGATAATTTCTCTACCAGGAAACATTCCCAAAGCCGGTGCCTGCGCACGATCTGCAGGGCAATGCGTTTGCCTTCGGCGGTAAGACTGATGCCCTGGTATTTTTCATAATCGATCAGTTTTTTTTCCTTCAGCTTCTTCGCCATGTCCGTCACCGAAGCCGGCTTCGTGTCCAGCTCGTAAGCGATGGCGTTGGTGCTCACCACCGCCTGCCCGTCCTGCAGCTTGTAAATGCTCTTGATATAATTCTCTTCCGCTACCGTCAAATTCATAGTCTCTAAAATATAATTTAGACAAATCTAAATAATATTTTCCGGAAATTGAAATAACTGTGAGATATATGAAATAATAATTACCTTTTCGCTCAATTACAACAAGATATGAGCAGAATCCTACTCCTGGCACTGATCGTTTTTATGACGGCTTGTAAATCAAAGCCTAAACCGGCAACTGGCGATGAAGAGCAGGCATTGACCTATCCCGATTTCCGCCGGCTTTTCCCCGAAGCGGCTTTGACCTTCCGCTGGGACGCGGATTCCCTCGGCATCCGGCAGCCGGACAGCATCGCGCTGAAAGCCAGGGTGGTAAAACAATTTCTCCCCGATACGCTCGCCAAAGGCGTGTTCGCCGCTGCGGAAAAACCGAAGTTTTTCGCACTGGGCCTCATTCAGCCTCCCAACCGGCAGTTCGACATCCTGGTGGTGGAAGGCAGCGCAAGATCGGGCGCGGCCGCGTGGCTGGTGATGTTCAATAAAAACGGCGAATTTCTCGGCCGCCATCTCGTAGCGCGGAACACAAAGGGCAAACGCATGGGTTTCAGCGTCGATAAAAGGCTTGCCATCAAAGTAACTACGGAAACCGCTTCCAAAAGCATCCGGGAAGACGTGTACGCCGCGGAGGAAGACGGCAACCTGGCGCTCATTCTCACCAATTCCACCGAACCGGTGGGCGGGCTGTACAACCCGATCGATACGCTGCCGCGCAAACACAAATTTTCCGGTAATTATATGTCCGGCGAAAACATCGTGTCTGTCCGCGACGGCGAAACGGCTAAAGAATTTCTTTTCTTCATACATTTCTCCCGCGACAAAGGCGAATGCATCGGGGAGCTGGACGGTACCGGCCGTTTCACTTCCGCTACCACCGGCCAGTTCCGTGATAAACAATCCTCCTGCATTCTCGATTTCAAATTCAGCAGCGGCCGCGTGACCATCCGCGAAACGGGCTGCGGCGCGTACCGCGGCATCAGATGTATGTTCGAGGGAACGTTCGTCAGGAAAAAAAGTAAATAACGCCGATGCGGCCGATAGTTCCATCGGCCCCTTAAAAAGAAAAAATAAACCGATGACACCGTAAGGTTCCATCGGGCCCCTTAAAAGGAAAAAAATGAACCGATGACACGTGTTACAGGCATCGGCGGGATCTTTTTCCAATGCGAAGATCCCGCTGCGATGAACGAATGGTACGGCAAACATCTCGGGCTGCCGGTGACCCAATGGGGCGCTTCCTTCGGGTGGCGCGACGAGCACGATCCTGAAAAAAAGGGAATGACGCAATGGAGCGCGATGAAAAAAGACACGGATTATTTCAGTCCGAGCAAAAAGCCGTTCATGATCAATTACCGCGTGGAAAATCTCGCGGAGCTGATCGAAACGCTGAAAGCGGAAGGCGTGCAGGTGGTGGGGGAGATACAGGAGTTCGAATACGGCAAGTTCGGCTGGATATTGGACCCCGAAGGCAACAAGATCGAATTGTGGGAGCCGCCCGCGGAAGAAAAATTATAAAGCGTAACGCTGCACGATGTCCACAAAACTCACGCGGCTGATGAACCTCGCCCCCAACGAGGCCAGGTGATGCGTATGCACCTGGCAGTCTATCACCTCCAGCCCGCTGGCATGTTCCTGCACAAAAGTGATGAACGCCGCTTTGGAAGCGTTGCTGGTTTTGGAGAACATGCTCTCCCCGAAAAAACATTTCCCGATCTTCACGCCGTACAACCCGCCTGCCAGCTGACCGTTTTCCCAGCATTCTACAGACAGGGCGTAGCCGGCGTCGTGTAGCCGTGTGTAAGCTTCTATCATATCGCGGGTGATCCAGGTACCGTTCTGCCCGTCGCGTTCGATGCTGCGGCAATTGCTGATCACTTCAGGGAAAGCCTGGTTGTACGTGATATGGAATTGCCCTTTTTTCAGCACCTGTTTCATGCTGTGGGATACTTTCAGTTCCGAAGGAAAAAGCACGAACCGCGGGTCGGGCGCCCACCAGAGAATGGGTTTGCGGTTGTACCAGGGGAAAATGCCGGAGCGGTATGCCAGCAGCAGCCGTTCCATGCTAAGGTCGCCCCCCGCGGCCAGCAGCCCGTCCGGCTCGGCCAGCGACAGCGGTGGAAATACCAGTTCGTTGTCGGGAAGGTAAAAAAGGGGCATTTTATGGTACGACGGTTTCTTCGAGGGTGGCGCTGATGCCCCTGTCCAGCAGGGCTTCGCACATCGGTTTCAGGTCGTCGAAAGCGCCTTTTTTAACGGCGTATTTGCCGTTGTGATGGATGATGAGGGCGCATTGTTCCGCTTGTTCGGCCGTATGGCCGCATACTTCGATCAACGACTGGATCACCCAGTCGAAAGTGTTGAAATCATCATTCCAGACTATGATGGAAAAGGGGAATTGTTCTGCTGTTTCCACCAGCGTTTCCACCTCTTCCTGGACGGATACGCCTGTTCCCGTATAAATCATGATTACACTGACTATTTCCGCAAAGTTACATTTTTTTAAGGATGCCGCCCGTTTTGCGGGAATGGTCGTAAATTAACGGTTATGAACCCGGTTGTTCATGAGACAAAAGATAAATATAAGTAGATGAAAGGTTTGGATTTATTTATGCATTTCAGCCTGCCGCTGAAGGACCCGATCCCCATTTTTTCGCTGGTGCTGTTCATCATCCTGCTTGCGCCGATCGTGCTGCGGAAGTTCAGGATACCCAGCATTATCGGGCTGATATTGGCGGGCATGGCCATCGGCGACCATGGGTTCAAGATCATTGAAAAAGGCAGCATCAATCTCTTTGGCAACGCGGGATTGCTGTACATCATGTTCCTGGCCGGCCTCGAGCTGGACATGACGGAATTCCGCAAGAACCGCCACCGCAGCCTGGTTTTCGGCGCGTTCACATTTTGTATCCCGCTGGTGCTCGGGTATTTGCTCTGCACCTACCTTTTGCATTTCAACCTGATGGCCTCGCTGCTGGTGTCGAGCATGTTCGCCACGCATACGCTGGTGGCTTATCCGCTTGCCAGCAGGCTTGGCATATCCAAAGTGGAGGCCGTTACCGTGGCCGTGGGCGGCACCATCATCACCGATACGGCCGTGCTGCTTATCCTTGCGGTGATCACCGGGGCTGAAGCAGGCAATCTCAATGCGGCTTTCTGGCTGCAGCTCGGCATTTCCCTCGCCGTGTTCGCGTTCGTGGTGTTGTGGGGATTTCCGTTCGTGGGCCGCTGGTTCTTCAAAAAGATCAAAGACGATAAAACCACGCATTTCATTTTTGTGATGGCGCTGGTGTTCCTCGCTGCATTCCTGGCCGAACTGGCCGGGGTGGAAGGCATTATCGGCGCGTTCCTCGCGGGACTGGCGCTCAACCAGCTGATACCGCACACCTCGCCGCTGATGAGCCGCGTGGAATTTGTCGGCAACGCCATCTTTATCCCGTTCTTCCTGATCTCCGTGGGCATGATCGTAGACCTGAAAGTGTTGCTGAAAGGGCCGGAAGCGCTCATCATCGCCGGGTCGCTCACCGCCATGGCGCTGGCCAGCAAATGGCTCGCGGCGTTTTTTACGCAGCTTTCCTTCGGTTACACCGCCACGGAGCGTAACGTGATATTCGGCCTCAGCAGCTCGCATGCCGCCGCTACCATCGCGGTGATACTGATCGGTTATAAAATGGGCATCATCGACGAACATGTGCTGAACGGCACGGTGGTACTGATATTGATCACCTGCATGGTAGGTTCTTTTGTTACCGAAAGCGCCGGCCGAAAACTGGCGATACGCGAAGCGGAGAAAAAACCGGAAATGGCGGGCGGGCCTGAACGATTCCTCATTCCCGTTGCGCACCCGGAAAAAATGGAACCGCTGATCGACTTTGCATTGATGGTGAAAGCCCCGGGCAACGGCCCGCCTGTTTACCCCATGGTAGTGGTGCAGGACGATGAGGAAGCGCGCGAAAAGATCTACGCCGCCAATAAAATGATGGAAAAAGCAGTGATGCACGCCGCCGCGTCGGAAAACAAAGTGCAGATCGTGACGCGTGTAGACCTCAACGTTACCGACGGCATTTCCCGCGCGGTGAAAGAATTGCTGATATCAGACGTGATCCTGGGCTGGAGCGACAAAACCAGCGCCACCGAACGCCTGATCGGCTCGTTTTTCGGAAGCACTACAGACAATGTGCTGCAAAGCGTTTGGGAAACGGTGTACGTCTGCGATTTCGGTCACCCGTTAAGCACCACCAAAAAACTCGTGCTCATTCTGCCGCGCAACACGGAATACGAATTGGGTTTCGAACATTATATGCAGAAAATCGTGCTGCTTGCAAAACAGGCAGGGGCGCGGATCGTGGCGTACGGCGGCAAGCAGACGCAGCAAGGCGTGCAGCGTTTTATCGCGGAAAATAAGATCAGCGTGGAGCTTACGTACAAAAATCTCGAAAACCCGGAAGACTTCCTCGTACTGGCGCGCGACATTTCGAGAGACGACCTGGTGGTGGCGGTTTCAGCGCGTAAAGGCACGCTTTCTTACCAGGCTTACCTCGAAGGAGTGCCGCAGCGGCTGCGGCGTCATTTTAAAGACAACAACCTCATCCTCGTATATCCCGAACAACGCACCGCCGAAAACAGCGAACCGGGCATCCAGGACGGCGACATCACGCTGATGCCCATCCAGGAACAATTGCGGAACATCAACAAGATCCGGAAAGCGGTGACGAAGATTTTTAAAGGGCCGCAAAAGGAAAACGGGGAAGAATAATTACTCTTTTATCCTGAAATAAAAACGGTTGCGCCAGTGATGATGCAACCGTTTTTTTTATGCTTCAGGCAAATAAAAAAGAGGTATCTGTAAGGACACCTCTTTTTATACTGTGGGAGCTGGCGGATTCGAACCGTCGACCCTCTGCTTGTAAGGCAGATGCTCTGAACCAGCTGAGCTAAGCTCCCGTTAACGCTGTAAGAGGGTGCAAATATATAGACAAAAATTTCAAAATCAACCAACCGGGAAAAATTTTTTCAGGGAGCGACGGCGGCGCGTTTCCGGAACTGCCATTCAACGCCCGTCATCAGTACACGGCCGGGCTGCGAGGGCATGAGGTAATTGGTGATGTTGGCGAGATTGTCGATCGAAAAACGGAGGGTCATTCTTTTTTGCAGCAGCGATTTTTGAACGGAAACATACAGCCGGAAGATGTGCCGAGGCCCAGGGTTTGTGCTCGTAACCGATCTGCGCGTTGGCGGAATGGCGGCTGCGGCCGGGCGGGCCGGAATAGTCGCTGAACCGGCTTTTATCCCAAGGGTGAACACCTTGTTGATAGTGATACGATATAAAGACTATTATAAAAAATTATAACGTATTGGGCAAAGAAATGAAGAAGGCAGGAAGGAGGAAGAAACAAAAAGGCCGTTCCGGCAAACCTGCTGAAACGGCCTTTTATTCGTGGGAGCTGGCGGATTCGAACCGTCGACCCTCTGCTTGTAAGGCAGATGCTCTGAACCAGCTGAGCTAAGCTCCCATTGTGTTTGAACGCTTTTCGTTCGATGGGATTGCAAAGGTAAAAACTATTTTTATTCTGCCAAATTTTTTTTGAAAAACTTTCAGCCCCGTATCTTTTTCTTCAGCTGAAATCCGCCACTACCGCAGGTTCCATTCCACGATGCGGTTACCCCATTCTTCGCGGTAAGGCGTCATCACTTTGATGTAGTTATCAGTATAACCTTCCATCATTCCTTCCTTGCTGTGTTTTTCAAACAGCACCCTCCGGGTTTGCCCCGTATGCTGTTCGGTGAAATACTGCAGCTTTTTATGGCTCAGGTTCCGCAACGCCTTGTTCCTTTCGTGCCGCACCTGTACCGGCACCACCGGCTTGATGCCAAGGGCGTGGGTATTATCTCTTTCCGAATAAGTGAACACGTGCAGGTAAGACACGTCCAGCCCGTGCAGGAAGTCGTAGGTTTCGCGGAAATGCGCATCGCTTTCGGAAGGGAAACCGACGATCACGTCTACCCCGATGCTGCAATGCGGCATGAACTGTTTGATAAGCCCTACTTTTTCGGCGTACAGTTCGCGGCGGTAACGGCGGCGCATCAGGGCGAGCACCTCGTTGCTGCCGCTTTGGAGCGGGATGTGGAAATGCGGCATGAACCGTTTGCTGCCCGCCACAAATTCGATGATCTCGTTGCTGAGCAGGTTGGGCTCGATGCTGGAAATACGGTAACGTTCAATGCCTTCCACTTCGTCCAGCTGCTGCACCAGCTCAAAAAAGGTTTCTTCGCGTTTTTTGCCGCCTTCAAAACCTTTTCCGAAATCGCCCAGGTTCACCCCGGTCAGCACGATCTCTTTCACGCCGCCGGCCGCCAGTTCGCGGGCGCTCGCCACTACGTTGGCCACGCTGTCGCTGCGGGAAATGCCCCGGGCCATGGGAATGGTGCAGAAGGAACAATTGTAGTCGCAGCCGTCCTGCACTTTCAGGAAAGTACGGGTACGGTCGTTTACCGACCAGGAAGTATGGAAAGTGTGAACGTCTTCTATGTCGCAGGAGCAGATCTTCGCGCTGTCGCCTTTGGCCAGCTCGCGGATATGATCGGCGATATTGAATTTTTCGGCGGCTCCCAGCACCAGGTCTACCCCCGGTATTTCGGCGATCTCCTTCGGTTTCAGCTGGGCGTAACACCCGGTGATCACCACCAGGCTTTCGGGCGCGCGGCGCTGGATGCGGCGCACCAGCTGCCGGCATTCCTTGTCCGCATTGTCCGTCACGGAGCAGGTATTGATCACGTACACGTCGGCCGTTTCGTCAAAATCTTTTTTGACGAACCCGTCTTTCTCGAGCATCCTGCTGATGGTGGAGGTCTCGGAAAAGTTCAGCTTACAGCCGAGCGTATGAAAAGCTACTGATTTTGCCGCTGTCATAAGGATGGCAAAGGTACGACATTCAGGCGATTTCCGCCGCAGGTATGATATTTGTTCGTTATGTATGCCGGATTGTTGCGGCTGAGGCCATAATTCTGTATCTTTCCGGTTTTTATGCGCGTGCTATCGAAATGTTTCCAGGCTTTGTACAGCCTTTATGCCCTGATCGTATGGCTGGGTATCATGTTCCTGATACTTCCCCCCATCGTGCTGGTGGCTTTCTTCGGGAAAGTGAAGGGAGGAAATGTCGTTTTTTATTTCCTTCGTTTCTGGGCGCACGTCTGGTTCCCCGCTACGGGTATCAGGGTGACGAAAAAATGGGTCACCCCGCATGAAGACCGGCCGCTCATTTACCTCGCCAATCACTCTTCTTACCTCGACGCCGCGCTTGCCGTAAAAGTGATGCCGCTGCCTTTCAGGCCGCTGGGCAAAAGCGAGCTGAGCCGCATCCCGCTGTTCGGGCTGATCTACAGCCGCTCCGTGGTGCCGGTGAACCGCTCCACCGCCAAAGGTCGCGCCCAGAGCATGCGCGACATGCTCTACATGATCCGCCAGGGCGTTTCACTGCTCATTTTCCCGGAAGGCACCACCAACGAAACCGATCAGCCCCTGCTGCCCTTTCACAGCGGCGCTTTCAGGATCGCCATTGAAACACAGACCGATATCAGGCCGGTGATTTATGTGGACAACCACGACCGCCTGGCGAAAATAAAATTCATGTCTCTCAACCCCGGCCCCTGCCGCGTGGTATTCCTTCCCGTCGTGCCCGTGCAGGGCCTTACGATGGAAGACGTTCCGCAGCTCAAAAAGCAGATACGCCACATGATGGACGAAGAACTCAGAAAATATCATAACTATCCTGCCTTACAGGCAATATGAAATATGCAGACGTAATATTACCCCTTGCACTTCCCAGGAATTACACCTACGCCGTACCGCCCGAAATGGAGGCCGCTATTCAGCCCGGCAGCCGCGTGGCCGTACAGCTCGGCAAACAGAAGAAGTACGCGGGGATCGTAAAATCCGTTCACGAACAGGCGCCTTCGGCTTACAAAACCAAGCCCATTATGGACCTGCTGGACAAAGAGCCGGTGGTATACCCCACCCAGCTTGCGTTCTGGGAATGGATCGCGCAATATTACATGTGCAACGAAGGCGATGTGCTCAACGCCGCCCTTCCCGCTCACCTCAAACTTTCCAGCGAAACCATCCTGATGTACAACGATGCGTTCGGCGATGATTTTTCTTCCCTCGACGATTATGAATACCTCGTGGCGGAAGCTTTGCTGATGCGGAAAGAACTGCGCATCGGCGAAGTGCAGCTCGTCCTCGACCGCTCCGACGTGTACAGTGTGATCAAAAACCTGATCGAAAAAAAGGTATGCCTCGTGTACGAGGAGCTGAAAGAAGTCTACAAAGAGAAAAAAGAAAATTACATACTGCTCAACCCCGCATACGAAGGGGATGAGGCCCTGGCCCCGCTGTTCGACGAGCTGGCGCGCGCGCCCAAACAAATGGAGCTGCTTTTGGCTTACCTGCATTTGCTCAAAACGCAGGGCAACGTGCTGCAATCCGAGCTGCTGAAAAAATCCGGCGCTTCCGCCGCGCAGTTGAAAGGCCTGGTGGACAAACAGGTATTGCGCGTGGAGAAACGTACCGTCGACCGCATTCCAATGGGGAAGGTGGAAACCATGCTCAACTTCGATCTTAGTCCCGCCCAGGAAAAAGCTTTGGCGGAAGTGAGAGCCAGCATCGCGGAAAAACAGGTGACGCTGCTGCACGGCGTAACGTCGAGCGGTAAAACGCAGATCTATGTGAAGCTGATGGAAGAAGCGCTGCAAAAAGGCAAACAGGTGTTGTACCTGCTCCCGGAAATCGCGCTTACGGCGCAGATCATCCGGCGGTTGCAGAAACATTTCGGCGGGCAGATCGGCATTTATCATTCCCGTTTTTCCAACAACGAAAGGGTGGAGATATGGAACAAAGTGAAGAACGGCGACATCCGCATTGTGCTCGGTGCAAGAAGCAGCCTGCTGCTGCCTTTCCGTGACCTCGGCCTCATCATCCTCGATGAGGAACACGATGCTTCTTTCAAACAGCAGGAGCCTGCGCCCCGTTACCATGCCCGCGATGCGGCGATCTATTACGCCGGCCTGTTCAATGCGAAAGTATTGATGGGCTCCGCCACGCCCGCGCTGGAAAGTTATTACAATGCGAAGCAGGGTAAATACGGGCTGGTGGAACTGAACGAACGTTTCGGGGGCATCGCCATGCCGCAGATCGAGATCGTGGACCTGAAAAAGGAACTGGCGCTGAAAGAAGTGGTGAACAATTTTACATCGGTGCTGCGCCAGCAGATACACCGCACGCTGGAAGCGCAGAAACAGGTGATCCTGTTCCAGAACCGCCGCGGTTACGCGCCTTTCCTGCTCTGCACCACCTGCGGCTGGATACCGAACTGCAAACAATGCGACGTTTCGCTCACCTATCATAAACACCAGGATAAACTGAGTTGTCATTATTGCGGCACACGTTATCCCTACATCTACACCTGCGCCGCCTGCGGCAGCCAGACGCTGCTGCCGAAAAATTTCGGTACGGAAAAGATCGAGGAAGACCTGCAGGAAATGTTTCCCACCGCCCGTATCGCGCGGATGGACATGGACGCGATCCGCAACAAAGACAGTCATAACAAAATGATCCAGCTACTGGAGCAGCGCGAGATAGACATACTCGTGGGCACGCAGATGGTGGTGAAAGGACTGGATTTCGAGAACGTGAACCTCGTGGGCATCTTAAGCGCAGACAGCCTGCTGAGTTACCCGGACTTCCGTGTGAACGAACGCGCCTTCCAGCTGATGGAGCAGGTGAGCGGCCGCGCGGGCAGGAAAGACGGGCAGGGGAAAGTGGTGATACAGGCCAGCAGGACCCAGCATCATATTCTTCAGCAGGTGGTGGAGCACAATTACAAAGCCATGTATGAAACAGAGATCGCCGAGCGCGAGCAATTCGGGTACCCCCCGTTTTTCAGGCTGGTGAAAGTAACGCTCAAACATAAAAAACAACAAACGGTAGAGCAAGCCGCGATGGTACTGGCCAATTGGCTCAGGCCTCAGCTGGGCGCGCAGCTGGTAGGCCCCGCGGCGCCGCTGGTGGGCAAAGTGCGCGATTTTTATTTGCAGGAAATGCTGATCAAACTGCCGCGCGATTCCAAACGCATCGCGCAGGTGAAAAACCTTATGAAAGAATATTTCTCCCAGCTACAGATAGAAAAACAGTTCCGTTCCGTGATCATTGTACCGGATGTGGATTGCGTGCAATAACGTTAGAGATGGAAATAAACCGTATGCATCCCCGCCTCGTCCTCCTTTGATTTTTTTACCATCGTTTCCGCTACGGCAGCCGCTTTTACCGGCCTGTACTTTTTCAGTTTCCCCCGCAGCAAAAAGTTGAACACAGGCGTCAGCCATTGGCTCAACTGTTCCCCGAAACGAAATTCCCCGCGGTTGCCCGTTAAAAAGGACGGCCGGTAGATATACAACGCGGGAAAGTTCATTCCTGCCAAAGCCTCTTCCGTAGCGCCTTTGGTGCGAAGATAAAAGTTTCGCGCACCCTGCCTGGCGCCGATCGAAGACATGAGATGATATTGCGGAACGCCATTTTTCCTGGCCATACGCCCGCAGCGAACGGGAATGTCGTGATCGACGGCGGTGAAAGCTGCCTGGCTGCCCGCTTTTTTGATGGTGGTGCCAATGCAGCAGAAAAGTGCGTCTCCTTTGAGCGCGGTTTCCAGTGCTGCATCGTCTTCCATTTGAAGAACGGTTTGTTCCAGTTTGGGGTGCTGGAAAGGAAGGGGCCTGCGGGTAACGGTGCGAACCGTGCCGTAATCGCTGTTTTCAAGCAGCAGCTTTACCAGGTGTTGCCCGGTGAGCCCTGTCGCTCCAATAACAATTGCTGTTCCCGGCATTTTATTGTTAGTTATATTTGTTCTAATATTAAAGATAGGACATTTGAACACGTCAATATGAAGATACAGGAAAACGTTTCGCTTCGTCAATACAACACCTTCAACCTGGACGCTACGGCCCGGTATTTCGCCGCTTTTCATTCCCGCGAGGCGCTGGAAGAAATTCTCGCCGGACCGCAATTCAAATACACGCCGAAGCTCATTCTCGGCGGCGGCAGCAACATCCTGCTCACAAAGGATTTCGACGGGCTGGTGCTGAAAAACGAGATCAAAGGCATTCATACCGTCAGTGAAGATGAAGAGCATGTATACGTAAAAGCAGGCGCGGGTGAAAACTGGCACCAGTTCGTGATGCATTGTATCGAAAAAGGGTATGCGGGGCTTGAAAACCTTTCCCTGATCCCCGGCAACGTGGGCGCCAGCCCGATGCAGAACATCGGCGCATATGGCGTGGAGATCAAAGACGTGTTCGAAGAGCTGGAAGCGCTGCATTTGCAGGAACATACGCTGGTATCCTTCAACCGCGAAGCCTGCGCCTTCGGTTACCGCGAAAGCGTGTTCAAACGGCAGTACAAAGACCAGTTCGCCATCCTCCAGGTGATCTATAAACTCAGCAAAAAACCAACGCTCAATACCAGCTACGGCGCCATCGAGCAGGAGCTGGAACGCATGGGCAAAACGCCTTCCGTGCGCTCCGTCAGCGAAGCGGTGATCAATATCCGTTCTTCCAAACTCCCCAACCCCGCAGAGATCGGCAATGCAGGCAGTTTCTTTAAAAACCCGGAGGTGACGAAAGAAAAATACGAAGAACTGAAGCTGGCGTTCCCCAACGTCGTGGCTTATCCTTTACCCGGCGATCATTACAAGCTGGCGGCTGGCTGGCTGATCGAACAGAGCGGCTGGAAAGGTTACCGCAACGGCGATGCGGGCGTTCACGCGCGGCAGGCGCTGGTGCTGGTGAATTACGGCAATGCCAGGGGCGAAGAGCTGGTGGAGCTGTCGTGGCAGATCGTAGACAGCGTGAAGGAAAAATTCGGTGTTGTGCTGGAGCGCGAAGTGAATATTATTTAACGATGTGGCGGATGATCCTGTCCGCATGTTCCCTTGAATTTTCGATGAACCAGATGTGCGTGTTCATGCCGCCGCACACTACGCCCGCCAGGTACACGCCGGGAAGGTTCGTTTCCATCGTCTCCGGGTTGTAGGCGGGTGCGCGCACCGCGTCTTCGGAAAGCGTGATGCCTGTGCTTTCAAGAAAATTAAAATCTGGCTGGTAGCCGGTTGCCGCGATCACAAAATCGTTCTTTACCGTTACAACGCCGTCCGGTGTGAGTATGTCCGCTTCCGTTTCGCGGATGTTCGTGAGCACGGAATGGAAGTACGCCTTGATGCTGCATTCTTTTATCCGGTTCTCGATATCGGGTTTCACCCAATATTTCACGCGTTTCCCGATCTCGTTTTCACGGATCACCATGGTCACCTCCGCGCCTTTGCGGTAGGTTTCCAGGGCCGCGTCCACCGCGGAATTGTTCGCGCCGACCACGATCACTTTCTGCGTGGCGTAAAAATGCGGGTCTTTGTAATAGTGCGTGACCTTCGGCAATGTTTCGCCGGGAATGTTCAGCAAATTCGGTATGTCGTAAAAGCCGGTGGCGATGATGATGTTTTTGGCGGAATAATGATCTTTATTGGTAATTATCGTATATCCTTCACCGTTTGATCTTATGCTTTCCGCTTTTTCGAACAGGTTGATATTGATCTCTTTTGAAAGCGCCACCCGCCGGTAATATTCCAGGGCTTCGGGCCTGGTGGGTTTCGCATTGTTGGATACGAAGGGAATGCCGCCTATTTCCAGCCGTTCGCTGGTGGAGAAAAAGGTCATGTTGAGCGGGTAGCGGTACAGCGAGTTTACAAGACAGCCTTTTTCGAGAATAAGATAGTCCAGTCCTTCCTTTTGCGCCGCCAGCGCGCATGCCAGCCCAATCGGCCCTCCGCCGATGATGATTAACGGTACCTGCTTTGTCATGGCGCTAATTTACACGAATTTTTCCAACCGGTCCAGCAGCCGGAACAGCACGGTGCGCGTGGCCTCCGCATAAGGAAGACCGTTGCGCATTTCTTCCGCGGTCTGCACCCATTCCGCTTTTGCCAGTTCGTGCCCGCAGGCGGCGATCATGCCTTCCATGGAACCGGGCGTCGTTTCCAGGTGGAACTGCAGGCCGTACACCCGGTCGCCGTAGCGGTACGCCTGGTTTTTACAGGCGGCGGATTCCGCCAGCCGCACGGCGCCTTCCGGCAGGTCGAACGTATCGCCATGCCAGTGGCATACCACCAGCTCCCCGTTGTTCAGCTCAGGGTGAAACTGCACGGGGAACCAGCCGATCTCTTTGTGCCGGTTCGGGTAAACTTTCGCGCCCAGCACATCAGCAAGCAGCTGTGAGCCAAGACAAACGCCCAGCACAGGTTTCCCAGAATCAATACTTTGCCGGATAAACTTTTTTTCGTCGCGCAGCCATGGATAGTCGGCTTCGTCGTAAATGCCCATCGGGCCGCCCATTACCACCAGCATGTCGAAGTCTTCCAGGCGGGGGAGCACATCCGTTTCATACCATCGTGTAGCCGTTAGCGTATGCGATCGTTGTTTCGCCCAGTCTTCAATAGCGGCAAGGCCTTCAAAGGGAACGTGTTGCAGGTGGTGTATGCGCATGTTAGTTGTATTAAATCCTTTGCTGGCAAGGTCCTCAGCTGCGTTCATGTTATAATGTTAGATGATAGAATTTTTTGTCGACCACCGCAAGGAATTTTTCATTCGGCAGGTCTTTTCGTTCCACTTCAACAAAACCGTTCTTTTCATAAAAGCGGTGAGCGGTGGTCATCACTTCGGTGGTGCCGAGATAGATATCTTTGAATCCTTTTTCTCTCGCCCATTCCAGCAATGTCTCCAGCAAACGCCGGGCGATGTGGTGTTCGGGCCCGCGGTAGTTTTTGCGGACGAACATTTTTTTCAGCCCGCCTATATTATTGCCTGTGTCCAGCAATGCGATGGTGCCGACTACTTTATCGCCGTCGAGCGCGGTCCAGAAATTGCCTCTGCCGTCCTGGTACACTTCAGGGATCTTCAGCAGGTCCGGCTGGTGTTCGATCGTAACGGGCAGGCTGAATTCCACCTGCTGGATGGGAAGGATCATGGCGATCACATCGTTGGTATGCGCCGGGTTAAATGGTCGTATCTCTATCATGGTTCCTTATGCTTTGCCTGGAAGCGCTTGCGGGAAGCGGATTTCCATGTCTGTTTCTATTTCCTTCGGCAGCTGTTTGCCGGTTTTGGCGTCCAGTTCGCGGATGATCTCGAATTTCCCGATGATGGTGTCGCCTTTCCTTTTCCCGTCCTTCAACCGTTCCATCGCCTGGTCGTATGCGCTGCCGGCCTGTTTGAGGTTGCGGCCGATACTTTGCATCTCTTCGAGGAAAAGGATGAATTTGTCGTACAGCAGGCCGCACTGCCGGAAGATCTCTTCCACGTTGCGAACCCTGTTTTCGTTTTGCCACAGCAGTCGCACGATCTTGAAAGTGGCCACCAGCGTGGATGGCGTGATCAGCACGATCTTTTTCTTCATCGCGCGGTTGAAGATGTCCGGGTTTTCGTTCAACGCCAGCGTGAGCGCGGATTCAAAGTGCATGAACATAAACACGAAGTCCGGCGTGTTGAGCGTGCCCAGGCTTTGGTAATTGCGCGCCGCCAGCCCGTCGATATGATCTGTGATGTTGCGCACCAGCTGCCGCAGGTGCGTTTTTTTCTCTTCCGGCTCGGTGGCGTTGAAATAAGCCACGTAAGCGTTGAGCGATACCTTGCTGTCTATGATGAGGTGTTTGCCGTCAGGCAGACGCAGGATAAAGTCCGGGCGGCGGTTGCGTTCTTCTTCCTGGTCGCGGTGCACTTCTTCGCTGGTATAGTCGATGTATTTTTGCAAACCTTCGGCTTCGAGAATGAGTTTCAGCCGGTCTTCGCCCCAGTTGCCCTGCACTTTTACGTCCGATTTCAAAGCGCCGGCCAGCCGCTGCGCGTCTTCGCTCAGCTGGAAGTTCAGCTTTTGCAGGGTTTCTATTTCTTTTTTGAGGGAAGTGAGGTCCTGGATATCTTCTTTCCGCGTGTCTTCGATGGTTTTGCGGAACTGCCCGATATCGTTTTTCAGCGGGGAAAGCATGTGCTCCATGGCGGTGCGGTTGGTGTCCGCAAAATCCCTGCTTTTCTGATGCAGGATGTCGCTGGCGAGGTTCATGAATTCCTGGCGGTTGGATTCGTGGATCTTTTTCAGTTCCTGCCCGAAGCCGGAGAGTTGTTCGATTTCCTTGCGAAGCCCGGCCAGCTGTGCTTCCAGCGCACGCAGCTCGGATTCCTTGTCTTTCAGCTCCTGTTCGCGCTGGTTGAGGGTGAACAGCATGTTGTCGTACATTTCCCGCGCCACGAAACTTTCGTCTACCTGCTGCCTGCTCAGCCTTTCGGCCAGTTCGTGGCGGGGAACGAAAAATTTCCGGAGGAAAAGATAACCGCCCAGGCTGCCTGCAAGCAGCCCGATGATCAGTCCGGATAGTAGGGTTACGCTCATATCTTTCAAAATTAAACAATTACGGAAAAGCGCCGTCGTCCCCGTTTTGCACAGGTGTGCATAACCGGGATGATGGGATTTTAACCATTTCAGCGGCGGATCAGGTCCGCCTCAATTCCGTCTATCCTGGATCTTTCCTATAGATTGCTGGCGGGTTTCAGGGCAGTTAGCCCTATTCTCCGGATGGGAAAGCAAAATACCATCATGTGCGAACGCCTGTTAAACGTAAAAAAGCCCCGGCATGTTGCCGGGGCTTGCTCAAACATATCTCTAAAGTGGACTGATTATCTGAAATGATAACGCACGAACGCTTCCATGGCCGCGTATTTCTGCAGGCCGAGGCGGTCGTACAGGTCGGCGGTGTTGGCGTTCCTTTCTTCGGCGCGTTGCCAGAACTCGCGCGCGTCCGTGCCCTGGAAGGGAACCACGTCTTTCTGGCTCTGGTGGATAAAAATGCCGAGGCGTTTTTGCATCACCTGGTCCGGGCTCATGGGCACGGCCATTTCGATCTCGTGGATGTCCCATTCCTGCCATGCGCCTTTGTATAGCCATACCCAGCAATCTTTCGCCCATTCTTCGTCTTTCACGATCTCGAGCGCCGCGAAAATTACGTCGAGGCATACTTTGTGTGTGCCGTGCGGGTCTGCGAGGTCGCCCGCGCAATAGATCTGTTGCGGCTTCAGTTTGCGCAGCAGGTCTACGGTGAGCTGTATGTCTTCAGGACCGGCCGGTTTCTTTTCCACCAGCCCGGTTTCGTAGAAAGGCAGGTTCTGGAAGTGCGCGTTTTCGTCGCCGATACCTACGTAACGGCAGGTAGCTTTCGCTTCGCAACGGCGGATCAGGCCTTTAATGGCGCGGATCTCGGGTGTATCTTTCTGGCTCGGTTTTTTGATCTGGATAAAGGCTTTCGCATCTTCCAGGATCTGCGAGCTTTTGCTTCTGTCGATGTCGAACATTCCTTCAAAACCCACGGCAAAATCGATAAAGCGCAGCAGGAACTCGTCGGTCACGGCGATGTTGCCGGAGGTCTGGTACGCTACATGCACGTCGTGGCCCTGCTCGTGCAGGCGGATGAAGGTGCCGCCCATGGAGATGATATCATCGTCAGGGTGAGGGGAGAAGATCAGCGCTCTTTTACGCTCGGGCTGCGAACGTTCGGGATGATTGGGCAGCTGTGCGCCGGGTTTGCCGCCGGGCCAGCCGGTAATGGTATCGCGGATGGCGTTGAACTCTTCGATATTCAGCTCGTAAGCGGAGCCGTATTGTACGATCAGGTCGTTCAGGCCGTTGTTGTTATAATCTTTGTCGGTCAGCATGAGAATGGGCTTGCCGAGCTTCAGCGCGAGGTTGGTCACCGCTTTGCGGATCAGCTTGGGCGTCCATTCGCAGTCGCCGGTGAGCCAGGGCTCTTTGTTGCGCGTAAGCTCTGCCGCGGCCTGCTCGTCGATCACGAACTTGCAGCTGGAATGCTGCTGCAGCAGGGAAGCGGGCACCTGGTCGGTGCTGTGGCCTTCCACGGAACGGCAAACGATCTTCGCTTTGTGGGAGCCCCAGGCGAGAAGGATCACCTTTTTGGCTTTCATGATGGTACCGATGCCCATGGTAACGGCGAGGCGGGGCACCTGGCTCATGTTGGAGAACTCGTAAGCGTTCGCCAGGCGGGTGCTGTTGTCGAGCGTAACAAGGCGGGTGTGCGAGTTCACGTTGGAGCCGGGCTCGTTGAAGCCGATGTGGCCGTTGTTGCCGATGCCGAGGATCTGGATGTCTATGCCGCCGGCTTCTTCGATCTTGCGTTCGTAAGCGGCCGCATATGCCTTGATCTGCTCTTTTGGAATGGTGCCGTCCGGAATGTGATAGTTGCCTTCGGGAATGTCGATGTGGTTAAAAAGATGCTCTTTCATGAAGCGGTTGTAGCTCTGTAAAGCATCCGGCTCGATGGGATAATACTCGTCGAGGTTAAATGTAACTACGTTTTTAAAACTTAATCCCTCTTCCTTGTGCAGGCGAACCAGTTCGGCGTAGAGGTACTTTGGAGTGGAGCCGGTAGCGAGGCCCAGTACGGCAGGCTCTTTCGCGGCCTGCCTTTCGCGGATCAGAGTAGCAATTTCCTGCGCCACGGCTTTAGAGCCGTCTTTGGCTGTAGGGTGGATGTCCACGGAAATCTGTTCGAAACTGTCTATCAGTTCAATTTCCTGGTGATTGATGGTCATTGTTCAAGTTTTTTAAATGCGATCTTAAAAACGAGCCCGAAAATTAAATAAAATACAGCGATTGTTGATATAAATTTATCATTTACGATTTGAAGGGCCTTCTGAGGCTAATATGCTATTAAAATGTAATAACTTGTATTATTTTCCCCTAAATCCAAATATCTTCACCAGCCGTATTTATATGTATCCATTACGCAAAACCATCCGGATGAAAAAACCACTGCTGATCATTTCGGCCGCCATCCTTTTGCTGGCAGCCGGAATAATGGCCGCTACCGCGCATTCCCCACATCCCAGCCTCACCCAGGAAATGAACTGGTCCAAATCGAGATCGGGCATATGGCTGGGAATGGCCAACAACAAACTGCACTGGTACAAACTCGATAAAAGCGCGCGGCTGTGGGCAAGCCAGGATGGAAAGGAATGGCAGGAAATAACGGACGGGCTCTGGCAGGATAAAGAGGGCAGGCAGCTGAAGATCGGGGAAGGCCGCCTGTGGTGGACGAGCGACGAGGGCAAAAATTTCATGGAAGTGCCCGAATGGAAATGGAAAGGCCCGAAAGGCGAATGGTACAAGTTCGACGCAAAGTGGACGCTTTGGGTCGTAAAATAGTTTAACAGGCACCGGTGCTTTCGCGCACCGGTTTTTCTATAAAGAAAGCCGTCCCGGAAGTTTCGGGACGGCTTTCTTTTTACAGGTTGAAAAAGTTTACTGCACGATCAGCTCATCCACGAAAAGCCAGGCCGGGCTTCCCTCTCCGGGCGCCCCTTCCGGGATCTTGCTCACCGCCCGCGCCACCACTTTCACGTAACGCACGTTCACAGGTTTTTTCAGCCGCTCGCGTATTTTAATGATGCCCCTGCCGTCTATCTCTTTCCGCTCGCCCGCTTCGGTGAAATGTTTCCCGTCTTTCGATACGTAAAAGTTCACCTGTTTGGGCGGATAGATCCACTGGTCTTTATTGCCGAGCGTATTCAGCCCCAGCACGCCGATCTCCGTCGAATCGCCGAGGTCTATCACCGCTTCCATCGTGCCGCCGCTGTAGCCGGCCCACTGGTTGTCGTTAAATTCTTTCACGCCTTCGATGCCGTTCACCAAAACGAACGGACTGCCCGGGTTGTAGTTCTCATGCGGCGGTTTGGCGAGGGTAACGGTTTTGCCCACTGCTTTGTGCAGCACAAACGCCTGACGGAATTCGTTGCCGTATTGATTTTCTCCCTGGAACACGGCCGCCCTCACCACGCCGCTCTGCGTAACGGGAATAGGCGAAACATAGGCGGAAGATTGCGCGGTAGGCGCGCTGCTGTCTGTGGTGTAGGTGATCTTTCCGCCATCCAGCTTGCTGTCCAGCTTTACCTGCACGCCGCCTTTGCCGTCGCTTTCCACGATGCCGCGCACTTCAAAAACGTGTTTGGCGTAGTTCACGCCTTTTCTTTCCAGGCGTGGGAGATCGGTTTTGAGCCTTTCGAGGAAGTTGTCGTAATTCCTTTTGTCTTTCGGCGACCATAACACTTCCGCCAGCGCAATAGCGCGCGGGTAGACCATGTATTCCACATGCTCGGAATTTTTTATGTACTCGGTCCACACATTGCCCTGCGCGCCTTTGATGTAGCGGGCTTCTTCAGGGCTCAGCGTTTCGGGAACAGGCTCATAGACATATACTTTGCTCACCGGCAGGAACCCGCCGATGGCGATGGGCTCGGTTTTGCCGAGGCTCTGGTATTTGTCGAGGTACACGTAATCGCCGGGCGTCATGATCACGTCGTGATGCTGTTTGGCGGCGGCAATGCCGCCTTCGGTGCCGCGCCAGCTCATCACGGTGGCGTTGGGGGCAAGACCGCCTTCCAGGATCTCGTCCCAGCCGATGATCTGGCGGCCTTTGTCGTTTAAATATTTTTCGATGCGCCGGATGAACCAGCTTTGCAGGGCATGTTCGTCTTTAAGCCCTTCCGCTTTGATGCGGGCCTGGCATTTGGGGCATTTTTCCCAGCGTGTTTTCGGGCTTTCGTCGCCGCCGATGTGGATGTATTTGCCGGGGAAAAGGATCATCACTTCGTCGAGCACGTCCTGCAGGAAAGTGAACACCGTATCGTTGCCCGCGCAATACACATCGTCGTAAACGCCCCAACGTGTGCCTACTTCGTACGGGCCGCCGGTGCAGCCCAGGTGGGGATAAGCCGTGAGGGCGGCCAGCGAATGGCCGGGCATTTCTATTTCGGGTATCACGGTCACGTGGCGGGCAGTTGCATAAGCCACTACGTCTTTGATCTGTTCCTGCGTATAAAATCCGCCGTAGGCTTTGCCGTCGTATTGCTGATCTTCATAATGCCCTTCCATGGTTTCTTTGCGGCGCGAAGCCACTTCCTGCAGGCGCGGGTATTTTTTGATCTCGATGCGCCATCCCTGGTCTTCGGTGAGGTGCCAGTGAAAGGTGTTCATCTTGTGCATCGCCATCAGGTCGATGTATTTTTTTATGAAGTCTACCGGGAAAAAGTGACGGCCTACGTCGAGATGCAGGCCACGGTACGAAAACCGCGGCTGGTCGAACACTTCTACGCCGGCGATCCAGTAGCTGGGAGCCTGCTGCAGCGGCAGCAGCTGGATGAGCGTTTGCATACCGTAAAAAGTGCCGGCCGCATCTTCGCCCTCGACGGTCACCTGGTCTTTACCGATCTTGAGACGGTAAGTTTCAGGCATACCTTTTTCCGCCGCGGGCATGCTGCTGAACACGATCATATTGCGCGCCGCGCTGTCCTGCACTTTGAGCGCGAACCCGCTGATGTTTTTGAAATATTCGTTGAACAGGCCGGCCGTTTGTTTGTCTGCCTCCGAAGCGGCCACAAGCACGGTTTGTTTGTCGATCAAAAAAGAATCCGGCGTTTCGGTCAGCCGCGCGGGCAGGGGAATGATGCTCACTTTTACCTTTGGCGCGGTAGAAGCGGAGCCGCCGCCCGAACAGGCCGCGAGGCCCGCGATGGCAAAGCCTGCCGCCAGTTGGAATAGTTTTTTGATGGTCATGTCTGTTATGTTAACTACCGGAAAATACTATTCTATTATGATTTCATCCGCAAAAATATGACAGGGCTCGCCTTTGCCCGGGTGCCAGTCCGGGATAACGCCATGATTGGCCGCCACCACTTTCACATAACGCGTTTTCAGGTCTACCGGCAGGCTGAGTACCTGTGTGAAACTGCCGTATTCGCGGTCGGAGAAGGTATTTTTTACTACGCCGGCGGAAGTGAAATGCTGGCCGTCGTCTGAAGTGAAGAATTCTACCTGCGTAGGATACCAGATCCACACGCCAAGGTCCTGCAGCACGCTGAGGCCCAGCTTGTGCAATGCGCGCGGGGCTTTCAGGTCTACGATCGCCTCCAGGTTGCCGGGGTAATGGCTTTGCCATGCGCCCAGCCTGAAATCTTCCTGCCCGCGGATGCCGTCTATCAACGCATCGGGCCCTCCCGCTTCGAACTGCGGGTGTATTTTCGATAACACTTTGATGGTTTTGTCTGTCGGGATCAGGAAAAACGGCGTCGATACCACATGACTGTAACCGCCGTTCTTAAACGCCACCGCTTTTAACGTGCAGGTTTTGCTGATGTTGAAAGGAGTGGTGTAACGGGTGGATCTTGCAGTAGGCTCGGAACCGTCGAGCGTGTAATAGATCGCCGCGCCGGGCTCTACCGCTTTGAGCGATACCTGCGTGGAATGTTTGAAACGGTCTGATGGCGCCACCACGTAAGGCACGGCCACGATCAGGTCGTCTTTGATCTCGCTTATGGGAGAACCGGCTGCGCCGGTCCAGGTTTTGGCGGGTGCGCCGGTCATTTCAAACACCAGTTTGCCGCCGTTCGCGATGATGCCGTGCGGGATGGAAGAAGTGGGCAGCGGCAGGGAAACCGTTGTGGTGGCGCCGGTATGTTTAATGAAAGAAGCGGTTGCGTTTTTTACATAGAAGTTTTTGCTGCTGAGATTTTTCGCAACGATGGAGAATGTTTTTCCGTTCTCAAGATGGATCGTCACTTCGTCGAACGTGGGCGTGCCCAGCGCATAGGTGCCGTCTCCCGGCCTTACGGGATAAATGCCCATCGCGCTCATCACGTACCAGGCGCTCATCTGCCCGCAGTCTTCGTTGCCGCTCAAGCCGTCGGGCGCGTTGTGGTACATCGTGTTCATGATCTGGTGCACCAGCTGCTGCGTTTTCCAGGGCTGGCCCACGTAGTTGAACAGGTAGGCGATATGATGGCTGGGCTCGTTGCCGTGCGCATACTGGCCGATAAGACCGGTAATATCCGACTGATGGCGGCCGCTCAGTTTATCTTCGGTCGTAAATAAGCTGCTCAGTTTCTGCGTGAACTTTTCTTTCCCGCCGTTCAGTTTGATCAGGCCGCTTACGTCTTGCGGCGCGTAAAAACTGTACTGCCAGCTGTTGGCTTCGGTGAAAAAGTTGTTCACTTCCGTAGGGTCGAAGGGGCTCATCCACCTGCCGCCGATCTTGCCGCGCATGAAGCCGGTGGATGCGTCGTAGAGGTTTTTGTAAGACTGTGCCCGTTTCATGTATTGATTGTACGTAACGCTGTCGCCAAGCATTTTGGCCATCTGCGCGATGCACCAGTCGTCGTAGGAATATTCCAGCGTGCGGGAAACGGATTCAGGCTGCGTGTCCATGCTGAGATAACCTTGTTTGATGTAATGCTGCATGCCGAAACGTTCGCCTTCAGCATAGCTGCGCATGGCTTCCAGCGCGTATTTCGCATCGTACCCGCGGATGCCTTTCTGGTAAGCGTCTACGATCACGGGCACGGAATGGTAACCGATCATGCAGAACGTTTCGTTGCCGCTTAGTTCCCAAACGGGCAACATGCCGCCGTATTTGTATTGCGCGAGGAAGGTGTTGATCCAGTCGTTCGTTTTTTCGCGGTTGATGATGGTCATGAGCGGGTGAAGGGCGCGGTGAGTATCCCAGAGGGAAAATACGCTATGGTTCTCGAAACCTTCCGCCTGGTGTACTTTCAGGTCGGTGCCGCGGTACCGGCCGTCTACGTCCATGTAGAGGTTGGGGTTGAGGCAGGCGTGGTACAGCGCGCTGTAGAACATTACCTGCTGATCATGCGTGCCGCCTTTTATGTCGATCTTCCCCAGCTCCTTGTTCCACGCGGCTTTGGCGTTGGCCAGCGTGCCGTCGAAATCGAAGCCGGGCATTTCCGCGTCCAGGTTTTTCAGGGCACCTTCTTCGCTTACGCCGGAAATGGCCACTTTTACATACAGCGGCTGCTGTACGTCGAAAGTGAAATACGCTTTGATGTTTCGGCCTTCGGCTTCGTTCAGCGCGCCTTTAGCCGTGTCTCCCAGCGCCACGGTGTGCGACCTTGCGGGACGCGAAAACTTCATCGCGAAAAAAAGGATCTGTTCCTTGGCCCATGAAGTGGAACGGCGCATACCTACCACGGTGCTGTCGTTCACGACTTTCAGGCTTGAATTGATCACGATGTCGCGGTGATAGAGATCGAGCAATACATGGCCTTCTTTGGCATTCTGCGGAAATTCGTATTTGTGCAGGCCCGCTCTTTTGGTGGCGGTGAGGGAAGCCCGGATATCGTATTTGTCGAGTTTTACGCTGTAAAAACCGGCGTATGCCTTTTCGTTTTTGTGTGAAAAAGGAGAGGCGTATTCGTTGTTTTTCCAGGAGGGTTTTCCGGTAAGGGGCATGAGCAGCACGTCGCAATAGTCTTCGATGCCGGTGCCGCTGAGATGCGTGTGGGAAAAACCGTACAGGAGGGAATCGGAGTAATGGTAACCGGAGCAGCCGTCCCAGCCTTTGAGGCGTGTATCAGGACTGAGCTGTACCATTCCGAAAGGCATGCTTGGGCCGGGATACGTGTGCCCGTGGCCGCCTGTGCCGATAAAGGGATTTACTTTCGACGCATAATCCGTTTGCTGCGCATGGGCAGCGGAGGCCAGCCCGAGGACCAGCGCAACCAACCAATTTTTCATTCACTGTTTTTTTAAAGTCTGCCGGCCGGCAATGGAATAGCAGCGATGCGGCCGGGAGGGCTAAAATAAGGAAAATGATTCGCTAAAACGGTTTAGCGTTTGAAAAAATGACAGGCAGAAAATATAACGTTTGTTCCTTGTAAATCGAACATTTAATGATCGATTTACAAGGATGGTTTAATGAAAGTCATTTCTCTGAGACGACCTCATGAAATAAAGGCTGCCTGTATTAAAGTGGCAGCCTTTTATCGTGAACGATCTTTTATTTCAGCAACACCTCCGCGATCACCGGCCGGTGATCGGAAGCTACGGTTTCTTCCAGCACCTGCGAGCTCATCACGTGCCAGTGGGTTTTATTGTAAAGGAACACATAATCGATTTTTTGTTCGGGTTTGTCTGCGGGCCAGGTGGGGCCCAGTTTTTCGGTGGCGTCTGTGAAATGTTGTTTTAAAATGCCGATCTCCTTCGATGCGGGCAGCGCGTTCATATCGCCGGCTACGATCAGCGGCACCGCCGGTTGCGCGAGCGTATGTTGCAGGATGATGTTCACCTGGGCGAGACGGTCCGCCGGGTCGTCGAGATGATCGAGATGGGCGCTGACGAAACGGAGCAGGCTGTCGCCGGGGAGTTTTACCGTTACCATTGCGGCGTTGCGCGGCTCGCTGCCTTCGCCTTTCGCGGGCAGGGCGATGCTTTGTGTTTTTTCGATCGGGTAGCGGCTGAGAATGCCGTTTCCGAAACCGCCGCCATCGTATTCCATGGCCTTGCCGAAATAAACATACATGCCTGTAATGGCGGCCAGTTCTTTCAGCTGGTCCGCTTTATTGACGCGGGAAGTGGAGCTGTCCACTTCCTGGAGGGCTACCAGGTCGGGATTGACGGCGAGTATCACCGTGGCAATCCCCTGGATGTCCAGCTTGCCCTGCATGTTTTCGCCGTGATGGATATTGTAACTGAGCACTTTGATCACCTGCCCCTGCACCTGTGCGAAGGCAGGAGTAGAAGCGGCAAGGGTTAGCACGAAAAGAAAAACGATTCGGTACATAATTATTCAGATTAAGAATTTCCGGATGATATCGAGCCATATTTTGTTTTCATTCTTCCCGGCGAGTACAACTATCATGCCCGCATATCCTTCCGGAAACCCGGCTATTTGCCGAAAATGTCCTTCACCGGCCTGCCGGTCCACTCCTGCGGCGTTTTCAGCCCGAATATCCAGGCTATCGTGGCAGCCGTATCATAAGTCATCACACTTTCCTTCACTTCGTGCCCTTTTTGATCCCTTTGCCTGTAAATATCCAGGGTATCTGCATTTCCACCATCGTTTTACCGCCATGCCCCTTGTTGATGCCGCCATGATCGGAACTGAGCACGGGCACGCTGTTGTCCCATATGCCGGCGTCTTTCACCGCCTGCACGATCCTGCCTAATAAAACGTCGTTCTTATGCACTTGTTCATAATACCCGGGAATGTCGTGCCCGATACCATGCCCCGCGCCGTCCGGCTGATCGGAATGTATGAACAGGAACGTTGGTTTTTCTCCGCGCCCATGATCATGCTGGCCCAGTTTACCGCGCTGGAAGAAGGAAGCACGCTGCGCGCCTTCAACGTCCAGCAGCCGTCTTTCATCTGTTTCATCACCGGGTTGCCCGCCTTTTCCATCGCATACGCGCCAAGCCCGTCCATGCCGACGAGTATCACGTGTTTTACGCCTTTTACCTGGGCCTGATCGGCCATTCCGCAACACAATACTAAAGCCAGGAATCCAGTTTTTTTCACGTCTTGACTAATTTAAAATTTATTTAATATAACAGCAATAAAGAAGTATGCACATTGTATGGATGTGGATAAAAGCAGTAAATGCAACTACACGTTGTTTAGTATTTGTAACTTTTGTGTTGGAAATAAAGCCGCGGAGCAGTGTACATCGCGGCTTCATGTTCTGAATTATATTTTCCCGTTCAGCGCCTTTTCCGTTTCCTCCCGGATCTTCCGCACCGTGGCTGCCCTGGTAACGGCGATGCCATATTCCGGCACGCCGGGAATGCCGCCCATGCTTACGTTGGGGTTGCGGTAGGTCATTTTGCTGTCTTCATATTCTTTCGCGGTAGTGTGAAATTCCCGCGCATGCGTAGCGGCGGCCAGTGCGGCGGCGTTGTGGTCGCGCAGGCCGGAACCGGCCATGATGCGAATGCGGCCCGCGGCCTTTTCCACCAGTGTGGCGATCAGTTCCGCGCCTTCCGGGGCGGTGTTGCGCTGACCGGAAGTAAGAATACGCTCGCAGCCGGTGGCGATCACGTCTTCCAGCGCCCGGAGCGGATCGGCCGTCATGTCGAACGCGCGGTGAAACGTAACGCCCATGGGCTTTGCCAGTTCCACCAGTTCGCGGGTGCGCGCGGTGTCCACTTTCCCATCAGGCGTCAGCAGGCCAATCACCACGCCGTCGCAGCCCAGTTCTTTACACACGAGGATATCTTCTTTCATGATGGCGAGCTCTTCTTCACTGTACAAAAAGTCGCCGCCGCGCGGGCGGATGATAGGATAGAGGGCGATATTCACTGTTTCGCGCGCCAGTTTGATGGTGGCGTAACTGGGCGTGGTACCGCCTTCCAGCAGGTTATCGCACAGTTCTATTCTGTCTGCCCCCCCTTCCTGCGCCGCTTTGCACGACGCCAGCGAGGTAGCGCATATTTCGAGGGTGATCTTTTCCATGTCTGCAAAAATAAGGATCGGCTGCCAGTGTGCCCGGCAGCCGATCAAAAAAGATAATAACGTTATAAGATCAAAAGTGGTGTTTCCCTTTGATCAGTTCCTCCTTGTCGTCGCCCGTGGTAACAGCGTAGCTGAAACCCTCGTGCAGGCAGTACGCGCCGTGCTCGCCTTTTTTGTTGAGCGCAAGAAAACCGATCTGGATGCCTTTGGCGCGTTCGGGATTTTTTTTCACGATGCGCGTTACGGCTTCCTTGCAGGCAGCTTCGGGAGAAAGGCCCTGGCGCATCAGTTCCACTACCAGGAAACTGCCCACCACGCGGATCACTTCTTCGCCCACGCCGGTAGCGGTGGCGGCGCCTACTTCATTGTCTACATAAAGCCCCGCGCCGATGATCGGCGAATCGCCCACGCGGCCGCGCAGCTTGAATGCCATGCCGCTGGTGGTGCAGGCGCCGGAAAGATTGCCCTGCGCGTCCAGCGCCACCATGCCGATCGTGTCGTGATTGTATACGTTGCCCGGCAGTTTCAGCGGACTGAAAGCCGTGGTGTTTTCCTGTTGCGGCGTTTCGTTAAAAGCACCGGGACCTTTGCCTTCGTAACTTTGGTTTTCGATGTTCATCACCGGTTTGTATTCCGATTTTTTGAGCCATTCTTTCCAGGCTTTTTCGGATTCCGGCGTGAGCAGGTTCTCTTTTTTGAAACCGTTTTCCAGCGCGAACTGCAAAGCGCCTTCGCCAACGAGCATTACGTGCGGCGTTTTTTCCATCACTTTGCGCGCCACTGAAATAGGATGCACGATATGTTCCAATGCCGCTACGGAACCGCAGTTGCCGAATTCGTCCATAATGCAGGCGTCCAGCGTAACGTGGCCGTCGCGGTCGGGAAAACCGCTGAAACCCACGGTATGGTTCTTCGGGTCTGCTTCAGGCACATGCACGCCTGCTTCAACAGCATCCAGCGCGCGTCCGCCGGATTTGAGCACCTGCCATGCGGCTTTGTTGGCCGCAATGCCAAAGTCCCAGGTAGACACCACGATGGGCTTTTGCCCTTTGCCTTTACCCTTGCGGGATTGCGCCGCGGCTGGCAAACCGTCCATCGAAATGGCGGCGGCGCCGAGGGCGGCCGTTCTGAAAAAATTCCTTCTGCTATTCATACCCCACAATGTTTAGGATTAATCTTTCATTTCCCATGCCATCGCGCTGGCGCCAAGGATGGCGGCATCGCTTTCTTTCAGTTCGGAGAAGAGAAGTTTAACTTTATTCTGGAAGATCGGTAACAGGTTTTTTTCCATATGCTCGCGCACGGGGCGCATAATGAGGTCGCCGGCCTGCGTGAGGCCGCCGAACAGCACGATGGCTTCGGGGCTGGAGAACATCACGAAATTCGCGAGCGCTTCGCCCAGCACTTTGCCGGTGTATTCATAGATCTCGATCGCAAGTTTGTCGCCTTTGATGGCCGCTTCGTAGATCATTTTGGAATCTATTTCTTCGGCGGTGTGATTGCGCAGCAGGCTTTCCTCATTTGGCCTTGCTTCGAGCAGTTCCAGCGCGGTGCTGGTAACGCCGGTGGCGGATGCGTAAGATTCGAGGGAGCCGTGCGCGCCGGTGCCCGGGTGCAGGCGGCCGCCGGGGATCACGATCACGTGGCCGAGTTCTCCCGCAAAACCGTCATGACCGTAAATAAGCTGGCCGTTGGCCACGATACCGCTGCCCACGCCGGTGCCCAGCGTGATGGTGATAAAGTCCTTCATGCCGCGGGCGGTGCCGTATGTCATTTCACCGAGCGCCGCCGCATTGGCGTCGTTGGTGAGCACGGTTGGCAGTCCGAACAGTTCTTCGAGCATCTGCGCAAGCGGCACGATGCCTTTCCAGCGCAGGTTAGGAGCATATTCAATGTTTCCTGTGTAATAGTTGCCATTAGGGGCGCCTACGCCGATACCTTTGATGTTCTCGATGCCTCCTACCTGGTCGATCAGCTTTGATAAACGCTGATGCAGTTCTTCCAGGAACATGGTAACTTCTTCGTGAGCTTTGGTTGACATGCGATCCTGGCACAAAATGTTGCCACGACGGTCTACTATTCCAAACTTTGTATTAGTACCTCCAATATCAATGCCCACCGCTAGTTGCTGACTCATAGTCTATACCTTGGGATTTTAAAATTGTTTTAACACGGAATGCGAAAAATGCGAGATAAGCGAAGCAGATCACCGGCACAATATACGACATATGGATGCCGATTTCCTGCCGGTCTGCAAAACCGCCCTGTAATGGCGGAACCAGCGCGCCGCCCAGGATCATCATGATCAGGAAAGCGGAGGCCTGGCCGGTATATTTACCGAGCCCTGCGATAGACAGGGAGAAAATGCAAGGCCACATTACGGAGCAGAACAGGCCGCCGCTGATGAAAGCGAACACGGCGATCGGGCCGGAAGTGAACAGGCCGATCAGCATGGCGGCTACGCCCATGATGCCAAAAGTGAGCAAAGTTTTAACGGGTTTGTCCTGGCCGTAGAAGAAACCGAGGATCTGTATCACGATGCAGATCGCGAAGGGATACAGTTCTGCGATATCGTTCCCTTTAAGATGGTTGGCACCGAGTATCACGCCGTAAGCGATGAAGGGCACGATCACGGACAATACCTGCCGGCTGGTTTTGGAAACGTTGAATACGCTGATGGCGCCGGTCCAGCGGCCTACCATCAAACCGCCCCAGAACAGGGAGATGTAAGGGTTCAGCTGAGATTCGTCCAGCCCTTCGGCCGTGAGGAAACCGGGCGTTCTGAGCAGTTCGCCGAGGTTGGAGGAAGTGCTTACTTCCACGCCCACATATACAAAAATGGCGATCATGCCCATGATCAGCTGCGGGTATTTCATTGCGCCCCAGCCTTCGCCGTTGCTGCGGGAAGTGAATTGCGCGTAGAACAGGATCAGCAGGATGCCCACGATGCCGGCGATAAAGAAAGGCAGGGGCTTCTTGATCAGGATGCCGACGAGAATAAGTACGAACAGCGCAGTGATGCCCAGCAGGGTGCGGGTGGCTTTGGAAGAGGTTTCGAAATGATCGTCTTCCGTGCCTTTAGGCATTTTGGTGATGGCGAAAATACCGGCCGCTACGAGGAACAGCACGATAAGGATAATATAAAGGGTGTTGATCTTGCTGATGTCTGTGGCGCCGGCGTCTACCGTGGCGCTGGCGCTGCCGAACAGCAGGATGCTCACGATAATGGGGCCGATGGTGGTGCCGAAGGAGTTGATGCCGCCGGCGAGGTTCAGGCGATGCGATCCTTTGGCGGGGTCTCCGAGCAGGATGGCGAAGGGGTTCGCAGCGGTCTGCTGAAGGGAGAAACCGAGCGCTATAATAAAGTAAGCGCCCAGGATGAGGTAAAAGGCGGCGGTTTTGTCTTCCATGCCTTCCCCGAGGTTCACCGCGCCGATAGTGAGCAGTGCGCCTACTGTTGAAATAAGCAGACCGTATATGATACCTTTTTTAAATCCGATGCGGTTCAGGATATCCACTCCTTTGAGCGCGGACAATAAATAAAGTATCAGCGAGCCGATGAAATAAGCGCCGTAAAACGCGAAATCTACAAGCTGCGACTGGATCTGGTTGAGGCCGAAGTGGGCTTTGCAGAAGGGGATGAAGATGCTGTTGGATGCAGCCAGGAACCCCCAGAAGAAGAATACAAGAATGAGTACGAAAAACGAGGGATGCGTACCTTGTTTACTTTGCGTGGACATAATACCTGTTTATATTTGGTAAAATATGGCTCTAAATGTATAATTATTTTTTTGAGAAAAGGTCAAAAACCATGGTAAAACCCCATATTTTTTTAATTGCTCAATCGTTTTAGCTAATATATTTATGAAATATGAGAATTGTTAGGTATGTTCGTAAATTCTTGAACAATCAATTTTAGCTACTCATGAGTGATAAAACCGCCACTGTGGCCGCTCCGCGCGGTAATTACAAACAGGCGATGTTCATCATCGCAACCCTGTTCTTCATTTTCGGCTTCGTTACCTGGCTGAACTCCCTATTGATTCCATTCCTGCAACAGGTATGTGAACTTTCGGACGTAGTAGCCTATCTCGTAACGTTCGCCTTCTATATTTCCTATTTTGTTATGGCCATTCCCTCTTCCTTCATCCTTAACAAGATCGGGTTTCCCAAGGGAATGTCGCTGGGGCTGCTTACTATGGCCGTCGGCTCGCTTATTTTTATCCCCGCCGCGCAAATGAGGAATTACCCGCTGTTCCTCGTAGGGCTTTTCACCCAGGGAACAGGCCTCGCCCTGTTGCAAACAGCATCCAATCCATATGTAACTATTCTCGGCCCCATCGAAAGCGCTGCAAAACGCATCAGCATCATGGGCATCTGTAATAAAGTCGCGGGCATTACCGGCATCCTGCTGCTGGCAAACCTCCTTTTCAGCGATACCAAGGAAATTTCCGATAAGATCAACACGCTCACCGGCGCTGCCCGGGAAGCGGAGCTCGACCTGCTGGCAGGCCGCCTCGTAACGCCCTACGCCATCATGGCCGTTGTGCTTTTTATCCTGGCCTTCTTTGTGTTAAAGGCGCATCTGCCTGAAATCTCGCAGGACGATGAAACCCCGGCCGCAACCGGCGACGGTCCCGACCAATACGGCAGAACCTCCGCGTTCCAGATCCCTTACCTGATGCTCGGCGTGCTTTGCATCTTTGTATATGTGGGTGTGGAAGTGCTCGCTATCGACTCCATCAAAAAATACGGTGAATTCGCCGGTCTGTCCGGCGACGTAGCCGCCAGGGTGCCCATCTGGTGCCTCGTTGCGCTCGGTGTGGGTTACCTCATCGGTGTGGTGGCCGTACCCAAGATGATCAGCCAGAAAACGGCCCTGGTGATCTGCGCCATCCTTGGAGCAGTGTTCACCGTAGGCGTGCTGCTTACTTCAGGCATCGTTTCCATCGTATTTCTCGTGCTCTGCAGCTTCGCCCACTCCCTCATGTGGCCCGGCATCTGGCCGCTGGCGATCAATAAACTGGGCAGATTCACCAAACTGGGTTCCGCCCTGCTGGTAATGGGCATCGCCGGCGGCGCCATCCTGCCCCTGGTGTACAGCGCTCTCAGCACCAGCCTCGACGGGAACCTCCAGCTGGCTTATGTGATCATGATCCCCTGCTACCTCTACATCCTCTATTTTGCCGCCACTGGCCACAAAAAAGGCCTCCCGGCATAAGGAACTCACCATATTCACCCCTAAAAAATGCTTCCGCATACGCCGCAAACCGGCCCCGTGGAAGCATTTTTTCTTTTATACTGGGAAAAACACCGCTTTTTTATATTTTTAGGTGTCAAAAGTACCCTTCTAAATGATAGCGCAAGCAAAAGAGCAGTTTAAAAAGTTATTCCATAAAGAACCACTGATCGTTTCTTCTCCCGGCCGCATCAACCTGATCGGCGAGCATACGGATTACAACGAAGGTTTTGTGCTGCCCGCAGCCATCGATAAAAAGATCATCTACGCCATCGCCCTCAACGGCACAGACACCTGCAACGCCTACGCTCTCTTCAACAACGAAACGGCCTCCTTTTCGCTGAAAGACATACGCCCCGGCGGCGGCTGGGCCAATTACCTCAAAGGCGTGGTATACCAGCTGCAGCAGCGCGGACTGGAAGTGAAAGGTTTCGACTGCGTGATCACCGGAGATATTCCCATCGGAGCGGGCATGAGCAGTTCCGCTGCCGTGGAAGGCGGGCTCAACGTTGCCCTGGACCACCTGCTGGGATTTGATCTCAGCCGGATGGACATGGCGAAAGTGGGCCAGCTGGCCGAACATACCTTTCCCGGCGTGAAATGCGGCATCATGGACCAGTTTGCCAACCTGCACGGCCAGAAAGACCGTGTGATGCTGCTGGACTGCCGCAGCCTCGAGTTCACTTATTTCCCCTTCGAGTTTTCCAAAGATTACAAGATCGTGCTGGTGAATTCCATGGTGCATCATTCCCTCGCTTCTTCCGAATACAATGTGCGCCGCGCGCAATGCGAAGAAGGCGTGAAGATCCTGCAGGAATTTTTCCCGGACATCAACAGCCTGCGCAATCTCACTTCCGCACAGGTGGAACAATACAAACACCAACTGCCCGCAAAGGTCTACGACCGCTGCCTGTACGTTACACAGGAAAACGAACGCGTGGAAAAAGCCTGCGCGCACCTTCAGCGTAACGAGCTGAAGGAAGCGGGCGAACTGATGTTCGCATCCCATGAAGGCCTCAGCAAAATGTATGAAGTGTCCTGCGCCGAACTGGACTTCCTCGCGGGCCTGGCGCGCAACCGCGCGGAAGTGGCCGGCGCGCGCATGATGGGCGGCGGTTTCGGCGGATGCACCATCAACCTCGTGAAAACGGGCGGAGTGGAGGGTTTCGTGGCTTACGTGCAGCAGGAATACCAGCACAAATACGGCAAAGTGCCGGAAGTATATGTCACGTCTATCGAAGACGGAGCGAAAGTCGTCAATTGATTTTTTGCGATCTTAAAACAAGAAGGGCACTCGTTCGGGCGCCCTTCTTTTATTTTTTCTCATCTACTTAACACGGATTAATATTCCCCGTCCAGCGCGAAGTTCGGCTTGCGGTTGATCCAGCGGCCGCGCGTGAAGTCGGGGATGTATTGTACGGCGCCGCCTTCGAGGATCGATTGTTCGCTGAGCGGCGTGATGGCGTACCAGGTGGCGAGGTCGTACACGTCCATCTGGTAGTCGGTGCCGCGTTTGATGCTTTCGATGAACGAATTGATCACGAACCAGTCCATGCCGCCATGGCCCGCGCCCGACGCGTCGTTGGCGTATTTTTTCCAGAGCGGGTGATCGTATTTGCCCATATAGCTGTCCGTCTCTTTCGGATCGCCGGTTTTTTCCCAGGTATGCGGTTTGGTTTTGCCTTCGATGTGAATGCTGTCGAAATCGTCCATCCACAGCCCGTTGGTGCCCTGTACGCGGAAGTTGAGCGAATAGGGGCGGGGAAGATTGGTGTCGTGGCTGAGCATGATGGTTTCGCCGTTGTTGGTTTTGATCAGCGTGCTCACGATGTCGCCCAGTTTAAATTCCACTTTGGCGTTCGGGTGGTTCGGGCCGCCTTTCGGATGGTCCATGATATATTTATGCAGGCCGCGCGATTTAGTGGCTACGGAAGTGAGCGACAGCAAACGGTTGCCGCGGTTGATGTTGATCATATTGCTCACCGGGCCGAGGCCGTGGGTGGGGTAGAGGTCTGCGTTGCGGTGAACGGAGTGGTTGGTGCGCCATTTGGCTTCGGAAATGCCTTTGTCGCCAAACTCAACGCCGCCGCCGTAAAGCTGCTTGCCGTCGTTGAACTTCACTTCGCGGAGGTCGTGCTGGTAACCGCCCTGGAGGTGAACGATCTCACCGAAGAGGCCCTGGCGCACCATGTTGAGCACGGCCAGCACGTCGCGGCGATAGTTCACGTTTTCCATGCCGAACAGTGGGATGCCGGTGGATTCTGAAGTGTTCACCAGTTCCCAGCATTCCTGGATATCGGCCGCGCCGCAAACTTCTACGGCGGGCGTTACGCCCGCGCGCATCGCGTCTACCGCCATAATGGTATGCCATTCCCAGGGAGTGGCGATCACCACCGCGTCTATATCGCCGCGTTTGAGCAGGTTCTTGTAATCGTGCGGGCCTTTGGTGTATTCGGCTACTTTGCGTTTCGCGCCGTAATGCGTTGCTATCATCTTGCGGGCCTGTGGCAGGGTGAACTCGGTATCAGGGTCCGCGATGGCCACCACGTCCACATCGCTGCGGCGGAGGCAGAGGTCCAGGTGGTTCAGGCCGCGCGCGCCCACGCCGATCAACCCCACTCTTACTTTTTCTTTCTTTTCGGCGGCAAAGAGCCGTGCTGGCGAATTCAGAAGGGACATTCCCACGCCGGCAGCCACGCTGTTCCTGATGAACTTTCTGCGATGCAAGTGCTTATTCATAAACTGAAATGTGTTGGATTAAAGAGTAACAGTTCCATTTAACGGCTTTAAATGTATAGCTTTAACACTATCACCCGCAATGCCTGTTTATGAATTGTGACATTCCTGTGATAGATGGCAAATGATAGGGTGCGGCGGCAAACGGTTGTTAGCGTAGTATTTTCTCTTTCTTTGTCATGATATTACCAAACTACGGGAAATGACCGCCGGCGCATTATTTTTATGAGCAACACGTCAGCAATTACAGTACTATGAGAAAAGCGGTCCTCTTTATTTTGTTGTTCGCCGCGGGCAAAGCCTGGGCGCAACCCGAGATCAAACCCTACGGGGCATTGCCTTCCAACGCGCAGCTGAAATGGCAGCAGCTGGAATATTACATGTTCATTCACTTCGGCCCGAATACTTTTACGGACAAGGAGTGGGGGCATGGGGACGAAGACCCGAAAGTGTTCAACCCCACCGCGCTCGACGCCCGCCAATGGGCGCGCACCGCGAAGCTCGCCGGCATGAAGGGCATCATCATCACCGCCAAACACCACGACGGCTTCTGCCTCTGGCCCAGCGAATACAGCAAACACACCGTACGTGAAAGCGCCTGGAAAAACGGCAAAGGCGATGTGCTCGCCGAGCTTTCCGCCGCCTGCAGGGAATATGGCCTGCTGTTCGGCGTGTACCTTTCTCCCTGGGACCGCAACCATCCCGCCTACGGCACACCTGAATACAACCAGGTGTTCGCCAACCAGCTGCGGGAAGTGCATACCAAATACGGCGACGTGTTCGAGCAATGGTTCGACGGCGCCAACGGCGAAGGCCCGAACGGCAAAAAACAGGTGTACGACTGGAACCTCTTTGAAGGGACCGTTAAAAAATATCATCCCGAAGTGATCTTCTTCAGCGACGCCGGCCCCGGCTGCCGCTGGATCGGCAACGAGAACGGGTTTGCGGGCACCACCAACTGGAGCACCATCAACCGCGACGAGTTCGCGCCGGGCATGCACGGCATTCAGGACAAACTGAACAAAGGCCAGGAAGGCGCGAAGGATTGGGTGCCCGGTGAGGCGGACGTGTCTATCCGCCCGGGATGGTTCTACAGCCCGAGCACGGACGATAAAGTGAAAACTTTGCCCTGGCTGCTGGACATCTACTACGGCTCCGTTGGCCGCAACGCCAACCTGCTGCTGAACGTGCCGGTAGACCGCCGCGGGCGCATCCATGCAAATGATTCCATCCGCCTGATGGAGTTGAAACGCACGCTGGACGCGGATTTTAAATCCAACCTGGCGGCACGCGCCAGAACAACCGTGACCAACAACCGGCCGGACAATGTGATGAGCAGCGCCGTTCACCTCACCGATAACAGCTACAACACCTACTGGGCCGTAGCGGAAGGCGAACTTTCGGCGGAAATCAACCTGAGCTTCGAAAAGGCGGTCACTTTTAACCGGCTTGCCATCCAGGAGTTCATCCCGCTGGGGCAGCGCGTGAAAGCCTTCACCGTAAGCGTGCTCGACGGCAAAGAATACCGTGAGATCGCGCGGGAAACCACGATCGGCTACAAACGTATCCTGCGGCTGCCGAATACCACCACCAAAAGCGTGAAGATCACCCTGCTCGACGCGCTGGCAAGCCCCGTGATCAGCGAAGTGAAGCTGTTCAAAGCGCCCGAGCTGCTGGCCGATCCCGTGATCAAACGCAGCAAATCCGGTGAAGTGACCATTACCGTTCAGTCCGCCGACCCTGTGGTGTACTACACCACCAACGGCAGCGAACCAACGACGGCCTCCGCGAAATACACCGGGCAGGGCTTCGCCTTCAAAGGCGCCGGCACCGTTAAAGCCAAAGCCTTCATCAACAACGGCAAACAATCCGGCGCCACCGTTGCCGAAACCTTCGACCTAGCGCCTGAAAACTGGACCGCCATTACCGAAGGCGCCAAATCGGCCGTAGACGGCAATTCCGCCACAACCTTCCGCAACGCGAACCTGAAATATCCCGCCGAGCTGGTGGTAGACATGGGCGCTTCCACCACGGTGAACGGCTTTACCTACACGCCGAACCCGCGCGGCGGCATCGTGTACCAATACGCGTTTTACGTGAGCGACGACGGTAAAAGCTGGGGCGAGCCCGTGGCCAAAGGCAGTTTTGCCAACATCCTGAACAACCCGGTGAAACAAAGCATAAAACTCACGAAACCAGTGAAATGCCGCTATTTTAAACTGGCGGCGCTGGCGCCGGCCGATGAAAAAGACCAGACGCCCGCATTCGCGGAAACAGGGGTATTCTAGCAGCTGAAGCAAGCCGGCTGCGGCATACCGGGGGCGGGCCGGGAAACCCGGTCTCCGCCGCCCCGAAAACCAGGGATCAGCCCCCCGCCGGAGATACCGGCAAAAAGAACGGAAACGCAGGCAGGGCCACGTTTCCGTTCTTTTTTATTTTAACAAAAAAAATCGGTTGCATATGTAAATATGTTATACCTTTGCGGGTACTTTAATAAACTAAAGACGATTTTTATAACAATTTAACGTTGAACTGAAGTTGGAATATCTCTCAACCCATACCAACATCTCCGCTTACCACCCTTCCATCGAAGGTGGTGTATACGCTATTGGGTTTCCTGTCTTTAGATATCTCTCCCGACGACCTCGTATTTGATAGCGCCGTTAACCATACCCGCTATCGCACCATGATCCCCCTCATGGGTTTTTTCCGGAAACGGAACGATTTCATCAATTTATTGCATCACAATTTTCAATTTTAACAAGTTGGAAAATAAAGATATCATCGTTCGGGCAGCTACTGCCGACGATAAGCATTATGCCAAAACCATCACTGATGAGATGGAGGCTTCTGCTAAAGCCCGCGGGACCGGCATCGCCAAACGTTCCCCGGAATACGTGCAGCTGAAAATGGACGAAGGCAAGGCGGTGATCGCACTTACCAAAGGCGGCGAGTGGGTTGGGTTTTGTTACATCGAGGCATGGGGCCATGAAAAGTTCGTGGCCAACTCCGGCCTTATTGTAAACCCCGCCTTCAGGGGCCATGGCGTTGCCAAAGCCATTAAAGAGAAGATTTTCGAGCTGAGCCGCAAAAAGTACCCGGATGCCAAGATATTCGGCCTCACCACCGGCCTGGCCGTGATGAAAATTAACTCAGACCTTGGTTATGAACCCGTAACTTACAGCGAGCTGACGGACGACGAGGAATTCTGGAAAGGCTGCCGCAGCTGCGTGAACTTCGATGTGCTGACGGCCAAGAACAGGAAGAACTGTCTTTGCACCGCCATGCTCTACGACCCCGTTGAAAAAGCGAAGGAAGCGGAAGAAAAAGCCGCCGCCGAACGGAACAAACTCGTGGTGACCACCGCGGGCGATATGCAGCAGGAAAAAAAGAAACGCAAGTTCAAAGGCAATTTTTCGCTATTTGAAAGATGGGTGCGGTATAAAAAATACGTGCTGCTGAAAGCGGCCCGAAAAAGCGGCGGCAGCGGCGCGGCAGGCTCGGGGAAAAAGAGATTTTTCTTCGGCTGGTTATAACCGGAAAATGAATTTTTAAAATAAAGACACAAAAACAGATGGCTAAAAAAGTTGTACTGGGTTTCAGCGGAGGACTTGATACATCGTACTGCGTTAAATACCTGTCCGAAGAAAAAGGTTATGAAGTGCATTCCGTGATCGTGAATACGGGCGGTTTTACTGCGGAAGAATTGCAGGAGATCGAGAAACGCGCCTACAGTCTGGGTGTAAAAAGTCACAAGACAGTAGATGCGGTTCGCTCTTATTACGATAAAGTGATCCGGTACCTCGTGTTCGGCAATGTGCTGAAGAACAACACCTATCCCCTGAGCGTAAGCGCCGAGCGCATGAGCCAGGCCCTCGCCATCGCGGAGTATGTGAAGGAAGTGGGAGCGGACGCCGTGGCGCACGGTTCTACCGGCGCAGGCAACGACCAGGTGCGCTTCGACATGATCTTTCATATCATGATCCCCGGCGTGGAGATCATCACTCCCATCCGCGACCTCAAGCTGAGCCGCGAAGAAGAGATCGCATACCTTCAATCCAAAGGCGTGCAGGTGAATTTCGAAAAAGCCATGTACTCTATCAACAAAGGCATCTGGGGCACTTCCGTGGGCGGTAAAGAAACGCTTACTTCCAACGGCATGCTGCCCGAGCACGCATGGCCCACACAGCTGACCAAAAACGAGCCCGAGCAGGTAGCGCTTACTTTCGAGAAAGGCGAACTGCTGGGCGTCAACGATAAAAAATTCACGCATCCCACCGAGGCGATCATTTACCTGCAGGGCATCGCAGGCGCGTTCGCCATCGGCAGAGACATTCACGTGGGCGACACCATCATCGGCATCAAAGGCCGCGTGGGCTTCGAAGCGGCTGCTCCCATGGTGATCCTCAAAGCGCACCACGCGCTGGAAAAACATGTGCTCACCAAATGGCAGCTGAGCTGGAAAGACCAGCTGGCGCAGTTCTACGGCAACTGGATGCACGAAGGCCAGATACTCGACCCCGTGATGCGCGACATCGAGGCTTTCCTGCAGCACAGCCAGGAAAACGTGAGCGGCAAGGTATCCGTTACCCTGATGCCTTACCGCTTCCAGGTTACCGGCATTACTTCCGCATACGATCTCATGAGCAGCAAATTCGGCAAATACGGGGAAATGAACTCCGGCTGGAGCGGCGAAGACGTGAGAGGTTTCAGCAAGATCTTCGGCAACCAGACCATGATCTGGCACCAGGTGAATGAAGAAAATAAAAAATAAAGATCATGAAGAGATTTAGGGCAGGCATTATTGGCGGGGCAGGTTACGGAGGCGGAGAAGCCATCCGGTTGCTGCTGAACCACCCCGACGTGGAACTGGCTTTCGTACACAGCCGCAGCAACGCGGGCAACCCGCTGCATGCCGTGCATGCAGACCTGCTGGGCGATACGGACATGCTGTTCACCAGCGGGATCGACAACAGCGTGAATGTGATATTCCTCTGCCTCGGTCATGGTGAAGCAAAAAAATTCCTCGAAACCAACGATATCGCAGACAGCGTGCACATCATCGACCTCAGCCAGGATTTCAGGCTGGGCGAAACGGTGAAAGGCCGCGAGTTTGTATACGGCCTGCCTGAAGTGAACAGGAGCGCGATCAAAAAAGCGAGCAACGTCGCCAATCCCGGCTGTTTCGCCACGGCTATCCAGCTGGGGCTGCTGCCGCTCGCGAAAGCGGGACTGCTCACCGAAGTGCATACCACCGGCATCACCGGCTCCACCGGCGCGGGGCAAAGCCTTTCCGCCACTTCGCATTTCACGTGGAGGGCCAACAATATATCCACTTACAAGGTGCTCACGCACCAGCATCTGAAGGAGATCCGACGAACCTTGCAGGGCCTCCAGCCTGCTTTCTCAGGAGCGCTCAACTTCGTGCCCGTACGCGGCGATTATCCGCGCGGCATCTGGATCACTTCGTATCTTAACTGTGATTTATCACTCGAAGAAGCATACGACCTGTACACATCGTATTACGAAGGAGATCCCTTCACGCATGTGAGCAGGAAACAGATCGATCTCAAACAGGTGGTGAACACCAACAAAGTGCTGATCCAGCTTGAAAAAGCGGAAGGCAAACTGGTGATCCATTCTATCGAAGACAATCTGGTAAAAGGTGCGTCCGGGCAAGCCGTGCAGAATATGAACCTGCTGCTGGGGCTGGAGGAAACAGCGGGGTTGAAGCTCAAGTCCATCGTGTTCTAATCATTCTTCCACCTTCAGAAACAACGTTACAATGCAATTATTCGACGTATACCCGGTAAACGACATCACCATTACCAAAGCCGAAGGCTCTTCCGTTTGGGACGATAAAGGCCAGCAATACCTGGACCTTTATGGCGGCCACGCCGTGATCTCCATCGGTCATACCCACCCGCATTATGTACAGCGGCTTACCGACCAGCTCGGTAAAGTGGGCTTTTATTCCAACTCCATCCACATCCCGCTGCAGAAGCAGCTGGCGGAAAAGCTCGGCAAAATTTCCGGCAAGGAAGATTACCAGCTGTTCCTTTGCAACTCCGGCGCGGAAGCGAACGAAAACGCGCTCAAGCTCGCCTCTTTCCATAACGGCAAAAAGAAGATCATCGCTTTCAGAAAAGCGTTCCACGGCCGTACTTCACTGGCGGTAGCTGCAACAGACAACCCGAAGATCGTGGCGCCGGTGAACGAGACGGACAACGTAGTGTTCCTGCCCTGGGAAGACCAGGCAGCGCTGGAAGACGCTTTCAAAAAATACGAAGTATCCTCCGTGATCATCGAAGGCATACAGGGCGTGGGCGGCATCAACGTGGCCACTCCCGCTTTCCTGCAAAAGATCAGGTCGCTTTGCGACGAGCACAACGCCGCGTTCATCGCGGATTCCGTGCAATGCGGTTACGGCAGGAGCGGTAAATTTTTCAGTCACGACCATGCCGGCGTGAACGCGGACATCTACTCCATGGCCAAAGGCATGGGCAACGGTTTCCCCATCGGCGGCATCATCATTTCGCCTAAGTTCAAACCCGCGTACGGCATGCTGGGCACCACTTTCGGCGGCAATCACCTCGCCTGTGCGGCCGCATTGGCCGTGCTGGAAGTGATCGAAAAAGAATCGCTGATAGAGAACGCCGGCGTAGTGGGCAATTACCTGATGGAAGAGCTGAAAAAATTCCCGCAGGTAAAAGAAGTGAGAGGCCGCGGCCTGATGATCGGCATCGAGCTGCCGGAAGAGCTGGGCCATGTAAGAAAAGAATTGTTATTCAAGCATAAGATTTTCACCGGTGAAGCAAAACCGAACGTGATCCGTTTGCTGCCGTCGCTGGCACTCACGAAAGCGCAGGCAGACCAGTTTTTAACCGCATTTAAAACAGCATTAAACTAATGGTGCTCCCTCCGGGGAACCAAATGTAACAACGATGAAACAATTTATTTCCGTGGACGACGTGCCCGGTGTGCCGCAAATAGCGGCTACAGCACTGGATTACAAAAAGAACCCTTTTAAGGACAAAGGGCTGGGAGAAAACAAAACTTTGGGAATGATTTTCCTGAACCCCAGTTTGCGCACGCGGTTGAGCACACAGGTGGCGGCCCGCAACCTGGGCATGGAAGTAGTGGTGTTTAATATCGATAAGGAAGGATGGGCCCTCGAAATGAACGACGGCGTTGTGATGAACGGGAACACCACCGAACACGTGAAAGAAGCCGCCGCTGTAATGGGCCAGTACTTCGACATACTGTCCATCCGCACGTTCCCCGGCCTTAAGAACAAAGAGGAAGACTACACGGAAAAATATATCAACCAGTTCATCAAATACGCCGGCAAGCCCGTGGTAAGCCTCGAAAGCGCCACCCTTCACCCGTTGCAGAGCCTGACGGACGTGATCACCATCAAAGAGCGCTGGAACCAGCCGCGCAAACCGAAGGTGGTAATGACCTGGGCGCCGCACGTAAAAGCGCTGCCGCAGGCCGTTCCCAACTCCTTCGCGCAGTGGATGAACGCCTGGGACGAAGTGGACTTCACCATCACGCATCCCGAAGGGTATGAGTTGGACCCGAAGTTCGCCGGCAAAGCGCCGGTAATCCACAACCAGCGCGAAGCATTGGAAGGAGCGGATTTTGTGTACGTAAAAAACTGGTCGAGCTACAAAGATTACGGCAAGATCACCTGTACGGACGAAAGCTGGATGGTGACCAACGAAACGCTGAAAAACACCAACGACGCGAAAGTGATGCATTGCCTGCCCGTGAGAAGGAATGTGGTGATCGCAGACGAAGTGCTCGACGGGCCCGGTTCCATCGTGATCCCCGAAGCGGGCAACCGCGTATGGGCGGCGCAGGCGGTATTGAGTGAAATTTTAAAGAACAGATAAACATGTCATCTCCCGGAACGGTATACATCATCAAGGTAGGCGGAAACGTGATCGATAACCCGGCTTTTTTGGACAGTTTCCTGAAAGACTTTGCAGCCGTGCCCGCGCTGAAGGTGCTGATCCACGGCGGCGGGAAGATCGCCACGCGCATCGGCGACAAGCTGGGCATCGCGGCCAATTATGTAAACGGCCGGCGCATTACCGATGCGGAAACGATCGACGTGGTAACGATGGTGTACGGCGGGCTGGTGAACAAACAGGTGGTGGCCAAATTGCAGGCCAATGGCTGCAACGCCATCGGCCTTACCGGAGCGGACGCGAACATTATTCCCGCCGTGAAACGCCCCGTGAAGGAGATCGACTACGGTTTTGTGGGAGACATTCCCGAAGGATCGGTGCAGACCGCTCCCGTAAAACTCCTGCTGGACGCGGGCATCACGCCGGTGCTGGCCCCGCTCACGCACGACGGCAAAGGACAGATACTCAACACCAATGCAGACACCATCGCGTCTTCGCTGGCGGTGGCGCTTTCGGCGCATTACACCGTGAGGCTGATCTATTGTTTCGAGAAAAAAGGCGTGCTGCGGAATGCGGAAGACGACGAATCGGTGATCAACCTGATCAACCGCGATATTTACCGGCAATTGCTTGCCGACGGCGCATTGTCTGACGGCATCCTGCCGAAGCTGGACAACGCATTTGCCGCTATCGAAAGCGGGGTGAAAGAAGTGCTCATCGGTCATGCCGGTGACCTGCAAAGGAACACCACCGGTTCGGTAGCGGGTACCTTAATTTGCTAACTATGTGGAACCAACAACGCTACCAAGATGCAGTGCGGCTTTTAAAAGACCTGATCGCCACACCGAGCTTCAGCAGGGAAGAAGATGGCACGGCGGTATTGCTGATGCGTTTTCTCGAAGAGCACGGCGTGAAACCTGACCGCCATCTCAACAACGTCTGGGCGGTGAACAGGCATTTCGATCCCGCCAAACCCAGCATCCTGCTCAATTCTCATCACGACACCGTAAAACCCAACCCGCAATACACCCGCGATCCGTTTGCGCCAATTGTTGAAGACGGCAAATTGTTCGGCCTCGGCAGCAACGATGCCGGCGGCTGCCTGGTAAGCCTGATCGCGGCATTCCTGCATTTTTACGACAGGGAAGGATTGCCTTACAACATTGTGCTGGCGGCCTCTGCGGAGGAAGAGATCAGCGGGGTGAACGGCATCGAAAGTATCTTGGAGCAGCTGCCCGCTATCGATTTCGCAATCGTGGGCGAACCTACCAAAACCGACCTGGCCGTAGCTGAAAAAGGCCTGATGGTGCTGGATTGCGTGGCGCATGGCAAGGCCGGCCATGCCGCGCGGGACGAAGGCGAGAACGCATTGTACAAAGCGATGGACGACATCAGCTGGTTCCGCAATTTCCGTTTCCCGAAAGTGTCTGATACGCTGGGGCCGGTAAAAATGAGCGTGACCGTTATTCAAACTTCAAACAAAGCCCACAATGTAGTTCCCGCGGAATGTTCTTTCGTGGTAGACGTGCGGGCTACCGATCAATATACGCTGGAAGAAATGCTGGAGATCATCCGCGCCAACGTGCGGTGCGACGTAACGCCGCGCAGCATGCGGATGCGCCCGTCTTTCATTCCCGTGGAACATCCGCTGGTGCAGGCCGGCATCGGGCTGGGCAAACAGCTGTACGGCTCGCCCACCACGTCAGACCAGGCGTTGATCCCCGCCACTTCCGTAAAGGTTGGGCCGGGCGATTCCGCCAGGAGCCACACTGCAGACGAGTTTATTTACCTCGACGAAATCAGCCAGGGCATCGATACATATATCCGCCTGCTGTCCGTCGTGAATGGCGTAAATTAGCTGCATGGAACAGCCGGTACTTGGAAACAAACGCGTATTGCTCCGCCCCATGCAACCTTCCGACCTGGAAGTATTGCTGGAAGTAGCGCTGGAGCCGTCTCTCTGGGAAGTAGGCCTCGGCCGCATCGGCAGCCGCGAAGATCTTGAACGGTACATGCAGGCGGCTTTCAGGGAACGGGAACAGGGTTTGTGCCTGCCATACGTGGTAATAGACAAGGAAACGGGGGAAGTGGCAGGCAGCACGCGTTTTTGCAGCATCGTGGAGATGCATAAAAGAACGGAGATCGGGTATACCTGGATACATCCGCGTTTTCAGCGCACCGGCCTCAACCGCGCCATGAAATTCGCCATGCTGCAATACGCATTCGAAACATGGGGAATGAACCGCGTGGAACTGAAAACGGACGAACGGAATGAAAAATCGCGCAATGCCATGCTGGGCATCGGCTGCAAACAGGAAGGCGTTTTCCGGCATCATATGATCACCTGGAACGGCCACCTCCTCAACAGCGTGTATTTCTCGATACTCAGGGAAGAATGGCCGGAGATCAAAGAAAGGATCTTCGGCAAATATGATTTTTAAAAGAAGCAGTATGAAAATCTGGCAAAAGGATAAAACAGCGCTCGCCGAAGTAGAGCAGTTCACCGTTGGCCGCGACCGCGAAATGGACGAATACCTCGCACCGTTCGACGTGCAGGGCTCCCTCGCGCACATCGCCATGCTCGAATCTATCGGGCTGCTTTCCAAAGAAGACCTTGCCGTGCTGCAAAAAGAACTGAAGCAGATCTACGCGGAAATAGCGGCGGGGAATTTTGTGCTGGAAGACGGCGTGGAAGATATTCATTCGCAGGTAGAGCTGCTGCTGACGAGAAGGGTGGGCGAATCTGGCAAAAAGATACACAGCGGCCGTTCCCGCAACGACCAGGTGCTGGTAGACCTCAAACTGTTCCTCCGCCACGAGCTGGAAACCATCGTGCACGAAACGAAATCGCTGTTCGACCTGCTGCAAACGCAAAGCGAAAAGTATAAACAACATCTCATGCCTGGCTATACGCATCTGCAGATAGCCATGCCTTCGTCTTTCGGCCTCTGGTTCGGCGCTTATGCCGAAAGCCTGACAGACGACCTCACCATGCTGCAGGGCGCTTACAAAGTGGTGAATAAAAATCCCCTGGGCTCCGCCGCAGGCTATGGTTCCAGCTTTCCCCTCAACCGTACCATGACCACGAAACTACTTGGTTTCGACACGCTCAACTTCAACGTGGTGTACGCACAGATGGGCCGCGGTAAAACGGAAAAACTGGTAGCCTTCGCGCTGGCGGGCATCGCGGCCACGCTGTCTAAAATGGCGATGGACGCCTGTTTGTTCATGAACCAGAATTTCGGTTTCATCGGTTTCCCGGACGAGCTTACCACCGGTTCCAGCATCATGCCGCACAAAAAGAACCCGGACGTTTGGGAACTGATCCGCTCGCATTGCAACAAACTGCAGGCGCTGCCGAACGAGATCGCCATGATGACGGTGAACCTGCCCTCCGGCTACCACCGCGACCTGCAGCTGCTGAAGGAAAATCTTTTCCCGGCGTTCACCACGCTGAGAAACTGTTTGCAGATGAGCAGGCTCATGCTCGAAAACATCCGCATCAAAGAAGATATCCTGAAAGACGAAAAATACCAGTACCTGTTCAGCGTGGAAGTAGTGAACCGCCTGGTGCTGGAAGGAACGCCATTCCGGGAAGCGTATAAACAAGTAGGATTGGATATCGAGAAAGGCAATTTTAAGCCGGATACAGACATTCATCACACTCACGAAGGCAGCATCGGCAACTTAAACAACGAGGCCGTAAAAGCGCTGATGGACGATGTTCTGAAAGGGTTCCCTTTCGAACAGGTACACCAGGCCATCGCGGCTTTGGTGAAATAATATTTTTTCCAAAAAAATAGGCTGGCTGAAAATCTTCAGCCAGCCTTACTTTTCCTAAAATCAAGCGGATCACTCTCCCAGTATTTCCCTGAGTTTTGCATCCAGCTCCTTATCGCCTTCCTCTCCGGCGCCTATCAGTTTAAAAAGGATCTTCCCTTCTTTGTCCAACAGGAATTTCGTGGGAAAACCGGTTACGCCGTAAGCCTGCACCAGGTCGTTCGTTTCTTTCCCGTAATTGTTCATCACGTGCACCCAGGGTATACCGTCTGACTGGATGGCTTTTTTCCAGTTGTTTTCGTTAGCGGTCATGTCAGACGATTTTTCCTCCGCTACGCCTACAATTTCCAATCCTTTCGGTTTGTATTTTTCGTACAAACTTTTCATATGCGGATGGCTGCTCCTGCAGGGGCCGCACCAGCTTCCCCAGAAGTCTACCAGCACATATTTTCCTTTCAGGCTGGAAAGCGTGAACAGCTGACCGTTCATGTCTTTTTTGGTGAAATCGGGCGAAACCCGGCCGAGAGCGGTGGCTTTTGCGCTTTCGATCTTCCCGGCTGCGTATTTCCCGTAGAAGCTGTTTTTGTAAGCAGGGGAAAGTTTGCCGAACGCCTGTTCGAACTGTTCCGGCGTATAACTTTCATACAGCCCGCTTAGCAGATACATGCTCACGAAAGACGCGGGATGTTTGGCGATGTACGATTTCCGCAGCTCGTCTTTTTTCGCCTGCAGCGCGTTGCCTTTTGCACGCAGCTTCGACGCGAGGGCGGTATCGCCTTCACGGTATACCTGCGCGCTTTTTTTGGTAAGCTCCCATTTTTCTTTTACCAGCGGGTTTTCGTTTGTTTTCAGCGAAGACAGTTCTTTATTCAGCGGCCCGCCTTTCACCGCGGCGAGGTACGAAACGTCTGAAGCGCCCGTTACGCGGATATTTCCAGGCTCCAGCACCAGTTCGAGCAAGGGCCCGGGAATGAACATGCCGCCGCTGCTCATCTGGAAACGCGCAGCGGGATTGCTGTTGAACAGCACGGCCACCACCGGCTCGGCGATGGTGCCGGTGAAACGGTAAGTGCCGTCCGGAAGTATTTGCGCGGTATCGCTTTTGCGCTGACCGTGCTGGATGTAGCTGAGATTGAGCTTGTACCCCGCCTGGCCTTTAAGCTGCACGTCGAGCGTGAAGTTTTGCTGGGCGTAACTGTTTACGCCCAGCGCCAGGGTGAGGATAGTGAGGATGGTTTGTTTCATGCGGTGTATGGTGTTTACATGGTTGCGGCCTGCATTACTCTTCTTTCGCCGGCGGGTTTCGCCGCTACGCCCTTATCTATCGCGGCTTTGATACCTGCTTCGGCTTCAGGGCTGTAGCCGGTGTATTTCGTTATGATCTTCCCTTCCCGGTCCAGCAGGTACAGCGTGGGGATGCCGCTGAACTGGAAGTCTGCCATCGTTTTATCTTTATTGCTGCTCAGCAGTTGTTCCCAGGGCATTTTTTCGTCGGCCATGGCTTTTGCCCAGGCTTTTTTATCGGTGTCGATGCTGATGCTTACCACTTCAAGGCCTTTTTCTTTATACCCGGCATACAATTCCTTCACTTTCGGGATTGCCTGGCGGCAAGGCCCGCACCAGCTGGCCCAGAAATCGACGAGCACATATTTGCCCTTGTATTTTTCCAGGTTCTGCAATTGCCCCATCGCATCCGGGTAGCTGATGGACGGCGCCTGCTGGCCGGGTTTCAGTTTCATGGCTTGCGCGCGGTTGTTGATGATGGTGGTTTTGAGATTCTTTGCTTCGCTGAGCCAGGGATACAATTTCAGCAAATGGTCCAGCTGCGCTAGGGTGTTGTTGTAAGCGGTGGTATCTTCCGGGCTGCCGGCGTAGCGCAGGGCGTAGATCAGCACGGGACGGTCTTTATAAATTTTCAGCAGCAGGTCGCGGCGCATTTCAGCGTCGTCGCCGGCTTTGTTGTACCGCGGCCTTGTGTTCAGGTAAGTGATCCAGGCGCTGTCGCCGGTTTTTTCCTTATGCTGTTTGGCATAATATTCCAGGTTGTAATCTTCCACGCTGCGGAGGTAACCATTCGTGCTGTTGAGTTCCATCTGGTTGATGAAATCGTTGTCGCGGGAGCCCTGTACGTAATAAAAATGCGGGATCTTCATTTTAATTCTCGCGGTGTCGTACCCGCGGCTGCTCACGCTCACGTCTGCATCGCTCCAGAAGGTGATATGGTCCCAGTACATCACGTTGAGTTTGTAAATACCGGGGTGGTTTTGTTTGATGCGGAAACTGTAGGTCAGGTCTTTCCCCATTTCCACAGAATCCACTACTTCGGGTTTGCCGGTTCCGTTGTCGCGGCTCAGCCATACTTTTCTCGGCTGACCTTCGGGCACGTCGAACTTAACTTTTCCTTTCACAGTGATCTGCTTCGGCATCGGCGCCTGCTGGGCGTTTGCCGTTGCACATGCGGCCACCAGGGCTGCTGTCAACATTGCGTTCTTCATCGGGTTATTGCGTTTTTGATTTTGTTGTTTAATAATCTGCATTCTGTTTCACATTGGGGTTCAAGGTCAGGATGCGTTCGGGCACGGGCATCAGCACATGGCCTTCGGGCTGGCGAAGCCCCGCGAGCCAGGGTTTTGTTTTGGCGAAGCGGCGCATGTCGTTCCAGCGCTGGCGTTCGCCCACAAACTCCCTTCTTCTTTCCATTTCGATCTCGTCCAGGAATGCCTGCGCGTCCGCGAAATCCGCGTTGGTTTTCAGGCTTGCGCCGCGTTTGCCGCGCAGTTCGTTAAAACGCGCCACATCCACCACGCCGGTGCGGGCTTTGGCTTCCGCAGCTATAAGATACGCTTCGCTGAAGCGGCAGATGGGATAGGCAGGCGTAACTTCCATCGGGAATTTGGTGAGGAAATACACTTCGATCGTGATGGACGAGCCGGTTTTCTTTACGTAATAGGCCTTGCGTGTATCGGTATCTTCGTAGGTTTTCACCATCGTGCTGTCTATCCAGGTGCTGCCGCCGCCGGCGATGGAAGTGCCGTCCGGGTTCTTTCCGCCCGGGCCGTACACGTTGGGCAGGCCGTAGTTCAGGCTGTTGCCGCTGGAGGTTTCCGCGATGGCGTAGATCATCTCTTTGGAAGCCGTATTGTATTTGAAAATGTCGCCGTACTTATCCGGCTGCAGCGCGAATTTCCCGGAAGCGATCACGGTTTCCGCGAGGTTCAGCGCTTCGGTGTTTTTTCCTTCGTTGAGATAAAAACGCGCCAGCAGCAGCTGTGCGGCCTGTTTGCTGGCTTTCAGCGTTTGCCCCGTGTGATCGGGGAGAAGGTCTGCCGCTTTTTTCAGGTCTGCTGTTATAAAAGCTTTTACGTCCGCCTCGCTGTTGCGCTCAGGCAATGTAAGCGGGTCTTCGCCGCCTTTCATGATCGCCACTTTGCCGAATTGTTCGTGCAGGATGGTGTAGGCAAAAGCGCGCAGCAGCCGGGCTTCGCCAACGGTGGCGTTGAGCGCGGTTTCTGAAGCGTGCGCTTCGCCGTAACTGATCACCGCGTTGGCATTGGCAATGCACTGGTAAGGATAACGGTAGGCGAAAGTGAGCGTGTTGTCGTTGATGGGAATGTTGCAGCTTTCGTATCCGGCAAGACTGAGGCCCTGCACATCGTCGCTCATATAATCGGAGAGGCAGAAATACCCGTAGAATGAATTATTGGTAAGCCCCAGTTTGGCGCCGTTCAGCACCAGCGGAAGGTTCTGGCTGTTCACCTGCGAAGGGGCCACGAGATTGTCCGGCCTTACGTCCAGCTTGTTGCTGCAGGCGGAAAATGCGATCATGGCGGAAAAGGAGAGTAGTATGTTGCGTGTCGTCATGGCTGGCTTGTTTTAGAATGATACGTCTATGCCCAATACCATGGCCCTGGCATTCGGCAGGTTGCTGGATACGATGCCGCTGTTGGAGGCCGCTTCCGGGTCGAACCCGATATATTTGGTAACGGTGAAAAGGTTCTGCGCAGAGCAGTACACTTTGCAACGGCCGATGGAAGCTTTGTCCAGCAATCGTTCCGGCAGATCGTAGGATACCATGAGATTGCGCAGGCGCAGGTAGCTGGCGTCGTATACGAATTGCGTGGAGGGGCGGTAATTCCAGTCGGTGGTTTTGCCCGTGCCATGCTGGCCTACGATCGCGCGGGGCACCTCGGTAACGTCTCCCGGTTTGCGCCAGCGGCTGTTCACGATGTCGAATTTGTTGGGCATTACGCCGAACCAGTCCATATCGTAATTGCGCAGCGATTGTTCGTAATAGTCATAGATTTTTGTGCCAACCACGTAGCTGAACAACGCCTCCACTGTTACCCTTTTGTAACCGGCCGTGAGCGTGGTGCCCCCGGTGAATTTCGGCAGCGCGATGGGCACGTAGATCATGTCTTTTACGTTGAACAGCCCGTCTTTATTCCTGTCTTCATAGATCATATCGCCGGTTTGCGGATCTACGCCCAGCGAATTGTATACCTGCACGCTGCCCACGGCCTGGCCCACTTTTACGTTGCTTTGCGGCCCGCCGAAAATGAAGGTGCCGTAGCTGATCACCGAATCGGCGAGGGAAAGCACTTTGTTGCGGTTGAAGTTCATATTGGTTTCCACGCGCCACATCACTTTTGCGTTTTGCCGGCTGCCTACGCTTAGTTCCACATCCATGCCGTAGTTGCGGATGCTGCCTACGTTGTAGGGAATGCTCTGCGCGCCGAATTCCCAGGGAATGAAGCGGTTGCTCAGCAGCCCGTCCGTGGTTTTGTTGTAATAATCTACGGTGAGGTTTACTCTTTGATTAAATAACCCCAGATCGATACCCGCATCGGCCTGTTTGGTCTGTTCCCAGCGCACGGAAGGATTGCCGATGAGGTCGCGCAGTTTTAATGCCGCTTCCCCGAGATAAGAAGTGCCGCTCATCAGGTCTTCCGCCGCAAAGTTCGCCAGCGGACGGATGTTGCCGCTGATGCCGTAGCTGGCGCGGAGTTTCAGGAAGCTGATCATTTTCTGTTTCAGCATAAAGTTTTCCTTCGCAACGTCCCAGCCCGCGGAAACGGAAGGGAACCAGCTGTAACGGTTCTCAGGATGCAGTTTGCTGGAACCGTCCGTACGAAGGCTTGCGCCCAGGAGATATTTCTGGTCCCAGTCGAGGTTCACGCGGCCAAACCAGGCTTCGCTGGTTTCGAGAGACGTGCCGTTGAGCGAAGAAATGGAGCCTGCGCTGCCATAACTTGCCGCCGCGCTGCCGCCGCTGATGCCGGCCACGGCGGGAAAACCGTTGAGATCGTAACCGAAGCTGCTTTGCTGCACGCTGTAATACGTGTAGCCCGCCACCGCATTTACGCCGAGCTGTTTGAAGCGGTTGTTGTAGGTGAGATAGTTATCGAAGTTGTAATTTAAATTGTCTGCACCGCTCACTTTCAGATAACCTTTGTTAAACTTGCCCAGGTAGCCCAGCGGCGATTGGTAATCGTTGCCGTTGACGTTGTATTTGTTGGCGGAGAACACGGAACGGAATTGCAGCGTGCGGTGCAATGTTACATCGGCGCTGAGGTTACCGAACCAGGTTTGTGTTCTGCGTTTGTTGTTGTTTTCCAGCATCTCGCCGAGCGGGTGGTTTTGCTGGCCGATGTAATAATCCAGTTGACCGTTTGGCAGGCGGATGGGCTCTTCCGGCGTGTCTGGCCGGGCGTTGAACGCGCTTACCAGCGGGTAGGCGTTGTTTTTGTTCACGCCTTGGGAAAGATTGATGTTGCCGTTCAGCTTCAGCCAGGTGCCTACCTGCTGCGTGAGGTCGATCTTGCCGGTGTACCGTTCGAACTGTCCCGTGCCGATGGACGCTGTTTCGGAATACCGGCCGATGGACATATAATAACTGTTCTTTTCGCCACCGCCGGTCATGCTGGCCTGTATGTTGTTAACCGGCGCGCGTTTGTTTTTCACGCGGTCTATCCAGTCGATGCTGCGGTTTTCCATTTTCAGCGCGCTCGCCTGGCTAGTAAGCCGTGTGCGCTCGGCTTGCAGCTGCGAGATCTGCACGGGCGTCAGCGAGGGATCGGTGAGTTGGATGCCGATGTCTGCCAGCCGGTTGTTCCGCGCGTCTTTAAACACCGATTCATATTCCTGCGAGTTGAGCATGCGGCGGGTGGAAGGCACGTTGTTGAAGCCGGTGTAGGCGTTTACGGAAAAAGAAGGTTTCGTGCCCTGGCGGCCTTTTTTGGTAGTGATGATGATCACGCCGGTGCTGCCGCGGGCGCCGTAGATGGCGGCGGAAGCAGCGTCTTTTAATACGTCGATGGTCTCGATGTCCTGCGGGTTGATACTGTTCAGCGAAATGCCGTTGCCTTCCATTACCAGCCCGTCGATAACGATCAGCGGGTTGGCGTCTGCAGCCCGCGCGCTTTGCACCCCGCGTATCTGGATGTTGGGCGTATTACCCGGCGAGCCGGAGGTGTTGGCCACAAACACACCGGCTACGCGGCCCTGCAAGGCTTTGCCCACATCGCTCACGATGTTGTTTTCGGGGGCGAGTTTTTTGGACGAGATGGATGAAATGCTGGTGGTGAGATTTTTGCGCTGCTGTGTGCCGTAACCCACTACCACCGGGGTGTTGAGTAACAGCGCCGTGGTGGTGAGCATGATCGGTTTGATGACCGCCGTGGCGGGGATCAGCACGGTTTCGAAACCGATAGAAGAAATACGCAGCTGGGCATTGGCCGGCACGCGCAGTTCAAATTCCCCTTTTTCGTTGGCGGTAACCCCGCCGCTGCCGTTCACCACCCTGATAGTGGCGCCGGGAATGGGCGCTTTGGTGAGCGAATCGCGCACCGTGCCCCTGATTACCTGCTGGGCCATGGCGCCCATACTCATCATACAGGCAAGAGATAAGAGATAAAATCGCTTCATAGCTGTTGATTTGGTTGATGGGTGGTTGATTTCGGCTGATACCGGTTGGTTTTTGATTAACGGAGGGTGGATGATCCCGCGAGGCACAATGTAAGCCGGATAGGGAATACGCCTTCAAAAAACTGTACGTACGCCCCTTCCGCGGGTACGATCGCCCCTTTCGCAGGTACGAAAAAAAACGCCTCAAATGCACTGTTATGGCGTATCTTAGCTGTCTTATGAACAATATTAACCGATACCGTTACGCTGTGCATCTCGCCATCTGGATGGCCCTGGTAGGACTGTACGTTTTCCCGGCGCTGCGCGTGAACTGGAACAGTACGTTCGGCCTGCGCTATACGCTGGTGCGGTATTTCGTTTATGGGTTTATCAATTTCAACCTTTTTTACCTGCTCGTATTTCATGTGCTGACCCCCTATGCCATGCGGAAAAAAGGCCTCGCCGCCGCACTGGTGGCTGCAACGGTGATCGGTTTCTGCGGCATTAAATACGCCGTGGGCCTTATTTGGCCAGACGAAGTGCTGCAGCGCGCCATTGCGCTGATAGGATTTAAAAAGACCTATTTTTCTTTCTGGCAATATTTTCGCATCAGCCTCGGAACCGGTATCGGCGTGGCTTTCGCGGCCTGCGCATATTATATTTTCCTGCTCTGGCGCTCGGGCGATAAATCGGGCCGCCGCCTGGAAATAGCCGCCGCGGCAGCGCATCGCCAATACACGCGCATGCAGTTTTCTTCGCAGCTGCTGCTGCGTAAGCTCAAAGCGCTGGAAACGGTGCTGGCAGACGAGCAGCGGCGAGACGGTGAAGGCGCCGAAGCCATTCTTCAACTCTCCGAATTATTGCGGTACATGTTGTACGACAAAGCCGTGCGGCTCGATAAAGCGCCGCTGGAAAAAGAACTTCATTACTTCGATATTTACCTGAAACTGCACAACCGCCTCTGCCCGGGGCAACCCGTGAGCCTGCATCTCACCGGGCCCGCCGAAGGCCGTTATGTAACGCCGCTGCAGCTGCAGTCTGCTGCGGAACAATTGCTCGCGCGCCAGTCTGCCCACGCGCCCGTTGTGCTCCGGCTGGACATCGGGGCCGATACGCTCGCGCTTTCTTCCGCGGCGCACACCGGTTGGCGCCAGCAGTTCATCGCCTGGCTGCACCGTTACCAGGCCGATCATTTTAAAATGCCCGTTTATGCCGCTCCCGCCTGAGAACATCCGCCGGTGGAAAGAGCTGGCCGTGCTGCTGCCCGCCTGGCTGCTGCTGATGTACGGCCTCGCCGTTCTCGGCACGGGGTTTCCGGTACGCTGGCGTTACCTGCATATTCACCAAGGCGTTTTTGGCCTGCTTAATTTCACGTTATTCTACACCGCGATCCGCTGGCCTTTCCCGCAGTTCCTGGAAGGCCGAAAAGTATTGCCCATGCTGGCCCGGCTGTTATTGCTGGTGGCGGGCGTTACACTGCTGAAATATTTTATCGCGGATAATTTTTTCCGCGAAGAAGTGCTCTACCAGGGCTACCGCGACAATCACGTCAAACTTTACAGAACTTTCTGGCCATACGCCCGCTCCGCTTTCTGGACGCATGGCTGGGTGCTTTGCGCGGCCATGGCCTACGTGCTGTTCCGCGCATGGCTGGAGGCGGACAAACGCCGTCAGCAGCTCAGCCGCCAGCAGCAGGAAGCCGAAATGGGTATCCTAAAAACACAGCTGAACGTGCATTTCCTGATGAACAGTCTCAACAGCATCTATTCCCTGGCGCTCGTGCGCAGCCCGCAGGTGATAGACGCCACGCGCACGCTGTCTCACATCCTCGAATATATGACCGAGCAGCCGCCCGCCGCCGAATACCGCAGCCCGCTCAGCGACGAGATCAAATACCTGGAAGACTTTATCGCCGTTCACCGCCTGCGCACGGGTTGCGATAATTGCGTGCAGTTATTCATCGATGGCGACCCGCAGGCCTGCCGCATTGCGCCGATGCTGCTGGTGCCTTTTGTGGAAAACGCTTTCAAACATGGCGTGGCCAACCAGCCCGCAAAACCCGTTACGATCCGGCTGGAATGCAGCCCGCAGCGGTTCGCGTTCACGGTTCATAATTTCAAAATGACCCGCAGGAAAGATAAAACGGGCGGCATCGGGCTGGATAACGTGCGCCGGAGGCTGGAGCTGGTGTATCCCCGGCAGTACGAGCTTCAGATAGAAAATTCCGAAGAAGAATATAACAGCACTTTACACATAAGCTGGTAGATATGGCCTTACAATGTATTGTAGTAGACGACGAGCCGCTGGCGGTACAGGTGATCACGGAGTTCGTCCGTAAAATGCCGGAGCTTTCGCTGGCGGGCACGTTCAACAACCCGCTGGAAGCGCTGGCTTTCCTGCAGCAGCGCCCGGAAGTGAAGCTCGTATTCCTCGATATTCAAATGTCCGAGCTTACCGGCGTGGAATTTATGCAGATGCGGCAAAGCGGCACGGATGTGATCATCGTGTCTGCCTACGACGAATATGCGCTGGAAGGTTTTCGTTATGACGCGGTCGATTACCTGCTTAAACCCGTCCCTTTCCCGAATTTTGTGAAGGCGGTGCAGAAAGTCGTACAGCGGCAGGCCGCCCACGCCGCGCCGCTTCCCGCGCAGCCGGGTTTTATTTTTATCCGGACGGACAAACGCATCATCCGCGTAGACCTCAACGAAATATTGTTCGTAGAAGCATTGCGGAACTACGTAGCGATACAAACCGTCACGCAAAAGATCCTTACGTTGCAGAACCTTCGCAGCTTTGAAGAAGCGCTTCCTCCCCAACAGTTTATCCGAGTGCATAAATCTTTCATCATCGCGATCAACAAAGTGGACAGTGTGGAGAAACAGCGGGTTTTTATGGGGCCGCATCTTGTGCCGGTTGGGGATACTTATGTGCGGCAGTTTTATGAAACGATGAAACTTGGGTGATAAAAAAACAGCCCCGGCATATCGCCGGGGCAGTTTTTTTAACTGATGTGGATGCCTAGAAAACAATCTTCACACCGGTCATGAAATTAAATCCCGCCATCGGCAGGTACGCGTTTTGCGCTTTCTGCACGCCTTCTTCGATATAGGCATACGTAAAGCCGTTGGGCGCATATTTCACGTCGAAAATATTGTTGAGCGTCAGCTGCAGGCTCAGTTCTTTGAAGAAGGTTTGCGGAAGCGTATAGTTGAAGCGCAGGTCGTTCACCAGGTACGATTTCAGGCTGCGCGCAATGTCAGACGTATTGTCCAGGTACTGGCGGCCGACGTATTTGCCCACCCAGTCTACGCTCAACCCTTTCACCGGTCTTGCGGTAACGGTGTAACCGAAGATCAGTTCGGGTGAAAACGAAATATCGCGGTCTGTATAGTTCACGGTTTTTTGTCCGCCGTTATCCCAGTCGTCCACAAATTCCGAGAACTCGGGAATGCGGTTCCTGCTTAGCGCGGCGTTGCCCGCGAGGGTAAGCCGGGGGCAAAGGTTGTAGTACCCTTCCACCTCAAGTCCAAGGCGGTAGCTTTCCCGGATATTGGTCCTGGCGTACGCGCCTACATCGTTGACCCTGCCGGTAAGCACCAGCTGGTTTTTGTAGTTCATGTAATATACGTTGGCTTGCAGCCCTGCGCGCTGTGCGTGCAGCACGTAGCCGGCTTCGAGGTTGCGCAGCGTTTCGTATTCTGGCGTTTCGGTGGCGCTGGCTTCAAAGTCGTCGCGGTTAGGCTCTTTGTTGCCGATGGCGTACGATGCGTACACGTGTTGCTGGTCGTTCAGCTGGTAAGTGAGGCCGGCTTTGGGGTTGAAGAAATTGTAATCTTCATTCCGTACGATTCCCGGGTTTTTGCGGAAGCCGTTCAGCTCGTATTTCACATGACGGTACTGTACGTCCACGAAAGCGCGGAGTTTTTCCGTGATGGACATTTCCCCTTTCCAATAGATATTAAAATCCGTTTTCTGCGCATCGAGATCGTACCAGCGATGGTCCTTATCAAAACCGCCGTTCTGCGCCCAGATCACTTTGCCGTAATGGTTGCCGTCGTACCGGTTCCAGCCGCCGCCGGCGCTCCAGTTAAAGCGTTTCAACTCCTGGCGGAAAGAAAAGATGCCGCCGTAGAAATGATTGTCCAGCCACAGCTGGCGGATCAGATCGGTGGAGGTCACCGGCGCGCCGTTCATTACGGGCGGTTCCACGCCGTAGGTGGAATAACTTTCGCCGTTGAGGTAGTTCTCGTAATAACCGCGGCCGCGGGTGTAATGCAGTGCCACGTTGAAGTTCAGGTCGGGGCGGAGAGACTGGTTGAGGAACAGCTGGTAATGGTCCTGCTGGTAATTGTCCGTTTCGTTATCGTAAAACTGCCCGGGTTTGGAGGCGATGGCGCCGCTGGGATTGTAGGTGCGGTTGGTGTCCAGGTCGCCCTGTGAGATGCCGTTCCAGGCCTGGTAGGTTTTTTCCTTGCCGGAGAAAACGTTGAAGCGTACCGCTGTTTTTTTGGAGATATAAGCGGCGGAAGTGTAGAAAGATTTGAGGTCTGAAGAAGCCCTGTCCACATACCCGTTCGAAGAGATCTTAGACAGCCTCGCGTCGATGGTGAAATGGTTGTTGATCAGGCCGGAACCTGCTTTCACGGTGGTTTTCCAGCTGTCGAACGAACCGTAGCCTGCGTTTATTTCGCCGTATGCTTTTTCGTTGTATTCGTTGGTGGAAAGGTTGAGCGTGGCTCCGAAAGCGCCGGCGCCGTTGGTGGAGGTGCCCACGCCGCGTTGCAGCTGGATGCTGTTGACGGAAGAAGCGAAGTCGGGCATATTCACGAAGAAAGTGCCTTGCGATTCGGCGTCGTTTACGGGGATGCCGTTCACGGTCACGTTGATGCGGGTGATATCGCTGCCGCGCACGCGGAGGCCGGTATAGCCGATGCCAGCGCCCGCGTCGGAGCTGGTGACTACGGAGGGCAGCTGGTTCAGCAGCAGCGGCAGGTCCTGTCCGAGGTTTTGTTTGGCGATATCTTCTTTGTTAAGCTCGCTTTTGGTAAAGGGAGCGTTTCTTCCGGCGCGGAGGCTGGCGATTTCAACGGCTTTTACGAAGAGGCCGGTTTCCAGCAATGCAAAGTCGGCCGAGGAAACGCCGGGCTGCAGGGTATCGCGTTGGGCGGTGAAGCCGAGAAAGCTGGCCTGCAATATGGGCGCAGTTTGCGCGGGAACGGTGATGCGGTATTGACCTTTGGCGTTGGTAAAGGTGCTGGGACCATTGAGAATGGCTACGGTGGCGCCTTCGAGCGGTTTGCCGGTGTTGCGGTCCGTTACCGTGCCCGACACCCTGGTTTGGGCCTGCGCGAAGCCGGAAAGGCTTATCAGCGCAAGCAGGATCATTGTTTTCATTTTCATCCTGTTTATCACATAATAATGTTCATGACTGGTCACAGCACATGCCGGGCATCTGCTGTCAACTATCGTAAAAACAGGTAAGGAGAAACGTTCGCTTACCTTTCCTAACCAGCATTACCTGGCCAGGTTCAACGGGTTTGATCTCAGCCTGATAGTAAGGCACCCCGAGGTGAAAAGGGATCTGAAAGAAGGAGATCCGGTTTCTGCCGCAAAGGTAGCCAGCATTGTGGAATTTGTGGGAAATATTTTTCCGTTCGGTTTTTTTTCATAACTTCAGAATGTTAACCACCATACATCCTGCTTACAATCCCCTGCACGAGTTTTTTGTAATTATTGTTAACCTTTAACCATCATTGAGATGATCAAACTCTCGTTAATCGGGCATTTGGGACAAGATGCCATTATGAACACCGTCAACGACAAAAAGGTGCTGAACTTCAGCGTGGCGCACAACGAAAGATTTAAGAACGCTGCGGGGGAGGTGCAGGAGCGGACGATCTGGGCCAACTGCGCGTTATGGGCGCCGAATGCGATCGGGCCTTACCTGGTGCAGGGAACTTATGTGTACGTGGAGGGCACGCCTTACATTGAAATGTATACGGACAAAAAAGGCCAGCAGGCGGTATCGCTGAAGCTGCGGGTAACAAACGTACAGTTGCTGGCGAGCGCGCAGCGCCCGGACGATAAATCGGACGGCGGAAAAGCGATGGGGGAACCGGAGCAACCTATGGATGATCTGCCGTTTTAGGTGATTTGTTGCTGCGAATGGAGGATGGGAATATCGTTTTCTTTTCGAAGGAAGATTGTGAACTTTTCGTTGAATAGGATTGAGGGTTGCTTGCTTTCCTTTTCGAAGAAATGTAAAATCTGTTTTCAGTGAATGGAAGAAAAAATGGGAGCGCCTTTTTCTCTTTTCAAATGAAATGTTATGATCCGCTGCCAGCGAATTGGGAAGAAACAGGACGTTGCTTTCCTCTTTTTCCAAAGAAATGTTAAAACAGGCGTAAGCTGGGGAACGACAATATTGATCTGCGGGTTTTTTTGCACTTAAAATTTTATTCAGCTGTAACCCGCCGTGGTGCCTGATTTTCAATGTGTCATCAAAAAAATTTTTTGCTGAAGAGCGAAAAATATTTGGTGGCGTAGAAAATTCGCTTACCTTTGCACCCACATTGCGAGGTAGAGCAGAGGTAGCTCGTCGGGCTCATAACCCGAAGGTCAGAGGTTCGAATCCTCTCCTCGCTACAAAAGAAACAAAAGGTCCCGCTCAAGGAGCGGGATTTTTTTATTTAAGGAAAGGACGAAATAGGGATTGTGTGAATGCGAGGTAGGTGGTTACCTGAAACAGATAGCCGCCGCTCCGCTGAGACGGCAAAATTTGCCGAAGCTGCGAGAGGTAATGATAGGGGAGTTAAAACCTGTCTGCGGAAGATGATTGGCGAAGCCGTCACCCGCTTCGCGCAGGCGCGGAATTTGCCGGATCGGGCAGTTGCAGATGACAGCCCCGCGCAAATGGCCATGATTACGGGAACGGGGCGGCGGTTGAAACATTCTCGCCGAAGCATGCCAAAGGCTTGCCGATCCACCCAAACCGGTCTCTAATTTGTAGTACCTTTGCACCCAACGCCCCACCGGGCCTAAACTGATCTCATATGCACCGTGCAGGATTTGTAAACATCTTTGGTAAGCCGAACGCCGGTAAAAGCACCTTGCTCAACGCCCTGCTGGGCGAGAAGCTGGCTATCGTATCCCCCAAAGTACAAACTACCCGCCACCGCATCACCGGCATCGTAACCGAGCCCGGTTACCAGGTCGTGTTTTCAGACACCCCCGGCATCATCGATCCGAAGTACAAAATGCATGAGAAAATGATGGCCGCCGTAAAATCGGCCCTCGAAGACGCAGACGTAGCCCTGCTGCTCATGGACGCCAAAGACGATACCGGGGAAGCGCTCGCGCTCTTCGATTCGCTGAAGCTCAAAGCACAATGTATCCTCGTGGTCAACAAAATGGACACGCTCGAGAAACCCGCGCTGGATGCCCTCCGCGAACGCCTCGAAGCATGGGGCAAAGCCAAAGCCGTGGTGTTCATCTCCGCCCTCCAGAAAAAAGGGCTCAAAGACCTGATGAACGCCATCCTCCAGCTGCTGCCCGAAAGCGAGCCGTTTTACCCGGAAGACACGCTCACAGACCGTTCTACACGATTCTTCGTGGCCGAAATGATCCGTGAAAAGATCTTCCACCTGTTCGACGAAGAAATACCTTATCATACAGCCGTACTGGTTACCCAGTTCCAGGAAAAAAACACCCTCACCAAGATCTCCGCTGAAATCATCGTGACCCGCGAAACGCAGAAAGGCATCATTCTCGGTGAAAAAGGGAAAAGCATCCGCGAAATCGGCTCATTGGCAAGAACAGACATAGAAAAGTTCCTTGACCGCAAAGTGTTCCTGGAACTGCACGTGAAAGTGCGCGACAAATGGCGCGACAACGATACGTACCTGCGGGAGTACGGACTTATTTAAGACATTTTAAAAAACAAGATCGATATGCCTGGTTTTACAGTAGCAATTGTGGGACGCCCTAACGTAGGGAAATCTACGCTGTTCAACCGCTTGCTGGAGCAGCGGAAGGCCATTGTGGACGACGTAAGCGGTGTAACCCGCGACCGGCAATACGGCTTAGCCGACTGGAACGGCAAAACCTTCAACGTGATCGATACCGGCGGGTTCGTTTCCCGCAGCGAAGACGTGTTTGAACGCGAGATCCGCAAACAGGTGAAAATAGCTATGGAAGAAGCCAATGCGCTCATCTTCATGGTAGACGTGACCACCGGCATCACCGACCTGGACGCCGACGTGGCCGACCTGCTGCGCCGTTCCTCCAAACCCGTATACCTCGCCGTGAACAAGGTAGATAACCACGAACGCCAGCTGGAAGCCGCCGAGTTTTACAGCATGGGCTTCGAGAACATATATTTCCTGTCTTCCATGAGCGGCAGCGGCACCGGCGAACTGCTCGACGATCTGACCGCGCTGATTCCCGAAGACGACCAGGCTAACCCCGGCGAAGAGGAAAATATCCCGAAGATCGCCATCATCGGCCAGCCGAATGTGGGCAAATCGAGCCTGCTCAACGCGCTGATCGGGGAGGAACGTAATATCGTGTCCGACATCGCCGGCACCACCCGCGACACTATCCATACCCGTTACAAGCTGTTCCAGAAAGACTTTATATTGATAGACACCGCGGGCATCCGCCGGAAAGCGAAAGTGCACGAAGACCTCGAGTTCTATTCCGTGATCCGCGCCATCAAAGCGCTGGACGAAGCGGACATATGCCTGCTGCTGCTCGACGCCGAAAAAGGCATCGCCGGGCAGGACCTCAGTATTTTCAGCCTGGCCGCCCGTAAAGGCAAAGGCGTGGTGATACTGGTGAATAAATGGGACCTGGTGGATAAGGAAACCAATACCGCCCGCGACTACGAAAAAGTGCTGAAACAACGCCTGGCGCCGTTTACAGACGTGCCCATCATTTTCGGCTCCGTGATCGAGAAACAAAGGATCTTCAAAGCGATAGAAACCGCATTGGAAGTGTACGATAACCGCCAGCGCAAAATACAAACCTCTAAGCTGAACGAGGTGATGCTCAAGGCGATCGATGCGTATCGCCCGCCGGTGGTGAGAGGCACGGCCATCAAGATCAAATATGTAACGCAGCTGCCTACGCATACGCCGGCTTTTGCGTTCTTCGCCAACCTGCCGGACGATATCAAAACGCCCTACAGGAATTACCTGGAAAACAAACTCCGCGAAAACTTTAATTTCCAGGGCGTTCCGGTAAGGATCTATTTCCGCAAGAAGTAAAATTCTGTTATTAAATAAAAATTTATTTTGTATAACGGGAATTTTGAATACCTTTGCGCCGATTTAAAAACAAAATCAACATGAAAAAATTATTCGTATTAGCTATCGCTACCGGCCTGTTCGTTGCTTGCAACAGCGGCTCTTCTACCACCAACGCCGATTCTACCGCTACCGCTGATTCCGCTGCACTGGAATCCGCTCCTGCTGTAGACACTGCCGCAGTATCCCTGGATTCTGCTGCTGCTGCCGTTGCTGCTGATTCTGCTGCAACTCCCGCTGCTGACAGCGCTCACAAACACTAATCAGCGTTTGCGATAACGATATGGTCCCTCCGGCATGCCGGGGGGATTCTTTTTACTGCATTTCTCTTTTAACAATTTTATTGCCCCAAACCCCAGGCAATTTTGCCCCAAAACACCGCGTTTATGTTCCCGGCCCCGCCTTTGGCACAGCAATTGTTTTACGGGCCACTGCATAACTGAAACCGGACCGTCTGACATGAAAAAGTTCCTCATTACCTTGCTGCTCATTGTTGCAGCGTACACAGGCTTCCCCCAGGATACCGGCGAATACGTTTTCCGCTTTCCCGGCACCGACCTCCAGGGCCTCGCAAAACTTTCCGCACCCGCGCGCGACAGCATCCTGCAGGCATTTTCCCGATTCGACCCCGCCCAGATCTCTTTTGAAGGCACCACTATTTCGGAAGAAAACCGCACCGGGCTCACCACCGTGATCCTCGACATGATGGAAACCGTGAAAACCGTGATCAAAGACCCGGCTACCCTCGGCCCGATGGAAAAGAAAATGAATACGCTCATGAAAAAACTGGACGACGTACAGGCAGACATCCAGGTAGATGAAGCGCTTTCCGACCTCAAAACCGACTACGAAAAAAGCCGCATACAGCGAACGAAGGAGTTCGAAGACAGGAATTACTCCACCGAAAAAGATAAACGCGTGGCCCGCAGGGAGTTAGAACAGGAATTGCGCGACCTGCGCCGCGACTATGAAGACGACCGCGCCCGCATCCGCCGGCGCTGATCCCCCGTTGATGTCATATTGAGGAATATGAGAATATGTATATTTGGGGTACCGAATACACCCTTAACCGTATACCTATGTTCTCCTCCAAATTGACCCTTTACGTCATTCTGGTATGGCTTACCAGTTTAAGCCTGCCCCCTTTGATCATTCTCGGCATTTTCCAACTGAACGAACACTCCGTGTACGCTTCCTGGAATTTCATTTTCGTATATGTGCTGGCGTTGCTGGTTTCTGTGCTGTATGGCCTGCCCGGGCTGCTGCTTTTCGCCTGGATGGCCCGCCGCGCTTTCCGGAAAAACACGCTGAAAGCCCGCAGGATTGCGATGGTGAAAAGCGTAGGATTGAGTGTGGTAGCCACTTTCCTGCTGCTGCCGCTGATAGATCCGGCGAATATTTTCGATGAAGGGTTTGGATGGGGAAGAGCGTTCATCGTGATCGTATATCTCACTACCGCACTGTCTGCCGCCTGGTTTTTCCCGCTGGAAGACGATCCTGAAATAAAAAACCTCCCGCAATAGCGGGAGGCTCTCTCAATTTTATAGCGTACTTACTTTATTTTCTCCAGTTCCGACACGGCACGGTCTATCACCTTATCGCCGTGGTTGATCACCATATAATATCCTTCGCTTCTCCACAATTGTCTTGCCAGCAAGGCTTTCAGCCGTAGCGTTATTTCGTTGATGTCGTTCTGGCTCATCTTCTCCGTTTTTACCTGTTCTTTGGCCGCGAAGTTGCGGAACGATGAGAGCAGTGAATTGTCTACGGTGAACCGTTTATTAAAATCCTCCGCGTTTTTATATTCTTTGAACGAAGTCGCGTTAGCAGTATAATATTCATAAATGAAGCTGCCGAAAACGTTGCGTGTATACAGTTCCGTGAGCAGCGGCGAATAACGGGTGGTGTCGAAGGGAATGAACACGTCGGGCATGATGCCGCCGCCGCCGTACACGATCTTTCCGCCGGGCGTTTTGTATTTCACGGAGCTGTCTACCGGGCGGATGCTGTCCTGGTTGAGGAATTCGCCGTGGTTGTAGCGGTTGGTGATATCTTCTTCGTACGCTTCGCGGCCGTTCTGATAACTTTTCTGGATACTGCGCCCGCTGGGCAGGTAATACCGGGCGATGGTAAGCCTGAGCGTGCCGCCGTTGTTGAGGTCGAACGGTTCCTGCACGAGCCCTTTGCCGAAGCTGCGGCGACCGATGATCTCGCCGCGGTCCCAGTCTTGCACGGAGCCGGCCAGCACTTCGCTGGCGGAAGCGGAGCCTTCGTCTACCAAAATGGCCAGCCCGCCTTTTTCGAATACGCCGGGGCGGGTGCAGGTATAATCCTGGCGGGGGGAATTTTTCCCCTGCGTGTATACGATGAGTTTATTGCCTTCCAGCAGCTCGTCTGCCAGGCGGGTAGCCGCATCCAGCAGGCCGCCGCCGTTCTGCCGCAGGTCGATGATGAGTTTTTGCATGCCCAGCTTTTGCAGCTTGCGGGTGGCTTCCATAAATTCGGTGTAAGTGGTGGCGGCGAATTTATTGATCTTGATATATCCCACGCCGGGCGCCGCCATGTAGCTGGCGTCCACGCTGTTCAGGGGTATCACGCCGCGTTTGATGGTGGCCGTCACTTCCTTGCTGCCGCGCAATACCGTGGTTTTTACGGTGGAGTTGCGGGGGCCGCGCAGCAGCTTGCGGATCTTGTCTGAAGAAATCTCCTTGCCGGTGACCACCACGGAATCGTTCACCCGCAGGATCTTGTCGCCGGTAAGCAGCCCAGCCGCGTCAGACGGGCCGCCGGCGATCACGTTGAGGATGTTGACGGTATCGCGGATGATGTTGAATTCCACGCCGATGCCTTCGAAATTGCCGTCCAGGTCTTCATTCACCTCCTGCACGTCTGCCGGGGGAATATAAATGGAGTGCGGGTCGAGGCGGGAAAGAAGGCCTTCGATGGCTTCTTCCTGTGCGGCGGCTACGTCGAGCGTGTCCACATAATTATACTTCAGCAGGTCCATCACTTCCTGGATGGTGCCTTTGTTGTTCCTGAAAAAAGTGCGCGAATCGCTGTTGCGGGTTTGGGGCATCTTATGGCCCAGGTACATGCCCAATGCGAGTACGAAGGCAAATAACAACGGCAGAAACACTTTTAACTTCCTGTTATCCGACATATGAATATTTAAAACGTTGACGGGAATAACCCTTTTGCTTAACTTGTGAACAAAAATAACATATTCACAAGCAAAACATCTACATCTCAACCTTAATTTCATAAACGAACGGATATGGCTTCGAAAGTTACGCTGGTGGCGGATAGCGGGTCTACAAAAGCGGAATGGTGCCTGATGGACGGTAAGCAGCGCAGCACTTACTTCACACAGGGCATCAGCCCCTATTTCCAGACCAGCGTGCAGATGGAAGAGCTCATCAGGGCGGAATTGCTGCCGCAGATGGCGGCGGACAGGCTGCCGGACGAGATATTTTATTACGGCACCGGCTGCGCGGCCGAAGACAGCGTAAAACTGGTGCGTAAAGCCCTTCACGCCGTATGGCCGAAGGCCAGGGCCGACGTGCAGACGGACCTGATGGGCGCCGCCCGCGCCCTTTGCGGCCGCGAGCCGGGCATCGCCAGTATCCTGGGCACCGGTTCCAATTCCTGTTATTACGACGGTAATACGATCGTAAAAAACAATCCCGGCCTCGGTTTTATACTGGGCGACGAAGGCAGCGGCGCCTTCCTCGGCAGGAAAGTGCTGCAATATTACCTCTACCAGACCTTCGACGACGAGATGCGTTTCCGCTTCGACCAGAAGTTCAACGTCAACCGCGACCAGATACTCGACAACGTATACCGCCAGCCGCTCCCCAACCGGTACCTCGCGTCTTTTGCCCCCTTCCTGGCCGAGAACCGCGGTCATTATATGATAGAGAACATCCTGGAAGACGGCATCAACGATTTTTTCTTTAACCACCTCTACAAATACAGCGAAAGCTGGACGGTGCCGCTTCACTTTGCGGGCAGCGTGGCCTGGCATTTCAGAGACATCCTGGAAGAGCTGTGCCAGCTTTACGAGCTGCAGCTGGGCCGGGTACTCCGCAACCCGATGGACGGCCTCACCCTTTTTCACGAAGAAGCATAATTTTTCCCCGATATGGCATTTATCAAAGTAACCGAACAGGCAAGCCACTACCATCACCTCGAAAAAATGACGGTGCAGGAAGTGCTTAATAATATTAATAAAGAAGACAAGACCGTTCCCGATGCCGTAGAAAAAGTGATCCCGCAGATCACAAAACTGACGGCCGCGATTGCGGACAAAATGCTGGCGGGCGGCCGGCTTTTTTACATGGGAGCGGGCACCAGCGGCCGTTTGGGCATACTCGACGCATCGGAATGCCCGCCCACTTACGGCGTGCCGCAGGGGCTGGTGGTAGGGCTCATCGCCGGCGGCGATTCCGCCATCCGCCGCGCCGTTGAAAACGCGGAAGACGACCGCGAGCAGGGCTGGCGCGACCTCCAGCAATGGAACATCAGCGATAAAGACGTAGTGGTGGGCATCGCCGCGAGCGGCACCACGCCATATGTAATAGGCGCATTACAGGCCTGCCGGGCCAACGGCATCACCACCGGCAGCATCGCCTGCAACCCCGGCGCGCCGGTTTCCGAACATGCGGACTTCCCCGTGGAAGTAGTGGTAGGCCCCGAGTTCGTAACGGGCAGCACGCGCATGAAAAGCGGCACCGCGCAAAAACTCGTACTCAACATGATCTCCACCACCGTTATGATACAGCTGGGAAGGGTGGAAGACAACAAGATGGTGAACATGCAGCTGAGCAATGAAAAACTGGTGGACAGGGGCGTGAAAATGGTCATGGAACAGCTGCAGCTGAACGATTACGAAGCCGCCAAAGAACTGCTGCTGGAGTTTGGCAGCGTGAAGAAAGCGGTGGAAAGCAGAAAGTAAAAAATTATTAAATTGCCGTCATGCATGAGATAGAACCCTTCTATAACTGGCGGCACCTGTACACAGCTGAAGAAGATGAGCTGTCGCCGTTCTATGGGCGTGAATATAGCGAGTTTGAATATACCAACACCGTTTATAACTACTACATTCATCCCCAGTGGGATGACTTTGGCGCACCCAACCTGTACATGAAGATCCTTTTCGCGGATTACCAGTTCAACTACGCGATCATCGAGCTGATCGGAGAGTGGAACGACGCGGTGGAAAACAACATCATGACCGTCAAGCGCGACATTGTCGATCATCTTATCGCGCAGGGCATTTACAAGTACGTTCTCGTCGGGGAAAATGTGCTGAACTTCTATTCTTCAGACGATTGTTATTATGAAGAATGGTGGGAAGACATCCGCGACGAAGGCGGCTGGATCGTGCTGCTGAACCTGCCCGAACAGACCCGGCAGGAATTCGAGCGCGCCCGGCTGGAGCACTACGTACACCTTTTCGACGAGCCGAAATGGCGAACCTTTCTCCCTCAGCACTTGTTTAATCTCGTAGATAACTGGGTGATGCGCCGCCTGGAATAGGGCCGTTTCGTGATAAATATCATTTGGTTTTAATTTTTCATGTTATAAATTTGCCCGACATTTCACTTATTTAATCATACTAAAGGAAGCTTAGAACGTATCTTATGAAATGGTCGCAATTCTTTAATACCTCTATTGGTAAAAAATTGCTGGTAGGCGCTACCGGTCTGTTCCTGTGCTCATTCGTGATTGTGCACCTGGCCGGTAACCTTGCATTACTGAAAGAAGACGGGGGAGAGGCTTTTAACACCTATGCCGCATTCATGGGGCATAACGGCCTGATCCAGTTCATCGCCTGGGGGTTAAAAATTGTGATCCTCATCCACGCAGTAATCGCTATCCAGCTTACTTTCCGCAACAGAACGGCCCGTCCTGTTAAATACGCGGTACGTCCCGGCAACAAAACATCCTCCTGGTTCAGCCGGCAGATGGCCATCATGGGCAGCGTTCTCTTCATTTTCCTCGTTGTTCACCTCGCACAGTTCTGGTGGGTAATGCATTACGGCGAGATCGGCAAAGTAAGCTACGGCGCCGTTACCGAAGTAGGCAACCTGTACGAAGTAGTGTGGTTCGCATTCAAAGAGCCGTGGATCGTGATCCTTTACGTGCTCGGCATGGTGGCGCTCGCGTTCCACCTGATCCACGGCTTCAAAAGCGCCTGCCAGACCTTCGGCCTGAACCATCCCAAGTACAACGGGCTGATCAGCTTTATCGGCGTAGGATTCTTCGGGATCATCATCCCGCTTGGTTTTGCCGTGATCCCGGTTGTTATTTTCTTTAAACAAATCAGTTAAAGCAAGGATATATGTTGAACGCAAAAATTCCTGCCGGCCCCCTCGAAACAAAGTGGAGCAAATATAAAAGCACCGTGAAGCTGGTGAACCCGGCCAACAAACGGAAGCTGGAAGTGATCGTGATCGGCACCGGTCTGGCCGGCGCTTCAGCCGCGGCCTCCCTCGCCGAACTGGGTTATAAAGTGAAAGCGTTCTGCTTTCAGGACAGCGCCCGCCGCGCTCACTCCATTGCCGCACAGGGCGGCATCAACGCTGCAAAGAACTACCAGAACGACGGCGATTCCGTATTCCGTCTTTTCTACGATACCGTTAAAGGCGGCGATTACCGCGCACGCGAAGGCAACGTTTACCGTTTGGCCGAAGTGAGCGGTGCCATCATCGACCAGTGCGTGGCACAGGGCGTTCCTTTCGCACGTGAATACGGCGGCCTGCTGAGCAACCGTTCTTTCGGCGGCACCCAGGTACAGCGTACTTTCTACGCCGCCGGCCAAACCGGCCAGCAGCTGCTGCTGGGCGCCTATTCCGCATTGCAGCGCCAGGTGTCTCTCGGCAACGTGAAAATGTACAGCCGCCACGAAATGCTCGACATCGTAAAAGTGGACGGCAAAGCGCGCGGCATTATCGCCCGCGACCTAGTGAGCGGCAAACTGGAACGCCACTTCGGCCATGCCGTGCTCATTTGCAGCGGCGGTTACGGCAACGTGTTTTTCCTGTCTACCAACGCCATGGGCTCCAACGTAACGGCAGCCTGGAAAGCCCACAAACAAGGCGCTTTCTTTGGCAACCCCTGCTTCACGCAGATCCACCCCACCTGCATCCCCGTTTCCGGCGACCACCAGAGCAAACTCACGCTCATGTCTGAATCGCTCCGCAACGACGGCCGCATCTGGGTGCCCAAAAAACAGAACGATACCCGCAAGGCTATCGATATACCCGAAGAAGAAAGGGATTATTACCTCGAAAGAAGGTACCCCGCCTTTGGTAACCTCGTTCCCCGCGACGTGGCTTCCCGCGCGGCCAAAGAAAGATGCGACGCCGGCTATGGCGTAGGCGCTTCCAAAATGGCCGTATACCTCGATTATGCAGACGCGATCGTGCGTTACGGCAAGATCGAGGCCAGCAAAAAAGGGCAGGACCACGCCAGCCAGGAAGAGATCATCGCCATGGGTAAAGAGGTGGTGAAAGAAAAATACGGCAACCTGTTCGATATGTACGCCAAGATCACCGGCGAAAACCCGTATGAAACCCCGATGCGCATTTACCCCGCGGTGCACTACACCATGGGCGGCCTGTGGGTGGACTACGAGCTGATGACCACCGTGCCCGGCCTGTACGCCCTCGGCGAAGCCAACTTCTCCGACCACGGCGCCAACCGCCTCGGCGCTTCCGCGCTCATGCAGGGCCTGGCAGACGGCTACTTCGTGATTCCTTACACCATCGGCAATTACCTGGCAGACGAGATCCATACCAAGCCCATTCCTACAGACGATCCCGCTTTTGTGGCGGCTGAAAAGGCCGTGCAGGACCAGCTGGACAAACTGATGAACATCAAAGGCAAACATTCCGTAGACCATTTCCACAAAGCCCTCGGCAAGATCATGTGGGACAAATGCGGCATGGCCCGGAATGAAAAGGGCCTCCAGGAAGCGATCACCGAAATTCAGGCGTTGCGGGAAGAGTTCTGGAAAGACGTGCGCATCCCCGGTAAACAGAACGAGTTCAACCCCGAGCTGGAAAAAGCCGGCCGCGTGGCAGACTTCCTCGAGCTGGGCGAACTGATGTGCAAAGACGCGCTGAACAGGAGAGAATCCTGCGGCGGCCACTTCCGTGAAGAATCGCAGGATAAGGACGGCGAAGCGCAACGTATCGACGAAGAGTTCCAGTACGTTTCTGCATGGGAATACAAAGGCCCCAGCAGCTCCGAATTACACAAGGAACCGCTTACGTTCGACATCGTTCATCCTACGCAGCGTAGCTACAAATAAGTTGATAAGGGACATATAAATCTAAAATTATGAAGCTCACATTAAAAGTTTGGCGCCAACAAAACTCGCAGGACAAAGGAGGTTTCGAGACCTACCAGGTTTCCGATGTCTCTACCGACATGTCTTTCCTCGAGGTGTTCGACGTACTGAATGAGCGTTTGATCAACGAAGGCAAAGACCCGATCGCATTCGACCACGATTGCCGCGAAGGCATCTGCGGCGCTTGCTCCATGTATATAAACGGCCGCGCTCACGGCCCCTGGCACGAAACTACTACCTGCCAGCTGCACATGCGCGCTTACAACGACGGAGATACCATCGTGGTGGAACCCTGGAGGGCCAAGGCTTTCCCGGTGATCAAAGACCTTGCGGTAGACCGCAGCGCCTTCGACCGCATCATCCAGGCCGGCGGTTTTATTTCGGTGAACACGGGTAATGCTGTAGACGCAAACGCTATTCCCATCGATAAGGTAGATGCGGACGCGGCATTCGCGGCGGCAGCCTGCATCGGTTGCGGGGCCTGCGTGGCAGCCTGCAAAAACTCTTCGGCCATGCTCTTCACTTCCGCAAAAGTTTCCCAGCTCGCACTGCTGCCCCAGGGCCGCCCCGAGCACCAGCAACGCGCGGAAGACATGGTGGCGCAGATGGACAAAGAAGGTTTCGGCAGCTGCACCAACACCGGCGCCTGCGAAGCAGAATGCCCCAAAGGCATCTCCATCTCCAACATCGCCCGCCTCAACCGCGAGTTCATCGGCGCCGGGTTCTCTTCCAAAGCATAATCTGTACTATAAGGACAATAAGTAAAGCAAAAGCCGGCCGTTTGGCCGGCTTTTGCTGTTATAAACGCCTGGTAAGTGTTCATCCTGCAATTTGCCTTTCATACAGCAAACCCGCTGCTAAAACAACCGCAGCAAGCCTTTGAAGGCACTTATTTCCCGCTCGTACAAACACCATTGTATTTTCCCGCCCGCTTTCTTATCTTGGGCATATGTCTACAAATTCCCGTCGCAAGTTCATCAAACAACTTGGCAGCACCGCAGCATTGCTGGGAGCAGGATCTCTCAGCGGCCTGGCAGCAGACCCGGCCATCATTCTCCAGCCCGAAAAACGCGTTAGCCCGAACGATAAGATCCGCATCGCCGGCATCGGCATGGGCATTATGGGTTTCGGGGACGTGAACACCGCCCTGAAAGTACCCGGCGTTGAGCTCGTAGCCGTGGCCGACCTTTACGATGGTCATCTCGAAAAAGCCAGATCCGTTTACGGCAATCAAATATTCACCACCCGCGACTACCGCGAACTGCTCGAAAGAAAAGATATCGACGCCGTGGTGATCGCCACGCCGGACCATTGGCACGACACCATTTCCATCGCCTCCATGGAAAAAGGCAAACACGTGTATTGCGAAAAACCGATGGTGCAGCAGGTGGAAGAAGGCCATAACGTGATCGCCACGCAGGCGAAAACGAAAAAAGTATTCCAGGTGGGCAGCCAGCGCGTGAGCAGCGTAGCCCTCGCCGAAGCCAGGAGGCGTTACCTCGCGGGCGACATCGGCCGGCTGAACCTCGTGGAAGCGAAAATAGACCGTCACAGCGCGCTCGGCGCATGGCAATATTCCATTCCCACCGACGCTTCGCCGAAAACGGTGGATTGGGACACCTTTCTGAAAGACACGGCCAAAATGCCCTTCGACCCCGTGCGTTTCTTCCGCTGGAGAAACTACCAGGCTTACGGCACCGGCGTGCCCGGCGACCTGTTCGTGCACCTCATCACCGGCCTGCATTTCATGATCGGCTCCAAAGGCCCCAGCCGAATTTACAGCACCGGCAACCTCGTGCAGTGGAAAGACGGCCGCGACGTGCCCGATGTAATGGTGGCCATTTTCGACTATCCCGAAACAAACGAGCACCCTTCGTTCCAGATGCAGCTGCGCGTAAACTTCGCAGACGGCGGCGGCGGATCGGAATTTACCCGCCTGATAGGCACCGAAGGCGTGATGGAACTCGGCTGGAACGATTTCACGATCAAACAGCACAAACTGCCCAAAGCCCCGGGATACGGCGGTTGGGACACGTTTAACACCTTCACCAAAGCGGAACAGGAAGCCTACATCAAAGCATACAACGCGAAATATTCGGAGGCAGACCGCGCCCAGGTGAAAGCCGTGGAATCGGCCTACAAAGCCCCGGCCGGTTACGACGATCGCCTGGACCACTTTGCGAACTTCTTCGAATCCATCCGCAGCGGCAAACCCGTGGTGGAAGACGCCAGCTTCGGCCTTCGTGCCGCAGGCCCCGCCCTGGCGGCGAATGAAAGTTATTTCAGGAAAAAGCTGATAGACTGGGACGCGGAAAAAATGATCATGCGCTAAATCGATACGGACGGGGCCGCTTATGGCCCCGTTTTTTTTAACCCTATATTCCTTATATTTAGTAATCCTAAACCTGTATTCATGAAATCCAACATCCTCCCCCTGCTGGCTTTAGCGGCGCTAACGGCCTGCAACAATAAAACAGATCAAAAGACAGATAAAATGAACGCGATACCACCGGTGGCAGAAAAGATCAAAAAGGAATTGCCGATGCACGGCGATGTAAGGATCGATAATTATTATTGGCTGAACGAGAGGGAAAATCCAAAGGTGATCGCCTACCTCGAAGCGGAGAACCGGTATACGGACACGATGCTCAGCCCCGTGAAACAACTGCGCGAAAACCTCTTCACCGAGCTGAAAGGAAGGATCAAGGAAAAAGATGAAAGCGTGCCCGTGCTCACCAACGGTTACGTGTATTACACGCGGTACGAGGAAGGAAAGGAATACCCGGTCTATTGCCGCAAAAAAGGCTCCGAATCGGCGCCGGAAGAAGTATACCTGAACGTGAACGACCTGGCGCAGGGCCACGAATATTTCCAGGTGGCGGGCACGGCCGTGAGCTACGACAACAAGTTGCTGGCCTATGGTGTGGATACCGTCAGCCGGCGCAAATACACGCTGTACGTTAAAAACCTGGAAACAGGCGAAGTATACCCCGACGTGATCAAAAACACGACCGGCGGCGCGGTGTGGGCGAAAGACAACAAGACTTTTTTCTACACGCGGAAAAACGATTCCACCCTCCGTTCGGAAAAGATCTACCGGCATACCCTGGGAACGCCCGCGGAGCAGGACAAGCTGATCTTCTTTGAAGAAGATGAAACATACAACGTAGGCCTCGGCCGCACCAAATCCAAAGATTATATCGTGATCGGCAGCGGCAGTACATTGTCTTCCGAATACCGTTACCTGAAAGCGGACGACCCGAACGGCACGTTCAAAATATTCCATCCGCGTGAAAAAGACATGTTGTACGACATCGATCATCGCGGCGACAAATGGTACATCGTTACCAACTACGACGCGAAAAACTTCCGCCTGATGACCGCCCCGGAAGGCAAAACCGGCAAAAGCCACTGGACGGAGCTGATCCCGCACCGGGCAGACGTGCTGCTCGAAGGCATCGACCTGTTCAAGGATTACCTCGTGGTGTCTGAAAGAAAAGGCGGCCTTACCCAGCTGCGCATCATTAACGACGCCACCAAACAGGAACATTACCTCGATTTCGGCGAGCAGGCTTACGTGGCCCGCAGCGCCGCCAATCCTGAAATGGACACCAAGATCCTGCGTTATTCATACACTTCGCTCACCACGCCCAACTCCACGTACGATTACGACATGGAGGCGAAAACAAAAGAGCTGAAAAAACAACAGGAAGTGATCGGCGGCTACGATCCGAAAAACTACGTGACCGAGCGCGTTTTCGCCAAAGCGAAAGACGGAACGCAGGTACCCGTTTCGCTGGTATACAAAAAAGGTTTCGAGAAAAACGGCAAAGCGCCGCTGCTGCTGTACGGCTACGGCTCTTACGGCGCCAGCATGGACCCGAATTTCAGCTCCAACCGCGTGAGCCTGCTGGACCGTGGTTTTTGCTACGCCATCGCGCACATCCGCGGCGGGCAGGAGATGGGCAGAAGCTGGTATGAAGACGGCAAGATGTTCAAAAAGAAAAACACCTTCACCGACTTCATCGATTGCGCGGAGTTCCTGATCGCGAACCAATACACTTCGAAAGAACACCTGTACGCGCAGGGCGGCAGCGCCGGCGGCCTGCTGATGGGCGCGGTGGTGAATATGCGGCCCGACCTGTTCAAAGGCGTGATCGCGGCCGTGCCTTTCGTAGATGTGGTAACCACCATGCTCGACGAAAGCATTCCGCTCACCACCGGCGAGTTCGACGAATGGGGCAACCCGAAAAACAAGGATTCGTACGATTACATGAAATCCTATTCCCCGTACGACAACGTGGAAGCCAAAGAATACCCGAACATGCTCGTAACCACCGGCCTGCACGATTCGCAGGTGCAGTATTTCGAGCCGGCGAAATGGGTGGCAAAGCTGCGCGAAATGAAAAAAGGGGATGAGATACTGTTGATGGAAACGAACATGGAAGCCGGTCATGGCGGTGCCAGCGGCCGTTTTAAAGCGCTGAAAGACGTAGCGCTGCAATACGCTTTCATCTTCTACCTCGAAGGGATCACCAAATAAGCCGAAAATATTGCAAACAGTAAGGGCTGCCTCAAACGGGCAGCCCTTCTTTTTCATAAGCATAATTCAGAAATTCGCTGAACTTCCGGGCCGTTAGACGGTGGGCCGTTCAAGAGGTTTAATGATGTTTGACCGGGTTAGATACCTTTTTGAGCCTGAAACCTACGGAAAGCAGGAAAATTCCCAAAAATAACGCATATACCCCGAGCCACCAGGAAATAACCACCACCCCGGCAAGCGGCTGCATAAACAGCAATATCCCGAAAATAACGGAGAAAATGCCGGCGACGATCAGCATCCATTCGCCGGTCAGCTCTTTGCGCAGCCGGATGGCGATCACTATCTCCAGAATGCCCGTTACGAGCGACCAAAGGGCCACCAGGGTAACCAGGAAAAGGGCGGTAATGCCCGGCATGAACAGGCAGACGAGCCCCGCGGCAATGCCCGCCAGCCCCAGCAATACAAATCCCCACCAGCTGCTGTCCGTTTTCATGACCCTGAAGCCGTGGATCAGGGCGAAAAGGCCGTCTACCAGCAGGTAAGCGCCCAGGAAAATCACCAGGATGGCCAGCGTAATGGCCGGCCAGAGGAAGGCGACAACGGCGAAAAGCACCGCCAGTACGCCCCGCAGCACGATCAGCCACCAGTATTTTGCAAGCTCATGGATCATCCGTGTAAATTTGGTTGTAATTGATAACGCTACATATCCCGGAAATGTTCAATAATGCGTGCGAAAAGCCGGAAACCGGACCATGGAGTTATGCCCGGGATTTCGTAACTTTGCGGCTTCAAATTCACAGCCAGGTATGATCAGTGTTAAAAATGTCACGCTTTCTTTCGGCAAACGGGTGTTGTTCGATGAAGTAAACATCAACTTTACAAAAGGCAACTGCTACGGCGTTATCGGCGCCAACGGGGCGGGTAAGTCCACTTTCCTGAAGATCCTTTCCGGCGAAATAGAGCCGAACAAGGGCACGGTGGAGATCACCCCGGGCGAACGTATGTCCGTGCTCAAACAGAACCACTACGAGTTCGACGAGGTAACCGTGCTGAACACGGTGCTCATGGGCAACAAAAAGCTCTGGGAGATCGCGCATGAAAGGGATTCCATTTATGCGAAAGAAGACTTCACTGAAGAAGACGGCATGCGCGCGGGCGAACTGGAAGCGGAATACGGCGAGATGGGCGGTTATACCGCCGAAAGCGACGCAGGTACGCTGCTGGGCGACCTGGGCGTGAAAGAAGACCTGCACCAGACGCTGATGAAAGACCTGAGCGGCGCGCTCAAAGTAAGGGTGCTGCTGGCACAGGCCCTGTTCGGCAACCCCGACATCCTGCTGCTGGACGAACCCACGAACCACCTGGACGTGGAAACCATCGGGTGGCTCGAAAACTTCCTGGCCGATTATGAGAACATCGTGATCGTAGTGAGCCACGACCGTCACTTCCTCGACGCCGTGTGCACCCACGTGGCGGACGTAGACCGCGCCAAGATCAAAGTATTTACCGGTAACTATACTTTCTGGTACGAATCCAGCCAATTGATCGCTCGCCAGATCAGCGATAAGAACAAAAAAATGGAAGACAAGCGGAAAGACCTCATGGACTTTATCGCCCGATTCTCCGCCAACGCCTCCAAATCCAAACAGGCTACTTCCCGTAAAAAGGCTTTGGAAAAACTGGTAATAGAAGACATCGAGCCTTCCAGCCGCAAATACCCCGGCATCATCTTCAAACAGCTCCGCGAAGTAGGCAACCAGATCCTGAACGTGGAGAAACTGGAAAAATCGATAGACGGCCGCAAACTCTTCAGCGACGTGACCTTCTCCGTAAACAAGGGAGACAAGATCGCGTTCCTGTCCAAAGACCACCTGGCCCTCAGCACCTTTTTCGATATCATCAACGGCGATCAGCAGCAGGACGGCGGCAAGCTGGAATGGGGCACCACCGTTACCAAGGCGTACCTGCCGGACGATAACGCCCAGTTCTTCACCGGCAACTACAACCTCATGGACTGGCTGCGCCAGTACGTGCCGGCGCATGTGACCGACGTAGACGAGCCTTTCCTCCGCGGTTTCCTCGGCAGGATGCTGTTCAGCGGAGACGAGATCATGAAAAAAACCTCCGTATTGAGCGGCGGTGAAAAAGTACGTTGCATGGTCAGCCGCATGATGCTGCAGGACCCGAACGTGGTGATCCTCGACGAGCCTACCAACCACCTGGACCTGGAATCTATCCAGAGCTTCAACGAAAGCATGAAAGACTTCAAAGGCATCGTGCTGTTCACCACGCATGACCATACCTTCATGCAGTCCGTGGCGAACCGCATTATCGAGATCACGCCGAACGGCATTATCGACCGCCTGAGCACATTCGACGAGTACCTGGAAGACGAGCGCGTGAAGAACATCCGCGCGGAAATGTACGGGGAAACAGTTTCAGCTTAGAAAATGAAGAATAATAAAATGAAAGAGCGGACCATGTGTCCGCTCTTTTTTATCGGGTTACTTTTTTGGGAATCAGCTCTCTTTTCCAGAGATATTACGAAAGGTATTTTTCGATTTCTTTCATTTTCGAACGGTCGAGCGGTTTGGTGATGTAAGCCATCAGCTCGGGCGTTCTGCTCACTTTTTCCATGTCCTGTATGTTCATGGAAGAAGAGCACATGATGATGGGCACGTCTTGCGGCAGCTTGTTTTTGAAGCCGCGGAAAGCCTCTATAAAGTCCCATCCGTTCATCCGCTGCATGTTCATGTCGAGAATGATAAGGCAGGGGAGATTACTGGCTGCGAACGAGGTCAGGTCTTCAATGGCGTCTTCAGCGGATAGGAAGGAGTTCACGCTCACGTCCCATCCCTGCAAACCAAACATTTTCTTTACAATAAAGTGGAAAATCTCATCGTCGTCGATCACATAAACTACTTTATTCGTATGTTCCATGTCGTATTTATTATCGAATAGCTTCATAATATTTGGCTTTTTTCCAAATTCGTCGGCCCGCAAGGCTTCGTTTCCGGTTCAGATTCTCATTTTTTGCGTCTACTGTAAGCTTGTTCGTAATTTCCTCGCAAAGAAAGTTAATTTTATTTTATTTTCATATATATTTTAATTCCAATAACTATCGGTTAACAAACATGGCAAAAATGAAAAAGGGCGCGGCTCGACGCCACGCCCTTTGCTATGAATGTTGGATTGTCTGTCCTTAATTAAAAAGACCGCCTTTTTTCAGGTTCACTTTGCCTGCGCCGATCTTGAAACCGCCCTGGTAGATCTCCACGGAGTAATCGCCGGGTTTGAAGTCGGAGTTCTGTTTCCAGTCCATGCTCACAGGGGTGGTGCCGCCAGCTTCGTAAGAAACCACTTTTTTCACCGTGTAGAGTTTCTCCGTACCGTCTTCCAGTGTGAAGCGGCCGCTGCCGAGGGCTTCAACCGCCAGGGGCGAACCGTCGGGCGCGGTGATGGCAACGAAGATCTCTTTGTCGCCAGACTGTGCGATGCGGTTATCCAGGTCGAAAGAAACTCTCATCATGTCTGCGCGTTTTGCTTTGGAAGTCACTTCTTCCTTGCCGTTGCGCCTGACGTTGATGGGAGACAGCTTGATGTTGGAAGCGTGCAGCACGGAACCGAGGTCTACGCGTTTGCCGAGGCTGTCTTTCACCGTGGTCACGGAATCGCGTTCTTTACGGGCTACGTCGCGCTCGCCGGTGATCACGATCTTTTCGCCTTCCAGCCTTTCGATGGTAGACACATAGTTTTCGGTATTGCTCTTCAGCTGCTCGATGAGCCTGCGCGCTTCGGCCAGTTCGGCCGCGGTCGCGTTTTTGTTGCTGAGGATGCTCTGGATACGGCCTTTCATATCCGCTATTTCTTTATCCTTGCTTTTTACGAGACTGTCCATGCGGGAGTTCTGGGAGATCAGGTCATCCAGTCGCGCCTGGGCGGCATCATATTCAGATTGCAGTTCGTCCCTGGAGGTGGTCAGAGTGTCCAGCTGGTTTTCTTTGGTAGCGATTTCCTTGCTGGATTGGCTTTTGTCGTAAAACATGTAACCCCATGTTCCCACCAGGGCGGCAATGAGAACGCCGTAAATAATACCGTTTTTGTTGCTTTTTGGTCTTTCAGGTCCGGAAGTACTGGGCGTACCAGTATTAAAGGTGTTTTCCGCCATAGTGTTCTTTTTTATTTATTGATTGTTATATGGGTAAAATTTTTCTAAAATCCCAAAACGTTAATTTTTACTTAAATTACACGTTTTAAATCCTTTGGCTGTGCTCAACAATGTCGCTCTCGATCAATTACTGCTCTTCGATATAGAAACAACGCCGCTTTATTCGTCGTTCCATCACCTGCCAGACGAGCTTCAGCGCCTCTGGGAAGAAAAAATTACAAAAACTGCGCCAGATTCTGAAAACCCTGCCGGCCTGTTTGACGAAAGGGCGGGTCTATACGCCGAGTTCGGAAAGATCGTTTGTATCTCCGCCGGCTTGTTTTTTACGGAAAATGGTCAGTATCAACTACGTATAAAATCTTTTTCCGGTCACAACGAAAAAGAGCTGCTCGCCGGGTTTACAGACCTCGTGGAAAAATTTTCCGCAAAAAATCCGCGCTTCCAGTTTGCCGGGCATAACATTAAGGAATTCGATATTCCCTATATTTGCCGCCGCGCCGTCATTAACAATCTTCCGCTGCCCGGCCCCCTGCAGGTGCACCAGTACAAACCCTGGGAGCAGCCCCTGCTGGACACGCTGCAGCTCTGGCGTTTCGGCGATTTTAAAAATTACACCTCGCTCAAGCTGCTGGCCGCCGTGCTAGGCATACCCACGCCGAAAGACGATATAGACGGCAGCATGGTTGGCCGCGTGTACTGGGAAGAGCAGGACCTCGCCAGGGTCGTGGAGTACTGCCAGAAAGACGTGCTGACCGTGGGCCAGCTGCTGCTGCGTTTCAAAGGATTGCCGCTGATGGAGAAAGAAAGCGTGTCGGTGGTTTAAAAGGAAAGGAAACATGGATTACCAGGATATAATCAGGGATTGGAAAAACAACAAGTTCCGCTCGCTCTACTGGCTCGAGGGGGAAGAGGATTTTTTTATCGACCAGGTGGTGAATTACGCGGAGCATCACCTGCTCAGCGAAGCCGATAAAGGGTTCAACCTCACCGTGCTGTACGGCAAGGAAACCGACTGGGCCACCGTGATCAACGCCTGCCGCCGCTACCCCATGTTCGCCGAGCGCCAGGTGGTGATACTCAAAGAAGCGCAATCCATGCGCGACCTGCTGAAGCTGGAGCCTTACATCGACAAACCGCTGGATTCCACCGTATTTGTAGTAGCGCATAAACAGGGCAAGATAGACGGGCGCAGCAAAATGGCGAAGCTGATCAAAGACCGCGGCGTAATGCTTTCCACCAAAAAGCTCTACGACAACCAGCTGCCTTCCTGGGCGGAAACGTACGTGCGCTCGCAGGGGCTCGCCATTTCCGAAAAGGCGTGCATATTGCTGGCAGACCATATCGGCAACGATCTTTCCCGCATCGCCAATGAAATAGACAAGCTGCTGGTAAACCTTCCCGAAGGGAAAAAGATCGACGAAAGCGATATTGAAAAATATGTGGGCATCAGCAAGGAATACAACGTGTTCGAATTGCAGAACGCCATCGGGCAGATGGACATGGTGAAGGTGATGCGCATCGTGCGGTATTTCACCGCCAACCCCAAAGCCGCGCCCATCCAGATGCTGATACCGGCTTTATATAATTATTTCTCCAAAATGAACCTGCTGTTCGGCATCAAGGGAGGGGAGAAGGAAATGGCCGCCGCATTGGGCGTGCATCCTTTTTTTCTGAAAGATTACACCGCCGCCGCGCGCAAGTTCGGGCCGGAAGGCACGGAGCGCGCCATTCTTTTGCTGCACCGGTACAACCTGCGCAGCATCGGCATCGGCGATAGCGGGAACGAAGACGGGGAGTTGCTGAAGGAACTGGTTTACCGGATCTTACGGCCTTGACGTGATGGTCCTGGCCTGGTGCACATCGTCTTTCATCTGCTGCACCAGCGCTTCCACGGAATCGAATTTTTTATCAGAACGGATGTACTCGAGGAAATCCACCCGGATGGCCTCGCCGTAAATTTCTGTGTCGAAATCGAGGATGAACACTTCTATGCGCAGTTCGCTGCCATTGAAAGTGGGGCGGGTGCCGATGTTGAGCGCGCCTTTATGCCACTGGCCGCCTACGGATACCGTTACGGCATACACGCCCTGCGCGGGGATGAGTTTGCGGCGGTCGTGCAGTTGGATATTGGCCGTGGGGAAGCCCAGCTTGCGGCCCATTTTATCGCCGTGCACCACGGTGCCGTTGATGAAATACGGGTAGCCCAGCAGTTCGTCCGCCAGCGCGGTGGCGCCTTCCTGCAGGCTTTTGCGGATCTTGGTGGAGCTTACGGTAAGGTCGTGCACCACCTGCTGCGGGATCTCGAGCAGCCGGAAGCCGTAACGCTGCTGCTCCGCCTCGAGCAGTTCCAGCCCGCCTTCGCGGTTGTGGCCGAAACGGTGGTCGTACCCGATGATGATGGTATGCGGGCGGAAAGTGCTGATGAGGAAATCTTCCAGGTAAGCGGTGGCGGAAAGCTCGGAGAACGTTTTGGTGAAAGGCACTACCACGAGATGATGAATGCCGAATTTTTCCAGCAGGTGGATCTTTTCGTCGAGCGTGGTAAGCAGGTGAACGGATTTGTCGTGCGGGGCCAGCACTTCGCGCGGGTGCGGATCGAACGTGATAATGACCGTTTCCCCGTTGCAGGCCGCCGCGGCTTCCTGCAGCTGGCGCAGAATGTACTGGTGGCCGGTATGCACGCCGTCGAAAGTGCCGATGGTGATCACGGCATTCCTGAAAACGGGCAAATGTTGTAAATCTCTGTGAACCTGCATGGCTGTGCGATCATATTTTCAAAAACGCCGTGCAAATCTAAATGTTTTGAACGGATTACAATACTTTTGCACTTTAAATACAGCTAATTCAGGACAATCGTGGACCAAAACCTTTACGCAAAAAGAGGCGTTTCAGCCGGCAAAGAGGATGTGCATAACGCTATCCGCAATATCGACAAGGGCCTGTTCCCCCGCGCATTCTGCAAGATCATCCCCGATATTCTCGGCGGCGACGCGGAATGGTGCAACATCATGCATGCGGACGGGGCCGGCACCAAATCGAGCCTGGCCTACGCTTACTGGAAAGAAACCGGCGACATCGGCGTTTGGCGCGGCATCGCGCAGGACGCGATCATCATGAACACCGACGATCTTCTCTGCGTGGGCGCTACGGATAATATCCTGCTTTCTTCCACCATCGGCCGCAATAAAAACCTGGTGCCCGGCGAAGTGATCGCCGCCATCATCAACGGCACCGAAGAAATACTCGAAGAGCTGCGCAGCTACGGTATGGGCATTTACAGCACCGGCGGAGAAACGGCGGATGTGGGCGACCTCGTGCGCACCATCATCGTAGATTCCACGGTAACCTGCCGCATGAAACGCGCCGATGTGATTTCCAACGACCGCATCAAAGCCGGCGACGTGATCGTGGGGCTGTCGTCTTACGGCCAGGCCAGCTACGAAAGGGAGTACAACGGCGGCATGGGCAGCAACGGGCTTACTTCCGCGCGGCACGACGTGTTCAATAAAACGGTGGCGGAGAAATTCCCGGAAAGTTATGATCCGGGTATCCCTAAAGAACTGGTGTTCAGCGGCAAAAAAGCCCTCACCGATATGATAGACATTCCCGGTTTTGCGCCGGTGACCGCAGGCAAGCTGGTGCTGAGCCCAACGCGCACTTACGCGCCGGTGATCAGCCAGGTGCTGGAGCATTTCCGGGCGGAAGTGCATGGCATGGTGCATTGCAGCGGCGGCGCGCAAACCAAGGTGCTGCATTTTATCGACAAGCTGCATGTGATCAAAGACAACCTGTTGCCTGTTCCGCCGCTTTTCAGCCTCATACAGGAGCAATCCGGCACCAGCTGGCGGGAAATGTACCAGGTGTTCAACATGGGCCACAGGATGGAATTGTACGTGCCAGAGCACATCGCGGACGACATTATCCGCATCAGCCAGACCTACAGCATCGACGCGCAGGTGGTGGGCAGGGTAACAGACAGTCCTGAAAAGAAAGTGACCGTAAAAAGCGTTCACGGCGAATTTGAATACGCGTAAAAAATGCTCATATACTGAAAAGGCCGGCTGAATATACCGTTCAGCCGGCTTTTTTTGTTCCGGCCCCGCGAGGTCTAAACCAGGTCCAGGCTACATCGAGGCTGCCTCTAACCTGGATGTAACCGGCTTGCATCAGCCTTGTATCCGCATCTTACTGGCCGTTAGACGGCCTCTAGGCGGCCGCTTACTGGCCTCTTAGCAGGGTGTTTTCTCTTACAGGGATTTTACAGGTTTTTTGCCCGGCGGTTTCCCCGGAACAAAAAAGCTCCGGGCGGAAGCCCGGAGCCATCAGTTTCTACTACGTTTGTATTTGCTCTTATTCTTATCATTATTTTTGAAGCGTGAACCGTATCGGCAGGTTGAACTGTACCGCTACGTTTTTCCCGTCCTGTTTGCCGGGCGTCCAGTCCGGCATGTTTTTCACCACGCGGATGGCTTCTTCTTCCAGTCCGCCGCCTTTTTTGGCGCCTACCGTTTTTACGTTTTTGATCACGCCGGTCTTATCTACCTGGAAACTAACGAACACGATGCCTTGCACGTCCTTTTTGGCGGCTTCAGAGGGGTACCTGATGTTGGTGGCGAGGTATTGGTTCAGCGCGTTGTCGCCGCCTTTGAAACTGGGCGGCTGTTCAACGAAGGTGAAAACGCCGTCTTTATCGGGCCCTTTTCCCTTACCGGGCGCGGGAGGAGGAGGGGGCGCGAGCGTAAAGCGGATCGGAAGGTTGAACTGCACGTTCACGTTGCGGCCATTCTGTTTGCCGGGTTTCCATTTCGGCATGGCCTTTACCACGCGGATGGCTTCTTCTTCCAGTCCGCCGCCTTTTTTTGCGCCGGCGGTTTTAACGAACAGCACGCGGCCGTCGTTCATCACGATGAACGAAACGAACACCGTGCCGCCGATCTTTTTTGCAATGGCTTCTTTCGGGTAGCGGATATTGCCGCTCAGGTATTTGTTGAGCGCTTCCTCGCCGCCGGGGAATGTAGGCGGCTGCTCCACGAACGTAAAAATTTCTTCTTTGGTAATATCGGGCTCGGGGATCGTGTCTGTGATGGCGGAAGGAGGCGTTGTTTCAGGCTGCGTTACGGGAATGTTCAGGTTTTCGCTGAGGCGGTCTATTTTTTCATCCGTCACAAAAGCGAGCGAGCTGAAGATCAGCAGGGCCACGGGCACGATCAGCGCCCGGCGGAGGAAGCTGAAACGGAATCTGCGGGATTGGGTAAGCATAAGTATTCTTCTTTTAATCGGTTGATGCGAAAAATTGTTGATCAGATGGAATGAAGGGCCGGCCTGTAATGCGGTATGGAGAATGGTTTGCGCGTAAGCGGCCACATCGCCGTTTTCCACGGAACGTTTGTCTGCAATGAACTCGTGCACCAGCGAAAGCTCGCGTTTGATCAGGTGGAAGAACGGGTTGATCCAGCAAACGGCGGTAACGATCTCCATAAAAAGTTTATCGGTGCTATGGTTCTCCTGCAAATGCACGATCTCGTGCCGCAGCATCTGCCTGCCTTCCGGTGTGGCGGCGCTTACGCCGCTGTTCCAGAAAATGAAGCGGAAAAAGGAGAACGGCGCCGTGATCTGTTGGGATAGCACGAGGCGGTAAGGCCGCAAAGGCTCTATCCGGCCGGTGCGTATAAGCTGTAATATCTTAAAGTATCCCCAGCCGATGCGCGCCGCCATCAGCGCGATCACGATGCCGTAAAGAACGGCGCTGAGACTGAACTGCGGCGTTTCCGGCGCGGCAGCGACGGTAAATACCTGTTCGCGCAGGGTGGCTACCTGTGCCGTATACACGTAGAAGTCCGGCGCTCCGGCGCCCGTGAACGATAAAGGAATGCGCAGCAGCGGCACCGCCAGGCTCAGCACGGTAATGGCCAGCAGGTAAAAACGGTTCCACTGGTGAAAGCGGTTATTGCGCAGGGCGAGATGGTAATACGCGTACAGGATGCCCGAGCACACGATCACTTTGACGAGGTAGGCGAGAAAGGGCGTCATTTTTCCGTGTTTTTGGATTGTTTGATCTGTTGCAGGAGCTTTTCAAGATCGCTCACGCTCATGTCTTTTTCTTTGACGAAGAAGGAAACCATATTGCTGAAAGAGCCTTCAAAATAACCTTTCACAAGGTTTTTCACCGTTTTGTGGCTGTACTCGTCTTTGCTGATGAGCGCGTAATACTGGTGACTTTTTCCATAGGCTTTGAAATTAACGAAACCTTTTTCTACCAGTATTTTCACGAGCGTGGAAACGGTGTTGTAATGCGGCCTCGGCTCAGGCATTTCTTCCACCAGGTCTTTCACGAACGAAGGCCCGAGTTTCCATAATACCTGCATGATCTGTTCTTCTGCTTTGGTCAGCGTTTTCATTTTTTTTAGTTTGTAGTGTGGGAGTACCGGTCTCGGTCCAAATGTAAAACTATTTATTTAGTTTACAAACTAATTTTATAGTTTTTATCAGATGGCCGTCACTTACAAGTAATTGGTTATTTTTGGATTTCAAAACGGAATATTAGATGGTGGACCAACCCATAGTTCAACTGACGAATGTAAATGTATACCAGGGTAATTCTTTGATCTTATCGGATGTGAACATCTCGGTGAACAGGGGAGAGTTCGTGTACCTGATCGGGAAGACGGGTACGGGGAAATCCAGTTTGCTGAAGACTTTGTACGGCGATCTTGCTTTGCGTGAGGGCAGCGGCCAGGTGGCGGGTTTCGATCTTACGAAGATGGACTGGAAGAAGGTGCCTTACCTTCGCCGGAACCTGGGGGTGGTGTTCCAGGACTTTCAGCTGTTGACGGACCGTACGGTGCACGACAACCTGAAGTTTGCGCTGAGGGCTACCGGCTGGGCGGACCAGTCGCAGATCGAGGAGAAGATCAAGGACGTGCTGGAAAAGGTGGGGCTTGGCACGAAGGGTTTCAAAATGCCTTACGAGCTGAGTGGCGGGGAGCAGCAAAGGGTGGACATTGCCCGGGCGCTGCTGAACAGCCCGAAGCTGATATTGGCGGACGAGCCTACGGGCAACCTGGACCCCGAAACGTCAGACGGCATCATGCAGCTGTTGTTCCGCATCTGCCGGGAAGACGGCACGGCGTTGATCATGGCGACCCACGACTATATTGTGTTACAGAAGTTCCCGAGCCGGGTGCTGCGCACGGAGAACGGGCAGGTGACAGACAATGCAGCAGTAAATTTTGCATAGATAAAGTGCTGGTTTTCAGTAAACATGCTTTCCAAATTCAATTTGGAACTTGCCATATTACTTCTTACCTTTGCACCGGAAAAATAGCGAGTTAAAAAATTATTATTATCAAAGATGTCTTACTTAACTGTAGAAAAGAAAGCTAATATTTTCAAAGAATTCGGTGGCAGCGAAAAGAATACCGGTTCTGTGGAAGCACAAATTGCCCTGGTAACGGAGCGCATCAACAGCATCTCCGCTCACCTGAAGCAGAATAAAAAGGATTTCTCCACTCACCGCGGCCTGATGAAAATGGTAGGGCAAAGAAAGCGTTTGCTGTCTTACCTGGCTAAAACCAACCTCTCCGGCTACCGTGCCCTCATTGAGAAGTTAGGTATCAGAAAGTAATCTGAAACTTTTTATAGCGCTATTCCCAACTTATTATAGTTGGGAATAGTTTTTTTGTATGTGTACCTTATTAATCCTCACACAAGTATGAATCTCACACCTACTTCGGTTAAATTTGATATAGGCGGAGGCCGCATTGTGACGATAGAAACCGGCAAAATGGCCCGTCAGGCCGATGGTGCGGTTACTGTGCGTCTCGGCGATTGCATCCTTCTCGCCACCGTGGTGGCCAACCAGAAACCCAAAGAAGGCCAGTCCTTTTTCCCGTTAACCGTTGATTACCAGGAGAAATTTGCTTCAGCGGGCCGTATCCCCGGTTCATTCTTCAAACGCGAAGGCAAACTGAGCGACTATGAAGTGCTGATCTCCCGCCTGATAGACCGCGCCCTGCGCCCCCTGTTCCCCGACGATTATCTTTGCGACGTTCAGGTACTTGTAACCCTCGTGTCTTCCGATCCCGAAGTGATGCCCGACGCACTGGCGGCCCTTGCGGCTTCCGCTGCCCTGGCCGTTTCCGACGTGCCCATCCAGGAGATCATCTCCGAAGTGCGCATTGCACGCGTGGCCGGCGAATTCGTGGTGAACCCCACCCGCACCCAGCTGGCTACCGCCGATATGGACTTTATCGTGGCGGCTACCGCGAAAAACATCATGATGGTGGAAGGCGAGAGCAAGGAATGCCAGGAAGAAGACCTCGTAAAAGCCATTGAGCTCGGCCACGAAGCCATTAAAGTTCAGGTAAAAGCCCAGGAAGAATTACGCGCGCTGGTAGGCAACCCCGCCAAACGCGAATACGATAAACCGCACCAGAACGATGAGCTGAAAGCCAAAATCGCCGCTTTCGCACAAGCCCGCATCCTGGAAGTATCCAAATCCGCCCTCGGCAAACACCAGCGTTCCGAAGCGTTCAAAAAGATCGAAGAAGAACTGGTGGAATCGCTCGGCGAACTGCCTGAAGAAGACGCGGCACTGGTAGGCGACTATTTCCACGACCTGGAAAAAGAAACCGTACGCAACATGATCCTGGACGAAAGCATCCGCCTCGACGGCCGCGTGCTCGACCAGGTGCGCCCCCTGGCTATGGAGGTAGATCTGCTGCCTTCCCCCCACGGCTCGGCCCTGTTCACCCGCGGCGAAACACAGTCCCTCACCACCGTTACCCTCGGTACGCCTGATGACGAACTGCTGATCGAAAGCGCCGCCACTTCCAACTACGTTAAGTTTATCCTCCACTATAATTTCCCTCCCTTCTCCACCGGTGAAGTGAAAATGATGCGCGGCCCCGGCCGTCGCGAAGTGGGCCATGGTAACCTTGCCCTCCGCTCTCTCAGGCAGATGATGCCCGGTAACGACTACGCCTATACGGTGCGCGTCGTGTCAGACATCCTCGAATCAAACGGTTCCTCTTCCATGGCTACCGTTTGCGCCGGCTCGCTGGCACTGATGGACGCAGGCGTTCCCCTTCCAAAACACGTTTCCGGTATCGCCATGGGCCTCATTTCCCGCGCAAGCGACGGTAAATGGGCCGTATTGAGCGACATCCTCGGCGATGAGGACCACCTCGGCGATATGGACTTCAAAGTAACCGGCACCCGCGATGGTATCTGCGGCGTTCAGATGGACATTAAAGTAGACGGCCTCAGCATGGACGTAATGCGCAAAGCGCTCGCCCAGGCACGCCAGGGCCGCCTGCACATCCTCGACGCGATGTACAGCACCATTGAAAATGCCCGTCCTGAACCGAAACCGCATGCCCCGCGCATGGAAAAACTGATCATAGACCGCGAATACATCGGCGCGGTGATCGGGCCCGGCGGTAAAGTGATCCAGGAGATCCAGCGCGAAACCGGCACCACCATCAACATCGAAGAAGTGGGCCAGACCGGCGAAGTGAGCATCTTTGCAGTGAAGAAAGAAAATCTCGATAAAGCCCTCAGCTGGATCAAAGGCATCGTTGCCGTTCCTGAAGTGGGCGAAGTATACGATTCAACCGTGAAAAGCGTAATGCCTTACGGCGCATTCGTTGAGTTCCTCCCCGGCAAACAAGGCCTGCTCCACATTTCCGAAGTTTCCTGGAAACGTCTCGAAAATATGGACGGCGTGCTGAGCGAAGGCGAGAAAGTAAAAGTGAAACTGGTAGGCACCGATCCGAAAACCGGCAAGTTCAAGCTCAGCCGTAAAGTGCTGATGCCGAAACCCGAAGGTTACGTGGAAAGACCCGAGCGCGAAGATCGCGGCGAGCGCGGCGAACGCGGCGAACGCCGTGGAGATCGCGGTGACCGTGGCGATCGTGGAGACCGCAGAGGCGGCGACCGTGGTGGCGACCGCCGTGGCGGTAGCGACCGTTTCGATCGTGGCGGAGACCGCGGGCCCCGTCCTTCACAGCCTGAGCAGTCCGAAGGACCTGAATTAGGCCCTGTGTTCGACGAACAATAATCTTGCACCGTTTTCAACGGTCAACATATTCAGCAGAAACGCTCCGGTTGTAACCGGGGCGTTTTTTTTACGCGGGATTATTTACAAACCCGGACTGGCGAAAATCTCATGAAGGTATGTGCGGGAGCGGACTGACTTGTACCTGTCTCCAGCCGGAGCTGGTCCAGCCACCGGGCAAACACGCGATATACCGGAAAACGCCCGGCCAATGCGGCCAGGCGTTTTTTTTGTTCTTACCAGGTATACTTGCGTAAAATCGTATGTCCGTTGAGGTGATAGTTTACCGCTGTACGTTGTGCATCTGCTCCAGGAAGATCTCGCTTTCGCGCAGCATCATTTTGCCGATGTCGCGGTTGTTGATCTTGTCGAAACGGAAGATGCGGAAGGTTTTCAGGTCGATGTCCTCATAATCTATCCGGAACTGTTTTACCCTTTTTTTGGTGGCGCGATCTTCCACCTGCACCCATCCCTGCTCCAGCAGTTCGGGCAGTATCTCGTCCAGGTAAGGCATGAGGATGGTTTCGGAATCGTTCCAGAACAGCGAGATGCGGTCGGTGGAATAATGCATGGGATTGGCTTTGGAAGCCGCCCAGAATTTGGTGACCATGCCGTAATGACGCTGCACTTCTTCTTCGGTAAGGTGCGCGAACTGGATATTGCGGAACACTTTTTTATCGTATTTGCGCTGCACCAGGATAGTGTCCAGCCCCTTGAAATAATCTTCCACATGCTGTTTGTCGAAAATGAACACGGCATTTTCCACCTGGTACACAATGGAATCTTTCATCGGGATATTGAACGGTTTGACGATCGTTTGCGCGGATACACAAACATGGCAGGCCAGAATGGCCGCCAGCAGAATGAGCTTTTTCATAGGATAAGGTTAATATTATTTATAAATCAAATATAATGCAGTGGCGGTTTCCTGCAAAGGAATTTTTAAATTCACCAATTCCGCATTGGCACTGAGGAATTTGTAATTATATTGCGCTCATGTCACATATCGCGATCACCATATCCGCGCCACCGGAAATAAAAGATATCCTCATCGCTCAGCTGGCAGACGCAGGGTACGAAGGGTTTGAAGAAAACGGCGACCAGCTGATCGCTTATATTCCCGAAGAACAGTTTGATGAAAATACCTTGACCGGCATGCTGGGTTCTCACGGTTTGGACTATACGAAAGAAACCATTGCGCAGGCGAACTGGAACGCCGTATGGGAAAGTAATTTCCAGCCGGTGCTGGTAGATGCGTTTTGCGGCATCCGCGCGGGTTTCCACGAGCCGCTGGCCGGCAAGGTGAAACATGAGATCGTGATCACGCCGAAAATGTCTTTCGGCACGGGTCACCACGCCACTACCTATTCGGTGATCAAACTGATGGAAGGGATCGATTTCAGGGGCAAACGCGTATTCGATTTCGGCACGGGCACCGGCATCCTGGCGATACTGGCGGAGAAGCTGGGCGCGGCGGAAGCAGACGCGATCGACAACGATACCTGGGCCGTGGAAAATGCGCTGGAAAACGCGGAAACCAACGGCGCGGGCGCCGTAAAGATCTGGCGGGAAGAGCAGCTGGACGGGCTCGAAGAGGGGAAATACGACATCGTGCTGGCCAATATCAACCGGAACATCCTGCTGGCGAATATGGCTCACATGAAAAGAATACTCAAAAAGCATGGAATATTGATTTTGAGTGGTATATTGCAGGAAGACGAACCTGCAATTGTTAAGGCCGCCGGGGAAAATGGACTAGCCCCCGGGAAGAAGGCAGAAAGAGAGCACTGGCTGGCGATCTCGTTCACTGCCGGTTAATGTGGAAAAAATTACATATTTTAATTGCTGATTTACGAGTAATTGTCTTAACATTGCTATTAAATTTGTATCCTTATTAACACATTATTTACTATCTTAGCAACTCTAACTTATTGTGATGACTGAATTATTGCTTTTAATAGGTGCCTATCTCATAGGCTCTTTTGCCACTGCCGTATGGGTAAGCAAGGGGGTTTTTGGCATCGATATCCGCGAGCATGGTTCCGGTAACGCCGGCGCTACCAACACTTTCAGGGTGCTGGGCCCGAAGGCCGGTACGTTCGTGATGCTGGTGGATATGCTGAAAGGCGTTCTTGCAGTGAGGCTTTCTTATCTTCTTGCCGCTTCCTTTTACGATTCACCCGAGCAGCTGATCAACCTCCAGGTGGGGCTTGGCCTTGCAGCTGTAGTGGGCCACATTTTCCCGATCTGGGCCAATTTCCGCGGCGGTAAGGGCATTGCTACCCTTTTCGGAATGGTGCTCGCCATTCAGCCGTTGGTAGCGCTTTGCTGCGTAGGCGTGTTCCTCATGATCCTTTTCCTGACCCGTTACGTATCGCTCAGCTCTATTATTGCGAGCATCGCGTTCCCGGTCCTTATTCTCTTCATTTTCAGGGAACAGGAAGTATTTTACCGCATTTTTGCCATCGCCGTAGCCCTGATGGTAGTGCTTACCCACCAGAAAAATATCGTGCGCCTGCTGCGCGGCAGCGAATCCAAAGTGCCCATCTTTAAAAACCGTAAAGGCGGCAAAGACGGCGAAGACACTCCTACTTACTAAACAGATTCTTTTATATTTTCAGATCAGAGGGGGCGTTAAGCCCCTTTGTTGTTCAATTCCGGCACAACGATTGCACTATTTAAGGAAAGTGGTAAATTCGCCGCAGCTTGCTGCGTTGTACGCAGCTATGCGAGACCATCTATTCCTCCTAAATATTAACCGATGAAAAAAATCGCATTGTTATTCGTCGCCGGGTCGGGGCTGCTGTTCGCCTGTTCACGCGTGCCCATTACCGGCAGAAGCCAGTTAAACCTCATTCCTGAAGCCCAGATGCAGAGCATGGCGGTACAGGAATACCAGTCTTTCCTATCACAGAACAAAGCGATATCACCGAACTCGAGCAAAGACGCTGAAATGGTGCAGCGCGTGGGCGGCCGTATTGCGCGCGCCGTTACCACGTATATGAACTCACAAGGCCTCGGCAACGACATTGCCAGCTACAAATGGGAGTTTAACCTGGTAAACGACAAACAGGTGAACGCCTGGTGTATGCCCGGCGGTAAAGTGGTGGTATATACCGGCCTGCTGCCCGTTACGCAGAACGAAACCGCGCTGGCAGTGGTAATGGGCCACGAGGTGGCGCATGCCATTGCGCGCCACGGCAATGAAAGGATGAGCCAAGGCCTGGTTGCCCAGGGCATCCAGATCGCCGGCGCCGTTGCGCTCAATAAAAACCCGCAGGCGCAGAACATTTTCATGCAGGCGGTAGGCGTGGGCGGCCCGCTGGGCCTGATGGCATACGGCCGTCAGAACGAACTGGAGGCAGACCATCTCGGCCTGATATTTATGGCGATGGCCGGTTACAACCCCCAGGAAGCCGTTCCTTTCTGGACGCGCATGGCCAATGCAGGCGGCAGCCAGAAACCGCCAGAGCTGCTCAGCACGCACCCCAGCGACGAGCGCCGCATCCAGCAGCTGCAGAAGCTGATGCCTGAAGCGATGAAGTATTATTCTACCCGGAAATAGGGGAGACTGTAACAGTAACAGTATACACACAAGAAAAAGGGGCCGCTTTCAATGAAAACGGCCCCTTTTCTTTATCGCGCGGTGTGTTATTCCAGTATCTGTGAAAGGTTCATCAGTTCGTCGTATTTGTACTGCTCCTTGTCGTTGCGGAAACATTTCGCCATTTCCTCCATCAGGAACTGAACGATGCGCTGGTTGCTCTGCGGTTTGTAATACGCGGGCAGCGCGGGCACGTTCACGCGTTTGAAATAGGTTTCCACGTCTTGCTGCGTATAGATCTGCCCCTGGATCGGGTCGATGAAGAACAGGATGCGGTAGTCGCCCGGGTCTGCGGGTTCGGTGAAGTCGTAGAACGTATCGAAATAAGCGAGAATGAACTGGCGGGGGATGTTCACCGCGTACACCGGCAGGTCGAGCATGGCGCAGAGCGCCTGGTAAACGATGCCGTTGGTAACGGGATTTCCTTTTTTACCTTCTATCACCTGGTTGATGAAGAACTGGTTTTTGCGCTGGTAAGACACTTCCTCGCCCTTCAGCCCGAAATAATTATAGATCATGCTGTTGAGCACATTGATCTGTTCGAGCGGCGTGAGATAGTTATTCAGCTCCAGCCATATGTTACGTTTTATGCGGTCTATTTCCGTGTTGATCTGCGTGGCCGAAAGGTCCGGGTATTGGTACCGTGCGGCCAGTATAGCGCCCTGCATCAGTTCCTGCGCGCCGTTTTTCGTCCATATGCGAACGGCTTCCTGCAGGTCCTGGTAATGCACGCGATGGATGAGCAGCTCGATCCTTTCCTGGATGGATTCATCGTAAGTCGTTTCCCAGAGATGCTCCAGGTTGGGAATGATGTCTTTCCCGAAAAGGAGGATTTTGCTGGCCACGGTATCGAATACTTCCTGGTCAGGATCGTCCAGCAAATGGAACAATGCGTTTATTTCCCTCGTTTCGTGCAATGGATTCAGTTAGGTTTATGTCAATTTACGAATAGTAAATCGATAATGAACGTTTGCTAATCTTCAAATAATTTGGTATATTCTCTTACTACGCTTTCTTTTTGCGGGGCGGCGCTTTTTTCTTCGGCGGGTTGGCTTTCAGCTCTTCGATGATGGCTTTTGCTTCTTCCACCGTCAGGTCTGCCGCGGTTTCCTGTTTTTCTTTCGGCAGTTTGTAATTGCGCAGGCCCACTTTTAAATACGGCCCGTACGGCCCTCTCAGCACCTGGATCTTTTCCTTTTCGAACACCTTGATGGTGCGCTCGTCTTTCGCCGTGCGTTTTTCCACGATCAGCGGCGCCACTTCTTCCAATTCTACGGTATACGGGTCCATTTCCTTTTTGAGGGAATAGAATTTTTTATCGTGTTGCGCATATGGCCCGAACCTGCCGATGTTCACCGTTACGTCGGTGCCTTCGAACAGGCCGAGGTTGCGCGGCAGGCGGAACAGGTCCATGGCTTCGTCCATGGAAATGGTCTCGATGCTTTGCGTTTGTTTCAGTTTCGCGAAGCGGGGTTTTTCCTCGTCTTCCACGGTACCGATCTGCACCATCGGGCCGAAACGCCCCATGCGCGCGGTAACCGGCTTGCCCGTGGCAGGGTCCTGCCCCAGCAGGCGCTCGCCTTTTACGCGCTCGGCTTTTTCGAGCGTTTCTTCAACGTTCTGATGGAAAGGATCATAGAAGTCGTGGAGCATGTTGTTCCATTTCTTCTTGCCGTTGGCGATTTCGTCGAACTCCTCTTCGATCTTGGCGGTGAAGCCGTAATCCATCACACGTTCGAAATATTGTTTCAGGAAGTCCGTTACCAGCATGCCCAGGTCTGTCGGGAACAGCTTGGATTTTTCGGCGCCGGTGTTTTCCTGTTCGGTTACTTTGGTGATCTGGTCGTTTTTCAGGCTGAGGATGCGGAAGTCCCTTTTGATGCCTTCCTTGTCGCGTTTTTCCACGTACCCGCGTTTCTGAACGGTGGTGATGGTGGGCGCGTAGGTAGAAGGGCGGCCGATGCCGAGCTCTTCGAGTTTTTTCACCAGGCTCGCTTCCGTGTAACGCGGCGCGGGGCGGGTGAAACGCTCGGTGGCTTTCATTTCTTTGAGGTCCAGCGCCTGTTTCACGGCGAGGGGCGGCAATACGCCTTCCTGTTCTTCGTCGCTTTCATCTTCCTCGTCGCGGCCTTCCATGTATACTTTCAGGAAACCGTCGAACTTCAGTACTTCACCGCTGGCGGTCAGTTCTTCGTTGTTGGTGGAAATGCCGATCTTGGCGATGGTCTTTTCCAGTTCCGCATCCGCCATCTGACTGGCGATGGTGCGTTTCCAGATCAGTTCGTACAGCCGTTTGAGGTCCGAATCGTCTACCGTGGAGTTTTCCATGTAAGTAGGTCGGATGGCTTCGTGCGCTTCCTGGGCGTTTTCGTTTTTATTCTTGTATTTCCGGCTCTGGAAATATTTTTCGCCGTAACTGGTGTTGATGGCTTTGCTGATGTCCGCCATGGCAGTGTCTGACAGGCTCACGGAATCCGTACGCATGTAGGTGATCTGCCCGCTTTCATACAGTTTTTGCGCCAGCAGCATGGTTTTAGACACGCTGTAGCCCAGCTTGCGGCTGGCTTCCTGCTGAAGGGTGGAGGTGGTGAACGGCGCGGCGGGGGATTTTTTGCCCGGCTTCACCGTAATGTCTTTAACGGTATAAGCTGCGCCTACGCATTGTTCGAGGAATTTTTCGGCGTCTTCCGCGGTTTTGAAGCGGCCGGGGCCTTCGGCTTTGAAGGTGATGGTGCGGCCCTGGATGTCTTTGGCGAGGAAAAACGCTTCCACCTTAAAGTTGCTGGTAGCGGCAAACGAGTTGATCTCGCGTTCGCGCTCCACAATGAGCCTAACGGCTACGGACTGTACGCGGCCGGCGGACAAAGAATTGCGCATGCTCATTTTGCGCCACAGCACCGGGCTCAGCTCGAAACCTACGATGCGGTCGAGAATGCGGCGGGCCTGTTGGGCGTTTACGAGGTTCATGTCCAGCAGGCGGGGCTCCCGTACGGCCCTTTCGATGGCAGGCTTTGTAATTTCGTGAAATACAATGCGTTTGGTGGTTTTCGGGTCGAGGCCCAAAACCTCGGCGAGGTGCCAGGATATGGCTTCCCCTTCCCGGTCCTCATCCGTTGCCAGCCAAACCTCGTCGGAATCTTTCGCTACTTTTTTGAGCTCCTTTACAACTTTTTCCTTCTCTTCCGGTATTATATACTTGGGTTTAAAGTTGTTCTGAATGTCGATACCCATGTCGTCCTTTTCCAGGTCGCGGATATGACCAAAACAAGATTTAACCTCAAAGTCTTTACCCAATATTTTTTCGATAGTCTTAGCCTTTGCCGGGGACTCAACAATCACGAGATTTTTAGCCATGAACGCCTGCTTTTATTTCTATATAGATACGCTAAAATTTGTACAAAAGTGTTTTTTGAAAGCACAAAAGATACAAATCCGATTTGTGCAAGTATATAAAAGTAGGTTGATATAAAAAACATAAACCGTTAAATACTTGATATCCAGCGGGGAACAACGGCGCATTAATTATAATTATCTGCTATTGGCGGAAAGACACTAATATTACATGTTAAATTTAAACCATGTTTTGTGCCGTTGGCATGGAATTGGGGCCTTTTAGGTTCCTTGCAATCAAACAATATATATGGACATAGTTATAATAGGAGCGGGCAACGTGGCGCATTGTTTCGGTCATCTGATGAAACTGCACGGCCATCATGTAAAGCAGGTGATCAGCCGTAACAAGGCGCATGCGAAAGCGCTGGCGGAGGAGCTTCATGCGGAGCCGTCTGACGACCTGATGGACATCGATATGGAAGCGGACGTGTACCTGCTGGCGGTGGGCGACGATGTGATCCATGAGCTGAACGACCAGCTGCGGCTGGGCCGGCGCATTGTGGTGCATACCGCCGGCGCCGTGCCGATGAGCGCGATCGCCCGCATTTCGGTGAACACCGGCGTGATGTACCCGCTCCAGAGCATCCGGAAAGAAAGCAAAAACTATCCCGAAATCCCCTTGCTGCTGGAAGCGGCCAACGACGAAGTGCTGAAGCGGCTTACGGCCCTCGGGCAAAGCATCAGCGCGTCCATTTCCGTGATGAGCTCCGAACAGCGGCTGCAGATGCACCTGGGTGCCGTTTTCTGCAACAACTTCACCAATCACCTTATAGCCCTCGCCAAATTTTACTGCGAGCAGGAAGGAAGGGATTTTTCCCGGCTGATGCCCCTGATCAGGGAAACATTCCAGCGGCTGGACAAATACCCGCCTGAAAACCTTCAGACCGGCCCGGCCATGCGCAACGACCAGCACACCATGGCCCTGCACGAATCGCTGCTGAAAAATTACCCGTCCATGGCGCAGATCTACCCGCTGCTGAGCGAAAGTATCCACCAGTTCCACAAATGATTGGCGGTGTCGTTAATTACAGATATTTTTGCGCACACCGGCTCACGAGCGGCCGGTGAGAAACAATGGCCATGAACGTTCTGGAACTATTCACCCGCATCCGCACTTTTGTATTCGATGTAGACGGCGTACTGACCGATGGTACGGTACAGTTGCTGCCCAACGGCGAACAAAGCCGTAAAATGAACATCCGCGACGGGTATGCGCTGCAGCTGGCCGTAAAAACGGGGTACCGCGTGGCCGTTATTTCCGGCGGGCGTTCCGAAAGCGTGATCGCCCGGCTGAACGGTCTTGGTATTAAAGACGTGTACACCGGCATTACGGATAAAGTGGACAAACTGCAGGACTATGCGCTGATACACGAGCTGAAGTGGGATGAAGTGCTGTACATGGGAGACGACATACCCGACTACCGCGTGATGCAGCTCACCGGCCTGCCCGCCTGCCCGGCAGACGCGGCGCCGGAGATCAAAAGCATCAGCCGCTATATTTCCCCGCAAAAAGGGGGAGACGGCTGCGTGAGAGACGTGATAGAAAAAGTATTGAAGCTCAACGGCCACTGGCTGCTCGACGAAGGGGTAGCGTCCAGGTAATTAATTATCTATTCGAACTTTATGAGTTTATTCGCGGCATTTTTCAGAATGGTCAGGTATCCGAACCTGATCTATATCGCGCTCACGCAATTCCTGCTGCAATACTGCGTGGTGGAGCCCATTTTGCACAACAACGGGGCCGAGCCTTCGCTGCATTTCGCGCATTTTCTCATGCTGAGCATTTCTACCGTGCTGGTGGCCGCGGGAGGATATATCATCAACGATTATTTCGACATCAATATCGACCTGGTGAACAAGCCGGACAAAATGGTGGTGGATAAGATCATCAACCGGCGCTGGGCCATGGCCTGGCATACCATATTAAATATGGCCGGCGTATCGCTCGGTTTTCTCGTCGCTTTCCAGATCGGGCAGTTTTACCTGGGTTTCATACAGGTGTTCTGCACCCTGCTGCTATGGTTCTATTCCACTTCGTTCAAACGGCAGGTGCTGATCGGCAACGTGGTGATCTCGCTGCTGACGGCGCTGAGCGTGGTGGTGGTGGGTTTTTATGAAAAACAGATCTATGAAAGTTTCGCCGCCATCCTGTCTTACGCGGGCCGCAGGCTGATCCAGATCATCGGCGTGTATGCGCTGTTCGCCTTTTTGCTGTCTATGATCCGCGAGATCGTGAAAGACATGGAAGACATGATCGGCGACAGCAAAGACGGCTGCCGTACCCTTCCCATCGTATGGGGCGTAAAAAAGGCGAAACGTTTTACCATGGCATTGATCGCCGGTTTGCAGCTGGTGCTGGCGGTGATCATGGTCGCCACGGCGCTGAAAGGCTGGTACGCCGCCGTGATGTACATCGCGGTATTCGTGCTGCTGCCGCTCACCGTGAAAGTGCAAAGGCCGCTGGCCGCAGCTTTCCAGCCGGAACAATACCACCAGATCAGCACCTGGATCAAGATCGTGATGCTTACCGGCATCCTGTCGATGATCTTCTTCAAAATCATGTTATAAGTATGTATACAGGCAAACCCGTGATACTGGCTTCCCAAAGCCCGCGCAGGCGGCAATTGCTGGAGCAGGCCGGCATCCCGTTCGAAGTAAAGGTGAGCGAGGCTGAAGAAACTTTTCCCGATGGCATGCCCATTGCCGAAGTGCCCGTGTTTATCGCGCGGCAGAAAGCATTGGCTGTAAAGGCTTTATACGATGAAAACGAAGTGATCGTGGCGGCGGACACCATCGTGGTGCTGGACGGGCGCATCATCGGCAAACCGCGGGACCGGGAAGACGCCATCCAGATCCTTTCCGCCCTCAGCGGCCGTATACACGAAGTGATCACCGGCGTGGTGATACTTCACAACGGCGCCGAAGAAGCTTTCGGGCAAACCACCGAAGTACACTTCAAGCCGCTGACAGCCAGCCAGATCGAATATTACGTAGACCATTATCAGCCTTACGACAAAGCCGGCGCCTACGCCATCCAGGAATGGATCGGCGCAGTAGGCATCGACCGCATCAACGGCTGCTTTTATAACGTGATGGGCCTGCCCGTCAGCCAGGTGGCGGAACGGTTATCAAGGTTATAATTTATTATACATTATAGATTTATTGTTTATATTTGCTGATGTAATGCAATATTGTTGACCGCTTACACGGAACATTGTCATTTCACGAATCAAGATTAACCGGAAACATTCACTCAATCCCATCACTATGAAAAAAGCGCTGCTGGGCTTAGCGTTCCTGGCTACCCTTTACGGATGCTCCAAAAAAAACGACGATAATACCACTCCCGAATTGCATCCGGATAAATATGTGGTTACCCGCGTAACAGGCGAAAACGATTCGCTGGTGCTTGTTTATAACGAAGCCGGGCTGGTGAGCAAATTCTCTCAATGGGAGGGTGCCATGGCCGATTCTTTTGAAGTGAGCTATAGCGACAAAGGTCTTTCCGAATTCAAATACTTCGCGCTCACCGGCAAACGTACGGACCGCAGGTTTGTGTACGACGACAAAGGCCTTATCGCGGTCAATTATTACAACATGGACAACAACGGCCAGCTCATTATCACCGATAAAGATTCCCTCGTGTATAAAGACGGCAAGCTGTCTGAATACCACGAAATATCCGGCGGCATGCGCAACGTGGTGTACAAGCTTACCTGGCTGGGCGTGAATGTGGACAAGGTGGAGTATTTCCTGGTGAACAGCGGCACGGAGATCCCGGTGTCTGTGACCACTTATGCATATGGGGATAAAGCCGGCTACCAGCATGCATTCCCGGCGGATTTTATGCTGCGTTACGAAAAACATAACTTCTCACATCTCAGCGGAAAAACATTGGTGAAAGAAGAGCAGAAAGCCGCCGGCTCCGGCGTATTGATCTTCACCGCGAACTATACTACAACCTATAACGATAACGGCTATCCGAAGGAGATCAAAGTGGATATCGACGATAAGCAGAATAACGAGACCAGTACGTCTGTATTGAAGCTGGAGTATGCTTTGCTGCAATGATGCCATAGTTAAGCCTATGTTAACAACAGGTATTTTCTCTTCTTTGCGCGAATATGGAATATTTTTGCACTTCCTAATACCAATTTTTGAGTAACATGAAGAAATTCCTTGTTTGTGGCCTGATTGTTTTATTAGCTTTCCAGGCTTGTAAAAAAAATAAAAGAACCGAGCCGGAAAAAGAACAACCTCCTAAAGAAATTGTAGACGACTCGCCTCCGGATTATGACAATCCCGATGGTGAATGGACGCTTACTCAATGGGTTTCAGGCGATTTTCGGAGACATTATTCCTATGCCCCGGGAAGGAAATTGATAAGAGTATCCGACAATTACCAACGGCCATATTACCTCACTTATGATGTAAACAACCGTCTTCGAAAAATAGCCAGATTCTTTAACATGGATTCGTTGTTGGTTGGGCATATGGACGGGAAAATAACCCTGATCAGTATATATGACGGCCCAACTGAATTCAGTCGTGATTCCATCCTGTACAATGAAGACGGGAAAATCGGCGGCATAGTCTGGTACGTTAATAGGATCAAGCGAAACATGTTTAAATATGAATGGGAGGGTGATAATGTAGTTTCAACGGCACGGTATGACGTATGGATATGGAGCGACAACGACCGTGATACAACTTACTTCAGTAAGGAAACATATACCTACGACAATGCAAAGTCTCCCTGGAAAACAAACGGAAATATCTGCTTCGAATGGTTTTTAAACAGCGAAATGGGAGAGTTATTAAGTGCTAATAATCTTGTGAGAATTGAGCATTATCAGCAAGACGGTAAAATATACAGGACCGACAGCCTTTCTTATACATATGAGAACGGTTTGCCCAAAACCGCTCTCTCTACTTCCTCGCGCATAACTGTGACCGGGGTAAACGGGACAAATAATTTTTTCTACAAAAAGAAATAAATATCAATAACAAACCTACGGATACCTATGAAAAAACCAATTGCAGGCCTCCTGGCCCTGACCCTTTTTGCTGCATCCTGCTCCGACAACGACAACCCTGAACCGCAAAAGCTCGCGGACGAATACGCGATTATCGGCTGGGACATGAAATTTTCCGACGAAAACGATTCTTCCTATTTCCGTTTCACCTACAATGCAGACAGCACGCTGAAAGAATCCAAAGAATGGGACCAGAACGATAACCAGGAAGATACCGCCTATTCTTATGCCAGCTACCTGGACGGCAAGCTGGTGAAGCTGGAATATAAAGACGGTTTTTCCGGCACAAAAAGAACTGAAATGTCGTATTTCTACAAAGACGGCAAACTGGCAAGGATCAGTTATTATTCCAACGGCGGCGAAGTGTATTATTACGATACGCTCTATTACAATGCAGGCGGGAAACTATCTGAGATGCACACCAAATACGAAAGCTCCCCGGAATACAACAACAAAAAACGTATCCTAACCTGGACGGGCAACAATATCACCAAAGTGGAAATGCACCGGGTAGACCCGGATAATACCGCGAATTACAAACTGGAATCGGTAGAGACGTACACCTACGACAATAAGCCGAACCTGGTAAGCAAAGTGGTGAAAGACGATTATCTCTGGAAAGTGGAATCCATCAGTTTCGAACATCTCAGCGCGAACAACGCGACGAAAGTGGAAGAAGCGTTCACCGGCACGACGAACAAAAAGGTGCGCACGGCAACGTTCACTTACGACGAAAACAACAAACTGGTAAAGTTGACCAACCTGCTGGAATCTTTTTCAGGCACAACGCTCAACAGTTCTTACACTGCCACGCAGGTACTGAAGTATGTGAAGAAGTAAAAATGAAAAATAAGCACGCAAAAAAAAGGTGGTCAGTTATGTACTGCCCCCAAAAGTTTGGACGGATTAAATAATGAAGTTTAAGCGGCTTGAGTTCGGTATTGTACCGGGCTCAAGCCTTTTAATTTGAGTTTTATTCGGTCGTTGTTATAGTAACGGATGTATT
>NZ_JAGHKP010000005.1 GCF_017742215.1 Chitinophaga chungangae
ATTTTGTCGATGTTGATTTTAAACCAGGAGATGATGATGTAATTGAAGCACTGGAACACCTGACATTGGTTCCATCCGCAAGCGGCTTCACCTTTAGCCAATCCGTAAGTTTCGATATTACCGACCAAGATCTTGCAGGTGCCAGCATCACCCTGTCCGCCGCACCTGCTTCCGTGGCGGAAGGCAGCAGCACCGTGATCACGGCCACATTGAATGGTGGTGTTACTGCTGTGAATAACCTGACCGTTACATTAAGTAAAAACGGCAGTTCAACTGCCGGTAACACCGAACATGGCGCGCCTGGCGTTATCACGATTCCCGCAGGCACTGCCACCGGCACGTTCACATTGACTACCAACACCGATCAATTAATAGAAACCAATGAAACAATAGTGATCGACGGCTCAAACGCACAAGGCATCGCCATTACCGGTACCACCGTAACTATTACCGATAATACCGGCCCGGTGAATATCACCCTGTCGCCCGCCACCGCCGCGGTTGCGGAAGGCGGCGTCGTGAAACTCAAAGCCAGCCTGCCGTCAGGCGTTACGTCCACACAAGACATCAACGTGAGCATCAGCAGGGCATCGGGCTCAACGGCCAGTCACCCGGCCGATGTGGGTTTCCCGTCTGCCATTACCATCGCGGCGGGAGAAACGGAAGAAGAATTTGATGTAACCGCCGTAGCCGATAATGTGATCGAATCCTCAGAACTGTTGAAACTCACCGCCACCGCCACTATCGCTGGCAACACGTCTACCGGCGCGGCTGATGTGACCATCACGGACGTTTCCGTGAAAACTATCACCGTAAGCGGCCCCGCAACAGTAACCGAAGGCAACCAGGCGGTATTCACCTTCAGCCTGCCCGCCGGCGTAACCACCGCCAGCCCGATCGTTATCCAATTAACGCAGGGCGCTGCAACACCGGCCGTAACTGCCGCGGACGTTGCAGGCGGCATACCGGCCACCGCCACCATCGCTGCCGGCGCAACTTCCGGCACACTCACGCTCGATATCAATACCGATGCTGTGATAGAGCCGGTGGAAAAACTGGAGCTGATCCCGTCTTCCGCAGGTTACACCATCAGCGGCAATATCCTGCTGGATGTGCAGGATGCGAATTCCGGAGGCGCCATTTCTTTCACCAGCAACAACGCCACCATCCGCGAAGGCAGCGGTACGGCCTCCATCACGGTGAGCCTGCCCGGCACGCTGACCGCTACCAGCGATATCGTGGTGGATATCGTGAAAGACGCATTGTCTGCCTCCGATAATACGGACCACAGCGCGCTGCCCGCATCGGTAACGATCACGGCCGGCCAGCACAGTGCCGCATTTAATATTACCGCACCGGCGGACAATATTCTCGAACAGCTGGAAACATTGCAGTTGGATGGTTCCGCACCAGGGTTCAGCGTGAACGGCGTCACTATCTCCATCGAAGATGCAACCAGCCTCGATGCGCAGAACACCGTGATCTCACTCGTGCACGACGGCGGCAGCATTGCGGAAGACGCCACGGGCGACTTTATGGTAAAACTGCCGGACGGCATCGTATCCAGCACGCCTATCACCGTTACGCTTTCTAAAACCGCCGCTTCTTCCACCGCCGCGGATACGGACCATACGCAGATACCGGTGAGCATCACCATTCCTGCAATGACCAACGCCAGCGCCGGGTTTGACATCTCGGCAGTGAAAGACGGCATCATCGAACCGGTGGAGACCATCCGTGTAGACGGTGCTGCGCCCGCAGGGTTTAGTTTCACCGGCGCGGATATCCAGATTACGGATATCACCGGTCTCGATCCCGCGAACAGGCAGATCTCCATCAGCATCGATTCAACCACCCTGCACGAAGGCAATAGCAGCAAAGTGATCCTGTCGCTGCCTGCCGGCATTACCACGGCGCTGCCCATCGCCATCAACCTGGCTGCGGACGCGGCTTTCAATGCGGATAACGCGGACTTCACCCTGCTGCCCGCCGCAGTGATCGCCAAAGACCAGCAGAAAGTGACGATTAATCTCACCGCGGTACAGGATAATCTCACTGAAGGCGATGAAGTGCTCCGGCTTACAGGCATCGCCGCCGGCTTCACCGTAACGTCTTCCGCGCAGGTGAACATCCCGGGCGACCCGGCGCCTGCCCTGAACGTAACCGTTGTAAAAACTGCCGATGCCGCAGAGCCAGCTACCAATGGCGCTTTCAGCATACAACTCACCGGCGCGGCCATCGCTCCGTACGACGTAACCGTGCAATATACCGTGAGCGGTACGGCCACTTCCGGCTCCGATTTCAACGCGCTTAGCGGCACGGCCATTATCAAAGCGGGTGCTTCATCAGTGGTGATACCGGTAACGGTTACAGACGATCATGTGATGGAAGGCGCTGAGACCATACAGATACAGCTGGCTTCCGGCAGCTTCCCATACTTCGGCAATACTGTAAACACTACGCTCGACGCGGTGAAAACCGCATCGCTGCAGATCGCTGACGACGAGATCAGTGCAGACCGCAGCATCCTGATCGGGAAGATCGCAGATGCCACCGAGCCGTCTGCCGCGGGCAGTGTGCGCGTGCGTTTCGCGAATACGCAGCTCACCGCCGCCGTACCGGTTACGGTTACCTACACGGTAAGCGGCACTGCAACGGCCGGAACGGATTATAACACATTGTCCGGCACCGTTACCATCCCCGCGGGCTCGAAAGAAGCAGTGATCAGCATCGCGCCGAAAGACGACATCCTGCTGGAAGGCACCGAAACCATCAACATACAGCTTACCGCGGCCAGCTCGGCCATGCCGGCCATCACCTGGCCTGTAGCCGCGCAGAACACAGCCAGCGTGAACCTGTACGACAATGACGTGATCACCGTAGAATTATTCACTTCCAGCGCCGCTGGCGAGGGCGGCGGTCTTACCGTGACGCTGAAAGCCTCACAGGCGCCGACTGCAAACATGCCGGTGAACATCAGTCTCCAACACGACGCGATCCGCGAAATAACCACCACTGTGCCGCAATCCGGCGGGAACCTAACGGTCACCATCCCGGCAGGCGAAACCGAAGTGAGCTTTATCCTGAACCTGGTAGATAACGATACGAACGACGACGACGGTTTCGTGAACCTCACGATCCAGCCGCATACCGGGGCGGGACAGCCTTACGGCAAAGGCTCCAGCGGCAATACGTCAACCGCCGTCACAGACAACGATGCGCTGGAGATCAGCTTCAGCAAAGACACGGCAAAAGTGCAGGAAGGCAACACCGGTATCGAGATCATGCCGTTCAAAATCGTGCTGAGCCGCCAGAGCACCAGGACCATTGTACTGGAATATGAATTTGCCGACGCGTTCGAAGGAGCGGGCGCGGATAAAGACCCGCAGCGCGCGAGGGCAGGGGAAGACTTCCAGGATCACATCAAACAGATCGTGATACCCGCGCTCACCAGCGAAGCCGAAATAGAAGTTCCGGTAACCGGAGATATTGTGCACGAATCGGATGAATATTTCGCGCTTAGGCTGAAAGCCGCCACCGTGGCTTCCGGTCAGCAACCGCCAGTACTGGGCGCGCAACGGACTGCTATCGGCGCCATTCTCAACGACGATGCGAAACCCGATTTCGAGATCAGGGTCCACAAAGGAATATCGCCGAACGGAGATGGCAAAAACGATGTGCTGATCATTGAAAACCTTGAAAAATATGCCCGGAACGAGATCGTGATCGTGAACCGCTGGGGTGGAACGGTGTTCTCCACCAGCAATTACCACAACCAGTCCAACAACTTCAACGGCCAGGCCAACAAAGGCAGCGGCGGCGGCAAGTTGCTGCCGGACGGCTCCTATTTCTATGTGCTGCACGTGTGGGACAACAATGGTAACATGACGCGGTACACCGGGTACGTCGTATTAAAATCTGCCCAATAATTAAAAATATTACTATGAAACCGAGCATGATGAATTTTAATATGCGGGGTGATGAACGGGGAGGTTCCATCCGTCCATTGAAATGCGGAGCATTCAAATGTGATCGAAGTAAAAGACATTTTGTATGGAAGAGCCTCAGAAGGCTGTTCATAGCCGGGTTTATCAGCGGTATGGCGCAACAGGCCGAAGCGCAGCAGCATCCTATGTATGCGCAGTACTTATACAACGGCATGGTCATCAACCCGGGTTACCCTTCGATGGACGAGTTCAGCAGCGCCACCGTAGTGGCCCGGAACCAGTGGGTGGGCATGGACGGCGCGCCCAAAACGGCCACGTTCTCCTTTTATTCGCCCATTAAAGCCACCAGTACCAGCGTGGGGTTTATGGCGATGAAAGACGAGATCACGATCTATTCGCAGACCGGGTATTATTTTAATATTTCGCAGAAAGTAAAGCTCGACGATAAGCTGTATCTGGCCATGGGCCTGAAAGGCGGCATGGAGCAGTTTAAGGAGAACAACGAGCACCTGGGCACGGACGATCCCGTTTTCGCGGCGAACCAGACCTATTGGAAAACCGATATCGGTTTTGGTTTCGTGTTGTACAACGAGAAGTTTTTTGTTGGCTTTTCCGCGCCTTCGTTCCATAATTTTGACATCGGCGGTTCTGTTAATAAAGTGGAATTCAAACGGCATATGTACCTCCACGGCGCATACCTGGCGAATATCAATAAAATCCTGAAATTCAGGCCGGGGGTGGTTTTGCGCCAGGTTGGGGGAGCGGGCGTGCAGGCGGACCTGAACGCGACGTTGATTTTAAAGGACATATTGTGGATGGGCGCCACATGGAGAACGGAAAAATCGGCCAGCGCCATGGTGCAGATACAGGCGACGAAGAATTTCTCCTTCGGTTATTCCTATGATTTTGCATCGGCCACCCATCTGAAAGGCATGCAGAGCGGGAGCCACGAACTGATGCTGAATTACCGGTTTTCGCTGCTGAAAGGCAAAACACTGACGCCCAGATTACTTTAATATAGTTATTTACATATTATAAAAACAATTATCCGGGTCCCAGAATCCGGTTTTTGTTTTTGTACGTAAATACTCTCGTAATAGGATATACGATGAAAAACCTTCCCCTCATATCAGCAATCTTTCAGCATAAAGAAATTTAGTTAATTGTTAGTTATCCTAACGTGAAATATTTGTTTGTTCGTTTTTTTCGTATAGATTTGGTTTAACGTTGATACTGGCAGAGGGCCACCATTAAGTTCTTTCAAACAAGATCATTAACTTTTTCACCATAAAATATTTGCAAGGTGTCGAACCTGCTCAAGAATTTGTCTTAAGCTAAATTGGAGAAAAAATCGAGCCTGATGGTCGTGTCGGGCTCTCTTTTTTACTTTCGGCATCTTGTTTGAATTGATTTTAAAGAGTCTATTTATTAGGGAATAAGGGATTTTTGTCTTAAGCTAAATTGGAGAAAACGAGCCTGATTGTCTTATCGGGCTCTTTCTTTTTAAAAATCAATCACTTCTGTTCGTCTTTTTTACACCCCGTTTCTTGTTAACCGGATATGCTTCCTGATATTAGTATTCCTAACAGAATAATATTTTTTTTGTAGCTTTGAAACCGGAATTCCCGGCTTGTGCGCATGATCAAAACCGACATTTATCATTCGATATATACCTCTTTATCCACTTTGCATTACTAGTTAATTTGGAGGATGGGCCTGATTTTCGAGTCGGGCTCTTTTTTTTGCCCCGACTTCAGCGCACGCTTTTCCCCTAAAATTTGTAGATTTAAGTAACGTAAAGTATCAGGAATTATGTTCGACCAGGAAATATGGCTCACATTGCTGTTTATGCTGCATATCTGGATAGTGGTGCGGTTCGTTGTGCAGCATACTTTCAAGCAGGGCGGCAACCGCCGGCCATATCATCTGAAATGGCTGATGCTCGTGTTTTTTCTCCCCTTCGTAGGGTATGGCCTTTACCTTTGGCTCACCCGCAATTATTCCTCTCCTTCCCGCTGACGGCCGTATTGGTCGCGCCACCGCGCTGAAAGCTCCCGGTGCTGCCGTACCGCTTTGACAGACAGCCGTATGCCGATGAAAAGGCAGAACAATGAAGCCATTATCAGGAAAAGACTGTTGCCGATAAAAAGGAAAAAGTCGAAAGCGCCATGGAATGCCGTGGCCCAAAAAAGCCCTGTGAACAATAATGTGCCGCGATGTTGGGGGATGAACTTCGCCAGCCCGGCGTAATATCCCATCAGGATGGCGAAAGCGGCATGCGCCGGCACGGAAATGAACATTCTCACCCACCCGGTGCCGATGCCGTACTGCATCACATAACTGATATTCTCCGCCGTTGCAAAACCCATCCCGATCATCACGGAATATACGATGCCGTCGAAAGGCTCGTCGAATGCGGGTTTGCGGAATGCATAATACCGCAGCACGAGGAATTTCCCCAGTTCTTCGCTGAGCCCCACGACGCCGAACGCAAAGATCGCTTTGTTCAGCACGCCGGGCACCGTGGCCGTCCATCCAAAGGATGCCGCCGCTATCTGGAAAGTCAAAGGCAGGATCACTGAAAACACGCCCAGGAGGAAACAACGTATCAACAGCCGCACCGGCTCACGGTCGTGCCCGTCGAGCATGTAGATCAGCAAGGAAATAGCGATGCCCGGGGCTACGGCAATGGCCAGTGCGTGCAATAGTTGCGGCGACATTTATAATCCTTTTTTGAGTTTGCGTGTTTCCAGGAAAGCTTCCAGTTCCGCGCGGCTGAAACTGCTGAGGTTCCGTTCTTTGGTCAGGCCGCCTTTTTGCGCGGCGAGCGTGCCGTAATGAATGTCTTTATATCCTTCAATCGCATGCGCATCCGGATCGATGGAGATCATCGCGCCTTTTTCGAGCGCGTAGGGGATCCATTCCCAGTCGATGTCCAGCCGGCGCGGGTGTGCATTGAGTTCTATCACTACATCGTTCGCCGCACAGGCTTCCGCTATTATTTTATGATCTACGGGGTAACCGTTGCGGCTGAGCAGCAGGCGGCCCGTCATGTGACCGAGAATGGTGGTGTAAGGATTGGAGATGGCTTTGAGCAAACGCGCCATGGCTTTATCTTCCGGCATTTTGAGATTGGTATGCACGGAAGCGATCACCAGGTCGAAAGTTTTCAGCACTTCATCGGGATAGTCGAGGCTGCCGTCGTTGAGAATGTCCGCTTCGATGCTTTTGAAAATGCGGAAGGGGGCGAGTTGTTTATTGAGCTCTTCTATCTGCTGGTGCTGTGCAACGATGCGTTCCACATGCAGGCCGTTCGCATAAAAGGCCGAACGGGAGTGATCGCTGATCACGAGGTATTCAAAACCCTGGTCCCTGGCAGCTTTCGCCATGTCTTCCAAACTGGCTACCCCGTCGCTCCATTGGCTGTGGGAGTGGATGATGCCTTTAATGTCCGTTGCCTGGATAAGCGCGGGCAAAGCGCCGTTTGCCGCGGACTGAACGATGGCTGCGGTTTCGCGCAGGGCGGGCGGTATAAACGCGATGCCGGCGTTGGCGAAGATATCTTCTTCCGTGGTTTCCTCGCCGCCGGACGATCGGCCGGTATGGGCGAAAAATGCGTCGAGGAAGGTTTCGGTACCGGTGGTGGTGAACAGTTTGGTTGCGAAATGGTCCGCTTCCACGCCGTAAACCTTTATTTTGATGTGCTCTTTGTAATGCAGCAGCACGGCATCGTCTGTATTATCGAGGCGTTCGAAGCCTTCGACCGATTTGAATTTTTCAGCCACTTGGTCTATCGCCATCCCGATCACGAACTCAAGCTCGTCGATGATGGGCTGTTGCCGCCTGAAAGCGCCGGTAACGGCTACTTTTGCGGGAGCGAAGAGGCGGGAGAGGAGCGTGGTGAGCTCACCGGCAAATTTTTCCACTTCGGCATAAAGGAACCTTTCGCGGTTGGACAGGAAAAATTCGATGGCCTGGCGGATGCTTTCCTGTGTTTTTTGCCCGAATCCCTTGAGCAGGGTGAGACGGTTTTCGTTGCAGGCGTAGAGAAGCTCGCCGAGCGTTTCTATTGCGAGTTCTTTCCAGATGGTGGCGATCTTTTTGGGCCCGATGCCTTTGATGCGCATCATATCGAGGATGCCGGCGGGCGTTTTGCCGAGGTATTCTTCCAGCAGGCCGAACTGCCCGGTTTCGAGCATTTCTATGACGCATTTGCCGGTGGATTCGCCGATGCCTTTGATACGGAAGATGCCGTCGCGCGGGGTATCCTGGAGGGGAACGGTGAGTTTTTCTATCTGGAAGGCCGCATTGGCGAACGATTTGGCTTTGAAGGGATTATCGCCGTGGATATCCATCAGTTTGGCCAGCAGGGAGAGGTTATCGGAGATGATGTAATTGTCCATAGAGGCCCTAAGTTAGGCAAAAAAAAAGAACCTCGATTTGCATCGAGGTTCTTTATGCTACAGTTTGTAATTCCGATCTTACATGGCCGGAGCTGCAGGTGCAGAAGGAGCAGCTTTTTTCTTGGGAGCGGCTTTCTTCTTAGGTGCAGCTTTCTTAGCCGCGGCTTTCTTTTTAGGAGCAGCTTTCTTAGCGGCAGCTTTTTTAGGAGCGGCTTTCTTAGCAGCAGCTTTCTTTTTAGGAGCGGCTTTTTTAGCAGCGGCTTTCTTTTTAGGAGCAGCTTTCTTAGCAGCAGCTTTCTTTTTAGGAGCGGCTTTTTTAGCAGCAGCTTTTTTAGGAGCGGCTTTTTTAGCAGCGGCTTTCTTTTTAGGAGCGGCTTTCTTAGCAGCAGCTTTCTTTTTAGGAGCAGCTTTTTTAGCAGCCGCTTTCTTAATTGTTGCCATTGTTTTTTGAATTTTGGGTTAGTAATTAAAATTGGGTATTAAAAAAACTTTATGGCAAACACTGCTTTTAGGCTTCTGCCTGGGCAGTGGTGTCAAATGATTTTACGGAAACGAAAGTTCTGTTCTCGCGACCTTTCCGGAACTCCACAACACCATCTGTGAGAGCGTAGATGGTAAAATCTTTACCGATGCCTACGTTAGAACCTGCGTGATATACGGTGCCCCTCTGGCGGATAATGATGTTACCAGCCACTGCCACCTGACCGCCGAAGATTTTTACACCAAGCCTTTTGCTTTGTGAGTCGCGGCCGTTCTTAACACTACCTTCACCTTTTTTATGTGCCATTGTATTGTTACTTTATAACTTTATTAATATTAAGCGATTTCGTTGATCCTGATCTTGGTAAAATGGGTACGGTGACCTACTTTCTTCCTGAAACCTTTTCTGCGTTTCATTTTGAAAGCAATCACCTTATCACCCTGAACATGGCTCAGGATCTCGGCCTTGATCACTGATTTTACATCAGTACCTACGGTAACTTTACCGTCGTTGTCGGTCAGCAAAACTTCTGCAAATTCTACTTTATCTCCAACATTACCAGCCAATTGGTGTACGAAGATCTCCTGATCTTTCTGTACTTTGAATTGCTGACCTGCGATTTTTACAACTGCGAACATAATATTCCAAAAATAATTTCCTGCAAAGGTATTACTTTGTTTTTTAATCAACAAAGATTTTATACATTTTTACAGGAATCAAGGCCCCGCTGACAGGGCACTGTATTGAAAAATAGCTTTTTACATATCAAAGATACGGAGTTTTTACAATTTTAGTTTTTTTTAACAATTGTTTAGCAACCCATTTCTGCCGCTATTTTACCCGTTCCCCCGTTTTTTGCCCGCTAATGCCCGCCAGTGGCCCGTTCTAAAAAGGCCCAAAGTTGTGCACAATTTTTATACATTTGTTTTTTACGTTGATCATTAAAATATCGGGGCATGAAGTTTAAATCACTGCTGGCCAAACCATTTGCTTCCATCATAGCCGGTAAGGTGAAGAAGGAAATGCTGAGGGCGGTGGAAGATCAGGAGGCTATCCTCCAGGATCTGCTTAAGACGGGCAAAAAAACGGAATTCGGGAAAGAACATAAATTCGACGGCATCAGCTCCTATGAAAACTTTAAACAGGCAGTGCCCATCCGCGATTACGAGCAATTTAAACCGTATATCGAAAAAATAAAGGAAGGAAAACACAACATCCTCTGGAAGGGCCAGCCCATCTACTTTGCCAAAACCTCCGGCACTACCAGCGGAGTAAAATATATTCCCATCACCAAAGAATCGGTGGACCATCACTTCAACACTTCCCGCAACGCGGTGTTCTGCAACGTGACGGAACTGGGCGACGCCAGCGCTTTCGACGGCAAGCTGATCTTCCTCTCCGGCTCGCCCGAGCTGGAAAGGGTAGGCGGCATCCCCACCGGGCGCCTCAGCGGTATCGCCAATCACCAGATCCCGCGGTATCTCCGCACGAATCAATTGCCCAGCTATGAGACAAACTGTATCGAAGACTGGGAAACCAAGCTGGGCAAGATCGTAGACGAAACCATCGGGCAGGATATGCGCCTCATCAGCGGCATTCCGCCCTGGATGCAGATGTACTTCGACAGCCTTATAGCCCGCAGCGGCAAGCCGGTAGGGGAGCTGTTCCCCAATTTCAACCTGCTCGTGCACGGCGGTGTGAATTTCGAGCCGTACAAAGCCAAACTGTTCGATTCCATCGGCCGGAAAGTTCCTGCTATCGAGACTTTTCCCGCTTCGGAAGGGTTTTTTGCGTACCAGGACAGCCAGCAGCACGAAGGCCTGCTGCTTAACACCAACGCCGGTATTTTCTTTGAATTTGTTCCCGCCGGCGAGATATTCTCCGAAAACCCGACCCGCATCACCCTTAAAGACGTGGAGCCGGGCGTGAACTACGCGCTCATCGTGAGCACCAACGCGGGTTTATGGGCTTACAACATCGGCGATACCGTGAAGTTCGTGAGCACCAATCCTTACCGCATCGTGGTGACCGGCCGCACCAAACATTTTATTTCCGCCTTCGGCGAGCATGTGATCGGCGAGGAAGTGGAGCAAAGCCTGATGGGCGTGGCCTCGGGCAACAACGTGCGCATCACCGAGTTCACCGTGGCGCCGCGCATACAGGTGAACGGGGAATTGCCGTACCATGAATGGTTCGTGGAGTTTGAGGACGTGCCGGGCAACCTGGAGGGTTTTGCCCTGGAGGTAGACCATGTGCTGCGCAAAAAGAACATTTATTACGACGATCTGTTAACCGGTAATATATTGCAGCCTCTGAAGATAAGGCCCGTGCGCAAGAACGGGTTTATCGACTATATGAAGTCCATCGGCAAGCTCGGTGGCCAGAACAAGGTGCCGCGCCTGAGCAACGACCGCAAGATCGCGGAAGAAATGGAAAAATACCTGCAAGCGCGCTGATACGGTCCAGGAAAGGCTTAGCCTCCCGCCAGCCGCGGGAAGGCAGGCGTTCGCACGCACAATAGATAAAAACCTTTAAATTTAAGCGCAGGAAACAGTCCTGTTTGATCATGAGTAAAAAACGCATAGGAATTTTCGGCTCCACAGGGTCCGTCGGCCGCCAGGCGCTCGACGTTATCGCCGCACACCCGGATAAGTTTGAAGTGGAAGTGCTCACCGCGCAGCAGAACGCCGCCCTGCTCATCGAGCAGGCCGTTCAGTTCAAACCCAACGCGGTGGTGATCGGCGACGAAACGAAATACACCGAAGTAAAGGACGTACTGTTCGATAAAGGCATCAAGGTATTTGCCGGCGCCGCCGCCATGGTGGAAGTGGCCGCGTGGGACAGCATCGACCTGGTGCTGGCGTCCATTGTAGGTTTCGCCGGCCTGGCGCCCACGCTCAGCGCGCTGGAGCAGGGCACGCCGGTAGCGCTGGCCAACAAGGAAACCCTGGTAGTGGCAGGCGATATCGTGATGGCGACCGCGCGCAGGAAAAACGTGCCCATCATCCCGGTGGATTCGGAGCATTCCGCCATTTTCCAATGCCTGCTGGGAGAGCCGCCAGGCAAGGTGGACAAAGTGATACTCACCGCATCCGGCGGGCCTTTCCTCGGGAAAAAGACCAATTTCCTGATCAATGTAAAAAAAGACCACGCGCTGCAGCATCCTAACTGGAGCATGGGCGCCAAGATCAGCATCGATTCCGCCACCCTGATGAACAAAGGGCTGGAAATGATCGAGGCCAAATGGCTGTTCGGCCTGGATGCGGAGCAGATCGAAGTGGTGATACACCCGCAGTCTATCATCCATTCCATGGTACAGTTCACGGACGGATCGCTGAAAGCCCAGATGGGCCTGCCGGATATGAAACTGCCCATCCAGTATGCAATGGGTTACCCGGACCGTTTGTCCAACGATTTCCCGCGTTTTTCTTTCAAGAATTACCCCTCCCTTACTTTTGAGCAGCCCGATACGAAAACATTCCGTAACCTTGCCATCGCCACAGAAGTATTGAAGAAAGGGGGGAATGCGGCCTGCGTCATGAACGCAGCGAACGAGGAAGTGGTGCTGGCGTTCCTGAAAAACAGGATCGGGTTCCTGCAGATGACGGAAGTGATCGAAGAAACCCTGGCGAAGATCCCCTTCGTGGAAAAGCCGACTTTACAGCATTATTACCAGGCAGATGCCGCTGCCCGCGAACATGCCGCAGAATTGATACATAGTCTCACCTGATTCATTTACCTTCGCAAACTAAGAGTATACATCCAAGCAATACATGGAAACATCGGAAATATTAATCAAAGCAGGCCAGTTGATTTTGTCGCTGTCGATCCTGGTGGTCCTGCATGAAATGGGGCATTTTATCCCGGCCAAACTGTTCAAGACGAAAGTGGAGAAGTTCTATCTTTTCTTCGATCCCTGGTTTTCCCTTTTTAAGTTCAAAAAAGGCGATACGGAATACGGCGTGGGCTGGCTGCCCCTGGGCGGTTATGTGAAGATTTCCGGTATGATCGACGAGAGCATGGACAAGGAGCAGCTGAACAAGCCGCCGCAGCCCTGGGAGTTCCGTTCCAAACCGGCCTGGCAGCGCCTGATCATCATGATCGGCGGGGTAACGGTGAACCTGATCCTTGGGTTTTTTATCTATTCCATGATCCTCTGGCAGTGGGGAGACGATTACCTGCCTATCCGCAACGCCAAATACGGTATTTATGCGGATTCGCTCGCCCAAAGCATCGGTCTTCGCGATGGCGATCACATCATTGCGGTGGATAGCGTTAAAAAGGAAAAGTTTGAAGAAATCACGGGAGACGTGATCCTGAATCAGGCCAAAACCATCCAGATAGAACGCGACGGCCGGGAAATGAGCATTACGATCCCGCAGGGATTCGTCAATAAAACCATCAACAAAAAAGCGCCCATTGCCCTGCCGAGGATGCTTTCGATATTGGATACCGTGTTCCCGAAAGGGAACGCCTACAAATCCGGCATCCGCAACGGCGATCGTGTATTGAGTGTGAACGATACAGCCGTGACCTACTTTATGGACATGGCGAAAATGATCAAACGGCAGGCAGGCAAACCGGTGAAACTCACCATCCTGCGCGGCGCCGACACATTGACGTTTAATCCGCTGGTATCGCCGAAAGACAATCTTATGCTCGGTTACAGCATCAACAAACAGCTGGACGTAGTGCATGTGAGTTATACTTTCGGCGAAGCGATTCCCGCCGGGTTCAAAAAAGCGATATCGACCCTTGTAAAATACGTACAGCAGCTGCGCCTGATCTTTGTTTCTCCTGAAGTAAAAGCAAGCGAATCGCTGGGCGGCTTCATGAGCATCGGGAGCCTGTTCCCTTCCGTTTGGGACTGGCAGAGTTTCTGGGAACTGACAGCATTGCTGAGCATTATTTTGGCATTCATGAACATCCTGCCGATCCCCGCGCTGGACGGCGGCCACGTACTGTTCCTCATTTATGAAATGATCACCGGCCGCAAGCCCGGCGAGAAGTTCATGGAATACGCGCAGATCGTGGGGATGGTGATATTGTTCGGTTTACTGCTGTATGCGAACGGGCTGGATGTATGGCGTTGGATCACCTCCAAATTCTGATGAAAATTCCGTATCTTTGCGGGGCAGATAAACTGGGGCCGACCGGTTTTGACAGCATAGGTCTTTGAAAGTGTAAGCATGCCGTGCGTTGGATAATTAGCACGTAAATCTGAATACCCAAACACTAATTGGCGAATCTAACTACGCCATGGCTGCCTAATTAAATTAGGTACCCATTATAGCCGCTTGAGCTTGTCGCCCTATGCGACTCTTGCCGCCGAATCAAAACCACATTGGGATAGGTACACATGGTTTCTGTGAGTGTGTAATGAAAATCTAAACGGATACGAACGAGGTTGGTTTGTTCTGCCCCTGCCGAGTTCCGACAACCCAATGCAGAAATAAGCATGTAGAAAGCTTTTGGAGGATATGTTTGGACGCGGGTTCGACTCCCGCCGGTTCCACTTCAAAGATAAAAGGCTATAAATCAATAGATCTATAGCCTTTTTTTATTTCAAATAACTAAACCCTACTTCGCCCTCAACGCCTCCCCTTCAAACATGATCCCCGGCCAGCCGTGCTGCATAAACTGCCGGATATTCTGATGGTCCGTGGCATAGGGATGGTCCAGCACGGATTGATAATGTTCCGCAAATAAATACAGCGTGTTTTCCTTGTCAAGGTTATTTAATTGAGCAAAAGCGAACACTTTCGCGCTGCCCTGGTTCTGGGCCGCTTCGTTGTATGTCCCGCCATTTTTAAAGGCCGTCGGCTGATGCTGGTAATAGCTTTCTATAAACGTGATCACATCTTTGAACTGGATCGAATTATTCTTCAATTGTTGCAGCAATGCCGTTATTTGTTCTTTCATGCAGCTTGTCGTTTAGCGGTCAAAAATAGAAATTCTCATTTAATACGCTCTTCAAAATCCCCAATGCTTCCACTATTTCTTTTTCATCCAGCGAAGCGAAGCCCATCCTGAGCCCGTTGACGGAAAAAGATTCGTTCCTGTAGAAGATCCCGTCGTCGATATTCAATCCTTTTTTTGCGGCTTCGCGCGACATTTTGACCAGGTCTATCTTTGGATGGAAGCGCGCCCACACGGCAAGTCCTCCTTCAGGCACGTCGAAAATGATTTCCTTTTTGAAGTCAGTCCGGAGTATTTCACAAAACTGGTCGCGGCGCTGCCGGTAAATTTTCAGCGACTTCCGGGAATACCGGTCCATCTCGCCGTTATTGTACATCACCGCAAACGCTTCTTCCATCACCGTGTCTCCCTGTTTGTCGATCAGTTCCCGCAAAGCGGCCGCGGCATCGACAAATTTCGGCGGCCCAAGCATAAAACCGATCCGCAGCGCGGGCGCAAAGGTTTTCGTGACGGAGCCAAGATAAATCACGCTCTGGTTATGATCGATGCTGGCCAATGGTAGGTAAGGCTTGTTATCGTAATGAAAGTCATAATCATAATCGTCTTCGATGATCGCAAAACGATATTCCTTTGCAAGGCCCAGCAGTTTCAGCCGCCGCTCCATGCTCATCGTAACGGTGGTTGGGCAATGATGATGCGGAATGATGTACACCGCTTTTATCTTCTTTTTCTTCAATACTTTTTCAAGATGGTCCACGTCCATGCCCTTGCCGTCTACGGGAATCCGCAGGAGATTTGCCCCGGCATGCCGGAAAGTATCGTCCGCCAGCGCGTAGTTCGACGTGCCTACCGCGATATGGTCCCTCGGCTGCAGCAGCAGTTGCGACGCCAGGTAAATGCCCATCTGGCTGCCTTTTGTGATCAGGATATTTTCCGCTGGAATGGCTACGCCGCGCGTTTGCGAAAGCGAACTGCGGATCGCGGAGCGCAAATGTTCCGAACCTTTGGAACTTCCATATTTCAGAAAATTTTTGCCATACGATTTCCGGGAAATACTCCGGTATTCCCGCATCAGTTCGTCCACCGGCGTAAGGCGCACGTCGGGGAAACCATCGTCGATAGCGAGCTTCGTTTTCTGGAGATTTTTGCTGGGAAGGGCATTTTCGAAACGGTTGGTCCAGGTGAAAGCGTCCTGTCCCCGGGTGTTTGTATTGTTTTCCGGCAGCTTTTTCCTGGCGATCACCGGCAGCCCCGGCAATACGAACACACCTTTCCGCTCCACGGATTCCGCCCAGCCCTGGCTGACCAACTCTTCATAAGCCAGTTTCACGGTGTTCCTGTTAATACCGATCAGTTCCGCCAGGATGCGCGACCCCGGCAGCACGTCCGAGGGCTGCAGCGTACCGTTCGTGATCAGCGCGATAAAACCGTTGCAAACCTGGATGTGAAGCGCCACGGCGGCGTTGCGGTCTACCCGGATCAATGATTTGTATGGAAGCATCTGGGCTGTAGTTTTTGTTGAATCTGGTCTGTAAATGTAGCCCAGCACCGCCATACTTTTGTATAAAATAGCAGGATGAAAAAAGTATTGGTCATTAATACGAGCGCAAGAACGGCCGGGTCCAAAAGCAGGAAACTGACGGAAATGTTCACTGAATCCTGGGAACGCACGCACGACCGCCCGGAGATCCGTTTCCGTGAGCTGGGCACGGGCGATGTGCCTCACATCAGCGGCGAATGGCTGACTGCGGCGTTTAAACCGGCGGCGGCCAGGTCTGAAGAAGAAAACGGGCTGCTGGCAAGGAGTGATATTTATATCTCCGAACTGCGGGAAGCAGATGTGATCGTGCTGGGCGCGCCCATGTACAACTGGTCTGTTCCCAGTACGCTCAAGGCCTGGCTGGACCATGTGATGAGGATCAATGAAACGTTCAGGGCAGATCCCGCCCGGGCGCCGCATCCTTATATCGGGCTGCTGAAGAATAAAACACTGATCCTTTTATTGACGAGGGGCAACGACGGGTACGAAAAAGGAGAGCACAGCGAACATATGAATTTCCAGAGTACTTACCTGGAAACGGTATTCAATATTATGGGCATCACCGACATCCATACGATCGCCGTTAACGGCGCTTCGCTGGGCGCGGAGATGCTGGAGAGTTCCATAGATAGGGCTCGTCAGGCAATAAACAGGCTCGTGAAGGGAGAATTGATCTTATGAAAAATTCAGTGATCAAAGGAAGCTTGTTTATTGCGCTGGGAGCCGCCAGTTACGGCATGCTGGCCACATTCGTGAAGATGGCCTACCGGGAAGGGTTCAGTACGGGGGAAGTGACGTTGTCGCAATACATGCTGGGCGTAACGGGGCTGTTTATCTTAACCCTGTTCCGGAAAAGGCAGCCCCCATCGGGCGTACAAACCGGGAGGATCAAAAGCGCCGGAAAGCTGATCGTGGCGGGAACTTCCCTGGGGCTTACCAGTATCGCGTATTACAAGGCGGTGCAGTACATCCCGGTGAGCGTGGCGATCGTGCTACTGATGCAAACGGTTTGGATGGGCGTAATCCTGGAAATGATGTTGCATAAAAAAAAGCCGGGATGGCAAAAGATCATGTCGGTTTTTATCGCGCTTGCCGGCACCGTGCTGGCCGCGGGCCTGCCGGGGCGATCCGTAAGTATGAACTGGACGGGTATTGGCTGGGGAATGCTGGCGGCAGTGTGTTACACAGCAACGATGTATTCTTCCAACAACGTTCAGTTGCAGATGCCGCCGCTGAAAAGAAGCCTTTATATGATTCTCGGGGGACTGATCATCATTGCCTGTATTTTTCATTCGTCGCTGTACGGTTTTTCCTGGCGGATATTTCTCAGCTGGGGCTTGGTACTGTCGCTTTTCGGAACAGTGCTGCCGCCGCTGTTGTTCACCATGGGTATGCCGCTCACAGGCATCGGTCCGGGCGCTATTATCTCGGCCATCGAAATACCGGTTACCGTAATGATGGCAAGCATACTCTTACACGAGCCGGTAAGCCCGCTGCAATGGGCCGGCGTTGTGCTGGTACTGTTTGCGGTAGTGATGATGAACGTGGGCGGGAAGACACGCATGAAACAGGAAAAGCATTTTCATAAACTTCAAAATCATAATGATCAATGACAACACGCATTAGAATCGACGCGGTTGAACCGGCGGGATACAAAGCTATTCTTGGATTGGAAAAATTCATCGAAAGCACGCCGCTCACCCGGACGCATAAAGACCTGATCAAGATCAGGGCATCGCAGGTGAACGGCTGCGCATTTTGTATCGATATGCATACCAGGGAAGCGCGCAGGGCGGGCGAAACGGAACAGCGCATTTATGCGCTCAACGCCTGGCGCGATGCGCCGTTCTTTTCGGAGGAAGAGCGGTCCATCCTGGCATTGACCGAAGAAGTGACGCTGATCGGCGGTCATGTATCGGACGAAACTTATGCGCAGGCCGCCGGATTGCTGGAAGAAACTTATCTCGCACAGGTGATCCTCGCGATCATCACAATTAATGCATGGAACAGGATTGGCATCACTACCAAACTGGTTCCGGCCTGAAGCTGAAACGACTGGTATGCCGTTTACGTAGGTTAAGCAGTAGCTGGCACGTCGTATTAGTTTGGTTTGAAAGGAGGCTTTTTAGCCTCCTTTTTTTGTGCCGCCTTAACGGGCCCATCGCGGCCATAACCGGCCCGGAACTTTCTCATGCCGCTTGTCGCAGCGATTGACCTTTGTTTTCGGCACGAGAGGCAGATAACCGTTCGCGATCATCCGGAAGACCCATAGGAACGGGCTTTCCCCCGAAAATACCTTTTTTATGCCGCGTCAGCGCTTTTTTTCTTTTATTTGTATCAAACAACCAAATCTATTTGCCGACGAGCCTACCATATGAAGGAACGAGTGAAGTGCAGCTGATTGCAGAGGGCAACGAAAAGGCGTTTTTTGAGTTTTATAACCATCATGCCGGGCTTCTCCGGCCTTTCCTGGTCAGGTATACCCGCTCCGAAACAGACGTGGAGGACATTATCCAGGAAACTTTCATAAAAATATGGCTTCACCGCGACCAGCTGCCGCAGATCGAAAACCTCCGCGCCTGGATCGTCCGCATCGCCACCCGCGTGTACCTCGACCATGTAGACCGCGAGCTGCGCAGCCGCAACCGTAAGGAATCGTTCAGCCGCGACTGGTATGGTGCGGGGGAAGTGGTTTCCGAAGAGCGCACCCGGCTGCTGGAGATCCGCAAAAATATCCTTCATGCGCTGGACGGGCTTTCCGAACTACGGAAAAAGATCTTCCGCCTCAACCGTGAACTGGGAATGAAACCCGCCCAAATCGCCGAATTGCTCGATATGCCCGTCGGTACCGTTAAAAACCAGCTCTCCGCCGCCCTCCGGCAGGTACGCGACCAATTGGCCGCCTCCGGTTACGGACCGCTGATAGCCCTGTGGCTTATTTCCCGCTTTTTTTAAAAAAATCCTCTTTTTGCCGTGACGTTTTTTTCCCGGCGCCGTCTATCGATATAGAGGCGCATTATAATGCCTGTACGTCAACCAATAATTTCACTCATGGATCAGCAACGGATCGATCATTTATTGAAACAATACGCCGCAGGCGAACTAACGGAAGAAGAACAGCAGGAGCTGGAAGCGCTGCTCGCGCAACCGGGACAAAAGGAGCTGGAAGAGCGCATCGCCGCGATAATGGGAGAGGAAGGCAGCCCGTCATACACCGTCAGCGAAGAAAGGTCAAACGCTACTTTCGGCCGCATCCTGTCGGCAGACAAACCTTTGCGCAGGAAAGTAAAACCGGTTCGCCGCTGGCTGGCGGCGGCAGCGGCGGTTTTGCTCGTCGTGTCCGCGGGAGGTTATTTCCTGCTGAACCGCAGCCGGCAGCCCGTTGAAACGGCGCAATCGCAACCGCTGAAGCCGGAGAAAGCGCCCGGCCGCAATACGGCCATCCTGTACCTGGCAGACAGTTCGGCGGTGGAACTGGACAGTCTCGGCAACGGCATTCTCGCCGCGCAGGGCGGCACGCGTGTGATGATGGCCAACGGGCAATTGTCGTACCTGCCGCAGCCCGGCGGAAGCCCGCAAAAGCCGGCGTTTAACCGCATCGTTACGCCCAGGGGGGGAGAGTTCACCATCGTGTTGCCGGACGGCACGCGCGTATGGCTCAACGCGGCTTCTTCGCTCATTTTCCCGACCGCGTTCAGCGGCGCCAAAAGGGAAGTGGAACTGACGGGCGAAGCGTACATGCAGGTGGCGGAAGACAAAGCGCATCCTTTCGAGGTGAAGATCCGGGAGGTGAATATTTCCGTGCTGGGCACACAGTTTAATATCATGGGGTACGAAGATGAATCGGGCATTGTGACCACGCTGGTATCCGGCTCAGTGCGCGTAACGGCCCCGGGCAACGACGCGCGGCTGCTGACGCCCGGTCAGCACGCGGTGGTGGACAGATCTGGCGCGCTGCGCATCGAAAAAGCCGACGTTGCGGAAGAAACCGCCTGGAAAAACGGCCGCATTTACTTCGAGCGGGCGAATATCCGGCAGATCATGCGCCAGGTGTCCCGCTGGTACGATATAGACATCGAATATCGCGGCAATGTCGCCGATATGGATTTCACCTGTACCGTTTCGCGCAGGGATAAATTGTCGAAACTGCTGGCCCTGCTGGAAATGACGGGGGCAGTCCATTTTACGATGGAAGGGAATACCATCGTGGTTCAACCATAAATCGGGGTTCAACCCGTCACCCGCGGCGGAAGGTGCGCGGAGAAAAAAGTTGCCGGCGGGAAGCCGGTACGATCGTCGTTCAATCAAACCAAATCTAATATTCAACCAAAAGAGACACTTATGCAGGTAACAACAAGATGATAAGCAGCCGCCCCCGACGGGGCGACTTATTTGGTCCGGGTATAAAAAAAGGCCGATGATGTTGACGCATCACCGGCCGGAGTATCGGATCGAACATTCGCAATTGACATTCCGCAAACATTAAATCCAACAATGCTAAAGTATGAAAATTACTGCTTTTGGGAGCGTCCCACCTATGCGCGGCCGGTTTCCCGCCAAAAGTTTATTAATTATGAGACTCATTTTTTTGTTGACGGTTGTAGCCACCCTTGAGAGCAGCGCTTCGGGCTGGGCGCAGACTGTTACGCTCAGCGTCAGGAATGCGCCGCTGGAAAAGGTGTTCCTCGAAATGAGACGGCAAACGGGCCGGCAGTTCGTGTTCAACTCGCAAATGCTGGACAGGGCCGCCAGGGTAACGCTTTCCGTCAAAAACGCACCGCTGGAGCAGGCGCTGAAGCTATCCCTCGCCGGGCAGCCGCTCACGTACGCCATCGTAGACAGCAGCGTAGTCATTAAACCGGCTCCCGTTACGGCGATCGCCGCGACACCGGACGCGAACGCCGCCATCGGCGTTACGGGCGTGGTGAAAAGCAAAGACGGTACGCCGCTGGCCGGCGTGTCTATCCTCGTGAAAGGCACCAACCTCGGCACGGTTACCGACGGCAACGGCCGCTTCGAACTGAAGAATGTCGCCGAAAACTCGGTATTGCTGTTCCGCTTCATCGGTTTCGCCGTAAAAGAAATAAAACTCTCGAACGCTTCCGCCAACCTTAACGTTGTGCTCGAAGAATCGGAAAATAAGATGTCGGAAGTAGTAGTGACCGGTTACCAGAACGTAGACCGGAAACTGTTCACCGGCGCGAGTTCCAAAGTAAGCGCCAAAGACGCGGAGCGCAACGGCGTGCCTGATATTTCGCGTATGCTGGAAGGCCAGGTGGCCGGCGTATCCGTTCAGAACGTATCCGGCACTTTCGGCGCGGCGCCCAAGATCCGCATTCGCGGCGCCACTTCGCTTTCCGGGGAAAACAAACCGTTGTGGGTGGTAGACGGCATCATCCTGGAAGACGTGGTGAACATTTCCAACGAAGCCCTTTCCACCGGCGACGCCAATACGCTGATCGGTTCTTCCGTGGCGGGGCTCAACCCGGACGATATCGAATCGTTCAACATCCTGAAAGATGCGGCAGCCACGGCCATGTACGGCGCCCGCGCCATGAACGGCGTGATCGTGGTGACCACCAAACGCGGCCGCAACACTGAAGGCAAACCGCAGGTGAATTACACCGGCACCTTCACCACTTACCTCAAACCCACCTACGACCAGTTCGATATCATGAACTCTGCCGACCAGCTGTCTGTACTGCTGGAGCTGGAAAACAAAGGCTGGTATAATCACAGCAGCGTATCGCGCGGCGCCTACGGCGGCATCTTTTACAAGATGTACAACCAGATGTACGAATACGATGCCGTAACCGATACGTATACGCTGAAAAACACAACGGACGACCGTTTGAAGTTCCTCGAAAGGTATGCGAAAGCCAACACGGACTGGTTCGACCTGCTGTTCCGCAATTCGCTGCTGCAGGAACATTCCCTCAGCGTCAACTCCGGTTCCGCCAATTCGCAGACTTACTTTTCCACTTCGATGATGAAAGATAACGGAATGACGCTTGGCGACAACGTGACCCGCTACACCGCGAAGTTCCGCAACAACTTCCGCCTCAGCGAAAAACTCCGCGCCGAAGTATTGGTGAACGGCTCCGTGCGCGACCAGCGAACACCCGGCACGCTCACCCGCAATTCAGATCCCGTGTACGGCGTTTATTCCCGCGATTTCGACATCAACCCGTATTCCTATGCGCTGAACACCAGCCGCCTGATGACCCCTTACGATGCAGACGGCAACGAGGAATATTTCGTGCGGAACTATGCGCCCTTCAACATCATTAACGAACTGAACACGAACTACCTGACCCTGAAAGGCATTGACCTGCAGGTGCAGGGCGGCATCAAATACAAGATCATTCCGCAGCTGGAATATTCTGTGGACGGGGCTTACCGCTATGCCAACACCACCCGCGAGCATTACGTGCTGGAAGGTTCCAACATGGCCGAAGCTTTCCGCGCGGATTACGACGCCACCATTGCCGCGGGCAATATCAATCTTTACACAGACCCGGACGATATCAATTCCCTGCCGGTAGTGGTGCTGCCCGACGGCGGTTTTTACAACACCACCATTAACTCGCTGAAGAATTTCTATTTCCGCCAGAACCTTGAATACGACAACACTTTCAACAAAGTGCACCGTTTCAATTTTTTCGGATCGATGGAATTGCGCGGCACCGACCGTAAAAACTCCGCGTATGAAGGCATCGGCTACCAGTATGCGAACGGCGGACTGGTGAACCCCAATTACCGTTATTTCAAAAAAATGATCGAAGGCGGCGATCCGTATTTTATGATGAACTACGGGGCTGAACGTTTCGCGGCATTCATGGGCCGCGCGGCATATGCTTTCGGCGAAAAATACAGCGTGAACGCCACCGCCCGGTACGACGGCTCCAACAAAATGGGCAAATCCAAAGTAGCGCGCTGGCTGCCCACCTGGAACGTGTCCGGCGCATGGCACCTGGACAATGAACCGTTTTACGGGGAAGGCATCAAAAAAGTGCTGTCCGGCGCCACGCTGCGCGGTACCTACGGCATGACGGCCAGCATCGGCGATGCGCGCAACTCTTCCGCCGTGTTCTACAACCGCGTGACCTACCGCCCTTACGAAAACGAAAAAGAATCCGGCGTTTTCCTGAGCGGCCTCGAAAACTCAGAACTGACCTGGGAAAAAATGTACGAACTGAACATCGGCGCCAACCTCGCATTGTTCAACAAGATCGATCTCACCATCGACTGGTATCGTCGCAATTCCTTCGATCTCATCGGCAGTCTCAATACCTCCGGCATCGGCGGCCAGTTTGTAAAAACGGCCAACTATGCGGACATGAAAGCGAGCGGCCTCGAATTTACCATCGCCGGCAACCCCGTTGCGTCCCGCGGTTTCCGATGGAGAACACAGTTCAACATCGCGATGAACAAAAACGAGATCACCAATCTGGATATCAACCCGAGCATCTGGACCAACGCCCGCGCGGAAGGCGGCATGCGCACCGGTTTCGCGCAACGCGGCCTGTATTCCATTCCCTTCGCCGGCCTCGACCCTGAATACGGTTACCCGACCTATAAAACGCTCGACGACAAAAGCCCGGTTACCACCACTTACGTTCGTTTGCAGGACGAAGACAAAAATTACCTGGTATATCACGGCCCTACCGACCCGACGCTTACCGGCGGTTTTTACAACAGCTTTTCCTATAAAAATTTTTCGCTCTCCACGCTGCTGACCTTTGCGGCCGGCAACTGGATCCGTTTGCAGCCTTCTTTCGCCGCCTCGTATTCGGACATGTACACATTGTCTAACCGGATGAACGACCGCTGGCTGCAGTCAGGCGACGAAAAACGCACCAATATCCCGTCGCTGCTGGGCGTGTACCATGTCGTGAACGGCGTGACGAATGGCTCCACCGGCGCGGTAGTGGACGGTGTATACCCTTACAACGCCTACAACTATTCCACCGAAGCCGTCGCCAAAGGCGATTTTATACGCCTGAAAAGGGTCGCGCTGGATTACACGCTGCCCGCCCGCCTGATCTCGCGCATCGGCCTCCGCAGCGCGCAGCTGTCGCTGGTAGGGAACAACATCGCGCTGCTGTACTCCGACAAAAAACTGTATGGCGCCGATCCTGAGTTCTTCAACAACGGCGGCGTTGCGATGCCGATCCCCAAACAATATACGCTGGCCGTAAAAGTGGGGCTCTAAACTGAAACCATTAAACCGACAACAAACCATGAAAAATAAGATCATATACGGCCTGTTACTGCTGGGAACGATCGTGGCGCCTTCGTGCAGCAAATACCTGGAGGTAACTCCCGATAACCGGGCCGAAATCAATACCGTGGAGAAAGTGGCAGGGCTGCTGGTGTCTGCCTACCCGGACAGGCATTACCTGTTCGCGGAATCCGCATCCGACAATGCGGAAGACCGTACCCGCGCGTTATCAAGCAACCAGTCGCAGCCCTACGTGGACCTTTACATGTGGAGAGACCCCGAAGGCTCGGGCAACAGTACACCCGCGGAATACTGGAATGCCTGTTATTCAGCCATTGCGGCGGCCAATCATGCGCTGCAGGCCATCGAGGAGAACAATCTCGGCAACCAGGCGAAGCCGTTCAAAGGAGAAGCGCTTATCGCGCGGGCTTATTGCCATCATATGCTGGTAACGCTTTTTGCGCAGGCGTACGAGATCGGCGGGGCAAACAGCGGGATGGGCGTGCCGTACGTAATGGAACCGGAAACCGTAGTGTCTAAACAATACGACCGCGGCACCGTTGCCAGCGTGTACGCGCAGATCGAAAAAGACCTGACGGAGGGCCTGGCATTGCTGGCCGGCGGCAGCTGGCAGGTGCCGAAGTATCACTTCACCCCGCAGGCGGCGCATGCGTTCGCGGCGCGTTTTTACCTGTTCAAAGGCGATTGGGACAAAGTGATCGAACACGCATCGGCCATTTTCCCGGAGAATAATTTCTACGACAATATCCGCCAGTATGCCGGCAACCTGTACAACCTCACGTCCGACGAGCACCGCCAGGATTACACCAAAGCCGAAAGGCCCTTCAACCTCCTGCTCGCCAACACCTATTCCGTGTATCACCGCAGCAGTGGCGCGGGAGCGAACCGTTACGGTTTCGGGGAACAGGTGAAAAATCACTACGCAGGCACTACCGTGTTCGGCGCCGTGTTCCGCACCAGGCTGTTCAGCTGGGGCGCGCCCAATTACAACCCGGGCAAGTTCAACGAATATTTCCATTACACCAACGTGGCGCAGGGCATCGGTTACCCGTACATCATGATGCCGCTTTTCACGGCAGACGAAGCGCTGATGAACCGCGCCGAAGCATATATCCAGAAACAGAATTACACCCTGGCGATCAACGACCTCAACGATTTCGCCCGTTCGCGCATCGTGAATTTCTCCGCCGCCACACACGGGCTCACCATGGAGAAAGCAAAAACTTTCACCGGCAGGGCGGACGATAAGGAAGCAATGCTGGAAGCGCTGCTGGATTCGAAAAAACGCGCGTTCATATGGGAAGGTATCCGCTGGATGGACATTCTCCGTCACAAGCTGACCGTAAAACATAACCATATAGACGACAGCGGAACCGAAACGTTCACCGAACTGAAACCCGGCGACAACCGCAGGATGTTCCAGCTGCCGCAGGAAGTAAAACTTTCAGGTGTACCCTTAAATCCCAGATAATCATGAAACTCAAACATATATTCTACGCAGGTTTCGGTGTGCTGCTGCTCGCGGGCGCCCCTTCCTGCAAGAAATCAGAAACGCTCGATGTGGATATGTCGCGATACAATGTAGACAATCCCCCGCCCACCGAGCTCGACAACTGGATCACTTCCAACCTCACCGATCCTTACAATATCCAGCTGGTGTACCGTTTTGAAAGAGGGCTGACCGATGTGGGCAAAGACATTTCGCCGGTAAAGCTCGATAAAGTAAAACCCACGGCCGAGGCTATCCTCAACATTTTTCTCAAAACCTACGAGAAAGTGGCCGGGCCTGCTTTTATTAAAACCTACACGCCGAAACAGTTCGTACTGTATGGTTCCCCTTCCTATAATTCCAACGGAACGATCACGCTCGGCACGGCAGACGGCGGCCGCCGCGTAGTGCTGTACGAGCTGAACGATCTCGACTTCACCAATGCCGCGCAGGTAAGCCGCAAGATGCGCACCATTCACCACGAGTTCACGCACATCGTGAACCAGATGATCGCCATCCCGCCGGAATTCAGGCAGGTAACGAAGGCGGAATACAACGAGGACTGGACCTCCGCTTCCGCCGCCACCGCGCAAAAACAGGGTTTTGTTTCCACCTACGCCAGCAGCCAATACACGGAAGATTTCGCGGAAATGACCGCGCACCTGCTCGTGGAAGGCCAGCTCTGGTTCGATGCATACGCCAAAGCAGCAGGTGCGGACGGGCAGGCAAAGCTGAAAAGAAAAGAAGCGCTGGTGGTGGACTATTTCAGACAATACTTCAACATCAACTTCCGTGAGCTGCAATACGAAGTAGCGAAAGTGCTGCGCGAAAAATATAACGACAACAGCAAATCGTTCCTGTACGCCTTACAAAACAATATGATCGCCAACCCGCTGGTGGTGGATTTCAACGGCGGCGCGCATTATGCGGAGTACGGGCAGTCCGCCAAGTTCAAAGAAGTGTGGGACGCGGTGATCGCGGGGCTGGGCGTGAACAACCGCAGGCCCGTATCTTTCAGCATCGTGATCAAATCCGCCACCGAACTGCAGGTGCAGCACAACTACACCAACGCCTCCGGTTCCAGCTTTTTCGCCTGGTACGATTTTAAGATCAACGTGGCGCCGAACGGGGACATTACGTTCGAACACTTCGATTCCGGCGCTACGGACACACAGTACAACAACGGGCGCAATTCGCAGGTGAAAGCGGGTTTCAAGCCGTTTCACGACTACCTGGAGGGACATGTTTTCCGCGGCGACTGGATACCCGAATCCGCCGGTCCGCTTAACTTCCTCAAGTTCGGCGGCTTCTACGTGAAAGACGATCCGTCCAATTACTTCTATGGTAAATTCTAAACGAACAAAGCATGAAAAAACTACTCTATATACTTTTTACGGCTTCCCTGTTTGCAGCCTGTCAAAAAGATTCGGCCAGGGTTTTTGAGGAACAGCCGGAAGAAAGGATGACGGCGCGGATCAACGAGCTGAAAACGGGCCTGCTGAGCTCGGAGCACGGATGGAAAGCGTCGCTGACCACTTCCGCCAGGGGCGGTTACGGTTTCTATATGGACTTCGACGCGGCGCAATCGGTAGTGATGGTAGCCGATCTCAACGACGAAACCGCCACCACGGCAAACACTTCATCGTTCCGCATCAAATGGGTGATGAACGCGACGCTGATATTCGATACCTACAATTACATCTCGCTGCTGCACGACCCCACGCCTTCGTCTTACGGCGGCACGGCGGGCTCAGGCCTGCAAAGCGACGTGGAATTCGAGTACCAGCGCACCAGCGGCGACACCATCGTGCTGCGTGGCTTCAAATATAAAAACGAGCTCATCCTGGTGAAAGCCACCGGTGAAGAAAAAAGCCGTTTTCTCGGCGCGGATTACAAAGCCAACATCGACGGCGTGAACGATTATTTCGCCACGCATGAGAATAACTATACGTCTGTGAACGGCATCACAAATAAAGTGGAATTCGTATTGGACAAATCCGGTAAAACCGCCAGCTTCCAGTATGTGGAGGAAAACGGCGATGTAAAACAGGTGAAAGGCAAATTCAATTATGAAGACGTGGGCATCCGGTTCGCCGCCGGTTTTGAACTGAACGGCGTTACTTTCGTAAAAGGCGGACTGGAAAACGGCGTGTTTGTACTGTACGACAACAAAGGCGGCCGGTACGAGATCAAACAGAACGATCTGCCTATCCTGCCCATGCCCGCCCTGTTCGCTTACAACGGCACCTACCGCGAGCTGTACATCGGCAGCGGGTTGCCCGTGGGCGTAACTTCCGGGTTCAATGAGGCGTACCAGAACTGTGTTGACAAGTTCAAGGCGATGAATCCTTCGCGTACGCTGCTGGACGTTCGTTTTACGCTCGCCAATTCCACCACGGCAACGGTTACGACGCGCAACAACAACGGCACGTCCACTTTCACGGCGGTAGCTTCATATAAGTATACCTATGAAAATGGCGTGATCACGCTGAGCAATCCCTCTTACGACGGCAACTGGACTGCCCGGGGGATACAGTTCTCGGACATTCAGTTTTACTTTGAGTATGCCGGCCCTTTCAGGGTAGATTATGTGAAAAGTTCAGACCCGGGCGTGGTGAACCTCGGGGGGCTTTACCCCGAAGCGGACAACAGTTCCTTCTTTTACGGAAGCCTTAGAAAATAAAATGCGGAGGGTGTATCAAATGATACACCCTCTTTTTTTGGGGAAACATCTTTATTTTTCTGTGGGGTTATGGTGTTGAAGTGCGATTTATCCGCTGTTAAAATCTTCTCAATGCAAGAGGTACCTGTTGTTTGAAATGTTCCATGCCAGGCCCTTCCCGGTGAATTCGCACGCCATCTTCCGCAAATCCGAAAATCGGATACGAGCCTTTTTCTCCTGCCGCTGTTGCGGTGATAATGAACGGGATGTTTCGTTGCTGCGCGAATTTCATGGCTTTGTCCAGCGCAGTGATGGAACCTTCGTGATGCCCGCTGATATTGCAGCTTGTGCATAGCGGCCCGCCATAGTTTTTCCCTTCCCAGATCTCATCCGGCGCATAATGCCTGAAAGAATTTTCGACCTGCCTGAACAGTTCGCGCAAAACGCCGTCCAGCAGCAGGCCCTGGTGCGTACCGCTGCGGATGGTTTTGGAGTGAAAACCTGCGTTTCGGAACTGAAGGCGGATAAAGCTGCCGGTCATGCCGCTGAAATGTTTGCCGGTATTAAATTGCGCGGGCAACGTTTCCTGCCGCGCCTGCGCGAGGAAAGAACGCAGGCTGCCGATGGCGGTGCCGTAATTTTTTCCTGCCAGCCGCATTTTGCAATCATCGAGCTGGCGTGCACCTTCCGTAGTGGGTGCGGCCAGCAGTGCGTACACGCTGGGCAGCTGGATCAATATGGGATGCCGGTGAATGGTTTGTACGGCCAGGGCCATGGCGCCGGGCTGATGAATATTGACCAGCGCTACGGCCGGCCGAGGCGAAAGGCGCGGGAATGGTTTGCTGATTTTGGGGCTGGCTGTTTCCAGCGGGAAGATCGTTTGCATAACGGCAGTTTTTTTGAACCGGGGAATGATCCAAAACTACTGCCGGTGCGGCTGTGCTTCACGGCGTTTTAACGAAGGGCGGTTCCGGGTTCACGGAAAGGGCGCCCGGTTTAATGGTCAGGCTTTTGCGGCGTTCAGTTCCTTGCTCATTTCCATAACATGTTTCCGGTGCCGGCTGCCCCAGGCGCCGAGCAGGTTCACGATCTCGGACAACGATTTGCTGTAGGGCGTCAGTTCGTAGATCACCTGCGTGGGGTTTCCCGCGATTTCCACACGTTGCAGGAAGCCGTTCAGTTCCATGTCTTTTAATTCTTTGGATAACACCTTCGGCGTAATGCCGTCGATGGCGCGTTCTATTTCGTTGAACCGGTTGGCGCCGCCCAGCATGGCGACCATCACCATCATTCTCCATTTTCCGCTGATCGCGTATAAAGCGTCGCGCACACCTTCCATCGTGGCCTTGCATTTTTCCGGGTTACGTTCGTTCTCACTCATTTTTTAGCAGGATTTGATGATCTGCTATCCTCCAGGATACCGCTATCCCGCTGGATAGGAGCAGCTTTTGTAAAGCTAGCGAAAATAATTTTGCATAGACAAAAGAACAAAACATGAAAATATTACATCTCATTTCAAGCCCGAAACAGGAAGGCTCTTTCAGCGTTCAACTGGGCAACGATATCGTGGCAAAACTGCAATCCAAATATCCCGGGAGCACGGTAGTGACGCGCAACCTCGGCGCCACGCCTTTTCCGCATCTCGAAGAAGTACATTTCACATCGTTCTTCACGCCGGCGGAAGCCCGTACAGACATGCAGGTGAACGCGCTGAAACACTCGGACGAGGCGGTGGCGCAGCTGATGGAGGCGGACATTATCGTGATAGGCGTGCCCGTGTACAACTTCGCCATTCACTCTTCGCTCAAAACCTGGATCGATCACGTGGTGCGCGCCGGGGTTACTTTCAAATACGGGGAAAACGGGCCGGAAGGTTTGGTGAATGGCAAAAAGGTTTACCTGGCAATCTCTTCGGGCGGCGTTTTCAGCGACGACAGCAGGAACGGACTGGATTTCAGCGAGCCTTACCTGAAAGCCATCCTGGGCTTTATCGGTTTAAAAGACATTACCACCTACCGCGTGGAAGGCCTGGCGATTCCGGGCGTAAAGGAACGCGCGCTCGAAAGAGCGGTGGAAGCAGTGGCCGTATAAATTGTGCCTGGTTTTTTCGTGGCCTTCTCCGGAAAGGGGAGGGCCATTTTGTTTTGAAGGAAGCCGTTATGCTTTTCCTTCCATCACTTCTTCGAACACTTCCTCAAAAGGCCGCCCGCGGTGTTTGGGCCAAAGGGCGGAAAATTTTATCTCGACGTTTTTCAGCAGCTGTATGCACAGCTGTTTATCGTCTTCCGTGAGCTCGCTCAACATCATCGCCGCCATTTTTTTCACCCTCGGAAAACTCGCCAAGATCGTTTTTTCGCCCTTGGCGGTAAGCTCGATGCGTTTGGAACGTTTGTCTTCCTGATCGTCGTACTCCCTGATCAGCCCGCGTTTCATCATCCTGCCCAACATATCGGTGCCGCTGCTCAGCTCGAACAGGTTGGCGTAGATCACCTCCGTTTTCCGGGGATTTTTTTCCTGCTGAATAGTGAGCAATATGCCGAATTCCTCGATCTGGTTGAGATCGGTTCCTTTCAGGGCGAGGTTGGCGTAAGAAAAATTGAGCTTGTGTACCCGACCGATGATCTTTAATAATAACCCGTCGGTTAACGGCGGCACCACGCCGCCCGTTAGCGGGGCTTTGGGCTCTTTTCCTTTGGGGCGCTGCCTTTGCGCGAGGTAATGACGGCAAAAGTCTTCCAGGTCCCCGTCAGGATGGTTCTCTTCGAACGCTCCCCAGGCTTTCACCAGTGCAACAGTTTTATTCATAAATCGTTATTTCGATTTCGAAGCAAATGTAAAAAAATTGCTTCGGGTATCATTGTTTTATTCCGTTAACGTCTTATATTTGATAGATATTAATTCGAAAACGAAATACTTTTACCATGACGACCATGACTATTTACCACATCGCGCTGATCATTCACATTACGGGACTGGCCGTGATGGCGGGCGCAACTATTCAGGACTTCTCCGTGTCTGCGCAGTTCTGGAAATATTTCGCCACCGATCGCACGCGCGGGCTGGCGATCCGCGAGGCGAGGGCCAGGTCTCCGCTGTTTTTTGCGGTCGGCGGGCTTTGTCTCATTCTTTCGGGCGTTACCATGATGTTCCTCACCAAAGGGGTGTACGGAGAACAGGTGTGGTTCCGGATCAAGTTTGCGCTGGTGCTGATCGTGATCGTCAACGGCATTATCGTAGGCAGGCTGCAAAAGGGGAGGCTGGGCAAAATGCTGGAGCAGCAGGCGCCGGAGAGCAGTTTGCTGAAAGTGAAAAACCTGATCGGCCGGTTCCATTTCGCGCAATTGCTCCTTTTCCTGACGATCTTTTGCCTGAGCGTGTTTAAATTCAACTGATCCTTTTCCCATATAATTTTATTTATCCTTTAAATATGCCTCGATGGCGGCAAATTTTTCCTTTTCACCGGGTGGCGTTTCGTTGGTGTGCTGCATGTACTGCGACCAGCCCAGCGGCGTGCCGTGATAAATGAGATCTGCCAGGCGTGTGTCTGCACCGGCTTCCACCAGCAGCATGACCGCCTCCAGCGAACCGGAAGAAACGGCCTGGTGCAGCGCCGTGGCGTGATAATGGAACCCGTAACCTTCAGTAGGCAGCGCGTTGATATTCACGCCATGCCGCAGCAGCAGCTCCAGCATATCCGCATACCCGTAAAACGCGGCGGCCACAAATGCCACTTGTCTTTCCGCTTCGTTGGAACGGTCCAGCAGCGCGGGCAACCAGTCTGTACGGCGAAGGCATACCGCTGCCGCCAGCGTCAGTTCGCCGCCGCGGTCGATGAGCCGTTGCGCCGCATCGATATTATTATGCGCCAGCGCGCCGATGCCCGTGCCGGGATTCGCGCCGTTATCTATTAAAAGGTCTATCAGCGGCAGCTGCACGCCCTGCTCGCGCGGTACGCGGCCGGTAGCCACCAGCGCCAGCGCATAATCCAGCTGCTCCTGCAACAGTTCGGGCGCATGCAGTCGAACGGCTTTGATGATCGCCGCGGCGATGCGCGGGATGTTTTGAGGAAGATGATCGTTGGTAACAGGATTGTCTGCAATGAACCAAAGCAGGTAAGGATGTTTGAAATACCCGTCTTCCGGGATGTCGCGGCGATGCGACGCCAGCTGGGGATGCCAGGCAAGCAGGTGCTCCAACTCGGGCAGATCGCCGGAGCCGATCGCGTTCACCGCTTTTTGAAAGATCGCTTCTGTAATGGCGAATGGCATAAAGTCGGTTTAATGGCTGATGTTAATTTACTGAATTTTGCCGCCAGCCCGAAGCAGCATTCCTGTCTTTGAAAAAATCGTTATTGATAATCAACCAAATAGAAAGGACGGTATACATTTTAATACCTAATTATCAACATATGCCTACCCCCGCAGAAGGCATGACCGGGTAAATTTGAGCGTGACCGGCTACCAGGTCATCCACGGAAATATTTGAGAAACGAACATTATGGCATTCAGGCAACTTCTGCGCACAGCATTTTTTTCAATTTTATTTTTGCAGCCCATCCCCAGTTTTGCGGGCGACCCGGTAAAGTTCATCCGCGAAAAGGATGGCGTAACGGTATTCCCGGAAACCTATCTTTCCGGCAATGCAAGAGCGGTAAAACTGCAGGTGATCACAGACAACATTATTCGTGTGATGGCTTCGCCGGGAAAAGAAATTCCCGGGCGTAAAAGCCTGATCACCGTGTACAGTCCGCCCTCGGCGGATTTTACGCTTACCGAAAGTACCGATAAGGTCACGGTGCAAACTTCTTCCCTCACCGCAACGGTCACACTGGCCACCGGCGCCGTTGTTTTTACGGATAAAAACGGCAGGCCCCTGCTGGCGGAACGGCCGCATAACGGCAGAAACCTGCAGCCCGCGGTATTCGAAGGCCAGTCCGTTTACGGCATCACGCAAACTTTTGAAACTACCGATGGAGACGCGTATTATGGCCTCGGTCAGCACCAGGACGATATATTTAATTATCATCACCGCCAGGTGTTCCTTTTTCAGAACAATACCGAAGTGGCGGTGCCATTTTTGATCAGCCGGAAAAATTACGGCATCCTGTGGGACAATTATTCGCTCACCAAAGCCGGCGATACAAGGGAATACCTGCCGCTTTCGCGCCTGCAGCTGTTTTCCGCCAAAGGCGAGCCCGGCTGGCTCACCGCGTCGTACAGCAACCAGCGGCAACACCCGGAGAAAGTCGCGTTCACCCGCGCGGAATCCATAATTGATTATCCTTATCTCGACGATAGTAAAAAAAATCTGCCCGCGGACTTTGCCGTCAAAACCGGCGTGCTTACCTGGGAAGGTTCCATCGCTTCGGACTTTAGCGGCTTGCACACGCTTCGTTTCACCTACGGCGGTTACCTGAAAGTTTGGGTAAACGGCAAACTGATGGCCGACAAATGGCGGCAGGCATGGAACCCCGGTACCGCATTGCTGGAGATCGACCTGGAAAAAAATAAAAAATACCCGGTAAAGATCATGTGGACGCCGGACGGCGATGTGTCTTACATCAGCGCCCGCTGGATCAATCCCGTGCCGGAAGCAGACCGCAATGCCTTTACCATTCAGTCCGAAGCCGGGCAATTCCTCGACTACTACTTTATTCACGGCAATAACATGGACGAAGTAGTGAGCGGTTACCGGCAGCTTACCGGCAAAGCGCCCATCGTTCCGAAATGGGCCATGGGTTTCTGGCAGAGCCGCGAACGTTATAAAACGCAACACGAACTGCTACAGGCCGTGGCGGAATACCGGAAAAGAAAATTGCCGCTGGACAATATCGTACTGGACTGGAGTTACTGGAAAGAAGACGCCTGGGGCAGCCAGGAGTTCGACCCGCAGCGGTTTCCATCGCCTGACAGCATGATACAGGCGCTGCACGAGCGTTATCATGCGCGGTTCATGATCTCGGTATGGCCCAAATTTTACGAAGGCATCCCGGCGTACCGGGAGTTCGACAAACAGGGCTGGCTGTACCGCCGCAATATTGCTGACCGGCAGCGGGACTGGATAGGGAAGGGGTACGTGTCCACTTTCTACGACGCATTCAACGAAAGGGCCCGTCGTGGTTTCTGGGAGCTGCTGCATAAAAAATTATACAACAAAGGTGTGGATGCCTGGTGGATGGATGCCAGCGAACCGGATGTGCTCAGCAATGTGTCGCCCGAGAAACGCAAGGAGCAGATGTCGCCCACGGCAAACGGCACCGCCGCGGAATACCTGAATGCATACCCGCTTGAAAACGCGAAAGGCATTTACAACGGCCAGCGCAGTGTGGATGCGGACAAGCGGGTGTTCCTGCTTACGCGCTCCGGGTTTGCGGGCTCGCAGCATTACGCCGCGGCCATCTGGAGCGGGGATATTGCGGCGAGATGGGAAGACATGCGCACGCAGATCTCCGCCGGGCTGAATTTTTCGCTTTCCGGTATTCCTTTCTGGACGATGGACATCGGCGGGTTTGCGGTGGAGCCGAGATATGAAAAGCCTACGGCTGCAGATCTTGAGGAATGGCGGGAATTGCAGGCGCGGTGGTTCCAGTTCGGTTCGATGGTACCGCTGTTCCGCTCCCATGGCCAGCTTCCGTTCAGGGAAATTTATAACATTTCGCCGGAAGGCCATCCTGCCTATAAAAGCATGCAATATTACAGCCGGCTGCGTTACCGGCTGATGCCATACATTTATACGCTGGCCGGTATGGCATATCACCGCGATTACACGATCATGCGCGCGCTGGTAATGGATTTTCCGGAAGATGAAAATGTGCGCGAGATCGGCGATCAGTTTATGTTCGGGCCGTCGTTGCTGGTGAGCCCGGTGTATGTTTACAAAGCCCGCGAGCGCAGCCTGTACCTGCCTTCCGGCGGCGGCTGGTACGATTTTTATTCCGGGAAATATTTTGACGGGGGGAAACGCATCACGGTTGCCGCGTCTTACGAAACCATGCCGGTGTTCGTGAAAGAAGGCTCCATCCTGCTTTCCGGGCCGGCGTTGCAATACACGGCGGAGAAAAAGGCGGATACGGTCACTGTGCATGTTTATACGGGAAAGGACGCGGAATTTACTTTGTATGAAGATGAGGACACGAATTACAACTACGAAAAGGGCGCTTTCAGCAATATCACTTTCAGTTACAAAGAAGCCGGCGGTACTTTAACGATCGGCGGGCGGCATGGCGAATTTCCCGGCATGCTTCGTGATCGTGTTTTCCGCGTGGTTTGGATAAGCCGTAACGAGCCGAAGGGCTGGAACCCGGAGGGGAAAGCGGATGAAGTGGTGCGGTACAGCGGGGTGACGGTGAAATTAGTAAAGAAGTAATAGTATATTTCATAAAACAGGTTGAACGTTATGAAAGGAACCATAGTTTGTATGTTACTGGCTTTGCCCGCGATGGCGCAGCAACGGATACAATTGAACCAGGCCGGTTTTTACCCCTATGCGCCGAAGATCGCAGTGGTGACGGGAAGTAATTCCGGAGAAAATTTTTACGTCGTCGCCGGGAATGGGAAAGACACCCTGTTCAGCGGACGGTTAGGCACGGAGCAACGTTCCGCCAATTCTTCCACGCTTACACGCATCGCTGATTTTTCGGTGGTGACGAAAGAAGGGCAATATGTGCTGGTAGTGCCCGGTGTGGGCGCGTCGTATTCTTTCGCGGTGTCGAAGGATGCATTAAAAAAACCGGCAGCAGCCAGCCTGAAAGGATTTTATTTCCAGCGGTCGAATATAACGCTGGAAGAAAAATATGCGGGAAAATGGCATCGCAGTGCGGGCCACCCGGACGATACCGTGTATGTACATGCCTCCGCGGCCGGCCCCGGGCGCCCTGCCGGTACGGTGATCGCTTCGCCGGGCGGCTGGTACGATGCCGGCGATTATAACAAATACATCGTGAACTCGGGTATTTCAATGAGCTCGTTATTGTCAGCTTATGAAGATTTTCCCGCGTATTACGCCTCGCTCCGCACAGCCATTCCCGAAAGCGGCAACGCCCTGCCCGACATCCTGGACGAAGCCGTGTATAATCTCCGGTGGATGCTCACCATGCAGGACCCAGCGGATGGCGGCGTGTACCACAAATGCACCAACGCATCGTTCGACGGCATGGTGATGCCCGGCGTCACTAAATTACCGCGTTACGTGGTGCAGAAAAGCACCGCGGCCGCGCTGGACTTTGCGGCGGTAACCGCGCAGGCGGCGCGTGTGCTGAAAACGTTCAGCCCCCGGTTGTCTGACAGCTGCCTGAAAGCCGCCGCTGCGGCCTGGCAATGGGCGGAAAAGAATCCCGCGGCGATGTACGACCAAAATGCGATGAACAAACAATTCCAGCCTGCCGTTACTACCGGCGCTTATGGCGACAATGACCTAAAAGACGAATGGAGCTGGGCCGCAGCTGAAATGTATATCACCACGAAAAACGAACGTTATTATGGAATTTTCAAAGAGCACTTAAAAGATAATGTTTCGCTGCCCACCTGGCGCAACGTGGCAATGCAGGGATATTACACGCTGCTGCGGGCTTCGGGCGACCTGCCCGCTGTGCGGGAAGACCTGCCTTTGATCAAAGAACGCGTGCTGCATTTGGCGGACGGGTATGTTAGCAAACAGCCGGGGAATGCATTCAGAACGGTGATGGGCCAGTCCCGCCGCGATTTCAGCTGGGGCGGCAGTTCGGTAGCGGCCAACCAGGGAATTTTGTTGTTATACGCGTGGCGGCTTACGAATAAACAGCACTACCTCGATGCGGCGCTCAGCAATATGGATTACCTGCTGGGCCGCAATGCCACCGGTTATTCCTTTTTAACCGGCTCAGGCAGTAAACCTGTGATGCATCCGCATCATCGCCCGTCTATTGCAGACGGCATCGAAGATCCTGTGCCGGGGCTGCTTTCAGGCGGCCCCAACCCCGGCAGGCAGGATAGTTGTTATTACCAGTTCACAGAGCCGGAAACGGCCTTTTCCGACACGGCCTGCTCGTATGCTTCCAACGAGATCGCGATCAACTGGAATGCCCCGCTGGTGTACCTCGCCAATGCACTGGAAGCGCTGAAGAAAAAGGCACGGTATGTGAAGTGAAAACGGTTTCCCGGGGAAATGCTCTTTGGCTGAAGGAGATCCGCTATTTCGTCGCCTCTTTTACGGAACACGTAAATGGCCACATGGTTCCGATACACATCATCTTTAGCGGAGAACTGTTCATCATTTCTTTTTCGTCGCTAACACGGACTGGTCGCCTTTGGAAAGCTGGAGCGCGGCTACCTGTCCATAGCTGTCCATTTCAAACTGCATGAGAATCGCTTTTTCAGCCACATAGAACTGGTGCTGGCCGGTGCGCACCATCAGGTGTTTGTGCCCGCTGGTGGGTATGCCGTACAGTTTGCCGTTTTCCAGTACCACCGTCAGGTCAGGATCGTCGGGAATGGCGTAGGTGCCGGTGTATACTGCAAACATCTTCAGTGAATCCGGCGTGTTCGGATTCGCCGGAAGGGAATCCCGGGTAGCAGTACCTTGAGAAACGGATTGTCCTTTGAGATGGCCGCCTGTCAATGCGCCAGCGAGACAGATCAGGACAAAACATTGCCAGGCCCCGGAGGGCAATAAAGATTTTCGGTTCATATTTTTTTGATTTAAAGTGAAATGATCAGGGGCGTTCGTTGTATCTGAGGTACAGGAAATAGGCGAGATAACTCAGTGCGATGCTGAATGCCATGATCGCGAGGGAATGAATATCCAGCGGAAGCGTGTAATACACAACCAGGAACCCCAGGCCTGCACCGGCGAGCATCAGGCACCATTTGAGGGCCTGCGAGCGGAGGTCGCGGTTCACCGGTTGAAGGAACTGCTCGGCTACTTTTTCCGATACGCCTTTATCGACCATTTTGGAACGCAGGCGGTGTTCCAGCACCGCTTTGACGATGTACAGCACGAATGCGCATACCAGGTACAGCATGATCAGCATGGCAGGGATCGTGAGAAGCTGGGCGCTGAATTCCCGGTTGTCCGCCAGGCGGAAGTTTTCGGCGAAAAGCGCCGCGGGCGTCAGCACTGTAACCATCAGTACGAATGTCTTCTTCATTTTGGGTGTGTTTTAATCTTTATTTCAACATCATGAATTGGCTTAATAATATTCCAGCCGTGCCATTTTTTGCCCGTGGCGGCTGAGTATGTCCGTTACCAACCACAACAGCAGCAGGGTGGCGGCCGGACCGAGACAGAACAGCAGGTAGGGGAGCGAACTGTTGAAAATGCCGGCGAGATCTTTCCTGAATGCATAACCTCCAATTCCGAGCGGCAATACGGCTCCCAGCACTATCACCAGTACCGGTAACCATCCGGACTTTCGCATGGTTTGCGGTTTCCCGGGCACCGGCAGCTGCGGCAGCACCAGCGCTTTTACATCAAAGTCGAACACGGCGGGCGGCGATGATTGAATACCTGAAAACATCCGCTGGTAGGCGGCTACAGCTTCGCGGCATGTTTTACATTGCTCCAGGTGCGCCGAAGCTTCGGGATGGTAATAGTTTTTATCCAGTGCAAATACCTGTATGATTTCGTCGTTTACATGTGCATTGCTCATAAGTTATTTTTTTACCGGTAGCGTCCATTAGTCTTGTTCTGCCCTTCCTTTTTGCTTCTTTTAATATCTCTCTTTCTTTACATCTTATTCTTTCACATTCCGGTTTTTCGTTGTCATTTCTTTTCCAAAACCTGTCCTCAAATTCTTCTTCGTTCAAATTCCCGGGTGCATCTCTCTCAAATTTCTCTTCATCACATTTCCTCCAAACCATTCTACATTATACTTCTCTCCAACCAATATCTTTTGCATTTGCCATCAACACATTTTTCATCAAACATTCCCTTACCACACTTCCGCTACACATCTCTCTCAAATTCCCGTTCATCACATTTCCATCATCACACTTACCTCAAACCCAATATTCATCCACATCCCCCAAACCCTCATCACCCATCCCCATCGTCCCCGCGCGGCTTCATCTCTTTCTCCCCGTAATACCACGACAGCCGTTCCTTCAACGCCTTCCGCGCCCGGAAAAGATAATTTTTTACCGTGCCTTCCGGCATGCCCGTGATCTCGCCGATCTCCCCATAACTCAACTCCTCCTGGTGATACAACGTCAGCATCGTACGATACACCGGCTGCAGCTTCTCCATGCCCGCCTGTAAAATACCCGCCAGTTCCTTCCGGTACATCTGCCCGTCCGCAGTGGTTTGACCCGGCCCGTCCACCGGTTCCCCGGGGTAAAACAACTTCTTCCGCCGCAAATAATCCATACACGCATTATAACTGATCTGCGCAATCCACGTTGACAACTTCGATCCATGTTTAAACAACCCCAGGCTCCGGTACGCTTTCAGGTAGATCTCCTGCGCAAGGTCCTTCCGGTCCTCCACGTTACTCACCATTCTGCACACGATCTGCGCAACCAGCTTCTCCGTATTACCGATAATGATCCCGAAAGCCTGAGCGTCGCCACTCAAAGCCCTGTGAACCAGTTGCTTGTCAGCCAGTTTATCGGGATCAGGAATCATTTGCTCTATATGACGGGCTTGGTTGAATAATGTTGCAGAATCATGAAAATAAATTTTAAACCGCACTTTTGTCGCATCACGCCCCTTTTTTTGACGCGCCGCACTGCCTTCCGTCTATAACATCCCCGCCGGCCGCTACCTCTCCATGACCGTCAAACCCTTCGGCCCGCAACTATCTAAATTCCCGCAGTTTTTCCAGGAACTGCCCGGTCACCCCATGGCCAAACCAGGCTCCATCGGGGTAGAACACTACAAAACCCTCGACACCGCCGTGCTGATGGTGCAGGTACGCTAAAAATGTATTTTCTTTGATGACTGTAACTGGAACGCACTTTGCAGTAGCGCACCGGCCAAAGACATCGATATGCATTTATTACAGGTTTCTGATATATACAGGAAAGATCAGCTGGGATTTGAACTGAAACCCATCTCATTTACGCAGCGGCAATTCCAGAAACTAGCCATAGCAGGAGCTTCCGGCTCGGGGAAAAGCACGTTGCTGCGCATTATCGCGGGCTGGATACAGCCTGACGGCGGACAGGTGCTGTTTGATGGAAAAAAAGTGAAAGGCCCTGACGATCAGCTCATTCCCGGGCATCCGCAAATAGCCTATCTCTCCCAGCATTACGAGCTGCGCAACAATTACCGCGTGGAGGAACTGCTGGGTTACGCCAATAAACTTACGCAGGAACAGGCCAACCGCCTGTTCGAAATATGCCGCATCGCGCATCTCGTAAAACGGAAAACAGACCAGCTTTCCGGCGGGGAAAAACAACGCATCTCCCTGGCAAGGCTGCTGCTCACCATGCCCACGCTGCTGCTGCTGGACGAGCCCTACAGCAATCTCGACCTCATTCATACCCGCATTCTCAAAGAAGTGATCCACGATCTCGGGAACGAGCTGGATATTACCTGCCTGCTGGTGTCGCACGATCCGGACGACATCCTGCCCTGGGCGGACGAGCTCATTATCATAAAAGACGGCGCCATCGTGCAGCAGGGACCGCCCGCGGAACTGTACCGCAAGCCGGCGAACGAATACGTGGCCGGACTGCTGGGCGATTACCATCTTTTTACGCCCGATAAGGCAAAGGTATTTTCACTGATGCCCGGCATGAGCGTTAACGGCAAAAACATGTTCGTCCGCCCCGAACAGTTCCGCATCGTGCGCGAAGGCACGGACGCGCTGAAAGGCCGCGTAAAAGCAGTGTATTTCGGCGGAAGTTACCACGATGTGGAAGTGGAAGTACCGGGCAACGTGATCCGCGTAAGGACTACTGCCGGCAATTATAAAAAGGGGGAAGCGGTGTTTGTTTCGCTCTCCCCGAAAGGCCTCTGGTACATGCCGTAAACGTGTTTTTGTTTATTTTGAAACATAAACTTTTCTGACCTTGAACCTTACCTCGAAGCTGCCCGGCTGGGGCACTACCATTTTCAGCGTAATGAGCGCGCTGGCGGCCGAACACCGTTCGGTGAACCTCGGCCAGGGTTTCCCCGACTTCCCGATGAACCAGGAACTGATCGCGAAAGTGAACGAAGCGATGTACAACGGCTTCAATCAATACGCGCCCATGCAGGGTTACCTGCCCCTGCGCGAAACGCTCGCGGAAAAAGTGAAATTCCTGTACGGTACGGATGTTGATCCGGACAGCCAGATCACCATCACGCCGGGCGGCACTTACGGTATTTACACTTCGCTTACAACAGTGCTGCAGCCGGGCGACGAAGTGATCATTTTCGAGCCGGCGTACGACAGCTACGTGCCGAACGTGCTGGTGAACGGGGCGGTGCCGGTGATGATAGACCTGCAATTCCCGGGGTATAAGATCAACTGGGAAGAAGTACGCGCGAAGATCACGCCGCGCACCCGCATGATCATGATCAACACGCCGCATAACCCTACGGGCGCGGTGTTGAGTGAAAACGACATCAAGGAGCTGCGGAAGACGGTGGAAGGAACGGATATTTTTATCCTGAGCGACGAAGTGTACGAACATCTTATCTACGACAATATTCCCCACCAAAGCATTTTGCGTTATCCTGACCTGCTGGAAAGAAGTTTCGTGTCTTTTTCATTCGGGAAATTGTACCACTGCACCGGCTGGAAACTGGGTTATTGTATCAGCTCGCCGGCATTGATGGCGGAATTCAGGAAAGTGCACCAGTACAACTGCTTCAGCTGCCACAGCCCTTCGCAGGTGGCGCTGGCGGGTTTCCTGCGCGACAGGGATTCTTATTTGCAATTAGGCAATTTCCTGCAGGCCAAACGCGACCATTTCCAGGAGCTGATGGCGCAGACGCGTTTTACGCCGATGCCCAGCCATGGCAGTTATTTCCAATGTTATCAATACCACCGCATCAGCGACGAAAGCGACCATGCATTTGCCGTGCGGCTCACGAAGGAATTCGGCGTTACGCCGGTGCCGGTGTCCGCATTTTATCAAAACGGGAAAGACCACAAAGTGCTCCGTTTTTGTTTTGCGAAGAAGGATGAAACGCTGGAAAAAGCGGCGGAGCTGCTGCTGAAGGTCTAGTTTATTCGATCCCTTTTACGTTCATTTTTAAGGTATACACGGATGTTCCGGCGGTCAGGAAAAGCTCGTCGCGGTTCTTCCCGCCAAAACATGCATTTGCCACCCACTTTTCCGGAACGGGGATATGCGAGATCTGCCTGCCTTCGGTGTTAAACACAAATACGCCGTTGCCGCAGATGTAAAGATTGCCGCGCTCATCGAGCGTAATGCCGTCGCCGCCTTTATCCGTGAAAAGGATGCGGTTGGCGAGCGAGCCGTCTGCCTGAATTTCGTAACGGTAGGTTTTGTTATCGCCGATGTCTGCCACGAAAAGATATTTCCCGTCTGGCGAGCCCACGATGCCGTTGGGTTTTTTGATATCGTCCGCCACCATCACCGGCTCTTTTTTGCCCGGCGCCAGGTAATACACGCGCTGGGAATCGATCTCCGGTTTTTTTCTTTCCCAGTAATTGCGCTGGTAATACGGGTCGGTGAAATAGATATTGCCGTTGGGATGGATCCAGAGATCGTTGGGGCCGTTGAGTTTCCTGCCTTCGTAGTTGTCCATCAGCACGGTATGTTTGCCCTTTTTGGTAAATGCCCGGAGCTCGTTATGATCGTCTGCACAGGCAATGATCCGCCCTTTTTTATCGATGTACAGCCCGTTGGAACGGCCGCTGGGAGAGGCGAACTCAACGAGCTTGCCGTTGGTGCGGTAGATCCATATTTTATCGTTGGGCTGATCGGTGAAATAGATATTTCCTTTTTTATCGCGCGCGGGGCCTTCGGTAAAACTGAATTGTTTGGACACCAGGTTTAATTTGGCGCCGTCGGCAACCAGTTTCTGCAGCGAATCGGACTGTGCCCGGGCGGAAAGCGTGAGCAGCAGCAAGGCGGCTATTTTCATGTGGAATCTTTGTTTCCGTCAAGATAATAAAAAAAGGGTGTAAAGTATAACTATACGGATTGCAGTTGCCGCAGCAGGCTGTTTTTGTCCGTCATCCCCGCATGCCGCCAAACGATCCGCCCTTTCCTGAAAATGATGAACGTAGGCACGGCGCTTACGTTGAACTGCATGGCCGCCGCCTGGTTTTTGTCGATGTTCACTTTTACCACGCGGGCCTTGCCTTCCACGGCTTTCGCCACTTCTTTGATCACGGGCGTCATGGCGTGGCAGGGCTGGCACCAGTCTGCGTAAAAGTCTACCAGCACCGGCTGGTCCGATTGAATAAGGTCGTTAAATGCTCCCATGGTTTGCTGTATTTTTTTGAAGGGCGGCCATGATGGAATCCCGGTCGTAGCCGCCGTTGTACCTGATCTCGTTGATGAAAAATGTGGGCGTGCCGTTCACGCCGCTGCGAACGCCGCTTTCGAAGTCCGCGTCCACTTTGTCTTCCAGCTCGCGGTCGTTGATGTCTTTTTCGAACTGTTGCATGTCCAGCCCGATGGTTTCCGCGAATGCCCATAATGCTTCGGCGCTAAGCTGCTGCTGGTTTTCGAAGATGATGTGGTGCATGGGCCAGAACTTTCTTTGCCTGCCTGCCGCTTCCGCCGCGATGGCCGCGGAAAGCGCCAGCGGATGGGCGGTTGAAAGCGGGAAATGACGGTACGCGAAACGCAGGCCGTGGCCCAGTTCCCGTACGATCTCTTCCACAATGGGATAGGCTTCGCCGCAATTCGGGCATTGGAAATCGCCGTATTCCACGAGGGACACCGGCGCATTGGCGTTGCCCCTTACATGGTCCAGTTTGGTGATGGGCGGTTTCAGTTTCGACATCGGCTCATTTTTTTGCGTTGATCTTCCGGAGCGCGTTCAGGATACCGTCTGCCCCGGGGTTTACAGATGGCGGCGACAAGTAATGCCAGCGAACGATGCCTCCGGCGTCCAGCACGTAAAGGGCGCGCTCGCAAAGACCTTCTTTTTCGTCGTACGCCCCGTAAGCCTTCGCCACGGCGCCTTTCGGTTCAAAGTCGGCCAGCAGGGGGAAGTGCAGGTTGCGGCTTTGCATGTAGGCCTGGTGGCACCACCTGCCATCTACTGAAATGCCGACGATGGCGGCATTCTCTTTCCGGAACAGCTGGAGCATTTCGTTGTAAAGCGACACCTGGTCGCCGCACACAGGGCTCCAGTCTGCCGGGTAAAATGCGAGGATGAGGTTTTTGCCGGAATAGTCCTTTAGCGAATGCTGCTGGTCTGGTGTTGAATAAAGCCGGAAATCCGGCGCTGCGCTTCCGATCGGTAACATGCCACACGATTTAAATGCTGGAAATGAGGTTTTTTCGCTGTATTATAAAAGTACGATCAAAAACCGTGCACACCGTTCCGGCTTACCACCCGATGCCGTAATCTTCGCCATGGTTGCTGCTGCCGCCCCAGATGCTGCCATGCAGCCGGTCGAGGAAGATGGCGTTAATGGGGCCGCTGCTGCGCGGGGTGAAACTGAGCGAATACCCCATTTTTTTGAGGGCTTCGCGGGTACTGTCCGGCGTACGGCTGTTCAGCAAAATGCTGCCGGGTTTGGGCATGCGTTCTTTCAGGGTGGTGCCGCCCAGGCTCAGCCACAGCTGGTTGCTGTTGATGTTCGGCGCTTCGGTAGCCTGCTGCACCGTCATGCCGAATTCGACCATATTGAGGAAAAATTGCAGCAGGTTCTGGTCCTGTGTATCGCCGCCCTGTACGGCAAAAGAAAGATAAGGTTTGCCGTCTTTCAGCGCCATGGACGGCGTGAGGGTCACACGGGGGCGTTTGCCCGGGGCGATCACGTTAAAGGGGCTGAGCGCCGAATCGAGCACGAAGCTCTGCGCGCGCTGGCTCATGCCTACGCCCGTACGGCCCGCGATGCAGGCGGGTAGCCATCCTCCGCTGGGAGTGATGGATACCACCCAGCCTTCTTTGTCTGCCGCTTCCACGCTGGTGGTGCCGCGCCACAGGCGGTCCATATAAGCGCTGTCTGCTTGCATGTAAGCCACTGCATCGTGTTTCGGCACAAAAAGGTCGTTTTTCTTTTCCAGCGTGGTGTCGGAATATAATTTTCTTTCTTCCAGGAATTTCAGCAGCGGGTTCTTTTTCCCTTCAAACGGATACGGGTCGCCCGGCCCCGCGGCGGCATCGTTGTGCGCGAGGTTGATCTGCGCGGCGCGTTGTTTTGCATATTCTTTGCTGAGCAATCCTTTTATGGGTGGATGTGAAAAGTATGGATCGCCATAATAAAAATCGCGGTCGGCGAACGTGAGGTTCAGCACCTGGTACAGGGTGTGGATGTATGCAGGGGAATTGAAGCCCATTTTTTTAAGATCGAAATTTTCCAGGATGTTCAATCCCTGCAGCAGCACGGGGCCTTGCGTCCATTCCTGCAGTTTGTACACTTCGATGCCTTTGTAATTTACATGCAGCGGTTCTTCCTCTAACGGTTTCCATTTCGCAAGGTCTTCCATGGTGATCAGCCCGCCCTGCTCCTGGCAGCCGCGCACGAACTCCTTCGCAATGTCTCCTTTGTAGAACCGGTTGTACGCCGCCATAATGGCTTCTTTCCGGCTTTTTTTATTTTTCAGCGCCTGTTGTTCCGCTTCGACCATTTTGGTGAGGGTGGCCAGGAGGTCTTTTTGTACAAAGATCTCCCCCGCCTCGGGCGCTTCTCTATTTTCCCCGGGATGCGTGAGAAAAACGTTTTTGCTGTAAGGCCACTGTTTGATGTAATTTTTCCCCCGCTCGATGCTGTTGGCCGTCTGCGCTTCGATGGGGTAACCGGCGGCCATTTCCATGGCGGGCGCCAGCACTTCTTTGAGGCTCATGGTGCCGTATTGGCTCAGCATATAACAAATGCCGCCGGGCGTGCCGGGCGTTACCGCCGCCAGCGGACCGTATTCCGGGGGGAAGTTGAAGCCTTTGGATTTATAAAATTCCGGGGTGGCGCCGGTGGGTGCAACCCCCAATGCATTGATGGCGATCACCTTGCCGGTTTTCGGGTTGTAAATGAGGGCCTGCGTTTCGCCGCCCCAGCTGAGCACGTCCCACATGGTGCAGGTAGCCGCCAGCATGGCGCATGCCGCGTCTACGGCGTTGCCGCCTTTCTGGAAGATCATCGCGCCGGCGGTGGCGGCCAGCGGTTTGCCGGTTACGGCCATCCAGTATTTGCCGTGCAGCGGCGGCTTTTGTGTTTGCTGTGCGAAACCGGCCGCGGCCAGCAGCAGGAATAGGGGAAGGAAGATTCGTTGCATGATCCTAAGTTAATAAAAAACGAAGGAAGGCGGCACGCACAAAAACAAAAAGGGCGTCTTGCAGGAAGACGCCCTTTCGTTTATCTGGAAAAATTGCTAAGCAGCTACTTTATTGCTTTCCTTCACTTTCACCGGCACGCCGCGAATATCCCACACAATACCCATCCAGCCCAGCACACGGATCACGTAATAGGTGATGTCGATCTCCCACCAGTAAAATCCCTGGCGCGCCGCGCTTTGATAATAATGGTGATTGTTGTGCCAGCCTTCGCCGAGGGTCACCAGGGCGAGCAACAGGCTGTTCTTGGATTCGTCGCCGGTCTTGTAACGGGGGCGGCCCCATTTGTGCATCAGCGAGTTGATGGTGAAAGTGCCGTGAAACAGCAGGATGGTGCTGAGGAAGAACCCGATGAACAGGGTGGAAAGCCCGGCCGACCAGTCGAACCAGCCCGCGCCGTTTACTTTGTTCCCGATAAAATACACCACGGCGGCCAGTATCACGGGCGGAACGAAATGATATTTATTGAGCCAGAACAGCTCTTTGTGTTTCATGTCTTTGATCAGGTCGTAACGTGTTTCTTTATGTTCCTTGTCCATGATCCAGCCGATATGCGCATGCCAGAAACCGTAGATCTTGGCGGAATGCGGGTCTTCTTCGGTGTCGCTGTGTTTGTGATGCACGCGGTGATTGGCGGCCCACCACAATACGCCTTTCTGGAAACTGCTCTGCGCGCCGCAGGCAAGTATGAACTGGAAGAAACGCGAAGTTTTGAAGGAACGGTGCGAGAAATAACGATGATAGCCGCCGGTCACGAAAAACATCCGGACAACGTACAGCGCCGCGCAAAGTATCCAGTCGAACAGCGTTACGTGCGTGAAAAATGCAAGGAACGGAACGAGATGCATCCCGATAAAATCCATCTCGTGCAGCCAGTTAATTCCTTTCTTTGGAGGAAGGGTCGTATTCATTTCCCAAAAATAATGGACGTTTTCAAAAAGACCAATGATTTATATCAATGATAATATAGACGGGCCCTGTAGTTTTAACATTGTTTTAACGTATTGTTAATATGCCGGAATGCCTGGCTGACGGTGCGGAACGGGCGAATAAAAAAACGGCTCCAGTTATCCGATAACAGGGAGCCGTTTGCAATATATATGGGAGTTGAGATGTAAATGCATTTAGGCAAGAGATTCTTGTGCCTTGGCGCTCATCTTTTTTGCCTTGTGGTTCATCTTGTGATAAGCGTTCCTTGCTGCGTCTTTTACATCATTGAGTGCCTGATCGGCACGCTGGCGGTTTTTCATATACCAGAAAACGCCTGCTGCGGCAGTACCTAATACGGATGCTGCGATAATTATCTTTCTCATGACTATATGATTTAGTTCATGAAGTATAAAACAATGTGCGTGCCAAAAAATGTCAATCAAACCTGAAAAGCCGCGCTGGGTATATATTTCCACACTTCCGTTTTTTTACGTTTCCGCTAAAACCCTGCCCGGCGCGGAAATGCAACAGCAGTACGGGTTTGGCGCATTCATTGCGCCGTTTCACCCTGACAGCACCATCCTCCTGACACTTTACAAATCACGGTTATGGCAAAAGAGCAAAACGGGAAAGACAACCCTAAAAAAGAACAGCTTGAAAATTACACGGAAGACAACACCGGGCAGTTTCTCACCACCAACCAGGGCACCAAGGTAAACGACGATCAGAACACGCTGAAAGCCGGCGAGCGCGGGCCTTCGCTGCTCGAAGATTTTATCATGCGCGAAAAGATCACGCACTTCGATCATGAACGCATACCCGAACGCGTGGTGCATGCAAGAGGCTCCGCCGCGCATGGCGTGTTTAAAGTGTACGACAATAAGCTGGGTAAATTCACGAGGGCGAATTTCCTGACCAATCCTTCGCTGGAAACGCCCGTGTTCGTGCGATTTTCAACGGTGGCGGGCTCCCGCGGCTCCACCGATCTTGCGCGCGACGTGCGCGGTTTTGCCGTAAAATTTTATACGGACGAAGGCAACTTCGATCTTGTAGGCAACAACATGCCCGTATTTTTTATCCAGGACGCGATCAAATTCCCCGACCTCATCCACGCCGTAAAACCCGAGCCGCACAACGAAATGCCGCAGGCCGCCAGCGCGCACGATACTTTCTGGGATTTTATTTCCCTCATGCCCGAATCCGCGCATATGATCATGTGGCTGATGAGCGACCGCGCCATTCCCCGCAGTTTCCGCATGATGGAAGGTTTTGGCGTGCACACGTTCAGGCTGGTGAATGCGAAAGGTACATCCACCTTCGTGAAATTTCACTGGAAACCTTTGCTTGGAGTGCATTCCGTGGTATGGGACGAAGCGCAGAAGATATCCGGGAAAGACCCTGATTTTCACCGCCGCGATCTCTGGGACGCGATCGATAAAGGGTTTTTCCCCGAATGGGAACTGGGCGTGCAGCTGGTGCCGGAGGAAGATGAACATAAATTTGAATTCGACCTGCTGGACCCGACGAAGATCATTCCCGAAGAGCTGGTGCCGGTGCAGCGTATCGGGAAAATGACATTGAACCGCAACCCGGAAAACTTTTTCGCGGAAACAGAACAGGTGGCGTTTCACCCGGGGCACATAGTGCCGGGCATCGATTTCACCAACGACCCGCTGCTGCAGGGCAGGCTTTTTTCTTACACCGATACGCAATTGATCCGCCTCGGCGGCCCCAACTTCCACGAAATTCCCATCAACCGCACGGTTGCGCCGATGCACAACAACCAGCGCGACGGTTTTATGCGGCAGGAGATCAACCGCGGCAAAACGAGCTACCAGCCCAATTCGCTGGGCGGCGGATGCCCCTTCCAGGCGAAAATGGTGGAAGGCGGTTACAGTTCCCATGCCGAAAAGATCGATGGCCAAAAAGTACGCGCACGCAGCCGGAGTTTCTTCGATCATTTCAGCCAGGCCACGTTATTTTACAACAGCCAGTCCGAGCCGGAAAAGACGCACCTGCAGGACGCGTTCAGTTTTGAGCTGGGCAAAGTGGAAACCGTGGAAGTAAGGCGGCGGATGGTGGGCATACTCACCCAGATCGATACGGGGCTGGCCACCAAAGTGGCGGACGCATTGGGGCTGCAGGTGCCCGCGCGGCCGGAGCATCCCATCAATCACAGCATCCCGGCAGACGGTAATCCCCCTGATTTTCAGCCGGTCAAAACAAAAAGCTCCCTGGACCGCTCTGCCGCGCTGAGCATGGCGAATACGCCGAAAGACACCGTTAAAAGCCGTAAAGTGGCGATACTCACCGCCGAAGGCGTGAACGCCGCCAGCGTGGAAACCATGCAACAGGCGCTGGCCGCCGCGGGAGCGGTGGGGGAGGTGATCGCGCCGAAACATGGGATGGTGGAAGCGGGCAACGGTAAAGACCTCCCCGTGAAAAACACCTATCTCACCACATCGTCTGTTTTGTACGACGCCGTATATCTTCCCGGCGGCACGGCCGCGCTGGCGGGCAACGGCGATGCGCTGCATTTCCTGAACGAGGCTTACCGTCATTGCAAAGCCATTGCGGCAGACGCGGATGCGAACGAAGTGCTTCGTTCCACCTGGTTTGCGGAAGGCGAAACGCCCGGCGTATTTATTGGCAATGATGTAAAAGCGCTGGCGGGCCAGTTCATCGAAGGCATGAAACAACACCGCTTCTGGGAAAGGGAAAAGATGGGGAAAGTGCCGGCGTGATCTTATTTCAGCTTCGCCTCCTTCGGCAGCCGCCCCGTCCAGCTTTTGAAGGCGCGGCGGAAGCTGGTATGGTCTGCATACCCGAGCAATAAGGCTATTTCGTTAATATTTTTTTTGTCGTTTTCCAGGATGGCAAGCGCGAGTTCTTTACGGAGATCGCTGCAAACGGCGCGGTAGCTGCTGCTTTCTTCGGCGAGCCGCCGCTGGAAAGTGCGCGTGTTCATTCCGAGATGCGAAGCGGCTACGTGAATGGGCGGCGCCTGGCCTTTGAAATCCGTCAGCAATGCGAGACGCAGCTCTTCCGAAAAAGTTTTGCGCGACGCCAGTTTTTGCTGTTTTTCCGTCAGCAGGTTATTAAATAACGCAAACAACGATTGGTCGTGGCTCAGCACCGGCGCGTCCATTACCGCTCGGGGAAACACCATGCCGTCACGCGGGGCGTTGAACACAAGCTCGCATTGCAATACGCGGCGGTATTCTTCCACATTGTTTTTACTGCAGGTAAACAGCGCTTTTAACGGCCGTGCATGTTGGCCGGTGAGCAGGTTAAACGTGCGGAGGGCGGAAGATTTGCCCACGTCTGCGCCCTGCTGCGCGCTCACCGGGTATTTGCTCCACCACAGTGGCATCGGTTCCATATACTGATACACCAGGTCGCCTTTTATTTCGGCGGTGTAACGGAAAATGGAAGAGAAGGTATTGTTGAAGCCGGATACCGCCGTAATTACCTCTCCGAATGTGCCGCAGGCCTGCAGCAGGTAACCGATCATGCCGTAGGCGGTGGGGCGTGTTTCCTGGCCGATGTGCAGGCCGATGAGCGGGTCGCCCGTCATTTCCACAATATGGTCCCAGAGATAGGGCGAATATTCCCAGGGTACCATTTTTTCCGCATCTTTCAGCGTTTCGGGGTCGATGCCGGCCCTGCGGCAGAGCTGGTGGAAATTGGCGCCGTGTTCTGCCGCGCCGTAAAGCATGTCCCGGATAATTGAAACCTGGAATTCCATGACATCAAAAACATTGAATTGTCGCAAATTACATCTTTTGCGCAGCCGTTAAGCCGCTACTTTTGTTCCCGGCGAACGAATTGAGAAAAAGCGCCGCTGAACCCCCAAAAATCCCGAATGATGAAGCGATTTTTTTCATGGGCGCTCAGGATATTCCTGGGCATCGTGACCGTTATTATGTTGCTGGTGCTGTATATCCAGCTTACTTACCGCCGGAAGTTCGATGCGCCGCCCACGGGCATTGTTGCCAGTAAAGATTCCGCCGTGATCGCGCGGGGAGAGTATATTGTAATGGGGCCGGGCCATTGCTGGACGTGCCATGCGCCGGACGCTATCGAAAATCTGCAGAAAGGCCCGGCCGGCGGCATGTCTGGCGGCGTCGAAATAAAACTCCCTTTCGGCACGCTGTATACGCCGAACATCACGAACGACGCCGCTACCGGCATCGGCACTTATTCCGACGAAATGCTGGCCCGCGCCATCCGCTTCAATGTAAAACACGACCGCACCGCGCTCATCCCTTTTATGAGCTACAATGGCATGAGCGACGAAGACCTTACCGCCGTGATCTCTTACCTGCGCGCTACAACGCCCGTCGTGCATGAAGTGCCGCCGCATAATATCAACCTGCTCGGTAAAGGCGTGATGCGTTTCCTGCTGAAAAATTACGAGCACGAAACGCCGCCGCCCGCCGCCATGAAACCCGATACCACGGCGGAATACGGCAAATATCTCGCGTTCAGCGTCACCAACTGCCACGGCTGCCATACCAACCGCGACAAAAACAACGGGCAGTTTATCGGCACACCTTTCGCCGGGGGCGCGGAAATGCCTTCGAAAAGCGGCGTTTTTTTCACGGCGAACCTGACCCCGCACCCTGAAAATGGCGTGCTGAGCAAATGGAGCGCGGAAGATTTTGTGCGCAGGTTCAGGACGGGCGCCGCGTATCCCGAAAGCCCCATGCCCTGGAAGTCGTACCAGCGCATGACGGACAACGATCTGAAGGCGTTGTATTATTTCCTGAAAACAGTAGAGCCGTCCGCCAACAAAGTGACGGCGTTCAGGCCAAAAACGGCGGAAGAAAAGAAAAATTGATCAGGCGCTGTACAATTCTTTCCCGAAGGGCGTGAACGTAAGCGTGAGCAGCTTGAAATGCTGGCGGGCAAAAGGAATGCCGATGATGGTGATGGTAAGCAGCAAACCGAAGAAAAGGTGCCCCAGCGCGATCCAGATGCCGCCGCAGAAGATCCAGATGATGTTCAGCACCGCCGCAATGCAGCCCGAAGCGCCCTGGATCTCGCGCACCTGCGTGCCGAACGGCATCAGCGTGAGTATCCCGATCTTGAAAAGCTGCAACCCGAACGGAATGCCGATGATGGTAAGGCAAAGCATAAGTCCGCCGAACATGTAGCCAACAAACGTAAAAAATCCGCCGAAGATCAGCCAGATGATATTACCCAATAGATTCATAAGAATAAATGTAATGAAAAAAGCGGCGCCTATGCCTGCTTTTTGGGGTATGTTTTTAACAGCTCGACAATTTCAGTGTGGCCCCTTCTTTCCGCCCAGGCCAGCGGCTGCGCCCATGGGCGGTCGTGCGGCAGGGAAGGATCGGCGCCTTTTTTCAGCAGCCATTCCGCCATTTCCTTTCGCCCGTGTTTCGCGGCGTAGCCTAATGGCGTGGTACAGTTTTCTTCATCTACCGCGTTGATGTCCGCCCCATGTTCCACGAAACTTTCCGCGTTTTCCAGATCGTTGTGCCCGGCGAATTTATGCAAAGGCGTAATGCCCAGCCACGAGCGGAGATTGGGGTTCATGCCATAACTGAAAAGCAGGTTGCGGAGGGCTTTGGTCTGTATCCTTTCTTCCGGTCCTTTTATGCTAACTCCAACGGATATACGTTTTGCAAGATCCGGCTGGTAATGCAGCATCAGTTTAACGAACAGTTCATTCCCCTGGCCCGCGGCGTTTTCCAATGCGTTCGTATCGTTGGCCAATGCAGGATTGGCGGCGAACATGGCAGCTGCGGTGAGCAGGTCGTTGTAATAAGCCAGCAGGTGTACTTTCCGGTAAGCGCCGTATGAACAAAGCAGGTCGATGATGGGCTGGTTTTTATTGCGGATGGCGCGGGAAAGCGCGTCGGCGGAGCTTTCCACTTCCACGTTCGCATGCGCGCCGTATTGCAGCAGGAGTTTTACGGTTTCAATGTCTTCCCGCACCACGGCCGTATAAATGGAATGCCCCATGGGCGCGATGCCCGGCTCGGACAGGTTCGGGTCCGCACCGCGCTCCAGCAGCAGTTTTACCACTTCCCTGTGCCCGCCGGAAACGGCGTTGTTAAGCGCCGAGCCGGACCCCTGGTAATAAGAAACGTAATCGGAAAGGCGGTTTGCCAGCGTTGGGTCTTCGTCCAGCAATTGACGTACGCGTTCGATATTGCCGGTAAGGCTCGCCATGTAGATGTCGATGTTCGCGCCGTGTTTTACCAGCAGTTCGTAAATGTCTTTGGGCGTGGCGGTTCCGTCTGCGGGCACGTCGCGCCAGCCGCGGTAACTGTAATCGCCGTTGCAAAGCTGGATGGGCCGCGCGCCGTCGTAGCGCTGTGCATTGATGTCTGCCCCGCGCCGCAGCAATTCTTCGATCAGCTCCGGCTGCCGCGTCATCACTGCCCAGTGAACGGGCTGATTGGTCGCTTCGTCCGGCGCGTGCAGCAGCTGCGGATTGGCGTCCAGCATTTTTTTTACCTGCCCGATGTTCCTGTCGCGGATCGCCTTTGCCATGTTGTTGCCTTCCGGGTGAACAAGCTGGCCGGTCGCTTTTTCGAGGAGGGTTTGTATTTCGGTGAAGCCACGGTCTTTCGCCATCAGCGATAAAATGTCTGAAGTGCCCGAAGAGACAGGATTTGCACCCTGTTCCAGCAGGAACTTCACCGCCTCCGCCTGGTTTTCTTTCACGGCGAAATACATGGGCGTGCGGTATTCGTATTCACATTTTATCAGTCCCGGGTCGCGGGAAAGCAGCGTGCGGAGCGCAACCACATCGCCGGTGGCGGCGGCCTGGAACATGTTCCACACGTCGATGCCGTTGCCATGCGACCAAATGAGCGGTTCGTTTTTGCTGAGCGCTTCAGGGCGTGTCATAAAAAATGATTTCAGGGTGAGAGGAGCGGTACATCAAATTACCGAAATTCCTTGGTTAATCCAGGATGCCGTACTTTTAATACATGAACGAACATCAACCTTACATGGAACGCTGCATGGAACTTGCCGCCATCGCGCAGTCGGAAGGGGAAAGCCCTGTCGGTTGCGTGATCGTCCAAAACGGGGTCGTTATCGGCGAAGGTATCGAGCAGAGCAAAAAGTACGGCGACATTTCGCGCCACGCGGAAGTAATGGCCGTGCTGGACGCACTGGGCAAGGGTTTTCAGCTTGCAGGCACGGTGTTGTATTCCAATGTGGAGCCCTGCATGCTTTGTTCCTACGTCATCCGCCACCACCGGATCGGTACAGTGGTGTACAGCACGCCCTGCGGCGAACTGGGCGGCACCAATCCGAAATTCAACCTGCTCACCACTAAAGAAATAGCTGCCTGGGAAAGCGCGCCGGAGGTGATCGTGGTATAAGCAAAAAAGGCCGCCCGCGGGCAGCCTTTCGTTTATCGTAAAAAAATATCCTAGATCCCGGGCTCCTGCTGGCTCAGGCAATGGAAGCTGCCCAATCCCCAGATGATCTCCGTACTGTCGATCCCCACTACTTCGCGGTCTTTAAAACATTCCGTGATAATGCGCAGCGCCTCGTCGTCTTTTTTACAGCGGAAGGTGGGCACGATCACGTATTTGTTGCTGATGTAAAAGTTCGCGTAAGATGCGGGCAGGCGCTGATCTTCGAACACCACAGCGTCCGGCATGGGCAGCGTAACGATGTTCAGCTGTTTGCCGCTGAGAAGGCGCATCTGCTGCAATTGTTTGAGGTTCTGCTGCAGCAGCTCGTAGTTCTCGTCCTGTTTGTCGGTTTCGATCACGGTCAGCACCGTGTCTTCGTTCACAAAACGGATGGTATCGTCGATATGGCCGTCCGTATCGTCGCCCACGATGCCTTCTTCCACCCACAACACCTGGTCTGCGCCGTAATACTGGTGCAGGTATTCTTCCACCTGGCCGCGGCCGAGGTGCGGGTTGCGGTTTTCGTTCAACAGGCAGCAGGTGGAGGTGAGAATGGTGCCTTTGCCGTTAAATTCCACCGATCCGCCTTCCATGATAATGCCGGGATTGAACAGCGGCAGCTGGTAATGGTTGGCGATGAGGGTAGGGATGATGTCGTCCTGGTCGAACGGCGGGTATTTGCCGCCCCAGGCGTTGTAATTCCAGTCCACCACGGCTTTTTTCTGCTCCGCCGCGGGGTTCAGCAGGAAAGCGGGGCCATGGTCGCGGCACCACGCGTCGTTGGTGGGATGGAAGAAAAATTCCACGTTTTGCATGTTCACGCCGGCCTGCAGGAGATGCCCGGTGGCAAAGGTTTTCATGGCTTCGTCCGCCACGTTGATGCGCACCTTCTCACTGTCTGCCAGGTATTTTACAAACAGGCTGTAATGCGGGAAAATGGTATGGATCTTTCCGGGCCAGCTGGCTTCTTTATGCGGCCAGCTAAGCCAGGTTGCAGTATGAGGATGGAATTCCGCCGGAAAATAATATCCTAATTGCTTGGGAGTTGGTTGCGTCATGCTTCGTCGTCGATGTATCTTTTGGTAATAGGTTGGTAGGAATCGATCCGCCTGTCGCGCAGGAAAGGCCAATGTGTGCGGTAACGGTCTGTTTTGGCAAGGTCCAGCTCCAGCACGAACACTTCTTCTTCCCCGTGTGAGCTTTGATGAAGCACCGTGCCGAATGGATTGGCGATGAAGGAGCCGCCCCAGAATTTCATCAGCCCGTTCTGCTCAAAACCGGTCCTGTTCACGCTCACCACGTGCACGCCGTTTGCCACGGCATGACTGCGCTGCATGGTTTGCCAGGCATTGTATTGTTCGGTATTGGTATCGCCGTCCTGGCTGGTGGCCCAGCCGATGGCGGTGGGATAGAACAATATCTGCGCGCCCATCAGCGAAGTGATGCGGGCCGCTTCGGGATACCATTGGTCCCAGCAGATAAGCACGCCGATGGTGGCGAATTTTGTTTTGAATACTTTATAACCGAGGTCCCCGGGCGTGAAATAAAATTTCTCGTAATACGCCGGGTCGTCCGGGATGTGCATTTTACGGTATTTGCCGAGGTAAGCGCCGTCTGCGTCCAGCACAGCGGTGGTGTTGTGATACAGCCCTTCGGTGCGTTTTTCGAACAACGAAGCGATGATCACCACGCCGAGCTCTTTGGCCACCGCGCCGAGCGATTCGGTGGAAGCGCCGGGGATGGGCTCGGCCAGTTTGAAGTTCTCATAATCCTCCACATCACAGAAATAAAGGGAGGTGAACAGCTCCTGGAGGCACACGATCTGCGCGCCTTTGGCGGCGGCCTCCCTTATTTTCACGATGGCTTTGGAAAGATTCTGCGCTTTGTCTGCAGAACAGCTCATCTGTACATAACCGACTTTTACTTTTGACATGGTTGCAAAGGTATAAAAAAGGCAGGGTTTCATACCATATTCCCCCTGTTTCGTCCCATTTCGGGAGAAAGCGGACAACTGTTCACTATTATTGCAGTAAAGAAAACGATCCATGGATAAAATCAGGAAAACGGAGTTCTGGCTGGCTACGGCTATTTACCTGCTGGTAATATTTGCCATGATCTTCCCGACCCTATTCAATGAAGGCGCCGGGTACGGTTATTACCTGGCGGACAGGTTCGAAAAGAACCACATGGCATACGACGGGTTTCTGCATTACCTGATGCCCCGAATGCTGATCGCCACAGTGAGTTATGTAACGTTCGTAGCGATCAACAACTGGCTGATCCCATATTTTTTCGAAAGGAAAAATGCGTTGTGGGGAGCGATCTTCACAGCGGCCACGATGTTTTTTTTCTGGGGGATGCTCACGATCGCATTTACCTGGCGGTACGGCTACATGCTGGGATACCGCAGCCTGGGCAGCTTTTATAACATCTGCTGCTGGCGTGCTTTTATTATCGTGTTCACGTCTGCGCTGGGATACGTGGCTTACCACCTGCTGAAAGCCACGTATTTCGGGTTCGTGCACCGCATGCTAGTGGAAAAGAAGATATGGAAAAAAGTACCGCTCGATATCATGTTGCTGGTGATCGTTTGGGCCCTGTCGGCGTTCATTATGGTGGCAGATAGCCGGCCGGCGCGGTTCCACATCGTATTGTGGGGAGGCATGGCCTACATTGTGGCCTACATGGCTTACTGCCGTTATATTTTCCTGCCGCTGTTCAGAAAAGAGCAGACCTTTAAAAAACTCGTGCCCGTCCTGCTGCTGATCCTGACGTTATCCTCCATTTTCGCATGCCTGCTGATCGATGGCTTCACGCGTATCGGGCAAATGGGCGCCATTTATGCGCTGGTCGTTTTTTGCAATGTGATGTTTATGCTGCCCCTGGCCGCATGGGTTTCATATAACCGCTTATCGAGAAAGAATGAGGTGTTGAACCTGGAAAAGGCGCTGGGTCGTTCTTCCGCCAATCTGGACTTCTTGCGCTCCCAGATCAACCCTCATTTCTTGTTTAACGCGCTCAATACGCTCTACGGCACGGCGCTCCAGGAAAACGCGCCCCGCACCAGCGAAGGCGTGCAGAAACTGGGCGATATGATGCGGTTCATGCTGCATGAGAACAACCAGGAAAAGATCGAGCTGGACAAAGAAGTGGGCTACCTGCAGAATTATATCGCGCTGCAGAAGCTGCGCACGCAGCAGTCGCCGGACATCAAGATCGAAGTGAACATCAACGACGCCGACTGCACGCACGACATTGCGCCCATGCTGCTGATACCTTTCGTTGAAAACGCTTTCAAACACGGCATCAGCCTGCGCAACCGCTCCTGGATCGTCGTGTCGCTTTCCTGCGACGAAAACCACATCTATTTCGACGCTTACAACAGCATTCATGTGAAGCCGGACAACGACCCGGAAAAACACAGCCTCGGCATTGGCCTCAACAACGTGCGCCGCCGCCTGCAGCTGTTGTATCCCAACCGGCACGAACTAAGCATCCGGCAGACCGCCACAGAGTTCTTTGTGCATCTCACGATCACGACGAAATAAGATCCTTATTCCCGGCTGATAGAAAATTAACCACAGCCTTACTTGAACGACAGGCATAGGATAGGTATAGGAGAGGTATAGGAGAGCACCGGGAGAATTACGTGAAAATAATATTACAGTATCCATCTTATATACTTAAACGCACAAAATGATCCGACAGCAAAACCCGGAAACCGACGCAGAACCTAAATCGTACGAGCCGGACGGCTTCACCCGCTTCCTTTGGTGGCTGGCCACCGCGGATGCGGACATTCTCAAACAATGCCAGGCAGACCGCGAGCGCTACCGCATTATCGGCATCGCCGTGCTGGTCACCGGCCTGTTCGCCACCCTGGCCTGGGGATATTTTTTCTCCACCGTGGTAAAAGACGACCTCGCCATTGCCGGACTGGCGCTGTTTTTCGGCTTCGCCATCCTTTCCATCGACCGCAGCCTGATTGCCGCCATGCACCGCAACGGCGGCAAACCGCAATTCCTGCCCGTAGCTTTCCGCCTGCTGCTGGCCGTTACCATCGGGCTGTTTATTTCGCAACCCGTAGTGCTGATGTTGTTCAAAAAAGACATCGACGCGCAGATGGTGCTGGACAGGCAGGAGAAAATGGACGTTTTCCGCAAGGAGCAGACCGATTTCAACGCCGCCAAAACCAAAGAAGTACGGCAGCAGATAACGGGTTTTGAAAAACAGCTGGTACAGAAGGAAGAACAGGTGAAAGAATACAAAGACGGCTACATCCGCGAAACAGACGGCACGGGCGGCTCGGGGAAAACCGGGGAATCGGTGATCGCGCGCGTCAAAAAAAGCGAATACCTTAAAGCCGAAGAGGAAATGCGGAAGCTGAAAAAGGAACTGGAGCCGCTGCGACTGGAGCAGGCGGAAAAACTGGCGCTGCTGAAAACGGAAGACAGTCTCAAAGAAGCCGCCTACAGCGCCACGCTCACCGACGGTTTTTTGTCGCAGGTGGAAGCGCTGAACACGCTCACGGAAGAACATCCGCCGCTCAAACAACGTTACCGCCTCATCGTGTTCATCATCACCCTCATCGAAGTAATGCCGCTGCTCACCAAGCTGCTGATGCCGAAAGGGGAATACGATGCAAGACTGGCCGCGCTTACCGAAGGCAGCGTACAGGCGTCGACGCTGGCGCGGGAAAAACAGCAGGAATTGCAGGAACATTACCACGAAGGGGCAACGGTGGCAGACAAGGAAGTGATGGACCATCTTTTCGGGCTGACGGAAAACCAGCGCCGCCGCGAAGCGGAAAAACTGGTGAAGGAATGGGAACAAAAAGACGGCCGCAGTTTCCAGCGTTTGTGGGCATCCGCGCGCAGGCTGCTGCTACTTCATAAAGTGTAATTTGACGTATCTTGGGTACCATGAACATGACCGCCATTGCGATAGACGACGAGCCCGTGGCCCTCAGCGTGATACAGGCGCACGCAGCCAAAGTGCCATTTATGGAACTGAAGGGCGTGTTCACCAACGCATTCGAAGCCATGGACTTTTTGCGGCGGGAAAAAATAGACCTGCTGTTTCTCGATATTAAAATGCCGGACATTTCCGGGCTGGACTTCCTGAGCAGTCTTCACGAGCCCCCCATGACGGTTTTTACCACCGCTTATTCCGAGCATGCCGTACAAAGCTTCGAGCTCGACGCGATCGACTACCTGCTGAAACCCTTTTCCCTGGCCCGTTTCCTGAAAGCCTGCAACAAAGCGCACAGCCTGTTCCAGCTGAAGCAGGAACGCGCGCAGAACCCCGTGCAGGCGGATTATATCTTTATCAAAAGCGGCTACGAACAACTGAAAATACAGTTGCAGGACGTGTTGTACATCGAAAGCGCAGGCAATTACGTGAATTTTGTGCTGGGTGATAAAAAGCTGCTGTCGCGCCTTTCCATGCAGGAGGCGCTGGCGCTGGTGCCGGCGTCGCAGTTCACGCGGGTGCACCGGTCTTACATCGTGGCCAACGGCCAGGTGGACAGGATAGACCGGAACTGCGTGTACATCCGGCAGGCGGTGATCCCGATCGGGGCGGCGTACGGCGAGGCGGTGAACCGCATTGCGGGAGAGGAACGAAGCTGATCGTCAGGGGGTTGTGAAACGAAACAGGCGCTGCGGAAGCAGCACCCGTGTCCTGTCAGTGTACTCGGTTTTAACACTTTCTTGTATAGAATCCAAAATATAAGACTATTGGGAAAAATGCAAATATATATTAAAATAATTTTCGAATTAAGATAATATTAATGTTGAGGCGGATTTTTGTAAAATTGTCATGCAGCGCCTTAAATACGTATATTTGGGCAAATACCTCCAGATGAAAAAGATATGTATGTTATTGCTGGGCGGGCTTTTCAGCGCTACGGCGGTGCTGGCCCAGCAGGAAATAACCCCGGCCCAGCCAGGCGTTACCTACGGAAAGGCCATTACGTCCGGACCGGCTATCGGCATGACGGACCTTCACAACAAATTACAGGCAGACACGGCTTTCACCGGCAAGATCGAGGGGAAAGTGGTGGAAGTGTGCAAGAAAAAGGGCTGTTTCATGAAGCTGGAAAGGACATCCGGCGAGGCGGTGATGGTGAAGTTCAAAGATTACGGTTTTTTTATGCCGCAGAACATCGTGGGTAAAACGGTGGTGTTGGAGGGCGTGGCCAAAGTGAACGAAACTTCCGTTGAGCGGCTGAAACATTTTGCCGAAGATGCGGGTAAAAGCAAGGAAGAGATCGCAAAGATCACCGAGCCGAAGAAAGATATCGTGATCGTGGCAGACGGTGTGGTGGTGGTGAAATAATTCTTCCCGCGAAAATATTTTATGAATGCCTCCCGGTGAAAGCCGGGAGGTTTTTTTATGTCCCGCTTCACGTTTTTAGCATCATTCACAACACCATAAAACTCCTGATCTCCCAGATCAGCACGGCATTGTTCACCCTGTCCAGCGGATGTTTGGTATCCGGCAGCACCGCCATAGAAGCCTGCGGCAGGCTTTTGAACACATGGAGCGTTTCTTCCACGCCCACCATTACGTCGCGGTCGCCGACCATTACGCGCACAGGGATATGGATCGTTGAAAGGTTGTCGGGCGTCAGCAGCGGGTTTGCGCCGAGAGCGGTCATCAGCCCGGCAGTGGCGGGAAGCAGGTCTTTCCAGCCTTCGCCGTGCAGTTCTTCGAGCTGGGCCACGAACGCGGGCGCTTTTTCCCGCAGGAACCCCGCATCCAGCTGCCGTGTTTCTTTCGCGGCGGCTTCGGGGCTCCAGTTGAATTTGGTCGCCAGCGTCTGCACCCGCAGCACCGCTTCCGGCGCCTGCAAAGCAGCGTGCAGCGCCACATAACCGCCCATGCTGTAACCGAATATCGCAACGGGGCCAAGACCGTTTTGCCGGATGTAATCCAATAACTGAGACGTACATGTTTCGATGCTGAGCGGAGACGATGGTAATGGCGTACCGCCGTGACCGTGAAAATCGAAACGGTGAATAACATACTGTTCACTCAATATGGGAACGATCGCATCGAAGTGCCGGGATGAGCCAAGAGCGCCGTGCAACAGCATTAAGGCAGGTTTCATGAAGACGGGGTTTTATAAAAAAGACTAACTATATCGGCTAATTTACTTATATTTATGTAAATCCTGACCGACCTTCAGCTTACAATCATCTCTTTTATCCCGTATCAAACTTATTTCCGTTTCTAAACGCATTGTCCTCGAAAACCCTACCGGCGCAGAAGGAAAGTGAGTAAAAATGGATAATATCCGCAGCGTACGCGCTGCGGTTTTTTTTTATAAAAGCATAAGGTCCCCTGAACGTGTTGCATACACGCTCCGTTTATTATAAAAAGTTTTGGGAGGAATTAAGCGGTCGCTTTGATCTGCTCGCCGAACTGCAACAGGTACCCGTTGTTGTCGTAGATGCCGAATTCGCGCATGCCGTAATCAAAATCCTGCACGGGGAAACATACCTCGGCTTTGTCTTTTACCTTTTCCCAAAGCTCGTCCACGCCTTCCATATGAATATAAATGGCGCCGGTGAACACGGGCTGGTCAAAAGGATCATCGCTGCCGAACGGGAATTTCGCCTGGGGGTGCACCAGTTGCATGGTCACCTTGTCTTTGTTGATGGACGCGAATTTCCATTGCTCGTCCATCGTTTTACAGGTAAAATCCAGCACGTTCACAAAAAAATCTACCGTTTCCTGCAATAAAGGAGTAGTTAATGTAGGGATGGCTGCCAACAGTTCCATAAATAGTTCGTTTCGGGTTAAAAGTGAATAACAGTTGTGTTTTAAAGTGCGACAGTTGTAAAAAATGACTCTCTTATAAATGTAAACAAATATTCCGCTTTGCAATTGCTGTTCCGATTAATTTTTATGCACATCCCTTTCCCTTATATTTGTCCCGGAGGCAAATCAAAAGTTCGGGCTATGCAGCAATCTTCGTTGTTAACACTGTTAAAACATCACTTCGGGTATACCCATTTCCGTCATAACCAGCAGGCGATCATAGAAAATGTACTGGCAGGGAAAGACACGCTGGTGCTGATGCCTACCGGCGGCGGGAAGTCTATCTGTTACCAGCTGCCCGCGCTGGCTTTCGGGGGGGTGACGGTAGTGGTATCTCCGCTGATCGCGCTGATGAAAGACCAGGTGGACGCGCTGCGGCAAAACGGCATCCCGGCGGCCTTTCTTAATTCCACCCTTTCCGGGCAGGAGCAGCAGACCGTGATCCAGATGCTGCGGGCCGGCCGGCTGAAGCTGCTATACCTCGCGCCCGAGCGCCTCGTGGGCGAAGGTAATTTCATGAGCCTGCTCGCCGAAGTGAACGTATCGCTTTTCGCGGTGGACGAAGCCCACTGTATCAGCCACTGGGGCCACGATTTCAGGCAGGAATACCTGGCGCTGGGCCAGCTGAAAGACCGTTTCCCCCAAACGCCGGTGATCGCCCTTACCGCCACGGCAGACGGCGTTACCAAGCAGGACATCCTCGAAAAGCTCAACCTGCGCCAGTATACCGTTTTTGAAAACTCCTTCAACCGGCCCAACATATTTTACGGCATCCGGCCCAAACGGGATTATTACGACCAGCTGCTTGCGTACCTGGGCGAACATAAAGAAGACAGCGGGATCATCTACTGCCTGTCCCGCTCCGCCACCGAATCGCTGGCGGAAGACCTGCAAAAGGAAGGTTTTTCCGCCGCGGCATACCACGCCGGGCTGGACAGGCAGGTACGCGAAGAAAGGCAGGAAAAATTCCTGCGGGACGAAGTGCGCATCATGGTGGCCACCATCGCCTTTGGCATGGGCATCAATAAAAGCAACGTGCGGTTCGTGGTGCATGCGGACCTTCCGAAGAACATCGAAGGGTATTACCAGGAAACGGGCCGCGCCGGCCGCGACGGGCTCGCCAGCGAAGCCATTTTATATTACGGCGCGGGCGACGTGTTCAAACTGAAACGTTTCGCCAGCGTGGAAGGCAACGAAGCGCAGAGCGCCGTGATGCTCAAAAAACTGGAACAGATGGCCGGCCTCGCCGAAACCCGCCAGTGCCGCCGCAAATACCTGCTGCAATATTTCGGGGAAGATGCGCCCGACCATTGCGGCAACTGCGATAACTGTCTTGGCCAATACGAAAGGGCCGACGGCACGATCGCCGCGCAAAAGATGCTCAGCGCCGTTTACCGCCTCCAGGGCCGTTTCGGGCTGAACTACGTGGTCGATTTCCTGCGGGGCGGCAGCACCGTGCGGGAAGCGCACCAGGAGATCAAAACCTACGGCATCGGGAAAGACATTTCCAAAGAACAATGGAAACAATACGCCCGGGAGCTGATCCAACTGGGCTACCTGGCGCAGTCCGGCGGGGAATACCCGCTGCTGCAGCTGACGGACACCAGCTGGCAGGTGCTGCGCGGCGAAGAAAAAGTGGAATTCACCGTGACCGCAACCGGGAAGGAACAGCCCGCCGGCGCCAAACCGACAAAACAAAGCGCGGAGATCGCCCATCCCGCGCTGTTCAACGAACTGAAGCAGCTGCGCCGCCAGCTGGCAGATAAAGAGAACGTACCGCCCTACATCGTGTTTTCAGACGCCACGCTGGCCGAACTGGTGGCGTACCTGCCCGTTACCACTTCCGACATTTCCCGCATTTCCGGCTTCGGCGATGTGAAACTCGCCAAATACGGCGACGCGTTCCTCGACGCGCTGCAGAGCTATTGCCTGCGCAACGGCCTCAGTACGCAAATGCATCTCAAAGCCGGTTCCGCCCGGCAACGGCCTAAAAAAACGCGGTCCGATACCGGCGGCAGCCAGCGGCAAACGCTCCAGCTTTTCCGGGAAGGCAATGCCGTGGAAGAGATCGCCGCGCAGCGGAACCTGGCGGTAAGCACCGTGGAAAGCCACCTCGGGGAATTCGTGCGCAAAGGGGAGCTGGACATCCAGGACCTTATCCCCGACGAAAACCGGCTGACCCGCATCCTGAAAGCCGTGGAAGACACCGGCGGTTATTCGCTCAGCGCGGTAAAGGAAAAACTGGGCGACGTAGGTTACGGGGAGATCAGGGCGGTGCAAAGCTATTACCTCTGGTTGCAGGAACAGGCCTGACGCCCGGCGCTCATCCGCCGGTAATGCACATCAGCGATTCTTTATATTGTAAACATTTTTTAGTACTTTGTTTAATGCTTCCACGTTTTACAGATTGAGCGTGTATGCTTTACAGTTATGAACTCATTACAAATCACAAACTCTTAAACAATGTCATCATCCACGAACCGCAGACATTTTTTACGCCAGCTGGGCATGGTTACCGCAGGCGCAGCATTCGGACCCGCTTTTCTCGCAGCCTGCAACAGCGGCGGCGTTAACGGCGGCGGAGATTCCACGAAAAACGATTCCACCGGCACCGGCGGCGTAAGCACGAAAGACCTTTTTTTCAAGATCTCCCTCGCGGAATGGTCTTTCCACAACGCACTTTTTTCCGGTAAAATGACCAACCTCGAATTTGCCGAGAAGGCCAAAAAAGATTACGGCATCACCGGTGTGGAATATGTGAACCAATTCTTCAAAGACAAAGCAAAAGATAAAACCTACCTCGCCGAGCTGAAAAAACGCGCGGACGACAACGGCGTTACCAGCGTGCTCATTATGTGCGACGGGGAAGGGGAGCTGGGCGACCTGGACGTTAAAAAACGCACGCAGGCAGTGGAAAACCACTACAAATGGGTGGAAGCGGCGCAATTTCTCGGTTGCCACTCCATCCGCGTGAACGCGGCGGGCGCGGGTAAGGAAGAAGACGTGAAAAAAGCCGCCATCGACGGCCTGGGCCGCCTGACAGACTTCGCGAAAGACTTCAACATCGGCGTGATCGTGGAAAACCACGGCGGCTATTCCTCCAACGGCATCTGGCTGAGCGATGTGATGAAAGGCGTGAACAAACCCGGCTGCGGCACCCTGCCGGACTTCGGCAACTTCTGCGTAAGGCGCCAGAAAGACGGCGACTACAGCACGCCCTGCGCCGAAGAATACGACCGCTACAAAGGCGTGACCGAACTGATGCCTTACGCCAAAGGCGTGAGCGCCAAAACGCACGATTTCGACGCGGCGGGCAACGAAACCCAAACGGATTTCAGGAAAATGATGGAAATTGTGAAAGCTGCCGGTTACAAAGGATTTGTCGGCATCGAATACGAAGGCAGCAAAGACAGCGAAGAAGTGGGCATCCGCAAAACCCTGGAACTGCTCAAACGCGTAGGCCAGGAACTGAGCTGAACAGGCATCTCAAAATAATCGTATATGGAAACGACACCCAATGGCATGACCACGCTCACGGGCGTGATGGAAGTATTGAAAGAACGCGGAATCGATCATGAACTGCGGCTGATGAAAGACGGGCGGCTGGAAGACCAGGATTCGCGCCGTATTTTCAGCGCGGAAGGCATGAAGATCATCCGTACCTACCGCTTCGAGGGAGAAAGCAACCCTTCGGATTCCGCGGTATTATACCTGCTCGAAAACGCCGACGGATTTATCGGCTACATCATCAATGCCTACGGCGCGTACGACGATTACGAGGGAGACCTCTTCGATAACCTGATCAGGAACCTGCCCGTGGACGAACGTGAGTTCTGAACCGGGGCATCCCGATATAATCTAAAAACCTTGCAGGATTTACCCTGCAAGGTTTTTTATGAATATCATAAACGATCTGAAAAAAACATGCCGGCTGTCTGCTTCAAACAACCGGCATTTCTTTTTGTGTTAGGATATGGAAAAACAACTGAGGGTTAGAATTTGATCACCACTTTATCGCGGGTAACGCGGTAGGTAAAACCGATGCTGTCGCCAAGGGTGGCGAGCAGGTCTTCCACAGACTGTGGGTTATACACGCCGGTCACATATTTGCTGCGGCCGTTTCCCTTCATTTCCATTTCAACGCCGAACCAGTCTTCCATCTTCTTTAACGCCGCGGGGAGCGGTGTATTGTTGAAGACCAGCTTTCCCTGCAAACATTCTTCCTGTTCGGCCAGTTCGAAGGTCTCTTTTTCCATCAGGTCAATGCCTTTGTTGGCCAGCACACTCTGCCCGGAGGAAAGGTCTTCGACGGCGTTATCGGTAGGCGAGTGGTAGCTTTTGCCCACATGTGCCTGCCCGTTGAGCACGAGACAATAGGCCCCGCTCTGGCTTTCGAGGGAGCGCAGGCGGAAGATGGCGCCCGGCGTGCGGGTTTTGAGCTTGTCCGTTAAAATGACCATCTCCTGACCGGTGGCGGGCACGGAAAAAAACGCTTCGCCATCCAGCACCAGCGCACGGTCTTGCGGGAAACCCTCGGGCATGTATAATTTGGAACGGGAGTTCAGGATCACGAGGGTACTGTCCGGCAGCTTCACCACTTTACGCTGGCCGTACGCGCTCTGGAAAGTGACGTACCGTTTGCCCGGCTCGAGCATGGCGGAACTGCGCTGATGGCGGCCCGCCAGGTAATATAACATGCCGGATGCAATGAGCATAACGACGATCAGCGTAAGGGCAACAGGTTGCCAGTTACGCCGTTTTTTCATATACAGTGGAAGCCTTGGCCGCCGGAGATGCGTATGTGTTGCGCTCATGGTTGGGAATAAGATTTTGGTGACACTGTCCCGGGTTAAATATAACAAAAAAAATTCCACCTCAAAGGGCGCGTTTCTGCTTGTATGTCAGAAAACTATCATGAGTGAAGGCTCTTTTTTGTTAGTCCAATGCCGTCCCCTTAACTTTGCCCGCCATGGAAAAGCAGCAACCACCATTATCATTCGAAGATACGGCTATCGCATTCGAACATATGTCGAACAAAGCGCTGAAACGGGCGAATTTCCTGTTCAGCAACATCGGCAAACCCTGGCTGGTGAAGTTCGGCGCCTTCGCCACACCACTCGCCTTCAAACTGCATCTGCCCGTTAAAGGCATCATCAAATCCACCATTTTCAACCAGTTCTGCGGAGGCGAAACCCTCGAAGAAGCCGTAAAGGCGGCGGAAGTGCTGGGCCGTTTCGGCGTGGGCGTGGCCCTCGACTACAGCGTGGAGGCCGTGGAAGGAGAAGAAAATTACGATAACGCCCTGCCGGAATTCCTGCGGGCCGTTCAATACGCCGCCGGAAAGCCGCACATTCCTTTTATTCCCATTAAAGTGACCGGCTTCGCCCGCTTCGGGCTGCTGGAAAAGATGCATAAAGGCGAAACGCTCACGCCGGAAGAAAATGAAGAGTTCGAAAGAGTGCGCAAACGCATCCATGCCATCTGCGCCGCCGCCGCCAAAGGCAAGGTAGGCGTGCTGATAGACGCGGAAGAATCCTGGGTGCAGCAGCCGGTAGACGACCTGGCCGACGAAATGATGGGGCTTTTCAACCGGTCTGAAGTGATCGTGTTCAATACCTTTCAGATGTACCGCCACGACCGTCTCGACTTCCTTCACAAAAGCTTCGAAAAGGCCAAAGCCGGGGGGTACCTGCTGGGCGCCAAACTGGTGCGCGGCGCATACATGGAAAAAGAAAGGAAACGCGCGGAAGAGAATGATTATCCTTCGCCCATCCAGCCGAATAAAGACGCGGCGGACGAAGATTACGACGCGGCGGTGCGTTTCTGCATAGACCGGCTGAACCACCTGGCCGTGTTTATCGGCACTCACAACGAAGACAGCTGCATGCTGGCCGCCTGCCTGCTCGACGAGAAGAACATCCCGCACAACCATCCCCGGGTCAGCTTTTCACAGCTTTACGGCATGAGCGACAACATCACGTTCAACCTGGCGCACGCCGGTTACCGCGTGTCCAAATACCTGCCATACGGCCCTGTGAAAGACGTGGTGCCTTACCTGATCCGCCGGGCGCAGGAAAACACCTCCATTGCCGGTTCCATGGGCCGGGAATTGAGCCTGATACGGAAAGAAATGAAACGCAGGGGGATTTAACCGGGAAAAATGTAACATTTTGCCGCCCTGCCTCGTTATACGGGTATACCAACCGGCAAATCAACGCATTATAACCGGGAACCAATTACTGCTATGCAAAGTTAAAAGCCGCTCCGGCCATCGTCGGAACGGCTTTTTTGTTTTCTTCCCGTCAGATCTGGCTTCCTTTTTCCTTTATCAGTTCGATTCCGGCAACGGGATGGGGAATTTGTCCCAAACCTTATCGTTCGGCCGGTCGTTGGGCAATTGGTTCAGGCGGTTGTAGCGCCGCATGTCTATCCAGCGGTGGCCTTCTGCGAACAGGGAAAAGCGCCGCTGGTTCAGCATTTCGGTGATCAGCGCGGCCTGTGTAACGGCCCCTGCGTATGGCGTCAGGTTGTGCTGCACCCTGATCCGGTTCAGCGCCACGATCGCGTCCGGGAGCTGGTTCAGGTTGATCTTGGCTTCGGCGTAGATCAGGATCAGTTCTTCGTTGCGGATGATGTACACAGGCGCGGTATTGCTCCGGTGGACCCATACGTCGCGGTTGGACTGCAGCCCGTCCAGCGATGCGGGCGCCGCCCTGAGCGTGGCTTTGGCGATGCGGTCGTCTCCCGGCGCGATCTGCGCGGCGTACGTAGGATGCGCCAGGCGCTGTTCGCCGGAGTTGTTCTGCGGCAGGAACACCGGGTTGAGCACATCGCCCGAATTGGCGCTGAAAATATGCACGTACCCGCTGTTGAAATCGCCGAGCAGGCTAAAGTTCGAGCCGTTGAGGGCTGTGAGCGCTTCCGCCCATTGCTGGCGGTACACGGCTACCCGGGCGGCCAGCGCGCGGTTGAACTGCATCAGCTTGGCGGCCGTTACGTCTGTCACGATAGACACGGGGAAGACGATCTCCGCGCCCGTCAGGTCCGTCAAACCTTCATTCAACATATTGGCGATGTCCGTCAGGCTTTCGGGATAACCTTTAATAGGCCCGAGGTTGTTCGCATCTTTCACATCGGTGCGGATGCCGTTGGTATACTGCATGTTAAGCGCCAGCAGCAGCTGGTAGGCCATGATGGTTTTTGCGTAACCGAGATACCCCTTTTTTTCGTTGGCAGACAGGCGGGAGCTGTTGTTCACCGCGTCCATCAGCGTATTGGCCTGCCTTACCACGCGGTAACGCGAAGCCCAGGGATTGGTGGTGTAAAACGTGTTGTTGTCCAGCGGCGAAGTGCCCATCAGCTCGGTGGTGTAACGCGGCTCGGAACCGGAGAAGCGGTAGATCTCGCGCCCCTGCAGGCCGATCGCGTCGTAATACGTATTTAGAGTGAGGCGAGTGCCCGATTCCATGGCAACGGCCAGGTTGTCTATCTGCTCCTTGGTGCCGTTGGCGATGATCTGGCTGGCCACCGGGGTGTTCAGGTTCGGTATCTCGCCTTTCTGGCAGGCTCCCAGGCCCAGCAGCATTGCGCTGAATAATAATATGCGATGTTGTTTCATGATGATTCTTTTTTGGTTGTACGGATCAGAAGGTTACGCCCAGGTGAAACATTGCGCGTTTGGACGCGGGGAACGGCGTTACTTCCACGCCGGTGCTGATGCCATTGCTGCCGCGCGAAGTGGCGGTGGAAATGGTGTTGCTGCCGAAGTTGGAAGTTTCCGGGTCGTAACTGTCATAATCCGTCCAGGTGAACCAGTTATTGGCTGAAATACCGACGTTCACGGCGGAAATGATATTGTTTTTCGGGATGGGAATATTGTAGTACAGTCCTATCTCACGGATACGAACATACGAAGCGTCCTGCACGCGCACGCTCGCGTCCGAAATAGCCGCCGCGTTCATCCTGTCCACGCCGTCTTTGACGCCGTTGCCGTTTTTATCATCGTCGTAATCGTAAGTGGTGGCGAAAATGTCGGAGAGATATTGCGTCAGGTTGATGTTGTCCCCGCCTTTTTTCCAGTGCAGCATCACGCGCAGGCTGAAGTTGGTGAGGAAAGTAACGTCGTTGTAAAAGCTCAGCTGGAAATCCGGCTCTGAATTGCCCAGTACGCCCACGCCTTTGTTGTTGCCCAGCGTACCGATGATCTGTGTGGCGGATTTGCCTTCTTCGATATAGAAGTTGCCGAGCGTATTACCGAAAGCGCCCATCGGGAACGGGGGAATGGTGAGCTTGGTTACTTCTGAAGTGTTTTTCCAGAAATTGACCTGCGCATTCCAGCGCACGTTTTTGGTGTTCACAGGAATGGCGCCGATGCCGATCTCCACGCCTTTGTTCCGCAGGTCGCCGCCGTTCACCCACTGCTGGGTAAAGCCGCTGGACGAAGGCACGTTTCTCCGCAGCAGCAGGTCGAAGATCTTTTTGTTGTAATACGTCGCTTCAAGGCTTAACCGGCCGTTGAAGAAACTCACGTCCAGCCCCGCTTCCAGCTCCGTCTGCCTTTCCTGCTCGATGTCCGGGTTGCCGAACTGGGTGTCTACAAAAGAACCGGGCTGCCCGCCGACATTGCTGGCGGTAAGCGCGAGGAACTTGGCGCCGTACGGGGCAACGTTGCCCGCTTGTCCGTAAGCCGCGCGCAGCTTGAAGCTGTTGATGCTCTGAATGCCCCAGAAGTCCATTTTCGCGAGGTTCCACGATGCGGAAGCCTTGGGCAATACAAAGTATCTTTTGTAATCGCCGTTGTTGGTGCTGCGGTCGAAACGCACGCCGGCGGCGAGGGTGATCGCGTCCATCAGCAGCACTTCTTCCTGGATGAAGATGCCATTGTCGCGGTATTTCTGGCGGAACTGCTGCAGCTGCGAACTGGCCGCCTGGTCTACGTTGCTCTGGTCTGGTATGAGGTTGGTGGCGATGGAAAGAATGTTGTCCAGGTTATTGGTTTCCAGCGTGGCGCCCAGCGAGGTGGTGAAGCTCAGGTCGTTGTTCGGCTGGAAATAGTTCACCAGCACGCCGGCGAGGTTGGTGTTGAGGTTGTTGGTATTGCCCTGGATGGAAGCGCCTTCCAGCCCGCCTCTCATGAATTGCAGCGTGCGGGGGAAAATGGCTTCCGTTTTCAGGTTGAAGAAATCCACGCCGCCGCGCACGATCAGTTTGGTATTGGTGCGGTCGTTGGTATGAAGGGTGGCCCTTATCTCGCCGCCGGTGATGAAGCGGTTGGTGGTTTCGTTGTTGCGCATTTTATCCCGTGTTTCGAGCGGGTTGGCTGCGGAAGGGTTCACGGGATAAACGCCGTTGGCGTCAGGGTGCAGCTCGAGATACTGCGGGATGGTGGCCAGCGACACGCCATAGGTCACGCTGTTGTTGTCGTTGTTGGTCAGCCCGCGGTCTGCCGAAGTATTCATGTAAGACGCGCGCAAACCCAGGCTGATGCGGTCGTTCAGCTGATGGTCCACGTTGATGCGGACGGCGTTGTTGAGATAACCGGAGTTTTTGACGATGCCTTCCTCGCTTTTCCGGTTGGCGGAAAAATACACGCCGGTGCGCTCGGTGCCGCCGTTTACACTAACGTTGGTGTTGGATATGAGGCCTGTTTCACCGTACATTTCATCTTCGTAATCGTACAGCTTGCCGGCATCGCGGGCAGCGATAAACAGATCTCTTTCCGTTGCGCCGCCCCTGTCGAACGCGGTCTGTTCGGTGAACTGGCGCACGCCGAGCAGCTTGCGGGCCTGCGCAAAACCAAGGTCCTGCCGCAGGCGCACCAGGGTGCGGCCGAGGTTGGTGCCTTTTTTGGTGGTGATGAGAATTACGCCAGCGGCGGCTTTGGAGCCATAAATGGCGGCCGCGGACGCGCCTTTGAGTATTTCAATGTTCTCGATATCGTCCGGGTTGATGTCTGCCACGCGGCTGGAAGGATTGTCCTGGTTCTGCGGGTTGCCTGCCGTGGCGGCACCGGTGATGAGGTTAAGACCGGCGGGCACGCTGATGTTGGAGATGAATACGCCGTCTACCACGTACAGCGGTTGCGAGTTGCTGAAAATGGAGGTTACGCCGCGCATCTTCACGGAAATGCCGCCGCCGGGGGCGCCGGTGTTGGCGGTGATGAGCGCGCCCGGAATTTTACCGCTGAGCGCCGCGTCGAAGGTTTGCGCGGGAGCCACGCCATAGAGTTGTTTGGCGGAAATGGTCGCTACCGCGTTGGCGAGATTGCTTCTTTTTACGGAAGTGGCAAGACCGGTGATCACCACTTCATCGAGATTGGCGTAATCTTCCTGGATGGTGACGTTCAGCGTGGCGCCATTGATCACGGTTTGTTGCGTTTTGTAGCCGGTGTAGGAAAAAATAAGGGTGCTGCCGTTGGGGGCGTCGATGGAATACCGGCCCTGTGCGTCGGTAACGGCGCCCCGGTTGCTGCCCTGCAGGCGCACGGTAACCCCCGGCACGGGATTGCCGGACGCGTCGGACACGAGGCCGGAGACCTTTTGCTGGGCAAACGACGCTACCGATAACAATAGCAGCATTACCAGCAACGTAAAGGATTTGGACAAATGCATGTTCTGGCGATTTAGAGGTTTAAGAATCGGGAGGTTGATAAAAAAATTTTGGGAAACATGGTTTCAGTACAGGCAATACGATGCCACCCATGCCGTCAATGTGGTAAATTTGTGCGCATGATAAAAGAATTTAGAGGTTGATAAAAAATCTTATCAACTGCAAGGCCAGATGGGAAATCGCTGTAGTGTTGTATCAGCTCTCAGGCTCCGGGTTTCGCTGTGTTCGTTCTGCTGCATGGTCTGACCCTGCAACGGATAATTAGGGTTGATGATAAACGAATAGTGCCTTTATTTTATAAGCGTTTAGATCTAAGTTTATAGTTTGTTTTGGATGTTGATTGATATGGCCGGGTACATTTCGCAGATTAACGAAATTTATGCTAAAGTAGATTTGTTTGTTTTCACCCTTTTGTTTATATTATTTCTGACTGTAATCTGACGGCCGTGGTAGGCTATTTCCCAATTTACATTTAACTTGCGGGGTCATGCAACAATACCTTGATCTATTACAACATATTATCGCCAAAGGGAATAATAAAACCGACCGCACCGGCACCGGTACCCGCAGTGTGTTCGGTTACCAGATGCGTTTTGACCTGAAGGAAGGTTTCCCGCTGGTGACCACCAAAAAACTTCATCTCAAATCGATCATATACGAATTACTCTGGTTCCTGAAAGGAGACACCAATGTGCGTTACCTGCAGGAACATGGCGTGAAGATCTGGGACGAATGGGCGGATAAAGACGGCAACCTCGGCCCGGTATACGGCAAACAATGGCGCAGCTGGGAAGGAGCGAACGGTAAAACCGTGGACCAGGTGACCGACCTGATCAGCCAGATCAAAAAGAACCCGGACAGCCGGCGGCTGATCATCAGCGCCTGGAATGTGGCCGACCTGCCAGACATGGCCCTGAGCCCCTGCCATTGCCTGTTCCAGTTTTACGTGGCAGACGGCAAACTGAGCTGCCAGCTGTACCAGCGCAGTGCGGACGTATTTCTCGGCGTACCGTTCAACATCGCTTCTTATGCGCTGCTCACGCTGATGATCGCCCAGGTGTGCGGGCTGGAGCCGGGAGAGTTCGTGCACAGCTTCGGTGACGTGCACCTGTACAACAATCATTTCGAGCAGGCGGAGCTGCAGCTGACCCGCCAGCCGCACCCGTTGCCGCAGATGAAGCTGAACCCGGATGTGAAAGATATTTTCGCTTTTGAATACGGGGACTTCACCCTCGAAAACTACCAGTTCCATCCTCACATCAAAGCCCCAGTAGCCATATGATCTCCATTATCGTAGCCGCTTCGGAGAACAATGTGATCGGCATCAACAACCAGCTGCCCTGGAGCCTGCCGGCCGATCTCCAGTTTTTCAAGAACACCACCTGGGGCAACCCGGTGATCATGGGCAGGAAAACGTTCGATTCGATGGGAGGCAGGCCGCTGAAAGGCCGGCAGAACATTGTGATCACGCGGCAGAAGGATTATGCGCCGGAAGGCGCCACCGTGGTATCTTCTATCGATGCGGCCATCACGATCGCGGAGGATTTCGATGTGGATGAGATCTTTATCACAGGCGGCACGGAAATTTTCCTGCAATCATTTTCACGCGTAGACAAGATCTACATGACGCGCGTGCATACCACCCTAAAAGGAGACGCTTTTTTCCCCGCCATCAGCCCCGATGAATGGGAGCTGACGCATGCGGAAGATCATCCGGCGGATGAGAAACATGCGTATGCTTTTACGTTTCAGACCTGGGAGCGCCGTTAACCTGCGTGTCACATAAAAAGTAAAACTGGGCTGTGTTTTCCTTTGCGATGGGCACAGCTACTTTTTATGTGACACGCAGATTAACGGCTTTGTGATAAAGACCTGGTTATTTGTGACGGCGCTATAGGCAATTTTATTATCAGCCTGCAAACGGCAATGCCAATAAGCCTGAATAATTTGTGATGGATCGGCTTTTCAGGGCATTCAATTTTTGTTGGGAATCATTTTCGGAAAGGCCATTCAAGAATCTTCTCAATACCAGCTTCTATTGTTTCAAACCTGTTCTCAAAGCGGATCTCCATTGAATTTATGCGGAGGTACAGCTTGTCCAGGCGTTGATTGACGCCGTCCGGTTTTGACAATACTTCCTGCAGAATTGATAGTACATCCATGTTGTTTTTTTTTACAACACGAAATTATGCCGGAACACAATATGGGACAAGGAAATCCGCCTCCTTTCGCCGGAGAATAGCTCAGTGTTTCGAAGATTGAAAAGCTGGTTTATTTAATGATCACCGTCCCCACCTTATCCGTCAGTTCCTTCGCCATTTGTTTCAGCTGGATGTCCATTTCAAGGCATTTCTTAATTTCTTCGAAGTCCGTGGCGGTTTTCAGCTCCTGCTGATTTTCTTCGATGAGTTTGCGGATCTTCCGGAGGATCAGGTAGTGGGTGGCGCTGAGGGTGTCTTTTACGAACGCATCGTCGCCGTAAACGGTCTTGATCTCGAACTTGTCCCGCCAGTTCGCGCTCAGTTCGGCCTCTTTGTCTTCGAGGATGAGGGCTACGTTTTGGGAGATCTCGGGGTCCTGGTGATAGAGGAACCATTTTTTATCGAGCGGCGCGCCCTGGTCGTATTGGGTTTTGTATTCGTGCAGGATCTTTTTCACCACCTCGCTTTCCGCCAGCGATTCGAAATCGTACGGCAGGTGGAAAATATAATCGGCGACGGTGGTTTTCTGTTCTTCGTCGAACATTTTATCGCCAAAGCGGAGCAAGACTTTCACCAGTTCACGTTCCTGCTTTTCGTCTTTATTAAAAAGATTTTCGGGAACGGCTTCCGGCTGGTTGTTTTCGTCGAAGTACTCGGGGTACATTTCGGCGAGGGAAGGGCCTTCTTCCTGCGCGGGCGCTTCCTGACCGCGGTTCTTAAAACGGTTCTGCTCCTGGTTGGCCTGTTTGGTGAGCCGGTCGCGGATGTATTTGTTCACCAGCGACACCATGCCTTCCTCGTCTATTTTGAGCAGCTGGCTGCACTGGCGGATGTAGTCCTGCTGTTTGGTGAAATCCTCCACCTTGTCGATGCGCGCGATGGTTTCGGCGATCTCGTTCACCAGTTGGCTTTTTTTCGCGGTATCGTTGCCGGCTTCGCGCAGGGAAACCTGCAGTTTGAAGAGGATAAAATCCTGTTTGTTGTCTGCAATGAACTGGCGGAAACCTTCCACGCCGATCTTCTGCACGTAACTGTCCGGGTCTTCGTTGTCCGGGATGAGGGCCAGCTTTACGTTCAGGCCTTCTTCGATGGCCATGTCCAGCCCGCGCAGCGCCGCTTTTACGCCGGCATTGTCGCCGTCGTACAAAATAGTGAGGTTGCGCGTGTATTTTTTGATCAGCCGCAGCTGGTCGGTGGTAAGCGAGGTGCCGCTGGACGCCACTACGTTCTCGATGCCGGCCTGGTGAAGGGAAACCACGTCCGTATATCCTTCCACGAGCAAACATTCGTCGAGTTTATCGATGGCGTGCCTGGCGAAATAAGTGCCGTACAGCACTTTGCTTTTTACATAGATGTCGTTTTCGGGCGAGTTGATGTATTTGGGCGCGCGGTCGCTTTTTACGAGAATGCGCGCGCCGAAGCCCAGCACTTTGCCGCTCTGGTTGTGAATGGGGAAAATGACGCGGCCGCGGTAATTGTCCGCCGGCTGATCGTTGCGGATGGTAACGAGCCCCGTTTTCTGCAACAGTTCCATGTTGTAGCCCTTGTGCTGCGCTTCGCGCACGAATGCGTCGCGGAGGTTGAGGCAATAACCCAGCTGGAATTTGCGGACGGTCTCTTCCGTAAAACCCCTTTCTTCAAAATAACTCAGGCCCACGTTCTGCCCTTCTTCGGTTTCGTGGAGGGTTTGGACGAAATAGTCCCGCGCAAAATTGTTGACGATAAAAAGGCTGTCTGCCAGCTGTTGCCTGGCGCGCATTTCAGGGCTTACTTCCTTCTCTTCGATCTCGACGTTGTATTTGGCGGCCAGCCAGCGGAGGGCTTCCACGTAAGAGTATTTTTCGTGCTCCATGAGGAAGTTGATCGTATTGCCGCTTTTGCCGCACCCGAAACACTTGTAAATTTCCTTGCTGCCGGAAACGGTAAAGGAAGGGGACTTTTCGTTGTGGAAAGGACAAAGCCCCATGTAGTTGGCGCCGCGTTTCTTCAGTTTTACGAAGGAACCGACGATTTCCACAATGTCTATCCGGTTGAGTATCTGTTGTATCGTGTCCTGGGAGATCAAATTCTTTATTGGGTTTGAGGAAGAAGCGCCTGACAAATTACTTTTTTGACCGGGAAAATGCCACGCTGCCGCCGTCTGCAAACTTAGTGAAAAATCGGTAAGGTCGGAATTTGCTATATTTGAGATTCCCCCCGAGGGGATCACCAAAACAACAAAATCATCAAGATGTCTAAAGAAGTATTTATCGTTTCCACGGCCCGTACGCCTATCGGCAGTTTAAACGGCGGGCTGGCTTCCGTTCCCGCGGTTACGCTGGGCGCCACTGTGATCAGGGCCGCGCTCGAGAGGGCGGGAGTGGGGGTAGACCAGGTGCAGGAATTATACATGGGCAATGTGATCAGCGCCAATATCGGCCAGGCGCCCGCCACGCAGGCGAGCCTGTTCGCGGGGCTTCCCAATACCGTGCCCGCCACCACGGTGAACAAAGTGTGCGCTTCCGGTATGAAAGCCATCATGCTCGGGGCGCAGAGCATTCTGCTGGGCGACAACGACGTAGTGGTGGCAGGCGGCATGGAAAGCATGAGCAACATCCCGTATTACCTCGATAAAGCCCGCAACGGCTACCGCCTGGGCCATGGCTCCGTGATAGACGGCATCCTGCGCGACGGCCTCTGGGACCCGTATTCCGATTTCCATATGGGCAACGCCGGGGAAATCTGCGCGAAAGAATACAAGATCACCCGCGAAGACCAGGATAATTTCGCACGGCAAAGCTACGAGCGCGCCGCGGCGGCTTATAAGAACGGTTATTTCACAGACGAGATCGTGCCGGTAGGCGTGGGTGGGAAAACGCCCGTAGTGGTGAACGAAGACGAAGAATACCGCAAGGTGAACTTCGAAAAAATGGCCACCCTGAAGCCTGCGTTCCAGAAAGACGGCACCATTACCGCGGCCAATGCTTCCAAGATCAACGACGGCGCGGCGGCCGTAGTGCTGGTGAGCGGCGAAAAACTGAAAGAGCTGGGCCTGAAGCCGGTTGCGCGCATCGTAAGTTTCGCGGATGCTTCACAGGCGCCGGAATGGTTCACCACCACGCCGGTGATAGCGGTAGGCAGGGCGCTGCAGAAGGCGGGTCTTACCATGCAGGACATGGATTTTACCGAGATCAACGAGGCATTCAGCTGTGTGGCGCTGGCCAACGAGCGCGACCTGGGCGTGAAACCCGGCACGCTCAACGTTTGGGGCGGCGCCGTGGCCCTGGGGCACCCGATCGGATGCAGCGGAGCGCGCATCGTGGTAACGCTTTCCTCGATTTTGCAGCGCCTCGGCGGCCGTTACGGAGTGGCCGGGATCTGCAATGGCGGCGGCGGAGCAAGCGCCATGGTGATAGAGAAAATGTAAATGCTTTGCTTTTTGGCAAACAAACGATAAATTTGCCCTGCCTTTTGAAAAAGGCGTGTATATATTTCAAATAACTTTTATAGAACCAAATGCGTCAGATAGCCTTCAGACAAGCCTTAAGAGAAGCCATACAGGAAGAAATGCGCCGTGATGAGCGGGTGTTCCTGATGGGCGAGGAAGTGGCAGAGTACAACGGAGCGTACAAAGTAAGCCAGGGTATGCTGGATGAGTTCGGCCCCCGTCGTGTAATTGATACCCCTATCGCCGAGCTGGGCTTTACGGCCATCGGTGTGGGCGCTGCCCAGAACGGGTTACGCCCGGTGCTGGAGTTCATGACCTGGAACTTTGCCGTGCTGGCGCTGGACCAGATCCTGAATACCGCCTCCAAAATGCTCGCGATGAGCGGCGGACAGGTGGGTTGCCCCATTGTTTTCCGCGGCCCTAACGGTTCTGCAGGCCAGCTGGGCGCGCAGCACTCCACTGCTTTTGAAAGTTATTACGCCAATATCCCCGGCCTGAAAGTGGTTTCCGTTTCCAACCCTTACGACGCCAAAGGCCTGCTGAAAGCGGCCATCCGCGACGACGACCCGGTTGTGTTCATGGAATCGGAGCAGATGTACGGCGATATGGGCGAGGTTCCCGAAGAGGAATACATCATCCCGATCGGTAAAGCGGATATCAAACGCGCCGGTAAAGACGTTACCATCGTGTCTTTCAATAAAATGATGAAAGTAGCCCTGGGGGCCGCTGAAGAGCTGGCGAAGGAAGGCATCGAGGCCGAAGTGATCGACCTGCGCACCATCCGCCCGCTGGACTGGTTCACCATCCTGGAATCCGTGAAGAAAACCAACCGCCTGGTGATCGTGGAAGAACAATGGCCGTTCTCCAGCATCTCCTCCGAAATCTCTTACCGCATCCAGAAAGAAGGGTTCGATTACCTGGACGCGCCGATCCGCCGCATTACCGCCGCCGACGCGCCCATGCACTATGCGCCGAACCTGGTGAAACTGTACCTTCCCGATATCGAAAGGACGGTGAAACTGGTGAAAGAAGTGATGTATATGAAGAAATAATTTCTCCGGATAAAGAAAAAGCCCGTTCCGAATGTTTTCGGAACGGGCTTTTTTAATTATTTGAAAAAAGGAAATGATACCCGGGCAACTAAATAGGCTGTTCGCAATTCACGAACAGCGGACAATTAGCGGTCACAATTTCTTATGGGTTCTTCTACGAACCGAAAAGGTCCGTGCTCAGGTACCGGTCCCCACGATCGCAGATAATACAAACGATCACGCCGCTGCTCAGCTCCCGCGCCACGCGAACGGCCGCCGCTACCGCGCCGCCGCTGCTCATGCCGCAGAAGATGGCTTCCTCGCGCGCCAGCCTGTTGGTCATAACACGCGCTTCTTCCTCCGAAATATCCATGATCCGGTCTACCCGCTGCCGCTCGAATATTTTCGGCAGGTAAGCTTCCTGCCATTTGCGGATGCCGGGAATCCTGGAACCGTCCGTCGGCTGGCAGCCCACGATCTGCACGCCCGGGTTCACCTCCTTCAAAAAGCGGCTCACGCCCATGATGGTGCCGGTGGTGCCCATGGCAGACACAAAATGCGTAACGCCATGCTGCGAATCGCGCCAGATCTCGGGCCCGGTGGTGCGGTAATGCATGCCGTAATTGTCCGGGTTGGCGAACTGGTTCAGCATATGATAACCGCCTTTTTGCACCTGCGCGTGCGCGTAGTCGATCGCGCCCTCCATGCTCTGCTCTTTCGGCGTAAGCACCACTTTGGCGCCGAAAGCCTCCATGGTAAGCACTCTTTCCCGCGTGGCGTCTTCAGGCATCACAATCTCGATCTCCACGTTAAAAAGATTGGCGATCATCGCCAGTGCAATGCCGGTATTGCCGCTGGTGGCCTCCACCAGTTTCACGCCGGGGCGAAGCTCTCCGCGGTCCAGCGCGCCTTTGATCATACCGTAAGCGGCCCTGTCTTTTACGCTGCCGCCGGGATTGGTGCCTTCCAGCTTGGCATAGATGGTTACGTCAGGGTTTTCGGGAATGCGTTGCAGGGCCACCATGGGGGTGTTGCCCACTAAATCCAGAACTGATCTCATGTTTAAATCACTTTTATACTGCCGTCTGCTTTGTAATAAATCCGGGAATGCGGCGCTACCGTTTTGATGAGCCATACGTTGCCGCCGATAATGCTGTGGTGGCCGATCACCGTGTCGCCGCCCAGGATGGTGGCGCCGGCGTAGATCACTACATGTTCTTCGATGGTAGGGTGGCGTTTGGCGCGCGCCATTTGTTTGTCGATGCTGAGCGCGCCCAGGGTTACACCCTGGTATATTTTAACGTGCGGGCCGATCACGGTGGTTTCGCCGATCACTACGCCGGTGCCATGGTCTATGCAGAACCAGGGCGCGATCTCGGCCGCCGGGTGAATATCTATCCCCGTGCGCGCATGCGCGAATTCGGTGATCACCCTTGGCAACAGCGGCACTTTCAGCAAATGCAGCCCATGCGCCACACGGTACGCTGCGATGGCGTAAAAGCCGGGATAGGCGCGGATCACCTCGTAAAGACAAGTGGCCGCGGGGTCGCCCTGGAGGATAGCCTCCGCGTCTTTCGTAAGGTCTGCATACATGCCGGGCACCAGTTCCATAAAATCATGCGCGATGGCTTCCGGCCTGTCTTTCAGCTGCGGGGCCATATTGGCCAGCAGCAAGGTCAGCTGCGTTTCCAGCTTTACGGCGTATTGCTCCAGCGCCGCTTCGTCCAGCACTTTGCCGTTGTGTTCCGGGAAAAGCCAGTTCAGCAGGTCGCTGCAAAATGCCCATACCTCTTCGGAGGAAGGGTAAGCCGATTCTCCCGCGGCGGCGTGCCGCGCTTTTAATTGCTCCAGTAATTTTTTCATCATAACGGATAGTTACCTGCCAGGGGCTAAAATTACAGAAAAACCGACAAGATCAGTAGACTTTATATATGCAAAGCGGCCATCCATCAAGATTTATTTTTATCACTGCTGTGGAATGAGAGTATTTTGTGGTAGGTTCCGTCTTTTCCTTTATTTTTGGCACTGTTTAAAATAGTAGACAACCTATGGCCAATATATTGATTATAGACGACGAGAAAAGCATCCGGAAAACGCTGTCGGAGATCCTGACCTACGAAGGGTACAAGATCGAAGAGGCGGCAGACGGGGCGGAAGGTTTCAAAATGTTCCAGGCCAAGGCCTACGATGCCGTGCTGTGCGATATCAAGATGCCGAAAATGGACGGCCTCGAATTCCTGGAAAAAGCAAAAGAAACCAACCCCGACGTGCCCATCATTATGGTGAGCGGCCACGGGAACATCGATACCGCCGTAGACGCGGTAAAAAAAGGCGCGTTCGACTACATCTCCAAACCCCCCGATCTCAACCGCCTGCTGATCACGCTGCGCAACGCGCTGGACAAAACCACGCTGGTGGCCGAAACCAAAACGCTGCGTAAAAAGGTGAACAAAATGCCGGAAATGATCGGCGAATCGAATCCCATCGTAAAAATTAAAGACACCATTCATAAAGTGGCGCCCACCGACGCGCGCGTGCTCGTAACCGGCGAAAACGGCGCGGGCAAAGAGCTGGTGGCCCGCTGGATACACGCCTACAGCAACCGTGCAAACGGCCCGCTGGTGGAAGTGAACTGCGCCGCCATCCCGAGCGAGCTGATCGAAAGCGAGCTGTTCGGCCACGAAAAAGGTTCTTTCACCTCCGCGATCAAACAACGCATCGGCAAATTCGAAGCGGCCAACGGCGGCACGCTGTTCCTCGACGAGATCGGAGACATGAGCCTCAGCGCGCAGGCTAAAGTATTGCGCGCCCTGCAGGAAGGAAAGATCACCCGCGTGGGCGGTGATAAAGAGATCAGTGTAGACGTGCGCGTGGTGGCGGCTACCAATAAAGACCTGCTGAAGGAAGTGGAAGACAAAAACTTCCGCCTCGACCTTTACCACCGCCTCAGCGTGATACTCATCCATGTGCCTTCGCTGAACGACCGGCGGGAAGACGTACCTTTGCTGGTAGATCATTTCCTGGACACGGTTTGCGCCGAATACGGCACCGCCCGCAAAGCGGCAGACAAAGACGCGATGAAGGCGCTGCAGAACCATCACTGGACAGGCAATATCCGCGAGCTGCGCAACGTGGTGGAAAGACTGGTGATCCTCAGCGGGAAAACCATCACGGCAGACGATGTGGAGAATTACGTGGTGCCGAACAGTGAGAAAAAAAAAGCCACTACCTGAATGACGAGCTGCTGATACTCACCCGGCTGCACGATTTCAGAGACGAAGTGGAGAAAATATTCATCGAATTCATGCTGCATAAGAACGGGTGGAACGTATCCCGCACGGCACAGGAACTGGATATTCAGCGAAGCCACCTTTACAACAAAATGGAACGGTACGGCATCCGTAAATCCGCCGAAGATGAGTAAAAAGCACATATACCTGATCAGCGGGCTGGGCGCGGACGAGCGCGTTTTCAGCAGGCTCAGTTTCCCGGAAGACTGCGACGTGCATTATCTCCCCTGGATCAATCCCCTGGGGCCGGACGAGCCTATCCAGGAATATGCGTCTCGGCTCTCGCGCCGCATCCTTCATCCCAACCCCGTGCTGCTGGGGCTTTCCTTCGGCGGGATGATGAGCATCGAGATCGCCAAACAACAGCCCGTCGAAAAAGTGATCATCGTATCCAGCGTAAAACATAAAGAAGAACTGCCGCCGTACTATAGCGGCATGGCGCGTTTGCTGCTGCGCAACCTGCCGGACCGCCTGCTGTTCGGCAACCGGCATTACATCGTGAAGCTGTTCATGCAAAGCAGGAGCGAGGAAGAAAAGATGTTGCTGAAAGATTACCTGCGGAAAAGAGATTTCCGCTACATGCGCTGGGCGCTGGCGGCTGTGCTTAACTGGCAGAACGAATGGGTGCCGCCGTCTACAGTGCATATCCATGGCAGTGCAGACAGGCCTTTCCCGCGCCGTTACGTAAATCCCACGCATACTATCGTAAAAGGAGGGCACTTCATGGTGATGAACCGCGCCCAGGAGATCAGCCGTATCATTGAAAAAGAGCTTGCCTAAGATTTTTCGGCATTTTTCCGTCTTGCATATTGCAGCACTTCCTCCATGCTCATAAGAACCGTAAGGTTTTCCGGCAGCGGCACCGTGATGCGCGCCACCTGCGGGCCTGAAATGGCGACGGGGATGCCGGGGAACAGCCTGCCGAGGTCTTTGATGAAATTATCCAGCGCCCTTTGCGGGAAATTGGTGATCACGTGCGTATAAATGTGCTCCACCTGTTTGCGCTCGGTGTAAAAACGGAGGTCTTCCAGCGGTACGTTGGCGCCGAAGTTCACCACGGTGCAGCCGTGTTTTTTGAGCATGTAGTGGATAAAAAGCAGCGGTATCTCGTGAAATTCCCCTTCGGGGAGAAAGATCATAAAACGTTCGCGGTCCTGCACGGGCGTGTCTAGCCCGTCGATGGCCACCATCAGTTTTTTGCGGATGATGTTGGACGCGAAATGCTCCTGCGCGGGGATCACGCAATCTACCAGCCACAGCAGCCCGATACGCTCGAGGTACGGATAGATCACCTTCAGCATCGTTTGCTCGAAACCCATGCGCAGCAGGATGTTGTGAAAGATCTTTTCGAATTTCACCTGGTCGAAATCGATCATCGCCTCCACCAGCTGGTTGATGTACACCTGGTACAGGTGCGTGCCTTTGTGGCCGGTTTCCTCCAGGGAAAGCTGCTTGATCTCCTCCTCGCTCATATTGGCGATGCGGGAGATCTTGTAACCATGGCGGTACAGGTAGGCGATGCGCATGATGTGTTTCAGGTCGCCATTGTCGTACACCCGGTGATTCGTATCTTTCCGCTTCGGCCGCAGCACATTGTAGCGCTGCTCCCATATCCTGATGGTGTGCGCCTTGATGCCCGTGAGGCTTTCGATGTCTTTTATCGTGAAAGTGTTCAATGTTCTGGATAATAGGATTAAACAAAAATAGACATAAACTGGTTTACCGTTGATTCTATTTGGTAAACTTAAGTGGGATTTTTTTATGAAAACTTTTGCGTGTTAAAACTGGCATACAATTAACAGAATATTATATTTGTCTTTAAAATAACTAAACAACACAGCATGAACCTGGCATTTTGGAGAAAGAAGGACGGTCAGCCCAAGAAGAAAAAGTCCGCGGTCCGCGAATGGATCGATGCGGCTGTTTTCGCTATCATTGCGGCTACGCTGATCCGAACGTTCATTTTCGAAGCCTATACCATCCCTACGCCTTCTATGGAAAAAACCTTGCTGGTGAACGACTTCCTGTTTGTAAGCAAAGTTAGTTACGGCCCCCGCGTGCCGATGACACCATTGGCAGTGCCTTTCACCCATCATACGCTTCCTCTCACCAAATATACCAAAGCCTATTCCGAAGCCATCCAGTGGAAATACCGCCGCCTTCCCGGTTTTGGCGACATTCACCGCACGGACGTGGTGGTGTTCAACTTCCCGGAGGGAGACACGGTGGCGCTGGAGCGGTCAGACGAAAGTTATTACGATCTCGTGCGCCGCTACGGCCGCGAAGCGGTGTGGAGCCAGTACCGGGTGATCTCCCGTCCTGTAGATAAACGCGAAAATTATATCAAACGTTGTGTGGGCATTGCAGGCGATACCCTGGAGGTGCGAAATGGCATCGTAGTGGTGAATGGCGTGCCGGAAACGCCTCCTCCCCATGGCCAGCGCCAGTACGCCGTAACCACCACCACCGGCGACCCGCTCAATGCCATGCGCCTCGAAGAAAAGGGCATTACCAATCCCTACGAAGTGATCATGGACAAACCGCATTACAACCTCACGCCCTCCGAAGCGCAGGAAGTAAAAGCCATGGAAGTGGTGAACGGCCAGGTGGAGCCGTACATCAGCCCGATCGTGGACGGCGTTTGGCCGCAGGATACCATCCACCAATGGACCGTAGACAATCTCGGCCCGCTTTATATCCCGAAAAAAGGCGCCACCGTGAAGCTGGACAGCTCCAATATCGAGCTTTACCGCCGCATCATAGCCGTGTATGAAAAAAACACCCTCGAAACACGTGGCAACCAATACATTATCAATGGCCAGCCAGCCTCCAGTTACACGTTCAAAATGAACTACTACTGGATGATGGGCGACAACCGCCACAAATCGCTGGACAGCCGCTATTGGGGCTTCGTGCCTGAAGACCATGTGGTGGGCAAGGCCTGGCTGATCTGGATGAGCTATGGCAGCAGCGGAATCCGCTGGAGCCGCCTGTTCAGCACCATCAAATAACACGCACTTTCCCGATAACGGCGAGCCGTTCACTTTGCAGAATCCGAAAAGAAGTATCTTCAGGAACGCAAAAGGAACGGCTCCCTTTTTTACCGCCGCCTTAAACCGGAACATTATGGAGAAAAAGATACAACAGGTTGAATACGAGGAATATAAAGACGCGTCCGAACTGCCGCCGGAGGATCTTTCCCTGCTGCAGCTCGCCCGCCGTGCACTGGAAGACGCCTATGCCCCGTATTCCCGCTTCAGGGTGGGGGCGGCGCTGCTTTTGGACAACGGGCAGACCGTAACCGGCACCAACCAGGAGAACGCATCGTACCCCGTGGGCATCTGCGCGGAAAGAACGGCCCTTTCCACGGCTTCCTCCCTTTACCCCGGCATACCGGTGCGGGCGCTGGCCGTAAGCTACCGTAACGAGCTGGGAACCAGCGAAAAACCGATCTCTCCCTGCGGCATCTGCCGGCAAACCATCTGCGAATACCAGCAGCGGTCCGGCACGCCCATCCGCCTCATCATGGCCGGGCTTTCCGGCCCCGCCATCGTGATCCGCGACGCGGGCAGCCTCATGCCTTTGTCTTTTTCTTCCAGCGATATGTTATGAATTAAATAAAATATGTATATTTGATCAGCGCCATTGCGCATCGACTATGTTCCTATACCGTATCCTACTGTACCTGTGCATCCTGCTGCCGCTATGCCGTATATCGGCCTCGGCAACCACCGCCGGCCACGACCGTGGCGCCCGGCAACTCTACGAGCAGGGCGTTCGCCTGAAGCTCAGCGGCCGCCTGCAGGAAGCGGAAGAACGTTTTGCCGCCGCCATCAGGGCAAACCACAATTACGCCGCTCCTTACCTCGAGCTGGCCAATCTTTACCGCCTTCAGCACCAACCCGAAACCGCCAAGCAGCAGTTGCTCCTGTTGCTCGAACAGCATGCCTCGCACGGGGAAGCGCTGGGCGCTCTCGCGGAAATATTCTTCGAACAGAAAGCATATGAAGATGCGCTGACTTACGCCTTCAAAGCACGAGACCAGGGCGCGCCGCATATGAACAGCATCATCGGGCTCAGTTACTCCGCCCTCGACCATCCCGCGGAAGCCATCCGCGCGCTGGAGCTCGCGCTGCTGGAAGAGCCCGGGCAACCCGTGCTGCTTTGCCGCATCGCCCGGCTGCACGCGCAGAACGAAGATTACGAACAAGCGCTTATATACTATGAAAAAGCACTGAAAGCAGACAGTACGTCGGCCAGTGTATATTACGAATCAGGAATGATGCATTTTAACATGAAAAACTACAAAAACGCCGCCGGGGCATTTGAACAGGCTGCCCGGTTAGGGCACCCCGGGAACGCAGATCTTTATGTAAACCTCGGACTGTCGCAACTCAAACAGTCCGCATTCGACGACGCTATCCGCAACCTGCAAGCCGCGCTCAGCTTAAGACCGAAAGACATCCAGATCATGCAAAGCCTGGCCAACGCCTATTACAAAAAACAGGATTACACGCAGGCCGCCGTGCAATGGAACAACATCCTCATGTTGCAGCCCATGAACGCTTTCGCGATGTTCATGCTCGGTAAATCGTACATCTGTTCCGGTGAAGTGGCCAAAGGCCAGAACATCTGCGACCAGGCGATGCAGCTGCAGTAAACCGCATTAAAAAAGCCGTCCCGGTATATCTCCGGGACGGCTTTTATATTTTTTTCTTCAGCCTACATTCTTTCCGGCACCTGTATGCCCAGCAGCTTCATGGCCTCCTTGATGGTATTGGCCGTGAGCATTGCGATCTGGAGGCGCAGCTTGCGTTTGTGGTCCGTTTCCGCATCCCTCACAGAATAAATGTATTTGCCGTTTTCTTTTTTCGCGTAAAATGAGTTGAAGGTTTGCGCCAGCAGGAACGCGTAGTTCGCGATCACCGAAGGGCTCCATTCTTTCTGCGCGTCTTCCAGCACGGTGCCGAACTGTTCGTTGATCATGATCAGTTCCTTTTCCATGGGAAGCAGGTCTTCGTTGTGCGTATAATCCGCCAGGGCCGCAAGGTCTGCGGTTGAGAACTCGCGCAGGATGGATTTGATGCGCGCGTGGCTGTACTGGATGAAGGGGCCTGTAAAGCCGTGCAGGTCGATGGATTCTTCCGGGTTAAAGATCATCCGTTTTTTCGGGTCTACCTTCAGCAGGAAAAATTTCATCGCGCCGATGCCGATGGTTTCATGCAGTTCGCGCAGTTCTTCTTCAGAAAAACCTTTCACCTTGCCGAGCTCTTCGGTGTGGGTGGCGGCGGTAGACACCATTTCGGCGATCATATCGTCTGCGTCCACCACCGTGCCTTCACGGCTTTTCATGCGGCCGTGCGGCAGTTCCACCATGCCGTAGGAAAGATGTTCGATGCCGCCTGCAGACGCGTCGCCGAGTTTCTGGAGGATGAGCCGAAGCACCTTGAAGTGGTAATTCTGTTCGTCGGCCACCACGTACAGGCTTTGGTCCATGTGGAAATCCGCGTATTTGAGCTTCGCCGTGCCAAGGTCCTGCGTGATGTACACGGAAGTGCCGTCGCCGCGAAGCACGAGTTTTTCATCCAGCCCGTCCGCCGTAAGGTCGATCCACACGGAGTTGTCCGGCTTGCGGAAAAACACGCCTTTCTGCAAACCTTCTTCCACCACGTCTTTCCCCAACAGGTAAGTATTGCTTTCGAAATACATTTTGTCGAAGTCGATGCCGAGGCGTTTGTAGGTTTCTTCAAACCCTTCGTACACCCAGCTGTTCATGGTCTGCCACAGCGCGCGCACTTCGGGGTTGCCGGCTTCCCACTGCTGCAGCATGATCTTCGCTTGCTGCATGATCTCGGTTTTATTCCGGCTCAGTTCTTTGATCTCGTCTTTTATTTTCCCTGCTTTCTCCGCATCGGCCTGTATTTCGGGCTTGTGCAGGAGGTTATGGAGTTTGATGATCCTTTCTTTTTCTTCCCCCTCAAAATCCTTAAAATTTCCTTCCAGCACGTCGGAGATGATGGTTTCAGCCTGTTCGCGGAGAATGGTCTCGAACCGCACGTAATAGTCGCCCACGAGGTGGTCGCCTTTAACGCCGGTGCTTTGCGGGGTGTCTCCATGTGCGAATAGCTGCCATGCCAGCATGGATTTGCAGATGTGAATGCCGCGGTCGTTCACCAGGTTCGCCTTGATCACTTCATAACCGTTGGCTTTGAGGATCTCCGAAATGGAATAACCGAGAAAATTATTCCGCAGGTGCCCCAGGTGAAGGGGTTTATTGGTGTTGGGGGAGGAGTACTCCACCATGACTTTTTTGCCGTTTGAGGGTTTCCTGCCGGGCGTTGCCTGCTGGTGCGCTTCCTTTACATAGCTCAACCAGTAATCGCGGTGGATGCTGAGGTTGAGAAAACCTTTTACCACGTTGAAACCGGCCACCAGGGAAGGATAATGCTGCACGAGGTAATTGCCCAGCGCCTGCCCGGTTTCTTCAGGCTTCAGGCGGCTGAATTTGGTGAACGGGAACACCACGATGGTGTATTCCCCTTCAAATTCGGGTTTGGTAGTGTTTACGGACACGTCCGCAACGGTGAAGGGCTGTTGGTATAATGCCTGTACGGCTTCGGCTGCTGCCTGTTTTATGGAAGAAACTACGCTCATTCAGTTGAATCTTATTGACGGCAAAGGTAACAGAATGTTGGGTGAAAGCCCAACATCCCCCGGCTGGCCTGCAAAATTGCCTGTTTTTCACGGGTTTGCAGCTGTGCCGATCACCAGCAGGCGCGGGGGAAAGGGGTTTAACACAACGTTCATCTCCATGCCGGCACTATTTTCGTAACTTTACCGCGTTTACATCCTGTTACCCCCGCCGATTGTTTCACCGAACAAACCGTTATGCATACCGCAGCTAACCCGACCTCTTTCGTTAAAATGGCCATTTTCGACATGGACAACACCCTGCTCCACCGTAGTTTTATCCACACTGCCGCCGCGGAACTGGGCTTCTCCGAAGATCTGAAACGCATTATCGCCGAATGCCACCCAGATGTGGTGCGCACGCAGCTCATTGCGCAGCTGCTGAAAGGAAGAACGCAGGAAGAATTGACCGCCGTGGTACGCTCCATCCCCATCGTGGAAGATGCGGCCGCCGTGGTGGCCTCGTTGATCGGGAAAGGATACGTGTGCGGCATTATCAGCGACAGCTACACCTGCATCACCAATTATGTGAAAGAAAAGCTGGGCATGCATTTCTCCTGCGCCAACGTGCTGGAGTTCGACAACGGCCGCGCCACGGGCGTCGTAAGCATCCCGGCGAACTTCCTGCGGGCAGCCGATAGCGGCTGCATGAACGATTACTGCAAATGCAACATGATGCACCACATGCGCTCGCATTACGCCATCAGCCTGGAAAACACGCTCGCCATCGGCGACGGCGTGAACGACATCTGCATGATCCGCCAGGCAGGCACCGGCATCGCTTTTAACGCCACCAACGAGAAAGTGAACGAAGTGGCCGATCATATCGTGGACGAGCGCAGCTTCATGCCCGTTCTGGGCCTGGCATAAAAAAGGCAGCACACCCGGAGATGCGCTGCCATGGGTTTTATAGGCAGACTACCTTTAGAATTTTCTTTTTTCCCGAACACGTAATACACGCCGATCCGCGCGAAACGGCAGTAAAAGAGTTAGTTTTTCATAATATGTTAAAATAATCACTGCCCATTTAACAAATAGTATGCCGGGAAAAAAGCCCCGGCGCGTGCCGGGGCTTTGTCATGTTGTCATATGATTGTCAGTGCGCTAGAAGATCGTAAACTCCACGCGGCGGTTCTTCTGCCTGCCTGCGGCCGTTTTGTTCGTCGCGATAGGCTGCAGTTCGCCGTAACCGGTGGCCTCGATGCGGCTCGGGTTCACGCCTTTGCCGGTGAGGTAGGATTTTACGGATTCGGCCCTGTCTTTAGACAGGCGCATATTGTTGGCTTCCGTGCCCACATTGTCCGTATGGCCGGCCAGTTTCAGGCTCAGGTTCTTGCGGACCATGAGATCGGCCACGCGGTCGAGCGAAGCGAAAGATTTGGGCAGGATATTCGATTTGCCGGTGGCAAATTCGAGGTTGGCGATGGCGTCGCGCACCAGGCGGCGGTCGTCTTCGGTGATGATCACCTTCACGGGCGCGGGCTTCACAGTGTCTTTCGGCAGCGGGCAGCCGGAGCCGTCCACTTTATCCGTAGCCGGGGTGTTCGGGCATTTGTCGAACAGGTCCGACACGCCGTCGCCATCGCTGTCTGCCTGCAGCTTAGCCACGCTGGCGGCCAGTTTGGCGTTGTTTTCCTTTTCGGCGTCGAGTTCCAGTTTAAGTTGTTCTTTTTGCGCCACCAGGTCGTCGTACATCACGGCCGGGGCGTTATGCCAGGCCAGCTGCGGTTTGGTGCGGTCGCCCAGCGCAAATTCCAGTCCCGCATAGCCGTAAGCGTAGCGGTCTTTGGAAGGGCCGTAATTGAACCCGTCCAGGTTGTCGCCGTCGAGGTAATGCATGGTGTAGCCAAGGTCGAGGTTCATGAAATCTGACAGTTTGAATTTCACCCCGGCGCCTACGGGCACGAAGAACTCGTTGATGCTGCCGGAGGATTTGTAATCGCGGGTGATCCCGCCCGGGGTAGTGATGGTCGGTTTATAACCGGCCAGGCCGCCGCCCACGGAAACGTAGAGCTGTGCCGCGCTCTGGCGGTGCAGCCAGTTGATGGTGGCAAGATTGAACACAGCGTTGAGGCTGCCGGACCAGTTGAGGGAAGTTTCGAAGCTTTGAACGGCCCTGTTCGGGTTTTCCCCGTTGCCGAGTTCCTTGCTGTTGTCTCCTTTCAGCTTACCCCCCACAAAATCGGCGCGGAGGCCGAGGAAGTGGAGCAGCTGCCATTTAACATAGGCGCCATAACCGTAGTTCAGCTGCCATTTGGTGAAATCGTTGCTACCGCCGGTAGCTACAGCAGGCACTAGCACCCCGCCGTTCACACCGATGGAGAATGTCCTGAATTGCTGGCTGCCGCCGAAAAGGCCGCCTTTGGGCGTTTGGGTCGTGGTTGCGGGCTCGGGCTCGGGATTTTGGGCAACAAGCGTAAGGGGCGATGCGGCCATCAGGAAAAAGGCCCATCGAAGCGTGTTTTTTTTCATATGATTACTGGTTAGTTACTCAGTGTGAAACAAATTTTGCGCCACTGTGTTGTATATATCCGCCCTTCTTTTTAAAACACATACACGGTTGTTAGCGGGAACTGACATATTTTCATACAGGCCTGCCTTGGCATAATCATTGACAAACGTAAGCTAAGTCCGGGAGCCCTCCCGGGCCACACTGTTTCACAAAGGAGAACATTAATTATTATGGGAAAAATCATAGGTATAGACTTAGGAACTACCAACTCTTGCGTTGCCGTAATGGAAGGTAACGAACCGGTAGTGATCGCAAACGATGAAGGCCGCCGCACGACGCCTTCCGTGGTTGCGTTTTTAAAGAATGGTGAAAGGAAAGTGGGTGACCCCGCCAAACGCCAGGCCATCACCAATCCCGTTAACACCATTATGTCGGTGAAGCGTTTCATGGGCCGCCATTTCGACGAGGTATCCAACGAATTGAGCCACGTAAGTTATAAAGTAGCAAAAGGCGACAACAATACAACGCGTATCGATATAGACGGCAGGTTATACACCCCGCAGGAAATTTCTGCGATGATCCTGCAGAAAATGAAAAAAACAGCGGAAGACTACCTGGGCCAGGAAGTTTCCGAAGCGGTGATCACCGTTCCGGCTTACTTCAACGACGCCCAGCGCCAGGCTACCAAAGAAGCCGGTGAAATCGCCGGTCTTACCGTTCGCCGTATCATCAACGAGCCTACCGCCGCGGCGCTGGCTTATGGTATGGACAAAAAACATGCTGACAGCATGATCGCCGTATTCGACCTTGGCGGTGGTACGTTCGACGTATCCATCCTCGAACTGGGCGACGGCGTATTCGAAGTAAAATCCACCAACGGCGATACGCACCTCGGTGGCGACGACTTCGACAAAGTGATCATGGACTGGCTGGCAGACGAATTCAAGAAAGACGAAGCGGTAGACCTGCATAAAGACCCGATGGCATGGCAGCGTTTGAAAGAAGCGGCTGAAAAGGCGAAGATCGAATTGTCTTCCTCACAGGAAACCGAGATCAACCTGCCTTACATCACCGCTGTAGACGGCGTTCCCAAACACCTCGTGAAAAAACTCACCCGCGCGAAATTCGAGCAGCTGAGCGACAGCCTGGTGGAAAGAACACTGGAGCCCTGCCGCAGGGCGATCGCCGATGCCGGTGTAGACATCAGCAAGATCGACGAAGTGATCCTCGTGGGCGGTTCTACCCGTATCCCCCGCATCCAGGAAGTAGTGGAGAAATTCTTCGGCAAAAAGCCCAATAAAGGCGTGAACCCGGACGAAGTAGTGGCCGTAGGCGCCGCTATCCAGGGCGGCGTGCTCACCGGTGAGGTGAAAGACGTACTGCTGCTGGACGTTACCCCGCTTTCCCTCGGTATCGAGACCATGGGCGGCGTATTTACCAAGCTGATCGAATCCAACACCACCATTCCTACTAAAAAGAGCGAAGTATTCTCTACCGCGGCAGACAATCAGCCGAGCGTGGAAATACACGTGCTGCAAGGGGAAAGGCCGATGGCCGCGCAGAACAGGACGCTGGGCCGCTTCATCCTGAACGACATTCCGCCCGCACAGCGCGGCGTGCCCAAGATCGAAGTGGTATTCGATATCGACGCCAACGGCATCCTTCACGTAACCGCGAAAGACCAGGGCACCGGTAAATCCCAGAACATCCGCATCGAAGCAGGCAGCGGCCTGAATAAGGACGAGATCGAAAAAATGAAAGCCGAAGCGAAAGCCAACGAAGCGGAAGATAAAGTAGCCCGCGAAAAGGTGGAGAAGATCAACCAGGCAGACAGCCTCGTGTTCCAGACGGAAAAACAACTCAAAGAATACGGCGACAAGATCCCCGCAGAGAAAAAAGCGCCGATCGAAGCAGCCCTCGAAAAACTGCGCGAGGCGCAGAAAACGCAGGACATTGCGCAGATCGACACAGCCGTGAACGAACTGAACACCGCATGGACCGCCGCTTCGGAAGAGCTCTACAAAGCATCCCAGGCACAGGGCCAGCCCGGTGCAGACGGCGGCGCCCAGCAAGGAGGCCAGCAACAGGGCGGCCAGCAGGGTAACGCAGGCGATACCGTAACAGACGCTGAGTTTGAGGAAGTTAAATAAGTGTAATAGTTACTGCGAATAATTGGTAAAAGCCCCGGCGTAAGGCCGGGGCTTTTTTGTATCTTGAGAGGAGTTTCCCTTACCATGCGACAGATAACCGTCAGTGTTTTCATACTTGTTCTACTCCTTCATGCATCGGCTCTCAAAGCCGAAAACTTCATCGTTACCTCCAGGGCCGACCGTGGCGCCGGCTCCCTCTGGGAAGCCATCGAACGGGCGAACGCCAACGGCACCGCCGACCGCGACTATATCCGCTTCAACCTGCCCGGCACTACCGTAGACGACCGTACGATCATTCTCGACAAACTCGAACTGCCCGCGCTTACCTCCAATATCGAAATAGACGGCACCACGCAGCCCGGCACGCCTTTCGGCATCAGCAACGCGAAAGTGAGGATATTAAAAACCAGCCTGGTAGGGGCGGGGTATTTTCATATGCTCAAAATATATTTTGCCGAAGATGTGGCGATTTACGGGCTTTTCCTGGATTTTCGCATACCGGAGACCGGCGCTTACGGCATTTCATTGTTCAACAGCAGCAACATCACCATCGGCGCTACCGGGAAAGGAAACGTGCTGAATGCGGCCGGCGGCAGCGTAGGCAGCGATGTCGTATCGCCCGGCAAATCGGAAAACATTCATATATCGTACAACATCATCGGTATGGAGCCGGATGGCATAACGGTGGCGGGCCTCGGAGCGCAGGCCAGGATCAATCTGCGTTCGTCAGGCGACGTGGAGATTGACCACAACCAGATCAGCGCGGAAACTATCATGGAGGAATTTCCCGCCAGTGTGCCCAACCCTTCGTCCCGCATTTACCACGTACACGACAACCTGTTTGGAACAGATCGTACCGGTACCCTGGCGGTTGGCGTCAGCCGGATGCTGATCACCAGTCCTGACCCCATGGGAGGGCCTGCCGCACGGATACATGTGCTGAACAATCACTTCGTTTCCGGCTATTTGGAATTACAATGTTTTGGCGGCGAAATAAAAGTGCAGGGCAATAAAGTAAATACTGACATAACAGGCACCATACATACCGGCACTACCGCTTCGCCGGCGGTCACCGTTTGGAACAATGGCGGAACAACGCTGATCGGGGGAGACCTTCCGGCGGAAAAGAACTATATCGCTGGCGGGCCATACGGCGTGTACGTTGCCGATGTGCATAATGCCACCATCAAAAAGAACAGTATTTTTTGCACGTTGACGAGAGGCATCCAGTCGATAGAAACTACTTTCCTGGAAACGCTTTCCGCTACCACCGTTACCGGCCGCAGCGAGCCGAACGCAACGATAGAGATCTACGAAGCGGACCATTGCGACGCACGTTCCGAATGCACCGGCAAGGTATTCATCGGTTCCACAACGGCCAACGGTGCAGGCCAGTGGTCTTTTTCCGGCACCCTGCCGCCTGATGTGGTGGCTACCGGTACCAATTCCGCAGGCCGCACTTCGGAGTTCACCCGCGCCACCATCGATCTCCAGCAGCTAGATATTGTGCCGCCGCTTTGCGGCACGCCGGGCAGCATCAAAGGGATACGTGTAACCGGAGCCATAAGCATGCAATGGGAAGACGGCGCGGGTAACTTGATCGCCGCCAACACGCCGGAACTTTTGAATGTTCCGCCCGGCACCTACAAGCTGTTCGCCAGCGCCAGCAACGATCCACATTCGGATTGCTCGCCGCAGGAATTTAGCATAAACATGATCAATACCCAGCCTGACATCATCACCACCGCCGTGACCGTTGTAAGTCCCTGCGGGAACAATACCGGCTCTATCAGGAATGTGATCGTTACCGGCGGGTATAAAAATACTTATGAATGGCGCAACGACAGGAACGAAATCGTAGGAACGGACGTAGAGCTGTTGAATGTTCCTTCCGGCTCTTACCGGCTTACCGCCTACAGTTCGCCCACCTGTTTCGATGTAAGCGACCCGGTGGTGATCACCGATCAGCCCGGGCCGGTGATCGATATCACCAATATGACCGTTACGCCTTCCACCTGTATGAACAACAACGGTTCGATCCGCAACATCCAGCTGGGCGGCATGGGCACTTTGGCGATACGCTGGCTGAATGAACAGGATACGCATATCGGTTCGTCCGAAAACATCGGCAACCTTGCGCCGGGCACGTACCGGCTGGAAGTGACGGACCAAAGCTCTTGTCCAGCCCTGGTTTCAGCGCCCATTGTGATCGGCGCTCTTGGCCAGGTTACGATAGACGTATCGCAGATGAAATCGCAGCCCGCGGGCTGCAACAACCAGCCTGGCGCTATTACGGGCATACAGGTCACCGGCGCCGAAACATACACCTGGCGCAATGGCAACAACGACATAGTGGGCAATACACCGGACCTCACCGGCGTGCCGGCGGGCGCATACATGCTGACGGCCACCAACAGGTATAACTGCACCGCACAAACCTTATGGATCGAAGTAGAGAATATGCAGGCCTCAAACTGGAGCGTAAAAGGAGAGATACATCTGCCGGTCTGCAACGAATCGAACGGTGAAATAAGGATCACGGACATCAGCGGCACGCAGGTGCAATCGCTGCGCTGGACGAATGCGGCCACCAACGCCACGTTGGGAACAGACCGTACGCTGGGCGGCCTTGGGCCCGGCGATTATAAACTTTATCTCACCGATCCGGACGGCTGCGAACTGGAAGTATACACCGCTAATATTCCCCAACGTACGCCGCCCGTATTGACCGGCACGCCGCAGATCACAAACGAATTCTGCGCAAGGGCGAACGGTTCCATAACGCTGCCGGGCGTGAATGGCGCAGGGCCGTTCCTGCTGCAATGGACGGATGCTGCGGGCGCGCTGATGAGCACCGAACAGCAGGCGAAAAACCTGAAGGCGGGCAGCTATTATGTTGAAGTGATGGACATGTACGGATGCACCGTGAAGTCTGACGCATATATCGTGCAAAACGAGGCCGAACCGCTGGCCCCGCCCGCCGACCAGACGATCACCATCGGGAAAGGCCTGCCGTTGCGCATCAACGTTACTTCGCCTTCCCCGGCCGTGTTTACGTTGTATGCGGACGCCGGTACAACCATGCCCCTGCAGGATAATACCACCGGCATATTCGACATGCCGCCCCTGCAGCAAAATACAACGTATTACGTCACGCTCACGGAAGACATCTGTAAAAGCCCGCCCGCGAAGATCGATGTGAAAACGGTGGATAAAGTAACGGTGGGCGTGCCTACCGCCTTCACACCGAATGGCGACGGGCTCAACGATATTTTCCGCCCGCAATATTCGATGATGACCTCTTTGGAATCTTTCACGGTCTTCAGCCGCTGGGGCAATGAAGTGTTCACCACCAAGACGATGGGCGTAGGCTGGAATGGCCGCCTGAACGGCGCGGAACAGCCTACGGGAAGTTATATTTACATCATCCGCGGGAAAGACGTGATGGGTAATCCTTTCCAACTGCAGGGCAGTGTATTGCTGATACGGTAAACGATAAAAGCAGCATAAAAAAATCCGCAGCGATCATCGTTGCGGATTTTTTGTTGGCAGGCGAATGTTTTATTTCGCGGAAAGTTCCGCGAAATCGAATACGAGGTTGCAGAACGCTTTCACGCCTACGTACAGCTCGCTATCGTCGATATAAAAATCGGGGGTGTGATGGCCGGGCGCTTTTTTCGGGTCGTTGCCTTTGGGCATGCCGCCGAGATAAAAGAAAAACGCCGGGGCTTTGGTACCGTAAAATGAAAAATCCTCCGCGCCCGTCACCCAGTTCATGACGGCCGTTTTACCGGCGCCGGCGGCCTTTTGCAGCGAAGGCACCATCTTTTGCACCAACGCCGAATCGTTAAATGTCACCAGTGTTTTTTTGTCGATAGACACAACGGCTTCCGCGCCCGCCGCTTCGGCGATCTTCACCGCCGTTTTGCGGATGCGCTGATGCACGTCTTCCTGCATCCTGCTGTCCAGCGTGCGGATAGTGCCTTCCAGCAGAGCTTCTTCAGGAATGATATTGCTGCGCACGCCGCTGTGGAACTTGCCGACGGTGATCACTACCGGCGCGTCCACGATGTTGGATTGCCGGCTGACGATGGTTTGCAAACCTTCCACGATCTGCGCGCCGGTCACGATCGGGTCTACGCTGTTCCATGGCGTCGAACCGTGCGCCTGCTTGCCTTTGACGGCAATGGTGAACCAGTCGGACGATGCCATCATAGCGCCCTGTCTATACCGGATGCTGCCCGCCTCGATGGCAGAATTGATGTGCAGGCCGAACACCGCGTCTACCTTCGGATTGTCCATCACGCCTTCTTTCACCATCAGCGGCGCGCCGCCTTCCTCATCGCCCGGAGGGCCCTCTTCCGCGGGCTGGAAAATAAATTTCACGGTGCCGGATATATCTTTTTTCATCGAAGCAAGCACTTCGGCGGTGGCCATCAGTATCGCCACATGACTATCATGACCGCAGGCGTGCATCACCGGCACCGTTTGCCCGAGATATTCGGCAGTTACCTGCGATTTAAAGGGAAGATCCACTCGTTCTTTCACCGGCAACCCATCCATATCCGCGCGGAGCGCCACTACCGGCCCGGGTTTGCCGCCTTTCAGCAGGCCCACCACGCCGGTTTTGGCAACGCCGGTCTGCACTTCGATGCCCAGTTTTTTAAGATGCGCGGCAACATACGCGGCAGTTTGCACTTCGCGGTTAGACAATTCGGGATGTTCGTGCAGGTACCTTCTCCATTCGATCAGTTTGGCGGAAATGGCGCCCGCTTTTGCGGCGATCTGCGCCTGCTGGTCCTGCGCCTGAAGGGATACGGCAAAAAAGGCCAGCCATAGGGTAAGCAATGTTTTCATTGTGGCAATGATTGGTAGTACCATAAAGTAATAAGTATACCGCTATTATCCTATTTTTTTAATACGAAATCTCCTGCCACTTGTGCCCCCGCCGGATACGTAACCGCCGGTCCCTTTTTTACGGGTAAAAGGAACCGGTCTGCTTTTTTCGTAATTTCCCCGTTATGACGCTGCGTTTTTTCGTACGGTACTCCACTTCCTGGGGCCAGCAACTTTCTCTCGCCCTGCATAATGGCCGCGTGCTACCCATGGACTGGCACGACGCAGACCACTGGACGGCCGAGCTGGAATGGAACGAGCCGGAGCTGCATTACCGTTACATTTTTACGCAGGGATGGGAGCTGAAAGAACAAGCCGATCGCGTGCTGGTATTCCGTGAAGGCGAAACGGAGCTTACCCTCCGCGACGAATGGCGGCAACCCGGGCGTTTGGCGGATAATTTGCTGAAGGCGCCTTTCCGCGACGTGTATTTTCATCATCCGCCGCAAGGCGTGCCACGCGGCGGATCGCATTATTTCCAGGTGAGCGTGCCGCTGCTGGAAAGCGGGAGGGAAGTGGCGCTGACCGGGAACATCCCTTCGCTGGGCGACTGGAACACCGCGCTGGCGGTGAAGATGCAGGCGCGGGAAGACGGCCGCTTCGCCGTCAATGTGAACATCCCGCCCGGCATGGACGTAGCGTACAAATATTTGCTGGACGGCGCTGAGTTTGAAACAGGAGAGAACCGTTCTTTCCATTCTTCCGCCGCCTGCGTGATCGACGACGGCTTTGCGCGGTTTAACCATCAGCCCTGGAAAGGCGCGGGCGTTGCTGTGCCCGTGTTTTCGCTGCGCTCTGAAAAAGGGCTGGGCTGCGGCGAGTTCGCAGACCTCAAGCTGCTGGCGGATTGGGCTTCGGCTACCGGTCAGCGCTTGGTGCAGCTGTTGCCGGTAAACGATACGATGACGGATAACAGCTGGAAAGATTCTTATCCTTACGCCGCCATTTCTGCGTTCGCGCTTCACCCCATGTACATACATCTTCCCGCACTGGGAGCGTCGGAAGGTTACACAGCTGTGCAGGAACGGCTCAACGCCTTGCAGGACATGGATTACGAAACAACTATCCTTTTCAAAATAAATGCGCTGCAAACGTTCTATCAAAATTTTCGCGGCGATGCGGCATTTGACGGATGGGTGAAGAAAAACCTTTACTGGCTGGAACCTTACGCGGCATTTTGTTGCAAACGCGACGGCAGCAGCGACGTTGTTTTTTATCAGTACGTACAATATTGCCTTCACCTGCAGCTCTCCGAAGCCGTGTCCTACGCGCATTCGCAGGGCGTCGCCATTAAAGGCGACCTGCCCGTGGGAATGGCATTGCACAGCGCGGACGTGTCGTATATGCCCGAGCTTTTCGACGCCACCGTGCAGGCCGGCGCGCCGCCGGACGAGTTTGCGCAGAGAGGCCAGAACTGGGGCTTCCCCGCTTACAACTGGCCCATTATGGAAGTGACGGGTTACGGCTGGTGGCGGCAGCGTTTGCAGCATATGGCGCAATATTTTTCCGCTTTCAGGATCGATCATGTGCTGGGATTTTTTCGCCTGTGGCAGATCCCGCGGCACACGAAAGAAGGCATACTCGGTTATTTCCACCCGGCAAAAGCTTTTACGGAACAGGAGATTATCGACTGGGGCATTCCTTTCGAACATGCGCGGTATTGCGAGCCGTACATTACGGACGATGTGCTGTACCGCATCTTCAGCGCCGATGCCGTAACGGTAAAGTCCGTTTACCTGGAACCTTCCGGCGACGGCCGTTACCGGCTGCAGGAAGCATACCGCCGCCAGTGCGATATTCACGAAGAAGACCCGGGCATCCGCCAGGGCCTGTACGATCTCATCACCAACGTTATTTTCCTGGAGCCTTCGCCGGGTGAATTTCATCCCCGTTTCGGTTTGCAGGAAACGGAATCGTTCCTCGCGCTGGACGCGGCGGTGCAGGAAAGCCTGCTGCAATTGTCTTTGCACTTTTTTTATCACCGCCACGACGAACTGTGGGAGAAAGAAGCGCTGCGCAAGCTGCCCGTGCTGCAATCCGCCACCGATATGCTCGTGTGCGGCGAAGATCTTGGCATGGTGCCGCATTGTGTGCCGGGCGTGCTGCAAAGGCTGGGCATTCTCAGCCTGGAAGTATTGCCCATGCCAAAACAGAGTGGGCAAACACCCGCCGGCGCGCCTTATCTTTCCGTAGTAACGCCTTCCACGCACGATATGGCGACCGTCAGGGAATATGCGCCGGGCAGGGAAGAAGAGGTGCTGCGGCTGCACCTTGAAGCCCCGGCCATGTGGTGCATAATGCAGCTGCAGGACTGGTTTTCGCTGGACGGTGCGCTGTGCGGCCGCCCGCCGGAAGAAGAGCGCATCAATGTGCCGGCAGTATCGCCATGGTATTGGCGCTACCGTATGCCGGTAACGCTCGAAACGCTTTGCCAAACCGCCCCGTTGAACGAAAAGATACGGTCGATGCTGCGGGAAAGCGGCCGCTGAAAACTACGCCCGCATTGTTTTACATCGTGATACATATAACAGATATTCCGGCATGAACGCCCGTAGGAAATGCCATAATCCCGCAGTATATTTAGTTTATGGAACTGACATTGTATCCCTTCGTACTGAAATTCAGGCATACGTTTACGATATCGAGAAAAAGCAAGGATGTGCAACCTTTGCTGGTGGCGGAACTGCGGCAGAACGGCCTTAGTGGTATCGGCGAAACGGCTGACAATGCCTATTACAACATCACCGTGCCCGGCCTGATGAAGGCCATCAATGCGCACCGGCCTTTTATCGAAAGTTACCAGCTCGATACGCCGGAAGCTTTCTGGGAGGAGATGTACCCGCGCCTGGCGGACAATATGTTCGCGCTTTGCGCGCTGGACCTTGCGGCGCACGACCTGTACGCCAAACAGCAGGGCAAAAAACTCTACGAAGTCTGGAACCTCGACCCATCGCATAATCCCATGACGGACTACACCATCGGCATCGATACAGTGGAGAACATGGTGAAGAAATTACAGGAATTTCCCTGGCCCATTTACAAGATCAAACTCGGCACCAAAGACGATATCGCTATCATCACCGAACTGCGGAAACACACCACCGCTGTTTTTCGCGTAGACGCCAACTGCGCCTGGGGCGTGGATGAAACGTTGCGCAACGCAAAAGCTTTTCGCGGGCTGGGCGTTGAGTTCATCGAGCAGCCGATGCCCGCGGCGGATTGGGAAGGCATGCGCAAAGTATACGCGGAATCTGCGCTTCCGCTGATAGCGGACGAAAGCTGCATCGTGGAAAGCGATGTGCGGAAATGCGAGGGTCATTTTCACGGCATCAACATCAAACTCACCAAATGCGGCGGCATCACGCCCGCACGCAGGATGATCATGGAAGCGAAATCGCTGGGCATGAAAGTAATGACCGGCAGCATGAACGAAAGCACCGTAGGCACTTCAGCGGTAGCGCACCTGCTTCCTTACCTCGACTATACAGACATGGACGGCCCGCTGCTGCTGGCCGACGACATTGCCGACGGCGTAAAGATCCGCGACGGCGAGATCATTTATGCCGACAGGAACGGCACCGGTGCGGAATTGCACCGGGCGTTCTGATGATCGCCATTTTTTCTTCCACTTTTTTTAAAGCATCGGTCTAAAAAAACAGACCGCCTCTCCCCGGTTAATCCCGGAAAAAAACGGTCTGTCAGGATCTGGAGAAAAAGTCGTTAATGTTTCGAAAGCGCAACGTCGGCGCTGGCCGTAAGGTTTTCAGGCTCCTGTTTCATGCCTGAAAAAGCGAACGACGGCATGTCGAAATTGTTGGTTACGACCATGTAACCGCTGATGATGTTGGCTTCCCTGAATTTGAAGTACACCTTGTTGTTAAGCAGCCACTCGTGCGGGTGGCAGGCAAGGCTGTACGGCTGGTCGCTGCGCAGGTCGGGCTTCATGATGAAATCATGGTTCTTGCCCGGCGCGATCATGCCTTTGATGTGACAGAAGTCCCTCCACTTCGGGTGGTAACGCTGGTCGTTTTCCATCCTCCCGTAAAAGAACATCCCGCGCGCGCTGTCTATATGCAGGATATAGCGCAGCTGGCCGGCGTCTGATTTAAAAGAGATGTAATAAGTTCCTAGAAGGGCAGCGGTTTTTTGCTGCATGATTTTGTTCACATGCTGGCTGTGCGATTGCAGGGGGATACATAGCAGGAAAACTGCAATAACGGTAACAGCCGGCCGGATGATAGAATGGCGGATCATGGCGCGACAATTTTAGTGCACTTAAAGTTACGACGCTTCCATACCGCAGTGGCGGCCAATATTACCGGTGGAAATAACAGGATTAGTTGGGTGTTAACGATCAGGCTTCGGGCTCTGGAATTTCCCGCCAGCTGCTGGCGAAGAAAACATAGTCGCTCCTGCGCCCCGTCGCTTCAATGAATTTACCGGCCAGTTTCGCCAAAGGGTTATCCGTAAAAGGATTGCCGCCCGCCGGGCGGATCAGGAAACTTCCGTCTTCCGTTTCCAGGTACACCCCGAGGCTCTCGCTTTTGGTCGTTCTGGCGAAGGTTTTCAGCACCAGGCGGCCTTTTACGGTAAGCTGTTTATTTTTTTTAGCGTCTGACATATTCGCGGTAACCGAGTATTTCACCGTTCCTTTCCTTCACCACCAGCACTTTCGTGCTTTTGAACTTCCCGTGAACGGTGCTCGCCGAATATACATGAAATTTCACGGGCGCAGTGAACGATTTCATCCCGCGGGTGAGCGGCGAAGTTTTGGTTTCGTTGACGAATACTTTTTTGTTGAATCCACGCGGCAGTTTACGCGTGTTCAGAAATCCCGCCAGCGCGGCATCTTCTTTCTTTTCTTTTGCCGGCTTCGGTACGGAGATAAAGGTGTTTAATGCCAAACCTTTCGCCATGGCGCCGGAACGGCGGTTCTGCCGCTGATCGCCCTGCGCGGCCGCAACGGCAACGGCTGTTAACGAAGGATCGCCCAGCAGGTAAAATTGCGCGATGGTCTTCAGTTCGTATGGATCAAGCGTCGGGCCCATTTCGTCGAGGAAACGCTGGCGCGCTTCCAGGAATGCGCGGCCGGTGGAAGCGCCTTTGATGGTATTGATCAGGAAATATTGCGTGAGCAGGTCTGCCAGCCCCTGGCCTTTGGCAGGCCCGTAAGCGATCGTAGAGCTGCCCGCGAAAGCGATGGCGTGATTGAGCAGGTAATTGCTGGCGATGCTGAGATTTGCCGTTTCCGTCAGCGAAGGATCGTACAGCTGTGCGCCGTAACAACATTCCGCGGCCACTATCGCGCCTTTGCTGATCTTTTTGGCGAGCAGCGAAGAACAGAGCGCTTCGGGGAATTTTTTGCCTTTCTGCCCGTAATAACTCGGGTCGTCCAGCGCACCATGACAATTGATAAAATGCGTCCTGGCTTTCAGCTGCGTGCCTGTCCATTCCGGGCCGAGCACAGGCGAAAGCTGCAGGCCGGCGTTGTCGCCAAAGATGTTGCGCAGGCTTTCCTGGGTTGAAAGCCGCCAGTCGTGCACGCTGACGCTGAAGTATCGCCGGTATTGCCGTTGTTTGCCGGGTTTGCTGGCGGTAACGTCCTGCACCAGCGAATGGAAATAAGCGGGGTCGCTGCCGCCGGGCACGTCGGGCAGGCGGCCTACCACGCGGGTGGGCGATACGAACCTGCCGGGGTCGGTGCTGTAAGCGGCTTCGCAGGCATAAGGCAGGTCGCTGGGGATCAACTCGTCTTCATCGTCTTCGCTGAACAGCAGGTTTTTCAGCGGCTGGAAAGGGATCACGTCCTGCGCGCCGGCGATCAGCAGGTAATCCGGCTCGAAATGCCTGAACAGGCCGTCTATCGCGAATTTGTGCTGTTTGGCGCTGCCGGGCGTTTTTACGGCGGGCGATTTATATTTTTTCATGAGGGCGGCATCGTCCACGAAAACTGTTTCGCTGTTCAGCCCGCGTTTTTTATCCGCAGCCTGCAAGGCTTTCAGGTCTTTTAAGATGGAAGAAAGTTTGCTGCCGTATTTTTTCTCCAGCGCGGAGCGGCAGGACACAATGAGTTTGTCCTTTTTCATAACCGGGGTCGTTTTTGGGGTGTGGTAACTGTTACGAAATTAAGCTATTTCGGACTTATTGCATAAATGCGGAGGAATGAGTATTTTAATCGTTCATTACAAATAGTCCATATGAACTACCCGCGTTATGCCTGTTTTATCACGCTCATTTTTTTTGCCATGACGGCCAATGCGCAGCTGCAAGCCCGTTACACGGTGAAAGCCGGGAAATACGCCCGTCACAATACCATCATTTCCGTGCCCGGCGAAGCGCAAAAGGGCGATGTATACCAGCTGTACCTCGTGAACGGCGACAGCAAAACACCCGTGCCCGTGCAGGTGAGCAACGGGAGGTTCGTATGGCCGCTGGGCGATGATCTGCAAGCCGGGCAGCGCCGCGTGTTCGAGTTGTGGAAGAACGGGAAAGACGATGCGCCGGCGAACCCGGACGATGCAGTAACCGTCGATAATTCAGCGGAGGGTTTTACGGTGAAACGCGGCCGCAAGCCGGTGCTGTTTTACCAGGCGGCGATCAAAGACGTGCCTCCCGGTGTGGACACGGCTTTTCGCAGAGGCGGTTTTATCCATCCCGCGTATACCCCGGGCGGAAAAGTGCTCACCAACATCCAGCCCAAAGACCACTACCACCACTACGGCATTTGGAACCCCTGGACGGATACGGAATTCGAAGGCCAGGAGGTCGATTTCTGGAACCTTTCCAAAAAACAGGGCACCGTGCGCGTGAATTTTGAAAGCGACCGCAATTACAGCGTGTCCGGCCCGGTTTGGGGCGGCTTTTTACAGGTACAGGACCATATCGTGTTCGGAAAAGGCGGCCCTGATAAAACGGCTATCAAAGAAGAACTGGAAGTAAGCGCTTACGGCGCCACGAAAGACGTACAGATATGGGATTACAATTCCACGATGGCCTGCGGTACGGGTTCGCCGATCACTTTGAAGGAATACCGCTATGGAGGCGGGTTTTCGATAAGAGGGGCCGAAGAATGGAACAATGAGAACAGCGCGGTGCTGACTTCGGAAGGGAAGACCCGCAAAGACGGCGATATGACGCATGCCCGCTGGTTCAAAATTACCGGCGAATTGAAAGGCGGTAAAGGCGGCATCCTCGTTTTATCTTCCCCGCAAAACTTCAACTCGCCGCAGCCGCTGCGCGTTTGGCCCGAGAAGGATCAGCACGGGCAGGTGTTCGCCGAGTTCAGCCCAACCAAAGACAAATCCTGGACGTTGGAGCCGGGTAAACAATATCTTCAGCAATACCGCGTGATCACTTACGACGGCGACCTCACGGCCGAGCAGGCGGAGGCTTATTGGAACGACTATGCCCATCCGCCGGTGGTGGATGTGGCGCCTGCGAGAAAAATCAAAAAGTAGCTTTACTGGATATACACCGTCTTGATATTCATGAATTCATGCACTCCTTCCACGCTCAATTCGCGGCCGTAACCGGATTGTTTGATGCCGCCGAAGGGAAGCCTGGCGTCTGACCGTACCATGGCGTTGATGAACACGTTGCCGCTTTCGATAAGAGAAGCGAGGCGGGCGGCCTTTTCAATGTCTTTCGTCCAGAGCGCGGCGCCGAGGCCGAATGGCGTTTGATTGGCGAGACGGATGGCGGAGGCTTCGTCGTTAGCCGTGATAATAACGGCCAGCGGCCCGAAAGTTTCTTCGTCGAACGCGGGCATGCCGGGTTTTACGCCGGTGAGCAATGCGGGGATAAAATTGCAGCCCTCGCGTTCGCCGCCCGCGAGCAATTGCGCGCCCTGGGCGATGGAACGTTCCATCTGCGAGGAAAGTTCTTCCGCCAGGTCCGGCCGGGCCATGGGGCCGGTATCAGTATCCGCCCGAAAGGGATCGCCCTGGCGCAGCGAAGTGATGACGGATTGCACCTGCTGCGTGAAGTCTTCCGCGATGTTTTTTTCCACGATCCATCTTTTTGCGGCGATGCAGCTTTGTCCTGCATTCTGCATACGCGCCTTGACGGCGGTTTTGGCCGCTTCGGCAAGGTTGGCGTCTTTCAGCACGATGAACGGGTCGCTGCCGCCCAGTTCCAGCACGGTTTTTTTGATGTATTTGCCTGCCAGCGCCGCGACGCTCATGCCCGCCGGCGTGCTGCCCGTGAGCGTAACGCCCTGCACTCGGCTGTCTGCGATCAGCGGCTCCATGTCTTTAGACGATACCAGCACGGTTTGAAATGCGCCTTCGGGGAAACCCGCTTCCAGGAACAGTTTTTCGATAGCCAGCCCGCAGCCGCTTACATTGCTGGCATGTTTCAGTATGGCGGCATTACCTGCCAGCAGGTTCGGTATGGCGAAGCGGAACACCTGCCAGTAAGGGAAATTCCAGGGCATGATGGCCAGTACGATGCCTTTGGGCTCAAACGCGGCGTAACTTTTTTTACCATCCGATTCGATGGGGCGGGGCTCCAGCAGCGGCGCGATGTTGGCGGCGTAATATTCGGCGGTGGTAGCACATTTCAGCACTTCGGCCTTCGCTTCTTTCAGGGTTTTGCCCATTTCTTTCGAAATGATGGTGGCGTGTTCCGTGGCATTGTTCTTCAGCAATTCCGCCACGCGCAGCATCCAGTCGCAGCGGCGCTGCAGGCTTTCATGACGCAGCGAGGCAAACGCCTTCCAGCCGGCCTGCATTTTCTTTTCGATCTCTTCCGGCGTATGCGCGGCATATTCAGCAATGGTTTCCTGCGTGTAGGGGTAAATACTCTTGAACGTCATGTTATAAAGTTAAGGAATTTTGCGCGTGGCGGCACTTGTCGCAAAACCGTTAACTTTGCAGCCGAAACAACGGGAAACATGTCTTTAAGCAAGCTGAACATTGCCGTGATGGCCTTATGCACGGGCCTTATCGTCGCGAACATATATTACGCGCAACCTTTGCTGGCGCTCATCAGCAGGGACTTCAACGTTTCCGAATCCAACGCGGGGCAGGTCACATTTTTTACACAGATCGGGTATGCAATGGGGCTGTTGCTCTGCGTGCCGCTGGGCGACAAGCTGGAGCGGCGCGGGCAGATACTGGTAATGACCGGTCTGGCGGTAGCTTCGCTGGTGGCGGCGGCGCTTTCCGTTAACATCGGGATGCTGAAAGTAACGGGTTTCGTGATCGGGTTCACTTCCATTGTGCCGCAGCTGATATTGCCGCTGGCGGCTTCGCTGTCGGCGCCGGAAAAAAGGGGAAAAGTGATCGGCGTGATCATGAGCGGGCTGCTGATCGGCATTTTGTTGTCGAGAACGGTGAGCGGCATTATCGGCGAGCACCTGGGCTGGCGCGCGATGTTCTGGATCGCGGGCGCATTGTCTTTCCTGATGATGGCGATCATGTTTTTTTCGTTTCCGAAAAGCAAGCCCGCGTTTACCGGGAGTTACGGCGCGCTGATGCGATCGGTGCTCGTGCTGGTGAAAGAGCAGCCGCTGCTGCGGGAGGCCTCGGCCATCAATGCGTGCGTATTCGCGGTTTTCGGGCTGTTCTGGACCACTTCGGTGTTCCTGCTGGCAAATCCTCCTTATAATTTCGGAAGCGATATCATCGGCCTGATGGGCCTTGCCGCGGCCGCGGGCGCTTTGGGCGCGCCGCTCGTGGGAAGGATAGCGGACAAAAAGAACCCGCGCATCGCGATCGGTTACGGGGTAACGATGATCCTGCTGAGTTACGTCGTGTTCTGGATCTTCCGCAATTCGCTCACCGGCATCATCGCCGGCATCGTGCTGCTGGACCTCGGTTTGCAGGGTGTGCACGTGTCTAACCAGACCCGCATTTACTCCCAGTTGCCGGAAGCGCGCAACCGGATGAACACGGTTTTTATGACGGTGAGCTTTATCGGCACTTCGCTCGGCTCCGGGATCGGCCTTTGGGTGTGGGACGCGGCGAAATGGACGGGCGTTTGCATCGCAGGGCTGGTCATGACGTGCATGGCTGTGCTGATCTACGCTTTTACTTACAGGAAACAGGCGCAGCTTCAATTATAAACATCCGTAGCGGAGGCTTGATTTTTGTGCCATGTTGGGGAAAAAAGACATGGAAACAACAACATTCGATATGCTGCTGCACCAGGTGCCTTATATAGTGAAAGCAACGCCTTTCCGGTTCAATGACGAAACCCGGTTTACGATCAGCTATAACGGCGGGCCGGATCACATATTCGCGTGGGACGATAGCACGATGGAATTTACTGCCATAGACGACGATGCGTCGGCGATTCCCGATGAAATGGAAAATGCGATCTCGCTCAAATTACAGCTGTTGCTGGCAGGCAAAAGTTAGATCATTGTTCTTCCCTGATCCGTATTACCAGGCCGCCCGTTGGCGGAAGCGTGAACTTTTCCGCGGCTGAAGCCTTTATGTTTTTCTTTTGAACCGCAAACCCTTCGCCGTCGCTTACCACGAGGGCCGCATAGTTTTTGCGGCCCAGGAAAACGGGGCGGAGGGTGAACGCCTGCGGCTGCTCCGTTCCGTTGATCACCGCCACATACCAGTCTTTCCCTTTTCTTTTTGCCAGCGCTGCCAGCTTGCCTATTTCACTTCCTTCGAGCGAGATCGTTTCGTCCCAGGTAACGGGGAGCGTTTGCAGCAGCGGTATTACCGGCGCATACAGCGGATCGTTTATGACGGTTACGGGGTTTTCCGCCATACATTGGAAGGGAGAATTAAAAAGGTAAAGCAGCGCCAGCTGGTGCGTATAAGTGGTGTTGCCTTTGTTCGAAAAGAAACCCGGCGTATAATCGCCATGCCCGCAGAGGAAACGCGTGAAAGGCAAGGCCGCATTGTGCCAGGCGGGGATCGGCTCGTTCATGTTATTCAGTTCCATGCCGCGGATGCCTTCCCTGGTCATTTCATTGGGATAGGTGATGTTTTCGCCTGTAGGGGCGTGGCACCCGTGGAAGTTAACCATCAGGCGGCGGGCGGCGGCGGCTTTGAGGAAATCAATCTCAAAATCCACCAGCGCTTTTGCTTCGCTGTTCATAAAATCGGTTTTAACGCCCGCTACGCCGCAAAATACCAGGCTGTCCAGGAAACCGTTGCGCTGCGCGGGCTCGCGCAGCCATTTGGAATCGCGCCAGACCCATACTTTCACGTTTTTTTCCGCTGCGTAGCGGCAGATCTCTTTCAGCTGCGCCCACTTGTCCGGCCATACGGTTTCCCAGCCTTCGTCCAGCAAAGTATATTCGAAATGCAGGGCAGACGCGGCGTCGATGAACCGTTTTTCCTCATCGGGCTGCATGTAATTTTCCTTCCGCGTGATCCAGCTCCAAACGCTTTTGCCGGGGCGGACCCAGGAGCGGTCTGCATACAAAGAGGTATCCGCGGGAGGCGCCAGCGCGGCGATCATCCCGTTGTTCACGAGGCTGTTCAGGTCTTCCGCGTACATCACTATCCGCCAGGGAGAATACCGGCCGCCTCGCACTTCAAAACCATTGTTCCCTTCCGTGAAATTCACCTGTACAAGGCGGTCGCCTTTCGCTTCCAGCCGCATGCCGCTGTAATCGTACAGTGCGGCTTCAGAAATGGCCATATAACTTTTATCCGTAAGCTGTATCACCAGCGGTTTGCCCTGCACCGGGCCGGATGAGGAAATAACCGGCAGGCTGTCTACCGTGGTATGCATCCACCATCCCGCATAAGATTTCAGTTTCCAGGCGCTGTTCCTCTCAAAGAACCACACGCGCGACGATGCGGGCAACGTAAATGATGTGCGTTCTTCTTTGACGTTTAACACGCCTTCGCCGGGAAAGCGGTAACGGAAAGCGCAGCCGTCGTTGAACAAGCGGAATTCCATCCGGAACGTTTGATGTGTTCCTTTCACCGTAACCTCGTACAGGCGGCTGTTTTGAACGGACGTTTCCCGCGAAATGTCAATGGCGGTGACGTTTTCCCCCAACACCCCGGCAAAAAGCCGCACGCCGGCGGGAGAAGGCGCAATGAGCGGTTTTTTGCCTGCAGAAAAAGACCAAAAGAGGTTGCCATTGCTGACGGACAATCTGGCGGAAAGTTTACCGTTGGGGGCTTTGAAATGAAGCACGCGCTGCGCATGCACTTGCGGCGTTAGGTACGATAACAGTATGAAAAGAAGGATGAATGGACGCATTGCTCAAAATAACAACTTCATGAAAATTCGCCGAACGGCTGCGGAAGGAAAAGGAGTGGGAGCGCTCCCATTTTGCGGGAATGCTCCCAAAACAAAAAGCCGGTACAGCGATGTACCGGCTTCGTTGAAAAAAATATGATCTGCCTTATTCTGGCACTCTTGTGATCTTCAGCATGTTGGTGGGCAGGTGCAGTTTAACGGGCGTGCTGCCGGTGTTTACCACCACGTCGTTCGTTTTCACGAAACCTCTTTCCTTCAGGATGTTGATCTGGTCGGAGATGATATCGTCGAGGCTTTCTTCTTCGCCATAGTAGAAGGCGCGTACGCCCCAGCTCAGGCTCAGCTGGTTCACCAGCGTTTTTTCTTTCGTGAAGATGAACAGCGGCGATTTCGGGCGGTAGCTGGAAAGCATGAAACCGGTGTAACCGCTCTGCGTCATCCCGATCAGCGCATCGGATTCCAGGTCTTCCGCGATCTTGCACGCATTGTAACAAAGCGCGTCGCTCAGGAAGGTGGGGGAGTGGCGGTGGGGGATCAGGTTGCGGTTGTAGATGATGCTTTCTTTTTCCACTTCGCCGATGATCTTGCGCATGGTCTGGATCACGAGGGTAGGATGGTTGCCGGTGGCGGTTTCGCCGCTCAGCATTACCGCATCGGCGCCTTCCAGCACAGCGTTCGCCACGTCGGTGATCTCGCTGCGGTTGGGGCGTGTGCGGTCTATCATCGATTCCATCATCTGCGTGGCCACGATCACGGGTTTCGCGCGGTGGATACATTTGCGGATAATGTCTTTCTGGATCATGGGGATCTGCTCTACGGGCAGCTCCACGCCCAGGTCGCCGCGGGCGATCATTACGCCGTCGCTTTCCCAGATGATCTCTTTCAGGTTCTGGATCGCTTCGGGTTTTTCGATCTTGGAAATGATCTTCATTTTGGAATTACGCTCTTTCAGGCGTTTGCGCAGCAGTCCGAGGTCTTTTACGTTACGCACGAAAGACAGCGCCACCCAGTCGCATTCATGGTCGATGATAAATTCCAGGTCTTCCTCGTCTTTCACGGTCAGCGCCGGGAGAGATACTTTGGTATCGGGAAGGTTGAAGCCTTTTTTGGAAGACAAAACCCCGCCCAGCAGTACTTCCGCCTTGATGAGGTGGTCGGGCGTGATCTCTTTTACCACGGTTTCGATCTTGCCGTCGTCCAGCAGGATCTTCTGGCCGGGACGAACGTCTTTGTGGAGGTCATGGTAAGATACGTAGATCTTTTCCATGGTTCCCACGCATTTTTCGGTGGTAAAAGTGAGGATGTCTCCTGTTTTCAGCGGAAGGGCGTTGTTCTCGATCTCGCCCACGCGCAGTTTCGGGCCTTGCAGATCGGCCAGGATGGCGATGTTGTAAGGCTCCGTTTTATTGATCTGGCGGATGTAGTTGATGATCCGCAGTTTATCTTCATGGCTCCCATGGGAAAAGTTCAGGCGGAATACGTTCACCCCGGCCTGTACGAGTTCCAATAATTTCTCATAGGTATCAGAAGCAGGGCCAACCGTGGCTACGATCTTGGTTTTCTGCTTCGCATGCGCCGCTCCGGCATCGTTGTCCATTTCCTTATGAAAGTATTTGGACAGATCTTTTGTACTCATAGACGTTTATTTAACTCGCAAGAATTTTGACGATCTTAAACCATTCCGGGTCGATTTTTTGTTTGGCTTTTACGGCCTTGTCGAGCGGAGTATATTGTATTTTATTATTCACGATACCGATCATGACGTTGGAGGTGCCGGTGATGAGGGCATCTACCGCGGCATAACCCATCCTGCTGGCCAGCAGCCTGTCCATCGTGGTGGGTGTTCCCCCGCGCTGGATATGGCCCAGGATACATACGCGCGTATCCAGCTGGGGCATTCTTTCCTGTACGTGACGGGCTACTTCGTTGGCGCCGCCGAATTCGTCGCCTTCTGCCACTACGATGAGGTTCACCATTTTCTGGCGGCGCTCGTTGGCCTGGAGGTCGTCGATCACATCGTCGATATTGGTTTTACGCTCGGGGATGAGGATGTGCTCCGCACCGGTGGCAATACCGCTGTGCAGGCCGATATATCCCGCGTCGCGGCCCATTACTTCGATGATAAAAAGGCGGTCGTGCGCATCCGCCGTGTCGCGGATCTTGTCGATGGCTTCCACGGCGGTGTTCACCGCAGTGTCGAACCCGATGGTGAAATCGGTACCAGCAATGTCTTTATCGATAGTGCCCGGTAAACCGATGCAGGGGATATCAAATTCCTGGCTGAATTTCTGCGCGCCTTTGAAAGAACCGTCGCCGCCGATCACGACCAGCCCGTCGATCCCGAATTTCTTCAGGTTCTCATAAGCTTTTTTCCTGCCGTCGGCTTCGTAAAATTCCTTGCAGCGCGCCGTTTTCAAAACCGTGCCGCCACGCTGGATAATGTTGGCGACAGATTTGGATTCCATAGGAAAGATCTCACCGGTCAACATCCCTTTGTAGCCATACATCACGCCGAACACGTTCAAATGATGGTAAATTCCCGTCCTTACTACCGCCCTTATGGCTGCGTTCATCCCCGGGGCATCGCCTCCGGAAGTAAGAACCGCGATGTTGTTCACTTTTTTCATGTGATAATTAATGTCTTCAATAATGCCACATGGAATGTTATTTCATGTGTAATCTTAATATTTTCCGTCAATGCCACATGGAATGGTCATTTCATAGTAATATTGCTCAGTAGACGCCCCTTTAAAAGGCGCACAAAATTAACATTTTTAAATAGTTTCCTATCATTATTCGATGAATTAACCTAAATTTTTAATTTTAATCAAATAAATGCCCAACTTTTTTTAAAAAATATATGTATGACAAAATTAAACCATAAACATGTGGCCATGGGTGTTTTGATGTCGATTACTACCGGAACGGTGGCTGCGCAACAAGCCCCGATCACTTATCCCCTTACCAGGAAAGTAGATACTGTTGATACCTATCACGGCAAAAAGATCGCCGATCCGTACCGCTGGCTGGAAGACGACAACAGCGCGGACACCAAAAGCTGGGTGGACGCGCAGAACGCCGTTACCCAGAACTACCTCGCTTCCATCCCTTTCCGCCCCCAGGTGAAACAACGGCTGGAAGAGCTCTGGAACTACCCCCGCTACGGCACTCCCTTCCGCGAAGGCAAATATTATTATTTCTATAAAAACGACGGCCTGCAGAACCAGGCCGTGCTGTACCGCCAGGAAGGCCTCAACGGTACGCCCGAAGTGTTCATCGACCCGAATAAACTCTCCGATAAAGGAACCGCCGCCCTCGGCTCGCTCAGTTTTTCCAAAGACGGCAAATATTGCGCGTACCTCATCGCCAAAGCCGGCTCGGACTGGCAGGAAGGTTTCGTGATGGACGTAGCCAGCAAACAGCTGCTCAGCGATAACCTCGACTGGATCAAATTCTCCGGCCTTTCCTGGAAAGGCGACGGCTTTTATTACAGCCGTTACGACGCACCGGACGAAAAAAGCAAACTCTCCAAAAAGAACGAGTTCCATAAAGTATATTATCACAAAGTAGGCACCGCGCAGGAGGAGGACGAGCTGATCTACGTGGATAAAGAGCACCCGCTGCGCAATGCAGGCGTGGGCCTCACGGAAGACGAGCGTTTCCTCATCCTCAGCACTACCGAAGGCACCAGCGGCAACGAACTGTATTACCGCGACCTGCAGGACCCTTCGCAGACCGGTTTTAAACTGCTGGTGAAAGGTTTTGCGTACGAGCCGTCTGTAGTGGAAAACGTGGGCGACAAACTGCTGCTGCTCACCAACCACGACGCGCCCAATTACAAGCTGGTGCTGATAGACCCGAAGAACCCGGCGAAGGAAAACTGGAAAGTTATCATTCCCGAACAAAAAGAAGTGCTGCAGGGTGTGGGCACGGCCGGCGGCAAATTGTTCGCCAGCTACCTGAAAGACGCATCCACCCGCATCGTGCAATACAGCGTGGACGGCAAACTCGAAAAGAACATTGCTTTGCCGGGGATCGGCTCTGCCGGCGGTTTTGGCGGTAAGAAGGAAGACAATATCCTGTTCTATACCTTCACCTCTTTCGTAGCGCCTCCCACTATTTACAAATACGATATCCGGAGTGGGAAATCCGAAGTGTTCCGCAAAACCGAGGTGAAATTCAACCCGGCCGATTACGAAACCAGACAGGTGTTCTTTACCAGTAAAGACGGCACCAAAGTGCCCATCTTCCTGTCTTACAAAAAAGGCATTAAAATGAACGGCCAGAACCCCACGCTGCTCTACGGCTATGGCGGTTTCAACATCCCGATGACGCCCGGTTTCTCCGTATCCAACCTCTTCTTTATGGAGCAGGGCGGTATTTACGCGGTGGTGAACCTGCGCGGCGGCAGCGAATACGGCGAAGAATGGCATAAAGCGGGCATGCTGGAAAAGAAACAGAACGTGTTCGACGACTTTACCGGCGCGGCTGAATACCTGATCAAAGAAAAATACACCAGCCCGGCGAAACTTGCCATCCGCGGCGGTTCCAACGGTGGCCTGCTGGTAGGCGCGGCCATGACGCAGCGGCCCGAACTGTTCAAGGTAGCGCTGCCCGCAGTTGGCGTGATGGACATGCTCCGTTTCCAGAAGTTCACCATCGGCTGGGCCTGGGTAACGGAATACGGCAGCAGCGACAAACCCGAGCAGTTCGATTACCTGGTGAAGTATTCCCCGCTGCATAACCTGAAAAAAGGTACGCATTACCCGGCTACGCTGGTTACCACGGCCGATCACGACGACCGCGTGGTGCCGGCGCACTCCTTCAAGTTCGCCTCCGCGCTGCAGGAAGCGCATGCGGGCGACAACCCGGTACTGATCCGCGTGGAAACGCAGGCGGGCCATGGCGCGGGCAAACCTACGTCTAAACTGATCGACGAGGCGGCAGACGTTTGGTCGTTCACCATGTTCAACCTGGGCATGAATTTCAATGCGGTGAATGTGGGCAAAAAAATGTAAGCATAAACTTTACCGATAAACGCCGCGTAATACTCCATGTTACGCGGCGTTTTAGTATATTAACATGATGAAAGTTTTAATCACAGGGAGCAATGGTCTCCTCGGACAATACCTGGTACAAAGGCTGGCCGGAAACCCGGATTACGATGTGATTGCAACCGGCAGGGGGCCTAACCGCCTGCGGATGAAAGAAGGGTATACCTACGAATCCGTGAACCTGGCGGACGAAGCGGCTGTAAAAGGCCTGGTGGACCGCCACAAGCCCGATGCGATCGTACATGCCGCGGCCATGACGCAGGCAGACGATTGTGAACGCAACAAGGATTCCTGCTGGATGGCGAACGTGACCGCCACCCGCTCCCTTTTGCAGGGCGCTGAAAAAGCCGGTTCGTTTTTCCTTTTCCTCAGCACCGACTTTGTATTCGACGGCCTCGCCGGGCCTTACCAGGAAGACGATCCCGTCAACCCCGTCAACTACTACGGCGCCAGCAAAGCCGCCGCGGAACGCATTGTAAAACAGGCGAAAATACCCTGGGCCATCGCCCGCACCGTGCTGGTGTACGGCGTGGCAGACGATCCGCGACGAAGCAACATCATCAGCTGGGTAAAGTCCAACCTCGAACAAAAGAAAAAGATCAAAGTGGTGGTGGACCAATGGCGTACGCCCACCCTCGTGCAGGACCTCGCCGAAGGCTGCAGGCTTATCATCGATAAAAAAGCGGAAGGCGTATTCCACCTTTCCGGGAAAGACATGTTAACCCCTTACGATATGGCCGAAAAAGTGGCGGATTACCTGGAGCTGGATAAGAAGCTCTTCGAAAAGGTAGACGCGTCCAGTTTCCGGCAGCCGGCGCAACGCCCGGCAAAAACAGGCTTCGTGATCGATAAAGCGGAACGGGAGCTCGGTTTTGAGCCCCATAGCTTTGAGAGCGGGCTGAAGATCGTGGTAGAGCAGCTTACAGGCAAATAAAAATATGCAGCATAAAAAAAGGCCGTCCTGGTAATGAAGGGACGGCCTTTTCTTTTTATGATCGTTCGTTAATAAGCGATGTGTACCAGCATTTTGAATTTTTCCGCTACGGAATCCTTCGCGGCGGCAGTATCCGCCGGCAGGCTGCGGAAAGGTACGGCCAGGTTGAACAGCGTGGAATCTTTAGACGCAAACAGCACCACCTCGGAATGACCCCAGGAGATCCTTTTGGCGAGGTTTTTTTCCGCGGTCTCTTTGGTTTTGAAGGTCTGGAACACCACGAAATAATTGATGCTGTCGCTCACCGGGGGCGCAACAGGCTCGGCCACGGCGGGCAGGGAATCCTGCACGGGCGGAGTAACCGCTGCCGGTTCGGGACTTGTATTGGCCGGGGCCTGCGGCATCAGCTGGTCTTTGAATATCCAGGCGGCTGCGCCCGCGCCGATCAGCGCGAGGGGCAATACCACCCACCACCAGCGGAAGCGGCCGCGGGATTCATCTTCCAGCACGGCTTCGGTATATTCCACGATCTCCTGGTTCACCACTTCGGTAGTGCCTTGCAGCACTTTGGGCGCCGCATCGTGCCGCAGCACGGGCGCCAGTTCCAGCGGCTGCCAGGCATCGGGCAGCTCCTGCGCGGTAAAACGTACCTGGCCCAGCGGGTCGAGGCGGAGGGAGCCGATGTTCGGCAGGTCTATTGGCTGGCCGGACTGCAGGTTTTCCCTGAACTCCTGGAGGTATTTTTCCAGCTTGAGGCTGGCCACAGATTCGATCAGGTTCTCTTTCTGGGAGATCCAGTGAAGGCAGGAGCCATCGTCTTCCCAGCGGGTCTCAAAGCTCACCTGCTGGCGGGGCGGCGTCAACACCTGTTCCACCACGGAAAAATGCGCCGGGATGTGCTGGATGGTGAACGTGCCCACCTGCGGCAGCGAGCAGGTCTGCTGTTTGAAGAGCACTTCTGTGATATATTGCTGTAGCATTACGGCCGGGTCGATTTTGAGTGCAAGTTTACGCAATTAAAACTTAACCATGATACCCCCTACCACATTCAGGCCATAGCTCTGGTACCCGTACCAGCGCTGGTACTTGTAACTGAGCAGGTTATTGGCATTCAGCCAGAGGTTGAAGTTTTTACCGATGTTGTACACCGCTCCCGCGTTCAGGTCCTGCGCCGGCTTGGTTTTCCCGAAGTCGCCGTTGCGCAGCACGTAATAGCTGCCGCTCAGGGTGTAAAGATTGGCGTTGAGGTGGAATTTTTTGCCGAAAGAGTACTGGGCAAACAGCGTGGCTTTGAAAGGCAGCATGTGCCAGGGTTTCAGCTCGGTTTCCTGGTCGTTCCAGTTATACCAGTCCACGCTTACGCGGGCCTGGAATTTCTCTTCCTGGATATACCCTACTTCCGCATGCAGCTGGAACGCCTTCAGTTCCTCTTCGTTCCGGATGTCGAATTTTTTCCCGTCGGCGGTGGAGGTATCGTTCACGAACAGCGGCAGGTTGTGCCAGGTGATGGCGCCGAACTTGGTGTTGTAAGTGAAATGATTGCCCAGCGTCCCTTTGATGCCGGTATACTTTTCTTCCACGCGGGTGTTGAGGATGCCGGCCGGGTAGGTGTTGATGAACGGGTTTTCGTTCGCCAGGTTGCGGAAGTTGTTCTTGTCGATATAAGAGATCCAGCCGCTGCTGAGGATAAGTTTTTTACGGATCAGGTGCGATTCGTTCACGATGTCCGGCAGCAGGTAAAACTTGCCGTTGCTCCAGGTAGGGTTGGCGCCGGCATGCAGCATAAACCCGGGCTTGGTGATCTCCACCGCTGGGTGGATCGCGGCCAAGTTGTTATTGATCTGCTCGTTGTTGTCTTCTTTGAACGTGCTGAGGTCGGCCAATCCTTCCACCTTGATCCAGATGTCTTCGAAAAGCTGTTTACGGATGGGCGCTTTCAGCACGAAGGTGTTTTCCATTCTTTTATACGAATCGCCGAACACCACGAACTCGGCCTGGGGGTTGAACCGGAACGCCCAGTCGTTCTGCGGCCTGTTTTTCAGTCCCACTTTGGCGATCACTTCGTTGAACGCCTGGTTTACGTCAGATTTTTCGAATTCATATTGAGTATGATCGTACCCGTAATAATGCACCTGGTTGCGGTTGTAACCCAGGCTGCCGTTGATCTCGAACAGGGGCGAGAAGTACGTGCCGGATGCCAGTACGTTCACGGTGGAATAGTCCTGGTTTTCGATATCGCCTTTGGAAGAAATGTAATTAAAGGCCAGCCCGAAGTTGTATTTGTCTTTGCGGCCGCTGCCGAACCCTGCCTGGATGAGCGGGGTGGAGTAATTGCCGTAACCGATCTTCACGAAATTGTTCTGCAGGTTGAGGGCCGAAGTGTCTCTCCCGAGCGCCAGCGGTTTGATGGGCACGGGCTGGTACATGAAATAAAGGTTCAGCGCGGGCACCTGGTAGCCGAGCCGCGGGCGCGCCGTGTCCAGCGAAGGCAGCGAGGCCGTAAGGTTCAGCTTGGCCGCGTCGCGCAGCTTGGGCTGGTACTTGCTGATGATGTCTATCGTTTCCTGCTTCAGGGAATCTTTCTGTGCGAAAGCGCCAAGTGGCAGTGCGAGTAAACCAAGGATATATCTGATCTTCATGTTTGTCATCATTTAATTTTAGAACCTGCTTTTTCTTCCGCTTCCACTTTTTCGAGCTTCTCTTTGGCTTCGGCTTTCAGCTCCGGTATCGGGCAGTTTTCCGCGATGCTCTGGAAGGTGGCTTTGGCGTTGAAATAATCTTTCTGGCGGTGATATACATCGCCCAGCAGGATGTATGCTTTGGCTGTCCAGGTTTCGTAGGAAGAAGTATTCTTGATCACGTCGAAGCCGGCTTTTTCGGCGGCAGCCAGGTCGTTTTTATCAAGATAACACTTGGCGATGTTGTACCGCGCTTCCGCGCCTACTTCCGATTTGGTAAGGCCCGTCACGATCTTAAACTCTTCGATGGCTTCGTTGTACTGCTGCTTTTCCTGCTGAGCCTTGCCGAGGTAGAAGTGCCCGATGATCTGATCGTCTGTGCTGATATTGGTGGCAGACAGCAGCTGTTCGGCGAACTGGCTTACTTCTTCCCAGTGTTTCAGCTGGTAATGACTGCGCAATAAACCTCTTTTAGCCGCCATGGTATTGTCTTTGGTGGTGGCCATGCTTTCCAGCTGCTGGTAGTAGCCCAGCGCTTTTTCATAATCCTTCACCTGGTAATAGTTCAGGTAAGCGGCCTGCAGTGCGGCCCTTTCAGCGAAAGGACTGGCGCCTTTGGTGAGCACGAACTCATAAGCGGGCAGGGCGGCGGCGTAGTCTTTTTTGTTGTAAAGACATTCGGCTTTATAGAAATTGGCCTGCAGGGCGAACTGCCCGGCCGGGAATTTCTGCAGGTAGGTATCGAACGCCGTGATGGCGCCCGCATAATCCCCGCTGCTGAAGCGCGTTTCCGCGGCGGCGTAGCTCAGCGAATCTTCCGCGGTGGCGGATACAGAGCGGCCGGTGGATTTCAGCAGGGCGAGATAATCGTCTGTTTTGCCCTGGTCTACATAAATAGTGCGGATATTCTGCAAAGCGGTATTGGCTTCGTTGGAAGCGGGGAATTTTTCCACCACCTGCCTGAAATAACCCACCGCGGTGTTGCCCTGGTCGGTGTTGAAATACGCAAGCCCCAGCTTCAGCAATGCTTTCGGCGCATTGGGCCCTTCGGGTGCTTTCTGAAGGATGTTCTTAAGATGGGGAATGGCGTCGCTGAAACGTTCGTCGCTCAGGTAAGTGTCTGCAATCTCCATTTCGGCGTCGTTGTTGAAACCGGAGTTGGGATACTTGGCGGCGAGCTGTTTGAGCAGGTTCAGCTTTTCGCTGTGTTTGCCCTGGATGCCGAGGATGATGCTTTTCTGGTAAGTGGCGTAATCTGCCCCGGGATCGTTGTTGGCGATGATGCGGTCGTACAGCGCGGTGGCTTCGGGGAAGCTGCGCAGCATATAATGACAATCGGCCGCGCGCAGCAATGCGTCTGTATTGATGCGCCCGGCATTGGGGCCGCTCGCGCGCTGGGCCGCTTCAAAATAAGGCAGCGCGTTGGCGTACTGTTCTTTTTTGAGCAGGCTGTAACCCATGTTGTAGCTGGCCGTTTGTACGTTGGCCTCGCCGGAAACAGGGGCGGAGCCGGTGCTGAAATAAGACTGGAGCGCGGAGATCGCTTTGTCTGTATTGTTCTGCCGCAGTGCTACTTCGGCTTTCCAGAACTGCGCCAGCTGCACGATGTTTTTGTCGTAAGGATTGGCCAGCGAAATATCCAGCAAACGGTCTGCCTCGGCCAGCTGCTGGTCGTTGATCAGCTGCGTGGCGCGGCCGTAGGCCACTTTCTGGTAGGCTTTCAGCACGGCCGGGCTTTTTTCCGGCAATTGTTCCAGTATGGCGATGGCTTCTTTGTAATTGTTGGTGTTGGCGAACAATTGCACGAGTATCTCGCGGGCTTCGCGGGCGTACTCGGAGCGGGGATAATTGTTCATGAAATTGGTCAGCTCGGCGATGGCCGCGTCCTGGTAACCGAGCTCGAAAGAAAGTTTGCCGTAATTAAAACGGGAAATTTCCTGCTGTCTGGCGTTGGAGCTGTTGCGGGCGCTGAAGGCGAAAGCGTTGCGTGCGTTGGCTTTCTGGCCGGTGCGCAGGTAACAGTCGCCCAGCAGGTACATGGAGTTCTGCCCCAGGGAATCCTTCTCGCTGCTCAATTGTTTGAATCCCGCGATGGCTTTGTCGAGATTGGCGGTCTGGTAGTAGGCGTAAGACAGCTGGTAAACGTCTTCCCTGCGCACTTCATCCGCGTTGTCGTTAAATTCTTCGAGGTAAGGGAGCGCTTTCTGGTAATCTTTCTTTTCAAAATAAGCCTGGCCCACGAGCTGTTTGAGTTCCGCGTCGTAATAGATGTTGCCTTTGCGGATAAGCGGTTCGGCGTAAGCGATCACCTGGTCGCGTTTGCCCTGGAAGTACAGGATCTCGGCGATGTAGTACGGTACTACGGTGGCGTATTTCGGTTCGTTCTTCACGCGGTCGAAGCTGCTGAGCGCGGCCGCGTACTGTTTGTTGTAATAGGAAATAAAGCCGTAATAATAGTTGGCCGGGATGTAGTATTTATTCTGGATATCCTTGATGGAAGCGAACAGCGGTTGGGCTTTCGCAAAATCCTTCACGTTGAAATAACAGTAGGCCAGTTCGAATTTCATATCGGCGATCTCTTCGTTGGAGAGATTGTCGATACTTGCTTTTTCGTAATAGGGAATGGCTTCCTGGAGTTTGTTGGCGTTGAAATAATACCTTGCGAGCTGGAAGCTGACCATTTGTTCGCGGGCGCTGTTGTTGAAATATTTCAGGAACTCCAGCGCTTTTTTCTCGGCATCGTCGTTGCCGAGCTTGAGGGCGCACATGGCGTAGTAATAATGTGCGTCGGTATTCACCAGCGAGCGGTTGGTTTCTTTGAAATACCCGATCCCGTCGATGGTTTGTTTAAAAAGTTGCTGGGAAACGGCGTATTTGCCTTCCTTGTAGAGTTGCTGCGCTTCTTTGAAAGTTTTGTCCGGCTCGGTATACACGCGGGTCTGCTGCGCGGACGCGGCAGTGGCCCCTGTAATTCCCGCCAGGATCAGGAGCGCATGCAATCGTGGAAAAGCGCAGTTTTTTCTGGTGAATAGCTTCATGCTTTTTATGTTATTTCGTACAATATTTTTTAAAAACGGTTCAGCCCCGGAAATATTTCAGTGGCCGCGCATTGCGGCTTTCGAAATATCCCGGCGCCGGGTCTGAAAATTGGCATCAAAAAAGGGGTGCAAACCGGGCAAATATAACCGTTTCCGCCTGTTTTGCCCTGCGCAGGTTATCTACCTTATGTGGATAAACTGTGGATGTGGATAACTATCAGGATGTGGCCTTTGGTTTTCGGGAAATGCCTCGCTAATTTTGAATTTTATGTTGATATGCATTAAGAATATCTAAATTTGAGTAGTGATCCCGATGCGGGAGTACTTAACAAGAATCAAACCAAATATCATCTATGAAACTTCTCTCTTCCAAGGTCAACAGCGGAGCACTGAATTTCGCCCTGTTGCTGCAACGCGTGGTGTTCGGCGCGCTTATCATGATGCATGGCTGGCCCAAGCTCGTGAATTTTGCGTCGAAAGCCCAAACCTTTTCAGATCCTTTGGGTATCGGCAGAACGCCGTCGCTCATCCTCGTCATCTTCGCCGAATTTTTCTGTGGCGCGCTGGTGCTGATGGGGCTGCTCACAAGGCTGGCCACCGTTCCGCTGATCATTCTTTTTTGCGTGATAGTTTTTATGATCCATGGCAACGACCCCGTGATGCAGAAAGAAGCCGCCGTGATGTTCCTCGGCATGTGGGTGTCCATCCTCTGCACCGGACCCGGCAGATATTCGCTGGACGCAGCCATCGGCAAATAACCTTTTTACATACATTTCCAGGGAGTTCCGTGCCATCCGCGCACGGAACTCTTTTTTTATCCCTGCCAAATCCCCTACATTTACAATCCATTTTAAAGACTGACCATGTACACAACGACGATCGATATACGCGTGCGGTACGGCGAAACGGACCAGATGGGCTATCTCTACTACGGGAACTACGCGCTGTATTACGAAGTGGGAAGAACCGACGCCATCCGCCAGCTGGGCTTCACTTACCGCGAACTGGAAGAACAGGGCGTGATCATGCCGGTAGCGGAGCTGAACGTGAAATACCTCCGCCCCGCGTATTACGACGACGTAATAACGGTGAAGACTATACTAAAAGAACTGCCCGCCAACCATAAGATCCAGTTCCACTCCGAATTATACAACCAGAAAGGCGAACTGCTGAACGTAGGCTCGGTAACCTTAGCTTTTATAGACGCCAGAACAAAAACACGTATGAATATGCCGCAGGCCCTGCGTGAAAAACTGGAGCCGCATTTTAAAACGGCGAAGTAGATCGGCATCGCCGCCCCACAAGATCTTATCATGGAAAAAATTTTAGCGAGCATTATCACGATCGGCGACGAGCTGCTGATAGGCCAGACAGTAGATACCAATTCCGCCTGGATGGGCCGCCAGCTCAACGATGCGGGCATCTGGGTGCAGCGCCGCGTAGCGGTGGGAGACGACCGCGAGGCCATCGTTCGCGCGCTGGACGAAGAAGGGAAACTGTCGCACATCGTGCTGATCACCGGCGGCCTCGGCCCTACGGCAGACGACATTACCAAACCGGTGCTGCTCGGTTATTTCGGCGGCAAACTGGTGCAGGACGAGCCCACGCTCGCCCGCCTCATGTCTTTTTTCGAAGCGCGCAAACTGCCCGTGCTCGAACGGAACGTAGCGCAGGCGCTCGTGCCGGACAGCTGCACGGTATTGCAGAACATGCGCGGCACCGCGCCCGGCATGTGGTTCGAAAAGGAAGGGAAGATCTATGTATCGATGCCCGGCGTGCCGCATGAAATGAAAGGCCTGATGGAATCGGAAGTGATCCCGCGGCTGCAGGAACGTTTCACCACGCCCACGCTGCTGCATCATACGCTCATTACCTACGGCATGGGCGAATCTTTCGTGGCCGAACGCCTCACCGGTTTCGAAGCCGCTTTGCCCCCGCACATCAAACTGGCGTACCTGCCCAGTTACGGCCTGCTGAAGCTGCGCCTCACTTCGGTTTCCCCCGGAAAAACTTCCGCCGCCACGGAAATGAAAACAGCGTTCGATACACTGAGATCCTTGCTGGCAGACGTTGCCGTAGCCGAAGCCGACGAGCCCATGGGCGTGATACTCGGGAAAATATTGCTCGAAAAAGGACTGACCGCCGGCACCGCCGAAAGCTGCACCGGCGGCAATATCGCCGGCCAGATCACCGCCGTGCCGGGCAGTTCCCGCTACTTCAAAGGCAGCGTCGTGAGTTACGCAAATGAAACAAAAATGAACCTGCTCGGCGTGAAAGCCGCCACGCTGGAGCAATACGGCGCGGTGAGCGAACAAACCGTGCGCGAAATGGCGGAAGGCGCTTTAAAAACGCTGAACGTAGACTGCGTGATGGCTGTTTCCGGCATCATGGGGCCGGACGGAGGCAGCGGAGAAAAGCCCGTAGGCACCGTATGGATCGCCGTTGGCGGGAAAAACGATATCCGGACAACGCTGCACCGCTTCCGCTACGACCGCTCGCGGAACACAGACATGACAGTGGTGGCGGCCATGAACGAATTGCGGAAATGGCTAAAACTTTAATTTCCCTTATTTTTGTCATCTATTAATAAAAAGCACTTATATGGCAATAGTCGAACTGGTGATGCCCAAAATGGGAGAAAGCATTATGGAAGCCACCATCCTGCGCTGGCATAAAAAGCCGGGCGATAAGGTGAAGGTGGACGAAACGGTGCTGGAGATCGCTACAGACAAAGTGGACAGTGAGGTCCCTTCCATTGCGGAAGGAGAGATCACCGAGATCCTTTTTAATGAAAATGACGTGGTGCCCGTGGGTACCGTTATTGCAAGAGTGCAAACCGAAGCGGGCGCTCCCGTGGCCGCATCTCCGGCAGCGGCGCCCGTAGCCCCGGCAAAACCGGCGCAAATGGAATCGCAGTTCCAGTCCGTGCCTTCGCCCGCAAGGCCGGAACCCGCGCCCAGCCAGCCTTCTGGCGAGCCGCGTTTTTATTCTCCGCTGGTGTTGACCATCGCGCAGCAGGAAGGCATCAGCTTCGCCGAACTGGAGAAAATACCCGGCAGCGGCAACGACGGCCGTGTAAGCAAAAGAGATATCCTTGATTATATCGCCCGCCGCGGCCAGCAGGTACAGGAGCCTGAAGTGGTGCACGAAGCGCCCCGGGCCGCAACGCCCGTACGGGAAATGACGACCGTGCCCGCTTCCAACAGCTATGGCGGCAACGTGGAGATCATCGAAATGGACCGCATGCGCAAGCTGATCGCCGACCATATGGTGCGCAGCAAGGCCATCAGTCCGCACGTGACCAGCTTCGCCGAGGCGGACGTGACCAACATGGTGCGCTGGCGCGACAGTGTGAAGAAGGATTTTGAGAAACGCGAGGGCGAAAAGCTCACTTTCACGCCGTTGTTCGTGGAAGCCGTGGTGAAATGCATCAAACGTTTCCCGCTGGTGAACTGCTCGCTGGACGGGGACAAGATCATCCTGAAAAAAGACATCAACATAGGCATGGCCACCGCTTTGCCTTCCGGCAACCTGATCGTTCCGGTGATCCGCAATGCGGACACGCTCAACCTGGTAGGCCTTACCAAACAGGTGAACAGCCTGGCCAACGCCGCGCGTCAGAACCGCCTGCGGCCGGAAGACACGCAGAACGGCACTTTCACGCTCACCAACGTGGGCACTTTCGGCAGCCTTACCGGTACGCCGATCATCAACCAGCCGCAGGTGGCCATCCTGGCGGTGGGCGCCATCAAAAAGCGCCCGGTGGTGGTAGAAACGGAACAGGGGGATTCCATTGCCATCCGGCATATGATGATCCTGTCCATGTCTTACGACCACCGTATCGTAGACGGCTCGCTGGGCTCTACTTTCCTGAGCGCGGTGGCTACGGAACTGGAAAATTTCGATCCCGCGAAGGAATATTAAGTCTTTCCGGAAAAATGATAGCAAGGCCGTCCCGCACCGGGGCGGCTTTTTTGCTGGCGGTTATCCGGGGAAATGCGGGCGCAGGGAAAGTAATGGTATATTATCCGGTATGCGGGGTACAACGATCCTTATAGGATCGATATGTGAGTGAAGGTAGAGAGAAGAAGGAGAGCAAAAGGCAAAATGATATGACTGGAGGGGACAGTCCTTCCATGGGGTAAAAGCGTTCAGACCGTAGCTGAAGCGCGGGCAAAGGCGTTCCGCTTTTAACAAAACCACCGTCCGGCGGCACTCCCGGCGTGCCGGGAACGTATTCGCTACCGGGCCGGCGGATAAAAATGTTCCGGTCCGATCCGGCTGGTAGCGGGAAAGATGGCGCCCGGGCTATGAATTTAATCGAAATGCCGCGTTTAAGCCGCTTTGCCGCCTGGGAGGGAAGCGGGCAGGGAAGGGGTGTTTCGGGGCTTTAATCAGCCCGCAGGGCATAAAAAAAGGCTTCCGGAGAAGCCTTTTATAGTGTCATCGATGTAAGTCTTATTAGTAACGACGATCGCGGCCACCGCCACCATAACCACCGCCACCGGGCCTGCCACCTCTGTTGCCGCCACCGGGGTTCGGTGCTTTCGGACGTGCTTCGTTGACCATCAGCTGTTTGCCTTCCACTTCACTACCGTTCAGACTCTCCATTGCTTTACCAGCTTCGTCCTGGTTAGGCATTTCAACGAATCCAAAACCACGTGAACGACCGGTTTCGTGATCTTTAATGATTTTTGCGGAGGTAACTTGCCCGAATTCGCTGAAGATTTGGTGAAGGTCCTCATCGTTCAACCTGTAATGCAGGTTGGCTACGTAGATGTTCATGATAAAGAAATTAAAAAATGAAAAATAATATTGAAGTTAAGGAATTAACTGAATAAAAAAATAACTCCCCGCATTTTTCAAGGATTTCACGTATTTGCCATATATGTTAAATAACGGTTAAATACAATATCATAGGCCTTTTTCAGGGATTATATACGGGGTAAAAAAATGTGAAAAACGTGGATGACCGTGTTATGTATTAGAAAATTTCGTAAATTCAATGAAGGCCGGATTAAATGGCCCGCCAACTATGAAAGCATTGAGCGACACATGGTTCGCGGAAGGGTTCATAGATTTTGAACTGAAAAAATATACCCTGCTCGCGTACCTCCAGGAAATCAACCGTTATTTCAACGAAAATAAATTGTACCCGCAGCTCGGCGATGTCATTTTCCACTACAACAACCTCGTCGCTTTCCGGGACAATAAACAGTTCCTTCAGCAGCATTTTCCCAAACGCCTCACCGCCGTTAATATGGAAAGGCTGCAGCTGCTTTACGAACAAATGATCGCAGACGACGAACTGATGGAAGAACTCGAAAACATTCTCCAATACGCTTTACAGAAGATGAACGGAACGATCAAAGAAGGAACGGAGATCTACGAGTTCGTGGAAGACAAACTCAATATCACCCCCGTCGGCCTCATCCCGCTCGATATCCAGGAAGGCTACATGCTGCTGTGCGACGGGCGTTTCAGCGATACGCGCGTTTATCGTTACCGCCTCACCATCTTCGAACGGCACGACGAAAAATACCGCGGCATCCATACCGATTTTATCAACACCTACACCCGCAGTCTTACGCAAACGTATTCCGGCATCAAACGCGACCTTATCCGTCACCGGAAAGACCTGCCTAACCCCGCGGTATACACGGTGGAAACAGACCTTACCTTCCCGGTGGAAGAAACGCTGCTGCCCGTTGCGAAACGCTGCCTGGTGAAATACATCAGCACCGGCGCGGCATAAAAAAAGACCGGCGGGAAGCCGGTCCTGGTATCTTCTGAAACCCTTGCGGGTGTTTAGTTTAGCTTTAATCTTTTTGGCGATTCGTTGCCGAATTTTACTTCCACATCGTACTTCAGCGGCGCGTAATAGGTGGCTATGATGTTCCTGATCTTTTCCTTGCATTGCTCAAGATACTGGGGATTGTTCGTCAATTGTTCGCGGGAAGTTTCGTAGAGTTTTTTCTGCACGTCAGTATAGGTTTCGTCGTCGGAAAACATAAGCCATCCTTTTTTATTGGCGGTTTCCATCTTATTCAGCTGCAGCTCGTAACTCAATAACGACGGGGCCGGGAGGTTTACGGTAATGAGCTTGTCCTTTTGCGAAACGGAAAAATTCTGATCGTTCACATCCACGCCATACTTTGCGGTATACGGAACCGTTACCCAGATGGTATTTTCGGCGAACACGCGTTTCAGGTTATCCGTCCATTCGCCGCTGTTCTCCACATTGCTGCGTTTGATGGAAGCATTGCCCTGCACTTCAAGGCTCGCCAGCTCCGCGATCTCTTTTACGATCAGGCTGTTCGACAGCACCTGCTGGTTCACGTTCTTCGAGCCGGAACACCTGCCCAGCATGAATATGCCGATTATAAAAAGTACGACGACCGCCCACTGGATGATCTTCTTCATGCAAATATTTTTTATGAATGCGCCTCGTTTATCCCGGCGTATGTTTTACCAATCCTTCTGCTCATGCATCTTTCCGGGTATTCCCATACCGTGAACCCGAACTGCGAATAAAGCCCCTGTGCGTCCAGCGTCATCAGCATCATTCTGCGGATCTGCTGCAGGCCGGGGTGGGAGAGGATCACTTCCATCATCCATTTGCTCAGCCCGAGGCCGCGCCTGTTTTGCAATACAAATACGTCCGCCAGGTAAGCGAACGTCGCGAAGTCGGTAATTACCCGCGCAAAACCGACCTGTTGCCCGTTTTCTTCATAAATGCCGAAACACAGCGAATTTTCAACGCTTTTTTCCACGAGGTCGCGCGGGATATGCTCCGCCCAATACGATTCGCCAGAGAGGTAACTGTGTATCACATCGATCTGTAATAATGACTTGTCCGTAGAAATCAAAAATCCGTCTTTCCGGGCTTCAACTGGTCTTTGCATGGTTTGTTGGTTAATGCCCTAAAAATAACAAAAACGCCGGATGCACGGCACCGGCGTTTTCAATATTCCGTACGCTTGTTAACGACTTATGCGTAACGCTGCCTGCGCAGGATGCGGGTGTACAGCTGCGGCGTAAGGCCCGTTACTTCCATGAACTGGCGTTCCAGTGTATGGCGGCTGGTTTTGAAGCGGAGCGCGAGCTCCAGCATGGCAACCTGCCCTTTTTGTTCAGTTAGGTAATCCACCATTTCATCCACCTGGCGAAGTGCCGGTTGCTGATACGGTAAAAGGCTTTCGAGGGCCGAATCCAGGATATGATGAATTGAATGGATGTCTGTCGCCTGGTGCAGCTGCGCGGCCGTGTCTTTCCAGCGAACGTCCACCTTGGTGAGATCGCGGAAATAATTGGTCACCGATTCCATGCTGATGCCCATCAGCCGGTGGCTGGCGTAGGCGTTGAGCTGCACGATCACTGCGTTGAGCGGCCCGTTCACGCGTGCGTTCACCACGCAGGTAAAAGGCCCGGTCACGGATGCTTCCGGCAATTCGAAAGACGCATGGTCCATCGGTTTAAATGCCAGACCGCCCTGCTGAATGAATACCAGGTATTGCCTGCCTGCCGTAAAAAGTTTCTTTTTAGCAATGTCTGCAGCTGAAGTGATGTTCTGCAGTACGATGTACTTTTGCACAAAAGGATGCAAAGTGGCTTTCGGACTAAGGATATAGGTGTTCATAGGACTGATTGCGGTTTTTTCGTAAACCTTCCGCACTGAATTCTGCTGTAAATATAGTTAAATAACTATATGCAATATCATTTTAATTAGAAAAATTTCTGCGATGCATGGAAGTTATTGAAAATCTTCCAGTTAACGACAGAATAACAAAGTCCCGGCGTTTGCCGGGACTTTGTGTTTATAACCAGTTGAATATCAATAATCAAATCCCCAATCTTTGCCCTTTTCCGTGGCCGGCACGCCTTTGCTCAGCCATTTCGGGGCGGGGGCGCCTTTCAGGAAATGATCGAAAAACTGCTGCTCCCGCACCTGGATGTCTTTCCGGTTTTGCCGCTGCACCAGGTTGTGCGCCTCTCCATTATAATTGAGCAGCCAGACCGGTTTGCCCAGCCTGCGCATGGCGGTGAACATTTCGATGCCCTGGTACCAGGGCACTGCACCGTCCGCATCGTTGTGCATGATGGCCAGCGGCGTGGTCACTTTGGGAATATGGAACAGCGGCGAGTTTTCGATGTACAGCTCCGGTTTGTCCCACAACGTGGCGCCGATGCGGCTTTGCGAATGTTCGTACTGGAACTGCCGGTTCATGCCGCTTTCCCAGCGGATGCCGCCGTAAGCGCTCGTCATGTTCGCCACGGGCGCGCCGGCCCATGCGGCTTTGAAAAGCGGGGTGGCGGTGATGAGGTAACATACCTGGTAACCGCCCCAGCTCTGGCCCTGGATGCCCATGTTGGTTTTGTCTATCCAGGGATTTTTAGCCAGCGCTTCCGCGCCGCTTACGATGTAGTTGTAGGCGCTTTTGCCGGGATGCCCCGTTTCATACCGGATGTCCGGCGCAAGCACCACGTAACCGCGGCTCACGAAAAACGTGATGTTCAGCCGCGAAGGCGTGGGAGCGGGCGCCTGGTAGCTGTAAAGACCGTCTGTCAGTTTCTCGTAGAAATAGATCAGCACGGGATATTTTTTGTTGGGGTCGAAGTCCTCAGGTTTGTACAGGATGCCTTCGGTGGTTTTCCCGTTGTAGGTCTGCCAGCTGAAAAGCTCCGCCGTGCCCCAGTTGTATTGGCGCTGCTGCGGGTTCAATGCGCTGATGCGTTCGGCTTTGGCGATATCCGCACCGGCGAACACGTCCGGCGATTCCACGAAACTGCTGCGCTGGAACAGATACATCTCCGCGTTCTTCGCCTTGTCCACGGCGGAATACGCATACGGCGCCATCACGAGCTGCTGCGGGCCTTTTTTGTCCTGGAGCTTCAGGCTCCACAGGCCGCCGTATTTGCTGGAATCGTTTTGCGCGGCCAGCAACAAATGTTGTTTGGGCAGTATAAAACGTTCGTCCTGGTCCAGTTTCAGGATGCGGAAGCTCGTGCGAAGCCTGCGCCCTTCGCCTTTGGTGAGGTTTACCGGGGTTTCTTTCCCCAGCGGGTCTACCTGCCAGATATCGTACCGGTCGTTGATGTACACGTATTTGTCGTGCTCCTGCCAGCCGTTGGTGCCGTATGCGCGCGGGTAATCGGGCATGTCCATTTCCTCGTCGGTGATGCGCGCGGGAATATTGGCGCTGATCACGCGGCTGGTGCCGGTGGCGGTTTCATAAGTATGCCACTGGCCTTCCGGCTGGTCGAACCAGAGGATAAAACGACCTTCGGAAGAGATGACGAAGTTGCCGTCCACGTCCGTTTTGATCACTTTGCGCTCACCGGTGGAAATGTTCACGGCGTAACCGGTTTTGAGCGTGCCGCCGGTCCATTGCATGGCCACGCGGCTGTTCGCGTCCGTATAGCCGACGCCGTAATTGGCGTTGCCTTCGTCGCCGGGGAAGAACGTTTCCATGCTGAGGTCCGCCAGCTGCACTACACGCTGCTGCGCGGGGAAATACACGGCGGCGTAATTCCTTTTCAGTTCGCGGTCGAGATTTTTGAGCTGCATGGTTTGCAGGTAATCGTCCTGGTAATGCCAGATGTCCACCTTCGCCACTTCAAAATCCACGATGGTAGTGTCTTTCGGCTTGGGGATGGGCGCGGTGCCGAAAAACAGGCGTTCGCCGTTGCGGGAGAAAACAAGCCTGCCGTCTTCTGAAACGTCCCAGTTGGCCGGGATGCCTTTTGTCGATTTGGTCACTACGATGCGCGCGGTATCCTGGCCGGGTTTGAAATAATACAGCGAATAGAATTTCTGCAGCGCTTTGGCGCTGTCGCGGCTGCCGACGTAGGCGAGCTGTTTGCCGGCCTCGTCGAACGCGAATTGCGCGAAGGCGCCGTGGCCGTTGCTGAGAATGGAAGATCTGCGCGCGGCCGCATCCCAGAGCAGCACGGCGGGTTTGGCGAGCGAATCTTTTTTAGGCGGATTGGTAACCAGTGCCAGGCTGTTGCCGGGTTTGCTGAGGGTGTAGGAAGTCACGTATTTCACCGTGTCTGCGGGGTGCTGTTTGCCGAGGTACACGATCACGAGATCGCCCGCGTCCGCGGCGGAAGATCTGCCGGGCGTATCGTCGTCCGCATCGAGATCTTTGAGCGGCGCGGGTTTGGTGAGATTTATTTTCGCGGCGGTGTCTTTTGGTCTTTCCATTAAATAAGCCAGCAGGCCGCTGCCTTTTTCGGGCGTTTTAAAGGACCTGACGTTGGGTATTTTGGTGACGGCGGTTTGCCCCAGCTCGAGAATACCCAATGAATCTTTGGGCATATCGGTGGGGATCTTCTTTTTGATGCGCGCCTGCCGCGTGTCCTGGAAAAACGGTTTGATGTAGAAGACCACGTAACGCGAATCTTCGGTGATCACCGGCGCGGAGCCGCGCGGGATGCTGACCTGTCGGCCGTCGCGGAGATTGCGCACCACCAGTGTGGCGTCGCCTTCCTGCGGTGTAACGGTATAGGCGGCCCACTGGCCGTTGTTGGAGATCGTTTTTACGCCGATGTTTTGCCAGCCATCGTACACCGTATGGTCCAGCGGTTTTTTGGATTGGGCGGATACCGATGCCGGGATCAAACAGGCCAGGGATAAGCTCCACCAGAGGGATCGTGTCATAGCAATAATGGTTTAGACTTGGATGAGACAGGCCCTAAATTAACATTTTTCCCCGCACAGGATGCGTTTAGATGACAGGCGGTTATACGGAAGGGAGGCTGCGGCGGTGCTGGCGCATCACGCGCAGCATCTGGAGCAGTACGGAAAGCAAAATGAGGCCGAGGCCGGCGTAAAAACCGTCCTGCAGCAGTTTATTTTCCTGGAAGATGACAAAAGCGAGAATGATGCTGTACAGGGGTTCGAGGTTAAAACAAAGATTGACGGTGAAGGCGGAAATTTTGGTAAGCGCGTTCATGGAAAGCGTGTACATCAGCACGGTGCAGAACCAGGCGAGTATGAGCAGGTAAAGCATATCCATCCCGGAAGGTATCAGCGAAGCCACGGGAAAGGCTTTGAGGTAGAAAGGCATGAGCACGGTAAGACCGAGGAAACCCACGCCCAGCTCGTAAAAGGTAATGCTGGCGGTGTCGTATTTTACGACCAGTCTTTTATTAAAAACGGTGAACAGGGCGCAGAACATCGAGGAGATGATGCCGAGAATGATGCCTGTGCGGTATTGCGTGTCGAAATGAAAGATCAGCAGGATGCCGGCGAGGGGGAGCATGCTAAGGAGCATCTCCGTTTTGTCGAACGGGCGGCGGTTGATCAGCGGGTCGAAAATGGCGGTGAAGAGGCTGGTGAGGGAAAAACAGACCACGCCGATGGACACGTTGGCATATTTGATGCTGCCGTAAAAAAATATCCAGTGCAGCATTACGATGCAGCCGGTGCCGCCGATGCGGAGGATGGCCTGCATGGGCAGTTTTTTCAGTTTGCCCTGCCAGCGGAACAGCACGTACATGGTAACGGCGGTGATCAGCAGCCGGTACCATACGAGCAAACCTTCGTTTAAGGTGATCAGTTTTCCCAGGATGCCGGTGAAACCGGCGAGGAAAACGGAAAGATGAAGCTGTAAAAATGCTTTTTTCACTGTAACGGAATTATCCAAACAAGCTCTGCCACTGGATCTTCAACACGCCTAAAATGCCTTCCTTCACAATGCCTTTGCTCATTTTGGAATAGCCTTCCTTACGGTCTATAAAAGTGATGGGAACTTCCCTGATGGTAAAGCCCAGTTTCCAGGCGGTAAATTTCATTTCGATCTGGAAAGCGTAGCCTACGAACTGGATGCTATCGAGATCGATCTTTTCCAGCACTTCGCGTTTGTAACAAACGAAGCCGGCGGTGGCGTCTTTCACCGGTATCCAGGTGATGCAGCGCACGTAAATGGACGCGCCGTAACTGAGCACGGCACGGTTCCAGGGCCAGTTCTCGGTTTTGCCGCCGCGCACGTAACGCGAGCCCACGGCCATATCGGCGCCTTCGTTTGCGCAGGCGTGATGGAGGCGCACGAGGTCTTTGGGGTTGTGCGAAAAGTCGGCGTCCATTTCGAAGATGTATTTGTACCCTTTTGCCAGCGCCCATTTAAATCCGTGTATATATGCGGTGCCGAGCCCCTGTTTGCCGCTTCTTTCTTCGAGAAAAAGCTGCCCGGGATGATCGGCCTGCAGTGATTTTACGATCGCGCCGGTGCCATCCGGGGAACCGTCGTCTACGATGAGGATGTGAAAGTCCTCCTGCAATGAGATCACCGCGCCAATGATCTGGCGGATATTGTCTTTCTCATTGTACGTAGGTATGATAACTAATTTTTCCAATTAGCACGGTTTTTATAAGGATGGCAAAAATAGATAAAGTCGCGCGCAAATTAGCACGTTTTACTAAAACATTAAGATTTTTTTAGCACCATACTGGTGTAGATCTCTGTCAGTTTTTGTTTGGTGTTGAGCGGAAAATCGGCTTTCATCATCCAGTCGTAATATTGGGGTTCGGCTTTAAGCACGTCTCTTACGGGTCTTCCTTTGTATTTGCCGAAGTTAAACATTTCCACGCCGTTCTGCATCACGATGCGGCGGGCAAAGTCCACGAAATCGTCTTCTTTGGTGAACGCTGCGAGGGCGTCCACATCGGCTTTGAGCTGCGATTCGTAGCGTGCCAGCTGCGCTTCGAGGATTTCGAAGGTGGCTAGCGCGTCTGCCTCGGCGCTGTGAGCGTTCGTGAGGTCCTTATCGCAATAGAATTTGTAAGCTGCGCTGAGCGTGCGTTTTTCCATGAGATGGAATATTTTCTGCACGTCTACGAAACGGCGGTTGCTCACATCGAAGGTGAGACCGGCGCGCAGGAATTCTTCCACCAGCATCGGGATATCGAACCGGTTGGAGTTATACCCCGCGATATCGCAGTTTTCGAGGAACTGGCGGTATTCGTTGGCTACCTGTTTGAAAAAGGGCGCGTCTTTCACGTCGTCGTCGGAAATGCCGTGAATGGCGGTGGTTACCGCGGGAATGGGCATGCCGGGATTGATCCGTTTTACTTTGTTTTGCACGGACCGGTCCGGCATTACTTTGATGACGGCGATCTCGATGATCCGGTCTGTGGCTACGTTGGTCCCGGTGGTTTCCAGGTCGATCACAGCAAGGGGGCGGGTAAGTTGTAAGGCAGACATTCTTTTATTGTGGTTTCTGTACCGTTAAATATTTTTTCAGTTCTGTAAGGTTGAGGCCTTCATAGTCGCCGGAGCTCATCAGCAGCAGGTTGGTGTTGGTAAAATCCTGCTGGTCGAGAAAACGTTCGAGCGCCTGGCGGTCCGTCAGTATTTTGAGGTCTTTCCGGGCAAAGCCGTTGCGTACCACGTCGGGCTCAAGGTAAGGCATCCGTTTGATCTCGAGGGCGTGGCCGCTGTAAAATACAGCCGCAACGTCCGCCGGGTCGAGGGCGCCTTTGTATTCGGTCATAAAACCGGCGTTGAGGCTGCTGTACGTGTGCAGTTCAAGTACGGCAACGAGCTTCCGTTCGGGGTACTGGTTGCGCAGCGCCTGGATGGTGGCCTTCACTTTGGAGGGGGCGTGGGCGAAGTCGCGGTAAATGGCCGTTTGTTCGTCTTTCACCACCAATTCCATTCTTTTGGCGGCGCCTTTAAAGGTGGCGATGGCCGCCAGGAAGTCGATATCGCCTACGCCGAGGGCGCGGCAAACCAGCAGGGCGGCGTGAATGTTGAGCAGGTTATGCTCGCCGAACACCATCAGGTCGGTGGAGGCGTTGCCGAAACGAACACGGGTATGGCCGTTGAGGATGGTATGTTCGGGCACGCCATAGGGGATGCATTCGAGGTGAGTGCCTTCTTTTTCAACGAGTTGGCGCAGCGTTTCGTCGGTATGATTGTAGATCAGCTTACCGCCCGGCTCCATGGTGCGGAGGAAGATGGCGAACTGTTCGAGGTAGTTGCTGAAAGTGGGGAATACGTTGATATGGTCCCAGGCGATACCGCTTAAAACGGCGATATGAGGGTGCAGGAAATGGAATTTCGGCCTTTTTTCGAGCGCGGAGGCGGGGTATTCGTCTGCCTCGCACACAATGAGCGGGGCATCGGTGACGTTTACGGACTGCGCGAAACCTTCCAGCCGGGCGCCCACGAGGTAGTCGAACTTGAGGCGGCATTGCTGCAGCACGTGCATGATCATGGAGGTGATGGTGGTTTTTCCATGGCTTCCGCCGATGGCTGCGCGGGTTTTGTGAAGGCTTTCCTGGTAAATGTATTCCGGGAAGGAGTATATCTTCAGGTTGAGTTCGCGGGCGCGGAGCAGTTCGGGATTGTCTGCCCGGGCGTGCATGCCGAGGATAACGGCGTCGAGGTCCGCTGAAATGCGCTCCGGGTCCCAGCCGAGGGTGGCGGGAAGGATGCCTGCCCGGGCGAGGTTGCTGCGGGAAGGCTCGAAGATCTCGTCGTCGCTGCCGGTTACCTGGTAGCCTTTATTCCGCAGGGCAATGGCGAGTTGGTGCATAACCGAGCCGCCTATTGCAATAAAGTGTACTTTTGCCATGCTTATCGGGTCCTTATGTGTTATTTCCGGGCCGTAATAACGGGTAGTTAACAGCACATAGGATTGTTTTTTTTAATATAAAGTATATATTTGCAAAATAACGTTACAAAACACGAATCACAAAGTTCTACAATCCAAGCCTATGAAATTTCGTTTATTTACTAAAAAGCAGACTATGAAATCAGGACGCCGTATTTTCGGTATTGTATGTTTGATGGCAGTATGCGCTGCCGCATTTTCTTCCTGCGCCTCCCAGAAGCTGGGTTGCCCTATGAAGATCACCAAGGTACAACATGTAGGAGACAAAAACTGTTAGGATTATTTATGATTATGATGTGGACGGCATTGGAAAGTGAAGAGCAATTAACGGAAATCAAATCCCGTTCTTTCGAACAACCGGTAGTGATATTCAAGCACAGTACGCGTTGTTCCACCAGCAGCATGGTGAAATCGAGGCTGGAGCGGAGCGAGGCGCCGGAGGGTTTCGGGTTTTATTACCTGGACCTGATCAGGTACCGCTCGGTGAGCAACCTGGTAGCGGAAACGTTCGGCGTGCAGCATGAATCGCCGCAGGTGCTGGTGATCCGCAATGGCGCGTGTGTGTACGACGAGAGCCATATGGCCATACGGATGGAAGAGTTGCCGGAGATGAGCTGATAAAGACATTTACCTTAGTAATAAGGCCCTGTTGAAAAGTATTTTGCTTCTCAACAGGGCTTTGTTTTTTGTAGCTTTGCGGATATGAGCGTGCAAAAGAAACATCGTATAGTAGTGGCGGTTACTGGGGCGAGCGGTTCCATTTACGCCCGCCAGCTGCTGGGCAAGCTGGTTGCGTTGAAAGACCAGGTGGATCAGGTGGCGATCGTGATGACGGAAAATGCGAAGACCGTTTGGGAAACGGAGCTGGAAGACAAGGGGTTTGAGCATCTGCCGTTCCCTGTGTATTCGCAGCACGATTTCCATGCGCCGTTCGCGTCCGGCAGCGGGCGGTACGACATCATGATCATTTGCCCGTGTTCCATGGGTACACTGGGGCGAATTGCCGGCGGTATATCCAACGACCTGATCACGCGGGCGGCGGACGTGGTGCTGAAAGAGCGCCGCAGGCTGATCTGCGTGCTGCGGGACACGCCTTATAACCTGGTGCATATCCGGAATATGCAGGCCGTAACGGAAGCCGGGGGGATCGTTTGCCCGGCCACGCCGTCTTTTTACAGCAAACCCCGCACGATAGAAGAAGTGGCGGCCACGGTGACCGACCGGGTGATAGACCTGGCAGGGCTTGAACAGGATACTTTCCGCTGGGGGGAATCATCAACACGATAAATCCGAATATGAAAATAGCGATCATCAACGGCCCCAACCTGAACCTGCTGGGCAAACGCGAGCCGGAGGTTTACGGCAGCCTTACATTCGAACAATATTTAGACACGCTGAAAGCGCAGTTCCCGGAAGTGGAGTTTGTGTATCACCAGAGCAATGTGGAGGGAGAGGTAGTGAATTTTCTGCACCAGGCCGGTTTCGACCACGACGGCATTTTGCTGAACGCGGGGGCTTATACGCATACGTCGGTAGCGATCCGCGATGCGATCGCGGGTATCAAAACGCCGGTGGTGGAAATACATATCAGCAATATTTATGCGCGGGAAGAGTTCCGGCATACGTCGCTGACGGCGGCGAAAGCGGTGGGGGTGATCTGTGGATTGGGGATGAAGGGGTACGCGCTGGGGGTGCGTTTTTTTCTCGAAAAATAATCCCTCCGGGAAGCGGAGATATTTGCCCCTGAAAGTGAGATATTCTCAGGGCTGAAAGTTGGTGTGGTCAAGGGGGTTGGGGTAGATTGCGGATGAAGTATAAAGATCAGTACGATACAAGATTGATTGAAGACGAAGGGATATTGATTTTTCAATTTGTCAGCCGAGGTCTCAGGGAATTATTCAAAGCGATCGAATTTCATCCGCAGTTTTATGAGATATACCGACGGTCGGTGTACGGCTTGATATTTGGTGTCTATAAAGATGAAGATCGCCGTTTGCGCGATTTTCGAATTACGACCCCGGAAAAGCATATGATGAGACCATAATATTCCAAAAATAAAATCCACTATAAAAAAAGGAGCAAACTTTAGTATGAGGTTCAGATTGCGGCGCAAGTCCCGGCAGCAAATACTGGAAAGAAGACGGAGCGTCCGGTTCCTGAAAAGCCTTAAGGGCAAAACACCGCTTTTCCCCGAAGCATACGCAAGAGCACAAGAAGTATTAAAAAACGCAGTCTGGGATGAAAAACTTGAAGCGCTCTTCGCGTTAAAACAATGATCCATTTAATATTTTAACTTTTAAAATGGAATTATGAAAACGGAGAAAATCGTCATTGAAATTTCCGCCGGAAAATCCATCGAAGAAGTACGGGAGATATTACACGATGTAGCAGATATGTACGGGAAAAGCCTGCCGAGAAAGCAAATTATAACAGCACAAGAATATTTAAGAAATTCCATTTGGCCTGAAGACCTGGAAGAGACTTTAAAGAGTTCGCCAAAATAGAATTCACTAAAAAAAGGAGCAAATTCTACTCAACCTTCATGATTAAGAATATGAGACGGAAAATTATCATCGAGATACCTCCAAACATGCCGTAAGAGACAAAAGCGCGATTAACGGAACTCGCCCTGAGCCATGTGGGAAACACTTTTCCCCAACGGCTTGCAGAGGCTGAAAAGATATTGAGAAATTCGGTATGGCCGGCAAACCTTGAGGAATTATCGGCCTCCTGAAAAACAAAAAGCCACGCTTCACAGCGCGGCTTTTTTACAAAAAATATCCTCTATCTAGTGCACATGCACATGTTCCTCTTTAAATGCTTCACGCGGCTTCAGCCCCAGTAATTCGAACATCATGTGATCTTCCTCGAAGGAAGGGTTTTTAGTGGTCAGCAGCTTCTCGCCGGTAAAGATCGAGTTAGCCCCCGCCATAAAACACATCGCCTGCTCGGAAAGGCTCATTTCAGCGCGGCCGGCGCTCAAACGTACCATCGCTTTCGGCATCAGGATGCGCGCAGTAGCGATCATCCGCACCATATCCCAAAACTCTACCTTCGGCAAATGCTCCAGCGGCGTGCCTTTTACGCGGGTCAGCGCGTTGATGGGAACGGAATCCGGATGTTCGGGCATCGTGGAAAGCGTGAGGAGCATGTTGATGCGGTCCTCATGACTTTCACCCAGGCCGATAATACCGCCGCAGCAAACCGTTACGCCTGCCTTGCGCACGTTGTCGATCGTTTTCAGACGGTCGTCGTAAGTACGGGTGGTGATGATCTCGCTGTAATATTCGTCTGAAGTGTCCAGGTTGTGGTTGTAGGAATAAAGCCCGGCGTCAGCCAGCTTTTGCGCCTGCGATTCGGTGAGCATGCCCAGGGTGCAGCATACTTCCATGCCGATCTCGTTCACTCCCTTTACCATTTCGATCACACGGTCGAAATCGCGGTTGTCGCGCACTTCCCTCCATGCCGCACCCATGCAGAAACGCGTGGAACCAGCTTCTTTGGCTTTACGGGCATATTCCATTACCTCGTCCTTTTTCATCAGGGCCTGTACGTTGATGCCGGTATTATAACGGGCTGCCTGGGGGCAGTAAGCGCAGTCTTCGGAACAGCCCCCCGTTTTGATCGAAAGCAGGGTGCAAACCTGTACTTCCGCCGTGTCCTGGTGCTCACGGTGCAGCGTGGCCGCACGGTACATCAGCTCCAGCAGGGGCGTATTATAGATATCCTTTATTTCTTCGAGTGTCCAGTCATGACGGATCATATGCTTCGGATTTGACGGCAAACCTATAAAACTATTGCGAATTATCAATTATGAATAACGAATAATATTATTATTTAATTGATAAAGTGTTAGTTACAGGTAGTGAAAGTTGGTTTTTGGTGTGATATTGAGTAAAGTCTGGTAGATCAGCTGGATGGTCTGCTCTATATCGTCCTTTTTCACCATTTCCACGGTGGTATGCATATACCGCAGCGGCAGGCTGATAAGGGCAGACGGCGTACCGTCGTTGGAATAGGCGAACGCGTCCGTGTCTGTTCCCGTGCTGCGGCTTACGGCATGCAGCTGGTAAGGGATCTTTTCCTTTTTCGCGGTGGAAATGATCAGGTCGCGGAGAATATTGTGCACCGCCGGGCCATAGGTGATGCTCGGGCCGCTGCCGCATTTGATCTCCCCTTCGATGTTTTTATTGATCATCGGCGTGGTGGTGTCGTGCGTAACGTCGGTGATGATGGCAACATTGGGCTTGATGCGTTTAGCGATCATTTCCGCGCCGCGCAGCCCTACTTCTTCCTGCACAGCATTCACGATGTAGAGGCCGAAAGGCAGGCGCTGTTTGTTTTCGGAAAGCAGGCGGGCTACCTCGGCGATCATGAAGCCGCCGATGCGGTTGTCTATCGCGCGGCAGATATAATAATCATAGTTCAGTTCCTCGAATTGATCGTCGAAGGTCACCACGCAGCCAACATGGATGCCGAGGTCTTCCACCTCCTTGCGGGAACGGGCGCCGCAGTCCAGGAAAATGTTGTCTACCTTGGGTTGCGGCTCTTTGCCTTCGTTGCTGCGCAGGCGTGTGTGGATGGCGGGCCAGCCGAACACGGCTTTTACGATGCCTTTTTCGGTGTGGATGTTCACCCTTTTTGAAGGCGCGATCGACTGGTCGGAGCCCCCATTGCGGATCACGTAAATGAGCCCCTCGGGTGAAACGTAATTCACGAACCAGGATATCTCGTCCGCATGCGCCTCAATCACCACTTTAAAGGCGGCTTCGGGGTTGATGACGCCAACGGCCGAACCGTAAGGGTCCACGATCGTATCGTCGATATAAGGTTTAAGATATTCCAGCCATAATTTCTGCCCTTCTTTCTCAAACCCCGTGGGAGCGGGGTTGTTGAGGTAATTTTTCAGAAAGGTCAGCGATTCCTTCGTCAGTATTGATTTCTGTTTCTTAGACATCTTTTGTTCAGGTTATGTACTTGTATCCGGCAAAAATACGGATTCCGCGCATTCGCTCCTCAAATTCCCCCCGCGGCAAGCCAGCCGAGGTGCAGCAGGGCAGACAGCATCATGAGCCCGTCCAGGAAAAAATAATATACGTAATCGGACGTATGGCGCTGTGAATATTCTTTCACCAGGGCCGTTACCGCCACCGGCGCCAGCAGGCTGAACACCACGTACAACGGCACCGCCGGCGCCAGCGCCAGGGCAAGGCCCGCGGCAATGACCAGCGAAATATAATACAACCGGTCCAGCTGCTTTTCAGGCAGGAAGGTGATCAGGCTGCGGATGCCCTGCTGGCGGTCTTCTTCACGGTCGCGGTAATCGAACAGGATGCAGATGGCGTAGATCAGGAAAAAGCGGTACGCAGCCAGGAATACCAGGTCCCACACGTCGGCCAGCATAATGTCCGCCATAAAAGCCGGCAGCAGCGTGGTAACGTACATCCACACAAAAGCGAGGAAAATGGTTTTCCCCACGGCGATCTTCGACAGCCAGCTGAAAGCCCGGTGCGGCACTTTGGGAGCGGAATAAAGGAAGGTCAGCACTACAGCCCCGCCGATCGGCAGCCAGTGATGGTACAATTGGAAAAAGAACCACAAAGAGCCTACCAGCCCGATGCCGCAGCCCAGCAGCTGCAAAGACCGCCGGCGCTGCCCCCAGAGGATGCGCTCGGAATGCCGGATAGACCCGGGCGTGAGGTACCAGTGAAAATTGTAACTGCAAATGGTGGAGAAAAACACGAACCCGGCAAAGTTGAACCTGTCCAGCTTCAGCTGTAAGATCTCTTCCGTTTGCCAGGCCATGGCCAATGCGCATAATGCGATATAAATCGAGCTGAATAGCAGGAAATTAAAAAAGCCCCGGATCATTCGGCTAAAATAGAAAGAAATTACTTGTCCTTTAAAAGGGATTCGTACAGGGCGTAATTTTCATCGTCGAAACAAACGAAAGTAACGGACAGCGGGCCTTCATGCCCATTCAGGAACGCCTTTACCGTGTCTACGGCGATGCGCGCCGCCAGGTCTTTCGGGAAATGGTAAATGCCGGTGCTGATATTGGGAAAGGCGATGGTATGGATATCGTTTTCCACGGCCAGTTTCAGGGAATTCCGGTATGCATTGCCCAGCAGCTGCGGTTCGCCTTTGTCTCCGCCATTCCAAACAGGCCCCACGGTATGGATCACGTATTTAGCTTTCAGGTTGCCGCCGCCGGTGATCACGGCCTCGCCGGTTTTGCAGCCGCCCTGCCGGTTGCGTATCTCGACGCACTCGGCCAGTATTTGCGGCCCGCCCGCACGATGGATCGCACCGTCTACCCCGCCGCCGCCCAGCAGCGACGAATTGGCGGCGTTCACGATCGCGTCGGCGTTTTGTTTCGTGATGTCCCCCTTGACAAGATGGATGCTTTTCCGCATAATGACGCGTTTTACAGTGAAAACATATCCGAAAGGTATGCAAATAATGAATATTTTGTTCACTGATAAAAAGCACGCCTCCGGGGTGGCGACATTTACGGATATGATGGGGAAGGAGGTCTTGACCTGTTTGCCATACAGCTTTCAGGGAACGCGCCGGCTGGTGAAGCGCGCAATCTCGGCGCCCCGCTCAATTCCCCGCAGGACGATTTCGGCATGTGGCTCAACGCGGACGGCAACACGGGTTATTTCAGCAGCAACCGCTATGGAACTGACGACGTGTTCGGGATGGAACGGAAGTGATTACGAAATAGCGTTGATGTAAATGAGCTTGGCAATTACCGAGGCGATAACGATCCCGTAAACAATAAATACCCATCGTTTGCTACCCTTGGCAAGCAACAGGCCGAAGAAGATGAAGAGGAATATCAGCGGGGAAAAAAAATTCATTACTTCGATCGACTGATCGTCAGGTTGCTTGATCGTTTCGTCCCAGGCATATTTGTAAGGCGAAAGACACCCGAAACATAAAGTGAAAAAAAGAACGATGATAAAACAGAGCACCTGGAGCAACTTATTTTCTTTCATGGTATTGCAAAGCTGGCCTTAATAAACGTAACGATTCTGACGTATTGATGTTAAAAATAAAAGCCTCCGTTTTCCGGAGGCTTTTAGTATTTACAACGGAATGTTCCCGTGTTTTTTCTTTGGCATGTTCACCACTTTGTTTTCGAGCATTTTGTAGCCCCTGATGAGTTTTTCCCTCGTTTCTTCGGGCGTCACCACTTCGTCGATATACCCTTTTTCGGCGGCGAGGTATGGGTTGGCGAAACGTTCGGTGTAATCGGCCACGAGCTCGTTCATGCGGGCGTCTTTATTTGCCGCCGCGTCGATCTCTTTTTTGTAGATGATCTCCACCGCGCCTTTCGGCCCCATTACGGCGATCTCCGCCTGCGGGAATGCAAAGTTCAGGTCTGCCCCGATGTGTTTGGAATTCATCACGCAATACGCGCCGCCGTAAGCTTTACGGGTTGTTACGGTGATCTTCGGCACGGTGGCTTCGCTGAGCGCGAAAAGCAGTTTGGCGCCATTGGTGATGATGCCGTTCCATTCCTGGTCGGTGCCGGGAAGGAAGCCGGGCACGTCTACCAGCACCAGCAGCGGGATGTTGAACGCGTCGCAGAAACGCGTGAAACGCGCGCCTTTCACGGACGCGTGAATGTCGAGCACGCCGGCCAGCACGGCGGGCTGATTGGCCACGATGCCGATGCTTCTGCCCGCAACGCGCGCAAAACCGACAATGATATTGTCCGCGAAATCTTTATGTACTTCCAGGAAGCTGCCCGCATCCGTCAGTTCCGCGATCACTTCCTTCATGTCGTAAGGCTGGTTCGGGTTCTCCGGGATCATGTTATTCAGCGCAGGGCGAAGTTCGTTGCCGTTTTCGTAAGGATACACCGGCGCATCGTCTTCACAGTTCTGCGGCATATAACTCAGCAGTTCCTTGATGTTGCGGATACATTCCACTTCGTTGGCGCACGCGAAATGCGTGACGCCGCTTTTGGTGGCGTGGGTATGCGCGCCGCCGAGCGCTTCGCTGGTCACTTCTTCGTGCGTAACGGTCTTTACCACGTTGGGCCCGGTTACGAACATATACGAAGTGTTCTCCACCATCAGGATAAAATCGGTGATGGCGGGCGAATACACGGCGCCGCCCGCACAGGGCCCCATGATGGCGGATATTTGAGGGATCACGCCGGAGGCGCGGGTATTGCGGTAAAAAATATCGGCGTAACCGGCGAGGCTTACCACGCCTTCCTGGATACGCGCGCCGCCGCTGTCGTTCAGGCCGATGAGGGGCGCGCCGTTTTCCATGGCAAGGTCCATCACACGGCAGATCTTGCGGGCATGCGGCTCGGATAGACTGCCCCCGTACACCGTAAAGTCCTGCGAAAACACATACACCAGCCTGCCATTCACCGTGCCGTAACCGGTCACCACCCCGTCTCCGGGAAACTGTTCCTGGTCGGTGGTCATGCCTTTATTGCGGTTGTGCACGAACATGCCCAGTTCCTCGAACGAACCTTCGTCCAGCAAAAGCTGTAATCTTTCACGGGCGGTCAGTTTGCCTTTTTTATGCTGGGAATCGATGCGTGCCTGTCCGCCGCCGAGCTGCGCTTCAGCGATCTTGGACTGTAGTTCCTGGATTTTGCTCATTTTTCAAATGTACGGAAAGCGCCTCAATAGTGGATCGCCACTTTGGGCAGGCGAAGTGTGTCTGATGCGTTGCCGGCCTTGTCCACAATGTACACCTTTAGCTGGCTGGTATCGGGATTGGTGGTGGGTGTGGGATTGTTGCCGCGCAAACGCAGGAAGTTGCTTTCGTTCACATCGCTTACGACGAGGGTAAGCTCCGCTTTCAGCTTGATGCCGCTGTGGGATTCGAGCCCGGGCATCAGCATATAGTCGTATTTGGTGGAATCCTGGCGGTAAATGTCGGTCACGAAAAATTCGCCTTCCGTGTCGCCGTCCCCGTCCTGGAGGTCAAAAATATAGTGGATCTCATGCACGTCGGTGGGGATGTCTTCCATCGTCACGGACTTGAAGGTGAGCACCGGCTTTTTGCCCGCTTCCCCTTCTTTTTTGCAACCGAAGAAAGTAAAGGCGATAGCGGATAAAAGAATTATTTTCTTCATATAACAAACCTACATTAAAATGACCAAAAGGCAAAACACCCTGAATTATAAACGTCAGGTATCGCCGGTTTGTTACATATACCTCCCGGTATTCGTAAATTTGCCATCCAGATGAAGGACCAATTCGCAGACAGGATATTTTCAGCAAAAGACCCGATGGCCCTGGCGCCGGAGCTTTTCCGCTACCAGTACGGGCAGAACGCCATTTACCGGGCGTATGTGGACGCCCTGAAGGTGGACCCGGCGGCCGTACAGCGCGTGGAAGAGGTGCCTTTCCTCCCCATCCGTTTTTTTAAGACCCACCCGGTGGTTTGCGGCGAATTCGAGCCGGAAGCCGTGTTTGAAAGCAGCGGCACCACGCAAACGCAGAACAGCCGCCATTTCGTGAAAGACACGGGGATCTATACACGTAGTTTTACCGATGCTTTCCGGCGGATGTACGGTCCCGCGGAAGACTTTGTGGTGCTGGGCCTGCTGCCTTCCTACCTCGAGCGGCGGCATTCCTCGCTGGTGTTCATGGTTCAGGAAATGATCGCCCGCAGCCGTCATCCCGAAAGCGGGTTTTACCTCTACGAGCACGATAAGCTGGCCGATACGCTGCTGACCCTGGAAGCCCGCCGCCAGCCGGTATTGCTGATCGGCGTCACTTTCGCCCTCCTGGATTTCGCGGAAGCTTACCGCCTTGACCTGGACCATACCATCGTGATGGAAACCGGCGGCATGAAAGGCCGCCGAGAAGAATGGACGCGGGAAGAACTGCACGCTTTTCTCATGGAACGGCTCGGCGTGCCCGCCATCCATGCGGAATACGGCATGACCGAACTGCTCAGCCAGGCGTATTCCAAAGGCCAGGGCCGCTTTTACTGCCCACCCTGGATGAAAGTGCTGCTGCGCGACGAAAACGATCCCTTCGACCTTACCGCTGCTTCCGGCGTGATCAACGTGGTAGATCTCGCCAATATCCACTCCTGCGCGTTCATCGCCACCGACGATATCGGCCGGCTGGGCGCGGACGGCAGCTTCGAAGTGCTCGGCCGGCTCGACCATTCCGCCCTGCGCGGCTGCAGTTTGATGGTCGGTTAGTATGGAGGATTAGAATAATATGTTTACCTTTCGGGAGAATTTCCAGACACCTATGAAAAAACCTATCCTCCTGGCACTGGCAATGATCCTCAGTATGCCGGCCCTTCACGCCCAGCTGCTCAAAAAGCTGACCGGTAAAAAGAAGCAGCCCGCGGAAACCGAAGAGACGATCGACGAAACGTTCCCGCAGGCGCGCGGTTCCGCTAAAAACGCGCAGCCCGAGCCTACGCTCATCATCGGGGGCGACGATGCCGTGAAAATCGATTCCTCCTACGAATACGACTGGGCCGTTTACCAGGAAAGCGAGGCTTTCCAGGGCAGCCAGCGGGTGATAGACGGCGGGGAAGACATCGTGATCTATTACAGCAGCACCCAGGCCGCTTTCAGCATACAGCTCAAAAGCCGCAGCACCGGCACCAAATATCATTTTTACGGGGATTTCGGGAAAGAATCGCAGCTGATGCTGGCCGGGGTGGGCGGCATTGCCAGCGGAGACAAAACGCGGCTGCAGCTGGAAGGCATGGAGCCGGTATACCCCGGCGAGATCGGCTACCTCAGCCAGCTGACGCGCACAGGCAGCAAAAAAGTGATCGCCGGCGTGGCCTGCGAGGAATATGTGGCGCACAACCTCCGGCAAGACCCCCGGGTGGTGAACACCAATCATTCCAAAGTAACTGCCTACGTCTGGATACCCATGGACCCGCACGCCGTTTTCCCCGGCTACAGCCTGATGCCGGAACATTTCAAGATACAGATCGAACGGATGCGCATAGCAGGCTCCTACCCGCCGGTAGTGATGCCGCTGGAAATGTTCCTGGAATACGGTAACGGGGATAAGGTTTTCACCCATACCACGCACATCATCGTGAATGAAAGGAGGAAGGTGGAATTGGGCGACATCAATAAATAAATACCCTGTACGCGCACCCGGAAGGGCGTTTGCAAAGGTTCTTTCATGGGGGATTCGGACAGACCTTCGTGTACATGCCCGCCTGGCAAACGACGGACAATTTATGATGAAAAAAATCTGGATCTGTGGGTCGGGCGCTGTTTTGGTTTCACGTTAATGGCCGCACGCTGCGGAAAGAGCGCAATATAAACAGTATTGGTATACTGAATTTAACAAGATCGGGGCTTATAAACTATTTTATCTTTCGGCAGATTATCCGTATATTCTGGAAAAGGCGAAAGCCGGTCGCAATGACCGGCTTTCCATAAGCTGAGCGAAGGTTTCCGTTCAATACGTTCAGCTGAAAACAGGGGTTCCCGGATGAATACGGTGGAGGGTAAACGACGGATGAAAGACCGGCCCTGCATGTACTGGAATGGCGGAAGCGCACATGCGGATTGCTGCCTCTAAAGTATATGCTGAAGTGTAAAACTTATGTGAAATGTTTGTGAAGCAAATGCTAAAGTAGCCGTAGTAATCCGGGGGGAATCTACCCGTATTGCAGGATTATGTAAATTGGGACAGATTTTTGATCTTACACTGCGAACCAATTTTTTTTTAAAACCAGACCAAATGCGACGTTTAGCCACTTTATTATTCATCAGCGGAGCGGCCATCCTGATGTCCTTCGCTGCGCCAGCCAGCGAGAACCCTGCAAAACCTGCCGTACACGCCCGGAAAACATATGCAGTTTACCAGGTAGACCACCAGCAGAGCAAACTGACCTGGAACGCCAAAAAAATGACCGGCTCCCATGCCGGCGCCATCAGCGTAGCCGCCGGGCAGCTCAATATCGATAACAACGTGCTGAAAGGCGGCAGCTTTACGCTGGACACTAAGAGCATCACCGTTACCGACATCACCAATGCCGATATGAACGGCAAATTGGTGGGCCACCTGAAAAGCGACGATTTCTTTTCCGTGGAAAAACACCCCACCGCCACGTTCGTGATCACCAGCGCCACTTCCAAAGGCGGCGGCAATTACGACGTAACCGGCAACCTGACCATCAAAGGCATCACCAACGCGGTTTCTTTCCCCGCTACCGTGGCCGTTTCAGGCGGTAAAGCCACCGCAAAGGCGACCGTAACGGTAGACCGTACCAAGTTCGATATCAAGTACCGCTCCAAGAACTTCTTCGAAAACCTGGGCGATAAAGCGATCTACGACGACTTTACGCTCGACGTAACGCTTGTGGCCAACGCCAAATAATCCGCGCTTTTCAGCGATAAGGGACCATCCGGGCATACCGGGCGGTCCCTTTTTTATGCCCGTACGGCGCGAAAAGGTCAAATTGGCGTACTTTTGCGGCTTAATCGTACCGGCACACTATGACTTTCAACGATCTGAACCTGAACAAACCGCTGCTTGCAGCCCTGCAAGACCTGAACGTGACCACGCCTACCACCATCCAGCAAAAGGTGTTTTCCGTGGTTATGAGCGGGCAGGACGTATGCGGCATCGCGCAAACGGGCACGGGCAAAACCTTTGCTTACCTGCTGCCCTGCCTGCGCCAGTGGTCGTTTACCAAAGACCGTTTCCCGCAGATCCTCGTAGTAGTGCCCACCCGCGAGCTGGTAGCGCAGGTAGTGGAATCCGTGAAAAAACTCACGCCGTACATGAACGTGGAAGTGGCGGGTTTTTACGGCGGCACCAATATGAACCCGCAAATGGCGACCGCCGAAGGCAAACTGGACGTGGTAGTGGCTACGCCCGGCCGGCTGGTGGACATCGTGCTGAGCGGCGCGCTCAAACTCAAGAACATCAAAAGACTGGTGATCGACGAAGTGGACGAAATGCTGAACCTCGGCTTTCGCACACAGCTCAAAAACATTCTCGATCTGCTGCCCGCAAAAAGGCAGAACCTGATGTTTTCCGCCACCATCACCCCGGAGGTGGAAGCGCTCATCACCGAATTTTTCAATCACCCCGCCGTAATCGAAGCCGCGCCCGCGGGCACTCCGCTGGCAAACATCGCGCAGAGCGTTTACCATGTTCCCAACTTCAACACAAAAGTGAACCTGCTGGAATTGCTGCTGAAAGAACGGGCAGACATGAGCAAGGTATTGCTTTTCGTGTCTACCAAACAACTGGCGGACCAGCTGTTTGAAAGCCTCGAGGCAGACATGCCGGGCAAAGTGGGGGTGATACATTCCAACAAAGAGCAGAACTACCGTTTTAATTCCGTGAACCAGTTCCAGAACGGCACTTTCAGGCTGCTGATCGCAACGGACATCATCGCGCGCGGGCTGGACATTTCAGAGGTCACGCACGTGATCAATTTCGATATGCCCGAAGTGCCGGAAAGTTATGTGCACCGCATCGGGCGTACCGGGCGGCAAGACAAAGAGGGCATCGCCATCAGTTTTGTAACGGAGAAGGAAATGGAGCAGCTTGAAAAAGCGGAAGCGGTGATGAATTATCAAGTGCCGGTAACGCCATTGCCTGAAAATTTAGAGATCTCTACGGTGCTTACCAAAGCCGAAATTCCTGAAACGATCGTGCCGAACATTGCGCTGAAACAGCCAAAACGCGAATCCGGCGGGGCTTTTCATGAAAAGTCGGCGAAGAATAAAAAAGTGAACGTGAAGGTGAGCCACAAGGACAAAATGATGAAAAAATACGGCAAACCGAAAACGCGCGGCGGTAAAAAACGTTGATCCTACAAATTCAATAGCCCGAATTTATACAGGTTGTTCACGGGTTTGTTGTCCCAGAAAAGCTCGAAATCTTCCAGCCCCGCCGCGGCGTAGCTGTCTTTCACTTCCTGCAGCGTAAGCGTTTTGGGCTGGTCCACGGAAGCCTTCTCCAGTATGCCGGCCAGCCATTGGCCCTGTTGCGGGTCCACATTGATATTGATCTTTTCTTTCCGGTTCTGGAATGTGAGGGAAGTTACTTCCCAGGTATTGCCTTTTTTGCTTTTGGTATAAGTTTCGAGCATGGGTTTTTTGCCGAGCCACACGATTTTAGCGGTGGGTTTGGCGGAAGCGAAGCGGTCTTCCAGCAGCGCGTTCACGATGTAATCGGGCGCTATCCTCGTTTTCGGCACTTTGAACTCGAACCATTTCTGCAATGGATCATCCAGGCAAATGCCGTGCATGAAATTAAACAGCGATTTTTTGAGGCCGAAACTGAATGCTCCGTGATCGGCGCCGCTTTCGTCGATATGCTGGAGGTCGTTGTTGGCGAAAGCGCCCAACGCTTCGTTTTCCTTGCGCACTTTGAATTTCGCGGGCTCGAGGCCCACGGGGCTGTGGGCCGTCATGGTGAAAAGGTGCCAGAAGGCGGATTGTAATATGCCCGCTTTGAACATCTGCCGCACCATTTCGAGCGAATCGATGGTTTCCTGCGCGGTTTGAGTCGGGAAGCCGAACATCAGGTAAGCGTGCACCATAATGCCGGCTTCGGTGAAGTTGCGGTTCACCTGCGCCACCTGCGCCACGGTAATGCCTTTCTGTATCAGTTCCAGCAGCCTGTCTGAAGCCACTTCCAGCCCGCCGCTCACCGCGATGCAGCCGGATTCTTTCAGCAACAGGCAAAGGTCGCGCGTGAAACTTTTTTCGAAACGGATGTTCGTCCACCAGCTTACGGTCAGTTTCCTGCGGATGATCTCCAGCGCCAAAGCCCGCATCAGCGCGGGCGGCGCGGCTTCGTCCACGAAATGGAAGCCGGTTTCGCCGGTTTGTTCGATGATCTCCTCTATCCTGTCAACCAGCAGCGACGCGGCCACCGGCTCGTACAAACGGATGTAATCGAGCGAAATATCGCAGAAGGTGCATTTGCCCCAATAACAGCCATGGGCCATGGTGAGCTTGTTCCAGCGGCCGTCGCTCCACATGCGGTGCATCGGGTTCACCACTTCTATCGCGGAAATGTATTTGTCTAAAAGAAAATCGCTGTAGTCCGGCGTGCCTACCTGCCCCTGTTTATAATCGGTGCAGCTTTGATTGTTGAAATACGTTACTTCGCCGTTTACCAGCATAAACGTGCGTTTCAGTTCCTCCTGCTTTTTGGCGCCGGTGATAAAACCGTAGAGGTTTTCGATGGGCGCTTCCCCGTCGTCCAGCGTAATAAAATCATAAAATTCAAACACGCGCGCGTCGCTGAGCGAGCGCAGTTCCGTATTGGCAAAACCTCCGCCCATCGCCACTTTCACGCCCGGGTATTTTTTTTTGATCCACTGGCCGCAGCGCAGCGAAGTGTAAAGGTTGCCGGGAAAAGGGACGGAAATGGCTACCATGGCAGGTTGTACGGTTTCCATCCGTTTGGAGAGCAAACGGATAAGTATCTCGTCGATGTACGTGTAAGGTTGCTGCAGCGCTTCGTACAGTTCGTCGAAACTGTTGGCGGAGCGCGCCAGTTTTTCGGCGTAACGGCTGAAACCGAAATGTTCGTCCACGCATTCCATGATCAGGTCGCTCAGGTCTTCCAGGTACATGGTGGCGAGGTGTTTGGCCTTGTCTTGCGTGCCCATGGAGCCGAAGGCCCAGCTAAGGTCTTCCAGCTGCGCGAAGCGGCCGGCTTCCGGGAGGAAATCGCGTTTGCAGATGCGGTGCGCCAGGGTAGGGTTGTGACCTTGCAGGAAACGCACCACATCGTCTACCGTGTGAATATAATCGTCCTGCAAAGCGATAATGCGGGAAACGTTTTCGGAAACCGGTTTATCGTGGCGGCTCACGCGTTCGAACAACGTTTGCAGCCCGTTTTGGGAAAACAGCGCAAGCGTAACCTCGATACCCAGGTCCGCCTGGAAAGCCGGGATATTTTTGGTATTCAGAAAACCTTTCAGGTAGGCTGTGGCCGGGTAAGGCGTGTTCAGCTGTGTAAAAGGCGGTGTGATCAGGAAAACGGGTGCGCTCAAGTTCAAATCGGTTTAAACCGCAAAAATATCACTAATTCGTTAAACGGTTCGCGTCAGTTTGCCGGCTGTATCAAAATAGGGGCGCCGGCTTGATGGTATTTTGCTTTTTGAGCGGAATCGTGGCCCAAAATTGCCGTGAAATAGCCGGGAAACCGCCAGGGTTAATAAAAGAGATACAGGCGAGACGGAGTTGAGCGGGACAGGAGCCGGACTTGATCCGTGCGCCGGGAGGTTAATATCCTATCAGATATGAGGGCCTGCATTACCGGTCTTCCATGTCGCATACGATCCATTAAAGCGGATTTCCTATTTTGCGGCCTTATGGCTCCCATTAAAACCTTGACGACCCTTTTTGCCGTGGCGGTTTCCTTTCCCGCCCTGGCACAAACCGATACAACCACCCTGGGCGGCATCACCGTGCATGGATATTCACAGCAACGCGCGCTGAGCGCGGTGCCCGCGGCCGTGAGCCTCGTGCGCCCGCAGGATCTGCAAAGGCTTTCGGGGCAATCTATTTTGCCCGCGCTCAATACCCTGCCGGGCGTGAGAATGGAAGAACGTTCGCCCGGCAGCTACCGGCTCAACATCCGCGGCAGTTCCCTGCGCTCGCCGTTCGGGGTGCGCAATGTGAAAATGTATTACAACGGCCTGCCTTTCACCGATCCGGGCGGCAATACTTACCTGAACCAGTTCGCGCTTGGCAATTTCACCGATATGGAGATCCTGAAAGGCCCCGGCAGCAGCCTGTACGGCGCGGGCACAGGCGGCGTGCTGCTGGCAGACAGCGATTTCGGGGAAACCGACCGTTTTACCGCGGGTTATACGGGCGGCAGTTTCGGCAGTCATTTACTGACGGGCAAAGGCAGCTGGGGAAACGACGTGTTCCGGCAGCAGGCATTGCTCAGCTGGCAGGAATCGAACGGTTACCGCGCGCAGACTTACATGAACCGCAAGGTGGCGGGTTGGGGCGGACAGTGGAAACCCAACACCAAAGCCACTTTAGAAGGATATGTGTTGTACGGCGACCTGTTTTATGAAACGCCGGGCGGCCTTACGCTGGCGCAATATGAAGCAGACCGGAAACAGGCAAGGCCCGCGGGAGGCGGTTTTCCTTCCGCGCCGGACGCACATGCGGCTATCCGCCAGCAAACCATTTGGGGCGGCGCGCAGTTCGGCTACCGCTGGAACGAGCACTGGCAGCAGACCACCGGCGTGTATGGCGCATTCAGCACCGTGGAAAACCCGACCATCCGCAATTACGAGAAACGCAGGGAACCGCATTTCGGCGGAAGGACCGTATTCACTTATTCACGTTCCGTTTTGCGCGTGCTGGCCGGCGCGGAAGCGCAGCACGGGAATTTCTCCACGAAAGTGTTCACGAACGCAGACGGGGAAGCGGGCGTGTTGCAGACGGACGACAAGGTCAACAATACCATCTATTCGCTTTTCCTTCAGCCTGAATTGCTGCTGCCGCATGGCTGGACGATCACGGCGGGCATTAGTATGAACAATAACCGTACGGCCTTCACGCGTTTGTCTGAAACGCCGGCATTCCGTTTCACCAGCCGTTACAAAAACGAATGGGCGCCAAGACTGGCGGTCATGAAGCAGTTCGACGCATGGGCGAATGTATACGCGATCGTGTCCAAAGGTTTCAGCCCGCCCACGGTGGCCGAGCTGCTGCCCAGCACGAGCGTGATCAACACGACGCTGCAGGCGGAGAAAGGCTGGAACTACGAAGCCGGCGTTCGCGGCGGCGGGAAAAACGGTTTCTGGTACGACGTGAACGTTTTCTGGTTCCGCCTGCAGGACGCGATCGTGCAGCGGAGAGACGCCGCCGGCGCGGATTATTTCGAGAATGCCGGGGCCACCACGCAGAAAGGTTTTGAAGCGTTGCTGCTGTACCGTTTCAACAATTTGCTCGCGCTTCGCGGGGCATACACCTTTCATCATTTCCGGTACGACGAGTTTCGCCAGCAGGATAAAGTGTACGACGGCAACGCGCTTCCCGGCACGCCCGCGCACACCGTTGCAGCTACCGCGGATGTCAACGTCACGCGCGCGCTGGGGCTTTTCCTTACCTATCAATACAACAGCGACACCTGGCTGAACGACGCCAATACCGATAAAGCAACATCCTTCCACCTGTTAAGCGTAAAGGCACAGTATACATTTGACCGGAACGATAAATGGCAGGCGGCAGTGTTTGCGGGAGCGGATAACCTGCTCGACGAAAAATACAGTCTTGGCAACGACATCAACGCCGCCGCGGGCCGTTATTACAACGCCGCTCCGGGCCGTAATTTTTATGCGGGTTTCAGGATCGGGCTCCATGGAAAATAACGAACCCGGGCTTGCTTGCGCTGCCCGGGCCGTGCTTTGCGATACTAGGGAAAAATAGGACGTAAGCATGATTTCCGTTCATGCATTAAAATAACGTCAGGGTTGTTTTTTGTATTTGCCTGAAATGAGCGCGTGGCGGCTGTTCACTTCCAGTTTTTGATAGATGTTCTTGATGTGTGTTTTCACCGTTTCAAGGGAAATATCGAGCCGGATGGCGGTTTCTTTGTTGGTAAGCCCTTCTTCAATGGCCTGGAGTATCTGCGCTTCGCGCGGGGTGAGTTTTTCTTCCAGGTCTTCGGCCGATCTCGGGTTAAAATATGCTACCACTTTGCGGGCCACGCCGGGCGACATTGGCGCGCCGCCATCGCGCAGGCTGATGAGGCCTTCCCTGATCTTTTGCAGGGGCGTTTGTTTCAGCAGGTAACCGGTTGCGCCGGCGCAAAGCGCCTGGAATATTTTTTCAGGATCGTCGTACACCGTGAGCATCACTACCTGGCAGCGGGGCGAGCGGCGTTTGATGCGCTGAATGCCCTGTATGCCCGATTCGCCGGGCAGCCCGATGTCTGACAATACCATGTCGAGTTTTACCTGTTCGTCCCATGCTTCCATGAAAGACACCACATCGCCTTTGCTTACGGCGCAAGTGAATCCCGGCTGCCGCGAAAAGTACTCCGTCAGCGTTTGCCTGATCTCTGCATCGTCTTCCAGGATTCCCAGGTAAATCATGCTGTAAAGATGTGTATTAAGGGTGAAAGTATCTCTCCCTCTTTTGGGGGAGGAAATTTACCAGGGTACAGACAGCCTGACCTTGAAAGCGCCTTTCCCGGCGCAGGTTTCCAGTTCCCCTTTCATGCGCCCCGCCCGCAGCTTCATATGCTGCAGGCCCTGCCCGCCCTGGTAAGCGCCCATCGAGCGCGGCGGTTCTTCGCAGGGATTCTGCACGGTCAGTTCCAACCGTTTGCCGAAATGAAGATGAATGTTCACGGCGCCTTCGGAAGCATACCGCGCCGCATTGTTCACTGCTTCTTTAAAAATGAGGAAAAAATTCTGACGGATGATCTGGCTGAGCGGCTTGTCTTCATACCCGCCCGTTACCTGGAAAGAACAGCCCAGCTCGAGTTCCTGCTGCAGCTTCACGATGTAATCCCGCATACGGCTCACGAGATCGGCGGCCGTGTCGAACCGCGCGTCGATAGACCATACCATATCGCTCATGGTGGTGAGCGCATCGCGGCTGGTATCGGCGATCTTTTGAAGGGCGGGCGCGTTTTCTTCTTTCATGCGCAGCAGGTCTGCCTGGAAATAAATGCGGGTGAGCGAGCTGCCCACTTCGTCGTGCAGGTCGCCGGCTATTTTGGTGCGCAGCTGTTGCTCCCTCAGCAATTGCCGCAAACGGTAACGGTAAACGAGCCAGATGGCGCATACGGCGAACAGCAGCGCCAGTGTGCGGAACCACCAGGTCTGGTACCAGGCGGGCAACACGGTAAGCGGCATAGTGAGCAGCGTTTGCGTGGCATTGCCTGGCGAAGAGCGGGCGGCGAGCTGTACTAGGTATTCACCGGGATCGAGGCCCGCGAAGCTGATCTCCGGCTGCCTGCCCAGTTCTTTCCAGTCTTCATCTTTCAGCCGGTAGAAATATTGCAGCTGCCGCATTTCCTGGTCAGGCCCGCCGAAACGCAGCGAAAAATATTCGGTGCGGGGCGGCACCCGCAGGGCTTTAACAGTGCGGTAAGGCAGCGTGTAGTCCTGCACCTGGCCCCGGTGACTGCTGGTGGTGAAACTGGTGAAATACAGCAGGGGAAAGCTTTGCGCCGTATCGGCGGCCAGCAGCTGGTTGGGGTCGAATGCGGTGAAACCGTTGATGGTGCCGAAATACATCTTATCCCCGTCCTGCAGCGCGGCGGAGTGGTTAAATTCGTTGGAAGGAAGTTTGTTCAGCCGGGAAAAATTACGCGCCGCATACGTAACCGTATGCACCAGGCTCAGGCCATGGTCCGTTCCGGCAACGGCATACGGCCCGGCTAACAGTACCGAATATACGGCGTTTCCTGCCAGCCCGTTGCCGGTGCCGATCGTGGCGGTCAGTTTTCCCTGCATGTCCGTCACCAATATACCGCGGCCATTCGTGCCCGCCCAGATATGATCGTTCACTTCACGCAGGCAATACACGCCTGTTTCCGGCTGCCCTTCCGGCACCCGGGTAATTTTTCCCGAACGGGCATCGAAAATAAAAAGCCCGGCGCCCGTGGCGATATATTTCAGGGAACCTTTGGCCAGTACCTGGAAAACTTTCGCAGTCATGATACGTTTGTTGGCGTACAAGCCGGGAACCGGCACTATACGGCCTTTACGCGCGTTGAGCAGGTAAAGGCCGCTGTAGGTGCCCACCCACGCCAGCGAATCGTTTTCGCGGTAAAGGCTCACTACGTAGCGGGTTTGCGAAGTAAGACCGCCGGCGGGGTCTTTCCTGAGAGGGCTGAACGCCAGCGACGAAGGATCGAGCCACATCAGCCCGTCTCCTTCCGTGCCCGCCAGCAGTGAATCTTTGCCCCAGGGCAGCAGGGTGTAAATAAACCGCTGCGCGATGGGCGTAATGCGGCCGGTCTTTTCGTCGAGCAGGGTGAGCCCGTCGCGGTAATTGCCGATGATCCAGGAACTGTCTGCCCGGCGGTAGATGCAGCGCACGCTGTACGGCACGGTTTCGGAGGAAGCGGTGCCGAGATAATTATGAAACGGGGTGCTGACGGGCTCCAGCACTGCAATGCCTTTGTTGAAGCTGAAATATGTTTTTTCTGCCCGGCCGGGAAACATCAGCATGCCCGCGTTGGTAAAATGCTGCAGCACTTCGGGCTCCGTTTCCATGGACTGCCCCGTTTCCGGATCGAGGGCGATGAAGCCATATTTATTGATGTATACGCCAACATTATCGTTCTGCAAATTGAAAAAACTGACCTTGCGCTGTGTGGCAAGCGAATCGTTGAGCGGGTGTTTCCAGCGGGAAACTTTGCCGGTTTTGATATCGCCGGTATACACGCCGTCGTTGGAAACATTGAATATCACCTTCCCGCTTTTGTGAAACAATACGCGGTCGGTGATGGCGTCCTTTAAATCCGCGGAAGGAAAAAAACGCACGATCTTTTGCCCGCGCAGCACGGCGAAGCGCCCGTTCACCAGGGCCCACAGTTCGCCGTCCACCGGCTCGAATACGGCGCCCAGCTGCACGTCGGGGCCGGGTATGAGTTTTCTGAAATCGGCCACCGTAACCAGTTTGCCGTTGCTGACGCGGTATAATACGCCGTTGTTGGAGATGACGTAAATGGAGCCGTCTTTTCCTTCGCAGATGATCCGCACGTAAAGGCTTTCTTTTGAACCGGGATGGAATTGCCAGCTCACGGCTTTCCATGTGTGCAGGTCGATCATGGTGAGACCGTTGGGAGAGCCGGCCCAGATGCGGTCCCGCCCGTCTGCCAGCAGGCAGTTGATAGCGTTGCTGATGATGGCGGGTTTGCTGAAGAGGTCGAACGTGAGCAGGCGGTTGCCGTCGTACCGGTGAAGGCCGCTGCTGGTAGTGAACCAGATGATCCCTTTCCTGTCTTCCGCCACGTGGGTGATGCTAACATCGCGCAGGGAAGCGGGCAGGTCCAGGAAACGGAACCGCAGGCCCTCGTGCGCATGCAGCAACGACGGTAACAGGAACAGGCAGCAAAATATCCAGGTGCGGGTCATGGTTCTCGCATGGTTGGGAAAGCGTTCCGGAAATTCACAGGATATTGCAGGATTATATCGGCAGGTCACCGCTTTCTCCGGATAAAAATACGATTTAACGCCCTAATTTTCCATGTATTCCCATGCGCTGCGGTATGCGTCGCGCGCTTCGGCGTAAGCGATAAAATCGGCGTAAAAGGGGAATTGCGAAAGCGTGGCGCTGTCGCCGATCACCACCAGTTTTTTGCGCGCGCGCGTCATGGCTACGTTCATCCTCCGTACGTCCGACAAAAAACCGATCTTGTTTTCGGTGTTGCTGCGCGTCATGCTGATGTACACCACGTCGCGCTCCTGCCCCTGGAAACTGTCGATCGTGTTCACGGAGATGCGGTCGCCGTAAGCTTTCAGCTCCGGCGAATGTTCGAGCTGCTCCTTCAGCAGGTAGATCTGTTCCCGGTACGGCGATATCACGGCGATGCCGGGAAAGTTTTCTTTGCTGTAATGTGTGCTCAATGTGCCGACCAGCTGGCGGAGATGTTTGAAAAGGAACGCGGCTTCTTCGGGATTGCTCGTGCTGGTGCCTTCCGTTTTTTCATCGAACCCGCAACCGGCCGTATCCACGAACACCAACGGGGTTTCGGTGGGGTGCAGCAGGTGGTCCGCCACGGAAGCGTGCGCTTTGAGTTTGTCTTTATAAAAAATGGACGAGGAATATCCCATGATGGTGGCATGCATGCGGTATTGTTCTTCCAGCATCACCACGGCTTCGGGATAAAGCGCGGTGCATTTTTCGAGCAGGGTGGTACTGAGCCCTTTGCGCGCCGCTTCGTCGGATTTAACGGTGGGGGACAATTGGTGATGATCGCCCGCCAGCACTACTTTTTGCGCTTTGAGCACGGGTATCCAGCATGCCGGTTCCAGCGCCTGGCCCGCTTCGTCGATCACGACGGTGTGGTACTGCCGGCCGCGGACGGTGTAGTGATTGGCGCCTACCAGCGTGGCGGTTACCACCTGGGCTTTGGCGATCACATCGTCGATGATATACTGTTCGGTGTTTTCGACGGATTTGAGGATGTTCCTTGCTTCGGCGAACAGTGCTTTGCGTTGCTCGCGCTCCGACCTGCCGAAATTGCGTTTGTATTTGTGCGCCATGTCGCGGAACTCGTTGGCTTGTTTTTTCAGGCGTTTGATCTCCTTGCTGGAAGGATGTTCGGCGATCTTGCTGTCCAGCGTGAGGGCAGTGAGTTTTTCGGACACTCGTGCCGGGTTGCCCACGCGCAAAACGTTCAGGCCTTCTTCAAAGAGTTTTTCGCTGAGCAGGTCTACTGCGGTATTGCTGGGCGCCACCACCAGCACCTGCTGCGGTTGCTGTGCGATGAGGGCTTTGATGGCCTGCACCAGCGTGGTGGTTTTGCCGGTGCCGGGAGGGCCGTGTACGATGGCGATATCGTTGGCGGAAAGGATCATTTGCACGGCTTCCCGCTGCGAGTTGTTGAGGCGCGCATGCTGGAAAGGCGGCGTGCCGGCATGAAAAGAAGGCGCCTGTGTGCCGGTGAGGATGCGGACGAGCCTGCCTTCATTGGTTTTTTCGGCGAGCGCGGCGGCCTGTTTGAGGGCGTTCTGCATTTCGTCGTAGCTGTTGTCGTCGAACAGCAGGTCGACGCCGAGCTTGCCATCGTCCGCCCAATCCGGCAGTTCGTCCGTGCGCAGCGTGAGTTTCAGACGGTTGCCGCTTTGCCAGGAAATAACGCCTTCCACGTGATGTTCTTTCGGATTGTGATGCGAGAACAACATGGCGGCGGCGCCGAAACGCAGCTGGTGCACGATCTCCTGGTGGGTGGTGCGTTCCATTTCCACGGTCAGGTAATCGCCGCGGCTCATTTCGGAGCCGCGGATGGCGATGGGGTACCAGGTAAGGCCGTTCGCCCGCCTGACGGCCACCGGTGAGGTTTCCGTAAGCTGGCGATAGTTCCTTTTATCTTCTTCCTTTTCGATTTTTAACAGCTCCTGCAGCCTTGCAAAATAATCCATCGCGCGAAGGTACGATTACTTTTCGTCCTCCTGCAACACGGAAAGGATGTTGCCCGCGGGGTCTTTGAACCACGCGATCACCGGCCCGTTGCCGCGCATGATGCCTTTTTTGTCCGTTTTCAGGTCGCCTTCGTTGTAATGCTCGAACTGAACGCCTTTCTGCATGAGCGCATCCACGGCCTCGTCCACGTCTTTCACCGGGAAGTTGAGAATAGTGAAGGAAGCTGGCGTGTGGTTGGGTTTCGGGTAGATGAGTATGTTGGCGCCGCCTTTTATGCTGAGGTTCAGCGTGCCCATTTCACCGTCCTGTACGTTGAGGCCAAGCGTTTGGCCGTAGAACTGTTTTGCTTTTTCGAGGTCATTCACGGAAAAACTGCTGAATGCTTTGGTGTCTTTGAACATAAGCCTGGTTTTTTTTATAAAGTTACGGGCTTAGGATGAATGAAAGGAGGGGTGATTGAGGCAAATTGGGTGGCGGAATTGGCAACAGCAGTGGGTTTACGGTTGTTGTGAAAAGAAAAGCCGCCTGTTTTTGCAGGCGGCTTTCCGTATACGGCAACGTTGTTTTTTACGGTTTGTCCCACCAGATCGGCTGGTTGAGGTAGGTCGGTTTCGCAGCATCGGGATTGGCTTTCAACACCTGCTCGATGTTGTAGTTGATCTCGTAGCTGGCGACTGCAAACCTGCGGGGCCAGTCGGTCTGGTTCGGGTATGCTTCCACATACACGTGAGACGGGCGTTTGAAGCCTTTGTATACACCGGAGGCTTCGTTGTAATTGCCGGCGGCGTCTGTGCAGTAGTTCATGCGGCGCAGGTCTACCCACAGTTCGGGTGAGTACGACATCGCGATGTATTTCTGGATCATGATGTGGCTCATGGTGAGCTGCGCGGGATTTTGTACGATAGACGTGCTGAGGCTGAACTCGCCGATGGTGAGCGGACTAACGCCCATGAGGGACATATGCGACGCGATGCCTGCTTTATAGGCTGCAAGTGCTTCGATCGGGCGGTTGAGGCGAAGCAGCACTTCCGCTTTGATGAACTCCATTTCAGAAACCGTCAGCAGCAAGCCTTTTGCACCACGGGCGGTATACCAGGTGCCCGTGCTCTGTATGCGGTCTGACGATGAAGGCGCATAGGGTGTTTTACGCAGGGTCACGTAGATGGAATCTTTGTTGGAGAAGGAATTGGTGTTTGCGTTGTACGAAACGGCGGCCGGGCCTGTTTTGGGCAGGTCGCTGGTCATGTCTACCCCCTGGGTCCGGTAGAACATGTTGAATTTGTTCGTGGAACGGGGAATGAGCAGGTTGGCGCGCGGGTCTTCCATGTTATTGACGCCGGTGGGCGCACCGGTGTAGTTGTTCAGGATGTAATCCATGTACAGTTTGGTAAGCCTTGCGGTAGTACCGGTATTGGTGTACTGCAGGGCTTCCTTAGCTGCGCTGGGTACGGTTGGCCCTTCGTCGACGTATTGCATCACGGTGCTTTGCAACTCGTTTTGCGGGCCTTTGTTTGCTGCGTCCAATACGGCTTGTGCGTCGAAGTTGGCTTTTTTACTGGTGTGCAGCATGAAACGGGCTTTGAGGCCCCAGGCCAGGCGTATCCAGTTGTCTACTTTCCCTTTGTTGAGAATGTCCCCCTTCGCCAGCGGCGGCGCTATTGGGCCCTGTGTTTTCTGCAGATCGGCGATGGCTTCGTCCAGCAATGCCAGTACTTTACCCTGGATATATTCGGCTTCGTCGAACTTGGGCGTGAGGATGTCTTTGTTATTGAACTCATCGTAAGGCAACATACCATAAAAATCGGCGAGATAACCGAATCCCCATGCTTTGATGACTTTGGCCGCACCGATGTAATGCCATGCTTCCACTTTTTCGGCCGCGGTGATGAGCGGATCGATATTCACGGCAGTGTTTACGTACCAGCTTTGCCAGGGCCAATTGGCGCTGCTCACGTTGGAGTACCAGCGGGTAAGGTTCCAGTTGTTGTTGTTGGCGTACACCACGGCCAGCTGTTGGGATACAAAAGCGGCGCGGGTGCCTGCGCTTTCGTAGCCGTCAACGAACTGTGCGATCAATGGCGGGAGGCGCTGTTCCGCGGTAGGTACCGTGGAGTTGGCGCTGTTCGGGTTCTCGTTGATGTCCACCCATTTTTTACAGGAGACAAAAACGAGCGACAAACTTATATAACAGAGTATCTTTTTCATTACCGTAACTTTTAGAATTTAAGATTTAAACCAACCGCAAAGCCGGAGGTGGCGGGCACGCCGGCATAGTCGATCCCCACCGAGCCTGAGCCGATCACACCTGCGCCGGCAGCGCTGGTTTCAGGGTCCATGCCTTCATAGTTGGTAAACAACGCCAGGTTGGTGCCGGTAGCGGTGATGGTCGCGTCTTTCAGCCAGGGTATGCGGGTGAAGGCGGTCCTGGGCAGAGAATACGCGAGCGATACGGAACGCAGGCGCAACCAGTTCGTTTTCGTGATGAAGAACGGCGCATGGTTGGAATAAATGTCCCGGTAATACTTTTCACTAGCAATCACCGTTTTCGTTACCGGTTCGTATTTGGACGTGGCCGGGTTGAGGCTCATGCCGGTGAAGGTGATCTCGCTGCCCCTGTTTTCGGTGCGTTTGCTGAGACCATAGGCGGTGAGCAGGTACTCGGTACCGTTGTAGATGTCGCCACCCACGCGGAAGTCCCACAGCATGGAGAAATTAAAGTTCCGGTAGCTGAGGCTGTTGTTCAAACCGCCCAGCAGGTTAGGCTCGCGGTTGCCAACTGGCGTAGTGGTGAGGGTGGATGTAAGCGGGTAACCCGTAGCCCAGTCGATCAGCAGGTTGCCGCTTTCGTCGGTCTGCCATTTTGAACCGCTCAGGCCCATGAAGTTGCCTTTGTCGAAAGAGGCGGCTTTGGCATTGCCTACCTGTACATCAGTTACGTAAAGGATCGGCAGCGCGGCCGGGAGGTCTTTTACAACGCCTTTGTTGTGGCTCATGTTGAGCGACATGTTCCAGTTGAAATTTTTCCTTTTCACCGGGTTGGCGTTGATGGTTACTTCCACGCCTTTGTTTTCGATCTCGCCGGTGTTTACAAAGCTGAGGATGTATGCGGTAGCATTACTTACACGTGGCTGCAGGATCTGGTCCCTGCTGTTATTGATGTAATACGCCACATCCAGCCCAAGGCGGCCGTTAAGGAACCGCAGCTCGGCGCCAAACTCGGTAGAAGTAGTGGTTTCAGGCTTCAGGTCTTCGTTGCCACGCGTCCAGTAGTTACGGAAACCGCCGCCAATGGTCAGCTCAGGACCGAACAAATAAGTGGCCGTCTGGTACGGCGGTGCGTCTTTCCCCACCTGCGCCCAGGATGCGCGGATCTTTCCGAAGGAAAGGATGTTGCTTTTCGGTAGTATTTCCGTAAACACGAAACTGCCGCTAACGGAAGGATAGAAGAATGACTGGTTTTTTACCGGCAGGGTGGAGGAGATGTCGTTGCGGCCGGTAGCGCTCAGGAACAACATGTTTTTATACCCCACTCTTACATCGCCGTAAAAACCTGCAAGCCTTTTGCGGGTGATGGCCTGTGAGAAATACTGGTTCTCCTTCGCCGCGTTGTTGATGCTGATGAATTGCGGGATGGAGAAATTCTCCGCGCGGGCGGAATTGGATTTCACGTAGGAATCTTCCGTTGTAACGCCCGCTATCGCATTGATGTCCCAATCGCTGAACGTTTTGTGGAAGTTCAGCATGAAATTGGAATTGATGTAATTGTAATAGCGGTTGGTTTCAGACAACATCCCGTTCTGCCAGGCCACTTTTACGCTGGAACCGGGGGAAGTGAGGCTGCTGAACTGGGTGGTGTAATTATCCACGCCGAGCCTGTAGGTCGCATCGAGCCAGTCGGTGATCTTCAGGTTAACGTAAGCCGTACCGATAAAGCGGTTGGTTCTGTCTGACTGCGGATTTTTATAGATCAGCCAGTACGGGTTGTCTACATCGGTGTCCAGCGCAGCGTCCGGCAGCAGCCGGTGTTTGGTGCCATCGGGATTTAGCCAGAATGTCATATCGTCGTTACGCGGCCAGGCGATGATGCTTTCCATGTAACCTGTACCGTTTGAGCCCCAGAGGCCGCTGCCGGTAAGGGTTTTCCTGGTTTCGCTCACTGCGTACGATGCATTCAGGCCAAAGGTGAACCGGCCGATCTTCTGTTCGCCGTTAAAACGAACGGTGCTGCGGTCATAATCAGTGGTAGGCACAATACCGCCCTGTTTGAGATTGGAGCCTGACAGGAAAAAATTCCCGGTCTTGGAACCGCCGGAAATAGTGAAACTGTTGTCGAACGCATTGGCGGTTTTGAAGAAGTCGCCCATGTTGTCGTAGACCGGCTCGCCGGACTGGAACTTGTCGCCCCAGGAGCGGGAGGTCTGGTCCGTAAAAGTGCCGCTGTAATAGGAGCCTTGTTTGTATATGCTTTGCTGCTCGGGCAGGCGGTTCACCCAGTTAGCGATGTACCGGCTGGTAACGGAGCCCGTTACAGTGCCTTCCGCGCCTTTTTTGGTGGTGATGATGATGGCGCCCGCCGCTGCGCGGAGACCGTACAAAGCCGCCGCAGCAGGGCCTTTCAGTACAGAAATGCTTTCAATGTCTTCGGGGTTGATGTCCATCGCGCGGTTGCTGTTGGTGGTGGACAGGTTCACGCTGCCATCGAACGCGCTGTTGTCTCCCTGGCCGGTGGAGTTGTCCATCGGCATCCCGTCTATCACGAACAGCGGCTGGTTGTCGCGCTCAAGCGAAGTACCGCCGCGAATGATGATAGACGCGGAAGAACCGGGCGCGCCGCCGGAATTGGTGATGTTGAGGCCGGCGATCTTGCCGTTCAGCGAATTGATGAGGTTGGGGTCTTTGTTTTTCATCAGCTCTACGGCCTGGATGTCCTGCACGGAATAACCCAGCGCCTTCCGCTCTTTTTTGATGCCCATGGCCGTCACTACCACTTCGCTCAGCGCGCTTTCCGAAAGCTTCATGCTGAGGTTCACGGTGGCATTGGCGCCCACGGTCACCCGTATTGTTTCATAACCGATGAAGCTAAATTCCAGCACTTCCCCTGGAGAAGCCTGGATGCTGAAATAGCCTTTTACGTCCGTTTGGGCAAAACGGCTGTTGCTACCGGAAATCCTTACTGTAACGCCGGGCATAGGGGTGCCTTCTTCAGACAGTACGGTACCGGTGATGGCTTTTTGTTGCCGGGCAAGCAGCGCCTCTGGCAACATGAGCAGTACTAGCGACAATATCGCTAATAACCGGAGAGATCTTCTCATGTTTTGCTGTTTTTGTAATTGGAATAGATAAACTGGTTGACTAAGTGATTTGACCTTGGATTTTTGAAAAACTAGATTTTGATTTTGACTTTAAATTCGATTCGATTTTTTTAAGTGCATGGTAAATGCTATATCATAAGCGCAGCATTCCTATTCCTTTCAGAAAAAATATAAGGAGGGTCTCCGACATAAAGTCGCTTTATACAGTGTGATTGGAACAGTGCTACCAGATTTCCTACTAAGATAACTACCGGCCGTCAATATTTTTAAGAAAAAAATCAGAAAAATGACCAACTTGAGTCACCATCAAATCAGTTATAATATGTCTTCAAGAAGGAGCTTCCTGCGGAATGCCGCGCTGGGCGCGGTTGCAACTACCGTTTCCCCCATGCTGGGCAAAGCCGCGTTCACGCCCTATGCAGGGCCCGACAGCTTCCCCGTGGGAATGGCCGGGTACACTTTCGCTAAATTCGACCTGGACCAGGCCATCGTTATGATGAAACGCGTAGGCATCCAATTCATTTCCGTAAAGGATATTCACCTGCCGCTCAACAGCTCGCCCGAAAAAATCAAAGAGGTGCTTGATAAGTTTGCGGCGGCGGACATTAAAGTATACGCCGTAGGCGTGATCTATATGAAAACCGAAAAAGCGGTGGACGACGCATTCGCATACGCCAAACGCGTAGGCGTGCCGCTGATCGTGGGCGTGCCCAATCCCGAACTGCTGGATTATACGGAAAAGAAAGTGAAGGAGTACGACATCCGTATCGCCATTCATAACCACGGACCGGAAGACAAACTTTATCCCGGCCCGAAAAACGTATACGACCTCATCAAAAACCGCGATCCCCGCATCGGCATCTGCCTGGACATCGGGCATGCCATGAGGGCGGGCGAAGAGCCGGGGAAAGCCATCCGGGAATACAAAAGCCGGATTTTCGACCTGCACATCAAAGATGTGACCGTGGGGTCCAACAAAGGCAAAGCAACGGAGATCGGCCGCGGCGTGATCGATTTCGCGGGACTGATCAAATCCATGCAAAAAATAAAATTCGCCGGCGTCGCCAGCATCGAATACGAAAAAGACATGAGCGATCCCTTGCCGGGCATCGCGGAATCAGCGGGCTTCTTCAGGGGAGTGATCAAAACGCTGGCATAAAATCGCACGTTATCCGAAAATCCCTTCCGGTATGCCGGGAGGGATTTTTATTTTTTGATGAGGCGCATGATGCCGGTAAGCTGATAGGTTTCATCTTCCCTTGAGCTTGTAAATTCATAAAAGTCTTCGCCCGTCCGGGTGATTTTTGTTCTTAGTCGCACATTTTTCCGTTCAGCGACAACAGAATCGGGATCGGCTGGGTCCGCCGAAATATATTTCAATTCATATTCGCAGGGAGTAATCCAACGAACGGCAAAGGTGCCGATCTTCCCGGTGCTATGGTCGATTTCCTTCTGAATGGAATCTTTGCGTATCATCGTCCATCGCCTCTCTGAATCGGTTGCTTTGTACGAAAATTCTCCATTTCTGAACCTTTGACAATCGACCTGCTGTGGCGCATTGTTACAGGCTGCAATCAGGCAGATCGAAATGATTGCCGGGTAACGCATAGAACGATTTTAGTTTTTTTTCAAGATACGCATACGGCTGCTGAGGGCAATGTCGTCCTTCTCCGTCGGAACGATCGTAAATTCATAAAAATTCTCTTCCACGCCGGTGATCTTCACGTGCACCACTCTTTTTCTCCTTTCCACCACGCTGCTGCTCGTGTCTTCCGGTTGGGAATGAAGGTAACGCAGTTCGTACTCGCAGTCGTTGAGCCATTTTACAGACAGCGTATTGATCTGCCCGGAGTTGTGATTGATTTCCGTCTGGATGGAATCGTTCCTTACGATCGTCCATTTCTGGTCCGGCGCGATCTCGTTGCCGGCCATCTGGAATTCGCCTGTTTTTACTTTCCCGCAGCCTGATTTTTCCGGCGCAGTGCCGCAGGCCGTAAACAGGCAGATAAAAAAGATGCTGGAATAACGCATAGGGATCATTGTTGAGGCTTCAAGATAGAAAATTTTCCGTCAGGGATAAATGAAAAGCCGCAGGATGTACGAGATCTCGTACAACAGGAAAACGATCACCAGTATGCTGTGGAACCGCGGACTGTCCGTATACATCGCGATCATGCACAACACGAAATGCACGGCGTTGCGGATGGGATATTCCACTCCGAAATGATGATAATAATCGAGGCCTTTCATCAGCGTATCGACCACGTCCAGCGCATAACTCGCCCCCAGCAGCCCGAAGAACCATTTCCTGCGCGAATAAAAATAATCGCGGAAACCATTGTAATCCTTGAGATCGTCCGGGTACAACAAGGCGCATATCACGTAATATACGATGATGTAAACGATCACGAAAAAATACTCCGGGAAGTTCCAGTGCGTAATGCGGGTGAGGTGCCATTCCCACCACCAGAAATGCACCATGAGCAGGAAAATGTAAAAAGACCATACAAAATGCACCCAGTAGAAAGGGTTGCGGTCCGGGTGCTGCACCAGTTTGATCGCGCCGTTCAGCAACTGCCTGATGCTGAGGCCCAGCAATATCCCGAGGATCACTTTGATGTGGGCAAATGAATCCATGAAACGGTTTTTGGGTCAGGGTATATATAAAAATAAGCAAAACTGCTGTTCCCGCCATGGCCTCTTTTTTGATGAGCATGTCCCATGCGGCAGTTAAATTCTCCCGGCAATCCTGTGATCAGGCATAAATACACGGCGGGCCCGGGGCCGGTATAATACAACCGGCCATGTCGCGATCTGCCTTCAGAAAGACGTAATCATACCGCCTTCATCCGGCAAAGGAAACTTACTTTTGTAATGTTCCATCAAGCCCCTTATGAAAAAAACGAATACCGTTCCGAATAAAACAACGGCAAAAAAAGCAACGGAGCCGCGCGTTCCGAAGCTTTCCAAAACGCCGCCGGCGCCTGTTATCCGTACGCCCGATGTACCTGAAAAAACAACGGCCGATAATTTCATCAAAGCCATGCAGGAATACGTGTCGCCCGCGGAGCGCGAAAAACTGATGAAATATTTTAAGCAGGCAGGCCAGGACCAGTTCATCGGCATCCGCATGGGCCAGCTGTTCGCCCTCGCCAAAGCCTTTATCGGCATGCCCCCGGCGGAACTGGACAAACTTCTGCAAAGCCCGGTGCACGAAGTGCGGGCGGGCGCGCTCAGCATTATGGACAAACAGGGGCGCAGCAACAAAACGCCCGACAGCCGCCGGAAAGAACTGTACGATCTTTACCTCAAACGCCACGAACGGATCGATAACTGGGACCTGGTAGACCTTGCGGCGCAATTCGTGATCGGCCGGTACCTTATCGATAAACCCCGTACGATCCTTACCAAACTGGCGAAATCGAAGAACGAATGGGAACGCCGCACGGCCATTACCGCAACGGCTTATTTTATGCGGCAGGGCGAAGTGGAAGATACTTTCAAAATAGCCGCCATGTTGGTGCACGATCCGCACGACCTGGTGCAGAAAGCCGTGGGCGGATGGATCAGGCAGGCGGGGAAGGGCCGTCACCGCCGGGAACTGTTGCTTTTCCTGGACCGGTATGCCGCCACCATGCCCAGGGCCGCCTTACGCTATGCTATCGAGCACCTCAGTGAAAGGGAGCGGCAACATTACCTGGGCCTGAAACAAAAATAGCAGGGGCTCCTGCGATATTATTTTATCATTTTATACGGAGATATTGTTGAAAATTTTCGTTATAGCGGGAAACGCCTAATTTACTGAAGAATAAGTGCGTTATTGACCACGTTGTAACTACAGGAATTTCAAAAGATCTTAACCGGCACGCGAAAGCGTTTATTACGCTTTATTGTATCGATGATGAACAAACCCGAACTGGTAAATATGCATAGGAGAAAATTCATCACACAAACCGCAATATCCGCCGCAGGGCTGCTCAGCCTGCCGTTGCCGTCGTGGGCGAAGGGGATGTTCCCGGTGGCCGCGCCTTACCCGCTGCACAACATTCCCGCCGATAAAAAGCTGGACGTGGCCTGGGTGAGATCGTTGTACGAACGGGGACTGCCCACCGCTTACCTCAAAACGAAGAACGAGTTGCGTTACATCGGCATGCCCGCGGGCGGCCTGCACGCAGGCACTGTGTATCTTGGGGGCGACGGGCGGCTTTGGCTGTGGAGCATTTACAACGACGAAAGGGAAGGCATCGACCCGAAAACGGTGTTGTGGAATGACGGCGTTGCAGACAGGAAGATCCGCAACCGCGACGGCGCTTCGTATGTGGAGCCGGCTATTGCGGCGAACAAACGGGTGCTGGAACAGGGTTTTGCCGTGCTCATCGAAACGGGCGGGAAAAAAGTCGTGAAAGAACTGAAAGAAGAAGACTGGGACGAGATCATTTTCGAAGCGGCCTATCCTGTTGCGACGATCAGGTACATCGATAAAAAATTGCCGGTGGAAATTACCGCCAAGGCAGGCGGGATCTTCATTCCGCTGGATGCGGACAACTCTTCGCTTCCCGCGACTTTGTACGACATCAGCGTGCGCAACCACGGTAATGCGCCGGTAAAAGTAACGGTGGCTGGCTGGCTGGAAAACGGCGCGAAAAAAATCACCGCAAAAAAAGAAGAAGGAGAGAAACGGAATGCCGCCATCAGCGGTAAACAGTTCAGCGGTGTATTTTCCGATTTTAATTATACGACGCAGCCGGAAAAAACCGCGGCAGACGATGGCTCCACCTGCATCCTGTATCTTGGGGAAGGCGGAAAAGCCAATCCCGGCTCGGCTCCATGGCCGGTAACGGCGGGTTTTTTTGAAACGGAGGGAAAGGAGATGTTTTTGTCTGCTGCAGATGAAAAGGCGGTTGGCTGTGCATTTTCGCCATCGCAAACATTGGCGTCGGGAAAAACCTTACGCGCGAAATATGCGTTGAGCTGGCATTTTAATCATCCTTTCCCCAAACTGGAAAAGAAACTGAAAGACACCGGCGAAGGGTATTTCTACGGTACAAAATTCGCCACCGCGGCGGAGGTTGGAAAATACATCGCCGGCAACCCGCAGCTGTGGGAGCAAACCCTTCGCTGGCACGAAACGTACTACGATTCCACCCTGCCGCACTGGCTGCTGGAAAGGGCCCTGCTCAACATCGGCACGCTTGCCACGGCCAACACCTACCGCTTCGGCAGCGGCCGCTTCTGGGGCTGGGAAGGCGTGAACGCCTGCGAAGGCACCTGCACGCACGTGTGGCAATACGCGCAGGCCATGGGCCGAATATTTCCCGCGCTGGAAAGGGATTGCAGGGAACGTACCGACCTGGGCATCGCCATGGAAGAAAACGGCGGCATCATTTTCCGCGCGGAATACGAATCGCGCCCCGCGATCGACGGGCAGGCCGGCACCATTCTCCGCGTCTACCGCGAGCACCGGATGAGCGCGAACGACAGTTTCCTCCGCAAAAACTGGGCGCATACAAAAAAAGCCGTGCAGTTCATGCTGGCGCAGGATAAAAACGGCGACGGCCTTACCGACACACCGATGGAAAATACGCTGGACGCGGTGTGGGAAGGCGAGATCGCATGGATCGCGGGCCTGTGCATCGCGGCAGCGAAAGCGGCGCAGCATATGGCCGAAGAAATGAACGACGCCGCGTTTGCCGGAACCTGCAAAACCTACGTGGAAAACGGCTGCCGCAACATGGAAGAAAAACTCTTCAACGGCGAATATTTCATCCACCGGCCAGACGCGGTACAGGGCAGGAAAAAACTCGGCTCGTACAACACCTGTCATATCGACCAGGTGTACGGCCAGAGCTGGGCCTGGCAGGCCGGCCTTGGCCGCCTCTGGAGCCGCGAAAAAACGCTGTCTGCCCTGCGCGCCCTCTGGAAATACAACTTTACACCGGACGTGGGGCCTTACATCAAAACGCACACCGGCGGCAGGCCGTACGCAGTGGAAGGAGAAGGCGGGATGGTGATGAACACCAATCCGCACAACGAACCCAAACCTTTCGGCGAAAATGTGACCTGGCAGCTGGGGTATTTCCACGAATGTATGTCCGGCTTCGAACACCAGGTGGCCAGTCATATGATGGCCGAAGGCATGACCGTTGAAGCGCTGGTGCTCACAAAAATGATCCACGACCGCTACCATGCCGCCAAAAGGAACCCTTTCAACGAAATAGAATGCAGCGACCACTACGCCCGCGCGATGGCGAGCTACGGAACACTGATCTCCGCCTGCGGTTTCGAATACCATGGCCCGAAAGGGCACATCCGTTTTGCGCCGCGGTTACAAAACGGAGCGGCCTTTAAAGCGCCGTTCACCGCCGCCGAAGGCTGGGGCGCTTATTCCGTCAAAAAAAACGGTAATGTTTCGGAGCATACACTGGCTGTGAAATACGGCTCGCTGCAACTGAGCACGATCGGCCTTGGCGGAACGGCTGGCGGAAATGCCGCCGTAAAACTGGCGGGGCAGACGCTTAAGGCCACGGTCGAAAAAGATGCGGACGGCATGCGGCTGGTATTCCCTTCTCCCGTGCGTATTCGTGAAAACGAAACTCTGCACATTACGATCAGCTGAAAATAATACAACCGCTTCCGGCAGGGAGCGGTTTTTCTTTTATTTGTTTACTTACTACTAAGTAAGTAACTTGTGTACTTTAATGCGGTTCTTATGACTGAAACAAAAGATAAAATTGTGTCGCTGGCGGATAAGCTTATCCGGGTGAAAGGTTTCAACGCTTTCAGTTATAAAGATATCTCTGAGCCGCTGCAGGTGAAAAATGCGGCCATTCATTATCATTTTCCCACGAAATCGGAACTGGGGCTTGAAGTGGTGGAAAAAGAGATGCGCACGCTTGCGGAAAATACCGCCAAATGGAAAAAGCTGCCGGAAGACGAGCAGCTCAGTAAATTCTGCGGCGTGTTCCGCAAACATTGCAACCAGGGGAACGTTTGCCTGATGGGGTCGCTGGCGCCGGATTACGAAACGCTCAGCCCCGAAATGCAGGAGAAAGTGCAGCAAATGGCATCCGCCATTCTCAGCTGGATGACCCACTGCCTCGAACAGGGCCGCAAACACAAACGTTTCCGTTTTAAAGGCGACGCGGGCGACAGGGCGCTGCTCGTGATCTCCAATCTTCAATCCTCCCTTTTATTATCGCGCGTTCTGGGGCCTTCGGCGTTCAGCCGTATCAGCCGTCGGTTGCTGGAAGACCTTGGCGCTTAAAACTATCATACTATGAAAAGAATCGTTATTACCGGTTTGGGCGCTATCACGCCGCTTGGCAACAATGTGGCCGCGTTCTGGGAAAACCTCGTGGCGGGAAAAAGCGGTGCGGCCACCATCACCCGCTTCAACGCGGAAAAGTTCAGAACGCGTTTCGCCTGCGAGCTGAGGGATTACGATCCTTCGCTGGCCTTGGAAAAATCGGAGCTTCGCAAAACAGACCCGTTCACACAATACGCGCTTTCCGCTACCGCGGAAGCGATCGCCGATTCAGGACTGAACTTCGCGGCCATGAACCCTTTCGATACCGGCGTGATCTGGGGATCAGGCCAGGGCGGCATGCAAACCTTTGAAGAACAGGTGACCGAATACGTGGAAGGCGATTACAACCCGCGTTTCAGCCCCTACTTCGTTCCCCGTCTCATCACGAACATGGCTTCAGGCATGATCTCCATCAAATACGGGCTGATGGGCATCAATTATACGACCGTTTCCGCCTGCGCTACTTCCAACACGGCCATCATGGACGCGCTGAATTACATTCGCCTGGGCAAAGCCAAAGTGATGATCACCGGCGGTTCGGAAGCGCCCATAACGCCTGCGTCGATAGGCGGGTTTTGCGCGATGAAAGCCATGTCTGTCAGAAACGACGATCCCGCTTCTGCTTCCAGGCCGTTCGACGTGGCGCGGGACGGTTTTGTGATGGGCGAAGGCGCCGGCGCGTTGATCCTCGAAGAATACGAGCATGCCAAAGCAAGGGGCGCAAAAATTTATGCGGAAGTGGCCGGCGCGGCCATGACGGCAGACGCGTATCACATGACCGCCACGCATCCCGAAGGGCTGGGCGCTTACCAGGCCATGAAATCCGCGCTGGAAGACGCGGAACTGAATACGGAAGACGTGCATTATCTCAACGCGCACGCTACTTCCACCCCGGTAGGCGACCTCAGCGAGATCGCGGCCATCCGGCGCGTGTTCGGCGATAAAGCGCCGCAATTGCATATCAGCGCCACCAAATCCATGACAGGCCACCTGCTCGGCGCGGCGGGCGCCATCGAGGCGATCGCATCGGTTAAAAGTATTACGGACAACCTCATTCCTCCCACCATCAACACCACTGACCTCGACCCGCAGATACCGGCGGAATTGAAGATCGTGCTTGCATCCGCACATAAAAAGGAAGTGCGCGTGGCCATGAGCAATACCTTCGGGTTTGGCGGGCATAACGGCATCGTGGTGTTCAAAAAAGTATAGTGTCATTATTCATAAAAGAAAAAGGTTGCTTCCTTTCGGAGCAACCTTTTTTTATAGGGCACATTCAGAAACGGTCAATCTTTTAAGATCCACATCACTTCGTTCACATTATCCCCGTTGTTGTATTGGCGGCGGATGGCCTCGTCGAGATTTTTATTGTTATAGCTCAGCTCATTGGAAGGGTAGAGCCAGCGCACGGGAAACTGCGTGGTAGGCGTGTTCAGGTTCGTGCCGGAATTGAGCTTGAACACGGGGTAGCCGGTGCGGCGCTGCTCGTACCACGCGCTGTAGTTGCAGCCATGCAGGAAACCCGCGAGGTATTTTTGCGTGATGATCTGTTTCAGCTGGTTGTCTGTGCTGCCCGTCAGCGCATTGGCCGCAACATACCCCTGGATGTAGGCGTCGTCGATTTTCATATTGTGATGATAATCGGGTACATCGGGCGTGTAAAAAGCAGTGAACTTCATGGCGTTGGTGATGCCGGCCGCATAATAGTCCTGTGCGGGCGTGCCGGTAATCCAGCCTCTCAGCGCTGCTTCCGCCAACAGGAACTGTTGCTCCTGGTAGCTGAAAACACTTACCGGTTCTGCGTTTACAAGGTTTACGTACCGGTTGTTGAGGTCTGAATAATCTTTAGACACGCGCATGGACTGCAGGTCCGGAAAGGCATCGGAAGGTTCGGCGCCGAGGTATGCGTCCCAATCGGAAGGCGTTTTGCCACCGGCGATCTTTACCGGGGAAGGTTTGGCGTAATAGAACAGCCGGCGGTCTCCCATAGCTTTGAGCGGATCTATCAGCGTGGCTGAAAGCATGGTGTAGTTAGACTTTACGAAGGAGTTGCGGGAACCTGCCGGCACGTCGGACCAGGGATAGTTCTGACCGGCGGTGGCGTTGTAGGTCAGCGCGAAATTATCCGCATAGCTGCGCATCAGCGGCCGGTTGGCCACAATGTCCTTAAACCGCGCGATCACTTTCAGATCGGCATCGCCGGTCTTTTTCCAGAGCTGCATCAATACGTGCAGCTGGAAACTATTGGCGAGCCTGCGCCAGTTATCCGCTTTGCCGCCATAAACAGGGTCGCCTCTAAAATCGGCACCGGTGGAAAAGAGGATATCCGCGCTGTCCAGCTCGTTGATAATGCCCAGGAACACGCCTTTCTGCGCATCATAACGCGGCTGGATGATATTGTCTGATTCACCTTTGATGGCTTCGGAATACGGGATGTCGCCCACCTGCATGGTGGTCTGGTAAAACTGCCAGGCGCGTATGAAATGACCGAGGCCGCTGTAGGACCGGTGCAGCTCTTCGCTGCTGGCGGCATCTACCATGGGCTTGATATTACGCAGGAGGGTCAGCCTGTCAAAATTTGTTCTTCCCAAACGGTTGTACTGGAAGTTTTCCTGTCCTTCGCCCCAGGTGAGATATTTGCCCAGCAGGAACGGCTGCATAAAACCTTTGGTGTCGGAGATATTGCCTTCGGTGATGTTGAGGATCATATCCGTGGCAAGCATATCAGAACTGGCCTGCGTGGTCCTGTTGGGGTTGGTGTTGATCTCTTCGAATTTGGAACATCCCGTGCCAAACGTTACTGCCAGCGGGATGGAAAACATATATGCGAGTTTGCTGTATTTCATGTGTTGCTGTTTTGATGATGGATGAGCTTAAAAACCAACCCTGAAATTAACGCCGATCATTCTTTGTGAAGGCGAGTTCAGGTTTTCTTCGTCCACATCCGGGTCGGAGAACCTGAATTTGGTGAACAGGAACAGGTTTTGCGCGGTGATGGACACGGAAGCGTTCTTGATGCCGGATTTGCCGAACGCGCTGGCCGGAAACCGGTATGCCAGGGACATTTCCCTGATTTTCACGAAACTTTTCTTTTGCACCCCGAAATCGCCTTCGCGGAAGTTCTGCGTATAGTCCTGGTAAGACACGGCTACATCGTTCGCCGCATACTTGCGCGTATCGCTGGTAATATTGCCGTAGTTGTCGTAGGTCACCGTTCCTGAAGTTACTTTTACGCCGTTGCCCACATAATTCGTTTTCCCGTTCACCACTTCGTCGTAACGCCAGGAATTGTCCGTATCGGGATGGGTGCCGGTATCGTACATCTTATCGTTGATGTAATTGTACATCAGCCCGCCGATTCGCCCGTCTACATTCAGGCCGAGAGTGAAGTTGCGGTACCGGAAAGTGTTGATGAAACCAAAGCTGAACTTCGGATCGTAATAGCCATATTTTTTCACGTAATCGCTTTCGACGGGGTAACCGTTGTTGTGTATCACGTTGCCTTCGGGGTCTCTCAGCCAGTAATAGTCCGTATACACGTCCATCCGGCCGCCTTTATTGACCCAGGGCGTTTTCGCGGAGTATACTGAATCGAGGTCTTTATAATATCGGTGCTGGTTAGAAAGGTTAATGGTGCTGATCCATTCGAAGTTCCGGTTTTTGATCACGGAGCCGGAAAGGGTTATTTCCGCGCCTTTGCGCACATAGGTTTGGTCGGTATTGATGAGTGTCGTTAAAAAACCGGAGGCGCTGGAAATAGAAGCGGAAGTTTGCTGGTTGAAATAAAATTTATTGAAATAGGCCACGTCCACATTCAGTCTTTTCCGGAACAGATAGGCCGCCGTACCGATTTCCCAGGTGCGTGCCGAGCTGGGCAGCAGACCGGCGGAGCCGAGAAGGTTGGAAGGGTACCTGGCCGAGTTCAGGTTGTTCCAGTCGGCCGTAACGGTGGTGTAGAGGCGGTTGGTGGCGTATACGCCGGCAGGGGTTTTAAATGTGGCCCAGGAGCCGCGGATTTTCCACATATCTACAAAAGCGGGCATCTTCACCAGTTCGGAAAGCACCACGCTGGAACCGATGGAAGGATAGAAATAAGCCCTGTTCTCTTTCGGTTGCGAAGAGTTCCAATCGTTCCTGCCGGTAGCGTCTATAAATATGGCATTTTTCCAGCCGATGGCGGCGCGTCCGTAAAGACTGTTCACCTGCCTGCTGGAATAACCCGGCGAAATGGTGGGCGGCTCCACGGAGCCTGCAAGGGAAAGGAAGGTGGGGGATGTAAGACCGTTCTTGGTGCTGGCGGTAAGATTTTCATCTATCCAGAAATAAATGGTGCCGCCGCCCATTACATCGAACGTGAAGTCGCCGGCCTTTTTGTTGTAGCTGAGCATGATGTCGTCGTTCGTGCTCCAGCCGTAATCCTTATCGATCGTATAACGTCCTTTTGCATTCCAGCCGCCGCGCGTGGAATAGATGTTCACGGCGGGGTTGGTGAACGTTTCTTTGTTATCGTACACATCGTAACCGATGCGCACCAGCAGGTTAAGGTCCGGGGTGAATTTGTAATTCGCGGTAAGACTGGCGTTGATGGTGTTCTGCTGGATGCCGTTGAGTTTTTCATATGCAATGAGATAAGGATTGTCGTACCAGTTGGTATACATCCAGTTCTGCGTCTGGTTGGGCACTTTCCAGTAATCGCGGTATTGGCGGATGTCGTATTCCGGGCCGGTCCACATAGTGAGCTGGTAAATGTAGCCCTGGTTGCCGTAACCCGTTCCCCAGATCTGCGGCGCCATTCTTTTGCTGACGCCAACATGGCTTTCGAGCGTAAATTTATCGGTCGCTTTCAGTTCGCCGCCCAGCGTAAAATTGAACATGTTCAGTTTGGCGTTGGGAAACTGGCCTTTCTGGTAAATATGGTTCAGCGACGCGCGGAAGCTGCCGTATTTGCCGCTTTGGGCAACGCTGATGTTGTTATTGGTGATGAGGCCCAGTTCCATGAAGTTTTTGAGGTTGTTCTTGCCAAGGGATTTCAAAGGCCGGTCGTCTTCAAACTGTTTGGTTTCCGGGTTCCAGTCGCGGGCGGTTTCCCCGATGTCCAGCTTCGGGCCCCATACGTAATCGTTGTCTATCTGACCGTTTTGACCGCGGCCGTAGGAGCTTTGGGTTTTGGGAATGGCGAGGAAGCCGGTTTGCAGCATGGTGTTGCTGTTGATGTTCACGCTGAGCCCTTCGCCGGCTCCTTTTTTGGTGGTGATCAGCAGCACGCCGCCGGCGGCCCTCGAGCCGTACAACGCGGATGCGGTGGGGCCTTTCAGCACGTCGATGCTTTCGATATCGTCTGTGGGTATGTCGCGCAGGTTGGTGTTGCCGTAAGGAACGCCGTCTATCACCAGCAGGGCGCCTTCGCCGCGCAGTTCGATAGCCGGCCGCGCAAAAAATTCGGTGGAATTTTTCACCACCAGGCCAGACACCTGGCCGGTGAGCGAGGTGGCCACGTCTACGCCTTTTACGGTCTGCACTGCGTCGCCCTTTACTTTCTGAACCGCGTAACCGAGCGCTTTTTCCTGTCTTTTAATGCCCAGCGCCGTTACCACGAACTGGTCCAGCGCGATGGAAGATTCTTTCAGCACCACGGTGATGTTTTGCTGGCCGGTGAGGGTGTATTCCACCGGGGAATAACCCAGGAGCGTAAAAACGAGCACGTCGCCGTTGTTTGCCTGTGCCAGCGTGAAATGCCCGTCTTTGTCGGTGGTGGCGCCTTTGCCGGTGCCTTTGATCTGCACGCTTACGCCGGGAAGCGGGGCGCCGAGGGAATCTTTCACGGTGCCACGTACTTCCTGCCGCGGTATTTCATCCGTTTTTGTTTCCGGCATTTTTTCATCGGCCGTTCCGGCTTTCACCACGAATAGCCTTCCCCCCAGTTTTTTACATACCAGTCCCAGCGGGGCGATATACCGGTTCAGCGTCGCCTCGATCTGCCCCTGTTTAAAAACGTTCATGCCGGGAATGGTGACCTGTTTGTTTTTGAGTAGCTCGGTGTTGTAATTGAACCGGATATCGAACCGGCTTTCCAGATCGTTGATCACCGAAATGAGCGATACCGCCTGCGGGGTATGGCCGGCCCTGGTCCGCTGCGCGTCGCACAGCTGCAGGGAAAATAGCAATACGATGCCCGTAATCAGTTTTGCACTGATCGTTCTGACTTTTCTCATAATGTAATTTTGGTTGTTGGTGTTGGCTGAAGGCGTTATTTAATGTTAACGTGAAGCTGTTTGTCGAGTAACGTGATCTTTAACGTGAATGCCTGTTCTAAAGTGAGCAATGCCTGGGGCAGATCGTTGGAAGACAGGTAACCGGTGAATACCAGGTTTTCTGCTCCCGCGTGGTCGAACACCACGCCGATGCCGTATTGTTCTCCGAGTTTTTCCATGACTTCTTTCAGAGGCCGCGCTTTAAACGCGATCAGGTCGTATTTCCAGGAGGTGAACAGCAACGTATCGGCCTGCTGCCTCAACAGTTTCCCGGTAGCGGCGTGATAGTCCGCCATTTCACCGGGATTCAGCACCATCTGCGTTTCGCCCGTGCCTACTTTTACGCGGCCGGCGTTCAGCACCACCTGTGTGCCGTTTTTTTGCGCATTTACGTTGAAGGCGGTGCCCAGCACCGTTACGTCCAGGGAATGGGCGGTGTGCACGGTAAACGGTTTTTTGTCAGACGGTTGTACGGAAAAAAAAGCTTCCCCTTCCAGCCACGTTTCGCGGCCGTCTGCGCTTACGGATACACGGGCCTGCTGGTTGAGGCTCACGATGCTGCCGTCGCTTAGCCGGATGGTCTGCACGCTTTTGGTATCGTTTGCGTATTGTATGCGGCGCGGTTCCTTTGCGAGCCACAGGGCCAGTCCCGCCACGCCGATAACGGGCAGCGCTGCCGCGGCGATCTTCAGCCAATTGCGTTTGCGCATGGGGCGCACTATGGCCGGCTCTTCCTGCCGGAGAATGCGGGCCAGTATGTTTTCCGCTTCCGCGCCGGGCATCAGGGGCCAGCTGTCTTCATTGGCAAGCTCTTCCAGTTCCGGCAGAGCTTGGGGGGAAGGGTTGCGCCGGAGATATTCCAGCAGCTGCAAACGTTCGCCCGGAGTGCTTTTTCCTTCCGCCAGCCTGATGAACAGCGATTTGATGTGATCCTGATTTTCGTCCATGGAATGCGGTTGATCTTAAGTAATACGATTGAGAAAGCGGGGAAGACGATCCCGCATAAAAATTTTTTTTCAGGAAGGCAACATGATGCGAAGCGCAGCCAGCAGCACGGCAATGTCTGCATGCCGGTGAAGATAGGCCCTTACGAAACGGGAGGCTTTTACCAGCTGGTCCCTGACGGTATTGATGGAAATGCCCAGTTGGTCGGCTATTTCCTGGTTGCTGCAGCCTTCCACTTTACTCAGTTTATAAATGAGTTGCCGTTGGGCGGGAAGACAGGAAATGGCGTTCATTTTGATCGCTTCGAGCTGTTTGGTGTAAAGGAGATGGTCTGAGCTGCCGAACCCTTCTTCGAAAGAATGCAGGAATGACTGCCGGAATTTTTCGCTGTGAACGGCTTTTTTAAGGTAATCGAAAATATAATTGCGCGCCGAGCGGAAAAGATAGGCTTTCAGCGACCGGGAAGGATCGAGGGTGGCGTGTTTGAGCCAAATGTTCATAAATACTTCCTGCACCGCGTCGAGCGCTACTTCGGGCGAGCCGCAGAGTGTAAGGGCGTACCCGTAGATCCGGTGGCGGTACCGGTCATATAAAACGGTAAAAGCGGCCTGTTCCCTGTTTTTGATCATTCCGCACAGCGCTTCATCTGTTGCATCGACCATTTACAACAACGATTTTGGTTAATATGGTAATAAAGGTAGCCTGCCAAATATATAAAATAATGGACTGTTTCCGCAAAGGGGATTCGCATTAATTATTACTAATATGTGTTTAGGGTGGAAAATGTTTTGTAGTTATATTACTACAACGTCATTCAAATAATACTATAAGCGGTTAGCGCGCATTGGTCTAGTTTCGCATTGTATTGTTTTTTTTTCGGAGTGGACAGGCTCCGTTCCCAATACCAGGACCGTAACATATCCTAACCTTAATTAACCGTTTCCTATGGGAAAATTTTACGAGAAACCCGCTGTGTGTATCCCGAATACCCAGTCACAGCCATTTTTGCCATTTATTGTAATCCAGACTATTTATTGTTTAAAATCACTTGTGCGGCATTATTTGACGTACCGGTAATTTCCGTCTGCAAGCACACCATATCCGAAATGCATAACTGAGGCCCCGTCGTAGAGCCTCCCTGGCATGCCGTAGTCAAACGCAGGCCGGGGTGACTGTTTTTTACCCAAAGCACCGTACCATGTTCCGCTTGAATGCAACCAATCCGAATGCGAGATCTTTCAGCAAAAGCTGCAAACGCTTTATGCTTTTATTGTTTGGCATTGCGATAACTGCCACCGCGGTGGCGGAAACCTTTCCCGTTACCAACACCAATAACGCCGGCCCGGGCTCACTCCGGCAGGCCATCCTGGATGCGAACGCAGCGGGAGCGGGGCCCCACTCTATCGTATTTAACGTGCACGGGCAGATCTCGCTGGCCACTTCTCTGCCGACCATTACGGCGAAGAAGTTGACCATTGACGGGGAGAACAAGATCACGCTGTTTGCAACGGGCAGCGATGCCATTGTCAATCCTTTTGTGATCGATGCGGACAGTGTGACGGTGCGGAACTTCACGTTGCAGAACAACGGCGATATCAACGTGGATATATTTGCGAACAGGAAGGGCATCACCATTGAAAATCTCCGCTCCTTCAGCACAGTCGGCAATTTCCTGAATGCGTTCGTGCGGGCGCGGGGAGCGACCACCGATCTGACGATAAGGAACATCACTTCCACCGACCTTCAACCAGTCGGCGGCGAATACTACGGGCGCGGTTTTTACTTTACAGGCGGTACGCAAACAAACCTGGTGATGGATAATATCAATCTGGGCTCTCAGGGGAATATACGTGGTGGGGAAGCCATCGTGTTCCGGGATGCGTCGGTGAACGGTTGGACGCTGACGAATACCAATATCAGCGGTTTCCAGAACGCGATCGTGCTGGATAACACTGCGGGGGCGGTGGAAACGGCCAACAACATCATGCTCCGGAATGTTACGATCGATTCGCTGTACGGTGGCTTGTCTTTGGGTTTTTACAGCGATTTCGTCAACACCAATATCGAGCTGAACAGGCTTACTGTGGACATGGATGGGGTAGGGGACAATGAGGGAGATTATGCCATCCGTTTCGATAATACAACGAATAATGTAACACTGGATACGATCAATATCAATGAAAACGATCTTCATTGCATCTGGTTCAATGGCGCCGCCGGCAATATTACGATCAACCAGGCCATGATAGGGCTAAACATGCCCGGGATTTACCCGTCTCCTGCCTATATCAGATTCGAAAGCACGTCAAACGTCGTTAATATCAGCAATTCTGTGCTGGATGGCGACAAGCCCGGCAATGCGGACGATGCGGATTACGGGATGTACTTCGTAGGCGCTGCGACGGGCGTCACTATCGATAACGTCTCCTTCAATGAGTTTGATGGCGACGGCATTGTTGTAACCGGCGCGGCCACCAACTTCCTGGTCACCGATTCAAAATTTACCGGTAACAATGACGGTATCGAATTCGCCGGAAACTTCGCGCGAAGCAATGTAGATATCGTTAATTCTTCGTTCAGGGACAGTAAAAGGTCCGGCATTGTGCTCAACGGCGCCAATGCTGTTTCCGATTATGACCTGACAGGCGATACGGTGATTAATTCCGCCCAGCACGGCATCTGGTTCTTCGGCGCCGCGGGCGTAACGGATGCGCAGGTGACCGGCTGCGTGGTATATGGCAACGGCGGCACAGGTATTAATAATGATGCGCCCAACAAAGTGATCATCACCAACAACTCTATTTATAACAATACCGGTATCGGTATTTCAAACCCCGCTGGCAACTGTACCTACACCGCTGCGGCCAACCGTACGCCGGTGCTGGTATCATCCACCCGGCTGGCGGGAGGGCAGTACCAGATACAGCTCACCGTTCCGAACATAACGGCTGGCGCGCAATACACGATAGATATCTATGCCAACGATCCCGCTACGTCCAAAACGAGCGGGCAATATTTTGTTACCTCCATACCGAATGTGAGCGCGGGCACTTCCACGCAAACGATCACTTACAATACCGGCCCGGGGGCTTCCGGCCTGGGTTTCTGGACTGCCACGCTCCGCATTCCCGCCAATAACTGCGGTACATCGGAATTCGGCAATAGCATAGCCATGACACACTCAGGTCCTGCCTGCGTGAACAGTGCCGTGGTGGCGTGGTACCGGGCTGACCAGGCGGTGAGCGGCGTGAACTGGGGCGATATTTCCGGCAATGCCAATCACATGACAGTGATAGGCGACCCCGACGGTACTACCCATCTCGTGAACTTCAACCCCGCTATTTATTACGATGGCAACGACGCGCATCGCGTACCTGCCAGCGCTGGAGAGAACAGCGCTTATACCATGATGGGCATGGCCCAGCTGGAAGGCTCACAGACCGGCCGTGTATTTACCAGTTCCACCGGCAATAAATTGTTTGGCTGGCATGCTAACTTCGAAAACCGGTTGTTCGTGGAAGCATGGTTAAATACAGGTAATGCGGTTACCACCAAAAGCAAATTGTATTCCTATGAAAGGACTAATACCGGGGCTTATGAGTTCCGTGGAGACGGCGCGGCGGTGAAAACCGGCACGGCTTCCGATGGAGGTGTGTGGACGCTGGACGTAGGTGGTGGCGCCTATAGCGAATTTTCGAAAGTACTGGTGCCGGAAGTATTTATCTACGGCCGCGACCTGACGCCGCTGGAAATGCAACGCATAGAATCTTACATGGCGCTGAAATACGGTATTACGCTCAACAACGGCGCATCCGATTATATTACAAGCGACGGAACCGTACAAACATACACCGCCGCGAACAACACAGGTTACGGCAGACGCATCACCGGCATCGGCCGCGATGAATGCACCATGCTGAACCAGAAACAGTCGCTGAGCCAGGACACCGGCATGGTGACCATCGCGCTGGGCAACGCCATCATGGCATCCAATGCCGCGAATACGAATACTTTCACCAACGATAAAGCCTTCCTGGTGTTCAGCGATAACGGCGGAACACTTAATTATTTTACGGCGGTTACAGGAACCAATGTGACGCGCCGCATGGGCCGCATCTGGAAAGTGCAGAAGACCGCTGCCTGGGATAATACCCAGCAGGTAACCCTGAAACTGGATGGCGGAACGCAGGACAATTACCTGCTCATCAGCACAGCTGCCGATTTCGGGACCATCACCCAGGAGCTGAAGCTGAGCAGCAACGGTACGGTTACGCTCTCCAGCGCCGACCTGGCAGATGGGGCTTTCTTTACCTTCGGCAAACAACAACGTTTCCCCGGCGGCGTGGCCAACAACCTGCAGTCATGGGTGAAAGCCGATGCAGGCATCAACGCGGTGGATGACAACGTTAGCTCATGGACCGACCAGGCTGCAGCGCGGGAATGGCTGAAAGCCCATCCTGCCGTGGTTCTTCCCTGGCAGGCGAACGCCATTAACTACAACCCGACCGTTAATTTCGCGGGTAACAGTTATTTCACCATACCGAGCATTACCAGCGCGTATACTGCGGGTGAGGTATTTTCCGTGCAGTTCTCCACCCTGGCGGCTACTTCCGTTACCGCCAGCTTCCCGTTTGAATTCGGCGGCGATCCTTCCACCCTTACGGACCAGTTCTATCACTACAGTAACGGCTCGCACTATACGCACTTTGGTACCAATACGCGGCCGGGCTTCCCATTGGGCGGCATCAACATGACGCGTGCCCATATATTAAATAACTGGAGCGCTCCCGGCAACTGGGGACTGTCCTTCGACGGCAGATCAATTGGCAGCAGCACCACTTTCCCGGTTACGTTCAGCAGGGGGGCAGGTACCAACTCCGCTATCGGCGCAGGCCATAATTCAATTTTCCAGGGCCGCATTTCCGAGGTGATCCTGTACAACAGGCGCCTGAACGACGATGAACGTTTACAGGTGAACAGTTACCTGGCGCTGAAATACGCCCTCACCCTGCGTACCGCCGCCGGCGGCCTGACGGATTATGTGGCCAGCAACGGCACCACCCGGATGTGGACTGCCTCCAAGAACACGGGCTACGGCCAGCGTATCACCGGTGTGGGCCGTGATGACAACGGCACCCTGTTCCAGAAGCAGAGCCGCTCACAGGAAGTTGGCGCTGTTGTGAGCATTACCACCGGTACGGCCTTTTATCCTTCCAATGCGGAGAACCCCAGCACCATCAGCAACGACCTTTCTTTCTTCACCTTCAGCGATAACGGCGGAGCGGATGCGTATACCCAACCCATTACCGGGCTCGGCAACATTACCGTGCGCACGGCGCGTATCTATAAAATAGACCGTACCAACTGGGCCAAAACGATTATGCGGGTGTCGCTCATGGCAGCCGACAGCACGAAATACCTGCTCGTAAGCGCAGATGAAAACTTCGGCGCCGGCGACCAGGTTTATCAGCTCGACGAAAGAGGTCTCGTTACGCTGGATAGCGACCTGCTGCCCGACCAGGCATACTTTACTTTCGCCGCCGCGCAATCCGCCCCCGCCGGGGTGGCAGCCGGGCTGGAAGTATGGGCACGTGCAGATTACGGCATAACAGGCGGCACCAACGTTACACAATGGAAAGAGCTGAGCGCTTCCGGCCGTGTATGGCCCAAGGTGAATAGTGCCGCGGCAACATGGAAACCGGCATCTTTCAACTTCAACCCAGGTGTAGGCTTCGCCGGTGCCACCTATTTCTGGCTGCCTCAGTTTGCAAACACCTTTACGGCGGGTGAAATATTCTCCGTACAGCTGTCCAACCTTGATAACAATTCAGCCACTTTACACTATCCTTTTGAGTTTGGCGGTACCTATGCAAGCAATCAGGCAACGTATACATGGAGTAACAGTAATCAATATACTTATTTCGGCACCGCTACCGCACGCCGCAACTTTGCTTACCCGGCCGGGGTGAACGTGCGCAACCCGCATATGCTGAACATCTGGAGCGCCCCGAACGACTGGTCGGCTGGTATAGATGGTAAGGCGCTGTTAACCGCAAATGTCAACGCAGTAAGCTTTGCCTCTGCACCGCTTAATAATTATATAGGCGCCGGCCACAACTCTGTCTTCTACGGCGATATCCCTGAAGTGGTAATGTACTCCCGCAAGCTGAGCGCCCTTGAACGCCAGCAGGTACAATCCTACATGGCGCTCCGCTATGGCCTTACACTGGGCATCGATGTGCCCATGGACTACCTGGCCAGCGACGGCACAACCACCATGTGGCAAGCCGCTGAAGGTGGCAGCTATTCCCGCCGTATCACCGGCATTGGCCGTGATAACAGGGGCATGCTGTACCAGAAACAATCCCTCAGCGCGGAGAACGGCATCGTAACGATCGCTGCCGGTAATACTATCGCGGTATCCAATGCAGACAATGCCACGGCGATCACTAATGATCTTTCTTTCCTCAGCTTCGGCGACGACAATGGCGCTACCACGTTCCTGACCCCTGTTAGCGGTGTCGGCACCGTGAACAACCGCATGGCCCGCATCTTCAAAGTGCAGAAAACCAACTGGGCCGACCAGGAGATCACCATCAGTCTGAACAGCAGCGAAGCTGAAACTTACCTGCTGGTGAGCGCGGATGCGACCTTCGGGGCGGGAGACGCCGCGTATGTGATGACCGGCAACACCGTTACCATCAACAGCAACCTGCTGCCCGACAACGGTTACTTCACCTTCGCAAGAACGCTGAGAGGACCGAACGGCGTGAGAGACGGCCTTACATTCTGGCTGCGTGCGGATGATGGCAGATCTTTCGGCGGCCAGTGGGACGATTACAGCAACCAAGGCAACAACGCTTTACAAGCTACATCAGGCAGCCGCCCCGTTACCGATGCGCGCGGCATGAACTTTAACTACAGCCTGGTGTTTGACGGAACGGACGACTACCTGGATATTACCACTACCCGCATAGATCCTGCTACTTCGACTATTTTCGCCGTTGCGAGCGGCAGCGGGTTCAATACAGTGAGAGACCTGGTGGGCAGCGGCGCCGTAGGTTCCGCCCATGGCATGGAACTCCGGATCACGGATCAGGCCAAACTGAATTTCCTGGAAAATGCGGCTTCCATTACCGGAGCCGGGGGCAACAGGACGATACTGCCCAACAAAACCTATATTTTCAGCGCTACTGAATCCAGTACCGCGAACGGCTTGCGCCTGTTCGAAGATCATGCCCTCGATATCCAGGGTACTTCCACCCTCATTCCCGCTACCGCCAATTTGATCGCAATCGGCTCCCGCACCATTGCGGCCCGTGGGCTTTACTGGTTAGGCAACATGGGAGAGGTGATCGCATATAACCGTGTACTTTCCGATGTGGAACGCCAGACGGTTGAATCGTATCTTGGCCTGAAATACGGCGTTACACTGAACGGCGGCGCTACCAATTACCTCGCCACCGACGGCACGCCTTACTGGACGGCAGACGCTACTTATAAATTCGCTGTAACCGGTATAGGCAGGGACGATGCGACCAACCTGAACACCAAACAATCCCTCAGTGTAGACGACGGGTTTATGACGCTTTCACTGGGCAGTAGCATCGCCATTACCAATGAACAGAACATCAACACCATCACCAACGATAAATCATTCTTTGTATTTGCAGACAATGGTTTATCCAGCACCGCCTATTCCGAAGTAGTGAGCGGTACGAACGTAACCCGGCGCCTGCCGCGCGTTTGGAAGGTGGATAAGACTAACTGGGCGGATCAGCTGATCACCCTCAAAACCAATGCCATCGGCACCGGCGTTCATCTGCTGATCAGTACCGATCCCACTTTCGCTACGATCGACCAGGAATTGCCGCTGAACGCCGATAAGTCCATTACGTTGAACAGCAGCCTGATGGCGGACGGCATTTACTTTACCCTCGGCGCGCCGGTAAAATATCCCGGTGGCGTAAGCAGCGGCAGCCTCATCTGGCTGCGCGCGGATGTGGGTACTTCCGCCACTGCCGACAATACTCCGATAAGCGCCTGGAACGATTACAGCCCCAACGGAAACAATACCGCCCAGGCCACAGCGGCCAACCAGCCGACCTATTTCAATAGTGCCGCCAATAACCTGAACTTTAATCCCGTGGTAAGGTTTAGTGGCGGTACGCAGTCTTTGGTAGGCCCTTCTTTATTGAAAACCGGCAGTTACAATGCGGCATCTGCTTTCCTGGTAAGTAACCAGGCAACGGCAAATGCAGCGGTTATTTTCACAGAACAGCTGGCCGCCGGTACCCAGTTTACGCTGCATGCCACCTGGTCGGACAATATTGTGTATTGGGATGCTCCCTATACCAGCAACCGTATTACGTATGCGGCGGGAAACATTAATAACCAGACCATCCTCTGGTCGGCCACCAATAACATTACGCTTCCGGCAAACAAACAGGCCATTTACAGAAATGGGTTGAATGTGGCTACGGGTAACTTTACCAGCGTAATGACCGGTAATAACAGTCCCTTCTGGGTGGGCCGGAACGTGAGCACAGTTCCTTACAATGGCCGCATGGGCGACCTGATCGTGTATGCCAATGCGCTGACGCCTATCGAGCAGCAGCGTATCAATACATACATGGCCATCAAGTACGGTATTACGCTGAACAACGGCGCGACGGATTACCTGGCTACCGACGGTACCACCAAAGTGTGGGATGCCACCGCCAACACCACTTATAAAAACAATATCGCCGGTATAGGCCGCGACGATGCGGAAGATCTCCAGCAGAAACAGAGCCGCAGCATCAATACAGGCATGCAGCTGGCTGTGGGCTTGAATGCGCTGGCCGAAACCAATCTTGCCAACACCAATGCGTTTACGGCAGACAGATCGTACCTCGTATGGGGAGATGATGGCGCCAGCACCTTGTTCAAAACTGCCATCACTGGCAACCCGGCGGTGAATTTCCGTATGGCCCGCTTGTGGAAAGCCCAGGAAACCGGTGCCGTTGGAAGCGTGCAGATCGCAGTGCCTTACGATGCATTGCCCAATGCCTCCGAAACCTTCCTGGTAGTGAGCGGCGATGCAACATTGAATGGTTCGGACCAGTTCATCCCCTTGAACGAGATCACCTTAAATGGCGTGAAACATTATGCAGCCGATATAGATCTTACCAACGGTCAGTATTTCAGCTTCGCATCTTATATCAAAGCGCCGGGCGGCGTGCCGGGTACCAGCCTTTGGCTGCGCGCGGACGCCGGTACTTCCAGCACTACAGACAATACGGCTATCGACGGCTGGACGGATTATGCGTCGGACCTGAATAACGCCACACAAACCGCCGTGCCGGCCAACCAGCCCTTGTACCTGAACAATACAACAAACAATACCAACTTTAACCCGGTGGTGAAATTTGACGGTAATGATTTCATGGGACTGGATGTTTCCAAGCTGCCGACAGGTACCGGCGCCAGAACAGTCATCGGCACAGGCAGCTTAACCAGTACCGCCGGCGGCAATAAGTTTATCCTGGCTTATGGCGCCGGAGCTACCAATGTAGGTTCCGGTCTTGCGGTAGTCGGTGGAAACGGAACCGCCGATTTCGTGGGATGGGCTAATGACGTGACCAGCCCTGCCGGCAACTGGCAATCCGGCGTGTTCAACGAAATGGTGGGCGTGTGGGCAGGTAATGGCGGTAATGCCACCCTGTACAGCAAAATGAAAGTATTAGGCGGGCCGGTGGCAAAAGCGTGGAATACGGGCAGCGTAGATGCCGGCATAGGTGCCTGGCCCTGGGATCGGGCGCAGTCCTGGAATGGTACAATGGGAGATATTATCGTATATCCCACAGCGTTAACAACCACCGAACTGCAACGCGTTTCGACTTACCTTGCCATCAAGTACGGTTATACGATAGACCAAACCGCTGCCACCGATTACCTGGCTACCGACGGCACTACCAAAGTATGGGATGCCACGGCCAATTCAACCTATAAAAATAACATCACCGGTATCGGCCGCGACGATGTGGAAGGTCTTGCCCAGAAGCAATCCCGAAGCATCAATGCGGGCTTCCAGCCCATAGTGGGCATTGGCGGCATTGCGGCGACCAACATCACCAATACGAATACATTCACGACGGATAAAACCTATATGGTATGGGGCGATGATGGCGCTTCCACCACCTTCATTACCGGCATCACCGGCAAACCGGGGGTAAACGCCCGCATGACCAGGATCTGGAAAGTGCAGGAAACCGGCAGCGTCGGGAACGTACAGATCGCCATCCCTGCGAACATCGTTTCAGGCACCATTACCGCACCACAGCTGGTAGTCAGCAACGATGCCACCATCGATGCAGCAGACCAGTACAACGGGCTTACGCCGACCAACATCGACGGCACGGATTATTATACTGCAACCATTGACCTGAACAGCAATCAATACTTCACCTTTGCCGCGATGGTAGCCGCACCGGGCGGTGTGCTGGGCGATGTATTATGGGTGAAAGCCGATGCCGGCGTGCAAGCGAATGCCAGCAACCAGGTAGAGCAGTGGAAAGACCAGAGTGGAAGCAACAATACCGTTACTGAACTGCGTGCTTCCACGATCACCCATACGGATCCTATTACACCTACGGCAGCGATCGTGCAGGTGCCAAACGCTATTAACTTTAACCCCTCGCTGGACTTTACCGGAGCTGTGAACAGATCCCTTAAAGGAAATGCCGTAGCCGACTGGAATGCCACTGCTACAACCATCTTTAGCGTAAGCGTGGTAGAAGGCGCAATGGGCAATGCCAGCGCCGGATTCTTTGGAGGTATATTTGATGGGTTGAACGACTGGACAGTTGACAGTCCAACGCCTTCAGCCGGGATGGGGCTGTATGCTGGTCCGACCGATTATCGTCTTGATGGAGCTGGCTGTTCACCGGCTATAAGTACTTCGCCCACCACAGGAATGCCGAGAGTAGTCCGAGGTATCTATAATACGCCTGGTAATGGTCTTAACAGCCAGCTGGCGGTGAATGGCAGAATTGAAGTAGCTGCCGGTACAAACTGTCTAGGTTATGCCACCACCCTATTCGAAGTGGGCGGTCGCACATCAGGAGCCGCTGTATATGACGCCCGCATCTTCAACGGGAAAATACCCGAAGTGATCGTGTACCGGACCGCTCTTACACCGGAGAACAGTTTAAAAGTTGAATCCTACCTTGGCATTAAATATGGCCTGACACTGGATCAGACTGCGCCTACCGACTACGTGGCCTCTGATGCAGTGCCATTCTGGACGGCAGCGACAAACAGCACCTACAATATCAACATCTTCGGTATCGGTCGCGACGATGCCTCTGCCTTATTGCAGAAGCAATCCCGCAGCGTGAACCCGGGCAGCGTATTAACGGTCGGCCTGTATACCATAGCCGCTAGCAATGCAGAAAATACCAACATCTTCGCAGCAGACAGGAGCTACGTGATGCTGGCCGGCAACAGCGCCGCTACAACCGTTTCCAGCACCGACCTGCCGGTGGGCAGCTGTATCGCGGAAAGGCTGACGCAGGAATGGAAAGCGCAGATCACGAATTACGATATGTCCACGCAGCCGCTCAGCCTGCAGTTCGATCTGAACGGCATCGCCACGGCAGGCACTGCCGCGGAAGATTTCACCATCATGATCGACGAGGACGGCGACGGTAACTTCGCCACCGGCGCGGTTACTGAAATACCAGCCACCGGCTTCAACGGCGGCATTGTGAGCTTCGAGAACGTAACGGCCATCACCAATGGCACCGTGTTCACCCTCATTACCAGTCACCCCGAACGCACCGCCAACCTGGTGCCGGATGCTACCGTGAGAACGGTGCTGAATACTTGTATCGAGAACGGCACGCTTTATTTCATCGATCCTTCGGATCCCAACAAATACATCGCATCCATCGCCCTGAACGGCAATACTATCGACGTGACCAAACTTTCCGCCGTAGTAGACGTGAACAGGGATATGGCGGCTGCCCTTGGCAGGAACAGCGGTACCGACTACGGTACACAGCTGATGCGCAGGTTGTTGAACATCACTTACACCGGCGCGGACCTTACCGCCAATGGCGGCGTACAACTGCGCCTGTTCTGGGACCCCCTGGAAAGGACCAATGCCGAAACAGCGCTTTCCACTACCCGCGGGGTAACCGGCGCGCAGAAATGGATGTGGTTCAAACACAGCGGCGATATCACCGCCACCCTGGCTGACCTTACCGCCGAAGGGCTGACAAACAGCACCGAACTTACGCCCGTTGCCGGCCAGCAGGACGGCGTGGAATACGTTGAGTTCAGCGGCATACAGAACTTCTCCACCTTCGGTGGCCTGGCCACCGCCAACCAGGTGCTGGCCATCACCAAAATACTGGACGGCGCGGAAGGCACGCAGGATGGGTCTTTCAGCATTAGCCTGCCCGGCAGCGTAACGGCTGCGGAGGATATCAGCATCAGCTATACCGTTACAGGGACGGCGGCTAACGGAGTTGACTATACGACGCTGAGCGGCGCTGTTACCTTCCCTGCCGGCCAGAACAGTATAACCCTGCCGGTAACCGTTACCGACGACAACATTATTGAAACAGGAGAGAGCATAACCGTTACGCTCGATGCAGCTACCGGCAATTCCGGTACCGTTAGCATCAGCGGTACGCAGAACGCAGCTTCCGCTACCATTACGGACAACGATGCCAATGACCCGGCCAAAACAGTAGTGGGCGTAACCAAAGACAGCGACGCAACAGAACCGGCGGCGAACGGCGGATTTAGCATAGGATTGCCTGCCGGGGTCACTTCTTCCGAGGATATCACCGTGAACTATACCATTGGCGGTTCCGCCACGGCTGGTGCAGACTATGGAACGCTGACGGGCAGCGTAATGATACCCGCGGGCCAGAACAGCGTGGCGATACCTGTAACGGTGAACAACGACCAGCTGGTGGAAGCCCAGGAAACTGTGTTGATTACGGTAACAGGCGGCAGCTCAACCAGCTTTACGCTTACACCGAGCGGCACAGCGGGCAGCGCTACCGTGAATATCAACGACGATGAAAACACGCCGGCAAATATGGTGGTGAGCATTACAAAAGACGCGGACGCAGCAGAACCGGCCACGAACGGAAACTTTACCTTCAGCCTGCCCACCGGTATCATCCCGACGGCGGACATTACCGTGAATTACACCGTGGGCGGTACAGCTACGGCCGGGGCCGATTACACCGCGCTCCCCGCTTCAGTGACCATCCCCGCCGGGCAAAACAGCGTAACCCTGCCGCTGACAGTTGCAGACGAACAGTTGATCGAAAACACCGAAACGGTGACCGTGACGCTCAGCAGCGCAACTTCCACCGGCTTCACCTATACGGTCAGCACCACTAACGGCAACGCTTCGGCAAACATCACGGACAACGATAACATTACCGCCAACCGCGTGCTGAGCATCGAACAGGCTGCGGACGCGGCTGAGCCCTCAACCGGTGGTTCATTCACCATCAGCCTGCCCACGGGCGTTACGTCTTCCGAACCCGTCAACGTAAGTTACACGGTAGCAGGCACCGCCCTCAGCGGCACCGATTACCCCGCTTTGACCGGAACTATCATGATACCCGCCGGTCAGAACAGCATTACGTTGCCATTTACAGTAACCGACGATAAGATCATCGAAAATACCGAAACCGTGATCGCAACGCTTTCCGGCGGTAGCAGCACCAGCTTTAACTTTACTGTCAGTGGCACAGACGGGAATGCGAGCGCGAATATCGCCGATGATGACAACGTTCCCGCAAACCGCATCCTCGCCATCGCGAATGCTGCGAATGCGGCCGAACCGTCTACCAACGGCGGGTTCACCATCAGCCTGCCCGCGACGATCACTTCTTCTGAACCCATCACGGTAAATTATACGATCGGTGGTACAGCGGCCAACGGCGTCGATATGACCACGCTGACCGGTTCGGTGATCATACCCGCGGGTCAGAATAGCGTACCGGTGCCGGTGACTGTAACCAACGATCAGCTGATCGAAGGCGCCGAAACAGTTATACTGACCCTGAACGGCGGCAGCTCCGCCAGCTTTGCCTACACCGGAACCACTTCGGCTACGGTGGATATTGCGGACGACGACGATAACCCGGCCAACAGGGTGCTGAGCATCGCCAAAACGGCCGATGCCGCTGAGCCTGCTACCAATGCGGCATTTACTATCAGCCTGCCCACCGGGATATTGCCTTCCGAAGCGATTGACGTTACCTATACGATCGGGGGCAACGCAACCAACGGTTCCGATTACACGACATTGAGCGGCACGGTAACCATCCCGGCCGGTCAGAACAGCGTGAGCGTTCCTGTGACCGTTACCAATGACTTCGAAATAGAAAATACGGAAACGGTTACGCTGACTGTCACAGGTGGCAGCAGCACCAACTTCAATTATACCGCCAGCACTACCAACGCCAGCGCTTCAGCTGACATTGCGGACGACGACAATACTGCCGCGAACCGCATACTGAGCGTAAGCAATACCGGCAATGCGGCAGAACCCGCTACGAACGGCAGCTTCAGCATTAGCCTGCCTGCCGGCGTAACCTCTTCACAACCGGTTACGGTAAATTATACCATCAGCGGTACAGCCGCCGCCGGTACGGATTATGACGCGATCACCGGCGCCATCACCATTCCTGCCGGTCAGAACAGCGTGGCAGTACCTGTGACGGTTCTGCCCGACCAGATCATCGAAAAAACCGAGACCGTGATACTGACCGTTACGTCAGGCGCCAGCACCAGCTTCAGCTTTACGGCATCGGCCACAAGCGGGTCTGCCACTGTGAATATTGCCGACGACGACAATACCGCGGCAAACCGCATGGTATCGGTGATCGTATCGAGCGACGGCGCTGAAGGCAGCAGCGGCTTCTTTGGATTCAGTTTGCAGCTGCCTCCGGGCATCAGCAGTTCAGAGAATATCACGGTCAACTACACTGTAAGCGGTACTGCGGTGAAAGGTGCAGACTACAACGGGATAAGCCCGGTACATTTCAGCGGTACCGCAACATTGCCTGCAGGTCTCTCTACAGCCATCACCGGCACTGTGGTAGACGACCAGGTCATTGAGGGTACGGAAACTGTTGTAATTACGATCACCAGCGCTTCTTCGCCAAGCTTTACCTTTACTGCCGATCCGGCCGCAGCCACCGCTACGGCGAATATTACCGATAATGACGACATCCCGGCCAACCGTGTGCTGTCCATCACCAAAAATACCGACGCAGCAGAACCCGCCACGAATGGTTCCTTCAAGATCAGCCTGCCCACAGGCGTTACCATCGCGCAACCCGTTACGGTGAACTATACCGTTGCCGGCACTGCCACCGCGGGTACGGATTACGTGAACATGAGCGGTACCCTTACCATACCTGCAGGCGTTAACAGCGTCAACCTGCCTGTGAATGTGATCGACGATAAGTTCATCGAAATTGCGGAAACCGTGACGGTTACGATTACCGGCGGCACCGCAGGATCGCTGACCTTTACGCCGAGTACCACTGATGGCGACGAAACGATCGATATCGCAGACGACGATAATACAGCGGCTAACCGCATACTGGGCATACAGAAAATTTCAAACCTGGAAGAACCGGCCATCAATGGTGCATTCAGGATCAGCCTGCCGGCAACGATCAGGTCTTCCGAAGCCATCACGATCGCTTATACCGTAAGCGGAACAGGTACTAACGGCACCGACTATGCGAACCTGGGCGGATCGGTGGTAATGCCTGCCGGCCAGAACAGCGTGCTGATAGCGGCGGACGTTATAGACGACCAGATCATCGAAGGTACCGAGACCGTAGTGTTAACCGTTACCGGCGGCAACAGCACCAGCTTTGCATTTAACCCTGCGGCAGCTCCCAATAACAGTGCGTCTGCGGATATCGTAGACGATGATAATGTTGCAGGCAACCAGGTATTAACTGTTACCAAAAACGCAGACGGCGCCGAAGCGGCGACGCCCACGGCCGGATCGTTCCTGATCAGCCTGCCGGCGGGTTACACTTCCGCCTTGCCCGTTACGGTAACTTATACCATTGCAGGCACTGCCGGCAGCGGAACGGATTATACCGCCCTTTCCAATACTGTGGTGCTGCCCGCGAACCAGAACAGCGTGACAGTGCCCGTACCGGTGTTGAATGATGCATTGGTTGAAAATACGGAAACAGTGATCATGACGCTCACGGGCGGCACGGCCACCGGCTTCACGTATACCGGCACCAATAGCGCGACGGTAAATATCATAGACGACGAGAACAGCGCGGCTAACCGCGTGCTGAGCGTTGCCAACACGGGCAATGCGGCAGAACCGGCTACCCCGGGCAAATTCACCATCAGTCTGCCGGCGGGCATTACGCCATCTGAAGACGTGGATATAACCTATATTATCAGCGGTACAGCCCAAGGTGGACCTGATTACACCGCGCTGACGGGCACGGTGGTGTTACCTGCCGGTCAGAATAGCGTGGATGTGAATGTTGCAGTGGCCAACGACCAGATCATTGAAGGCACCGAAACGGTGATCCTGACGCTCAGCGGCGGCACCAGCGCCAACTTCGCCTTTACCGCAAGCACCACCAATGGCAATGCTACCGTGGATATAGCCGACGACGACAATACGGCCGCCAACCAGGTGCTGGCCGTTACCAACGAAGGAAATGCCGCAGAGCCTAATACCGACGGTAAATTCAGGATCAGTCTGCCCACAGGGGTGACTTCCGCAGCCGACATCCAGGTGAGCTACACCATAGGCGCCGGCACTTCGACCCCCGGAACGGATTATACCGCTATTACCAACGTAATAACCATACCAGCGGGCCAGACTTTCGTGGATGTGCCAGTAGCCGTGGTAGATAACACCATTATAGAACCGACAGAGACCGTAATCATGAACATCACCGGCGGCAGCGATGCGCTGCATTCCTATACAGTAGCCGGTGGTGCGGGTTCCGCAACTGTGAACATTGACGATGACGATGCGGCAAGCAACAGCATGGTAGTACTGCTGACCAAGGTTTCAGACGCTGTTGAAGGCGGAACGAACGGACAGTACAGGATATCCCTGCCGCCGGGCGTTACCAGCTCCGAAGATGTGGTGATCACTTTCACACTGGGAGGTACGGCTTCCCTCATACCTGCGCCCACTGTGCCGGATTATGCGATGGCTGGCCTTTCAGGAGGCAATATCGTGATACCCGCAGGCGCCAATGAAGTGTATATTGATGTGGATGCAGGTGACGATAATGTCATTGAAGGCCCTGAAACCGTGGTGTTGAACCTTACCGGCGCGGCTTCGTCCAGCTATCCTTTCACGATTGATCCTACAGGCAATGGTGCGGTGGTGAACATTGTAGACACCGATGGCTCCGTTTCCACACCGCTGCAGGTAATAGCCGGCTCCGACGCCGGTGAGCCCAACACCACGGGCACGTTTACCGTGCAGCTGGATGGCGGCGCAGTTTCAGCACAACCGGTTACGGTTGGCTACAAGATATCCGGTACCGCCGTATCCGGTGTGGACTATGAGGCAATCGGCGAGATCATCATCCCTGCGAATGTCAACAGCGTTCCTGTAACGCTCACCGTGAAGGATGACCAGATCATCGAGCCGAATGAAACAATGATATTCACGATCCTGTCCGGCAGCTCTACCGATGGCCTTGGAAATGGCGAACTCTTCCAGCCTGATCCGAACAATGCAGAAATAACCGTGAATATAGCCGACAACGATGCAATAGCCGCCAACCAGGTGTTGAAGGTAGTGAAGAACACAGATGCGTCAGAACCGGGCACACATGGTTCTTTCACCATCAGCCTGCCCACGGGTTATACTTCCAGCACGGACATTACACTCGATTACGCGATGACCGGCACCGCTACCGATAATACGGATTACACGGTAACCACCGTTACCCTGCCTGCTTACGCCAACAGCGTAACCATTCCGCTGACCGTAATTGACGACAAGATCATAGAGAACCCTGAGACAGCCACCCTCACGCTGGGCAACAGCCAGGACGGCAGCTCCTTCATCTATACGCCCGATGCAACCGGCATTGCCGCCACTATCACCATTGCGGACGATGACAATACACTTGCCAACAATGTGCTGCTGGTGACCAATACCGCCGACGGCTCCGAGCCCAATACTCCCGGCGAGTTTACCATCAGCCTGCCCACGGGATATACTTCATCCGAAGACGTTACCGTCAACTACATAGTGACTGGTACCGCCACGCCTGGCGCGGGCAACGACTATGCATCCCTCGGCGTGTCCGTGGTGCTGCCTGCCGGCCAGAACAGCGTAACGGTATCCGTGCCCGTACAGGACGACGATATCATTGAAGGAACAGAAACAGTGATGCTCACGCTGGGCAACAGCAACAGCGCCAGCTTCGCCTTTACGCCTTCCGGCGGTAATACGGTGGCAACGGTGAATATTGCGGATAACGACAATATTGCGGCTAACCGCGTACTGTCCGTAACCAAAACCGACGCGGCAGAACCCAATACAGACGGCTCATTCGTCATCAGCCTGCCCACGAACGTAACATCCGCCCAGCCGGTAACCGTGAACTATACTATCACCGGTACCGCACTGGATGGCACGGATTACGCGGACCTGGCTGGTACCGTGGTAATACCGGCCAACCAGAATAACATAACAGTACCGATCGATGTTACTGACGACCAGATCATAGAACTGACCGAAACAGTCATCCTTACTATCGACAACGGCGCTTCTCCCAGCGATAACTACACCGCGAGCACTACCAACGGCAGCGCTACGGCCAATATCACTGATAACGATAACGTGACTGCGAACCTCGTACTGGATGTAACTAAAACGGCCGATGCTTCAGAACCAGGTACCAACGGGAACTTCCGTATCACATTGCCTTCCGGTTACACCGCTTCACAGCCGATCACGGTAAGCTACACCATTTCCGGCGATGCTGCAGGCGGAACGGATTACAATGCCCTGACAGGCACCGTATTGCTCCCGGCCGGCCAGAATGCCGTGAACGTACCGGTTGTGGTGAACGACGACCAGATCATCGAAAACCTGGAAACGGTAACGATGACCATTACCGGCGGCCTTTCTGCCGATTTCACGCTTAACCCGGGCACACTCACTGCCGCTACCGTGAATATCGCGGACGACGACAATACGCCAGACAACATAGCGCTGAGCGTGATCAAGACCACCGACGCGGTTGAGCCTACGACAAACGGCGAGTTCCTGATCAGCCTGCCCGCGGGCGTAACCGTAGCGCAAGACGTAACGGTGAACTTTACGATCACCGGCACCGCCACCAATGGCGATGATTATACGACCCTGCCTGCATCCATCGTGATACCGGCCGGTCAGAACAGCGTGAGCGTGGTTGTAACCGTTACCGACGACCAGGTGATCGAGAACACAGAAACCGTGACCCTGACGATCAATAACGGCGCAAGCACCAACTTTACATTTGCCGCCAGCGCAACCGCGGCTTCAGCGGACCTCGATATCGCCGATGACGACAACATCCCGGCTAACCTCCTGCTCAGCATCGCGCAAACGACGAATGGCTCAGAGCCTTCTACCAATGCAGGTTTCAGCATTAGCCTGCCTGCCCCTTATACTTCATCTGAAGACATCACGGTGAATTATACCCTCTCCGGTACAGCTACCCAGGGCGACGACTATGCCACCATGAGCGGCAGCATCGTGATACCGGCCGGGCAAACCAGCGTATCGCTGCCGGTAGACGTTTCCGACGACTTTGTGATCGAAACGCAGGAAAGCGTGATCGTTACACTGACCGGTGGAACATCCGCGAGCTTCAGCTTCCTGGCAGACGGCTCCGCAGGCAGCGCCACCGCCTTCATTGACGATAACGACAACGTAGCGGCCAACCTGGTGCTGATCGCGGAAAAGACCGCTGACGCGGCTGAGCCCAATACCAACGGTACGTTTACCGTAAAACTGCCGGCAGGTTATACTGCTTCGGAAGACATTACCGTGAATTATACCGTTGCCGGCACAGCCACCGCAGGTATGGATTACCCGGCATTGAGCGGCTCCGTGGTGATTCCGGCCGGTCAACCCGGCGCGCCCGTAACCTTAATCGTTACCGACGACCAGGTGATAGAAGTTACCGAAACGGTATTGTTGAACCTGACAGGAGGCGCTTCTGCCAGCTTCACGCTTGTGCCCAGCACAACGGAAGGCAGCGCGTCGCTGGATATAGGCGATAACGACAACACTGCGGCGAACATTGAATTGAGCGTGATCAGCACGGGAGACGCGGCAGAGCCCAATACGAACGGAACATTCAGCATCAGCCTGCCGGCAGGCGTCACATCGTCTGAGCCCATCACCGTAACCTATAACATCGGCGGCAACGCCGGCGCAACGGATTACACTTCCCTCCCGGGCACCGTGATCATCGCCGCGGGACAGAACAGCGTTGCTGTGCCCGTGCCCGTACTGGACGACCAGGTGATGGAAAGCACCGAAACGGTGGTTATGACCCTTGCTTCGGGCACGTCCCCCAACTTCGGGTTCACCGTAAGCGCTGCTAACGGCTCGGCAACCGTGAATATCAACGACAACGACAATTCCGCGGCCAACCGCGTGCTGAGCGTAGTGAAGACGAACGATGCGCAGGAGCCCGGCACCGACGGCCTGTTCACCATCAGCCTTCCCGCAGGCATAGCCTCTTCCGAGAATATTACTGTGAACTACACCGTGAGCGGTACTGCCACCGCCGGCTCCGATTACACATCCATCGGCGCTTCGGTAGTAATACCCGCAGGGGACAACAGCGTGACCGTGACCGTTCCGGTGAGGGACGAACAGGTGATAGAAACCACGGAAACCGTTATACTCAAGATCACTGACGGCACTGCGCCGGGCCTGACCTTCACGGCCAGTGCTACGAGCGGCGAAGCCACTGTGAATATCCTGGATAACGACAACGTAGCAGCCAACCTGTTCGTAAGCGTACCGGCCACAGCCGATGCGGCGGAACCCAATACCAACGGTTCCTTTACAATAAGCCTGCCCGCAGGTTATACCGCGTCCGAGCCCATCACCGTAAATTATACCATCGGTGGCGTCGCCACTGCCGGTGCGGATTATACCGCACTGAGCGGCTCGGTAGTGATACCCGCCGGACAACCAGATGTGCCCGTAATTGTTACCGTATCCGACGACGACATCATTGAATCAGCCGAAACAGTTGTGCTGACGGTTACAGGCGCGGCTTCGGCTAATTTCACACTGCTGCCCAGCACTACCGCGGGCAACGGTACCGTACTGATCAATGACAATGACAATACAGCGGCCAACCGCGTACTGAGCGTAACCAATGCGAACGATGGGGCAGAACCTACCACCAACGGCAGCTTCAACATTTCCCTGCCCTCCGGCGTTTCCGCTGCGGAAGACGTGACCGTGAATTACACCATCGGCGGTACAGCTACCGGCGGCACGGATTACGGCGCCATCAGCAGCTCAGTAGTAATACCTGCGGGACAAACCAGCGTTTCCATTCCCGTCGCGGTGATCAACGACCAGATCATAGAAGGCGAGGAGACCGTTATCCTTACCATCACGAACGGCACCTCAACGACCCTGGGAGGCTTTACTGCCAGCGCCACCAATGGCAATGCGGAAGTGAAGATCGCCGACGACGACTACACCACTGCAAACCGTGTGCTGGTGATAACAAGAACAGCTGATGCGGCCGAACCGGCTATCAATGGCAGCTTCAATGTTAGCCTGCCCCCGGGCATCACGGCAACGGAGGATATCACCGTGAACTATGACGTGACTGGTACCGCCACCGGGGTTGACGATTACGCAACGCTCCCCGGCAGCATCGTGATACCCGCCGGCCAGAACGGTGTGACCATACCGGTAACGGTTGCCGACGACCAGGTGATCGAAAGTACCGAAACCGTGATCGTGACACTGACCAGCGGCGGTTCCGCCAGCTTTACATTTGACGCCAGCAATAACGCAACGGTGAGCATTACAGATGAAGACAATGCCACTGCAAACCGTGTACTGACAGTAACCAAATCGGCAGACGCCGCAGAACCGGCTACCAACGGTGGCTTCAGCATCGCACTGCCGGCTGGCTATACCGCCGCGGAAGATATCACCGTGAACTTCGGCATCTCCGGTACCGCCACAAACGGTACAGATTACACCACCCTGGGCAACAGCGTGGTGATACCCGCCGGTCAGAACAGCGTGACAGTACCGGTAACCGTAACGGACGAAAAGGTGGTTGAGCTCAGCGAAACCGTGGTCCTTACCCTTTCCGATGGTACTTCCGGCAGCTACAACTATACCGGAACCGGCAACGCTACCGTGAATATCGCGGATGACGACAACATCCCGGCTAACCTGGTGCTGAGCATGACAAAAACGACGGATGCCTCAGAGCCCGCTACCAACGGCATGTTCACTATCAGCCTGCCGACGGGCATAACCGTATCGGAAAACGTGGCGGCTAACTATACCATCGCAGGTACAGCTACGCCTGGTACGGATTACAGCAGCCTGGGCGGCTCCGTGGTAATACCCGCGGGCCAGAACAGCGTCGCCGTACCGGTGAACGTAAACGATGACAACATCATCGAAAACACTGAAACCGTAACCGCAACCATGACGGGCGGTTCTGCCACCAACTTCACCCTCACGGTTGCAGCGGGCAATGCGACCGTGAACATCCTGGACAACGACAACGTCCCGGCGAACCTTGCGCTCACCGTAGCCGCAACGGCGGATGGAGCAGAACCCGGTACCAATGGCGTATTCACCATCAGCCTGCCGTCAGGCGTCGTGTCTTCAGAAGACGTAACGGTGAACTATACCGTTGCCGGTTCAGCCACCAGCGGTACGGACTATACAGCCCTCGGCACCACGGTCATCATCCCGGCCGGCCAAAACAGTGTAACCGTTACCGTGCCCGTGCTGAACGACCAGGTACTGGAAAGCAGCGAGACAGTCAGCATGACCCTTAACGGCGCAGCGAGCACCAGCTTTACCTTCACAGGTGCCGGCAACGCAACGGTAAACATCACTGATGATGAGAACACACCTGCTAACCGCGTGCTGAGCATCCTGACAACAGCGGATGCAGCCGAGCCCGGCACTAACGGCAGCTTTGAGATCAGCCTGCCCGGCACCATCACTTCAGCGGAAGACATTACCGTGAGCTTCGCGGTGGATGGCACTGCAACAGCAGGTGCGGATTACGCGGCCATCACAGGCACCGTGACCATACCCGCAGGCCAGCACAGCGTGAGCGTACCGGTAACAGTGATCAACGACCAGCTGATAGAAAATACAGAAACAGTGGCCATCGCCATCACAGGCGGCACCAGCACGGGCGGTAATACCTTTACTGCGGGTTCTGCCAATGGAAATGCCACGGTGAATATCACAGACGATGAAAATGTGCCGGCCAACCTGGCATTGAGCATAACAAATACGACAGACGGTGCCGAACCTGCCACCAACGGCAGCTTCACTATCGGCCTTCCCGCGGGTATCGCGTCTTCCGAAGACGTGACGGTGAGCTACACCATCGGTGGTACCGCTGCCACCGGTACGGATTATACGGCCCTGACAGGAACCGTGGTAATACCCGCCGGTCAGAACAGCATAAACGTACCGGTAACCGTTGTGGACGACCAGCTGATCGAGAACATCGAGACTGTGATCGTGACACTGGCGGGCGGAACCAGTACCAGCTTCAGCTTCACCGGCGTCGGCAACGGCACTGTGAACATCACAGACGATGAGAATACCGCGGCCAACCGTACGCTGACCGTTACCAAATCGGCAGACGCCGCAGAACCCGCTACCGACGGCGGTTTTGTGATCGGCCTGCCAGCCGGCATCGCATCTTCCGAAGATGTGACGGTGAACTACACGATCGGCGGCACAGCCACGGCTGACGACGATTACACGGCCATCGCCGGCACGGTTACCATTCCCGCAGGGCAGAACAACGTGAGCGTGGCGGTAACCGTAGCGGACGACAAGATCATCGAAAACACCGAAACCGTGATCCTGACACTGGCGGGAGGCAACAGCACCAGCTTCGCCTTCACCGGCACCGGCAACGAAACGGTAAATATTACAGACGACGAAAACGATCCTGCGAACCGTGCGCTGACCATCACCCAATCGGCTGATGCGGCGGAACCGGGCACTAACGGCGCGTTTGAGATCAGTCTGCCTACGGGTATTACCGCGGCGGAAGACATCACCGTGAATTATACGGTGGCCGGCACAGCAGCCAGCGGTATGGATTATACAGCCCTCACCGGCACGGTAATTATTCCTGCGGGACAGAACAGTGTATCCGTTCCTGTTACAGTAACGGACGACCAGGTAATTGAAGAAACGGAAACGGTGATCGCTACGCTGAACGGCGGCAGCAGCACCAGCTTCGCCTTCACTGGTACCGGCAGCGCGACGGTGAACATTACGGACGATGAAAGCGGTGTGCCTGCTAACCTTGCGCTGACCATCACGAAAGGGGTGGACGGGGCAGAACCTGCTACCAACGGTAATTTCATCGTTGCTTTACCGGGTGGTATTACTTCCGCGGATGACATCGTTGTGAATTACACTGTAACCGGCACGGCTGCCAGCGGCACCGATTACACGGCCTTGAGCGGCACCGCAACGATCCCTGCGGGCCAGAATAGCATATCCGTTCCAGTTATTGTAACAGACGACAAGGTGATAGAAGAAACGGAAACGGTGATCGCCACGCTCAACGGCGGCAGCTCCGCGCACTTCACTTTTACCGGTACGGGTAACGCCACGGTAGATATTACGGACGACGAAGCTACGGACCCGGCGAACCTTGCACTGGTTATCACAAAAGATGCAGACGGTGCGGAACCTGGAACCAACGGTGCGTTTGAGATCAGCCTGCCTGTGGGCATCACTTCTTCGCAACCGGTCAGCGTAAGCTACACTGTAACCGGCACTGCCACCAGCGGCGCGGATTACACAGCCCTCACCGGTACCGTGATCATCCCCGCAGGACAGAACAGTATATCCGTTCCGGTGATCGTCTCAGACGACCGGATCATAGAAGAAACAGAAACCGTGATCGCGACGCTTGGCGGCGGAAGCTCTTCCAGCTTCTCGTTCACCGGCACCGGCAGCGCGACGGTGAATATCAACGACGATGAAAGCACCGTTCCCGCGAACCTCGTCCTTACGGTGACCAAAGACGCAGATGGCGCCGAACCTGCCACCAACGGCAACTTTATCATCAGTCTGCCCACCGGCATCACTTCGTCTGAAGACGTTACCGTGAACTACACCACCGGCGGCACCGCAACGGCAGCGGACGACTACGCAAGCCTCGCCGGCTCAGTGGTGATCCCTGCGGGACAAACCAGCGTATCCGTACCGGTAACGGTAATAAACGATGTGGTGATCGAACCGGTGGAAACGGTGATACTCACCCTCAACGGCGGATCATCCGCTCACTTCACCTTCACGGGCGCCGGCAATGCCACCGTGAACATTACGGACGATGAAAGCACCCCGGCGAACCTTGTGCTGAATGTAGTTAAAGCGGGAGATGCGGCAGAACCGGCTACGGGCAACAGTTTCGATATCAGTCTGCCCGGCGGCATTGTTTCTTCCGAAGCCATCACCGTAAACTATACCATCGCAGGCACCGCTGCTGCAGGCCAGGATTACACGGCCCTTAACGGCACCGTGGTGATACCGGCAAACCAGAACGGCATCAGCATACCGGTAACCGTGATCAACGACGAACTGATCGAAGGAGACGAAACGGTGGTGGTGACCATCACCGGCGGCACGGCCAACGGCCTCAGCTTCACGCCCGGCACCAACAGCACCGCGAGCATGAACATTGCGGACGATGATGACGATAATCTTGACATCGTGGTAACCGCCGCTACGCCGGCAGCTTCGGAACCTGCCACCAATGGCGCGTTTACGATCAGTCTTGCAGGCGGCAAGATACCGGCGGCCGACGTTACCGTGCATTACACCATCACCGGCACCGCCGCGGCAGGAACGGATTACAACGCGCTCAGCGGTACCGTTACGATCCCGGCGAATAACACCACGGGTGTGACCGTTTCGGTGAACGTGACCGACGACGATCTGATAGAACCGGCAGAGACCATAATACTCACGCTCAACAGCGGCGCGTCTTCCAATATCACCTACACCATTGGCGCAGCCAATACCGCTACGGTGAATATTTCGGACGACGATCACAGCGACCTGGGCCTGGTGGTAACCGCCAGCATCCCTGATGCAACGGAACCGGGCGTAAACGGCGAATTCACGATCAGCCTGCCGAACGGCAAACGTACGTCAGAGCCGATCACGATCCATTACATGATTGGCGGCTCGGCCACACCGGATGCGGATTACAGGGCCATCAGCGGCACTATCACGATCCCGGCGAATGCAGGCAGCGTAACAGTTCCTGTAACCGTGTACGACGATACGGAAGTAGAAGAAACGCCTGAGCTCGTGCAGCTCATCCTCACCGGCGGGCAGTCTGCAAGCTACACTTACACGGCTGGCGCGGCAGCCCAGGCAGTTGTGACCATAACAGACACGGATAAACTGGCCGGCGACCTGGTAGTGACGAAAACGCTTGTTGCGCCTGCGACCGGGCCGTACAAGATGGGTCAGAACCTGACCTACCGCATTACGGTAACCAACGTTGGCAACATACCGGTGACCGATGTGAGAGCTATAGACCGCCTGCCTGTACAGCTGGATGTGCCCACGCATACTTCCGCTGAAAGAGGCGTGGTAACGGTAACACCCGCAACGAAACTGGTAGAATGGAGCATCGGCGACATGCAGCCCGGCGCAACCGCACAGATGACGCTCACCTCGCGCGTGATCGAAGGCGGCGCACTGGTGAACGAAGCCGCTGCATACAGTTCCAACATGCCGGACGCGGATTCCACGAACAACGTTTCCGCTGCAAGCACGGCTGTAGAAGGGTTTGATCTTAACTTCCCGAACGTGATCACACCCAATGGCGATGGTAAGAACGAAAGGCTGATCATCGGCGGGCTGGAGAAATATCCGGGCTCAAGCATCCAGATATTTAACAGGTGGGGCGGACAGGTATACCGGTCAAACGATTACCGCAATGACTGGAACGGTTCCAACCTGACGGAAAGCACTTATTACTACATCCTGGAAGTGAAGAAACCGGGCGGAAATAAAACGTATAAAGGATGGGTATTAATCGTACGGTAAAATTATCTGCTGATCATAAAAGTGTAAAGATGCAAACAGTACTCAGAGCAGCGGTAATAGCCCTGCTGCTAATAACAGGAGGGCGCGCGATGGCGCAGCAGAACATCCAGTTCAGCCAGTACGTGTTCAACGGGTTGAGCATCAACCCGGCGTATGCGGGGTATAAAGAAGACCTGTACCTGAACGCGACATACCGTCATCAATGGGCGGG
>NZ_JAGHKP010000006.1 GCF_017742215.1 Chitinophaga chungangae
GCCTTAGCTGATTCCATCCCTTTCAGTACACGGCGTACTACCACCAACTTCTCCTCAAAACTGAACTTTGTTCGTCTATCCATAAAAAATGCCCCCTAAAAGTGTCCAACTTTTTGGGGGCACTACATTATCTGACCACCTTTTTATTTTTAATCTTCATGCTCCAGTACGAGCAGGTTCACTTCTTTATTCTTCAACCATTCCGCATCTTTCAGCTTTTCGAGGTTGATGGTCCCTACCACGTAACGGCAATCGGGCGATTCGTATTTCTCCACGATGTTGTAGAACTCGGTGAGGTCTACCTGGTCGGGCGTTTTGTAGCGCACGTACACTTTCAGTTGTACGTCGTTGGTGAAAGACGGCTGGTTGGATTGTTTGATCTTTTTGTATTCGTAGCGGTAATTGTACAGCAGCGCTGAAATGTCGCTCAGTACGGCGCTTCCGGTGGCGGTGCCGCCGGCGCCCTTGCCTACGAAGAATTGTTTGTCGGTGAACGCGCTTTCGAGCAGCACGCCGTTGTATTCATTGTATACGTCGTACAGCAGGTTGTGCTCGCGGATGAGATGCGGCAGCACGTATGCGTTCACGGAGCCGTTCTGGCGGCGGCAGTTGCCGATCAGTTTGATGGTGCAGTTGCGCTGGCGGGCGAACTGGATATCGAAATCGTTGAGGTGATTGATGCCGAAGTTGAACACTTCTTCCGGTTTCACGAATGTGCCGAAAGCGTGCAGCAGCAGGATCACGATCTTGAATTTCGGGTCGTAGCCTTCCACGTCGAGCGTGGGGTCGGTTTCTGCGAAACCAAGCTCCTGCGCCTGTTTCAGCGCGGTATCGAAGCTCAGGTTCTCTTCGAATATTTTGGTGAGGATGTAGTTGGTGCTGCCGTTGCAAATGCCTTCCACGGCGTTGAGCAGGTCGTTGTCGTAGTATTCCTCGAGGTTGCGGATGATGGGAATGCTGGCGCAGCTGGACGCTTCGTACAGGAAAGGCACTTTGTTCTCCACCTGCAGCTGGTACAGTGCGGGCAGGTTTTCGGCGATCATGCGTTTGCTGGCGCTAACCACGGCTTTGCCGTTCCTGAGCGCGGTGCTCACGATATGGAAAGCGGCGTCGGTGTCGTTGATCAGTTCCACTACTACGTCGATGGTAGGATCGTTGAGAATATCGTTCGGGTCCGTCGTGAAATAGCTCATGTCTATCGGACGGGGCTTATTCGGGTCTTTGATGCAGATTTTTTTGATCCTTGCGTTGATACCTTTGGTTCGGTTCAGTACTTCGTAAAGTCCCTGGCCTACGCAGCCAAAGCCGAATATGCCGAGGTTGATGTTCTTCTTTTCCATAGTTATTGCAGTACGGTAATTTGTTTGCCGATGGGCTGATTTAATTTATCCAATGCTTGTTTCAGGTCGTTGATCAGGTCTTCCGAATCTTCGATGCCAACGGAAAGGCGGATGCAGGATTCCTGCAGGCCGGCTTTTTTGCGGAACTCTTCGGGGATATTCCGGTGCGTCATCGTAACAGGATGGTTCAGCATGCTTTTTACGCCGCCGAAACTTTCCGCGAGTTTGAACAATTTGGTGGTGTTCACGATGCGGATGGCATTTTTGATCTGGTCTTCCTTCAGCGAAAAACTCACCATGCCGCCATATCCTTTTTGTTGTTTGCGGGCGATGTGATGATTTTTATGGGTGGCGAGGCCGGGGTAGAACACTTTGTCTACCGCGGGATGTTCCGCCAGCCAGGAAGCGATGGCGAGCGCGTTGGCGCATTGTTTTTCGAGCCGCAGGCTCAGCGTTTCGATGCCGCGGATGGTGAGCCAGGCTTCGAAGGGACTGAGGATGCTGCCGGAAATGTTCTGGTTGAACTTCAGCTGGTCCGCCAGAGTTTTTGAATTTACCACCACGAGGCCGGCGATCACGTCCGTATGGCCCGCCAGGTATTTGGAGGCGCTGTGGATCACAACGTCTGCCCCGAGCGGGATCGGTTTTTGCAACAGGGGAGTGCTGAAGGTATTGTCTACCACCAGCAGGATATTGTGCTGTTTTGCGATCTTGCTGATAGATTTGATGTCGGATATTTTCAACGTTGGATTGGTGGGCGATTCCAGCCAGATGATCTTTGTTTTGGGAGTGATCTTTTCCAGCACTTTGTCGGTATCGCTCATGTCCACGAAGTTCACTTTGATGCCGAACCTTTCGAACATGCTGTTGAAAATGGAAAAGATGCCGCCGTATGTATCTTCCACCGCCATGATCTCATCGCCGGTTTTGAGCAGTTTGAGCACGGCGTCGATGGCGCTCATGCCGCTGGCGAAGGCGAAACCGGCATACCCGTCCTCCAGGTTGCAGATCAGGTCTTCCAGCACTTTCCGCGTGGGGTTGTTGGCCCGCGAAAATTCAAACCCTTTGTTGATGCCCGGGCTTTCCTGTACAAACGTGGACGTTTGGTAGATAGGCACGGAGATCGCCCCGGTGAGCTCGTCCACCGGGATGCTGTGGATCAGTTGTGTAGATGGTTTCATCCGTTAATAATTTGATTTCAATTGCCGGATGGCATCTCGCTTCGCTCGGTGTCATCCGTTAATAGTTTGACTTCAATTGCCGGATGGCACCTCCCTTTGGTCGGTGTCATCACAATTATTTTTTACTTCATTTTCACGCCCGCACAAAAGCCGGTCTTCTGGTGGTCCTTGTTTTTACGAAACGGCACGCCGCTGCGGTTCACTGTAACAAATGTGATTCAAAAATCTCAGCTTATGTCAGATGGAAGGAAATAAAAAAAGCCCTTCCGGAGCTGGAAGGGCCTTCGCAAATATCTTAGATGTGCAAAATGTAAACCGCTGCCAACTTATCTTTCCCCTTTCCGGGGCCGGAATTAGCACCTTTTCCCGGAATGCTCCGGGATGGTTGCTAAGGCTTCGCAGGGCCAGTACCCTCTGCCTTTCTGGATAAGTGATGTTTAAGAACTGTGCGCAAAGGTAAGGTCAGAAACGGCAATTTTCCAAATACATCCGCGAATTTCGATTTTTACTAAAATTTATAGTAATTTATTAACCGAAAGTAATACTTTTTTATGTTGTCTGTTAACCCCCTCTGCTCTGAGGCCCTGCTCCAGTATATCTGGCTGTCCGGGCTTTTCGACCCGTTCAATCTCGCCACCGTTACCGGCGAGCCCGTCGTTATCCTAAGTCCCGGCCAGCTCAACCGCGACGGCGGCCCCGATTTCACCGCCGCCCGCCTGCGCATCGCCGGTTTGGAATGGGCCGGGAACGTGGAATTGCATTACCGCACGTCCGACTGGCGCCGCCACGGCCATCAGCACAACCCGAAATATCACAATGTGATCCTCCATGTGGTGTTCGAGCACGACCTCCCCGCGCGGCCCGCACCGGGGAAAGGCCCGTCCCGCAAAACTTCGCGGCGAACGCCGCCCGAAATGCCCGGCCCGCCGCCGATCCCCGTTCTGGAGCTGCAACACCGCATCCCGAAAATGCTGCTGCGCCGTTACCATCACCTGATGGAGCAGGCTGCTTTCGTGCCCTGCGCCCCACTGCTGCACCGTGTGCCGGAAGAAATCTGGGAAAGCTGGAAACCCCGGCTGATCGAGGAAAGGTTTGCCAGGAAAACGGAGCTTTACCGCAACTGGCTCGAACAAACCCGCTTCAACTGGGAAGAAGTGTGCACCCGCGCCATGGCACAGAGCTACGGCATGCCGGTGAATACCGCGGCTTTTATGGAACTGGTGCAATCCATTCCCTTTATGCTGCTGGCCCGCACCCGCCTCTACCGACACCGCCTGGAAGCCCTGCTGTTCGGCCAGGCCGGTATGCTGGAAACCGCTTTTCAGGACGACTACCCCAAAACGCTCCAGACCGAATACCGCTTCCTGCAACATAAATACAACCTTCAGCCCATGCCGCCCTATCGCTGGCAATGGCTGCGGATGCGTCCCGCATCGTTCCCCAGCCTGCGTATCGCGCATTTCGCGGCCGTACTGCATGCCACGCCGCATTTTTTTTCCCGCCTGCTGGATACCGAAAGCCAGCATGCCCTCGAAAAACTTTTACACGCGGAGCCTGATCCGTACTGGCAATTCCATTACCGGTTCGACATTCCCTCCGTACGCACCGCCGGCCCCGGCAAACATATCCTGCATCACCTGATGATCAACACCGTAGCCCCGCTGCTCTACCTCTACGGCAAACACATGCGCCTGCCCGGATACCAGCAACGCGCATCAGACCTGCTGGCAGCCCTTCCCGCGGAAAACAACCACATCATCCGCGGCTGGGCGGATGAAAAGATACCGGCCAACACCGCAAAAGATTCGCAAAGCCTTTTGCAGCTCAAACAATATTACTGCGACCGGAAAAGATGCCTGGAATGTAAAGTGGGCAGAAACCTCCTAAGCGGGGGGGCGGAAGACTGATCTCAAATTTTCTAAAAAAGAACTGGGCTGTGAGTTTCAGGGCAATGGGCACAGCTTTTTTAGAAAATTTGAGATCAGTCTTCCTTTGGTGTAACAAAAAAAAGAACGTTGGCATGTGGCCGGGTTTTTTGGAAAACAAACACCCTTCAAACACAGTGGGGAAACAAAAAGCGGCAATTATTATTCCTGTGCCTGATCATCCTGGGTTTTTCCCCGGGGAAAATCAGCATGTTTTAAATTTAAAAAAAGCTGTGCCCATAGCCACTGCCATCCACCGCCCAGTTTCTTTTTTTTAAATTTAAAACATGCTGATTTTTGGTTACCAATTGAAGGTGATGTTTTGTTGGATATCGGGATGAATACTTTCCGCTACGGGGCAGGTGTATGCCGCGTTTTCCAGGATCTTGCGGTCTTTGTCCTGCAGGCCGTGGCCGGCGGGAAAATCGAAGCGGATATTGATGCCTGTTATACGGCGGGGTTCGGTGCCCATGATCTTTTCGACGCTTACTTTCGTGTTTTCGATATTCCAGCCTTTGTCGCGGGCTTTGATGCCCATGATGGTGAGCATGCAGGAGCCGAGGGCGGTTGCCACCAGGTCGCTGGGTGAAAACCGCTCGCCTTTGCCGTTGTTGTCTACCGGTGCGTCCGTATTGATGACCGTCCCTGACCGGACGTGCGTGGCCGTTGTTCTGAGCTCGCCGTTATAAATGATCGATGCAGTTTCCATGATGATTGATTTTAGATGTAAAATAAGCGTATTTTTAATAAATCGGGCCCGCCCGGCCGCGGGCGGGGAAGGCAGCCAACTACCAACTTATTTCTGTATGTTTGTATAGGAATAAAACATAAATCATAATCAGGCGTTTAATAAATATAATTGCGCAACACGGTGAAAAAAATCAATGTACTCTTACTGCTCTTGATGGCTTCTATGACGCTCTATGCCCAGAATTCCGACAAGCCTTCCAAGAAAGAAGAACGGGAACAGAAAAGACTGCGGAAAATCTCGCTGTTCAGGGAAATAGAGGAAGGTGATAACCTTTTCAACAGGGAATTTTCCGGTGGCGCACGCCTCAACACCGACGGCTGGACCGGCTTTCTCGAAATGGGTTTTCGCAAAACGGCCAGCAGGGTCAATTTTTTTCAGTTTGAATTTTCAGAGAAAAGAGACGCCAAGCAGGACCGTTCCTCCAGGATGATCCCCGCTGGCGGCGGTTTCTATATCAGCAGCACGCCTTTTGTGTACGGTAAAATGAACAACTTTTACGCGGCCAAGCTCGGCATCGGCCAGAAACGGCTGATCGGCGGCAAAGGCAACAAAAACGGCGTGGAAGTGAACTTCCTGTATTATGGCGGCCTGTCCGCCGGGCTTATCAAGCCCTATTACCTGGAGCTGACCAACGATTCCGGCGATCCCAATACCCGTAAGATCGTGAAATACTCAGACGATATCCGCGACGATTTCCTGAACCGCGACCTTATCTACGGCGCCGGCGGCTTCGGCCGTGGCTGGAGCGAAATGAGCATTACGCCGGGCCTCCATGCAAGAACGGGCTTCCGGTTCGACTGGGCGCGTTTTAACGACGTTGTTTCCGCGCTCGAAGTGGGCATCAACGCCGAATATTATACCAAAAAGGTGCAAATTATGGTCGATCAGGAAGGTAAGTCGTTCTTTTTCAATGCTTACGTAGGAATACAGCTGGGAAAACGCTGGAATAAGTAACTTTGTACCTTAAAGAAAGGATTTGCGATGCAAGAATTACCCGTAATCGCGGCCGGAGAACCGGTTGCGCAGAGAGTGAAAAAGCCCGACTGGCTCAGAGTGAAATTGCCGATCGGAGAGAATTACAGGCAGGTAAGGAACCTGGTAGACACCCATAAACTTCATACCATCTGTGAAAGCGGCAATTGTCCCAATATGGGCGAATGCTGGGGAGCCGGAACGGCCACTTTCATGATCCTTGGAAATATATGCACCCGCAGCTGCGGCTTTTGCGCCGTAGCCACCGGCCGGCCCGAAGCCGTAGACTGGGACGAGCCCCAGCGCGTAGCGGAAGCCATTTACCTCATGAAAGTAAAACATGCGGTAATTACGTCTGTAGACAGGGATGAACTGAAAGACGGCGGCTCCATCATCTGGGCCAATACCATCAAGGCCGTGCGCGCTCTCAACCCTGAAACCACCATGGAAACCCTTATCCCCGATTTCAGGGGTATCTGGGAAAACCTGGAAAGGGTGATCGAAGCCGCGCCGGAAGTGGTAAGCCACAACGTGGAGACCGTGGAGCGCATGACCAAACAGGTGCGCATCCAGGCGAAATACCACCGCAGTCTGGAAGTGATCCGCCGGTTAAAAGAAGGCGGCATGCGCACCAAAAGCGGCATCATGCTGGGCCTCGGCGAAACCAAGGAAGAAGTGGTACAGGCTATGCAGGACCTCTACGACAATGGCTGCGACGTTGTAACGCTCGGCCAGTACCTGCAGCCTACTCCCAAACATCTCCCCGTTGTCCGTTTTGTACACCCGGACGAGTTCGCGGAACTGCGCGAGATCGGTTACGGCATGGGCCTCGATTATGTGGAAGCAGGGCCGCTGGTGAGATCGTCTTACCACGCCGAAAAACACATCTTCAGCGGCAGGAAATAAGCCGCAAGAACTTACTGAATATAGCCCGGAGTCATCGTTCCGGGCTTTTTTATGCTGCAAGTCAGCTTCCGCGCATAACCCACCTGAAAGACTTCCGCCAGCCATCGGTTCCATGCCGCTTTCAGTTTTTCGTTCCCCGCTTTCGTTAACTTTTTATTTCTTTCCGCAATAATCAATTAAACTCTCCCCCCGATTGCCTATTTTTCTGACCATGAAACGCTTATTGATCGTATTAGCCATGCTTCCCGCCGCGGCCTATTCCCAACTCCGCTGGCAACCCTCCGCCATGCATAACGAAGGCCTGCCTTCAGGCATGAAGGTTTTTGAAACCAAAGATTCGCTGGACGGCAAACCCTTCCGCGCTTTTTACCTCGAATTCGACCCGTCTGACCGGCAGATCGAAACCGTAGTGCGCACCGGCAACGGCAAACGCCTCACGCCCGCGCAGTACGACAGCCTGGAAGGCCCTTCCGTGCTCGCGGTGATCAACACCACTTTTTTCTCCTTCACAACCAACCGCAGCCTGAACCTGGTGATGCACAACGGGGAAGTGATAGACGTGAACCCGAAATCCATCGCCGGCGCCAACCGCACGATGTACACCACCCGCGGCGCTTTTGGCCTCAGCCGCAGGAACCGCCCCGATGTGGCCTGGGTGTACAACGTCGGTGAAAAAAATACGCCGTACGCTTACGCCGCGCCCGTCACGCCAGACATCAACGGTACAGACACCGTATATTATCAGCCCACCAAAAAATACCCGCGCGGTGCGCGCCGCTGGAAAGTGAAAGAAGCCGTGGGTGGCGGCCCGGTACTGGTGCAGGACGGGCAGATCCATGTAACGATGAACGAAGAACGCATGGGCGGGGTGAAGGATTTTCACCCGAGGTCTGCCGTAGGTTACCGGGCAGACGGTAAAGTGGTGCTGCTGGTAGTGGAAGGGAGGAACAAAGGCGTAGCCGAAGGCGCCACCCTCGAACAGCTGGCGAAGATCTTTACCGACCTCCGCTGCGTGGAAGCGCTGAACCTCGACGGCGGCGGGTCTTCCGCGTTGTACGTGAACCATCTTAACACCATCAAACCTTCCGATAAAACCGGTCAGCGCCCAGTGCCCGCCGTGCTGGTGATCAGGAGAAAGGAGTAGTTTTTTTGCCCGGTTTGGCGCGTTTGTGCCCGTCTTCGTCGAACTCCTGCAGCAGGTGCCATTCGGTAAGACCGGTAAGCAGCAACGCGCAGATAATTACCGGCGTGACGGTGAGGTACAGGAACACGTCTGTTTGCGTATCGAAAATAAACGCCATCAGCAGTCCGAACGGAACCAGGATGTAAGCCATGCAGCGCGAAATATATGCAGAGTACTGGTTGGCTTCGTGCCAGGTGTCTTCGTTGATGGTGGAAGAAAAGGTGCGGTAACCGTACCAGGTTTTCATGCTGCGCGGCGGGTATTTCCGGATCATGAATCCCATAAAAAGGAAAAGCAGTCCGGCTAACAAACTGGCATTACAAAAGGGGCTGTGTATAATGCTGTCCATAAAAAAAGCGTGGTACTGTGTGGTACCACGCTTTATATTACAAGCGAACTTATCGTTTTGTTGAATCCGCTGCGGTGTTTTTGCGTTTGTTCAGCAATCCCTTGAGGGTGTTGTTCAGCGTTTTTTCCGCCGCTTTGCCTGCGTCTTTAAGGCCACCCTGGCCGGTACTGTCCTTGCCGCCCAGCAGTTTGTTTTTCAGCTCGTCTTTCACCGCGTTCACGGCCTGGTTCTTCACCTGCGAAAGTGAATCTTTGACGGCCTGTTTCACCGTGTCCACTTTATTTTTGATCATCGCGGTGGCCTGGTCTTTCAGGTTATCCGCCGCTTTGCCCGCCGCCTCTTTCAGGTCTGTTTTTACGGAAGGTTTCATGATGTTGCCGCCCAGCAGCACGTTGAGATACACCGTATCTCCCAACTGTACGGGAATGCCTTTGCTGTTGGCCTGGCTCACCAGATTGTTCACCAGTGCGGTGCCTTTTTGCCCGATCAGCGCGCGCGGCAGCGCCAGTTGCATGGTGTAGTCCATGCTTTGGTCAAAACCATGGCTGCCGCCTACCAGCATGTTCATATTCGGCAGTCTCACGCGGAAAGGATTGACCGTCATCCGCCCGTTCTGGAACGCAAAATAGTTTTTGATGTCGCGTACGGAAATGTCCTGCAGCGAGCTGACGTTCAGCTGTGTGGCCAGCTGGTCCAGCGGCGCGAATTTTTTCAGGAAACCCTGTATCAGCAGCAGGTTGCCGTCTCCGGAAAGCGTGTTCAGCTGCGGGCTCATATCTTTGCCCAGCTTGCCTTTTACGGTAAGCTGCGAACTGAGCTTGCCGCTCAGGAACTGCGCGATGGGCATCAGTTTCTGTACGGTGTTGAAGGCATTGAAGGTCTGTTGTACGTCCAGCTCTTTTACGTCGTAAGACAGGCTGATATCCGGGTGATTTTTATCGTTTTTGGTGGAATAGGTGCCGTCGATTTCCATGCTGCCCTGCAGCGTGTTGGCTTTGATGTCTTTCATCGTCACCGTTTCATCTTTGATCAGCAGCGCGCCGGAAAGATTGTTGAGGTCCACTTTGTCGTAATGTACTTTGTCTACCTGCGCGAGGATGTTGAAATCGAGATTGTTCGGTACGGCAAAGGGCACGGCGGCCGCAGTATCAACGGGTTTGGAAGGAGTAGTGCTTTCTGTGCTTTCCGTGGCCATCCATTTGTTGAGGTCCAGCTGGTCGGCTTTCAGCGCCAGCCTGCCATTGAGCGCTTCGTTGCGCAGCACGTAGGCCAGCAGGTTGTTCACTTCGCCGTTGGCGGAAAAGTTGGTGCCGAGGTACTGGCCGTTGAAATCGGAAACGGTCACGTTTTTCGGGTTGAACTGCATTTGCAGCGAAGACACTTTTATGCCGTCGGGATAATCGTTGCTTTTGTAGAGCAGGTTGTTCACCGAAAGATTGCCCGCCGCATTGAACGATTCGTACTGCTGCTTTTCGATGGCGCTCATGTAACCGCGCGCCTGCAGGTCCGCATTCAGCAAACCGGCCAGCTGCGTGCCTTTTTCGAATTTTACGAACTGGCCCACTTTGCCGAGATCGACCTTGCCTTTTGCCGCGGCATCGATGTAGAGGTCGGATACGGGCGTTTTGATCATGAGGCGCATGTCTACGGGGCTGTCGTCCATTTCAAGATGCGCCTGCTGTACGTCTACGATGGTATGGTCGGGCACGCCGTCCGCATTGCTTACGTTTACCGCCAGTTGTATGTTCTTCACCGGTTTGGGAAGGTCAGGGTATTGGAAGAAGCCGTTCTTCACGCCCAGGTGCAACCCGTACGCGGGCATTTGCTCGCCCGCGTAAACGCCTTTCACGAAGCCGGAGAAACTCGCGTTGCCGCTGGTTTTGATGCTGGCGAAGTCTTTCGAGTATACGCTGGGGATGAGGGAAAGAATGTCTTTAAAATCGGTGGACGGCGATTTGAACTGCACATCCATTTTGTAGGAGCTGTCGTTGAGCAGCTGCACGAAACCTTCGGTGGTCAATTTCAGGTTGTTCACGGAAATATTGTCCGTTTTGAAGGAATAGGTGCTGGTTTTATTGTCGATTTTTATATCGCTGAGAATTTCCACGCGCGAATCGAGCAGGTAAGGGATAAAACCGTACGCGAAGCTGAGCGCTTCGGTGGTGGTGGAGGTTTGCAGCACGAACTCGTCCTGCGTGAAATCTCCTTTCCCTTTATGGTTCAGGCCGTTGATGCTGAGATGCATGTGGCCTTCGAGGTCGTCGTATTTGACGGTGCCGTTTTCGATGCTGTATTGCTGGAGGCTGAGCGAAAATTCGCCGGACGCGCTATCTGCGGGCGCTGCTGCGGCGGTATCGGTGTCCGGTTTGGTAATGTCCCAGTTGGCGCGGCCTTCTTCGTCTACAACGGCGTATATGCGTGGCTGTTGCAGCACAACGTTATGCACGTCGATGCGGTCGCCTTTGATCACGCTCATGAGGTTCATGGCGATATCGAGCCGTTTTACGGCCAGCAGCGTGTCGCCGTCGAAATGGTCCACACCGGTGACGGCCAGTTCTTCCAAAGCCACTGCCAGCCGCGGGAACCGGCGGAAAAGACTGATATCCACGTCTTTAAATTCCACTTTTGCGTTCAGGCTTTTGTTGAGCTCCGTTTTAATTTTGGCCATGATCTGGCCTTTAAAAAAATAAGGGATCGCGATCAGCAGGGCTATCAGTACCAGCAGCCCGATCCCTATGCCTTTCAGCACCTTTTTTATCTTCATAGGATCCGTTTTGTTTAAGAACGGCTAAAGATAGTAAATCGTCTTACTGAAACGAATTTCTGTTAATTTTACATATAAATTTAACAGCATGACGCCGGAGCGCAGAGAAAGGATATTACGCGTATTACATAACCGCCAGGCCAACCTGACGGTGGTGCTTGAAAATGTGGAAGACCCGCACAATGTGTCTGCCGTGCTGCGTACCTGCGATGCCGTGGGCATCCAGGACGTATATGTGCTCACCACCAAAGTGCCCCGGCAGAAAAAATGGGGCGCTAAAAGTTCGTCCAGCGCCGCGCAATGGTTGAGCGTGCATCAATATTCCGATGTAAATGAACTGGTGGCGGAATTGCGAAAAAAGTATGACCGGATACTGACCACACACCTGGCCACCGGTTCGGTGAGCCTGTACGATATCGATTTCAGGGGGTCGGTGGCGCTTGTGTTCGGCAACGAGCAAACGGGCGTAAGCGAGGAGCTGCGCGCGCTGGCCGACGGCAATTTTATCATTCCCATGATGGGCATTATCCGCTCGCTGAATATTTCCGTAGCTTGCGCCGTCAGCATTTACGAGGCCATGCGGCAGAAAAAGAACGCGGGCCATTACGAACACCCTTCCCTCCCTGAAACCCAGCGCGCAGCGCTGCTCGCGGATTGGAACATTAAAGAAGAAGACTTATGAAAACCCTGTTGGTCCTTTTGTTATGCACCATTTCCGCCAGCGCGCAGCAGGTGCGTAAGATCAATCCCGCGCAGCTGGAAACCCTCATGAAATCAAGCGATTCGGTAACGGTGGTGAACCTCTGGGCCACCTGGTGCGTGCCCTGCATCAAAGAGCTGCCGGCTTTTGAAAAACAGGCGCGGCTGAACCCTTCCGTGCGTTTCGTGTACGTCAGCCTCGACCTCGACGAAGCCTACCCCGGCGATATCCGCAAGTTCGTACGCCAGCGGAAGCTGAGCGGGGAAGTGTACTGGATGGAAGAGCCCAACGCCAACGTTTACGCCCGCATTATCGACCCGCGGTGGGAGGGAAGCATTCCCGCCACGGTGATCCTCAATCCGGCCAAAGCCTACCGCAAATTTATCGAAGGCGTGCTGGAAGAAGAGCAGCTGCAATGGGAGCTGAGCCGCGCGAGATAACCGAAACAGCTGGTAACCAGCGGTTTTTGGTATTCTCGCAATTAATCTCTAATTTAATCGTATTAATCCCCGAACAACAGCCGCATCCGGCTTCACCCCAAATCAAAGCCCCGATGCGATTTCCGCAGCAACATTAGATTTTCCCATAACAACGAAGCGTAAACCCTGATAAAAACATAACATATGGCTATCGAATTTCTGAACCCCGAAACCAGCGTGGTATTCTCCGCCCCGGCCGACCTTCCGAAAGGCGGCAAATTCGCCGATGCGCTGAAAAACATTGCACGCGACATTCCTACTTCCGACCAGCTTACCGGCGTTGAATTGCGGCTGCTGCCACCTTTTGTGAAAGACAATAACACGGAGCCTTTCCTGGTATTTCCCGGCTTTGCCAAATTGTATTGCCTCACCATCGTAGTAAGCGACATCAACAACCAGCTGGTGGGCGGCATCGACCTGCAGGGCTTCCCGAGGATCGGCGACAACGAACATCTTCCCATCAACAAAACTATTTTTTACTGGCAGCAGAACGAAACGGACCACAAGCCGCCCAAGCAGGTGCACACGCTTTGTTCCGTGATCAAAAGCAAAAAGGCGCTGCGCGAAACGGGCAAGATTATGGCGGACCTGAAAAACGACCAGGAATACCAGACGCTGATGGGCACGGTGACCAACCTGGCGTCCAGCACAAGCCCGGTAGGCGTTGCGCTGGACATCATCACGCAGGTGGCGGGCATTGTGGGGAAATATCTCGGAAACGTGGAAGACAAACCGGTGGGCACCGTGATCAACAGTTTTACGGACATCCGCGGCGATTTCGACCACGAAGGCGTGCGTAAACATACCTTTAATGCAACGAAAGTGGATTTTGAAATGGAAGTGATCGTGCGGGCGCAGCGCCATGCGGAAAGATCGCGCACGCGTTCGCTGGAAGACGGGCAGGAAGAGGTGGAAGTGCAGATGGAACCGCTTTGGTAGCGTTATTCGTCCATGCCGCCGAGGTCTGACCTGTCGGCGGTTTTGCTGCTGCGCGCTACCATTTCGCTGATCAGTTCGATCTCGTCTTTGGTGAAGTACCGCCATTTTCCCGGCGGAATGTCTTTCAGCGTGATGCCCATGATGCGGGTGCGTTTCAGCGAAGTGACCCGGTAACCCAATGCCTCGCACATGCGGCGTATCTGGCGGTTGAGGCCCTGCGTCAGGATGATCCTGAAGCGGGTGGGGCCTTCCTGCTGCACGAAACATTTTTTGGTGTATACGCCCAGGATGCGCACGCCGTTGCGCATGGTTTTGACGAACTCGGCGGTGATGGGTTTGTCTACCGTCACGATATATTCTTTTTCGTGCTGGTTGCCCGCGCGCAGGATCTTATTGACGATATCGCCGTCGTTGGTGAGAAAGATGAGCCCTTCGGACAGTTTGTCCAGCCGGCCGATCGGGAAGATGCGGGATTTGTACCCTACGTAGTCGATGATATTGGTTTTGTCTTTGAGGTCGGTGGTGCAGGTGATGCCTTTGGGTTTATTGAGCGCGAGATATACCGGCGCTTTCTTTTTTTTCAGCGGCTCCCCGTCGATCTCCACTACATCGCCTTCCGTAACGCGGTTGCCTTTGGAGGCGATATTGTCATTGATGGTCACACGGCCCTGTTCAATGTATTTATCCGCTTCCCTGCGGCTGCAAAAACCGGTTTCGGCGATGTATTTGTTGATGCTGATGTCCATATCGGACTGCAAATTTAAGAAGTTTCGGGTTGCCGCAGGGCCCGCTTTTTTTTATATTCGTTGCATGTTGAACAAGTTATTCGGAAAACTTTTCGCGCGCCGGCAGGTGCTGCCTCAGCCTGAGGTCAAACGGCATCTCAAAAAAACGGGCGAGCGCATCGTGTTCGGGCTGGACGATTGTGAGGTGAAACCCTTCGAGATCACGGTGGAATTGCCATTCGACATGCCCAGCCGGGCGGAAATGCTGGACGGGCTGGCGGGGAGAGGAAGGGCCAATACGGTCACGGGAGAGGGCAGTTACATCCTGTACCGGCGCAAGCTGGCGGACGGTACTGAAAAGCGATATTTCAGCCCCGTTATTTACCGGGAAAGAACGGCGCTGGCCTTCCTGCTATATGCGCAGCGGGAAATATCACTGTATGTGGACAGGCGGGATGCGAATGCGTATTATTTTGACCTGGAGTTTTTGGATTAGGATTTACCCCTTTTTGCAGGAAATGTGTCTTGTATGTAATTGTTAACCTAAAATAAGCAAAAACATGCAAGAAACTATTGGTATGTCGGATGAGATAATCAAGAGTAAAATTTTATTGATCAGAGGAAAAAGGGTGATGATTGATAGGGATTTAGCTGAGTTGTACGGGGTTACGACAAAACGGCTTAATGAACAAGTGAAGCGTAATCCTCAACGTTTTCCGGACGACTTTATGTTTCAGTTGACTGAAGCCGAAAAATCGGAGGTGGTCGCAATTTGCGACCACCTGCAAATGGTGAAATTTTCACGTACTATGCCATATGCTTTTTCTGAGCACGGGGCAGTGATGCTCGCCAGTGTTTTAAACAGCGAACGGGCCATTGCGGTTAATATTCAGATTTTGAGGATTTTTACGCACATGCGTGAGGCATTGCTGATTCACAAGGACATATTACTACAGCTTGAAAAACTGGAAGGAAAGGTAAGCTCGCAGGGTGAGGATATCCAAATGATATTCGATTGCCTGAGACAATTGATGAGCCCGCCGCAGGAACCACGTACGGAAATCGGCTTCAGGAACCATCGTCAATAAAAAAGACCCGGAAAATCTCCCGGGCCTTTTTTAATCTATAATCAGTCTTAAATAATCAGGCGCTGCAGGTCACGCAACCTTCTTCCATGGTGCAAACCGCGCCCACGGGAACGCCGAGCTCTTCGGAGTTTTCCGCCGGGGCTATCACAGGCACCATGTTCTGGCCGCCTTGTTTTTCCACGGTGAACTGAACGGCTTGCGCCGCCGCTTGCGTGCGCAGGTAATACATGCCGGTCTTCAGGCCTTTTTTCCAGGCGTAGAAGTGCATAGACGTGAGTTTGGATGCTGAAGGCGTGTCTACGAACAGGTTCAGGCTCTGGCTCTGGCAGATGAACGCGCCGCGGTCTGCCGCCATATCGATGATCGTACGCTGTTTGATCTCCCAAACGGTTTTGTACAATTCCTTGATATTGCCGGGGATCTCTTCGATCTGCTGCACGGAACCGTTGTGCGAGATGATCTTGTTCTTCATGTCGTTGTCCCACAGGCCGAGCTCCACGAGGTCTTTCAGCAGGTGTTTGTTCACCACTACAAATTCACCGCTTAATACGCGGCGGGTGTAGATGTTGGATGTGTACGGTTCGAAACATTCGTTGTTGCCGAGGATCTGCGAGGTAGACGCGGTGGGCATCGGCGCCAGCAGCAGCGAGTTGCGGATGCCATGGGTTTTGATCTCGGCTTTCAGACCGGTCCAGTCCCAGCGGGCGGAAGGCGTTACGTTCCACATATCGTACTGCAGAATGCCTTTGCTGGCGGGTGAGCCTTCGTAGCTGTCGTATGCGCCGTCTTTTTTCGCCAGGTCTTTGGAGGCGGTAAGCGAAGCGAAATAGATGGTTTCGAAGATCTCTTTGTTCAGTTTCTGCGCCTGTTCGCTTTCGAAAGGATAACGGAGCAGGAAAAACGCGTCCGCGAGGCCCTGAACGCCGAGGCCGATGGGGCGGTGGCGCAGGTTGGAGCGGCGTGCTTCTTCGACCGGGTAGTAATTTTCGTCGATGATCTTGTTCAGGTTAAGGGTAGCCTGGTAAGTTACGTCGAAAAGTTTCTGGTGGTCGAACTGGCCGTCGATCACGAAGCGGGGCAGCGCGAGCGAAGCGAGGTTGCATACCGCTACCTCTTCGGGGGAAGTATATTCGATGATCTCGGTGCAGAGGTTGGAACTTTTGATGGTGCCGAGGTTCTGCTGGTTGGATTTGCGGTTGGCGGAATCTTTATACAGCAGGTACGGCGTACCGGTTTCGATCTGTGCGTCGAGGATGGCGAACCAAAGGTCCTGCGCTTTTACGGTTTTGCGCTGGCGGTTTTCGGATTCGTATTGTTCGTACAGTTTTTCGAATTCTTCACCCCAGCAATCGGCCAGGCCGGGCGCTTCGTGAGGGCAGAACAGGCTCCAGTCGCCGTTGCTTTCCACGCGTTTCATGAACAGGTCGGGCATCCAGAGGGCGTAGAAGAGGTCGCGGGCGCGCATTTCTTCTTTACCATGGTTCTTGCGCAGGTCCAGGAACTCGAACACGTCCGCGTGCCAGGGCTCGAGGTAAATGGCGAAAGCGCCTTTGCGTTTGCCGCCGCCCTGGTCTACATAACGCGCGGTGTCGTTGAATACGCGCAGCATCGGGATGATGCCGTTAGACGTACCGTTGGTGCCGCTGATGTAAGAACCGGTGGCGCGGATGTTGTGGATGCTGAGACCGATGCCGCCCGCGCTCTGCGAGATCTTGGCGGTCTGTTTCAGCGTGTCGTAGATGCCGTCGATGCTGTCGCCCTGCATGGTCAGCAAAAAGCAGCTGCTCATCTGTGGTTTGGGCGTACCGGCGTTGAAGAGGGTGGGCGTGGCGTGGGTGAACCAGCGCTCGCTCATGAGGTTGTATGTTTTGATCGCGGAATCGATATCGTCTTTGTGGATGCCAACGGCCACGCGCATGAACATATGCTGCGGGCGCTCGGCGATCTTGCCGTCGATTTTCAGCAGGTACGAGCGTTCCAGCGTTTTAAAGCCGAAATAATCGAATGCGAAGTCGCGGTCGTAAATAATGGTGGAATCGAGGATGTCCGCGTTCTGACGGATCACGTCCCAAACTTCGTCGCTCAGCAGGCCGGCGGGTTTGCCGGTTTTGGGATCGATGTATTCGTACAGTTTTTTCATCGTTTTGGAAAACGACTTCACGGTATTTTTATGCAGGTTGCTCACCGCGATGCGGGAAGCGAGCTGCGCATAGTCCGGGTGTTTGGTTGTCAGGGAAGCGGCGGTTTCCGCAGCCAGGTTGTCCAGCTCGGTAGTGGTAACGCCGTCGTACAAGCCCTGGATCACTTTCTTCGCTACGTCTATTGAATCTACATATTCCGGCGCCAATCCGTAACACAGTTTCTCTACCCTTGCCGTAATCTTGTCGAATTTGACAGATTCCTTTCTTCCGTCTCTTTTTATAACGAACATAGTGTGATGAATTTAACTGGGTGAATAAATATATGTTGAGTGAAATGTTTTCGTCTTAGAAGTCTTCGTCCAGGCTGAATGTCTGTGTTTCTTTATTGCCCATTACACCGGATTTCTGGTAGTCGCCCACGCGTTTTTCAAAGAAGTTGGTCTTGCCCTGCAGGGAGATCATTTCCATGAAATCGAAGGGGTTGGCGCTGTTGAACATTTTGCTGCAGCCGAGGGCCTGCAGCCAGCGGTCCGCCACGAACTCGATGTATTGTTTCATCAGGTCGGCATTCATGCCGATCAATGCGGCGGGCAATGCGTCGGTGATAAATTCTTTTTCGATGGACACGGCGTCGCCGATGATCTCATGCACTTCTTTTTCGCTCAGTTTGCCGTTGAGCATGCTGTACAGCAGGCAGGCGAACTCGCAATGCAGGCCTTCGTCGCGGCTGATCAGCTCGTTGGAGAAGGTGAGGCCTGGCATGAGGCCGCGTTTCTTCAGCCAGAAAATGGAGCAGAAGCTGCCGCTGAAGAAAATGCCTTCCACCGCCGCGAACGCTACGAGGCGCTGCGCGAAAGTGCCGCCTTCGATCCAGCGGAGGGCCCATTCGGCTTTCTTTTTCACCGCCGGCACGGTATCGATGGCGTGGAAAAGACGGTCTTTCTCCACCGGGTCTTTCACATACGTATCGATCAGCAGGGCATATGTTTCAGAGTGAATATTCTCCATCATGATCTGGAAGCCGTAAAAACAACGCGCTTCGGGGATCTGTACTTCGCTCATGAAGTTCACCGCCAGGTTCTCGTTCACAATACCGTCGGAAGCCGCGAAAAATGCCAGCACATGGGAAATGAAGTGGCGTTCGCCGTCGTTCAGCTTGGCCCAGTCCGCGAGGTCGCCGCTCAGGTCGATCTCTTCGGCCGTCCAGAAGCTGGCTTCATGGCGTTTGTATTGTTCCCAGATGGCAGGATAATTGATCGGCAGCAGCACGAACCGGTCCTTGTTGTCTTTCAATAAGATTTCATTCTCGTTACTCATAAGAATTTTTTATACGGTTAACTACCCTATAGTTAAGTGGTTGTGTTTTTTTCCGGTACGTAAGGGAGACGGCGGAGCATTATCCGGGAGAGGAATTGTTACATCCTGGGGTCGGGCTCGCCATAACCTTATTTCGCGAAGGTTTTGACAAATACGTTGAACTGGCAGGTCTCCTGGCTTTCCCTTGCCGGGTGGGCCTTCCCATCCCGATGTTGGTCGGAACAGTGGCATATGCAGCATCCGGCATATAGGGGATCACAGTAGCGCGTCTGCTCGTGAGTTCCACACGATTCCCTATTAATTCACACGTTTTAGAAACGATTGAAGCCAGTACAACGACGTCAAGAACTGTTGCAAATATATTGATCAAACTATCCCATCAAAGTGATTAGTTTCCCCCATATGTGGATAAAGAATGTGAACATTTCCGGAGTGCAGAAGGGGCGTACAATTCACGCTATTCACACCTAAACGCAGGTATTTGGTATGATAAAAATGCAGAATGTGTTTAAAGTCTGGCACGTATTAACACAGGCAAAATGTGTGGCGAAAATTGCCCTGAATAACAAGGTTTTGGAACTTCCTTTTCCAATACGAAAAAACGCCGGAAATATTTATTTCCCGGCGTTCTGCGACTTTCTTATGTTATGTCTGCGTTGCTTTTTTGTTAATGCGCATTAACTAAATCCGCGGCACTTTGTTGATGAATTTTTTCCTGATCACATCCTGCACCGGGATGCCGTCGATCTTGCTTTCCAGCCAGCTCACAATGTCGAGATACAAATAACTCCTGCGCTCGTAAGGGTTTTTCGCGATCACTTCCAGCCGCTCTTTCAGGTCTTTGAACGCCGTACGCAGCGCTTTGGGATTGGCGTACATGTTTTTTCGGAGGAATTTCAATATCTCTTCCATCACCTGGCTAAGGTCTTTATTTTTGGCGATGAAGTGATAAACCGATTTGATGAGATATTCCACCAGGCTGTAATTCTCCAGCTCGTAATGCGCGATCAGATGCAGGATGCGCGCGAAACACTGGATGTCTGCCCGCAGGTTGCCGATGCGAAGATGAATGATCTTGTTGAGATAAACGATCGCGTTGTTGTTGTCTCCGCTGCCGAAATACAGGCAGGCGATCTTGTAATAGAATACCAGTACGCGGTGCTGGTCTACGGTCAGCTGGTGCTCCGATATCTTGCATTCCACCTCGCCCACCAATTTCAGCCCCTCGGAAAAACTGCCGTCCAGGAAGTGCCGGTTGATCTTGCCAGTGTACAGGTACACAAAGGCGGACGTGCGCGTGTTTTCGTTCATGCTTTCCTCTTTTTCAATGATGAACTGCTCCATCACCGCCAGCACTTCGCTGAACTTCTCGTGGTTCATCGTATGGAAGTGCGCCGTAAGCAGATTGTGCATCGCTTTGATGTAGAGGTCTACGTCCGTATCGCGGAGACTGGGGTATTCGGTGAACAGGTCTACCCACTTCTGGGTATACCGGTAATACATCACGAAATCCTGTAAAATGTAATAATACCAGCAATAAGCCTGGTATAAATAAATACGCTCGTAAAAGCTCAGGCTGCCCTGCTGCACCGCCGGAAGATTGGCCTCGAAAAAGCTTTTCAGCATGATGGAATCCTTTTCGTCGCGCGCATGGCCCAGCTTGAGGTACATGCCATACATGCGTAAAGACAGGGTGCTCAGTTTGCTCACGTTGTTCAGCTGCTCGTTGATGATGCGGCTTTCGTCGCTCAGCTCTTCGGCCCGGTTGTCCAGGCTGCGGGTAATGTGCCGGCCTTCGATCAGTTTTTCGAATTCCACGGTCTCGAAATACAGCATCACTTCCTCCTGCTCCCGCGCGCTCACTTTCGCTTTCGCCAGGATCTTCAGGCTTTGGTTGTACAGGCCTTTATTGTACAGCACACGGGCATAGTCCAGCTGTTCGCGCAGGTCGATCAGCGGGTCCTTGGTTTTATATAACAGCCGTAAGGTGGTCAGCAAATGTTTGTACAGGTGGGCCTTTACATTGCTTAACTGTTGTTTTTTGATGTCGGGCACGCGCTTCAGCACCTGCTCCTCGTCGTATTCCTTCATTTTGTCGAGCGCGTTGAACAACTGGATGAAAAGCACGTCTTCCTTTGTATTGTCGCGGTTAAATGCCAGCTGGAAGTTCCTTTTTTCGGCTTTTGTGAGCGTTTTTATTAATATGAATAAAGCATCGTTCTGCGTGTTGGACATCGTTGTTACGGAATTGTAAATTATTGATCCTTAATAGGTTAATGGTCTTACAGCGCCTTTGCGAATCGTAATAATGACAAATTTAACGATCTGTGGTTTAATTGTGTCAATTAGATTTGAAGGTATAAACAGGTAGGAAAGCAAATTTAAGGAGAAATTATGGGGAAAACATTATTTGATAAAATCTGGGACAGCCATATCGTAGCCGCCAAACCGGGTTTCCCGGACGCGGTGTATATCAACACCCATTTTATTCATGAAGTGACCAGCCCGCAGGCTTTTGACGGGCTCCGCAAACGGAACATTCCTGTGTTCAGGCCCGGGAAAACCCGCGCCACGCCAGACCATAACGTGCCCACCATCGACCAGCACCTTCCCATTAAAGAAGCCCTGAGCCGCAAACAGGTGGAAATGCTCACCAAAAACACCACCGAGTTCGGCGTCGAAATGTATGGCCTCGGCCATCCTTACCAGGGCATCGTGCATGTGATCGGGCCGGAGCTGGGCATTACCCTGCCGGGCATGACCATCGTGTGCGGCGACAGTCACACTTCCACCCACGGCGCTTTCGGGGCAGTGGCATTCGGCATTGGCACCTCTGAAGTGGAGCAGGTGCTGGCTACCCAGTGCATCCTGCAATACAAGCCCAAAAGGATGAAGATCGAGGTGAAGGGGCAATTAAAGAAAGGAGTGGTGTCTAAAGACATCATTTTATATATCATTTCGCAGATCTCCGCTTCCGGCGCCACCGGTTATTTCGTGGAATATGCAGGGGAGGCCATCCGCAACCTGAGCATGGAAGCGCGTATGACCGTTTGCAACATGAGCATCGAAATGGGGGCCAGGGGCGGGCTGATCGCGCCGGACCAGGTCACCTTCGACTATATCAAAGGCCGCGAGTTCGCCCCCAAAGGCGAAGACTGGGACAAAGCCCTGGCTTACTGGCAAACGCTGCATACCGATGCGGACGCACAGTTCGACAAGGTATTGGAGTTCGACGCGGCGGACATCGAGCCGCAGATCACCTACGGCACCAATCCCGGCATGGGCATGGGCGTAACGTGCAGCATCCCCGAACTGGCAGACATCGAGGCCACCGAGCGGCCGTCTTTCTCCAAATCCCTCCAGTACATGGACCTTCAGCCGGGCAGCCGCCTGCTGGGCAAAAAGGTGGATTACGTGTTCATCGGCAGCTGCACCAATTCCCGCATCGAAGACCTGCGGATGGTGGCCGAGTTCGTAAAAGGGAAAAAGAAAGCGGACGACGTGACGGTTTGGATCGTGCCGGGTTCGAAACAGGTAGAGGCGCAGGCCATTGCCGAAGGGATCGACAAAGTGTTTGAAGCGGCGGGTTTCCAGCTGCGCCAGCCGGGCTGTTCGGCCTGCCTGGGCATGAACGAGGACAAGATCCCCGCGGGCAAATATTGCATCGCCACCAGCAACCGTAACTTCGAAGGCAGGCAGGGCCCCAACGCCCGCACCTTCCTGGCCAGCCCGCTCACCGCGGCCGCCGCGGCCATCACCGGTAATGTGACCGACGTTAGAGAACTGATATAATTAAAGAAAATGGAAAAAAAATTTGCGAACCTGTCGTCTACAGTAGTACCGCTGCCGATAGAGAACATAGACACAGACCAGATCATCCCCGCACGTTTCCTGAAAGCCACCACGCGCGAAGGTTTCGGTGAGAACCTGTTCCGCGACTGGCGTTATGACGAGCAGAACGCTCCCCGGAAAGACTTTGTGCTGAACAACCCGCTTTACAAAGGCCGCATCCTGGTGGCCGGTAAAAACTTCGGCTGCGGCTCTTCCCGCGAGCACGCCGCCTGGTCGCTGGCCGATTACGGATTCAAGGTTGTAGTGAGCAGCTTTTTTGCGGACATCTTCAAAAACAACGCGCTCAACAACTTTATCCTGCCCGTGCAGGTAAGCGAGGCATTCCTGCAGCAGATCTTCCGCGCCGTGGAAAAAGATCCCGCCGCGCAGCTGGAAGTGAACCTGGAAGAGCAGTTCATCCGCATCGGCGCCACCGGCGAACAGGAAAAATTCGACATCAACCCGTATAAAAAAACATGCCTGCTGAACGGGTACGACGACATCGACTACCTGCTCAGCCTCAGCAAGGAGATCAACACATACGAAACGTCAAGACCTTTTAATTTCTAATACATTCTAATGGGAGTTAGCAAAAAAATACTGGTTATACCCGGAGACGGGATCGGGCAGGAAGTAACAGCCTGGGGGAAAAAAGTACTGGAGACGATCGCTGCCAATTACAAACACACGTTTACTTTCGACGAAGGCATCATGGGCCATGTAGCCATCGAAGCCACCGGCGACCCGCTGCCGGACGGCACGCTGGAAAAAGCGCGTCAAAGCGACGCCATTCTTTTCGGCGCGATCGGTCATGCCAAATACGACAACGACCCGACGCTGAAAGTGCGCCCCGAACAGGGCCTGCTCAAGATCCGCAAAGAACTGGGCCTGTACGCCAACCTGCGCCCCATCAAACTGTTCGACGACCTGCTGCAGGCATCCAGCATCAAACCGGAAATTCTCCAGGGCGCCGATATCCTCTTTTTCCGCGAGCTTACCGGCGACGTGTATTTCGGGGAAAAGAAACGGAGCGAAGACCGCACCACCGCTTCCGACCTAATGATCTATCACCAATACGAAGTGGAGCGCATCGCGCGCAAAGCTTACGAAGCGGCGCGCACGAGAAAGAAAAAACTCTGCTCCGTAGATAAAGCCAACGTGCTGGAAGCATCGCGCCTGTGGCGCGAAACCGTGCAGGCCGTAGCGAAAGAATATCCCGACGTGGAAACCGAACATATGTTCATCGACAATGCGGCGATGCAGCTGATCAAAGATCCGAAACGTTTCGACGTAGTAGTGACCGGCAACCTGTTTGGCGACATCCTGACCGATGAAGCCAGCCAGATCGCGGGCTCCATGGGCATGCTGGCATCCGCTTCCGTGGGGGATTCAGTAGGTTTCTACGAGCCCATCCACGGCTCCGCGCACGACATCGCCGGCAAAGGCATCGCCAACCCGCTGGCATCTATCCTGAGCGCCGCGCTGCTGCTGGACATTTCCTTCGGCCTGAAAGAAGAATCGCAGCGCGTGATCCGCGCGGTAGACGCCACGTTGAAGCAGGGATACCGTACCATGGACATTGCGAACAAACATACACCCAACGAATTTGTGCTCGGCACCGATGCCATGGGCGCACAAGTGCTGAAAAACCTTAACTAACCTACAATTCTGATCATCATGGATAACAATCGTGTTTACGTTTTTGATACCACCCTCCGCGACGGGGAACAAGTGCCCGGCTGCCAGTTGACCACCGTCGAAAAGATCATCGTTGCCAAAGAGCTGGAAGCCCTCGGCGTGGATGTGATCGAAGCGGGTTTCCCGATCTCCAGCCCAGGCGATTTCCAAAGCGTGGTGGAGATTTCCAAAGCCGTATCCGAGCCCGTGATCTGCGCCCTTACCCGCGCGAATACGGCAGACATCGACGCAGCGGCCTCCGCGCTGAAATACGCCAAGCGCAAGCGCATCCACACCGGCATCGGTTCGTCGGACATGCACATCAAATACAAATTTAACTCCACCCGCGAAGCCATCCTGGAACGCGCCGTGGAAGCCGTAAAATATGCCCGCAAGTTCGTGGACGATATCGAGTTTTACGCCGAAGACGCCGGTCGTGCAGACGACGCCTACCTGGCCCAGATGGTGGAAGCCGTGATTGCCGCGGGCGCCACGGTGGTGAACATTCCCGACACCAACGGCTATTGCCTGCCCGAACAATACGGCGCGAAGATCAAATATTTGATGGACCATGTGTCCAACATCGATAAAGCCATTATTTCCGTGCATTGCCACAACGACCTTGGCCTGGCTACCGCCAACACCATCGCCGGCGTAATGAACGGGGCCCGCCAGGTGGAATGCACCATCAACGGCATCGGCGAAAGGGCGGGCAACACGTCCCTCGAAGAAGTGGCCATGATCCTCAAAACGCATCATGCGCTGGGTTATACTACGGGCATCAACAGCAAAAAGATCTACGAGATCAGCAACCTGGTATCCAACATGATGCGTATGCCCGTGCAGCCGAACAAGGCGATCGTGGGCCGCAACGCATTCGCGCACAGCTCCGGCATTCACCAGGACGGTGTGCTGAAACACCGCGAGAACTACGAAATCCTCAATCCGGAAGATATCGGCCTGCAGTCCAATTCCATCATCCTCACCGCCCGCAGCGGCCGTCACGCCCTGAAACATCACCTGGAGCGCCTCGGTTACAAGATCGACAAGATCAATCTCGACGAAGTGTACGCCCGTTTCCTCGAAATGGCCGACACCAAAAAAGAGATCGCCGATCACGACCTGCTGGTGCTGATGGGCGACGGAGACGCCAATCATTACGACGATAAAGGCATTAAAGTAACGCTGCTGCAGGTGGTTTGCGGCGATCCGCTGCGCCCGATGGCCACAGTGAAACTGCGCATCAACGGCGAGGAAAAAGAAGCCAGCGCGGCGGGCAACGGCCCGGTGAACGCCACCATCAACGCTATTCACGCCATCATCCAGGACGATATTACGCTGGACGAATTCAGCATCCAGGCGATGCGCGGCGGCAGCGAAGACGTGAGCAAAGTGAACATGCGCGTACAGCACAGCGGCAAATCGTATTACGGTTTCGGTTATTCCACCGACATCGTGAATGCCAGCGTGCATGCATACGTGGATGCGCTGAACAAGATCTACTAAATGAGAAGCGTTTTTTGTCTGTATAGGCCGTTCCGGGGAGTTGGAGCGGCCTTTTTTTTATTCCGGCATGAAAGGAGGTTGCTGGGCCAGGAATGCTGCACTTTTTTTAAAGTCCGACCGGATATTCGGAACCAAAAAATCGCTCCATGCCTGTTTTTCACCTTCGTTCCTGATATGGGCGTACAGCGCCAGCGCATAGCCCCATTCCTGCTGTTTCAGGTAACCCTGCTGCTGGTACCCCCAGCTATCGTTCGATGTGTAAAAACGAAAAGATGCATTGGCGTTAAAAATGCCTAGCCCGTAAATGACGGGTACAAGATCGGTGAGATATTCATCGTTTTCAGTAATCCTTTTTTCGCCGATCAATTTGATGTGAGCGAACTCATGAGCGAGCGTGGCAACCAGGTTTTCGGTGTTTTTCAATTGAGCCGTTTCTATGCTGACGCGGAATTTTCCCTGTGATTGCCGGTTGTGGTAAAGCCCGGCGGAATAACGCTCGCCCGGTGTTTGTTGGGAGAATATTTTGCCGGCAGCACTTCCGAACTCCATCAGCGACTGATCATAAAAATCCAGCAAGATTAAATTGGGGTCGATTTCCATTTGAGCAGCGATCAGGGGCAGCAATGCATTGGCATCGTCTTCGGTTTGGTTGAACGTCACCGGGAAATCGTCTGACACCGGCCGCAGTATTTTGCGGGCGATGATCTTTTCCCGGTCAAATTGTTCCAGCAGCCAGGTAAATGCCTCTTCCATCCAAATCCGGCTTTCTTCTGGGATCGGGCAAACGATAGGAGGTTTGCGAAAAAAGTTAAACATATTGATTGTGAATATAGTGAATGAGCAGGTTTTTAGTATCTTTTAGGTATGATCGTCCTTCTTTTTTTGATGATGTTATCCGCCAAGCCGGATTGTCCCGCTACCTACGATACCTTCGCGAAACAACGGGTATACACTAACGTGGACCAATGGCCGAAATTCCCCGGCGGCGCGGAAGCGCTCAGCAAACACATCATCAATAACCTGAAGTATCCTGCTGACGATGAATATATACGGGGTTCCTATCACCTTCAGTTTATTGTGCAGGCAGACGGGCGTTTGTCGAATATCATTATCCCGGATACCCCGCCCGAAAAATATACAAAGCTGGATAAAGAAGTGATCCGCGTCATAAGCATCATGCCGCGCTGGAAACCGGGACTTTGCAAAGGCATGAAAGTGCCGGTGAGAATGCCTTTCAGGATCGCCTGCATTTTGCCGCAGGAGTAAATATTATTCTTATACACTATGGACTTTTTAGACCAGTTGAGGGAATGGTTCGGCCGGAATGAAGTAATGGGCGCCTTTTTGCTGCTCAACGGCCTCTGGCTTTTAATAACCGGCTACCGCCAGTTTTCAGGAAGAAGGCGGGTAATGAAGAAAGGCATACGCGTAAAAGCGAGCGTTGTAGGGTTTGAAGATGTACGGGAAGAAGAAAATAACACAGCGCCGGTGGTACGGTTCAGAACGGAGATGGGTGACCTTATTGAAAAAAGGCTTCCTTTTTCTAACACCAAAGGACTTTCCATCTATAAACAGGGAGACGAACTTGAAGTGGTATATGACCCGGACAGGCCGCGGGTTTTTTATACCGATGATAACTATCTGAGCGGTGTAATGCCGGTAATGATATTGGTTATAGGTCTTATCGTGGTTATTTGGGGAGTTTGGATATACTTCCGAGGTTAGGCATAGTTCGCACCTGGCGGCGGAGATATACCGGATAAACCATCATTATTCCTTGCCTGCTTCGCAAACAAGTCTGAAATTTGGCGGGCTCAAAGCAAAATATTATTTTGCCGCCATTGAACCTCAAAGCAATCCCTGAACATGTAAGATATCCCTTGATTTTAATTACTCACCTTTTACCTTTTGAAAACTAACATGAAACATTTTTACACCCTTTTGCTGCTGCTGGCGGCTTCCAACATTTTATTCGCCCAAAAGAACCGCAGTCTTGAAGAAAGTACTGCCAAACTGATGACGGACGTGAACTGTGAAAAACAGGATAAAGTCCTTCCCGAATCTTTCAACAAAATAACGGCCGGGTTTCTCACCACGCTCGCCCAAAATGTGACCGGCCAGCTTTCCCAGGGTACCGGCGCGAACCTCAAGATCAGCGACGACAAACTTTCCGCCGAAATTCAAAGCTCTTTCCTGTTAGGTAAATACCTGCTGCTGAACGCGGGATTTAACGGCGCTATCACAGACAACATCTCCGATCTTTACTCCGGCAAAGGAGGAGTGGCCTCCGACTGGGGCGTGAAGCTGGGGCTGAGCATTCCTATAAAACGCACTTTGTTTTACGAATCGGAAGGAGAATGTTATAAATTTTATGCGGAAAGGTCCGCCTTCCTCATGAAAAAAAGCGCGGAGCTCAAACCTTTTATCCAGGAATACCGGCTGCAGTTCCTCGACGACAAAACCTCCGCCAATATCGACGATACCATACGGTTGGTGAACCAGCAGATATTAAAATACTCCAAAGCGGATAACTTTAACCAGGACAGCATAACGAAATACAGCGACAGTCTCAAAGCGCTGGTAAATACCCGGGACATGCTGTACGAACTGTACGACCCGGTACGCGGCAAAAAACCAAGAAAAAATTACATCTACGAAACGCTGAAAGATTCCATTGTGGATTATGAAGTAAAAAATGCAAAATGGACAGGCTACCAGATCTTTTTATTCAACATCGGCAGCTTTTATAACAGGAAAGGGTTCGTGCAATACAATCCTTCTCCCGTTAACTACAGCGAGCGCTTTGAAGATATCGCCTACGACAACATAGGAGGAAGCCTGGGCGTAAGCTGGTACCGGCAGACGGAAAAATTCCACCAGAACGCCGCTTTGGACCTGGTCGTAAAAAAACAGGCCAATTTTGAGCTTCCGGAAAACAAAAAATATAACACGACGTTCACCGCCGATTCGACCATCACTTCGAACTATCCTGCTACCGGTATCTACAGCTCTTCCACTAAAAAGGCATTCGACAGCACAAGGCTTGCCTTCGCCACGTATACTTTTTTCGATATCAATTTTCAATATACCGTGCTGTTTGGCAAAACCAAAACATTCGGCCTGAACGCCACCGGCAGCTGGTCCAATTCCAAATATTATTCGGTGCCCAACCGCGTCGATTTTTTCTTCGGGCCTGTAGTGTCCGTGCCGAACCAGGACAAAGACGGCAGCAAATTGAATTTCGGGTTGATGCTGGGATACAGGAACGTGTTTGACCGCGACCTGGAAATGGCCGATAAATTTAATGTTCGTTTTAACGTCAGCGTGCCGTTTAAAGTAATTGCGCTGTAAGAGAACGAAGCGGGGGAGAATTTGCCCTTTTCCCCCGCCTTTTGTATCTTGCCGCTATGAAAGCGACTTACAACGCCACCATCGAAGGAAAGAACTGCATCGAAATAGACGGGTTTTATGATGAAATTTCCCGGGCGTTTCAGTTTCCCGATTATTTCGGGCGCAATCTCGATGCATTGTACGATTCTCTTCAGGAACTGCACGGAGCGGAAGAAAATTACCTGCTCACCATCACCGATTTCGAATATTTTCTCGCGGAAGAAAATGAGGAAACCCGCAACAAAGTGATCGACATCCTGCAGGACGTTTCCCGTGAATGGGAAGATATGCCCGTTACAGAAATTACCCGCCCGAAATCCACATTAACCATCATCGTTCAATAATCCCCGGAGCTTACAACCCGGCCTCCCGCCGCGATATGACGCCTTTGCAACTGGACGCTGTGATAATTTAACACTGCCCCCGCCCATGATGGTATAATTCATGTACTACACCCGGCATGAGATACCGTGTATTAGCCGCCGACTACGACGGCACCATTGCGCAGCATGGCATGGTGCCCGACGATGTGGTGGAATCGCTGAAATTGCTGAAGGCAAGCGGCCGCAAACTGTTACTGGTAACCGGGCGGGAGCTGGACGAACTGAAAGCCCTGTTTCCCCAGCACATACTGTTCGACCTGATCGTGGCCGAAAACGGCGCTTTGCTTTACGATCCCGCCACTTTACTGGAAACACCGCTGGGCGACCCGCCCCCGCCCGCATTTGTGGAAGAACTGGCAAAACGCGGCGTCCAGCCGCTGTCTGCCGGCCGCGTCATTGTGGCTACATGGGAACCGCATCAGGCTACCGTACTTGAAGTGATCAAAGAATCCGGGATCGAGCGGCAGATCATCTTCAACAAAGGCGCTGTAATGATCCTGCCGCCCGGCATCAATAAATCGAAAGGGCTGGAAGCCGCCCTGGACGTGCTCGGCTACTCTTTGCACAATGTTGTGGCCGTTGGGGATGCGGAAAACGATACCGCCATGCTGCAATCGGCCGAGTGCGCGGTAAGCGTGGCCAATGCCCTGCCGGCGCTGCGGGAGATCAGCGACTGGGTTACGCCGTCAGACCACGGGGACGGCGTGGCCGAACTGATCGCGCACATTCGGGAAAACGACCTGCTGGACCTTGAGCCGGCGCTGCAACGGCATTATCTTAATCTGGGGGACCGTTTCGACAATACTCCCTTCGAGTTGAGCCCATATGGCAGCAGCATCGTAATAGCAGGGGCCAGCGGTGGCGGAAAGACCACACTTACCGCCGCATTTATGGAAGTATTGCTACAACACGGGTATCAGTTCTGTATGGTAGACCCGGAAGGGGATTACGTGGAGTTGCAGGGGGCCGTGACCATCGGCGATGCACATCAGCCTCCCGCTATCGAAGCGCTCATGCAATTGCTCGAACAGCCGCGGCAAAGCGTTGTTGCCTGTACCCTGGCCTTGTCGATGGACGAAAAGCCCGTGTTCCTGCAAAGGTTGCTGGTAGCGGTACAGGAATTGCAGCAACGCAAAAGCAGGCCGCACTGGCTGCTGCTGGACGAAGCCCATCACCTGGCGCCGGAAGCCGCAGACCCGAATACTTTCGCCACGTTAACCGCCCTCCGCAATTTTATGGCGATCACCACCCGGCCGGAACTGCTGCACCGGCCGCTGCTGGAACAAACAACCACCGTTATTGCCGTAGGCGAAGACCCCGCCGGCACGCTTCGTAATTTCGCCGATAGTATCGGCGAAAAAATGCCCCCGATCCCCGATACCGTTTTGCAAAAAGGGGAAGCGATGGTATGGCGCCGGCTTCCGGGTGAAACACCGTTCCTCGTCAGGACCGCCGTGCCGCAACAGGTGCTGCAGCGGCACAAAAGAAAATACTCCTCCGGCGATATGGGGCCAGACAGCTTTATTTTTACCGGTCCTGAAAATAAACTGCAGCTGAAAGCCAGCAATCTTCAAACCTTTACCGAACTCTCACAAGGCGTGGACGACGATACCTGGATATACCACCTGGAAAGAAAAGATTATTCCAACTGGGTGCGGAATAATGTGAACGACGATGCGCTGGCCGAAAAGATTGAAAAAATAGAGACCGCTGAACACGATCCCATCCGCTCCAGGGCGGAAATCATCAAATTGATACAATTGCACTATACAGGACCGGCATAGTTGAAAATGATGGCCAGTGTACGAAAAATTATAACCCAACAGGTTGACAACCCCTATTGCAGCCCCCGGCTTTTCTGTTTATATTTACTAGTGTCTATCGTACCCTTATCATCATCAACCTTCGGAAATGACCACGTTTTTCTCCTGTATCTTCATCATGATATTATCTGCGGGCGCCGCCCTGGCCCAACAACCGGCAGCCGTGGTGGAAAAGATGCATCCTGACCTGGACGCGGTGATCGCCACGGATGCGGAGATAACCGTGATTGCCGATGGTTTCGAATGGGTGGAAGGGCCGGTGTGGGTTGAAAAGGAAAAAATGCTGCTGTTTTCGGACGTGATGAAGAACCGCATCTACAAATGGACGGCGAAAACCGGCGTTTCCACATACCTGGAGCCTTCAGGCTACACGCAGGCCGCCCCGCGCGGGGAAGAGCTCGGTTCGAACGGGCTGGCCCTGAATGCGGAAGGGCAACTCGTGCTCTGCCAGCACGGCGACCGCCGCATAGCCGTGATGAATACGCCGCTGGCTGATCCCAAACCGATGTTCGCCACGGCCGCCGGTAAATATGACGGCAAAAAGTTCAACAGTCCCAACGACCTGGCCATTGCTTCCAACGGCGATATGTATTTCACCGATCCGCCTTACGGACTGGAAAAGGGCCCGCAAGACCCTGCCAGGGAATTGCCTTATCATGGTGTGTACCGCATCGCGAAGAACGGGAAGGTTTCCCTGCTGCTGGACAGTCTTACCCGCCCCAACGGCATCGCTTTTTTCCCGGGAGAAAAAAGCCTGCTCATCGCTAATTCAGATCCCGGGCGCCCGCATTGGTACCGGTACGATATCGATGCAAAAGGAAATCTTGCGAACGGTCGCATTTTTTTTAACGGCACTGATATTTTCGCAAAAGAAAACCGCAGTCCCGACGGGATCAAGATCAATAAAAACGGGATCGTATTCGCTCCCGGCCCCGGCGGCGTCTGGATCATCAATAAAGAGGGAGAAGCGCTGGGCAGGATCAAAACCAGTCTCATCACCTCCAATTGCGCGTTTACCGCGGATCAGCATACGTTGTTCGTCACGGCGGATAACTGCGTGCTGAAAGTAACCTTAAAATAAAATTGCATGTCTGTATACGAACAAATCACCACACATAAGATCATCGCCATTCTCCGTGGCGCTCCGCCCTCGGAAGTAGTGCAGATCGCCACGCTGCTGTATCACAGCGGCATCCGCCTGCTGGAGATCACCATGAACTCCGAAAGCCCGCTGCAGGCGATAGAACAGGTGGCCGATCAACTCGGCGATGAAATGATCATCGGCGCGGGCACCGTGCTGGACGCGGCAACGGCGGCCGATGCGGCGAGCGCAGGCGCAAGATTCATTCTTTCTCCCATTGTAAAAGAACCGGTTATCGCGGCGGCGAAAAAGCTGGGAGTGATCAGTATTCCCGGCGCTTATACCGCTACCGAAATTTACAACGCTTTCGAAATGGGCGCGGATATCATCAAAGTGTTTCCCGCTACTTCGCCCGCTTACATCAAAGACATCGCGGGGCCGCTGCCGCAGATCCCGTTATTGCCAACCGGCGGCGTTACGCTGGACAATATCGGCGCTTATCTCAAAGCCGGCGCCGTGGGTTGCGGCGTTGGCAGCGCATTGGTGAATGTGAAACAAAAAATGACCGCCGCGGACGCGGACGTTTTAAAAGCGCATGCCCGCAGGTTCGTACAGGCCGTTCACGCATAAAAACAGCTACAAATGAAGATCAAAAGTTATGAGCTTTTCCAGGTGCCGCCACGCTGGCTTTTTTTGAAGATCGAAACAGACGAAGGAATTACGGGCTGGGGAGAACCGGTGATCGAAGGAAAGGCCGCCACCGTGAAAGCGGCCGTGGAAGAGCTGATGGAATACCTGGTAGGAAAAGACCCCATGCCCATCGAAGATCACTGGAACACGATGTACCGTGCGGGGTTTTATCGCGGCGGTCCCATTCTCATGAGCGCCATCGCCGGTATCGACCAGGCGTTGTGGGACATCAAAGGGAAATATTACAACGCCCCCGTTCACCAGCTGCTCGGCGGCAAAGCCCGCGATAAAATGAAAGTATATTCCTGGATCGGCGGCGACAGGCCGGCAGACGTAGGCGCAGCCGCAAGGCAGATGAAAGAGCAGGGTTTTCTCGCCGTAAAAATGAACGCGACGGAAGAATTGCAATACATCGACAGTTACGATAAGATCGACCAGGCCGTGGCGCGCATCGCCGCGGTGCGTGAAGCTACCGGCCCGGCATTCGGTATCGGCATCGATTTTCACGGCAGGGTGCATAAACCCATGGCGAAGCTGCTGGCGAAAGAGCTGGAGCCTTTCCGCCCCATGTTCATCGAAGAGCCGGTGCTGCCGGAAAACAACGAAGCGCTCCGCGAGATCGCCAACCACGTAGCCATCCCGATCGCAACGGGAGAAAGGATGTTCTCGAAATGGCAGTTCAAAACTTTGCTCGCAGACGGTATTGCGGATATTATTCAACCCGATGTTTCGCACGCGGGCGGCATCACGGAATGTAAAAAAATATTGTCCATGGCCGAAGCCTTCGACGTGGCCGCCGCGCCGCATTGCCCGCTGGGCCCCATTGCGCTGGCCGCCTGCCTGCAGGTAGACGCTACCTGTCACAACGCATTCATCCAGGAACAAAGCCTGGGCATTCATTACAACCAGGGGAGCGACCTGCTGGATTATCTCACCGATAAAACCGTTTTCGAATACAAAGCGGGATATGTGAACATTCCCGACAAACCGGGGCTTGGCATTGAGATCAACGAGGCGCATGTACGTAAAATGGCCGCGGAAGGCCATAACTGGAGAAATCCCGTATGGCGCCACACAGACGGAAGTATTGCAGAATGGTAAAATAACAGCACATGCACATCGATCAACCGGCTACAAAACCCACCCGCGTTCGTTACAACGTTCTTTTTCTTTTGTTCGTGAATGTAGTGATCAATTACATGGACCGCAGCAACCTGGCGGTAGCCGCAACCGGCATCAGCAAAGAATTTCAGTTTACGCCGGTGCAGATGGGGCTGATCTTTTCGGCCTTCAGCTGGACGTACCTGCTTTTCCAGGTGCCGGGCGGTATTTTGGTGAAAAGATTTTCCCCGCGGCTATTGTATGCCATCAGCCTGGTCAGCTGGTCGCTGGCTACGGTGTTCCAGGGTTTTGCAAAAGGCTTCGTTTCGCTCTTCGGGCTGAGGATGGCCACCGGCGCGCTCGAAGCGCCCGCGTTCCCGATCAACAACCGCGTGGTGAGCAGCTGGTTCCCCACGCAGGAAAGGGCTTCCGCGATCGCGGTGTACACTTCGGGACAATTTCTCGGCCTTGCTTTTTTGATGCCGGTGTTGGCAAAGATCCAGCTGGAAGCGGGATGGAAAGGCCTGTTCGTGATCACGGGATTGATCGGCGTGCTGTGGGGTTTCGTGTGGTATATTTTTTACCGCGACCCGCTTCAGCATAAAAAAGTAAACAAAACGGAACTGCAGCATATCGAAGAAGGCGGCGGACTGCTGGACGACCCATCCACAAACGGCAGCAAAAATAAATTCCGCTGGGAAGACCTGAAAGAAGTTTTATCGCACCGGAAATTATGGGGCATTTACCTCGGTCAGTTCGCGGTGAACGGCGCGTTGTGGTTTTTCCTGACATGGTTCCCCAAATACCTGGTAGATTACCGCGGGCTGGATTTCATCCAATCCGGCTACTGGGCTTCCGTGCCATACCTGGCCGCGTTCACCGGCGTGCTGTGTTCCGGCTTTTTATCCGATTACCTGGTGCGCAAAGGCGTGCCCGCCGCGAAAGCGCGCAAACGCCCGATCATCGGCGGCCTGCTGCTTTCGGCAAGCATTATCGGCGCCAACTATGTGCATACGCCCGGGCTGATCATTTTATTTATGTCGCTGTCGTTTTTTGGCGTGGGTTTCGCTTCCATCACCTGGATATTCGTGTCTACGCTGGCGCCTAAACATTTGATAGACGTGACCGGCGGCGTGTTTAATTTCATCGGCCAGCTGGCGGGTATTATTGTGCCGATCGCGATCGGCTTCCTCGCCAGCGGCGGAAACTTCGCGCCGGCGCTCATTTTCGTGGCGGTGCTCGGCGGGCTGGGCGCCTGTTCTTATCTTTTCCTCGTGGGAAATGTGGAACGCGTTATTTCAAAAACGGCCGCGCCGGTTCATAACAATTAATTGCATGGATATTTTTTTAAGCTGCGACTGGGGAACCAGTAATTTCAGGCTACGGCTGGTGCAAATGCAAGACCTGTCCGTAACAGCGACCGTACAAAACAACCACGGTATTTCCACGATATTCAAATCATGGCAGCAACAAGACGGTAAGGTTGATAGAAATTCCTATTATACGAATTTCCTCCATCAGCAGATCGCCGAAATGCAACGCCAGGTCAATATCCCCCTGGAAGGTATACCAGTCGTGCTTTCCGGCATGGCGTCCTCCTCTATCGGGCTAATGGAGCTGCCTTACAAAAAGCTCCCTTTCCGCACAGACGGCGCCGATCTCGTCGTACAACACATTCATCACAACTATAACCCGCTGCTGATCATTTCCGGCGCCAGCACAACAGACGATGTAATGCGCGGGGAAGAAACCAAGATCGTTGGCGCCACGGCTTCCATCAATGCGGAGGAGCATTTTATCGTCCTGCCGGGCACGCACACTAAACACATCCGTATCCGGAGCGGGCAGGTAATTTCCTTTCAAACGTTCATGACCGGTGAATTTTTTTCACTGCTTTCGAACAACAGCATTCTTGCTTCGTCCGTAGCGGATGACGGCGCATTCGACCGTGACAGTTTTATTTCCGCGGTACAAAAAAGCCGTGGTATTTCTTTGCTGGAGCACAGTTTTAAGGTACGGACGAACCAGTTGTTAAAAGGATTTTCACCGCAACAAAATTATCATTATCTCAGCGGCCTGCTGATCGGGGAGGAGTTAAAAACACTAAGTCCGGAGTTGCCTCTAATGCTGATGGGCGGGTCGTTTCATACGCAGCTGTATGCGCTGGCCTGTGAAACGCTCGGCATACCAATCACCTCCATGCCGGACGCGGATGATGCTTTGATCGAAGGGCAACAGCTTATTTTATCTGCGCGGAGGCATTTGTTTTCGGCATGAGCAGCCTTTGATCACTTTCCCATCCATTCCTTGAATTCCATTGCTTTTTCCCGGCTTATCAGTACCTCTTTATCAATTGCGGGCTGAAGCTCAATCTTTAATTTGCCATTGAAATAATTATGTATTTGCGAGATGGACTTTATATGTATCAGAAAAGCCCGGTTGGCGCGGTAAAACTGTTGAGGGTCCAGCATTTGCTGCAGTTCTTCGATGGTATAATCCAATATATGCTTCTGCTTGTCGCGGGTAATAAAATAACTAAGCCGGCCATCAGCATAAAAATAAGCTATATCGCCGGTTTCAACCGATACCAGCTTTTGTCCCTGCTTCACCAAAAAGCGCGAACGCCAGGTTTTAGATTGTTGTTGTTTTAATTCATTGATCAGGTGCTCGATGCTCAGCGAAGAGGATGTGAACTTTTCCCGCCACTGATGGTACTTGTCCAGCGCATTTTTTAACTCTTCTCTTTGGATCGGTTTTAAGAGGTAGTCAACGCTGTTCACTTTAAATGCCTGTAAAGCATATTCGTCGTATGATGTCGTGAATATAACCATGCTTTTCAGGGTTACATGGTTGAATATTTCGAAACTCTGCCCATCCGTCAACTCAATATCCATCAGGATAATATCGGGATGTTTGTTTTGCAGCAGCCATTCCACCGACGATTTAATACTGCGGGTATTACCGACTATCCGAATGGATGAATCGATGGATGTAAGCAGGCGCATCAGCTTCTCAGCGCCTAATTGCTCGTCTTCGATGATCAATATTTCCATAATACTAATTCGTATTCTTAATCAGTGGTAATGTCACGCTGAATTCATTGGCTGTTTCTTTTATCTCTACGTCCGTACAATTAAGCAACTTATATTTTTGTATGATATTGCTCAGCCCTATTTTGTTTGAAACAACCGCTTTGTTTTTCTTTTGCAGATTATTGGTGACGATCAGTTTTCCGTTCTCCGTATAAAGCCGGACTATCAGTGGCGCGTCGGGGTCCACGATATTATGTTTTACTGCGTTTTCTATCAGCAACTGCAACGTCATGGGCGGCAGCAGGTACTCTTTCATTTTTTCCTCCACCGCGATCACCGGCTGAAAGCCGCTTGCAAAGCGAGTTTTTAATAAAAGATTGTACGACTCGATAAATTCCAGTTCTTTTTGCAGGGTAGTGAGCTGTTCTTCATTGCTGCGCAGCAGGTAACGGTATACCCTGCTCATCTCCACAACAAACTCTTCCGCCTTATATGGATCGGTAGTGATCAGCGAGGACAATGAATTTAAACTATTGAACAAAAAATGCGGGTTCACCTGCTCTTTCAAAGAATCGAACTGCGTCTGCAATTGCGCTTTCTTTAATTGTTCCGCTTCCAGTTGCGATGCCCTTATCCGGCCAAAGGAGATCTCTGTTTCATACACGGCCTGATTTACGATGGTGCAGATGCCGCCCGCGATCAGGCTTCTTGTCCACGCATCCATGGTAAACCGGAACCCCAGGATATTGAACAGATCGAATATCCAGCAAATAAGCGTTACTGTCAGCGCCACGATCGTCAGGTTGAGGCTGTAAAATATTACCACTCTTTTCACCGTATCTCGATGCGAAGGGAATAGTTGCAGCATTTTTTTTGCCAGCATACCCTGAGCTATCCATACACCCAGGAGAACAGATAATGAAACAGCGCTTGCTATGCCAAAATTTTTAAAGCTGGAAAAATACACTTCGCCAAGCATAAAATAATTGAGCGCGATAAGTGTCGGCGGCATCAAAGCTACCATCAGCAAAAGATCGGTCTTTTTACGGGAATTAGGCTGCATTGAGCAAAATTATCTGAAAATACAGATTTTACCGATGTTTTCCTGCGTCAAACCGGTCGATAGTGTAATGAAACGGAAAAATGACTGCATGAAAGCCCGTTTTTGATCAAGGCAGCGATTGCATCCATTTCTGTACAAAACTTCTTGCCGGAACCACCACGGATTCGCCGGCACGGAAAGCCATCTTCCAGCGGTCGTTTTTCCGTTCATAGCCGGGGTTGGTGAAATATTTTATACCATTCTTTTCATAAAGACCGGCGCTGAAATCTATATCCTTTGTTTCATCAAGGAATTGAAGCAGGCGTTGCTTTACAAAAAGCTGGTGATTGGCGGGATACTTTTTCTCCCATTCCGCAATTCTCTGCTGGTGCAATATGTTGTTGTTCTTTACCATATCCGGATATGCGTTCCTGTAACCGGCCGCCGATCTGTTAGCCGGATCTTCCGCCTGCTGCAACTGTTTGCGGACTGTCGCCAGTATTTTTTCGTACATCGGTTTTGTGGAGGCATCGGCTTTTTGCAGCTTGTCCTCCATATCGGCTATGCTCTTTTTTGCATTGTCAATAATCCCCTGCTGCATTTCCTCTGGTGTTAGCAACACGGGTATTGCAGGTTTTTCCCGCTCCCGGAGGGCATTGTATTCTTTGATAAAGGCAGCGCTGCCAAGGTACTGTTTCGTATAAGCCAGCAGATCTTTTGTGATGGCAGTTCTGTTTCCCAGGGCAATGTTTTTAATGTTTTTTACGTCCGAACCATCCAGGTATCCGTCGAGTAAGCTGCCTGTGATCTTATTATTGGCATCGGTCCTGCTGATGCCTAACTGTTTCAGAAAGTCATCGGCCATTTTTTTATGGACGGTGAAAGAAACCAAACAAAGTGACAACGTGCCTCCTGTTAAGATGGCGATCAAAATTTTAAAAAGTCGTTTCATGACCGGTATTTTTTTTAAAGTTTAATATTTAATGCGTATTGAATTGTTATCAGCGTTTTATAAATTCAACACGCCGGTTATTCGCTTTGCCTTCTTTGGTATTGTTATTGCCGGCGGGTTGCGATTCACCGGCTCCGTCGCTCCCGATCCTCGCGGCATCGATATTAAAATTGCTGACCAGGGTTTGTTTTACCTCCGCCGCCCTTTTCTTTGACAGCTCCAGGTTAGCCGCGTCATCGCCATCGCTGTCCGTATGCCCGACGATCCTTATTTTTAAATCGGGGTTCTTTACAAGAACGCCGGCGATCTCGCTCAGCACGCCATTGCTTTCAGGCAGTATCGTGTATGAGTTTACATCGAACAATATTCCCGTTGTGGAAAATTTGCCTTCGTCAACCAGTTTATGCCTGGTGTCTGGCAATCCTTTCGCAATTTTTATGTTACTGATAATATAACCTACTTCCTGGTCAGGGCCGCCATATCTTTTCACTATAAAATAGAGCTGGTTGATGTTCATGCCAGGTGTTACGGCTTTGGGCAGATCGTACAGTTTTTCTTCGTCGAACCAGATGCGCAGTCTTTCTTTCTGTACCTGCATAGATACATGTATCACTTGGTTATACCGCTGAAGTAATTCTCCCGGCCTGGAAATGTCCGTTCTGAAATAGTTTTTGCTGTTGTGAAATGTTTGCAGGTTGATCTGTGACTGGTGGTTGCCGGAGGGCTGAATATGCATTTCTGTGGCGAAAGTGCCCGCATAATTTTTTAACAGCTCGTTATCGGTGGTTTCTAAACTTCCGGATGAAAATATTCCCCATACAAATTCAGGGAAAGCCGCTTTGGGATTGGTGAGGCGAAGTACAAGGTCGAATTCGAGGGTGAAGTTTTCCGTAAACGGTACTTTATTATCCGTGAGGTAGATAGTGTTTTGATATAACTGAACACCATTGCCGCGCAGCGCATCCAGTGTAACCACGGCCCCGGAGCCGTTGCTGTTCCAGCCGGTGGGCAGTTCGCCCATATTGTCGGTGGCAAAGTTATTACTGTAGATGATATGCTCACCCGGCACAAAATCATATTTTACATACGTTTTCGCACCGGCAGCGGTTATGTCTTCCTGCTTTTTTTGTGCCGGCCCGGTTTTTTCTGCCGGCATGTTTTTTCCTTCCGCTATATCCAGGCCCTTGTCAATGGCCTGGTCAATTTTTTTATCGGCGCGGGCAGTCGCCTTTGTTTTTATCTTATTGTTTATTTTATTCAGCCAGGCATCTGCCTGGGCATAAGCTATTGCCGGACAAACAACGAGCAATAGTGTGAGGAATTTTTTGTTCATGTCGGATTTTTTTTCTGATGCAAAAATGGAGGCGGAAAAAAGCGAAGGAAAGGTTGGTTGTTATCAAACGGAGAGAATGTTGCATGAAGCGGCGGCCTGATGTTACGGAAAAAAAATTGAAACCACAGCCACGTTTTGCGACAGCATCATGTTTAAGCCAATCCCGGCTTCGTACGCATATTTCTCCGTTTCATCACGCATGTAATTGCCTTCCGCTGCGGGTCAGTATAACTTGCACCCGAATACAATGAATAAACATTTAGATGGACAAAAAAATTTTCAAAAAGATAGCTATGTGGACGCTCATCTTTATTGCTGCTTACCTGGTGGCAGGCAATTTGCTTCACAGGATTATTTTTCCTGAAAAAAAACCCGCCGTTTCCAAATGCTTCAAACCGGGGCAGGAATTATATAGTAAAACAGAAGGATTCCGTCAAACCGTAGTTAAGCAGGAAAACGGGTATGTACACTGCACTTTGCAGATAGCGCCATTCGCTGCGGGCCCGCCTGTTCATATCCATACCGGTTTCGATGAAATATTTCAGATTGAAAACGGAGAGTTAACGGTATGGGTCAACGGCGAAATAAAAAAGCTGCAACCCGGGGAGACGTTGCGTATCCCGAAGGGCACGCCTCATAAACCGTATAATGAAACTGCGGATACCATACGAATAAAAGGCGCCATCGCATTCCCGGAAAAATTTGCGTTCTGTCTTGTTCAGGTGTATGCGGTAATGGACAGTCAACCCGGGTTTGAACGGTCTTCCAAAGCCATTCTGCAAATGCCTTTGTTCCAGGCGAACGGCTTCGATTCTTACCTGGCGGATGGCCCACCGGTTTTTTTGCAAAAAACGATGGGTTTTGTTATTGCGCCCTTAGCAAGACTTTTGGGATATAGAAGCTACTATAGAAAATATGATCCGCTATTAATAAAAAAATAAAACACCTTTATCATGAATTTCAAGAATATCGTATACGCATTTGCCAGTCTTTCTTTTGCCGTTGTGATCGGTGCGGCCATTTATGAACACATTGCTGTGGTTCCCAGGTGGAGCGCGGCTCCGCCGCTTTCCCTCAGCATGTTCCAGGGGAAATATGGATTAAATCCAACGCCATTCTGGATGGCTATACACCCGGTAACTTTGTTATTGTTGGGCGCTGCGATCATTCTTTTTTGGAAAACAGGCGGCAGACCGTATCTGCTGGTCACATCCGTTGGTTATGTGGTGATATTGCTGATCACATTTGCATTTTTCGTACCGGAATTGATTGCGATCACAGGCAGTGCTATGTCGGGAGAGGCGAATGTTTCATTAACAAAGAGGGCCGGGTTATGGGAAACCTTAAGCCTCGTAAGGTTATCAGTTCTCGTTGTTTTATCAATAATATTATTTCTGGGTTTAAGCAGGGTACAGGCTTAAAATATACCCACCAAAGTGCGCTTGAATCAGAGGCGTGGTGGGTATTGTATCTGGTTGTATTTTTTTATTTCCTGTTCTGCAGTTCCTTTATTTTCTGCGCCAGTTTCTTTTTGTCTTTCATGTAAGGCGCGAGGTCGAACAGCTCTACCTTCCTGTATTCCACCGGGTGGCTTTCGCTTTGCAGCGCGATGTAGCCTTCGCTCAGCAGCTTGCCGTTCTGCATCAGCGCGGGATCGTTGCCGCTTACGTTGCCGCCGCCGATCTGCGGTTTCTCGTACGTCAGCACCGTATCTTTTTCCACGATGTGTTTTACGATGGAATCGCCCAGCACCAACACTTCCGCATGCACCCACTGGTCGCCGTTATAGGTTTTGCTGGTGGAATTCACGCAATGCGCGGTGATGAGTTTGTTGTTCATCACCACGTTGGTGCCCGGCGTGCAAAGATTGGCCGTGGTGCGGTTGCCTTTGCCCAGCCCGCCCAGCAGCTGCACTTCAATGGAGATCGGGAAATCCTGGTTCACGCCCATCGTTTTCGCCGCCTGTGAATGGATCATCGCGCCGCTGTTGCGGGTAGCCCAGCCCGGGCCGCCTTTCACCTGGTCGCCGGTAAAACGGTATTCCATCACCAGCAGGTAAGCGGAAAATTTCTTCTTGTGGAAAATGTGGCCGTATTGTTCCTTGAACTCGTCGTAATTCTCATAAGACACGGCCAGGTTGCCGTTCTGTACCCTGAAAGTATTGCCGTTGTTGTCGTTCAGCTGGTGACCGGTGATCTTGATGTCCCAGTCTTTCAGGTCTTTCCCGTTGAAAAGGCTTACCCAGCCTTTTTTCTGCGCAGAGCATGCACCGCAAACAAGGGCGAGCCCCAACGTCATCATTAAATGGATCTTTCGCATAGACGTGTGAGTAATTGAGCTGTTAAGCTATAAAATTTATTTAAGCTCCTCAAACCCTATATCCATAAGCGGGTATTTTTGAGGTTCTTTGAGATAATAATGCCACCATTCCGTTTCCAGCGCCACAAAACCGTGCGCTTCCATAAGGGTGCGCAGCAGCGCGCGGTTTTCCTTCACTTCGTCGCTCAGTTCTTCATAGTCGTGGTGGGCTTTTTCGGTGAAGTCGTCGTACGGCGTGGGCATGGGCATTTCCTTGCCGGTTTTCAGGTAAATGAGGGTGAGGTCCACCGCCACGCCGCGGTTGTGGCCCGAGCCTTTTTTAGGGTCGGCGGCATAACGGTCGTCTGGCACGATCTCCCACATTTTTTCGGTGACGCGGTAAGGGCGGTAACCGTCGTAAATTTTGATGCCGAGGCCCAATGGCGCCAGGTATTCCTGTAAATTCAGCAACGCCTCGTAGGCCGGGCGGCGCAGGAACACGGCGGGGAACGGGTAGAGCACCGTTTTTGTGAAATTGTCCGCCGTGGCGTAACGCACGTCCATGGCGAAATCTGTCACCCGCAGCAGCGCCTGTTGCGGATCGGCTTTTACGAGTTCTTGATACAGCTCCAGGTTGTTCACCACGGGCAGCCCGTATTTGTTCAGCGGGATCTGCTGGCCGAAAATGGAGAAAGGAAGAAGAAAAAAGCACAGGATAAATATATTTTTCACTGAGATCGATTTAGATTGCTATAAAATTAGTGAAGAAAGTACATGATCAGGGTAAAAAAGAATTGCAATAAGGCATAATATTGAGGTATTTTAGAACCCTTAAAATAACTAAAAGATGAGTTTTTTCCGACTAGATGGAAAAGTGGCAGTTGTGACCGGCGCCGGCAGCGGTATCGGGCAGGCCATTGCAAGGTGTTTCGCCGCCAGCGGGGCCGCCGTGCATGTGCTCGAACTGAATGAAGAAGCAGGCCAGGGTACCGTGAACGACATTGCCGCGGCAGGCGGCAAAGCGCAGGTGCATGCGGTGAACGTGGCAGACCAGGCGGCCGTTTCCGCCGTTATGAAAAATGTGGCCGCTATCACCGGCCGGCTGGACATTCTCGTGAACTGCGCGGGCATCGCTCACATCGGCAAACTGGAAAATACCGCCGAACAGGATTTCGACAGGGTGTTTGCCGTAAACGTAAAAGGAACGTACAATTGCATGTATGCCGTAATAGAACAAATGAAAAAACAGGGCGGCGGCGTGATCCTCAACATCGCTTCCATTGCTTCCAGCGTAGGCATTCCGGACAGGTTCGCCTATTCCATGAGCAAAGGCGCGGTGCTGACCATGACGCTCTCCACCGCGAAAGATTACCTGGCCGACAAGATCCGCGTGAACTGCGTATCGCCCGCGCGCGTGCATACGCCGTTCGTAGACGGTTTTATTGCCAAAAACTATCCCGGCAAAGAAGCCGAGATGTTCGAAAAATTATCCAAAACCCAGCCCATCGGCCGCATGGCGAAACCCGATGAAGTGGGATACCTTGCCCTGTACCTCTGCTCGGATGAAGCAGGATTTATCACCGGCTGCGACTACCCGATAGACGGCGGCTTCATCAAACTGAACAATTAATGCGACGCCTAGTACTGCCCTTCACGCTCGCGCTGGCCATTGCAGCCTGCAACAGCGGTTCCACGGGGAAAAAAACGGACGAATACAAAAGCGACGACAATCCCGTTGTTCCGGCAACGCCCGGCGGCACTTTCACCGTCACCATTCTCGACCGCGACAAAGACACGTCTGCCGTGCGTTTTAATTTTACATTCGATACGCTCAAATACGAAAGAACGTTCAACGACCTGCCGCTGATCAAAGGATATCCCGATTCGGCGATCTATAAAGTTTTCTGGGACGAGCCCAACAGCGTATGGGTCGGCTTCATCAAACCTAACCGCGACACGAGGTATTACCACGGCTCGCAGGACAAGGCTTCGCTGAAGATCAACTGGGTGCCTTCGCCCCCGCGCCGTATCTACCAGTTCATGGAGAAAGTGAAAGGATTGGGAGACGCCATCCGCCAGCAGGAAATGCTGCAGCAATACGACCAGGAATTAAAATCCGGCCAGATCATCGCGCACTTCATCGTAAAACTGCAGGACGCCGAAAAGCCCGGCAGCAAAAACGTATACATCGAATACGGCGGCATCCGCCGCGTGCTGGAACTGCCCGTGCCGAAAGGCGCGAAGCCCTACATCCAGTCGGTGGCCGAAGATCATTGCGTGGTGGGCCTTTTAATGCCGGACGGCGAAAAAGAGGATTATTATGAAGTAAAGGTAGTGAACGGCCGCATAGGTTATAAACAAGTACAAACAGCTTTAAACATAAAATAGAGTTATGAAATTAATCAGGTTCGGATTGTTGGGAGAAGAAAAACCCGGTATTGCAACGGAAGCCGGGATGTTTGACGTGTCTGCTTTCGGTGAAGATTTCGGGGAGCGTTTTTTTGAGACGGAGGGCATCGCGCGTCTTGAAAAATGGTGGGCCGCGAACGCGGACAAATGCCCGAAAGTGCCCGAAGGCACAAGGTTAGGCTCCTGCATCCAGCGCCCTTCCAAGATCATCTGCATCGGTCTGAACTATGCGGACCATGCGCGTGAAACGAACGCTGCCATTCCCACGGAACCGATCGTGTTCTTCAAATCCACTTCTTCCCTCGTAGGGCCGAACGATAACCTGGTGATCCCGCGCGGCAGTGAAAAAACCGACTGGGAAGTAGAACTGGCGGTAGTGATCGGCAAAAAAGCCAGCTATGTCGATCAGCATGAAGCGATGGATTACGTGGCGGGTTACGCGCTGCACAACGATTACAGCGAACGCGCCTTTCAATTGGAGAGAAATGGCCAGTGGGTGAAAGGCAAAAGCTCGGACACCTTTGCGCCGCTCGGCCCCTGGATGGTAACGAAAGACGAGATCAAAGACGTGCATAACCTGCGCCTGTGGCTGACCGTGAACGGTAAAAAAATGCAGGACGGGAATACCTCCAATTTCATTTTCAACGTTCCATTCGTGATATCGTACCTGAGCCAGTTCATGAGCCTGCTGCCGGGCGACGTGATCTCCACCGGCACGCCCGCGGGCGTGGGCCTCGGCTTTAACCCGCAGATCTACCTGAAAGCGGGCGACGTGATCGAGCTGGGTATCGACGGATTGGGCACTTCGCGGCAGGAAGCAGTGGCCTGGACAAAATAAAATCGTTATGAAACCGAAAAGATATGTTCTCGCGCTGGACCTGAAAGACGATCCGGAACTGATCGCGGAATACCTCGAGATCCACAAGGCCGTGTGGCCGGACATACTCGCCAGCATCCGCGAAGCGGGCATTACCGCCTGTGATATGTTCAGGGCCGGCACGCGCATGGTGATGATCCTCGAAGTGGACGACACGTTTTCGTTCGAGCGCAAAAACGCGATAGACGAGGGCAGCGCCATCGTACAAAAATGGGAAGCCTTTATGTGGACGTTCCAGCAGGCCATTCCCTCCGCCAAACCCGGTGAAAAGTGGGTGTTGATGGACCAGTTTTTTTCTTTATAGCTTCAAGACTATTTCAACGTTATGATCATAGACGCTCATCAGCATTTCTGGCAGTTCGATCCCGTGCGCGACGCATGGATCACCGAGGAAATGCAAACGATCCGGAAGGATTTTTTACCCGAAGACCTCAAACCCGTGCTGGAAAAGAACGGGGTAGACGGCTGCGTGGCCGTGCAGGCGGATCAGAGCGAAACGGAAACGGATTTCCTGCTGCAGCTCGCCAATGAAAATGATTTTATCAAAGGCGTAGTGGGCTGGGCAGACCTCCGCGGCGCCGATATTAAAAGCAGGCTGGAACATTACTCGAAGTTCCCGCTGCTGAAAGGTTTCCGTCATATCGTACAAGGCGAGCCGGATAAAAATTTCCTGCTGCGCGACGATTTCGGCAATGGCATCAAAGCCCTTGCGGAATACGATTTTACATACGACATTCTCGTGTACCCGCACCAATTGCCCGCCGTGGGCGAGTTCGTGAAAAAGTTCCATGAACAGCCGCTGGTGATCGACCATCTTGCCAAACCCGATTTCGAAACGGGCGAGTTAAAAAGTTGGGAACAGCACATCCGCAACATCGCGCGGTATAAGAACGTGTATTGCAAGCTTAGCGGAATGGTCACCGAAGCGGACCTGCAAAACTGGGAATACGAAGATTTTGTGCCGTTCCTCGAAGTGGCGCTGGAAGCATTCGGGCCGGACAGGCTCATGTTCGGATCAGACTGGCCGGTATGCCTGCTGGCGGCGGAATACGAAGAAGTGATCGGCATCGTGCGGCAATTCGTTGGCAAACTTTCTGCGTCTGAACAAACGCAGATCATGGGAGGCAATGCCGCGGAATTTTATAAACTCAAATAAAAAGTATAGCAACAATGAATCTCGGGTTACAGGATAAAGTAGTGATCGTTACCGGCGGCGCCAAAGGCATCGGCGAAGCCATTGCAAAACTCGTTGCCGCCGAAGGTGCGGTTGCCGTGATAGCGGGCCGCAAAGCGGAAGACAACGACAAAACCGTGGCTGCCATCCGCCAGCTGGGCGGAAAAGCGTTCGGCATACAGGCCGAGCTGGGCGTTATGGAAGATTGCAAAAAGGTGATCGACATTACCGTGAAGGAGTTTGGCAAAATAGACGGCCTGATCAACAACGCCGGCGCTAACGACGGCGTGGGACTGGAAAGCGGGAGCCCGGAGCGATTCATGGCTTCCCTGCAAAACAACCTCAGTCATTATTACAACCTCGCGCATTTCGCGCTGCCTTACCTGAAAGCGACCAAAGGCAACATCGTGAACATCGGTTCCAAAGTGGCCGCCACAGGGCAGGGCAACACATCCGGCTACGCCGCTTCCAAAGGCGCCATCAACGCGCTTACCCGCGAATGGGCCGTGGAGCTGCTGCCGTATTCCGTGCGTGTGAACACGGTTATTCCTGCCGAAGTGTGGACGCCGCTGTATGAAACCTGGATCAAATCATTGCCCAACCCGGAAGAGAAACTGAAATCCATCGTATCGAAAATACCTTTGGAGCACAGGATGACCACTTCCGAAGAGATCGCGGCGATGACGGTGTTCCTGCTCAGCGGCCTTTCTTCCCACACTACGGGGCAGATCGTGTATGTAGACGGCGGTTATACGCATCTCGACCGTTCCATCAACGAATAAAATATCAACCACGATAAATTCCACATTCATCACCTAAAACGCAATAACATGGCAGGCGGCGCAGCTTCCACAACCAGTTATACCACCACCGGCCCGAAAAACGGGCAGAAATACCTGTTTCCCTTCATACTGGTGACCAGCCTCTTTTTTATGTGGGGCCTGGCTTACGGCCTGCTGGACGTGTTGAACAAACATTTCCAGAATGCTTTGTCTATCGACAAGGCGCGGTCTACGCTGCTGCAGGGCGCTTATTTCGGCGCGTATTTTTTGATGGCGTTGCCGGCCGGCCTTTTGATGAAACGCTTCGGGTATAAATCGGGCATCATCTTCGGTTTGCTTTTATACGCCGCGGGCGCTGCGTTGTTTTACCCTTCCGCGCACTACGCCAACTTCGATTTTTTCCTGCTGGCGCTTTTTATCCTCGCTTCGGGCCTCGCTTTCCTTGAAACGGCGGCTAACCCTTACGTAACGGTGCTGGGCGACAAAGCCACTTCCGAACAGCGTTTGAACCTGAGCCAGTGTTTCAACGGCCTGGGGTCTTTCCTCGGCCCCGTGATCGGCGCGCAATTGTTTTTCCATGGGGGAGAAGGGGCCGCGGCTTCTTCAGACCTGGGTTCCGTACAGCTGGTGTATATCGTGATGGCCATAGTAGTGCTGCTGATCGCTTTCCTGTTTTACCGCACCACGCTGCCGGAGATCACCGCCGCTGATGACAATAAAAATGCGGCTGCAGGCGCTGCGAAACCGCTTTTTCAACACCGTCATTTTGTATGGGGCATCATCGCGCAGTTCTTTTACGTTGCGGCGCAGGTGGGCATCGGGGCTTTGTTTATCAATTATGTGACCGAACATATGGAAGGCGGGAACGACAAAGACGCGTCTTACCTGCTGAGCGTATCGCTGGCATTGTTTACCGCGGGCCGTTTCGCGGGCACCGCCATTATGCGGAAAGTGGCGCCCAACGCACTGCTTACCGCTTACGCGCTTATCAACATCGTATTGTGCGCGGTCGTGATCATGGGGCATGGCATTGTTGCCGTAACCGCCTTGGTGGCGATCTTCTTTTTTATGTCGATTATGTTCCCGACCATTTTCGCGCTGGGCGTGAAAGACCTCGGGCCGCACACCAAAACCGGCTCGTCGTTCATTATCATGTCCATTGCCGGCGGCGCATTTGTGCCGTATGTTATGGGCACGCTGGCGAAAGACCATTCCACCGCATTTTCCTTCATCGTTCCGCTGATCTGTTTCGTGATCGTGCTGTTCTACGGCGCAAGAGGCTACCGGACGAGATAACCGCATTAAATCTTCTTAAAACGCCGCAAAGCCGCCCGGTTTTGCGGCGTTTTTTGCGTAAATTAGTAGCACAACTCCGGACCATGAAGCCATATTACCTGCTCCCCCTGCTCTTTTTATTTTGCATCGCCTGTAAAAAGGACAAGCAGGAGCAGAAGGGCAACATCCAGATCAACTTCAAAAACGTCGTCAACGGCGTGCCCCTTACACTGAATACCGCCAATTATACCAATGCAAACGGGGAAACCTTCACCGTCACCACTTTCAAATACTACATCAGCAACATTTCCCTCGTAAAGATGGACAACAGCACCCTGCGCATTCCCGACACTTACTTTCTGGTAGATGAAAGCACCGCCGCTTCCAAAAACATCTCTTTCCAGGCGCCTGTGGGCGAATACAGGGGCATTTCGTTCAAAATAGGAGTAGACAGCACGCGGAACGTCAGCGGCGCGCAAACCGGCGCCTTAGACCCTGTGAACGGCATGTTCTGGAGCTGGAACAGCGGCTACATCATGGCAAAGATGGAAGGCGCCAGCCCCGCGTCCGCGGCGGCAGACAAAACCCTTACTTTTCACATCGGCGGGTTCAAAGGCAACTTCAACGCCGTGCAAAACGTAGACCTGGTAAGCCCGATCAGCCTGAACGTTGGGCTGCAGCGCCACCCGCAGCTCACGCTTACCGCAGACCTGTACAACTGGTTCACCGGCATCAACCTGATCAGGTTCAGTGACAACGCAACGGTGCACGTGCCCGGCGAACTGGCCTGGAAGATCTCGATGAATTACCGCACCATGTTCAGAATTACAGACGTAACCGACCTTTGACGAAATACTTCATATACGCATGCTGCCTGTTCCTCCTCATCTGGAGCTGCCGGCGAAACGGGGACGTGAAGCCCGGGCCGACGCCTTATACCCTTCAGCTTCCGTCTAATTTCCCCGCGCCGGTTTACGACATGAGCGGCAACCCGCTCACTAAAGAAGGCATTGCGCTGGGCAGGCGTTTATTTTACGATCCGCGCCTTTCCCGCGACAGCACCGTTTCCTGCGGCTTCTGCCACCAGCAGTTCGCCGCCTTCGCGCACTTCGATCACCCGATCAGTCATGGTATAGACAACCGCAACGGCTTCCGCTCAGTGCCCGGCCTGTTCAACCTCATCTGGCAGAAAGATTTTATGTGGGATGGCGGGGTGAACCACCTCGAAATACAACCGCTCACGCCCATCACCGACCCGAACGAAATGGGGGAAGACCTGGCCAGGCTGATCGGCCGGCTGAACGCAGACCGGAAATACCGCGGCCTTTTCAGCGACGCATTCGGGGAAGGGGAGATCAATTCGCAAAAACTGTTCAAAGCCCTCGCGCAATTCATGGCCACCATGAACTCCTTCAATTCGAAATACGACAGCGTGATGCGCCACGCTCCCGGTGTGCAATTCACCGCCGAGGAAGCGGGCGGCTACGCCACTTTCCAGGCCAAATGCGCAGCCTGCCACAAAGAGCCCCTGTTTACCGACGGTTCGTTCCGCAACAACGGTCTTCCCTACAACCCCTACCTGCACGACGCGGGCCGTATGCGCATCACGAACAGCACAGACGATTACCTCAAATTTAAGGTGCCTTCGCTGCGGAATGTGATCAAAAGCCCGCCTTATATGCACGATGGCAGGTTTTATGACCTGTTCGACGTATTTTTGCATTATTCCGACAGCGTAGTGCAAACCCCGACCATAGACCCGTTAGTGAAAAACCGCATACCATTGAGCAGCAAAGAGCAGCGGGAACTGTACCTTTTCCTGAATACGCTCACCGATCCCGGGTTTATCAACAGCAAGTCTTTAAGCGAAATCTTGATAACTGATTGATAATTAATTAGATAAGAATAATTTAACATTTTGGGAACATATCTTTAACCGTTTTTGGCAGGAATTTTGCCAATTCCCCATGTCATGTTAAAAAATGTATTAAATAAAATTGTGAAGTATGCAGCGGCAGCGTTGTTGGTCCTTGCCATAGGCGCCGTTCCCGCAATGGCGCAGCGGAAAGTGACCACATCGCCCAAATCGCCCGCCACGGGAATCGCGAGCTATTACGCCCAGAAGTTCCATGGCAGGAAAACCGCCAGCGGCGAGATTTTTGATAACACTGCCATGACGGCGGCGCATAACACGCTCCCGCTCGGCACCATGATCAAGGTGACCAATATCCGGAACAACCGTTGGGTGATCGTGAAAGTGACGGACCGCCTGCACGCGGCTAACCGCAGGATCGTGGACCTTACGCAGGCCGCGGCCAAACAGCTCGGTTTTATCCACTGGGGAATTACCAAAGTACGGGTGGAAGTGGTTAGCAAAGAATTTGTGAACAGCCTTCCTTTCTGGGAAATGGCGTTGAATTAAACAGCCGTTTATTATGCTTATAAAAAAATTGCCGGTCAACCGACCGGCAATTTTTTTTTACGGGTGATATTTCCAGCAGCCCTGCACATGGTCGTTCACCATGCCGGTAGCCTGCATGTAAGCGTAACAGATCGTGGAGCCGACGAATTTAAAGCCTCTTTTCAGCAGGTCTTTGCTCATGGCGTCGGATATCTCCGTTTTGGCGGGCACCTGCGAAGTGCTTTTAAAACGGTTCAATACGGGTTTGTGATCTACGAAGCCCCAGATGTACCGGTCGAAGCTCCCGAACTCCTTTTGCACGGCCAGGAAGGATTTGGCATTGGCGATACAGGCCCGCACCTTCAGTTGGTTGCGGATGATGCCGGGGTCCTGCAATAATTTTTCTACTTTTTTATCGGTGTACTTCACGATCTTTTGCGCGTCCCAGTTGTCGAACGCTTTGCGGTAGTTTTCCCTTTTGACGAGCACGGTATACCAGCTGAGGCCGGCCTGCGCGCCTTCCAGGCAAAGCATTTCGAACAATTGTGTATCGTCGTGGCAGGGCGTGCCCCATTCTTTGTCATGGTAATCCATGTACAACTGGTCTTTGGTGCTCCAGCCGCATCGTTGTTTTTCCATTACAGTTCCCACTTTTTGATGAGGTCTTTCACCTGCTTTTTGTACGCTTTCAGCTGCGCGATCGTTTGCTGGATAAAACTGTTGTCTTCCAGCCGGCCAACGACCGCTTCCATTTCTTCGGTGTTTTCGTAGGTCATCTGGCGGAAGGGATTGAGGTAATCTTTTTCGCGGGAATGATAGATGCCTTCGGTGATGCTGCCGAAAGTGTATACGGACTGGTCGAGGAATTTTTTGAACTGCCCGGCCGAAAGGTCTTTGGCGCTGAGCTGGTGCAGATGCAGCAGGCAGGCCAGGGCGTGCTGCAGTTTATCTTCATCGTATTTTTCGCCGAGCGCGCGGTATGCGTCGTGCAGCTGCGGCCAGCTGCCGATCTTTCCTTTGCGGATGCGCTGCTTCAGGTCTTCAAGGTCTTCGTTTTTGATAAGCTGCCCGCCCACGTTGCTCCATGGGCCGCGTTTGCATTGTTTAAGGTAAGCCTGCAACGCGGGGAAAGAATGGATGTTTCGTGCAGCCGCCTGTTCCAGCAGGTTTTTCACCGCGTACAATACGATCAGCTCGCGGAAGAGGGGATAGGCTTTATGTACTTTCAGCAGCTGCACCTTGCGGCTGGAATTTTCTACCTGTTCGCCGAGGATTTCCATGCGGGCCACTTTGGCGTTTTCTTCCAGCAGCAATTTTTTACCGGTTTGCTGAACGGATCTTTTACCGCCTTTGTCGCCGTCTTTCTGTTGCAGGTAAGCTTTGCCGACGGCGGTTTCCATCAGTTCTATCGCTTCCAGCAGCTCTTCCATGGAATCGGGCGCGAGGTAATCGAATTCGATGCGCTGCGTTTTGTCGGTACGTTTATCGCGGTCTATATATTTCCAGGAGTTGCGCGCGAGGGCGTACATGTTGTGCAGGAACCAGTACCCGGGCATGATGCGCAGGCAGTCGTCGTGCTCGTCGTTCACCACCAGGCTGAACGGGAAAGGGATGCGCAGCTCGCTCATGTAGTTGCCTTTGGCGATGAGCGTGAAGCTGGCGAATTTGGAATTGTGTTTGAGGGTAACACTAAGGCCCGGCCAGAAGCCGCGCCCCGCGATGATCTCACCGTCTGCCCCGCGGGAGTTGTGATTACTGCCGATGGTGGCCCCCGCCGCCATGTTGCTTTGCCCCATGATGAGCGCTGCGCAGAGGAACGAGTTGTTGTGGTGCTGTTCGTGTGCCGGGAATATCAGCGTGTTCAGCACTTCGCAGCAGGAAATGGTGGCGTTGTTGCCGAGATAGGAGTTGATCAGGCGCGCGCCGTACTTGAGTTGCGAATGAGACGCCATCACGAAACGCACGGCCTTTACGCCATAGAATACACGGCAGCCCAAACCGATGATCCCGTTCACCATTTCGCAGCCTTCGCCGATCTGTGAAGGGGCGCCGGCTTCGCTGTTGATGGTGAGGTTCTTGAGTTTGTTCGCGCCTTTGAGATACGCGTCCGTACCGATGGTCACGTCTTTGATGATCTTACAGTTTTTGATCACCGTGCGGTCGCCTACCATGCCGTAATACCCGCGTCTTTTATCGAATTGTTTTTCGGTGAAGTTCTTGAACTGCTCCATCAGCGCATGATCGGTGCGGTTGCGCGTCCAGAGCCAGGCGTCGCCGGGCAGCATGCCGTCGAACGGCATTACGCTGCGGCCGCCGTTTTCGTTGCAAAGCTCCAGCCAGATGCGCACGTTTTCCGGCTCGCCTTCTTTCACAATGCCGTTCCCGAATTTAGCATGGTCGGTCACCGCCATTTCGTTGACGTTGGCGATGATCACTTCGTTGCCGATGATGTAATGGGAAAGGAAATTCACGTTGTGCACCACTACGTTGTCGCCGAAGTCGCAGGACGCGATGGTGCTGTTATACAGGCCAACCGGCAGGCGCAGGTTGTGGAATTCGAGGAAATAAGGTTCCAGCTTGCCGATGCGCACCATGCCGAAAAAATGGCAGTGCTGCACGAGATTCGGATCGAAGTCGTTGTCTACAAAAATATTGGTCCAGTCGTCTGAAGTATTGTCGTTGCGCACCAGCGTTTCGATCTCACCGGCTTTCAGTTTGCGGTGAACGGTTTCTTTGCCGCGCTGCTGGTCGCGCAGGTAGTATTCGTTCCGCCCCGCGGGCAGGTAACGCTCGTCTACGAACTGATAGCCCAGCGAGCTGAGCGGTTTTTTTTCTATATGGTTCATACGGATACTATTCTACGGTTACGGACTTGGCGAGGTTACGCGGTTTGTCCACGTCGTAACCTTTGGACACGCCGATGTGATAGGCCAGCAATTGCAGCGGTATCACGGAAATGATCGGGGCCACCAGTTCGTCTGCTTCGGGCACTACGATCACATCGTCTGCCATGCCGGGAATTACCTGGTCGCCTTCCGTGGTGATGGCTATCACCTTGCCTTTGCGCGCCTTGATCTCCTGTATGTTCGATACGATCTTTTCATAATAGCTGTCTTTCGTGGCTACGAACACCACGGGCAGATTTTCGTCTACCAGCGCAATGGGGCCGTGTTTCATTTCCGCGGCGGGATAACCTTCCGCGTGGATGTAACTGATCTCTTTGAGCTTCAGCGCGCCTTCCAGCGCGATCGGGAAGTTATAGCCGCGGCCCAGGTAGAGGAAGTCGCGGGCGTCTTTATATTTTTCCGCCACGGCTTTTACCTGTTCGTTCAGGTCGAGCGCGGCGGCCACTTTTTCGGGCACGTCGTTCAGCTCGTCGAGCAGGTGCTGGAAACGTTGGGTAGTGATGGTGCCTTTGGCTTCTGCGATCTTGAGGCCGATGAGCGCCAGCACGGTCAGCTGCGCGGTGAACGCTTTCGTGCTCGCCACGCCGATCTCCGGGCCTGCGTGCGTGTATACGCCGCCGTTAGACAAACGGGCGATGGAGGAACCTACCACGTTGCACACGCCGAGAATGATCGCGCCTTTTTCCTTGGCGCTTTCCATGGCCACCAGCGTGTCCGCCGTTTCGCCGGACTGAGACACCGCGATGATCACATCGCCTTTGCCCACCACCGGGTTGCGGTACCTGAACTCGGAAGCGTATTCCACTTCCACCGGTATGCGGCACAATTCTTCGATCATGTATTCCGCTACCAGTCCTGCATGCCAGCTGGTTCCGCAGGCCACGATAATGATGCGGCGCGCTTCCTTCAGTAGGTCGAGGTGCTCGCGGAGGCCGCCCAGCGTGAGTTTGCCGGCCTTTGCGTCCAGCCTTCCGCGCAAGCTGTCGAAAATCGTTTGCGGCTGCTCGAACACTTCCTTGAGCATAAAGTGATCGTATCCGCCTTTTTCGATGGCCGCCAGTTCGATGTCCAGCTTTTGAATGTAAGGGGTTTGTATTTCGTTGGAAATATTTTTCAGGATCAGCTCATCGCCGCGCAGGATAGCGATCTCGTAATCGTTCACATACACCACTTCTTTCGTGTATTCCACGATAGGCGATGCATCCGACGCCAGGAAATGCTCGCCTTTGCCCACGCCGATCACGAGCGGGCTGCCTTTGCGGGCGGCGATCAGCGTGTCCGGTTTTTCTTCGTCCACGATCACGATCACGTAAGCGCCCACCACTCTTTTCAGCGCGATACGAACGGCTTCTTCCGTAGAACAGTCGTTGCTTTTTTTGATCTCTTCGATGAAATGGATGAGCACTTCGGTATCGGTATCGCTGCTGAACTGGTGTCCTTTATTCAAAAGTTCCTGTTTCAGCTGCGCGTAGTTTTCGATGATGCCGTTGTGCACCATCGCCAGTTTGCCGTCGCCGCTCAGGTGAGGATGGGCGTTCCGGTCGCTGGGCTCGCCGTGCGTGGCCCAGCGGGTATGACCGATGGCGATATGGCTTTTGAGGTCTTTGCCCAGCACATAATCCTCCAGCTCGGCGACTTTCCCTTTTTTCTTATAAACTTTGAGATTCCCGCCATTCAGCAATGCCACGCCGGCACTGTCGTAACCGCGGTATTCCAGGCGTTTGAGGCCTTTTAACACAACGGGATACGCTTCACGCTGGCCTATGTACGCTACGATTCCACACATGGATACAATAAGGTTTTGAAGGTTAAAAATTCACAATAGTGGCCCAAAGTAAGACTTCTGCGGCAAAATAAAAAAAGAGGCCGCTCGGGGCGGCCTCCTGTGTTAATCAATATTAAACGCCTGGTTAGAACTTTCCCAGCCATAACGGTTCCGGTATTTTACATGCCGCACTACTTTGGCAAACTGCCCCGGCAACGGCTTGTCTGCCTCGAAAGGCAGGTCTGTCAGCTGTGTGAGCGCATCGTCCGCACTGCATTGTTTGCCGTTTTCGGGCTGCATGCCGCTAACGGCCAGCCGCCAGCGATCGCTGTTTTTCGCGCGGTATTTGTAAACATATACGTTGCCCTTGCGGAAACGGTGCATCGTTTGCTGTTTGCCCAGCAGCACCAGCGTATCTATTTTTTTATCGTACGTTTCTTCGTTGTATAAAACACTTCTCGCAATCGATTCCTGAGAACCGTATTTCGCCGGGAAACGGTTTTGCGTGTCTATCTCTTCCAGCGCCTCCCACAGCTTGACCCGGTATTTTTCCTTGCCCGCGATGCTGTTCAGCAGGCTGTCCGTTACCGGCAGTTTGTTGCGGAGGTACAACTGCGCGCGCAATACCTGCTGGCCTGTGTTTTTCAGCGTTTCATAACGCGAAAAGAAACGTTCCGCATTCTTGTTGGTGTGTTTGTAGGGCAGCAGCAATATTGCAAAGTTGTGCAGCGGGTAATTTTCCATGTTGGCGTTGATAACGGACCATGTTTCTTCCTCGTCGTCGTCTTTTTCGTTCATCCGCTGTTCGTTCGATAATTGTTTTTGCAGGTTCACGCGCGCGTCGAACGCGATCTGGTTGATCTGGTCTTTGTATACTTCCGGGCGAATGTAGCCGCTGTCTGCCAGTTCGGCCAGAAGCGTGTACACATTGTTTTTGTAATCGGTGAGGGCGGTGAATTGCAGCAGGTCGGGGAAAAGCGCGGCGCTGAGCTGCAGCGAATCGTACAGCGGCTCGAAGAGGCCGGTCAGCTGGCTGACATCGCCGAATACGGGAATTTCCTTCAGCACCAGTTCACGGAACACGTCCTGCGCTTCGCGGGTTTGCTGGTGCAGCAACGCGGAGAGCACGGCGTATTGCAGCGCCGAAGTATCGTTGGCCGCCTGGTACGCCTGGCGCAGGAACGGCAGGATGTCCGGGTGCTGAATGGTGCCCAGCTGTTCGATCAGGTCGATCTTCACTTCCGAATAATTTTTCTCCCCGGCATGCCAGCCTTTGATCATCCTGATCAGCGCGGGAACGTCTTCGTCGCGGTAGTTGACGTTTACGATGGACTGGCGGGCCTGTTTGCGGAAAACGCTGTCTTTGCTGTAAAAATCCTCCAGCAGCAGCGGCGTTTTGTTCCGGTAAATGGAAGTGCCCGCCATCGTGTCTTCCGGCGTAAAACTGTCGAAGAACTTGGTGACGAACTCGGAAGGCCCCGCAATGTTGTCCGTAATGGCCGAAAGCGTATATACCGCGCCTTTGCGCAGGTAAATTTTGTACAGGAAGTTTTTAGTGCTGTTGGTGTCGCGCATCTCGAAAAGACAGCTTTCCCAACCCGGCAGCTTTTCATATTTTTTCGAATACACAACCAGGTCGCCGTCGTTAGAGTACTGGTTTGCCTTGTCGTTCCAGTACCCGGCGCTGTCTTTCACGCTGAAATAACGGTGCAGTTTCTGGAATGTAACATGAACGGTCTCGCCGGTGCTGTCCGACTGGAACTGCTGCTCTTTCAGGTTGTACATGGAACGGTAATATTCGTCTTCATCGCCGCCCATTTGTTCCATCATGTCTTCGGTGGCGTCGCGCTCGTCTGCCTTCACGGGGGTTTGCACGGAAAAATACAACGATGTGTCCTTATGCGTGCGGAAGGTGGCGTATTGTGGGTTGCGCAGGGTAAATGTGTCGAAAAAGTCCTGCGCGGATTTTTTGTCGTGCTGGTAACGGGCCGACAAAACATAATAATTCGCGCCCTGCAGCAGGAAGCGGGTTTGGGTGAAACTGTTGTCTGTATTCTGGTTCACGATCTCCAGGCAGGGGCGGCCCAGCCAGTTGAAGATCCTGCGGCTTTTTTGCTGTTTGATGAACTGCGACTGCTGGAAACTTTCTTCGGCGAAGCTCAGTTCCACGGTGTCCTCCTCCAGCAGGCTGTAGTCGGGGATGGTTTTACGGATGATCAGGAAGCTGTTGCCGTTTTTTTTGTCGAGCGCTTCGTATTCCTGCCGCTTGCTCATGGAGCGCAGGGCCACATTGTTGGAATGAACGGGCGCATGGGGGAGTTTTACGGAAAAGCTGCCTTCGGCGGGGTTGTAAACAGACCACTGCGGCGCGGGCAGTTGTTTGAGATGGATGGAAGCGAAGAACCGGTCTCCTTCTTCTCCTGCGGCATAATCGCCGTTGCCGCTGATCTTGAAGATGAATATTTCGAACGGCGTCACGAAGATATTGTAACGCTGCAGGTCGCCGCGGCGGGTGCGGTTGCGGATGTCGAAACCGGGATAGCCGCTGTTTTTGATCTGCTGGCGCGAGATGATCTTGCCGGGGATGTTTTCATACAGCAGGCTGTCTACTTTTTTCATCACGTCCTGCTCGTTTTGCCCGAGGCTGAGCGCGTTGGTCCTGATGCGGCTCACGAGATAATACGCGCCGTTCGCCAGGTCTGCATATTGCAATTGCTGCAGCATGGTGAGATTGCTGAAGTTGTAAAGTTTGCCGGGCAGTTCCGCTTTGATCCATCCGTCGTCTGAAACATACGGCTTGAACACGACGGGCGCTTTCATTTTTTCCAGTTGTTCTTTTTGTTCGCTGTCGCGGTTGGTGATCGTTACGGGCCTTACGGTGTAACCCGCTTTGCGGAGCATGTAGATCAGCCCGCGGTCTCCCGGCAGGTGCGCGGCGCCCACGCCGGCAAACAGGCTTTGTTTGCGGATAATGGAATCGATGGCTTTGAACATGTTCTCGTTCCGCTGGTACAGGAACTTTTCCAGGAAGGCGGGGGAATTGTTCTGTTTGCTGGAAAGGGAATCCAGCAGGTCGAGGTCGCCGCGGCGGTATGCGTCGTTCAGCAGGTTGCGCGTTTCGGCGGGATTGGAATCGTGGAAGGAATGATTGTTCTTTTTGTTCCTCGATTCTTTTGCCGCATCGCGGTACGCTTCCAGCATCAGCCTTTCCGATTCCTCGAAATTCTCCACGCCGGTGGCCTTTTTGCCGAGCTTGCTGCCTACCTGGTAAATATACATGTCCAGGAAAGTGTCTTCCTCGAAATCTTCCTGCGAGCTGAATGAGCGGTACAGCAGGTGATTGATCATTTCGGGGCGATAGGTGAGGCCGTTGCGCACGAGATCGCCGTAAGGCCCGATGGTAAAGGCGTCCCGCGGCATGAGCGAGCGGCGGCTGAGCGTGTTCATGTAGCTGCTGCTGAGCAGGAGCATTTTGCTTTTGGAAAAATCTTCCTGCAGCCGCTGCGGATCTGTTTCGAGGGAAACCACATCCACGTTGCGGATGCAGTGGTAAAAGGAATCGCTGAGATTAAAGGCGAGCTTGTTGCTCACGTGCATGGTTCCAAAAAGATAAGAGGGTTTTGCCAGGCGATTGCCCGAGATCTCCCACAGGAGGCCCTGGTATTTCCGGCTGTTCTGCGCAAACCCCTTGCCGCACGCGGCCACGAGCAGGCACACCAGTACGCTTCTTTGCAAGTATTTCATGATAGGACCCCTGGGATATTGATGCTTTCAAATATACTGAAAAAAGCGTTGCAGTGCCGGAAAGCACTGCAACGCGGGTATTTTGGAGGAACCGGGAAATAACTAATGTTTCAGCAGCACGCCGTCGAAAAGCTTGAGAATGCGTTTGTATTCGTCTGTCCAGCTGGCGGGCTCCGTAAAACCATGATCTTCCACCGGGTACACCGCCAGTTCCCAGTTGTTTTTACCCAGCTCGATAAGCCGCTGCGACAGCCGCACAATGTCCTGGAAATGCACGTTGGTGTCTACCATCCCGTGGCACATCAGCAAATGACCTTTCAGCCCTTCCGCAAAATAGATCGGGGAGGAGCGGCGGAACGCGATGCTGTCTGTATACGGTTCGTTGAGGATGTTGGAGGTATACCCGTGATTGTAATGCGCCCAGTCTGTAACGGACCGCAAGGCAGCGCCCGCCGCGAAATCGTCTGGCGTGGTGAACAGGGCCATGAGCGTGATGAAACCGCCGTAGCTGCCGCCGTAAATGCCGATGCGCTTGGGGTCCACGCCATGCTGCTGCGCGAGGAAACGCGCGCCGTCTACCTGGTCGGTAAGGTCTTTGCCGCCCATGTGGCGATAAATGCCCGTGCGCCAATCCCTGCCGTAACCCGCGCTGCCGCGGTAATCGATGTCCAGCACGGTGTATCCGAGGTCGGCAAGCAGGTTGTGGAACATGTATTCACGGTAATACTGGCTCCACCATTTATGCGCGTTTTGCAGGTAACCCGCGCCATGCACGAATATCACTGCGGCCCCATTGCGTTGGGCAGCCCCGGGCGTGTAAAGCCGCGCGTGCACCATTTGGTTGTCGCGGGCTTTGAAGGTAACCACGTTCGCCTCGCGCCAGGGATACGCTTTAAACTCGTCCGTCATCGCCAGGTTCGTGATCTGTACGGGTTTTGCGCCGGGTTTGTTTTCCTGGAGATACATTTCCCAGGGTTTGTTGGATGCGGAATAACGGTAGGCGATCCATTTTTCGTCGGGGGAAAGGCTTACGGTATGCGCGCCGGTCATGGCCGTGATACGCTCTGCCTTGCCGCCGACAACCGGCAAACGGTAAAACTGTTTTTCACCGGGATGCACTTCGTTGGTGGTAATGTAGAAATATTGTTTGTCCCGCGACAGCCCGGCTTCCTGTACTTCGTAATTCCCCTGTGTGAGCGCTTTTTTCTGGCGGGTGTTTACGTTAAAAGTATAAAGGTGCGAATAACCCGTGGCTTCGCTCTGGAACCAGCAGGTGTTTTCGTCTATCCATCCCAGGCTGCCCCAGTTGATGCCGGGCCCGCCCACCCAGGCTTCGTCGCGCTGGCGGTCGAGCGGTTTGAGCGCGCCGGTGGCCGCGTCCAGCAGCATGATCCAGCGGTCTTTATTGTCCTGCGAACGGATCTGCACGATGGCGTTCGTGCCTTTTTCCGACCAGTACGGGCCGTTGATGATCACGCCGCGCGTTTTTTTCACGGTGTCCCTCCCCGGGTAATCTTTCACATAATCGGGTTTGTCGTTAATACCGGGAATGGCAGACGTTTTGACCGCGAGTACGGTGTCTTTTAACCGGTCGAACACATACGATTCGAACGATGGCTGCGGCGTGCCTACTTTGGCATTGGTGCGCAGTTCGCCCGTGAAACCGCTTTCCGTCACGAAGTTAGGCACCATGGCGCCCCGGCTGGGACCGGCCTCACGGAATACGCGGTATACGACGAAGCGCCCGTCCGGGCTTACGCGGGCGTCGCTGAGCGAGCGGTCGTCCAGGTAAAGACTGCGCAGCTGTTCCGTTTTGGGAAGACTATTATTAAACGCCGTGGCGGCGTCGGTTTTTGCTTTTTTTTCTTTGAGCACCTCGAACAGTTCCTGCTGCTGGTCTTTCAGGTATTTGTCCTGCGCGCCCAGATGTTCCGTGCGTGGGGCGGGTTTGGAACCGTTCACGAAATCGGTGAGCTGTTCGGTGACGCCGGTCTGTATTTCCCAGCTGTAAATATTGCGGTTGCGGCGGAAGAGAATGCGGCTGTCGTGAAAGCCGAACCCGGCGCCGCTTTCCAGGTCTGACGTGTGGGTGATGCGGGTTTCTTTGCCGCTGGCCAGGTCGCGGAGAAACACGTCTCCCTGCCAGGTGTATACCATCTGCGTGCGCGCGGTGTTATAATCGGCGTTCGCCATCACCTGGATGTGCTGGCGTTCCGCGGGCAACGTTTTGCGGGGCGTTTGCGCGGTGAGGGTAATGCTGTACAGCGAATCAGCGGGCGCCTTTTCAGGGTTCCAGGAAAAATAAACGGTTTTGCCGTCCGCTCCCCAAAACAGGTTGTCCGGTGAAGTGCCGATCCATTTCGGGTCGCGCATGATCTTTTCAATGGTCAGCTGCTGGGCACAGGCGGCGGAAAACAGGAGAATAGCGGCCGGCAGCAATATTAGTTTCCTCATACAGGTTGATAATGAATAATTTTTTCTAATTTGATGTCACAAGATAACAAACAACCCTGCACGATGATGCGTAAAATGATAGCCGGCATGATGCTGGCGGGCATGATGGCCGCCTGCGGGCAGCAGCGGGGCGCCGAGCGGAAAGCGGTGCCGGTGGCGGAAGACAGCACGTTCCTGACGGGCACTTTCTTTTTGGTGCGGCATGCCGAGAAAAACCCGGGCCGCGATTCCACGCTTACGAAAGAGGGGAGGCTGCGCGCGGGGAAACTCTACCGCCTGCTGAAAGATTCGTCCATCAGCCGCATTTACACCACTCCTTTTAAACGCACCGTGGAAACGGGCGATTCGCTGCGGGTGCTCGGGAAAGTGGACATTGCGTTCTATCAGCCGGATTCAACCGGCGAATCGCTGCTGTACGAGATCAGCCGCCGGGGAGACTGGGGCAAACGCATCCTCGTGATCGGCCACAGCAACACGCTCATCCCGCTGCTTAGAAGCCTGAACGTCAAACCCAAAACCGATTCGATCCCCGACAAGGATTACGGCAATCTTTTTATTGTACATAAAGGTGTGCAAAAGTCGGTGCTGATGGAAAAAAGATATTAAAGAAGAATGCCTTTCAGGAAAATGTACGCCACGGTGAAATAGATCAGCAAACCCGTAACGTCTACCAGCGTGGCCACGAAGGGCGCGGAGGAACTGGCCGGGTCGGCGCCAGCGCGTTTCAGCAGCAGCGGCAGCATGGAGCCCGAAAGCGTGCCCCACAGCACCACGCCGATCAGCGACACCCCGAGCGTAAGCCCGATCAGGATGGTATGGTCGCCATAGGTATGAAAAAATGAATTCCAGACAAGAATGCGGATAAACCCGATCAGCCCGAGCACGCTGCCCAGCATGATGCCCGAGAGTAGTTCCCTGCGCATCACCCGCCACCAGTCCGCGATGGTCAGCTCGCCCAGCGCCATCGCCTGGATAATGAGGGTGGAAGCCTGCGAGCCGCTGTTGCCGCCGCTGGAAATAATGAGCGGGATGAAAAGCGCGAGCACCACGGCTTTGGCGATCTCGTCCTCGAAATAGGTCATCACGGAGGCGGTGAGCATTTCGCCGATGAACAGGATCACGAGCCAGCCCACTCGTTTTTTGATAAGGCGCAGCAGCGGCATGTCCAGGTACGGTTCGTCTAGCGCTTCGGTACCGCCTATTTTCTGGATGTCTTCCGTATGTTCTTCATTGGCGATCCAAAGGATGTCGTCGATGGTCACGATACCGAGCATCACGCCATTGTCGTCGGTTACGGGCAGGGCCACACGGTTTTCGAGCCTGAACACCTGGATGGCTTCTTCCTGGTCGTCGTTGACCTGCAATGCTACAAAACGGTCGTCCATCAGGGTTTTCACCATCGTGTCCTGCGATACGAGCAGGAACTCGCGGATACGGAAATCGTCCAGCAGTTTGCCTTCGTCGTCAATAATGTAGATCACGTCGATGGTTTCGGAATCGCGGCCGTACATGCGGATGTGGTTGAGCACCTGCGCCACGGTCCAGTGCGCTTTCGCGGCGATGTAGTCCGGCGTCATGATGCGGCCTACGCTGTTTTCCTTGTACCCGAGCAGGGAAAGGGTCACTTTCCTTTCATCGGGGTGCAGCAGTTTGATCAGCTCCTGAACGGCCTGGCTGGGCAGTTCTTCGAGGAAAGCGGTACGGTCGTCCGGCGGCAGCTCGTTGAGCAGTTCCGCTATTTTGGGCGCGGGCAGGGCGCGGATGATGTCTTCCTGGGTGGGAAACTCGAGTATCCTGAAAGCCGCGGCAGCGCGGCCGAGCGTAAGATGGTCGATGATCTCGACCGCATCGTCCGGCAGTTCATAGATCAGTTCCGCAATATCTGTAATGAGCTGGTCGTCCAGCAACGTTTTTAGCTCCCGGTAGTCCTGCTCTTTGAGCAACTGTTCAAATCTTTCCAGTAATGCGGTGTTTTCCATAAACTCTCTCTTGGACGAAAATATACAATTACAGTATCTCCTGTACGTGCTTGCGGATATTGGTGCTGATGGTCTCGGTGGGGAGGTCGTTCGCGTCTTTCCCGAAAGGGTCTTCGATCTCTTCGGCGATCAGCTCGAGGCTGGCCAGCACGTAAAAGATGAACACCACCATGGGCACTACGAGGTAACCCAGGCCGAATACATAACCCATCGGCAGCGTCATCACGTAAAAGAAAATGAATTTTTTGAGGAATACGCTGTAGGAGAAGGGGATAGGTGTGTTTTTGATCCGCTCGCAGGCGCCCACGATGTCTGTAAATGAATCCAGCTGCGTGTTGAGCACGATCAGTTGTTCGCCGGAGATGACCTGTTGGCGGTACAGCTCGTTGGCTTTTTTAAACATCAGCGTGGCGAGATAGTTGGGCACATGAATGCCGCTGCCCATTTTCTCCAGGTCTTCGGCGCTCATGTTTTCCAGTTTGGATGGATGATGCTCGCCGCGAAGATGGTCTTTCATAGCAAATGCATAGTTCGGTATCATGGTGCGGAAAAAGGCGGCTGCGGGGTGACCGGCAGGAAGCATGGCTTCCAGCTTCATGGCGAGGTTACGGCAGTTGTTCACCAGCAGCCCCCATTGCCGGCGGCCTTCCCACCAGCGGTCGTAAGCCGTATTGGTGCGGAACACGAGCAGCAGCGATATCACGAAGCCCAGCAACCCGTGCATGGCTGTGATGTTCCGGATATGGTCCTTCTCCGAAAGTTTGAACACTTCCAGCTCCAGCCAGGCGATGCCGGCGGAATAAACCGCTATGGCGCAGAACATTGGGGCCAGTTTTTTAACAGTATCTGCCTTATGGATGCGAAAAATAAAGGTGAACCATTCGCGCGGGTTATAGTTGATCATACCCGCAAAAATAATATCATTCATCGTTATTTTGATAACTGGCGGTATTAGTGTTATTTTACGTCCTCTATTCATCACGTGAGATTATGATCAAGCCGTACTTGTATATTCAGAAGACCAAAGAAAAAGGTCGCGGTGTATTTACCAAAGAGCCCATTCCCGCTGGCACGCTCATCGAAGTATCACCCGTGCTGGTCCTGTCAAATTCCGACACCGGGATCGTGGACAAAACCAAACTGCACAACTACATCTTTCTCTGGGGCGTGAGGGAAACCCGCTCCTGCATCGCGCTCGGCTTTTGTTCCATCTACAATCACGCGTACGAGCCCAACTGCGAGTATGAAATGGATTTCGATGCCGAAACCATGGCCATCAAAACCCGCAGGGATATCCGGAAGGGCGAAGAACTCTCCATCAACTACAATGGGGACGTGGAAGACAAGTCCGAAGTCTGGTTCGATGTCAAGAAAAAATAATTCCTGAAAAATCCGGTGGTATCTGCCGGATTTCTTAATATTGTAAAATATATAAGCACTTATATAATTTTACATGAGCTTCTATCCCAAACTGGGTTACCTGATCTTCGGCAGCCGTCTCCGGCGGCTCAGCGAATACTTCCTCGCCGAGGTCAACAAAGTGTACGCACAGGCCGGCATTGCCTTCGACGCCAGCTGGTTCCCGCTGTTTTACCTGCTTTCCGATAAACGGCAGCTTACGTTGATGGACATCGCCACCGAGCTGGAAGTGTCCCATTCCGCCGTCAGCCAGCTGATCACCAATCTCAAAAAGAAAGGGCTGGTAAAAACCACGCGTTGCGAAGAAGACGGCCGCCGCCAATGGGTGATGTTCACCAAAAAAGGCGGCGACCTGCTGCAGGAAGTGCTGCCGGTCTGGAAAGGCATCGAAGCGGCCATGGAAACGCTCGTTACGGAAAACAAACCAAGCAGTAAAATACTCGAAGCAATCGGCGCGCTGGAACGGGCGGTGGAAAACGATCCGCTGTCCGGCCGCATCCTCCGCGCCATGCCCCACACCAAAACAATCGATTCATGAGCCAGGTATTCAATTACGGCGAGCACCGCCTTACCGTTACCGTCGCCCTGGATATAGCGGCAGGGCGCATCCGCGGGGAAATTTCCCCCGCCGTGATGGAAAAGATCCGCGCCAGTCATGCCAATGTGCAGGCCATCGTACAGGAGCACAGGACCGTGTATGGCGTCAACACAGGCTTCGGGCCTTTGTGCGACACCAAAATATCGGAAGAAGATACGCGGGCGCTGCAATACAACATTCTTCAAAGCCACAGCGTTGGGGTGGGCGCGCCTATTCCCGAAGACGTGGCCCGGCTGATGCTGATCACCAAAGTGCAGGCGCTGGCGCAGGGTTTTTCCGGCGTCAATCCCGCCACGCTGGAACGTATCCTCTGGCATATCGAAGAGCGCATTACGCCGCTGGTGCCGGAGAAAGGAAGCGTAGGCGCCTCGGGCGATCTCGCCCCGCTGTCGCACCTCTTCCTGCCGCTGATCGGTTTGGGAGAAGTGTATTACAGGGGCCGCGTTACGCCCATGGCCGAAGTGCTGCGGCAGGAAAATAAACAGCCGGTGGTGCTCGGCCCCAAAGAAGGGCTGGCGCTGATCAACGGCACGCAGTTCATTCTTTCCTTCGCGGTTACCGCCCTGGCAAGATTGCACAACGCATTGGAAGCCGCGGATATCATCGGCGCGCTGTCGCTCGAAGGGCTCATGGGCACCGCCAAACCTTTCGACCCGCGGTTGCACGCCATCAGGCCTTACGCGGGCAACCAGCTGGTAGCCCAACGCCTCGACGCATTGCTGAAAGGTTCCGAGATCATGGCTTCGCATGCGGACTGCGGCCGCGTGCAGGACCCGTATTCCCTGCGTTGCATCCCGCAAGTGCACGGCGCTTCGCGCACCGCGTGGAAACATTTGCTGGACCTCACTTCCATCGAGCTGAACGCGGTGACCGATAACCCGATCATTTTCTCAGAAGAAGACACCATCAGCGGCGGCAATTTCCATGGCCAGCCGCTCGCCCTTCCGCTGGATTACGCCACCGTCGCGGCCGCCGAGCTGGGAAATATTTCCGACCGCCGTTGTTACATGATGATCGAAGGGCGCTTCGGCCTGCCGAAACTGCTCATCGAAGACGCCGGCCTCAACTCCGGTTTTATGATCCCGCAATACACCACCGCCGCGCTGGTAACGGAAAACAAAACCTTGTGTTTCCCCGCCAGCGCAGACAGCGTGCCTACTTCGCTCGGGCAGGAAGACCATGTGTCCATGGGCTCCATCAGCGGGCGCAAGCTGCTGCAGGTGATCGGCAACCTCGAATACATTCTCGCCATCGAACTGCTGTATGCCGCGCAGGCGATAGATTTCAGAAGGCCGCTGCAATCCGCTCCGGTGCTGGAGGCTTGTCACCAGTTCGTGCGCGGCCGCGTGAGCTTCGCCAAAAAAGACCGCATCTTCGCCATCGACATCCAGGCGTTGCATCAGATTATCGCAGACCAGTCATTCGTGCGCGCGGCCAACGAAGCCGCCGCCATTCACCAAATCGATCTAAACGGTATTTATGAAGAACAATTCCGGCTTTCTTGATACGTATGCGGCGCACCCGCATTACAGGGCCCCGCGCGGCACGCAGCTGCACGCGCGCAGCTGGCAGACCGAAGCGCCGCTGCGCATGCTGCTCAACAATCTCGATCATGAAGTAGCCGAAAACCCGGACGAGCTGGTGGTATACGGCGGCATCGGCCAGGCGGCGCGCAACCGCGAAGCATTGCGGCAGATCATCAACAGCCTGCTCACGCTTGATGAAGAACATTCCCTGCTCGTACAATCCGGCAAACCGGTAGGCGTGGTGCGCACGCATCCACAGGCGCCGCGCGTGCTGCTGGCCAACAGCAACCTCGTGCCGAAATGGGCCACCTGGGAGCATTTCAACGAACTGCGCGCGAAAGGGCTGATGATGTACGGGCAAATGACCGCCGGCAGCTGGATCTACATCGGCACGCAGGGCATTTTGCAGGGCACTTACGAAACCTTTGTGGAATGCGGCCGGCAGCATTTCAACGGCAACCTGGCGGGCAAACTGCTGGTAACCGCGGGCATCGGCGGCATGGGCGGCGCGCAGCCGCTGGCGGCCACCATGGCGGGCGCGGTGTTCCTGGGGGCGGACGTTGACCCCGCGCGCCTGCAGAAACGTATCGACACGCGTTACCTCGACCGCATGACGCATTCTTACGAAGAAGCCGTGCAATGGGCGAAAGAAGCGCAGGCCAAAGGCGAAGCGATCTCTATAGGCCTCGTGAGCGACGCGGGCGATATGCTCGAAAAATTACTGCGCGACAATATCATCCCCCACATCCTCACCGATCAGACTTCCGCGCACGACCCGGTGAACGGTTATGTGCCGAACGGTTTCAGCCTGGAAGAAGCGGCGCTCTTACGCAAAAACGATCCCGCGAAATACAAAACGCATTCACTCAAAAGCATGGCGCGGCATGTAGGGTTTATGCTGGACATGCAAAAGCGTGGCGCCGTTACTTTCGATTACGGCAACAACCTGCGGGAGTTCGCGCGCGAAGGAGGAGAAATGAACGCATTCGATTTCCCGGGCTTCACGCCCGCGTATATCCGCCCGCTGTTCTGCGAAGGCAAAGGGCCTTTCAGGTGGGTGGCGCTTTCGGGCGACCCGGAAGATATTTATACAACAGACCGGGCGCTGATGGAAGCATTCCCCGACAACAAACCGCTGCACAACTGGCTGCTGAAAGCGCAGGAACGCGTGGCCTTCCAGGGCCTGCCCGCGCGCATCTGCTGGCTGGGCATGGGCGAAAGGGAAAAGGCGGGGCTGATCTTCAACGAACTGGTGCGCAGCGGCAAGGTTAAAGCGCCCATCGTGATCGGCCGCGATCACCTCGACTGTGGTTCGGTGGCTTCGCCGAACAGGGAAACGGAAGCGATGAAAGACGGCTCCGATGCAGTGTCTGACTGGACCTTGCTGAACCTCATGAGCAACACGGCGGGCGGCGCCACCTGGGTGTCTTTCCATCACGGTGGCGGCGTTGGCATGGGGTATTCCCAACACGCGGGCATGGTGGTGCTGGCAGACGGCACAGACCGCGCCGCGGCCTGCCTGCAACGGGTGCTTTACAACGATCCCGCGATGGGCATCTTCCGTCATGCCGATGCCGGTTACGAAAAAGCGATCGAAGTGCGGGAGCAATTCGGGATGGGATTGTAAATTTCACAATGAAACAAACAAGCTTATGAAACTCATGGGCCCATTCGTACAGGCGTTGCCACTGTCGGAACTTCCGCTGAAAGGCACGCTGCAGGATGAAATGCTGCATGTTGCGGCGGACGCGGGCGTGGTGGTGGAAAACGGGAAACTGTTGACCTACGGCAGTTTTGAAGCGCTGCGCAAACAATATCCCACAGCGGAAGTGGAGTTCATGGACGAGCCGCTGGTGCTGCTGCCCGCGTTTACGGACTGCCATACGCATATCTGTTTCGCCGGCAACCGCAGCCGCGATTACGCCATGCGCATCGCGGGGAAATCTTATTTGGACATCGCCCGCGCGGGCGGCGGCATCTGGGATTCCGTGGCCAAAACCCGCGAAGCGGCCATCACTGAGCTGACGGAAAATACCGTGGCGCGGGCTAACAGGCATTTGAAAGACGGTGTTACTACCATCGAAGTAAAAAGCGGTTACGGCCTGAACCTCGAATCGGAACTGACCATGCTGCGCGCCATCCGCCAGGCGGGATTGTACACGAAAGCCGCGCTGGTGCCCACCTGCCTGGCGGCGCACATCTGCCCGCGCGATTTTAGTGGCGACGAAAAGGCTTACCTGCATTGGATTCTCAGTGAATTGTTGCCGGCGGTGCGGGAAGAACATTTGTGTGAAAGGGTGGATGTTTTTATTGAAGAAACTGCTTTCTCTCCTGCCGATGCCAGGTTTTTCCTGGAAAAGACCGCAGCAATGGGTTTCGGCGTTACCGTACATGCGGATCAATTCAGCAGCGGCGGCTCGGGCGTTGCGGTAGACGCAGGCGCACTGTCTGCCGACCACCTCGAAGCTTCCACGGATCAGGATATACGAAAACTGGCATCATCTGATACTGTCGCGGTTGTTTTGCCGGGCGCATCGCTTGGGCTGGGCATGCATTACGCCCCGGCGCGCAAGCTGCTCGATGCGGGCGCCTGCCTGGCCATTGCCAGCGACTGGAACCCCGGTTCCGCGCCCATGGGCGACCTGCTGATGCAGGCGGCGGTGATGAGCGCGGCGGAAAAATTATCTACCGCCGAAGTGCTGGCGGGGCTTACCTTCAGGGCGGACAAAGCGTTGGGCATTACCCGTGCGGGCGCCGACCTGCAGGCATATCCCTGCCGCGATTACCGCGACATCCTTTATTACCAGGGGCGGATGAAACCGGCGATGGTGTGGAAAGACGGGGAGCAGGTATAACATTGTGTACATAGAAAACGGCTAAATCGAACAACATGACACTGGTATGTTATCAACCGCCCGCCACAGACGGCTGGCAGGGCAGGGTAGACGGGCAGGAGCCGGGCTTGCTGCGCTGGCACCAGGTAATACAGCCTGTAAACCTCGAACGCCGGCCTTTGCCTGCGCTGGCTTCCGGGCAGAAAGGCATCGCCTTTCTCGGCTTCGCTTCCGATGAAGGCGTGCGCCGCAACAAAGGAAGAACGGGCGCTGTGGAAGGGCCGGTTGCGTTGAGGAAAGCCTGTTCGAATTTTCCCGTTCATTTCAGCGGGCATGTACTGGCCGATGCGGGCACTATCGCCTGTGAAGGCCACCAGCTTGAAATGGCCCAGGACGCGCTCGCCGCAACGGTGAACCATATACTGGAAGCGGGTTACATGCCCGTGCTTTTCGGCGGCGGCCACGAAATTACCTACGGTCACGAAAAAGGCATCCGGCAATTTTTCGGGGAACAGGCGCAAACCGGCATCATCAATTTCGACGCGCATTTTGACTTACGCGAGCCGGATGAGCACGGCGCCAGCTCAGGCACCGGCTTCTGGCAGATAGCGCAGGACCGCCAGGCCGCGAAAATGCCCTTTCATTACCTCGCCCTCGGCATCCAACAGCACAGCAATACGCCGAAATTGTTCGAAACGGCGGAACAATTCGGCGCAGATCACCTGCCCGCTTCGCTTTTCCAGCAGAAGTACCACGACCAGCTCATCGGCGCCATCCAGGCATTTATCCAGCGTACCGATCATATTTACCTCACCACCTGCCTCGACGTATTTGCGGCCCCGCATGCCCCCGGCGTAAGCGCCACGGCCTACAACGGTCTTGTACCCGACGCGCTGTTCCTGGACTGCTTCAGGACCGTGCTGCGCAGCGGCAAACTGGCGGGGACGGACATTGCCGAGCTGAACCCTTCCCTCGACCAGGACCAGCGCACCGCAAAGCTGGCGGCCTCGCTGGTGTTCGAGATCGTGATGAATTATTTTACAAGATAGTTTTCTACATTCGCAGGATGAAGATCGGTTTGATGTCTGACACACACGGATACCTGCATCCGAAAGTGTTCCATTATTTTGAGAATGTAGACCAGATATGGCATGCAGGCGATATCGGCAGCATCGAACTGGCGGACCAGCTGGAGGCGTTTAAACCCTTCAGGGCCGTGTATGGCAATATAGACGGGCATGAACTGCGCGCCAGGTACCCCGAGCACGCGCTTTTTATCTGCCAGGGCGTTAAGGTATGGATGACACACATTGGGGGATATCCTCCCAGGTATACGCCCGGGATCAAACCGCACATCGCGCAGAAACGCCCGAAACTCTTCATAGCAGGGCATTCCCACATTCTGAAAGTAATCCCCGATCCGGCACTACAATTGTTACATATAAATCCCGGGGCCTGTGGAAAGCAGGGCTGGCACAAAGTAAAAACGCTCGTACGCTTCGACCTGCTCGATGGTGATATCAAAAACCTTGAAGTGATCGAATTGCCGGACTGATCGTATATTTAGGTTACCTACAGACTGTTTATGAAGTTACCCGTTATTGCATCCATCATGATGTTGTGCTGCGCAGGCGGTGCGGACGCCCAGGACGGGCGCGCGTTTAAATGGCTTGCCACGGAAAACGACAGCAATTACGTGGAAGATCATACGAACGACCTCACCGTGCGGCTGCTCGGCTCCCGCAAATACACCTATTGGAACATGCGGGACAACAATATCAACGAAGTGGTGCAATACCGCCCCAACGCCAATAACAACGTGGGTTTCGGCTTCAATTACAAATGGCTCGGCGTGAATTTCGCCTTTAATCTTCCTTTCATTAACGACGACGATCATAAATACGGCGATACCAAATTCCTTGACCTCCAGGCCCACCTTTACCTGCGCAAATTCGTCGCGGACTTTTACGGCCAGTATTACGAAGGATTTTACCGCGCCGAAACCGGGCGGAGGATCAGCAACAGCATTGCGCAAAAAGCGGTTTCTTTCCGGCCGGATATCATCAACCGCGATCTCGGTCTTACCGTACAGTATATTTTCAACGACGAACGTTTTTCTTACCGGGCCGCTTTTATGCAGAACGAATACCAGAAAAAAAGCGCCGGTTCTTTCATCGCGGGGGGCGAAGTATTGGTATGGGAAATGCGCGGCGATTCGTCGCTGGTACCCGCGGAAGCCCTGCAGGACGGGTTTTACAACGGTCTTCCCTTCACCCGTACTTCTCAGCTGAGCGCCGCCGTAAACGCCGGGTACGCCTATACGCTCGTGATCGCCAAACACTTTTTCGTGACCGCTTCGCTTACCCTGAGCGCAGGCGCCAACCGCACCGTGTTCCGCTTCAGCGACGGCCGCCCCCGGGACGAGGGATTTGGCTGGCAACTGAACAATAACGTACGTTTCGCCGCGGGATACAATTCCAGTGAATATTATTTCGGGCTGCATTATACGGATATGGGCACGCGCGGCTCCACGCCCGTTTCCAAAACCAACCAGACCTTCGGTACGGGCAACATCCGCGTAAGCCTGGTTAAACGTTTTACGTTGAAAAAGACGTTGCTGCCGGCGATCTTCGGCCGGTGACCCTACAGCGATTCCAGCTCCCTTTCGAGATTTTCCCTTGCTTTTAATTCATATTTCTCGCGGAACGCAGCGGTATGGTAAATGTCCTGCTGCGCGAGGAAATGCTGCAGCACCCTTTTCCGGCCGCGGCGGTACATGAAGCCGGGGTAGATGTCGTATTCTTTCCGTACCTGTTTCGTGTAGGCGTCGTACCGCTCGGGCTGCGCGCCAAGGATGTGCAGGTCGAAGTCGAGGAGGAAATCAAGGTCGGGATCGGCGATGGGATTTTGATGGCCGGCCGTGGCCATGATAAAACGGTAGACCTTCTGTATCTTATCGTCCGGGTAACCGATTTTGGCAAGATAAGCGGCGGCTTCCTCCGCGCTTTTCTGCTCATTGTCTTTCCGGGTGACTTTATAGATAAAATCATGAAAATAAATGGCGTAGGCCATGCTGTCGTTGTCCATGATCATCGGCGCGTATCGCTGTTGGAAACAGATGAGGTCGCTGAGGTGCTCCAAGTTGTGGTAATGCCGTCCGCTGGCGCTGTATTGGCGGATGATCCTGTCGATGGCCTGCAGGGAGGTGTCGGCATCTGCTGTGTTACGGTCGGAAAGCAGCATCCAGTATGTTTTGATCTCATCGGTGCGCATGGTTAAACAATGAAAATGGTGAATTATTCCCTATTAAAATTTGCAAATAATGGGCCAGAGCAGGGTTAAAAATTTGTTATAAATTGATTTTCCTTGTGTGCAACCGCAGGGCTATCGCAGTGAAACTGGACAAATACCGCAAATAACAGCAACCGCCCCGGAGTTTGGATAGACGGTAAGCCCCGGCATTGGTTATTACTTTATCTTAGCATTTCAACCATTACACGATCATTAAAAGTCAAAAACACAAACCGATGAAAAAATTACTATTCATGCTGCTGATGCTGCCTGCATTTTCCTTTGCGCAGGGCGTGCATTTCGAAAAAGAGCTCAGCTGGGAGCAGGTGATGGCGAAAGCCAAAGCCGAAAATAAATACGTTTTTGTAGACTGTTTTACCACCTGGTGCGGCCCCTGTAAATACATGACAGAGCAGGTGTTCCCGCAGGAGGAAATGGGCAAGTTCTTCAACGGAAAGTTCATCAGCGTAAAGGTACAAATGGACAAAACCGCCGGTGATAACGAACATGTGAAGAACTGGTACGCCGATGCGGACAAGATCGCGAAAGAGTACAGCATCAACGCCTACCCGACCTTCCTTTATTTTTCACCGGACGGCAAGATCGTTCACCGCGTGGTAGGCGGCGGCGAAGCCGCTGAATTTATCGCGAAATCGGAGAAAGCTTTTAATCCCGCTACACAGTATTACGCACAGCTGGCCAAGTACAAAGAAGGCAAAAGCAAGCCGGAAGACTTGCGTGTAATGGCTATGAACGCCATGGACGTGTATGATAAAGCGAATGCCACCAAAATAGCCGGCGAATACCTGGCCACACAAAAAGACCTCACCACCCCGGAGAATATCAAATTCCTGGATAAATTCACCAACTCCAGTAAAGATCCCGGCTTTCCCATCTTCCTGAAAGAAGGTAAAAAAGTGGACGCAGCGCTTGGAAAAGGCAAAGCTGCCGCTAAAGTAAAAGCGATCGCCGCCGGTGAAGAGATCTATTCAAAGATCATGCGCCCGGGCGCAACAGCCGATTGGGCCGCTATTGAAAAAAGCCTGAAAGAAAAATACCCGGAATATGCCGATGAACTGGTAACCATGGGCAAAGTGCGTTACAGCATGATGACCAAAGACTGGGCTACCTTCCAGGTTAATGTAGTGGCCTATATGAAAAAATACGGCGCGGACGTAAACCCGCAAATGCTGAACCAGTTTGCCTGGACGGTATTCGAGAATTGCCCTGATATGAACTGCTTGACCGAGGCGCTGGAATGGAGCAAACGTTCCCTGGCAAATGGCGACGAACCTATGTTCATGGACACTTACGCCAATATCCTCTATAAACTCGGCAAAAAAGACGAAGCCATTGCCGTACAGGAAAAGGCCGTAAAACTGTCTAAAAACAACGCGGAGCTGATGGCTACGCTGGAGAAAATGAAAAAAGGCGAAAAGACCTGGAAATAAGCAAGATTTCCGGAAAGAGATAAAATGAAGAAGGCGTCCCCGTCGGGACGCCTTCTTCATTTTATGATCAGCTGGTAGCTTAGTTGTTTTTCGCGGCTGCGAACTGTGCGCGGATCACGTTCAGCGCGCCACCTGCCTTGAACCACTCAATCTGTTGTTCGTTGTAGGTGTGGTTTACGGTGATAGCGTCCTGCGTGCCGTCTTTGTGGTTCAGCACCACGGTGAGCGGTTTGCCGGGAGTAAATTCGGTAAGGCCGAGGATGTCGATGTTGTCGTCTTCCTGGATCTTTTCGTAATCTTCCTTATCGTTGAACGTAAGCGCCAGCATGCCCTGTTTTTTCAGGTTGGTTTCGTGGATACGTGCGAAAGATTTCACCAGTATCGCGCGAACGCCGAGGTGACGGGGCTCCATGGCTGCATGCTCGCGGCTGGAACCTTCGCCGTAGTTTTCGTCGCCCACTACCACTGAACCGATGCCTGCGGCTTTGTAAGCGCGCTGTGTGGCGGGAACCGCGCCGTATTCGCCGGTCAGTTCGTTTTTAACGGTATCCGTTTTGTCGTTGAACGCGTTTACCGCGCCAATGAGCATGTTGTTGGAGATATTGTCCAGGTGGCCGCGGTATTTCAGCCAGGGGCCTGCCATGGAGATGTGGTCGGTGGTGCACTTGCCTTTTGCTTTGATAAGCAGTTTGAGGCCTTTCAGATCGGTGCCTTCCCATGCTTTGAACGCTTCCAGCAGCTGGAGGCGGTCTGAAGTGGGGGAAACGATCACCTGTACGCCGCTGCCGTCTTCAGCAGGGGCCTGGTAACCGGCGTCTTTCACGTCGAAACCTTTGGGAGGAAGCTCGAAGCCGGTGGGCTCGTCGAGTTTCACGTCCTGACCGTCCTTGTTTTTCAGGGTGTCGGTGAGGGGGTTGAAAGACAGGCTGCCCGCGATAGCCAGTGCGGTCACGATTTCGGGAGAAGCAACGAACGCGTGGGTAGAGGCGAGGCCGTCGTTACGTTTGGCGAAGTTGCGGTTGAAAGACGTGATGATGGAGTTTTTGCGGGTCGGATCGTCGATGTGGCGCGCCCATTGGCCGATGCAGGGGCCGCAGGCGTTGGCCAGCACAACGCCGCCGATCTGGTCGAAAGTATTCAGCAGGCCGTCTCTTTCGATGGTGTAACGCACCAGTTCGGAGCCGGGGGTGATGGTGAATTCAGACTGAACTTTCAGGTTTTTATCGATGGCCTGTTTTGCCAGGGAGGCAGAACGGCTGATGTCTTCGTAGGAAGAGTTGGTGCAGGAGCCGATCAGGGCTACTTCCAGCTTTTCGGGCCAGTTGTTTTCCTTCACCGCCTGCGCGAATTTGGAGATGGGCCATGCCAGGTCCGGCGTGAAAGGACCGTTCACATAAGGCTCCAGTTCGTCGAGGTTGATCTCGATCACCTGGTCGTAGAACTTGGCGGGATCGTTGTACACGGCTTCGTCAGGGCGGAGATGTTCGCGCACGCCGTCTGCCAGTGCAGCCACTTCCGCGCGGCTGGTGATCTTCAGGTAATCGCTCATTTTGGTATCGTACGCAAAAACGGAGCAGGTAGCGCCGATCTCTGCGCCCATGTTGCAGATCGTGCCTTTACCGGTAGCGCTGAGGCTGTCTGCCCCTTCGCCGAAGTATTCCACGATGCAGCCGGTGCCGCCTTTTACGGTGAGCACGCCGGCAACGCGGAGGATCACGTCTTTAGCGGAAGCCCAGCCGCTGAGCTTGCCGGTGAGTTTTACGCCGATCAGCTTGGGCATTTTCAGTTCCCATGCCAGGCCGGCCATTACGTCTACCGCATCCGCACCGCCTACGCCGATGGCGAGCATGCCGAGGCCGCCCGCATTGGGGGTGTGGGAATCGGTACCGATCATCAGGCCGCCGGGGAACGCGTAGTTTTCCAGCACTACCTGGTGAATGATGCCGGCGCCGGGCTTCCAGAAACCGATGCCGTATTTATCGGAGATTGAAGCGAGAAAATCGTAAACTTCCTTGTTGGTGTCGATAGCGGTGGCCAGGTCCTGCACGGCGCCCGTTTTCGCCTGGATCAGGTGATCGCAGTGAACGGTGGAGGGCACGGCAACGGAAGAACGACCGCAGGTCATGAATTGCAGCAGGGCCATCTGCGCGGTTGCATCCTGCATGGCTACACGGTCCGGGGCAAATTCCACATAAGATTTGCCTCTTTCGAACGAAGTGGTGGTAGGAGCGTACAGGTGAGCATATAAGATCTTTTCAGCCAGTGTAAGCGGGCGACCTAAAAGTTTGCGGGTAGCTTCCACTTTACCCGGCAGTGCCGCATACAATTTTTTAATCATGTCAATATCAAACACCATGGAAATAAATAATTTAAGAACTATTACGTTAAAAATTGCACGGCGAAGTTAATCATTTTCGTAAAGTTTTTAAAGTTAAGCATGAGCCACAAAAGAGAGATTTGTTTTGTTATTTAGCCAGAATTGGAATAAATTTGATATATGAAGCAGGGCATTTATGCCCCGGATGGACAAATTCATTGACCAATATGAACAAGCTCAAAGATTTTGTGGAATGGAAGGCCTTTGGTGTTTGTGCGGCCCTCGGCAATAAGCTGGGGATCGCTACCTCAAGGATCCGGATATTCTTTATTTATGCCACTTTTCTGACAATGGGCTCCCCGCTGATCGTATATATGATCCTGGCTTTCTGGATGAATATCAAACATTATATCATGAACGCACGCCGTAACCCGCTGCGTTATCTCTAAGCTGAATTTTCCGGAAATTTTTTAACACCCCCTTTAAACTTTCCCTGATAATGGTTGTCCAACAACTGTGCGCGTAACGCAATTGTGATAACCATAATCAAGTATATGACAACATCAAGATTGAAAAACCTGGCCCTCGGCACGCTGGTGCTCGGCAGCCTCGTCGCATTTTCATCCTGCGACACCAACGGGAGCAAAGGCTCCGAAACCGCCCGCCTTCAGATCGCTTTAACCGATGATCCGGGAGATTATAAGGAAGTCTGGATCGACGTAAAAGAGATCCGCTTCAATATGACCGAAGCCGACGACCAGAACTGGGCACCACTGCCCGGCGTACAGGCGGGAATGTACAACCTGCTCGACCTGGTGAACGACAAAGACACCGTGCTGGCCGACGCCCAGATCCCCTCCGGTAAACTGGGCCAGTTACGGCTGGTTTTGGGAGACAACAACTACATTATTACCAACAGGGGCGAAAAGCTGATGTTAACCACTCCCAGCGCGCAGCAGTCCGGCTTGAAGCTGAATATTCATCAGGCTGTTGTAGGTGGTATCATCAACAAGCTTACGCTCGATTTTGACGTTGCCAAATCTATCGTAGAGGCCGGCAATAGCGGGAAATATATCCTGAAACCGGTGATCCGCACCGTTTTGACCGCCGTAGGCGGCAACATCAAAGGATTTGTATTGCCTGATTCCGTGCAAACCGCCGTATTGGCGATCCAGGGTACAGATACCATCGCCAGCACCTATACTTCCGCGGGCGGTTATTCTATCCGCGGGATCGATGCGGGCACTTATTCGCTGCACTACATTCCGGTAGATACTTTGTTTAAAAAATATGTGAAGGATGGGGTGACCGTTAACCTTGGCCAGGTAACTACCATCGATACGGTCCGTTTACAGAAGTGAGAGAGATAAACACCCGGTAGGTAAAAAAGCCCCGAAATGCTCGGGGCTTTTTTTATGCCTTTATTCGAGATGAAAGAGCGTCATGCCCTGGTAGTGATTCTGCAGTTCGTGCACCATCAGGCTGCCGGCGATGTTGCGGGTTTCGTCGCGGTAGTGGAGGATGGTGTGAGGGTCCGCCCCGTCGGGCATCACCACGGTGAAAGGCCCGCGCACCCATGCCTGGCCGCCGCTGTTGACCGGCGCCTCGTCCGATTTTTTGAATTTCAGCTTTACCAGCTGCTCGTCCGTCAGCGGAATCGGGAAGAGGTCTTCCGGGCCATACCAGTTTTCCTGGTCCGCCTGGTTGAGTACACATGCCTGGTTTGCCGGAAGATCGAGCTCCAGCACCTTGCCTTCGGACAATTGTTCTTCAAACTTTGCCAATACGATATCACCTGCTTTTAATTGGTGCAAATTAATCATGGTGCTATGTTTTTGTGTAGCATGAATTTAATGGAAATCCGCAACATTTAAAAGCAAAAAAGGCAGAACCATTCACGGCTCTGCCTTGTTATGAACAAAGTTTTTTTTAGTGTTTCACCACCACTTCCCGGAGGCGCACCAGCTCTTCCAGCAAGGGTTCCAGCAGGTCGAGGCGGAGCATGTTGGCGCCGTCGGACTTTGCGCAGGAAGGGTCCGGGTGGGTTTCGATGAACAGGCCGTCCGCCCCGGTCGCGATCGCTGCTTTGGCGATGGTGCCGATCATTTTCGGGTTACCACCGGTAATGCCGCCGGGCTGGTTGGGCTGCTGCAGCGAGTGCGTGCAATCCATCACCACGGGCACGCCATGACCTTTCATGATGGGAATATTGCGGTAATCCACCACCAGGTCCTGGTACCCGAAAGTGGTGCCTCTTTCCGTAAGCAATACGTGCTGGTTGCCAGCCTGCTGTATTTTTTCGACGGCAAATTTCATGGATTCGCCGCTGAGGAACTGTCCTTTTTTAACGTTCACGAATTTGCCGGTATCCGCCGCCGCCTGCAGGATGTCCGTTTGCCGGCAAAGAAACGCAGGGATCTGCAGCACGTCCACAAAAGCGGCCGCCATGGCGGCTTCTGCGGCGGAATGAATGTCGGAGGTAACGGGAAGGTTAAAGGTTTGCCCGACTTTTTGCAGCAGGTCTAGCCCTTCCACGTCGCCGATGCCGGTGAAAGAATTGATGCTGGTGCGGTTCGCCTTGCGGTACGATGCTTTGAACACATAAGGAATGCCCAGCCTTTTGCAGATGGCGGAAACTTTCTCCGCCACGCCCATCACCAGATCCTCGTCTTCGATCACACAGGGGCCCGCGATCAGGAAAAAGTTTTCGGGATTGTATTGTTCCTTGAACAGTGCTTTTAATGTCTTCGTCATATGGTTTGCCTTTTCATGGCAACGCCTCACGGCGCCGCCTATTGAGAATGAGTTTTTTGTTTGTTGAATGCGCCCTTTTTGGGCGGCATGGCGCAAAATTAGCTTATTTCCGGTTAAGGCTGATGAGCAGGTTACGAATCAGAACACCCGCGGCCGCAAATTGTTATTGTATTGTCATTGTTTGGAATGGCAATTCGGGTAATATTGCGGGTTGAAATTAAATTTGGGCACAAATCTATATAACCTCCATATGAAGAAAGATAAGATACTGGTAATTGGCGCATGCGGACAAATAGGCGTGGAACTGACCCTCGCCCTGCGGAAAATGTATGGCGACGGCAACGTGGTGGCGTCTGACCTCCGCGAAGAACATGAGCTGCTGAAAGGCACCGGCCCGTACGTTTCCCTCGACGTGATGAACAAAGAAATGCTGCACGTGCTGGTGATCCGTCACAACATCACCCAGATCTATCTCCTGGCCGCCATCCTGAGCGCTACCGGCGAAAAGAACCCGCTGCTGGCATGGCATATCAACATGGCCAGCCTGCTCAATGTGCTGGACATCGCAAAGGAAGAAGGCCTCGACAAAATCTACTGGCCCAGCTCCATCGCCGTGTTCGGGCCAGACAGCCCCAAGCGGGAAACGCCGCAGCACACCGTGATAGAGCCCACCACCATTTACGGCATCAGCAAATTCGCCGGAGAGCGCTGGTGCGAATATTACAACACCCGCTACGGCATCGACGTGCGCAGCCTGCGATACCCCGGCCTTATCAGCTACAAATCGGCCCCGGGCGGCGGCACCACCGATTACGCCGTGGAGATCTACCACGACGCGCTCGAAGAAGGTTCCTACAAATGTTTCCTGAAAGAAGACACTTACCTGCCCATGATGTACATGCCCGACGCCATCCGCGCCACCATCGAGCTGATGGAAGCGGAAAGCGCGCGCATCGGGGTACGCTCCGCATACAATCTTTCCGCCATGAGTTTCTCCCCGAAAGAGATCTCCGCCGCCATCAAAGAACATATTCCCACGTTCACCATCAGCTACGAGCCGGACTACCGCCAGCAGATCGCAGATGGATGGCCGCAAAGCATCGACGACGAACTGGCTGCGAAACACTGGGGCTGGAAACCCGAATTCGACCTTCAGAAAATGACGGCGGATATGTTAAAGAATCTGAAACTGCAGAAAGGGATGTAGGTGTCCCTTTTCTCTCATAATTAGCCTTCCCGCTCAACGGGAAGGCTTTTTTATCGCCGGAAAGATATATAGTAAATATTGCGTATATTTACATGCACCTATCCTATGAAACCGATGAGAAAAACCGCTATCCTGTGCCTGCTGGCGTGGTTCGCAATTCCTGCGCACGCACAGTTCACTACCATAGCCGAAAGCCAGGCGTTCCGCGAGCCGGAGGACGGTTCTGCCCGCATCCTTCAGCTGAAGAACGGCAACACGCTGTTCCTCCATTACACCAGCCGCGACGGCCTGGCGATACAATTGTTCGATTCGGCGCACCGCAGGGTGGATACTTTGCCGCCGGTTGTTAATTGGGCTTCTTTCAAAGGCGGTCATCTCGACGCGGCATTCGAAGCGGGCGGCGACGCGGCCCTGTTTATCAGCGACCGCGAGCTGAAACATCCGCGGATGCGGCGCCTCACCATCAGCGGGGTTACCGGGCAGCTGCAGGAAGACAGTGTGATCTCCGAGCCGGACAAGATCAACCTGCGCAAAAGGAAAGTGAGCACGGCTTCCGATTTTTTAGTGATCAAAGACCCATGGTCGGAGAGTTATGCCGTGTGGATGTATTTCAACACCGATGAGGAAACCGACGGCGGTTACCAGATCGTGCATTACGGTGCGGGCCACCGCGAGATCAGCCGCGCGCGTTTTAAGAATTTCAATCAGGACCAGCCGTTCCGGTACTGGGATATGGCGGTGATCGGCGAAGAGCAATTATGCATACTCGGCATGGAAGAATACAAAACGCCGGAGCTGAAAGACAGTACCGTGCTAAAACTCGCTACGCTCGACAAAGGCAGGATCTTCTTCACCTTCCACGACCTGAAATTCCCGGAAGGCGTAAACACGGTAGGCGGCTTCATCAAATACAACCCTTATACCGACCAGCTTTTGCTGATGCAGGCAGTGAAGGAAGACGATAAAAAATCGCAGAAGACCAGCACTTATCTCGCCACCGTGAAGCTGCACAGCATGAACGTGTCTTACCCGCGCGAGATCTACCTCGATAAAGTGAACCGCAAAAGCATCGAAGTGTTCGGGCCGAAGGAAGAATATGCGGGCGTGCCGCAGAATATTTTCATCAAGGAAGACGGCTCGTATGCCATCGTGTTCGAGGAGCTGGACAATCACGTGCGGATGATGAACAACATTCCCACCGTGATCAGTACCGTGCTGGCGAACGTGGCCGTGGTGGACTTCAATGCGGAAGGCAAAGAGATGAACAGCTGGATGGTGCCCAAACGGCAGATCAACCAGGGCGTGATCATGAGACCGTTTTATGTGAAGAACCGCGAGAATGTGCAGGAGAAGCTGAACTGGGAAGACCGGTACAAATTTTTCACCTACATCCCCGGATACATTCTCATCAACGATCTCGACGAAAAACATAAACAGCTGGAGCGCGGTAAACAGGCCGCCATCAGGGACGTGAGCAACTGTTACGGGTATTTTTACGAACTGCGCGGGGAAGAAACGATCCCGGAGCGCGATTTGGTTTTTACGCTGGAAGAGCGGCAGGTGGCGATGTTTTCGATAGCCGATTACGATGCGGAAAAACGCAGGCTGGTAACGCTGAAACGCACGCAGGAAAACAGGAAGGGCGTGAAGCTGGTGTGGCTGGACGTGGCGCCGCCCCGGGAGCGGGAAACCCGCATGGCGAAAGGGAATTAATGGTTCACTGGAATAAAAAAAGTAAAGCCGGGGCAATGCTGCGCCGGCTTTTTATTTTAGTTGACAGATGGTCCTTTGTTATTCCACGAAACCTATTGCCACGGTGGAGTTGCTGAACTCGTCCACCAAAATGAACGTGCCGTTTGCCGGGTTTATTGCGTAAACATCGGCGAACACGGGCTGGGCGGTTTTGAGGGAGATGCGCCCGATATCGTTGAGGCCCATTTCCGTTTTGGTTTCGGTGCGGTTGGTGGTTACCTCGGTAACGCCCAGTATCTGCTGCACTTTGGCTTTGATGCGGTTGGCGCCGTGCTGGAGCAGGTAGGTTTTACCGGGCATCAGTTTCTGCTGGTCCATCCAGCAAATCTGCGCGGTAATTTCCTTGCGGCCTTCGGGGACGTTGCCCGGTGTGGCCAGCAGGTTGCCGCGGCTGATATCGATCTCGTCTTCGAGGGTGATCACCACGCTGTCTCCCGCATGTGCGGATGGCAGCTGCTGCTCGAATTTTTCGATGGATTTGATCTTGCTGCGCTGCCCGTTGTGCAGCGATACGATTTCTTCGCCAACATGGAAGCTGCCGCTGGACACCTTGCCTGCAAAGCCGCGGAAGTCGTGGTACTGCTCGTTTTTCGGGCGTATCACGTATTGCACGGGGAAGCGGGAAGGGTGTTCGTGATCGTCTGCATCGAAGGTGATCTTTTCCAGGTAATCCAGCAGGGGCTGGCCTTTGTACCAGGAGATCTTGTCGGTGCTGTTCACCACGTTTTCGCCGTAGAGGCTGGACATGGGAACGATCTGCACGTCTTTTCCTTCATAAAAAGAACCTTTCAGCAGCTGCTGGAAATCTTCCGTGATCTGGTTGTAGCGCGCCTCGTCGTAATCCACCAGGTCCATTTTGTTGATGCACACCACCAGGTGGGGGATACGCAGCATGCACGCGATGAAGAAGTGACGGTAGGTTTGCTCCACGATGCCTTTGCGCGCATCGATGAGGATGAGCGACACCTGGGCGGTGGAAGCGCCGGTAACCATGTTGCGGGTATATTCAAAGTGGCCGGGCGTATCGGCGATAATGTATTTGCGGTTGGGCGTGGAGAAATAAATGTGCGCCACGTCGATAGTGATGCCCTGTTCGCGTTCGGCGATGAGGCCGTCCGTCAGCAGGGAGAGATCGGTGAAATCGAGCCCTTTGCGTTTGCTGGCAGCCGTGAGGGCTTCCATTTTGTCCTGCGTGATGGATTTGGTATCGAACAGGAGGCGCCCGATAAGGGTGCTTTTGCCATCGTCCACACTACCGGAGGTGGTTATACGTAAAACGTCCATGTTGAAAAATTCGTTGTTCGTGATTAAAAATAACCGGCCTGTTTGCGTTTTTCCATCGCGGCTTCGGAACGTTTGTCGTCGATCCTGGCGCCTCTTTCGGAGATCTTGGCGGCGAGTATCTCGGTGATGATGTCTTCCAGCTTGTCTGCTTCAGACAACACGGCCGCGGTACAGGTCATATCGCCCACCGTGCGGAAGCGCACTTTCGAACGGAAAGGCACTTCTTCCTCGGTGGTATTGAGGAATTCGGAATAAGGCCAGTACATCCCGTCGCGCTCGATGATCTCGCGTTCGTGGGAGAAATAGATGGAAGGGATGGCGAGTTTTTCTTCGCGGATGTAATTCCATACGTCCAGCTCCGTCCAGTTGGAAATGGGGAATACGCGCACGTTCTCACCGATATGGATCCGGCCGTTGAGATGGTCGAACAGTTCGGGGCGCTGAATTTTGGCGTTCCAGCTGCCGAACTCGTCGCGCACGGAAAAGATCCTTTCCTTGGCGCGGGCTTTTTCTTCATCGCGGCGGGCTCCGCCGATGCAGGCGTCGAATTTCAGCTCTTCGATGGCATCGAGAAGGGTAACGGTTTGAAGGGCGTTGCGGGAAGCGTATTTGCCGGTTTCTTCTTTCACTTTTCCCTGGTCGATGCTGTCCTGCACATTACGCACGATCAGCTCGAGGCCGAGGGTTTCCACGAGCCAGTCGCGGAACTGGATGGTTTCGGGGAAGTTATGGCCGGTGTCTACATGCAATAACGGAAAAGGGATCTTACCCGGGTGAAAGGCTTTCTGGGCCAGGCGTACGAGGGTGATAGAGTCTTTGCCGCCGGAAAAAAGGATGGCGGGCTTTTCAAACTGCGCAGCGGTTTCGCGGAGGATGTAGATCGCTTCATCTTCCAGGGCCCGCGGGAATTGCCATTGAATACTACTCATTATCTTGCTATTAAACTTGATCAACTGCTGTGTAAACCGCATTCTTTTTTCGAAGTTTCCCACCACCAGCGGCCGGCGCGTGGGTGTTCTCCCGGTTCTATGGCACGGGTGCAGGGTGCGCAGCCGATGCTGATAAAACCTTTGTCGTGCAGTTTATTATAAGGCACGTTATTTTCTTTCAGGTATGCGATCATGTCTTCGTACGTCCATTGGATGAGCGGGTTGTATTTCCACAACTGCCTGCTTTCATCCCACTCCAGCGCTGGCATATCCTGGCGGTTTTCGCTCTGTTCGGCGCGCAGCCCGGTTATCCAGACTTTCGTGCCATGCAGTGCGCGGTTGAGGGGCACTACTTTACGGATGTAACAGCATTCCTTGCGGTTATCGACGGATTCATAAAAACTGTTGGCGCCTTTTTCCTTTACCAGGGCTTCTACGGCCGATGTTTCCGGGAAGTACACTTCGAAATGCTGTTTGTAGCGGGCGAGGGTGAGGTCCATCAGGTCGTAGGTTTCCTGGAAGAGACGGCCTGTGTCCAGCGTAAATACGCGAACGGGCAGCTGGTTCCGCCAGATGATGTCTGCCAGTACCTGGTCTTCCTGACCAAATGAAGTGGAAAAAGCGACTGCGCCGGGAAATTCTTCTGTCAATACGCGTATTCCTGCTGCAATATCCTTTTGTTGGGCCACCAGCCCTGCTAAATCTTTCATAATGCTTCCTCTCGTTGCCTGACAGCAAAAATACATAAATCCTATAAAAAAGATAGACTAAAATGACAAGTGTGGGAAAAAATCTTTGTGTGGGCGAAAAAGCTGAAAAAACGTACTTGATTGAAAATCAGCTAAATAAAGGAAGAGCCTTGGAATCCAAGGCTCTTGCAACTTTCCTGGGGAACGTTTTTATCATCAAACTCTCTGAAATGCGATGGGAAAGTATACGCGTTAACAAGGGTAGGGGCAATGCCGCTATTTCCATTGCAACAGGTATACCTGGTAACTTGTTTTCCAGGTGTAATCAGTACCTAGTACGTTGTTATACACAAAGTTATCGGAGAGGCGAACGCTGTACAATACCTAGTTATAAGTATTTTTTCACTGTGCTTCATTAACATCCGGCGGCGGGGATGCGGCGTTTCATTAACAAAAAAAAGGGAAAGACCCACGGCCTTTCCCTGCTTATAAACCCATATAACGATGTTAATCCCTGGTCAGAATATCTTTGAGGGACTTGTTTTCCAATAGTTTAAGGGTGGCGTCCCTTACCCGGCTCATTACCTCGTGAAGGCCGCAGATCGCTTCGTCTTTGCAGTTCTCGCAGCGTTCGTAATAGTTGAGGCTCACGCAGGGCAGGAGGGCGATGGGCCCGTCCAGCAAACGGATGATGCGCGCCAAAGGTATTTCTTTGGGTGTGCGCATGAGGTAATACCCCCCGCCTTTGCCTTTTTTGCTTCCCAGGATACCGGCGTTCTTCAGCTCCAGGAGGATGTTTTCCAAAAATTTAATGGAAATGCTTTTCTCCGCCGCGATCTCCGAGATCAATATGGGGCCTTTGTCTACATTTTCCGCCAGGTAAATTAATGCGTGGAACGCATATTGTGTTTTTTTAGACAACATATTCGTTGATGCTCCTTATTGTTTATTGCACTCCCAAAACACAAATATAACAAAAAGCTGCCGTTTTCGCGGCTGTTACAGGCTCAGCACGTCCTTCATCGTAAAGATGCCTTTTTTCCCTTTCAGCCACTCCGCGGCCGTTACGGCGCCGGCGGCAAAACCTTCGCGGGAGTGTGCGGTATGGATGATGGTGATATCGTCGATCGGGGAATGATAGTTCACGATGTGCGTGCCCGGCGCGGGGTCTACCCGGCGGCTTTCGATGAACAGTTCTTCGGGATTGGAGGTATGTTCGTTCACCCAGGATTTTTTGCCCGGCAGCGCGTCTACGATCTGCTCCGCCAGGGTGATGGCGGTACCGCTGGGCGCGTCTTTTTTCTGCGTGTGATGGATCTCTTCCATGTGCACGTTGTACTGCGGCTGGGGCGCCATCAGTTCGGCCAGGCGGCGGTTCAGCTCAAAAAATATGTTCACGCCGATGCTGAAGTTACTGGCGTAGAGGAAAGCCTGGTGTTTTTCGAGGCATTGCGCTTTCACTTCCGGGAGTTTTTCGAGCCAGCCGGTGGTGCCGCATATAACGGGCACACCTGCGTCGAAACATTTGAGGATGTTGTGGTAAGCGGTTTCGGGCGTGGTGAACTCGATGGCAACGTCTGCTTTGGACAGCTGGTCTTTTTCCAGCAGTTCGGGGCTGTTGATGTCTATGCGGTGAATCACTTCGTGCCCGCGGCCCTGGGCGATGGCTTCGATGGCTTTGCCCATTTTACCGTATCCGATCAATGCTATTTTCATATCTGTGTAATAAGGTGTTTATCTGATTGCAATACCCTGCGGTTTGTTTTTGCGGGGGCTGAGAGAAATGCTGACCCCGATGCCGAGCGTGCGGTTGTTGATCATGCGGGGGCTCACGCGCATGCTGAGGTCGTCGCTGATGTCGAACTGCCGCAAATGCGCAAACACCGTGGCATCCACGATATTGAGCGCGTAAGCCGCTACGAATACCAGCACGGAATAATCGACGTACTGGCGATAGCCGTCGCGGAGCAGGCGGAGGTCGCTGTCTGTATACCGCGGGTATTTATCCTGGAAGTCCGGGTTGTTCTGGTTGGCGACGCGTACGCGATAGGCGTCGCGGTATTCGCGGTACAGGTCCATGTTGCCGATAAAAAAGCCGGTGCTGATGCCGAGTGCGGCGTATACGAGCGGTACTTTCCAGTATTCGCGGTTGTAGATCTGGCCGAGGCCGGGGAGCACAGCGGAATAAAAAGCGGCTTTGCGCGGGCTGTGCAGGGACTTGTAATTGGCGAGAAGGGTGTCTGCCGGGGAAATTGCCCGGGCGGTGGCCTGCGTAGTGTCTTTTTCAGCCACGGCGTTGCGGCGCAGCAGGGAATCCCTCAGCTGGGGGTTCACTGTCGTATCCTTCTGCGCATGGCTGTCGATGGCGGGTAAAAGAAACAGGCACAAAAGAAAGTATACCAGGTACCCTGATCTATTTCTCACCGTATAATGATAATTTTTCAAGGATTGCGTCCAGTTCCTCGTCTGAATAAAACTCGATATTGATGCTGCCTTTGCCTTGTTTGCTCCTGTCCAGGTGAACTTTGGTGGCGAAATGAGAGGCCAAGTTGTCCTGGATCTTCTGGTAAGCGGGCGGCAGGCTGCTTTTTACCGGTTTTTTCGAGTTGCCTTTGTCTATATGGTTCACTTTCCGCACCAGTTCTTCGGTCTGGCGCACGGAAAGCCCGTTTTTCATGATCTCTCCGAAAATGAAAAGTTGTTTTTCCACGTTTTCGACGCCGATAAGGGTACGAGCGTGGCCCATGCTGAGTTTGTTGTTGCGTACCGCCACCTGGATGTCTGGCGGGAGTTTCAGCAGGCGGATGTAGTTGGTAACGGTGCTGCGTTCTTTGCCCATGCGTTCGGCCACCTGTTCCTGGGTGAGGTCGATCTCTTCCATCAGGCGTTTATAGCTGAGGCCGATCTCAATGGCGTTCAGGTTTTCGCGCTGGAGGTTTTCCAGCAGCGCCAGTTCGAGCAGCTCCTGGTCGTTTGCCTGGCGAACGTATGCCGGAATGTCTTTCAGGCCCGCCATTTTGCTGGCCCTGAAGCGGCGTTCGCCCGCGATAAGCTGGTATTTTTTGCCGATCCGTGAAACGGTCACCGGCTGGATGATGTCGTGAATCTTGATAGACTGGCTCAGCTCCTGTAAAGCCTGCTCGTCGAAATCGCGCCGGGGCTGTTTGGGATTGATCTCAATCTGGTCCAGCGGTATCCGCTCGATGCCGGTAGCCTGGGCTACGACCTGTTCGCCCAAAGCGCTGGTGGTTTGCTTCAGGTCTGTGTCTATGTTCTGTAACAGCGAGCGGATGCCTTTCCCCAACGCCTCTTTCTTACTCGGATTGGTCATCGTTTATTGCAAGGATTTTATCTTCTGTTTTGATCTTGGTAAAGTTATGCTTTTGCAATATTTCCTTTGCCAGGTTCAGGTAGTTGATCGCGCCGGTGCTCATGGCGTCGTACATGATCACGGATTTGCCGAAGCTCGGCGCTTCGCCCAGCTTGGTATTGCGGTGGATGATGGTGTTGAACACGCTTTCCTCGAAGTGTTGTTTCACCTCGTCTACCACTTGATTGCTCAGGCGCAGGCGGCCGTCGTACATCGTCATCAAAATGCCTTCGATCTCCAGGTCCGTATTCAGCCTGCTCTGTACGATCTTGATGGTGTTAAGCAATTTGCCGAGGCCTTCAAGGGCGAAAAATTCGCATTGCACGGGGATGATCACGGAATGAGAGGCCACCAGGGCGTTCACAGTGATGAGGCCGAGGGAAGGGGAGCAGTCTACGATGATGAAGTCGTATTCATCCTTGATCGGGTCTATCACCTGCTTCATCACCCTTTCCCTGTTGGGGTGGTTGATCAGCTCCAGTTCGGCGCCTACCAGGTCGATATGCGAGGGCAGCACTTTCAGGTTCGGGGTGTCTGATTCCAGTACCACGTCGCGCGCCTGCACGTCGTTTACCATGCAGTCGTACAGGCTCTGCTGGATATTGCGCAGGTCGAAGCCCAGCCCCGTGGTGCTGTTGGCCTGCGGGTCCGCGTCTACCAGCAGCGTTTTATACTCCAGTACGGCCAGGCTGCTGGCGAGGTTGATGGCGCTGGTGGTTTTTCCCACGCCCCCTTTCTGATTGGCGATTGCGATGATTCTAGCCATTGTTCTGTCTTAAATTCTAAGGTTGAATAGGATAATAGGAATAATTACACGTCTATCGTTTCTCCGATCGCCGGCAGCAACAGGGTAAGCCCCGCCGCTTCAAACTGGCGCACCGCGTCCGCTTTGTCTATTTTGATATAACCAAAGGTGTCGTAATGCACACCGATGATCTTGCCGCATTCCACGAACTCGGCCGCTATCACCGCGTCTTCCACGCCCATCGTAAAGTTGTCGCCTATCGGCAGGATGGCATAGTCCAGCTTCGCCCAGCGGGGGATCAGCTCCATGTCGAACGTGAGCGCGGTGTCGCCGCTATAATAAAAATTTCCTTCCTCGGTCATAAATATGAAACCCAACGGGTTGCCGCCATAACTTCCGTCCGGCAAACCGCTGCTGTGATGCGCCACGGTGCATTTCACCGCGCCGAAATCAAAGGCCCACTTGCCGCCCGTGTTCATCGGGTGCACCTTGTCGTGCCCCTGTTTGCCCACCCATTCGGTCAGCTCAAAAGCCCCCACCACCGTAGCGCCGGTCCGTTTCGCCAGCGCCATCAGGTCTGCCACGTGATCGCTGTGCCCGTGGGACACAAAAATGTAATCCGCCTCTATCGCGTTGATATCGATGGACTTAGCCAGCTCGTTATGCGTGATAAATGGGTCGAACACGATCTTTTTGCCCTTGATTTCCACGGCAAAGCTCGAATGGCCGTAGTAGGTGAACTTCATATTGCAATTATAAATTATAATAACCTAATCGGACAAAAATACAACCAATCTCCTAAATACCGGCCATGCCCCGGATTTATTTATTCACACCGCCATAGTGGGGAAAAGTAGCCTTTTTTCGCCCGGTTTTGCAATTTTTCAGTCACATGATCGTCTACAACCATACCGGAATACCCCGAACCGGCCCCTTTATGGTAAATTTGCGGTTCGGATTTTTTAAAACAATTGACTGATAGCTATTTATGAGAGCGGGACCTAATATTTTGTCGTCATTAATACTGATACTCGCCATGGTTGCCATTGATACTTACGTGTTTATGGCCCTTCGCACCCTTCTCGTCAACCTCTCCCCCAAATGGAGAGTGCTGATCTTCGGTTTGTACTGGCTGGCTTCGGCCATCGTGATATTCTCCGTGATATTTTACTCCCGCATTCCCTGGGAAAAATTCATGGAAGCCCGTTCCTATTACCTCACCTTCGCCTTCGGCCTGTTTTTCGCCAAAGCGCTCATCGTGGTGTTTCTGCTGGCCGACGACGGCCGCCGCGCCGTTATGTGGGTATACGAAAAATTCACTTCCGCCCCCGCGGCGGCAATTGCAGAAGGCAACCGGGAAGTACAGGGCATCACCCGCTCCCAGTTCCTCCTCAAAACCGGCTTCCTGCTCGGCGGCACCATGCTCGGCACGCTGCTCTACGGGCTCAGCAACAAATACAATTATCACGTCCGTAAAATACGCCTCACCTTCAACAACCTGCCCGCCGCTTTCAAAGGGCTGAAGATCGTGCAGATCTCCGACGTGCACTCCGGCAGTTTTACCGATAAAGCCGCCGTGGTACGCGGCATCGAGCTGATCAAAGCGCAAAATCCCGACCTGATCCTCTTCACCGGCGACCTGGTGAACGACAAGGCGGATGAAATGGACGAATACCTCGCTGTGTTCAACCAGCTGCAGGCCCCGCTGGGCGTTTATTCCACACTGGGCAACCACGACTACGGCGATTATTACCCCTGGCCCGATTACGACGAGAACCGCCACAGCCCCATGAAAGTGGCCAACCTCGAGCGCCTCAAGAACATACACGGCCAGATGGGCTGGAAATTGCTCATGAACGAACATACCGTGCTGGAAAAGAACGGCGACAAGATCGCGCTGCTGGGCGTGGAAAACTGGAGCATGAACCCGCGTTTCCCCCGCAAGGGCGACCTGGCCGCCGCGTACGCCGGCAGCGAAGAGATCCCCTTTAAGATATTGCTGTCGCACGACCCTACCCACTGGGACGGGCAGGTGCGGCCCAATTACCGCGACATCGACCTGATGCTGGCCGGCCATACCCACGGCATGCAGTTCGGGCTGGAAATACCTTTCTTCAAATGGAGCCCGGCGCAATACATTTATAAACAATGGGCCGGTCTTTACCAGGACGGCAAACAACGGCTGTATGTCAACCGTGGTTTCGGCTTCCTCGGTTACCCCGGCAGGGTAGGCATTTTACCCGAAATCACCGTGATTGAACTGGCCTAAACTTTGTTTATATTGCAGGTAATGAAAAGCCCACTGCTGGTTATCCTGACTATATTCATCACTGCTGTACAGGCGGTGGGGCAAAGCGCGGCCGACCTGCAAAATCTCGCCGACCTGGAAAGGCAGCTCGATTCGCTGCTGAACCGCCAGCAGAAAAACGAATGGGTGATCGGGCTGGGGTTTGGGAACAATCCGGCGTACGGCGGCAAAACCACCGATGCGTTCAGGCCGGTGAACATGAAATCCTTTCTTTCGCCCAACGTTTCCTATAATCATAAAAGCGGGCTTTACGCATCGACGTACGCCTATTACATGCTGGGCGCCACGCAAAGGCCCTGGTTCGAATTGGACCTTTCCGGCGGGTACGACTATACGAAAGACCGCAACTTCCTGGCCGGCGCCTCTTACACGAAATATTTTTACCGCGATTCCACCGACGTGCCACCCACACCCATCACCAACGAACTGTTCGCTTATTTTTTCTGGCGGAAGTGGTGGCTGGAACCGGGCGTCAGCTTCGATTTCGGATGGGGGAGATATATTGAGGCGGACGACCGGAACTCGCTTTCCGTAAAAGGCAACGACTTCAATATCATTGTGGACGTACGCCATCCCTTTATATTTCTCGACGTGCTGAAAAAAAACGACGCGGTGCTGCTCATGCCCGTGGCATCGCTTACTTCAGGCACCGCGAAATATTTCAGCAACCTCAAAAGTTTCCGTTACGTAAGCCGCTCCAACATCGCGAAAAAACAGGGGAGGGGCAGGCGCCGCAGGCCCGACCAAGATGTGCCCGTTGAAACCGCGCTCAGCGACGGCAGCGCGTTCCGGCCGCGCGCGGTGGACTTTGGCGTGAGAGCTTCCTACATCATCGGGAAAGTAGCCATCGCGCCTTCCTATACCGTGTTCAAATTATTGCAGGGAGAAGACACTTCCATTACCGGTTACTTCACCGCCAGCGTCAGCCTGACCCTCTGACCAGATAACTTTATGCACTATTCTCCGCTTTCTTCAAACTATCCGGCGCATACGCGCGTTAATCAGGGAACTATTTAGCATGACTTTTGTATTATCCGTAGGGGTCGGGGATGTTTCCCGCGTCTTATGGACGGAAAGCACTCATAATCAAAGAAAAAATAGGACAAGTAGGACTTAACCTTAAACAATCAATGTATGAAAAAACTGTTTTTCGCATTAGCAGTCATCACCTGTGTAACCGTATCCACTGCCAACGCCCAAAAGTTATTACGTTTCGGTATCAAGGGAGGCGCCAACCTCGGTAAAATAGACGGCACCGGCTACGACGACGCCTTCAAACTGGGCTACCATTTAGGCGGTTTCGCACAGATCAATCTCATGAAAGGTTTCGGTATCCAGCCCGAATTGATCTTTTCTTCCACCAAAACTGAAGTGACTTCCGAGTTCGAGGATGTATACAACATCGACCAGCTGAAGGAAGACAAACCCAAACTCAATTACCTCAGCATTCCCGTTCTGGCCAATATCGACCTGGGCTCTCCCCGTTTTAAATTACAGGTAGGCCCGCAGTTCGGCATTATGACGAGCAAAAAGACGAGCGTGTTCGAAGAAGGGAAATCTGCCTTTAAATCCGGCGAATTTTCCGCGGTGGGCGGCCTCTGGCTGCAATTGCCCATCGTAAACATAAGCGCCCGCTACGTGATCGGTATTTCCGACGTGAACGACGTTACTTTTGAAAACACCACTTCCCCCGAAAAATGGAGGAACCAATCTATCCAGCTGGGTGTAGGTATCACATTATAAAAAGTGAACCTACAACTGGTCAGGACCGCTCCGAAAGGGCGGTCTTTTTTGTTATCTTTCAGCATGGCACCCAATTTGACTATATAGTGATACTCTTTAATTGGGGGCATTTTGAGGAGATTGACTGACATTATGTCCCGGTACTTAAAACTGACAGATGAATAATTTCTTTTTAGGCAATACAGAAGAGGAAATGGAGTTTATGCCCATTATTCCTTTGAACGAAGACGGCGAAGGGCAGGAGGAAGACAAGATCCCCGAAGAACTGGCGTTGCTGCCGCTGCGCAATACCGTGCTGTTTCCCGGCGTGGTACTGCCGATTACCGTAGGCAGGGACAAAAGCATCAAGGCGGTGAACGACGCGTATAAGACTGACAAAATGATTGGCGTGGTAGCGCAAAAAGACAGTAACATCGAAGAGCCCGGCATTACCGATCTTTCCGATGTAGGCACTGTCGCCAAGATCGTGAAAATGATCAAAATGCCGGACGGCGGCACCACCATCATCATCCAGGGCCGCAAACGGTTCAAAATAAAAAGCATCCTTACGGAAGATCCTTATTTCAAGGCGTCTTACGAGTTGCTGAGCGACGAAGTGGAGGAAAACGATTCCGAGTTCGACGCGTACGTTTCTTCCATCAAAGACCTTGCGGCGCAGATCATCCAGCTTTCACCCAACATTCCTTCCGAAGCGAGCATCATACTCAAGAACATCGAAAACGCACCGTTCCTGATCCACTTTGTGAGCAGCAACCTGAACAGCGATGTGAAAGACAAACAACAGCTGCTCGAGATCAACAACCTGCGCGTGCGCGCGGAACTGCTCATGAAACTGCTGCAGGTGGAACTGCAGCTGGCGGAGCTGAAAAACAAGATCAACAACAAAACGAAGGCGGACCTCGACAAGCAGCAGCGGGAATATTTCCTGCAGCAGCAGATGAAAAGCATCAAGGAAGAACTGGGCGGAGACAGCAACGACCGTGAAGTGAAGGAGATGCAGCGCAAAGCCGAACTGAAAAAATGGCCCGAAGCAGCGAAAGAGCTGTTCACCAAAGGCATCGAGAAACTGGAGCGCATGCATCCCAGCACGCCGGATTATTCCGTGGTGTACAATCACCTCGATCTTATGCTCGACCTCCCGTGGAACGAATTTACCAAGGACAGCTACGACCTGAAGAAAGCAAAAAAAGTGCTGGACGCGGATCATTACGGCATGGACAGGATCAAGGAGCGCATTCTGGAATACCTGGCGGTGCTGAAACTGAAAGGCGACATGAAATCGCCCATCCTCTGTTTCGTAGGCCCTCCGGGCATCGGTAAAACCTCGCTGGGCCGCTCCATCGCCAACGCCATCGGCCGCAAATACGCCAGGCTCAGCCTCGGCGGGCTGCACGACGAGAGCGAGATCCGCGGTCACCGTAAAACATACATCGGCGCCATGGCCGGCCGCATTTTGCAGACCATCCGCAAGATAAAATCCGGCAACCCGGTGATGATCCTCGACGAGATCGACAAGATCGGCAACGACTTCCGCGGAGACCCGGCCAGCGCATTGCTGGAAGTGCTCGATCCCGAGCAGAACAGCACTTTCTACGATAACTATCTCGAACTGGAATACGACCTGAGCAAAGTGCTCTTCATCGCCACCGCCAACAACATCAACGCGATACCCATCGCGCTGCGCGACAGGCTGGAGATCATCGACCTGAGCGGTTATTCCATCGAAGAAAAAGTGGAGATCGCCAAAAGGCACCTGCTGCCGAAACAAAAAGACGCGCACGGCCTCGGCGATTATAAATTCACCTTCGCCAACAAAGTGATCGAAAAGGTGATCGCCGATTACACGCGCGAAAGCGGGGTGCGCGAGCTGGACAGGCAATTTGCCGCCATTATGCGCTCTCTCGCCAAAGACGTGGCGATGGGCGTGAAACTGAAAGACACGGTCTCCGAGGAAAGAGTGGCGAAAGCGCTGGGCAAACAGAAATATAGCAACGAAATATACAAAACCGGCAACCCGAGCGGCGTGGCCGTAGGCCTGGCCTGGACGTACGTGGGCGGGGACATCCTGTTCATCGAATCGAGCCTGAGCGAAGGCAAAGGGGAGCTGAAACTTACCGGCAACCTCGGCAACGTGATGAAAGAATCAGCCGTGACGGCCCTCAGTTATCTGCAGGCCAACGCTCCTTCTTACAAGATCGACCCGAAAATGTTCCGTGAAAAGACCATCCACGTGCACGTTCCGGAAGGCGCAGTGCCGAAAGACGGTCCCAGCGCGGGCGTTACCATGCTCACCGCGCTCGCTTCGTCGTACACCGGCCGCCGCGTGAAACCTTACCTGGCCATGACCGGGGAGATTACCCTGCGCGGGCAGGTGCTGCCGGTAGGCGGCATCAAGGAAAAAATACTGGCCGCCAAACGCGCGGGCATCAAAGAAGTGATCCTGTGCTGGCAGAACGAAAAAGACATCCAGGACATCAATCCCGACTATATCAAGGGGCTGAAGTTCCATTATGTGAAAGAAATGAACCAAGTGCTCGAAACTGCGTTATTAAAAAGATAGGAAGCACGGCCCGTCAATCCTGACGGGCCATGCAACCGGTTCACTTTTACACAAAGTGAGCGCATGTTGATTGTTTAAGGGTTTTAATAAAGCCGCCCGCAAAGGCGGCTTTATTCTTTTTTGATACTATTTTCCCTCGTCTTCATCTTCGACTAACGTTCGACTATCTTCCGGCTATCCTTCGACTAAGGTTCGACTACGCTTTTCGGGTAAAATAGCATGCAATTGTCGTAACTTCCCGTTCGCAAAATCGCAACTTGAGATACCGTTACGTTTTTATATTACTGTTATTATCCTCTTATGCCCGCGCCCAGGTATTGGGGGGAAGAAAAACGTTTGCGTTCCTCGATCTCCCGCCTTCGCCGCAGATCACCGCGCTGGGCGGCATTACGGTGAGCCAGCAGGGCGGCGACCTGAGCCTGGGGCTGATGAATCCCGCGCTGCTCAGGCCGGGCATGCACACGCAATTGCAGGTAGGTTATTCCGGGTATGTGGGCGGTGTAAAATATTCCAATTTCGCTTTTGCTTACCACGTGCCTTCCATCGCCACCACCTTCGCCACCAGTATTCAATACACGGGTTACGGCAATGTAACGCATACGGATGCGGCGGGGAATATCCTGGGCGATTTCAGGCCCGTCGATTTTTACTGGCAGGTAAGCGCTTCGCGCCAATACCTTGAAAAGTGGATGTACGGCATCAGTTTCAAATACATCCGTTCGCGCTATCTCGATTTCAGGGCCACCGGTTTAGGCACCGATGTTGGCATAACATTCAGGGACACGGCCAGCGGATGGCAGGCTGGGCTGCTGGCGAAGAACATGGGCATGCAGTTCACCCGCTATACCGCGGGCGCGCGCGAAGGCCTGCCGTTCGATCTGCAGGCGGGCGTGAGCAAAAGGCTGAAACATGTGCCGCTGCAGCTGTCCGCCACGCTTCATCACATTTACCAGTTCGATGTGCGGTATGCCGATCCGGCGGCGGAAGAAAATATCATCATCGAAAACGGCGATACCATCCGGCGAAACGGCGGCACGATGGACAACATCTTCCGGCATTTTGTGCTGGCCGCACAGTTCGAGATCGGCAAATACGTGGAAGTAACCGCGGGTTACAATCATTTGCGGCGGCGGGAATTGTCGCTGCCGGACCAGGGCGGATTGAGCGGTTTTTCTTTTGGTCTTGGCGTAGTGGCGAAGAAGATACAGCTGCGTTACGCGCGCAGCTGGTACCAGCGTTCCATCGCATTTAATCATGTTGGCCTCAGCATTCCGCTCAATCAATGGACGGGATTTGGTAAATTCGGAGAGCGCATCGGCTGGAAACCCGATGAAGCCTATGCTTTATAAACACAGAAAAGATATGCAGCCTATTATTTCAATCAGGGAACTCCGGAAAAATTATGGTGAAAAACAGGTGCTGAAAGGCATCAACCTCGACATACACCCGGGGCAGATCATCGGTTATATCGGTCCCAACGGCGCGGGGAAATCCACCACCGTAAAGATCCTCATCGGCCTGCTCGGCGATTTTGAAGGGGAAGTGAGCATTATGGGCAAAGACCTTCGCGAAGACATCCTGTCCGTTAAAAGCATGATCGGTTACGTGCCGGAGAACGCGGAAATATACGAAGTGCTGACGCCGATGGAATATCTTTCTTTCATCGGTAAACTTTACGGCCTGGACGATGAGCTGATCGAAGAGCGCGCAATGCGCATGCTGCAGGTGTTTGGCCTGCTGGAAAACAAAGACCAGCGGATGGACACGTTTTCCAAAGGCATGCGGCAAAAAGTGCTCATCACGTCGGGCCTGCTGCACAACCCGCAGATCGTGGTGCTGGACGAACCGCTTTCCGGCCTCGACGCCAACGCGGTGATCATTGTGAAAGAGATCATCACGGCGCTGAAGCGTGAAAATAAAACGATCTTTTATTGCTCGCATATGATGGACGTGGTGGAAAAAGTGAGCGACCGGATCGTGCTGATAGACGAAGGAAGCATTGTGGCGGACGGCACTTTCAGCTCGCTGAAAGCGCATGGCGACGAAACGCTCGAGCAGATCTTCGCGCGGCTTACCGGCAAACAGCAGTCCGGCGCGGGCGTAGATGAATTTATCAACGCCCTGGGACAATAAACGGAACGAACGATGAACAAATTTTTCCTTCATATCATTGCGCTGTTTAACCCGATCTGGGAAAAGATGGGCGTAAACACCGCGCAACTACGCGCGATACTGGACGTAAAGCTGAAGATGGACGACCGCCGACCCAATGCTTACACCGGCATGCGGCAACAGGCGCAGAACAAACCGCGCAAAAACGGTTCCTGGGCCATTGTGCTGGTATCGTTGCTGATGGGCTTTTTTTACCTGTTCATTTTTGCGGTCGGTACCAGCCTTGTGCTGCAGTTCTTTTTGTGGTTCAGCGTTTTTACGGTCATGATGAGCATCACGCTGATCTCCGATTTTACGAGCGTGCTGATCGACGTGAAAGACAATTTCGTGATACTGCCCAGGCCGGTGAACGATAAAACCGTAGTGGTGAGCAGGTTACTGCACATCATGGTGCATATTTCAAAGATCGTGGGGCCGCTGGCATTGCCGGCGTTTGCGTATATCTGTTTCCGTTACGGCATCGGGCCGGGGCTGTGGTTCGGCGTGCTGGTGATGCTGGTAAGCGTTTTCTGCATCTTCCTCATCAACACTGTGTATCTTGTTGCGCTGAAACTCACTACCCCTGAGCGTTTCAAAGAACTGCTGAACTATCTCCAGATCGCTTTTTCCATCATCGTGTTCGCTACGTATTACCTCGCCCCGAGACTGGTACAGAAGTCGCAGCTGGCGCAGGTTAATCTGGCGGATTATGCCTGGGTGAACTTCGTGCCCACGTATTGGTTCGCCCGGGCCTGGCTCAGCGTGTCCGGCCTGGATTTCCGCGGGTTCAGCATTGCGTATATCGTATTGAGCATTTTAGTGCCTTTTGCCAGTCTCTGGCTGGTGGTGAAAGTATTCGCGCCGAGCTTCAACCGGAAACTGGGCATGCTCAGCGGCAGCGAGCCCGACACGGTGAAGAAACGCGTAACACCGGTAAACACCGGGAACAAAAAACCGTTCTATAAAACGCTGGCGCGTCTTTCTTCCAAAAACCGGCTGGAACAGCTGTCGTTCGAACTGGTGTGGATGATCACCGGCCGCAGCCGGGAGTTCAAGCTGAAGGTGTATCCTTCGCTGGCCTACGTGGTCGTGTATTTCGCGTATTTTCTTTTCAACGGCAAACAGGGCACACCGGCGGAAACATGGGCCAAACTTCCGGAAACGAACATGTTCATCCTGCTGATCTACATCAGCAGTTTCGCGTTCATCACGGCCATCAGCAATATTGTGTATTCGGACAAGTTCAGGGCGGCCTGGGTATATTATGCCGCTCCGGTAAAAACGCCCGGCGAGATATTGACCGGCGCTTTCAAAGCCACGCTGTTCAAGTTTTTCCTGCCGTTTTACATTGTGATCGTATTGTTTTCGCTGAGCGTGTGGGGCTTGCGGATATTGCCCGACCTGTTGCTGGGTTTTGTGAACGTGGTGCTGATCAACCTGTTTTTTGCGGTAGTGTATCTGCGCAAACTGCCTTTTTCTTCACAGCTGAGCGTAAAGCAGGGCGCGGGCACTTTCCTGAGAGGCCTGCTGATCATGGCGATTCCCGGCGCGATCGGTTTTGCGCATTTCGGGCTGCGATACATCGGCACCGGCAGCGGCTGGATATACCTGTCGATGGTAGTGCTTTTCGGCCTTATATCGATGGCCGCGCTGTACCTGCTGTATACCCGTTACCACGAAACGGCCTGGGAAAAACTGGACGAATCCTGAGAAGATTTCCATAAAAAGAAAAAGGGCCGCTGTAGTAAGCGGCCCTTTTGATATGATGAGGTTTAATCCTGCAACTGTCTTTTATACAGCTGGATGGTATTTTCCAGCCCGAAATAGATTGCATCGCACACCAGCGCGTGGCCGATGGACACTTCTTTTAACTGCGGGATGTGCAGCTTGAAAAAACGGAGATTGTCCAGGTTCAGGTCGTGCCCGGCGTTTAGCTCCAGGCCGATGGCAGACGCCGCTTTGGCGGTGTTTTTATAGTCGTTGAACAGGCGGAAGTTCTGCGGCTGCGTGCGGGCGTTCGCGTATTCTTCCGCGTAAGGGCCGGTATACAGCTCGATGCGGTCGGCTCCCGCTGTTTTTGCGCCTTCCACTTTATCCACTTCCGGGTTCAGGAAAATAGACACGCGGATGCCGGCTTTTTTGAGGGTGGAGATCACGTCTTTGAGGAAAGACTGGTAATGCACCGTGTCCCACCCGTTGTTGGAAGTGAGCACGCCCGGCGGATCGGGCACCAGCGTGGCCTGATGGGGTTTTGTTTCCAGCACCAGGTCCATAAAGTCTTGGGAAGGGTATCCTTCGATGTTAAATTCGGTGGTAACGACGGGTTTGAGGTCCCGCACGTCCTGGTAACGGATGTGCCGTTCGTCTGGCCGGGGATGTACCGTAATGCCGTCTGCCCCGAAACGTTCGCAGTCCTTTGCCACCTGTATAATGTCCGGCAGATTGCCGCCGCGTGCGTTGCGCAGCGTGGCAAACTTGTTAATGTTAACACTCAGCTTGGTCATGCCGCAAAATTACAACTATTGCAGCAGGAACGCCACAACGGAGCCGATAAAAATGGAAGTTGAAAAGCTCATGAGCGTGCCGATCAGCACGTATTCGGTTTCGCGGCGGTTGTCGCTCTCTTTCAGGTCGTTGAACCGCAGGATGGATTTGGCGGCGATGAGAAAACCGATGCCTTCGTAATGATTGGTGATGATGAAAGTGAGCACCAGCACGCGTTCGAATATGCCGATCCATCTGCCGGCCTCGCTGAGGGAGCCTTTGCCGTTATGAATGCGGGAATCGGAGATCTGGTCGCGCCAGCGTTTGGTGGCGAAGCCGAGCAGGAAGGCGGCGGGCCAGATCACGGCGGCGTAACCCATAACCACGGCCCAGAAGGGGGTATTTTGCCAGATGTCTTTGAGGTACGGCAGTACGCCGTTCCAGCTATGGGTTACCTGCAGCCAGAGCAGTAAAAGCACCAGCAGGTGAAGGCCCTGGTCGATGAGGAAATTTTTCGCATTGTCTTTCCGGTGCAGTTTCCAGAGATCGATAAAAAAGTGGCTAACGGTAACGGCTACAGGTGCGAGCCATTGTTCCCATTCCGCGGTAAAAACATAGATCAGCGCGCCGTGGATGAAGCAATGCAGGTAAAGATAACCGGAGCCGGCCTTGAGGCGGCGTTTGTGTTGAACGATGCGGGTGGTTTGCAGCGCAAAATCACCCAGGAGGTGGGCGCACAGCCATTTGATGAGCAGTAGCATAAAGATATGGTTTAGAACATGGACGGGGCCTGTTGTTCAAAACGCCGCAATACGAGCTGTATCACCTGCCATCCGGCGCCCTGCAGCCGCTGGTGAACGGCGGGCTGGCGGATGTTGAGTTTTTCCGCGGCCTGCACCTGCGTGAGGCCGTTCAGCTGTTCCAGCACGGCTTCCGCCTGCGGGGCGCTCCACCGTTCGATGATGAAGGAGAGCGACTGGCAGTGCACTTCCCACTCCTGGTTGACGGCAGGGTGGGGGCCGACCACGGAGATAAGCCCGTTCTTTTTTTTCAGTTCGTCCAGGTATGGACCGGAGTTTTGAAACGCCGGCCCGTCTGAAGTAACTATTTTTTTCGCATTAAAAGAAATTTCGCCGGTACCGATGGCGAGTCTTGCTTTAAAATCCTCTTTCCACAACATGGCCATCAGCATCAGGCTGAAATGCAGGGCTTCGCCGGGGTTTTTCGTGATCACGGCCTGGAAGCTGTCTCCCCGGTATTGCTCCACGTCAAAACTTTTTTCTTTCTTTTTGACGACGGCAAATGCCTGCTCCAGCGCCTTTTGAAGGCGCCCGCGCTCTTTGGGGTCGAGCAGGGAGGACTGGATCACATCCCCGGTAATGACAACGGCATTCGTTTTCATGTTACAAATATAAGGTTATAACCTTATAATTCATAATTATAAGCTATAAGACTTATAATCATCGAATATAAGCCTATAGGCTTATAATATGATATGTAAAATAAGCCCCTGGCCTTATAACAAGTCAATATAAGCTTGGAGACTTATTATCGGCGCAAAAAAAAGCAGCGCCTTTGCGGGCGCTGCTTTGTATCATTCACCGTCAGGATCAGTAACGGTAGTATTCCGGTTTGAAGGGGCCTTCCACGGGAATGCCGAGGTAAGAAGACTGGGCGGAAGTAAGAGTGTCCAGTTCCACACCGATCTTTTTCAGGTGCAGGCGGGCTACTTTTTCGTCCAGGTGTTTGGGCAGAACGTACACTTTGTTCTCGTAAGCGGCGGAGTTGGTCCACAGTTCGAGCTGGGCAAGCGTTTGGTTGGTGAAGGAGTTGCTCATTACGAAAGAGGGGTGGCCGGTGGCGCAACCCAGGTTCACGAGACGGCCTTCGGCCAGCAGGATGATGTCTTTGCCGTCGATGGTGTATTTGTCTACCTGCGGTTTGATCTCCACTTTGGAATGACCGTAGTTGGTGTTCAGCCAGGCAACGTCGATCTCGATATCGAAGTGGCCGATGTTGCACACGATGGCTTTATCTTTCATGGTTTTGAAGTGGTCGCCGGTGATAATGTCGCGGCAGCCGGTGGTGGTTACGATGATGTCGGCTTCTTTCACCGCATCGGCCATTTTCTTTACTTCATAACCTTCCATAGCGGCCTGGAGGGCGCAGATGGGGTCGATCTCGGTAACGATCACGCGTGCGCCGGCGCCTGCGAGGGATTCGGCGGAGCCTTTGCCTACGTCGCCAAAACCGGCCACAACAGCTACTTTACCGGCGATCATTACGTCGGTAGCGCGGCGGATGGCGTCCACGCAGGATTCGCGGCAGCCATATTTATTGTCGAACTTGGATTTGGTAACGGAATCGTTGATATTGATGGCGGGCATCGGTAAGGTGCCGTTCTTCATTCTTTCGTACAGGCGGTGAACACCGGTGGTGGTTTCTTCGCTCAGGCCTTTGATGTGCTGGATCAGCTCGGGGTAAACGTCGAACACCATGTTGGTGAGGTCGCCGCCGTCGTCGAGGATCATGTTCAGGGGTCGGTCGTAGCTGCCGAAGAAAAGGGTCTGCTCGATGCACCAGTTAAATTCTTCTTCGTTGAGGCCTTTCCATGCGTAAACCGGGATGCCTGCTGCGGCGATGGCTGCGGCGGCATGATCCTGCGTGGAGAAGATGTTGCAGGAGCTCCATTGTACTTCGGCGCCGAGGGCTACCAGTGTTTCAATGAGTACGGCAGTCTGGATGGTCATGTGCAGGCAACCGGCAATACGCGCGCCTTTCAGCGGCTGGGTTTTACCATATTCTTCACGCAGCGCCATCAGACCGGGCATTTCGGCTTCCGCCAGCTGTATTTCCTTGCGACCCCACTCGGCCAAAGACATGTCTTTAACTTTGTACTTGAGGTTCAAATCAATTTTGGATTTAGCAAATGTTGACATTCCGAATAAATTTTTGCAAATCTACCTTTATTTTAACTTTCTACATAATGCTAATTGGCGAACTTACCCCGCTCATTCTGAACCCTTCCCGCACATCTCCCTATTTTTTACATATAGAGAAATAAGTACAATTATTTTTTGCTTTAATATTATAAATAATATACATTTGCTAATTGGTAAGGTATATTACCAAATTTGTTACATATTATTTTTCGGAGTCATCGGTTAAGTAAACACGCCCCTGGTGGGCTTTAGAAAGGAGAAAAGGCATTCAACGCCCGTGCATTTTTATCGACAAGCGAGGCTCCCTCACCGGGAAATTCCGGAGTATAACGTCAGTTTCCCGATACCTAGTGTGTATGTAAAGAAATTTTAATGTTACTATGTTAGTCCTATCCTATCCTAAGAAAGACAGCGCCCTGTTTGCGGGTATAAAAAAGCTCCGCTTTAAAGCGACCGCGATGTTGCTGATTCTCATGATGTTAAGCAACATGGTCAACGCCCAGGCCCCTTCCAGGGTGATCAACCCCACTGGCGGCGAAACGCCTACCGACGGCCTCCGCATCACGATTACCGATACCAGCGTGATGGTGCGCCGCAACGGCGTAGACCAGTTCAGCCTGGACCCGTTGCTGGACCGGTACGACAGGGGAGGATTACGGACCTATGTTATTCTTGAACGCAAGCTCGGCGGCACCATCGAAAATAAAGAGCCCAAATACCTGCAGGCCTGCAATATCTCCGACGTAGTGGGCGACGGCAGCGCAGGCAATCCCTGGAGAGTGGTTACGCAGACCAAATTCAAAAACGGCAACAACGCAGATTATAACCTTTCAACAGAATACGTCTATACGGCGGGAACATCCTACTATCTCATCAATTATTACCTGAGCAGCAACGAGGGAATACCCAGCGGCTCTACCGGCGGGCCGTACTGGATAAACTTCTATCTTTCCGAGGCCAGCTGGATGGACGGCGCTACCTGCGGCAAAGGGTTCAAAGACCTGGAAGTGGACGCCACCTTAAATCCCTGGTGGGGGACCAGCGGAACGGGTTATATCCCCCGCATGGTGGGTATCACGAAAAGCGGCAGCGATTGCGACGGGCTGAGCGGTACCCATGTGTTTAAAACGGTACCCGAGGGCTTCATATCTTATTATGCCGGTCCTGTAGCATACAGGAACGATAAACTTTCCAACGGCTATACTCTCACCGATATGATCAAAGCCGTGCCAGACAACAGTGGTATTACTGTACATACGGCGGTGGACGTGAATGGCGTTTTTCCCGGAAACCTGGCACATGCCACCCGCCAGATGGCAGTAGGGTTCGATGCGGCTGAAATGCAAAGTCTTTATATGATGGACCCGAACCTGGAAGACGCAACATCCAGTATGCCGATGGAAGTAGCGCAGGTAACTCTTACGCCTGTTACCAGCCCCGCGGGATTGGAAGGCGATGCGGCGCATACTATCAGCGGTTTGCAGCTCAACCTTGCCAATGCTACTTTTAACCTGCCGCAGGTATTGGAGATCCAGGTGACGCCGAGCGGCACGCATCCCGCGGTGGAAGGCACCGATTACCGGGTGCTGCAAAACAAGATCATCATTCCTCCCGGAACTTACGTAAACGATCAGCTGGAGCTGCCGATCGAGATCATCGGTAATACCACGCCGTCCACCGTAGACAAAACTTTCACCGTTACGCTGGTGGCGCCGACCTGCGCGCCGCATCTTCAATTGGGAGCGGTTTCTTCGCTGGAATACACGATCGTGGACGACGATCAGAACAGGATATTTATTGAACCGGAAAAAACTTCCCTGAAAGAAGGCGAGAAAACAAAAATAAAAGTGAAGATGACGGGTGCGGCGCTTCCGACCGATCTTACGGTGGATATCAACAGGCTCGTGGCTTCTACGACGAAAACCAGCGATTACTCCGGCTTGCTGCCGCAGGTAACCATCCTCGCCAACGAGCACGAAACGGAATTCGAACTAACTGCTACCGGCGATCTCATCCTGGAAGGAGACGAAAGTCTGCAGATCGGCGCAACCGCTACGATCGGCGGCGAAGCGGTGGGCGATACCACGGAGATCATTATCACTGATACCACGCATCTTAATCCAGACAACAAGATCATCACCTTCAGCTCTCCGAAAGCTGCTGAAGGCACACCTGTCACCATCACAGCCAGCCTGCCTTCCGGTGTTACCACCGAGGCGCCGCTTGCGATAAATATCGACTATACCAATCCCGCCAGTACAGCGGACTTCTCCGATATCAGCGGTGCTACGCCGTTCCCGTCTGTTCTGACCATTCCGGCAGATGGCTCGCAGGTGACTTATAATATTAATCTCGTTGAAGACTATACGCTGGAAGAAACAGAGTTCTGGTATTTCGACGGAACGGCCACGGACAGTTATGGCGCGTACACCATGGTGTCTTCTTACCTGGAGATAGAGGATAGTCCTGCGGGGAGAACGTTGACCATCAGTTTTGGGGGTACAACTTCCGTCACGGAAAGTCCCCTCACGGTGCAGGTGGTCAACGGCACTATCAGTTTTGACCCGTCTTATTCTTCAGCCAGCGACATCATCGTGAACCTGGTGCTGGATGGCACGTCAACGGCGGATGCCGGTGATTTTGTAACGATGCCGTTGCAGGTGACGATCCCTGCGGGTTACAGCTCGGCGAACTTCACTTTGCAGGTACCCGCTGATCAGTGGATATTGGAAGCGGACGAAACAGCGGTGGTGACTGGCAATCTAAGTGGATTCACGTTTGCGGACGGAAGTTTCGTGATCAAAGATAGGGCCTCGATGACATCGGGCAACAAAAAGGTCATATTCGATCCCTCCACCGCCACAAACCTTACGGAAGGGAATTCGCTGCCACTGAGGATAAGGTTCGGTAACACGAGTGTTCGCAGCCAGGAGCCCATTGTGATCACACTTAGCGCAGGCCCATCTACTACTGGCAGCGTAACGACGGCCGACTACAATATGCCGGCTACAGTTACGATCCAGCCAGGCGACAATGGCGTGGACTTTACGCTTGATGCGCTTACGGATGTTATTACAGAAACAGAAAGCATACAAGTATTAGCCAACACGAATATTCTCGGAACATTATCGACGCCCAGCCGAACGGTAAACCTCCTGGACGCCGTCAGCAACAAGATCATTTTCACCGCAACCCCCACCACGCTGGATGAAGGCGGTGCAGGGATAACAGTAACGGCTACACTCGAATCAGGCACTGCACCGGCAGATATTAGTATTACCGTACAGACCGGAAGCGGTTCCTCCGCATCAGACGCCGATTATACCATCACGACTTCACCGGCGGTTATTGCAGCGGGAGCCAGTTCCGCAACCTTCACTATTTCCGCGCCGGAAGACGGTGTGCTGGAAAGAGCGGAAACTCTCAACCTGACAGGGACCGCCACCGGCTATACTTTCGACGGACTGACATTTACCATTAACGACGCAACAAGCGCCAATCCGCTCAACAGGCAGATCAGCGTAGTGCCCGACGCGACGAGCGTGAATGAAGGAAGCGGTGTGAGAGTGGTGGTGAAACTGCCCGACGGCATCACTACTTCAGAAGAGATTACCATTACCCTGGCGCAGGGCGCCGGCAGCGATGCCGGTATCCAGGGCGGCGATTACAGTTATGCGTTGCCAGTGAAGATCCCGGTAGGGGCAGGGGAGACGGACTTTATGCTCCAGGCCGCTTCGGACAATATATTTGAACCGACGGAGAAACTGGAGCTGTCTGCCAGCGCCACCGTGTTCGACGATCCGGTAACGGCCACAGTCGGGGTGAATATTACCGACGGTTCGAAAACTCCGGCCAATACCTTGCTGGTGGTAACCGGTCCTTCGACGGTAACGGAAGGGAACATGGTGAAATACAGGATAGCGCTGCCTTCCGGCGTTACGACAACAGAAGATATTGTAATTACATTGGCGCCGGTGGCCGGCACAACTACCGCCAGCGGCGACTTTAACGGCAACTATCCCCTGAGCGCGACGATCAGCGCGGGAACTACTTTTGAAGAGATCGAATTTGATGCGAAGTCCGACGGCGTGGTGGAAGGTCTTGAGCATTTAAACATGCAGTTCCAGGCCACCGGGTTTACGTTTACCGGCGATGTGTCGCTGGATGTGGAAGACACGGACCCGGCCGGTTTGATGATACAGCTTTCCGCCAATCCTGCGACGGTGGCTGAAGGTGCTGCGACTGAGATCACGGCGTCGTTGCAAGGGTTTACATCTGCCAGTGATATTGACGTGGTATTGAGCAGCGGCAGCGGTTCTACAGCGGGTTCAGGAGATCATGGCGTATTGGGCACGATCCATATTGCAGCGGGACAATCTTCCGCGAAGGTAAATATCAGTGCAGTGGCCGATGATATTCTTGAAGGGAACGAGATGCTGGAATTGCGCGGCAGTACGGGAGGGTTTACTGTGCAGGGAACTGATATCACTATTACGGATGCGACCAATACCAACGCCAATAAAACGATTATGCTTACGCCGGCCACTGCTACAGTAGCAGAAGGCGGTGTGGTGAAGATCAAAGCGATCCTGCCAACGGGTATCACTTCTACCCAGGACATCACCGTTACACTCACCAAAGCCGCAGGTTCTGCCGCTACGCTTGACGTTGCTGACGTAACATTCCCCGGTAGCGTAACTATTTTAGCCGGAACGAATGAAATAGAATTTGATGTTACGGCTAATATGGATAACCTGATCGAAGTATCTGAACTGCTGAAGT
>NZ_JAGHKP010000007.1 GCF_017742215.1 Chitinophaga chungangae
CCCGAAACGGTTGTATTACAGCAACAAAGGCGAGCTGGAACCGGTGAACAAATGCAAGGACGGCGTGCCCTGCAGCGAGGAAGAATACAGGGAGAACAGGCGTTCGGAACTGAAAGTGAAATGGTAACGGCAAAATATTTTTCAATGCTACTCAGGAACAATAGCATACTCGATTTGAAGGGAATACTATTTCTGGTGATCCCGTTAACATGCAATGTTTAAAAGGAAACCCGGCTTTATCTGCCGGGTTTTTCTTTTTACAGGATATTTTTATCCGGTTACCTGCGGTTCACCGTCACTCTTAAGAAAGTGGCGGGAATGAGTGTGGTACCGGGCCCGCCTTTATTTTCGCGGTTAAACAACGCTTCCAGTTCTTGCTGCAATTCTTCGGCTTTGCCATTTTTTTCCGCAGCTTCGAATGCATTCATAGTAGGCCCGTAATAATACCTGAACCTATCCAGGAATGCCGCCGGTGTTTCGGCGATTTCGAAGTTAAATGTGTCTTTCACGAAAGAAATATCTTCTTTCGCGACGCCGGCATTGGTAAAACGTTCTATCACGTGGCTTTCCACGCCCCACAGCATGGGACTGATGAAACCTTCCGGTGGCGGCGGGGTGTAGGCGGAGCAGATCTTTAAGATCTGGGCTACCAGCGTGGGATCTCCCGGAATCCAGTTGCCCATCACGATCCTGCCGCCGGGGCGGGTAACGCGTACCAGTTCGTTCGCCACATCCTGCGGTTTGGGGGCGAACATGGCGCCGAAGATGCTGACGGACAGGTCGAAACGCCCGTCTTCAAGCTCGCTCAGATCGGTCGCGTCGCCTTCGCGGAACTCGATATTGGTAAGGCCTTCTGCCTTTGCGCGGCGGTTGCCCGCTTCCACGAGATTCCGCGCAATGTCGACGCCTAAAACGTCCGCCCCGAGTTTTGCAGAAGGAATGGCGGTGGTGCCGTCTCCGCAACCGAGGTCGAGTACTTTGAGGCCTTTGGTGACGCCTAATTGAGAAACGAGCGCAGCGCCGCTTTCACGCATGCTTTCGGCGAGTTTGGTGAAGTCGCCTTTTTCCCACAATGCTTTGTTTGGATTCATTGTGATTCCTTGTTTGTAAAAAATATCGCCCCGCCCGGCGGTGTTCTGTAGACTGTTTTGGGATTAACCTGGCGGGCAATATCTTTTGGGGTTATAAAATATAATTCTTCCAGGAGCATTTCCTGACAGGAGCAAATGTACAGTCTAATATTCGACTTGGAAAAGGCGAGGGGAGGGATTAGGAAAATTTTAACCAATGGATATGTGAATGGTTTATGTTATATAAGCCCATGGTCAGAATCAGCAAATACGCGGTAACCGGCGGAAATGAACAAATCAGGATTGGGGAACAGGCGCCAATTTTTCGGAAGCCCCTGCCTTTGTCAGCCATTTCCTGACCGGCTCGTCGTACCACCGCATGACCACATACCCGAGCACGACACATCCCGCAAACACAATGGCCGCGACGGTGTACATTTCCAGGGGCCCCGGTTTTTTCGCGGCAATATAATTCCCGAAGATCCAAATGGCCCATATATGGGTCATGTACAGCGGGTAAGATAACCGCCCGGTGAAATTACAGAAGTCACGTATCCGGCCGTTCACCGTGGCGCCGGCCCCCAGCGATAAAAGCAACGGAAATACCAGCATTACCAGGATCATTTCCGTGATCCAGTCGTTGGTATAATGCGGGAACATAAATACGCCGATCAATAACATGCCCAGCAAGAGGAAATTCAGCCGGCTGCGGATAACCAGGTTAAAACGGTAAACCGTCAGCCCTGCCAGGAACGAAAAAAACACTCTCGGGAACCCGTCTGCAAAAGTGGGCGCGTCCCAGCCGGTAATGATCCAGCCGCGGTGCCGGGCGACCAGCGCGATCCAGGCGGCGGATATCCCCAGCATTACGAGCAGCCAGCGTTTGGGCAGCTTTAACAATATAAGGCCGTACACGATGTTGATGATATATTCCATCAACAGGGACCAGGCGGGCGTATTATAAGGAAAAAGCCCGCTGGCCCGCCCCGGCAGCCAGGGAAAAGGCAGCATCGCCAGGGAACAGGCAAAAGCAAGCATTATTTTCCCCGTGCCCGCCTCCGCAACGGACACGGCGCCGATGTAAGGGTCGAAGAGATATCCCAGCAAACCGATCACGCTGCCCCATATCACCATGGGATGCAGGCGTATCAAACGGTTGCGGAAAAAGGTGCGCAGGCCGAGTTGTAAGGCCCGTTCGTCGTAAGCATACCCAATCACGAAGCCGGATAAACAAAAAAAGAAGTCTACGGCGAGGTAACCATGGCCGATCGGGCTTTGGGTATAATCGGGCACCATAAATTCATAGAGGTGGAATACGACGATGGAAAGGGCGGCTATCCCTCTTAAACCATCCAGTACTTCAAAATGCTGTTTGGTAGCTAACGGGCTGTTTTCCATAACGGTGGTGTCCATTTTTTGAAGATAGTCCGCAGCCCGGGCAAAGGAAAGTTTTGGATAAAATTGAGCAGGTTTTGGGGAAAATCGTACTATGACATTATCCGCGCATGAGCCTGATCAGTAAAGCCCAGCAGATCACTGTCAATACGATCCCGGACAGGATCATCCACTTGCCGTGATTCCGTGTTTTGGCGGAGAATGCCTGTATGCGGGAGCCATCGGGCAGCGTTTTTTTGGTCAGGCGCACAAATGCGCCGATAAAGATCCCCATAACGGACAAAATGTAAGGATAAGGAAGCGGTACGAACAGCAACAGGGGGGAAAGGTAACCGATCATCAGCCAGATCACGGGCAAGTCCTGCGGTTCGGAAAGTGTTTGCAGGCGGCTGTTTCCCAGGTGCGCTAATTGTTCCGCGGAATATGAGATGCCTTGTTTTTCCAGCAGTTTCAGCGCGAGCGCATAATCAAAATCGCCCCATTCGTCTTTTTTAATAATCACTTCTTTCAGTTCTTCGGTGGAAAAAGACAACAGGTAATAATCCGGTTCCACATCTTCGGGAGAAACTGTTATCTGGCTTTTTAACAAGGCATCCGCCCGGGAAAAATAATCGGCGGGAATTTTCACGAGATGGCGCTGATCGAAGTTCTGACCTGAATACATTTTATCGAGGAGCACTACTTCTTCTTCATATTCAGTTGGAATGTCATGTTCCTGCAGGAGGGAAATGATTTCGGCGGCCTGTTCGGCGGTGTGAAATCTTTTAAAAGCGAGTAATTGTGGCATAGGTATTTATCGTGTTATGAAGATACCGTTTTGCGCGATAAAAATGCAATTTTCCGAAACCAGCCAGCCCAATGCCGGCCGTGACGCCGGTATTTACCGGGTTTTATCCGGGGCCCGTTCCTTACGGGCGTTTACCGCCCCAGCAGCAGCCGCAGATAAAACTGCGGTTTTGCCAGTTTTTTCCGTACGTCCACTTCGTGGAACATGGATGACATCAGCTCCTGAAGTTCTTTATTGCGCGAGCACATCCGCATCAGCATATTGAACAGCCAGGGAAAACGGATGAGCTTCTGGAGTTTGGTACTTAATTTCAGCTCCGGGCCCAGCACGCGGTACACATTTTCATCGTATGCCAGCAGTGCGGAGGCACTGTAGTTGTCCGCTGCAATACAGGCCGCCGCCTGTTCTGCGGCCATGCGGGCGGCATACATGGCGTTGCCAATGCCTTCGCCGGTGAAAGGGTCTATCAGGAAACCTGCATCGCCTGCCAGTAAATATCTTTCGCCGGAAAGCCTTCTTTTTTTGCTTCCCAGGGGCAAGCCGTACCCATCGATGCTGCCTTGTAGCACGGCATCTTTAAACCGTTCCTTCAGCACCGGGTCGTGCTGCACCGTATCCAACAGCAACTGTTTCAGGTTTATTTTCCTGCGCCGTGCCACTTTGCTCAACATGCCGATGCCCACATTGGCCTCGCCATTGGGCAACGGAAATATCCAGAAATACCCTGGCAGCACATTTTTAAGGAAATGAAGTTCTATCAGGTTATCGGAATGCAGGCCTTTAATGCCGCTATAATACGCCCTGATACCGGCCACGTAATGAGCCGGCTCCATGTGAATGTTGGCCACCTTTTTCGTAAACCCGGAGTACGCGCCGTCGGCGGCGATCACCAACTGTGCTTTGATCCGAAGGCTGCCGGTTGCGTCTGAAAGCAGGTACCCATCGGGCAGCAATTCATATTTGGTGATGGCCTTGCCTTCTATCAGTTGCACCTGCGGGCAGCGTTTCAGCTCATCTGCCAGGAAGTTGTCGAAGTGAATGCGTTTGCATACAAACCCCCTCGGCTCGCCTGGCAATTTGAGATAGTTGGGTTTGTAGGGAATATTGATGCCCATGCCGTTGGCGGCTACGAAGGTTACGCCCCAGCAGTCTTCCTTAAACGCGAGCCGCTGCAGCCTTTCTCCAATGCCTTTATCGATCCGGGACAGCAATGTGAGCACTTTACCGCTCAGGCCATCGCCGCATACTTTATCACGGGGGAAAACGGCCTTGTCCACCACCAGGCAGGGTACGCCCATGTAAGCCAGTTGAAGCGCGGCTGTAGCGCCCGCGGGGCCGGCGCCTATAATGCAAACTTTGGTTTCCTGCATATTGCGCAATGTAGGAAGATATTTTATAATCTTCGATTTTCACGACCATGCTTCAGCAGGCGAGCTAATTAGGAGGTTTTGCGGTGTAGTAATAACGCTACAAGGTCATTGAACTTATACTACTATTGCATAGCCGGTCACAGGCTAACTTTAGTAATTCAATGTTTTTTATTGCAACACATAACTATTTCACCATTTTTATGATATATAATATGTAGTTAAAAATCTACTCCTATAAAGAAAAACTCCCGCATACTGATCCGTCATTTTGTTTCCAGCCGCTTCGCCTGAAGGGCTGGACGGCCTATACATATACATATCCGTTTATATGAAAAAACTTGTACCGTTTTGCATCTTGTTGCTAGTGTTTTCCCATGCTTATGCTGCCGACTATTACTGGGTAGGCGGTACGGGCTCATGGTCAGATATCAACCACTGGTCCACCACCTCGGGAGGAGCACCTAATCACTCCATTATTCCTAACCTGAATGATGATGTGTATTTTGATGCCAACAGCGGGTTGGCGGATTTCGTTGACGTAAATCTTCCCACTAACAGCCCGGCTTATTGCCGTAACATGTCCTGGGTTGGGGTAACCGTTGCGGCAGACTTTGCTTACAGGGGCCAGCCGTTGTACATATATGGCAGCGTGGAACTGTCCCCTTCGGTACGGTACGGTACGCAGGGGCTTAACTTCGTAGGAAGCACGCCGGCTACTTTGAAAATGAACGGTGCCGCCAGATATCCTGCCACGGGATGGTATAATCCCATCACGGTCAATAAACCGGGGTCTTCCCTTACCCTTTTAGATGGTATCCCGGATGGGTTAGTGGTTACTACACTTACCCTGACGGCCGGCAACCTGGATATGTCTGATTTTACGCACACTGTAACAGATTTTGCCGGCAACAACGCTAACACGAGAAGCCTGGATATAAGTAATGCTACGATAGTCCTGAGGGATAGCTGGGACTACCGGGGCACTAATAACACGATCAATACCACGAATTCCACCATCACGGCGCAACGGTTCTTTTCGGACCGCTTCAGCTTTCCTAAAGTGGACGTGACTTCGGGTGGCAGCACCTCGATGGTGATCAATAATACCACTTTCGGAGAGCTCACCTTTACCAGCACGTTATCTCCTTCCCAAAGCGTGCGGATCGGCTCAGGCAATACGATTGACCGGCTCGAATATAAGAGCGGGGGCTCTATTGCCGGTGGAGGAAATACTATTAAAGACCTTTTCATTGCGCCGAGTAACCCGGGATTTTCATTTGTGGGCAATAATACGATCACAGGTTCCCTGCATGCCAATACACCGGATTGTAACGCCCTGTCGCAGATTCTCGGTTATGGCACAGGCGCTACCATTACCTTCGGCGCCGGCGCGGTGGTGGATGTGAGAAATGTATTAATGACCAACCTGGCCGCGGCAGGAAGCGTGACACTACCTATTACGGTAACCGGTGCAGACGGCGGCGGCAATACGGGTTGGGATTTTCAGCCGCGCGCAACCGGCACCACGTTGTATTGGGTAAACGGCGCCGGAGACTGGAATGATAAAAGCCACTGGTCTGCCTCCAGCGGCGGAACCGGCGGTTATTGCGTACCGTTCACCGGCGATGATGTTGTGTTTGACGCTAACAGCGGCTTCTCTACAGGCAACAATACGGTTACGGCTACGGCTGGTACTGCCTGGTGCCACAATATGACCTGGACCAATCTTACAGGTGCCCCGGTGTTTGACAACCGTGGAAAATATCTCGAGATATACGGCTCCCTGGCGTTGGACCCTACGATGACCATGTATGGCAATATCACTTTTAAAGGAACGGAAGCCAGCACATTGACGGCGAACGGTTTCAACCTCGGTAATCCTGTGTTCCGCGTAGAAAAAACCGGGACCAATGGAGGAATTACCTTAACGGATGACATCGTGCATCCCGGGTTCCGGATCTTCCACAATACCGGTAAGTTGCTGCTGCCCAACCGGACAATGCATATTTCCCAGCTTAGCACTGAAACCAGCGGCGTCAGAACATTGGATGTTTCCAATTCAACGATCACGCTGGAATATGAATGGCTGACAAATTCCAGCAACCATACCTGGGTGAACAATGGAGCAGGCTCTTTCATCATTGCAAAATCGCGGTTTATTACCAATGGCCTCACTTTTCCGAAAGTGCAGATTGACGGAACCGGCAGTAATGTAAGCATTGTTAACGCCAACATAACCGATCTGTTATTTACCAATACCGGCCTTACCTTCGGTACTATTGCGATTGGCGGCGGCAATACCATTGGTACGGCCGAATTTAAAGGAGCCGCAGAGATACGGGGGAACAATACCATTACGAACCTGTTGCTGGCCCCCTCCCGCAATTATAATTTAAGGGGTACCCAAACGATCAATGGCCTATTCCGCTATAATAACCCGGATTGTTCCGGTCTTGGTGAGTTGCGAGGTTTGGGAGGCACAGCCACATTCAATTTCGGGCCATCGTCGACCAAAGATGTGCAGAATGTGCTGTTGCAAAACATAGCGGCAACAGGCACGGGAGTTCCCGTTGCGGTAACCGGCGCGGATGCGGGCGGTAATTCCGGCTTTAATATTACTGCTTCTTCGGGCGGCGCCCGTTACTGGGTAAATGGCAGCGGCGATTGGAACGATGCCTCGCATTGGTCCAATACACCTGGCGGCCCTGGCGGTGCATGTGTTCCCACGGTAGCCAATGATGTGTTTTTTAATGCTAACAGTTTCAGTAGCGGCAACAGCGCGGTAACGATTTCCCAGGGCCACGCCTACTGCCGGAATATGGACTGGACCGGCGCCGCATTTGCTCCCACCTTTACCAAGGATGCAGCCTTCAACCTGGAGATCTGGGGCAACCTCGTGATGAACCCCGCTGTTACGATGAATACAGGCATTACCCTTGGTGGTGCCGGGGTAATTTTCACGGGTGCGGCCAATAGCACCATTACCTCCAATGGCGCCGGGCTGGGCAATTTTGATTTTGGCGTCGACAAACCCGGTGGTAGCAAGTTAACGTTCACAGATAACTATAATAATGCACTCACCCACATCGATATGCGCAGCGGCGGCCTGGATCTCAGCGGCCGTACCGTCACCATGGCGTACATGACCGATGATAGCAGAAACGCACCGATCAGTTTAAATATTACGAATGCCACCATCAACGGCGGATGGCACGCTTTGGGCGCCAGCACTACTGTGCAGGCTGCCGGCTCCACGATAACCGCTGTTTTATTCAGGACCAACAAGGGGGTGTATAACAAAGTCGAGGTGACGGGCCCTGACGATACCAATACGGATATCGGCAACACCACTATAAACAACCTGTTGTTCAGCAATACCAGTACCGCTTCCCAGGTATGGATCCGCAGCAACAATACCATCAACCGCCTGGAGTTTAAAGGAAGGGGATACATCCAGGCCACCGGCAATGTCATTGATACGCTTATTTTTGCTCCGGGCAAGATCTACACATTCGCGGCCGGCACCAATACCACCATCAACGAAGCATGGTATGGCAGCGGCTCGCCCTGTAACCCCACGCAGATCATCAGCTCATCAACTACGGCAAACGCCACAGTCACCAAAACTTCCGGCACGGTGGATTTCGATTATGTCCGCCTGAACCGCATTACAGCCGCCGGTGTTACACCCTTCAAGGCAAGGGAACATTCCGTTGATCTTGGCGGCAATGTGAACTGGGATATTTCACCATACGACAACTCTGCTACCATCACCGGCCTCGGCCCAGACCGTACGGTCTGCGCTGATGCGTTCCCCATCGTTCTGAATACGGATGGATTTTTTGCCGGTCCTTCCGCAACCTACCTGTGGACAGGCGGCAGTACAAGCACGACGCTGTCCGTCACCGATGGCGGCACTTACAAGGTGACCGTGCAATATCCTGACGGCTGCTCTATCCTGGACACCATCACCATCACAAAAAGTACCGTAACGGTGAACCCCATCACAGGCGCCACCGCCGTGTGCGATGGAGCTACCACTACGCTGGCCAGCACTACCGCGGGCGGCGTTTGGAGCACCAGTGATGCGGCCATTGCCACCGTCAATGCAACCGGAGTAGTGACCGGCATTGCGCCCGCCACGGCCACCATCACGTATACCGTTACCAACGGCGACGGTTGCAGCGCCAGCCAGACCGCCACTGTGACTGTCAATGCAATTCCCCCGGTGAATGATATTACCGGCACGCTGTCTGTATTTCAGGGCAGCACCACTACCTTAAGCAATAGTACACCCGGCGGTGTATGGGCCAGCAGCAATACTGCTATCGCCACAGTGAGCAACACGGGCGTAGTATCCGGCGTTGCGCCCGGCTCTGCCGATATCACCTATACTGTTACCAGCCCGCAGGGTTGTGATTCCGTCCGTAAAGTAACTGTTACTGTGGACGGATTTACGCCTGCCAAGCGGGTACTGTCCATTGTCAAATCAGCAGATGCCCAGGAACCCAATGTAAACGGCGGCTTTACCATCAGCCTGCCGGCGGGTGTACTGGCGGAAGAAAATATCACCGTAACCTACACCGTCGGCGGTTCAGCCGGCACAGCGGACTATAATGCCGCGCCGTTCACCGGCACCGCTACCATTTCCGCAGGCCAAAACGGTATTACATTGCCGGTAACCGTTACCAACGATCTGCTTATCGAAAATACGGAAACCGTACTGGTAACGCTTGGCGGTGCAACAGGCACCAATTATACTTATACCCTCAGTACAACCAATGGCAATGCCACAGTAGATATTGCGGATGACGATAACGTTACCGCCAACAGGGAGTTAACGGTAGTAACCTCAAGTTCTGTTACCGAAGGCCCCTTCCAGGCCCTGATCCGGATCAGGCTGTCCGGTACGGCAAGAACTTCCGAAGACATAACCATTGGCTATACGCTGGCTGGTACTGCACTCAACGGCATAGACTACAATACGCTGAGCGGCAGCGTTGTTATGCCGGCGGGCCTGGATTATGTCGATCTCTTTGTAAAAACGATAGACGACAAGATCATAGAAGGCACTGAAAACATTATTATAACGCTGACAGGCGGCACCACGGCCACTATTGGCAATTTTGCACCGAGCGCTACGCAGGGCAGCGCCACCCTGCCTGTTAACGATAATGATAACACGGAAGCTAACCGGACACTTAGCGTTACAACCCCCGGCAATGCCGCCGAGCCATCTACCAACAGCTCGTTCACGATCAGCCTGCCGGCAACTATTACCGTCACGGAGCCGGTTACTGTGAACTATGCCATAAGCGGCACCGCATTGAACGGCACAGATTACGCCCCATTGAATGGTTCGGTGCAGATACCTGCAGGTCAAAACAGTGTGACCGTTCCCGTTACGGTTACGGACGACGTGCTGGTGGAAGCAGATGAAACAGTGATCCTGACGGTCAACAGCGGTACTTCCCCATCATTTACATTTACCGCCAGCACCACAGCAGGCAGTGGCACGGTCACCATTACAGACAATGATAACACCGCGGCCAACCGTGAGATAAGCATCGTTAAAATTGCGGATGGAGCGGAGCCGGCAACGGCCGGAGAATTCCGCATCAGCCTGCCCTCGGGTGTGCTGGCGTCTGAAGATATCACGCTTACCTACAGTGTAGCCGGTACCGCCACTCCGGGCACCGATTACGCCCCGTTGACCGGTACATACACGATAGTCGCCGGAACAAACGGCGTTACGGTGCCGGTTGCCATTATTGACAATAATGTGTTGGAACCCGATGAGACAGTTATATTCAACATCTCTGCGGCCAATTCACCCAATTTTACCTATACGATCTCCAGCGGAAGCAACAGCGCCACTGTTAATATTAGCGACAATGATATGACCGGCAACACCAACATCGTACTGTTCACCAAAGTATCCGATGCGATAGAGGGAGGCACTAACGGTCAGTTCCGCGTATCGCTTCCGCCTGGTGTTACCAGTTCCGAAGATGTGGTGATCACCTTCACTATTGCCGGTGTTGCGACGAACGGAGCGGACTATAGCTTACTCGGATTGAGCAGTGGCAATATTGTGATACCGGCTGGCGCCAACGAAGTCTTTATAGACGTTGATGCGGGGAACGACGGTACTGCTGAAGGACCTGAAGATGTTCAGATCACACTGGATGGCGCAGCATCAGCCAGTTATCCCTTCTTGATCGATCCTTCCAGTAAAACAGGCACCGTCAATATTATAGACGCCAATGCCACCAGCGACACGCCTTTGCAGGTGGTTGCCGGCACCAATGGTTCGGAGCCTGCCAATAAAGGTACCTTCACCGTGAGGCTGGCGGGCAACGCCGGTAATCCCACTCCTACCTCGGCATGGCCAATAACGGTGGGGTATACGATATCGGGTACAGCGGCGTCCGGCCTGGATTACCAGGCGCTGGGCAACATCGTGATCCCGGCCCTCACCAATGCCATCACCATCGACCTTAATGTTCTGGACGACCAGATCATTGAGCCTACCGAAACGATGACCATTACCCTGATCTCCGGCAGTTCGACAGATGGCGGAGGCAATGCCTATATCTTCCCGCCTGACCCAACCAGTAACGAGCTTACGGTAGACATCGCGGACAATGATGCAGGTGTGAACGCAAACCGCATCCTGACTGTAGTGAAAAATGACGACGCTGCGGAGCCGTCTGCCGGTGGCAACTATATCGTATCCCTCCCCGTGGGTTATACTTCCTCCACCGATATTACGCTCCAGTATACGATGAGCGGCGTGGCAACAAATAACACGGACTATACAATTTCCATTATCAAGCTGCCGGCTTACCAAAACAGTGTAGCCATCCCCGTTACCGTGAAGGACGACGATATCATTGAGGGCACTGAAAGCATGGTGATGAACCTCACTGGCGGTACAGATGCTAACAGCTTTACCTATAGCGCCGATCCAGCAACTAATGCAGTGCCTTTGGATATTACGGACGACGACCTTCTTCCCGCTATGATGGTGCTTTCTGTTACCAACGGTAGCGATGCGGCGGAACCCCTTACAAACGGCGGATTCACGATCAGCCTTCCCGGAGGGAAGACCGCAGCTGCGGATATTACCGTGAATTACACGATCGGCGGTACCGCTACGGCCGGGCTCGACTATGTTGCTATACCCTCCAGTGTGACGATCCCCGCGGGTCAGAACAGCATCGATGTACCGGTGACGGTTAGCGACGATCAGCTGGTAGAAAATACGGAAACTGTTACATTAACGCTGACGGGCGGTACGGCAGGCAGCTGGAACTTCACGCCAGCCGCCGGCGGCGGCAGCGCCGTTGTAAATATTACGGACGAGGAGAACGACCCGGCCAATACTGTTATCGGTGTTACAGCCGGCGCAAGCATCTCGGAAGGTACACCAGGTACCGGCAGCTTCACGATCAGCTTGCCCGGGTTGGTGCGTTCCACTGAAGACGTTACCGTAGAATATACCATAACCGGCACAGCGCTCAACGGAACAGATTATACGACTATCAGTAACTCCGCCGTGATACTGGCAGGTCAACAGAACGTTGTTATAGATCTTTCCGCCATAGATGACCAGATCGTCGAAGGAATAGAAACGGTCGTGGTCACCCTTACCGGCGCTACCTCCAACAGCTTCAGCTGGACGATCGATCCCACCGCGGATGATGCTACCTTGAACATCACGGATGACGATAATGTACCCGCCAACCTCAGCCTGGCGGTCACCAGTGTGAACGATGCTATAGAACCCGGCACCGGCGGTATGTTCCGCATTTCGTTGCCCACCGGCATCACAGTGGCCGAAGATGTGACCGTGAACTACATGGTTACCGGTACCGCTACTCCGGGTGCTGATTATACGGTGCTCGCCGGCACGGCCGTGATCGCCGCAGGCCAGGGCAGCGTGAATATTCCTGTTGCCGTGATGGACGACCAGTTGATGGAACCCACAGAAACGGTGATCGTGTCGCTTAACGGCGGCAGCAGCACCAGCTTTACATTCACCGGCACCGGTACCGCCACGGTAAATATCGCGGACGAAGAAAGCAGCGTGCCGGGCAACCTGGCGCTTACCCTCAGTAAAACAGCCGATGGCGCGGAACCAGTTACCAACGGCGGTTTCCGTATCAATCTCGCATCCGGTGTTACTTTATCTGAAAACGTAACCGTAACCTATACGATAGCGGGTTCGGCCATTGCAGGCCTGGATTACATAGGCCTTACCGGTACCGTAGTGATTCCGGCAGGCCAGACCGGCATCGATATACCGGTAGTTGTTATAGATGACCAGGTGATTGAACAGACTGAAAGCGTAATCGTTACGCTGACCGGTGGAAGCAGCGCCAGCTTCACTTTCGCCGGCACAGGCAGTGCAACCGTTAATATTACGGACGACGAAAACATTCCAGCCAACCTGGCGCTGAACGTAACCAAAGACGGCGATGGGGCAGAGCCTGCTGTTAACGGCAGCTTTACCATCAGCCTGCCAGCCGGCATTACGTCTCCTGAAGATATAACCGTGAATTATACGATTAGCGGCACCGCCGCGGCAGACGCGGATTACGCGGCTATCACCGGCGCTGTCATTATTCCTGCAGGGCTGCCTGGTGTAACCGTTCCAGTTACAGTAACTGACGACCAGGTGATTGAAAACACCGAAACGGTGATCCTTACCCTGGCCGGCGGCAGCAGCGCCAGCTTCACTTTCACCGGCACAGGCAATGCAACCGTCGATATAACAGACGACGAAAGCGCCGTACCGGGCAACCTCGCGCTCACCATTGGCAATACCGGCAATGCGGAAGAGCCGGGTACAGACGGCAGCTTTGTTATCAGCCTGTCCGCCGGTATTACGGCATCCGAAGCGATCACGGTGAACTACACCGTGGTTGGCACTGCAACCGCAGATGTGGACTATGCCGGATTTACCGGTACAGTCATAATTCCTGCCGGGCAAAACAGCGTGACCATGCCGGTTGCAGTTATTGACGACCAGTTAATAGAAGGAACGGAAAATGTGGTGGTATCACTTGCCGGCGGTCGCAGCACCAGCTTTACCTTTACAGGAACGAGCAGCGCGATGGCCATACTTTCAGACGATGACAACGTGCCGGCTAACCGGGTACTGACAGTAACGAAAACCACCGACGCGGCAGAACCATCTACGACCGGGATGTTCAACATTGCCCTGCCGGCCGGAATAACGGCCACGGAAGATATCACCGTGAATTACTCTATGACGGGCACAGCTATCGGCGGCCAGGATTACATCCAGCCCTCCGGGACGGTAGTGATCGCCGCAGGCACCAACAGCATAGACCTGCCGGTGACCGTAACCGACGATCAGCGGATTGAAAATACGGAAACAGTCATTCTCACGGTAACAGGCGCCAGCAGTCCCAGCATTGCCTTTACCAGCTCTGGCAGCGTAACGATGGATATTGAGGACGATGATAATACGCCGGAAAACCTGGCACTCAGCATCACGAAAACCGCGGATGCGGAAGAAGCCGGTGTGAACGGCGGCTTCAGCATCAGCCTGCCCGCAGGTGTATCGGTAACGGAAGACATTACCGTGAACTATACGATATCAGGCTCGGCCACTGCAGGTACGGATTACACAACCCTTACCGGTACAGTGACCATCCCGGCGGACCAGAACAGCATCATCGTTCCGGTTGCCGCGCTGAACGACAATATACTTGAACCGGTGGAAACGGTGATCGCCAGTCTTACCGGCGGCAGCAGCACCAGCTTCACTTTCACCGGCACCGGCAATGCCATTGTAAACATTACCGACGACGAAAGCGCATTGCCGGGCAACCTGGCGCTTACCATTGCGAAAACCGCGGATGCGGTGGAATCGGGGGCGAACGGCAACTTCACTATCAGTCTGCCCGCAGGCGTAACGGCAGCGGAAGACGTTACAGTGAATTATACGATAGCCGGCTCGGCCACAGCAGGTGCGGATTATACGGCCCTCAGCGGCACCGTGACCATCCTGGCAGGCCAGGGCAGTGTAATCGTTCCCGTTGCCGCGCTGAATGATAATATAATTGAACCGGTGGAAACCGTGACCGCCACGCTGAACGGCGGAAGCTCCGCCAGCTTCACGTTCACCGGTACGGGCAGCGCCACGGTGAACATCAACGACGATGAAAGCGCGGTACCGGCCAACCTTGCGCTGACAGTGACCAAAAACACGGATGGGGAAGAGCCCGGTACAAATGGCAGCTTCATCATCAGCTTGCCTGCAACCGTGGTTTCTTCTGAAGACGTGACCGTAAACTATACCATTGCCGGTACTGCCGCCGCAGATGCGGATTATACCGCACTCAGCGGCACGGTGGTGATCCCGGCGGGCCAAACGAGCGTGAGCGTGGAAGTAGCCGTACTGAACGACCAGGTGATCGAACCGCTGGAAACGGTGGTCCTTACCCTCGCCGGCGGCGCCAGCACCAGCTTTACGTACACGGGCACCGGCAATGCCACCGTAAATATTACGGACGATGAAAATACGCCGGCCAACCTTGTGCTGAATGTCACCAAAGGCAGCGATGCCGCGGAACCTGCCACCAACAGCAGCTTCACCATCAGCTTGCCCGGAACGGTGGTTTCACCTGAAGACATAACGGTGAATTACACCATTGGCGGCACGGCAACCGACGGCACGGACTACAGCGCCCTGGGCGGCTCCATCGTAATACCTGCCGGCCGGAACAACATCACGGTTCCGTTGACTGTAACAGACGACCAATTGATAGAAGGCGATGAGACCATCATCCTGACCATTACCGGCGGCACCGCAACCGGCCTCACCTTTACACCGGGTACGAACGGTTCAGCTACCCTGAACCTCGCGGACGATGACGATACGAACCTTGACATCGTGGTAACCGCCGCTACGCCGGCTGCTTCGGAACCTGCCACCAATGGCGCGTTTACGATCAGTCTTGCAGGTGGTAAGATGCCGGCAGCGGATATCACCGTGAACTATACCATCACTGGCACTGCAACCGGCTCGGATTACACCGCTCTTAACGGTACAGTCGTGATCCCCGCAGGCAGCAACAGCCAGACTGTTCCGGTGACCGTAACGGACGATGATCTCATAGAACCGGCAGAGACGGTTATCCTGACCCTCAACAGCGGGGTATCATCCAACGTCACTTACACGATAGGCACGGCGAACACCGCTACCGTAACCATCGCGGACGACGACAACAGCAGCCTGAGCCTCGTGGTAACGGCCACTACGCCGGCTGCAACCGAGCCTGCTGTGAACGGCGGGTTCACCATCGGCCTGCCGAACGGCAAACGTACGCAGGAGGCCATCACGATCCAGTACATGATTGGCGGATCGGCCACACCGGATGCGGATTACAGGGCCATCAGCGGCACCATCACCATCCCGGCGGGCGCAGGCAGCGTAACCGTTCCGGTTACCGTGACGGACGATGAAGAAGTGGAACAGCCGGAAACAGTGCAGTTTGTACTCACCGGTGGCCAGTCGGCCAGCTACACTTATACGGCGGGCGCTTCCGCGGAAGCGGTGGTGACGATCACCAGCGAAGATGTGCACAGAGGCGACCTGATGGTCACCAAACAGATCGTGCAGCCCGCTATCGGACCTTACCGTTTGGGCCAGGATATTACTTACCGTGTAACGGTCACCAATATCGGATCAGGCGTATCTACCGGTGTAGTGGTGACAGACTCCCTGGCAGTGCAGCTGGGCTTGCCCACCCGTACGATAACCAGCAGGGGCCAGGCAACCGTAAATGCCGGCGACAGGCGCATCACCTGGACGATAGGCGATCTCGCCGCCGGGGCCTCGGTGCAGCTTGAAGTGACGTGCAGGCTGATCGAAGGGGGCCAGATGGTGATGGGTGCGGAAGCGACAAACACCAACACAGACGTTAATCCGTCTAATAACAAGGCGGTGCTGAGTGCGCCGGTAGAAGGTTCCGACCTGCTGTTCCCGAACGCGTTCACCCCGAACGGCGACGGTAAAAATGAAAGGTTCATCATTGGTGGCCTTGAAAAATACCAAAGCGCCCAACTCCAGGTGTTCAACCGCTGGGGCGGACAAGTTTACCGGTCGAACGATTACCGCAACGATTGGAATGGTTCGGATCTGCTGGAAAGTACCTACTACTATATCCTGGAAGTGAAGAAAACAGACGGTTCTGTTAAATCATACAAAGGATGGGTATTGATCATACGTTAAAATTATCTGCTGATCATAAAAGTGTAAAGATGCAAACAGTACTCAGAGCAGCGGTAATAGCCCTGCTGCTAATAACAGGAGGGCGCGCGATGGCGCAGCAGAACATCCAGTTCAGCCAGTACGT
>NZ_JAGHKP010000008.1:1810-4788 GCF_017742215.1 Chitinophaga chungangae
GAAAAAAAGTTCTTTGACATATTGGGAAAACAAGTTGTATAGCATGGGAATGCTAACAAAGTAGTAAAGATTTTTAAAGCGAATAAGGGCGCATGGTGGATGCCTAGGCTCTAGGAGGCGAAGAAGGACGTGGTAAGCTGCGATAAGCAACGGAGAGCTGCAAACGAGCGTTATATCCGTTGATTTCCGAATGGGACAACCCGGCATGCTGAAGGCATGTCAACCGAAAGGTGGCCAACGCAGGGAACTGAAACATCTAAGTACCTGCAGGAAAAGAAAATAATTTAATGATTCCCTCAGTAGTGGCGAGCGAACGGGGAAGAGCCCAAACCGGGGTGGCGTGCTGCCCCGGGGTTGTAGGACTGCATTTAGAAAGTCGGTTCAAGTTGAATCATCTGGAAAGATGAGCCATAGCAGGTGATAGCCCTGTAGACGTACAGACTGACGGACGAGCAGTATCCTGAGTAGCGCGGGACCGGAGGAATCCTGTGTGAAACTGCCAGCACCATCTGGTAAGGCTAAATACTCCCTAGAGACCGATAGTGAACCAGTACCGTAAGGGAAAGGTGAAAAGTACTCCGAACAGGAGAGTGAAATAGTACCTGAAACCGTGCGCCTACAAGCGGTCGGAGCCAAGTAATTGGTGACGGCGTGCCTTTTGCATAATGAGCCTACGAGTTACTCCTCACTGGCAAGGTTAAGTTCTTCAGTAACGGAGCCGCAGCGAAAGCGAGTCCTAACAGGGCGTTTTAGTCAGTGGGGGTAGACGCGAAACTTTGTGATCTATCCATGGGCAGGTTGAAGGTTTGGTAACACAAACTGGAGGACCGAACTCATTAGCGTTGAAAAGCTATGGGATGACCTGTGGATAGGGGTGAAAGGCCAATCAAACTGAGAGATAGCTCGTTCTCCCCGAAATGTTTTTAGGAACAGCCTCGTATATAGAGTTATCATAGAGGTAGAGCTACTAATTGGGCTAGGGGGCTTCACCGCCTACCAAACCCTAATAAACTCCGAATGCTATGATATATCTGCGGGAGTGAGGCTGTGGGCGCTAAGGTCCATGGCCGAGAGGGAAATAACCCAGATTAACAGCTAAGGTCCCTAAGGGTATGTTAAGTTGAGCAAACGCAGTTCAAACCCTAAAACAGCCAGGATGTTGGCTTGGAAGCAGCCATTCATTTAAAGAGTGCGTAACAGCTCACTGGTCGAGGGTTTGGGCACGGAAAATAATCGGGCATCAAACATACCACCGAAGCTTTAGGATCATACCAGGAGGTATGATCGGTAGGGGAGCATTCTGTACTGCATCGAAGGTGTACCGCGAGGTATGCTGGAGCGTACAGAAAAGAAAATGTAGGCATAAGTAACGATAAAGAAGATGAAAAATCTTCTCGCCGTAAGACTAAGGGTTCCTGATCAACGCTAATCGGATCAGGGTTAGTCGGGTCCTTAGGCAAAGCCGAAAGGCGTAGCTGATGGCAAACTGGTGAATATTCCAGTACCTGCTATAATTTCGATGGGGTAACGGAGTAGTGAAAGGACTGCGCACTTACGGAATAGTGCGTTAAAGGGTGTAGGTATACTGAGAGTAGGAAAATCCGCTTTTGGTGCTGAACCTGATAGTACAGCAAAGCTTCGGCCGCGCTGATAATGTCCCTAATCAGACTTCCAAGAAAAACCTCTAAGGTTAGGTTATAGCAGCCCGTACCGTAAACCGACACAGGTAGTCGAGGAGAATATCCTAAGGCGCTCGAGTGATCCGTGGTAAAGGAACTAGGCAAATTGACGCTGTAACTTCGGGATAAGGCGTACCACAGTGATGTGGTCTCAGTAAAATGGTCCAACCAACTGTTTAACAAAAACACAGGGCCCTGCAAAATCGAAAGATGACGTATAGAGCCTGATACCTGCCCGGTGCTGGAAGGTTAAGGAAGGGTGTTCGTAGCAATACAAAGCTCCTGACTGAAGCCCCAGTAAACGGCGGCCGTAACTATAACGGTCCTAAGGTAGCGAAATTCCTTGTCGGGTAAGTTCCGACCTGCACGAATGGTCTAATGAGTTGGACACTGTCTCTACCACGAGCTCGGTGAAATTGTAGTATCGGTGAAGATGCCGGTTAATCGCAACGGGACGGAAAGACCCCGTGAACCTTCACTACAACTTAACATTGATTTTGAATGCCAGATGTGTAGGATAGTTGGGAGACTATGAAGCAGCTTCGCCAGGAGTTGTGGAGTCAACGTTGAAATACCAACCTTCTGTTATTTAGAGTCTAACCCCTGCAAGGGGGGACATTGTTTGGTGGGTAGTTTGACTGGGGTGGTCGCCTCCTAAAAAGTAACGGAGGCTCGCAAAGGTACCCTCAGTACGGTTGGTAATCGTACGCAGAGCGCATTAGTAGAAGGGTGCTTGACTGTGAGGCATACAAGCCGAGCAGGTGCGAAAGCAGGCTAAAGTGATCCGGTGGTTCTGTATGGAAGGGCCATCGCTCAAAGGATAAAAGGTACTCCGGGGATAACAGGCTGATCTCCCCCAAGAGCTCATATCGACGGGGAGGTTTGGCACCTCGATGTCGGTTCGTCACATCCTGGGGCTGGAGAAGGTCCCAAGGGTTCGGCTGTTCGCCGATTAAAGTGGCACGTGAACTGGGTTCAGAACGTCGCAAGACAGTTCGGTCCCTATCTGTTGTGATCGTTAGTAAATTGAGAGGACATGACCTTAGTACGAGAGGACCGGGTCGTACGTACCGCTGGTGTATCTGTTGTGCCGCCAGGTGCAGTGCAGAGTAGCTATGTACGGACAGGATAAACGCTGAAAGCATCTAAGCGTGAAACCTACCTCAAGATGAGTTTACTTTTAAGGGCCGTCGGAGACTACGACGTTGATAGGTTACAGGTGTAAGGGTGGTAACATCGAAGCCGAGTAATACTAATTGCCCGTAAGCTTTAATTTTATTTTTTAGCGTTCGTCTCGAA
>NZ_JAGHKP010000009.1 GCF_017742215.1 Chitinophaga chungangae
GCGCGATGGCGCAGCAGAACATCCAGTTCAGCCAGTACGTGTTCAACGGGTTGAGCATCAACCCGGCGTATGCGGGGTATAAAGAAGACCTGTACCTGAACGCGACGTACCGTCATCAATGGGCGGGTTTTCCGGGCGCGCCGCGTACGGGCGGGGTATCGCTGGACGGGGTGACGCCTGCCAGCGAAGGCCGGGTAGGGCTGGGCGGACAGGTATTGTTCGACCAGCTGGGCCCGCAGGAAGCGTTGTCTTTCTACGGTTCTTATTCTTACCGCATCCCCCTGGACGCGGAGAACACACGGCGGCTGTGCATCGGCATCGGCGGCGGGGTGACGCAGTATTCGATCGACGGGTCTGCGCTGCAGTACGTGGACAACGACGATGTGGCGATCCCCACGGGCAAAACCAGCACCTGGGTGCCGGATGCGCGGTTCGGCGTGTATTATTACACGTCGCGGTTCTACGCAGGCGTTTCGGTGATGGACCTGTTTTCGCTGTATTCGGATGCCTCGCGGTATAACTGGAAAGGGAACAACTATTCCACGATCCGCAAAACCCAGCACGTCTACCTGACGGCGGGCACGGTGTTCGCGTTGGGAGAAAACCTCCGGCTGAAGCCGTCTTTCCTGGTCAAAGAAGATTTTAAAGGGCCGACCAGTTTGGATCTGAATGCCTTTCTGCTGATCGGGGAGCGGATCTGGATCGGGGGTTCTTACCGCACGGGGGTGAACATCTGGAAAAAGACGGAGCTGCAGCGTGACCTGGAAGAGCAGAACGCGGCCAGCGCGATGGTGGAGTTTTACGCGACCAAACAACTGCGGATCGGTTATTCCTACGACCTGAACGTGAATAAAATGGCAGGTTACCAGGGCGGTTCCCATGAGATCTCCCTGGGCTTTCTGCTGCCCTCGAAAAGGTTTGCGGTACAGAACCCGCGGTATTTTTAACGCATTACAACGCATTACAACCAGAGCATGATACGACGCAGTATAACCCTCACCCTGACGCTGACGTTTGCCTGCGGGCTGTACGCCCAGGAACAGAAGAGCATCTTACAGCTGGCCGAAGAAGCCTATGCGCGAGAAGAATACGCGGTGGCCGGGGCCCTGTACCAACGGCAGGCGCGCAGCAAAGGCGACCGCACACCGGTACCCCTTTTGATGAAAATGGCGCGCAGCTACCAGGAGATCGGCCTGTTTGGCGAAGCGGCGGGTGTTTACCGGCAGGTGATCGCACGATCCGACCGTCCGGCATCGGCATATTTTGCCTATGGCGAAGCGCTGCGGCAGCTGGAACAATACGATTCGGCGCGGCAGCAATACGCGCTGTTCACCACCACGAACGCCGACAGCCTGCAGCTCAAAACGATCGCGTTGCAAAGCTGCGACAGCGCAGTGGTCTGGCTGGCCCGGCCGGCGCCCGTTGAGCTGCAGCCGCTCAAAGAACTGAACACGCCCGGCTCCGACCTGGTGAGCGGGGTGATCCAACAGGGCTTGTTGCTGATGTCTAACGGTTACCGGGGGCTGGTGCTCAACGGGGGGGCGGAAAAAAATCCGCGGACGGACCTTCGCACCCAGCATCCGTTTTACAAAGCCTACGCCTACCAGCAATACACGCAAGGCAACGCCACGATGTACCTGGAAGAACTGGCGCCCAAACTGCTGGGCGGGTTCGATTACCACATCGGGCCGGTATGCCTGAGCAACAACGAAGACACGCTCTACGCCACGATCAACCTGCAGGGCAAAGATATTGCGCTGACCAGCCGTAAAGGCCCGGTGAATGGGGTGAGACAATTACAATTATACCAATCCATCAAAAAAGACGGCCGATGGAGTGAGCTGGTGCTATTGCCGGGTATTAACGTGGCGGGATATTCCTCCAGCCATGCGGTGCTGAACGATAGCGGCAACATTCTTTACTTCGTCTCCGACCGTCCTGGCGGGCTGGGTCAGTCAGACCTGTGGTACGCGGAAAAACAGGCGGACGGCAACTGGGGCGCGCCGGTGAACTGCGGCAGCAGGATCAACACCCTCGCTTCGGAAACCTTCCCGACGGTGAACGAGGAGGGGATTTTATATTTTTCTTCCAAAGGCTACGCCGGGCTGGGCGGTTATGATATCTACCGGGTGAAAGGAGAAAAATCCGACTGGGAAACGCCTGAGAACATGAAAGCGCCGTTCAACACAGGTGCGGACGATATCGGGCTGGTGCTGAAACAAAACGGTTACCAGGGTTACCTGTCTTCCAACAAAAAAGGCGGCATGGGGCTGGACGATATTTATTACTTCGAAGACGCCGGTTACATCCACCGCGTCAACCACCGCAGCCCGGATGCAATATTACACCGCCCTGCGGGAGAAAAAGATCCGTATGCACCGGCCAGGCCGACTACCGGCAGCGGCACAGAAGGCCCGTCCCTCGTAAAACGCCCGCTCACCACGGAAGAGGAAGCAGACAAACGCCAGCTGGAACAGCTGAAGTTCCTCTACGACTACAACAGCGCCGGCCTGCTGACCGAATCGCGCCAGCTGCTGGACCAGGTAGCCGGCATCCTGCAACGGCGTCCTGACTGGAAGATCGTGATCGCTTCGTTTGCGGACAACCGCGGCGGCGATCAGTACAACACCGACCTGAGCGCGCTGCGCTGCTTTGCGGTGATCGACTATCTGTCGCGCAAAGGCATCGACCCGAAACGGTTGTATTACAGCAACAAAGGCGAGCTGGAACCGGTGAACAAATGCAAGGACGGCGTGCCCTGCAGCGAGGAAGAATACAGGGAGAACAGGCGTTCGGAACTGAAAGTG